>NZ_QGHA01000041.1 GCF_003148845.1 Mucilaginibacter oryzae | reverse complement strand
ATATAACAAAATATGCTTACTTATTGAAATTCAGATAGTTAAAATAAAAACTATTCGGCGATTGTTTTCTTCTCTTATCCCGAACTCACGTTAAAATATTGAAAATGAGCGATCAGCGAACATAGTTCATGTCCCGTCCATTCCGCAAAAAACAATGTCAAAATTGAGCTAAACCCTTCAAATGATATCATTTGAAGGGTTTTTTGTTTTTGGCCGACACCGAAATATTCATCCGAAATCATAATTCTGTTGAGTAATTCGGGATCAAGCAGAAAAGCTGGGGGGGATGATAAATATTAATAGCTTAGGGGATTAAAAGATAATCTTGGAGACCGAACTATTAAAGCTGCTACTTCCCTTTACTCTTGTTGAGCAATTTGAACTGATCCGTATTGAGCCACAGGCTGATGGCTATCATTTATTTCTTGACCAGCGAAACCTCCCCCGCGTGAGTATGAGAGGCACAAACTGGAATCCAAAGGATTTGTTGATCAGGTTACACTACGGGATTTTCCGCTTAGGGGCAGAACTTGTTTTCTTCACCTAAGGCGGCGAAAATGACATGATCATACTACAGGAGGTACCGTTTACAGTTTGTGGGATTCGGTTGCAGAAGGCACGCGTTTAACGGCGGAGTTCGCTGCTTTTTTAAAAGGATTTAATTGATAATCATCCTTTAAGCTGTAAGTTTTTGGGAACACTGTTTCAGTTAGACGGCAAACGCCTGCAGGAGCAATATATCAGGCACTTAAGCGGCTTTATGAACTGGGAATAGCGGGAACATGCACAAGATTGGATTCTTTTCCCGGAGAATATAGGACCGCATTTAAGCTTAGATGAGGTTTGCCTGTCCCAGGGGGAATTATATACTGTATGAACCAATAAAGCAGCCCGCGGAAAAAAGGTGCGTTGATCGCCGTAGTCAAAGGAACGGTGAGTTTAACGTGAGTTCGGGATAAGAGAAGAAAACAATCGCCGAATAGTTTTTATTTTAACTATCTGAATTTCAATAAGTAAGCATATTTTGTTATAT
>NZ_QGHA01000040.1 GCF_003148845.1 Mucilaginibacter oryzae | reverse complement strand
GGATCAAGCAAAAAAGTTGGGGGGCTGTAGATATTTTGATAGTTTAGTTAGCTTAAAAGATAATCTTGGAAACCGAACTATTAAAACTGCTGCTACCCTCAAATCTTGTAGAACAATTCGAACTTATCCGTATCGAGCAACAAACTGATGGCTATCATTTATATCTTGACCAGCGAAACCGTCCCCCGGGTGAGTATGAGGGTCACAAACTGGAATCCAAAGGATTTGTTGATCAGGTTACATTACGCGATTTTCCGCTTCGGGGCAAAGCATGTTTCCTGCATTTAAGACGGCGGAAATGGTGTGACCATACGACCGGAGATACCGTTTACAGTTCCTGGGATTCGGTTGCAGAAGGCACACGTTTAACAGCGGAGTTCGCTGCTTTTTTAAAAGAATTTAATCGATAATTATCCTATAAGCTGTAAGCTTATAGGTGAGTTTTTTCAGTTGGATGGCAAACGCCTGCAGGAGCAGTACATCAGGCACCTAAGCGGGTTTATGAATTGGGATCAGCTTGAGCATGCACAAGACTGGATACTTTTCCCGGAGAATATAGGTCCGCACCTAAGTTTAGACGAGGTTTGCCTGTCCCAGGGAGAATTATATACTGTATTAACCAATAAGGCAGCGTGCGGAAAAAAAGGTGCGTTGATCGCAGTAGTCAAAGGAACGGTGAGTGATCGGGTTACCGGAATACTACAACGTATCCCTTATCGGCTCCGCAAGCAGGTACAGGAGGTTACTTTAGATCTGGCTCCAACCATGGAACGTATTGTACGCCGCTCATTTCCTATGGCTCAACTGGTGTCGGACAGGTTTCACGTTCAGCAGTTAGCCGGGGATGCGGTTCAGGAATTGAGAATAGCCTACCGCTGGGAGGCTATAGATCAGGAAAGTAAAGAAATTGAGTTGGCTAAGGAAGCCGGGCAGCCATACCTGCCGGAAATCCTTGAAAATGGGGATAGCCTTAAACAGCTTCTGGCCCGTAGCAGACACCTGCTTTTCAAAGATGAAGGCAAGTGGACACCCTCGCAGCTACAAAGGTCGGAAATACTCTTCGCCCGCTATCCGGAACTGGAAAAAGCCTATCGATTAAGCAGAAAACTTTCTCATATCTTTTCAAAAACTCAAGACAAAGGTGTCGGGTTAACAAAACTTGCCCGGTGGTATGA
>NZ_QGHA01000039.1 GCF_003148845.1 Mucilaginibacter oryzae | reverse complement strand
TGTTTTTGATGATCTTTGCTTGGATTGTCATAATGCTAATCTCTATTACGTGCGTTAATTAATCGTAATTGTCAGATTAAATTGTGACTATCTCATCTGGCTGATAGGATTGTTTGTTTCTTCTTGATTCTTCAATCAACTTACTTTCTGCATCAAGCGCTTCCCAACGATACTTTATTCTTGCTTCCTGCACAGCATCATAAGCCAGCTTTTGTACATGGAACCTGTCCACGACACGTACAGCATTACTAAAACACCTGCGGATAGCTTTGATCATGTTAGCCGCCATGTCCATAGTTACTTCTTTTACCTTATTCCTTGATCTTAGGCTGATTTTCTCCAGCACCGTAATGATCTGCTCAGCCCCCGTGCCTTTGATCATCGCTACTATCGCTCTTTTATTCCCTTTAGCTTCTTTGTTGGTAACAATAGTGTAGAGTTCGCCATTGCTTAAAGCCGTTTCATCTATACTTAGATACGGGCCTATATTATCTGCGAAAAGCATCCAATCTTCTGCATGTTCCTTTTGATCCCAGCTGTGAAAGTCACTCAGGTGGTCTTTATATTGCTGGCCGAGCTGCTTGCCATCAACCTGGTATAATCTACCTAATAAATGACTGCTGATCGGGTGATTATCCAAATATTCCTTTTAAAAAAGTGCCGAACTCTGTTGTCATCCGCGCACCTTTTCTTACTAAATCCCAGTCTCTTGTGATAATCTCACCGCTTGCTTTTACTTCCCATCTGCGCCTTTTAATACATAATGCTACTTTATGTCCCCGTATAGGAAAATCCTGAATAGCTGTTTCCGGTAGAAAGCCTTTCGATTCTAATTGTGATTTATCATAACCGGATGGAGCAAGGTTCTTTTCCTCCAGGTAAATATTCAGTTGCCCGTTTCCGGATGACCGGACATCTGTAAGTTCAAAGTATTCTAAAATACCTTCTGGTAATATTAAACGGACGAGGGTTTCGTAGGATGATGACAAGGGAACGCGTGTTGATTAGTATTTCCACAAATCAAATATTTTTTTTTCCCCCACAAGAATTCTGCTTGATCCAAACTTAGTCTGAAACGAGCGCTTTTGACATAAAAAAAGCGCCTAAATCATTGATTTAAGCGCTTTCGGTGGGTTTTGACACCTTCTTAGCGGAATGGACGGGACTCGAACCCGCGACCCCATGCGTGACAGGCATGTATTCTAACCGGCTGAACTACCACTCCTCCCGTTTGGGAGTGCAAATATAAAAACCATTTTGATTGATGCAAAATATTTTTGCATCAATCCAGGGAAATCGCTTTTAACTTTTTTATCATTTAGATAAGGAGTATATTTATGGTATAAATGATTAAGGTCAAAAAAATGACCTTTTCAAATTCC
>NZ_QGHA01000038.1 GCF_003148845.1 Mucilaginibacter oryzae | reverse complement strand
ATGGGCGTGCTTTGCGCTTACCATTTCTTCCCTAAAAAACCTTCCCTTAAACCTGAATTACGCAATGGGATTTTCTAATGCGTAGCAATAGATTAAATTAGCGTATGGATTTCGAAATTAGGTATACAGATAAGGAAGTCACTCCCTGGGGCGGGATGTTATTTCTGCGTCAGATGTTGGATAAAATAGGATTTCGACAAGCGATAGAGCAGCAGGAGGATTTGCCTCGGCCCGGTTCAAACCGGGGTTACGATCCTGTTACCATCATTGAAGGTTTTATTGCCAGTATTTGGTGTGGCGCCAATCGTTTTTTGCATACCGAAGTAACTCGCCATGATCTGGCGCTGAGTAAAATCTTCGGGTGGCGAACAGCTCCCGGACAGGATACCTATAAACGATTTTTTTCCAAATTCACCCATGCCTCCAACCAGCGTGTTGGTGACTATTTTTATTCATGGTTATTCGATAATGTTAAGTTTAACAACTTCACGCTCGACTTTGATTCTTCTGTCATTACGCGATATGGCAGCCAGGAAGGGAGCAAAAAAGGGTATAATCCGCAGAAGCCCGGACGCAATTCACACCATCCGCTTATCGCTTTTGTATCAGATGTGAAGCTTGTGGCCAATATGTGGCTTCGTAGCGGAGATACCGGAGCGGCCAATAACTTCCTGTCGTTTTTAGAAGATACCTTGAACAAACTGAAAAACAAGACGGTGAGCCTGGTTAGGTTGGATAGTGGTTTTCATCGTAAAGAGATTTTTGATTATCTGGAACAAAGGCAATTAGACTATGTGGTTGCCGCCAGATTTTATCATCCGATACAATACCTTATATCGCAACAACAGGCTTGGGTGACAATTGATAATGGCATTGAGGTAACTGAAACGATGTATCAGGCCGCTGAATGGGGTAAACCGCGCAGAGTGGTTATCGTACAGACAGTTGATCAAAGAACGACCCAAGGCGCCTGGCAAAACATTACGCCTGTTTGAAAACGAAGAAGTATATCAGCAATACCGCTATACAGCCTATGTAACCAGCCTCAAACTCGCTGCTACTGAAGTCTGGCGTCTATACCGGGGGCGGGGGGGGGTGCCGAAAACCGAATTAAAGAACTTAAATATGATTTCGGCTTTGACAGCTTTAATCTCAAAGGATTCTATGGCACCGAAGCCGCATTGATGTTTGCTATGCTGGCTTACAATCTAATGGCACTTTTTCGACAGTTTATCCTGCAGGGAAAATCCCAACAAACACTCTCGACAATACGCTACAAAACGCTCGCTATCGGTGCTTATTTTGAAAAAGTAAACGAACAATACGTCCTAAAACTCGCGCTAAATCTTAAACGAAGACAATGGTTCGAGGGACTATGGGATCAGACTAAAACTTTTATCTTGCCTTTCAAATCTTCTATTGCGTAATCTGGGTTTAAAGAATAACTCTATTTGCCAGCGATTTTTGTAAAGTAGTGCTACCTGTGCTGCGGTGATTTCCATATTATTAGTCAGAAACACGAATGTTC
>NZ_QGHA01000037.1 GCF_003148845.1 Mucilaginibacter oryzae | reverse complement strand
GGAATTTGAAAAGGTCATTTTTTTGACCTTAATCATTTATACCATAAATATACTCCTTATCTAAATGATAAAAAAGTTAAAAGCGATTTCCCTGGGGGTAAGGGGGCCTTTTATGCAAAATCCAGAAGAAAGCGATATGAACGCATTAAAAAAATACATGGTGATCCTGCCGATTTCGGCCATTACCATCTTCGTCACTATTCCTAAAGGGGCCGATGCGCAGACCGTTGTCGGATCAGTGATTTCATCGACCGTCGGGCGCGTAATCCGGGCAATCGACCTGAAAATACAAAGCATGCAGAATAAAACGATCTGGCTGCAAAACGCGCAAAAAGCACTTGAAAACCAATTGTCGAAACTAAAGCTAACGGAGATATCCGACTGGTCATCCAAACAAAAAGATCTCTTCGGCCAATACTACCAGGAGTTATGGGACATCAAATCAGCTATTGCCTACTATTCCAAAATTGCCGAACTCACGCAGAAGCAGGCAGCCCTGGTTAATGTTTATACCCACACATGGGGCCTGTTAAAGAATGACCGGCATTTCACCGCGGATGAGCTGAGCTACATGACAAGGGTCTATTCCGGTATCCTGGAAGCAAGTGTAACAGACCTTGACCAGATCCTTGATGTCATTCACTCCGGCAAAACCCAAATGCCTGATGCTTCACGTATGGAACTGATCAACAAGGCGGCCGAACACATGGATTCCAATTATAATGACCTGCAACAGTTCAATAACCAAAACGCGATCCTGAGCATCCAAAGGGCAAAGGATGAAAATGAAGTAATAACCATCAAAAAGTATTATGGAATCAATTAAGCAAAAAGCCGAAAACATAGCGCCAAAAGCTTGTGTGCGCTTTCTGTTTTGCTTTATGCTTTTTGCGTTTAGCTTTCAGCTAACACATGCGCAAAGCTGGGACGAGTGGTTCACCAAAAGAAAACGCAGATCAAATACCTGGAACAGCAAATCGCTGCTTTGAAAGCAGAAGAACTTTCGTTAAGGCAAGGATATGATATGCTGAAAAGCGAGTGGAACGCTATCGCGGGATTTAAGAATGGTGAGTTTGGCCTGCATCAGGGTTACTATCAATCCCTGTCCGAGGTTAAACCGGAAGTCAGGAACAGCGCGAACCTTTCGGCAATACAGGCAGAGCAACAAAGTATTATCAGTCAGTTGAACGCCATCCGGAGCCTCGATGGTTTGGCCGATAATGAACAGGCCTATGTTGCTGAAGTGAGTCAAAATCTCATCACACAGCTTAACAGCGACCTCGACGACCTGCAAAGTGTCCTTACGAACGGAGAACTTCAGATAGGCGATGATGAGCGCATAAACCGGTTGCAGCGGATCAGCGCGTCCATAAAGGATAAATATGTTTTTACCTGCTTTTTCTGCAGGAAAGTTCAACTCTTATGTGCACAGCGACAACAAGACAATCATGAAGTGGAAACGCTAAGGAGGTATTATAAAGTTAAATAAATGGCTACGAAGCCCTCGTAAGGTTTGGGCTGTACTCGTCTTGTGCATCATTCTTTGCAGTGTGGCTTTTCAGCCTTCAAAGGCCCAAACCTCAACCGCGCAGGATACGCAGTAATTGATATTAGATATCGAAAAGCTAACGCAGTTCAAAGCAATTCTATCGGACATGCAGACGGGTTATGCCATCCTTACCCAGGGTTATGGTGCGGTTAAGGACATTTCGGAAGGTAATTTCAACCTGCATTCTGCATTCCTGAACGGCCTGCTGGCTGTAAGCCCCGGAATCAGAAAGTACGGACGGATCGCGGACATTATCGCAAACCAGGCCAGTATCGTTTCGGAGTACAAAAAATCATGGAGACAGGCAAACGCAGGCGGGCGGTTTAACGCTCATGAATTAGCTGTAATAGCCACTATTTGATCTGACAGTTGTGTGTTTTTATAAGTTG
>NZ_QGHA01000036.1 GCF_003148845.1 Mucilaginibacter oryzae | reverse complement strand
TTGATCACATTTCGGTGTTCGATCATTACACCCTTGGGCTGCCCGGTTGATCCGGAGGTGTAGATCACATATGCAAGGCCGGATGGGCGGGAATAACCGCTTACCGCAGCTGACGAATATTGCCCGATAGCTCCCTGGTCATGCTGATATTTATGCCTTTCCGGCACCAGTGACTTGTTTTGTTTATCTACCCATAGCAGCGCGTCGTAACGGTAAGCTGTCAGTTCATTGCTGATCGTATGGATCTTTTCGCTGTATTCCCCTGACGTGATCCCGATCCCGGAGGACTTCAGGTCTTCCCAATATGAACGACCTACAAATAACTCTGATGACCAGTCTGTCTTGGTCCGGTAATCCGAACCCGAATGCCCCTGACGAAATGCACGAAGGTCGCTGATCAGCGCTTCACGGCGGTCTTCGTCCATAATGTCTCCGACGAATAACAAACCCTTGTCCTTCAGCTTTCCGATCGCCTGCTCCACTACATCCCGAAGATAGTTATGACCGTTAAACGCCTGGATCACGCTATTGATGATCACGATGTCAAAATCCCCCGCAGCGATCCCTCCGATACGATCGGCAGGAACGCACTCCAGCACGATATTAGTATATCCTGACGAGGCAACCCCCGACAGGGTCTTCGACAGGATCCGGTCAGACAGATCTGTACCATGGTAATAACCCACATCCCCCGCCAGGCGTAACATCGTCAGGCCGGAAGAACAACCGATCTCCAGCACACGCGTCTCTTTGGACAGGTAAGGACGAAGCTTCAGGTAAACGTTCTCACTGTACTCACCCATCTCTGCCTCGCTCAGATAGGAACCCGTATAACTGCTCATCCAGCCGCCCCCGGATATCGCGTCCGTCGAGGTCTCTCCTACGTGATCCCAAAGATCTTTTCGCATCAGTTCATTCTCTGACACCCCGCGTTCCGCGTAATAATCCACGCTGTCTATACATACAACGTGGTCCACTGAACTACGCCATTGAAGACGGTTTCCATATTCGATCTGCACACGCTCCGTCAGCAATACCGATACCCCCGCATCCTGAAGCATATATAATAAACGCTCTTCCGGATAATCGCTGTCAAGAGGAACGTACGCACAACCCGCTTTCAGCACACCCAGCATCGATACAACCCCCGAGCACGAACGGGACTGAAGAAGCCCGATCCGGCTTTCCGGTTGAACTGATAAAGATTCTATAAGAAAACGTGCCAGTTGATTGCTCCGTTCATCTAACTCCTTATAGCTTAGCGAGCATGACTCATCCGTTACTGCTGTATATAAAGGGGCCGACACACACTGCTGCCTAAACAGCTCATCAAGCGTACGGTCCAATGGATAAGCGCTCGTCCGCCCGCTTACATATTCTGACAATAATAACGACTCTTCTGACGCATCCGGCAGCCGGATGCTGCCGATCAGCAAGTCCGGTAAACGAAGCACGCTCTCCAGCAAATGCAGGAAATGTTCCGACATTCGGATGATCGTTGACCGGTCATACACTGACGCATAATATTCTATCCCTACAGATATCTCTCCTCCTGATTCCGTCACAAACCATGTCATATCGAATTTCGAGGTATCCTGGCTGATCCCCAGATCATACGGTAACAGTTCATCTCCATCCTCCAGCAATACAGATACATCTACCAGTTTCCGCTCATAGTTCTGAACTACAAGCGCCACATCGAATATCGGGTTACGGGATGCGTCCCGCTCTATCTTCAGCATATCCACCAGGTCCTCGAACTGCATCTCCTGGTGTTCATATGCTTCCAGGCTCGATCCTACCACTTCCTTATAAAAGCTAAGAAATGTCTTCTCCCGGGATGGGTAATTCCGCATTGCCAGAGAGTTTACAAACATCCCTACGATCGGTTCCAGGTCCGAATGACGGCGCCCTGCTATACCGCAACCGATCACGATGTCTTCCTGACCCGTATACTTGTGAAACAGCACATTCAATACCGTAAGCAAACTCATCTGAAGCGTGCCCCCATGCTGAAGATTGAATGACTGAAGAAGCGAGGTCAACTCCGACGAAAGCAAAAAGCTATGAAGCCCCCCCGTAAACGTAAATACTTCCGGCCGCAAACGATCCCCGGGAAGGTTCAACCGGGGAACCCCGTCCGAGAAACGGTCCTGCCAGTACGAACGCTGATCCGACATCCGGGGGCCTGACAACTCCCGGTTCTGCCATTCCGAAAAGTCCCGGTATTGAAGCCGCAGTTCCGGCAGCGCCT
>NZ_QGHA01000035.1 GCF_003148845.1 Mucilaginibacter oryzae | reverse complement strand
CCATCCGGTAACCACTTTCCGATATCCCCGCTCCGGTAAATCAACGAACCAGCACGATAAGGATCCGGTATGAATTTCTCCGAAGTAAGTTCAGGAGCGCCGCGATACCCGCGCGCCAGGTTCCATCCCCCTATATAAACCTCTGCAGGAACACCGATCCCCGAGGGCTGCAACTGCCCGTCGAGAATATAGATATAAGTATTATCAATGGGTTTACCTATCGTCGACTTTTCCGGAATCGCCCCAAGACTGCTGCTATAGCTTACCCCGGTAACAACATGGCTCTCCGATGGACCGTAAAAGTTGTAGATCGTTACCTGTGGATTTGAAAGCAGAAAATGGCGAAGACCGCCGCTGATATACAGCTGTTCGCCTGTGGAGATGATCTCCCGGATGCGGTGCCCTTCAAAGGAAATCGCATCCGGCTCGCTGAACATCGCCTTTAATGCCGCATAAGGCATAGAAACGGTTGTTATCCCGCTACTGATAATATAATCTTTCAACGCATGCAGATCCCTGCGAAGAACTTCCGGCACAATATGAAGTTCCCCTCCGGTCGCTAATACAAAGTAGGCGTCATGCAGTGAGGAGTCGAAACTGTATGATGAAAACTGCAGATGCTTCTCACTCGCTGACAGACCCGACCTGTTGATATCCCACATGATCAGGTTATATAACATCAGGTGTGTCTGTTCAACACCTTTAGGATCGCCTGTTGAACCCGATGTATAAATGATAAATGAGCTCGATCCTGCTTCCGGACGCACAACTGTTGCTGCTGGTGCTGAGTTGAGCTCCTCTATATGGATAACACGGATATCCGCCTCAACAGCCAGATTAAGCACCGGCAGATCGGTAAGCACCGCAACGGTGCCACTTGCCCTTAACATATACGTTATACGGGATACCGGAAGCGAATTGTCGACAGGGACATACGTGCACCCTGCTTTCATTACCCCGATCATACTGATCACTGACCACACCGAGCGCTCCAAAAGAACGCCTACGGAATCTCCGGCTTTCAAACCGCCCTGCTGCAGGTAGCCCGCCAAGCGCTCTGACCGATCGCTCAACTGGCGGTACGTCAGTTGCTCACCCCCACAAACTACTGCAATTGCCTCCGGGGTCTTTATAACCTGGTCTTCGAACAGGTCTATCACAGTTCTGCTCCGATCATACGCAACCGAAGTCTCATTAAACCCGTTCAATACCTGCTCTTTTTCATCGCCGGTAAGATAGGCCAGCAACTTCAGCGGCATACTGTTGTCCGCTACTACTGATTCCAGCAATTGCTCAAGGTGGCCCAGCATACGCGTGATCGTCGCCCGGTCATATAGGTCACTGTTGTATTCTATACTCGTATGCAAGCCATTCTGCTGCTCGACAAAGTTGAAAAGAAGATCGAACTTGCTGGTCGGGTTCTCTGCCTCGTTATAGTTACTTATTACCAGCGATCCAAAATCCTGCGGCTTCTCATTTACCACATTGTTCTGTAATACTACCATCACATCGAACAATGCACTCCGGCTCGTATCCCGCTTCAGGTCCAGTTCATTTACTAATGCATCAAAAGGATATACCTGATGCTCATACGCGCCAAGCGTTACTTCTTTTACCGCCTCCAACAACGCTGAAAAGCCTTGATCACCATCTAACCGCGTACGAAGGGCCAGCGTATTAACATAAAAACCTATCTGATCTTCCAGGTTAATATGTTCCCGACCCGCTATCGGGCTTCCGATGACGATATCCATCTGCCCCGAATAACGATAGAGCAAAACGTTCATTACAGCAAGCAAACCCATAAAAAGAGTCCCGCCACGTTCCTGGCTTAACGATTTTAGCTTTTCCGTCAACTCTATATTGACAACTCCTGTAACGATACCTCCGTTGTATGTCTTTATTGCCGGACGGGGACGGTCAGAGGGTAGCTCCAGCACCGGCAGAGGACCTGACAACTGTGACAGCCAGTAAGCTCGGTGTTCCGAAAACGCCCCCTCCATAAGCTGAGAATGTTCCCATTCTGCATAATCGCGGAACTGAATGGATAAAGCTTCCGGCTCCCGCTTTTCTCCTGTCTGAAAATTATTGTAGAACTGCAGCAACTCCCTGATCAGTATATCCATAGACCACCCATCACTGATAATGTGATGCATTGTATACATGAATAGCCACCGCCCCGTACCCAGCTTGTACAGCCCGGAACGAAGTAAAGGCCCCGCTGACAAATCGAACGGGGCGGTATACTCCTTCATTACAAGGCCCCTCTCCTCTGCCACCCGGTCAGCATCCGGCAACAAACTCAGATCATGATACGCCAGCCTGAAACCTGTAGCGTCCGCATCACGGATATATTGACGTACCTCACCTTCTGCATCCTCCCTGAAAACCGTTCGCAATATCTCGTGCCGGGAGATCAGCTTATCAAAACTATACTGGATACCTTCAGGGTCAACTACCCCCTCGAATATATAAATGCCCGGGCTATTGTACGCAAGGTTCCCCTCCGAAAATTGACTCAGCACCCACATCCGGCGTTGGGACGATGACAAGCGATAGCTCTCCCCCTCCGGCACTCTCGGAATCAACGAAAAACTCCCGCCCTGCAACTTAAGCATATGAGCTATCAATCCCGCTT
>NZ_QGHA01000034.1 GCF_003148845.1 Mucilaginibacter oryzae | reverse complement strand
ATACTAATTGCGTTTGTCGTTATTCACAATTAGCATTTATTTGACCGATCGGCGATTCCCTTTTTATCCACTTTTCAACACATAACAATTTTATTTATCTGTTTTTAAACAGGCTCTTAATCTTTACAGTCTGATGCCTATTTTGGAGGTAATTATAATTTTCTTTTCGAGTTTGATGAGATTCAATATTTTAGTTCAGCCCGATTAAAATTACTTCCATTTTTAAACAGGCTCTAAGAAGCAGAGTCAGTCCTAAAATCCTTGAAATGACTAATATCATTTGAAAACAAGATCATATTCCATTTTGATTTCCGAAACTGTTTTAATGCATTCTCAGAATTACCCCGCTTTTTTATTTCGTTGCTACATTTGGTAACACATTGGCCGCGTTGTTCAACGCAACGGTAAGCCTGTTCGTTGCTTTAGTTTTTATAGCATTTTTTCAGGCGCCACTAATACCCCCTGGCCTGTACTTTTATGGGGATCGAATTGTTTGACGCGGAGTACGCGTTGCTTTTGGCGGTAGCCTGTATCACTGCGTACCTTTTTAGCGGACATACCGGCTTTTACAGTTCACAACAGATTGGTATAGGGAAGTTTTGACAACACGGACGACAAAAACCTCTCGGACACGTGAAGCGTGATGGTTACATATTAAAAAAACTGGCTAAGTATATGTTTTTGAAAAGGAAAGAATAATTGCCTTGTGTTAAATTATTCCTTATTGCCATGGCAGAAACATCATAAAGGCGGTGATATATAGATGAGATGCGGATGTGCATATGAATTACATTTATTGAGGAATTTTAATTTTCTGTTATCGGAATTTGCATATTAGAATCAAAAAGCATCATCTACACATCCGAAATTATTTTCCTGCATACGTGCAACGTTGTAAAATACCCTGCGTCTATTAACCTGAAGCTGGTCACAATTTGGAAGCGTTATATATTGATAAACATTACAACCTGGTAGTTGAGTGTAAGCAGGGCAGCAAAAAAGCCTGTTACGAACTCTATCGCCTGTATTCGAAAGCTATGCTGAACGTGGCCTTCAGGATCGTGGGCGATATTGCCGAGGCGGAAGATGTTTTGCAGGAGGCCTTTGTGGATGCCTTTGCCAAGCTCAAGGATTTCAGGCAGGATACCACCTTCGGCCTCTGGCTGAAGCAGATTGTGGTGAACCGCTCCATCAATATGCTGCGCAAACGCAAACTGGAACTGGTTGAGCTGGAAGACGGTCACCTGGAAAACATCGCCGACGATGAGGGCTGGGACGATGGGGACCTGCAATACCAGGTAGCCCGGGTAAAAGAAGGCATGAAGTTACTGCCCGATGGTTACCGCGTTGTACTATCATTGTACCTGCTTGAAGGTTACGATCACGAAGAAATAGGCCAAATATTGAACATATCAGAAAACACTTCAAGAACACAGTTTTTGAGAGCTAAAAGGAAGTTAATTGAAATTTTAAACAGGAAAGGAACAGTATCATGAGCAAGCGATTTGAAGATTTCATTCATAACAACAAAGAGGAATTTAACGAGATAGAACCATCGGCCGATTTATGGGGAAAGATTGAGGCGCAACTCAATTTTTTAGACGAGGAGGACAAGCAGAAAACCCAAAAGCGCGAAGCAAAAACTTTTTCGCTGGGCTTTGTGCTCAAAGTGGCCGCCTCCGTAATCATCGTGATGGGTATAGGGTTCGGTTTGTATTTACAAAGCCAAAAAGGCAGCAAAGGGGTAGACCTGGCCGCTATTAACCCCGAGTACGCGCAGCAGCAGGTACACCTGGCATCATTGGTTGAAACCAAGCTTACCCAACTTAAAACAGCATCTAAAAATGATCCGCAGCTATACAGGGAGTTCAGCGCCGAGATAGCTAAAATGGATTCGACCTATAAAAAACTAAACAATGATTTAGCCACCAGTCCTAACCAGGAACGTGTTTTACGTGCAATGATCCGGAATTTGCAAATACAAACCGAGGTACTGAATCAGCAATTAAATGTAATTGAACAGTTTAACGAGATGAAAAAGGAACAAAGCAATGAAACCAAAAATATTTAGTTTAACCCTGCTTATGCTTATCGGTTTGCTTACCATAAGCACCGCAAATTTTGCCCAGGTAAAGCCTAAAGCGCCACGCCCTGCCAAACCTGCAACGCCGCCGGCAACAGATGATGACGATGACGACGACTGGACCCCGGCTACTGATAGCAAAGCGTATCAGCAGAAAATGAAGGAGCTGAACGCCAAAATGCGCGAACTGCAAAAGCAAATGAACAGCCTGCGCCTGCAGCAGCAAAAACAAATGCAGATGAAAATGAAAAGCCTGCAAGATTTAAGCAAACTGCATGACTTTAAATTTAACGACAGCGTTGTGTTTAAATTTAAATCATTTGATAGTTTGAAGTTCGACAAGTTTGACAGCAAGAAGTTTACTGAAAGCTTTAAAGCGTTTGCCCCTAATATCAACTACGGCTTTAAAGATTTCGACCAGAATTTCAGCTTTAATTTTGATAATAACGATAGCTACAGGGAAAAGCTGCAAAACGGCGATATTGTTGAAAAAACCAAAGCCTACAGCAAAAGCTACTCAATTGATGGTAACGATATCATTAATATCGATAATAAATACGGCAAGGTTACCGTAAACACCTGGACAAAAAATGAAGTAAAGGTGGATGTGCAGATTGTTGTTGGCGCTAACGATGCGGATAAAGTACAAAAAATGCTCGACGCGGTAAGCATCAGGGATAGTAAGGACGACTCTGGTGTATGGTTCCGTACCTATATTAACCAGGGCGATGATGATGACGGCGGTAGTGGTATTTGGGGTTCATTGTTTGGCAAAAAAAATTCTGTGCGTAAAATGGAAATTAACTACACAGTTTACATGCCGGCTAAAAATCCGCTTACCATCACCAACAAATACGGCAGTACCGAACTGCCCGACCTGGGCGGCAAGCTTACGATAAATAATTCTTACGGAAGTTTGCGGGCTAAAGCCTTAACCCATCCGGCCAGCCAGATCAGGGTGAGGTATGGCAGCGCTACTATCGAAAACCTGACAGGCAGCAACCTGGATGTAGCTTATGGCAGCCTAAATCTTGGCGATTGCGATAAAATTAATGCCGACGTAAGCTACGGCTCCGCCAAAATTGGCAGGATCACTACCTCCGGCAATATCAACGTAAAATTTAGCGGTGCGCTAAATATTGCCGAGGTGGATAAAAATGTGAAAAGTCTTTCGGTTAACTCATCCTACTCAAGCGTAAAGCTGGGCGTAAGCGATGCTCAAAATGCCGATTTTGATATTACCGTTCGTTACGGCAGCTTTAACTATAACGGGCACGACGTTAATATAACCAGTAAAACCCCTGCCGATGGCGAGCGTGGTTTTAATCCAACCAAAACCTATAAAGGCCATTTAGGCAAAGGTAACAGCGATAAAACAATTACCATCAGCACCAGCTACGGTAGTGTGAGTTTTGATTAAGATAACGTGAGTTCGGGATAAGAGAAGAAAACAATCGCCGAATAGTTTTTATTTTAACTATCTGAATTTCAATAAGTAAGCATATTTTGTTA
>NZ_QGHA01000033.1 GCF_003148845.1 Mucilaginibacter oryzae | reverse complement strand
AACTGCATAGGGACAAGACGGCGGTTGTGAGCGGAAGTAAGTCGCTGACCTACCAGGAACTCGATGAACGTTCTGATCTGCTGGCCAAATACCTGATTTCGGCAATCGGCGTTTTACCAGGAGAACGGGTCGGGATTTTTCTGGATAAGGGGTTGTGGCACATCATCACAATTATCGGCATCCTGAAATCGGGGGGGGCATATGTGCCGATAGACCCGGATTATCCACAGGAACGCATCGATTATATCATATCAGATAGTAATTGCAAAACAGTTATAGATGTCCCCTTTTTCAACTCCTTTCTAAAAGCCCGCAGGGTCACAGCTTTGTTGCCCCACGTCCGCCCCGAGTCGTCGGCTTATGTAATTTATACTTCAGGGTCAACCGGCAGGCCAAAAGGAGTTTTGGTTGGGCATAACGGAGTTTTTAACCTGGTTGTCTCACAGCAACGTGAGTTCGGATTGAATGCTTCAGAAAATATCCTTCAATTGTCTAATCTTGTGTTCGATGCTTCCGTTGAACAGATCTTTATTGCGCTTTCAAGCGGTGCGTCTTTACATCTAATTTCCAAAGATACACTTCTGAATATCCCGGAGCTGGAAGCATACATTTCTGGAAAATCCATAACGCATATTCATACTGTTCCCGCTATCCTGCAACTGCTTACGGTTAAAAAATATCCATGGTTGAAGCGCGTGATTTCCGGGGGGGATGTTTGTCCGCGTTCGTTAGCGGAAGATTGGGCAAAATATCACACATTCTACAATGAATACGGACCGACCGAAACGACCGTTACCTCTATCGAGCTTTTATTCAACGCGAATGTATCTTACCAAAGTCTTCCAATCGGAAAGCCCATTGCCAATACTCAGGTATATATTCTGGATAATGCCGGACAGTTGTGCCCCATAGGAGTATCCGGTGAAATTTGTATTGGCGGAGCGGGGATAGCAAGAGGCTATCTGAATAACCCGGAACTTACTGCATCGCGTTTTGTATCAAACCCTTTCAAAACAGACCATGTTATTTATCGCACAGGAGATATCGGTCGCTGGCTCGCTAATGGTAATATCGAATATCTGGGAAGAAATGACGACCAGATTAAGATAAATGGTTATCGTATTGAACCAGGCGAGGTCGAGAGCGCTTTGCTCGATTATCCCGGGATCAGCGCCGCGGTTGTTCTTGCCATACCATTGAAAGGTGAAGAGCCGGAACTAAGGGCTTTTATAACATCTGCCGAAGAACTGAACGGAACTTTGCTGAACAATTATCTATCACAGCGGCTGCCGTCCTATATGCTGCCGCGGTCATACAGCCGCTTAGCAAGGATTCCACTAACGACAAACGGAAAGGTTGACCGTAAAGCAATGGTTAAGATGTCAAGGGGGGAGCTGGTGATGGTTGACCGTATTGCTCCAAGGACAGAAACGGAACGGCAGCTGTCGGAATTATGGAGTGAAATATTGGGTCGTGACATAAGTCAGATTGGCGTTGGATCTGATTTTTTTGAACTCGGTGCAAATAGCCTTAAAGCTATGCGCCTGATCAGCCAGGTATCCAAAGTATTTGGTGTGAAAATAGCACTGAAAAAGGTGTTCACGGTTTCGGTGCTGGAGGAGCAGGCGAAGTTGATCGACAAGAGTTTGCATGAGGGGCATTCCGCTATACCTTCGCTTAAGCCTGCTGAGAGTTATGTTTTATCATCTTCACAGCGAAGGTTATGGGTACTTAGCAATTTCAATGAAACGAAAACCGCTTATAATATATCAGGAGCATACTGGTTCGGGGGAGAACTGAATTTTGAAGGACTTCAGCAATCGTTTCAGGCTGTCATTGAGCGGCACGAGGTTCTCAGGACGGTTTTTCGTTCAGACGAAAGCGGTGAAGTAAAGCAATATGTATTGCCGGAGAACTATCATAGGTTCGTAATCCTTCAAAAGGACATGAGGAATCTGGATCGAATCGCTTTGCAAAGACAGGTTGAGTCCGATTTTCAATGGGTTTTTGATCTTTATTCTGGCCCATTGCTGCGCGCATGCCTTTATTGGGTAAGTGAAAAGCGTTGGGTGTTCAGCTTCGTAATGCATCACATAATTAGCGACGGTTGGTCTATGGGGCTTTTGGTCAGAGAGCTGATGGGCATGTATAGGTCATACACGGGCGGCGCGAAAAAGGAAATCGCGCCTTTACGCTTGCAATACAAAGACTATGCAAGCTGGCAACAAGCAAGACTTAAAGATGGCAGCCTCGATTTGAATAAGGGCTATTGGACGGAACAGTTCAGGGGCAAACTGCCCCTGCTTGCTATTTCAGGCGACAAACCCCGGCCTGCGGTGAGGACGTATAACGGGAGTACCTTACGGAAAAGACTATCGCCGAAAACCAAAAGTTCTTTGGAAATGCTGTTAAGGGAAGAAAACGCCACGCTATTTATGGGATTGCTGGGTGCGGTTAATGTGTTGCTGTTTCGTTATACCGGGCAACAAGAACAGATAATCGGTACCCCTGTGGCCGGGCGAGAGCATGCGGATCTCGAGGATCAGATCGGGTTCTATGTTAATACCTTGCCTTTAAGAGTGCTTTTTAATTCTGATGATAATTTTAAAGCACTCCTGGCTCATGTCAAACGCGTAACGCTTGCTGCTTATGAGCATCAGGCCTACCCATTTGATGAGCTGGTCGATCATCTGAATTTACAGCGCGATATCTCGCGTAATCCGCTGTTCGATATCATGGTGGTATTGCAGCAACCTGAGCTTAAAGAATCGTTATTGGACGGAGCGCGGAAGGAATTAAAAATGTGGCGCTATGAAGATGCCCTGGATCTTACAGCGAAATTTGATCTCCAGTTTACGTTCATCGAGACTTCGGAGGCGCTCGATATAGAATTAACCTTTAATACCGACATCTATGAACCATCTACGGCCGGGCAGATGCTAAGGCATTTGGAAACACTGATCGGGCAGGTTGTCGCAGCGCCTTGGACTACATTAGGAAAAATTGATTTCCTCGATATTTCTGAAAAGGCTGAACTGCTGGAAAGATTCAATGACACAACTGTCGACTATCGCAACAATGCGACTTTAACAGACCTGTTTGCCGAACAGGTACTCTTAAGAGGGGAAATGACGGCCATAGTTTTCGAAGGCAGGAAACTTAGTTATCGAGAACTGGACGAGCGATCAAACCGGCTTGCACATTATTTGCGAAGTGTATATGGCATAAATCCGGGTGAGTTGGTGGGCATCATGCTGGAAAAATCGGAACTGTTAATTATCTGCATGCTTGGCATAATGAAAGCCGGTGGAGCTTACGTTCCGATCGACCCTGCATATCAGCAGGATCGCATCGATTTTATTTTAGGTGACAGCAAATGCAAAACCTTACTCGATAAAGATGAATACGAAAAATTTGAAAACATATCTTCGGAATTCAGCAAAAGCAGTATTCCGACCGCTCAGTCATCATCAGACCTGATGTATGTATTGTACACCTCAGGCTCAACGGGAAGGCCAAAAGGGTGTATGCTGGAACATCGTGGCGTATTAAACCGCTTAAATTGGATGTGGGAGCATTATCAGTTCACTACCGAAGACATTATCCTGCAAAAAACTACTTATACTTTTGATGTGTCGGTATGGGAATTATTCCTGCCGATATGTTGGGGGGCAACAATGGTCATGTGTTCGTTGGAAGTTGTGAGTTCTCCATATCTCCTTTCAACGTTGATAGAAGAAGCGGCAGTGACCGCTTTACACTTCGTGCCGTCGATGCTTAAAGTATTTACGAACACACTTTCTGATTCACCGGAAATGATAGCACGGCTTTCATCGCTGCGCGTTTTATTCACCAGCGGAGAAGAATTGCCTGTCAGCCTCGTCCATAAGTGGTACGAGTTAATCAATGTGCCACTGCATAATCTGTATGGCCCCACTGAAGCAAGTATTGATGTTACTTATTACCCCACAGCCTTGACAGATGTCAGAGTACCGATAGGTCGTCCAATTTCAAATACGCAGATTTTTATACTTGATATGGCAGCGCAACTGGTACCTGTAGGTGTACCTGGAGAAATCTGCGTAGCTGGGGATGGCCTCGCAAAAGGGTATCTCAATCGCCGTGAATTAACGGAAGAGAAGTTTGTGGCTAATCCCTTTAATGCAGGCGGGCGAATGTACCGCACAGGGGATCTTGGGCGCTGGCTCCCATCCGGCGATATAGAGTTTATCGGCCGTAAGGACGAACAGGTCAAAATCCGCGGATACCGCATAGAACCTGGGGAAGTGAAGGA
>NZ_QGHA01000032.1 GCF_003148845.1 Mucilaginibacter oryzae | reverse complement strand
GGGCATCCGCCAGGCCTGTGTGCTTGCGCGGGATCGGGAAACAGATACAGGTAGTCAGCGTTACCTGGTAGGGTATTATATAAGTGATAAACAGGATGATGGTTTAGATATACCATTCGTTATTGCTTCATTAAAAGATATCCTTCCGGAGTATGCAATACCCGCCCTCTTCATGGTATTAGACGCTTTCCCGTTAACAGTTAATGGCAAAGTTGACCGAAAAAAGTTACCAGAACCACGTAATTTGGTTTCGGAGGAATACATTGCACCATCGGGCGATATTGAAGGTTTACTTCTGGACATTTGGCGGGACGCGTTAGGGATAAGACATATCGGAGTAACTGTTGATTTTTTTCAGGCGGGAGGAGATTCCATTACTGCAATACTAATTTCCGTCCGTATAAGGGAAGCCGGCTTTGATTGCAGGGTGATGGACATTTTTTCCGCCAGGACTATCAGGAATCTTTCTTCTTTGTTAAGTCGTGGAAATCATGGCCAGGCAATTAAGAAAGATGAGGGATTTCTGACAGGGGAATTTGGTTTACTTCCTATACAAGACTGGTTTATGCAACAAGTCGAGAAAGGGAAGTTTCCCCGTCCAGGCTATTGGAATCAAAATTTCTTAATACAAGTGCCTCCGTTAGATTCCGGAAGAATACCGACCATCATTGAGGAGTTAACAAGGCACCACGATATATTGCGCGCAACTTTCATTCGTAAAACGGAATGGATGCAACGCTATGGAGATGCTGTCAAAGTACCACCAGTTAGCATATTAGATATCAGCGGCTACGAGGAAAACGAATACATTCAGGTCCTGAACCACTGGCAAAGCGGTTTCGATTTTGTAGAGGGGCCATTATTTCATGTCGGGTACATTTATGGCTTCGGGGATGGAACTGCCAGGATCTTTATGGCTTTTCATCATCTGATCATCGATACTGTGAGCTGGCATGTCCTGGCGAATGATTTTAAAACTTTATATGAAAATAAAAAGCTTCCATCCAAACAAAGTAGCTACCGGCAATGGGTGGCTGCAATAAACAGCTATGCGCAAGGCCAACCGCAAGAGGCAGCGTATTGGCAAAGCCAGCTGCCCGATTTAAAATCTCATAGACTTTCAGCAAACATTTGGCCCGCAACCACTTCCAGTATAGAAATGAATGAAGCTTTGACAGAAGAGTTAATATTTCAGATCAATGGAGCATACCATACGGAGATCAATGATATTTTGATTACCGCTTTTGCTTATGCTCTCCGTGACATTGGCGGTGAACAGGAGCAGTTCATAACGATTGAGGGACATGGTAGAGAAGCGATAGATCCGGAGATCGACCATAGCAATATCGTTGGCTGGTTTACCACCCTTTATCCATTTAAGGCAGAACTGCAAAACGATATCGCCGCCAGCATCTGCAAGATCAAGAACGATATAAGGAAAATTCCGAACAAAGGAGTTGGATTCGGGGCTCTGGCTTTGCACGGAAATGTTGCTTTTGATGTTTCGGATCTGCCAGTGATATATTTCAATTATTTAGGCCAGGTTGAAAGCCTTCGGCAAAACTGGTCGGTTATTGCAGGTGAAAGCGGAATCGGCATCGATGCGGGTAACCAGGGTAGTGAATCTATTGCGGTCAATGGTATGGTGAAATTAGGGAAGTTATCATTTCAGATTTCTACCCGATTAGGTCGGCCGTTAACTGATGCTTTGTCTGACGCGTTTAAAAAGAACCTGGTAATAATTATTGCCCATTGCGGTGAAAAACTTGCAAAGGAGGGCCCCGGGTTTACAAGCGTGGATTTCCAATCGGTATCCTTGGGCCAATCGTTAATAAACAAAATTCAATCTCAAGCAATTGCCAGGGAGAATTCTATAGCTCATATTTACCCTGCAAACAGTTTACAACAAGGGTTTATTTATCATACCTTGAGTTATGCCGGAGATGACGCTTACCGCCTGCAATTGGTACATGATTATCACCAGGCAATGATACCGTCTGCATATATCAGTGCCTGGAAACTCTGTATTGCGCAATATCCGATTTTAAGAACAGGTTTTAACTGGGATGAAGAGCCGATACAAGTAATTTACCAGACCGCCGAACTGAATTATAAAATTCATGATGTCAGTCACTTGATTGAACAGCGACAGCGCGATGAGATGATTGCCGAAATTCAAAAGATTGATAGAAATATAGGTTTTGATCTGACACAGCCGGGGCTTTTTAGGGTTCACATTATTAAACAATCCGCCAACTCTTATACCACAATTTTAACCCAACATCACATCATTGCTGATGGATGGAGCGGGCCGATATTACTTAATACTTTGCACCGCTACTACCAGGCGCTTATATATGATGAGAAAATAGATGTTAACGAGGATACCGCTTACCTGAAAGCGCAATATTATATTTCATTTCAAAAAAAAATTGTAGCGGATTATTGGAATAAAAAGCTTGGGGAGCATTTAAAAGCTAATGATATTAACGCGATGCTTTCCAGCCCGATAGATATGGCCACTTATCGGGTAGTTAAAGATCCACAAAACAAAGTACTAGAAGTAAGTGGAGATTTGCTTCAACACATAACTGACTTAAGCAAGACTTTAGGTATCACAGTAAATGTGATCATCACATTTGCGTGGCATAAGTTGTTACAAATCTACAGTAACAGCGACTTAACAATTGTTGGTACAACGGTTTCGGGGCGGGAGTTGCCGATTGCCGGCATCGCTGAAAGCGTTGGGTTGTTCATCAACACCCTTCCGCTAATAGTAAATTGGGATAACGGATGCAATATAGAAGATCAACTGTTAGCAATTCAGAATAGCTTAATCGAGTTGAATGAGAATAGTTTCGCCGATCTTGTCTCCATGCAGGAAGAGGGACAACGTCTTTTTCAAACGTTGTATGTTTTTGAAAATTATCCGGTGCCCTGGATCAAGACTGAAGAGCAACCGGAAATAAATATGCGCAGCTATGCTGATGGCATAGATTATCCTTTTAGTATCATGGTTCTGCAGTTTGAGGATGTGT
This sequence comes from Mucilaginibacter oryzae, assembly GCF_003148845.1. Lineage (GTDB taxonomy): Bacteria > Bacteroidota > Bacteroidia > Sphingobacteriales > Sphingobacteriaceae > Mucilaginibacter > Mucilaginibacter oryzae. The sequence goes on along the minus strand of NZ_QGHA01000032.1, from coordinate 1,444 downwards.
TGGTAATTAAGTTGAAACATGATGGCGAGCACGTGACGGCGGAAAAGTTAGGTCAGCTTATTTTTGCCTTAAAGAGCACGTTACAGCAGATCGTTGATGACCCCAAGATGTCACATCGGAACATATCACTCTTATCACAGGATTCCTACAATCTCCAGGTTCGTGAATGGAATTTAACTGATCGTTTTTACCGTTTAGACCAAACGATGCATTCGGTTTTCGTGGAGCGGGCAAGGCTTGTTCCTGATAATATTGCTGTGGTTTACGAAGGATTGTCGCTAAGCTACCGAGAGCTCGATGAGCGGAGTAATCAGCTGGCGCGGCATATCCGGGAGCATTATGCTGCGATTAACGGTGTATCCTTGAAGCCAGGCAGTTTGATATGTTTATTGCTTGACCGCGGACTGGAGCTTGTGATCGGGATATTGGCGGTTTTGAAATCGGGCGGAGCTTATGTTCCGCTGGATCCGTCGTACCCTATAGAGCGGATCTCCTATATATTGTCAGATACAAATGCTTCAGTGGTGTTGAGTACCCGGGAACTTATCGATAAGGAAGTTAGCCGGTTAGTTGGACCAGGTTTAATTTGTATTGGTTTATCAGAATCGTTTTATAATAACGAAGAAGTATCGGAACTTAAACAATACAGCAAATCAGACGACTTGGCCTATGTGATTTATACGTCAGGAACCACCGGCCGCCCTAAAGGGGCGCAGGTGCAACACCGATCATTGATAAATCTGAATACTTGGTACATTGAAGAGTTCGCGTTAAAAGCCGATGACCGCTGTATTGTATGTACTGAAATCTGTTTTGATCTTACACAGAAAAATTACTTTGCTCCATTATTTAGTGGCTGTACAATTTTTCTCCCATCTAGCGGACATTACGATCCCCGGGCGATTGCCGAAAACATCGTTCAAAACGGAATCCGGCGGATCAACTGTACGCCGAGTGCTTTTCTTCCTATTCAGGATGAGGTAGTTTATCTCCTGAAAAATCATCGCTTTGATTATATTTTTTTGGGTGGTGAGCCTATACCCGATAAGTTGGCCCGGTTAATTGCCGAAACGAATCCGGATTCCTGGCTTGTTAACACCTATGGTCCTACAGAATGCGCGGACGTAACTACTTTTTTCAAAGTTCACACTTCCCTATTGATTCCGGAACAAATACTTTTAGGAAAACCGGTATGGAATTTCCGCCATTACGTATTGGATGTTCACGGTCAAATAGTTCCGTTAGGGGTAGCGGGCGAGTTGTATATAGGTGGGGCGGGGGTAGGTTTAGGTTACCTGAATAATCCATCGCTGACGTCAGACCGATTTGTGGCGAATGTGTATGGGGGAGCAGAGGACCAGTCGAAAGGTTATGACCGTTTATACCGAACGGGAGATATTGTACGCTGGCATGCGGACGGCAACCTGGAATATATTGGTCGGAA
>NZ_QGHA01000031.1 GCF_003148845.1 Mucilaginibacter oryzae | reverse complement strand
TATGGTGAACATCAACTACCCACAGATAGCCCGCACCATCAACCTTCAGCAATAACGACCGCATCAGCGGCGCCTTCCCCAGGTCGAAAGACCGGATATAGGAACGGATATATTCCCCTGACTCTTCCATGCTTACACTCGCCTCATCCAACTCAAAAAATACCTCTTTATGGACATACTGGTAAGGAACCCCGTCCAGCCGCTCAAACGAGGTCCGCAAACTCTCGTGACGACGGATCAGACCTGCCAACGCTTCCGATAAACGGTCCCGGTCTACGGTCCTGCCAAGGTAATTCACCATCGGCATATTATAACTTATACTTCCAGAAGCGAATTCCTGCAGAAAAAACAACCGCTTCTGCGCTGAGGATAATCCATAATACGACTTGTCTGCTACATGACCGATCGACTCATAGCCCCCTCCTTCTGCCGACAATGCTCCCAAATAACTTATCAATGAAGCCTTGTGTTCCCTGATTTCATCAAGTATGGAATCATCCATTTCCGTTTCTGAACTGACCATTAATTTTCCGCTTTCTAATGTAATTTGGATATCCATTTGCGAAAGCCGCGAAATAAATTCAAAGATATTTTTGCTCATAGGACTGGTTAAACTGGACAATTATTATTTGTGATGGTATAAGTTCTTTCGAAAACAAGATAAGTGAAATACTCAAAATAAAAGTGTAAAAAATAAAAGTTAAGGCAAAGCATTGTTGAATAAGTACTTTAGTTATCTTGCTATTCACTAAAGTTGATGAAAACGATAAAAACGCTATGTTGCCTGGTTGCAACAATTTGTCTGATATGGGCAATGCAGACCAAATTTGGGAACATCCCTCCTTTGGGCAAGTTTCTTAACCCGGTATCCGGTTTCTGGCAAAACGCCGAAGGGCCGGGAACTCCTCCCCTGACTTCGCTAAAACTTTCGGGCTTAAAAAACAGCGTTACCATAAAATTTGACGACCGCCGCATTCCGCATATTTTCGCAACAAACAATCATGACCTTTATTTCGCGCAGGGATATATAACCGCTAGGGACAGACTGTGGCAAATGGACCTGGAGGTTCGCAGTGCTGCCGGAAGGCTTTCAGAAATAATAGGTCAGGCCGCACTTCCTACTGACTTATACCATCGCAGAATGGGCATGGTATTCGCAGCAGAAAACACGCTAAAGGAAATAATGAAAGATCCCGATAGCAGGTTAGCCATCAATGCCTACTGTGCGGGGGTAAACGCTTACATCCGGCAATTGAATACCAAGAATCTTCCCATCGAGTATAAACTATTAGATTATAATCCGGAAGAGTGGCGGCCTATCAACTCGGCCTTTCTCCTGAAACTTATGTCCGAGACACTGGCGGGTAGTTCAAATGAACTGGCTATGTCCGAAACACTGCAAAGGTTGGGATGGCAAAAAACTGAAGACCTGTTTCCCAACCGCCAGTCCGGTGATGATCCCGTCATTCCGGCCGGCACCCCTTGGAATTTCAAAGCACTAAAGGTACCGGAAAGAACAACATCTACCAGCCCAAATACAGGTATTAGTATGTTAACTAAACCCAAAATAGAGGGTATAGGAAGCAACAACTGGGCGGTTGCGGGGTCAAAAACACAATCAGGCTTTCCGATACTTGCGAATGACCCCCACCTGAACTTAACATATCCTTCGATATGGTATCAGGTTCAAACCACTGCGCCCGGTATTAATGCCAATGGCGTGTCGTTTCCAGGAGCTCCATTTATTATCATCGGCTTCAACAACTGTATCAGTTGGGGACTTACGAATGTGGATGCAGATGTTCTTGACTGGTATAAGATCCGGTTTCGGGATAAAACCAGGAACCAATATTGGTACAACGGCAAATGGTGCAATGTCATAAAACGCCTGGAAACTATCCGCATTCGCGGACAACAAACATTAACCGACACCGTAAGATATACGGTTCATGGGCCGATTGTTTATGACAATCTATCAGCTTCGGGAACCGGCCCCAATTTTGTCCCGGCAGGGAGTGCCCTTCGCTGGATCGCCCATGACCCCTCAAACGAATTCAAGACATTTTATATGCTGAACCGCGCCAGGTCTTATGCTGATTATCGGAATGCATTGACTTTTTACACAGCGCCTGCTCAAAATTTTGTGTTCGCATCGACAAGTAAAGATGTCGGAATCACCGTTGACGGGAAGATACCGTTAAAAAACCAGGGCCAGGGCAAATATATCTTAAACGGGGGCGATACGGCCAGCAACTGGCACGGTTTTATTCCCTTCAACCAATTGCCTGCAGTCAAAAATCCGGAAAGGGGATTTGTAAGTTCAGCTAATCAGTCTTCAACTGACAACACTTATCCATATTATATAAACTGGCGTTTTTCAGGCTATGAAAGGGGCAAACGAATCAACGAACGTTTGGCAGGAATGGGCAAAATCACGATTGATTCAATGCGTATGCTACAACTTGATGATTATAATTTACGGGCCAGGGACATACTCCCATCGATGCTCAGCACGATGACCTCAACCGGATTGAACGACGAACCCAAACTGATTTATAACAAATTGAGCAAATGGTCATACCGATATACACTTCAGTCGATAGAAGCTTCATTCTTCGAACGCTGGTGGCTTAAATTTTACTGGTCAATCTGGGCACGCGATTTCGTGCATGGCACCCACCCATTTTACCCGCCAAGTGCTGACCGTACAGCAGCGTTATTGATCAGGCAACCCAATTCAAGTTGGTTTGACGACCCCAAAACGACAAATCATGAAACTGCCGCTGACGTTCTCAGGTCATCATATCTTGCCGCCTTTCACGAACTGGAGGCGACTTACGGCAAGTTAGGTTCGGCTTGGCAGTGGGGGAAAGTCAAGAAATTTGAGATCAGGCATTTAGCCGGGCTGGAAGGTTTTGGCTCAGGAAATATCGCGACACCAGGCAGTGCTTCCACGATAAACGCTATTATTGACGGGCATGGGCCGTCCTGGCGAATGATTGTAGAAATGGGGCCGCGCGTCAGGGCATATGGGATTTTACCAGGTGGCGAGTCCGGTAACCCGGGTAGCGGTTTTTATGATGATATGTTATCCGACTGGGAAAATGGGCGATTGCCTGAGCTTTTGTTCTTGTCATCCCCAAACGAGACTTCAAACCGAATTATTTCTACCTTAACTTTGAACAAATAACTTATGATCTTTCTAATCATTCTCATCAGCTCCTTTATCTCCAGCTTTTTTCTACCCTGGTGGACTTCTTGCATAATTGCTTTTTTCACGGCATTCCTGATTGGGAAAACAGAGAAGCAAGCATTTTGGTCTGGCTTTTTTTCACAGGCTTTGGTTTGGCTGATACTTATCATAATATCCTCTCTCCCTAATCAATTCGCTTTGGCAGGCAGGGTTTCATCGCTATTCCATCTACCGCATTGGTCATTTCTGGTGTTACTCACAATCTTGCTTGGCGGCGTGGCCGGTGGCCTTCCTTCTTTGTCAGGATTTCTCATCCGCCAGTGGATAAAAAAAGTCTATTTCACCAATTCTTGATATTTTCCTCCCTCAATCTATTCGATTATCGATTATAACTCATAAAGATTTTTTCTTGTCACAACTTTCGACGATTGTGCAAGCCATCCCCTGGCCTGTACGATATGTCCTATGCCTTCCACTGTCGGATACATAAAGAATTCCGCTAAGGAAACAGCAATGGAAAAAGTCTTCCTTATCCTGCTTATCGCGTAAGTTGCTTTCAGGCTGTGTCCTCCTAAACTAAAAAAATCATCATGGACACCAATTGCATCAATGCTAATCCCTAAAACATCCGACCATATTTCGACCAATTTTGCTTCAACCTCATTTCGGGGCGCTACAAATTCAGCTGAGCTAAGAAGGTCTGCCTGACCCGGTACCGGAAGAACTTGTTTGTTGATCTTGCCATTGGAGGTTAATGGTATTCGGTCCAACTGCAGATAATAAACAGGTAACATATAAGATGGAAGACGCTCACTCAAATAAGAATGTAGTTCTTGCCTGTCGATTTTATGTCGACTTACAAAATAAGCGACCAGTTCCTTATCTCCCAAAGAGTTTTCCTTAACCACAACTACCGCCTCCTCCAGTAGATTGTAGCCGCGAATAGCACTTTCAACCTCTCCCGTTTCCACCCGATACCCCCTTATTTTCACCTGGTTGTCCCGGCGCAGGAGGTATTCGATTGTCCCATCCGGATGCCATTTACCTATGTCCCCACTTTTATAAATTTTCAGTCCTGGACGGAAAGGGTCATCAATGAACTTCTCTGACGTAAGTTCAGGGTTATCATCATAACCTTTCGCCAGGTTCCAGCCTCCAATGTAAATCTCGCCGTGAACACCGATCGGTACCAGTTGCATACGTTCATCAAGTATTAATATATACGTGTTATCAACGGGTTTTCCGATACTCGCTTTTTCCGGTATCTCAGCGCGATTGTACCGATAACTCACACCTGTTACCACATGCGTTTCAGAGGGGCCGTAGAAATTATACAATTCAACATCCGGGTTTATTGCAAGAAACCTGCGCATTCCGCCACTGATATAGAGTTGTTCTCCGGTAGATATTACCTCGTTGATTTGGTGTCCCTGGAACTCCTCTCCGTCAAATTCGCTAAATACTACTTTCAATGCGGCATAAGGCATTGATAGTGTACTGATTCTCTCCTTTATAATGTAGTCTTTCAACTTAAACATATCTTTCCTCAACTCTTCGCTGATAATGTGAATCTGTCCGCCGGTTGATAGGGCGTAGAAAACATCGTGGATAGAAGAGTCAAAGCTAAAAGAAGAAAACTGAAGGTGCCGGCCTTGCTGTTGCATTCTAATTGAGTTAATATCCCATAATATCAGATTGTAAAGGGTTCTATGAGTTTGCAATACGGCTTTAGGATTACCCGTTGATCCAGAGGTATAGATCAGAAAAGAAACATCGTCCAGGATGACCTTGGGTTTCGGGGCCTTGCGGTCATCCTTATAGGCTTCAAGTTCCGTGGTAGATATCACTTTTAAAGTATCCTTGTGCTGATCTGAAGGAGTCTCATCACATATCAAAAGATGTAAACTACTTGCCGATATCATAAAAGTAATCCGTTGCAGAGGCATCGATTTGTCAATCGGCACGTAAGCACAGTTCGCTTTCATAATTCCGATCATCGTGACAACCATCCATTCACTACGCTCCAAGAGCATCCCGACCCGATCACCAGGTTTCAGATTTAAATTTAGGACCAGGTATTTGGCCAGCAGATCAGAACGTTCATCGAGTTCCTGGTAGGTCAGCGACTTACTTCCGCTCACAACCGCCGTCTTGTCCCTATGCAGTT
>NZ_QGHA01000030.1 GCF_003148845.1 Mucilaginibacter oryzae | reverse complement strand
GGTGATAAAGGGTGGCACCGACCTACTCTCCCACGTTTTACCGCAGTACCATCGGCTCTGGCGGGCTTGACTTCTCTGTTCGGAATGGGAAGAGGTAGACACCGCCGATATAGGCACCTGAATTTCTTTTAAGGTGAAAGCTTAAAGGCGAAAGGTTAAAGGTCCTTTTCCCCTGGGCTCCCCCTGTTTATTTTTATTGCCGATATTAAATGATCTCCCGGATTATGCTAAGGTACATACCTTTTGCCTTTATCCTTTAGCCTTTAACCTCAACAATGACATATTATTGAAAGAAGTATTTGAATAAGAGAAAACAACAGCATTATTGTTTATCTGTTTTGTCGCCGATTAGAGGTAAAGACTAATCTCTTAATCTCTATCCTCTAATCTCTGATCCGAAGAAAGCTTCGGGCAATTAGTATTACTCGGCTTTGATGTCACCACCTTTATACCTGTAACCTATCAACGTAGTAGTCTCCTACGACCCTCTATGGAAGTCTCATCTTGTGGCTAGTTTCGCACTTAGATGCTTTCAGCGCTTATCTATTCCCAACGTAGCTACTCTGCAGTACACCTGGCGGCATAACAGATTCACCAGAGGTTAGTCCAACCCGGTCCTCTCGTACTAAGGTCAGCCCCACTCAAACTTCCTACGCCCACAACAGATAGGGACCGAACTGTCTCGCGACGTTCTGAACCCAGCTCGCGTGCCACTTTAATGAGCGAACAGCTCAACCCTTGGGACCTTCTCCAGCCCCAGGATGTGACGAGCCGACATCGAGGTGCCAAACCTCCCCGTCGATATGAGCTCTTGGGGGAGATCAGCCTGTTATCCCCAGCGTACCTTTTATCCTTTGAGCGATGGCCCTTCCATGCAGAACCACCGGATCACTATATCCGTCTTTCGACCCAGCTCGACTTGTCTGTCTCACTGTCAAGCAAGCTTTTGCTATTGCACTCCGCGTACGGTTACCAAGCGTACTGAGCTTACCTTTGAAAGCCTCCGTTACCTTTTTGGAGGCGACCACCCCAGTCAAACTACCCGCCAAACAATGTCCTCGATCTTATCGAGTTAGACACCAAATACAGAAAGGGTGGTATTTCAACGTCGACTAAATGACTCCTGGCGAAGCCACATCACAGTCTCCCACCTATCCTACACATCCTGTATCCGATATCAATGTTAAGCTATAGTGAAGGTGCATGGGGTCTTTCCGTCCCGTTGCGGGTAACCGGCGTCTTCACCGATACCACAATTTCACCGAGCTCATGGCTGAGACAGCGCCCAGATCGTTACACCATTCGTGCAGGTCGGAACTTACCCGACAAGGAATTTCGCTACCTTAGGACCGTTATAGTTACGGCCGCCGTTTACTGGGGCTTCGATTCAATGCTTCGCCTTGCGACTAACATCCCCTCTTAACCTTCCAGCACCGGGCAGGTGTCAGGCCTTATACGTCATCTTTCAATTTTGCAAAGCCATGTGTTTTTGTTAAACAGTCGCCTGGGCCTTTTCACTGCGGCTGACATTGCTGCCAGCGCCCCTTCTCCCGAAGTTACAGGGCCATTTTGCCGAGTTCCTTAGCCATGATTCACTCGAGCACCTTAGGATTCTCTCCTCGACTACCTGTGTCGGTTTACGGTACGGGTTTTTATTACCTGAAGCTTAGCGGGTTTTCTTGGAAGTCTGATTACCTGAACTATCACCTTGTCCGAAGATTCGGTGTACTATCAGCTTTCAGCATAAACTGCGTACTTAACTACAATCTATTTACCTACAGCCTTTAACGAACTATTCCGTCAGTTCGCGTCAGTGTCACTACTCCGTCACCGCATCGCAGTAATAAAAAGTACTGGAATATTAACCAGTTGTCCATCGGCTACGCCTGTCGGCTTCACCTTAGGCCCCGACTAACCCTGATCCGATTAGCGTTGATCAGGAAACCTTAGTCTTTCGGTGGGCGGGTTTCTCTCCCGCCTTATCGTTACTTATGCCTACATTTGCTTTTCTACACCCTCCACAGTCAGTTACCTTCCTGCTTCGCCGATTGTAGAATGCTCCCCTACCAGTCACATTGCTGTGAATCCATAGCTTCGGTATACTGCTTGATGCCCGTTTATTATCCATGCCCGATCGCTCGACTAGTGAGCTGTTACGCACTCTTTAAATGAATGGCTGCTTCCAAGCCAACATCCTAGCTGTCTGTGCAATCGGACCTCGTTAGTTCAACTTAGCAATAATTTAGGGACCTTAGCTGATGGTCTGGGTTCTTTCCCTCTCGGCCATGGACCTTAGCACCCATAGCCTCACTCCAGCGTATATTATAAAGCATTCGGAGTTTATCTGGATTTGGTAGGATTTGACTCCCCCGCACCCAATTAGTAGCTCTACCTCTTTATAACTCAACCGCCAGGCTGTTCCTAAAAACATTTCGGGGAGTACGAGCTATTTCCCAGTTTGATTAGCCTTTCACCCCTACCCACAAGTCATCCGGAAACTTTTCAACGTTTATCGGTTCGGTCCTCCAGTACCTGTTACGGCACCTTCAACCTGCCCATGGGTAGATCACAAGGTTTCGCGTCTACCTCCCCTGACTATACGCCCTTTTCAGACTCGCTTTCGCTTCGGATCCGTGTCTTAAACACTTAACCTTGCCAGGGAAGAGTAACTCGTAGGCTCATTATGCAAAAGGCACGCCGTCACACTTTCGTGCTCCGACCGCTTGTAAGTACACGGTTTCAGGTTCTATTTCACTCCCCTGTTCGGGGTTCTTTTCACCTTTCCCTCACGGTACTGGTTCACTATCGGTCTCTCAGGAGTATTTAGCCTTACCGGATGGTGCCGGCAAATTCCCACAAGGCGTCTCCGACCTCGCGGTACTCAGGATACCACTATCCTATTATCAATTACCCGTACGCAGCTCTCATGCTCTATGGCAGGGTTTCCCACCCCTTTCCGGTTCTCTTTAATATTCATGTTGTGGTCCTACAACCCCTGCTATGCCGTAACATAACAGGTTTGGGCTTCTTCCATTTCGCTCGCCACTACTCTGGAAATCACTTTTGTTTTCTCTTCCTCTGCTTACTTAGATGTTTCAGTTCGGCAGGTTAGCGCATTTTGCAACTATTCTTCAAATAGTTAGGTTGCCCCATTCGGAAATCTCCGGATTAAATCTTATTTGCAAATCCCCGGAGCTTATCGCAGCTTATCACGTCCTTCTTCGCCTCTGAGAGCCAAGGCATCCCCCGTGTACCCTTTCTTACTTTCTTCTACTCATACGCCTTTTGCGCCGTATGGTATGTCTTTATTTTTAGTCCGTCATTAAGTCATTGTTTCATTAGGTCATTGCATTGCTGCTCTGATCTTTTGAAGCATTCAACTCAACAACTTCCTATCTGTTGTTTTCTCTTGTTTTCAATTACTTCTTCCAATATGTCAAAGAACGTTTTGTTGAGCTTAAAGCCGAATGCTTAAGGCCGAAAGCTCGTTGCTTTCTGCTTTGGGCTTTGCGCTTTAAGCTTAACATCGTGGAGAATAACGGATTCGAACCGTTGACCCCCTGCGTGCAAGGCAGGTGCTCTAGCCAGCTGAGCTAATCCCCCGTTAGATGGGCTGAAAGCTGAAGGCTAAAAGCTTAATGCTTTTCTCTTCGCTCTCCTTGCCGAAGCTATTGCTTTAAGCTTTTCGCTTTCTGCTTTTCGCTCCAGTAGTAGTCCCGAGCAGATTTGAACTGCTGACCCCTACATTATCAGTGTAGTGCTCTAACCAAGCTGAGCTACAGGACTATTTTTATTTCGGATTTCGGATTTGCGATTTTGGATTTATTTATTTTTCTTCAAACCGTAAATCGTAATCACTTACAATCCTGCCTCAGTTGCTTGCACAACACGATGGCTTCATCTTCTGGGTTTCCTTTTGTCTTTTTGTTTGTATTTAAGAAATTATCATGTAGGTAACAGTTCCGAATTACTCTCGCGGTATCTGCTCCAGAAAGGAGGTATTCCAGCCACACCTTCCGGTACGGCTACCTTGTTACGACTTAGCCCCAGTTACCGACTTTACCCTAGGACGCTCCTTGCGGTTACGCACTTCAGGCACTTCCAGCTTCCATGGCTTGACGGGCGGTGTGTACAAGGCCCGGGAACGTATTCACCGCGTCATTGCTGATACGCGATTACTAGCGAATCCAACTTCACGGGGTCGAGTTGCAGACCCCGATCCGAACTGTGAATGGCTTTCCGAGATTGGCATCCTGTTGCCAGGTAGCGGCCCTCTGTACCATCCATTGTAGCACGTGTGTAGCCCCGGACGTAAGGGCCATGATGACTTGACGTCGTCCCCTCCTTCCTCTCTATTTGCATAGGCAGTCTGTTTAGAGTCCCCACCTTTACATGCTGGCAACTAAACATAGGGGTTGCGCTCGTTGCGGGACTTAACCCAACACCTCACGGCACGAGCTGACGACAGCCATGCAGCACCTAGTTTCGTGTCCCGAAGGACTGAAGCGTCTCTGCTTCATTCACTAACTTTCAAGCCCGGGTAAGGTTCCTCGCGTATCATCGAATTAAACCACATGCTCCTCCGCTTGTGCGGGCCCCCGTCAATTCCTTTGAGTTTCACCCTTGCGGGCGTACTCCCCAGGTGGAACACTTAACGCTTTCGCTTAGACGCTGACCGTATATCGCCAACATCGAGTGTTCATCGTTTAGGGCGTGGACTACCAGGGTATCTAATCCTGTTTGATCCCCACGCTTTCGTGCCTCAGCGTCAATCATAGCTTAGTAAGCTGCCTTCGCAATTGGTGTTCTGTGACATATCTATGCATTTCACCGCTACTTGTCACATTCCGCCTACCTCAACTACATTCAAGCTCTTCAGTATCAAGGGCACTGCGATAGTTAAGCTACCGTCTTTCACCCCTGACTTAAAAAGCCGCCTACGCACCCTTTAAACCCAATAAATCCGGATAACGCTCGGATCCTCCGTATTACCGCGGCTGCTGGCACGGAGTTAGCCGATCCTTATTCTCAGAGTACATTCAGCTTCGTATACATACGAAGGTTTATTCCCCTGCAAAAGCAGTTTACAACCCATAGGGCCGTCTTCCTGCACGCGGCATGGCTGGTTCAGACTTCCGTCCATTGACCAATATTCCTTACTGCTGCCTCCCGTAGGAGTCTGGTCCGTGTCTCAGTACCAGTGTGGGGGGTCATCCTCTCAGATCCCCTAAACATCGTCGCCTTGGTATGCCGTTACCACACCAACTAGCTAATGTTGCGCATGCCCATCTTAGTCCTATAAATATTTGATCATAATACGATGCCATATCATGATTTTATGCGGTCTTAATCTCTCTTTCGAGAGGCTATCCCCCTGACTAAGGTAGGTTACATACGTGTTACGCACCCGTGCGCCACTCTCATGGAACCGAAGTCCCAATCCCGTCCGACTTGCATGTATTAGGCCTGCCGCTAGCGTTCATCCTGAGCCAGGATCAAACTCTCCATTGTAAAATGCTTTGTTTGAATCTCTGACCCTATTATTAATAATAGAATCTGTTCATTATATATCTTTATACAGATTCCGCTTGTTTT
>NZ_QGHA01000029.1 GCF_003148845.1 Mucilaginibacter oryzae | reverse complement strand
ATACCCAGATACCAGCCTTTATACACATCACTTCAGCTTCGGTCAACGATGTCAATGCGATGGATCATATCGTTTATGAGGAAAACGCTTATTATATTTTTGACCGTGGTTATGTTGACTTTTCAAGGCTATATGCCATAACCCAACGAAAAGCCTACTTTGTGATCCGGGCTAAATCAAGTTTGAAATATCGCAGGATATATTCTGCCAAGGTTGATAAAACCACTGGTGTGCTATGCGATCAAACTGGAAAGTTGACCGGCTTTTACACTGCTAAGGATTACCCTGAAAAACTGCGGAGGGTAAAGTATTACGATCAGGAAAGTGACAGAACATTCGTGTTTCTGACTAATAATATGGAAATCACCGCAGCACAGGTAGCACTACTTTACAAAAATCGCTGGCAAATAGAGTTATTCTTTAAATGGATAAAACAGCACTTGAAGATCAAGTCCTTTTGGGGCACTTCTGAAAATGCTGTTCGTATTCAACTCTATACCGATATTATAACTTACTGCCTCGTGGCAATCATAGCTGAAGATCTTAAAACAGGCAGATCAACCTACGAAATACTACAGGTAATTAGCATATCATTACTGGATAAAACACCTGTAAATGAGCTGCTTAAAAAAATAGATTACAAAGATGTCAAAGAACTAAATTATAATCAACTATCACTCAGCTTATTTTAAGTGGACAGTTGTGTCCCATTAAGGCAGAATACTTGCGGTAATTAAACAAGGTATACAAAGCGCTGTTCAACGAGGCATACTTCTGCGCTTGTTTTAAATATCTTATGAATACGTAGGCAGCCGGTTAAACTGCAGTTGAAAAAGAAAGGCCTTAAAGAAGTATTTGCTGCCGACGCGGATAAACTGAATAAGTTTATGTCGACAGCTGGATTTGATGATATTGACGACAATTATCTGAAACTGTTAGGACAAACGATGAATAAGTAATTGTTATTGACTTCGTTAAACAAGAAACAATAAAAGCCGCTATTCTTTTAGCGGCTTTTATTGTTTTGTAAAATTTACTTTATGACAAATCAGCTGTTTGACCGGTGTATGTAACCGTAGTTCCGTCATTCTTTACAATGGTAACAGTAACGTTAAATATAAATTTGTTACTGGTGGTGGTATAAGTGCCAACAGCTAATTTGCAGCCGCTGTCGGTTATTTTTGTGATTTTACCATCGGCTCCATATATGTGGTAATAGAGGTTCGGATTTTCGGGATGAGGTACACCTCCAAGAAAAATTGGATTTGCAGTTGAAGGTCGTTGTGCCGCAGGTAGGGGATAGCTATGAAATATCTAAATTACCGTTGAATATAAAGGATGTACCGTTTGCCCGATAAACAGTTATCGAAACGTGGTAAATGTTTCCTCCAATAAACGAGTATGATCCTGACGAGAAACCACCCGACATTCCTTGCTCTGTACCATTCTTAAATATTTTGGTAACGGTGATATTGCCGTTAACACCGTAAACATCGTACACGATGGTGTTATCATTTGGGTCTGGAACAGCGCCAACAAATTTAGGGGGAGCTGGCGCAACTGGTGTTGGGGTAGGATAATCAACAGAAGCTAACGCCCAGTGCGATCCGGTAGTAACCCGTATTAATTTCCCTGTAACGCTTATGTATCCACCCATTCCTGATGTGTAAGAGTCTTTTATATAATCAGATGCCAAAGGAACTTGTGTTTGGCCGCCAAGCTTTTCATAATTATCGCGCGCTTTCATGTAGCTATCTACATCTTTTTGAAATGCCTGAAAGTCGGGTAAAACAATAGTTCCTATTGATAAAATGAAAAAGTCTTGCCCCGCAGCAACATAGGATGAAATCATGTTTCCATTACTATAGACTCCGTAGGATGCGTTTAATCCTGGAATTCCATTTATTAGAGTCGGATAGCCAGCCTGATACCATATTGGACTTCCAGTCATTTTAACTTCTGCCCCCGACCAAGTCGCCTTATAAGTATCAAAGTTTTCACCTGGTTGCCTCGGTTGCAATATTAAGTCGGCATAATGGTACGTCGGCTGCGCTACGTTTGTTTTCAACTTGTCTTTACCGGTAGTTACAACTTCAGGTTTAAGTTCATTTTTCGAGCACGAAGTAAACGCCGCGGTTACCAGCAGCAATGCCCATAATACTTGTTTTTTCATAATGATTTGTGATATTTATTTTTTATGAAAAATACAATATTATGTTAGCTATCAGGAAGTATTTTAAAGGTTAACTTAAATATGATTTATGAATGACTTTTAAACTTGTGATTATTTTATTTTCACGAAATGGTGTTATTGTATAGGTGCCTATAGCAACGCGAAAACAGTACGCATATGCTAAAATATCTTAAATAAAATCAACCTGACCCCGTTCTTCATCAACCCTTAAACTGACCCTCCGCCCCAACACCAGGCTATTATTATCCGGGATATGCCCCGCCGGGAAATCAAAGCATACCGGGTAGTCATATTCTTTAACCACATCCATCACCATTTCGGGTACAGTTTGGCCAAAGGGTATGTCATTGTCCTTCATGCCTGAAAAGCCACCGACTATAAGCCCGGCCAGGTCGGAGAGTTTTCCCGCCCGCTTCAGCATCCGCAGCATCCTGTCTACCGAGTATAGGTATTCACCCACATCCTCAATAAATAATATTTTCCCGGTATAATTTAGGTCTGATACGGAGCCAGCGGCAGCAACCAGCAACGATAGGTTGCCGCCAATAAGTATAGCATTTGCTTCGCCGCTACGGTTAACACCGGTCGAAATAAATTCATAATGCAATGGTTCCCCAAACAAGGCCTTTCTTAACGTATCCAACGAATGCCTGGTAGCGTCAGGAATGTTGATGGGCATTTGCCCGTGGATGCTTTGCATGCCGTAATTAGTAAAAATATGGGTATGCAGTATAGTAATATCGCTAAAGCCGATAAGCCACTTAGGGTTGGTGGCAAGTCGGTCGAAATCCACTTTGTCAATCATCCGGATAGCGCCATAACCTCCCCGGGCAGCTATAATGGCTTTAATGTTATCATCATCAATAAAACGTTGCAGATCGCGCGCCCGCAACTCATCATCGCCGGCAAATTGATGATAGGATGCCTCAACCGTTTCACCTAAAACAACTTCAAGCCCCCAGCTTTGCAACAGCGCTATGGCATCAGTCATGGGTTCGGGTAATTTTTTTGCCGGGCAGGTGATGGCAATTTTGTCGCCTTTTTTCAAAAACGGGGGCTGGACGGAGTTTGGAAGTCCGTAAGTCCGTAAGTCCGTAAGTCCGTAAGATTTTATATTATTATTAAGATTATCCATTACGTTATAAAAAAATGGGTTCGGCTTCCGGACTTTACTGACTTTCCGACTTTCGGACATCCAACTACCTCACTCCCGTATAAATCAATTATCTTTGCACACTATTTACCAAGGCGATATTTAATGTCACAACTCAACAAATATAAACGATTCACCATTACTTCGGCCCTGCCTTATGCCAACGGGCCATTGCACATCGGTCACCTGGCAGGCGCTTATTTGCCTGCCGATATTTTTGTGCGCTATTTGAGGCTCAAAAAAAAGGATGTGGTGTATATCTGCGGCTCGGACGAGCATGGCGCAGCCATCACCATCAAAGCCAAAAAGGAAGATACCACGCCACAGGCTATCATTGATAAATACCACAAACAGATCAAAGAAAGTTTTGAGGAATTTGGGATAGCGTTTGATATTTACCACCGTACGTCATCGCCTATTCATCACGAGTTAAGCCAGGAGTTTTTCCTGAACCTTTACGAAAAGGATGAGTTTGTTGACAAATTTTCGGATCAATATTTTGATGAGGATTACCAGCAGTTCCTGGCCGACAGGTACATTATCGGTACATGCCCTAACTGCGGCAATGAAAATGCCTATGGCGATCAGTGCGAACGTTGCGGCACATCACTCAATCCAACCGACCTGATCAACCCGATCTCGACCTTGAGCGGCAAAGCCCCGGTATTGAAATCGACTAAACATTGGTACCTGCCCTTAGATAAATACCAGCCGTGGCTTGAACAGTGGATTGATGCCAAGGAAGGCAGCTGGAAAGTGAACGTATTCGGGCAGTGCAAATCCTGGCTTAAATCGGGCCTGCAACCCCGCTCCATGACCCGCGACCTGGACTGGGGCATTGATGTGCCCCTGGCCGAAGCCAAAGGAAAAAAGCTTTACGTTTGGATGGACGCCCCGATAGGTTATATCTCGGCCACTAAACAGTGGGCTATCGATAATAATAAAGACTGGAAGCTATACTGGAAAAAACAGGCCGATGAGCAGGACAATGCCTGTTTGCTGCACTTTATTGGTAAGGATAATATTGTATTCCACTGTATTATTTTCCCATCTATCTTACACGCCCACGGCGAATACATACTGCCGCAAAATGTTCCGGCAAACGAATTTTTGAACCTGGAGGGCGATAAGCTTTCAACCTCGCGTAACCACGCCGTTTGGCTGCACGAGTATTTGGAAGAATTTCCGGGTAAACAGGATGAGCTGCGTTATGTACTAACCTCTATCCTGCCCGAAACAAGCGACAGCGAATTTACCTGGAAAGATTACCAGGCCCGTGTTAATAATGAGCTGGTAGCTATCCTGGGTAATTTTGTAAACAGGGTAATGATATTAATGCATAAGTTTTACGATGGTAAAATTGAAGCTGATACTGACCGGATCGGGTTTACCGACGAAAGCCTGAGCAATAGCATAGCTGAATATTACAACGAGATTGAGAAAAACCTGGAAGCCTATCGTTACCGCCAGGCATTGCAGGCGGTGATGGATATCGCCCGTTCGGGTAATCGCTATCTTACCGAAAAAGAGCCCTGGAAAGCCATTAAGGCAGATCCGGCATCGGCTAAGGATGCGTTGCATAACTGTTTGGTGCTGATTGGCCATCTGGCAACTGCCGCGCAGGCATTTTTACCGGGCACTGCTAAAAAGATAATTGGTATGCTTAACCTGCCGAATGAACCGATTGCTTACGACCAGGAAATGTATTTTAATAACGGCCACCGGTTAAACCCGCCTGCATTATTGTTTGAAAAGGTAGAGGATGATATGATCGAGGCGCAACTTAAAAAACTGGCCGATAAAAAAGCAGCTGCCGCGCCCCCTAAATCAATTGACGTTCAACCTGCAAAAGAGAACGTTAATTACGAAACCTTTGCCGCAATGGATATCCGTACGGGCACTATTTTAACTGCTGAAAAGGTTGCCAAAACCAAAAAGTTGCTGAAGCTGACCATAGATACCGGAATTGACGAGCGCACCGTGGTATCAGGCATCGCCGAATACTATGAACCGGAGAACATCATCGGCCAAAAAGTAAGCATCCTGGTAAACCTCGAGCCGAGGGAAATTAAAGGGATCGTATCGCAAGGCATGATCCTGATGGCAGAAAACAGCGAAGGCAAGCTAAGCTTTGTAGTCCCTAACGAAGATTTTCATAATGGTGCGGTAATCCGGTAGATGTGCGGATTTAAGATGTGCATATGTGCAAATGAAACATGATTTAAATTTTGAATTTTAGGGTGTGATTTTTCATTGAAAAATTGCACCTTTGCAAACTAAATAAAATACCGGCCTTTAAAAAGCCGGTAATGGTCCCGTAGTTCAACGGATAGAATAGGAGTTTCCTAAACTCTAGATATGAGTTCGATTCTCGTCGGGACCACTGAAGAATCTCATCCATGGAAACACAAGATGGGGAAAATTATTAAAGCCTCCAGATGAAAATTTGGAGGCTTTTTTTAACCTTTTTCTTCTTTATTCTTGATCTTTTAAAGAGGGTGGTTCATGGAGAGCCACTTCCCAGTCTTCGAATGGAGGGGTAACTTTAAAAGAAGGATCACAATATGATCGCATATAGTCTGTCGCTCTTTTTTCAGCAGGTTTAGCATTTAATACTTTTCCGGTGTCATCTAATTCAATCACATTGGCGTAAATAGCAAACACCTGCTCAATAGCGCCTGGTTCGTTACCGTATAGAGATAGATAATCTACTCCCTCGAGAGTATATTGACTGCCGCTTGCCATAAAATAGGCGAACGTTCTCAGTGCTCCGCTAAAAGAATTACTCAATTTTATAACGAAGTAAATCTATGATTTTTTGTTCGCTAAGCCACATTAGCTATTTGTCTTTTTAGTAGATATTGCCTTTAACCTCATAGCAAAACCAAATAACCATAATAAGAGTTCGGTTTTTTTAGCCTAAGGATTACGAAGAAGCTACAGTATGTCAAGCATGGTAGCGTTATGCAATAACCACTAGTCGAAGGATTTAAACCTGTTGCGGTGCGCCAGGGCTTATGTATTTAATAGGGGGAAGCTAATGGCGTACCAAGGAATATGTCGACTACTGTGCAGATATAGTTTTTACGGTTGTTTGGGGTTGCAAATTGACTGCTATTCATAGGGTGTTGGTCGGGATTGCCGTTATAAATGCATTGGAAAGGGGTATTCCCATCTATTTAGGAAATTTTTCCATTTGTTTACCAGTGTGTTAAGTTAACATTAAGGGAAATATCGAATAATAATTTGGAGAGAGTTAAAAAGAGTGTACCTTTGCAGCCCCGCAAATGAGGAAACGGAATAGCGCGGATGTTCATTAAAAGGTTAACAGTGTTGAATAGAAAAAGTTCAAAAAAAAGTTGAAAAAACTTTTTGTTAGCTAAGAAAAAATTCACACCTTTGCAGCCCGCAAACGAGGAAGAGAAGAGAGGGGAGGCGGTTCAAAACTTGGAAATAAAAAATAAAAAAAAGTTTTGGAAATAAAGAAAAGGTTGTTACCTTTGCAACCCCGAACGGAAGGGAGCTTGAAAGAGCGAAAGAAGTTGAGGCTAAGCGAGTTTAGCTGATAAGAAAGAAGGAAGTTTAACATGCTTCGAGGCAAAAAGTGAAAGGGAGCGATTCCCGCGCTGAAAAAATTGACAAATCAAACCGGTTAAAGCCGGAGATTATATAGCTGAACTGAGAAGGGAAGCGAATAAGTTCTTTTAAGAAATGGAAATCATGTAGCGTAACGGGAGGTGAGCGGAGGCTAAGGCCGAAGTAAACCGAAGAGTTACAAAACAAGCGGA
>NZ_QGHA01000028.1 GCF_003148845.1 Mucilaginibacter oryzae | reverse complement strand
GATCAGCCCCGGTTATTTTGAACGTTTACAGACTCGCAATACGGCTGTACGTGTAAGTGTAAAGCTGAGGGAAGGAAGTTACCGGAACGAATTGAGCCGCTACCGGTACGATGTGGTGATCAAAAAAGAGGGGGAAGCTGATTTGGCTGCCGGCTCATCAATCGTTGAGGATTCCGGGCATGGCTATAATATCCCTTTTTTAAACTTGTTAAATAAAGAAGAGATCATAGAAGAACTGGAAAAGGAGCTTCCGGATTATATGGTTCCGGATATACTGATGCCTATGGATCATTTTCCGTTGACGATCAATGGAAAACTGGATAAGCGGTCCCTGCCCAATCCGCATTTCAGTTCAACATCGGCCTATGTGGCTCCTGTTACCGAAACTGAAAAAATCCTTTGCAATGTGTATGCCGAAGTATTGGGGATTAGCACCAGTAAAATAAGCATACACCAAAGTTTCTTTGAAATGGGAGGCAACTCCATTTTAACTATTCAGTTGAAAAACAGGCTCGGCAGGATTGATGGTTTCGCGGATATTGGCGTAGCTGACTTATTCAAATTCGACACTATTGATAAATTGATCAAGCGGAGCGATAAGGAAAATCAGACAAAATACCATCTGCAAGAGTCGGCTCTGCGCACAAATAGTCATGAAATTGCGGTGGTAGGACTTTCCGGTACATTTGGGAGTGCTTCGAGTGCAGAGGAGCTATGGCAGCTTATCGTTAATAAGAAAGAGGGAATTAAAAGATATAGTTTAGCGGACTGCAGGGCAATAGGGATAGATGAAGCAATATTAAATGATCCTGATTTTATTCCGGTTGCATCACTTGTAGACGAAATCGAATCATTTGACCCTTCATTCTGGGGGATTTCCCCTGGTGAGGCCGGTATTCTGAATCCGCAGATCAGGAAGTTTATTGAACATTGCTGGTTTACACTCGAATCCGCCGGATATATCACACGCAGACGCGATCTTCAAATAGGAGTGTTCGCCGGTTGTGGAGAGAATGATTATCTGCAAGAACATATTTTAAAAGGATCAGGTAGCGAACACGTCAATCGCTGGGAGGCAGCGACCGCAAATATCAAAGACGCAATTGCCACTAAAACTGCCTATTTCTTAGATCTTTCAGGGCCTGCAAATGCTATCAATACAGCCTGTTCTACGGGTTTGGTTACTATTATTGAAGCCTGCAAAAACTTATTGCTAGGCACTTGCAATATGGCACTAGCGGGAGGTGCCTCCTTGTCCATGCCATATAACATAGGCTATAAATATCAGGAGGGAATGATCCTTTCTAGTGATGGACATTGCAGAACTTTTGATCATACTTCATCAGGTACTGTCAGCGGATCTGGCGTGGCGGTTGTATTGCTTAAGCGCCTAGAGGATGCGATCAAGGACGGTGACAGGATATTCGGAGTGATAAAGGGTTATGCGACAAATAATGATGGTAGCCGTAAAACCGCCTATACCGCGCCATCGGTTATTGGGCAGAGCGAATGCATCATCAATGCGCAACAAATGGCAGGTGTCGAGCCTTTTGAGATCGATTATGTGGAATGTCATGGGACGGCGACACGTCTTGGGGATCCTATTGAGATCAAAGCGCTGCGGGAAGCTTTCGAATACCGGCTTTCTTCCAATAAAAGTGATCAAGAGTACCATACAGCAATCGGCTCGGTTAAAGCGAATATCGGTCACACGGACACTGTCGCAGGAACAGCCGGACTGATTAAGCTATGCTATATGATGATGAATAATATTATTCCCGCACAGGTTAATTTCGAGCAGGCTAATCCTGAGTTAAGGCTTAACGAGACTCATTTTCATATACTGAAGGAGAACTACCCCTGGCATTCTGTAGGTGACCGGCAACGTATTGCTGCTGTCAGTTCATTTGGCATAGGTGGCACTAATGCGCATGTCATTTTGGGTGATTATCCCTCTATCGAGCGTCGGGAAACCGAAAAGATAATATCCAGGAAAGCCGAAGATGATGCCCGCTACATTTTTCCGATATCAGCAAAAAGCCGGCAATCCCTTGAACTCTACAAGGAAAAGTTAAAAGAATATATTGAAAGGATCCAGAAGCTGGATGGTCTTAGAACCATTCGCGATATTGCCTTTACTCTCCAGGAAAAGAAAGAACTCTTTGACTTCCGCGCGTCGTACAGTGCATCAACAACTGAGGAATTGATCAGTAAACTCGGGAACGATACGTTTTATATGCAATGTGGTGATTGGAGAGACAATAAAATCATTTTTATGTTTCCAGGACAAGGTGCTCAATTTAAGGGGATGGCGAGGAAGCTTTACGAAAATGAACCTTTTTTCCGAAACCAGGTTGACCGATGTATCGAATTCGCCAATCAGTACCTTAGCGCCGATCTTCGCGCTGTTCTATATGCCGATGGAGAAGATTTCGATTATGATATCAATGAAATTCAATGGTCAGCAATATCCTTGTTTACAATAGAATATTCGTTAGCAAGATTTCTTGAACACATTGGCATTCGTCCCGATGCATTTATTGGTCACAGTTTTGGTGAGTATGTTGCCGCAACCCTTTCGGGTGTTTTCAAATTGGAAGACGCAATTCGTATAGTTGTGACGCGCGGCAAATTGATGCAGCTCATGGAACCCGGCAGTATGCTGGCTATTACCGAAGGGATTGAAGTGGTTTCTGAATTAATTGAGCGGCACAATTGCGAAATAGCCGTAATCAATTCATCAGAGGATGTGGTTGCCTCAGGGAAGGCTGAGGATATAGAAAACCTTAAAGTCGCATTAGAAGAGAAGCATATCAATGTCGTTAAAGTAACGGGTTCTGTTGCCGGACATTCGAGATTGATGGATGGAGCCGTAAACTTATTCGAAGAAGCCTTTCAGAATGTAGTTTTTGAAAAACCAACAGGTATATTCATATCTAACTTGACAGGTAAAATTGCAGGAGAGGAGGTGATGAAAGCCTCGTATTGGAGTAGTCAGCTCAGAAAAACAGTCCATTTCGGACGGGGGATTATGTCTCTGAACGAGCATTATAAAGGCCGGGTCACTTATGTAGAACTTGGGCCCGGGAAAGGACTAAGTTATTTCGTTAATAAATGTAAAAGAAACTACGTATCCAGGCAAATTCAAACGGTACAGCTGCTTATAGGAAGAAAAGAGTTTGAATCAGCTAACTACAAACCGGTGCAAGAGCTGTCTTTTAAGGAGGATTTCAAAGCAAGGCTTTGGGCTTCAGGTACATTTGGGAAATTGAATGACAGCAAGCTTTTTGAATCAGCAAGTATGGTGTTAGATTTACCATTGTATCAATTTAATTTACAAAAATGCTGGCTCGATAAAGGTGTGATGAAAGAACGCCATCAAATCAATCCTATCGATCAGATTTTTTATGAACGAACCTGGATGCGGTCAGGACCGATGCCAAACTTTGAATTAGAAGTTAACAAGGAGAACGCTGATGTTTTAGTGCTTATTCATGGTCAGATCAATCAAGACGACTATTGCAATTCGTTATTAAATCTGTTCATTCGTCGTTTTGATAACTTGAAATATGCGATTCACAGCAGCGGTTCCTCTCAGTGGAATGAACACAAACTAGATTTCGGCGACGGGGTAGCCTTCAGTCAATTCCTTGAAACTGTCTGCAATTACAATTCAATCGACAAGATAATTTATCTGTCTTCCGTAACGGATTTGTATGACCCCGCACTTGATGCAATTGCGGTACAAAACATTTTTGACTGGGCGGCACAGCGCGGGCGTCGCATAAATCAATTTGTATCAGTTTCAGTCGATGGTTACGATATAACAGGCCAAGAGCTGTTACCTAGCGTGCCTTCTCTTGTATATGGGGTTACCAAATCGATAAGTCATGAATATTTTGCTTCTGAAACCAAGGCATTTCATGTTGACGTGGCGTCATGTGATGAACGTTTTCAGGACTACTTCCTTGGAGCAATATTTCAGAACCAGGCTAATGACTTACTGGTGCTGAGAGGGCGTTATGCATGGTTGCCGATGTACAGGGCTCGGAAAATTTCCTCGCAAAACTCAATAGAACGTCTCAGAGTATCCAATGATACAACGAATGTATTGATAACAGGTGGATTGGGCGGACTGGGAAATGTATTTGCAGAAGATCTGGTAAAAGAATCAGTTTATCATAATGTAATTATCATAGGAAGAACAGCAGAGATAGATCTGCCGGAATCTAAGAAGACGAAGTTGAGTAGGTTACGAGAAACTGCGCACCGCATACACTATTGGCAGATTGATATCACAGACACAGGCGCCTCCGATCAGATACAATGCTTGTTGAAACAGGCCGGTATTCATAAGTTGGATATCGTATTGCATGCTGCTGTTGTTTATGCGAAAACTGTAACCAAAGGGAAAACCGCAAGCGAAATTCGGAGTGTGATCTGTACAAAGGCAGGTGGTATCAATACTTTGATCCATATGGCTGAACAGGTGCCCGTGAATTATCTGATAAGCTGCTCTTCACTAGCCAGCATCTTTCCGTCTTTGGGGAATATGGATTACACAGCTGCGAATGTTTACCTGGATGAAATTAGTGTCAGGGAACATAGCGGTATAGAATCCATGCTGTCTGTCGGAATCAATCAGGTTGCAGATAGCGATATCGTTGTCGCGATGGCGACATCGAAAGCCGATGGCCGGGATATGGCGGAGAATACTATTCGGCAGGCCGATTTTCCCAACATCGTCAAAACATTGATAGCTGAAGGCATCAAGGGACATATCATATTATCCCGCTACGATATTGAAAAATTAATTTCGGACACAGAAAGGACAATGCCCGCTATCCGCCTCAGCAATGAATTGGGTGACGCGGTCAAAGTACTCGAAGCCCATTCTACACCATTGGAAAATGAAATCATCCAGATCGTAGGAAAAGTTTTGGGCTTAAAGGAAATTTCATTACGGGATGATTTTCTACGTATAGGGGGAAACTCACTTCTTGCTATCCAGGTTATCAACCTTATCAAGAAAAGGTTTTTTATCGAATTGTCAATTAAGGATATTTTTCAAAATACGGATATCTCCTTATTGGCCGGAGTGGTACAAGAAAAGGTGAATTCCGCAAATCTTACCACCCATATCGCCGAGACAGATAGCACTTATGCTCGCACAATAGTTTTTGAAAAGGAGATACTATATGAAACGTTGAAAAGTCAAACATACAGGTATATGGATTATAAAGCCGGGACCTACAGGCCAAGCAATTTACTTGTACAAAAAGAGCTGGTTGACGTTGATTTAGGCGCGCTGTATAAGGCAATTGATGCTTTTGTTAGCAGGCATGAAAGTTTACGTACATTATTTCTTGATATGGAAAATGAAGTATGGCAAAAGATTATACCTGTGGATATGCAGATGACAAATTTTACCGTCGAAGATATTCGCGGGATTCCCGAGCGAGCTGAACTGATTAAAACAAAAATGGATGAATATTATAACTATTTATTTGATTTTCAAAAAGAGGCATCTTTTAAATGCCGACTGATACAATATGAAGATAATAAAAGCCTGTTCATGCTAGTCATCGATCATATGATCTATGACCATCATGCTATGAAAATTATTGAGAATGAGCCTTTTGTTATTTACGAAGCATTGCGTAAGGGGGGGAGCAATCCTCTGACTCCTTTAAAGTTCCAGTTTAAAGATTACGTCGCCCACCATAATCAACATTTCAGAGGTGAAAAGCTCTTGTATCACCAGAACTATTTCGATAATGTATTTAAGGATCTACCGGCTAAACCTGTTTTCAAGGACCGCAACCGAGGGTCCGATAAAATTGTATTACAAGGTATTGATCCGATTGGTCGTAATGAAGCTACGCATAAAGCTGAAGGAATGGCTTATATATTTATTATACGTGCTGACCTTTTGGACCAAATACATTCGTCCGCTACAGAAATGGGCGTGAGTTTTTTTAATTTCATTTTGGCTGCGTACGCTGTTTTTCTAGGCAGGATAAGTGATCAGCACGAATTTATTATAGAAAGTCCGATGTCAACCCGTGTTAACGACGATTTTTCAAAAATAATAGGCTGGTTGACCGGTATCCTCCTCTCCCGGGTTAAAGTCCGCGAAGAGCTGAGTTTTAGGGAATTAGTTTCTATCTGTAAAAACGATATGCTCGAAGCACTCGAACACATCTATTATCACACCTATGAGCCCCATATCAATGTCGCATGGAATGACCTGGCAACTCAGCTAAACATCATCAATGATAAAAATACGGCTTCCGGCCTGATTGATGATTTCGAATCGCAACATTTCGAGCTGGTCAACATCTATTTTGATATCTCTTTCAATATCCGCGTATTGACAAACGGGATATCCATTTGCTGTACTTATAAAACGGACCTGATTGCACCGTCGGCTATTTCAGATGTCTGCCAATCTTTTGTGAATATCTTAAAGTTGGCGACTAATGAACCCGATCTGAAGATAGGTTTATGGGAAAGTATCCGGAACGAAATTGTCTCTTGAAAACAGAATAGCTGATATCCTAAGTCCTGCAAAAGTAATTATTAATCAGGTCGTTTTAAGTAGTTTGTAATCTCAGATATTCTGCAAAGTCCGCTTGTGCAATTGAAGAAATAGATAAATGTAATACGCTTATATGATAAACAGAGAAACCTATAACCATACAACGCTTCCGATATCCGAGTATCAAAAAGTTTTTTTTCTGGAGTGGGCGTTAAGGCCATCAGAAATCACTTACAACATAGCATATATCCAAAAAGTCAATGGTACGTTGGACCTGCGCAGAATTAAAGAAGCGTGTACTTTTTTTATCAGGAATCATGAAATAGTGCATGCGCAATTCAGCGGGGATGGTACACACTGTTACTATGGCGCTTTCGAGATTGAGGATATATATTGCGAGGGTGTTTTTGATGTTAGTCGGTCCGTCGAAGAACAATTGAAAAATTTCCTGTATAAGCCTTTTGACCTTACAGAAGGACCATTGCTCCGGATCTATGTTTTAAAAAACGAAAGCACTTCTCTACAGGAATATTATTTTTTCTTTGTGGCGCATCATATTATTTGCGACGCCACTTGGGTATCCTTGTTTTTTACCGAAATCGCCTCCCTGTATAATGCCGGAATAGTTGAAATGCAGAGACGCGATGTCTCGGTCAATACTTTTTCTCTCGCCGTCGAACGGGGGAATCTGATCTACGACGAATTTTATAAAGATCAGGCAAAATTATTTTGGAAAGACCTGTTGGAAGACACGCCTTTGCGGACCGAATTACCTTATCGCAGTGGAATTATAGAATCAGATCTGGACAGTTTTCTGGCTGATAAGACCGGAGAGTTTATTTATTTTGAAATCGATAGCAGCAAGACGGAGGAACTAAAAACACACGCAGCAGATAAGGGGGTGTCACTTTTCGTTTTACTGTCAGGGCTATATGGTCTTTGCATATCAAAATTTAGTGGTCAGAAGAAATTTTTTTTGACCTACCCGGTTAACACGCGGCCGGTTGGATTTAGTGATACGGCGGGATGTTTTGTAAATAACATCCCAATGAAGATCGACCTCGATTCTTTTAGTGATTTGGGGCAACTGATCCTTGAACTTACTCTACAACGGCGAAAAGCGAAATTACATCAAGGGTATGCTTTGAGAAGCATTTTAAAGGATCAGCGGAGGGAAAACGAACGTGATATCAATGATTTATTTAATGTCGGGTTTTCGCAAAGTTATCTAAACGCCCTTGCGTTTGACTTGAACGATATGCAAGTAACTCCAATTGATTTGGCATGGAGTATCAATAGCGTCTACGAGTTTGGGCTGCTTTATGACGATCGTTCTCCTGCTCTTCGGTTCAAACTGGAATACCGTAAATGTCTTTTTGATGCTGATGCCGTAGCGAAATTTGTAGATGAGTTTAAGATCGCGATAGATACCTTGATCATGGGTGGATCGCTACTGTCTTCTGAGTTGTCACTGTTACCAGAATCATCTTATGTACAGCAGGTCCGGGACTGGAACCGTACGGATCAGGATTACGATTCAGATCGTACGATTCATCTGGTGTTTGAGAATCGGGCTAAGCTTCTTCCTGAGAATACGGCTGTGGTGTATAAGGGACTATCGCTGAGCTACCGGGAGCTTGAAGAACGTAGTAACCAGCTGGCGCGGCATATCCGGAAGCATTATGCATTGATCAATGGTGTATCGTTGGAGCGGGGGAGCCTTGTAGGCTTGCTTCTGGACCGAAGTTTGGAGTTAGTGATCGGGATATTAGGGGTTTTAAAATCGGGGGGGGCCTATGTTCCGCTGGATCCGTCATACCCGGTTGAACGGATCTCCTATATATTAACA
>NZ_QGHA01000027.1 GCF_003148845.1 Mucilaginibacter oryzae | reverse complement strand
ATCCAAAGCTTTGGCCGACCTGCTTTGGGGAAATGGTATACAGATGATTACTAAACCCCGTAAAAACATGAAAGACTTTAACATCTCTCAGGCCGATAAAATAATGCTCAGAAAAAGGGCTATCATTGAATGTGTAAACGATGAGCTAAAGAACATCTGCAAACTTCAGCACACCAGGCACAGATCCGTGAATAACTTTCTGATGAACACTATGGGCGTGCTTTGCGCTTACCATTTCTTCCCTAAAAACCTTCCCTTAATATTATATTTCAAGAAAATGACGACCAGCTTTTATTAGCTGCTTAAACCGAACTCACGTTAAGATATTTTTAAAAAACCAACCAACTACGTCATGAGCTTCTTTTTGCAGACGGGCAATCTTTCTTACCTTTTGGACTCAAGCGATTCCCGTAAAAGACCATGAGTAAGCAACTGATGCAGCCATTGGGCACCATTAATGTCCGTTTTCCGTGCGGATATATTTCTACAATGACCTTGGTTGATCATCGCCACTTTAATTTTCCGGATTCAAGTATGCAGTTTTGCCCATATTTTCTGTTATAAACAGGGCAAACTCTGTCATTTTAAAAAGTCTAAGCTTAAAAGCGTGTTAAACCACCAGTCGGCCAGCAGGAGTTTCCCTTTAATGTTTTACAAAGGTGACAATCCCAACTCGCAAGCGGGTTTTGTTCGGCCGAAGGGATTTGCGGGGTGTGCAATTTGCCCTGTTTTATTAGGCAAAATCTTAAATCGAAAACACGTCGCTACATTTTTTTAGGGTTTTCCCTGATGGAAGGCAATGACGGCTCTTATAAATATGTTTATTACGGCTTTATTCCATTCAAAGCCACGCGGTTTAAGTACACGTAAATCAAAACACCTACAACCAAAACCGCTAAAACAACTAATCCTATTTTTCCCCTCTTTTTGTCCTGGCGCATAAGCCAAACCATAGCCGCAATAAGCGGTATAACAAAAATGATGTAAAATATATATCCCGCTGCGTTCATGTTGCCCCCTACCCCCCCTAAAGGGGAAATGTTAGTTTGTTATTAATGATTAATCTTATTAACTATGCGCTCTCTGCCTCCCCCTTCAGGGGGCCGTGGGGCGCCTAAAATGCCATCCTTGCCATCGGTGCTACATCCTGCCCAACAAATTCCCCTTTAAGGTATTTATGGTAACCGGCTATCGCAATCATAGCGGCATTATCGGTACAGTATTCCATTTTGGGGATAAAGCTGTTCCATCCGTTCTTTTCGGCCATTTCCTGCAGGGCTAACCTCAAACCGGTATTGGCCGATACACCACCCGCCAAAGCTACATCTTTAATTCCGTATGCGTTTGCCGCTTTTTGCAGTTTGTTAAGCAAAATGGTGGCGATGCGTTTCTCTACCGAAGCGCAAATATCCGGCAGGTGCTGCTGAATGAAATCAGGATTCTGCGCTACGTTATCGCGGATAAAATACAGGATAGAGGTTTTTAAACCGCTAAAGCTGAAATCATAACCGGGAATCTGCGGTTCAGGGAAATGGTAAGCCGCCGGGTTGCCCTGGCGCGCGTATTTATCAATGAGCGGACCGCCGGGATAGGGCAGGCCTAAAATTTTGCTGGTTTTATCCATGGCCTCGCCGGCGGCATCGTCAAGCGTTTGGCCAACAATCTCCATATCAAAATAGTCTTTTACCAATACAATCTGCGTATGCCCGCCCGATACGGTAAGGCAGAGAAAGGGGAACGACGGTTTTTTTTCGGCAATAAAATGGGCCAGGATATGGGCCTGCATATGATTAATTTCGATAAGGGGGATCTGTTTAGCCAGCGCGAAGGCTTTGGCAAAGGATACGCCTACCAAAAGTGAACCTAAAAGTCCGGGGCCGCGCGTAAAAGCTACCGCATCAATATCATTTTTGCTTACTTTTGCCTTTGCTAAGGCCTGTTGCACAGCCGGAACAATATTTTGTTGATGAACCCTCGAGGCCAGCTCGGGAACAACACCTCCGTAAGCTTCGTGGATGGTTTGATTGGCAATAACATTGCTCAGGATCGCGCCATCGGCACAAACCGAAGCCGAGGTTTCATCACATGATGATTCGATTGCTAATATTACGGGCACGTTTTATATTAATTATTGATTTATTGAGTTAGTGAATTAGTGATTTATTAATTAGCGGCAAACTATCTACCGATAAAATTGTAAAGGGATAGTATTGAAATCGCTAAATCACTTATTCATTAACTCGCTAATTAAACCGCAAAGTTATTAAAAAAGTACTCAATATATTCCTCGGCCTGCTATTGTTCATTTTATTGACACTGAGCATACTTTTACTTACGTTCCAGTTTAAACCGGTGCAAACCTGGGCGGCAAAAAAAGCTGCGGCCTACCTGGCCGGCGAGCTGCATACCAAAGTAGGTATCAGCACCCTTTATTTAAGGCCATTTAGCTCGGTAGTTATTGAGGGGCTATATATCATCGATAAGCAACAGGACACTATTTTAAGTACGCCAAAGCTGGCTGTTGATATTAAGGATTTTTACCTGTTTAGCAGCATTAAAAAGCGTACCATCAATTTCTCAAATATCGAACTGGATAACGGTTCCTTCTACCTGAAAAAACAAAAGGACAGTACTACCAACCTTAAGTTCATTATTGATTACTTTAATTCGGGCGATACCACCAAAAAGCCCGAAAGCAAGCCATGGACGCTAAACTTCGACAGGATCGCCATCAATAACTTCCATTTTCGTTATAAAAACCACCTGCGCGATACGGTGATGGCTGGTGTTAATTTTAACGATCTGGATGTGCAGCACTTCAGCACCGTGATATTGGGCATGGATTTGAAGAACCACCTGTTTAAGGGCAATATCCAAAGCCTGAGCCTGCACGAAAAGAGTGGGTTTACTGTTAAACATTTCTCATCTGATGCAATTGTAGATACCAACCAGATCAAGCTGAACAGGCTGGCTATCCAAACACCGCGTTCTGATTTGAAGGATTTTTTCTGGATGAAGTTTAAATCGTTTGATGATTTCGACGACTTTGAAAATAAGGTACATATGGATGCCAACTTTAAATCGTCGCGCATTTCATCATCAGATATTGCCTACTTTACCGGCGCGCTCGAAAAAGTAAGTTTCGACCTGGGTATCGACGGGCAGGCTAAAGGCATCGTAAATAATCTTAACGCCAAACACGTAACCATTACCGGCGGGCAGGCCACATTTTTAAAGGGCGATTTTAAATTGCACAACCTTACAGATTGGGATAACGCCTTTCTTGAGCTGAAATTTGACCAGGTAGCATCCAATAAAAAAGATCTCGATTACCTGATTGGCCGGTTCTCGGGCGATGCTACCAATAAAGCGCCCTCCGTTGTTTCAAAATTCGGCAACTTCAATTTTAGCGGCAGGTTTACCGGTTCGCAAAATGATTTTGTGGCCTATGGGGTTTTCAAAACCGCGCTGGGCCGTTTCGACTCGGATATCAACCTCAAAATTGATAAAAACGATCGCCCGAGCTATAGCGGCCGCATCAATGCCTATGCCTTTGACCTGGGCACGCTGATTGATGAGCATGATCTTGGCAGGGCTACCTTTGCCGCCAACGTAAATGGCAGCGGCGACGAAATAAAAACACTGGTTGAAGATGTGGATGCCAGGATAGCTAATGTTACCTACAACAAATACACCTATAACAATCTTAAAGTTAAAGGTACATTTATCAGGCAGCTGGCCAATGCGCATATTACCGTTAACGACCGCAATATCAAGCTGGATTTAAAAGGGAAAGCAAACCTAAACCCGGCATTGCCAACTTATGATCTGGTTGCCGATATCAAAGACGCCAATCTTAATAAACTCGGATTCAGCAAAGATACTTTAAACATCAGCACTCAGCTAAAAACCAAATTCAGGGGCAATGATCTGCATGACCTGGAGGGCGAAATCCTGTTTTCGCCGGCCAGGATAGTGAACACCACGCATAATTACGTGGTTGATTCACTATACCTCTCCGCTGTGGGGCAGGGCACCAACCGGGCAATTATCCTACGTTCGGATTTCGCTGATGGCGGCATTAAAGGAAAATACGATCTGGCTACCTTACCGTCGTATTTTAAAACTATCGTAAAAAAATATATCCCATCTATCAAAACTACCATTGTGCCGCCAAAACCCGAGAAGTTTGATTTTAACCTCACACTCAAAAACCTCGATCCGTTGCTGGCTATTTTCGCGCCCGATATTAAAATTCCCGAACAGGGTAACCTGGTAGGACAATTTGACTCGGACAACAAAACGGCAACGCTATCCGGCTATATCAAAACCCTTAAGTACGGCAAAACGGTGTTTCATGATGTTATTTTAGATGAAAACACTACCGATGATCTGCTGGGCGTAAACCTTTCGCTCAAAAGGATCGATATCACCGATAGTCTTTTTATTAAGGATATCAACATCACCAACTTTTTGAAACACGATAGCCTCAACTTCAACATCAAACTTTCGGATAAAAACGCGGTAAACCAGCTGGATTTGTACGGCCTGGTTGAATTTGGCCGTGATACCACCGCCAAGCTGGCGCTGTTGCCATCGGATGTGATCCTGGAGAAAGAGAAATGGAAAATTGCAGATAAGGTACGCATCCGCCTGCTGGATGGTAAAACGCAGGTTTCGGGCTTTGAGCTTTCAAACGGGCCGCAAAAAGTATTTATCAATGGTTTTATATCTGATAACCCTGCAGATGAGTTGAAGCTTACCTTCAGTAAATTCAACATGCATACGCTTAACCAGCTTACCAAAACATCGGGCATATTTTTACAGGGGTACCTTAACGGGGATATCAAAACCACATCGGTTCTGAAATCGCCGGGAGTTGACTCGCACCTCACCATCGATTCGCTGATCATGAACAAAACCCTGGTAGGCAATGTAAAGCTGGTATCAACTTTGGGTAACGACCGCAAGCAGGCCAATATTAACATGAATATCCTTAACCGCGGTTTGGAAACCATGAATATAGGCGGTTCGTACTATTTTTCACGCGATAGCGTTGATAACAACCTGGATTTTGATGTAAAGATGAACCAGACAGAGGCTATTATATTTGAGCCTTTTGTAAAGGATCTGGTATCAAACCTTAAAGGTCATATCTCTACCGATTTAAAACTTACGGGAAAGCTCTCAAACCCGCAGCTAAACGGCAACATCACGTTGATCAATACCGGCCTTACCGTTAACTATTTAAAAACAGCCTATACGGTTAATAACAAGCTTGATGTTAACAACAGTGTGATCTCTATAAAGGATATGGTGCTGCACGACATCAAGAAGGGTACCGGCACGGCAAATGGCACCGTGAACTTGAATAACCTCTCCAACCCCGATATCGATGTTACGCTGAAAGCCAACAACCTGATGGCCCTCAACACTACTTTTAAAGATAACCACCTGTATTACGGTACAGCCTATGGTACAGGTACCTTTAGTTTTAAGGGGCCGGTTGATAACATGAAAATTGATATCACCGCCAGCACCAATGCCGGTACGGTGTTTAACATCCCGCTCAATACCTCGTCAACGGCCACCAATTATGATTTTATCACCTTTGTGAGCCATAGCGATACGGCGAAGGTTGCGCCTAAAGAAAAGGCATTTAATGGTGTTACCCTTAATTTTGATTTGAGTGCCGACGAGCAAACCACTGTGCGGATAGCCACTGATTATGGCAGGCTGGAAGGAAGCGGTGTTGCGCATAACCTGAAACTGAATATTAACAGCCTGGGCGATTTTGAAATGTATGGCGATTATCTGATATCATCAGGCAAGTTTGAGTTTACGGCCAAGAATTTTATCAGCAAAAACTTTACCGTAAGCCAGGGCGGCACCATCAGGTGGACGGGTAACCCATCCAACGCAGAAATTAACCTGCGTGCACTATACGAGGTTCGTACCACCAAAGCGCCGCTTTACGCGGCCGCGGGTTTACAGGCACCATCTGCAGGCCAGCAAACGCTGGTGCAGGCCGAACTGATCCTGACCAAATCATTGTTACAACCAACCATTGATTTTGATTTCAACTTTCCTACAGACCCATCTGTTAAGGATGACCTTGCAACTTACCTTGCCGATGCCAATAACCGCAGCCAGCAGGCTATCAGCATCATAGTACGGCGTAATTTTACGGCTAACAGCAACGATTTAACCAACCAGGTATTAGGAACTGCCGGCGAGGCGGCGAGCGAGTTCGCGTTTAACAAGCTGAACAACCTGATTGCGCAATCAAACATCCGCAACTTCGATTTAAATATCCGGTCGTTTAGTGATGCCAGCATTGCAGCGCGTTTTTATGACAACCGCTTATCCTTTAGCGGCAGCTTGTATAGTAATAACGGCTCTAACGATTTGTTCAATAATAACAGCAACAACCTGTTTAACCAGAAATTTAATACGCTTACGCGGGATTTTGAGGTGCTATACAAAATTCGCCGGGATGGTAACCTAACCGCCCGATATTCGTACCGGGCATTAAACAACGTTACGCTGAGTAGCTTAACCGATGCATCGCTCACCCAGTATGTAAATGGTGTAGGTTTGGTGTACCAGCGAGATTTTGATACTTTCGGCGAATTTATCCGCAATATTTTCAGGCAGGGCAGGCGTAAAACCGCCCCGGTTACCCCAACACCGGTACCCAACAGCAATACTTCAACCCCTGTGGTAAAACCAGATGAGGACGACGATCAGTAATATAAAGTAACCATAAAAAAGCCCCGTTGCCAGATACAGACAGCGGGGCTTTTTTTATTCGTAGCAATGGAGGGTTAATGATCGCGCATAATGGCGTGGTCCATCCTGTCGCGTTTGGTGCGAAGGTAGGCCTCATTGTGGGGGTTCGCGGCAATTTCAATAGGCACGTTTTCAATAACCTCCAGGCCATAGCCTATCAGGCCGGCGCGTTTTTTGGGGTTATTGCTCATCAGGCGCATTTTGGTAATACCCAAATCACGCAGTATCTGCGCACCGATGCCGTAGTCACGCTGATCCATCGGGAAGCCAAGCTTTAAATTAGCATCTACCGTATCATAACCGTTTTCCTGCAGCTGGTAAGCCCTCAGCTTATTGATAATGCCAATACCGCGGCCTTCCTGGTTCATGTACACAATAGCGCCCTTGCCTTCTTTGCTGATCATTTCCATGGCTTTATGCAGTTGCGGGCCGCAATCGCAGCGGCACGAACCAAAAATATCGCCCGTCATGCAAGAGCTGTGTACCCGTACCAAAACGGGTTCATCAGTGTCCCATGTACCTTTAACCAGGGCGAGGTGGTTTTCGCCGGTATCAAGCTGGGTATAGGCAGTCATTTCAAAATCGCCCCATTCAGTTGGCATTTTAACAGTCACATCGCGTTTCACCATCGATTCGTGCACGAGGCGGTAAGCGATGAGATCCTTTATAGAGATGATCTTCAGGCCGAAATCTTTAGCGATCTGCAACAGGTCGGGCAGGCGGGCCATTTCACCATCTTCGTTCATGATTTCGCAGATTACGCCTGCGGGTTCATGGCCGGCCAGTATAGCCAGGTCAATGGCTGCCTCGGTGTGGCCTGCACGGCGCAGTACGCCGCCATCTTTTGCTATTAACGGAAAAATATGACCAGGCCTGCCCAGGTCCTCCGGCCGTGTAGCCGGATCAATGAGCGCCAGG
Source organism: Mucilaginibacter oryzae (assembly GCF_003148845.1). GTDB lineage: Bacteria > Bacteroidota > Bacteroidia > Sphingobacteriales > Sphingobacteriaceae > Mucilaginibacter > Mucilaginibacter oryzae. Next base: position 3,254 of record NZ_QGHA01000027.1, on the reverse strand, counting down.
GTAGTTTTTGACCTGTCGGAAGCCGAGATGCCTGTAGTGCAGCCATGCCCAAGCAAATCTACCGAAACTGTAAAATTGGTTTCGTGCGACGTGGTATTATGGCTTACCATGGGTAACAGTTCAAGCTGTTTGGCCCTTTCGGCAGTAATGGGCGCGCAAACCAAACCGCGGCCATGTTTAACCATAAAGTTGATGGTTTCGGGGGTGCCGTTGCGGGCCGAGGTTAAAAAATCGCCCTCGTTTTCACGATCTTCATCATCTACAACGATAATGGTTTTACCGGCTTTAAGCTCGCTGATCGCTTCTTGTATGGTGTTTAGCATTATGTACTTATTGTTGAAAGGTACCATCTGGCACCGTATTAATTTCTATCAAATTTAGCGCTTAATAACATCACTTGGGTCGGCTTTGTGTAAAATGATTGCCGCCGCATACTACAGGTTTGTTTATAGTTGCTACCGTTAATGCAGGTGCCGGGTTGCCTTGGGTTTAAACTTTTGCGTTATCCGGTTTACAAAACGTTTGTACACCTCCATATCAAATAAGGCCGAATCTGTAGCAGCTTTGTACGAAAGAAACAGGCCGATAGGCAGCAGTGTGATGATAGAGATCCACATGCCCAGGTAGTTATTGATTTCACCGCCTTTAACCGCTTTTTCGCCTATGGTTGTGATGATGTAATAAATAAGGAAAAACACTACCGAAACCACCACCGGCAAACCTAAACCGCCTTTGCGGATAATGGAGCCGAGCGGGGCGCCTATTAAAAACAACACCAGGCAGGCTACCGAAAGGTTATACTTTTTTTGATACTCCACAAAATAACGGCGGATACTTTCAGAATCGTTCCGGTAGATATCAGCCCGGTTTTTGATGAAGTCTTTAATGGCGCGCACTTCCGACGAGGCAGTATTGAGTGCCATTTGCTGCTCGGGTGTTTTGAGGCCCTGTAACGAACCCTTGCCAGCATCATAACTGATATACTGCTTAACCGTTTTTGATTGTGTTGGTATTGAATAATATTTGATATAGGATAAAACCGCCTTATAATTAGAGGCAGCCACACTATCAACCGAATGCTGGGCCGAATCGATATGATGGGTTAGCTGCTTGATATCCATCATTTGCGATGCCGATTTAAACTCGCTTTCATCCGTACGCGCTATTTTAAAGGCAGAAAGATCGAACTTAGTTTCTGTTTCTTTAAAACGCTGGCGGTACAACATCTGCCGGGTATTGTAGCTGGCATTTTGGCCCGGAGCCTCTTCGTAGCGCACACCGTCCTTCAGTTTCAGCACCAGGTATTTATCGCCCATGGTACGGAACATGGTGCCCTCGCGGGCCAGGATAACAGTGGTGTTATTATCGTTAGGCGCTTTCTGATAGATCATGATATCGTACAAACGCTGGCCATCAGGATCTTTGCGTTTTACACGGATGGTATAACCAGGAAAGCTGGTGCTGAATACCCCTTCGGGCAGCAGATCGGCCGATTTTTGTTTACGGGCATCATACAGCAGCGAAAAGTATTTGAGGTTGGCCACCGGCAGCATATAATCCGAAAAAAAGAAAGCAGCCACGCTTAGTATGGTAACTACCACAATCATGGGGTACATGGCGCGGCGCAGGGAAATGCCGGCCGCTTTGATGGCCACCAGTTCATAATTTTCGCCAAGGGAGCCGTAGGTCATGATGGTGGAGAGCAGCACCGAAAGGGGAAGCGCCATTGCCACGTTGGTTGCCGAGTTGTAGAGCATCAGCTCCAGAATAGTGTACCATGCAAAGCCCTTGCCAATCAAATCGTCGATGTATTTGAACAAAAACAGCATCAGCAGCACAAACATTACAATGAAAAGCGTAACCAAAAAAGGCCTTATAAATGATTTAAGGAGTAAAAGGTGAATCTTTTTCATTTGTGCTATTTGAACTACGGTGCAAAGCAGGGTACCGGCACTGTTAAATTCATTAACGTGCAAATCCTGTTTTGGCGTACAAAATTAGCTAAAATAAAGTTTTATCAGGCCCCTAATACGCTGATGAGGTAACTGATAGAGTTATCCCAGATCTGTTTACGTTCGGCAATGGTATCTTCGGTGGCAAAGTCGGTAATGGCCAGGGCTACATCGTTGGTAAGCTCATCCTGTATGATCTCCATTTCAAAATAATACTGGGCATCATCGTCAAGCCATTTAAAACGTACCGATTTATTTTCTTTAACCGAGCAAAGTTTGGCTTTTTGTGATTCGTCGTCCCAGGTAAAAGTATAAACATGATCCCGGATATTAACCTCATCTGCAAACCATTGAGACAAGCCGTTGGGCTCGCTTAAGAATGAAAACAGGATACGTGGAGATGACTTGATCTCGTACTCAATGGTGAATTTTTTCTTTTCGGACATTTGGGTTTATACTATAAATAGCAGGTCAGTATTAAAATTGTAACATTTTTTCTAAAGAAAACGAATTTCTGTTATAGTTGCAAACGTTTTTAGGGAAGGCCACCGGTTTTATATCCGTCCGCACCTTTAACAACTATCAAAAATAGCACGATCTACTCAAACGGAAGGTAAATCAGGCTGTTAGAGGAAAAGTGCTAAAATCCTTACAGGATTGAACTCCTATAACCTGGAATAGCCTTAAACGAATTTTTAGAGCGCTTCCGAAAATCCGCCAAAAACGATCAGATCACCGGTTATCCATACGAACTATCTATTCCCGTATTTTATCAGACGGTAATAAATTAAATATTAATTTTATAGCTACATAACGAGTTTGTTATTGCTGGCAAGGAAGTAATGACGATTTAGAGCCTGTTTAAATTTTGTTCAATAATAATTATATAGCGGCAAGTTTGACCATGTTTTCGGAAGATTCAAGCAAGAGTTCATAGTTCCTGCATCGTCTTCTGTCATTGTCGAACCAGGCAAATGTTCTTTCGACCACCCATCTTTTATGGACAGGCGTAAATTCGGTTTTCTTATCATCTGAACGCATAACTACCTCAATAAGATAACCAAATCTTTTCTTTACCTGTTCGATGATCTCGCCGCGGTACCCGCCGTCAGCTATGATCTCTTTAATACTTCTTAGCATTTCTTTCAATACCCGCATCATCAGCATGACGGCTTTACTGTCATGAATATGAGCTACTGTTACCATTACAGCAACTAAAAAACCATTTTTATCTACGATGACATGGCGTTTAATCCCTTTTACTTTTTTGTTGCCATCATAACTGTTCAGGGCTTTGTTATT
>NZ_QGHA01000026.1 GCF_003148845.1 Mucilaginibacter oryzae | reverse complement strand
CGCTCGGCTGGAGCCCATAGCCGTTAACTTAAGGATTTTTGTATTGAAGTGAATTTGAAAAGAGCATAAAGCGAGGCTTCGCCGTTGGGCAAAACCGATTAGATTTTCCCATATTTGTATAGTTTAAATATTTATTGAAAAGGCGGTTTGTTTCGAGGCAAGACCGCCTTTTCTTATATAAATATAACATTTTTTTTAAAAACAATGTGCTTTGCTAAGGAAAAGCACCTTTTATTTTTGATAAAAGTAAGTTTATTTCAGATGATTCGGATACATTGAACAGTTCCATCTGCGCCGTTATTAAGACCGATAAGATCGCAGAATTCGCCCACCGTAGCGGTTTTTGTCGCCGTAGTTCCAAACTTAAGCCGGAAGCATTTATTGATACGCTTGTATTCAACAGCATTGATCACCAGCTTAGCCTCCAGGATTGTTGCGATGACCTGATAAAGCAAAATGATAAGCCATTGAGCAAGGTCGGTCTTCATAAGCGGTTCAACGAAAGTAGTGTTGAATTTATGAAGCTTGTTTTAGCAGAGCAAATGGCTACCAAATTAGTTATCTACAATCACGATATATGGCAACCATTCTCGCGGGTACTGATTACCGACTCCTGTAAATTCTGCCTACCCGATGAATACAAGGAAAGTTATCCGGGTTACGGAGGAGCGGTTTCCAATCCGTTAATGAACATACAATATTCATTTGACCTCAAAAATGGAGATTGGGAGAATCTGGAGTTAACCAAAGCAACAAAAAACGATCAAAGTTATTCGAAGAAAACAGCAGGCCGCATAGCCAAAGATGATCTCCATATCCGGGACCTGGGTTATGTTACAATGGCTTATTTAAGAGGGGTTGCCGAGAGCAAAGCGTTTTTTCTAAACAGACTGCAACCGAAATGGAAACCCGTTGATAAGGCCACAGGCAAAGTGATTGACTGGTCGTTACTTTATGAGCGTATGCAGGCAAATAAACAGGTATGCTTTGAAACTGAAATCATACTTGACAAGGGTAAAAACGCGCTTGAATGCCGCCTGATCGTGGTACCAGTCGCGGAGCAAATTTCGGCGGAGCGGATAAGGAAAGCACAAAAGCAGGCAAAGAGCCGGGGGAGGGAACTTTCAGAAGAATACAAAGAACGCTGCCGTTTCAGTGTATTCATTACTAATGTAGATCAGGCTATCTTTAAATCAACAGATGTGATTGAGCTTTATCGTCTCAGATGGCAAATTGAACTAATCTTTAAAAGTTGGAAATCGCTGTTAAACCTCCGCCGGGTAAAACCTGTAAAAAAAGAACGGTTTGAGTGCATGCTACTTGCAAAGTTCATCTGGATATTAATCAACTGGAAAATCTTCCGATGTCTTGATGCCGCTATTAAAAAGAGAACAGAGAATATGCCTGCTCTCATTGGAAGTTCTTTAAACAAGCCAAACTATCGGCATACTCATTAAGAGCAGTAATGAACTATAACATCACCTTTGAAGCCTGGCTGGAGTTGTCTATCTTCCCAATTATAAAAAGTCTGCTTATTGAACCTAAGAAAGGTAAAAAAGCAAGCTTTTGTATCGTCTATGATGTATTTAATCCTTAAGTTAACGGCTATGGGCTCCTGCCGAACGGCTGTTATCCCCAGGCCTCCGGCCTGCTACTCGCGCTACGGCGGCCAGAGGCCGTTTAATAGTTGCCACCCGGCTGGAGCCGAGCGGCGGCGTAGAGCCCCAACGATGGTAGCAACACATCCGTTATTTCGGGCCGTAAGTAACAATCGGCACAATCATCTCTTCCAATGAAATTCCGCCGTGCTGAAATGTTTCATTATAAAAATTAACAAAGTGGTTATAGTTATTAGGGTATACAAAGTAACTATCCTCTTTGGCGAAAACGAAACTTGAACTGATGTGCAACCTTGGCAGCATGGCATCGTGCGGGTTGCGGATATGGAATACCTCTTTGGCGTTATAATTCAGGTTTTTGCCTTGTTTATAGCGCAGGTTGGTATTGGTATTACGGTCGCCCACAATTTTGCTTGGGTTTTTTACGCGGATGGTACCGTGATCGGTGGTGATCACTACGCGCACCTGTTTTTGGGCGAGGAATTTCAACAGATCAAGCAATGGCGAATGCTCAAACCACGAGAGCGTTAACGAGCGGTAGGCGGCATCATCGCTGGCCAACTCGCGGATCATCTGCATATCTGTACGGGCGTGCGACAGCATATCTACAAAATTATACACTACCACGTTCAGCTCATTGTTCATCAGGTTGTTTACCGATTCGTTGAGGGCCCGGCCTTCGTCAATGTTCAGGATCTTATGGTACGAGTGTTTGCAATCTTTACGCAGTACACGTTTCAGGTGATCGGCCAGGAACTCGGCCTCATACAAATTTTTGCCGCCCTCGTCCTCATCGTTTTGCCACATACTCGGGTAGCGTTTTTCCATATCCAATGGCATCAGGCCCGAAAAGATGGCGTTACGGGCATATTGCGTTGCGGTGGGCAGGATGCTATAGTAGGTATCCTCTTCCTCCAGCCTGAAATATTCAGAAATAATAGGGTTGATGATCTTAAACTGATCATACCGCAGGTTATCGATCAAAATAAAGAAAACCGGGCCTTTGCCATCCAGTTTAGGGAATACTTTCTTTTTAAACAGTTGGATTGATGACGTTGGCGCCAGATCCGGGTTTTTGATCCAGTTGAGGTAATTGCGCTCCACAAACTTGCAAAACTGCATATTAGCTTCGGCTTTTTGCAGGGTCAGGATCTCGTGCATACCGGCGTCTTCCAGCTTCTCAAGTTCCAGCTCCCAGTAGATGAGCTTTTTATAAACGTCAACCCATTCCTGGTGGCTCAGGTTTTCGTTCAGCGTCATACCCAGGGTACGGAAATCCATCTGGTAAGCCATGGTGGTTTTTTCGGTAACCAGGCGCTTGTTTTCGGTAAGCTTTTTAATGGTAAGCAAAATTTGCTTAGGGTGTACCGGCTTGATCAGGTAATCGTCAATCTTCGAGCCGATGGCATCTTCCATCAGGTACTCTTCCTCGTTTTTGGTGATGAGTACGATGGGCACATCGTTATTGATGTTTTTGATTTGCTGCAAGGTTTCCAGGCCGGTAATGCCGGGCATGTTCTCATCTAAAAAAACCAGATCGTAATAGTTGTTTTTGAACGAATCAATAGCATCATAACCGTTTGTTACGGTAGTTACTTTGTAGCCCTTTTCGCCCAGGAAAAGTATATGTGGTCGTAGCAGGTCAATTTCATCATCGGCCCACAAAATGGTGGTGTCTTGCATGGTATAAGTGTATGTTAAGGTCTGAACCGGAATTTGGGGGAATTAAACGAATTTATCGAATTTTAGCTCTTCTGGTATACAGAATATTCGTTTTAAATTCTGGTAATTCTTTAATTCAAAAAATTCGGGTTCAGACAAATTCGAAAATTCTGATTCAGACATTCAACCCCAAAGAGCGGCTTTTGTTGTTACACGGTAAAGGTATTAACAAAATTTAACAAAGCTTATGGGGTTATTTTACCTTTGTTTTACATTTTTGCATTTATAACAGCAGCATTGAATAAAAAGAAAATAATAAACGATCCGGTTTACGGGTTTATCACCATCCCAACCGAGCTGATTTTTGATCTGATAGCACACCCCTATTTTCAGCGGTTGCGGTATATCAAACAATTGGGCATGACGCATTTGGTTTACCCTGGCGCTTTACATACCCGATTTCATCATGCTTTGGGTGCCATGTACCTGATGGCTACCGCCCTCGAAACCTTGCGCGGCAAAGGGCATAACATCACGCCCGAAGAAGAGGAAGCCGTAACCATAGCTATTTTACTGCACGATATTGGTCACGGGCCGTTTTCGCACGCTTTAGAAAATACCATTATTGATGGCATAGCGCACGAAGATATCTCATCAATGCTCATGAATAAACTTAATGAGCAGTTTGGAGGCAGGCTTACCATGGCTATCAGTATTTTTAACGATACCTACCCAAGTCAGTTTTTACATCACCTGGTATCCAGCCAGCTTGATATGGACAGACTGGATTACCTGAACCGCGACAGCTTTTTCACCGGCGTATCTGAAGGCGTGATCAGTTCGGAGCGGATCATCAAAATGCTGAACGTAAAGAATGACCATGTGGTGGTGGACGAAAAAGGCATCTATTCGATAGAGAAATTTTTGATTGCCCGCCGCCTGATGTACTGGCAGGTGTACCTGCACAAAACGGTGATTGCAGGCGAGGAAGTTTTAACCAAAATATTTAAACGCGGGCGCAAACTGATAGCCGATGGCGAAGAACTTTTCGCCACCCCTGCCCTGATGCACTTTTTAAAGAACCGTATCAGCCGCGATGCTTTTATGAATGAGGACCATCATTTGGAAACATTTGCATGTTTGGATGATACGGATATTATGGCATCGGTAAAAGTATGGGCCTCGCACCCCGACTTTGTGCTTTCAACACTATGCAAAAACATGGTGCAGCGCAATTTATTCAGGGTTGATATCACTAACGAATGCCCGGATGAGGCTTTTGTAGAGCAATTGCGCCAAAAGGCTGTTGAAAAATACGGAATAACCTATGATGAGGCAGCGGCTTATTTTGTGTTCACCACATCAATCCGCAATAACGCTTACAGCCCGGGTGACGGTAACATCGGCATTTTGATGAAAAACGGCCAGGTAAAAGATATTGCCGAGGCGAGTGATAACTCTAACCTGGTGGCTTTGGCCAAAACGGTTAAGAAACATATTTTGTGTTATAATAAGGAGTTGTTGAATTAAGAACAATAAAACGTCATTGCGAGGTACGAAGCAATCGCACGCAGGCAGGTCCGCCTCTGTATAGTTCGCGATTGCTTCGTACCTCGCAATGACGGGATGATGTAGATTAAGCGGAGCAAATCCTCCAACAAATGAAGATACCATGAAAAACAGAACCCTTTGAGCCTCAAAACTTTTTAACGTGTGTTCATAACCCATTAATAATTTGTTGCTTCAATTTTAACATTTAAATTTGCCCGATGCAATTTAGTGCCCATGATATAGCAATGCTGCTTAACGGAACGGTTGAGGGCGATGCATCAGTTACAGTAAACCAGCTGGCTAAAATAGAAGAGGCCGGCGAAGGCTGTTTATCTTTTCTATCCAACCCTAAGTACGAGCAGTATTTATATACTACCAATGCTTCTATCGTAATTGTTAATAACGGGCAGGAACTAACCGGACCGGTTAAGGCTACGCTGATCCGTGTGGAGAACGCATACAGCGCATTTACCCTGGTGCTGCAACAATACAACTCTTTCAGGCTCAACAAAAAAGGCATCGAGGAGCCAAACTTCATCCATCCATCAGCTAAGGTTGGTGCGGATGCCTATATTGGCGCTTTCGCGTATATTGGCCAGGATGTTAAAATTGGCGATAACTGCAAAATTTATCCCAATGTAAATATTGGCGATAATGTAACCCTTGGCAACAATGTTACCTTGTTTGCGGGCGCTACCGTTTACTTTGATTGTGTGATCGGCAACAACGTAACCATCCACTCAGGCGCGGTGATCGGCAGCGATGGTTTTGGCTTTGCCCCTAACCCCGACGGATCCTATTCAAAAATCCCGCAGATTGGTAACGTTATCCTGGAGGATGACGTTGAAGTGGGTTCGAACACCACTATCGACAGGGCCACCATGGGATCAACTATCATACGGAAAGGAACCAAAATTGATAACCTCATCCAGATAGCCCATAATGTTGAAATCGGTTCGAATACCGTTATCGCAGCGCAATCGGGCATATCGGGCAGCACTAAAATTGGCGATCGGGTGGTAATTGGCGGGCAGGTAGGCATAGCGGGGCATTTGCATATTGCCAACGGCACACAGTTTTCGGCACAAACGGGTATCAACAGTTCTATAACTGAAGAAGGTAAGGTATGGGGAGGTACACCATATATGCCATATAAAGATTACCTTCGTGCCCACGCTAAGCTGCGTAAACTGCCTGAGCTTGACCGCAAGGTTTACGAACTTGAAAAATTGATTGAAGAACTACGTAAAGGCCAGGCAGCAGAATAACTGCAGCCTGTTAAATTAAATATGAACGTTAAACAAAGAACTATTAAAGCGCCGGTTTCGGTATCAGGAACAGGCTTGCACACCGGTCAAAGGGTTACCATGACCTTTAACCCTGCCCCTGAAAACCATGGTTACAAGTTCAGAAGGGTTGATATTGCAGGTTCGCCTATTATTGATGCCGATGTTGATAATGTGAGCGATACTTCGCGCGGTACATCCATCAGCCAGAACGGCGCTACGGTTAACACTGTTGAGCATGTGCTTGCGGCATTGGTTGGCCTTGAGGTAGATAATGTGCTGATTGATATGGACGGCCCCGAAACACCTATTATGGATGGCAGTTCGATACAATTTGTTGATGTAATTCTTGAAACAGGACTTGTTGAACAGGATGCCGACCGCGAGTATTACCATATCCCTTATAACATCCATTACTCCGAGCCTGATCGTAAGGTAGAGATGGTGGCTATGCCTTTGGATGATTACCGCTTTACCTGTATGGTTGATTATAACTCGCAGGTGTTGGGTAGCCAGCATGCCAGTATCTCAACCATTGGTGAGTTTAAAAAAGAGATCGCTTCATGCCGTACCTTCTGCTTTTTGCATGAGCTGGAAATGCTGTTGAAGCACGACCTGATAAAAGGCGGCGATCTGAACAATGCCATCGTAGTTGTTGATAAAGATGTTGACCAGGAAGAATTAAACCACCTGGCCAAACTGTTTAACCGAAAAGATATTAACGTTGCCCCGCAAGGCATCCTGAATAACATCGAGCTTCGCCACCAGAACGAGCCGGCACGCCATAAACTGCTGGACATGATTGGCGACCTGGCTTTAGTGGGCGTTCCGCTTAAAGGCCACATCATGGCGGCAAGGCCGGGCCACGCGGCCAACGTTGCCTTCGCTAAAAAAATAAAAGCCTTAATAAAAAAGGAAAAGAGCCGCAAACAGGTAAAAGCATACGACCTGAATGCCAAGCCGCTTTTTGATACCGTTGATATCATGAACATGCTGCCTCACCGCCAGCCGTTTTTGATGATCGATAAGATTTTGGAACTGAATAAAAACCATGTTGTGGGTGCCAAAAACGTAACCATTAACGAGGAGTTTTTTAAAGGTCACTTCCCTGGCGCACCGATATTTCCGGGTGTGTTGCAGATTGAAGGCATGGTGCAAACCGGCGGGATCCTGGTATTGAATACCGTTCCCGATCCGCAAAATTACCTTACCCTGTTCCTGAAAATTGAGAACGCCCGCTTTAAAAGCAAGGTAGTACCCGGCGATACCATCATTTATGTGTGCGACCTCACCGCCCCTATCCGCCGTGGTATCGCTACCATGAAAGGCGTAGGTATGGTAGGCGACCGCGTTGTTGTTGAAGCCGAACTGATGGCTCAAATTGTAAAAGTAAAAGAAACCGAAGCATGATCCAGCCTTTAGCATACATACACCCACAGGCCAAAATTGCCGATAACGTGGTAATTGAACCATTTGTTACCATCCACAAGGATGTTGAAATTGGCGAAGGCACCTGGATCGGCTCCAACTCCGTAATTATGGATGGTGCCCGCATCGGTAAAAACTGCCGCATTTTCCCTGGCGCGGTAGTATCAGCCCCGCCCCAGGATTTGAAGTATAAAGGCGAGCAAAGTACCGTAACCATTGGCGATAACACTACCATCCGCGAATGCGTTACCCTTAACCGCGGTACCGCCCTTGATAAAAATACCACCACCATAGGCAGTAACTGCCTGCTGATGGCTTACGTACACGTAGCGCACGATTGTGTTATTGGCAATAACGTCATCGTAGCCAATGCTGTACAGCTGGCTGGTCACATAACGGTTTATGATTATGCCTTTATTGGCGGTTCATCTGCCGTGCACCAGTTTGTTGAAATTGGCGCGCACAGCATGATTTCGGGCGGTTCGCTGGTACGTAAGGATGTTCCCCCTTATACCAAAGCCGGCCGGGAGCCATTATCATACGTGGGTATCAACTCGGTAGGCTTACGCCGCAGAGGTTTTTCGGCAGCTACCATTGCCGAAATCCAGGAGATTTACCGCATCATATTCTTAAAGAAATACAACGTGAGCAAAGCCCTTGATATCATTGAAGCCGAGTTTACACCAAGTGAAGAACGCGATGAAATCATCAACTTCCTCCAAAACTCGCAACGCGGTATCATGAAAGGGTTCGGGAATACTTAATGGTTGATGGGTTATAGTTCATGGTTCATGGCCGCGCAAAGAACAATTTGCAATCCATGAACTATAACCATAAAACAGGCATACCGGCTATGAACCATGAACTATCAACCATAAGCTCTTCCATGACCATCACCCTCCAAAACATCGGCCGCCGCTTTAACCGCGACTGGATTTTTAAAGGGGTGGATTATACCTTCACTTCCGGGCAATCGTACGCCATCCTCGGCCATAACGGTTCGGGAAAATCAACCCTGCTGCAGGTTTTAAACGGCAGCCTCTCCCCTTCCGCTGGTAAAATTGAATTTGCCGATAACGGAACCGCTATCGAAATTGACAAGGTGTTTAATTATTTGAGCCTCGCTGCGCCTTATTTGGAATTGATAGAAGAGTTTACGCTGAGCGAAATGATCGATTTTCATTTTAAGTTTAAAAGTTTTAAACCGGGGATGGATAAAGAGCAACTCATTGCGTTGCTAAATCTGCCTAAAAGTACTAATAAGCTCATCAAATATTTCTCATCCGGTATGAAGCAGCGCCTTAAATTAGCGTTAGCTTTTTGTGCCGATACCCCTATGCTGATGTTAGACGAACCAACATCAAACCTCGACACCCAGGGCGTGGATTGGTACCTTAGTTTAGTGCAACAATTCGCCGAGGGAAGATTAACGATAGTATGCTCTAACCAGGAGCATGAATATGGTTTCTGTGAGCATAGGTTGAGTATTGTGGATTATAAAGGTTAGAAAATATAGGATTAAGATCAAAAAAATCCATCAAACTCCCTTTTTTTATCCGTTTTTTATCCGTATATTTGATTATAAAATTAAAATATCATGGAAATTAGATTGAATATTGACGATGATTTTATGAAGAACCTAAGTAAAAATTTGGGAGATTTAAAAACGTCAAAAATTACAACAGAAGCGTTAACAATTTTAAACTGGGCAGTAGAAGAAGCAAAAAATGGCAGGGTAATACTTTCTACTGATAAAAAAGGAGAAGATGTTAAGCAATTGGCTATGCCTGTTCTTGATAAGATAACGGCAAAATAATTTATTGTAAGCGAATATGCCAACCATCGACTTAAGTACTATTCAGACGATAGAACCTATTGCGGCACCAGAGGTTGAAGATGTTACAGGTATTTCTACGGTATCGTTGGTCGGTGTTCCTAAAGATACTCCTCGGCCCGCTCCTTTAGGAAAACCGCTATCCGGTATTGAAGAAGCGGGGGTTAATCTTGCCAAAATAACATTCAGGATCATACTCGCTTTTATTTTATTCTTGGTTGTTTATTTGTTTGTGAAAGATTTAGATGCAACCGAAGCAGTAAAGAGCCTACCAACTCCTAAAGATGAAAAGTTAGTAGCTGCATTAATTGCCGAAAAAAAAGCCCATCGCGATTTTTTATTAGAAACATGCAAAGTTATCTTGTTAAACCTTTTGCTGCCAATTCTAACCGCGATATTGGGTTACATATTTGGTTCATCAAAGTCGGATAAAGCATAAATAATTATATGTTAGATGTAGGATATGCAAATTTTAAATCTCATATCTGTTTTATATATAACCCTTTAAAGAGCTTGTTTAGATAGAAAATCTCAAATCTAACGTCTCAAATCTCAAATCTAATTCCTAAGTTTGCGCCTCAATATAATTTTATGGCTAAGGCATCAGACGTTAAAAACGGAAATATACTTCGCTTCAACGGCGAATTAATTCAGGTTGAGGAGTTTATACACCGTACCCCGGGCAACTTACGCGCATTTTACCAGGCCCGTATGCGCAATGTGAAAACAGGTAAACTGGTTGAATACCGTTTCCGTACCGACGAAGAGGTTGATATTGCCCGCGTTGAAACTAACGATTACCAATATTTATATGAAGACGGAGATTCGTTGGTAGTAATGGATAACACCACCTACGATCAGCACAACGTACCAAAAGCACTGTTCGGTCCGGCTGTAAAGTTTTTGAAAGAAGGCATGAATGTGATCGTAGCTTTTGAGAGCGATGAAGCGATCATGGGTTCTATCCCCGGTTCTGCCGAGTTGGAAGTAACTTATACCGAACCTGCTGTTAAAGGCGATACCTCAAGCGGTGCCATGAAAAATGCCACCCTCGAAACCGGTGCAGAAATCCGCGTACCATTGTTTATCAATATAGGCGACAAAATTAAAGTAGATACCGCGTCAGGCTCATACGTAGAGCGCGCGAAGTAACCCCCCGGCCCCCTGAAGGGGGAGGAACTGTTTATAAAAAGAAATCGGTTTTCGTGAACGAAAACCGATTTCTTTTTATAGCTATTCGCCCATGTCGTTGCGACCAACGAAGCAATGACGTGACGGAGAAAAAACTAACGGTTCAATTTCTCCACTATATCCTCCGCTGTCAATTTCTCCTGCTCACCGCTGGTCATATCTTTAAAGCTTAATAAGCCGGTTTGCATTTCATCGCCGCCAATCACCACCACATAAGGGATGTTTTTGTTATTGGCATATTCCATCTGCTTTTTGATCTTGGCTCCGGCGGGGTAAAGCTCCGCGTTGATATTATTGCGGCGCAGCTGCATTAATAAAGGCAGGGCATAAAGCTCGCCTTCTTTATCAAAATTACAGATCAATACTTTGGTGGTTTGATTGCTATCGGCCGGGAACAGGTTAAGCTCTTCCAGTACATCATAAATCCTGTCGGCGCCAAAAGAGATCCCGGCACCGGTCAAACCTTTCAAGCCGAACATGTCGGTAAGGTCATCATAACGGCCACCGCCGCCGATGCTGCCCATATTAACCTCGTTGGTTTTAACCTCGAATATCGCACCGGTATAGTAGTTTAAGCCACGGGCAAGGGTAATGTCCAGTTCCAGTTTAGCTGTTTGCAGCGGGCAGCGTTCAATATAACCGAAAACGGTTTCTATCTCATCGCAACCTTTTAAACCGGTTTCTGAGGTTGCCAGGGCTTCGCGAAGGGCGGCCAGTTTTTCGGTATTATTGCCTTCCAGCAGGATAACAGGTTTTAATTTGTCGATATCTGCATCGGTAAAACCTTTTTCAAGCAGTTCCTTTATCACGCCATCCAGACCAATTTTATCCAGTTTATCTATCGCTACAGTCAGGTCAATGATGCTATCAGTCTTGTCTATAACTTGGGCAATTCCTGATAGTATTTTTCTATTATTAATTTTTATGCTGAAATCCTTAAGACCAAGCTTGGTTAAAGCTTCGTCGTATATCATTACAAATTCGGCTTCGTTCAGTAAGGAATCTGAGCCAACCACATCGGCATCGCATTGATAAAACTCACGGTAACGGCCACGTTGAGGGCGATCTGCCCGCCAAACCGGCTGTACCTGGAAACGTTTGAACGGGAAGGTGATCTCGTTTTGGTGTTGAACTACGTAGCGTGCGAATGGTACGGTAAGGTCGTAGCGGAGGGCTTTTTCAGAGATGGAAAAAGCTACAGCGTTTGAGTTGCGGTCAACTAATTTTTGCTCGTCTACTTTAGCCAGGTAATCGCCACTATTAAGTACTTTAAAAATTAGCTTATCCCCTTCTTCACCATATTTCCCTGTCAGCGTAGAGAGGTTTTCCATAGTTGGCGTTTCTATTTGCTGATAGCCGTATTTGCGGAAAACAGATTTGATGGTATCGAAAATATAGTTGCGTTTCACCATTTCAGCAGGTGAAAAATCGCGGGTGCCTTTGGGTACAGATGGTTTAATGGATGCCATGCGGCAAATGTACAAAAAAGCGGGTTAAGCTTGTTTGGCGTAGCGGTTACTTTGCACATGGGCCACAAGCCGGGAGGCTTGCCGCAGCGATTGCCGCAGTAACGATTAAAAAAAGAGCGGTTTCGCAGGTGAAACCGCCCTTTTTTTCCAGATTCTAAGCCGCCGCTCGGCTCCAGCCGGGAGGCAACTATTAAACGGCCTCTGGCCGCCGTAGCGCGAGTAGCAGGCCGGAGGCCTGGGGATAACAGCCGTTCGGCAGGAGCCCATAGCCGTTAACTTAAGGATTACATTAAGTCTAATAATTTATTTCACAAACGTTTTTCAGTTCATCATTAGGCTTAAGAAAGTGAGAGAACATTTTCCAAAACGCAGCCTTTCTTTCTTTGAGAGTCTTAAGGTATCGATTATGAGTGATCTTTTTTCTCATATACCACCAGGCTCTTTCTACAGCATTTAAATCGGGACTGTATGGTGGCAGGAAAAACAACTCCAACTCAGGGTTCATCTCCAGCCATTTGCTTATCCTGTTTGCATGATGATAAGCAACATTGTCTAAAACAATTATAATTTTAGGGGCACCCTTGTAGACGGAGAGTACTTTTTTGAGATGTTTCTTAAATGTATG
>NZ_QGHA01000025.1 GCF_003148845.1 Mucilaginibacter oryzae | reverse complement strand
GATAAGCAGAGCGGAAAGCAATCGGAAGAAACCAGGTATTACATCAGCTCGCTTCCGGCAACGCCCTCAGTTATCGCCCGTGCCGTCAGAAGTCATTGGGCTATCGAAAATAACCTCCATTGGTCGCTTGACGTTGTTTTTAAAGAAGATGCATCTTTAAAAAAGAAAGGAAATGCCGCCCAAAACTATCATATCATCGCCAAAATGGCCCTAACTATGATCGAAAGGGAAACATCATCCAAAGCCAACAAGCCACAAAAACGTAGACGGGCAGCTTTGGATGATGAATACAGAAGCTTGCTTTTAGCTGGATAAGGTTAAAAGCGATTTCCCTGTTGATCAGGTGACAAGTTTCAAATATGTCCATATTTTCCATACTCATTATGCGCCTTTATAAAAATTAGCAGTAGATAAAAATTCTTTGATAATATCTTCTTTCGATGGAACTGTAAAAAGAATTATATGAAATGATATGTCCGAATACTTAAAGATAGTCGTTCCTATTTTTTCTATTTGTTTTTTAAAATATGATTCATCTCTCGCTTTTTGATATTTTAAAGTTTCTTCTACATATTCTTCCGATAACTCTTTGTGTTTTGGAATGATAGTGCATTCGTGCAATAATAAGATCGGTATGTGTAATTTTGGCTTTAGTGTATCTATTGATTCCTGAGTCGATAAAGTGGATTTTATTTTTTTTAGAAGCTCGTTGTCATCAATCGGTTGGTCTAAATCTTTTAAATCAGTAATGATGCTATTTTCTTTCTTTAATTTATCGGTTGCTAATGATGTTTCGATAGAAGTTATAATCGAACCTAATCTTGTATCTTCAATACTGTTGTAAAATCTTGCTTCGCCAAACCAAATTGTAAAGTCTTTATCATTAACAACAATATGGACGCTATCAGCTCCTTTAGCGTTATCTCGTGGGTTTTGCTTATAGTATATTTGGGTACCACAGGCAGAGCATTATAATAATGCTTCATGATCCCATAGAGAAGTATTTCAGCTAACTCACTGCCACTACTGATGTCATCAACTTTATCAGTTAAGCGTAGCTTTTTAGCCGACTCTTTGATAGACGAATGAGGATTATTAATTAAGGCATCTCCTTCCCGAGATGAAAGAGCGGTTTCCGCTATATTGTCCCATATGAAATTTTGAAACTTTTCGAAGCGCCATTTGCAATCTTCAAAATCGTTGGCGAGAGACAGTACTCGCTTTTTATCTATAGGGGTTAACGTTTCATCTGAACATATTACAGAAAAAGCGTCATCAATTAGAACTTTAAATGTCATATCAAACTGTGAGGGTTAGGATTAAAAGAACCGTTTAATATTATGAACTTCTTTTTGCAAAAACAATACCCACCTATATATTAAAAAAGTTTACCGTAGCATGGTTTTGAAAAGGAATTTAATGCTTTTTAACTTCGCTTGGTAAAATACGAGTTATATTGGTTCCCGAACAGGGGATACGTTGCGCAAAATGTTTCACCAGAAAATTTAGGCAAAAAAAAAGCGATTAGTGCCTTTCACCTAATCACCTCATTTTCAAGCACTCAGAGCGGGAATCGAACCCGCACGCCGTTTACGGGCAAAGGATTTTAAGTTCTGACCAATGTTATAGCGTAAATTGAACAATACTTGCTGATATTTCTAGCCTGGCGATCTCCTAAAAAAGTATTTATAGAGAGTTGTTGATCTGTAAAAATGGTACGTATTATAATTAGGTCAACACTTTTATCCATTTTAGGTTCTACACCATATTTTAACTAACAAAAATGCAATTCAAACTAACGACAGGAAACTCGACCGTTCAGAGATGACGTACGTAGACGTCTTATAGTGTTATTCGTTAGGTGTGGACTTGCCGGATGAGCTGAAAAACCAAAACAAACATAAGATCTTCCTAATGAAGATCATAAGATATGATGTATATTCAATAAAATAGTGGTAGTTTAATTTTAAATGATTTTACAAATTTGGTCATAACTTTTAAACCAAGATCACAATTGAAAAAACTACAGTTACACAAAACTTAAGCTTATTAGCTTTAGCAATAAAACCTTAGGTTATATCGAAATTTATGGGATTTAGAGATTTTTTTTCAATCTATCATATCTGATTTTTTGGTAGCGTAAGCAACGTCGAATAATCTATTTAGTTTTATAAGCCGAACTACGAATCTCTATCTACAATTTTACCATTCTGACGATCTGAATAAAAATGCTTTTACTCAATCGATCAATTATGAAATATGGCATAATAAACATACTAAAGTAATTTCAAGTGTTGCTTTTTTTATACTCGATAAAACACTTGCTATATCATTATGAGTTCAAAACAAAAAATTAAAGAAGAATTATTCGCGATAGTCATCGGCGCCTTAATACTTTGTTTTTACGCACTCAATAATAAGTTTCCACTTTTATTTGAGAAGTCAGGGAACTTTATTGATAACGGATTTTCTGAAAAAAAGCATACAACAGGTGAGTCTTTATACTCCTTTTTTGTCGCACACGCTAGTTGGGGCAAGTCACTTTGGTTTGTGGTATACAGTCAATCGGTACTGTTAATTCTCGTCTTATATTATTACTTCCACTTTTTTATCGAAAATCATAGAAGTAGGCTGATCTATTATTATGGCTACATTTTCTTCATATCTTTTTTGATGTCCGCCTCCATAGCTGCTTCCACCATATCTCCGATAATATTCGGAAGCACTTCTCTATTATCTATTGGCTTATTGTTTTTTGTAAAACACTTAAATTTTGAGAGAACGCTAATAATATCGGTCATAGCAATAGTGAGTTCGGCAATGGATACCGCTACCATTCTAACTATGGCTTTGATATTTGTAGCGTCGCCTGTAATCTATTTATTTATCAAAGGTGAACAACGTGTCAATTGGCGAACATTATTTAGTCGTTTCGCTATTGTTGGGATGTTCAGTATAGCTCTGTTCTTATCAGTAAATAAAGTAACCGGAAAATCAGAAACAGGATTTCAGTGGAATAACTGGCATGCGGGACTAAGGAATCTAACAGTTGAGTTTAAAAGTATATCAATACCTAAATTCAAAAAACCAACTGTTGAAGGGCCTGCCATTACGGCTGTTGAGAACTGGTTTACAAGTGATATAAGGGAATGTTACCTATCCAAACAAATTGCAGGCGCAGAGACATTTGATATGATACGAATGTCACAATGGATGGTGCTATTATTAACAACGTGCGCATGCATTTATTTGTTAATCAAGACAAAATTTCATAATAATTTAATTCTATATCTACTCGCATCTCTATTGCTAACCTTCATAGTACGGTCAGGTGTTTCCGGCAAGCTTGAAGATGGACTATGGGGTTTCGTTTGGATTTTACCTTTGCCATTATTTTTATTTCCTGTCCTTCCAAATCACAATTTAAATGAAAAGTAAGATTAAATCGATTTTCAAGCAAATTGGCTATCCAAATTTCGGGGGAGTATTGGTTTCAACCGTCGTTTTATTGACAATTGCATTTTACAATACCTCTCCATTAACATTCAATGCTGATTCAGCAATGTATATTGAATCTGCTCATCGCCGAGTAATAGAACCGGATCGCCCAATTTTATATGGCCTTTTCATTAAGTATTTCAGCTTCAACACATCCTTGTGGTTGGTTATCATAGCACAAAGCTTGATAGTCAGTTTTGTGTTACAATGTTATTTTAATTCGTTTGGCCCTGAAAATAACGGGAGGTATTCTGCTCAAAAGAAAAGCAATGTTTTTTTGATAGTTTTTTGCGTACTGGTATCGCTTTGCATGGGCGCTTCGTTTCAAGTAAGTTGGATAATGGCAGATATATTTACGCCGATATCAATACTTTTGATGGGGGGGATACTTTTCTTTAAAAATATAAGCCCTTTAAAACTTGGAGTACTTTCTATAATGCTGATTTTCAGCGCATCCATGCATAACTCCAACTTTTACATTTGTTTATCATTAATCGTAATTATTGCATTTACCTTTCTCTTTAAAAGTATAAGAAAGCAGTACTCGTTACTCGGATTTACTTTCAAAAGAATCCTGCTTGCCTTCCTACTCCTTGTTTTAAGCAATGTCACACTGTCTACCATCCAGTTTTTTTACGGCGGCGAGTTTAAATCCAGTCGTGGTGGTGTTGTTTTTTTGATGGGTAACATTGTGGAGATGGGAATTATAGATCAGTATTTGAATGATCAATGTGGTAAGAAAAATTATGAGCTGTGTAATTATAAAGATTCGATTCCTAATAACTTTTTGTGGGATGCCAGAAGCCCCATTCATAAAACTGGGGGATGGAAGGGAAGTGAAAAGGAATATTCTGTTATTATCAAAGATATTCTGACAACACCTAAATATTTAAAAACCTTTGTTTTTAGCTCGGCGGTATTAACATTGAAACAATTTTTTGTTTTTGAAACTGGCGAAGC
The DNA here is from genome assembly GCF_003148845.1 of Mucilaginibacter oryzae. Taxonomy (GTDB): domain Bacteria; phylum Bacteroidota; class Bacteroidia; order Sphingobacteriales; family Sphingobacteriaceae; genus Mucilaginibacter; species Mucilaginibacter oryzae. Next base: position 9,007 of record NZ_QGHA01000025.1, on the reverse strand, counting down.
AGATAAGCCCTGGAGGAGAGTTAGCCTTGCCGTTAGAAATTACTACGATAATGATTTCGATAGCTTCATCACATCAAAGCAGAGCAAACAAAAACTGAATTTTACCAGTATAAACTTTCTCCAAAATGTAGTTTTCGCTCTTTGCCTGTTCATCTATATTATCGCGTTAAGCTCTACCTCAAATGTGGTTGAAACGCGATATAAGTTATTGGCAATTTATATGATACTTTCAATTGTAATTAACGCCTGGATATGTGGTACGTTTTCCGGTGTATTTCCAAGATACCAAAGCAGAGTCGTCTGGCTGATGCCATTACCTATCTTTTTATTTGTAATGGCCCGTTGGCCGGTAAAATCAGCAAATAATAGTCGGTGAATATAGAGATTTATTAACCCTTAAACCTACACCTTTTGGAACTTACAATTTTAATGCCTTGCCTGAATGAAGAGGAAACCCTTGCCAAATGTATTGTTAAGGCACAATCGTTTATTGATACTCACCAATTAGATGCCGAGATTCTTATTGCAGATAACGGCAGCACTGACCGGTCTGTTGCTATCGCTTTGAGTTTGGGAGCACGAGTAATTAATGTGGAAGAAAAAGGCTACGGAAATACCTTGAACCGTGGAATACTGAACTCTATGGGAAAATACGTCATCATGGGTGATTCTGACGATAGTTACGATTTTGGCAATCTGATGCCTTTTATAATCTGTTTGAGAAATGGAGTTGAGTTGGTTGTTGGCAACAGATTTAAAGGTGGTATTGAAAAAGGTGCAATGCCCTTTCTGCACAAGTATTTGGGTAATCCCGGTCTTTCCTTTTTGGGGAGATTATTATTTCGTATACCGATAAACGATTTTCATTGTGGGTTACGTGGAATGAACCGCGCATCAATTACACAAATTGGTTTATCAACAACCGGGATGGAATTTGCGTCCGAAATGATTGTTAAATCTGCACTGAACAATTTAGGTATCGCTGAGGTGCCAATTAAGCTTTACCGCGATGGAAGATCCAGGAAATCCCACCTAAATACTTGGAGGGATGGTTGGAGGCACTTAAGCTTTTTACTACTTAATAACCCTTACCTAAGTAGTCACAAGCGGAGATCTCGTTATCATTGCGATTCTGTTCAGGAGCCCTTATAGTAGTCGGGCAGCATCTTATTTTTAGGTGGCAAATAAATTTATAATTACCTAAATCTTCAACTTATATGTCGTTTGAAAAAATTATCATTTCTCAACAAAATCGGATTCATTTCATTAAGCCTGAAGAAATAGTTTTTTGTAGATCAGACAACTGTTACACTAATATTCATTTTTTGGAAGGAAAACAAATTTTAACAGTTAAGTCGCTGACCAAATTGCACAAAGAATTATTATCCGTGGATTTTCTCCGGGTCAATCAATCGTTTGTCATTAACAGACGTTTCATTCAAAGCATTGATAAAAAAAAGCGCAGTATCGAAATGGAAAATGGGGTGTTGATACCGTTTACTGTTTCGCTTAAAGATTTGTTATTATTAATAGAGAAGGGCACGTCTTTGATTACCAGCGGATTCGAAGATCTGATGGAAGTTTGAGCATTCTTGATTTTTTTGGGCGGGGCTACCTATACGATACAAGATAAGGAGTTCTACAGAGCTAGCGTAAAAAAAGTGCATCGGGAGAATATAACCTAAAACAGCAATCAAAAAGTGACAATGGTAAATTATCTCAAAAAAAACGTATTTAAGTTTTTTATAGTTTTTTCCTGTTCATTATCCCTTTGTATTGTAGGGCTCACATGGCTGTGTTTAAGTTTATTATTCATTTTATTATTACATCTTTTATTCAAATCAATCAGAGCCGTAAATGCAAACCGGTATTTAACCTGGCTGCTTCTGTCCATACCAATTATCAGTCTGCCTGTTCTTACACGAATATTTATTTTTGAAATCTATAACGTTCCTAGTGAATCGATGGAAGATCTTGTGTTTCCTGGAGATTACATCGTGGTCAGCAAACTAAACTACGGGCCAAGGTTTCCTCAATCAGCTTTTGAAATTCCTTGGATTAATCTATTGTTTTATCTTGATAAGGGCGCGTCTTCTGAAAGTAATTCGTCATGTTGGTCATATAAACGTCTCAGCGGTTTTTCAAAAGTAAAACAAGGAGACATAGTCGTGTTCAACGATATTACAAATGGACATGAAACTTTAATAAAACGGTGTGTAGCTGTTCCTGGCGATTGCTTGCAGATTACAAATGGTGCGGTGAATGTCAATAAAGAGTTCGTGAAGACAGAGCCCACCGTTAAACAATCTTATAGATTAATATTGAGTGCCGTCACACCATTCAAAAAATTTGCCGACAGTTTAGCTTTAGGATATAGCTTAAAGCATTTTAGAGGTGATCTATATTCTGCCGATGTTTCTTTGAGTGCAAATGACAAAACACGGCTTAGAAATTTGAAAGGTATCGAGCTCATTACTTACAAAGGAATAAATGGCCTTTCATTTTATGGATACTCAATGAAGCGTTGGTCTCTTGATAATATCGGGCCGGTAAGACTTCCCCAAAAAGGAACAAAGATTCCACTTGATCAAAGGAATTATATTTTATATCAACGTATCATAAGAAGTGAGCAGCCAGATCTTTTAGATAGTGGCGGAATTTACTATCTGAACAGAAAGAAAATAACACAATATGTTTTTAAGAAAAATTACTATTTCATGATGGGCGACAACCGAAATCACTCTTATGATTCAAGGTTTTGGGGGTTCGTTTCAGAAGACTATATAATTGGTAGAGCAGTTTTGAATGTTTTTTCATTTGGCTCATCTAAGTCTCACTTCTTTTTATAATACATCATATGAAAAATACATTTTAAGGAGATTTTTTAAACTAAGCTTTACAGTATCCTACGTTTATATAGTCAATTCTTAAATGTGTATGGCTAATTCTTAAACTGTTAGAAGTTACTCATTTTAAGCTAATAGGATATATATATTTGAAAAAAAACAATCAAAAAATGAAAAAAAAAATGAACAAAAGAAGCACAGCTTTGGCGCGTAAAATCTTTGGAGGAACTATTGTCGCAGCAATGCTGATTCTAAACGTAATGGTTGTCAAGCCGACAGATGCGAAGTCGCACCTGTCAGTTGGGACGTTGAAATCTTATGCTAAAACCTTTGGTGCAAATCTTGGTGGCAGTAGTAGTTTAGGCGGCAGTAATACTGACGGCAGTAGTGATCCAAGTGCTGCTAATAAAACAATCGAAATAATTAAAGATCAAGAGTTAGTGATAACCAAAATTAATGCTAATACAAGTTTAACAGCTGGGTTACAAGTAGGAGGGATCATAAGTGCCGCTTTAAATCTAAAACTTAATGGAGCCGTGACAGCTGAATTGAAAAATTGCTTTTCGGTTAATTGTTACGACGGTGGTCCATCTAATTGTACACCTGCACCGGCAAAGGTTTGCCCAATTGGCGGTTGCCCGTCAGTAGTCCACGGCAAGATCGTTTATCCTTAATTTATTTTTCTATCAAACATTGTATCAATCTGGGATTTGATAGAATTTTTACAAGCAGACTGCATAACGCCAATGAATTGTGCAGTCTGCATCACTCACTAAATAACTAAATGTATACTACAAGATTTGCAGTAGTTTTTTTTGCTTTGATCTTTTGCATTTCATGTCGAGAAGCACCTAAGAAAGAATTACCATTTAAATATCAGGTGCATATTAACTCTATTAAAGAAAGTGTTAATTATGATGACATTGTTGATAGCTATAAGTACATAGCACTAAAAGCTCCCCATGAAGCCAAAGTTGGAAAATTTTGGAAAATTTTATTTTACAAAGACAAATTATTCGTTGCTTCATATGGTGTTTTTTGTTTCGACCTTAACGGAAATTTCCTATATAAGTTAACGAAAATGGGGGATCAACAATCAGAGTTTTCGCACATAGATGATTTTTCCATAGATAACGACAAGATATACCTCTATGATAATCATTTATCAAAGATATTGATATTCAGCAGTAGTGATGGCTCTTTTTTAGAAGAAGTTAAGCTTATATATTCTGTAAAGCAATTGCAAGTGGTCAACAATAATTTGTTTATGAACCAAGGAGAAATTCCTAATGCTATTGATAGAGATTTGATAATTAGTTGTAAAGTTGATGAACAATCATCACCAAAGTCTTTTATTCCAATTGGCAAATACTACTGGTCTACAAGTCAGCAACTTTTTAGCTACAACAAGAATGTTTACTGGATTGATCAGATTTTTGATAAGGTCTACAAAATACATTCTAATCAAGTGGAAAATTATATACGATACGATTTTGGACAAAGAAATGTCACGTGTAGTGAGGCATTAGAGCAATCTTATGACTTATTACGAAGGCGGAACAAAGCATATAAATTATCCAATGTATACGAAACCAACAATCTAATTTTTTCCAACTTAATGATTGGTAGTGATTTTGTTTATACAATTTACAGTAAGCGATCCGGTAAATATATCTGTTATAAAAATGTTGTTGATAAGCCGTACCAGACGCTTCCAACAGCAATTGCAGTGTATGGAGATTATTTTTGTTCACTTCTAACGAAAGATCTAATAGCCATCCTAAATGCAGGATCAAAAAAGATGGGTGCTAATATTGATGCTCGCGATAAAGACTTCGAAAATTATAAAGTAATTAAAAATTATCAGTCAAATTATGATAATCCAATAGTCGCATTATATAAATTAAAAATATAATATATGACGAGATATCAGAGGCAGCTCCTTATTCTTTGCCTTGTCTTCTTTTTGTGCCTTACTTGTGTACTTGCTGTGAAACTCAATACGATGAAAGAGCGCGATGTAACAAACAATGAGAAAATTGCATATCTAAAAGGGAGTATTAGGGATAATCTATCCTTCCATCCTAAGTTGAAGGTCAAGGATCCCGCTTTATTGAGAGAATATAGAGTAATCTATCGGTACCAAGATGGTGATTGTACAGATTGTATACGTGAAGGACTGTCAAATTTAGAAACCTCTTTAAGCTCGTCTTCCTTAAAAAAACTACTAATTTTAAGTAATTCACCATATCTGCCCTTTAAACAATATAGAAGTGTAATCGAATATAACTCCATCTCCGCAATTGATAGTGTCAAGCAACCCTATGTTTGTTTTATTGACACATCCGGGCGTGTTTTATTTTATTTAAAATTTCCGGTGAAAAACATCGAATATAATAGAGAGCTACTGTCGCTTGTCGACTCAAACCTAACGACTAAGTAAATGCGATTTGTGCAATATCACTTGTTATGCAAATAGCCTTAAGTTCACAATACTATGAGAAATCTGTTTTTTCTTCTTTTAATGCTTGGTTTTACGTCTGCCTTTGGACAGGTCAGAAGGAAAGACACAACTGCAATGCCTGGATTGGACGGAACAAGTGGCGTCTTGTTGGGACCGAAAGAAATATTTGATAGTGAATTCAAATTGCTTAATTTAATAAGGCACTGCGAAGAATTAAAGTGTATCAAATCCCAAGTTGCAGACCTGGGGAAAAAAACACTGAAATATCTCGATTCTGCAGATATTACCTTAAGGGATGGAAGAATGAGTGTTAAAATATATGCGCAGAATAATGAATATCTTTCGAAAAATACCTATGATTTTAGTCCACGTGATCGTGGCCCTTTTCTCTTTAATATCAATACCCAAAGAGCACTGAAAAAGGTCATTCTACCAATCTCCATTTTTAATGCCAGAAAATTTAAAAATGAGATGACCTTTAAAGATAATGTACAAGGCTATAAGAAGCCGACCGCTCGGATCATTTTTAAACAGTTGATAGATTGACTAAAGGATAATCATAAATGTTTATTCTTTTGAGAACAATGAGCCTAGGTCTATTTTCGGGTACTTTATTAAGGCTAATCTGTGTTCTATTTCTCTTTTTTTTCAACCAGCAAGCTTACGCACAAGAAAGTATCAGCCAGTTTCACATTAAAGGTTTTGTTTATTCGTCTGATAAAAGACAGCCATTGGATGGCACGTCCATTAAAGTGAAATACGCTGCTGACTCATCCACCCGGATCAGCAAAACAACAAACAGGAAAGGTGAGTTTGAATTTTTGGCACCGGTAGCGAAAGAATATTTTATACAAATCTCTTTTGTCGGTTATAAAAAAAAAGAGATTCACATAAGCACCTCTTCAAACCGGAGCACGTATTTATTAGATACGATTTTTTTAACTGGTGAAACGCAATTGTTAAAGCAGGTAGAGGTAAAAGGCAACCGGAAAAAATTTAGACTAAAAAACGACACCCTTGAATTTAATTCATCTTCAATTTATACAGACCCGGACGGCACAACAAAAGACATTCTTAAAAAGATCCCCGGATTAAGACTTGTTGGGGACGATGTGATTTTATTCAATGGGCAAATGCTGGATAGGGTACTGCTTGATGGCAAAGTTTATTTCAATAATGACATTAAACTACTATTGAAAACAATTCCTGCAGAATTGATAGATAAAATACAACTATCTGCCAGCAATCCTGGTCAAAAGATAAATACGGTCAACTTAACCCTTAAAACCCGTTACAAGAAATCCATCTTCGGAAAAGCCGGACTCGGTAAGGGCAATAAAAAAACGTTTGATAATCTCATAGATTTAAGTCGATTCGATGATAAAGAGAAGATGACTTTCACAGGTAGTTGGAATAATGTATCGTCATTATCAACCGGCCCCTTTTTAGTCGATTCCAAATCTTTAGGATTTAATTATTCTAGTAATATTTCCAAGAATACTGAGCTTATCCTGACAACAGGTTATGAAAGGTCATCCTCTAACGAAAACGGTCAGGTAACAAGATCATTTCGGTTGGATAGCGTTGCCCAAACATACCAAAGTGACTCTCAAAGAAAGTTTAAGCAGGGTAAATTGTTTGGAACATTAGCACTGAATATAGCCTTAGACAGTTTCAGTAAACTTACAATTGACCAACGTTTTGAATATCAGAGCAGGGATGTAATTTCATACCAAGCTTTTGGAACACGTTTAGATCAAACTAATGAGTTGAAAAATAACGGTGTGAACAATATTAGTAATAGTTACACTGGAGGCGCCATACAAGGCCGGATCGGTTTTGATAAATCAATCAAAAGAAATAATCAACAATTAACAATTTCCCTTACTTACTATCACTTCCCAAGTCGTGTAAAAGACTCGGTTAATTATAACACCTATTTCAACCAGCTCCAAACTGCAGATTCAATTATCAGGCAACTACGGTCTGTTGACAATAACGACAGAGGCATCGGTCTTACAGCAAATTACAGTACCGATTTAAGAAGAAACATAGGCTTATCCCTTTCAAACTCATTTAGATTTGATAAGAGTACCATATCGACATCTGTAGTGGATTTTGATAGATCATCGGGTGTTTACGATAAATTTAATCCCGGTTTGAGTAATGATTTTAAGAGTGACTTCTTCAACGAGACATTAAACTTTTCATTAAGGCTGGGTATAAGGAAAGTCAATTTTATTGTTGGAACTGCGTTACAGCAAAATGCATTTTCAAACCGGTATTCGTCCATAAAAAATCAGCGGAAATTAATCACCATAAATCCATTTGTTGATATTCAAATTATGAAATTTGGTAGTTTCTCTTATAACCAAGAGGTATATGCTCCAACGTCTTCTCAGTTAAATCCGGTTGTCAATAATTCAAACCCATTGTTTTTAACAAAAGGTAATCCTGAACTAATGTATAGTGTAAATCACGCGTTTACTTACAATTTTAGCAAGTATAATGAAAAGCTTTTCTTCAACGGTTCATTGTATTTTAATTATATCATCAATGATATTGTGAGCAATATCAGCGTAAATTCTAATAGCGGTATTCAAGTAGTAGAGCCGATAAATGTAAACGGAAGTAAACGGTTGGGTTGTAATTTCAATATCACGTTCCCATCACTTAAAATAATACGTGTTAATCTAGGGACGAATTTTAGTTATCGCAAAGCTCTATCATATATCAACGACCAGGCAAGTACTGCAAAAAATTTTAAAATAGCCTGCACTCAGCAAATTTCCTACTCGTATAAAAAATACCTAGATATTGATTTTAATTCAGCTACCGAGTTGAATCAAAACGATTACCTTGGCGTCAACCAGAATTATAACAGGTATATTTCTCAAGACTTAAAACTGGACTTCACCGGCAGGTTAGGTGACAGATACAGGTTAACATCTGTAACTGATAATAAATTATACTTTGGACAAACAGCTGGCTTTAATAGAAGTATCTTAAATTTAAGAAGTGGCCTGACGTACTTTGCCCTTAAAAATCGAAATTTATCGCTCAAATTAGATGTGAGTGATATTCTGAATCGAAACAGTTATCAAACTCGTAATTTTGATCCTTTGTACGTTGAAAGTATTAAACAGAATTCAATCGGGAGATATTACCTGTTTACTGTGGTTTATTCATACATTAGATCGAATAGCAAATAAAGGGCTTCCTCGATATATGGACTAATCATAGCATCGTGGAGATATTTTTGACGCTTCAAAAACATTGTTGAAAAGCATATCAATCTACAGCGGTGAAACTTAATGCCCTCATGCTCTGATTGTCCTTTATGAACGATTTTTCCGATGAATTACTGGCTTCCGATTCTGCAATAGCCACTATTTGATCTGACAGTTGTGTGTTTTTATAAGTTGTCAGATTTGATTTGTGAATATAGTTTTTTCTCGTGTAAATGCATCGACACAGATTCTTCTGAGCCCTTTTTGTGAGGGCTCTGAAGAATCTGGTCATCGGCGAGCCTCTCCAATAACTTTTCCTGTGCCATTGGTATACTGTCGATGAGCGTTTGCATGGGCGTTTTACCAAAGCAGTATTTCCCGCTATGGGTCCGTTCATTATTATAATTGTACATCCATCTGTCCAGATCTGCCTGGAGTTCAGCTATGCTGCGATAGATCTTTTTTCG
>NZ_QGHA01000024.1 GCF_003148845.1 Mucilaginibacter oryzae | reverse complement strand
CAGAGTTATTTGTAGGTCGTTCATATTGGGAAGACCTGAAGTCCTCCGGGATCGGGATCACGTCAGGGGAATACAGCGAAAAGATCCATACGATCAGCAATGAACTGACAGCTTACCGTTACGACGCGCTGCTATGGGTAGATAAACAAAACAAGTCACTGGTGCCGGAAAGGCATAAATATCAGCATGACCAGGGAGCTATCGGGCAATATTCGTCAGCTGCGGTAAGCGGTTATTCCCGCCCATCCGGCCTTGCATATGTGATCTACACCTCCGGATCAACCGGGCAGCCCAAGGGTGTAATGATCGAACACCGAAATGTGATCAACCTGTGTTACTGGCATAAGGAGGCCTTCGGGATCACTGCGGCAGATCGGGCGACGCTGTATGCGGGTGTAGCCTTCGATGCCTCAGTATGGGAGGCCTTTCCTTATCTGCTGAGCGGCGCCCATCTTCATGTAATTCCTGATGAACTGCGTCTGGATACAGCAAAGCTGCACGAGTATTACCGGAATAACGGAATCAGTATAAGCTTTCTGCCCACTCAGATAGCGGAACGCTTCCAGGAAGAAGGCCATACTACGTTACGCTACCTACTGACCGGAGGGGACAGGTTAAGGACATATACGCCGAAGAACCATGCTTTGGTGAATAACTACGGGCCAACGGAAAATACAGTGGTTTCAACAAGCTGCGTATTGAGCGCAGAACAGCAACTGCTCCCGATCGGCCGGCCGATCAGTAACGTTCGTGTCTATATTATGGATGAGAACCAACATCTGCAGGCTGTAGGCTGTCCCGGTGAGTTGTATATCGGGGGAGCAGGGGTAGGCAGGGGCTACCTGAACCAGGCATCGCTGACGAAGGGCCGGTTCATCGCAGACCCTTACCGCCCGGGTGAGCTGTTATACCGAAGCGGGGATATGGGACGCTGGCAGGCTGATGGTCAGATCGTATTTCTGGGGCGCCGTGATGAGCAACTGAAGATCCGTGGTTACCGGGTTGAGCCGGGAGAGATCGAGCACGCCATGCTCCATTTACCAGGGGTAAAAGCAGCGGTAGTGACTGTATGGCGCAGCGAGGAAGCTGAAGCAGAGAATGAGTTGGTAGCCTATATTGTCGGGGAGGTTACAGCGGATATTGGTGAGCTCCGGTCAGCCCTGTCGGAGGGCCTGCCGGGCTACATGCTGCCGTCGCATTACTTTAAACTTGATCATCTGCCATTAACCCCCAACGGTAAATTGGATAAAAGAGCACTCCCTATCCCTGCTTCTGCCAACATTCCACAAAGCAGAAAACCAGTAGGGCCAACAGATGCGATTGAAGAAAAGTTGCTTATGGCGTGGAAGAAAGTGCTCGGGGAACAGATCATAAGTATTCATGATAACTTTTTCGAAGTGGGCGGCACGTCTTTAAAGGTGATGAAACTTATCCGGGTCATTAACGAGCAATTCAAGACAGATCTATCAGCGGTGCAAATTTTCAGGTATCCTAATATCATGCAATTTTCAGTCTTATTGCGCTCGTCGGCCGGAGATATGAAAATAACGGAAAATGATGAATCGGATGATGAATTAGAAATCCTTCAGAACACACTTGATATTCTCGCTGATAAAGATTATGAGGATAATTAATGTAGGGAGAGAACATCAGAGAACTTATTTTATGACTTGGTAGTGTTAGTCCGGTATGAAGTCAAGTTTTTTAGCTGATTAACCTACTGGTCAGGAATTGATGATACTTGCCCGCCCGGCCCAAAATAGACCGACCTGCCTTTATGCTCATTGCGTAAAGGCAGGTCGGTTAAAAATTAAACACTTGTTTTTACATCATGCTGATCTGCATGGAGATTTTTACCGGAAATCCAGGAAGAATCAGTGACCTGATCCGGCGGATGTTTCCACAGCGTCGATATCGATACCTTGCTTTTTAAGTTCAGCGCCGGCCTTCCATGCATAAAATGCGATATATGCGAATCCGATCATCGGAACAATATAAGAAAAATGAATTCCGCTCATTCCTGATATAGCACCTGATGTGGTGTCTGCGAGAATACCCTGCAACGGCGGAATAATAGAACCTCCCAGGATCATCATGATAAGGAATGCTGAACCCTGACTGGTATATTTACCTAAACCGGTTACCGCAAGGGCGAAGATCGATGGCCACATGATCGAGCAGCATAAACCTCCGCTTATCAGTGCAAAGAGACCGATACGGCCAGTGGTTAGGAGACCGAGTGAAATCGTAATAATCCCAAGTATACCGAAGATGGTCAGCGTCCGGATGGGTTTTTGCTGCCCGATGAAAAATGCTACGATCAGGATGACTACCGGAATTGCATATGAATATAAGTGAGAAACATCCCTGCCGCTGACCAAATTGACCAATAGGATTACCCCGAAAGCAACGAATGGTACTATAACGGTTAAAATAGCTTTAGTAACTTTCGTTAGGTTAAAAGCTGCAATTGCGCCCGTCCAACGGCCAATCATGAGGCTTCCCCAGTAAAGTGAGATAAAAGGAGCTATCTCGGATTCATTGTAATGCCCGAATTCAGGAGTTTGCACCAGTGATCCAAGATTACTTTGAATCGTAACCTCCGTTCCCACGTACGTAAATATGGCAATCATCCCATATATCAATTGAGGATACTGCATAGCACCCCAACCGGTTTTGTCTTTTGATGCCGCCAACATTGATGAAAATAATGTTACTAGAATAATAGCAAGCGATGCATATACAAAATAAGCCTGTTTAATACCTGTCCTTACGCTTAATTCAGGGTTCACAAGACAAAATGCTACGAGTACTATAATCAATGGAAGCGTCGTTTTTTTACTAGGCTCGACAATTTCATCACTCGTAACCCTAGGTAGTTTTGAAACCCAGAAAAATAATGCTACCGCGACGAACATGCCCGCCAATATCATATAAAGATTGTTCACTGAAGTGATCTTCACCTGGTCTGCAGGAATAATTTTGGTTGCACTTCCGAACAGTATCAGACTAAGGATCACCGGGCCCAGCACACCTCCGATGTTATTGATACTTCCTGCAAAATTCAGGCGGTGAGTACCTGTTGCCGGCGTTCCTAAAGCTACCACGAATGGATTGGCCGCGGTTTGCTGCAGAGAGAAACCCAGGGTTATCACAAATTCGACACCCAGAACCAGTCCGAACGAATCTGCATTTACAGCAGGGAGCATCAGTATAGCTCCGAATGCAGATAGCAGCAAGCCCGCGATAATGATGTTTTTGTAACCATATTTATTAACTATATCAACTTTCGTGATTTTCGAGATTAAATAAAGTAACAGGGAACTAACAAAATAACCACCATAAAATGTATAATCAATCAACTGAGATTCAAATTGTGTCAGTTTAAAATGCGCTTTACAGAAGGGAATAAAAATGCCATTGGAGGCAGCGATAAATCCCCAGAAAAAAAATACGGTAATCAAGGTGTACAGCGCTGACCCGTAGCTTTTGGTATTGTTTTGTTCCATTTTTTAGATTAGATATTTGATTTTTGGAGAGTAAAAGTAGTAAAATACTTAACAAAACAACCTTTTATTTCTAACTTGTCAAGGCCTTTGAAATAATAATATTTGTACTCCGGCAAGTAAATAAACAGCTATTTATGAAAAAAGATAATTACAGTGGATTGGAGGTTGCTATCATCGGTATGGCGTGTCGATTTCCCGGAGCAAGAAACTGGAGGGAATTTTGGCAAAATCTTCAAACAGGAGTGGAATCCATTGAAATTACCGAGGTAACCAGAGCCGGTGGATTAAACGGAGGGGATGATAAAGTCGTATTCTCCAAAGCTACATTGAGTGATAAAGAAATGTTCGACCCTGCTTTTTTTGGCTATCGGCCCGAGGAGGCAGGCTTAATGAATCCGCTTCACCGCATTTTGCACGAATGCATTTATGAAGCTTTAGAGGACGCCGCCTGTGATCCCTCAGCCGTAAAAGGTCCGATATCCCTGTTCGCAGGCGGGAATGATGATTTTAATTGGAAACTATACGCGAAACTTGTCAACAGGGAAGCCCTGATTGATGACTTCAATATGGCTGTTGTAACGAATAAGGACTTTTTGTCATCGCTGTTGTCGTATAAATTAAATTTAAATGGCCCTTCGGTTTACTTGAATACTGCGTGTTCAACATCTTTGGTCGCAGTTAATATGGCTTGTAAAAGCCTGCTGCTGGGTGAGTCCAGAATTGCTTTGGCTGGAGGAGTCTCTGTCATTACCCAGGAGGGGGCAGGAGCCACCGGAACAGAGGGCTCGGTGTTCTCGAAAGATGGACATTGCAGGGCTTTTGATCAGGATGCAAGCGGAACCGTTGGCGGAGAGGGTGCAGGTGTCATCGTATTGAAACGCCTTAGCGACGCTATTGCCGACGGTGATCATATTTATTCGATTATTAAAGGAAGTGCCATCAATAATGATGGCAACCGTAAAGTAAGTTTCGCGGCGCCGAGCGTTGAAGGTCAGGCTGAGTGTCTCAGAGCTGCCTATAGGTTTGCGCGCGTGGATCCTGCGTCTGTGTCTTTCGTTGAAGGACACGGGACCGGTACAAGACTTGGAGACCCTATTGAAGTTGAGGCTCTTAATCTCGTTTTCAACGGACGCAGACAACCTTGCGCACTGGGGTCGGTCAAAAGCAATATAGGTCACCTTGATTCCGCAGCCGGGCTTGCCGGGCTCATCAAAGCCTGTCTCAGCCTTAAATACAGGAAAATCCCGGCTACGCTTAACTTTGTAGAACCTAACCCGGAAATCAATTTTAAAGAGGGCCCATTCTTTGTGAATGACAGTTTACTTGAATGGAAAAATGAGGATGGAATTCCACGCCGGGCAGGTGTCAGTTCATTTGGAGTAGGAGGAACGAACGCCCATGTGGTTCTCGAGGAGTATCAGGAGCCTGATAATAATCAGCATATATTCGATGCCAAACCTCCGGGCAAACCCTATGTTGTGAATGTTTCTGCAAAGACCGATAGTGCGCTGCTGGGTTATTTGAATAAGCTTGCCGCTTTCGTCAGGAGTAATGACGTCAGTTTTGACGATATGAGCTACACCCTCGATACCGGCAGGGCGAATTTTCCGCTTCGACGCTCTGTGGTATTTAACACCAGAGAAGAGTTTTTGAAAGCACTTGATGCAAACGATAGATCAGCATTAAACCTTACTGTTCCTGATAGATCCCCTGAAGTCATATTTATGTTTCCGGGCCAGGGAGCTCAATATGCCCGGATGTGCCTTACGATTTATCGTCGGGATAATTTTTTTCGCGATTTAATGGATAAAGGTCTTAGTTATCTGGAACTAATTACTCCGGATAATTACCGGAATGCATTGTTTTCCGACGAAGTTCAGCCGGATTGGTTGAGCAACACCTCCTTTGTTCAGCCTTTGATCTTTCTGGTTGAATATGTGCTGGCGAAAACGATGATGCATTATGGCGTTAAACCTTCCCGCATGATTGGCCATAGTGTAGGTGAATATACCTGTGCCTGCCTGGCAGGTGTTCTAACCTTTGAAAGTGCGTTGGATCTGGTGGTTGGAAGGGCAAAGGTTATGCAGCATGTGAGCGAAGGGAGAATGTTAAGCGCCCAACTTATACATGACGAAGCAAAAAACTATTTAAACGAAACAATATCGCTTGCAGCCGTAAATTCCACTGATCAGGTAGTTTTTTCCGGGAGTTGTGATGCTATTATTGACCTTCAGTCCAGGCTTGGAAAGCTTGGAATCGCCTGTGTTTTGCTAAATGTAAAACTAGCCTTTCATTCGCATTTACTTGAACCTGTGTTAGCTGATTTTCATCGGTTGGTCGAAAAGATTTCATTTGAAGACCATCAGATTCCCTATGTCTCGAATGTTACGGGCGGGATGATCACCGAAAACGAATACAAAAAACCCGGGTACTGGGTTAAACATATGCGCGATACGGTTTGGTTTGACAAGGGCTTAAGTTTACTTTATAATGGGAACGATCAAAATATATTTGTGGAAATCGGCCCCG
The DNA here is from genome assembly GCF_003148845.1 of Mucilaginibacter oryzae. GTDB lineage: Bacteria > Bacteroidota > Bacteroidia > Sphingobacteriales > Sphingobacteriaceae > Mucilaginibacter > Mucilaginibacter oryzae. The sequence continues at coordinate 10,590 of NZ_QGHA01000024.1, read as the reverse complement.
GCAACATCTTATCACGTCTTGCACATAAGAAGACTGGTCGCATTAATGCGCCTAACATTTTGAATTTGATCACGGCTAAAGACGAAACCTCCGGCGTCGACATGTTTCAAGCTAATTTCGGGAAATTGTGGTCACTCGGCGTCCCTGTTAACTGGCGAAGATTTTATACGGACCTAAAGCCCAGAAAAATCTCGCTGCCTACCTATGCCTTTGATCAAATGAAATTTCCGACAGTTGTCAATCCTTTTAATCACGGGTTGTATCTAAAAGATCAGGACAATCAGGCCATTTCAACTGTTTCTGAAAACACACTTTATCTGCCAACCTGGAAAAAATACCTGCATAACCATGTTGCCTCGCCTGGTAAGAAAACCTTACTTTTTTCAGGCAATGACGATTCTTCCCAAGCTGTCCTGAAAGGATTAATTGAAAGGGAGGCCTCAGTACTGCAGGTATCGATGGGGGATGCTTTTCGCGCAGGTGTTGCTGGTGGTTACACAGTGAACCCCTTTAGTCTCCGGGACTTCGAACTTCTTTTCAATGAAATAAACCGTGTCGGGGCAGAGATTGAAACGATCATTTACCTTTGGCCCGTAGTAGCGGTTTACGATAAACACAAATTGACTTCAGAAGGCTCCGCTTACACTTTCGAAGCGTTGTCCCATATCATAAAAACAATCGTGTCTCGAAAAGAATTCGCTAATGTGTTCGTCAAAATTTTCACGGCTTCCATGTATGAAGTTTTTCCGGAGGATAAAACTGGTTGGATGCAGGCCCTGTTAATCGGATTGAACAACGTATTGGTGCAGGAATATACAATTAAAAGCCAGATCATAGATGTTTCTGATAGTTGGCAAAGTGATATACCGGTACTTTGTGAGCACGCACTTGCTGATTTTGATGAAAGATCTTTAGCCATCCGACATGGTCAATTATGGGTTCCGGATTTTCAGGCTATCCGGAACAATGCAAATAATCAGAATATAAAAGTTAAGGAAGGGAAACATTATTTGCTGACAGGAGGTCTCGGCAGAGTTGCGGTTGTTATAGCGGAACATTTGCTCAGAAACACAGAGGCCAGTATTGTCTTATTGGGTAGATCAGATTTGGCGTCAGAAACCGTAAAAGAAAGGTTTAATAAATTGTCGGCGATCAGTAGCAAAGTTCATTATTTTTCAACTGACGTAACCAAGATCGAGCTTTTTGAGCCGCTGCTGCAGCGTATCGAAGACGAACTGGGCCCCATTGCCGGAATAGTACATGCTGCAGGTGAAGTCGATCTTCGTTTATTTGAAACGATAGAAGATATGACTCAGGAAAACGTTACTAAAATTCTGGCACCGAAGGCCCTTGGCCTCGAAAATATAATACGCTTGTTTGGCCAAAGGGACCTCGACTTTATGATCGCCACTTCCAGTGTGTCGACAATACTTGGCGGTTTGGGTTATGGGGCATATTCGGCAGCAAACGCATTGATGGAAGCTCGTATCAGTTCGATACAGAAAAGCCGGCCAACTTGGAAAAGTATTGCTTTTTCGGAAATGTATTTTGACGCCGGGACTCCCCGTAACGGCGCTGGAATGCAGTCTGCTATCGGCCCGGGGGAGATTGCTACCGTCTTTGATATAGCGGTGCAACTGGATACACCGCACATAATTCAGAGTGTTGAAAATATTTGGAGGCGAAGAGAACGGGTTTTCGAAGAACGTGGTGGTATTAAGCTGAATGAGGCGGACAGCTTTTTGAAAGTGCCGACGGATATAAGCCCGGAATTTTTCTCATCAACAAGCGGTACAGAAGAATATCTTCTTAAGATGATCGCCGGTTTTTTTGGTATCAATACGATTGCTGTGACGGATAATTTTTTTGATCTGGGGGGCGATTCATTAAGGGCAATGGTCGTTATCAAAAGGATAAAGGCTCAATATAAGGTAACTGTAGGCTTAGAAGATTTTTTTAATATGGCCGATTTAAGACAGCTCGCTGAGCTGATAGATCAATTGCAGGAGATTCGCAATGGGGACTTTTACACCAATGAAATAATTATTTAATAAGCTCATTTTTTTTTATACGGTCATAAAATTCAACGATCAGGTCAGCGATCCGATCAGAATTGTTATTGATGAAAAAATGATCGCCTGAGAGAACCCTGTGTTCGAAATGATTGCTTGTGAAATTTTTCCAATTTTCAATTTCACCGACTGTCTCCTCTTCACTTCCCATAATTGCGAGCACAGGACACTTAACGCCGGTATGCCCGGATAAATCGTTCTTTTCCGCTATTTCAAAGTCCGCTCGTAATATCGGCAGGTAAAAGGAAAGCAAATCCGGTTCATCGAAGATTTCTTCGGGTAGCCCCCCCAGCTTTTTAACTTCTTGAAAAAAATCGTCAGCGCCTAACAGATACCTTGTTGTTTTCATTGCAGCTGCTCTCGGACCAGGGGTGCCACTGACGATCATCCCGGCAGATTGCTTACCCGATTTCTCAAGAAGGTCCGTTACTGCGAGTGCTAATAATGCGCCCATACTGTGACCGTAGACTAAAAAAAAATCGTTGGATACACTTGCGTTTATTTGATTGAAGATGTCCTGTGCGCCTGTGTTGAAGTCCGTGATCAGGCTCTCTTTTACGCGCCTGCCCCTGCCGGGTAATTCCAGGGAGGTCACCTCGAAGTGCGATGAGAGGCGTTTGGGGAATGAGAACGAATAACAACTTCCGCCGGCAAAATGGATCAGGAAGAGCTTCGGTTTTATTTTATTCATTTCGTATAGTCTGGGGAGCAATTTTTAAAGTTAGTTGATTTAAGTACCGAAAATAACCTTGATTCAGTGAAATACAAAAATTATATTTACTACCGAAATATCTCCCTATGAATCTAAATCTCAAATTTCTAAAGCCAAATGTGATAATTGAGCCGCTTGTCGGAAGGTGGTACGCATGGGCTCACCTGGTATCTCCTGCAACAGCCGCAATGAATGTTACGGGCAGGCACCTGAAAATTATGAGATCCTACGTTGAAGCACCGGAACTACATGAAACAGCGGTAGCTAATCCCAAAATGCTTGGCGGCCCATTTATGGACTATCCTCAGCAACGGGTAGGCGAAATAAAAGAGCTGATCTCGAATACGGTTGTTCTGCAGGCTGATCAGATCTCTTTGGCTGAAGCGATAACAGAACTTAATGACTTACTGGAAAGTACTGCAAAGGGATATTCACTCGAGGACCTTTATCCGAAGATTCCGGATCTCTTAAAAGGCTATGTGGAATTGGTTTACGATCTGAACAATCATCCATCATTTCGTTTTTTTGAGCCTTTACTCTATAAAAGCAAGCTTTATAACAAAAAGGCGCAGTCTATTGCATTGTGGGTTACAGAAAATGACGAACGCCCTTTCTGCCTTAGTACCGCCAAGCTTAATAATCCGGATGTTTTACATCTTGACATCCCGTTTGATCATCCGGCAATAGATATACTTAGTCGTATGAAGAGGGCTCCCGGTGATGTAGCTGAGTTGGAAAAGCTCCTTCGCATTCCGCCTGAAAAAAAATGGCTGTTCGAATCGTTTTTTACAGAAAGAGAACATCCTGCCTACCGGAAGTATGACGGCAATAAAGTGAGAATGAGGTATTTCGGACACGCATGTATCCTGATCGAAACGAAGAACGTCAGCGTATTGGTAGACCCGCTTATTAATTACTATGGATATGATTCGAATGTTAATCATTATTCCGATATAGATTTACCGGATATGATTGATTATGTTTTAATTACTCATAATCACCAGGATCATATCCTTTTGGAAACGTTAATTCCATTACGTCATAAAATTAAGAACCTTATTGTTCCAGCAACAAGAAGCGGTGCGTTACAGGACCCTAATCTCAAACTTATGTTCAATAATATAGGTTTCAATAATGTTATTGAAGTAGATGAACTTGAAAATGTGAGTTTCCGTGATCTTACAATTACCGGAATCCCGTTTACCGGGGAACACAGCGATTTGAACATTAAAGCAAAGCTGTGCTATCATGTGTCGATCGGAGGGTCAACCTTCTTATTCGTCGCGGATTCGAGAGTATTAGAGTCGAGACTCTATCAGCATGTTCAAAGTATCACGGGCGATGTTGATGTATTGTTTTTAGGTATGGAATGTGACGGGGCGCCTTTAAGTTGGCTTTACGGCCCTTTATTTAGCAAACCGGTAGGAAGGACCGACGACCAGTCCAGGAGACTATCGGGATCAAATTTTGAAAGAGGGATTCAGCTCGTTGAGATCTTCCATCCCAAAGAAGTTTACGTTTACGCGATGGGTCAGGAACCTTGGGTTGAATTTATTAGTACGGTCAAATATACTGATGAATCCAACCCTATCGTGCAATCTAACCTTTTGATTGACCGATGTAAAAAAATGGGAATCACCGCTGAACGGCTCTATGGGGAAAAGGAGCTTTTGTACCGCTATAAATTTGAGATTTAAGCGATACGTTTATAATGTTCCGTTACATGGTGACGTAACCCTATCTATTTATTCCCGACGAATTACCAACCAGAAATTAAGGTTATGGAAAAACTTTTAGCCCGATTGATTAAAAATAATATTCAAATCTCCTTACAGGAGGAGAATCTGAAATTGAATTATAGCGGAGATTCGATACCTGGAGATTTGATCACCGAAATCAGGGCGTCAAAAAAGCAGTTAGTAGAATATCTTAAGAAGCAAGGGAACGGAACATCAGGAAATGATACGATCCCAATTGCGGAGATATCCGATGAGGGTTATATATTATCGTCGTCTCAACGACGTCTGTGGCTGCTATGTCAGGTTGATGAGGTAAGGATCGCGTACAATATGGCGACTGCTGTTTATTTTAACGGTGATTTAAATATTGATGACCTGTCGGTTTGCGTTGGGATTTTAATTCGCCGTCATGAGATATTGCGGACCGTTTTTCGGGAAGATACAACCGGTGAACCCCGGCAATTTGTTATCCCTCCTGGTGAATTTCCCTTTACCATTACATATGCAGATTTACGGATGGATGCGGACAGGGAACATAGCTTAGCGCAAAAATTGTATAAGGACTCAAGTGTTCTTTTAGATTTTGAGAATGGCCCCTTATTTCACTTGCAGGCCATTCGTTTGGAAAATACGCAATGGTTGATTTCATTCGTTATTCATCACATCATAAGTGATGGCTGGTCGATGGATCTTCTCACAGCCGAATTGCTTAAACTGTATAAGGCCGCCCCCGGACTTCGCGAAAAGCTTCTTGCTCCAATGCGATTGCAATATAAAGACTTTGCGGTCTGGCAGCAGTCGCAACTTAAAATGGGAATACTCAACGGGCAGCAACAATATTGGATAAGCAGATTCAGCGGATCGCTGCCTGTTCTGCAGCTAATGGAAAAGGGAGCACGCCCTCCGGTCAAAACCTATAATGGGGCCTTTAAAAACTATATTTTCAACAGAAAAGATGCGGAAAAGATCAGGCTGACGGCCAGACAGACAGGTACTACACTGTATATGAATTTGTTGTCCCTCGTTTATGTTTTGATTAATAAATTTTCCGGGCAGAGTGACATTGTTTTAGGCACTCCTATTGCAGGAAGGAATTTTGACGGGGTTGACAAACAACTTGGATTTTATGTCAATTCGCTGCCTTTGAGATTATCATTAAACGCGGCTGAATCCTATTTTCAACTACTGGAAAATGTCAGGAAAATGATGATGGAAGCGTTTGAAAATCAGGACTTCCCTTTTGATGAATTGGTTGCTTCGTTGAATTTGACAACTGACAGGAGCCGTAATCCGTTGTTTGACGTCGTGGTAGTTCTCCAAAACGCGAATTTGAATCAATCAGTCGCCCAGGCCAGCCGCGAGAACAATTCTACAATACCGCGGGCATTTGCTGAAAATACACGAAGTTTGTTTGACCTTACCTTTGATTTCCGGGAGTACGGTGAGGAAATCATGCTTGTATTGAAATACAATACGGATTTGTTTACCCTTTCTCAAATAAATCGTTTATCGGGATATTTTGAATTGATATTGTCATCCGTATTGGCGGAACCAAGCAGGAGTTTAGAAGATTTGCCGATAATTACTGAAGCCGATTATCAAAAGGTGTTATATGATTTCAATCATGCAAACGGACAACCTGAAAAATCTGGTAGTCTTATCGAACTTATTGAAAAACAGGTCTCCCTTTACCCGGATCGACCTGCGGTCAGCTTTGACGGAAAGGTAATCTCTTATCAGGAATTAGATGAAAGATCGGGTCGTTTAGCTAATCTTCTGATGCGGAAAGTTCAAATCGTACCTGGAATGAGAGTAGGATTGCTGCTCCGGAGAACTCCGGATCTTTTAATATCCATTTTGGCAATACTCAAAGCAGGAGGATGCTATCTGCCACTTGATCATGAGTATCCTGAAGAACGTTTGCTATATATGTTAGAGGATGCGGGAGCTACCACACTGATCACCGAATCGGCATTGATTGAGTCTGCGAACAGACTATTATGGCGAGGGTCCGTCAGGAACATAGTGTCCTGTGATTCAGAGCAGATTCGTATGGACGAAGGACTGCGACAAAATGAATTAATGAGTAAGGATTTGTGGAATTACATCGGAAGATCAACGAATGATCTGATCAGCCTCGGAGGCTGGAAGAGCAGTTATACCGGTCTTGATTTTTCGAAGGAGGAGATGAAAGAATACGCTCAAAATGCCTACCACAAACTAAGACACCTTTTTCACAAGAAATTAAAGGTACTAGAAATAGGTTGCTCCTCCGGACTTACTTTGTTTGAGATAGCGCCGTTTGTTGGAAAATATGTTGGTACAGATTTATCGGATTCAATATTGACACATACCCGGCAGATTGCGCGAAATCGTGCACTCGGGAACGTAGAACTAATAAATCTTGCCGCACTCGATATTGATCAATTGGAAGAGGAAGATTTTGATGTCGTGATCCTCAACAGCGTCGTGCAATGTTTTAATGGACCTAACTATTTATTCCAGGTACTCAGGAAAGTTATTGCAAAATTGAAAGACAAAGGAGTGCTATTCCTCGGAGATCTCATGGACGAAGACAAGCGGCTGGTCATGATCAGTGAATTGTCGAATTTCAAAGAACAGCACGCAGGTTCAGATTATCAAACAAAAACCGATTTTTCGGCTGAATTTTTTTTATCCAAAGGCTACATAGAGGACCTGATACACGATGGAATAGGCGTGCAGTCAGTTGCTTTTTCAGATAAAGTGCATCAATTGGAAAATGAACTGACGAAATTTCGCTTTGATGCTATTTTACATATTGACAAATCGGTTACGCGTGAGATAGGCAACAGGCATAAATTTTATTATGATCTCAATGAAATCAATAATGAATCTGCTACGGCTCGCCGTCCATTTCTTCCTCCTGATTCTCCTTTTTACGTAATTTATACCTCCGGTTCAACGGGAAGTCCTAAGGGCGTTATGGTCGAGGAACGCGCATTTATCAACTTGTTGATGTGGTACCGGAATATTATTCGCCTTGGTGCGGATGAAAGCGTATTATTGAGCTCGCCGATCTGTTTTGACCTAACTCAGAAAAATTTATTTCTGCCATTGCTGTGCGGGGCGAAACTGGTGCTGCCGAAAATGCTATATGCTGATTATAATTATCTGGCTGATATTATTGAAAGTGAGAATATCAGCGTTTTAAACTGCGCACCCAGCGCATTCTATCCGCTGCTTGAAGAATCTGTTAATGCAGCGTTTTCAAAACTCAAGAGTCTTAACTTAGTCGTTCTTGGTGGAGAACCAATCAATAAGAAAGAATTTTTTAATTGGAGGCGAAGTGAATTTTTTAATGCCCAAATTATTAATTCTTACGGCCCGACTGAATGTACGGATGTTGTTTCTTATTATGTTATCACTCCTGACGACTGGGAGAACGGAACCCCTGTTCCAATAGGGAGGCCAGTCGATCTTTGCTGTCTTTACGTCCTTGACCGCAGAGGAGCCCCGGTTCCTCCGGATGTAGCAGGCGAGATTTTCATTTCGGGTATATGCGTGTCGAGAGGGTATCTGAATTCACCTACCTTAAATGCGGATAAGTTCCTTCTGAACCCGTTTATCAAAGAACATCGAATGTACAAAACAGGTGATCTGGGAAAGTGGACAGATGATGGAGATATTGTTTTTTTGGGAAGAGCTGATGACCAAGTCAAAATTAGGGGGAACAGAATTGAACTTGGCGAAATTGAGACGACGCTGATGCAATATTCGGGGATAGAGACTGCCGTGGTCAGATCGACTCAGTCACCATCCGGGAACCACGATATAATAGCCTACTATACTGGGCCGGAGAGCGTAGAGACAAAAGAACTAAGGTCTTTCCTCAGCAACAGGCTTGCAATATACATGCTGCCTAGCTATTTTGTATTTATGGAAAGGTTCCCGCTTAATCCTAACGGAAAAATCGACAGAAAGTCTTTGCCTCCTCCTAATGACTACATTGAGGAAAATAAAGTTGAAATTGTCCCGCCCCGTAATGACGCTGAGCGCATACTTGTCTCGAGCTTGTCATCCGTTTTAAGAAAAAACATTGGTAACGTAAAAGATGATTTCTTCGCGCTTGGCGGCGACTCGATAAAGGCCATCAAGTTGATTTCGGACTTGAGGAAAAAAGGTTTATTACTTTCTATTAGGGATGTTATGCTGCACCCGATAATAGAGGAACTCGCTATTTTACTAAATCATGGTCCCGGGCCTTCCTTAAAGTCCTTTCCCGCAAAGACTTTTACCATGAGTCCCATCCAAAAGGCCTTTTTCGAACGATCTGATGAAAAAAACCGACATCATTTTAATCAGTCAGTCCTGATCGAAGCCCCTTTGATGGAAGCAGAGGTGCTTAAGGAAACTTTAAATCAGTTGGTTACCCATCACGATTATCTACGGGCCAATTTTTACTTGGACGGTGCCGATTGGAAGGATAAGATCAATGAGTCATGCGATATTGATTTGCTAACTGTTACTGATTATGACGAGTCGTCGTTTGAAGACTATTGTGAAGTAATACAAGCATCTTTTTATCTTGAATCAGGTCCTCTATTCAAGGCCGCATTGTTTAAAAGTAATGGAGTTCAACGATTATTACTTGTTGCTCATCACCTGATAATAGATGGCGTATCCTGGCGGGTTTTACTGGAGGACCTAGCAAATTTATATGACAGTATTCAGGATGGCAGAACATTTGAATTACCTGGCAAAACATTAAGTTTTAATACCTGGAAAAACCATTTAACAAATTATGCAGATAGTGAAATGTTAACGACCGAAAAAAAATATTGGGATCAAGTCGAGCGGAAATTGTTGGACAATATTATACACACTGATTATGCTGGCGGTGTGAATTTGATGGGGGATATTTCAACAGTTACTTTTTCATATCCTACTGATGCGTTCAGAGGCATGCTGGTAAACTCATATAGCGCAGCGAAGGGAAGTGTAAACGAGTTTATGATCAGCGCTCTTGCGCTTGCATGTTCAGATGTTTTCAGTTCGGAGGCTATAAATATCAAGATAGAATTGCATGGAAGGGAAAATTCATTCGACTCAGGCGACGTCAGCTGTACTGTTGGATGGTTTACAACTGAGTACCCGGTTGTTATTGATGTTACCCATTCTAAAAGTATGCAAGCTCAACTTGAACTTACCAAACTCGCCCTCTGTGCTGTACCTAATCAAGGGACAGGATACGGGTTGTTGAGATATACGAGGGGAGAACCTTACTTTAATGAACCGCAAATTTCGTTCAATTATTTGGGCGAATTTGATACGGGTTTAAGCGTTTATGGTCATAATCAAAAGTTTTCTATTTCAACTAAAGCGCATGGGAGACAGGCGGCTGATTCCTTAAAAAGATTAACGATGATTGATCTTTGGGGGGTTGCATCTGCCGATTATATAGTTTTTGGGATAAATTACAGCGAAAAACAATTTGCAAAATTAACAATGGAAAGGTTATCAGGCGCTTTGCAAGGGTATATATCACTATCTGGGGAAAATCAAAACTAAGTGTTAGGAGGCCATGGATTTAAATTTGGACTCAAAAAATCATTAAAGGTCCAAACTATAAAACATATTCAAAAATTGCCATACGCCGGTTATTCAATTACAGCGATTGGAAGTCTATTAAATTGTACCGGTCGCAACTGTCCCATAAGTTGTAATAGCCACTATTTGATCTGACAGTTGTGTGTTTTTATAAGTTGCCAGATTTGATTTGTGAATATAGTTTTTTCTCGTGTAAATGCATCGACACAGATTCTTCAGAGCCCTTTTTGTGAGGGCTCTGAAGAATCTGGTCATCGGCGAGCCTCTCCAATAACTTTTCCTGTGCCATTGGTATACTGTCGATGAGCGTTTGCATGGGCGTTTTATCAAAGCAGTATTTGCCGCTGTGTGTCCGTTCATTATTATAATTGTACATCCATCTGTCCAGATCTGCCTGGAGTTCAGCTATGCTGCGATAGATCTTTTTTCGGAAAGCGATAGCATAGAACTCATCCTGGATAGTGCGGTGGAAGCGCTC
>NZ_QGHA01000023.1 GCF_003148845.1 Mucilaginibacter oryzae | reverse complement strand
ACAGACTCGCAATACGGCTGTACGTGTAAGTGTAAAGCTGAGGGAAGGAAGTTACCGGAACGAATTGAGCCGCTACCGGTACGATGTGGTGATCAAAAAAGAGGGGGAAGCTGATTTGGCTGCCGGCTCATCAATCGTTGAGGATTCCGGGCATGGCTATAATATCCCTTTTTTAAACTTGTTAAATAAAGAAGAGATCATAGAAGAACTGGAAAAGGAGCTTCCGGATTATATGGTTCCGGATATACTGATGCCTATGGATCATTTTCCGTTGACGATCAATGGAAAACTGGATAAGCGGTCCCTGCCCAATCCGGATTTCAGTTCAACATCGGCCTATGTGGCTCCTGTTACCGAAACTGAAAAAATCCTTTGCAATATATGGCAGACGTTGCTGACAATAGCCCGGGTTGGGGTGACGGACGATTTCTTCAGAATCGGAGGGAACTCAATTTTGGCAGTTCAGGCCTCCCATCGGATGAGCAAGGCTACTGGTTGGGAAATCGGAGTTGCAGACATATTTATATTTCAATCCATTCAGGCTATTATCGAACATAAACTAAGTGCCAAGCCGGAAGATGGCGTGGAATGGTCGTTTTAGAAGGAAAGGTACAATTATTAATTACCTCTATTTATTGTAGTTATGATCAGGAAGCTAAAAAGCAATAATGTAAATCTCAAATGGATAACCGATTCGCCTGGCGCGGGCAAGAAAGCCGCGCTGCTGATACCTCAATATAACGAAGCGTCACAAAATAATATATATGCTCGTCTAGAATACTTCAAGCAATTATCAACTCAAATAAAGGCGGATATTGATCTAATTATTATCGATGATGGTTCAACAGACAACAGCCTGGATGAAATACGCTCTTTTTTAAATAGCACACCCTGCGATTTTACCGTTGCTTCAGTTTACCCCAATGCTAATAAAGTGGGGGCTTTATACATGACGGTACTGGAAATTGAACACGAGTTTATAATTTTGTCCGATTTTGATACTGACCTGGATGGATTTGAATTTTTGTCGAAGGAACTATCCCGTTTGGGAGCCAGAGCAGATTTTATGGGCGGTTATTTCAGAATGCTGCCTTTAGCTGATGGGGGCGGGGTGACACTTTTTCAACAAGTTGAATATGCGATGGCAAGATCCTTGTACCGTTTTCACAGGAATGAGGATAGCGTTCCGGTCATGCCCGGCGCCGGTTCCTGTTATAAGAGAAATGTACTGGTTCGTATTTTTGAAGACCACAGTGGATTGAGAAGTGGGGAAGACCGGGAGTCTACTTTGATTGGATTGAAGAACGGGTTTAAAACAGCCTATATCAAGGATGTTATTGCCCTAACCCGGCCGCCTCGTACTATTCGTACTTTAATCAAACAACGCGTCAGATGGAATCTTGGGTACCTTGAAACAATTGACAAAGAGAAGCAGTTTTATAAAAAGCAGGTAGCAGAGTCAACACGTATCGGCCTGCGATTTTTTATCGACATGTTAACAGTAATATTGCTCATATTGCTTCCGTTTGCATTGTTGACGTTAATATCAATTGCTCCCAATTACTTTTGGATTTCCATTCTTGCAATATATGGAACAGGCCTATTATGGTGTTTGGCGGTTGTTGTGCTTGTGCCTGAAGAAACAATGGAGTTTCAGCGAAAGCGTCATTTATCCGTTTTAATATTTCCTTTCTACAAGATTTTGGTAGAGTATATGTCCTGGAACCTGGCTCTAAGTCAGTTTTTTAGCAACAAAAAGAACAATCATGCCGGATAGCTTTTGCTGTTATTTTAAATTTTGTTATCGTTAGTAAGGCTCAGCATTACTAACAGGTAATGCCGTGTCCTTATTGAAGCTCGCTGAAATCGGCATGAGCAAATACGCACTTTAATTTGTTTTCATAGGGAGCATCATTTTTATCTGCAAGCCGTAAACTGCAGATTACTTAAGTATTATCTGATCTAAGGTATAGCTTAACCTAAGCTAATAATTTCAAAGGCCCACCGCATAAAATCTTGACCGGAAATGCCAATTAAAAAGGAGTCGCTATTCCGCGCCTATGCGAACGTTCCGATATTCCAGAAAACAAATCGGCCAGTTATCTCCAACGAGAGATGGTTTAAGGCCGATCTGTAATTCCAGCAAAACTTTTTATTGTGGTTTAACCTTTATCTTATGACCCCTAAGTGCATAAAACAAAATATAAAGATAGCAGCCGATGATTACCAGAAAGCCTCTTTGTGGCTCTGTTTGCCCGCCAATAAATGCATAAAGGAGGGGAATGAGGCCTCCGCCCGGGCCAATCCCCATGATCAATAATGCAGACGCCATTTTTGTTTTGTTACCAAGTCCCATGATTGCCAGAGGAAATATTGATGGCCACATTAAGGCGTTCGCGAGGCCAAGCAGAGCAATGAAGAATACCGATGTATATCCTTTCGTGAAGAAAACGCACAAACAGAAGACGATACCGGTAATGGCAGAGTACTTCAATGCGTCTTCTTGTTTTAAAAACCTGGGAATAGCGATGATGCCTACCAGATATCCGAGTAGCATTGCCGCCATTGTGTAAGATGTAAAGTGCCTGGCGTCATTAAGGCTAATACCAATGTTTTTTCCGTATTGTCCAATGCCGTCTCCCGCGATTACCTCGGCACCAACATAAAAAACAATAGCGAGCACGCCGAGCATTAAATGTGGTGTACCCAACAAACTTCTCTCTTTAGACGAGTTCGGGTTTTCACCGCTTTCCGCAGCGATTTCCGGTAATTTCGAAAAGTAAATGACGGCAGCTACCACAAGCACAATAATCGCAAGTGCGATATAGGGAACCTGAACGCGGTGCGCCATTTCAGCCAAAAGTAAATCTTTTTGTCCTGGTTTTAAGGTGCCCGCCAATTGCTTCTCCAAATCGCTCGCTCCTTTTAAAATAAAGCCGCCAACAAGCAGAGGCGCAATGATTCCGGCCGATTTATTCGCAATCCCTACGATACTAATCCGGCGGGCTGCACTTTGAATAGGGCCTAGAATACTAACATAGGGGTTGACTGCTGTCTGTAATAATGCCAGACCTGAGCCCTGCATAAATAAAGCTGCTAAAAATAAGCCATATGTTCTGGTATCTGCTGCTGGAATAAATAAAATCGAACCGGCAGCAATAATGAAAAGTGCTACAATCATCCCATTTCTGAACCCTGATTTTTTTAGAACCCAGGCAGAAGGTATTGGCATGAAGAAAAAGGAGAAGTAAAATGCAGATGTGACAAAAAAGGCCTGGACGTCTGTTTCAAGATGACACACAATCTTCAAGTAAGGAATCAGAGGACCGTTCGTCCACGTGATATATCCCATCAAAAAATAGATAAGGCCCATTACTAACATTGGTAGTAAATAGGTTTGTTTTTTTTGTTCAAGATCAGGAGAAATAGCTAGTGTCGTATCTGCAAGCATGTGTTATAAATTAATAGTGGTGTAATATGGTGATTCGGGGGGGGTATTTGATGAATGGCGTAACTCTGATTTTTTTTTGCAAAATATCGACATTTTTTATGTAATATTTTCATTTAATCAGTGTAATTGTTGTGTTTTTTATATGATTTATATTGAATTGGATTTTTTTTGTTAAATAGTGCTCCTTTTCTTCTTGTTCTTCTCCTAAATAAAGATTCTGAATTGCCTTCAAATGGATTTTATTGGGTACTGGTGTGCTGATATACGTTCAGTTATTTTTTTTTCCTTACTTTTATAACTGAGATTATTGCCGAAGGCCTAAAATGATCGCGTAATTTCGGATAATTTATATCTCGATTTAAGATGGCCGATTAGCGAATATTAAACCGAAGCCTGAATGAGATGAAAAATATTGATGAAGTATCGAATATAACCGATCAGGAGTTTTACGATATCTACTTTTCGAAAAAGCCTGTTCTTATTAAAGGCAGCGTCACTGAAACAAGTTATTTCAAAAATTGGTCACACGAGTACTTGATGAATAAAATCGGGACGAGGCCAGTTCCGGTCAGATATATCAGTAATGGAATATTTAATGACGCATCCGAAATAGTTACGTTGCCATTCAACGATTTTATAAAACTTTCACTTCAGGAGGAGGCAAGGAGTTATTATCTTCAGTTTACCTCAATGGAAGCTTTTTTTCCAGAATTACTGATCGACCTGGAAAAGCCTCACCTGATGCAGGATTCAGATATTCCTATTTTGCCAGCGTTGCTCTGGATAGGGGGAGCAGGTTGCGTCAGTCCGTTGCATTATGACTTTGATGAAAATTTTTTGGTGCAGGTAAGAGGAAGAAAGTCTGTTAAACTTTTTTCTCCTTTGGACTCTTCTTATCTTTATCCTGGTACCAGCCATCCATTTCATCTGAGTACCATGAATCTGGAAGAACCAGATCGGGAACGATTTCCACTATTCAATAAAGCAGATCCATATCATTGCGATCTTAATGCAGGTGATATTTTATATATACCTCCCAGATGGTGGCATCATGTTAAGACAATTACTCCGTCGATTAGTATCAATCATTGGTTTGATCGATTTGATGTCCTGCGTGGAAAAGGGCTAGAAGCAAAAACGACTGATGAAATCGTTGACGCTTTCCAGAAATATTTGAGTCTGGGTTTGCCGATAGACCACCGCGATGTTTTGGGAGAATCTTTATTCATCAAGGCTATTCAGCTCGGCTACAGAAATGTAATAGAGGCGATGATCCGGTTGGGCGCAAATGCAAACTGCGTCAGTTCAAGGATCATGCCCGGCGCATCTGCGCTTAAGGTTGCCGACTCGTTACAACAAAATGATATTTACGCCCTTCTCGTTGCCAACGGGGCATTTTGATCCTTGGCCCTAGAAATGAACACCGACTGAAGGCGATAAGTGAACTATCTGCGTCTGTTGGTTTTCTTTAGTGTATCCTGGACAATGAGGTGCAAGTGTAAAAATTATGCTCAAATTACCCGTCTGCGTTTCTATTGGCAGAGGAACTCGTCTGTAGGAACGCGGATAACCTTTGTGGGGGCATAAAGATTAATCGCGGTCAACGAAACGATTGGTCGCTTCATTGTAACGGTCTCCGGTCTCCGGATATTGTTCCAAAATACCTTCTATGTCCTCCAGATCCGTTTTGCTTAGTATAATTTCCAGTGCTCCTGTATTCTCCTCAAGAAATTTGCGCCTTTTAGTGCCCGGGATCGGTATAACATTGTCCCCCTGATTAAGCACCCAGGCCAAAGCCAATTGTGAAGGACTGCATTTTTTGTTAGCCGCTATACCTGCAAAGGCTTGTGCCAAAGCTTCGTTGTTTGCTGCGTGGGCACCTTGGTAACGCGGTAAATTCTTTCTAAAATCCTTTTCCCCCAATGTCGAGAGCTTTAAAGTATTTGTCATTAGCCCCCTTGCCAACGGACTGAACGGTACAAAGGAAATTCCTAATTCTTTACACATAGGTAGAATCGCGTTTTCGACTTCACGAGTAAGCAATGAATACTCACTTTGCAAGGCGCTGATCACGTGCACTTTGTGTGCCGTCCTAATCGTTTTCTCGGAGGCTTCTGAAAGACCCAGGTACCTGACTTTTCCTTCTTTAACAAGATTCGCCATTGCCCCAACCATGTCTTCTACAGGTATCGCAGGGTCGATTCGATGGGCATAATAAAGATCAATAACGTCAGTTTTCAAACGCTTGAGGCTGGCTTCAACCGCCTTTTTTATGTATTCAGGAGAGCAATTTACGGCGGTATATCCGGCTTCCTGATTAAGTTCGAAACCGAATTTCGTTGCAATAAAGATTTTTTTTCTATTTGGTCGCAGTACAGCAGATATTAGTTTTTCATTTTCACCGCTTCCGTAGATGTCGGCCGTGTCCCAGAAGTTAATGCCCAATTCAAGTGCTCTGTTCAAGGTGGCGATTGATTCCTTGTCATCGGGTTGACCGTAAGCATGACTCATGCCCATACAACCAAGACCTATAGCAGAAAGCTGTTCATTTGTTGTTCCTAATGTCCTGTATTTCATTTTATTTGTTATTTTATTTCCCGGATTTGACTTTATGATGAAACGATGTCCATTTTAATAAAAATTGTCTTTCCCTTTATATTTAATAAGACAGTCCGTGTATCAACATGGCTCTATGAAACGTTTTCACCAGACGACCTGCTAAATCCGCTCAAGGCATCCGTTCTCCATCTTGTATAAGGAGTCGGCGCAGTCATAATACCGGTCATCATGTGTAATTGCGATGATCGTACGTCCTTCCTTTTTTAATAAAGGTAATATAAGAAAATAAAAAGTTGATCGGAATTCCGGATCTTGATCCGCGGCCCATTCATCCAGCACAAGAATAGGTTTATGCTCCATTAATGCCACGATCAGCGCAAGTCTTTTTCTTTGTCCTGTCGAGAGTTGAACCGTGGAGTAGGAGTTTCCCTGGAGTTGAACCTTTTCATTTATTTGAAATAGTTGGAAATAGCGCTCCCAAAGGTTTAGGTCGGGTTCTTCAACGGATAATATTTGATCAAACAAATAGAAATCCGCAAAAACAACTGAATATAAGGATTTGTAGCTATCTGATTGATTATCAATTAAAAGGTCATTAATCTTAATGCTGCCGGAGTCGGGTTTGTAGAAGCCCAAAACTAGGTTGATCAAGGTTGTTTTTCCGCTGCCATTTCCACCATAAATGAATACAAGCTCACCTTTGGATAAATTCAGATCTACAGGTCCGATCCTGAATGCGGAGTCAAATTCTCCATAGTGAAACCTTAGTTGCCGAATATCAAGCATTTCAAAATTCTCGATATTCAGACTTGCTCCTGATCCTTCAGGAGCGGTTGAGGGGGGCAACTTTTCTGTCAGTTCCGACAATTTGGTGACGGACGTGCTTGCCCTCGAAAATGCCGGTAACAGGCTGACCACACTTTGCAGACTGCCTAAAAAATAAATCAATGCGAAAACCGATTTTACAATTACCTGATGCGATATAGAAGCCGAAATGCTAATAAATAAAACGACGAAAGAGATAACGGCATATAAAAGCACCTGGCCTATCAATGCATTATTTATTAGTCTGGTATATGCTCGGTTGTTAGTGGAAATTGAGAGATTGCCGATATCGTTAATCTTATTTTTAAATATAAAATGACTTTTCTCCTTTGACATAAAGAGCTCCTTGCAACCAAGCAGTATATCATTCACCCCTGAAAGAAAACTGCTTTCCAGCCGGTGGGATTCATTGAATTCCAGCCGGTTTTTGATCAAGCTGCTTCGATGAACTATTATTCCAACGATAGAAGCGATAGCAGTAACACCGAATATGACCGGCGATAAGTAAACCAAATACGCCAGGCATCCAAGGGTAATCACCGACGCAGTGGTTATTTCAATTAACCCCAGTATCGCGTCATGAATGAGAACAATGTCATACATAAGCGCCGTGCGGATATCATTTTCATTGCGCTTTATAGAAGGATAACGTGATTCAAGTGAGCGTTGCACTAAATCCTTCCGAAGTTTCCAAAGCAAACTCTGTGAAAATTGAATGAGTGACTTCGTAAGAGTTAACCTTACCATGATGAATGTGAGGATCACACCTGTAAATTGTAAGCAAAGGCGCCAATCGAAGAATCGATATGATCCCGACATAATTAAATCGATCGTTTTAGTAGCCAAAAAGATAAAAAGGAAATTCAAAATGCCGGCTATCACCCCTATTGCGGAATACTTAAGTAAGTTTTTGTGCCCGAGATGTTGAATTAACAAAGATTTCTTCGAGTTCATAGAAGTAGCCTGTATGCTTTAGGTTGTCAGGACCTGATCGCTATAAATTAATTAAGGTTACATATTAAAATAAATTTAATACTATAAAATATCAAACTTAAGAATTAGATTGTGAAATCTTTACTTTATAACAAAAACAGGGTTTTTGCCCTGACGCAAATACTGGTTATGCAAAACACTTTTGGAAATTTAGCGGATCTGTTTATTAATTCAGCTAAGGTATATCCGGAGCAAATTGCTGTGGAAGATAGCGAATCTTCTGTGTCGTATAATCAGCTTTATAAAAGTAGCATGGCAGTAAAATGCATGTTTATTAAGAACGGTTTGCATCCGGACGAACGGGTTATAATCATTAGTCAAAAGAAAATCTCTTCTATAATTGCGTTTTGGGCCGTTATTTTCGCCGGTGGAGTACCGGTATTACTGGACGATGACGATGTGCCTGCAGATCTGCAAAATAAACTACTTACAGCAGCGCCATCTATGGTTATTCTTGATGATAACCGCTTAGCACATTTTTCGAAATCTGGTGCAAAGTTGTTTACATTCAATGAATTAAGCATAACAGCTTCTCTTCCTCCCGATGACTATGAATTACGCGTCTCAAAGATTTGCTACATGCTTTTCACGAGTGGTACAACGGCCGGGGTAAAAGCGGTTATAATTAATCATCAGAACGTTTTAAATTATATTTTCGGGTTAGCAAGGCTGCTTGAATTATCTGAACCGGTTAAATCGGCTCATGTTACAACTTTTTCTGCTGACCTTGGCATGACCGGTTTTTTACTCTCTGTTCTTACTGGTGGATGCATGAGGATTTTCTCGAAAATAGAATCAACTGACCCCAGGTTATTTATCGAAATTCTTCGAAAATCGAAAGTTCAACTTCTTAAGAGTACGCCTTCGCATATCAGGTCAGTATTGTCGGCTGCTAATGAGTTTACAGAAAACCCGATATCATGGCTCTTGGTAGGCGGGGAAAAACTTTCATGGCTGGCTGCTGAAGAAATATTAAGATCGAAAATCACCAAAAAACTTTATAACCACTATGGTCCTACGGAAACAACAATTGGCGTTTTACTGTATCCGGTTTTGGCCAATGACTCAAATTTTAATCATACTACCACGGTTCCGATTGGCAAGCCCATTGGAGATAATAGAATTTGGCTTGATCGGCAAGCTGATGATGCTGGTGAACTTATCATAGCGGGAAAGTCTGTAGGTGATGGTTATTTTAGGAATGAACCCGCAACTCAGCGTGGGTTTGGCCTTTATGATCTGGATAATATGTCGCTGAGAGGGTATCGTTCCGGGGATTTTTGCCGGCTTTTGCCGGACGGGAATTTTGAATTCCTGTATCGCAAAGACCGACAAATCAAAGTACGTGGTTATAGGGTGGAAACAGCAGAGATTGAGCAGGCTTTGCTTTCGCATCCTGACGTTGAATTCGCTATCGTACGGCTGTCGAAGCGGTATGAACATGGTGTGCTGGAGGCTTTTGTCAGATTAAAAGCGAAAGGTAGTATAACTGAGAAGGGGTTGTTGGCATGGCTTTCAAAGCGTATAGCTCCTTATAAATTGCCTTCCTATCTTTATTTCTTCGATCAGGTTCCCCTTACCGGAAATGGAAAAATGGATTTGGACAGTTTAACGGTCGAGCCTCACCGGCTGGAACGGGCCGAATTCAAAGCAGCAACGTCCGGGGTCTGGGAGGATGATGTAATCAACAACTGGGTGTCCATATTAGGCGAAGGGGCCGATGTTCAGGACTTGAGCTTTTACGAGGCCGGTGGCGATTCTTTACTTGCGATACAGCTGGTGGGTCGATTGCAACGGATTGGCTATAAGGTTCATATCGGAGAATTGATCGGATGTAAAGACCTTGCGCAATTTTTGGCATTAGGACGTCAAACGTCTTCTTCTGAAGAAAGCGTCCCGCCTTCGCAACCTGAGCACCTGACTTTTTCGCAACGGAAATTTCTGAAAAACAAGAATCGCGTCGAAAATCGTTTTGCACAAAGTATCCTTTTGGAATGCTTATCCGATATTCGCTACGATTTATTTTCGTTGGCAATACAATCTGTACTGTCGGAACACACGCAGCTTACGAGGACCTTTGGAAAAAAAAAAAATCCTCGTAACACTGAACATTTAAATGGGGTTCAGGTGAGTGCTTTAAATGACGAATTGCCTGTTGTTCATCAAATCCAATCCGTGCAGGAGCGCATCTTGGCACAAATGTCTGTTCAGACTGGCAAACTGTTTTATATCCATGCCTTTGTCAATCGCGAGAAAGCGAATTTTATATTGATTCTTTGCCATCATCTTGCCGTAGATGTTATTTCGTGGCATATCATTATAGATGATCTTGTATATGCCTATAATAAACTTCTTAATGGCGAACCGCTGTTAAAACGCGGTGAAAATTCCTTAATCGTTGATAATTTGAATAGTACTTTGGTTCATGGGGCTATAGTAAGTGGAAAAATACGTCAGCCTGGCAGGTTATTTGAAGTTGGGAGAGGGACCTGGGATTTATGTTTGTCGAAGACAAATGTATATAGTTTCACGCTTGCAAACGCTTCACCCCGATCGTTTTCGCTAAAGGATTCAATCAATGTCGTTGATGCAGATGCATTCTTACTTAGTGCTTTCTTAAAGGCACTGCGCTGTGTTTTTAATAAAAACGTGTTTTCTTTGGATGTAGAGTTTCATGGAAGAAACATTAACAATTTTGATGTTAGCCGTTCTGTGGCCTGGTGGGCACTGACACTTCCCATGTTGTTTGATGAGTATAACGATGGACCGGAAGTTTGCCATTTACTTCTTAGGGAATATGCTGAGATTGCTGCAACTTTAAATCGCTCCCAATCAGCACAGGATCTTAATAAGATTCACAGCTCGGATATTTTATTCAATTATCTGGGACATTTTATGCCGGTCATTGGATCGGGCGAACTTCTTTTCAGACCTTCCGCACTGCATCCGGGCACAACCCGAGTCGCAGCTGACGATTATATGATTCGCTTTACATCGCGATTCATAGGATCTAAACTTATTGTCGATATCCAGTATCGGCGAGATTTTCTGGATGATAAGCAAATTGCCATGGTGGGGCATAGTTTTTTTTGTTTCTTAAAAGATTTTATCAGTCCCGCAGAGAAAAGTCTAAGCGTTGAGCCAGTTCAAAGCCTGGTAGTTAATTTACCTACGGCTGGTTTACCCATTTTTAATCCTGAAATCAGGGAACCTAAGAATTTCGATGGCGCTATTTTACTTACAGGCGCAACTGGTTTTCTCGGTATTTATCTGCTGAGAGAGATTTTGTCTCACACGGATCATCACATAATATGTATTGTGCGTGGGCGTTCTGCTGCATCAGCGAACCAGCGATTGAATGAAACGTATCTTCATTATTTTGGCACTGATCTGAATTTATTCAGGGACCGTATAGATATAGTGACAGGTGATGTGAGTCTTCGTGATTTTGGAATAGAGCCAGAAAATCACAAGAGGCTGAAAGAGAAAGTTGGGGTGGTTCTACACGCAGCAGCGGATACGAATTTGCTTAAACCATATATAGAACTGGAAAAAACAAATGTCTCTGGTGTTAGAGAGGTGATTCATTTCGCTAAAACGGCAGGAAATTTACCGTTACATCATGTTTCATCGCTGGCAGTTAGTGGCTGTTCCCCGATGGCATTCTGCAAATTTTCTGAACGAGATTTCGATATCGGACAGAAATTCGTATCAGATTATGAAAAGTCGAAGTATGACGGAGAGCTTCTGGTTAGATCATATTTTGATTCCGGAGGAAAAGGCCAGATTTACAGGACGGGACATATCGCTGCAGATTCTTCCAATGCTGTGTTTCAAATAAATGCTAACCAAAACCGAATAATTCAAATATTGCATACGGTAGGGATACTAGGGATGAGCCCGTCGGATTATAATGAAACTGTGTCTTTTTCTTTTGTCGACTGTGTCGCCCGGGGAATCGTGAGTTGTATTGATGATCCTCCAGTTTTAACAAACAACTGCCTGCATGTCGAGAGCCCGCATAGATATCAGATCAAGGAAATCGCAGCCATGTTGTCAATTAAAAGTAAGCCGATTAAGATGGTCGACATGTCCGCGTTTAAAAAGGCTGTCGTAGATTACAACGGTGGGAAACAAAATGTTGCAATGGTAAATGCGGGTCTTTCCTGGATCGAACGGCACCAATCGCAAGCCAGGAATATCGACTATCAGCAGGCGGTTTCAATAGACCTGCTGGCATCAAAAGGGATTTATTTTCCTAAAATTACCCCTGAATGGATAAAGGGAATGGTTGCGCAAATCCCGCTAATTGAAAAGAAAGACCAACTGTCGTCCATTGTAGCGGATATCTCCACAATGGCTCCTTTTTTCGAAGAGGCAAACACTATCGAACAATAAAAAAATACCAATGTCTAATTTTCTTATATAAATGAATCAGTTATCATCTATACAGAAATCTATCTGGATGGCTCAGTCGAGGTCTCCGTTGTCGCCGCTTTTTAATATTGGCGGATACGTAAAGCTGTTTGGACTTACTGATGAAGCACATTTTCTACAAACCTTTAGACTAATTACAAGGCAAATGGATGTTTTATCACAGACATCCGGCCAACTGGAAGACTTGGCGATGGATAGTAATAAGGGAGGGGATTCACTGGAGGAAATTATCTGTTTAATCGATTGTTCAGCTCGGTCGAACCCTCTCCGGTACGTTATGAATCTTGTTGATGAAGATATCAGGATTCCGTTTGCGCAATCTGATTTGCTATTCAAAGGCATCCTTTTCAAACTTTCAGATCTTGAATACCTTTGGTATGTCAAAGCGCACCACCTCGTTACCGATGGTTTCAGTATGGGCCTTCTGTTTAGAAAAGTGATGGCGGTTTATAATGCCCCCCTGTTAAATGTTCCGTCAGTTTCTGTTAATAATATTTTTCCTTATTCGGCATTTGTTGCGGACGAACAAAAGTATCAATCGAGTGATCAATATGATGAGGATGAAAAGTTCTGGCATGAACGGCTTTCCAAGGTAGTCGGTAATAAGCTTTTCGGCTCATGTTTGTTGCCTGTCTCACAGAAATCTATGAAAGCAGGCAGATTCGAAGCGGGAATAACAAGAAATCTGTTCAAAAAAGTGGAGGCCTATTGTTCGCAATTTAATTGTTCAGTCCCTCACTTTTATATTACGCTGT
Organism: Mucilaginibacter oryzae; assembly: GCF_003148845.1. Classification (GTDB taxonomy): domain Bacteria; phylum Bacteroidota; class Bacteroidia; order Sphingobacteriales; family Sphingobacteriaceae; genus Mucilaginibacter; species Mucilaginibacter oryzae. The sequence goes on along the minus strand of NZ_QGHA01000023.1, from coordinate 3,875 downwards.
TGCTCGCCATAAGTAAGGCGTACAATAATGCGCCCGGAGTTTTAGGCATTCCCGTATTTAATCGGCTTTCTCGGAATTCCAAGAACACTTTTGGCCCTTTTGTCAATATGGTGCCGCTGTATTGCCAATTAGATGATCAGTTGTCATTTGTAGAAAACATGAAATTGGTTAAAGATGAACTTAACCAGTGCTTCAGACACAAACGCTATCCATTAATCGATATTCTTGAAAAACTGGAACAGCATGAAAATATTTATAACGTAACCTTTTCGTATCAGAAAATTGATTACCTATCATCCGTAAACGATAATCCTAATGAAGTTGTCTTTTTGTCCGGAAGTGAGCAACAGGAAGATATGATATTTCATCTTCTTGACTTTTCTGAAGGCGGCGATTTGGTATTAGCAGTAGATTACCTGATCGGAAGCTTTAGCCTGGAGGTTATTCAGGGCATTGTTGCGGCCATCCTCAGGATGACCGAGAATCTGGTTACTTTACCTGATTTGCCTTTAAGAGAAACGGGATATATCGGCGATGAGGAACGAAAAAAGCTTTTGTATGATTTTAACCAAACGGAAAGACATTATGAAGGCCATACCCTGGTCGCAGAGCTGTTCGAGCAGGCGGCTAAGCAACATCCTGCAGCGACTGCGCTGGTTTTCCGGGAAAAACAGTTTTCATATTCTGAGATCAATTCGCAGGCCAATCGAATGGCCCACTATCTGAGGAACACACATAACGTTTCGAGAGAGGTGCCTGTAGCTATTATTCTTGACCGCGATGAATGGATGGTGATAGCGATGATAGCGGTTCTTAAGTCGGGTGGATATTATATTCCAATTCATCCGGAAACACCCGAAACCCGGATAGCTTATATTTTGGATGATGCGGGTTGTCAGCAGCAGATCGATGGCGAATTTTTATCAAAATTCAGTCTGATAGCTGATGGATATTCCGCACAAAACCCGGATCATATCAATCAGTCAAATGATTTGAATTGTCTCATTTATACTTCGGGATCGACCGGATTACCTAAGGGAGCGATGTTGGAGAACTCGGGAATTGTAAACCAAATTTTTAGTAAAATCGATTTGCTTGGATTCAAGGAGGGAGAAGTGCTCTGTCATAATTCTCATCTCCATTTCGTGGGAGGGATATGGCAGCTTTGGGCTCCTTTGGTTTTAGGTGGTAAGGTAGTCCTTTGTGATGATGATGAACTGACCGATATCCGGCAAGTGGTAAATAAAGCAGAGGCTTTCAAATCAAGGGTCATCGAAGTAATTCCATCGCAGTTAAATGAACATCTCAATGATGAAAGCGGATTAAGTTTCGCGAAGCTTGAAATTCTCGTTCTGACCGGCGAGCGTTTGAACATGGAGAATGTTCGCAGATGTTACCGGACGAATGACCGCCTGTGTATCATGAATGGATACGGACAAACAGAATCTTCAAATGATACCGCTTGCCATATATTAAACAAACAAACAACCGGAGATGTAATTTTGATCGGGAGGCCTATCGCAAATACCCGGCATTATATCCTGAACGAATCGCTGGGTTTAGTACCTATTGGTGTCACAGGTGAATTATACACATCAGGTGCCGGACTGTCACGAGGCTACTTAAACCGCCCTGATCTTACAGCTGAAAAATTTATCCAGAATCCATACCTGAAAGGCGGGCGGATGTATCGTACCGGGGACCTCGTCCGCTGGCTCCCATCCGGCGATATAGAGTTTATCGGCCGTAAGGACGAACAGGTCAAAATCCGCGGATACCGCATAGAACCTGGGGAAGTGAAGGACGTTTTATTGCAGCACCCTAAAGTTGAAGAGGCGGTGATCCTTGCAAGAGGAACAGAAGGAGAAAACAATGAGCTGGTCGCGTATTTTGTTTCGGAGTCGGGCGTTGACGGGGGAGAGCTCCGGTCATATTTGAGAGACCGTTTGCCATCCTATATGGTTCCGGTTCATTATGTGCAACTGGAGTCGATGCCATTACTGTCGAATGGTAAGATAGATAAGCACTCTCTTCCGGCGCCGTCGTATGGAGATATAGGTACTGCTTATGTGAAGCCGTCCACGGCCACAGAATCGATGCTTGCTTCCTTATGGTCATCGTTGCTGGGAGTTGCAGAAGATCTGGTGGGTAGAGATGATGATTTTTTCGAGCTTGGTGGTCACAGTTTGAAGGCTGTGCGTTTGCTCAGCCGTATCCAGGCAGAGTTTTCTGTCGTCGTGTCGTTGAGTGAACTGTTCGGTAATCCGCGGATATCGGATCTGGCGGTTTTGATCGATAGTAAACAGGCAAAAGCTGTTGTGCCGATCAGGACCATCCCGGAATCGGATAGTTACGCTTTATCATCGGCCCAGCGAAGGTTATGGGTTTTGTGCCAGTTTCCGGAAAGCAGCATGGCCTATAACCAGGTTTCCGGTTATCTTTTGAAAGGGCACCTGGATGTAACAGGTTTAGAGGAAAGTTTTAACAAAGTTATCGCCCGGCATGAGATACTAAGGACAGTGATCAGGGAAGATGAAACGGGGATGCCCCGGCAATACGTGCTTTCTGTATCGTCAGGCGGCCTGAAGCTAAAGCAGACGGACCTCCGGGGTTTTGCAAGTAAGGGGGTTGAAGATCTGAAGCCCCTGATAACGTCGGAGTTTAGGCGTGCATTCGATTTGTCGACAGGGCCTTTGGTTCGTGCTGACCTTTACCGTTTGTCAGCAGATGAATGGCTTCTTACCTATTCAATGCACCATATCATCAGCGACGGTTGGTCGATGGGCTTGCTGATCAGGGAGGTACTGATGTTTTATAAACAGTATTTGGGTGGTAGATCGGACCTGTTGCCGCCTTCACCAGGTATTCAATATAAGGATTACGCGTCCTGGCAGTTGGAACGTTTGCAAAGCGGAATCCTGGGGGAGGATAAATCTTATTGGCTCTCCCAATTCGGCGAAGGGGTTCCTGTGCTGGAACTGCCGACAGACCGGGTTCGTTCATCTGTAAAAACCTATAATGGCGGTAATGTTGTTCGGGAACTTGGAGCAGAACTCACGAGTGGGATAACCGCAATTTGCCGTGCCCATAGTGCGACGCTGTTTATGGGTTTACTGGCAGGTGTGAATGCCTTGTTATATCGTTATACAGGTCAGACAGATATCACTATCGGCAGCCCGACGGCGGGCCGTGATCATGGAGATCTGGAAGATCAACTGGGTTTTTACGTTAACACCCTGGCCTTGCGCACGCGATTTTCGGGATCGGAGAATTACGGGCAGTTGCTTAACCTGATCCGTGAAGTAACGTTGAGTGCCTATGACCATCAATCCTACCCGTTCGATGAGCTGGTAGAGGCGCTGGACATCCGCCGTGACCTGAGCCGAAGTCCGTTATTTGATGTCATGGTTGTACTCCAGAATAATGATCAGATTGCGATAAGTGATGAAGGGCTTCCTGACCTGGAGATTAATCCGGTGCTTGACGCTGAACAGCCGGGGAGCAAATTCGACCTGACATTCACATTTACTGAAGCAGGCGAAGGTCTCGTCCTGGTGCTGGAATTCAACAGTGATCTTTATGACCAGGCAACTGCGGAGCGTATGGGTGCACATCTGGAGCAGTTATTAGATGCGCTGGTATCCTCCCCGGATACCGGGATATCGTCTGTTGAATATTTGACTGCGGATCAGCGGCATACACTGCTGGAAGAATTCAACAACACCTCCGTAGCGTATCCCGAGGATAAAACGGTCATTGACCTGTTTAAAGAGCAGGTGGAACTGCATAGGGACAAGACGGCGGTTGTGAGCGGAAGTAAGTCGCTGACCTACCAGGAACTCGATGAACGTTCTGATCTGCTGGCCAAATACCTG
>NZ_QGHA01000022.1 GCF_003148845.1 Mucilaginibacter oryzae | reverse complement strand
CCCGCAACTGACCTAAGGCCGGCTGGTCTATAGCCATTTCAACAACGGCTTTTTCTACATGATCTTCTACCCGGTTCTTTAAGATCGGTTTTCGTCTGCTGATCTCTTGTAAGGCCAGTTCGCCACCTTGTTCGTAAAGTTCCTTGAACCTGTAGAAACTATCACGGGAATAGCCCATCACTTTACAGGCCTGTGATACGTTACCTAAATGCTGGGCAAGCTCCAATATGCCCATCTTGTTTTTAATGATCTTTGCTTGGATTGTCATAATGCTAATCTCTATTACGTGCGTTAATTAATCGTAACTGTCAGATTAAATTGTGACTATCTCAAATAAACTACCAAGTTCTTACATAGTTTTTTGTGCGGAACAACTTACTTCGCCTATAAGCTAAAATGTAAAAACAAAAAGCTATGCACCCTCGTTAATTAATCGTTCACCCTACGTTTTCCTTATTATCGATAGTTTTCGTTAATAAAGATCAATATAGTTATTTCGCATAAATGACTATTTGATCGGGAAGCCGTATTGGTTTTGTATTATACCCCTTTTAAATTTGTTTAATTGACCTTGGCTAAAAGTTTCTGTAAACTTGGGGGATGAAAATACTTTGTTGAGCCAATCGCTTAATAGCTTGCCTTTTTCCTGCGTATTAAAATAGTTTGAACCGTAACTAAAACTTATGGCACCATGCATTACCAATTCTTTCGGTGTATACGAAATATTTAATTTATCTAATTCCCGTGATAATAAGTTGAGAACGTTTTGTTTGATAGTCTTTTCATCGCTGCTTGAAATATTTTTATTATGCACGCGATATTGAAGCAAATATTGCGGAAGATTAGCGACTTCGGTAACCGCGCTTATTCTTGTCCATAAATCATAGTCTTCACAAAGCAGAAATTTGGGATCATACCTTAATTGTTTTGCTAGCTCCGTTCGCATCATTACCAGCGGGTGTATAAACGGATTGTTAAAATACAATTGTAGTTTAAGATGTTTGCTCTCCACCGGGCGTTGTAACCGCTTAATAACCATGCCATAACCATCGATGATTTCATGCCAAGCCCCGACCATGCCGTATTTGGGATTTTTTTCAAGGAAATTCACCTGCAACGCCAGCCTGTTAGGCGACATGATATCATCTGCATCCATACGGGCCAGATATTTGCCTTTTATTATTTTCAAACCTTTGTTCAGAGTGTGTGCAATACCTTTATTTTCCTTGTTAACCAATAGCCTGATCCGTTTATCAGAATAGCTTTTAAGTATTTCCAAAGTATTATCCGTACTGCCGTCATCGATTATCAGCAATTCAAAATTGGAATAGCTTTGATTCAGAATAGAATCCATGCACGCTCGCAGGTATGCAGCGGCATTATAACAAGGCATTAAAACACTAACGAATGGCGTATTTTGTTTGGGAATGTCTATAGGCTGCTCCTGTTGTTTTCTGACTTCCGAAGCTGATACTTCACGAAAGACCGCAAGCGTATTATTGATCATTTGCTCAAGGGAAAAAGCTTCAGATGCGTGTTTTCGAGCGTTAACAGATAATTGTTTTGCAGCTTCCTTATCTTTCAACAGGAAAGCGAGTTTTTGACGCAGATCTTTGCTGTTTAAGGTTACTCCGTCTTTTCTAAAATCCACTTTTATTCTTAAACCGCAGTCCAGGGGGACAATCTCTTTAAGCCCTTCAACTTCACTTACGATAATCGGCAAGCCAAAACGCATCATTTCGATAGCAGTATAACTGCACTGCTCTGCAAAACTTGGGACTATACCCACATCAGCTAACTGATAGAAATCATACAATGTAGATTTGGATAAATTGCCGGTTAATGTGATATTTGCCCAATATCTTTTGGCCGTTTCCGCGATACGGGTACCATCGCCATTACCGGCAATAATTAACCTCGTTTGATGCACGGTTCTATCTTTCAAAAACTCTTCAAATATTTTAACGAGGTCTACAATCCCCTTTCTGGCGTGCAGAACATGTGCGAAAATCACTATTTGTTCATGCTGCCCAAAGCCGTATTGACGACGCAATTTAGCACGCAGCTTTTCCGTCCTTTGGCTTACCTTAAGGTCAATGCCATTGTATATTACCGTGATTTTTTCAGGTTTTACGTTGAACAATAATTCCAAATTTTCTCTGGCATAATCGGTGACGGTTATAATATGGTCTACAAACTCATAGTTAATTTCCTCCTGATGTAATTGCAGCAAGTTTAAAGGGACCTTTTTCTTTTTGTTGAACGCGTCATCTAAACGATAAAACTCCCTGTAATTGACAGTTACCAGGTCCCGCCACGGCACACAATGTTTGGTCAAAACAATTTTACATTTTATTTTTTGTCTGATATGCCAGGCAAGGCTGCAATGGTTAATCCAGTTTAAATGGATAAGCACATTTTCTTTAACGTCGATATGCTTTTCTAAAACCGTTGTCAAATATGCATCAGATTGATTCTTATTATCCGCGGTCCTCCTAAACCTGGGGACAAAAATATGGTCTGCTCTATTGCCGTTTTCAACGCTGATTTCGGGATTGTTGCTTTCAACCCAAACATAGGTTAAAGCAATATCATCTATTTTTTCAAAAGCCCGGCCAAGTTCTGCTACGTAAGTATTTAAACCATTATCTTTTTTTTCTTTATAATAATCAATTATATAGAGGTTAATTGGCGTCGATTTATTTTCTAACATATTTACAGTATTAATTATCAATTTCCCTTGCTACACTGTCCATTGCCATTTTTTTTGAATAGAAATAGTGCATTCCATAAATTAAAAGCGAGGGTTCAATTTTTTCCATTGCCTTACTTTCCTTAATAAATACGTAAGCATCAAACTGTCTTCGTAAGGGCGAAAACTTATACAAATCCTCGTATCTGCCGCCTCTTGGTATAAACCCACAGGTTAGGATATCATTGCCCAAATAATTTGCCGGGTAATAGAAATAGGGGATCCCTGTATTGAGTCCAGCATATTCAAAGCTGTAAAAAGGTGGTTTTTTTAAAGTATCCGTTACTGTTTTAACATCCATAGCACACTCATCCTGGCTAAAGGTTCCGGTGCCGATTTGGAAGCTGATTGAAAAATATTTTTCCTTATAATATTCCCGGAGACAAAGTCCTAATGTGGTATCACCGGGAAATCGTTCAAGATTTTGAAGGTGCCCGCTATGCGCCAGTATTGCTGCTTTGTCGTCTTTCTTTAAACAATTGTCCATAAGGCCTTTGACGCTTTTGAACATAATAATGTCCCTGTTGGGAGAAGAAGAAAGTTCGCTTTTGTGAGAAATTACGGCATTATTTAAAAAAGAGATATAGCAGTCAAAGTTTTCTTTGCCCATTATGTATTGCAGCGTTTTATCGAAATATGAATGGGTTATTAAGGGACCATAGTTTTTTTCAATAGTATTTTTTAAATACCATACTGCTTTATCCTTTCCAAGTAACGTTAAATAAAAGTTAAATAGATAAAGCTTTTTTTCCTCTGGATCGGAATTGTCAATCCCCGAAATATAGACCTTATTGTTTGACCTTATGTTATAGCTTCTCAACCATGAAAGGAAGTCCATCAACAATTTATGATCAATAAAACATGCCCTAATATCATCCTCTATGGATTTTTCATATTCTTTGGATATCTTCCCCTGTACATATAAGTTCCAGGACAGCGTTGCCGCTGTTGACATTTCCAATAATACAAGCCTGCAGTGATTACTGATAATCAGGTTTTTTATAAACTGGTAATTTGCTTCCTTCGATGTATTGCTACCGTGTGTACTTTCTGCCAGACCAATTAGTTGCTTGCCGTCAAACGCTTTTATTTCTGAAAGCAGGCTGCTGTCGTTCCCGGTTGCTAAAGGCACGATATATTTTTTATCAAGGCTCTTAATCGTTCTTAAACTGTCTTTGGGTTTATCTGAAAAGTAATTGGCACCCGTAATGTCTTTTTTTCCGGCTTTTATTAGAATCCTGTCGATCCAAATATCCTGACTGTCTGAATTATTACCATTATAGTAAATGCTGATCCTTATGGCTTTAGCATCGGAGAGCGTCATCTTAACGGAGTTTTCTTTCCATGACTTACTGTTTATTTTAATAGCGCAGGAACGCTTCTCAATAGCATCCTGATCAAGAGCTGTGACCTTAAACCAAACATCCTGGCTGACATCATCTTTGGAAACTATAGAAATATCATATGTTTCACCGGTTAGGGTAACCGGGAGTATAAGCGTTTTTGAGAGGTTAAAGCGCATAGTGTTTCCCTGGTCAAAATTCTTATATGAAAGTTTAACAGCAGGCTTACCTTGTATGATGGTTGTTTCGTCCTTAAAAAAAATACAATTAAACTTAGAGGATATCCAGGAATGATTGCAGGGGACAACATCGTTGAAATTAAGGTCATATTTTTCGCCAATTGTTTGTGATAAGGCGGAAACGGAAGTAAAAAACAGTATCGTTAACGCGGGTATCAGGCAATATATTCTATTTTTCAAGTTGGGTGAGAAATGTAGTTCTATGCAGATTGCATAGAACTACTATGGACGATGAAAATCTATTTCGTATGAAATTTGGAATTTTATACCAATGAGGCGTAGATATGGCGAGTGTTATCTGCCATATGTGCCAAATATACTTGGATCGTTCTTAGACACGGTCCCAAAAGTGCAGGTTTGAGGATCGTAGGTTTTATAAGTGCCAGAGCTTTCCATGCCTAAAATATCAATTGCATGGCCTGAGTTTCCGGACGTTGAAAGAAGAAGAATTCCCTGAGTACCTGAAGAGTACTGGCCTACAGGGGCGGTGCTTGTATAACCCGAGTGCAACCCATATTGCATGAAAAATCCGCTGACAAATTCTTCCTGGACACCGAGGTAGCCCGAAAAGTTACCGCTGATATGTAAGCTGGCGCCTGAGGCTGCACCATATTTAACATCCACGGCATGGTTGTAATAAGTTACATATTCATCCTGGATTTGCTGAACGGATTTATTCTCTATAAAACCTATAGATTGAAACACACAATCGTTGGGGCCGCCAAGACCAGCGCCTCCCTTAAGTTGTTCCATTTCCTGGATGAGTACGCCTTCCATTTCTTTTTCCAACATTTCAAATGCAAGCTTTCCTTTGTGATTCGGTTTTTTCATTTTTTTGATTTTAAGGTAAACGGTTAGTTTATAATTACCTATAAAGAAAAATAAAAATATTTAATTTTCAAAATTTAAAATGTATTATTATAAAAAAAACTACCTTGGTAGCACTTAACCTTAACCTGAATACTAATTCTATGTTACGTAAGAAATTTCCGAACGACAGGCAATTGGACTTCATGGACTGCGGTCCTTCCTGCTTAAAGATGATTGCTAAGCATTACGGGAAATTTTATAGTCTGCAATACCTGCGGGATAAGTGTGGACAAACCAAGGAGGGCATATCTTTTCTTGACCTAAGCCATGCGGGAGAAGAAATCGGTCTTCGTACGCTCTCTTTAAAATGCAATATGGAAGACCTATTATTAAAAGTCCCCTTGCCTGCCATTGTCCATTGGGCCGATAGTCACTTTGTAGTAGTATACAAAGCGGAGGCTAAACGTTTCAAAAGAAAAAGCCGAGGCGTAGAATCAGGAAGGAAGTTCAACGGCATAATTCATGTATCAGATCCGGCCAAGGGTTATATTAAGTATACTGTACAGGAGTTTGCAGATAAATGGGTCAAAGCGGGCAGCGATAAAGGTATTTTAATGGCGGTAGAGCCCCAGGCAGATTTTTATCAGCGCCAGGGTAATGAAAAAATAGAACGCCGCAAAACCTTTGAAAATTTCTTTAGCTATTTTAAACCTTACCGGAAGAGTTTTGCAAGCCTCTTTGTGGTTATGTTACTGGTCACCATTTTACAAGGACTATTGCCGTTCATTAGTAAAGCGGTAATTGACATTGGAATACAGACCCATGACATTGATTTTATCAATATTGTTCTGCTTGCTAATGTGGCAATTATTATAAGTATCTTATTAAGCAATATTGTCAGGGATTGGATTCTGTTACATGTAACCAGCCGGATCAATATCTCTCTGATATCTGATTATTTAATAAAACTCATGCGTTTGCCTATTACTTTTTTTGAGAACAAAATGACCGGTGATATTTTGCAGAGGGCGCAGGATCATGAGAGAATTCGCAGTTTTATTATGACCAATTCCTTAAATATGATTTTCTCCACATTTACCTTTGCTGTCTTTGGTATCATCATGTTTATCTACAATCCCGTTATTTTTTATATTTTCCTTACCGGGAGTTTAGTTTACGTGGGGTGGGTTATGGCCTTTCTAAACGTCCGAAAAAAATTGGATTGGGAGTATTTTGGTCTCGTGAGCAAAAATCAAAGCTACTGGGTGGAAACTATTGACAGTATACAAGATATCAAGATCAACAATTATGAAAAACACAGGCGTTGGAAGTGGGAGGATATACAAGCCAGACTATATCAGATAAACCTGCGTGTATTGAGTATAACAAACACTCAGAACGTTGGAGCTCAGTTTATAGACAGCTTAAAAAACCTATTTATTACCTTTTACTGTGCCAAAGCAGTAATCAACGGTGAAATTACCTTTGGTGTAATGATATCGATACAGTTTATTATCGGCCTGCTAAATGGCCCGGTGGTTCAATTTATTCAATTTATCATTGGATTCCAATTTGCCAAAATCAGTTTTTTACGATTGAACGAAATCCATCAATTGGAAGATGAGCACGATAATGTAGGCACCAATAACGTAGATATTCCCGAGAATAAGAATCTAACCATCAATAATGTTGCCTTTCAATATACCCCGAAAGGAAGGATCGTACTCCATGGTATACAACTTGTAATTCCTGAAGGAAAAGTTACGGCCATTGTCGGGGATAGCGGGAGTGGCAAATCGACATTGCTAAAACTATTGCTTCGTCTATATAAACCAAGTTATGGCGAAATCATGATCGGCAACATGAATATTAATAACATTAGTCTTAGACAGTGGCGTAATAAATGCGGAGCTGTAATGCAAGATGGCAAAATTTTTAACGATACTATCATGAACAATATCGTGCTGGACGATGAAAAGGTTGACTATGAGAAGTTAAAAAAAGCATTGCACACCGCCAATATTGCCCAGGAAATTGAACAGCTGCCGCTGGGTTATTTGACCATGATGGGGGAGCAGGGAAGAGGACTCAGTGGTGGGCAAAAACAAAGGATATTGATTGCCCGCGCACTTTATAAAGACCCTGATTATCTTTTTTTTGACGAAGCTACGAACAGCTTAGACACAATAAACGAGCAGAAAATCGTGGCCGCCCTCGACAATGTTTTTAAAGATAAGACAGTGATCGTAGTCGCTCATCGTTTAAGCACTATCCGAAAAGCAGATCAAATTATCGTAATGCAGAACGGCATGGTGGTAGAAATCGGTACTCATGATAGCTTGATGGAACGAAAAGAAAGATATTTTCAACTGGTTCAATCTCAAATCGACCTAACGAATGAAATTAAGCCAAGCCCATTAATATCAGTTACCGAGAACTAGAAATTATAACTAAAAACCAGACATTGTTTGAGTAAATCCTTTCTTCCACCTTATCATAAAACTAATGACAGATGAAAAATTAAAACAAGCCGACGAACGTACGGAAGAAGTACAGAGTATCATTGAGCGGATGCCAACCCGGTTCGGCGTTTTGGTTAGCATGATAGTTTTGCTTCTTTTCATATTTATGTTCGTATTTGGCTGGATAGTACGGTATCCGGATATTGTTGTCGGCCGGATTACTATAAACGCTAACGTAGCGCCCCTGAAATTGATAGCCAACAGTAATGGGAAAATTAAGTTAAACCATATAAAATCAATGGATTGGGTTAAGGAGGGTTCGGTAATAGCCTATATTGAAAACCCAACTAATCTCCGAAGTGTGATCTTCGTTGATAGTTTACTGAAATTTTATAATCCTAATAGCGGCGACATCCGGAAAATCTATAGCGAGTTGCCTTATAATTTTTCCATGGGCGAACTTAACGCGAAGTATTATGCTTTTGCAAATAGTCTTCAGGAATTTATGAATTATAAGGACGACAAGTTATTTGATAAACAGGGAGAAAGTTATAAAGAGCTTGAAAGGGAACAACAAAAGGCTGTTTCGGTGGCATTAGAGCGTATAACAATGGTGAAAAAAAGCCTCGACTATTCACACAAGTTTTATTCACGTGATTCCATACTTTTTACCAATAAAGTAATTAGCGAATCGGAAATGGACAAGTCTCAAATGAGTTATTTAACAAGCAAAGATGCACTGCAGAATGCCTATAATAACTTGATAAATGCCAAACAAACGCTACAGCAAACGGAAAGCAAATTACGGGAGTTGGGCATACAGAAACCCGAGAAGGAAAAAGAATTGCGAATTGCATTGATCTCTTCTTACAATGACTTGGTGGACAACATCAAAAGCTGGGAACAGAGATATGTCTTTAAATCCCCTTTTACAGGAAGAGTCCAGTTCTTGAAATTTTATAGTGAAAACCAGTTTGTTCAAACAGGTGAACAGGTTTTTACCGTTGTGCCGAAAGAAGAAAAAGCATTTGGCCAACTTATTTTACCTGCACAGGGAAGTGGGAAAGTAAAACGGGGACAAGAAGTTGTTATTAAGCTGGACAACTATCCGTACATGGAATATGGTTCAATCGTCGGTCGGGTGAAATCAATTTCGTTAACAACAAGCGTTGAAAGATCGGAAAAAAACGAAATGGAAACTTACATGGTTTTAGTTGATTTCCCAAAACAACTAAAAACTAATTATGGGGCGAAACTCGATTTTAAGGCCGAATCTAAGGGTTCGGCTGAAATAATCACCAATGATCGCCGGTTGATCGAAAGGCTTTTTGACAATTTAAAATATGTAACGAAAAGATAGTGACTTTCGCCTGTTATTCTGTAACATAATTGAAACCTTATCGATTTTATAAAACTGATTCTTATTAAAATGGTACCAAAGATTATTCATATTATAGTCGGGCCTAAGGCTAATTTTCTAATAAAAAAATGTATCTATTCATGGTCTGTCTTAAACGATGTTGGTTTTGAAATTATGATTTGGGATGACAATAAGATCCTGGATTTCATGAAAAAGCATTATGCTTTCACGCTCGGAGCAATCGAGAACGCGAGAAATCATGCCGAGGTTGCGGATTTAGCCAGGTATGCAATAGTGCATTATTTTGGAGGCTATTACTTTGACTGGGATATTGAACTATTAAATAAAGGAAGGTTCCTCTATTTATGTGATTCTAATCCGTTGGGCTTTTTAATTCAGGACCCAATTAATCAAACATTGGCCCCGGAAGCTTTCTCTGCTCTTCCCGGTGAATTTTTTTTTAATTGTCTGTTAGACAATATCGTGGATATCTTTTCCAATAATTTTAGGGACTCAATGCCTACACCTCACTATTCCGGACCGTTTAGGATGAGGGAGGTTTTCTATTTTCATAAACAAAGAACCAGACAGTCGATAAAATTAGTGAAAGAGGTTTTTTTGTACGATTATTTAGAAATAAGGCAAATGCCTCCACGCGAAGTGGAGGTACCCATGATACATTATTGGATCCATTCCTGGCTACCTGTTGCAGAAAGCCGTTGATTTGCAGTGTTTTGTAAAGTTGTAGATTGCTTATTGTGAGCTAATCGCTGTTCGTTTTTAAATCAGCCATTAGAAAGCCGGTTTGTTTTCATATATTCAAATAAAAGAAACCGCTGATAAAACCCCGATCTTCGAAGTTTATTCAAAAAATACAAACATTTTTTTTCAAGTTTTGGGAATTTTATTCTAAAATCAAGCAACTCAGTTTCTCCATCAATATCAATTGCTATATGGAACTTTTCTCCGGTCCTCAAGTAATATTTCCGCGAAGTAGAGTCCTCCTTGAACTTTTTAATTTTATCCCAGAACATTTCTGTGTTAAACGTAACATCCCACTTTATTAAATTCCTGTGTAAGAAAAGAATGTTGCCAAGGGGGTCATGTTGCACCATTGTAATTCCATTAAATACTTCATTCTTTCCTTGATATCCACAACTTGCAGTATCAGTTGCTATCATATAATATTCAGTTTTTAAGGCAAGCCATGCAAATTTGAATGTATCCTTATCGCCATACAGCAGTTTATAATAAATATGAGAATGCAAATTTAAGTAGATACATAGATTCAGTTCTCTCCAACAAAGGCTTTTATTGATTAATATTTGACCGCTTTCCTGCTCCGCAGTTTCCAAAAAAGGCACCTCCAGGATATCCCAAATGGGGTTGTTTTTTGGCGTTTTCCAAAAGTCTGGCCAAAAAATCGTTCCATGTTTTTTATAATTTGAATCTTCAAAAATATAAGAGGGGTCATTGGCCGTAATATTGTCCGCGTCTAAAAACAAAACTTCCTTGAATTTACTGTAAAGGATAGCCAAGGGTTTCATAGCAACGCCACTGGCTTCTTTAACAAACCCATAGATGTTTTTGCATTCTACATCAAATTTGGCTAACTCACTCATCATTTCCTGGGAAACTTCATTTCCTGCATACCAAAGCTCTATCGGCAATTTACATTTCTGATATCTTAACATTGAAATCAATACCCATGCGCAAGTGATGTATTTCACTCCACCAGCACAAATCACAATTCCCTTGCCCTCGTATGTATCAGGATATTCCTGAATTGAAGAAACAAAAGCTTTCCAGCTATATTTTGCGTTCTCAATAATTTCATTTGAAAATGAAGTGCTTACTTCCCTAATGCCGGTTTCAGAAAATTTGCTCACTTTATGATTGGTTTAGTTGTTAAGCAGCAAACTTAACCAAAGGAATTATTTAAAATTCAAATAATTAAATATATAAAACGAAGAACATTATCGAAAGGTCAATCGTACAATGGCATTTATTGATCCCCAAATAGACTTCAGGCGTACCCAGCAACTCACGGGCCGCAATTTTTCGGAGATTAACTTCGCTGCCTTTCACAATTCGTGGAGTTGGCCTTTTGAATTGGTCAGGCGTGATGATTTCCCTTTCTTTTCTAAAGGTATCTTTCGTACTCAACTAACATACTAGCCCGGATTTCTGCTATAGGTATAATGTCCGTCGAAAAATAGTCTTGTATGGAAATTCCGGACTCGTTGACCAATGTGTTCCGGAGAAGAGTTCAGGGCGTTCCGATACACGTTGATCATGCTATCCGCCTGAATTAGATACTTTAATTAAATATTCATTAACACAACCCGTTGCTCAAATGAGCACGGAGGATCATGGTCAAGTATGCCGGAATATCCAATATCCTGTATAATCCTTTTAATCTCATTTCCTATAACACTCCTTAAATAAGCGCATGCTCCGATGCTGTAGCTCATAGACAAGCAAATAAGTTCTTTTTTATAGCTTAATTTACCTTCATCATTCAGCTACTTTTTGAGTGTTGAATTAAGGTCAATTTCATTGGATGGGAATTGACTAATTTTTTTGGATAATTATGCTCATTCCTTCCTTACGCTTTGATTTGACCGGCGGCGTTAAACTTACCGCGTCCGGCTGTAACCACAGCCTCCCCAACAAAGTTGGGCAACTCCACAAGGTCGTAACAACTGCGAAGCCTTAACTGTTAGCCTGTTTGAATTTCCCTGCGGTACACCGCATCAAAATGTTTGCCTGTGAACTGATAACCAGGCAAGTGCTAAGATCTGTCTTCTGCAGCTTTTTTTAATTTATTGATACTGTTTTTTCCTAAGAGGGCCGTGCCGGGGCTTCTGATGCCTATTTACCGAAGGCACCGGCGCAGTTTGAACGTCGTGGCTTTTTACGGTTTCCCGTAAAAACGGCCTCAGTTTCTAAACTAATTTTGAATCGACACTAATTAACAAACCTGGTTATGAAAACCTATTATGTAAACACCAACGCCCAGACAAATGGTGACCACGAGGTACATCATGAAGATTGTTCGTTCCTGCCCGCACCGCAGCACCGGAAACATTTGGGTGCTTTCGCTTCCTGCAGAGGAGCCGTTACCGAAGCAAAGGAAACCTACCCGACAGCAGATGGCTGCGCCTTTTGTTCGCCGGATTGTAATAAAGGATAATATGCTGCGATTGCTGATTCCGCCTTACGGATATTGACGAAGTTGTAAACGATTGTCAATACCTGGCAATGAAAGAGATGAAATTATTTTCACTTGCTCTTATTCGTTAAGGGATGTAAAGGTTTAGCCACATCGGTTCGGATGCCAGTTCAAATGCAGGGAAATATATTACAAAGTACATTGCAGAGGCCTGGGCATTGTGTTAACAGCTTATGATGACCTACGGGAAGGTAAGCAATAACGTTTTTGCGGCCCGGAGGAAAAGCTTTCCGGGGCAGATGATACATTATAAAATTCAAATCTCTAATATCAATGGAGCTGATCGATCAACAGGTTATCAACGATAACAAGGACATTTACGCCAGGATACAGACAGAGTTGCTCAAAGCAGAATTCGAGATCCTTATCGCAACGGCCTGGTTTACGGATGAAGATCTCTTTAATATCCTGGTCACCAAACTATCCGAAGGTATTCACCTCGAAATCATTGTTGCTGATAATCAGGAAAATGAAAAGCTGGATTTTAGCCTTTTGAGTTCAAAAGGGGCCATTGTCCATAAGATCAAAAATATCGGTTACGGCATCATGAACCAGAAGTTCTGTGTGATCGATAAACGGATCGCGCTGCACGGTTCTTATAACTGGACGGTGAATGCCCGGAAAAACAACCATGAAAGTATCATTAGTACAAACCACCAGGAAACCGTAGCCTCACTGATTGAGAATTTTGACGCTATAAAAAAGAAAATTGAAGAGGTAAAAGGGGAGACTGGTGACGGGCGATCTCCTGTTGCCAAAAATGAAAGACCCAGGGGGATTCCCATCGAAGTTCCGGCAAAGGTTGGCGCGGAGTTCGAAAAGGTGCTGGATTCGATGATCGCAGCTGAAGTCGGCAGTTTCGACAGGCGGCTATTGCGGGAACAGGGATATGAACGGTGCAGTGCCAACAATGGCGACCACCAGGTATTGCATAAGGCTTTTGATACGCTGTATTCTGTTTTTATCAACGACATTGATGTGATCGACGATAAAAAGAAACGCTTATTGACCAAGATCGAGGAACACCGCGTCAAAAACCTCGACCTCCTGGCAAAAAATTGTGAACTCCAGATTGATTTCCTGCAGCGGGAGCACGAGATCAGTAAGTCGAACCTCGAAACCAGGCGTACCGGATTGGAAGTGGAAGCGGACGTTGCTTCAAAGGACATCGAAGACCTGAAACTTGTCAGAATCCCCTTTCTCGAAAACAAGAATTCGGAGCTCGATCAGCAGATCAAACTGTCGGAGCGGGAATTTATCAAACCAAAGTTCAAATGGTTTGATTTTATTCCTACGGCTATATTCAATCTTGCGCTGCTGGTCTACCTGATCGTTTTTTATTCCTCTGCGGCTTATATTTTACTGTTCAGTGTCGCTGACGCTAAGGAGGCAGAAGCGCAGGGCATGCCAATTGCCGCTGCCCAGATCTTTAATCCGGACGCGATGGGCAAAGCGCTTCATAAAAGCGGTACCGCACCACTCTTTATTTTTCTGTTTGTGATCATACCGCTCGCTTTTGCCGTCATCGATCGTTTTCTGACCAACAAGTGGGCTGTCATCGCCGGGTTCATTTTCGGCATTATCCTGCTGGACGGGGCTGTTGCTTTCAAAGTTACGCAGGCGGTTTATGAGGTCAACTTCGCACGGGGGAACGTCACGGATGCCTGGCGGAATGGGATGGCTTTTACAGATACTAATTTCTACCTCGTATTTGTTTTCGGCGCATTTGGTCTTTTGCTGTTCAAGCTCGCTTTTAAAAAGCTGATGGGGGTTTTCGAAGACCGGAACCCTGACATTTCAATGCAGCGTAATCAGTTGCTTATTTCACACCTGCGGGAAGAAATCAACCTTAACAATGAAAAGATAATGCAGCTCAAAGAGGATGTCTCCGCTTTGGAAAAGAAGATCATCCAGTTTAAAGCTGATATTAAACGCAGTGAAAACGAGCTGGCGGGTTTGCCTGTACTGCTAAACCAGAACCTGCAAAAGAAAAAAAGCCAGCTGATCACGGACAGCAACATCATTGACCAGATCGCAGCCATTTATACAGTGCATATCCAGTCAGATAACCTGCCGATTTCGGTTGACGCACTGAAGGACCGTATCAATGTTTTTCTGGAGGGCTGGAATGATTTTCTGTTTAATGAATACGCCATCGCAAAAGCATCCTTAAAAACTTCCGAGGCAGCAGGCGTAGCGCTTGCCTGGCAGAACGAAAAACTGAATCTGAACAAACTCGACAAGAGGGTAAAATTAAACACAGGTGAATAAGTTTATCATTTCAGGGCTTATCGCGCTGCTTTCGCTGAACTGCAGCAGCCCCCTAAAAAGCGAAAAAGAGCCGGCCGCTCCGTCAAAAAAGAATTATGTGATCACCCATTACAACATCACGTTTGCGCCGGATCTGTCCAACCGGGTCAATCCTAACTTATACAAGCGGCCGCTCAACGATGTACAGATCCTGAACATTATAACCGGTGACCTGTACCCGCAGATTCTGCGCACCCGCCGGTCGGAGAACCAAAAAGACAAACTGCTTGTGGATTTTGTCAATAAAGGGCTGATCTCCGAGTACGCTGTACATACAGACAAGCTCTTCATTGATTTCGGGCGTTTCCCAAACCAGATCGAACGTATAAGCTATATCTTAAACAAAGTACCTGCCAAGCCTACTTTAAAACAGGATATCGCGAAAATGTCGGCAGAGTTCACGCGGATCAATCAGGCGGCCGCCAGCAAGAATTTCGGCGCAGATATCTGGACTTACTTCAACCAGGGAATCGATGACAAACGTGTGCTCCCGGCCGAGGCCCCCAGGAAGGATGAGGAACTGACGGTGGTGAATACTTATCGCAACGTATTGGTTTTGACAACAGACGGCTACATCGAAGCGGGAATATTCGGGAAAGGTTTTGATCTGAGCCAGAAAACAATAAACGATTTCAGAAAGGCATTCTTGGCCTCCGGTGAAAATGATATAAAAGTTTTTTTCAGGAAAAACAGATCGTTCCGGATCAGGCCGGTCAATAATGAGAACCTGAAAAACCTGGAGGTGCTGGTCATGGAGCTTTATGACCGGTCGATGTCGAAAGGGGGCAGTGCGACCGTTCAGCCGACCGATATGGAAATCATGAAACTTTTCTGGACGGACTGGCTGGAGCAATCCAGGGTAAAGCGCTTCGAACTGCATCCGTACGCTAATTCCGCAGGAGAGGCTGAGCAGATCATCCTTAATTTCCTTGGGGTCAGCAAAATTCAATCCTGAACTTATGAATGAACAACCTAAACCTTATCAAATATGAGCTGGTCATATCGTAAGTCCTTCGGATCGGGACCTTTCCGGGTCAATTTTTCTAAAAGCGGTATCAGTTATTCTATGGGAGTAAAAGGGGCCCGCGTTAACGTTGGCCCCAAAGGCACCTTCGTCAGCCTGAGTGCGCATGGTATTACTTACCGGAGGCGGTTACAGGGAACAGCATCGGCAGGGGCACCTGGAAAGCATCAGGTATTACCCGCTGGAATTGACGAAGGCCATCGTATCGCTTCAGCAGATATCGGGCAACTGACAGATACGGATTCTATGGACTTCGTTTCCGAACTAACCCGGAAAGCAGGCCTGATATCTTATGTGAACTGGCTGGGTATGCTACCGCTCCTGATTTTTATTACCGTCATGCTCTTTACTTCTTTTGGCAGCCGGACTGTGGTCAGGCGGCCTGCAAGGGATAGTATGTCTGTTACGGTGACCTCCTATGAAGGTGCAAACATCCGGAAACGCGCGGATGCCGGTTCTGACATTGTCAGAGCGGCAGTTTACGACGAAGCTTTTCGTTTGACCGATTCAACCCATACAAAATGGGTTGGTGTGGGCTTTCGTGATTCTACCGGATATATCAACCGGCGTTTTGTGCGTATCGATCATGTGCCATTGGAAGAGGTTGCAGAAACGCAGGTATTCCTGGCCAATCCATATGCCGCTTATGAGTTCCTGGTTGGCATCCTTGTTTTTACGGTACTTATCCACTGGTTGAGGAGGCTGGACAAAGAGCGCTTTGAGATGGAACTGCATTACGACATGGATCCGCAGTTTCGCCAGGTTTATGAGCAGTTTGGTACTCATTTCGCCCGGTTTTCCGGTTCAGCAAAGATCTGGCAATATCTGAATGCACAACAAACCAGTGATTATAAACGGAATGCCGGAGCGGGTAAGCTCATCAAACGGACATCATTGCGGGGTGTGTTCGCCCATAAACCCCCGCTTCCATATTTCATCACCAACGTATCCACCCCCTGCCTTAAACTGAGCAACCTGGAATTTTATTTTCTGCCGGAAAGGCTGCTGATCAAGGAAGGAAACACATTCGCGGCAGTGTTTTATAAAAACCTGCGGATAACCGGGTATACGACGCGTTTTATTGAAAATGAGTGGCTGCCGCCGGACACACAGGTAATAGATCAAACCTGGCGGTATGTCAATAAGCGCGGAGGACCCGACAGACGCTTTAACAATAACCGTCAGATCCCCGTTTGTGCTTATTCCGAATATACAATGACCTCGGATACCGGGATTTATGAAATAATCTCCACCTCGAAAAAAGGCGCGATGGACGATTTCGCAAGCTTTCTGGGTCAGATCGGCAACCTACAGGCAAGGATGTCTATAGGCTAAGCCGAAGGCTAAAATCAATCAGGCTGATGAAAAGTGCCCGGGAATTAATTAATAAATTTTGTCATAGCTAAAACTTAATATGATCATGGATTTTAAAGACCAGATATTACAATTAGCTTCCCGCGTCGAAAAGATGCTGCCCCAGCTCAAGACCGAGGAAGCCACCAAGAACGCCCTCATTATGCCTTTCATACAGGTATTGGGCTACGATGTATTCAACCCCTTCGAGGTCAACCCCGAATTTATCGCCGATATCGGCATCAAAAAAGGGGAGAAAGTGGACTACGCCATTATGAAGGACGGAGAACCCGCCATCCTCATCGAGTGCAAGCACCACCTCGAAGACCTCGATCCGCACAATTCCCAGCTGTTTAGGTATTTCCACACCACCAAGGCGAAGTTCGGTTTACTGACCAACGGGTTGACCTACCGCTTCTACACCGATCTTGTCGAAAAGAACAAGATGGACGCAACCCCTTTCTTCGAGTTCAATATCACCGAAATCAAAGAAACGGAGATCGTCGAACTCAAGAAATTCCATAAGTCGTATTTCGATGTGGAGAGCATCACCAATACCGCCAGCGAGCTTAAATACCTGAATGAACTGAAAGGCCTGCTGAATAAAGAGATGATCCTGCCCTCGGAAGCGTTTGTAACCTTCCTGACCAAACAAGTTTACTCCGGGGTGATCACAACCAAGGTGAAGGAACAGTTTACCCCGATCGTGAAGCGTTCCCTTAACCTCCTGGTCAGCGATGCGATCAGCGAACGGCTGAAATCCGCGCTGAACCAGGAAAAGCAGATCGAAGTCGCCGAAGCCGTGAAAATGGAAGAAGCCGTAGCCGAACCGCAAACCGGTATTATTACCACCGAAGAAGAACTCGAAGGCTTCTATATCGTTAAATCCATGCTCCGGCAGCACGTAGGCGCCAACCGCATCACCTACCGCGACGCCCTATCCTACTTCGCCATCCTCCTCGATGATAACAACCGCAAAACCATCTGCCGGCTTTACCTCGGAACAGGCAGGAAATACCTCGTCGTACTGGATGAAGCCAAGAAAGAGGTCCGCCACGAGATCCAGTCCGTAGATGAAATCTACGCCCACCTGGATGCATTGCTCGCGGTGATACAACGACTGGAGAAAGTTAAAGTTTAATTGTCATGGCGTACCGGTTTGAAGAGTATAGGACCGCGGTGCTCCGGGATTACGAGAAGCAAAAAGCGTCGGGCAAACTGCCGCTGAAGCTTGCTTTTCCCACAGTGGTTAATTTAAAAGAACATGCGCTTTCTGCCTGTAAAGAACGGTTTCTGCGCATAGATGAGAACGTGCTGATTTCATTCTTTGAGCGACAGTCAGATCCGGACGCCTATATAGATGCAATCAATAAGGCTGATGCTGACATTTTCCGGCCAGTGAACTATTTTTTAAAAGGGAGGACACAAAACCCGGAAGAAAAGCAGATCGAACTACTGGCCTGGTTAACCGATTTCGCAAACCGGCCGTACTCGAATTACATTTCGAAAGTGACAGAAAAAAAAGGAGTCCGGGCCATCATAACTCATATTGGAGCCATTCCCCAAACCCTTTGGGAACATATCCCCATAAAGTATTTAAAGCTTTGCATTTATATAATAATACCGGTTCTTTTTTTAACCCTGTTCCTGTTAAAGGATATTGGCGGTCCAGGTCGCGCTGCACCTGGGTTTGTTTACGTTTGCGAAAGCCCAACCGCAATAAGATATCATCTGCGGATTAACTGTATAGGCTTACGTAATTGTCAACATCGCATCATAAAGATCAGCGTGAACGACGCAAAGCAAACCGGGCTGACGCTTTGCCACCTGGAAGGTGGTTAGCGACCGACCCGTTGAATAAAACGGATCAGAGATTTGTAACACGTTGTAGTAAAAAAGAACAATTACTTAACAAGCTTTTTCGGGCTCCTGTTACCGAGGTAATTATTAAAAATCAACCAATTTAGAACATACAATGAATATTAAACTTACCCACATTTTTGCACTCCTCATGGTTGCGCTGTCATCATGTGCTAACAATAATACCCAGATCGCGGAGAACACTTTTATTCACGGCGATAAGATCTATAAACTGATCGATAACGAATTAAGGGAGATTGGCGATCTGAATGCCAAAGAGATAAAAAAGTTCGAGATCTCAAAACCTAAACAACGGGATTTAGGTTCGGCTTCCCTGAGCTTTGTTAAAAAGGGGGCCTATACAACACTCAAAGCCTTGTACAGGGGCAACTATTTATACTATACATTGAAAGTGCAAGGGTTGAACGACTTGCGTGATAATTACCAGCCCGGGCGGATCACCGTAGAATTTATCGACGAATTTGGCTTTATCCTCCATTCGACCGAAATACCGGTTTCGGATTTGACCGCTATAGTTGGTGACGACGGCAAACCGACGGAGTTCGTCTACAATGGGAAGACCGAAATGAGCACCGAAATAAACGCTGCCATTAAATCCTATGATGTTACAGCCGGTATAAGACGTAAATCCTTTTATGGCTATTAACTTACTAAAGCATGGAGGTGTTCGATATAGCTGTTAGGTTAAAATAAATCAATAAAATAAACTTTATAACAATGGCAAAAGCAAAGGCTGCAGCAACTGAAGAAGTGTCCCTGGATTCCGGTAATCCAGCGATAAACAGACCAAGACTTACCAAACTCATTATTAAAAACTTTCGGGCTATTGGCAATAAGCCGGTCGAGATAGATCTTGATGACATCGTAGTCTTGGTTGGAGGAAACAATGTCGGTAAAAGCACCATATTAAAGGCCTATGAAGTTGCCATGTGCCAGGGCTCGAGTAGCGGGATACTCTCCATTGATGATTTTCCACGGGGTGAAGTGAATTTAGATGAGCTGCCTGAGATTGAAATTCAAACTGTCGTATTTGACAACGCGCCCGGGGAAGAATGGATCTCCATGACAGATCAGGGGGAAAGATTAGTACGAGAGAAATTTACATGGTCGGAACCAGGAAAGCATTCTAAAAGGCAGGGATGGGACTCAAAGAAGAATACGTGGAGCGAAAAAGTTCCCTGGGGCGCGCCCAATGTTGCTAATTCCCGGAGACCCGAACCACACCGGGTTGATGCGTTTGATGATCCCGCAAAACAGGCGGAAGAAATTAAGAAACTCCTTAAAAAGGTACTTGACGATAAAGTAAAGCAACATAAAGGATTTGAGGATCAGGAGAGCGTGTATAATTCATTATTAAAACAGGTCGAAACGCTTCAGCATGTTATAGTCGCCGAAGCTGAGAGCGAAATAAAGGAAATCAACCAGGAGTTGTCGCGGATGATCGGCCGGGTCTTTCCTAATTATAAAGTTGACTTCGATCCGAGGACGACTGATGGAATTGATAAAACAATCAGTTTATTTAAAGGTGAGGCGCAATTGTTGATGGGACCCGAAGACGGTTACATGAGCAGTATAGAAAAACAAGGAAGCGGTGCCAGGCGAACATTGCTCTGGTCGGCATTGAAATATATTTCAGAAACGAAATCAAAGAAGAACGACGATGGAACACCGGCTCGTCCGCATTTGTTGTTATTAGATGAGCCTGAAATTTGTTTACATCCAAACGCCATCCGGGAGGCCTGTAATGTGCTGTACAATTTACCAAATCACCATTGGCAGGTAATGGTGACTACCCATTCGCCTATTTTTATTGACCTTTCCAAGGATAACACAACCATTGTAAAAGTAGAACGTAAAGCAGATGATTCTATCGTCGGCACAACTGTTTACAGACCCGATCGCTTAAAATTAAGTCCGGATGATAAATTAAACCTCAAATTATTAAACATTTTCGACCCTTACGTCGCGGAGTTTTTCTTCGGAGGTAAAACCATTATCGTAGAGGGGGACACAGAGTTTACGGCCTTAAAGTATGTCATACAAAAGAAGCCTGAAGCATATAAAGACATTCATATCATAAGAGCCAGGGGTAAAGCTACCATCATTTCTATGATTAAGGTTTTGAACCAGTTCGGGGCTGATTATGCTATTCTTCATGATGCTGATTCGAAACTGGCAAGCAATGGCAATGCTAACCCGGCCTGGAAGATTAATGAAAATATCCTAAACGAAGTACAACTGAAGCCCGAAGGGGTTAAAGTAAGATTACTTTCTTCCATTACGACTTTTGAGACAGCATACTTTGATGAAGATATAAAAAATGAGAAGCCTTATAACGCTTTGCAACAGTTGAGCACAAACCCGGATTTTTTTAATCGGGTTGAACGGTTGTTGTCGTGCCTCATTGACCATGCTGCAAGCCCTCCTGAAAAATGCATCGAATGGAAATCTATGGAAGAACTTGAAATTGCTTGTCAATAAATGAATTGGCTTCAGAGCATTATTCGTAATTCTTAAACACTTATTAATTGTAAAAACTGGTTAAATGAGGGCACGAAAACTGCATTCCCAAAACGGGAGTACATTTTTGTCAGCGAGGTTAAACCGGAGATTCCCTGAAGATTCGGTATTATACGGGTGAGCAAATAGTGGCAACAGATGGCTACGTACTTGGCACCTTGCGTCTTATTGATACGGAGCTGCGGAAAATGATTGAGAAAGAACAAAGGCTATTTAAAAACTTAGCGGTGTGGTGATGGAGCAGAATGAATTTTGGTAGCATAATCTTCGCTGCTGCAGAAAAGAGATGAGTTTATCACCATTGCCAGCCATCAGATGAGGACGCGCGTTACTGCCTTAAAAGCTGGCGTGGAGATACGGCATACCCACCAGGGTAATGAAACGTTGCCTTTGCAAGACACGACGATCAAACAGGCCAACCGCAGCATCAGCAAGCTCGCCTACCTGGCCAACAAACTGTTTTATGTGAGCCGCCTTGGTGTACGAAAATAACCCTGAAAAAGACCGTGTTTCGGCTGGGGGAATTTATGAGGGACTGTTTTGACTTACTCAGCGTACCAGCTAAACCTGAATCGCTTATTGAAGACGACCCGGCCACCGAAGTACGCAACGATGCAGGAAAGATTGAACAAGTGATGGCGAACGTCGAGGAAAACGTGGTTAAACATGCTTAAATACCGGCGTTATCCAGTTTCGTGTCGAAAAGGCGGGCTACATTGTACGGATCAGCTTTAGCGATAAGGGGGCTGGAATACATCCCGATCAGCTACCGCCTATATTCAACGTTACTTCCATACCAAAAATCTTGCCTTGCAAACAGGGCTCGGTTTAGGCCTTTATACCTGTGCGGGGATCGTCAAGCAGCATGGCGGTTAGATAGGGTGGTGAGTGAAGTCTGCGAAGACGGTAAATTTTGGTTTACGCTGTCTTTAAATGGGTGCGAGCCTGAGTTCCCAAGACCTGCTTGAATTTAGGTGCGGTTTGTAAAACATATAACGCAGGTAAATTAAGCACCCAAAGATTAAATACATTTAGTGAACGGTTGCCCGTTTTACGATAATAAATAGTTATCCATTGTTAATTGTCGATATCGCTGTTAGCTTATACGAAATTATTATCAACCGTTATTGACGATTCTGATGTGTTTGCGTGTCCATTTTGAATAGTTATGGAGGTGTAATAGCCACTATTTGATCTGACAGTTGTGTGTTTTTATAAGTTGTCAGATTGAATTTGTGAATATAGTTTTTTCTCGTCTAAATGCATCGACACAGATTCTTCTGAGCCCTTTTTATGAGGGCTCTGAAGAATCTGGTCTTCGGCGAGACGCTCCAATAGTTTTTCCTGTGCCATAGGAATGCTATCGATCAGCGTTTGCATCGGCGTTTTGCCGAAACAGTACTTACCGCTATGCGTCCTTTCATTGTTGTAATTATCCATCCACCTGTCCAAATCTAATTGCAGTTCAGCTATGCTGCGATAGATCTTTTTTCGGAAAGCGATAGCATAGAACTCATCCTGGATAGTGCGGTGGAAGCGCTCACAGATTCCATTGGTTTGTGGACTTTTAGCCTTTGTTTTAGTATGGTCTATATCCTCGATGGCCAGGTATAACTGGAATTCATGCTGCTCTCTTGACCCGCAATATTCCGTGCCCCTGTCAGTAAGTATCCT
>NZ_QGHA01000021.1 GCF_003148845.1 Mucilaginibacter oryzae | reverse complement strand
CAACTGACCTAAGGCCGGCTGGTCTATAGCCATTTCAACAACGGCTTTTTCTACATGCTCTTCTACCCGGTTCTTTAAGATCGGTTTTCGTCTGCTGATTTCTTGTAAGGCCAGTTCGCCACCTTGTTCGTAAAGTTCCTTGAACCTGTAGAAACTATCACGGGAATAGCCCATCACTTTACAGGCCTGTGATACGTTACCTAAATGCTCGGCAAGCTCCAATATGCCCATCTTGTTTTTGATGATCTTTGCTTGGATTGTCATAATGCTAATCTCTATTACGTGCGTTAATTAATCGTAACTGTCAGATTAAATTGTCACTATCTCAACTTATAGATAGCACCCAGGCTTGTTCTACAAGAACGCAGAGGAAACTTGTCAAATTGAATACAACAATGCCCTTATAAACAATACTTTGGCAGGGCTAGCACTGTCATTATGATGAACGGACTGGAATCATCATGTATTTTCAATATTCATTTTTTTCAATCTATATTGCATTTCATTTTTTATACCCTCGTCCATTACATTGGTATATTTCTTCATTACGTCAATCGCTTCCTTGGTTCCTATACTGTACAATGCCCAACTAAACCATTTGGCTATTGCATCAGAATCGGATGCAGTATATTCCAGAAAGCTAAAATTGGTTTTCAATACCTTATCGATATAATCGACGCTAGTAGGGCTTTTTAGCAATTGAATATCTCTAGCTATTTCTTGATGCCTATAATGATTAGGATATATTAGTAATTTATTCAAAATGTCAACAAATTCCAGTGATATGCCTGAGATGTCTAAAAGTGTAATTGCCAAGTCCAAATAATCGGAATCATTCGTTTCCATCGCTTTTTCCAACTCAGAAATAACATATTGCTTATCCGTGCGGATGTCAACTGAAAAATCAGCTAATAGCTTTTCACATGAAATGTTACCGCGTAAATAATGTATAACTAAGTCTTTGTCGTTTTGGATCATAACAATGGAGCTGAAACTTTTAACAAAGCTAGTATTTATTTGCTGCTGATACCTAGCTGGAAATATTGGTTATAATCCGTTATTTTTAGAGGAAACCTTATCACAAAATCGGCGTTGGAGCCGATTAGTATTCAAACATACGCTTTTTTATAAATTTTATTTTTGCATTACGGATTGGAAGCGTATCCTTCGAAGAAGATATAGCGGAAAGCCGGACCCCGATAATTCTCGGGGGAATGCCCACCGAAATTAGAAAATGGCGGCTTAATCAATTGCCTCAATCCCTGCTTCTACCTCTTGTGAGGTTATTAGAACTAAATAATTCCTCAATATTCTGAACAATATCCAGGCACCACAATGGTACATTAATAGCTTTTTGTGCTATATTCTGGTCTTTGACAGTAAGCAATAACTGCGGTTGTGTTTTTTCTAAGCTCGTGTTAGCGCCAGATAAAATCATCAGCTGGTCAAAGCGATGAGCAATCGAAACAAGGTTTTCAAGCCCTTTCTCAAAATTTGTCTTGATGCTATCTGCGTCAACGAAATGTCCTTTCTGCTTTACACGAAGATTTACCCGATCCATTGAAGTCGATAAATCAGGTAAGAGCATATAAATCAACCTTGTTTCATAACCATGTTCATGAAAAAACTCCGCCCTGTCTGCCAAAAAATCGTTTCTCAAATTTGTTTCAACAGTGAGATGGAGCTGCGAACCAAGCGCCTTTAGCTCGAATGCATTGTATTTACGAGTGACCTCTGATTCCAGTGCCTCCTGCGAAATATCAGGGTATTGTTTTTCGACTTTATACTTCTGCTCATCCGGATCGAAAATCAATGCACCCGGTCTGGAAAAATGTTGAGAAAACGTACTCTTGCCAGCACCATTTGGGCCGGCCACAACTAAATACTGGGGCATATTTTCAGAGATTTCTCAGGAAGCGTTCCATCCCGCTATTGGGGTCAACTTCCACTAACACTTTCTTCCCGTTTTTGTATTCGTGGATAAAGTTATCCGGCAGTTCAGCGCCCGCAGGATATGATACGTAGAGTCCGTTATCGAGCGCCTTTTTTACAACTTTAGCGGATGCGGGCTGCATATATTGCGAGAACTGTTCCGGCGTCATTTCGAAAATATCAGGATGGCTTAACTCATCCATCAACTTATACAGGTTGCTGGCCTTGTTAATGCTATATTTCAACGCTTCCCATTCTTCCAGGGGAAGGAAAACTCCTCGGGGCTTTTTTTCGCTGTCTAATATTACTTCCATAAGGCTACTTAGTAATAATAATCAAATATACTCAATTAAACGCCAATAGTGGGCAATCTATTCTTACCGGCCTCTTCCATGCCTTCGCCGATTTTTGCCCAATACGGCTTCATCGTCAATGTCTTCCATTATCTGAATATCAATAAAGCCACCAAACCTATCGTTATGATAATCATCGGAACCAGCAGAAGTATGATCATTAACCGCAATTCCTTCGTATGTTTCCGCTCGATCTGGTTCATCTGTTCTTCCATTTTCATCAACAACGCCTTGTTCCCATCCGTCAAACTCAAAATCTTCTGAACGGCTTGTATAAAGTTCATGATTTCTGGTTCTAATTCTGGCGGTTGCGTTTTGCTTTGCTGATTCGAACTCTCCGAACTTTGCGAGTGCCCGGCTGTTTGTTTCGCTAATTGCCTTGCTGTCTCTATTTTGCTCATAGTTGATTGATTTGATTATTTCTGCCCACTTGAAACGTTCTCCTAAAGCTTGTCCCTTCGATTTAAAATCATTGTAGAAGTAAGTGATGCCACTTATTCGCCCGGTCGATGCCTGGTTGAATAAGAGATTAATGCCTTCCGCTTCGCACCGTCTA
The DNA here is from genome assembly GCF_003148845.1 of Mucilaginibacter oryzae. GTDB lineage: Bacteria > Bacteroidota > Bacteroidia > Sphingobacteriales > Sphingobacteriaceae > Mucilaginibacter > Mucilaginibacter oryzae. The sequence continues at coordinate 20,316 of NZ_QGHA01000021.1, read as the reverse complement.
ATAAAATCAGGTATGTTTTGTCCGTGATGCTGTAAAATCCGCTTCAGCGTTTCTTGCAATACCATCTTATTTGAACCCTTGCCGGTTCTTATAGACATTTCAATTTCGTTTTTCGATGGTGCACGCTGAGATATATGGTTACTCCGTCCTATTGTTATAGAGTTACCGTGTTTCGTTGATACATTGTTATTCCGATACTTTGCTATATACTTACCTTGCTTTACCTGCGTAAGTCCATACCGATTTTCTAATACCCGTACTATAGCCTCACTCCTTTTGAAGTTATTGCTGTCAGATACGATACTGCCGTCGAAACAAATCCGGTTTACCAATAGATGAAGGTGGGGATGATCTGCCTCATGATGCAGAAATATCAAATATTGATTATTTGAGAATCCCATTGCCTCCAGGTAATCCCGTGCAACGGATAATAGTTTCTCTTTTGACAACTGCGCCTGATCTTCTTTGGGGAAGTTTAGGCTGGTATGATAAACGTACCTCCTTAGATTCGGCCTCAAACTTCTGATCATTTTAACCTCCCTCGCAATCCCCTTTACATGTAGTGGCGAAATTGGAAGACAGTAATTCGGCCCTCCGATTTCAGTCCGGCAGAAATAGCTTCTTCAGATTGTAATTCAAAGCACCCATAAAGCTTTTACCGATCACTTGACTGGCTATCATAAATGATTTTATTAATGGTCAGGTCAAGCCGCTGTTGCAACTTCAATAAAAGTCCAAATAATTCTCGCGGCAATTTCCCGCTATTGGCCAACCGCGTCAATTGATTTAAGTTATTGCCGATCTTTTGAAGTTCGGTATAGTAGTGGATGTCGATTTTTGGTATGCGGGCTGCGGGAAACCTTCCTTTAAAATTCTTTTCCCTGGCTAAAGTCCCCGGCGGTTTATTGCACACTTCTCCGAGCTGAACAAGTTTTGCAAGTTCGCCGGGAGTTAGCATCATCGTAAATTTCGCCGAACGGCGTTCGGCTTCTGGAACCTTAGGCCGCGCCATTAATTCAACAGGAAATTTAATATGGGAAATTGCTGCCGAGACTTCGACAGCTTATTGACCCCGAAGGGCTACGGAGTATCCCGCATTTAGTATCGGCTTTTCACCGACTACTATTTAACTCAAATCCTTAAGATTTGTTACTCCAAATAATAAAAAAATGCTGAATGAAGTGAAGCATTTCGGGCCCGGGTGTCCCGGCAAGCCAAACGTTTTGACCCGGTCAAAACATGGCTTGCTTTACTCTGCCAATTGATAATGTTCAGTTATCCTTTATCAAATTTTAACTACTGACTGGTTATCTCTTCAATAGATGTATTTGACTTTATAAGAATAGCCAATTCGGATTAACATTTCCTAATAAATATGACTAAGATTTAATGCTGTCAAAACATTTTTTGGCCATGTTGATACGATTTTAATAAAATTAGCCTTGGTGGATTAACCACACATAATTGACCCCGGTTGGCCAATTTTAAAAAGACCACCATTAGTTCTTAAGTTCAGGGCCTTAGCCGAGGAAAGTAAATTGGCGAAGTGGGGTCAACGGAATTGGTTTTTCCAGCTAATACTACATTTTTAAAAAAATCATGAATACGACAGTAATTTTCGCTTACAATTGATTGATATATGGGGCGCGTCGCTATCGAATGGCAAAGTAATCTGCTATAGTCCATTTTTAAAACGTAGTATTTATTACTGCGCAATTTCAATGTTTCAGAAACTCCTCAATTCGCTTCGGCATCTCATCCATTTCTTTGAACTCCCATTGGTTGAGATAGGCTAAAGCTACTGCCATTTGCACCCTGGCAGCTTCATCTATCAATGACTTATTCAATTCGATCTCCTTTCCCTTGCGATGATTTTCGGTTTCTGCAATTATTTCACTCTCACTTTCCATTCTCAACCTCTCGGCAATTTCTTTTGCATCAAGGTCGCCGGCCAATTCGAGTTCAAAAGCCTTTTCGCCAGCAATTAGGGCACGGTCATAATCACCAACTGGCGTCATGATCTTGGTTAACATGGGCAGGATTTCGATGCCGATAAATATCAGGCGAATTAGCCAAAGCAGGAAGAGAAGAGAACTGCTGCCACGGGCATCGGCAGCGTGGTTGAGCGCTTCATATTGCCGGGTAAAGCCATTGAGCAACTGTAATTGTCGCTGCTTTTGATGGACAGCCGTATCGGCATGTTTCACAATGTGCTGAATGGCCTCGGAATTGGCATTGGCTGTGCTGTCCTGCACCGATCTTTCTGCATTTTTTTCCGCCCTCCACGTGGAGTCTGCTCGTCTGTATTGATTTTGATAATCATCGCACTGACGGCTTTGTACATTATAAGCGCTCAAAGCGGCTGCGGTCCGTGTCCTTGCCGCCACATAACGCGGATTACTAACCGACTGCATCTGTGCATTCAGGATTCGCCTGGGGGTCGCGGCCTGCGCAGCCCGTGCATTTAAATATCTGCTGTAAAGATTCTGTTTAACTGGGATCGCCTGATCATACAAATCTTTGTTACTGCGGTAAGCAGGCAAAGGGCACTCGGACCCAAGCAGCGAATCGATGGTTGCAATTTGTCTTAAAGCGTCATTCTTTGCATTTACTTTATCTTGTTTATTAGTGACCTTGTTAATATAATTGGTCTCATCCAGCATGTGCTGCTTGTTCTCAGCATCCATCTGAACGGTTATATTGTCCTGAAAAACGATTATCTCAATAGGAATTGACATAAAGAAACCGATCATCATACCAACAAGCGCTCGCGATAGAAAGGGAATGGCGTAAAACTTAAGCTTGCCAAAAAAAGGTAAATCGTCGGTTTCCGCCTTCTTTTTCAACGAAACGACCATGCTGCGGTCAATCGAATAAATAAGCATCGCCCAAAGAACACCGAAAGCGAGGCTAATTGCAAAATTTCCATGACTGAAAAAGTGTCCCGCACTAAAGCCTGAAATGGTCGCAAAAACCGTTGTCATAACTAACACAAAACCAATGCTGGCAAATCGGCTATAATCATTTCTACATTGTTTCAGGATGTGGGTTTCTGCGCCGGAAACCAACCAAAAAAGGAATTGGAGAGTGGAGTAAGTATTCTTTTTCATCGGATTACTATCTTAAAATTATGCGTTTAAATTTCTCTAGAGTTCTCAGGCGGCCTACGATGATATATAACGGACGGCTCCCCTTTATAACAAACGATTTGTCCCTGATTAATGGCCGTAGGTAACCAGAAGACCATCCGAAAGTAAATCGTTTAAACAATAACCCCTTCAAACGTTTCCAAATGCTGCTTTCATTCAGAATTACGTGTTCCGGAGGCGGCGGTTCAACCGTCCAGGGAATCCTAACCGGGAGGACACTTATCGGAAGAGGGGGAATAAGAGGTAACGGAAGAACTTCAATTTCCATCGATTTTCGGTCTTCTGTTCTTTCGTTCGCTGCTACAATGGTATATACCGTTTTTGTGGCCGGGGCGAGCGTTACGTATCCTTTAGCTGATAGTGGTAATGCAAGCGGCAATAAATTGATCTGGCTTGCATCACTGGTCTCCCAACTTAAAACCACTGGCTGGCCCTGAACAGTAAACTTGCGGTCCAAACTCATGAAATTAACCTTCGCAGCATCTACAATCTTTAGCAGGGTAGTTTCTTTAACAGTGATCATCTTGTCCGCTGATTGGCAAAGGAGCGTTATAGTCAATGCCTTTTCGGCTCTGAAAATAAAAACCGTACGATCTGTTACCTCAACTTTTGTTTCATCAAGCACTAGCCAAAGCCTCTCATAATTTATAACCTCCCAGCTTATCATGACTTCCTCTCCGGGTAACGCAACGGGTTTGTCTATTATCAACGATCTGACCACCGGTCTGGCTACAGCCTTGATAAGCAACTCCTTTGTAACCATCCCGGTGGGATTGGCGGCTTGAATGGAAATCACAGATGTCTTATTAATACTGATCTGACATTGGCTCCCTTCCAAAAGGATTGGCTCTCCATGGCCTGAAAGTGTAAGCTTAGCAGCGTTAATTGTTGCCCACGTCAGCATGACCTCTTCCCCTTCCAAAACGGTATCCCTGTCACTGGCAAACAATTTTATCTCAGGCAAGGGCAATTCCAGCTGCAGGTTGGATGATACACTTCCAGAATGATTCTCCGCAATAATAGTGATGGTACATGTCCGGTCAGGATAGATTTCGGCGGATTCCAGTCCGCTAAATTCTCCGAAATCTTTCAGCGTTATTTTAGAGGCATATCTCACCAACCAGCTTAGATTTACCGGACTGCCGAGCAATATCATCGAACTGACAGTGCGGAATTCATCTATAACCGGGATCGGCAATACAAGTGTTTTATTGAAAACCCTTTGAGTTGCATCGTTTTCAGCCTGAAAAACCAAATCTGTTGTTTCGTCGATTTCAACGATAGCACTTCCTTTCATAGCGGAGTCTCCGATTCCGGGTTCAATCAGCAGCTTTAGCGTGTTGGAAAAAGCCCAGCTCACCACATACGATGCCTTTATCGCATCCAACTGCAGATGAGCTTCGAAACTATCCATTTCCGGGATATGAAGGTCACACGAATTGCACCGCAATGCATCATCGTCGTTCTCAGTTTCACAATTAGCACACCTCCACATTATTTTAATAATTTTCCTTTCAATGACGCAGTTTTGTTTTCAACGGGCTTCTCGTCGCCCTTGATAATCAGCGTGCCTTTCAATATGCCCCCCTCGGTCTTGTACAACTTATGATAATTGGTAAGCCAGGCCGCTGCGTTCTTGACATACCTGCCGGTTCCGGCGGTATCCCATTGACAAAATAGCCTGGTAAACCCCCCGTCGGCAATTGCTCTTTTTCCATCTTTGTCGTAAATTCCGGCTATCATACTGTTCCCCGAGCCAAAGATGAGCGGCTGCATGGCCGATTCCGGTTTTATTGAAGCTATTGTGATACCTTCATACAAAAACTCCAGTCCTGTTGTAATCTGGTGGTTGGGGCTAAATCCGCGGGTACCCCTGGAGGTTTGTAGCGTCAGCACCTGGTTCCCCGGCGAATTGCCTGCAAGCGAGCAATTGAACAGGCGTTTCAAAATCCGGTTCGCGTCCGTATAGTAAGGGTCATTGTCCCCCCAAATGTAAACACCGCGGCCCTGGTTAAAGAACGACTCGATGATGTCAATATGCTCGTTGGTAATAAGCTGGGTATTCGAAGATATCACCCATAATTGACAACAGGTTTCCAGCACCGCAGCAAATTCCGCTACTGGCGGGGCTGCATCTTTCCAGCGATGGACTCCGAACCCCTTCTCACGGAGGGCAAGGGTGGGTAATTCAAAATCAAAACCTTCTCCTGTATAAAGGTGGAGGACAGCGATTTTAAATCCACTGAAAGCGCCATCTTTGGATAAATCGTATTGGTTGCCGCGGACATTTCCAAACCGGTCCTTGTTTTCTGCTTTTATAATATTTTGCCCGGCGTATTCGGTATAAGGATCATTTGCACCCATATCAACTTTTTTTATTAAACATTTTTCCTTTTAGAAAGGGTTCCGGCGCGGGGGAGCCGGCCTCCAGCTTTTTCATTAATTTACCCCTCAATATTCCCCCGCCATCTGGCGTGTCCCGCTTTGGGACTTCATCTTCTTTAATTTCAGGTTTTTTTTCCGGAGGTAAATCGCTTACCTCAAAATCCTTCTCATCTTCATGATCCCGGAAATATTGAATAACTGCTGACAGGTCAGGTCTGGCCGAAGGATCGGCTGACAACATCTGTTTGATCAGTTCAAGTATTACAGGCGGGATTCTTTTGCTAAAAGTGACGTTATCACCGCTGTAAACGACTTGCCAGACGTATTGGAAGTCTTTTTTGAATAACGGCTTTTCACCGCACCAGTATTCGGAAAAAAGGATGCCGAGGGCAAATATGTCCGACTTAGTCGTCAGGTGCTCAGGCTTTACTTTTCCGTCAGCAATAATATAGCCGGCCAGTTCCGGTGAATAATATTCTTGTGTACCTACTAACTCCTCCGATTTTTCCGGGGCCAGTGATGAAAAATAACTATTATCAAAATCAATCAATTTTGCGATATAACGGTCCTTGAACTTTTTGATCAGAATATTGTCCTGCTTGAGATCACCGTGGACGATATCCAGATCGTGAAGGATTTTGAGGCTGCTCACAATTGTCCGTAAAATAAGCCGCCGCTGGCTTACCGGCAGTTTGGACACCTCCTTGATGGAAATACTACTGATATCGATCTTTTCACAAACCTTGTAATAAGTTGTCCCTGCCCGAAAAAAATCGAATGCAGAAATCAAGTTCCCGCCGATAGCGTTTTTTTTGCTGATTTTAGAATTGATCCGGTGATGGTGTTTTTCAAATGCCTCACACTTTTTCCTGCTCTTTTCCCTTGTCGCAGGACCGCCCGCGGCGCTCAGTTTTGGCGCAAGAAATTCTTTTATAAAGTATTCCTTGCCATCTGCGTCAAGTTTCACGAACGACACCTTGGACATCCCGCCGGTAACCACGAAGTCTTCCAGAACAGTGTAGGTTCCACGCCTGCCAGTTAGTTTATCCCCTTTTTTCATACAAAGACTCGATATATTTTAAATAACTGCTTTTATAGACACCCCACGTTTGAAGCTCAGTATCCGATTTTCGCTGTTCCGCCTTTTTCAATTTCATTTCTTGCTCTTGAAGATCTAAACGCAGATCGGCTATTTCCTTAATTTGAACGTCGATGTCATTGATGTAAAATGCATATAAGAGGTCCAGGCGCTGTTTGAAGTAACTGATAACCTGCTCAAAATCTGCAAACCCAAGACAAATCAGCGCCATAGAATAATCATCGCCGGCGACTTCGCCAATTACCCTGATTAATTGTTCGTTCCACTCCTCCAGCGAATGACTTTCAGATAGTGTTTTTACCAAAGCAAGCTCAAATCGCATGGGTGTGCTGAAATAGCCGTAGCACCCGTCAGTGACAGAAAAAAGTATGCAGGGCTGGATTACGTCAAGTTGCCGACACCGGATTAAAAAATCGCCCTCAGCAGAAATCACATTGTCTAGCGGCGAATCCTTCTTCAGATTTTCCATCGGATCGAATTTGAATTTCAAGTCATCTGCGGATAATTGCTGCAAGCCGTCGGCTGTCAATAAGAAATTTCTGGAATCCCCCGCCCATAGGCTAAAGACTTTAACCTGTCCTGTGGCTTCTTCTATAAATAAACCGGCAAATGTTGTGGGCAGAGGCTTTAGCAGGCGGCTCTTTAATTTAGTATCTGCACCACTGGTTAATTTATCGAACTCCTGCTGCAGTACCTGATGCAATTGAAAAGTTAATTCATTAGCCATATGTTCGTTAAAACCAGTATCCGGGTCGTTGATGAAATCCAGAAAAAAACTGGTTATACAATTATTTGCCGTCCTGGACGCCAAATAGGCACCGGTGCGCTGTGTTCCGTTGATGTCGTAAACCGTGCTGCCAGCTCCGCCCATTCCGTCGAATACACCAAGAAAAAAACGCCCGTTACCTGACAACACTACCGGGGCTGCATCTTCGCCCTGTCCGGGGGTCTTTTCCATGTTAAAGGAAATAGTCATAGGAGTCATACGTCTCTTATTTGAAAAAAACTTACACCTGTGTAGAATTCTTATCTTTCGTCGGATATTCATATCCAATGGTTTTCATAAATCAAACACTTTTGACGATTGCCGAAAGAATAGTTTCGTAATCAATCTCTTTTAACCCGGCACCTGCCTGGGAGGCATAATGAATTGAGTTTTCCCACTCATTGCTAATATCAGACCATGGGTTGCAATCCGGGGCGTAAATGATAAGTCGCTGGGCAGTTTGAGAAACATGGTTATCCTGCCCGGCCCACCAATCGGTCAGTTCATTAAAGTTTTTGGGAATACCTGCTGGATAATTAGACGGTTTCGACATACCGGCATCCAGTGCATGCGCCGATGCATCGGTGTACATCACGATAATCTCCCGTCTGCGGTCACCGGTTGTATTCCAGTCCGATTTAATCGCAACAGCCAGCGCTTCCAAACCGCTTTCAGGTTCATCGCCCCCGTCGGTGGGTTCCAAGTCTCGAACAAAGCGCTGAAATTCGGTTTGTTGTTCAGGCAAGCTAAAAAATGGAGATTCAGTTAGTGCATTTCCGGGTTTGTCATAAAAGTCACGAAAGGCAACTACTTTCATCCTTAAAACATCAACATTCTTATCCTTTGCCGCCAAAGCTGCGCTCAGGTCAGGATAGAATTTTAAAGCCTTGTCTTTTACAGTGTCCATGATCGGCGCCATGCTGCCTGTCGCATCGATACACATAACGATGTCGACTGTATACTTAAGTCCTTGCATAATTCTGTTTGTTTAACGTTTTCTTATGCTAAATTTAGAAAATGGGAATGGCGCAGCCTTCGCACGTTTGACGAGCGGACATAACCGGTTTACCGGTGGCGTAAGAACGCTGATGAATGGAATCAGAAGAGTTAAATAGCGAAGCGCAAACGGTACCAGGTCGGCCCCGAATGATGAGATTCCAACTGAGCATCAAGCTGAAGTGCCATCAGACGGATGATCTTCAGTCCTAACGATTGCTGTTTACTACCGAGATCCTTCCAGCCGGGGCCACTGTCTGTTAGGTACAACACAGCTTTTTTTTCGCCATCCCTTTTTACGGATAAAGAGATAATACCTTGAGTACCGTTAAAAGCATACTTAAATGAATTAGTCACCAACTCATTTACTATCAATCCAATAGCAACAGCCTTGTCCGCAGCCAGCGAAATAGGCTCAACGTCGAGTGCAACACGGATGTTGGCCGCATTCCCTTTTCCGAAAGAGCCCTGAATGTGCCGGAGAAGGGTCTCCAGGTATTCGGACATTTCAATATCATTACTTTCCCTCCCGCTGTAAAGCTTATGATGGATGAGGTTCATAGAAGTCAACCGGGCCTCGTTTTCGCGCAGCGCATTTTTTGCGGTTTCATCATCAAGATTGCTGATCTGCATAGAAAAAAGCCCGCTCAATATCTGTAGGTTATTTTTTACCCTGTGATGAAGTTCTTGTAATAGTGTGTTGATTCTCTTGTTGGCTTTGTTTTTAGATCGGTAGCTCATCGCCAGCACAAACAGCAAGATCAATAAGAGTGTCCCGCCCATACCAAGTATTATTATGGAACGCTGTTTCAACTGATTTTCCCTTATGAGGGCAGCAATTGCCCTTTGTCTCTCGCGTGTCTGAAAACCCACCTCAAGCTCGTTGGTAATTCGATTTTTGGCGACAGTAAAAAGGCTGTCCCGGATATGGTTTATTTTTTGCGTGTAAGTGTATACCTCCTGGAAGCGTCCTTTTTCCACAAGTGCTTTCTGTTTAATTTCAAAAACGCCCAGGGATAAGTCGGGCAGGCCAAGCGTTAAGGCGATTCGTTCCGCTACGTCGGCCCTGGCCAAAGCTGAATCTGTCCGGTGTTCGTGCAAATACAAATCAGCATAATCCAGGTTACCTCTGGCAAGGTATTCGGGCATTTGGTAGACGGCCGCAATTTTCAAAGACCTATTTAGGAATGGTTGCGCCTTCTCGGGATTATTTTTAATAATCAAAGCAGACCCTATATTCTGTAGCGTTAACGCAAGGGAACTTGAGTCTTTCAGCTTTAAACGGATGCGCATAGCCCGCTGCAGGTATGCCAGCGCGTTGTCTGCCATACTGTCTAATTTAAGCACATAACCAATATTATTGCAAGACTGGGCGATCCCGGTGGAATCACCCAGGCGTTCCCTAAGCACAAGTGATTGTTGAAAATACTGGATGCCCTTTTTCCTGTCTTCTGCAACAGTAAAACAATTGCCGATATCGTTATAGACTTCTGCAAGGCTCCCCATATCCTTATTTTTCAGATAGATGTCGGCTGCTTTAAAATAAAATGTATTCGCCAGGCCATACCTGCCGGCTTTCTTTTCTGCAACGCCAATATCCAGGTAGAGCAAGGCCAGTCTTAAAACAAGATGGGCACGATTGTAATGCCCTTCAGCCTCCTTATAAGATTCAATGGCCAGATCAAGCTTTTGCTGCGCGGCGCGGATAATACCCAATGTGACCAGGGCATCGCCGGTTAAGGAGTCGATCCCGGCACCACGGGCTAATAAGACAGCCTGTTCAGCAAAACTTTCCGAAGCACCCCATTGCTCACTATCATAGGAAAAGAAAGCCAGCAGTTTAATAGCCTTGATCTGACGCGGAAGAAGATGATTTAGAGCAGCAAGTGAAGCAGCTTCCTTTGCAGCGGCCTTTCCCGCAGCCGGATTTTGCGGATAAAGCAGATTTGCTCTTTTAATCAATGAGTCCACCACCGACGCACTTCGCTGGGCCACAGAGCATAAGGGCGTAATTAATATTAGCAGAAGACCCGCTGTTACAATAAGGTATTTTCGATCATGCATTGGTTAAGGTTATGAAAACGAAGATAATAAAAAAGCCACAAACCCCATCCCGGGGCCTGTGGCTGAACTACTAACCGCAGTTACTTAGGCGGAAATTTCACACCATCTTCGCCTCCTGAAAGACCATGTCCGGTCGTATCAGCTACGTTAAGTTCCCTGCCTACATTGTGGATGGCAGGTTTTGGAGGATTTTCCTCCTTTTCACAGCTGCTAACAGCAGCGGAAAGTAAGCCGGTTAATAACACCAGTCCGGCAAACTGGCACTTCAAGGTTTTCATTTTGAACCTCCTGTTTTAAAAAGTTAAAAAGGAGGGCAACATGGCTTACAGGGTTCGCGGGCACTTGCCCTTGAATTGATTTACCCGCTCTGCCCGGGTAAGCCACTTTCAACTGTTAATTATTGTCATCGATAACATTAGCTAAGGTCTTTTTTTAGGCTATTATCGGTGACAGTTGCCAAACAGTTGTGATAATTGCTTTTTTTTGCCCGGATGCTGTTTAAAGTGGGCATAGAAATGCCGAAAAGAGATGAAACGCCGGGGAGATGGCGCGCGGATGCCTGGCAGCTGTCATTTTTTACAGCGAAGCGCCAGAAAATAACTTTTTTCAAAAAAACTATAATAAAATACCTTGTTCCCGGGTAAAAAGAAGCAGTAAATCAAGCTTTTGCTGGTAGTCAGAATTAAGAGGATATTTTGCCGTAAGGTACTTCCAGGCAACCAAAGCTTTCCGCAACGATGTTTTTCCTTGCAATACGTTCGTTTCAACGGTCAATACCCCAAACCTGAAATCAGCAAGCGCCAGCCTATAATACGTTTCGTCGTCGTCAGGATACCGTAAATGCAGTTTATCGAATAGCAGCCTGGATTTTTCGAAAAAAGTCCGGGCCGCCATGGTATCACCCAACCCATCTTTTGCGATGGCCAGCCTTTCATAGCCCGCCGCGAGGTTATAACCCGGCTGAAGCTGGTATCTGGAATCTGTATAAAGTGGCGCAGCGGCGGCTACCTGCTCCTCAAAAAACCTTACAGCTTCGTTCAGGTCTTCGTAAAGGTACCATTGACCTAACCTATCGCAAGAAACTACCTGCATGTTTCTAATAGCCATATCACCCTTGAATTTACCTACCAAACGGGTTAATAGGATATGGGCGTCGTTAAATAGTGCGAATGCACGGTTGTGTTCCTCCAGTGCAGTAGCGACATCCCCACCCGTGATTAAGGCTCCGCCATAGCTTTTGGCATAAACAGCACTTCCAGGGAATTTTTGAGATAAGCTTCGTGCGGTTTTCAAATACTCCGCAGAAAAGCCATTCGCCTTTTCCGGTTGATGCATCGCCATATAGGACTCGCACAAACGAAGGCAGGCTACGCCGAACCCATTTTGAAAAACGTCATTTTTGGGATCGATACCGATCAATTCCCGCTGATGCTCTCGATATTCCTCAAATAGCCGGATAGCCTCCCCATAATTTCTTTCGGTTAGGCGGATGCTACCGAGCCGGGAACACGCAATTCCGAGCGATTTTTTAAAATTAACATTTCCCGGGTTTTGTAATGCCAGTTCTCTTTCAATCTCATAATATAAACCGGTGTAAAAAATGGAGTCTTGCAATTCCATTTGTTCAAGATACATCACGCCTAATTTTGAACAGGAAATGGCGTAGCTATGTTTATAGTCAAGTTTTTTTTTATCCGCTTTCAAAAGTGAGCCGGCTAGCAGGTTATATTCAAGATAAATCTCCAGCGCAGCGGCAGCATCGAAAAGGTTCTGGTAAAGATTACCAAGGCGGTCGCAAGCTTTCGCTAAACTATTCTGATATTCTTTATCCTGCGGAAACCCGGTCACAAGCTCTTTTAATAATGCATAGCTTTGCCGGTAAAACTTAAGAGCCGTTTTTAGTGCACCTTTTTTTTGACTAAGGTTACCCCGGCGCGCAAAAGCAGCAGCTAAACCACTCCGGTAAGCCGGAATCGATTTATCGCTTTCATAAAGATTTCTGATAAGGGCGAGACTTTTGTTATACTGGTATGATGCGGCTTTATCTCGGTGACTAGCTTCGTAAATTGCGCCCAGTTTTTCATGGACTATAGAAAGTGCAACAACGTATCCGGTATTACCCGAATCCAGTTTATTCAATTGTTGGATCAGCTTCGCATCTTTTTGAATATATGGCAAAGCGGCAGCCCACTCATTACGTTCCATAAAATGAACGCCAACCTTTTCGTAAGAAATGGATAGGTTCTCCTTAAATTTAACATTACTTTTAAAACGCCCGGAAAGCGCCTCATAAGCTATTATATTATCGGCATAATAGTTTAATGCAAGATCATACTTACCCTCATTATAATAGACTTCCCCAAGTCTGGACGCGGCAGTGCCCAATGCATTAATACTTTCTTCATCGCCCGGACGCTCCCGGTTCAATGCAGCGGTAAGGCGATAAAATCTTTTAAAGTCTGGTATAGCCGCAGACAGCCTACCCTCCCGGACTGCCATATCTCCGATTTTGCAGCAGGCAATTCCATAATTATACCTGAAAACCCTATTTTTTCGAAACTTCCGGTAAAGCTCCCCTGACAAGGTATGAAATTTCGAAAAGCAAGTAAATGCCTGCGCAAAATCACCCGTCCTTTCGTAAACACCGCCCAAATCCTGCCAGGCTATGGCCAGCTTATTTTTGTTATGTGGTACGTCTCCGGTCAGTTTGAACAATTGCTCTGAAAGATTTTTATATTCCAGTAATGTATCCAAAGCCTGGTTAACATTGCCCAGTGCAAGGTAAATATTTCCAGCCTTTGCTAAGGCCGGCAAATATCGTTCGTCCCCCAGCACCTTAAAAATTCCGGCCGCTTTGCTGATATGGCTTAAAGCATTTTTCAATTGCCCGGTCTCCTGGCGATTCGCACCAAGGGAAAGCATCAGCGAAGCCAAATCCGGGTCCTGGCTCATATGGCACTGATATGGATTGCACTGGCACGATCTGTAAACAGTTTCGCACTTAAGTGATCATTGTCATTACGATAAATTTTTGCCAGCGCAAGGAAGCTCTCCTTCAAAGCCAGCTTATATTTCCGGTTTGCCGATGGCTTTTCAGCGAGGGAGGACAAAACATCGCACCTTTTGTGCGCACTGTTTTTCGCGCCTGCCATATCGCGCTTTTGTTGATAATAAAGAACTAAATTGGCATAGCTGATACTCAGGCCAAAATAAAACTCAGCTTTAAATGAAGGTTCCCTTACCAGTTCAAGATAGAGCCTGTTTTCTTCAGCGAGGTAAGGGAATGCCAATTCGGGTTCATTTAGATAAATGTAGGCCCCTCCCACTTTACAGGCAGCCACTGCGAGGTTAAATTTGGCAGTCTCATCGTTCAGGTTTTTGTTAAAAAAACCCTTCACCATAACATATCCTTTTTCGTAACGTACCAAAGCCCCCGCATGATTCCCAAGGACAGACAGCAAATCCCCGGAAGATTGCAAAGATGAAAGAAAGCCTTCGGTAAACTCATAAACATCTGGGTATTCAGCTATCAGCACCTCGCCCAGGGGAAGGGCAGCGTCAAAGCAGTTGATTGCCTCCTGGTACCTCCCGGTCAATTCCAGGGCACGCCCGTGTTGCACATAAGAAGTAAGCAACCGACTTCGGATTTCAGGATCAAGCCCGTCATGCTCAAAAAGTTCCAACATGATTAAGTTGAACTCATGACTATATTTAATTGCCTGCGTCCCGTTTTCGGTTGCTAAATAAAGATCACAAATATGTGAACAGGATTGGGCATGAAACCTTTTATTCTCCTTCATGGGTAGCGGGTCACACTGTCTGGGAATCAACCGTTTGAAAGATCGGTCATAAAGTTTTTTATAAAGGATTTCTGCACGTTCATAGCGCTGGAGTTTCAAATCAATTCCGGCTAAACCGGCATAAGCGGAGCATAACGCTATTTCGCCCATGATGTCATCGGGATAGTGTCGTAATATTTTTTCACCGGTCTCGAGGGTGCGCGCATAACATTGAAATGCATTATCAAAATCACCGGCTGTCTCATAGGAACTTCCCAAAAACTCCAGAGCGATCATAACACATTCCGGGTCGGTTTTATGGGCGATTTCAAGTGTTTTTTTGGCATATTCTACCGCCTTGGGCGCGTTGCCTTGACGGCGAAAGGACCATGCACGGGCAAGAGATAATTCAAAAAATTGCCTGTCCATAGCTTACTCAAATTTTTTTATGATAGTGTCGGCGTAGCTCTGAAAAATATCCGGGAATTCAAGCGGCTGCTCCAATATTTTCGCGAGGGTCTTAATCAAGGGCCGGCAATTGTCCAACGTCGGTATTAACGTCTCATGGACCACTTCCTGCACAAGCTTATGCATTTTATAGGCTTGCCCGGCAAATTTTTCCTGAAGCCATCCAATTTGCTTCAGGTCATCCAACCGATTTTCAAACTCAATTTCCTCCGTTTTTTTAACACACCAAAGTAATTGCAGATGATAGAGCGACATGTCGCCCGGCGGCAATACAGAAAAAAAGCGCAGCATCGTAGCCTTAGCTTCATTTTCATTGTCTACATCCCCAACGCCGGTCTTGTCTAACAGGTATGCGGTTTCAAAAAGGCCCAGTAAATAATTATGCAAGGTCACCGGGCTTAGTCGCACCTTTCCTTCCCCGTGCCGGCCAGGATCTATCGTACGCTGCAGATCGGGATGCCTGAAATCATTGTCGACCAACCGATTCAATAATTCGGGTACCTTTAAATGTTTCTTTCTCCCGGCTTTAGCCAGTAATTCGGTAAGCAGCGTATGGCGGATAATGTGGTTAAGTAACTCTTCCAGATCAGTTGCCAGTTTTTCGTCCTTAATATAACGTTTGAGATTACGGGTTGTAGCTTCCTGGCTGGTTGAAACTATTTCCTCAGACGCGAAATGATACGCGAAAAGAAGCATTGCGCCATCCAGATCCAATTCGTCAACATCGAGCTTAAGAAACCCGTCAGGCGCTGTACGGGTCGTTATCAAAAATTTCCAGCCAGACCGATCGAAATGCACTTTTATTTTTTTCAAGTCCTCAAAATCACTTTCGTTGACGTTATCGATGACAAAAAGGTTTTCGCCGGTATACCGGCTCATTTCGCCACAGATAATCCTCAACTGGGCCTGGCTGTCAATTGCCGTTTTAAGCTTTTCCTCCAAACCCAAAGCCTGCGTGGCGTTAGTTATAAACATCGTCTCCAGGTCGTGATCGTTAACAGCGCAAAAAATACGGTCAAAATAAGCTTTACAACGGTCTTCGTGAAGATACTGCTGCATTAATGTAGTTTTGCCCATCCCCCCCGTCCCGTTTAATAAGACTGTTTTTTGCACTTGTCCCGGGTCTGTCAGTAACGTATGCAGACTATCCAGCTTTTCTTCCCGGCCAATAAAATAGGCAGGGGCCAGAGGAAACTGATATTTAATAAGCTTTTTTGCCACGGGGGCTGCCGGGGCGAGGACAGGGGCATCGTCAAAATTCGTAGGCTTACCAATAGTTAAGCCTTTTTTAACCCGCCTATCAAACTCCGCCTCATCAATAGCAAGCTGAAATGTTGTTTTTTTTCCGGCAGTTAAGGTAAATAAGGAATCTCCCCGATTTTTGCCGAAGCATGTATCGAGGTGGGCATATTGCATATCAAAACCGGAATACATCAGCAGCGGAAAAAAAGACCTGAGGTTTATTGGTATAAGGTCATGTGCTTTCCCCGACACAATCAGCCTGCTTGCTTCCAGGTAAATACTGTTAAAATAAGCTTGATGGCTTTTGGGGGCTGTCATATCAAACCATTCCTTTGTATCGGCAATATCCTTTAATTTAGCCGTTATCGCCTCAAGCAATTGACGCGACCATAGCCTCATTTCGATCTGTTCAAAAGGCCTTCCCATATTTTCGAAGCATTTACGGAACAAATAGTAAACCGTCACCGCCTGCAAGCTGACAATTCCTTCTTTTTTTACGCTTTGATTAGGAAACATTTGTGATATATGGTTGCCTATAAACTTAATATTTTCGAAACAGAAAAACAAAAATTGTCAATGATTACTGAACAGTAGGATGCCCGATACCGCAATTGCATTTTACCGGTAATGACTGAACTTTCACCTGTCCGGTTTGATTTACCTGTGCTGTTTGCTGGTTCACGAGCCGCAATTGGGCACTACAGCCGCCATTGTCATTAATCTTAGTCAACGGCGTATAACCTGTATCGTCATAATTGAGGACTATGTCAAAGCTATCAGACCTTTTTTGTTGCGGATCGTTTGGAAACGAATAGAAGATTGTTCCGTTCAAATCATTTGCAGCCACATCGTAGTTGCCGTTTATGACAACGTTGATGGGCGAACCATCATAATCACTGCCGCTCCCGGTGGCCTGGTAAGCACCACCTTCTATCACCGGGAAATTTAAGTTAAGGGTAATCGCATCAGAGGAAGCGTTCTGGCACCGGATATAAGCATTCCATTTTCCGGCAATTTTCGCAACCAAACGGATGACACCATAGTCGCTAAACCCCCAACCTTTTTGTGTAATCGGGTCCGTCACTCCAATACGACGCGGCCCGTGACGGCCATCGTAGTTTAATTCACAACTTTTGGAACTACGACCGTTGGATTGGTAAAGCATCAAGTTGCCGGATGGATCATTCAAAGCCATTCCAATATGTTTTACGCCGTAAGTCCCATCGTCGGCAGTACCGTAAAAATAAATAATATCTCCAGTTTGTATTTGGCTGAGCGGCATTTGGGAGGATGAAAACGACTGAACCTGGAGATTAGAATATGCTGCTCCCGCCTTTACCAAGGCATCTTCCCAAAGATTTTTTTTACTAAGATCGGCCGCATTCCCCGACACATTAATACCTGCTTCTGCCATCAGGTACATAAGCATACCTGAACAATCCAAGCCGTAAAGCAGTTCCGGGCAAGCCCCGGCGCTTCTGTTGAGTTTGGTAAAGTCGTGGGACCCGTATACATACGCTAACCCCTTGGTTTGCTCGGGGGCGGGTTTATTTTTTACCAGGCTGGCGAAATTTGACGCCGTAGTCAGATAGTAAGCTGCTATCTGCGCCCTGGCTATTATAATGTTTTTAATGGCCTGCGGCCCCTGCCCGGAACCAGTGCCAGTCGCAAACACTGCTTTTTTACTATCTAGCAAGGATAAGTCAGCGGCAGGAAGCAAGAACTTATTACTAACCAGCCAATCGTGGTCATAGGCCAGTTCAAATTCAAACAAGTGGCTGGTATTAGGAAGGACAACATCGTTCAATCCGACATTGATGTCAGGCTCATTTTCAAGCGCGCTCTGTACTACCAAAGAAGCCTCATAAAGCGTATCAACAGAAGGGAGCGCCTCAGATTTGTGGTTTTTTTTACAGCCCGGATAAGACGCGGCGATAATGATTAATACTGCAAAAAATATAATTTTCTTCATGGCTTTAATTTTTACATCAGCAAAAAACATGATAAGGTTTAGGTTTAAAATACGTTTACTTTAGTGTTTCATTGTTGAAATTAAACACTATACAAGAACTCAAACAGCGTTATTTACTAATGGCGCGTCCGGGTTTGCAAACGGCGATATTTAAAGAATAAACGTTTTCCATTTTATTAGGTATTGTTTATTTATTTTCCTTAATTACGCCCTATTTAAGCCTTGTCAGCATGGAGAGAACTAAAGTGCTAATTATTGAAGATGAACCCTTTGTTGCCGAAACCATACGGACAATATTGGAGGAAACAGGCTATTTCGTAGCGGGTGTTTTTTCCTCCGGGGAAGAAATGCTCGACAACTTTCACCCAAAACTGGCAGACATCATCATTATGGACATCCATTTAAAGGGCAATATGAACGGTGTAGAAACATCATTAGCGGTCAGAAAAATTAGCCCGACACCAATCATATATGTCACAGACAATAATGCTCAGGCACTACGTAAAAAGGCTATTTTTGAAACCAATACAGTTCAGTACCTGACTAAGCCATTTACAGCAATT
The DNA here is from genome assembly GCF_003148845.1 of Mucilaginibacter oryzae. Lineage (GTDB taxonomy): Bacteria > Bacteroidota > Bacteroidia > Sphingobacteriales > Sphingobacteriaceae > Mucilaginibacter > Mucilaginibacter oryzae. Next base: position 1,833 of record NZ_QGHA01000021.1, on the reverse strand, counting down.
GACTTAGACGTTGCCATCGACCTGGCCCTAAAAACACTCCGGAAAGATGCAGAAGAAAAAACTCTAACGAATGAATCCCCTTATCTTGCGGATGATTGTATTTTCATAAAAGAAGGAGAATCCTTTAGTAAACTACATATTGACAAAATAGTGATGCTGCAAGCTGACGGTGCTTATTGTAAACTCTTTTACAAAAACAATAAAAATATCACCGAGAAAATTCTCTTTAGCGAAAACATGAGCGTATTGGAGGACAAGCTTCAGTTTGCTAAAAATCTTTACCGTATTCACAGATCTTACATTATTAATGTAAGTTACCTAAGTAAAATTCAGGAGAATCGTCTTTGGATCGAAGATGAAGAGTTGCCGATAGGCAAAACATATAGGCATGACTTCAAGAACAGGATTCGATTTATGTAGTCTATGCGCAAGACTTCAGCCTCGATGGCTCGACAAGGGTATATTTGCAGGTCCCTCTGCCTGAAGCGACTGCATTTTTTTGTCGAAAAGCGCTTTCGAATCCCCAAATTCAAAAATCCATTATGTCGCTTGGGATAAGCCGGAAGAAATATTACTGCATGCTATCCATATGCTAGAAAATGTGGGTGATGTAACCTACTTGCCCAGGCTGAAAGAACTAGCAAATCACACCATACTGGGTAAACCGGCGGTGGAAACTTTGCGAAAACTGGAGGGCATTATTAACTAACATATTATGAGGATTATCAAACCGAAACCTTACGTGCCTATAGAGGCGCAGTTCTTCAAAGAACCGGTGACCATCAAGTTACACGCGGCCGATTTTAAGGGTGTAGCTGTCATACCCGGTCAAATAGCTGTCTCTTTTCAATTCTGTTTTTTTCCGGATCTGTTTATTGAAAATGAAGAGGATATCGATTTTGAGGAAATTTCCCTCATCTTTCAAAATTGTTTTGTCATGAACCTGAAAGTTGAAAATATAAAGTCAAAAAATATATCCCTGCGTTTACACGCCTGCGTATTCGCCGGCAGGATCAGCGCACCTAAATTGCTCGCGGTAGGTCTCAATAACTGCTTATTGAAGTACGGTATAACCTTGCTGAACCTCCAAAAAGTCGAGTTGTCCTACACGACGGAAAATATCTACCCGTATTGGTGGAAGCAGTTGTTCTATCAACTGAACATTAAAGATCTCAAATCTTTTTTGACAAAGGAACAGCGTGGATTAACCACACATGATTGACCACAGTTGCCAATTTTAGAATGACCACCATTAATGCTTAAGTTCAGGGCATTAGCCGAGGATAGTAAATTGGCGAAGTGGGGTCAACGGAATTGTTTTTTTCCAATCATGACGCAAACTATTATCATATTACTTGCTTTTGCCTTTGCCATTCCCGGTTGAGGCAGTGCTGGTCGAAGCAGCCGCGCTGCTGTCTGTCGTTGTGGCTGCAGCAGTCTGTGTTTTAGGAGCCGCACTTCCAAATGCATAGGTCAGGCTTCAGGGAAATCGCTTTTAACTTTTTTATCATTTAGATAAGGAGTATATTTAAGGTATAAATGATTAAGGTCAAAAAAATGACCTTTTCAAATTCCGAAAAACCAGCTCACCAAGTTTTTTCTGATTATTTTTCCGGCATGCAAGACCCTCGCAGAACGAACAAAGGACATTACCTTTATCCGCTGGAAGAGATTCTTTTTTTATGTATATCGGCAGTTTTAAGTGGTATGGATGACTGGTCATCTGTCCATTTGTTTGGCAAAACAAAATTAAACTGGCTTCGGCAGTATTTTCCTTATCGTCATGGCATTCCTTCACATGATGTACTGGGTAAAGTATTTTCAGCACTTGAC
>NZ_QGHA01000020.1 GCF_003148845.1 Mucilaginibacter oryzae | reverse complement strand
TCTTGTAAGGCCAGTTCGCCACCTTGTTCGTAAAGTTCCTTGAACCTGTAGAAACTATCACGGGAATAGCCCATCACTTTACAGGCCTGTGATACGTTACCTAAATGCTCGGCAAGCTCCAATATGCCCATCTTGTTTTTGATGATCTTTGCTTGGATTGTCATAATGCTAATCTCTATTACGTGCGTTAATTAATCGTAACTGTCAGATTAAATTGTGACTATCTCAGTTTTTTATCCGGATTATCATTGTGAAATTTGTATTGTACCGTCAAGTAACGAGTGGTGGCAACGACCAGGCCCCGGCGAAGGCAAATGCAGGGACGTGAAATTCACGGCCCTGCATTTGCCTTCGCCGGAAACATCCGGGACTTTAATTCTTGAAGGCTACTTTATGAATATTTCTATCATGTATGACACTGCCAAACCCTGAAATTTTAGTAAAAGTTTTACGGCAAGCGTTAGGGCTTGTTTTGGGGTATCAATTATCACTGTCTGGCAAATAACCTATTCTTTTTCTGTCTACGGGTTGTACCTTTTTTTCGATAAGTTCATCCAGATATCCATATACCAACTCGAGGCTTTTATCCTGGCTGATCAACTTGCTTTTAATTTGTTCAATTTCCAACCGAAGTTCTGTATTATCAAGATACATATTTCTTATCCGGTTGAATATTCGCATAACCTGAATGTTGACCTGGATGGCTTGTTTGCTGTTCAATACGCTTGAAAGCATCAATACTCCATGCTCGGTAAAAACATAGGGGTGTTTTCGTCGCCCTCCACGTTTTGATGTCGCAATTTGCGATATCAAATTTTCAAATTCGGATTCATTCAATCTAAACATAAAATCATCCGGGAACCTGTCCATGTTTCTGGTTACCTGTTCATTCAGACGTCGTGTTTCTACACCATAAAGTTCCGCGAGGTCGCTATCCAGCATTACTTTCTGATTCCTGATATAATAAATTTTAGTCATGATGATATCATCAGATACTGATTTTGTATTATTCATGTATGTGTTGGTTATAAATGTGATGATCAACCATATAGCCATAATTGGCTATATGGTTGTCGAATAGAGTGTCTTTTAATAAATCTGCCTTAGCTTAGACATGTCCTGCGCCACTTTCATATCAAGTATTTTAGCGTAGTGCTGCGTTGTTTTGATATTGGTATGGCCAAGCATCTTAGACACACTTTCGATAGAAACACCATTTGCGAGCGTTACATTCGTTGCGAAAGTATGGCGCGCTATGTGGTAAGTCAATTCCTTGTTGATGCCGCAGGCATCAGCTATTTCCTTCAGATAGCTATTCATCTTTTGATTGCTTAACACAGGAAGCAATAAACCATCATTCACACATTGAGGGTGGTCTTCATATTTTGCCATAAGTTCCATTGCTTGTGGCAATAAAGGAATTCTTGAAGAAGTATCTGTTTTCTGACGACTTGTGTAAACCCATTTTTGCCCGTCTATTCCGGTTACTATTTCTGAACGTTTTAATTTCTTCACATCTGCATAAGCTAAGCCGGTGTAGCAACTGAAAAGAAAAATATCCCTCACCTGTGATACACGGTCGCTAACAAGGTGCTTATTTGCCATTACTTCCAGTTCTTCAGCGTTTAAGAAGTCACGTTTAACCTCTTTAACTTTGGGTTTATAATTGACAAATGGATCTTTATCAAGCCAACCGTTTGCAATACAGATCAGAATGATCTTTTTAAAGTTTTTCAGATACTTAACGGTTGAGTTATTGTTGCAACTCTTTTCCGAACGCAAATAAAAATCGTAAGATATGATAAACTCATGGTCGATTGCCCGAATCTCAATATCGGTGGAGTTAAACTTCCATTTCAGGAAGGACTGTGTATGTTTCAAACTTGTTTCGTACCGGTCTAGCGTACCCTTTGCATATTCTTTGCCAATCAGCGCAGCAACCTGACGGTTATGTTCCTGGAATATTGTCACCAGCATTTTTCCGGGCGAGGTTTTTCCGCCGAGGAGTCTGTCTTTTAAGTTGGAAGCAGTGATTAGCAATTTACGCTCTATCATATCCCGGTGAACATCGAACACCTGATGTTCTAATGTTTTCAAATAAGCATTGACGCTTTTTGTATCCTCATTGTTCCCGGTTAACTTTTGGCCGTTTGTATTCCACTTGGCGGGATTGACGTAGCGTTTAGAGGAGATTTCGATGCGTACGCCATCAACAGTTATATGCAGGTAAACGGGGGTGAGGCCTTCGGCATTTGTTTTTGATCTCTTTACGTAAAAGAGGAGGTTAAAAGATTTGTTCATCGCTGAAGCTTTTAAGTGAATAAAATTAGTTACATATCCTCCTGTAATCAAGATGTTTAAATGTTAAACAGGCTCAATAACAGTGACTTATAAGCGTTCCGGTGACCTGCGGTTTTACCGTATCAAAGGTCACCTACAGGTCACCGGAACAAAGCGATTTATTAGTTTATTTTGGTGTGGGCTAAAAGCAAAAAGCGCCGTAAATGATTTATTTACAGCGCTTTTGATCCTGATTGAATAATACTTTGCGGAGAGTTAGGGATTCGAACCCCAGGAACCTTTCACAGTTCAACAGTTTTCAAGACTGCCGCAATCGACCACTCTGCCAACTCTCCGGGGACAAAAGTACAAATCCGCGACGAATTGCCAAATTTGATTTTGACTTTTTTTGATTTATTTAAATAATGGATATAAATTATTGATTAACAGAAAATTAATTTTTTATTTCTGCCGATTTTCTGCTCCGAAAGGTATTGAAACGGGGTTTAACAATGCGAATTGTACGCTTGGAAAGCTCTACCGAAGCGTTTAATTCGAAGCCGATGATCAGAATTAATGAGTTTATATACATCCAGATCATCACCACAATCAGTGTACCTATCGAGCCGTAAACCTTATTGTACGATGAAAAATTGTTGATGTAATAAGAGAACCCCAGGGAGGTTAATACAGCAAGCGCCGTAGCCAGTATTGATCCCGGGTTTACAAAATTCCACTTCTTTTTATGGGCAGGGGCGTAACGGTATAAACAGCCTATGCTCACAAAAATAATCACCACTATAATGATCCATCTGAACAGCATGACCGGGTAAACCCAAAAATGATTTTCGGTTGCCACATGCGATTTTATAAATGATATAATTGATTGGCCAAGAATCAGTATCGCTATAGCCAGGAACAATGCGAAGCTGATAGCTACCGTAATTGCTGTGGCTACCAGCCGCCGCTTTAACCAGCTCCGCTTATCCTCAATTAACGACGATTTATTGAACGCCTTCATGAGGTTAATAACGCCGTTGGTGGCAAAGTACAAAGTAGATAGGAAACCGAAGGATAGTAACTTACCGTTTTGGTTGCTCACAATGTCATACAGCGTATCCCTGAAAGCCATATAAGCGTTTGTTGGCATTACCGAAGCCAGCACACTCATCAGGTTGCCCTTAAAATGCTTTATAGGCACGTAGGGGATCAGGGTAAACAAAAATATTGTTGCCGGAAAAATGGCCAGCATAAAGCTGTATGCCAACGCGTAAGCCCGGTTAATGAGCGAGTTGTTGGTGATCTCTTTTATAAAAAAGTCGATAACCGTATACAGCGGCAGGGGCCTGAACCCTGGAATAATAACAGACTTCGTCCACTCGATGATATACCTGTAGAAACTAAACCGGAGCAAAAAACGGTGCAGCCATTTCATTTACACCAAATTTACTCAAAAAAAGGCTTTAGTTTATCCATAAAATCCTGCGGGGCCAGGCAGGGGCGGTTAGTTTTCATGTTGATAAAAACCAATAAGGTTTCGCCGATATTAATCAGTTCGCCTTTGGGGTTGCTTAACTCGTACCTGAAATGGATGCGGATACCGGGCAGCTTATCCATGATCACCTTGATACTGATCTCCTCATCGTATAAAGCGGGCTTAAGATATTTGCAATTCATCTCAAGCACAGGCATCATAACGCCCGATTCTTCCATGCCTTTATAGGTTAAGCCCAGGCTACGCAGCATCTCTACACGGCCAACTTCATAAAACTCGGCATAATTGCCGTAATACATGTAACCCATCTGGTCGGTTTCGCCGTAGCGCACCCGTATTTTGGTGGTGTGCTCAAACATTATCTAAGGATATTACGCTCATTAAGCGCCTGCTGAAATTTGTGCGCGTTAACCAGGTGATCGGCAACGTTGGTGGCAAAGGCGTGGTAACCCGAAAAATCAGCTTTGGCACACATGTATAAATAATCGTTTTTTTGATAGTTTAACACGGCCTTTACAGCATTAACCGAGGGCATCATGATAGGGCCGGGAGGCAAACCTGTATGAAGGTAAGTATTGTATGGCGAATTGTACGACAAGTAACGGTTAAGTACGCGTTTAATTGTAAAATCGTTCAGCGCGAAAATCACGGTTGGGTCGGCATCTAACTTCATTCCCTTTTTTAGGCGGTTTAAATACAAGCCTGCAACAGCGGGCATTTCATCATCATGTAAAGCCTCGGCATCCACAATCGAGGCTAAAACAGATACCTCCTGGGGTGTTAAATTAAGATCGGCAGCTTGTTTTTTACGCTCGGGTGTCCAGAAATTCTGGTAATGATCGTACATCCGTTTAAAAAATTTCTCGGGCGAGGTATTCCAGTACATCTGGTACGAATCGGGCATAAACATCACGTACACATTATCCTTAGTAAAACCATATTTGCTCACAAAGCTTGCCGAATCGAGCAGGCGGATAATGGCTATCGAATCGGGTTCGATCTTTTTAGATATAAAGCCTGCAAATTGCTCTTTCAGCCGCAAGCCGTGAAATTCAACTTTAACGGGCTCCTGTGTGCCCGATGCCAGCATGTTAATGAGTTTCCTGTTTCCCTGGCCCTCGTGCAAGCGGTATTTACCGGGCTTTACACGGTTAACATAGTTCATATTGCGGGCAGCCCAGCTAAATGAAGCGGTATCTTTTACAATACCTTCGGTTTGGATGGTTTTAAAAACATCATTAAACGTGGCGCCGGTATGTATATACAGGTATTGCTGTTTGCCTGTAACATTGGGGCCAAAATACTTCATGTAATAATTAAAGCCGGTAAAGCCTAATAATACAACTATAACTATTACAAATGCAATAATGAATTTTTTAAACATGCCTGATCCTTGTTTTTTCCCGGTCATGGTGATATTGAATGGTAGTATTTTTATTTAAATTTCTGAAGTGCTATAAGTCCACCCTGTAAATTTCGCACGTTTGTATAGCCGTGTTGCTTTAGCAGGCCCTGCGCTGTTTCGCTTCGTAAGCCAACTTTGCAAATAACGATTATCTCATCCGTTTTGTTGTACGGTAATCCGTTAAGCGCGGCCTCCAATTTTGATAACGGGATATTGATGCCCCCTATATTATAGGTATGGTATTCAATAACCTCCCGTACATCAATCAGGTTAAGCGGCTCGTTGCTGTTTAGCCTTAGGGTTAACTCCTCCGCTTTAATTTGCTGGTGGGGCTGCATCTGTTTTAGTGCCTTGTGAAACGGTGAGGTTAATGCGGGTGCCGATACTTGTTTTGCTCAGCGAATCGGTTTTCATTGGGTATTGTGATACCACTACAACATTGGTCGAATCGGTAATTGATCCCTGGTAGGTGATAATGCCTACGGTTAAACCTGCGCCTTTAATGGCAAACCGTGCGGCGTCAAGGTCTAAGTTAACCAACTCCGGTATTTCAACTTCGGCGGCGCCAGCGCCATCGCCCAAAACAAGATCAACGCGCGATCCTTTAGGTATTTTGGTTCCGGCTTTAATCACCTGGCCGCCATAGCGCACTTCCAGGATCCGGTCGCGGGCAATATCCGATCGGTAAGACGTATCGCCAACTTTTAAGCCATAGTTTGATATCGTGGCAATGGCCTCGCGGTAATTGCTCTGTTCCAGGTCGGGCAGGGCAACATCAGGGGCTTGCAGGGTTACCATAGTCAGGTAAATTACGCGGTTTTCCTTTACGTTGGTTCCGGCATCCGGGTCCTGCTCAACAATGGTTCCGGGCGCAACATCCTGCACAAAAACCGAATCTATTTTATAGTCAAAACCCTGCTCTTTTAAAATGGCCATGGCCTTATCAATACTCAGGCCTTTTAATTTAGGCACCGGGATGCCCGAGCCATGCCGGGTATAATAACCCAAACTAAAAAATGCGATTAAAACAACAGCTATTACCGAAACAATAGCCATGATCAAGTTATTTCTGAAAGATTTTGTTTTTAAGTAAGCGCCAAATTTGCTCATCGGTATTGTAAGGTGTTACCTTTAATTAAGTATCAAACATATGAATTATTTTGCATATCAGGCGTTCGTTATGTAGGATTTCGGATTTGGGATTTCGGAGTTTTAAGGGAGAATTTTGATTTTTACTGGTGCTTGCTGTGATATTTATTCTAATTTCGAAACATGAAGTAACTGTTTCGGAGCCATATACTGAAATCCGAAATCGAACATCCCAAATCCGAAATAAAAAAATATGTCGATCAAAAATATCGCCCTTTTGGCCGGAGGTTTTACCGGCGAATACGAAGTATCAGTAAACAGCGCTAAAAACATAGCGGCTAATCTGGCCAACAACATCAACTATAAGGTTTATACCATTTTTATAAATAAAGACAGGTGGTTTTTCGAGGCCGATGATACCACTGTTGATGTAGATAAAAACGATTTTAGCATCACCCTTAACCAGGAAAAAATAAAGTTTGATTTTGCTTTTATCACCATTCATGGCACACCCGGCGAGGACGGCAAAATGCAGGGGTATTTTGATATGTTAGGCATCCCGTACAATACCTGCGATGCCGCCACATCAGCCATTACCATGAACAAGGCTTATACCAAAGCCATTGTAAACGGCATCCATAACCTGCATACCGCGCATTCCATGCGTTTGTTTGAGCGTGATGTGCATGATATCGCCACTATAGCGGCTAACCTGAAGTTTCCGTTGTTTATCAAACCCAATAACGGCGGCAGCAGCGTAGGGATGAGTAAGGTTCAAAACATTGCCGGATTACCTGAAGCGCTGAACAAGGCTTTTCACGAAGATGCACAGGTTTTGGTAGAAGAATTTATTAAAGGCCGCGAATTTAGTATCGGTATAGTCCGCCTGCAGGGTAAAATAAAAGTGCTGCCCGCCACCGAAATCATTACCTCGAAAGATTTTTTTGATTATGAAGCCAAATACACGGACGGCGTAACCAAAGAAGTTACCCCTGCAGATCTGCCAGCCGAAAAGGTTGAGGAAATAAATGAAATAGTGACCGAAGTTTATACCCGCCTTAATTGTAAAGGGATGACCAGGGTTGATTTCATTTTGCAGGAAAACACCAACGACTTTTATTTTATTGAGATCAATACAACGCCGGGTCAATCGGCTGCAAGCTTGATTCCGCAGCAGGTTCGCGCTGCTGGTATGGATGTAGGCGAGTTTTATAGCGCGCTGATTGAGGGAGCGGCACTTTAATAACGGATTGTCTGAATCAGAATTTACAGAATTGACTAATTAACAGAATGTTGCCTGGAGCCACATTCGTTTAGCAAGTAATTCCTGATCAATTTTTATTCTGAAAATTCATGAATTCTGTAAATTCTGATTCCGACAGAAACAAAACAGCGCTTTCGATATCCTATTCACAATGCTGCAATTTATAAACTTTACCAAACGCTACGGCTCATATCCCGCCTTAAAAGTTGATGACCTAAAACTTGATAAGGGCATTTATTGGATAAAGGGTGTAAACGGATCGGGTAAAAGCACCCTGCTTAAATCGATAGCAGGGATATTGGCTTTTGATGGCGATATTTTGTTGGATAGTGAAATCAGCATGAAAAAACAACCTGTACACTACCGAAAGCTGGTGAACTTTGCCGAAGCCGAACCCTTGTTTCCTGAGTTTTTAACCGGTACCGAAATGATAGCGCTTTTTGCCGACGCCAAGGATGCCCCGAAAGGGCAGGAGCAGGCTTACCTTAAAAGTATGAACATGCAGAGTTTTGTTGATAGGCCTATTGGTACTTACAGTAGCGGCATGCTCAAAAAACTGTCGCTGTTGCTGGCGTTTTTAGGCAACCCCAGGTTGATTCTGCTTGATGAGCCGCTCATTACCATTGATACCGCTTCGCTGGCTGTTTTGAACACCTGGATCAGGGAGCGGTATGAGCAGCAGGGCATCGGCTTTCTGCTGTCGTCGCACCAAATGCTGGAAGGCGACAGCTTGCCGCTTACAGGCGGGTTACTGGTTGAGGAGCAAACTTTAAAGTTTATCGGCTAATGCAATCATTAACCAATGTATTAGTGAAAATATTTGCAAACGGGTTTTTCCGGGTACATGCCGGGATATTGTTGTTTATATTTTTGGCAATGGTTGGTATAGTGCCGCCGCAGTATCTTATTGGTTATCATAAGGCTTTAATGCTGGCTATGGGCAGCAACCCCTTTATGATGGTGTTGGTTTTTGTTGGATGGTTAATTTACATTATTAAAAGCTGGCATTATGTATCGGGCCAGGTCACCGTTGTTGCGCAACATTTTTTATTTTACAGCAGCAATGCCTTCACCAAACAAAAGCAACTCAAAAGCTGGATGATCACCCAGGCCTTTATATTATCGCCAATTATTATTTACGGTTTAATAGCAGCAGGCTTGGGCTTTGCTAATCATTATTATGCTTTGCCGCTTTGTATCCTGTTGTACCTCGTGGCTTCTGTATATGTGAGCGCCGTAATCTATACCCGGCAAATAAACCGGTTAATTGATGGCAGCAAGCAGTCGCTACTGTTGCGGTTAAGCAGTAAATTGCGCAAACCATATTTCAGCCTGTATATTTACTATATTTTTGATGCACGCAAAGTACCTTATCTAATCACCAAGGCGCTTTCGTGGTTAATTATAACTGGCGTTTTCTGGGTTTTCGCCGATGTGAAAAACGATGTGCGCGTAGCCGGGATTGCCATATTAGCCGTAATTACAGCGCATATAATATTGGTATTTGATGAGCGGAAGTTTGAAGCAACCAGGCTTTCGTTAGCGCGCAACTTGCCTTATAGTTTGATAAGGTTATTTACAAATTTTGCGACCGTTTACTTCTTTTTACTGATCCCGGAAACGGTTTGGTTGTTCAGCCGGTTCAGTTCATTAATGGCTTTTGAATTATTATTGCTCGGCCTGAGCATCATAATGCTGTTCCATTGCCTGCTTTACCGTTTAGGCCTCAATATGGATCAATACCTGCAATGGGTGTTAGGGCTGTTTATTGTGTTATTCTGGGTAATTATGTTTAAGCTATTATGGTTGCTGGCTCCTGTTAACCTGGTAGTAGCTTACGGGCTGCTGTATAAAAACTACCGGAACCACGATCCGCATGATTTGAAGGTTTCCTGACACCGAAAAATCAACCAGTTCCTAAATCAAACCAGCAACGTTATTAAATAGTATACTGCACAATAATATCTTCCGGTACTTCTGCGCCCCTGCCGGTGGCCATATCAATCATCACATAATCAAACCAGCCATCACAACATATTTTTTTGGTGGCTTTGTTGGTGATAATGAACTTTACCCGGCAGCCTTTATCGTCAATGCTTTCGATGCCTGTTTTTACGATGAAGTAATCGCCCATGGTTAAGGCGCGCTTATAATCAACATGGGCGGTACGTACTACCCAGCCAAAGCCGCGCTCCATAAACTTTTCCATAGCCATGCCGTAGCAGCGTTCCATCTGGTCATACCGTGCAGCCAGTACATAGTCAAAATATTTGCTGTTGTGCACGTGCTGAAACATATCAATATCGTCCGGGCGTACGCGAAATTCACTTTCGAAGGTAGAGTATTGGGCAGGTGTATCCATAAGGCAAATATAAGGCCTGGAACTTAACCCATTTATAAAAAAGCATAGCCATAAGCCCGTTGCTTTAAAAATAGGTTGGACGGCAGTATCAGTATGAACCCATAAAAAAAGCGGACGATCTCTTAACCATCCGCCTCTTTTGACGTTATCACATTTACTGTACTTATTTCCACCATTTAAGCGGAAACGTGATCTTGTCGACAGATCCCACCACCATATCAGGTTTAAAGGCATAGTGACTTAATTGGTCGCTGGTTGAAATGCCTGATAAAACCAGTATGGTTTTGTAGCCCATCTGCACACCGCCTTGTATATCGGTTTCCATGGTATCGCCAATAACGGTGGTCTCGGCGGTTTCCAGCCCTAAAAACTTCCTGGCCGAGCGCATCATTACCGGGCTTGGCTTGCCGGTTACAAAGGCCTTGCGGCCGGTAGCCTCTTCAATCATGGCGGTTGTGGCTGCAATGCCCAGGTTATTCCAGCCGGGTTTTTTTGGTGATGGGTCGCGGTTGGTAGTGATAAATTTGGCGCCTGCCAGTATCATGTCAACAGCGCGCTGAACCATCTCTAAGGTAAAGTTCCTGCCTTCTCCCAATACCACAAACTCCGGGTCTGAGTCAACCAGCGTAATACCGTTTTCGTGCAGGCTGGTAAGCAGGCCACCTTCGCCTAAAACAAAGGCGGTGCCGTTGGGGCTTTGATCGCCCAGGAACTTTCCGGTAGCCATGGCGCTGGTGTAAACATGTTTGGTTTCTACAGTTATGCCCAGCCTTTTAAGCTTCCGCACCACCTCAAGGGCAGTACGCTGGCTGTTGTTAGTCATAAACGTAAACGGAATGTCACTGTCTATCAGGTTTTTGATGAATTTATCCGCGCCGAAAATTAATTCTTCGCCGCTGTAAATAACGCCATCCATATCAATTAAAAGGCCTTGTTTCATAAATGCATGTATTGAGATTTCTAATTTTTATACCTATTACTGGTGTGAATGTACTAACAATGCTGAGTTTTATTGATAAAAGTGAAATTATTAACACAGGCTTAATGCCGCCAATACTGCTTCTGTTAAAGCCGCTCAGGCATTAAACCGTTCTGTATCCATCAAACATCATCAAAATAAAAACCGGGCGAATAACCGCCCGGCTCTTTAGATAATTTTGACTTAAACGTTACGATCCTGAGCCATTATCTGTTTTAACCTCTAAACTTGCGCGTACTGCTGCCGGTAAACTTGACAGCAGTGTATAGCCGGTTGCAGTTTCAATACTTTTTACGGTGGTGATGTATTTTGTCCAGTCGCTATTAATAGAGTTAATATTAGGCGTGTCCACCGCTATAACTCTTGTAGCTGCTGTAACCCTCGCAATATCGCCATCACCTTTCGGGATGATCAGGGCTACCTTCCATACATTGCTCGGCACATTGATATGTCCGTTATTTATAGTGCTTGCGGCGCCGTTTGATCCGGTACCACCGGTACCGTAGCTGCCCATAATAATGTAAACCTCGTAACCGGCAACAACCTGTTCGCGAAGATAATTTTCCAGGTTAGCCCAGGTTTGCTGGTTGTTTTGCGGGGCCTGCGGTATCATATTGGTCATCAGGAAAGTTGCCGAATTAGCGTCGGTCGAACTTGTACGATCTGCCGAAGGGCAGTTATGGCCACGGTCAAACCCACTGCCCGAGTAGCTGTTGCTTTCAACCTGGTACCAGCCCGTAGGCAAGCCGCTCCAGCCTGCAAAGTTATCCAGCCTGCCGGTAGCTCCTGTGGTATTGGTATTGTCTAAATGCCAGCTAACCCAGTTAGGTTCGCCTTTGGTGGCGTTATATGATTCTACATAATATTTCTGATCAATTAAGTAATTGTCTTTTGAAGCCAAGGTAGCCAACGCGTTTGATGGATTGCCGAACAACAGGTTGCTGTTATCGCCGCTTGCAGGAGGTGCGTCGGCACCGGCCGTAACATCGCGGGGGGTGCCGACACTGCCGGAACCGCCGCCGGTATCACCATCGCCGCCGGTATCTGGCGTACCCACGGTAATACCCGGATCGCCGGTGCCTTTAAAGGTTATGTCATCAATATTGATGCGGGTTGTACCTGCTTTTTTTATTTGAAACCTTACTTTTCCGGTTACGCTCACTTTAAATGAATCGGTAACAAGCGTGGTATTGGTCTCGCTGATATCGGACCCTACCTGTGCATACGTTGCACCCTGGTCGGTCGACATTAATAGCTGCCAGGTTGATGTCGCATCGCTTCCGTATTTTCCGTGCTTGATATAAAGAGTGGTAATACCTTTAATGTCAAAATTCATGGAGATGCTGCCGGTACGTATGCGCACAGCCTTGCTGCCATCTTTCAGGTCGGCGGCAAGGTTACCTATCAATGCATCATTAAAATTCCAGCTGCCGGTGCTCAGGGTGATATCTGCAGCCGCGTAACCGGTTTTGGTGCCGTTTTCAAAATCTTCGGTAATGCTGTAAGGAACCGGGGCCGGGGGAGTGGTTACCGTAGTATCGCCCGTTTTTGGTGGTGTAGGGTTGTTTTTAAGATCTTTTGAGCAACCGGCAAACGTTAAGGTGATGCCGAGTGCAATAAGTAGATTGTTGATTTTCATCATCTCTTTGCTTTTTATGACAGATTATACATAGCACAGCCAGTGCATTTATGCTGCGAAATTTTTTTAACCGGAAAGATTTAGGGAAGAAATAAACCACCGCCCGGCCATTCAGGCGGGCGGTGGTTTATAGATTAATTATTAGCAACGGCGAAATTTGTTCCGTCGTAAATGTAGGTTTTGCTTGTATTTGATGTTTTACCAAAGCTGTAAACAGTATAGGTAACCACAAATTTTTGATTTGGAAGCGCGGTAGCTTTAAATTTAGCCGTCAATACGGCTATCATTGCCGCATCAATATCGGTAGGGCTCCAATAAGTAGCATCTGTAGCGGCGCTGATATTAAAGTCGGGATATTTGGCTACGTTATCCCTTGCCGCTTGTGTACCCGCGGTAGTTTGTGTGCCTATATAAACATAATCTGCAGCTGTAAGCGTATAGTTAACGGTGCTGCTTACCACCCATTTACCGCCTGCGCGCTCGAACGACAGGCTCCTTGGCGTTGCGCCGGTTACCCAGTTGCTTCCGTCAAAAGCAAAGGCCCTTACTTTTTGATAATCTGTAGTGCCTTCGTAGTAGTTAAAACTCACGTACAACACATCGCCAACTTTAGCGGTTGCCGAAACCGCAAGGTCTGCTTTTAACAATGAATTGATATACGCGTTGATGTTATCCTTATCACCTGCAACAAATTCATTGTGATTAGAACGGCCGATTGAAGCGTATTGTGCAGGCGACAACAGGTATATTTGCTGCCACGCGTTATTAAGGTATAAATAACCAAAGGTTTGCACCGATACGGTACCCGCGTAATAGTTAAATGTTAACACTGCATGTTGATTGGCTACCGGCGATGAGGTTTTTGGCCCGTATGGCAACCATGATAATATTTGTGCCGCGCTAAAGTCGGCGTATTTGTTGCCCGGTAGCAGCAGGTAATCGGCATTGGTAAGCGTGTAAGCCACATGGCTGTAAAGGCTATCGGCAACTTTTACTGTTGGCGTGCCTACCGTGTAAGTTATAGCAGCCGTTGATCCGTCGTCAACCCGTGGATACTCGGCCGAAAGTATGGCCGGAATACCCTGTTTGGCGTCATCATCTGATTGAAATGCGTGATTTTTATAGCCGTAGGTTGAGGTATCAAGCTTTCCGTAATCAGTAGCATTTAAGGTTTGCGTTAAGCTTGCCTTATGTACCGGTTGTGTGTTGGGAATTACCGGCTGTTTTTGGCACGCCGTAAAAGCCAGGGCCAATAACGTTAATGGATAATATATCTTTTTCATTGTTGGTCGGGTTTTAAAATTTAACTTTTATGCTGGTTGTAAATGTTCTGCCTAAACCGTAATAAACGTTAACAGCAGCCGGTGTGCCTATGGCATTTTGATCAAAGGCATCCGATATAAACTTGGTGTTCAACAGGTTGTTCACGTTACCAATCAGGTATGAATCCAGCCCCGCGATTTTAAATTTAAACACACCGTTCAAGTCCCAAACCGAATAGTTTGGTATTTTGTAAGGTGTTAAACCCGGCTTGGTGATGTTTGAGAAAACAAAGTTGGAATAGTAGTTAGCGATGTAGTTGTAATTAGTGCCTAACCTCAGGGCTGGTAATACATCAATATCCAAACGCATACCGGCGGTTGTTTGCCCGGCATCACCAACTTTTAATCCCTTCAGGTAAACTTTGTTAACGGTGGCCACAACCTGCTGGTTGCTGTTAAATACAGTTGCCGGGCCTGCATCTTTGGTATAATGCCAATCGCCGTATGAAACCATACCGCCAAGGGTTACTTCTTTTACCGGTTTGTAACTCAATTCCAGTTCGGCGCCCTGGTGTAATTCGCTCACGCCCGAAATGTTTACGCTGTACAACTGGTTGGTTTTGGTATCGCCATAGGAGTTGGAAAAGGATTCATCGGCATAGTTTGAGCGGTATAAATTCAGTTTAGCGCTGAAGTTTGAAATTTTGTAGCCATAGCCCAATTCGTAGCTGAACAGTTTTTCGGTAACTGTACCGTGGTTTACATTATTGGTAAACTTTTGGAAAACGTTATCAAAATAAGGCGGTTTGGTAATATAGCCAACGTTGGCGAAAACGTTCATCTGATCATTGATGTTATAATTCGCGCCGCCTTTGGCCTGGTAGGTAAAGAAAGTTTGATAAGGGCTGCTTTGGTTAGGATCGCTGTTCAGGTAGTTGAATAAATCCACACGTTTATCAGCAGTTCCTGAACCTGATAAAGTAACAAATGCCGAGAAATTGTTTTTTACATATTCGGCCTGCATAAAAGCGCCGCCCGATTGCACGTAGTCTTTGTTATAGTAAGCTATTTTATCGCCTACTACAGCACGCTTGTTAGGATTGTTGATATCGCCGGATGCGCTGCCTACAGCGGTAGTTCCTGTATAAGGGTTGTAAACATAATCGGCGCCTAATAAGTCGGTCACTTCTTCGTAATGGGTACCTTTGTACGATCTTAAATCAATACCGCCCGAAAAATCAATATCGTTACCGATGCGTGTGCGGTAGGTACTTCTTACGCCATACCAGGTATGATCATTATGAGCCGAATAGAAATAAGTGCTGGCCGAGCCATCAGGATTGGCCGCGTTACTTTTTTCAACGGCGGTAAAATCAAAAGGTGAGTAAAAATTACTTACCCTAACCGGGTTGGTAACGGTGCCGCCTATTGAACCGCCGCCGCCTGTGCCATAAGTTGCGTATAATACGGTGGAGAGGCTCGATTTTTCGCTGATGGTCCAATCGTGGTTTAATGAAAATACAGGCTTGCTGAAGGTGTTATTATATGGGTTGATCTGTTTGCCGTCCTTAACGCCCAGATAATAGTTCCAGCGGATATCCTGCGGGGCATTCTGGTACTCGGCAATTGAGCGTTGCGGCCGTTGCCCGTGGCTTTGGGTAGCGCCCATTACCGAGAACGACAAGGTTTGGCTCGGGCTTAATACTTTCGACAGGTTGAAGAAGTAGTTATAACCCAGATAGTTCAAACCGTCGGCAAAACCATCACCTTTGTTACGGCTTCCCTGGAAGGTCATGGCCCAGCCTTTATCATTCAGACCGGTTGATACCAGCACCGCCGTTTTTTGCAGGTTATCGCTACCATATGATTGAGCGATATAGCCGCCTTTTTCCATATCGGTATTGCGGGTAGTGATGTTGATGGTACCGCCGAAAGATGGAACGATAATTTTGGAAGCGCCTAAACCGCGCTGAATTTGAACCGAAGTGGTAACATCGGTAAGCCCCGACCAGTTAGACCAGAAAATGGATCCATTTTCCATGTCATTTACCGGTATACCGTTAATGGTTAAAGCCACGTTACCCTTTTTTGATCCGCTGGAGAAACCACGGATGCTGATACGCGAATCGCCGTAACCACCGCCCTGCGCGGTTGCCATTACACCCGGAGTGCCCTGTAGTAACTGGGGGATATCCCTGGTGCCGATTTTCTCTTCAATAAACTGCTGGTTAATGGTAGTAGCAGCGATAGGGGTTCTGCGATCAACGGCAACATCACCTGTAACAACAACCTCTTTCATGGAGTTAGCGCCTGGTTGCATGCTTATTATGCCGAGGTCGCTTGTACCGGTAAGTGTTACTTCCTTGGTGATGTAACCGATATACGAAATCACCAACACTGTGCCTTGCTCTGTACCAACATTAAGTTTAAAGGTGCCGTTTAAGCCGGTGGTAGTGGCCCTGGTGCTGCCTTTTAAACCAATTGACGCGCCGATCAGCGGCTCGCCGGTGGCGGCATCAACAACTTTACCAGTATATACCGATGCGGGTACGCCGGTTATGTTTTGTGCCGCCTGCACGTTTTTTTCTTTCACCACAATGGTATGCCCAACAATGGCGAATGTAACAGGCTGATCTTTAAATACTTTTTCAAGTACTTTAGCTAAAGGCTGGTTCTTTACGTTTAACGATACTTTGTTGCTGCCTGCGAGCAGTTCGGTTTGCATAAAAATGTCATACCCGCTTTGCTGTTCAATTTTGTTCAGCACCGTTTGCAGACTGCTGTTTTTTTCGCTGAGGGTGATGTTCTGGCTGAAACTTTTGGCGCTGATATGCAGGCACACTGCAAATAAAAGGGCTGTAACAAGTTTAATGCGCATAATAAATTTCCTTTTGATATCCGGATTCAGCCGGATACGTTTGGTAGCGTTTTTAATTTTATTTACTGCGCCAACATGACATAGGGGCACAGAAAATGCGGAAAAATCCATATTTTTGTTTGGGTTGATTAGTTTAAAAAGTATTAGTCGATAAGTTTTTTTCTGTCGGCCCCGAAAAAATAGCCGGAAGTGGTCGCAACACTTTCGGTTTTTTTATGGGCCGACCTTAGCGGGCAGCCTGGCTACCCGCCGCAACAGGCATTTTATGATTTTACTATAATTGTCCTCCCGTTAATTGTGAACTTTAAGCCGCTTAATTTTAGGATCTCGAATATTTGCGATACGGGTACATTGCGCGATATACGCCCCATATAATGTTTTTGCGCTATTTTTCCCTGGTACTCCACATCTACATCGTACCAGCGTGATAGTTGGCGCATGATGGTTTGCAAGTCCGTATTCCTGAACATGAACTTTCCGTTTTTCCATGCAATGGCCTCGTCGGTATCCACGTTTTCTTTTATGCTGATGGTGGCTGCATCATTTAAGGCCTGCTCGCCGGGCCTGATTTTTACCTGTTGGCCATTGTTTCCGATAACTTTCACGCTGCCTTCCAGCAAGGTTGTTTTAGTGGCGGCTTCATCGGCATAGCTGTTGATATTAAAATGAGTGCCGAGCACTGCAACAGTCTGGCTGGCCGTTTTTACAAAGAATGGTTTTGACGGGTCTTTAGTTACCTCAAAGTAAGCCTCGCCATTAAGTTCAACCCGGCGTTCGTTACCGGTAAACGCGGCAGGGTATTTTAATGATGATGCCGCGTTGAGCCAAACTTTTGTACCATCGGGTAGTACCAGCTGATACTGGCCACCCCGCGGGGTACTCAAAACGTTCATGGCTAAGGAAAGGGCCGGGGCATTGGGTTTGGTGAGATCTTCGCCTCTCGTTGTTTCATAAACAAGTTTACCATCCCTGTCCGCCTCGATCACCACGTTTTGCTGGCTGGCAATTTTTCCGTGTTGACTGCTATCCAAAACAAGTGTTGAGCCATCGGCCAGGGTTAGCGTTGCTTTGTTGCTACCCGGAGGTATGTCTTTAACCGCTTTGTTGTTTTCTGCGAGTGGTTGCGGGCTTTTCGGCTGCTGGCTGGTAATGATAATCGAAAGCGTTGCTAACAGTAAAATAGCTGCCGCGTAGCTTATCCAGCGATTTTTATGTGGCTTGCTTTTATAGCCGGTTTTTTGGGTGATATTTTGCCAGGCAGCTGCTTTGTCATTGGCTGAAAATATATCAATTTCCTGTTTAAGCGAATGCTCGTTGGTTAGTTTTTTAAATAACTCCAGGTTGCGGGCATCGGCTTCAAGCCATTGCTCCAACCGGATTTTTTCCTGGGTATCAAGTTCGCCATGCATATATTTTGCAATCAGGCTACCAAGATCAAAGTGTGCGTTGTAGTTGGTCATTTTCCCTTTTCGTACATAAAGACACCTTTGTTTTGAAAGTGGATAAAGTAGCGGGTGATTTTTTTATCTTTTTTGGAGAATGAAGAAAAGGATAGTCAAGAGCAGATGAAAGTTGAGATAAAGTCTGGGCGTGGATACATGCCCGGCGGGGTTGAGCGATGATGCTCAGTCGCAATTACATGTTTTAATAAATGTACCTGAACATAGATTGCAGTAAAGATTCTTATCTTTTCAGAAAAGAAAGCCCTGCTGTAACAAGCAAAGCAAAAACCTCGGGTGAGAGTTGCACACGCATCAGTTCTAACGCGCGCTGTTTTTGTTTTTTTACCGTGTTTACCGACATGCCGAGTTCATTGGCAATCTCCTGGTTCTTTTTGCCCTCAAAATACCCCATTATCGAGATAATACGATGGCTTTCGGGCAAGCAATGAAGTGCGGCATGAATTTCGGCTACAGCTTCGGCAGTTATGATCGCCTCAATTACGGGCGGTTCTTCAGGTTCGGCATCGCCCTGAAATTCGATATAACTTTCAATAACCTTGTTATGCCTGATCACATTAAGGCTGGCGTTGCGTACTGTACTGTAAAGGAAGTTTTTGATGGCGAGCGGATGCGGACTGATACTCTTATGCTGTTCCCAGTACTTGATAAAGGCTTCCTGTACAAGGTCTTCGGCCTGTTCTTTATCTTTTATAAGCTGTAAGGCGAAATATACCAGCCTGTCGTAATATTCATTAAAGATGATATTCAGGTCGGTCTTTCCGGTTTCCGAACCGGTTTCTTTATGCCCGAATATGCCCTTTATTATACTCATCTGTCTGTCGGCAATTATCATCCCGGCATTTGCCGGTACAGGTAGTTTTGAAAGCCGCCTCAAAGTTGAAATTAATGTGTTTAAAATACATTAATTCCGTGTTAATAAATTGGTTTATAACAGTAACTTTTAAGTTGCACTATAGGAGTTAAACAATCAATTAAAAATGCGATATCTATAAGTAAATTATTGATCTTCAGTAAAAAGCCCCCGTTTGTTTAAAAAACAGGGGCTTACAGCAAATTGCTTTTGATGTTAATTATTGTTTTGGCTTGCCATCGGTATCCAGTTCTACAATAGGATATCCTAATTTTTGCAGGCCGGGATATATACGCGCTTTGTCTCCAACTACCAATATCACCATCTTATCGGGATCAAGATATTTAGCCGCCAGTTGATTGATTTCGGCAGGGGTGATGGTTGATAAGATCTTGTTTTGCTCATCAACAAAGGTTGGTTTCAAATTGTACTCCTGTATGCGCGACAGGAAAGATGCTTTTTGATCGTTGGTTTCATAACGACGGGCGTCTGCCTGGCCTATTGAAGTTTGGGTAAACTTCAACTCATCCGCAGTAATACCTGTTTTCCGGTAGTTAGCAATCTCCTTCATAAATTCAACAACAGAGCTATCTGTAGCGGTTGCCAGTACGCCTGCCGATGCAGTGAAATCGCCGCCATATTTACCCGAGCTGAATGATGAACGCGCACCGTAAGTCCAGCCTTTTTTCTCACGTAAGTTCAGGTTGATATGACTGTTAAAGGCGCCGCCCAAAATGTAGTTGGCTATGGTTAGCTTATAATATTCGCCGGTTGCATCGTAGTTGATGTTATCAAGGTAGCCTATCCTGATCTCCGATTGCGCGGCGCCGGGGATATCAACAAGATACAAGGTTGTTTTATCAAACGCTTTACCTGCGGCAGGGGCAGGGATGTTCACCTTTTTATCTTTCCAGGTATCCAGGAAG
The DNA here is from genome assembly GCF_003148845.1 of Mucilaginibacter oryzae. Lineage (GTDB taxonomy): Bacteria > Bacteroidota > Bacteroidia > Sphingobacteriales > Sphingobacteriaceae > Mucilaginibacter > Mucilaginibacter oryzae. The sequence continues at coordinate 31,533 of NZ_QGHA01000020.1, read as the reverse complement.
GCCAGGGCTTTTTTCGCTGTCGCTTCGTTTACATCGCCAACAACTACCACTTTGGTTACCGATGGGGCAAAGTTTGCGTCATAGTAATCCTGTACATCCTGTAAAGTAATGCCTGCTACAGTTTCTTCATTGCCACCGGTAGCATAGGTGCGCACATTGTCGGTTCCGTAAAGTATTTTGCTATAAACGGATGATGCCACACCGGCAGGTTGCGTTTTAGCTTGTTTAAAGCCCTCTAAGGTTTGTTTTTTAATCCGGTCAAGGTCGTCCTGCGTAAATTTGGGGTGGTAAAGCCTTTCCTCTAACAACGCCATCGTCTTGCTGAGGTTTTTAGTAAGCGACGAAACCTCAACCGACATTTGATCGAAGCTCGCAAAAACGCTGATATTGCTGCCCAGCTTTTCAAGTTCGGCATTAAATTGCTCCGCGGTATATTTTTGCGTGCCCTCGTTCATCATCCGGCCAACTATACCGGCTAAACCTGCCTTCGCCGGATTGTTCACTGCAAATAAACCGCCGCCTTTTATCGACATGGATATAGCTACCGAAGGGATTTCATTGTTTTCGGTACCTATAATATTGATGCCGTTAGGTGTATTGGCAGCCCACATGGCCGGAACTTTAACAGCCGGGTTGGCGCCAACTCCGGGTTTAACCGCGCGGTTAAAGTTATCTTTTGGTTTATGGTAAACTAAACCTTTGTAACCATAATCAGGCCTTTTGTAGCCGGTGGTATCAACGGTAAAATTATCCGGGGCAACAGGCTGTACAGCGCCGCCCTTAGGTAATACGCTTAATATTACAGCAGGTTTACCTTTAATGTATTGATTGTAAACACGCATTACATCCTCTTTGGTTACCGCGCGGATAGCAGCCAGTTCACGACCGATCTGGTTAGGGTTGCCGGTAAAGGTTTGGGCCTGCGCAAGTTCAGATACCTTACCGTTTACGCTCGATAAGCTGTTGATATAATCAGCTTCGGAGTTGGCTTTGAAACGCGCCAGGTCATCATCGGTAACGCCTTTTTGTTCAAATTCGGCAAGCGATTCATCAACCAATTTTTTGGCATCGGCCAGGGTTTGCCCGGGGAACGGTATTACCCGCATGCTGATTTCGCCGGCAAGTTCGGTGTTTGATGAACTCATGGAAGCCTGTGCCGCTTTACGGGTTTTTACAAAATTTTTGTAAAAGATAGAGTTGCGGCCCTGGCCAATAATTGCCGAAAGCGCGTCGAGCGGCGACATATCCTTATCATAAATTTTAACGCCTGGGTAGCTTATGGACAATAATGGCAGTTTAGCGTAATTATCTACATAAGATACATAACGATCTGATTTTAATACCGGTGCAGGTAAAGACATGTTCTTAACTTCCGGTCCGCGGGGGATGCTGCCGAAATATTTGCTTACCCAGGCCAGTGTTTGTTTGGGATTTAAATCGCCGCCAATAGTTAAGGTGGCATTATTAGGGCCATACCAGCGCAGGAAAAAGTTTTTAAGGTCATTTACGTTTACTTTGTTCAACTCCTCGATGTAACCGATGGTTAGCCATGAATATGGGTGGCCGTAAGGGTACAATGTTTTTGAGGAATATTGACCGGCCAAACCATAAGGGCGGTTATCGTAATTCTGGCCGCGTTCGTTTTTAACGGTAGCGCGCTGTACTTCAAATTTCTGTTGGGTAACAGCGTCCAGCAGGAAACCCATCCTGTCCGATTCTAACCAAAGCATTTTTTCCAGCTGGTTGGCTGGCACAGTTTCGAAATAATTGGTGCGGTCGCGGTTGGTTGAACCGTTTAGCGTACCGCCCGATTCGGTAATGATCTTAAAGTGATCGCCATTGGCCACGTGGTCCGATCCCTGGAACATCATGTGCTCAAAAAAGTGGGCGAAACCGGATTTTCCGATCTCCTCACGCGCCGAACCTACGTGATACGTTACATCCACGTGTACCAGCGGATCCGAATGGTCTTCGGCCAATATAACCGTGAGGCCATTCGGCAATACATACTTTTCGTAAGGTATAACCAGTTCAGTGCCTTTGCGGGTAACTTTTTCAATAAGCTTAGGTTGTGTACCTGTTTGAGCGGCGGCTCCCAGGGCCATAACAGCAATTGACGGCGCTATCAATGCGTGTTTTAAATGTTTGATCATTTGTGTTGTTAGTTTAAGTAATAGTCAGTCAAATAGTAATGCCTTATTGGCAAATATGTAAGGCACTATATTACGTAATTTATACTAACGGTTAATATTATTGCTAAAGCTAAATGGTTTTTGTAACCGATTTGTGACGGGCTGCGGCGATATATTTTAAACAAAAATGGGCAACCCAAAGGCTGCCCACATCAATAATTAATTGCCCCGGGTTTATTGCCAGCCCCCGCCCACGGCCTGGTACAAATTAACCGAGCTTAAAAAAATGTCGCGTTTAATGCCTGCCAATTCAAGCTCGGCATCCAATACGCTGCGTTGCGCGGTAATAATTTCCAGGTAATTCGCCCTGCCAACCAGGTAAAGATCATTGGCTACGGCAAGCGCGTTGTTCAATGCCTGTAATTCGTTTTGTTTCAATTCAAAGGCGTGGTTAAAATTGTCAATTCCGCTGAGGTTGTTTTTTACTTCCTGGAAACCCGACAGGATGCTTTTCTGATAATTATAAACTGCCACTTTTTGTTCGGCTATGGTACGTTCATACTCGGCTTTGATGGCCCGGCGGTTAAATATAGGCGCGGTAATACCCCCTAAAATACCATAGGTAAACGAAGCCGGATCAAATAAAAGGTTTGCCCTGAAGCTGTTATAGCCAATATATGGCGTAAGCGTTAAGGTTGGGAAAAAGTTAGCCCGGGCCGCCTTAATATCAGCATTCATAGCGGTCAGTTCAAGTTCGGCCGCGCGGATGTCAGGCCTGTTCAGCAGCATTTGCGATGGTACACCGGTACCTGCAATTACCGGGAGCTTTGTTTTCATGATCGAGGTATCGCGGGTAATGGTACCCGAATAACTTCCGGTCAGAAACCGGAGCATATTCTCGGTTTCGGTTATTTGCTGGCTTGTAGTGTATTGTAAACCTTTGGTACGCGCCAGCTGCGCCTCAAATTGCTGTACCGCGAGTTCGGTAGCGCGACCGCCCAGCTTCTGGATCTTTACAATCTCTACCGCGTGCTCCTGTAATTTGATATTCTTTTTGATGATGGCCAGTTCCGTATCATAGGCCAGCAACTGGTAATACAATCCGGCTATTTGCGCGGTAAGCGCCGTGGTAACCAACCTGTAGCCGCTTTGGCTGGCCAGGAAACGTGCGAATGCGGCTTTGTTTTGGTTATTCAACTTCCCCCACAGGTCAACCTCCCATGAGCTTTGAAAGCCTAAAAAGTAATTGGGCACCGGGTCGGGGATGCGCTGGTCGTTATTGATGTTGTTAGAAAAATTGGTATCATAGTTACCAACGCCATTTTGCGTGTATTTACCGTATTTTTCAACCCCGGCATTTGCTGCCAGGTTTACGGTGGGCAATAACTTAGACGCGCTAAACCTCAGGCCGGCCCGTGCCGCTTCCACCCGCTGAAGTGTCGAAAGCAGATCAGGGTTGGCTTTAAGTGCAGTATCAATGAGGCTGATCAACCTTTGATCGGAGAAAAATTGATGAACAGGCAGGGCGGCGATGGTAGTTGTATCTGTGCTTCCCGCGAACGAGGAGGGCAAACCGGCGCTGATCTGCTCTCCCGTTACAGGCTTATAGCTTTTACAGCCCGCCGCTATCATTACTACAAGCGCCGTATTGAATATATATAGAATTGCTTTTTTTAGCATTGTTGACATTGATTAGTTATTGACGATATCCAGTTGGTGGTGAACTACTTCCGCAGGTTGTTTCGATTTTTTTTTCCGCTCGGCCAGCCCGGCAAAAATTACATACAGGCCGGGGATCAGCACCAAACCAAATATGGTTCCTAAAAGCATGCCACCCGCGGCCGCCGTACCAATCGACCTGTTACCCATAGCACCCGCGCCGCTGGCAACACACAATGGTATCAAACCGGCAATAAAGGCCAGCGAAGTCATTAAGATAGGGCGGAGGCGGGATACAGCGCCCTCAATAGCGGCTTTAATAATGCTCAACCCTTCTTTTTGGCGCTGTATGGCGAACTCCACAATAAGGATAGCGTTTTTGCCAAGTAACCCAATAAGCATAACCAGGGCTACCTGCGCGTAAATGTTATTTTCCAGCCCGGCGATTTTCAAAAAGAAGAACGCGCCGAAAATACCTGTAGGCAATGAAAGGATAACCGGCAGCGGCAACAGGAAACTTTCGTATTGGGCGGCAAGCAACAGGTATACAAATATCAAACAGATTATAAAGATATAGATGGCCTGGTTGCCCGACAGGATCTGTTCGCGGGTCATTCCAGACCACTCGAACGCGTAACCTTTTGGTAATTTCTGCGCCGCTATTCTTTCAATAGTTTTGATGGCATCCCCACTACTGAACCCTTTAGCCGCATCACCTGTAACCATAGCCGAGGTGTACATGTTATAACGCGTTAACTGCTCCGGGCCGAATACTTTTTCCATTTTGATGAATGTAGAGAAGGGCACCATTTCGCCTTTATCGTTCTTAACCTGCAGGCTTAAAACATCCTCCGGGCGTGAACGGTATTCGGGCGCGGCCTGTACCATCACTTTATACATCTGCCCGAAACGGATAAAATTTGAAGCATAAAAACTGCCCATCAGCGTTTGAAGGGTAGACATCGCTTTGTCGATAGTAATACCTTTTTGAGCAGCGGTTTGCTGATCTACCGAGATCAGGTATTGCGGAAAGTTAGGATCGAAGCTGGTGAATGCTCCCGAAATTTCGGGAGAAGCGTTCAGTGCATCCACAAAGTCTTTGGTTATTTTGGCCGCTTTTTGCAGATCGCCCTGTCCGCTCCGGTCAAGTACACGGATCTCGAACCCGCTGGCGTTGCCGAACCCCGGCACTGTTGGCGGGGGAAAGTATTGGATACTTGCATCGCCGATATTCTTTGTTTTTTCGGTTAGCAAAGCGATAATGTCATCTAAAGATTCCTTTCGCTCATCCCATGGTTTCAGGTTGATCATCGCCATACCGTACGAAGCGCCGGCTATTTCGTTCACCAGGCTATAACCGGATAGGGTAGAAACCGATTCTATGGCATCTATCGATTTGGTTTTCTCTTCTATCTGTTTTAAAACCTGTTCGGTACGTTCAACGGTCGCGCCTGCAGGCGTGGTTACGTTTACGTAAAGCATACCCTGGTCTTCGGTTGGGATAAAGCCGGTTGGCAGTATGGCGCTGGTTCCCCAGGTTAGCACAAAAAAGGCGGCAAGGATAATCAGTGTGACGCCTTTGCGTGGCGATAACCAGGTCATGAACGTTGAATACCTGTTCTGCAGCCCATCATACCGCTTGTTAAAACCGCCGAAAAAGCGCTGTACAATACTTTTCTTTTGAGGTGCAGGGTTGTGCTTCAGCATAATTGCACACAAGGCAGGGGTAAGGGTTAACGCGTTTACGCCCGATATCACGATAGATATAGCCAGCGTTAACGAAAACTGCCTGTAAAATACACCTACCGGCCCCGACATAAAGGCTACCGGCACAAACACGGCCGACATAACCAGCGTGATAGCCACAATAGCCCCGCTAATTTCGCGTATAGCTTTAACGGTAGCATCCATCGGGCTTAAATGGTCTTCCGTCATTTTTACGTGTACGGCCTCCACCACAACTATGGCATTATCAACCACAATACCAATTGCCAGTACCAGCGCGAACAAGGTAAGCAGGTTGATAGAGAAGCCCAGCATCTGCATAAAAAACAAAGAGCCTATCAAAGCTACAGGCACCGCCAATGCCGGGATCAATGTTGAACGAAAATCCTGGAGGAAGATATATACTACAATGAATACCAGTATAAAAGCCTCAACAAGCGTACGTAAAACTTCATGTATGGAAGCATCTAAAAAGCGCGATACATCATAGTTTACGTTGTAGGTCATCCCGCTTGGAAACGAGCTTTTCTTAAGCTCGGCCATACGTGTTTTGATGTTGTTAATTACATCCCGGGCGTTTGATCCGGGGCGCTGTTTTATCATGATAGATGCCGAAGGCTTACCATCAGTGTTAGATACCATACTGTAGGTTAAGGAACCAAATTCAACATCCGCAATTTCTTTCAATTTTAGTACGGAGCCATCGCCTTCCGTCCGGATTACAATATTTTCATATTGTTTGGGTTCAAAAAACTTACCCGAATAACGCAATACATACTGCAAAGCCTGCGGACTTTTATCCGAGCTTTGACCTGTTTTGCCCGGTGCGGCCTCTACGTTTTGAGCGCGAATAGCTTCGATCACCTCATCGGTTGATACCTTATAGGCCATCATACGGTCGGGCTTAAGCCAAACGCGCATGGAGTATTCTTTGGCGCCCATAATTTCGGCGCGGCCAACACCTTCAATACGTTTAAGCTCCTGCAATACATTAATATCGGTGAAGTTGTAAATAAACTTCTCGTCCATGCTGGTATCCTGGCTCATAATGTTCAGGTACATCAGCATGCTGTTCACCTCTTTTTCGGTGGTAACGCCGGCCTTGATAACCTCTTCCGGCATTTCGTCAATAATAGTGGCAACACGGTTTTGCACGTTCACCGCGGCCTGGTCGGGGTCTACACCCACGTTAAAATAGATCTGGATAACCGTTAAACCATCGTTACTGCACACGGTAGACATGTAGGTCATGCCGGGTACACCGTTAATGGCACGTTCAAGGGGCGTGGCAACGGCCTTGGCGCATACCTCGGCATTGGCACCGGTATAGTTAGCAGTTACCGTTACCGATGGCGGCACAATATCAGGAAACTGGGTAACCGGCAACGTAATTAATGCCAATACACCCAACAGGGTAATAATTAATGAAATAACAAGCGACAACACCGGCCGCTTTATAAAGGTTTCGAACATAGCATGTTAGGGTAAGTATACAATAAACCGGGGGCGCGTATTTACACCCCGAATAAAGGCAAGGAAAATCAAGACATTACCTGGTCATGGCCAGCAATGAATCTTTTGCCATTTTTTGGGGTTTAATGGTCATACCATCACGCACGTTCTGGGCACCTTCGTATAGGATCCTGTCGCCTGCTTTCAATCCATCTTTCACAATATAAAATTTTGAAAGGCGGGTTTGCGGTGTAAAAGCCTGCATGTGCAGTTTGTTATTCTTATCTATCAGGTAAACGTAGCTTTTATCCTGGATATCAAAAACAGATTGCTGGGGCACCATGATCACGCTATCGGCCCGGGTAGATATGAAAAGCTTACCTGTAGCACCGTGGCGCAACAGCTTATTAGGATTGGGGAAACGGGCCCTGAAGTTAATGGAACCTGTTTTTTGTTCAATCTCTGCTTCTACAGTTTCAATTTCGCCCTCATAAGGGAAATCCAGGCCATCAGCCAGCACCAGTTTAACCTTATCACTTGTTTGCCCCGGGGCCGATTCCTTTTTGCGGATATATTGCAGGTATTCGTTTTCGGGGAAACTGAAGTAAGCGTACATCGAGCTGATGTCTGAGAGGCTGGTAAGCAAGGTACCTTCATCAATTAAGCTACCCGATTTTAGGGGGATGCGGTCGATGATGCCATCAAAAGGTGCATGGATATAAGTGTAAGCCAGTTGATCTTCCGCGCTTTGCACCATTGATCGTGCTTCTTCAATGGTTGCCCGGTCGGCACTCATTTTTGATTCAGCAACCTCTAATTCAGACTTTGATATTACTTTCTTGTCTACCAGTAACTTAACCCTTGCTACCTCAAGTTCTGTCGCCTTGGCATCGGCCATGGCATTGCTTAGGGCAGCTTTAGCCTTTGAAAGGTTAACTTTAAATTCCTGGTCGTTAAGCTTAAATAATAGCTGGCCTTTTTTTACCTGCTTGCCCTCGTCTACATAAATTTTTTCGAGAAAGCCACGCACCCGCGACCGGATCTCGATATTTCTTAACGCCTGTATATCGGCAACATATGATTTTTGAATAACGGTATCCTGCCTGTCAAGGGTAAATACCGGGAGTTGCAGCGTATCGGTAGCGGCGGTTTCTTCTTCGGTTGATTGGGCTTTTGATGAACAACCCGTGACATATATAGCGATGGCCAAGGCCATTAATGGGAATAATCTGGTGATATTTTTCATTTTTCTTTGATGAATGGTTATGGCAAAGCAAACGCGTAAGCGCTGCATGGCCATGTTGTTATTGCTGAAGATTAAAAATGCACTTTAACAGCGCACAGGAATATCAAAGAAAATATCAGAACGGACTGAGCCTGAACAGGAAGTTATAATAAGCGGGGAGAAACCCTTTGGTGGATTTATTTTGTTTTTGTTGTTTCTCTATTATGGTAGTAATATCAACCAGTAACAGTTGCTGCCCCGGCAAAAGCGCGGTAGAATAGTTTACGCGGCTGGGCAGAAAACGGATAATGTTACGTGAGTGATTAGCCTCGTTTCCGTCAGATTCGGGCGAATCGTCCTGAACTTCGTCTTGCTGAACCTGGCTAATGATGCCTTTACGGTTTATGGATGCCGCGTCGGTTGTTACACCTGATTTTTTATAATGTGTAAAAAACGTTTCGGCATTGGCAGAACCCGCGGCTATCGCCAGCTGGAAAAAAAATAATACGAAGAATATTTTTTTCGTGATTGCCATGATTGCGAATTTACCAAAAAAATTGAAGTTGCTCAACTTATTTTGTATTTTTTACGATATAAAAACGGTTTATTTTCATTTTTATGTCCTGTTTCTTAGGATTTTAGCTTTTAATTGTCGTTTTTTTGATTTGGCGGGGTCTACACGTGTTGTGTTTCATTCACGGTAGCGCTAAGTATCCCTGGGTATTGTGGCCCGGCGAGCTGTTCCCGCTGTTAAATATGTCACTTTATAGCTTCTTGAATAATTTGGGGGTGCGCCGCGTGCAATGACCTACCTTACCGTTACCGGTTAATTGTCGGCCAAAATAAGTAGTTTTGCCACCTGTACTTATACGCTATCAATGAACTGGGATAAACTATTATCGGCCAAACGCTGGGGTTACGAACATAAATACATTGCGGATCATATCGATGCGCGGTCGGAGTTTCAGCGGGATTACGACCGGATAATTTTTTCGTCGCCTTTCAGGAGGTTACAGAACAAAACTCAGGTGTTTCCTTTGCCCGGCAGCGTATTTGTACACAACCGGCTTACGCACAGTTTGGAGGTGGCCAGCGTAGGGCGGTCGTTAGGCCGGATGCATTTTAACAGGATGCTGAAGGAAGACGCTGAAGTGGAGAGGAAATATCCCTTAATCAGCGAGATTGGAAATATGATAGCCGCGGCCTGCCTGGCTCATGATCTGGGTAACCCGGCATTCGGCCATTCCGGCGAATCGGCCATTTCACATTACTTTGCCGAAGGCGATGGTAAATTATACGAAAAAATGGTTACCCGGCAGCAATGGCAGGATCTTACACATTTTGAAGGGAATGCCAACGCTTTCAGAATTTTAACGCACCAGTTTGCCGGTAAAGGCAAGGGTAGCCTGGCCTTAACTTATTCAACCCTGGCATCGATAGCCAAATACCCATGCTCATCTGTAGCCGGGCACAATAAAAAGAATATCTACACCAAAAAATATGGCTTCTTCGCTTCCGAGCAGCAGGATTTTGAAAAGATAGCTCATGACCTTGGGCTGATCAGGGTTGAAGGAGATGAACCTGTTTACAAAAGGCACCCGTTGGTTTACCTGGTAGAGGCCGCTGACGACATTTGCTATAACATCGTCGACCTGGAAGATGCCCATCGCCTGAAAATACTCTCATACCGGGAAGTGGAAGATTTACTGATGCCCCTATGTAAGATACCAAGAATGGATGAGCGATTGGCCGAAATTGAGGATACCGATGCCAAGGTGGGTTATTTAAGGGCTATTTCCATTAATACTTTAGTAACGCAGTGCTCAAACCTGTTTTATGATAAACAGGAGCAGATATTGAACGGCGATTTTAATTTCGCGTTAATTGATCAAATTGAAGATGATTTTGTAATCGCGATGAAGGCCATAGAAAAAGTATCTGTTAAAAAGGTGTATAACTATAGTTCAGTTGTACAAAAAGAGGTTGCCGGTTACAAAGTTATGGGCGGCTTACTGGAAGAATTTGTTCCCGCTTATTTAAAAAATAACTCTAAATATCACCAAAAATTAGTTGAACTGATCCCCAAACAATTTCTTACTACAGCAACCGACGATTATTCAAAAATACAGGGTATTCTTGACTTTGTTTCAGGAATGACTGATTTGTACGCGGTTGAACTGTTCAGAAAAATTAAGGGCATCTCGTTCCCTTCAATGAGCTGATTTACCGTTGCGGCATCATAATGCGGATACCTGGTTCGCCCGAAATAATGGCCTGGGTTGCCAACCGGTAAAACAGGGAATGCTCCACAACTCCCGGTATCATTTTTACCAGCGTGTTCAGGTTTTCGGGTGCGGGTAGTTCTGTAAACTGCACATCAACCAGCATATTGCCATTATCTGATATCAGAGCTCCGTCTTTTTGAGTACTCATGCGCTGGTTTAGTAATGCCGTTGGAAAAAGGGCTTTTAGTTTATCGCATACTATCTGTAACGCCTGGGGCAGGATCTCGAGAACCAGTGGATAGGCGGCAGTAAGCCGGGGTTCAAATTTGGTGTCGTCACCTAACAATATGAACTCGCTGGCCATGGATGCCAGGACCTTTTCGGAAGTGTGGATGCCTCCTCCGCTTTTCAGGGCGTTTAGCTCGCTGTCAAACTGATCGCATCCGTCAAAATAAATATCAATGTGACTAAGCAGGGCGGGCGACTGAACGCGCAGGCCGTACCTGCTAAGCAACTGTGTTGTTTTAAATGACGATGAAGTAAATATTAATGAACCGGCCAGTTCCTTATCCTGAGCAATAATATTAACCAAATGCGCTATGGTGGTACCAGCGCCCAAACCAATGGTTTGGCCTGCGCAAACAAGTGTTGATGCCGCTTTGGCTGCTTCCAGTTTATGATCCGTCATGCAGCTAAGATACAGCGTGGTTGGCTAATATTAAATCTTTATTTTCAGTCGTCGATGCCTTCCCAATATTGGCTGGATGATGGTGTTTGTGGATTCATGTTTTTTAAATATTTTAAGTGGTGGATGATTGTTTTTTATGTTCTCTTATGAATGCAGACGAATGAAAACCGGAAACATTTTATCTTTTTCATTTTTTTGTAAAGACGTATCACATGCGTATCCCGTAGGAAAGGCCGAATTGCAGATCATCGCAAGGCATCGTACTACGAATGCGGAAAATACACGTGATGTGTCTCTGCAATTCTACTTGAAATTCCTTCCCTTATGAAATACCCCGGCAGCGGGGATGTTTTCTGTTGATTTTTTTGCAGGATATGATGAGGGGGCTATTGTTTGGTTAGGATAAGCTTCGGGCAAAAGTGATAACTGCTCAGAAGTCACCTCCGTCAGATCGCGAAGCAATGGGGTAACGTTAAAACACCTGCGAACTACCACATGGATCACCTCCCGCTCAATCTGCAATTTACCCTCGGCCATAAACAGGCGCGATTGAATGATCTCTTTACGGTAACGGTCAAACATCTTATCCCAGATCACGAGGTTTGCCGCACCGGTTTCATCTTCAATGGTCATGAATAACATGCCTTTTGCCGTGCCGGGGCGCTGCCTTACGGTGATTAAGCCGGTAACTTTTACAAAATCGCCATCCTTCATGTTTTTAAGGTTACCTATTTGCGTGTTATGTAACAGGTTAAGCTTTTCGCGTACCAATGCCACGGGATGATTTTTTAAGGAAAGGCCGGTAGAGGCATAATCCTGAACTACATGTTCGCCCTCGGTCATGGCAGGTAAGGTTACCTGTATTTCCTTAACCGTTTCGGATGGCTGACCGCTAAACAATTCTATCGGGCGATCTGCCAAAGCGGATACTTCCCAGAGCGCCTTGCGGCGATCGGCACCTAAAGACCGGAAGGCATCCGCATCTGCCAGATTTTCCAATGCGGTTTCGGAAATACCAATCGCTCTTAACTCATCAATATACCGGTATGGTTTAGCGCGGTTATTAACCAGTAACTGCATCTCATTTTCCTTTAAGCCTTTAACCTCCCTGAAGCCCAGCCGCACGGCGTAATATTTACCTGTTTTCTCTTCCAGCACATTATCCCAGTATGAATAATTTACATCAACCGGCAAAACGGTAACATCATGGTCGCGCGCATCCCGAACAATCTGTGCAGGTTGATAAAAGCCCATCGGCTGGCTGTTCAATAGCGCTGCGCAAAATATATCAGGGTAATAATACTTGAGCCAGGAAGATACATAAACCAGCAAAGCGAATGAAGCTGCGTGGCTTTCAGGGAAACCATAGCTGCCGAAACCTTCCAGTTGTTTAAAAATACGGTGCGCAAAATCTTCCTCGTAGCCTTTAGCCAACATGCCGTCGACAAGTTTTTTTCTGAAACTGCTTACCATTCCTTTGGCTTTAAAGGTAGCCATGCTTCGCCGCAGTTCATCAGCTTCTGATGGTGTGAAACCGGCCGCTACAATAGCTATTTCCATAGCCTGTTCCTGAAACAGGGGCACACCCTTTGTTCGCCCTAATATTTCTCTTAACTCTTCGTTCGGATAGGTTTCATCTTCCAGGCCGTCCCTGCGCCTTAAATAAGGATGCACCATGTCTCCCTGTATCGGGCCGGGGCGTACAATGGCCACTTCAATCACCAGGTCGTAAAATTCTTTAGGCCTTAATCGCGGAAGCATTGACATTTGCGCCCGGCTTTCAATTTGAAAAACTCCGATAGTATCGGCACGGCTTATCATTTCGTAAACCTGTTTATCACCTTGCGGAATGTTTGCTAAAGTAAAGTGTTTATCATAATGTCTGGCTGCCATATCAAAAGCCTTATGGATCATGGTGAGCATACCCAGGCCTAATACATCCACTTTCAGGACTCCTAATGCTTCCAGGTCGTCTTTATTCCACTCCAGGCAGGTACGGTTTTCCATGCGGGCATTCATTACCGGGCAAAGATCTGATAGTTTACCATCGGTTATTACAAAACCGCCTGTATGCTGCCCCAACTGGCGGGGGAAGCCGATAAGCAGGGAAGTTAGTTCAAGCACTTTAAATATTAAGGGCTCTTTCGGGTTGAGGCCCTGTTCGCGCAGCCGGTTTTCATCAAAACCTTCTTCACTGAAACTCCAGATGGTGCCGCCGATGCGTTTAATGGTATCTTCTGATAACCCCATTGCTTTGCCCACATCGCGGATAGCGCCCTTATGCCGCTCCTGTGTTACGGTGGCTACAATGGCGGCCCTGTCACGGCCATAATCATCATAAATATACTGGATGATCTCTTCACGGCGTTCATGCTCAAAATCCACGTCAATATCCGGCCATTCGTCCCGCGCGTCAGACATGAAGCGGGAGAAGAGCAGCCGGGATTCCATCGGGTCGACAGCCGTAATAGACAGGCAATAACACACCGTTGAGTTAGCTGCCGAGCCGCGGCCCTGGTATAAAATACCCAGTTCGTGTGCTTTTCGGGTATAACGATATACCCGCAAAAAGTAGGGGGCAAGCTTGCGCCGTTCAATAAAAGCAAGCTCAAAATCAAGTTGGGTGGCCACTTTATCCGGAATGCCTGCCGGGTACCGTTCATGGGCGCCCTGCCAGGTAAAGTTGGTAAGGCGTTGTAACGGCGTCAGACCATCGTAGCTTTTTTCTTCGGGTTCGATGTATTTCAAGGTATCGAGCGAGAAATTGCAGGATTCGGCGATGTGCAGCGAGTTAGCTATGGCCCCGGGAAAATCGCGCAGCAGGCGGTGCAGTTCTTCCACAGGTTTTAAAAAGCGCTCGGCATTATGGTGTAGTTTGAAGCCTGCCGTATGGATAGTGCATTTTTCGCGTACACAGGTTAATATATCCTGTAACTCGCGGCGGGCGGCTTCGTGGTAATGTACATCGTTGGTTGCCGCTAAAGGTACACCTAAGCGAGCGAGGCGCTTTAGCCGTTTGGCATCATCCCCATTATAGTAACGGGTAGCTGCCATATAAATATGGGGGCCTAAATGCCTGCGGTATTCGGCAACGCTGGTTTTAAACTCATCATCAAAATCAAAGTTGTTGTTTAAGGTAGCGGGCGGCACTATGATGAAAATAACACCTTCCTGGTGTTCATAAACATCCGCTTTATATAAATGGCATTCACCTTTTTCGGCACGCAGGTTTCCTTTGGTAAGCAGGGCCGATAACCTGCCGTAAGCATCCCTGTCAGTAGGATAAGCCAGCAGGCTTGGGCCATCCAGCAGATCGAGGCGGCAGGCTGGTATAAACCTGATTTTCGGCTTATCGTTCTCATCTCTCGCTTTTTTGGCTACCAGGTGGGCCCTTACAATACCGGCCAGCGTGTTGCGGTCTGTTATAGCTATAGCCTTATAACCAAGCCGGATGGCGTGTTCTACCAGTTCTTCGGGGTGTGAACCGCCCCGTAAAAAACTAAAATTGGATGTTACCTGTAATTCCGCGTATTCCATAATTCATCATGCAAAAAATCCGTGGATATACCATTGGGTGCCATCGCTGTCAAAATGGCCCGACCTGAACAGCCAGTACCGGCAGCCGTCGGTATCTTCAACAGTATAATAATCTCGGTGCTCGCCCTGGTCAAGCCACCATTCGCGCTCAATACGTTCGGGGCCGTCGGCTTTTTGTATGGTGTGCCGTTTATTTCGATAGATGAATATTTTGGGTGGATAATCGGGTATGAGCGCCATCACCTCGATGGTTTCCGGCCGGGCCAGTAAACGCACCGGGCGTAACCTGTTGGCACGCCAGTTTGTTGGGAGAGGCTCCTGTAAGGTGGCAGCCCGCCTTACCGAACGCTCGGGCCAGTAGTGCTCAACGGGCAGGTACCTGCTGATGGCATTGGCGCCTACTTTACCAGCCAGTTTATCCAGCAGTTCGGCAAGGGAGTTATCCTGTAAGCCCGGTTTGTTAGCCCATAGCTGTTCCTGTAACGGGTCAATCTCCTCAACTTTGGGCGCTTCCAGTATAAACAACTCAATACCCAAAGCCGGTTCAATTTTACTGATCTGTAAACCGAATAAATTAAACAGGTGCGATACGCTATATGAACCGCGGTTGGTGCTGATGCCTGCCTGTACCATTTTACCATCAACCCGGTAACATTTTAAAATAGCCTTGCGTATGCCCCTGCCTTCACTTTGCAGTTGGCTACAAAGTTGTGCCAATAGCTGCTGAATAGCTATTTCAATACCTGTAGCTGTTTTAATAGGTTCAAGACAGGGCAAACGTTCCTGGTGCATAACCGGAGGAACCAGCGGTATAATGCGCTCATCTTCAAAACCCAGCGCCTGCCTTAGCCTGGTGAGGATGCTATTGCCAAAACGGCGGCGAAGCACTGACGCGGGCATCTGCATAAAACTGCCTATGGTGTTTAAGCCCAGTTTTCTTAAAAGCTCCTGCACCTCAGCTTCCAGCCGTAAGGCCGCGGGAGGCATTGATGAAATGGCAGAAGCCTGGGCATTACCGGCAATAATAGGGCTAACTTTGCCAAAACGGGCTACAGCCCAGGCAGCGCCAACGGTATCGGCAATGGCGCCACGGGCATCAAAACCTTTCGCCCTTAGTTTGAGGATGATCTCTTTAAGATAGGCCCGTTCGCCGCCCCAAAGATGGGCGCAGCCGGTGATATCAATCATAAGCCCTGCGGGTAAATCAATAGCTACAATGGGTGAGTAGCGGATGCACCGCAAACCCAGCATACGCAGCAATTTGGCAGCTTTGCCTTCTTCAGCATCAAAAACCTTTAAATTAGTGGAAACAGCGCGGGCATCGGCTACGGTCATCCCGGTATGGATGCCTTGTTGTTCGGCGGGCAGGCTGGCAGCGGTAATGATCATGCGGCCACGTTCAGGAGCGGCTATTACGAAAGCGGTATCCTTTAGCTCCGGATGGCGGATAGCAAGCCAGTCGGTAAGTAAATGCCTGAACCATATGCACATAAAACGCTTTTGCATAATACATTATCCCGCCTGTATTAAAATACCCTGCTGTAGTGCAGGTGTATAGCTGATAAACTTTTCATCAGCCCACTCCATAACCCAGCTACCCGGTTTGCCGTTACGCACCCGCAGCAGATCAACCTGCCAGCGTGGGTGCCCCAGTCCGGGCAGATCGTCTATAGGTTCGCTTGGCAGTGATGTGATGCGCCACCGGGCGGTGCAGGCCGTGTTACCCAACTGCCCGGCATCAAGCAATATAAAACCGGTTACCCGGCTTTGTTCTACCGCAAGTTGTAAACGGCGCGATTGTTTAAAGTCCATCGAGCGCACTTCGGCAATTACGGCTGCCAGCCCGGTACATTTCAGGGCTTCTTCCATGGCCCATAGTACATCTTTTTCGTGCAGTACGTTTACAAATATTACCCGGTGCGGTTCAACCCCAAAAGTTTTAAGGGCCGGGGGGAATACGGTTTGCGCCATGCCTATCCACAGGCAGGCCCCGCCGCGCCGCATTAATACCGATAGCAAGGCGGCGACAAAACCACCCGAAGCCGCCGCCTGGCTTATATCTTCGGTCAATAACTCGTGAATGGCACCGGTAGGGAAAACACCGTTTGGAAAAGCCGCTTCAACAGGCCCTAAACCAAAAGTTTCGGCAGTATCTGATGAAGGCGGCCTGAAACCTTCCCATAGCAAAATATCTTTTTGCAGCTTACTGATGATATTTTGACGGGTATCGGACATCAATTTAAAAACTGTTTCTCTTTAACAATAACAAGCTCTCTTACAATGAAATCAGGAGAATTTCCTTTAAGAAAAGAGGTGCCATTGCCTATGTAAAATGCCTCACCCCAGCCCTCTTTAAAGGAGAGGGGGCGCCTTGTTTCTTGTCCTCTCTTTTGGAGAGAATTTAGGCGAGGCTACACTTAGGATTTCTCTTAAAAGCGATTCCCCTTACAATTAAATCCATCTTAATGGCTTTGAATTATAAGAATTCTTTGCAAATTTAATGCTAAAAATATTAGTATTTTAAATCTTTTTTGAAAAAAAATGGGTAGGGAGGTAATTCTGAAAAAAAATGATATATAAAAGTGTTCTTTGGTGTGTTTCAGCCATATCGATGCCCGGTGCCAAACATACTAAATCCCTACCATCTCCTTTAAAAAGATATCTTCAATCATTTTAATCTGCTCGGCGTAAATAGATTTTTTACGCGTGCCGAAATAAAGCGTATTCTCTACCCGGTTAAATCCATCCCATAAAATATGTACATGCCCGGCCTCCAGTTCTTTCTTCGATAAAAAATCGGGAATTACAGCTACGCCGTTCCCATTGCTTAAACACCGGATGATGGAGCTCATGTTAGGTACAATATAGTTGTGCTTAAAATCGGGTCGCTTGCCAAAGTTGGCATGCCAAAACCGGCGGAGGTGCTCCATATCGCTGGCGGTGCCGTACCACTTTTGTTTAATGAGCCAGTTGTGCACGGCCTGTACATCGTTGCTGTTTACCAGTTGGTCAAAATCTTCTGTATTGGTTTTTGCACCGGCAATAACCACTATTTTTTCTTTAAAAAAGGGTTTGTATTCAAGCCCTTTATAATCGCCTTTTTGCGGGGTGATGATCATATCCAGCACACCCGAATCCAGGTCGGCCAGCATTTCGGGGTACTCGCCAAATTTGATGAACACATTAAAGGGCAGGGTAGGCAGGTACGACTCGAGCGTGAACTGAAAAGTTTCAAAACACATACCTATATTAATGGTGGGGATATCCTTTTCGGTGCTTTTATGAAAATGTCGTTCAGCATCCTCTAATCGCGAAACTGCTTCCTGCACATAGTTATACAGGATCTTGCCCCGCTCGGTAGATACCATTTTGCGCGAGGTGCGATCAAACAGTTTATAGCCCACATAAGCCTCGAGCGAGTTTAAATGTAAACTAACGCCCGGCTGCGAAATAAACAGCGTTTCGGCAGCGCCCGTAAGCGAGCCGGTTTCATAAATAGCCTTAAAGGTACGGAACCACTCTAAGTTTACCATGTGTTATCTATTATAATTATGATACAAAAGTATAATTTATACTATTTTAATAGTAGATAAAAGCGAATTAGTTTTGCATCAACAAACAAAGAGATTAAAAAAATGAAGAACATATTTGTAATAAACGGTGGCCAGGTATTTGGCCATTCGGGCGGCAGGTTTAATAAAACACTGCTCGATGCCACAATCAATTATTTTGAAAACATACCCGGTTTTGAGGTGCGCTATACCGATATCAACAAACCATACCACCCTAAACAGGAAGTTGAAAACTACAAATGGGCCGATGTAATTATTTACCATACCCCCGTATGGTGGTTTAGCCTGCCGCATGGATTTAAACAATATATTGATGTGGTGTTTACCGAAGGCCATCAAAACGGTATTTATAAAAGCGACGGGCGCTCGGCAACCAACCCAACTATTAACTATGGTACCGGCGGTATGCTGCACGGCAAGCAGTATTTGTTAACCACCTCGTGGAACGCGCCTAAAGAAGCATTTACTTTACCCGGCGAGTTTTTTAACGGGCGCAGTGTTGACGAAGGCGTATTATTCGGTTTTCACCGCATGAACGCGTTTACAGGCATGACGCCGCTGGAAAGCATCCATTTTCATGATGTTGAAAAGAATGCCGATATTGTAAAAGATCTTGATCGTTACCGCCAACATCTCGACAAACTATTTATCAATAACAACCAACATGAAAATTTACTTAACCGCACTGCTTAAATGCAAACCTGGCTATGCCGCGCAGATAAAACCAATTTTAGAGCAACTTGTAGCTAATTCGGTACAGGAGGCAGCCTGCCTGCAATATGAATTATACCAGGATAATGACAATGAAAACCAGTTCATTTTTCATGAAACCTGGCAGGATGCCGCAGGGCTTGAGCAACATACACAACAACCGCATTACCTGCAATTTGGCAAACAAGCAGGCGAAATGCTGGATGGCGGTGTAACAGTATATAAAACGCAGCGCGTTGCGTAAGGGCAGGTAAAAGCAATGAGTTATGCCCCGGCTTAAAAAGCCGGGGCTTTTTTTATACCGGGAGATTGATTGACGTTGGTTTTTACTTAATTTAGTAATGCCAATTAAATCCTTTTATGATGATGAATAAACGCATCCTGCTGCTTACAGCGTTTTGTTTTGTATTGCCACGTTTAACCTCGGCTCAAAACCGCGGTATTGAAACTTACCGGGAGCAATACCGTCCGCAAATTCATTTTTCGCCGGCGGCGCACTGGATCAACGATCCTAACGGCATGGTTTATTTTAATCATACTTATCACCTGTTTTTTCAATATTATCCGGATGCTACCGTATGGGGACCGATGCACTGGGGCCACGCTACCAGTACCGACCTGGTACATTGGAAAGAACTGCCTATAGCTCTATACCCGGATAGTTTAGGTTATATTTTTTCTGGAAGCGCGGTTGTAGATTCAAATAACACCTCGGGTTTTGGCAAAAACGGAAAAATACCCCTGGTGGCTATATTCACCCATCATGATCCGAAGGGTGAAAAGGCGGGTACGGATAACTTTCAAAACCAAAGCCTTGCCTATAGTTTGGATAATGGTGTTACCTGGACAAAGTATGCCGGTAACCCGGTATTGAAAAATCCGGGAATTAAGGATTTTCGCGATCCGAAGGTGATGTGGTATGCCCCGAAAAAAAAGTGGATAATGACACTGGCTACCAAAGACCGGATCACCTTTTATGTGTCGCCCGATTTAAAGCGATGGAAAAAGGAAAGCGAGTTTGGTTTAACTATAGGTGCGCATGGCGGCGTGTGGGAATGCCCGGACCTTTTTCCGCTTAAATTGAATGGTAAAACATATTGGGTACTTATTGTAAACATTAACCCCGGCGGCCCTAATGGCGGTTCGGCAACGCAGTATTTTACCGGCGATTTTAATGGCAGCAAATTTACCTCGCGCGATACCAAAACCCGCTGGCTGGATTACGGTCCCGACGAGTATGCCGGCGTTACCTGGGGCAATACCGGGAACCGTAAAATTTTCCTGGGCTGGATGAGCAACTGGGAATACGCCAACCAGGTGCCTACTGTAAAATGGCGCAATGCCATGACCATACCTCGCGAACTATCTTTAAGAACAGTTAAAGGTGAAGTGCTGCTGGCTTCGTTACCGGTTAAACTTAATGCTATCACTTCAAAAACTTTGGTTTTGAAACCGGCTGTTAAGCCGGATCAGGATCTTTTGGCCGGCCTAAATAAACAATATAAGCAGTTTAAGTTGGATGCCAAACTTAATGCAAAGCCAGACTTTAAAATTAAGTTATCGAACGACGAGGGAGAAATGATAGTTGTTGGTTATGATCAGCAAAAGCAAAATTACTACATTGACCGTTCGGCTTCGGGCAAAACTGATTTCAATCCTAACTTTGCTAAAAATGCCTACGCGCCGAGGCTGGCCTATGCTAAAACATCCGATATTCATTTAATTATCGATGCTTCATCCATCGAGTTTTTTGCAGATGGAGGTTTAACCACCATGACGGCCGTTTGCTTTCCCGGAAAGCCTTATAAGCATCTTCATATCGAAACTTTAAAAGGGGCTGATATCGCTGCATTATCTGTTTCGGGGATGGCATCTGTTCATGGCAAATAGGTGAATTTATGTTGACATCTGATTGGAGAAAGAGAAAAGCATCCCTGGTTTAAAAATATAACTTCATGCTAAAGCCGCTTTAATACCCCATATCACTATATTTGTCGCCATAGTTCTTTACTTTACTTCATCAACCGGTAAGGGTTTTACTTAATTGTAGATTAATAGGGAATAGTGTGCAAATCACTAACTGTCGCGCAACTGTAAGTAACACACAAGGTTTTTGCCATTTCATGCCCACTGTTCATTAACTGAATGGGAAGGGCGGCAAAAATGTTACAAGTCAGGAGACCTGCCTTTTACTGAATTGACAATGCTTTCGCGGTATGAAGCTTAGGTCGAGGGGTTTTGATTTTACTTGCTTTTACGGGGTATGTTATGCCCGGTGATGGCCTGTGCCTGTACACCTTTTCCCCTGGTTTTTTATATCTGCAAACATTGCGAAGCTTAGCTCAAAGGGCTTTTAACCGATTTATTTATTAATCAATTAAAAGACATGCTAACGCAAAACTTAGGCTACCCGCGTATTGGTAGTCGGCGCGAATTAAAAAAGGTCTGCGAAAATTACTGGGCAGCCAAAACGGGATTAAAAAATGTACTTACGGTAGGTAAGTATATCCGCGAAGAAAACTGGCTGCTGCAAAAAGAAGCCGGAATCGATCTGATCCCCTCAAATGATTTTTCGTTTTATGATCAGGTGCTTGATCATTCGTTTATGTTTGGTGCTATCCCTAAACGCTATCATGAGGTGATAGCACAAAAAGGCAATACCGAACTTGATCTGTATTTTGCCATGGCCCGTGGTTATCAAAAAGACGGGCTTGATGTGGTAGCCATGGAAATGACTAAATGGTTTGATACCAATTACCATTACATCGTTCCCGAATTTTATAAAGATCAGCAGTTTAAACTCTTTTCCACCAAAATTATCGATGAGTTTTACGAAGCGAAGCAGTTGGGGATCCTGAGCAAGCCGGTGGTGATCGGCCCGGTATCGTACCTGTTGCTGGGTAAGGAAAAGGAGAGCGGTTTTAACAGGATTGACCTGGTTAAAAACCTGTTACCCGTTTATTTTGATATCCTGAACAAACTTAAAGCTTTGGGTGCAGAATGGATACAGTTTGATGAACCATTTTTAGCCCTTGATCTGGACGAAAAAGCACGGCAGGTTTATAAAGACACTTATCAGGCAATAAAAAAGGAGTTTCCGTCGCTTAAAATAATGCTGGCAACCTACTTTGAGCAACTGGGCGATAATACTGCGCTGGCAACTTCATTACCTGTTGATGCCCTGCATATCGACCTGGTACGCGCACCGAAACAGTTAGATAGTGTATTAACACAGCTGCAGGAAAAAGTAATCCTGTCGTTAGGGGTGGTTGACGGCCGCAATGTTTGGAAAAACGATTTCGATAAATCGCTCGAAATAATCAAAAAGGCGGTTGGCACGATAGGCGCCGAACGCGTTTGGATAGCACCTTCATGCTCACTGATGCACTCGCCCTGTGATTTGCAGAACGAAACCAACGAAACCGTGCTTACCCCCGAAATTAAGCAGTGGCTGGCATTTGCCCGTCAAAAAATAAGCGAATTGGTAACGCTGGCTAAATTATCTGATGCTGAAGTAAGCGGCGGCAGCCTGCATCAACTGGCTATCAACCGTGAAGCTAACGAAGCGCGCCGCTCATCAACTTTAATTCATAACCGGGCTGTTAAACAGCGGGTGGCGGCCATAACCGAAAATGATGCGAAGCGGACAAATGTTTTTTCGATCCGTAAAGCGCTACAGCAGCAGGTATTTAACCTACCGCTTTTTGCTACAACCACCATCGGTTCGTTCCCGCAAACTGCCGAGGTGCGCGGCTGGCGCGCCCGTTTAAAAAAAGGCGAACTAACCCAAACCGAATATGATCAGCTGATTGCCGCCGAAACCGAAAAAGCGGTGAAATGGCAGGAGGAAATTGGCCTTGACGTATTGGTGCATGGTGAGTTTGAGCGTAACGATATGGTAGAGTACTTTGGCGAACAACTGGCCGGTTTTACTTTTACGGCCAATGGCTGGGTACAAAGCTATGGCAGCCGCTGTGTGAAGCCACCTATTATTTATGGTGATGTTTCAAGGCCTGAAGCCATGACGGTTAAATGGTCGGCCTATGCGCAGTTTTTAACACAGAAATGGATGAAGGGGATGCTAACCGGGCCGGTAACTATTTTACAGTGGTCGTTTGTACGGAATGACCAGCCACGCTCCGAAACCTGTACGCAAATAGCGCTGGCCATTCGTGATGAGGTGTGCGACCTGGAAGCTGCCGGAATAAAAATTATCCAGATAGATGAGCCCGCCATACGCGAAGGCCTGCCGCTGCGCAAAGCCAACCGGGAAAAATACCTGGACTGGGCGGTTAAAGCCTTCCGTATTTCGGCAAGCGGCGTTCAGGATACTACGCAAATTCATACGCATATGTGCTATTCGGAATTTAATGACATCATCAAAAACATAGCTGATATGGATGCCGACGTGATTACGATAGAAACATCCCGATCGCAAATGGAGCTGTTGGACGCTTTTGCCGACTTTAAATATCCGAATGATATAGGCCCGGGCGTTTATGATATCCATTCGCCGCGGGTGCCTGATCGTATGGAGATGATCAGCCTGCTTAAAAAGGCACAGGCCGTTATACCCGATGCCCAGCTTTGGGTAAACCCGGATTGTGGTTTAAAAACCCGGGGCTGGGATGAAACCAAAAGCGCTTTAATTGAAATGGTTGAAGCAGCTAAGGTTATTCGTGAAAGCGTGGACAGCGATGTAACTGCTTAATAAGTAATTAATGGCGCGTACATGAGGCGCGCCATTATATTTACAAAGATGCCGAACCTATCCAGCTAAAACATTAAACTCATCCGTCCCCCGCACACGCTCCAATTCTGCGCCAACAGGCAAATCCAGGTAGGGGATAATGGCTTTATCATAATTGGCAATGGTATTTACGTCATAAACCGAGGTGTTGGCCGGATCATCCACATAAGCCTGATCTTCGGTTCCGGAGAAAAATCTCCAGCCGCTGTCCAGTTCATTATGGGCATCTTCCCGGTACATGTAGTCAACCGCGAGGCCGTCAACTGTAATTTTATCTGTGGCCAGGCAACCTCCCATGGGGGCTATTAACTGTTTTATTTCTTCTGGCTTAAGTTTAAAGTTTTTACTCATAGGTTCATTTTGCTGTTATATAAAATTATCAATTTTTTTGATACCCAATAATACGCTAACGCTTTAAAGTTGCCGGGTTTAAACAAGTTGCGCTTGTGCTTGTTATGCTGCAATGAAACACCAGGAACGGCCGTATCAGCCAATTGAAAACTATGGTATTATAGGTAACATGCAAACTGTAGCGTTGGTATCGCTCAGGGGCTCTATCGATTTTATGTCGTTTCCGCGGTTTGATTCGCCTACTATTTTCGCTTCATTGCTTGATTCGAAAAAAGGCGGCTATTTTGCCGTCGAGCCCCAATTAGATTATGCGACTACCAAACAACTTTATATCCCAGGGACGGCCATCTTACTGACACGCTTTTTCGCCGATGGGGGAATTGCCGAAATTACAGATTATATGCCGCTGCCCCACACCGGCGGTGTTTCGGTTTGTGCAATTGTACGTAAAATTACCCCGGTGCGCGGCGCTATTAAGTTTAAAATGAATTGCGTGCCGCGGTTTGATTATGCCGGTGCCAGGCATGAAGCCGAATTAAAAGAAAACGGTATTATTTTTCGCAGCATTAATGACGGCAATGCCAAACTGAAGCTGATGGCCGACATAACCCTGAAATTAAAAAAGGCCGACGGGTACGCAGAGTTTACTTTAAAAGAAGGCGAAGTTGCCCATATCGTGCTCGAATCGATGGAAGAGGGCAGCGAACAGGCTTTCAGCAATATTGATTACTATGTAAAGCAAACGTATCGTGAAACCATACATTTGTGGCGCACCTGGCTTAACAAAACCAACTATAAAGGGCGGTATAGTGAACATATTTACCGCTCGGCAATCACACTTAAACTGTTAACCTCAGCGCAGTTTGGGTCGGTGGTTGCGGCGCCTACCTTTGGTTTACCTGAAACTATTGGCGGCAATCGCAACTGGGATTACCGCTTTACCTGGATCCGCGACGCGGCGTTCACCATGTATGCCTTCCTGGCGCTGGGAATGAATGACGAAGCAACAGCTTTTCTTGACTGGATCTTTAACCTGTGCCAGGAAACCAAACTGCAATTACTATATCATATTGACGGAAGAGCTGGCGTAAAAGAGGTTGAATTAAAGCACCTTGACGGCTACAAAGGCTCAAAACCGGTAAGGATAGGCAACGGTGCCGCTCAGCAAACACAGATAGATATTTATGGTGAACTGATTGATACCATATACATTTACAATAAAACCTATAAACCTATTACTTACCAGTTTTGGGAATTGATAACCAAACAGGTTGAGTGTGTGATCAGCGACTGGCAACTACCCGACCACGGCATCTGGGAAATAAGGAATGAAAAGAAGGAGTTTTTGCACACCCGCCTGATGTGCTGGGTGGCTATGGACAGGGCCATTAAAATAGCAGAACACCGGGCTTTTCCTTACCCTGAAGCTGAATGGCGCGCGGTTAGGGACGAGATCTATAAAGATATCTACGATAATTTCTGGAATGACGAAGTAGGGGCATGGGTGCAATACAAAGGCGGCCATCATGTTGATGCGAGTGCTTTATTAATGCCCTTAACGCACTATATTTCACCACTGGAGCCGCGTTGGCTTTCTACAATGAAAGTGATTGATAAGGAACTTAAACTGGATGTGTTGATTAACCGTTATCAAAACAGTATCGAAAAAGTCGACGGCCTTGACGGCGAGGAAGGCACTTTTAATATGTGCTCGTTCTGGTACATAGAAGCGTTGGCTAAAACAGGAGAAATTGACAGGGCGGTAGAGAGTTTTGAAAAAATGATGGGTTATGCCAATCATCTTGGCTTGTTTAGCGAAGAATTGGGCAAAAAGGGCGAACATCTTGGTAATTTTCCGCAGGCGTTTACCCATCTGGCGTTAATCAGCGCGGCGCTTGAACTGGATAAGCAATTAGGGCGCCAGCGCGAATTAACCCTCTAAATAAATGTCTTTTCAGGATGTAAATTATTATGGCATATTCTCAGTTTTTTTGGAATATTTAGGCGATTGCTTAACCATTATCATTCGCATCCTGTAATTCTTTGATGTTGATTTTAGTCATCTGCATCATGGCAGCCATAACCCGCTGCGCTTTTGCCGGATCAGGGTTGTTGTAAAGCAATTCGCTCATCATCGCAGGTGCAATTTGCCAGGTAACGCCAAATTTATCCTCAAGCCAGCCGCATTGATTGGTTTTACCGCCGCCTGCGGGGAGAGCTTCCCACAGGTAATCAATTTCTTCCTGATCTTTACAATCTATATAAAACGATACGGCAGGCGAGAAGGCGAACATGGGGCCGCCGTCTAACGCCATAAACTGCTGGTCTTCTATCCTGAAGGTTGCCACAAGCATTTTATGGCCGCTCCGGGCATCCGTAAGGAAGTTCAATTCGCTTTCCGAATTTTTAAATACTGATGTGTAAAATTTTAAGGCCTCTTCAAGGTTGCCGTTAAACCATAAAAACGGATTTACTTTTTGGGGTGCTTTAAATGTTGCCATGGTATCTGTTTGATTTAAATGTTTTTTGATAATTCAAAGTTACTGGTCGCCACAATAATGGATAGCGTACTAAAACGACGAGATGCGGGGGCGATAGCGACAAGCTGGATTTTATGCCAGGACATTTTTCGTCTATATGAAGTACAATCCTGCAGTGCCTGTGCAGCGTTAGTTGCCTCTAAATACTTCGCAAAAAATAAGCATCTTTGTACCTCGTAAATTTCAATACTATGCTATTGCCGATATTATGACAACTAACCCGGTTATTATTGATAGTGAGGAGTTTGTTGGCAGAGCCGAACAAGTTATGCTTAAGGAAAAAATCACTACTTTGATTATTGGTTCAGCTAAAAATCGTTCATTTTCAGGTTTTTATCAAATTTATACCACTTAATATTAATCGGAATAAACAATTATGCCGGTTTACAGTTAAAGTGATGCTGTGTTATAATGCACAATTATTAACTTTACGTTATCTAAATACTACCGTATTACATGTCTGATCAATCTACCCCGATCACTAAAAAATTTCAACCGCCTGCAACCATTCGTATTGCTATTATAGGGCTTGGCTATGTGGGCTTACCGCTTGCTGTAGAGTTTGCGAAAAAATACCCTGTTCGGGGTTTCGATATCAAGCAAAGCCGGGTAGATGAACTCAATAAGGCTTTTGACAGGACGCTTGAAACAGATAGCGATGAACTGCTTTCTGTGTTAAATTCGGCAACAGAAAACAGAGGGCTTTTATTTACTTCACAAGCCGCCGATATTTCAGCATGCAATGTATACATAGTTTCGGTTCCCACACCAACAGACCGGCACAATAAACCCGATCTTGGTTTGCTGGTGAAAGCAAGTAAATCAGTAGCAGGTGTATTGAAACCCGGAGACGTGGTTATTTATGAATCAACAGTTTACCCGGGTGTAACCGAAGAGGTTTGCGTACCGATCCTGCAGTCAGAATCGGGGTTGCAATATAACAGCGATTTTTTTGCAGGCTATTCGCCTGAACGGATTAACCCCGGCGATAAGGTTCATACGCTGACCAATATCCTTAAAGTAACTTCCGGATCAACGCCCGAAGCCGCCGATTTTATAGACGGGCTTTATCGCTCTATTGTAACCGCAGGTACACATAAGGCACCCAATATTAAAGTTGCGGAAGCCTGCAAGGTAATCGAAAACTCGCAGCGGGATATCAATATTGCCTTTGTAAATGAACTGGCCAAAATTTTTAACATCATGGGTATTGATACGCATGCAGTGTTGGCCGCCGCCGGTACCAAATGGAATTTTTTAAATTTTAAACCGGGCCTTGTAGGCGGGCACTGCACCGGTGTCGACCCTTATTACCTCGCAGCAAAAGCCCAGCAAATGGGTTACCATCCCGAAATTATCCTGGCAGGGCGAAGACTTAATGACGGCATGGGATCATATGTGGCGATGGAGGTTATCAAGCTGATGGTCAAAAACGACATCCCGGTGAAAAACTCAAGTATATTGATATTGGGTTTTACATTTAAAGAAAACTGCCCGGATGTGCGCAATACGAGGGTTATTGATATTGTGGAAGGGCTGCGTGGGTTTGATGCGAGGTACGAGATCTACGACCCATGGGCCGACCCAGACGAAGTTAAACGAGAATACGGTATAACAACCGTAAAAACCATGGATAATTTAACCGGTAGTTATGATGCTGTAATTATGGCCGTAGCCCACCGCGAATTTTACAACCTTGATTATAAAGCCCTCAAGAAAAATGATTTGTCGGTAATTTACGATATCAAGGGGCTTATTGACACTGATTTGGTAAACGGGAGATTGTAACTGTTTTTTAAACAGTTATTTTTTGAATAAAAAATCATTGTTTAGCCATTAGTAACTCAGATTTTATTTTGAATGAATTTCTTAATTTTTAATTTTGTGGCTGTTAGAATAATACATTCGTAACCTTGATCACTTTTCATTATGACATTGTTATTTGCAATAATTATTCTAATTTTATCGAGGATACTACAATAAGCTCACATACATGATTCACAGATACGCTACTTTTATTAAAGCAGTGAACCTTACCATCGATTATATTATACTTAATATGAGCATGGTAATTTCTTACTTCATCGAAGACCGGTCGTACATTTTTTGGATAAGCAACAGGAAATATTTACCTGTTGTTTTGGTTTTTAACCTGATCTGGCTGTTGTCCGCAAATATTACCGGGTTATACGAGCATGTATTGAACAAAGACTCCATAAAGACTTATCGCGGCGTAATTAAAACGTACCTTCTTTTTGTAAGCCTGATTTGTTTTACCATTATCATTTTAATTGGTACCAACGCCTACTTTATAACCCGCGAATATCTTTTTTATTCACTGGCTTTATTTGGTTTCTTAATAGGCTTGTGGAAGCTTATTTTCCTTACCATCCGTAAAAGTGATCGCGCATCGCTTATTGATACCCGTAATGTGATCATTATAGGCGGGGGCAGAGTTGGCGCGGATTTATACGGCTTTTTTAAGCAAAACCCGGAAAGGGGTTATAATCTTGTGGGTTTTTTTGATGACAATAATAACCGTGTTTTAGAAGAGGCCTTATACCTTGGCCGTACAGATGATTGTATCAGCTATGCGTTAAACAATAAGGTTGACGAGATTTTTTGTACGCTGCCCAACTCGGAGGCCAACAAGATAGAGCGGCTGATGCTTGATGCCGATAAAAACCTCATCAGGTTTAAATTTGTACCCGAGTATTATGACTATGCCAAGAAACCAACATTTATTCAAAGCTTTGGTCATATCCCGGTTATATCTGTAAGGCCCGAACCTTTGGAGAACATGCTAAACCGTTCAATTAAACGGATGTTTGATATTTGTTTCGCACTGTTCGTAATCCTTTTTATTTTCAGTTGGTTATTCCCCATACTGGCCATTATTATTAAGCTGGAATCAAAGGGGCCGATATTTTTTGTTCAGGAACGTTCGGGCAGGGATAATAAACCCTTCAAATGTTATAAATTCCGCAGTATGCGGGTTAATAACGATTCGGATAAAAAGCAGGCCACCCGCGGCGATTCGCGTATAACCAAATCAGGCGCATTTATCCGCAAAACCAGTTTGGATGAACTGCCGCAGTTTTTCAATGTGATATTGGGCAATATGTCGGTTGTAGGGCCGAGGCCACACATGATCAGCCACACTCAGCAATACTCTCAGCTTATTGATACCTTCATGGTTAGGCACTTCCTTAAACCCGGTATTACCGGTTGGGCACAGGTAAGGGGACTTAGGGGCGAAACCCAAACCACCCAGGCCATGCTTGAACGTGTGGAAGCTGATGTTTGGTATCTCGAAAACTGGTCGTTTTTGTTAGATATGAAAATTATTTTCCTTACTGTTTGGAACGTAGTAAAAGGCGAGAAAAACGCGTTTTAATATGCCCGAATTTCGCGATCAGTTAAATCGTGTAATCACGCTTAACAATACGCCTAAACGTATAATAACAATAGTTCCGTCGCAAACGGAACTATTGTTGTATATAGGCCTTGATAAAGAAATTGCAGGTATAACCAATTTTTGCGTACACCCGGCGGATAAACTCGAAGCCATCCCAAGAGTAGGAGGGCCCAAACAACTCAATATTGACAAGATCAGGTCACTCCAGCCAGACCTCATTAT
Organism: Mucilaginibacter oryzae; assembly: GCF_003148845.1. GTDB lineage: Bacteria > Bacteroidota > Bacteroidia > Sphingobacteriales > Sphingobacteriaceae > Mucilaginibacter > Mucilaginibacter oryzae. The sequence goes on along the minus strand of NZ_QGHA01000020.1, from coordinate 1,326 downwards.
AGCCAACAAGGAGGAGAACGACAGGTACCAGGTTGAATTGCTCATGCAGATTTACCCTGTTTGGGTGAGCAACGTGAAAGATATAGATTCTGCGCTTCAGATGATTGCCACCGTAGGAGATATAGTGGGAAGGCGTGAACAAGCTAAAGCACTATGTGCTGAAATTGTCAGTCGTTTTAATATTTTCCCCCGGACCAGGGCCAATCTAAACAACTTAATGGTTGCTTATTTAATATGGCGCAAACCGTACATGGTTGCGGGGGCAGGCACCTATATCGATCATATGCTTTATACCTGTGGTTTGATAAATGTTATAAAGCAGGACAGGTATCCTGTAGTTGATCAAAATGAACTTATAAGGCTGAACCCATCCGTTATATTTCTATCATCCGAGCCTTATCCGTTCGGGCAGAAGCACATCGCTGAATTTAACGCCATTTTGCCAAATGCACATGTAATGCTGGTAGACGGCGAAATGTTTTCCTGGTACGGTAGCCACCTTTTGCTTGCACCTGGTTACCTCGGTAAACTGATAAACGACCTTAACGGAAAATTAATATCAACTAAATGAGCGTGATAGCAAAAAGATTACAAATATGTTTTTTTATTTACTACTAAACGCTATCTTTGCAGCCTGTTAAATCAGAAACGCGGAAGTGGCGTAATTGGTAGCCGCACCAGACTTAGGATCTGGCGCCGCGAGGCGTGGGGGTTCGAGTCCCTTCTTCCGCACTTATAAGTAAAACCCTTCAAAGTCATTGATTTTGAAGGGTTTTTTTAGTTTGATAGATTTATTTAACTTTTTTATTTTTATTTAAATTATTGTATACTAAACATTTATCGGTTCGAGTTCAATTACCTTTGAAATACGCTTGCCAACGATAGGAGTGAAGATACCTTTTATTCCTTGCTATGTACACTCTTGGGTATCGATAAATATTTTTCTTAAATCCAAAACGCAATACTTATTTCAATTAGCTCTTTTAAAATCAAATTGTTTTCTATCATTAAGCTTTTAAAGACATGGGATCACCCTTAAATAAACATTGGGATCAAGCAAAAAAGTTGGGGGGCTGTAGATATTTTGATAGTTTAGTTAGCTTAAAAGATAATCTTGGAAACCGAACTATTAAAACTGCTGCTACCCTCAAATCTTGTAGAACAATTCGAACTTATCCGTATCGAGCAACAAACTGATGGCTATCATTTATATCTTGACCAGCGAAACCGTCCCCCGGGTGAGTATGAGGGTCACAAACTGGAATCCAAAGGATTTGTTGATCAGGTTACATTACGCGATTTTCCGCTTCGGGGCAAAGCATGTTT
>NZ_QGHA01000019.1 GCF_003148845.1 Mucilaginibacter oryzae | reverse complement strand
AAAATATCAACGACACCCAAAAACCTAAGTTGGAATACGCTACTATTGATAATCAGCTATTTGCACCAATCGCACACAACGCCCTGGAACACTCTGTTTTAAAACCGGAACACTGACAAAACTTAATCTTTCAACGTCACGCGCCCAACGTAAATGTTAAATTCTTGTGTTTCCTGAGATCATTTGTTTAACTTAGCATATATACCTAAACTTATGCTTACACCCGCGCAAACTCAACTTTGGGACAGGATTAACGGATTTCAATTAGATGATCCTCATGCTGAATTTAAATTTTCGGAACGTTTGGCTCGTGAAAATGGTTGGAGCATGCGCTATACCCATCGCGTTATAGCGGAATATAAAAAGTTTTTATTTCTGTGCTATGTAGCTGAGCGGGGTGTTACCCCTGCCGACGCGGTAGACCAGGCCTGGCATTTACACCTTACTTTTACCCGCTCGTATTGGATTGATCTTTGCCGGGATACCATCGGCAGGGAAATACATCACAACCCAACGAGGGGCGGCGGAAGCGAGGCTGTAAAATACCACCACTTTTACACGGATACCGCAAGGTTATACGCTGACCATTTTGGCGAAATGCCGCCCGTGGACATTTGGCCTGATCATGATACCCGTTTTGGAAAAATCAATTTTCAACGTGTCAGCCTTGACAATTACTGGCTTATCCGGAAACCAAAGCACGCCAGGGCTCTGGCCCTGTCTTTAGCACTGATATTGCTGGGATGGGTGTTTATACAGGCGTCGGATAATTATATTTTCGTATTGGTTTTCACGGCGGTATTGGTGGTGATTATGATATTCAGTTATCGTGAAGAAGGGCGCGGTGGAGATAAGAGAGACGGAGACGGTGGTGATTCGGGTTGCAGTACAGCCGGCTGTGGCGGCGATGCTGATTCAGGGCATCATGGGCATTCCGGCCATGGATGTCATAGCGGTGGACATTCCGGTTGCAGCAGTCATAGTGGCTGCTCGGGCTGTTCGGGCTGCTCCTCGTCAGGGTGCAGTAGCGGGCATTAACTTGTTTGTTGAATATACCCATATGTGCTACCTTTATAGGCCTTATTTATCGTAATGAACACCACTACTTTCGTAATTGATGAATCACGGTTAAGCGGTTTAGTAAAACGCTTACAGTATAATTTGTTTAGCAGGGTAGCTATAATAGGTATAACGGTGTTGTCCTCGCAGTACTTTTCATATGGCTCAAGGGATCTCAAAGCATTTGCTTTGTCTTTCTGCATTACTACACCGTTAGTGCTATTAATAATAGGCTACTCTTCAGGCAGAAAGTTTAGAAGAACATATAAAACCTTAAAGGTTGTTTTAAACGAAGAAGGTGTTGAGGTTAAAGCAGAGGGGATGCCCTATAAAATGATAAATTGGGCTGATTTAATTGTTAAAGAACACCCCAATGGTACTATCGACTTGTTTGATAACACCGTTTCCAATCTTTCCGGGAGATGGAGCGGAAAGGGCTGGATCCGCATTCAGCCCGAGATAGCTGATAGAGCTAACCTGTTGAGCGAATTGGCAAAGCGAAGCCAAACAGCCTTTTGATTTTACTTAAGCGCTTCAAAAATTTCGGCACTTAACAACCCGCTGCCGCCACCAAAATGCTGCACTATTTTGATATCCGGCTTTATGGTGGTGAAATGAGTATTGAGCAGGCTTTCTGAAGTTCCATCAACTCCTCCGCCCAATAACACCACTTTAAAATCCAGCTCCTTAAAAGCTGCTATGGCTTCCTCATCGCTGAGGCAGCCGGTCGCATTCCAATAGGGGTTGCTGTTTACCAGCCGCACCACGGTAGCCAGTATTTCCGGGTGGCGGCCAACAACCAGTATTTGTATCTTTTCCATCGGTTTAAAATTTCATGGGTACGTCTATCAATAAAAATTCGGCATCGGTACCGGCCTCAATGGTAAATTGATCAGTATCCCAAATGCCCAGGGCATCGCGGCTGTTCAAAGTTTCACCATTAATAATTACATCGCCGCTTAACACAAAAGCGTAAACGCCGTTACCTTCTTTTTTTATTGCGTATTCGGCACTTACCCCTTTATCAAATTTACCTAAATGGAACCAGGCGTCCTGGTGTATCCATACGCCGGCGTCATCCGGGTTTGGTGATACCACCTGCTGGAGTTTGTTGTGCCTGTCGTTAAGGTTTAATGAAACCTGGTCGTAACGCGGTTCAACATTACGTTTGTTTGGGTAGATCCAGATCTGCAGAAATTTAACTTCGCTTGTACGGTCGAAATTGTATTCACTGTGAAAAATACCGGTACCTGCGCTCATGGCCTGGATATCGCCATTTTTAATTACAGCAACATTGTTCATGCTGTCTTTATGCTCTAAGTCGCCTTCCAGCGGAATGGAAATGATTTCCATATTATCATGCGGGTGTTTGCCGAAACCCATACCCGGATCAACGGTGTCATCATTTAAAACCCTCAGCGCGCCAAAGTTCATCCGCTCCGGATTATAATAGCCTGCAAAACTAAATGATTGGTAACTGTGCAGCCAGCCGTGGTCTGCGTGGCCGCGGGTATCAGCTTTATGTAAAATGGTCTTTGCCATGATTGTGTTCCTTTATTTGTTGCTACAAATTTAAGGCAGGTTTATTGCAAGGCACTTGATGTAGGTTAAGAAAAGCCCCCTCCAAATCTCCCACCGTAGGGTGACTTTTAATTTGATTTAAAACCTTAACTGCCGGGGCGGCATGGCTGCTAACTTACTCACCCGGTCTACGCTACGCTGGACCACCCCTCTCTGCGGCAAGCCGCAAAAAAGGTAGGAAAACAAAAACAAACAATCTCCTCTTTACGCGCGGCTTAGGGCGAGGCTGCTAGCGTAGTGAAGTCTGGAGAAGTTAATACGCGGGGCGATTTTGAGCCTGTGGTTGGTGTTGTCACCGCACCACTTTCGGGGTAGGTTGTGGTTTTATAATTAGTGTAACTTCTTTAGATCATGAGGTGCGGTGAAAACACCGACCACAGGCTTGATGATATTTTTGTTTATTTTAAGATTTGTACACAAAGTCGTCCTGCCGGAGAGGGTTTGAGAAGGGGCTACCTCTTCCTTACCATCCCGCCGCGCATCCTGCTGAAAAACTCGGGGGTAACGCCTATGTATGACGCTATTTGTTTTTGGGGGAGATGGTCTATCAGCGTAGGGTAGCGTTTGCAGAAATTGTTGTAGCGCTCTTCCGCAGTTAGGCTCAGGCTATCGATTAAGCGCTGCTGACTGGCAACTAACGAGTTTTCTGTCAGGATCCGGAAAAAATGTTCAAACTTGGGGATCTCTGTATAAAGTTTTTCCTGGTTGCTTTTGGATAGGAGCAGCACCTCGGTATCCTCCAGCGCTTCGATATTCTGGATACCCGGCTTTTGCGAAATGAGGCTGTACATATCGGCAATCCACCAGTCGGCGGGCGCAAAGCTTAGTACGTGTTCAATACCACTTTTGTCAACCGTATAGCCCCGCAAACAACCCGAAGTTACAAATGCCGAGTGTTTACAGATTTCGCCATAGGTAAGCAAAAACTGCTTGCGTTTTATTTTTTTAGGTTGAAGGTAAGCTGTAAACAGGTCCTGCTCTTCGCGTGTAAGATGGATGTGCTTTTCGAGGTTACTCAGTATCAAATTAAGAGGCATATGCAAAAATGTGTTTTATTTGGCGCATTACTATAACAATCGCTTTTAAAAAAACATACCATACGTAGCCTCACCTAAATCCTCTCCAAATGAGAGGACTTTAAAGAATAAGGTGCTCCCTCTCCTTTGGAGAGGGTTGGGGTGAGACTTCCTGGCTGAGATAATGGCAACTCATTTTAAAAGCGATCTCTGGCGTGTTACCTCGGTTTGGTAATTTATCTATCCTGTTTTTTACAGGCATGTTGGTTTATTTAGTAAATTTTGAATTAGCTTTATCAGCCGTCAATTACCAATGCCAAAATATGCGAATGTTATGCTTATAAAAGAGTATACGCAGCCGAAAATTATCAATATGATTGTAAATAGCTTTTAACCAAAGCCTCAAATATTAACAAGTAAGCCTGCAGCGCATTGCCAATTTGCGTTAAATGATTTTAAAGATAAATTTATGGTCAGAAATTATTTTTTATCGATCTGCCTGCTTGTTATCGTGGCTTTACCTGTCGGCGCGCAACAAAAGTTCAATGGCCTCGAGGTTGGTCTCGGAAATCTTTACCGGGTATCTGACGCTAAAACCAGATCAATCAGCCCTGAAAATTTTACCGGCGAAAAAGGCAAGGGCGGCATGGCTACCGAAGGCACCGGCGCTAATGCCGCGCGCGATCTGGGGCGGACCTGGAAGGTAAGCCCGAGCGTTGTTATCAAAAAACACACCACATTTACCATTGCCGAAATAAACGGCTCCGGTGCCATCCAACATATCTGGATGACGCCCACCGGTAACTGGCGATATTCCATCATCCGCTTTTATTGGGATGATGAAACCACACCATCGGTTGAAGTGCCCGTAGGCGATTTTTTTTGCATGGGCTGGGGTAAATACGCGCCGGTACAATCGCTGGCGGTGGCGGTTAATCCGGGCAGTGCCTTTAACTGCTACTGGCCCATGCCGTTCCGCAAAAAATGCCGCATCACCATGGAAAACATTGATGATGCCGATATGGTGCTTTATTACCAGGTTGATTACACCTTAACCGATGTTCCTGCCGATGCCGGGTATTTCCACGCGCAGTTTCGCAGGGTAAACCCATTGCCGTATAAAAAGGATTTTGTTTTGGTAGACAGCATTCAGGGCAAGGGGCACTATGTGGGTACCTACCTTGCCTACGGCGCCAATAAAAACGGCTGGTGGGGCGAGGGGGAAATCAAGTTTTTTATGGATGGGGATACCCAATTCCCTACTATTAACGGCACCGGCACGGAAGATTACTTTTGCGGGTCATACGATTTTGATACCCGCCATAAAGATGCCGACGGCAAGGAAAAAAGCGGTACGGAATATACCGAATTCAGCGGCCCTTACAGCGGCTTACCACAGGTGATCCGTGGCGACGGGCATTATGAAGTAGCGCAGCGCTTTGGTTTATACCGCTGGCATATTGCCGATCCCATACGCTTTGAAAAAAGTTTAAAGGTTACCATACAGGCATTGGGCTGGCGGCATGATGGCCGCTATTTGCCTTTGCAGGATGATATCGCGTCGACCGTGTTCTGGTATCAGACAGGCCAACACGGCCCCTTCCCCAAATTGCCAACTAAAGACGAACTGGAAGTAAACTGATGAAACTATATAAACTGGTTAAAGGCAGCTTGCTGCAGCATGCAGGATCGTCATACATAATTGACGATGATTGGGATAAACTCATCAACCGGGATGATCTAAGCGGTTACCTCGAATCAATAACTGCCGACACAACGCCGTTAAGCGCCGGTGTGGAAGCCGAGTATTTAAACGGAAGGATATTACCGCCGATAGGTAACCAGGAAGTATGGGCTGCCGGGGTAACTTATTTACGCAGCCGGGATGCCCGCATGGAAGAATCAGAAGCGGGGGCAAGCCTGTACGATAAGGTTTATGATGCTCCCCGCCCCGAACTGTTTTTTAAATCGCTGGCGCATCGCGTGTCCGGCCATAATGGCGAAGTTTATATCCGCAAAGATTCCAACTGGAATGTTCCTGAACCGGAGCTTACCTTACTGGTGAACAGCAACGGTAACATACAGGGATATACCATTGGCAATGACATGAGTTCGCGCAGTATTGAAGGCGAAAACGCCCTTTATTTACCGCAAGCCAAAGTTTACGAAAAAAGCGCGGCGCTGGGGCCCTGTCTTTACGTTACCTCATCACCTATCCCCGCCGAAACGGTGATCCGCATGACTATAACGCGTAATGGCGAATTGGTTTTTGAAGATGAAACGGCGGTATCGCGCATCAAGCGTTCGTTTGCCGAACTTACCGCTTATTTATACAGCGAATGCGATTTTCCTTACGGGTGCTTTTTAATGACAGGTACTTGCCTGGTACCGCCGCCTTCATTTACTTTGCAGGTTGGTGATGTGGTAAAGATCAATATCGATCATATTGGCGAGCTGGTTAACCTGGTAGCTATCAATAAAAAGTACGATCAACTAAACAAGAAAGAAAAATAATACAACCAATTAATACTGATGTCAAAAAACAACACGCTCTTCGCAGTAGCCTTAGTTACGTCCCTGTTCTTTATCTGGGGGTTTGCGCTTAACCTTAACCCGATATTGATCCCTCACCTTAAAAAGGCCTGCCAGCTAAACGATCTCCAATCTTCACTGATTGATTCCGCTTCTTATATAGCTTACTTTATATTACCTATCCCGGCCGCCCAGTTTATGAAAAAATACGGCTATAAAGGCGGGATCATTTTAGGTTTGATACTGTTTTCGGTAGGGGCCTTCCTGTTTTTTCCGGCAGCGGCTGTACGCAACTATGCGTTCTTTCTGGCGGCGCTGTTCATCGTATTTTCGGGTGCGGCGTTTTTAGAAACAGCCGCCAACCCCTATATAACCGTATTGGGCGACCCGGCCGGGGCCGAACGCCGCATCAATTTCTCACAATCATTTAACGGTTTGGCAGCTACGCTGGCGCCGTGGATTGGCGGCCACTACATCCTTTCGGGAAAGGTTTTAACAGATGCCGAATCGAGCAAAATGTCGCCGGAGCAGTTGAATGAATATCTTAATCACGAAGCCTCATCTGTACAATTACCTTTCCTGGTAATAGGTGCAACCGTACTTGTAGTGGCGTTTTTGATTTACCGCACACATTTTCCGCCAATTGTTGAAGAAACCAGCGATGAGGCGGTTAATGACAACCGTTCGCTTGGCGTAAGAATAAAGGAATTGTTACAGGTGAAAAGTTTGAGGGCCGGTATTCTTGCCGAGTTTTTATACGTAGGGGCGCAGGCCGGTATCAGCAGCTTTTTTATCCGCTATTCCGAAAAGGTAGCAGGTTTTGCAGAGCAGCCGGCATCGGTTTATTTAACCGTAGCGTCGGCAGGTTTTATGGCCGGAAGGTTTATCGGCACCTTGCTGATGCGCTATTTTAGCCCGGTTAAGTTGCTTATTACTTACGCGGTGGTCAATATTTTCCTGATAACCATGGTGGTGATGTTACACGGTAAGGTTGCTGTTTACGTACTGATGGCTACCTGGTTCTTCATGTCTATCATGTTCCCAACCATATTTTCGTTAAGTATCCGCGGCCTGGGCGCTAAAACCAAACTTGGCTCATCGCTGGTAATTATGGGGATAGTTGGCGGCGCCATATTCCCTGTAATTATGGGCAGGATATCTGATGCCACACATAACATCCAATTGGCTTATATTGTACCCGGAATTTGTTTCCTGGGCATTTTAATATTCGCCATTAATAATCATAAAGTTAAAAAGCTCGCCATATCGGGCTCTCATTAATATATCTATCATACCAAAAAATGAATTTACAACTTACAGATAAGGTAATTATAGTTACCGGCGGTGCCAAAGGAATAGGCGAGGGAATAGCGAAGGTTTTAGCTTCGGAAGGCGCGATACCGGTAATAATTGGCCGTAATGAAACCGACAACCTGAAAGTTGTGCAGGAAATTGAAGCCATTGGCGGCGAAGCGCACCAGGTGGTAGCCGAACTCACCGACCCTAAGGCAAGCGAAAATGCCATTAACGAAGTAGTGGCCAAATATGGCCGTATTGACGGGCTGGTAAACAATGCCGGTGTGAACGACGGGGTTGGCCTGGAAAGCGGCGATTACGAAGGCTTTATGGCTTCGCTGCATAAAAACGTTGTTCATTATTACCTGATGGCACATTACGCCTTGCCCGAACTGAAAAAATCAAAAGGCGCCATCCTGAACATCACCTCCAAAACCGCCGATACCGGCCAGGGAAATACTTCGGGTTACGCGGCAGCAAATGGCGGCCGTAACGCGCTTACCCGCGAGTGGGCTGTTGAGCTGTTAAAATACGGCATCCGCGTTAACGCGCTGGTAGTGGCCGAGTGCTGGACACCGCTTTATGCCAACTGGATTAAAACCCTGCCCGACCCGGAAGCTAAATTAAAGGAGATCGAATCAAAAATCCCTCTGGGAAACAGGATGACCACAGCCGAGGAAATTGCCAGTACCGTGGCGTTTTTATTGTCGCCGGTATCAAGCCATACCACCGGACAGTTAATTTATGTTGACGGCGGTTATGTTCACCTGGACAGGGCTTTGGCTAACGCGTAGTTCTTTGATAAAGCATAAATAAAAAAGGTCATTGCCCCCGGGCAATGACCTTTTTTATTAGCCATTAATTGATATTGTGGGCAGCTACAGCGAAAAGCCCTTCAGGTTAGCCTTCCCCTGGTCGCCCCAATCTTTCATGGCGTTTTGCAATACGGTCATGAAGCTTTTGTTGGTAGCTGGTTTTCCCTTTTTGGGCGCTGTTAATGATTTTTCGTCGATAGGTTGCTCGGTAACTTTGGTAGCGAACCAGGTAATGTTCTCGTGCGGAAGCGCTACGCCCAAGATCATCCCCGGTAAACCATTGAATGACTCCGGTCCGCCCGAAACGGGGATCTCCTCGGTATAAAAAGCTACCACGTAAATCGAATCAAGGATCAGGCCGTTGGCCCGGCGGCATTGGTAGCCAGCAATTTCTCGGGTTTCGCCGGTGAGCTTCCACTTAATACGGCGGGTGGTATCTTTTACCAAAAACGTTTCTTCAAATACATTTTTCTGAGTTACGCTCATACCTGTATTATAATCAGAAAATATGGTATTGTTTTGCGACGACATCAACGGATCGCCCCAGTATCCTGACGTTGATTCGGGTTCAATAGGCGTAAAAAGCGTTTGGTTGTTGCCAAATTTAAGCGTGCTTTTTAATACCCTGAACTGGGGCCGGTTTTTCTTATACTGATCAAACATCGGCTGGTACCAGGTTTCATTATCTTTATTGATCATCTTTTGCATCATAGCCCAGGTATTGGATGTTTTATCAAACTCAATAATGCCGTGAAAGGTGAAATGTTTATTGGCCTGCGCCATCAACAGGTTGGCGCTCAATATCAGTAAGGTTGCTATGGTTAATATCTTTTTCATGATAGGTTATTTTTTAGGTGCGCCGCCTCCAACTTTATTAAAATCCCAGGTGAGCGAAAACATAAAGTATCTCCTGATGGTGGTATAACGCTCCTGCGTAATGATGTTTGCCGCCCCGCTGCGGTTATAACCTGTATTTTGATTTAACAGGTCGTTGCCCGAAATGGCTGCCTTTAACGCGTCTTTAAAAAAAGTGCGCGAGATATTGGCATTTAACAAAAACCTTCTAAAATCCTGTGGGAATGATTTGGTTGGGGCATTATACGTGTAGTTACCATCTGAGCCGATCTGGAATTTGCCGGGCAGGTAAATATTAAACCCGCCATTGGCATTGAACCCCCGGCCGTTGTTGTTCAGCGTTTTATTTAATGATGAAGAGTTAACGGTATAATTAGGGCCTCCTGAAATCCAGGCGTCATATTTTTTCTCTTTGTATTTAGAGAACCTGAGGCTTCCGGAGTAGCTGTATGATTTGGTTTCGTTTAATATATTGTTGGATAAGTTGTAATAGGTATTGCCATTGGCCGATAGCTCAAACCCCGCGTTGATATCCACTCCCGGTATTTTTCGTTCAAAATAGCTGTTAGCCCAGAAATTACTGGTTGAGCGGTTTAAGTTTGACGATTTATAAGTGCTGATACCTGTAGTGGTATCGCGCACAACGTTGCTAACTATAGGGTTACTGGTAGTTGAATACGAACCGCTAATCCAGATGTACTGGTTGCTGATTACCTTGTACGAGTTATAGCTGATGTTGTAACGGTTAGTAAACGATGGTTTTAACCCGGCGTTACCGTTGCGGATGTTCAAAGGGTCGGTATTAACCAGTACCGGCTGGATATCATCAAGGCTGGGCTGGGTTGTATTACCATTATAGCTTACACGGATGCTTGACTGTTTGGATATTTTATACTGAAAACTTGCCTGCGGAAACCAGTTGGTGAAGTTACGGACCAGATCAGACCTGCGGCCAAACTCATCAACCTGTTTAAACTTAACGCCGGCTACCTTAGTACCAAAGTTAAAAGTGAAACTTTTTTTCTGCAGATTGAAAACAGCGCCGCCCTGGTTTGATAACTGGTTCAGTTTATAATCACTGCTGTAAAGGCTATCCAGGGCTGAGTAGGCAGAGGCTGTGCTTACCGGTTTGTTAAACGTGCGCCTGTCATTATTGGCGTTGTTTACTGATATGGCATAGCTTAAGGCCAGGGTAAAATCTTTTACTAGCGGCTCGGTATAGGTAATATTGGTATTGATATTGGTGCTTCGTGTTTTATTGGCCTTAAACTGATCAATAGTGGTATCACGTTTAAATACGCCAACAGAATCAAAAAAGGTGGTTTTCGATTTCAGGAAACCTTTCGAATCGCTTTCGTCAATGCTGGTTCTGAAATTTACCGATAGGGTGCGGCTTTTCTTTTTAAACTTTTTGGTGTAAAAAGCGCTGGCGTTAAACACCTTGCTATCCACATCGGCGGTGTTATCGCGGCCGTTGCTGTTAATGAGGCTGCCATCAAGGCGGGCGGTTTTGGTAGCAAAATTACTCCGGGTGTTGGTGTTGCGCAAAGTACCGTCGGCAGTGATCTTCAGGTTTTGCATCGAATCTATCTTTACCTGGTAGTTGAGATCAAGCTTTTGGCGAAACAGGTAATTATGGTTTGTTTCATCACTGTTAACATTAGATATATTACCCGGAAAGCTATTGAGCGTTTGCGTGTTTTTAGTACCGTCAACAGTAAGCGAGCCTATCTTATAATTGGCGTTTAACGATTCCTTGTCGCCGTTCCATTTGGTATCGAAATGGGCGCCGCCGGTACGGGCTATAGGTTTACCCTCCCCGTTATAGCGACCGCTGAAATTGTCAAGGTCATCGCCGCCGCCGCTAAAGAAATAAAAACCGCCGTCATCGCTCATTTCCATGCCGCCCCCGCCGCCATACTTATTGTTATCTTCCCAGCCTAAGCCTGTTTTGCCGTTGTTACCCAGCGTGCCGTAAAGCGAAAATTTCTGTTTGCCCTTAAAGCGGTTAAACAAGGCCTGGCCCTGGTAATAGCCATCGGTACCTATGCCCCCGTCTAATTTGCCGAAATAGCCGTTCTTTTTATCTTCTTTCAGTTTAATGTTGATGGTTTTATCTTTCACGCCATCATCAATGCCGGTAAAGGCTGCCTGGTCGCTTTTTTTATCGTAAAGCTGCACCCTATCAACCATATCGGCCCGCAGGTTTTTGGTAACGAGGGTGGGGTCATCGCCAAAAAATTCCTCGCCATCAACCAGTACTTTTTTTACGGTTTGGCCCTGCGCGGTAATTTTGCCGTCTTTATCCACTTCAATGCCGGGAAGCTGCTTCAGCAGGTCTTCCACTTTCGAGTTAGGCTGGATATTGTAAGCGGCCGGGTTAAACTCGGTGGTGTCGCCCTTAATTTTAATGGCGGCGGCTTTCCCCTTTACAATAACCTCTTTTAAAAGGCGCTCTTTAAGCAGCATGCTTACCGTGCCGAAGCTGTGGGTGGTATGCGCCGAATCTAAAGTGAAGCGCTCCACAAAATCGGCGTAGCCCGGATAGGTGGCCACCAAAATGAATTTCCCTTTGTTAAGGTTGGTAATGGTAAACGTACCATCATCCTTAACGCGGGTAAATTTTTGGAGGATAGAATCTTTTGCCGAGATTACGCTTACGCTGGCATTAACAAGGTTTGAGTTGGATACGGTGTCGGCAACTTTTCCTTTTACACTATAGTTAGTTTGGGCAAGTGAAGCAGTTAAACCGAAACAGATTAAGATAAGTGCTATAAATGTGATTCTCATAAGGTTTATTATGAGAGCCAAAATATAACTAAATAGTTAGTTGTGCAAGGGTTTTAACATTTAGTACTGTATATTTAACATTTCATCGCTAAAATTTAACATTTGGTCGCGTTTATAAGTGTTAAATTTTAAAATAAAGCCCGGAAAATACCTTTTCAGGTTGAAAGCAATTGCACCATCCACCGCGCCGGGAGGACGGGAGAATTGCAGCGGGTAACCTTTACCGCGGGCGCCGCCCGTTCCATCAGTACTTCAATTTACAGGAACTTTTATTGGTGCGCGGGTAAACATATCATTCCCGTTACACTAAGGTGGTTGTAAATCGTTCAAAATGGTAGTCAGCATAGCCAAAAAAAGCCTACTTTTGCGCATTGTACTAACCTATAACGCAAACGGTTTGCGTGTTTAAACAAAGTATTTCGATGATAAAAAATGGTAAAATTTTAATGCTTTCAAAAAAGGCATATAAGATTGTATTACTTTTTATTACGCTGTTTGCGGCGGCTAAAGGCTACGGGCAAGGTTTGCAGTTTGGTTCAAATGATAGCCTGATGAGCAGGCGCACCTCGTACCAGGTTTTTAAAGATGGCCCGCCAACCTTCCGCAACCGTCTTACCATCGCCTTTGATTTTTCGTTATGGGATAATCAGCACCTTGGTTACATCTTAAACCTTACGGATGAAAAAGGCAATTCCTACAGCTTAAGCTCTATCTATAACCAGGGTTCCTATCTCAACTTCAATGTTGATAGCCGCAGCAATAAGCTCAGCATCCCGCTTGCCGATTCACTGCTCAAAAGGCGTAAATGGATTAAAATTATCGTAGATCTTGATTTGAAAGGTGACAAAATAAGTTTATCCGTAAATGGCAAATGGTACCATGCCGGTAAGCTTGGTTTTAATGATAAAATAAAGGCTAAAATTACTTTCGGCAAAAACGAGCATTACTCTGACGTGCCCAATATGGCTATCAAAAACCTAATTATAGCTGATGGCGACGAAAAATATAGTTTCCCTCTTAATGAATGGGCCGGCAATGATGTTTATACTAACGAAGGTGAAAATGTTGGCTGGGTAGATAACCCGGCCTGGCTCATTAATGAATCCTATTTCTGGAAGCAGAAATACGCTAAAAGCTTTAATGAAGTAGCAGGGATAAACTTTAACCAGCGCACCGAAAAGTTTTTCATTTTTAAAAGCGATTCGATTTTTTATTACGATGTTGAATACAACCGCGCCTGGGCCGATCCTTTTAAAAAACGCCTTGAGGTACCGCTGCACCTGGGCAAAAGCATTGTAAATTTAAAAGAAAACAAGTGTTACCTGTACGAGGTACTACGCGCACCGCAACCGGCGCCAAGCCTCGCTGCCTTAAATCTCGACAGCCTTACCTGGGATTTTTACGGCAAGGCCAACATTACCGAGCAAAGGCACCACCACAATATTTTTTACGATAAGGATTTCAATAACCTGTACCTGTTTGGCGGTTACGGATCGTTCAGGTATTACAACGATTTTTTTAAGTACGACAAGGCAACGGATAGCTGGCAGATCCAAAAACTTAAGGGCGATGTGATCAATCCACGCTTTTTTTCGGCAGCCAGTACTGCCGATAGTAATAACGAGGTGTACATTTTTGGCGGGTACGGCAATCAATCAGGTAACCAGGTGGTTGGCGGGATGCATTATTATGATTTGTACCGGGTTAATCTGAGTAACTATACCATTAAAAAGCTATGGGAGATCAAACCTGGTGAAGAAGCTTTTGTACCCGCCAACAACCTCATTATCTCAAGGGATAAGCAGTTTTTTTACGCCCTGTGCTACCCGCATGAGCGGTCGAAAACGGCTATGCGCCTGTACAAATTTTCAATAAAAGATGGCGGCTATCAAATAGTAAGCGGAACCATCCCGGTTGTATCCGAGCGCATTGAAACCGATCATAACCTGTTTTACAATGCTAAGCAAAACGCGTTTTATTGTACCACGCAGGAGTTTGTTAACCCTTCGCAATCGGTTATCAAAATATTTGCCCTCACCGCGCCGCCCGTAAGTGAACAGGATTACCTGGCAGCGCGCCAACCCCGGCAAAAAACATTTACCCTTTACAGGGTGTTAGGCGGAACATCGGCGTTGTTGCTGTTAACCGGCATTGTAGCCTTTTTCCTGAAAAGAAAAAGAACCGCCGACGCTTTACCGGCACCAGCGACCAGTGAAGTTGCAGTGGTTACCGAACCGGAAGAAAAAGGCACGGATAACAAAGCCAACGCGGTTTACCTGCTGGGCGAGTTCGCCGTTTTTGATAAGAATGCTAAAGACATCACCTACCTGTTCAGCCAAAAAATAAAACAGCTTTTTATCCTCATTTTGCTAAACAGCCGGGATAAAAACGGTGTGATTTCCAAAAAGATCTCAACCACACTTTGGCCCGATAAGGATGTGGCTAAAACCAAAAATATCCGCGGTGTAACCATCAATCATCTGCGCAAAATCCTATCGGATATTGATGGATTGGAACTTACTTTTTTAAATGATACTTACAGCTTTATTATAGCCGATGGTTTTTACTGTGATTATTTTATTGTACGAGATAGCCTGAAACAGAAAGGTAACGCGGTACAACCCGTATTGGCCCATTTCGACCTGGTTGCGCGTGGCGGCTTGCTGCAGCACATCCCCGAAATCTGGCTCGACGATTTTAAACAGGAGTATGAAGAGGCGCTGATGCCGGTAATTTTACCGGAGATTAAGAAGGTTTATGATCTGTTTGACTATAAAAGGGCGCTCGAGATTTCGCGGGTTGTTTTAAATATTGATCCGTTTAACGACACCGCTATAAAATTTAAGATCAAGGCCTTGCGCCGCACCCGGGGCATCGAGCATGCCCGCAAGGTGTATGATGAATTTGCTGCCGAATTTGAAAAATCGTTAGGCGAAGCGTACCACGTTCCGTTCGAAAAAATCTGCTCCAATAAAACCGGCGAGCGATAGATTTGAATTTTAATAGTTGATTTATAGCGTTTTATTGAGAAGAGCGCTCCTGATGTAAAATATTCTATAAAATCTATCTATTTAGTAGAATATTTATATATTTGTGCCAGGTTAGTTTGTGAATGGGGTTCATTTAAACTAAATGGCAGGCGCTGGTTCGGCAGCAATTGGTTGGTTCGACTCCGACCCTGCATCTCTTCTCTCTCTCATGATTTATGTTTTATAATTGGTTAGCAAAAAGAGTATTCCTGCCCATCAGGAGCTCTTTTTATTTTTTAGGGGAGAGGTATTTACAGCGTGGGAGAAATTTGTTCTTTAATGATGCTATGGGCATCGGCCACGACCAGGCTACCCGATGATCGGGGCTGCGATTTTCTGGTCGCTTATATGCCCGGCAGATTACGCCGGTAGAATCCTAAAGCAGCCCGTAAACGCCCGGTGTTGTTAGGTTAGAGGATTTGCAGGTCTGCGCCAAAGGTGCAACAGATTTGTAGCAATAGAATGAATTGATAGAGGTGTGCCAGAGGTACACAACACCGACGTTCCGTACCTCTGGCACGGCTAATCTGGTTATAAATTTGGCTACAAAGCGGTTGCCCCCTCCTGGGGGACTTTAACAACATTGCGTATACGCACCCCGGAATGATCTCCGGAAGCTTCATGGATAAAATAAACCTTACGCCGGTTTACGCTCTACCGATAACCGCTTCAGTTCGTCTTTAGCTTTTGCAAACCAAGCCTTGTTGCTTTTGCGTTCAACCGGGCTAAGCTGCGGTTGTTCGTTCAGCATATCGGTAAATATCTGCCAGGCTTCATCCCCGCGGTCGGCACGGCTCAGGAACATGCCATATTCATACCTTGGCTCGAAGTAGGAGTAGCGCCCCTTCATCAGTTTAAACTCGTTTTCGGCCAGCTCGGGTTGGCCGGTTAACTCTAAAGCTCTGGCATAAATGATATGCGCTTTTGACCGGGCAAATTGTGGCAACTTGTAAAGACGTTTCGCAATCGGAATCACCTCGTTATACATGCCTTTTTCAAAGTAGGCAACAATTAACTGGGCCTGCACATGCTCATTTTCGGCAAAGGCGCCGGTAAGGCTGTTTTGGTATAGTTCGATGGCTTTGTCGGTTAGGCCGGCTTCAAGGTAAGCATCTGCCAGGGCTACGCGGTTAGCGAAGGTATCTGTAAAACGCAGCTCATTTTCAAGCCGCTTTATTTTAGCGCCGGGATTGATCACCGCTTCCACATTGATTTTTGGGGTGCGGATGCGGTTGGTTAATATTTCGCTGTAGATGTAGTACAGGCACCCAAAAACAGGTATGGCAAGAATTATCCACATCCATTTTTGCTGCGTGCCGCGCCGCGATGAGTGGATGATGCAGATCGCATCCAAAATCATAATAATATAATAGTAGTTTCCAATGCCGAAGAACATGCCCATTTATGATGTAAGATTTAGTGATATCTCAAAAATATAAAAAAGGCCGTAAACATGATGCTTACGGCTTAAAAATGCAAGGAAAAACGTTTTTTTAACAAAGTGACGTGTTTGCATAAATTAAAATGAGAAATTTTAACACGAATTGATTTTCAAACTGTCCACAATTATTCGAATTACACGAATTTCAAATCTTGCTCAAATAAAAATTCGTGTAATTCGATAATTCGTAAAAATTCGTGTGGAAATTTCTTTACTACTTTGTTCAAGGTCTTTTTTTTATCTGTAACTTATTTTTTTACCACCACGTTCAATATCGGGTGGTTAAGCGCAGATATGGTTTTATGCCCGCTTTTCAACTCATCAAAAATCACGAGCTCATTTGCTCCCTTTTTAAGCCATCCTGCCGGGATATACAACGTTTGCTGCGGACCAATATTCCAGTACTTACCGATGTTGATACCGTTTAAAAACACAAAGCCTTTGCCAAAGTTGCTCAGGTCGAGCCAGGTATCGCCGGTTTCGGTTAGGTTGAATGAGCCTTTATACAAAGCAGGCTGGGCTCCGGTTATCGCTTTGGTACTGTATTTAAAGTTAGAGGTGTTCTGGAAAGGGAATTTATACATTTTCCAGCCGGTAAGCTCCGTGCCGT
Source organism: Mucilaginibacter oryzae (assembly GCF_003148845.1). Taxonomy (GTDB): domain Bacteria; phylum Bacteroidota; class Bacteroidia; order Sphingobacteriales; family Sphingobacteriaceae; genus Mucilaginibacter; species Mucilaginibacter oryzae. The sequence continues at coordinate 40,322 of NZ_QGHA01000019.1, read as the reverse complement.
TTAGCGTTACTTTTTCGGTGATGCCCTGGCGGTTGTCGGTTAGGTAAGGGCCATAATTAATGCGGCCGTTGTTTTCCAAAAGGATATCTAAAACATCACCCTTTTTTGCGCCCTTAAGTTGTAACGAATCCTGGCGCAGGTGCCTGTCTAAAACGCTGATGCGTTGGCCGTTTAAATAAACGGTAGCGTAATCACGCAGTTCTTTTATTTGCAGCAGGCCGTCGGCAGCGTCTTTTAATTGTGTGCGGTAAAGCACAAAACCATAACCCTGATCCAGATCTTCAAAACAAAGCGGTTTTTCGTTGATAACCGGTTTGCCTAAGTTGGTAAACAAAGGCGCTGTAGCCGTTAACGAAATTGACGGAACCGCAATAGTTTTGTTTGCGGCAGGTACCGGCGGCAGGGTGACACCGGCAGGCAGGTGCTTCTGAATAATTTCGCGGAATTTAAAAAACTTAGGTGTAGGATCGCCGGCTTCGTTCAAAGGCGCGTCATAATCATAGCTGGAAGTTTGCGGCGAATATGGCTCTTTTTTGCTCATGTTTGCGCCATTCATAAAACCGCGCGAAGTACCGCCGTGAAACATGTACATATTGATAGATATGCCTGCCGCTAAAACCTCATCCAGCTTTTTAGCATCATCTTCGGCGTTGGTGGTTGAGTGCGGGCTGCCCCAGCTGTCAAACCAGCCCGGGTACCACTCTGCAATATAATACGGGCCTTTACCATCATGATATTTGTTGATGAGGGTTTTTACTTCCTTAGGGTTATCCAAGCCGTTAACGGCGGGCAGGTATCCCGGCAAATAGCCCGCGGGCATTTGCGATGGCCCGTCGCAGGTAAATAAAATGCCGTCAAAACCAGCCTCGCGGAATATTTTGCGGTTAATATCCAGGTATTCTTTATCGTTGCTGTAGGAGCCGTATTCGTTCTCTATCTGCACCATTAAAATATTGCCGCCATGGGTAATCAAATACGGGCTAAGCTGTTTGCTTAAAGCCATGATGTAACTTTTATAGGCCGCCAAAAATTTAGGATCTTTACTGCGTACTTTCAGGTTTTTATCTTTAAGCAGCCACCAGGGGTAACCGCCAAATTCCCATTCGGCGCAGGCGTATGGGCTGGGGCGCATAATCACCCACAAACCTTCTTCTTTGGCTATTTTTACAAATTCGGCTATGTCGTTATTACCGGTAAAATCATACTGGCCCTGTACCGGCTCGTGCGCGTTCCAGAATACGTAGGTGCCAATGGTGTTAAGCCCCATTGCCTTAGCCATTTTCATACGGGCACGCCAGTATTGTTGCGGAATGCGGTAGCAATGCATTTCGCCGCTAATCATTTGCAACGGTTTTCCGTCCAACAAAAATGTACTGTCGCCAAGGGCGAAAGTGTGCGCCGGGGCCTGGGCTTTTACCAACGCGGCGGCAACAATGAAAAGTAACAGGGTACTAATTTTTTTCATTCGTAATAAATTGTTTTGGGTATAGATAAAAAAGCCACCGGCAATGTAATGCCGATGGCTTGAATATTAAAATAAATCGAGCTGACCGTTGTCTTCAAGATCGATATCGCCGGGATTGGTGATCTCAAAATCAATTTTTTTTGCCGGAGGTTTCAGCGGCTCCCCGGCTGAGCCCGATGACTGACCAGGTGATTCTATTGATGTTGACCCCGGACCGGATGAAGGCGTTTCTTCATTGGGCGCTATTGCTTCGGGAGTGCTGTTTCCCGGCGCTTCGTCTGCTCCTGCATCTGCCGGTACAACTTCATCGCTGATCAATTCAACCGATTTTACCGGACTCTGTGAAAGCCTGTTACCCATCGCTTTCATGCCTTTAACATCAATGATCGTTGCGAGATTCAGCTCCAGGGTTTCGGGCGTTTGGTCTTTACCCTTCAGGTGTGTCATGCTTACTACAGGCGCGGTATGCCCTAATATCACCATTTTCGATCCCGGCTCCTCGCTAATCAGGCTCACCTGTTTGCCTAAAGCAATGTTTTCGAAGGTGAAACGTTTAACGAGGTGATTTTTTGATTTGCCTTCAATATGCACTATCGAGAATACGGCCTGCGGATCGTATTTTTCGATCAGGATCATCTTATCATCAAAGTGGTTGTTGAGGTCGAAGCTCGTTAACTCATAAACACCGTTGCTCATCACGGTAAGGATCCGGTCGTCGCCATCAAACTCGCCCAGGTATTTACCGCGGCCATCGGCGTTTAAGCGTTTCAGTATATCGTCATACCAGATCTTTCTACCGGCCAGCGTTGATACGCCTTTGCTTTTCAGGATGATTTTTTTAACCGGGTACTTGGTAATGATATTACCCATCGAACCACGGCCTTTGATAGCTATTGAGGCGAAATCCTCATCAAACTGCAGTTTTTTGAGTTTGGAATGCGGTTTAAGCTGCACATTCACCACCTCGGCCTCACCGTTGGAGTTGGCGGTAAAGTACAATACTTTTGATCCTTTGGTGCCTTTGGTCAAATCGTACTCTTTATCGCGGGTTACCCCCACTACCGAGAAGCGTTTGATATAACTGATGCCGCTTTCACCATCTTTGTAGATCATGTTATAAACGGTACGCTCATCGTTCTTTTTAAATACGGCTACGTGGATGATATCCTTACCCACAAAAACCTTATCCTGCACCTTCGTGATGATGCAACGGCCATCCCCGCGGAAAACGATGATCTCATCAATATCCGAGCAATCGCCCACAAACTCAACCGAATCATCCTTTTTCAGGCCCGAGCCCACGAAGCCGTCGGCACGGTTAACATATAGTTTAACGTTTGCCAGGGCCACCTGGGCGGCTTCCACCTTATCAAAGGTGCGCAGTTCGGTTTTACGTTCGCGGTCTTTACCGTATTTTTCTTTCAATTTTTCAAACCAGGCAATCGCATAGTCGGTGAGGTGCTTCAGGTGGTGCTTTACCTGCTTGATCTCATTTTCCAGCGCTTTCATCTGCTCATCCGCCTTTTTAACGTCAAAGCGGGTGATGCTGCTCATTGGTTTGTCAATCAGCTTTTTATAATCTTCAGGCAGGATGGTGCGGTAAAATTGCGGAAAGAAAGGCTCGAACAGCTTGTTCAATACTTCAATCACCACCTCAAAATTACCTGAGTTTTCGTACTCAGGGTTTTTATACATGCCTTCCTGGATAAAGATTTTTAGTAATGAACTAAAAAAGATCTTCTCCATCAACTCATTAAGCCTGATCTCCAGCTCCTGTTTCAGCAGGTCTTTAGTGAAGAAAGTGCTTTCGGTAAGCATATCGTTCACGCTCATAAAGCGCGGCTTATCGTCCTGTATTACGCAGGTATTGGGCGATATGGAAACCTCGCAATCGGTAAAGGCATAAAGCGCGTCGATAGTTACATCGGGCGAGATGCCCGGCGCAAGGTGGATAATGATCTCCACATCCTTAGCCGTATTATCTTCGATCTTTTTGATCTTGATCTTGCCTTTATCGTTGGCAGATATTACGCTGTCAATCAAACTGCCGGTAGTGGTGGTAAAAGGAATTTCGGTAATGGCCAGCGTTTTTTTATCGCGCTCAACAATTTTAGCCCTTACGCGTACTTTGCCGCCGCGCTGTCCTTCATTATACAAAGAAGCGTCGGCCATACCGCCGGTAGGGAAGTCGGGCATCAAATTGGGGCGTTCGCCTTTCAGTACCGCTACCGAGGCATCTAATAACTCGATAAAATTGTGCGGTAAAATTTTGGTGGCTAAACCCACCGCTATACCTTCGGCTCCCTGGGCAAGCAGTAAAGGGAACTTTACCGGCAGGGTGATGGGCTCCTTATTACGGCCGTCATAACTGGCCTGCCAAACGGTAGTATCAGGGTTAAAAACAACATCGAGCGCGAATTTGGATAAACGCGCCTCGATATAACGCGGAGCCGCCGCCGAGTCGCCGGTTACCGGGTCGCCCCAGTTGCCCTGGCAATCTATCAGCAGGTTTTTCTGGCCTATCTGCACCATGGCATCACCAATAGAGGCATCGCCATGGGGGTGGTATTTCATGGTATTACCAATAACGTTGGCCGCTTTGTTATAGCGCCCGTCGTCCATTTCCTTAAGCGAATGCAGGATGCGGCGCTGTACAGGTTTTAAACCATCATTAATATGGGGAACCGCCCTGTCAAGAATTACATACGAGGCATAATCCAAAAACCAGTTTTCATATAAGCCGTCGAGCGAGGTAACGGCATTTAACTTTTCTTCATTAGGGATAGGCGTATCGTTTTGATTCAGATCTTCACTCATTATATTCAAAAAAACTTTTGGATGGGTAAAGATACAGATTATGTAGCGATGTGTCGGACTTTAAGCTATAGTTTGGGGAAGTAATCGCTTTTAGCGTTGCTGATTTGAAAAGGCCTATCCTAAATCCTCTCCGGGGGGAGAGGACTTTAAGAAGCAAGGCACTCCCACTCCTTTCGGAAAGGGCTGGGGTGATGCTACACTTTCATGCCTTTAGGTGATTTTTGACAAGGATTTTTATTAACAAAATTGTTACGTGCAGCAACACTTTTGCCGTGGCGGTAACCTGTTGATTGTGTGGAAAAATATGTTGAACTGTCAAATAAACTTCCGAAATTATCGTTAAAGAGATCAACAGACCGCATGAAGGTGTAACTGTTTGTCAATAATTATTATATTTACCTGTAATGCTCAGGTCTGTAAATTTTAGGGCACACCCTTTTAGATGAAAGCTATTTTGAAGCCAACCATAACCTTGTTACTATTGGTTTTATCATCGCTGTGTTTTATAACAAGTACTGCGCAGGTAAAGCCAGGGGGGATTCATATCCAAAATAAACGTACGCCTCCCAGAAAACAATCGCACTATATCGCAGTAAAAGAGGAGCAGGGCTCGGGCCAGTACCGGGAGTTTATACGCATTGTGGCCCAGGCCAACGTTGCCTATATTCAGCCAAAAGGGTTTAAGGAGATCCAGGCCCCTAACGACGAGGATTATTCATTTGATTACGCGCTTGAAATCCCTGATCAGGATTTTGAGGTTTGGTACCAGGTAAAATCCCAAAAGCAAAATTATGTAAGTTATGAACAGGGCCGTTACGATACAGACAGGCAAACGGAAAACCCTGATTCGCTCTATATAAATATGAGCAGGGCCCAGGCCACTACTTTTACCGGCGAAAGGGAAACACCCGCGCGGGTGATCCCCCCGGGTGTTTTAAAACGCTTCAGGGCTGATGCCGGAAAATCATACCTGCTTAACCTCCCCGATTTACCCGCCACCAAGCATTACAAGTACGCGCTGCTTATTATGCTGCAACGCAACCATACCGGTACGATCATGACGGTTTGTTTTACCAATGATAAGGGACCGGAATTTTTTAAAAATGTTGACCGCGCGAGCAACTGCTTGAAATTCAAGGCTGAAGGTAAAGGCAAATAATTTACCGCCTCCCCAAATGTTGATAAGTTGATATCTGTTCCCGGTTTATTCCGGCCGGAAGTTTATTTTTGCAAATGGCGCATTTTGCGCCTGCTTAAAATTGTATTCTATTATAAATGGCAGAACCAGTTAATTATAGTGAAGATAGTATCCGCTCCCTCGATTGGAAGGAGCACATCCGTTTACGCCCGGGTATGTATATCGGTAAGCTGGGCGACGGCTCCGCTTATGACGATGGCGTATACGTTTTGCTGAAGGAGATTGTAGATAACTCGATAGATGAGTTTGTGATGGGATCGGGCCGGAGTATTGATATCAATATGAGCGATCATAAGGTATCTGTGCGCGATTATGGCCGTGGTATCCCCCTCGGTAAGGTGATTGATTGCGTATCTAAAATAAATACCGGCGGTAAGTACGATAGCAAGGCCTTCCAGAAATCGGTAGGTTTGAATGGTGTGGGTACCAAAGCGGTAAACGCTTTATCAACTTCATTTATCGTACAATCGTACCGCGACGGCCGCACCAAAATTGCCGAGTTTGCCAAAGGTGAGCTGATTCGTGATGAGCCGGAAAAGGATACTACCCAGCGTAATGGTACGGCTATCAATTTTATGCCCGACGATAGCATTTTCAGGCACTACCGCTTTATCCCGGAGTTTGTGGAGAACATGATCTGGAACTATGTGTTCCTGAACGCCGGTTTAACCATTAACTTTAACAACCAGAAATATTTTTCGGAGCGCGGCCTGTATGATTTGCTTACCCGCAATACTGATCCCGAAACGTTGCGCTACCCCATCATTCACCTGAAAGGTGAAGATATAGAGATAGCCATGACCCACGGGCAGCAATACGGCGAGGAGTATTACTCGTTTGTGAACGGGCAGAACACTACCCAGGGCGGTACCCACCAGGCAGCCTTTCGTGAAGCAGTGGTGAAAACGGTGCGCGAGTTTTATAAAAAGGAATATGATGCGGCCGATATCAGGGCATCGATAGTAGCTGCTATTGCCGTTAAGGTACAGGAGCCGGTGTTCGAATCGCAAACCAAAACCAAACTGGGCTCGCTCAATATTGGTCCGGATGGCCCTTCGGTGCGTGGTTTTGTGAACGACTTTGTTAAGAAGGAGCTTGATAACTACCTGCATAAAAATCCGGCAACGGCCGATGCGCTGCTGAAACGTATCCTGCAATCGGAAAGGGAGCGTAAGGATATAGCGGGCATTAAAAAACTGGCTAACGAGCGCGCCAAAAAGGCATCATTGCATAACCGTAAACTGCGCGATTGTAAGGTGCATTTTGACGATACCCACGAGCGTAAACAGGATACCACACTGTTCATTACCGAGGGCGACTCGGCCAGCGGCTCGATCACCAAATCGCGCGATGTGATGACCCAGGCGGTGTTTAGCCTAAAAGGTAAGCCGCTAAACTGTTTTGGCCTGACCAAAAAAGTGGTTTACGAAAACGAAGAATTTAACCTGTTGCAACACGCCCTTAATATTGAGGATGGGTTGGATGGCCTGCGTTACAACAACATTGTGATAGCTACCGATGCCGATGTTGACGGTATGCACATCCGCCTGCTACTCATGACCTTCTTTTTGCAGTTTTTCCCCGATCTGGTAAAGGCCGGTCACGTATCTATCCTGCAAACGCCGCTGTTCAGGGTGCGTAATAAAAAGGAAACCATTTACTGCTACAGCGATGAAGAGCGCCGTAACGCTATAGCCAAATTGGGTAACAAGCCCGAGATTACCCGGTTTAAAGGCTTGGGTGAGATCTCGCCCGAAGAGTTTGGCCTGTTTATTGGCAAGGACATGCGCCTTGACCCGGTTATTTTGCGCGACGCCAACGTAAAAAACCTGCTGGAATATTTTATGGGTAAAAACACCCCAACCCGCCAGATGCATATTGTAAACAATTTAAGGGTTGAAAAAGATGATGAAAGTATTAACCCCACAATAAAAGAAGCTGAGGTGGCTGAAGAGTTGCCGGTGGCGGTGTAAGTACAAATATTTCAATTGTATAAAAAGGGGGCTAACGAATCAAATCGTAGCCCCTCTTTTTCGTTTTAGTAATTAAGATGTCGTCCAGCCTGTGGTCGGTGTTTTCACCAGCAACGGCGAAGAGTGTGAGTTTGTATAGATAGTAGCGGAAGGATAATTTTACATCCCGTTTCGCGGCACCCAGGCCTGGCTTTTAATCAGCCATTTGCCGCTTACCACGCGCAGCACAAACGAAAAGGCGCCCTGCTCTTCAAAGTGTTCGCCGTTTACGGTGCCGGTATATTCAACAGGCGCTACCAGGTAAACAATTTCATCGGTTTGCTGAAAGGTTTTGATGCGTTGCAGATCAACCTTAAAATCTTTTATTTTAAAATCTTTAACTGCCTTTTCAACCGAATTGATCCATTGTACACCGGCCAGCTGACCGTTCCAGGAAAAAGGCGGTTGCTCATCGGCCACAACCGCATTGGGGGCATACAAATCTGATACTTCATCGATACTGAATGTACCGGAAGCTTTAATCACCTTTTCGATGATCTGTTTAACTTCCGGCTTTAATTTAACAACGGTATCGGCAGGAAAACCGGAGCTTGCCGAGGCTTTAACAGCAATAAGCATGCAGAGGCATATCAGGGGGAATAAATGCTTTTTCATGATCTTATTCAATTGTACTACATGCTGTTTTTTAAAGGCCTTTGGATATAAAAATCACTCCGATCAAAATATAAACCGGTTATTACTGCAATAATATCCCGCTGGTATTATCGGCTTTTAGTTTCCATATAATCGATAGTCAAATTACACAACGCTTTAACCCCCAAAGTAAACCCGCTTTCGTCGATATAAAAATCGGGGGTATGGTGCGATGGCGCTTTAACCGGGTCTCCGCCCTTTGGCATGCCACCCAAAAATATGAATAGTCCGGGTACTTTTTCCTGGTAAAAGCTAAAATCTTCCGCCCCGGTTACCGGCGGCCTCAGCAGCACGTTGGCAGCGCCTGCGGTAAGTTGCAGGCTGGGAAGCATTTGCTGTGTAAGCTCGGGATTGTTAAAAGTTACCGGATAATGGTTACTATAGGGTATTTTTACCGTTGCGGTAGCGCCCTGCGCTTCGGCGGTTTTGGTAGCTATCGTGGTTACCTTTTCAATCAGCATTTTTTCATCATCAGGTGTAAACGCGCGCAGCGTACCCAGCATTTCAACCGTTTCGGGAATAATGTTTGAGCGGTTGCCGCCTTTTATAGCGCCCACAGTAACCACAGCCGGGTTTTCGGTAATATTGATATTGCGGCTTACAATAGTTTGCAGGCCGTTAATAATCTGGGCCGATACTACAATAGGGTCTACGCTCGACCAGGGATAAGCGCCATGCGCCGACCTGCCCTTAACCACAATCTGCATGTCATTAACACCTGCCATAGTCCCGCCCGGGCGATAGGTGATTTTGCCAACTTCGGTTTGCGAATTGATATGCAGACCAAAAATAGCGTCAACCTTTGGGTTTTGCAGTACGCCCTCCTTCACCATCTGTTCGGCGCCGCCCTTCTGGCCCGGCTCAACACCTTCTTCTGCGGGTTGAAAAATAAATTTCACTGTACCGTGCAAATCGGCTTTCATTGATGAAAGGATCTGCGCTACAGCCATCAAAATAGCCATGTGCGAATCGTGCCCGCAGGCATGCATCACCCCCACTTCCTGGCCGTTATAGGTTGTTTTTACTTTAGATGCAAAAGGCACATCAACGCGTTCAATAACCGGCAGGCCGTCCATATCTGCCCGGAGGGCAACAACTGGCCCGGGTTTACCGCCTTTTAAAATGCCAACCACCCCGGTGGTGGCCACACCCGTTTGCACCTCCATTCCTAACGATTGCAGGTGTTTGGCGATAATGCCCGAGGTACGTACTTCGTGATTGCCCAGTTCAGGGTGTTCATGAAAATCGCGCCGCCACGCAACCACCTGGCTTTGCAGGGCATCGGCTTTGGCATCTACCTGTTTGCGCAGGGTGCTTTTTTGCGCTGCCGCGTATAGGGAGAGTACCAACAGTAATAGTATAAGGTTTGCTTTCATTACAGTTATTTGCTGCAAGTTAAGATAGCAAAAACAGATTGAATATTTATATTTAACCTGAACTTGAACAATAAAACGATTCAGGTAGCACTCCATTTGGGATTTAGGGTAAGAAAAAATAAAAGCCGCCTACGCTTGCATAGACAGGGCTGACGAGCGCAACGTAAACCAAACTGCATACAAACAGCCCCCTTCAGGGGGCCGGGGGCAAACCAATTTGCACATCAACAGTTTATACACCATGGCCAACAAACCGCTACTTGAATTTACCGACAGGGGTATTTACTGTGCTAAAGGCAATTTTTACATCGACCCGTGGAAACCGGTTGATGATGCCGTGATTACCCATGCCCATGCCGACCATGCCTACTGGGGGCACAAACGTTACCTGGCCCATCATCTGTCGCGTGAGGTGTTGCGGTATCGCCTTGGCGAAATCAACCTGCAAACCGTAGAATTTGGTGAAACCGTACTGAAAAACGGTATAAAGATATCGCTGTACCCTGCCGGCCATGTTATTGGCTCCGCCCAGATCAGGGTTGAACACCAGGGCGAGGTGTGGGTAGTATCCGGCGATTATAAAGTGGAGGATGATGGCATCTCCACGCCGTTTGAACCTGTTAAATGCCATCATTTTATTTCCGAGTGTACGTTTGGCATGCCGGTATACCAGTGGAAGCCCCAGGTACAAACCTTTAACGAGATCAATAACTGGTGGCGAAGCAACCTGCATAACGGCCTTGCTACTGTGCTGGTGGGTTACTCGCTGGGTAAAGCGCAGCGCATCCTCCAAAACCTTGATCTGTTTAACGGCAAGGTTTATACTCATGGTGTTATCGAAAATACCAACGAAGCACTGCGCCGAAATGGTGTACAACTTAACCCTACCGAAAGGATCACCGCCGAAAGTTTAAAAGAGGAAGTGCGTAAAGGCATTATCATAGCGCCGCCCTCATCGGTGGGTACGCCCTGGATGCGCAAATTTCAGCCCTATAGTTTTGGCTACTGCTCCGGATGGATGGCCATTCGCGGGGCCAAACGCCGCCGCGCCGCCGACAGGGGCTTCATACTTTCAGACCATGCCGACTGGGACGGCCTCATCAGCGCCATTGATGCCACCGGCTGCGAGTGTGTTTACCTCACCCACGGCTATACGGCCACCTTTACCAGGTACCTCAATGAGATTGGTTTCAACGCCAAAGAGGTACATACTTTGTATGGCGGGGAAGAAGATACCCCCACCCAGCCTCCCCCGGAAGGGGAGGAGTTGAATGATGTAGCACAAAAGAAAGTCTCCCCTCCCGGGGGAGATTTAGAGGGGGTTGGGGGCCCTGCTATATGAAGGCATTCGCCCAACTTTTTCTCTCGCTTGATGAAACCAATAAAACCAACGAAAAGGTTAAGGTGCTGAAAGACTATTTCAATGCGGTACCTGATACCGATAAAATGCATATGCTGGCCCTTTTTACCGGCAGGCGGCCAAGGCGCCCTATCAACTCAACGCTGGTACGCAACTGGGCCATCGAGGCATCCAACATCCCGGCCTGGCTTTTTGAAGAAAGCTACCAGGTAGTGGGCGACCTGGCCGAAACCATGGCCCTGTTGATGCCTCAAAGCAGCCAAAGTAGCAGTAAAACCCTTACCGAATGGATAGGCGAGATCAACTCGCTGTATGACAAGACCGAAGAAGAGAAAAAAGAGTGGCTGGTGCAAAGCTGGGCCATGCTGGATACCCAGGAGCGCTTTGTATTTAACAAACTGCTTACCGGCAGCTTCAGGGTGGGCGTATCGCAAAATCTGGTTGTCAAAGCCCTTGCCGATATTTCGGGTTTAGATGCCGCAGTGCTTACCCACCGGATTATGGGTAGCTGGTTGCCCGAGACTTACCGCTTTGCACAACTGATGGAAGAGCAGGACGAAGCTGCTAACATTTCCCGTCCTTATCCTTTCTTTTTGGCTTATCCCATACAGGAAACATCCGAAAAGCAGAAAACACCTGCCGAAGTGGGTACAGCTTTGGGCGATGCCTCCGACTGGCAGGCCGAGTGGAAATGGGACGGCATCCGCGCGCAAATGATAAAACGCGGCGGCGAAATTTTTATCTGGAGCCGCGGCGAAGATCTTGCTACCGAAAAATTCCCCGAACTGCACCCTTTTTTAAATGCCCTGCCCGATGGTACGGTGTTAGACGGCGAAATCCTGAGTTTTCAAAATGGGCTGCCCATGCCTTTCAATGTATTGCAAACCCGCATAGGCCGCAAAAACCTCAGTAAAAAAATACTGGAAGAAAGCCCGGTAGCGGTTATCGCTTACGATTGCCTGGAATATGCAGGCGAGGATATCCGCTATAAAACACAATCGGAACGGCGGGACTTGCTGGAGCAGTTGCAGGCCGTAACGCCTTTTCCGGAAGTGTTCCGGATTTCGGCATTGATCAAATTTGATAGCTGGGACGAGTTGGGCACCATCCGCGAACAATCGCGCGCCATGATTGCCGAAGGCATTATGCTGAAACGTAAAAGTGCCGCCTACCAGGTTGGCCGCCGCCGGGGCGACTGGTGGAAATGGAAAATAGACCCGCTCTCTGTCGATGCCGTCATGATCTACGCCCAAAAAGGCCATGGCCGCCGTGCCGACCTGTATACCGACTATACTTTTGCCGTTTGGGACGGCGATAAGCTGGTGCCCTTTGCCAAAGCTTACTCAGGCCTTACCGATGCCGAAATTAATAAGGTAGACTATTTTGTAAAACGCAACACCATCGAAAAATTCGGCCCGGTGCGTACCGTTAAACCCGAGCTTGTGTTTGAAATAGGCTTTGAAGGCATCAATAAATCAACGCGGCATAAATCGGGCATTGCGCTGCGTTTCCCACGCATTTTGCGCTGGCGGCATGATAAACCTAAAGAAGAAGCCGATACCCTCGAAACCCTAAAAGCTTTATTAGGTGAATGATACCGATTTAATTGGTACCTTTGCGCCTTCAAAATTCAAGGCTGCGTAAAAAGGTAGCCGGTTATAAAAAAGCGATATGATAGTTATAAAAAGTTTCCAGGAGTTTGAACAACACATAGGTGAGGAACTGGGTACCTCATCATGGCACAAAATCACCCAGGAGCAGATCAACAAATTTGCCGATGCCACCTTAGATCACCAGTGGATCCATACCGATGCCGAAAAGGCCAAAACTGATAGCCCGTTCAAAACTACTATCGCGCATGGTTACCTTACATTATCGCTTACCCCGTACCTGTGGAAGGAGATTGTGAAGATTGAAAACCTGAAAATGGAAATTAACTACGGCATCGAAAACCTGCGCTTTGCCCAGCCAGCCCTGGTTAACAGCGAAGTACGCCTTAAGGTAAAACTGGCAGGTCTGCTTAACCTGCGCGGTGTAATTAAAGCAACCATGGCCATCGAAATGGAGATTAAAGATCAGCGCAAACCGGCCTTCAGCGGCGATGTTGTGTTTTTATATCACTTTTTAGATTAATTGGATTCTCTGCCTGCCGTCGGTTAAGTCAGAGACTTAACCGATTATTCCCACGGGTTACGCTGCGCTAAACCCGCGGTAGCTTTATTTTGGTTTATTGGGGGCAAGCCAGAAACTTAACCCGTTTTCACCTGGGGTTACGCTGCGTTTAAACCCGCGGCAGATAGTAGTAGTTTTGTGTATATTTATCGCAAAATCACTATCAAACAAAATATGGGTTCATCCAAACAGCTTGTTGAAAATATGTTTAAGGCCGGTGGCATTACCATGAATGGCACAAATCCATGGGACCCGCAGGTACACAACCCAAAACTGTACGACCGCTTGCTTGGCGGCGGTTCGTTAGGTTTTGGTGAAGCATATATGGAAGGCTGGTGGGATTGCGAGGCCCTGGATGAGTTTTTTTTCAGGGTACAGTATCACCGGGTTGATAAAATGCTGCCCCGCGATTTTAACACACTTAAATATTACCTGAAAGCCAAATACCTTAACCAGCAAACCAAATCCAGATCAAAAGAGGTTGTTAAAAGACATTACGACATCGGCAACGATCATTACGAACTGGTACTCGATAAATACATGCAGTATTCATGCGGCTACTGGGGCTATGGCGCCAACACTTTACAGGAAGCCCAGGAAGCCAAACTGGATATGGTATGCCGTAAACTGAAACTGGAACCCGGCATGAAAATGCTCGACCTCGGCTGCGGCTGGGGCGGTTTATCGCAGTTCGCGGCCGAAAGATACGGCGTATCGGTGGTGGGCGTAACCATCTCGGAAGAGCAGGCCGCATACGCCCGCGAAAAATGCAAGGGTTTGCCGGTAGAAATAAGGGTACACGACTATCGTGAACTGAACGACGAATTTGACCGCGTAGCCTGCGTAGCCATGACCGAGCATATAGGTTACCGTAACTATCGTACACTAATGGAAGTGGTTAGCCGAAACCTGAAGCAAGACGGCATTTTCCTGCAACACACCATCGGCGGTAATTACTCAACCAAAATTACCGACCCCTGGATAGATAAGTACATTTTCCCGAACGGCATGCTGCCTTCGGCAGCGCAACTTACAACAGCCTCGCAGGGCTTGTTTGTTTTGGAAGACTGGCACAATTTCGGTACCCATTACGACCGTACCTGTATGGAGTGGCTCAAAAATCTCGACGATACCTGGGATCAACGCGACAGCGCCCGGTACGACGAAACCTTCCACCGGATGTGGCGGTACTATCTCAGCGCCAGCGCGGCTTCATTCCGGTCAAGAAAAAACCATTTGTGGCAGATAGTTTTCACCAAGCCGCTTCACCTGGGCGAATATAAATCGATAAGGTAAGCATAAAAAAGGGGGCTGTATGGTGATACGGCCCCGTTTGTTTATGGGCATTATTTGGTTTCTTCCAAAACCACGCGCTTAAGCGCCATGATATATCCAAAATGCAAGCCCTCGTGAAAAGCGAGAAAGCGGATAGCCTCTTCAATATTGCTTAAGGTTACGCCATACCTGGTAGTCATGGGTTGATAATTACTAAAGATACCTGCATGGTAATCTTCTTCCAGTTTATCAATGGTGGAGATGAAAAGTTCTCTCACCCGGGCAATGTCATCAGCATTCACAAAACCCTGCGGTTTAGTATCCGGGCGATAGGGGGTATAATATTTATCATCAACAACAACAGGTACACCGGCGCGGGTATAGCAAATACCTTGCTGCCCGGAAATGAGGTGTGCCAGGTTCCAGATCGGGTTATTGTTAAAGCCGGTTGGAATGTGGTTTAGTTGTTGGATTGTTAAAGGTTCAATGATGCTCAGCAGCATTAAGCGCGGTTTTTTGATAACCTCAAATTCCTGTTTCATGGTTAAGTATTGTAGTAAAGCCCCGGGGCCTTGCTAAATTATGAAGATTGTGGTATTATTTCGTCAAATTATCACATCACTACAGGGCCGGGCTTTAAGCCTTATATCTTTTATCATACCTTTGCCCATTCATTACTTATCCATTTGATGCAGGATACCTCTTTAAATAGCGCGGCAGTAAAACAAAACAGGTTTATCGTTTACTTTTTGTTGCTGTGGGCCTTGTTAAACGCGGTTCAGGCTTTTACCCTCGAAATTCATGCTGATGAGGCCTATTACTGGGTTTATTCGCGCTTTTTAGATTGGGGTTACTATGACCATCCGCCCATGGTGGCTGTTTACATGAAAGCCGGTTATAGTTTGCTGCATAATGAGTTTGGGGCCAGGCTTTGTACGGTTATCTCCACAACCGTGTCATTGTACCTGATGTGGGTAATGCTTAAGCGTTACCGGGTTAACGCCATTAACTTTATTTTGGTGATTTCGGGGATATTTGTATTTCATATCTACGGTTTCACTACCACGCCCGATGCGCCCCTGCTGTTTTTTACCGTTTTGTTCTTTTATTGCTATCAGCAATACATTGAAAAAGATAGCTTTAAACTGGCCTTGATACTTGGTGTGGTGGTGGCCTGTTTGCTTTACAGCAAGTACCATGGTATATTATTGGTTGTTTTTACGCTCGCTGCTAATGTCAAATTATTAAAACGCGGGTCGTTTTATGCCATTGTGTTGCTGGCTTTGGTGTTGTACGCGCCGCATATTATCTGGCAGGCTAACCATGGTTTCCCTTCATTAAGTTACCACTTGTCCGAGCGATCGGCCGAGGCGTATAACTTTGAGTATACCTATATTTATCCGCTGGGCCAACTGTTAATGGCTGGTCCGCTGATTGGTTGGTTGTTGTTTTATAAGGGATTTAAAGCTAAATCGCAGGATTTGTTTACCCGCACCCTAAAGGTAAACGCTATCGGGATATTGGCTTTCTTTTTCCTTACCTCGTTTAAAGGTGAGGTACAACTGCACTGGACACTGATTGCCTATGTGCCCTTATCTATGATAGTGCTCATCAGTTTTGCACAATCGGGTATAAAACCGGCCTGGTTTAACCGCCTGGCCATCATTAACGTGGTCATGATCGTGATCCTTCGCGTATGCATCATTATCGCTTTCCCGCCTTTATTAAAAGTGGATGCGGTAAGGAGCTTTTTTGGTTTTAAAGAATGGGCCAAACTCATCCGCGAAAAAGCGGGCGATAATTACGTGATTTTTAATGAGGGATTCCAGAATCCATCCAAATACAATTTTTATAACAATACCACCAAAGGCTTTGATTACGACGCGCGTTATTATCGCCGTACCCAATATGATATCTGGCCGATTGAAGACAGCCTGCAACACAAACGGGCTTATGTTGTTAGCGCGGACGTGCCTATGAACGGCGTAACTAACGATTCGTTAAAAATTGATGCCGGAAAATGGTATATGGGTTGGGTTGACGATATCCGTACCTATCAGAAAATAGATTTCCAGGTGCCGTCCTATAAAGAGGTAATGGCACCGGGGGCAAATAAAACTTTTAATCTGGCGTTTACAAACCCCTACGCTTTCCCTATCAGTTTCAGCAACCATAATGTAAAGCATAAGGTATTCCTCGAAGCCTGTATTTTTAAAAAGTTAGACCAGGTGAGCCAGCAGCAAGCCGACAGCACTTTTAACCGTATCGCACTAAAAGCCGGTGAAACCGGTCACTTTAAATTTAATGTAACCGTGCCTAAACAACCGGGCAGATACGAATTGATCTTCTCTATCCGTACCGAACCCTTTGTTGGCGGCCGCAATAACAAGATCATCAATATTACAGTAGAATAATACCATAATTATGTTTAAACGGATATACCTTTTAGCCTTTTTTTCGATTATAACCACAACCGCCGCCCTTGCGCAGGGAAGCCTTGATATACATTTCAACGCGCTCGGTTTTATGGACAACCGCGAGTACAAGGATTTTGTGGCCCGCTCGCGTACCTATTCGGGCGTGCGGACTACGCTTGATCTGGGTTTGAACCTGGATAGTATGAACCACTTTATAGTAGGTGCCAACGGTATCCACGAGTTTGGGGCGAAACCATACTTTTTAAAAGTGAACCCGGTAGCTTACTACAGCTTTACCGGTAAAAACTGGTTGTTTAATGCCGGTGCTTTCCCGAGGGAAGGTTTGCTTGACGATTACCCGCGTGCTTTATTAAATGATACCCTGCGTTATTACCGCCCCAATGTGGAAGGGTTGTTAACCCGTTTCCATAACGCGCATTTTACCGAAACCGCCTGGATTGACTGGGTAAGCCGCCAAACGGTTACCGACCGCGAGCAGTTCCTGTTCGGTTTCTCGGGTAAATACAGGCCAAGCCTTACAGGGCCATTTTATGTAAGCCATTACTTTTTGCTGATGCACGATGCCGGCGCCGAAGTACTGCTGCCTAACGACCATATACAGGATAATGGCGGCGGACAGATCAGATTAGGTTTAGACCTCAGTCATAAAACCATTTTAGATTCGTTATCTATTGAGGCGGGCGGCATGATGTCGTTCGAGCGGGTGCGTGGTGTTGATAATTTCCAGACGCCTAAGGGGTTTGTAGCCAACGCTTACTTAAGCTGGAAGCGCTTTGCCTTGTTCGACGAGTTTTACAAAGGGCAGGGTAGCCATATTATTTATGGCGACGCCTTTTTTGAAAAGAAAACCTACAACCGCCTCGATATTATTTATACGCCGTTTTTATACAAACGTGTAAAAGGCCAGTTTATATTAAGCCTGCACCAGACGCCGGGCTACAGCAGTAACCAGGAAGCCTTCAGGGTAACGGTTGATCTGGGCAGGCGTACCCTGGTAAGGTTTAAAGAATAGTGAATGGTTGATTGAGTTGATTTGGTGAGCTGTTGCCTGTCAACTAACCCATAACAATTTAAAAAACTGTCATTCTGAACGATAGTGAAGAATCTTCTGCGACTTGTAAAGCGGCCATGCACAGCGGCTTTGCATGGGGTAGAAGATTCTTCACTATCGTTCAGGATGACAAATTAGGCCGCACGATTTTTATGTTAAGAACGACAGACTTTTATGGTGTGCCGGCTTATTCAATAAATAGCAAATGTTAACCTTTATAAAACATATACATCATCCATGCAATTAAAAAAACAACTATCAATTTTTATTGTACTGTTGCTCGCGGCGCCTGCAAGGCTGCTGGCACAAGACAATCAGTTTTCGGGCTGGGCGGCTATTTTTCACAGCCACAAATTATCTGAGCATTGGGGCTATTCGTTTGATGGGCAGTTGCGCTCGCACGATGAGGTGAGCTATCTCAAACATATTTTGCTGCGCCCATCGGCTAATTACTATTTCGCTAAAAACAAAGTGGGCGCTTTGGGTTATGCCTACATAGCTACCTATGGCCGTACCCCTGCAAACGAAACAACTTTCAGGCCCGAACACCGTATCTGGCAACAGTATACGTACACGCATAAAGTTGGCAAACACACCGCATTGTCTCACCGGCTAAGATTGGAGCAGCGCTTTTTAGGCAATACCGCCAACGGAAAAAATGATAATTATTTTGCCCAGCGTTTCCGGTATTTCGCCCGTGCCGTGATCCCGATGAAACCGGATTCGGATGTGTTTACCGAAGGAACGTTCCTTGCCCTGCAAAACGAGGCTTTTGTAAACGTGCAGAACAAAAACAAAGTAAATAAACACTTTTTTGATCAGAACCGGGCCTATGTAGCGGTGGGTTACCGTTTCAGCAAAGCCTTTGATGCCGAGGCCGGTTACTTAAACCAATATATTAAACAGGCCGATGCTTACGTGGTAAACCACGTGGCGCAGTTGGCTTTTTATACGAGGTTTTAAGAAGCTTTGTGGTTCTTATCAAACCAATAAAAGATCCCTGCCAGTTAGTTCTGACAGGAATCTTTTGTTCCGGCCTGTGGTCGGTGTTTTCACCGTACCACATGATCTAAAGAGATAACACTAATTGAAACGACTGCATAATGTCCCGAAAGTGGTGCGGTGAAAACACCGACCACAAGCTAAAAGCGACATTGCTTTTATACAATGTCGCTTTTTAAAGTCCTCTCCTCCGGAGGGCGCTAACATACAAATTTACACTACCTTTAGGGTATGGAAGCTCACAAGATATATGATTTGGATAACTTTAGAACCGATATTCACGAGGTAAATAATCTTCTTAAAACCATATCTACCAAATACAATCTTTCAAGTGGATTGCAAGGGGGATGGTTTGACAAAGGTCGTTATTCAATAGGATTAGATTTATCCAAAATTATGAACGATCCAAATAATTTTGTAGCGTTATCCATTCACGCTCTCCCGAATCAAGATAAGTAACTAATAACACTTCCAGGTCTTCGCTTTCAAATATTCCATGCATCTTTAAAGCATCTTCATTTGATTTACCTACCAATATATCAGATATGATAAAATCCATATCTATTGGCGTAGATATTAATATTCTATCTATAGTATTTGCCCCTGCTGTAAACCCATTTCCAGTACCGTAAGAATAACCAACTTTAACGTCTGCGTTATCTAACTTGTCTTTTGCTTCTTTGTAATTCATACCCCAAATTTACACTATTAGGTGTAAATTAAACCTTATAAATATGTAGATTTAAGGCCTATAATTAGGCTATATGGATGATAAAGATTTGAACTTTCAGCTTGATACAGTGTTATCTATATTAAGGGCAAGGTCTAAGAATTTAGGGGGCATACAATCTTATTTAAAGGATGCTTTTCAAATTGAATTATCACAATCTGATGTACAGGGTATTTTAGATAAGCTAAAGGAGGACGGTTTAATTACTATAGATGACGACAGTAATCATATATGTCGAATATCAATGAATGGAAAATACTATTCAGGGTATCAACAACAACAAGATAACGAGACTACTCGAAGGATTTTAGACGAAACAACCATAATTTACCAACGCGAACAGACAGATACTTTGAATCGCTTAACGGGTTATCTCGTAATAGCTTCAGTCGTTGCTTCTGTTTATTATTTGATTGAAATTTTAAAATCAGTTTACCCTTTGCTAAAATGCCATTAAACCACTTTTTCACCTTCCCGGTGTAAATTTGTATGTTAGTGCCCTCCGGAGAGGGTTTAGGTGAGGTTTTATATCCGCTCAATATCCCCACTACCCGCTTTTGAAGTAGAGATATTCCTCGCGCCGCCGGTATAATGCACATCGCCCGATCCGCTTACCGATGCATCAATTTTATTGCTGGCGTTGATCACGGCATCGCCCGAACCGGCTATCGAAACCTGGGTATTAACAGTTACCAGGTCTCGCGCGGTAAAATCGCCCGAACCTACAACCCTCACCAATGAGTTATCGGCACGGCCCGAAAGTTTCATATCGCCCGAGCCGGAAATGCTGCTTTCCAGGTTTTTAACCGTTACCTTGCCCAGCATATCGCCCGAACCAACTACCCTTAATTTTAACGAGTTGGTGCTGATCCCCTCCCTGAAATAAACATCACCCGAACCGGCTACGTTAATGCTGGTCATATCTTTTGATACAACATGAACTACCATTTTACGGTTTTTGCCCCAACTCCAGTTATCCCAGTTGGTACCTTTTTTACTGTAAATTTTCAGCACTCCGCCATCAACTTCGGTAATGATCTTGTCGATCACATCCGATGGGGCCTCTACCTTTACCGATTCGTTTGAACCCTGGGTGTAGTACACATCAAACGAACCCGCCAGGTCGATTGCGCTGAAGCCGGATAAATGGCGATCCTGCGTGGTTTGATCGGTATGTTTAATAATTGCATGCGATGGTTTTGCCACACCGTGGCTCACTGTTCCCGCTGCCATAACGGCGGCCAATAATATTTTTGAAATCGATTTCATGATAATTGTTTTAGTGGTGTTTCAAATTAGACGCCGCACCGGGGCGGAAAGTTGCATCATCGCATCATTTTTTTAACTGAGTTATAGAATTGATTTTTACAAGCCGAACATTTTTGCCTTTAACAGGTTGATTAACTTTGTTTATGGTACAGCAACAAACTTTAGCCGATTATGTGAACACCCCGCCTGATAGCGGTTCTTTAAACGGCGGGAATTTTGCCGCCATCCGTCTGCATGAGTTTTCGGACGAGAGCCTGGCGGCTACGGCAGTTTACAGTCGTAAGGATTTTTATAAGATCTCGCTCATTACCGGTGACGCCACCTACTATTACCGCGAAAAAACGTACCAAATAGAACCCGGCGACTGTGTGCTGGTATTTACTAACCGCGAAACGCCTTACCGCTGGCAAATTCACAGCGGGGGCTGCAATGGTTACAGCTGTATGTTTACCGGAGACTTTTTGCCCTTACATACCTATCTCCGTCCGGCAAATCTGGCTGTATTTAACGATGCCGGCTACTCTTTTTTGAAACTTAATGAAGAAGATAAAGCGACCTTTGAAATGCTTTTTCAAAAAATGATAACCGAGCAGGCATCCAACTATGAGCACAAGTATCAGTTATTGTTTTTATATATGCTGGAGTGCATCCACACCGCCTTCAAACTAAAACCGGCTCCGGTAAATCATAACCAAACCGCGGCTGAAAGATTAACTGCGTCTTTTAAATTATTATTAAACGACCAGTTTCCGATAGTGAATCCGTTTCAAAAACTTACAATGCGTTCGCCGCAGGCTTTTGCCGATAAACTTGCGGTACATATCAATTATTTAAACCGCGCGCTGAAAGAGATAACAGGTAAAACCACTACACAGTTTATTACCGAAAGGATAATGCAGGAGGCGCAGGCTTTATTGATGCACTCCAATTGGTCGGTAAGCCAGATCAGCGGGAGTTTGGGTTTTGATGATCCTACCCATTTTGCAAAAGCTTTCAGGAAAGCTACCGGTCAAAAGCCCTCGGCTTTACGGCAAATGGTTTGATTTGTGCCGGTATTGGTTTGAATACCGTCGGTCTTAAACCGGTAACGGCCGGTAACTTTGTTATCATTAATAAACATCATATTATGAAAACATGGTTTATTACCGGAACATCTGCCGGTTTAGGACGAATATTAACAGAAAAATTATTGGAACAAGGGCACCGCGTTGTTGCCACTGCACGTAAAGTAGGAAAGCTTGATGATCTGAAGCAAAAATATCCCTACAGCCTATGGGTAGCAAAACTGGATGTTACCGATAGCGCACAGATAAAAGAGGTAATGAAAAAAGCTTTTGATGATCTTAGCCAAATTGATGTGATTGTAAATAATGCCGGCTATGCCTTGTTTTGTGCAGCTGAAGAAGCAAGCGATGAGCAGATCAGGCAGCAGATAGATACCAATGTTATAGGATCGATACAGGTGATCAGGGCAGCGCTTCCGCATTTACGGGAACAGGGCAGTGGACGCATCCTGCAGCTATCATCAGCAGGAGGGCAAACCACCTATCCAAACTTCAGCTTTTATCACACCACTAAATGGGCTGTTGAAGGTTTTTGCGATACACTGGCCA
The DNA here is from genome assembly GCF_003148845.1 of Mucilaginibacter oryzae. GTDB lineage: Bacteria > Bacteroidota > Bacteroidia > Sphingobacteriales > Sphingobacteriaceae > Mucilaginibacter > Mucilaginibacter oryzae. The sequence goes on along the minus strand of NZ_QGHA01000019.1, from coordinate 17,890 downwards.
AAGAGGTAGCCCCGCTAAATATCGGCGTAACCATTGTTGAGCCGGGAGCGCATAAAACATCTTTTGCTGCCGGAATGGTTACCGCCCCGGTAATGGAAGCCTATGATAAAACCCCCGCCGGTGATGTGCGCAGGGCCATAGCAGCAGGTAGTTTCCCGATAAAAGGCAACGTAAATAAAACAGTGCAGGCTATCATTGACAGCGTTGAAGTTTCGCCCGCGCCATTGCGTTTAGCTTTAGGCGGAGATGCCTACCGGGATGTGCGTGCAGCGCTGGTATCACGTTTAGAAGCGTTGGATAATCAAAGAGAGATTGCACTGGCCAGTGAAATGGAGGATTGATTTTTGGACAGCTGAACAACAAAACGTCATTGCAAATGATTAAAACCCGAGGTCTCCTAAAGGGAATAATGACATAAGGTGGGCTGACCTGTCACCCTGAGCTTGTCGGAGGCGCGCGCGTAAAGGCGCTGCCCACCAGGCTTCGACAGGCTCAGCACGATACCCGTTTTTTAACACGTCATGGTTAGGAACGAAGCAATCCTGTACCTTACAGGGCGGATATGCTTCCGTGTGATTGCTTCGTTCCTCAATGACGTATGTTTTAATATCAACCGCTACTCCACCTTTTATATAATAATTAAACGTATCCACCTCTACATTATCCTTATTGATGCCATCAATTTTAACCTCTGTAAACTGGCTGGTAGGTTTAATAAACCGGTATTCGCCGCCTTTTACACGCACTTTTACCGGCATGTTAAAGCCGGTGGCGTTGGCCTGCCATTTGGCATATAGCCTGCCATCCTTAACCGCGAACTGCAACACCGGCAAATCTTTATAATGCAGGTATTGGTCAAAGACAGGGGCGAGGTTCATGCCTGCTTTTTTGCAGATGTAGCCCACAATATCATCGTAAGTAACGGTTTGATGGTAAAAAGTTTTGTTGAGCCCGCGCAATATCCCGCGCCATTTATCATCGTTATTGATAATGGTACGCACCATGTTAAGCAGGTTGCCGCCTTTATAATACATATCGCCCGATCCTTCTTTATTCACCCCATAAGGGCCAACAATAGGCCTGTCGTTACGGATGTTTTTGCGGGTACCGTTCACGTACTCCTGGCCGGCCTGCTTGCCGTAATATGTTTCAATAAACAGTGATTCGGAGTAGTTGGTAAAGCTTTCGTGGATCCACATATCGGCCACATCTTTGGAGGTGATGTTATTCCCAAACCATTCGTGCCCGCTCTCGTGTACCACAATAAAATCCCATTTAAGGCCCCATCCGGTACCTGATAAATCCCTGCCGAGGTAGCCGTTTTTATAATGGTTGCCATAAGCCGTGCCGCTCTGGTGTTCCATACCAAGGTGAGGCGTTTCAACCAGTTTGTAACCGTCCTCATAAAAAGGATAAGGGCCAAACCAGTACTCAAACGCTTTGAGCATCCGCGGCGCGTCAAGGCCCCACTGTTTTTTAGCTTTATCAATGTTGTAGCTTAACGGCCAGTAATCTAAAGTAAGCGGACCTTTTTCGCCCTGGTAAGTCCCCTCGTAATGGGCATAGTCGCCAATATTGGCTTCAATATCATAGTTGTTGATGGGGTTTGCCACAAACCAATCAAAACGGATGTAGCCATTGCCTAAATCGGTCACCTTGCGCAGCCTTCCGTTCGATACATCTTTTAAACCGGTTGGCGCGCTGATGCTGATCAGGGCGCTATCCACCTCATCATACTGGTGATCTTTGGTTGGCCACCAAATGCTGGCACCGATGCCCTGGCAGGCCGTAGCCACCCAGGGTTTACCCAATGAGTCGGTGGTATAAACTATACCGCCATCCCATGGAGCTCGCCTGGCGATGGTTGGGTTGCCCGAGTAGTAAACGGTAAACTCATCCATGCTGCCTTTTTTAATTTCGGTAGGGAAGGTTACAAATACGGCGTTAAACTCGCGGGTAAACGGAACTTCGGCGCCTTTGTAAACAACTTTTTCCACTTTCAGGTTGGCAAACAGATCGAACTGAAGTTTGGTGAAGTTTTGTGTTGCCTTAAATTTGAACAGGTTGCTGCCGCTGATGAATTTGTTGGCGATATCAAATTTCACATCCAGGTGGTAGTAGCTGATATCATAACAGGTGCGCAGCGGCGTAAGGCTTCCGCGCAGGGTATCGGCACGGGTAAAGGTTTCCTTATCGGTGCCTAACTGCGCTTTGGCAGGGTTAAGGCCTGCAGCCGTCAGCCCTAAAAAAAGCGCGCAGATATTTAAGAGTTTATTTTTCATGTTTTGAAGGGTTAGTCCATGAGCACGCCCACGTAGTAATTTAAAGTATCTATCTCAATATTGTCTTTGGTTGCGCCGGCCAGGTTAACCGGGGTAAAGCCGGTGCCCGGTGTAATAAATTTAAACTCGCCGCCTTTTACTTTTACGCGGATGGGCATTTTAAAATCTTTGGCTTCGGCTATCCAGCGGCAAAGTAACCGGTTATCCGGCGTTTTGGTAAATTCCAGCACCGGCAGGGTTTTATAATGCAGGTACTGATCAAACACGCTCGATAAATCGATACCCGCTTGTTTGCTGATGTAACCCGTAATATCATCATAAGTAACTGTTTGATGATAAAAGGTTTTGTTAAGGCCGCGCATTATATCGCGCCATTTTTCATCATCATTAATAATGGTGCGCACCATGTTCAGCACAACGGCTCCTTTGGGGTACATATCGCCCGAGCCTTCTTTGTTTACATTATAAACGCCAACAATGGGGCTATCATTACTGATGCCTTTCCGCAAGCCGAAATTATATTCCTGCCCGGCGGCTTTGCCCCAGTTATCCTCAATAAATAACGATTCGGAGTAGCAGGTGAAGCTTTCGTGTACCCACATATCGGCAAGGTCTTTTCCGGTAATGTTGTTGCCGAACCATTCGTGGCCGCTTTCATGCACAATAATATAATCCCATTTGGTACCCCAGCCCGTGCCCGACATATCGTAACCCAGATAGCCGTTCAGGTATTTGTTGCCGTAGGCTGTGGCGCTTTGGTGTTCCATGCCCAGGTGGGGCGTTTCAACCAGTTTGTAGCTGTCTTCATAAAAAGGGTAGGGGCCAAACCAGTGTTCAAAAGCCTTAAGCATGGGTTTAACATTGGCCGCGAATTGTTTTTTAGCTTTTTCGAGATTGTATGGCAGCACCCAGTAATCCAGGTTAAGCTTGCCTTTTTCGCCCATGTAGGTATCGCCGAAGTGTACATAATCGGCAATGTTGGCAACCACATCATAGTTGTTGATAGGATTGGCCACAAACCAGTCAAAGCGGGTGTAACCATCTCTTAGCTGGGTTACTTTACGCAGCCTTCCGTTCGATACATCTTTTAAACCTTTAGGTACGCTGATGCTGATCATCATACTATCCACCTCGTCGGCCAGGTGATCTTTATTAGGCCACCAGATGCTGGCGCCCACACCCTCGCAGGCGGTAGCCACAAACGGTTTGCCTAACGAATCTTTTTTAAACACCACGCCGCCATCCCACGGGGCGTTTTTGGCGATGGTTGGGTTGCCGGAATAGTAAACCGTAAATTCATCCCTGCTGCCCTTGCTGATGGTTTGCGGGAAAGTAACAAAGGCGGCATTACCATCGCGGGTAAAAGGTACCTCCTTGCCTTTATAAACCACCTTTTCAATTTTCAGGTTATCAAACAAATCGAACTGGAGTTTGGTGAAATCTTCGGTAGCAGTGAATTTGAATTGGTTGCTGCCGCTGATAAATTTTTTATCGATATCAAACTTCACATCAAGGTGATAGTAGTTGATATCGTAACAGGTACGCAGGGGCGTAAGCATGCCGCGAAGTGTATCGGCATGGGTAAACTTGCCCTTTTCTTCCAATAGCTGGGCATTGGCCTGCTGTGTAAGGGCACCGGTGCCTAAAAGGGCAATGGCGGCAATGTATAGTTGTTTTATTTTCATGTGCTTAATTGTGCAGGGTTAAAAGGTATCCTTGATATTTTTATTCCAGGTATCGGCCGCGTATTTTCTTAAAGCCGCAGGGCCAGTCCTAAAAGCTGCATCAAATGTGTAGGTACCGCCATAAATTTCTTTTTCGGATAGCTTCACCTTGCTTTCTCCGCGCATGGCATATTTTTTATCACCTTCGTGCATAATAAGCTTCATGGTGCTTGGGCTTACATCGCCACGGCAGGCAGTGCGGTATACCAACCAAACTTCGGCTATGCCGTTATTATCCACATCTGTAATTGCAAATGAACCAGGGGCATAGTTAGCTTTGATATCCAACGAACAATCCGAAATAAAATCATAAGTCTGCCAGCTTAGCTTAAACTCATTATTGCCTGTAACATTATAATGATAAGCATATAGCGCGGCATCACGGCCGTCGCCGGTTTCGCTGTTTTTGGTTGCTGTTTCCCCGGTTTCGGTGGTAATAACTATATGTTCGCCGGCTTTATCAGTATATCTCACCGCGTTAACGATATGCCCTTTGTAGGTGATGGATTTTGGAATATCTGTTTTGGCCAGTTGTGTAATTTTAATTTGAGCCGTGGAGATTTGCACAACAAAGAGCGATATGACAGAAAGTACTAATTTCATAAAGATGATTATTTGGCGGCTTTATGTTTCCGTAGATATTTGCTGAATATGTTGATGTATTCCGAATCGAATACAACACGGGTAAGCGATTCGTAGTTGATACTGGTTGGCTCGTCATCAAGATGGCCCGCTGCATCAAAGTAGGTAATATGAATTAGCTTTTTGCCTACTTTGGCAATCGGCCCTATGGTAAAACTATCTATTTCTTCAGCTTCACATTCGGCTATTACATTTAAACCAAGCTCTTTTAGTGATTTGAAAGCAGAACGCCAGTTGTCGATATCCACAGTGTGTTTTATTCCAACAGCCCCGGTTCTGTTTTCCCATCGCATTATTTTATCAAAATATTTATCGGCGCTGTTAAAACGTATTTTTTGTATCTGGCTGATAGGAAGAATAGCATAATCATCAACGTTAAAATCATGAGTTTGCTGAATCAGTAATAAATTATCAGAAAAACCAAGAATGTAGCCGTTGCGCGACAGTACTTTATTTTTCGAAACTTTACTATAAATTTTCACCCAGTGGCCTGCCTCTTTATGCAGCCTTAATTTTTCTTTCATTATACCCGAAAGTTAGGAATTTAATATGGCTTAATGTGGGCGATAACCACCTATCTCAGAGCAATCGCTTTTAAAAAAGGAGGCACCTACGGAGCCGGGAATATTAAAACAAATCATTGTTATAAACACGGTACTCCTACGGAGTTATGTGGCGAATATTTCAAACTCCGTAGGAGTACCATGTTTGTAGCAATTAGAGAGCGTCTTTTTGGCTCCGTAGGTGCCTCCTAACCTTTGGTTGTTTAAAAGTTATTTCCTTTTAGCACGTCTCTCCCCAATTGTTTCTTATAAACGAGGTAAAAAAACTAACCTCCAATCTCCAGCCTCTAATCACTCTATTTCAGCACCTCCACATCAATAAAGCTATCGTTATAAACGGTTTCAGTAGCTTTTATGTAATCGCTTTCATCAGCTTTATAAGGGTTCTCCACAAATTTTTGCGGGTTGCGCGCCACTATCGGGAACCAGGTGCTTTGTACCTGGATCATGATGCGGTGCCCCTTTTTAAAGGTATGCAGCACATCCTGCAGGCGGAAGTTTACATCAGTTTTTTGGTTGGCTACCAAAGCTTCCGGCTTTTCAAAGCTGTTGCGAAAACGGGCAGGCATCACCTCCGAGCGTACCATTTGCCAGTAATTGCTCAGGATAATGTTTTTGTTGGGCATGTACGGATTGTTCGGTTCATCGGGCGGATAAACATCTATCAGTTTTACCACAAAATCGGCATCAGTACCTGTGGTAGCAATTTTCAAATGCGCCATAATCTCGCCGCCAAGGGTAACATCATCATTCAAAACCTCGCTCTGGTAAACCAGCACATCCGGGCGGCGACCGGCAAAACGCTGATCTTCGCTCATGTAGTTGTGCGGGGTAAAGCCCATGGTGGTGGTATTATCTTCGGTATACGGAACCGGTTTAAGCGGGTCGCTGATGTAAGATACCGAACCTTCGGTAGCCGGCTGGGTGTTGGCCAGTTTGCCATCGGCGCCTAAAAATAATTTTTCGTGAACAACATTGGCAGCAGGCCACTGATCAAAGGTAGCCCATTCTTTTTTGCCGGTATTGTACATGTAGGCTTTTGGCAGGCCTGAGTTTTTATCGCCATTACCTTTCAGAAAATGGTTGAAAAATTTAGCTTCGATATTTTTTTGGTAGAATGTAGCAATGCTATCGCCAAAGTAAACGTTGCTGTGCATAGTATGCCCCGTTTCGCGCGACCAGCGGCCATGGCCAAACGGCCCCATCACAATGGTGTTGTAAGCCTTTGGGTCGGATTTGTTAATGGTTTTATAAATAGCCAGCGGACCGGTCAAATCTTCAGCATCAAACCAGCCGCCCACCAGCATCACCGCAGGTTTTACTTTGCCATAGTGTTTCAGCAAACCACGTTTTTGCCAAAACTCATCGTAATTTGGGTGGTTAATGGTTTCCTGCCAGAAAAAGTTATCCTTATAATACTTATCGGCGTTTTTAAGCGGACCCAGATCTAACAAAAACTGGTAGCCATCCCTGGTGCCTGGGTTAAACATGGCATTGGCAAACCATGCTTTTGATGTGGTATCTGTTTTCTGAATGCCAAATACCGGGAAGGTAAAAAAGTAACCTTCAATAAAAGCGCCGTTATGATGAAAGTCATCAAAAAAGAAATCGGAAATAGGGGCCTGGGGCGATGATGCTTTTAACGCCGGGTGATTTGACAGGATACCTGCCGCGGTGTAAAAACCAGGGTAGGAGATACCCCACTGGCCTACTTTACCATTGTTGCCGACCACGTTTTTCACCAGCCAGTCTATGGTGTCGTACGTATCAGAGCCCTCATCTACATCCTTTTTGCTTTTTTTATTGTCGATAACGGGCGTCATGTTGGTCCAGGTGCCTTCGCTTTTATAGCGGCCGCGCACATCCTGGTACACAAAAATGTAGCCCTCTTTCATCATAATATCCGAAGGGCCGAGATGTGTTGGGTATTTATCCTCGCCGTAAGGCGCAATGCTGTAGCAGGTGCGCTGCATCATCATCGGGTATTTGTTGTTGGCCGAAGCGTCTTTCGGCGTATAAATGGAGGTGAACAGTTTTACACCATCGCGCATGGTAATGTACACATCTTTTTTGGTAAAATGCTCCTTAACATAGCTGCTTTGCGCGAAAGCGCCGGTACAAAAGCATACCAGCACTAATAGGAAGTTGATTTTCTTCATGAGATCAGTCGGATTAAATTGGGTTAAATTTAATAAAGAGTTAACGATAAACAGCTTTATAATGAATTCTGTTACAAAACCCGACCGTTGACGGGTTTGATTACGTTGATTTTTTTCCGGGATTACACCGATAGTTGTTTGGTTACTCCGATTTTTGTCAGGTTTGCAATATTCTGCTAATTCTCAAATTCTGAAAATTCTGATTCAGACAATAATCCTTAACTTTGCCATCCATAAAAAACACACTACTATGCAATATGATGTTATAGTTATCGGTTCGGGGCCGGGTGGTTATGTAGCCGCTATCCGTTGCGCCCAGCTGGGTTTAAAAACCGCTATTGTTGAAAAATATAATACGCTTGGCGGTACCTGCCTTAATGTGGGTTGTATCCCGTCTAAAGCGCTGCTCGATTCGTCTGAACATTACCATAATGCCGCCCATGCCTTTAAAACACATGGCATCAACCTGGATAACCTGGGCATTGATTTCGGGCAGATGATTAAACGCAAACAACAGGTTGTGGACGCCAATACCAGCGGCATCAGCTACCTGATGAAGAAAAATAAAATTGATACCCATTTTGGTGTGGGATCATTTAAAGATAAAAATACCATCATCGTTAAAAAGAGCGATGGTACTGTTACAGAAATCACCTCTAAAAACGTGATCATCGCTACCGGTTCAAAACCATCGGCATTGCCATTTTTACCTATCGATAAAAAACGTATCATTACCTCGACCGAAGCTTTGAGCCTGAGCGAAGTGCCTAAGCACCTTGTATTGATCGGCGGAGGCGTTATCGGCCTGGAATTAGGTTCGGTGTATGCCCGTTTGGGTGCCAAAGTATCGGTAATTGAATATATGGACAGCATTATCCCTACCATGGATAAAAGTTTGGGCCGCGAGTTACAAAAAGTGCTGACCAAACTGGGCATGGAATTTTACCTGGGGCACAAAGTTACCGGCGCGGTTGTAAACGGCGACGAAGTAACTGTAAGCTGCGACACACCGAAAGGCGAAAAGCTGGAGTTAAAAGGTGATTACTGCCTGGTAGCCGTTGGCCGTATAGCTTATACCGATGGTTTAGGTTTAGAGAACATAGGCATTACCGTTGAAGAACGCGGCCGCAAAATTACCGTTAACGATCACCTGGAAACCAGTGTTAAAGGCGTGTATGCCATTGGCGATGTGATTAAGGGCGCCATGCTTGCCCATAAGGCCGAAGACGAGGGCACTTTGGTTGCCGAGATCATAGCAGGACAAAAACCGCACATCGATTATAACCTGATCCCGGGTGTGGTTTATACCTGGCCTGAGGTTGCCGCTGTTGGCCAGACTGAAGAGCAGTTGAAAGCAGCCGGCGTTAAATATAAAACTGGGTCGTTCCCGTTCAAAGCCAGCGGCCGCGCGCGTGCCAGCGGCGATCTGGATGGTTTTGTGAAAGTATTGGCCGATGCCGCTACCGATGAGATTTTAGGTGTACACATGATTGGTCCGCGTGCTGCCGATATGATAGCCGAGGCGGTTGTAGCGATGGAGTACCGTGCCAGCGCCGAAGATATTTCGCGCATGAGCCATGCCCACCCAACTTACACCGAAGCCATGCGTGAAGCATGTTTGGCTGCTACCGAGAACAGGGCGATACATATTTAGTTTTTTGTTGAAGGTTGGAAAGTTGTAATGTTGGAAAGCTTTAATTTAAGATTTCTTTGAGTAAGTTTCAGCGGTTCGAGGATCTGGATATATGGAAAATTGCGGTTTCTATTGCTGTTGATGTTTATATATTATGTGATTCGGAACCGTTAAAATCCGACTGGGGAATGAAAGACCAGATTAGAAGAGCCGCTTGCTCCATGTCTGATAACATAGCCGAAGGATTTGAATATAACAACAATCCTGATTTTATCAGATTTCTCAACTATGCAAAAGGATCATCAGGCGAGTTTAGGAATAAGCTCATTATTTTATATAGAGCTTTTAAAATAAACGAAGCTGTTTATAATGATCTCTATGCAAAAAGCATTGAATTTTCTGGTAAAACCAAGGCTCTGATCGACTACCTGAAAAAATTCGAAGCAGAGAAAAAGAAAAAATAACATTACAACTTTACAACAAAAAAATGAACGTTCTGATCAACATAGCTATAATTACAGGAACCATAATTGGCATGGAACTCACCTCCTGGGCCATGCATAAGTTTTTATTTCACGGTCCGCTGTGGTTTATTCACAAAACGCACCACCAGCAACGCCACGGCTGGTTTGAGTTAAACGATATCTTCAGCATTGGCTTTGCTGCATTTGCTTTATGGCTGATGTGGATTGGTCACCTAAGTTTAGATTACCGTTTCTGGATTGGGGCCGGCATCAGCGTTTATGGGATCATTTATTTTATTTTCCACGATTGGTTTATTCACAATCGCTTTAAAGCCTTTAAAAGTAACAACCGCTACCTGGCAGGCATCCGCAGGGCGCATAAAATACACCATAAATCAACTGAGAAATATCCTTCGGAAGAATTTGGATTGTTGGTGGCAAACAGGAAATGGTTTAAGAATGGAGCCGCTAAATAGATAATTTCCTACCACCTAATTTAGCAGCGTATTTAACAACATTAAAATGCTGTTCTTATTGTCTGCTATTCCTAGTGTTATAATTGCCGCAGCCATGAACATCCTCATTGTAAATAACACCCCCATCCCCGCCACCAAATACGGTGGCACAGAACGGATCATCTGGTGGCTTGGCCGCGAGTTGAACCGGCTTGGCCATCAAATTACCTACCTGGTGGGCGAGGGTTCAAGCTGTCCGTTCGCGAGGGCGCTGATTTATGACCCGGCTAAAGATTTGAACCAACAGGTTCCGGATGATATTGACGTGGTGCATTTTCAATTCCAGGTTCAGGATTTTACTAAAAAGCCTTATATCATTACGGTACACAATAATCCAGGGGGAGCCGGATTGGATATTAATTCGGTATTCGTATCCGCTAATCATGCGCGGCGGCATGGTTCGACGGTATTTGTTCATAACGCCATTGATACTGCTGATTACCAATTGCCCGATCTGGATAAAAAACGTACCCATGCCCATTTTTTAGCCAAAGCTGCCTGGCGCGTTAAAAATGTAAAGGGCGCTATTGACGTGGCTACCCTAAGCGGTAATAAACTGGTGGTACTTGGCGGTACCAGGCTTAACCTTAAAATGGGCCTGCGTTTTACGCCTAATTTAAACGTATGGTTTAAAGGCATGGTGGGCGACACCGAAAAATCTGTAGTAATGAACGCCTCAAAGGCTTTGCTGTTCCCGGTTTTGTGGCACGAACCATTTGGTATAGCCATTATTGAAAGCCTGTATTTTGGTTGCCCGGTGCTGGGTACACCTTACGGGTCGCTTCCGGAGCTGGTACCCCCCGAAGCCGGATTCCTGTCGGCAAGCAGGTCGGAACTGGCCGAAGTGTTAAGAAATGCCGGATCGTTCAACAAAAAGTATTGCCATCAGTATGCGGCCGACAATTTTAACATCGCCAAAATGGCTGGCGGTTACCTCGCTTTATACCATAAAGTTTTAAACGGCGAAGCCCTTAACCCGGTTAAACCAGGCCTGGTTGATGCTGCGCCGCCAAAATACCTGCCGTGGAATAATTAAATTCAGCTATTTTTGGGCTTACTTTATAGTAGTGGATAGTACGGTTTCAATTTTTTCAGCGCAAAGGCGGCCTTATTTTATTGTATTGATCTTCGCTATCGCGATCAATGTAGCAGGCATCGGCATTAAATTTTTTACCGACGATCCGGCCCTTTACTCGGCCCTGGCCAGGAGCATAGCGCAAAGCAATAACTTCACCGATTTAATATATCATGGTGCCGACTGGCTCGATAAACCGCACTTCCCGTTCTGGGTTATCGCCATCAGCTTTAAAATTTTCGGGGTAAATACCATAGCTTATAAATTACCGGCCCTGTTGTTTTTCTTCATGGCGGTGATATACACTTATAAACTGGCTAAAAAGTTTTATGGCGACGAAACGGCCATCATGGCCATTTTGATTTTGCTTACCGCCCAGCATTCGGTAATGTCGAACACCGACGTGCGCGCCGAGCCTTACATTATGGGTTTGCTGATGGGAGCAGTATATCATTATTATAAGGTGAAGGAGCGCGCACGTTTTGTCGATATGTTTTTGGCATCGTTATTTACCGCCTGCGCGGTAATGACCAAGGGGATCTACCTGCTTATCCCGATAGGCGCCTCCATCATTGGTGATTACCTGTTCAGGAGAAATATCAGGGGATTGTTTCACTGGAAATGGCTGCTCTCTTTTATTTTGGTGATGCTATTCATTACACCCGAGTTGTATTCGGTGTACACGCAATTTGACCTGCACCCCGAAAAGGTAGTCTTTGGCCGAAACGGGATCTCCGGTATTCACTGGTTTTTGTGGGATAGCCAGTTTGGGCGGTTCAATAACAATGGCTACATTACCAATACTCATGGCGATAAATTGTTTTTTGTGCATACGCTGCTTTGGGCTTTCTCGCCCTGGGCTATCATCCTGTTTTATGCACTTTTTGCCACCATCCGCAAAATGGTAAAAGGAATTGCTCAGCCCGAATACCTGTGCATATCCGGAGGGGTTTTAATGTTATTGATTTTTTCTGCCTCCAAATTTCAACTGCCTTTCTATACCAATATCCTGTTCCCATTTTTTGCAATCATCACGGCGGTAGTGATCAAATCGTTGAAAGCTGGCGGCGGGCTTACTTTTTTCAGGGTTACACAATACCTGTTCGCCGGTTTACTCATCATCGCGGTTATAGCTTTAAACTTCATTTTCGCGCCTGAGCGCTGGCCTGTTTTTATTGTTTTGTTAGCGGGATTGGTTTTGATTGCTGTTTATATCTTCAAACAAAGGCAACCAACCTGGCAACCGGTATTCCTATTCACCTGCGCGGCGGCTATTTTTGTTAACTTGTATCTAACTACGGTAGCTTACCCAATAATTGTTAGTTACCGCGGCGATCTCTCCGCTGCCGAATACCTCAACCAAAATTATCCCGGACAGAAAGTAAGCGCGGCGGTATTATCCAACACTTTCGATTTTTATTACAGGGGAGCGGCTACTTATACAGATATCGGTCACATCCTGAAAACCGATTCGCTAAAAAAGCAAATTATTGTTGCTGATGAAAAAGTAATCGCGGGCTTAAAAGAAAAAGGGGTTGCTTTTACTACAATCAAAGCTTTTGAGGATTATCCAAAAGAAAACCTGAGTTTGCCGTTTATCATCAAAAGTAAAAGGCAGGGCACTTTAGATCATTTTTACCTGATCAGGTTAAATCAATGATCAGGATTCAAAATTTGTGAAATATCAAGAAACATAGTTATAACCACAAAAATTAAGAACAAATAAGCTGATGTTCTGACCAATATTTTCATCGGCTTTAAATAGTTCTCCCTCAATTCTTCTTGCTTAGCCGCATCTGTAATTTTTTTTATCTGCCAGGATACATAGTTGTTATTGGTGAGGAAGAAATTGATTATCGCGTGCATCATTAATAATAAAATTATCAAACCACCTAAGTTTAGGTTGGATACTCTTACGGGGCCGTTTGATGAATTTACAGGGTGGTACGGTTTAAAATTAAGATACACCATATATACTAAATTTAGTATCAGGAAAGCTACAGGTACTAAAGCGTTGATCTTAAAATAAAGGTCGTTTTTGGTGGCATTAATAAAGTTTACAAGCATATAAGCCTGGCAACCAACTATAACAAGAAAGCCAATCACCAATAGATAATTAGCTATGATACTCCACGGATAGCGCAAGCCACCGGGGGTTAACACCAGGTTTGTGAGAGCCAAGCCGGCAATGAAAGGAATTAGTAATAATAATGCTTTCCAGTAGTTGAGTTTAATTTGCATAGGATAAAGGTTAAAGTTATAGAGGTGCTATAGAGCGATGAGAAGTTACTTCTGCAGCGTCTGATATTTATTCCCATTTGCCGGGTCGAGCTGTAAAAACAGGTTCATGGCTGTAAGGCGCTCCTGGTTATCGGCTTTGCTGTATATGGAAATCAGTTCATCGCTTTTAGCGGTATAAAATACCAGGGGCAGCATGGAGCCTACGCGTTGCCTGTCTATCTGTTGAAGTAGCGGCAACAACGCGTCGATGGCTTTGCGGCCCTTACTCACATTTTCGGCCATCAGGTCGAGCCCGTTGCGGTGGTAATCGTACAAAAAGCTGCGGAGCGGATTGTATAATTTGTTGTTCAGGTTTTCGGCCAGCCAGTAGCGGCTCACATTGCCATCAAAAGCCTTCCAGCCGCTGTATGATGAGGTTTGCGCGTTGGTTACTATGGTTTGCGCCGCTAAAAAGTAGGGCGTACCGCCAAATTTGGCAAAAGTATCATAATCAAGCCCTACAATGACATTGGCATAAAAAGCCATGATCGAACTTAAGTTACTCTGAAAATTTTGATCGCTGTAATCAATGGTCTGCCCTTCGGTATAAGTAAAGCTGATATCCTTATCGTTGATATTTAATAAGGTGGATGTATAGGATGATCCGTAAACCGGCCTTGATGATTGCACCTGCAATTCGCCGGTAAAATTACCGCTGCCATCCCAGTTGCTTACATTCAATACAAAATTGCAATCTATGCGCTCCTGAGGTAATATGGGGTCGGCCGCCCATTTCCGGCCGTTTAAAAAGTCTTTCATAGCGGTTTCCAGTGTCTGGAAAACACGCTTGTTAGCAATTTGTACCTTTGGCGAAAGCACCTGTACCCGGGCATTCAGGTCCTGCGCAAATCCCCTGAAGCAAAGGCACAGCAGCGCGGTACACAGCAATAGCTTTTTCATCCGTTTAGCAATTGGGTAACTTTGTCACAAATGTCGCGGGCCACAGCTTCTTTGCTCTTCAGGTCGAACATGGTTTTATGGAGCGCGCTGTCAATAATGGTTATTTTATTGGTATCGCCTTTAAAACCGGCACCGGCGTCATTCAGAGAATTTAGCACAATAAAATCAAGATTTTTCTTTTGCAGTTTGCTTATTGCATTCAATTCCTCATCATTGGTTTCGAGCGCGAAACCAACCAGTATTTGTCCCGCGGCTTTCTGCTGGCCAAGCGTTTTTAAAATATCGGTTGTTTTTTTCAGTTGGATGCTTAGCTCTTCATCCTGCTTTTTTATTTTTTGTTCAGCTACTTCGGCCGGGGTATAATCGGCTACGGCAGCACTCATAATGGCAGCATTTACACCTGGGTATACAGCCAAACAGGCCTCCAGCATTTGCGCCGCCGAGGTAACATCAATCCGCTTTATTGTTTTTTGTTTACTGGTTTGCGCGGTAGGGCCGGTAACCAGCGTAACATCGGCACCCATCGAAGCCAGTTCATCGGCAATGGCAAAGCCCATTTTGCCCGACGAGTGATTGCCGATAAACCTTACCGGATCAATAGCCTCGTAGGTAGGCCCGGCAGTTACCAGTATTTTTTTACCCGCTAAAACAAGTTTTTTTTTTGATTCCGCGTCCACAAAGGCTACAATCTCCTCCGGCTCGGCCATGCGCCCTTCGCCATGTAAACCGCTGGCCAGTTCGCCATTGCCCGGGGGGATCATGATATTACCGAAAGCTTGCAGCCGGATAACATTTTGGCGGGTTGCGGGGTGCAGCCACATATCCAGGTCCATAGCCGGGGCAAAGTAAACCGGGCATTTGGCCGATAGATATACGGCTGTAAGCAGGTTATCGCAAAGGCCGTTGGCCATTTTAGCTAAGGTATTGGCGGTAGCAGGTGCTATAATC
The DNA here is from genome assembly GCF_003148845.1 of Mucilaginibacter oryzae. Lineage (GTDB taxonomy): Bacteria > Bacteroidota > Bacteroidia > Sphingobacteriales > Sphingobacteriaceae > Mucilaginibacter > Mucilaginibacter oryzae. Next base: position 2,705 of record NZ_QGHA01000019.1, on the reverse strand, counting down.
ATGGCATCGGCCCACAAGCCCAATTCAACATGGTTATTCCATTCGCCGGTATCTGCTTTAAAATATTCAATGCCCACCGGGTTTTTCGACAAGGTAGCAAGGGTAAGCGGGGTAATAAAGCTGGTAGCATCGGCACTCATCACCACACGTACATTAGCGCCCGCTTTAACCAGCAGGCGTACCAGCGTTGCCGATTTATAAGCAGCTATACTGCCGCAAACCCCTAAAATGATATTTTTCATACCCCCTAACCCCCTAAAGGGGGCACAAATGTTTAATAAATTTAAATGTAACAAAAAACTCCCGTCCGGGAGTCTTTTGTTTTACTGAATATGTTTTCTACCACCCCCTTCAGGGGGCCGGGGGTTACTCTTTAGTTGGGTTGCGGTAATAAACCTTTCCGTCTAAAAATTCCTGCACGGCAACCAATGATGGTTTTGGCAATTTTTCGTAGTGTTTCGAGATCTCAATCTGCTCGCGGTTTTCAAAAACCTCCTCAAGGTTATCGCTTGATGATGCGAATTCAGAAAGTTTCTGGTGTAACTCTTCTTTAATATTGTTCGAAATCTGGTTCGCCCTTTTCGACATGATTACAAGCGACTCATAGATGTTTTGTGTTTTGGTATCCAGCTCGCGTAAATCGCGGGTTACAGTGCTGCTTGCAGGTGCTGGTTTGTTGCTGTTGTTAGCTGTCATATCTTTAACGCTTTATATATCTCTTAATTAATATGGTATTTTTTGTGGCTGATTTTTTTCAGACGGTGATGCTGTGGTAACGGTATCTTTTTTTAACAGTTTTTTTGCGGCCTTGTCGTTACTCATGGCTTCGGCAATTAAGCGCTGGGCCTGTTTAATACCCTGCTGGCTGTATTTAATATAGCCCTGGGTTTCGTGCAGGTATTTGCTGTTAGGATATTTTTCAGCAAACTGATCGGCATAGGCAATGGCCTGGTTGTAGCGGTCTTCCTGTTTGGTTTCAAAGCTGTGGTTGGCATACTCATATTGTGCTTTAACAATCAGGTATTCCATTTCTTCGCCGTATTTGGTATCCGGGTAATCGCGCAGCGCGTTGTTAAACGCTATTACTGCCGATTGAAAATCGCCAATGGTTAAATAAAGCTTGGCATTGGCGTAAGCTTTGGTTTCCAGTTTATCGCGCAGGTTTTGGATCAGCTTGCTGGCCTCGGCAACACGGTCACTTTTTGGGTACAGGTTAATAAATAACTGGAGCGCCTCAATAGCCTTTAAAGTATTATCCTGATCGAGCGAGTAAATAGGCGAATCGAGGTAATAGCAATAAGCTGAAAAGAAACGGCATTCTTCGGCCCGCGGGCTCGATGGATAAGTATCGGCAAAGGTTTTAAAATGATAACGTGCCGAGGTATAATCTTTTTGTTTGTAGTAAGTAAAGGCGTAGTAATAAAATAAATCCTCAGCGCCCTCACGTCCGCGGTAGCGCTCAACCAGCACCTCAAACAAGCCTAAAGCTTTGTTATAGTCCTTTTTATTATAGTACTTAATAGCTTCCTGGTATTTTTTGGCATAATCGTTACTTGCCCTTAGCTTTTCGTATTTGCTTTTACAACTGCCAAGCGTGATAATTACGATAGCTAAAACACTGGCTAATAACGTTAGTTGCTTTTTAAACATTCTGCAAAGATAGGTTAATAATATAAATCAATCAATTATTTATTTAGCCGCTAATATATAACGACGCATTGGCCCGGAAGCTATTATTTCGGTGTTTTTAACATCTTTTAACTATTGATGGTTTTAACGTTTCGGGGTTTCGACCAACTGTAGATAAAGTGTGGATTTTTATGAGGTAAAGATATAAAGGGGGCCGAATTCAGGAATAGCTCAAACTGGCTATATATATTATAGCATGCAGGGTGCTTTAAGTAAAAGAGGTCAGCCGGTAAGCAAACCGAATTAAGCAAATCCCGTTCAGCTAAATAGTCGCACTGCAAATTCAAAGCTGACAATAGGATCTGGGTGTTGCCTGCGGCCGGGCTATCCGCTCATACTGCACAAGCCTTAGCCACGGGGCCGGTATCCGCTGCTATCCCTAACACAAAAGGGGGATTCCCAGTTATTTAGGAAATTTTTCCATTTGTTTACCAGTGTGTTAAGTTAACATTAAGGGAAATATCGAATAATAATTTGGAGAGAGTTAAAAAGAGTGTACCTTTGCAGCCCCGCAAATGAGGAAACGGAATAGCGCGGATGTTCATTAAAAGGTTAACAGTGTTGAATAGAAAAAGTTCAAAAAAAAGTTGAAAAAACTTTTTGTTAGCTAAGAAAAAATTCACACCTTTGCAGCCCGCAAACGAGGAAGAGAAGAGAGGGGAGGCGGTTCAAAACTTGGAAATAAAAAATAAAAAAAAGTTTTGGAAATAAAGAAAAGGTTGTTACCTTTGCAACCCCGAACGGAAGGGAGCTTGAAAGAGCGAAAGAAGTTGAGGCTAAGCGAGTTTAGCTGATAAGAAAGAAGGAAGTTTAACATGCTTCGAGGCAAAAAGTGAAAGGGAGCGATTCCCGCGCTGAAAAAATTGACAAATCAAACCGGTTAAAGCCGGAGATTATATAGCTGAACTGAGAAGGGAAGCGAATAAGTTCTTTTAAGAAATGGAAATCATGTAGCGTAACGGGAGGTGAGCGGAGGCTAAGGCCGAAGTAAACCGAAGAGTTACAAAACAAGCGGA
>NZ_QGHA01000018.1 GCF_003148845.1 Mucilaginibacter oryzae | reverse complement strand
ACCCGACTGCACACTCCGCACTTTCTTGCTCGTTTTGCCGTTTCGCCGGTTGGCAAGCCCGGATGCCTTGCTTGCTTCCAGGTGGTTCTCCTGTTCTCCTTCAAGCATCGCTTCCAGCAAATGCTTTAGCATCGGTGCGAATAATCCATCTGTGCCCCCCATCTTTTTTCCTTCGTAAAGACCCTGGATGGCTTCCGCCTTAAATTGCTCAAAATCGAACCCTTCTTTCTTTTCTTTCATCTTTCGGTGTTGCTAAGTTAATACTTCTGTTATTCCTTAGCTGACACAGTTTAATTTACACCCTCGCTTTTTAAGCTGCTTTTTTTCTTAGATTTTGGGCAATTGTAACCAAACCCCATTCTAACTCCACTTTTTCTTCACCACGGAGCATAAACCTTTTGAACCCGTGGTTTTGTTTGATATTCCCAAAAGTTGGTTCTACATCGAAACAGCGCTTCTTTCGCCGTTCTATGCCTTCTTCACTGGTTAACAGTGTATGTGCTTTTTGCTTTAGCCGGTTTAAGTTTTCATTAATCTCAATGATCCGGTTTCCTTTCGATTTATGGCAGGCACCGTTCAGCGGACAATTAGCGCAGTTCCTTGCCTGGTATCGTTTTAAAGTCTGTTCAAAACCGGTACTTGTTTCCCGTGTCCCTGTCCCGATATAATCCATCGGCTGGCCCATCGGGCAGATATAGCAGTCTTTTTCCTGGTTATAGAAAAGCTTATTTGCCGCAAATGGGTGCTTGGTGTTATGGGTTTCATTTTGCTCTTTGTCAAACATGCCATACTTTACAAAAGCGGTCGTTTGCTTTTGTTCAAGCAGCATGTAGTTTTCTTCTGATCCGTACCCGGCATCCGCAATAAGCACTTGTGGCGCTTTGCCAAAGCTGGCTTCGTGCTGAGCTAAATGGGCGCTTAATGTATTGGTATCTGTTGGGTTTGAATGGATGGTGTAATTGACGATGAACTGATTAGAGGTGGATATCTGCACATTATAACCAGGTTTTAACTGTCCGTTTTTCATGTGGTCTTCTTTCATACGCATGAAAGTTGCATCCGGATCTGTTTTGCTGTAACTGTTTCTCTCTTTCAGGATAGCCTCCTGCTGCTCATATTTAACGATGTTTAACGGGTAGTGTTTAGTTACATACTTTAGCTTTGCTTTTACTTTTTTATCGATCCCTTCTTTACCGGCAAGCTTTTCATTTAATAACTCTACGGTAGCGTTTACTTTGCTGCTGTCGATTGTGGTAAAGTCCGGCTGTTCAGGCATCTTATCTTCATCGGACGCAACCTTTTGGGCATATTGCCAGATCTCATCAAGTTGCTTTCCCATCTTTTCCTTATTCGTTGCGATCGCTTTTTTCCATACGAAAGTATACTTGTTTGCATTGGCTTCGATCTTAGTACCATCGGTATTAACTTCCTCGATACTTAGTAAACCTTCCTCTGCCAACAGTTTAACCACATCTTCAAATACACTGCGGAGTGCGTTTTTCAAGCGTACTCCCCTGAAACGATTGATCGTATTATGATCCGGATAGCTCATTGAGCTTAGCCACATCAGGTAAACGCTTTCTTTACAGGCGGCAGCCAGCTTACGACTGGAATAAGTATTGGTGACATAGCCGTAAACAAGTACTTTAAGCAACATCTGAGGGTGGTAACTCGAACTGCCCCTGATTTTATAAGCTTTTAATAACGGTTCGATATTGAGCTTGTTAATTACCTCATTTACAACACGGACTGGGTGGGTAGCTGGTATCAACTCTTCCAATGAAGGGGGAAGTGCAAGGATCTGCTGCTGGTTGTAGGGCTTAAAAACGGGTAGCTTTATTGCCATTTCTCATCTTTTTATACATTAAATATATGAAAATCAGATGATTAAACAAAATATCATTAGACTATTCTTCGTCTTTTTTATCAAAATAAAAGAGGCTGTACCATGATTTATGATACAGCCTCTTTGCTGTTTACAAGATATTTTCTTAGTCTTAATTCCAGGGAACAAAGCACTCCCGATCTGTAAGGTGAGCACGTAAGTAAATAGTTAGAGCAGCTACTTTTAAAAATAGCCGCCCTAAACAGGCTAACATTAAGCCGCCTAAGACCCAAATGTAAATAAATAATGTAGATTATTTGTTTATCAACACAGAATCTCGCAATGACGATTGGAGAGAAGTATTGTTGGTTACTAAAATATCGCCTCAGCAATTCGCTTAGTCGGCCCGGCATTACTCATGGTATAAAAATGCAGTACCGGCGCGCCAAATGCCATCAGCTCTTTACACTGGTTAATCATCCACTCAATACCCACTTCTTTAACCGCCTTTTCATTGGCGCAGGCATGGATGGCATCGCTCAGATCTTCGGGGATATCGATATGGAACGTTTTTGAGAGGGTAACTAATTGTTTAGATGTGGTGATCGGCTTCAGTCCGGGGATGATAGGCACATTAATACCATTGGCACGACAACCGTTCACAAACTCCTTGTATTTATCAATATCAAAAAACATTTGGGTTACAATAAACTGCGCCCCCATATCAATCTTCTGTTTCAGGTATTTGAAATCTGTTTTGAGGTTCGGGGCTTCAAAATGTTTTTCGGGGTAACCGGCCACGCCGATGCAGAAGTTGGTTTTGGCCGTATTGCCATGATCTTCGTGCAGGTAAATGCCGTTGTTGAGGTTTACTACCTGTTGCAATAACTCGGTGGCGTAGCAATGGCCGTTAGGTGTCGGCACAAATGATGAATCGCCAAGGCGGGCATCGCCACGCAATACCAGCACGTTCTCGATACCTAAAAACTCCAGCTCGATGAGGGCGTTCTCGGTTTCATCTTTAGTAAAGCCACCGCAAAGCAGGTGGGGCACGGTATCAACCTTATACTTGTTCATGATAGCCGCGCAGATGGCGATTGTACCCGGGCGTTTTCGGTAGGATAGTTTTTCGAGCAGGCCGCTTGGGTGCTGTTTATAAATAAAATCCTCGCGCAGGGTGGTAACATCAATAAACGGAGGTTTAAACTCCATCAACGGATCGATAGCATCATAAATGCCCTGGATGCTCTGGCCTTTTAAAGGCGGTATCAATTCGAACGAAAAAAGTGTTTTGCCGTTTGCGTTGGCTATGTGTTCAGGTATTTTCATTTGCCCCCTAACCCCCTAAAGGGGGAATTTTTATTTAAGTTTTATAATTTACTTTCAACGCAGCCGCTCGGCTCCAACCGAGTGGCAATTATTCCAAGGCCTCTGGCCAGCTACTCCAACTTCGGCGGCCAGAGGCCGCTTAATAGTAGCCACTCGGCTGGAGCCGAGCGGCGGCGGAGTTTTTTAGTATTATTAATTTTCATCCTTCCCTCCCCCTTTAGGGGGCCGGGGGGCTAATAATTAATATTCGGCCCCAACCACTTCTCCACTTCCTCCAGAGGCATTTGCTTACGCTTGGCGTAATCCTCTACCTGGTCCTTACTGATCTTACCCAAACCAAAATACCTTGCCTGCGGGTGCGCGAAGTAGAAACCGCTTACCGATGCGGCAGGCAGCATGGCCAGGCTTTCGGTTAGTTGCATGTTGGCGTTATCTTCAGCTTTAAGCAACTCAAATAACGTGGTTTTTTCGGTATGATCAGGACAGGCCGGATAGCCCGGTGCCGGGCGGATGCCCTGGTATTCTTCTTTAATGAGATCAGCATTGCTCAAATGCTCGTTTTTAGCATAGCCCCAGTATTCTTTTCGTACAAGCTCGTGCATTTTTTCGGCGAAAGCTTCAGCAAGGCGGTCGGCGAGCGCTTTGGCCATGATGCTGTTGTAATCGTCGTGGTCGCGTTCAAATTCGGCTACCAGTTCGTCGCAGCCCAAACCGGTTGTTACCGCGAAGCCGCCGAAATAATCGGGAACGCCGCTTTCTTTGGGCGCGATGAAATCTGCCAGCGCGTAGTAAGGATCATTCTTTACCTTTTCCGCCTGTTGGCGCAGGGTGTGGATGCGGTTCAACACCGTTGTGCGGCTTTCGTCGGTGTATAGCTCAATATCGTCGCCTACGGCATTAGCCGGCCAAAAACCTATTACACCTTTAGCGGTGAATAGCTTTTCGGCAATAATACGTTTCATCAATACCTGGGCATCATCAAACAGCTTTTTAGCTTCATCGCCCACATATTTATCTTCAAATATCTTCGGATAACTGCCGCGTAACTCCCAGGTATGGAAAAACGGTGTCCAATCAATATAGGGCAGTAAATCCTCCAACGGGAAACCATCAAATACCTTAGTGCCGGTGAAAGCCGGTTTCGGCGCTACATCGCCATCCAAACTGATCTGGAATTTGCCTGCACGAGCTTCTTCGATGGTTACAAAACGCTTGTCGGATTTTTTGTTGGCATGGGCCTCACGCGCTTTGGCGTATTCATCCTTAATGCCCTGGATATAGGCATCCCGGTCTTTGCTCATCAGGCTGCTGCATACCGTAACACTGCGCGAAGCATCCAGGACGTGGATTGCCGCGCCCGAATATTGCGGCGCTATTTTTACAGCGGCGTGGATGCGTGACGTAGTAGCCCCGCCAACAATAAGCGGAATGGTGAATTTTTCACGTTCCATCTCTTTGGCAAAATGCACCATTTCATCAAGCGATGGCGTGATCAGGCCGCTAAGGCCGATGATATCTACCTTTTGCTTTTTAGCTTCTTCAATAATGCGCTGCGCCGGTACCATTACCCCAAGGTCAATCACCTCGAAGTTGTTACAGGCCAGTACCACGCCAACTATGTTTTTGCCGATGTCGTGCACGTCGCCTTTTACGGTGGCCATTAAAACTTTACCGGCATTGGCGCGCTGATCGGCATTTACATTGTTCTTTTTCTCTTCTTCGATGAAAGGCAGCAGGTAAGCCACCGCCTTTTTCATGACACGGGCTGATTTTACTACCTGCGGCAAAAACATTTTACCCGCGCCAAACAAATCGCCAACTACATTCATACCATCCATCAGCGGCCCTTCAATTACTTCCAGCGGACGGGCGTAGGCCTGGCGGGCCTCTTCCACATCGTCATCCAGGTATTCCACAATACCTTTCACCAGCGAGTGCGAAAGGCGTTCCTGAACGGTGCCTTTACGCCATTCTTCATCGCGTACTACCTCTTTGCCCTTGCTTTTGATGGTATCGGCAAATTCAACCAATCGCTCGGTAGCATCAGGGCGACGGTTCAAGAGCACATCCTCAACCAGTTCGAGCAGGTTTTTAGGAATCTCTTCATAAACCTCCAGCATCCCGGCGTTTACAATGCCCATATCCATACCGGCCTTAATGGCGTGGTAAAGGAAGGCCGAGTGCATAGCCTCGCGTACGGTGTTATTACCCCTGAAGGAGAACGAGATATTACTTACACCGCCGCTCACTTTGGCGTGCGGCAGGTTTTGTTTGATCCAGCGGGTTGCTTCAATAAAATCAACCGCGTAGTTGTTATGCTCCTCCAAACCGGTGGCCACCGTAAGGATATTGGGGTCGAAAATGATATCCTGCGGCGGGAAGCCTACTTCGTTCACCAAAATATCGTAGGATCTTTTACAGATCTCGATGCGGCGTTCCAACGAGTCGGCCTGGCCGGTCTCGTCAAAAGCCATTACCACCGTTGCCGCGCCGTAGCTTAATATTTTGCGGGCATGCTCCTTAAACTTTTCTTCGCCCTCTTTCAGGGAGATGGAGTTTACGATGCCTTTTCCCTGAATACATTTTAAGCCGGCCTCGATTACCGACCATTTCGACGAGTCGATCATGATGGGCAGCCGGGCTATATCCGGTTCGGAAGCTACCAGGTTAAGGAATTTAACCATTACGGCCTCCGAATCGATCATGCCTTCGTCCATATTAATGTCGATAACCTGGGCTCCGCCTTCAACCTGTTGCAGGGCAACGGATAAAGCGGCCTCATAGTCTTCGGCCAGTATCAATTTGGAAAACTTAGGCGAACCGGTGATATTGGTACGCTCGCCCACATTCACAAACATGCTCTCGGGGGTTATCGTAACAGCCTCCAACCCGCTCAGGCGCATATGCGGTTCAATTTGAGGGATAACGCGGGGAGGAAATAAAGCTGCCTTATTGGCTATGCACTTAATATGTTCGGGCGTGGTGCCGCAGCATCCGCCTACAATGTTTACCAGCCCGGCTTTAATAAAATCATCAACCTGGTGGGCGGTTTCGTGCGGGGTTTCGTCGTACTGGCCAAACTCGTTTGGCAAACCTGCGTTTGGATAGGCAGAGATATAAACACCCGCCTTTTCAGAAAGTTCGGCCAGGTGGGGGCGCATTTCTTTGGCGCCCAAAGCGCAGTTTAAGCCAACAGAAAGCAGGTTGGCATGGCTTATCGAGTTCCAGAAAGCCTCAACCGTTTGCCCTGAAAGCGTACGGCCCGAAGCATCGGTAATGGTGCCCGAAATCATGATGCCGCCCGAAGGACCGAAAGCAGGAAAATCCTTACCGGCAGCCTTACATTCATCTTCGTACCTTTTGATGGCGAATAGTGCAGCCTTGGCGTTCAGGGTATCAAATATGGTTTCAACCAATAACAGGTGCGAACCGCCGTCAACCAAACCCCTTACCTGGTCGTAATAGGCATCGGCCAGGTCATCAAAGGTTACGGCGCGGTAACCCGGGTCGTTAACATCGGGCGATAAGGACGCGGTACGGTTTGTGGGCCCGATGGCACCTGCCACAAAGCGTGGTTTGTCAGGGTTGCGTTGGGTATATTCGTCGGCCACTTCGCGGGCAATACGCGCGCCTTCGTAGCTTAGTTCGTAAGCAAGTTCTTCCAGCTTATAATCGGCAAGTGAAATTACCTGTGTGCTGAAGGTATTGGTTTCTATGATATCGGCACCTGCTTCAAGGTATTCGGCATGGATAGCCTTGATCACATCGGGGCGTGTAATATTCAGCAGGTCGTTATTACCCTGCAAATCTGTACCATGATCGCGGAAACGCTCGCCACGAAAATCCTTCTCCGTGAGCTGGTACCTTTGGATCATGGTACCCATCGCTCCGTCAATCACCAGGATGCGTTTCTGTAATTCTTTTCTAATGTCCATTGTTTGAGATGTGAGATATGAGATTTGAGACGTGAGATTTCAACAAATAGGATCTTGCTGAAACATCAAATCTTTTACCTCATATATCTGATAAAAAGATACTAAACAAGTAATTAGAAATGCCGAAGCTATCTCAAATCTCAAATCTAATATCTCAAATCTAAATACAGCTTATCTCGAAAAGTCGGGTGTTATCATGACTTTCGCTTATCTGTCCGGGCGCTTAATTGCTGCCTGGTAGAATGTAGCACCTTGTGAAGCACAGGTTGCTAAGACATCGCAGGGTCTAATCCCTCCGTCTTTCTCCATAAGCACCGCAAAGTTGCGCAATAAAGTTATCATTTGCAAGTGTATAACACCGGGCTTTCATCATAGCCAAACCACCGTGTTAAACAAAAAAAAGCTGCCTTTTGCAGAGGCAGCTTTTTGATTAATTTCTTTGGTGAGATTATCTTCTTCTGCCGAATAAACGGAGGATCATGAAAAACAGGTTGATCAGGGTGATATAAAGCCTAAGCGCCCCCATCAGGGCCAGCTTTTTAGAGCTTGCGTCGCCATATTCTATACCGGCGCCAATGCGTTTAAGCATTTGCATGTAATAGGCCGTTAAACCGGTAAATACAGCTATACCAATGTAGCTGATGATGTATCCCATTTGTTCGCTGTGCATAAAAAAGTTAGCCAGCGAAGCCACAAATATGCCGATGAACAGGATGTACATGATTGAACCGAAACGGGTAAGGTCCATCTGTGTGGTATAACCGGCTATCGCCATAATGCCAAATGTAACAGAGGCGGTAATAAAAACGCCCAATATTGATGCAGATGTGTAGATCAGAAATATTAAGCTTAAGCTGATACCGATTAACGTTGCATATGCCACAAAAAGCAGTACCAGTACCGGGTACGAAATGCGGTTATAGCCAAATTGCATGACCAGCGAAAAAGCCAGCGGCGAAAAAATAGCGAATAAGCCAAAGCCTGTAAAGCCACCGGTTGGTGAAACGATGAGGCTGATAAGGCCCATGTTTAAAAATAAATAAACCGTAATTGCAGAAACACCAAGCGCCACGCCCATCCAGCTGAACACCCCTGCCATAAACCTGCGTGAAGAAACTTCTGACTGATCCTGAACTTCGATAATGTTATCGTAGTTGTATTTAGATTGTTTGAATTCCATTTTATTAAAAATTATAGTACGAATATATAAATTAAACGTGAATGTAGGGTGAAGAAGCAAGAGTGTTAGATTCAAGAGTCAAGAAAGACTGACAAGCTACCACAGTAAACGGTTGCTTAAAAATAATCATGCTTTTAAAGGAGTATAATCATTTCTTCTTCGCATGAAATTCATGCACCTCCGCTTTGGTAACTACCGAATCTTTCAGAAAAACAACAAGCGTTTGGGTATAAGTTAATGTGCCTTTACTGTATTGCCTGTCAACATCATATACCATGCTATCCTTGCTGCTTAATTGTGGGCGGTGTAAAAGATGAATTACTTGCTGATATTTCAGGTTATTGAGTTGTTTACTGGCAATTAAATCCTCAACCATAGCGGGGCGATAGGCAAAAGTAAGACCATCGCCGTCATCCCATTTGTCACGGTCAAACTTTAGCTTGCGGCTGCAGGCTGTTAGGGATATGGCAGCAAGGCAAATGAATATCAGGGTTTTGTTGATCATTTTTGTTTCAAAATTGAATACATTTCACGTGATTATGAGGTGCGAAGCAATCCCGATTTGCAGGTCCGCCCTGTACGGTTCGCGATTGCTTCGTACCTTGTAATGACGCGGAAAAGAGTAATCTTTCGGCATCTAAAAATACTGAAATTAATCAACCCCTAAAAGGTAACCTTTAAAATCAGCAAAATCTTTACTAATGGAGATAGCCAGTTTTGTTTTCGATTCCAGTTCTTTCACCTGTTCGGGCACGTCAATTTTAGCAGCAACCTGTTGGCTGAAAACGTCGGGGAATTTGCATGGGTGCGCGGTTGAAAGGAACACGCCGGCGGTATCTGCCGCTGCATTGTCCTGCTGGTAATCAGTAAGGGCCTGCCATGCTATCGCGGTATGCGGACAAGCCACGTAACCATAACTGTCAAAAATCCAGTTGATGGCCTTTACGGTTTGTTCGTCATCATATTTATAACCAACAACAAGCGCTTTAATTGCTTCGGCATCGTTTTTAAACAGATCGGCAATGCGCACCCAGTTGCTGGGGTTGCCTACGTCCATCGCGTTTGATAAGGTGGCTACCGAGGGCTTTGGCTGATAAACACCGGTTTTTAAAAACTCTGGAACAGTATCATTGGCATTGGTAGCCGCGATAAATTTTTCAACAGGCAAGCCCATTTTCCAGGCTAATAAACCCGCGCCGATGTTGCCGAAGTTGCCGCTTGGCACCGAGAACACAACTTTTTTAATTCCTTGCCTTAACAACTGCGCGTAAGCGTTGAAGTAATAAAAAGTTTGCGGAACAAGCCTTGCGATATTGATGGAGTTAGCCGAGGTAAGACGGAATTTGGCGTTTAAATCTTCATCCACAAAAGCTTGCTTAACCAGCGCCTGGCAATCATCAAAAGTGCCATCAACTTCAAGCGCGCGGATGTTTTGGCCATTGGTGGTTAACTGCTGTTGCTGTACGCCGCTTACTTTGCCTTTAGGGTAAAGAATGGTTACGCGGGTGTTGGGCACGCCCAAAAAACCGAGGGCAACGGCGCCGCCCGTATCGCCGCTGGTGGCCACCAAAACGTCCAGTTGTTTTTCGCCCGGCTTGAGGAAATAACTCATTACGCGGCTCATGAAACGGGCGCCAAAATCTTTAAAAGCCAGCGACGGGCCGTGGAAAAGTTCAAGCACGTAAACATTATCCTGCAGCTTTACAATCGGTGCCGGGAAATTAATGGCATCCTCAATTAATGCCTTCAGATCATCTGTTGGGATGGAGTCACCAAGCAGGTTCTTCGCTACTTTAAACGCTATCTCCGGCAGGCTGTATTTATCCAGGTTGCTGATAAATTCATCATCCAAACGCGGGATGATGTAAGGCATATACAAGCCTTTATCCTGCGGCATGCTGTTAAATACGGCATCCTTAAAAGATACTTCGGCTGTGGTATTGTTGGTACTGTAGAGTTTCATTTTTTTTAGCCCCCTCTAAATCTCCCCCGGAAGGGGAGACTTTTGGGTAATTTAAGTTTATAATAAGTTAATAAAGCCCTCCCTACCGGGGAGGGTTGGGAGGGGCTTATAAAACCTTCGGCCCCGCGTCGTTAATGGTTGATACGTAACTGTTGGAGCCTATTTTAAGCCCGGTTAAATGCTGCTGTAGCTTTTGTGTAATAGCACGGGCGGTTGCTTCATTTTTAGTAAAAGCAAAAACGGATGGCCCTGAGCCTGAGATACCAAAGCTTACCGCGCCGAGTTCCATGGCCATTTCGCGCATTTTGTAAAAATCGGGGATAAGCATGGAGCGCACCGGCTCAACCAGCACATCCTTCATGCTGCGGCCAATCAGGTCTATGTCCTGCATAAACAAGCCGCTCACCAGGCCGGCTATATTGCCCCACTGGGTTACGGCATCCTTCATCTGGATGTTTTTGCGGATGATCTGGCGGGCTTCGCGGGTTGGTACATCTACATCAGGGAATACAATGGCGCACCACAAATCTTTAGGATGCGGTAACCTCACCACATCTAACGGCTCGTAGCTACGGATGAGCACAAAACCACCAAACAAGGCTGGGGCCACGTTATCGGCATGACCATGACCGCAGGCCATTTCTTCGCCTTTCATGGCAAAGGGAAGCAGCTTTATCGGGTCGGCATCATCGCCAAGCAGCGTTTTAATGGCAAACAACCCGGCAACCGTACTGGCCGAGCTTGAACCCAACCCGCTGCCGATAGGCATTTTTTTATGTAGTTCGATATCCAAACCGATATCGGTACGGCCAACGCTTTGCAAATAATGCTGAACGCTTACGCTCACGGTGTTCTTGGCCGGATCAAGCGGTAAGCGTCCGTCATCGCCGGTAATTTTGCTGATGGTGATTCCGGGTTTGTTGGTAATGCGCATAATTACTTCGTCGCCGGGTTCATCAACCGCGAAACCCAAAACATCAAAACCGCAAACCACGTTGGCAACGGTAGCCGGGGCGAAAACGCGGATGCTCTCGCCCCCCCTGCCCCCTGAAGGGGGAGCCAAAGGAGAGGGAGCGAATTCTTGTAACTTATTATCTTCCATATTTAAAATATCAGCGTTAGTTCCCTAATGGAGCTTAAAATATTCCTCCCCCTTTAGGGGCCGGGGGGCTAACTATTGTTCCCCATTCATGGGATTAGGGGGTTTCCCACGTTTATTAAATCAGCAAATACGCCTGCGGCGGTTACTTCGGCACCTGCGCCGGGGCCTTTTACAACCAGCGGGCGCTCACGGTACCTGTCGGTTGTGAAGGAGATGATGTTATCGCTGCCCGATAGCATGTAGAACGGATGGTTTTCATCAACCATTTGCAGGGTGATGCTTACTTTGCCATCTTCCAGTTTGCCTATGTAGCGTAAAACCTTGCCGTCTTTTTCGGCCGCGTTTTTGAGTTTGGCAAAGTGCGCGTCTTCGGTTTTAAGGGTGGCGTAAAAATCTTCAACGGTTTTAGCCTCAAGGCTGGCCTTTGGCAGTACGCTTTCAATTTCCACATCGCTTTCTTCCATGGCGTAACCTGCATCGCGGGCAAGGATGAGCATTTTGCGCATAAAATCCTTACCGCTCAAGTCGTCGCGCGGATCGGGTTCGGTGTAGCCTTTATCCTGTGCTTCCTTTACCACATCGTGGAAATTGGCATCGCCCTTAAAGTTATTAAAGATGAACGAGATGGTGCCCGATAGGATTGCCTCGATACGCTGCACCCTGTCGCCGCTGTTCATCAGATTTTTAAGTGTGTTGATGATGGGCAGGCCCGCACCTACGTTGGTTTCGTAAAAGAAGTCGACGCCATGGGCACGTGCGGTATCTTTAAAAGTGCGGTATTGGGCGTAGCTGCCCGAATTACCTATTTTATTGCAGGTAATTACCGAGATATTGGCTTTAAAAACCTCCTCGTAAAAAGCTACTGGTTTAGGACTGGCGGTGTTATCGATAAACACACAGTTAGGCAGGTTCATTTCTTTCATCCGCTCCACAAATTTGGCCAGGTCGGCTTCGTGCGGTGCATTGTCAAGGTCATGTTGCCAGGTATCCAGCGAAATACCATCGCTGTTAAAGGTCATTTTGCGGGTATTGCTGATCCCGGCAATTTTAACCTGGATGCCGTTGTTGTCTTTTAAATATTGGGTATGGGCATTTAACTGGTTAAATAAGGTTTTACCAATGTTGCCGGTGCCTAAACAAAAGGCGTGAAGGGTTTTAGTTAACTGAACAAAGAAAGCATCATGTACAGCATTCAGGGCTTTTGATAAATCATTCGCCGAGATGATCACCGAGATGTTGTATTCTGACGACCCTTGCGCGATGGCCCTCACATTAACACCGTTGCGGCCAAGCGCATGGAACAGCTTGCCCGACATGCCGGGCGTTTGCTTCATGTTTTCGCCAACGATGGCCAGGATAGCGAGGTTTTTTTCAATAACAAGATGCTCCAGCTTTTTAGCGGCCAGTTCCAGTTCAAACTCCTGCTCAATAACCTGTTTGGCCCTTTCGGTATCCTGCGGTTGAACAGCGAAAGTGATGCTATGCTCTGACGATGACTGGGTGATCAGGATCACGTTGATCTGCTCGCGGGCCAGCAGCGAGAACAACCTGCCGCTAAAACCCGATTTACCCACCATGCCGCTGCCTTCCAGGTTAAGGATGCTGATATTGTTGATAGATGAAATGCCTTTGATAGGCAGGGTAGAAGCCTTGCAATCGTGACGGATCACGGTGCCTGCAAATTCGGGCTCGAAGGTGTTTTTAATCACGATCGGGATTTTCTTCATGAAAGCCGGGATCATGGTTGGCGGGTAGATTACCTTGGCGCCGAAGTAGGATAGTTCCATGGCCTCGGTGTAGGTAAGCTCGGTTAGCGAGAACGCTTTTTTCACCATACGCGGGTCGGCTGTCATCATGCCGTTAACATCTGTCCAGATCTGGATTTCCCGGGCATTCAATGCAGCGCCAAATATAGCGGCAGTATAATCTGAACCTCCGCGACCTAACGTAGTGGTCTGCCCGGCATCGTTTGAGGCGATGAAGCCCGTAACGATCAGTGTTTTGCCTTTGTTTTCGGCATACAGGCCCTGAACCAGTCTTTCGGTAAGTTCGGTATTTACTTTGGCGTTGCCGAAGGCGCTGTCGGTTTTAATTACATCGGCGGCATCAACAAAAAGTACATCCCCGAAATGCTGGGCCGCTATTTTACTCACCATCAGCGTTGAGCAACGCTCGCCGAAAGCCAGTATCTGGTCGCGGGTTTTCGGGGTAAGTTCGCGCAGTGTGAGTACACCCTGTAAAAGCTCTTCCAGTTGGTTGAAGTGGATTTTTAAACGGGTAAGTGCCGGGTTTTGGTTTTGCACATCCAGCAGGGCTTTCACTGTATCGAAGTGGCGTTTTTCCAGTTCGGCCAATCCGGCGGTAAACTCTTTGCCGTTTGCCGCGTCTTCGGCCATGGCCGAAAGCAGGTTGGTTACACCGCCCATAGCCGACAATACCACCACCGGCTTTTCTTCATTTTTCACTTCATCCTTCAGGATGTTTAACAGGGTTTGGATACTGCTCACAGACCCAACGGAAGTACCTCCGAATTTTAAAACTTTCATTTATGGTTTAGTAATCGTTCTATAACAAAAAAACCTTCCTCTTTGCGGAGGAAGGTTTTTCTTTTGGTTTTCATTTTATGTTTTTACACCATACGATTATCTTCCTCCGAGGTTTATACCGGTGGTAATAATAATTGTAGAAATGGTGTTGTTAACTGTCATATATAATGCAGGTAAAGTAAGTAGATTATTTTCTGATTTGCAAGGATTATTTTAATTTATTCACGAATAGTTGCATGATGTCAAAAAATTTATGCGAATTACACGAATTGATTTCTTAACGAATGCTAATTTGAATTCGTTGATCGGTGCAAATTAGTGCAGAAGTAATCAGGACAATATAAAAGCCATTCGTGAAATTCGTCATTATTCCAAAAAATTAGTGTAAAAAATTAATTTGCTACTTTTGATGCCTGATGCAGGGACTCATAACAAAATCAACCGGAAGCTGGTACCAGGTACAAACACCCGATGGGCAAAAAATAGATTGCCGCATCAAGGGTAAGTTTCGTATTAAGGGTATTACCACCACCAATCCCATAGCCGTTGGCGATATTGTTGATTTTGAAATGGAACCCGAGCGCGGCGAAGGGGTGATTACCAACCTGCATCAGCGTAAAAACTATATCATCCGTAAATCCATCAACCTGAGCAAACAGGCGCAGATCATTGCAGCCAACCTTGATCAGGCCATATTGGTAGTTACTTTAGCCTCTCCCCGTACCTCGCTTGGTTTTATTGATCGTTTTCTGGTTACAGCCGAGGCTTATGACATTCCGGCACGGCTGGTATTCAATAAGCTCGACCTGTTTAGCAATGAGGGCCTGGAAATTTTGGCTGATTACAAAGCCATCTACGAAGAGATCGGCTATCCCTGCTATGAGGTTTCGGCCCTGCAGGGTACCAATATCAGCCTGGTACAGGATCTGCTTAAAGATAAAGTAACTCTTTTTTCGGGCCACTCGGGCGTAGGCAAATCAAGTATGATCAACGCCCTGCTGCCCGAACTGGCCCTGCGCACCAATAATATCTCCGACTGGAGCGATAAAGGCCAGCACACTACCACCTTTGCCGAGATGTTTGAGTTACCGCAAGGCGGTTTTATTATCGATACCCCCGGCATCCGCGAACTGGGCGTTATCGACATCGAACAACAGGAACTTGGCCATTTCTTCCCCGAAATGCGCGAACGCATGAACCAGTGCCGCTTTAACAATTGCCGCCATATTAACGAGCCGGGCTGTGCCGTGCTCGACGCTTTGGAAGAGGGTGAAATAGCCCCGTCGCGTTATGATAGCTATTTGAGCATTTATAACGGTAACGATACAAGAGCATAGGGGCGAGAGGCAAGACTTTTAGAGGCAGGAGACAAGGGAAACGCGACCTTGTGCGATTCCGTACTATTGTAGCTCCCATATATACAAAGCTTTTTGGCGTTGCGCCATGGGCGCTACCTGTTTGTAGAATTCGAGATAAAGAAAGTGAAAATACGCCGTAGGTGCTACCCCAATATGCATTTGAACCTAAATGCAAGGAGGTAGCCTCTACGAGGCAAACAATTATTACGTTAATCTTACTAAAAACAGGTATCCCCTACGGGGAATTAGAAAACCAAAAAGATGAGAGCCTATTATAACCCAAAGAGGGAATGATAAAGCTTACTGTTTCTCCGCTTCTTTCACCAACACATCAACAATAGCCTGTTTATTCGGTAAATACTTATTGGTAAAAAACAGCCCTCCTTTACCGGTAGCCGGGTTAAAAAATAAAAAAGTCCCCACGCCCGGATCATCGCCATCGTGCCCGATAGTACCATTGGTATACAAGTTCCAGAAGATGCCTTTATTGCGGTAGGTTAAATTGATGTTTTTAGGTGGATGCTCCTTGCTGAACTGCGGGGTAAACATCGCCCGGTATGATGCTTCGGTCAGCAGTTTTTTATCGTGCCTGCTGATGGCAATTAAGTACTTACTCAAATCTTCGGGCGATGTTTTCAGGCCGCCATCGGGATAGGTAACCAGGTCGTATAGCGGGAAGCGATTGGTTTGATCCAGGTATAGCACGGCATGTTTTTTCAGATCGATATCCTGCACATGCCATCCGGAGTGGTTCATATGCAATGGTTTCAGGATATACTTTTGGGTAAACTCAGCATAAGTTAAGCCTGATTTGATCTCGATCAGGTAAGCCGCCAATGCCGACCCGGTATTGCTGTAGGATGATACGCCGCCCGCCGGGCCTTCGCCAAAATTTGCTTTGCTGTAATATTGACCTTGCGGCGACAGGTAGTTGTAAAAGAACTGAGCAAGCGAAGTATCTCTTAACTTATCGCCATAGCCCATCTGATTCAGCGTGCTTACCGAAACGCTATCATAAGCACGCAGTTTAGGGTAAAAATGATAGCAGTAATGATAAATCTTCGGGTTGTCAATAATGCCCGATGTATGGTTGGTTAGCTGCCTGATGGTAATTTTCCCGTCAGGATCATTTGGGTTTGTTACCTTGAATGGCAGCACATCATTAATATCGGTCTCTAAAGTAAAGTACTTAAGTTCTATAGCTTTCATTAAAGCAACGGCAATAAAAGTTTTACTTACTGAGCCAATGTTTTGAATATTGCCTGCCGAATAGGGTGTTTTATCGGCCACATCGGCATAACCAAAGCCATGCGAGTAGGTTGTTTTATTTCCATTGGTCATGATCACGTACATGCCGGGAAGGCTATCCGCTGTAAAAACTGTTTTAAGCTTAATGTTAAGCGAATCTGGTTGGGTTTGTGCTTTACAGACGCTGGCTAACGCGATAGCGAGGTAAATGGTTAGGTGTAATTTATAGTTTTTCATCTGTACCTATTATACAACGCGTTTCATATTAACCCCTACGCGGCCAATATAATTTTTCAAGGTTGCGGCAACAGGCAATTGCTTTATCAGATATTACCGGCGGATGCTGTTTGTCTTTTTTAGCAGCCTTATTATACAGGTAGATAAAGTAGAACGGGTTTTGAATGTTGTTTATCAAATCGCTTTTAAATCCATTTCGCACAATGATATCGGCCATAAAATAACCAGGATCATGACCGCTGGAATAATTGATAAGCTTACGCGCCTGTTTAACGGTCATGAATTTAGCCTCTTTAGTATCGGCAAGCGCCTGCATAGCTGTATCAATTTGTTTAATGATGCTGTCCGGATGATTAAGCAGCATGTCATCAAAATGGAATTCGGTTGGTATTTTATCAAGGTTGCTTAGTTGCGTTTTTTTATCAACCATATCGGCTGTACCTTCGTTTAATATATTGCTTAGCAGATATAACAGGGCTTCATGTGCTGGTTTTACCACGCCAAAATCACCCCCTTTGCGTAAAACATGATGTAATTCGTGTCCGCCTAAAATACCATAGCGCAGTTTATCATCATTAAAGGCCGACCACGTGGTAAAAACAATAGTGTCGCCCTGAACAATAGCGTCATTGTCAATACCTATAAAAAAAATACTGGTTGAAGGGCTTTTGGTTTGCAGGCGTTTAGGCAACCACGCCCAGGCCTGTTTATACATGCTATCAAGGTAAGCAGGCTTTTTCAGGCCTTGCGCATAAGTTTTCAGTGCCGCTTCATTGATTTTATATTGGTTGGCCTTGTAAACTATCCAGTTATCAAATGGGTGTTCCATCATTTTTTTAAGCCTATCGGCATTTTGGGGCATATAGGCGGTTTGCAACGCTTTACGATAAGTTTCTAAGAAACGCGGACTGAAAGCCTGGTTGGCCACGTATTGCTTGTTCCCCGGAAGCTGTAAAAAGGCCTGCCATTTTTCACACGCCAGGGTATCGCCTTTTTTAAGCTGATCGACTAATTGCCAGTAAGCGTCGAGCGCATCCGTGTTGATTTGCTGGGCTTGTGATTTGATTTGAACAAGAAAGAGGGTTATGAGAGCAAAAATCGATTTCAGGAATAGGTTTTTCATAAAAAAATTTCATTAAAAAGCAGAAAACATAAAGCCCCTAAATTTAGGGGCTTTATGCTAAAATATCTAATCGTTTAAGGCTGTTTTGAAATCCTCCAACAGATCGTCGAGGTCTTCAATGCCAACTGATAGGCGGATCATACTTTCGGGTATGCCCATTTCGGCGCGGCGCTCGGCGCCAAGTTCAAAGAAGATGGTTTGCGCAACCGGGATGGCCAGGGTACGCGTATCGCCAAGATTGCTTGATTTTACCACCAGTTTCAGCTTATTTAAAAAGGCGAGGCAATCAAGGCTTTCGTCAAGCTCGATGCTCATTAAGCCGCCGTAACGGGCAAACAGTTCGCCGGCCAGCGCATGTTGCGGGTGCGATTCGATGCCCGGGTAAAATACCTTTTTCACCTTAGGGTGATCGTTAAAAAATTTAGCCAGGGCTAAAGCGTTGCTGCAGGCACGGTCGAGGCGTAAAGCCAGGGTTTCGGCACCTACCGAAATACTGTGTGCCGCCTCGGGCGATAAGGTGCCGCCCGCGTCACGCAGGCCTTTCTTGCGGATCTGCGTCATGCCCAATGCCTCGGGCTTAACGGTAGCTTTAAAGCCGGGGAAAATATTAGGATAGTTAGCCCAGTTAAACAGACCGGTATTGGTTACCGCGCCGCCTAAAGCATTACCGTGGCCGCCAATGTATTTGGTTAAGGAGTTAACTACCAGGCTCGCTTTTACGTTAATAGGGTTAAACAGGTATGGCGAGGTCATGGTATTGTCTACCACGTATATAATGCCTTTTTCTTCGCACAGGTTACCAATATTTTTTAAATCGGCTATCTGGGTGGCCGGGTTGGCTACGGTTTCAACAAACACCATGCGGGTATTATCTTTAAGGGCCGCGCGCACGTTTTCAACATCCGTGGCATCAACAAAATCAATGCTGATCCCCATATCTATAAACGTTTGGAAAATGCTGCGGCTGTTGCCAAACAAAAATGAGCTGGCTACGATATGATCGGTGCCTTTTATCAGGGCCATTACCGTGGCCGAAATAGCCGCCATACCGGTTGAAAAAGCGATACTGGCCATGCCCTTTTCCATTTGTGTTACCTTTTGCTCAAGCGCCGTAACCGTAGGGTTACCCTGGCGCGAGTAGGCGTAACCGCTTTTTTTGTTCTGGAAAATATCAACCAGGTCCTGTACATCCTCGTGCCCGTAGGTTACCGATGTATGGATAGGTTTGTGTAACGAACCGTGCTCGGGTTTACCAAGACGGTCGGCGTGTAATATGCTGGTAGTAAAGCCTCTTTTGGTACTCATTTTTAATCCTATTAATTAGATATACATAATAGCGGTTGCGAACTTAAATAATTAAGCATTAATTATACGCATGGATTTGGTACTAATTGATATTTAGCACGAATGCCTGGCGTGGTTTTTAGAATTTGTACGAATTTATATTTGACACGAATGCTTTGTGCGGCGTAAAGAATTTATGCGAATTACACGAATTACACGAATTGACTTTTGAGCCAACGTTCTTCATGGAGCAGCAATTTGATCGAATTCCGCGAATTGTATGATGATTAGTGAAATTCGACTAAATTGTGACCGATAACAAAAGCAATTCGTGTAAAACATATGAGAGCTGTATTACAACGCGTTACCCAGGCAAGCTGTACTGTTGACGGCAAAATAACCGGCGAAATTGGCAATGGATTTTTAGTGCTGTTAGGCATTGAAGATGCCGATACCACCGAAGATCTGCAATGGCTGGCTAATAAAATTGCCGGTATGCGTGTTTTTGGCGATGACAACGGCCTCATGAACAAGGCCCTTGCTGATATTGATGGCGGCATTTTGCTGATCTCGCAATTCACGCTTTTCGCCCAAACTAAAAAGGGAAACCGGCCATCGTTTCTACGCGCCGCCAAACCCGATAAAGCGATCCCGATGTACGAGCAGATGATCGCCGCCCTTGAAGCGATCATTGGTAAAAAGGTAGCTACAGGAATTTTTGGCGCGGACATGAAGATCAGTTTATTGAACGACGGCCCTGTAACTATTATGATGGATACAAAGGATAGGGATAACCATTGACGCGTTAGAAATTTCAGCACGGATTTTTTGCGAATCAAGGAATTTGCTTTCTATATGATAATTAGTGCAATTCGAATAATTGTGTACGATGTGCAAATCATTTGTGTAAAAATTTCTCTTGCAATTACATGATAGGAATTTCTACACGAATTTTTACGAATTAGCGAATTACACGAATTTGCCTTTACTTCATAAATTTATGTAATTCGGATAATTGTCTACGATGTGCCGATGATTCGTGTGGAAATTTCTAAATTCGATAAACCTTATCAGCATATATGAATGTTTTATTTAAAGATGAATCTTTTAAGATAATAGGGGCTTGCTATGAAATCCACAATACATTAGGACACGGGTTTATTGAGGCCGTTTACAAAAATGCGCTTGAAATTGAATTTACTAAACTTGGTATCCCTTTCACGCGCGAAAAGCCCTATACAATCATTTATAAAGGAGAAGAGTTAAAGCACAATTTTTTTGCCGATTTTGTTGTGTATGACAGCATTATTCTTGAAGTAAAAACAAGCGGTAATATTATCGAGCCTCATCTAAAACAAACATTAAATTACCTGAAAGCATCGCGCCTTAAGCTTGGTATTATATTAAACTTCGGCAAACCCTCATTTGAGTTCCAAAGGGTAATAATTTAAAACACAATAGCTACTTAATAAAACGCTACACGGTTTTTTACTTCATAAATAGTGTAATTCGAATAATTGTGTACCATGAGCAAATCATTCGTGTGAAATTCCTCTTGCAATTATATGATGTGGATTTCTATACAAAATATTCAAGTTATTTGTAGAGGTAATTTATCAATTCGTGTCAACTCATTGCTTTAAACCCGCTTCAATCCTCGCCTTCAAACCTGCTTTAAAAGCTTCATCCAGCTTCAAGTCATTTTTCAACGGATCCTGGTATAATTGCTGCATCATATCATTAATCATGTGGCTTTGTTTGTTATAAAGCCTACAAAACCTGCAACCGGCCAGGTGGATATGCAGTTCAATCCCTTCGCGTAAGCTTAGCTTTTTAAACTGCTTTTTCTCGATCAATAAAGTAGCCTGCTTACAGTTATTCAGTATTTTGTTTAGATAGCTCATTATTTAATTCCAGTTTTTTTGAAGGCACGCGCGCAGGCTAACTTTAGCCCGGTGAATAATGACCCAGAAATTAGCCTGGGTAACACGCAGTTCGCTGCAAATAACAGCAGCTGCGGCATCGTCCAGGTGTTTCATGGTAAAAACAGACCTCCATAGGTGGGGCAGTTTGGCAAGACACATTTGCAAAATGCCGTTAAACTCCTTTTTTAATAAAACATCCTGCCCATCTATAGTAGCTATTGGTTGCGGCGCGTACTTCGCTTTCCAGTGGCCGGTGTCTTCGTCAAAAAAATCGTCTGTCTCCTGTTCGGCCTCGTAAGCACTGTTAACAGTCAGCCCGGATGCCCTTTTACGGTAAACATCAATAATTTTATTTTTGAGGATAGCGGTAAGCCAGGTTCGTTCAGTGCTTTTGCCCTCAAATTTGTCAACCTTTTCAAGGGCTGCCAAAAAAGTTTCCTGCACCAGGTCTTTCGCGGTATCCTCGTTATTAATGCGCATCATGGCGTACAGGTACAGGTAGTCGGCATATTGACTTACCCATTGATGCGGGTTTAATACATTACTTTCGGTTATCATGAATGAGGATACAAAAACAATTGCAACGTTAGTCGGGCGGGAGCTGCAATCCTTACAAAAAATTATAAATTTATTTACCTGGAAAAGCGCTCTCGCGCATTAAATACTAAATTACATTTTGCTTGTTGATAACGAATGTATTATGATGATATTTATAAGGATTGGCGCTAAATAAAAATTTATTGTAAGGTTTTCCCCCTAAAACCGACAAACGCGATAAAACGGAATCTCATTTAATACCGGTGTAATGAAAAGGATAAAGACATCATCGCTTATGCTGCTGTTTACAGGCATAGCGTTTATAGCCGTAGCGTTTATTAATTATACAAGCGCTGCCAAAAGTAACAATAACAAGGTTGCCGACGTTGAAGGTAAAGGTTTTGCCTTGGTAGAATTATTTACTTCCGAAGGTTGTTCGAGTTGCCCGGCAGCCGATGAGCTGGTAGCTAAGGTTGAAAGGGAAGTCGGCGATAAGCCGGTTTATATTTTAGCTTATCATGTTGATTATTGGGACAGGCTGGGCTGGAAGGATACTTTTAGCAATGCTGCTTACACCAGGCGGCAAAAACAATATGCCGGATGGTTAAACCTGTCGCAAATTTATACGCCGCAAATAGTGGTTAACGGTAAAACCGAATTTGTTGGCTCGCAGGAAGCTGCTTTACGTAAAGCCGTTAATGCCGGGCTGCAGGCAGGCGGTGGAGCTCAGCTTAGCCTTATGGCATTACGTAATGCCGGCAATACCGCAACAATACGGTATAAGCTGGAGGGAGGCGCAGCAAGCAGTAGCGAGGTTTTGTTGTTGGCCCTGGTGCAAAAGCAGGCGGTAATTAAAGTAAAAAGCGGCGAAAACGGCGGGCGTACGTTAGCCCACACCCAAATTGTGCGCAACCTGCAAAGCTTGCCTTTAAGTAAAAGCGATGGCACGACTACAGTAAGCCTCCCTGCCGGTTTTGACCCTGGTAACTGGGAGTTGATTGGCTTTGTGCAAAACACCGCAAACGGAGCCGTTTCAGGCGCTTCAAAAACAAACTTTAAATGAAAGCAATTAAAGAAAAACACCCGCTTTTAATGCGTTGGACGCATTGGGTAAATTTCCCGATCCTGACCATCATGATCTGGAGTGGCCTGCTTATTTACTGGGCCAGCGATACGTATACGTTCAGCATTTTTGGGGTTACCTTTTTTCGTTTTTTCCCGCAGTGGTTTTATGATGCGTTGCATATCCCCAGGCGCCTGGCCGAGGGGATGGCTTTCCATTTTTTGTTTATGTGGTTTTTCGCGCTGAATGGTTTTTTATACGTATCGTACACCATCATTTCGGGGCAATGGCGAGAGTTGTTACCTAACAGGCACTCGTTTAAAGAGGCCTGGCAGGTGTTATTGCATGATCTGCATCTGCGTAAAATGGCACCGCCTCAAAACAAATATAACGCGGCGCAGCGCATAGCCTATACCGCTATTATTATCATGGGCTTTGGTTCGCTTATTACAGGGCTCGCTATTTATAAGCCTGTACAATTTAATTACCTCACCTGGCTTTGCGGCGGTTATCACCTTGCCCGGATCTGGCATTTTGCGCTTACCATTGGGTATGTGTTGTTTTTTGTGGTACATGTGGTGCAGGTAGTATTGGCGGGGTGGAACAATTTCAGGTCGGTTATATCGGGGTTTGAGGTGATTGATGAAACACCACAGCCGGTTATTCAAATAAAAAATGATGAAAGTAACGAAAAAGCTGAGTAAGATCTTCAAAAAGCGCGTCGCGAAAAAGGAACTTACGGTTGAGCAAACCATCAGCAGGCGCAATTTTATCTCCTTCGGGAGTTTTGCTGTTTTGGCTGGAGCCGCCTGGGGCGGCTGGCGCTGGCTTTACAAATCGCCGGTAGAACCTAATGGAATAACCGGGCAGGCGCACCTGCCGCTGCGCGCCGTGCTTAACACCAACGAAAAGCTGGTAAGAGGGTTATACAGCAACAACAACCTTGTAAAAACCTACCCTAAAGAAATGGCTGCCAAAGTAGTGCGCCATAACAGCGATATAGGTTCGGCCGGATTGGTAGATGTAGATGCCTGGAAGCTTACGGTTAAAAAAAGCAATGGCGAGGTGCTTAACATCGGTATCGACGAAATCAGGCGGTTACCCAAAACCGAGATAGTTTATGATTTTAAATGCGTGGAGGGCTGGGACCAGATCTCGCACTGGGGCGGTGTAAAATTCAGCGATTTTATGGCCCATTTTAAGCTGGATGCTGAAACCGCTTTGGAGTACGTAGGTATGGAAACGCCCGATAAACAATATTACGTAGGCATTGATATGCCCAGCGCCATGCATCCGCAAACTTTACTGGCTTATGAGGTGAACGAAAAACCGCTGCCGCCAAAACACGGCGCGCCTTTAAGGCTGATCATCCCGGTTAAATATGGTATAAAAAACCTGAAACGAATTGGTTCGGTTAATTTCAGCAATACCCGCCCCCGTGATTACTGGGCCGAACAAGGGTACGATTATTATGCTGGTTTGTAGAAATTTACGTTATGGTTTAGCTTGACCTGTGAAAGTTGAATGCTGTGTTGCAGACGAATATAGTTGATGGCTGCCGCGAGGTTCTGCTTCCGCCGCGCAGGCAAACAGGAAAGAAGCCAGTAAAATGATGATCAGATATTTGATTAAAGTAATGTTCATCTTTCCTTGTGCCATTGATATAGTCTATAAAGCAAAAAAGGCCTGCATATTGTTTTAATAGCAGGCCTTTTTTGCTTTTGTAAACACAATTTTACACCAGGTTCTTTTTAATATAGCTGATGCTTTGGCTGATGCTGGCAAACGGATCGCCGGGGCAAATATCCTGCTCAACAAAAAAGTACTTAAGGCCCGATTTTTTAGCCTGTGCAAAAATCTTTTTAAAATCAATAACGCCGTTGCCTACCTCTGTAAATTTTTTTGCAGGGGTTTTGTCCATGTCTTTAACATGCCACAGCGGGAAACGGCCCGGGTGTTTATCAAAAAGCGCTATCGGGTCCTGGTTGGCTTTGGTAACCCAGTATATGTCCATTTCCATTTTTACCAGGTTTTTATCAGTATTATCCAGTAAGATCTCGTATGGGTACTGACCGTTTTCCTGTATAAATTCAAAATCGTGGTTGTGATAGCATAGCTGGATGCCCGCTTCCTTACAGGTTTCGCCGGCTATATCAAGCATGTTAGCCACGTTTTTATAATGATCGATATTGCCGCGTTCGGCCTGCGACAGGTAAGCGCATACCATGTATTGTACCCCCGCCTCGGCCGCATCATCAACGGCTTTTTTCCAGTCGTTAAGTATGGTGCCTTTCTGCTGTTCGCCATTAACCAGTTCTTCGCCCAAACGGTAGTGGGCACTTGGCATAATCAGGCCGTTTTGCTTTAAAACGTTCGAAAAATCCCTCGCGCTCATGCCATAAAACAACTCGGTGCCGGTATAGGTTGCCCCCTCAACAGAGGTGAAACCTGTTTGTGCCACTTTGGCTAAAGCTGCTACCGGATCGGCAGCCATGGCATCGCGAACGGTATATAATTGCAGCCCTATGTATTTCTTGTCATAGGCGTATAGCCGGGGTGCTGCCAGCAAACCTGCCGAAAGTAGCGCCGATGTTTTTAAAAATGAGCGTCTGGTAGTCATAGGTTTATTTTTTACTGATTGGTTGTGTAAATATAACGCAATAAAAATGCCATTTCAAATACGGAAATTATATTGCCTGGTTTAATCGGAAAATGAGATGAGTAATTGCAGTTTAAAGATTAGCTGGTATTTGTTAAAACAGAACGCCTCTTGTTTTTTTACGAGAGGCGTTCTGTTTTTCAGGGTTACAACCAACTATCTTCCTTTTTTAACATTCGGAAATTTCATCCGGTATTCAACGTCAACCATCCCTTTGGAGATATCATTAAGTTTCTTTTCTATCAGGCGTTTACGTAAAGGGCTTAGCTTATCTGTAAACAGTTTACCTTCAATATGATCATACTCGTGCTGGATAACGCGTGCCGCCATACCTTTAAATGTTTCTTCATGATGTTTCCAGTTTTCATCATAGTATGACATGCGGACAACCGGCTTGCGGTATACGTCTTCCCGGATATCGGGGATACTCAGGCAGCCCTCATTAAAACCCCATTCTTCACCGCTTTCTTCCAGTATAGTAGCGTTGATAAAAGCTTTTTTAAAGTCTTTCAATTCGGGCTCTTCATCGTCAAAAGGGGTGGCATCAATTACAAAAAGACGCATAGACATGCCCACCTGCGGCGCGGCTAAACCCACACCACGAGCGGCATACATGGTTTCGAACATGTTCTCAACCAGTTCTTTAATATGCGGATACTCGTCGGGCTCAATGGCTGTCGCCTTTTTTCTTAAAACCGGGTCGCCGTAGGCTATGATAGGGTATTTCATCGTACAAAAATAAAGGATTATTGCTTAGGCTCAAACATCAAAGTAACCAGGCGGGCCGGATCAAAAATTTCATTACTTATGGTTAACAATTGTTGGGCGGTTACCGCGTTTATCTTTTCAAAAATTTCGTCCAGGGTATCAATCCGGTTAAAATCAATCATACTTTTGGCCATGGCAATAATTACGCTCATGCGGTTCTCTTCGGCCAGCGCAATCTGGCCTATAAATTTTTGCCTGGCCTGGTGCAGCTGTAGCGTGCCCAGTTGCTGGTCGCGAAGCCTTTTTAGTTCCTTGTGTACCAGTTTTGATGCTTTCGCCGCTTTTTCGGTATCTGTTCCAAAATAAATAGAAAAAATGCCGGTATCGGTTAGCGGTGTATAGTTCGACTCGACAGTATAAGCGATACCGTGCTTCTCCCTGATCTCGAGGTTAAGGCGACTGCTCATACCCACGCCGCCAAGCAGGTTGTTAAGCAATAACAACCCCCATTTATCCTGGTGTGCCGAAGCGTAAGCCTGCGCACCGATAATGCAATGCGTTTGCGAAATAGGTTTATTAACAATGTGAATGCCGGGAGGGGTAATGCCCGGCGCCTGCCTGTTTTTTTGCGGGTAACTGGCAGCAATAGGGCCGAAATATTTCTCAGACAGGGCCACCAGTTTTTTAAAGTCGTAATTGCCATGTACCGCGAAAATCATCTCGCCCGTATTATAATTGGCGGCTATAAACTCGCTGATGTTTTTGCTGTTAAGCTTGCCAACGCTTTCGGGCGTGCCCAATATGTTTTGGCCTATGGGATGATCCTTAAACAACAGTTCTTCAAAATCATCCTGTATCGCCTCTTCGGGCTGATCGAGGTAGGAAGCAATCTCATCCAGGATCACCCCGCGCTCTTTTTCCTGCTCATCTTCCGGGAATGTAGAATGAAATAAAATATCCTCAAACAAATCCATGGTGCGTTCAAGGTGCTGGTTAAGCAGCGAGGCATGAATGCAGGTATATTCTTTAGTTGTGTAGGCGTTAAGGTCGGCGCCAACCAACTCCAGGCGGTTCAGAATCTGGTTGGTGTTGCGGCGTTCGGTTTCTTTAAACAGCAGGTGTTCAATAAAATGCGCCAGCCCCTCTTGCCCCGGCAGTTCATCGCGCGAGCCTGCGTTTACAATAAAACAACAGTGGGTAATTGCCGAAGGCCAATATTTATGAAGTATACGGATGCCGTTAGGCAAGGTAAAAAGTTGATAGTCTGTCATCAGGCTGCAAAGATAAGCTTATCTGTTACAATTATTTTTCATGTTATTGTAAGTGATTTATAGTATTTTAGTCGCTTAAACCCAATTTTGCTGCGTTTATAAATTGCTTGGCAGGATAAGGGTTTAATTAAACTGACCCTTTGAAAATGAAAAAACAGATTGATGACCTCGAGTTTGAGACCCTTATAACTGCCAGTCAGATAGAAGAGCGGGTAAAAGTTATCGGGGCGCAAATAAGCCAGGATTTTAAACATACGGTTCCGGTAATAGTTGGTGTGCTTAACGGCAGCTTCCTTTTTATTGCCGACCTGATTAAACAGGTTAACATACCCTGCGAAATTAACTTTACCAAATTAGCTTCATACTACGGCGGTACCACCAGTACCCTTAAAATCCGCGAGGATATTGACCTTACGGTTGATATTAAAGGCCGTGATGTATTAATTATTGAAGATATTGTTGATACCGGCAATACGGCGCATTATCTTATTGAAAAGCTGAAACTGAGGGAGCCCGCTTCGCTAAGGCTTTGTTCATTACTGCTTAAACCCGCCGCCCTGCAAAAAAAGATTGATGAACTTAAATACGTAGGCTTTGAAATTGACAACGACTTTGTAGTAGGATATGGCCTCGATTATAAAGAAATGGGCCGGAACCTGCCCGATATTTACAAAAAGGTGAATTAAGTTAACATTCGCTATCTGTTGATTTACAGCTGATTTTGCATGTTACGAGCTTGCGGACGGAAGTTTTTTAACTGCAAATTTAAAACAATGGGCCGGTTGGCCCGTTTTAGGTTTTATGAAATACACATCTTTACTTATGTCGGGCTGCATTGCAGCGTCTTTTTTGTTTTCATCATGCGATAAGGAAGGACCCACCGTATCTACAGTTAATATCACGGTAACTAATGGCTTAACCGGTACTGCTTCGGCAGGTGCCACCGTTTATTTATACGATGATCCTGATAAAGTAAACAATGGTGCAGCGCCTGCTTATACGCTTACAGCCGATGCTTCCGGAAAAATAAACGCTTCTGTTGATTACATAGGCGGCTATTATGTTACCGCGGTTAATGGTACCCAAAAAAGCTTTTATAACGGGCTTTTACCTGTAGGCATTTTCAAAACCCAGGCCGAAATAGATGCAAGCCCGGTGCAAAATCCGGTAGCTACTATTGGTTCGGTAAAGTTTAAGGATGTTAACGGTGATGGCAAAATTGATGCCGCTGATAAAACCGTAGCGCCGGTACTTTACCTGGAAATGGGGCAAACTATCCCTTACAGCATTTCGGTTTATTAATTGAAAAACAAAATATTTTGAGGAGCTGTTGGTGAAAACCGGCAGCTTTTTTTGTTTTAAAAATAGTCGATGCAAAACTAAAGGGATAATAACCCTGCTTGTTTGTTCTTTTTAGTAAGCGGATAATAAATTTGTACCCACGCCATTGTTTTCTGGTTATTTTTAATTGATGGAATTAAATGAGGTTTATTTCTATACCGCAACTATTAACAACTGGATCCGGTTGCTTGAAAAAGACGAGTTTAAGCAAATTGTTTTAGATAGCCTTGTGTGGCTCGTTCAACAGAAAAAGATTGCAGTTTATGGCTTTGTGATCATGCCTAACCATATTCATGTGATTTGGTCTGGATCCGAAATGAATGGAAAAGAAAAGCCGTTTACCAGTTTTATGAAGTTTACGGGGCACAGGTTTTTGAGCGAATTGAAAAAGAATGATCAAGGTTTCCTGGATCTGTTTAAATCAGATTTGGTGAATAGGAATCACCTGTTTTGGCAACCAAACGCCCTGGCTAAGAAGGTGGTTGATCGTAAAATGCTGGAGCAAAAACTGGATTATATACACCTCAATCCATTGCAAGCCCATTGGAATTTAGTTAACGATCCTAATGATTACTATTTTTCATCATGTTCGTTTTATGAACAGGAGGATAAAAAGTTTGATTGGTTAACGCACTATATGGACGCTGTTTGATTGTTGTGCCTTCTGCGTGTTGCCGTGAGGGCACGGCAACCAGGATGGAGCATGATTTTTTTATACCGTGTTGGCGTGTCTCACGCCAACCAACTCTTTTCTTCACTCCAACTAAGCATTTTAAATTGTGATTAGCTCGTTGCTTAGTATGCATGTTGCCCTGGGGACATGGCAACGAGGGGAAATGTGAGTTTTTCTGTTCTATATCCCCGCGTTGGCGTGTCACCACGCCAACTAAGCATCCTAACTTTTGAATTAGCACTTTGCTTAGCATGCATGTTGCCGTGAGGACACGGCAACCGGTGTAGAGGGGGGTGAGCGTGAGTTTTCTATACTGTGTTGGCGTGTCTCACGCCAACCAGCTCTACTTACCCAATCCCGGCCACCTCACTTAACAACCTCACAGCCTCATCAACACTATCAACGCCTTCAATGCCCAATCGTAAGGTGTTTTTTACCTCTTTAAGGTTGGTACGCCTCGGGTTTTCCTTTACAAAATTCAATACATTTCGGAATGCTTCGGTTTCGAAATAACTCGATTGCTGGTTGGTAATAAAATATCCCCGCAATACATTTTTCTTAAGCGAGATCTTTTCAAAGCCAATAGCCTTACCCAGCCATTGCAGGCGCATGGTATTCAGCAAGCTGTTAACCTGTGGTGGCACCGGCCCGAACCTGTCGTGCAGTTTTTGTTGAAAAGCCTCCAGTTCAACCTCGTTTTCCAGTTTTGAAAGTTCGGTGTATAGGTTGTATCGTTCAGAAATATTGGTTACGTACTCATCAGGGATCAAGATCTCCAGGTCGGTATCAATTTGCGTAAACGAGATATATGGCCGCGGTTTATCATCGGGGAATACATCTTTAAACTCGTCGTCTTTAAGTTCCTGTATGGCCTCGTCCAATATCTTGTGATACATCTCAAAGCCTATTTCGGCGATAAAGCCGCTTTGTTCGGCGCCTAACAGGTTACCGCTGCCGCGGATGTCCAGATCGCGCATGGCCACGTTAAAGCCGCTGCCCAAATCGCTGAACTCTTCAATTGCGCTAAGGCGCTTGCGGGCCTCGCTGGTTAAGGTTGACAAAGGAGGACTTAACAGGTAACAATACGCCTTTTTGTTGCTCCGGCCTACGCGGCCGCGCATCTGGTGCAAATCGCTCAGACCAAACATGTGGGCGTAGTTTATAATGATGGTATTGGCGTTGGGTATATCCAAACCCGCCTCAATAATGGTGGTGGCCACCAGCACATCGTACTCGTGGTTCACAAACTTCAGCATCACATCCTCCAGGTCATCACCTTCCAGTTGCCCATGGGCTATGCCTATGCGGGCTTTGGGTACCAGCTTGCGGATCATGCCGCCTAATTGCGGCAAATCGGCCACCCGGTTATGGATAAAGAAAATCTGACCGCCACGGTCAATTTCAAACTCAACCGCTTCCTTAATCAGTTTGTCGTTAAACACATGCAGTTCGGTAACTACTGGCTGGCGGTTTGGTGGCGGTGTTGAGATTATGGAAAGGTCGCGCGCGCCCATTAACGAGAAGTGCAGCGTACGGGGGATGGGTGTAGCCGTGAGGGTTAACGTATCTACGTTGGCGCGCATCTGTTTCAGCTTCTCTTTGGTTGATACGCCGAACTTTTGCTCCTCATCTATAATCATCAACCCAAGATCTTTAAACTTCACATCTTTACTCACTAAACGATGGGTGCCGA
The DNA here is from genome assembly GCF_003148845.1 of Mucilaginibacter oryzae. Classification (GTDB taxonomy): domain Bacteria; phylum Bacteroidota; class Bacteroidia; order Sphingobacteriales; family Sphingobacteriaceae; genus Mucilaginibacter; species Mucilaginibacter oryzae. The sequence goes on along the minus strand of NZ_QGHA01000018.1, from coordinate 28,031 downwards.
TAATGATATCAACCTTACCTTCTTTCAGCTTCTCCAGCGTTTCCTTGATCTGCCTGCTGGATTTAAAGCGGTTTACGTAATCAATATTGGCAGGGAAGCCCTTTAGCCTGTCGGTAAAAGTTTTATAGTGCTGGGCCGCTAAAATAGTAGTTGGCACCAGTATGGCTACCTGCTTGCTATCGGCAACGGCTTTAAATGCCGCGCGAACGGCAACCTCGGTTTTGCCGAACCCCACGTCGCCGCAAATAAGGCGGTCCATCGGGTGGGGCGATTCCATGTCTTTTTTGAAATCGGCGGTAGCTTTTTCCTGATCGGGGGTGTCCTCGTACAGAAATGACGCTTCCAGTTCGGTTTGCAGGTAACTATCGGGCGAGAAGGCATTGCCGTGCTGCGCCTTACGCATAGCGTAAAGCTTGATCAGGTCGCGGGCTATGTCCTTAACTTTTTTTTTTGTGGTTTTTTTGAGCCGCTCCCAGGTATCGGTACCCAGCTTGTTCATTTTAGGAACGGTACCCTCTTTGCCGCTGAATTTGGAGATGCGGTTAAGCGAGTTGATGTTTACGTACAGCAGGTCGTTATCGGCGTAAATGAGGCGGATCATTTCCTGTTGTTTGCCATTTACATCAACCTTCTCCAGGCCGGCATATTTGCCAATGCCATGGTCAATATGGGTTACAAAATCGCCGGGTTTAAGGTCGCGCAGTTCTTTCAGGGTAATGGCCTGCGAACGCTGGTAGCCTTTGCGGGTTTTGTATTTATAGTAGCGGTCAAAAATCTGGTGGTCGGTATAGCAGGCCAGTTTTTGTTCCTGGTCAATAAAGCCTTCGCGCACCGAAATGCTGATCGGGGTGAATTTTAAGGTTTTATCCAGGTCATCTAAAATGGCATATAAACGCTCCACCTGTTTGGCCGAATCGGTCAAAATAAAATTCTCGATCTTATCGGCCTCGTTATTTTTAAAGTTGTGGATCAGCAGCGTAAAATCTTTATTGAACGATGGCTGCGGGCGCATATCAAAATTGATCACCGTAGCATCGTTATAAAAAAACTGCTTCCCAAATTCCACCACCGGGAAATCATGCAGCTGATCGCCGATGAGTTTCTCGTCTGTAAACCCAAACTTCGGGTCTATCCAATCCGGGTTTTGGGCTTTTTCATCCGCAGGGAGGGCTTTCCACAGGTTAACGGCCTTTTTGTAGCCGCTTTGGATGATATCCAGCGTAAACTGTACATCTTTTATCCAAACCTGGGTGCCGGGCTCCACATACTCTAACAGGGAAATATTGTTTTCGGTTAAAAACTTGGATTGCACGTTAGGTACAATGGTAATGCTTTTAACCCGCTCGGCCGAAAGCTGGCTTTCAATCTCGAAGGTGCGGATCGACTCGATATAATCGCCAAAAAACTCAACCCTGTAGGGCAGCATGTGCGAAAACGAGAAGATATCCACAATACCGCCGCGGATGGAGAATTGCCCCGGTTCGTACACAAAATCAACACGCTCAAAATCGTACTCAATTAAAAATTCGTTGATAAAATCGATGCTCAGTTTATGATCAACCGAAATTTCGAGTGTGTTTTTTTCAAGGCCCGACCGATCGATCACCTTTTCGGCCAGGGCTTCGGGATAAGTAACGATCAGCTGTCCGTATTCGGCGCTATGGTTAAGCTCGTTCAATACCTCGGCACGGGCAAGTACATTGCTGCTATCGGGCTGGCTAAACTCAAAAGGTTTGCGGTAAGATGAGGGGAAAAGCAAGGCTTCTTTACCGGTAAGGTTTTCCAGGTCGGCCTGGAAATAGCCTGCTTCCTCGCGGTCGGGCAGTACAAACACCATGTGCTTGTGCTGCAAAAAGTACAAAGCTACCGCCATGGCCGAATCGCTTGATCCTACCAAACCACGGAGCTGAACCCTTGGATTTTTTGAGGCGTTGAGCGCGGTAGCCAACGCTTTGATCCGGTCATCAGCTTTGTATCTGTCTAATATATCGCGGATATTCAAATCGGCGCAAAGATAAACAAAAAATAAAAGCCAGCTAAAAAAGCATGTCCCTAAAAAATAATGCAAACAATATACCTGCTTATTTACTTTTAAAAGATAAATTTATGTGTGTAAAAAGGCATAAACATATTTATAAAACCAAATAAATTATAATCATGAAGAATGCAGTTTTATCAGGGGGCATCATCGGCATATTAAGTATTTTATGGATTTTTTTAATGCCCCGCTTTGGCGTAACACCCCAAAAAGATGTAGTGGCGCCTGCCGAATATTTTTCGTTTGTGATACCGGCAATAGGCTTGTTTCTGGGTATGATGAGTTACCGTAAAAACGAATGTAACGGGCAGATGGGTTTTTTAGAGGCCCTTTTTCAAAGCTTTAAAATATTAATTGTGGGCGGTGTGATTGCTGTTTTCGGTTCAATTCTTTACATTAGCTATGTGTCGCCATCCGGCGCCAATATGCAGGATTTTTCTGAGCGGATATTCGGCGCCTTAATTGTCGGGGTGGTACTGGCGCTGGCGGTTTCACTAATATTTACAAACAAGGCAAAAAAACTTGATTAAGCGTATATTTTCAAAGTATTTTGAATTGTTTTTCTGGATAGCGGCGATGCTTTCCATGGCCTTCGCTGCGCCGGCAGATGAATCGCACTTTACCTTATGCCCGCTTAAACTGATGGGAATAGGCTGGTGCCCCGGCTGCGGCCTGGGGCACAGTATTATTTACCTGCTGCATGGCGATGTGGCTGCTTCCTTTAACGCGCACTGGTTGGGTATTCCTGCTGCTATAGTCATCATTAACCGCATTTGGGTACTTACCCGATCGCGGATGCAGGAACACAGACTGTTCAGGAGCGCAGCATAAGCTATCCGTAGTTTAGTGTTGCAAAGAATTTTTCCTAAATGGGGCTGTTTAGTCTGTGGCCATGGCGTTGCGCTTCAGCACAAAGTCCATCAGGTCATGAATAGGCTGTTTGATAATCTTGCCCGTTTTTACCCCATGCAGGCGGCACAATAATGTAAGTTCATCAGCAAAGGAGTAAGCTATAGAACCAACAAAATGGCATTTGTATTTATGGTACTCGGGGTACGATTTGATATTGCTTTCAATAAACTCTACCAGCCCCTCAACCAGCATAGCGTGGCCGTATTCGGTTTCCTTAATTTCGCTGACAAACTTACTGAACGTGGCGAGGTAAGTATTGGCATTGGGCTTTTGGTAAACATTTTTAATAACAATCTCCTTGTTTAAAGGATAAGCCCGGTTAAACCTGATACTGATATCATGCGGCATATTACCGTATAAAAAATCAGTGATCAGTTTTTTTCCAAACCAGGTGCCTGAGCCTTCGTCGCCCAAAACAAAACCCAACCCATGCTGCCCGTCGTAAATGCTTTCGCCGTCAAAAAATGAAATATTGCTGCCGGTACCCATTACACAGCAAATACCTTTATCGTGCCCGCAGGTGGCATAAGCACAACCCAGCAAATCACTGTCGACACTGATATATGATTTCGGGAAATGCTGGCTAAGCGCGTTCGACACGATCTCGTGCCTGTCGGGGCTGCTGCAACCCGCGCCAAAAAAATAAATCTCGGAAATTTCGGGAGCCATGGCAACCATTTCAGGAGCCTGTTCAAGCACCACGCGTGCTATTTCTTTTTCGGTTAAAAAGTAGGGGTTTAAACCTGCGGTAAGGAACGAACGTGTTTCCTGGTCTGAAACGGTGAGCAGCCAGTCGGTTTTTGATGACCCGCTATCTGCAACTAAGATCATAGACAAATTTCTTCGAGCACTTTATTGGTAAGTGGCTTATGTATAAATTGGGTAATGTATTTGTTATCTGCCGATAACCTGATGTCTGTAGGGTCAAGAGACGATGACAGCATGTAAATTTTAACACCTTTTTTGGCGATGGCAAGGCCATCAAATTCGTGCAGAAACTCAAAGCCGTCCATCACAGGCATCCTGATATCTAAAAAAATCACATCGGGGTCTACCGATCCGTCTTTTAACAACTCAATAGCTTCTGTGGGCGATTGTCTTACAATAATTTGCTCGGCAAAATTATTGCTCTCTAAAACCCTGCGTGTAACAAAGTTATCGATGTAATTATCGTCGATAAGCAAACAGGTTTTAAAGGGGACGGTCATATCTCAAAAATAGGGTTTTAAACTTATTATTAAAATGTTTTTTTTTAATTGTTAACGCGGTTTTGTTAGCGTAAGTGTTGCCGTTGAACAACTTAATTAAAAAAAGTTTAAAAAATCCCCGTTTTAAATAATAAACGGGGACAAGGATTCATACCGCCGCATCATAACTTCGGTTACTGTATATTGATGCTGTTGGTGATTTGTTTCAGCATAATTTCGGCCTGTTTACTTTGGTACTGCGCCGCAAAGAATTTTGATTGCGCGTCCAGGTAATTGCGTTGCGCTTCCCTTACTTCTAAAGGTGTAATGTTGCCTAACTTATATTTATCAAGCGTAATATCAAGATTGCGTTTGTTAAGGTTAACGTTGGCTTCTTCCAGTTTTACCAGGTCAAGCCCGGATAAATAGGCTACAAAAAGATTATTGATCTGTGCCTCCACGTTCAGCCTGGTTTGTTTGGCGCTGATTTCGGCATTTTCAATCTGGATCCTGGCGTTTTTTTCCCGGCGGTTCTGGTTAAAACCATCAAATATGTTAATAGTTGCCGTAAGCCCGTAATTAAATCCGTGAACATTCTGCGATAGGGTAAAGCCCGCCGGCGTTCTGCTGTTGGTAAACGTATAACCCGATGTTACGCCAACCTGCGGATAGCGTGCCGCGCGTACCTGTTTCAGGTTGATCTCGGCCAGGCGACGGTTAATTTGCGCCGACAGGATAGCAGGGTTTTGAAGCTGCGCGTTATTGATCACATCGGCAAGGGCCAGTTTATCATCAACCACAATGGTATCAGTTACCGAAAAATCGGTTTGCATATCGCGGATCAACAATTGGTTAAGCTGTATTTTTAAAGATTTAAATTGCTGGTACTGGATAACGAGGTTCCCAGTGTCGGTATTAAGGTTTACCTGCGCGTTCAGCACCTCGAGCCTTGAAGCCCTGCCTACGTTAAATTTATCGGTAGCGATGCGTAGTTGCGTACGCGAAATATCAATAGCGCCCTTAAGCGCTTTAATCTGTTCATTCTGGCTGATGAGGTTGTAATAAGTATCAATAACATCGGCCATGGTACGTTGTATGGTATCCTGCAGTCGTAACGAGCCAAGTTTATCCTGTTGTTTCAACTGATCATAATTGGCAAACATGGCAAAGCCATCAAAAATGGTCCAGTTAAGGTTTACGCCATAGTTGTTATTTGAATTTTTGGCGTTACGGATATTATTTACCGTGCCATCGTTACGGGTTTGTTTGGTAGTTTGGCGACTGTTATTGTCGTTAAAATCGCCGGTAAGCTGCGGAAAAATCCCCGCGTTGCCCAACGTAACGTTGTTTGATGCTATGGTGGAGTTATTTTGCGACAGCCTGATATTATAGTTGTTTTTCAGGGCTATTTCTACCGCTTCTTTCAATGTGAGCAGCGGAGCCTGCGGCTGCTGGGCTTTCGCTATGGTTGCAGCCATCGCGAAAGAGAATACCAGGCAAGCAATTTTCTTGATCATCATATTTAATTACAGTTTTTCGATCAATTTTGGTTCTTGATGGTTGTTGATGTGGGGATGGCGTGCTGCTTCGGCCATTTCGGCTTCGGCGGCCATATCTTCGGGATCATGGTCATGATCTTTACGGGTTTTGGAGGCCATCAGCATGTACATCATCGGTATAATGTAAAGCGTTAATACCAGCGAAAACAGCATCCCGCCCATAATTACAATACCTAATGATACACGGCTTTTTGCACCGGCACCCAAAGCAAAGGCTATGGGTACAGCACCCAATACCACAGCCAAACTGGTCATGAGGATAGGGCGGAGACGTGCTGTGGCGGCCTCAATAACGGCCTCGTATTTGGCTACGCCCTGCTCCATACGCTGGTTGGCAAACTCCACAATCAAAATCCCGTTTTTGGTTACCAGGCCTACGAGCGTGATAATGCCGATCTCGCTGAATATATTGAGCGTTTGGTTAAACAGCCACAACGAAAGGAACGCGCCCGAAATAGCCAGCGGCACGGTAAGCATTACGATAAACGGATCGATAAAGCTTTCAAACTGGGCGGCTAATACCAGGTAAATGAGTAACAGCGCGAAACCAAAGGCGAACAGGATGTTTGATGAGCCCTCGGCATAATCCCTCGACGGGCCGCTTAACGCGGTACTGAAAGTATCATCCAGCAAGCCTTTGGCAATCCGGTCCATTTCTTTAATGCCATCGCCAACGGTGTATCCGGGTGCCAGACCGGCAGATACTGTGGCAGATTTATAACGGTTAAAGTGATAAATAGCCGGAGGCGTTGCTCCCTCGGTAGTTTTTACCACGTTATCCAGTTGCACAAGAGTACCTTTCGAGCTGCGCACATAAACGGATTTGAGGTCAAGCGGCTGATCGCGGTTAGCCCTGTCAACCTGCGCTATAACCTGGTATTGTTTGCCGTTAATGAGGAAATAATCTAAACGGCCGGCACTATAGTACAATTGCAGCGTTTGGGCGATGTCATCCACCGAAACACCTAAATCGCGGGCACGCTCACGGTCGGTAACCACGCGCAGCTCGGGTTTGGTGAATTTGAGGTTTACGTCTGTCCCCGAAAAAACCGGGCTTTTGGATACCTCGGCAAAAAACTGCGGCAGTACTTTACGGATCTTTTCAAAATCCTGGTTTTGGATAACGTATTGTACCGGTAACGAAGTTTTTGAACCCGAACCGCCACCGCTGATGGTTTGTTCCTGCACTACAATGGCGCGGGCATCAGGCATCTTTCTCAGCTTTTTGTTGAGCCAGTCGGCCAGTTCCTGCTGGGTACGTTGCCGTTGATCCGGCGCGACCAGGCCCACCCGGCCAAAGCCCGAGTTGGCTGCGCCGCCACCGCCAAATGATGGCGAAACGATTTCGAGGTTGATGTTAGCCTCGGGTATAGAGTCTTCCACCAGGTTGGCAACCTTATCCATGTACCTGGTCATGTATTCGTACGTGGCGCCTTCCGAGCCGGTAACGCTGTAACGCAGTAAGCTCCGGTCGTCTAAAGGTGCAAGCTCTGAGGGGATCACATTGATCAATACCCCGATAATAATTACCGATGCCCCAAGGATCACGAATGATACCCATTTACGTTTCATGAACTTAACCAATGATTCATGGTACGATTTGACCATGTTGACAAAGAACGGCTCTGTTTTTTCGTAAAACTTCGATTTCTTTTGGTTTTTACGGATCAGCTTCACGTTCAGCATCGGCGTTAAGGATAACGATACGAAAGCCGAGATCAGTACCGAACCGGCAACCACCACCGCGAACTCGCGGAATAAACGGCCCGTAAAGCCCTGTAAAAACACGATAGGCAGAAACACCGCCGCCAGCGTAACCGAGGTAGATATCACCGCGAAAAAAATCTCGGCCGAACCTTCAAAAGCCGCTTTCCGGATGGCCATGCCTGCCTCTACTTTTTTGTAGATGTTTTCCGTCACCACAATACCATCATCCACCACCAGGCCCGTTGCCAGTACAATGCCCAGCAGGGTAAGGATATTGATAGAGAACCCGAAAATGTACATGATAAAGAATGCACCTATCAGCGATACCGGGATATCTATCAGCGGGCGGAAAGCGATGAGCCAGTCGCGGAAAAAGAGGTAGATGATAATTACCACCAATACAAAGGCCACAATCAGCGTTTCTTCCACCTCAGAGATGGACTGGTTAATGAAGCGGGTATTATCCAACGCCACCTTAACCGAAATATCGGGCGGAAGATCTTTTTTGATCTGCGCCAAACGGGCATAAAAATCCTTGGCTATCTGTACATAGTTGGCGCCCGGCTGCGGTACAATGGCCAAAGCCACCATCGGCACGCCCGATTCTTTAAATATCGTTTCTTCGTTGGCCGATCCTAATACGGCGTAACCCACATCGCGCAGGCGGATAACCCGGTTGCTATCTGTACGGAGAATAAGGTTGTTAAAATCCTGCTCGGTAGAAAGTTTGCCTAAAGCCCTGATGGTAACTTCGGTATTATTGCCTTCAATTTTACCTGCGGGAAGTTCCACGTTCTCTTTAGCCAGGGCCGCGCCAATATCGGTAGCGGTTAAGCCCTGGGCCGAAAGTTTGGTTGGGTCAATCCATAAGCGCATAGCGTACTGGCGCTGGCCCTGCACGTTAATGGTACTTACTCCGGGTATGGTTTGCAGGCCCTCTAACAATACGTTTTCGGCGTAATCATCCAGCTGGTTAATGTTACGTGTGTTGCTGCTTACCGTAAGGGTAATGATCTGGTCGGCGCTGGCATCGGCTTTGGTTACTACCGGTGGGGCGTTAATATCCTGCGGCAGCTGGCGCTGGGCCTGGCCCACTTTGTCGCGTACGTCGTTAGCGGCGGTTTCCAGGTCGGCGTCCAGATCAAACTCAACCGTAATATTACTTGAGCCTACCGAACTGGTGGAAGAGATATTGCGGATGCCCGGAACGCCGTTAATCGCTTTTTCCAGGGGCTCGGTAATCTGCGATTCAATTACATCGGCATTGGCGCCCGAGTAACTGGTAGAAACCGAGATGATAGGCGGATCGACCGAAGGAAAATCCCTTACCCCTAAAAATTTGTAGCCGATAATACCGAACACAACAATAACTACTGACATTACTGTTGCCAGCACCGGTCTTTTAATACTTACTGAGGATAAGCTCATATCGGTTTATTTAATAACTTTTAAAATTTTCAACGGCACTTTAGGGCGCATCTGGATCAGGCCCGATACTACCACGCTGTCGCCTGGGTTCAGGCCGTCAATAACCTGGATTTTGGTATCGGTACGCATATCGGTTTTAACCGGTTTTGATACCGCGATGCCGTTTTTATAGATCCATACGATGCTGCTTTTCAAATCAGGAATAACGGCCTGGGTTGGCAGCAGGATGGTTTTGGGAATCTGATCTAACGTTAAATTGATTTTAGCGAAGCTGCCCGCCGTAAGTAAACCTTTGGGGTTTGGCGCTTTGGCACGCACGGTAATGGTGCGCGAAGCGGCATCGATAGATGGATCGATAGCGTAAACGGTGCCCTCAAATTTTTCTCTGGAACTTTCGGTTGTAAACCTGATTTTGCTGCCGATGCTGAGGATAGCCAGGTAACGCTCAGGCACCGCGAAGGTAACCTTAGCCGGATCGATATTAACCAGATCGGCAATGGGTGATGACGGCGACAGGTAGCTGCCGGGGCTCACGTTTCGCAAGCCGATAGTGCCCGAAAAAGGCGCGCGGATCTCGGTGCGGGCAATCTGGGCTTTAATCATATCGGCGGCGGCCTTTAACGAGTTAAGGCTGGTTAACGAGGTATCATATTCTTCCTGGCTGATGGCTTCTTTTTGCAGCAATTGCCTGTTGCGGTTTTCCTGCTGGCGGGCCAGGGCCACCTGGTATTGGTTTTGTTGCAATGATGCCTCCAGGTCCTGGTTGTAAACCTTAACAAGCAGCTGGCCTTTTTTAACCTTGCTGCCCTCGCTAAAGTAAATGTTGGTGATGTTGCCCGCGGTCTGGCTCACCAGGCTTACCTTTTCGTTGGCGTCGATATTACCGGTAATATCAATAATGTTGTTCACCGCGGTATCTTTAACAATCATTACATTAACGCCCACGGGGCCGCCGCTTTTGTTTTTGCCACCCTTACCCGAAGCCATGGCAGCCGCGGATTTTTTTGCCCCCTCACTAAAAAATTTGTTGTAAACTAAATAGGCAACCAGTAAAGCCAGCGCCGTGTAAATGATATATTTTGTTTTCATACTCTGTTTTAATCCGTGTGTGGTTTAGCTTGCCGGGTTGTTGTTTGGGTTGATATTAATGGTTTTAAATTGTTGTGCATACGGGTAAGTACGCTTTCAAACACCTGCATCTCGGCTTCCGAAATGCCTTCGGTGGTATCGGCGTTAATGTTTTCGAAGGTTTCTACAATTTGGGGCACGGCCAGTTTTGCCTTTTCGGTAACACGTAGCAGCTGCTGCCGCCTGTCGTTAGGGTTGTTTTCGCGGTAAACCAGGCCTTTGGCGGTAAGCAGGTTGATGATGCTCACCATGGCTGATTTATCTTTGCCCAGCATCTGCGCCAGCGCGTTTTGGGTTAGCTGCCCATCATGAAAATAAATAAGCGATAATATGTAATGATACCGCGAAACATCCAGCTGTTCGGTATGTTTAACCAATACGTTTAAGTACAATTTGCCCAAACGGATCAGCTTGCGCGAAATAGGTTCAACCAGTTCCATTTTTTGAAAATTGATGTAAAACTAACAGGCCAATGTTAATAATGGTTGCATGTATCAACCATTTTACAACGTCACATAAACGCTACGAAAGCCTCACCCGGCCCTCTCCTTTGGAGAGGGGGCGCCTTGTTTCTTAAAGTCCTCTCCTTTGGAGAGGATTTAGGTGAGGTCTTTCATACTACGAAACGCACATCCTTAACTGATTATATATATTTTTATAAATTGCGGCTATGAAACTGACCAACCTACGCACGTTATTTTTTTTAACGATCTTAATTATGAGTACTACCATCAGCAAGGCCGCAAACAATGCCCAAATCAGTTATAATGTTTCGTTTCCTGAAGCCCAGGCGCATTATGCCGATATTGAAATGCACATTACCGGCCTTCAGCAAAACACCCTCGAACTGAAAATGCCGGTTTGGACACCGGGCTCGTACCTGATACGCGAGTTTGCAAAAAACATCGAATCGTTCAGCGCCGAGGCTAACGGAAAAGCCATCGCCTCTCCCAAAATCAATAAAAATACCTGGCAAATTGTTACAAAAGGAGTTTCGGCTGTAACGGTAAAATACCGCGTTTACGCCTTTGAACTTTCGGTGCGCACCAGCTTTGTAGATGCTTCGCACGCTTTCCTTTCAACTACCGGCATTTTTGTTTATCCGGCCAATATGCTGCACTCGCCGGCAATCATCCACATCGCCCCGTACAAAAACTGGGATAAGGTTTCAACCAGTTTAGAGATGGTGAACAATGATCCTTTTACCCGCCATTCGCCAAACTTCGATATCCTGTTCGATTCGCCTATCGAGGTGGGCAACCAGGACGTGTTCAGTTTTGATGCTTCGGGCGTACATTATGAAATTTGCATGTACGGCGGCGGTAACTACGATAAAGAAAAGCTGAAAGCCGATCTGCATAAAATTGTTGAACAGGAAGTTGCCGTTTTTGGCGAAAACCCCAACAAGCACTATGTATTTATTGTGCACAACCGCCAGCGCAACGGCGGCGGCCTTGAGCACCTGAGCTCGACGGTTTTGGGCGCCTCGCGCGATAGCTATGCGAACGACAAAGGCTACCAGGGCTTTTTGAGCCTGGTAGCGCACGAGCATTTTCACCTGTGGAATGTGAAACGCCTGCGCCCGATTGTGTTGGGCCCGTTTGATTATGATAACGAGAATTATACCACCAACCTGTGGATAGCCGAAGGTTTTACCGAGTATTACCAGGGCATTATTGTACGCCGCACACAGCTGTTCCCGGTCGAGAATTACTTTGAGGCTATAGAGTCGGAGTTTAATACGTTAGAGAACCTGCCAGGCCGCGAGGTGCAAACCGTAGCCGAATCAAGTTTTGATGCCTGGATCAAAGCCTATCGCCCTAACGAAAACTCCAATAATACCACCATATCGTACTACAACAAAGGCGCCATTATTGGTATGATGCTCGACCTGGAAATTATTAACAACAGCAAGGGCAAATACAAGCTGGACGATGCCATGAAATACATGTACAACCAGTATTACAAAACCCTGAAACGCGGCTACACCGATGCCGAGTTTAAAGCCGCCTTTGAGAAATTTGCCGGTAAAAAGCTTGACGACTTTTATGCCAAATACATTAACGGCTTAACCCCGGTTGATTACAACAAATACCTGGGCTACGCGGGCTACAAAATTGTTGACGAACTGGCCGGTAAAAACGATGCCGCTTTAGGTGTGGCCACCACCACAACGGCAGGCAAAAAAGTTATTGTAACTGCCGTACAACGTGGTACAGCGGCCTATATTGATGGTATTAATGTAAATGATGAGCTCACCGCAATTGACGGCACCCCGGTTACCGATGCCGCCGCCATAATCAGCGGGAAAAAACCGGGCGACAAAATTACAGTTACCGTAACCCGCGACGGGCAGGCTATTGACTTGCCGGTAACCCTGCTGAAAAACACCCGCGTTAAATACAACATTGTAAGTGTGGATAACCCGACCGAGCAGCAACTGGCCGTGCGGAAAAAATGGTTGAGTTTGTAAGAGATTAGCTTTAGTTATGGGAAAGGCCGGCTTCACGGTCGGCCTTTTCTGTTATAGGAAATACCTTTTAACTATTACCGTTTATCTCTTTAAATACGTAAGTATAAGGAAAGATTTGTTTTATGATCTGGCTATTGATTTGAGTCTGTCTAAATATAAAAAAGCCGTCCTTGCGAGGCAGGAAGCAATCGCGAACTATGCATGGCGGATTCGCTTCCGTGCGATTGCTTCGTGCCTCGCAATGACGGGGTGGTAATAAAACACAAAACGGCACCGCCAATCGCGGTACCGTTCTCCCTTCCACATTGCAGGTTACTTGCAAAAAATAACCTGGTTCGTTTTACCCTGATCGTTACTTTCTCCGTTGGTTAATTTGCGATAAGTTGTGAGGGTTAGGCTATAGGCACATGAAGGCCATGCGTTAAAAGGCGGGTTTAAAACAAAAGGCGCAGGCGCGACCATATCAAACTTTTTGGCATCGCCCCGTAGGGTTGTCCCGCTCGGCATACCAGTAATAGTTCCTGTAGCGTTCGACCATACACCCAGAGCCCAGCTCGCTATCAGTTCATGATCAACCGTATAATCGGCGTGGGCGCTGGCTTTTACCGGGGTACATCCACTTCCGCCACCTGCAAAAAGTTCTTCCAGTTTCAGCAGGTTTACTTCGTTCCAGTTATTTACGTAGATCCGGCCGATGAGCGATTGCGTGTTGAGGTTCGGCGAAGCGGGATTAGCAGGATCATCGGTTGTCTGGAATTTAAGATAGACCATTTTGCCGTTTTTCTGACTGGCAACCGGTACCGCTAACCCCGGGGTCAATCCGGCGGCGGCGTCTCCCCCGCCAACAATGGTAGTAGTGTTCAGGTAAAACAGCGAACCATAAAAGCCATTATCCAAAGCAGGCTGGTCTACCCGTACCCAGCCATTGGCATCCGGGTGCAGCACATGGTCGGGGATCGGGTTAGGATAGTTATCGGCCGGGATACTATCGGGTACCGACGCGGGTTGGTTAATATCAATCACCACATCCTGGAAAGCGGTAGTGCCATTCCAGGTAATTTGGCGGGTGGCAACTTTAAGCGCGGTAGCCTCCATTTGCGCCGTGGTAACCGGGCTGTAGTTTACAGTGTCGGTAGAGAATAAAAAGCGGTAATAAAGCACACTTGCAGATGCTGTAGGCACTTTTTTAGTAGCATAGCCACCTAACTTAACCGAACCGAAAAAGCCATAACCCGTGCCACCTGCACCAAACTTGCTGATAAGCGTTTTGCCGCTGCCATCAATATCTGAAGTAATACTGAAATTACCTACCGAAGTAAACCATGGCTTATCGGGGACAAGGGTCACGCAAAGCCTCACACAGAAACAGTTGTTAGCATTATGTCGGTCGTTCTGGCGGCCACGGGTACGGTCTTCGGCCAGCAGCACATTGCCCGATGAGCTTTCAATCCTGAAATAATAATCCGGACCGGCAGGCCATTCCACGTTCAACCATGGCAGCAGGGTTTTCCTGAAATTATCGCCGGGATATACAATGGTGAACTTGCCGGTGCTATCGGTATAGGCATTGCCTAAATAATCGTCCTGCAGCAAATCAACATCATAAGCAAATACCTTAACCCCGTCTACAGGTTTTTTGGTTTCGCAATCGGTAACAGATCCGCAAACCACCCAGATATCCAGTAGTGTCAGGATGCGGCAAAACCATTTGGTGTCAATCCGGTAATCAAACCTGGCGTACTGAGCATTTTCATGTGTGCTTTTATAAAGCGGTTGCAGCGTGGTAATGTGGAACTGTAATACAGGGCCTTTTTTTGGCAGCGGAATTTTGAAAGGCTCGTTGCCACAGTACCAGTCCACATCAATGCTGCCGCCTTCGTAACCGGTTTTCGCAGCATCTATTTCAATGCTGAAATCACCGTTCTCCTGTACATCGGCCTGGGTGATGAACAATCGCTCCTTAGTGTTCAGTTCATCATCGCTTACCTGGTGAAAAGTTTGTTTAGGATCGGCAACAGCCAAACGGGTTTCGTTTTGCTGATCGGCTGGTTTATAAACTTTTACCGATGTGCCTGCAACAGGCAGTTCGCAGTCCGAACATAATAAACCACGTAGGTTTCCTTTAATAATGTAGTTCATTTTAGTTGTGATTAGATGTTTTGTACCGGCTTACTCTTTAACGTTGGATTTTCAGCATACTCCGCCGGTATAACTTAGGTGCGCTTACCGGGCAGATCAAAGTTTGGGTTAAAGCGGGCGGCAAACAAGGTTGCCAATACGCTATTAAAGCCTGTGGTTGTACGCGATGTGTAAGCGTAATTTTAGAAAGAAGGGGTGCGTATAATTACGGGATGAAGGAACGTAAAATAAAAAAGCGCCTTTCTATTTCAGAAAGACGCTTTGCAATCACACTTTAGGTTGTTATTGAAATAGATACGTTTTGGTAAGGTGCTGCATAGCCTCCTGAAACAGGGCGAAAGCAGTAGCCTCATCGTTTTGATTGATGGCGTTTATTGATGTTGCTATGTATTTATGGTACAAATCTTTAAACACGGCGTCTTTATCGGCAACTTTATCAATACCCTCTAATAAGGATGCCGAAATGGTATAATATTTTTCAACCTCCGCGCCGCTAAAATGCTCCGTTAATATTTTGTCGCGGAATGATCTTAAAACATTGAGCTGGCTGGCTGCTTCGGTGCCTAACATCTTGGTTGTGATGCGGGTAAGCGCGCACGGATCGTTTGATGTTGTAACGGCTGGACAACCGGATGTTCCGGGGCAAGGCATAGCTTGCTCCGTGTACATTTTAATTCCATTAGCGGGTTGTATAACAGGTTTATATGGAAGGTTTTCTTCGATAATAAAACCAAAGTGATAGACAAATTTATCACAGTCGACAGCACTAAGGGTTTCGGTTAAACGTACCCTTCCGAAAAACGAGCCACGGTTAATCAGTGTATATCCAGCTTCCGGATCAAGTTTTTTATAATTCAAAACATGATTAAACAATACCTGCCAGGTTCTCTCCAACGAGATAACTTCGCCGGTATTGGTCATGAAGCCTTGTTGGTTGATAATTGAATTAGGCAAGGTAGCAGTTACTGTGTAATTACAAGGAATTAGTACCAATATCCTTGACGACGGATCATTGGCATCTACAAGACCATTCATAAATTTAATGCCTGATACATTGTCGCCGCTTAAAACGGTTTCAACGGCTGCTCGGCTCAACATTACCGATCTTACTTCTGTTGGGAACTTTTGCTGAAAATTTTCGGTTAACTCCTGGTAAAAGCTTTCGCTGATAAACTCACCTACCTGATCAGGGCTGATCTGTGAAATTTGCATTTCTTGTTTCATAAAAATGGTTTAAGGTTTTTGTATTATTTTATTAAAGGCAATTTAATAAATAAACATTGCATTTAGTTATGAAATATAAAATATTTTATCAACTACAATAATTATGTTATTTACCATTAAATGGCCCACAAACAGGCTGAATTAACACACGTAAGATTACAGTTTCTGATACGTAAAAACACGCATTAGCAATACGTAAACCGCCCACCATAACAAAACAATTCCCTAACAATCAACAAATTGCAAAACAAGCAAATCAAATCACCCCGCTTTAAACTCTGTATCGAAATTGAAATAGATATGTTTTAGCATTAGTTTTATATAAAAAATTAAAAACCTTATTATCTATTTCCAATGGAAACACAAGAAAAACGCACTTCACCCATTACTGGCCGGGAAGGCGCACCGATTGACATAAACCTCGCCGCCGAATGGACCAGGAACCACAGGCATCGCAACCCAAAAGATACCATTTCGCAATTCTTTGGCCGCGAGATATTAAACCAAATATTGAATCAACAGGATTGTATGGGGATACGTATTTATTATGCTAATGATCAAAAACTAAATGGCTGGCAAAAATTCTGGGTAGCTGTTAGCAATTTTCTTTTACATGTCTTAGCCAACGTGCGCGGCCAACAACATTTTATAATCACGGGGGTAACCGCCGATGGTGAAGATCAGTTACCTGGTAATAATAAAGTTGCAGAAGCTACTCCGCTTGCCGGGACTCAAACTTTCCAATTAATGAAAGCCGAGAAGCAAAATATAGTTGGTGAGCAAGCGGTACCTTGTCCGGGTACAGCTGGTTGTCCGCAAAATGTTTTGACCAAAGATTAATATATTAAATACTTTTCTCATGCTTGTAAGTGTTCTGTTGATGAATATATCGGTGGTATCTGGGCTGTCCCCGATATTAGCTGCCGCATATAATTACAAGCGTTTGGATGATTTAATGAAATGGTTAGCCTCATTTTTGTTAATATCTACCGTTTTCGATTGGTCAATGTGGTTGTCATACCAATTTAAACCCCATACTGGACATCCGTTAAATACAAACCCGGTACTCCATGCCTATGTTACACTCAGTATTGTTTTTTTTAGCCTGATCTACTATAAGCTATTTAGAAGTTCGGTTTTAAAAATAATAACACTCGCTCTGTCCGCTTTAGCCATGAGTATTGTATTGTACTACGCCCGGCACCCGCTTGATTATCCTTCTGTCTCGAACACCGCTTTAAGTCTCTTATTAATCATACTGTCCCTCAGTTATTTTTATCAACTTTTAAATCCGCAGACTTTCATCCACATAGAAAAACAAGGTTTATTTTGGTTCAACTCAGGTGTGTTATTTTACTCGGCGGTAAATATCTTTTTATTCATGCTTTTTAGCAGGATACCGGATGAGGATAAAGCAGATTATTACGTTATATTTAGTATAACGAATATTATTACTAATTTGATATACACTGTAGCCCTTCTTTGTAAACCGCAAAAAACGGACCTGTAAAGGTTTGTAGCTTAATTTATGTACAACAGTCCCCTTTTAGAAGTTACCTCCAATGGCCTCATTCCCGTTCTCATCATCGGGACGCTGGTGGTTGTTGTACTCATTATTTTCCTGTTCTTCTTCGTGATCATCTACCAGCGCAGGATGCTGAAAAACCAGGCCGAACTACGGGCCCTGCATGATGCCCGCCAAACCGACCTGATGAATGCCGTTTTTGAAACCCAGGAGAGCGAACGCAAACGCCTGGCCGAAGACCTGCATGATAGTGTTGGCCAGGTGCTTTCGGCCATTAAACTGAACCTGCACCGCCTGGATAAAAACTGCATGAACGAGGTAAGCCAGCCACTACTGATGGATACCCGCAGGCTGGCCGATGAGTGCATCCAGGAGATCAGGAACATCATCCAGAACGTATTGCCGCCCATCCTTACCGATTACGGTTTGCTGGCAGCAATAGAGGCCTTATGCATCAAGGTTGAACAAAATACGTGTATCAAAGTCAAATTCACTAAAAACATAGCCGATAAACGCTTTCCACACGAAATTGAACTGGCGCTGTACCGTATAGCGCAGGAACTTTTTGGCAATGCCATCAAACATTCGGAGGCAAGTACTATTAACCTGGCCATCGGTATAGATGCAGGCTACCTGGTAATGGAATTTAAGGATAACGGCAAGGGGTTTGACATGGGGGCTGTGAAGCAAGGCTTCGGCCTTAAAAATTTGCAAAGCCGCGTGCAATTCATTAATGGTGAAATCAATACTTATAGCAAGGCCCAAAGCGGCGCCATCACCATCATTAAATTAAAAGTAGCGTAGATAGCAGCATTAGTATATATTTATTGATTATTTGAAAGTTTAAATTAAGCAATGGGTCCGGTAAAATTAGGCATCGTAGATGACCATAAAATTTTCAGAAATGGTTTAAAGGCCACCCTTGAAGATTGCGGGGATTTTGAAATTATACTTGAAGCCTCAAACGGAAAGGAACTGGTTGGACTGCTGGCCACCAAAACCCCGGATGTGATACTGATGGATATCAAGATGCCCGAGATGGATGGTATCCAAACCACGGCCTACGTTCACCAGCATTTTAAGGGCATCAAGGTGCTGGCCCTGTCTATGTTTAACGAAGACAAATATATTGTTGACATGATGAAAGCAGGCGCATCCGGCTACCTGCTTAAAAATGCCGAACCCGAAGAAATTATTGAAGCGGTATCAACGGTTTACGCTAAGGGCTTTTATTTTAACGAACACTTATCCATCACACTCATTAAACAACTGGTTGGTAATGACCCCGCCGAAAGCGCTGCAGGCAACAAAACCGACCTTAACGAACGCGAAATAGAAGTACTTAAACTGGTATGCCAGGAATATTCGAACCAGGAAATTGCAGATAAAATTTTTCTGAGCATCCGCACGGTTGAAGGATACCGGGCACGGTTATTTGAAAAAACAGGATCGAAAAATTTAGTGGGCCTGGTGATTTATGCCATCAAACGCGGCATTATCAATGTAAATTAGTTTTAGTTCAAAGCAATCAGTAATAAGTTCTAAGCACAGCAAAGAGCGACTTGCGGCTTCTGACTTAGGTCTCTTTTAACTTACACTAAGCGGAAAGCTTTTTATCACCCGCCAAATTGCGTACAAACTTTTTACGGTAGTTTAGAGGGCTTAAATTCATTTTAGCCTTAAACATTTTGTAAAAGTGCGATACATCGCCAAAACCGCTTTCGTATGATATTTCAGATATCGGCTTATCGGTTTGCACCAATTGCTGTATGGCGTAGTTTAAGCGGTACTCGATGATGGTTTCCATAAACGTTTTACGGGTAACCTTTTTAAAGTACTTACAAAAAGCGTTCGGCGTCATGTTGGCTATGCTGGCTGCTTTATCCAGCGATACCTGTTTCCTGAAATTTTCAACCAGATAGGCAAAAACCGGGTTTATCCTTTCGCGCTCGGTAACGGAGCGCTCGGCAATAATCCGGTGCTGATCCAGCAGGCTGTATTTTTCGGATGATGCCAGGCGATGGAGGATCTCCAGCAAGCCTATCAGAATCCTGAAGTTACTTTTTTCCTCAACCAGGTTCAATAGCATCTCTTTAACCTCCCTGCTCACTTCTCCGCTAAAAGAAACCCCGCAACCGGCCTGCTGAAACATTTTTTTGATCAGCTGAAGCTCAAACTTGTTAAAAAAATCTTCACCCAGAAAAGCGTCATTAAACTGGATAACCACAGCACCTGCGGTACGCAGATTTTGCTCGTTCGGTTCCAGTTTCCAGCAGTGCGGCAGGTTAGGGCCAAGCAACACCACATCGCCCGAGGTAAAATCTTCCATATGGCTGCCAACATAACGCTTACCACTGCCGCTTATAACGCAGGTAAGCTCATATTCTTCGTGAAAATGATATGGGGCGTCAAAAGCCTGTTTATCAAATTTCCTGATCAGAAATGACTGGGTATTGGCAGGTTGAAGAACTTCGTACGAGGCTTTGATCATTGCTTATTTTGGCCTAAAAATAATATTAATTTAAATTACGGATAAAATAACCCATAAATGCACCATTCATTTCATTTTTTTTCACTTAAAGATAAGCTTACTTTGAGTTATAACCTAAAAATCATGAATGCACAGATTGCTCATCTACCACCGCTTGATAACTTTATACAATTATCCAACTACAATATTAATGAATTTCGTGAAAAAGGCCATACCCTTGTGCACGAAGTGCTTACAAAAGAAGAAATTAATGCCTATCGCCCCGTGATTGTTGGCGCAGCCGATCGCTATAACACCGAAAAGCGTAAACTGGCCGATCGCGACACCTACGGCAAGGCTTTCCTGCAAATCATGAATCTGTGGCAGGTGGATGAAGATGTTAAAACCTTTGTGCTATCTAAACGGCTGGCCAAAATAGCCGCCGATTTGATGGGCGTAGAAAACGTAAGGATATATCACGACCAGGCCCTTTTTAAAGAACCCGGCGGCGGCCCAACACCCTGGCACCAGGATCAATATTACTGGCCTATTGATACCCGCAATACCGTAACCCTTTGGATGCCGCTGGTAGATATTGATGTAGATATGGGCATGCTCACCTTCGCTTCCCGGTCTGACAGGGATGGCGCCGTATTCAATACCGAAATATCAGACGAATCAGAATCTGCCTTTGACGATTATGTGAAGCAAAAAGGTTTTGAAATAACCCGGGCACAAACCATGCAGGCCGGCGATGCTACCTGGCACCGGGGCTTTACAATCCACAACGCGCCGGGTAATAACTCGGATAAAATGCGCGAAGTAATGACGGTTATTTATGTAGCCGACGGCGCAAGGATAACACCGTATAAAAATGACTGGCAAAAGAACGACCACCATAAATGGCTGATGGGTAAACCCATCGGCGGATTGATTGACTCAGAGTTGAACCCGAAGGTGTTGTGAGCACCAGCTCTAAATCTCCCCAGGAAGGGGAGACTTGAAAAAAAAGATTTTAAGCCCTCCCTTCCGGGGAGGGTTTGGGTGGGGCTTGGGGCTGGCTACGCCGCCACCCAAACCGCGTCAATAAACCATTTCTTCGTATCAAAAAACTGGCCTACCGGCTGGAAGCCGGTATTGATGGCAATCTGATCTGTTTGCATGATGGTGAACTTTTGCGAGATCTCCATGTAAATGTATTCGTCTTTTTTAAAGCTTATATTTTCGTGGCCTATCATTACCTCCTGGTCCTGCAGGCTGATGAGGTAGCTTTTGCAGGCCCCCGTTTCAGGATCATAGGTAGGGTAATGCTCAAACTGGTTTACATTAAAATCTGCATGCAACTCGCGGTTGATGCGGCGCAGCAGGTTGAGGTTAAATTCGCGGGTTATGCCGTCTTTATCGTTATAGGCAGCCAGGATCACCCTCGGGTCTTTTTTCAAATCCATACCAATCAAAACCATATCGCCTTCAGATAGGTTGTTTCTCAACTCCCTGCAAAATTCGATGGCTTCGTTAACGGGCATATTGCCGATGTTGGAACCTAAAAACAACACCACCTTACGCCTTGGCGAAATAGCGGCTGCTTTTTTCAGCATCTGGAAATACTCGCCATTTAGCCCGGTTATTTTTATGCCGGGCAGGGTAACAGGCAGTGTGATATTGAGATAGGATATCACGTTACCTGATATATCGATGGGCAAATAGGTAAAATCGGCCTTTTTATCTAACAGGTATTTAAGCAGGTAGCTTGATTTGGTGGCGTCGCCTGCACCCAGCTCTATCAGGTCGAAAGCATCGCCGCCGGCAATCAGGGCATCGCAGATTTCGGCTGTTTTTTCAGAAAATATTTCCAGTTCGCAGTTGGTTGGATAATATTCCGGGCAGTTCATCAGTTCCTGGAACAATTTATCGCCGTTGGCATCATAAAAATATTTCGAGTCGAGGTGCTTGGGTTCTGATTGTAGTCCCGCGATAACATCGGCATAAAACTGCCTGTTTTCCTGGCTAATGGTGCAGTTTGCAGGAACTTGTGTAACAACATGGTTCATATAGGTAGTGTGATTGGTTGATGCCGGTTTATTTTGCAAGCCTGATGCCTGTAAACTGCCAGCGTAAGTTTGTTTGAAAAAAGTTGCGGTATGTAATACGGCTATGACCCGGCGGCGTAACTTCCGATGCCCCGCGTAATACTTTTTGGTTAACCATAAATTTACCATTATACTCACCAATAGCGCCCGGCGCTTTGGCAAAACCCGGATAGGGCAGGTACGAGCTTTCGGTCCACTCCCAGCGCTGACCCCAGTTAAAACGGGTAGCGGCGGCTTCCCACTCAAACTCGGTTGGCAGGCGCAGGCCTTTCCATGAGGCGTAAGCATAAGCCTCAAAATAGCTGATATGCGTTACCGGCGCTTTTAAATGTAATGGTTCAAGCCCGTGGTAGGTATAATGATGCCACCCACCGTCAATATTGTGCCAGTACAGCGGGGCCCCTACTTTATTGTTTTTCACCCAATCCCATCCCTCGGCATGCCAGTGGCGAAAATCGTGGTAACCGCCGCTGTTGATAAACTCCAGGTATTCGGCATTGGTTACCAGTTTGGGGCTCATCTCGTAGGCATTCAGGTAAACTTTGTGGCGGTTCAACTCGTTATCAAAACAGAATCCATCGCCGGTGAAACCTATCTCGTAAATGCCCTCATCCATTTTGATGAAGCTATCGGAAGCAGGATCGGCAAAATGAGGTGCGGCATATTCCGCATTATATGCAGGGAACAGCGGGTTATGACCAAGTATGTACTTAATATCCGTCATTAATAATTCCTGGTGCTGCTCTTCGTGGTTGAAACCGAGCACCATTAATTCCTTCACATCATCGCTAATGCCATCGTGAAGAAAATTAGCCATAGCTTCATCCACGTATTTGCGGTAGCTGTAAATTTCAATAACTGTAGGGCGGCTCAGGTTACCCCTGTCGGTACGGATCACCCGATTGCCAACCGTTTCGTAGTAGCTGTTAAAAACGAAGTTATAATCGGGGTTAAATTCCTCATAACCCATAAAATAGGGCTTGAGAATAAACGTTTCAAAAAACCAGGTAACATGGCCGATATGCCATTTAGGCGGACTAACATCAACCACAGGCTGCACCACGTAATCTTCGGTTTGCAGGTACGAACAAATTTTTTCGGTACGGCGGCGCACCTCCTGGTAACGTGTTATTAAGTCCATCTATCTTACTTCCTATCTAAATACTGTTTTAAGTTTGAAATTGTTTTTATCCCTAATTTATTCGCCTGCTCCTGCCTCATCATCAGGGCATAGGCATTATTAAAACCAATAGGCTTTAGCCATTTTACCTGGTATCGCTTTTCAAACTGCTGCTGCACATAGTTGTACGTACTATCCTTATTAGCAGTTACCTTATTAACCGTTTGTGCCGATGCCTGCAATATGGCCAGTAAACCGGTGCCGGTATATTCGGGGTAAAAATCAATCTGGTTATTGGTCATCGCGTCGAAACAGATTTTGGTACCGCCCAGGCCTGTTTTGGTTGATACGTCATGATCGGTATAGCCCATTATCAGCATGCTGTATATATTGGCCAGTATGTATTGCTCGCCAAAAATTTTTGAGCCTATCCGTACTATACCATCTTTCCCTCCACGTTCGGCATGCCACAATTGATGTGCCATTAAAAAATCTTTGGCTACCCGTTCGGGGCTTTGGTGAAGATAGTCGGTGCGGTAATTTAAATCCGTCATGACCGAATCATTTATTTTGCCTGCCAGCAGGTTTAATGTCTTTTCAAGATCCGGAAATTTTCGCAGGGCATCATCCCGCACTATCGGGGCGGCGTAATATGGCGGAAAGATGTGCTTATCATCATCCAAAACCACCAGGTTATAAGCTTTAAGCCTGCCATCGGTAGAGTAGCCGCTGATCACATCCAGCTGTTTTTCAAACGCAGCCTTGTACATTACCGCATCGCTGATTACGATGGTATGGATCTTTAAGCCGTACCTGCTTCGCAAACCAAGGTCGCCATCCTGCCGCCCCATAAATTCGGGCGTAAAACCGGCGGTAAGCTTACCCGTTGATTTAGCGGGGATAAAGTAAAACAAGCAAAGCAGCGCCAGCAAAACCGGCAGCGCGTAAAGCGCCTGTTTTATTTTTTTAAAGCTGATTTTTTGTACAAAAGATAAAAGCACATCGAAAATTATAGCGAGCAATGCCGACGGGATAGCGCCTGCCAGGATCATATTACCGTTGTTTAACGAAATACCGCCGAAAATAAACTCGCCCAGTCCACCGGCCGCTATCAACGAAGCCAAAGTAGCCACCCCCACATTGATCACCGTAGCCGTGCGGATGCCAGCGAAAATTACCGGCATGGCTAAAGGCAGTTCAACTTTAAACAAAATTTGCCATTTGCTCATGCCCATAGCTGTAGCCGCTTCCTTAACCGCGGAATCAACCCCTAAAATACCTGTGTAAGTGTTACGGATGATGGGCAACAGGGCGTATAACAACAAAGCCACAATAGCAGGCTTAGGGCCGATGCCCAGCAAGGGGATCATAAAGCCCAATAACGCGATACTCGGAATAGTTTGCAGCATGCCAGCAATGCCCAAAACAATGCCCGATAACTGTTTTTTACGGGAGATAAGGATGCCCAGCGGCAACCCCACCAGCACGGCAATGCATAACGAAATAAACGTTAAACCGATGTGCTGCAAAGTTTGTTCCTGCAGCTTGGCCGATTGCTGCTGCATAAACTGCCATAAAGTTTGCTGTTGCTCATTCATGGCTCTGTTTGTTTTTGTATTGATAAAAGGCCGACATCAGTTGCTCAAAACCGGCGGTTTTGATTTCGTTTTGATCTTTACTGATATTGATAGTCTCTTCGCCATTAAACCGGAAACTTTCTAAAACCTCCCACAAACTGGTATCTACATTAAACGAAAGATTATCAGCCTCCTTATTCAGCTCAGGCAGTAGCTCCCACAGGTCATTTAGTTTGATGGTTTTAAACTCCAGTTGCAGGCGCTGGTGCTCCAGGAAATCTTTTACAAAATCATTTTTCGGCTTAAATAATAACTCTTCCGGCGTGCCATTTTGTACAATTATGCCTTTATCCATCAGGCAAATCCTATCGCCCAGTTCAAAAGCTTCCTGCACATCGTGGGTTACCATAATGATGGTTTTACGCTTCAGCTCATCAAGTGCCTTAAACTCAGCATGGATCTTTGAGCGGGTCACGTTATCCAGCGCACCGAAGGGTTCGTCCATCAATAACACCGGCGGATCTGATGCTAAAGCCCTTGCCAGGCCTATCCGTTGTTGCTGGCCTCCGCTTAATTCATGGGGGTATGCTTTGAGATAGGCTTTATCCAGGTGGAGTTTCTCCAACAGCTCGGCAGTACGTTTTTCTGTTTTTTGTTTATCCCATTTTAACAGGTGGGACACAATAGCAATATTTTCGGCAACGGTATAATGCGGAAAGAGGCCGTTATTTTGCAGCACATAGCCTATGCCCCTGCGCAGGGCTTCCGGCTGTTGCTCCATGATGTTTTTACCATTGATAAAAATGTTACCGCCTGTTGGCTCTATCAACCGGTTGATCATTTTAAGCGTAGTAGTTTTGCCGCAGCCGCTGGTGCCCAGCAAAATGAGGGTTTCCTGTTCCGGCACCTCGAACGAAACGCCATCCACAGCCTTAACCTCCCCAAAATGCCTGCTTACATTGTCAACCTTTATCATAGGCTTTGCGGGTTAATCGCCCAGAGTCATGAACAGGTTATTTAATGATTCGGAATATAGCGGGTGCGCGAAAACACAATACCGGATCCTGTCATAAGTAATGCCGCCCTCCATGGCTACCTGCAATACGGTCATGATTTCTCCGCCTTCGGGCCCGAGCACGGTTGCCCCTAATATCTTTTTCGTATCCGGATCAACAATGGCCTTCATAAAGCCGCGCGTGTCGCCGGTTTCAATAGCACGGGCCACGTGGGCCATAGGCAATTTGGCAACTTTGTATTTGATGCCCTGTTTTTTAGCTTCCGTTTCGTCAATCCCTATCCGCCCCAATTGCGGATCGGTAAACATGCAATAAGGTACAGGGCGATCATTGATATTCAGATCGGCCTTTTCAATCAGGTTACGGTAAACAATGGTATAGTCGTTATAGGAAATATGCGTAAATGCAGGACCGCCTTTGGCATCCCCTAAGGCATAAACACCTGCTGCCGAAGTTTCCAGTTTATCATTTACCTTGATATGGCCTTCCTCATCGGCTTCAATACCGGCCAGGGGTAGGTTCAGGGCTTCGGTTTGCGGTTTGCGGCCAACGGCTACCAGTACATGGGAACATTTGATCTTTCGCTCATTTCCCTTTTCATCGATGGTAATTGTGATCTTCCCTCCGGTTTTTTGTTTAAACTTAACGGCATGCGTATTGGTAAGGATATTGATCGATTCCATGTCGAGGATCTTTTGCAGCTCGGCCGAGATATCCTCATCCTCATGGGCCACTATCCTGGCTGATTTTTCTAAGATAGTAACCTTGCTGCCAAACCTCCTGAACATCTGCCCAAACTCCAGGCCGATATAATTGCCGCCAAGCACCAGCAGGTGTTCGGGCACTTCTTCCAGATCAAGTATAGTAGTTGAGTTTAAATACTTAATCTCGTTCAGCCCTTCAATATCAGGAATAACCGGCAGTGCTCCCGGATTTAAAAAAACCTTATCAGCCTTAAATGTTTGCACTTTGCCGCTGTTCAGTTTTACTTTAACTGTTCTCTCGCCCGTAAAAGCGGCCTCGCCGAAAACCACATCAAGGTTGCGTGTTTTCCCGGCGGCTTTGAGCCCGCCATTGCGCGATTTAAGCACAATATCGTTCTTGCGTTTTACTATCGCGGCCAGATCAACCGAAAACTTTTTTACCGGCACACCCAGTTCATGGCTTCTGGCAGCCATATAGGCCGCCTTTGCCGATGCTATCATGGTTTTGGTAGGCGTACAGCCGTCATTAACGCAGGTGCCGCCATAAAACCGCTTTTCAATTATCACGGTTTTCAAACCGGCGCCGGCCAGCCGTTTAGCCAGCGGCGCACCAGCCTGGCCGGCGCCAATCACAATAGCATCGTAAGTTTTCATAGCTTATTCGGTAATTTTTACTCCCTTCCAAAACGCCACATAGTTGGTAATGTTTGCCGCAGCCTCTTTAGGCTCGGGATAATACCAGGCGGCATCCTGGTTTTCTTTGCCATCAACCACAAGGGTATAGTACGACGCCTTGCCTTTCCAGGGGCAGGTGGTATGGATATCGGTTTCTTGAAGATATTCAGTTTTAACGCTTTCTTTGGGGAAGTAATGGTTATTTTCAACAACAATAGTGTCATTACTTTCGGCAATGACCTGGTTATTCCAGATAGCTTTCATAAATAGTTGGATTGTTTTATGGAATAAAGATAGCTTTAACCCTGCACAAATTGCAAGTGTGCGCGGTCGATTTTAATTTATAACATTGAAAAACAAGCACTTTTGAAGGATGTTTATTTTTTTTTGAAAAAAAATTTTGATTTTATCACCTAATATCTATCTTTGCAATCCCAATTCAAGGGAAACATCTTAAAAAAAATGGCCCGTTCGTCTAGGGGTTAGGACAGGAGATTTTCATTCTTCAAACAGGGGTTCGATTCCCCTACGGGCTACAAACCCTCTGAAAAACTCGGAGGGTTTTTTATTAAAAAATTACCGGCAATAAGGCAGTAATGTAGATTTGCCGGGATTCCCCAAAATGGTCCATTCGTCTAGGGGTTAGGACAGGAGATTTTCATTCTTCAAACAGGGGTTCGATTCCCCTATGGACTACGATACCTTAACTACAAAGGCCTGTAAGTTAAAAACTTACAGGCCTTTATTATTGAATTCACCACGAAGGTGACAAAACGGATCAAGCAAAAAAGTTGGGGGGCTGTAGATATTTTGATAGTTTAGTTAGCTTAAAAGATAATCTTGGAAACCGAACTATTAAAACTGCTGCTACCCTCAAATCTTGTAGAACAATTCGAACTTATCCGTATCGAGCAACAAACTGATGGCTATCATTTATATCTTGACCAGCGAAACCGTCCCCCGGGTGAGTATGAGGGTCACAAACTGGAATCCAAAGGATTTGTTGATCAGGTTACATTACGCGATTTTCCGCTTCGGGGCAAAGCATGTTTCCTGCAT
>NZ_QGHA01000017.1 GCF_003148845.1 Mucilaginibacter oryzae | reverse complement strand
CTATCGCAGCATAGCTGAACTCCAGGCAGATCTGGACAGATGGATGTACAATTATAATAATGAACGGACACACAGCGGGAAATACTGCTTTGGTAAAACGCCCATGCAAACGCTCATCGACAGTATACCAATGGCACAGGAAAAGTTATTGGAGAGGCTCGCCGATGACCAGATTCTTCAGAGCCCTCACAAAAAGGGCTCTGAAGAATCTGTGTCGATGCATTTACACGAGAAAAAACTATATTCACAAATCAAATCTGGCAACTTATAAAAACACACAACTGTCAGATCAAATAGTGGCTATTACAACTTATTTATCCATAACCTCATTCCAGAGTTGATTAGCACTATCAAAGAAGTTTCGATCCCCTTCTTTTCTAGCCAATTAATTGGATTCCCGAGAAGGCGTTTGTATATCGCATCCTGAGGCGTCCATAGCCGACCTACGCTGGATATTCCGGCATACTTGGCCATGATCTTCCGTGCTCATTTGAGCAACGGGTTGTGTTAATGAATATTAAATTAAAGTATCTAATTCAGGCGGATAGCATGATCAAAGTGTATCGGAACGCCCTGAACTCTTCTCCGGAACGCATTGGTCAACGAGTCCGGAATTTCCAGGATTTGTCTCGTCCTGGTTTTACTTGTCGTTTTTGAATAGTAATACTGGAATTAGTTTACACCAATATTCCCTAGTCCTGATTTTACTTTACAAGGGTACGCTTTTTATTTTCTTAATAGCTGAAAGCTTTCCCCTTATCGTTATTATTGACGTGTTAGGATGTGGGAAACTCCTTCAGTTTTCCGTATCCTAATGCGTTTTTCTTTTTGCCCACACGCTCTCAAATGTTGATAACCTGATTTTCCTCCTTTCCTTTTTTAGGGCGCGAATATCCCTTCCAACGCTTTTGAATTTCACCAGACATGCCATGTGCTTGGTCCGGCGTATGATAATTCAAGCTTGCATGAGGGCGCCGCTCGTTGTAATGGCCAATGATCACTGCGATACTTTTCTTTGCCTCCTTGTGGTTCTGATAAACCTTTTTAGGAAAGAATTCATTCTTGATAATTCCATTAACGCGCTCGGCAAGCGCATTTTCATAGGAGCTTCCACTTTGGGTCATACTGATCGCGATCCTATCCTCGTTTAACAGGGCTGTATAATTCTGAGAGCAATATTGTATTCCACGGTCAGAATGATGCATCAGGATAAATGGAGATATCCGTTTTCTACTGTCTACTGCCATTTCCAGGGCTGCAATGCAGCCAATTGCTTCCAGACTGGGATTCAGGGCATGTCCAACGATCTTTCTGGAATAAGCGTCTGTGATCAGACTCAGGTAACTGAAGCCTTCCAGTGTACGTATATAGGTGATGTCGCTCACCCAGAGCTGCTCTGGTGCTTGACAAGGATAGATGCGCAATCAGGTTAGAATACTTTCTTAGCCAGTGATGGGAATCTGTTGTTTTAACCATGCGCTTTCTCCTGCGGATCAATAGTCCATGAAAGCGTAATAAGTCATACAGCAAGTCTCGCCCCATCTTTATCTCATGTTTTTCCATCTCCGAAATGAACAGATGCAATAGTTTTCTGGTTTCCAGCATAGGAACAGCAGCACGGAACTCACCCACCAATATCAACACAACCATATGTGCTATACTCGTCCTTGCCGCATTATGATGAGCTAAGTAATAAGCCTGACGGCTGACACCAAACATTGCACAAATAGCTACCAGGGTATATTCTGGTCGCTTTTGCCGCATTCTTAAGACCGTTTGGTACCACGCTTTTTTCGGATCTTGATATGAAGGTCACTTTCCGCTACTTCGATCATTGTTTCCAAAGCAAGATTCTTCAATTGGGATAGTTCTAATGCTTTGGTAAGCTCATGTATTTTCTTGATGAGTAACTTTGATTCCTGACTTTGGGTCCGCTGAAGAGTTGTCTGCATTTAGCAAAGTAGTCAAATTAAGCTTACCAGCCCATGCTTTTATCGTGTTTCTTGGAACCCGATATTTTCGACTTGCCCCCAGGAAACTGATCATCCCGGTTTTTATCTCTTCAACGATCTTAATTTTAGTTTTTTCTTCGACCTTGTCAAATGGCTTACGTCTCACGACAGCCGCTACTTTCTTTTTCTTCCCTGGAATTGCTTTCATTTTCTTGTCTTTATTGACAAGCTATTTCAGGACAAGACAATTCAATGAAGGAAATCCTTGCGTCACTATTCCCCTTCGGCAAGGAAAAGGTAAAAGGTTTTATTTACATATACAATTGCTTACCTTAGCAAAAGAAAAGGGCCGTCCGGCCCGATTTGTGATAAGGTTTAGGTTACAGGGGACGGGCGCGATGCTGCGTCCCCTGCTATTTTTATCGTATCATTAACAGGATCAATTGCGTCAAACGCCTGATTTCAGATGATGCCCATATCCCTGCAAAAAACCACGAGCTGTTCGTTTTTCGAAAATTTCAGGGCGTCCCGCATTTGTTTCAGCCGCTTTTCCACACTGCTTAAAGCAGAGGGTACCATATTGTTTTGCTGTAAATGATCCGGAATATTCTTTTGCAATACTCCTTGCGACAACAGCGAAATGATCATGATATCCAGTTCTGTGAAATCATAGGCATTCTTTCGGGCTGTGACCTGCCGGAGGTGTGTGGGGTAATGTACTTTTCCTGCAAAAATGGTTTCGATCGCGGTGCGCAGTTCCTGGGCGTCATGACGTGCCTTGCGGACATAACCGTCGATCTTCAGTTTTTCGAACAGGGGTTCGATCACGCCGGCTTTATGCTCTGCGGAAAAGACGAGTACCCGGAGGTCGGGCTGCGCGGCTCTGACGGCTGCGATCAGCGCTTCTCCGCCGGGGAGCTGCTGCGGGTTGTCGTCGGGTTCGAAGAACAGGTCGGTGACGAGCAGCTCATAGGGCCGGTTGTGCTTATTGGCAATAGAGATCCTTTTCAGGGCTTCGTCGCAGTAATAGGCGAAATCGGGGGTCGGAACCCCGAGGTCCGTCAGGGTTTTCCTGATGGAAATACTGGCGCTTTCATGATCTTCGGCGATCAATACGTTTTTAAACATCATACAGCTTTTAGATGACCGGGAAGGATATATGGATCTTCAGGCCTTTTTCCTGGCTGGTGTCAAAGATAAGTTCGCCTCCTATATCTTTGATACGGTTTCCCGTATTCCGCAGGCCGTTCTTTTTTTTCAGGGTACCGCGGATGCCGGTACCGTCGTCGGTGTAATGGACAGCTATCTTTTTGTTCCCGGCGTTAAACCGGAGGGCTACGTTTGCTGCCTGGCTGTGTTTGCGCATATTGACCATGAGCTCCTGCAGGATATGCCAGAGTTCGTCCTGCTGGGTAGAATTGGTATGTTCCCAGAGGCTTTCGGTATTACCTGCGGACAGCACCCGGATCTGGTCTGTGGCAAAGGAATTCAGCATGGTGGCGAGGCGTTCATGGAAGGGTATCGCCTGTGCCGTTTGTCCCTCATAGGAAATATCCCGGGACCTTTCGTAGAGGTGGTCGATGTTATCGAGGAGGGTGGCTTTATCCAGGTCTTGCCGGGTTTCCACTTCCTTCATGATCCGGTAAAGGCCGTTGGCGACGACATCATGCACTTTTTTTGAGGTTTTCAGCTCGCTTTCCCTGATGGCCTGCTGTGCTTTCATTTCGGTCTGCTGTTTCCGTTTGCGGAACCAGAAGCGGATAAAAGAAGTCCCGGAAAGGATCAGGGCGAGGCAGCCTGTAATGATGAGCCTTTGCCGGTCGATCTGGTAGTTCTTTTCCGTATTGTCTTTTTGCAGTTTGAGTTTATCTGCCCGCTCTTTCTGTACGTTATAACGGATCAGGGCGAACTGGTTCTTGGCGGCATTTCGTGCGGCCTGTATGCTATCGCCCAGCTCCCGGTATTTTACGAAAAAGGCCCTGCTTTCTTTTGGGGTTGCCAGCCTGACGAGTTTTTCCAGGGCATCCAGCCGGTTGTCCGGGCTTTGGAGCAGCTGCGCGGTGGCGTACAGCCTGCGGGCATAGTTCAATGCGGAATCCGGGTGGCTGCGGGCATAATAATCCGCCAGGTGTGCGAAGCTGGAGTTCTGCCCCCATTGATCTTTTTCCTTCACCCGGATCGCAAGCGCTTTTAACAGCTCGGGTGCGGCATCATAACGCGGGTCGCTCAGCCATCGGGTGGCGGCCATGTTGGTCAGCGCACGTGCATAAGCAGTTCCTTCTTTTTTGGTTTGCCCGGTAATTGTTTTATAGAGGTTCAGCGCGGGACCATACGCTTTTTGTTCCCGGTATGCATTGGCCTTATTGTTCAGGATCACCAGTTTCAGCTGCTCATCGGTAGTGGCAGCGAGCGCGCGGTCATAAAAGCTGATCGCAGCATCGTAGTTTTTCAGGTTGAAGCTGGTCATGCCCAGTTCGTTGTAATCATTGACCAGGCTGCTGTGGTCTTTACTATCCTTTTCATTCAGGAACTTCAAAGAAAGCAGCAGGCTTTCCTGCGCACCGAAATCATCCCCCGCTTCCGACTGGATCATGCCCATGTTGGTATAGGCCATGGCGACCTGCTGGCTGTCTTTGGAAGCAGATACGACTTCATTGAAATAATAAAAAGCGGAATCGGGCCGGCTGGAAAGGAAAGCATAGGCTTTGCGGTAAGTATCCCAGCTGGCTTTCGGTGCCGGCCGTTTGGCTTCCCGGCAGGAACACAGTATCAGCAGGCAGAGGCCCGGGCCATAAGACAGCTTTTTTAAGGTGATCATTGGAGATAAATGTAGGAAAAAGCTGTGAAGTAAGATCACGGGGCATTAAAAAAGGCAGGCCTTTCGGCCTGCCTCTTCGTTCGGGATCAAAAACCGCCTGGCGGCGGAGGTGGCGGAGGGGGCAGGTGCCCGTTATCTCCGCCGCTGTCGGCATTGATGGTTACTGTTCCGGTACTGTTGCCGGTGTGGGAGGTATGTGCAGGGCATGCGAATGCCATAAATATTGCGAAGAATAGATTAAACATTTTCCTGAAAAATTTAAATAAGTAAGCTAATGGCCGGCACCCGGGGGGATCGGTCCCGGGCCTGGCAAACTGCGTAAGAAGCGCTTCTTACATTTTTTTGGGAAGGGTGAGCAACGGTCGCGGAAGCCGGGTCACCGCTTCCCAAGCCGGTTAGCGGCTGCCGCTTTCGCTGCTCTTTTTTTGAAACCTGACGGGTAGGTTTTCCAGTAGCTATCGGGATGCCCGTCTGATTTCGAAAGCAAATGTATAGCGGGCTAAACCGCTTTGCAGCAAGGAATTCCGGTAATTCCGCTCATTCCGGCAGGATTCCGTAAATGCTGCCGGAATTCCGAAAATTCCGTTAGTTTTACTTTAAATTTTTTTGGAAAATGTTTGCTGATTATCAAAAGCAAGTCCTGCTGACCTATCACGAAAAGAAAAGGGCGAACCAGCTCTCGCCCAATTTGGTCCATACCACGCCCGGCAGGTTGCGGGAGGAATGTATGGCTGTTTTTACCGCGCGTTATGACCACCGTCATGATGAAAAAATACTCCGGCAATTTTTTGGGTATCGCGAAGATGCTGCTGCCTATATGCGGGCGATCACAAACCATAAAGCAGCGAAATTCAAAACCCTTGATAACTTTTTAAAGGGGGATACCTCCGGAACTCAGGAAAAAAACATCGAGTTGCTGGCCTGGCTGATCGACTTCAGACCCCGACCATACGCGTGGGACCGCTCCTATGCCGAATTGGAAAGAATGCATCAATCCGAAGCCGGAAAAATGAATTTGCCGGAAAGGACATCAAAAGAAGAAAAAACAGGGGAAGAAAGGGAAATATCAGCTATCCTGACTACGCCGGGTGTACCCGCAGGGACGACCAATCAGTTGCCTGGCCGTGCTGCTGAGGCTGCGCTTAATCAGGCGCTTCGCACCGACCCGGTTAAAATGTCCCGAAATCCCAGGTTAAGAAATGCGGTTATATTACTGCTGTTGCTTTGTACTTCAGGAGGAGGGCTATTTTGGGTTTGGAACGCAAAGAAAAGTAAGGAACAGTGCATGTGTTGGGCAGGGGACCATTATCGGTCAATTTCCTGCCGGGAGAAATTAACCGGTTCGGACGTTTTCGGGATGGACAGCCTTCAAATGACCTATTTCAAAAAGATCACCAGGCCGGATACCCTGACACAAAGGGCACTGGGCCATGTCTGGTATTCTAAAATCGACGGAGATGTCGAGTTTTATACGTCGGGCGGCTTTCACCCGATTCACCGGGAACGCAGGCTGAAGCCATTAACGATCTATATCCTGAACAAATATGCATACCAGGCTGCGGCGAAGAACTAAAGGAAGGGTTTAATCAGCCTGGAATACACCTGGCTTCCAATAAGGCAATTGCAACAAGTGTGGGACTGGATTTACGATTGACCTGGCAGACAGGTAACCGGAAATAATTACCGTCAGCCTATGGCATTTTCCCTATGCCTCGATTAAGAAAAGCGGGCGATGACAGGTTCTTCCGGTCCAGCTCCTGAAGCCTGGACAACGATTACCCGGCAACCCGGGCGGCTTGCCGGGGAGCCGGTTCTGTCATTCAGCCTATTTTTTGCAAACCCCGCATGTCAGCCCCTGCTTTGCACAACGTTTACAGTATTTGCAGTTCCTGCAGGCTCTGCATGGGCTCTCTCCCTTGCAGGTAGCGAAACTGTTATTAGAGGTCTTAACAGGTAAGTTAAAGCTTGCATGACACAATAGCGTTCCGGCAGCCAGGAACAGCATGATAAGGAGTCTTTTCATGATCATTCAGTTTGGATACCTAAACTTACCAAACCCAACTGGCAAATCAAACCTGCGGGCCGTATTTGATAAACAGGCACTTAGCGTAATCAGAATACTTTGGTCACAACCTGACTTTTAAACCCTTATCCGGACTCTTGCGGTCGTGACTGGTGATTTCACAAAGACTATACTAAATTAGTTAGCAAAATTCAAATAAAGATCTCCACCTGTCATTTGCTTTCCTACATTTGCCACATGAGAAAACAAGTATTATCAATTACCTTGATAGCCTTATCAGCAGCTTTGATTTCCTGGGGATATAAAGGGCACAGGGCTGTGGCGGCTATAGCGCAAAAGCATTTAACGTCAAATACAGCCTATGCTGTTTCTGCTTATTTAAGAGGTGAAAGCATGGCGGATGTGAGTACATGGGCGGACGATCACCGCAACCCGACAACGGGTAAATGGCACTTTTTAAACCTGCCTTTGGGTCTGAACCACCAGCAATTTGTGGAGTATGTTAATCAGCAAAGCAATGATAATGTTTACGGGGCCATACTTAAGGAGAAAGCTATTTTAAAAGACCTGGCTTCGACATCGGATCAAAAGAACAGCGCCCTTAAATACCTGATCCATTTAGTCGGTGACGCTCATCAACCGATGCATATCAGCCGTGCCGAAGATAAAGGCGGCAACACGATCCAGCTGCGCTTCGATAATGCAGGGACTAACCTGCACAGCCTTTGGGATAGCAAGCTGATCGATCATGAAGGATTAAGCGAGGAGCAAATTGCAAAACAATATGACTGGGCCAATGATGCGCAAATTAAGAAATGGCAGGCTGACAGCCCGATGGAATGGCTTTGGGAGAGTTACCGGATCAGTTCCGAGCTTTACGCTGATGTTAAATCAGGTCAAAATATCGATGAAGCTTATTATAAGAAGTATATTCCAACCGTCCATTTGCGGATTGACCAGGCTGGTATCAGGTTGGCCGGGGAGCTGAACAAGTTGTTTAATGATACGAAGGTTAAGATCACTAAGGTAGATTTGTTACCTGCACCTCCGCTATCAAACACTTCTGCTCAGGTTCAGAAGATCAAACTTGAGGATGTAAAAAATAACATTGGAAATAATGTTACTGTTACCGGAAAGGTATTTAGCAGTAAAGATATCAAGAGTATGGTACTGGTTAATCTTGGCGCAGCTTATCCAAAGCAGTTATTGACAGTGGTATTGAAGGGAGATGCCAGGCAATTCGCGGGTCAGCTAGATGATAAGACCATTACTGTGCAGGGAAAGGTGATTGACTATCAGGGCAAGGCTGAGATTGTTGTCGAGGATGTACACGCAATAAGTATTGAAAAGTGAGTTGACAAGGCAATAGTCATTGTTAAAGGAAAGAGGCTGTATCATAAATCAAAATTGGCCGTCAGTGGCCAAATAAAATTTCGACATCGGCTGGTCACTAATAAAAAAAGGGCAATTTTCGATTTGAAATTGCCCTTTTTTTATTACGTTTTGAGATCTATTTACACCTTAACAAAATTTAATTTCGACACCAATAGTGTAAAATGATTTATGATACAGCCTCTTTCTTTTTATATAAGTATATTATTTTTACTGCTACCTATTAGGCCCACGCTTCATTAGAGCTGATTTTAAAGAATAAAATATAATCCTTATGATTTCAACTTACAAAATAGCTAAAACGTAAATTACCGACTTAGCAATTAAGTAAATTCTGAAATTAGTTTTTTTGCCCCCTCAAACCTTGACCGAAATGCACATTAAATGAGCCGGTATATAGGATCCGATCAAAAATACTATTGTTCAGCAGTATTCAGTCATAACTGTTATATATTAATGAAAAGAAATGGAACATCGGATAACTAATAATTATCAATATATTCTGAATTATAAAAATTCATATATTTAGATAATTAAACCTGTTTACGCGTGAAGAATTATTACCGTATTTTTTCAGAAATACCAAACACGACTTACGAAAAATCAGTCGAATATCTTCGCAAGGCCTTGTCTGAAAATTTGACAGAACTGTATGAGTTACAGTTCGAAGACGCTGATGTCCGCCACTTCAACGATAACGTTAATCGAAATTACATGATGTACTTTGACTGTACCGACGATTACAGTGATGATTTTTTTGGCAGGGCGGCCCGGGTAGTATTCGTTTTTGCTAAATCTGCATTCAATCCGACGAAAAGAAACAGCTACAGATTGCGGCAGATGGGCTCTTTCAAAAACGTTCCCCAACTGGAAGGCTACGATAAGGGGCACTTCATCGCGCATTGTAACGACGGGCAATTAGACCAAAACATTTATCCCCAACTGAAAGAACTCAATCGGGGGATATCATTACAGGGAAAACTATTCCGTTCGATGGAAAGGTACTGTCAGCGAAACCCTGGAATTTTTTATTTCATCAGGCCATTATACACCGATCTCACCTGTATACCTGACAAAATTGATTTCGGTATTTTCACGAGACAAGGTGGATTGCTGTTAAACCGGTTCGACAACCGCAACACCGGGACTGAGGAGTTGCCCGTAAATATTAGTTTTGACAATTCAATAAAGGATAACTGTTAATTATCAATGGAATTCTCCGTAAGAAAAATCGTTCATCATGAAGTATTCGATTGCAGGCAGGCCAGCCAGGCACGGGGTATCAAATTAAAACAAGAATTAAAAACACTCGTATTGGGCATAGGGGAACGAAAGATCGCGCTCCATTCCCGTGGATGCGACCGAGTAAATTTCCGCGCTGTCAAAAATGTTTTTCATATAAAGAATATCTCCTTTATGTCGTCGGAGGAGCTATTAGCTTACAATTTATCAAAGGGCCTGATTAATCCTTGGAACGTAGAGTTCTGCCAATATCATTTGGTCTGCCTTAAACTGTTCTACAATCGCTTCACCGGAACCAATAATTCGACAGCGACGGTAGGCAATCTTTTTCTTACGAATCATAT
This sequence comes from Mucilaginibacter oryzae, assembly GCF_003148845.1. Lineage (GTDB taxonomy): Bacteria > Bacteroidota > Bacteroidia > Sphingobacteriales > Sphingobacteriaceae > Mucilaginibacter > Mucilaginibacter oryzae. Next base: position 65,163 of record NZ_QGHA01000017.1, on the reverse strand, counting down.
ATTTCAACTACCTCATCTCATTTTAGGAAATTTTACTCATGGAAACCCTAATCTTCCCAAATCGTATCGTTTTGATCGCGGACACGATCAAGACATTTAAAAATGTTGATTTAGCAACTGATGATCTGGAATTTACAGAAGAACCCTATTTTAACTCGATATTAAATGGTTTGAAGAGGGTTTGCCGTGAGGTGATCCACTATGATGATCCCGGCCTTTTTATTAATAACATTGCCAAACACAAGATCGATATCGTTTTTTCACTATGGTCAGGACGAAAATCCCGTAACCGGCGTGCACTGATCCCATCTATTTGTGAAGCCTATAAGATAAAATATATTGGAGCAGATGCCTATACCAACATCATTTGCCAAGACAAAGCGATGTCAAAGGAATTTTGTAAAAAATTTCAACTGTATAGCCCCGGACATGTGTTGGTCAACCAGGCTATCACCGTTCAGGAAATCGCTCATTTGAAGATGCCACTTGTTGTCAAACCGAATTTTGAGGGCGGTTCTATAGGGATAGCGGAAACAAATTTGAAAAACGACCGTCACCAAGCCTGTGAATTGGCAAATGAGTTGCTTGATATTTACAAACAAGAGATCCTGATAGAGGAATTTGTTTTCGGGCGTGAGATCAGTTTCGTTTTGTCAGGCAGCAAGGATAAAATAAAAATCTGCGAGGCTGTAGAGATTGTCTATGATAACGATCAGGGCGGCTTAAAGGACCGCTTGTATAGCTACGAGATAAAAAAAGAAAATGAGGTAAATATTTATAATAGAATAATAACGTCGGAGATTCCCGTAGAAATAATCGAACAAGCCCGGCAGATATTTCAAATGCTGGGAAAGGTCGAAAATTTACGTATCGATGGGCGCTATGATGATAATAAATTTTCCATGATCGAATTAAGTCCGGATATTTTCTTCGGGGAAGACGGGACTTTTGCTTGTGCCTTTATGCAAACCGGTTACACGTTTGAAACAATGCTTACAACGATCATCCAGAATTGCTTATGATAATTCCTCGATATGAGGGATATCAAAATGCCAGTAAGAGATAAAGCAAGGCTCATAATCATAGATCAGTAGGGTAGCATAATCTTCAACGGCATGATTTGCACCAAATAGCCGATTTTCCCAATACAGATGATAATCGTCGCTTGAGGTCATCGCTCCATGGACCTTCTGCGCTTCCAACTGGTAGTAAAGATAAAGATCTATGTTGTGGTTCTTGTAGAACCTGGAAATATGATAATAGCATATTCGGTGCATAATGTGATCGGGCTCATCCTCCATTACTTTCAATATGTTATTGATTACCATTTCTCCTCGATCGTGCTTATTGGTTTTGGTGTAAACTATCAGAAGGTTGCTGTAAATGGCCAGTTTATCAAATGAGGTCAAGGCGGTCATGCGGGCTTGCTGCAGATACTCTTCTATAATTTCATTATCCCAGTCATTCAGATGTAAAGCGACGGCAGCTTTATTATTAAAAATGATGTGTCGCTCCAACGTCTTGCCGTCAAGTAACTCGCCGGCTTCGTTCAGTTCCTGTCGAGCTTCTGCAAATTTAGAGGTCCAGGCGTATAACATTGCCAATGTTATCTTGGAATGGGCTAACTGAATGGTCGATCTCCGTTCAGCAAAGAAAACAACGCTTTCCTGTGCGGCAAGTACGCTGGGGCGAAGCGGCAATATGATCTCCGCGTTTCGGAGAAAGAACCCGTATTCAAAAAATTCTTTGTAGGCAGGGTTGCCGTAAATATCTTCGTAGATCGATTCGCACTCATCCCACTCAAGTAAAGTCCGTTTGCTGATCAATAGGATAAGTTTCAGGCAAAGCTCAGTCCGCTTACCTATGCCGGTCTCCAGCACCGAGCTGATATAATCAACCGCTTCCTGATGGCGGTCAAGCCGGTTAAGTAACGCGGCGTGATATATCTTTTTATAAGACGTATCGGCGTGTATCTCAGGCAGAAGATTATATGCTTTGTCGAAAATACCGGCTCCGTAGTAGATATCCACTAGTTGGGAATAGATCTTGTCAAGGTCAGTCCGGCTCGATCTTTTCAAATTCTCTTTTACCGATTCCAGATAGTCGACCGCAGTGTCGGGCCTGATCGCATTTGCTACGATGATCTTGATGTCCGCCAATATCGTCAGACATTTATCCGGCGAATAGTGCAAGTAGCAGTGGAACAATAGATACAAGATGTGTTCTTTTGAATATTTAAAGAACTGGTTTCGTTCCAATAGATCGGCATAATAATCCGACCATATCTTGTAGGCGATAAACAATAACCTGACGTATTCTTTTCCCGAAACGATCTCCCGAGTTATTGAATCATGTTTGATGCTTATACGATTACCATTTCGCTGGATCAGTTCTTGCTCTTCAAGTTTGGCCAGGGAAAGGTCAACATCGATCATGAGATTCCTGACCTCTTTGGCGTTAGTCAAATAGATGAGGTCATCAATCAATACCTGCGCATTATGTGCTACAATTGCAATCAGGACGAACTTCTCGTTTTCTACCAGACTGTTGATATTAAAACCCCTTGGATTGAAACTATCGTCACTGACCAAATTAATGATCTCTTTTACATTCTCGTCTATACCCAATAAAACTTCAGTATCAGTTAAATTCCGAAGATCCCCATTGTATTTGATATAGGTATATTTTAAAATGGCATCCAAACTTTTTTTGTCCAGCCCTTTTCCGGAAATGATCTGCAAATAGTCTTCAAACGATAGCTTTTTCAAGTCCCATATCTCAAAATCGACGTTTTTGATCGTGAACCTTTCTGAGAGCACGCTTTCCGGGATCTTTACTGCCGCATTGCTGGTATATTCCCAAACGTGCATCGTGCTATCGGTATTTTCAATGATCTGCCGTAACAGTTCTACCGAGGTCTGATCAATAATCTGTATATTCTCTATGTTAAGTATCAACGGGATCTGTTTGAGTGCGAATTCGATATACGCCTTTAAGATCAGGATGATTTCTGTAATACTGGAATTGAAAACATAGTCAGAATCAAAGCTTCCTGATTTGAATATCAAATCCGCTCCGACATTTGCCGCTTTACCAAGAACCGGAATAGCTTCGGAAAGTGCATTCTTTATTATATTGAAGGCCCGTTTTTTCAATACGCCACCTTCTGAATTATTGAAAAAATACCCGAACGAAGGTAGGCCTTTAACGCTCAGTGAAGCTGTATTGATCTCGAAAGCTATCTTTTCGATCATTTTTCCTTCCGAAAGTCTATTACCAGCATCATCTACCCTGACCTTAACTGTGCTCCTGTACGATTGATTAAAGAGGGCCTTTTTCGTGAACGCACTTTTTCCAATACCGCTATTACCTTTTAGTAATAAGATCTTGCTTTGATTTTGCATATTTCTGATTAGGTCGACCATATGGTTGACTTCTTTGGTCCTATTAATAAAAGTTTCGGTCATTGATAATTAACAGTTATCCTGCATTCATAATGTAGCCAGCATAAATTCTTTACGAGGATGTTTGTCTGTAAGCAGTTGTTTTTGCTTTTGAACATTGACTTGGGTGTAAATCTGTGTTGTAACGATTGAACTGTGCCCCAACATGGATTGGATATACTTAATATCGACATCGTTTTCCAATAAGAGCGTAGCAAAAGAGTGGCGAAAAGTATGAGGCGTTACCTTTTTACTGATTTTCGCTTTAATGGCAATAGCGTTTACCAAATTGCGAATCGATTGATCGGATAGTTTGTTCCCTAATCGATTAATCAGTAGATAACCTCCCGATGCTGTTATTTTACCCTGGAACAGATCGCAATAAACGACCATCAACGCTAATGTATCGGGATTGCATATTTGAATAATTCGCTCTTTATTCCCCTTTCCTTTGAGTTTAATAACCCCAGAACTAATATTTATATCATTTAGCTTAAGGCCCGCTATTTCCGACACTCGGGCTCCTGTAGAAAAAAGCAGTTCCAATACTGTTGCATTTCGTATCTTTTCGCAATAAGCATATTTCGATTTAGGAACAATAGCTACCTCTTGGTAGGTTAGCTGTATCATGTTTTCTATTTCTTCTTTATTAAGGGCTTTTGGCAATGCTATAGCCTCTTTCAAATTAATCTTGACCTTTCTTACCGGGTTTGTTTCAATGAAATCTTCATATTCCAGATAATTAAACATGGCTTTTAAACTAGCAATCTTTCTCTTGATCGTTTTGATTTTCCAATTGGAAATGTCCCGCACATAATGTTTTATATGATTTTTGTTGATTTCATAAATGATTTGAGGATAGTCATTTAATTTAATGAAATCGCAGAATTGTTTAAGATCCAGTTTATAAAAGAGGATTGTTTTCTCGCTTAGATTTTTCTCGTACTTGCAGTGCTGTAAAAAACTTTGAGTCGCCTGTTGTAGTGTTTCCGTCATAATGGTGATTTAATTCAGTAGAAAAGAATATTCTGCCAAGAGTAAGTGGCGAAAATATACAAGAACCGATATTTTTTTTGGAGAAATCATATATTTACATGACCATGCCTGTCACGTCAAATAATGAGCCTTCTTAATACCCTTTTATTAGACTATACAGGTCCTGGCAATTTACTTATCAATAAAGGATAACTATAAATTATCATGCATCCAGATCCGCTTATCAGCATTATAATCCCGGTAGATGGTACCGAGGCGTATTTTTGCAAATGTATCGAATCCATCACACATCAGACGCTCAGCGAAATAGAGATTATTGTCGTCAATGATCATTCAACGGGAAATATTGATGTGCTGATACAGCAGTATCTTACCGACCCGAGAGTCGTTTATATAGGCCCGGAGAAAAAATCCGGTCTGGGCGGAGCAAGAAACGCCGGACTGCGGGTGGCCAGGGGCAAGTATATCGGGTTTTGCGACAGCGACGATTGGTTTGACCTTTCTTTCTGCGAAATAATGAAGGCTGCACTTGAAGATACCGGGGCGGTTATTGCTTCCTGTGATCTTTACCGTGAATACGAAAGCCGGCCAAACGGCATCTTTAAATGCAAGTATAACAGCCGGCACTTATTAAATGGCCGGACTGCATTTGGAATATTTACTTTTCAATATCAGCTCGAAATCAATATTGTAGGACAGGTCACCAATAAGGTTTACAGGAGGGACTTCCTGGAATCAAATGCCTTGCAATTTATAGAAGGAGTTTTTTATGAAGATCTGGACTTCAATTTCCGGGCGATGCTGCATGCGGACAAATTCGTTTGCGTTCCAGGCGTACGTTACCACCATTTAAAACGGGAGCACTCCATTGTGCAGTCTGTCTCAAAGAAACATATTGACGATTTCTTCCATGTTTTTTCCGTCTTAAAAGCGTATTTGACCGATGCTGGTCTTTATGAGGATACCATGTTCAACTTTTATGCTTTTGCGGAACGGTTTTATCACCTCATCGTACGTCAGATCTTTGAATTCAGCCAACTCGAGTCCGAAAAGAAAGCCCTACTAGCTTATACGTTCGGATTACTGGGCTCTGTTTTTAAATTGGATGAGTTTATCCAGTATTCCAGTGCCGAGAAATTGCGAAATCATATTCAGCCATATATTTCCGATACTGCAATTAAGTAATTATTTGGCAGACAGACCCGATAAGTGATGATCCATAGGAGAAAACCTAAATACATACACTATGCAAGCGATCATAACCTGACCGCGCCTATGGAAATGGCACCTCACTTGGTGAGGTTGTTTCATCCCAAAAGCGTCATCGATGTTGGATGCGGCATCGGAACTTTTCTTTATTGCTTCAAAAATGAAGGCATCACCGATGTGCTGGGTGTTGACGGGGATTGGGTAGACCGGGCGCTTTTGGCGCAATACTTGACCAAAGATGAGTTTTTGCCAGTTGACCTTGAACAGCCGCTCCTGCTGGACAGAAAATATGACCTCGTTGTTTGCCTGGAAGTCGCGGAGCACATTTCACCGGAAAAGGCAGAACAGTTTATAGCAAGCCTCGTTTCGCTCGGAAGCTTGATCTTGTTTTCTGCAGCGGTTCCCACACAGGGCGGCCAGAACCACCTTAACGAGCAATGGCCCGCTTACTGGGAAGAAAAATTTGCCCGGTTCGGCTTCCGCCTCCATGACATTATCCGTCCGATCTTCTGGGATAACCCCCGCATACCGACGTGGTATAAGCAAAACATCATGCTATACATACCCGAAAGCGCTTGTCTCCAGGAAAACCTGCCGGTCAATCCCCTCCAGAACGTTGCACACTATGAGTCCTATGCCAGAAGAGGCAAAAGGTTAACGGAGATCACTAGCGGAGAATGGCCCTTAGGCATGTATTTTCTGTTCCTCTTCCGTGCGCTGTTGCGGATCATCCGTTTCAAAAAGCCATGCCGGTAGTTACCACAATCTCGCGTCTATATAAAAAATATCTTCCTTCCTGGTTCCGCCAAAGTATATTGTAATATGGTTTGCTCTTTCTTTGGCATTTACGACCCCGATGTTATGAGCGGCAATGTCCTGATAGGACTGTCCCAATGGTACAAAAAGCCTGGATTGCTGATCAAGGTGATCCAGTGCCTGTCTGGTGTTTCCCTTTAAGTATTCGTAAGCTGCAGATAACTGCAAACGGATCGCACGGAACCTCGGATTAGGCGCCCTGGTGATATCGACCTCCTGCGTAAAAATATTCAACGCAGCCGCAAGATCCCCTTTGATTAAATAAATGGCAGCGAGGGCATTCATGGCGCGCCGGTAATCGCTAAACAGGTCCGTCCTTAGTCTCTCATGCGCGTTCAGCACATTTTTCAGTGGAAGACCTTCAGAAATGGCCATTAGAAAAGCGATCTCAAAATTGCCGATGATCACCCATTTATCGTCAACATCATTCGTGAATTTCAACCTTTCAGCGATACCTTCCTGAATCAGTTGTTTAGCGCGCGGAAGGTCAGCATGGTAAAGCGTTCTTGCAAAACGGATCTTTAATATTCCTGATTTATCCCATAATCCGTGTCGCAGGCAACGATCCACCAAATTGGAATAGAGCTGATCGCCCGCCGTAAAATCATCGGTCGACATAGCTTTCAATATTCGGATCTCATCGGCCAGGATATAACTTGGATGTGCGGAAAGCGCCTCTTGTTCAAATTCGCCGCCCATGATCAGAACATTAAAAAGGTCATCCAATAACACTGAATACCTCGAAATATCATCGAACAATAAATATTCGAAACTGGTATTCATCATTTCCGCAAGGGCTTTGATGCGGATCCACCGGATATCGGTGTCAGTCAGGAAAGCGGTTTCCTGAATGATCTGTTTGATTTCGTCGTTGCCTGCATAATGCTTACTGGTATGGCCAATGGCACGAGCGTACATGAAATACAGTTCATAGTAAGTGGCCGCGCCAAGTCTATCCCGGAATGCAGACCGGTTTTCCTGCTGAAAGACCGGTTCCAGAATGTAGATCACCGGATAAAACCGATGCATTTCACTCAACTGCCGGAGCTGACCGACGATATGCTGTATGGAAACCTTTTCATCCTCGAACAGGCACATTAACCGGTATTTCGTTTCCTCGATCTCGGTAAACAAATAACCATTGTCGGAAAAACACTCCAAAAAGCGGTTCTGGTACCGCTCACGGAATATTTTTGTATAAAAATCGTGATAGGGTATTATCCGCCCATCGGGGCTGTACCTGATCAATTCAAAATGGATCAGCTGGGGAACGGTTTTTTTGTGATGATCCTTTAATGCAGAAGGCAGTACACCGCCGCTCGAAAGATAAACCGCATTGACAACGGCCCGGAAGTCCTGGTCCGCGTCCGTTTTGGCGAACCGGTTCAGCACAGATTGCAGGTACGTGTCCCCGTTAAGAAATTCCCGGAAAAATAAAATAAGCCCGGCATCATCAAAAGGCTCGCTGCGGTCCTGTAATTGCCGAATGAGATCGATCAGTAACAGGCAATTTAGTTTTTGGCGGCTGAATAAAACCCTTGCTGTTAATTCAGGCAGCTCCAACTGGTTCTTTTTAAAGGAATCCAGCACGTCATCTATGGTCAGTTCCAATTGATGGGCACGTGATATGTTGTTCTTTCTAAAAAAAAGATACTCAGCAGATTCAAAATAGCTTTCCCTAGCTGCTACCACTGCCAGGCCTGTCAGTTGGCTCTTGCCAATTTCGACAAGCAAGTGGTTAACAAAGAGGCGATTGCTGTCATCTAATTTATGGAGGTCATCCAGCAGGATCAGCTTATCATTCAACCGGGCAAGTGGCGGAATAAGGATATGGTCCGCAGCCTCGAACTTACTGAGCAGCCGATGCAGCTTTTCCGGCTGTTCACGGGCGCCTACCAAATCCTCCAAATAGGAACTGATAAACAATCCCCGCTTTTTGAGCTCATGGAGATAGGCGACGTCGATCGACTCCAAATCCAGGTAATAAAAGAGAACCGACAGGACCACATCGAGCAGCAGGCGACTATTCATTAACTGATCGTCTGTAAATGCAGCAACTATCGTGTCTTTATTTTTAAGGCCTTTGGATGCAATGATCTCGATCATACGTGTCTTGCCGTTAGCGCCAGCACCGCGGATCTCCTGAAATACAAAACCCTTTACTGGGACAGTGCCGCTTACCACGGAAAGGATGGCTGCCATAATATTTTCCTGCGATGCGATAGATACGGTCGGTTGAGCGGTCTTTCTGCTGATCTCCACCGGTCTGTTACAAAACAGCTCCAGATCGCCGATGCGGATCACTGGGCCGCTGACGGCAGCTGGCAAAACACATTCCACATCAAGCTCTATCGTATTGATACCCTGTTTCAGTCTGATCCTGTTGTCCGTGACCCAATGATTGTTTTTTATCTTCAAACCGGCGTTCAGCGATGTGATCCGAGCTGTTTGATCGGCAGGGCTGAAAATCCTCAAAAAGGAATTGTAAACCTGATCCGTATACAAATGCTGCAATGGTTCGGTAAAGTATTGTATCGAATAACTCTTCTGGTGAAAGGATATTTTATCCGTGCAATAGAGATCCTGGAAGAAGCTCGCAGGGATCTGCGGTGCGTCCGGGAAGTAACGCTGATAAATTTCAGGATGGAGCAGCAGCCACCGCTCCAGGGTCCATCTCGAAAAAAATGCTACGTTGTTTTCGTTATAACGAAGCGCATTCATCAAGGCCTGCTTGATCTTTTGCTCAACAGACAGTTCAATTTCGATGTTGGTGATAAAGATGATTTCCTTAACGTTTCCCTCGATGATCGCACTTACAATTGTTGAATCGAGTTTATAACGGCTGAGGTTCTGCTGCGTGAGCGAGTATTTCGCCTCCATCCAAATCTGTTCTTCCGTAGTGCCGGCCAAAGGAAGATAACAATAAAGGATAGCGATGCCATCTTTGTTTCCATCCCTTGTTAACTGAGTAGCACGCCATTTGACATCAAAGCCGATCTCTTTCGCGACAAATTCATTGGCGAGTCTCTCGAACCCCTGATGTCCGTTATTTATCTTTTCCCAGTCGACGAATTTTTCATTAGGCATGATAATTTATAGTTATCTATTGTTGAAAACGGACAAGAAGGCGAATTTTTAATTAACCACCTAAAACTGAATTCCAAAAATCGAGACAAGCGTAGAGCTAAGAGAAAAGGCAATTAAGCTTCTATGAGCTAGAACAAGACATTTCTTGTTTTCAAATCCAAGCCTTTGGATATCCAAATTCACTGTACTGAGGCTGTATCATAAATCAAGGTACAGCCTCTTTTTTTGATAAAAATCATCAAAAAGTTACTTGAAATTTTATTTAATCATCTGATTTTCATATTTTTAATATATAAACAGATAAATAAATGGCCATAAAACGACCTGTTTTCAAACCCTACAATCAGCACCAGGTGCTTGCATTTCCTCCCTCATTAGAGGAACTGATCCCTGTTGGACACCCTGTCCGTGTTGTAAATGAGGTGATTAACAAGCTCAATATCGAACCATTATTAAAAGCATATAAAATCCGGGGTAGTTCGAGTTACCACCCTCAGCTGTTGCTTAAGGTGCTCGTTTACGGGTATGTAACCAATACCTATTCCAGCCGTAAGCTGGCCGCAGCCTGTAAAGAAAGTGTTTACCTGATGTGGTTAAGTTCGATGAGTTATCCCGACCATAATACAATTAACCGTTTTAGGGGTGTACGTTTAAAAAACGCGCTCCGCGAATGAATATCTGGAAAAACAATCTTTGGGCGCTTTTTTTTCACTTCGTTCAGATCTTCCAAAAAAATACACAACAACCAATTTATTATATCAACCCTTAATTATTGACTTTTTAAGGCTCGACTAGTTAATTAAATTTTTTGTTTTTTCTTGAATACCAGTTAACTTTAAGGCATCTAGGCATATCACAGCATGATTCGTGTTTTATTAAGTTTTCCCGGACGTAAGTTAAGATCATTTTAAATCTTCAGTAAATGAGTACGTCGTCGCAACATATAGAAAAACCTGTATATCGGAGGCTCTACGGCTATGCTTTTGATCCTAGCTTATCGAATAGATTAGATACAGCGCCATTAAATCATATTGTATTGAAAGTTCAATGGGACGACTATGTCGCGCCTGGGCCCGTTGGTAAATATATTGAAGTGATTGATTATGATCCGGCCAGTGAGTTGTTTTATCCCCCTGTTGATCTGAATGATCAGTCTTTGCTCGCTACTGATGGTATTTATCCATCGGAAAGTAACCCCAAGTTCCACCAGCAGATGGTTTATGCCATTGCGATGACTACCATTCAGAATTTTGAAAAAGCGTTAGGAAGGCCAGTGGTCTGGAACTGGAATCTTGGCGATCCTGATAAGGGGAAGACCTATGAGCGGCTTAGGATTTACCCCCACGGTATTCGTGATGCAAATGCTTATTATCATAGGGATAAAGGAGCTATTTTATTTGGATATTTTTCAGTGACGACGGAAAATACAGGTCGGCAAATGCCGAATGGATTAGTTTTTACCTGCCTGTCACATGATATTATTACGCACGAGGTAACACATGCGATATTGGACGGGATCAAGCCCCAGCTCCTGGAAAACGATAACCTGGATGCTTTGGCCTTTCATGAAGCGTTTTCTGATCTGGTTGCATTATTCCAGCATTTTACTTTCCCCGAGGTATTGAAAAGCCAAATTGCAGAAACCCGGGGCAATCTTTTTAATGAAAATATCTTAGGACAACTTGCTACACAATTTGGAGAAGCTATCGGTAAATATGGTTCCTTGCGTGACGCGATTGGAAAGCGTGATCAGGTGACCGGGAAATGGGAGCCTAAGATACCAGATCCTAGAGAATACGAATCGGTAGACGAGGCCCATGAAAGAGGGTCGATTTTGGTTGCTGCTGTTTTCGACGCGTTTATCCAGGTTTACAAGTTGAAGGTTGCAGATCTGATCAGAATCAATTCTAATGGAACTGGAATACTTAACCCGGGAGAGCTGCATCCGGATTTGGTTAAGCGTTTGGCTAAAGAAGCATCTAAAGTTTCGCAGATTGTGCTCAATATTTGTATTAGGGCACTGGATTATTGTCCTCCCGTAGATCTTACATTCGGTGACTATTTGCGGGCGATTATTACTGCTGATTTTGACCTCGTAAAAGAGGATGTATATGGCTACCGGTTGGCATTTATCGAAGCGTTCCGAAAACGGGGCATTTATCCGGTCAACGTAAAATCACTTTCAACGGAAAGTCTGCGGCTTCATGATGAAGGATTGACGCTGGAAACTCCAACTGCTTTCACAAAGCTTTTTGTGGATTTTGTCAGAGCTGAGAATTATTACTCTGACGACAAGCGACAAACCCGTGACCTTGCGGGTAAGTTTGAAAAGTTCTTTTTTGCAGAACTCAGGAAATTACAAAAACTATCTTCAGTTTTTGAGACATTTAAGATTGATTTTGAGCGCCATACAGGACTTGAATTGTCTGATCTGAATGATGATGGTACAGGCTCAACTATTAATATCAAACCATCTGTAGTGTTTAACAAACGCGTAGGGCCGGACGGCGCTTCTGTGAACCAGGCTGTATTTTCATTTTGCGAAGTTATAAAGACTCCTGAAGCAAACAATGGATATAATGCCGGCTGTACATTGATATTCGACTTGAATACGGCAAGGTTCATTTATATCATAACTAAAAGTAAAACTGATTATCATTTCACTAAGAAAAGAGAAAATGACAAAGCAAAAACGGCAGACGCGAAAGCCAAAGGTTATTATATTGAACACATTGACACGTCAAATCTTGCAGGCCCTATAGCCGCACTTCACCAAACCGACTATTGATGAAAAGGAAACTGGAAGATGTAACAATTAAAATGTTCCGCCACGGTTTGGGCGATTGCTTCTTGTTGAGCTTTAATTATAGAAAAGAGGAAGAGAAAATTCATATGCTGATTGATTGCGGGGTACTTTCAAGCAGTAAAGAGGCTGCAGAAGATATGAAGCAACGCGCTCAGCAAATAAAAGAACTGACCAAAGGTAGGATAGATATCCTAGTGGCCACACACGAACATTGGGATCATCTTTCAGGTTTTTTGCAGGCCAAGGATGTGTTTGAAGATATTGATATCCGCGAGCTATGGATGGCATGGACAGAAGATCCAACTGACGAATTTGCTCAGCGATTGAAAGAGGCTCATGACAAAAAATTCAAAATAGTACGACTGGCTTACGATAGACTATATACAGAAAACATACTATCCGCGAGTCAGCAACAAGCGTTTCAATCCTTTTTTTCTCTGTTTGGCGTCAATAACCACGAGCATATTGGTGAAAAGGAAAGTCGCACGGCTCTTGCTTTTCAGGCCATAAAAAATCATAATGGCATAAAAAAGAAGTATCTCCTACCTGGAAAGGTCGTGATAAGAGAACAAACTATCCCCGGGGTGAGGTTTTACGTCTTAGGGCCTCCAAAGGATAAGAAATTGCTGAAGAAGATGAACCCTTCCCAGCGTAATCCTGAAACATATCTGAATATGGGTTTATCGCATTTTGGCGATAACTTGTATCAGGCGTTATTACCCGATGATAGTCATATTCAGGATGCCTTTACTCCATTTCGAAAGGGTATCGGAGTTTCCCAGGACCGACTAGTTGAGTATCGCAGGACTTTTTCTGAAGCAAACAAAAAATATGAGGTCGATATTTTTGAAGAATATTTCAACGAAAAGAACAAGTGGCGTAAGATAGAAACTGACTGGCTGAACGTTATCGGTCGATTGGCGATCCATCTTGACAATGGCATTAATAATACAAGTCTTGTCATCGCCATAGAATTGGTGGACTCTGGCAAAATTCTTTTCTTCCCAGGCGATGCCCAAATTGGTAATTGGCTTTCATGGAAAGACTACAAGTGGGAAGTCCGCGACGGCAGTAAATCAAAATCAATATCGATACAGCATATTCTGGCAAGAACTGTGTTTTATAAAGTTTCACACCATGGCAGTCACAATGCCACATTGGATGAAGATGGATTGGAAAAAATGATAGATGAAAGCCTGATTGCTATGATTCCAGTAGATAGCGATGTTGCCAAAAAAAGGGGGTGGATCATGCCATACCCTAAGTTGATGAAAAGGCTCGACGAAAAAGCTGCTAAAATATTTATATCGGACAAAGATCATGAAGAGACAAATCAAAACAAAGACTATCACGAAACCATCATTGCCAACGAATAGCAGCCTAAAGCGACCCAAATCATCGACAGAAGCTGTTGTCGAGAGCGGGGTTACCAATGAGTCTGTACAGGCTTTGTTAAGTTCAATATCGCATGATATCAGGGAGCGCATCCGTTCGATAAAAGGTAGATTGTCATTAATTCTTGATGATAAATTATTAAAAGAAAAAGCGGCAATAGAACTCACACGAAAACTTGAAGTACGGATTAAAGATGTGGGAGATACCATATCAGCATTCCGGACCCGTCAACAAATGGTGGGTTTTCAAACAATCATAGATTTTATTCAGAGTGAATTGCATCCGAAGCTTGCAGCTTATACTGAAACTTTAAATGAACTGAATGCATCTTCAAGAAACACTAAAGCAGAAAAAGAACTTGATGCGGTGCAAACACATTCAAAACGGATGATTCGGATTGTCGATGGCATTAATAATTACGCAAAATCGAGTGGGAAATTAAATAGGACGCCTTTTGGTGTGCATAACGAGGTTGAAAAGGTGAAAAACGACCTTGAAAAAACGATTGAAGAAAATAGTGCAGAAGTTATTCACACAGGTTCAGCAAAAATTTCGGGAGATCAGTTGAAAATTGCGCAACTTTTGCAAAATTTGATTCAAAATTCTATCACCTATGCGAAGGACGATGTGCCGCCAAGAATCGAGATAGAATTGAAGAACATCCGAACTGCAGAGTTATCGGATGAAATGAAAAAACACTTAATAAATCCTCAAGCTAACGGCTATGTATATATTAAGGTAACTGACAATGGAATCGGTATAGCCGAAGAACATCAGAAAAAAGTATTTGACCTTCATTACCGTATAAACCCGGATAGAAAGTCGGATGATTTAAAAAGAATTGAGGATAACAGGAGAAAAGAGGAAGGCAGAGGCGGTGGGTTAGGATTAGCTATCGTTAAAAGTGTTGCAGAAGCCCATGAAGGTGCGGTGTGGCTGGAAAGCAAGGTTGGGTCGGGTACAATTATTCATGTTTTGTTAATAACTAATAAATAAAAAAAACTTATATATGAACAGTCAGACTTATATCATTGTCGTTGATGATAACCCGGATGATAGGGACCTTGTTAAACGTGCTTTGCCAAAGCGGCATACCAGCAAATTACGTGAATTCGACTCTGAAGGTGATTTCAGAGAAAGGTTCTTGGACGAGATATCAGAAGAATATCTGACTGAACATAATTTCCCTCATTTGTTGTTCCTTGACTTACGGTTAGAACATAATAAATCCGGAATCGAGATATTAAAAGAAATTCGCAGTAACCAGTATTTAAAATCGATACCGGTCATTATGATATCGAGTTCAGATAAAGACGATGATGTAATGGATGCTTTTCTTAATGGTGCAAATCTTTATGTCGTAAAGGGTGAGGATGATAAAGTGTTTACCAGGACGATTAAAGAAATATTGAGGTCTATCAATAGAGCCGGGAAGATGCCTTCAGATGTGCCAGGAAATTTGATTTTGGAAAAGTATTCTAATAACGAAAATATATGAGAGTTTTCCTTCTTGATGATGATGAGTCTTTGATTTCAGATTTTAAAAATCTGGCAAAAAAAATCACCATAATAGCCGGTAAGCCGACTACAGTAGATGTGTTGGCCAGCCGGGATTTGGCATCATCAAGACAAATGCTCTTTGGCAAGAACGGTGAAAAAAACGAACTTAAAACAATCAAACTTTGCCTTATTGACTATTATTTGGACAAAGGTGAATCAGGGATCACACTTATTGAAGAGATCAGGAAAAAAAACAAAAAAATACCGATCGTTCTATTGACAGGCTATGATAACTCCAAAAATGCTTTTGAAGCTGGTGAATTGGGGGCAACCACATTTAGCTTAAAGGATGATCTGTTATTAAAGCACGATCTCTTTAATGCGGAAAACTTAAAATTATTGATCGAACAGGTACTCACCAAGAGTAAGTTAGTTTGATTTCCATTTGTTTATGGAAGTTGCCACGTAGATGAAATGCAATCGCAAACAATACCTACGGCTGTCGGAGTACGCTCAGTTATTCGCTTGAGCAACAAGAATTTATTAATAAAATACTTCGTATTTGGACGGCGCCAAAGACGGAGCACACACTCACGTACTGACACCAGCAGATGCTTATCAATTTGCAAAGCGAACGCAGCATTTGGATTTTCTGGGGATATCAGAGCATAATCATAGCCAGGCCGGAATGCACCTTGCAAGTTATGCCAAAGGATTATCTGAAGCAAATGCGGCGAACGACGATGGTCATTTCGTTGCTTTATACGGGATGGAGTATGGCTTGATCAGTCATGGCTGGACAAACCATTTTATTGACTCGTCTTTGCCGATCCGTTTGCATTCATAACTACTTGATTATAATAAAAGAAAGTGGCCAATCCAAATTGGCCTGTAGAGTTCAAGATGCCGTGGTTTATCCACTTATGGATGGATTTTAAGAATCAAATCCGAAATTAAAACGCGGCATAGGATTGCAGCGGCCGGCGCCGGTGGCAACTATAATTAAAAAAAGCGTGTTTTTACGGTAGTTTTTGACTGAACTATTGTTTAAATTAGCTTACAAATCACTTATTCACAATTTATTAAGCCCAATTACCTTTCCTTATGAACACACCTAACGGCTACCCGGAAATCAACGCCCTGTTCGGCAATCCCGCCAATCCCGACGGCTCCGAAAACAAAGCGTGGGTACATGCCCACATCCAGCTGGTAAAACCGCCTGCGGGCTGGAAACTATACTACCAGGGCGACGGCGGGGCGTTGACTCCTTATCCGGGCTTGCAGATGCATGTCTTGCTGGCGCCGGTATTTACCACGGTGATGAACGAGATCTGGGCCTATGCCAATGATCAATTGCAAAGCCCTACGGACGATGCGATCCGGGCCTGGTTGCACCGGTACCGCCTGGACATTACCGCCGGCTGCTTTAATTTCCGGCCGAGTTCCGGCGATCATACCAAACTGTCCCTGCACAGTTACGGGATCGCGATCGACTGGGACCCGGTGCATAACCCGCACAAAAAGCCGCTGACCAGGACCCTGCCGGACTGGTGGTACGCGATCTGGCAAAAACATGGCTGGAGCGATGGCCGGCATTTCCAGACCCCGGACCCGATGCATGTGCAGTTCGCGACCGGCGCCTGATAATAAAAGTCAGCAAAAGGCAGGAGAAAAAAACCTTTGTCTGCCTTCGGTCATTTAATGCGCATTAGCCCTCGATTTTAGTGATCGTGCGGTGACTGCCTTATTTGATACCAACCTGTAAATCAATCACAATGATAAAGACCAGAACCTTCCTTGTCCTCCTGGCCGGATTCCTCCTGCCGGAGCTCACACGGGCACAGAGCCCGGCGCTGGACGTCACCTATGTCCACGCCCTGCAGCAGAAATACCCTTCTGTCAGTTCGCCGCTTTGCCCCGCGTGCAAACTCTGGGAAAATCCTTACTTCAAATCGATCGCTGATACTTCGGCGCACCGGCCGGTCGTTACCTATTATATTTATACGAAAGAACACCGCCTGGCCCAGGAAGCCCTGAACATCCCCCGCACCGGCATACCTGCGGCCTGGAGCTCCGGCTACGGGCAGCCTGACGAGACGATGGTTTACCGGGGCGCCAATAAAGAATCACCCGACATGATCGCCAAGGGGCACTGCCAGGCCTGGATCCTGCTGGCCTGGTGCCTGGATGCCGCTATCCTGTCAGATACCTATACTTTCAATGCCGGTATGGAATACCAGGGACAGAACGTCGGTACCGAACTGGCCACCGAAGAGCTTTGCCGCAAGCTGACCGGTTTTAAAGGACAGGCCGTGACCGACAGCGTACAGATCTGGTGCGGTACCTTTGGCGCCCAGCATAGCTACAGCCAGGGCGCGCTTTCGGTGACGATGCCCGAGGCCTATTACAAGGTTATTGCTTACAAAGATCTGTCCAGCCATCAGCCGGTCCTGCTCTGCTACTGGCTGCCCAATCAGCCATCTGAAAGCCGGGCTAAACTGCCGCAACGAATGATCGCCTTTGATACTTTAGTTAAAAAACTGGGATTTGATCCCACTGTCGTCCTACACTAACACTTTAAATGATGAGTACTACGAAAATTTCGTCAAACCCGCTGGAAAGAATCGCCCTGAGCTGTTCTGGGGGTGGTTATCGAGCAGCCAGCTACCACCTCGGCGCGATGGCCTACCTGAACCGGCTGCACTACCAGGGGAAACCCCTGCTCGAAAATGTAAAAATGATCTCTACTGTTTCGGGCGGTACGATCACCGGCATTGTCTATGCACTGGGCAAAGCCCATAAGGAAGAGTTTGAAACGATCTATCAATTCCTGGTCGGTCAGCTCAAGCACCTCGACCTGGTTAAGGCCGGGATCAGCCAGCTGAACCCGGATGCGGTATGGGCCAACCCCGCTAAGCGCAAGAACCTGATCAATGCCTTCGCCAGCCAGTATGATACGCACCTGACCCGTGGAGCGACGCTCGCCGACCTTGATCTGGGCAGTACCCACCTGGAGGCAGCCGTTTTCAATACGACTGAATTTACCAATGCCGGCGATTTCCGTTTCCGCAACAAGGCAGCCGGTTATTGCGGTAATTTTTACCTGAAGGTCGATGCCGCGACGGCGGCAGAGGCCAAACTGGGGGATGTGATGGCTGCCTCCTCCTGCTTTCCGGGCGGTTTCGAGCCGATTCTCTGGCCGCACGACTTTGTGCACGATCAGGCGCCCAGGCTTAAAGAACTGGCAGAGAAAAACGCACCTACAGGCCTGATGGACGGTGGTATTTATGATAACCAGGGTATCAGTTCGATCCTGAATTACCGCAAGAAGGATCCGACGCCTTATTTCGACCTGATCATCGTATCGGATGTTGCTTCTCCCTATATGGATCCCTACCAGCCGGCGCCCGAAGCGGCCAAAACGGGTTTTTACAAATGGACCCTGAAAGACCTGGTCGCCAAATCCGCCTCAGTCAGCAACCGGGTGAGCTACGTGCTGCTGGGCATCGTGCTGCTGGGCCTGCTCATCCCGGCGTTTACCCAGTTTAAACCCAGCTTTGTCAATGGCCTGTCGGTAGGATTTGCCGCCGCCGCCCTGATCTTATGGATAGGTAAGTTACTCGCTGTAAAACGGCTGCGCTCGGCTTTAAACTGGGTCATCGACCGGCTGACCGGAAAAATACCCGGCTTTTACCGCAATAAACTTTCGCACCTGCATGTAGAGGACCTGTCCCTGCACCGGATGGAGCCGCTGCTGCTGGACCGGCTGACCTCGCTGGTGAACCTGCTCATGAACGTTTTTCTCAAAGTCGTGCGCAGGCTCAATTACAATATCCTTTATCATAACCCCGCCTTCGACTACCGCCGGATCGGCAACCTGATCAAACAACTGACCGAACAGGATTTCCTGAACAGCAGGACGCGGCTTAAGCAGGACGGGGGCCCCGATCCTAATGTCGCCAGGCACAGCGTGCTGAACGGAACCTATGAGGAGGTGATCGGCCCCGCGCTCAAAAAGGTCACCGAGGAAGCCGCGGGGTTTGGTACCACGCTCTGGTTCACCGATCAGGATGTCGTCAGCGATATGCTGGATAAGCTGCTCATCACCGGGCAAGCCACCATGTGCTATAATCTGGTGGAGTACCTGGAGCAGCTTATCTACACGACCAATAATGGTTTCGCCGCATTGCCCGAAGCCCAGCAGCAGGCGATACAGCAAACCTACGAACAGGCCAAAGCCGACTGGGCTACATTTAAAGCAACCCCGGGCTTTATGTTGCAGATGAATCTGAAGCGGGAGTAGGCGGACCACCGGCCGCAGCTACCGGGCGCGTTGCGTTCGTGTTTTCCGGCCCTTTAGCGCCGAGGTAAGAAGCCGAACTGATCCCAGCTAAAAAGAGTATGGTCGAAGAAAACTCGGGCATACTCTTATTATCGATGGTATAAATGATAAAATACATGCCCAGTACCAGGTTCCAGGCAAAAGCCTGGATGCGCTGTACGCTGTAGCCGTTGCCGTCCGTAAGGATATCCTTTAAAAAGGTCTCATGCTTTTTCTGCGCCGCCCCCGGGTTGTTCTTCGCAAAATTACTGTCGATCACGTAAGCCAGGCCGGTGGTTCCCGCGCTGACCCCAAGGAGCAGCAGGATGGAAGTATTAAAAGTGGTGACGATATCGGTCAGTACCAGCGTATAGATAAAAGCGCCGATCACCAATGTGGTCCAGAACATCAGCTGGCTTAAGGACAGGCTATAGGCGCCGCCGCGGCCGCCGTCCTTCAGCGCATCGGTAAACCCGCAGATATAGACGAACAAGCCCAGGACAATGACAAAAAGCAGCATCCAGCAGAGAAATACCCAGATGCGGTAATAGATGATGGTGACACGGGGTGCGCCGGGCACCTTTTGCAGCTCGGACATGCCCTGCCAGCCGATGGAGGCATTAAGGTTGGCGAAGTTGTCATAGAAATGGCCGGTATTCCCGTAAAAAAACTGCCAGGCACCACGGGTGCTGTCATTCCGCCGCAGAGCGATGAAGATATCAGCTGTATTCCCCAAAGCCGGCAGCTGGCCGGAATTGATCTGCAAGCGCGTGATCTGGCTCATCCAGTCAGAGACAATCCCTTTCATTTCCACCCCGTTCACATACAACACCACTTTGCTGTTATCGGTCGGCCTGGAGTTTAGAAAAGCCATGGGATTACTGATCGTAAACCGGATGATGTTGCCCGGGTACACCGCGACTGACTGGTTACTGTTATTGATCGACAGGTTATCCTCCCTCGCGGTCTGCTCCTGGGAGAGGACCGAATAAACAGGCTTGATGGATACCACCTGCGGCAGGATCACCGGAGCGGGCTCAGGGCCGGATACAGGATCCGGCAATACCGTTTTAGGTGTTTGCGCATTGGTCTGCGCCATCGAAGGAAGGATCAATGACCAGGTAAAGCATAAAGAGAAAATTAATCGGGTGAGTTTTTGCATGATTGAAGAGTTAGGTGGCTTAAATATAGGAGTTTACGATTGGATTTAGCGTGGATTTGACAGGAATATTTGTAGGTTTTTGAGTTTACCGAGAAACTCTTTGTGATGCGGATTATAAGGATCATTGCTGCTCCTGAT
The DNA here is from genome assembly GCF_003148845.1 of Mucilaginibacter oryzae. Classification (GTDB taxonomy): domain Bacteria; phylum Bacteroidota; class Bacteroidia; order Sphingobacteriales; family Sphingobacteriaceae; genus Mucilaginibacter; species Mucilaginibacter oryzae. The sequence continues at coordinate 44,290 of NZ_QGHA01000017.1, read as the reverse complement.
CATTATGACAATAAAAAGGCGCATCTCTCGTAATTATCCCTGGCTGGTTGATAGCTATTTCGTCAGCACCGACCCGGGATTGCCTTCAGACCTGACATAATTGATTTCATGAATTATGCGCTTGATGATGCATATATATGGTTCAGCGGAGACCCACATCCTGATCAGGGGGCCACGGTATAACGATAAAGCTGTCCTGCCTTACCCATTCCTGCAGCAGCTGTATCGCCTGATTGAAAGGCGGTATTTGGACTTTCGGCACAGCCCGGACACAGCAATGACAAATGACACCTGTGCGGTTCCCCGCTATAGCAAATATCAACACTTAAAAAGTTGACTGTTTTGGTTAATACTACGATGGTTATCAAAGAGCCGCCGTGAGATCCCGGATGCATTTTCGAATTCAACACGTCGTAAAGTTACTGCGCGGTTTGGTTTTCGAATTGCTGCCAGACCTGTTAAGCAATAAAGTAGTATCAGCGATAATCCCGTGATTAACTATCGTTAATAGCTATAAAAATATCATTTTAAGCAACTATTTGAGATATTATTCGTTAGAATTAATAAAAACAACATTCCAATCAGGAATATCCCGGGTAGCATCGGCCTGCCTTTGAAGCGAAAGACGCATACAATCATGTTTGAACATCTTATTATATTATGATCAAAGCAATAAAAAACGATAAGGAACTTGTCATAAATATACTTTCGAGGTCGTTTGCAACCAATCAAAGTGTTAACTATATCGTGCGGCAAGACCATAAAAAGAAAAAAAGGATAGCGGCATTGATGGATTACTCATTTGAGCTTTGTTCCTCGTTTGGCGACGTCTGGCTTTCGGAAGATAAGCAAGCCTGCGCCCTCGTGCTGTATCCGCATCGCCAACGAACAACGTTTGCAAGTATCTTGCTGGACATCCGGCTGATCTGGCAGGCAATCGGCCTGCAAAATATCAGGAAAGCGATAAACCGTGAAGCCCAAATAAAGGCAAAGCAGACGCAAGATCCAATGGCCTATCTATGGTTCATCGGTGTCCATCCTGACTTCCAGCGGCAAGGCAAAGGCAGCAAGCTCATGCTAGAGCTGATTGCCAGCGCCCGGACTGACGGCACCGTATTCTTTCTCGAGACATCCACCAGGGAAAACCTGGCCTGGTATGAACGGTTCAATTTTAAAGTTTATGACCGGCTCGACCTGGGTTATCCTTTGTACTTTCTAAAACAATAAGCCCTATACATTAAATACCTACCATACCTCTACGTCCATGCTGGTTTTTGGCACACAGATCCATATTGTAACCTTTATTTTCGTTCTTATGGAAACGGGAATGCTGATATTCCAGTTTTTCTACTATCTGTTCAGGCCCGAGGATAAAAACAGGCTACTATACCTGGTGCTGCTGGTGCTGCTCCTGCTTTATAACATTACCGGCGGGTTGTTTCCCGACCCAAATCTCCGCCTGAGCATACAGTTGCAGGAAATGACCGCTTATGGCAGCGGCTTCCTCATGGCGTCTTACTTCCCTTTCTATTTTTATCGGGCTTTCGATCTTCAGCTATTGCGATGGCATGCGCTTTTCGGTGTACCGCTGTTTTTGATAACGCCCTATATCATCTTTTTCATCATCGTTTACGCCATTTACGGCAACCTGGATGCCAGTATAAAATATGGCATGATCGCTCCCTTCCTTTACGCGCTCGTACTGCTTTGGGTGATGTTCCGGGCCATACGAAAAAAGCATAAGCAGAACAGGGATGCCAGGCAATATCTCGAAGAAATCCTGATGTATTTGGCCATCAGCCCCTGGGCAGCCCTGACTTTTTTCGGCATTGTGGAAGAAAGCCAGGTTGTGGAAGTACTTTTTACGAATACCGGCATCATAGCGATCAGCTTTTTATTTATCTGGCATTCCATTAAAAACGCCAGGGACGAATATCGCCGGCTGTTGAGCCTGGCACGGACGACGATTACGCCGCAGGCGCTGGAAGATAATGCCCGCCTGTACGGCCTGACCAAAACGGAAGTTGAAATCATTCAATACCTGAGAAGCGGAATGAGTAACCGGGAAATTGCCGAGACCTTGTTCATCTCTGAGGAAACCGTCAAAAAGCACCTCTACAATACTTTTAGAAAAACGCGTGTAAAAAACAGGCAAGCCTTGCTGCATAAACTACAAATGTATCATACATGATACACATCGCATTTTTTTTGTTCCAAATTACCACTTTTTTAGTAGCACATTTACACTAATTCGGTATTCTACGCTAATCAAATCCCGCTTACTTTTGCTTGTCTGCCAAACCGAAAGGCCTATGGAAAAGAAGTTACTTACCCCAGTCAATGTGATAGTTTTTGCCAGTTAACAGGCTTGGCAGGGGCATACATTAAAATACCCGAATTATGTTAAAACACTTAAATACCGGGTTGTACCAGCAGTGTCATGCTGAGCCTGAAAGCCCGAAAACTGCAGGAAATTATTTGCAACCGGCTGCTGAGTATTCAACAGGAGAACGATTTTTTACGAGCGGAGGAGTACTATGCGCAAGGAAATAGCCTTCGGATATCCGTTCGGCTGGCTCGATGAGCTGGCCGAAGTTACCCTCAACCCTGATAAAAACCGTATTGAAGCTTTAACACCGGAAACGCTGTCCGAGATCAGGGAACGGTTGCCCGGAGAGCTCAGCCGGATCAGTACCGCGCTTAAAAACCAGGCCTTCTCTCTTTACTCCAGCGAGAAGATCAAAGTTGTCGCCGGGCAGCATGACCAGGCGATCCAACTGCTGCTGCAGCAAATGCAAATCAACCTGGCGCAATATCCGGAAAAAGGTCTGTTACGGGACACCGCCCGGCTACTGTTGGATCAGTTGAAAGAATTCAGTCAAAACCTGCAACAACGTTACCGGTACCCGCGTGCTGAAACACCGGCAGAGCAGCCCCAACTTTTATACAAGGTGCTTTGTCGGCTGAGTGTCGACCAGATCGCAATCATTTTAAAGGCAGCTGACGATATCAAGCTGGTCATCAGCCGGTCTTTCAGCCAGGTGCTCAAAAGTATCGTCCCTTTTCTTTCCACCGAGCGATTCCTGGATTTCTCCTGGAAAAGCGCACGCAGCAGCACCTACAAAATGGAAGGTACTGATAAACAAATCGCTATCCAGGTGCTTGAAGCGCTGATCAGTAAGATCAGGGAATATGGTTGACAAAACCTCGCTATAAAGCCAGGATTAAACCGACGATTCAAAAAACGATTAATAGCGACGACGTTATCGGAAGGCGTTCCAGCCAGGGTAAGCCTCCAGTGTGCGGAGTCATTATATTTTGTCTTTTAAATCCGGGGATAACATGATTGATTGCCTGGTCATAAATCGGCCGGCCGGGCTTTAAGGTTATCGGTAATAGGGCCCTGCCTCGGGTCGGTACATATGGCTATCACCGGCAGGCTGCGCGTTCTGTCGGGAAAGTGTCTTCCTGGAGGCCCGGGGCGTTAATGCGCTCGGCTCCTGTTTAGGTTATTACCTGGCAGCGCTGTTGGCTGATACCTGCTTTTATACTTTGTGTTTCTTTAAATATGCCGGATAGCCCGGCTGCCGGTAACGCAGTATCAGGGTGATCGCATAGTTGGCCAACAGGAAAACAACGGAAATCAGCAGCATCAGCATCGTATTTCCGAGCCCACTGAGCAAAAATACTAATCCGATTGTACCCAGGTTGGGAAAAGGGAACAGGCCATTAGCGGTGCGAAAGCGTAAAAATAACCAATGCGGTGTTGAGAAGCAATAACACGGGCTGAGTGATACCCGAAAGGTTTTGAAGTTTTTCGTTGCGGATCGCCCGTTTGTTCTGGGCAATATAGATGATATCACCGTTTTGAAGAACAGTTCGCGGATCATTCACGGAGCGGATATCGCTTAAATTGATGATCGTCACTTCCGGATTAAGCTGATCGCCGCGGATGATCTTCACATTCGTTTCATTTGCCTTTTCCGTCAATCCCCCAGCCTGGCCGATCATTTCAACCAATGTTGTTCTGTCTTTCGTTAACGCATAATTGCCCTGCTGCATGATCTCACCGAGGACGGTAACCTTTAAATTGATGATCTTCACTTCAATGATCGGGTCCTTTAAAAGGTGTTTACGGTAAAGATCTTCTATTTGCCTCGCCGCTTCCGGCCGCGTGAGCCCGCCAACTTTGACATGGCCGATCACTGGTAAGGTAACCGTACTGTCATTTTCAACCTGAAAAGTCTCACCGGAGCCTGCATTGCCTCCCCCGCCTACCGTAGCGGTTTTGTCGGACGGTGTCACATCAACGATATACTTTATATTTTGCAGGTTTCTTATTTGCAGAATATCCTGCGGTCTGATGCGATAATCCTGCAGAGAAGGTTGTACGTTTCCGGCCGCCCCCCCGGCTTGTACCTCTTGCTGGAAAAGGTTTTGATACTGTTTCTTAGAACAAGAGGTTAGGCTTATAAAAAGTAGTATTGCAAGGTAAATAAATATATAATTACGCATGGATGGCTCTTAAATTCCTTTTTGTGTTTTCGCTTTATTAGGCCGTAATGCCAAAAATACATATTTATGCGGCCATAATATCAGATGTTTTTAAAGTCGTTATTTTAAAAAGTTCACTCATAACCGTTGTTTGCAAAGCACAGGTTACTATCTGTAATTGTATTGAATCTGTTGTTGCACAAAGCCATCCTGATATAGAATACATCATCTTCGACTGCGGTTCAAGAAGCCTTACGCTGCAGTTGATCAACTCATAGAGAAACAATATCTTGATTTTGATATCTGAAAAGGACAGATGCATATATGATGCCATGAATAAAGGGATCAGGCTGGCTACCGGAGATATTATCGGGGCACTGAAAGCAGATGACAGGCTGACCGACAGCGAGGTAATAACAGAAGTGTTCCGTGCTTTCGAACTGCAAAATATCGAGATTATTTACCGCAGCCTGTATTTTATAAGCTTGCGAGGCCCGGTTAACCGCAGGCGCGTGTCCGAGCCTTGTAGCAAAAATTCCCTCAATCGGGGATTTATACCCCCACATCCCACTTTCAATTGCAGCCACGGATATAGTTCCGCAACCGATTGTGAGCTGATGCTGCGGTTTTTATATGCGCACGGGGCCAGCCGCTTCCATCTTGATAAGGCACTGGTCTATATGCTTGCCGGCGGAGTAAGCCACGGCAGCTTTAAAAACACGCTAAAGTCATGGAAGTTTGATTTGAAAGCTCTGCGTGATAGCGAAATTAGACTGCCCCCGCTCATGCTGATTTTAAAGCCGCTCCGTAAATTGAGGCAATTGTTAAGCACCGGATGGCTACCTCCAACCAAATTCGAAGGAACATGCTGCGATTGACGCCATTTGATAAATAGTGCGGCGCCTGACGGGTGTCTTGTTCATTGCTTTTTCGATGCGTGCGATCTTTTTCGCCGGTGCGTAGTTCATGTTTATCCTTTTTGGTTGTCTTCGGGTGTTTCAGGTTAACAGCATATTTCGCCGCTCTGTTCTTCAATATACACGCGGCCTTGAGGCGTAGTGTAATAAAAAAACATAAATCGAAAACTAATACACTTGATATCGACTGCCATCTAAACAGCGAATCTCATCCTTGCGCAGAAAGAATTCGACCTGCTCAGGTTCATCGTAACGATAATCCCATTCATAGCAAAAGCGATAGTGGTCCAATTCAGGATCGTCATGAGCGCCAGTGCCCTATTTGAAGTTGAAACCATAGCCGGCAAGATCGCGCTTCGAAATGCGGCTGATATGCTGCTGGTTGACCAGATCGTCAATGATATCCCGGTACGGAGATGGAGCGTGTATTGAGTGATCCAGCGCTCGCGCACTTGGTGATTAAAAAGTAATTCTCAGATTGGTCTCGCGCCACTCATTCCGTTGCGGTTGCGGGTATGGTGGGTTTCGCTGAAATGCGCTTTGACGAGTTCTTTGCCCCATATTTTGCGGCCGGCTTGTTGGGGGTTGTCCCGGAAGTGCTGGTTGCGGGTGGCAAAGTGGAGGTCGATGGCGGTTTTGCAGGCGTCGGTGCTGGCATAGTCGCTGTTATGGATGACTGCTTTTGCGAGGCCGCAGAAAACCGATTCGATGACGTTAAGGAACTGGGTGCAGGAGGGTAACGGGGCGACTTTGATCTCGGGCGTTTTTGCTTTGTTGTGGTCTTCGATATAGGTTTTCAAAATCTTGGAATTATGCCAACTGACGGCGTCCCAACAGAGGTATAGTCTTTCCTGGTCGGCGTACTGCGCAATCAGAACATCCAGCAGTTTGATCATTTCGAAGGTATTTTTCTTCAGTGAGTAGAAATGTGTAATCTGATTAGTCGACAATTCTAATGCGGCGGTGCAGATGATATAGCCTTTGTTTTTTTGTTTTTCCGGGATGATGTCGGGTGAGGCGTCGGCGCGTTTGAGGGTGCGGCCGCCTTTGATGCGGATACCGACCGGGCCATATTCGTCTATGGAGAAGAATTTTTCTTTAGGACCGAGGTGCTGCAGGATTTGCTGGATATGATTGATTTTTTCGCGGAATTTGGGGTCCTGGCTGGTGAGCATATCGCGGGATTTTTTGTAGCTGTAGCCCAGGGCTTTTAAGGAATGCGATAGCTGCATATAGCTGACCTTAACCGGATAGATGCGGTTGTACACTTCGGTAAGTGCCAGGATCGTCCAACTGGTTCGGTTGATGCCGTACAATTTGGGGGTTTCGTGCAGGAGTTTGACCAGGTTTTCTTTGCGTTCCGAGATGCGCTTGACGACACCGGCATTGGTTTTTCGCGGTGCTAAGTCAAAACCCTTTAAGCCTTTTGTGCGGTAAGTATTCAACCAGTCATTGGCCGATTTACGTTCGCAGTCGGCCTTTCCCATGATCTGCGTCACATTAGCGCCAGCCAAGGCTGCATGTAAGGTGGTCGCGATCTGCCAGCGCCTGTGGTCATTGCCATGCCGCCACTTACTTAACACTTTCAGATCCGCATCAGGTATATGACTTATGAGTTGGGGCCGTTCAAAACCGGGATTTTCAGCCAGCCATTTATAGTAGAAATCTTTAAAGGGGAAATAGCTATAGCCATTGGGATACAAGGCATGATATTTCTCCCAGACCGGTTTGGCTTTGGTACCTGGCTTCTCAGCGCGGATCAGACCGGGGAGCACCTGCATCAATTCCACATACAAGGGTGTGGCGCGATGCGGCCTTGGCGGCTCCGGCATATAAAAATCCATATCCTTCAGCTTCTCCGGATAATGCTCTTGGATACGTTCGAACTCTTTCTGGTAACGCCAGGTCGTGATCGTAGAAAGCTTGAGTTCTTTCGCTAAGCGGTGTGAACAGTAATTTCCCCTGATGAACTCTAACCTTAACCGATTCATTGTAACTTGTTGAATTTGATGGCGACGCATAACGTTCTTTTTTATAGAAACAGCAGACATTATAAAATCGTAAAAACCAAATGTCACAAATCTGGAAACCAAATATCCTGATTTTCCGCACAACATCAAGGGCACTTATATTTTAAGCTTTTGCAGGTCGATATTCAGCACCAATGAGCCGTTTACAAATGGCTTTTATGCCGCCCTGTCCATCAAATGATATCATTATAGCGCCCTGTATGAAATTATCTACCCTGCCTGCCTCTCGTACGTTCTAACATCAAATTCAGGCAATTGCCGGATAGAACCCGTCAAAGGGGTTTGAGAAAAGGACTTAGGGAAAAAAATACACCAGAGCTTCTTGAGGCCATAGGCAGAGGCATTGATGCCGCTGAAAGTATTTAAATTAAGCAAAAGCAGTTTAAATTGCTTAAAACGCCCTTTTACCGGGTACTCGAACAAGAAACTTAAATACTTCTATCAGAAAGACTTGTAATTCTCATGCTTTTTATCCCAATAATCAAGGGATTGCTTCACCTCGTTTTTACGTTCACTTCGTCGTCGTTTTCTCTTAGCTAAGGGCGTATCTACTTCAATATTGCTCTTATCTTTCGAGGGGCCAATGATTCTTCTAAAAATCGCTTGGGTTAAAGTTGATAAGTAGCTCATAGAGGTTACGATTTAATAATAACGCAATTTAAATATTTACACGCACTTCTCAGCAAGCATGAGTAAGTCCGGCTTATCTTTTATATCAGTTGATGACTCAAACGTCGTGAAAGGGGCATCCTGCGGCATTTTAGTGATCGTACCTGAAGCGATATCAATTAAAGCTTGCTTTAGCAGTTTTATGCTTTTTTTTTTCGATTTTTCTTTGGTATCGTATGTTTTCAATTTGGGCTGAGCATTCATACCAAACCCAAAATGCAGAAAGAAACAACCCGGTTATTCCGTCCTTATAACCTCGCCTCGACCAATAACTATACTTAAACGCGCGATACGCCTCCTTCATTACACTTTTAGCTGATGATCTTCTGCCTGTTTTGTACCGGGCCTCACCTTCATTTCGGAGGTATCGACGGTGTTTTTCAATCAACTTTCCGTAACTCTGCATCCATTTATGAGCAATAAAGTTATTGCCGGTGTACTCGATATTATATTCATTAAAGCCGCCAATCAGCTTTCTACCGGCATGTACTAAGGCTTTAAATTCAAACCGTTTATTATGTGCCAATATTATTCGGCGACTCACTCCACCCCAATGAGTTCCGAAAAGGCGATGATTTTTAAAGTAAAAAACCCATGGTGCCCAGACTGCGCCTATGCTTTCGTTTAATGTGCCATTTTCAAAAAGCAAGGTAATTTCCGTTATTAATTCATCAGGGAACATTTCATCCGGGTCAGATATTAGTACCCACTCGTGCTTAGTTTTGGTTGCATATTCTGCGTGAATCCACTCACAACTATCTACCTTATCATGCTTTATAACGGTTGCCCCTAAACCCGTGGCGAGTTTTATTGAATCGTCTTTTGATCCTAAATCGAAATATAATAGCTCATCGCAAAAGGCGAGTTTTGGAAGAGACTCCCGAAGTAGATGTGCTTCATTAAGTCCTACAACTATAGCAGATATTGGTAATTTCATTTGTAAAAGGATTTTCCGGTTAAGTTCCCAAAGGTGACAAAAGTTATCTAAATCGAGTAAAAAGTAAGGGATTATTTCCCTTACCGTCCTCTCTACCATCGTACGTGCCGTCCGGCATACGGCGGTTCATCAAACATTAACAGTTTTCAGCCGGACTGTGATGCCTTTTAAACTTACGAACCCCGCTTTCTTTAAAAAGGCATTTTCAACGCTGTTGTTAGAATAGGGGGTGAGAACGGTTAGCCAGTAACCAACTTTTTTCGTTTTACTCGCCATGATTTGCAAGCATTAATGTTTTTTAGATCAAGCAGAAATATCGGATGGGGGGATTGTCAAGCATAGATATTAGGGATCAGTCGGAAAGTTGTGAGATTGAATTGTTAAGCATACATGTTAGCTAATCTGAAAAGGAAGAAAGTAATATGCCTGACACCTCTGGAAGTTGCTCGGAAAGCTTTTATTTTAGCATTGAAAGACTCAGGGGAAGCATTGGTGCTTCGGTTATCGAAGAAGTTAGGATACCACGGGCAACATATTATTGGCGAGCCTGGAAGATTCCGGCAGTTGATCACGGATCGCTTTTCAGACTATATCCATCGTGACCAGAAAGTTACACACTATGTCATGCATTTATTAAAAAAGCGAATATTAGCGTAGCGGGAAACCATCATCGAGCTGCTGGCGCCCGACCAGCAAAACAGGAACTCCTTGACATCTTATCAAGATCTCACTAACCTCGTGAAAAAAAGCCATTGACCTGAAATTACCCGACAATACCCCTAAATACGTGATCGAAGCGGTCCTGACCAACGAGCCCGGCGGCTGCCGCGTCAGCCTTTCGCAAACCAAACCATTTACGGAAAACAATAGCTTTACCGGTATCAGCGGCGCTGCCGTGGCCATCAGCGGCGACGGCAGCACCCAAACGCTTTCGCCAACTTCCGCCGGCGTTTGCCAGAACAGCGCGTTTACGGGCGCTCCCGGAAAAACCGACCAGTTGACCGTACAAGTGGACGGCAAGACTTTCACGGCCAGCAGCACCATGCCGCAGCCGGTCGGTTTTGACAGCCTTTATGTCAAAAGAGGGGACGGCCATAACAAAGACGGCAGCCCTCTCCTTTACGCTTTTACCCGGTACCATGACCCGGCCATCTCAAAAAACTTTTACCGTTTCGTCCAATACGTCAATAACAAAAAAGAAGAGACCGTATTTATTGACGACGACGAATTCACCAACGGCAACCTGGTGAACAACCGCCTGAGCTTTAGCAATGACAACGACGATCCAGCGCGTAACCTTAAAAGCGGCGACCAACTGACGGTAGAAATGCTTTGCCTGGACCCGGTGATCTACCAGTACTGGTACAGCCTGTCAACAGGTGCCGGCGGCGATGGCAACAACGCGGCCCCGGCTAACCCGGATACCAATCTTTCCGGCGGCGCACTGGGCTATTTCAGCGCGCACACCATCCAACGAAAAACCATCATTGTCCCTTGATTAACTTAAATAGCTTCTCATAATACTCGTCCTGATGTTCGCTTGTGTGGTACCTCAGATCGATGCCGATCGGTGGGCATTTGTTTTATGCCTTTGCTCGCCATCCTGACTTCCCGGCAATGATATTTTCGTCTTCAGATCGGTTAGCCCGGCATCACCCTGGATCGAAACCGTACTTATCGTGTACGTTGCCGTTACAGCTTTAAAATAATCCGGTATTGGAAATACTTATGAATGAAGAAGTTGTTAATTTCGGTACAGGGTTTGTGCCATTAACGACCCGACGCCATCCATGTATAGCACCATTTATAACCTGATTTCACTGGGCACCCTGTTTTCCGGGTTAACAATCGCGCTGCTTTCCTGTTTAGCAAAGAACGATAACCGGCAAGCCAACCTGTTTTTAAGCTTGGCTTTGACGGCGGCGCTATTGAAAACAAGCACACTCTTTCTTGTTGCGTTCCCGGCCCTCGGCGTATCGCTGTATTTTTATGTCCGTCAGTCAGCTTGGCCGCAACGACCATTCCTGCTGAAAGACCTGCTGCATGGCTGCACCCTTGTCGCCTGCTACTGGCTGCCGGCGTGGCTGAATGCTGTCTGGGCTATTGTGTATTTATATCTGGCTTACCGGCTGATCCAACAGTTCTACGGCGAGCTGAAGCCGGTCCTCATGGATCGCCCCCGGTTTACTTTCCGTAGGCTGGAAAAGTGCCTGTTCCTTTTAAGTGTGCTGTGCCTGTTGGCGGTTTTCAATGGCATCTTTGCTTTTGCCATCGCCTTTGTATTGATGGGAATGGCGGCGGGCGCTGTGCTTCAACCCACTGGCGTTCACCCGCCTGACCTGCGGTGGACAGATCGACTCACGGAAAGGGAGCTGGGCCGACGCATCAAAGAACTGATCACCGCCAACCGTTTTTATGAAGACCCGGAGCTGACGGTAGCCACGCTCGCGGCAAAACTAAAGCTATCCCCGCATGAGTTGTCCCGCGCTATTAACCTGGGGCTGGACAAGAATTTCAACGATCTGATCAACGGGTTCCGCGTTCGGGAGGTCATCCGTAAAATGCAGGACCCGGCGAACGACCGGCTCACGTTGTTGGGTATCGCTTATGATACAGGGTTTAATTCAAAAACGACATTTAACCGGGTATTCAAAGAACTGACCGGAAAAACGCCTGCGGAGTACAAGACCTGTTTAAAAAAAGAGGTACCATTTCCTAAATCGGCACCCCGATCCGCCCTTGCACCGGTAATATTGTCCCCGGATATCCCGGTAGTCCGGGCCACGGAAAAGACAATACACCATTTTATGTTAAGGAATTATTTAAAAACAGCCTTCCGGAACTTGCTGCAGAACAAAACGTATGCGGGTATCAACATCGTCGGCTTAAGCATCGGGCTGGCCTGCGCCATGCTGATCCTCCTTTATATCCAGGATGAATTGAGTTACGACCGTTTTCATGATCAGGTGAGCCGGATCTACCGCATCGATAAACAAACGACAAAGAATGACGGAAGCGTATCCCGCGGCAGTTATACCGGTTATTTCCCCGGGCCACGCTTTGCCGCCAACATTCCGGAGATAAAGCGTTTCGTGCGCTTTCAGCCGGCACAGGCAGACGTTAAAACAGACAACGACATCCGGTCACAGGCTGTCTGTTTTGCCGATACGAATTTCTTGTCCGTCTTTAATTTCCCCTTGCTCGGCGGTGATGCGCGAACTGCCCTGCGTGACCCCCGGTCGGCCGTGATCACGGAAGAGATGGCGAAAAAGTATTTCGGCACCAGCCAGGCGCTGGGGAAGATCATTTTACTGAAAGCAGACAGCCTTTTCCAGCCCTATGTCATTACGGGTATCGCCAGGGACTGCCCGCAGAACTCCTCGATCAAATTCCAGGTATTGCTGCCGCTGAAAGTTTCGGCCACCGACGAAAAAAACAATGGCAACTGGTTCAATTCCTTTCTCAGCACTTTCGTCGTCCTGGCGCCGGGAGCGGATCTGAAAGCCGTTGAGACCAAAATGCAAAAGGTATTTGAATCAGACGGCAGTGAAGCGATCAGCGAAATTAAGCACAAGTTCAAAGTGAAGAACATCGGCATTTCTTACTTCCTGGAACCGCTGACAGCGATCCACCTGGGAACGGCCGTACCCAACGAGAACGAAGCCCTGGCCGATAAAAGCGATCCCGAATACACTTATATTCTTTCCGCGATCGCCCTTTTTGTGCTGGCGATCGCCTGCATCAACTTTGTCAACCTGACGATCGCGCGGTCCGTTAAACGCGCCAAGGAGATCGGTATACGAAAAGTGATCGGCGGTACGAAACAGCAACTGCGGCTGCAATTCCTCGGTGAATCGTTCATGCTTTGCCTCGTCGCCTTTATCCTCGCCATCGTGATCGTACTCGTGAGTCTACCGGTGTTTAATCAGTTGTCCAATAAGGTACTCGCGCTTTCCTACCTGTTCAATATCAGGCTGGTCAGCTGGTACATCATCCTCTTTTTGGTCACCAGTTTACTGGCAGGGATTTATCCAGCCCTGGTCTTGTCCGGTTATCAGCCCGTCCAGACGCTTTACAGCCGTTTTAATCTGGCCGGCAAAAATTCTTTGCAAAAAGGCCTGGTTGTCTTCCAGTTCGCACTGGCGTCGTTGCTGATCATCGGATCTATGGCTATTTTCCTGCAATTCCGTTACCTGACCTCGGAACGGCTCGGCTATGATGACCGAGACCTGATCACCGTAGACAAATTCCCACTATCTCGCAGCGAAGCTGCCCTATTTAAGGAGCAACTGATGAAAGATCCCGGTATCGTGGCTGTTGCGGTAAGGAATGGCGGTTACCTGAATAATACTGTCAGCGTAAACGGTGGGCAACAGGTGAACATTTCCGCCGTAACCATCGATGACGCTTATTTGCCGCTGTTGCACATCCCCATTGCGGCAGGACGCAATTTTTCTGCACAATACCCATCAGACCAGAAGCAGGCGGCGCTGGTCAATGAAGCCTTCGTCAAAGAGACCGGCTGGGCGCAGCCGTTAGGGCAACAGGTAAACGGTTTTGGAAACGGTGGCGCCTACACCGTTGTCGGGGTAGTAAAAGATTACCATGATAAACCGTTGACGGAAAAGATAGGCCCTCAGTTGTTTACTATGAATGCGGCCGACTATGGGATGTTGTATATCAAGATCAGGCCCGGCACGGAAACAGCGAGTGTGCGGTCCATTGGCAGGGTTTTCCGGGAGCTCTTTCCTTTAAGTCCGTTCATCTATACCTTTAAACAAGATCAGAATGCACAAAACTATGCGGCAGAAGCCCGCTGGAAAGCGATTATTTTTTACAGCGCCCTACTGACCATTTTTATTTCATGTATCGGGCTTTTCGGCTTATCCGTCTTAGCGGTCGAAAAACGTCTCAAGGAGATCGGCGTACGCAAGGTACTGGGCGCCCCGGCGACCAACATTGTAGCCATCCTGTCAGCAGAATTTTTAAAACTGATCCTGGCAGCGCTGGTTATCGCCCTGCCTGTTGCCTGGCTGGCCACCAGCCGGTGGCTGCAGCATTATCCCTACCGGATCGCGCTGAGCTGGTGGCTGTTCGCTGCAGGCGGCCTGCTGGTTATCTTGGTTGCCCTGTTCACCATCAGTTTCCAATCTGTCAAAGCAGCCCTGGCCGATCCGGTCAAGAGTTTAAGAGCCGAATGATCAAGAACCCAAAACGATGAAAAGTTGATATTACTGTTTCCACTGGTACCGGCGCTTTGCCACGCCCAAAAAGTTTATCAAAGCGACTGGCAACACTTCTGGAACCTACGGGACAGGCTGAGCGCCACTACAGAAACGGCGAAACAAAGGTTACTCGTTAACCGGCTTTACATCGTTGTAGCCAGCGAAGGCTTACAGGCTTTCATGCGCAATAAAGACGGCCTGGACCGCAAATGGCTGGGCTTATTAAAGAGTGATCCTGGCTTCTGGGACTCATTGCAACGCGAACGGACAGTGATCGATTCAGCCGGAGAACAACTCGAAGCGCAGATCGGGCACTTCCGGGAATTATACCCCGAACTTAAACCCGGTAACCGTACGTCGTTCGGTTAAGCGAACGATACTGTCTTTAACTGAAGGTTGCGCCTGGGCCGGGCGCCCAAAACTTACCCCAATGCAGATTAAAAATACATAACCCGCTGAATGGTGGAAGATCTGGTTTCTGATATTGATCATTCCGGAGAGCTCCATTGGCTATTTAGGTGTTTGGCAAATAATAACTGCAAATATTAATTTCCGTCGCTAAAGATCGAACTTTAAATACTGTAACCTTTAGGCGTAAAGACCCGTCTTATCATGAGCGACCTTGCTATGATCGAAATATTTCAGGATATCCGGGAGATCTATGACTTTACCGCACCCTGCGGTGAGTTGTTGCCTTACGTGGATTTTTTTTCTGAAACCTCGGCTGAAAAATGCGACAGTTACTTTGACCAGGGGCACGCCAGTGTGACGATGTTTGAAAGCTGGACGCCTACTTTTTATATTAACTTAAGCGGCGGCTACCTGATCGACGTGGGCGGTAAGCGATCTTCGATCAACGACGACCAGGATATCCTTATCCTGCGCAACGGTACTGTAAAACGGCATAACCGTCCGGAAGACCGGATCTTTACGGTCAAATTCTACCCGGGCGGGCTTGAGGCGGTATTAGGTTTCAACCAGATATCAATGGCAAACCAGGTGATCACGCTTGACCATATCTTACCCGCGAGCTTACTGGGTTCGATCAGGGCCGCGGCGTCTTTCGAAGATCGCGTGCGTATCACGGAGACTTATTTGCTGGGTGCCAGAAAAGGCAGGGCAACAGACCATTACACGCGTTTGGTAAGAGAAGCCATCGGTGAGTACACAGCTGCGGGGATGCAGTTGAATACTTCGGAAGTCGCCGAACGGTTATTCATTACTTCAAAAAGCATCAACCGCTACTTTAACCGGGTGATCGGCGTGGCCCCTAAAACTTACTTTTCTGTATTGCGGGCCCGTACGGCGTTGACGGCCATGGTCAGCGACCGCAGTAATTTTAAGCCCTGGGAATATGGTTATTATGATCCGGCACATTTTTATAAGGATGTCTTCAAATTTACCGGCCGAAAGATCAGCGAAGTGTTCTAAAACATCGCCGATTGTCCGATTTTTACTTTAGCAGGGTTACACAACCGGTTTATTTTGTAAAATGAAACGTCAATTTACGATCACCATCTATCTATCGCTTTTGTTTACTTTGCCGACATTTGCGCAAAAATACCCGGTCAGCATTGAACCTTACCCGCAACGGGTCAGGGCAGACCCGCGACTGATCATCAAGACCGGCTATTTGGTCGTGCCCGAGAACCGGGCCAAACCCAATGGAAGAAAGGTGAAGCTACCCTTTTTCTTTGTACGCCGACCTGATCAGGATTCGCGTAAGCATGTATCTTTATATATGACCGGCGGACCGGGCTACAGCACCGCGGCAAATATTGATAGCGTTACCTATAATTCGGGCTTTTTAAAATATGGGGGCTTTATCGCTTTCGAACAGCGGGGTACTGAGCGGACGATACCGAGCCTGGAAGCGAATGAAGTCTATGAGGCGATCAGACAAAGTTACCGGGAAAACCGAAACAAGGATAGTTTGGTACTGCTGGCCGTGAAGCATGCGCGTGACCGCCTGGTCGCGCAGGGTGTAGATCTTTCGGCTTACAATACGGCCGAAAGCGTAGAGGACATCAACGACCTGCGGCTGGCGCTGCACCTCGACTCACTGAATCTTGTAGGCATTTCTTACAGCGGCGGTCTGATGTTGTCTGTCGCACAGATCCATCCGGAGGCCGTGCGGCTCCTGGTGCTCAATTCACCGCTGCCGGCCTTCGTCACTTATGAAGAGAACGCGCTGAAGAATATCAACGAGGCGCTGGATCAGGTATTTAGAAATTGCGAGGCAGATTCGTCGGCAGCCTACAAGGGCCTCAAAACCCGTTTCCGCCAATATTTCACAGGATTAGGCAACAAAAAATTCACGATCCGGTACCTGGAGAAAAATAGTACCGACAGTATTACCGTTCATTATAGTAAACAGGAATTGCTGGATGCGGTCGTCAATCGTTTGAACACTGCACAGGTCAAGTCGGTGCCCTTTGTGATATCCGAGATCGTCAGCGGACGTCACGGACCTTATGTGCGGGAGGTGTTGGACGAGTATTTTGCCGGAAACCCATCGGTGAGCCTGGCCATGCGTTACTCGGTCTATTGCAGCGGGCAGATCGCTTTTTCCAACAGAACGATCGAGGCACAGGAAGAAAAGCGCTTCCCGTGGCTGGCGGGTTACGCGTTCAATGACGTCGATCACCCTGTCTGCGATTGCTGGCAGGTACGCCCCGTTCCGAAAAAGATCAGAACATTGGTACGTTCAGCTGTTCCGGCGCTGATCTCGGCAGGTGACGTTGACCCCTGGTGCCGTCCTTCCTTTAACCGGCAGATCAAACTGGGGCTACCTCACGCGCAGCTATTGATCCTCCATGATAAAGGACACGGGGCAGGTTATTCGGCTGACGGTGTGAATTACCTGGATGAATTTATGAAAGCGCCGCTGAAAGCATTGAAACCTATCGCTGGTAAAGCGGTCGTCGATCAACCTTAAAGCTGCGTTCATCCCCCAATTACTGCGCCCTTGTACTTTGTTTTTCAGATCTGACAGGTATTATGTTGCTTTGATTCATTCAAAGCAGATGTCCACTAAGGTCCTCACTTTACTGGAAATGCCAGATCGCCGCCTGGTCAGTGGTCTACCTGTACTGGTCATTACAGGCGATGCTGGAAGGGCGCTATATACGCTGTTATATGTAGAAGGTAACTATAGGCCGGTGCTCGGCGGTAGCAGTCACGGATCGGTGGAACGGATTGAACCAGAGTTTACAAGAAGGGCAGAGATCGGACTGTTGAGTTGGGTATTTTTTATAGAGCGCCTTGACATAGGCAGCGTTGATGGTTTGCGCTGGCGCGCTGAGGATAAAGCAAACGAAAAGTAACAGCAGGGTAAGCGATCTTTTCAAGACAACGATTCAGGTGCCGAAAGTTCAAATAAAAGTCCCCAAAACACTCGCTGCCGGGGACTTTCAACCTAAACCTTATCACAATAGGCCGTCAAGATCGACAGCCCTTTGAAAGAGTAAATATACGTCAATTTATCTTTATCGCACCATTCGGCCCGGCGGGATTACGTTGGCTGTCGGTTCATTTTTGATTTCCGCCGAATCACACGAATCTATAGACCGCTAAGGTGAGCCTTGGGGTTTGGCAAGATCATCGCATTTCTTATTTCGGGGGTTTGCTGCGGGAAAAGCAGGTTCGCCTACGCGCTGTGCGCTACGGCTCACCCGCTTTTCACCGCCGACGCAACAGCCGCCGTTTTGGTTGCGCTGCGCCAGCGCAGGCGGCTAAAGCCGTCCCTGCGCTGACCAAAACAGCGGCAGTTGCTGATCAATTGTGTTGGCGGACGGTTTGGTCTTTTTAGTTGAAGTAGAGCTCGCTGCCACTGTAAGTGATGTAAACGATCTCGCCGTCGATGTGATAGCCGTAATCAAAACACATTTTGAATAGCGTTTCATAATAGTCATCTTGGTGTTCGCTGGTATAATACTTGAGATTGATGCCGAAGCGGTGGAAATCGCTGATGGGTACCCGCCTTTCAAAAATATGGTACATGTTGAATAGCTTGATACGGTTACTGACCAGGATGTCAAAGATCTTGTTCATCGCAGCGATGTCACGGTCGATATCTTGTTGTTCGGGATCAGGCTCGACAGGTACTGCGGATCTGGTGATGCCTTCAGACCGCCGCTTATTGTTGTACGCGATGCGGCAATAATGATCGCAAAACTTGCGGTCACTCCGGCCGGCACCAAGTTCCAGGCCGCATTCGAGGCAGGTTTTGGGTTGGGCTACGGCTTTTTCTTCATCCATGGCTGAAGGTATCGACTGGTAGTGAAACGTATATAATCGATTAAACAACAGTGATCTCCGGGAAATGATTGCGCTTGTTTTCAATTTTGCAGGGAACAAACAAGTACCTACCATGGAAACAATTAAGACAAATTACCCGACACTGGCCAGCGAAACATTTAGCCGCGGAAGGATGCGATATTATATTGACGTAAAAAGGGCGCTAAATGATACTTACTTTATATTGTTCACTGTCAGTGAATACTTTCCCAATCCTAACACGCATTGCCGGCAAACGATACTGATCTGGCAGGAAGACCTGGCGATGTTCGTAGAAGCGTTTTCAATGATATTGGGCCAGGTGGCTTATGGCCAGCTGGATCTGCCGGAAGCGGAAATGAATGCGGTGAAGAACCACAAAGGTATGAAAGCCATTGCCGAATATGACCGGCCGCGGGAAAAGCTGCATGCTTTAGGAGCCGGTGCGCTGAGCGATGCGGAATTGCTGGCCATATTGCTCGGCACGGGTTCGTCGGAACTGTCGGTGCTTGACCTCTGCCATAAGATCATGGGGTCTGTGGGGCATGAACCTTCGCGGCTGTGGTTAAGGTCCGCCGAAGATTACTGCCGGTTTCCCGGGGTGGGCGTTGCCAAGGCGGCTACGCTCATGGCGGCGCTGGAGTTGGGACGGCGGGCGCATGTTCCCGCTAAGCATTAAAGTTTTAGGCTGCAAAGGTCGCGCTTGCCCGGCCTGCCTGTCAAGGGTATATGAACCGCGGCGGGGCCGCGGCCCTTGACAGGCAGCCGTGCCGCGCGGGCCGGGCAATAAAACTTAATACTTAGCTTATGGAAAAGTTCGCATTGACCCTTCAGTCCCAACCCGAGGTCGCCGCATACCTTACCGGCCGCACCATCGGTTACGAAAGAACCCTATTAAATGAAATTGCAAAGGCGATAACAGATCGTGACAAGGCAAAGCTGGAATGGTTCGCCGGTTTCGGTGATAGTCTTCGTGCAATTTTAATGAATGTTTACGCCTACCGTAAAGGGTTGGAGTTTGGGTTTACGGATATTGCCTTTGATCAATATGGATGGTTCATCCGCCCCAAGTTCCTGGACTATGAAGTCGTGAAGTTAGGCAATAGTGATCGCTACGGTGAGTACAGCGAGATCCGCATCGGCCGTGGCGTGAATGGCATCTGGTCTTATGCCATCAGTTATAGTTACGGCTGTGAGGGCGGTGGCTCGGCCCTATCGGTGTATGACCCGCAGTTTCCCAGCCGCGATGCGGCTTTGTCCGTTGCTTTAGCCAGACTAAAAATGATGTTCACCGCTAAGGTCGGTTCCACTGATACCACGAATCACAAACAGGATATCATTCAGAAGACGTTGAAAGCGATTTCTGATTGTGAAGTAAGCCTTGTACAATTAAGCCTTTTTTAAGGCTATTTGCATAAATACGGCGCATTTCTTACTTTGTACGACCTAAATTTTGGTCATGGTTTACTTACCGATTATTACGGCAATTATCTCAGGCTTGCTGGTTTGGGCGCTGGGGCGCTGGAATGCCAGCAAGGATGAACACAAACAAGAGAAGAAACGGCTCAACCGCTTATTGTACAATATGCTCGAATTAAAGCATTGGGTAGATAAAGAACTTAGTGCTGAACCTTTTATTGCCGGCTATATGGAAAAGATGATGGCAACCATCCTGGTCGCCGCCCCGGATAAGAGCCAGGCTGAACTGGCGGAAATGACCGCCATAATTTCTGCTGGCATTAAACGGGTGATCCTCAAACAACCGCAACTTCCCCGCCTGGAGCAGCATATCGCGGAGATCGTTCGTGACTATTCTGAAATAGACCCTTTCTTCGCTTACGACCTTACCGGCAAATATCAGCTAACCGAGAATTTAGAGTTAATGAAAGAATATTTGACCGGCGTTGTTCCCCAGGATGTTGATATGCCGGAGGCGACTGCTTTTATGAATCAACTGATGTGTCCGACCATGTTGGCTGATCTCCAGCGTGACCTGATCGTTCATTTGCCGCAGATAGCTGGTATGATCAATGATCGCGCCCTGTCCATCGTGAATGAAAACCACCTAAGCTCAAAAGCGGAAATTGACGAGGCCGGGTTGGAAAATTACATACAGGAGACGATGCCCCGTCTGATCGCTTCGGTCAGAATATTCGCAGAACAACAGCCGCTTTAAAATCCATTATCTTTACCTAATGAATGAAAATGGATTGACTTGGGCAAAACTGGATTGGAAGGATTTCCAACGGGTGAGTCTTTTCCTTTACCGGGAAGATCATGACGACCCGGCCATTGAAGAATATTTGCGGCAAGGCCATTTCCAGGCAGGTATAGATCTGCTTTCGTTTAAGCAGGCTACCGGCAGCTATGTTTGTATCCAATGTAAGCATACAGATCTTACCCTCGCAAAACTAAAAAGCGCGCTCAATTTGTTTCTGTCAGGCGAGTTTGCGGGCGAAACAGATACATTTATTATTACCACAAGCGCGGATCTTCAAAAAAAGTTAGCTATCCAGGCTTGGGTCAACCAGCAAAAAATAGCTTTACGGAAACAAAAGGGTATCGCATTCGATGTCTGGGACAGGCATCGGTTGGAAGATCGTTTACAGTGGCACTACCTGATCGTCGAAAAGTATTTTGGCCAGAAGGAAGCGGTTGACAATTGTTTTAAGCCAAGATTCAATGCCCCGGCCCTATTGCCAATAGAAGACTTTATTACCCGGCATATTCAACCCTTTAATGACCAGATAACCGATGACCGCTGGCATACCAGTGATTCACCTCGCTCGACATTGACGCTGACTGATCTGCTTGCCGCCCCTGGCGATAAGAAAGGTATTTGTCTGATCGCGGAAGCCTATGAGGGTAAAACCAGTTTATTCCGGCAAACCGCCTGGGAATTAAGTCAGCTTGATTTGGGCCTTACGCCGTTGGTGCTTGACTTAAAATTCTGTTCTCTTCAGGCAATTACGCAATTACTGGATACTAACTTTGGCACCTGGCGCGAAGTACCGGCAAAAAATCTGATCGTTTTGATCGACGGTTTGGATGAAGTGCCCGCCGAACAATTCAATACGGTTACGGCACACATCAGGGATTTTCAAATGGAACATCCTGCCATCTGTTTGGCGGTATCCTGCCGGACGATGTTTTATAAGTATCAAAACCTTTCGGTTGAATTGAAAGGTTTTGATGCCTACGAATTGCTGGAATTGCACATGCGGCAGATCTTTGACTATCTGGAGCCACCTTTGGGTGGGCGAGAAAAAGCGATGAACTTTTACAGCAAAATGAATGGCCTGGGTATCGCTGATCTGCTGGGAAAGCCTTTTTACCTGATCAACCTAACGAAGTGGTATAGTGCCACGGGTATAGAGATGCCAAAAAATAAAATGGACATCACCAATCGTTTTGTTGATGATTCTTTACAGATCTCCGCTTCCCGTAAATTGCGCTCGGGCCTGAGTTTGGGCAAATACCGTGTCAAATATCGGATCGCCCTACAGCAATTTGCACTGCTCTTACAGATCAAAGGCCTTAATGCCTGCACGGAAGATGATTTACAACCATTATTCGCGCAGGACGATCTGGATCTGCTATTGCAAAGTTCTATCCTGAATATTAAAGATGATCAGTGGTCATTTATTAATGCCATATTTCAGGAACAGTTGGCGGCATTGGCGCTTCAAAAACTGAATGTCGCGACAGTGATCAGTTTGATCACGCTCGGTGATAAGATCAAAAAGGTCAGCAAGAAATGGATTCAGACCTTAGCGACCTATTTATCGCTGTTACCTGAAAATAACGCTGACCGCGATAAGGTTGTCGCTGTTATAGAAGCGGATAATATAGAATTGCTGGCCAAAAGTGAAGGCAGCAAATTCAGTAATGCTTTCCGGCTGGAAGTGTTGCAGAAAATATTAAACAGGACATCACGTTACCAGGCGCGATTGGTCACCATCGACGAATCCGATCTGGCTGCTTTTGCCGGGAATGACGATGCGGTGGTTGATGAATTGCTGGCTGTTTTGCGCAGCGAGGAAGTCATGATCGTTAAGATCGTGGCTTGCCGGACATTGCGCTATCTGAAACTAAGTGCTGCGCAAGCAGATCGTTATGCGCTACTCGCGAAAGATTTGCTGATAGATATGACTAATGCTGACCTCGGCCGTTTGTTACTGGAAGCATTGGCGCACTATCGCCGGGGGGACGAAGTGTTCCTGACGAGGTTTTTGAAAAATCCCGCATTAAAAAACTTCCATGAGTTCCGTCAGGGGTTTTATCAATACCTCGCGGCACATGGGTTGATCAATCGTTACTATGATTGGCTGCTGGATGGTTTTGAGGCGTTACGACAATATAATTCCGATACCCTGCATTTTGGTTCGGAAAAGCGCTTGCTCGATTTACTACTGACTACGCGGGACAGGAAGCATATCTCTAATTTGTTAGAGATAGTTAAGGGTGAAGGGTTTCAAAAACAATTCCGGGATGATAAAGACGGGACTAAGCAATTCTATGATGCGCTAACTAAAGTTTGCGCCGAAATTTATCATAGTGATCCATTGATGATCTTTTCGGTCATTGATTACCTGTCACATACCGGACGGCATCATTATGACAGGGAACCAAATGAAATGTCAGATTTTTTGAAGATCACCCACACTCATGCATTGGGTATGCGTATCGCCTTACTTCCTGTTCACAAAGATGGCCGGCAGAAGTATGCTTATTCCGGCGCATTGCACCCAGACTGTTTTGACGAGTTGCTTTATGCAATCGAAGAGGGTGAACTGGATCAGCAAGGGTTCCGGGTATTTTGCAGTGGGCTTTATTCTAGTGGCCGGCAGGATGATGCGAACAGATTAGAGCAACTCGGTGAAAAGATATTCGGCTTTATCGAGAAGCCCAACCCGCAAGCAAATGCCTGGCATCGGCATGAAGAAGCAAAGCGCAAAAATGATCTTTATTTTATCGGTTCACGTAAGGCGTTCCGAGAAGGGATCATTAAATTATTTGAGTTCGCTGGTGGCCCGGTGATCAAAACGAATACCCTGCATGGACGATTCGATGAGGATAACCTCAGGAATAAAATACCCTCAAGTCATTTGACTCATTTCATCAGTTTACAAGCGGAAGGTAACACGGTGTCGTTGGATGTTTGTCTGCACGCGGTTGATGACGATGTCTATTTTAAAGGCTGGCGCGGTGAACAGCTGCTCAGTGGTTACTTGAAGCGGTATTACCCGGAGTTACTGACAGCGATGTTGAAGACTTACTACGATGAATTGATCGTACATTTCCCTTTTTCCGCGATCAACATGGAAAGTTCCCGGCACTTGGCCTTTCAGGCTGGTTTGCTGATGAAAATATGGGCGGAACACCAGTGGCCCACCGACGACCGGATATTGCTGGAATTTTCCCGGATCAATACGGAAAGTTATGGCGGTATCCATTTTGCGGAGATCAATAAACGCAAATCCGTGACCGCGTTATTATTGCGGCATTTTGCTGAGCAGCCCCAACTACTAAAAAATAAAGTCTTAAAAAACCTGGCCGGCGGTTTACGAAACTACCAGGTTATTGGCACACAATTCGAGATATGCCGGGAACTTAATACTACCGAGGCATTGCCCTATCTTTTAGATGCGATCAGGTTAAAAAAATCAGAATCGCACCATGAAGATGATTATATGTCCTTATATATCGCGCTAGGTGGTGACTATGCCGAGTTGTTGCCCTTGTTCGAGGAAATCACAGATCTTAACGACTATCTGTTTTTATTTATGGTAAAGTTATTGGAACCAATTTACCCTGAAAAGGTAAAGACACGCTTGCTGTCATGTTTGAGATCTGACGTTACAGACGAGGGCAGAAAAATTGAAGCTGCGCAAAGACTGGCGCAGTTGGGTAACCAGGAAGGATTTTTATATCTGATCAATAAATTCGAAGCTGGAAAAACTGCGCCGTTTGATGTTCAGGGAAAAGTTTCTTATTGGAACGTAGACACGCGCTGGGGATTAACGCAATTAAAGCCGCTTATGTTTCTGTTACTGGACGACGCCACGGAGTCGCTCCGGTTCCACCACTCGCCAAAATACCTGATGCTGGAAATATTGAATGGCCTTGCCGCAAAAAGCGAGGCGGATTTAGGCTTGGTCACCGCCTTTATGGATAACTGCGCTAATGAACTATCAGCGATCTATCCAAAAAACTCAGGGCATTTAGGCTGGCATGCCGAACAAATGAATGAACGTTACAGGCAGATCAGTATTGAGCCATTGGGCAATAAGGAGATAAGGCAGTTGTTTAAAACGATCAGCGAGGTTTAAAGCGATTTAAGCCTTTAAATTATTGTAATTTAACAGATGAACCGAAACCAGCAATTACCTCTTTCCAGCCGTCAGGAAACGTTAGAGACCAACTCCCGCAATAGGCTTGCACTGTTGTTCGATGTTGAATTATTTGAACTGCGGCCGGAACATTTGCGGGATAAGGGTGTCGATATCATTGGTGAGATCAAGCACAATGGAGCGAATACCAACTTCCGTTTCGCGGTGCAACTGAAATCTACGGAATCGGTTAAAAAACAAAAGAACGGCTCAATCGCTTATCCGATTGAGATCAGCAATCTGAATTATCTCGTAAATTTTGGTTTACCAAGTTATTATATCTTATATAATGCTACTGCTGATCAATTTTATGTTATTTCAGCAGCTGAAGTATTTCGAGAGGTACAACAAAAGTACCGGCCCGATAAATTACCCAAAACTTATAAGGTAAAATTCACGCAAGTACTGGATCAGCCACAATTGGATGCGATCTACAAAGACACTTTCGAGACGGGCACGTTGCTGAAAAAACTAAACATCCATTTGAGATCCGGTCATGGAAATGAACTGCGTCCAGGTGGTTTGGTCATTGACGAATTGCAGGATGTCTATAGCATGGAACAAAATATGGCGTTCATCGAGCGTTTTGGCATCGAGTTACTTAACGGCCATCGCTTTTCGCAGGTAATTGAAATAGAACAGCGCACATACCCCAGGCCTAAGGCTTCTGCCCGGTTCAATATGATCTGTGGTATCGCCTATTATCACCAGTCCAATCTGTACAGAGCTATCGAATTACTTAAACTGGCTACCAACGAAATCGACAGTTTACATCCGGAAGACAGCAACATGTTATCTTATACCTTGCTCCATGCTAAATATTTGCTGGGTATGGTAGATGAACAGTCGTTCCGGCAGGAGAAAGCGAGATTGGTTTCCAATGAACATTCAGGGACTTTTTTGCAGCTGGAGAATCTGACCGATCAGTTTTTTGAGAGCGAAGACCGCGACCACGGCGGACGGATCAAGGCGTTTTATGATGAAGCGATGCAAGTTATTGCCAAGCATCCCGATTTTCATGAAATACGCGTGGTCGCATACGCGAAAACTTTGAACCTGGAGGCAACTCTTTTATTACATGACCTAGCCAAAAATGCATTACATACATTGGGCCGGAAAGTAGATGTCTACAGAGATATGCTTACGACCGAATGGATCAATTTTGATGAGCAATTTTTAGGGCAGATAAAGGAACTGAATGATTACGCATTAAAACATCAAAACTTTTTGGCGATCAGTAATTTGATGATGGAACAGATCGAATGGCAGTTCCGGAAGGCCTACCACTACCATGCTTTCAATAATTGGGTCAAGGAATTGCAGGGCTTTCGGGCATCACTCTCTGCACATGATGCTGCATTTTTACGGAACCTCTTACAAGACGTGGATAAGATCACTGTAAATTATGAGCGGCTTCAACACAGGGAAAATCAATTTAATAGCCTGCGAACGCGTTATGAGATCCTTCATTTTCTAAGGGATCAGGAAGCGATGAGGAAGTGTGCGTCAGAGATGGAGAAACTGATCGACACCTACGATCTGAATGCTTTGCGCAAATCGTTTAACCAGATGCTACAGGGCGATATGCGGCATCAGAAATTTTTCATAGACCTTGCCCAACGGAGGGCGGCTCTTGACCATGCGGCATTCAATAGTGGCATTATTGAACATTTGTATTGTGATGTAGATGCAGAAATGAATGCGGCGCTCAAACGTAAGCCAAAATGGTCGTTGACTGAATTGTTGCCGTTGAACTTACCTGAGATTAATAAGGCTAAACAGTAAGGCCAGATAAAACTGGCCTTACTGTTTAGTTTTTGAGGGTCTTTATTTTCTCGCTCAGTTCTTTCAGCCCGGCTTTTTTCAAGCATTCATCACCAAAGTTTTTTAATTCCTCACGGTCCTCAGCAGGTATGAGCCCGAGCAGACCAGACATATTTCCATCTTGTCCCGCGCCGTTCTCAATCAGGCTGCTCAACAGTAAGATCGTTTTTCGGCTGATCTTCGCATCAATTTTTACGGCTTCATTCATCCCGGGGCTACATAACAAAGTTTCGTAGACCGTCCCTAACACATCTTTTCCCATTTCGTAAAATTTAAGGTTATATACAAGCCAAAAGTAACTTACCCGATTGAAACGATCCTGTTCAAAATTTAGTCGGGATTAATGGTCAGGGGTATAATAGCCATAATGCCCCTTGCAAAACAGGATACTTACAATGTAATGAATATGCAATCTGTAAATAAAATATTAATTTCAGGCCTGCTTATCACCTAATCCACACAATGGAATTTTTATTTTTATATGTAGAACAGTTCAGGGGCTTTTATCAGCAGGCCTTTAACTTTAGCCCGGAATTAAAATTTTCCGTGGTGTTAAAAACGGAAAC
Organism: Mucilaginibacter oryzae; assembly: GCF_003148845.1. Classification (GTDB taxonomy): domain Bacteria; phylum Bacteroidota; class Bacteroidia; order Sphingobacteriales; family Sphingobacteriaceae; genus Mucilaginibacter; species Mucilaginibacter oryzae. Next base: position 16,958 of record NZ_QGHA01000017.1, on the reverse strand, counting down.
TAAGAAAAATAAGGACTACTCAGTTAACATTGAGCTGAATCCCGATTTCGTCCATCTCTTTGATTCCAATATTTTAAATCTGACAGCTATAGTCGGGAAAAATGGTGCCGGAAAATCAACATTATTACATTGCTTAAAACTTATCACGGGGCAGTTGGGTATCCTGACCAGCTCACTGATTTTTGCTATCAGAGAAAAAAAAGAAAAACAACGTGACCGTGTTAAAATTTATCACTATCAGGGCGGCGGTGTCGATGATATGACTTTATTGAATGTGACGGTCAATGAGTCGCTGGAAGTAAGCAAGCTGTATGATGTAATAAATCCCATGGGTTATAAAGTTGAGAGGTTGGGCTTAAATTATAATAAGGAAAAAGTGACGGGACTGGATTTTAGTTTTATGGACGTTTGCAGTGCCTACTATTCTAATATCTTCGACGGCCATCCCGAGCAATACTATGAAGGTCTGGAAAATCTATCGACTGACTATCGTGTAGAAACGTTTTTGAAAAAAGTTATTCAAGAAAACGTGGAAGAGGCGTTAAACAAGAAAAAGGAAACGAAGATCGTTCCCCTTTTTCCATCTTTTATTGCTGATTATCATAAACGGGAGCGTAAGCTTACCTTACAATTTTTAACGTACGCCACTTCAAGGCAGCTTAACCGACTTCCTGACTTACCAAATGCTGTAGTGATCTATTTTAACTTTGATGATTTTAAATATCTCTCGTCGGGATTTAATTCTCGATGGGCACAACCAAAGAAATTACATCAGTTTCAAGAAATAGCAGTTGCAGCTATTAGCCAATCAGAGGATAAACATGAAAATTTCATCAATCTCACGCTACTTTGTACATTTTATTATGTATTGAGATGGAATCCTAAAGAGACAAAAGGTCTATTCGAAGATAACCTTGATAGCGCTCTTGATAGGATAATTGAGGAGCCAGAACGTATCTTCATTCATTTAAAGAATTTACTTGCAAACGTTAACCTTGCGTCGGTTGAACTCCCAACAATGAATGTTGTAAAACACTTGTTAGGGAAACGTTTTGCCAATAGTGTTCGGTCTATGCGATTTACTTCAAAAGAGGATTATTTTCAAGGCAGTCGCGCCCGTTTTGAAATCACTATCGATAATCAGCTTTGGCCTGTATTATCTGCTATAGATGATTTATCAAGTGCCGAAGGATCAAGTTTTCTCGAATACGAATGGTTTGGAGGGATTAGCACAGGTGAGGAGTCAATTATGCTCCACTATGCGCGTTTGTTTGAATTAAAAGCTAAGGTAAAGAAGCGCCCCATATGGTTGTTAATCGACGAAGGTGATATCTACTATCACCCTGAGCGGCAAAAAATGTATTTACGCGATTTACTAGCTGTAATCAAATTGTTGTTCGGGAACAACCAAATCCAGATCATTTTGACAACCCATTCGCCATTCATCGTATCCGATCTTCCAATACAGAACCTGATTTTCATGAAGAAGCAGGACTACCGTTGTACAGTTGTTAATGAAAAAATCCCAATAGGAACTTTTGGAGCTAATATTCATGATTTGTTTAATGAAACTTTCTTTATTGAGAATGCTTTAATGGGTGATTTTGCCAAAGATGAAATTGAAAAAGTAATCAATTGGTGCAGATCCGAGGGTAGCCTAAATCAGACTGAAAAAATCCGGCGTATAATCAATGTCATTGGCGAACCGATAATCAAGATGAAGCTAATGGAGCTATTCGCAAAAAAAATAGGACAGAACACCGAATTGGCACGTTTACAGGCGCAGGAAGCCTATATCAAGGATCGAATTTCTAAAATAACCAACCAATGATCGCTATAAAATCAAATTTACAAAGAAATTTAGATGCCCTGGCTGAGCATCACTGCGCGGAATTAAAGCCATCGATCATTGCCAGGTTAGGAAGTTTAAAAACACGTCAGCAAACATTCATTAATCAAAATATTGACCGAATTCTCACAGGTAAACCAAAACAACTCTCAGATCTGCTAAGCGAGTATAAAAAATTTTGTACCGCTAAAGGTCGGGGCGCTTTACTTGCGAAAAATATCAACAAAGGCCTTAAAAGCGTTTTCAATTACAAACATTTTTCACGCACCAATGCACCAGTTACGGAATATTCCGCCTACACGTTGGTCAAGAAATTAGACGTTAATACGTGCCCTTACTGTAACCGCAATTATACAGTAACCGTTGATAAAAAAAAGCGAGTGACAAGGCCGGATATCGACCACTTCATTTCACAAGCAAAAAACCCGCTGGTTGGCCTATCATTTTATAATTTGATACCTAGTTGCCTCGTATGCAACAGAAGCGTAAAAAATCAGCAGCCGACAGTGTATGGGAGATATATCCATCCTTACGAAGAAGGTTTCGGAACCGCCACGAAATTTAATTTCTTTTCGCTGGATGTCGATAGCCTTACCGGTCTATCTGACAATTATATAGTTACCGTTGAGCATAATACGTTGGAGCCCGAAAAAGTTCAACGCTGTGTGAATAATTGTAAATTATTTAAGTTGCCTGAAATTTATGACGCTGCTCATCATGGCGAAATAGCAGATATCGTTCGCCGACATTATATCTCGGGGGGCAAATATTTAGAAATGCTTCAAGATACCTTTCCGCAGTTGGGGTCGATCGATGATTTATATAAAATAGCGTTTGGTACTTTTTGGAATGAAGAGGACTTTATCAAAAGACCATTGTCCAAACTAACTAAAGATATTGTAGATCAATTGGTTTTCATAAACCCAGTCAAGCCAAAATCAGCAATTTTTCTTTGATACAATTCTATATTTCTTTATCCTGATGTGATCCATCGTTATAGTTCCGAAATCGAAACTACTTAAGCAACTTGTGCTGGATCATATATTTTCAACGAGCCGATCCTGTTCAAAGTTTAGTCGGGATAGGTAGATGTGGTTTGGCCGCGATACATTTGAACCGCTGATCAGTTTGAGGGAGGTGAAAATGGAAGCGGAACGAATGTCTTTAATGCAAATCAAGGAACTGGATATGGTGGCCTGGCTGGCTGGTTTGGGTTACGAACCGATGTCGGTAAAAAAGGGATTTGAATATTGGTACAGATCACCTTTACGCGAGGAAGCAGCTCCGAGTTTCAAAGTCAATTCTTTCCTGAACCGATGGTATGATTTCGGGCTGGCAACGGGCGGTAATCTGGTCGACTTCGGCCTTCGTTATTATGGTTGTAACGTTGCGGAATTGGCAGCACATTTTTTGGTTGGCAGCGCTCTTGCAGTGCATGTTATACGTGACGAATCCCGGATGGTTCCGGAACGGCAATTGGTGGTGAATGAGGTGTGTCCCATCTACTCCTATCCTCTCAAAAACTACCTCCATGAAAGAGGCATCCCGGTAGCCGTGGCGGATGAATATTGCTGTGAGATAAATTACCAGGTTAAGGGTAAAGAATTGTATGGCATTGGCTTTAAAAATGATGCGGGCGGGTACGAGATCCGCAGCAGGATCGCCAAGAGCAGCAGCAGTCCCAAAGACATCACGACCATCCGTTTTGGCGCGCCTTCGGTGCAGGTTTTCGAGGGTTTTTTTGATCTGCTTTCTTGGAGGGTGCTGCACCCTTATGACGACCCGCGCGCAACGGATATCGTGGTGTTGAACAGTGCGGCTTTGTTCGATCGTGCGCTGCCTTTTTTGCTGGCGCATGAGGGGGTGCATTTGTGGCTGGACCGGGATGCGACGGGGCAGCGGTACCGGGACAAGGCGCTTTCGTTAGGAAAGCGCTTTATAGACGAAAGTGGTTTATACAGCCATTTTAAAGATCTGAACGAATGGCTTTGCCACAAGGGTGAGGTGCCGGAAAAGCGGCAGCGCCTGAAAGTGCGCGGTTTCTGATGGATTGGTTAGGATCGCTTTTTCCCCTCGTCAGCCCCTGGGTGAGTTTGCCTTCTACGCAAACGGCAAGATGTATAGTTGTCTTACAACTATTGCCTGCGCCCTCGGAACTCGGGCGCTTCGCGGGGTGCTGCTTTGATGTTTTTTTGAGATCATTGGCTGTTTTTTTTGATAGGTGATGGATGAAGTGAAAGATGATAAAAACGGAAAATTCGCTATTGGCCGCAGCCAGGTGGTCAACTTCCGCTTGACGGGTGAAGAACATGAAAAGCTGCTGTCAGCCTGGAAAAGAACGACGCTGAGAAAGTTGAGCGCCTATATCCGCCAGCTACTGTTCGGACGGGTGTTGACGGTCAAAACGCGGAATGTTTCCGTGGATGAACTGGTAGCCGAACTGGTCCTGCTGAAGAAAGAACTGAATGCCATCGGGGTGAATTTTAACCAGGCGGTGCATAAACTGCATACGCTCGATCATGCGCCGCAAATGCAGGATTGGCTGCGTCGCTGGGATGCGGACAAGGCGGTATTGTTGGGCAAGCTGGATGCGATCTATGAGCAGTTGGCAAGCATTGAAACGGTATGGTTGCAGTGATCCATGAGAGCACAAGTATGGCGCGCGTGATCAGCTATAACGAGCATAAGGTAAAGGCCGGTGCAGCCGATCTTTTGGTAGCCTCGGGATGGCTGAAAGAGCCGGGTGACTTGGGTTTTACCGAGCTGTTACGACGCTTTGAAAAGCTCACGGATCTGAACCAGCGAACGACCAAAAATGCGCTGCATGTCTCGCTGAATTTCGACCCTTCGGAAAAGCTTTCGCCCGAAAAAATGGAGCAGATCGCGGCGGAATACCTGGAGGGTTTGGGCTTTGGCGGGCAGCCTTATCTGGTCTACCGGCACCGGGATGCAGCGCACCCGCATATTCATTTGGTTTCGACCAATATCCGGGCGGACGGGACGGCGATCTCGATGCACAAACTGGCGAAGTTGAGGTCCGAACCGGCGCGGCTGGCATTGGAAAAAAAGTATGGTTTGGTACCGGCTGGCGGTCAGCAAAAAAAGGCGGTGCTCTTACCGGAACCGGTCGATGCGGCAAGGGTCATTTATGGCCGCGCAGAGACCAAACAGGCGATCGGCAAGGTGCTGAATTTTGTGCTGAGGTCTTACAAATTTGCTTCGCTTGCGGAGCTGAACTCGGTGCTGGGTCTATACTATGTAGTCGCCGATCCGGGCAGTTCGGACAGCCGTATCCGGCAGCATGACGGGCTGGTGTTCCGGGTGCTGGATAGCGATGGCGAAAAGCTCGGACCGCCGATCAAGGCAAGTTTGTTCGCGGGCAAGCGGCAATTGAAAGACCTGCAGGTTTTGTTCGCGCGCAACAAGTTCAAGCCGGACGAGGCGGCGCGGCGGGTCCGGGGTATTATCGGGCGTGCCTGTTTAGCGGATCAACTGAAGCTGGCCGTTTTGGTCGCGGCTTTGAAAAAGGATGGCGTCGATGTGGTGTTGCGGCGTAATGATGGGGGCATGATTTACGGCTTGACCTATGTGGACCACGTGACGAAAGTGGTCTTTAACGGTAGCGAGTTGGGTAAAGTTTATAGTGCCAAAGCGGTGCTGGAACGTTGCGGGGAATGGCGGGCCGACGAGGGGAAAAAACAAAACGGCACGGCGCAGCGGCGGGGTATGGTCGCGGGGCATGGCGGCGACCTGGCGCGGGACCGGCAGGGCGGCTATGGGGCTGGCGAGGGAAAAAAAGAGAACGGGACCGGCTTGGTGGAAGTGTTGCTGGATACGGGTTACCAGCCGGAAACGATGGATGCCGAATTGAAGCGGCGTAAGCGAAAGAAAAAGCGGCGGTTATCACCGGGCTATTAAGTTAATTTTTCAGGGAGGGTTTATGCAGACGGGAGAGAATGATCAGGCCATGCGCCAGATCCTGGATATGACACGGCTGATCGCCATTGTGGTGTTGGTGTTGCACTTTTATGTGGTTGGTTACGGGGCTTTTGTGCACTGGCATTTGACGGCGCCGATGGTCGACCGGGTACTCGCGAATGTGATGCGGACGGGTTTGTTCAGCGGTTTTCATAAACCCAAGCTGATCGCGCTGGCGTTCCTGGTCATCGCGCTGATCGGGGTCAGGGGAAAGAAGGATGAAAAGCAGACGGTAAAGGCGGCGGCGCTCTACCTGATCGTCGGGCTGTTGCTGTTCTTTGGCAGCGGCCTGATCCTGCTGGTCCGGTGGAAAATGACCTGGCTGGCGGCCAGCTATATGGGCACCTGCGGTTTGGGTTTCCTGTTGGTGCTGAGCGGCGGGACGATGGTGTCGCGGATCATCCGGGATAAGCTGTCGGGCGACATCTTTAACCGTGACCAGGAGGCCTTCCCGCAGGAGGAACGCTTGCTGGAAAATGAATACTCCGTGAACCTGCCGACGCGTTACCAGCTAAAGGGGAAACGGCGGAATGGCTGGCTGAATATCATCAATCCTTTTCGGTCCACGGCGGTGATCGGCAGCCCCGGCGCGGGTAAGAGTTATTTCATCATCCGGCATTTTATCACCCAGCATATCCGCAAGGGCTTTGCCATGTTCGTTTACGATTTCAAGATGCCCGACCTGTCGGTCATCGCCTATAATACCTGGCTGAAGTATAAGGGGCAATATGCGGTGGAACCGAAATTTTACGCCATCAATTTTGATGACCTGGCCCGCAGCAACCGTTGTAACCCGCTGGACCCTTCGTCCATGCACGATATCACCGACACAGTGGAGTCGGCCCGGACGATCTTGCTGGGCCTGAACCGGGAATGGGTAAAGCGGCAGGGCGACTTCTTCGTGGAATCACCGATCAATTTTTTAACGGCGATCATCTGGTTCCTGCGCCGCTATAAGGACGGTGAGTTCTGTACGCTGCCGCATGTGATCGAATTGATGCAGGCGGATTATGACCAGCTGTTCACCGTGCTGCGGACAGAGCAGGAGATCGATGTGCTGATCAACCCCTTTGTCAGCGCCTACCTGCGGGATGCGGTAGAACAACTGGAAGGGCAGATCGCTTCGGCCAAGATCACCATGTCGCGGCTGGCTTCACCGCAATTGTACTATATCCTCTCAGGTAATGAATTCACACTGGATATCAACGACCCGGCAGCGCCGAAGATCGTCTGCATGGGCAATAACCCGCAGAAATTGCAGATCTACGGGGCGGTGCTGTCGCTGTTCACCAACCGTCTGCTCAAGATCATTAACCAGAAAAACAAACTCAAATCCAGCCTGATCCTGGATGAATATCCTACGCTGGTGGCTGATGTGATACCGACCATCGCTACGGGTCGGAGCAATTTAATTTCGACCTGTTTGGGCATACAGGATGCCAGTCAGCTGCGGAAGGAATACGGGCGGGAGCAGGCTGATGTGATCATGAATATCGTGGGCAACATGGCGGTCGGCCAGGTGGCAGGCGACACGGCTAAAATGGTATCGGAGAAGATCGGGCGCATCATGCAGGATCGGGAAAGTTTGTCGATCAATCGCAGCGATACTTCCATCAGCCGCTCGAAGCAGTTGGAAGCGGCGGTACCGGCCTCGCGCATCTCGGCTCTGAGTTCCGGCGAGTTTGTCGGTTTAGTGGCCGATAACCCGGATGAAAAGATCGAGTTGAAAGCCTTTCATTGTGAGTTACAGAACGACCATGAGGGATTGAAGAACGAGATCGCGGATTATGTCGAATTACCAATAATTCGGCAGGTTAATCCCGGTATTGTTCAGCGTAATTATTTGCAGGTCAAACAGGATGTGCAGGAGTTGATAGAAGTGGTGTTCGAGCGATTGCTGGAAGACCCAGCTAAGGCGCATTTGGTGATTAGTAAAAATAAAGGTTGATAGTAGTTTAAAATCATAATTTCGGTAATTTGGAAACGGTACTTTGTTATAAAAAATGAAGCAGTCGCTTTTCGCGGCCGCTTCATTTGTACTTTTTAACAAATCAGTTTTTAGAAATCAGTGCATTCCAAATTGACCGCCAACTCCACGACGTTTTTGGAAGGGATTCCTTGGTTTTGAGCTTGTCGTTAGATGGTTCAGAGATAGATAGCTTGTTAAAGTATCGCGCTTTCTTTTGCTGGTCCTCTTTCCGACCCTCTTCGATCTGATCTTTGTCCCAATTTCCGGCCCACCGGATATGGTTTTTATCGATCCAATAATGAGATCGGCAGGCGAAACTCCAATTACCAATCGAGGGTGAAAGTGAGATCGACTTACCATCAAATTTCAATTGCCAATCAGTTGGTGATATAGGCGTTACGACCGTGTTTCCACAGCCGCATACACATTTGTGTAATGCCGTACAGTACTCTACAGAAACGTAAAGTATACCTTCTTCCAGCTTTTCTGGCATAAACTCGACAAACTTATGCTGTAGCATCTTCGTTAAAAATTTTAGATACGCCTATTGAATACGAGCTATGGTGTTCTTCTTCAAGATCTACATAAAAACCGCTCAGCTTTTTCCACTTGATCACTGCGAGTACCGCATTCAATGCATTGAGGTCTGCGATCTGAATATTCGTGGTATATTCATTCTGATCATTGTCCTCCCCACTTATACGTTGTGATAAGTGGTCGCTTTTTTCAGCGGTACCGGAAGTGACACGAACAGCACCAGTCAGACGGTCACCAACCACATTCACACCAAGGCCAACATCTATAAAAGATACGCCGCGTGCTGCAAGCCGGTCCGTGATATGCTTACGCACACTGTTGCGATCAACACAAATGAAAACATAACTCATTTCATAAAGTTCGTGAATATTACTGTCACTAATATACCCTGAATGGATGATGATGCCTTTGTGCATGCGCCTATAGGTCGCGCCCAGGTACTCGGCCTTTTTTTGTCGCTGATCCAGATCCTCAACGGAGGCTGCGCCAGGTGACCTGAATGCGTTATGCTGGTCAAAGCTGTCCCCATCGTAGATATGTATCTCACTTACGGGAGTTTTAGCGACCAGGTCCAGTACGTAGGCACCGGTCCCGCCTAATCCCACAATGGCAACTTTCTGACCTTTAAATTTGGCATTGATCATATCAATGTTCGCCCTGCTGGAGTTGGTATCGATGTATTGAAAAACGCTATCGTTCTCCATATCCGGTATCACCTTAAAGGTCTTTTCGGTCACCTCATCATCCAAAAATTTAGCAGGCGCAGCAATGATGTCTGCATAACGCTTCACCTTTTCATAGTAGTCCTGATAACCCGCCGCCGGCTTATTGGAAAAGGACCTGTCAACGATAAGGCCCTCCATCAAATGGGTTGCCGCGTTATTATACTGGATCGCCGTTATCGGGCTTCCGGTATTATCGCAAGGGTTCTCCCCGATAAAATGGATCACATGGTTGTCCGGCGTCGTTGTCGTTGTAGAGTTGGCTAAGGACAACGTACTGACCAGGATACCATATTTGATCTCTTTTGCACTGTTGAGGTAGGGAATCTGGTGGATCTGTAAAAATCCACCATTGATCACTATCTCGTAACCTTCGTCTCTTAGACGCTTCAGGTCAGGACTATGATTTATCAGTTGCTGTGACATCGAATACCATTTTATTCTTAACCCTTACTACAGAATCTTTTACCATCGTGCCCTCCGGTTTAGGTTCCCAGCCTCGGCTGTAAGTCACCGTATAGCCGGTTTCCGGACGGTTGCTGATCGCCCCGAAGGCCAGCACAACCACCTGATCAAAAGAGATCTCTCGCTCCTTCCACGCTTTTGGGGTTGCATTCACAATGATCGTAAAATCAGCCGGGTTTTCTTTTGAAAAGAAATGCTCTTTACCCGGTCTGGCGAGGTCAACGCGCTCATCATCGGTGATCAGTTCATCTTCGAACGGGCGTTCTATCGCCAGATAGATCTCGTCATCAGGTGGGATATTACCTAATTCTCTGATCTGAGTACCACGGATATACTGTTTGTACCAGGTATATTCCTTTTTGTTAATGGTGAACGGTAGTTTTTTCTTAACGAAAAAATACTCGGTCTCAGGTCGTGCCAGGTCAACACGTGCATCGTTCTCGACCAGCTCATCTTTATAGGGCTTGGCGATCGACAGGTATAGTTCTGTATCTAATGGTATACCTGCAAGTTGTTTTAATTCTGCGCCCGTCTTATATTGATCGTAGGTTTCGTATGGTTTACCTTCGATCACAAACTTCAAGGCGACTTTATGCTCTTGTTTCATCATTGTTTTTTTAAAAATTAAAATTCAGTTGTGCCGGTTCATTATTCCTTCCGGCTACTGGACGTACCAGTAATACATTTGATTTTGTACGGCGTTAATTTTTAAGGTTACACAAATAAGACCTGCAGGCGCAGAGCGCTTTTGCAGTGAAAACACTTGAAACTTGCAAATGAGTGAAAAAGGTGGTAAATTTGTATTGCAAAACATTTTACCGATTAGTCTAGAGCTCGTAAGGCTTTCGTCTTAATCACCAATTACAAGCCGAGGTGCTTTCTGCCCTTGGCTTTTTTTATTCTCTGTTTTTTTGTTTTTGAACTTTCATAAAACTTAACTGTGTTATTTCATCAATTATCACAACACAAAAGTTGTAATAAATTTGATATTCTCAAAACTTTTTTTGAAATTTGTTTATTATTTATCAACACGACTAAATTTCACAACATAAAAGTATGGTTCCTGTTTTTAATAATGAGGGAGTTTTGCCGGAGGGGGTGCACGAGGCATCCTTTGAGGAATTTAAGGAACGATTTGTGTATAATTCAAGAAGAAGTGAAATATATGCTGCGTTTTTAATATTGGTCAATGATCTTAGGGCGATCAATTGTTGGGTAGTTTATATTGACGGCAGCTACGTAACAGACAAGGAATTGCCTGGGGATATTGATGTGTGTTGGGATGATGATGATGAGATAGATTGGGAATTACTGGATACGCATTACCCGATATTTTTCGACCTTAATCCCCCACGCAAAGCCCAGCAGTTACGTTATCGAGCTGATGTTTTTCCAGCAAATATTTATGAGGGAAATTCCGGACTGCTATTCAAAGACTTCTTCCAGCAAAACAAAGAAACAGGTAACACAAAAGGCATTGTTAAAATAAACATTCAGTTATGATCAAGAACAGCAAACAAGCAGCTATCACGAAAGTTAAGCTTGAACAGTTAAAGCAAGACTTCGATCAGTTTCAAAAAACGCAGCAGGGCATATTAAATCCTATCCGGTACAAATTAGGGGTTAAATCATTTGAAGGCTTAATCAATGATCTGGCTGGTCAGCTTGAGCGTTATGAGCAACTGATCCAAAGACCGGTCAATCTTTTTTCTGGTTTTAAATTGGTTGACCTAACGGAATTGTTAACCCAGGTCCGGCTAGCCAAAGATATGTCTCAAAAGATGCTGGCTGAAAAGATAGGTGTCCAGGAACAGCAGATACAGCGCTATGAACAGGATGATTATACCAAAGCCTCGTGGTCAAGGATCATAGAAGTTTACCATGCTTTGGGACTCGATATTGCCTTGGTCCCTTTTAACGTAAGCAAAACTGTCAAGCCGACCGGATCAGTAAAATTAGCACAATCCAATAAATGGTCGGTTCCGACGACAATTAACCGTGACTCCATTGAGTCGGCCAGACGTACAACGAAGGAAGTAAAATCATTATTTAAATTTTCAGTATGAGGACGATCACATTTTATTCTTACAAAGGTGGTGTAGGCCGGTCATTGGCCTTAAGCAATATTGCTACACGCCTGGCAGAGATAGGTAAGAAAGTGTGTATCATTGACTTTGACCTAGATGCGCCTGGCTTGCATTTTAAGTTTAATGACTATGAACGTCCGGAGCAGATCGAAAAGGGTCTGGTAGATTACATCTTTCGCTATGCCGTAGAGGGTATTGCAGAAAAGAAAATAAAGGATTTTAGCATTCAGTTAAAGCCGATCAAGAACACATTAAAGCCGATCACTTTTATACCTGCAGGGAATATTGAATCAGATGACTACTGGGAAAAACTCTCGGTGTTACCCTGGTCAAAGCTTTTTTACAGCGAGGATGGCGACGGCATAGATTTTTTTCTGGATCTGAAAGCGAAGATTGAAACGGAGATCGCGCCGGACTTTTTATTGATTGATTCCAGGACAGGGATTACCGACATATCTGCCATTACTTTAAAAATATTTGCAGATGAGGTGGTTGTTCTGGCAGCGAATAATGAAGAGAATCTTTTTGGTTGTAAACGGATATTAAAAAACCTTTATGACCCAGATAAAGCTCTTTTTGGTAATCCGCCAAAAGTCACATTCTTATTGACGCGATTGCCTTTTGAGGACACTCCAAAAGATAATGAGGCTAAATTTGTGATCCAGGAAAAAGTGCGAAAGGAAATGATGGAGGCGCTGAAATTAGATGAATTTGAATGTATGCTTATTCATTCAGATAGCAGCCTGGAGATTGAAGAAAAAAAGATGATTGGGTATGAATATCAATTAGGGGTATCTATCTCAAATGATTATCTCAGATTGTTCGACGCCCTCACAGTTGGGTTTTTAGATTCTTATGAAATGCAACGCTTCAATCAAGTCCGCTTTGCGGATAAGGAGTTTGCGAAAGGGCAATCAGAGGAGGATACATTGTTAAGACTCAAACACTACACCAGCGCTATCGAATTGAACGGCAAGAAAGCGGATTATTTTATTGCCAGAGGATTGTTATACAGTGATATAGAACGGTGGGACGACGCTATCAAAGATTTTAAATCTGCGATAAAGGTCGGAGATCTGGCCCAGCAGCTATCAGTAAATATTGCTTACTGCTATATGAGAAAGGGAGATCATGAGACCGCGCTGAATTATTTATCTCGGGCAAATAACTATACTTCTGTTAGATTAAGGGCAGAAATACAAGTAGAATTGAAAGAATACGAAGAAGCTTTGAACCTGATCAATTTTATCTTGGATCGATTACCTACCGACCATGTGACCTTAAATATGCGCGCCGGAGTGTATAGGGACTTAAATATGTTAGACTTAGCTTATCGGGACGCTTACAGGGCCTTGGAATTATCTCCAGAAGACGAGGTGTATTTTGCAACATTGGCGGAGATCTATGCATTAGATAATAAGTTAAATGAGTTTTATTTAAACTTATCGGTGGCATTGAGCTTCGGGTTGCAGATCGAACACATTATTGATGAAAAGAGTATCTATTCAAAATTTATGACCGACGAGCGATTCTTATCGCTAATGCGGATACACAATTTTGATCTGGATGAATTAGAACTGGCTTTTAACGAAGAACAATGAACTTAAATATTTTCATAAACGGAAAAAACTTCGAAACTCATGAAGTTTATTTTACCGGGCAACAGTTGAAAGAACTTGCTGGAATATCTCCAGGTACAGAATTGTACTTATCGCTAAGAAGACCATATGAAGATGAGCTGATCAGCGATGATCAATTGGTAGATATCTCACGGCCGGAAATGGAATACTTTTATACCAAAAAAACATTAAAGTTCATTATCAACGGTCACGCTTTTAATTGGGATAAACCATATATCTCGCCGGAAGAAATACGAAGCTATGGGAAAGTAGATCCGGAACTCGACCTTTTCAATATTCAGATGCCCGATCAGCCATTGGCGAATAGGGGACGTATTGATCTCGAGCAATTAAAAAGCGCAGAATTTATTTCTAAAAAGCGAGAATTCAATCAGACATTGATCATAAATGGCCGAAGCAAACCATGGAAAGAAGACCTTATCTCTTTTGACCAGGTAATTATTATAGCCTTCGGTAAAATTGATCAATCTATGACGCGCGCTTATACCGTGACCTACAGCCGGGGTGTGGAATCCAAGCCTGAAGGCATCATGGTAAAAGGCAATGAAATTCGTGTAAAAGATAAAATGATCTTCAATGTTACAGCAACTGATAAGTCGTAGTCCTGATCTCAAACGCTTGAGGGACGAAGGATATGAAATAGAAATTCGCAGCGGCTATTTGATAGTAAAACACATTCCCTATTTGGATGCTATGGGTAAGGTTAACTATGGACAATTAGTAAGTTCATTGGCCCTTTCTAGTGATCGTACCGCTCGCCCAGATTCACATATCGTGTATTTTTCCGGTGGCCAGCCATACGATAACAACGGACAGCCGATCATCTCCATCACACACTCCAGTCAAACAATGGATCTGGGAGGTGTTTTGGTAAATCACATGTTGTCCAATAAGCCGATCGGTGGATATAATGATTATTATGAAAAGGTTACTACCTATTCAACAATAATTAGTGCTCCGGCCAAAGCGATTGATGAGCGAGTAACAGAAAAAACATTCAAGGTTATACCCGATACAGACAACGATTCCGTCTTTCAGTATATTGACACGAATTCGAGCAGGTCAAATATCAACGCCATTAATTCTAAATTGCAAAATTATCGTGTTGGAATTGTAGGCTTGGGAGGAACTGGTAGTTATATACTTGATCTTGTTGCTAAAACCCCGGTTTCCAGTATCAAATTGATAGATGGAGACGTTTTATTACAACATAATGCTTTCCGGTCACCAGGCGCTATAACGACAGCGCAACTTGATCAGCAGGTGAATAAGGCGGTACATTTTGCGAATATATATTCAGCTATGCATAAACATATACAGGCTGTCCCTGAGTTCATCACCGCGGAAAATTTAAATTATTTGGATGACCTGTCATTTGTTTTTATCGCTGTAGACAATAATAAGGTCAGAAAACTGGTCTCCGATAATTTAGTAAAAAAGAACATTTCATTTATTGATGTCGGCCTAGGAGTAGAAATGGTTGAGGATCAGCTTTTGGGGACTTTACGTATAACAGCAGGTACACCGACCAAAAGTGACCATTTGGCGATACGGATTCCTAATACGGATCAAAGAAATGATATGTATGCGACCAATATCCAGATTGCTGACTTGAATGCTTTGAATGCAGCACTGGCTGTAATCAAATGGAAAAAGATAGCCTCATTTTACCAAGACTTGGAAGAAGAGCACCATAGTGCTTATTCCATTAATATTTCTAAAATATTCAATGAAGACAGTTCAGCATCAATTCGTTGAATACGTACCGGAATTTGAGCAGGTACAAGAAGGCATTTTATATATTTCAATGCCATTCGCTACAGCTGTACATCGCTGTATGTGCGGGTGTGGGATGGAGGTAGTAACTCCATTATCGCCGAAAGATTGGAAATTAACTTTTGACGGCAAGGTAGTCACGCTGAACCCATCAATTGGGAATTGGAAATTCAAATGTGGCTCACATTATTGGATAAAGAAAAGCGTGGTCGTATTTGACAAAAAATACACTGGCGGAACTCGAAGCAAAGAGATCAAACCCAAAAACCTGAAAAGCCAGAAGGCGCTAATTACCTCAAAAGTCAAATCTTTTAAAATATTCAGGCAAAAAACACGATAAAAAAGTTATTGATTTATTTGATTTATAGAACTTTTCATATATTAGGTGCAACAAACCTTAAGCATGGCGTCACTTTACAATTCACTTCTTCCGTCTGACGAGTCCTTCGTTAAATTTATCGCGGATAACATTTCTTTTACGTTAATACATCTTAGTGTCAACATTCCTGAAGTCGAATACGTATAAGCCATTATCAGCGTTCTTTATTTAACGATTAAGCAATTGCAAATAGATAGCACACAATTTTGTGTATCATGTGTTACTATCGTATATTTGCCCAATTTTTTACTTTAACTTATATTTAAAAAAGACACATTAACATTATGGCAAAGCCAATTAAAGAAACACCCATTTTGACAGGCAGGGATGCTGTCAACTTCTTTCAAGTCATGAAGACAGCGGAGAATAAACGGGTTTCGCCGGCTGAGTTGTCCAAAATCAAAACCAACGCCGAGCGCTTAAAAAACATCCATAAGTAATTAATGCCGAATATTCCGCCTGGTCAGGAGAGGCTTATTCGGCTCACTCCTGATCATGCAATCAAGCCCTTTGATTGCGATGACCAAGACCTAAACGACTTCCTCCTTCTCGAATCTAAAAACTTTTCGAATCAACTATTGGCAGTCACTTACATCCTTGAAAATGATCGGGAGACTATTGCTTTTTTTAGCCTTTTAAACGATAAAATCACGATTAAAGACAGCAGTAATGCAGGTATTTGGTCTTTTTTGAGAGATATTTTCCCTTTCTCTAATGAAATGAAAAGTTACCCGGCAGTAAAAATAGGACGACTTGCAGTTAATAAAAGTCACAAACTAACAGGCATAGGAACGTCTATTATATCTTTCCTGATTGATTCTTTTCTGACGAAGAATAAAACTGGTTGCCGGTTTATTACTGTTGATGCATACAACCAGTCCCTCGACTTTTATCACAAGAACGGTTTTTCGTTCCTAACTGAAAAAGATGAAAATACAGATACGCGTTTAATGTTTCTTGATTTATTTCCATATCAATCTATTATTTCCGATTCGGTAGATTTATAATTTATCTCATCGATCTTGCTCTGCTAAGTTTGGCGTAACTATTTAGATTTGCGACAATTGGAGTTTTGAGATTTCATTGTTGTACTTTCAAGTTCATCTAAGCTATTGATCTCTAGTCTTTCTAGTGCTAAATTAATGAAATGTTCAGCACTTTCGATGGCTCTTAAGTCCTTTGTGAAGTTAGACCGTAGTCCTGTAGAGTCTACCTGAAAATTAGGCAGTTACAGTAAAATGTAACTGCTTTTGTTTTTTCTGGTTACTGTAATAGCCACTATTTGATCTGACAGTTGTGTGTTTTTATAAGTTGTCAGATTTGATTTGTGAATATAGTTTTTTCTCGTGTAAATGCATCGACACAGATTCTTCTGAGCCCTTTTTGTGAGGGCTCTGAAGAATCTGGTCATCGGCGAGCCTCTCCAATAACTTTTCCTGTGCCATTGGTATACTGTCGATGAGCGTTTGCATGGGCGTTTTACCAAAGCAGTATTTCCCGCTATGGGTCCGTTCATTATTATAATTGTACATCCATCTGTCCAGATCTGCCTGGAG
>NZ_QGHA01000016.1 GCF_003148845.1 Mucilaginibacter oryzae | reverse complement strand
TGCCAACGAACCGATAAGCAGAGCGGAAAGCAATCGGAAGAAACCAGGTATTACATCAGCTCGCTTCCGGCAACGCCCTCAGTTATCGCCCGTGCCGTCAGAAGTCATTGGGCTATCGAAAATAACCTCCATTGGTCGCTTGACGTTGTTTTTAAAGAAGATGCATCTTTAAAAAAGAAAGGAAATGCCGCCCAAAACTATCATATCATCGCCAAAATGGCCCTAACTATGATCGAAAGGGAAACATCATCCAAAGCCAGCAAGCCACAAAAACGTAGACGGGCAGCTTTGGATGATGAATACAGAAGCTTGCTTTTAGCTGGATAAGGTTAAAAGCGATTTCCCTGTGCATCAATCACCTCACATCTGATATCTACCGGTTTTCAACTATAAACAGTTACTATTTCTTTATTCCCGGCTAATGGTAGGTACATTTGCCGATAACGCCTCAAAATAAAACAACAAAGCCGGTCCCAAGGTAAGCGAACCGGCAATGCACAATTAAAATCGGGCCTGTTTTTTAGGTTTAGGTTGAGTGGCCGATCTAATTGTTATCCTAATTAAGAAAAAACGGTGACTAATTAATTATGAACGCTTGTAAAAGCGGTTCTGGCATTTGGAACAATAGTAGCGTTTAAGCTTAAGCCATGGCAACAGGTATTTAACAACACGACCGCGTTTTATCCTGTCGCAAAACTTACTGTTACATTTAGGGCAGATCGCTACGGCTACCTTCCCTATAGTGGGTATGGTATCGCCGTCATTTCGCGAACCTTCGGGTTCATCACTATTAAAAATCAGGGTCATTATTCACGGGGATTGTATCTAACAAAAATGCCTTGAATCAACCAAACAAAACTGCCATTAACCTTGAAGAAACCGCCATCGGCATTAACAAAACAGCCAATTAGCATAAAAGGCAAAAAACAAAACTTAAACGCATGCGTTTAAAAGCTTTAAAGCAAATCGTTTACATCCCGCCCGTACTGTTCTTTAAATAATTTGCTGAAGTAAGACGGCGTATCAAAACCGGCAATGTACGATACTTCGGCCAGGGTACGGTATTTCCCGCTTTCAATAGCTTCGCGGGCTATCTGCAAACGGATGGCACGGATATATTTGTTGGGAGTAAGCCCCGTGAGCGTTTTTATACGGCGGAATAACTGGCGTTCGCTGATGTTTAGTTCATAACCCAGTTCGGCAAGGGTAAAATCGGTTTTACCAATATGTTTCCTTACAACCGCTTCCAGTTCCCAAAGCCAGGCCATATCAGCGGGCGAAAGTGTGGACTCTGCTTCATTGGTTTGAGATTTGGGTGCCGGAGCTGCTGTCATTTCCCCGGCCTCTTCCTGGTTGATTTTGTTACGGTAACTCGCGTTGCTAATCAGGTTTGCAACCCGGGCAAGTAATTCTGTACTTAAAAAGGGTTTGGTAACGTAGTCATCAACACCAATATGCAACGCTTTTAACTTATCGCGCTGATGCGCAAGGGCGGTAAGCATAATTACAGGTATATTGTAATATGTACTGCTTTGCTTCAGGGTTTCGAGCAGGGTAAAGCCATCCATTTCGGGCATCATTACATCTGATATAATCAGGTTTGGCAACACCATTAGCTCCTGCAGCTTATTCAACGCCTCCCGGCCATTATTTACGATAATTAAATTGTAATGTGGCTTTAGCACCGCGGCTATATAGGCGGCCATTTCGTGGTGGTCTTCAACCAGCATTACGATGGGCGCATTTTCATCAAGCGCTGTATCAACCGGCAACAGCACTTCACCATCCGCGGAAGGCAGGCCTTCCTCCCCTTCCGGCATTTGAGCGATAGCGAAAGGAATACTTATTTTAAAAGCAATGCCTTTACCCCAATTATCATCAACAACAACATGTCCTCCCATTAATTCGGTAAATTCGCGTACAAGGGCCAAACCAATGCCTGTACCCCCTTCCGAGGGGGCATCTTCGGCTTTGCCCTGGTAATAACGGTCAAAAATATGGGGCAGGTCATCCGGGTGGATCCCTTTACCACTGTTTGATACGCTAAATTCTAACCGGTTGGCCTCTGTAGCAGCCGTTACGGTAATAACACCGGCGTATGGTGTAAACTTAAGGGCGTTGCCAATTAAATTATTAACTATTTTCTCAAATTTTTCCTCATCGAGCGATACAAAAAGTGTAGGCGCCACCGAGTTGATTAAACGATAATCAATTTCCTTGTAACCGGCGGCCGACACAAACGCCTGGTAAAGCGCTTTAATAAATGAGGCAAGGGCAACCGGCTTCAATTTCAATTCCAAATTGCCCGATTCGAGTTTGCTGAGGTCCAGCAATTCGTTAACCATATTGAGCAGTTTTTTACTGTTGCGCGATATGGTGAGCAGCATGTTTTGCTGTTCGTGATCTGCCGTATTGAGGGTTAACAACTGATCTGCCGGCCCCATAATCAGCGTTAATGGCGTACGCAACTCATGACTGATATTGGCAAAAAAACGGGTTTTCAGCGCGTCGAGTTTTTCCAGCTGCCGGTGCTCTTCGGCAAGGCGGGCCGCTTCCTTTCTTTTCTTCACAATAAACCACCGGTAACCAATTGCCGAAGCAATAATTACAATAACGGCCAGCGCTATCAGAAAGTTACGTTGTACTTTTACCAGCCTGGTTTGGCCCGCAGCTACCAGCAGGCGTCTATCGGCGCGGTATTTTTTATCCAGCTCATCGGCATCCCGCGCCTGATCAATAGCGTTGATGCTATCCTTAAGCCTGTGATATAAATTAGTGTATTTAAACGCGTTTTTATAATCGCCCAGGCCCTCATAGGCATCTGTTAAATGGTTGTAGATGTTTTTCTGGATGGTAAGGTTACTCTGTTCTTCCGGCTGGATTGCAACGGCCTCCTCTCCATACAGCACGGCTTTTTTAAACTCATGATGGTCAACATATAGGGTGATGAGTTCGTTAAGATTATGTTTCTGGAGTGTTTTAAAATCGCCTTTGCGGGATAAGGCTAACGATTGGTTCAGGATTTTCTCTGCCCGCGCATCCTCGTGGGCCATCATGTAAAGCCGGCCAAGGTTACCCTGGTAACGGGCAATACTGAAATCTGACAGGAAGTGCCTGTATTTTTCATCAAGCACCTGCTCCATCAGCCTTGTAGACCTGGCAAGGTTAGCCGGTGTAGCCATGCCGTGCCCTGAAAGGATGTTGGAGATATTGCTCAGGGCAAATATGTAGGCTGCCGTGTCTTTAAGGCTTTGGGCGTCTTTAGCAGCCTGCTCTGCATAAAGTAAAGCCTGTTTAGGCTTATCTATCGATCGGTAAATATCAGCAATGCAGGAGCGACAGTCAATGCTCAGGCCCTTCCATCCCCGATTATCGCATTCTTTTAATATTTTGAAAGCAACATTCAGCGCCTCAACTGTCTTTGCTTCGCGGCTAAGCATGTAAGCCACCATAATGGGAGCTTTTTCGTGCGTAACCGAATCGGCAGGGGTAGCCAGTCTGGTAGCTTCGCGGCCAAAAATGAGGGCATCGCGCTCATTGCCTATGCCGTAAGCCTGGTAGGCCCTGGCTAATAACACCCTTGCCTCAAAGGCAACATCCTTATTTTTCCGTGCCGAATCAACCAGGTGTTTGGCAAGCATAGCCGCTGAGTCCTGGTTTTTCATTCCCTTCAGCTTTTTAAGCACCGGTTCTTTTACAGGTTTACTTGTTTTTTGCGCGAGTGCGCTTAAAAGGCAGCATATTAAAAGGCAGCACAAAACGATCCTTTTTACAGGATAAGCGGAATAGAAATTAACAGGGGTCATTATTGCTGCCCAAATTACAATTTTAAGGATGCTTTGAATTGCTTAATTTGAAAAAAATCCCGTTTGATTGGAGTTAAAAAAATGAATAAAGGAAATTTAAACAGAGAACAGCCGGTTAGCGGCATTTAATCAAAATTTTCATTTAACCAGGCCCGGCTTCGGATGATACAGGTACCTTAAAACAAGATGCCGTTGTACTGCTATAATTGATTACTTTAGCGCATTGCATCGATATAAAATTGATAATGAAACATTACGGACTAATAGGCTATCCGCTCTCGCATTCGTTTTCGAAAAAGTTTTTTACCGAAAAGTTTAAAGCCGAAGGTATTACGGATTGCCACTACGACTTGTACCCGATAGAACATATTAAGGATTTGCAGGACTTGCTGGATGAGCATCCCGACATTAAAGGCCTCAATGTTACCATCCCCCATAAAATAAATGTGTTGCCTTACCTTGACTGGATTGAACACGACGCCCGTACCGCAGGTGCAGTAAACTGTATCCGCGTAACGGCCCAAAGCCCGATAGAGGCCGCTTTTTCGGGCGAAATAGGTGTAAAGGATCATGATTTCAGGCTGGAGGGCTATAATACCGACATTTATGGTTTTGAGCAATCATTAAAACCCCTGATAGGCGATGGCAATGACGATGCCCTGGTACTTGGCGATGGCGGGGCAGCCAAGGCTGTGAAATGTGTACTCGAAAATTTGGGGATCGCCTATAAGGTGGTCACGCGTAAGCCCACGCAGCATCACGATAATATCCTGTTTAAGGATTTGAAGCCGCACCATATTATGCACCACAAAATCATCATCAATACCACCCCGCTGGGAACCTATCCCAATGTGGAAGAATGCCCGCCTATTCCGTATGATTATATTGAAGAGGGCCATATATTGTACGATTTGATTTATAACCCTGAAGAAACCCTGTTTTTAAGAAAAGGTCGCCTGAGGGGAGCCGTTACTAAAAATGGGTACGAAATGCTGGTGCTGCAGGCCGAAAAATCATGGGAGATCTGGACCTCAAAAGAAAAGCATCCATGAAATATGCCGCTTTAGTAACGTTAGCTGTTTTGTTTTTTGCTTCATGCGGAGGAGATCACGATTACGCACCCAAGCCACGAGGGTTTTACCGCATCGTGTTCCCTAAAAAAGAGTACCAGGAATATACCGCCGGTTGCCCTTACACTTTTAGGTATCCTAAGTACGCGTTCATCGAGCCTGATAAAAAAGCTAATGCTAAACCTTGTTGGGTAAATATGCAGTTCCCGCAATTTAACGCAACTTTACATTTAAGCTATCAGCCGGTAAACTCAAAAAAAGATTTTAATGAACTGGTGGAAGATTCGCGCACCTTTGCGTTTAAACATACGGTAAAGGCGACATCTATTGATGAAGGGATTATTCATTACCCCGAGAAAAAGGTTTATGGCATTTACTACACCATTGATGGTAACGCGGCATCATCGGCACAGTTTTTCCTTACCGATAGTACCCATCATTATATCCGCGGAGCGCTGTATTTTAACAGCGAACCTCGACTGGATTCCATCCAACCGGTGCTAAACTTTATTAAACAGGATATGGCGGTGATGATTAAAAGTTTTAAATGGAAACAGTAAAAGCCTTTATTTAACCGCAACTGTTTTTTCATGATTTGTCGGATTGAATTTGAACAGGCGTTAAGATAATTCCTTCGTTTACAAACAGCCTGCTGCATTAGTTGTTATTCAATATGTAACAACAGTGCTCATCACCATGAAACTCATCAAACTCAATAAAATAGGCAGCGATCTCAGGTTGCATACTGAAAACCTTGCCCATGTAGGCTTCCGTAAAATATTCGACGGTATCGATCAGCTTAAAATAAAAAAAGGTGTTGATAAACTTGGCATCGATGGTTTTATTAACCAATGCGCCTGCCTGGCTGCAGGCTCAGGCGCTATGGCCGGCAGCGGCGGCATGTTTACGCTGGTTGCCGGGATCCCTTTTGATTTTATTAACCTCATTACCCAGCAATTCAGGGCTATTATGGGCATTATGTATTATTACCGCGGCACTTACGAGAATGGCTTTGAAGATTTTATGGCCCTCGTTGCAACTTCGGTAAAAGTGGAGGCTGGTGTAGCCATTACCCGGAGTATGATGGAGGGCATTGCCGAGCGGATGCTCATGATATTGGGTACCCGAACTGCCGAGCGCCTTGTACCTGTTGTGGGCGCTGTAATTGGCGGCACAGCCAATTACCTGTTCATTAAACGCATAGCAGCAAGGGTAAAAGAGATGCAAAAAGAATTTGTGGTGATAGCGATCGAATAAAACCTGCAGGCCCGTTCATACAAATGACAATCGTTTTGGTTAATTACATCCCTTCAAGCATACCCAAATCAAACTTAGGTTTCATGGCATACCGCAGCTGGATCAACCCGCTCGAAAATGTTTCGCTGCCAAGCAGCACCAGGTGTACCCGTTCGTTAATATCTGTAAAAAGCGATCTTCCTGCTCCTAAAATAATTGGATGAACTGATAATAAAAGTTCTGAAATAAGATGATGCTTAATAAATGCCGATACCAGGCCCGCGCCGCCAAAAAGCCAGATATTTTTTCCTTCCTGTTCCCTGATCTGCTCAACACGTTCCTTAAAATCAGCAGAACCGATAAACTCAACATTGTTGGCCGGGGATTGGTTGATGGTATCTGAAAACACGTACAGCTTTATCCCCGCAAACATAGCAGGATCGGTATTCATGATGAGCTCGTAGCTTTTACGGCCAGCAAAAATGGCATCGCTGGCGTTAAAAAACTCCGTTAACCCATAATCCTGGTCATTAAAACACCAGTCATACTCACCGTTTGGGCCTTCTATAAAGCCATCAAGGCTTACCGCGAGGTTCAGTATTACTTTACGCATAGCTTTAATCTTCCGGTTCGCGTTTGTGCATCTCCTGCCACTGTTTACTGAACGACTTATCGGCTATCTTAGGCATTTCGCGCAAATGCCCCCAGGTATGTTTAAAAAAGATCTTAAGCAGGAAGTTTTTCATGCCGCCACCAAAAAAGTCGGCTATACTGCGTTTCAGCATCCCTTTTTTCCAGATAGCCCAGCCCCAGCGTTCCTTGTTGGTTACCAGGTTTTCGTTAACCGCGTCGCGCCGGTTAAGCAGCAGCATTTTGTGGATATCTATTTTAACGGGGCATACCTCGGTACATTTGCCGCACAGGCTGGATGCATAACTGAGGTGTTTAAAATCTTCCATACCCTGCGTGTGCGGCGTAATGATGGAGCCTATCGGTCCGCTGTAGGTGGTAGCATAAGTATGCCCTCCTATATTCTTATAAATCGGGCAGCCGTTTAAACAAGCGCCGCAGCGGATGCAATACAAACCCTGGCGCTGATCTTTTTGAGCCAGCAGGTTAGTGCGGCCGTTATCCAGCAAAACCACATACATTTCTTCGGGTCCGTCAGTTTCGTTCTGCTTGCGTGGGCCGCTTAATATGGTATTATAAACCGTAAGGTTTTGCCCGGTGCCATGGGTTGACAGCATTGGCCAAAACAAATCAAGATCGGTAATTGAAGGGATAATTTTTTCGATGCCGACAATGGCAATGTGTATTTTAGGAAAGGTTGTGCACAAACGGGCGTTACCCTCGTTTTCGCTGATGGCGATGCTGCCGGTATCAGCCAGCAAAAAGTTAGCGCCGGTAATACCCACATCGGCCTGTACATATTTTTCGCGAAGCAATTCGCGGGCTTTTTGAGTTACCTGCTCGGGTGTGGCATCTGGCGGGGTGCCAAATTTTTCGTGGAAAAGTTTAGCTATGTCCTCTTTGCTCAGGTGCATGGCCGGCGTAACTATATGGTATGGCTTCTGGCCAAGCAGTTGTACAATGTATTCACCCAGGTCTGTCTCGAGCGATTCGATGTTATTGCTCTCCAAAAACTCATTCAAATGAATTTCTTCAGTAACCATCGACTTGGATTTCACCACGGTTTTTGCACCCGCTTTTTGAATGATGTTCAGGATCTCGCGCTGGGCCTCCTGCACATCATTGGCCCAGATCACCTTGCCGCCCCGTTTTTGAAAATTGGCTTCAAACTCGGGAAGAAATTTATCCAGGTTTTCCATCACCTTCCACTTAATCACATGCCCCTTCTTTTTGGCATTATCCAGATTAATAACACGCGACAAGCCGCGGGCTACGGCCGTATTGTACCGGTCGATATTAAAATTGATAATGCGGCGATGATCGGCATCAAAGGCTTTTTCCTCTGATTTTACCAGGAATTCTTCCGAGGTTACTCCCATATATGCGAAAAT
Organism: Mucilaginibacter oryzae; assembly: GCF_003148845.1. Lineage (GTDB taxonomy): Bacteria > Bacteroidota > Bacteroidia > Sphingobacteriales > Sphingobacteriaceae > Mucilaginibacter > Mucilaginibacter oryzae. The sequence continues at coordinate 78,660 of NZ_QGHA01000016.1, read as the reverse complement.
AGGGTTTTGTTTTTTTATTGTTTACTGAATGGTTGATTATGTTGATTGAGTGGGTAGTTTTTGTTTAGGAACATCTGGATGAGGAGATGGTTTTAACAGCTCTTAAACAAAAAACAATCTGCCGCGGGTTTAGCGTAACCAGTAGTGTAAAATCATTGAAGTTTTCAACTTCAGTGATCAATGGGGTTAAGTTTTCAACTTAACCTGTTATTCCCACGGGTTACGCTGCGCTAAACCCACAGTAGATAGTAGCTATTATCTATAAACAGCAAAAGGCGCACATTGTGCACCTTTTCTGTTTTGTTATTGTAGTGAGATAACCATTCACCTAATCAACCCAATCAATCACCCACTAACAATTACTCTTTCCCCGCATTTCCGTCAACAACCGGGCGTTTATCGCGGTTGGCCAGTTCCCAACCTGTGTAAAATACCAATTGGGCACGTTTAGCTAACAGCGGAAAGTTAATTTTGCTTACTTCATCGCCCGGCTGGTGGTAATCGGCGTGTACACCGTTAAAGTAGAAGATGATGGGTACGCCGTGTTTGGCAAAGTTGTAATGATCGCTGCGGTAGTAAAAACGGTTAGGATCGTTAGGGTCATCGTACTTGTAATCCAATTTCAGCCTGGTGTACGTGTTATTGGCGTCTTCGCCTATCTGGTGCAGCTCTTTGCTCAGCATTGCCGAGCCAATAGGGTATACATAATTAGCAGAATCGGGCTTGCCAATGTATTCTTCACCCACGCGGCCAATCATATCGATATTTAAATCGGTAATGGTATTGGCCAGCGGGAACACAGGATGATCTGAATAATACTCAGAACCCAATAACCCTTTTTCCTCACCAACATTGCCTAAAAACAGGATGCTGCGGCGCGGACCGTGACCATCTTTTTTTGCTTTAGAGAAGGCCCTGGCAATTTCAAGGATACCGGTTGTGCCCGAACCATCATCGTCGGCGCCGTTATTTACTTTATCTTTTGCTTTTTCATCCTGCACCAGGCCGATATGATCGTAGTGAGCGGAGAAAATCAATACTTCATCTTTCAGGTCGGTACCCGGCATGTAGCCTAATACATCTACTGCTTTTACATCTTTTTTAACACTGGCGTAGTTAATCACCACATCGTTTTTAATAACCGATGCAGGAACTACCCCGGCGGCGGCAGCTGATTTTAAATCGGTATAAGTTTTACCGGTTGGCTTTACCAGCTCATCGGCAACAGCCAGGGTAATGTTAATAACAGGAGCATCAGGATTTGCAGGTTTGCTGCCTTCTTCTTTGATAGTTAACCGCGGACTGGTGATGCTTTTACCAAAACGGCTAAGCACTGTAGCAATACCCGGGTTGGCAGCCAATATGATGGCAGGCTTTTTAGCCTGTAACGCCTTAACTATTTTGGTGCGTGCTGCAGTCATGCGGTAACTGGTGTTTGGCGTGGCGCCTGCTACCGGTTTATCTTCGTTTATCCAAAGTACAATTTTACCCGCAAGGTCAGTAGTACCTATTTCTTCTTCGGTGCCGTAGCCAACAAACACAATGTCATTTACCGATGTGCTTTTATCCGCTAACGAGCCGCCAAAATAAAAGTCGGCACCAAACTGAAAAGCTTTGCCGTTAACGGTAAACGCGTTAACTTTTAACCCGTTTTCGGTAAGCGGCACATCAAAAAAGTACGACCCCTTAACAGGGCCCTGCAAGCCTAACTTTTTGAACTCGCCTGCTATATAGTTGGCAGCTCTTTCGGCGCCGGGCTTTCCTGTTTCGCGGCCTTCAAAGGCATCAGAAGCGAGGATACTTAAGTGTTTTTTTGCATCCTCGGCAGTAATTAACCCGGCATATTTCATAGCCGTTTTGTTTTGCTGTGCACAGGCCGCCGTAGCCGATGCCAGCGCGAGGATCAATAAGGGTAATTTATTCATTCTTTTAGTTAATAGTTTTTTTAAGGTAAAAGCTGAAAGGCTAAGGGCGAAAGGTAGCTGCGACTTAAGGTTAAAACTGAAAGGATAAAGGTAAAAGGGAGCTGCATTATCATATTAAAACGGGAACAACCTTTTACCTTTCGCCTTTATCCTTTTGCCTTTTACTTTATCCTTTCACCTCAAATCACGCGCACGCAATTTTCCCTATCCGGGTATCATGTCTGCCGCCTTCAAATTCGGTATTTAAAAATGTATTCACTATCGCCTTTGCTTCTTCGGGGGTAACAAAGCGGGCCGGTATGCAAACTATATTGGCGTTGTTATGGCTTCGCGCCAGTACTGCTATCTCTTCCTTCCAGCAAATGGCTGCGCGGATGCCCTGGTGTTTGTTAGCTGTTATGGCTACGCCGTTAGCTGCACCGCAAATCAGAATACCCAGATTACAATCGCCACTCTCCACAGCCCCGGCTACAGGGTGCGCAAAATCCGGATAGTCAACTGATTCGGCCGAGTAAGTGCCGAAGTCCTTCACCTCGACTGATGACAGTTCCTCTATTAAAATTTGCTTATAATCAAACCCCGCGTGGTCTGAACCGATAGCAATCTTAAGTCCTTCTTTCATTTTTTCAAAAATATAACGTTTTACTGTTTTTCAAAGGTAACTAAGTTGTTATAAAAAGGTTAAACAGCAGCAGAAAATGTGCGTATCTCACCTGTTTATCACCACAAGAAAAAAAACCTGAGTTTAAGATGGAAGGGCTGATTTAAAAAGGGCGGTTTAAGCCTTATTCAATTCCTGCTCTTTTTTGATCCTGCGTTTTTCAACAAGGCCGGCAACTATAATACTTACCTCATATAAGACAAACAACGGGATACTTACCACGGTCATGGTCAGCATATCCGGCGTTGGGGTTACCACCGCGGCGATAATCAGGATCACTACAATGGCATAACGGCGGGTCTCTTTCATGAATTTAGGGGTCATGACGCCGAGGTTGGCCAATATGTAAACGATAATAGGCAATTGAAACACTACACCGGTGGCAAGGGTTAAAGTAGCTACTGATGAAATATAAGAATCAACATCGAACAGGTTTTGAATAGCAGAACTTACAGTAAAACCTGAAAGAAAGTTGATAGACATTGGCGTGATCACAAAATAACCAAATAAAACACCTGTAAAGAAAAGTAAACAGGCATAAAATACGAAGCCGGTAGCGGCTTTGCGCTCCGCGTCATGAAGAGCAGGCTTGATAAAGCGCCAAATCTCCCATATAAGGTAAGGTATCCCCATAGTGATACCAATAATTAATGCGGAATTGATTTCGAGCGTAAACTGACCCGCCATTTCAGTATTGATCAGCTTAACGTGTACATTGTTTATGCAAAAACCATCGCGATGCAATGCCGCGCCAATTTTGCATAACATACGGTAAGTCCAGAAGGTAGACTTACTCGGGCCCATGATAATGGTATCAAAGATCCAATCGTAGTAATAAAAAACAACAGAGGTAAATATTACAATGGCTACCGAAGCACGTACCAGGTGCCATCTTAAAGCTTCAAGGTGATCAAAGAACGACATTTCCGCCTCTAACGTTTTCCCTTTATCTTTTATGGCCTTGATGATCTTGTTTTCGCTCATTGTAATAAATACCGCTGTATAAACGCTATTGCGCTAATTACGTTTTTTTATATGAAGATAGTTTGAATTTGATATTTTAAATTTCAAACGTTTCCATAAACTTGGTGGTAAAGTTACCCGCACGGAAGTTAGGATCCTTCAATAATTTTAAATGGAATGGAATAGTGGTTTTGATACCTTCTATCACAAACTCGCTCAGGGCGCGCTCCATGGTGCTTAAAGCTTCATCGCGGGTTTGAGCCACGCAAATTACCTTGGCAATCATCGAATCGTAGTTTGGCGGGATAATATAGCCCGAATACACGTGTGTATCTATACGTACGCCATGGCCACCCGGCGAGTGAAAATTGGTAATTTTACCAGGCGAGGGGCGAAAGCCGTTAAACGGATCTTCGGCATTGATGCGGCACTCAATGGCGTGCATGGTTGGCTCGTAATTTTTACCTGATATCGGGATGCCCGCGGCAACCTTGATCTGTTCTTTGATCAAATCGAAGTTAATCACTTCTTCGGTAACCGGGTGCTCCACCTGGATACGGGTGTTCATCTCCATAAAGTAGAAGTTACGGTCTTTATCAACCAAAAATTCTACAGTACCCGCACCTTCATAATTAACGGCTTTAGCGCCTTTAATAGCGGCCTCACCCATTTTTTTACGAAGTTTTTCGGTCATGAAGGGCGAAGGCGCTTCCTCAACCAGCTTCTGGTGACGGCGCTGGATAGAGCAATCGCGCTCAGAAAGGTGGCAAACTTTACCAAACTGGTCGCCCACCACCTGGATCTCGATATGGCGTGGATCCTGAACATATTTTTCAAGATACAGGCCATCGTTACCGAAAGCCGCGCCAGACTCGGCACGTGCCGAATCCCAGGCGTTTTCAAACTCTTCGTCTTTCCAAACAATACGCATACCACGGCCACCGCCACCGGCAGTAGCTTTTAATATCACAGGATAGCCAATTTTGTTGGCGATAGAGATACCCTGCTTAACATCGGTTAACAAACCTTCCGAACCGGGAACGATAGGCACACCAGCCTTTTTCATCGTATCTTTAGCCGAAGCCTTATCCCCCATCTGGTTGATCTGCTCGGCGGTAGCGCCGATAAACTTGATACCATACTCGGCACAGATAGCCGAAAACTTGGCGTTTTCAGAAAGGAAGCCATAACCTGGGTGGATCGCATCCGCGTTGGTTAATTCGGCAGCCGAGATGATGTTAGGGATATTTAAGTATGAATCGCGGCTTGGCGGCGGACCGATACAAACAGCTTCATCGGCAAAGCGCACATGAAGGCTATCACGATCGGCGGTTGAATATACAGCTACCGTTTTAATACCCATCTCTTTACAGGTACGGATAACACGAAGGGCAATCTCGCCACGGTTAGCTATTAGTATTTTTTTAAACATGGTTTTTCTTTAATGTGCAAATTACAGATGTGCAAATATGCAGATGAAAAAACGAATATGATAAATTCAATGAACAGGGCAAATTATCAATATGCAGATGACTTATCGCATTCATCTGCACATTGATAATCTGCACATCCGCACATCAATTAAACTGGTTCTACTAAAAACAGTGGTTGATCGTACTCAACAGGTGAGGCGTTGTCAACAAGTACTTTTACTACGCGGCCCGAAACTTCCGATTCAATCTCGTTGAATAATTTCATGGCTTCGATGATACATACCACGCTGCCCGGCTTGATCTCGTCGCCGATATTTACAAACATAGGCTTATCCGGACCGGCCGAACGGTAAAAAGTACCAATCATTGGTGATTTTACGGTAATGTATTTCGATGTATCAGGAGCGGCCGGAGCTGCAGGCTCGGTTGGAGCAGGTGCAGGAGCGGCAGGTAACACAGGTGTAACCGGTTGGGTAACTGCCGGGATAGTTGCGTGTACTACCGTAGGCTGAACCTCGTTGGTTTTTATTGTGATCTTAAAGTCTTTTTGCTCGATCGATACTTCATTTACGCCCGATTTTGAAACAAAGCGAATAAGGTCCTGAATTTGTTTAATATCCATGTTGAAGGATTAATTGGTTTTGGACAGTTTTATACCTAAATTATATATTAAATGTGCAGATATGCAAATGTGCAGATGTGCATATTATATGTTAATTAATTACTGGATCGAATTGCTGTTGTGATCCGGATTATACACTTCCTTGTAAACAGGTGCTTTTTACGGATGTTTTATTTTATGCTGCAAATGTACTTAAAAACTGAATTTGCACACCTGCACATCTAAAATCTGCACATCCGAAATTAATAAGCCCATTTCAAATATACCGAACCCCAGGTAAAGCCACCGCCAAAAGCTGCTAAAATAAGGTTATCGCCTTTTTTAAACTTGCTTTCCCATTCCCATAAGCAAAGCGGGATGGTACCGTTGGTGGTATTGCCGTAACGTTCAATATTAATGATCACCTTTTCGGGGCTGATGCCTGTGCGGTTGGCAGTAGCGTCAATAATGCGCTTATTGGCCTGGTGCGGTACCAGCCAGGCAACATCTTCGCCCGTAAGGTGGTTGCGCTCCATAACCTCGTGAGCCACATCGGCCATGTTGGTTACCGCAAATTTAAACACCGCCTGGCCTTCCTGGTAGGCAAAATGTTCGCCGGCATCAATGGTAGCATGGCTTGCAGGTTTTAATGAACCGCCGGCTTTAAGGTTAAGATACTGACCGCCCGCGCCATCGCTTTTCAGTATAGAGTCGATCAGGCCGTTACCTTCATCATTAGGCTCCAATAAAACGGCGCCGCAGCCATCGCCAAAAATAATGCAGGTGGCGCGATCTTTATAATTCACTATAGACGACATTTTATCGCCGCCCACAACCAGTACCTTTTTGTGCTTGCCGCTTTCAATAAACTGCGCGCCCGATGTTAAGCCGTAAAGAAACCCGGAGCAGGCTGCCTGCAAATCAAATCCCCAGGCGTTTTTAGCGCCAATTTTGTTGGCTAAAACGTTGGCCGTAGCCGGGAAAATCATATCGGGGGTGGTAGTACAGAAGATGATAAGATCGATCTCATCGGCACCGATACCGCGCTTCTTTAAAAGCTGGGTAACGGCCGGGACCGCCATATCAGATGTAGCAAGGCCTTCGCCTTTCAATATGCGTCGCTCTTTGATACCGGTACGGCTGGTAATCCATTCGTCGTTGGTATCAACCATTGTTTCCAGTTCCTGGTTGGTTAATACATAGTCGGGAACGTAACCATGTACAGCGGTAATAGCGGCATGAATTTTACTCATCTTTATAAAATTACTGGAATGCTTGTTTTATTTTATCCACAAGATTACTTTCTACCATGTTCCTTGATAGCAGTACCATGTTTTTAATGGCCTCGGGGCTCGAGATGCCGTGACCAACCACAACCGGCGCGTTTACGCCCAAAATAGGGCTGCCACCGTATTGCTCATAATTAAACCTGTCAAAAAACTCGTCTTTAAGCCCCTTTTTACGGGTGATAACGTAAAACGATTCTGCCAGCTTCAATATGATATTGCCTGTAAAACCATCGCATACATACACGTCGGTGCCTTCGCTAAACAGGTCGCGCCCCTCAACATTGCCTACAAAGTTAAACAACTTTGTTTCTTTCATTAAAGGGTAGGTAGCCTGGCAAAGTAAATTGCCTTTTTCTTCCTCTTCGCCAATATTGATAAGGGCAACCCTCGGGTTACTCATATCATAAACAGATTGAGCGAACAAGCTGCCGAGCACACCGAACTGAACAAGCACATCGGGTTTACAATCGGCATTGGCACCTACATCCAACAAAATACCCAAACCTCCTTTAAGTTTGGGTACAATAGTTGTCATAGCCGGGCGTACAACACCCGGGATAGTTTTTACGCTGAACATAGAGCCAACAAGCATGGCACCTGTGTTTCCAGCTGATGAGAAAGCCTGGATCTGGTTATTTTTTAACAGCTGGAAACCAACTGAAATACTTGAATCAGGTTTCTGAACAATAGCTTTGGTTGGGTGCTCGCCCATGCCAATAACTTCGGTTGTGTGTACAAATTCGAAGTGGTCGGGGCTAACACCGTTTTCCTGAAGAATATTTACTGTAACTTCCTTATCGCCAATAAGTACCAGCTTCTGGTCGGCCGATAAAGCCTTATAAGCTTCGATAGCTCCTAAAACAGCTGCTTTGGGAGCGTAATCACCGCCCATAATGTCCAAGCCAATCTTCATTTTCAGAAAATTTAGCTTAGGCTACTGCTGCTTTCTCAATAAGTACTTTACCGTTGTAGTAAACGTTACCATCAACAGTATACGCGCGGTGAGGCAAGTGTATTGCACCTGTAGTTTGGCAAGTAGTTAAAGATGGAGCTTCCGCTTTGTAATGAGTTCTGCGTTTATCTCTCCTTGATTTCGAAAATTTCCGCTTTGGATGTGGCATAATATCCTAAATTAATTATTTATTCATGTTCCTGAGCGCATCCCACCGTGGGTCTGTTTGCTCACTTTGTTCACCATTTGCTGATAAACTTTTCAGCTTATCAAGCATCTCCTGATCGCAGGTTGAGGTATTACCCTCGCCGCATATAGATATAAACGGCACTGCAACGTTAATATATTCATATATCAACCCGGCAACGTCAATCTCATGATCGTTTTTGCCCAGTGTTATAATCTCTTCATCCTCATCAATCTCTTCATCACTAAACTTGGCTATCTGCTGTTCGGTAATATCGAGCTGAATGGGTAATGCTTTCAAACACCTGTCGCAGGTGGTTTCAACTGTGCCATCTATCTTAAAATTCAGGATCAGCATAGTTTCCTGCTTATCCAGTTCAATTTCACAGTGCAGGGTTGCTTTTTTAACGAGCGAATATTCAAACCCGTCAAAAAAATCATCCTGTATGTCATACTCAAACAGGTGTTTCCCCAGTTTAAGCCCCGTAAAGGGAATCGAATATTTTTTAAGCGATTTCAATGAGCAACAATTAGCCCGCAAATGTAGGCAAAAATACCATAACTGAAAAGTGTTTTTTAATTTTGCCTTTTTTGAAGGATGAAAGGTTAAAGGCGAAAGGTAAAAGGTTGATAGTTAAGGAGATTATTCATTGCAAACAATCTCCTTAACAATCAACGAATTAGTTACCTGCAAGCTCCGGTTTCATTTTGGAGGCCAGTTGCAGCGCTTTATAAGCATTTACTATACCTCCTGTTTTTGAGAGTGTTGTAAAATTCACCTTTTCGGTTTTGCTGCCGGGCTTTAACACCACGGTAGTAGTAAGCGGTGTGGCCGAACCTAAAATAGCTTCCTTAAGCTGCCTGGCGCTCAGGTTAGGATAATATTCCAGTATTAAAGCGGCTATACCGGCCGTAATTGGCGATGCGAAACTGGTGCCATCTTCGGTAGCTGTTTCGGCGTCGGTGGTAATGGATGTTACCTTTACACCCGGCGCGAAAACATCCACGTTTTTTTTACCGTAGTTCGAAAAATCGCCCGCGAGGTTTTGCCCCTTTCTGGGGCCCGAGGCGCCTACGCTGATCACATTATCCGCATCCGTTGCCGATCCATCTAAAAAAGTATCGTTCGGGAACTCCGGTTCGGTGTCCATATCTTTATTGTCATTACCGGCAGCCATCACCAGTAAAACATTCTTTGATGCGGCGTATTTAAAAGCCGCGTCAACCCACTCCTTATGCGGGGAGATCTTTTTACCGAAGCTCATATTAACCACCCTCGCGCCGTTATCAACCGCGTAGCGAATGGCGTTGGCTATATCCTTATCGTATTCATCGCCGTTTGGTACCGCTTTAATGATCATGAGCTTAACATTATCTGCCACGCCATTAATGCCGTAGTTGTTGTTACGTACCGCGCCAATCAACCCGGCAACACCGGTTCCGTGGGCCGCATCGGCAAATTTCAGGATGTTGTTTCCGTAAGGTTTGCCATCCATCACATCCGGATCGTCGCCTACAATGCGTTTGCGGGAGGTCAGGTCGGGCGAGATATCGTTATTCAGTTTGGCCAGGTACTCGCTCAGGTCTTTAATGATCCTGGCATTGTCGGCGCCGGGCCCCTCCTGCATGAAAACCGATTCCCAAACATATTTGCTCTGGCTCAGGGTATCGTTGGCGGCTTTAACACGCACCAGGTCGGCCCTGGTAAAAGTACCGTTGGCCGGCAGGTTCAAACTGCGCTTAATATACCCGCTGGTAACCATCAAAGCGTTCATTACCGGCGAAAGCTGAGCAATCTCGGTATTGGCCTTATTCACTGTAGAATCGTGAACCGTTTTAACACGCAGCCAATACGCATATTCTTTCTTATTTTCAGCCGCCGCCGAATCGGTTATTATATCATATTTCCCTTTCAGCCTGTTGTATTCACGCACTTCCTCGGTAGTCTCGGTAAAATCTGCTTTACCATCCGGTCCGCCTAAAAAGTTCCAGCCGTGTATATCATCAATATAGCCGTTATGGTCATCATCAATGCCGTTGCCCGGAATTTCTTTGGTATTTACCCAAAGTACCGGCTTCAGGTCTTTTTGCAGGGTATCAGCACCGCTATCAATCGTAGCAACCACCACGGGCTTGCTCTTTTTTGCTTTCACAAACAGGTAGGCCTGCTTCAGGCTTACACCGTAGTAACCGGTCTCCTTTAAATCAAGCAGGTGCCATGCTTTTGGCGGGGCTGCTTCGGCTGCAGGCAATTGCTGCGCCAAGGCCGGATAGTTAAATAATAATACTGCTGATAAGGCTGCGCCGGTAACGTACTTGCAAAAATGGAACATGAACTTATTTTAATATTTAATTGTCTGAATCAGAATTTACAGAATTTTAGGATTAGCAGAATATTGTCTGAACCCCGATTTATAGAAATTGTGGATTTACAGAATGCCTGCCAATTCATAATTCTAATAATTCACGCAAATTCGGGTTTCAGACAAAAAGCAAAATAACTGCAAGTTTCTAATTCCAACTAACATCGGCTTACGCTACCGTACCTTCTTTCAGTTTCTCGGCATTCTCTGCAAATTGCAGCGATTCCAGTATTTCCTGCAAATCACCATTTAATACGCCGGGGAGGTTATAGATCGTTAAACCAATGCGGTGCTCGGTTAAACGGCCCTGCGGGTAGTTATAAGTACGTACCTTAGCCGATCGGTCGCCGGTTGATACCATGGTTTTGCGTTTTTTGGATGTCTCTTCAAGGTGCTTCTGCAATTCCATTTCGTACACCCTCGAACGCAATACCTGTAACGCCTTGTCGTAGTTTTTTAATTGCGATTTCTGGTCCTGGCATTGAGCTACTATACCTGTAGGGATGTGGGTTAACCTTACTGCCGAGTAGGTGGTGTTTACCGATTGCCCGCCCGGCCCTGAGGCACAGAAAAGATCCTTACGAATATCACTAACCTGCAAATCGATATCAAACTCGTCTACCTCCGGCAAAACCACTACCGATGCCGCTGAAGTATGCACACGGCCCTGGGTTTCGGTATCAGGCACGCGTTGTACCCGGTGTACGCCCGATTCGTATTTTAAAGTACCGTAAGCATCTTCGGCATTTACGTTAAACACAATCTCTTTGTAGCCGCCGCTGGTGCCTTCTGTGTAATCAACCAGCTCGGTACGCCAGCCGCGCTTTTCGCAATAGCGCATGTACATGCGGTACAGGTCGCCTGCAAAAAGTGCTGCCTCGTCGCCGCCGGTACCGCCGCGGATCTCGACGATAGCGTTTTTCGAATCTTCCGGATCTTTAGGGATCAGCATCAGGCGGATTTCTTCTTCCTTGGCATCCTGCTGGGTTAACAGTTCGTCAAGTTCCATTTTAGCCATTTCCCTAAACTCCTCGTCCTTTTCGGTAGCGAGGATGTTTTTGTTGGTATCGATATTGCTTAAAATATTGCGGTATATATAATACTGGTCAACAATTTTAGCCAAATCTTTATATTCCTTATTCAATTGGGCAAAACGTTTCATGTCCTGCATGGCATCCGGGCTGCTCAATTGGCCTTCAACATCTTTCCAGCGGTCGTATATCAGCTCTAATTTATCTAACATAATAGTAAAAATATAAATGCAGCTAAGCTGTTGATATCTAACCTGCTTATCAAAAACTTAACGTTTCGGGGCGGTTTACAAACCTGCTGCAAAAAAGTGTGTAAAGGTACGTAATTTTTAGTTTATAGTGGATAGATTGTTAGGTTCATAGTTGATGGTTCATAGATCATGGTTTAAGAAAGTTCCTGATAAGCTTGTCCCAAATTGACCCATCATGTGATCTATAAACCATGAACCATGATATACGAACCATTAACCGAAGCTTCAAAGTACTCCAGCTTCAGTTCGGTCCCGTCAAAAACGGCATAGCTAAAGTAATTAACCCATTCGCCAAGGTTAATATAGCGGCTTCCGGGTGTTAGCTGTACATCAAGCGGCAGGTGCCGGTGACCGAAAACCAGGTAATCGTAAAAATTGGTTCGCAGTTCTTCGCGGCAAAATTGCACCAGCCATTCCTGTTCGCCGGGTTTGGGGTTGTCTTTTTTCTCGTTGGTATCGCGGCTGTGCTGGCTCCAGTTATTCGCTATGCCTACGCCAAGGTTTGGGTGGATGCGCGCAAACAGCCACTGGCAAAACGGACTGCGAAAAAAATTTTTTAAGAGTTTATAAAAATTATCGCCCGGCCCAAGACCGTCGCCATGGTGAATAAAGAATTTTTTGCCGCCGCGTTCAATTTTCAGTTCGTTACTGATAATGGTTGCACCGAACTCCTTTTCAAAATAATCAAACATCCACATATCGTGGTTGCCTTTAAACATATAAATCTTTATCCCGGCATCACTTAACTCGGCCAGTTTGCCTAAAAAACGGATGTAGCCTTTGGGCACAACTGTTTTATACTCAAACCAGAAATCAAAAACATCACCTACCAGAAAAATTTCGGCGGCATCGTGCTTAATCATATCAAGCCAGCGTATAATCCGGTCTTCGCGTGTACGGCTGGCGGCGTAGCCGCCGGCGCCTAAATGAAAATCAGAGGCAAAATAAAGTTTATGGCGTACGGGCATAGGCGCAAAAGTACACTTTAAGCATCACACCAAAAAGGATAAACATTGTAACATAACCGGCTGCAAACAACGGATCAAGCAGAAAAGTTGGGGGGGGGATAATAGAACTTAAGCATATATTTCCATTAACCTAAACAGAAAGAATTCAACACATCTCACGCCGGATAAGTATAATATATCGACCACTGTCGGCCGATTTAACTTTGACACTGCCTATGCTTTAATCAAACCAATTACGAATACTAACTATATCGTTGAGAGTAGTCAATAAAAAAGTCCTTCTAATAAAGGCGATATAATGGTCATTAATAATTCAGGCTACAAATCCTTTATCCTTTCCCAATCAACTACACCTACTTTATCCGCCCAGGCCTTATGTTCTCTTTCAAGTTCAATAACTTTTGCGGGATATTTTGCAGCCAGATTATTCATTTCAGAACGGTCTGCTTCGAGATCGTATAGTTCCCAGGGCTGTTTCGGTTCTGCAACCAGTTTCCATTTGCCTTTACGGATGGCGCGGCTGCCCTCATGCTCCCAAAAAAGTGTGCGTTCCACGTTATTTTTCTTGCCTGTAAAAACGGGAATGAGGCTTTTACCTGCCAATGGCGTAAGTTCCCGGTTTTTAAACTGAGCCGGATAAGTTACCCCGGCCAGCTCCAAACAGGTAGGCATCAGATCGATCAGGTGCCCTACATTGCTGCCGGTACTTCCCGCTTTGATATGCCCCGGGTAGCAGGCAATCAGCGGTGTGGCTATCCCACCTTCGTGGGTGTTGCGCTTAAATAGTTTAAAAGGCGTGTTACTTAAATTGGCCCAGGGTATCTCGTAACTATCGATAGAATTTACTGAACCCGGCTCGCCGTTCTTCTGGATCACTGTTTTCAGGCTTCTTACCTCATCGGCACTTCCGCCGTTGTCGGATGCGAAAAGGATGATGGTGTTTTTATCTTTCCCCAGTTGTTTCAGTTTAGCCATAATTTCGCCTATGCAGGCATCCATGCGGTAAACCATGGCGGCGTAAATGGCCATGCGGGTATCCCATTTTTCTTTATCTTCTTCGGATAGAGAATCCCATGCCGGGGCACGTTTATCCCGGGAGGATAACGCCCAACTCTTTTTAATAATACCCAAGGCCACCTGCTTTTTATAACGCTGCTTGCGCAAGGCATCCCAGCCTTCCAGGTATTGTCCTTTAAACTTTGCAATATCTCCCGGCAGGGCCTGGATGGGCCAGTGCGGGGCGTTGTAGGCCACATACATCAAAAAAGGCTTTTGATCGTTTTTGATTTCTTCTAATGATTTGACAGCGAAATCTGTTATGGCTTGCGTTAGATATTTGGACGTATCGTTCCGGGTAATCTCCTGATCGTTCAGCATAAAGGTGATCTTACTGCCATCGTTATACAGCGGTGCCGAATTAAAATAACTGCTGCCGTTGTTGAGCATGGTGAACGATTTATCAAAACCACGATTATAAGCCAGCGCCGATTTTTGCAAACCCACATGCCATTTGCCCGATACGATGGTATTGTAACCGGCCTGCTCTTTCAGTAGTTCGGCAATAGTTGCGCTGTGCTCATTCAGGTAACCCTGGTAGGCCGGCGAGCCTTTATATTTTACCATATCGCCCAAGCCCGCCTGGTGCGGGTACAGCCCGGTTAGCAAGGCCGCGCGCGAGGGGCAGCACCTGCCCGCGTTATAAAACTGTGTCATTTTCAAGCCTTCGCGGGCGAGCCTGTCGATATTGGGTGTACTGATCTCCGAGCCATAGCAACCGATATCAGAAAAGCCCATATCGTCGGCCAGGATGACCACGATATTGGGCTTTGGTTGTGGGGCCTGCCCCAATACAGGCCCCGTGCAACATATGGCGATGATGATGTAGCCGATGTGTTTGAACATAAAGCTTATTTATTATTTGCAGCCAGCGGACTTTTTGCCGTTTCGGTTGCGGCGATAACCTCGGTAGTTGATGAAAAACCCTGCTTTTTCCAAACCTGTTTACCTTTTTTATACAGCACCAGGGTAGGCAGCACATTCACCTTCAACTCTTTGGCCAGGCTGGTATTGTCATAAACCTCAATACTGATCACTTTAGGCGAAAACGCCTTATTGGCTTTGAGCGAATCCAGTACAGGCACCAGCTTTTTGCAGGCCCCGCAATACCTCGACCCAAAATCAACCAAAACCTCGGGCGATGAGGCTACCAGTTCATCAAACTGGCTTTTAGACAGCGATACACCTTTTTTTGTGGTTGAGATAATAGGATATCCCGAACCGATCCAGTTAGCTAAACCTCCCGGCAATTCTTCCACATCTTTAAAACCCTTCGCCCTTAGCTCACGCGATAGTACTGTACTCCGGCCATTGGCTATGGAATAAACAAAGGTGGACTTATCCTTATCCAGAGCATCTAATTTCTGCTGATAACCGGCTGCCTTTGCATCCACATTGATAGCACCTTTAATATGGTTCTGCGCAAATTCCTCAGCTGAGCGGGCGTCCAGGATCTGCGGTTCTTTAGCTTGTTTCAGCTTCGCGGCAAAGGCTTGGAGTGAAAGCAACTTTGGCGATTGGGCTTTTACCCCTGCACTGATAATTACCAGTAGGGCCAGTAAAACAACTTTTAAGTTTTTCATGGTTAATTATTGTTTTCGAGTTTGTGGATGCGTTTGTTGTTGATATCGTCGCGGTCGATAAACGGATATACGTGGTTCTTTTTGGCCTCGGTGTCGAACAGGTTTTTGAGCTCTTTCAGCTTTTCAGGATATTTTTTGGCAAGATCAATGCGCTCGTTAAAATCCTCGTTCAGGTTGTAAAGTTTCCAAACATCTTTATCGTAGTTACGCTCGGGGATAGTTTTCTCTTTCGGGAAGTTGAGCAGATCGACATTATCCGGGCGGTGCGCGGCTTCGGCTTTCCAGCCATCTTTATAGATAGACCTTGAGGTGAAGATGTAATAATACTGCTGTGTATGCAGCGTTTTTGCCTGCGCGTTATTAAACGAACTGAAAAACGATTTACCCTGCAAGGTATCCTGTTTAATACCTTTAACATACTCAGGAAGTTTTAAACCGGCCGCCTCAATAGTAGTAGGAAACACATCAGATACATGGCTGTACTGCGTACGGATGCCCCCTTTTTCGGTGATCAGTTTCGGATAGTAAACAATCAGCGGGTTATGGGTACCGCCCTCGGCATCGGCGTCAGATTTCCAGTATTTAAAAGGCGTATTGGCCGCCTGCGCCCAGCCTAAAGGATAGTTTGTTGAAGCCTCAGGCGTACCGATAGTTTCGTAATCGCTTTCGTTCCTTTTGATATAATCAGCCTCCGGTGTTGTGGCAGCCGAGTTTTTAGGGTTGATCACCCCATGAACGGTTCCTTCTTTACTGGCGCCGTTATCGCCTATCATTACAAAAACCAGGGTATTATCAAACTGGCCCGAAGCTTTCAGGTAGCTGATCACCCTGCCTACCTGGTTATCGATATAGGTTAAGTACCCCGCATAAACTTCCATAAAACGGGCGTACAGTTTTTTCTGATCGGCAGGCAGGCTATTCCATTCCTTAATGCGCTCGTTACGCTCGGGCAGTTTGGCGTAAGCCGGGATATAGCCCGCTTTTTTCTGGTTTTCAAAAACCCTTTGGCGATACACATCCCACCCTTCATCAAACTTGCCTTTGTACAGGTCGCTCCACTCGTGGCTTACCTGGTGCGGGGCGTGGGTTGCGCCCGGCGCGTAGTATAAAAAGAAAGGCTGATCGGGCGCGGCTTTGTGGACGGCATCGATGTAGGCGATGGCCTTATCGGTGATCTGCTCGTTCAGGTTGCGGCCATCGGGTTTAATGTGAAAGTTATCTTCCACCAAATGCGGCGGGTTATACTGGTCGGTTGCCGATTCGAGAAAACCAAAATGGTGATCAAAACCTTTTCCGGTAGGCCACCTGTCAAACGGACCAACAGCGGTAGTATCTTCATCCGGCGTAACGCCCCATTTACCCACCGCGAAGGTGCTGTAACCATTGGCCTTCAATGCCTCGGCGATAGTTCCCTTATCCGGAGGAATACGACCGTCATAGCCCGGAAAACCGGCCGCTGTTGAAGCATGCGCAAAGTTACCCATATGCACATAATGATGGTTACGCCCCGTTAATAGCGATGACCGGGTAGGCGCGCAAATACCCGCCGTATGGAAGTTGGTATAACGCAGGCCGTTGTTAGCCAGGGTATCGAAATTTGGCGTACTGATCAACCCTCCAAACGTCCCCGATGCGCCGAAACCGACATCATCCAGCAAAATCCATACAATGTTCGGCGCGCCCTTTGGCGCTTTAAGCGGTTTGTTCCACCACTCTTTTGATTCGGCGAGGGTTTTGCCTTCCACTCCCCTGTAATTAGCCGGATCGATAGGCGCTATGTTGGCAGCCGTTACCTTCACCTGCGGCAACTGCGCTAAAACCGGCGTGCTAAAGGCAAGGGCTAAAGCCGAAATTGCCGCGATTCGTTGATATGTTTTCATGATCATAAGGGCTTACTGGTTATTTTTTATAGTTTTTGTGGATGCGCAGGTGGTATACATCATACCAATCAATAAAGGGGTACAGGTTATTTTTCTGTGCCTGCGCTTCAAATACCGCTTTCAGTTCTTTCAGCTTTTCAGGATATTTTTTGGCGAGATCTATGCGTTCGTTAAAATCCTCGTTCAGGTTGTACAACTCCCAGGTATCTTCGTCAAAACTTTTATCCGGCACGTTTTGTCCCACTTTAAAATCGCCCAGTTCCACATTATCCGGATGGTGCGCGGCTTCGGCTTTCCAGCCATCGCTGTAAATTGATCTCGAACCAAAAATGTAGTAATGCTGCAACACATGTTTTGATTTGGCTTCCGGATGATCGAACGAGTAAACCAGCGAGGTACCCTGAATGGTATCCTGTTTAATGCCGCGGATGTATTCGGGCAGTTTAATCCCGGTATACTCCAGCGTAGTTGGCAACAAATCAATCACATGGCCGTATTGGGTGCGGATTGTACCCTTATCTTTAATCCCTTTAGGATAATAAACTATCAGCGGATTGCGGGTACCACCTTCGGAGTTGGCATCCTGTTTCCAGTATTTAAACGGGGTATTAGCTGCCTGCGCCCAGCCTAAGGGGTAATTGGTGGCTGCCTGCGGCGTACCTATATCATCAATATCTTCGATATTGGTTTTCAAATAAGCTTCTTCGGTAGCCAACCTCGACGAGTTCTTTTTAGGATTGATCACGCCATGAACCGTACCTTCTTTGCTTGCGCCATTATCGCCAATAATCACAAATACCAAAGTATTATCCAGCTGACCGCTTTGTTTCAGGTGGTTGATTAAACGGCCAACCTCGTGATCGGTATAGGTTAAATACCCGGCATAGATCTCCATAAAGCGGGCGTACAGTTTTTTCTCGGCATCGGGCAGGGTTTTCCAGGCCGGGATGCGCGGGTTACGATCAGGCAGTTTGGCGTACCTGGGGATAATGCCCAGTTGCTTTTGCCTTGCGATAACCTTTTCCCTGAAATCGTCCCAACCGCTATCAAACTGACCTTTGTACAGGTCGCTCCACTCTTTGGCTACCTGGTGCGGCGAGTGGGTTGCTCCCGGTGCATAGTATAAAAAGAATGGTTTATCAGGCGCTGCCTTATGCTGGCGGGTTAAGTAAAAGATGGCCTTATCGGTAATCTGATCGGTAAGGTGACGGCCATCCGGCGTTACGTGGGCATTATCTTCCACCAGGTCGGGCTTGTACTGATCTGTGGCCGAACCTAAAAACCCGAAGAAATGATCAAAACCCTTGCCCGTAGGCCAGCGATCAAACGGACCGGCATCGGTGGCATCCTCATCGGGCGTTAAGCCATATTTACCAACCGCGAAGGTATTGTAACCGTTCTCGCGCAAAATCTCGGCAATAGTTCCCTTATCCGATGGGATTCGCCCGTCATATCCCGGAAACCCGGCCGATAAGATGACATGCGAAAACCCACCCTCATGCACGTAATGGTGGTTACGCCCGGTTAACAGGGCCGAACGGGTTGGCGCGCAAATACCCGCCGTGTGGAAATTGGTGTAACGTAAACCGTTATTGGCCAGCGTATCAAAGTTTGGCGTTTTGATGATGCCGCCAAAAGTGCTGGTTGCACCAAAGCCAACATCATCCAAAAGGATCCATAATATGTTTGGCGCGCCGGCGGGCGCTTTATGAGGCTCGGGCCACCACTCCTTCGAATCATCAAGCGTTTTGCCCACCGTGCCGCCAAATACCGGTGCTTGTCCGTTTTGTGCTTTGGCTGTAACTGCTGCGAGCAGACCAAGCGACAGGAACAAGGTTATCTTTTTTGTTTTCATGTTGTAATAGGTTTTATTCGGCATAACTGGAGCGAAACTTTACACCCCAACGGCCGTTCTCTTTGGTTAAAATGTATAGTGATTCATAATGCCCTATCAGGCTGCCATCAGCCCGGAAGCGTGAGAAGCGGGTATCTACATGCACCTTATCTGCCGAGGCCTGCACAATATTGCGGTGGTCCCACTGGCTGTGGTCCCAGCCCTGTTTTTGCAGCTCGCCAAATACTTTAACCGAATCTCGCAGACCAGCTCTTTCCAGCACCGACATTTTGCCGCCAGCCAGCCGGTAATGCGGGAACTGGTAGGTATCCTCCCAGCCTTTCAGGTCTTTGGCATTGAAGGTGGTCATGTATTCATCAAGCACCTGGAACACGGCGGCACTCACACGCGGGTCGATACCATGTGAGCCGCTTTCGATCACGGCAGTTTGTGCTAATGCCCGACCCGGTAGTGCGGCGAGGATGAACAAGAGTAGTGTTATATTTTTCATAGGATATCGCTTTTAAATTCTTATGGAGCCTGTGGTCGGTGTTTTCACCGCACCACTTTAGAGGCATGGTTTTTTCGTTTCAATTAGTGTTACTTCTTTAGATCATGTGTTATCTTTTTCATAGGTATTGGGTTTTAATTCATATTCCCCTCTTGAGAGGCGACGGGAAAGAGCGAGAGCAGGGGTGTGTTATACGAGGGATAACCTCTGGTAGCGTAACACACCCCTCCACCCCTCTCAAGAGGGGATTCGCACAATCCACCGCTTTTTGCCTAAGTTGACGGCTATGCTCTCAAGAGCGAAATCGCACAGGGCCATCGTTTGCGTTTCGCACCCCAGCGTCCCCGGCTTACTGCCAGCCCGGATTCTGGGTTAGCTTACCGTTACTGTTATCAATCTCCTGCTGCGGTATCGGGAACAGGTAAAACTTACCTGCCGCGCCTTTGCTCACGTTGGTTTTACCCACTTTAAGCAGGGCCGCCTCCAAAATCCCTTTGCCAGATGCATCCCGTTCGCGGATGAGATCGAACCAGCGCTGATACTCGAACACAAACTCCAGACGGCGCTCTAAGTAAACCGCATCACGGAATGAGTTCTGATCCAGGCCGGACAGATCGTCTAACCCGGCACGTCTTCTCACCCGGTTAATGGAAGCATAGGCCTTAGCGGTTGGTCCGTTCAATTCGTTCTCGGCCTCGGCATGGATCAGCAGCACATCCGAAAAACGAATAATAGGCACATTAGCCCCCGATTCGGCTTCGTTAGCGGCCACGCTCGGGTCGTAATATTTATTGAAAAACGGGATAGAATCATTGGCGATGGTTGGATCGTTCAGCTTACCATACCACAGGTTGGTGGTAGGGCTTTGAAAACGGGTTACAAAGCTTACACGCTTCCGCTTATCATTAGCTGTGTACAGCTTATAAATGCTGAAGAATTTATCAACGCCGCCTGGTTTGGTGGCATCAGGTACCGAATAAAATACCACCTGGTCGGCATAGCTGCCTATCATGCCGGGAATCCCGTTCAGTACCGAGCGCGGAGCCTGGTTATTGCCCTGTCCCTGCGAGTTTGATTTAAACTGTGCCGAAAAAATATGTTCTTTCCCATTTTTGGAGGCTGGCAAAAACACATCGGCATAGTTGGTGAACAAATCGTAACCATAAGGTCCGTTTATCACGGTTTCGGCCTGGGTTACGGCCTTATCCCATTTGCGTTCGGTTAGGTAAACTTTGGCCAGTAAGGCGTTTGCGGCACCGGCGGTAGCGCGGCCAACATCGGCGCCGGTGTAACTCTTCGGGAGGTCGACAGCGGCGTTGGTAAGATCGGTTTCTATCTGCGCGTAAACTGTTGCTGCGGGTGTACGCGGTATTTGCAAATCGGCCAGGTTAATGGAAGTCTGATCGTGCAGTACCAATGGTACATCGCCGTATAACCTCACCAAATTAAAATAATACAGCGCCCTTAAAAATTTGGCTTCGGCCACCAGGCGCTTATTAAGGGTGGCATCAAATTTTATATCGGGGATGGTATCAATAGCGATATTGGCCTTCTTGATGGCGGCGTAATGCTGCTGCCAGATCTGCAGGACACGCAATCCCGAAGCTGAATGACCCAATACAGCCTGCGATCGTACGTCGGCATTGGTAGCACCCGGACCGGGGCCTTCATCGTCGGCCATAAAGTTCATGCCCGTGTTAAAAAGGGTATTATATGGCGTTTGCACACTGTTCGCACCCGCGTTAAGCAGCGAGTAGGCAGCTGTTACAGCCGCAACGGCGTCGGCCTGTGTTTTGTAAAACTGGCTGGCCGGGATAAATGATCGCGGGTCTTCATTAAGCTTGGCGCATGATACCGCGCCCAAAGCCAGCAGTAAAACCCAGTATTTAATATTTTTAGTTTTCATGTTAAAAAAATCAAAGGTTACTGGTTACAGGGTGATACCTATACCCACAATAAATGATTTGTTGTTTGGATACGCCCCGTTATCAACTCCCGAGGTAATGGCCGATTGCTCGTTGCTGCTCACCTCCGGATCGTAGCCGGTGTACTTGGTCCAGGTAGCCAGGTTTTGAGCGTTGGCATAAATCCTGATCTTTTTGATAGGCGATTTTGACAATACCGACTGCGGGAAAGTGTAGCCTAAACTGAGGCTTTTGAGGCGCAGGTATGAGCCGTTCTCCACAAACCTGTCGGATATGGTTGGCGCCGGGTCCTGGTAGGCGCTGTGCACATCGGTATTGGTGTTGGTTGGTGTCCAGCGGTTAAGCAAAGTGGTGGTGGCATTGGTATAGCCGGTACCCAGCTCCAGCACGTTACGCTGCTGGTTATAGATCTTGTTACCATACGATCCCTGTACAAATACGCTCAGGTCAATACCTTTATATGAAAAGGTGTTGGTGATACCCCCTGTAAATTTAGGTTGAGCGTTACCAAGGATCACCCTGTCTGCGGCCTGGGTAATTTTACCATCGCCGTTAATATCCACATAGTTTTGTCCGCCCGGTTGTGTGTTGGCTGCCGGGGTAAGCACCGGACCGCCGGCCTGGATCAGCCCATTGGTTTTGTAGCCGATAAATGAACCGATAGGTTCGCCTACTTTAATAATAGATGGTAGCGACGAATCGGGGATAAACTGGTTTACGCCGTTACCGCCCAAACTCAAAACCTTGTTGCGGTTAAGCGCAAATACCACATTGGTATTCCAAGCAAAACCACCGGTAAGGTTATGCGAGTTGATACCGATCTCGAAACCTTTGTTCTGTACCGAACCTACGTTTTCATATTGCTGCGGATTGGTGACGGCTGTATTGGTAATAATAGTTAAACCGCTGGTTGCCGGCAGGGGCAGGTAAAGCAGCAGGTTGGTTGTTTTTTTATAGTAGATATCGGCCGTTACGCTGATCCTGTCTTTAAATAAACCAAGATCAAAGCCAAAATCGTACTGGCTGGTTTTCTCCCAGGTTAAGTTAGGGTTGTACAGGCTGTTGGGCGCGAAGCCTGCAACGGTGGAGTTACCGAAATTATAGCGATAATAACCCAGCTGCGAATATGATTGATAAGCAGGGATATCGCTGTTACCCGTTTGCCCCGCGCTAAAGCGTAGTTTAAGCTGGCTGATAGCCGTTACGTTTTTCAGGAAATCTTCGCTCGAAGCATTCCAGGCAACAGCCGCCGAAGGGAACGATGCCCACTGGTGACCGGGAGCAAATTTAGATGAGCCGTCCGCCCTTAAGGTAAGCGTTAACAGGTATTTGCTGTTAAAGCCATAGTTCACCCTGCCCAGGTATGATTTCAATGCCCACGCGTTTGATGAGGACGATGGTGCGATGGCGAAACCGCTGCCCGATACCGAAGTTACACTACCCGAGCCGAGGTTGTTAAAGGTATCATAATCGCTCACAAAGCCCGATGAACCGGTTATGGCGCCCTCGGCCTTAAACTGCTGCTGGGTAAAACCCGCCAACACGTTCAGTGAATGCCTGCCGAATTTTTTATTGTAGGTAAGCGTGTTTTCGTTAAGCCAGTTGAAAGAATTAAGCGTACCAACCTCGCCCAGGCCCGAATAACCGGCGCCTTCATACACGGTGGCAGGCAGGTAGCGGTTTTGTTTATTATCGATGATATCCACACCAGCCAGCACCCTCGCGGTCAGGTTTTCGGTAATCTTATAATCGCCTGCGATATTACCTAAGATACGGCTGGTGGTGGTGCGGTTGGTTTGGTTATACAGCGTATTGATGGGGTTACCATAAGTACCTTCAAAAACGTTTTTCACAAAGAACGAACCATCGGCATTATAAACCGGTGTGGTAGGTGTCATCAGCAAAATGGCAGGAACAACACCCTGAGGCGCAACCTGCGCGGTTGTACGGCTGCCGGTAATGTATGAGGAGATCTTGAATTTATCGTTATAATCATGCTCCACATTCACCCTGCCTGCATAACGTTCAAAGTTGGTGTTCTGCAGAATGCCATCCTGCTTGAAGTAATTGCCCGAAAATGCCAGCCTGGTGCGCTCGGTACCTGAAAATATCGAAAGGCTATGATTTTGTGAGTACGCCTTGCGGAAGGCGGCTGCCTGCCAGTCGGTATTGGCGCCATAAGGGTTAAGCTGGGCTTCGGTTTGCGCCGCTTTGCCGGTGTTTACCAAAGCGTCATTACGCAAGGCCTCCCATTGGGTAGTGTTGAGCAGCGATAAAGTTTTGATCACCTCCTGCCTGCCAAAGCTACCATCATAATTGATAGATGATACCCCCGCTTTGCCTTTTTTGGTGGTGATTATGATTACACCATTGGCGCCACGCGTACCGTAAATAGCTGTAGCCGAAGCATCTTTCAGCACCTCGATACTTTCAATATCTGAAGTATTGATGGATGCCAGCGGATTGATCTTGGGGCCATTGGTTACGCCCGCGTCTGTTAATGAATTACTGTTTGAGGTAGGAAAGCCGTCGATAACATACAAAGGCTCGGCCACGGCATTGATGGAGTTTACTCCACGTACCTGTACGGTTACACCGGCCCCCGGCTGCCCGGTAGCCTGCGTAACCTGGATGCCCGATACCGAGCCCTGCAAAGCCCTATCCAACGACGGGATGGGTTGCTTTAAAGCCAATGCCGGAACTGATGCTACTGAACCCGTAATATCCTTACGTTTTTGCGAGCCGTAACCCACAACAACTACCTGGTTTAGCTGGGTTTGTGCATCCTTCAGCTTAATCTCTACCGGGCTGCCGTCGGCAATAAATTCCTTTTTTTCGTAGCCTGTAAAAGTGATGATCAGTTTATAAGGGAACTTTTGCCCTGTTACAAAGCTGAACTTCCCCTCAATATCCGTTGATACCACGTGAGTAGTACCCTGAATTTTCACTACCGCGCCGGGCAATGGTTCGTGGGTGGCGCTGTCAATTACACGGCCAACCAAATGCGAGTTAATGGTAGGTTGGGTTTGCTGCGCGATGGTGAGTAAGGGCAAGCCTACCAGCAATAAAAATGGTATGAATAAAAGTTTTTTCATGTCGACAGGTTGTTAAAGGGTGAAAACTCTGCCGGTTGATTATCTGCGTAAAACAGCTTGTATAATTGCTGCGGATGAAAAGCATCCTCTATAATTTGCAGCGTAAAGGGTGCTGCCTGCCGGGCAAAAGGCAACGCATAGCCTTTTCCCGCCTTTGCAATATTTTGCATAGATTTGAATAATTAAAATGACACCATGAAACAGGCTCAACGCCAATCGATCCCTGTTTCGTTGTTTTGATCCGGAGGGAAAAGCATTGCTTTTCCCTTATTTGCAGTAGTAAAATATTATCGTTTCATGTTCCTTTCTGTTTGTGCCCGGCATTAGGCGGGCTGTTCAATTATTTAATTCGGGGTATTTAATTTAGTTACTAACACATCGGAAACCCAAATGCTCCATCCCGCTGTCTTCAGTGGTTTTCATCCGGCGCGATACCCGGTAACCCGAGCAGTAGGCATCGTTACACAAAAATGATCCGCCGCGTACCACCCGCTTTATGGCATAGGGCTCATCCGGATCATTTGATTTTGAAGCGCCTTTCGGGTTTTTCACGCCGTTTGTACCCAATGTTTTGTAATAGTTATTGTTGTACAGATCGGCACACCACTCCCAAACATTGCCGGCCATATCATACAAACCATAACCGTTGGGCTTGAATGAGCTTACCGGGGCTAAATAATAATACCTGTCGCGTTGGGTATTTTTATAGGGAAAACTCCCCTCCCAGGTATTGGCCTTGGGCTGCCCTTCGTTCACTTTTTCGTTGCCCCATGGATATACCTTATCTTCCAGTCCGCCCCTGGCTGCCCGCTCCCATTCTGCTTCGGTAGGCAGGCGTTTGCCTGCCCATTTGCTGTAGGCTACGGCATCGTACCATGAAACCTGCACAACCGGGTAGTTTTCCTTACCCTTAATATCACTGCCCGGGCCATGCGGGTGTTTCCAGTTGGCACCTGTTTTCCATGCCCACCACTGCGCGTAATCATCCAGGTTAACCGGATGATCGGCCGGTACAAATACCAGCGATGCCGGTACCAGCAAACTATCGGCAGGTTTTTCGGTGCCGGGGGGCATTTGTTTTTTCAGTTCGTTCCAGTCGGGCTTGCGCTCGGCTGTGGTTATATAGCCGGTGGCCTTTATAAACTTAGCGAACTGGGCATTGGTTACTTCGGTTTTATCCATCCAGAAGCCATCAACGGTAACATCATGTTTGGGATATTCGTCAGGCTCAGCCTGCTGATTATCAGCGCCCATTCTGAAGGTTCCGGCGGGCACCCACACCATCCCCGCATGGCTGGCATGGGCGCTGCCCGTATCAGGCAGACTGAGCGCCGCACTGCTCAGCCCTGCCGCTTTAAACCTGCCGGGCAAATTCGATTCGCAGCAAACCTTCTTTTTACTGCCGGGAACCTGCGCTAAAGCCGCAATGGTTACCGGCCTTTCCTGCTGCCCGCACGCAGCAAAAAGTATCGCCCCAAAAAGTATCGAGATCCTGTTTTTCATTACGCTTTTACAGGCTGTAACCGGAACTCTTCAACAGGCTGCTCCTCTTCAACTTTGGCCAGCGGATCAAGACGGTATAACTGGTGGGGCTGTAAAGGCACATCATCCCTTACCATGGGGCCATCAGCAGCCAACTCACTACCCTCCACTTTCGATTTAAAAATTGGCCAGGCCAGCTGGGCATACCATTGGTCGCCCTCGTAGTGCGAAATGCCGTAAGCCTTAGGGTACTGGCGCGAAATATGTGCCGTACCGAAAATGATATCCCACCAAAAAAACATATTACCAAAATTGCCTTTATAGTAACCTACGCCATCATCGGTAGTGGCCGCATGGTGCGCATGGTGGGTAGCCGGGGTTGATATGGTACGCTCCAGGATCCAGGCCAGCGGGTGTAAAACCTTATACTGGTAAAAAGGCTTATCCCAGGGGATGCTTGAATGCGCCAGCGTGGTGATAGTACCCTTAATGCCTTTAACTACAAGGGCAGGAATGCCTAAACCCAGGTAAACCAGTGCCGCGGTTAAATAGGTTTGCGAAAAAAACAGCGTGTAAATGATATTCTGCCTGCTAGCCATGGCCATACCCATATACGATGCCGAGTGGTGCGTACGGTGAAAACGCCATAACCATGGCACCTGGTGGTGCAGGCGGTGGTACCAGTATTGGGTCAAATCATCGGCCACGGCTATAATAGCACATCCCCATAAAAATGGCACCCAATCAAAAGTGTTTTTTAAGGCCGGTAATACGGCCGGTAAAACCAACAGGCTGTAGTAGGCAACCAGTGGTTTTACCACCAGTTTAGGGATGGTAAAGCAGGCTATGTCCACCCATTTTTCATTGGTATTCCAGCGTTTTTTGTACAGGCCGAACGAGAATTCGAGTACGCCCAATACCAGTACCAAAACGGAAAAACCATATCCGTTGAGGTTAGCTATTACTTGTTTTATCTGCTCAATCATTGTCTTGATGGTTTGAAGTTTTAGTTTTTACTGAGGTTTCCTGTTTATGCTGTTTCTTTTCCCATGGTCGCTGCCCGGTGATGGCGAAAGTGCCGAACATGAGCACGATAGGCAACGCATACAGCAACAGGCTGAGGGCCGCGTTTTTAGCTATCTGTATTTGGGTTGATTGTTCCAATTTCATTAGGGGTTACTATTTTGAGGTTGAACAATTTGCGAGGTTTTAGCCTTTGGCGCTCTTTCAAGCAATTTGCGACCAAGCCACAGGCCTCCGAAAATGATAATGAAAGGAACGATGGTTACAATAATGCCCACCAATACCTTCTTCCCGATAAGGGAAACGTCGTTAAGGGTCATGATAAATCTGATTAAGTGATTATAGCATAGGCACCCTATAGCGGTCCGCATTACCGGTATAAGCACCTGTTAATTAAAATTTGATCAGAGAATCTGCCTGTAATGGCAGATAAGAGAGAAAAACCCCTGTGTGCTGTATTAACAGCAACAACAAGCGGTACAACAGCGGGTAAAAGCAGGAGCAGGTAATTGATGTTTAGCAAAGCCGTTTATAAGTAAAAGTTCGGGTTGCATGGTGGTTGCTTTTAACTATTTAATGATAGTGATTTTGTTTACTGGCACAAATGTAAAAAAAGATTTGACAAATACTACTATTTCTATAGAAATTATATAATTAATTTAACGAATAGATAGTTCACATTATTTTTTTGAAATATTCTACAAACTACAGTGGAATTTCAAGCACTTTTGGATTTGTTAGGTGACAAAGCGATGAGAACTGATTAAGTAAATGGTTTGCATCTGATATATGGATACCGCTCCAGGATTTCCTTAAAATCAACCAGAACATGCCAGCCAATAATGAGCTGTTAAAACTGATCACAACCGCATTATGTAACAGCGGCTTCTGCTGCTTTGATGGTGGTGATATTACAGGAATAGAAATTGCCAAAGGTCGAATCCGCCCCATTAAATGGGAAAACAACGATCAAAGGGAAAGTGAAATAAAATATTGGACGAATGTAAACTGAAAGAGATGTTGTGAGGCGAAGGTTAAGCGGTTTAATACGAACTAACTCCCATAGATAAATTAAAGGGTTAGAAACTATTACCCATCCAGCATAAACACAAAAAGCTCTTTAGGGCCATGTGCGCCTAAAACCAGCGTTTTTTCGATATCAGCGGTACGGCTGGGGCCGGTAACATTGCTGATCATAGAAGGCAGGTTGCTGCCATACCTGGTTTTAATCAGCTTAAAACCATCTTTCAAATCCATCACCATTTGCGATGTGTAGGCCAATACGATATGCACCGGGGGGTAGATGCTTAACCTGCGCCCTGCCATGTTTCCGTTTGAGAGTAAAACACTGCCGTTACGGGCAATCAGGGCCTCGCAAAGGGTAAAGCCTACTTCGGCCTGTTCAAAATCCTTATCGGTTGTGTAAAAAGGGTATTCAAACCGGTTTAATATTTCCTGTAGTTTGGGCTCCCAGCAGTAAATTTTACGCCACTGGCGCGTTTCGGCCAGGTTAATGAGGTTTTCGATAAATTGCAGTTCATCTTCGCAAAAAACAAACTGTCCGGCAACATTGGTAAACTGCTCGGCGAAGATCACTTCGGGCATTTCATCTGTAGGGGGATAAAGCGGCAGATCCTCCAGCTGGGGATAGGGGTTATCACGTTTCTCCAGAAGCGCTTTACGTATTTTTTTAAGCAGTTTTTCTTTTGATGTGGTGATATCCCTCATAGTGGTAAAAAGAAAAACCACCGGCAGTGCCGGTGGTTTGATATTATCATTAAAAATTAAAGTTTCGGATCCTCGCTGTCAATCCTCGAAAGTTCGGGATTGGTAAGCGTATCGGGAATGGCATTGTTATCCACATCCGGATTCAATGCAGCCTCTCCGTTTACAAACTTATCATAAGTGGTACGCTCATCAAACGGGCGCTTGCCCAAAATCTCCTCCAGGTCGGTTTGAAATAGCACTTCTTTCTCTAAAAGTTTTTGCGCTATTTTTTCAAGCCCATCGCGTTTTTCAATCAGCAGGTCTTTGGTTTTTTGATAAACCACGTCAACCAGCTTACGCACCTCGTTGTCAATCATTTCGGCAGTGGTATCAGAGTATGGTTTATTAAACTGGTACTCGCCCTGCGGATCGTAGAATGAAACGTTACCAACACTGGTGTTCATACCATAAATTTTAGTCATGGCATAGGCAAGTTTGGTGATGCGTTCCAGATCGCTCAGGGCGCCTGTTGAGATTTTACCGAAAACGATATCCTCGGCAACACGGCCCCCCATTGATACGCTCATTTCATCAAGCAACTGCTCGGTGGTGTATAAAAACTGCTCTTTTGGCAGATATTGGGCATAACCTAAAGCGGCAACACCACGCGGAACGATAGATACCTTAACCAACGGATCAGCGTGTTCCAGGAACCAGCCCGCGATTGCGTGACCGGCTTCGTGGTAAGCAACAATACGTTTTTCTTCCGGAGAGATGATCTTGTTTTTCTTTTCCAAACCACCGATCACCCGGTCGATAGCATCCTGGAAGTCTGTCATATCTACCGACTCCTTGTTTTTACGGGCGGCAATCAGCGCGGCCTCATTACAAACGTTGGCTATTTCTGCGCCGGCAAAACCAGGTGTTTGGGCTGATAGCTTCTTGGCGTCGACACCATCGGATAATTTGATAGGCTTTAAGTGAACCTTGAAGATTTGCTCGCGACCGATCAAATCCGGCTTATCGATAGACACTTGCCTGTCGAAACGGCCCGGGCGCAATAATGCAGAATCCAGTACATCCGGACGGTTTGTTGCAGCGAGGATTATAATACCTGAATCGGTACCAAAACCATCCATTTCAACCAGTAACTGGTTCAGGGTATTTTCGCGCTCATCGTTACCGCCAACAATGTTGTTTTTACCACGGGCGCGACCGATGGCGTCAATCTCATCGATAAATATGATACAAGGAGCTTTATCTTTTGCCTGGCGGAACAAATCACGCACACGTGATGCACCTACGCCCACAAACATCTCCACAAAATCAGAACCTGAAAGCGAGAAGAACGGCACCTGGGCTTCGCCTGCAACAGCTTTTGCCAGCAAGGTTTTACCTGTGCCCGGCGAGCCTACAAGTAGCGCACCCTTAGGTATCTTACCACCCAGGTTAGTGTATTTTTTAGGGTTTTTAAGGAAATCAACAATTTCCATAACTTCCTGTTTGGCTTCTTCCAAACCGGCAACATCGTTAAAAGTAACCGTTACCTGGGCCTCTTTATCAAACAGGGTAGCCTTTGATTTGCCTATATTGAAGATCTGCCCGCCCGGGCCGCCTCCTGAACCACCGCTCATCCGGCGCATGATAAAAATCCAAACGCCTGCAAACAACACCACCATAATTATGCCCTGCACCAACCAGTTTGATAACAGGCTTTCGTGGCCCTGCTCAAAGGTAACCGGAACTTTCTGGTCGTCGGGTACATCTTTTTGCGCATCGGCAATTGACTTTTTCAAGCTTTCGTAAGTGGCATCAGTAAACGAAAACTGTGGGCCGCTGTTGCTGGTATTGGTATTGAAAATACTCTTGTCTTTTTGCGCGTTGTTAACAAAATATGGTTTGGAGAGGCTCGACTTTTTAATGTAAACCTCAGCCACTACCAGGTCGCCGTTTTTATAGGCTACAATTTTTTCAACATCATTGGTGCGAAGCATGTTGGCCTCAAACTCCTTAAAATTAACCAACTTCCCGCTACCGTTGGTCATCAGCGTAGGAATCAGTAAAAAAGCTAAAATAACAATGCCGTAAAGCCACATGATGTTAAACTTGGGCGGCTTGGGTGATGATGGCCTTTTATTCACAATTTTACGGATAGGTCTGGGATTTTCTGACTTAGAATCTTTAATATCTTTCATTTCTTTAAACGAGCTCAAACTTACAATCTATAATTTAAATTTTACGCGGTAACAGCAAGACTATGCGTTGAGCCTTTATGTGACGAATGTTTATGCACTTTTATAATATTTAATTTCGGCATCGCCCCACAAATCCTCCACTCCATAAAACTCACGTTTATCGGTCCTGAATACATGAACTACAACATCCACGTAATCAAGCAAAATCCACTCGCCGTGCTCAATACCCTCTTTGCGCCAGGGATCTTGCCGGGTGGCCTTGAAAATTTCTTCCTCAATACTATTCGCAATTGCTTTTACCTGTGTTGACGAATCGGCGTGACAAATCACAAAATAATCTGATACCGAACTGAATATATTACGGAGGTCTAACCTGATAATATCATTGCCTTTTTTTTCCTGGATACCATGTATGGCCAATTCCGAAATATAGGCAGATTCACTTAACACTTTGTTTTTTACCATCAAAAAGAATTAGTTTTGAACGTTTTTGAGTATAAAATTATTACACATTGCAAAATAACATATTTTCAGGATTATTTGTTGGTCAAAATTTAGTAACAATTAAACAAGTCGACTCCACAAATAGTTTCCTTAAAAATTTATTGTCAAATTCCACGCCAGTATCCGAAGGTACGGTCATTATGGCAGAAGAGCAATATGCCGGCCGGGGCCAGCAGCAAAATACCTGGCATAGTGAACCGGGCAAAAACCTCACTTTCAGCCTCCTGCTCAAGCCGCATTTTTTGCCCCCTCATCAACAGTTTGATCTGAACAGGGCCGCGAGCCTTGGTGTGTACGATGCTTTATACCCGCTGCTTGGCGATCAGTTAAAGATAAAGTGGCCCAATGATATTTACTACGGCGACCGAAAACTTGGCGGCATGCTGATTGAAAACACTATTCAAGGCGACAGTCTTAAAGACTCGGTAGTAGGTATCGGCATCAACATCAACCAGGAAAATTTCCCGGAAGGGGCGGCAAACGCCACTTCGGTAAAACAAATCTTACAAAAGGATTATGATTTAACCCTGATATTATCTGAAATTTGTAAGTGCATAGAAGCGCACTATTTAAAACTTAGGGCCGGGCAAACAGAATTGGTGAGGAATGCATACCAACAGCACCTTTACTGGTTAAACGAAGAGCGCAGTTTTGAGTCAGACAGTGGTATATTTACCGGGATGGTAAAAAACGTGCTTCCGGAGGGTTTGCTGGTTATTGCAGATACTAACGGACGGCAAATGGAGTTTAACCTCAAAGAATTGAAATTTTTAAACAAATAAATAATAACTACAAAACACAAATGAAGAAACTATTGGTATTGGTAACCGCGCTTATTATCAGCGCCGGCGCTTACGCACAAATTGAATCGCCGGTAAGGTGGTCGTACGCGGCAAAGAAGGTGAATGACAAGGAAGCTATTGTATTTTTAAAAGCAACCATACAGAGCGGCTGGCATATTTACTCACAAACCGGAAAAGATGGCGGACCAATTAAAACTTCATTCGAGTTTAGCCCGTCAAAATTATATACCCCTGTTGGCAAAACCACCGAACCAACGCCGGTTACCAAATTCGAAAAATCATTCAACATGAATGTAAGCTATTTTGAAAAAGAGGTGGTGTTTAGCCAAAAGATCAGTTTAAAATCGCCAAAAGCTACAGCCGTTACCGGTAAATTAACCTACATGACCTGTAACGACATGAAATGCCTGCCCCCCGAAGATGTTGATTTCACTATCCCTTTAGGTAAATAATCAGCAACGCTTTAGTAGTCATGAAATTATCAGATAAAGGTGTTATCCTGCGCGCCGGGTTCATTACATTAATTACCCTTTTTATTTTAAACATAGCCGCAGTAAACCCTGTTTACGCGGTGCAGAAAAAAGCTGCCGATACCACCGTATCGGCAGCCGATGTTACATTTACAGATATCCCCACCGCTGCCGACAGTATTGCAATCAGGAAAAAGCACCTGGATTCGGTTAAAAAAGCCGATGCGGCAAAAAAAGCGGTAGCCAAAACTTCTGCATCAAAAAGTAAGGGCGAAAAGCCAAAAACGCTTTGGCAAATTTTTATTGAGGGCCTTATAGGCGGCTTTACAGCGGTGATCCTCCCTTGTATTTACCCGTTGCTGCCGTTAACCGTTAGTTTTTTTACCAAAAAAAGCGGCAACAAAAGCAAGGCGGTGATGCAATCGCTTATTTATGGGGTATCCATCATTGTAATATATGTTACATTGGGCTTGCTGATCTCGATCATTTTCGGGTCCGACGCGCTGAATGAGCTGGCAACCAACGGAATATTTAATATTTTCTTCTTTTTATTGCTTGTGGTATTCGGAGCCTCGTTTTTGGGGGCTTTTGAAATTACGCTGCCAAGTTCATTAGCCAATAAACTTGATGAGAACTCCGATAAGGGGGGCCTCGCCGGAATATTTTTTATGGCGGCCACTCTGGTTGTGGTATCCTTTTCATGTACCGGCCCTATCATCGGCACTTTACTGGTTGATGCCGCCTCAAAAGGCGACAGATTGGGCCCGGCGATGGGTATGTTCGGTTTCTCGCTGGCACTGGCATTGCCGTTTACCGTATTCGCGTTATTCCCATCCGCATTAAAAACTTTGCCAAAATCCGGCGGGTGGCTTAACAGTGTAAAGGTTGTTTTGGGCTTTTTGGAACTGGCCTTCGCGCTTAAGTTTTTGTCGAACGTAGATTTAGCCTACCATTGGCATTGGCTGGACCGGGAAGTGTTCCTTTCCCTTTGGATTGCCATAGGCTTGCTTGTTGGCTTGTACCTGATAGGGAAGATCAAATTTTCGCATGACAGCGATGTTAAATACCTTACTATTCCCCGCACTTTTCTGGCTATAGTGGTGTTCGCGTTTGTTGTTTATATGATCCCAGGCTTATGGGGCGCTCCTTTAAAATCCATCAGCGCGTTTTTACCGCCCGAAGGCACACAGGACTTTAACCTTTCTGCCGTACCCGATGCTGGTTCTGCTGTTGTCGGCTCCAATGCGGCCAGCGTAGCTTTACCGGTAAATATCGGCAAACCAAAATATGCTGATAATTACACCAGCATTAAAACAAGGGGACTTGATGCATGGTACGATTACGACCAGGCCCTGCAGGTATCAAAAGCGCTGCACAAACCCATATTGATAGATTTTACAGGTTTTAACTGCGTTAACTGCCGTAAAATGGAAGCTGATGTATGGTCGGACAAAGAAGTTTTCCGTCGGATTAAAAACGATTTTGTACTGCTGCAATTGGTTGTTGACGATAAAGCCGATTTGCCGGTGGCCGAACAGTTCACATCTGATTACAGCGGCAAAAAAATCACAACCCTGGGCGGTAAATGGAGCGACCTGGAAGCCAAACGCTTCAACGCCAATTCGCAGCCGCTTTATGTTATGCTTGATAGCGATGGCAACCTGTTAAAGGATGCTGCGGGTAATGAAATAGCTCCGCTGCCTGCCGAATATCACATACCATTGTACATTAAATTTTTAGATAGCGGCATTTCGGCGTATAAAAAATAACAATCGGGTAAAAAATTAGTGTAAATTCGCGCAAAATATTAAATGCCGCGTTTTATTGGTTGGCGGCGTTAATCAGCGAACAATATTTATAACCCTAATTAAGTTATGAATAGGGAAACCTATATCATAACCACAACAAAAAATGACTCAGATCAAAAATATCGGCGTTTTTACATCCGGTGGTGACGCTCCTGGTATGAATGCCGCCATCAGGGCGGTGGTACGTACCGCAATGTACTATGGAATTGAGGTTACGGGTATCCGCCGTGGCTATGATGGCATGGGCAAAGGCGAGTTTGTAACCATGAACCGCAAATCGGTATCAAACATTATTCAGCGCGGCGGCACTATTTTAAAAACCGCGCGTTGCGATAATTTCCGCACCCCCGAAGGCCGCAAAAACGCTTACGAACAGTTGTTAAAACATAAAGTTGATGCCCTTGTAGCCATTGGCGGCGACGGTACTTTTACCGGCGCCAAAGTTTTTGGAAACGAGTATGACATTCCGGTTGTAGGCTTACCCGGCACTATTGATAACGATTTGGTAGGGACCGACTTTACTATTGGTTATGACACGGCTATCAATACAGTGGTTGACGCGGTAGATAAGATACGCGATACCGCCGAGTCGCACGATCGTTTATTTATTGTCGAGGTAATGGGCCGCGATTCGGGCCTGATCGCTTTACGTACAGGTATAGCTACCGGCGCAGAGGCTATCCTGATCCCCGAAAGCAAAACAGGACTGGAAGGTTTATTTAACCGTTTGGAGTTTGGCCGTAAAGATAAAACATCGCGTATTGTAATTGTTGCCGAAGGCGATGATACCGTGGGCGGCGCTTTTGAGGTTGGCCGTTTGGTGCAGGAAAAATTTCCTAATTATGACACAAGGATCTCTATTTTAGGTCACATACAACGCGGCGGTGCGCCAAGCTGTATGGATAGGGTGTTGGCCAGCCGTGTAGGCGCGGCAGCCGTTGAGGCCCTGCGCGACGGTCACCGCAACGAAATGATCGGCTTAATTAACGGTGAAATTGCTTATACGCCGTTTGAGCACGCCATTAAGCACCACCAGGGTATTGATCCTAATATGATTAAGCTGGTTGAGATGTTATCGATGTAATATCAGCTGAAGCGATAATAAAAAGAGGCTATAT
Source organism: Mucilaginibacter oryzae (assembly GCF_003148845.1). Classification (GTDB taxonomy): domain Bacteria; phylum Bacteroidota; class Bacteroidia; order Sphingobacteriales; family Sphingobacteriaceae; genus Mucilaginibacter; species Mucilaginibacter oryzae. The sequence goes on along the minus strand of NZ_QGHA01000016.1, from coordinate 43,043 downwards.
CATGGTGGTGGAGTGAACCCCAAAATCATGGTACAGCCTCTTTTACTTTGATAAAAAGCTATTAAAGACAACTGAAAAATTATTCAATCATCTGATTTCATATATTTGTTATATACACAAATAAATGGCCATAAAGTCATATCTTTTCACACCCTACAATCAGCAACAATCCTCATTTATTGACTTTTTAAGCCTCGACTGGCCATAACATAAAAGAGGAAGCATCGTTTTCATTGTAACAAAGCCCTCTTTTGATAACAGGACACAGCCTCTCCTTTGCAGGGCTGGGATAAAGGCCTTTTCACCTAAGCAATGCCTGCTATGTTTTTGAAAAAAATTGCCCTGGAGTAACTTGCTGGTATTTGCTTGTTTAACAAATTGTTGTTACATTACTGCTATACTTTGCCAGTATAAACCAATAATTCCTGCTGTTTCATTTTAGTTGATCGTTATGATGAAGAAACTACTTTTCCTTTTGATAGCAACTGTTGCCTTGCAGCTGCCTCATTTATTATGCCGTGCCCAAAATAAAGCGGATACATTAAACCGTAAATGGTGGAAAGAAGCCGTAGTTTACCAGGTTTACCCCCGCAGTTTTAAAGACAATAACGGAGACGGGATAGGAGATTTGAAGGGGATTATATCCAGGCTTGACTATATTAAAAGTTTGGGTGTTGATGTGGTTTGGCTTAACCCGATCTATGGTTCGCCGAATGATGACAACGGTTACGATGTAAGCGACTACCGCAATATTATGACGGATTTTGGCACCATGGACGATTTTGACGCCCTGTTAAAAGGCATGCATGCAAGAGGTATAAAACTGGTGATGGATTTGGTGGTAAACCACAGCAGTGATGAGCACCAATGGTTCAAACAAAGCAAAAGTTCGCGCGGTAATCCTTACCGGGAGTATTATCATTGGTGGAATGCTGAGCAAGGCATACCACCGTACCGTTATAGTCTTTTTGATGTTAACCACGATGCATGGCGCTATGATTCGCTTAGTAATGCGTATTACCTGCATTATTTTTCGCGCAAGCAGCCTGATTTGAATTGGGAAAATCCAAAGCTCAGAAACGAGGTATATGACATTATGAAATTTTGGGCCGATAAGGGAATAGACGGCTTCAGGCTCGACGCCTTCCAGTTTGCGGCCAAGGATACCACCTTCCCGGCCTTTCCGCGCGGATTTGAAAAAAACTTTACGCAATATTATGCCATGCAGGGCAATTTACACGGCTATCTGCAGGAAATGAACAGGCAGGTGCTGCGCAAATACAACCTCATGAGTGTTGCGGAAGGCGCCGGCAATACCTTTGAGGACGCCCACAACCTGGTGGATGCCGACCGGAATGAATTAAACATGGCCTACGCGTTTGAAGGTGTGGATATTGCCAGGCCCGAAGGTTATAGCGTTATTCACTTAAAACAGGTGTTTACCAAATGGGATAGCGCATTTGCAGCGAAGGGGTGGTTATCGGTTTTCCTGGCCAACCATGACCAGGCCCGGCTGGTGAGCCGATTTGGTAATGATAAGCCGGAATTCAGGGAACTCTCTTCAAAAATGCTTTCCACATTTTTAATGACCATGAGGGGCACCCCTTATTATTACAATGGCGATGAACTGGGCATGACCAACGCCGGGTTTACCTCTATTGATGATTACAGGGATGTACAAACGCTTAATGAGTACCGGCGGCTAAAAAACACGGGTGGCGATTTGTCAAAATACCTGCAACGGATAGCTTTTGAAAGCAGGGATAACGGCCGCACACCTTTTCAGTGGAATAGCGATAATAACGCCGGGTTTACAACCGGCACACCATGGATAAAAGTGAATCCTAACTATAAAATCATTAACGCCGCGCTGCAGGAAAAAGACGCGAACAGCCCGTTAAATTATTTCAGGCGGTTGGTGAAACTCAGGAAGGACAACCTGGTGCTGGTATATGGGAAATATACGCTGCTTGACGCGCAAAACCCGGATGCCTACACCTATACACGCGAGCTGGATGGCAAAAAACTATTGATCATGCTAAACTTTAGGGGCAAACCCGTTGACACGAACACCGGCGTTGATTTTGCAAAAAGCAGGGTTTTAACGGGGAATTACAGGCAGCCATCAAAAAACGGAAAGTTATTACCTTATGAGGCTGTTGTTTATGAATTAAGATAGCTGGGGTTTAACGGCCTACTGCTCCAATACCTTTTTGAAGGTAACATCATCAACATTCACCACCTTAAAATAAGCGTTATCATCTCATTTACCAAAAATGGCCGCGAATGATTACATTTTATAGCTTTTATCTGTACAAACTCTTACTCTCAATAAACTTCAACACCGAATCGGGTACAAAGTACTGTACATTCTTTTTTTCGGCGATGGATTTACGGATAAAGGTTGCCGAAAGCTCCATTTGTGGTGTCATGGTGATGGTAACTGAGGGATGATCGGCAAGTTCTGCGTTCTCATAGCCCGGGCGGGGATATACATAAATGCGGTAATCGCGCAGGATAAGCTTGTAATTTTTCCATTTATGCAAGGTGCCCAGGTTGTCTGACCCCATAATGAGGGCAAACTCATGCTCAGGATATTTTTCCTTTAAGTGTGTGAGCGTATCAATAGTGTATGATGGTTGCGGCAGTTTAAGTTCAACATCGCTCACGCTGATGTTTGTGGCATTATCAGTAGCCAGGCGGGCCATCTCCAGCCTGTCGTAAGTATTGATCAGGTCGCCGTATTTTTTCAGCGGGTTTTGGGGCGATACCACCAGCCATACCTTATCAAGCGTAGTATGGTTAGCCATATAGTTGGCAATAATTAAATGCCCTATGTGTATAGGATTGAACGAACCAAATAGTAAGCCTATTTTCATATTTGCCCCTAACCCCCTAAGTGGGGAATAAAAGTTAGTAGATTAAAAAAGACCCTATGTACAAAATGAGTTTTTCGTACTCCCCCTTCAGGGGGCCGGGGGGCCAATAAACGCGCTCACTAATTCCTCTGCTTCCCTGCAAGCCGTTTCAAGATCGTAATTCTTTAGGATAATATCAAACTGCGGAGCGTATTCAAGCTCTTTTTCGGCTTTGGCAAAGCGTTCCTTAAGCTTTTCTTCACTGTCTGTACCCCTGCCGGTTAATCTTTCAATTAAAACCTCCAGCGATGGGGGCTGAACAAATATAGCCAGCGCCTGTGCGCCGTATTTACGCTTAAGGTGCAAGCCGCCTTCAACATCAATATCAAAAATTACGGTTTTACCCTTTGCCCAGATGCGCTCAATTTCTGTACGCAGGGTTCCGTAAAAAGTCCCGGTATAAACCTCTTCAAACTCAACAAACTGCTTTTTGGCAATACGGTGCAAAAACTCTTCCTTGCTGATAAAGTAATAGTCTTTTTCGTGCACCTCATCGCCGCGGCGCTCACGCGTGGTTGCCGAAATGGAAAATTCGAGCGCTGGGATCTTGCCCAGTAAGTGATGTACTATAGTGGTTTTGCCGGCACCCGACGGAGCCGAGAATATAATGAGTTTACCGTTTTGGCTCATAGTTAATGGATCATGGTTCATGGTTGGTTTTTAGTAAATGGAGTGCCATGAACTATGAACCAACAACTATGAACTTTACAATACGTTTAAAAGTTGTTCTTTAATTTTTTCAAGCTCTTCTTTCATACCTACAACCAGTTTCTGGATATTGGCATCATTGGCCTTTGAACCCAGGGTATTGATCTCGCGACCGATCTCCTGCGAAATAAAGCCCAGTTTTTTGCCGTTGGCATCGGCGTTTTTAAGAGTTTCGATAAAATATTCGCAATGGGCCTTAAGCCTTACCTTTTCCTCGGTGATATCAAGTTTATCGATATAATAGATCAATTCCTGCTCAAAACGGTTTTGGTCGATAGCTTCGCGGCTGGTGGCTTCGGCTAAAAATGTATCCAGCCGTTCACGGATCAGCGGGATACGTTTAGGATCTTCCAGCTCAACCAGTTCGAGATTTTTAAGTATAGTGCCGATGCGCTGTTTCAGGTCCTGCTCAATTACATTGCCCTCCTGCGCCCTGAAATCCTGGAAAGCGGCCAACGCCTGCTGAAACGTTTTCTCAACAGCTTTCCACTCGTCTTCAGATATGGTATCCTCTTCGTATTTCACTACCTCGGGCAAACCTAAAGCCAGTTGCAACAGGTTACCGGTTGGTTCGCCAAGCTCTTCGCTTACGGTTTTTAGCTGCTGATAATAGTGTTTTAACAACTCTTTATCGATACCGGCAGCTTTAATTGCCTGGCCCACCTGTTCAACATTGATGGATAGGTTTACCTTGCCCCGCTCAATCAGCTTGCTGCAATCAGTACGCAGCTGAAACTCTTTTTCGGCGAAAATTTTCGGCAAACGAAGCGATAATTCTAAAAATTTGCTGTTCAGGGATTTAACCTCTACGGTGTATTTTGTATTGCCTGTATCAAAATTGGCAATTCCATACCCTGTCATGGATTTTATCATGTGCAAAGATAGCATTTTTGGAGATTAGTTAGTTAGAGGTTGGAGGTTGGGTTGATTTCGGATTTCGGATGTTCGATTTCGGATTTAAAAAAGTTTAATTTTCGGGATGATTGTTAAAAAAAACTAATCTCTAACCTCCAATCACTAATCACCGGCGCGCAAGCGCGCGCTTTAACACTTTTTCACATTTAGTATAAAATACAGTTTATATATTTACGTTCAATTATAATTGATGCGCACCCGTTTTTACCTGCATATAGTTGGCATGCTATGCCTTTTTTCCATCAGCGCTGCTGCACAGGAGTTTACCCTGAAGGGCATTATCTCCAAAAAAAGTTCGCCCGACAGGGTGGGCCAGGTGCTGATTAAAGACCTTAATACCAAGGTAATGATGCTGAGCGATGATGTTGGCTGGTTTACCATTAAAACCCGCATAGGAGATACCCTGCTTTTTACTAAAGAAGAATATACGCCCCTAAAGGTAGTGGTGCTTAATAACAGCGATATGCCTGTTGCAATGCAACCCATTATTAAACTAAACGAAGTTAAAATTGTGGGGCAAACCAAACGCCAGGAGCTGAACGAGGTTATGAACGAGTATAAAAAGCAGGGTAGTTATTACAATGGTAAGCCGCCGGTATTATCCATGCTCTCAAACCCCTTGCAGGGAATTTACGAGCTTTTTGGCAAAACACCCAGCCGTGCGCGCCGCTTCGCGCGCGATGCCAAAAGCGAATTGGAACAGGCCGAAATTAATAAGCGCTATAACATCCCATTTGTTAAGCAATATACCGGTTTAACTACAGATACGCTGGCCCGCAAGTTTATGAACTACTACACCCCAACCTATCAAGACATTAAAGGCTGGACACAGTACGATCTTATTAAACACACCCTGAAAGCGTATAATTATTATAAAGACAGTAAAGACAAAAACGAGCTGGAAAGCCTCAACAGCCCAACTTTTATTCAGCAGGATACCACGATAAAGCTTGGCGAAGGACCGGTGCAATTTAAAAAGCCCGATCAGACAAAGCCTTGATTTTGATCGATCTGAAAAATTCGGATTGCTATCGCTGAATAACTAAACCGGTATCATTCAAATCCAAAACCGAACATCCGAAATCCGATATTAAATTACGGTACCGTAACCGCTATAGTGGGCGACCGCTCGCTTTCGTTTTTCATCCTATCCAGCGCGGTGATCACATAAAAATAAGTTTTGCCCTTTATCACCGTGTTGTCATCGTAGTTTAAAGCAGTATCGTACTTAATTTTTAAAATATTTTTAGGGTTGTCGATATTGATCTTTTCACCATCATCAAACCTGTAAATCACGTAGCCGTAAACGGGTTCTTCGTCTTTGGCGGGTGCGGGGGTAAGCCATTTTAATGATACTGTTTTTCCGAGGGCCTTTGCAGTAACCTGTTGCGGCGCATTGGGTGGTATCGAATCGCGCCAGAGCATTACCGGCGGCAGGGCCGGGTACCGGTAATAATTATCGCGCAGAGAATCGGTAAAACCCAACGGGTTATTGGTAAGCGAGCTTGAGCTGAAATATACGCTGCCCTGCACCCTCGGGTTATCGCGGATCAGCTGGATTTGTTGCGGCAGTTGCGATGGGTTTCTGAAGGCGAGCACTTTGCGCTCGTTAATACGGTATGCCGCCTGTCCTATGTATAAGTGCCTGCCAAACGTATTATCGCTCCACCAGCTTAGCAGTTTTTGAAAATCGGCGGCGCGGTTGCCTATTTGCCAGTAAAGCTGGGGGTTAATATAATCTATCCAGCCTTCCTGTACCCATTTGCGGGTATCGGCGTAGTTTTCATAATATGAAGAACCGCCGTTTGTTTCTGAACCCTCTTCATTTTGAGCTTTATTGGCCCAGATACCGAAAGGGCTGATGCCGAATTTAATGTTAGGATCATGCGCGTGAACGCTGTCGGCAATCATATGGATTAGCAGGTCTACGTTATGGCGGCGCCAGTCTTTAATATTATCATAACCCTGGCCATACTGCTTAAATGTCTCTTCATCGTTTATTTTTTGCCCGGCGATAGGGTACGGGTAAAAATAATCGTCCATGTGTACGCCGTCTATATCGTAATTATCAACCACGTCCAGTATCACCTGCACAATATAGTCGCGCACTTCGGGCAGGCCGGGGTTAAAAGTTTTGATGCCCCCGTACGTAAAAAACCACTCAGGCTTAATTTTAGTGATATGCTGCGGACTTAACGCGGCAAAGTTACCATCAAAGGTGGCGCGGTAAGGGTTAAACCAGGCGTGCAGCTCCATACCGCGTTTGTGGGCTTCGGTAATGGCAAATTCCAGCGGGTCATAAGCCGGGCTTGGTGCCTGCCCCTGCCTGCCGGTTAAATATTTTGACCATGGCTCGCGGCTTTTAGCATAAAAAGCATCGGCGGCAGGCCTAACCTGCAACATCACGGCGTTAATGCCCGTTTCCTGGTGCGAGTTGAGGATATTGATCAGTTCCTGTTTCTGCTTATCAGATGGCGATCTGGAATTGGTAGGCCAGTCAATATTAACCACCGTTGCTATCCATACCCCCCTGAATTCGCGCTTGGGCTGCATTTTTACATCAACCGGGGCGGGTACAAGTTCGGCGGGTTGCGCGTTGACGCCCAGGCCTGCCAACAAGATAATAACAAGGGGTATAAGACGTTGAAATATATGCATTAAATAGATTTAATGGTGAAAGCTGCAAAGATATAAACTCATAACGTAGCGGCTTTATTGTGAAGTATAAAAAACGAAGCCTTATTGTGTTTTAAACATATTGTATTTATTTTAGCTTTACGCCTACACAATTACGCAGTAAAATTTATTAAAAATCATATTTTTAGTGTTTTAACGTTCAATACGTTTAAATGCCTGAAATAAAACAGCCTGTATAAACCTGCAGGAAAACCGGTTATATCATTTAAAAGTTGATGTAACCTAATTTTTTAAACACAATAGTAAAACCGTTGTTATAACACGGCTTACTATGCTAAAACTAAATACTAATTGCTATGGAAAACCAGTCTGGGCAAGAACCTAAAAAAAATTCGAATGTTATTTATTTCTTAATTGTGGTTGTACTTGCTTTGTTAGGAACCGATGTTTACCTGTACCTGCAAAAAAACAACTCGGATAAGAAGATAGTTTACCAGCATGATGAGCAAACACGGTTGCAAACCGAACTGGACAGCCTCGAATCGCAGGTGGAGCAGGTTACCGCCGGTAAAGCCAAAATGACCGCCGAACTTACCGCTAAAAACGATTCATTAAAATCAACCATTAAAGTACTCAGAGCTAAACTGGCTAAGGGCAAGCTTACCGCCCGGGAGCTGGCTAAAGTGCAGGAAGACGTTAAACAGCTGCGTTATTTCGTTACCAATTACACTGCGCAGATTGAAGAGCTTAAAAAGCAAAACACATCCCTGGCCACCGAGCGCGATACATTGAAAACCAGCCTGGCCACGGTATCAAAAAAGGTTGATACGCTATCCAAACAAAACGAAGATCTGGGGGCCAAGGTTAAAGTAGCCCAGGCGCTCAAGCTGGCAACGTCTGATGTGGTTGCCTACAAAATAAAGGGCAGCGGCAAAGAGGTTGACGTTACCCGGGCCAATCCTGCAAAAAAACTAAAAATAAACTTTACCGTTGCAAGTAACACACTGGCTAACAAAGCCATGCATGATATTTATGTACGGGTGATCGATCCTACAGGCAACCTGATCACCGCTCCTGATTCGGGCACCTTCAGCGCCGATGGCCAGGACTTACAGTATACCTATAAAACTTCTATTGATTTTAAAGACGACGGTGCGCAATATACCATCGACTGGATCAACCCCGCCCTGCCATTCCAGAAAGGTACTTATACCATTATGTTATACGCCGACGGCGGTACCATGGGGAAAACAAGCATAACGCTTAAATAAAAATAGCACAGGCAGCTTTGAAGAAAGCTGTGCAACAAAACTCCCGGCAGACTATGCGCCGGGAGTTTTTTATTTTACTTTTTTTGCTGATGGTGTTGATCATTGCCCTTTCGCTGGTACACGCGTGTCGCTTGTCCTCCGTATGCTCAACAATATCTTACACAGCCTAAAAGGCACACGCGGCACACGTGCGCCAGCTAAAGTAACCCATAGTGTAAAATTACTTAAGTCTTTTACTTAAGTAACAAAAAAAGCGATGAGCCTAAACCCATCGCTTTTCGAAATCCGAAATCGAAAATCCGATATCCGAAATCAATAAATTATATCAACAGCCTTACCGGCTCTTCTAACAGTTGCTTTAAGGTTTGCAGGAAGGCAGCAGCTGTAGCACCATCAACCACGCGGTGGTCGGCGCTCAGGGTTACCTTCATGATGTTGCCGGGTACTACAGCACCATTTTTAACAACCGGAACAGCCTGGATACCGCTTACTGCAAGGATACAAGCATTTGGTGTGTTAATGATGGCAGTAAACTCGTCAACGCCAAACATACCTAAATTTGAAATGGTGAAGGTTGAACCTTCCATTTCGGCTGGTTGTAATTTTTTAGATTTTGCTTTGCCGGCAAACTCTTTCACTTCAACCGAGATGTGGCTTAATGATTTACCATCGGCAAATTTAATAACCGGTACTAACAAACCTTCATCAACGGCAACAGCTACACCAACGTGAACGTGCTCGTTAGTGCGGATCTTATCGCCAAGGAACGATGAGTTGATAGCCGGGTGCTGGCGTAATGCAACAGCACAAGCCTTAACTACAAAATCGTTAAATGAAATTTTAACCGGGGCAACTTCATTCATACGGTTACGGGCGGTGATAGCCTGGTCCATATCAATGCTCATGGTTACATAGAAATGCGGAGCAGTGAACAAGCTTTCGCTTAAGCGGCGGCTGATCGCTTTACGCATTTGGGTAACCGGCCTTTCGCTAAATTTCTCTTCGCCTGTAAAGGTTGGCAATACGATAGGCGCTTTTGCTGGTGCGGCAGACGGAGCAGCGGCAGGCGCGGCTTCGGCAGCTGGTGCGGCGGCTTTAGCGGATGGCGTATATTCCTCAACATCCTTTTTGATAATCCGGCCGCCTTCGGCGCTGCCTTTTACATCATTAAGGTTGATGCCTTTATCTTTAGCAATTTTACGTGCTAATGGAGAGGCTTTCACGCGGCTGTCATCTTCAGAGGAAGTTGCAGTTGCAGCAGCAGGAGCAGCATCTGATGATTTGGTTTCAGCAGCGGGTGCGGCAGCTTCAGCGGCTGGGGCCGAACCACCATCCTGTAATAATGGAGTTATGTCGGTACCTTCTTTACCTACTATAGCAATAATATCGTTTACTTTAGCGGCTTCGCCTTCTTTTACGCCTATATATAATAAAGTGCCAGCTTCGTAACCCACAACTTCCATGGTAGCCTTATCGGTTGCCACATCAGCTAATGAATCATCAGCTTTTACTTTATCACCAACTTTAAAGTTCCATTTTTCAATGGTGCCTTCGGTCATGGTATCGCTAAGCAACGGCATGCGGATCACCGTAGCCGGAATGCTCGAAAGGTCAACCTTAGGGGCGGACGGTGCAGGAGCAGCGGCAGGCGCTTTATCAGCTACCGGGGCAGCTTCTTTAGCCGGTTCTGCAGCAGGGGCGCTTCCAGCCTGGTCAAGTAATGATTTGTAATCTTCGCCCTCTTTACCTAAAATGGCAATAACGGCATCAACCGGGGCAGCGCCGCCTTCCTGTATACCGATATACAGCAGGGTTCCGTCCTGGTACGATTCAAAATCCATGGTAGCTTTATCGGTTTCAATCTCGGCTAATACATCGCCTGATTTTACCTTATCGCCAACTTTTTTATGCCATTTAGCCAATACCCCTTCGGTCATGGTATCGCTCATCTTAGGCATTTTTACTACTTCGGCCATATACTATTTATATGTGTTTAATTTTTTAGTACTTCTTTGTAGTCCGAAAGTCCGATCTCTGCAGTCCGGAAGTTTTTTGACTAATAACTTCCGACTTAAGACTCCAGACTTAAAACTTTCGACTTAAAACTTAATCCCTGATATAAGGATAATCTTCCTGAACATATACGTCGGTATACAATTCAGAAGCATCCGGCCATGGTGATTCTTCGGCAAATTGCACCGCTTCATCAACTATAGCTTTAATCTTAGCGTCCATTTCGTCAAACCATGCTTCATCAGCATATTTTTCGGTAAGGATGGTTTGTTTTGTAGCCTCTATCGGGTCTTTTGCTTTGTAGCTTTCCAGCTCTTCTTTGGTGCGGTACTTTTGCGGATCGGACATCGAGTGGCCTTTGTAGCGGTAAGTACGCATTTCCAGGAAGGTTGGGCCTTCGCCTGCACGTGCACGCTGAACGGCTTCGTCCATCGCTACGTGAACAGCTGCCGGGTCCATACCATCAACCGGCGAAGAAGGAATACCGTAAGGCAAACCTAATTTATAAATATCAGTTTGGGCTGTAGTACGCTCAACCGAAGTACCCATGGCGTAACCATTGTTTTCGCAAACAAATATTACCGGCAATTTCCAAAGCGCAGCCATGTTAAAGGTTTCGGTAAGCGCGCCCTGGCGTACGGCGCCATCACCCATGTAAGCGATGTTTACAAACTCGGTGCCTTTATATTTTTCGGCAAAGGCGATACCGGCACCCAGTGGCACCTGGCCACCCACAATACCGTGACCGCCGTAAAAATTCTTTTCTTTATCAAACATGTGCATGGAACCGCCTTTGCCTTTTGAGCAACCGGTTACTTTACCATACATCTCGGCCATAATAGCTTTTGGCGTAACGCCTTTGGCAAGCGCGTGTGCATGGTCGCGGTAGGCGGTAATTAAACTGTCTTCAGGTTTAATTACAGACATGGCTCCGGCCAAAACAGCCTCCTGCCCAATGTACAAGTGGCAAAAGCCCCTTATTTTTTGCTGTCCGTATAATTGCCCTGTTTTTTCTTCGAACCTGCGCATCAACAGCATCTGTTCGTACCACATCAGGTAGGTGTCCTTAGTTATTTCGATTGAACTCATGTATTAAACAACCTTTTTGGAGTAAAGCGCAAATCTAATTATATCCTGCAAAATATCGAAACATCAGGCAATTTGTTGCAAAATTTTATTTGGTGCGCAAACCTTTGTTACTGAGCGCCCAATTACCCCAATATAAGTTTGGCATGCTCAAGCCATACCGAATAAAATGTAAAAAATATTCACAGCAAAGCAATAAATTATTGTTTGGTTAAGTTTAATGGAGATTATCCTCATCGGTCAAGGAAAAATATGCCCGAAATAATTACAACTAAATTACATATCAACGCGTAAAAAAGCGCGTTTTCTTAATACATGTGCAATAAGCGGCTCTTTTTTATCTTTTTTGAAAAAAAAGCACCAATTATTTGCAAATAAATAAATAATAGATAGTTTTGTAGGGAACGATAGACACAGTGTCTTTTTTAATGAACAATTTGTTGTCCCTAACTCAACAAACAAACTGATTAAATGAAGAAATTTGCCCTCGCTATTGCCCTCTTTTTCAGTGTCGTAGCCTCACAAGCTCAAACCAAAAGTGCAGCAAGCACCAGTGATGACAGCAAAGACGACCAGGAAAGTTTAGGCAAAGCATATTTTTCCCAAATTATGGGAGTTGCTTTGTCGGCCACCTCAAACATGAAACTTTTTCACTTTGTTTACGATTGGATTGGTACCCCTTACCATTTTGGCGGAAGCTCAAGAAGAGGCATTGATTGTTCTGCCTTCACTAAGGAATTGTACAGCGAAGTTTTTAACCTTGATATTAAACGCAACTCCCGCGATATTTTTAGCATGGTTAACCCGGTTGCTAAAGATGAGTTGAAAGAAGGTGACCTGGTGTTTTTTAAAATTCACAGCCGCAGTATTTCGCATGTAGGCATTTACCTGGGCAACAACAAATTTGCCCACGCCTCGTCAAGGGGAGTAGCCATCAGCAGTTTGGATGACGCCTATTACAGCCGTTACTTTTACAAAGGTGGCCGGTTATTAGCCTCTTTTAAAAATGAGTTTAAAGGCTCGGCATCCACCGGTAATAACGACATGGGCGATGACGTTGACGAAAGTAAAAACTAAACGATTTTAAAATAATTATATAATTTAGTCCCTTCATTAATTAATGAAGGGACTTTTTTTTGCAATGAAACCTTATTTATTAGCAGCCGCCTGTACGGCGCTGTTTTTACTGGCGTGTAATCAACCACCCCGTAAAACTACAGCCCCGGGCCCTGCGCCAAAACCTAAACCCGAAAAAGCAACGGCGGCAGCCCCGGTTGCTCCCCAATCCGATACCATAACCATAGCCGCCGTTGGCGATATGATGCTCGGAACGTCGTACCCCAATAATTATACATTACCCGCCGATAGCGCAAAAAACAGTTTTAAGGCAATAGCCCATGAACTACGCAATGCAAGCGTAACCTTTGGTAACCTGGAGGGCAGCCTGCTTGACGGCGGAAGCCCGGCTCACTATAAGCTGCATCAAAAAAGCAAAGCCTACCTGTTCAGGATGCCTGTAGCATATGCCGGTGTTTTTAAAGATGCCGGTTTTGATGTGCTGAGCCTGGCTAATAATCATGTAGGCGACTTTGGCGATACTGGCCGTACGAGTACCATGCGCGTTTTAGATAGCATCGGTATTGCTTATGGTGGATTGCAGAGCCATCCGGGCACCGTGTTTGAGCGAAACGGCGTTAAGTACGGGTTTTGTGCTTTCGCGCCTAACGCCAATACGCTGTCTATATTTAATTTACCCGATGCTGCTAAAATTATAAGCGAGCTGAAAAAACGCTGCGATATACTGATCGTATCCTTTCACGGCGGCGGCGAAGGGGCGGCTTATGAGCATGTGCCTTTTGCGATGGAATCGTTCATCAGCGAAAAACGCGGCGATGTGAATGCCTTTGCCCATAACGCTGTTGACGCCGGTGCTGATGTTATTTTTGGGAACGGACCGCATGTATGCCGCGCGATGGAAGTTTATAAAAACAGGCTGATAGCTTATAGCCTGGGTAATTTTTGCACCTATAAAAGTGTGAGCGTTGCTGGGGTTTGCGGGTTAGCCCCTTTACTCAAAGTACACTTAAATAAAAAAGGCGAGTTTTTGAACGCCCGCATCATATCCTTAAGGCAGGACCATAGCAAAGGTTTGGGCTTAGATACGCTTAACCGGGCCGCTGTTCGGATCAAACAATTAACGGAGGCCGATTTCCCCGATGCCGGACTGGTTGTTTCCGATACCGGGGAAGTGAGCCCTGCTCCGGCTATTTAAGCCGCTTCATCTTTAGTGTTCCTCACCAAACTAATCCCGGTGGAAAAGAAGATGAGCGAAATAATACCGATCACCACCATGGTGGTTAACTGTGCGCTGTGGTTAATAATGGCGATACCTGTGTAAATGAGGCCAATAATACCGAGTACGCTTAATATTGTTCCGAATGTACGTTTCAAGTTCATGGTAATACGCTTGTTTTTGTAAGCATTTTTACAAAAACAAATAACACACCAATAATTAGTGTTACTTTTATTTTAAACTAATAAGCTAAACCATGCCCGAATCATTAGGATCATTTGTTGGATTACTCATTTTTGTAGTGATCCTGATAACTATTTTCACCTCGTTTGTGTCTGTAAAACAGGGCACAATAGTAGTTATTACCGTATTTGGCAAGTACCGCCGCATTCTTACACCGGGGCTTAATTTCAAGATCCCTTTTATTGAAAGTATTTACTCCAAAATTTCCATCCAGAACCGGTCTGTTGAGCTGGAGTTCCAGGCCGTTACTTATGATCAGGCCAACGTTTACTTCAAGGCCATGTTGCTTTACTCGGTGCTTGATCAGCAGGAAGAAACCATTAAAAACGTAGCCTTTAAGTTTGTTGATGAGCGCAACCTGATGCAGGCCCTCATCCGTACGGTTGAAGGGTCGATACGTGCCTTTGTGGCCACAAAACGCCAGAGCGAGGTGTTGATTTTGCGCCGGGATATTGTTGAGCACGTAAAAGAACAACTGGACCAGATCCTGGAAACCTGGGGTTATCACCTGCAGGATTTGCAACTGAACGATATTACCTTTGATGACGTGATCATGAAATCGATGAGCCAGGTAGTAGCCTCCAACAACCTGAAAGCTGCCGCCGAAAACGAAGGCCAGGCCCTGCTGATCACCAAAACCAAAGCCGCCGAGGCCGAGGGTAACGCTATCAAAATTTCGGCGCAGGCCGAGCGCGAAGCCGCCCAGCTACGCGGGCAGGGCATCGCCTTATTCCGTGAAGAGGTTGCCCGCGGTATGACTGTTGCCGCCAAAGAAATGGCTGAAGCCAATATGGATACCTCGGTGATTTTGTTTACCATGTGGACAGAATCCATCAAACATTTTTCGGAAAACTCAAAGGGCAATGTTATTTTCCTTGATGGCTCAACCGATCAGATGCAGCATACGTTAAAGGAAATGATGGCTTTAAACCTTTTACATACTGACAATGTCAAAAAGTAAAAGTTTGAAACCGCCATTTTTTTTAAATGAAAAATAATATTGTGAAAACGATGGGCTTTGCGGCCTTGTGTTTATTAACGCTGATAACGGCAGCTTCGGCACAAACATCATTTCATCAGCTTACCGCCAATGATTTTTGGGGAACGCCGCGGGCTAATGCCGGTGGCGTTGTTGCTTATACCAATTGCACTATCGATTACCGTTACCAGGCCCGGCGTGAAAACGGCGGTTACAGGCTCAACTTTAACATCAGGCTCATCCTCAATAATAATAAATCATGGCTTGACAGGAGCAGGGTAAGTACGGCACAACAAATGGCCGAGATCTTGAAACATGAGCAGGGTCATTATACCATCGCCTTTCTGGAACAACAGGAGTTGTTGCGTACAGTAAGCCGGATGCGCTTCAGCAGCAATTACAACTACGAGGCCATGGCTGTTTTTAACCGCATAGATGCCAAATATAAACAGCTGAATATCGATTATGACGAGGATACCGCCCACATGGCAGACCGTGTTCAGCAGCATAGCTGGGACCTGTATTTTCAAAAAAAGCTGAAGTTTTTGCCTGAGGATGATGAGGGGTAAATAAGTTATTTATATTTAAGAACCGTCTGCTATCGCAAGAGTCCTCGCCATAGCCGTTAACTTAAGCTGCTATATGCAAATTTTCCAATGCGCCGTTAGGCGCAACCCGTTTGTAGTATAAAGATAAAAACCCTTTGCCTCGTAGAGACTACCCCTATAAACCATGCTTATAAATGTCCTGAAGAGGATAGCCTCTACGAGGCAAAAACTGTCCGCTTCCATCTTCTACAAACAGGTATCCTTTTTCAAGTCTTGCTTCATGGCTCTTGTAGTCTTGCCTCTTTTATACTTTAACTGGCCTATATTTGCCATTATCCAATGGCCGACCAACAATCCGTAAACCACCGTAAAATTATCCATATTGATATGGACGCTTTTTACGCGTCGGTTGAGCAACGTGATTTTCCGGAGTACCGTGGTAAACCCATCGTAGTTGGCGGCTTGCCCGAGGGGCGCGGGGGCGTAGTGGCAACCGCCAGCTATGAAGCCCGGAAGTTTGGGATCCGCTCGGCCATGTCATCTAAAAAGGCCTTGCAGCTGTGCCCCCATGCTTTATTTGTAAGGCCACGGTTTAATGTTTACCGGGAAGTGTCGCAGCATATCCGCGAAATTTTCAGCCGCTATACTGATCTGATCGAACCGCTTTCGCTTGATGAAGCTTACCTTGATGTAACGCACGACAAACAGGGTGTAGGCTCCGCTATCGAGATCGCCAGGCTTATTAAGCAGGCTATTAAAGATGAGTTGCAACTCACCGCCTCAGCCGGAGTATCTATCAATAAATTTGTTGCTAAAATCGCTTCTGATATCAATAAGCCCGACGGCTTAAAATTCATCGGCCCGTCAAGTATCGAATCTTTTATGGAGCAACTGCCCGTGGATAAATTTTTTGGCGTTGGCAAGGTAACCGCTCAAAAAATGAAGCAGATGGGCCTGCACACCGGTGCCGACCTGAAGCGGCTGCAAGAAGCCGAACTGGTAAAGCATTTTGGTAAGGCAGGCCGGTTTTACTACCAGATAGTACGCGGCATTGATAACCGCGAAGTACAGCCCCACCGCGAAACCAAATCCATGGGGGCCGAGGATACTTTTGCTTACGATCTTACCACGCTTGAGGAGATGGAAGCGGAGCTGGATAAAATAGCGCTAACCGTACATAACCGCCTGCTGAAATATGAGTTGAAAGGACGAACAGTTACCCTCAAAGTAAAATACCACGATTTTAAGCAGATCACCCGTAACCAATCGTTCCCTTCGCCTATAAATGATCTGGAAACCATCAGCAATACCGCCAAACAATTAATGGCGGCTACCGGAGTGGATGATGTTAAAGTACGGTTGCTGGGTATTTCCCTTTCCAATTTCGGCGAGGTAGCCGCTAAACAACAAGTGGATAGAGAACCGGGACCGGGCGACCAGTTGGAGCTGGAATTGTAACGCATTTAAGTGCGCTATCTTTCGCATGGCTTTCCCTGCTTTGCTACCTGGTAGCCCGGTTGCAATAAACTGCTGAAGAGCCGGTTTTCAGGCCTTACTTCAAAGCGGGGAATTTAGCCGCTTCAAAAATACTTTTTTCGGTAGCAGCTTTCTCCACATCCTGCCATTTGCGCGGCGCGTCTGCCGATAAGATTGTTGGCCCATCCTTACCTATTTGTACATCATCTTCAATACGTACGCCAATATTCCACCATTTTTTATCGCATGGGCTACCTGCCGGAATATAAATGCCGGGCTCAACGGTGATTACCATGTTTTCTTCCAGGTTACCACGACCGCCCTTATCATGCACATTGAGCCCTAAATGGTGCGAAACGCCGTGCGGGTAGTATTTGCGCAATTCTGATGCATCTTTAATAATGCCTAACTTAATCAGGCCGGCCGAAAGCACCTCCGCTGTTTTTTGCTCAAGCCCGACATATGGTACACCGGCTTTACACAGTTTAAAAACCTCTTCCTGTGCATCATATACCAATTGATAGATAGCCTTTTGCTCTTCGCTGAATTTGCCGTTGGCAGGTACAGTACGGGTAACATCGGCAGAGTAGCCGTGATATTCGGCGCCCACATCCATCAGTAACAGCTGATTATCCAATTCAGTGGCCGAGTTTTCTTCATAGTGCAGGATACAGCCATTGGCACCCACGCCAACAATTGGCGGATAACCTTCATCTTCGGCGCCGTAACGTTTGTGTACGTACAGCATGATGCCTTCTACCTCACGCTCGCTCATGGATGGCTTGATCGCTTTCATCACTTCGAGGTGGGCCAAGCTCGATATTTCGATGGCTTTTTTCAGTACCGCTATTTCTTCGGGGGTTTTTACGCCGCGCAACTTCGAGGTAAAGTTGTTAAAGCCCATGGTGCCGCCTAAAGTATTGCCAATTTTGCCTTTAACAGCCGCAAGGGTAACAGAATCGGGTTTAGCTAATAACTGCTGCACCAGCGGGCTCGCCTTGCTTAAATCACTATACCGGCTTTTGAAAAAAGTAACCATTCGGGGCAGGTTTTGAGGCGTAGTACGGTTAGCGATAATCATCATATCGCTCATGGTCTGCCGGTCAACATCCGGTATACCGGCTTTGGCTTTAAAAGCGGCCACCAGCTTTTTAAGTTCTCCGGCAGTTCCGTCGCCGGTAACATCTTCGGGCAGGTTATCGTAGTAAACATTGGCAAACTTTTTAAAATCGATGGCAAAACTGGCAAAGTCTTCACTGTTGTAAACCCGTTTAAAGCCCAATTGCGTTTTGGCGCCTTCCACACCCAAACGGCGCCCGGTCCACTGCTCCCGTGCAGCATCGCGGTGGCGCACAAATAGCACTTCGTTATAGCTGCTGTCGCCGTCGGCCTGCAGATCTTTAAATATCAAAAGCACGCTGTTGGGTTCCTTATAGCCCGAAAAATAATACAGATCCGGGTTGGGATGGTAAACATAGTTTACATCGTTGGCAAAAACCTGCTCGGGAAACGAAAAAAGTACCGCTACCGAATTAGGCGGCATCAGATCGCGAAGCGCCTGCCGCCTCCCGGCATGAAACTCTTTACTTAAATAATCGGTGGGCAGGTTTTGGGCTGTTTGCGCGAAACTGCTGCTACCACAAAAGGCAAGTACTGCTACCAGGGCCCTGCAGAAAGATCGGGTTGTCATCATGATAAAGGATATGTCAGTCAATTAAACGGATTAAGATACTAAATATCAGGGTAAATTATCGTCACCCTTTTAGGGGGAAAAGATGAGAGGTAATAAAAAAACACCATGATAAGGAAAGAAGCAATCGCGAACTATACAGGGCGGGGGCCTGCTTCCATGCGATTGCTTCGTTCCTTATAATGACGATAATGTATAAAAGGAGGCTTACTTGATTTTCCTCGCAGCTACGCCCTCATTGGTTATCTTCACCGGCAGGATTTTCCCGTTCTTATCAAAGTAGATCTTATCGATACAGGTAACCCTGTGGTTACCGTCGGTTTCGGTAAGCGGGCGGCGGTGATAAACAATATACCACTCATCCTTACCCGGCACCTGGATCATTGAATGGTGGCCCGCGCCGGTAGCAATGTTGGCATCCTGCTTCAGGATAGTGCCAATACGGTTAAACGGCCCAAAAGGCGAATTGCCGATGGCATAAGCCACGCGGTAATCCGGACCGGTCCAGCCGCCCTCGCTCCACATAAAATAATATTTGCCCTTGCGTTTAAACATCACCGGGCCTTCCACGTAATCTTTCGGCGTAATCAGTTTATAGGTTTCGCCGTTATCAAAAGGCTCAACCCCGGTAAAATCGCTTTTAAGTTTTACAATGTTACACTGGCCCCAGCCGCCGTAAATCAGGTAATACCGGCCATCATCATCTTTAAAAACAAACTGATCAATTGGCTGCGCTTTGTTAATGATCTGCCCTATCAATGGTTTACCTAATAAATCTTTAAAAGGCCCTTCCGGTTTATCGCCAACCGCAACGCCTATGCCGCCAACCTCGTTATTGTTCTGAATATCATTCGCGCCGAAAAAAATGTAATATTTGCCATCTTTTTCAGTTACGGCCGGGGCCCACATGGCCCGTTTGGCCCATTTAACGGCAGCGGTATCAATAATGCGCGGGTGCTTTGTCCAATGCACCAGGTCGGGCGATGAAAAGGCATCCATAAACACCTGTTCGTTATATTTGGCCGAGTACGTGGGGTATACCCAATATTGTTTGTTGAATATTTTGGCTTCCGGGTCGGCATACCAGCCTTCAAAAATGGGGTTGCCTGATGTTTTTTTCTCCTGTGCCAATGCTTTATTGGCAAACGGTAACAATGTTAAACCGGCGCCTAACAGGAAAGTGAGTTTTTTGAGGATATGCATTTACAGATAGATTTGAGCCCTAAGATATTAAAATTAGTAAAACGTTTTACTTTGAATGCTGATTACTTATCGTCAGAACAAATTACGCGGATCATTTATCCTCCCTGGCAAGGTTTGCCAACAAACTCAATAATCCGTGTAATTCGCCTGAAACAAATTTAAATTAAGGGATTGGTTTTTAACCCTGATTTCCCGTATTCTGTTGCCTGGGTTTCTTTTTACCCCAGCGGCGGTTGGGCTTCCGCTTTTTATCCCCGCTTCCCCCGCTTTGTGGCTGCTCGGGCTTAAGGGGCTGTATGGCGGCCAGCTCATCGGGCAGGGTCATCAGCTTGATAGGCTTTTCAATCAGCTTTTCAATGTTTTTCAGCTTACGCTCGTCGCGGTGGTTTACAAAGGTGATGGCGGTGCCTGTGGTGGCCGCGCGTGCAGTACGGCCTATGCGGTGGATATAATCTTCCGGATCGCCGGGAACATCGTAATTAATTACCAGGTCAATTCCTTCCACATCAATACCGCGCGAAAGCGCGTCGGTGCCAATAATAACGGGCAACAGTTTGTTTTTAAACTGCAGCAGTATTTCTTCCCGCTCTTTCTGTTCCAGGTCGGAATGGAATGCCATCGCTTTGATTTTGATAGCCTTTAACTCTTTGTATAAGGCTTTAACAATTTCCTTCCGGGATGCGAAAATGATGATACTGGTAAAAACCGCGTCTTTAAGTATATGCTGTACCAGCGGTGTTTTCTGCTGATCGTGCACCCGGTACACCTGCTGATCGATACCTACCGCCGGTTGTGAAATAGCGATATTGATCTGCTCCGGTTCTTTCAAA
The DNA here is from genome assembly GCF_003148845.1 of Mucilaginibacter oryzae. Classification (GTDB taxonomy): domain Bacteria; phylum Bacteroidota; class Bacteroidia; order Sphingobacteriales; family Sphingobacteriaceae; genus Mucilaginibacter; species Mucilaginibacter oryzae. The sequence continues at coordinate 22,233 of NZ_QGHA01000016.1, read as the reverse complement.
ATAGCCTTGGCTAACGAACGGATGCGGCCGGGCATAGTAGCCGAAAACAGCAGCGTTTGGCGCTCTTTGGGCAGGTAGCTGATAATGCGCATAATATCGTCCGAAAAACCCATATCCAGCATGCGGTCGGCCTCATCAAGCACCAAATGGGTAAGGTGGTTAAGCTTCAGCACCCCCGATGTGAGGTGCGCGATTAGCCGCCCCGGCGTAGCCACAATAATATTAACATTGTTTTGGATGCCGCGGCGCTGCTGCTCGTAAACAATACCGTCGCCGCCGCCAAATACAGCTATCGAGCTGATGCCGGTAAAGTAGGCCAGCCCTTCTATCTGCTGGTCTATCTGTTGTGCAAGTTCGCGGGTGGGCGCCAAAACCAGCGCGTACGTATGATGTTTATTACCCTGGCTAATGGCGTTGAGTACCGGCAGCAGGTAGGCGCCGGTTTTACCTGTGCCTGTTTGGGCGCAGGCTATTAAATCCCGCCCTTCCATAATGGTAGGTATGGCCATGGCCTGTATAGGGGTGGGCGTTGTAAACCCCATGCTCTCTACACCCTCAAACAACTGCTCGTTAAAATTAAAATCCTGAAAAGTCACTTTATCTTGTATGTAAGATATGCAAGGTATAAAAATTTAACGGTAAATGAGGGTTTTATGCCTAATTAGCAGGGAAATGGTTTTGAAAACAGGGCTGCAGTTGGCTGCATGAAATAGCATCACCCCTGCCTGCTGCCAATGCGCGGGAGAGCCTTGTTTATTTAAGCCCGCTCCATTTGGCGAGGATCGAGCTGAGGCCTTTTGTTACATTCTTTAAAACAAGTTTCCAGGCCTGAATATGCTGCGCTCAAAGCCTCATGCCATAGCTTGCATGCATTTTACATTCATCAGTCACCACTAAAAAACAGCCTTACTTGCTGTCAATGATCCAATGCTTACGCATGCACCGCAAACATTGATATCGTTTTAAAGGTAGCCAAAACAAGAAAGTTTTCATGAATAATGTCCGCGGAATTCGTTCAAAATCAGAGCCGGGGGTACCGCAACGGCACGTTTTTGCAGAAATTTTAGAAGGTAATGTAGGGGGCATAACCAATTTATAAGTTTAATCAATTCTTGCCCATAAATTTGGTATACTATTGGTGGTTCAAATATAGCTAAAGGGAGTATGCTTTATGTTAAATAATAGTGATTTTAATCACTGTTTTCTGTAAAGTATCGGTCGCTTCCGCTTTCAGACGGCTATTTTGATTGACTGGCTTTTCACCCTGTACGATATAGCAATGAAGTCACCGGGAGATCTCCGAAATCATAATCCATTATCTGGCAATAAAACTATCGTATATCGCCCTGAAATCTGTAACATCGGGAAAATAAATTAGTCTTACTATGGTGTAAACAATTTTACAATACCACTCCGAATAAAACATCTACCTTAGATTAAATGTTTAAATCCCGGTTTATAACCGGCTACCGCCTGCAGCGCCGCGCTAAACCCAACAGGTGATACAGGTTTATCAAAAAATAATACTAACACAATGGCAATTAATTTACAAAAAGGGCAGAAGATAGATATCGGCCTTTCAAAAATGACAGTTGGTTTGGGCTGGAACCCCAACGAGGGTACAGGTTATGATTTCGACCTGGATGTATCCGCCATCATGATCGATGCCAACCGCCTGGTTCCTCAAGACGAGTTTTTTGTTTTTTATAATAATGTCGATTCGCCCGAACAATCCGTACACCATACCGGCGATGACCCTACAGGCGGCAACAGCGCCGGGGGTGACGATGAATCGATTATAGTTGACCTTACCAAAGTTGATGCCCGCATCCAGGAGATCCTGTTTGTGGTTACCATTCACGAAGCGCAAGCCCGCAGGCAAAATTTTGGCCAGGTGCGCGATTCGTATATCCGCATCCTGGACGACCAAACCGGTGCAGAAGTTTGCAAATACGAGCTTGGCGAGGATTTTTCTATAGAAACTGCCATCGAATTTGGCAGGCTGTACAAACGTAACGGCGCCTGGAAATTTGAGGCGTCTGGCGTGGGGTATAAAGAAGACCTGGCCTTCTTTTTAGGTAAATATTTTAAAGGACAAATAATTAAATAAGATAATGGCAATCAATCTGGTAAAAGGTCAAACCATTGATCTTCGTAAAAATGATAAAGGTGAAAGTTTTGATCTTTCATCGGTTACTATCGGTTTAGGCTGGGATGTGCGCAAAAACCATGGCGGCGGCTTTTTAGGAAAACTATTTGGGGGCGCCGCCGAAGAGGCCGAGTACGACCTGGATGCGATAGCCTTTCTGTTAGATAAAAACGGTAAAGTGGCCAATCGCGGTTATGTTAAGCAAACACCAAACGGGCGCACCATTAACATGTTTGAGGGTGATGTGGTTTACTTTAACTCTATGCGTCACCCATCGGGCCACATCTGGCTCACGGGCGATAACCGTACAGGCGCGGGCGAAGGCGACGACGAGCAGATTATTGTTAAACTGGACGCGCTCGACCCGAAATATGACCGGATTGTTTTCATCGTGACCATATACCAGGGCCGCAAAAACAACCAGCACTTCGGCATGGTGGAGAACGCCTTTATCCGTGCGGTTGATAATCACGGCAAGGAGATAGCTAAGTTCAGTTTATCCGGCGATTCAACTTACAACGGCATGTGCTCCATGACCTTTGCCGAGGTGTACCGCAAAGATGGCACCTGGAAATTCCGCGCCATCGGCGAACCGCATATGACGGATACTTTTGTGGAGATACTGAAAGGATATTAAAAAACACCCACTACTTCATTATAAGGATACGAAGCAATCGCGAACTATGCAGAGCGGCTATGCTTCCGTGCGATTGCTTCGTATCCTCGCAATGACGTCGCGGTTATTTCCCTATCAGAAAACATCACATCTTCCTAAAAAACATGTACCACCACTATTCGTTTGATTTGTGGCTTACGCTCATCAAATCAAACCCATATTTTAAGGTTGAGCGCACCAAAATTTTTCACCGCGATTTTAACCCTTCCGGTAAAAGTATTGATGATGTGGCCAGGGCCTTTCGCCAGGTCGACCTGATGTGCAATGCCGTGAACGAGCGTACAGGTAAAAATATTGATGCCGACGAAATGTACCTGATGGTGATCAGCATAATTAACGATAACCAGTACCCGCTTACCGATGTTGATGCGGATAAACTGTACCGGGATATGGAGAAACTGCTGTTCTATTACCTCCCTGTTATTTACTCGCCTGTAACAATTGAGGTTTTGCATGCTCTAAAACAAAAAGGTGATTGCACCCTCAGTATTTTAAGTAATACAGGTTTTATAAAGGGACAAACTTTAAGAAAAGTAATGGTTAACTTAGGCCTGCATGATTTTTTCAGTTTCCAGCTGTATTCTGACGAGGAAGGCATGTCGAAACCTAACCAAACCTTATTTAACCTGATGATACAAAATGTTAAGGATTGCAATAAAACCAAACAAATAAAGCCCGAAAACATTATCCACATAGGCGATAACCCAAAGGCTGATATTGAAGGGGCCAATGCCGCCGGGTTGAAAAGCCATTTGATCAACTCAAACAATACATCCATACTAAGCCTGCTCAGTTTATGAAAGCAACCTGGTCATTACACCACATCAACAGTGCCACGCATTTTGGTTTTGATGCCGACGATTACAGCCGCTTTAAATTTGGCGATGGAGATGTATCCCGCTCCTTCGGTACCGATCTGGCCGATGGTTTTATCCGCGGGCAGTTAAGTAAACAACCTATCCATCAACAAATCGTGGTGATTTCAAGTCCGTATTCATTTATCCCTACGGCTACCTTCGCCATGAAAAACCATTTTGTGTGCGGCCTTAACCGCTGGCTGGCCGAACATGGGCACCCCGTAGTACAGGAAACCAAGGTACACCGCACCATAACCTATAAGGAAGATTACGGCGCGCTGAACGCCGAGCAACGTTTAAAGCTGATTGGTAACGATTCGTTCCATATTGACAAAGATTTCCTGGCCGGTAAAACACTTCTGTTTTTAGATGACATCAGGATTACGGGCAGCCATGAGCGCATGATCATGAAAATGGTGGATGAGTACGGCCTGCAGAACGATATTTACATGCTGTACTTTGCCGAGCTGGTGAATAAAAACATCCACCCCAACATCGAAAACTATCTGAACTACCATCATGTAAAAAACATCTTTCATCTTAATGATATCATCAAGGCCGATAACTTTTGCATCAACACCCGCATCGTAAAATACATCCTGAACTACGAGCATGAAAGTTTTTGCATCTTTATTCAGGATCAAAGCAGCAATTTTATAAACTTGCTGTATGATATGGCCTTAGGCAACGGTTATCACACCATTGAAGCCTATGCCGGTAACCTTAACTTTATTAAACATAACCTATTAACAAACAAGCATAAACTAATTAAACATGGCAATTAACTTGCAAAAAGGCCAGCGGGAGGCCATCAACGCTCCCAAATTTACTGTAGGCCTTGGCTGGGACACCAATAATTCATCTACCGGTTCGGCGTTTGATCTTGACGCTTCGGTATTCATCATGGGTGATAACAAAAAAATATTGGCCGACGAGTTTTTCGTTTTCTATAACAACCCCAAATCTCCGGATGGCGCGGTTGAACATACCGGCGACAACCTTACCGGTGCAGGTGATGGCGATGATGAGCAGATTATTGTCGACCTGTCGAAGATCGACCCGCGTGTTACCGAAATCTGCATCGTGGTAACTATTCACGAAGCTGAAAGCCGCCGCCAGAATTTTGGGCAGGTGCGCAACTCGTTCGTGCGCATTTTTGATTCGGCTACCGGTACCGATCTGCTTAAATACGAACTGGAAGAAGATTTTTCGATAGAAACCGCTGTTGAGTTTGGCCGGATCTACAAAAAAGATAACAACTGGAAGTTTGAAGCTGTAGGGGTAGGCATGAAAGGCGGCCTGCAGGATTATCTAACCAAATACAATTAATAACATGGCAATCAATCTTCAAAAAGGGCAACGCATCAGCCTTGAAAAAAGCAATGGAAGTAAACTGCAAAATGTGTGCGTGGGTATAAACTGGGGCGCTATCGAAAAAAAAGGTTTTTTTGGTTTAGGCGCCACTAAGGAAGCGGTTGACCTTGATGCCAGCTGTATATTATATGATGAAGGCAAGAAACTTATTGATGTAGTTTACTTCGGCCACCTGCAATCAAAAGATCGTGCTGTAAAACACAGCGGCGACGATTTGACCGGGGATATGGCCGGTAACGATGGCCGCGACAACGAGGTGATTACTGTTGATTTTGCAACGTTAAGCCCCACAGTAACCTATGTAGCCTTTGTATTGAATAGTTTCCGCGGGCAGGATTTTGGTACCATTCCGTTTGCCTCCATCCGCATTTACGAAGGCACACCCACCAGGGTTAACGAAGTGTTCGCTACTTATGATATAGCGCACAGCAAAGATTTTGCAGGCCATGTATCGATGGTGATGGGCGTATTTTACAAAAAGAACGGCGAATGGAAATTTAATGCCATTGGCGAGCCAACCCGCGACCGCAAGCTGGAAGAAACTGTTAAAACCGTAACGGCGACTTATTTGTAGAAGTTTAAAGTCATTAGTCTTGAGTATTAAGTCGGATGGCTTTCAACATGAATTGTTTCATATATACTTAAACAGACTGCTAACCAAAACTTAGTAGCCCTTACCACTAAATAATTAAAAATAAGATTATGGAAAGTGCACCAAATAATGATGAACTAAACTTAAATATACCGCCGCTAATTACGCCAACCAGCCTGGATGTACCGGCGGCTGCAGCTCCACAGGGCAGCAATGTGCCCATGAAGGTAGATAAGCAAGGCAACGTAAACCTTGAGGCTATACCTACGCAAGACCTGCAAAAATATAATGACATGGGCAAGGATATCAATCCCGCCGATGTTAACTCGATACTGAACTATGGTGTTGAGCTGCAGGGTTCGATGGAGAAATACAGTAACAACTTCCTCACATCGGTACGTACCTATAACTCGGGCGAGGTTGGCGGTTTGATCAATGACCTGCTTACCGAGCTGAATTATATTGATGTTGACGAACTGAACCAAAACGCGTTCACCTCATTCATATCGCATATCCCTTTTATGAAAAAGCTGGTGGTTGATACCAAAAAGCTTTTCCAGAAGTATGATACCGTGGTGAACAACATTGATAAGATCACCAACAAGATTAAGGCCGGCCGTGTAAACTCGCTGAAGGATAACAGCTCGCTGCAAACCATGTTTGATAGCAATGTTACCTACATTAAGCAAATGGAAGACCTGATTATTGCCGGGCAGATCAAGTACAACGAGCTTAACGAAAAGCTGGCCGTGATGGAAGGCAACCCATCGGGCTACCAGGATTATGAAATTGCCGACCTGCGCGATTTTGTTACCCGCCTTGATAAACGCCTGGCCGATTTAAAAGTAGTCCGCTTCATAATGCTGCAATCGCTGGCGCAGATCCGCGTGGTACAGAACAATAACACTACCATTGCCGAAAAAGCACAGTCTATAGTATCTACCACTATCCCTGTCTGGAAAAACCAGTTAACCATTGCCGTTGCCCTGCACCGCCAAAAGGAAAACGTGGAGATGCAGAAAAAGATCTCGGATACCACCAACACCATTTTGCAAAAAAATGCCGAAATGCTGAAACAAAACAGCATTGACGTGGCCCGCGAAAATGAAAAAACGGTAGTATCGCTGGATACGCTTAAACGTACCACAGCATCGCTCATTGAAACCCTTACCGAGGTGAAACGCATCCACGACGAAGGCACCGCCAACCGCCGCACACTGAATACCGAGCTTCAAAACCTGGAAACAGAATTGAAGAAAACGGTTACGAATGTAAGTTAAACCACTCCCAACCCTCCCCATAGGGGGAAGGCTTAAAAAAACAACGAGGGGCCTTCTAAGCCCCTCTCCTTTGGAGAGGGGTTTGGGGTGAGGCTACAATTTTGTATTTTTACATCTACCAAGTTTGGGTGCTGCACGTTGATGGATGAAAACAGGTTAAATATTCTTAACGAATCGAACAGGATGCTGAGCAAGCTTCAGCTGCTTTCGGTTTTTTTCGAGGATGAACTTATTTACAAGATTTACCTGCGTACCCAGGTTATCCACAAGCTTTTTGAAACCAACCCCGAGCTGGATATCAATAAACTCGAGCTTTTTCACCTGCAATTTACGGCCAGCCTGGTCGATCTGCTACGGAAGATCAAAAAGAATAATGAAGCCAATGTAAGTTTGGTTTTTGATGAAATTGAGCTTACCCGCGAGATGATCGATAAGATGGAGGATAACCAACTGAGCGAACAAAGCTATAAGATTGACCAGCAGCGGCAGGCTTTAAAAATTAACCTGTCGTTACGGAAGCTTTACCAGGTACTTTCAGATAACTCGGCCGATTATCCTTTTTCTAAAAACATCAATGCTTTTAGCCTGCGTTATGCGCCCGATTTCTTTTTCAATATCAATCCGGAACTTTATACCGAGCTCATTAATTACAATTATAACGACACCTATCATAACACCTACGCCACTATTCAGCGTAAATTGATGGGCATCTTAAATAAATATGCCTTCCGCTCCGAATTTTATTGCGGTTTAAAGGCGGGTAACCTGGTACTCGAAGTTTACCGGTTGTTGGATGAGGACAGGCACTTTTTATTTTCACCCGCCAATAATTTATTCCTATTTTGCGATGTAGATAAGCTGGATGGCATCGACCGCTCCAATAACTTATCGCGCAAAGAGCGGCTGATGCACGAACTACAGAACAAGACCAACAAACTGCAAAGCGATGTAACAGCTATGAAAACACAAATGCCTGCCGAAATTAAAAGCCTGCTTGCCGAAAACTATAAAAAGCTAAACGATATCAATTTTCTGCAAAATATCAGCGAAATTGACGTACAGGCCAACATATTAAAATCAATGCTTAACACCGATATCATATAAATAATTTTTTATGGAGTTTTTACACTACCTGCTTGGCCCCGACCTGAAGGCCGGCGTTCTGATCATTTTAAACCTGATAGTTATTGAGAGTTTGCTCTCGGTAGATAATGCCGCCGTACTGGCTACCATGGTGCTCGATCTGCCTCCGCATCAGCGTAAAAAAGCGCTGCGCTATGGAATTATCGGCGCTTATGTATTGCGCGGCGTTTGCCTGTTTTTAGCGGCATGGCTGGTATCTGTCTGGTGGTTAAAACCCCTTGGCGGTTTATACCTTATTTACCTTTGCTTTAACTATTTTAAAGGCAAAATACAGGAAGCCAACGGCGGCGGCGAAGATGAAGCTGTTGATAAAACCCAAAACTGGCTGTATAAATCAACCGTTGGTGTGATCGGGCAGCTCTGGGCCACAATAGCGCTGGTTGAATTAATGGACCTCGCCTTCTCTATCGATAACGTTTTTGCCGCTGTTGCTTTTACCGATCATAAAATGCTCATCTATATCGGCGTGTTCATCGGCATCCTGGCTATGCGTTTTGTAGCGCAGGCCTTTGTTAAGCTGATGGAAAAATTCACTTTCCTTGAAACCGTAGCGTTCATTGTAATCGGCGTACTGGGCATTAAACTGGCATCTTCGTTATATGTACATTTTTACCCGGAAGCAGGCTTCTCCAAATTGATGGAAGGCGAAAGCGCCGATATATTTACATCGGTATTTACCGTAGCTATATTTATTATCCCGGTAATAACCTCTATGCTATTCAACTTCCCCAAAAGGCATACTATTGAGCCTGAGGTTGCCGAAGCGGCAGAGGATGTTTTGGATAAACAGTAGTTCAAATCAGGCAGTTGGGCTGTTTGCAGTTAAAAACACTTACGAAAAATGTCATTTCGATAGAGCTGTGGGTAGGAAAGCGCACCGGGGCGAAAGAGAAATCTTATACGCCATGCTTGCAGGCAATACAAATTGCGCAGAAGGATGTACAAGATTTCTCCTCACCCTTTTGCGCAAGGCCATTACCGCTTCGTCGAAATGACAATTCGTTTTATTAATTATACCATGTTCTTAAACAAAACCATAGCCTCTATATTCGGAATCGGCTTTTTAAAAGGCGGCGGCACCTACGCGGCTATTGTAACCTGCGGGTTGATCTGGCTGCTTTGGCAAAGCCCGGCGCTGCAAAACCCCTGGTACCTATTCGCTATTACCATTTTTATAACAGCGCTTGGCGTGTATGTAGGCAACAAAGTTGAACCGGAGTGGGGCGAAGACAGTTCGCGCGTAGTGATCGACGAGGTGGCAGGCATGCTGATAGCAATGCTTTTTATCCCGGCCAATTTATATTTTCTGCTGGCTGGTTTGGTGCTGTTCCGCTTTTTTGATATTGTGAAGCCGCTTGGCATACGCAAAATGGAAGACCTGGGTGGCGGCTTAGGTGTAATGATGGACGATGTGCTGGCAGGTGTTTATTCAAACATCCTGCTTTGGGCAGGGTATTTTTTGTGGATGAAGTTTGGGAAATAAAATCCTGCGCTCGCTTAAACAAGTATAAGAACGCGGATGGCGTTGCAAACGCCAAACCATGTTAAGCGCTCGTTTTAAACGAGCGCAAGAATATTATAAACGAGAGCGCAAGAACAAATTCCTTTAGCCCTTATAGCTTCTTCATCTCAATATTCCTATACCACACATCAGCGCCATGATCCTGCAGCACGATGTGACCTGTTTTGAACGTGCCGAAATCGGGCCATTCTTTAAATTTGCTACCTGCTACCAGTTTTTTCCAGTTATCATCCCAAAGCGTGGTTGAGAGCACCTGTTCACCATTAATGGTAAAATCAAGCTTGCCATTGTTGCACACAATCTCTACCTGGTTCCATTCGCCAGCCGGCTTCACTACTTCTTTCGATATCGAGATCAGGTCATACAGATCGCCGGCCCGGTGTTTAATCAGCTTGCCATCAGCATTCTCTTTATTATCAACCACCTGGCATTCGGGACCGGTATAGTAGCTGTATTTATATTTGGCGGTATCCTCCTTAACCAAAAACAAGATGCCGCTGTTACCCCCTTTCGAGATTTTCCACTCCAGTTTCAGATCAAAGTTGGTGTATTCTTCATCGCTTACCATGTCGCCGCCGTTTTTACTTTGCCAGTCGCCTTTTTGCGAGGCATCAAGATGCAGTACGCCATCTTCTGCTTTCCAGGCCGCGCCCGCAACCGCTTTGCCGTAAGCATGCCAGCCCCTGGTGGTTTTGCCATCAAACAAGGGCGTAAAGCCGGTATCTTTGGCGGCGGTAGCTGCAGCTGTAGTATCCTCCTTATTGTAATTTTTATGGGTGGATGACTTGCAGGCGCTCAGGGCTATGCCGCCTGCAAGCAGTGCTAAAAGTGGTTTATTCATTTTGGTTATCTGTTTAGTTTGTAAGCAGTATTATAAGTTACCTTTCTTTATTTCGTTAACCGCGTAAGTAGCGGCGCGGGCGGTAAGGGCCATGTATAATATCGACGGGCTTTGGTTGCCTGTAGTTGTCATACAGGCCCCGTCGGTAACAAAAACATTTTTACATAAATGCAGCTGGTTCCATTTGTTAAGCAATGATGTTTCCGGGTCTTTACCCATGCGTACGCCTCCCATTTCATGAATATCTAATCCCGGGGCCTGTTTGTTTTCGTGTTTGCGGATATTTTTGCAGCCCGCCTTTTCAAACATCTCCGCTGTTTGGGTTAAAAAATCCTTAATCATACGCTCGTCGTTATCATCATACTCAACCGATGTGATGAGCAAAGGTATACCCCATTGGTCTTTCTGATCTTTGCTCAACCGCACATGGTTACTTTCCTTCGGGATCGTTTCACCCTGCAGGTACATGTACGCGCTCCAGCTCCCCGGTTCGGTAAGCGAATCTTTATAAGCGCCTCCCACTTCACCACTGTCGCTTTCATCCCGGTGTTGATTTCTATATGCGCCCATAAACGTGGTAAAGCCACCCTTGTAATCGGTTTCCTGCCGGTGCAGGTTGCGGTAATTGGCAAGGATCAGTTCTGTAGGGTTGCGCCCGAAATAGTATCTGTCTAAAAAGCCATCAATATCGGCGCTAACAGAGGCGCGGTAATTTTGAAAGGCAATGTATTTGCCCAGCAATCCGTTATCATTCCCCAAACCATTCGGGAAACGACGGGAGGTTGAATTAAGCAGGATCAGATTGGTGTTTAAGGCTGAGGCGTTCATAAAAATAACTTTCGCTTTAAAAACAATCTCCTGTTTGGTATTCGTATCAATAACCTTTACCCCGCTTGCCTTACCCAGTTTTTCATCATAAATAATGGAGTGTACTACCGAAAACGGCCTTACCGTTAGGTTACCCGTTTTTTTAGCCCAGGGCAATGTTGAACTTACCGAACTGAAATACCCGCCGAAGGGACAGCCCCGCATGCAAAGGTTCCGGGCCATACATTTCACCCTGCCCTGATCGATGTGGATCTGTTCGGGCTGGGTGATATGTGCCCAGCGGGCATGTACCAAATGGCGGTCGGGATAGTTTTCTTTTATTTTTTTGCTGATATGTTCCTGCACGGCATTCATCTCAAAGGGGGGTAAAAACTCGCCATCGGGCATAGCTTCTATTCCGTCTTTATTTCCGCAAACGCCGATAAATTTTTCCACATGCGAGTACCAGGGCGCTACATCATCATAACCAATAGGCCATTCTATACCATAACCAAAGCGGGCGGGGTTTTCAAACTCATACTTGCTCCAGCGCTGGCAGGCCCTCCCCCAGATCAGCGATTTACCGCCAACCTGGTAGCCCCTGATCCAATCGAACGGTTTTTCCTGGATATAAGGATGATCTTTATCCTTTACAAAAAAGTGGCTATTATCCTCGCCGTAACCTGCCGCCTTGCTGATCAGCGGATTTTCATCCAAAATAGCTTTGGTCACCTGGCCGCGGTGTTTAAATTCCCAGGGATCCATGGTAGCGGTCGGATAATCCTTGATGTGCTGCACATCACGGCCACGTTCCAGTACCAGCGTTTTCAGCCCTTGTTCGCAAAGCTCTTTGGCAGCCCAGCCGCCACTAATGCCCGAGCCTATTACAATGGCATCATACGTAAGCTGTTCGGCTTTATTTTCAGGTTGATCCGGCATCAGCATAATTGGTTATGGATAATTAACTATCAAACAGCAATTAGGTTTTAATTAAGCTTTGATGCAGCCGCATTATCTAAAAACACCTGCGCGTTGGGCAGCGTTTTAAATATCGAGGCCGGTACATCATTGGTCACCACGCCTTCCAGGGCTTCGGCTATGATCGCTGCTTTTTTTGCGCCGCCTGCAATCAGCACCGGCACGGCCGATTCCGCAAGATGACGCAAACCCAAGGTGATCCCCTCGGTTAACACAGCGGTATCGTTGGTGAAATATTTCTGTGCTACATCAATAGTAATTTGGGCCAGCGGCGAGTGGTGCGCGTACGAATGGAAATCGGCCCCGGGTTCGTTTAAGCCAATATGCCCGTTCAGGCCTACGCCTACTATCATCATATCAAGGCCGCCGTGTTTTTCAATATGCTCATTCATCGCGGCGCACTCGGCATCCAGGTTGGCAGCGGTGGCGTCAAAAAATTTAACCTTGGCAGAAGATATATTTAAGGGTTTAAAAAAGTGCTTTTCGAGGTAATGTGTGCAGCTGCCGTCGTTCTCTTTGCTTAAGCCAACCCATTCGTCGAGGCCAACAAAATTGGTTTGGCTAAAACCAACCTGGCCAAGGCTAACATATTGTACCAGGTAATCGAACATCCCGGTAGGAGATTCGCCGGAAGGGAAACAGATCAGCGCGTTGGGTTTTTGTTTTACGAGGGTAACCACCAGGTCGGCTACCGCTTTAGACATGGTGTTGTAGTCAGGATAGATATGTATTTTCATTATTAATTGGTATAGCGCGGATGGTTTTGAGTCCGCGGCAAAAAAGTATGTTTTAAAGGTACAACATTTTCCCGTACAGACGGTATCCGTGCGAGTAGCCGGAGACGATATTCCGGTCCCGCTGTGAATATCAAACCGAAAACCAGTGCCCTAAAAAGCGGAAGGCCATGTGAATAAATTCAACATGGCCTTCGCTTTTATTTTATCGGTTTTTAAGCGGCTGTAAATTCAACAAGCGCTTTGGTAATCCGGCTAATGGTTTCGTCTTTCCCTAACAAAGCCACAATATCAAACACGTGTGGACCAAACTTGCCACCAACCAGCATAACGCGGAAAGGCAGCATCACATCCCCAATTTTCAAACCTTTTTCTTCGGCTAAAGCCTTGAATTTAGTTTCAAGCTCGTGCGGGTCGGTAGCTGTTTCTGCACTTAGCTGGGTGATGTAGGTATTATAGAAGTCGGTTTTAGCATCCGTCCATTTTGGTTTCACCGCGTTCAGGTCGTATTCTTTAGGTTGCTCAAAAAAGAAACCCGCCTGCTGGTAAAAATCAGGGATCAGGGTGCAGCGCTCTTTTACCAGTTTAATAACTTTTTCAAGATATTCCTGATCTTCAACCAATATTCCTTTCTCAGCCAAAACTTTCGCAACTTCCAACTTCAGGCTTTCGGCTCCCGATTTTTTAATCCACTCGGCATTGAACCATTTGGCTTTTTCAAAATCAAACTTAGCGCCCGATTTATTAACACGCTCAATCGAAAACTTTTCGATCAGTTCATCCAGCGTAAACAGTTCCTGGTCGGTACCATCGTTCCAGCCTAAAGTTGCCAGCAGGTTCAGGAAGGCCTCGGGTAAAAAGCCAAGCTCGCGGAAACCGGGCGTTAATTCGCCGGTTTTAGCGTCGAACCAGTTCATGGCATATACCGGGAAACCGAGCCGTGCGCCGTCGCGTTTGCTTAACTTGCCGTGGCCATCTGGTTTTAGTATCAATGGTAAATGTGCCCATTGCGGCATATCGGCCTTCCAACCTAAATATTCCCAAAGCAATAAATGCACAGGGGCAGATGGCAGCCACTCTTCCCCGCGGAAGGCGTGGGTAATCTTCATCAGGTAATCATCAACCACTACGGCTAAATGATAGGTTGGCATGCCATCGGCTTTCAATAACACCTTATCATCCACCAAACCGGTTTCAAAACTTACATAACCGCGGATCATATCATTAAAGCTCACTGTTTCCCCCTCCGGCATTTTAATGCGGATTACGTGCGGGGTGCCCGCGGCAAGCAGCTCATCAACCTCGTGCTGAGGTAATGATAACGAATTGCGCAAAGTTTGGCGATAAGCCTGCCCGTATTGAAAATTAGGGATCTCTTTACGGTTTTTATCCAGTTCTTCGGCAGTATCAAATGCATAATAAGCATGGCCTTCCATTACCAGGCGCTCGGCATATTCGCGGTAAAGCGCCTTGCGTTCGCTTTGGCGGTAAGGGGCGTAAGGGCCGCCAATCTCCGGGCTCTCGTCCGGGTTCAGGCCGCACCATTTCAGGCAATCTAAAATATATTGTTCGGCACCTTCCACATAGCGGGTTTGGTCGGTATCTTCAATCCGCAAAACAAAATCGCCATTATGCTTTTTGGCGAACAGGTAGTTAAATAATACGGTACGCACGCCGCCAAGGTGTAAACCACCGGTAGGACTGGGTGCAAAACGAACTCTTACTTTTTTATCGGTCATGATGGGGGCAAAGATAAGAGGAAAGTCCATAGTCCATAGTCGATAGCCCATAGTATTACCTAAATATGTCCATGGACTATCGACTATCGGCCATGGACAATTAGCCTCCCTACAATAAAATTATATTTTCCAAACCAATTTTACGTTATTTGGCTTGTGTCCGCCATGAACCCATATCAACATAAAAAACGTTGGAAATATTTGCTCCTCGCGTTCGCGGTAGTGATAGCCAGCGGTTCGTTATTTTATACCAGCTACCTGGTAAAAAATATAGCCAGATCTGAACGTACACGCGCGCAGGTTTGGGCTATAAGCATGAGGCAGATCCTGGCATCGGACGATAACGACTTTTTAAATTATGTATTTGCCGTACGCGATAGCCTTACCGTACCGGCCATCATTACCGATGGTAAGGGCGAGATCGTTACCTATCGTGGCCTCGACACAACCCGCACCGCCATCAAACTTGAGGCAGAAACCAAAAAGTATAAAAAGTATGATCCGGCTTACTTTAAAGAGGAGCTAAACTACATGAAAGGCCAGCACGCGCCTATTAAACTCAAAGTTTTTGGAGAGGATAACTTTGTTTATTATAAAGATTCGGAATTGCTTTCGCAGTTGCGCCTTTTTCCATATGTGCAGCTTACCGTTATCGCTATATTTTTGCTGATGGCCTATACCGCGTTCAGTTCCTCCCGTAAATCAGAACAGGACCAGGTTTGGGTGGGCCTCGCCAAAGAAACCGCCCACCAGTTGGGTACGCCTATATCATCGCTCATTGCCTGGATAGAGTTAATGAAGGAGAAGTTTAATGCCGAAGACGATGTGCTGATAGCCGAAATGGAAAACGATGTAAAACGCCTGGAAATAGTGGCCGACCGTTTTTCGAAAATAGGCTCGAAAGCGGTGCTGGAAGAGCACAGCGTTTATGCCGTGGTGAAAGATTTTGTGGATTATTTTAAGGTACGCGTAAGTAAAAACATCAGTTTTGAGTTAACCGGCAACCCCCATCTTAAAGCAGGCCTGAACATTCCGCTGTTTGATTGGGTATTGGAAAACCTGTTGAAAAACGCGGTTAACGCTATTGAGGGGAAAGGGAGCATCAAGGTTGAAATAGGCGGCAACAAGGTAAAAAACCAGATTTTTATTGATGTTACCGATACGGGGAAAGGTATCCCGCGTTCTAAATTCGATACCGTTTTTCAACCGGGTTATACCACCCGTAAGCGGGGCTGGGGTTTAGGGTTGTCGCTTACCAAGCGTATGGTGGAGAATTACCATAACGGGCAGATTTTTGTAAAAGATTCGGAATTAGGTAAAGGCACAACTTTCAGGATCGTACTTAAAAACACGCGTAATGATAAAAAAACCAAACACGGGTGATTATTCACCATTCGCGGCAGGATATGTGGGCCTGGTAGGCGACACTGATGTAATTGCGATGCTGGAGCAGCAAATGCATCATAGCTATCAATTATTCAGCAACCTCGGTAATGAGCAGGGTTTATATGCTTATGCTCCCGGCAAATGGACGGTGAAGCAGGCCCTTGGCCATATGATTGATACCGAGCGCACTTTTGCCTACCGCGCGTTGGTTTTTTCGCGGAACCATATCGAGCTGCCGGGTTTTGACCAGGACATTTATGTAAACAATACCGATTTCAACAGCCAGGACATCAAAGCATTGGCCGAAGAGTTTAAGCTGCTTCGCCGGGCAAACCTGTATATGATCAAAGCCTTCAGCGATGAGCAACTGGCACGTACCGGCATTGCCAGCAACCACTTGTTTACCGTAGCGGCTTTGGTATTTATGATGGCCGGGCATGAGCGCCACCACCTGAATATTTTTAAAGAGCGATATGGTATCGGATAGCGCTATTTGATGAGCTTAAAGCAAAAAAGCCCCGCCACAGGGCAGGGCTATGAAAATATCCGATTGTGGTTTTATAGCTTTTCAACCCGCTGGTCTTCTTTATCCAGCACTTCGCGTTTTTCAATGCGGTAGGAGATGAACAAACCCGCTCCGCCGAAGATGGCGATCAATGCCACATATAGGAAAAACACATCATCGTTAAAACCATTAAATACGGCATGGTTTAAAATAAATGCGATAAACAATCCCACTCCTGCGCCAATCAATAATAAACCCCATTTTAAGTTTTGATAAGGAGCGGATTGTGGCTTAAAGCTACGGGGATCTATATTGCGTTCAATCATTGCTAAATTTTCCCGTTTGTTAAGATAAACTATCCCAAAAATCATTAAAAATAAGCCAAGTGATACAATGATGATCATCAAGATGGCTAAGTTTCCGGTATCCATAATATTTATTTTTTAAATTTAGTTAATTCTGTTTTCTGTATAAATCACTCACCGTGGTGTATTTGTAAGCTATGACCACGTGGTTTTTAAACAGGTTACACCGTATTTGAAAAATTTTTCAATCCAGGTTCAGGGGCTCAGGGGGCTTTCTTAACTTTGCCTTAATGATAAGTGCGGCTACTCCTTTTAACCTGCTTGGGCAGGATCTTTTATTAACCCCTCAAAAAGCAATTTACTGGCAGCAACAAAAAGCGCTCATCATTGCCGATGTGCATTTGGGTAAGGTTGGCCATTTTCGTAAAGCCGGGATTGCCGTACCAAGGGATATGGAACAGAGCGACCTTGCAGTGCTTTCTGATCTGATTTACGAATACCAACCAGAAAAGCTGATTTTTTTAGGCGATCTTTTTCACAGCGATTTAAATAACGACTGGGATTGGTTTGTACTTTGGCGCAGCCAGTTCCCGGCGCTCAACATTATCCTGGTAAAAGGCAATCACGATATTATTTCAGATAAGCACTACCAAAATTTAAATATCAGGCTGTACGATGAATTGCTGATCGGTCCTTTCCTGATGATGCACCATCCGCTGGCCGCCGATACGCAGGAAGCTGCGGGTTATGTTTTTTGCGGGCATATCCACCCCGGCGTAAACCTGAGCGGCCGCGCCAGGCAAAGTATCACGCTTCCCTGCTTCGCTTTTGGCGCCAGGCAGGCGGTGCTACCATCATTCGGCAAGTTTACCGGCCGCGTAGCTATCCGCAGCCGGCAAACCGACAGGATTTTTGCGGTATTGAAAGATAAAGTGATCGCTATAGATTAAAAATCACCGCGCTGATAATCCTTTATTACAGCAATTTACCGTCATTTTATTGTATTTATAGCTTAAAACACAGCGCATTGCTTTAGATTGATTCTAAATAGTTTTTTGGTGTTCAATAAGCCAAAACCTCTTCTATGTTTTGTTATTTAATAAATACTTTTGCCAAATAAATCTATTTCATAATGAGCGAATTCAAACAAACCTTTAACTCGTCGCTGGGCAAAAAGCTGATCATGGCTTTAACAGGCTTGTTTCTGTGCACGTTTTTAATTGTGCACGTGGGCGGCAACCTGCTGTTGTTTAACAACGATAATGGTTTCAGTTTTAACGTGTATGCCAACTTCCTTACGCATTTTCCGCCTATTGAAGTGATCGCATACCTGTTGTACCTTTCCATTTTGGTGCATGCACTGTACGGCCTGATCCTGACGGTAAAAAATCGCAAAGCGCGTCCGGTAGGTTACGCGGTAGCTACAAAATCTGATGCCTCCTGGTCGTCAAAAAACATGGGCCTTTTGGGTTCAATCCTGTTCCTGTTTATCGTTATCCACATGGGCGATTTCTGGTACCGTTACCATAACGATAAAAACATGGGTTTTAAAGAGTACCGCACCGATCTGGCTACAGGCGTAACAACCGTTGCAGACTATACCCCGGCCAATGCGGAGTTCAGCCATTCGGTAGCAACCGAAAACAATGTGGAGATTGTAAGGGTGAAAGACCTGCATACCCGCGTTGCAACCAGCTTCAGCAACATCATTTACGTTTTATTTTATGTAATAGCTATGGGCGCTGTGGCGTTTCACCTGCTGCATGGTTTCCAGAGCGCGTTCCGTACGCTGGGCTGGGTACACCGTAAATATACCCCGATAGTTTACTTTATCGGCACATGGCTGTTCGCGGTAATTATTCCGCTGGCTTTCGCCGCCATGCCGGTTTACTATTATTATTTATCAACCCAGGGAGCTCACTAAGTTAGCTGGCTAAAAGCCACAAACATAAATATCAAGAAGAGATGACATTAGATGCTAAAATTCCTCAAGGCCCATTAGCCGAAAAATGGAGCAAGCATAAATTTGATCTGAAGCTGGTTAACCCCGCCAACAAGCGTAAATACGACATCATTGTTGTAGGTACCGGTTTGGCCGGCGCTTCGGCAGCTGCCACCTTAGGCGAGCTGGGTTACAACGTTAAGGCATATTGTTTTCAGGATAGCCCGCGCCGTGCGCACTCTATTGCCGCGCAGGGTGGTATCAATGCCGCAAAAAATTACCAGAACGACGGCGACAGCGTTTTCCGTTTATTTTATGATACCATTAAAGGCGGCGATTACCGCGCCCGCGAAGCCAACGTTTACCGTCTGGCCGAAGTTTCGGTAAATATCATCGACCAGTGCGTTGCACAAGGTGTACCATTTGCACGCGAGTACGGCGGCTTGCTGGATAACCGTTCATTCGGTGGTTCGCAGGTGTCGCGTACATTTTACGCGAGGGGCCAAACCGGTCAGCAGTTATTATTAGGCGCTTACTCTGCGCTTAACCGCCAGATTCATGCCGGTAAAGTAAAAATGTACACCCGTCATGAGATGCTGGATGTAGTAACTATTGATGGCCATGCTAAAGGTATTGTTACCCGTAACATGCTAACCGGAGCCATTGATACCCATGCAGCTCATGCGGTATTGTTATGTACAGGTGGTTACAGTAACGTATTCTACCTGTCAACAAATGCCATCGGCTCTAACGTAACCGCGGCATGGAGGGCACACAAACGTGGTGCGCTCTTCGCCAATCCTTGCTACACCCAAATCCACCCAACCTGTATCCCGGTAACAGGCGATCATCAGTCGAAATTAACGCTTATGTCTGAATCATTACGTAACGACGGCAGGGTATGGGCACCAAAAACCGCCGCAATTGCAGAGCAATTGCGCAAAGGCACCTTAAAAGCCGACCAGGTTAAAGAGGATGACCGCGATTACTTCCTTGAACGTAAATATCCGGCCTTCGGTAACCTTGTTCCGCGCGATGTGGCCTCCCGCAACGCCAAAGAAATGGTTGAAGAAGGTAAAGGCGTAGGCGGTTCAGGTTTCGCGGTATTTCTTGATTTTGCCGACGCTATTAAACGTTTAGGCGAAGAAACCGTGGCGGCCAAATACGGTAACCTGTTTGATATGTACTATCAAATTACCAACGAAAATCCATACAAACAGCCAATGCGTATTTACCCGGCTGTTCACTATACCATGGGCGGCCTTTGGGTCGATTACAACCTGAGCACTACCATCCCTGGTTTATACGCTTTGGGTGAGTGTAATTTCTCCGATCACGGAGCCAACCGCCTCGGCGCTTCGGCGTTGATGCAGGGTTTATCTGATGGTTACTTTGTAATACCTTATACCCTTGGCGACTACCTTGCTAAAATTGGCCCTAAAAAGGTTGACACCAGCCATCCTGCTTTTGAGCAAACCAAACAGGATGTTATAGCGCACGTAAATAAATTACTGGCCCTTAAAGGCAACAAAACAGTTAACGAGTACCACCGCGAACTTGGTCACATTATTTGGGAGTACTGCGGCATGGCCCGTACCGACGCAGGCCTGAGAAAAGCCAAAGGGTTGATCCAGGCGTTAAAAGCTGATTTCTGGAAAAACGCTATAGTAACCGGCGAGAACGAAGAAGTAAACGCTTCGTTAGAAAGAGCCGGCAGGGTAGCCGATTTCATTGAACTGGGCGAACTGATGATTGACGACGCTTTGATGCGCAAAGAATCATGCGGCGGCCACTTCAGGGTTGAATCGCAAACTGCTGATGGCGAAGCGCTACGCGATGACGAAAACTTCGCGTTTGTAGCGGCCTGGGAGTTTAAAGGTGAAAATCAGCCTGAAGAACTGCACAAAGAGCCGCTGACATTTGAAGCAGTACACCTGTCTCAAAGAAATTATGCATAGTGAATAGTTGATTTGGTGAGTGGTTGCTTAAGTTAACAAACCATTCACTCCATCAATTGCTCACTCAATCAACAAAAAACAACGATATCTCAAATCTAATTAAAAAGATGAGTAACGGAAATATGAACCTGACGCTTAAAGTATGGCGTCAAAAAAATGCTCAAACCGCGGGTAAATTTGTTAGCTACAAAGCTGAGAACATATCGCCCGATATGTCGTTCCTTGAAATGCTCGACGTGGTTAACGAAAGCCTTACCCATAAAGGTGATGAGCCAATCAACTTTGATCATGATTGCCGCGAAGGGATCTGCGGTATGTGTTCATTATATATCAACGGCCACCCGCACGGCCCAAAAAGAGGCGTTACTACCTGCCAGCTGCACATGCGTACGTTTCACGATGGCGAAACCATTACCATTGAACCATGGCGCGCGGAAGCTTTTCCTATTGTAAAAGATTTGGCGGTTGACCGCTCTGCTTTCGACAGGATCCAACAGGCCGGCGGTTACGTTTCGGTAAACACCGGCGGTGTACCCGATGGTAATGCCATCCCGATCCCTAAGGTAATTGCCGACGAGGCTTTCAACTCGGCTACGTGTATTGGTTGCGGTGCCTGCGTTGCGGCTTGCAAAAATGCTTCGGCTATGTTGTTCGTATCGGCAAAAATCACTCAATTGGGCTTATTACCGCAAGGCCAGCCCGAGCGCTACCGTCGTGTACAATCAATGGTGGCCCAAATGGACGAAGAAGGCTTTGGTAACTGTACCAACACCGGTGCCTGCGAAGCTGAGTGCCCGAAAGAGATCAAACTGACGAACATTGCCCGCATGAACAACGACTATTTCAGCGCGAAACTGTTCAGGCAGGAAGAGATCCACGAACAAAATCATTAATTGATTTTGTTGTTTAGATATGAAAAGCGGCCCGGTTAAACCAGGCCGCTTTTGTTTTAAAGGCGCCCCCCTAACGTAGTAAATACCTGGTTAAAGCCACGATATGCCGACTCAAACAGCGAATACACGTTATCATTAAAAATAATCTAAGCAGCCAAATGATTTTTTAATATTCCGGCAAAAGCGGTTTTGGCATTTTAGCATTTTACAGGTAATTTAACGTGAGTTCGGTTTAAGCAGCTAATAAAAGCTGGTCGTCATTTTCTTGAAATATAATATTAAGGGAAGGTTTTTTAGGGAAGAAATGGTAAGCGCAAAGCACGCCCATTGTGTTCATCAGAAAGTTATTCACGGATCTGTGCCTGGTGTGCTGAAGTTTGCAGATGTTCTTTAGCTCATCGTTTACACATTCAATGATAGCCCTTTTTCTGAGCATTATTTTATCGGCCTGAGAGATGTTAAAGTCTTTCATGTTTTTACGGGGTTTGGTGATCATCTGTATACCATTTCCCCAAAGCAGGTCGGCCAAAGCTTTGGATATATAGCCTTTAT
>NZ_QGHA01000015.1 GCF_003148845.1 Mucilaginibacter oryzae | reverse complement strand
AACTGACCTAAGGCCGGCTGGTCTATAGCCATTTCAACAACGGCTTTTTCTACATGCTCTTCTACCCGGTTCTTTAAGATCGGTTTTCGTCTGCTGATCTCTTGTAAGGCCAGTTCGCCACCTTGTTCGTAAAGTTCCTTGAACCTGTAGAAACTATCACGGGAATAGCCCATCACTTTACAGGCCTGTGATACGTTCCCTAAATGCTGGGCAAGCTCCAATATGCCCATCTTGTTTTTGATGATCTTTGCTTGGGTTGTCATAATGCTAATCTCTATTACGTGCGTTAATTAATCGTAACTGTCAGATTAAATTGTGACTATCTTACTTAACTTGACTAAGAAATTAGATAATGCGCCTATGGATATCAATTCAAAATCATTATCTCCAATTAGTAACAAAAAGATATTCCCTCTTTTATGTCCTTTATGCTAAATCATCCATACGTATAAAGTTTAATTACTTCGTACGTATGGATACATTGTTACGATACCGTAATCTCGCCCCTCAAATCGGTTTCCAGCCATTCCTTCACCTGTAGTGGATCATCACTTTGCCCCAGCAGGTACATCATTTTGGTTACCGCCGATTCGAAAGTCATGTCATAACCGTTGGCTACGCCTATATCTTTAAGGTGTTTGCTTGTTTCATAGCGGCCAAGTTCAACCGTACCTACCTTACATTGCGAAATATCGAGGATCACTTTGCCGCCGTCTATCGCGTTTTTAAGCAGATCGATAAACCAGGCATCGGTTGTGGTATTGCCCGCACCGAATGTTTCCATTACAATGCCGCGCACATCGGCACTTAAAATATTCTCAACCACTTTTGGGCTGATGCCGGGATACAGTTTAAGTACGCCAACATCGTTGATCAGGTTATTGTGTACAATCAATGAGCTTTCGTCCTTAGGTTGCCTGATATCGTTTGCGCTGAAACGCAAATGCACACCCGACTCGGCAAGGATAGGGTAGTTTGGCGAGCGGAAAGCCTCAAATTTTGATGAATTATATTTAAAAGCCCTGTTGCCACGGAAGAGTTTGTAATCAAAATAAATACAAACTTCCGGTACACGGGCACGATCGTTCTTTTTGGCTTTGGCTATTTCTATAGCCGTCATCAGGTTCTCTTTGGCATCGGTACGGATAGCGCTGATGGGTAATTGCGAGCCTGTAAAAATGATGGGTTTAGCCAAATTCTCTAACATAAAGCTCAACGCAGAAGCCGTGTAGGCCATGGTATCAGATCCGTGAAGGATCACAAAGCCGTCGTTATCATGATAATTGGCCTGGATCAGCCCCGCAAGTTCGCTCCAGATTTCGGGGTTCATGTTTGATGAATCGATGATCTCATCAAACGAGTGTACTTTGATACGGCAATTAAGCTTTTCAAGCTCGGGCACGTTATCCATGATCTGCTCAAAGTTAATAGGCTTGAGCACCTTGCTAACCGGATCACTCATCATACCTATTGTCCCTCCGGTATAGATGATTAAAATTTGGCTCATTATTGGTTTATATGCTGTTTAAATAGTTAACAATTTAAATTCCGAACACAAGCCTGGAATTTTCGGTAGTGACTTCGGCCACCTTTTCAATGCTTGTTTGCTGAAGCTCAGCTACTTTTTGGGCAATGTATACCAGGTACGAGCTTTCATTAGGTTTACCCCTGAACGGAACGGGGGTAAGGTACGGAGAATCTGTTTCTAAAACTATATGTTTCAAGTCAATTTCCTGCACAACTTTATCAAGGCCCGAGTTTTTATAGGTAACTACACCGCCTATCCCCAGGTAAAAATTAAGGTCGATGATCTTTCGCGCCTGTTCAACCGTGCCGCCAAAACAATGAAAAATACCGCGCAGTTTATCGTCGGCTTCCTGCTGCAGTACTTCGTATACTTCGTTAAAAGCATCGCGGCAATGTATCACTATAGGCAAATCAAGGCTTTTGGCCCAGTTAATTTGCTTTACAAAGGCATCTGCCTGCTCTTTTAAATGTGTTTTATCCCAATAAAGATCAATCCCGATCTCGCCTATGGCGAATATCTTGTTTTGCTGATGTGCGTTGATGATGGTAGTCAGTTCAGCTTCCCAATGCTCTTTTACATCGCAGGGGTGCAAGCCCAGCATAGGATAGCAGTACTGCGGATACTCTTCAACCAGTCCGTAGATCAACGGTACTGAAGCTGCATCTACATTGGGTAAAAATAAACGGGTAATGTGATGATCAATACAGCGCTGCATCAATGCCTTGCGCTTTTCGGGGATGGTTTCGTAGTATAAATGGGTGTGCGTGTCGGTTAAAACCATGCTGCAAAAATAAACCTTTGAACTTTGTAATAACGAAATATTTGCGGTAAAGTATCTCCCGGCATAATTAAAGCAGGGAGATAGCTTAACTCATTAAAAAATTATCGGTAAAAACAGTTTAAAATTTTCACACAAATTGTTACGAATTATCGAATTACACGAATGATGCAATTGATAGAAAAATGACCATTCGTGTAATTCGTTTAATTTTTTCCGACTTAAAAGGTAATTCGTGTGAAAATTTCTTTATGCAATTTCTATAAGTAACGGTAACTTTTTAAAAGTAATTTACCTGTTAATTAAAGCAGGATTGTGTTTAACTAAAAACCTCCTGTTTTTGGCAGGAGGTTTTTATAATTAGTTTTTCTTTTTAGCTACGGGTTTCTTTACACCTGCCTTTTTAACCGGCCCTTTAACGGCAGCCGGTTTAGGAGCAACGTGCTTGCCCGGTTTCACTTTCACCAATTCCAGGTCGAATATCAATGTGCTGTAACCCGGTATTGCAGGCCCTTGTCCGCGATCGCCGTAACCTAACGATGATGGGATAATAACCGTTGCCTTCGAACCTTCGTTCAGCAAAAGTAAACCTTCTTCCCATCCTTGTATTACGCGACCTTCGCCTAAAACCACACTGATCGGTTCGTAGGTACGGCCCGGCTGTTCTAAACCTGCTGCTTTGGCGTTGGCCTCAATGCTGCTGTCAAACACTTTATCGTTAAGCGTTTTGCCGGTGTAATTAACCAAAACGGTATCACCTGCAAGCGGTTTTCTTTTTGCAGAAGGGCTTGTAATGATATATTTTAAGCCGGAAGCAGTAGTAATGGGTTTAAGATTGTGCGCGGCGATGTATTTATCCCTGTCGGCAGCTTCGGCTTGTTTTAGTTTTTCCAGACCGGCGTTCCTCTCGGCAATCGCTTCATTTAATGATTGGATCTTTTCCATCTTAATGATAAAAGTAAGATAGCTACCCTTTGGAAAAAATGGAGGACGCGCCTCTTCATGCCCTTTAAATACAGAATCGGCAGGTATTTTTACCAGCGCGCTGTCTTTAACAGCCAGCAGCGGGAATATATCCATCATATCGCCCAGCGCGCGCCACTCCTGTATTTGCGCCTGTGCAGGCCTTCCAGCGGTGTAGCTGCTGAACAACACCGAATCTTTATCCGTTTTCTGAATAAAGTTAAAGGTAATTACATCGTTAAGTTTAGCTTTCTCGCCGGTATTGGCTGTATAAATTTTGTAAAACGACCCTTTATCGGTTTTTTTTAAATCACCTGTCTGGGCATTAGCTTTTAATGCGGTGGCAGCAAAAGCAAACGATAAAAAATAAAAAAAGTGCTTTTTCATCAGCTATAAATAAAAAAGCCTTTCCCGGTTTAAGCAGGAAAGGCTTTACATAAAAAATCAATTATTTGGTTGCCGGTGCAGATGTTGGCGCCTGCATTTGCGGCATTGCCGGTTTTGGAGCGTTAGGGTTTGGATGTACTATATTTACAAGTTCTACATCAAATACAAGCGGCGTGTAAGGCTGCATACCCTGACCGCCCTGGTCGCCGTAACCCAATACCGAAGGAACTACCAAAACAGCTTTGGCGCCTTTGTTCAATAACAACAGCCCTTCATCCCAGCCTTTAATTACGCGGCCCTCGCCAACAGCCACGCGGATGGGCTGATAAGGATTCATAGGGTTAATAGGCATTTTTTCTTTCAATGCTATCGCTTTTTCGCTGGTTTCTAAAACTTTACCTGTAGTAAGCCTCAAGGTATAGTTAATTACCGCGGTATCGCCATTAGCCACATTGGGGCCGCTGCCCGGCGCAGTGATTACATAATTTAAGCCAGAAGCGGTTTTTGTAAACTTCAGATCTTTATGCGCGTTAAAATAAGCCGCTATTTTAGCAGGCTCCTTTGTTTTAAGCCCTTCTTTCTGGCTGTTGATATATTGCATAACGCGGTCGCGGAAAGCATTTTCATTCAGCGCGCCTTTGGCAATAACTTTTTCAACTTTAACCACATACACCAGGTATTTACCTTTAAAGGTTGGAGGTACCTGCTGCCCGTTTTTACGCAACGAATCTACCGATACTTTAATGGTTGCGCTATCGCCTTCGCCTAATAACGACAAACCAGATACGATATCGCCTTTAGTTTGCACCTTAGGCATCGGGCTGTAAATTGGGGCGCCCATATCATAAGAGTTACTGATAATTGAATCCTTATCAGTTTTCAAAATCATGTTAAGGCTTACAAAATCGCCTTCTTTAAGCTTCGGAGCGCCTTTTGAAGTATGCACATTATAAAGCAGGCCGCCATCGCCCTGTTTAAATCCGCCGTTACAACTTGCAAATCCTATGGCCGCAAGTGCCACAAACATCAGTTTTTTGTTCATTTTTACTGTATTAATAGTTTTTTATACTCGGGTAATATTTGTTTAAACTGTTCAATAACTTCTGGCAGAGGCGCGTCAGAATGCCCCCCGGCCGCGTTGCGGTGGCCACCGCCGTTAAAATATTTTTTACAGATCTCGTTTGCCGGGAACTCCTCTTTAGAGCGCAGCGAAAGCTTTACCCTATCGGTACGTTCAACAATAAAGGCAGCCAGTTTGATGCTGGCCATTGATAAGGCGTAGTTAACCACGCCCTCGGTATCTCCGGTTTCAACATCAAAACGATCCAGGTCCTGCTTACTCACGGCAATAATAGCGGTATTGTATTCGGGCAGCACTTCAAGGCAATTGGCCAGGCAGTGGCCTAAAAAGCGCAGCCTGTTTTCGGACGCGCTGTTGTATACCAGCTCATGAATGCGCCAGTTCACGGCACCGGCATCAATCAGGTTGGCAACTATACGGTGCACACCGGCCGTAGTGTTGGGTAAACGGAACGAAGCCGAATCGGTCATGATACCGGTGTACAGGCAGGTAGCTACGTCTTTATTAATAAGTTCGGGGTGCTTAAGCTCATTTACAATAAAATCGTACACTAACTGGGCCGTAGCGCAGGCATTGATATCCCAGCGGCGGTAATCGTCAAAATCGGCCGGCTCCAGGTGATGGTCGATCATTATTTTGTAAGCGCTGCTGCTGCCAACAAGGTCACCCATTTCATTAATGCGGCTAAGGGCATTAAAATCAAGGCAAAAAATCAGTTTGGCTTCGGCAATCAGTGCAGCCGCCTCTTCCTTGCTTTCGGTATAAACAATAACGTTTTCGTTACCGGGCAGCCAGCTTAAAAAATCGGGATAATCTGTAGGGGCTATCACTTTGGCGTGATGGCCTTGCTGTATCAGGTAATTATATAAACCCAATGACGAACCCATAGCATCACCATCGGGCTTATGATGCGTGGTGATCACTATTTTTTGCGGCTGCTTTAAAAGGTCGCTCAGGGCGGCTAAATCTAACATCAATTCTTGAAAAGAGTTGCAAAGCTAAATAAATTAATCAAATACAAATCATCTAATTTAATTCAAAAAGCTTTATCTTACAGATGGAAAACCCTACTTTTGCGCAAAAATTCAGGCATGCCACCGCATAGCCCGGGGTTAAGCGATTACGCCGAATACTTTCAGCCTGTTAATGACAAAGAATAACACATTTTAAATGAAAACCAACAGAACATTCACCATGATAAAGCCCGATGCTGTTGCAGCCGGCCACATTGGTGCTATTTTAGACATGATCACTAAAAGCGGGTTCAAAATTGTAGCGCTTAAATATACCGCGCTATCGGCAGAAAAAGCCGGCCAGTTTTATGAAGTTCATAAAGAACGCCCTTTTTACCAGGGACTGGTTGACTTTATGTCGTCTGGCCCTATCGTAGCCGCTATTCTTGAAAAAGATGACGCTATTGCCGAGTTCCGCAAACTGATTGGCGCAACCAACCCGGCCGATGCAGCAGAAGGTACTATCCGCAAAAAATACGCTAAATCAATTGGTGAAAACGCAGTTCACGGATCAGACTCTGACGAGAACGCTGAGATTGAAGGCAATTTCTTCTTTTCTGCTTTCGAAAGATTTTAATCATCGCTATTTTCGGGTGTGGTTATAACTGAAACATCACACCCGAAAATATTCATGAAAATATTGTTATTGTAGTTTTGTTTTGATAACTTTACAAAACATACCCTAAACTGTATTACATTTTATAACTAAACCAACAAATTAATGCCATTATGAAACCGTTATTCAAATACATTTTTTACGTACTTATCCTGGTACTGCTGGTTATCGGTTCATTGATGCTTTACAGAACCCATCCTGAAGCACAGTTGGCATTTTCAATTCCCGGCCTGTTTATATTGTGCTACTCAAAACTTACAGACGATGTTCGCTTTAAGCAGCATAGCTTAAGGATGATTAGAGGAAAATAATTTCTTCAACCAGTATTGATTTAGCCTCTTCGTTTATTTTTTCGATTATTTGTGTGCGCATCAGTGTAAGTTCGTGCTTAATTACCGATGATTCGATGCGCAGGAATAATTTTTTATCGCGCACAAATAATTCTTTGGTACGGTTAGCTACCGATTTGCCCACCAGCTGCGGCCAAAAATTCACCACCCCGGTTTCGTCAAAACGGCGTTTTATTTTGTAAACATTCAGCATCTGCTCAATGGCTTCCTTCAATGTTTTATCGTTAGTTTTACGCATCTATTGCCCCTCCTTTTACTTTAAACAACTTTACGGCAACCCCTATTTTATTAAAAACCTGTTCCACGCGCTCAACCCCGGTATCGGTTATAAACACCTGTCCGAAATCGTTGTTCGATACCATCTGCATCAGCTTGGTAACCCGGTTATCATCAAGCTTATCAAAAATATCATCAAGCAGCAATAAGGGTTTAAATCCCTTTTGCTGATATAAAAAGGTATACTGAGCCAGCTTAAGCGCTATTAAAAATGATTTTTGCTGGCCCTGCGAACCAAATTTCTTCATCGGCATGCCATGGATGTTAAACTGCAGGTCGTCTTTATGCACACCCGCCGTGGTACGCTCCAGGGCTTTATCGCGGCTAAAGCTGTTTTGCAGCAACTGTTCAAAGCTGCTTGTTAATAACTGCGATTCGTAAACCAGTTCAACACGCTCGGCGTTATCGCTTATAAAATCGTAATGCCTGTTAAATATTTCAACAAAGCCATCCATAAAATTACGGCGCCGCTCAAAAATACGGTTACCTGATGTGCATAGCTGCTCATCTACTATCTCCAGCAAACCGGGATCAAATTTACCTGTATCGGCAATTTGTTTCAAAAGCGCGTTACGGTTGTTAAGGATCTTGTTATAGGTGATCAGCTCATCCAGGTAATGATTATCGGTTTGCGATATCACATTATCAATAAACTTTCTCCGTTCCTCGCTCCCTTCAGTAATAATACTGATATCATAAGGCGAAATCATGACCAGGGGCAGAAAGCCGATATGGTCGGCCAGGCGCTGGTAATCTTTTTTATTGCGCTTAAATTGTTTTTTCTGATTGCGTTTTACCGAGCAGGCCACCGCCTCGGGCTGGTTGTTTTTGCTAAACATGCCGGTAACAATAAAAAACTCCGCTCCCTGTTTAATCTGCTGGCTGTCTATCGGGTTAAAATAACTTTTACATAACGACAGGTAGTGGATAGCATCCAGCAAATTGGTTTTACCCGCCCCGTTATTCCCCGTAAACGCGTTAACCCCCTCACTGAAAACCAGTTCGGCTTCATCGTAATTTTTAAAGTTGATAACGGATAATTGCTGGAGATACATGGGAAGGCAAAGTTAGTGTTTTATTTGGTTGCTAATGGTTCATGGTTGATAGTTCATGGTTCATAGCCGTTTTTCTTGCGGTAAACAAATTTGCCATTCAATAAGCTACAAAAGCCTCACCCAAAGATCATGAACCATGAACTATAACCCGTGAACTCCCCACTTTAAAGATTTAATACAAAAGCTATTGCCAGTAATTTTGAAAACCGTATTTTTGCAAACTTAATTTTAGAACAACAATGTCAAAAACCCAGGCGAACACCAAAGTTGCGGCACCTGAAACCAAATTTGGTCAGAGTGGTAGCTTTGTGCGCGAGAACCAAAAGAGCTTATTATTTATTTTAGGGGCTATTGTTGCCCTTATCGCTATTTACTTTATTTATTTAAAATTGTATTTAGGTCCTCGGGAGGTTACCGCCGCCAACCAGATGTATAAGGCACAGGATTTTTGGCAGCAAAAAAGCTGGGATAAAGCGATTAAAGGCGACGCGGGCTATCCCGGCTTTGAAAAAATAATTGCCGATTACAGCAACACCAAAGCCGCTAACCTTGCTTATTTTTACCTGGGTACAGCTTACCTTAACAAAGGCGACTACCACAAAGCCATTGATAACCTGACCAACTACCGCGGCGACGATAGCATGGTTGCAGCCGAGGCTTACGGCAGCACAGGCGATGCTTATGTTGAACTAAAAGACTACGAAAAAGCGGCAACTTACTTCAGCAAAGCTGTTGATAAGGCTAAAAACAAATTCCTGTCTCCGCTTTACCTTAAAAAATTAGGCTTAACCTACGAAGCCCAAAAAAACAATAAAGACGCAGCCGAAGCTTACAAAAGGATTAAAACAGAATATCCTGAAAGTACCGAAGCTCAAAATATCGACGAGTATATAGCTCGTGCCGAAGCGAAATTGTAATTGATTTCGGATTTGGGAATTTCGATTTCGGATTTATAGGTTGATTAGATACCTTTAAATCTGAAATCGATTTTTTTTGTCAGTATCTTTTCGGTTCCTTTAAAAATCGAACATCAAAACTAACCAAATCCGAAATCTGACATCCGATATCCGAAATAACACCACCATGGCTACCCACTTAAAAAACCTTTCTGATTTTTCAAATACCCAAATCCCTTCAGCAGCTCCTTACCGCTTTGGTATTGTAGTGGCCGAGTGGAATGCCGAAATTACCAATGCCCTTTACCAGGGCGCTTATAAAAGCCTGGTTGACCATGGCGCCCTGGCCGAAAATATCTTTTCGTACCAGGTTCCGGGCAGCTTCGAGCTAACCTCCGGCGCCGAGCTTTTATTAAAAAAAGGCGGTATTGATGCGGTGATTTGCCTGGGCTGCGTAATACAGGGCGAAACCCGTCATTTTGATTTTATTTGCGATGCCGTTGCAAACGGTGTTGCCAATGTTGCCATAAAATATTCAAAACCTGTTATATTTGGTGTATTAACAACTGATAACCAGCAACAGGCTATTGACAGGGCCGGAGGTAAACATGGTAATAAAGGTGATGAAGCCGCTGTTACCGCTATTAAAATGGCCGCCCTCGCCGAAACATTAAACAGTTAAAAACCGTTAAACAACGAGTTTAGGATTTATATGAAAAAATTAGTTTACATAGCGCTTATAGCCGCGGCGGTTGCCGCCGTATCATCATGCTCAAATAAATTGTGCCCTGCTTACGGTTCGTACCCTAAAAGCGGCAGGTAACAGGTAATTGTCATTTTTAAACCTGCTTAAACACCTTGTGCGGTTTTTGTGTTATAATTACATATTATAGCATTTTAATCATATAATTAACATGAACTGGATATCGTTGGAGACGGCTGATCAGCTTTTGGCGATCAAAAAACAGGAAGGTTATAGCCTAATTTTTAAGCATAGCACACGCTGCTCGATCAGCATGATGGCTAAAAGGCGTTTTGAGCTTGACTGGGACAACCTTCCCGAAAATATGCCCCTTTATTTTCTCGACCTCATCAAATATCGCGACCTCTCCAACCAGGTAGCGCAGTTGTTCCAGGTACACCATGAATCGCCCCAGTTATTATTGATTAAAGATGGTGAGTGCATCCTCGATCAATCGCACAGCGGTATTTCTGTTGATGAAACCCTGGAGGTGTTGAGTTAAGTTTGATAGTTCATGGATCATAGTTCATGGTAATAAGCAATTGGTTCATTGATCACAGTAAAAGGGATGTTTGTTAGTACATGTGCTTGCTTTCAGTAAGGATGCTAAGAACTATCAACCATGAACTATGATCTATCAACTATGAACCATTCACAATGAACTAATAAAATAACTACATTTGCATTATGATTGATTTGCCGGTAGTTCCTGCTGTTAGCCAGCCTGTACGTAAGCCCGATTGGCTTAGGGTGAAACTTCCTACAGGAAAAGAATATGCCCATGTACGCGGCCTGGTTGATACCCATAAGCTGCATACAATTTGCGAAAGTGGTAACTGCCCCAATATGGGCGAGTGCTGGGGTGCCGGCACGGCTACTTTCATGATCCTCGGTAACATTTGTACCCGTTCGTGCTCGTTCTGCGCGGTTGCAACCGGCAGGCCGTTGGCTGTTGACGTTGATGAACCCAACCGTGTTGCCACATCGGTAAAACTGATGCAGGTAAAGCATTGTGTGATCACTTCGGTAGATCGCGACGATTTAAAAGATGGGGGTTCCATTATCTGGGCCGAAACCATCAACGCCATCCGCCGCGAAAGCCCGGACACAACCTTAGAAACCCTGCTGCCAGATTTTAAAGGCAACTGGGATAACCTTGCCCGCGTTTTAGAAACCCGCCCTGAAGTGGTATCGCATAACCTTGAAACCGTGCGCCGCCTTACCCGCGAAGTACGTATCCAGGCTAAATATGATCGTAGCCTCGAGGCGTTGAAGCACATTTCGGAAGCTGGCTTGCGTACCAAATCAGGCATTATGCTTGGCCTTGGCGAAACAGAAGAGGATGTTTTAGAAGCTATGGACGATTTGCTGGCTGCAGGTGTTCATATACTTACACTGGGCCAGTACCTGCAACCAACCCGCAACCATCACCCTGTAATTGACTGGATACACCCCGACCAGTTTGCGCGATACAAACAATTTGGTCTGGATAAAGGATTTAAATATGTTGAGAGCGGCCCGCTGGTACGCTCGTCATATCACGCAGAAAAACACTTGTTTGAAATGTGATAATTCCTTTATATCTTCACTACGTTGAGTAAAAAACGCAAAATATCGCTTTCGGAAGAAGAACTGGTGTTGTCATTACAGCACCGTGAAAAAATTGCCGTAGAGGCGTTGTATGACATGTACTCGGCTTCCTTATTCGGGGTCATATCCCGTATAATAAGTGATGCCGCTATTGCCGAAGATGTTTTACAGGAAACCTTTGTAAAAATATGGCATTCCTTTTCAAGCTACAGTACTGAAAAAGGCCGTTTATTTACCTGGATGGTTAATATTGCCCGTAACCTGGCGATAGATAAAATCAGATCAAAAGATTTTAAAAACCAAAACAAAAACCAGGAGATTGAAAATAACGTAACTTTTATTGACGAACAAAGGAATACGGTTTACAAGCCTGAGTTAATGGGGATTAAAGACCTGGTGCAAACACTTAAACCAGAACAGCAGCTGATTGTAAACCTGGTGTACTTTAAAGGTTACACCCACGTGGAAGCCGCAGAAGAGTTGGGCATACCGCTGGGCACCATCAAAACCCGGTTGAGAATGGCTATCCAGGAACTCAGAAAACATTTTAATTAAAGTGGAAGACGTAAAAGCATATATAGAATCCGGAATACTTGAACTTTACGTGCTGGGAGACGTTAGCCCGGCCGAAAAGCAACAGGTAGAAGAGATTGCTTTAAAGTATCCGGTAGTTAAGGCCGAACTGGATGCGATTGAGCAATCGATGGAGTTTTATGCTGAGGAAAACGCCATAGAACCGCCCGAGCATCTGCGCAACCGCATTTTAGGCAGTTTGCTCACTAATTTTAGCGACGATAACAACTTCCCTACACCAACGCATGCAAACCGTGATAACGTTGTACCGATAGCCACGCCTAAAAAAGAAAAGATAAACTTTTATAAATACGCCTTTGCCGCTTGTTTAGCGCTGCTCATCGGCTGCACCATAGCGTTAGTTAACGTTTACAAACGCCTGCAGCTTTCTGATACTCAATTAAGTGCTATGCAGGCTCAAAATCAGCATTTCAGCACAACCGTTAGCGCCAAGGATGATGAACTGAACCTGTTGCGCGATACATCATACAAACTGATCCGCCTGAAGGGTACAGCCAAATCGCCTAATTCGGCCCTGACGGTAGCCTTTAGCCCATCAAAACATAAGGTGATTATTGATATGAACGGCAGTAAAATGCCTGTAAATGACAAAGCCCATCAATACCAGTTGTGGGCATTGGTAGGCGGCAAACCTGTTGATTTGGGAGTTTTTGACGCCACTGCGGATTCGAGCGGTTTCAAAAACATGAAAGCTATCGCTGCAGCCGATGCATTTGCGGTAACACTTGAACCACGCGGCGGCAGCGCAAACCCAACGCTAAGCGAAATGATGGTACTGGGAAACTTCTAAGAATGTAGCCCCTTTAAGGGCATGATAAAAAAGCTTACAATTTTTGCAGAAGCAAAAAATTTGTAAGCTTTTTTTGCGTTATAAAGTATTGAATTTGTACATTACGTAAACGTAAAGCACACAATACGAATTATTTAACATTTTATTAACCAAAAGCCAAATCAATTATTCGTTTTTTTGTAACTAATCGCGACGTGTAAACGTCTTATGATTAGTTAGGATTTAAGACAATCTAAAAACAAAACCTAACCTCCAAATTTGAGTATTTAGTTCTTTATAAGATCAGTTAATAGTTAATCAGAACGGCTGTATGATACTTGCAGGCCGTTTTTTTATGCCATCAACTTAGCCATTGTCACAGGTAAGCGGGTTATCAGCGTACCTGGTAAAACCACATTCATCCGGTTAGGCAAAGCCAGTTCATCGCCGGCCTTGCCGTGTATATAAACTGCCAGGATACAAGCTTCTTCAGGTTTATATTTTTGAGCCAACAGCGCAGCCACTATGCCTGTAAGCACATCGCCCATGCCGCCGGTGCCCATAGCCGGGTTGCCGGTTGAGTTAAAAAAGGCTTTCCCGTCAGGCGTGGCGGTTATGGTATAATCGTTTTTGAGGATAATACACAGGTTTAATTCCTGCGCCTTTTTCATAGCGGTTTGCAGGCGCTGCCACCAATTTTCGTGATCGCCAAAAAGCCTGTCGAACTCTTTCATATGGGGTGTCAGCACGCTGCCGGCGGGTAATTCGCCAATCAATTCCTTCTTACCGGCAATCAGGTTCAGGGCATCGGCATCAATCACCAGCGGTTTTTGATAATTTTTGATGATAGTTTCCAATAACATCAAAGCATCGTTATCTGTGCCCAAACCCGGGCCAACAGCTATCGAAGCATATTTATCCCACTCAATTTCGGGTAACATACCCTGCTTGCGGGTGATGGCCATCACCTCGGGCTGGTAACTGTTTAAAGCCGTAAGGCCGCTTTTGGGGATGCAGGCTGTGGTTAACCCGGCCCCGGCATGCGCGGCGGCCGAAGAACTTAACAAAGCGGCTCCCATGGTTTTTTCCTGTCCGGCTACCAGCAGCAGATGCCCGTAAGTTCCTTTATTGCTAAAATGATGGCGGGGCTTCAGCAGTTGTCTCGCATCTTTCTCTTCAACAAACGCGTAGGGCGTGTTTACCGATTGTGTGAATTTTTCGCTGATCCCGATATTAACGGCCTCCCAGCAATCAACATAAGGCGCCGATTCAGGTAACAGGAAATTGATTTTAGGCTGCTGAAAAGTGATCACTAGGCTGGCCTTTATGGCAATCGTATCGCCGCGCACCTCTCCCTCCGAAAAAAAACCGGTTGGTACATCAACAGCAACCACGGTTTTGTTTAAATCATTAATAAAATTAACCAACCGGGCATAATCGCCGCTAAGCGGTTTGTTAAGGCCACTCCCCAGCAAGGCATCAATAAGCACCAGGCTGTTATCTTCAGGTATGTCTTCCCCTTTTTCAAGCTCTTTTATAGTAACGCAGGTTTCCTTTAAGCGCTCATAATTTACTTTAAAATCATCGGAAACCCTATCCGAAAAGCGGGCGATCACCACCTGAAGTTTCTGGTAATGGTGGTCGCACAGGATACGGGCAATAGCTAACCCGTCACCACCGTTATTGCCGGTACCGCAGTAAAAGGTAATGGGTTCGTTTTTATCAGGGAAACGGTTCACAAACCAGCCTACAAAGGCCCTTGAGGCCCGTTCCATCAAATCGACGGACGATATAGGTTCATGGGCTATGGTATCGGCATCGGCCTCACGGATTTGTTCGGAGATTAATAGTGGCAGCATATACCCTAAAGTAAGGATTTATGCGATTTGTTTGGATAAGAAATAAGTGATAGTAACAAATCAATTATAAGCCAAAAACTACTTCCTGAATTTTAGTTATAACGAGTTCAAATACTTCCGATTTCAACGCAGCTCCGGTTCGGCTGATAACATCCTCGGGATAAAATTGCTGAACCATATGACAAACCGCATAACCATTCTTTTCATTTCGAGGTTTATTGATCATGTCCGGTCTTATCTCAAATGTAAAATCGGGATATATATTTTTTGTAGACAATAGAACCGCATAAAAGAATCATTCTATCTCAAAAATATCGTCAACAGAAACAACCACTGCTGGATGCACTTCCGGTTTATTTCCCGTATAAAATGCAATTTCAACTATATCCCTTTGATTAATCTTCATAAATATTTATGAAGATTTTTACGAGTCACTTCAGCTCTATGACGAAAGTGCTTTTCATAGTCCTTTTCTGTTAATTTATCAAGTTCTGATAAATTTGATTCCCGCACCTTTACACCGAGCTTTGCCAACTGCGCCAATACTTCTTCAGTATTGCTGTCGGGAATATCTATGGTTAATGTCGTCATTATTTTAAAAGTCCTTTCAGCAAATTTAGCTATAATTTATAATTTTATCTGATGTAATCCGCTATAAGCAAAGAGGCTATAACATAAATTAATTGGGTCGTTAGTCGCCAAACAGACATTAATAATAGTCAGTTACTCATCAAAAAGGGTAATTTTCAAATAGAAAATTGCCCTTTTGATTCCATTTTGAGGCTGATCCATGTCAAGCGATTACACTCCCTGCGGCATTTGCTTCATAGTTTCGGCCAGGTCAAGCTCCAGGCCTTTGGCTACCGCCATACCTAAGTTGATATCGGCCCTAAACCAATGGCATAACTGGCGGTTAGTGATCAACTCCTTTTTAGGGCCTTCGATACCTTTCATCGAGTTTACAATATTGCTTACGAGGTTCTTTTTGGCCTCACAGTCCATCAGCCTGTACAGGTCGCCGGGTTGGGTATAATGATCATTTTCCCCTTCGGCATTGCGGTCGTACCAGTCGCCCACCGGGCTGCCAAAGTCCCAGGCGGGCTCTTTGTAGCTTTGATCTATTACAATATCATCAAAACTGTTAGGAAAATAGTTAGGGCCTGAACCGCCATTTCCGTTTACAGTCATCTGGCCATCGCGCTGGTAATTGCTCACCAGGTAAGGGCATTTATTTACAGGGATCTGCTCGTAGTTACCGCCTAAACGATAACGGTGCGCATCGGGGTATGACAGGATGCGTCCCTGCAGCATTTTATCGGGTGAGTAACCAATACCGTCAACAACATGCGCAGGTGCAAAAGCAGCCTGCTCCACATGCGCAAAATAGTTATCCGGGTTTTCGTTCAGTTCCAATACGCCCACATCAATCAGCGGATAATCGGCATGGGGCCATACCTTGGTTAAATCAAACGGGTTAATGTGGTAGGTTTTGGCATCCGCCTCGGGCATTACCTGTATTTTAAGCGACCATTTCGGGAAATCGCCATTATCTATAGCGGTTAACAGATCATGCTGCGCAAAATCGGGCGCTTTACCGCGCATCTCCGCGGCCTCGGCATCGGTGAAATTTTTAATGCCTTGTTGGGTTTTAAAATGGAATTTCACCCAAAACCTTTCGTTTTTGGCGTTAATGAGCGAAAAAGTATGGCTGCCGAAACCATCCATATGGCGGTATCCGTAAGGAGTGCCCCTATCGCTCATTAAAATAGTTACCTGGTGCAGGCTTTCGGGGTTAAGCGACCAGAAATCCCACATCATGGTAGCGCTTTTGCAGTTGGTATACGGATCGCGTTTTTGCGTATGGATAAAATCACCAAACTTTTTGGCATCTTTTATAAAAAACACCGGGGTGTTATTGCCTACAAGGTCCCAGTTGCCGTCTTCGGTATAAAATTTAATGGCAAAGCCGCGCGGGTCGCGCTCGGTATCTGCCGATCCTTTTTCGCCGCCCACGGTAGAAAAGCGCAGGAACAACCTGGTTTGCTTACCAATAGTATTAAAAACCTTGGCGCGGGTATACCGGCTGATATCGTGTGTAACCGTAAATGTACCGTATGCGCCCGAGCCTTTGGCATGCACAACGCGCTCGGGGATGCGTTCGCGGTTAAAGTGTGCCATTTTTTCATGCAAAATATAATCCTGCAACAAAACAGGGCCGCGGGGACCGGCGGTCATCGAGTTTTCATTCTCTGTATAAGGCCTGCCCGAAGCGGTAGTAAGCTTCCTTTTGTTTTCCATATCGGTTGGGTTTGATACTTCAAACTTGACGAAAATATTTCAATAGAGAAAATCAATAATTATTATCTTCGCATAGCATTCTTCTATATTACATGACTATTACACAACTGGAGTATATTGTGGCAGTTGATACCTACCGCAGTTTTGTAGCCGCGGCCGATAAGTGTTTTGTAACCCAGCCAACGCTAAGTATGCAGGTACAAAAACTGGAGGACAACCTTGGTGTAAAAATATTCGACCGCAGCAAACAACCCGTTGTACCCACCGAAATAGGCATCGAGATCATTAACCAGGCAAGGATCATGCTGTCTGAAGGCGAAAAGATCAAAGAGATCATCACCGACAGGCAAAAGGAACTTTCGGGCGAATTGCGCGTGGGCATCATCCCAACCGTAGCGCCTTACATATTACCCAAAATCATCCACGGCTTTATTGAAAAATACCCGCAGGTAAAACTGGTGGTGTGGGAGCAAACTACCGAAGAGATCATCCAGCAGTTAAAGTTAGGGATGCTTGACTGCGGCATCCTTTCTACCCCCCTGCATGAAACCAGCCTTACCGAGATCCCTGTATTTTACGAAAACTTTGTAGCCTACGTATCAAAAAACAGCAAGCTCTCCAAAAAGAAAAATATCGTGCCGGATGATATCGATATGGAAGAGATCTGGATCCTGAACGAAGGCCACTGCATGCGCGAACAGGTGTTAAATATCTGCCAGCGCCGCAAATCAACCCGCGGCTTTCAACACTTTGAATACAACACAGGCAGCGTTGAAACACTGAAACGCATGGTTGACCAAAACAACGGCGCCACCATCCTGCCCGAACTTGCTTTATCCGAACTTACCGAAAAACAGCTGGATAAGGTACGCCATTTCCGCTCGCCCGAGCCGGCCCGCGAGGTAAGCATTGTGATACAGCGCAATTTTTTAAAACGCCGTATGATAGAAGCATTAAAAAATGAAATCCTGGAGTTTGTGCCTAAACGCATGAAAAGCAGGAAGAAGAAAGAAGTGATGGATATTTAATCTCTTTGCCTTTTCTGTTTTTCCTATTCACTCAGTTTCTCTATTCAATTAAAGCAGCACATGGTTACAACCTGCCTGCATTTCTTTGGCTACAATCGTTAAACCCAGCGAATTTTCTACAGGTGAATATCGTATACTATATTTCAACAAGTAACTCCCAATACCAAACTTATTCTGATGTATCTAACTTTACATAATAAACCATTGTTAATCAATTACTAAAATATATTTATTTAGATTTATTTTAAATAACTTGCATCGAAACCTTCCGGCAGTTATTTTTGTCAAATTATTTATATTTAGTCTAAATAGCAATGATTCGACCGATACAAACGTTCCGCAAACTACTTGCCCTCTCATTTCTGGTGGTTTTTATTTTGTTCCATATAAAGCCTGCGCTTGCCGAAATTAAGCCGGGCACCGTCACCGGCACCATTACTACTGCCGATGGGGAAGCCGTGCCGGGTGTTACAGTAAGCCTTAAAGGTACCGGCGTAAATGCCGGTACAATTACCAACGAAAGCGGCAGGTTTACCTTTAACAAGGTAAAACCTGGCAATTACACCATTAAAGTGAGTTTTGTTGGCTTAGCCACCGAAGAAAAAACAATTGAAGTAACAGACGGGCAACGCGTGGTAGTAAACTTTATGCTGCGCGAAAACGCCAGCCAGATTGGCGAGGTGTTGATTTCGGGACGTAAGCAGAAATATAAGATAGATGAGCCGTCAACAAGCTTAAGGCTTAACGAACCCTTGCTTGAGGTTGCGCAAAACATCCAGGTGGTATCGTCAGACCAGATTAAAGACCAGCAGATCTTTAACATGCTGGAAGGCGTTTCGCGCAATGTGAGTGGTTTAACTATGCAGGAGCACTGGGGTAATTATGCCCGTGTTAACGGCCGGGGCGACAGGCTTGCACCTTTTCGCAACGGAATGAACATTGAAGCTACCTGGGGTCCGCTCACAGAAGACATGTCGTTTGTTGACCGGATTGAATTTGTAAAGGGCCCGGCAGCGTTTATGCTGGCTAATGGTAATCCGTCCGGTTTTTACAACGTAGTAACCAAAAAGCCTACGGGCACAACAAGCCAGGCATTTAATTTTACTGCAGGCAGCTTTAACAGCTACCGCGCCACTGCCGATTTGGATGGCGTGCTTACCAAAGATGGTAAATTACAATATCGCCTTAACCTGATGGGGCAGCTATCAAAATCATGGCGCCCTTATGATTTTACCAACCGTACGGCCATCGCACCGGTGTTACGTTATAAGTTTGACAGCAAAAACACGGTTACTGCCGAGTATACTTACCAGTACCAGCGCATGAACGCCTTTGGTACGGCTTACCTGTTCTCCACAAATGGTTACGCTTCATTGCCCCGCGATTTTACCAACGCGCCGTCAAACTCGCCATCATCGGGCATACAAGATCATAGCGCGTTTTTAACTTACGAACACGCTTTTAACAGCAAGTGGAAAGTTACCGCCCAGGGCGCTTACTTTTATTATAAACAAGACGCGTACAGCTACTGGATCAACAGCATTAAAGAAAATGGCGATGTTAACCGTAACCTGGGTTTATGGGATGCAGTTAATAAAAACAAATTTGCCCAGGCCTTTTTAAACGGCGAGTTTAATACAGGTAAAATAGTTCACCGTTTATTAGGTGGCGTTGATGTTGGCGATAAATATTATATCCCGGATTATATGCAATCCGGTTCGCTCGATCCTGACCCGGCAAATCCTTTTAATATCTATCATCCAAATAATGGCCCGGTTACCTTGCCAACTTTCAATACGTCGCAACCGCTCAGCGTACGCGGCAAAGACTTCGTAACTACCGAAAAATACCAGTCGTTTTACGCGCAGGATGAATTAGGTTTTTTTGATCAAAAAGTGCGTTTAACCATAGCCGGACGGTATACGCATGCCACCACTACCAGCAATCCAACCACAGGCACCAACGATAAAAAGTTTACGCCCCGCGTTGGCCTGAGTGTTAGTATAGATGCTAATACAAGCGCTTATGCCGTTTATGATCAATCATTTGTGCCGCAAACAGGCAAACTGTTCAGCGGTGAAAAAGTTAAGCCCATCACCGGCAACAACATGGAAATTGGCTTAAAACGCGACTGGTTTGGCGGAAAATGGAATACCACATTATCGGCCTATCGTATCCTCAAAAACAACCAGCTGGTAGCCGATCCCGATCATAACGACCCTGCTCAGAACTACATGGTTCAATTGGGCCAAACCAGGACCAAAGGCATCGAATTTGACGCCCGCGGCGAGATCATCACGGGCCTTAGCCTGATGGTAAACTGGGCCTATACCGATTCTAAAATCTCTAAAAACACCGATGCCTCACTGATAGGCACCCCGGTACCGGGCTTTGCCAAACATGTATCAAACGCCTGGTTAACTTACCGTTTACAACAAGGCACATTAAAAGGCCTTGGCTTTTCAACCGGCTACCAATGGCAGATTGACCGTTTGCCCTGGAGCCTTGGCAGCGGCACTGCAGATTTACCCAACTACTTCCGTTTAGATGCCGGCGCATCTTACCAGATCAGGAAGCTGAGCTTCGCGTTAAATGTGAACAACGTATTAAACAAGTACCTCTACTCCGGCGGTCATGAAAATTACCTGAATACCGAAGGCAAAACTGTTTACACCTGGCAAGCCGAAGCCCCTACAAATATACGCCTGAGCATCGGTTATAGATTTTAATACATGACGCCATTTAAAAAAGCCATATTATTTGTACACCGCTGGCTCGGGTTTATATCCGGGCTGGTGGTGTTTATTGTAAGTATTACCGGTTGTTTATTCTGCTTTCAGGATGAGATCCAGGATGCGCTGTACAATTACCGCCACGTTGAAGTTCAAAACAAGCCCTACATAGCGCCGTCGCTGCTTAAAGCCGAAGCGTTAAAGGGCCGTAAAGGAGCTACAGCAAGCTACATTTATTATTACGGTATTGACAGGCCCGCAGGCGTTTTGGTAAGCGTACCCAAGCAGGGTTTGCTGTATGTTTACCTGAACCCTTATACCGGTAAAATTATCCATACCGAAAGCCCTGCTACTAACTTTTTTATTATTGTAGAGTACATTCACCTGTACCTGCTGCTTCCCGCAAAAGTTGGTCAGATGGTGGTAGGCGTATCGGTAATTGTTTTTATCGTACTGATGATAACCGGCATTGTACTATGGTGGCCCAAACGCAAAAGCGACCGCAAACGCAGTTTCACTATAAAATGGGGTGGCCGCTGGCGCAGGGTAAATTATGACCTGCATAACGTATTGGGCTTTTATGCAACCAGCATTGCCATCATTTTAGCGATTACCGGCCTGTCCATTGCCTACGACTGGGTACGGGAGGGAATTTACAACGCGGCCAATCTCGGCAAAGCCTACCCCGAAGAAAAGGCAGTATTTAAATCCGATTCGACATTGATCGGGAAGGCAGATACCACTCAGGTTATCGATAAAGCGCTCCTGGCGGCCAGGGCCGGGTCTCCCAAAGCCGAAATGTACCTGATTTATGATGATGCCACTAAAACAGGAGCCATAGGCGTTACGGCCTACGCGCAAACATTGCATTATTACAAAAGCGATAGTTACTCGTTTGATAAATACAGCGGTAAACTGCTTAACCGCACGGCCCACGAACAAAAAAGTGCCGGTATGAAGATGAACAACATGAACTATGATGTTCACGTAGGGCAGATCTTAGGTCTGCCGGGTAAGATCATCGCTTTTTTAGCCAGCTTAATTTGCGCGAGCCTGCCGGTAAC
Source organism: Mucilaginibacter oryzae (assembly GCF_003148845.1). Taxonomy (GTDB): domain Bacteria; phylum Bacteroidota; class Bacteroidia; order Sphingobacteriales; family Sphingobacteriaceae; genus Mucilaginibacter; species Mucilaginibacter oryzae. The sequence continues at coordinate 81,508 of NZ_QGHA01000015.1, read as the reverse complement.
CGGGTTCATCATCTGGCTGGGGAAGCGCAAGAAAACCAAATCAAAAAAGGTAAAAACGGTAGTGCACAGAAGGACGGTGAGGCAGCATTTGCCAACCGAACACTGATTAAGGGGCATTAATACGGGCGATAAGCGTTGGGCAAAATAACACACGCCTCCTATCAACAGGGGAATCGCACGGGCCTTCGCCTTTTGCTTAAGTTGGTGGCTCTCCCTTTAGGGGGGCGGGGGGCTAATCACCACCTCATCGTCCAGCGGATGGCCGGTACAGGTCAATACCCATCCTTCCGCGATGTCCGTGTCGGTCAGTACATCGTTCTTCACCATTTCAACTTTGCCAGCGATGCATTTCATCATACAGGTTGAGCATACGCCCCCGCGGCAACTGTATGGCAGGGGGATATTATTTTGCAAAGCGGCCTGCAAAATAGATTGATTTTCGCCTACCACAATGTCATGCAGCTCATTACGGTATTGTATTTTGATATTTCGGGGCGGGAAGCTTGCAACAACGCCGGTAACCGGCACGGTTTCGAGTACAAAGTTTTCACGGCGGATGCGGTCTTTTTCAATGCCCATATAAACCAGGTCGAACCGGATCATGCGTATATAAGGGAACGGACCGCATAAATAAAATACGGCATTGTCAAGGTTAAAACGGGCGTGTTGCTTAACCAGTTTTTCAACTTTATCGTTATTTAACCTGTTGGCCTCACTGCTCAGCAGGTGAATGATGTTTAGCCTGTCGGGATGCCCGGCAGCAAGTTTATCCAGTTCATCTTTAAATAAAACCGAACCGGCGTTTTGGTTACTGTATATGAGTGTCAACTTGCTTTCACCGTCGCGGGCGAGTATATATTTCAGCTGTGAAAAAATAGGGGTAATGCCGCTGCCTCCCGCAAATAAAAAAATATCTTTTGGCTGCCGGTAATTGCTGATTGTAAACCTGCCTGCCGGGGCCAGGGCGCTAAGCTGGTCGCCCTCCTTTACTTTGGCAAGCATAAAGCGCGAGATTTCTCCGTTGCTGATCCGCTTAATGGTGATTGCCATAAAAGGCTCATCAGGCGATGAGCTTAACGAATACGACCGCCTGATCTCTTCCTGCCGGTGGTTAAATATCAGCGTAATAAATTGCCCCGCCTCATAGGGTACGGCGCGGCCGTCGGCAGTGCTTAAATAAAACGTGGCTATATCTGCCGATTCCCACTTTACGCGTTCAACTTTTAATTTTAAAATGTGCTCAATCATCAGTTAGTAGCGTTGCTGTTTATCCGCAAGCATTTTGCGGATAACGCTGTTCTTTTTACCGTAAGTATAATAGATAACCAAACCAATAGCAAGCCATACAATGAGGCGCAGCCAGGTATCTCCTGGTAAAAAGGTCATCATGGCAAAGCAGGTCAGGATCCCCAGCACCGGCACCAGCGGTACCAGCGGTGTTTTGAACGGACGATGAACATCGGGTTGCTGTTTACGCAAAATAAGCACTCCGGCGCAAACCATTACAAAGGCCAGCAGGGTACCGATGCTGGTCATTTCGCCAACCACCCTGATAGGCACAAAAGCCGCGAAAATGGCGATGAAAGCGCATAGCAGCATATTCGATTTCCATGGGGTACGGAACTTAGGATGCACTTCTGAAAACACCTCCGGCAGCAAACCATCTTTAGACATGGAGAAAAACACCCGCGACTGGCCCAGCAGGTCGACCAGAATAACAGAGGTATAACCTATCAAAATAGCCAGTACAATGGCTTTGCTCAGCCACTGGTAACCGGTTTTTTCGATGGCGATGGCTACCGGTGCGCCCGAGCCTATAAACTCTTTGTAGTTAGCCATGCCCGTCATCACATGGGCAAAAACAATGAATAATACAGTACAGATCAGCAGCGACCCGATGATGCCGATGGGCATATTGCGCTGCGGATTTTTAGCTTCCTGGGCCGCCGTTGATACCGCGTCAAACCCTATGAATACAAAGAAAACCAGCCCGGCGCCCCTCAATATGCCCGACCAGCCATAATCGCCCCAAACGCCGGTATTTTGCGGGATGTAGGGATGGTAGTTTTGCGGGTTGATAAACGCCCAGCCTACCGCTATAAACACCAGCACCACACCAACTTTTAAAGTTACTATAACGGCATTAACCCATGCTGAACCCTTGGTGCCGCGGATAATGATGGCTGTAACCATCACCACAATGAGCGCTGCAGGTAAATTGATGATCCCGTTTACCAAAGTGCCATCAGCCGCCTTAGCCGTTTCAAAAGGCGACATGCTTAATTGCGGCGGCAGGTAAAGATCAAACCATGATAAAAATTTGGTTAAATACTGCGACCAGCTGATGGCCACCGTTGCCGCGCCAACGGCATACTCCAAAGCCAGGTCCCAGCCAATGATCCAGGCAAAAAGTTCGCCCATGGTAGCATATGAATACGTATACGCGCTCCCCGCCACCGGTATCATAGCCGAAAACTCGGCATAGCAAAGCGCCGCGAAAGCGCAACCTACGGCGGCTATTAAAAAAGATATCGTAACAGCCGGGCCCGAATGCTGCCCTGCAGCTATACCTGTTAGCGAAAACAAACCGGCGCCTATAATAATGCCAATGCCTATAAAGATAAGGTTAACCGGCCCTAACGAGCGCTTTAATGAATGTTCACCTTCATTCTTTGATTCGGCAAGAAGGGTTTCGATGGGCTTTTTGATCATGATATAAAAAAAGTCCACAAAGTTAGTAGATTATTGGGACCATCGTGGTGTGATGTATAACGCGTACGTAAAATAAAGATTAGAAAAGTTTGCCAGAACTTGCGCACGTTTAAAACATGTGCTTAACAATGGATCTGCGTTTGTAACGCGCGTCTGGAGCAAGTGTTGTGTATGGGGCAGGGGGGACACTTGTGCATTATGAAAACTATATGCTTTAGAAAGCCACAGGTCATCCACCCACATGTCCCTCACGTAATACTTGCACCAATAGTGATATAACACCAACAAAAAAGCGGCAGGATCATCAAACCCTGCCGCTTTTTATATAAAAGCTTAAATAAAATTAAGCGGTTGCCTTAGCGTAAAGCTCGGCAACGTGGTGCCAGTTAATTACATTCCAGATAGCTGCCAGGTAATCCGGGCGACGGTTCTGGTATTTCAGGTAGTAAGCATGCTCCCAAACATCGATACCTAAAATTGGGGTACCTTTTACTTCGGCGATGTCCATCAATGGGTTATCCTGGTTAGGGGTTGAAGTTACAGCCAGTTTTTTATCGGCAGTAACAATTAACCATGCCCAGCCCGAACCGAAACGGGTTGCACCGGCTTCAGATACTTTGGTTTTGAAATCGGCAAATGAACCGAAAGTGCTTTTAATAGCATCGGCTAAGGCGCCTGTAGGCTCACCGCCACCGTTTGGTGACAACAGCGTCCAGAATAAAGTATGGTTGTAGTGACCACCACCATTGTTACGTACAGCAGCAGGGAATTTTGAGATATTTTTAATGATATCTTCGATGTTGCTATCAGCCTCAGGCTTGCCTTCCAAAGCTTTGTTTAAGTTGGTAACATAAGCCTGGTGGTGTTTGCCGTGGTGAATTTCCATGGTCAGTTTATCAATGTGCGGTTCCAGAGCGTCGGTAGCGTAGGATAACGCCGGTAGTGTAAATGCCATAATCTTAGTTATTAATTTAAAAGTTTACTGTTTGTTGTGACGTAACAAATATAAGCGTTGACAGATGGATTTGTTCTAAATAATTGTCATGTTTTTGAGTTTGTCAAACCTAAGCCCAGCAACAATTATCATCTTAACATCCGAACTACGCGTTTGATACGATAAGTTGCCTTAATTTTTCAGAAACTTCGTTTTTATTTATGGTTGAAGCATCGCGGCGGCATTTCAGGTAATGTTCGCGGGCTATCTTTTCGGCCAGGTCGCCAACCGTTTTAATGTACATTTCCTTGCCAAAACGCCCCGCCAGCTGCAAACCTAAGCCGGCAATAACCATCCCGCCGATACCGATAGCCAGGTAATAAAAAGCCAAAACAAAGCTTACTACCAGCAGCAAGGTAAACGCGTTCACAATCCACTGTTTGGGCTTCAGCAACTGGATCTCAAAACCCATCTCTTCTTCAATAGCGGCAACGGCCTCGATACGGCCATCGCGCGGAAAAAGATCAGCCAGTTTGGTTTGGGGTTTTATGATATCATTATCATGGCCTGCAGAGGCATGAATGGCATTGCGGAGCTTATAAAATGCCTGCTGTGTGGTACAACTGTCGGAATTGGTTTTTTTTACCTTTTCAACAACCACCTCGCACAGTTTACCAAAATTCTGCACCTCGTTGGCCGGTGTATCGTTTAAACTGATGTTAAATGATTTTTCAATTTTCACCAAAACATCACTCATATCTTCAGGGCCGACGTTTTTTAGTTCGACAGCCTGACCATTAGCTTTAACTTTCAATCTATAGTAACTAAATACAACAATAGTGCACCTGCAATTGGGGTTGCAGGTGCACGTTATTAGCAATTAAACTACAAAAGACCGTAATTTAATGTTTTAAATTATCTGCTTAAATACATCGATTTCTCTTTGTACAGGTGCCTGAAGTATGGATCCTGCAGGTTTGGAATGAAGCGGATCGCTTCACCTGTAGATTTCATTTCAGGACCAAGCTCCTTGGTAACCTCCGGGAACTTATCGAAAGAGAATACCGGTTCTTTGATGGCATAACCCCAAAGTTTACGTTCGATGGTAAAGTCGCTCAGTTTGTTAGCTTCCAGCATTACTTTGGTGGCAATGTTGATGTAAGGCACATCATAAGCTTTGGCGATGAAAGGCACGGTACGCGAAGCACGTGGGTTAGCCTCGATCACATAAACCTTATCATCCTTAACCGCGAACTGGATGTTCAGCAAGCCGCGTACATTAAGCGCTTTAGCTATCTTTTTGGTATATTCTTCTATCTGCTGGATAACCACGTCCGAGAAATCGAAAGGAGGCAGTACAGCGTACGAGTCGCCGGAGTGGATACCCGCAGGCTCGATGTGTTCCATCATACCTACAATGTGGGTGTCTTCGCCATCGCTGATCGAGTCTGACTCGGCTTCGGCGGCACGGTCAAGAAAGTGGTCGATCAGTACACGGTTACCCGGCAGGTTGCGCAGCAAGCTTACTACAGCTTTTTCCAGGTCTTCATCGTTAATTACAATGCTCATGCCCTGGCCGCCTAATACGTAGCTTGGGCGTACCAGTACAGGGTAACCAACTTTGTGGGCAACCTCAAGGGCTTCTTCAGCGCTTTCGGCCACACCGTATTTTGGATAGGGGATATCAAGGTCTTTCAGCAGGTCGGAGAAACGGCCGCGGTCTTCGGCAATGTCCATATCATTGAATGATGTACCAATGATGCGGATGCCGTGCTGGTGCATTTTCTCGGCCATTTTAAGGGCTGTCTGACCGCCAAGCTGTACAATTACACCGTAAGGCTGCTCAAGGTCGATGATCTCGCGAACATGCTCCCAGTAAACCGGTTCGAAGTACAGTTTATCGGCCATGTTAAAGTCGGTTGATACGGTTTCAGGGTTACAGTTAACCATGATCGCCTCGTAACCGGCCTCTTTAGCAGCAAGTAAGCCGTGTACACAGCTGTAATCAAACTCAATACCCTGGCCAATACGGTTAGGGCCCGAGCCTAATACGATGATCTTTTTCCTGTCGGAGGCTACCGATTCGTTTTCGCCCTCGTAGCTTGAATAGTAGTAAGGGGTTTTGGCCGGGAATTCAGCGGCGCAGGTATCAACCATTTTATACACCCGGCGCATGCCCAGGGCTTTGCGGCGCTGATAAACATCCTCTTCGGTTACGTTGCCTAAAATGTGGGCTATCTGTACATCCGAGAAACCTTTCTGTTTCAATTGGAACAGGAATTCTTCGGGAACATTGTTCAGCGAGTAGCGGCGAAGCTCGGTTTCCATGTTAACCAGGTCCTGGATCTGGTTAAGGAACCAGCGATCGATCTTGGTTGCCTTACGTACCGATTCGATTGGCACACCAAGGCTCAGGGCGTCATAAATATGGAACAACCTGTCCCAGCTTGGATGCTCAAGGCTGGCCATGATCTCTTCGAGGTTGCGGCTCTGGCGACCGTCGGCACCTAAGCCGGCGCGGCCGATTTCCAAACTCTGGCAGGCTTTCTGCAAAGCCTCGGTAAAGCTGCGGCCAATGCCCATAACTTCACCTACCGATTTCATTTGCAGGCCTAATTCTTTGTTGGCGCCTTTAAATTTATCAAAGTTCCAGCGAGGTATTTTCACAATCACATAATCCAGCGTAGGCTCAAAATAGGCCGAAGTGGTTTTGGTGATCTGGTTTTCAATTTCGTCAAGGTTATAACCTATAGCCAGTTTAGCGGCAATTTTAGCGATCGGGTAACCGGTAGCTTTCGATGCCAGGGCTGATGAGCGCGATACGCGCGGGTTGATCTCGATAGCGATGATCTCTTCATTGGCCGGGTTTACCGAAAACTGCACGTTACAGCCGCCCGCGAAGTTACCGATGGCGCGCATCATTTTGATGGCCTGGTTACGCATTTGCTGGTAGCAGCGGTCGCTCAGGGTCATGGCCGGGGCCACGGTGATCGAATCGCCGGTGTGGATCCCCATCGGGTCGAAGTTTTCTATCGAGCAGATGATGATCACGTTATCATTGCTATCGCGCAGCAACTCCAGTTCGTATTCCTTCCAGCCAAACACAGCCTGTTCAACCAGTACCTCATGGGTAGGAGAAGCCTGCAGGCCGCGGTTAAGGGCAGTGTCAAAATCTTCTTTTTTATGCACAAAGCCGGCACCCTTTCCTCCCAGCGTATAGCTTGGGCGGATAACTAACGGAAAGCCTATTTCCTGCGCGGCTTCCTTGCCTTCAAGGAAAGAATTGGCAATTTTTGATTTGGCTACACCGATACCAATGTCAACCATCAGCTGGCGGAAAGCCTCGCGGTTTTCAGTTTTTTCGATGGCGGCAATGTCAACACCAATTACCTTAACGCCATACTTTTCCCATATGCCGCGTTCTGAGGCTTCGATACAAAGGTTAAGCGCTGTTTGTCCGCCCATGGTAGGCAACACAGCGTCAATCTGTTGTTCGCTTAAAATTTTCTCAATGCTTTCGCAGGTTAGCGGCAAAAGGTACACGTGGTCGCTGATCACCTTATCCGTCATGATAGTTGCCGGATTGCTGTTGATGATAGAAACGGAGATGCCTTCTTCTTTTAGCGAGAGAGCGGCTTGAGAGCCGGAATAATCAAATTCGCATGCCTGGCCGATAATGATTGGACCTGAGCCGATGATCAGGACGGATTTGATGGAGGTGTCTTTGGGCATAGGGCTTTTATTTTTAAAAAGTTCCAAGTCAAAAGTCCATTGTCAATCATGACGATAAACTGTTTTACCTATGCGCTGAAAGCCAGGAAATCCCGACCTCAGCGTCGGGGTGCAAAGATAGCGTTTTCACAAACACGGTTTATGTTTTTTTTCAGATTTAATATTGGCTCATTTACATCGTGCTTAATTTAAGTTTCAATGCACTTTTTCTTAAAACAATACGCCCGATGTTTTCGTAAAATCTGATTATATTTACATGCGGCCCCGGCTGTAAAATCCCAATTTAACCTGCGCCTGCGTTAAGCCGCAAGTGCCTATATAAAAAAACTATGATGAGGAAGCCCGTTGTATTGCTATTGGCGGCTCTTTTGTTTTTAAGCAGCTGCGCCATGCTGCAATCTGTAGTTAAAGGAACGTTTCCGTATACCGCAAACATGGTGATCCCGGCTTCGGCCAGGGTTGATGAACCGCAAACGGCCATCAGTACAGGCAACAGCTTCGACCAGGATTTTACAAAGGATGGCAACAATGCCAGCCGCATCAGCGAGGTGCGCATCATTTCGGCCAAACTGCAATCCAACGATCCGGCTGATTATAACATCGGTAATATCGCCTCTTTAAGGGTATACATGGCTAAAAACGATGGCAGCGACGAGGTGTTGGTAGCTATCCGTAAAGATATCGCCGCTAATTCGGGCAACAGTATCACACTTGATATAGACAATTCGCACTTTCTGGATGCTTTGGTACGCCAGCCCGGCGTTCGCATCAGGATGGTTTACCGCTTACGTAAGGCTGTTGATACAGATGTAAGTTTAAAAGTATCGCTGGGGGTGGGCTCAAATCCGGCAAACTGATTATTTCAAAGCGAATTTAACAGGTATTGCAAATTGCAACTCTCTTACAGGCAACCCAAACCGGGTAGCTGGCTGCCATTTAGGCGAAAGTTTAATTACACGCACCGCTTCATTATCGAGTGATTCATCTACAGAGTGAAGTACTTTAATATCGGCAAGAGAGCCGTCTTCTTCGATAGCAAAAGAAAGTATTACCCTGCCCTCTATGCCTGCCTTCCGTGCGCTTATAGGGTATATAATATTCTTAGATAAAAAGCTTGCGAATTGTTCAAGCCCGCCCTCAAATTGCGGGGCTCCCCTGCGCGATTTCGCATAGGTGCTTATTTTACCATTTTTTGTTACGGCTGTTCCTGATATTAACACGCCATCCTGGTAAGTTTCGGTAAAAGCGATGCCAATGTCTTGAAAATTACCTTTCCACTGCCCGTCGCGTTTCCCATTTTTAACCGGCCCCTCTTCTTCTATGGAGGTAAACGTATTGTTATAGCCTTTATAATAACCGTTACCGTCGGCCACCTGAACAATACCCAGTGAATCATTATTAGTTATTACCCGGTATGCGTCGGCGTTATCCGGTGTATTATTGTTGGTATTCTCCGTGTATAAGAATTGTGTGTATAACCTTCCATTGGGGTAAAACTCCATATCTGCTCCCATTTTAACCCCGTTTTTATAGCTGGCTAACGACTGTCTTTTACCATTGCTGTAGTAAGTAACACATTGCCCTTCAAACTCCGGCGGATCGACCCTGGTAGATTTACCGGCCAGTTTGTGCACTCCGTTTGAATAAAACTCCAAAACATCAAACACAGTCGAGGTCGAATCCGGCTGGCGTACTATACGGATATAATCTGCGCTGTCGCGCGTACTTACATACTTGCCGTTATTTTTCAGGAAGTAAACGTTTTGCCGCTGGGCGAAGGCTCCGGCTACCGGCGCAAGAAGAAAGAAGATGATAACAATGATTTTCATTTAGTGAATCAGGGCTTAAGCGCCGCTAATTTACTTAATCAGTTTGTTATCCGTATCAGGAAAAATCAAAATAGGTTCGTAATTGCGGGCTTCATCTGCTTCCATGTACGCGTACGACATGATGATCACGATATCGCCAACCTGTGCCAGCCGGGCAGTTGCGCCGTTAAGGCATACCGTACCTGTGCCGCGCTCGCCTTTAATAACGTAAGTTTCAAAGCGCGCGCCGTTATTGTTGTTTACGATCTGTACCTTTTCGTTGGGGATAATATTGGCCGCCTCAATCAGGTCTTCGTCGATGGTGATACTGCCCACATAATTCAACTCGGCCTGAGTTACCTTAACCCGGTGAATTTTGGACTTTAGTACTTCAATTATCATGGTGCAAAGTTAGGAATAAATAGTTCATGGGAACAAGTTCATAGTTGATAGTTCATGGTTCATGGTAGGAAGTTTACAGTTTAATGGAACTTAAAGAATGATGTGGAAATTACCCGTCTGTATAATATGATCCATAAGCTATGAACCATGATCCATGAACCATAAACTATGATCTATGATCCATCAGCTGCCTAAAGCAACACATTGTCTATCAATCTTGTTTTACCTACCCTGGCGGCAACAAGCGCTACCACACTCTCCGATAATTCGGTTGCGGGGTGGAGGGTTTTACCGTCGGCTATTTCAAAGTACTCGAGTTCAACGCCGGGCGTGGCAGAAATTGTTTGGATGGCATGCTGCTGCAGTTCGGCTATTTTTGTTGGTTCGAAGTTTTCTTTAACCCAGTTAAGCGTTTTTGACAAAACCAACGAATTTTTACGGTCATCGGGCGTAAGGTGGATGTTCCTTGAACTCATGGCCAGGCCATCGGGCTCACGCTCAATCGGGCACATCACCAGCTTAACGGGCAAATGCAGCTTCTCGATCATTTTGCTGATCACCAGCACCTGCTGATAATCTTTCTGGCCAAAAAAAGCCACATCCGGCTTTACAATATTAAAAAGCTTATATACCACCTGCGTAACCCCCTGGTAATGGCCCGGCCTGAATTTGCCCTCCAGCAGGTTTTCCAGATCGCCCATATCAAAATGCCATTTCTCATTATCATCATACATCTCGGTTACCTGCGGGTTAAATAAAATATCGCAGTTAATTTCTTCCAGGCGGCGTATATCGTCGGCTATGGGGCGGGGGTATTTTTCAAGGTCTTTGGGATCATTAAACTGGGTGGGGTTTACAAAAATGCTGCACACTACCTGGGTGCTTTGCTGTTTGGCCAATTCAATTAAACCAAGGTGCCCTTTATGCAGCGCGCCCATGGTTGGTACAAAGCCAATTACTTTTACCGGCTTGCGGTTAAAGTAATCTGTTATCTCTTTTTTGGTGGCAAATATTTTCAATGTAACAGGGATTACAAAATCTGGCAAAGGTGTACAATTACTTAAAAATAACCAAAAGTAACTTGCATAATCGGTTGGCAGTTTATATAATAATGGTTATATTTGCACACTCAAATTTTTTGAACTTCTTTACACTTTAAATACTGATTTAGTGATGGGTAAATCTAAGCTTCTGTTTGTAACTCATGAAATGTCTCCTTTTCTCGAACTCACAAAAATTGCTGAAATAACACGCCAACTCCCGCAGGCCATGCAGGAAAAAGGTTACGAGATCCGTATCCTGATGCCGCGTTTCGGCAATATCAATGAGCGCAGGAACCGTCTTCATGAGGTGATCCGGTTATCAGGCATGAACATCATTATTGATGACAACGATAACCCGCTCATCATTAAGGTAGCATCTATCCCGGCGGCGCGCATGCAGGTGTATTTTTTAGATAATGAAGAATATTTTCAGCGTAAACACGTATTTGCCGATAAAGATGGTAAATTTTACGCCGACAACGATGAGCGCATGATCTTTTTTTGCAAGGGTGCGCTCGAAACCGTTAAAAAATTAGGCTGGGCCCCTGATATTATTCATTGCCATGGCTGGATGAGCGCCTTGGTGCCTGCCTACCTCAAAACTACCTACAAAGACGACCCAACCTTTAAGCATTCAAAAATTGTTTATTCAATTTATGAAAACGACCTTAAAGAAAATATGGGTGCCGCTTTTGCCAACAAGGCAGTAATGAGCAACATGACCGAAAAACACGTTGAGCCATACGGAAACGGTTCAATCCCGGCACTTTACGCCGGTGCTATCCACTACTCGGATGGTATTGTTTTAGGCGACGCCAATATCGATACGGATGTGTTAAATAATGTTAAAAACAGCAATAAATCGGTTTTGGAATTTGAATCTACTTCAGATTTCGAAAATTATTACAATTTTTACGACGAAATTACCAACGACGAATTGGTGCATGTTGCATAATACTTAATATTATATATGAAATTTTTCCGATTAGACTTATTGACCCTGTTAATAAGTCTTTTTATTTTGAATGGCTGTAAACGTCAGGACGGCATTGGGCTGGGTGTAAATGATCAGAACCAGATCAGCGGTAACCTGATTGTTGACAGCAACTTGATTGTTAATACAGTTGCGGAAGATACCGCCGCGACATCGGGGCTTTCCAAAACCCCGCTCGCCAACTTTGTCGACCCGGTTTTTGGTACAACCCAATCATTCGTGGCCGTTGGTATAAACCCGCCGGGCAACACCGCTTACTCGGTACCGGCCGGTACCTTATCAATCGATTCGGCTGTACTGGTGCTCAGGTACGCGGATGGCTTTTACGGCGATTCGCTGGCATCACGTTATAAAATAAGCGTTTACCAGCTTCAAAATAAAATAGAAAGCAAAACCTATTATACCAATAACCACTGGGACCCTGATCTGTCACAATTGCTTGGCACAAAAAACTTTACGGCGCGTACGCATGACAGCCTTACCATAGCCCGCATCAGAACAGATACGGTAGACACCATACAAAGGGTACCGCCACAATTACGCGTGCCTTTCAGCAAATCGTTTATTTACAGCCATTTATTTAACGCGCCGGGAAGTGATCTATCATCGGTTGCGAATTTTCAAAATTCGTTTAAAGGCCTGTACCTGAAGCTTGACAGGGCCCAGGCAAGCGATGCCGGCGGTATTATTCAGCTTAATATGTCGTCTTCACATATTGATGTATTTTATAAAGTGGTTAACGGCACAACAACGGATACGGCATCAGTGTCCTTACCGGTATTTAACCGTGCCGCCGAAGTGGTACATACCTATCCCGGTACTATTACAACCGCACTGCAGGCTTCGCAGAATAACCCGGGCGTATCCCAAAATACCATTTACCTGCAGGGCGTTGCCGGCCTGAGGGCTAAGGTGAGCTTCCCTGGCTTAGACAAGCTTGCCGATTCGGCCATTGTAATAAACCGGGCCGAAGTAGTGATCACGCCAAAACCAGGCTCAACGGTACCTTATGCGGCCCTGCCCAAGCTAACCATGTATAAGCTTGATATAGCCGGACAACGAACATTGATACAGGACGCCAACTCACGCGATAACCGCTCACAGCTTTCATACTTTGGTGGCGGCTATAACCGTACAACAAAGCAATACCACTTCCTGGTTACGGCTTTTGTGCAGGACCTCATCAGCAAAAAAGCAGTTGATTACGGAACTTATATAGCACCGGTTGATACTACACTGGTTAATACAACAACAGGCATAGATGTTGGCCCTACCGTACTCACGGCCGCCCGCTCTGTGCTGGTTGGCAGCGATCAAACATCGCCTTACAGCATCCGCCTTAACATCATTTACACCAGGATTCATAAATAACATATCCTGCAAAAAATATAAAGAATCCCCGCTTTGGGGATTTTTTTGTTTAAGCCAAATCCACTTCTTAAAATAATTTTCTAAGTATTTAAAAACTTTACGTTTTCGGCAAAAAATCAAAATAATTATTGCCGATATGTGTTATATAGCTGTTTATTTTGCGGCGTTTAACATTTTTACTTTAAATTTTATGTGCGGAATTGTTGGTTATATAGGGTTCAGGGACGCCTACCCTATCGTTATAAAAGGCTTGCACCGGCTCGAATACCGGGGTTACGATAGCGCAGGCGTAGCCCTGCTTGACGAAGTAGTTAAGGTTTATAAAAAGGCCGGTAAAGTTGAAGACCTCGAAAACTTTGTAAAGGGCATTGACCTTAAAGGTTCTGTTGGTATGGGCCATACGCGCTGGGCCACACACGGCGCACCAAGCGACCGGAATTCGCACCCCCATTCATCGGGCGACCGGAAACTGACCATCATACACAACGGCATTATTGAAAATTACGGCCCCATCAAGGAGACCCTGATTGCCAAGGGCCATGTATTTAAAAGCGATACCGATACCGAGGTTTTAATTCACCTGGTTGAAGATATTCAGCATGCAACCGGCATGGATTTGAAAGAGGCCGTGCGCATTGCGCTGAATAAGGTGATAGGCGCTTACGCTATAGTGATTATGAGTGCCGATGAACCCGATTTGCTGATTGCCGCCCGCAAAGGTAGCCCTATGGTAATAGGCGTTGGCAAAGGCGAATATTTTATCGCATCGGATGCTACGCCTATTGTTGAGTATACCAAAAACGTAATTTACCTCAATGATAATGAAATTGCCTACGTGCAGCGCGAGGGCCTGCTGGTAAAAAACATTGACAACTCGATACAGATCCCCTATATCCAGGAACTTGACCTGAAGCTGGAAATGCTTGAAAAAGGCGGCTACGATCACTTTATGTTAAAGGAGATTTATGAGCAGCCCCGTTCTATCCGCGATTGCCTGCGCGGCCGCATTTACCCTCAACAGGGAAAGGTGCAGCTTGGAGGGATTAAAGAATACACGGAGAAGCTAAAAAACGTCGACAGGATTATCATCGTAGCCTGCGGCACTTCGTGGCATGCCGGCCTGGTAGGCGAATACCTCATTGAGGAATACGCCCGCGTACCGGTTGAGGTGGAGTATGCCTCAGAGTTCAGGTACCGCAACCCGATCATTACCGAAAAGGATCTGGTGATTGCCATCTCCCAATCAGGCGAAACTGCCGATACTATGGCGGCTATTGAATTGGCCAAAGAAAAAGGCGCTACCATTTTTGGTATTTGCAACGTGGTTGGCGCATCCATTCCGCGGTTAACCCATGCCGGGGTTTATACCCACGCGGGGCCGGAAATTGGTGTTGCATCAACCAAGGCCTTTACCGCGCAGGTGAGTGTGCTAACGCTCATTGCCTTTTATATCGCGCAGCAACGCGGAAAAATCACCCGGAATAAAATGGTGGAGTACCTGACCGAACTCGACGCCATCCCCGAACTGGTGAAGGAGGCCCTGAAATGCAACGATCATGTGATGGAGATAGCGGAGCGGTTTAAAGATTCGGCCAATTGCCTGTTCCTGGGCAGGGGCAGCTCGTTCCCGGTAGCGCTGGAGGGTGCCTTAAAGCTGAAGGAAATCTCCTATATTCACGCCGAAGGTTATCCTGCTGCCGAAATGAAGCATGGCCCGATAGCGCTGATTGACGATGCCATGCCGGTGGTATTTATCGCTACCAAACATTCATCGTACGAAAAGGTGATCAGCAACATCCAGGAGGTGAAAGCCCGCAAAGGCCACGTTATCGCCATTGTTACCGAAGGCGACACCGAAGTGAAAAACATGGCCGATTATGTGATCGAGATTCCTCAAACCGATGAAGCATTTGTGCCCCTTGTAGCCACTATACCGCTGCAGCTGTTGGCCTATCATATAGCGGTAATGCGGGGCTGCAACGTTGACCAGCCGCGTAACCTTGCAAAATCAGTTACCGTAGAGTAATTGAAGCTAAAAGCATCAGGCGTAAAGCCGAAAGCTAAAACCGGTATTTTTTGCAGGCCCTTGCCGTAAGCGGCAGGGGTTTTGCTATGTTTGAGGCAAAACAAACTCCTGCATCCTATGAATTTTGAAATTTTTGCACAGGCCGAAACATGGATCTCGCTTATCACGCTCACCTTTTTAGAGATCGTATTAGGCATCGATAACATTGTATTTATTTCCATACTGGCCGATAAGCTGCCCAAAAACCAGCAAAGCCGGGGCCGAAGGGTGGGTTTAGGCATGGCCATGATTACCCGTGTACTGCTGCTGCTTTCTATAAGCTGGGTAATGACCTTAACGGCGCCGCTTTTTAATATAAGCGGTATTTTTGGCATTACTGATACCGATTGGGTCGAAAAACTTGCCATCTCAGGCAGGGACCTCATCCTGATAGTGGGCGGCCTGTTCCTGATTTACAAAAGCACAGCCGAAATCCATCATAAAATTGAGGGAGAAGAAGAAACTGAAGGCCCGGTAAAACGCCATTCGTTTTGGGCCACTATCTTCCAGATCATGCTGCTGGATATCGTTTTCTCGCTCGATTCGGTGATTACCGCGGTAGGTATGGCCAGCCATGTTGAGATAATGATTCTGGCGGTTATTATAGCGGTAGTTATTATGATGTGGGCATCAGATGGCGTAGCATCCTTCGTAAACAAACACCCTACGGTTAAAATGCTGGCCCTGTCATTCTTATTGCTGATAGGCGTTTCATTACTGGCTGAGGCCTTTGAACAGCACATCCCTAAAGGCTATATCTATTTCGCCATGGCGTTTTCGGTTTTGGTGGAAATGCTGAATTTAAAGATGAAAGCGAATAAAGCCCGGAAGCAGTAAAGGGTTATATGTGATGAGCACAAGATGGGCAGGTTGACACCGAGCCTGATCATTATTCATGCAATATTATCTTAACGTGAGTTCGGTTTAAGCAGCTAATAAAAGCTGGTCGTCATTTTCTTGAAATATAATAATTAAGGGAAGGTTTTTAGGGAAGAAATGGTAAGCGCAAAGCACGCCCATAGTGTTCATCAGAAAGTTATTCACGGATCTGAGCCTGGTGTGTTGAAGTTTGCAGATGTTCTTTAGTTCATCGTTTACACATTCAATGATAGCCCTTTTTCTGAGCATTATTTTATCGGCCTGAGAGATGTTAAAGTCTTTCATGTTTTTACGGGGTTTGGTCGGACAGTGAGGTTTTACGGTTTCTGACCTTGTAGCTACCCGCATCAAGTTGATGCCTGGCTATTTCAGACTCAGATTCTTTGCAAAAGTCATCGACCATAACGAAAATTTCAATAATTTTATCAGAAGTAAGCATAGATTGATACCATTTAAATTAGACACTTAAATATAACAAAATATGCTTACTTATTGAAATTCAGATAGTTAAAATAAAAACTATTCGGCGATTGTTTTCTTCTCTTATCCCGAACTCACGTTAATGTAAATTAATGGAACTAACTTTTAAAAACTACACCAAAGAACTTCCTAAAGAATTGTTGCAGCAAGCCGAAAAAAATACGGTAAGAGAATGCGATGAAAACGAAGGTGGGCAATTTATAGCCTATGTTGATGAAGGCAATGATAGCTTTGATGTATCGGTAACCAGGCTACCTGGTGATAAAATTGGTGACCATAGCTGTGATTGCGGCTCTAACCTTAATTTTTGCAGGCATAAGGTGGCCTTGATAAACCACCTGGCAAAAAACAAAAAAGTAAAAGCTACCGTAAAGTTAAAAAAGCAAAAGAGCTCGGTAGAGGCACTGATGGAGGATATTGACTTTGGTATGCTCAAAGAATGGGTAGCTAACCTTATTCAAAAAAATAAAGATATCGAACTGGCTTTTGTTCACCACTTTTCGGCGGGGGATAAGGAGTATAAACCCGAAGATGTGGTGAATCTTGTTAATGATGCGGTTAAAGCCAGCGGTTGTAATAAGAAGAATGTTGATGCAACGCAAATAAAAAAACTGGTTGAATTGTGGACCGAGGTACTCCGGCCGGTTATTGACAATTACCTTTTAGGTGTGATGGATGAAAAAGCTTTTCAAAACCTGCATACCATGCTTGATCATTGCTACCAGGTTCAATCAAAAACCAATTCAGGCAGTACGCGTATCCACAAGTATGTGGGAACGGTTTTAAAAAACGCTGAAGACACTGTAAACAACTTGCAAAATGATGAAGCCTGGCACCGGGCGGTCGGTTTTTTCCGGGACCACCTTTTTGTGGATAAGTATAATATCAGGTTGCATTATCTAATTCACCTGCAAAATATCATCAATAAAGCGGATGAGGCAAGAAGACAAAGTCTTATTAAGTCGCTTATTGCCCAGTATAAGCGTGTCAATACCGAACTTCTTGGCAGCGGCCTGTACACTAAATTGATTTTTGGGTTTATTGAAGCTAATAACCTCTTTCCTGAATACTATAATGTGGTAAAACCTATCCGTTTTGACAATGAGTTTAACGAACACCTGATCAGGCTCCTTATCGAGAATAATCACCTTGAAACGGCAGAGAAGTATTGCCGGGAGCAAATTAAATCCAACTTCCGCGAAGAGTATAACCGGCTTTATTGGGGGTTTTTAAAAGAGATTTATACGCTGCAGGGGAATGAAAAGAAACTGGCCGACGTTTTACTGCAACTTTTTCCGCTCGAATATAATTTTGACGACTATATTTTTATCAGCAACCGTTTACCGGACGACGAGCGAAAAAAATGGCGCACAAGGATGTTAACTAATGCCCGGCATGCTTCGTACAGCTTTGGCCCGGCAATGACTTTTTGCTTTAAACTTATGGATCATGAAAAGAATTATAAAAAGATGCTCGACTATATTGAGGCGCACACCCCTTATAGTTTGATATTAAAATATTCTGAACCCATGCTGGCTGCAGGCAAAAATAAATTACTGGAAATTTTAAGCCAAAAAACGGATTATTCGTGGGGTGTAAGCGCCAAGAGTAAAAAAGATGACGAAGAAAGCTTTCCGGCATTATTTGAACTGCTTAAAATGCACTATGGCGATCAATATTTAACCCTGGTTGTCAAGCAAATTGAATCGAACAGATATAAAACGTTAAACAGGTTTTTTAAATATGTTAAAGAGCAGTTGCTTCCGGTAAAAAGTAAATAACCTTAAATTTGTATGTTTGATGCTATGAACCAGCAAAAACATCCGGTAAATTCTGCAGGCCGTATCCTTACCGCAAGCCTCATTGGCACAACCATCGAGTTTTTCGATTTTTACATTTATGCCACGGCAGCCGTGCTGGTTTTTCCAAAATTGTTTTTTCCCGCTACAGATCCAACTTCGGCTACCCTCGAATCGCTGGCTACTTTCGCGCTTGCTTTTTTCGCAAGGCCGTTGGGTGCCGCTATTTTCGGGCATTTTGGCGATCGTAAGGGGCGCAAAGCTACACTTGTAGCCGCGCTCATGACCATGGGCCCATCTACAGTGGCTATCGGGTTGTTGCCCGGTTACGCATCTATTGGCATTGCAGCGCCAGTACTACTGGCTTTGTTTCGGCTTGGCCAGGGCCTTGGTTTAGGCGGCGAATGGGGTGGGGCCGTATTGCTGGCCACAGAAAACGCACCGGCGCATAAAAAGGCCTGGTATGGCATGTTTCCGCAATTGGGTGCACCTATCGGGTTCCTGTTATCAAGCGGAACCTTTTTTATACTGAGCAAAACCATGAGCGACACCAGCTTCATCAGTTACGGATGGCGCATACCGTTCATCGCCAGCGCGCTGTTGGTTTGGGTGGGCCTTTATGTGCGTTTAAAGATCGCCGAAACACCGGAGTTTATGAAAATGATTGATAATGACAAGCAAGCTAAAGTACCTTTTGCCGATGTTTTTATTAAACATACCGCGGCAATTACGTTAGGTACACTTGCTACCGTCACCACCTTCCTGCTGTTTTACCTCATGACGGTGTTTACATTAAGCTGGGGCACCTCGGTACTGCACTATACCAAGAGCAGCTTTCTTATTATACAGATGATATCCATGTTGGCTTTTGGCCTGGGTATTCTTCTATCCGCCAAACTTGCTGATCAATACGGCCGCAATCAAATGCTTATAGCCGCAACCATAAGTATCATGATATTCGGACTTTTATTTGCTCCTTTTTTTACCACCGGCAGTTTAACCATCACCGCCATATTCTTATCAGTGGGTATGTTTTTGATGGGGCTTACCTACGGGCCTATCGGTACGGCCCTTGCCGGTATTTTTCCAGCAGCGGTGCGTTACACGGGCGCCTCACTTGCTTTTACCCTCGCGGGTATTTTAGGCGCCTCATTAACACCTTACCTGGCAACCACGCTGGGGCACAAATTTGGCCTGGCTTATGTGGGTTATTATTTAACAGCAGCTGCTTTGGTCACCTTGCTGGCCTTACTGGCATCCGCTAAAATGATGAAACAAGAGGTCGAATAGGGTTTGGTTAAAATGCTTCGTTCAACCCCAAAAAGAACCCCTTTGAGCCGTACTTACCAAAAGCATAGTCAAGGCAGAGGTTGGTACGGGTGGCTTTGTTAAATAAAACACGCAAACCGCCACCATACCCCGGCTGCCATTGCTCAAATATTTTAGTGCCCGATTCATCATTAGTGGTTTGCAGGTTGCCAAATAACACCCCGCTTAAAAACTTGTTACGCAATATGGGGAAGCGGTATTCAACCTCGCTGTAATTGTATTGAGTGCCTTTAAAATACTGAACTACATAGCCCCTCCCGCTTCTGAAGCCCGGATCTTTACCGGTACCGGCCAGCTCAAGGTAAGGGATATTTCCGCTGATCAGGTAAGAACCCCAGTTCCAGAACGCGATAACATGCTCGGGGTTGACGGCCGAAAGACTAAAGTATTTCCTGAAATCGGTAGTGAATTGAACCGCGTTGCGCGAACTGCCCATCCACGATTGGTTTAAGCGGAAACCGGCATCGGCATAAATACCGTGATAAGCCCGGTTCTGGTTGTCGCGGGTGGTGTATTGTATGTTAAACAGCAAGCCGTTGGCGGCATAATGGTCGCGGGCAAAGCCGTGGCGGTCGCTGTAGATATTGTAAGGGGTAAGGTCGGTGCTTGATTTGGTATCTTCAATTTTGCGGCGGATATCAAAGCTGGCCCCAGCCCCCAGGAACAGGCCTTTATCAATCTCCTTATAAACCTTTTCGCGGATGTTATAGTACTGCGAATGCAGGGCGCGTGCTTTACGTTCGGGATTGGCCAGCACCTGGTCGGCCGTGCTGCCGCCTGATGCCTGGCCTATACCCAAACCGTAATCGGGCGATACCGTTTTGGCTGCAACCAAATTGCCCTGAAAATTCCATTTGTTACCCGGTGTGTATACATTATGGTTAATATAAAAATAGATAATGCCTTTAGTGGTGATAGATGCCGAGGTGGCCGCAACCGAAAGGAGTGTATTTGGATCGTCACCAAGCTTTTTCCCGGCCACGGCTTTAATACCTATTTGCGAACCAATAGTCGGGTTAGAAGCTACATTGGGTATAACCGTAATACCCGATGATTTTTTATTCGGCGCATCGGCGGGTTTGCCCGGATGGAAGATATTACGCATCAAATCACCAAAATCATATTGTTTGTAAAGGGTATCCGTTGCTTTAACCGGTTTGGGTTCATCTTTATGTAATGAATCAACTTTAGTAGTATCGGCAGGAACCTGTACCTGGCCGTGTGCTATATTGGTTGTAATACCCAAAAAAGCGAATAAAATAATGCCGAATACAAGACGAAAGATATTACTGTATGATTTACGCTGCACGTTAAACTATGTAAATGTTTTAAATTCAATTTATTATATTTTAACTGTGATAGCGGCGGGTTCTTTTTTAAACCACAAAAAGGCGATAATGTTTTGGGATACCGGCTGCGCTAACGGGTGTCAGAGAAACTTTCCGGTATAAAATACAGTTAACCTTATATTTGAATGAATATCAGTATCAATAACAAAAAGAAAGGGCCGGCTATATCTACAGCCGGCCCTTTTCGTTGTTTAAGGTTTTTAATCAACAGCCTGTTATTTCATTCCTTTTTGGATAGCCTCAATTTCGGCTAAGTGGTGTTGAATGGTTGGCAATGTTTTAGCCGCCCATGCTTTCAAATCGGCATCTTTACAGTTTTTCGAAGCATCTTCAAACATCGATGCTACTTTTTTATGCCCGTCAACCATGGCATCAACATAAGCCTTGTCAAAATCAGCGCCTGATTTTGCGGCCAATTCGGCTTTCTTTTTCTGATGATCTTCATCAGGGGCGCTTGGCAAGGTAATGTTTTTGGTTTTGGCAAGGGCCATTAACTCATCATTTGCTTTGGTATGGTCAGTAACCATCATTTTTGCAAATTCTTTTACTTTGGCGTTTGTAGCCTTTTCGCTCGCCAGCTGGCCGATAGCTACTTCAGCTAAACCTGCATTGGCAGCGCCGGTAGCAAATTTCGCGTCATCTTCAGTTACAGCAATACCTGTAGCGCCGGTTGTTGTAGTGTCTTTAACCTTGTTAGCGCTATCGGCGGTATCTGTGGTTGCCGCCGCGCTCGAATCGCCGCTGCCGCCTTTTGCTCCGCCGTTACAAGCCTGGAACGATAATGCCGCCAGGGCCATCATTGCAATTAAACTTAACTTTTTCATAGTAGGTGATTTTTATGTTTTTATTAGAATAGTTAACATTTTACACCCAAATAAGTTTTTACTTTCTTAATTGTAAATATTGAAGGTAAAATCAAAGCTAAGCAGCTTTGCTGTATTTCGTTTTTAATAAACATTTAACATTTGTTTAAAAAGCATCGCGTTATATTAACGTTTATAATAATAACGACTAATTATATTGAAGATGCTGATAGGTTCATTGTTTTTGGGCCGGGTACATGAAGTGAACGGCCAATGGATAGAAACCAAATTTGTGGTTTTCGGAATCCCTTTGTTCCCGACAAGCTCCATGCTGGTAACCAAATCGGCCTGGCGCAGCAGGAACGGTTTTAACATATCATTAAACAAACAAAGTATTATAGCCGGCTACGCGCGGATGTTTTCGGTGTTAACTGCCGCGGTTTTTTTCATTTTGTTTTTTGCGCAACGCGATACCGGGGCTTTGGTGCCCGGCTTTTCGTTCTTGGCGTTGTGGGCCTATTTTTATTTCATTTTTGGCAGCCCCGGTACAGCCGAAGCAGAAGACCGCAAGCGCATGGGCGACCTTACCGGGCTGTATATTTTGCCGGAATGGCTGAGCCCTGAAGACGCCTATCGTATTTATAAACGACTTGAAAAAAAGTACCTTACTGAGTTTGACAACGCCGATTGGTTGTACGATTTACAGCAAAATGAAATTGCACCGGCAAAGCTCCCATTGTTATACACGCTTTCGCGGTTTAATTATTCGCTGGCAGCCACCGAAGCCAACCTTAAATTGTTTGAAAAGGCCAACAGGTTATACTTGTAATACAGGTTTATGCGTTTATTTGCTTAAACCTTGTTTATCATGAAAAATTTACTGCCAGCCCTTTTGTTGCTGATAGCCGGTATCGCATCGGCGCAGCAAAAATTTAATCCTGTTTTAAAAAAGCAGCTGGATAGCGTAATGGTTCTCGATCAAAAATATCGCGATACCCTCACCTGGTTAATGACACCGGGTAAAATTGATTCTATACCGCAGTTAAGATCAATGTCGGCAAGTAAGGCAATGTCACATTACTGGGCACTTCAAAGCCATATCGATTCTGTTAACGTGGTATTTGTTGAAAAAATATTTAAATCCTGCGGCTATCCGGGCAAAACACTCGTGGGCGAACCTGCAAATGAAGCGGCCTGGTATGTGATCCAGCATTCGCCTAAAATAGAGCAGTATTTACCTATGATGAAAAAGGCGGCTGAAAGCAGGGAACTACCTTTCAGGCTGTATGCCATGATGCTCGACCGGCAATTGATGAACCAGGGCAAAGAGCAGATTTACGGCACGCAGGCAACTTCAGCGGCACTTAAAAACGGGAAGAAGATAGGGCGGTATATCTGGCCTATCAGGGATCCGGCTAATGTTAACCAACGCCGCAAAGAAGCCGGTTTTGATCAAACTGTTGAACAGAACGCTAAGCGACTTGGGGTTGATTATAAGGTGATTAAAATTGAAGATGTAAAATAGCGGTAAGATTCTCCCCGATCAAATGGCCATCTATCAAAAAGTTTACACCCCGCCGTTTCTCAAATTGGATAAAAACATAACTTTGCCCCTGCAAAATTTAATACCATGAGTTTCAGAACCGAACACGATACCATGGGCGAGGTACAGGTACCTGCCGACAAATACTGGGGAGCGCAAACCGAACGCTCACGCAATAATTTTAAAATTGGCCCCGAGGCTTCCATGCCAAAGGAAATTATCGACGCATTCGCGTACCTGAAAAAGGCAGCCGCCTATACCAACACCGATCTGGGCGTATTACCTGCCGAAAAACGCGACCTGATAGCGCAGGTTTGCGACGAGATCCTGGCCGGCCAACTGGCCGCAGAGTTTCCGCTGGTGATCTGGCAAACAGGCTCGGGCACACAATCAAACATGAACGTGAACGAGGTTGTGGCCAATCGTGCGCACGTATTACAGGGTAATAAACTGGGCGAAGGCAAAACTTTCATCCACCCCAATGATGATGTGAACAAATCACAATCATCAAACGATACTTACCCAACTGCTATGCACATCGCGGCCTACAAAATGCTGATTGATGTTACCATCCCGGGCGTTGAAAAACTGCGCGATACCTTACAGGCTAAGTCAGAAGCCTTTAAATCGGTAGTAAAAATCGGCCGTACACATTTAATGGATGCTACGCCGCTTACTTTAGGCCAGGAATTTTCCGGCTATGTATCGCAATTGAACCACGGCTTAAAAGCCTTGCGTAATACGCTTGAGCATCTTTCAGAACTGGCCCTTGGCGGTACAGCCGTTGGTACAGGCATCAACACCCCTAAAGGTTATGATGTAAAAGTGGCTGAATATATTGCTGAATTTACCGGTCTGCCGTTTATCACTGCCGAAAATAAATTTGAAGCGCTTGCCGCGCATGATGCTATTGTTGAAAGCCATGGCGCCCTGAAACAGATCGCTGTTTCGTTAATGAAGATTGCAAACGATATCAGGATGCTGGCTTCGGGCCCGCGTTCGGGCATCGGCGAGATCCATATCCCGGATAATGAGCCGGGGTCATCAATTATGCCGGGTAAAGTTAACCCTACCCAAAACGAGGCTGTTACCATGGTGGCCGCCCAGGTAATGGGTAACGATGTGGCTATCTCTATCGGCGGCTCCAACGGTCATTACGAGCTGAACGTATTTAAACCGGTTATGGCTGCCAACTTCCTGCAGTCGGCAAGGTTAATTGGCGATGCCTGCGTATCGTTCAATGATCATTGCGCCGTAGGCATCGAGCCAAACTACGAGGGCATTAAAAAACACCTCGAAAACTCATTGATGCTGGTAACCGCGCTTAACCCGCATATTGGTTATGAAAACGCGGCTAAAATTGCCAAAACAGCATTGAAAAACGGTAGTTCATTACGCGAAGCCGCCATTGGATTGGGCTTACTCACCAACGAGCAGTTTGACGAGTGGGTTCGCCCCGAAAATATGATAGGAAGTTTGCCCCCCGACCCCAAAAAGGGAGAGTAACAGGGCCTCACCCTCAACCCCTCGCCTGAAAGCGAGGGGCTTTTTTAATTTCGCTTTATGCAAAAACGCAATAGCTTACTTGCTTTCCTTCTTGAATTAAAGGCTCGCGGCTTTCACCCTTGTAAGTTAAGCCTGAAAAAGGCCTTTCGCCTTTCACCTTTCGCCTTTTACCTAACTTCATTCCGCCTAAAAAAAGCCTTTTACCTTTTACCTTTCGCCTTTTACCTGCTAACAGCGGCTTGTACCCGTAACCCTGATCTGCAGGGGCAGGGAGACGCCAAACTACAGGGAGAATGGAGGCAGGATAGCGTACCCGGGCAAAAAAGCCTGGTAACATATTCGCTATACGACATTAAATTTAGCTGCGATTCGTTTCTTTTGAAGATCAGCACCGTGAGCAAGGTAAACTACGGTGCCGATACCTGCACGGGCAAAGGCCACTGGGACGAATTTGTACGCGGCACTTATTCGCAACGGCAGGATACTTTGCATATTAAAGGGCAATTTTGCAACGCCGATGGCTCCTACAAAAACGAGCAGGGCTGTTTCCGCTTTGGCGATTATGAAGAATATTTTAAACTCAGTTATCCCGCCGATTCGGCTATACGTCTTTTAAGCACATCAAACGTGATACCCATTAACGCGCATTTAATAAAACGAACAAGCTGTATTCCAAAACCATTGTAATGAAAAAACTATTCAAAAAGCTGCTATTGCTGGCAGCGGTAATTTATATCCCCGTGCAAAGCATGGCCTGGGGTACCAACGGCCACCGCATTTGCGGCCAGATTGCCGATAGCTACCTGAACGCCAAAGCCCGCAAAGCCATCCAGGCGATTTTGGGCGACGAATCAATAGCCATCACCAGTAACTGGGCCGATTTCATCAAGTCGGATCCGGCTTATGGCTACCTGTACAACTGGCATTTCATCAACCTCGAAAAAGCTTACACTTATCCGGAGCTGCAGGCCTATTTAAAGGCGGATACCATTACCGACGCCTACACCAAAGTAAATTTTCTTACCGCCGAATTAAAGAAAAAAACAACTACCAAAGCCAATAAATTGCTTTACCTGCGTATGCTGATCCATATTGTTGAAGATTTGCACCAGCCCTTGCATACCGGCCATTTAAGCGATAAAGGCGGTAACGATGTTAAAGTAGTTTGGTTTGGCAAAGAAAGTAACCTGCACTCGGTTTGGGACAGCGAACTGATAGATTTACAACAGTTAAGCTACACAGAATATACCACCGCTATAAACCATACCACAGCAGCGCAGCGTGCCGAATGGCAAAAAGCCCCGCTAAGCCAATGGATTTACGAAAGCAACCAAATGGCCGACAAGTTATATGCTGAAACCAAAAGCGGAGATAAACTGAGTTATAAATACAACTATGCCCACATCGCTACGCTTAACCAGCAACTGGTTAAAGCAGGGGTACGTTTGGCTGGATTATTGAACGAGATTTTTGGATAAATTTTTGAGGTGAAAGGTTAAAGCTGAAAGGTAAAAGGTGTCTTTCAGTTTTGACCTTTCTCCTTTTACCTTCTAAAACAATGAAAATCCTAATGGTATGCCTCGGCAACATCTGCCGTTCGCCGCTGGCGGAGGGGGTAATGCAGCACCTGGCAGATGAACATAACCTCGGCTGGACGGTTGATTCGGCCGGGACCGGTAGCTGGCATGTAGGTGAAGCACCCGACAGGCGTTCTGTCCTCGTGGCGCGTAATCACGGTATCGATATCAGCAAACAGGTATGCCGCCAGTTTCGCCGTACCGATTTTGATCAGTTTGATCACATTTTTGTTATGGACCGCAATAACCTGAGCGATGTTTTAAACATGGCCCGTAATGAACAAGAGGCTGCTAAAGTGAAGTTGCTGCTGGGCGATAAAGTGGTTCCCGACCCGTATTACGACGATAGCCGGTTTGAACCGGTTTTTGAATTGATTGAGGGCGGCTGTAAGGATATCATCGCGGAATTGAGAGGCGCACGGGTTTAAAAGGCTTACCAGTCGTACCCTACTATGCCTATCCCCTGATACTCAAAATTTGGTGCACGGCATATTCAGCCCGCTCAAATTGAAATTTAAAGCCGCTATCCAGTAAGCGCTTGGGCAATACCCACCGGCTTTTTAAGATCAGTTCAGTTTCGGTACCGATCATTGCCGCGCCGATCTCCAGTAGCCATTCCGGCGTAGGTAAACCAAACGGCGCGCCGCATGCCTTGCGGATAATGCGCATCATGTCGGTATTCTTTTCGCCCTTCGGTGCTGTACAATTAAATACGCCTTGTAAGTCAGCCTGATCAAGCAGCCATTGGGTACTTCGGGCGGCATCCTGCTCGTGTACCCAGGCCATGTATTGCTGCCCGTTGCCCTGGCGCCCGCCGAGGCCAAGCCTGGCCAGGTTAAGTAACCTTGGGAAAGCGCTATCGCTCCTGCCAAATACTATACCCATGCGCAAGGCCACTTTACGGGTTCGCGGCGTATCGGCAGCGAAGAAAGCCTTTTCCCAGCTTTTGCAAACATCAACAGAGAAACCATAACCAATTTCGCCTGTTTCTTCATCCTGCAGACGGTCTTCAGCATGGCGGTAAATAGTAGCTGAACTCAGGTTGATCCACAGTTTCGGCGGATCGGTCATTTTATTGATTACGCGTCCAAGCAATTCGGTGGGCAGTACCCTTGAGCGCACTATCTCCCGTTTATTTTTTTCGGTGTACCTGCAGTTCACATTTTTGCCGCAAAGGTTAACCAGCATATCGGCGCCGGTTAGGTGTACTGTCCAGCCGGCTTCGGTTTCTCCGTCCCAAAGGGCGGTATGCACGTTACCATCAACCGGCTTTGGTTTCCGCGCCAGGATAATCACTTCATCAGCCAGGTTCCGGTAGTATTTGGCCAATACGGTGCCGAGGTAACCGTTGCCGCCCGCAAGCACTATTTTTTTATAAGGTTTCATAGTAAGTTAAAGGTTTAAAATGATAATCAATACAGCTATCCGGTAAGCCATCCAGGTTGCGGTAAGCGCCCAGCCTAAATCAAGCAATCGGGTACGGCGGATGTGCTCCAACAACATCAGCCCTGCAACAACCAAAAAATACAGCACATAAATAAGCGCGTTAAGCTTTATGAAATGATCTACCAACAGGCCTGTTAGCAGCAATAAGCTTCCGGCAAAAGATATAGTCATCATATTACCGAGGTAGGTCCACAGGTTACGGCGATCAAAACTGCAGATGGCCGCACCCTGGAAAAGGATTTGCCCTCCGCAGATCAGGTATTCGCGGTAAGCGTTACCTGGCGGAACCGCGTTAACCAGCAGCTGGGCATATCTGGTAAGCATAAAGCCGGTGCAAAACCAGGTAAACAACAGGTATAACAGGCGATAACGCAGTTTAAACGTGGGCTGGTATTCAAACCCTGTTGTGGCAGCAGGGATAATAACCCGGCGATTGTATGATATAAAGGCATAAACCTTACTCATCAGCCAAACAAAGGGTTTAAAACTAAATAGCGGGGCAAACAGCGGCCACGCGTTGGCAATTATTTTAAAAAGGCTTTTAACGCCATAGGTAACTTCGCCGCTTTTAAGGTTAATGAGCGCTATCTCATTAACGGCGCGCTGCCTGTCGTACATGGGGCAGGCGGCAGCCGTTTCGCTTTGGTAGGCGGTGCGGCCATCTTTATCCAGCATCCCGGTTTTTACAAACGCGTTGGTATAAGCCCTGCACATGGGGCACTCGGCGTCGAACAGGATCAGGTGGTTTTTAAGCGTTTTCATAACTTTCAGTGTTTTCTGAAACAAATGTACGATATATTTTGAATTTTCAATAAATACTGAAAATATATTTAACTATACGATTGAAAGAATAAAGAGCCGGGAGAAAGATGAAAAAGGAGGTTATTGCTACCGCGAGCGTATAATGCATAATCAAACTCCCGGGTAACCAACTTCCCTGATTTTCTTATTACATTTACAAAAACCAATAAGGGTTATACATGAGTAATACCTTTAACCGACCGATCCGTGTTTTAGTTGCAAAAGTTGGACTGGACGGGCATGACCGCGGTGCGCGCATTATTGCCACCTCGCTGCGCGATGCCGGTATGGAAGTGATTTATACCGGCCTGCGCCAAACACCCGAAATGGTAGTGAATACGGCCCTCCAGGAAGATGTTGATGCCATCGGTATTTCAATACTTTCGGGCGCGCACATGACGGTTTTTCCGCGCATCATCAAACTTATTAAAGAGAAGAAAATGGATGATGTATTGCTAACCGGCGGAGGTATTATTCCGCACGACGATATGCAGGAACTGCAAAAACTTGGCGTAGGGGAGCTTTTTCCCCCCGGTACCAGCACCGGCGATATTGTTAATTACATAACCCGATGGGTACATGAACACCGCAATTTTTAATTACCTATGGAATTTCAAAATTTAAAAATAACCGATAAAGGCCGGATCAGGTATATCACCATAAATCGCGAAGCCAAACTGAATGCGTTGAACAAAGCCACGCTTACCGAACTGCATAACGCTTTTTCGGATGCTTTTGCCGACCCTGAAACCGGCGGTATCATCATAACCGGCGCCGGGCCGAAAGCATTTGTGGCAGGCGCCGATATCAGCGAATTTGCCGGGCTTGATGTAGCCGGGGGCACAGCCTTATCCCGCACCGGGCATACCGAAGTTTTTAACCTGATAGCCAACGGCGGTAAACCCGTTATTGCCGCTATTAACGGGTTCGCGTTAGGCGGGGGCCTGGAATTGGCCATGGCCTGCCATATCCGGATAGCCGCCGAAAACGCTAAAATGGGTTTGCCCGAAGTTACACTTGGCCTGGTGCCGGGCTATGGCGGCACCCAGCGCCTTACCCAACTGGTGGGGAAAGGCAAAGCCCTGGAAATGATCCTAACCGCCGATATGATTACCGCCGCAGACGCCCTGCAATACGGCCTGGTTACGCATGTTGTTACCGCAGATGAGCTATTACCAAAAGCCGAAGAAATTTTAAACAAAATTTTAACACGCGCCCCATTGGCGCTCGCTGCTGCCATCCGCTGCGTAAACGATGCTGATACCTATGGCATTAACGGCTATGAAACCGAAATCACCGAATTTGGAAAATGCTTCGGCACTAAAGATTTTAAAGAAGGGGTGGCTGCCTTTTTAGAGAAAAGAAAAGCCGATTTTAAAGGTGAATAAAATTGTCTGAACACGAATCTGGGGGAATTAAGGGATTAACAGGACACATAGCAAATTCTAAAAATCCGGCTTTAAAATTGGTGCAATCCGAAATTAACCGTCGTATTTTCCCCAAAATCCGACATCAAAGCGACGGCCTTATTGGGGGCAGCCTCTTAACCTGTGCCCATAAGGCCGCTTCGCTTGCAGCGTTTACGTTTATCAGGTAAAACTGTTTTCCGCTTGTGGCTGCCTCCCATCGCCATTTAAATTGGTTAATGGTTTTCAGGCTGCCATTATCAAACCACCAGGCCGCATAAATTTTATCTTTGGCTTTCATTAATACCCCCGAATAAACCTCCCTGCCCGCTACCAACTGCTTTTTAATTTTACCAAAAACGTAGCCGCTTCCCTGCCAGCAAATCATGGGGTCGTGTTCAGGACCGTAAAAGAGCGAGGGTTTTACATAAACTAACACACCGGCTTTTTCAAACTGGATTACGCCGCTTTCCAGTATTTTTTTCTGATAACCATTCAGGCTGATATTGCTTTGGCTTTGATTAGCCAGGCTGTTAGCCGTTTTTATATTGAACATAATAAACAGCAGCAAGCCTGCAAAAACTAAATGGATAACCGGGAAGCGCAGCTCATCAGGTACCAGCCTTACGGCGCTGTGAAACCTCGTATCGATGTAAGGTTTATCAGTCCGTTTCAATACCAATGCATGCAGGCCCAGCAGGGGCAGCACTACGTACACCAGCAGGCAAACAATGCCGGTTACATCATGCATTGGTGTTCCGGCGCCTATTTTAAAAATAACCAGCAGCAAAATACGGCAAAGGTTGCACGCTATGTTTAGCGTAAACGTAAGCACCAATACCAACACCATCCACATCAGGTGCAGTTGTTTTGCCGTTTGCTGCTGGTAGTGCGCTATCATAAACAGGCCTGTTATAAATGATACGGCCAGCATGTGTAAACCGGCACAAGCCTCATCAACCGAAAATTCAGCACCATTAACGCTGATTAGATTGCCCGATGCCTGTGCGGCTATACCCATAATATGAAGCAGGGTTGCGGCCACTTCGCTCAGCCAGATCCTGAGCGGAAAACTGAAGGTATTGCTGATATACCCAAAAGCTGGCGAAATAAGCACCAGCAACAATAAAAGCACCGGGCTTACCTTACCTTTCAGGTTTTCAAAAAACAACAGGCCGCAAAACAACAGGGCTAAAAACAGGTTGGTGTTAACCGGCGCACGAACGGCAATAACGATAAATAGTAAAGCAGGCGCCAGGTATCTTAGCGAAAGCCCGCCCCGTTTTACCTTACATATGTATGGGATCAGTGCCAATCCCAATAGCATTTCGGCATTCCATTTAAAATAGGTGAGGCATAACCTTGCAGTTATTGCTATATAAATTAACCAGCAGCAATTAATCAGCAGGTTGCTGCCGGTTAATTTAAAGGGTACGTACCCCGGCAATTTATAACTCCGGCTGAACATATTTGTATTTGTATACCAAAAAGTTAATCACTGCAACCACTACCAGGATCAGCAGCCACTCACCGGGTTCGGGCACCGCGCCCGATGATTTGGCCGAGGCATTTTGCAGGCTGTTTTTATTAGCCTCGATCCCGAAACGGTCGTAGTCTTCCTGGCTTTCCAATACAATCAGGCTCGATACCGGCGAGGCAATGAAAGCCTGGTTGGCTTCGTCAATAATATCGGGCTGCACATACGTTTTATCAAAATAATGCGGACCAACCTTTTTCATAATATCGTTATAGGCAAACAGCCGCAACAGGTGATCGGGGGCCTTACCGGTGGTTAAAGTATCGGTTGTTTGCTCAATCATCAAACCGGCTTGCGCTATAACTACATGGGCCGAATCTTCCTGACGGTTAATGAACCGGTGCTTTGCCAGATAATTTTGCAGCAGGGCCATATCGCCATTGTTATAATCAAATACCCGCATCTCTTTCAGCGCTTTTAAATAGGGGCTTAGGTTGGCGCCGATGTTATACAACTGTATAGGCGCGGCTTTAGGTAAATAAGCAGTGAGCGACTTTCCAAATTCCGATTCATCCAAATCGCGTAAATTGGGCGAAGCTTCAGACCCTTTAGTAATCAGTAAAGCCGTTTCGGGATGTTTAATCTCGTTTACAGGGAATATGCTGAAATTAAGCTTGCTCATCCTGTTGTAAACCTGTTCAAAGTTATCAGCGGTTAATTTTTCCAACTTACCATCATAATAGTATACCTTTTTGTTTTTAATTGCCGGCCAAAGTTCTAAAAGCTCGCCAAAGGTCCACTGCGCATTCAAATCGAGGTAGATCCGTTCGGGGTTAAAAGCCCTGGTTTGCGGCTGATATTCTTTTAACCGGTAACCATGCCCCGCAAAAGCGAATGGGGTAATGGCAAGCGGCGGGGCTTTAAAAGTGATCTGTTCATCCGGTTGGTAGGTTCTGTCGGCCATGTAAGTGTTATTGCCGGTATCGTTGAACCCCGGCATGCTCAGGCCTTCAGGTTTTTTGTTAAACGATACCTGGATGGTTTCGGTAGCGCCGGCAGCCGGCGGGCCGTCAAAATAAACGCCCTGGTAGCTTAGCATATCGCCCTGCTTTAAAAGCGGACTGGTTATACCCACTTTAAACCTGCGGTTTTCCTGGGGTGTGCATGGAAAAATGCGCACACTTACCGTATTCCCTTCCTGCCAATGCAGTACCGATGGATCATGCTGTTCAACACCTACAACCTGGTGATACGCCGAATCGGCTTTAGCCTTGGTAGTAAGTCTCGATTTTTCCTCCTTCCCGTTAATCCATAATGATAACGAGCTTACAACAGATCCTTCGGGAAGATGAAAGGTATAAATGGCTTCACCCCGCTCACCCCAACCCCGGGTTTCATCGTTATGAATGGTAAGTGTTTTTTCGGTGTAGGCGAGGCGATATTCCGGAAAAAGCTGGATGTTGGTTAACACGCTGGCCGTTTTCAATTTGTCGCCGTTCCATAAGCGCTCCTGTGCCTGGTGGCGCGAATCGTACATCGCCTCCAGTATTTTAATGCGGTCGCCTTCGTCAAGACTAAGCCCACCGCCAAATAAACTGGCTATTACTATAAGCGGATCGTGTTTTTTAGGTTCATCAAATGATGCATGCTGCCAGTCGCGCCAAAACCAGTTACCGTTCAGGTTTACCGTGGTATAAACAATCCCGGCTTTAATTATCTTTTGCGCCATTTCATTTTTAGGAATGTTTTGGGCTACTACAATCCAGTTGGGTAGCTTTCCTTCGGCAAGGGTATTATGATTGATTGCGAGGTTAATTTGCTTATCGATACTTTTCCATTGCCAGGTAAATACCCCACAGGCTACCAGCGGGATTGCTACGCCCGCCGCGAGTGCGATTTTTAACGAGCGGCCGTCTTTCAGCGTTTGGCGCAATATTTTAACGGTTATGATGGTCAGCCCCACAGGCACAAAACTATGCAGCGATATCCCCAGCGCTATGATGCCGAAAACGCTTACGATGTACAATGAAATAAGATAAACGCTGTAATAAATAAACAACAGCAAGGCTATCCCAAGTAAAAACACCACTAAGTGTTTCCCGATCCTGCCCAGATCATCCCAAAAAACAGAAAAAATGAGCCCGAGCGAGGAGAGCCAGATCACCGCGCACAGCCAGGGCACCGAATTGTCAAACACATTCATGCTCCTGTTAAGGGCAAAGGCGCTGATAAACCACAGCACCAGTAACAACGCCCAATTTTGCAGGCTTTTAAAGCCTTTGTTACAGAGTATAACAAAGAAAAAGACAAGCGAAAGGAGATAATTAATACCGAAAGCCCCGAACGCCGTACCGTCGGTAAGCTTAAAAAGGCCGGACTCTCCAATACAGAAGAATCCGGCAGATATAGTGATTAGGATTAGGCCTGTTTTAATAACCTTGTTATGGGACAGGGTTTTGAGGATATTTTTCATTGTTTTAATTAAAAGTACTTTGTATTTCAAAGTTTATGGATAAAAAAATTACAGCTTTTGTTGCCTGATCAAATTTTCGAGTGCGAGCAGGTGCAGCCTGAACGCTGCACGGCCTTTTTCGGAGGCAAGGTAACGCGTATTGGGCTTACGGCCGATAAAGCTTTTTTGCACCTGGATATACTCTTCTTTTTCAAGCGCTTTCAGGTGTGATGCCAGGTTACCGTCGGTAAGGTCAAGCAACTCTTTAAGCGAATTGAAATCATAGCTTTCGTTGGCAACCAATACGCTCATAATTTGCAGGCGGATCCGGTTTTCAAAGGCTTTATCAAACTGTTCTAATGATATATTCACTTATCGTATCTAAAATGCATTACTGTGCCGTAAATAATGTGCAGTACGCCAAAGCCGACGCTCCAAAATATTAAGCCGTATCCCGGCATCACGGCACACAGCAAACCTAATAAAATCTCCAATATTCCGAGGCTCATTACGCCCGAATAGGTATAATGGCTGCCGGCTACGAGGCTCATCCCGTAAAATACAAGCGTGGCGGGAGCTACTATACCATAATAGCCACGATAAATAAGAATGAAGGTAAACAACCCGCCGCTTACCAGCGGGACGGCCATACTAACAAGCAGGCGTTTGCTGCCGGTGTTCCAAAATGGCTGCCCGTTTCGCTTTGCCTTACGTACAGAGAGCCAGATCCCCGTTCCGATTGAAAGTACAAGTACCGCAAACGCGGTTAAAAACAGTTTAATAATCAGCAACTCTTCGCTATAGCTATGGAAGTTTCTGACGGCTGCATACTCCTGTTTAAGCAATACAGAACCTACGCCTGCACCTATCAGCGCGTAGATGCCGGCCATAACGCCCGAAAGCCCGCTAAGCGAAATAAATTTGGCCGACCGCTCCATCAGGTTTCGGATAGAACTCAATTCTGCATGAATATCTTCTTGTTTCATTAAAAGTACTTTGTTATTCAAAGTTACAAAAAGGAATTTAACCTGCAAGCACAGATGAATATTTTTTTAACTTCTATTTGCGGCCAGGCATTAAGCGCTCCGAAATCTTTGACACTCCTCCAACCCTTCCGTTTTTAATATTCCTTATCTTTGAAGATTAAATAATTCGATCATGTCAATCTCCACCGATAACGAAAAAACAGGTATGCAGCTGGCCAGTGATGCTGTAGCTATTACACTTCGTAAAATGCGCGAATACGCCAAACCGGGCATCTCTACAAAGGAACTTGACGAATATGGCGGCGAATTACTGGCGCAAATGGGCGCTAAATCTGCTCCATTTTTAACCTATAATTTCCCTGGCTACACTTGTATCAGCGTGAATAACGTGGTAGCGCATGGCATCCCCTCTGAAGAAACGATCCTGCAGGAAGGCGACCTGGTGAACATCGACGTTTCTGCCGAACTGAACGGCTACTGGGCCGACAACGGCGGATCATTTGTGTTGGGCGAAGATATCCACGGCCATGGCAAACTGGTGGAAGCATCTAAAGCCATCCTCAGAAAAGCTATCAGCAATATTAAAGGCGGCGTAAGAATTTCGGAGATTGGCAAACTGATAGAAACGGAGGCAAAAAAAGCCGGTTACACTGTAATTAAAAACCTTACCGGGCATGGCGTTGGTCGCAGCCTTCACGAAGAACCGCACGAAATAGCCAACTATTGTGATAAGTATAATACCACCCGATTTAAAAAGAACTCGGTAGTAGCGATAGAGACTTTTATTTCAACCAAATCAACCATTGCAGATACACAGGCCGATGGCTGGACTTTGACCGGTAATAAAGGCGGTTATGTTGCCCAGCACGAACATACCATTATGGTAACCGGCGGCGAACCGGTAATATTCACCGCGCAAAACGGCATCTGGGATTAATTGATCATCTAAAGCAAGTAGTTGCATAAGGTAAGCTGGAGCGCCCTTTGAGGGTGATAACAACCCTATACTCTTCTCAGTTTTATCCCAAATATCCATAAAAAGGGCCTATCTTTTCAGATAAGCCCTTTCATTAATATTTAATGCTGTTAAAATTTACAGCTTGCGTTTAACTTCTACGTTTTCGTAAGCTTCAACAATATCGCCTACTTCAATATTGTTAAAGTTGTTGATGTTCAAACCACATTCGTAACCTGCGCTTACTTCCTTAACGTCATCTTTATAGCGTTTCAATGAAGCCAGTTCGCCGGTGTAAATTACCACACCGTCACGAATGATACGGATTTTGCTGTTGCGGCTAATTTTACCATCCAATACCATACAGCCTGCAATAGTACCAACTTTGCTGATCTTGAAGGTTTCGCGAATCTCTACGTTAGCCACAATCTTCTCTTCAAAGGTTGGCGCAAGCATGCCTTCCATCGCCGCTTTAATCTCGTTGATCGCATCGTAAATGATCGAATAAAGCCTGATATCTATCTGCTCGGCTTCGGCCAGTTTACGCGCTCCTGTTGATGGGCGTACCTGGAAACCGATAATGATCGCGTCGGAAGCTGTAGCCAGCAATACGTCTGATTCGGAAATCTGACCTACGGCTTTCGAGATGATATTCACCTGGATCTGCTCGGTAGATAGTTTCAGTAACGAATCTGACAAAGCCTCGATCGAACCATCCACGTCACCTTTAACAATGATGTTAAGTTCTTTAAAGTTACCAACTGCCAAACGGCGACCGATCTCATCAAGGGTAATGTGTTTCTGGGTCCGTAAGCCCTGCTCGCGTTGTAACTGTAGGCGTTTGTTGGCAATTTCACGTGCCTCAACTTCGCTTTCCAGCGCGTTGAACTTATCGCCCGCGGTTGGAGCGCCCTGCATACCTAAAACCTGCACCGGGGTTGACGGCCCGGCCGAATCTACACGCTGGCCACGTTCGTTAGTTAACGCTTTTACACGCCCGCTGTAGCAGCCGGCCAATATCGGGTCGCCCACCTTTAAGCGGCCTGCCTGTACCAAAACGGTTGTTACAATACCACGGCCTTTATCAAGCGCGGCTTCAATAACCGTACCTACGGCACGTTTATTAGGGTTGGCTTTCAACTCAAGGATCTCGGCTTCAAGCAATACTTTTTCCAATAAAAGGTCGACATTCAAGCCTGTTTTGGCCGATATTTCCTGCGATTGGTATTTACCGCCCCACTCTTCAACTAAAATATTCATGGCCGATAGTTGTTCCCTTACCTTATCGGCATTGGCGCCCGGCTTATCAATTTTGTTGAAGGCGAAGATGATCGGTGCACCTGCGGCCTGCGCGTGGTTGATGGCCTCGCGGGTTTGCGGCATCACGCTATCGTCGGCAGCTATTACTATGATAACGATGTCCGTAACCTGGGCACCCCTGGCACGCATGGCGGTAAACGCCTCGTGACCCGGTGTATCCAGGAAGGTGATCTTTCCTTTATCGCCCGGCAAGGTCACCTCATAAGCGCCGATGTGCTGGGTAATACCACCCGCCTCGCCGGCAATTACATTGGTTTTGCGGATAAAATCCAGCAACGAGGTTTTACCGTGGTCAACGTGACCCATGATGGTTACAATAGGAGCGCGTGGCTTCAAATCTTCCGGATCATCGGGTTGGTCAAGGTTGGCTTCCTCATCCTGCGGTTTCACAAATTCAACCTGGTAACCAAACTCGTCGGCTACAATTGAAAGTGTTTCGGCATCAAGCCTTTGGTTAATGGACACGAACATACCCAGGCTCATACAGGTTGAGATGATCTGAGTTACAGATACATCCATCATGCTGGCCAATTCGTTGGCGGTTACAAACTCGGTAACCTTCAATACTTTTGATTGAAGTTCCTGTTCCATTGCCAGTTCTTCGGCGCTCGCGGCAACATCATCACGTTTCTGACGACGGAATTTTGCACGCTGTGCAAATTTGCCCGATTTACCCGCGCCGCTTAAGCGTGCAAGGGTAGCCTTAATCTGGTCTTGTATATCTTTTTCTGAAGGTTCTTCCTTCGGTGTTGTGCTTTGCGGCGGGTTGTTACGGTTGTTCCTGAAATCCGGACGGTTGCCACCTCCGTGATGGCCTCCGCCACCATGGTGACCGCCACCTTGCCCTGGGGCACTGTTTCCGGGTGCGCCATGTGTACGGTTCCTGAAATCCGGGCGGTTAGGGTTGATGGTACCACCACCACCCTGCTGGCCTTGCTGGTTGTTTCCGCCCTGCTGCCCGTGCGGGTGGTTACCACCACCTTGCTGCGGGCCTCCCTGGTTATCTTTACGCTTGCGTTTGCGTTTATGATCGGCCTGGTTATTATTGGCGTTTGATGAAGCTACCGGGTTGCGTTTTGGCGCGTTAACCGGCAACTGGATCTTACCTATAATATTGGGCCCGGTTAAACGTTCGGCCTTAGCGCGAATCACATCGGGTTCCTGGTTATCATCAGCCGGGGCCGGTGTTTCGGCAGGGGCAGCTGGGGCTGCAGGAGCCGGTGTTTGAACAACCGGTGCTTTTTCTACAACCGGTGCTTTCGGCTCTTCTGCCTTTGGCGCTTCGGCAATCGGCGCTTTAGGTGTTTCAACCTTAGGCTGCTCAGGCGTGGCTACCGGTTTTGGAGCTTCAACTTTGGGCTCAACAGGTGCCGGGGCGGGCGCAGCTGCCACAGGCTCGGGCTGTTTAACAACTTCCACAGGCTTATCGGCAGGTTTTGGAGCCTGCGGCTGTGGTTTAGCATTCAGGTTGTTAAGGTCTATCTTTCCGACAACCTTAACACCAGGTAATACGTCATTGCGCTCTTCAGAACGTGCAGGGGCCTGTGCTGCCGGAGCAGCCGGTTCAGCCGCTTTGGGTTTCTCAACCTGTGGCTGTGCAAATTGCCCCGCGTTCTTAATCAGTATCTCTTCGTTCTCAAAATCGCGCGAACGGCGGCTTTCAACCGGCTTTTCAGGAATCTGTGCAGCAGGCTCTTCTTTCCTTATCTTTCCGATACTGATCTGCTTAGCTTCCTCCTTAATACTTTTGTCAACAGCAAATTCCTTCAACAGGGCGCTGTACATGTCGTTATCCAGCTTGGCCATCGGATGCTTATCAACTTTATATCCTTTGGTAGCTAAAAAATCGACAAGGGTACCCATGCCAATGTTCAGTTCTTTTACTGCTTTAATTAATTTTATGGATTTGTCTTCTGACATTTAATATTGCTTACTTTCTCTGCTTATTCGGGTGCAAAAATACGATTTTAATTTTGCTTATTATTATTCAAACTCCGCACTTAATATCGATAACACTTCTTTTACAGTTTCTTCCTCTAAATCGGTGCGTTTTACCAGTTCACCAACGGTTAAGGCTAAAACCGACTTGGCGGTATCTAAACCAATGCGTTTAAACTCGTCAATGATCCAGCTGTCAATTTCATCCGAGAATTCTTCGATATCCACGTCTTCATCATGCTCATCAGCTTCGCGGTAAACGTCAATTTCATAACCTGTCAATTTTCCTGCCAGTTTAATATTGTGACCGCCACGACCGATCGCTAACGAAACCTGGTCGGGTTTGAGGTACACCGCGGCTGTCTTTTTCTCATCATCTAACTTAATAGAAGTGATTTTAGCAGGCGATAACGCACGCTGAATATATAATTGAACGTTGTTGGTAAAGTTGATCACGTCGATATTTTCGTTTTTCAACTCACGCACAATACCATGGATCCTCGAGCCTTTCATACCCACGCAGGCACCTACCGGATCGATACGGTCGTCATACGATTCTACAGCTACCTTTGCCCTCTCGCCCGGTTCGCGAACAATTTTCTTGATCGTGATCAAACCATCAAAAATCTCCGGAACTTCCAGCTCAAACAAACGCTGTAAAAACTCGGGCGCAGTACGCGAAATAATGATTTTCGGGTTGCTGTTCAGCATATCTACCTTATGCACAACGGCTTTCACACTGTCGCCCTTTTTAAAGTAGTCGGCCGGGATCTGCTCTGTTTTTGGCAATAAAAGCTCGTTGCCTTCGTCGTCAAGCACCAGGGTTTCTTTTTTCCAAACCTGGTAAACCTCGCCGGTAACAATTTCACCAACACGGTCTTTGTATTTTTTAAAGATCTCGTCTTTCTCTAATTCTAAAATTTTAGATACCAGGGTTTGACGCGCGGCTAAGATAGCACGACGGCCAAAGCTCTCCAAAGTGATCTGCTCGATATAATCGTCGCCCACTTCCAGGTCGGCATCGTAAAGGTGAGCTTCGGCTAATTCAATCTCCAGGTCGTCATCCTCGCTAAAGCCGTCTTCCATTACCTTACGTGTACGCCATATTTCAAGGTCACCGTTATCGGTGTTCACAATTACGTCGCAATTTTCGTCCGTACCGTATTTTTTTCTGATCATGCTTCTGAAAACGTCTTCCAGTACGCTCATCATGGTAGGGCGGTCAATGTTCTTGAAATCTTTAAATTCCTGAAAAGAATCAATTAAATTAATATTGCTCATTTTTTACTTAAATGATATTAAAACCTTTGTTTCTGTTATTTGCTCAAACGGGATCACGCTTTCCATAACCTGCGCTTTTTTCCCTTTTTCTTTTACTGTTTCTTCAATGGTGATGGCATCTTCGGTAAGGCTGTTCAATATGCCTTCGCGTTTAGCCCCATCCTTCATTTTTATGCCAAGCTTACGCCCAACATTTTTAGCGTATTGCCTTGGCGACGAGAGCGGATAATCAATACCCGGCGATGAAACCTCGAGGTTATAGGCGGTTTCTATCACGTTTTCCTCTTCCAGATGGAAACCTACATGCCTGCTTACCTTTACACAATCATCAATGCCGATACCATGATCGCCATCAAGCAGAATGATCAGTTTGCCGTTACTGTGCATTTTAATATCCACAATAAACAAATCCGGCTTATCTGCCAATTTCTCTTCAACCAGTTCTTTTACCCTTTTTTCAATATTCATTACCAACCGGTGTTTTTAAACAAAATAATTTTGATTGATAAAATAAAAGAGGGGACTAATTGCCCCCTCTTTTGTTAACGGTTGCAAATATAATCAAAAATATTAAATTTTCAACCAATTAGATAGTTTATGGCTTAAAAATCAAATCGCTATAGTGTAAAGCCCCCGGCTTGCTCCTGCTTTTTATCAGATCGGTAAGGGTTGAGCCCTTGTCAAAATCATAGTAACGCAAAAAATAGCTTTGTGGTGTAGCGAATGCCGTATCGGGAGTAAAAACAACTATGTTATTATTAATAGTATAACGCCCCGGTTGTACCTGCTGCAGGTTTTTAAGATCGGTATCGGCCGGCATCTTGTAAACGGGCATCAATGTTTGCCAGGCCCCGGAGGATGAGTCGCGGGCGATATCATTAATTACCGCCGCATCGAAGCCTTTTATTTGCAATGATTTTTTATCGCTGGTGAGGCTGATGATCACAACCGGCCCCTCCGGCTTAGATGAACAACTGAACAATAACAATATAAACGCTATCGAAATAAAAATTTTCATGCACCAAGATAGCTTTATTGTAATAAAAATGCGTTTTGTAGGTTTACAAATCAAAAACCTGTTACAATTGAAATTCAAAGCTTTTTTCCTGCTCATATTCTTTGGTATTTACTGCATTAAAGCCAAAGCCAGCCCACCGCGACTGGACATCAGGCAGCTTAAAATAAAAGCCAAACAAAGCCTGGCTTTCTGCAGGCAGCGCGGCTTCAATACCCGTTATTGTATTTTGATTGATATGAGCCTGCCATCGGGCGTTAAGCGTTTTGCAGTTTGGGATTTTAAGAAAAACGATACACTGCTAACCGGCCTGGTAAGCCATGGCTGCGGCCGAAACCCATGGAGCGGCGTATGGTCGAAGGATAAACCTGCTTTTAGCAATCAGGATGGAAGTCATTGCACTGCATTGGGTAAGTACCAGGTAGATGGCCGGGCTTACAGCGCCTGGGGTATCCATGTAAAATATTATTTAACCGGATTGGAGCGTACAAATAACAACGCGCTGGCCAGGCAGATCGTTTTTCACTCATGGGAGCACGTTGCCGAGGCCGAAGTTTATCCTAATGGAACGCCAGAAGGCTGGGGCTGCCCGGCTGTATCTAATCATACGATGAAGGTGGTAGATGCTTTGTTGAGAAAACAGCAAAAGCATTTGTTGATGTGGGTGTATGCCCCTCCGGCCCCTCCCAA
This sequence comes from Mucilaginibacter oryzae, assembly GCF_003148845.1. Classification (GTDB taxonomy): domain Bacteria; phylum Bacteroidota; class Bacteroidia; order Sphingobacteriales; family Sphingobacteriaceae; genus Mucilaginibacter; species Mucilaginibacter oryzae. The sequence continues at coordinate 39,415 of NZ_QGHA01000015.1, read as the reverse complement.
ACCCTCCCCGGAAGGGAGGGCCTTAAGAAAGTCTCCCCAACCGGGGGAGATTTAGAGGGGGCTGGCTTGCGCCTGGCCGCCATCTTCCGTATTTTTGATATTACCGATGAAAGGAACTTTCGAAAATTATCTTCGCCAACATACCCAACTCGCTAATGAGGAGATCAACCGGATCCTTGATCTGGCAATCGAACGAAAATTGAAACGCAATGAAGCTCTGCTTAGCGCAGGCGAAGTTTGCCGTCAAAAAATTTTTGTGGCAAGTGGGATCTTAAGGAACTTCGCTGTTAAGGAAGATGGCAGCGAGCACATCCTTCAATTTTCGCCGGAAAACAGCTGGACACTGGATGTTGAGAGCTACGATAGCCGGCAACCGGCCAAATACAATATAGCTGCTATTGAGCCAAGCGAGGTTGTATTATGGAACAAAGACGATTTTGATGGCCTGGTTGCAGGCGTTCCTGCATTTAAGCAGCATTCCCAACAACTCATTTCCAGGAATATTTACAACAGCCGCCAGCGAATTTTAACCGCCCTGAGCGGTACGCCCGAAGAAAAATACGAGGATTTTTTAAAAACCTATCCAACCCTGTTGTCACGTTTGCCTTTACGAATGATAGCGGCTTACCTCGGTGTCTCCATTAAAACACTTACCAGGTTAAGGCGCGATCAGTTGCTACGATTTTAAACTATGGTCAAATGACCTTGTTTTTCGCGCCGTTTCAGGTCAATTTTGTAGCTCACAAAATTTAATCGACCTATGCGTGTATTTGTTACAGGAGCTTCGGGATTTGTAGGCTCTGCAATTGTTAAAGAATTATTATCAGCCGGGCACCAGGTATTGGGTATGGTTCGCTCGGATGCCGGCGCCGAAAAAGTGGCCGCCTTGGGCGCCGAAGTGCACCGCGGCGACCTGTACGACCTGGAAAGTATAAAAAACGGCGCAGCTGTTTGCGACGCGGTGATCCACACCGCCTTTAATCACGATTTTTCAAAATTTAAGGATAACTGCGAAACCGACAGGCAGGTGATAGAAGCCATAGCCTCGGTATTGGAAGGGACAGACCGACCGCTGGTGGTAACTTCGGGCATCGGCTTGTTTAACGGAATCGACCATAAAGTAACCGAAGATGAAAACCCATCAGCGACGTCGGCAACCGTACCACGGCTGGCATCAGAAGAAGCGGCCCGCGCCGCGCAGGCGAAAGGCGTAAATGCCTATATTTTAAGGCTGCCGCCAACAACGCACGATGCCGGCGACCATGGTTTTGTACCGATGATCATCAACATGGCTAAAGAAAAAGGCGTTTCGGCCTATATCAATGATGGCGCTAACCTTTGGCCAGCCGTTCACCGGCAGGACGCCGCAGTGCTTTACCGATTAATTATTGAGCAAAAACCGGCGCTGAGAAACTACCACGCCGTTGCCGAAGAAGGCTTCCCTTTTAAAGAAATAGCAAAAGCTATCGGCGAAGGGCTACACCTGCCGGTTGAAAGCAAAACCGGCGATGACATTGCCGCTCATTTTGGATGGTTTAGCTATTTCGCGGGTATGGGCTGCGAAGCTTCATCAGCCAAAACAAGCGAGGTTACGGGCTGGGAACCAAAACACATCGGTTTAATGGAGGATTTACAGATTGGCGGGTATTTGAAGTGAAATATGCTCACTTGTTTGTGATCTGCTGTTTATCGATAACTGCCAGGCATCCCCAAAAAAATGTCATTTCATTGAGGTGAAAACACTTATAATAGCTGCAATTCATCGCTTCAGCACAAAGCAGGCCGACGGGCTGGCATTGTCATTATAAACGCTGCTTAACTGCACCGGCGCCGAAACTGCATCAAAAACTACAATATTATTTTCGCCTGCTACAAAATGGGGCCAGGTTTTCCCGCTTACTTCGCCGGGTACCTGTCCCTTTATAAAATTAACCCAGTTATGGTGCATCTGGGCTGCCAGTTGTTTTTCGGTATCGTTGAATTTATTCTGGCGCGGGTTAAACCACAGGTAAGCCAGTTCATCGGCATGGGTTGCGCCTGTGCCGTCGCTTTTGTAATCAAAGCGGTACACCCATACATGGTTGCCTGCCTGCGCCAATTTGTTGGCCAGGCGGTAGCTATGCATCTGGTACATGTATTGGGTTAGTACTTTAAGCGCGGCGCTGTCTGCACCTGTTTTTTTAGCCTCGGTTTGATAAGCGGTTAAAACATAGGGATAATTATCGCCAAACCAGCCATAAAGCACCGTGCTATCGGGTTTATTAAGCCTTTTGTCGAAACCCATAAACATTTTGCTTTCAAACTTATTGGTGCCAATAATGAAGCGGGCTTTATTGTTGTTAACTTTTTGCACCGCCTTGTAGGCATCACCGTCAATAACAAGGCCATCGCTCACGGGGCCCCAATAATTAGTGCCCTGCGCGCCATTGGCAATTTTTGATTGCGCGGCTATCAGTTTTTCTGCGGAAATATGGAGCAGTTCGGCCGGTTTGCTAACGCCAAGTTCGTTCATCAGGCGTTGCCGTATTGCTTTAGCAGTAACCGAATCGCGGATGCATTGCACCCCGCCGCTTTCCAGCACCTGCTGGTAATAATACCCTTTTGCCAGGGGAGTGGCAAGCAGGGAACTGGTTAATTTAGCGCCTGCCGATTCGCCCATTACCGTAACCCGCGAGGCATCGCCCCCCATCGCGGCAATATTTTGTTTGATCCACTTCAGGGCCATGATCAGGTCAAGTAAACCGTTATTACCCGAGGTTTTGTAGGCTTTGTCAACATCGCCCAGGTACATGAAGCCGAAAACACCGAGCCGGTAATTAATGGTGACTGTTACCACGCTGTCATCATCGGCAAAGGCGTGCCCGTTCATACCCATTCCCGAACCGCCGGTAAGCGAACCGCCGTGTACCCAAACCAGTACGGGCAGTCTGGCATTTCTATCTGTAGTGGGGGTGTAAACATTTAGTGAAAGGCAATCTTCACTTCCTTTCAATTCGGTACCGCCCTGCGCGGCCATCCTGCCGAATTTTTGGCAGGATAAGGTGTCTTTCCAGGGGGATGGCGGCTGTGGCGGCATAAAACGCAAAGGGCCAACAGGCGCTTTGGCATAAGGTATGCCTTTAAACACCAATGTTGGCCCTTCTTCAATGCCCTTTATCCATCCGCCGGATATTTTGGTTGTTACCGTTTGTGCCGAGGTGTTTAAATTAAAACTTGCCATCAGCAAAAAAGCACAGGCTATTACCCGGCAGATGTTGTTTTTCATATTAAGGTTTTACTAATAAGTGGCTGCCAGCTTAAGCGCGTTATAAGCATTAACAACGCCGCCGGTTGCACAAATATCAGTAAAGGGAACCTCTTTTTTATTATTGCCATCCTTAATTTCTACGTTATGCGATATTTTCACTACCGATTTCAGGATGATCTCCTTTACCTGCAATGCCGTAAGCTTTGGATAATAAGAACGGATCAGCGCTGCCAAACCGGTTACTACCGGGGCTGCCATGCTGGTGCCATCATGCTCGGCATAGGTTGATTTAGGGGTAGTGGAATAAATAGCCACGCCCGGCGCGAACACATCAACACTGGTTTTGCCATAGTTGGAGAATGATGCTTTTAACGTAGCATCATCCATCGGGCCCGATGCGCCAACTTCTATCCAGGCATTGGCGGTACCGCTTTTATCTTCATAAGTACGGTTAGGTACGTTCAGCTCAACCTCCGTATTTTCGTTTTCATTGCCCGCTGCGTGAATCAATAACACATCTTTTTTCATGGCAAATTTAACGGCTTCATCAACTGCTTTTTTGTTGTATGAATAACCTTTGCCAAAGCTCATGTTAATTACTTTAGCGCCGTTGGCCGCAGCGTAACGGATGGCGTTGGCTACGTCTTTATCGCGTTCATCGCCATTGGGCACCGTACGTACCGACATGATGGCTACATCATTGGCCACGCCCATGATACCGATATTGTTATCCCTTACCGCGCCGATAATACCAGCTACGTGCGAGCCGTGATCAGCATCCGGACCGGCCACATCATTGTTGCCATAGTTACGCTCGTTAACATTAGCATAGTTGTCGCCTACGGTATCGCGCGAATTGAAGTTGAGGTTTAAATGATAATCCAGCAATTCTTTAAAATGCTCCATGCCCCCTTTAAGCTCCTTTTCCTTAAAATCGGCTACATCTTTAAAATCGGGCAGGGCTTTCAGCAAAACGTTTTTAACATATGTTTCAGCACCACCTTCGGGTTGAAACTTTTCAATATCGGCAATGCCCGGGTTTTTGGAACCTATTTTAGCCAGTACATTATCTATCAAACCATTAAACCTCTTTATAATATCATAGGTTTGCTGGGCCTCGGTGGTCTTTTTATTCAATTCGGCCTTCATCTTGCTGTACATTTTAAAATCGGCCAGGTCTTTACCTGTTAGTTTGGTACTATCGGCATTGGCAAAACGGGCATTGTAAATCCTCACCATGCGGGTAAGCTCCAGGTTGTCATAATGCACATCCCCTTTAGCCGAACCTATAAAATCCCAGCCATGCAAGTCGTCGATGTATCCATTTTTGTCGTCATCCTTTTTATTCCCGGCAATTTCTTTGGGGTTGTTCCAGATCACCTTTTTCAGGTCTTCGTGTTCGATATCAACGCCGCCGTCAATTACGGCAACCAGTACGGTTACATGCTTTTTACCTGGCAATAATTCTTTGTACGCTTTTTCGGTGCTGATGCCGAAAACCGAGTCGGTTTGCAGATCGAGGTTCTGCCAGTTGGGTTTGTATTTGGTGGTTTGCTGCGCGGCGGCAAGAATTGGAAGACAAAGCCCGGCCATCAGGGCCAGCTTTTTTAGCGGGAATAAATTTCTCATTTATTAATTTTCAGATCAGTTAACTGTTGGTATAAAAACTCTAAAATAGGTTTTTAATTGTGTTTATAATATGCGGTAATAACTATTTATCCTTTGCTACCTCGGCCCGCATCTTCTTTACCTCCGAGGCAGTAACTAAACTACTGTTATTCCCGAAGTTGTTACGTATATAGGTTAGCACGGCGGCTATCTCGGCATCCTTTAAAAAATCGTGTTTGGGCATGACACTGTTGTAGGGGCGGTTTTTAACCTTGACAGGCCCGTTTAAACCTTTAAGCAACACGCGGATAGCCAGGTCCTTCTCCATGAACTTGCCACCGGTTACCCATTCAGATCCGGCAAGCGGCGGAATCATATTGCCATCGCCCCTGCCATTTTTTTGATGGCAGCTGGCGCAATAGGTGGCGTAAATTTTAGCGCCGCCCTTAAGCATGCCGGTTTGCAAATCACTTTTCATTACATCGGGCAGCCGGAAACCGGGCAGCTTTTTACGCTGCTCCATTTTAGCCAGTTGGGATGGGCCAAATTGGGCTTTATTGCCGGTATAACTCACCTTCCAGATTTTACCTTTTTCGGTTTCGCTGATATATAGCGACCCATCAGGCCCCATAGCTAAACCCATTGGCCGGTAAACCGCTTCGCTCACACTCACTATCGTATTTTTACCCGCAAAGCCATCGGCAAAAATTTCCCATTGCGCGTTTGGCTTGCCATTTTTAAAAGGCACGAAGCATACAAAAAAACCGGCCTGCGGGTATGGCGATCGGTTTGTTGAACCATGAAAGGCAATGAAAGCCCCGTTTTTATATCGTGCCGGGAATTGATTGCCCGTATAAAACAGCAGATCATTCGGCGCCCAATGCGCGCCGAAAGCCATTAAAGGCTGTGTGTACTTTGCGCCTTCTCCCTCTTTTTTGCCGTCGCCCCCATATTCGGGATTCAGTAGTTTCTTCTTTTTGATGGGATCGTAATAATAATAAGGCCAGCCCACATTGGTACCTTTGGTTACTTTGATAAATTCTTCGGCTGGCAATACCGCGCTTTGCCAGGCGGTAAAAAGTTGGGGAAATTGCAGGCGAAGGTCGTCGCGCCCGTGGGCTACCACATACAGGCAATGATCGGCGGTATTCCAATCCATAGCTACAATACTGCGCATCCCTGTTGCATAACGGATGCCATCGGCCTGGGTTTGGTTTGGCTTAGCCTCATCAAATTGCCAGATGCCGCCGTAAGTTTGCAACAGCGGGCAGCCTTTGATCCCCTTTGAACCCGGTACCCTGTTTTGCACCTGGCAGGCGTTGGATGGCGCACCGTAAGCTACATACATATGCCCGGCACCGTCAAAGGCGAGCGGCTTGGCATCATGCTCATGCGGGGCGTTGGCATCATGCAGTATCAACTCTAAAGGGGCATCGGGGACCAATGTATTGGGATTTAATTTAACCCGGTAAACATTGCTTTCGGAGCTGAAATATAAATAGCCGTTGTGTACCCGCATACCGGTACCGTAAGGGCCTTTATCTTCATAATTTGCAAACTTTTTGATGATATCGGCCTTACCATCGCCATTGGTGTCACGCAGCGCCACATTCCCACCCGTCGAATCGGGGAAGCGGAGTTTTACATAAACATCGCCGTTGCTGTTAACGGCTATATGGCGTGCCCGGCCTTCCAAACTATCAACCACCACAACGGCTTTAAACTTACCGGGCAGGAATAAACCGCCGTTGGCGGTATCGGTGGCGGGCGGGTTGCTTTTTATGCCGATATTTTTAAAACTGATCACAGAAAGCGCGCACATGATCAGTAAAATCCCGACTGCGGTTGTTTTGTTTTTCATTACTGTTATACCGATTATTGCTTAAACCAGATTGTTGCTTAGCAAGCAAGTCCAGCTATAAAAGAGATTTTATGGCTAAATGTTTATAAAAAATGGGGGCGGAAAATAAGATTTAAAAGAACCAATCAAAGAGGATGAGGGGCGTGGCGAATCGCTTATTCACATCCGCAATTAATCAAGATCATTTTGTAAATTAAACTCGGTTAATATTTAAATGATAGCTTTGTATTTATGGACTATATTGAAATAAAAGGGTACAAATCCATTAAAGAGGCCAAAGTTGAGTTAAAACCTATCAATATTTTAATTGGGGCTAACGGCTCAGGCAAAAGTAATTTTATTTCATTTTTCGATTTTTTAAATAGGGTTAGCGCTCAAACGCTTAGGGAATATATAGGACTTAACGGTGGTGCCGAAAGATTTTTATATCAGGGCAGTAAAGTAACTCCTCAAATAAGCGCTGAGATCTCTTTTGAGAATCACGCAAACGCTTATTCTTTCACCGTTCGAGGAGAAGACGATGCTTTTATTTTCACAAAGGAGTTACTGTGGTTTAATGACGACCCATATGATTCCACTTCGTACAAATTAGAAGCTTCTATAAAAACTGCACCGGGCTTTCGGGCAAAATATATAAGAGAGCATTTAAACGGTTTTAAAAAATATCATTTTCATGAAACCGGAAAAAACTCACCATTTACTCAAATGAGTAACGTGCAAAATGGTTCTTATACATTTTATGAAGATGGTAGAAACCTCGCTTCATTTTTGCACCACATAAAGCAAAATGATTTCATTATATACAATCGAATCGTAAAAACAATTCAAAGCGTTGCGCCCTATTTTTCCGACTTCTTTTTACAAGCTAATGAAGAAGGCCATATTCGGCTACAATGGCAAGACAAATATAGTTCAACTATTTATGGGGCATCAGACCTTTCTGACGGTACTATCAGATTTATTGCATTATCTGCTCTATTCTTGCAACCAAGATTAAGGAAGAGTATCATCATCGATGAACCTGAATTAGGGCTACATCCTTTTGCTATTACAAAATTGGCAGGCATGATCAAAAGCGCGGCAGAAAGAGGCTCACAGGTAATCGTTGCAACGCAATCATCAGATTTGGTTAATCATTTTGAAGCAGAAGATATCATTACCGTTGATCAAGTTGATGGACATACTGAATTTAAACGCTTGCAAAAAGAAGAGCTGGCAGTTTGGCTCGAAGATTATTCTATAGGCGATTTATGGCAAAGAAATATCATTGAAGGGGGCCAACCCTAAACACTATGAAAAGAATTATAATTGTTTGTGAAGGCCAAACCGAGCAGGAGTTTTGCAAAGATGTACTTCAGCCCCACTTCAACAAAAAAGAAATTTATCTACAATCTCCCACTATAAAAAAATCAGGTGGAGGAATTGTGCCGTGGAAAACACTGAAGGGGCAAATTGAGAATCATTTAAAACAAGACAAAGAAGCCTTCGTAACAACTTTTCTTGATTATTATGGTATCCATGACAATCATGCTTTTCCAGAATGGGATGCATGTAAGAGGATAATCCATAGAGATGAGAGGATGGATTTACTCAAAACCTCAATGCATTTAACAATTGATGTCTCTATCAGTCATCGGTTCATCCCCTATCTGCAATTACACGAATTTGAAGGGTTGTTATTTAATGATATCAAAATATTTGAGGATAATTTTCGGCCTGATGAACTTGTAAATAAACCAGAGTTAGAGCAAACTATTAATGCCAACCCAAACCCGGAGTTAATTAACGACACGCCTCAAAACGCTCCCTCGTACCGATTGGCCCGTATAATTAACGGGTACAACAAAATTGTTTATGGTTCTATTTTAGCCGAAAGTATCGGTTTAGAAAAAATAAGAGCTAAAAGCCCCCGCTTCAACAACTGGATAACCAAACTCGAAAACCTGTAATATCACCACCATGCCCGAACCAAACAAATTAGGCCTTTGGACCAGCACCTCTCTTGTAGTAGGCAATATGATAGGTGCGGGCATATTCCTGATGCCGGCAGCTATGGCCAGCTTTGGCAGCATTGGCTTGCTGGGCTGGGTATTTTCGGCGATAGGTTCGTTTTTCCTGGCAAAAGTTTTCAGTAACCTGAGCAAATTACTGCCTCACGCTACAGGTGGCCCGTATGCGTATACCCGCAACGGGCTTGGCGATTTTATAGGTTTTTTGGTAGCATGGGGATATTACCTTGCCGTGGCCTGCGCCAACGCGGCCATCACCATATCGTTTGTGAGCGCGCTGAGTACCTTTTTTCCGGTTTTGGCAAGCAACAGCATGGTCGCGGTTTGTACAGGGCTATGCTCCATCTGGCTGCTGGCTTACATCAATACTTTAGGCATAGTTGCCGGTGGAAAGCTGCAGCTGGCTACCACCATTTTGAAGGTACTACCCCTATTGCTGATAGCTATTGGCGGTTTGTTTTTCATCAAGGCGGCAAACTTCAGTCCGTTTAACAAGAGCGGGGGTAGCATGATCAGCGCTTTGCAGGCTACTGCCACCATGACCATGTTCGCCTTTATTGGCATTGAAAGCGCAACCGTTCCGTCGGGGAGTATTGCTAATCCCGAAAAAAATGTGGCGAGGGCTACACTATTGGGGTTGCTTATCACCACATTTGTTTACCTATTAGGAAGCTTAAGTGTTATCGGTATTATCCCCGCCGTGCAATTACAAAAATCGGTTACCCCTTATGCAGATGCGGCGGTAATTATTTACGGCAGCAATGCCCGTTACTGGGTAAGCGCAGGTATAGCTATCGCTGCCTTCGGCTCCTTAAACGGCTGGACACTGTTGCAGGGGCAGGTGCCTTACGCCATTTCCAAGGATAAACTTTTTCCACCCATATTCAGCCGTACCAATAAAAAAGGGGTGCCTTATATGGGCATTGTGATCAGCAGCGTTATGGTTTCGCTGTTCATGACCATGAATTATACCAAGGGGCTGGTAGAGCAGTTTAAATTTCTGTTGCTACTTTCGTTACTCAGCGTACTCATTCCTTATTTGCTATCGGCTGCGGCCTACCTTGTGATCCGCGTGCGCAATACCCCTAACGCCGGTGGCTGGGCCGGGGCGGTTACTTTGGCTATACTGGCTTTCGCCTATGCGCTCTGGGCAATTGCCGGCGCCGGCCAGGAAGCGGTTTATTACGGCTTTTTGCTGTTGATGGCGGGAATACCTTTTTATGTTTGGGCGGCGTTTGTTAAAAAATAAGATAAAAAGCTACAATCAAAAAATGATTCGAAATTATTTTAGATAGCATTAACGAGCGGGCAACTGCGTTATCAACTTTAATATAAACAAAACTTACCTTTATAGCAACTTATATAAAAAAGCCCTTCAGATATTTACCTGAAGGCATTGATAATATTTCCTGAAACTCTCACCCGTCCTTAAAAAGCGGGCCATAGACCGTTGGGGAAAAACCTCGAACACTTTTTGGAATAAGATTCTATATAAATGTGATCTCGTTTACCAACCACCGGCAGGATTAAAACTCACATGCATTTATTGAAAGGTATCGATCAGTATGCCGATGTTCGGATCGCCTCTACCCGGAAACGACAGCCAAACCTGTTATCTCCCCTGACTTACTTTTTTGATTGCTGTACCCAGTGCGACCGAACCTCCCCGGTTATCAATTCTCCAGATACCGTGCTTTGCCTTTATTGCGGCGCTGAAGATCGGATTAGTGATATTGCCGAACGAGCAGGCTTTTATCCCTATCCAGTGCCCCTCCGCAAAGAATTCACGATGACATCATCCAGTAGCAGGCCCTGATATTGTGTGGCTGTTAACGCCGCTACCGATGACGTGGAAGGCGGCAACTTATAGCGGTTTACAAAATAGGGCGCAAGCGTAACCGCGCCTTTCGAGGCCCCTTGTGCTTCAGCTTTAATCAAATACATTTCTGCCAACCTCGATATAATGATTGGTGTGGTAAGCGGATTGGAAGAGACAGCCAATTGCTGGTTTGCCTTACCATTGGGAAATTTGATGATCCGGGTCTGATCGGCGGTGAATACCGCAGTTTTCCTTTTATCTTTTGCCTTAACTACGGGAATAGACACGTGTCGGCGTATAAAACCTGATAGGTTGATTTGCCTGGAGAATAAGGCCATGTGGCTTTGGTATCGTTAACCTGGCTTAAAAAAGAGTGTGGGGTAGCCGTACTGTAGCTGCGCTGATAATAGTTGCTGGTTGCAGCGAGTTGCGCATCTGTCATGGTGAGGTCGTCGCTCATCACATCAAACAAAAAATAATGACAACTACTTAACGAATTGCTGTTCAACATTTCCTGGAAGTCTTTAATAGATACAGGATTAACGTTTGTAGAAGCAGGGGCCACCGTCAAAAACTTTTTACAGGCCGATAGCGACCAAATGCTGCAGATTGCTAAAGCAAAAAATATTGATCTTTTATACATGTTAATACCGTTTTAAAAATTCAGACTAAGGTTGCATGAGTATATTTTAGGCAGCGGGTTACCTATACGGCCATCAAATGATACTACGGAAGGATCGAGATGGTATTTGTTACGTGCCCAATAGGCAATGTTTTGCACCTGCAATGTCATGGTGAACGTGCCTAAACCATATCTTTTAAGATATTGGTTAGGCAGATTAAAACCCACCATTACTTCTGATAAGCGAACGTTATCAGCAGACATAATGCTATTGCTGGAATAGCGGGTAACAAACTCACGGTAGGTATTTGCACCGCCGGTAGCAATGCGTGGTATATCGGTGGTTAGCTCGTCGCCAGGTTTGCGCCACCTGTCGGCCACCAGGGCGCTGGTTTCGGTGTCGCTGCCGGGATAGGGCCGGTAATCTCTCATAACGGTACCAAAATTGAAGGTCATGGCTACACGTGCAAAAAATTGACGAACCCTTACTTCCTGTATCAAACCGCCGGTCCATGGAGCTTTGGTTACGCCCAGCTTTTTCATGGCCGCAACTATGGTAGCGCTATCCAAAACAGAGGTTATTTTGCCGTCCTTGTCATAAATTTGCGGATCGCCTTCCGCTGGTTGTTTCGGAAGCTATGGGCAAGGGAAAAGTACATTTTGAAGCTCCGGAAGCCGGGCGGCTACCTGGAGTGGAGGTTTTTTTAAATTGGCTCAACGCAGAATCTGATACTGATGCCGTGTTGAAAGCAGCTATATCACATTTATGGTTTATAACCATACATCCGTTTGACGATGGCAATGGTCGTATAACCCTGGCTATTACGGATATGCTGCTCGCGCGGGCGGATGGAACATCGCAGCGGTTCTATAGCATGTCGGCACAGATCATGCGCGAAAAAGCAGCTTATTACCACATACTGGAAGCATCGCAAAAGGGCGGTTTGGATATTACAAACTGGCTGAAGTGGTTTTTAGATTGTCTGTATTATGCGATGGACCATACTGAAGAAACATTCGCTGCCGTAGCGAAACGAAACCGGTTTTGGGATAAGCATAAGGAAACCATATTCAATAGTCGCCAGCAGCAGACGGTCACCGCCTTGTTGGATGAGTTTTATGGAAAGCTAACCACTACCAAATGGGCTAAAATGACAAAGAGTTCGCCCGACACTGCATTACGAGACATTCAGTATCTGATAGAGAAAGTATATTACAGAAAGAAACAGGCGGAGGCCGGAATACGGCTTACAGTATAATTGCCTGAAAGTGCTTATCATAACGATTGTAATAGTTCTTACCATACCGCTGCTCCTGCCTCGAACAGCCTTCCTGAATTAAAGAACTTTAGGCCGGGGCTTTCGCATTATTAGTAACCCTTTTCACTTTCAATCAGCTCAGGTAACGGAACCTCCCGTTTAATAAAAAAAACATGCTCTGTCATGTTATCGTAAACAAGACATCGCTATGTTTTAAACAATTGTTTTAATCGTTTGATTAATTACTTTTGAGCCGTTTTACGGATTTAAAATAATTACTAAAATGGCTGAAACCGGATTTAGAAAGTGGATCATTACTGTAACCGTAGTGACCGCTTCTTTACTTGAATTAATAGATACTACTATAGTTAACGTATCCATTCCGCAGATACAGGGCAACCTTGGCGCTACCATGACAGACGTAGCCTGGGTAGTTACCGGTTATAGCGTGGCGAACGTGATCATATTGCCCATGTCGGGCTGGCTGAGCAATTTCTTTGGCCGGAAAAACTACTTCCTAACCTCCATCATTATTTTTACCATCGCCTCCTTTTTATGCGGCAACTCTCACTCTCTTACTGAACTTGTATGCTTCCGGATACTGCAGGGTTTTGCGGGCGGTGGATTGCTTTCAACGGCTCAGGCCATATTACTGGAGTCGTGGCCTGCCGCGCAAGCCGGCACAGCGACTGCGATTTTTGGCTTTGGCGCCGTATTCGGGCCCACAATTGGTCCTACCCTCGGAGGCTACATTAATGATCATGCATCCTGGCAATGGATATTTTATGTAAATATCCCGGTGGGTGTACTTGCTGCCATCTGCACAATTATGTTTGTGCGCACTACCCCGCGTACAGCCCAAGGCCAGCCGGTAGACTGGTGGGGAATTGCCTTGCTTGCTGTTGCAGTTGGCAGCCTTCAAACTATTCTTGAAAAGGGGGAAGACGAAGATTGGTTCTCAACTACCTATATAATCGTGTTGACGGTAATGGCCGTTTTAGGAACGCTCCTTTTTATATGGCGCGAATTGAGCACCGATCAGCCCATTGTTAATTTTAAAATTATGCGGCACCGGAGTTTCTCCACCGGTATGATCACCTCTTTTATTCTTGGCCTCGGCTTATACGGCTCTAACTATGTGTTCCCGTTATTTACCCAAAACCTGCTCGGGGTCACTGCGCAGCAAAGCGGTGAAATTTTGTTACCCGGCGGAATTTTCACCTTATTGACAATGCCTTTTGTCGGGATCATGTTAAACAAAGGTCTTCCGGCGCAATTTATGGCAGTAACAGGCATGGTGCTGTTTTTTATCTTTTCATTAATGTTGAGCAATTCAACATTGTCATCCGGTACAGGCGATTTTTTCTGGCCCCTGGCCATAAGGGGTATAGGGCTGGCGCTTCTGTTTGTTCCGTTAACCACACTCGCTATTGGCGGCCTTAAAGGCGCTGAAATTGGCCAGGGAACGGGTTTAAATAATATGATGCGCCAGTTGGGCGGCTCCTTTGGGATTGCCGGTTTAAACACCTTGATCCACATCAGGCAGGCAGTTCATCGAAACAACCTGCTTACTCATATCAATCCCTATAACACACAGTTCACCGAACGGTTAAATGCATTGGTTCTTGGCTTTGAAGCAAAAGGCAAATCAGTTTTCGATGCCACCAATATGGCATATGCTGCTATTGATGGATCGGTAAAGAAGCAAAGCACACTCCTGAGTTATAATGATACTTACTGGATAGTGGGCGTTGTGATGCTGTGTGCCATTCCGTTGGTTTTCCTTACGCCGTTTGTTAAAGGCCAAAAGGCGGTGGCCGGCGCACACTAAGCTTTTTTAAATTATTTGTAGGGCATTACTTAGCTTTACAAATAATTTAAAAGTATAATGTCAATTGCGGGCGAGGTTTCTACTGAAGAAAAAATAATAGAGGCGGCGAGGAATATCTTTACGAAAAAGGGATTTCTGGCAACCACCATACGTGATATTGCGGCTGAAGCCGACATTAATGTCGCCTCGGTGAACTATTATTTCAGAAGCAAGGAAAAGCTTTTTGAGTTTATCATGAACGAATCGGTCTCCCGGCTCTTCAATAAAATCGAGCCGGTTTTAAACAATAGGCAGCTGACGATTGATGAAAAGATCCGGATATGTGTTGGCCATTATATTGATAATGTGCTCGAAAATCCTGATTTTATTTTCTTTACCGTTAATGAAGTGATGAGCGGGAAGCTGCATAACCTGGCTATGGTGAATAAAATGAAATCACTCGAACAGTCGCATTTTGCTGACCAGCTCAAGGAATTGCATGCAACGGGAAAAATTGACTTTCACCCGGTGAATATTTTATGGAATATTACCGGGATGATCTTTTTTCCTTTTTTAACCCGGCCCCGCATGCTTGATTCAGATTACTTTAATTCAGACGAATTTACCAGTTTGATGCTGGAACGGAAAAAGATGATTCCTTTATGGATAAGCCAGATGATCAGTTGAGGTAAAGAGTTTCCTTTATTTTAATCGGTACGCGTTAAGCGGAAGTTCTATAAATTGGATGCAAGCCTTACTTATTCTCCCTCACCACATCAAGCAACCAGGTAAACAAACCGATAAACCCTGCAATAAACAAACCAGCTCCGGCGCCACGGGCAATATCGTCCCATTTTTCGGCTGGGCCGCTGGGGATGGCCATCCCGGCCGAAAACAGTATGGTGCCTATTAATAAAAGATAAACAGAGCGTTTTGCTTTATTTTTCATCGGCCTAAATTAAAAAAATCATTTTTTAATTCTGTATTTTTGCAACCTCTTAAAAACGAGGTGAAATAATAGATGTACAAGGAATATAAGCAGTTAAACTTATCGCAAACAGGCAAAGAGATACTGGACTTCTGGAAACAGAAAAATATCTTCGAAAAAAGCATCACCAGTCGTCCGGCCGGTAATCCATATACTTTTTATGAAGGCCCGCCGAGCGCCAACGGCATGCCCGGTATTCACCACGTAATGGCGCGTTCTATTAAAGATATCTTTTGCCGTTACAAAACCCTTAAAGGTTACCAGGTAAAACGCAAAGGCGGCTGGGATACCCATGGTTTGCCTATTGAGCTTGCTGTTGAAAAGGCTTTGGGCATCACTAAAGATGACATCGGCAAAAAAATAAGCGTTAAGGATTATAACGACGCCTGCCGCAAGGAGGTAATGCGCTACACCGATGTTTGGAACGACCTGACCGAAAAAATGGGTTACTGGGTTGACCTGAACGATCCGTACATCACCTACAAAAACGAATACATTGAAAGCCTTTGGTGGATCCTGAAACAGCTGCATAATAAAGATTTGCTGTATAAAGGCTACACCGTGCAGCCATACTCGCCAAAATCGGGCACCGGCCTCAGTTCGCACGAACTGAACCAGCCGGGTACCTATAAAATGGTGAAGGATACTACCATTACCGCCCAGTTTAAAGTTAAGCGCGATCAGGATTCGGAATTTTTGTTTGAGGGCGTAGATACTGATCTGTTTATCCTCGCCTGGACAACCACCCCCTGGACGCTGCCTTCAAACTGTGCCCTTGCCGTTGGCGAGGAAATTACCTACGTTAAGATCAGCACCTTTAACCCCTATACCTACCTGCCGGTTTGCGTAGTACTGGCTAAAGACCTGGTTAAAAAATATTTTAAGGCCGATGGCGAAAACGCTTCGTTTGCTGATTATAAAGGCGGCGATAAGGTGATCCCCTGGAAAATTGAAGCAGAGGTGAAAGGCAGTCAGCTGGTAGGCATCCACTACGAACAGCTGATGCCATATGTAACCAATGCCGACCTGGAGCAAAACGCATTCCGCGTAATCCCTGCCGATTTTGTTACTACCGAAGATGGTACCGGCATAGTACACACCGCATCAATATTTGGCGCGGACGACTTTAGGGCCTGTAAAGAAAATAACGTACCATCGGTACTGGTAAAAGACGAGAACGGTAAAGAGGTGCCGTTGGTTGATAAACAGGGCCGCTTTGTGGCCGAGGTTACCGATTTTGCCGGTCGTTACGTTAAAGAAGAATACTACACCGAGGCCGAGCGCGCCGAAGAAGGTTTTAAGCCAACCGACGTACTCATCTCGATCAAATTAAAAACCGAGAACCGCGCGTTCGACGTTAAAAAATACGAACACAGCTACCCGCACTCCTGGCGCAGCGACGAGCCGATATTGTACTATCCGCTTGATAGCTGGTTTATCCGCACCACCGCGGTGAAGGATAAAATGGTGGAGCTGAACAAAACCATCAACTGGAAACCGGAATCGACCGGTACAGGCCGCTTTGGTAACTGGCTCGAAAACCTGGTTGACTGGAACCTTTCGCGCTCGCGCTACTGGGGCACCCCGCTGCCTATCTGGCGCGAAGAAAACGGTGCAGAAGAAATTTGCATCGGTTCGATAGCCGAACTGAATGCCGAAATCGAAAAATCCATCAAGGCAGGCTTTATGCCCGAAGGTTTTGTGCTGGAAGATATGCACCGCCCATATGTTGATGATGTGGTTTTAGTATCATCAACCGGTAACAAAATGTTCCGCGAGCCCGACCTGATCGACGTTTGGTTCGATTCGGGTGCCATGCCTTACGCGCAATGGCACTTCCCTTTTGAGGGTCAGGAAGAGTTTAAAAACGCCTATCCTGCCGATTTCATTGCCGAAGGTGTTGACCAAACCCGTGGCTGGTTCTTTACCCTGCATGCCATAGCCGTTATGCTAAGCGAAGCCAGCGACGAGATCAAGGCCGTTAACGAGCAGGTGGGTAACCAGGGTATCGCGTTTAAAAACGTAGTATCAAACGGCCTGGTGCTGGATAAAAACGGCAACAAAATGTCTAAACGCTTAGGCAACGCTGTTGATCCGTTCGCAACCATCGAAAAATATGGTGCCGATGCCGCCCGCTGGTACATGATCAGCAATGCGTCGCCCTGGGATAACCTTAAGTTTAACGAGGAGGGTATTGACGAGGTAAGGCGTAAGTTTTTCGGCACCCTTTATAACACGTATTCGTTTTTTACGCTGTATGCCAATATCGATAAATTCACTTACAGTGAAGCAGAGATCGCGATCGGCAAACGGCCTGAAATTGACCGCTGGATCATTTCGCTCTTAAACACCTTAAGTAAAGACGTTGACGCTTACTATGCTGATTTTGAGCCGACCAAAGCTGCCCGCGCCATCCAGGAGTTTGTGGATGTGCATTTCAGCAACTGGTTTATCCGCTTAAGCCGCCGCCGTTTCTGGAAGTCGGACGATTCGGAAGATAAATTATCGGCCTACCAAACATTATATACCTGTTTAATCGCTATCAGCAAACTGATGTCGCCAATAGCGCCCTTCTTTGCCGACAGGTTATATTGCGATTTGAACGCCGTTACCGGTAAAGAACCATTTGAATCGGTTCATTTGGCTTACTTCCCGGAGTATAACAGCGAACTGGTTGATGCCGAGCTGGAAGAGCGCATGCAGCTGGCACAGGATATTTCATCATTAACCTTGTCGTTACGTAAAAAGGTGAATATCAATGTGCGCCAGCCATTAAGCAAAATTTTGTTGCCGATACTGGATAAAAGCTTTAAATTACACGTTGAGCAGGTTAAAGACCTTATCTTGTCTGAAACCAACATTAAAGATATTGAGTACATAACCGATACCGCCGGCTTTATCAAAAAGAAGATTAAGCCAAACTTTAAAGCCCTGGGCCAAAAAGTGGGTAAGGATATGAAGGCCGTTGCCGAAGCTATCAACAATTTCACCCAGGATGATATCGCGGCCTTAGAGGCAAACGGCAATATCGGCGTGTTGGACGGCAGGTATGAGATCCAGGTTGCCGACGTGGAAATTATTGCCGAGGACGTGCCCGGATGGCAGGTTGCAAATTTAGGCAAACTAACCGTTGCCTTAGATGTTACCATATCCAACGAATTGAAACAGGAAGGGATCTCTCGCGAGCTGATTAACCGCATCCAGAACCTGCGTAAGGCAAAAGAGTTTGAAGTAACCGACAGGATCAGCGTAAACATCAGCAACGCCGCATTTTTAGGCGAAGCTGTTAAAAACAATTTGTCCTATATTTGCGCCGAAATTTTAGCAGATAACATACAGCTTGACAACGAGTTAACCGGGGGTGAAACTGTTACAATTGATGAACAAGAAATATTGATCGCTATTAGTAAAGTATAATGAAACCAGAACAAGAAAAAACCAGATACTCTGAAGCTGACCTACAGGAATTTAAAGGGATCATCCTTGAAAAAATGCGTATTGCCCGCGAAGAGTTAAACTCGTTGGCTACATCATTAAGTTCGCCTAATGCTAACGGCACGGATGATACTGCCGGTACCTACAAAACATTAGAGGATGGTTCGGCCACACTCGAAAAAGAGCAGATCAACCAGTTGGCTGCCCGTCAGAAAAAATTTATAGAGCAGTTGGAAGCCGCCCTGGTACGTATTGAAAACAAAACCTACGGCGTGTGCCGCGAAACCGGCAAACTGATCCCTAAAGAGCGTTTACGTGCCGTGCCGCACACCACGCTTTCGATGGAAGCTAAATTAAAGCAATAAATGAAGGCTGCTTATACCAAACCTTTTCTTACAGCCGCTTTCATTATCCTTGCCGACCAGATCATTAAAACCTGGGTGCACCAGCACATGAACCTCGGAGACGAAATACGTCTTTTGGGTGACTACGGCAAATTACATTATACCGAAAACAACGGTATGGCCTTCGGGATGGAATGGGGCGGCGATACGGGTAAGTTGGCTTTAACGCTTTTTCGTATTGTGGCGGTTGCGGGTATAATTTATACACTCATTTTTTTAATAAAACACAAGTACCACCGCGGCCTCATCATGAATGTGGCCCTCATCCTGGCCGGCGCTACGGGCAACATCATCGATTCGACCTTTTATGGCTTGATGTATAAATATGCCCCCATATTTCACGGCAGGGTGATCGATATGTTTTATTTCCCGCTGTTAAAGGGCACATATCCATCCTGGTTCCCTTTCTGGGCAGGACAGACATTCGAGTTTTTCAGGCCCGTATTTAACCTGGCCGATGCTTCGATCTGCGTAGGCGTAATAATGATATTACTGTACCAGAAACGCTACTTTAAACATGAAACACCCGAAGTGGCCAGCCCCAACAGCGAAATGGTTGAAGAGTGATTAGTTATAAACATAATATATAAAAAAAGCCGCGATAAGCGGCTTTTTTTGTTGAACTCACTGGTGAATTTTGCTCTAAAAATCCACATATACCAACTTACAAACCTGTTTACTGCTCCGGTTGGCATCGGTAACCACCAACGCACCTTTTTTAAACAGCGCTATACCCTCCCAGTTATTTTTAAACCCATCAAACGAGCGTAGGTACTTCCATTTGCGGCTTTTAGCGCTATCCAGCATAACAATAGCGGCGTAGGTGTTTTTTTTCAGATATTCAGGATCGGTTTTCAACTTCTCCCCCAACTCCGGGATGGTTTTAATGATTGATGCCTCCGGTGATTTCACCCATTGATTGTTGAGATAAGAGTTATAATCGCCATTCCAGAAATAATTGATCCCATAAATGTGGCCGTCATCCGCGGCAGCGAGATCCGTTATCCTGAAATATAAAAATGGTGCTTTTACCTTTTCCGGAGTTTTGGTGAACGAGGTATCGATCAGATATCCGCAACCGCCGTTGGGCATGGCATTAAATTCATAATATGCCAGCAGCTTATTTTCTTTAGGCAGATAGGTTACCGCTTCAAAACCGGCATTGCTGATGGCAGGGTATCTCCGTAAGGAAATGAAATGCACAGGATCAATAATCACTTCGTTTTTAAGGGTATCAAGCTTACCTTTCAGCAAAAAGCAGTACCGATCTTGATCCGCTGTTTCGATAGAAAGAAAAACAGTGTTGTTTACAATGCTTATGGCCTCAAAACCTTCGTATCTTGCTTTTATGGAATCGGCCAGCAGGTTTAAATTTTTTACGCTGATGGTTCGATATGTCGTTAACGAAGTATCCCGTCCCTCAATAACCCTGTTAACACTGTCGGTAAGGATGCTGTACAAATTAAATACGCCATCAAGCTTGCTTTCCTTATGATCGCCGTATTGAGGTTCGAGGTAGAGACGGTTGCCGTAGATGGTCATGCCCGAAAACTCTTCGTTTAAACCTGCGATGTCTTTAGGTAAGGGAATGTTTTTGTAGATGCTTTGGGCATTTGTAGTTAAAACAATAAATGCAACTATAATGAATAACAGTATTAATTTACGCATGGCTTTTGGTGATGTTAATCAATAAACCTATTCATTTCACGCTAAACCGCTGGAAACTAACAGGACAACAAGATATATAAATAATTTATTTGAGATGGTTTAAGCTGCATAAGCATCCGCCCAAATAGGCAATCTAAAGATAACCATTTTAATATTGCTCAAACGATAACAAGTATGGAAGAGAAACTTCGGGGGAAATGATGATCGATACCAAAAAACGGCTGGTAAATATCGCTCGTTTAACATAAGCATCAGCCAATACTTTGCCTTGAACACCAATTACACGCCAACTTATCCATCCAACTTCTCCAAAAACTTCTCCGCGTTACTCAAATGCTCCTTCTGCTTTTCCGCCGGCATTTTATCAAAGGTTCTCACCAGCATGCCTAACCGGGGGTTTTGCTGAAAAAAGTCGCGGTGCATGTGCATAAACCGCCAGAAAAGGCCGTCCCAGGTTTGCTGCCAGGGGCCCTTTTTCCAATCGCCCATTTTCAGCAGGTAATTACTGCCGCTAATGTAGGGCTTGGTGGTCATGAGGCCGCCATCGGCAAACTGAGTCATGCCGTAGGTGTTGGGCACCATCACCCAATCGTAACTATCCACATACATTTCCATAAACCAGCGGTACACATCATCCGGATCAAACTCGCACAACAAAAAGAAATTGCCCATCACCATTAACCTTTCAATATGATGGTTGTACCCTGTAGCCAGTACTTTTTTAATCACCACATCAACCGGGTGGATGCCGGTATTCCCTTCCCAAAATGATGGCGGGATGCGGCGCTTAAAACCCCAGTAATTTTTAGTGCGTTGCTTTACACCTTCGCGCTCATAAACAATATGGATAAACTCGCGCCAGCCCATCACCTGCCGTATAAATCCCTCCAGCGAGTTGAGGGGGATGTCGGCGTCGGCCGTTATTTCCAGCGCCCGGTTAATTACCTGCTGCGGATCAAGCAACCCGATATTAAGCATGGGTGTTAAAACCGAATGGTATAAAAAACTTTCATTAGCCACCATCGCGTCTTCATAAATACCAAAGTTATAAAGGCGGTGCTTTAAAAAATTATCCAGCCATTGTTCCGCTTCCTGATATGTGGTTGGGTAAAACCCGCCCATATTACCAAACGGCGAGGCAGTGCTGCCATAATTACCGGCAAAGTTTTTATCTACATACTGTCGCGCTTCCTTTAAAAACCCGTTTTCGGCGGGGACATCCAACAATGGCACTACGCCGTTTTTGGGGAATTTAAGCCGGTTTTCGGTATCATAGGTCCACTTACCGCCAATGGGCTTACCATCGGCCTCCAGCAGTATATTTCGCTGCTTACGCTGGGCCGTATAAAAATCTGTTTGAAAATAGGTTTTCTTTTTGTCGAAGAAACCGGCTACCTCCTCCACACTGTTTAAAAAATTGGGGCTGCTGTGTTTGTTAAGCGCTATATTGTATTTAGCGCAGGCCTGGTTTAACCGCAGCTCCAGCCAGTTATCTGCAGTGTCGGCATAGTAAATATGTGTGATGCCGTTTTTAGCCAGAGCAGCAATCAGCGCCCGCACATCGGCAAGTGGTTGCCGGGCATCAATATAATTTACGTTGATATGTTGTCCGGCTAACCAACCGGCATAAAACTTCATGGATGCGCGGTGCAGCACCAGTTTCTTTTTGTTGAAGTTGTACTGGTTAAAAAACAAGGTTTCCTCAACCAAATAAACCGGCCTTGACGGCCTTACCTGCGGGTGATGTTTAAATAGCTGGTGCGGAAAAATGAGGGTGATGCTGCTTTGTTCCATGTATTAAACAATAATCGCGGTAAAAGATGTTGGCTTATAAGCGTTGAGTAAACAAGCTAAACACCGGGTTTTAAATTTAGTTTAAACCGAAGCGGGTTTTCGCTCTTCCCCACCGTAAATTTTAATGGCTTTGCTTAACAGGTCTTCTGCAATGTGGTATTGTGCCGGGCAATGGTCTTTATCGGTAATTTTAAAGTCGCCTTCTTCGTTCTTCTGCATGTGGAAGCGGTGGGTAACACCCTCGTGCTGTACATACACCTGGAACAGCCTTACCTCGCGCACATGCATGGTTACAAAATCAAACTCGGCACCTTCTGCTTCAACTTTAAAATTTTTCATAGTGCAAATGTAAATACACAAATGCTATATTATTAATCCGTAAACTAAACTTATCTTTAACCTTATGGATCAAACCAGCCTCATTGTCATCACCATTATTGTTTTCATTATAGCTTTCGCGGCTTTCAGGCTGTTTGATGTTAACAAAAAAAAGCAGAGGCTGCAACTGGAGCGATCTGCCAGGATATTGCCGCTTTATAATAAAACGGAAAGCCGTGAAGGCCTTACTGCCGAAGATGTGTTACCCTTTGCCCAAAACCTGCTTACCCGCTATGATACCTTTTTGTATTTGAAAGAGCTTATGTTATTGGATCTTTTTCCGCAAGAGTATTTTACCCTGATAAAAGGCGCTGAAAGCTCGCTGGCTCAATGGCTGGAGTTTCCTACCGAACTGGATGCGTGTCCGGATGAAATTGAGCATGTTAAAAGGGTTACAATTGATTTTGACGGTCGCGGTAATTTTATCCATTACGAGGTATTTAAATACCGGGTTTACGCGCCGCATTGGGCCAACGGCAACTGGATACTGGGCGTTGTCGGGCCGTTTTTTGACGATAGCCAGCCTTATGACTTTCCGGCTGCTACTTTTAGCCGGGTAAGCAGCACGGTAGATACCACATCGCCGGAGGAAGAGGCAATGTGGGTGCATAAAAATATCGCGATGCGGAAGCAGTAGGAAAATTATTTGTACTATTAGATATTATTGGAATTGCTTATCCGTTTTAAACAGCAACCAACAAACCAAAACCTATGCCTCAATTACGCGCTATGCTCAGTAAATCCTTCGTTATTTTAGTTCTTTTCTTTGCATTTAATCCATCCTACGCCCAGGTAAAATTTCGGGGCGATATGGAAACTATCGACCCTGCCCGCCCGTTTCCTGCCGGATGGACATACCTCGCCGATGTGGCCGATATCTATAATTTCAAATTAGATAGTGTTATTAAACAGGAAGGCAAATATTCCGTATCCATCAGCAACAAGGGCAAGGATATTGACATAGGCGCCACTGGCTTTAATATCCCCGCAACATTTAAAGGAAAAGAAATTGAATTACGCGGTTATCTGAAAACAGAAAATGTAGATGGCTGGGCAGGCTTCTGGCTCCAGGTTACCGGTACCGAAGCCGGCGACGATATGAGCAATCAAAAAATAAAAGGCACCACCAACTTTACCGAATACAGCATTAAACTGCCTTATAACGATAAGATTGCCACCAAAATTGTAGGCGGTGCACGCCTTATAGGTAAAGGGAAAATTTGGGTTGATAACGTGCGCCTTTATATCGACGGGAAACCGATAAATGAGGCTGCACCAAAGCAAATAGTGCTTGCCAAAGCCGAGCGGGATACCGTTTTTAACAAAGGCTCGGGCATAAACGATATCAAATTAACGCCGCGCAAACTGCTTAATTTAACTATGCTTGCACAGGTATGGGGTTTTATAAAGTATCACCATAGCGCGGTTTCGGTGGGTAATGTAAATATGGATGCCGAATTGTTCCGGGTAATGCCGGGTGTGTTAAAAGCAAATGATGATACCACGCTAAGTAAGGTACTTGAACAATGGCTTGACAGGATTGGCACATTTAACCCCTGCCCTACCTGCAAACCGTACAGAGGCAACACCGAGAGTATATTGCCCGATTACGGAAACCTTTTTGACCGCTCCGTGCTCAGCCCTTCGCTTACTGCCAAACTAAGTAATGTGCTCAATTATCATGATGTTGAAAATTTTTACATCTCGTTCCCCAACGGGCCGGTTTTTCAACACGAACAGGATTACGCGCTGATGAAATATCCGGATGCGGGCTTCAGGCTGCTTTGCCTTTTCAGGTATTGGAACATGATCAGGTATTTTTACCCTTACCGCCATTTAACCGGTAATTGGAACAAAGTGCTGCCTCAATTCATCCCACAGTTTATAAATGATAATAACGCGCAGCAATATGTTTTAACCACGCTCGCCCTTATTTCCAGCATCCACGATACCCATGCCGATCTGTGGACTACGCCCGAACTTGAAGCTTATCGCGGTAAGTACCTAACACCCTTCACGGCTAAATTTATACAAGGTAAACTGGTAATTACGGGTTATATAGCCGATAGCGACATAGTACGTAAAAGCTTTAAAATTGGCGATGTTATTACATCGATTAACGGCCAGCCCGTTGCCGCGCTCATCAAAAAGTATTTACCTATAACTTCAGCCTCCAATTATCAAACCCAGCTGCGCGATATGCCTTTAAAATATTTGCTGCGCAGCAACAACCCCAACTTTAAAATTGGTATACAAAAACCCGGTGTAGACAAACAGGGTTCTATACGCGCCATTATATCCGGCCACGCAAATTTTGAAAAATTAGCAGACAGCAATTACCAAAAACCAGCCTACAAGCTCATTAATAACAATATTGGCTATTTATACCCCGGCAGGTATCATAACCGCGACTTGCCTGTTATAAAACAACTATTTAACGGCACCAAAGGGATTATTATAGATATGCGTTGCTATCCATCAGAAACCGTTCCTTACTGGTTTATACCTGTTAGCAAAGCCGGTATACGCCCTTTTGTTAAATTCAGAACGATGGGGCTTTTGTCGCCTGGCTTAATGGAGATTAGCGCCCCGCTCTCTATCCTTGTTGAAGATAACTACAAGGGCAAAGTTGTTGTTATTGTAAACGAAGCCACGCAAAGCGCCGCCGAATACACCACTATGGAGTTTCAAAGTTCGCCTGATGTAAAGGTGATTGGAAGTATAACCGCGGGGGCCGATGGCGGCGTTGCTTCGATCCTGCTCCCCGGAGGCCTCCACACCGGTATATCCGCTTTAGGAGTATTATATCCCGACGGTACTGAAAGCCAGCGTAAGGGTGTAAAAATAGATGAGCACATCGAACCAACCATAAATGGAATCCGCGCCGGGCGTGATGAGCTGCTTGAAAGGGCAACAGCTATAATCAACGGTAAATAAAATCGTTTTATGTCATCGATACATTTAAAACCAGCGCTTTATCATTTTGTGATATTATCTTAACACCTCTTTGCAATAAAAAGTGTAATTTTAGGTCTTCTTAGCACGGTTGACTAACCGCAAACTATAATTTAATTGGGTATGAATGCCATTCACAATAAAGATATTGGGACCAAGCAAAAAGCACTGGCCATTAATCTTAACCCCGAAATTTATGGCTCATTTGCCGAAATTGGCGCCGGCCAGGACGTAGCAGCCAACTTTTTTAAAGCAGGTGCATCATCGGGCACCATCGCCAAAACCATGTCGGCTTATGATATGCTTTTTTCTGATGCCATTTATGGTGTGCAGCAAACACGGCGCTATGTAAGCGAACCCCGCCTGATGGCCATGCTCGCCCACGAATATGGCCTCATTATGGAGCGCCTTGGCGCCCAGCGTGGCGATACTTCAACGTTTTTCGCTTTCGCGGATACCGTATCGGCGCTTAATTACAATAAAACCAACGAAGGGCACGGCTGGATGGGTGTACGCTTTCAGCTGGAGCCAAACGGGCAGTATAATGATGTGATCATCCACGTTAAGCTGCTGGATAATGATAACAACCTGCAGCAGCAGGCGGTAGGCATATTAGGTGTAAACCTGATGTATGCTTGTTTTTATTACAATGAAATTCCACCGGTTTTCCTGCTTTCGCTGATGGATAACCTCTCGCGCGACAGGATCCAGATCGATATGATCCGCTTTGAAGGCCCTAACTTTACCAAGGTAGATAACCGCCTGATGAGCCTGCACCTGGTAAAGTACGGTTTTTCGGATGCCGCGCTGTTTGGCCCCGATGGAAAAAACCAGCAGCCATCCGAAGCTTTATATAAAAAGCACCTGGTAATGGTACGCGGCCGTTTCCGCCCGGTTATTAATGTGCATATGGATATGCTCAATACCGGCGTAAAGCAGTTTTTGCAGGAACCCGATGTAGACAAGGATAACGTAGTGGTAGTTACCGAACTTACCCTACAGGCTTTAAAAGAACGCAATGCCGATATCAATGCCGATATTG
The DNA here is from genome assembly GCF_003148845.1 of Mucilaginibacter oryzae. Classification (GTDB taxonomy): domain Bacteria; phylum Bacteroidota; class Bacteroidia; order Sphingobacteriales; family Sphingobacteriaceae; genus Mucilaginibacter; species Mucilaginibacter oryzae. Next base: position 12,516 of record NZ_QGHA01000015.1, on the reverse strand, counting down.
ACGAAAAGGATTTTCTTGACCGTGTAGATATCCTTTGCTCATTGGGGCAAACGGTAATGATCTCCAATTTTCATGAGTATTATAAGCTGGTGGCCTACCTTTCAAAAATCACCAAGCTTAAAATGGGCGTGGTGCTGGGCTTCCCTAACCTCGAATACATATTTTCTGAAGAGCATTATAAAGACCTTCCGGGCGGCATCCTCGAATCATTCGCTACGTTGTTTAGCCGCAAGGTAAAACTGTTTATTTACCCAACCCTGCGCGACGGCGTGATCTGGAATTGTTTACGCTTTTACTTACCGGCCCACCTCATTGATTTATACCGCTACCTGATAGCCAACAACAAAATTGAAGATATCAGGCACTATAATGAAAATAACCTGAATGTTGATACCGATAATGTGCTGCAGCTTATTAAGCAGGGAGCCGAAGGCTGGGAGCAATTTGTACCGCCGGAGGTAGCAGCCATTATTAAAGATCGCTGCCTGTTTGGCTATGCCTGCGAATCGCCGGAGGTGCTTGCCCAGCAAAAGCTGGCTGCCGAAAAAGAGGCCGACCCGAGGACGGAGATAGATATCGCTTAATTTTAAGGCGATAAAACGGTAAGGCCGGTATTTTTGCCTGGAGATATCTTTCTCATTCATGCTGTTTTAAAAGGGAAAGGTATCGTGGTTTAAACCACGCGTTTTATACCGCTTCAACGGTCAATATTTCAGCTTCGCCGGGTTAATTCATTACAGTTGTAATGAATTCAATTAGCTTTACCTGATGGATAACACCGAAAAGCGTATTTGTTTATACAGTTCATTACTAATTGGGCTGATGGTAAACTCGGGCAAACTACTGGCCCTGCGCGAAAACGGTATTGTTGCCCACTACTGGAAGTTTAACCTTGCCGAATGGTGTTTCCAGGCTTTTTATAACGCCGCTTTTTGCTGTCTCATCTTCTACCTCAATATAAAACCGGGCGGTTATTTGTCCGTTTATCGAGATCAAAAACGTTATTGGGCGTACTTGTTTTGCAACGCGCTTGTTGCTTTGGTAAGCCTGGTAACAGGCTTAATTATACAGCGTGCCTGGTTTGGATATGATGGCGTTCCGGGAGGGCTGGCCGCGGGTTATTTTACACGATTTGGCATTAGCTGCATCCTGATTGTTATATTGATCAGGATCGTTTTTTTACTTCGCCAAACCAGGCAAAAAGATTTAGAGAACGCCCGGTTAAAAACAGCCTATATGGCTTCAGAACTTGAATTGCTGAAAGAGCAAATGAATCCGCACTTTCTGTTCAATTCTTTAAGCAGCCTTTCGGCCATCATTGCAGAAGATCCGGCTATGGCGCAAAAATATCTGAAGGAATTATCGAATGTTTTCCGGTATGCCCTCGTTCGCACCAAAGTGAACCTCGTTACTGTAGCCAATGAGCTAACCATGCTCCGCTCGTTCGCGCAACCGGTTACTATGCGGCTCGAAAAAGCTTTCAGGCTGAACATTAATGTAGATTCCGCTTACCTCTCCTATCAGCTGCCCCACCTTTCGCTGCAGCCCCTGCTCGAAAACGCGGTTAAGCATAATGCCGCCACACTTAACGATCCGCTTGTTGTAAATATCTATGTGTTTAACGGTTTGCTGGTGGTTAGCAACAACCTGCAGCCAATATCTTCGCCCGAAAACAGCACCGGCATCGGGTTGGCCAACCTAAACGAGCGTTTTAAAATAATGACGGGTCGGGAAATTGAGATCATTAAAACCGCAGATGACTTCATTGTTAAACTACCGCTTAAAGTATGATATCGCCACGTGTTGTAATTGTTGAAGACGAAGCGGCCACGGCCCGCGCGCTGATCCGCACCCTAAAACAGTTGGATGAGGGTATAATTATAGCAAGCACCCTGCCATCGGTTACCGAAAGCATTAATTGGTTTACAGGCAACGAGGGCCTGTACGACCTCGTTTTTATGGATATACGCCTGGCCGACGGCGTATCGTTTGATATATTTAAGCGGGTAAGCATCAGCAAGCCGGTGATATTTGTCACAGCCTATAATGATTATGCCCTGCCCGCTTTTAAAAACAACGGTATTGATTATGTACTGAAACCTTTTGATGAACAGGAGATTGAACGGGCACTGCAAAAGTATCACAACTTCTTTTCAAAATCACAACCCGCAACAGTTGCTCCTGATATGGAGGCTCTGCTTGCGCAGATTAGCCAGCTTACCCGATCTTACAAAAAATCATTCCTGGTCCATTTTCGCGAAAAACTGATCCCGGTAGAGGCTAATAAGATAGCCTGGTTTTATACCGCCAACGAAATTGTTTATGCGCATACCACCGATAGCCGCCAGTACATCATGGAGTTTACGATGGAACAATTGGAGCAGCAACTTGATCCGCAGCTGTTTTTCCGGGCAAACCGTCAGTTTATTATTAACCGCGATGCCATAACCGAAGTTGATTTTTATTTCAACGGCCGCCTGGCCGTTAAAATCAATCCCGAACCTGCCGAGCGGATCCTCATCAGCAAAGCCCGCGCACCCGAGTTTAAAAGCTGGATGAACAACTAAACACTTCATCCCCTTCTTTTTCAGCCTCACCGGGATTTGCAGGTCTCGGAGTGGGTTTGCTGTGTACTTTTATTCCTGTTGCCTTGCAACTAAAATAAAAAATGTCATTTCGATAGAGCAGCCGGGAGGATTCCGAGCATTGGGGCGAAAGAGAAATCTTCTACGCCTTGCATATCCGCCTAACAGGGCGTAGAAGATTTCTCCTCACTCTCCCGCGCCACCCTTCGCAGTTCGTCGAAATGACAACGGGTTAGAATTTAAAACACTAAAAAATGAAACACCACATAGGTCCATACCGAATATACATCCTGTTATTTCTCCTGGTACTGATCTCTACCGAAATTATCTGGAGCTGGAAAAAGGAGCGCCACGCTTACGAGGTAAAAGAAACGCTGGCCAACCTTGCTGTATTTGCCGGCTTTCAGTTTTCCAAGTATATTTTTGCAGGGTATCAGCTCGCCGTTCTTGGCTTTTTTGCCGCCTTATCGCCCATCAAATTACCACATAACGGTTGGATATTTCTGCTCACTTTTATCACTGCCGATTTTATTTACTACTGGTTTCACCGCGTATCACATGTTTGGAAACCGCTTTGGGCTTTTCACCTAATCCACCATTCGGCAATGAATATTAACCTTACGGCGGCTTATCGGTTAAACTGGTTTTCGGCCATTGTTAGTCCGCTGTTTTTTATACCGGCGGCATTGCTTGGCTTACCTACCAATTTTATTGTGATATCGTATGTGCTTAACCTCGGCTACCAGTTCTTTTTACATACAGAGGCCATCGGCAAGCTTGGCGCTATTGAAAAAGTGATGGATACGCCATCATCCCACCGGGTACACCATGGCAGTAATCCTATTTATATTGATAAAAACTTCGGCGGCGTATTCATTATCTGGGACAGGCTTTTCGGCACCTATCAACCCGAAACCGAACCTGTACGTTACGGTTTAACTACCGGTTTTTTAAGCCATAACCCTTTCAGGCTGGTAATGCAGGGGTTTATCAATTGGGTTAAGCCTAAAACTTCGCCTTGTGGAAAAGTCAGTTCAACCCCTCCTTTTTCAGCTTCGCCGGAGATATAAAAACCTGGCTATCAAATCGGCGTCAAACCTATAAATAACATTAAAAACCAAACATCATGAAAAAGATCATTTTAATTATCTGCCTCGCCCTTGCAGGCATTGTAAAAACAGAAGCGCAAACACGCGTGATTGTAAGGCGACCTGTTCGCCGTGTAGTAGTGGCTCCGGCACGCACCGTTATCGTTCGCCCGGTTAGGCGCGTGGTAGTGGCCCGCCCGGTTGTAGTAGCCCGCCGCCGGGTAATAGTAGTTCATCATTAATAAAACACATAAACCAATTAACAAGCAACATCATGAAAAACACATTTAAAACCAAAGCAGTATCGGGCGCATTGGCTATAGCAGCCATTTTAGCACTTAGCTTAAACTCCTGCAAAAAGGATAACGCCTCCGGCACATCAAACACCACAGTTACTGAGGCCGATGCCGCCGAACTGGCCACCAATGCCATTATACCGGCCAGCGGCGGGTTTGTAGTGCAGGTTAACAGTTCGGTAACTATTTATAAAAACGTTAAGCTTAGCTGCGGCGTGGCTAAAGATTCGTCCATCACCAAATCAAGCGTAGCGGGTTCCAGTCAGGCATATAATTATTCGTTAAACTGGAATTACCTGCTCAATTGCTCGGGCGCCGTACCTAATGATCTTACTTTCAACTTTAGCGGCCAAAGCCAGTATGATGGCCCTCGTATGGCATCGAACGATAACAGTACCGGCGGCTTTGTTCTAACCGGTCTTGCACCAACCGCGTCCGCTTATATACTTAACACAACCTACACCCGCAACGGCAGCCAAACATCCCGCATCGGCCGTAATTACTCGTTCACCAGTACGCTCAGCATTAAATCGAGCAATATCAATGTTGATAAAACCACACTCAAAATTTTATCCGGAACGGCTGCCGTTGCTATCAGCGGTGCATCATCATCGGGCAAAAGTTTTAACTTTAATGGCACCATCTCGTTTAAGGGCGATAACAAGGCTACCCTCATTTTAAACAGCGGGGCATCATACAATATTCAATGGTAAGCAATATGAAAAAGATATTAGGCATAACAATTTTAACATTGGTCCTTTTTGCGGGCCGCCCCGCGATGGCGCAAACCGGAGCCGACCTGAAAAATAAAACACCCGAACAGCGCGCCCAATTTCAAACCGAAATGATGACCAGCAAACTGAAGCTCAATACTGATCAGCAAACCAAAGTGCAGGCCATCAACCTCAAATACGCCCAAAAAATGGAGCCAATTATTAAGGGCGATGCCGGTCGGTTGCAAAAGTTTAAGCAGGCAAAAGCCCTGTTAAAAGATAAAGACAATGAGCTGAAAGCCGTATTTACCGCAGATCAGTTTAAGCAATACCAGGATTTTGAGGCCGAAATGCGGGAGAAGATGAAGGAGAAAATGGGGAGTTAACCCTCTTGTCATGTTGAACGCAGTGAAACATCTTCTTCGCCCTGTATAACCGATATGCAACGCGAAGAAGATCCTTCGTTCCTCAGGATGACAAACGAGAAGCCTTTCTTTTACAAATAAATCACGATATGAAATTAAGATCACTATTTCTCTTCTTGATAACAATCTATTCCACCGCAACCCGGGCCCAAAACAATTTTACCAACGTTGATACCTGGCTAAAAGATAACGCCGCCGAAATGGGCGGTCGGGTTGTGCTGGTTGTTTATAAAGACGGCAAACTGATTTACAACCATGCCGAAAACAACATGAACATCAAACAAAAATTTGTTGCACGTTTGATAGCCCGCAAACAAGGTAAAAAGGCCGAGTTGGATGACTTTAACAGCACATCGAAAATAGCTATTGCCAGTTGCAGCAAATGGCTGAGCGCCGCATTGGTAATGACCTTTGTTGATGAGGGCAAACTGAAACTTACCGATACGGTTGGCAAATACCTGCCCGTATTGTCGCAGCATGGCAAAGGAATGATTACTATAGGCCAGTGCCTATCGCACCAAACGGGTATTAAAACCCCGCCATTAAAAGAAAGCCTGGAAGAGATGCGGCAGGACAACTTTATGGATGATGCCATGGCCGATATTGCGGCCCTGCCTATGGAAGGCACCCCAGGTAAGGTATTTCACTATAGCAACGCCGGGCTGCAAATTGCCGGTGCTATCCTCGAAAAAATAAGCTGCAAAAGTTTTGAATCGCTTTTTATCGAGCGCATTGCTCAACCACTTGGCATGAAAAACACCGATTTTGGCCATGCTAAAGTTGCCTTGCCCGCTGGCGGCGCTTACAGCACCCCCGAAGATTACCTTAACTTTTTAACCATGATCATGAACCGGGGGGTATATAACGGCAAACGGATTTTGAGTGAAAGCAGCATATCTCAAATGCAGGTGAACCGTATTACACCCGATGTTAAAATAGCCTACTCTCCTGCCGAGGCCGGTGGGTTGGGTTATGGATATGGTGAGTGGGTGTTTGATGCGCATACGGTGAGCAGTCCGGGGTTATTCGGGAGTTTTCCATGGATAGATAATGATAAGCATTACGCGGCCTTTATGCTTTGTTTTTATATTAAAAGCGATGGCCGCCAGCAGCGCTACAAGGAGTTGAAGCAATTGGTGGATGAAGCGGTGAAATAGTATTTTTGCTGCCATGAAGCTTTACATCAAAAACATGGTTTGCCGTCGCTGTAAAATAATGGTGAAAAGCGAACTGGAAAAGGCCGGCCTGCACCCGCTCAGCATTGAGCTTGGCGAGGTGGAACTGGAACAGGCCCCGGCCGATGCTCAGCTTAAACAGCTAAGTTCATCATTATATGAATTAGGCTTTGAACTCATCGATGATCAGAAAAGCCGCCTTATTGAGCAGATCAAAACTTTAATTATCGAACAGGTACATTATGCCGATGGGCAGTCTCCATTAAAACTTTCGGCGGTACTTACCTCAAAGCTTAATTACGATTATGGTTATCTCAGCAACCTGTTCTCGGCTGTTGAGGGCACTACTATCGAGAAATATCATATAGCCCAAAGGGTTGAAAAGGTGAAGGAGTTGCTGGTTTATAATGAGCTAAGTCTTTCGGAAATTGCATTTCAATTGGGGTATAGCAGTGTGGCTTATTTATCCAGCCAATTTAAACAGGTTACAGGGTTAACGCCATCGGCATTTAAAGCTTTACAGGGTGGTAAGCGGAAGAATTTGGAGGATATATAAATATTGACACGAATGCTTGCCCAAAATCAATTCGTATAATTCGATTAAATTTTCATCAACGCGCTAAGCATTCGTGTCCATTCGATTACATTCTAATCAGCCTTCCAGGCATTCGTGCTAAAATGTAAATCTTATAAATCATACCCATAATCCTGTAACATCTACCCTCCCATCCCGCGGTAATTTTGTGTCAACAAACAATAAAATTACCATGACACATACTTATAACATCACCGGGATGACCTGTACCGGTTGCCTGGCTAAAGTTCAGGACCTTTTACAACAGGTTGCCAATGTTGAAAAAGTTGAGATCTCGCTGGCCGAAGGCACTGCCGACATCAGCATGAAAAAACATGTAGCCACCGCCGATCTGCAACAAGCCCTCGCAGCCTATCCTAAATACCAGCTTAGCGAAGCCGAAAACCATCACCACCAGATGAGCGCTGGCCTCACCACCGACGAAGAAAACCGCACATGGGTACAAACCTATAAGCCCATCCTGCTCATTTTCGGTTATCTTTTGGCGGCCTCACTAATAGCTGGATACCAGAGCAGCTTCACTATCATGACAATGATGCGTATTTTTATGAGCGGCTTTTTCCTGATGTTCTCCTTTTTTAAACTGCTCGATATCCGGGGTTTTGCCGATAGTTACAGTATGTATGATATTGTTGCCAAACGCTGGAAAGGATGGGGTTTTGTATATGTTTTTGTTGAATTGGGTTTGGGGATATCTTTCGCACTTGATCTGGCTCCGGTTATTGTTAACGCTATAATGGTGGCGGTAATGAGTATCAGCCTTATTGGCGTGCTGCAAAGTGTGTTTAACAAACAGCACATCCGTTGCGCATGTTTGGGCGCTGTGTTTAATTTACCAATGAGTACGGTGACTATTATTGAGGATGGATTGATGATTTTGATGGGGGTTGTGATGTTGGGGTTAATGTAAAATAGATCAACAAAACATCCGATCGTCATTATAAGGTAAGAAGCAATCGCACGCAGGCAGGTACGCCCTGTATAGTTCGCGATTGCTTCGTACCTCGCAATGACGACTTTCAGTAATAAACGTTTCGATCTAAGTATTTTATCTTATCACATCCTGAACCGCAGCGCCACCGACCTCCCCAGGGCCTGGGCAAATTCGGGCTCAATTAGCGGACCTTCACCTGCCTGTACCCAAACGCGGCGGGCATCTTTTTGCAGGATGATCTTCTCGCCATTTAATAAAATTTCAAGTTCGCTTGTGGCAGGGGTAATTGGCGAGGTATTGAGCTGATACACGTAATCAGTATCATTAAAGGTTATTCGTAGTGGCAGTCCCATCTTTATCTTCTCTGGCAGTAAACATACATAACCCCGGTTTCAAAAACAATATCCCCGGCAATGCATCAACCATCATCAATTATAAAAAACTACTATACAGGCCATTAATTTAAAAAAAGTTTATGCTGCCAACTGATACTCAATCGTCCGGATCAGACTGTTTATGCCGAAAGGTTTATGTAATATGCCATCAGGAGCGCCTTTATCGTGTAAAACAGCGTCGCTGTCGTCACCGTCCGAACAGATGATCACAGGCAGCTTGCGGGTTGCTATATTAAGTTTGATGAGTCTGCAAACTTCCTTGCTATCCATACCGGCCTGTTCGGTATCCAGTATCACCAGATCCGGGTGGCTGGCTTTAATATGGTCAAAAACCAACTCGGCCCGGGTTGAAAAGATCGCTTCATATCCGTGATGATAAAGAATGTAACTCATTACTTCTATCATCAGTTCATTATCTTCCACTATTAAAATCTTGCGGGCCATGTTATTCCTCCTCTCTGTAACCTCGTATTGCAAAGCCCATGCCATTGATTAACTTAGGGTTAGCGTTGTTATACGCTCAAGAAAAAGTGTCCGGATTAATTGAGTTTCTGTAATGATATTTTAACAATTATCAGCTAAATGTTTAATCACAATTGAACTGTTTTGTTACATTTGGTTTTCATTAAACGTTTTTGCGCCCCGAAAAATGGATAGTATCAATATTAAAAAACTCGCGAAAGAGCTCAATATATCCACATCAACCGTATCAAGGGCATTTAACGGGAATACTGATATTAACAAGGATACCAAGGAACGGATACTGGCCTACGCCAAACAGCATAATTATTTACCCAACCACTACGCCAGTAACCTGCGCGATAAAAAAACTAACACGCTCGCGGTTATCGTTCCGGAAATAGCCAACGATTTTTTCTCGCAGGCCATAAACGGTATTGAGGAAGTAGCCCGAAAAAAGGGGTTTTATATTTTGCTTTACCGTACGGATGATGTTTTTGAAAAAGAAGTATCATTTGTAAACTACCTGAACAATGGCAAGGCCGATGGGATTATCATGTCGGTATCGGGAGAATCCAGCGATCACAATTATATGCGCCAGCTGGAAAAGAAACATGTGCCCGTGGTTTTTTTCGACAGGGTTTATGAAGACATCGACGCGCCAAAGGTAACTACCAATGATTATGACGCCAGTTTTTCGGCCACCGAGCACCTCATTAAAACAGGCTGCAAAAAAATAGCCTACCTGGTGGTAAATAAAAGTATTTCGATAGGTAAGGTGCGCATGCAGGGATACCAAAACGCCCTGGCTAAACATAAAATACCTTTTGACGACAACCTGGTGATTGATTGCAGCAACGACGAAAAGGTTAACTATAAAATATTGAAAAAAGTGCTACAGGAAATTAAACCCGACGGCATATTCAGCTCGGTTGAGCGTTTAGCTTTCGCTACGTATTATGTTTGTAATGATCTCGGAATTTCAATCCCGAACGATTTAAAGGTGATCAGCTTTTCGAGCCTCAGGGTAGCCCCGCTATTGGCTCCTGCCCTCTCCACCGTAACGCAGCCTGCTTATGAAATGGGCGTTAAAGCCGCCACGCTGCTTTTTGAAGCGCTGGAAAACAATGGCAATGGCGTAGCAAAAAAAGAGCACGTATTAAAGTCGAAGCTTTATCTCCGTACATCGTCTTTTGGTTCATAGCTTTGTTGGATCATAGTTGATAGATCATGGTTCATAGAAGCGCCTCTGTACCAAAAAAAGGCGACCGGACCGATCATCCAATCGCCTTTTTTTATCACCATGAACCATCAATTGTGATCCATGAACAAAAAGTTTAGGCCTCAATAAACAACTCGCTTTGCGGGCGGCGTACCTTGGTCATTTTGCTGTAAGCATCATCTTCGGCACGAAAGCCAACCGCTGCAATTACAGAGGTTGTTAAACCTTTTTCTTTTAAGCCGAGTATTTCATCAAACTTTCCGGCGTCAAAACCTTCCATCGGGGTGGCATCAACACCAATTGCCGCGGCTTCGGATAATAAAACACCTAAAGCGATATAGGCCTGCTTGTGCGACCATATTACCTTTTGCTCATCAGTGCGGCTGGCCAGCGTACCTAATACCATTTGCTCGTAACCGCTAAGCGCCTCACGGGCGATGCTACGGGTTGAGGCAACCAGGTCGATATATTTTTTACCGAAATCTTCGTCAAGATTGGTTAATGAGGCAAAAACGAATAAAGCTGAGGAATCAGTGATCTGTGCCTGGTCATAACCAACCGCGCGCAGCTTTTTGCGGGTTTCCGGATCCTGAACCACGATCACCTTAAATGATTGCAGGCCTAAAGATGATGGCGCCAACTGGATAGCTGTTTTTAATGAATCCAGTTGCTGCTGATTTATTTTTTTATCGGGATCGTATTTTTTAACTGCTGATCTCCACTGTAATTTCTCTACTATTGACATGATTGTTCTCTTTATTGCTTTGTTAGAACAAATTTAAACGTTTAAACATGCAAATTCAGACATGGAATTGTAAAGAGAATCGGTATCGTGTCGAATTTGTCCTTACTTACTCGCTCAGGTCACGGGATTAATAATTACTTTGGGTCATTAGTGTCCATTAAAAAACAAAGATTGTTCTTTGAAAATATTGATAATCTATTAGTTAAGGGCAAATTTGTTGCGTGACGATTTGAATTGATTACGTTAGTGGGTTAACCCGGCTGATATGAACCAAGGCAAATATGTATTCTCCCAATTATCCGCATTTCTTCCCCAACGTGTATTTGACGGGATCGTAAAGAAATATGATGGCGATAAATACGTAAAACATTTTTCCTGTTGGAATCAGTTGTTATGTATGTTGTTCGGCCAACTTACTAATCGGGATAGCTTACGCGATTTGATCATTACACTGGAAGCCCATAGTAAAAAGTCCTATCATTTAGGGCTTGGAAAAAGCGTAACACGCAGTAATCTTGCGAAAGCCAATGAAAACCGGGACAGCAAAATATTCGAGGAGTTCGCCTATCACTTGATTGGCATTGCGCGGAATAAACGAGCTAATGAAGATTTTGAGGTAAAAGGCAAGATACATAAAGTCTAATATTTTTTTACAATTAGATAAAAAATTGTAACTTTCTCGCATGAGCAGAGTAACATTAAAAATAGAGAATTACACATCAGAGGAACTACGGTCTTTATTAAGGAAAGACGAAAAGTATCAACAAGCCATCAGATTATATGCTTGCTATCAGGTATCGTTGGGGAAACTCCCCCAGGAGCTTGAGGCGGTTTATGAAACATCCTTTAAGTCAATTTGCAATTGGGTTCATCGTTTAAATAATGGAGGAGTAGAAGCTTTGGTTGACAAACCGAGACCTGGAAGAAACAAGCGTCTTACAGAAGATGAACTACAATCGATAAAGGCCATATTGTTAAACAAACAACCTGAAGATTATGGGTTTAACAGTGCAACATGGACAGGTCCTTTGTTGATTGAACTGATCAGGAATTCGTATCATGTCGAATACAAGAAAGCGCAGATCTATAACATTCTAAAGAAGTTGGGTTTGACCTTTCAAAAAGGAAAGGGTATTTATCCGGAGTCAGGAGACAGGGAATAAAAGGTAGATACGTTAAAAAAAACTTCTGGAAGCACGAAAAGCTGATTCAGTAATCGTATTTGAGGATGAGGCAAGCTTATCGAACATGGCAACTGTTTCGTATATGTGGTCGGAAAAAGGCAAGCAACCAAAGATCAATCAAAAGCAAAGAAAACGGGAAAGGAAAACGTTATTTGGTTGCATAGAGCCTGAAACCGGGATTGTAGTTGCCGACAAAGCCGATAAAGGCAACACCGCCAGCTTTTTCAGTTTCTTATTACTTGTGACTAAGGCATATCCGGGGCGTAAAGTACTCATGGTATTGGATAATGTACCTTATCATCATGCCAAAAGGCTAAAGCCTATTTTAGAAAGATACAAACACAGAATGGAATTATTGTACCTCCCGCCATACTCGCCAGACCTCAATCCTATCGAAAGGGTTTGGTGGTATATGCGTAAAAAAATCACACATAACAGATATGTACAAACTCTGGATGAAAGACTCAAAAACTTTGACCGCTTTATCCGGGATTTCCAGGTAGAAAATGAAACCGGAAAAAATCTTGCTAAACTAATTGTAAATATATAGTGGACTTTATATATATGCGTTTGATTCATCTACGATAGATCTTTGCTTAAGCGTATTTTGGTGGGCGAAGTTTCGTAAAACAAAAGGAGGAATAAAGATCCACGCACTGTTTGATATTAATACCCAGATACCAGCCTTTATACACATCAC
>NZ_QGHA01000014.1 GCF_003148845.1 Mucilaginibacter oryzae | reverse complement strand
TAACAAAATATGCTTACTTATTGAAATTCAGATAGTTAAAATAAAAACTATTCGGCGATTGTTTTCTTCTCTTATCCCGAACTCACGTTATCTTATCCTTAAAAAGTAGATTATTTCAGGATCGCTATTAAAACTGGGAAGTTATACCCCCAAAAGAAATTAAGGCATGCTTTCGGGATAATGAAAAGTACAAAATAACTAAGAAAACCATTTTACAAAAGCCTTTAAAACAGCAAAGCCCCTGATGGGCAGGGGCCTTTACTAACCAATTATAAACCTAAATTATGAGAAGAGCTGTAGGAGAAGGAGTCGAACCTTCACGGAGTGGTTATTTTTATTGCTAAAAGTTTCCCAATTTCTCCGCCACCGCGACAAGGAGGTGTGTCTGCCAAAAATTTCACCATCCTACAGTGTTGTAAGTATTAAGTTCGGAGTTTTAAGTCTAAAGTCTCTCGACTTCCGACTTATGGCTTTATACTTAAACTTGCTGTTGGGGAAGGATTCGAACCTTCACAGAGTGGTTAGCCCTTACGGGTTTTCCATGATCTCCGCCACCGGGACAAGGAGGTGTGTCTGCCAAAAATTTCACCACCCAACATTGTTTTTCGTTTAAAGAACAGTAAGCATTTCCCTTTTGCTTGTTACAAATTTAATAGGACTATCTATTTCTTGCAAATATTTCAACAAAAATATTTTATTTTTAATCGAATTTTAATTAAACTTGTATTTCAATATAGATATTCAAATTTATGTCCCACAGAAAAGCTCAAAATTTAGAAATTGATAATCTCGACATACAGATTTTATCAATATTAATGAAGAATGCTACTACTCCATATACCGAGATAGCTAAAGAGTTGATTGTTTCTGGCGGAACCATACACGTGCGGATGAAAAAGTTAGAGGAGATGGGTGTAATTAAAGGTGCCAGCCTTGAGGTTGATCCGCAAAAGTTAGGATATGATATCACCGCATTCCTCGGTATTTACCTTGAAAAAGGATCACAATATAACGAAGCCGTAAAGCAGCTTAAAACAATTAAAGAAATTGTTGAGCTGCATTACACCACCGGCGAATGGAGCATCTTCGCGAAGATAGTATGCCATGATACCACCCACCTGCGCGAGGTTTTAAACGAGCAGATTCAGGGTGTACGCGGCATACAACGCACCGAAACCTTCATCTCGCTCGAAGAAAGCATCAGGAGGCAGATAACGCTGGAATAAATTTTACTCAACTTATTGAAACGCCCCTACCCTGGTTTACCGGGATAGGGGCGTTATTTTTAACCCCCTCTAAATCTCCCCCGGGAGGGGGAGACTTAAAAGGTCTAAAAGCCCTCTCCTCCGGAGAGGGTTGGGTGAGGCCTTACAACTTGAACTTGCCTTTCAATGCGGCCAGTTTCAAAGCCATATCGGTTTCAGGTTCGCGGTCCTGGCGTTTGGTATTAAAGTTTGGCTTATTGCCGCCGCCCTGTGGCCTGCGATCGTCATTACGGCGTTGCTGATCCGGCGCGGTTTTTTCATTCTCTTTCATGGATAAGGCAATACGCTTGCGGTTAACATCCACCTCCGTAACCGTTACTTCAACTTTTTGGTGTACTTTCAGCACCTCATTCGGATCTTTGATATACCGGTTGGTAATCTGGCTTAAATGCACAAGGCCGTCCTGGTGAACGCCGATATCAACAAAAGCCCCAAAAGCGGTGATATTGGTAACAATACCCGGTAATTTCATTCCAACTTTTAAATCGCCGATAGCATTTACACCATCGGTAAAGCTGAAAGCTTCAAACTGCTCGCGCGGGTCGCGGCCCGGTTTAGCCAGTTCGGCCATGATATCGTTCAGGGTTGGCAAACCTACAGTTTCGGATGTATACTTTTGCAGCGGGATACTTTTGCGTAAAGCAGGGTTGCTCATTAAATCTTTTACAGTGCATTTCATATCAGTTGCCATTTGCTCCAGCAAACCATAGCGTTCCGGGTGTACGGCACTGCTGTCTAACGGGTTTTCGGCATCGCGGATACGGAGGAAACCTGCAGCCTGCTCAAAAGCCTTTTCGCCCAGGCGCGGCACTTTCTTCAATTGATCGCGGCGCTTAAAGGCTCCGTTCTGGTTACGGTACTCTACAATATTTTGTGCCAGTTGAGGTCCCAGGCCCGATACATAGGCCAAAATCTGCTTCGAAGCGGTATTCAGCTCTACCCCCACAGCATTCACCGCGCTGATCACCGTATCATCCAACGATGTTTGCAGTTTGTTCTGGTCAACATCGTGCTGGTACTGACCAACACCGATAGATTTTGGATCGATTTTTACCAGTTCGGCAAGCGGGTCCATCAAACGGCGGCCTATTGATACCGCTCCCCTTACGGTAACATCATAATCAGGAAATTCTTCCCTCGCCACCTCAGATGCCGAATAGATTGATGCTCCGCTTTCATTCACCATTACAATAACGGCTCCCGGCAAATCCAGCTTGCGCACAAAAACCTCCGTTTCGCGGCCGGCCGTACCGTTGCCGATGGCGATGGCTTCGATATTATATTTTTTGAAAAGGTATTCAACAGTTTTTTCAGCTTCACGCGCCTGGCCTGCGCCGGTATGCGGGTAAATGGTGGTATTTTCCAATAGCTTCCCCTGCTCGTCAAGGCAAACGGTTTTACAGCCGGTGCGGAAACCCGGATCTATCGCCATAACGCGTTTCTGGCCAAGCGGGGCCGCTAACAAAAGCTGGCGGGCATTTTCGGCAAACACGCGTATGGCCTCTTCGTCTGCTTTCTTTTTAGTGAGCAAACGTACTTCGGTTTCCATCGATGGCTTAAGCAAACGTTTGTAGCCATCTGTTATAGCCAAACGTACCTGGGCAGCGGCGGCATTATTAGCCTTCACAAAGCTGCTTTCCAATATTTCAAGCGCATCGTCTTCTTCCGGTTTCAGGTCCAGATACAGGATTTCTTCCTTTTCGCCTCGGCGCATGGCCAGTACACGGTGCGATGGCGCCGATTTAACCGGCTCGCTCCACTCAAAGTAATCTTTATACTTAATGCCTGCTTCTTCCTTGCCTTCTATCACCCTCGATGCAAAAGTGCCCTTCTCTACAAAAAGCTCGCGGATTTTGGTGCGCACCTCTACATTCTCGGCAATGGTTTCGGCAATGATATCCCTTGCACCGGCCAAAGCGTCCTCAATGCCCGCAACGCCTTTTTCATCGCTGATGTACTCGGCAGCAATCAGTTCAGGATCGGTGTTTTGCTGCTGGAGGATTATATCGGCCAAAGGCTGCAGGCCTTTTTCGCGGGCCGCGGTAGCGCGGGTTTTGCGTTTAGGGCGGTATGGCAGGTAAATATCCTCGAGCGTTACCATGGTTTCGGCCTCGTTGATCTGTTGTTCCAGTTCGGGCGTTAACTTGCCCATATCGGTAAGCGATTTCAGGATGGCTTCACGGCGTTTATCCAGTTCGCGGAGCTGCTGTACCCTGTCGCGGATGGAAGTTACCTGTACCTCATCCAAACTGCCGGTAACCTCTTTGCGGTAGCGGGAAATAAACGGAACGGTCGCTCCTTCATCAAGCAATTTAACCGTGGCAGTTACCTGCTTCTCGGCCACAGAAAGCTCCGCGGCTATTATTTTATAATGAATACTCATAATCAAAATTCGGATTGCGAAGTTGGGGCAATAGGCTTACAATTCAAAAAAAGATTGTTAACAATAGGGGATAAAAAGCTTAAAGCAGAATGCTGAAAGCTCAAAGCTTTTTACTATGAACCCCTAATTTAAGACTGGTAACTTCTCCGCCATTACCTCGCTGATTTTCCGGTACGAATCAAATGTCCAGCCGGCAACGTGGGGGCTTAACAGTACTTTACCGCTTTGTTTCAGCTCTTCAAACCAGGTTTGTTCTGCCAGCGACGGGAACTTTTCCACTTCCAGCACATCCAACCCGGCACCTAAAATTTTCCCGTTGCGGATGGCGTTCAGTACCGCGCTCACTTTGGCAGTTTTGCCGCGGGAGGTATTCAGGAAAAATATCGGTTTTTTAAAATGGAACAGGTATTCATCATCCACCAGTCCGTTGGTTTCGGTGGTCAGGGGAATGTGCAGGCTCAACACATCGCTGTATTTCACAATTTCTTCCATGCTTACTTCGCGGGCATATTCATCGCTGAAGCCGGTTTTATATTTATCATAAGCTATAACATTTACCTGGAAGCCCGATAGCTTGCGGGCAAAGCTGCTGCCCATATGGCCGTAACCGATGATACCTACCGTTTTCCCTTTCAGTTCGTAACCGCGGTTGGCCTCACGCTTCCATTCTCCGTTGCGAATCTCGGCATCGCCACGGTTCAGGTTATTCATCAGCGAAAGCAGCATACCGATGGCATGTTCACCAACAGCATCCGAGTTACCTTCGGGCGCGTTGATGAGGTTGATGCCTTTGGCAAGCGCGTAAGCTTCATCAATATTATCCATCCCGGCACCGGCGCGGGCTATAAATTGTAAACCGGTAGCAGCATCAAGCACGGTTTTATCAACCCTGAATTTTGAACGGATCACCAAACCGGCGTAATCGCCTATAATCTGCATAACTTCCTCCAACTTAATCAGCGGACGGTAATCGCAGGTATAACCTTTGGCTTCGGCCATTTCCATAAATATGGCATGCACATCATCAACAATCAGAATATTATTTTTCAACACAGTATTAAATTTTGTATTAGGGGATAAAGTTACAAATTGATACAGTATTAGCTGAGAGGGTTTTATAATATGACACTAAATCCTCCAATCGCATCCGTACCTAATTTTTTGCACTACTTATTTTCTGCACTAATGATTCGAATTGAATCCAATTACACGAATTTATTTGCCTAAATAAAATAACCTGCACATAGCAACAGGATTGTTCTAATTCACGATTGCTTTAATCCCGGTATTATTTAATTCGTGTAATTCGATAAAATCATCGCCAACATGCAGGGCATTCGTGTATCAATTAAAAAGCCCGGCATCTCTCAATGCCGGGCTGTAAATTATTTATCGGGCTGCTTAGTTTGCAGGCTGCGAACCAACGCTGGTAAGCTTGTTATCCAGGCTGATGTAATCAGTCATGATCTGGCCTGCTTCGCGTTTCACAAAATCCAGGTCCTCGTTTTTCGGTTTAGGCTGGCCTTTTTTAAGGGCGGGCAAACCTAAGGCCACACGGCGCAGGTTGTTGCGTGTGAAAGCTTTTTCCTCATCTTCATCACGCTGTTTTTTCAAATCCGATTCTTTCAGCGAGATACTGTCATCGGCATCGTGCTTTTTAAAGTCGGCTATATCTTCCAGTAAATATTTGTAGCTGTCGCTGGTAGCCATACGCTGATCGTGCAGTTTTTTAAGCTGCGGCAGTACGGTGCTGAAATCGCCGATTTTAGTATAGTCGGTTTTGGCGATGATATCAAAAGGCATAGCCGATGGCTCGGTATCTTCACCATATTTATCCAACGGAATAACCGATGGGAACGAAATATCCGGGGTTACGCCTTTATGTTGGGTTGAATTACCGCTGATGCGATAAAACTTGGCGATAGTAAGGTTTAACTGGCCATAAGTGCTTTGGCTACCGGTTGAAGTTGTTTTTTTAGCGCCACCAACTACGCTCGCAATTCTGTTGCGAAGCGATGAGCCTATTACCCTATCCAGATCAATAGGACTTTGTACCGAACCTTTACCATAGGTTTGGGTACCTAAAATTAAACCACGACCATAATCCTGTATAGCTCCGGAGAAAATTTCAGACGCGGAAGCGCTGAAACGGTCAACCAAAACAGCCATCGGACCGGTATAAGTAACCGCCGGGTCTTCATCCTTATCAACCTCCACCTGGTCTTTGGTATCACGCACCTGTACCACCGGACCGGTTTTGATAAACAGGCCGGTAAGTTCAATAGCTTCCATTAATGAGCCGCCGCCGTTTTCGCGCAGGTCGATCACCAGGCCATCAATGTTTTCCTTTTTCAACGAATCGAGTATGGCCTTAACATCGTGTGTGGTACTTTTATAGTTAGGGTTACCTGCTTTATAGTCGTTAAAATCGATATAAAACGCGGGGATCGAAATCACGCCGATTTTAACCGTTTTACCGTTGCTGTTATAGGTGCGGATCTCTTTCTTGGCCGATTGGTCTTTCAGGATGATTTTTTCGCGCACCATCTCCACCACTTTTGGCTTGCTTGATGCGTTGGCCCCGGCCGGCAGTATTTCCAGCCTCACGGTTGTGCCTTTGGTACCGCGGATAATGGCGATAGCGTTATCCACACGCCAGCCTACTATGTTCTGAAACTCCCCGGTTTTGCCTTGCGCTACAGCAACAATACGGTCGTCAACGCTAATCTGGTGGCTTTTATCGGCAGGGCCGCCCGGCACAATGGTCTTGATGGTTACATATTCATTCTCCACCTGTAACGATGCGCCGATCCCTTCTACCTGACGGGTCATTTCGATGTTGAAATTAGCCGCGTTTGATGGGTTAAAATAATTGGTATGCGGGTCTATGGCCTCGGTAAAGGCATCCATAAAATATTGAAAAACGTCCTGGTTAGATAGCTTGTTGGTTTGGGTTAACAGGTTTTCATAACGTTTTTTAAGCGTTTCCCTGTTTTTGGCCATATCATCTTTAGCCAGCTTCAGGTTCAGCAGGTCGTACTTAACGCGCTGGGTCCACATGGCGTCCATATCGGCCTGGGTAGCTATCCACGGCAGTTTGTCGCGGTCGTAAACAAAAGTCTCGGTTTTATTAAAATCGAAACTTTTATTGATCTGCTCAATCGAATATTTTACATGCTCAATGTATCTTTTCTGAAAAACATTGAATATGTAAAAAGCGTCGGCCAGGTTGCCTGCCTTAATATCATCATCAAGCACGGTTTTATATTTTTCAAAATCCTTAATGTCTGAAGCTAAAAAATAGCTGTGGTTTTCATCAAGCGATTTGATATAACGGTCATAAATAATAGCCGAAACCGAATCATTCAGTTCAACTTTTTTATAGTTATAATTTGCAATAAGCGCTGCAACCTGCTTGCATACAATGCTTTGCTGCTCATCGGGCTGCAGATCATTTGATCCTGTTACTTTAACCGGTTTTGAGGGCGATGCTTTACAGGCAAGGGCGGTGGCAAGCACCAATAATAAATACAGCTTCTTAAACATATCTTTAACAGTGGTTAAATGGGGGGTGTTGTAAAACATCAATACTTGTGCCTAATATTAGTTTGCTAATGTAAAATAAAAAAGAGACAGTCAAAACGCTGTCTCTTAATAACTAATGACAATATTACGATTATGTTTTACTTATAGTATGCAGGTAACACCATTTTACGATTTTGTTACAAAAATTATTTGTTACCCGATTGCGTTGTGGCCTCGGCAGTTTCCGGAAAACGGGTTACCGACTGCAGCGGTTTAAACTTGGTGTCCTGTAAATAGCGCGTTTTCTTTTCAACCTGGGCAAGATCATAACTCAGGCCTTTGCTCTCGGCCAGTTGGCGGGCTTCGGCCAGATCTTTTTTTGCTTGCTCATAATCACCATAATCAGCTTTTACAGCAGCCAGGTCCATCAGGTTGGCAATGGTGTGCCTGTGATCGTTTTGCTGGCGCGATATGGTGATGCTTTGCAGTAGGAACCATTTGGCTTCGGCCAGGCGTTTTTGCTTCATATACATCTGGGCCAGGTCGCTAAAATTGTAGCTGGCGGCGTTATAAACATGAAAACGCATATTGTGCTGCGCTGTTTTCATCACCGATGCCTCGATCATAGCCATTACATAAGGCGTACGCTCAATGGTGGAAAGCGGTATTTTTACCCTGGTCAATACCATAGTTGGCAAAGCGGCCACCGAATGGTTAACCGGACCTTCAACCTGCGGATAACGGGTATGCTTACGAAAAGGGTTGTATTTGTACCACTGTGCCGATGCGTTCAAGCCAACAGCGCACAAAACAATGAGTAGGAAATATTTCATCAAGCTTTTTTCCTGGGTTTAACTGTGTAATTTTAAATTAATCAGCTTAACAAATGTAATTATTTGTTAATGAGAAAGCAATACCCTAAAAAGGTAACAGCAATATAAACGTTTAAATGCTACAATTATTTTACAGGCCTTGCGTTAACCTTTCTACGGAAAAAATAAATTTAGGTTTTAGTTAAAAACCTCCACTTCACCATCGTGCAGGGCCCAAACCATGTAGGGGTGCGTATCCGAGTGGTAAATCTGCCCGTCGGCAGTAATGCCTATAATACCCGCGAAGCCATCGTAAGGTTTCATTTCTTCAAGCGTTTTTTCGGTGGCGGCCATTAGTGGCATACCGTCGGTAACGCGGGTAACAATTTTGGCAGCTACCGATCCGCTTACAATATCCTCGCCAACCCCGGTACACGAAACCCCTGCAAAGGCATTGGCGTAATTACCTGCTGTAGTTGCCGAATCACTCACGCGACCAGGCATTTCAAAGCCTTTACCCCCGGTACTGGTTGCCGCGGCCAGGTTGCCGTGCATATCCAGCGCTACACAGCCAACAGTGCCAAGCCTGATCGAGTCACTAAGTTTTTGCTCGTATTCGCGGCGGCGCTGCGGGGTTTCGGGATTATAATAGGCATGCCCGTTTTCGATGGCAAAATCGCAGGCGCCTTTGCCGCTCAGTACACGGTCGTCATATTGCTGCAGCTTTTCGGCAACACAGATGGGGTTTTTCACATCCTCAATATTGATTACGCCCGAAAAGCGCTGGGTTTTACCATCCATCAGCGCGGCGCTCAGGCGTATTTTACCATCGCTTTGAATTTGCGAGCCTGTGCCGGCATTAAAAAGTTCGCAATCTTCCAGCAACCGTACCGTGTAAACCACGGTTTCTAAGGCGGTATGGGTTTGCAGGTGCTTGTAACCTAACTGCACTATGCCGCTCAGGGCCTCCTGTTTGGCCTGTTTTACTTCCTGGTTGGTAAGCGATTCGCTAAAAAAACCGCCGTGAATAATTATTTTCATAATTATAATTTAAGTAGATGTACCCGCATAAATAAGGCCAGGCTGACCTCACCTAAATCCTCTCCAAAGCAGGGGACTTTGAAATAAGCCCCCTCTCCTTTGGAGAGGGCCGGGGAGAGGTTTATTGTAACAGGTTGCTGCCCGGTACATGTATAAAAGTACCTTCTTCAACCTTCATGCTTTTTTTAATAATTAAACGGTGCTGTACCAGGTCGTACTTATCAAATATCGACATTACATGCACCTTCAAATTTTCTATCGATACCGGCGAACCCAGTTCCACATCATAAATATTGGTGGATACAATGTTACGGCCATCAACCAAAATAATTAAACCCGAGCCAATGGCTTCCATCATGTAGCCCTCGGTAATAAGCAGGCCGGTATCTTCGCCCAGGCCAATGCCCAGGATGCCCGGATTGGTAGCCACGGCATACATCAGCCTGCCGATGCGGCCGCGTTGTACAAAGTGGGTATCCACAATAACCGAATCAATAAAGCCCAAACCGGCGGTGATCTGCACTTCGCCCTTAACAAGCGCCGCGTTGCTTTGCCCGCGGTAAATCATGTGGGTGGATGCCGCCGCCGCGCCTGCCGACGTACCGGCTATTACGAAATTCTCTTTTTGATAGCGCTGTTTCAGAATCTGTAAAAATTCGGTGCCGCCGAAGATGGCTGTGAGCCGGAGCTGATCGCCCCCGCTAAACATCACCACATCGGCCTTACGGATGCGGTCAAGATAATCCCTGTTTGCCGCGTCTTCGCGGTTGCGGATGTGCAACACATTAACATTGGTAACATTTAACTGCCCGAATGCCTTGATATATTCTTCACCAACCAGTTCGGGGATTTGCGATGCCGTAGTGATCACCTCAATCTGCGACCCCTCCTGCTTTGCCGATTCGTTGATGATGCGGCGTAAAATGCCTTGTTCAAAAAATTTGATATAATCAGGTTGTAAAATATGCTCCTGCAGGGTAACATTACTCCCCATATCAACAGCTCCGCCTATAATTATTAGCTTACCTTTCGGGACAATCATAATTTTTTTACAATATCTTAATACATCCTGATACAAATTAAGATAAAAACATGCACAAACACAGGATTTAATAATAAATAATGGCTTTTCGCCATCAAAAGTTTCATTGAACTGTTATGTTTTTTTAGTTTTAAAGGAAATTTACCCTACAAAATTAAACGGAACATCACAATCTATGAAGATCGAAAATATACAGGTACTACGCGGACCGAATATCTGGAGCATCAGGCGCAAAAAACTCATTCAAATGCGCCTGGACCTGCAGGAAATGGAGTTTCGGCCGAGTAACGAAATACCCGGGTTTTATGAGCGGCTCGAAAAATTATTGCCCTCGCTTTACAGTCACCGTTGTTCGCCCGGTGTTCCCGGCGGCTTTTTTCAGCGCGTTAAGGCAGGCACCTGGATGGGCCACGTTATTGAGCATATCGCGCTCGAAACCCAGACCCTTGCCGGTATGGATACCGGCTTCGGCCGCACCCGCGAAACAAAAACCAAAGGCGTATACAACGTGGTATTTGCCTATATTGAAGAAAAAGTTGGCGTTTTTGCAGCCGAATCGGCCGTGCGCATTGCCGAAGCGCTGATTGCCGGCGAAGATTATAACCTTGAAGCCGATATCCAGCAGATGCGCGAGATCAGGGAAAATACCCGCCTGGGCCCCAGCACCGGCTCGATAGTGGGTGAGGCAATAGCGAGGGACATCCCCTGGATCAGGCTCAACAACCAATCGCTGGTGCAGTTGGGCTATGGCAAAAACCAGGTACGCTTCCGCGCCACCATGACCGAAAAAACCAGCAGCATTGCCGTCGATATCGCCAGTAACAAGGAAGAAACCAAGCGTTTATTACAGGAACAAGCCATCCCGGTAGCCAAAGGCATGACCATATCCTCGGCCGCGGCAGTACCCGATGCGATAAAAAAAGTAGGCTTCCCGCTGGTATTTAAACCG
The DNA here is from genome assembly GCF_003148845.1 of Mucilaginibacter oryzae. GTDB lineage: Bacteria > Bacteroidota > Bacteroidia > Sphingobacteriales > Sphingobacteriaceae > Mucilaginibacter > Mucilaginibacter oryzae. The sequence goes on along the minus strand of NZ_QGHA01000014.1, from coordinate 94,634 downwards.
CTTGATGGCAACCATGGCCGCGGTATTTCCATTAATATCAAAACGGAGGAAGAAGCTGTTGCCGCCTATGAACATGCGGCAAAAATATCGCGCCGGGTAATTGTGGAGCGTTATGTTACCGGGTTTGATTTCCGGGTGCTGGTGATCGATAATAAAATGGTTGCTGCCGCCCTGCGCAAACCGGCCCATGTTACCGGCGATGGCAGCCTGAATATCCGGCAGCTTATCGACCTTGAAAATACCGATCCGCGCCGCGGCTACGGCCACGAAAATGTGCTGACCGAAATTTCGGTAGACAGGGACACGCTTGATCTGCTGGAGAAAAAAGGCTACACCCTCGAAACCGTGCCGACAAAAGGCGAGGTGGTTTACGTAAAATCTACCGCCAACCTAAGCACCGGCGGCACCTCTGTTGATGTGACCGACCATGTTCACCCGCAAAACATTTTTATTTGCGAGCGCATCTCCAAAATTATCGGCCTGGATATTTGCGGCATCGATATTATGGCCGAAAACCTTACCGAACCACTTACCGATACCGGCGGCGTAATACTGGAAGTAAATGCCGCGCCAGGCTTCAGGATGCACATTGCCCCGAGCGAGGGCCTGCCCCGCAACGTAGCCGGGCATGTGATAGATATGCTTTACCCGGCAGGTAAATCGGCCAGGATCCCGATCATTGCCATTACCGGCACCAATGGTAAAACTACCACCACCCGCCTAATTGCGCATATTGTTAAAAATAACGGGCACCGCGTGGGCTTTACCACATCAGATGGTATTTATGTACAAAACAACATGATGCTGAAGGGCGATACCACAGGCCCGGTAAGCTCTGAGTTTATTTTGAAAGACCCAACGGTTGATTTTGCCGTACTGGAAACCGCGCGCGGCGGGATCCTGCGTTCGGGACTCGGTTTCGGGCAATGCGATATCGGTGTGATCACCAATATCCAGGAAGATCACCTTGGTTTAGCCGATATCCATAGCCTTGAGGATTTGATGCGGGTGAAAAGCGTGGTGATCAACTCGGTAAAAAAAGATGGCTGGGGTATTTTAAACGCCGATAATGAATATTGTGTGCGCATTGGTAAAAAGGCCGAATGCAATATCGCTTATTTCAGCATGAACGAGAATAACCCGATCATCAGGGCGCATTGCAAAAAAGGCGGCATAGCGGCCATATGCGAAAACGGCTTTATCACCATATTAAAAGGCGACTGGAAAATCCGCGTACAGCGCACCATCCTGATCCCGCTTACCTTTGGGGGAACGGTACCTTTCATGATCGAGAATGTGCTGGCCGCAACGTTAGCCACCTTTTTATGGGGATTTAAAACGGAAGATATCAAAATCTCGCTCGAAACCTTTATCCCCTCGGCATCGCAAACGCCTGGCCGCATGAACATTTTCGAGTTTAAGGATTTCCGTTTCATGATCGATTTTGCCCATAACCCTGATGGCTATAACGGCATCAAGGAGTTTTTAAGGCATATCGATTCGCCGCTTAAAATCGGCATTATAGCCGGCACCGGCGACAGGCGCGACGAAGACATCCGCGAGTTGGGCAAAATCTCGGCCGAAATGTTTGATTACATTATCCTGCGCCAGGAAAAACACCTGCGCGGCCGCACCGCCGAAAACATTATCGGCCTGCTGAAAGAGGGTATTTTTTCAGTAGATGCCGAAAAGCAGGTTGAGGTGGTACCCAAAGAGGTTGATGCCATAAAACATGCCATGAGCATGGCCCGCCAGGGATCATTCATCACCGCCCTGAGTGATGTGATAGACAACGCCATTGAAACCGTACAGGATTACCAGGAACAGGAAAGAAACGGGCTGTTTGCCCCCCCCGCCCCCTAAAGGGGGTGTTTTTGAGAAGCACATTTTTTCGGCGTTGGCTTTGCCAACGCCGTTTTTGTTTATGCTTTAGGGTTTTTCACTCCCACTTTAGGGGGCCGGGGGGCCAGGTAATCATGCCATAGTAACATCGCGGCCACGGTTCGGTATGGCTTCCATTGTTGGATTATTGCCAGCAGCTCTTCTCTTGTGGTTTCTTTGGGTAAGTTTTTTATTCGTTTCAACGCGCTTACGGCTGCCAGGTCTCCGATGGGAAAAACGTCGGTGTGTTGCAGTACAAACATCAGGTAAACATCAACTGTCCAGTTACCGATGCCTTTGAGGGCGGTTAGCTGTGTGCGGATCTCATCATCGGGCATTTGCTCCATCGCCTTCAGGTCAATCTGCCCGCTGATGATGGCCCCGGCAAGATACCGGATATAGCTTGTTTTTTGTCGGCTGCAGTAACAGGCTTTAAACTCCTCATCGGTTAGTAACAGCACCCTTGCCGGGGTAACTTCCTGTATCCTTTCCCGGAGTTTATTTAGCGCGGATAATGCCGAAGCTAATGATACCTGCTGCTCAAGAATAATGTGAACGAGCGTTTCAAAAGTGTTTGGCCTCGACCATAGCGGTGGATATCCGTGGCTTTGAATAATCTGCGAAAGATCAGGATCATTAGCTGCCAGTGTATCACAGATGCTGTGGTAATTTGCATGGGAAAATTGCTCGAACATAGGTTTGATGATATGCCGTGCAAGATGAGGATTGCAACAGAGATTACCAATAGGTCAACGTAGAAACGCATAATTGCGTCTCTGCGTTGAGAAATTCTGTTACTCGTAACTATGCCGCTCAAAGTCATAGTCGGATTGCGAGGTGATGATCTTTTTTCGGCGCTGAATATCCGTTTCGAGGTTATGATCGTAAATATTATCGGTTACGGCTATATCGCGTTCCTTATCGCGCTCGGCCAGGTGGATGTTGGCTTCAGCAATTTTGGCTACGGCAGTATCATAAGGCCCTTTTGGCGACATCAGCTTTACAAACACCGGCAAACATTCAAACAAAATAAAAAGGTAGCCTATGAATGAGATAGCGAGATACGTATCCAGATCGCGGGTGCCGTTTTCATTATAGGTAAGCTGCCCCAGGGCCCAGTTACGGTCGGAAAAGCCCGCTATATTGGCCAGGCTGTCCAGCTGGTGTTCGGTGAAAAGCCGGGTGCTGTTCAGGCCCTCGTAATCTTTGCGGGCGCTCAGGTACCGGTCCATCTGCCCTAAATTATCGGTAACTGTTTTCAGGCGGGCTTCTTTTTCGGCTAATACAGCCTGTTTTTGTTTGGCATAAGTGCCATAACCGGTAATACCAGATGTTTGATTGGTTTTATCGCCGAAAACCTCCTGGTTAAGCTGATACCGTGAACGGTTGATATCGCGCTCTAACGAATCCTTTTCCTTTTTCAGATCGTTATTTTTACCCAACTCCATAGCATATTTCTGCATGTAGGTTTTTTCGAGGGTATCAATTTTGCTGTGCTGCCCTTTCAGGTAAGCTGTTTTTAATTTCTGGCGGATCTCCTTATCAAAAATCTTCAGTTCCAACGGGCGCGAAATCACAATACCTATCATAATAGCCAGCAAAACGCGGGGCGAGGCCTGCAAAATCTGCTGCCCGGTAGAGCCTTCTTTGTTGATGCTGGATACGATGTAACGGTCCATATTAAAGATGGCGGTGCCCCATAGCAGGCCGAATAGTATGGCAAAACCTACAGCGAAAGCGTCGCCGTTAAAAACGAAGTACATGGCGTATCCGCCCGAAAGCGAAGCGAACAAAGCTGTAAAAAATATAGTGGCCCCTATGCCCACATATTTGTTATGCTCGATAGGGTATTTTTTTAAGGTATCGATATGTGCACCAGAACAAAACCAGAAAAAGCGTGTAACTTTTTTCATTAAGTAATTATTTTGTCAATATTGTATGAAACGCTCATATACATTGATTGTTACAAATAACAAGCCTAAATTTTTGATGCGGAAAAAAACTACCTTTGGATTATAATTTACAAATAACATGAACGAGATAACCGTACAGGAACTGAAAGAGAAGATCGATAACAAGGAAGATTTTCAACTAATTGACGTAAGGGAAGATTTTGAATATGAAACCTCTAACATCGGCGGCGTATTGATCCCGCTGGGCGGCGTACTGATCGAATCGGACAAGATATCAAAAGATAAACCGGTAGTGGTAATGTGCCGCAGCGGTAAACGCAGCGCCGCAGCCATTATGCAACTGGAGCAACAGGGCTTTACCAACCTTACCAACCTGCGCGGCGGCATCCTTGCATGGCAGGCCGAAATTGACCCGGAAATAAGCGTATACTAAAATGGGCTTTAAATTAGTGCTTAACGTGCTGTACACCATGGGTGTGGCGCTGTGCTTTATTGTAGCCTACAAAATGTTTGTTACCCATCAGTATTTAATTATGGCCTGTGCCATGATTGTTGGTACTGTGGTTATATTTTTAAAGCTTAGGCTTTTGAAAGAAGTTAAAGAAGCGCAACAACCTGCGCAAAAAGAGAATAAAAGCAAAGGGGCGAAATAATTCACCTCTTGCCTGAAACAAGACATATGGTTAATTATCCGTATGTCTTGTTTATTTTTATCCTGCAAATTTTAATCTAAATAGAGTTTGTAAAAAACCTGGCCCCAACCGCAAATAATATGATTATTCTCTACGCAAAACGTTCAATCATTATCGCAACAATTATTTTACTTGCTGCCTGTGGCATTGGTTCGGCGCAAAAACATAAATCCGTTCCTGCAAAAACAACTGATGGTATAACCTACGAAGAACAATTAAATCAATGCAAATCGGGCTATCCTTTTACCCAATGGAGAAAAATGGTTGATGATGGATTGGATCAATACACCGAAGAAAATTGCGATAAGGCAAAAGTTATTTTCGATAAATTGATAGACGGCCTGATTAAAGCAGGTGAAAAGGCCGCTGAAAACCAAAAGGTCGAACTTTTTAAAAATGCAGTGCTGGCACTAAACAGCCTCAATGACGAAACTGACGGATCACTCATCGAAACCGGAGAGCGCGAAGAACTCTGCGAATTGATAGATAAGATTACCATAGCCGCCGGGCTTGACCCTAAAAACTATAGCGACGGAGATGGCATTGCCTACGAATGGAGGCAATGGTAAATAACTTTCATAATTGATATGCTCCGGGGTACATTACCAGGAAAAGCGCTTTTAGAATAGTTATTCCTATTTATATAAATTGTACAAAGAAATTTTCACACGAATTATCTTTTAAGTCGGCTACAATTAAACGAATTACACGAATGGTTATTTTCCCGTTATTAAAGCATTAGTTGTAATTCGATAATTCGTAACAATCCAGGGTACCACAATTATATTAAGCGAAAAATAGCAATGAGCGAAAAAACAAAGATCAAAAGGATAGACAAGCTATCGACGGCGTTATATTTTTATCTCTTCCTGATTGTGGGGGTGATTTTTGGCGGTGCCTTTTCACCAACAAATCTGGCTGGCCCGGGAGTGGATATGTTGTTTTTATTGGTGTTGCTGATAGGGATAGTTTTTTTTCTTTATCGCTCGGTTTTAAATTTAAGTCGGCATGGTAAAGCCTTTTTGCCGAACCTGGTATTGAGTGTATTTGTGTTGCTGGTATTAATTGGGTTGTGCGCGATATAAAATTTGTTTAGCAACTAATAACGGCGCGTTCAGACTTACGATGTTCTAAAAACTTGGTAAGTTTATCTGCCGCCGCGCGGCTGGAGCCGCGCGGCGGCTTTTTATTTTTGCCGTAACAGTTAAAGGTATGCTATATTAAACCACAACCAGAACGGCACAGTTAAAACCTCAACCCCAACCCGTCATCCTCATTCAAAATGTACTTGCCATCTGCAAAATCCGGCATTATGTATGGGTTGTTGCTCACCAAAAATGGGCCGTCCAAATCAACCCAGTCTGCCTGCGGGGCAGTGGCTAAGCCGGCCAGGGCGGCGCAGCTGGTTTCGGTCATGCAGCCTATCATTATTTTTAAGCCGAGTTCACGGGCTTTATCAATCATCCGCTTAGCTTCATACAACCCGGCAGATTTCATGAGCTTGATATTAATGCCGGTATAAACACCTTTGGCTTTCTCCACATCTTCAAAACGTTGCACGGCTTCATCGCCGATAATGGGTACCGGGCTGCGTTCGGTGAGCCAGGCATTACTGTCCGGATCGTTTTTTGGCATGGGTTGTTCTATCAGTCGCACGCCCTGCTCATGCAACCAGTAAGTCATATCGAGGCTTTGCTGCAGATCAGTCCAGCCCTGGTTGGCATCTACATACAGCGGCACGTCGGTAACCGAGCGGATGGTGGAGATGAGTTCCTTGTCGGTATCTCGGCCCAGTTTTACCTTGATCACTTTAAAACCTTCGGCTTCTTTTACTTTTTTAATGATCATTTCGGGCGTATCAATGCCTATGGTAAAGCTGGTAACGGGCATCAGCGCCGGGTTGCTGCCCAATAACTGCCAGCAGGGTTTGCCTTTTAGTTTGCCATCCAGATCGTGCAAGGCTATATCAATGGCCGCTTTAACTGCAGGGTTACCGGGAGCTATACTATCCAGGTAGCTGATCATCGCCCCAAAATCAAACGGATAACTGAACCGGCTGATGTCAACCTTACTTAAAAAATCTGCAGCGCTTTCATGGCTTTCGCCCATGTAGGGCACCATGGATGCTTCGCCATAACCGGTTTTACCTTCATGGCTGACCTGCACCAGCATAACCGGCGTTGAGGTGCGCGAAAATTTGGCTATTGTAAAAGTATGCTTCAACTGAAGCTCGTAGGGTTGATATGTCAGTTCCATGTTAAAAACCAAAGCTAAAATTTTAGTATTAAAATCGTGCTTATCTTTGCGGCCATGCCGGCACAAATTTATTCACCCTTCGCTAATTTCAATTTCAGCAACAACAAATGCTTCCTCACCGGGCAAAACGTTAACCCCACCGAAGAACGCATCCAGGTTTTTCCGCAATGGCTTATGAGCCGGTACGAGCTGGAAGATAAACCGTTTAAATTGCTTGACGAAAGCATGGCAACCTATAAAGACCTGAAACTGCCCTGCACCGCCGAAGTGAATGAGCTATACCTTGAGCCGCTTGAAAACGAAATAGCCGCCGCCTTTGATGGTGGTTATGAAGCTTTAAAAGCGCTCAACCCCGACAGGCTGTTTCAATGGGCCGGGAAATTATTGTACGGTATTATTTTTAACGAGATCCAGGCGGGCATTAAACTGCAGCACTCGCAGGGCGAAGAGTTTAATATTTCGCAATCCATCATCCATAAATTCAATAACCTGCACATGATGTTGCAGAGCCTGAATTTACCCATCGAGTTTGATGGTTTTAAACCTTATAGCCTGGTTTTATTTAAGGTAGATAATGCGGATAATGTTTTTGGCTATCGCGATGAGATCAATACCATGACTTTTTCGTTACGGGTAAACGATTTTGGCCTGATCATTTGCCTGCAGGACAACGGTGCCAATGCCCGCTACCATAAGGAAGCATTGGATAAAATAGAAGGCCAAACCCTCCACCCCATCCAGTTTGAGGAACTGAACGCCCGTTTTTTTTACTCGGCCTATTTGTTTAACCGCCTGCCCGAATATGATATTTTTACGATAGAGGATGTTATATCCATAGAGGCCCTGCCCCTGCGCGGTACCAGCAGCAAACCTTTGTTTGATGACTGGATGAACAAAACCTACGGCCAGGTACTGGAAAACTTCTGGAAAAACTGGGGGTTCCTGCTGTTGGAAATTATCAGGAATCCCGAAAAACCCATGAGCTTTTTATTTGACGCGGAGGGCAATTTTAAAGATGGAAACGGGCTGGGGCTTCAGAAATAATTTGTTGGATAAAATCGCCTAAAATATGGTGGTTAAAAACTACAGTGATCATTAAACCGCTTATTGCGCCAAAAAAGTGCGCGTCGTGGTTAATCTGGTCGCGCGAGTATTTTGACGCGTAATGACAATATACTAAGTATAAAACGCCAAATACCCAAAACCAGATAGGTATAGGGATTGGTAAAATATAAATAGTTTGCCACGGAGCAAATAGTATATTACTGAAAATGATAGCACTTATGGCTCCGGATGCACCAAGACTAAAATAGTTGTAATCGTTTTTATGCTTAACTACGGTGGGCATATCACTCAGTATAAGGCTTAATACATATAATATACCAAACTGAAGGTGGCCTATTGTCGGCTCAAGATTGAAGCCCATTAAATAAAACGAAAACATATTAAAAAACAAGTGCATCCAATCGCGATGGATCAACCCGCTGGTAATAATGGTATGGATGTCTTTACCACGGTAAACGGTGTAAGGGTGCAACATCATCCGCCCGTACAGGCTGTTGTTTGAAAACGCCATGAGCGATGTAATGATAGTTATTACAAAAATAACGCAGGCCACCGGGGCCGTTTGAAGGTATTCCATTTATTTGAGATCGAGTTTAGTTTCAGTTAAAATACGGCCCACGGGGTATCGTAAAAATGTTTTTTCAAAATAAGGCGAATTGCGGTAAACCCAAAACAATTGCGCGTCGGCGCTTTGGGCCAGTTTAGGATCGGCTTTTTTCGCTTCCTCCAGTTTTTGTTTAATGGACGGATATTTTTTAACCAGGTCGGCAGCGATATCCTCAAACACATAATCCGAAAAATATTCCTTTTCGCTCAATATCGAATCAAAAAAGTTCCAGGTAAAAAAAGAGTCTACACCCTGCGGTTCCAGCGTTTCCACGATATAACGGTTAATTGGCTGGTTAGTATACACCACATAATCGCCGCGGTAAAATTTAACCGGCATATCAACGGGGTTTAGTTTTACACCGCTGTGCAGGTAATGGCCTTCAAACGGACGGGCCGGGGTTTTATAATCGGCAATGTAGTACATCTGCAGTTTAAGCGTGGTGTCATGAGCAAGTTGCTTCATCTGCACGCCATTCAGCTTAAACAGATCAATGATCTTGCCCCAGGCCTGCGGAATTACGTAGGCCAGCGGCTTATCGGCAGTTGCGGTTACTTTATAGGTGTTAAAATATTTAATGGTTTTGGTGTAGGGTTTATCGCGATCATAATACAATCGCTGTAAACCGCTCACTTCGCTGGTTTTGTATCTGGCTTCGTAGCCTTTAAAGGTAATGGTATCTACCCGGCTGTTATCAACTGCCCAGTTCAGGGCAAAAGTCTTTTGTTTGCTCACCTCGTCATCGGCTTTGCGTTTCAGCTCGCCAATCAGTTTGGCATCGCGCTGGTTGATCGCGATCAGGTGCTGCATAAAATCATACGTGGCATATACCCGCTTATCAAAGGGCTTCAGCATATGCGTTTCGGTAATATAGCTGATGATGTTATGCTGGGCGGTAAAACCGGTAGCAAAACGGGGCGTTTCTAAAAAGCTTACAATACCTGAATCGGGCAAACCTTCTTCGCCTGCACCATAGGGGATCATTTCATACCCGCTCTTTTTCATTTTACTGTACAGGTAGGGCGTGAGGGTTTTGGTGGTATAATCGGCCAGTATGGGGTTCTGCTTATCCTTTTGGGTTTCAATCAGCGTCATCACATACTGGTAGTCGGCGCCATCGCTGGTATGGTTATCTAAAAATGTTTCCGGCTTCCAGGCAGTGAGGATCTGTGTAAAAGCCAAAGCGTTACGGCTATCGGCCTTGATAAAATCACGGTTCAGGTCGAGGTTTCGGTAATTACCCCTGAAACCATAAGCCTCAGGGCCGTTCTGGTTAACGCGGCTCAGGCCGCGGTTCAGGCTGCCATCAATATTATAAAGGGCAATGATACAGATCACCACATCTTTAGGCAGGGTATTGTTTTTCAGCATATCGCGTACCAGCATCATACTGGCATCAATCCCCTCTGGCTCGCCGGGGTGAATACCGTTGTTGATAAGCAATACGCGTTTGTTTTGTTTTTTGATGAGTGCCGGGTCAAATACTTTATCTTTCGAAAGTACCACCAGGGTTAAAGGCTTGCCGATATCGGTAGTGCCATAATTAATTAACCGCATTTGCTGCGGGTAAAGCTCATTCAGTTTCCGGTAATAATCAATAACCTGCGCATAGGTAGCGGTATAGTTTTTATCCCTGCTTAACTCAAAGGGTGTAAGCTGGGCCTTTGCCTGCAGGGCGACCACAAAAACCAATAGCGCTGATAAAAATCTCTTCATAAAATACTTAATGCCCAAATATAGTTTAAGTATGGTAAAGCGAATGGGTACAAGGGGATTTTTACAGGGAGATCGCTTTAACCATTTTTTGTAAACGATCCCCAATTTGATAGCCCTGAAATGCAATGATTCATTATCCAAAAAGACCGATTTGTCATGTTGAACGGAGTGAAACATCTTGTTCGCCCTGCGGTAGGCAACTTTGCATCCGCAGAAGATATTTCGCTATCGCTCAATATGACAAAAAAGTTTAAAAGATTTCTATGGAGAGGACAGGGCCGCTATTTCCGCCTGTATCTTTTTAGGTAAGCTTTTCACCACCTGTTCATACGAATGATCAATCATTTCGCAAAGTTGCTTGCGGGTAAGCGAGCCGCTCATGTACACGGTGTTCCAGAGTTTTTTATTCATGTGGTAACCGGGCTGCACCTCGGGGTAACGCTCGCGGAGCTCGACAGCCCATTCGGGGTCGCATTTTACGTTAAACCTCTCGCCGGTTTGCAGGTTGGTAAGCAGGAACAGCTTTTCGGCAATTTTAAATACGAGAGTATCCTCGCCAAAAGGAAACCCTTCGGTAGTACCCGGTTTTTGCAGGCAGTAATCGCGCAGCTCTTCTATATTCACTTACCTGAAATTGCGTACCAGCTTTGTGTATGATACGGTATTACCGAAATTGTATTTAAAGCCAACACTGTAGATCACAAACTGATCGTACGCGTTGTTTTTAAATTTTATTTTATCATCGTTGTAACCATCAAGTCCCTCGCTAAAGGTAAAACCGTGTTGCAGGCCTAAGGTAATCGTATAACCCACCTGGTCGTAATCATCATAAATTTTAAACTCATAACCCAGGCGTAGCGGTATTACAAGGTTTGTGCTTTTGTTTTGCCCCTCAAAACCATGCGTTTCACCAATGGGACCATTAATTTCAAACCCCGGAGGATTCGAACGCTGTATAGCCGCCATTTTGTTCGACATGTAGCCAATCCCCGTACCTACATAAAAGTTTTTTACGGCACTTAAAAAAGTGTTGTTGTCATAATCAATTATTTCGCCCAGTTGTAGGTCGCCATGAAGTATCAGCGCTTTGTAGTTGTTTTTTGAATAGCGCCCAAACTGATCTTTAGCCGGTGTGAGGCCGCCGCCCTCCAGCGTTCCAAACTGTATATCAAGCCCAATAGGCACGTACGGGCTATAGTTATAAGTCAAATTTAAAGCGTAAGCAGGATGCCATACCTGCTTTTTAAGATCATCATATCCGCGCGTGGCGCCGAGATTGAAACCAGCACCCCATTCATAATAGTTAAAGCCGCTTTGGGCCTTTGACATTGCCGAAGCAGCAAGCAAAACAAAAAGCAGAAAATATTTTTTCAATGTATAATTTTAATCAATATTTACAATTGGCACCGGTTTAGGCCAGCAAGCCTTTTTACGCTACTAATATAATAGCTTTGTATGAATTTCAGCTCATCTATTTCATTCACAGTGGCCGAACGTTTTTTGCGTTACGTTACTATCGATACACAATCAGACCCCGCTTCGCTTACTTTCCCATCAACAGAAAAGCAAAAAGACCTGGGCAATTTATTGGTTAATGAACTGCTGGCCATGGGCATAAGCGATGCCCATCTGGATGAGTGGGGCTACGTGTACGCTACTATCCCTTCCAATACCGATAAGGATGTACCGGTGATCTGTTTCTGCTCGCACATGGATACCGCGCCCGACTGCAGCGGTAAAGATGTAAAACCTATTGTACATAAAAACTACCAGGGAGAGGATTTGATATTGCCGGATGACACCGCGCAGGTAATAAAAATGGTAGAGCATCCTGATCTGAAAAACCAGCTGGGCAATGATGTGATCACGGCCAGTGGAACCACCCTGCTGGGGGCCGACAATAAAGCCGGTGTCGCCGAAATTATGGATGCCTGTTATCAACTTGTAAATCATCCGGAAATAAAGCACGGAAAAATCAGGATCCTATTTACGCCGGATGAAGAAGTTGGCCGCGGGGTTGATCATGTAGATATTGCCAAACTGGGCGCCTTTGCAGGTTATACTATGGATGGTGAAAGCGCCGGGAATATGGAAAATGAAACCTTTTCGGCCGATGGGGCAAGGATTACCATCCGGGGCGTAAGCGCGCACCCGGGCTTTGCTAAAGGTAAAATGGAAAGCGCTATTAAAATAGCCGGGCAAATTATCGCCGCTTTGCCCGATGAACTTTCGCCGGAGCATACCGAAGGGATGCAGGGTTTTGTACATCCAGTAGCTATGGAGGGCCACGTGGAAACAGCCTCGATAGATTTTATTATCCGCGATTTTGATGAAGCTAAACTGGCCGGGCATGTAGATGTGATCCGTAAAACGGCCGATGATGTATTAAAAGCATTTCCCGGCTCAAGCTATGATATAGCCGTAAGCCAGCAATACCGCAACATGAAAGGTGTATTGGATAAAAACCCGCAAATTGTGGAATACGCCATGGAAGCCATTAACCGCACGGGGCTTACCGCGAAACTATGCAGCATTCGCGGCGGTACCGACGGTTCGCGCTTATCATTTATGGGCCTGCCCTGCCCTAATATTTTTGCCGGCGAACATGCCTTCCACGGCAGGCACGAGTGGGTATCAGTGCAGGATATGCAAAAAGCGGTAGAGACTATTTTGCATCTTTGTATGATTTGGGAAGAAAGAAGTTAATTTTAAAGTCTTGAAGTATTGAGTTGGAAGACGGAAGTCTGAAGTCGGGAATCTTAAGTTAAGATCTGCTCTTCATTCCCGACTTTGAACTTAAGGCTTCCGACTTAAGACTTGCGAGTTACAACTAAACAAAAAAATGTACACCATACGCACAGCAACAGTAAACGATGTGGAAACCATCCGCCAGATAGCCGATAAAACCTGGTGGGTAACCTACAGCCCTATTTTAAAAGAAGCGCAGATTGAATATATGCTGCGCGAGATCTATTCGGCAGAAAAGATCAGCAGGCAAATAGCTGAAAACCTGCACACTTTTTTGCTGTTGGAGGAGGAAGGCCGCACAGTTGCCTTTGCCGCCTACTCGCCCCGCGAAGAAGACCCTGAAATATATAAACTGCACAAACTGTACTGCCTGCCCGAAACACAAGGCAAAGGATATGGCAAAGTATTGATTAACGAAGTAGCCCAAAAAACGGTGGAGGCCGGAAAAACGGTTTTGGAACTTAATGTGAACAAGTACAATAATGCCAAATCATTTTATGAAAAAATGGGCTTTATTATAGCTTATGAAGAGGATATCCCTATTGGAGATTATTGGATGAATGACTACGTGATGCGGAAGGAGCTTTAATTTAAGCTTCTTCCTGAGTTTGACAGCTAAAAAGTAAAAAAGTGAGAATGCATTGAATAGAGGCAGTTTTTGTGTGAATTTTGAAAACTTTTATTGCGAAAACCGGTATTGATGAGTGTTTGGGAAGCCGCGTAATGATACAGAAGACCCCCGCCTTGCTTAAAAAGAAAGCCTCACATTACTTCCTTAAAATGACCAGCAGGAGAAATACGCGCTTGATCAGCAGAAGGTCGACCGGTACCAGCAATACGACGGCTTCCTTGCCATCGCAACTAATGTGAGAGATCTGGATACGTATATCATCCTCGATCATTACAAACACCTGTATCAGGTAGAACATGCTTTTCGCACTTTTAAAAGCTTTCTGGAGACCAGGCCGATGTTCCTCTGACAGATCAGCGCACTGAAGGGCATATCTGCTTGTGTTATATGGCTTATACTTTTCAAACCTTTTTAAGCAACCAGCTAAAAAAGAACAACACACCGCTCCCGGAAAACGAGATCAGAAGGACATTAGACAAAATGCAGCTCTGTCTGGTCGAACAGGCGGGACAGCAGTACTACCTCCGCTCAAAGCAAACTACCTAAACTACCTCCATCCTCAAAGTAATCGCCGCTCGCCCCCTACCGGACATGTTTATTAACAATCAAATAATCAACTATTTATAAAAACCCGTATTGCGAAAAGCGATAATCAAATAAATTGACTATCAGATACTTAAATTAAAATCGTGTCAAACTCAGGAGGTGTTAAGTAACGAGCTTATTTAGAAGAAACGACATTAGCCCTAATAATAATAATGCGTGAAAGGGCTGTAATTGAAGATTTAAAATCAAAAACGCAGACCGTAAACACCTGCAAAATCTATTACCTTATTATAGCTGGAATTGAGCTTTAATAGATTGTTCTTTGAAATGTTGACGGCTTGATTTAGCCGTGTTTAGGTAATTAAAAAAGTATGTTTTTTAGTTTGTGTTTTATCCTATCTGTTTTGTAATCGTTCTTTATTTATCATACTTTTTAATTGCTTAAATTTGACTTCTTTAAAATGCGATCTATACAAGCCTTAAACACTAACATGCTGGATATGAAAAAATTTCTGATCCCGGTATTGCTGCTGACGCTTTTTGCAGGGAAGGCATCTGCCCAAACCAAAGCGTTTACCATGGCTGGTTTTAAAAATAACCTTGGCAAAACAGGCACCCTTTGCGATACCGTTTTCTCGCTAAAAACCGTTAGCGATACGCTCACCTTGCTTAACATGGGCGGTGTTTACCCTCATCAAAAATATACCATAGCGGTTAAGGGTAACAAAATAAAACTTGATTTGCCCAATATAAAAGGGAAGAGCCTCTGCGTAACAGGCGTGTTCGAAATGTTTAAAGGCCAGCCCGAAATTGTGGCCGATAAACCCGAACAGCTTACCGTTAACTAAGCTTATAAGCCCGTTAAACAATAAAAGCAGCCCCGGGGCTGCTTTTATTGTTTAACGAAATACCTTATTAAAACGCTTTGGTTAACCCAAATACAATTTGGCCCTCGGTAATAGGCTGCTTGGTTACCAGGCGGCCAACATTCAGTGTGCGCCCATTGGTTACCACATTATAACCGTCAGATTTTACGTAGTTGCCTTTGAGCGATAAACCCCAGCCTGCACCCATATCAAAACGGATGGCGCCGCTGCCGCCGTAGGCGAAAGCATAGCCGGTAGCACTTTCTTGTGTGATACTGCCGCTTTGGGCGCTAACGCCTGTTACACTGATGGTAAGTACAGGCGATGTGCGGCTTTTAATAGCCCCGGCCGATGCCCTTAAATCAAACGCGAGCCTGCGCCAGGTGAAGGTGTATTGTGGGCCAAGCAAAAAGTTATAGCTGCGGTAACGTTTATCGGCGGTTACGGTACCTGCGTCGGCTTTAAAATCTGTAGTGTAACCTTTAGAAAGGATCAGGTCGTCATCGTACGAAAAATTGCTTTGGTCCTGGTGCGACAGCGTAAAGCCTACACCTAAATGCCTGTATAAATAAACAGCACCGTCAAGCTGATAGGTAACTCCTCTGTTTGCAAAACCGGCCTTATTGTTATAATAATCAGCTTTTGCAAAATCGCTCAGGGCGTAGGATACACCCATACTTAAGCCAACATAGCTTCTAAGTTTTTTTGGCTTGGTTTCGTCATCGCTATCGTTGTTATCCTGCGCTTTTACGGTATATGCCATCAGCATTAAAAGGCCTGCTGTAAAAAAAGTAAGGGTTTGTTTCATGTTTTATTCTGTAACTGTATTACTGTGTTTTGCGTTGCGCGTAATTAAATGCAAAGCAAAAACGTGTAAAAAAAAGCATTATTATTGATACCTGCGCAATGATAAATAAACCGCCGCCTTAAAAAAATCAACGGTTAAATGCGCCTTTTAATACAATTGCTTTATTGTTAGCTGTTTGCAGCGGGTTAACAAAGCTTTTTTCACGATGCTAATATAGGCTGCCACACCCAATTAAACAGCACAAGGGCGTAAAATTAACAACTTTTAACCTTTTAAGCTATAAATAGCTTTGCGTTGAAGTGCCTGAATGCTATCTTTAGTAACCTGTAATTTAAGCCGACATGAAAAAAAACCTCTGTTTATTGTTATCAGCTGTTTTACTTTGCAGCTATACATTTGCACAAATGACGATTAAGACACTTCCATACCCTCAAACAAAAAAAGAACCTGTTACCGACACCTATTTTGGCACTACTGTAACCGACCCGTACCGCTGGCTTGAAAACGACCGGGCCGATGATACCAAAGCCTGGGTAAAGGCAGAAAATAAAGTGACGTTTAACTACCTGGGCCAGATCCCTTACCGCGACGAGATCCATAAGCGCCTGGAATTTTTGTGGAACTACGAAAAATACAGCGCCCCTTTTAAGGAAGGTAAATACACCTACTTTTATAAAAACGACGGACTGCAAAGCCAGAGCGTATTATACCGCCAGCTTGGCGACAATGGTACCCCTGAGGTGTTTTTGGATCCGAACAAGTTTTCGAAGGATGGCACAACCTCGCTGCAGGGCATAGATTTTACAAAGAACGGCGAGCTGGCCGCCTACCAGATCTCGGAAGGCGGATCGGACTGGCGAAAGGTTATTGTTATTAAAACGGACGACAAAACCGTTGTTGGGGATACCCTTAAAGATGTAAAATTCAGCGGCCTGGCCTGGCACGGCACAGATGGTTTTTATTATAGCAGCTACGATAAACCTGCCGAAGGCAGCCAGCTATCGGGCATGACCCAATACCATAAATTATATTACCACAAACTGGGCACACCGCAAAGTACTGACCAGCTTATTTTTGGCGGCGATAAAACCCCGCGCAGGTACATCGGCGCATACCTAACCGAAGATGAACGCTTTTTGGTGATTACCGCCGCTACTTCAACAACCGGCAACGAACTTTACATTCAAGACCTGAGCAAACCCGGCAGCCCGATCATTAACGTGGTAAATAATTTTGATAACCAGCACAGCGTGCTTGATAATGTGGGCAGCAAGCTTTATATCCTTACCAATATCTATTCGCCCAACTTTAAAATTGTTACTGTTGATGCCGCCGATCCCGGGGTTACCCACTGGAAAAACCTCATTCCCGAAACTTCGAATGTGCTGAGCGCCACAACCGGCGGCGGAAAGATTTTCGCCGAATATTTACGCGATGCCACATCATTTATACAGCAGTATGATATGAACGGCAAACTTGAACGTACCATTGCCCTGCCCGCTGTGGGCACGGCTTCGGGCTTCGGCGCCAAAAAAGATGAAAAGGAAACATACTACACGTTTACTAATTACGTGTATCCGCCAACAATTTTTAAGCTGGATATAGCTACCGGCCAATCAACGGTATACAAAAAATCGGGGGCGAAATTTGACCCGGATCTGTACGAATCAAAACAGGTTTTTTACACCTCAAGGGATAAAACCAAAATTCCGATGATCATTACCTATAAAAAGGGCACGGTGCTTAACGGGCAAAACCCTACCCTGCTTTACGCGTATGGAGGCTTCGGGATCAGCTTAACGCCCTCATTCAGCACCTCCAACATCATTTTGCTGGAGCATGGCGGCATTTACGCGGTGCCTAACCTGAGGGGAGGCGGCGAGTATGGCGAAACCTGGCACCGCAAGGGCATTAAAATGAAAAAGCAAAACGTGTTTGACGATTTTATTGCCGCGGCCGAATACCTTATTAAAAACAAATATACATCGAAAGATCAACTGGCCATTTCGGGTGGATCAAACGGCGGCCTGCTTATCGGCGCCATGCTCACGCAGCGGCCGGATTTGTTTAAAGTTGCCTTCCCGGCTGTGGGTGTGCTGGATATGCTGCGCTACAACAAATTTACCGCCGGAGCGGGCTGGGCCTATGATTATGGCACGGCCGAAGATTCGGAACAGATGTTTCAATACCTGTACAGGTACTCGCCCTACCATGCCTTAAAACCGGGAGTGTACCCGGCCACCATGATCACTACTGCCGATCATGACGACCGCGTTGTACCGGCCCACTCGTTTAAATTTGCCGCGCGTTTGCAGGAGTACCAGCAAGGCACCGCCCCTGTACTCATTCGCATTGAAACAAACGCCGGGCACGGCGCGGGGCAAAGTACCGCGCAGCTTATTAACGGGCAGGTTGATAAATGGGCCTTTATGTTTTGGAATGTTGGCTTAAAGTGGCAGGGTAATAAATGAAAAACTATATCATAGCGGTGCTGCTGGCACTGTTTGCAAGTTCGGTTTATGGGCAGCATAAAAAGCCCGATATTAACATTGTATTTATAGGCAACAGCATAACCCAGGGTGCGCAGCTTTCCGATCCGGCTACCGAAGCGCCACCGGCCACAACGGTGGCTTATCTGCAAAAACAAAAAAACCTGGGCGCTATAAATTTCAGCAACCAGGGCCATAGTGGCTATACCACGCTTGATTTTTTGCCGGGCACCGATACTTTTGCCAAAGTGGAGGAGGCTGCAAACAGTTTTGCAGATAAAAACGCGCTGTTGATATTTTCAATAAAACTGGGCACTAATGATAGCGCCATACAAGGGCCTCATGGTGCGCCGGTAGCACCGGAAGCCTATCAGAATAACATTAAGGCGATTGCCGATAAGCTGCTGACGGATTTCCCCAGGGCTATCATCATTTTCCAGCATCCATTGTGGTACAGCCCAAATACGTATAATGGCGCCCGGTATTTGCAGGAAGGCCTTAACAGGTTACAAAGTTACCTACCGCTCATTAACAGCCTGGTTGATAGCTACGCCACAACACAACCAAAACGGGTTTTTGTGGGTGATACCAAAGCTTTCGGATATTTTGAAAAAAATCACCTTACTGACCTTACCCCTGAAAATGGCAGGCAGGGAACTTTTTACCTCCACCCCAATAAAAAAGGAGCCGAAGCCTTAGGTGTTTTCTGGGGACAAGCCATTAACAAAATCATAAAGCGTAATTTTTAAGTTGAGAACAAAGAGGCTGTATCATAAATCAAAATTGGCGGTCAGTGGCCAAATAAAATTTCGACATCGGCTGGTCACTAATAAAAAAGGGTAATTTTCGATTTGAAATTGCCCTTTTTTATTACATTTTGAGATCTATTTACACCTTAACAAAATTTAATTTCGACACCAAGAGTGTAAAATGATTTATGATACAGCCTCTTTAAATGAGTCTTATCGCGTTTAGCCTCTTACAGAGATAGGGCAACCATATTACCGTCTTATCAATCCACTAACCAAACTCTCTTAAAGGCGCTATCGTAATATGACCACATAGCCTGACAGCCGCAGTTTTTCCTTCTTGCTGTTTATTACATAGTAATAAGTTCCTGATGGTACCTGCTTGCCGTTAGTGCTGCCATCCCAGGGTTTAGGATATCCCAGGGAGTGAAATACCGGCTGACCGTACCTGTTGTATACATCAACGGTTACATCTTCATACGCAACCAAACCGGTAATTTCCCAGTAATCGTTTGCGCCATCGGCATTGGGTGTAAAGGTATTTTTCACAACAATATTTGGCGAAACCTTTACATTCACAAAACTGCTGTTGGTACACCCGTTCGAGATATCGGTGATGGTTAGTTTATAGGTAATATCCGCGTTGCCGGTTAGCGTTGGGTTTTTAACGGTGTTATCGCTCAGGCCGGTTGCGGGTGTCCATAAATAACTCACGTTTTCATTGCTTACCACCGGGTTTAACGTGATAACGTGATCTTTCAACACATACCGGGTATCGCCCGCGGCATCGGCCTGTACGGTTGGCGGCGGCACAAAATTGATGGTGATATCATCAGTACGGGTATGGCATTCATCGGCATTGGTGGCTGTAAGTGTTAATTTAACAAAGCCTTTGGCCACATCGGCCGGATCAGGTTCAAACGTAGGGCTAAGTACATTTGCCGACGGAATAAACCGGCCTTTGCCAGAGGCTGAACTCCAGGCTACCGTGCTGCCGGAAAGCTGTTTTCCCTGTAACTGAATTATTGGGTTTTGATTACAAATATTATTTTGGTCGGGGCCTGCGTCAGCGCCGGGGCTTGGAGCAAAACTAATTTTAACAATAGCCGAAACAGGATCACAGTAACCGGTTGATGTTAGCTTTAGGGTAATAAAATCCTGTTCGCGTTCAGCTGCCGATGGTGTATAAGTTGTTTCAAGCTTATCAGGTGCAGAAAACTTGCCGCCACCATTGCTGGTCCATATAACGGTGCCGTTGCTTTGTCCATGCAACTGAATAAAAGGTATTGTTTTACAATACGGTCCGTAACTACCGGGAATTACTGTAGGGGTAGGTTTTACGTCTATCTTAACTTCAGATGGCTCACTTAAACAATCATTTACCTTAAGATAAAGTTTGTACACACCAGCATTTGCAGTGGTAACATCGTGCAGCACCGGAGACCGGTCTGTTGATTGATAGTTGTTAGGCCCTGTCCACAGATAACTAACTCCTCCAACCGGCGCAGTATCCAAAATTATCGAACCACCCTCGCAAACAGGTGTTGTACCATTGGCAACTGGTTTTTTTATCGGAGGGTAAACAAGCCGGCTATAAAGATATGGCTTACCGGCGCAGCCATTAACTATCGGCGTTATGATATAATATACCCAAAGCTGAAATACGGTAGTGTTAACAAGGGCTTCATTAATCGTTGCATCGGTTTGATTACTTACGGTAGGGTTGCTGATACCAAAAACGGCGGCACGGCTCCATGAAAAGGTTGTGGAAGGAATACTTGAGTGGATAGTATACCCTAACGGCTCACCGCTACAAATATGAGTGCCATTAGACGGATCCGGCGTGACCGAGGGTTCAGGATTAACGGTTACTTTAACTTCGCGTGGCGCACCGGTGCATAAACTGGTTTTGTAATTAAACAGGTATGTCACAACAACAGGCTCGGTGGTAGTATTAAATAAAACTTCCTTTATAGTAGCTGCAGCCTGTCCTGAAACCGGTGCGTTGCTGATACCCGGCACTGCGGCCCTACTCCAGTTAAAACTCGTACCGTCGGTGTTAAAAGTTACCCCATAATTTGTACTTGTACCATTACATATAGGTTGCGGGTCGGCACTGGTAATTACCGGTGTGGGATTTACCGTCACTTTATAATTAAATGATTGTCCGGGGCAAGTACCATTAAATGGAGTTATAACATAAGTAACATCAATAGCAGCCGTTGTAGTATTAATTAAAGTTTCGGTAATAATGCCCGACGTTTGATTAGTTACTGACGGGTTACTGATCCCGTTTACTGCATCACGACTCCATAAAAATGATGCATCGGCCCTATCGGCAGTTATGGTATAATTTAATGCTGTGCCGCTGCATATCACGTCGGCATTAGTGGCGTTGGTTATACTGGGTATTGGTGTTACCAAAACATCAGCTTCGGTACGCTGGCTGGAACAGCCATTTGCAATTGCTTCTACGTAATATTTTTTGTTGGCGGTTAATATTCCGGTGGTAAATGTATTGCCCTGCTTTACCAGGTTACCACCAACCGGCAAATCATACCAACGGTAAGTTCCGGTAGATCCGGTCGCCGTTAGCGTAGCCGATGAGCCTTCACAAACAATAACCGGCGAGCCAACACCCGGAGCTGCAGGCTGCGCTATAACTTTTACAAGTATTGCTTTTCGGGCACTGACTATGCCACCTTTGGTAACCGACACATAATAGGTAACATCAGCAGTAAGGGGGGCCGTGGTAAGTATCGGTCCGGTTTGTAAAAGGGAGCCTCCGGTAGGCGCGTCATACCACCGATATGTGCCACCCGGCGCCTTTGCCACCAGCGTTGCCGGGCTGCCAACACATACCGGTTTCACGTCAACCGTTGGCTCGGGGGGGACTGGATTAAACGTTATTGTCATCTTATCGCTCACCGGGCCGCAGGGGCTTGCCGGAACTGCGGAGGTTAAAGTAAGTGTAACCTGAGTTTCGCCCGCCGCAGGCTTATAAATAGCTGTCGGTTTAGTTGGATCAGAAAAAGTGCCTGCGCCTCCGGTCCATCTGCCGGTTTTAACTCCACCTTGAATGGAGCCCTGTAATTGAACAGGCGATCCTTGCAGGACAACGCGGTCGCCCCCCGCGTTAACAACTACTTTGGCATTAATAGTAACCTTTGTGGTGTAAGTACTTGCCGCACAGCCTGCACTGGCGGCTATGGTGTTAGTAACCGAATAGGTACCGGGCGTACTTTTATCAAGATCAATTTCACCTGTACTTGTATTAACAAAAACCAGGTTTGAAGATGATGCACTAAATACACCCGCGCTGGCACCTCCCGCAAATTCCGGTAATGGATTATTATCGCTTTGACAAAAAGGACCGTTATAGGTAAACCTTGCATCGGGCGTGGTTACTATTGCTATTTTTTGGCTTGCTGCGGCGGCACAGGTTCCGCCAAAATTAAATATTACGGTATAGGTACGCGGAACGCTTGCCGCTACGTTGATCTCGCCGGTTTTATTATCTACAAACACCAAACCGGCAGGTGTACTGGTAAACGTACCTCCGGCAGGATTAAATATAGTCGGCTTTACATTAGCACCCGAGGTACACAAAGTACCGGATGGGTACTGAAACTGCGGATTAATAACCGGAGTTATAGATACAGTTAACGGAGTACGGTCACTTATGCAGCTACCGTTTGATACCTGAGCGTAAAAAGTTGTTTGCCCGAACAATGGCGATGTAGTATACGTGTTGCCTGTAAATAGTAAAGTGCCACCCGTTGCCGCGTCGTACCATTGCACCGTACCTGTTGCAGAGGTATTTAAAACTGCAGATGTACCGGGACAAACCTCGGCGGGGCCGTTTACAATGGGAGCTCCCGGCAGTGGGTTAACTGTTATGGTAACTGCTTTGCGGGGGCTTGCGCAACCATTGGCAATACTCTGTACATAATAAATGGTAGTAGTGGCAAGTTCAGGTGTTACATAGGTATCTCCGGTAATAAGCAGGTTGCCACCGGTAGGCTGATCATACCATTCATAATCATCGGGCGATCCGGTAGCAGTTAGGGTAACCGATGTGCCCGCACAAACAGGAGAAGTTGCAACTACCGGCTCCGGAATGGCGTCAAGTACGGTTACTGTTACCGGCACCCGCTCGCTACGGCATCCACCGGCATCTGAAACCTCAGCGTAGTAAGTTGTATTTTTTGTAAGCTGTGGAGTCAGGAAGTTTCCGCCGGTAAACACCGGCGCTCCCCCCGTTTTGGTTGTAAACCACTGAATAATGTTTCCGGATGCCGAAGTGGCGGTTAAGGTAACTTGCGCTCCGTAGCAAATAATCGGACCTTCAGAAACGACAGGTTGCTCAGGCGCCGGGATAACAGTTACAGTGATCGCCGTGCGTTCGCTGGTACAGCCGCCGTCGCTGTGCTGTACATAGTATGTTGTTGTGTTAGTTAATACCGGTGTTGGGAAACTGTTTGAAGCCGATACGGGGGTACCGCCTGCCGCCGTGGTATACCAGGCGTAACTTCCGGTAGGATTGGCATCAGCTGTTAAAGTGATACTTGTGCCGTAACATGTTGAAGGCGATTGTGAAGCCGGGGCTTGTGGCAGAGGTGTAACTGTTACCTGAACTGCGGTACGCTCGCTGACACAATCGCCAACGGTTGATTGCGCATAGTATGTTTTGGTTTGATCAAGGGCAGGTGTGGTATAATCAGGACTTGAAATTACCGGCGTTCCGCCCGAAGGTACGTCATACCATTCAACAACGCCCGCACCATCGGCGTGGAGGTTTACCGACGAACCCGCACATATCGAATAAGTACCGGTAACAGTAGGTTTATCAGGAGGCGGAGTTACAGTTACAGTTACCGGAATTGGGTTACTGACGCAACCATTAACAACAGCCACCAGATAGTAGGTAGTTGTTTGGGCTAAAGGCGGTGTTTGATATGTTGATGACCTACTTAAGGGGGTGCCTGTGTCGTGCGCATTTGCGTACCATGCATAGCTATCGGCATCTGAGGCTATTAGCGTTGCCGGGCTGCCGGAACATACCTGATTGGCAGTAATACTGGGCATACTGGTTACACCTACAATTACAGGGCTGCGAAAACTTGTACAACCACCAATGGTGGTTTCAACATAAAAAATAGTTGTCGCGTTTATTGGCGGAGTATTATAAGTATTACCCGTAAATAAAAAATTACCATTAGCATCATACCATTGATAGGTACCGCCCGGAGCTGTAGCCGTAAGTACAGCAGATGTTCCGGGACACACTGTCTGGCCGGCTACCGTTGGCGGATCAGGTGTGGCCGACGCTGCTACCTGTATGCTTGTTGTTTTTGGCTGGCATCCCGGCGTTTTATCTGTTACAGTAACGGTATAGGTTCCGGCGCGGTTTACATCAATTGATGTCGTGTTTTCGCCGGTGTTCCAAAGGTAGGTAAATGGACCTATACCGCCGGTACTGTTAGCCGTTAAGGTAATTTGACTACCTGAGCATATTGTATTAGCCGATGAACTTATGGTGACGTTTAGCGTGCAGTTTTGACAGAAACCCGTAAATGAGCAGATAAGCAAAAAGAATAGTACAAGTAATGGCTTATTCATAAAATCATAAGTCTCCCTTCATACACAATAATGATAACTGCAAGTAGCCTCCTGTTATTTAAGATGCCGTTGAGCTCGCTTTCGGGCGGAAGGCAGGTGTTGTTTTGTAATTTAACCAACCCGAAAATTGGCTTTTATACGTAAAAGGTCGGTATTTTGTTCGAAAAAATCTGTATAAAATGAATAAAAGTCGTTTGGAGATATAATTTTTTGAGGGGGTTAAAAAAATACCCGGATATGAAATTGCCAGGTTTGAAATTATAGTTTAATAATGTTATTTTTTCGCGGGCGGAATTGGTTCCGCTATCATTTGATTACCCGATTTATCATAATAAACACAGGTTAATTCAGCAGTATCTATCACCCATTTTTCAACCCCTGCACCCGCCGCCTGCCTGCAGAAAGTAACGAAATCCGTTTGGCCCTGTTGATGAATAGCAATAGCATACTGCAACCCGGATACCGAAGATTGTAGTGCTATACCCATATCGGGATATTTAGGTTCACCATGTATAATATGATTATTTGCACCATAATAAACAGTCCTGCCGTTATCTACCCAAAACTCGTAACGTAAAAGTCCTAACCCTTTTATTTCGCTAACGTATGCCGGGAAATCGGCACCTGATTTTACTTTGCTGTGTGCTGCTTTTAATTGCTGTTCTGTAAACATGTTATTTGTTTTTTGTACAGCAAAAGTACCTGAGCAGGGGAACGATCTATTGTAAAAAATCGTTTATCTGATTTTTCGCAGCTCTTTGATATATTGCTCGGGAGTAGCGCCTGAGTAGGTTTTAAATTCTTTAATCAGGTGGGCCTGGTCATGGTAGTCCCCTAAATGCAGGGCACCTTGCCAACTACCCTGTTTTAAAAACTC
The DNA here is from genome assembly GCF_003148845.1 of Mucilaginibacter oryzae. Lineage (GTDB taxonomy): Bacteria > Bacteroidota > Bacteroidia > Sphingobacteriales > Sphingobacteriaceae > Mucilaginibacter > Mucilaginibacter oryzae. The sequence continues at coordinate 69,168 of NZ_QGHA01000014.1, read as the reverse complement.
CATTACGCTTTTAGCTCTTACAATGGATGAGAATTTTTTAGGCGATGAGCCCACAATTTTTCTGAAGCGCTTTTCGAGCGGGCTTTGACTGGTATTGAGGTTACGGGCCAGATCGGCAATACGGATGGTTCCCTTATGCTGATGAATGAGGTTGATGGCTGCCGTAACCAGCTTGTCTTCCCGGCTTTCCTGCAAGTGGGCCACCAGCAATTGCTCGATGATGTAAATACGCTTACTGTCAGTATCTGCTATCGATAGCAGCTCTTCGGTTTTATTGAGTTCAGCGCGATCAAAAAAATGATCAAGAGAAAGGCTTTGATCAAACAATTCATGAACCGGCTGCCTGATGAAGCGTGAGGCTCCCGTTTCGGTGAATACTACAAGGATACTGCCTATGCCTGCTGAATTGCTGAATATTCTATAGGAGTTCATCAAACCAGTCACTCCGGCGGTAGACAGGTTAATTAGAATATCGCTGTTTATATAAGATAATTTACCCGCATATTGAAAACCCATCACAAGGGACGTGCCCGGTAATACTTTATAAGTTTGGGCATGGCCATTTTCGGAAATGATCAGTTCCTTAACATACGGCCGGAGCCGGGGGGATGGCAGATAACTTTGAAACTTCATGATAGTTGTTTACCCCGATCAAAGTAAATTGATGAAACAATACTTACAAGGCTCTAACACCCCGTAAGTATTAATTTTATAACTGAGCCACAAAATCGCGCATGGCCTGACCGGGATCAGCCTGTTTCATAAACGTTTCGCCGATGAGGAAACCGTTAAACCCTGCCAACTTAAGTTGGCGGATAGTTTCCGGATCGCTGATAGCGCTTTCCGAAATTTTCATAAACTCGGCGGGGATATGTTTAGCCAGTTGGTAGGATGTTTCTACAGATACGGTAAAATCGGCCAGGTTACGGTTATTTACGCCGATAGCATCAAGATTAGGGTTGATGCTGCGCTCCAGTTCTTCGAGGTTATGCACTTCGAGCAATACATTTAAACCAAGGCTTTTGGCCAGTTTGGCTAAAGTGTCGATCTCGGCAGGGCTGAGGATAGCAGCAATCAGTAAAATGATATCCGCGCCCAACGATTTGGCTTCTATCACCTGGTACTCATCTATCATAAAATCCTTACGCAATACCGGGATATTATTTACCGACCGGGCCTTTACCAGATCGGCTTTGCGCCCCATAAAAAACTTACGGTCGGTAAGTACCGAGAGGGCCGACGCGCCTGCCGCAGCATAATCTGTAGTAACCGCGCTAACCCTTACCTTATCATTGATAATGCCTTTTGATGGCGATTTGCGCTTAAACTCGGCAATGATACCGGTACGCGCCGGGTCAAGCAGAAACTCTTTGAAGGAATAAGTATCGCGGTGAAAATATTCCGACTCTTCGAGCGCTATGTACGAGGTACGTTTTTTGGCAGCAGCTACTTCTCTTTTTTTATTGGCAACTATTTTATCAAGTATGGTCATAAGCCCCCTAACTCCCTAAAGGGAGAATTTGTTAAACTAACCGTTATTGCGAGCTACCCCGCAGCAACGACATTATCTTAATTTTCCAAAGTTATCATTATTCCCTCAAAACTACGCCTTAAGCCAGTTTTGCATCATCTCCTTACCGTACTCGGTTAGTATCGATTCCGGATGAAACTGTACCCCGCGCACATCGTATTCTTTATGGCTCAACGCCATGATCGAGTTGTCGGCTTCATCAATAGCGGTAATATGCAATGAACCCGGCAACCCGCTTTCGCTTACCACCCACGAGTGGTAACGGCCTACTTTAAAGTTTTCGGGCAAACCGGCAAACAGTACCTCTTCACTATCCGTCACTTTAATCGGTGTGGCTATCCCATGCATGGGCTGGTTAAGGTTATGCAACTGACCACCGAAAGCTTCGGCTATGGCCTGCTGCCCCAGGCAAACCCCAAAAATACTTTTTGTAGGCGCGTATTTTTCAATTACCTCCAACAACAAACCCGCTTCAGAGGGGATGCCCGGCCCCGGCGAAAGGATGATCTTATCAAAAGCTTCCACCTCTTCAATAGCAAACTGGTCGTTTCTCCAAACTTCGCACTCCAGGCCAAGTTCGTTTACCAGGTGCACCAGGTTATAGGTAAAGGAGTCGTAGTTATCTATGATCAGGATCCCCCCCCGCCCCCTGAAGGGGGTGCTTGAAGGAGTAGTGTTTGTATTTTCGTTCATTGTATTATATATCTTTAAAAAATCTATCAAAATTTAATTAACCACTATAGTTCCCCCTTCAGGGGGTTAGGGGGTTACAATTCCTCCGCCAGCTCAAATGCCCTTCGCAACGCCGAGATCTTGGTATCTACTTCCTTCAATTCACTTTCAGGTACTGATCCGGCTACAATACCTGCACCGGCCTGGTAATGTAAAGTATTGTTTTTACTCAGGAACGAGCGGATCATGATGGCATGGTTAAAATCACCATTGAAGCCCAGGAACCCGATTGCACCGCTGTAAAAACTGCGTTTAATATTCTCATTTTCGTCGATGATCTCCATGGCGCGGTATTTTGGTGCGCCGCTCAATGTACCTGCGGGATAGGTATCGGCCACCACTTTAAATGCTGATACACCGGGTTTAAGCTTGCCGCTAACGTGGGATACCAGGTGGATGAGGTGCGAGTAGTATTGAACCTCCTTAAAAGCCTTAACGGTTACATTCTCGCAATGGCGGCTCAGGTCGTTACGGGCCAGGTCAACCAGCATTACATGCTCTGCAGATTCTTTGGGGTCGTTCTCGAGGTTACGGGCAATTTCGGCATCCTTCTCGTCATCGCCGCTGCGTTTAAATGTTCCGGCAATCGGGAATATGTTGGCAACGTTGTTTTTGATGGTGATCTGGGCCTCAGGCGATGAGCCAAAAATCCTGAAATCGCCAAAATCAAAGTAAAATAAATACGGCGAGGGGTTGATGGAGCGAAGCGCACGGTAAACGTTAAACTCATCGCCCAAAAAAGTACGGGAAAAGGCCCTTGAGGGTACAATCTGGAATACATCGCCCCGGTAAATGTGCTGCTTCATTTTCTCTACAATGGCAATAAACTGCTCATTGGTGAGGTTTGATTTTTCGTCGCCGTTGCTTTTGAAGCTGTATTCGGGAAAATTTTTGTTTTTGATGAGGTATTCCAGTTTCTCGATACCGCCGTTGGTGGGCGCACCCTCGGGCTGGTTGTGGAATATGTATAGTTCGTTCTTGAAGTGGTCGATAGCGATGATGTAGCGGTAAATATGGTACTGCATCACCGGGATCTGGCGGGTGGTATCATCACTTTGTTTTAATTTGATGGTTTCGTAATGCTCAACCGCCTCGTGGGTAAAATAGCCAAACAAACCGTTGGTGATCATTTTTAACGGCATCGAATCTGTTTCGAAGCTCCCGGTAAACGCGTTGAGTTGTTCTATCAGATCAAATGTGCCTGCCTCATGTGTTTCCTGGCTGCCATCGGGATAACTTTTTTTGAGGATGCCCTTATTCAGCACAATGCCGCTTAATGGTTCGCAGCAAATGTAGCTGGTGCTGTTTTCGCGGCTATGGTAATCGGAACTTTCCAGCAGCAGCGAGTTTGGGAATACATCGCGCAGGCGCAGATAAATGCTTACCGGGGTAGTGGTATCGGCAAGGAGCTTTTTATAAGTAGTAGTAATTTTAAATGTGCTCATGTTATTTCAAAATATCTTAAAACAAAAAAACCCGACGAATTGGGGTCGCCGGGTTTCCTATTTAGGTTCACAATTGATTAGTTGTCTCTGATCAAAAAGCGCGAGCCGGCTGCCAATTTAATTGGTGCCACCAGCTGTTTTTATGTGTGTTTTTAATCATCGTGGTCACAAATTTATAAAGAAATTTGAATTGTCAAATTTTTTGTAAACTTTTTTATTTGCTAAATCCTATTAGCTACATAGAATTACTACGGAATAAGCATTATACCCGCAGTGATGATGATCAAACCGATCAAATAGAACACGGCAACGGCTTTGTGTTTAGCCTCTGGCAGAGCAGCTTTCTTCGATTTGCTATGGCCGATGGTGATTAGCGCGATAGCGATTACCATCATTACCCAGTGCTCAACCGTCCAGTAGCGGGTGATAGGATTTTTCATGGTTTCTTTACCAAACTGTACCATGGGGCTGATAAAAAACAAAATGATGCCCAGCAAAAATTGGGTGTGTACCGAGATCATAGCAAACAGGTTAAGTTTGCGGTTTCCCTCGCCATAAGGCCCTTTACCCAGCCAGCCCATAAAGGCGCGTACAATGGCCAGCAATACCAAAATGATAACAACATACCTGAAACCCGAATGGGCTTCTTTAAAAAAGCTATAAAGTGTCATACCTCAAAATTTGCCGTGAATATACACATATCAGTCATTGAAGTCATTAGATCATTGTGTCATTTTTTTTTGAAGATGCTTTGTTTGGTTTGGTTACAAACTATGTAGCTTCCGCCAATTTAGATATAGCGTAACCTATGGTGTAAAATTAACTAAGTCTCTGACTTAATTAACAATAGCTTAGCTGGTGCAAACACTTGCAGTATACTGCCGCGACTATTTTGTAAGTAAAATCCCAACCTCCCTATAATAACAGATTTTCGTTTTCCGGTCGCGCCCCGGCATGTTAAAAAAATATCCGCCCGCTGCGTATTGACAGCTATTTTTTTGAGTTATTAACATGACAAGGCCTTAGAAAACAGTATTTTTTATTGCATAACGTTTAATCAGGGCCGTTTATTTAAGCCCTGTGGAAAACTCCGGCTGGTATGCTATTCAGCATACTGATAGCTTTGAATTAAAACCCCTGAACCTTTTTAGTGTTGCATTTACTCGTTTAAGTTTTATCATCATTAGGAAAAGCTATGGCTAAAAACGTTACCAGGAAAATGCCCGCTGCGGGCGAAGGAAAAGGCCTCAAAACAGAACGCTATTTTAGTAAAGAAGGGATAAGCGTTTATGACCTGTTTAAGTATGAAAAACGATCGTCGGTAATCCGTAACCCTTCGGGCGATGCCGTGTTTGAAATGACCGACGTGGAGGTGCCCGCGGGCTGGTCGCAGGTGGCAACGGATATTCTCGCTCAAAAATATTTTCGCAAGGCAGGGGTCCCCCAGCCCGACGGTAGTACAGGATCCGAGAAAAGCATCAAACAGGTTGCCCACCGCATGGCCAATTGCTGGAAGGATTGGGGAACACGATACGGCTATTTCACCACCGCTAAGGATGCTGAAATATTTTACGATGAAATTGTTTATACCATTATCGGGCAGCTGGCCGCGCCAAATTCGCCGCAGTGGTTCAATACCGGCTTGCATAATTCCTATGGAATTACCGGTAAACCGCAGGGACATTATTTTGTCGATCCGGTAACAGAACAGCTAAGCAAATCAACATCGGCCTATGAGCGCCCGCAGCCGCATGCCTGCTTCATTCTTTCGGTTGATGACGACCTGGTGAACGAGGGTGGCATTATGGATTTGTGGGTGCGCGAAGCCCGCATTTTTAAATACGGCTCAGGCGTGGGCACCAACTTCTCTAAAATCCGCGGTGAAAGCGAAAAATTATCAGGCGGAGGTTATTCGTCGGGCCTGATGTCGTTCCTGAAAATTGGCGACAGGGCCGCCGGTGCCATCAAATCGGGCGGTACAACCCGCAGGGCGGCTAAAATGGTTTGCCTTGATTTGAATCACCCCGAAATTGAGGGTTTTGTAAACTGGAAGGTTGAGGAAGAAAAGAAAGTGGCGGCGCTGATAGCTGCCGGTTACTCGTCGGATTATGAGGGCGAGGCTTACCGTACCGTATCTGGGCAAAATTCAAACAATTCGGTGCGTATCCCCAACAGTTTTTTCAAGGCGCTAAAAACAGGCTCGGCCTGGAACCTGACCAGCCGGATGAGCGGGAAAACTATTAAATCCATCTCGTCGCAAAAGCTATGGGACGATATCGCTTTTGCAGCATGGGCCTGTGCCGATCCGGGCGTACAGTTTGATACCACCATTAACGAGTGGCATACCTGCCCGGAAGGCGGGCGTATCAACGCGTCAAACCCTTGTTCTGAGTATATGTTCCTGGATAATACGGCATGCAACCTGGCATCCATCAACCTTGCCCATTTCTTTAACCCGCAAACCCGTGTGTTTGATGTAAAAGGTTTTGAACATGCCTGCCGCATGTGGACCATCGTGCTGGAAATATCCGTACTGATGGCGCAGTTCCCCTCTAAAGAAGTAGCGCAGCTATCCTACGATTACCGTACGCTTGGCCTCGGTTACGCCAATTTAGGCTCGGCGCTGATGGTTAGCGGTATTGCTTATGATAGTGATGAAGCCCGCGCTATTGGCGGCGCCATTACCGCCATCATGACCGGTACTGCCTATGCCACCTCGGCCGAAATGGCCCGCAAATTAGGTACATTTAGCCGCTATAATGATAACAAAGAACACATGATGCGGGTGATGCGCAACCACCGCTATGCGGCTTATAACTCGACAGAAAATTTTGAGGCACTGGAAATAACCCCTCCGGGTATCGACCAGAAAATTTGCCCGGATTACCTGCTGTCGGCAGCCTGCAATGCCTGGGATAAGGCGGTAGAAATGGGCGAAAAATATGGTTACCGCAACGCGCAGACCACCGTAATAGCTCCAACCGGCACTATTGGTTTGGTAATGGATTGCGATACCACCGGCATTGAGCCCGATTTTGCGCTGGTGAAATTCAAGAAACTATCGGGCGGAGGTTACTTTAAGATCATTAACCAGGCCGTGCCCGAAGCCCTTCGTAATTTGGGTTACCAGGAGCACGAGGTTACCGCGATAGTTAACTATGCCAAAGGAGCTGCTACGCTGAAGGGCGCGCCGCATATTAACATGGATACGCTTAAAGCCAAGGGATTTACCGATGATGAGATAGAGAAAGTGGAAAAGGGTTTGGTTTCGGCCTTCGAAATCGGTTTCGCGTTTAATGTATGGGCGCTGGGCGAAGAATGCCTGAAACGCCTCGGCCTAACGCCTGAACAATACAATGCGCCTGATTTTAACCTGTTGAGAGCTATCGGCTTCGGCAAAAAGCAAATTACCGAAGCTAACGAATATGTTTGCGGTACCATGACCATCGAAGGCGCCCCGTACCTGAAACAGGAACACTACCCTATTTTTGACTGCGCCAATAAATGCGGTGCCAAAGGCGAACGCTACATTCATGCTCACGGGCATATCAAAATGATGGCCGCCGCGCAGCCTTTCCTTTCGGGAGCTATCTCCAAAACCATCAACCTGCCTAACGAGGCCCGGGTTGATGAAATTAAGGATTGTTATGAGCTTTCGTGGAAACTGGGCCTTAAGGCCAACGCGCTTTACCGCGATGGCTGTAAGCTGTCGCAGCCGCTGTCAACCAAATCCGATGTTAAGGATGAAGCCGATGATAAACTGGATACGGTAGAGGAAGTTTTAGGCGAAGCGGCTAATGTAAAACTGGCCGATCTGACACCCGAGCAGGTTATTGAAGCCGCCATGGCTATCATGGAAAAATCAAAGGACACGGCCTTTATGCGCCAGCTATCACGGGTGGTTGAAAAGAAAAACCTGCCCTATAAGCGCCGTGGTTTTACGCAGAAGGCCAACATAGGCGGGCAAAATGTTTTTGTACGTACCGGCGAGTACGAGGACGGTACCCTGGGCGAGATTTTCGTGGATATGCACAAGGAAGGCGCCACCTTCCGCTCGTTGATGAACTGCTTTGCCATTGCTGTTTCGGTAGGCCTGCAATATGGTGTGCCGTTGGAAGAGTATGTAGAGAAATTCACTTTTACCCGTTTTGAACCGGCTGGTATGGTGATTGGCCACCCTAATATTAAAAGCGCCACGTCCATCATCGATTATATTTTCAGGATGCTGGGTTATGAGTACCAGAACCGTACCGACCTGGTGCATGTGCTTACCGAAAACAACGCAGTAACAGGTAACCCGCAAATGGATGATGCAGATTTTAATACTGATGAGACGAATGTTTACGCGCCGACAACCGGTAACCAGTTAAACGTAGATAATGTTGCAAATACCCAAAGAAAAAGCTTATCTTTCGACTTAAGTATGGGTGTGCAAAGCGATGCCCCGGGTTGCAATGTTTGCGGGCATACTACCGTACGCTCGGGCACCTGCTACAAGTGCCTCAATTGCGGTAACTCAATGGGTTGCTCCTGATAAAGTGGATTTTTTAATCAGTTATAAATAGTTAATTATGCGACAGCCCCGCCGCCAGGTGGGGCTTGTTGGTTTTGACCAGGAATATCAATTTGTGTCATCATAATTTAAGCAATTCAAAAAGCGTCACCTTCAGGTGGCTGGGGCCGGTGTTTTATTTTTACCTTAGCCTTTATGAACTCCATTCTCCATATTTTAAACGGCGATGCCGCCTTAGATGGTTTTGAACAGACCGGCCTTGAGGGCGATGTTATGGTTTGGCGCGAAGTGTTTTCTGAAGGTCCGCTCCGGGAAGATATCCTTTCGGCGGCTTTCTGGAATGCCCGCCGCGATTGGATAGGCCGCACCTTCAATGCGCCGGAGGATGATTATCAACATAAAGTGCTGAACGAGTTGGAAAAACTGAACGGCCCTTACACGGAGATTAACCTTTGGTTTGAGTTTGATTTGCACTGCCAGGTAAACCTGTTGGGCGTACTCGAAATGCTTACGTTAAAAACCGATATGTCGGCACCGGCGATTTACCTGGTTTGCCTGGCCGATTGTGTGCAGTTTGGCAATAAAAAGGGCCTGGGCGAACTTAACGGGCGGCAATTTGAAGAACTTTACGATGCCCGCGAGCGCCTGAACGAATGGGAACTGGGGCTTGCAGCTGATGCATGGAAATTATATGTGGGCAATGACAAGGCAGGATTGGAAAAATGGCTTAACGAAAACACTTTTTGGGGAGGCATGCCGCTGCTTAAACCAGCTTTAATGGCACACCTTAAACGCCTGCAAATTAACGGTGATGGCCTTAGCTACCTCGAACAAAAACTGCTTGATATTTATAATGCCGGAGCCGGGACCAAAGCCGCTATCTACGCGGCCTTCTGGCAAACAGAAGCTATTTTTGGTATGGGCGATTGGGAGATAGACCTTTATCTTGACAAACTAAAAGCAAAGGGACTGATCAGTTTGTAAGCTGATTTATCCTTGTTTCCAGTGCCTTATAAAATCAAGGTAGCTTTCACTTATAGGGAGTTGAATATTTGCAAGTTCTGCTTTGCGGTTTTGAATAGAGCGGACTTTGTTAACCGCTACCACGTAGCTGCGGTGAATGCGCTGAAATTTGCCTGCAGGTAGCTTTTCCAAAACCTTCTTAAGCGTCATGAGGGTAAGGATGGTTTTATTGTTGGTGATATGGATCTTGATGTAATCTTCCATGCTTTCAATATACTCGATACTGCCCAGTTCAATTTTTACCATCCTGTACTCCGAATAAACATACAGGCTTTCTTCGGTTTCATCCGTAGCAGCTTTGTTTTTGTACCTGTAATAATCAACCGCTTTTTCAACCGCCCTGGTAAAGCGCCGGATATCTATCGGTTTTAAAATATAATCGAGCGCTTCGAGTTCAAAACCTTCGTACGCGAAATTTTTATAGGCGGTGGTAAATATTACCATCGGTTTGTCTTTTAACGAACGCACCAGGTCAATCCCCGTAATATCGGGCATGTTGATATCCAAAAAAAGCAGGTCGACCTGTGTGGTTTTCAGGTATTCGGCGCCGGATATCGCGTCTTCAAAGGTTTTTACCAGTTGCAGCGACGGAAAGCGGGATACATATTCGCCAATCAGCCGCAGAGCCAGCGGTTCGTCGTCAATAGCTATGCATTTCAACGCCATAATTTATGTGTGTAAAGTTAACTGCACAATATATTCATTGCCCAGGCTGCTGATATTCAACAGGTGTTTACCCGGATACAAATGCTCCAAACGTTGTTTGGTATTTTTTATGCCGATGCCTGTGCGCTGGTAATCGCTGTTTTTTACCGCGAATACCCGGTTTTTGCAATAAAATGAAATATTCTCCCCGTTTACATGCACCCGAATATCAATAGCGGATGGTTCATGTTTACTTACGCCGTACTTAAAAACATTCTCTACAAAGGTCATCATTACAAGCGGCGCTATTTGCGTGATACCGGTATCCCCTTCAATATTAAAATTAACGATGGTATTGCTGCCAATGCGCAAACGCTGAAGCTCGATATAATCGCTGATACAGTCGATCTCGCTTTGCAGCGGTACAAAATCTTCCGTAGCATCATCAGTAACGTAACGCATAATGTTTGATAGCTTCATGATGCTGTCGGCGGCATGATCATCCTTAATGGCAGCGAGGGTATATATATTATTGAGGGTATTGAACAGAAAATGAGGGTTGATCTGCGCTTTCAAAAATGAAAGTTCGGCGTTGGCTTTATCGGCTTCGGCGCGGGCGGCGCGCTGTTCGGTTTGCTGCCATTGCTGTACGGTTACTATAGCGGTGCTCAGCGCCATGATCATGAGGAATATAAACAAACTGATACTATCAAAAGGGCGCGGACGCCTGAATTCCGGACGAAAGAATCGGGCGGCACTATCTGACGGAAACGGGGGCGGATTAAAACGACCCGATTTAAAAAATGTAGTGTCTCTGAATTCCGGCTTTTCAAACTTAGCGCGTTCGGCCATTTCCAGGCGAAACTTACGCCACGGGCCGTTTTCATTACTTTGGAGCAATTTCTCGAAAGGGCGAAGCAGAAACACACAAACCAATAACACCAAAGCAATGGCACTATAGATCCAGTACCGTTTGGTAAGGAAAAACTTCGGGATAAAAAAGTACGCGTTGCTGTAAAAAAGAACAATGTACGTTGTGCAGAAAACCCAATAAGCAGGTTCTTTTAAAAAGGTAAGGATAGTTGTGTTTTGCCCGCGGTTGTTCAAAAATAGCAGCGGGAAGGCCATAAACAACAGCCAACCCGCAATATGTATAACAACCGAAAAAGCTTTAAAACGCGACATTTTATAAAGTAACACAATATGTTACAGTAATAAAAGCGGGTATCGGTAATTGGTAGTTTTGTGTGGATGAGTTTTGAGTCGGAAAGTCCGGAAGTCGGAAAGTCCGAAAGAGCTAAGATGATGAAGGGATTGAATTTTTTTCTTCCGGACTTTCCGACTTCCGACTTCTTAATCACCCGTGTATCGTCTCGCTCTTGCCGTAATTCTGTATCACCTGGGCTTCATATGCTAAAAACTGCTTCCAGCGGGCCTCAACGTCAATTTCCTCGGCGTATTTTTTGGCCAGGCGGATAAACATGGAATAGTGTGTGGCCTCACTGATCATCAGCTCATGATAAAATTCGGCCAGCTTAGAATCGTTTATGTTTTCAGAAAGTACTTTAAAGCGTTCGCAGCTCCGGGCTTCAATCATGGCCGAAAACAGCAGCCGGTCAATTAATTGGGCTTCGCGGCCGCCCCCGGTAATAATGAATTTCCGAAGCTCGTTTACATAATTATCCTTGCGCTCACGGCCCAGAATGTAACCCCTTTCCAGTATAATGTCGTGCACCCGCTTAAAATGATCCATTTCCTCCTGTACCAATAACGCCATTTCCTGTACCAACTCGCTCAGGTTGGGGTTTTGAACAATGAGGGTAATGGCATTGCTGGCGGCCTTTTGTTCGCAAAAAGCATGGTCAGTCAATAGCTCTTCAATATTGCTTTCCACCACATTTTTAACCCATAGCGGGTCGGTAGGTAGCTGCAGTTTAAGGATGGTTTTCTCGCTCACAGTGCAAAGATAGTTTTTAGCGGCGAAAGGCTAAAGGAGCTTTGGTAATGCAATAATAATAAGGCCATCTTTTTAGGATGGCTTTTTATTATTGCTCAATATTTTTAAGCTTGTGGTCGGTGTTTTCACCGTACCACATGATCTTAAGAAGTTTCAGTAATTAAAACGACAACAATCTACCCCCAAAAGTGGTGCGGTGAAAACACCATAGCCGTTAACTTAAGAGAATATATTGGCGTAAACGTTTAAACTCCTCTCTTGAAAATGTGTTTTTCCAAGCTGGTGCCATTGTTGATGTTGTCACCATAGCCTTTAACTTATGCTGCTGTAAATTTTCTAATGCGCCGTTAGGCGCTACCTGTTTGTAGGATAAAGATAAAAGGGCCCTTTGCCTCGTAGAGGCTACCTATAAACCATGCTTATAAATGTCCTGAAGAGGGTAGCCTCTACGAGGCAAAAAGATTGTCTGCCTGCATCTTCTACAAACAGGTATCCGCTACGGGGAATCTAAACACAGTAGGTCATTGGGAGTGAATCATACCTTTCCTCTCAACTTTTGAATGGCCTTTGTCCTTATGTTAACGGCTATGGTGACAACATCAACAACGGCGGAAAAGTATTTAACGTTTAACAACAAAGGCCATCTTTTTAGGATGGCCTTCTTGTTATTGTTCAATATTTTTAAGCTTGATATCAAATATCACGGTGGAATTTGGCGGAACCTGGCTTGTGCCGGCCGTGCCATAGGCATAGCGCGAAGGAACAATAAGCAGGATTTCGCCGCCTGCGGCTATCAGCGGAATGCCGATCTGCCAGCCTTTTATTAAATCGGACAGTTTGCCCTTATAACCGGTTTGACCGCTAAAAGTAACGCCGCTAAGCAATTGCATCGAATAATCAATGGTGATAACGCCATTTGGCCCGGAATGTGTGCCCGACCCCGGACTGATTACCTGATAATAAACACCTGAAGTATCTTTGGTAGCGCTGATTTCGGGATGCGCGGCAAGGTAATTTTTGATATTGCCATCCTCATTCAAAACAATCTGCTGCGGATCGGCAGCTTTATCTTTAAAGCAGGATACCAGCGCCAGCGATGATGCAAATAATAACAGTAACAGGGTTTTTCTCATGGCAGGTTAAAACAGCGGGCAGGTAAAACTAATTAACAATATTAAGCAGATCGATAGTAAATACCAACACGGAGTTTGCAGGGATGCCGCTTTGTGCATTATTGCCATAACCGGCCCTTGAAGGGATAACCAGAATAACACGCCCACCCATCCTCACATATGGCAAACCAGATTGCCAGCCCTGTATCAAACCGCTCAGCGGATTGGTAATAGTTGCCGATTGAAATATTGTACCATCAAGCAATTTGCCTGTGTAAGTTACTTTAATGGTTGATGATAAAGTTGGACGAGCGCCGGTACCCAGGGTTACCATTTTATAATAAACGCCCGACCCATCGGCAGTGGCATGATAAGCGGTATCTGTACCGATGTAGGCCTTAATGGCGGCATCATCGGCCGCTGCCTGTTTGGATGCGTCGAATTTATCTTTTGAACATGAAGCAAGGATCACCAGGGGTGCGAATACGAATAATAAGAATTTCTTCATTTAGTTAATAGTTATATATGCTAATTAACCTGACGGTTAAAAGCAGCTAAACGCTACAAACTGTATATTATTTTAAGGTTTTTACTTAAATTCTGTTAAATCGACGTTAAAAACCAATACAGCGTTTTCGGGGATGCGACCAACGCCGTTGGCCCCATAAGCCAGGCCCGATGGCACGATCAGTAAAATAGAGCCGCCTTCTTTTACCAGCGGGATGCCGATTTGCCAGCCTTTGATCAGCCTGTCGAGCGAGCTTGAGAAGCCGCTGCCTTTGTCAACCACCATATCGTTAAGCATAGCCGCAGTGTAATTTACGGTAACCAGCGAATTTTCGTTAGGATGTTCGCCTTTACCTTCAGAAAGGATCTGGAAATAGATACCCGACGGATGCTTTTTTGCTTTGATCTGCGGGTTGGCTTTCAGATAAACACGGATCAGCGAATCGTCGGTGGCGGCCTGCCTCGCCTGGTTTTCCTTTACCGAGTTATCGCACGAACTGATTAGGGCTACGATAATTACGCTTAATAAAAGGATATATTTTTTCAACCTCATCTAATTAGATATTTGGTTTAATTTCCCAATTGTAGATATCAATAAATTTTAATCGGATTTCTTCGTCGCTTTTATCGCCAATTATGCTCGCGTGAGCTCGGTTATTTGGCTCTCCCACTATTTCAGGATTGTTATATTGGGGCGTGTGCTGAACCGACTGGGGAGGATTAATACATGAAAGCTTCTCACATGTAAAACTTACAATGAAAAAATCATTCGGATTTTTGAATGCTTCTGTTCCATATTTAAACTGTTTTCCAATTAAATCTCGACTGCTTTGAGGCGTTGAGTGTTTCTCCCAATCACTTGATAAATCTGGTCCTTTTTCTGGTGTATTTTTGAAAGCAGCTGGCCTCGGTTCTGCTGTTTTTGGATTTATATTGTTTTTATGAACCCTTACATACAGTTTGTTGGACGGAGGAATATCTTCAATTTCCCACATTCGGTTTAATGAAAAAGTTTAACCATCCAGCAAAGCCTTCATTAATGGATTCTGAGGAAACATTCCCTTTTGAGAAATCTTTATCTGAATATAAATCACAATAATAACTTACACGGTCCAAGGATTTAGGTTTGATGTTAATTAATAAACGCGCTTTTTCAGTTCGCCAAGTTAAATCGATAGAGCCGTCGTTAACAGGAGCGATGTCTGGTTCAATTAAAACATTTTGATGTTTGGAATTCACATAGAGATATTGAGCATAGTTGTACAAGAAGATAGCAGCCTTTATCCAGGTATCAATATTAACAGCAACTGCGCCCTCATCATCCCAACTGTCTTTCATATCCAAAAGAGAAAAGGACCTTTTAATTTCAGTTATAATATTCTCTATTGCATTAGGATATTCAAATTCCCAATTTCCAATTTTTATATGCGAATAATTGGTTTTAGTTTTTCCGTTGTATTTTTCATCAAAAATACCAATTTTCGACTGTTTAGCTCTTGAATGATAATCTTCTGATTTAAAAATATTAGGAGTTTTTGAATACATATTATTACCTCTTAAATCGGTTTTCTTTCGATCTATTCGGATTTGTGGGATGTGCATATCAGCAATCTTTTCATTCATAATTATAGATTTATGTCAATGAAGGATATGTTGTTTGTCGCTCTAAGAGATGTTTCTTTTTCTAAAGCTCTCTCAATTTGAATTTTAAGATTTCTTAAATCATCGCTATCCATGGTCATGAATAACTTTTTATCCGAACCATTCTTTTTATATTCTAATTGAAGATTATGTATTAGGAGCGCTGACTGTTTATCATTTTTTATATCCGGGCCAAAAACAACGCGTATGTCTGTAAATATTCTGCTTTTTGAGAATGTTTTTTCGAATTCGACACCAAGTTTAAGAGCTTTTATAGTTAAATTCAATTTCGATCTATTTGATAATAACGAGAATAGATTGATTTTTAATTTATCTAATTGAAGTTTTTTTCTTCCGGTCGCATGATCTTTATAAGATAAAATCAGATCGTCTAAAAGGCTTTCGACATCGTCAATCTCATCATCAAAAATTAGATTAATGATGCTGAATATAGTAATAGAAATCTCGTAGACATCTATGCCATTTAGAATTTTCGCTTCTTTTAAAACGGAAGATAGAAATTCTGGGCCATCACCAATTTTTAAAGATTCTATAGCTAAAAGAATGGCTTCTAATTTCTCATCGTTTAACGAAGCTATTTCATTAAAGCCAGGTACAAATAGATCTGGGATTGTGTATTTAGGCATAGACACGACAATTTACAATTTTAATTACAAACTTATAACTAAATTGATTTTTAAATATTGATTAAACCGTTGTTTTAATTTTCAGCTCGGTCATTTGTGCCTCGGCAATGGTTGAGGGCGAATCAATCATCACATCGCGACCTGAGTTATTTTTAGGGAAGGCGATCACATCGCGGATCGAATCCAGACCGGCGAATATGGATGCCAAACGATCGAAACCGAAAGCGATGCCACCATGCGGAGGTGCGCCATATTCAAAAGCATCCATCAGGAAGCCGAATTGTTTCTGTGCCTCTTCCGGCGAAAAACCGAGGTGTTTGAACATCAGGGCCTGCAAGGTACGATCGTGGATCCGGATAGAACCGCCTCCAATTTCGGTACCGTTAATCACCAAATCGTAAGCGTTGGCGCGAACGGCTCCCGGGTTGGTATCTAACAGGGCAATATCCTCGGGTTTTGGCGAGGTGAAGGGGTGGTGCATGGCATGGTAGCGGCCGCTTTCCTCATCCCATTCCAACAGCGGGAAATCAATAACCCAAAGCGGCGCGAAAGTGTCTTTATCGCGCAGTCCTAAACGGTTGCCCATTTCCAGGCGCAGTTCGTTCAGTTGCTTGCGCACCTTATCAGCACCACCGGCAAGGATCAGCATCAGGTCGCCTTTTTCAGCGCCGAAAGCTGCTGCCCAGTTGGTCAGCTCATCTTCGTTATAAAACTTATCTACCGATGATTTCAGGGTGCCATCCTCGTTGTAGCGGCAATAAATCATACCGGTTACACCAATTTGAGGGCGTTTTAACCATTCGGTCAGTTCATCAACCTGTTTACGGGTATAGCTGGCACAACCTTTGGCATTGATACCAACAACCAGTTCGGCGTTATCAAAAATGCCGAAGCCCTTGCCTTTAACAATATCATTCAGTTCAACAAACTCCATCCCGAAACGCAGGTCGGGTTTGTCTGACCCGTATAAACGCATGGCATCTGAATACAGCATGCGTGGCAACTCGCCCAGGTCAATCCCTTTTACGGTTTTAAACAGGTGACGGGTAAGCCCTTCAAAAATGTTCAGGATATCTTCCTGCTCCACAAAGGATAGTTCGCAGTCAATCTGGGTAAACTCCGGCTGGCGGTCGGCACGCAGGTCCTCATCCCTGAAACATTTTACGATCTGGAAATAACGGTCAAAGCCGCTTACCATCAGCAATTGTTTAAATGTTTGGGGTGATTGTGGCAGGGCGTAAAACTCGCCCGCGTTCATGCGGCTGGGCACCACAAAATCGCGCGCGCCTTCGGGTGTTGATTTGATCAGTACCGGCGTTTCAACTTCTATAAAGTTTAAAGCATCTAAATATTTGCGCACCTCCTGCGCCATTTTGTGGCGAAGCACCAGGTTGTTGCGGATCGGGTTACGGCGCAGATCGAGGTAACGGTATTTGGCGCGAAGCTCTTCGCCCCCATCAGTTTCATCCTCAATCAGGAAGGGCGGCAGCTTAGCCGCGTTCAATATATCGATATCCGTTACAGCGATCTCGATTTCGCCGGTAGGGATTTTGGTGTTTTTGCTTGTACGTTCAATTACATTACCGGTTACTTTAATTACAAACTCCCTGCCAAGGCCGCGGCTTTTTTCGCGCAGCTGGGCATCGGTATCGGTGTTAAATATCAATTGGGTTAAACCGTAACGGTCGCGCACGTCGATAAAAGTAGTACCGCCCAAATCGCGCGATTTTTGTACCCAACCGCATAAAGTAACGGTTTGGCCTAAATGGCTGATATTTAATTCGCCGCAGGTATGAGTTCTAAGCATAACAATGTTTTATAAAAAGTTTGCTAAAGTAAGTTTTTGATTTCGGATTTCGGATTTTCGGTTTAGAATTTAGTAACATGTTAATTTTAAAGCCAATAAAAGCACTAAAAAGGCATTTTGAGGTTTATGGTTTAGAAAGATGTTAAATACACAGGGGGATGTGAAGAGCCTGGTTTAAATTTATTAACCCGCTTGTTATTACTGCCTTGTAACACAATTAATACATTTTTTAGCGGCGCTTATTTTTTAATTATCTCAAAGTCATGTAATTTCCGGTTTTATGAGCGCATAAATGATCAAAAAAAACCTCCTGACCTTAATCTTCGCCTGCGGCATTATTTTAACCGGTAAGGTATCGGCACAAACAGCTACGGATAGTGCCGGGATTAACCATGTAATTGCCGGGTATTATACAGCAATAGGCAAACAATCGCACCTGTACAATGGGCCAGAGTATGAGTTTTATCCGCCTTATATAAAAGGTAATGCTTATGTATTTGATGTAAGCGCGTTCGGACCGGGCCGTGTAAAATATGACCGGACCGATTACAGCAATGTACCCATGCTGTACGACTTGAATAAAGACGCTCTGGTTATTTTGCTCTATAACAACTTCACCAAAATATCGCTGCTTAGCGAACGCGTAACTGATTTTTCGTTGCTCGGCCATTATTTTGTAAGAATTAAAGCCGATTCGTTAGCAGGCGCAAAAAAGGTGCCTACAGGATTTTACGACCAGCTTTTTGCCGGCCGCCATGTAACCCTGTTTGCCAAAAGGTCGAAATCCATACAGACAACTACCGGAAATACCTCACTCGAAACTTTTTTTGCAGCAACTGAAGATTACTATCTAAAAAGGGGCGACGAATATTTTCGCTTTTCGGGGAAAAGCTCGCTGCTTTCCTTGTTTAAAGACCGGAAAAAGGAATTGAACAGGTTTATAAAGACAAATCATATCGATTATCGCAATAACCCGGAAACTTCGATGATCGCTATTGTTAAACATTATGATGAGCTTGAAAACTAAAGCAAAAAATTGCCTGGCAAAACCGGTTTTATGTGTATTGATGCAATAAAAAATTAACCATCCCGGATGAAAAAAATTTACTTTTTGAGTTTCTGTTTTTTGACAATCATAAAACTTGGTTATGCCCAGCAGAACCCGGTAAAATTAATCAGCGTAAACTTTCAGCAGGCTACTATCGATCAGTTTGTAACCGAACTGGAGGCAAAAACCAGTTACCGTTTTTTTTATGATGCAGCACAGTTTGATAGTTTAAAAGTTACTGTACAGGTAACCGATAAACCGCTGGAGGCCGTGCTTGCTCTTGCTTTTAAAAATACAGGCTTCGGCTATGCCATCACCAAACAACAGCAGGTTTTTTTAACCAAAGGACGTGAAATACAAACCGGACTGGCCGTTGGCTATTTTGATATTACCCCGGCAAATGCCACGGCGGCCAATACCGGAAACTCATTGGTGGAGGCCGACAACGCGTTTAATGATAAGGATAAGAAAATACCCGAAGCCACTACCGAAAACAAGTTATACGAAATAGGCGTCAAAACAAATACCATTGAACCGGGTATGGCTACGCTTTCGGGCTATGTAAAAGAGTCAAAATCGGGTGAATCGATAGTGGGAGCCAGTATTTATGTTACCAATACCAAAACAGGTGTGGCCACAGACCAGTTTGGTTATTTCACCATCAAATTACCAAAAGGGCGGCAAATCCTAAGCATCAGGGGGATTGGCATGCGCGATACCCGGCGGCAAATAGTGCTTTACTCGGATGGTAAAATCATCATCGAGATGAAGGAGCAGGTTACCAGCCTGAAGGAAGTGAAAATATCGGCCGAAAAGGTGGCAAACGTTCGTAATGTACAGTTAGGCGTTAATAAACTGGATATAAAAAGCATTAAGCAGGTGCCCACCGTATTTGGCGAAGCGGACATATTGCGCGTAGTGCTTACTTTACCGGGCGTACAATCAGTAGGTGAGGCCACAACGGGCTTCAACGTGCGCGGCGGCTCGGCCGATCAGAACCTTATTTTGATGAACGACGCCACCATTTATAACCCTTCGCACTTCTTCGGTTTCTTTTCGTCTTTTAACCCTGATATTGTTAAGGATATTGAATTGTATAAAAGCAGTATCCCCGAGCGCTTTGGCGGCCGTTTATCATCAGTACTGGATGTTACCAACCGCGAGGGTAATAAAAAGAAATTTACGGGTTCGGCAGGTATAGGTTTAATAACCAGCAGGCTCAATATGGAAGGGCCTATCATTAAAGATAAAACCTCGTTTTCATTTGGCGGCCGCACCACCTATTCTGATTGGTTACTAAAATTGCTGCCCGATGCCTACAAGCACAGCCAGGCTTCATTTTATGATGTTAACCTCGATATCAGCCACCAGTTTGACGATAAAAACAGCCTGTATTTAACTACTTACCTCAGCAAAGATAAATTCAAACTCAACAGCGATACTTCGTACGGCTACAGTAATAAAAACATCAACCTGAAGTGGAAGCATAATTTCAACAATAAGTTATTCAGCGTAATTACAGCCGGGATAGACAGGTATCAATATGATATCGGCAGCACCGTAAACCCGGTAAATGCTTACAAGCTTAACTTTGATGTTAATCAAAGAAATTTTAAAGCCGATTTCACTTTTTATCATGACCGTAAAAACACCATCGATTTTGGCGTAAGCTCTATTTATTACAAACTTCATCCCGGCAATTTTCAGCCCAACGGCCCGCAATCATTAGTAGCTCCGGATGTTGTAGCCGCGCAGCAGGCCCTGGAAAGCGCCTTGTACTTAGGTGATAAATTTGATGTTAACGAGGATTTTTCTATAAGCGGCGGCCTGCGCTATTCGATATATAATTACCTGGGGCCGCAAACTGTTTACAATTACGCCCCCAACCTTCCTAAAACAAGTTCAAACTTTTTGGACAGTACCAACTACACCGGTGGTAAGTTTATTAAAACCTATTCCGGGCCCGAAATCAGGGTTTCGGCAAGGTACCAGGTGGGCGACAATACATCAATAAAGGGCGGTTATAATACTTTAAGGCAATATATCCACCTGTTATCAAATACCACAGCCATTGCTCCTACTGATGTTTGGCAGTTGAGCGATCCCAATATCAAACCTCAATATGGCGACCAGGTATCACTGGGCTTGTACCATAACCTCAAATCAAACACCATCGAAACCTCGGTTGAGATTTATTATAAACGCCTGAGAGATTATCTGGATTATAAAAGCGGCGCCAACCTAGTGTTAAACCACCACATTGAAACCGATGTTATAGGTACCCAGGGCAAGGCTTACGGCATTGAATTTTTAATTAAGAAAACCACCGGTAAAGCTAACGGCTGGATAAGCTATACCTATTCGCGTACCTTTTTAAGGCAAAATGACCCCAATGCCGGCGAATTGATTAACGGCGGCGCTTACTACCCCGCCAATTTTGATAAACCGCATGATTTTAATTTTATAGGCAATTACCGCTTTTCGCACCGGTTTAGCGTTTCGCTTAATTTAACTTATAGTACTGGCAGGCCAATAACACTGCCTATTGCCAAATATGAGTATGGCGGCTCGGAGCGTGTATTTTATTCGGACAGGAATGCTTATCGAATACCAGATTATTTCCGCTCAGATTTTTCGATGAATATTGAAGGTAATCACAAAGTGCATCAGCTTACTCATAACTCGTTTACTATCGGCGTTTACAATTTAACCGGCAGGCAAAACGCCTATTCAACTTATTTTACGGAGCAGGGCGGCGTAATTAGCGGTTACAAACTATCCATTTTTGCTAAGCCAATACCGTTTATTAACTACAATATCAGATTTTAAGTGATGGAGATAATAAAGAAATATAGTTTTTGGGCAGGCCTTTTAACGATACTGGTATTAGGCAATTGTAAAAAGCCCTACAATCCCGGTGCAATTACCGCCCCTAACAGTTACTTTGTAGTAGAAGCAGTAATCAATAATGGCTACGATTCAACCATCGTTAGGTTAAGTAAAACCGTAAATATATCCGCCAGTACCAAAACAAGCGGAGTTGATAATTGCGAGGTTAAGGTTGAGGGAGAAGAAGGAGCAAGTTTTCCGCTTGTACCTCAGGGCAACGGTTATTATGCGCTTACGCAGCTTAACCTTGATGTAACCAAAAAATATCGCCTGCATATTACAACCGGCGATGGTAACGAATACGCTTCAGATTATGTAGAGGTAAAAAGAACACCTCCGGTTGACAGTGTGGGCTTCGCGGTGAAAAATAACCAGTTGCAGATATATGTTAACACACATGATGCTACCAATAGTTCGAGGTATTATAGATGGTCCTATGCCGAAACATGGCGCTTCCATGCGCGATATGTATCATCATTTATGGTTGATCAAACCAAAAAAGAGGTAGTTTTTAGAACACCTGCCGAGCAAAGCTATTATTGTTTCGCCGGCAGCAAATCGAGCACAATAGTGATAGGTTCATCGGCTAAGCTGAGCCAGGATGTTATTTTTCAGCAGCCTATTACTACAATTGCCCCCGAATCGGAAAAAATTGGAATGAGATATACCATACAGGTTAAACAATATACATTAACTAAAGAAGCCTACCAATTTTGGGAAAATCTGAAAAAGAACACAGAGCAACTGGGCAGTATATTTGATGCCCAGCCATCACAATTAACCGGGAACATTCATAATCTCAAAAACATGGCCGAACCGGTTATTGGCTACATCAGCATTGCCAATGTTCAAACCAAACGGGTGTTTATTGATAACGCTGATTTGCCGAAGCAGTGGTTAACAGCCTATCCTTATAATTGTGGCAAGCCGGATTCTGCATTATTTTCCAATCCTAAAACAGGGTCTAACGATGTTTTGAGTATGATTATTAATGGCGGGGCTATCCCGGTTGATCAGATAACATCTCGGGTTTCAGTTATTGGCTATACTTATTCAACGAGAGAATGTGCCGATTGCAGGATCAGGGGGAATGTTCAGACACCACCATTCTGGATCGAAAAAAAATGATAACTAAAACAGGATATATCCTCTAAAATAAAAAAAACAGCTTTAGGGCTATGAAGAAAATTATACAGGTTGTTGAAACTATAGCTTTTTTGTTTTCGGTATTATTGTTTTTACCGGCAAATTGTTTTGCGCAGGTACTCAATCAAATTGTAAAAAGCGCTGATCAATATTATCAGTCCGCCGTTCAGGAAAAAGTGTTTTTACATACCGACAAAAGCGTTTATATGCCCGGCGAAATTTTATGGTTTAAAGCCTATATCGTTAACGCAGATAACCAAAAGCCGCTTGATTTAAGTAAGGTTGCTTATGTTGATGTGCTTGATAGTAAACAAAACCCGGTAATGCAGGCCAAAATTGCGGTTGATAAAGGGCTTGGAAGCGGGTCGTTATACATCCCTGTCTCGCTTGTTAACGGCAACTATAAACTGCGAGCCTACACTAACTGGATGAAAAACTTTGATGCCGGTTATTATTTTGAAAAAAGCATAACTATTGTTAACCCGCTCAAATCACCGCCCGCCCCTGTAAAGGTGACAGCAAGCTATGAAGTACAGTTTTTTCCGGAGGGTGGCAACCTGATTGAGGGCATTACCAGTAAAGTTGCTTTTAAGGTGAGTAACCCAAACGGCGCTGTCAATAACTTTAGTGGGGTTATAGTAAACCAGCGCAACGATACCGTTTTACGCTTTCGCCCTTTAAAGTTTGGCATGGGGAACTTTTTGTTTAGCCCCGTGGCCGGTGATACCTATAAAGCCATTGTAAAAATTGACAAAAGCGCCTCGGTTAAAAAAGACCTACCCGCTATTAATAAAGCGGGTTATGTGATGGCATTGAACAACGGCGACGAAAAGCTCGAGGTTATCGTAAAAACAAAAAACGTTAACGCCGGAGCGATATATCTCGTGGCCCATACCAGACAAACCGTTACAGTGGCCGAAAGCGCTGTAGTGAGCGATGGCACAGCCCGTTTCAGTTTTGATAAAACGAGGTTGGGCGAGGGTATATCGCACCTTACAATTTTTGATGAAGCTAAACGCCCGGTTTGTGAACGGCTTTATTTTAAACGCCCCAAAAAGCAACTTATGCTCGAGGCAAAGGCTGATCAATCGGAATATGCATTGCGTAAAAAGGTAAACGTTAATGTTTCGGCGAGCGACCCTGCCGGGAAGCCTTTGGCTGCAAACCTGTCTATGTCTGTTTACCGGGTTGATTCTTTGCAACAGGTTGACGAGGGTGAAATATTCAGCTATCTGTGGCTTCGGTCGGATCTACGTGGAAATATCGACTCGGCGGCCTATTACATGAATACCGGAGCCGAGGCCGATGCAGCATTGGATAACCTGATGTTATCGCAGGGCTGGCGGCGTTTTCAATGGGATAATATTTTAAACAATAAAACGCCTTCATTTACCTTTTTACCCGAGCATGATGGCCACCTGATAACCGGAAAGATCAGCAGCACAGTAGCCGGCGCCCCTTTAAAAGACGTGGTAGCTTATTTAAGCGTTCCGGGCAAAAGAGTGCAACTGTTTGCTGCCAACAGCGATAGCACCGGTAAAATCACCTTTAACACAACGCAGCTTTATGGCCCCGGCGAAATAGTAGCCCAAACCAATACCGAGCGCGACTCGACTTACCGCATTGATATTTTTAGTCCTTTTTCTGAACAGATATCTGCTTATAGTGAACCTGAATTTCAACTGCTTCCCGCTATGCGACGGGCTGTTGAAGAGCATAGCCTTGCTGTACAGGTTCAAAATACTTATTCGGGAAACAAGATCAGGAACTTTTTTAACCCCGGAGTTGATAGCTCCGGTTTTTATGCAGTGCCTTATAAAACCTACCTGTTAGACAATTACACGCGCTTTACCACTATGGAGGAGGTGCTGAGGGAGTATGTGCGGGAAGTATGGGTTACCAGATCGCAAAAAAGATATCATATCAAAGTGCTTAACGGTAACGGATTCCTTGACGGCGATCCCCTGGTCTTGCTGGATGATGTGCCTGTGTTTAATATTGATAAAGTGATGGCCATTGATCCGTTAAAGGTAAGAAAGCTTGAAGATGTACCCTACAGATACTACTGGGGGCCGTCGGTACATGAGGGGATCTTAAGTTTCACAACCTATAAAGGCGACCTTGGGGGTGTAGAAATAGATCCGCATGCTGTTGTGCTTGATTATGAAGGGCTGCAGCTTCAGCGGGAGTTTTATGCGCCTGTTTATGATACCAGTACCTTAAAAAGCCATTTACCCGACTTCAGAACCACACTTTACTGGGCGCCGGAAATTAAAGCCGGATTGCAACAGAAAAACCAGGTATCATTTTACACATCAGATATCCCAGGAAAATATATCGGCGTGGTGCAGGGAATAACTGATTGGGGCGACGTCGGGAGCCGGTATTTTAGTTTTGAGGTACGATGATTTTTTAGACCTCCGGATGTTTCCATGTGTTTGATTGGTTACTGATAATAAAGGTTTTAACCTGTCGCTGAACAAGACTTTTAACCGGGTCTGATATTTTGATAGTTTTTCTTTAAAAAAGATTTTGTATGAAGTGAAATGATTTTTATATTTGCACTCCCAAATGGGAGGAGTGGTAGTTCAGCCGGTTAGAATACATGCCTGTCACGCATGGGGTCGCGGGTTCGAGTCCCGTCCATTCCGCAGAAAGCAATGTCAAAATTGACTAAAAGCCTGTAAATCATCGATTTACAGGCTTTTTTGTTTGTCCGAAAACACCAAAATATGCATGTTTTAGCATAAAAAAGGTGAGCAATTCGGTGAGCATATTAAAGCTAAAAAAATGCTCACCAGAAACACCATAAGTAACTGATATAGAAGATGTTCAGCGAGTGAACATCTTGATTGCAAATGATGGAATAATCAATTTTGTTTCACTATTTAATTCATTTGTAATGAGAACTAACATCAATTTGCTTTTTTATTTAAAGAAGCGCTCTACCTACAAGAACGGTCCTGTAGCCATTTATCTGCGGTTTACCGTTGATGGTCAAAGAGCTGAAGCCTCAACCGGCAAAACTTGCGACCCATCCCGCTGGAATACACAAGCAGACCGTGCTATCGGCACCAAAGAAGACGCTCGAACCCTAAACTCTTATCTCGACACTTTACAAGCCAAAGCCCAGGAGATTCATCGATGGATGACGGCTAATGACGAAATGGTTACCGCCGAAAGTCTCAAAAATCGCTTTATTTATTGGTAAAACAGAAAAGGTACGCACCTTGATTAGCGTGTTTGAAGATCATAATCAAAAGATGCGCAGCCTGGTAGGACAGGAATTTGAGAAGAGCACACTGCAGCGTTACGAAACGGCCTTAATGCATACTAAAGATTTCATGCAAGGGCAGTATAATGTATCTGATATACCTATCACCAAAATCAATTTTGAATTCCTGAATGACTTTGAATACTACCTGCGGAGCGTGCGTAGGTGTGCGAATAATTCGGCGATCAAGTATATTAAAAACTTGGGCAAGATTGTCCGTATCTGTTTAGGAAATGGCTGGCTTACAGTTGATCCCTATCTGAATTATAAACCCAAAACAAAGAAAGTTCATCGGGTAGTGCTGACAAGAGAAGAATTGAGAGCGATTGCGGATAAGCAATTTCCCGTAGAAAGGCTGCAATTGGTTAGGGATATTTTCTGTTTAGCTGTTACACCGGACTTGCCTATGTAGATGTTAAGAAGCTTAAACGTTCTGAAATGGTTAAGGGGATCGATGGTGATCTGTGGATTTACACTAACCGCCAGAAAACAGATACCCTATCTCGCATTCCCATTTTGCCGGCAGCGTTAAAAGTAATCGAAAGATACGAAGACAATCCGCAATGTATTGTCGATGACCTATTGCTACCGGTAATGAGCAATCAAAAAATGAATGCCTATTTAAAGGAAATTGCCGACTTGTGTGGTATTGCCAAATTACTGACCTTCCATATCGCCAGACACACGTTTGCTACAACTGTAACACTTAATAACGGCGTTCCGATTGAGAGTGTAGCGAAAATGATGGGTCACACCAGCATTAAAACTACACAGATTTATGCTAAAGTAATGGATCATAAGATCAGTTCCGATATGGCTACACTTAAGACCAAGTTATCATCAATTAACTAACTACTAACCTTCAATTGACAAATATTCACAAATATTAGGCACTTTGTATAGTTATTGGTTAAATTTGGGTATGATAAAAGAAATCAATAAAAGGGTGGTGTTGGTACAATGGAAACGTTTTGCAGGCATTGATATTGATGTATTTTCAAGTCTGAAAGGTTTTTGCGATAGCTACCCGGATTTTAATTATCATACCCTTAATAATTATCTTTCTAAAAAAAAGATCCCATTCGAAAATGACGAGGTTAAAATAGAACGGCAGCCTCTGATACAGAAAATCAGCAGACCCAATCTATCGCCCGTATTATTCTGGGACTTTGAGTTTGATAAAATTGATTGGAGACGGTCAAGACTGACTATTATTGAGCGGGTGCTTAATAAAGGCGATCAATCAGATTGGAAAGAGATAATACGATTTTATGGCCAGGATAATCTGATCCACGCTTTAAAGGAAGAAATCAACTATTTAACCGATATGACTGTAGAAGCTGTTTGTGAATATTTTCAGTTGAGCAAAACTGAGCTCAAATGTTACACGAAGAAACAGTTAAACCAGGGACACTGGATCTAATCTACAAGCTGATGCGTGATCAGCAATTCAAATCTTTTTACCTTGTTGGCGGAACCGCTTTAGCATTAAAGCTGGGCCATAGAGAATCCATTGATATTGATCTTTTCAATACCGGAGATTTTGATGCCGTAAAATTAGCGTCGCATCTGGAAAAACAATACAACGCATTAATCAGAAGGCAAAAAAGCAACTACGTTAGTGGAAGTATTTTTGATGTGGACTTTGACCTGATCAGTCATAAATACCCGGCGGTTAAACAAATCGAAACCATTCAAGGAATTCGAATGATGTCTTTAGAAGATATCGCCGCAATGAAAATAAATGCAATAGTTCATAGCGGACAACGAATAAAGGACTTTATTGATATTCATTATCTACTTCAGGAATTTGAATATAATGACATACTGGAGTTCTACTGTAGCAAATATCCTAATGTGAATCGTACTCAAGCTCGTAATTCGCTTCTTTATCACAATGATATTGATTTTAACGTTCCTGTAATTCTTAAAGATAAAAGCTTAAGATGGCAGCACGTAAGTATTAGTATTAACGATGTCATAGCTAAACATGATAGAGAGCTGCAAAATCGAGGATTTAATCGGGACGATGATAATTCTGAAAATATCGGTCCTAATAGAGGTGGTTATAAATGTAATAGCGACTATTTGATCTGACAGTTGTGTATTTTTATAAGTTGTCAGATTTGATTTGTGAATATAGTTTTATAAAAGATAGTACATCTTGTCAGTTTTATATTTATGCGGAGAATCATGGCTATATTCTCCGCAAATTTGCGGAGAATAAAACTGACAATTTATATCGGTGTAGCTATATAGCTAGATATATGGCTATTACAATCTTAGCCGACTGGCCCAATAATCACAAACACACCCAGTCATATCACCGCTTAAACAACCTGAGCTGTTAGCAGGAAAATTGTCAAGGTCCACGGCAATAGCCGTGGTTTATATACCCTTGACGATTTTCCTGCGTAGCTAATTTTGTGACTTCGGTGCTGTGACTAACCGATAACCTGCGGGCTGGAAAGGCAGGTGTGTATGAGGAACGATTACACTCCTGCACGCGCGGTGGCGAGGCTGGCGGCGAAATGGAACCCGGAGCGCGCGGTGTAACGGAGTCGCCTGCCGCAACCGCATAGCCGGATTTGTTGGTTTGCTTTTTTAATATTTTCTTTACTGCTTCTGTTTTTTGGCTTTTTTTCATCCCTCCCGGCGCTATATACACAAGGTGGCCCAATTTTGTTATTTATTATTAACGTAAATAATAGCTAAATCTTCGCAAGTTATATGATTAATAGTATTTTCGTTTAAGGAAAACAATGGCGACTTATAAAAATTTAACGGACCTGCAATTGATCGATCTGCTGAAAAAAGATGACGAAAGTGCATTTGAGGAGATTTACATACGTTATGCGGAAACACTGACAGATTTTACCTCATCGAAACTTTTCAACTTTGATGACGCGAAAGATATTATTCATGATTTGTTTGTTAGACTCTGGTCTGAGCGGAAAAACATTCAAGTGGACAGTCACCTCAAGGCTTATTTGTTTAAAATAACCAGACATCGTATTGTCGATACAATCAGAAAAAATATAACCCGGGAAGAATATGCTGCGATGCTGCAAAGGCTTGAAAATTATACGGATACACCGGTAGAACAAAAAATCGCAGCTGAAGAATTGAAGGAAAGAATCCAGTATTCTCTGAAGGAATTGTCGCCCAGAGTAAGAGAGGTATATATGATGAGCCGTGAAGATAATCTCACTATACCTGAAATTGCGGAACGTCTGGGAGTTTCTGAGCAAACGGTTAAAAACCAACTTTCTTCAGCGTTAAAACATTTGCGTCAATCGCTCGCTGCGGCGTCGTCAATCGCCCTTGTATTTTGGTCGCTTCAATAAAGACTAAAAATATTTTATTTTTATATAGTACTAATAAGCTGTCCAAACGACTACTGGCAAATCACAGGTGAAAAATGAGTCGTGGACAAGCAAATAAATTGTTAGATCGCTATCTTAACGGAACTTCCACTAAAGAGGAAAATGCGCAAATAGAAAATTGGCTTGATAAAAGCAATGACTTTCATTCAGAATGGTCGCGACTAAATTCTGTCTCAAAAGCCGAATGGCTTTCGAGCGTATTTCGCGATATCAATAATACAGTTCATACACCTGATGTCGTACACCTAAAAAGGTCGTGGTCTCGGTTTGGGACAGCAGTGGCGGCGGCTATTCTGGTAATCGCGAGTTTTACCTATTTATTCTGGCCTTTACTCCAGTCCAGACGCCATCCGGTGGAATTGACTACAATTTACTCACCTAACGGGACAAAAAAACAAATAATCCTTGCTGATGGAAGCCGAGTATGGATGAACGCCGGTTCCGCATTAAGGTATGCAAAGATATTTAACGGAAAAGTAAGGGAAGTTTATCTTTTAGGAGAAGCATATTTTAATATTATACACGACAAGTCCAGGCCGTTTATCATTCATACGGGGAATGTTGTAACAACTGTGCTGGGTACTTCATTCAATGTCAAGGAAGATAAACGTAATCACATTGTCGAGGTGACCGTACATAGCGGCAAAGTAAGTGTGGCAAACGGAAATAAGTTACTAGGCGTACTTACACCTAACCAGCAGATCAAATTTAATACCTTAAAAAATGAGCTTGTTAGGTTAAATGTGGATATCGGTAACGTAGTCGCCTGGCAACAAAATTCCTTCAACTTTGATGATATAAGTTTTGCAGATGCAGCGCTGAAATTACAAAAGCATTTTAATGTGAAGATCGGTTTTCGGAATGAGCAATTGAAAAATTGCCGTTTTTCCGGAACATCAATTAAGGGCGACAGATTGGATGAAATTTTAAAAGTGATCTGTGCATTTAATCATGCAACTTTTGAAACCAAGCCGGATGGCAGTATTATAATAGAGGGTTCCGGATGTAACTAACAACAGCAATAATGAAAAAGCGCTAACGATCTATACCATGTTTTATCTTCAAGGCAGGATAAAATAGCCCGCAGGCCGACTGGCATCGGTCTACGGGCTACCCGAGAAAATCGGGGTTTTAAAGAATCTGAGTCACTTAAAACATTTAAAAATATGAATATTTCTGCAAAATTGCGGAAGAAGGGGAGATTATGCGATCTCCTTTTCGCCTGGAAAATACAAAATAAACAAATCATCTGTCAGTTAATGCGTATAAGTGTACTCATAACATTCATCATATTAAGTAGTATTCAATTGCTGTTGGCAAATTCTGCAAAAGGTCAGAATATGAATAGTGATCAGGTTACCTTGGGGTTGGATAATGAAAGCCTTTTAACTGGATTGAAAAAAATCGAAGGACAAACAACCCTTCGTTTCTATTATCGCAAAGAAGATATCAAAACCTTAACCGAGCTTAACCTTCCAAACAGGAAGAGGACTATCGCGCAAACGCTGGAGGAACTATTAAAGAACACATCTCTTTCCTTTCGGCAAATCGGTGATAACATTCTTCTCGAACGGAGCGGGATGGATATAAATTACCAGATCAAAGGCAGGATCGTCGACGTCAACCACAAACCCATTGCCTACACGACCGTAAGTATCGTAAAGCCGGAACTCGGGCGGGTGATACAGTCAACACATACGGATACGATGGGCGTTTACAATCTTACTGTGCAGGAAGCAGGGGCGTACCTGTTAAACGTCACACAGGTAGGAATGGACAGCCTGTCAATCCCGTTGACAATTTCCAACAGAAAGGTGCTACAGTTGCCCGACATCACTGTAACTATTTCAACCAAACAGCTGGACCAGGTAACTGTAATAGCAAAAATCCCTCCAATAGAGAACCGGGGAGATCGTTATGTCGTCAACGTTTCCAATAGTACAATGGCTACTTCAAGTTCACTGCAATTGTTGAAAGTTCTGCCATTTGTCAGGGTGACGCCAGCTAAAGAGGTCAAACTCGAAGATAAGAACACGCTGATACTATTGGATGGAAGGCCGGTTCCCGGCGTTGCAACTTCTGATATTTTAGACAATCTTAAAGTCAATGATATTGAAAAGATTGAGTTGATCACCCAACCCTCCGCTAAATATGACGCCAACTATGGAGCTGTCATTAATATTATCACCAAGAAAAGGCAGACTGTGGGCTTTACCGGTAATCTGATCGGAGACGATTCCCAAGGTATTTATAACTCAGGTTCAGTATCTGCGAACGTAACTTACAAAAGCGAGAAATTCACCATAACTGGCCGGACTTCATACGGACATACTAACGAATATTATCTGGATGATAACAATAGGGTGGAAAGTAGCGGCCCGGTAATTCAGAGGCTTCAGGATAGTACAAGACGCTTGTATAAAAATAACAATTATTCCGTCCAGTTAGGAGCTGATTATAAGTTGAATTCGGATCAGACCCTCGGCATCCAGATTTATGGACGTCTTAATCACACACCGGGAAATTTTGACGCAATGGCTAAATTCAGAAGCGTTAGCGTAGTTCCCGATTCAATAGTCAGAACGAATAGTTTATTTAAAAATGACGGTTACACTTTTAATTATAATATAAATTATCACCTACTTACAGATTCAGCAAAGAACGACCTCTCGATGCTCTTTACGTATACTCCATACAAACTGACATTAAATCAGTCGGCATTTCCTAAATTGTATGACGGCGAAGGCGCTTTTGAGAAAGACATCAGTCCTTATCAAACTTATGGGCGCTCGTTAGTAAAGATCTATATCGGGCAAGCAGATTATGTTAGGAAATTTAATGGTAATCAAACCCTTGAAGCTGGCGGTAAATTTCAAAACACCGATTCCCATAATCTTCAAAGTTATAGCGTTTCCGAAATGACCAGCGTAAACAGCATCGCCGGATACACGACGAACACGGACTTACGGGAGACGATAATCGCAGGATATGGCATATACAGTAAAAATTGGAAAAAGGACAATTTAAGCTTTGGAATGCGGATAGAAAACACAACTACTTCTGGTTTCTCTTTGAAGAATTATAATTATATTAATTATTTCCCTAATGCTAAATGGAACCATCAATATAATAACGACTATTCGCTGTCTTTGTCCTATGGGAAATTCATCAATCGCCCTCCATATCAAGAGTTACTGCCTTACAAGGTCGTTACCGATCAGTATACGATCATGCAGGGAAATATAAACCTGAAACCGAGTTATGATCACACATTTACTGGAAATGTCAGGATCAAAAATCTCAATGTATCCCTTGAGTATACCCATACTACCGCTCCTTTTTTTCAGTTACCTGTCGACGAAGATGCAGGCAATCAAATTACTACCTTTGCTTTTGAAAATCTAAATTCGGCGAACAAATTTTCACTGAATACTTATTATTCCCTTGACATTTTTAAATGGTGGAATTTGGGACAAAGCATTTCAACCGGGCATAATTCCGCATCAGGCACTGTGCTGTCAGGGCGATCAAGCTTGAACTCTTATTTTTTTATCGCAAATAACAGCCAGACATTTAACTTCTCAAAAAAAATAAAGTTTGCTCTTAACGCGTACTACGTTTCTGCTGGTAATGTAGGTTTGACCAAGCTTAAAGCATATGGGAATTTAGATGCGAGTGCGATATTTAACATTTCTTCGAAGCTCCAATTTACGTTATCAGGTGAAGAAATACTTAAACGGCTAAAATACCACTCGATGAGTGATTACGGACTGCTAAACAGCGAAGTATACACCTCGTCGGATAGCCGTCGGATCAGGGTAGGTCTTATCTATTCGTTTGGAAAGTCTCAAATAAAAGACGTGAAAAAGAAATTAGGAAACGATGATGCAACAGGAAGGCTTTGATCTGTCGGCAATCAACTGGAACTTATTAATGGTTCCGAATATGATTAATCTCTTATGATAGGGCGTCCCAGTTCCGGACTTCGATACCAGCTATATCATGAAATGTTAAAAAAAAGCCTTCATGTAGCTATCAACATTTCCGTTATTTTTCCCTAAACCAAGTGCTATTTCTCAGCTAAAGAAATGAATTTAAGTTTTCATCAGCAGATCTTCGTCAGAACGGCCAACGAGTCCTTTGACGATTTCAATTACGACGATTTGCGCGTGATCATCAAAGAACGGAGATTTCAACACGCTATTTTTTTTGCGAGCGAAACGTTGCACAGCGAACTTCACCAACGGGATTTTGTTTACGATGATCTTCCGGAAAAGGTAAGAACAAGTTTAAAGAAGTATTATAATCGTTTATGTTTCCGTGCCACACCTTTCGGGCTTTTCGCCTCGACGGGCATCATAAGCTGGGGGAAAAACCATGGCGCATCTGTTCAGACTCTAAGTCGTAGTGCTTACATTTACCCCGACTTCCCATTATTATTAAATATATATAGGGATGAGGCAACGCGCGTTCACGACCTTCAGACTTATCTAGCAAACAACACCATTTACAGAGTATCGAATGGCTATCGTTACATCAGTTTTATAAAGGATATTAATGGAAACCGATTTCAATTGAATTCACTTGAGCGGAATTCTTTTCTTTCGAAAATATTGATATATGGCCGGGAAGAAAGGACGAAGCAGCAGTTGGTTCAATATTGCGTCGATCAGGGTGTCGACAGCAATGAAGCAGCCTATTTTATTAAACAGGCGATCGACGGCAATTTATTTTATCAAGGATTAGTACCGCGCCATGTTGGCGAGCCCTATTTTTTGAAATTATTTACACTACTTGACAGATCCGGGATGTCGGATAGCCAGCGAATGGAAATTATCGATTTATTTAGCCGGCCATATAAGCAGGGAAATATTCCGCTGATGAAGATATTGGAGATTGGGCGGAATTTTCGCCCTCGGCATCCGCTCAATAAATTCTATGTAAATTCCACTGCAACTTTTAATAATTGCCTCCCGGAAGAGTACCAGGCAAAAATCATGGAGGGGTTAATGTGCCTTGATAGACTTTCATCTAATGATCAGCCGCCGGCGTTAAAAAAATTCAAAAAAGATTTTTTAGCTCGTTTTGATAAGCAGGTCGTTTCTTTGGCAAATGCTCTTGATCCAGAGTTGGGCATTGGCTATGCTGACCTGGCTGCTAAAATCTCAGACAATATCTTATTGGAAGATCTTCATCATGAACCAGTTTATCAGGAGGGTAATCCGACCTTCGGACCGCTACATCAGCTCCTGGTGAAGAAATTACAGCAGGCGCAGCCATATGAATCTATTACCCTTAACGATAACGATCTCGACATGCTGCCTCTTCCCAATTCCTTGTTCCCACCAAGTTTTTCTGTGCTTTTCCAGCTAAAAGGGGAGTTTGTTGTTATGGAGAAGGTTGGCGGTGTTTCCGGGGCCGCTTTGCCGGCAAGATTCGCTGTGTTCAATAAGGATCTGGAGGCCTATACAAATGAGATAGTCAGTCAAGAGCAAAAGATAAACGATCAGGTGGTCTTCGCAGAGGTTTCCGCTATGATAGACGGAAAAGCGGCCAATGTGGTCACCAGAAATAAAACATATGAACATGAGATCTCGATCCTGTTAGCGCCTTCGGTTGAGTCACATAGAAACATTGGTTTAGATGACCTGTATATTAGTGTAGTGGACGATAAAATCATATTACGGTCCAGAAAGCTCAATAAAGTAATAATACCAAGATTCAGCAGCGCATTTAATTACAACAGGCATGATCTATCGATATTCCGGTTTTTATGCGACCTTCAGTACCAATCGGTTAAAAGTGACTTTTCATTCAGCTTTTTAAAGTTGTTCCCTGGCCTTAGTTTTTATCCACGTCTTGTCTATAAATTTTGCATTATCAGCAGGGCAACCTGGGTTATCGGGCATTCCGAACTGAATTTGATTTTTTATAGCCCCGAACCTGAAATAGCATGTAAACAACTCTGGTCCCAAATCAATCTGGCCACCCGCTTTACAATATCAGATCAGGATAACGAAATTTTTTTTGATCAAAAATGGGTGGGGGCTACTGCTCTTTTTATCAGTATGATCAAGAATAAAACATCTTTGACATTAAAGGAGGCTATTTTGCCTGAATCTACCATGATCAAGGATATGAACGGTAGGTCATTGGCCAACGAGATGGTCGCTTGTATCATTAATCGGGATAATGTTTACAGTCCTGTCCCCGCTCCCCCAACAGGTTATCCGAAAAGGATCGGAAGAGGCCATATCCCGGGAGATGAATGGTTATACTACAAATTATACGGGGCACCAGTTACGCTGACAAAGATTATTGAAAAGCCACTATACGATTTGATTCGAAAACTTTCCAGGTCAGAATTGCTCAATCAATGGTTTTTTATCCGTTATTATGACCCTATGCCACATTTGAGGATCCGGATACGCTTAGACCGGAAGCATTTGGGGAGAGCCATACCCATTTTTAATGCTATTTTTAATAAGTTGTACCAATCCGGGGCTTTGTCTTTAATACAGCTCGATACCTATAGCCCGGAGTTGGAACGGTATGGAATTGACCATTATCCGATGGTGGAAAATATATTTCAATCAAGTAGTCGTTGCGCAATGAAATTCGCGCGGCATTATCGTAATGGCCGGATCGACAACTTTAGTTTGGGAACCGTACTGTTGATGGTGCATCATATATTGCTGATCTTATCACCAGACCTACCGCAGCGGCAAAAAATCACCCATGGTATCGTATGCCGATTTTCGGAAGAATTTATTGACAAACCACATCGTGTTCTTTTAAATCAGAAATTCCGAAAATGTAAGGGGCTGATAAGTGACGCCCTCGAAGGGGCCGGAGAGACGAAACTGTTGAACAAATTAGAGTTCGGCCTTTTGCTCAATCAGATAAGATCATTGAATGTCAGCCTTTCCGGGGAGAGTTCACAGATGAGACTATCCTTGTTCACGGATATTATCCACATGCATTTAAACCGATTATTCATGGAAGAACAACGCCGGCAGGAGTTTGTAATTTATTATTTGCTGGAAAAATATTATACGATGATGTTGTCAAGAAACAAAAGTTAATTGTCCTTTCTCTTGGAGATAATAGCATGTTCATTGATAACCTGCATTAGACTGGCTTTATAATTCGCCCCGACAGGAAGAGAAACAGCATCTTTAACGGCCACCATATTTCCATCAATTGACTGTATCTTATTTAGGTTAACAATATAAGATTTGTGTATCCTGAGAAAGGGTCCATCCAGCAATGCAGATTCGATTTCGGCCATTGTGAGATAGGTTGTATGTTTTTTTAGTCCGGAATGGATAATAATGTAATTCTTTAGGCCTTCGACATACACGATTTCGCTGAATGATAATTTTATCATCTTTCCTTTTGTTCCAGGGTTGATAAAAAAGTAATCGGGTTTAGCGAGCTGTTTATGGGCGATCGGCTTTATGCGTTCTTTGATCTTCATGGCCGATCTTAAAAATTTCTGGTAGGATACCGGCTTTAGCAAGAAATCGTAAACATTCGTCTCGAAGGCAGGTAGCGCATATTCTGAGAATGCAGTAATATAAATGATGGGCAACCCCTCAGGTAGCAGCCCAGCGAGTTCAAAGCCTGTAAGTTTCGGCATATCGATATCAAGATAGATCAGATCCGGATTCAACCCTTTCGCGATTTCGTTTACGCCCTGTATCGGATTGGTAAATGCCCCGATCAAATTAAAACCAGCAGTTTTGTCTATATAATCTGTTAAGGTCTCGATGGAGTAGGCTTCGTCATCTATAATAATACAATTAATCATTGGGATTTGATAGATAAGGTTAAGGTATATTCCCGGGCATTGTCGTCAACATTCAGCTCAAAAGTGTCGGGATAACTTTGAGATAGTCTTTTCCTCACGTTATCCATTCCTATACCATGGGAAAATTGATATTTTGCATAATTCTTTTTATTACTGACCCGGAAAAGAATATTTCCGTCTTCTGAGCTAAGGGTGATCATCGCTGGATATTTCGGGTCTGCAAGATCTCCGTATTTAAAAACATTCTCTACTATAGTGATTAGTAGCAGCGGGATTATTTTAACACCGGAAAGTTCTCCCTGATGAACAAATTCGATATTGATTTTGTGGTCGAAGCGTAAGCGATTTATCTCAATGTAATTTTCAATATGTTCGATTTCTTTCTCAATAGGTGTTTTACCGTCTTCTTCGGGCTTCTTCAACGCATATCTCATGATATCAGCTAATAAAACTACCGTTTCTGCAGTCTGACCAGAATGTTTTTTGACCTGATTATGTATAAAGCCAAGTACGTTGAAAAAGAAGTGGGGGTTGATCTGCGCTTTAAGAAAACTGTTCTCGGTTTCCAGCAGCTTTCTTTCCAATTCCTCAAATTCAATTTTCTCCAGGAGTCGTTGTTCGATCAACTTAGATATTTCCGCACGCTGTTTCAGGGCCGACATGAAATACCAGTAACCGGTGCTCAAACCGATAAAATATATGGCCCGCCATATGCTTTCCGCAATGAAAAAATATCCAAACAGCCCTTGCCTGTTTTTATAGATCTGAAAATAAAGTAAGAGCTCATAAAGCAGGTATTTAACAATGATGTAGCCGCCGATTTCCAGCAAAACATAGATGATGGTTATCAATAGTTTGCCCTTTGTCGATCTTCTTGAATCCCTGGTGAGTATAACATATGTATTGAAATAAAATAGCAGAATATTAATCAGATAATGACCCGAATAATCAAAAAAATTAGACAGCTTTTTACTGAATGAATAGCTTACAAGAACTTCATATGTTATAAATAACACCCAGCAAATGAGATGATTTCTGATTGTTTTAGCTGGTATTGCTTTCATTAATTGTTTATCGGTTTTGGTATCTATTATATCAGAGTAGGTGTAATATTATTTTTCATTTAACTCTAATAAAATAAACTTGAAAGCTAAGCAAATCAAATTATGAAAACAAAAAAATTGAAAAACTTAAAGATCAAGGTTATTGCACAATATCAAACCAATTTTTCCGGCGCTGGCCAGCATGAGACTGACCCTATCACTGTCACAACAATAGCGGTCACACATTTTGGAAGGTATAAGTAGTTATTAAATAATGTGTTATGTTGGATCGGAAAGCGGGCGGATTTGAAAGATTTGGTAGTCTGCCAGGATGATCTGTAAAAAACGATAGTATTTACTCCGTTGAGATTAAGAAATTTGTCTTCTCAACGGAGTACGGCAATAGATGTAACAATACATTATTACAAAACTATTACAAATTACAAAGCGAGTTTCCGCCACTGCATATTAGGCATTCTTAAGAGTTAGCATTCAGCTGCGGATATCCGGGGCCATGAGTTGCGACCGGACATTCACAACTATTAAGTGACCGAAGATGTTTCTTCGGTGATTTCCTGTAAACGATGTATTCCGAAAGACATACGGATCTGAAGATACATTTAATTAAAGGCAAGGTAACTGCAAATGTTACACACTTTCGGGAAAAAGGATCCCTGACTGATTCCCATGAGATTTTGCTGTCTTTCCCGGTTTGTAGATCAAGGGCTTGAGGTAATCATAAGCTGTAATAGCCGTTTCACTGTAATGATTGATCTTGCTGTATAATTCTTCTGAAAGCAGGTAGTTGGATTTTTCAATGATGGTTTTAACCTGAATAAGTGCTAATATCTTCAGGATATCATAAATGAGAGTTGTTTCTGCTTGCAACAACTCAGTAAGTTCCGTCAGAAAAGCTAGGTAGTCTTCTGCATAATATGACGCAAACAAGTTCAGCCATTCCCTGATGATCTTTCGGTC
Organism: Mucilaginibacter oryzae; assembly: GCF_003148845.1. Taxonomy (GTDB): domain Bacteria; phylum Bacteroidota; class Bacteroidia; order Sphingobacteriales; family Sphingobacteriaceae; genus Mucilaginibacter; species Mucilaginibacter oryzae. Next base: position 30,031 of record NZ_QGHA01000014.1, on the reverse strand, counting down.
CGGGGTATTCACAACAAATGTCAGGTCGTTGAAAATTTCGTAAAACATTGCTGCTTTATCATTTTCATTTTGCTTTGAATTAACTATAGAGTGGATAAGTCCTCTGACATATTCGTAAGCATACCCTTCACGGATATATTCAATAGAAGTCCAAATTCGTGGTTCCCGGATAGTCATTCCGAATAGCATGGTTTGCTCGCCGTTGAAAAGGTAATTCAGGATCTCAAATTCGAACTTCCAACTTTTTTGCAAATTTCCTCCCGCAAGATATATCCTGGCAAGGTTCTTATTTTGCTCAATCAGTCTTAAAACGAGGGTGGTCATGCCCATGCTGATCATCATATCGCAAAGTGAAATACACTCCAGAGTGAGATTAAATGCCCTTTTAAAATCCTTTATTTTATAGTAATATAATGCTTCAACCGATAAAACCCATTGTTTTACATATAAATAATCGTATTCTTCTAATTGGTGTAGGTCGGCTTGTTCAAATAATTTGTATTCGGCGTACCCTTCCTCCGGATTTTTATGCATAACAGATGTCAGGCTTCCAAATTTGCCGCTGATCGTGTCCAATTTGTTCACATGTTCCTTATCACTAAAGACTCCGGCTGCTTCCTTACCTAAAAGAATGCGTTGTAATTTAACGCTATCATAAAGCATGGTGGATTTAGTAGAAGATGGCGGAAATGATTTAAAATTTTCCGATAATTGATCTAAGAGTTGATGAATGGTCATATTACGCGATCATTAATAGTTCGTTGAATGCCGGAAGCTCCGGCTTTAAATATCTCATTAAAGTGATGCCAATACCTGCAACTCCCCAGCCGAATGAAAGGTTCCAAAAATCTTTTTCCTTGGTAGTCATGCTATAGAAGCCAGCAAAATCATTTTCGTAACTCGCAAATCGCGGAATTTCCTGATACCAATACCCGGCAGCTTTATGGCATTCCTGATCATCTGTTAAATCAAAAAGCGCGTTGAACATCTCTGCCAGGCCTGCTGCGCCATAAGTTATACTTGCATCCCTCGGGTAAATACCAGGTTTTCGTTCATAGGATTCTTTAAGGATTTTATGAATTATATCATCCAAGTCATCATTTTTTATGAATCGCCGTGCTTTCACCAATGATAACGCAACACTAAGGTCGCCATAACATATGCAGAATGGTTTTTCGTCGAATGATTCATCGCCATTACTTATCGGAAAATGCCCGTATTTTACTTGTCTTTTGTGTTTCAGCACAAAAGGAACTGACTTTTCCAGTATTTCCAGGCACAAAGCTGTTTCAATCCCCTTTTCAGCCAGACTTCCCACAATTGAAATGATCATCGCTGAACCATGTGAAATCCCGAAATAGGTATTTCGGTATAACGTCGGGCTTTCCCAATACCAGTGTCCCTCGTCATCCTGAATGGCCTTATCAGCAATACCATGAACCAGCTCAGAGAGATTTACCTTCACTTTGTCGTTTGAGGATAACCTGCTTAGGAAATAATATCCTGACGCTACTGCCCCACTGTTATAATCGAAGTCCCCTATAGTGATTTTGCTGCGCATGAGTCCGGCAAGCGCATTATCTAATTGCTCGAGGTAGGAATTGACATTTATTTCCAAGAGTTTATGCCTGTTGCAGAACTCTACGAAACGACCGATACCCGCCAGGTGGTTATCAAGAGAATCCGACGAATATACTTTAACGAACTGTTTTATATCAAATGCAGCCATGCCTGCAGTGAATACTTCCCTTGCCGAATCCAAATATTGACTGTCTTCAAGGAACAGTCCATAATAGAAATGAAAAAGAGCTGCACCTGTCCTCCCCGAGTCCAGCGACATATTGTTATTAAAAAGCGCCAAATTTGAGTTCAGAGAAAGAGCGATTTTAGAGATCGTTTTGAACATATGTTCTTTTTGAAAGCTTTTATCTGTCATTTGCTTTTTGCTTTAAGGGATAGGATCTGAAATAGATTTAAGTCTTCTATGGAGATCTGAATTATCTTTTTTTTTCCATCCCGGAAGAGTGAGCCGTTCAGAATACCTGTGGTATTATTGCCAATGGAGTCCATCTTAACCAGTAATAAATTTTGTTTTGCTCCAATGATTTTTCCTGAATACTTTTGTGACATGATTTTGTCTTCGGTGAAACTTACCTTGCGATGCATCATCTCAAATCCAAAACGATTTAAAGTTTTACTATCTACCATGCATTCAATTATTGATCCTTGTTGAGTGTTGTTTTTCAATTGACATTCACCTGCCAATTGAAACACGCAATCAAAATTCCAGGCGATAAGCATCGCAATCAAGACGATAATTATCATCGTGAAAAGCCCCCATCTGACAATGAAATTAGGTTTAAGGTTGTTGACTTTATCGAATATAAGTACTTCAGGCATAGTAAATGATTATTGATTTAATAAGACATCGTTTTCAAGCTGGTTTTTAATCAGGTCGTAATATCTCCCCCTTTTTTCCAATAAATCAAAATGATTCCCTTTTTCCATGATTTCCCCGTTCTCAACCACGACAATCTGATCCGCATTCTTAATGGTACTTAAGCGGTGAGCAATGATAACCACGGTTTTACCGTGGAACACTCCTCTGAAATTATCCATGATAATTGACTCGTTGTTGGCATCCAACGCACTGGTTGCTTCGTCGAAGAAAAGATATTCAGGGTCTTTATATACAGCCCTCGCGATCAGCAAACGCTGTTTTTGTCCGCCACTTATACCCATCCCCGCGTTACCTATAATGCTCTGCAGGCCAAGGGGAAGCCTGCTAATGAATTCTTCAAGGTTTGAGACTTTGATCGCATGATTTAATTTCTGAAGATCGATCTCGGATGGATCCGCAGTCAGAACTATATTCCTGGAGATCGTGTCAGAAAAGATATAGCCATCTTGCATAACCGTGCCGCATTTACTCCGCCATTTAGATGGGTCAATGGTAATCAGGTCCTGTCCGTCAATCGTGATCGATCCGGAAGATGGTTCATAGAACTTAAGCAGAAGTTTTAACAAAGTAGTTTTTCCGCTTCCACTGGAGCCCACTATGGCTGTTGTTTTTCCCTTTGGAATCAACAAATTAAAACCTTTTATGACTTCTGGAAGACTGTCGAGCCCATAACGAAAACCAACACCGCTGATGGTGATGCCGGGTTCGGTTATATCGGGAATATTCAGGGAAATATCTCCGGTTTGAGTCATCCGCGCTGAATGTTTTTGTGTAAGGGTATACTCGTCGTCCAGATACTGTATCTCATTTAGCCGTTCAAACGAAATTTTTGCATCCTGTATACTCTTAAAAAAGTTGATCAGCTGACTTAAGGGGTTATTCATTTGACCGATGATAAACGAAACGCTTAACATTTCACCAATGGTCAGATGGCCCTTGACGACGGCAATGGCCGCTATATAAGACAGCGAGAAATTTTTAAGCTGGTTCAGTGTGTTAGACCCTATTTCCTGGATCTGTTCGAGGGCGAGAATCTTCGAAGTGATCAAAAACAGCTTCCCTTGAATGTTCTCCCAGTTACTGGTTTTTCCCTGTTCCCAGGTGTTTGTTTTTATTTCATGAATGCCTTCGACGATTTCGTATACAGCATTTTGATTTTCACGGAGGAATTGAAACCTGATGTAGTCATATTCTTTGCGCTTATTTAAAAAATATACGATCCAAAGCACAGATAGTGTACAGCCCAATAAAAAAATGATCAATAGTTTGACACTATACAGACAGAGCATGATGGCGAAAATGACCAGGTTGGTCAGGGAAAAAAAAGTACTGAGTGCAGAGCCGGTTAGAAATGCTTCGACCTTACTATGATCATTAATCCTCTGGGTTACGTCACCTATATTTTTGGTGTCAAAAAACATCATGGGCAGGCGCATTAACTTATTAAGGTAATCAGAAATTACCGTTAGGCTAACCCGGATATTGATATGCAATACAAGCCAGTTCCTGATGATATCAAATAACGCCGTTCCAATAAATATGAAGAGTTGGCAAATCAATATCAATGTTATAATATTGATATTCTGACCGGAAATACCAATATCAACAAGCTTCTGAGTCAATAATGGTAACGCCAGGATCAACGCGTTTCCGAGAAGCATACTTAACAGGACGTGGAAGAAATGTTTCCTGTAAGGTCCCAGGTAGTTCTTTATTGCAGCCCCGATATTCAGCTTATTGTTCTCAAATCCACCGATCTTCGGATCTGTTTCGGGCGTTAGAACCAGCATAAATCCTGACATCTTGTTGCCAATCCAGGAGTTGATAAATTCTTCGTAATCAAGAGATAGTAAGCCATGTCCTGGATCTGCGACCATAAACTTCCATTTCTTCACATCATCCGTTTTGCGCTTGATCCTGTACAATACAACGAAATGTCGTTCGTTCCAATGGATGATCAAGGGAGAACTTAAATTGAAAAGTATATCAGTCGTCGCACGAAAACCCTCCGCTTTAAGACCCAGCTTCATGGCCGCTGATCGAAGACCGAAGAAAGTAACCCCCGTTTTATTCATTCCACATAAAGCCCGCAGATGATCGATCGGATAAGACCGGCCATAATAACCTAAGATCATTCTTAAACATGTAGGGCCGCAATCCATGTTATCGAATTGCTTGTAAAATTTGAACTTTCCCATACGCATTAACAAAAATTAAATTATGCAGGCATCCGTACCTGTTCGTTATGTAGTATAGAAGCTGTTTTGTAATACTTAAATAAATGATGATAGATCACTAATTCCTGGTTTCTTTGCCTGGCTAATAGTATGCGGTTTAACGACATATGTATAAAACTGCTAACAAGACTATCAAGGAGTTGAGTATAGTTTTCACAGGATGAAATGGCATTTTTCAATTCTCCAATCACCATTGCGGTGGTATTACTTCGGTTAAGAAAAATCAGTTTAAGTTCGGCTATGCCGTCACTGCTAGCCAGATCGTCAAAGACCTCTCCGATGAGTCGTCTGTTGATCCTGTATTTATCGTTCAGGGACATTTCCAGTTTCGTTTCTTTGGATGTTTTAGCGTGGTTGAACTCTTCAAAAAAGCTATTGTAAAGCGACTCTAAGAGTTTCACTTTTGTAATAGTTGAATAGCCAAAATCTGTCAGTAATTGATCGACGCTATAGATGCAGGCGATCCACCGCAATTCTTCAGATCTGAATCGGTCGACGGTTGCGATCACCTGAAGTGCTGTTTCGCTGTCCCTGAAAAAATAGCTTTCCGCTAAAGGCATCGTTTCTGTGCCATACCGCTCGTATTCCGGTTTATAAGTCTCCAGCGTGTAATTATTGATTACCCTATTTTCCGTTAATACCCTGATACCATTGTTGATTGCGTCAACAACTGCGTGCCAAAAACTCATATTTTGAGCATTAAAAAACCTTAGCCGTATATGCGGGTATGGATCGTGATATCGAATAAAAAACCATTTTTCGATCAGTCCTTCAGTTATCAGGTTTTCGATTATCGGGTTAATTGATCTTACCAGTAATCTGTCCGCTGTAGAATTCCCCATGTATATTTTGAAATAAATCCAGTCACTACCTGGCGGGTAATTTTTTTGCAGTCCGACGGAATGCTGGGGAAACCCGGTTTTGCGGAAACCAGACGGATTGCTGTATTGTAGTTGTTGTCCTTTTACAGGGATCAACAACTCACTAAAATACTTTTCATTTTTATCGCTGATGATGCAGTCTTCCTGATTCCCGATGTATTCCAGAATTTTGGTATCCTGAAGCTTAACACTGTCATAAAGGTGTCGGATACCGAAAGATGTGTCAAGATCCAGAATCAGTTCATTATCGAAATTCTGAAGTACAACAAAACGTGGGAGGTTATGAGAGATTCTCAACCTATTGATGACTGAAGCAGGGTCTGAGTCCTTTTGCTTTAATTCCGTGGTACCAAGCTTACCTAAAAACCATTGGGCCCTGCTCACAATAAATTTCTTGTACTTTATTCTTGGTAGAAACGGCTCATTTTCGTAGATGCGCCATTCCCAGTCAAATCCCGACTGAAGATCCTGATATTGCAATGCTTGCAAGAATTTATAAACAGCAAGCGTATTGGTTGCATTCAGCGAGTTTGATATATGTGGAAAAATTTCTTTATCCCGGCTTAGAGACCTCAATATAATTCTGTTGTTTTTGATTTTCACGACAAGATCGGTGAGCGCGATCCGTCCCTCTTCAGGTAAAGACGATGGGGATAGTATGGGTATCTCCATTTCTCTAATTACTGGTCTTTGAATAATATTCCCCAACCTGTCATCAGGTACATGGATGAGTTCCGCCATTAACAGATCAGGATTTGCAGCCTGTTCATCTGCTGCGCATTTTCTAAGATTGGCTGTCAATACGGCATCATCCACAGCAAATCTGCCGAAGATTTTAGTTACATGAGGAGTATTAATCCTTTTCGCCAAAAATTGGTATTCTCCCCGGTCAACCGCCTCAGCAGAAGCACCAATCAGGTTCCCTATTATTATCGATGATGTAGCGCGGCTTTGATTCCGATATTGCTTTTTTAGAATTTCTATTTCATCAGATGTTATTTCAAGTTCGTAGGCTCCTGACCTATAATATTGCTTTATTTTCATGTCTGCAAACGAATCCATTGCATCAGAAGTGCCTTTAGCAGTGTTTTTGAGAACAGGAACCTGGAGTTTATTTAATAGTGGCAGATCTTCAATCAATCCGCTTTTGGCCAGTCCATAACCGATACCGATCTCCGGATCCATTAATTCGAGTAAAGGGATTTCCTGGTTCTCATATTTATGAATGAAGTCCTTTTTAAATTCTTCCAGGGCAGGCATGCTATACAATGGCGCCACTTGCGATAACTCTTCCGCGGTTTTTACTATTTCGTCACAAAGGGAAGAATTCAATGTGTTTGGAACACTAACGTAGCTGTCGGTCTGAATTATTGCGCCTTTTAGATCCCAGCCGATTTTTTGGAGCAAATGCTCTACATTTTTATAAGTGGATATCCCTTGGTTGTTAATCAACTCAATCTGTATCCTTTTTAAAACTGAAATAGTCTCGGCTATTTCACTTACAGAGGACAGCCTTTCAATCAGATAATCAATCTGACTGTTAAGGGTCGGTTTTATATCGATTTCACTTATCAGAAACTGGTTCTTTATCAATCCATCCAAAAAAACTGCAATGTCTTTCCAATCCAGTCTAGGATTTAAAGACTGTAGAACAGCACCAAGGTCATCAAAGGTTTTTCCTTTCTTTGCTGCTTGATAGATCACTTCAATATAGCTGTTTATGCTCAGGGCAGATAATGAATATTCTCTGCGGTTACCCTTATATTTGAACTCATTATATCGGTATTTCCCGTCAATGGCTAATATGGTATCATTAGGATAAAACAGTACGTGCCTTTTTACAGCAGGTATGGAGTTAAGGCCGGCTATGATCTTACCGGTGATCCCGTTGTCGACTCTTGATCTCCTTATAATTTTTCGAGAAGAATAATCGATATTTGTGGGGTTCCCATCAATTACCCCATTGCTAATTAATGCAAACGTACCATAAGGTACAGGCCTGGTGCACATTCTAACGTAATATTTATGCAGAGTTAGCATCAGGCTGAAAACTTTCCTGGCATCATCAAGATGACCATCAAGCCACTGATTTAGTATATCATAAAGGTCTTTTGATGCCAGATAGATAGCTTCAACAAACAGATCGTCAGAAAAAAAAGATTTCAGACAATCAAAATCATTAAGGATATGGGCATTATCTATTGTTTCATTTAAAATTCTTAATTTGTTCATTGAGAAGCAAGGGGTTCTCAATAGATAGAAATTATAGCTTTGATTCATGGTATAGCGATAAATGAAAACCCCGGAACCGGTCACTGAATTTTTCAAAAAATATTTCCGCGCATCTTTTATCAGGCGACGGTTGTTGATTGTCATCATGAATACCAGGGTAGTTCGCGTTACAGGTAAAACCCGAAACACAGGTTATGTTGAATAGTTGCTACCGAGTGTATTTTCAGATTTTTAATAGTCAATCGCACAGTAAACCGCCCGCCGATCAAGCTAAGAAATAATATGCCGGGATAATCCAATGAGGACCATCCCGGACATATTAAAAAAGTGTAATTAGCAAGAACCACCGCGTTGGCAGCTGGTCCCGGCAGCGCATGAGTTTCCCACGCCACCGCAGGAAACAACGCCCACGCTTTCAACGCCAACGCCACCAGCGATTTCCTGCAATTGCATTTCATCTAGTTTAGCAATGGTTTCTTTGTCAAGTTGTAATGGATTGATCTCCATAGGTTTTTCATTTTTCATTTTTTGTAGTTTTAAAAGTTTGTCCTTACTCTATAGGCTTTTCAGGTTACGCCTTTGCTGTACAACAAAATCTTGATCTATAAATTGATATTTAAGATTGAGCGATCATTCTTTTCATATTTTATTGCGCACAAAAGCGGGCATCCGACGGCAAAAAAAGCGGGCTGTTAGCGCCCTGGGAAATAGAAGTCATGATGTTATGAAATGCAATTGGCTGCTTTAATAAAAGTAGTTCAAGCGGCCAGAATAGTACAGTTTATTACACCAATCTGATTATTGGCGAGACTAATCTTTAAGAACAAACGTTATTTCTAATACTCATTTAACCTATCATCCACCAGGGAAGCTGAGGGAAGCATATGGTTGTATTATGGAAAGGAGCTGCAATCCTGCTTGGGGTGCTGGGATGATATCGAAGATATGTCGCTGTTTAATTGAGATGGTCACCCGACCGGAGCAGATCGGTCAGTTCGGCATCGCTCAGGGTACGAAGACGGGGCATGACACATGGGGCTAATTTCCGAAGTTAGGGAAATAAAATCGGAAAACGCAAATTCCCCACGCGTCATGACGCCTTTTTGGAAACGATCACATGGAAGGTCGCGTAATTTCTTAGCCTGTACGAGTACATTTTAACAACCTGTACATCGAACCGGTATTGACGGTCCGGCGAATAGTAAGACGTCTGTGAAAGAAGGTCAAGATCAACATCGTCCTTAAATACTTTGAACTTACCATTTTCTAAACTATATAAGGTGATATTACAGGTTTCCTTGCCCGGGCTCACACTATTCACACCGATCTGGAACACCTTGCCGAACGTTTGGGCATAGTTCTTCGAGATAAATTTACTCGTGTCGGAAATGCTGACATAGTTATCGGTCGCCGGGGCGGTGATCGGCGGCACCGGGTTTGGAACGACATGCGTTCCCTGTGCGGTAACGGCCTGATTGGTGAGCTGGGGATCGATCTTGTTCAGGTTCCCGGTTTTTTCAGCGACCAAAGAAGCCTGTTCCTTGCGCAGCGAAGTAAGCGAGTCTTGTATGTGGCGTAGTTGCGCTTCTGCCTTGGGCGAGGGATTACCGGTTGCCGCATTGATCTTTTGCGCCTGCGTGTTCAGGATCATGATCTTTTTCGAATTTTCGATACTATCCCGGGTGATCGAATCATTCTTGGCTTTCAGCTCGGTCGTCCTTTTTTGACAGTACTCAAAAAGATCGTTCCAGCCTTGTTTATAGTCTTTATCGACCACCGAACAGGAAAGGAATTTGGCCATATCGGCCGCGCGATCATAACCTAAAAGGTTCTTCCCGAACAACTTCATGTAATTATCCAGGTACGGTTTGAGGTAGGTGCTTTCCGCCTGCCGGGTCTTTAACTTAAATTCATATTCCTTTAAGATAAAGGTCGTCACCGTGGTAAAAGCACCGATCAGAAAAGTGCCGAGAAACCACTTGTAAAAATTGAAGCGGATCTGCAGGGCACGGATCTCCGGTGTGTCGGATGGGGTCTTCGCCGCTCCTTTTTTGGCCGGCGCACCCGCAGCTTTCGCCGGAGGGGCTGCTGCTACCTGCTCATCTCCAGTAACCGGCTGCTCCGGTCCATCATTTTTCTTTGCCATTGTTTTATGCCGGTTTTTATGGTTTCTTTTTAATTACACTTAAGTTGAATAAGGGGATATCTACCGCAATAAAAGCGTTAAAATGCGGGGACAGGGATATCTGGTTGACCGGTGTGGTGGGCGGCGCGGTCCACTGGCAACCGATCCCAAAGGAAAGCGGAAAGTAAAATGGGAATCCATAGACGAAATGTGCACCGGGGGATACCAATCCGGCAAGGTTGATATCCTGCTCATAAGCACCCTGGTTATTTAGTTTATACTGGATCACGCTGCCGATATCGAATGGTGCTGCGAGCAAACTGAGGCTCCCGACCTTGCCCATGCCATGGCTGATCGTAAAGCCGATCGGCGCGGTGAAGCCATACTGGTTACTAAAGCCCTGACCTAAGGTCGATCCCCGCGCAAAGAAACCGCCGACATAGGCATTAACCGCAATATTGAAGTCTGTTTCTTTTTTTACGCGCGAACTGCCGGCCGGAAGTGCGTAAGTTTCGAGTAAGGTTTCTACCTCCTGGCTGTTGTTGGCTTCACTCAATGCAGCCAATAATTGGTAGTATTCGATCACCTTCGATAAAGCAAAAATGACATTCTTAGCGTCTTTACTCTCGGTGGACACTATGGTTTGCTGGTCCTGTAGTTTTTTTAGGCTGACCTGCAATTGCTGTATCTGCGAATTGACAGTGTTCTGGTTAGCGCCAGCCGGGGCTGCTGTTGATTTAAGATTGGCGATCTGTTGGTTAAGCGTTGTAATGCTGGCTGTAATTGTCGCGACACGACCGTTCAGGTCGGTTTGCAGCGCGGTCGTTACCGTATTCACATACGTTTTATCATCCTTTTTGCTATCTAAAAATTGGGTAACCACGTCCAGCAAATTACCCAGATCCTTCGCGGCCAGGCTGTAGTTCTTTTGGGAGATCGCGTTGATCAGGTCCACGCCGCCGCTGGAGAACGGCGGCCAGTAATCACAGGCCAGTTTGAAGTCCTGCTGGAATTGTGTCGGCGCAGCGCTGTTCGTTACATAAGGCTCGCACAGTTGGAGCGCCGTGATGAGCAACTGGTTGTAGGCGGTAAACCTTTCCGTTGAAAACACGGCTTTACCGGTGATCTGACCGGTGCCGGCATCCTGGTTTTTCAATGCCGCCAACTGGTCGGTCAATTCCTGTAATTTTCCTGCGCTGGCACCTACTTTATCCAGCAGGGCGGCAATATTGATATCGCTCGCTGTCGCCCAATTGCTGATCAGCTGGCCCGCGGTTTGACTGCCCGTTGCGCTGTAAACCGGGATGGTCTGTCCCGATTGATAAAGGAAACCGAGCAGGTAACGGAGCAGCTCGGCTTTATTAGCGGTATTTTTACCCGTTAACTGGTCGATCTCCGAGAGGCTGATATAGTTGTAATCGCCATTGTCCGGATCGGTAACAGCTCTTTTGCGCAGGGCATCAGAAGTCAGGCTCAAGACCTTTACAAAGCTCGCATAATTGTTGGCGGCATTCAGAAACGTACAGGTGTCCAGGTCATGCAGGGTTTTACTCAGGCCATTCCTGCCGTGCAGTTCATTGATCACCGCCGTTGAAGAAAATACGAGGGTCAGCGCCGGCACTTGTTCATTCAACAGCTGGTAACGCGGTATCCCATAAAGGTACTGCACATTACCCGTTAATTTGCTCAGATCTTCCTGAAGTGCTGCTTTCAATGCATTCAAGGTCTTGGCATATTCATAGGGAATGACCGGTTTGATCAGTGCGGTCGTCTTAGGGAACAACACCGCGAACTCCGGGTATTTGGCTAAAAAATCCTTTAGTTTTTGAAAAACAGCTATCGATAGCTCTTCACCGGCGCGCTTGATCAGAAAATCAGCGGTGCCATTAGCCAGATTGTTCAGCAAATTGCTTCCCACACTGCCGGCCCGCGGATCAACATAAACCCCGGTCATGCTTGCAGCGAGGTTGTTGCTGTTAGCAGCAAAGTTAACGGTCGTTCCGGTCAATAGCGCTGTAAAAAACTGATTGTTCTGGTAGGCCGTTTGTACCTGGGCCGGTGTCGCTGTTGTCGGCAGTCCGGCGTTACGGGCCAGTATCTGGCGGATGATGTCGGTTGCTGTGGCATCATCGCAGGTATAGGCAGCAGGCAGTGCGCCGCTCAGTCCCCTGTCTACGTGACCGGTCAACGGGTCGATGACCTGGTAGGAGGAATTCCCTGCCATTCCGGTAACGTCAGGCAGGATAACACCTTTAATGTGATGTCTGGCATTCAGCAAAGCGATAGCTTCATAAACAGCGGATTGTTTCGCAATGGTGGTTTGAGCAAATGACGATCCTAAACAGATCAGTTGCAGCAAGGTGATAAGGATGAAGGTGCGTGCGGTTTTCATGACATGGTATGTGAGATAGCGGTGATGGGTTGGCTGCGTTTTTGAAGTCGATCGGTCTCTTTTTGTAAGTGCCGGTCTGAGATCTTATGGATCGCTCCATCAGCCAGCCGGTATAAACGTTGCTTTGATGCGCTGGAAGCGATGAGGTGGATCTGGTGTGCAAGCGGGATATCGACATGTGCCACTTCAAAGACCTTTTTTTCCGAACGATAGGTTTCTTCCAGCAAATTAAGTGCAGTAACGAATTCATCGAGTTGATGACCGATGACCATGTGGGTAAAGAACAAACGGGCGCCTTTGTAATGAAAGTCCAGCGCCGCTTTAACTTCCTGCCCCTGGGATAGCAAAAGCCGGAAGCCGTCCGGAGCGTTCGGTAACCTACCGTCGGTTCCGGCGGACCCGAGTTGATAACTGCGGACGACCGCCGCGACGCGCAGCTGATCTTCTTCTATATCTGTTACTTTTAGCCGTCCGGTACGGATGAGGTGTTTGACCTGGCGCAACAGACGCCAGGTAACGGTCTTATCTTTATGGGTCGTAAGTTTTGACATGTTGATCAATGTGTGGTATAACTACGCAACCACTGCCCGCCCCAGTTCCGGTAGTTACTGCGCAGCTGGTTATAACTCATATGAAGTATAGCGGCGTCTCCCGGATCAGCCACCCAAACGCTGAGGCCGCCCTGGTTGTCCGGCTGGGCGCTGATGATCGACACGGCGTGTCCGATGCCTATACCCAGGCTCCCCTGGGGAAGGTACATCTGGCAAACGATCGGTCTGGCACCTCCCTGAATAAAGTTGATCACATCATTCGGAATCAATGCAGATGGATAGGGATTGCTCAAATGCCCGCTGGCATAGACGGCATCCCCAAGATCATGGGTCAGGTCACAGTACGGATTAAGCGGCCCCGAGGCACAGATCCCCCGCTGCGTTACCTGCGCAACGAACTGCTGCTGGTTAGGTATGTTCATATCCCGGTAGAATCGGCGCAGGGAAACCGCTGTGGCCGCCCAACACCAGTTATGCATCAATTGTCTTTCGACCGGGTAGCTGGGTGCCAGCGAACCCATCGTCCCGGGGCTGACCAGTCCGATCTGATCGTCGAGTCCGGCGTTCAGTTGCATGGCCGATCAATTAAAAGGGTAAGACTTTGGGATCCTGAAATTTGGCGGAAAGCGGTAACCGGCGCGACAGTGCTAACGCCAGCCCGAATCATAACGGGTGTTTTCATATATGACAAGTTTAAGGTCGCTAACCGATTAATAAATAACCGGTTACGGTGGTAAATATAATATTTTCATAAACAAAATCATATTTTTAAAAATATTTTTTCAGTCAGTCATAAGTCGCTCACCTTTGCTTATGGAAATATTACATTAAAAAAGCCCCCGGTTGATTTCTTACAACCTGGTCGTAAAAAATCTGATCATTGGTCATGCAGATATCAATTACGCAGACACCAGCGCCGTTATCGAGCTCTTTATTTACGGGCCGCAATTGCAACAGGTTGGTCTGGCCCTAACCGACAAGGGCGACTGGCATGACTTTCAGGAAGTAGCTGATCTGGAGAAGCTGAATATCCCCGACACGCTGATCCGCGGGATGCTGGCAACCATGATCAAAAGTTTCCAGGTGTTCAGCCGGGATAGCGCGATCGAAAAAAGGAAGGAAGTTTTTAATTTTTCGGTGGGCAGCGGAAGCCGGGTCTATGAACTGCTGATGATCCGCGATCTGAAGCCTTTTGCGACCGAGCGGAGGCCGCATGAAGCGTCAGTACTGTTGTATGACCCGGAGCAGTTCGATCTCTGGCGTTTTTCGGTGGCAGCGAGCGATGGAGAGATCGCGGCCGATGTGTTCGCTTATTTGAGGTGATGGTCAGCCAAGCTGCTGTAATTTCGCGGCGATCGCCTGCAGCAAACCGGTTTCCACCCCGCCGCTACCCAGCGCCCGGTCCCCCCTTCTTCATCAGGTTCAAAGGTCACGGTCGTTTCGCCGATGAGCACGGCCATGCGGTGGGTATAACCCCAGCGCTCGAAGCGGGCTTTGAGTTCAAGTTCTTCGCCCTGGTAATTGATGGGTAGATTAAACGGCTCGTTCATATCCTGCGGTTCCAAAGATACGTTGTGCTTCCTGGGGAAACAACGCGGAACCGCGCGGGATCTCCAGGACATAAAGTTCGGTGTCGAGCAGGCTGGCGAAAAAGAATCTGGCCAGGTTCTTCAGGTTTTCGGCGTCGGCGTCGCCCATGGCCTGGAACTGATAGACCGCCGCGACCATAAAACCACCCCGTTCCTGATACAGGGTGCCTAAAACAAATACTGTCCCCGGGGATGGGTGCGGCTGTGCTCACTCTTGCATAGATTTTCAGGATCAAGGAGAAAAGTTGGGATCTATTAATGATCGTAATTATAATAATCATTAACCCGATTACCTTATTCTAAATTCCCCCTAATCCTGAACGTGTAGCAACTATGCGTAGGGCTAAATACAGGTGCCACCTGTAACACGAGTTTCTGCCACGTCTCCAGAAATAATCATTATTATCAGATGCAGAAGTTATTTAATATTTTCAAAACCTGCCGGTATATCATGCGCCTCCAAGCACTTTCTCAATCGCTTCACAAATATTCATACTTTGCTGGCCTTTAATAACAAAGGCATCTGCCCCGCAACCGATCACTTTATCTTTAACACCCGGATCAAGTACTGATGAATGGCTGATGATCTTAATAAACGGCCAGTTTAATCTGATTGCTTTAACCGTTTCAAATCCATCCATTACCGGCATTTCCACATCAACGATGATCAGGTCGGGATAGTTAAATGTTTGTTTCAACATATAAATACAGTCAGCCCCGTTTACCGCCTCGAAAGCCAGCTTGTAATTTTCTTTGATCAGTACAAAGTGTAATACTTTGCGATATAGTTGGTCATCGTCTACGATGGCAATGAGTGATTTTTTAGGTTTAAGCATAACACATTCTTTAAATATAAATTAAAAGACAGTAGCGTATCCGGGGCTGTTACCGCTTGTTTTTTTTCTTTAACAGCTTATGCTGTGAGACGATTATTTTAACTAATATTACAATAACCGTATAAAAGCCGATGTTTTGACCAACGCTGCCAACACTTAGAGTCCTTTTCAAAAAATCCAGCATATCGGCAATCATCTCCTGTAGCTAAAATGTTAACAGTAAGCTATGAATAGCTGTTTTCCTTTGGCAACTTTGCCCACCTTTTGCGCTTACATGTGTAGCAATAGTATCGTCGTAGCGGTAGCCAAGACAGAAACTTTCTTGCCAAAGCCGGGCGGCGAATTCTATCCATGCCGGAACTACATTTACGGCACAACACTTTCGCATGCTTATTTTTTAGCAACGGGAAAATTTTACATTGGCTATCCAAATGGTTTATCAATCAATAGGTCAAATAATTAATTCTTTTGCCTGAGCGCTTTTTACTCTACGCTCACTTCATCCACTGCAATCAGGGGTTTTCTTTGCCTCGTTCCTTTAAACCAGTCGGGCAGGCGGTCGGGAAACCGGATGGTTACCCGCAGGTAGGAAAACGGTTGTCCCTTCAACATAAAATCGACCGGGTGTATTTCAGGTCTAATTGGCTCGTTAACGGCGGCTTTCAATTGTCGTTCTGCAATAAGTGTGTATTTTTCGCCGTCCGCCGAACCTTCCAAACGGACCTCATCCGGCAAAAAGATATAGTGGGCAGGGTCGAACAAAAAATTTATTCCCGCTTTTGCCGGAGTTATAGTGTGCTTAACCGGAAAAGTGATTACAAGGGGGCCTTTCTCAAACAGCAACCAGTTATAGCTATAATCCCTTCCGCCGGGTACTCCGTCTGTTAGTGTCATCGCGCGGTTGGCCGGATAATCCGGTATGAAAGGATGCGACAAAACCGGTATTACGCCCATGATTAATGAGGCGTGATGGGGTTGACGCAAAAGGTCCGTCCAGCTTTGTATATAATTTTGCGGTGTCCCGCCGGTCTCCGAGAATTCAGTGCCTCCTGCTTTTTGCACGTCATCAACAAAACGCTGTACGCGTTCCATCCATCCGGGCTTTACCTGCCCGGTGTCATCAGGTAACCTTGTCAGATAGCCAGCCTCGTGAACGCCATATGCGCGGGCCTGTTCAAGGTCAACATATTCTAAGCCCAAACGTAAGGTATTGATACGCTGCGTAAATAATGGGGTTCCCTTCACTGCCTCCAGTGCTCCGGCTAAGGATGTTTTATATTGCCTCATCATTTCCGCCGAGAGGTAATCGTTCCGGTGCGCTACCGGGTTGCTGTAGATATCGAGCGGGGTTTCAGTTTCATCCCGGGCTGCAATCAACTGATCGATATATTGCTTAACCTTAACTCCGCCTGCTCCGTAATATCCCTGCAAAAAATCCGCTTCCACATTCTTAGCCGTAACCGAGGGATCCCATAGTAATTTGGCCTGCATATAACTCGCATAGGCCGACATGTCGCTCAGTGTTTCTCCGCTACCCTGTTCAAAAACACCCTTGATACCATGGTTTAAAAAGTACTGAATATTGGCCTGGTAATGATCGTAAATAGGGAAAGGGCACAGGTAGGCTGTAAATTGTGTGGTGTAATCCCAAACAAAAAGGTTGGATGTAAGCTTTGACCATTGAGTCAGTTGCCGGCGGAATGCAGCAGCCCGCGGATCGGAAGCCAGTGGCTGTTGCCGTGTAGCGTCAATAGTACTCAACATCACGTAAACATTTTTGGCGGGAGTGGTGAGCTTCGGTGCTTCGGCAGAATAACCGTATGCAAGTGTTGTAAAAAACTGATCGGGAAAGTGGGCGGCTACACCGTTCACGAACCGAACTATTGAACCCTGGGGGCCGCCTTCTTCCGCGTCAACTTTTGCACAGCGCCCGCAGGTACAGTACCCTCCGCCGTCCATCTGCGCGATAGACCAGTACAAAGCATCCGGGTGCCCGGCAATTTCCCTTTTCAGGTATTTTATCACCAGGGCCTGTACATCCGGATTACTAAGGCAGAGCTGAGTGGCTTGCCTGCGGCCATTATTTAAGGCGAAATACTCTGGATGATCCTTAAAATATCGTTCAGGGGGAACCATCCTAAAAAAAGTATGGCCCCATACGCCCCAAAGGTCCTGGAAACGCTGAAGGTGATGCCAATCCAGGTATTCTTTATCAGCCGAGGGCGGGTAAAAAGACTCCCGGTAAACAAACGCGGGTTCATAACGCATATGCAGGTCTGGAGGTACATCCAGATCCGCTTTTTTGGTAACCGTTGCCGGTAACTGGTCGTACTTCCTGGCGCCGAACTGTTGCTCTATCAATTCATAAGCACCATACAAAATACCTTTGCCTGAACCTCCGTAAAGGTAAAGGCTGCCCTGATGCGCAACTATCTCATAACCTTCGGCTTTTAAAGCCTTAACCTTTTCCGGATTTGCCCGTACTGCCGCATCGCCGATAAACAGATGATGCGAAAAGCTGCTGCCTGGTGCAGATAATACTGGCAGCGTAGCGCCGGTTATACGCTTTACAAAATCCTGCAGAACCAGGGCCGAGGTTTTTTCGACCCGCGTAGGCGCTGTCGGCAGCACGATGTCTGCCGTCGGCTTTCCGCCGATAACCAGTTGGAGGTTACCGGCATGGCAGGCCTGTATCAATAAACCTATTGAAAGGAACAGCGGGGCAAAGAGTGTTCGGGATGTTATCATAAGCATTGATCGGCAATCAGGGAAGGTTGTGGTAACGCTGGCAATGAAGAATATAAAAATGCTTCAACCTGCAGTAAAAACCGGCTCAGGCGTTCGCGCGTTTCATAATAGGGTATGCCTATCCGCAGCATGTTTACAGTTTCGCCATTGCTCAGCCGGCGGCGTTTAATGCATTTGATATGGATGTTCATGCTATGCAGGTAGAGATATAATGGAAACGGATCATAATCAGGGAATGCGATTACCAGGCAGGGAAGCGGACCATCCTCAGGAAAGTAATAATCAATACCTGCATCTGTAAAAATCTTACTCATCCAAACTCTTACAAAACCGTTAAGTTCGCAGCTTCTTAACCATATGGCTTCGGGGCCGGTTTTACGATACAACTCAAGGCTTTGGTGTAACTGGGCATAAAGCTGAAAATCCTGCCCGCCAGGCAAACTGAACCCATGGCTCTCTTCTTCCTCAAAAAGTTGCTGGCCGTTCCAGAATAATGCACCCAGCCAATCGGCAAACGAATGTTTTAACCAGGTTAAACCACTTCCGTTCGGGCCAAATAGCCATTTATGCGCGCTCCCGGTGATAAGATCGGCTACCCCGATTGGTATCTCATGAATACCCAGTGATTGGGCAACATCCAGGATAAGCCATGCGTTGGGCGCAGCATCTTTAATAAACTTTAAACTTTGGTTATCCTGCGCCTGCTTGCCTGTATCATAATAGGTATGTGACAGCAGTACGATATCAGGCTGCATTAACTGTAGCTGCGGCAGCAACCAACGAGGGTTTTCCAGCGTGGCATCGTCAAGATAATGAACCTCGTACTCCGGCAATTGCTCAAACGGGCCTATCCCGCCTGGATGTTCATGCATACTGGTTACTACAATAAAAGGCCCCTTTCTGCTCTCCTGAAATTTACGCAGGATAGTGAGCGCAACCAGGTTCATCATTTGCGATGTACTGTAGGTGACCGTCAAACGATAACCGGGCGACGGCCATAGGATTTCGCATTCCTTCCTCACCTTTTTATAGGCGTTACGCGAACCGGCATATTGCGCCAGGGGATTCCCCCTTAATTTACCGGAATTTACGTTTAGGAACTTACCGCTGCCGAAATCAGCTAATGTACCCAGGCAGCCTGGATTAAGATTTAGTTGAGGCGAATCAAAATGCTTTTTGCGGATATTTTCCCAATACCACTCATCAGCACCTTCAGATGCTTTAGCTACGTTATTTTCATGCGGCTTTAACATATCTGCCCAACTAATTGATGGTATAAAATAATCCTCGGGCAACGGCTTTTTGCAGCTTTGCAGTACTTCAATGGTCTCCCGGATCACGCTGCGAAAGTCGCTATGAAAAGCGTCGTTAGCTTGCAATGAACTTTCTACCTCATAAACGGCTTTAGTATCAACATCTTCTTTACGCAGATCCTCAATGTGCTCCAATCGTGCTACAATTCCGGCTTCAAGGGCAATCCCGGCGATATCCGCAGCAAGTTCATTGATCGAATAATGGGTTTCCGTAACATGGTTGATCACCCGGTGTTCCCCGGGAGCCGCGGGCTCCAATACAAAACGGGCCAATGAATTGATAGCGTCGCGCAGGGCCATAAGGCCGGTACGCTGGTGGCCCCGGCCATAAATGGTAAGCGGGCTCCCGCTCACCGCCTGCATAATAAAACGATTGGTAACGGTACCAAAAACAGGATCGTAATCAAAGCGCGTACGCAACTGGGGGTCTGACGCCATTTCTTCTGTCAGCACACCGAACACGGTAGACTGCATCACTTCCGTAATACGCAAATTCCACATACGCGAAGCCATCCCGACATAATTAGAGTCGTTGATTTTAGATATGTGGTATACATCATTGGCCGCGCGTGGGTAAGGCATGTTCTGGCCGGAAGACATCCCCCGGTAATCCGGTTGAAAATAGCCTTCAGCAACGGGGATACCTCCTTTGGCATATTCACCGAAAGATCCTAATTTAACGATATGAGCCAGCGGAATATGCCTGCGCACAGCCCATAGCAGGCGCATATTACCTTCTTCATTGTTTCGCAGCGTATACAGGGCGCTCTCCATGCTCATCATCGAATAAGGAGCAGAGCATTGCTGCGCCAGGTGGTAAATGGTATGCGGACGTTCAGCGGCAATCAGGTCATCTAACTCGGCCGAACAGACATCGGCAAAGCGATAATAAAGGTTGGCGGCTTCATGACGCTTCCGAAAGGCGGAAATGCGCTCCGGCAGCTCAGGAACAGGCAACAAGGGTTCAAACCCCATTTTCCCGATAGTATTTCTGCGCCACAGGTTGTCCACAATGATAATCTTTTGGTCCGGATAGTTCAGGGCCAGTTTCATGGCCAAAGGCCAGCCCAGGTACCCGTCTCCACCTAAGATCAGAATTGTATTTTTCATGATGTTCAACGTTTAGAATTTGACGCGAAGCGATAATTGCAGATCATATTGGTTATAAAAAGAATTATCGGTGATCTTCTGATTGGTGTAGTTACCTGCCAGCCCGATAGAGGTGCGGTAGCTGAATGTTCGCCTGTAGGATGCCCCTACGGTTCGGCTAAGTATTCCGCGAAGTCTCGGGAAAGTGATCAGCCTGTTGATATCGTCTGGCGATGAACCCAACCCAAAATTCGCTTGCAGCAAATCCTGCTCGGTCAGGTTATACCGGGCAAGGGCAGTAAATGCAAAGTACGCGTTGCTTTTTTGTAAGATGCCGAATAGCCTGGTATTAACACCAAAAGGCCCGAATTCCTTACCCAGGCCGGTTACTGCAGATAAAACGCTAATGCCGGCAACTTCAAAATAGCGGGCACCGAACTCCGTCTCTATTCCATTGCCAAACGTTGGCAATAACGAATAAGCTATCCTGTATTTTGGCAGGATCACGTTGTTGGATAAGCCCAGGCTCGCAGTCCAGTAAAGTGTTTTGCTGTACTTATAACTTAGGTTGCCCTCCGCCATAACGCCTGTGCCCTGCTGACGGCCAAGAAAGGTGACGGCACCGCCGTAACTGATTTTCCCGGTATCGCTGCGGTTATAGTCCAGCATAGCTATGTTATAAGCAGTGGGTGCGCTTGCGCCATCCACCGATGAAAACGAGCTGTTCAACAACGATAGCCCAAATGAATTGTACAGGGTTTTGCCACGCAAAAGTGCCGCGTAATCTTCGTTCTTAACAGTATTATAGCGCTTATTTAAGGTGTCGGCATAGTTTGCTGCCTCGCTGTACCGTTTAAGGCTATCCAGTATAATCGCCTTTCGCAATAAGAATGGTTCGGCATACTCGTAGCGGCGCAGCGCTTCATCCGCGGTGCCAAGTGCCTGCCCGAACCGCCGCTGTTCTATCAGTATATTTGTTTTCAACAGCAACGCCACCGAATCTGCAGGCTTGATGGCTATAGCACGCTCAACGCTGAAAAGCGCGCTGTCCGCGAGCTTCCTTTTGCGGTAGTCCTGACCGGCTGCCATCCAGGCATCGCCTGCCATCTGCCTGTACTTAACATTAAACGGAAACTCCCCGTAAAGTGCTCCGGCCAGTTTGCCAGCAGATGCATATTGCCGGGCATTATATAGTACAGATGCCTTTTTTTGCAGAAAATCCCTGTCATCGGGATAGCGGGTTAATGCGAGGTTTACAGTAGTGAGCGCTTCGGTATAACGTTTTTGAAGGTCAAGTGTATTGACAAGGTAATTCAGTGCATCCCTGTTGCCCGTGTCTTCTTTCAACACCTCACGTAAATAACCTTCGGCTTCGTCATATGCCTCGGCAAGGATGCAGGCATTCGCCGCGGCCAGCCTTTGGTCAAGGTATAATGAACGCAGTTCCGGATCGTCCGGGTTCTGCTTAAAAAGCTGTTCGCTGAGTTTGGCAGCTTCGCGGATCTTACCGGCCTGGGCAAGAATACCTGCCTTCTTGATCTTAAAGGCCGCATTGGCCGGATAAAGTTCAATTGCTCCGTCAAGTTCCTTTAAGGCGAGGTTCAGGTCATTCTTTAGCATGAAACCATTAATCCGCCCCTGTAAGGCTGTCTGGTTTCCGGGCTCCAGTAAAAGTGCCCGCTTGTAATAGATAAGCGCACTATCTGCCGATTGCTGCTGTAAGTAATAATTACCGCATGAATTAATGGTCTGCATCACCTCCGACTTGAAGGTTTTGTCACTGTTTGCATTATAAAGCCTGGCGGCAAGGTCGGCTGCAGCTTTGTAATGATGAAGTTGATATTCCAGTGCCATCTTTTGTCTTAACAACTGATTGTTCCCGGGTTCGCGCTGTAAAGCGCGATCTGCCCGGTAAAGTGCCTGGTTCAAATCGCCCATTGAGGTAGCCTGACCGATCACCTTTTGCAAAGCCTCCTGATCATTCGGGTTTTGATCAAGAACAGATTGATATAAAGCATAAGCCTGGGTGTTCTGGTAATGTGATGCGGCTTCCTTACGGAGGGAAGTGTTCAGTATATTCGCCTTTTTATCATTGGGATAATACCGTAAGATGGTGTGCAAAACGTCGAGCGCTTCGGCGTAACGGCCGGCTTCCTGTAATAAACCAAGCTTATAATAAAGGGCCTGGTACGATTTACTGTTAGCGTTCAGGGCCTCATTTGCCTTGGCAATCTTGGCATCGGTGTCGCCTCCCTTTGAAACCAGGCCGTTCAGTTTATCTACCAGGTCCTTGTTGGCAGGTACAAGTTCTAAGGCCTTTTCATAGTTCTTCCTGGCCATGTCGCTCAGGTTATTCCGGGTATACCAATCGGCCTTGGCCTCATAATGCCCGGCTACCGATTGCCTGGCACCCTGATCTGTAGGATATTGCCGGAGCAGCGATTGCGCCCAGGAGTCGCCATCCTGAAAACTTTTCAACAGATCGAGGATATTTAATTTTTTTACAGCGAAAACTTTATTCTGCGGAAAATAAGTAAGCGCCAGGTCGGTGTATTTTAGCGCATCCTCGTTGTGATTGGTAGAAAGGCACGCTCCGATGATGTAATAATAAACATCTTCATACCTCGGAGATGCTTTGATAACCAGTTGCGCTGTTTTTATAGTTTGATCATAGCGTTTCGCGTTCATATATAATTTGGCAAGCAGAACCTGTGCGTCGATATGTTTTGGGTTAAGCATTACCGCTTCTTCCAATAAAGGGATAGCTTTTGCCTGCTGTTTAGTTTTGCTTTCGGCCAGGCCCTGCTGGTAAAGCTTTTCAGCCTTTACAGAGTTCCAGGTTTGGGCATAGAGTATATTTCCCAGCAACAGGAAACATATTGTAATAATAAAGAAATAGGTAGGCCTCATAAATATGGGTAGGTTTATGCTTTGTCTGTTATTACTGTTGATGATGAGAAGCCTTTCCGCTGCATATTGCCCCAAACCAGCTTTTTCCTGAACAGGGATTGAACATAGCCCTTCAAACTAAAAAAAACGATGAGGGGATGGTAAATAAACGGTTCGGCAAAGGCCGTAAGGCAAAGGCCTATCACCTCTGTAGTTTTGCGATAATGACGTTCGGTCAGTTGATCCCACAATACGGCAATAGCGCTGATAAGCACCGAAAACATGTAGAGGAAACAAAGTAAGATGAAGGTGTTTCTCCAGTTGATGGCGCCAATGGCGATCAGGTAGATATAAAATATCAGCCCTATTGTTTCGAGCATCGGGGCAAGAAATTCAAAAAGGAAATTGTAAGGGAAAACAACCATCCCAAGCCTTTTGAACTTTGGATTGAACAAAACATGGCTATGCAGGCGCATGATCTGAATCAGGCCACGCGCCCAGCGTACACGCTGCCTGCTGAATACCTTAAGCGTTTGGGGGCCTTCGGTCCAGCAAAGCGATACGGGGATATACCGGATAGCATAACGTTTGTTGTTCTGGATCATATATACGCTCATGCGTGTTACGATATCAATGTCCTCGGCAAATGAGCGGGGATCATAACCGCCTACCTTTACGGCGATACGCTTGTCGAAAAGGCCTAATCCGCCGGATACGTTGGGAACACAGTTAACCGAGCTCCAGGCCATTTTGGATAGCAGGTAAGCCCGGATGTACTCCAGCTCCTGGAAACGGGGCAGCAGTTTACTTGGCGGCCTAAACCGGGTAATAACCCCGTTATCCACATCAGACGAGTTGATCATCCGCAACGGTGCCCCAACCGCAATCACCTGCCGCTGGCCATCCTCTACATGGATATAGCCCGTATCGGGGATAACCTGTATATCTTTAAGCCTGTTCCGGCTTTTCTCGTCAAGGATGGGCCGCATAAGGCGCGACAGGGTATCCTCATGCAGGATGCAATCCACATCTGTACAGAGAAAGTAGTCAAACTTTGATGCATTGATACCCGCGTTTGACGCGTCGGCCTTACCCTTGCCATTCTCTTTATCAATCACCAGCAGTTTGTCGTAGGCCTTATCCCTTGAACGGAAAAAACGTTTAACGGGCAGTGTCTTGATCCGCTCGTGGTAGGGCAGATCAACTTCCCGGAGATCAAAACGGCTGATCAGTTTCTCCAGCGTGTCGTCGGTACTGCCATCATTAATAATGATAACCTCATATAAAGGGTAATTAAGGTGCATCAACGCAAAAACATTGTCTATGATCGTGAGGCCTTCATTGTAGGCAGGGGCGATCACAGAAATTCCGGGAGACAAGGGGCTTGAGATAACGTTCTGGGTATAATACCCAATATTCTTCCTCGAATAAAGCCGCATGTGTTTATAGGAGAGAACCGCCATCGTAACATAAACGGCCATTGTGACGGTACTATAGGAGAAGATAAACCATTGAAAAATATCTATTATGTGTTGGATCATATCCTGGTTTAATTAACATTCATTTAAATAATAGTTCAATACGCGCTGTTTGCGGTTTTGGAGGTTGTGGGCTTGCCATGCCAGTTGTCCCTTTCGTATCAGTTTGGCCAGTATACCTGCCGCATGGTTCTCAATTTCAAAATCAAGGGTTTCCAGGAACTGATCTTTCAGGAATTCAATAGCCGCTGGCGTACCGAATACGCCCAGTGCGAACAAGATTTCGCATTGGCATTCGATGGGTTGGTTAGGGTAGATCCTGATCAGGTGCTCCTGCGTATGTACAGCCTGCAAATGTCCAAGCGCGTTGATGGCATGTGAACGCAGTGTATGATCATTGACATTCAGAAGCCCTTCTATACTATCAATGGCTTCTGCGCTCTGTTCGTGCGCGGCAAGCTTCATACAGCAAATAACAACCGTTTTATTACGTGAATAGCGAATCCAGTTGGCAAAATTAGACTTGGCGGCATCGTTTGACTGGTCGAGTATCCGGAAGAAACCGATCAGATCCCAAATACTCAGCGGATCGCGCACCTCATCAAAAAAGCGAAAAGGTTCGTTTTTGCTGAAACGCATAAAAGCGCTTCGCGCTGCCGAGCGCAGTTCCGATACGTCACTCAGGTTGAAGCGGAGGATATCGATATCGGATATGGCGTAGTCCATCAATGTAAGTTCATGAAGCCCCTGAACATTAACCGACCAACGCTTAGATCTTATTTTACGGAGCGAATCCTCATTAAGCCCCAGCAATACATAGATCTTTTGCAGGATCAGGGCATTGGTACCGGCTACATGCCAGCGGAGCCTGATCAGGGTATCTATCAGCAATTGCCTGTTCCTTTTATCCATACCAGACAGCTCGTCCAGTACGGATTGATCTAAAAAGAGTGCCGCATGCTCGTCGTCAGAATGCTCATCAATAAATTGAGGCAAAATCTTCTCCACAATTAACTGATTCAATTCTTCCTGCTTGCGCTGATTCCTTGCGTCCCGGTTTCGTTTTACAGCAATAGCTGTATAAACAACAAACGTCCCCACAAGAGAACTTAGAATGATGTATTGAATAATAGTGATAAAGAAAGTAGGGGTAGTCATGATAGAAAATGTATCTTAAGGGCTGATGTTTTTGGAATAACTAATTATTCTTGCTTAAGCAGCGTTACACGCGTTGCTATATTGCCCATATCAATGCCTACAGGGGTTTTGGAGCCGTCTCCGGTAAAACGTAAAGAATTAAGCAGGTAACCTTTCGCTGCCAGTGTTTCAGGTTCTTCTGCAACACGGATATCAGCAATATCTCCAAACTCCTGTGTAATGCATTCTAAAAGGTCGTTATAATAAACACCTCCGCCACACAGGAATATTCTGTTGGTCTTATTCAGATTTCTGTCACTGATAACGATATGGAGGGCCGGTGATACGATCTCTGTATAGTAAGCCTGGATGGCCCTTTTTCTTAATCCGCTCAGATCAGTCTTTTTCCGGTTTATAAAAAGATACCCGTCACGGAAAGCTTCGTTCAGTTGTTGTACATTCTTAAAGGCCAGGTCATGCGTCTGCTGCAACTCTTCCCGCATAATATTTACAGCATAGTGCACTCCCTGCACACTCATCATCGCGCTCTCCACAACACCCTCGTTTGTACTCAGGCCTGTTTCCAGCGTACCAAACCCCAGGCTCAGCACAAAGAAAGCGCCATTAATTTGATGAGGCCCCCTGCGTAAGGCTATCATACAGCTTACAATCTCGGGCAATACTTCTACCTGGTCAACCATTACAGTAACCGGCTCGGTCGCATCTCCGCCGTAAACCCCCGGATCCCATTCAATTTGGTGACGGCCAAAAAGTTTTTGCTGTGCAAGATCTTTATAAAGGCGATAGGTACTGTTGGGAAAGCCAACGGTAACAGCCATCGGCATCGCTGTTCCGTTTTTCGCGATCAGCAGCGCCGCCTGGAAAAGCAGTTGGTATTCGGGTGTGGCGGGGCCAATGTTAAGCGGCCTGCGTGGGTTTTGGCCTTCGTTTAAGGCCAGGTTACCGCAAATATACCAGGACTGCCCAAAGTGGATTTTTAAACCGCTAAGTAAAGAGTTTGCTGTGTTGGTTAGTGAGGCATTGGTTGTTTGCAAAAGGCTTGGAAAGGATTGGGTTGTATACATATTGGCATTTTTAATTGTGATCTGTTTAGTTTGAGGTTTACCACCACCTCTTACCGGAGATAGCGGGATCAGCGATTGGAACGGGGCGCCGGATAACTATCTCTTCGCCTGGGATACCGACGGGCAGCTCTGCTGTTACTTCTACCTTCTCCGGTTCCGCAGCCCATGTATAATACGGAGAAGTTTCTTCGGGCACCGCCATTTCAATCGGCACTCCCATAACACTGGTAACGCGGCCTTTCACGGCCGAAAAAACTTCATCATCGGTGAACACCGGAACAGGGATTTGAACTTCTTCATAGCAAAGCTTTTCCAATCCTGATCCGTTAATCGGCTCATATTTGGGTACTAATACAGCTTTTATGCGCTCCATGAGTTTTCCAATCACCAGGGGCTTTTTAAAATAATTTTCCCGCGGAATATCTAACCCGTCGCGAATATGAAAAAAGCTCATATTGGAGGTTATAATCACGGTACTTCGCGGTGAATTGCAAAGTATCCTGTTAACAATTTCATACCCATTAGCAAAATGCATATGCATTTCTGTAATGACGATATCATATTGGTTCTGATCCAGCAACCGGAAAGCTTCCCTGCCATCAGCGGCAGAATCAAGCCGGAAAAAGTTATCCGGAACTGTTTTTTTTAGTATTTTTCGCATCAGCATATCGCTGTCTACATGAAGTACTGAAAAGGTTTGGTTTACAACACCATTTCCCTGGCAAAATTTGTCCATGAATAATAGCTTATTTATTAGTTTTTGTCGGATAGCGACATTACAACGCCCTGCTGCCTCCTCCTCCGATTAGGGCCCGGCGCCTATCCTTTGTTGATTTATTTTCCTTTCAATTAAAAGTCGTAGTCTATTACAGACTTTTTTTCACTTTTTATTACTTGTGATTGAGACACTTAATTTTTAACAATTGTTGAAATGCCGGGAAAACGTGTGCGGAAGCCTTTAAAGCGTTATTAATGAAATTAACTAAGAAAGAGCGTTTTAACTTTTGTATAAATAAATAAAATTCTATATTCGCCCATCCTTCAGTAGTCTGTAATAGACCAATTTTCTTCCTAAATTGGCTGTAAATTAATACGATACGACTTCATGGTTACATTTTCATTTAAGTTGACCGGCGAATCAGCGTCTTGTAATATTCTATTGCAGATCCTGGGCCCCGAAGGTCAAGTTTATCAGTTACTTACCCCGCTCCGCATTAAGAAAGAACTGTGGAACGAGCAAAAACAACGCCCTAACAATCTTTATCTTAAAGTTTGCAAGACACTCAATAAACGCCTTGACAGATTGCGGATAAGTGTTTCTACTTACCTTGAATCAATAGGCTGGGCTTTTGAAAAGGTATCGGTAAGGGCTTTAACGAGCCGCATAAGGAAAGAGTTGCATTCCAATGAAGTAAAAGATTCGCCGGAAAGTCTTTTGTGGAACATAAAAAATTATATTTCCTCCCGGTCTCATCTTATTTGCAAATCAACACTTAAACGATATAACGTTTTTCTGAATTTGTTACAGCGTTACGAAGGAGATAGAATGCGATCGCTGAAGATTGAAAACGTCAATGCAGCTTTCGTTAGTGAATTCATTAATTTTTGTAAAAGGGAAGAATATAACAATAGCACCACTTATCGAACAATCAACTTCATCAAAACGGTTCTCAACCACATGGAGAAACGGGGCGTCCGAACCTTTGCCTATGAGCTTGAATTGCCTAAACCAGATAAGAGAAAACCCTTTATTACGCTAACGGAAGACGAACTGGTGAAGATTAAACGGATGGAGCTGGCTCCCCGCCTGCAGGCCGCAAGGGATTGGCTGATTATCAGCTGTTATACAGGGCAACGTGTATCTGATTTTATGGAATTCAATAAAACGATGATCCAGTTCATAGCCGGAAAAGAATGTATTTCGTTTATACAAAAGAAAACGCAGCAAAACGTGGTGCTTCCGTTACATCCCGCTGTCCAGATAATCAAATCAAATAATGGCGAGGATTTCCCCAAAAAAATTTCTCCTAAAAGTTATAATGAACTTATCAAAGAAGTGGTGCGCTTAGCCGGTATTGATAACCTGGTAAGTGTTGGCAAGAGAACAGGTTTTAGAGCATCCACAGAAATAATCCCGAAATGGCAGGCAGTAACAAGCCACATTGGTAGAAGGAGTTTTGCATCAAATTTCTACGGAAAAATTCCCACCGCGCTGTTGATGGGAGCTACCGGACACAGTTCAGAGCAAATGTTTCACAGGTATATCAACCATATCGACACAGAACGAATATGCACTTTGCGCTTATATTTTGAAGAAGCATACAAAGATAAGTTTGGATATTCTTCTGAAAAATGACAATGCATTTCGCAAAGGGAAAGATTACTCCCACGTAAATTAAGCATCCCAAAGCTGTTCTGTAAAACAACAGCGATCGTTTTTATAGATATTTCGGATAAGTATTAAAAGTTGGAGTGGGTTAAAGGCAGTTATTAATTTTAGTGAGTTTGAAAGGGAAGCCAGTAATATCTCACGGAGCTCCGGAATTAGCGATGAAAGCGTTAACCCCGGTGTCAAAAATTTCGGCAGAAACATTAGGCTACCTCTTTATTTCCTACTTTTGTATAAGTCATTTGAAATCAGACAGCTTTACATTAAGTCTAATAATTTATTTCACAAACGTTTTTCAGTTCATCATTAGGCTTAAGAAAGTGAGAGAACATTTTCCAAAACGCAGCCTTTCTTTCTTTGAGCGTCTTAAGGTATCGATTATGAGTGATCTTTTTTCTCATATACCACCAGGCTCTTTCTACAGCATTTAAATCGGGACTGTATGGTGGCAGGAAAAACAACTCCAACTCAGGGTTCATCTCCAGCCATTTGCTTATCCTGTTTGCATGATGATAAGCAACATTGTCTAAAACAATTATAATTTTAGGGGCACCCTTGTAGACGGAGAGTACTTTTTTGAGATGTTTCTTAAATGTATG
>NZ_QGHA01000013.1 GCF_003148845.1 Mucilaginibacter oryzae | reverse complement strand
AGAAGGTCAAAGTGCTCTAATTCAGACCATTTCTTGTAATAGTAATAAACCAATTGCCATTTGGCAAAGTTCAACGGCAGCATCCGCCATTGGCATCCGGTTTTCACTATGTATTGAATTGCATTCCAAATAGATCCTAAACTATGTTTTCGCTTGCGTTCGCCTAACTGTAAGGTCTTTTTTATAAATTGCCACTGGTTATAGCTTAAATCGGTCGGATAAAGTTTCATACTAATTGCGTTTGTCGTTATTCACAATTAGCATTTATTTGGCCGATCGGTGATTTCCTTTTTATCCACTTTTCAACACATAACAATTTTATTCATCTGTTTTTAAACAGGCTCTTATTTGAAATAAGCTTTTAAAATATTCTATCGAAAAATAATCATTTTATAGGTTAAAGGCGGCTTTTCGACCATTCTGCTTATAAGGTTTTCAAAAATGCCATCTTTCATTTTGTGTCTGTTAAAGCGGTACGTGTATTAGTTAATGTATGCCTGGAGGTATTACCGAATCATGCCCCCCCCGCTTAACCAGGTTTTAAACATCATAATACAACGATGGAGATCAGGAAAGTTTTTGCCTTTCTTTTCAGATTTCTCGCGAACGATTTGCTGCTGTTAAATAAGTCCTGGTTATTATAGCGGGCTATTATATGCAGATTACTGCTTCTCAGCCCAGGCATTCATCTTCGCCTCAAAAACAGCCATTGGCATAGCGCCATCTTTCAACACCTGATCATGAAACTCGGCTATATTAAACTTGCTGCCCAGTTGTTTTTCATACTTAGTACGCAGCTCACGGATTTTAAGCGCGCCTATTTTATAGCTTAACGCCTGGCCTGGGATTGCCATATAACGCTCAATCTCGGCAGTGGCGCCCTGTTCGCTGATGGCTTCATTATCCATCATATATTTAATGGCTTGCTCGCGGGTCATGCCCTTGGTGTGGATGGCCACATCAACCACCAGGCGGATAGCGCGGTGAATTTCATCACCCAAAGCGCCCATGTGCTGGTACGGATCGGTGTATAAGCCCAATTCTTTACCTAAAGATTCGCAATATAGGGCCCAGCCTTCCACATAAGCAGTTTCACCGGCATCAAACCTGCGGAATTTTGGCAACGATGCATTTTCCTGCGTTAATGAAATCTGGTAATGGTGACCTGGGATAGCTTCATGTAAAAACAACGATTCCATGCCCGAAGTAGTATTGAACTGAGTAGCATCCAATATCGGCACATAAAAAATACCCGGGCGCGTACCATCTGCCGAACCCTGGTTATACTCTGCACTGGCCGATGCCGCACGGAACGCTTCGGTTTGCCTGATCTCGAAAGGAGTTTTAGGCACATGGTTAAACATTTTTTTCAGGTTAGGCTCCATGCGTTTGTGGATATTTTCGAAAGCGGCCAAAACCTGCTGCGGCGTTTTATAGGGAGTAAACTTAGGATCGGTTTTCATGTACTCAAAAAACGCCTTTAAATCACCCTTGAAGCCTACACTGGTTTTGATGCTATCCATCAAGCCGCGGATGCGGGATACTTCCTTTAAACCTAATTGATAAATTTCCTCTGGAGTTTTATCTGTTGTGGTTTGCTGCTTAACCAGGTAGGCATATTTAGCCGCCCCGTCAGGTAACGACGAAAAGCCTGAAGTACCGCGCGCATGCGGCAGGTATTGGTTTTTCAGGTAATCGGCCAGTTTCTGGTAAGTTGGGTTAACAATAGTAGCGATAGCTTTTTTATAAGCTTCGGTCAATTGCTTTTTATCGGCATCCGAAAACTCCTTTGGAAAATTGTTTACCGGGCCATAAAATAAACTTTTCTTTACATCTGCAGATACCAGGTCCTGCATTTCCGGGATCATTTTAACCACCAGCGCTTTTGGCAAAACCACGCCTGCTTTAATGCCCTTATTAAAATTGGCGATTGCGGTATCGGCCCAGGGTTGGAAAGCGGCCAGGCGTTTCAGCCAATCGTTATAATCAACAACCGTTTTATAAGGCTGCGCACCCGAGCCCGAACCTAATTGCCCCATAGTGATCGGCAAAGCATAAAACTGGTTAAACGGCATGTACTCGAAATGATATTTGAAATTATCTAACGCCAGCTGTACTTCGTAGGTAAAAATATCGTATGATAACTGATCATCGGCATTGAGTTCGTCCCTGTTAAAGTTTTTTACTTTTGAGAGGTATACCGAGTTATAATCATGCGCCTTTTTCAAAAACTCCGCCGAGCCGTCGTTAGGCAGCAGATCATTATAGCGCTTATCGCCAATATAGGTAGCGTTTAAAGGGTAAAGTTTTAAGCCATCCTGGAAATAATCTTCAAAAACCTTAGCGAGGTCTTTATTAGCAGGGATATCCGTTTTGTTAGCTGATGATCTGGGTTGATTACAGGCCAGGAAGCAGCCAGCAATGCTGAGAATAAGTAGTAGTTTTTTCATTGATGTGGGTTGAAAGGATAAAGCTAAGGAAAGGCGGGTAGAATTAATAATGATATCTGCACTGGAGGATAAATACAGAATCCCCCTCAACTCTGTAAATCAATCGATGCTCGAGATTAATACGGCGTGACCACCATCCCGCTAAATTATGCTTTAAAGGCTCAGGCTTGCCGGCTCCTTCATAAGGAGTCCGTTCTATTTCTTTTATAAGAGAGTTTATCTTTTTTAAAGTGGCCTTATCCGTACTTTGCCAATAGAGGTAGTCGTCCCATCCAAGATTCTGAAAAATAATTTTCACTCTTCGATCAGTTTTCTTTCCTGACCCAAACCTTTTTCATATTCTTCAATTCCCTGAAGCAATCTTGCTGCGTTCTTTGGGCTTTTCAAAAGATAAAAAGTTTCCTCCATACTTTCGTAATCAGATTTTGATATCACCACCACATCTTCTGCATTAGTACTGGTTACAATAAGCGGCTTGTGATCATTCCTCACCTTATCTAAAAATGATTTGAGCTGCTGCCTGAATGTTGTGTATGTTGTAGTTTCCATCGGAATACTTTTTTATAAAGATATAAAACTGAAACGACATGTACAATAAATTGTACATGTCGTTTTGATGTAAATTTAATGAAGTATCTTATAGAAAGATCATTTTCTTTTCTATTAGCTTTTTTACTTTATTAACAGAATTTGAATCAAAGGTAAATATGCCCTTCACTTCAAAATCTGCTATTCTTAGTGTTGGATTTAAACCATTATGTTGAGGCAGAATATCTCTAAAACAATCTAAATATGCCCTTTGACAAGTTCTGCCACCTTTAAAATCGAAATCCTTAGTAGTTTTGTTAAATCTGTATGTATCAGCTTTGCTTGAGTAGGTAACACACCAATTTTTCCAATCGGCGATAGAATAATTTACTTTTAAAGTTGGCGGATAATTGTTTAGTGATTTTAATCGAGCTGAGCTAAAATGTTGAATCTCATCAAACTCGAAAAGAAAATTATACCTACCTCCAAAATAGGCATCAGACTGTAAAGATTGAACCTTCTTCACTAAATTATTGCCTTTTAAATCTATATATATTTTATCTATTATTTGAAATGAGCTTTTAAAATGTTCTATTTGATGTTGGTTAATAAACCAATTAAACTTGACATCTACTTGAGCAGGTTCATCTAAAACTACCGATAAGATTTTAGTGATCAGTCTTTGTCTTTCTCCAACAGGCATAATATCAAAAAATTACAGCCCCATTTCCTTTTTCAAAAATCTCCCTGTAAAGCTTTCTTTCACCTTACACAAACCTTCGGGCGTTCCGGAGAAAAGGATGGTTCCACCACCCGATCCACCTTCCGGCCCAAGATCAATTACGTGGTCAACCACCTTGATCACATCAAGGTTATGCTCAATCACCAATACAGTGTTGCCTTTATCAACCAATTGGTTAAGCACACCCAGCAATACGTTGATATCTTCAAAGTGTAAACCGGTGGTAGGTTCATCCAAAATATAGAAAGTGTTACCGGTATCTTTTTTAGATAGTTCGGTAGCCAGTTTAACACGTTGCGCTTCACCGCCGGACAAAGTAGTTGAAGCCTGGCCCAAGGTGATATAGCCCAAACCTACATCGTTAAGCGTTTTTACTTTACGATAGATGGATGGGATATGTTCAAAAAATGGCGTGGCATCTTCAATGCTCATATCCAGCACATCGCTGATGGATTTGCCGCGATAGCGCACTTCCAGCGTTTCGCGGTTGTAGCGTTTGCCGCCGCATTCTTCGCAGGGTACCTGTACATCGGGTAAAAAGTTCATTTCTATCACCTTCATACCACCGCCCTGGCAGGTTTCGCAACGACCGCCTTTTACGTTAAACGAAAAGCGCCCCGGCTTATATCCCCTGATCCTCGACTCGGGCAGGGCTACAAACAGGTTCCGGATATCCGAGAACACCCCGGTGTAAGTAGCAGGGTTTGAACGCGGCGTACGACCGATTGGCGTTTGATCTATTTCAATTACCTTATCAATATGCTCCAGCCCATCAATTTTTTCATAAGGCAGCGGATGTTTCTTCGCCCTGAAAAAATGGTGGTTTAATATAGGGTACAGCGTTTCGGTGATCAGGCTTGATTTACCACTACCCGATACGCCGGTAATACCGATCAGTTTACCCAACGGAAAATCGACCGATACTTTTTTCAGGTTGTGGCCGGTGGCCTTTTTCAGGCTGAGTTTTTTGCCGTTGCCTTCGCGTCGTTTCTTCGGCACAGCAATTTCGCGTTCACCGTTAATATATGATGTGGTGAGCGTATGTTTTTCCATCAGCTGGGCTGGCGTACCTTCGGCCACCACCTGCCCGCCGTGTACACCGGCTGCCGGGCCCATATCTATTACATGGTCGGCTTCCAGTATCATGTCTTTATCGTGCTCAACCACCAATACGGTATTGCCCAGGTCGCGCAGGTTTTTCAGGGCATTGATCAGGCGTTCGTTATCGCGCTGGTGCAGGCCGATGCTCGGCTCATCTAAAATATACATCACGTTCATCAGTTGCGAACCAATTTGCGTAGCCAGCCTGATGCGCTGTGCCTCACCGCCCGAAAGCGTTTTGGCCGTACGGTCGAGCGTTAGGTAACTCAACCCCACATCCAGCAAAAACACGATGCGCGCGCGGATCTCTTTCAATATCTCTTTAGCTATTACGTTCTGGCGCTCGCTTAAACGCTCTTCCAGGCCATTAAACCATTCCTGTAAATGGTTAATATCCATAGTAGCCAGTTCAAAAATATTTTTGCCGTCTACCTTAAAGTGCAGCGATTCCTTCTTCAGCCTCGCGCCTTCGCAAACCGGGCAGGTGCGCAGTACGCGGTAGTTTTCCATATCATCTACACCTTCGTCGTTTCGGCGTTCCTGCTGTTCTTCCAGCATGCGGATAATACCCTCGAAGGTGATCTGATAGTTTTGAACGTTCCATTTGTTGTATTCAACAGCAACGCTTAACGGATCGGGCGCGCCATTCAGGATGATATCCAACTGGTCGCGGTTCAGTTTCTCTATCGGGGTAGATAGCGAAAATTCATATTTCTTCGCCAGCGATTTCAGCACCTGGAAAATCCAGGTTTCGCGATATTCTCCTATCGGGGCCAAACCGCCGTTCATGATGCTGAGTTTAGGGTTTGGGATTACCGAAGCCTCATCTACCTCAAAAATATAACCCAGGCCGTTACACTTTTCGCAGGCGCCGTAGGGCGAGTTGAACGAAAATGTATTTGGCTGTGGCTCATCGTACGAGATACCAGAAACCGGGTCCATCAGGTACTTACTATAATAGGATAAGTTATTGTCTTTATCGGCAATGCGGATAATACCCTTGGCAATTTTTAAAGCCTGCTGCACCGAGGTGTATAAACGCTTGCTGTCTTTTTCGCTGATCACCAGGCGGTCAACCACAATATCAATATCGTGGATCTTGTAGCGGTCTACCTGCATTTTAGGTTCAACATCGGCAATGGCGCCATCTATCCAAACTTTTAAAAAGCCTTGCTTGCGGATGGATTCGAATAGCTCACGGTAATGGCCTTTACGGGCTTTTACTACCGGGGCCAGGATGTTCACCGGCTGCCCGTCGAATTTCTCGCTGATGGTTTTCAGGATCTGGTCTTCGCTCATGCGCTCCATCTTCTCGCCGGTGGTGTACGAGTAAGCATCGCCCGCGCGGGCAAAAAGCAAGCGCATAAAATCGTAAATCTCGGTAATGGTACCAACCGTAGAGCGCGGGTTTTTACTGGTGGTTTTCTGCTCGATGGCGATAACCGGGCTTAAACCCGAAACTTTATCCACATCCGGGCGCTCCATTCCCCCCATAAACTGGCGCGAATAGGCCGAGAATGTTTCCATATAACGGCGCTGCCCCTCGGCATAAATAGTATCAAACGCCAATGACGATTTACCGCTGCCGCTTAAGCCTGTAATTACCACCAGCTTGTTACGCGGGAAGGAAACATCAATATTTTTAAGGTTATGCACCCGGGCACCATAAACTTCAACTTCACTTTGCTCGCCCAGGTCAACAGCTGCTTTTGTACTCATACGTTGTTTTAATTGTTGAATTAGTGAGTTACTGAATTAGTGATTTGAAAAGTTATGCTGAAGGATTTTTCAATGCAAAAAAAGCCGTCTTGATCGAAAAAAAAAAGAAAAGAATTCACTAAATCACCATTCAGTAAACCAATAATTAATCTACAAATGTAAGCAAAAAAGGCCGGTAGTCTACTATAGACAACCGGCCTCAAAATGCTCCGTAATGTAATCTTTTAATTAATTTACAGTGTAATTACTGTGCTTAATTAAATGCCAGCAACTGTGGCGCGGGGGGCAGAAAAAAATAATTCTGGTACCCGTGTTCTTTCGGCTGTTCAATAACCGCCTTCATGGCAATCAGCTTATAAACGTACGAACCGGTTTCGCGGTTCAGCTTCATGCGGAAGTAGTTATCTTCGTTTTGCCTGTTAATGGCGCGCGCTAATTTGATTGAGCCATTGTTGTAGGCGGCAGCCGCCAGTGTCCAGCTGTTAAATTCACCGTATAGTTCTTTGATATACTTGCAGGCCGCAATGGTTGATTTACGCAGGTTTAAGCGCTCATCGGTACCATGGCCAACCCTTAAGCCATAAGTGCGTGCCGTACCCGGCATAAACTGCCAGATGCCGTTGGCCCCTTTTGGCGACCGGCCAGACTTAAAGCCCGATTCAACCAAAGGGATGTACTTAAAATCGTCGGGGATACCGTAAAACTTTAAAATCGGCTCAATAATAGGGAACCATTTTTCGGCTTTTCGATGCAGGATGTTGCTTTGAACCGTACGGAAATCATGTTTCCTTAACGTTTTAAAAAGCTTGTAATTAACTTTCGCATCATTAACCGGTAAAGCTTCGTTGGCAAAGTTGTATGCAACTGCCGTTCTGCTTTTTGTAATAAAAATAAACTTCGAGGTTCGGAGGCTTAATGGCAAGGGTTTTGCACCCGTTTCAGTAATTGTTGTACCGAAAATATTAAGCATTGAAATGAGAACCAGCACCAGCATTACGGAGCGCGTAAGTAAGTGTTTTTTGATCATTTCTTTTCTTATCATTAACTATACATTTTGGTAGAATGTGCCGCAAAGGTATGCTACACCGGGCACATTATCAAATACTTAGCAAAATACCAAGTTTTTTAGCGGTGGTTTTGGGTTCAAAAACCGCCTTTAAAACCGTTTAAACGCCGATTTTGTTTACTTTCTTTTTTTTGATTTTTTTGATCGGATTTTAACTAAAAAGCGTACCTTTGACCCTCACGCTGCGAAAGCGCTAAACAAAAAATTATGGTATTTAAGAGACCAGCAGGTAGTCGCGAAGACAGGCCCGAAAATAAAAAAAGTGGTGAAAACAGGCCACGCAAATCGCCATCAACTCCAAAGGGTAAAGCTACCCCAAATGGCGAAAAGAAAAAACTTACCCGCCCCGAAAAAACATTTCAAACCAACAGGTTCAGTGACGATAAACCCAAAAACAATTTCAGGGGTGGATCATCAGCCGGAGGCGATAAAAAATTTGGCGCCAAATCAGGCCCATATTCCGGCAGGCCAACTGAAGGCAATAACGAGAGAGCAAGAAGAAGCTTTGGCAATGATGCCGGAGAAGATAAAAAATCATTTGCCCCGCGCGGCCGCTCATCAGCAGGCTTTGAAGGTAAACCTAAAAGAAGCTTTAGCGGCGAGCAAGGCGGCGAACGTAAATTTGGCACCGGTTCAAGATCAGGCGATGGTAACTTTAAGCCCCGCTCATCTGAAGGAGGTTTCAGAAAACGCGAAGGTGGTTTTAAAGATAAACCATTTGGCGAAAGACCGGCACACCGCCCGCAAGACCTGGCTAACCAGGCCGACGCGCCTAAAACCCTGCGCGGCCGTAAAAAAGCCACTGCTAAATCAACTAAGACAGAGGATGACGGACTGATCCGTTTAAACCGTTATATCTCAAACGCGGGGATTTGCTCGCGCCGTAAAGCCGACGAACTGATTGAGGCCGGTGTGGTATCTGTAAACGGCGAAGTGGTAACCGAACTGGGCACAAAGGTTGATCCTACCAAAGACACCATCAAATACAACGGCGAAACGCTGAAACGCGAAAAAATGGTTTATGTATTATTAAATAAACCAAAGGATTACATTACCACTACCGATGACCCGCAGGAACGCCGCACCGTAATGCACCTGGTTGAAAAAGCAACCCGCGAGCGCATTTACCCGGTTGGCCGCCTTGACCGCAACACCACAGGTTTGTTATTGATGACCAACGATGGCGATCTGGCCGATAAGCTTTCGCATCCGCGTAACAGCATCACCAAGCTATACCAGGTTGAATTGAGCAAAAGCTTAACCCAGGGCGATTTGAATAAATTGGCGTTTGGCCTGGAACTGGAAGATGGCCTTATTAAACCCGATTCGGTATCGTATGTTACCGGAGGTTCAAAACGTGAAGTGGGCATCCAGATCCATAGCGGCAAAAACCGTATTGTTAGGCGTATGTTTGAGCATTTAGGTTATGAAGTGGTAAAACTGGACCGGGTTATTTACGCCAACCTTACCAAAAAAGACCTTCCGCGGGGCCGCTGGCGATATCTTGAAGAAAAAGAAGTGATCCAGCTAAAGCATCTTATTAAATAAATTTAAAAAGCTCCGTTAATCCGCGGGGCTTTTTTTGTGTCTATTTGCTATCTTGCAAGGCAATAAACCATCAATAACTAACCATGAAAAAAATTTTGTTGATCATAGCTATGCTTTCACCCGCGCTCACTTTCGCACAAAATAAAAAAACAGGCCCCAAAACGTTCGATCTGATTGTGGGCACATACACTACAGGCAAAAGCAAAGGCATTGTAGTTTACCGCTTTTATGCCGAAACAGGCAAACTGGCCTACCTGAGCGAAATTGATGGTGTTAATAACCCCTCATACCTAACCCTAAGCGCCAATAATAAATTTGTTTACGCCGTTAATGAATTGCCTAAAGGCGAGGTAAGCGCTTTCTCGTTCGAGGCTAAAACCGGTAAGCTTACTTTCATCAACAAACAATCAACCCTGGGCGCCGATCCGTGCCATATTTCGGTTGATAAAGATCAGAGAAACCTGCTTGTTGCCAATTATTCGAGCGGTAACGTTGCGGTAATGCCTTTAAATAAAGATGGTTCGATAGCCAACGGCATACAAACCGTGCATGATGACGGGCATAGCATAAACAAAGAGCGCCAGGAGGCTGCCCACGCGCACATGGCCGTATTTTCGCCCGATGAGAAATATGTACTATACAATGATTTAGGTACCGATAAGATTAACATATTCAAATATCGCCCGTCAAAAGAGCCCCGTATCGAACCGGCCAATCCTGCTTTTGTAAGCGTAGCGCCCGGTGAAGGCCCAAGGCACCTCGAGTTTTCGGCGGATAAAAAGTATGTTTACCTCGTAACCGAAATGGGATCGAACGTTATTGTGTTTGATTATAAAAACGGCCAGCTGAAACAAAAGCAATCCATCACGATGCTGCCCGATGGCTTTAGCGGGCAAACAGCCGGCGCTGCTATCCATTTATCGCCCGATGGCCGCTTCCTGTATGCCTCAAACCGTTTAGAAACCAACGAGATCAATATCTACTCGGTTAACCAGGAAACCGGGATGCTTACGTTTGTAGCCCGCCAGTCGACTTTCGGTAAAAACCCGCGCGATTTCGCAATCGACCCAACCGGTCATTTCCTGATTGTAGCCAACCAGGGCAGCGATAACATATGGGTATTTAAAATTGATCAAGCCAGCGGCAAGCTTAACCAAACCGGCATCAGGGTTGAAATAGGCAACCCCGTATGCCTGAAATTTGCACCAGCCGAATAGGGCTTTTGAGGTGGAAGGATAAAGGTGAAAGGTGAAAGGCGAAAGGCGAAAGGTAAAAGGTTAAAGGTTCTTCCTTACTTTGAAAATAAAAAAGGCGCAGTTTGAAACATCTCAAGCTGCGCCTTTTATTTTATAAAACCTGAAAGACACCTTTTGCCTTTCACCTTTATCCTTTCACCTCAAAAAACTTAGTTCTTGGTGAACGAATAAATAACATAACCGGTACTGTTACCTACAGTAACAGGCGATTTTAAGGTCATGGTTGAACCATCGTTGGCAGCGATATCCAAACGGTAGCCTTCGGCTACGTTTTTGGCTTTATCGCCTTCATATAATTTTTTGAACTGGAATTGTGTGCCGGTGGTACCGCCGTTATAAACCGACCAGAATATGGTTTGCGATGTTCCGTTGGTTAATGTGAAAATTCCGTTGCCGCTGTTGGTTAATTTCCAGGTACTGCCCACAAAGGCTTCGGGTGGGGCCTGGTCAAATACGCTTTGTACTGCATTTTGTACAAGGCCGTCATAACTTACATTATTGCAGGTCCAGGTGCCCACAAATTTTCCGCGGGATACATTGGATGTTGTAGTGCTTTTAGTGCTGGAACAAGCCGAAAAAACGAAAATAAGAGACAAGATTGCGATTGAGGTTTGAACTAACTTTTTCATGACAGTGTATTTTTTATGCATAAATAGCATAAATCCTGCCAAAGGTGCAAATCAGGAGTTAACAGTCTGCCGCCGCATCTTTTTATCCAGTTCCTTTAATTGTTTGTTTATCGATTCTGTAACCCTGTCGGCCTCTTTAACCTTTCTCAGGCTGCTGATGAACCTTGGATTAGTGCTCCTGTCTGATAAGATTTTACCGATGCGCTCAATGATATTCATAAAATAGGCTGTATAATGCTGTTTTACGCAACAAATATCGGCAGGGTTTCGATTTATTGCAATTTTTGCATTGTATTTAGTTTAACGTTTTACCAAAAGCGGTATACCTTATCAGGGCAATTTCTCTGAACCCGAATTTTATGAAATTTGAGTAATGAACAGAATTCAATCGAATTCGATAAATTCTTCGATTCAAAAACTCCTTCATACAATAAACAAGGGCATTGGCAACTCAGCGGTCAAACCACTTAATCAGGCTTTATTTAAAAAATCAACAAGTTGCTCCATGGCTTTTGCCCGGTGACTGATGGCATTTTTCTCGGTCATACTCATTTCGGCAAACGTGATCTCATACCCATCCGGTTGAAAAATAGGGTCGTAGCCAAAACCGCCTTCCCCGGCAATTTCCTGGCGGATGGTACCTTCAACCGTGCCTTCAAAAAAATGCTCGGCACCTTCCCATATCAATGAAATTACGGTGCGGAAGCGCGCCCTGCGATTGGTTTCATCTTTTAAATTTTCAAGCACCTTGCTGATGTTGGCGGCGTGGTTGCCATGCGTACCGGCATACCTGGCCGAATAAACACCCGGCTCGCCGTTAAGGGCGTCTATTTCCAACCCGCTGTCGTCGCCAAAACAATTCAGCTTATACCCGGCATATACATGATGGCTTTTGATAGAGGCATTAGCCTTAAAGGTAGTGCCTGTTTCTTCAATATCATCATAACAACCAATATCATGCAGGGTTAAAAGCTTAATTTCCCCGTTAAGCTTGGCCGAAACTTCATCAAGTTTATGGCGGTTATTGGTAGCGAATACTAATTGATGCATAATTTAAAGCTTATAAGGTTTTTACCTGCTCCCAAAATATTTTTTTATACTCCACATTATCCATCATATCGTTAAATGAATAACTGTAAAGCGCGGTGATCCCGTTGGATGTAACAGGCTTATTAGGTTTTAAAACCTTCAAATCAGGAGGAAGGGCTTCGGCCCCTAAAAGCAATACTTTAACCGGTTTGAAAAAAACCTTGAACTCGCTGAATTTGGTAGCACTGTAGGTTGCAGTATTTAAAATAGCCACATCATCCGGGCTATAGCCTTTGCGTTTCAGTATATTTTCGAGGG
Organism: Mucilaginibacter oryzae; assembly: GCF_003148845.1. Classification (GTDB taxonomy): domain Bacteria; phylum Bacteroidota; class Bacteroidia; order Sphingobacteriales; family Sphingobacteriaceae; genus Mucilaginibacter; species Mucilaginibacter oryzae. Next base: position 106,090 of record NZ_QGHA01000013.1, on the reverse strand, counting down.
CAGCCCAATGCTCGGGCCTGATGAATTCGGCATCGGTATAATGGGTGAATACCAAAAAATGCTGTAAATTTTTGCCCATATACTTAAAGCCGGTATCCTGCGTTTTTATTTCGGCCGTAGGTTCGGGAGCAATGGAAGGAATTGTAATTGATGGAGTTGGGATATTTACCACAGGCGCAGCCTCAGCTGTTACCGGTTCGGGAATAACAGCAGTAGTTACGGCAGGTGGCGTTGAAATATTTTGAGGCGGGGCAACCGGAGTTTCTGCAGGTACAGGTTCAACAGCCTTTTCATACAATGCCTTATCCGCGTTAAGCAGGTAAAGCTCATCCTCTAAAATAAAACGCAACGCAGCCGGGTTCTCAACTTTCACTTTAACAAATTTTAACCAAAAGTAGTTAAAGTGTTTCAGGGTTTATAGGCATATTAGCACAATTATAGCATCATGATTTTTACATAAAATATTTATCGGGCTATAATTAATAAATTTTACCGAAATTCGTAGTTTTTAACGGGTTAAGTGTGCCCGTTTTATTTAGCATACAGCGTTACATGAGAAAGTTAGGAGTATTAGTACTTGGTTTTATTTTAACAATAACATTTGCAAAGGCACAGGTAGCATCAGATACATCGGCAAAAAAACTGGTTAAAACTGATTCGGTTGCCCGTACGCCCGGAAAAACACTTGATAAAATAGCGGCGGTGGTAGGTAACAGCCCCATATTGCTTTCAGATATCGAATTATCATACGCCAACTTTTTGGTACAGGGCAACCAGCCCGACCCAACGGTTAAGGCCCGCATACTGCAAACCCTGTTAACCCAAAAACTGCTTGCCCAGCAGGCGGCCATTGATAGTATTGAGGTGAAAGAGGAAGATGTTGACGCCAACGTTGACCGCCGTATGCGCGAAATGACCCAGCGTGCCGGCGGGCAGGATAAACTGGAGGCATTTTTAGGCCGCTCGGTGATCCAGTATAAAGACGAGATCCGCCCTGACCTGAAAGAGCAGATGGTTGCGCAGAAGATGCAACAGCATATCACCGAAAAGCTAAACGTTACCCCGCAGGATGTTAAAAAGTTTTATGACGGCATCCCGAAAGACAGCCTCCCTTCATTCAATAAAGAAGTTGAAGTTGGCGAAATAGTTTTTCAGCCTAAATTAACCAAAGAAGAAAAAGACCTTTACAAAGCCAAAGCTGAAGAACTGCGCCAGCGCGTTAAAAAAGGCGAAGACTTTGGCACACTGGCCAGGCTCTACTCGCAGGATCCGGGCTCGGCGCCCGAAGGTGGCGATCTGGGCTTTGCCGACCGTACAACATTTGTAAAAGAATTTACAGCCAATGCCTTTAAATTAAAAGCGGGTGAAATTTCGCCGGTATTTGAAACTGATTTCGGTTTTCACTTTTTACAGGTTATTGAGCGCCGCGGCGAACAGGTGCATGTAAGGCATATCCTGATTTCGCCGGTAATTACACAGGCCAGTTTAGACAGAGCGAAAGTAAAAGCGGATAGCATTTACAAAATCTTGATCAAAGACAAAAATATCGCGGTTGATTTTTCGAGCGCTGCTGCCTATTATTCAGACGATAAAGACACCAAATACAATGGCGGTATGATGCTGAATGCCGAAGATGTACAAAACCGCTCAACCTTTATCCCAACCGATAAGCTGGATCCTAAAGTTGCTTTGATCACCGATACTTTAAAAGTGGGCAGCATATCAAAACCAGACCTGTTTACTGCTGCCGATGGCAAAAAAAGCTACAAAATACTGTTATTAAAATCGGCAACCAACGCGCACAAAGCTAACCTGGAGCAGGACTTCCCTAAACTGAAGGAGTATGCTTATAACGATAAGGTTAATAAAACGGTAAGCGCCTGGTTTGATAAACGCCGCAAGGAAACCTTTATTAAAATTGATAAAGAGTTCCAGGCTTATGATGTATTGAAAAAATGGGTTAACACCAATCCCGAAATGGTGATTCCCGAAACTAAGATCAAATCATCGTCTAAATAATTTATGCAACACCGCTCGGATGTAGAAGCCGCCGATGCTTTAAAGCAGGCTTACCAGCAAATTGGTGCCGAAATTGGCAAGGTGATAGTGGGCCAGGAGGAAGTGATTAAATTCGTGCTCATTTCTATTTTCAGCAACGGGCATTGCCTGCTTGTAGGCGTACCGGGCTTGGCCAAAACGCTGCTTGTACAAACAGTAGCGCAAGTGCTTGACCTTGATTTTAAACGGATCCAGTTTACACCCGACCTGATGCCCTCAGACATCATTGGCTCGGAGATTTTAGGCGAGGACCGCAATTTTAAATTTATTCCCGGTCCGGTGTTTTCCAACATTATCCTGGCCGACGAGATAAACCGCACACCGCCCAAAACGCAGGCCGCCCTGTTAGAGGCCATGCAGGAGAAAGCGGTGACCGCTGCGGGCGTTACCCACAAACTGGCGCAGCCATTTTTTGTACTGGCAACCCAAAACCCCATTGAGCAGGAAGGAACCTATCCCCTGCCCGAAGCCCAGTTAGACAGGTTTATGTTTAACGTGGCGCTAAGCTATCCCTCGTTTAAAGAAGAGTTACAAGTAGTTAAAAACACCACCAGTACCAATAGGGTTGAGGTAAAAAAACTGCTTAACGCCCAACAGATCATTTATTTTCAACAACTGGTACGCAATATCCCCGTAACCGATAATGTGCTGGAGTACGCGGTGAAGCTGGTATCAAAAACCCGCCCCAACGGCGAGTTTTCAACGCCTCAAATTAACCGCCTGCTAAGTTGGGGCGCAGGCCCCAGGGCATCACAATTTCTTATCCTTGGTGCAAAATGCCATGCCGTACTTAACGGCAAATACTCGCCCGATATTGAAGATGTACAGGCCGTAGCCAAACCCATCCTGAGCCACCGCATTGTGCGCAGCTACCATGCCGAAGCAGAAGGATTATCTGCCGCGGATATTATCGAGAAGTTGTTTTAGTTATCTGAATCAGAATTTACAGAATTTTAAAATTAGCAGAATAATGATTGGTTAATCTTTCATTATAGAAAAAGGCCTGCTAATGCAAGGCCTTTTCATTCTGTAAATTCTAAAATTCTGTAAATTCTGATTCAGACAATCTACTCATTCTCAATCGGCGAGAAGATCTCTAATAAAATATTCCACTTTTTTGTTTTATCAATTTCCCAAACACGTACATAGTTGTAGTTACCTACTACGTTGCCTTTGGTAATACGGGCGTGCCCGTAGGTGTAAGCCAGGTCATTACTTGAGGAACGGCCACCGTCGGTAGTTTCGGCAGTGATGCTGATGGCTTCGTTATTGATAAATTTCATCACCACATCGGTACCGGTCATGGGCCCGAAACCAGGGAAGTAGTAGCGGCCTTCAGGGCTCATAAATTCTTTATAGCTGGCCATGGCCGAAAGGCTTAAGCCGTGGTTAAAGGTTTTATCGGTACCAATGATCACATTTTTGGCGCCAAACGGATCTTTAGCCGGGCCCGAACGTTGTGCAGGGTCTGGTTCTTTAAAATCAGTAACCACCTCTTCTTCGGCCTCGGGGTGCTGGATGCCAAGATCAATCAATAACTTCAACTTGCCCTCGCCGTTGTTGCGCCATATGGATACGTAATCTCCAAAAACTTTATCATCATCGGTTTTACCGTTTTGATATACATATGGCCCTGCGGTAAAAGCCAGATCGCCATTAGCCGAGATGCGGGCAAATTTGGGTTCCCAGCTCAGTTTACCTGCCTGCTTATCTATCTTACTGTAAAAATCAACAATTTTTACAACATCGGGCTTAAATATAATACCGTCGGGGTCGGCAACTGCCAAAAATCCGTCTTTTATTCCTTTACGTTCAACTAACTTATTAAAAGCCTGTTCAACACTAACTACCTTGTTTACGTTAACAACGTCCTGGGCAAATGCAAAAACGCCATAACCAATAAATGTAGCAGCTAATATGATTTTTTTCATGCGTGTAGCGGGTTTTATGGGGAGCAATTTAGTAATAAATTTTAAGTAGGAAACGCAATAGTCAAAATGCGCGGGCGCATAAAATATAATTTAACAATGGCGTTATTTTTATTTGATGGTAAAACGGGAAAAAGCCCGAATAATTGCGAAGTACTGCCTTGATCATTTAAAACTGAAGTAATTAAAATTATTAACTCCATAACCAATCATTCGCTTTTTTGTTTAGAGTAGTATAAAAGTTATTCCGTTATAACATTTAAATATGCCGTAGATATCTTTTTAGCAAAAAACGTCATTGAGGCATTACTCAATGACGTTTTACAGGATACTGTTTCGAACAACATTAAAAGATCCTGAGAGCCGGTTTCAACTAATCTCTATTCTCCAATCACGAATCTCTAAACTACGCCTTACTCCAGGTAGTACCCTCTTTGCTATCCTTTAACTGAAAACCAATCTGCGATAGTCCATCACGGATTTTATCTGATGTGGCGTAGTCCTTATTGGCTTTTGCTGCGCTGCGCAGATCAACAATAAAATTCAATACTTTGGGCAGATCGTCATTGGCGGCCTGCTCATTCTGTAAGCCCAGCACATCAACTACAAAGGTGTTCATCAACAGGGTTAACTGCTCCAGGTTAGCGGTATCAATTTTCATTTTACCATCATATACCGAATTGATAATGCGCGAAGCCTCAAAAAGTTCGGCAATTAAAACGGGGCTGTTAAAATCATCGTTCATAGCGGCGTAGCAGCGCTCCATTAACGGCGCTATCTCAACCTCCGTAGCAGCCGATGTTTTCAGTCCGTCGTTTAGCAGCGCGAAAGCATTCATCAGGCGTTTAAAGCCTTTTTCTGAAGCTTCCATGGCCTCGTTGCCAAAATCGAGCGTACTGCGGTAATGGGCCTGCAGCATAAAGAAACGCACGGTCATGGGACTGTAACCCTTATTCAGGATGGAGTTTTCGCCGCTGAAAAGCTCATGTGGCAAAAAACTGTTCCCCAATGATTTCGACATTTTTTGCCCGTTAACCGTAAGCATATTGGTATGCACCCAATAAGTAGCCGGGTTGGTGCCGCAGCAGGCTACGTTTTGCGCAATCTCGTTGGTATGATGTGTTGGCACCAGATCGATGCCGCCGCCGTGAATATCAAAGTGGCTGCCCAGGTATTTCTGGCTCATGGCCGAGCATTCCAGGTGCCAGCCCGGAAAACCTACACCCCAGGGCGAAGGCCATTTCATCAGGTGCTCGGGTTTGGCTTTTATCCATAGCGCGAAATCAAGCTTCCCGCGTTTTTCCTGCTGACCGCCGAGGGCGCGGGTGTTGTTCATCAAATCTTCGAGGTTACGGCCGCTCAGTACGCCGTAATCCTGGCTCTTGTTGTATTTCTCTACATCAAAATAAATGGTACCGTCAACCTCGTAGGCATAGCCTTTTTCAAGGATCACTTTCACCATTTCAATCTGCTCAATAATATGGCCGGTTGCCGTAGGCTCGATGCTTGGCGGCAGGTTGTTCAACACTTTCATCACATCCCTGAAACCCACCGTGTATTTCTGAACAATTTCCATGGGTTCAAGCTGCGCCAGCTTGGCTTTTTTTGCAATTTTATCTTCGCCCTCATCGCCTGCATCACCTTCAAGGTGACCGGCATCGGTTACGTTACGCACGTAACGTACCTTATAGCCAATAGCGGTGAGGTACCTGAACATTAAATCGAAAGATATATAAGTACGGCAGTTGCCTAAATGAACATCGCTGTAAACAGTGGGGCCGCAAACATACATGCCCACGTGCGGGGCATTAAGCGGTTTAAATAATTCTTTTTTACGGGATAAAGTATTGTAAACAAACAAATTTTGTTGCATGGCGCAAACTTACGATTTTTTTAAATTTAAGCTAACAACCGGTATCTCCGGCAAGGAAATCGCTTTTAAAAACAGATGTCCGCTGCAAGCGGATAACTAAGAAATTTCCACACGATTTTTTGCGAATTATCGAATTACTAATTTTTATTTGATAAAATTTAAAATTCGTGTAATTCGAATAATTGTGGACAGTTTGAAAATCAATTCGTGTGAAAATTTCTTATCGCGATTTATTTGAATAGCTGCAATTATCTTAAAGTGATTTCCCTGGTATCGTCGGCCAGCGACCGCTTTTAAAAACGAGGCTGCCAAATGAAGGCATTATAAACGTCATCGAAAGCGGCACGTTTACATTTTTAGGGCCCGCTTTGATTGATATGAAAAATAAACTTACACCAGCTCGAAGCTTAAATGAGTTTGATTAATTTAAATAAAAATTAAATATTTTCATCAAAGAGAAAATCAACCAAATGTTCTATTTATATTGCACACTTATTAAATAAAATATAATGCAACAAGGAACAGTAAAATTTTTTAATGAAACGAAAGGTTTCGGATTTATCACACCTAACAATGGTGGCAGCGAAATCTTCGTTCATTCTTCAGGTCTGATCGATAATATTCGTGAAAACAATGTGGTTGATTTTGACATCGAACAAGGTCGCAAAGGCCCTAATGCCGTAAACGTAAGAGTAGCTTAACTCCTAACCTATTATAAGTTTATTGAAAGCATCCTTTAGAGGATGCTTTTTTTTTGAATACCCTGTTTTCCGCCACTCAAAATCACATTCACTTTAAGTGAGTTGGAGTTTTAAAAGAGTGTAGGCATCATTGGCTATTTAGCAGTGATGTATTTTGCTGTAATTAATAATAAAAGTGTCCTGTCAGCTTTCGCTTCATCATAATTTTCTTTAATCAATTGCTTGATCTGCCTGTTTTCAAGCTTTACAGCGGCCATTTCCAATACCTGGAAAGATGCCATTTCCATACTTTCTACATTTTGCAAATAATAGGCAATAGCAAGATCCCGCAACTCGGGGTCTTTACTATGTAACCTGATATCCTCAAAAGCGTCATCAATTAACCCGGCTAAACCGCTGAAAGCGCCTTCGTCCTGATCGGCATCTAACATGGCATAAATGATATCCATCCTGGCCAGTTGCCGTTCCACATCCTCCAGTGTTTCTAAGATGGCAGAGCGCAGGTCAACAAAATGAGCCTCCTCAGCAATTTCGGGGAGATGTTTGACCAGGTGTTTTTTTGCCGCATAGATCTTGTTAAGATTGTTAACGAAATAGGCACGCAGTTTTTCGGGGCCGAAAATGACATTGCCAGGTTTAAATTGATTTGATCTTTTTTCCATAGGTTTAACTAAGTTACAACTATTACATTAAACCACACGGATTATGTAAGTTGATCAAGGGACATCGCTTTTGAACCTTTTCAAAAAGGTTATCGGTATGTATAGTTCAAAATTTTTCACACGAATTGTTACGAATTATCCAATTACACGAATGTCTCAATCATAGAAAAACGGCCATTCGTGTAATTCGTTTTAATTTTGTCCGATTTAAAAGTTAATTCGTGTTAAAATTTCTTTATACAATTTCTATCAATAGCGATAACTATTTTAAAAGCAATTTTCCCTTTAAGTTGATCAGGCCAGGTAAGCTTTTACCCTCGATAACAGCTCATAAATATCAAATGGTTTTTTAACATAAAAATCCGCGCCGCATTGATTGGCAAGCATCTCCAGATCGGTCTCGGCGGAAACAAGCACCACCGGTAGCTTATTTCCCGGATACCGGGCTTTTATTTCCGCGCAGATCTGATCGCCCCTTTTCGCCGACCCCGCGATGCGGACATCAAGCAAAATAAGATCAGGGCTAATGATGTGAATATGGTCAGCTGCCTCGCCTGTATTTGAAACCACTACGTTAAAACCCTCATCCCGGAATATGATATGCAGAATATCGAGGATGTCTTCGTCGTCATCAATTATGAGGATCCGCTTGTTCATGGGTACACGATATCAACTTCTATACCCAATGATTAAAATTTAATTTTAATAAGTTAATTTATTTTACGTCACGTATAATTTTCAACTACTCTGGCACTCAACTTTTAAATAACATTAAATCTGAGGCACCAATTGTTGCATAATTTATACTTTATGTCCTGTTTTAAATAAGATACTATCTGAATAAATATATTACGGTTATGAAGCGCCGGGCTATCAAATAAGTATAATCAATAAGGTCAAGATCAGCGGTATGGTCATCACTAAAACACCTGTTTTAAGAAAGCTCCAATTACTTACCTTTACGCCCTCGCGCCGCAGCGCTACAAGCCAAAGTATGGTAGCCAGCGAACCGGTAACTGATAAATTAGGGCCAAGATCAATCCCGATCAATATGGCCTTCCGCACCACCTCGGGCAAGGTAGCGCTTTGCGCAACCTGCCCGGCCATTAACCCCACAGGTAGGTTATTCATCAAATTACAGATGAAGGCGATCCCGCTTCCAACGCTCAACGCAACCTTGGCAGGATGCATATCGGATGCCCGAGACAGGGCGGATGCCAGGTGACCAGTGATGCCTGTGCCTGATAAGGCTTCTACTATGACAAACAGGCCCGCCACCAAAAACAAAACGCTCCAGGATACTTCACGAAAGGTTTTATAAACAGACTTACGCGCTGCCAGGGCAATAATAAGGGTGGCTAAAAGCCCGGTGATGAAGGTAGGCAAGCCTAAAGGCACATCAAACGCCGAACAAATAAGCAATACAACTACCGTAGCCAGGATACTGTACAGTGCCAGCTGCCCCGTTTGGCTTAATTTTATAATTGTGGCAGGTGTATCAAACTGCTCTTTTAAAGCCCTCCGCTGTGTAAATTTCAACGTAAAATAAGTGGCGGCAATGGCGATGACCGAAGGGAGCAAAAAAGCCTTTAGCCAGCTGATTAACGTTGGCAGGTGCGCGGCGTAAATTACCAGGTTGGCAGGGTTAGATATCGGCAACAAAAAAGAAGCGGCATTGGCTATAAAAGCGCAAATCAATAAATAAGGGAGCTGATTTTTTACACCTGCTGCCTTTGTTGCGGCTATAACAGCCGGCGTAAGCACAACCGCAGTAGCATCATTGGATAGCAACGCGGTTACCAATATACCGGAAATGTAGATCATAAAAAAAAGCCCCGACGCCGACCCTTTTGACGCTTTTACAGCCTGGGCGGCCAGCCAGTCGAAAAGTTTTTCTTCCCTCGCCGTTTCAGACAGCAGCATCATACCGGCAAGAAACAGGTACACATCAGTGCCTTTTGCTACACCGGCACCGGCCTGTGTTAAGGTAATCTGCCCGGTTAAAAGCAGCAGGATGGCCCCGGCCGCGGCCCAGGTTGCCTCCGGGAGGCGAAATGGCCTGATAATAACCCCGGCTATAGCTAAAAGCGAAATAATAAAGATCAAAAGATGACTCATTGTTGTGCGGAATAACGTATATCACAAGCCGCCTTTAAGGTGCGGCTGTAAAGTAACCATAAAATTATTGATAAGAGCGCTAAACCGCCAAGCAGTAAAAATGTAAGCGGATAACCCAACCCCTGCGCCATCCACCCGCCAATGGCCGGGCTTAACGCGGCCCCAATGCCTTGTACAGTCATCACTGCTCCCTGGCCTACATTGATGCGCCCCGTGCCGTTAAGGATATGCGCAACAAGCCCGGGCACGGCAACACTTTGTAAACCGGCACCTATACCATCAAGCGCCTGTACCGGGTACAGGCCTGCATGATAACTAAGCGAAGCAGCGATGGCTCCCCTTACAGGCAAAGCGACGAACGAAATGAGCAACACCAGCCAGTAACCCCGTTCATCTGCCAGCTTCATGGCCGCGATGGAAGCGCCGATCATAACCAACTGCGCTATTACGATGGTCATGGCCACAAACATGGCGGCATTTTCCTGGCCGTTACTGGCTGCGCCCAAACCGTACAGCGGCAGCATGGCGCCATTTCCTAAATGAAAAAAAGCCAACGCCGCGGCAAGCAGCAATAAGGGCTTACATTCAAATAACGCTTTAAAGCCACTCACCTGCTCGCCGTGGTCATCGTCAGATTTTAGTCCCCTCGCGGCGCGGTAGTCTATGGCTTTGGATGGAATAAGGCTCACCGAAATGATGGAGAAAAGCCCGAATAGTGCCGACAGATAAAATATAAAAGGCATTCCGAGTTTTGTTCCCAAATATCCGGAAAGGCCCGCGCCGATCATATTGCCGGCGTGGTTCCAGGCCTGGTTCCGACCGTTTTGGCGGTTAAACCCCTGCTGACCGGTAAGGCCAAGCGTGATAGCAATAACGGCAGGCACAATTGCCGCGCCGGCTATGGCGGTGGCAACCTGCGATACGCCAACTATCCAAAAACGTTGTGAGATCAGGATAATAGCGGAGGCCAATACGGTGCAAATACCCGGAATGATTACGTAGCGTTTTTTATGCTTCGCTTTGTCTATCAGCGCGCCAGCCGGAATGGTAACTAAAACGCCCGCGATGCCTCCCAGCGTCATCACTGTTCCGATGGGCCCTGCTTTCCATTGATGCGCCAGCAGGAAGATCCCGAGGAAGGGCCCAATGCCCGCCTGCATGTCTGCCATAAAAAAATTCAATGCTTCGAGGGGTTTCCGAAAGGCTGATACGGAATTGCGATTAACAATATCGTGTTGTTTTTTCTTCATGTGATTTTTATGGCACCTTTATAACCAAATCACCGGTCATTTGTTCGCGCACACTGCCCGGCCATTTAGTTTAAAGTTATCCATAATGAATCAGCGCTTTGCCCGGTAAACCCCTCAGGGCCCTCAGCGCATCAGGCGCACACCATAAATAGCGGCGGTTTTATTTCCATCGGCAGCTACAAACTTCACCGTTATTGCACCAGCATTGGTCTTCAGGCTTTCTGGTATCGCGTATTCTTTGGTTACAAAGGTATCAGGTCCTGTACCGTTGAGCGATACATGCGCCAGCTTCAAATCGTCCAGGTAAATATCAAACTCACGGCCGTTTTCCCTGCCATAATAAGTGATACCCAAAACTTTAACATCTGCATTTGTACGCAGGCGATAACTGAAAAACCCGGTCGCGCTGCGCCAATGTAGATTTCTGAAGATACCTGTTTCTGATTTTTCTGCTATCATGCCGTGGTCGTTCTCGGGCTGCTGTTCGCCGGGAGCAACCGCATCTACCGAACGGGCAGCCAACTTAATGTAACGCTCGTCAAGCAGGGCCAGTTCCTGCTCCCGTTGTTGGATGCTATCGGGTTTAGCTACCGGCCAATACAGCATGTACCGGCTATCATGCACTTTATAAAACGGGATCAGTTTAAGATTTTTAAATTTCGGCTGTACAACCAGGTCGCTGATCTTGTAAGTTAGCGGAGCTGCGCCGGCAACTGCCTTAACTTTAGTTACCAGGTCTGTACCGCTGCCGGCCAGCAATGGCGAAGCCGGTAAGGGATAAAGCGGCCCTCCGGCTATGTGCCCCCAACGGCTATCACCTGCAAATAAGCCAGTAAGCTGCGTAGTATCTGTAGGCGCCGCAAGCACAATAGGCCCCCGTAAAAATGATACCCAGGCCGAGTGATCAGGTAGGTACTCAACGCTGGTTTTCATTGGCAGGGATACGGTTATGCGGTCGCCCGTTTTCCAGGGATGCACCAGTTTTACATATCCTTCCGCGTTATGGGTGTACTTAACAGCGCGGTTGTTTATCGTAACATTGAATCCGTCGGAACTCAACCATCCTGGTTTACGGATATAAATGGCAAATTTACCCGGGCGGCTTAATTTAAGCGATAAAGAAGTGCTCCCGGCATCCGGAAACTTTGTTTGCTGAGTTACCTCAAACCCTTTCTCTTTCCAGTTAAGTACCGAGGGAATAAAAAGATTTACATACAGATCGTCGCCTTTATGCGAATAGATCAGTTCGCCATATTTGCCATGGTTTTCAATACCAGTACCTACACAACACCAAAAACTTTGATCGGCCGTTGAGTAAACACGGTAATGCTGCGGGTGTATAGGTGTAAAGTAAACAAAGCCGCCGGTTACCGGGTGTTGCGATGACAAAATATGATTATACAGCAAACGTTCATAAAAATCGATGTAGGCAAGCCGCGTATCATCAACAAACAGCATTTTGCTCAGTTTAAGCATATTATTGCTGTTACAGGTTTCCGGGCCCTGCTCCGACTCTAACATGGTAGCAAAATCGTTAACGGGATTAAAATGCTCGCGCACGCTGTTGCCACCAATAGCTATCGACCGTTTGTTCACCACCGTATTCCAAAAAAAACGGGCGGCAGAACTATAACCTGTATCATTGCTTAGCCCGGCTATGCGTTCAAAACCAATAACCTTGGGTATTTGCGTGTTGGCATGCAGGCCGCTCAGCTTATCTTCATGCCGCTCCAGCGGTACCAGTATGGCCCGGTGCGAGAATTTCTCTGCCAGCGCCAGGTATTTTTTATCACCGGTAATAGCATACGCATCGGCAAAAACTTCATTCATCCCGCCATGTTCAGTTCCTAACATCTGCTGCATCTGCGTGGTGTTCAGTCCGGCCACTTCACTATCAGCCCAATCGCATAATTTAATAAAAACCGCTTTCGCTTTCGCGTTACCCGCAAGCAAATAAGCATCGCGTAAACCGGCGTATAATTTGTGTAAGTTGTACCAGGGCACCCACTTTGTATTAAAATCGCTCAGATCGCCGGTTTTCAGCTGCGCCCACATCCTGTTGCCACCCGGAACGCCGCCCACATAACCATTGCCGTTTTTTTCCTGGCAGCGGGCCAGTTCGTTAACCATATAATCCAACCGATGTTTGCATTCCATATTACCGGCAGATGCATACATTTGTGCGAGGGCGGTTAAATAATGCCCGCCGGTATGACCGTCCAGACCCGAATTTTCCCAATTGCCGTAACTTTCGGCTTGGGGAACAAGCCCTGCTTCGCGCAGATACGGGGCCAGCAACCTATCGGGCTCCATTTTCAAAATATAATTCAGGTCAACCTGTTCTGCCTGCTTAAAAGGGCTTTCCAACAGGCGCACATGATCTAACTTAAATAATTGCATTTTGCCCGACTGACCATACAACGAGGCGACAGGTAGCGTCAAAACAACCAGTAGTTTAATGGTTAAAACAGCTTTATTTTTCATGTGATTTTGAATCCCCCCGAATATTATTTAAAGGTTATCATCTACCGTTCTATACGATCTCAAAGCACAACCCGGCAGGCCAACGCCACATAGGTGACTACCCTGTTCCGGAAATGCGATTAATTGTTAAAAAAACACTTATAATTGATTGCTGGCAAATATAGATAATTGGAAGGGCCCAAAAAATACAGATTTTATATTTCGGTAAAATTGTTTTTCTTATCCAGAACACTACGGGAACGGATGTTGTTACCCGTCATTGCCGCGTTAAGCAGATCAACCGGCAAAAATAAGGTGTTAGTTTCTGAAGAAGCAAACATCAGCAGGCGATCAAATAAAAATACAAACACTTTCAAGCGGCTATCGTGTACATAATTACTATACATTTAAACAAAAAAACAAGGTTTTATATCCTAATACAAGTCCGCCTTAATTGTTTTAACCGGGTTGCCGCGCTCCAGCATATGATGTTCCATCCACTGGCTTTGCTGCTGCGCCACCAGGTGCTCGGTTTGCCAAACCATCACCTTAGCCTCCAGCCGGGCCAAACACAACTTTTTATTTTCAAGCTGCGAGCGGCTATCCATCGCTAACACCTGCAGGCCCGATGGCATATGCGTAGCCCTGACAGCCGTTTCAACCTTGTTAACGTTTTGCCCACCGGGGCCTGAGGCGCGGATTGTTTCCAGTTTCACATCTTTGGGATTCCATTGCATTAGTTCCTTCACATCAAAAGCGGCTACGCCTACAAACCAGTTTTTGCGTTTATGAAACTTTCGGTAAGGGCTTTGCGCTATCCATTGGATGGTGCCGACCCATTCTGTAATGAAAGCATCAAGCTGGTCGCCTTCGGCCATCATGGTTGCCGATAGTAAAGTGCCGTTTAACCCGGCGGCTTTGTTTTCGAGTACCTGTAAGTTGATGTTTTGTTTTTTGGCCTGCTTCATCATCAGGCTTTGTACGCAGGCTACAACCCGGCAGCATTCTGCCGGGCCTTTGCCTGATGTAACCTGGATCATTATCTTTTTCATCATTACTCCTTATTCATTCGTACAATCCGCGGAAAAAACCGGCCCTGAATATCAACCAGGTCGCGCTGGGCGGCTATTACGGTTTCGATATCCTTATAAGCCAAAGGATTTTCTTCCACCGTACCGCCAATCAGCGCAACGCCGGCGCCGCTCAACAGCTTTTTCATGGCGGATACGGTCATGCTCTCCTTAGCTTTTTGCCTGCTCATGGCCCTGCCCGCGCCGTGCGATGCCGAATACAGCGCGTCGCCTACACCTTTGCCCGATACCAGGTAGGCTGGGGTGGTCATGCTGCCGGGAATAATACCCAGTTCACCGGCATGTGCAGGGGTAGCGCCTTTACGGTGCATAATCACCTCCCGGCCATTGGCCAGTTGCTCTTTCCAGGCAAAGTTGTGATGGTTTTCTACCACGTGCAAAGCTTCCAGGCCCAGGGCCTTCAGCAGGTTGGAGTGGATGCGCTCGTGGCAGGCTTTTGCATAATCGCCGGCAAGGGTCATGGCCAGCCAGTACTCCTGCCCGGCTTCGGTATCCAGATCAAGCCAGGCCAGTTGCTGCGCATGGCGGGGCAGCTTGCAGGTATTCATGGCTATTTGTGTAAAATGCCTTGCTATGGCCGAACCTAAACCACGGCTGCCGGAGTGCGATAACAGCGCAACATACTTTTTAGCCGGCAAACAACCTAAGGCGTTATCAGCCAAAAGTTCTATTTCGCCAAATTCCACAAAATGGTTGCCGTTGCCCGATGTTCCTAATTGCCTCGCGGCTTTGCCGTGCAACGGCCTTAAAAGCTGCATTTCACGAAACAGCAGGTTATCCAGCACCTCATGCTCCTGCCTCACATCCAGTCCGCCTTCCATGCCAAAGTGGGTATGGTTTTTCAAGGCTTGTTTAATTTGATAATCAAAACGCTTCAGGAATCCGTCAGTTTCGTCGATAACAGACAAGGCCATCCTGCAGCCGATATCCATACCTACCGCGTAGGGGATCACCGCGTTATCGGTAGCCAGTACCCCGCCAACAGGCAACCCGAAGCCCATATGCGCGTCGGGCATCAGCGCGCCTTGTACGCTCACCGGCAGCAGGTTAGCCAGCTCCATTTGTTTTTTGGCCGATGTTTCGATTCCCTTGCCGCCGTAGGTTTTGCAAAATACAGGTTCGTCACGCAGCTCATAAGCCTTAAACGCCGGGCCATCGGTTTTGCCGATCACCTTTTGTGCTATCTTGGCTGTAAGCTCATTATCCAGGAATGCTTCCGGATTGTTTTTTATTTCCACCAGCAGATCAAGCAATTGCTGTTTGCTATAGTGTTTAAAATTTTTTGAGGCTATGCCAATAACCAGGCTTCGTAGCTGATCATTATGATAACCTATTTTACTCAGATCTTTTGTTCTTAAATTGCCCATGTGGGTTATATTTTATTCCCGGAAAGCACGCTTTGGCCTCGCCGGGTGTTTTTTTAATCTTGCTAACGCGATGCAAAACAGCGCCAATATTTACGGCACAATAGTTTATACACGCATTTGCGCAGGTCAATAAATGTTTTAAATTGATGGTTGGCTTCCGTTTATCCCCGAAGATGAGGATATACCCTTTTTAACAGCGCTCAGGAAACCCGGTAACGGCGACAGGCAAAACACTTACAGGCATGGCGATCCAGCCATGCAATTATTTCAATACAATAAAATACAGTGTTTTACTGCCTTATTGGGCAATGAGCGAAAGGGGCGATATGTAGCGTTGCTCTGTCATGATTCCTTGATGTTTAAAAAGTTAATAAATCAGGAATTGCGGCAAAGATAGGATTTTGTTTTTGAAAATATCTTAAAATATTTTCTCTGCGCAAATACACTGCGCAGCTCGGTTATACTTTTGTATCATTGTAAACTGGTTGCAACGATAACCTATACCTACAAATCAAAAGAAATAATTTACACAAATGTTATTAACCATAACCACAACGCATACCCCCGCAGATGATCTGAGCTTTTTGCTGCATAAGCACCCCGGCAGGATCCAGCAAGTGGAGTTATCGGCCGGCAAGGCTCATATTTTTTATCCCGAAGTAAGCGCGGATCAATGCACCGCCGCCTTGTTGCTGGATATTGATCCGATAGGATTGGTACGAAGCGCCGGGCCAAAGGGCAACGATTTCGCGCTGGAGCAATATGTGAATGATCGCCCTTATGTATGCAGTTCGTTTATGAGCGCGGCTATTGCCAAAGCATTTTCATCGGCATTAAATGGCCGTTGTAAAGATAAACCCGAACTGCTTGATGTTGCCATGCCTTTTGTTGCAAAACTTTCGGTGTTGCCTGTACGTGGCGGCGAAGGGTTGCTTAACGCGTTATTTGAGCCGCTCGGTTACACGGTTGCAGCTACACAGCACCCGCTCGATCCGGCTTTTCCTGAATGGGGTATGAGCCGTTATTTTACCGTAGAGTTAACCAATACCATCACCCTGCAGCAACTGCTTTCGCATTTATATGTATTGATCCCGGTTTGCGATAACGATAAGCATTACTGGATTGCGAAGGATGAGATCGAAAAATTGCTTGATAAAGGTAAGGCCTGGCTCGAAACGCATCCGGCCCGGGAACTCATTGTGCGCCGCTATCTTAAAAATCAGCGTAAACTAACTAACCTCGCTTTCGAGGTTTTGGTGAATGAGGATGAGATGGAGGAAGAAACCGACGAAAAAACAGAAGCGGAGGAGAACCCTGTTGAACCCGCCGATCCAAAACCTCGCATTCATGATCTGCGCCTGCTGGCCGCCCGCAATGAACTATTAGCGGCCGGGGCAAAACGTGTAGCAGATTTGGGCTGCGGCGAAGGCAAACTCATGAAATTATTAATGGCCGAGAAACAGTTTGAATTTATACTGGGTATGGATGTAAGCTACCGCTCGCTCGAGATAGCTAAAAGCCGTTTAAGGTTGGAGCGCCTGCCCGAAAAACAGCGTGAGCGTGTAAAACTGATCCAGGGATCGCTTACCTATCGTGATAGGCGGTTGGAAGGGTTTGACGGCGCTGCACTGGTTGAAGTAATTGAACACCTTGACGAAGCACGGCTGGCAGCCCTGGAGCGCTCAGTTTTTGAGTATGCAAAGCCCGAAGTAGTGGTAGTTACCACGCCCAACGCGGAGTACAACGTAAAGTTCGAAAACTTAGAGGGTGGTAAAATGCGCCATACCGACCACCGTTTTGAGTGGACACGAAAACAGTTTGAAGCATGGGGAACCAGCCTGGCCCTTAAGTACAACTACGATGTAATATTTAAACCGATAGGCGAATCAGACCCGGCGGTAGGTTCATTAAGCCAGATGGCTGTGTTTTGTATCCGCGTAAAAGATGCCGGTCAGTTTATTTAATTTTTAAAGATCAAAAATGTCGACCAATAAAACTATACAAATACCCGAGCTATCATTGGTAATACTGATGGGCGCTACAGGTTCGGGCAAATCATCATTTGCGCGCAGGTATTTTAAGACTACGGAAATCGTATCCTCAGATACCTGCCGCGGCCTGGTAAGTGATGATGAAAATAATCAGGCCGCATCAGCCGATGCCTTCGCGCTGGCCCGGTATATTGCCGGGATGCGTTTAAAAAACGGTTTACTAACTGTAATTGATGCCACCAACGTGCAGGAGGAAGCACGCAAAGACTGGATAAACCTGGCCCGCGAATACCACTGCCTGCCGGTAGCCATTATTTTGAACATGCCCGAAAACGTATGCGCCCGGCGCAACGCCTTGCGGCCCGACCGGAATTTTGGCGCCCACGTTATCCCGCAGCATATAGCCCAACTAAAGCGCAGCTTAAAAAAACTGAAGGTTGAAGGTTTCAGGCATATCATCGAGTTGCGCTCGCCCGAAGAGGTAGACACTATCACCGCCATTGTACGCGATCCCTTATACAACAATAAAAAGGAGGAGGCTGGTCCGCTGGACATTATAGGCGATGTGCATGGCTGTTATGATGAACTGGCCGGTCTTTTAACTAAGCTTGGTTATGATAATAATAGTGGTACCTGGGCGCATCCCGAAGGCCGAAAAGCCGTTTTTGTAGGCGACCTTGTTGACCGCGGCCCTAAAACGCCCGAAGTGCTCAGGTTGGTAATGAACATGACCACGGCAGGTAATGCCTACTGCGTACCTGGTAACCATGATATTAAACTGGTGCGCTGGCTTAACGGTAAAAATGTACAGCCAACGCACGGCCTTCAGGAATCGATTGATCAGCTTAGCCTGGAAACACCTCAGTTTAAGGAACAGGTAAAACGCTTTTTAGATCAATTGGTAAGCCACTACGTTTTTGACGGCGGAAAGCTGGTAGTAGCGCATGCCGGCCTTAAGGAAAATATGCATGGCCGCGGCTCGGGCGCAGTGCGCGAGTTTTGCTACTATGGTGAAACCACCGGCGAGATCGATGAGTTTGGTTTGCCCGTGCGCCTGAACTGGGCAAGCGAATACTCCGGAAAGGCGATGGTGGTTTACGGGCACACCCCTGTACCCGAAGCACAATGGCTCAACAATACCATTGATATTGATACAGGCTGCGTATTTGGAGGCTCGTTAACAGCCCTGCGCTATCCCGAACGTGAACTGGTTGCCGTAAAGGCAGCCGAAGTGTATTGTATCCCGGCGAAGCCCCTGGATCATGGTAAAGCGCAGTCAGCTAACCTTACCTTGCAACAGGAAAATGATACCGTACTTGATATTGCCGAATTTACCGGCAGGCACATAGTTGAAACAAGGCTGGCAAACAACATCACCATCCGTGAAGAAAATGCGATAGCAGCGCTGGAAGTAATGAGCCGCTTTGCCATCAACCCGAAATGGTTGATCTATTTGCCGCCTACCATGAGCCCATCCAAAACAAGTACCCTGGATAACTACCTGGAGTTCCCGGCCGAGGCATTTGAATACTATCAAACTGCCGGCATTAACAAAGTTGTTTGCCAGGAAAAGCACATGGGCTCGAGAGCTGTGGTTATTGTGGGGCGTAATGAAACCGCCATAAGTAAAGCATTCGGCATCAGCGGCGAAGGTATCGGCACTATTTACACCCGCACCGGCAGGGCCTTTTTTAATGATCAGGAAACCGAACAGGCTATATTGCAGCGGCTTAATCAAGCGCTTGAAGCTTCGGGCTTTTATAACCAGTTCAATACGGATTGGGTTTGTTTGGATACCGAACTGATGCCCTGGAATGCCAAAGCGCAAACGCTGTTACAATCGCAATACGCGCAGGTAGGCAGTGCGGCCACAAACGCGCTCTTTAGCGCAAAGGCTGCTTTGGAGAAACTGGTGAGCAGGGATGCCAGCGGGCAGGCTTTGCTGGATGAATATAGTTTGAGGGCGAAAGAAGCCGGGCAGTTTATCAATGCCTACAGGCAATATTGCTGGGAGGTTAACAGTATTGATGATTATAAACTGGCACCTTTCCATATCCTTGCTTCGGAAGGTAAACAGTGGACAAGCCAAAACCACGAGTGGCATATGGAAGAGATTAAAAAAATCTGCCAGGCCGATGAGGCCCTGTTGTTAGCTACTCCTTACAGGATAGTTGAACTTGATAACGCTGCCGATATACAGGGAGCTACCGAATGGTGGTTAAACTTAACCGGTAAAGGCGGCGAGGGTATGGTTGTTAAACCCTATAGTTTTATTGAAAAAAACGGTAAAGGTTTAATTCAACCGGCTATTAAAATAAGGGGGCGCGAGTATCTCAGGATCATCTACGGCCCGGAATATACGGCCCCCGAAAACCTGGAACGCCTTAAACAACGGGGCCTCAATGCTAAGCGAGGTATGGCCATGCGCGAATTTGCCCTGGGCATTGAAGGCCTGCAGCGTTTTACCGATAAGGAACCTTTAAGGCGTGTACATCAATGCGTATTTGGCGTACTGGCTATGGAAAGCGAACCGGTAGACCCGAGGTTGTAATCATTAAGCTTAACTGTTTAGCATTCAATCAATGCTAAACAGTTGATCCTTAGATTCTCAGAACACGGCACTATCGCAGGTTTGGTGCGGGTTTGTCACCTACGCCGCCCATTCGGTGGGAGTTTTACCAAACCGCTTTTTAAAGGAATGCGAAAAGTGCGAAAGGCTTTCAAAGCCCAGATCGAGGTAAATGGCCGATGGTTTTTTGTTTTTGTGTTCAATAAGGTGCAGGGCCTCGGTTAGCCTGCGTTCCTGCAGCCAGTGCCGGGGCGAAGAGTTAAACGTTTTTTGAAAATCGCGCTTAAAACCGGCGAGGCTGCGCCCGGTTAGCTGCGCGAATTTTTCTACCGGGATATTGTAATGAAAATTGCTCAGCATAAATTCTTCCAGATCGATTTTATACGGGTCTGAAAAATCAAATAAAAACTTGCTCAATCCGGGCATTGCGTTCAGTAACAATTTCACGCCTTCCCTTACCTTTAAGATGCCCATCTCGCTTGTTATCTTCTCGCCGGGGTTACGTACATAAGGTACTACCGATTGAAAATATCCCTGCAAAAAGGCATCCCGCGGCACCAGGATATTTTGCGGACCAACATATTTTTCGGTTATCTCTATCCGTTCTTCCAAGGCTATTTTCCTGAGCAGATCTTCCTGTAAAGAGATTACAATGGTTTCATAGTTTTCGCCGGGGAGGGGTGTTTTGGTGATCTGCCCTAACTGGTTTTTACCGATCAGCAGCATCTGGCCCCTGCGCATGGATATTTTTTGCGTGGCCGTTTCGAGCGTAAATAATCCCGAAACCTGCATCACCAGCGTGTTGTGCTTTAAAAAGCCGACTTTATCTTTTCGCATGGCCGAGAGGTATGAGTAAAAAATAACCCCGGGCACAATTTCGGTTGGATTGATCATTTCAGGTAAAGATATAAAACAAGAGGGGCTCATATGCAAGCCCCCCGGTTATGGTTATTGATTATCGTTGCAGGTAGGTGCCGCCCAATATAGCTCCAGGAGCAAATTCGGTATTAAGCAAATCCATTTCTGCGGCAGTAAATTCAATTTCCATGGCTTTGATGTTTTCGGGCAACCTTGAGCGGCGGCTCATGCTTACCAGCGGCATAATGTGATGGCCCTGAGCGTTTACCCAGGCAATGGCCAGTTGGGTTGGCGTGAAGCCTTTATCTGCTGCCATTTGCTTAAACACTTCTACCTTTTCGAGGTTTTTCACCAGGTTATCGCCCTGGAAGCGGGAAAAATGGTTATGATAGCTATCGGCAGGCAGCGGCGCTTTCATATCGCCGGTTAACAAACCCTCGGCAGTATTGGCGAAGGCTACTACGGTTATGCCTAATTCTTTAGCTGTCGGCAAAAGGTCGGCCTCTATCTGGCGGTCGGCTAACGAATAACCTATTTCCAGCGCCGATACCGGGTATTCGCTGTTGGCTTTGCGCAGCTGATCAGCAGTGATCTCCGATACGCCCAGGTGGCGCACTTTCCCCTCTTTAATTAAATCGGCCACGGTGCCCATTATATCCTCTACCGGCACGCTGTTGTCCATACGGCAGGGCTGGTACAGATCAATCGTATCGATGCCTAACCTTACCAGCGAATAATTGATAAAGTTTTTAATGGCGATGGGCCTCAGATCTAAACCAAGCCATTGCCCGTTATGGAAAATAGCGCCGAATTTTACGCTGATAAACGCATCGTGGCGACGGCCTTTAACAGCTTTGCCCACCAATAGTTCGTTATGGCCGGCACCATAAAAATCGCCGGTGTTTAAAAAGTTTATTCCCTTATCCAGCGCTTCGTTTATGGTGGCTATGCTTTCGGCTTCATCATTAGCCTTGCTTCCCCATACCGACGACATGCGCATGCAGCCTAATCCTAATTTTGAAACCAGCGGGCCGTTGTTGCCCAGTTGTATTTTTGATATCGTTGTCATTGATTGATGTTTTAATGTTTAACGATACAAAGATCAGCCTGTTTGCAGGGCGAGGGTTTTCGCCTACGGCTCAATTTTGTTGCCTGTTCGGCTCAAACAGCCCCGGTTGTGCAACTCGCGAAAATTACTTTTAAAATTAATTGCATCCATTTGAAGAAATCGCGGTAAGAAATTTCTACACGAATTGATTTTCAAACTGTCCACAATTATTCGAATTACACGAATTTCAAATTTTACTCTAATAAAAATTCGTGTGAAAATCTCTTAGTTATCCTCTTGCAGCGGGCATCTTTTTTAAAATCGATTGCTATGCACGGCAGCGCCAATCCAGATAAGGTAAGCCGCGTTTTCGGAGATTAAAATTGTGTTTACTTAAATACAGCGGTAATAAACAGGCATCCCGCTTGATAATTTAACGCCTTAAATTGAAAGGGGGGGCCGATTATAATCAAGTGCAGCTATCGCGGATAAGATCATAAAAACATCACCCGCAAACAATATTTTAATAACCAATCATTTAGTTCTGCTCAATCTCCTTCAGGCTATCCATTTTTTTATACGCTAAAAACCCTTTTATATCCTCAAAGTGTTCACGTACGCGTTTGTTGCCAAATTCAAACACCTTTTTCACCAGGCCATCCAGGAAGTCACGGTCGTGAGAAACGAGGATCAACGTACCGTCGAAGTCGCGCAGGGCATCTTTGATGATATCCTTGGTCTTCATATCCAAATGGTTGGTTGGCTCATCCAGTATCAATACGTTTACCGGTTCAAGCAACAACTTGATCATAGCTAAACGTGTTTTTTCGCCGCCCGAAAGTACCTTTACTTTTTTGGTGGTATCGTCGCCGCTAAACATAAACGCGCCCAACAGGTCTTTGATCTTTATCGTGCCGTCGCTTAAGGGAATCTGGTCGATAGTTTCAAATACTGTTAAATTTTCATCCAACAACGAAGCCTGGTTTTGGGCAAAGTAGCCGATTTTAGCGTTATGGCCAACTTTTAAGCTTCCTTCAAAGTCAATTTCGCCCATAATTGCTTTGATCATGGTTGATTTACCTTCGCCGTTTTTACCAACAAAAGCCACTTTTTCGCCGCGTTCAATAACCATGGCCGCCTTCTCAAACACTACGTGGCCGCCATATTTTTTTGTGAGGTCTTCCACCATCACGGGGTATTGGCCGGAGCGGGGCGAGGGCGGAAATTTCAACCGCAACGCCGAAGTATCAACCTCATCTATCTGGATGATCTCCAGCTTTTCGAGCATTTTTACACGCGATTGCACTTGTAACGTTTTGGAATACGTTCCCCTAAACCGATCTATAAATTCCTGGTTATCGGCAATAAAACGCTGTTGTTCCTCGTAGGCCTTAAGCTGGTGCACCCGGCGCTCGGCACGTAACTGAAGATAATGGCTGTACTTAGCCTTATAATCATAGATCCTGCCCATCGTAACCTCGATGGTACGGTTGGCGATATTGTCTACAAAAGCACGGTCATGCGAGATCACCATCACCGCCTTGGCCGAGTTTACCAGGAAATCTTCCAGCCATTGGATACTCTCGATATCCATGTGATTGGTAGGCTCATCCAACAAGATCAGATCGGGCTTTTTCAAAAGTATTTTTGCCAGTTCGATACGCATACGCCAGCCGCCCGAAAATTCAGAAGTTTGGCGCGTAAAGTCTTTTCGCTCAAAGCCAAGCCCTTTTAATACTTTTTCAACTTCCTCATCGTAATTTACCTCTTCCTGCGAATACACTTTCTCGCTCAGTTCAGATACCCGCTCAATGAGCTTCATATAATCGTCGCTATCATAGTCGGTACGGATGTTAAGCTGCTCATTAACTTCCTCAAGCTCCTTTTGCATTTTATTAGCTTCGTCAAAAGCTTTCATTGTTTCTTCAAAAACGGTAACGTTGTCTTCAGTTAGCAAATGCTGCGGCAAATAGGCAATTACGGCATCTTTAGGGCCGGTTACATTGCCAGATGTAGGCTTAGCCGCACCGGCAATTATTTTAAGGATGGTTGATTTGCCCGCACCGTTTTTACCCATCAGGGCAATTTTATCATTCTCATTGATAGAGAAGGTTACATCGCTGAACAAGGTGGTTCCGCCAAACGAAACCGAAATATTGTTGACATTAATCACTATATGGAGATATTGAATTTTGCGCAAAGATAAGTGAAAGACACAGGATTACAGCTAAAGAAATGACAGGTGCAAAACCGGCAAACGGTTAGCTTTAAACACTTCATTATAATTGGTTCAGCAACCTGTTATTGTACCGGCCATAATTATTTAAGGATGTTATAGCTCTTTAAAAAGCTTTTGAGACCGATTTTGCCTAACCAGCAATGAACCTTGTCATTTATGTAACTATTGTTTAAGGTTTTTTATAGTTAGGTTAAACAAAATCCCGATTGCTACCTAAAACGTATTGGATAATTGTGAAATAATTTCTTAATTTCACGACATAATATTTATAAAAAGGGAAGGGAGGAAACTTTGCCCGATAAATATTGCAACAACCTTATCATAAATCAGGCGCGGGATCGCACAAATTGAAAAAATCATCCAATTATAATCCCCCGGTTTACCACTAAGGGGCTGTGCAATACGACACCGGGGGTGCGCAAACAGATTTAAACGACAGTTAAAAATAAATTACCGCGAATGAAATTTTTTGCAGATTGTAACGTTTGCTTATCAAATACGTCTATAGCTTAAGTTATAACTATATAAAACGGGCCATTGCGTTCCATCTTCATATATTCGCGGCGTTTATGCTACCTATTGCTTCATTATCTGGTTTTCCGTAACCAATATTTAACATTTTCAATCCTTAGCTAACCAGTTCATCACCGGTTTTAACGATATTCCCTAGTGTTCTTTAATTTGTGTTTTTTTATTAAAAAATACAGTTTTAGTTAATAAATAATGCGCCGTACAGGGGCAGCGCATTGTTTTTTTTAATGTTATATTTTATTTGGCTAAGCATAAGTAACTCGTATTATCAAAGATCACAGTTATCCGTTCAAGCAGCTATTACCTCGAAATTAACCGTCTATCGCGTTGATTTTGCCGTATAAACGGATATAAGCCGGTTTCCGCCATTACTCATTTATTCACGCCTCCGGCCATTAAAAAAGGCTGCCTCTTTACAGAAGCAGCCTCGGATATATATTGAATTTTTATTAATTACCTTAATCAGAGCTTTGATCGCTGCCATCACCGTTATCTGCCGGGTCATCAGAAGGGGTACCTACAATTTTGTAAGCCTTGCTGCCATTCTGCTCGGTTTCCTGGTAATAAAAGCCGTCGGGAGATACAAACAGCTTTTCGCCGTTTATTTTGATCTTCCTGCAATCAGGAGGCAATTGGGTTACAATATCACCCATTTGCGGGCCCTGATCGTAATCGCCGCTTCCGCCCTGATCGGTATTTAACTGACCGTCTTTACCGGCAATTACATATACGGTTGTGCCGTCATCCTTGGTATATGGCTGATAATAAACGCCATTTAATTCATAATACTGTTCGCCATTGATCATGATTGATTCAGCACCTGAAGGCAGGTTTTTAATTTCTGCGCCTACCGGCGGCTCAACTACAGTATATTGATCATTATATTGACGATAGTATAAACCATCGGCATAATAGTACTGGTAATCGCCCCACCAGAATGGATAGTAGCCGTATGGCAGGTAGCCAATGCTAAAACCTAAACGTGGGTAATAATATGACCAGTAATAATTGCGGTACGGATAATAGTAGTGGTTACCAAAATAACCACCGCGACCGCCATAATGGCCACCGTAACCATAAGTGCCCGGATAAACTCTGCGGCCACCATAGCTGTAGTTACCGCCGCGGTAAAAACTGCCACGGCCGCCGTTATAGGAACGTCCGTCTACAGTAGCGTAGCTTCCACGGCCGCCAATACCGCCATATACGGTACGACCGGTGCTGCCATAACTACGTTGAGGCGCTACCGATGATGGGTTTGGCCTGATTCCGTAACTGCCGCGACCACCATACTGTTGCCCTGACGACGGGCTGATTGAACTGCCTATGCTGCCACGTGGGCTTGCACCATAACTACGTGAAGGAGGGGCAATTGCCTGGCCGCCGCCAAATGATTGAGACGGACGGGAAAAACTACCACCGGAAGGACGGGAAAAACCGCCGCCTCCGCCACCACCGCCAGACGGGCGTGAACCGCCTCCGCCGCCTCCACCACCGCCACGAGATCCACCACCGCGTTGTGCATCGGCATTGAATGCTAAGGATAAGCTCAACAAGCCCCCCAAAGCGATTGTTAACAGATTTTTATATGTCCTTTTCATGATGAAAGATTTTTTTAACAGATCAGCAGGGTATTTTTGCTGATATAAATATATAGACTATTAAAAGTTTAAACGGTTTAATGCGTTTTTAATTATTTTTACTCAAAAAGCGAACCATTTTTTGCCTGTACGTAGTTACTAACGGTTTCGCTACTCCACATCCTCGGCAATAAACAAAAAAGGCTGTTCAAACTGCAGGCTGAAAAAACCGTCGCCCGTGGTTTGATACCTGTTTCCGCTCAAAATTTCAAGCCCGTTTACCTGCAAAGCTACCGGAGAAGATAGTATTTCAATCACTTCGCCGGCGGGCTTCCATTTGCTGAAACCCGGACCAACCGGGTAAATCTTTTGTTTTTTGCAGAAAACCACAAGGTTGATTTTATCTGCATAAAACAAATAATCAGTTTCGCTAAAACGGTCGGTAACCACATTAACCGCCGGGTAACTATTTGCTACCAGGTATTTTAATGCTGTTACAGGAGGCTTGTCACTACCAACCGGCATCACTTTCACATCCGATTGAAAATGGCTCCAATCACCATCACCAACTATCCAGTCAACCTTAGTACCCAGCGCGTCCAGCTTTTCGGCCATGTCGGTTGTGCAGAGCACTGTAGGGCTCCATTCCAGCAGTTGCCCCAGCATCTCCTCATCAAAAGCATCCATACTTAACACCAGTAAGGCAGGCTCCTGTTTTTCGCGAACAATATGGTGTGATGACATTGCTAATGTAGATGGACGAGATGAATATTAAATGAAAATATAAAGATGAGATTTTTATCGGAAACCAACGGCCAATTAACATTTTATGACGGAAGGGTGGTGCTAAAGCTCCCTTTGTCGATATTCAAGCCAGTGGTCGGTGTTTTAAACGTACCCCATGATTTAATAGTGTAATGTTTAATTTGGAGCAATCTGCCGATAGCATAAGGGTGGTGCGGTGAAAACACCGATCACAAGCTCAAACATCCGATTGCTCATAATTGGTATCCAGCGCAAATAGTGTGTGTATTTTATTACGATCCCCCTTGAGCGACAAGAACTTTATCGCGAGCGGCTACACGCCTCAATACCCCAATAACTTCTGCATCGTTTCCTCCAGCCGGGCCTTCGCCAGAAACTGCTCTTCGAGGGCTTTGCTCATCGGGATGGCGGTGTCCAGGCTGCCGCAACGCATTACCGGGGCGTCGAGGTATTTAAAACAATGTTCAGAGAGGTGGGCAGCAATTTCGGCGCCAAAACCGCTGGTAAGCGTATCTTCATGCAGCACCAGCGCCCTGCCTGTTTTTTTTAAGCTTGCTTCAACTGCTTCCTGATCCCAGGGCTGCAGGCTGCGCAAATCAATAATCTCGACAGATTGATCCGGATGTTTTTCCGCGTATTCCATAGCCCAATGCACGCCCAGACCAAAGGTGATGATGCTGGCCTGGCTACCTTGCCTGATGACGTTAGCCTTGCCTATTTCAATCATCATATCACCATCGGGCACATCGCCGTGAATGCCGCGGTATAAATACTTATGCTCAAAATAAAGTACCGGGTTCGGGTCATCAACCGCGGCCAGCAGCAATGCCTTGGCATCTGCCGGGAAAGCGGGGTACACTATTTTTAGCCCGGGAGTTTTGGTAAACCAGGCCTCGTTGCTTTGCGAGTGGAACGGCCCGGCGCCGGTGCCCGCACCTGCCGGCATCCTGATCACCACATCAACTCCCTGGCCCCAGCGGTAATGTGTTTTGGCCAGGTTATTCACAATCTGGTTAAAGCCACAGCTCACAAAATCGGCAAACTGCATTTCAACAATGGCCTTGTAGCCGTTAAGCGCAAGCCCCATGGCCGCGCCCACAATGCCCGATTCGCAAATGGGGGTATTGCGTACCCGGCTTTTTCCAAACTCTTCAACAAAACCCTGGGTAATTTTAAAGGCACCGCCGTATTCGGCAATATCCTGGCCCATAATTACCAGGTTGTTGTGCCTTCGCATCGCGCTTTTCAGGCCATCGCTAATGGCATCTATATAGCGCTTATTGGTAACGGGGAGTGCCGGTTGTTGCGCTACCGCGAATCTGTAAGGCGCATACATATCCTTCAATTCGGTAGCTATATCCGGTACAATATCAGGCTCTGCATCGGCCTTTTCTATCTCGTTTTCAATAATTTTGCTGAACTCCTGCCTGATCGCCGGGATTTGGTCTTTTAACAATACCCCCGACGCAAGCAGGTATTTTTCGAAGTTGGTAACCGGGTCTTTAGCTGCCCACCATTCAAACAGGTTTTGCGGTACATATTTAATCCCCGAGGCTTCTTCGTGGCCGCGCATCCTGAAAGTCATGCACTCCAGCAAAACCGGGCGTGGGTTTTCGCGGATGGCTTTATTTAATTCGGTAATGGTGTGGTAAACCTCCAATATGTTATTTCCATCTATCCGGCGGCCTTCAATACCATAGCCAATAGCCTTATCAACCAGTTCGCGGCAATTGTATTGCTCGCTGGTTGGCGTAGAGAGGGCATAACCATTATTTTCAATTAAAAATATCACCGGCAGCTTCCATACCGAAGCGATATTCAGCGCTTCGTGAAAATCGCCTTCGCTGGTGCCGCCCTCGCCGGTATAAACCAATGTCGATTTTTTCCTTTTAGATAACACGTCAGCCAGGGCAATGCCATCGGCCAGGGCAAGCTGCGGGCCGAGGTGCGAAATCATCCCGATGATCTTATACTCCTGCGTACCGAAATGAAATGAACGGTCGCGCCCCTTGGTAAAACCCGAGGGCTTACCCTGCCATTGCGCCATCAGGCGCGAAAGCGGAATCTCCCTTGTTGTAAAAACACCGAGGTTACGGTGCATGGGTAAAATGTACTCATCGGCATTCATGGCCAGGGTACTGCCAACAGCTATAGCTTCCTGGCCAATACCCGAAAACCACTTGCCAATGCGCCCCTGTCTTAACAGTATCAGCATCTTCTCTTCAACCATGCGGGGAAACAGCAATTTTTTATAAAATGCCAGCAGGGTTTCATTATCGAGGTTTTTCCTGTCAAAAATCATACTGTAAAACTACTGAAGTTTTCAAAACTTTGTATGTTTGGTGTTACTATCCAAAAACTATGAAACATAAGCGTATTTTGCTTTTTGTGCTGCTATGGCTATGCGGATTTACCGCCGGCGCGCAGGACTTCTTTTTATTGCCACGAACTTTTTTTGTACATAAAGGTGATAAGCTTAACCTGCACCTGTTAAGCGGCAGCGAGTTTAAAACCGACAATGAATTTAAATCAGCGACAGCCAAAGCCACTAAGTTTATGCTGTACGAAGGATCAAAAAAAACAGACGTATCCAAAAGCGGTAACCCCACCGATAGTGTGTTGCTGAGTTACCCGATGCAAAACCCGGGACTGGCACTTTTTGAACTGCAACGGGAAGACGAAACAGAATCGGAACGAAACAAGTTTTTACGAAACCTGGAGAGTGAGGGCCTTGATAAAATGGCCGAAGACGCGAAAGCCAGCAGTCAGCAGTACTTTGTGGAAAGGTTTCACCGCTATACCAAAACCCTGGTTATTGTTGACAAGGCCAGTGGAAAAGACTTCGATAAGCCCTTAGGCCAGGATTACGAAATTGTGATACAACAAAACCCCTATAAAGCCGCTTATGGCGATGATGTTACCGCGCAGGTGCTTTTTAAAGGTAAACCTTTAAAAGACGCGGTGGTAATTCAATATGTACGCACCATTAACGGTACCGTAATCCCTCAAAAACTACTAACAGACGGTAGCGGGCTGGTGTTTTTTAAATTAAGCCGCGAGGGCGTTTATATGATCAGCACAACCCACGTTGAGCCATCGCAGGATAAAAAAGCCGACTACGAAAGCTGGAGCGCCACTTTCACTTTCGCCTTTGCCAATACCGACGATGAGCCTAATACTTACCGCGAGTTTGGGTTTGGGAATAAACACTGATTTTGATTGGTGACAGTTGCAGACTCGGTGGCAGTTTAAGCCTATTCGAGCCTGTAGTCGGTGTTTTCACCATACCACATAATTTAAAGAAGTTGCGCTAATTGAACGATAACATTCCACCCTGGAGCATGGTCGGTGTGATAAGATAACACAACGACCATGGGCTCTATGATTTACTTTAGTTAACGGCTATGCCCTAAAGGGTGAGGCGCCCGGAAAATTACGTAATAAAGCTCACTAATATATCATCGCCTTTTTCATATTTCTGCCATGGCGAATAAGGAGTAATTCAGCACAAGGCAGTTATTCTTTCCTCTTCAAAAATTTATACTTCGCCAGCTTTTCATATAGGTAACCATCCCGCTTCATCGAGTCCGAAAGGGTTTTGTCGTCCGTGTCGTCAAACTTCCCTACGCCAATCCGTTGTGAACTGTAAATGCCGGTATGCCCGCTAAAAAGGTACGCTGTAATACAGGCTATCGCGAAAAGCAACGCATACTCGCCGCCAAACAATTCAATCCCCATAAAAGTACAGGCCAGCGGGGTATTGGTGGCGCCTGCAAAAACCGCTATAAAGCCTAAAGCGGCAAACAGGCTTACCGGCGCGTTAAGCAACGCGGCCAATGTGTTGCCCAATGTAGCGCCGATATAAAAAAGCGGGGTAACTTCGCCGCCTTTAAAGCCTGTGCCAAGGGTAACGGTAGTATAAATAGTTTTCCAGAGCCAGCTCCAGGTATCTGCCCCGCCGACATGAAAAGCGGAAGGGATGGTAACCGCGCCCGGATCTTCGGCATCTACTCCTAAACTCAGGTAATCGGGTTTCCCGTTGATCAGGAAGAGCGCAATAATAATTAAACCGCCTATGGCCGGGATAAGCCATGGCGTTTTTACATATCGCACAAAAAAGCTTTTGATACCGTGCACCATACGGGCAAATAGGTAGCTGGTTAAACCAAAGGCTATTGAGGCGATAATTATTTTGATAATCAACAGCAAATCAACTGAAACATAACCCGAAAACCAATGCGGAGCGGCAGGTATAATATCAATATGGTAAGCGGTGTGGTGTATACCCCAGGCGGCCACGGTAATATCGCCGGTAATGCCCGCTATAAGGCAGGGTAACAGCGCGTTGTATTGTACCCGGCCAATGGTTAGCACCTCGATGGCAAAAACAGCGCCCGTTAGGGGTGTGCCAAACACAGCCCCGAAGCCTGCGGCTATGCCCGCAGTAAGCAAGGTTTGCGTATCGGCCGGGTTTAAGTTAAACCACTTACCCATCATCTGGGCAATGCTGCCCCCCATTTGCACCGCCGTACCCTCGCGTCCGGCCGAACCGCCAAACAAGTGGGTGATAATAGTGGTAAGCAACACCAGCGGCGCCATGCGTTTAGGTACGCCGCCCCCGGGCGTGTGAATTTCGTCAATAATGAGGTTATTGCCCTTTTCGGCCGAACGGCCGAAAAGCTTATAAATAAAATAAATGGCAATACCGGCCAAAGGCAACAGGTATAACAGCCGGTTATGCGCAAAACGGAAATGAATAGCCAGGCTTAAAACCCATAGGAACAAAGCTACCGCGCTGCCTATAACCATGGCAACCGGAATAACAATTACTGTAAACTTTAAAGCGTTTTTTAAAATTGAAAAATGCTGCGATGAGAAAAGCTTGTTTTGCATAATGCTGATATTTAAAAGCCCACAAAAAATTAGCACAGGTTATAAACCCATGTTTTAATTATTCTGTAGGCGCCATCAGCTTTTCAGGGCGGTTGAGTAGGAAGACACCATTTCCTTTTTTAATGCCGCTAAGATAGGATGTTTTTATTTAAAATAAAATAGCCTTACTAAGCGCGCATGCAGCAGTAAGGCTATTTTCCTGACCTGATAACAGATCGCTTAAGTTATACTACCTAAGCAAGGCTCAAGGTTTCCACATCCTTAAGGGCCAGCAGCATTAACTTGCCCTGGTACTCTACCCAGATGTCGGCGAAGCCATTTTCCTCGTACCCCATAAATTTTAATGGATGGCCAATCTGGAGGTTTCTCCACTTTTTGCCGATGTACCTAAGGAGTTGTCCGCTTTTTAGTGTGTGCTTTGCCATAAGTTTAACTTTTAGGAGTGAAAAACTAAGTTAATTAATATAAACGACAAAATTTAACTTTTGAATAATAAAGCCGCACTGTATCAGCTTTATTACAACTGTTCTTTAAACAGCTTTGGCTTTACTCTGCTCAATTACCTCGAGATAAAAGTTTTCGTATTTAGGCAGAATGGTAGATAACTCGAACTCTTTGGCACGGGCCAGCGCGTTCTCCTTAAAGGTAGTTAAACGTTCTTCATTTTCCAAAATAAATATTGCTTTTTCAGCCATCCCGTCAACATCTCCGGGGGCTTTCAAAAAGCCGGTTACCCCATCCACATTCAACTCGGGGAGGCCGCCCGCGTTACTGCTGATCACCGGTACTTTGCAGGCCATAGCTTCAAGCGCCGCCAGGCCAAAACTTTCGGATTGTGAGGGCATCAGGAACAGATCGGAAACCGAAAGGATCTCTTCAATGGCGTCCTGTTTACCTAAAAAGCGTACATCGTCAGTCACACCCAAATCACGGCAGAGCTGTTCGCACATGGAACGTTCCGGGCCGTCGCCAACCATCAGCAGTTTCGACGGGATTTTTTTGATCACCTTCGCAAAAATTTTCACCACATCTTCCGTACGTTTCACCTTACGGAAATTAGAAGTATGCACCATTATTTTTTCGCCCGATGGCGCGATAGCTTTCTTAAAATGATCTTTGGGTTTCAGGCTGAAGCGGGTCAGATCAATAAAGTTAGGGATCACCAAAATATCCTTTTCTATCTCGAAGAATTTATAGGTATCATCTTTAAGGTTTTGCGATACAGCTGTAACACCATCGCTTTGGTTGATGGAAAAGGTTACCACCGGTTTAAAGGTGCGGTCTTTACCAACCAAAGTAATATCGGTACCATGCAGGGTGGTTACCACCGGGATGTAGATGCCATAGGTCATCAAAATTTGCTTAGCCATAAACGCGGCCGAAGCATGCGGTATGGCATAGTGAACGTGCAGCACATCCAGTTGCTCATGGCGTACCACATCAACCAAACGGCTGGCCAGGGCCAGCTCATACGGCGGGAAATCAAACAGCGGGTAGTTGGATACCGAAACCTCGTGGTAAAACAAATTTTCGGAAAAGAGATCCAGGCGCGCCGGCTGGTTATAGGTAACAAAATGAACCTGATGACCGCGACCCGCAAGGGCCTTACCAAGCTCCGTAGCTACAACCCCGCTTCCGCCAAAGGTTGGGTAACAAACAATTCCGATTTTCATTAATACGTTTTGATTAGTGCAAGTTTAACAGCAATTTACATCAAAAATGTTAAGCTTATGTAAAATGATAAGGCAATGATAATATGATTATAACAGCGGAAAACTTAAACATGTTTTGCCCGTTTAAACACAGATTTACAACCAACAACGTATTGATTATCAAAATGGAAAGCAATCTTAATTTAACCATTAACGGCATTCAGCATATCGGGGTGCCTGTAACCGACATAGAAGTATCACAGCAATTTTACACGCGGTTGGGCTTTAGCAAGGTGATGCAGGCCCCTTTTACTGATAACGGCGGCACCGGCACCTGCGTAATGATGCAGCGCGGCAGCATGATTATGGAGCTATACCAATTGCCTGAAGCAGGCCTGGCCGAAATCCGTTCACGCCGTAACGGGCATATTGACCATGTTGCTTTTGATGTGGATAATATAGATAAAGCTTATAACGCGGTTAAGGAAGCCGGTTTTAATATCATCGAACCGGAGCCGGTATTTTTACAATTCTGGAAAAACGGCTGCAAATATTTTAACATCACCGGGCCGGATGGCGAGCGGCTGGAGTTTAACCAGGTGCTTTGATTTCGGAATCAGTTTCCGTGATTTTGTCATGCTTCGTTCCTCAGCATGACAAAATATTTATTTGCTAAAACGCCCTGAACAATGGCCTGCTGGTTAACGGAGAAAACGACCATGGTATTGAGCTTAATATTACCAGCAAAGCGACGGTAAGCCATATGGCCATGGTTTTAAACTTTTCCTGATCGGTTGTTTTGCGTTTGGCCTTGGCCGATGCTATGGTGATGAGCGTAATACCGATCAGCATCATGGTGATATGCTCCATGCCGAAAAAACGGATTTGGCGGTTATGTACCGCCTCCTTAAAATGATGCAGAAAATAACTGACCACCGGGCTGATAAAATACAACCACAAACCAACGGTTAGCTGCACATGGGCAATGGTGGCAGTAATTACCCGCACCCGGTTATCAAACTTTGAAAAAGGTTTATTGCCTAACCAGCCGGTATAGGCTCGATACAAGGCAAAAACTAAACCGGCCAAAACAAACCAGCGGATGAGGGAGTGCAGTGCTAAAATAAAGGCGTACATATATAATGTATGACGAACGGCAAAGGAAAAGATTTTAAGCAGTATATAATATTTTACAGCCTTTCAGCGATATAATCACTCGCTTTTTCGACCGGCTGCGTTACAAATTTCCATGCAAACGAACATGTATGCGTGTGGACCTGCTTATTCATTCAAACTGCCATCGCTCTTAGTATATTCTTAGCCCGTGGTTATTTTCAGGCTGGCCTCCTATAAACAACTTTTATCCCATGAGCCGAAAAACCTGGACATAATTCAAAGTGTCATTTTTACGCATTGATAGTTGTTTCGTAAATATTTAGTTATAAATTTGATAGGCAGCAATTTATTGCAATCGATTGAGTAATTTGCTAACCAAAATCCTAAAAAATCATACATAAACCAGTTAACCCCAAACCAACACGAAAGTCGATATGAAAAAAATCGTCCTGGTAATGTTTGCCGCCTTAAGCTGCATTTATTTATCCTGTAACAAAACGCGCCCTGATAAACCGCGGGTGCTCATCTTTTCAAAAACAATGGGCTTTCACCATGCATCGATCGATGCGGGTATCGCAGCCATCAAAAAACTGGGCGCCGAAAACGGTTTTGATGTGGACACCACAAAAAACTCGGCCATGTTTAACGATGATACGCTGAAAAAATACTCAACCGTGATATTTTTAAGCACTACCGGCGATGTGCTCGACTACCGGCAGGAAGCAGCTTTTGAGCGCTACATCCAGGCGGGCGGCGGTTATGTGGGCATCCACGCCGCGGCTGACACAGAATACGATTGGGGCTGGTATGGCCGCCTGGTGGGCGCCTGGTTTTATGACCACCCGGGCATTAATGATAAAAACCCTAATGTGCAGGCCGGTACTTACAATATAGTAGATGCCAATAACGACGCTACCAAAGATTTGCCAAAAGTTTGGAAACGTACCGACGAGTTCTACAGTTTCCGCAAGCCACTGGCCGAAGACGTACATGTACTGATTACCCTTGATGAAAACAGTTACAAAGGGGGCAAGCGTATGGGCCTGCACCCTGCCACCTGGTTTCATGATTTTGACGGCGGCCGCGCTTTTTACACCGCTATGGGCCATACCGACGAAAGCTATAAAGAAGCCGGTTTCCTTAAAATGTTGCTGGCCGGTATAAAATACGCCATAGGCGATAATAAAGAATTGGATTACGGCAAGGCGAAAACTCAAAACCCACCAGACGAAGACCGTTTTAAAAAGACTCAGCTTTCAACAGGCGAATTTTTTGAGCCTACCGAAATGACTATCCTGCCAAACTTTGATATCCTGGTGATCCAGCGCCGCGGCGAGATCATGCTGTACAAACATGATACGCAAAAAGTAAAGCAGGTTGGCTTTTTTGATGTGTACTGGAAAGCGCATGTGCCCAATGTAAATGCCGAAGAAGGCATGCTGGGCCTTGCTAAAGACCCTGATTTTGCCAATAACAACTGGATTTATATTTATTACAGCCCTGCCGATAGTTCGGTTAACCGTTTATCAAGGTTTACCTTTAAAAACGATACGGTAGATAAAAAAACAGAGAAAGTAATACTGGAGGTTAAATCGCAGCGCGAAATCTGCTGCCATACCGGTGGCTCGATAGCCTTTGGTCCGGGACCGGATAAGATGCTGTTTTTCTCGGCGGGTGATAACTCCACCCCGTTTGATGAAAAAGGGCAAAAATATGTAAGCAGTGGTTACGCGCCTTTAGACGACAGGCCGGGACACCAGCAGTTTGATGCCCGCCGCTCTGCCGGTAACACCAATGATCTTCGCGGTAAAATTTTGCGTATCAAACTGAAAGATGACGGCACTTACGAAATTCCGGAAGGAAACCTCTTCCCGAAAGGCACACCCAAAACGCGTCCCGAAATTTATGTAATGGGCGACAGGAACCCTTACCGCATTTCGGTAGATCAGAAAAACGGCTACCTGTACTGGGGCGAAGTTGGCCCGGACGCTCATAACGATAGCCTTGACACGCGCGGCCCGATGGGTTACGATGAGGTGAACCAGGCCCGTGAAGCCGGTAACTTCGGCTGGCCGTACTTTGTGGGTAATAACAAGCCTTACCATGAGTATAATTATGAAACAGGCAAATCGGGCCCGGCTTTTGATCCCAAGCACCCGGTAAACCATTCGCGTAATAACACCGGTTTGGTTGATTTGCCTCCGGCACACCCGGCGTTCATCTGGTACCCTTACGGGCCATCGGCCGATTTCCCGCAGGTAGGTACGGGCGGCAGGAACGCTATGGCCGGTCCGGTTTATTATACCGACATGTTCCCAGAAGATACCCGCCTGCCCGATTATTACAACGGCAAGTTTTTAGCTTACGATTGGATGCGCGGCTGGATCAAAGCGGTTACGCTGCAGCCTAACGGCGATTTTGATAAGATGGAACCTTTCTTCCCCAAGCTGAAAGTAAACTCGATGATTGATATGGAGGTTGGTCCGGATGGCAGGCTTTACGGCCTGGAGTATGGCAGCGGCTGGTTTAGCCGCAACCCTGACGCGGGCCTGTTCAGGATTGATTATATCGCAGGAAACCGTCCGCCGGAGATCTCGTCATTCAAGGTCGATAAAAAATCAGGCGTATTACCGTTTACCGTTAAACTTTCGGTTGCGGCCCGCGATCCTGAAAAAGATAATATCTCCTATACCTGGAATTTGGGTAACGGCGTAACCAAACAAACCACAACCCCAACGCTTAGCTATACCTACACTACCGTAGGCGATTATAAAATTACCGTTGAAACCAAAGATGATAAAGGCGCGGCCAGTAAAAGCGCCCCGATAGCGGTTTATGCAGGTAACGAGCAGCCTACCGTTAACATCAGTGTATCAGGTGGCAATAAATCATTCTACCTGCCCGGCTTGCCGGTTAAATACGCGGTTACCGTAACAGACGGGCCTGATACCAAAGCGGTTGATCCGAAACGTATTTATGTAGGGGTGGATTATATCGATGGTTTTGATAAAGCGCAATCGGCAGCTCAGCTTGAACAGGGCGAGCCCGAAAACCGCGGCAAAACCATCATGTTAACTATGGATTGCAAAAGCTGCCATAAGGAAGACGGCAAATCCATCGGTCCGTCATTTGTACAGGTTGCAGCGCGGTACAAGAAAGATCCTAACGCCGCGGCTAAGCTAAGCCAGAAGGTAATTAAGGGCGGTGCCGGTGTTTGGGGAGAAACAGCCATGTCGGCCCACCCAACCATTAAAAAAGGCGATCTCGACCAGATCATTAACTGGGTGCTGTCATTAGATAAGAGCGATCAGAAACCATCATTGCCTGCATCGGGTACAATTTTACCTGCTCCGCCCGAAAAACAGCAGTCGGCAGCATTGGTGATCTCGGCAAAATATACTGATGATGGCGGTAACGACATCAAAAAGATGACCGGCAATGCTATCCTGTCGTTAAACAGCAGCACATACCTGTTTAAAGGCTCGGAGAAGTTTAGCGGCTTTACAGCCTTTAAATACAATGGCATCAACCTGATAATTTACCCTGCAGGCGATGGCTGGTTTGAGTTGGATAATATCGATTTAACCGGTGTGCGTTCTATCAACCTCACCAATTTCTGGCAGGCAGCACCAACCGCACCTGTCAATTTTGAACTGAGGCTTGATTCGGAAACCGGCCCGGTAGCAGGCAAAGGCAGTATGCCGGTACCGGCAAAAGATGCCAAAGGCGGCGCTGTACATATAACGCTTAACCCGGTAACCGATGGCAAAATGCATAAGCTGTTCTTTGTGTATAAACCGGCAACCAAAGCGGCCATGACGGCCGGGGTTACTTCGGTTATTTTTAGCGCGAAGTAAGGGAACCCGCTTATAATAAAAAAGGGTTGGTCTATTAGCAAGATCAACCCTTTTTGTTACTATTAGGAGCTACTATATCTTTAAAAAAGGCATTTTGATAAGTAGGATGGGAAGGAGCCGCAGGGGTGAAAGAGAAATCTTATACGCCTGGCAAAACAGCAGCGTATGGGAAAGAGCAGGGCATATAAAATTTCTCCTGCTCTAACACGGTAAGCCCTCTGCTATCTGTCGAAATGATGATTTGTTTATGAAATGAATAATTCTCAACTAAATACCGCAAGTACCCCAAAGTAAATCAACATACATCCCGAGCTGATAAAATTCATGCGCATGGCATTTTTAAAATTGGCATTGGCTGTTGATTGACCCACTTTATAAAACCAGTAATTAAAGAAAATGAATATCGGTGCGGCGCATACCAAAAAGAAATAAAAGTTAAGCAGCATGCCCGCCAAATGCCAGTAATAATAGGACAAAGCTATCCCGCAGGCAAACAACGCCCCCGAAAATATAAACGAACCTTTATAACCTAAAATAATACTCAGCGTTTTATCGCCCCGTCTACTGTCTTCTTCATGCTGATAAACCTGGGTTAAGGGGTAGGAGGCGCCGATCAGGCACGAAC
This sequence comes from Mucilaginibacter oryzae, assembly GCF_003148845.1. GTDB lineage: Bacteria > Bacteroidota > Bacteroidia > Sphingobacteriales > Sphingobacteriaceae > Mucilaginibacter > Mucilaginibacter oryzae. Next base: position 66,855 of record NZ_QGHA01000013.1, on the reverse strand, counting down.
TGATTGCACCCGGTATAATAAAGCCGATATCCCAATGGCTAAACAAATCCATCCCGCTTAGCGCGGCGTATGTGGTGTAGTAAATAAAACATCCCTGGAAAATGAATACCGTAAGGAAACTGATAACCGGGTATTTTTTTAACCGGGTAGCCGGATGGCTGTAAAGTTTCGACATAATGCCGTAGATGAGCACCGCGAAGGCAAACTGCCAGCTCACCAGGAAGCCGAGTAAAAAGCCAAGCACCTCTAATAGTATGGAAAAGTAATAGGAGCTGATGTCTACTTCGGGTGGTTTGGCCAGCAGCGCTATACTGTCTTCGTCTTTATCAAAATAGCTGTTATACCCATTGCTGGCCGGGAAAGCCAATAAATGCCATATAAAGAATACCAGCCACGCGGTTGCAGGCTTTACGGCATCAACCTGGCTAAAAGCAAAAAGGTAAACCGGCAATAAGAAGATCGAAAAAATAAACCTTAAATGCGCTAATGTCGATCTGGTAGGGATTAATTGTTTAAATTTCATGAGTTGCTTTAAGCCGTTAATTAATACACCGAAAAACAGCGCAGGGTTGCCAATGTACGTGTAAACATACAACGTTAAACTTCAAATTTGCTTCAGTATAAATTATTATGTTTGAAAATACGTTAATAAGTCATGATTAAGAAAACCTTAGCAGCCGTAGCGCTGATCATTTTAACAACAACCGCGTTTGCGCAAACTGTAACCAAATCAGTTATCGGGTTTAAGATAAAAAACCTCGGTTTCAATGTTGGCGGTACTTATAGCGGCTTACAGGCCGAAATTAAATTTAACCCCAATGATTTGACCGGCAGCAGTATCGAGGCATCCGTTTTATCCAATACGGTTAACACAGATAATGAAAGCCGCGACAAGCACCTTAAAAGTGAAGATTATTTCGACGTGGTCAAATACCCTAAAATCACATTAAAGTCAGTTTCATTTAAACATAAAAGCGGTAGCAACTATTTGGGTAATTTTAACGTAACTATAAAGGATAAAACAAAGTTGATCGAGGTCCCTTTTACTTACGCCGAGTCGGATGGTAAAGCCCGGTTTAACGGGAGCTTTATGATATTGCGAAGCGATTTTGGTATTGGGGGTAAAAACCTTATATTATCCAATGAAGCCAATGTTTCGGTAGAGGTGGAAATCAGCAAATAAACAGGTTATATAAATTAATGGAAAGTTGCATTAGTGCCATCGGGACAGCCAATCCCCAAAACCGTATTGCCCAACAGGATATTTACCATTTTATGGTTAATGCCTTTGGGTTGGATGAAACTAACGCGGCCCGCTTAAAAAGTATTTACGATCATTCAGGCATCGAGTACCGTTACTCGGTAATTCCTGATTTCGCGTTCAGCGACCCCTCAAAATATAGTTTCTTTAAACAGGGCGATTTTGAAACCTTTCCTGACACCCAAAAGCGGCTTAAGCTTTATCAAAACGAGGCGATAACGGTAGCTGTAAACGCGGCAAAAAACTGCATGGCTGGCTTTAACGCCGATATTACGGCACAGATAACACACCTGGTAACTGTAAGCTGTACCGGCATGCATGCGCCGGGTGTTGATATTGAACTGGTTGATCACCTCGGGCTTAATGCCGATACCGAACGCACCTGTATTAATTTTATGGGCTGTTACGGTGCCATTAACGGCCTGAAGGTTGCCGATTATATTTGCCGGGCCGACGCAAACGCCAAAGTATTGGTAGTAAGCGTTGAACTTTGCACCCTCCATTTTCAGAAAGACAATACCCTGGATAACTGGGTGGCTAATTCCTTGTTTTCTGACGGGGCAGCTGCAGTCATTGTAGAAAATACGGTTAACAGGAGCGGCCGCGGACCATACCTTGCCCTTAAAAATTTCTATTCCGAATTTGTTACCGAAGCCCGTAACGAGATGGGCTGGTACGTGGGTAACACGGGCTTTGAAATGAAGCTGACCTCCAAGGTTTCCAAACAAATAAAAAAACATATCACCGCGCTTACCGGTAGGTTTTTGCAAAAAGCCAAAACATCGATGAGCGATATTTCGGCCTATGCGGTTCACCCCGGAGGGCGGGCCATTTTAGAGGCTGTTGAAGAAGCGCTTGAACTGCCCGAAGAAAGTAACAGCTTTGCTTACGAGGTTTTGCGCGAGTATGGCAATATGTCGTCGGCCACTATTTTATTTGTGCTGGATAAGATGCTGAAGGCCGGTAATCTAATTGATCAAAAGATCCTGAGCTTTGCCTTTGGACCGGGTTTAACGGTTGAGGGAATGATCCTTGACATGCATTAAGCTTGCGTATGGCGGATGTAATTATAGTTGGCGGCGGATTGGCAGGGTTGTTCAATGCCATCCTGCTCAATCGTGCCGGGTTAAAGGTTACCTTAATTGAGCGCAAAAGTTACCCCATGCACCGCGTTTGCGGCGAATACGTCTCGAACGAGGTGATCCCTTTTTTATCTTCTTTGGGTATTAACCTCGGTGAACTGAATGTATCCCGCATTAACAGGCTGGAAGTAACTGCCGTATCCGGTACCAAACTCTCCCAAAAGTTGGATCTGGGTGGTTTTGGATTGAGCCGTTACACGTTTGATCATTTTCTTTACCAAAAAGCCCTTGCCGAAGGTGTTAATGTGTTAGTGAATACCAGGGTTGAGGATATCAGTTTTACGGATAACCGGTTTGAGGTTACCTTTCCGGGTACTACGCTTACCGCGCCGCTGGTTATCGGTTCGTTCGGTAAACGGTCCAATCTCGATCAAAAATTAAAACGACCGTTTTTTTATAAGCGGAGCCCCTACCTGGCGGTGAAATTTCATTTAAGGATGGATTTTCCAACCGATCTCATCCAGCTTAATAATTATAAAGATGGCTACTGCGGTGTAAGCAAAACCGATGGCGACAGGTATTGTATGTGCTACATGGCCCATCGCGATGATTTGCGTAAATGCGGTACTTTACAGGCATTGGAAGAAAACGTGATCCGTAAAAACCCATACCTTGATGATATTTTCAGGAATGCCGAATTTGTGCTGGATAAACCCGAAGTGATCAACGAAATATCTTTTGAAAAAAAGTCGCCTGTGGATAACCATATACTCATGAGCGGTGATACCGCCGGGATGATTGCCCCGCTTTGCGGCAACGGCATGACCATGGCCATCCATTCGGCCAAAATACTTTCCGAAAAAATCATTACGCATTACAAGCCGGGCAGTTTTAATGCCGATAAGCGCCTGGCGCTTGAACAGGGTTACGCGCGGGCCTGGAACAAACAATTTGCCCCGCGGCTTTGGGTGGGCCGGCAATTGCAGCATTTATTTGGTAATGATACCATGACCGCCCTGTCTTTAAATACGCTTAATCGCTTTCCATCGGTAGCGCAATACCTGATAAGTAAAACTCACGGCAAACCATTTGGATAAATCAGGCGTATTGTATTATATGCCCGATTTAGATTACCGCACATTTGCCCTTGAGATTATGGACGATTTTGATCTTCCACCTGCCCAGATCGATCCTGTTTTGGAAGGTTTAGGAAAAATGAACGCCTGGTTTGGCGGCCATAAAAGCATTATCCAAACGCTGCGGAATTTTCCCGTGCGGGATAACTATTCTATAACTGATTGGGGGTGCGGGGGCGGAGATGTGCTCATCGCGATAGCGAAATGGGGCGCCCATCAAAAGTATCGCCTCAAGCTAAAGGGGATAGATGCCGCACCCGCGGCGCTGAGGTTTGCCCGCGAGCAATCCGGGAGTTTTAGCAATATCAGCTATATACAGGCCGATGTGATTGAAGATATCCACCAGATCAACAAAACAGATGTGATTGTATGCAGCCTTTTTACCCATCATTTTAACGATGAACAATGGGTAACACTCGTTAAAAACATGCAGACATCGGCACGGAAAGGAATTATTATTACTGATTTGCACCGGCACCCCGTTTTGTACTATGCCGTTATGCTGATTACCCATGTTTTTACCCGTAACAAAATGGCGCGTAATGACGGCCCGCTTTCGGTAAGGCGGGGCTTTAAAAGGCACGAGTTGTTAGCTTTATTACAAAAAGCACAAATTAATAACTTTAAATTAACATGGCGCTGGCCGTTCAGGTGGGAGTTAATCATCTATAAATCGTAGCTTTACGCTATGAATTTGCGTGTACTGGTTTTAACAACCTCCCTTGGCGTAGCTATTACGCTCTCGGCGGTTAATTTTTATTTTCAGCATAAGTGGTACGATGTGATGGTAACCTTCACCGTTGCCCTTGGTGTAAGCTATTTTGTATTTTATTACCTCATCGAAAAGTACATTTACTCGCGTATTAAGCTTATTTACAAACTCATTCATAACCTGAAACTGGGGCGCGACCTGCGCGATGCCCTGGGCGAACACGTATCGGCCAATCCCATTGCTGATGTTGAACAGGAAGTAAAAGAATGGGCTAAACAAAAGAAAACCGAAATTGACGAGCTGCGCAAGCAGGAAAAATTTCGCCGCGATTTTTTATCTAATATCTCGCACGAGTTTAAAACCCCGCTTTTCGCTATTCAGGGCTATATAGAAGCCCTGCAGGACGACGACTTTGAAGATAAGGAAATGGCCAGGCAGTTCCTGGAAAAAGCCTCCAAAAATGTTGACAGGCTAAGTTACCTGATCAAAGATCTGGATGAGATCTCCAAACTGGAATCGGGCGAGATGCCGATCAATTACACCAAGTTCAAGATCAATGATCTGATCAAAGAGGTATTTGAATCATTAGAGATTAAGGGCAAGCAATACCATATTAAGCTGGTATTTAAACAAAAGTACGACGAGCCGATTGTGGTTAATGCCGACAGGGAAAAGATTCGCCAGGTATTGGTTAACCTCATCGATAACTCATTTAAATATGGCAAGGAAGAAGGCGAAACCTCGGTGAGCCTGTTCCAGCTGCATGACCAGGTGCTGGTTGAAGTGACCGACGACGGCATTGGCATTGAAGAAAAATATTTACCCCGTTTATTTGAGCGGTTCTTCCGCACAGATAGCAGCCGTTCGAGGCAAATTGGTGGTTCGGGCCTGGGCCTGGCTATTGTTAAGCACATTATTGAGGCGCACCAGCAAACCATTAACGTGCGCAGTACCGAAGGGTTAGGTTCAACCTTTGGCTTCACTTTACAGCGGGCCAAGCAAACCATTCCGTTCCCGAATTTACCTGTGTTAAAAAGTTAACATTAATTTAATATACTAACCGTACCTTTACACAATTTCAAATCACTATGTCGTTAAATAGCATATTCCAATATTTTGTACCGAAAGATAAGAAGATCTTCTTTCCATTGTTTGAACAGGCAACAGCTAACGTTGTAGCGATGGCAACTGTATTGGTTGAAGCTGTAAACTCCAACGATGAGGTTACCCGCGAGGAACTTTACAAAAACATAGATAAGCTTGAAAACAAAGGCGATGAGTATACCCACCAGATTTACCTGGAACTGGGAAAAAACTTTATCACCCCGTTTGATCGTGAAGACATTCACGCGCTGGCTACCGCTATTGACGATGTTGCTGATTACATACAGGGCGCTGCCAACCGCATGAGCCTGTACCGCATTGATGATTTGAATGAGCACATCCGCAAATTGTCTGACCTGATCCTGCAGGCCAGCATCGACCTTGAAAAAGCTGTAAGAGAGTTAAAGGATTTGCGTAACGTACGCAACATTGCCGATTCATGCATCAGGATAAACAGCGTTGAAAACCAGGCCGATTATGTATTTGACCGCGCTGTAGCCGATTTATTCCTGTACGAAAAGGATGCTATCCGCCTGATAAAATATAAAGAGATCCTGGCCGCTTTAGAAACCGCTACCGATATGTGCGAAGATGCCGCCAATGTTATGGAATCAATTTTAGTTAAAAACGCTTAAGTTTTACCTTATCTCCAGCTAAATGGTTACTTCCCTACTTGTAATTATTGTTATACTTGCCCTGCTGTTTGATTATACCAATGGTTTTCATGATGCGGCAAACTCTATAGCCACCATAGTATCTACCAAGGTGTTAACACCTTTCCAGGCCGTGTTAATGGCCGCTGTTTTTAACTTTGCCGCCTACTTTTTTATCAAAGACCATAAGGTGGCCAATACCGTATCAAAAATTGTTATTGAGCAATATGTTACCCTACATGTAATTTTAGCCGGTTTGGTTGCTGCCATCACCTGGAACCTCATTACCTGGTGGTTCGGTATCCCCTCAAGTTCATCACATACGCTGATAGGCGGTTTTGCCGGTGCCGGCATGACCAACGCGCTGTACCTCGGGGTTAATGTTGTAAAGGCTGTAGAGATGCAGTATGTGCTTAAAATTATAGCTTACATTGTACTGGCACCGTTTATCGGGTTAATCATCGCTTATATTGTTACTATTTTAATATTACACCTGTGCAAAAACGCCAGGCCGGCCGTTGCCGAACGTTGGTTTAAACGTGCGCAATTGGTATCATCTGCAGCTTTGAGTTTTGCGCATGGCGGTAATGACGCCCAAAAAGTAATGGGTATTTTGTATGTAAGCCTTATCGCTTCAAAAATTATAAAAGCCGGTGATATGATGCCGGAATGGATCCCGTTGGCCTGTTACTCAGCTATCGCGGCCGGAACAATGTCGGGTGGCTGGAAGATTGTGAAAACCATGGGATCGAAAATTACCAAGGTAACGCCACTTGAGGGTGTAAGTGCCGAAACTGCCGGCGCCATCACGCTATTTATTACCGAACGTTTCGGGATCCCGGTTTCAACCACGCACACCATTACCGGTTCAATTATAGGTGTGGGTTTAACCAAAAGGGTATCGGCAGTGCGTTGGGGCGTAACCATTAACCTGGTTTGGGCGTGGATCATCACCATCCCTATCTCCGCCTTGATAGCCGGCTGCGTATTCGCTTTATTACATTTCCTGGCTTAAACATAACCGGGGTGTTTTTGTTACAACTATCATGAAAACAAAATTACTCGTTATACCTGTTCTTATCGCATTCATAACCTTTAGCAGTTGTGATACCCTTAACCAGGTAGCTAATGCCGCGGTGCAAAACCAGGGAACGCCAACATCGCTCGAAATTGGTAACGGTTTAAAACAGGCGCTTGAAATAGGTACCGGTAAAAGTTCTGATCAGCTTTCGGCGGTTGACGGCTTTTTTGGCAATGCCGCCATCAAAATCCTTTTCCCGCCCGAAGCCCAAAAGGCAGAAAAAACCTTACGCAGCCTTGGCCTGAACAGCCTTTGTGATAATGTGATCCTGTCGCTTAACCGTGCCGCCGAGGATGCCGCCAAACAGGCTAAGCCTATTTTTATTGATGCCATTAAGCAAATGACCCTGCAGGATGTTACCAATATTTTGCTGGGCAGCCAGGATGCAGCTACGCAATATTTTAAACGCACCACAACCGCTAAGCTCAGCTTGCAGTTTAAACCGGTTATTCAGGGTAGTTTAAACAAGGTGAACGCCACTAAATACTATACCGATGCTGCTATGGCTTATAACAAAGTGCCATTCGTATCAAAAATTAACCCGGATATCAGCGATTACGTTACCCAAAAAGCTATCGACGGTTTATTTGTTGAAATCGCCAAAGAGGAGTTAAACATTCGCCAGAATCTCGGTGCCCGCACCACACCTTTATTACAAAAGGTGTTTGGTTTTGCTGATAGGAAAAAGGGGTAATAAAAGATTTTTTCTGATTAATTAAAGGGGATGAGGTAACTTATTCCCTTTTTTATTATGGATAAGTTAGGCCTGGCGTATAGCTTTAAGCACGCGAAGGCTACAAAGCAGAAAAGTGTTTTAAGGGGTGTTTTCGCTCTTTAGGGTAGTTAATGCCAATAACTCAGAATGGTTACTGCTGCTGTTTCCGAAACTTCACTTTCACGGTAACCTGTTCGGGTTTATGATTACTGTTACCTGTCCATGCGGGTCCGTTTCTAATCAGTTCGATGGCTTTTTGATTAACCGCCTCATTCAGTCCTTTTTTAATACCAAATTCATCAATTATCCCGCTTGGGAAAACTGTGAACATAACGGTGACCGTGCCTGTTGTTCCATCCGGCATTACAGCATTGGCCTGTAAGTATTTTTTCAGGCCGCCCCAACCCAGTTGCGGATGCGCTGCTATGGCCGCGGGCGCGTCGCCGTCGTCATCATCCTGCTTATGGCCCACTACCACCACTTCACTCAGGGCATTTCCATCTTCGGCCAAAGCAATTTTAACGCTATCGCCGCGGGTGGCGTTTACCTGCCTGCGCTGGTAACCGATATAGGCCACGTCAAGCGTAGCGTTATCAACCGGGGATGAGAGTGAAAATTTCCCGTTAACATCGGTTACGGTACTGCGGTTAGTGCCTTTGATCCTGATGGCAGCGCCTATTAAAGGCGAACCATCGTTTCTCGAAATAATGGTACCCGCTATATACCGCGATTCGGCAGCGTTTTTACCGCTATAACCCGGCGCTGGTGTTGAAATTACCCCATCAACCTTCCCCTGTAATTTAAGCAATGCAGGCGCGGACGATGTTTTGGTGGTTTTTGCCCTTAGGCCCAACAGGTTTTGAGCTGCCGAATCTTTTTTGGCAGAAGACATATAACCGAAAGCAACCCTTTCATCAAGGCTCACATCCGGTTTTGTATCGTACTGATAATTAGCTTTGGTATCTGATGCAGGTGGTGGCGCTGAGCCAAAACCGCTATTAGCAGCAGGAGCAACATTATTAGCCACCTTATCGCCCGCCGAAATTTCCTGCTGATAAATAGAATTTGATAATGGTTTAGTCGACTTTGCTTTGTGTACGGGAACAACAAACTTCGGAGCCCGCCTGGCAAGCAGTGTGGCTTTTGTGGTATCCGCTTTTTTTATAGTATCGCCGGCAACTGGCGCAGGGGGTAAAGCGTTATTGGCTGCAATGTTTTTCTCCGGTTTAAGTTGGTTATTTGCAGATCTTCTAACATAAAGCCCGCCAATAGTGAGCACCATTAAAACTGAAGCGGCAATAGGCCAAACCTTCCAGGGTATAACAAAGCCTCTTTCTTCCCGGGTGCGTTTCTGCAAACGTTGTGACAGATCGTCGAGGTTAAGTTGCTGATCGGCTTTTACACTTCCGTAGCCTTCAATGGCATCCATTAAAAAGGGATCATCCAGCGCCTGCATTTCAAGTTGGTGCATAGCACGGGCATCAAGCTCGCCGGCAAGATACTTTTGTATTAGCGATATGTTGACCCTGTTACTATGCACGGTTACGTTCGAGGCAAATTTTTAAATTACGCTTGCCGTTTTGGATATAGCTTTTTACCTCATTTAAGGTATACCCGCTTATTTCGGCAATTTCCTTATAGCACTTCTCTTTTAAATAAAAAAGATCGATACTTTGTTTTTGAGCGCCCGCTAACTTATCAATACAGCGTTCAAGCGCTTTTAATGTTTCTTCTTTACTACTATCATCATGATGCAAAAGCGGGGTAAATTCCACAACCTCATCTAAATTAACGAGGTTCATTTTTTTATCGCTTCGCAATTGCATCAAACAATAATTGCGCCCAAGTACATAAACCCAATTCCTGAACTGTTTAATATCATGCTTCTGCACTTTATCAACCAATTCTTCAAAAATGCCCATTACGGCATCTTTGGCCAGCTCTTCGTTCTTAAGATATTTAAGGCAAACGCCATAAATAAGCTGCATATACCGTTGGTATAAGCTGCCCAAAACCGTTAGGTTACCGCTTGTCCGATAATCACTAATTAGTTCCTCGTCTGTTGATGTCCCTGGTTTTTTGGGTTTTATAAATAGGTTCATTAAAACAGTACAAAATTAATTTTTTTTAATGGTTTATGGAAATCAAGTATCCCGGGCATCTTTAAGGTAAAAATAAAAGGAGCCATGAAGAGAATATTTGCAATTATTTTATTGTTTGCCGCTTTAACGGGATTTAAGACGGTTAATGTACGCCGCATTAGCGGAGTGGTTTATGACAGTAAAGACAGCCTGCCGGTATCCGGTGTAACGGTAAGGCTTGAAGGCACCGCCACAGGTACCCAAACAGATGCCAAAGGCAGATATAGTATCAATTTGCCTGAAGGTAAAGGCACACTCACTTTTAGTTTTATAGGTTATGTTTCGCAAACCATCAAACCGGATAAAAGCGATAAGCTGAATGTTTATTTGGTTAGATCGTTAGCGTCATTAAATGAAGTGGTAGTAGTGGGATATGGCATGCAAAAAAAGGTTAATGTTACAGGAAGTGTAAGTTCAGTTAGCGATGTAAGATTAAGCGAACCTCCGGCAATAAACAACCGGTTATCGGGCAGGGTGGCTGGTGTTGTGGCAACATCCAATAGCAAGCGGCAGATCACGTCAAATGCAGATGCTGCCGGATATGGTTTAGTTGCACCCGCACCTGCCGATCCGCAGGATGAAAGCTATAAAAGCATTACCGAAAACGGTTTTAAAAATCCGGAAAGCGAGCCGCTTTCTACTTTTTCGGTTGACGTGGATGCCGCTTCGTACAGTAATGTACGCCGGTTTATCAATGGCGGGCAGTTACCTCCGTACGATGCCGTTCGCATTGAGGAGATGATTAACTATTTTAATTATAATCTCAGCGGCCCGTCAAATAATGATCCGGTGGCTATTCATACCGAACTATCAGCCGCGCCATGGAATACTAAACATCGGCTGGTCCGTATAGGGTTAAAAGCCAAAACTATCCCTGCCGGAAACCTGCCTGCCTCCAACCTGGTGTTTTTAATAGATGTTTCCGGATCGATGAATATGCCCAATAAATTACCGTTGGTACAATCATCATTAAAAATGCTGGTTAACCAGCTGCGCGCTAAAGACAGGGTTGCCATTGTGGTATACGCGGGCGCGGCCGGCGAGGTATTGGCATCAACCCCCGGCGATCAAAAGGAAACCATCAACAATGCTATTGACAACCTGAGCGCGGGCGGCTCAACTGCCGGTGGCGAGGGTATCAGGTTAGCTTATAAGATCGCCGAGAAGAACTTTATGAAACAAGGAAACAACCGGGTGATCCTGGCTACAGATGGTGATTTTAATGTTGGCGCTTCGGGCGATGATGATATGGAAAAGCTTATAGAGCGTGAACGCGAAAGCGGGGTATCCCTTTCGGTGTTTGGTTTTGGCATGGGTAATTATAAAGATAGTAAAATGGAAGTGCTGGCTGATAAAGGCAATGGTAACTACGCCTATATAGATAACATTACCGAAGCCCGTAAAACCCTGGTGAGCGAGTTTGGCGGAACCTTATTTACGGTTGCTAAGGATGTTAAATTGCAAATTGAATTTAACCCGGCCAAAGTGCAGGCTTACCGCTTACTGGGATATGAAAACCGTGTTTTAGCTAAAGAAGATTTTAATAACGATAAAAAAGATGCCGGCGATATGGGCTCCGGCCATACGGTTACCGCTTTTTATGAAATAGTACCTGTCGGTGTTAAAGACGATTATTCGCAAAGTGTTGATCCGCTTAAGTATCAAAAAGCGGCTAAGGCTAATTATTCTTCGGCGGCTGATGAAATGATGACCATTAAGTTCAGGTACAAAGAGCCGGCATCGATGAAAAGCAAACTGAGCCAGGTTGTGGTAAAAGATAATCCCGTGCCCTTGAACGCTACATCAGCCGATTTTCGATTTGCAGCTTCGGTGGCCGAAATAGGTATGCTGCTGCGTGATTCGCAGTTTAAGCAAAATGCAAGCTACGGGCAGGCTATCCGTATGGCGCGCGCCGCCAAGGGCGATGATAATGAGGGATATCGCGCCGAGTTTATTAAACTGGCCGAAAGCGCGAGGTTATTGGCTAAAACCGGGGCTGAAGAAAGTAAATGATCATAAAGCTATGATGCTGTTGCTTATTGATGGAACAGCATCATAGCTTTACGCATAAGTCCGGGGAGTGTTTAACTTAACGCCGTGGTATGGACAGGTCTTTGGGTAATATAAAAATGAGGCTCAGGCATGCCAACTTTATGCTCATCAAACGCTTTCTTTATTAATTCCTGGGCTCCGAAAAACACAGTCCAGTAATCCTGGGCTTTGGTATAGGGGCAAATGCCTATGGCTATTTTGCCTTCGTTTATTTTAGACAGGTTAACCAACGGGGCTGGGTTGGCCAAAACAAGCGGGTGCGACAGGCAAGCGTCGATAGCTATCTGGCGGATAATATCCATGTTGTTTTGAGGCTCGATCTCCAACGAAATATCCACCCGGATACTGCCATGCCTGCTATAATTTACTACGGTATTGTTTGATACGGCACCGTTTGCAAGTATCACAGTTTTATTATCCGGCGTAAGCAATATGGTATTAAAAATCTGGATTTCGATTACCGCGCCGCTTTGTCCCTGCGATTCGATGATATCGCCCACTTTAAAAGGTTTGAAAACCAGGATCAGTACGCCGCCTGCAAAGTTGGCCAATGAGCCTTGCAGGGCCAAGCCTACGGCTAAACCCAATGCTCCTATAATGGCAACAAATGATGTGGTTTGAATGCCCAGCATACCCGCAACGGTTATGAGCAACAACACGCGTAAACCGGCCATCATTAAGCTGCTGAGAAATGATTGCAGCGATACATCAATTTTTCCTTTAGCCATTGATGTGTTAAATACACGGCCAAGCCAGTTAATAATATAAATACCGATCACAAAAACAAGCAGTGCGCTTAATAAATTAAGCCCGAAAGTGCTTATCCATGAAAAAAATGCGGCGGTGTAAACTGATACTTTTTCCATAATTAAAATAGCTTGGGGTTTTCTTTTAAAGTGGTGATGATAAATTAAATTATGATTAATTATAAAGCCGGTCTTTTTACACAAGGCTGCAAATCCGGCCTTGTTAAAATACTCAAAAAAGGAGTGAAATTTTCGCGTAAATAAAAGAATAACAGTATGTTAATCTTTTCGGATTAAGAAACATAATTTTGAATCAAGGCCACTGTTTTAATTACAGGTAAAGAGATTTTTTATGTTTTGAAAATATAAAAAATTCAAATTAATTGTTTTTGGCAATGAGTGGAAGCGCGGAAATAACGGGGTATAAAAAAGAAGGAGAATTATCTCAAAACTGCGTAAGCAAGAGCGAAAAATATATAAAACATCGGAACACTCAGATAAAAAATTGAATGTTCCGATGCTGATTAAGTCATTTTAAAACTCAATATGCGCCCTTAACGAAAGCACATTTACCGGTCCGCGGTCTTTATTGTAAGCGGGGTTTAACAAAAATTGGTAACCCGGGGTAAGCCAGAATTTTTTTTGATAGGCGTCAATTTTATAATCAAGCTCGGCAATAAACTCGGTGCCGTAATTAAGTTTACCATCGCCGATAATGAAGCCATAACCGCCTGCCGCTAAATAATCGCGGTGGGCTGATGATATGCCGTTGGCCACAAAGGCCAGGCCCAGCTCGTCATCAGCACGTTTCCATGAAGTACCCTTCAACACGCCGCCAAAGCTAAGCGAGCGGTCGATCTCGGTAAAATACCAGGTTTCAGTTTTGCCATCATTATAGCTTGCTTTGGCAAATACGCCAAAATCTTTGGTTAGGTACTGATCGGCGCTAATGCCAAAGCCATATTTATACCTTCCCCAGGCCTGGGTGGTATCAACAACGGGCGCAGTGGGGCTAAGCGCTATGGCTTGCCGGTAATTACCCATTTTGCCATTGTTGCGGAAACCGAGGATGCGTACCGTTCCTTTTTTCCCGTTAAGGGTGTAGCGTTTTTCGTACTCGATGGTTTGCGTATTGGCCTTGCCAATTTTCTGGTCCCATATGGCGCCGTTAGCTGTAGTTGTAGACATGGTGAAGGCGAAGCGCAGGGTCCAGTTGGGCTGGCCCAGCTCTGTATGGATGCCAAGTACGTAGCCGCGGGTGTTGGCAGGATAGTCCCAGGCGCCGTTATCCATTAAGCTCCAGTTCATAAACTGCGTACGCGGATCATGGCTAAACTCGTTGCCGTCGTAAAAATCGGCCATGCCGAATTTGCCCGCTGTAACCGAAAAGTAGCGTTTGCTTTTAAGCCCTGCCAGTTGGTTGGCATCATCGCTGATGGTATCTTTTTCCCTGCCCCACTCAAAACGTTGGGTAAAATATAAACGGGCTATATAAATTTTAGGTTCGGCGCTACCAACGCGAAAAGTTTCGCCGTTTGGAAAACCTGCCGCACCCAGAGTTTTGCTCAGGCCTGCTCCGCCCGAAAGTTCGGGGTTGAAATAAGCTTCGGCTCCTTTCCATAATCTCGCGCCGCCAAAAAGCGTGGTAGTTATTGAACTTTGAGTTTCTGAGGTAGTAAGCAAACTGTTATTCCCGGTGTAATCTGCATGGAAAGACGGTTTATGTTGCGTAATAACCGTTTGCTGGAAATGGAAGTTAAAGCGCTGCTTTTTTACGGTGTCCTGCCCAAAGGCCAGGGCCACTGTAAGCAGCGCATTTATAGTAAGTAAAATTTTTTTCATAAAAGCAATTTGCCGCAAAAGTACGCTTTCAACTTTACTTCAAATCGCATTCATCAAAAAACTGTTTTAAATAAGTTTCCATAAACGCATGCCTTTGCGCGGCCAGCTTTTTGCCGGTTTCGGTGTTCATTTTATCCTTAAGCAGCAAAAGTTTTTCGTAAAAGTGATTGATGGTGGGGGCCGATGTGTTTTTATATTCCTCTTTCGTCATGTTAAGGTTCGGCTTAACTTCGGGATTGTAAAGCTCGCGGCCTTTAAAGCCACCATAAGTAAAGGCCCGGGCAATGCCAATTGCACCTATAGCGTCAAGGCGGTCGGCATCCTGTACCACTGCCAGCTCGGGCGAGTGGAAGGAAGGTTGATCAAAGCTGGCCTTAAAACTCATATGCCTGATAATTTGCTGTACATGCACAACAATAGCCGCATCAACATTCATGCTTTGCAGGTAATTACCGGCAGTACGCGGACCAATCTCTTCATCCCCGTTATGAAATTTACTATCGGCAATGTCATGCAGCAAAGCGGCAAGCTCCACTACAAGCTGATCGGTGTTTTCTGTTTGGTTAATGAGTTTGGCGTTGGTCCACACACGGTGAATATGCCACCAGTCGTGGCCTCCTTCGGCATTTTTGAGGGTATCGCGCACAAAGTTAATAGTGGCGGATATTAAAGAGTTATGTTCCATCTTTTGCAAAGATAACAAGCAAAAGACGGAACAATGGTAATGTGTATAAAACGTTAAGCAGCTACTACTTTACCTGGGTTTATCAGTTCGGTCACATCAACCTCCAATATGGCTGCTATTTGAAACAAACGTTCAACAGTGATTTTGGTGTAGCCCAATTCAATTTTACTATAGGCGTTTTGCGAGATACTAAGCTTGGCAGCAAGGTATTCCTGGGTATAATTTAACCCTTCCCTGCTATGCCTGATGTTAGCGGCAATTGCCTTGATCCTGGTATTCAGCATGTCTTTCATTCAATTACATATTTATCAGATGTAATTAACGAGAATAATTTGTAACCGGATTTTTTATTTTTCAATTTTTTTTGAGAAAAAAAAGATAAAAAGGAATATTGCTTTAATGTTTTTAATTTATACTAAACATAAAGCCTGTTTTTGTACGTAAGTTTCTTTTTGGTTAAATACTTGATTTAATTAATATTATATAAAAAAATCATAAAAAAAGCGATAAATTTTTCAATCTATCGCTTTAATGCCTGGTATAAGTGGGCAAAGCAGTCTATTCAGTGAGGTCATAGCTGATGAGCACAGTTGGCAACAGGGTAGCCGCCTCTAACGGCACCTGGTTGTATGTGATAATAGGTTTGCGCTGGCTGTAATAATCAAAAGCCTGTTTAATAGTTGCGTTGCTGGTGTTTGCCGATGTATTGAAGCTGATGGAAAAAGGCAGTATAAAATCGTGCAGCTTTTCATGATCGGGGATGATCCATTTATGGTTAGATTTTTTGAGCGCCTCAATAATAGGTACAACCAAAACAGCATCATCGGCATAGTAAACAATTATTTTCTTGATAGTGCCTTTATCATCCGCGGTGAATTTAAAAACCGCGGTACCCGCGGCTTTCTTTTTCATAATTTCGGGCGATACGATGAGGCTGTCTTTAAAAAAACGGCTCATGATCGGGCTGCCGCCCTGGAAAGGGAAGGCCAGTTGTGTTTGCGCTTTGGTAAGTAAGGATGATGATACCAGCGCTATAAGAAACAGAATCTTCTTCATTTAATTTTCGGGTTTAGGCTCGCGTTTGCTGCCTTGGTAAAGTTCGTATTCAAAAAGGCGGCAATCAAGCTTTCCATTATAAAATTCAATTTTGCGGGCGGCTCTCAAACCTATTTTTTTAGCCAGGTCCGGATTGCCGGTAAATACATAACCCCGGTAACCAAGGCATTTCTTTTTCAGGAAATCGCCTACGCGTTTATAGGTCATTTCAAGTTTGGTGTGTACGCCAAGGCGCTCTCCGTATTCCGGGTTAAACATCACAATACCAGGTTCGGCAGGTACGTCAGTTTCTTCAAAATCACAAACGGCAAAATCAATTAAATGTTCTACGCCGGCTGTTTTGGCATTTTTACGCGCAACATCCACGGCATCGGCCGAAATATCGGTAGCGATGATTTTAAAGCTGGTTTCTTTTTTCGCTTTATCCTTTAACGCGCGGCGCTCGGCAAAAAATACCGTTTCGTCGTATCCTGACAGGTGCATAAAACCGTAATTCATCCTGAATAAGCCGGGATATTTATCAGTAGCCAGCAACGCCGCCTCAATAGCCAGCGTTCCTGAGCCGCACATGGGGTTGATAAAAGTGCTTTTCCTGTCCCAGTTGGTAGCCATAATGGTTGATGTGGCCAGGGCTTCCAGCATAGGCGCCTTTCCCGGTATTTTGCGGTAGCTGTGCTTGGCCAGCGTTTCGCCCGATGTATCTAAAAATATTTCGGCACGGTTATCCTGCCAGTATAAATGCACAACGGTTTTATTAACCTCCGGGCCCGAATTAGGCCTGATACCTTTTATGGATTTTATCCTGTCAACAATAGCGTCTTTCACCTTAACATTGGCAAACAGCGGGGTTAAGATATGCTCGTTGTTTACGTTGGAGGTTACAGAGAAGTATCCCGCAAAATCTATCAGTTTTTCCCACTCAATAGTTACCAGCTCGTTGTAAAGTTCGGCGGGATCATTGGCAATAAATGCTTTTAATAAATATAGTACCTGGCTGCCGCAGCGCAGGTTTAAATTAAGTGGTATGGTATCTGTAACGGTACCCTGCAGCTCAACGCCTGTATTAAAAACACGGGTTGGCTCATACCCTAAAGCTTCAACCTCCTGCTGCAGGTAGGGCGATAATCTTTTGTTACAGGTAATGATGATCTTACTTTCTGTGTGGAAAACTTGCATATTAATTTGGCAAAATTAACAATTAAAAAGCCCCTATTTTAATTTCATTACTATTAACTTTACATTTTAAATTATTTGAACACTAATTATGGAAGTTAAAGGTAAGGTACATGAAGTGTCGGCTACCCAGCAAGTAACCGAATCGCTCAAAAAACGCGAACTTATACTTGAATATATTGAGAACCCTCAATACCCCGAATATTTAAAGTTTGAAGCGATACAGGATCGTTGCAATTTGTTGGATAACGTAAAAGTTGGCGATGATATTGAAGTTTCATTCAACTTAAGAGGCCGCCCCTGGACAGATAAAACCGGCAAAAAATCTTATTTCAACTCGCTGCAGTTATGGAGAATAACTCCCCTTGCCGCTGCTAACAGTGCCGCGGCAGCGCCTCAATACGCGGCGCCTTCGGCTGATATCAGCTCGTCGGCCGATGATGACGACCTGCCATTTTAATATTTACAGATACCCAAAATTGCAGAAGGCCTCCGTTTTTCGGGGGCCTTCTGTTTTTATCCGGATTTTTTGGAAACTTTATATCGGCCGTTAAGTTGAATGCAATAAACCCATATTAAACAGGCTTTTAACAAAAGCGCTAATTGTTAAATATTGTTAAAAGGCAGCTTTGTA
This sequence comes from Mucilaginibacter oryzae, assembly GCF_003148845.1. Classification (GTDB taxonomy): domain Bacteria; phylum Bacteroidota; class Bacteroidia; order Sphingobacteriales; family Sphingobacteriaceae; genus Mucilaginibacter; species Mucilaginibacter oryzae. The sequence continues at coordinate 48,782 of NZ_QGHA01000013.1, read as the reverse complement.
AATGGATTTCAGATAATTTTGTATGTTAACAAATGAAGAAGAGGAGCATAGGTTTAATTATTGGCTTAATGGGTTTCGCGCTTTTGAGCGTGGTAGCCATGCAATTTTATTTCCTGAGGCAATCGTACCAGATGCAATCCGATTTGTTTGACCGGTCTGTGCGCGAGTCGCTCAACAGCGTTGTTGATAAAGTAACCCGCCAGGATGCCAATAATTTTTTAAAGGCCAAAACCCAGCCGGTTAGTAAAGTTATTACTGATAGTGAAGAAGGAGGGGGAGTTGCGGTTACAACTATAAAAGCCCGAAGCAAGAAAAAGAAACCCTCTGCCCGCGAAAAACGGATAGCCATGCTCCGCGATAGTTTACAGCGGATGATCAACCATAAAAAAATGGATGATCAGTTAAATACCCTCTTACAAACTGAAGGCACCGTTGATTTTAAGGTACATGTTGAAGAATATACCGACGAGTTTGGCGTAGTGCATGAGCAGTTAACGCCCGAAATTGTACGTACGCATATTACGCGCCGTATTACACGCCCTAAAAAGCTGCATAAATACGATACGCTGAGGTATGTTTATGTCGACCCTCAATTTGGCAAGCAAATGATTTCGGTGCCACGCATTAACCCGCTTTGGGTGCAGGAACAGGCCCGTAAGCAAAAGGAAAAGCAGTTGTTGCAGATCAAAAAAATGCTGGAGGTTGATTCGCTCGAAAAAGTACACCTGGCCGGTAACAAACCAACCGTTATTGAAAACCTTGCCGAAGAATACCGTAAATCCGGCGAGCCGTTGAACAAGCGTATCAACCCGCTTTGGATCGATTCATTATTGCGGTTCGAGCTGCATAACCGCGGAATAACATTGCCATTTAGCTACGAGATAAGTACAGCCAACAGCGATTCGCTCATTTTTTCGAACGCCAGCGACAGCCAGAGCGATAAGCCGCCGGTATTTACAGCCGCCAATACTTATCAAACCCCGATTTTTACCAAAGAGGTGATTAATGACCCCGGAAAGATCATGTTATCCTTCCCGCAAAAAAACTCGCTTATTTTGAGTAACATGACGGCTACTATGGCTACAACAGGCGGCTTGACCATGGTATTGATCATTTGTTTCGGTTACACGATTTTTTCTATCCTGAGACAGAAAAAAATATCAGAAATGAAGATCGATTTTATCAATAACATGACCCACGAGTTTAAAACGCCGGTATCAACCATTATGATTGCCAGCGAAGCCTTGAGGGATAATGAAATAGCCGAAGATAAAGCCCGGGTTTCGCGCCTGGCCAATATCATTTTTGAAGAAAACGCCCGTTTAGGCAGCCATATTGAAAGGGTACTGAATATTGCCCGCATTGAGCGTAATGATTTTAAACTGGATAAAAAGCCGGTTGATGTAAATGAGATGATCTCGGTAGTGCTGGATAGCATGTCGCTGAAGTTGCAGAAGTGCGGTGCCAAAACCACCCTGCACCTTGACGCCGAAAATGCTTTTATTATTGCTGATGAACTGCATTTTTCGAACGTGTTGTACAACCTGATTGATAACGCTATTAAATACAGCAATGAAGCGCCCGATATTACCATAAGCACAGCCATTAAAAGCGGACAGGTAGTGATCAGGGTAGCCGATAAGGGTATTGGCATGAGCCGCGATCAGCAAACGAAGATATTTGAGCAGTTTTACCGTATCCCCACCGGCAACGTGCATAACGTTAAGGGCTTTGGGCTTGGGTTAAGTTATGTGAATACCATAGTGAAACGGCTTAACGGTACCATTGGCGTAAAATCAGAAAAAGATAAAGGATCGGAGTTTGAGCTGAAGTTCGCGGTGGCGTAGGCTTTGGGTCCGGAAGTTGGAAAGGCCGCATGTCCGAAAGAAAGGATTGCAGGTTGTTCCATTTAAAAAACCTTCCAGGCAAAAAATCTTCCGGACATGCGGACTTCCGGACAAAAAAGAAACACTTTCGGACTTGCGGACTTTCCGACTTTCCGGACTTATAATATATGAAAAAAATACTACTTGTTGAGGATGATGCCAACCTGGGGTTGTTATTACAGGATTACCTGCAGTTAAAAGGCAAATTTGATGTGGTTTTATGTAAGGATGGTGAAGAAGGCCTGCGCGCTTTTACCAAACAAACCTATGATTTGCTGATCCTGGATGTGATGATGCCCAAAAAAGATGGTTTTACCCTCGGCAAGGATATCCGCAAGATCAATGCCGGGGTGCCTATTATTTTTGCCACAGCCAAAGGCATGATCGAGGATAAAACCCAGGCTTTTAATCTCGGGGGCGATGATTACATCACCAAACCATTCCGCATTGAAGAGCTGCTGCTCCGGATAAATGCCCTGCTAAAGCGCACCGACAATGCCGGTAAAAAAGAAGAGGAGAAGCAAACCTCGTTCAATATCGGCAAATACACGTTCGATTATACATCGCAGATGATTATGATTGGCGATAGCCAGCAAAAGCTGTCCACCAAAGAAGCCGAGTTGTTACGCCTCCTTTGCATGCGTAAAAACGAAGTGCTTACCCGCGAAGAAGCCCTGCTTAACATCTGGCATGATGATAATTACTTTAACGGGCGTAGCATGGACGTGTTTTTAAGCAAGATCCGCAAGTATCTTAAAGATGATCCGAACGTGGAAATCATCAACGTGCATGGCCGTGGATATAAACTGCTTATCAATTAATATCAGGGTTTTATTTTTCTGATGCTAAACGCTGTTCGATCTAACCTTGGCGGTTCATTTTCCGGATAGTTGTAGGCAACACTATTTAAATAGTTGGCGATACGTAAACGCTCTTGCCATGTCAAATCTTTGTAGTAAATACTATGGTTTGCAGCCTCTTTTGCGGTTCGGGCTTTAAATGCCGTCCTGTCTAATCTGTAATTACCCATAAGCCAAATATAACGTATAAACTACAGGCCTTGTAAAAACTTTGTTAAATCAACATCCGGTCAGGTTTAATTTATTATAATAGGTCTGTTATTGACTGAACTGATCTTATAATTTATTCACTATGAATTTAAAACTACTTTTTTCGTGTTTTATTGCGGCCGGTATTGCAATGCCGGCATTAGCCCAGGAGCCCGTTGATGCAGCGATGGTGCAAAAGATAAGGGATGAAGGACTTAACCATTCAAAAGTGATGGAAACGGCCTTCTATCTTACTGATGTTTCGGGGCCCCGCCTGGCAAACTCGCCGGGTTTAATACGCGCCCAGAAATGGGCCGTTAACCAGCTTAAAACCTGGGGTATGAGCAACGCTAAACTCGAAGCCTGGGGTAAGTTTGGCAAAGGCTGGGAAGTGCAAAAAAACTATGCTGCCATTACGGTGCCTTATTATCACGCCATTATTGCTATCCCTAAAGCCTGGACACCCGGTACCGATGGCTTAATTAAAGGCGACGTAATGGTTTTAAAAGCCGATTCGGCTGCCGAGCTTGAACAGTATAAGGGTAAACTGGCCGGTAAAATTGTGATATTTGATACCAAGGCGCCAACCGAGCGTACCTGGAAAGCAGATGCTGCCCGCTATACCGATGAAGAGCTTGCCGAAATGGCTGGTGCCAAAGCAACGCCTGCCGGTCCACGCCGCAATGCTACTGATCCTAATGCTGCGCAAATGGCAAACTTTCGGAAGCTGCGCGCGTTCAGAACTGCTTTAAGCCAGTTTTTGGTTGATGAAAAAGTTGGCCTGGTGTTAAGCCAGGGGCGTGGCACGGACGGAACCGTGTTTACCACTAATGGCGCATCGTATGCTGATACCGCCAAAGCGGTTGCTCCCGAACTGGAAACCAGCAGTGAAGATTATCAGCGCATTTTACGCTTGTTGAAAGGCGGACAGCCTGTACAACTGGAGGCTGAAATTAAAACCCGTTTTATTACCGACGATCTGCAAGGCTACAACGTTATTGCCGAAATTCCGGGTACTGATAAGAAGCTGAAAGACCAGGTGGTAATGATTGGCGGTCACCTCGATTCGTGGCATGCGGCCACCGGCGCAACCGATAATGCTGCAGGCAGCGCGGTGATGCTGGAGGCAATGCGTATTTTGAAAGCCATAAACTTTAAGCCCAAACGCACCATCCGTATTGCTTTATGGAGTTCGGAAGAGCAGGGCTTATTCGGCTCGCGCGGCTATGTAGCCAACCATTTCGGCGATCCCAAAACCATGGAATTAAAACCTGAGCAGGCTAAGCTTTCGGCATACTATAACCTGGATAATGGCACCGGCAAAATCCGCGGCGTTTACTTACAGGGCGATTCGGCTGCCGCTCCTATTTTCAAGGCATGGTTAGAGCCGTTTAAGGATCTGGGTGCTACAACACTCACTATCCGGAATACCGGCGGTACTGATCACCTTTCATTTGACGCGGTAGGGATCCCTGGTTTTCAGTTTATTCAGGATGCTATCGATTATGGTTCGCGTACCCACCATAGCAACCAGGATACTTATGATCGCCTGATAGAAGATGACCTTAAACAGGCTGCAACCATTGTGGCTTCGTTTGTATATCATACCTCACAGCGCGCCGAAATGATTCCGCGCAAGGAGTTGCCTAAGCCCCAGGCGGCAAGATAATAGTTAACAAAAAGGGATGCCCGGCCGGGTATCCCTTTTTTATTGCTTTATCCGCTGGTCAAAAACAAACGGTACGGATCTGATGAGTTTGATAGCCCCAAAATCTTGATGCTTAGGGTTAAGCAGGTAATTAAATTCCTCTTCAATAATTGATGAGGGTACGGCCAGTATAGCGGTTTTTTGTTCTTTGATCCAGTTTTCGCCTATTGTTTGGGTAAAGCGCATCTGGTTAAAGTTGCTCCAATCGGGCTTAAGCGTATTTAAATTAATAGTAGTTATTTTAAGGTTATCCGGTACTTCGATAGTCATCACGTTAAACGCAAGGTTTAATCCCAGTTGGTTACGATGCACCACATTTTCAAGGCAGGCTAATGATCTGCTTGAAGCAGTATAGATCATATCCACGTCATTGGGGTTCCAGCGGGCGGCCCGCCCCGAGGCTACCAGTTTGTTCGCGTATTTAGCAAGCGCTATCCTGTATACCAGCATATGGCTTAGGCCAGGTCTCCGTATTGGATACGGGTTAATTCTTCGTCGATGAGCTGGATGCCGGTAATGGTATCCATTAAATCAAAAGGCAAACGGTTGCCAAGCCCATAGGCAGGCGTGTGTAACCATTGCTGAAAAGCCTGTGCCGATCCAAATACCTCAATGCCGCTATCAAACAGCGCGAATGCTTTAAGCAGTTTTTCACTTAACGATGCATCAAGCTTTAATTGCCTGTTAACATGGTTTTGAATGGTTTTTACAGTAGTTTTAAAGGTTTCCTGGAACTCATCCTGCGTAAAGCCAGAAAGCGCCAGAAAATCAAGGGCGCTTTTAGCCTCAAGGCCTTTTTTTGATGTATCCAGCAGGCTGATGGCATCGTTATAACGGGGCATAGTGATGTATGGCTCCTGAAAATCATTTAAAATGCCGGCTTTTATGGGCTCGGTTTTATATTGAACAGGCTTTTTAGCACTATTTGTGGGTTGTTTGCGGGTTTCCATAAACCAAAAATTGCTCTATACAAATATGGAAAATTTTCCATGAATAAAAGAATATTTTCCCGTTTATTTTAATTCAACTTTTTGATGCTGATAGGGGATCTCTACCTGCTTAAATCCTTTTTGCCTTAACTTATCTGCAAAATGTTGTTGTACCTCGTATTCACCATGCACAAGAAAAGCGCTTTTCACAAGGGCTGGGTCCTGGCAGGATACGAAATGAAGCAGGTCATCGTAATCGCCGTGGGCGCTCATGGACTTGATTGATTGTACTTCGGCTTTCACCTCATACATCTCGCCAAAAATATGCACCTCATGGTCGCCGCGCAGCAACCTGCCGCCTAATGAGTTGGGCTCGCAATAACCAACCATTAAAATGGTGTTTTTTTGATTGTTGATATTGTTTTTGATGTGATGTTTTACCCTCCCGGCTTCGGCCATGCCCGATGAGGATATGATAACGCAAGGTCGCGGGTCGTCGTTTAGCTCCTTTGATTCTTCTACGCTCTCAATAAATTTCAGTCCTTTAAAACCGAACGGGTTAGCGTCAACTTTTAAAACTTCCTGCACGTTTTTATTATACACTTCGGTATGGTTCATCAAAACCTGTGTCGCTTTTTCAGATAGCGGGCTATCAACATAAAACGGAATATCTGGTAAAACGCCTTTTAGCTCCAGTTGGTTCAACGCATAAAGCAATTCCTGTGTGCGGCCAACGCTGAAAGCCGGGATAATAACCTTACCTTTTTTAATCTCGCAGGTTTGCTTGATGATATCGAGCAGGGCATCTTCAATGGGGCCGAGTTCTTTATGCAGCGAATCGCCATAGGTGGATTCTAATAAGATATAATCAGCCTGCTCAAAAGGCTGCGGGTTTTTCAATAACATATCGCCATAGCGGCCAACATCGCCGCTGAACGAAACACGATGGGTTTTGCCGTCCTCAACCAAACTGAGATGTACAGCCGCGCTGCCCAAAATATGCCCGGCATCAGTAAAATTGAATTTTACATTTTCGTTGAGCACATATTCTTCGCCGTATTCAACAATTTTAAACAGGTGCAAGGCCTCTGTTACATCCTCCTCTGTATACAATGGCGTAAGCAGCGGCTGGCCCTTGCGCGCGCGGTGCTTATTGTCGTATTCAACATCCTGTACCTGGATTTTGGCCGAATCAAGTAACAGGATACGGGTGAGATCCATGGTGGCCGGGGTGCAATAAATATTACCTTCAAAGCCCTCGGCAACCAAACGAGGGATCAGGCCGCAATGGTCAATATGCGCGTGCGACAGGATCAGGTGGTTAACCTTTTTGGGGTTGAAGCCAAAGTGTTCGTTCATTTCTTCGGTTTGCTCGCCCAGGCCCTGGAACATCCCGCAATCAAGCAAAATACCGGTGCCATCGTTCAGCTTTATCAAATGCTTACTGCCGGTTACGTTGCGGGCAGCGCCATGAAATGTTATATTCATTTATAAATGGTGTATGAAGTAACTCAACGAAGATGGCGATTAAAAGTTTATCAAATTAAAAACTAAAAATTTAGTTGTTAATTTGAGGTATATGCCTTAACTTAGTTTAACCGATCAATCAAATTAATACACGAGGTATTAATATTTAAAGTACGCACATGGAAATTAAAGAGTTAACCCGCGCAGAAGAGCAGATTATGCAAGTGCTTTGGCTGCTGAAAAAAGGGTATGTTAAAGATGTTATAGACCAGTTACCCGAGCCGAAGCCAGCCTATAACACGGTATCAACCATTATCAGGATTTTGGAAACCAAAGGTTTTGTGGGGCATACGGCCTATGGCAAAAGTCATGAGTATCATCCGGTGATCAGCAAAGAGCAATACCAGGATTTTGCTGCAGATAAGTTGCTGAGCGGTTATTTTGATAACTCGGTTAACCGCATGTTTTCATTTTTTGTGAAGAAGGAAAAGATCGACCTGAAGGAGGCCGATGAGATCATGAAACTGATTGAAAAACTAAAAGAAAAATAATCATGGGCTGGTGGCAATATCTGTTGTTGGTAAATATATACCTGTTGCTGTTTTACGGGTTTTATGTGTTGTTATTGCGTAAGGAAACTTTTTTTCAGCTTAACAGGCTTTACCTGGTAAGTGCCGCCGTTTTATCGTTCATGATTCCCGTTATCCAGGCCAGCTGGGTGCAAAACCTGTTTATAACGCAGCAGGTAAAATATACTTTGTATAACAGCCCGGTACTGGTGTATGGGTTTAGGCCGATCGAAGAGTCGCCGGTAAGCATAGGACAAATTCTGTTTATCATCTACATGGCCGGTATCCTGTTTTTGTCGGCCAGGCTCATCTGGCAATTAATCAAGCTTAAAAAAGTAATCAACCAGCCCGATCCCGCTGTATCGTACTCTTTTTTCAAAACAGTGAAATTAAACGCCGACGGTGAAGTGCATGAAGCCATATCCAATCACGAGGATGTGCATGCCCGGCAGTGGCACTCGGCCGATGTATTGCTGGTTGAACTGGTGATGATTATAAACTGGTTTAACCCGGTGGTATATTTTTACCGCATGGCCATTAAACATATTCACGAGTTTATTGCCGACAGGCAGGCTATTGAAGCAGGCACCAATAAGGCCGATTATGCGATGCTGCTGTTAAGCCAGACATTTCATACCCCCACGCACAACCTTGTTAACCCGTTTTTTAACAAAAGCATGCTGAAGGCCCGCATCATGATGCTGCAAAAAAACAACTCGCAGCGAATTAAACTCATTAAATACGGGCTTTCGGCGCCATTGTTTATGTTGATGATGATCTTATCATCGGCTACTATTAATAACAGTAATGCTGTTGCGGTGATCAATACCAATGCCAATAAAGTTTTTGAAACCCCGGCCAGTAAAGTAGCCGAAATTACTATTGATGAGCCGCTGCCTGCCAACAATGACAGCGTAGCTGATTCCGATACGACAGCAGTTTTTACCGCTGTTGAAAACGTACCCGAATTTCCGGGCGGGCTTGAAGCTTTCGGCAAATTTTTAGGCCGAAACATTAAATATCCAGCAACGGCCCGCGAGCAAAAGATACAAGGCAGGGTAATCATTACTTTTATTGTTGAAAAGGATGGTTCACTATCCAATGAAAAAATTGTAAGGGGAATTACCGGTGAATTGAATAACGAAGCTATGCGCGTGATTGCCCTGTCGCCAAAATGGAAGCCGGGGATACAAAATGGGCGACCGGTTAGGGTGCAATATTCGGTACCTATAAATTTTTCGCTCGCTCCTGATGATATGCCCCGGGTTGATACAGTATCGGAGATTAAAGGGAAAATCATATCAGAACCGGTTTTTACGGCTGTTGAGCAGGCGCCGGAGTTTCCCGGAGGGATTGAAGCCTTTAGTAAGTTCCTGGCAGCCAACCTCAGATATCCGAAGGCAGCCAGGGAAAACAATATACAGGGCAGGGTGATCATTACCTTTGTAGTTGAAAAGGACGGATCGTTAACCGATATGAAAGTGGTTAGAGGAATTGGGGCCGGCTGCGATGAGGAAGCGGTAAGGGTGCTTAAGCTTTCACCCGCCTGGAAGTGCGGAACCCAAAACGGCCGCCCGGTAAAAGTACAGTACAGTGTACCGATAAGTTTTACGTTGGCAGACGACGATAAAAAGGAGAAAACCGGCGACAATAAAACCGGCGTGGTGGAAGGCGCTAATTCAACTTCATCATTTGCTGGCCAGTTGCGTAAGGATACTACAAAATACGTGCTCAATTTAAAGGGTGTTAATACCGGCGCCCAACCATTATACATCATAGACGGGTTTGTGCAAAAAACTCCCGTCGCGGTAAATACACTCAACCCGTCTGATATTGAAAGTATCAGTGTGCTGCGAGATAAATCGGCAACGGCTATTTATGGCAGTAAAGCTACAAATGGGGTGGTTATGATAGTTACTAAAGCAGCTAAGAAGAAGAACCGAATTTAAAGTAATTAATACAATTTTCACCGAAACTGTTATGAGTGCTTTGTGGCTGTAAGTATTTTTAACAATCCGCAAAAAACATGTATTTTTGTGGGATATGAGTAGCAATAGCAGGCTAAACCCTACGCTTTTTTCAACGCGATATGTACATTTAACCAAACTGCGTAATGCAACTTTAAAGGTAATGCAGGATTTAACTGCTGCTGATAAAAGCCTTACCCTTATTGATTTTGGCTGTGGCGATATGCCCTATAAATCGGTTATTGAACCGATGGTAGGTAAGTATATCGGCGTGGATCTTGATATCAATCCACTTGCAGATTATCATATAGATCACGACAGCAAAACCACCCTGCCCGATAATTTTTGTGATATTGTACTCTCTAACCAGGTATTGGAACACGTGGATTCACCACATAGCTATCTATCTGAAGCTTTACGGATTTTAAAACCTGGAGGTAGTATAATATGTACAACGCATGGTTACTGGTATTATCATCCCACTCCGTACGATTACTGGCGGTGGACAAGTGCCGGTCTTCGTAAAACTATAGAGGCTGAAGGTTTCAAAATTACCTCATTTCATGGTATCATGGGCCTTGCTGCAAGCGGTATACAACTGTTTCAAGATGCTATCCTATTAAAACTTCCCAAGTTTTTGGCCCCTCCATTCGCTTTTGTAATGCAAAGTTTTATCCGTTTGTTTGATAAGATACATTCGCAACCGCAACGTGACAGGGATGCGTCATTATATGTAGTGATAGCTCAAAAACCGTTGAGTACTTTGTAATGGATAAGTTTAATTTATGCATTATAAAGCCCAACAAAAGCGCTTTTTCAGAAACCTTTATACAAGCACATGTTGACAGGATACAGGCGAATAAAAAAGTGCTTTATGGCGGGGCATTTCCGCTTTGCGATGACGCTGGGAAGTTTATCATCAAATCTAAAATCGGACTTTTGAGTTATCTTATTCAAAAAAGGATATTCAAAAAGCAAGAAATTGGCGTACGAACGAGAGCCTTAGCTCAATATTTGAAATTTAATAAGATAGATGTTGTACTTGCGGAGTACGGCATGGTGGGCGCTATGGTATCCGGTGCATGTAAACTTGCTGATGTTCCATTGGTTATACATTTTCATGGCGCGGACGCACACCATAAACCCACTGTAAGTGCATATAACGAACTATACAGGAAAGCATTTTCTTATTGCTCGGCGATAGTGGCGGTTTCTCAGGATATGATTGAGGCTTTGATAACCCTCGGCGCGCCTGCCGAAAAAATTGTCCTTAATCCTTATGGAGTTGATGCGGCCAAATTTCCGCAGATCGATATATCACAATCGCCTGTTAATTTTTTGTCGGTAGGAAGGTTTGTTGAAAAAAAATCGCCTGCATCCATTGTTCTGGCTTTTAAAATGGTGCATGAAAATTATCCGCAAGCCCGTTTATGGATGGTGGGAGAAGGACCGCTCTTTAACGATGTGGAGGTACTTGTAAAACAGTTAAATTTAACTGATTATGTTACCTTAACAGGCGTATTAACAGCCGACGGCATTAATAAATTAATGCAAAATATGCGCTGTTTTGTACAACATTCTGTAACCGCCGCCGATGGCGATATGGAAGGTACTCCTAATACTATACTTGAAGCAGGCTCGGCGGGTCTTGCGATTGTAAGTACAAAGCATGCGGGTATTAAGGAGGCTGTTATTAATGGTAAAACAGGATACCTGGTAGACGAACACGATATTAAGGGCATGGCCGGCTATATGATTAAAATAGCATCGGATGTTAACCTTGCTGCCGGGTTAGGGAAAAAGGAAGCGGCGCACATCCGTAAGAACTATGATATAAACGATAGGATAGAAAAGTTGACTATCATACTTAAACAATCAATAAAAAAGCATTAATATGTTAAATAAATCGGCGCACAAAGCCGTCAAAAAAATGGATTGCAACCTCGTTAAACAAGACTTGGGCATTGTTAATTTATGCGCTTTTTTTTAAAAGGCTACAGTTTGACATGTGTAACAAGGTGAGGAATTATATTATGCTACTACCCGATGGAGCAATTTTCTTCTTGCAGCGCTGTTAATTACCTTGTTAAAATCTCCGTTAATATTGTTATTAACGGAGAAGCAAGTTTGGAAGATGCATGGAAAACTGCTGATGGATATTTTCAAGATCGTAAACTGCCTTCATTGCTGAACAGGATAAATTATACCAGCAATAAAGCTTAAGTAAATAATGCTTAAATGGGGATTGTAAAAAAGCAGGCTTATAAAAACACCTTCTTGTCGTACGGAGGGATGGTAGTGGCCTATATCAATACCGTTTTATTGTTTCCGTTTTTTACCACCCCGGCCGAATATGGGTTTTATCAACTGGTGGTAAGCTTATCGGTAATGTACTCACTGCTTTCATCCATGGGAGTACCGAGTATTATTGCAAAATATTTCCCGTTTTATCGTACTGATGATAACAGGCATAATGGCTTTATGCACCTCGTTGCCGGTTTTTCCGCCATTGGTTTTGCAGCAGCCACCTTTATTTACATCATTTTTAAGCCGGTTATATTAGGAGCCTATCATAACTCCGTTTTTTTTGAAAGGTATTATTATTATATGATACCCTTATCATTTTTTATAGTAGCGTTTAATTACCTGGAAATGACCGGAAGGGTGATTTATCAAACCATCTACTCCAATTTTTTACAAAACATTTTATTGCGGTTGCTTACCACCGGAGCCCTCGTCATGATAGCTTTACATTGGATCAGTTTCCGCGATTTTATTTTTATTTATATAGCTGCCAATGGGTTGATATCGCTGCTTTTGCTGATCAGTATAATGGCAAGCGGTAAATTCGATTTACGATTAACTGACAGGCGTTTTTCAAAAATCAGTAAGAAAGAGCTGGTGAGCTTCGGTACATTTATCCTTATATCAGGTACTGTTTATGTATTGCTTCAAAAAGTTGATACGCTAATGTTAAGCTCCATTGCGGGCGATGATGTACAGGGCGTGTATAGCTGGTATTTTAATATAGCAATACTGATAAGCGTACCGGCTCAAGCTCTTGGTCGTACCACTTATCCTATAGTAGCTGATGCGTGGCGCTCAAATAATTTGCCCGTTATAGCCCAACTATATGCAAAAACATCTATTATACAAATGATTTTTGGATGCCTGCTTTTTATTGGGATTATCATTAACCGTGAGAACTTATATGCGATTGCGCACAACAAGGATTTTACCGACCCGAAGTATTTTAGTTTGTTCCTGGTTATTGGTTTGGGATTTTTGGTTGATATAACGGGAGGATTAAATACCTACATTTTAACCACATCTCATAAATATAAACTTGTTACTATCGTTGTATTGGTTGCGTCAGTATTTTGTGTTGGTTTAAATTATATCCTCATCCCCAAATACAAAGGAATGGGAGCTGCAATATCTTACCTGCTTGCTATAAGCGGGGTTAATTTTTTTACCTGGTTTTATATAAAAATCCGCTTTAAAATGCAGCCCTTCACTTATAAGCATTTACTGGTTATTGGCATTTCGCTTGTCAGTTTGGTTGTAGGAAAGTTTTTTTGGCGAATGCCGAACTTTTACTTCGATGTTTTGGTGAGAAGCGGTGTTACGTCAATTATCTATCTTGCTTTTACATACTACCTGAAAGTATCCAAAGATCTGAATGAAAAAATAGATGAGGTATTGGCTAAAATAAAGGCATTATTAGGGTTGTAAGTTGTCTGAATTGGACAGTTTAATAGTTTTTTTAATTTGAAGTAGCTTTTCATTGTCATTGGGAGTGACTTTGTTAAGTCGAACAGCATAGGACCTGTCCAGGTAGCACTATTATACCCGTGGTCTGCTGGTGGTTCTTTGCTAAGTAAATTACTAAGCCGTTCCCGTTGCTCCTGACTAAGGCAGGCTGTCCGCCCGCGGCCTGGCTTATCTTTCAGCCCGGCTACCCCTTCCTTTTCAAAACGATGCACCCAATTGGTTATTTGTTTAAAACTCGTGTTATATAAATCTTCCAGTTTTCTACTTGGTTGACCCTTAGCTACCTGATAAACTGCATATAAACGAATACCTATTGTATACTTCTCATCATCCCGAAAGAGTGCCTTGATTTCTTCAGGGGTGTAGTTTCCTACTTTTAATACAGGTCTTGACATGATTATCTCTCTTTTTTTAAGATACAACAAATTTGTGTAATTAATTATTATATTTTATGTAAATGCTTATCCATCACCTCGCCATTTTTTATAACCGAACGGTGCAGAATCGCCTCTTTAACATACCCAGCTTTTTCAAGCACCCGCATGGAGGCGGTATTTTTATCATAAACACCTGCCTCTAAACGTTCAAGCGGGAAATGTTCAAAAGCGTAGGCTGTGACAAGTTTAACGGCTTCGGTCATCAGCCCTTTACCCCAATGTTCTTCACCAAGCCAGTAGCCCATTTCGGCGGTTATGCGGCTTTCGCCGCTCATCAGTTCAATACCTATACCCCCGCATGCTTCGCCGTTAACGATGATGGCAAAGTTGGTAAGCTGCGGCTGGTTTTGGGCCCGGTTAATCCAGAATTTGGCGTCATCCATGGTATAGGGGCGAGGGAACCTGTCGCGCAAAAACAGCGGCACTTTGGGGTTGTTGGCATGTTTCTGTAATGATGCTTCGTCGCCTGTTTGCCATCCCCGCAATAAGAAACCGTTGCCCTGTAGTTCCATTTTGTAACAATTAATTGCACCCGTCACAAAATTATCGATATATAAATAGCTTAAAAATTTTCACACGAATTGTTACGAATTAGCGAATTACACGAATAATACAATAATGGAAAAATGACCATTCGTGTAATTCGTTTAATTGTTTCCGACTTAAAAGATAATTCGTGTGAAAAATTCTTTATAAACTTCTATAAATAATAGTAACCATTTTAAACGTACACAATGTGATGGCCTTGCGATGCAATCATATTCATCATCCAAAAAGACCAATTTGTCATGTTAAACGTAGTGAAACATTTTATTCGCACGGTAAGTAGGCGACTTTGCACCCGCAGAAGATATTTCGTCATCGATCAATATCACAAAAAAGTTTAAAGCAATTTCCCTGAATTAATTGATTTTAAATAGCAATCATTACCTAAACTGCTAAATTGCGCGTTTTAAGTTGATATGAAAAAACTGTTAGCCCTCATGCTGCTTTTACCGGCGGCGACTTCCTTTGCCCAGAAACTGGATACGTTAACCGTTGAAAAAATTATGCGCGACCCGAAATGGATCGGCGTATCGCCCTCCGATATCAATTGGGCCGACGACAGCAAAAAGATCTATTTTAAATGGAATGATGATGCCTCAGGCGACGCGGTACTATACGCCGTGAGCGCTGCCGATAACCGGGCCCAAAAAGTAAGCATTGCGGAGCAGCGCGGCCTAAGCACCGATAACGGCGGCTGGAACAAAAAGCATAGCCAAAAAGTGTTCAGCAAAAATGGCGACCTCTATCTGTTCGACTTAAAAACTAATAAAACAACCCGCCTTACCAACACCGTAGCCTCAGAAACCGCGCCTGCCTTTAGCGGCGACGAAACGAAAATTATTTATCGATCAGATAATAACCTGTTTATCATCAGCCTGAAAACAGGCGAGTTGCTGCAGCTTACCAATTTTGTGCGGGCTGCAAGCGATAAAAAAGACAAAGAGCAACCTAACGAGCAGGAGCAGTGGCTTAAAAAACAACAACTGGAACTGTTTGATATTATTAAAGAGCAAGCCAAAGAAGAAAAGAAAGATTCGATCCAAACTGAATTGCTTAAACCCGAAAAATTAAAGGAGATTGTAACCGGCGATAAAAGGGTAAGCGAGGTTAAGATCAGCCCGGATGGCCGGTTTATCACCTACCGCCTCACCAAACGTGCCAATGGCGTACAGAATGCTATTGTACCTAATTATGTAACGGCCTCGGGCTTTACCGAGGATATCCCTAACCGCCCGAAAGTTGGCCGCGCTTCTTCAACATCCGAAACTTTTGTTTACGATAAACGCCGCGACACTTATTACCCGATCATCACATCAGAAATTCCAGGCATCAAAGATTTGCCCGATTACCTGAAAGATTACCCCGGTGAGCTACAAGAACGCCAAAAGCAAAATGCCGACAGGCCCGTAACCGTTGATGGTATTTTATGGAACGAAAGCGGCAGCAATGCCGTGGCGATCATTTCATCGCAGGATAATAAAGATTGCTGGATCATGCGGCTCGACCCGGTGAGCGGAAAACTAAGTTTGCTTGACCGGCAGCGGGATGAAGCCTGGATTGGCGGACCGGGCATTGATGATCCCGGCAATGCAGGCTTTATTGACGCTACCCATTTTTACTACCAGAGCGAAGCAAGCGGCTACTCGCACATTTATGTGGTTGATGTGGAAAACGGTACAAAAAAACAACTCACCAACGGAAAATGGGAAGTGCAAACCCTGCAACTGAGCAATGATAAAAAGAGATTTTACTTCACCGCCAATATCGATCACCCAGGTATTACTCATTTTTACAGCATCCCGGTTAGCGGTGGCGTACCGGTTAAAATTACCGGGATGAAGGGCGGCAATGAAGTTACTTTATCGCCCGATGAAAAATGGCTGGCTATACGTTATTCGTACTCCAACCGGCCATGGGAATTGTATATCCAGGCCAATAAGCCCGGCGCAAAGGCCGTTAAAATAACCAACTCGGTATCGGCCGAATACCTGAGTTACCCATGGCGCGTTCCGGAGATCATCAGCTTTAAAAACCGTTACGGCGCCGATGTTTACGCCCGCCTATATCAGCCTGAAAAACAGGACCCGGCAAAACCGGCGGTGGTATTTGTGCATGGCGCGGGTTATTTGCAAAACGTAACCTACTCCTGGAGCCACTATTTCCGCGAGTATATGTTTAACAATATGCTGGCCGATAATGGTTATACGGTTTTAGATATCGATTATACCGCAAGCGCCGGCTATGGCCGCGATTTTCGTACAGGCATTTATCGCCATATGGGCGGAAAAGACCTTACCGACCAGGTTGACGGTGTGAAATTGCTGGTTGATAAATATGGCGTTAACCCTAAACATGTGGGTTTGTACGGCGGATCGTACGGCGGTTTTATTACGCTGATGGCCATGTTTACCGAGCCGGATGTTTTTTCGGCAGGCGGCGCTATCCGCTCGGTAACCGATTGGGCGCACTATAACCATGAGTATACCTCCAATATCCTGAATGAACCATTTACCGACGAGCAGGCTTACCGCAAAAGTTCGCCCATTTATTTTGCCAACGGCTTAAAAGGCAACCTGCTGATGCTGCACGGCATGATAGATCAGAATGTGAACTACCAGGACATTATCCGCCTCACCCAAAAACTCATCGAACTGCATAAGGAAAACTGGGAACTGGCCTCCTACCCTGTAGAAGACCACGGCTTTGAACAGCCCAGCAGCTGGACCGATGAATATAAGCGGATTTATAAGTTGTTTGAGCGTACGTTGAAGAAGTAGATAAATCCGCCTTTGCTTACAATGAACCGGAGATGGCTTTGTGCCCGAATCTTCAGGAAAAACCATTCAAAAGCGGCGGATCGTGCGATTCTCCTCTTAAGAAACTACTGTATGTGCCATCTTAAGAAAAACAAAAATGTCATTTCACAAAGCAATGGAGGGGATGAGCGCGGGAGCGAAAGAGAAATCTTTTACGCCCTGTGAGATAGCAACAATTTAGATGAGGCTAAATCGCTTAAATTTTGCCCGGTTAATAAATTTTTAGCCGTGTTAACCCTTTTTTTAACCCCTGTTTTAATACCTCCCCCATTATCATTGCTGCGCCAATTGAAAAACAGGTGCGGCTGATCAGGCTTAACCATCCCTTTAACCGGTATACTTTTTTTCAGGCGGCGAAGAGTTATAAACCCATTAACCAAATTATTTATGAAGGAAATTTTTACCATTTGTGGTGGATGCCATCGCATCCATTATCGGGCTAAATGTTGGGGGGCGCTGCAGCGTAGCATCGCTGTACTCCTGTTTTTAGCCGCATGCACTTCGGCTTTTGCGCAAGGCAAAATAACCGGTGTGGTGAACGATGAAAAAGGGCTGCCCCTGCCCGGCGTTAGCGTTAAACTTAAAGGCACACCAAACGGAACTACCACTAATGTTGACGGGCAGTTCAGTATCAATGCCGGGTCAACACAAACCCTGGTATTTAGCTTTCTGGGATATGTACCGCAGGAAGTAGCGGTTGGTGCTCAAAAAAACATTACTGTTAAACTAATCCCCAACGCCACCAATATTAACGAAGTGGTTGTGGTAGGCTATGGTACCCAGAAAAAAGCCTCGGTAACCGGTTCGGTAGCTTCGGTAACCAACTCTGAAATTGTAACTACCAAAAACGAGAACGCGCTGAACATGCTGGCCGGTAAAATTGCCGGTGTGCGGATCACCCAAAATACCTCGGAGCCGGGCTCGTTCAGCAACTCGTTTGATATCCGGGGCTTTGGTAACCCGCTGGTGATTATCGACGGTGTGCCGCGAGATAATATCACGAGGCTCGACCCGAACGATATTGAAAGTGTATCGGTATTGAAAGATGCATCGGCTGCCGTTTATGGTATCCGCGCGGCCAACGGCGTAGTGTTGGTTACTACCAAAAAAGGTAAAAAAGGATCGATGGAACTGAACTATTCGGGTTCATACGGCTGGCAGGTGCCATCGTACATGCCTAAGCCGGTTGGCGCTATCGATTATATGACCCTGGTTAACGAGCAGCTTTTACACAATGTAAACGGCGGGAATGTAAAATATACCGATGCCGATTTTGCAGCTTTCAGAAACGGCAGCCGTACCAGCACCGATTGGTACGCGCAGGTGTTTGCCAACAGCTCGCCGCAACAGCAGCATAACATCAACGCATCCGGCGGTAACGAAACCACCAACTATTTTTTGAGTTTGGGTACTACAGATCAGGACGGCTTTTTTAAAAGCCGCGATCTGAACTACAAGAAATATAACGTACGATCGAACGTAAGCAGTAAGGTAACCAAAAACCTGACTATCGACCTGAACCTGGCGGCCACCCTCGAGCAAACCAACCAGCTTTATAACGATGCCTGGTGGATTATCCGCTCGTTTTGGCGGCAGGTGCCAACGCAAACGGTTTATGCCAATAACAACCCCGCGTACCTGAACAACGGCGAGGTGGATGGCTCCAACCCGGTAGCCCTGTCAAATGCCGATATCAGCGGTTATAAAAAAATCGCCAACAAATGGTTCCAGTCATCCATGGCTGCAACCTATACCGTACCCTTTGTACCGGGCTTAAGTGTAAAAGGTTTGTATAATTATGATTACTACATGTCGAGCAATAAGGTTTACCAGCGTTCGTACAATCAGTACAATTACGATGCAAACAGCCAAAGTTACGCTGCTATTGCCAACCAAACCCCGGGCTCATTAACCAGGCAATTTTATGAAAAGCCTAACAGCCTGATGCAGCTATCGGCAAACTACAATAAAACCTTAAAAGGCGGCCACAACATTGCGGGGTTGTTCCTGTACGAGGAACGTTCGCAATCGGGCGATAACTTCAACGCCATGCGCGAACTGTCGTTACCGGTTGATCAGCTTGGCGCGGGTAACTCTGCCAATCAAAAAGCATCTATAGATGGCGGCTGGCCTTTTAACTTTGTTTCAAAATCATACGTAGGCAGGGTAAACTATGATTATAACGGCAAATACCTGGCCGAGTTCAGCTTCAGGAACGATGCCAATTCCAAAAACTCGCCCTTAAAAAGGTGGGGCTTTTTCCCCGGAGGATCCTTAGGCTGGCGGATCTCACAGGAGAAATTCTGGAAAAATACATCAGCGCTTTCATTTGTTGACGATTTGAAGATCAGGTTGTCATACGCCAAACTTGGCGACGACTCTAACCTGGATTCATTTAACTACCTGGCCGGTTATAACTACCCCGCATCGGGCGATAACAACAGGCTCCCGCCGGGCTCGGTGTTTGATGGTACTTTTGTTAATGCTGCCCAAAGCCGTGGTATTGCCAACCCCTATATTTTCTGGCTGGTGGCCAAAACGTATAACGCCGGTATCGACCTGCAGGCATGGAACGGCTTGCTGGGCGTAACGGTGGATGTTTTCAGGCGCGACCGCAGCGGTTTGCTTGATAAAAGACTGGAAGCCCTACCGGGCGTAGTAGGCGCCGAGCTGCCGCAGGAGAACCTGAACAGCGATCAAACCAACGGTTTTGATATTGAGCTGAACCACCGCAACCATATCGGCAACGTGGGCTACATAGTAAAAGGTACCTTTGGCTATACCCGTAGCAAATGGATCAGCAAAATTCACGCGGCTTACGGTAACTCGCAGCTTAACTGGCATAACAATAACGATAACCGCTATAACAACATTTTCTGGGGCTATGGGGCCAATGGTCAGTTCCAGAACTATCAGCAGATATTGAACAGTCCGCAATATGTATCACGTAACGCGGTTGTTGGCGATTATATTTTAGAGGACTGGAACGGCGACGGCGTGATTAACGATCAGGACGTACACCCCATAGCGCAAAACGTAAGCAACAACAGCTACAGCACCCCGGCCACCACCTTTGGTTTAACCCTGGGCGTCAACTACAAAGGCTTTGATTTTAACGCGGTGCTGCAGGGCGCGGCCGGTATCAGCGTATCATACATCGAACAGCTGAATATCCCGCTTTGGGGCGGGGGCAGCGCGCTGAGCATGTTTATGGACAGATATCACCCCACTGACCCTAAAGCCGATCCTTACGACCCGAATACGGTTTGGACACCCGGTACATTTGCCCTTACCGGTACAACGGCCAATACCAACTCCCTGTCAAACATTCACAGCGCTGCTTACGTGAGGTTAAAATCGGCCGAGATCGGTTACACCTTGCCGCAAGGCGCTGCCAAAACTTTAGGTATTAAAGGCGCCAGGATCTTTGCCAACGGTTACAACATACTAACCGTAACCGGCTTAAAATACCTCGATCCGGAGCACCCGTCGGCCAATTACGGCTATTTATATCCGCTGGATAAAATATTCTCTCTTGGCTTAAATGTTAAATTTTAATCAGGCATATCCATCATGAAAAAATACGCATATACAATATTGGCTTTTTTACTTTGCTGGTCTACAGCATGTAAAAAGCTCGACACCCTGCCGCCAAGTATCATCAGCGATCAGGATGTGTTTTCAAGTTCGGCGGGTGTAACCGCCTATATGGCCCGCATGTACGCCGAATTACCTATTGAAGATTTCAGGTACTCGCCCGAGCGTGGTTTGAATATGTTCTGGATCATCAGCCCCACAAGCGCTACCACCGGCGAAGCCTTAAGCCGCGACCAAAATGGCTCGATGCAGGAAAATACCGGCTTATCAACCTGGAGCGATTGTTACCGCACCATTCGCGATGCCAATTATTTTTCAGAAAACATAGCCAAATACGCAGGCAACTTTACCCCGGACCAGGTTAACCAGTGGTTAGGCGAAGCCCGCTTTATCCGCGCGGCAACTTACTTTGCATTGGTTAAACGTTACGGCGGCGTGCCATTGGTTGATAAGGTGCTGAGTTATCCGGCGCAAAGCGTTGAGGAATTGAAGATTCCCCGTACATCCGAAGAGAAGATCTATGATTTTATAGGTACCGACCTGGATTATGCCTATGCCAACCTGCCCGAAAAAAGCCAGGCAGGCCGCGCCAATAAATATGTAGCGGCGGGTTTCAAATCGAGGGCGATGTTGTTTGCCGGCTCGGTGGCTAAATATAACCAGATCTCATTGGTTGATGGCAGCGGTAACAGGCTTTGCGGTATCCCGGCAACCAAGGCGGTTGCCTATTTTAAAGCGGCTTATGACGCGGCGGCGCTACTTGAGGGCAAGTATGATCTGTATAAAAAAGCATGGTCGGCTACGGATAAGGAAGCCCAGTATCAAAACTATGTGAACTTGTTTTTTGACGCCACAAGCGGCGAGAACATATTTGTGCGCCAGTATCACTACCCCGAATCGGTGCATGGTTATGATGCCTATAACGTACCGCGCCAGTTGATGGGCGCTAACGGTTACTCATCAGAGGTTAACCCTACGCTGAACTATGTGGAGCTGTTTGACGGTTTCCCTAAAAATGCCGATGGTACCATTAAAACCACAACAGGCGGCAAATATGACCTTTATACCAATACCATGGACTTGTTTGCCAATGCCGAGCCAAGGCTCAGGGCAACGGTAGTGTTACCCGGCGATTTAATGAAAGGGGTAAGCATTGAAATAAGAAGGGGCATTTATACCGGCCCTACGGCAGGGGGGATCAGTCCGTTGTTGCCTGCGGGTTCAACCGCGCATTACCCTACTGCCAATATCGTCGAGTCGGCCAATGCTGCTCAAACCCCTTATACCCTGCCTAATGGTAAAACCATGAACCCTGCCGGTTTAAGCGGTTATTTTACCGGTGATGGTACCAACTCGGTTTCAGGTTTCTCCATCCGTAAGTATATCGTACCGGATAAACCAACCTCGCTGGTATTGGAAAACCGTTCAGATCAAACCTGGATCGAGCTGCGTTATGCCGAGGTATTGCTTAACCGCGCCGAAGCCGCGGCCGAACTTAACGCGCTTGGCCAGGGGGATAAAAATTATTTGCAGGATGCCTTTACGCAGGTCAACGCCATCCGCGAACGTGCCGGCGCCACCCTGTTAACCGGTACAGCCGATGTAAGCATTGATGTGGTAAGAAAAGAGCGTAAAAAAGAACTCGGCTTTGAAAATAAGCAGTATTGGGATATGCGCCGCTGGCGTGTTGCCGATAAAGAGCAAAACAGCACGGTTTACCGTACGCTGATGCCTTTCTTTTCGGCAAATGATAATAAATACTTTTTTGATGCCCGTTTAGATGAGCGTAACTCTCGCTATACCTTTGATCCCCGCTGGTATTACGAGCAGATTTCACAAAACGAGATCCAGAAAAGCCAGAACCTTATTCAAAACCCGGGATACTAATTTATTGAGAGATGAAAAAACTATTTTATAGCATAGCATTAAGCGCATTGGTTGCCGCGGGCAGCTCTTGCAAAAAAACTGATAACTACGCCGCGCCCGATGTTACCCTGAAAGGTACCGTAACCGATGCCGGTACAGGTAAAAGCCTGCAAACCGAGCAGGGATCAGGCACCCGCATTAAACTATTGGAAATAAGCTGGAGCGCCAATCCTACGCCATTTTACATATCATCATACCAGGATGGTACCTACCAAAATACCAAACTGTTTGCGGGTAAAAACGTAATTTCGGCCGAGGGCGCCTTTGTACCCCTGGTACAGGTTGATGCAAGTGGTAAAACCATTGTGGATAAAAGCCAGACGGTTGATGTGAAGGATGTGACTACCGTAAATTTTTCGGTAGAGCCCTTTTTAAGGATAGAATGGATAGGCGACCCGGTTTTAAATGCCGATGGTACAATCACCACCAAATTTAAAGTTACCCGCGGTACCGCCAACCCTGATTTTCAGCAAAACGTGAGCGATGTAGCTGTTTTTATTAACTCGAACAACTACGTAGGGAACAATAATTACGATAACCGTTACACGCCTAAATTAAGCGGCGACGCGGCCAATGCTACTATTGGGGCAACTACTACGCTAACCACCCTTGGCGGCGCGTTACCCGGTAAAAGGAGCTACTTTATCCGCGTGGGGGCTAAAATGCAATACGGTTTAAATTATTATAACTATACCGACGTTAAAGAGGTTAAAATACCTTAACCAAATAAATACCTGTGTGCGGGAGCGGGCTGTTAAGGCAGCCCCTCCTTACAGGTATTAATTACATATTAGCAATGATGAAAAACACTTTACTTTTTTGTTGCAGCCTTGCCCTTGCATCGGGTGTTTACGGGCAGCAGAAGCCGACTTCGCTTAAGGAGAAAACCGCTTTTCAAACCAGCAGCCCCTGGCGGCCCGAGATTGATGTACGGTCAGACATCGCCATTGTTTATGGCACTAATGATCATCCGGGTATGAGCTTCGAGCAGCGCGTAAAAACCTGGCGCGACCGTGGGTATGACGTCAACTTCATGACTGGCATTGCCTGGGGCGATTACAAGGACTACTTTCTGGGTAAATGGGATGGTAAAAACCACCTCGGCGTAGGGCAGGTAACACAAAAAGGTGATACCATTTTCCACGGCAAGGATATGCCTTATGTGGTGCCCGATGATTCTTTTATCGAATACATGAAAACCGCGGTGGTAAAACGGGTGATTGACGCGGGGATTACCAATATTTTTTTAGAGGAGCCTGAATTTTGGGCGCGCGCCGGTTACAGCGCTGGCTTTAAATACCAATGGCAAAAGTATTATGGCTTCCCCTGGAAACCGCAGGATGCTTCGGCCGAGAATACCTATCTATCCAACAAATTAAAATATAACCTGTATTATGAAACCATTAAACAGGTATCAAACTATGCTAAGGAGTACGGTAAAAGTAAGGATATGGAAATTAAGGTTTTCATTGCCACGCACTCGCTGGTAAACTACTCATCGTGGCAGATTGTTAGTCCGGAGGCCAGTCTGGCATCTTTGCCGGGCATTGATGGTTACATAGCCCAGGTGTGGACTGGCACCTCGCGCGAGCCTACTTACTTTAACGGCAAAGAAAAGGAACGTGTGTTTGAAAATGCATTTTTGGAGTACGGTTCGGTAGTATCCATGACCGCCCCAACCGGCCGCAAGGTATTTTTCCTGACCGACCCGATTGAAGACCGCGTACGCGACTGGAGCGATTATAAACGCAATTACCAGGCTACCTTCACGGCTAAACTTTTGTACCCTATGGTTGCCGATTACGAGGTAATGCCATGGCCCGAACGGATTTACACCCACCCTTACCCGGTATTGGGCACCAACGAGAAAACGCTGATCCCGCAGTTTTACTCCACCCAGATGCAGGTAATGGTAAACGCGCTGAACGATATGCCCGCTTCGCCGAATACGGTATCGGGCGTTAACAGCATCGGCGTGCTGATGAGTAACTCGCTCATGTTCCAGCGGTTCCCTACGCATAATGGTTTTGAAGATCCGCAGTTCTCCAACTTTTACGGCCAGACCCTGCCCCTGGTAAAACGCGGTGTGCCTGTACAAACGGTGCACATGGAAAACCTGGGTTATGCGGCGTCGCTCAAAAACATCAAAGTGTTGGTGATGAGCTACTCCAACATGAAACCGGTATCTGCCGAGGTTCATGAACACCTGGCACAATGGGTTAAAAACGGCGGTGTGTTGATCTATACCGGCAGGGATGATGATCCGTACCAATCGGTAATGGAATGGTGGGATACCAAAGGCAACAACTTTAAAGCGCCATCGGAGCATTTGTTTAAGTTGCTGGGTGTAAACCCAACCGGCAATGACCAGCGTTTTGCCGTTGGCAAGGGCGCGGTTTATGTGTTGAGGCAAAACCCGAAGGAGTATGTAATGCAGGCCAATAATGACGATAACTTTATTAAAACTGTAAAACTGGCTTTTGAAAAGGATGCCAAAGGGGGCACGCTTACCTTTAAAAACAGCATGTACCTGGAGCGCGGCCCTTACGATGTTGTGGCCGTAATGGACGAAAATTCCGACAGCAAACCGTACACCGTAAAAGGCCCGGTTATTGATCTGTTCGATCCGCAATTGCCGGTACTGGCACAAAAAACTATTAACCCCGGCGAGCAGGCTTTGCTTTATGCTGTAAATCGCGTAGCCAATAAAAAACAGCCCAAAGTACTGGCAACTGCGGCAAGGGTTTATGATGAACAAACAACGGCCGGCAGCTACACTTTTGTAACCAAGAGCCCTGTCAAAACACTGAACAGTACCCGGATCTTGCTGCCTGCAAAGCCGAAAGCAACTATAGTTACCGATAACAATGGGCAAGCCATAAGCGATGTAAAAACCAGCTGGGACACGGCATCGCAAACTTTATACCTCGGTTTTGCCAACAGCCCCGATGGTGTTAAGGTGGATATAAAATGGTAAAAATTCTTTTTTTGAGAGAAAGTTGGTTTATGCTTCCGTACGCGAAATTTGGTGTGCGGAAGTTTTTTTTGATTACATCATGTATATCTGCTCAAAAAAATTGTCCTTACGATGAATATGGTTGTTTGGAAGATTTTTTTGAGGTTTCAAGTTTCCCTATTGAGGGTATAGCCGTCAAGTTAACAAATCAAGCTTTTAAGTTCCCCTCTCGAGAGGGGGGGCGAAGGGAAAGCGCGGGAGCAGGGGTGTGTTATGCGAGCGACAAGCCGCGAGCATAGTAGCAAACCCCTCCAACCCTCTCAAGAGGGGAACCGCGCGAGCCGCCGCTTTTTTTTGAACACCATATTTTATTGAATTGCAAAACAACACCCCGAAATAAATAAATGAAAAAGTTACTCCTTTTGGCATTCGCCTTTTTACCGGCAGCCCTGTCGGCGCAGGAAAAGCCGGCCACGCTTGTTGATTACATTAACCCGCTGATGGGTACACAATCCAAACCATCGCTCTCTAACGGTAACACCTACCCCGCGGTGGCCTTGCCGTGGGGAATGAACTTCTGGACAGCACAAACCGGCAAAATGGGCGACGGCTGGCAATACACCTATGATGCCGATAAAATTCTCGGCTTTAAACAAACCCACCAGCCATCGCCCTGGATGAACGATTATGGCATGTTTTCCATCTTCCCGGAAACAGGCGCGTTAAAGCTGAACGAAAACGACCGCGCGAGCTGGTTTTCGCACAAGGCCGAAGTATCTAAACCCTACTACTACAGCGTTTACCTGGCCGATTATGATGTAACTGCCGAAATTACCCCTACCGAACGCGCGGCAAGTTTCCGGTTTACCTTCCCTAAAAGCGATAGCTCGCATTTGGTGATCGATGCTTTTGATAAAGGATCGTACGTGAAAATTATTCCGGGCGAGCAAAAGATTGTTGGCTACAGCACCAAAAACAGCGGCGCGGTACCTTCTAATTTCAAAAACTACTTTGTTATTTATGTAGATAAACCGTTTGCGCTGGCTTCGGCATGGCACGATTGGAAAAAGGATGCCGGTTTGCTGGAATACACCGGTAACCACGCGGGCGCGGTGATCACCCTGAAAACCGCTAAAGGTGAGAAGGTACACGTTAAAGTAGCCTCATCCTTCATCAGCATTGAGCAGGCCGAACTTAACCTGAAACGCGAGCTGGCTAATGATGACTTTGCCATCACCTGCCAAAAGGCAAAAGATACCTGGAATAAAACCCTTAACCACCTGAACGTTGAAGGCGGTACGCTTGATCAAACCCGCACTTTTTACAGCAGCCTTTACCGCATGCTTTTCTTCCCCAACAAATTGTATGAGGTTGATGCCAACGGACAAAATGTACACTATAGCCCCTTCAACGGCAAAGTTGCGCCGGGTTACCTGTTTGCCGGTACGGGTTTCTGGGATACTTTCCGGGCTTTGTACCCTTTTCTTAACCTGGTTTATCCGTCTATAGCTAAAGAGATGCAGGAAGGCCTGGTTAATGATTATAAAGAAGGCGGCTGGCTGCCCGAGTGGTCGAGCCCGGGTTATGCCGATTGTATGATCGGTAATAACTCGGCATCCATAGTAGCTGAGGCTTACCTGAAAGGTTTGCGCGGTTATGATATCGAAACTTTGTACGAAGCCCTAAAGCATGGCGCTAACAACGAAGGGCCTAATGCTACCGGCCGCCGTGGTGTTCAGTATTATAACACCCTCGGTTATGTGCCTTATGATGTAAAGATCAATGAAAATGCTGCCCGTACTCTGGAGTATGCTTACGATGATTATACTATTTACCAGTTAGGTAAAGCCTTGGGTAAACCTAAAAAAGAGATCGAGGTTTATAAAAAAGGCAGCCAGAACTACCGTAACCTGTTCGATCCTGAAACTAAACTGATGCGCGGTAAAAACAAGGACGGCAAGTTTGAAACGCCTTTTAATCCCTTTAAATGGGGCGATGCCTTTACCGAGGGTAACAGCTGGCACTATAGCTGGAGCGTATTCCACGACATCCAGGGTTTGATTAACCTGATGGGCGGCAAACAGCAATTTGTAGCTAAACTCGATTCGGTATTTGAAATGCCCCCTGTATTTGACGATAGCTATTACGGCGGCGTGATCCACGAGATCCGCGAGATGCAGATAGCAGGCATGGGCCAGTATGCGCACGGTAACCAGCCAATCCAGCACATGATTTACTTATACAACCATGCCGGGCAGCCCTGGAAAACCCAATACTGGGTGCGTGAGGCTATGAACCGTTTATACAGGGCTACCCCTGATGGTTATTGCGGCGATGAGGATAACGGGCAGACTTCGGCCTGGTACATTTTCTCATCAATGGGTTTTTACCCGGTAACCCCGGCCAGCGACCAGTACGTTTTAGGAGCGCCATTATTTAAAAAAGTAACCGTTAACCTCGAAAACGGCAAAACCATCACCATCAACGCCCCTAAAAACAGCGACGAAAACCGTTATGTGAACACGCTTACTGTTGATGGTAAACCATATACCAATAACTGGCTAAGCCACAAGGCATTGTTGAACGGCGAAACGCTTGATTTTGATATGCAGGCCACCCCGAATAAAAACCGCGGCACCAAGGATGCCGATGTGCCTTATTCGATGAGTAACGAGAAGTAAGAAAGAAGTTTTCCTGTTTAAGAAAACCGCGCTCAAAGCCGGTTAATCAAGGGAAAAAGAAAGGGGTTGTTCATCAGCGTGAACAACCCCTTTCTTTTGATTAAATGCCCTGATTACGGCAATGCTATTTTACGAACACGGTTATTGTAATAATCGGATACGTAAACGTTTTTGGCGGCATCAACAGCTATACCCTGCGGCGAATTGAACTGGGCGGCCTCGCCAACGCCTTCGGCGTAACCGTTTACACCGGCTTTACCGGCAACAGATTTCAATACCTTATCTTTAGTTATTTCCAATATGCGGCCGTTCTGATCGGCTATAAACATATTACCGCTGGCATCAAATGTAATAGCTGCAGGCGAACCAACAAAGTCTGTACGTTTATTACCTCCCGCAAATGTGGTAACCACGCCTGCTGTTGTAATTTTACGAATAGCGTGGTTCAGCGCCTCGGCAACATAAATATTGCCTGCCGCATCTATAGCAATACCGTTAGGCTTGTTAAAGGTGGCGCTGGTTGGGGTTGCATTGTCATAGTAGCTTGCACCGCGGCTGCCAGCAAATGTAGTTACAACGCCTGCCGGGGTAATTTTACGGATCAGGTTGTTACCCTGGTCGGCCACGTATATATTTCCTGTAGCATCGATAGCCAGGGCGCGTGGGTTGTTAAAAGTTGCCTTGGTACCGGTGCCGTCAGTATAACCGGCATCGCCGCTGCCGGCAAAGGTGCTTACCACACCGGCGGGTGTAATTTTACGGATGTTGTTGTTGCCGTAATCGGCTACATAAATATTGCCTGAAGCATCCATTACAACGCCTTGCGCGGCATAAAACCGGGCATCGGCAAGTGTCCCGTCCACATACCCAATGGTGCCGTTACCGGTTAAGGTGGTAACATTACCGCCTAATGTAAGCTTGCGGATAGCGCTGTTATACGAGTCGGCCACATATAAATTTCCGTCAGTGGCGTAGGTTAAGCCCTGCGGCCCGTCAAAGGCGGCAGCTTCACCAAGGCCATCAATAAAATCCTGGTTGTTGCCGGCCAGTGTGGTTACCGTTCCGCCGGCTGGCGCTGTGCCATCGCTGGTAGTAAACTGGATAACCTTACCATAACCTGTACCCGCGCTGTTGGTAGCATAAGCGCGCGCGTAATAGGTTGTTTTAGCAGTTAAGCCCTTAAGTTTGGTAAGGTAAGCCAGTTGTAAAACGGTATCCTTGGTTTTGTTATCGGCAATGGTAGGTGTTTGGTTGGTGGAGCTGTAGCAAATGCCAAACGCGCTCAAACTTACATCTGTTTGTGCATTAAATAATCCGCCGGTGTAGGCTATAGTACCATCGGTGGCAGGCACAACAACATCCATAGTGGTCAGATCAGGTAACTCTACCGGGGTAGCGTTACCACTTTTTCCGCAGCTTGTAATTGCTAAGGCAACTACAGCTAAAAGCGCGGCAAATAAAAAGGTATTAGTAAAATTTCTTTTCACGAGTGAGTTTGAATTTTGTAAGAGTACGTAGGCAAAATTAACTGATCAATACGTAGCAAATTGCCCGAAAGTAACATTTTAACAATTATTAACATACTTATTACAACAATAATCTCAGATCAGTAAAAAAAACACAGGTAAACCCGGCGTTACCTGTCAACCTTTTACCGGCAGGCCTGTTAGTATACCATATGAAAAAGTTAGCGCTGTTCACCCTATTGACATTGTTTTCGGCAGTTGCAGGGGCTCAGAAACATGAACCATTGCCCCATGGTATGGTTTACGGAAATAAGCCCGATACCGCGGCAATGATGCAAGCCTCAAAGCTGGAAGATTTTATGGGGAAGAAAACCCGCATCACTACCGCTATCGCGGGTAAGGTGTTACGGGTAACCAAACCCAAAGGCGGTTGGTTTGAGATGGATGCAGGCAACGGGCGCATCATATCGGCGCATTTTTATAATGCCGGGATTAGTATCCCCAGGGCGCTGGCCGGGCGTACGGTTATCATTTCAGGAATTGCTGCCAAACAGTTTATTGCCGATGATATGCAGCATTTGGCCGGCGATACCGTTTCGGGAAAAAAGCAGCACCGCGTTAAAACCAACCCCAAACGCGTGGTAACATTTGAGGTGAAGGGGATGATGATTGATCAATAAAAAAGCCACCCCGGTTAACAGGATGGCTTTGCCCAAAGGCTGAATAAAAGCTTAGTATTTATAAGCGATGCCTTTTTTAATGTCCTGGTTACCACCAAAGCTGTTATTGCTGGTGTTTGATGATTTTTCGCTGGTAAGCAAAACAAATGGGCAGCCCAGTTCGGCGGCGGCTTCCTTCAGTTTCTTTTCAGCTTTTTTATCGCCCGAGTTGCCGGTATGATAGTTGATAAAGCCTGTTTTACCGCGTACATCGGCAACTTTGGTTAAGCCCGAAATTTCGCTTTTGTCTTCCAGGATAATCACTTTTTCCCAGTCGTCTTTACCTGCTACGGTTACTTTGTCGGTAACTTTTTCGATACGGCCGCTTTTGCCATAAACTATTTTTTCAACAGCGTACTTGCCAATGGTTTGTTCCGCATCTTCGTTCAGATACTTGAAAACTACGGTGTATTCGGCCACGCGTACTACGTTACCGTCAACGGTTTCGCCATTGTGTTTGTAAATTTTGTCGGTTTGGGCCAAAAGCTGCACAAGCGTACCCATAAGTAAAGCTAATGTCAATAGTGCTTTTTTCATTTGTTTTGATTGATTAAATTGTGATTTATTGTTTGATAGGACCTTATTTGCAGTGGATAGGTGTTAGCCGTTGGTGATATGTATGTTCAGGTTTTTTTCGGGTGCAAATATAAAATTTTTTTATTCAGGCAAAATAAATAAAAAGGTCTCATCCCAGTCCTGTCCATAGCAGAGGACTTAACAAAAAGGCGCTCCCTCTCCGAAGGAGAGGGCTGGGGTGAGGCTAAACTTATAAGCGGTTTCCCTGTCTTTTCGCTTTAAAAAAATCCTTCACCAACTGGCTGCACTCGGTTTCGCGGATGCCGCCGGTTATGATGGTTTTGGGGTGGGTTATTTTTTGGTTGATGCGCCCAAAGCCCAGTTTGTTATCGTAAGCGCCAAAAACGATCTTGCTTACCTGGAACCAGTATGATGCTCCCGCGCACATCACGCAGGGTTCCATGGTAACATATAGTGTACAGCCCTGCAGGTATTTACCCCCCATAAGGTTAGCGGCGGCCGTAAGCGCCTGCATTTCGGCGTGGGCGGACACATCGTTTAAACGCTCGGTAAGGTTGTGCCCCTTGCCAATGATGCGGCCGTTGTAAACCACAATTGCGCCGATAGGGATCTCGTCTTCCTCTAACGCGTACCGTGCTTCTTTCAGCGCCTCGCCCATAAAATAGTCATCGGGCGATATAGTTGGTTCATCTTCAAAACTGATGTATCTCATTTAAATAAGTTTGCTGCCGTTTGGCACAGGTTTCTCCACGGCGGTTAATACAATGTCGCCATGCTCGTCGGCAAAGCCGGTAACCAGGAACTCCGACATAAAGTTTGCAATCTGCTTTTTAGGGAAGTTGGTTACCCCCACAATCTGCCTGCCTACTAACTGCTCTTTAGTATAATGCTTAGTGATTTGCGCGCTCGACCAGCGGACACCATACTCGCCGAAGTCAACCCGTACCTTAAACGCGGGTTTACGCGCTTCGGGGAAATCTACGGCTTCAAGGATGGTACCTACCCTTAGTTCTACTTTTTCAAAATCATGCCAGGTGATGTTTTCCATGGTGGCAAAGGTAAAAAAAGAGCGTCATATCAGCCCTGCTCCGGTACAGGGGGCTAAAAATAAAGCCTCACCGTAGTGGGTTTAGAGCGGCTCTCAATTGTATTTGATGGCATCAGCTTTAATAGATACGTGGTCGCCATTGCCGCTTACCGGTAAAATAACAATCCCGTCGGCGCCAACCTGTCTGGCTTTTGCCGATAGGGCCTCTTTAGCCTCTACCGAATCATCGGTATAATCCGTAATTAAATGTCCTATCACCTTATAATCTTTCTTCACGTCCCTGGCATCATAGTACACGTCGATTTTTTGGGTAGCGGGATAAGTATCTCCCAGGTAGTTGGTTGTAACGCAGGAGCTGATAAAAAAAATCAGCACAAAGAGAAAACAGTGTAGTTTTAGGTTTTTCATGTTTATCCGGGATAGTTGTTTGATTTAGACGTGCAAGCCAATACCTGGTTTAATGGTATAGGTAAAAAAACATATCACAAAACATCCTTTCCCGGTATCCGGGTGCAAACAAGTGGTTTAAAGGTTAAATTAATTTACCGGTTATATTTTAGCGCATCCGCCCGGATAGCTATATGATTGCCGGCTGCGCCCAGTAATATGATAATGCCGTCCGCGCCTGCTTTCTTCGCTTTCGCTATCAGTTCTTCTTTAGCCTTAGCCGGATTATAGGTGTAATCGGTAACTAAATGCCCTGTTACTTTATAATCCTTTTTCACATCCCTGGCATCATAGTACACGTCGACTTTTTCGGTAGCGGGATAAGCATCTCCGAGGTAGGTTGTAGTAGCGCATGAGGTAATAAAGAAGCAAAGCATAATGAGAAAATGGTGGAGTTTTAGGTTTTTCATATTGAATTTGGGTATTTACACCATTAACGTAACGGGTTTGATTTAATGATATGATGTAAAAAATAATCAGAAACCTTTCTTTCTCGTAATACCAGGCTTCCTGGCTTTTCGTGCTGCAGGTTCGGCAACACCTTCAGCGCCGTAGCTGCGGGCCATTTTAGCGATGCGCTCTTCTAAGGTTTCGGTAGTCAGTTTTTCGCGGCCCAGGCTATCAACCATAATCGGGAAAGCGAAAGGTGTTGGCCTTTCAATCACTTTTAAAATGATATTTTGTTTTTGGATGCGCTGCAGTGCCGCCCTGAGCCTGAACTCTTCCAGTTGAAAGGCCAATGCCTCGTTGTAAGCCTGGCGGATCAGTAAATTATCAGGCTCGTACTCGCTGAAAACCTCAAACAATAAAGAAGTGGAGGCCTGCAAATGCCTGTTTTTTATTTGCTGACCGGGATAACCCGTAAATACCAGGCCACCGATGTGCGCGATATCCCTGAACTTTCGCCGCGCCATTTCATTGGCGTTTAAGCTATGCTGTATATCATCAATCAGGTTATCGAGCGAGAAAAAAGCGGCATCTTCCAAAGCCTGCTCAATCGGGATATCTTCGTCGGTAAGCAACTCAAAACCATAATCGTTCATGGCGATAGAAAAACTGGCCGGTTTTATTTTGCTGATGCGATAGGCCAGTAAAGATGCCATGCCCTCATGCACCAGACGCCCTTCAAAAGGATAAAACAACAAATGGTGCCCTTCTTTGGATTTAAACGACTCGATCAAAAATTCGTGGCTTTGGGGCAAATGGGATAACTGCTGCTGCAGATCAAATAAAGGCTTCAGGGCTTTAACCTCCACATCGCGTTCAACACCATGGGCCACCTCATCCAGCTTAAGCCTGAATACCGCCGCCAATTGCGATGATAAGGGCATGCGCCCGCCATTCCAGCTCGGAATGATGCCTTTGGTTGAGTTTGATTTTTTAACGTATGCCGTCATCTCTTTCACACGCACAAACTCCAGGCTACGCCCGGCAAACCAGAAGGTATTGCCAGGTTTTAATTTAGATACGAACGATTCTTCGATAGTACCTAAACTGCCGCCGCTTAGCCATTTTACCCGGATGCTGAGTTCGCTTGTAATGGTGCCGATACTGAGGCGGTGGCGCATGGCAACCCGGCGGCTATTTACTTTATAGAGTCCGTTTTCCACTTCTACCTTTAAAAACTCATCGTACTGGGCCAGCGTTTTGCCGCCGCTGGTAATAAAATCAAGCAGCTGACCAAATTCGTTCCTGCTCAGATCGGCAAAGGCGTAGGTGGTTTTAACCTCCTGAAATAATTCCTCCGCCCGGAAACCGTCCGACACCGCCAGCGTAACCATGTACTGGATCAGCACATCCATGGCAAGCAGCAATGGGTCGCGGCTTTCAAATATCTTATCTTTAATGGCTTCTTTTAGGGCCGCCCCTTCCAATAATTCAAGCGAGTGGGTAGGCACAAAATAAGCCAGTGAGGTGGCGCCGGGATGGTGACCGCTCCTGCCAGCCCTTTGCATAAAGCGGGCAACGCCTTTAGGGCTGCCCACCTGCACCACGGTATCAACAGGCCTGAAATCCACGCCAAGATCTAAACTTGATGTGCAAACTACCAGCTTCAGCGCCTCGGCATGCAGGGCGGCTTCCACCCAATTGCGCAACTCGTTATCCAACGAGCCATGGTGCATGGCCATGATACCGGCATACTCCGGGTAATTATCCAAAATAGCATGGTACCAGATCTCCGATTGCGAACGGGTATTGGTGAAGATGAGCGTGGTTTTGCTCCGGGCCACAATTTCCATCACCTCGGGCAGCAGCTTTAGGCCAATATGCCCCGCCCATGAATAGTTTTCGATATTTTGAGGGATGATGGACCGGATATCCAGTTTCTTTTCCAGGTTAGCCCGTACCATCCTGATCTGGCTTTTCGGAAAATTGTTACCTAACAACACCTCCGCGGCCTGTTCAAGATTGCCGATGGTGGCTGAGATACCCCAGATTTTAACCCCTCCCCAGCCCTCCCCCGGGGGGAGGGAGCCGTTTTGCAGATTGTTTTTAATCTTTTCGATCACCCTTTCCGAGTCCGTCAAAACCTCAGCGTTTGCAAATCTTAATACAATGTATCCTTCCGCTTCCAGGTGGCGGGTTCTTTCAATATCTAAATGTTGCTGTTCTGTATCATCGTGGTATGCTCCGTCAACTTCAATGATCAGTTTTTTTTCAAGACAAATAAAATCAGGAATATAATTCAAAACCGGATGTTGCCTTCTAAACTTGTAGCCCGTTTTTTTACCTCTCAGCAACTGCCACAAAATATTTTCAGCATCTGTAGGCTGCCGACGCATTAACTTCGCGTTATCAATGTTTGCATGCCAGCTTAAAGCATCAGCAGTATGATACCCCGGATATTTATCCTTTATCATATGATCCTGCTTCCCAACTCCCTCTCCTCTGGAGAGGGCCGGGGAGAGGTGCTTCAACTTCGACAACCCCAGCTCTACCTGTACGCCGCGTTTGGTTCCTAAAAGTTCGTGCCATTCGTCAATCACAACTACCTGTAATTGGTTAAACAGTTTTGGATATTCTTTTTGGGCCAGCATCAGGTGCAGGCTTTCGGGGGTGGTAAGCAGCACCTCGGGCAGCTTTTTTTTGAGGGCCGTTTTTTCGGCAGCGGACGTGTCGCCGGTGCGGGTCATGATGCGCCAGGGCAGGCCAATTTCATCACAAGCTTCCTGCATGGCTTTCCGGATATCGTTGGTTAATGCCCGCAACGGCGTGATCCAGAGCATCAGCAGGCCGTTATTTTGCTGGGTTTTGTAAGTATCGGGGTGCTTGTTGATAAACCCGGCTAAAAAAGGCAAAAAAAGCGCGAAGGTTTTACCGCTGCCGGTTGGCGCGTTCAGCAGACCGGAATAACCCGACAGGTAGGCCTCCATCATTTCGGCCTGGAAGGGAAACTGTTCCCATTTTTTCTCCGCGTACCATTGCTGTATTACCTGTTGGCCTTTGCTTGTCATTATCCTGTTAACAAAAATTTAGGCGTTTGGTTATAACCGTCCGCGCCAACAAAATAACTATTAAATTGGTTATGGTAATATGATGATCAAAAAATGCTTGGGGATAGCCTGGATAGCTATCTGTTTAATGGCTTGCGGCAACAATGATAAAAAACCTGCAACTATTGCCGATACCAATAAAATACCTAAAGATACCACCGGCCTGCACCTCGATGATAAAAAAGATACCACGGTACACCATACCCTGGCATCAGACACAGGCGACAACTCCCAGGCCGATTGGCTGATTACGCCGGGCAAGGGCATAGGCCATATTGTTTTGGATGATGATGTTCAAAATGTAATTAAACAATTGGGCAAACCCGATAGCGCCGACTCGGCTATGGGCAGTTCGCTGATGGTTTGGTTTGCAGGCCATCATCCAAAGGGTAACCGTACCGCTGTTTTCGCGCATCGTAATATGGGCGGAAAGGATGAATCGGTTAACCGCGTACGCAAAGTGCTGGTTACATCGCCCCGGTTTAAAACTGCCGAAGGTATGGGTGCCGGTTCTGCCAAAGCCGATATAGATAAAAACTATACTTTAAAAGCAATAAATAGTTATACCGGCAAAGGCGGTAAAGTGCAGGTTTATACCGATCTGGCCAAAGGCATCTCATTTGAGATAGATAACGGCGGGAAATGTGTGGGGGTAGTTGTTCATAAAGTTGATGACACCGCGGCGGCGTATTTAAATATGCATTAAGAATTGGTGGCATAGGTTTAATGCTTAAAGGCGAGTCAGGAAATTTCCCCACGAATTACTTTGGAATTGGATTACATGAATTTATTCAGTCGCTTAAGATTTGAAATTCGTGTAATTCGATCATCCGCAAAGGATCGTGCGAAAATTGTTATTGCCATCTTCTGCACTTTTTTGCTCTTTTGTAATACTATAAAATCAATTTTACCCTCTCAGCCGTTTTTTCTTCTTCAATTAGTAAAACTACATTATATTCACGCTGTCAAAACAGGTGTTGATCTTACACCGGGTATAAACCAAAGCAGTGATAATCATGATGTTTAAACACTTACTTCACAAGGGCGCAAAAATTAAGCAATCGATTGCGTTAATTATTTTACTGGTGATAACCATGCCGCTTATGGAAGCTTCGGCAACTGTAAAATCCTTTAAAAAAGAGGCCGATGGCGTTAGCTTTAAGCTAGACAAGGGCCTGATGAAAATATTTATCCGCAAGGATGATATCATCGAAGTAAAGTACACCGTGTTTAACGCATTTGAAACTAAACCCTCGCTGGTGGTTAACAACAAATGGCTGCAACGCCCGGCCTATACGGTTGCCGATACTAAAACAGAAGTAATTATCAGTACATCAAAACTGAAAGTTAAGATTAACAAAGCCACCAACGCCATTACCTATACCGATTTGAAAGGCAATATTATTACTGCCGAAGACAGCGACAATAAATCGGTTACACCCGCAACCGTGGCGGGTATCAATACCAACACCGTTACTACGCAGTTTATCTCTCCAAAAGATGAAGCCTTGTTTGGCCTCGGCTGCCACCCGTTGGATTCCCTGTCAATCAATTACAAAGGCCGCAACCAGGATCTGGCTATCAAATATCTTACCGGCGCTATCCCGGTGCTGTTATCAACCAAAGGTTACGGTTTAATGTGGGATAACTATTCGGCCAGTAATTTTTATGGTGCCGAGGCTGATAACACCAAATTTAAATACGTATCCGAAAGCGGTAAACAGGTTGATTACTACTTCTTTTACGGTCCGGGTTTTGACCACATCATTGATCTGTACCGCACAGCTACCGGTCGGGCCCCCTTGTTTGGTAAATGGGCTTACGGCCTGTTTCAATCGCAGGACAGGTACATGAGCGAAGACGAGATCCTGACGGTAAAAGACAACTATCGCAATAACCATATACCGGTTGATGCCATTGTGCAAGACTGGTACTACTGGGATCCGCTGCCCATCGGCTCGCATGTGATGAAGCCCGAGCGTTACCCGCATCCGCAAAAACTGGTTGACGCTTTGCATAAAGCCAATCTGCATGCCATGATTTCGATATGGCCGGTATTTGGCAAAGGTACCCCTAACTATGATGCCCTTGAAAAAATGGGCGGTCTTACTGATATTACCTGGGATAACGTGGTTACCCACACTTTTGATACTTACTATGATGCCCATAACCCCAAGGCCCGTGAGCTTTACTGGGACCAGGCCCGCGACAGCCTTATTAAACGTTACGGCTGGGATGCCTGGTGGATAGACCAGTGTGAGCCGGATAACGGCGCCTTGCTGGATGCCCGCAGGCAAAGCAACTTTGCCATAGGTAAAGGAATAGACTATTTTAACACTTATTCGCTGCAGCATACCAAAGGCGTGTACGAGGGCTGGCGCAGGGATATCCCGGGCAAACGGGCCTTCTTTTTGGTAAGGCAATCATTTGCCGGCGAGCAGCGCAACGCCTCAACCTTATGGTCAAGCGATATTGAGTGTACTTTTCATGATTTTAAAGACCAGGTACCGCAGGGTATTAATGCCTGCACCTCAGGCATCCCTTACTGGACATCAGATATAGGCGGTTACCATTACCACTGGAAACCTGCCGACTGGTCGCAGCCGGATAAACGTGAGTTGTTTACCCGCTGGTTTCAGTTTGGTACGTTTTGCCCTATTTTTCGCATCCATGGTAAAGGCGAACGGGCCATATTCAGCAAAAACTGGGATGAAAATACAAGGGCTATCCTGTTAAATTTTGATAAACTGCGCTACCGCCTGATGCCCTACATTTACTCGCTGGCAGGCCGGGTAACAAATGATAACTATACCATAATGCGTTCGCTGGCTTTTGATTACCGCGGCG
The DNA here is from genome assembly GCF_003148845.1 of Mucilaginibacter oryzae. Taxonomy (GTDB): domain Bacteria; phylum Bacteroidota; class Bacteroidia; order Sphingobacteriales; family Sphingobacteriaceae; genus Mucilaginibacter; species Mucilaginibacter oryzae. The sequence continues at coordinate 9,916 of NZ_QGHA01000013.1, read as the reverse complement.
ATGCCAATGTGTATGGCATTCCGGATCAGTATATGTTTGGTCCCGCGTTTATGGTTAACCCCGTTACCGAGCAGTTGTATACATCAGCCGATGCTGATAAAAAAGCGAAGGCCCGCCAGGTATACCTGCCCGCGGCCAGCAAATGGTACAACTTCTGGACCGGCGAATTGCTGGACGGCGGCCAAACCATCAGCGCGGCGGCGCCTATCGAAATTTTGCCATTATATGTAAAAGCCGGATCGATTATCCCGATGGGGCCGGATGTTGAATACGCTACCGAGAAGCCTAACAGCAATATCGAACTGCGCATTTACCCCGGCGCCAACGCCTCATTTAAATTTTATGAGGATGAGAACGATAACTACAACTACGAAAAAGGGCAATCGGCAACGTTTACCTTAAACTGGAACGATAAGGCGCATAAGCTAACCATATCAGATACCAAAGGGCACTTCCCGGGCCAGCTGAAAAGCCGCATATTTAATATTGTGGTGGTGAAGGGGGAACACGGCGCCGATGTAGCGCCGACCGCCAAGGCTGATAAGGTAGTTAAGTATAACGGTAAAGCCATGGTGGTGGCCCTTTAATTAAAAAAGGAGTTGCCATTGCCTATGCGATAAAGCCTCACCCCAACCCTCTGCAAAGCAGAGGGAACGCCTTGCTTCTTAAAGTCCTCTCCCAAGGAGAGGATTTAAGTGAGGTTGCATCGCTTGCGCGCGTTTAAAACGTGCGCAAGGTTTTTTCTTACCGTATTTTTCCTGAATTTAATGCTACGTTGTTAACATCTGGCCCGATTTTCTGATATTGCTAATTAATTTAGTAAACCTGCAAAAATAATCTGCATATTTGCATAGCTGTAATCTGCACATCAAAACAATGGCCAAATCCAAAATCGCTTACTTCTGTCAAAGCTGTGGCTTTGAATCGCCCAAGTGGCTGGGTAAATGCCCTTCGTGCCAGCAATGGAATACTTTTGTTGAGGAGGTGATTGAAAAAGGGGGCAGCCAGGCGCCGGCCTGGAAACCTGCATCAACCAGTCAGCAAAGAGCCAACAAGCCGGTAGAGATCTCGGCTATTACTTATTCCGAAGAGCACCGCCTGCCTACGCCCGATAAGGAGTTTAACCGTGTTTTAGGCGGGGGGATTGTGCCCGGATCGCTGGTATTGATTGGCGGGGAGCCCGGCATAGGTAAATCAACCCTGATGCTGCAATTAGCATTAAACATGCCCGGTCAAAAAGTGCTATACGTATCGGGCGAGGAAAGCGAAAGGCAAATTAAAATGCGGGCCGAGCGGCTACCCGCCCCGCACCCTGAAGGGGGCGTTAAAAACAGCGGCTTAAGAAACCCGGAAGATTTGCAGGCCCGCCCTTCGGCCGGCGGCTGTTATATATTGGTTGAAACCTCTACCCAAAACATTTTTAAACAAATTGAGGCCCTGGAGCCCGACCTGCTGGTGATTGATTCGATCCAGACTTTACACTCCGCCCATATAGAATCTACCCCCGGCAGCGTATCGCAGGTGAGAGAATGCACCGCCGAATTGTTGCGTTTTGCCAAGGAAACCTCGACACCGGTATTTTTAATAGGGCATATCACCAAAGACGGTATGATAGCCGGCCCCAAAATACTGGAGCATATGGTGGATACCGTTTTACAGTTTGAGGGCGACAGGCACCATGTTTACCGCATCCTCCGCACCATCAAAAACCGTTTCGGTTCGGCATCTGAACTGGGTATTTACGAGATGATGGGTGAGGGCCTCCGGGAGGTATCCAACCCATCCGAGATTTTGCTTTCCCACCGCGATACACCTTTAAGCGGGGTTACCATTTCGGCCACTTTAGAAGGCATGAGGCCCATGCTGATAGAGACCCAGGCATTGGTGAGCGCGTCGCCGTATGGTACACCCCAGCGTACAGCAACGGGTTTTGATACCAAGCGTATGAGCATGCTGCTGGCCGTGCTCGAAAAGCGCTGTGGCTTCAGGCTCGGGGTAAAAGATGTGTTTTTGAATATTACAGGCGGCATCAGGGTTGAAGATCCGGCAATAGACCTGGGTTTGGCCGCGGCGATCATTTCTTCGCACGAGGATATCCCCATCCCTTTCAAAACCTGCTTTGCCGGTGAGCTCGGCTTATCGGGAGAGATCAGGGCCGTAAACAGGGTGGAGCAACGTATCGCCGAGGCACAGAAACTGGGCTTCAACCAGATTTTCATCTCCAAATATAACCTTCCGGCCAGCGGCCAGGATAAAAAGCGTATGGATCTGTCGCGCTACAACATCGACATTAAAATTGTAAGTACTATCGAGGAGGTGTTCAGTTTGTTGTTTGGTTGATGATTTAGCCAGTAGTAGTAAAGAAACAGGGGCATAAAGTACAAACCAACGCATTGCAGATTTGCATGTGTTCTGTTCCATACAGATGGATGCGTTCGCGAGCCGGGGGCTTAGCTGTCGAGAGAGGAATTTAAAAGCTTGATTTATTAAGTTTAATAATGCATTTAATCACTGTCTTTTTTTACGGACGGTCACTTTGGTTTCATGCCTTTAAAACCACCTTCGCGGGGAGATTATCAATCGGCACAGAACTTGCAGATTGTGTCACATTCCGGTTAATTTATACGGATATAATTACTATCTTCATAGTATGCACATATTATATGCGTTAATTAGCTAACGGTTATTATGAATTAAAAAAACCAAAATTTACAACTATGAACTATCGGATATCCTTTTTGGCCCTGCTTTCAATAGCAGTTTTAGGCCAAAGCTGTGTAAGCAGCAAAAAGTACAAAGAGTTGGATGCTAACTATACCCAATTACAAAACAGCACCAAAGATTTAAGTATAAAATACCAAACCAGCGAGCAGGCGCTTGCCGTAGCGCGGAGCCGCAACGAAAGCCTGGAAGAGCAGATCAATCAGCAAAAAGCTAACGTAACCGCTTTACAGGACGCGCTGAACAAATGTTTAAACTCCAGCAGCCAAGGTAACGTTAACATATCTAAACTGGTGGATGAGATCAACAGCTCCAACCGCTACATCCAACAGCTGGTTAATGCCAAAAACAAAAGCGATTCGCTTAATATGGTGTTAACCAACAACCTTACCCGTTCATTAACCCCGCAGGAAACACAGGATGTTGATGTAAAGGTACTGAAAGGCGTTGTGTACATCTCCTTGTCAGATAACATGCTGTACAAATCAGGCAGCTACGAAATTTCGGATAAAGCGGGCGCTACCCTGAGCAAAATCGCCAAAATTATTATGGATTACAGCAACTACGATGTGCTGATTGAAGGTAATACGGATAATGTGCCTATCTCACAGAAAAATATCCGCAACAACTGGGATTTGAGTGCCCTGCGCGCGTCATCAGTGGTGCAAGCCTTACAAAACACTTACCAGGTTGACCCTAAACGCTTAACCGCCGGCGGCCGCGGCGAGTACAACCCTATTGCTGATAATTCAACCCCTTCCGGCAGATCACAAAACAGGCGTACTCAAATTATCATCACGCCAAAACTTGATCAGTTTATGGATTTGATTGGCAAAGCGCCGGCAGATCAACCTGCACCGGCAAAACAATAACGGGAAACAGGCTACAAAGCTGCCCACAAAAAACGCCGCTCTTCAAAAAAGAGCGGCGTTTTTTATATCACAAAGCGAGGTTTACCTCAAGGCTTCCTTTATACTTTCGGCAGTTCTTTTCAACTCTTCGGGACTTGGGTTCAATTTAGGTCGCGAAAAGTTAATATCCTCCACATTTTGCAGCGGGATGAGGTGTATATGCGCATGCGGAACCTCAAGGCCTATCACCGCCACACCAATCCTTTTACATGGAACCGCTTTTTTTAACCCGGCAGCAACAATTTTTGCAAACAGCTGCAAACCGGTATAAGTTTCATCATCAAGATCAAAAAGGTAATCCACCTCTTTCTTCGGGATTACCAGCACGTGCCCTGTTGCTAAAGGGTTGATATCTAAAAAAGCCAAAAAATCAACGCTTTCGGCTACAACGTGCGCCGGGATCTCACCTGCCACTATTTTTGAAAAGATGGTGCTCATATCAGTATCGTTTTTAGTATTGGATAGAAAGGGTGTTTACGGTAACGGGGCAAACAGTTATGGTTTTAAACTATTTACCCCGCTAACAAATAGTTGTCAATTATCTATTTGAAGGGGCCTCACCCCAACCCTCTCCAAAGGAGAGGATTTAGGTGAGGCTAAAAGCGATTTGTTTGGCAATTACCTGCTTATTTCAAGGATCTCAAATTCAATTTTGCCTGCAGGTACGGTAATTTCGGTTTTCTCGCCAACCCTTTTACCCAACAGGCCTTTGGCTATCGGAGACGTAACCGATATTTTACCCGCTTTCATATCAGCTTCGCTTTCTGAAACCAGCTGGTAACTCATGGTAGCGCCGTTTTTCAGGTTTTTGATTTTAACAACAGATAACGCCAAAACCTTTGATGTATCTATTTTTGATTCATCAAGCAGGCGGGCATTAGCAAGGGTTTCCTGTAGCTGGGCAATTTTGGCTTCGTGCAGGCCCTGTGCTTCTTTAGCCGCGTCATATTCGGCATTTTCTGATAAATCGCCTTTATCGCGGGCTTCGGCAATAGCCCGTGATATATCGGCACGACCGGTGGTTTTTAATCGTTGTAATTCCTCTTTTAATTTCTCTAAACCATCTTTGGTATAGTATGATACCTCTGCCATAACGCAAAAATTAATTAATTATGATTCTTGTTGGTGATCCAAAAAAAACCGCCCTTCCCTGTTTGTAAGAAAGGACGCTACGCTTATAAAAGCAAACAAGACTATGTAGGCCATCTGCTTACATAGTCTTGCTTTTTGTTATTTAACGAAGATAAGAGATTTAAGTTTTAATATGCAAATTTTTCATAAGCGAATTTTAGGCGGTCTGTCGATACCGATAGCCTTTCCACCGGTACATAAATTTGCGCTTCACTTATTGCCATTTATTTAGCCGCTGAGCTTTCTTCTCAAATTGTGCCGCTAACGATTTTATACGCGCTTTAAGTAGTAACCTCCTGCCTTCCAGGCTCCTTGTAAAAATCAGGTCGCATGGGCCAACCAGTCGTTTCCATGCATCTGCAAAATATTCGGCAGTGTGCTTGTTTCTGCCAATAAGCTCAGGTACCGGATGAAAGTCTTCCTGTTTAAATACGCGCATAAAAAAGCTTTTGCGGGTTATCACATACCTCGGGTTATCAACAGGGCCAACAATCTCATACAGCATGCTGATAAAGGTTGATTTTTCAAAAGCCGATGCGCCGTCGATATAGCAGTAAACAGCGCCAAACTTATCAACCATCGCTTCAACAGCCAGTTTTTCTCTCACTGTTTTAACGGTACCGATCTTAATCAGGCTATCAAGCAGCGCTTCGCCTACATGTTGTACATCTTTGGCAATATCCCTGTATTTTACGTATAACCGAAATGCCTTAAAAGCCCTGCGGGCAAATATCAATAAGCCTATGATAAAAAAAGCGGTTAAATACGAGTATATACCTTCGCGACTTTGAAGCAGTCGACCGCTACGGCCCAATGATGATACAGCGTTCACCAAATAATCAGTCATGCCGATTAACAGCGATATCACTATGTTTTTTATGGTACGGTTAAAATACATGCTTTTAACCTCCTGGTATTCCTGTTCACCGCCAAAAGGGATTTTAATTTCCTCAATCAGCGATTCCCCTTTTGCGAGTGCCGTATCCCAGCTTTCTTTAAGGGCTGAACGGTTAGCAGCATGTTGCAGCATTTGCTGGTTTTGCAAATCAATTTGCCGGTAGTCGCGGATATTTTCCGGGATGTTTAAGCGCCCTATCCCATTTTCAATATGGCCATCCTGTTTAAACGAAACCCCAACAAAACTTTTAAAGCGCCTTTTAAGCGTATCAAAATCGTCGCCACCCGTGGCCGAAGTGTCGTCAACACAGGCCAGGTGCCAGATATTGCCGGTTTTATTTAAATTACCTTTTTGGGTGCGGATGGCGCGACCGCGCATTTGGTTGGATAATACAAATGAACCCACAAAACTGGCAAGCACAAGGGTGTTGATAGCAGGTGCGTCCCAACCCTCACCCAATAATGATTTGGTACCTATCAGCAGTTCAATTTCCCCTTCCTGAAAAATAGCTGTAACTAAATGAACTATATTATTTTTCAGCGCCCCGCATTCTTCAATCAACATATAATCTCTGTCGAAAGGCAGCTCCGAGCATAGATGTTTTTCAATGCCTTTACGTTTCGCGGCTGCTTCAAACGCAGGGTAGGCCCGGCGCGGAATAATCACCACAGAACCAGTTAACACGCCAATACGGATACCGGAGGGGTTTTCTCGCCGCAGCTTCTCGAAAATAGTCATTACCCCGATTTTATTCAATTCGAAATGATTGACGGGCGCATTTACATAAAACTCTTTCCTGATATAATCTGTGAGTACCACCATGCGCATGGCCTGGCCTAATTGCCCGTATTCAAAATCAACAATGTGTTTAATGCTTTGCAACTTGCTTATACTTGATGCAAGGGCACCGGTAACCTGTTTACTTTGCAAAAAGCTGATCTGCTTATTTTCGATAGCACCGCCGCGTCGCAGCTTTGTTTCGAGGGCTCTTTTATGATATTCAAAGCCTTTAAAATACTGCTTCTCTTTATAGAGGTAAAAATCGAGCAGGATTGCGGCCCATTTATAATCAAAGGCCGGTATGGCTACATCCTTATCATCAATAATGTCCAGGTGTTGTTTTGAAACTTCCCGCCCGCAGCCATTTACAAAGATCAGGCTTGCCGAATAGCATGACAGATTAGTGTAAATCCAATCGAGGTGTTGCGCAGGGTCGACCCAGGCCGGGTGGCTTTCAATGGCGGTTATAAGTACCTTATCTTCTGTTAACTCGGCAAAAAGCGCCTCCATCCGCTGCCTGAAAGCGCCGATATTTTCTTTTTCGGTTTGAGTGGGCCTGCTCAGGTACACATAATCCTGGTGCGGGCATAAATCACCTTCAATAACAAGTTCAGGAACCGAAATTTCAACACTAACAGGTCCGTTAAGTTCTATATAACGTTGCCATTCGTTGGGCGATACATCGTAAGGCGGAGTAGCGGTGAGGCCGATGGTAACCGGATCAAGGGTTTCCTTCACCTTCATTAAAGTGTAACACCACTCGTTTTTAAGATGATGCGCCTCATCAATAACAATGGTTTTTACATTTTGCTGCCTGAGCGCTGCAATAATACTTTCAAGGTTCTGGTTACGCGATACTGCAGAGGACTCGTCACTTTCTTCTTCCTCATCCTTATAATCTTCATCTTCGGCCAAGCGGAGGTTGTTGCAGACCGCATGCAGCCCCTGGTAGGTTGATATGGTTAAGAAAGCCGGGTTACGAATATCTGTCGAGAGCCAACCAGGTACCTGCGCTGTTTGTAGAAACATATCACAAAAACGTTGCACCCACTGGTTACGAATGGCTATAGATGGCGCGAGGATAAGGGTAGCGTTATTGATTCGCCGGGCAACCTCAAGCCCTAAAATTGTTTTGCCTGATCCCGGAGGTGCTATCACGTGCAGGTGCCCGTCAATCAGGTGCTCGTCAAGTCTGTCTAATACACGTTGCTGGTATTTACGCCAGCCGTATTGGAAATTTATATTATCAGGAAACCCGGTCACCAAATGCATCAATATATATTCTTCAGATGTAGCGTTGAAAGTTTTGTTACTAAACGGGTACAGGTTTATTTCGCAAGCTCAACACCAGGGTCTCCATTAATTGGTGATACATACTTCAGTTGCTTATCAAAATTAAATATCTCGTTTTAATTTATAAAATCGGGTCGTTGAGTCGTTAAAACGTTCATCAAATTTTCACGGCACACAGGCTATTCCGTCATAATTCAATAATCTCTTGTGCCTGTCCAATTGTTGCTTTGTATTTGTTCCACTAAACGGCTGCCAGTCAGGTGTAGCAAACCGCAGTCAGTTTCCGGTTGTATCATCCACCAACGGCAGCCAAGCTATTTCTACCAGAAATAGAATTTGGCACAGCTTTGGCTATATACACAGCATGAAAGTATTAAATCTAAATATCAATTTTCAGTCGCTCCAGGCGCCCCATCTGATTAAAGCTAAATTGAAGAAAGACATTAATGCCTTTAAAGCCACCAACCTGCAGTTTTTACGCAACAATCAGGCTTTTAACCCCGCAACTACAGGCATGATTGCCTGATCAACATATATTTACGTTTACCTATGATAGCAGCTTCCTTTTGGAGGCTGTTTTTGTTTGTACACGATTTTACACCGCTGTATATTATTTTATCCAGGATGTTTGTGAAAGTGACACCAGGCCGGTAGTTTCGCAATTAAACTGGTAACAAAAATGCTATTTCAGCAGGCAAAGAAAATACCTTAACTGCTATTAACCCTGTTTTGAGAGGAAATTTAACCTCCAGGTAAGAAAGTGATATTATTACACAATATATTTCTTTATTTGTCAAAACCTTAAAACGTTACCTCACCAGGCATGGAAAAAGTATCTCCCGGAATCCTTAAAACCAAACAACACTTCGAAGCGCTTGACGGCCTTCGGGGTATAGCGGCCCTCGCGGTGGTTACTTTTCATTTTATGGAGGTTGCTTATACCGATTACAGCCGCGATTTTATTGGTCACGGCTTTTTAGCTGTCGATTTCTTTTTTTGTTTATCTGGATTTGTAATAGCATATGCTTACGACGACAGGATAGACAAAATTGGAGTCGTCCAATTTTTTAAATCAAGACTGATCAGGCTGCATCCGCTGGTATTTTTCGGTTCGGTATTAGGGCTGATAACTTTTCTATTCGATCCTTTTGGCGGCCACCCCGAAGCGTACAGCACAGACAAGCTTATACTGATCGTGTTAACATCAATACTACTGATCCCTTACCCGGTAATGAGCGACCGGTATTTCAACCTGTTTGGTTTAAATGCCCCGGCGTGGTCATTGTTTTGGGAATATGTAGCCAACATTTTTTATGCATTGATACTTTGGAGGCTGCGGCGGCGATATCTCGTGGCACTTGCTATTATCGCGGCGATCATCCTGTGTATGGTTTGCCGGCAGGTCGGCAATTTGCTGGGCGGCTGGAGCGGCGACACCTTTTGGCATGGCGGCGCGAGGGTGTTTTACTCTTTTCTGGCCGGGCTTATTATTTACCGGTTTAACCTCGTTACCAAAAACAAGCTGGGTTTTACAGGCATTGCAGCGTTACTGTCCCTGGCTTTTATCATGCCTTTTTCCAATTGGAACTGGCTGACCGAACCGTTTGTCATCCTGCTTTATTTCCCGTTCATTATTTCGCTTGGCGCCGGGGTGGTATTATCAGACACATTAAAAAAGGTCTGCAATTTTCTGGGCAATATCTCCTACCCGCTTTACATGACCCATTATGCCGTTTTGTGGATGTTTGCCAATTATTATTCAGCCAATAAACCAGACGCCCTTCATCTCGCCTTAATTATTATAGCTGCCTTAATTATCCTCCCGGCTTTCGCATTACTGGTGATGAAGGCCTACGATATCCCGTTGCGCAGGTACCTCACAGGCAAACGGAAGCAGCAGGTAAACTAAATCAATAAATAAAGGTTTCTCGGCATTAGGGTTCATCACAACTACAGCCCGTTCCGCCTGGGTTCAGGCAGAACACATCCACGATTACCCGCCCGTTAACCCAACCGGCAGTAATGGAAGGCCCCCAAATTTACCACTCATTATTCATCAGGATGGTGACAGCATTTTGTCAGTGTTTCGGTTTTAAAACAGAGTGTTCCAGGGCGTTGTGTGCGATTGGTGCAAATAGCTGATTATCAATAGTAGCGTATTCCAACTTAGGTTTTTGGGTGT
>NZ_QGHA01000012.1 GCF_003148845.1 Mucilaginibacter oryzae | reverse complement strand
ATGGCCAGGTATAACTGGAATTCATGCTGCTCTCTTGACCCGCAATATTCCGTGCCCCTGTCAGTAAGTATCCTAAGTAAACGGAGGTCATGCTGTTCATAAAAAGGCACCACTTTATCATTGAGCATCTCTGCTGCCACGAGTGCATTCTTGCGGTCATATAGCTTGGTAAAGGCTACTTTAGCATAAGTATCGATAAATGTTTGCTGATAAATATGGCCGACACCTTTGATGTTACCGACATAGTAAGTGTCCTGTGCACCCAGATAGCCGGGGTGATGCGTTTCTATTTCGCCATGGGCTTTCTTTTCCTCTTTAGCCTTCTCCAAAGCAATTACCTGTGCTTCGGTTAATACTAATCCTTCCTGTGCCGACTTAGCTTCCAATGCCTTTAAACGAAGCTTGAATGTTTGCAGATCGTGGCGAAGCCATATGCTCCTTACGCCTCCCGGAGATATTAATATGCCTTGCTTTTTTAGTTCATTGGATACCCGCAACTGACCTAAGGCCGGCTGGTCTATAGCCATTTCAACAACGGCTTTTTCTACATGCTCTTCTACCCGGTTCTTTAAGATCGGTTTTCGTCTGCTGATCTCTTGTAAGGCCAGTTCGCCACCTTGTTCGTAAAGTTCCTTGAACCTGTAGAAACTATCACGGGAATAGCCCATCACTTTACAGGCCTGTGATACGTTCCCTAAATGCTGGGCAAGCTCTAATATGCCCATCTTGTTTTTGATGATCTTTGCTTGGGTTGTCATAATGCTAATCTCTATTACGTGCGTTAATTAATCGTAACTGTCAGATTAAATTGTCACTATCTCACTTTTATCAAATACCGGAAATCGAGTTATCCTACAAACGCAAGGCGAAAATTACCGAGGCACCTAAAATCTCAAAATCCGCAGAAGCCTATCGGTTGCTAATGGATCAATGGGATGAAAACAAGATCGATTTTGTGGAGCAGGCGAAATTGTTGCTCTTGAACCGCGCCAATCGGGTTATCGGCATTAGTAATATTTCTACCGGCGGCGGTGCAGGAACATTTGTCGATACGCGATTGATCTTTGTAGCAGCGCTTAAAGCCAATGCGTCATCCATCATCCTTGCCCATAACCACCCCTCGGGGAATTTAGCCCCCAGTTCCTTTGATAGCGCCATGACCAAACGAATAAGGGATGCAGGGAAACTGCTTGAAATTGAATTACTGGATCATCTGATTATCGCCAGCGAGGGTTATTATTCGTTTGACGAAGAACTGGCCTATCAACGGGTGGAGCGGTTCGGTACTATCAGTTATGAAGTGATGATGCCGTTTTAATGATACGGATGCAACTTGCCCGGCTCTACATCATGTAAAACGCCCCGGTAGGGTGGCAAGATGCCCTGATCGATCCGGTTCTGATCGTATTTAAGGGGTGCGCCATACAGGTCACCAATCACTTTTTTAAAAAAATTATCAATGTATTTCCAATCATGCCCGATGGTTTTGTGCTGAACGCGGTATTCAATGAAACCTTGTATCAGCAGCCGAATAAACGGTTCATGAATCAAAGCATCCTTATGCGGATTATAGCGATCCCCTAAATAATGCATTAGCGCTTTACGGGCAAGATGACCGAAGCGCGGCAGGCTTTTCGGATCGCGCAATAAAAACTGATCGGCGTATTCAGAGCCGTAAAACCATTTGGAGCATTCCAGTACACCGTTTTTATCCCGGAAGGTATCCCAAAACGATAACTCGTATTTATACATTAAAAGTTTCTCCCGATATTTATTGATAAATCATATCACGAAACAAGCCTAAAATCAAACATTTATGAAAGACAATGAAATCAAAATCCCGCCTTTTGTGCAGGAATATATCGATAAACTGGATGGCGAAGGGTTTGCCGATTTTGTGAAAATATCGGCGCAATACCAAAAAGAAAAAGAAGATTATCCGGGGAAATTCGCCGAACAATCCGCGCACTTGAATGAACACAATCGCCGCACCGGGCAGAACCGCAAACTTGATTATGGAGACGGGTTGAGTCGGATAGATGCGGATTATCAGAAAAAAGCCTATCAGACCGCAAAGCAACATGGCTATAAAGGCCCCGATCCATTTCAACCTGCCGATAAAGATTTTACCAAACAGGGTAAAAAGTTCGAAACCATGATCGATCAGGCCCGGCAGCGCCAGCAGGATCAGGCGCGGCAGGCACAACAACAGCAGGAAAATGCTCAACGCCAGGAAAAGCAAAGCGTGGAAACGCTAAAGTCACAGCCCAGCTACCAGCAAAATAAACCGAAAGTAGAATTTGACGACGTGGATCAGCGGCGTACGGCATTCCTTGCACAGCTTAAACATACAAGGGAGCAACAAACCGGGTGTCAGCATGATAAGGAACCGGAAAGATAACATTCAGACTTTGGGCGTGACCCGATGGGTCGGGCTTTCCGTTACAAGTCCTCGCTTTGCCGTCCCGCTATCCCGCCCGCGCTGTGGGCTTTTCTCTGCAATCCCTCACGCAGGTAATCAGGAATGTGCCGCTGATAGAAGCGCAAAACACTTAGCGAAAAATCCGGCTGCGGCAGGCTCTGACAAGCCCCGCCCGCCGCGATAAATTGCCATTTTCTAAAGATGACGGGCAAACCACCTCAGGCTTTTTTCGATGTTTATCCTGTTGTCGTAAATGTCGCAGCCTTCCACTTTCAGGTGAAGCGTCGAAAGCTTTTTCCGGAATAGCGCGAGCCTTTCCTGATTGTCGATTGGATCAAGGGTTTCTGAGAATACTTGCAGGAAACCACCGGGAATGAGTATTTTCTTATTGGTATCAGTGACTGATACATGATAATACCAAGTTGGATCGATATTCAAACAGTCCTGTATTTGATGATATTGTTTGCCCTCTCTCGTGAATATCAGCTTGTCAACAATCATGGGGCCGACCCCGTTATTCTGCACATGGACAAATAGTACCCCATCGCGATCTTCAAGATCGATCTGCGCCAGCGGCTTGACTGATTTCTGATTATGAATGCGTTGTATATGCGCCTGATAATACGTTGCCAGCAGCGCAAGGAATGAAACGACGAGAGAAAGCGCCACAGCCATGATTGCCATCCATGAATTGAGAAATTTTCACTTCGATTTGCTTATTACCAAACCATCCTCAACCCATAGACAAAAAACCCGTTTTTTTCACGATAACCAAAAATCAAAACAACTGATTTACAATGATTTAAAAATTTGCGTTAAACGGTTTTTAACCGATTTTCAATCAAATATAAGCGATGGTTTAATGGTGAACAAAAAGAGAAAGCCCATGCAGAAGGCAGTTGCTTATTATCGCGTATCGACAGGCAAACAAGGAAAAAGCGGCTTAGGGCTGGAGGCACAGCAATGCGCTGTTGTGCAATATTGCAACGCCAATGATTATCAGCTATTGACCGAAGTGGTTGAGGTAAGATCCACCCGAAAATACCGCGCCGGATTGTTTGATGCACTTGACTTGTGCAAACACAACAAAGCCACACTGGTCGTGGCACGGCTTGACCGGCTGGGCCGGGATGTAGAGTTGATCGCCCGGATTTTTAACCCCAAGTCAAAAGTGGACGTTAAAGTAGCGGACAATCCACATGCCAACCGTTTTACGATCCATATCCTCGCAGCGGTTGCCGAAGACCAGCGCCAGCGCATCAGCGAAACAACCAAAGAAGCGCTAAAAGCTGCAAGGAACCGCGGTGTCGAGCTGGGCAAAAACGGGAAACTGGTTTTATCGGTAGCCAATAAGCAGGCCGCAGAAGACTTTGCCCGAAAGCTGTCACCGATCATTGGCAGGCTTAAAAAGCGGGGAATTATCACCGGTCGCGCGGTCTGCGATGAGCTCAACAAAAAAGGCGTGCCAACCTTCCGCCCCGGCGGCAAATGGCATCCCAGCTCGGTTCATACCCTGCTGACACGAATAAACAAACAGGAGCAACAAAAAGAACACAATAAAATCAATTCGCCATGCTAACAACAAACAACAATGACATCCTTTTTGACGATCAGGAATCAATCAGCTTTTCAAGCCAATTTGTAACAACCCCTGCTATGTATAGCGATTGTGGTAACAGGTTTGAGACCGTAACGGAAGACAAATTGAGCACTACCGGCCAATCTGAATTTTTTGGCGATTGTGGCAATTAAACAGTATTTCCGTTTTTCTAATAGCGTTTATGAAGATGGTGCCGAGAAAATCACCTGAATTGTTGCTTAATCCAATTGGAGACGGCTACGCCTATGCGGTTAATTGCTCCTATCCAAACTCATTCCGGTTATTGAACCGACGTCAGTATGACATCTTGCAGGCGGTCAATGGCCGGGATGATGTGTCAACTTTAGCGGTTAATCTCGATATCGACGCCGATACGTTGGAACAATATTTACTGATGCTCAGCAAAACCGAAATCGTCAGCTTTGGCGGCTTTACCGTACCGGAAAAACCAGCCGCGCCCAATGCGTTGAATTTCTGGATACATACCACTAATGCCTGCAACTTGGGGTGCAGCTATTGTTATATTGCCACGCTGAACACCGGCAAAGGCATGGCCGCCGGGGTGCGACTGCAATTGCTGGCTAAATTTGTGGAAGCGGCACAATTGTGCAGCATCCGCAATATCAGGTTGCGGCTGGCAGGCGGTGAGCCGTTGACACAGTTTCGCGCATGGCAGGAATTTATCCCGGAGGCGCTGGAGGCACTGGCACCATACGGATGCACACTTGAAGCTGGTTTTGTTACCAATCTGACCATCCTGAACGACGAGATTGTTGCCTTTGCCAAACAATACCATATCGGCTTTGGCGTATCACTGGACGGGCTTGAGGTGTTTCATGATGCGACCCGGCAATTCCGTTCCGGGGCCGGATCGTTTGAGACATTTGATGCAAACATTAAACGCCTGATCGCGGAGCAAATACCAGTATCAATCAATACCGTGGTAAACAATCACAACCTTACCGGATTACCGGAACTGACCCGCTACCTGATTGCGCTGGATGTGCCGTTTCGTTATTCCATTGTCAAAGGGGAAGCCATTGATGCGGCATTGCTGGATGAATACCTTACCGCCTCTTACGCCATCATGCAGCAGGCCATCGAAAACGGCTGGCAGTTTTCGAAACGCTACCAGTTCTGTGACCTTAAACCAAACGAGTTAGGGTTTCAGACCTGCGCCTCGGGGTTTTCAGGTGGTGCCATTTATGTGGACGGCACATTTAAATATTGCCATGTGCAGTTTGGCGACAATATTCCGGCACCGACGATCTTTTGATGACGGTTTAGACCTTGTGGATATGATTCAGCAAGGTGAGCATCATGAAGATCACAAATCCGATGATTGCAAAAAATGCCGCTATCGTTCGGTGTGTACCAGCGGATGCCCGGTATATCGTATCGATGGCAAAGACCCGCAATGCAGCCTGTATCATCGATTTATCCCGAAATATTATGAATTGCAAGCGATGGAGCGTATCCATTTGATACAGGAATACGCCCATTAACCTTTCTTGAATTTATCGGCGATGACCGCAGGGCGCATTAACCGTAGTCTAAGGTACAGGCCTAACAAAAGACGAAATCCCTGTGGTTATCATTGTTCTGCCTTATCACAATGGAAACAGTTCGAAAGAAATCATACAAACATTTTATCGGCATTGACGTATCGCGCAACACGCTTGATTTTGCTGTGATGCACGGAAGCAAATTGCTATTCCATCGTGTCATTCCTAACGATAAACAAGATATTACACGCTATCTCGAGGAGTTGAAGAAAGTCCACGGAATAAAACTTGCCAAAGCTATTTTCTGCATGGAGCATACCGGTATTTACTGCAATCACCTCCTGCATTGCTTACAAAAACTAAAAGCGAATATTGTCTTGGAAAATCCCCTGCATATTAAAAATTCATTGGGAACAGCGAGGGGAAAACATGACAAAGCGGATTCCATACGCATTGCAAATTACGTTTATAAATCGCGTGACGAAGTAAAGCTGTGGCAAAAACGCAGACCAATAATCGATCAATTAGCTCGCCTTTCAACGTTACGATCCCGATTAATGAAGATGAAAAAAGGTATGGCTACCACGCTGAAGGAACAGGGCGGTTTTGAAACAAAAAAGGTCGCCAAGCAAAATACTGATCTTTGTAAAACCACCTTAACGGCGTTAACCGAGGACTTAAACAAGATTGATGCAACGATCAGTGGTTTAATTAGTGGGGATGAAAACTTAAATCGGCTGATGACAATTATTACATCCGTGCCGTGTTTCGGCCCGGTAACGGCTTTGCAAATTATCATCATTACCAACGAGTATAAAGATATCCGCAATCCCAAGAAATTCGCCTGCTTTGCCGGAATAGCGCCTTTTCGGGAGGATTCGGGCACAGTACTGAAAAAAGCTAAAGTGTCACATATTGCCAATAAGAAGATCAAGGCGTTGTTGCATATCTGTTCTCTCACAGCGATCAGCTATCCCGGAGAGTTGCAAGACTACTACAAAAGAAAATCCGAAGTGGAAGGTAAACACAAATTGACCGTCATCAATGCCATCAGGAACAAGCTGATCTTGCGGGTGTTTTCATGCTTAAACCAAGATCGGGTTTTTGAGAAAGATTATAAAAGACCTTTCACCGTTTAAAGAAAGGATATGTTGAAGCAGATAGCAAGAAGCACTAAATCAGGTCAAAGTGAAGGCTTAATTAAAATACATGAATTGACAGAACCAGCCAAATTGATTAAGTAAGGACTCAAAATTAAATTTAAATGGGCATTCGATTAGTGTTATACAATAGTGATCGTGCAGGGCATGGGCCAATATATCTTCTACATAAGTAAAAAGACGTGTCTTTACCGGCTTTTGATCGTCATAGGCTACCCGGTGGATGTACCGGTGTACGGAAGAAATTTTGTTTTTTAAATGTACATCAAAGAAATCGCGTAAGTTATATTTCCCCATTGACATTAGATTATGGTATTATATATTGGTTAAAAGATATTTAACCAATATTATATAAAAAAACAAATAATGGACGGCAGGTTAATACGGGATGTGTTTAATTCGCTTGTTTTTAGCCCTTTTATATTCAGATAATACGGAAAAGGCCGGATAATTCCGGCTTTTGTAGCTCTATATCTTTAGATCAATAGATCGCTATACCTTTATGTCTTTAGATCAATAGATTACTATATCTCGTTTTATTTACCTTTAGGGAAACCTGCTTTCTTAAAAAAAGCCTTCGCTTCTTCTGCTTTTTTTAAAACAACAGGATCGCTGGCGTGGCTTTTAACTGAGTTGCGGACAATGGCGCCGCCTAACGGTGCTGGTTTGATCTCGGCTGCTCTTTTTATTGTTGACATAATCCTGCTAATTATATTATCAAATATAGTTATTTTAATTCTTCTGAACAACAAATGCCTCATAGTTGACATTCTTCTGAAAAAACTCCCAAACACCTTCCCGATAGCCCTGTACGGTATAAATCGAGCAAATCTCATCATAGATTTTAGCAATGCTCATTTGATATAACCGCGTCCTCACTATGGTGCTGCCGATGATATGTATCATTGGTTTATCATAATGATCACTAAAATCCCCGATTGTGTGCGCAACGGTAGCAAGGATGGCATCGCGATCATCGTTGCTGCTTTTCACCCTGTCAAGTAAAAGGCCAGTTTCCGGATCTTCGTCACCAAAAGCCAGGTTATAGACCAGCGGTTCATCGTTAATTTTTTCATAAACGACTAATTTTTTTATACGACCATTGGGCCCATCGCTGTAAAAGAAATAATCTTTATAGTCACTCGCAGCATAGTAGTTATAGCCTTTAAAATTCATTCTTACAAGATAGCATTAACTGGCAAAAGCTTTTAAGGTTTCAAAGTGTCTTACATTATCGAGGATAGTTACATACTCCATCGTCTGCGATAATTTAGAGTGGCCTAAGTTACGTTGTAATACTTCAGGACGCATACCGTTTTCCAAACTTAGGATGGCATACGTATGCCGGGCCGAGTGGCAGGAAATAACTTCAAACTTCTTCTTGATCTCAGTCTTTACCTAACTGCCAAATTGGGCGGTAATCTCTATCTCAGTATTGAGTTTGGCATTTTCGCAAAGCTCTTTAAGGTAATCGTTAAACTTTTGGTTGGTTGGAACCGGCAGTAACTTTTTAAACTTCTGTTTGTCCCAATATCTTTCTATAATGGCGACAGCTTTAGGGGGCAACGCAATCTCGTGGGTTTTCCTGGTCTTTTTAATCACAAACCGCAAAACATGATATTGCTCTCCCTTGTCGGTTTTTTTATGGTAGTGTGCCTGGTGTATTTGTTGCAAGTCGCTATACCGCAAGCCTGTATAACATCCAAATAAAAAAGCATCCTTTAGTTTTACCAATCTGTCAATATCAGGGCTGTACTTTTCCAAAGTTGCCAATTCCCTTTGTTTCAAGAAAATGATGTCCGTTGCATTACGTTTTTTTTTCATCTCTTTTAATGCCGTGGCCGTAGTCAAAAGGCCATGTTCCTGTGCCTCGCGAAGTATTGTTGCAGCATGGCTATTTTTTTCTCTACGGTGGTATTGTTGTTTTTCTTTACGTTGGTCAGATAGCTGACAAAGCCGTCCATAAAGTCCTTGTTGATATTGGCCAGCAACGGGGGGCGCTTGTCCGTAAACTCCTTCAGCGAAGATACCATTGTACTGATATTCTTTTTGGTGCTTTCCTGGCCCGGCTTGTTGTACCTCAAAAGGTAACTTTCGCAGAAAGACACAATAGTCTCGTGGCTGATGATGTGATTTACCGTGATTAATTTCTTCAGTTCTGCAATGTCAAGCGGTTGAAACTGCTCGTTCTTATTACGTATATATTTGGAAACTTTATCTACAATCGTAGTAATGTAGGCATTGACATCATCCGCGCCCCTATAACCTCTTGCGGTTTGTTGCCGGGTGTCCCAACAAGCATAGTTTAAAACTTTTTTGCTGGTCAACTTTTTGCCGGGAACGCGCATGCCTGTATAGTGGCGTAACCTATTTCTTTTATATTTGCCCTCAGTATCTCTTAGCCCCCTATAAGTAAACTCAAAAATGAGGGGGAGGCAACCCTGAACATCGGGTTTTGTGTCCAGATAAAGACGTCCATATTTTCTTTTAGCTCCCATAAAGTGCGGTGCAATGTGCGGTGCAATTTATTTCCTTTAAGTTTATATATGAGAAAATCAATGAAAGAATATTTTCTCATTATGGTTTGGTTATCAGATTTTTGCAATCAAAACCAAACATAGACATATTTTACTAAAAAGCAAAATATAGTCCTACTCCCGCTACCGAATCGGACAGGCTTGAAAAATCAAGTTTTGTCAGATTTTTTTTTGATACCTAATTTACGGTCTAACAGTTATACTAACTGTACTAATTGGTTCAGCTTGACAGCCCGATAACTAATACTTTCGTAGTAAAATTTTTCAGGATATGCGCCTTATTTGTGCCCGCATAACGCCCAACAGATGCAGGCCGCTAATCCTGATTACGCGATCAATAACCTGGTGTAATTGTTGCCGACGTTAATCGTTACTAAGGGCTCCCCATCAGAAAAGAGCAGTAATAGATTAACAATACCCCCATCAAAACCAAAGCCTTCAGAAATCAACCTGAAGGCTTTGGTTTTTAAGTTATATAAGTAAAAAGGGCTATTTCGTCCACGCAATTCCGCACTTGATAATCCTTAATCCAACCCTACATTCAGGTTTGCTGGTTCAGGAAAACCAATAAAGGCGGCTTTTACAGGGCGCGAAGTCCAGGAATAAGGAACTTCCAGTCCGAAAATAAACGCTACCGTAGCTGCAACATCATATTGATAAACCGGCTGTTGGATCTTATATCCTTTTTTTACGCCTTTGCCATAATAAATAACCGGGATGTTAATTTCCTCGTCTGATTCGCCGCCGTGACCTTTGTTGATGCCGCCATGATCGGCAACGATCATTACCAATGTACTTTCTTTTATACCGGCTTTTTCAATTGCTGTTAAAACCTGCCCTACCAGGCTGTCGGCTTTGGCGATAGACTGTAAATACTCCGGTGTCATATGGCCTTTTTCATGGCCGGCGTGATCAACATGATCCAGATGCAACAATGCGAACAACGGCTTTTTATCCGTAATGTAATCTGCAAATTTAGCGGCAGCTTCTGTTTCGGTTCTGCCGTATTCATAATGGTTAACCATGGCTTTTTGTAACAATCGACCATAATCATCCCAATGAAAAACAACACCTTGCTCGGCCTGCGGGCGTTGCTGGCGGATGATATCAAAAATACTTGGTGAACGACCAACTTTATTCACAGCTACAGGAGTCATATGTTTGGCGTCCGGTTTCCAATCGTTAGATGTTACGCCGGTAATCTCCGGACCAGCGCCCAAAATCTGCGCAGACCAGTTAGATGAACTTGACGATGGCAATACAGTCCTGGCGTTTTGCTTAAAGGCGCCTTCAGCAATTAGTTTGTGCATCACAGGAGCATCAGCCTTTAATAATCCCTGGCTGCTTAAACCATCAATGCCGATAATGATCACGTGTTTAAACAGATCTTTATTCTTTTTTTGAGCCTGCGCGTTTAAGCCGGCAGAAACAAGTAATAACAGAGCGCAAATGATACGTTTCATACGATATTTTATTGTTTTTGCTTGATTTTATTTATTGCGATAGCGTGCATTATTGTCGGCTCCGATATATTCAGCGTTACATCAACCTCATTGATAGAATTGATGAACTATTGATAAAGGCGGATCACGTTACCATCGCATAGTTTAAGGTATAAGCCCGGTTCCAGGCATTTAACAAAGCCTGGCAACATGACTATGCTGCCGGGACTTCAGTGTATTTTATTAGTGGGTTACAAATAAGCCGGCCACCTCTTTAGCGCTGAGGGCCTTGTTGTAAATGCGTACATCATCCACTAAACCGGCAAGCGCTTTACGTTCGTCATCGCCAGAGTTGTAATGACCTGTACCATCTTCCCAAATGTTAAATGGATAATCGTGCGCGCTATCCCAAAGCGGCCCTTTCAGTGTATTCAGATTGTAGCTTGTAGCTTTGGCAATGTTGATATACTCTGTAGCATCAATATAAACATGCAGGCGTTTAGCTGTCTGGTCAAGCACCACGGTTACCATGTGCCACTTGTTATCGGCTACGGCCGGCGATTGAGGCGAGGTTTCATTAGCCCTCCAGTCCATACGGTTGCTTACACCACCCGCATCTCCTGTCATTTTGATCAACCAGCCCCTGCCTGATGATCCCGGACCGGTATAGGTGTCGCCGCCATCGGTAGCGAAGACGAAGCCAGGGTTGCTACCACTATCCCAATCTGAGTTACCAAATAAGGTTGGGTCTGAACCGATACCTTTCAATTTTACCCAAAGGCTAAAGCTGAAATCTTTGGTAATGCCGGGCCTTAACAAATCATTTTTAGGCAATGAAGCGTACGCCCCTGCTGCGAATGACGCTACCCTGCCACGTTCCGGATCTGTTACGAAGGTAACATTTGTTGTAGCCGTTTCGCCGGGCATTGCATCCAATTTATTTCCGCTGGCATCAGTTAAATCGTTATCCAACGGCAGGTAAACGGCAAGTGCGGTTCCGCTGCCCGCGGTGGTTGTAAACGCCCATGATGCCGGAGTAAGGAAACCTTCAAACGCTTTGCCATCGTTATTTACAACGGCACCGGCATCAGCAAGTACATAGTAAGCGGTGGCATATTTTAAAGGTGCTGAAAATTTTATTGTAACGTGTTTACCGTTAACTGTAACTGATTGGCCCGTTACCGCATAGTCAGCTACTTTGGTCCCACCGGCTTCATAAACGCTGAAATTCCCTGTGCCTTTTTTTACATCATCGGCAAATACCAAATCCAACTTAATAGTCGAACCATCGGTGCTTTCCGGAAGCGGGCTTAATGAAACGAGCGGCAGGCCGCTTGAACCAACGGTTTTAAATTTCCACGATTTACCATCCGGGAAGCCCATATATTGGTTTCCAAGCAAATCGGTAACTATGCCACGGTCAATAGTAATGGAATAGTTTTCATCGGCCTTCAGATCATTGGCCGGGTTGATGATCAGCTCCTTTTTATTTTCGCCGATAGTAATTGCGCCCGAGGTGATGTTTATCCTTTGGGTATCTGCCTTGCTGGCAATGGTTATCATACCAGCACCTTTTTTAATAATCTTATCAAAGGTTAACACGAGGTTGCTTGTTACCGCAACGCCTTCGGCGGCAGAGGTTGGATTGTAGCTAACAACCATAGGGTTTGAGGTATCGACAGTAAAGTCGTTATCTCTTTTGCATGACGAGAACAAAGCCAGGCCAAGCATCATTACTGTACATGATACAGCGAAGGGCTTTTCGTACATTTTCTTCATATCGTTTTAAAAATATTTACTTTTTTGAGTCGGTATCAGTTTATTGACGGGCAAGGGTTACTTTAAAATTTCCTTTTCCTGTTGCTTTGGTTTCGGTATTCTCCCAGCCCATATAAAATGAAATGGTAAGGAAGCTGGCCGATACTTTCACATTGAAATCATCAACCGGGGTAATACCGGTTAAATTAACTTTGGCGCTATCGGCCGTTCCGGTAATTTTCCATGAACCCATGGTACCATCGTTAAAAACTATCGGGCAATCTTTCGCTATAAATTTTGAGGGGTTACCGGAACCATCGGTAGTAAACACCAGGCGCATTGAACCAAATATCTCTGCCGGAACATTAGTCGGCGTAACAATATTAGTTGGTTTTGCCCAGGTGCCATCTAAGCGGCCTGCGGTAAGCTGATCGCCAACCAGTTTATTGGTCTGGATCACTTCTTTTGAGCAGGAACTAATTCCCGCCATCAGCATTAATGCCGCAAACACAATAAATGCTGATCTTAAATTGAATCTCTTTATCATATCTTTTTGAATTAGTTGGCTTTAAACAATCGGTACGGAAGGTTGGATTTCAATACACTGCCTTCCAGGCCCCAGCTGCCATCGGCACGCATGCCCAGGTGGCTCAAAATATTTACAGATACATCCGTAAGCCCTATAGGATAATATGGATGGCGCTCGCTGGCCGGGCCAATCAGTTCGCCGTTACGCCCTTTACCGCTATAATCTTTTACCACGGTGCCCTGCACATCATCCATTTTCAGGTACAGGTTGAGGGAAGCTTTGTTAGGGTGATCGCTGTTTTCGATATTACGCAGGTACATGTATTTCTGGATGGTTTCGGCCGAAAGCACGTCTGTCCAAATCCTTACTTCGTTAAATGAGCCTGCCCAGTTCGGTGCGCCGCCGCTATAAACCTGTGTGCCGTCCTGGCCAAGGCATAAGTAATCGTAAGGCGATGCCATGTTATCGGCATCCTTATAGGTTAAGGCCGATTCATTTACCTTAACACCATCCTGATAAACCGCGCAGGTTTTGGTTTTATCGAAAGTTACGGCCAGGTGGTGCCAGTTGCCATCTTCCAAAGCTTTTGATGAGCCGATGTCATAACGCTCAGACTTTTGATTGGCGATATTTATTTTCCAGGAAGTTCCGCTGCGACAGATGGTGAAGCCCGGCAAACCGCCCGAATCCCAGTTTTTATCGCCGATGATAGAAGGATCGCTATCGTTCACGTCGGCCTTTACCCAGGTTTCGATGGTAAATTTGTTCATGCCCTGTAAGGGAGTGCCTTTGATGGGTACACGTACATAAGTGCGCTCGCCTGATGAAGCTTTGTTAAGCTTGAGGATATTATCAGCGTTTTCACGCGGGGCCAGTGTTGCGCCAACCAGTTCCTTTTTATCAAGTTCGCTGCCCGAAAGGATAACCGGCACGTTGATCTCATCAGGAGTGTTGCTTTGTGGCACACCCGATTCGGTACCGCCATGTGTTGAGGCGAAGAAAATATCCCAGTCTTCACTGGCATAGGTTGCACGTGCTTTAATGGCCGCGCTGAGCCCTGTCACATACTCGTCTATTTTTTGAATGGCTAAAACATATGCGGCCTTACGTAGCTGGAAACCAACCGAAGCACCTACATCAGCCGGACTGCTGAACTGCACGAAAACCGCGCCCATATTGGCTTGTTTTACCATCTCGAGCGATTTCTTATACACATCATCATCAGTACCGTACTGAAACTTCTGATCGGCCGATTGATTGAGCAGGGTATTGATTTCGGCTGTACGAACAACAGAGGCTATAACAATAGATGGAGCGCCCGATTTAATGCGGCTAACCACCGAAGGATACTGGCTGAATTTATTACCTGCAAATGATAGGTTAGTGTTAACGCCATGCTTATCTGCAGATACGCCTGTAAGCAATGTTGCCCAGCCCGATGAAGTATAAGCAGGTATGCCACCGTAGCCATTCATGCTGTATGAAGCATTAGAAATTAAATCGTGGATGCCCGGTGTGGCGGCATAATCAATAGCGGTATTGATGATACCATCCACCCCTATCACCAATATTTTTTTGGTTTTGGCGGTTTGCGCGTAAGCACCCTTGCCGGCTATTAAAAGCAGGGCCATTATCAGATAACAATACTTAAATATCTGTTTCATATAGTGTTATTTATATAATCGGATTACGTAGCTGCCCGGAAGGCCTACCACAAAGTTGAAGTTCTCGCTCACATAGCTGATGTTGCCCGAGCCATCTTTTACCTGCCAGGTGCAATAGGTATCAGATTCCTTTACCGGGAAATTCACTTTCCATATTTCACCGTCGGCGGCATCGTTAACAAAAGTGCCTTTAAAGCCGCCCGAACGGTTCTTTGTAAAATCGATCTGCTCACCGGTAAGCGCTACATTGTTCAGGTAACCCTCAAAACGGATCTGGTTAGGCGTATCACCAACCCGCTCAATTTCGGGAGCTTTGGCCATGCCCGATGAGTACGATATTACATCAAACTCTTTAAATTCAACCACCAACGCGTCTTTCAGGATCTTATCACCCGACTGGTTAGATACCTTGATATCGAAATGGTATTCGCCGGCAGGGATTTTGTTCCCTTCTAATATCTCCAGCTTACCTGTAAACTTGTTAATGCTGACAGCCGGTGTCATTACCGTATCTGTTTTTAATTTCAGTTCTTCAGGAGTCTCGTTGCCTACAATGGCCTCCTTGTACCGCACTACGGGTATTTTTTGATTCAGGGCAGCTACGCTTTTACCACTTACTTCCTTTAACTGAACAACCTCAAAGTTGAGGGGCAAGGTTGAGGTAGATACTTTAAAATCACCAATATTTAAAGGCAGGCCTGAAACTGCATACTGTTTCCTGTTCCTGTAGCTTATATCAGGCGCAATGCTTCCTTCGGCAGGGATCTTTTTACATCCGCTTATCAATAATGAACCGCAGGCAGATACCACCAATATTAAAAGCCAGATTATATTCTTATTACGTTTCATCAGCTTTAATTAATTAAATCCAAAAATGTGTGTCTCAGAAACCAACACGTGTACAATCCCATTTGTCGACTTCAGATCGGCCGTAACAACCTGTGCGGTTTGGTATACTTCTGTAGTTCCGGCAGGGCTTACATTGAGTGAAAAATTGATATATTTTGCTCCCATGTTCACGTTACCGAGGTAATCAGTGTTAACAATGTTAAACCTGGCTTTTGTGCCGCCGTAGGTGGTTACATAGCTGTATGCAGTAGTTAAACCGCCCCTAACTATTTGCTGGTTAGGGATAATGTAGTTTTTTAATATCCGGGCTATATCATCCTTTACTACCTGTGGCAATGCCTCTAAGGTTGAAGGCATTTTAGCTTGATCGGGATATAATAATTTAAAGTAGTTATGGATAGAATAATCTCTTGGGGCCAAAAACGTATTACCTTTTGCGTTAACTGCCGATTCGAGGTTGCTTAATTTAATTAGTCGTACCAATGTATCAAACGAGGTTGTTTCGCGCTGCAGATAATCCATGGTGGATACACCCAGGTTTCCCGATACGTCGACAGGTGTGCCTCCATCTGAGAAATAAGTTTTCTTACATCCTGCCGTAACGATAGCGAGGAAGCCGATAAACGCGACTAATTTGATGAACTTTATCATTTTGAATGCGTGTTTTGTGGGTTATTGGTTAAACTGCCAGTAATAGGTTTGCTCCATGTTAGGATTATTGGTGAAGGCTTCTTCGCTAACCGGAAAAAACCCGGCACCATCTTTTTCGCCCTGGGCAGTGATATAGCTGTTAAACTCGTGTAAGCGCCCTAAACGAACCAGATCGTACGAGCGTTGAAACTCCCCTATCAGTTCCCTGCGTCTTTCAGCCAGTACCGCTTCAATTACGGTGGGCGCATCATCACGGGTAAACAACGGGATACCGGCACGCGAACGGATCTTATTCAGGTTATCAAGCGCATCGGGCACCCGGCCAAGCCGTGCGTCGGCTTCTGCTTTAAGCAGTACCACATCCGCATACCTGAAAACCGGCACCGGTGCCTGCATTAAGCTATAGCTCCTGTCTTTAACCTTCCTGAATTTGGCAAACATGATATTACGCTCGCCATTTTGCAGCGGGTCGGCAAATATCGGGCGTAGTTCACTGCTGCTCACCGAGAAATCAATGCTCTGGAAAAACTCCGGCACCCTTTTATCTGATTTGTCTCTGGCATAATCAGGGTAGATCTCTAATATTTTAGATTTTGCTACTGCTAACGAAAGGTTATCACGTGATGTGTAAGGATTGGTTAGATAATAAGTCATAATATGGCCGTAGTAATCAGCATATTCACCGTTTGTATTATCATAATACATCTCGAAGATCACTTCTTTCGATTCGCCATTATCAAACAGATCGCGAAACTGGTTTACAGGTACCAGGGTAAAGTTATTTGAGTTGATGATCTCCTTAATGGCATCAGATGCGCCCTGATAATCTTTAAGCCACATCAAGGCGTGCGCTTTTAAAGCCAGTGCCGCGCCTTTTGTTCCCCTTGATCTTGATTGTTTAATGGTTCCCTTATTATCCCAAAGCAGGTTAGGTAAGGCGATGTTCACTTCATCAACTACCATTTTCATTACCTCAGCTAATGGTTTTCTGCCCAATGGCTCTACGTTACGGGCCTTCAGGTTAACAGGCACATCGCCCCAGATGCGTGCTGCATAAAAATGTGCCATGGCACGCAGAAAACGGGCATCGGCCAACAACTGCGCTTTACGCTCATTGGTAAGGTTATCAGTAATGGCAGGTATTTTTTCCAATACCAGGTTACATTGCTCGATGGTACGGTAAAATAAACGCCAGTTGGTTAAAGGCTCCAGCTCGGTACGCTGAATGAGGTGGTTTTGGAAACCTGCGCCCCAGTCGCCGTCGTTATTAGGCGTGATCCAATCTCCCGAACGGGCATCGCCCCAGAAATAATAATCGCCCCATGAGCCGTTACGTGTAGTTGCGGGCGTATCCTCTTTAGTTAAGCCGGATAACGCCCTGCGGAAGATAGCGAACGCGGCTGCTACAGCACCCTCGGCATCAGTTCCGTTTTTCCAGGCCTGATCTTCTGTTACGGTATTGATAGGCTTTTCATCCAGCCATTTCTTACAGCTTGTTTCGGCAAGCATGATCACAAGCAGAAACATCGCAATTACCTTATTTTTCATTTCTTTATTTTTTTATTTCTATCAATCGGACTTTTACCGCCCTCTTTCCTGATTTAATTTTTAACTAACCGTTACTTACAATCCTATCGAAACCCCGAACAACATCAACCTGCGCATAGGATATCCGCCGGACATATCAAAACCATCTACGTTAACTAACTCTGCATCAGGGCCGCTGTATTTTTGAAATGTAACCACGTTATCCATGGTGCAGTAAATACGCATCCTGTCAAAAGGTAAACGAGGCATCATCTTTTTGGTAAAATTGTAAGAAAGGGTTACCGATTTGATCTTGAAATAAGATCCGTCTTCAATGTATGATGAATCGTAATTGATGATCTGCGAAACGCCCGACCATGGGTTTAACGTTGGATATTTAGCGTTATCACCGCTTTTTTGCCAAATGGAATAGTTGTCAAAATTAGGTAGCGATGTAGCTCCGGCAAAGCTTTTACCTAATTTCAGCCTATCCAGCAGGGCAGAGTTAACAATATCCCGCCCTATTACAAAGGTTGAAACCACGTTAAGGCCAAATCCTTTATAGTTGAAATCATTTGTCCAGCCACCCGTCCATTTCGGGTTAGGGTCGCCTGAATAAACGCGGTCGCTAACATCAATTTTGTAATCTCCGTTCTGGTCTTTAAACGCACGGTCGCCTACCTGTAAAGTTTTGTTTTGCAAACCAAGCAGTTTGGCCCCTGTTTTAGGATTAACCGGTATCTGACTCTCGGCCTGGTAAATCCCTTCCGATTGATAAAAGAAGAAACCGTTAAGAGGCGCACCCACCCTAACTATCGATCCGAAATCCTGTCCGGACGTGCTGGTTTTGATGATATCAGCATTACCATCCGGCAATGACGTTACCCGGTTTTTATTGTAGGCGAAGTTTAAACCGGTGCTCCAGCTTAAATTCTTGCTAAGGTTCATATTGGTATTCAACGTAAACTCCAAACCACGGTTCAGTACGTCGGCAGCGTTACGGTAAACCTCATTATAACCAGATGTGGTAGGGAGGGCGGTAGTTAACAGCAAGCCTTTGGTAACTTTTTGATAGGCATCAAAAATAAACTCAACCTTGTTATTGAACATTGACAGATCCATACCAACGTTACCCATGTTTGTTTTCACCCAGGTAAGGTTGTCATTTTTAAACCCATCGTACCAGGTTGGCGTAAAACCGGAGATACCGCCATATGAGATCTGGAGTAAAGAATTATACCGATCCAGCGAGCCGCCGCTCATGATACCCAGGGCCAGGTAGTCGTTATTCCAGGTAGTACCTGATAAACCATAACTGCCACGGATCTTTCCGCTGTTTAGCCACTTCCAGTTTTCAAAGATCTTTTCCTTGTTAAAATTCCAGCCGGCAGATACAGACGGGAATACCCCCCAGCGATTGGCAGCGCCAAACTTCGAAGATCCATCGGTACGGATAGAAGCACCGAACAGGTATTTTTCATCAAACGAGTAATCGAAACGACTGAAATACGACAGCAGGGAATTGGCGGTATAATTACTTGTGCCTATGCTGTTGCCCTGCGGCCAGTTAACTGTTTGTGACAGCGTTTGCGCGCTGCTTACGTTATTAACTATGGTTATTTTGGATTCGAGCTTTTCGGCACTCTGACCCAGCAATAAGCTTAAGCGGTGCTTGCCAACAGTTGGCGCGTAGGTTAAAGTATTCTGTACAAGCAGGTTCCGGTTTTCGCCCACACCGCTTTTATTGTCAGATCGCAATGTGCGGCGTGAGGTAATTGATGAATCCTGCATCAGGCGCAGATACTCTAAACTCAGGCTTGTTTTAAAACTCAGGTTTTTTACAAGGTTTAATGTAGCGTCTGAACTGAAACGCATCCTGTCGTTTACGTTATTAAGCCTGCCCGGCTGGTACACTTCTGAACCGGCTACCATTGGATTGTTTGGCAACGGCAGCAATGCAGAATAATTGGTGTTAAGCGAGCCGGGATTTTTGCTTTGATCAGTTCGGGCAACAGCCAGCGTATTGTTAATGATAAGTTTTTTGTTCAACGCATAAAATGTAGTACTGGCCAATGAGCTATAGCGTTTAAACCCGGTATTAAACAAGATCCCCTTGTAATCCATATAACCAAGGCTTACGCTGTACTGGCCAAAATCGCCGGCACCGCGTATAGAGGTATTGTAGTCTTGTGTAACTGAGGTATTGTACAGATAGCCCTGCCAGTCTGACGAGTTATGATAGAATGGATTGGTAACATCAGTGTACATAGCCGGCATAAAAGTACCATAGGGCGCATATAACTGATATAAACGTGCTACCTGCTGGCGCTCTTTATCACCACCGGCAACATCCTGTAATTGCGGAACAAAGTTTACACCTGTACGCAAGTTGAAGTTTATTTGCGGTTTACCTATTTTACCTTTTTTAGTGGTAATAAGGATTACACCATTAGCTGCCCTTGAACCGTAAATGGCCGCAGCCGAAGCATCTTTCAATACCACCACATTCTCGATATCGCTCGGGTTCAAATCGGCAAGTACGTTAGTGCTGGTGATTGCAAACTCGTTGCTTGTTTTTGATATGATGGGCACACCATCAACCACATATAAGGGCTCGGAAAGTGCCGAAGCATCATCACGGCTAACCGCGGCTAAACCCCTGATAATAATAGCGGGAGAAGCCCCCGGCTCACCGGAGTTTAGCTGGATGTTTACGCCCGCTATACGACCTTGCAGTAATGACTCGAACGATTCGGCCGCCTGCGTTTCGGTAACCTTATCCATTTTGATGGATGCTACCGAGCCGGTAATTTCCTGTTTGGCCTGGCTTTTATAGCCCACAACCAATACCTGGCCAAGGGTTTTATTATCTTCGGCCAAACGGATGTTCAAATCGGATTGGGTTTTATAGCCCACATGTTTAGGCAGGAAACCTATAGATGAACAAATCACCGTATCCCCTACCCTCAGCGAAATATGGAAAGTTCCTGTAAGGTCGGTTTGGGTACCGGCAGGTTTTCCTTTAACTTTAATTGTGGCCCCGATTACCGGTGCCCCCTTTTCATCGGTCACTCTACCCGTTACGGCCGTTTGTGCCATTGCAAACACGGGGAGCGCCATTATCGCAAAAAGAAAACAAACTCTTTGTATTAATGCCTTCATTAGATTTATTTTTTCGATAACCAATAACTGTTTTGACTTAATGAACTGCCTTTTAAGCTATTTGCTGATAGCGGCCAGTAAGCAGCGCCTTTCTGAACGTCAGCATCGGTAAATGCCGGGATATATGTACTTACCTTACCCAACCTGATCAGGTCGAAAACCCGCTGTCCGGTACCCACCAGCATACGCCTGCGTTCTTTCAATAGCGCGTTGGCAAATGTTGCATCAGTTAAAGTGCTGTAATCTTCTTTGGCTCCGGTGGCTGCTCTAATCAGATAGGTTTTAGCAGCGTTCAGGTTTCCGCTGCGCCATGCGGCTTCTGCAAAAAGCAGGTTTAATTCGCGCTTGGTTATTAGTGGTAATATGGTAGCGTCGGCAACAATCATTGTAGCGGTTTTACCATCAGACGAGATATTGAACATCCCGGCCCGGCGCGAATCTCCGGCAGGATAAATTGCATTTAAGCTATCAATGGTCATGCTTACAACACCTGCGTCCAATGGCTTTTGAGGTATATCGGTACGCCTGTCAACGCCCATTGAGATCCCGAAATCCGACAGGCTATCAGTTGTAGCAGTAGTGAAAGTGTTAGTTAATAGTGTGTAGGCATCCTGGGCTTTACCAAGCCAAAGCTCTTCGTGCGCTAACAGTGATGTAACCGATGTTTTGCTGAACCTTATGTTTGTTAAGGCAGCGCTTTCAATCTCGCTATCATTAAGCAACCTCCATGGCAGCAATCTTTTTGCTTCGGATGCAAATCCGCTTGCAAGAGTTACAGCTTCCTGGTTAGTAAGATGTTTGCCAAAGTTATTAGTCTCGGCAGAAGCGATATCTCCCCAGATACGCGCCATATAAAAATAGGCGTACGATTTAAGTGCGAGCGCCTCTCCTTTATATAAATTACGTTTGTAACCGTTCAGGATGCTATTATCTGCCTTATTGATGTTGTCCAATAAATCGTTCGCATCATGAATTACATCGTAAAAGTACTCCCAGTCGGTAAGTTGTTTAACATAGCGGTTATCTGAAGTTAGTTTCTGGCTTACAACCGCAGGCTGGTAATCTGTAGCTACAGCCAAATCACCGGTACGGGCCTCGCCGTACATTAAAAAGGCGTAATTGGCTACCAACGCCCTTCTTAAATCAACATAACCACCAACAGCCGCCTGTTCAAATTTTTGCGGCGAATCGTAATAACCTTCGGCAACTGTTCTGTTATCTAAATTGATAGTCAGATTTTTCTTACACGCAAAAAGAAAAAACAACAGCACAACCGGAATGAGTTTCCAAAATTTCATATCGTTAATTTTTATCGTCAATTTTTAAAGCACCAGTTTCAAGCCCAATACCAGCGAAGACGGCAGCGGGGTGCCCGTTAAACTCAAATCACGCTTGCGGATCCCGGTTATGTTTTCTTCGGGGTTTACACCGCTGTAATTGGTAAGTGTGAACAGGTTATCGCCCCTAAGAAATAGCTGCAAATCATTAATTGATGCCAGGCGTTTTAATATTGGCCCGAAATGATAAGTGATAGCAGCTTTGTTTAAGCGGATAAAGCTTGCATTCTCGATGGTTCTCATACCCTGATAGGTTACACGGCCGGTAGCATCTGTAGTGGTAAAGTAATATGGCGTTTCAGCATTTTTTATCGGGAAGCTATTCCCCACCAGGTCGGCATAATAGGTACTGGTAAATGACTCGGTTGCGACATCGGCGCCCCAGGCATAGCTTGCAGTAAAACTTGCTGAAAGTTTTTTATACCTGAAAGTATTGCTGATACCACCAAAAGCCTTAGCCTCGCTGTTACCAATAATCTTAGACTGCCCGCCCTGGTAAGCTGTAATTGAGGTAACGGCATCACCATTTGAAAGTGCACCGAGGTAAGCCAGGCTTGTACTTTGGATATCAGAAGGTAATGATCTTACCTTATTTTTATACGATGCGATATTAAATGAAGTAGACCAGCCGAAATCGCGGTTATTAAACCACCTGCCATCAAGGCTAAATTCAACACCGGCAAGGCCTAATGAACCGCCTGTTTCATATTGGTAATCCATGCCGCTGATATTTGACAGGTACCTTTGGTAAGTAAAGTTTTTGTATATCTTATTGAAATAGTTAACTGAAATATCTAATAACGAAGGAAGGATATTGAATGTTAAACCTGCATCTAACTGGTATACGCTAACACTTTTGGCATCCTGAAAGGCAGGATAAAGTAAACCTACACCAAGCTGGGTGTTTCCGTAGTAGTCGCCATAAGCGCCTATTTGCCCGCGGTAAACTTCGGGTTTGCTTAATATGCCGGTTTTACCGTAAGCAATGTTTGCTTTTACCGGAAAATTCAACGCGTTGTTTAAATCGTAATGAACACCTAAAGCCGGGTATAAAGCCCATTTATTTTGATAGAACGAGCTGCCATCCGTACGCAGCACCATGTTTACATCCAGATCTTTTTTATAGTTCCATTTCCAGATGCCATAAAACGATACGATTTTTTCCATCTCATGATCTGAGTAAGCGTACGTTTGGTTGGCATTATAGCCGGTTACCACTTTCACAAAGTCAGAACCGCCGCTTTCCAGGCTGCGTTGCCCATCTACAGATGTGATCCTGTCGTCATTCCCCCTGATCTCGTTTCCGATGGTCATATCCAGGTTCAGATAGTCATTAAATCTGTGCAGATAGTTTAAGGAAGTGTTAAGCGCAACTAATTGCCTTTTTATGGTAGCACTAAAGGCGTGGATATTTCCATCAAGCAGATTTGATGGAATATAGTAGTCGCGGCTTGATGCATCATAAGATATTGATGCTACCGAACTGATTTTAAATGAAGGATTAAACTGGTAGGCTAATTTCATTGAAGAAATCAAGTCCACATTTCGCTTTTTATCCATCACAAAACCTTCGTCGCCTGTTACCGGCAAGGTAAGATCCCGGCTATACTCGCCGGCATAACGCCCGTCTCGGTTGGCCAGGGCAAAGTTGTTGTAAAACTGTGCCGAAAACCCTTTGGTAATGTTATACTTCGCATTTAAGAATAAAGACTGACGGCCGGAGCTTGTACCTTTTATATAGCCCTTATCCTGGTAGTTGCTAAGGCCAAACAGGTATGAACCATAATCGCCGTTACCATCAACCATTAGGTTTTGCTCATCAACTATCCCGCCATTACCATATACCTGCCTGCGCGCGCCGGTATTGAAATTATAAAAGGCATCAGCCTTCGAATCCATGTTTTGCTGAAAATTGGCCCCGGCATAAGCATTAGCACTGATGTGAATTGCGCCGGATTTACCCTCTTTCATAATAATATTGATAGCTCCGTTTGGTGCCTGAACGCCAAATGCGGCTAAACGATCAATGTCTTTAATAACCTCGATCCGCTCTATCTGATCTGTTGTGTAGTAGCTAAGCGGATTGATCCCCGTTACGTCAGACGGGCTGGCGATCATGGGTACACCGTTAATCAATATAAGCGGCATGGTCGATTTATCGGTAGGATCCAGACTTAAACCACGCAGGTTTAATATAGATTGGGTGCCCGGCGTACCCGACCAGCTTTTCACCCTTAACCCGGCGACATTACCTTGGAGGATGTTTTCTACCCCTGCCCTGTTAGCCGATACGACACTATCTACAACCACCTTTTCCTGGGCACTTACACTCATCGCTGCCCCGTAAGTGGCAACAAAAAGAAACATAGTTTTCCAAATGCAGTTTGGCAATAACTTCATAATTATCGTTTCAAAATTTTATACCAGATCTGTTTTTCATGAATATGAATGTGACAGCGTTAATTTGCTGATAGCTTGGGGCAGCTCCTTCCCGCTCGCTAAGAGTTAAGCAATACTAAACAATGTTTATTAACCAAATAAGGGAAATAAATTAAGTAATTATGAAGATTGAGGTAGATTTTGGGCGTTTTGTTAAGTAATATTAACATTTTATAGCCAGGCAGGTATTTGTGCTTTAAATTGCACAATACAAACGTACTAATAATTAATACCTTACATGTTTTTAAAAACTTGAATTTGTTAAGAGGCATGAGAAAAGTTGTGGAACTTTTAACTTCCCTATGAATGCAAGTTTTTCGATGCGCGGAGATTTTATGAAAATTTAAACATCATTTAAAAAAAACCCACTTTGCCAGTGGGGATAAATCATTGATTATGGCTTCAGGCACTTCATCCGCAAACTGCAGATCACTTAGCTATAACTATGCCGCGCCTGACAATAGTTTTCTAAACGAAGCGCTGTTTGGGAGTTAGCATAAACTCAAAACTGGCGTTGGGTCAGTGACAAATAATCTGAATACTGTACTACAATTTTTGAAGGATTTGGGTTTTCCTCGAGGTATGGGAGATGGCAATGATCCCCTGCAAACCATTACTGACAATAATCCGACATGAAACAATCTTTTTTAATGCAGTCATACTTTTATTGGGTCAAATAGCATTTGCTTAGAAAAAGGGCCAACACTTTATAAAATAATCCTAACACCTTAAAAATCGATGCAAAAGATACTTATAAGCATATTAGAAAAAGTTTATAAAAATGTAAGCCTATTTAGGATTAATCGATATTTGTAAATATGATATAGGACTATCAACAAAAAATGTAAACTATTTTCAAATTAATCCTAAAAAAATCTATCCAAATCCCGATTTCGACAAATTTCCTACAAATCAAACTTAATCCCCTGCGCCAATGGCAGCGTTTTGGAGTAATTGATGGTATTGGTTTGCCGCCTCATATATACTTTCCATGCATCAGATCCAGATTCCCTGCCACCGCCTGTTTCTTTCTCTCCACCAAACGCACCGCCAATCTCCGCGCCCGATGTGCCGATGTTCACATTGGCAATTCCGCAATCAGACCCCGCGGATGACAAAAATTGTTCGGCTTCGCGCAAGCTATTGGTCATGATAGCTGACGACAGGCCCTGCGGAACGCTGTTCTGCAGTTCGATGGCCTCATCAATGGTGCTGTATTTAATGAGGTAAAGTATCGGCGCGAAGGTTTCGTGCTGTACTATTTCAAAGTGGTTCTCCACCTCGGCAATGCAAGGTTTTACATAACATCCCGATTCATAACCCTTTCCTTCCAGCTTACCGCCTTCCACCACAAAATTGCCGCCTTCGGCCTTACATTTCTCAATCGAGCTGAGGTAAAGCGCCACCGCGTCGGTATCAATCAGCGGGCCCATGTGGTTATGCTCATCTAAGGGATTACCAATCCTGATCTGTTTGTAGGCGTTAACCAGTTTTTGTTTAAAAGCCTCGTAAACACTTTCATGGATAATGAGCCTCCGGGTACTGGTGCAACGCTGCCCGGCGGTGCCCACCGCGCCAAACACCGCGCCGATCAATGACATGTCCAGGTCGGCATTTTCGCTGATGATGATGGCGTTGTTACCGCCAAGCTCCAGCAGGCTTTTGCCCAGCCTGGCGCCAACGGCAGCGCTTACGGCTTTGCCCATCCGGGTTGAGCCGGTGGCCGAAACCAATGGCACCCGGGTATCGGCAGCCATCAGCTCGCCTATATTGCGCCCGCCTGTTACCAGGCATGATACGCCTTCTTCTATATTATTCCTTTTAAAAACCTGCTGCGCTATGTGCTGGCAGGCAATAGCGGTTAATGGTGTTTTTTCGGACGGTTTCCAGATGCAAACATCGCCGCAAACCCAGGCCAGCAGCGCGTTCCAGCTCCAAACCGCTACCGGGAAGTTGAATGCCGAAATAATGCCCACGATACCCAGCGGGTGATACTGCTCATACATGCGGTGATCAGGCCTTTCGCTGTGCATGGTCAGGCCGTATAGCTGGCGGCTTAAGCCTACCGCGAAATCGGCAATATCAATCATCTCCTGTACTTCGCCCAGGCCTTCCTGCAGGCTTTTGCCCATCTCGTACGATACCAGGGTACCCAGGTCTTGTTTGGCGGCCCGCAGGGCTTCGCCAATCTGCCTTACTATCTCCCCGCGTTTAGGGGCGGGTACTTTGCGCCATGTTTTAAACGCTTTGGCAGCCTGCTCAACTACCTGGTTATAATCGTTTTCGGTAGCTAAACGTACCGAGGCTATCTTCCTGCCATCAACCGGCGATAATATATCTTTAACGGCAGCACCGGCGCTGCTGCCCCAGGTGCCGCCTGTACTAAAGGCCTCATTAATATCGTTTATATGTAAACGTTTTAGGATATCTGAAATATTAGGCTCCATAATTGTTACTTTTGCCAAAGGTAGAAATCTTTGAGGCAATTTTTCAGTATCTCCCCATTTGTTGCCTGCTGTAACCATTGCTATTAATTATCAGGGCTTTGTAAAAAACAGTTGTTAATAATGTTTGAATGTTGAAAACTTAATTGCATTTTGGTTGGTTAGTAATTGTAATTTGACGGTTAATAAGTCTTTACAAGGCAATTTGTCAACCTAAAGCGGATGTTCTGCAAACAAAATTGAATGGAAGAAGAATTTGAATTTGGTTTTACCGAAGACCCAAAATTCTCGGTAGAACGGTACGAGGAGATGATCAGAAATCAGGACTTGTACTTTTTTGATGCCCAGGCGTTTGAGAACATTATCGACTACTACATCGAGAAAAATGACCCCGCCAAGGCATTACAGGTAGCAGAGTACGCGCGAAATCAGCACCCTTTTGCGGCAATTTTCCTGATTAAACAAGCCCAGTTGTTGGTAGTTACCAATAAGGTGCCCGAGGCTTTCGCTGCCCTGGATAAGGCCGCCATGCTCGAAGCATCGGATGCTGATATCTATATCATCCGCGGCAACCTGTACGAAAGCCTGGAGCGCTATGCCGAGGCATTGGAAAATTACGAAAAAGCGCTTGACCTTGCAGAAGACACCGACGAGATCCTGCTGCATATTGCCTACGTTTACCAGAACATGGGCGATTACGATACGGCCATCACTTACCTTAAGCTTTGCCTTAAGCAAAACATGGAAAACCAGGATGCCCTTTACGAACTGGCTTTTTGCTACGACGTAATGGACAACCAGCAGGAAAGCGTACAATTTTACCAGCAATACATCGATAACGAACCTTACAGCTATGCCGCCTGGTACAACTTAGGCAACGCGTTTACTAAACTAAGCCTGTTTGAGAAAGCTATCGACGCGTACGACTATGCCATACTGATTAAAGACAGTTTCGCGTCGGCTTATTTTAATAAGGGCAACGCGCTGGTTAATTTGGAAAAATATGCCGAGGCGATAGAAGTTTACCGCCAGACATTTGAGTATGAACAGCCCAATGCAGATACCTATTGTGCCATTGGCGAATGCTACGAAAAGCTGGAGCAGATGGACGACGCGCGGGCCTTTTACAAAAAATCGGTTAAGATGGATCCAAAACTGGCCGATGCCTGGTTTGGAATCGGTGTAACCCTCGATTTTGAGGAACGCTATTTCGAGGCGCTGCACTTTTACAAAAAAGCGCTCGACCTGGATATCGCCAACGCCGATTTCTGGTTTGCCATTGCCGATGCCGAATATAAGCTTGGCCACCTGCCCGAAGCCGAAAAGGCCTACGAAAAGGTAGTTGAACTTAACCCGCTTGATGTTGACGCGTGGCTGGATTACTCGTCAATACTGTACGAACAGCAAAAGCTTAACGAAGCAACCGAAATTATTGCCGAGGCCATCAAGAACAATCCCGATGCGGCCGAGCTCTATTACCGCATGGTTGCTTACCTGTTTGCTAAAGGAGAATATAATGAGGCACTCAACAACCTCGAATACGCGCTTGCCGCCGATCCGGATAAACATTATATCCTGTTTGATTACCTGCCGCAATTGCAAAACAATAAAGTGATTATGGATATCATCGCCAGGTATACCCGTTAAGGGGTGATTAAGTAAGCGCCAAAAACTGAACAGGCAGTAAGGAAGTTATTCCCCTTACTGCCTGTTTGTTTTAACGGTGTCGTTGTGCGGTGAAAAATCAACCGCTAAAAGCCCTTACTCAAATCTTCCCATGTTTCGGTTTCGCAACCGTCCCGGTAAATCAAAGCCCCTTTGCTATCGCCTCATAAACCACATCCTGGATCCTCGGCCTGATGTTGAGGCTTAGTAATTTACTGGCTACGGATGGATGTACCCGGTTAGAGAGGAATACATAAACCAGGTTATATTTCGGATCGACCCAGATGCAGGTGCCGGTAAAGCCGGTATGACCGTAAGCCTGGTCGGAGGCCAGTTTGGATGGATAGTGCCTTTCGGTAATCGGGTCCCAGCGGTCAAACCCAAGTCCGCGACGGCTTACCGGCGATTGTTTGGAAGTGAACAGGTCAACCACTTCGGGTTTAATATACTGGAAACCGCCGTAACTACCACGGTTCAGCATCATCTGGTAAAGTATGGCGATATCGTTGGCGCTGGCAAACAAACCGGCATGCCCGGCCACGCCGCCGATGAGGGCCGCCGTAGGGTCGTGCACATAGCCATCCAGTAATGAGCCGCGGTATTCCCTGTCGTTTTCGGTAGGTACAATCTGATCAGGGCTGAAACGGTAGAGCGGTAAAAACCCTGCGGTTTGCATGCCCAGCGGATTATAAAAATGCTCCTGAACGTATTTGTTTAAGGGTTCCGAAGTTATATTTTCAACCACTTCCTGCATAAATAACATGCTCACATCGCTGTACACGTACTGGCCGCGGGTTTTAAGGGGTGAGTTAAGCATATCGGGCAGCATCACATCTTTATAATAATCCTTCCGCAGGTAATAATGGTCTGATACCTTGGTTGGATAGGCGGCCGACGAATCGGTGCTGTGATCTGCAGGTTTTACTTTTTCGAAGGATTGGATATCAGGGATCAGCCCGGCCTGGTGCAACAACACTTCCTTTATCCGGATATCATTTTTGTTGCTTTTGCGGGCCAGCGGAATATAATCGCCTAAAGTTTTCTCCAGGCTCAGCTTACCCTGGTCGGTTAACTGCATGGCTTCCATGGTGGTGGCCGATACCTTGGTCATGGAGGCAACGTCAAAAATATCGGTAAGCCTGTCGGGTATTATATTATCATAAGTGTGGTAACCATAGGCTTTGTTAAATATCACCTTACCATCTTTGGCAACCAGCACCACACAGCCCGGTGTAGCGTGCTCAATGATGGCTTCGCGGGCTATTTTATCAATACCTTGTAAGTTAGCCGCGTTAATGCCAGCTTCCTCGGGTATGGTGTATTGCAGCCTTGTTTTATCGGTGATGAACCCCATGCCGCTTTTATAAACGTTGCTATAGGTTTTTGTCAGTTTTTGGGTAACGGCTATACCGCCAAAAATAGCTTCGGCGCTGTACATAGCCGATACCGGCGATACACGCTCCGACCAGATCACCGGTGCGGTAACCGCATCGAGTTTGGCCAAAACCGCTCCATTACCAAAAGCTGCTACAATAACATTTTTATTTTTTTGATTACTGCTGATAAAATCCAGCACATCGGCATTGTTCAGGTCGGCATCATTTACCTGTACAATAATGGTGTTGTAAAATTTAAGATCGGAGGTAAGGTTGCCCAGTGTTTTATTGCCCTTGTAGCTATTGCCATCAAACAAAGTTACCTTATTGTATTTGGTAAGCAGGCTGTCAAAAACGGTAGCGTACTGGTTGCTGAAGTGTACACCGGCAATTTTCAGCTGGTCAAGGTTTTGCAGCGGGACCAGGTATGAAGCATTATTAAGCAGTACGGTGGAGTTGCCAACCAGTCTTTCTTCGGCAATAAAGGCCTGGCCTGTGGGCAAGGGCGGGTTTTGAGCGCAGGCGGTATTAAATAATGCAAAGCCCGATAACACTAAAAAAACCTGGCACCACTTATTTTTTATCATATACTTTAACTCCGTTTATATAAGTTTTGGTTACTTTGGTTGTTGGTATCTGGCTGCCTTTTACTTTCATGATATCCCTGTCGAGGATCACAAAATCAGCATATTTGCCGGGTTCGATGCTGCCTTTTTCCTTCTCTTCAAAATTGGCTTTGGCGGCCCAGATGGTCATGCCCTTCAGCGCCTCGGTACGGCTCAGGGCGTTTTCTTTCTGGAAGCCGACGGCAGGGAAACCCTTCAAATCCTTACGTTCAACCGCTGCATAAAACGTGTAAAGCGGGTTAATGTTTTCTACCGGGAAATCGGTCCCCAAAGGCAGCCAGCCGTTCTGGTCAAGCAATTGCTTGTAAGCGTAGGCGGTTTTCAGGCGCTCTTTGCCCAGGCGCTTACCGGCCCAGTACATATCTGATGTGGCGTGGGTGGGTTGCACCGACGGAACTATGCTGTACCTGCCAAACAGCGCCAAATCTTCGGGCGATACAACCTGCGAATGTTCTATCCGCCAGCGCAGGTTGTTTTTACCTTTAAGGTTGGCTGCATAGATTTTAAGCATGGTGCGTACCGCCGAATCGCCGATGGCATGCGTACACATCTGGAAACCGTGCGCGGCAATTTTGGGCGCTATTTCTTCAAAATGTTTAGGGTTACTCAATAAAAAACCGCTCCATTTGGCCGAATCGGAATAAGGTTTTAGCAGGCAGGCACCGCGCGAACCAAGCGCGCCATCGGCATAAACCTTAAACGAGCGTACATTAAGGCCGGGTGTTTTAATGGCGCCTTTCTTAAACAGGTATTCATAATTTTCTGCCCTGTCGGCAAGCATTACATATAGGCGCATTTTGAGGTCGCCTTTGTGCTGTAGTTCGTTAATAATGTTTACCATAGGGTATGGCAAGCCGCAGTCATCAACCGTGGTAAGCCCCACAGCAAAGCAGTTTTTTTGTGCCGAAAGCAAAGCGGTATCAACCATGGCCGGTGTAGGTTCCGGAATTTTGCGGGTAACTATGCCTACCGCGTTATCAACCAGTACGCCGGTAAGTTTGCCGTTACGGGTTTCAATTTCGCCGCCAACAATGGTTTGGCCGGGCTTAACCCCTGCAATGTTGAGGGCGGCCTGGTTAGCTATGGCGGCATGGCCGTCAACCCGGCTTAGCAGCACCGGGCGCATGGGGAACAATGAATCGAGTTTGGCCTTATCGGGAAAGTGTTTATCGGTCCAGTCGTTCTGGTCCCAGCCATTGCCAATAATCCAGCCATCGGTATTGCGTTCGGCATAAACCTTTACCGAATCTACAATTTGGGACCAGCTTTGTGTGCCTACCAGGTTAACCTGCTGCAGGCCCATGCCATATTCATAAAAATGGGCGTGTGCGTCAATAAAACCGGGGTATACGGCTGCGCCCTGCGCGTCAAGCACCTCGCGTGCGTTGTATTTTTGTTCCAAACTATCGGCGCTTCCTACTGCAAGTATTTTCCCTCCGCTAACCACAAATGCACCGGCTGTTGTAAAATTACTGTCTACGGTATAAACAACCGCGTTTTTCACCAGCATATCGGCATTATATTCTTTTTGTTTGCAGGCAGCCGCCAACAAAAGCAGCGCGGGCAATAGTTTCTTCATGTTAAAGCAATTGTATATTTATTGTAATTGTATCAAGGTGCAAAGGTATATACAACTATCTAATCATAAAGTTATGCCATCAAATATTTAATTTAGCATCGAAATAGAAATTGAAGGGAAATTAGTTTAGATGTCAGATATTATACAGCTTTTACCGGATGCCGTTGCCAACCAGATTGCCGCGGGTGAAGTAGTTCAGCGACCGGCGTCGGCGGTAAAAGAGTTGGTGGAGAACGCTATTGACGCAGGTGCTGATAAAATACAGCTGATTATTAAAGATGCCGGTAAAGCGCTGATCCAGGTTATTGACAACGGCTGTGGAATGAGCCTTACCGATGCCCGCATGTGCTTTGAGCGCCATGCTACCTCTAAAATACGCAAGGCAGATGACCTTTTTGCCATCCGCACCATGGGTTTCAGGGGCGAGGCCATGGCTTCTATCGCGGCTATTGCGCATGTGGAGTTAAAAACCCGCCGCCATGAAGATGAACTGGGTACCTGTATTGTTATTGAAGGTTCGGAAGTGGTCAGCCAGGATCCTTGTTCGGCACCCACCGGCACCTCTATCTCGGTAAAAAACCTGTTTTATAATACCCCCGCCCGCCGTAACTTTTTAAAAAGTAACCCGGTAGAGATGCGCCACATTATTGACGAGTTTCAGCGTGTGGCCCTGGCGCATCCACAGATCTTTTTTACGCTGCACCATGACAGCCAGGAGGTGTACCACCTGCCTGCTGCCGCGCTTAAGCAACGTATTGTACACCTGTTTGGCGCCAATTATAACCAGCGACTGGTGCCTGTCGAGGAAGATACCACCATCATCAAATTGCGTGGTTTTGTTGGCAAGCCCGAGTTTGCCCGAAAAACCCGCGGCGAGCAGTTCTTTTTTGTAAACAACCGCTTTATCCGCGATAATTACCTTAACCATGCCGTAACTACCGCGTTTGAGGAGTTGCTGCCGGATGATTGCTTCCCGTTTTATGTGCTGTTTATCGATATCGACCCCTCAAAAATTGATATTAACGTGCACCCCACCAAAACCGAGATCAAGTACCAGGACGAGAAGGCCATTTATGCCATCATCCGCTCGGCGGTAAAACGTTCGTTGGGTAAGTACAACATCACGCCTACTTTAGATTTCGACCAGGAAAACAGCATCGAACATCTGATCACCCCAAAACCGCTCGAAGAGATTATTGCGCCCACCATATCTTTCAACCCGAACTTTAACCCGTTTGCCACTACCGAAAGCAAGCCTAAACAGGATCATCCTTTTTTGAGGGATACATCAGGCGGCGGTTACCGCAAGGAGTCGATTCCGCAAAACTGGGATACGCTGTACGAGATCAGCAAAAAGGAAACGCTTTTTCAGCATGAAATTCATGAGGAGAAAACGATTTCGGTTGAGGAGCAGGAGGTAAGCAAGCCGAGCGAGGCGCAGTTGTTCCAGATCCATAACCGGTTTATTCTCTCGCAGATCAAATCAGGCTTTATGCTCATTAACCAGCAGGCCGCCCATGAGCGGATTTTGTACGAACGTTTTTTGCAGCAATTGCAAAACCACTCGGGCGTGAGCCAGCAAAGCTTATTCCCGCAATCGGTAACACTAAACGGTAGTGATTTTGAGTTATTGAAGGAGCTGCTGCCGGATATCCGCGCGCTGGGTTTTGATATCCGCGAGTTTGGTAAAAATACCGTGGTGGTTGAAGGGATCCCTGCCGAGCTGAACAACGTAGGTGAACACGAACTGCTTGAACATTTATTGGAAGGTTTTAAAAACAATATGGCCATCCTTAAATTAGATAAACGTGATAACCTTGCCCGTTCACTGGCCCGTAACGGCGCCATTAAAACAGGCACTAAATTATCATTAGAGGAAATGAACCAGCTGATAGACCAACTTTTTGCCTGCCAGTCGCCCAACCAGGCCCTGAACGGCAAACCGGTGATCAGTACTTTTACCATGAACGAATTAATGGAACGCTTTGAAAAATAGCCCCAGCAAGGCTAAATTTTATATATGAACGGATACAATCAATCGCCATTTGCCAATATCACGCCGGTTGTTAAAAACCTGCTGATTATTAATATTATTATGTTTATAGCCACCTTTACCCTGGGTAAGGTTGGGGTTGATTTGTACGAATGGCTTGGCGGATATTATTTTAATTCGCCACATTTTCATCCCTGGTCTTTTGTTAGCTACATGTT
This sequence comes from Mucilaginibacter oryzae, assembly GCF_003148845.1. Lineage (GTDB taxonomy): Bacteria > Bacteroidota > Bacteroidia > Sphingobacteriales > Sphingobacteriaceae > Mucilaginibacter > Mucilaginibacter oryzae. Next base: position 88,779 of record NZ_QGHA01000012.1, on the reverse strand, counting down.
TATGCATGCAGGCATCGATCATCCAGAGCATATCATTTTTAACATGTTTGCTTTATTCTCTTTTGGACCGATATTAGAGTATTCACTGGGCTCAAAAAAGTTTTTCAATTTTTACTTTATATGCGGCATAGGTGCCATGGTTTGCCAGATGCTGGTACAGGCCTATGAAGTACATGCCATAACCGGAAGCTTTACAATGGCTAACGTAAGCGCAAATCGCGAAGATGTATCTGCTTTTATTCCATACGGGCAGGAATTAGGTTCAAAATTGTATGCCATATACCATTCTCCTACAGTGGGCGCCTCCGGCGCTATCTTTGGTTTACTTGTTGGGTTTGGGATGCTGTTCCCAAACATGGAGTTGATGATACTATTTATCCCTGTGCCTATCAAGGCTAAATATATCATCCCGGTTTACATCGTACTTGAATTATACCTTGGGTTAAAACCTATGGCGGGTGATTCGGTAGCACATTATGCGCATCTTGGCGGAGCGCTGATTGGCTTTTTAATGATTAAAATATGGCGCATTCAGCGGCCAAACAGTTTTTATTAATTACATTTAATTATCATGTAATATCACTTTATTATGAGCACTCTTTGGCAAAATATCCAGCACAAAATATTACGCTCAGGTAATAATATCAGGCTACTGATCAGCATTAATGTTATTGTTTTTCTGGCAATTAACATTTCGGCAGTTTTTGAGTATATGCTAACCCCGCAAGGTCATGTCAGTCTGGTTAGTTTATTTGCCGAAAAATATATCAACCTATCGGCTGATCTTCATGAGCTGCCGTTTCGTTTCTGGACGCCGTTCACTTATATGTTCATGCACTCAGGCATATTGCATATTTTATTTAATATGCTATGGTTATACTGGATGGGGCAGATATTTGAAGAGTATCTTGGCAACAAGCGTACCATTGGCCTTTACATAATGGGAGGCCTTGCAGGAGCGTTATTTTATTTACTGGCTTTTAATCTTTTGCCCGTTTTTACCAGTGTAAATGCCGCTTATAACAGCGCTATCGTGGGCGCGTCGGCCAGTGTGATGGCTATCGTGGTTGCTACAGCCACGCTGTTACCCGACTATACCATATCTCTCATATTATTTGGTCCGGTTAAATTAAAGTGGCTTGTATTTGTTATTTTGGTTATCGACTTTTTAGGCATCATGGGCGGCAACGCCGGTGGCGAAATAGCGCACCTTGGCGGCGCGCTAATGGGTTTTATTTACATTAAACAACTGCAAAAGGGTAATGATTGGGTTGGCGGTATAGCTAAACTATTTAAGCCGAAACCTAAGCTAAAAGTTGTATCAAATAATATGGGCAGCGGCTCATCCGGTTATCCCCGCCAGGACGAGATCGACCGGATCCTGGATAAAATTTCGCAATCGGGCTATAACAGCCTGAGCAGGCAGGAACGGGAAACCCTTAAACGCGCAAGTAAACAGGATTAAATGATCAAAAAAAAGCAAAGCATATTTGGCAGGATCCTGTTATGGATTAACCTGTTTTTTTGCATTGCTTTGCTTATCAGTTACCTGGCTCCATATGTTGATCCGCGCAAGGGCTGGCTTATCGCTTTTTTTGGCCTGGCTTACCCTCCTTTGTTACTTTGCAATAGCATCATGATGCTGTACTGGCTGCTGCGTAAACGCTGGCAGTTTTTATTTTCATTGGTGAGCATTTTGATTGGGTGGCCTGTACTTACCAATAACATCGGTTTTCGTTTCGGCTCAAACTTTGCCAAAGCGCCCGGGTTGGATGTGATCCGCGTGATGACCTACAATGTGCATAACTTTAAGCACTTCGGCCTTGCCAACGATGTGCCAACCAAGCATGATATCCTGGAACTGATCAATACCGAGCAGCCCGACATTATTGGTTTTGAAGAGTTTTTTACCCGCAACAAGGGCGAGTACGAAATGCGCGATTCGATCTGTAAAGTTTTAGGAACCACCCATTTTTATTTCGAGCCGTTTAACTTTAACTATCTCGAGGCTATCGGTATGGCTATCTTTTCAAAATACCCGATCATTAATCACGGCATGATCCGCCTGTCGGACGAACGGGGCTCGGGCAATCAGTGTTTATATGTAGATGTAAAAAAGGGCAGCAAAACCTTCAGGTACTATGCCATCCACCTGCAATCCATCAACTTCAATCCCCAGGATTATAAATACCTCGATAGCGTATCAAAAAGAGGTAAAACCGATATGAAGGCTACCAAAAGGCTGGGTACCAAGCTCAAGCTCGCTTTCCAGAAACGCAGCGAACAGGTGTTTAAAATTAAAGCCCATGCAGCAGAATGCCCGTATCCTTATATCATCGCCGGCGATTTTAATGATACACCTTCATCCTTCGCGGTTAACCAGATGGCCAAAGGCCTTACCAACGCTTTCAGGGAAAAAGGCTCGGGTTTTGGGCGCACCTATAACGGCGATTTCCCTAATTATCAGATCGACTATATCATGACCAGCCCGCAGTTTGAAACACTAAGCTATAAGGTGATCGAAAGGAAGCTGTCAGACCATTACCCCCTCCGGTCCGATCTCTCGCTGAACTAAAACACCGTTTGGTTTTAAGCAAACACTAATAAAGTTTTCTGTAAAACTCCTTTATCATTTCTGCCGGGTTGGCAACCTGTATTATGGCCGAAGATATGGCTATGCCGTTTACACCGGTTTGGAGCAGGTTTTCCACATCTCCGGGCCGAATGCCTCCCACCGCTATCACCGGGATGCCGATGTTTAGTTTTTCCAGGTCGCGATAACCGCTAAAGCCGAGAGCTGGCTTGTCATCGGCGCCGTCATTAACAGCCGTTGCAAAGGGGCCGTAAGTAAAATAATCAACAACGCCGGTGTTTTGCAGTTTCAGCACCTCGCTGATATTGGCTGCCGATACGCCAAGGGTTTTATCCTGACCTATTACCTTGCGGATGGTAGGCAAATCGGCATCTATATCGTCAATATGTACGCCCTGCGCGTCCACACGGTCAATCAGGTCATAATGGTTGGCAATAATAAGGGTTGCGCCCCATTCATCGCAAATTTCGGCTATCTCATTTATTTCATCAACCAGTTCATCTTCGGGTTTGGTAAGGCAACGGTACTGGATCCAGTTTGCCCCGGCGCTGCAGGCCATCTGTACCTGCCGGATATGGCTAAAGCCGGGGAGATCATGCGTGAGGTAATGAAATTTAGAAACGTATTTTTTCATTGTTAAATCAAAAAATTCGGCCAAAAATATAAAGTCCGAAAAACTACAAAGAATCTTTCGGACTTTAACCCAAACCGGCACCGCCGGGATCAATATTATTTCAACATTATTTTAAAACTTCGCTGATTACTTTGCCAATGCAGCCATCAGGCTCCTGTATGTGCAGCAGCGATGCTACCGTAGCCGCAATATCGGTCATGTGCGTTTGGCGGGTAAGGCTGCCATGTTTAATACCCCAGCCCATAAATACCAACGGGATGTGGGTATCATAAGGGCTCCAGGTGCCATGCGTAGTGCCGGTTTGGCCATGACCCGAGTACCAACCCGGTTTTAAAACAATTTGTATCACACCGCTATGCTCAGCGTTGTAACCGTTAATGATACGGGTGCGTAAATCTTCGGGGATGTTTGCCGCGTTGGCCCTTTGCATATCTACCGCGTACTCAACGGCAGGCGCTTTTTGCAGGTATTGGATACAATCGGCTTTAACAGCTTCTTCGCTGATGCCTGCTTTTTTTATGGCGATGTTATTCAGGTTTACCTGGTAATTATCCATGCTGATGACCAGGTTGTTTACCTTGTATTTATCGGCCAAAACGGCGTTCATATCTTTCTGAGCCGCGGCATCATCCCAAATACCGGCAGGTACCTGGTGATCTTTTAGGAAGGTGGCATTGTGCGCCGCCCCGTGATCGGCACTTAAAAATACCGAGTAATTGCCCTTGCCCACGGTTGCATCAAGATAAGCGAAAAATGAAGCCAGGTCGCGGTCAAGCCTCAGGTAGGTATCTTCCACTTCAACAGAGTTAGGACCGAACTGGTGCCCGATGTAATCTGTTGATGAAAGGCTCACGGCTAAAAAATCGGTAACAGTGTTTTTTCCTAACTGCTCGCCATCTATAGCCGCCTTAGCCAAATCAAGCGTCATGGTGTTACCATAAGGTGTTGAGCGGATCAGGCCTACGTGGCCTTTATAAAGTTCAGAAGTTTTAACCGGCATGGTTGGCGCTTCGGCTCCGGCGTATTTACCTTCATATTTAGGGCTGTTATCGGCAGCGCTTTGCAGGTAGGTATTTACCGGGTAAAGCGTATTCCAATCCTGCTTCAGGTATTTTTCGGCAATTTTCTGATCGTTGAACTTTTTAACCCACGATGGCAGATCGGCCATATAGTAGGTGCTGCTGATCCAGTTGCCGCTGGCATCATCAAACCAGTAAGCTGCATTAGCGGTGTGCCCGGCAGGTAAAATGCCGCCGCGATCTTTCAAGGCTATGCCAATAACTTTTGAGCGGAAGTTGGTTGCCAGGCGCAATTCGTCAGTAACGGTAGTAACCAGTAAATTACGAGGCGACATCTGGCCCGCCTTAGAAGTGCTGCCAACGGCCACAACGGTACTATCATCGGTACAATACATTGATTTGCCTGTAGCCTGAACAATAAAATCATTACCTGCAATACCATGGATAGAAGGTACCGAACCGGTGTAGATACAGCTATGCCCGGCAGCGGTTACCGTGGGAATATAATCGATATTGGTGTTCTCGCAGGTGAAACCCTCATTAAGCATCCGTTTAAAACCGCCCGACTGGTAACGGTCATAATAGCGGTAAAGGTAGTCCCAGCGCATTTGGTCAACCACCAAACCCACAACCAGTTTTGGACGTGGTACTGATGCTGATGCCGGGGCGGCCGGTGTGATCGTTTTCTTTTTTTGTGCCGATACCGAAACGGCGGCTAAGGAGATTGATATGAACAGCAGATGTTTAAATTTCATCGCGAAAAGATATTTTTTAACTGCGCCAAATATCAGCAAATCAATTAAAATGCAATATGATGTTTTTGTTAACTGTGGGGATTGTTACAAAGGCCAGCCCCACCCAAACCCGCCCCGGAAGGGAGGGCTTTAAATAAAGAGTCTCCCCTGCCGGAGGAGATTTAGAGGGGGGCTGCTCTAATCTGCCGCGGTGTAAAATTACTTAAGTCGCCTACTTAAGCACCAAAAGCTTCGCTGTCGCGCGCGTGCCGCGTGTGCTCCGCATGCTCGGCAATAATCTCTTAAACACCTGGCACTAACGGCACACGCGGCACGCGTGCGCCAGCTAAAGGCTTTCAATAGCACCCCCTTCAGGGGGCGGGGGGCTAAAACGTCAGTAACGAATGCTGCCCGGCCGTATGCATATCGCGCCAAACCTGGTTAATTTCGGTATCGGGGTTGGCTGCCGATAGGCCGCAATAGGTATAAAGCTTGTCTACGCTCTCCCTTGATGCTTTGGCCAGTTTACGGCTCATCAGGCTTACCTGCTCAAGACCGCTATCACCTGCCGATTCAAAATTATGCCAGCTGTAATCCACAGCCTCATAAAACGCGGCCCTGGTTTCGTTCAATAAAACCGTTTGGTCGGCCAGTAACTGTTTGATATATTCCTTTTGCGGTTCGGTTAGCCGTGGATTGTTCATCCGTTCACTAAAGGCAGGTCCGCACAAATCGAGAAAATGCACGGCGAGGCCCGATAAATTGGCGGCAAGGGTAGCTTCGGCCAGTTGTAAAAACGGGTAACGGTATAATGGAGCATCTATCACGGCATACTCCGGGTCGATTTGGAAGCAGCGGGTTTTATCTACATAAAGATCTTTAACCTCGTAGGCATCGCTGCCGGTGGCCATCATACCCACGTACTTCCAGGCCCGGAACAGGGTTACATCTTTCCTGTCGAAAACAAAAGGTAAGATCAGGGGCTCACCCTTATCGTTCAATACCGTTTCATCTCCGTTTTTGATGATACAGTTGGCGGTAAGATGCGTGGCATGGTGCGCGCCGCTGGCATATTTCCAGGTGCCGTTAATGATATAGCCATCACCGGAAATGGTAGCCGTTCCGGTTGATGCCCCGCTGCCTGCAAAACACAACTGCGGGTTGGTCATGATTTCAGTTGCCAGTTCCGCATCTAAAAAACCGCCAAACCAGGCGGCTCCGGCACAAAGCGTTACCACCCACCCCAGGCTGCCGTTTGCCCAGGCCAGGCTTTCTTCCAGGCGTACCATTTGCGGCATATCAAGCTGCAACCCGGAATAAGCCTTCGGGACTAAAAACTTAAACCAGCCCTGTTGGTATAAAAGCTCCAATTGTTGGGCTTGCAGCTTTCCCGCTTTTTCAGCTTCCGGAACCGCTTCGCGTATGATATTAACCCATTCGGGTTTTAAGTTTTGTGATGGATGCATATTGTATTTTTTAGCTTAAAGCCCAAAGCGAAAGGCTTAAAGCTTTTAATGTTCTAAGCTTTGAGCCTTTCGCTTTCTGCTTTCAGCTTCCCCGCCCACTCAAGATAGCCCCATATAGCCACCATAAACAGGAAAATAGTGAGCAAAGCAAACAGCGGCAGTTTTTTGTAAAATAATAGCGGCACCGCGAAGAAGTTGGAAATGTTGAGGAAAATCCAATTTTCTATTTTGCGGCGGGCCAGCAGCCACATACCGGCCCAGGCGGTTGATGATACCAGCGCATCCCAGCCAGGAACGTTTGATGGTGTAAAATATCGGGCAGGCAGGTTTTTGATAAGATAATAAAACACCACCCAGCCAATAATGCTTATTGCCAAACTTATTATCCACTCGTTTTTGGTGGAGTAGCTGATTTTTACCGGAGGCTGATCGCGTTTTTTTATCCAGTAGATCCAGCCGTAAAAACTCATTACAATATAGTAGCCGTTCAGTAGCGATTCGGCATACAAATGAACTTCCATCAGTAGAAATATAGATATGGCCGTACCCAGTATTCCCGCCGGGTACAGCCATATATTATTAACGCGGGCCAACAGCACTTCCGCAACGCCCAGCCCAACGGCAAGCCATTGCAGCCAGGTAGTTTCCCTGATTTGTTCTATGAACAGGTGGAGCCAGTGTTGCATATCAAACTCTTAATTCGTGAAATTCGCCCTAATTGGTAAAAATTAGTGTTAATAATAAATTAGCGCTTTTTAAAATCCTAAACTTAACGATGCCATAAAGTTGCGCGGCGCCTGCGGAAAGTAGTAGTTATAGTTAACCACGTGCCCGCCTTCAATATCCGGGTAGGTTGCGCCGTTACTTTCATATTTCTCGCTGAAAATATTATTAACCTGCAGGCCAACCGTTATGTTTTTAACCGACCGAACGCTGAAGCTGTACCGCAACCTTACATCGTTTACAAAAAAGCTGTTCAGCATGCGGTTGGCCGCATATGGGTTAAGGGCGTTTTCGGGCGTTACATTAAAACCTTGCGGATTGCGGTTCATGGTATTATCCAGGTACTGTTTGCTCACGTATTTGCTCAGCAAAGCGATTTCGCCACCTTTAACCGGACTATAGCTAATGGTACTTGAACCGGTAAGGGATGGCGAGTAAGCGATATCCGTTTTGGCCAAAACCTGTTCCACCTGTGTACCATCATCATAATTGGCAAAAAACTGGTGATAGTTTTTAATTTTATTGGTACTCCAGGTAGCGGTTAAGCCCCAGTTTAGCTGACTGGTAATTTTTACCTTGCCGCTAAATTCCAAACCTGCGCGGTAGCTATCCTTTACGTTGGTACGCACGGCGCTGCCTACATCATTGAGGGCACCCGTTAATACCAGCTGGTTTTTGTACAGCATATAAAAGGCATTCAACTCCCCGCTGAATACGGATGAGCTGAAGCGATAGCCCGCCTCAAAATCTTTCAGGTTTTCGGCCTTAGGGCGGTTTTGCGGCGGCGACTGAACATAATCGTCGCGGTTGGGTTCGTGGTTACCCACCGCGAACGAGGCGTATACGTTGCTGCGCTCATTAAACTGGTAAGTAACACCCGCTTTAGGGTTAAAGAAATTTAACTGCGCTGTTTGCTGCGCGTTTTTAAGGTATTGGTCAATTCCATAAAAGGTGTAGTTAATATGGCGGTATTGCATATCGGCATACAGCAAAAACTTTTCTACATGCCACTCTGCCCGGCCAAAAATATTGAAATCCTTTTTGGTGGCCTCATTGCGGTAATACTCATAGTTAGGGCCTACGCCGAGGCTGTTTTCGCTGTAAATGATATTGCCATAGTGCCCGCCCCGGTACTCATTGTAAGCGCCGCCCAAATTAAAGTTTAGTTTATTGGCAGGCTGGTATTTTAAGGCATAGGTAACGCCATAAAAGTTGTTGTTAAGCCATTGGCGGCGCACCAGGTTAGTGGTGGCAAGGGTATCGGTACCGTAAATTACAGGGCTTAAGCCATAATTGCTAACCGCATCGTTTTTACGGTATTCTTCATAAAAGCCTTCTCCGTGGGTATAATGTAAAGCGCCGCTGAAGGATAGCTTATCCGAAAACTTTTTATCGTACAGTAATTGGTAGTGGTTTTGCAGGTAATCATCAACCTGGTCTTTATAAAAGGCGTTATCACCCATGCTGCCCAGTTCGTTATAGGTACGGTTATCGGGGCGGGTATCATCGCCAATTACATAATCGGCCACACCGTTCCAGGCCTGGTAGGTACGCTCATGGCCCGAAAATACATTAAGCCTTAAAGTGCTGTTATCGCCATAATAAGCGCCGCTTACAAAAAACGATTTCAGGCGTGACGATGCGCGGGCGATATACCCGTCTGACCGGATCCTTGATAAACGGCCATCAATGCTAAACCTGCCGCCAAGCAAACCCGTACCTGCGCTTACCGTATTTTTGAGCGAGCCGTAAGAGCCGGCCGAATTATCCAGCTGGGCATAAGCCGTATCGCGGCGGGTTGCGGTTTGTACGTTGATACTGCCGCCAAAAGCACCCGCGCCATTGGTTGAGGTACCCACCCCGCGCTGGATTTGCAGGTTGTTGATAGATGATGCAAAATCGGGCAGATCCACAAAGAACGCGCCCTGGCTTTCGGCATCATTAAGCGGGATGCCGTTAACGGTTACGTTGATCCTCGACGCGTCCGATCCGCGGATGCGGATGCCGGTGTAGCCAATACCCGTACCCCCGTCAGAACTGATCACTACGGATGGCGTTTGGTTAAGCAAATAAGGCAAATCCTGGCCGAAGTTGTTTTTCTCCAGGTCTTTTTTGCTGAGATTGGTAAACGCCGTAGGCGAGTTTTTGCCCGCGCGGGTGGCGGTTATGGTAACCTCGTCGGTAGTTAAAGCGCCCGGGGTTAAGGCAAAATCAAGCGTTTGCCCGGCCCCTAAGGCGGTTGTACGGGTTACAGGCTGATAGCCGATGTAGCTTGCCCTTAACGTATAATTGCCGCTTTTTAAATTACTGAAACTGTACTTACCGGCAGCATCGGTAACCGCGCTTTGCTGCGGGTTTAAAATAGTAACGGTAGCGCCGGGCAATACTTCGCCGGCCTGGTTGGTAACCTTTCCTGATATGGAAAGCTGGGCCGATGCCAAAAAAGGCAACAGCAGGGCCATAGTGGCCACAAATAAATTTTTCAAAATGTGTTAAACAAAATTGAGTTAAACCATCTGTACGCCAGGGTAAAGCGCCAGTACACTTAACTTATTTACCTTTATCCCTACGCCGGCATTATCCGGATCAGGTGCTGCCCCCCGGCCCCCTGAAGGGGGAGAGTAATAGTCCTAAAGTTTACTTCAGTTTTTATTACTCCCCCTTTAGGGGGCAGGGGGGCATGGGTATGATCTCAGCCTGTCTTTCAGTTTGGTAAAACAACCTGCAGTTTGTTTTGCAACCAAAGCAAGGCACCCCTTGAGAATTGTATTAGCGGCAAATATAGGTTTTGATTTGGAAATTCGGAATTTTTAAATGACAGGTAATCGTTTAGCCTCACCTAAATCCTCTCCTTCGGAGCGGATTTTAAAAACAAAGCCCCCTGTGCCCATAGCCGTCAAGTTAAGGAATCAAGCTTTTAAAATCCCCTCTTGAGAGGGGCGCGCGACGGGAAAGCGCGGGGGCGGGGTGTGTTATGCAAGCGATAAACCTCGCACAGAAAAACACACCCCTCCACCCCTCTCAAGAGGGGAATCGCACAATGCCGTCGCTTTTTGCTTAAGTTGACGGCTATGCTCCGGAGAGGCGCGCGCGACGGGAAAGCGCGAGGGCGGGGTGTGTTATGCAAGCGATAAACCTCGCGCGGAATAACACACCCCTCCACCCCTCTCAAGAGGGGAATCGCACAATGCCGTCGCTTTTTGCTTAATTTGACACTATGCCCTGTGCCGGATGGGAGATCATCCGCCAGGTTGTAAAAATTACAAAAAGCTATCGCTTTTGAAGCTTTACCTCAGCACCTTGCTTACCAGCGCTTTGCTCCCATCCACTTTCCCGGTAATTTTTAAGCCCAACAGTTCGGCCACCAGCGGGTAGATATCAACATTAGGAAAAGCCTCAATTTGAAGGTGCTGCCTGAAGGCCGGTCCCCAGGCCATAAATATGGCGTGAACATCTTTTACCACCGCCGGATCGTAGCCGTGCTGCCCTTTATCCAGCTTGCGGTTGTAGATGTTGAACAGTTTAGGCCAGTGCGGCAGCAGCAGGATATCGCCAATGCGGTTAAACCGGTCATCAGCTGTTGAGCGGTGCAGGTGCGCGGGGATGCTGTCGCGGAGGTAAACATCATAATCGCCGCCTTCTTTTTTCAGGGCCTGGTAGGTTGGTTGGATGTCGGCCGGATTTTTGGCAATCAGCTCAACCACCATCCTATCGCCCGAAATAATGAATTTTGACGTATCGAGCGCCGCAGGGGTGGGCAGCGGGTGCCCGGTATCGGGCTGCCCCATACCATGATCAGACACAAAAATAAAGTTTACCTTAAGCCCGGTGGCTTTTACCGCTTTATCCAGTTCATAAACGGTCGAGTCAACATTATGCACGGCATCGATTACCTGCTGCGAGTTGGGGCCGAAATCGTGACCGGCATCATCAACCGGTGGCAGGTAAAAAGTGATGAGGTGCGGGCGTTTTTCGGCAGGCAGTTTCAGCCAGTTCACCACATCCTGGATGCGGTTATGGATAGGGATTTTTTCGTTATGCGGATAATAGTAGGTAGCATAAGTGCCCTGGATGGGTGTTTCCGACCCAACCCAGTAAAAGTTGGCGGCCAGCATGTGCTGCTGCTCGGCCAGTACCCAAAGCGGGGTGCCGTGGTACCAAACCGGGTTTTGCGTTTCTTTTTTCTCGCCCGAATCGTAGTATCTTTTCAGCTTCCTGTCATAAAAAATATTTTGCACTATGCCGTTGTGCGCCGGGTATAAACCCGTTGCCATGGCGTAGTGGTTAGGGTAGGTAGATGAAGGGAGCACCGGGATCATGGAAGACGACCTTACACCGGCCTTGCCGAACGCCAGCAAATGTTCGGCATTGTATTTATCGGCATAATCGTACCGGAAACCATCGGCCGAGATCAGGACTACATAGGGTTTTTGCTGTTGCGCAAGGCTGTTTTTGCGCCCGGGGATGACACGTTGCGCGGTGTCCTGGGCAAAACAAAGCACGGCACAGGCAAGCAGTATGGAGCTTAAGATAAATTTTTTCATAAACCGTAATAAAGCGATGGCTAAAGCTAAGCCCATAACATTAGCCTATTGTTAGTGCCGGGTGAAGTTTATGTTGGGGGGGGGTAAAGGGGTAGGCTTTCGATGTGGTACCCAAACGTAATCTGATATTATCGTTGATGTACTGAATAAAAGTCATTTCATAAATTAACGAAGTGTTATCTACTAAATATGAGGCACTGTATTTTCTGATTTTATAAATAGCTTTTGTATCCAAGAATTGGATTGATAATTAAGACAATAGTAAGTAAAATCGAAATGTTATCTTAATGTATACACTATTTAAATATATTTGTATTACAGTTTAAACCATGACCTCGATTGCATTATCACAAGGCCTAATTGACCATTTTAAGATTTCAGAATATGAACAGGCAACTACTCCGAGCGGACAAAAAACAGTTTTTATTGTGAAAATTGAAGGGGTTAAGTATGCACTGAAAATAATCCATATAGCCGACGAGCGTTTTGAAAGAGAAGTCAAGATTTGCCAGCAATATAATCATATAACGGGTATTCCATCTATTTTAAAGGTTGAGAAATACCTAAATGATACAATAATATTGGAAGAGTATATCGAGGGGAATGACTTGTCTGATATATTAGATCAGTATAAAGGCGATCATAAGAAAGTGATAGACTTGATTTTCAAAATAGGAACTATTTTAAAACCTGTTTGGTATGATAAATATGTTCATCGTGATTTAAAGCCGCAAAATATTAGAATAAGAGCAAATGGCGATCCTGTAGTATTGGATTTTGGAATTGCCAGAGCGTTGGATGAAGAAAGCATTACGGCTACCGGAGGACAACCGCTATCGTGGTATTATGCCAGTCCAGAACAGTATGCCGGTCAAAAAAACCTAATTTCGTATAAAACTGATTTTTTTTGTCTTGGAATAGTAGCTTACTTTCTCTATACAAATCGATTGCCCTTTGGTAATACAAAGGATTTAATTGCTCAAACATTCACAAAGACAATAATACACATAGATTCAGGTAATAAGTACATTAATGAATTTTGTAATGGTGTATTTTATACTTCACCATCAGACCGGCCTCGTAAAATTGAAACTTTTCTAAAGCTTGCACAAATATGAAAATAGCTCATGTGTTGGGCCACAATTCCAATTGGAGTATAGAAACCCATTTACAACAAAATATTGGTGATTATTTTTTGATAACAGCATTCACACATGGTATTGATTTCGACAAGAAGAAATCGCTGAAAAGCATTTTGCCTAAATCAATGATTGATTTGCAGTTTTATGGAAAAAAAAGTAGTGGTGATATAATTGCAGGAAAATTGTCTGAATTTCCGTTTCATCCCGCAAATTGCGGAGATGATGAAATAACTAATGTTTACTTTGAAAATTGTTTAAAAAGGTCAATCAAATTTCAGGCAGATAAGGGATTTAGAAATGTAATTATCCCACATTTTTATGAGAACGAAGAGGTTAAAGACATTATAGAAACTATAAAAAAAATAAATGATCACGTTAAAAAAACCAGGATTGAGGGCATAAAGTATTTCATGACTCTTGCGTTTGCAAACCATATAATTATTGACAAAATTAAAGTTGAAGAGATCCTTTTTGCTTGCACAGATATGGACATTGTGTTTGACGGATATTTCGTGACCTGTGAAACTAAACCAGAGTTTAAGCGAAAACTTACTACTGACATAAAAGTATTACGGAATTTGTCAAAGGTTTTTAAAACGTTAAAGCAGCAAGAGTTTGAAACAATTTATGCTTATGCGAATTGGGATGCATTGGTTATACTCGCACAAACAGATATTGACTACATAACAATAGGCACATATGAGAACTTAAGAAAGTTTGACATAAGACGTTTTACAGAAGACCAATCAGGAGGAGGTTCAAAAGGGTATTATTTTTCTGAAAAACTGTTGAACATGATTCGTGCTGATGATATAACAATCATTAGAGATACTGGGAATTTGCATTTTATAAAAAATGACAGGAATATATTTTCAGATATTATATTACAGCCGGGATTTTTATGGAACATTCATAAACCCGATGTTAATAAAAACTATTTGCTTGCCATTGAGCGTTTACTAAAAAGAATTGGTAGTGTAGGAGATTTAATATATCGAAAGGAGTTGGTTCTTAATCTGATAGAGGATGCTATTAAACGCTATGAAAGTTTAGAAAGAAATTACATTTATTTGGACAATGAGAGTAGTAACTATCATTTAAATATATGGCGCACTTACTTACGCAACGCTTGACTTTTGACTTTCTCTGAAAAAAGGATTTGCATTTTTGGATCAAAAGGGGCTTGTCTTGTCGGACTGAAATGTCTTTGCAAGTTGCCGTCGGTCGTTATTGAAGCTAAACCCACGTTATATTTTTCGAACGCATCAATGTTTTTTAAAGCCGCCTTGCAATGGTGGGCATCTAAAACGACAAAGGAGTATTCTGCAAACCACTTATATCTGTAAGCTTGCTTTAGAGCTCTTTTCCAATCTTTTAATTTTGCTTCAATTGCAAAGTTATTTCTAAAAGGCAGCTCATAGGATTTATTAGTTATAAAGTAACTTTCGTCGTCAAGAATATATTCATTACTTAAAAGTTTATTGAGTGACTTCAATACTGCAGATTTAGGGCAACGGGTAATATTGATTATCTCAGATACACTAATGGATTTAGACTTTTGGATAAGTGAATATATATTTATATCAAGAAGATCAAGTGTATCCTTAGATTTCGTTTCCCGGTAAACGATATTTTTTAAGTCACTAATAACTATATCGGCTATACCATAGCCCAAGGATACTTGTTCAAAAATTTGAATGTAATTTCTGTTATAACAACTTTTAATAGATGTTTTTAACGCTTCTACAAGATCAACTTCGGCCTGAAATTTCATTTTTTATTAAGATATATGATGAGTCATCATTATTCTTTCTTCTCTGTAAAAGTGACAATTTCTTTTCAATATTTCGAAAGTTTTTAAAATTGTAAGCTTGAAAGTATGCCTTAAGGTCATTAAGCATTAGCTTGTAAAATCCATCAGTACAAATTAAGAAATTATACTCGCTTACTACATCAGTCGGCATAAAATCATCAATTGATAGGCTTGCTAAACCCAAACATTTCGTCAAAATGTTAGACCGGTCAGACAATGAATCGTCATCGGTTATCCTTTCAATGAATTGATTGGAAAACTGATAAATTCTTGAATCCCCAATATTTACATATTGTGCTTTATTTAAGGTTTTATTGTAAAATAAAGCAGATAGCGTACTCATTCCCTGCGCTTCGCAATCAGATAACACTTGATTATGAGTTTCGAATAAAAACTGTCCGAGATTATTACCGGTTGGGTTTAGGTCATTGAGTTTTGATTTTAATTTCTTAGTATATTGATTAATAAATATGTGACTTGTAGAAAACGAGCTGACACCGTCAAAAACAAAGAAAAGATAATACTGATCTTTATCTACAATTAAAATTTTGTCTTGATTCCTTTCCCTCTTTAAACCTTTTTTGGAATTGCTGACATATTTCAAGGGGGTATTCATAATAGATAACTGATTAAAAGCTTGATAATATTTTTTGCTATTAAATCCCCTTATAAAATTAAGATGAACTCAGTTAGAGCAAATAACTTATAAAACAAAGGGTAGAGTTTTTTTTCTAAACAATATTACTAATAAAATTAGCAAATAGCAAAGTAAAACTCTTTTTCTGATTACTTTAACGACCGATACAAGGGTATTAACCTAATCAATCATCTTCCCCATCTTCGGCTCACTTACCCCCTCAGCCCCCCCACTGAGATCCTTTACAAAAACTCCAACACCAACCGCTCCCATTCCTCGTCTAAAGAAACGTTGGGGCGGGTTTGTTTTGCCTGGCGGTACCAGTAGTCGGCGTTCCAGATGTCGCCTTCTTGGCGGTGGAGGTAGGCGTGTACCCAGGCCGATGAGCGGTCGGTTAGGTGATCAACCTGGGCATGGGCCTGGTGCCAGTCGCCTTTGCCATCGTACCAAAGGGCTTTGAGTTGGGGAGAAATACCTGCGGGCGGTTGTTGCAAGGAGAATGAGGCTTTAAAATCGGCTAACGTTTTCATGGTCCGCTAATTTACATAATTGACGCATCATTGCTGCTACATGTAAGGGCTTGTATGGGTCATTAAGTGATAGGTAACCATGGTTTTTAGTCGCAATTTGCCCCTGAATATGTCGTTTCCGCACAGCGTAAAATGATAAAAAGCCCATGATTTTTGTATGGTCGCTCCAATCAAAACAATTATGAAAAAATTATTTACACAACCAGGCATCCTGCGCCCGGCATTAATCATTACCCTGATTTTTATGACTATATCCCTATCAAACGCGCAGCAAGGCAAACCGGCGCAAAGCGGTTATGCCCCGGTTAACGGCATTAAAGTGTATTATGAAGTATACGGCGAAGGCAAACCCGTTATTTTGTTGCACGGGGCCTTCATGTCTATCGAAGGTAACTGGGCGCAGGTTATCCCCGCGCTATCCAAAACCAGGAAAGTGATAGCCCTTGAAATGCAGGGGCACGGCCATACGCCTTATTCCGACAGGCCTTTAACCCATGCCAACATGGCCCGCGATGTGGAAGGCGTAATGGATTACCTGAAAATTGACAGCGCCGATGTTGTGGGCTATAGTATGGGCGGCTCGGTGGCGTATCAATTTGCTATTCAAAGCCCTAAACGGTTAAAAAAGCTGGTGATCATATCATCAACCTATAAAAGCACCGGCTGGAACCCCGAGGTGAACGCCGCCATTAAAACATTTAAGCCCGATTTTTTTAACAATACGCCCATGAAAACCGGGTATGATGCCATAGCGCCCGACAAAACCAAATGGACAAAATTTATTGAGCAGATGATTGTTTTTGCCGCCCGCCCATTTGATTTTGGGGATGATAACATAGCGAAGATTACCGCGCCGGTGCTGATTATAGCCGGCGATAATGACGGGATTGACAAATTGGAACTGGCTAAAACTTACAAGCTTTTAGGCGGAGGCGTATCGGCCGATCTGGCGCCGATGCCCAAATCGCAGCTGGCCATAGTGCCCGCGCAGGGGCACGTAAGTTTAATGATGCAAACCGATGTGATACTGGGCTATTTAAACGCGTTTTTAAAGTAGTTTAGCCGTTTTGCGTACAATATGGCCGGGGATTTTTGTAACCTTGTGGGCCGGATAGCAGCCTGCAACCTGCTGCCGGCATTTATTGTTAACAACTATCACAACCATGAAACAAAAGGAATTAACCGATTTAACCAATGAAGAACTATTACAGGAAGCCGGTAAAATTAAATCGGGCAAAATTATGGACGCCGCCATTTTGGGTTTTTTAATAGGCATAGCCGTTTACAGCGCCGTTAAAAACGGATTTGGCCTGCTTACCTTTATACCGCTTATTTATGTGCCCATTGCCGCAAAAAACAAGCTCAGGCATAAGGAAGTGGAAAAACTGGTAAAAGAGCGGGGGCTGAGGTAACCATTAGCGGCAGAGCTGCCAAAGCCCCGCCGGTAACATTTTACTATACCATAAGCGGCAATACTACCGGCATAACACATAGTAGCCCCCCTTATATTTTATTCACCGTTTTATCCGAAATCTGCTTAACAACCTCGTCAAGCTCGCGTGCTGTGGTCATGATGAAGTCCAGCAGTTCGGTTTCGGCGCCGCTGTTCATGCGCTCGTCTTTCAATAAATCTACCAGGCCTATGAGGCGTACCAGCGGCGCCCTAACCAGGTGCGATTGCATCCATGCAATGTCCCATAGTTTTGATTCGGAGTTTTTGGCCGCGGTGATATCCAGGCACGAACCGATCATCTTTTCGGGTTCACCATCGGCATTGCAAAATACCCTGCCCCACGATTTAAGGTAACGTATTTCGCCATCCGGCCGGATAATGCGTTCTTCAAAAACAGTGTCCTGATGTGTACGCAGGGCGTTAAGTATAATATTTTGTACGGGTTCCCGGTCGTCCGGGTGCAGCCTTTCCAGGTAGCCCTCGTAGGTGGCTGTATGATCTTTTTTATCTACTCCATAAATGTTATACAACACATCCGACCATTTAACCACGTTATTTTTAATATCCCACTGCCAGTTGCCAAAGTTGGCCAGTTCCTGTCCCTGGACATTCAACAACGTAGCTTCTTCTACAGCATCGGCGCGTTCCCGGTTTTCCAATATCACCTTCAAAATAGCCGCCGAGCGCTCTATCACCAATACTTCCATCGGGCCGGATTGCTTTACTTCGTTATAATACATGGCAAATACGGCAATTACCTGGTTGTTGCTGTTAATGATAGGGTACGACCAGCATGAACGAAGATTATTTTTTAAAGCATGCTCCCTGAATTTTTCCCATAAAGGGTCGGTCGAGATATCGGCCGAGATCACCTTTTCTTTCCGGTAAGCCGCCGTTCCGCATGATCCTTTTCCCTCACCAACAAGCTGGTTGTTTATAGTTTGGATAAAACCGGGCGGCAGTGACGGCGCGGCCAGCGTTAAAAGCCTGTTATTACTTACCTGTAAAACAGAGCATTTCATATTAGGCAGCAGGCTTTCAATGCCCCTCAAGTAAGTATTGAGTACCTGGGGCAGGGCTTCCTCTTTATTGGTGATCAGTTCCAGAACGTTTTTTTCGAGGTTATCAAGGCTCGCGAGCAGTTTAAATTCTGTAAAATCAATCATCACACCCCGCAGTAACTTAGCTTTGCCGGCTTCCTCAATTACCGAAACAAAATCTTTAATCCAAACAATGCTGCCATCGGCCCTGGTCATCCGGTAGTCAAACACATGGTCGGCGCTTTTTTTTGTTTGCTTCTGGCAAAAGGCTACAGCCCATTCGCGGTCTTCAGGGTGAATATGATTAGCCCAGAAATCCGGGTCGCCTAACCACTGCTCGGGCGTATAGCCCAGCAAATCATAAATTTTATTGCTGATGTAGGTAAACTCAAATGTTTCGGCATTAGCCTCCCATACAATGCCATCTACCGATTCGATGAGCGCCTGGTATTGGTTACGTGATTCTGTCAGCGCCTTTTCAGCGTTTTTGGAGTTGGTAATATCCTGCGAAACGCCATACAGCCTTAAGCATTTGCCCTCCGCTACTTCGGCTTTGCCTGTGCTGCGGAGCCAGCGCTTATTGCCGTCGGCAGTAATAATCTCCAGGTCAACATCAAACACCTTATTGTTTTCTATGGCCTGGTTTATGGCGTTCTTAATTATTTCCCGGTACTTATCGCTTGAATAAAAGGCAAGCGACCGCTCTAATGTTGGCTGATAGTCTGCAGGTACTTCATAAATCTCCTTCAGCACGGCCGACCATGTGATGGTTTCTGTTGTGATGTCAATTTCCCAGGTGCCAATGCTGGCTATCCGCTGTGATTCGCTCAAAAGCTTTTCCTGCTTTACAAGATCGGCATAAACAGCCTTTTCCTTCTGTTGGGTAAGCACAAGGTTTGTAACATCATTAATGGTGCGGATAATGAGTTCCACCCCGCCGTCGGCACCCAACAAGGGCGTGTTGATGATATCGAGGTATTTGATCTCATTACTTTTGTTTTGCGGGGCCGAAAGTTCGTACCTGATGGTGGTTTGCTTCTGGGTTACCTTATCAAGCAATACCTGATGTAGCGTGGTGAGTATTTCGTAGCCGGTATGATACAGGCGCTCAAAAAGGCTTACAAAGCTTTTGTTAACCAGTTGCCTGCTGCTTAAACCTGCAAGTTCAAGGTAAGCCTGGTTTGCAAAAACAATGGTATAGGTTGGGTGATCCGCTTTTAACACAATGGTTGGCATAGGAGCCGCGTTCAGTACAGCAACGCAGTATTTATCTTCTATCATAAACGGATAAGCAATTTTATGCCTGCAATGTTAAATATAGTATAAATAAAACATTTTTTTTATTAGTACAGAATATATCCATTAACTGTTAAAAATCAACGCTTTATAATTTTTAATCAAACTAAATACACCTATAACAAAACATGGTATCATATCGTTTAAAAATATTATCAAATAAATTTGCGCAACTCAAAAGTTGCATTTATATTAGCAACTAATAAGTTGCATATTTGAGATGAAGCCAGATATATTCCAGGCCATAGCCGATCCTACCCGCCGCGCCATTTTAACTTTAATAGCTGTACAGGCATTAACACCCAATGCCATGGCCGAAAAGTTTGACATGAGCCGCCAGGCCGTATCCAAGCATATTAAAGTATTGTACGAGTGTGATCTGATCAGGCCCGAACCATCGGGCAGGGAAATTTATTATCATTTTAACGCCAAAAAGATGCAGGAATTTGACAACTGGCTGGCCCAGTTCAGGGAAAGCTGGAAAACCCGGTTTAACCAGTTGGATAAAGTACTATCAACACTTAAAGAAAAGAAATAATGAAAGAGGATTTGCTATTTGATTTTAATGTTGACAAAGCCGCCAAATTGGTATACATCACCCGCGAGTTTGATGCCGGGCTTGATTTGGTGTGGGATGCCTTTACCAAAGCCGAAATCCTTGACCAATGGGCCGCCCCCGCCCCTATGCGCAGCAAAACCAAATACATGGATTTTACAGTTGGCGGTAAAAGGTTTTATGCCATGATCAACCCGGACGGGCAGGAGCGCTGGGTGCTTCAAAAATATACTTCCATTACCCCTAAAACCAATTTTAAGCTCTATAATTCATTTGCCGATAAGGATGAAAACCCGGATCCGGTTGGTTCGGAATGGGATTATAACTTCAGCGAAGAAAATGGGATAACCAAGGTGTATATCACCGTTTATAATGAATCGCTGGAGCGGATGGAAGGCTTAATGGAGGGCTTCCGGATTGGATTTACAATGACGCTGAAAAACCTCGACGAGTTGCTGGCCGCTTCAAAACAAAACTAACCGAAACAAAATCAACTAAAAATAACAATCATGAAAACAATCAATCCCTGGATCAACTTCAATGGCAATGCCGAAGAAGCATTCACTTTTTACCAATCAGTTTTTGGCGGCGAGTTCAGCAAGATTATCCGTTTTAAAGACTTGGCAGGCCCCGAATTTCAGGTAGCCGAAAGTGAAGAGAACAAGATAATGCATATCGCTTTACCAATCGGCAAGCATAATAAGTTAATAGCTAACGATGTGCCCGCTTTTATGGGCCAGGTAAACGAAAACGAAAACCGGTCGAAAATATATGTAAACGCCGAAAGCCGTGAAGAAGCCGAACATATATTTAACGGCCTGTCGGCAGGCGGAGAGGTTGAAGGGCCTATTGGCGATAGCCCCTGGGGTACCTACGCTGGTATGTTCAGGGATAAATATGGTATTGAATGGATAGTGGAGTTTGATGCGGGCTTATAAAAATATATTTTATCACGCTATTGAGGTACGAAGCAATCTCCAATTTGCAGAGGGGGCAATATAAACCCGCCCGTTATGGTTGTGGATTGCTTCGTACCTTACGATTTTAACCTCAGGAATTAACCTCCAGCTTATATCCCTTTCCACGGATAACCACGATGTTAATATTCGGGGCAGGCTCCAGCTTTTTCCTGAGTTTTGATATAAACATATCCAGGCTGCGCCCCACAATAACCCCTTCATCCTCCCAAATCTCTTTCTGCAAACGGCTTCTTTCTATAGTTTGGTTGGGAGATTGAGCAAAAATGAGCAGCAGGCGCGTTTCAGTCCCTGTCAGGTTTATTGGGTTATGATCTATCACCAGTTCCCGTTCCCGCACTTTAAATAAAGCTGTGCCGATAGCGAGGGCATCGGTAAGCTGATCAACAGGAGAGGATTGCTGTTGCTTGCCCGACCTGAAAATAATAAACCCTATAAATGCCAAAAATGGCAGGCTGCCTAAAAGATATCCGTTCTTCAGGGTGTTGATTCCTGCAGGTTTAAACTTAATATTGATCATGTAACAGGCCCGGGGTTGTTTCCGGCCTTTACAGGCTACAATATCATCTTTTTTATTTCCTGATATGGCGTAGCCATAGGCTACACCTGTATTATCACAATTCAATACGTTAACAACATAATCACGTGTTAGCGGATTATTGGATAAAAGGCGCTCGGTAGTATTCACCAATGAGTCGGGCTGGAAGGTAAGGTTGTTTTCAAACCTGATCTGGTATTCATTCTCCGCGATCTTCTTTACCGGCAGCACCCTCGATGTACTATCGCCTGATTGTAACAGCGTTTCATCACCAATCTTACGGAGCAAAACCTCTCTTCGGGCGATATCAAAATCGTCAGTGGCGGCCATGCTGAAAGCTACGCAGGTAACGGAGATCAACAGGAGTAATATCGATCCGGCGAGGTATTTGCGTTTCCCCGCAATAAGATTTTGGCTATTACGCATCATGTTTACGTTTTATTTACAAAGGTTACATTTTAATTTACAATCCTGATTTCCAGGGCCGAAAATTATCAAAGTAATTTCGCCACACAAACTTTGATATGATATGAAAAATAAGAAAAACGTGTTGTTCTGCCTCGTTATCCTGCTGGCCGGACTAATTTATTTACCAGCCCGGGCTCAACAAAATGATACCGCTGGCGCAATCTCAATGGCAGGGCCTAAACGCATTACCCGGAACGTTATACAGGATAGAAAAGGGAATATCTGGATGGCCGCGTTTGATGGCATGTTCCGGTACGATGGCAGATCGTTTACCAATGTTACTCATCATATAAGCCAGGCACGCTTCTTTGCTGTTTTAGAAGACAGGAAAGGCAACCTGTGGTTTACATCTGTAGGTTCGGGAGTTTACCATTACGATGGAAAATCTTTCCGAAACTTTACAACCCGGGATGGGCTTGCCAGTGACCGGGTTACGTGCATTTATGAAGATAAAGCCGGTAACATTTGGTTTGGTACTGAAGGTGGTGCAACCCGTTACGATGGGAAATCCTTTAAAAATTTGAAAATGACCGGGGCCACCCCTGTCGCCAAGTCCGACTCTATGCATATTTCAGCTTACGATCATCCAATTCCGGAAAATAGCTGGATGCATAATGATGTAAATGCCATTATTGAAGATAAAAACGGTAGATTTTGGTTTGCCACCAGGGGCTATACCCGTATGTATGATGGGAAAACATTGGTAACTGTAACTAACAGTGAGGGCAAGCCCCTTGCCAATGTACGCTCGATGATTAAAGATAAAAAGGGCAATATCTGGCTGGGAGGACACAATGGCCTTCAGCGTTATGACGGCCATACATTTACCAATTTTACCAGGAAATTTGTTGGTTTTGTTTATGAAGACAGGAAGGGCAATATCTGGACAAGTTCCGAGAGTGCTGATAATCCTAATATGGCGCTTTCTGGTTACGGTGTTAAGACCCCGGCATGGGCGCTATCCAGGTATGATGGAAATACGCTAAATGATAAAAAGCCAACCGTAACCGAAATAGCCAATAAACCAATGATTTTCGGGATTTTAGAAGATGATAAGGGAAATATCTGGTTTGGCGCAATGGATGGCGTTTATCGGTATGACGGAAAAACTGTAAAAGATTTTAAAAAGATGAACTGATAAATTCATCTAAGGATATAATCATAAAACCGGAGGAGCGCGTTTGGGGATCATAGTCTCACCGCCGGTTATGCGATTTAAAACAGGATCGGGGAGAATGATATGTTCTGCAGTTTATTCTCCCCGGTCCTATCAGGCTTTTTAATTCGTGTTGATCTTATTTCTCCGGTACATCGAGCAGCAGGTGTAAAGATTTGATCTTGCCGTTATCAATTATCGCGATGTCCATTCCTGTTGCTACCGGGCTTTCGCCGGGGATACCAAGCTGCCATTCGATATGTTGCACCTGGTGATTTACCTTTGCCGCGGCGGTAAGCTCAAATTTAAATTCAACAGGCCATTGTGATTGCAACCCGGCAATCACATCGTTAATAGCCGCATTGCCCTGAATAGCCGGGCCCTCATTAGATTCATAAAATATAATATCATCGGCATATATAGCTGCCATTGCTGTAAGCCTTTGCCCGGCATCGCGGTTGTTCCAGATCACCAGCAGGCTGTCTTCTAAAAGTTTAGCGTTAGTTTCCATTTTTATTTGAAATTTGATTATTTAAGCAGTTAGTCCGGCATTTACATCGATGGTTTCTTCATTATCGGTGTTTGCTATAACTAATTACAATACAAAGATCAGTTGAAAATGGCCGTCAGGACGATGAGGTTTGATATCAAATTATGTTGATATAGATCAACATAAAAACGCTTTACTTCTTAACCAACTGGCTTTTGATACGGCTCAGCGTTTCTTTGGTAATCCCCAGGTAAGAGGCTATGATATGTTGCGGAAAACGCTGCATAAATTCGGGATATGATTTGAGCAGTTCTTCAAAACGTTTCTCGGCACTGTGGCTGATGGAACCCAAAACTCTTTTTTGCGCCGCTATGGAATAATTTTGATCGATGTGCATTCTCATTTCCCTAAAAGCCGGGATGGCGCTCACCCGTTCAAGGTAAGTTTTAGGGAGCATCAGTACTTCTGTTTCTTCCCAGGCATCAATGTTATACGCGGATGGCGTATCTTTAAAGTAGCTTTCGCGGTCGCCCACCCACCAGTTTTCAATGCTTAATGTGAGGATATGCTCGTTGCCCTTATCATCAACCCAATATTGGCGGGTAGCGCCTTTTAAAATAAAACTGAGGCTTTTACAGATGTCGCCCTCCTGCAACAAAAATTGCTTTTTCTTATAACGCCTGTAAACCAAAGCTTCCCTCAAAACGGATTTGTCTTCGTCAGACAGCGGCGTATGAGACCGTGCTTCTATATAAGCGAAGAGAGGGTTGAGCATATACAAATATACTTTAATAGCGCGATGCGGGCAATAATGCAGGTGTTGATCAGGGTGGCAAGGAGTATTACTATATACGCCGGGAGAGATTCTGCTTTTATGCATATCGCCTATTTGCTATGCCTGATTTGATTTTTACGCGCACAAAAAAAGGCCCAAGCATCCGCTCGGGCCCTTTACTATAAAGTAAAAACTAATTACTCTTTATTTTCCAACGCGGCGGCAGCCGGTTCATCTAAAAACCATTCTACTTCGCCCGAGATCGAATCGATCAGTTGGGCCGGGTATAGCTCAATATCCTCGTCATCTTCCAGGATATGTTTTACCGCTTCGGCTTTGCCTGCGCCGTATACTAAAAATGCTATCTGGGCAGCATCGTTAATTAATGGGGCATTTAATGTAATGCGCCACACCTGTTGGTCTTCCAGCCACACTTCTTTTACACCAGGCGTCCTGTCGTGCAGTACGGGGGTATAAGGGAATAACGAGGCGGTGTGCGAGTTATCGCCAAGGCCTAACAGTACCAGGTCAAAACTTACTTCACCATCGTCAAAAAACGCCGAAATTACTTCCCAGTATTTAGCGGCAGCTTCTGCCGGGCCAAATGATGTTTCTACAGGGAAAATCTGCGCCGGGCTGATCATCAACGGCTGGAACAAAGCCTTTTTAGCCATCAGGTAGTTACTGTCTTTATGATCCTGAGGTACGTTACGTTCATCGCCAAAAAAGAAAAACACCTTTTCCCAGTTTACCTGGTCGGCATAGGTGGTTGACGCCAGCAACTCGTATAGTTTTTTTGGCGAGCTGCCGCCGGAGAGTGCTACAGTGAACTTACCGTTTTTGTTGATGGCCTGTGTAGCAAGCGTTACAAAGTGGTCGGCAAGGGCAGTTAAAACCTCGGCTTCGGTGTTATAGATATTCAGTTTCATCTCTCGTTTTATTTTTTACCGTTTACAGGTAAAGTAAACCAGTTAAAGCCATCGCGGGCAATTAAAGCTTCTGCAGCTTCCGGGCCCCATGAATCGGCCGAGTAGTTAGGAAAATTAAGGCTCTTTTTATGTTGCCATGCATTCAGGATCGGCATAACCAGCTCCCATGCTGCTTCAACCTGATCGCCACGCATAAACAGGGTTTGATCGCCCATCATGGTATCCAAAATCAGGGTTTCGTAAGCTTCAGGCGCCTGGTTGGTGTAAGTACCTTTATAGTCAAACACCATATCAACAGCATTCAATACCATATCAAGACCAGGACGTTTGGCCTGTACCTGCAGGCGGATGCTCATTTCGGGCTGAATGCTGATGATTAGCCTGTTTTGCTGCCAGCTTTCAGTAGCCTCGGCCGGGAAAATCTGGTGAGGAACATCCTTAAACTGAATGGTAATTACCGATGATGACTGGTGCAGCCTTTTGCCTGTGCGCAGGTAAAAAGGGACACCCTGCCAGCGCCAGTTATCGATAAAGAATTTAATAGCCGCAAAAGTTTCGGTGTTCGATTCTTTGTTAACCTTAGGTTCTTCGCGGTAACCGGGCACTTCTTTACCTTTCATCCATCCGCTGCCGTATTGGCCGCGTACCGTTGAAGTGCGGATATCTTCGGCGGTGAACTTGCGCATTGCTTTCAATACATCAACCTTACGGTCACGAACCTCATCGGCACTGAAGCTTATAGGCGGCTCCATGGCAATGTGGCAAAGCAATTGCAGCAGGTGGTTCTGGATCATATCCCGCATAGCGCCCGAGCCGTCGTAGTAATCGCCACGCTCTTCAACACCCAACTGCTCGGTAACCGAAATCTGTACGTGCTCAATATGGTTACGGTTCCACAAAGGCTCCATAATGGAGTTGGCAAAGCGGAAAGCCATGATATTTTGCACCGTTTCTTTACCAAGGTAGTGGTCGATGCGGTAAATCTGGCACTCGTCAAAAATGCTTTTTAATAACGAGTTCAGCTCTTTGGCAGTTTCCAGGTCATGACCAAATGGTTTTTCAATAATGATCCTTACGCGTTTTTTATCGTCGGCCAGTTTAGCTTTCGAGATATTCGAGGCGATGATGGGGAAGAAGTTTGGCGCTACGGCCAGGTAAAATAACACGTTTGCCTTGGTTTTCCACTCGGCATTGTGTTTTTCAATCCGTTTGCCAAACTCCTTGTAAGTTTCAAAATCGTTGGCATCCGATACCTGGTAGTAAACGTTTTTGATGAACTCCGCCCATTGCTTGTCGTCGGTTTTACCGCTGCGCGAAAACTGGTTAATGTCCCTGTACAGGTTTTCCCTGAACTGGTCGTCGGTTAATTTGGTACGACCGGTACCTATAATTGAAAATTTCTCAGGCATCCAACCGTCAAGGTACAGGTTGTATAACGCCGGTGCAATTTTGCGTGCATTTAAATCGCCGGTACCGCCGAAAACAATAAATATGGTGGGCTCTGATTTAGCGTTTGTGCTCATTGTTTTGTTTAATTAATAGCTTTAATTAGTCGTTTGCAGGAGCCCATTGGGTGTGAAAGGTGCCTTCTTTACCTATAAGCTCATAAGTATGCGCACCAAAATAGTCGCGTTGTGCCTGCGTTAAATTTGATGGCATCCTTTCGCTGCGGAAAGCATCGAAATAGCTTAATGCCGAAGCATAACCCGGGGTAGCAACACCGGCAGCAATAGTGGCAGATAATACTTTACGGATGCCTGGCAAGGTTTCCTGAACCAATGCTGCTATATCGCTGTCAAGCAGCAAGTGAGGCAAAGATTGATCTTTGCTGTAAGCATTGTAAATATCGTTCAAAAACTCTGAGCGGATGATACAGCCGCCTCTCCAGATCTTTGCGATTTCGCCTAAGTGCAGATCGTATTTAAACTCTTCGGATGCTTTGGTTAACAGGTGCATGCCCTGCGCATAGGTAAGGATGCTGGTGAAGTAAAACGCCTGCTCCAAGGCAACCAATAATTCTTCCTTATCGCCCTCAAGCTCAATAGGCTCGTTATAAATAGAAGAAGCCTTTTCGCGCAGGGTTTTGTATTTAGAAAGGTCGCGCATGGATACCGATGTATCGATGGTTGGGATCGGGGTTACCAGGTCCATAGCCACCTGCGAGGTCCATTTACCGGTACCTTTAGCTTTAGCTTCGTCTTTAATGTCATCCAACAATAAATGATCGGTGCCAGGAGCTTTATATTTAAAAATATCTTTGGTAATATCTAACAAAAATGATTGCAAACGGCCTTCGTTCCATTTTGCGAATAGCCCGCCAATTTCTTCATTGCTTACTTTCAAACCTTTTTTCAGGATCTCGTAAGTTTCGGCAATTACCTGCATAATACCGTACTCAATACCGTTGTGTACCATTTTAACAAAGTGGCCTGAAGCACCAGGGCCAATGTAGGTAACACAAGGTTCGCCGTTAACCTTTGCGGCTATAGCTTCAAAAATAGGTTTCATTACTGCGTAGGCATCTTTATCGCCGCCCGGCATCATGCTTGGGCCACGGCGCGCGCCTTCTTCGCCACCTGATACACCCATACCAAAAAAGTGTAAGCCTTTAGCTTCCAGTTCCTCAACACGGCGGTTGGTATCGGTAAAGTGCGAGTTACCCCCGTCTATCAGGATATCGCCTTTATCCAACAATGGGGTTAATTCCTCAATTACAGCGTCAACAATTTTACCGGCAGGTACCAGCATCATGATAGCCCTTGGCGTAGTTAAGCTTTGAATAAATTCCTTAACATCGGCAAAGCCTTTAGCGGCCCTGTCGCCGGCTTCCTGGTTTAATGAATCTACTTTACCGGTATCTTTATCGTGCCCGGCAACCGCGAAGCCGTGATCGGCCATGTTTAACAACAAACTGCGACCCATAACACCCAGGCCAATCATACCAAAGGCGTATTTATTTTCTGTTGCGCTCATTTTCTATTGAGGTTTTCGTTTTTAAGATTTTCTAAAATTTGTTTTGTGCTTTCGAGGCTGGTATGCTGGAACGAGCGGATGCCCAGTTTTTGCGCGGTATCAACAAACATCTTTCGGTCGTCGAAATAAACGCATTGTTGCGGCGATGCCTGCGCTATGCCCATGGCCAGCTGCCAGATACCCGGATCGGGCTTGCGCATCTTTACCTCGCATGATGATACAAAAGCGTCAAAGCACTCATGCAGTTTAAACTTGCGTACCCGGTAATCGTTCAACTCTTTACCTTCGTTATTTACTGATATGATACGGAACCCACAGTCTTTTTTCCAATCCTTTAAAAATTGCAGCATAGGCAATTCAACCGAGGTGGAGTAGATAAAATCCTTAAAGTCTTCGCGTACAAAATCCCTCGGATGGTTAAAAATTACCGTATCCAGGTATTCATCAAGGGTAATGCTGCCGATCTCATAAACATTAAAAATAAAATTGTGGAGCGCGTTTACCTCGGCATAATCAAGGTTAAAGCGTTTTGCCGCTTCTTCGCGGGCTTCGTGTCCCCATCCGTTCGACAGCAAAATACCGCCCACGTCAAAAAAAAGGATCTTTAAATCGGCAACTTCCATAGGTTTATTTTTTTAGTCTTAAGTCGATAGTCTTAAATTCTAAGTCAGAAAAAGTGACTTTCAACTCAGAACTTAAGACTTTGAACTTCCGACTCAGAACTTATTACTTGTTTTTCTGTGTTTCGATAGCGTTCAATAGCTTTTCGAATGGCTTGTTGAATTTCTCGATGCCTTCATCTTCCAACTGTTGGGTAACAGCGGCAAGGTCGATACCTAAGGAAGGTAATTTTGCTAATATCTCGGTTGCTTTATCTAAATCAGCTTCTAATGTATTAGCGGCAACACCATGATCGCGGAAAGCATCAACAGTTTCCAAAGGCACGGTATCAACGGTGTCCGGACCGATCAGGGCCTCAACATATTTGGTATCTTTAAATGCAGGGTTTTTGCTGCCTGTACTTGCCCAAAGCAAACGCTGCGGTTGTGCGCCCTGCTCGGCCAGTTTCTGCCATCTTTCGCTGCTGAATACGCGTTTGTAAATTTCGTAAGCCTTTTTTGCCGATGCGATAGCAACTTCACCATACAATTCTTTTTCGCCCTTAGCTTCCAAAATAGGATCAACAACTACGTCGATACGGCTCAGGAAGAAGCTGGCTACTGATGAAATATGATCAATTTTGTGGCCTGCTGCCAAATGCTCTTCCAAACCGGCAATGTAGGCTTCGGTTACCTCTTCGTAACGCTCCAAACTAAACAATAAGGTAACGTTGATATTGATACCTTTAGCTATTGATTGCTGGATAGCAGCCAAACCTGGTTTAGTACCGGGGATTTTGATCATCACGTTTTCACGATCAACTTTTTTCCAAAGCTCTTCAGCCTGTTTAGCGGTACCTTCAGTATCTAAAGCCAAAAACGGCGATACTTCAAGGCTTACGTATCCATCAACTTTGTTTGATTCTTCGTAAACGCCTTTAAACAAGTCGGCAGCTGCCTGGATATCTTTAATGGCTATTTCGAAAAATAACTTCTCATTATCCGTTTCAGATTTTAATGCCGCGATATCTGCATCATAATCAGAACTGCTGCTGATAGCTTTTTCAAAAATTGCAGGGTTTGAGGTAACGCCGCGAATGCCGTCAACATCAATTAATTGTTTAAGTTTTCCTGAAGAGATGATCTCGCGGTCAATAAAGTCAAGCCAGATGCTCTGACCGAAACCATGTATCTGAGCTACGTTATTTGCTGCCATAATAGGGTTTTGTTATTGTGTGATTTAATTAATTTTTTTAGCGCGATGAAGGTAATAAAATTACCTACCAAATCGACCTGTTATGTAAAGTTCCTGATAACTGCCCGGTTAATTGTAAAGGTTAAGTCATTAGTGTTAAGTATTAAGTCGAAAGTTCCAAGTCGAAAGTTTCCGTCCTGCTGACTTGAGACTTTCGACTTAAGACTTAAGACTTGGAACTTAATTAGCTGCCATCACTATATTAAGTTCGTAACCTATAAACAAGCCACTTTCAATTACACCTGTTATTGATTTGATATCCCTTTCAAAGCTCTTGCCTATCTCATCAAATTTACAATCCAGCACCAGGTTTCCGTTCTCTGAAATTATTGGTCCGTCTTTCCCTTTTGCGGGCCTTATCATAATCTCAGTAGCTCCCAGGCTTTTCAATTCTTTTTCCACATAAGGCAAAGCCTGCGGGAAAACCTCGATAGGCACCGGGAATTTCGCGCCTAATTTATTAACCATTTTTGATTCATCAACAATGATATAGCTTACAGCGCTCGAACTGATCAATAACTTCTCTTTAAACATGGCTCCGCCGCGCCCTTTAATCAGGCTTTTATCCGGATCCACTTCGTCGGCGCCGTCAAAAAGCCAGTCGGGTTTATGCTCATAAAGCGATGTAACGGGTAAACCAAGCTTAGCGCAAAACATCGAGAGTTCTATCGAAGTTGGGATTGCCTTTACATTCAGCTTTTCGTCCCTCACCCTTTGGGCAATGGCTACCAAAGCGAGGTATGATGTTGAACCTGAGCCAACACCTATAATATCGCCATCCTTAACTTTAGCGGCAATTTCGGCCGCCACCCTTTGTTTACCTTCTATGTTGATGATCTTATCGGCCCACTCCAGGTTATTGATCAGGTTACTGTTCCAGTTCATTTTTATTTAGATGTGAGATATGAGATTTGAGACGTGAGATAAGAAAATTTAACATCAGCTACATTCTCAAATCTCACATCTAATATCTCAAATCTATAACAGTGCTTTCGCTTTGTTAACAACGTTATCAACCGTAAAGCCGAAGTGTTTGTAAAGCTCTTCTGCCGGTGCAGATTCGCCGAAGGTGGTCATGCCTAACATATCGCCTTCGTCGGTAGTGTATTTATGCCAGCCCATCGGCGATGCCATCTCTACGGCCAAACGTTTTTTGCTTGCTTTAGGGAATACTGATTCTTTGTAAGCTTCGTCCTGCTTTTCAAAAAGCTCCCATGATGGCATACTTACTACACGGGTTGAGATACCTTCCGCTTCCAGTTTTTCCTGCGCCTGCATCACCAACGCTACTTCCGAACCCGTAGCAATCAGGATCAGGTCAGGACCTTTGCTGCCTTCTGATAATACATAAGCGCCTTTTTCCAGGTTTTCGGCTTTGCCGTATTTATCCTGATCAAGGATTGGTAAGCCCTGGCGGGTGAAGATCAATACAGTTGGGCCGCCTTTTTTCTCGATAGCTACACGCCATGCATGTGCGCTTTCGTTAGCGTCTGCCGGGCGGATCACGGTTAAGTTAGGGATAGAGCGTAATGAGGCCAGTTGTTCTATAGGCTGGTGGGTTGTACCGTCTTCCCCTAAGCCGATGCTATCGTGCGTATAAACGAAGATCGGGTTAATTTTCATGATGGCTGCCAAACGGATTGGCGGGCGCATATATTCAGAGAACATCAGGAAGGTTGCACCGAAAGGCAATAACCCTTTGGTCAAAGCCATACCGTTCAGTGCCGAGCCCATAGCATGCTCACGGATACCAAAGTGGAAGTTACGGCCGCCGCGGTTTTCTGATGTGAATGAATCAAATTCTTTTAAGTTGGTTTCTGTTGATGGGGCTAAGTCGGCAGCACCACCAATCAGGTTTGGCAACGCAGGGGCGATAGCGTTCAGCACCTTGCCAGATGCCTGGCGGGTTGCCATTTTAGGGTCGGAAGCTTTAAAAACGGGCAGTTTATCTTTCCAGCCGGCAGGTAACTCGCCTTTGGCTGCAGCTTCATACTCGGCAGCTAATTCAGGAAATTTAGCTTTGTACTCGGCAAATAACTTGTTCCAT
Source organism: Mucilaginibacter oryzae (assembly GCF_003148845.1). GTDB lineage: Bacteria > Bacteroidota > Bacteroidia > Sphingobacteriales > Sphingobacteriaceae > Mucilaginibacter > Mucilaginibacter oryzae. Next base: position 56,392 of record NZ_QGHA01000012.1, on the reverse strand, counting down.
TTTTCTTCGGCAGCTGCACCGCGCGCTCCTTTTTTGTGGTAGTAATCTAACACCTCATCCGGTACGTTGAATGATTTTTCCGGGTCGAAACCGAAAAATTCTTTTACCAGCTTAATTTCATCGGCACCGAGCGGCGAGCCATGCGAGCCTGCAGTGCCCGATTTATTAGGGCTGCCATAAGCGATCAGCGAACGAACACGGATGAACGATGGTTTTTGCGTTTCGGATTTGGCATTGATCAGGGCCAGTTCTAACGCGTGGATATCGTTCACATCAGTCAAATCCTGTACATGCCAGCCGTACGAGCGGAAACGGGCGCTTACATCTTCGTTAAAGGCGATATCGGTGCTGCCTTCAATAGAGATGTGGTTGTCATCATATAAATAGATCAGGTTACCTAATTGCAGGTGACCGGCCAGCGACGCTGCTTCGGAAGTTACACCTTCCATCAAATCGCCGTCGCTGCAAATGGTGTAAATATTGTAGTTGAACAGCTCATAGCCAGGCTTGTTATAACGTGCAGCCAAATGTTTCTGCGCTATGGCGAAACCTACCGCGTTGGCAAAACCCTGCCCCAGCGGACCGGTTGTTACCTCAACACCCGGGGCCAAACCATATTCCGGGTGACCGGCAGTTTTGCTGTTTAGCTGGCGGAACTGTTTGATATCATCCAAAGAAAGATCATAGCCGGTTAAATACAAAAAGTTGTATTGCAAAATACAGGCGTGACCGGCCGAAAGGATAAACCTGTCGCGGTTTGCCCAATCAGGGTTTTTAGGGTTGTAGTTTAAAAACTTTGTCCACAAAACGTGCCCCATCGGCGCTAAAGCCATCGCTGTGCCGGGGTGGCCTGAGTTTGCTTTTTGAACGGCATCGGCAGCAAGTACCCTTACGGTATCGATTGCCAATTTTTCTATGTCTTTTGTGTTTTCCATTATCTGTAGGTATTGTATGTTTAATGTTCTAATTATTCGTCGGGGTAGCAACTTTACGTTTGATCTTGCTTTCTTCATCGGCAAGCCAAAGCCTTGCGCCGCCTTTTATACCATCGGCATTGGTAACAATTTTCATGTTTTTATCCAGCTTAAAGTCCAGCTTATCTGAATTGCCGCCGCCAATATATAAAGTATCGTAATTGAATACAGTTTTCAATATTTTGAAAACCTTCTTCATGCGTTTGTTCCATTTCTCTTTGCCTTCTTTCTCTAAAGCCCTGTCTCCTATGTACTCATCATAGTCCATACCCTCTTTTACAGGCAGGTGCGATAGCTCAAAGTGAGGCAATAAATGACCGTTCATTAACAAAGCAGTGCCAAAACCGGTACCTAAGGTAATCACCATTTCAAGCCCCTTACCGGCAGCAACGCCAAGGCCCTGCATATCGGCATCATTAACAACCTGGGTTGGTTTGCCTAAGGATTTTTCCAGTTTTTTGCTCAGGTCAACATCAACCCAGTAATCGGTACCGAGGTTGGGCGCGGTTTTTACAACACCATCCTTTACATAGCCCGGAAAGCCAACCGAAACTTTATCGTACGATGGAAATTCCTTTACCAGGGTATTAATAGCCTTAATAAGGTTATCAGGGGTTGCGGGAGCCGGGGTTGGGATTTTATCATATTCCATTTTCAACTCGCCTTTTTTATTAAGGATAGTGGCTTTAATGTGCGAACCACCGATATCGATAGAAAGAACTCTTAGCTGGGATGGCGTATTTTTCATTTAGCGTAATTTATTTAGCTGGTTAGTAAACGGTTACAATCATTTTATTCACCAGCGCATAAATATCACATTTTTAATAATATCAAATTGTTAAATCGTGCGATAAAATCAATTTGCCTTAACGCAACAAGGTAAAGTTAGACTTGCTTTTGTTTCCGGGGCAAATTTTAAACCGTATTTTACTTATGCGTGGCAAAATCAATGCAATTAAGTCAAAATGTTGTTAATATGCGTGGATTTTATCAAATAACGTGATGGTTTCACCATCAAATCACCAGATTATTATTACCTGTTTTAAGCTGAAAAGTTTTCCCTTTCCATACAAAAATGCCGGTTGTATTTTTGGGCAGATCAACGCTCACATTCCATTTACCATTAACCAGCGCGTATTTCGCATAAACTTTTCCGTTGGGATGAGGAACTTCCCCACTAATACTTTTAATATTTCCTAAATGGGGCTCGATCTTTATTTTGCTGAAGCCGGGCGCGTAGGTATCCACTCCTAAAACCGTGCGGTACAATTCAATATTAGGGCTTGCTCCCCAGGCGTGGCAATCAGAACGGTTATGATTAAGATCTGAAATCTCAGCCCAGGTGGTAAGACCCATTTTAATATTATCGCGCCAGATGCTGAGCCAGTTAAGGTAATCATTGCCCAGCCCCCCTTTTACCATGGCCTGGTGCAGGTAATATTTAAAGTAGATGGTACATTTGGTGAGCGAGGTATCGTTTTGAAGCTTGAGGGCAAGGTTATGTGCGCCTGCATCGTTAACCATACCGGCCAGTACAGCTATCGAATTGGTGTGCTGCGAAAACAGTTGTTTCTCTTCGGTATCAGCATAAAGCTTTTGGCCCGCGTCCCAGTATTTACGCTGGATGGTTGCTTTCAGTTGCGCGGCTTTGGCTTTGTACATGGCTGCAAATGCCGGCATCCCCATTTTAGCTTCCATTTGGGCGGCCTGCTGATAGGCCCACATCAGTTGCAAATCTAAAATAGCCGATGTGCCGTCAGCGCTTTTAGGGGCCTGGCCAAAATCCCAACCTTTATCGTTCACCCAATCTACAAAGGCCCAGTATGGGGTATTTTTCAGCGAGCCATCGGCTTGTTGGTATTTGGCAAAAAAGTTGAGCACATCGCGTGCGCCTGCCAGTTTATCTTTTATAAAAAGACTGTCGGGCCGGTACATCCAGTAATCATGCAGCATGCCGATATACCATAATGAAAAGGTGGAGATAACCTGCGGAGAGAATGAAGGGTGACGGCTCAACGTGACCCCTTCGGCCAGGCGGGAGTGATCCATCTGGTTAATGGCGTTGCGTACCAACCGGTCATCGCCGCTGTTATAAAATGAAACCAGCGCCTGGATCCGGGTGTCGCCTACATATTGCAGCTGCTCGTAGTACGGGCAATCCATATAAGTTTCAACGGCGCAAAGGCGGGCGGTACGCCAGCCTATATCCAGCATTTGCTGTACTTCGGGGTTGCCCGTTTCCAATTTCGCATTCATTTGAAAAGGGTAACCGGTGAATGTTCCGTAAATGTCATCAATAACCAATGGCTCGCTTTGAGTAGTTATTTTTAGTTCGATGTACCTGAAAGTGCGCCAGGTTAAAGTGGTGAAACTATTGTCGGTTGCGCCGTCGGCTATGATGCTATCCCTCCTTCCCACAAATATTTTCCCATCCACATCGTTCCTGTTCCCTTTAATACGCCCCTGCGGCCCGGCCAACGTTTTAAATAATGATTCGGTATAGCTGATGCCGATGCCCGCGTTTTTGCCTTTGCTGAAATTGAGCGTAACGAACGCATTAGTTAAATAACCCTGATCGAGTATTAAAGTTGCCGTAGTGTTTGCCGGGATGGTTACCGCCGTTTGCGTAGCAGGGAACGAAGCCGGAACTACTATGCCCTCAGCTTTGCGCAGTTTTTCAATCCGCTGTAATTTCATTTCCATAGCCGGAATAGGCGTCGGTACCAGCATCCACCCAAAAGCGTTTACTGTACCTTTAGGGTTGCCTGCATCAATGCGGACTGCATTTTTCCAGGCGCTGTCATCAAGATCGGCCTTATCCCAGTTTTTTATGGAAGTATTAAAATCAACCCGTTCGCCCGGGCCTGCCACATAATAGGGATGCCAGCCGATGCCGGTTATCGGTTTAAAAGCTTTATCGCGGGTGCCTTTCCAGGTTTTATCAGTGTTTACAATTTCCTCAGCCGGGGTATCTCCCTGTATAATAAAACCGGCGCGCAGGGAAATCTGTGCTTCCGGGCGGTATTCGCCATCGTTCCAAACCTGGGCAGCTATCATGTTTTTTCCTGCCGACAGGTATGGTGCCAGATCAACGGTTTCGTAATTCCAGTAATACGTATCGCTGCGCGCCGGACCTAAGGATACCAGTTTTTGGTTTACGTATAATTTATATCGGTTATCTGCCGATACGTGGATATTAAATACTGAAGGTTTGCTTGCCAATACTATGGTTTTCCGGAAATAATAAACGCCGTAATCGCCGGATGGCTCATCGGCCGCTGTAATCCATGATGTTTTCCAGGGGCCATGCATTAACGCCGGATTAATGGTTTGCGCCAGGGTTGTATTGATAAAAAACAGGAACACGATAAAGAAGATTCCTTTTAAAACTGCTTTCATGAAACGTTACGGGTTACAGGTGGTTGTAGGGCTAAATTAAATTTTAGTCGCGAATAATTAGTGTAGTAATTACAATTTAACCGAATTACAAGAATTGAAGGCGATAGAAGATTGTTAAAATTTCTGCACGAATGCTTAGCTTACGGTTTACAATTTAAACGAATTACACGAATTACGATGTGGATGAAAGATTTGCGTAATTCGCTAATTCGTAAAAATTCGTGTAGAAATTCCTCTTATCCATCCATCATTACAGAGCTAAATAATAAAACTCGATAGGGATAGTTCGAAGAATTTTTACACGAATGCTTAGCGAGCTGTTTACAATTTAACCGAATTACACGAATTGTTAGGTAGAATAAGAATTTGTGTAATTCGCTAATTCGTAAAAATTCGTGTAGAAATCCCTCTTATAAACATGACCATTAAACAGCTAAATAATAAAACTCGATAGGGATAGTTCGAAGAATTTTTACACGAATGCTTAGCGAGCTTTACAAAATTAAACGAATTACACGAATCATGATGGAGAAGAAAAATTTGTGTAATTCGCTGATTCGTAAAAATTCGTGTAGAAATCCCTCTTATAAACATGACCATTAAACAGCTAAATAATAAAACTCGATAAGGATAGTTCGAAGAATTTTTACACGAATACTTAGCAAGTTGAACACAATTAAACGAATTACACGAATCATGATGGAGAAGAAAAATTTGTGTAATTCGCTGATTCGTAAAAATTCGTGTAGAAATCCCTCTTATAAACATGACCATTAAACAGCTAAATAATAAAACTCGATAAGGATAGTTCGAAGAATTTTTACACGAATACTTAGCAAGTTGAACACAATTAAACGAATTACACGAATCATGATGGAGAAGAAAAATTTGTGTAATTCGCTAATTCGTAAAATTCGTGTAGAAATTTTTTTTATCCATACATCATTACACAGCTAAATAAATAGCATAATCCTCTCAAATAGCGTTTTATTTCATATTTCTGTTACCTTTAGTTTTTACAAACCTAAAACTATGGATGTATTAGCCGTCTTTTTATTGGTGGTGATCATTATTATGATGCTTAACCACAAGGGCAGTTTAAATAATAAGATCAGCCATCTCGAACAAAATATATTTGATTTAAAGCGCCTTGTTGAGCAACTTAAAACAACCCGGATAGTTCATGAAGAAATAAAAAGAGAAGAGGCTCCCAAACCGCTTGTTGCTCCGCCTCCACCGCCGGTTGCCCCAGCCGAACCTGTTCATTTACCGCAGCCCCCTGCCCGGCCTGAAATAAAACCAGAACCGGCCACCCCTCCAAAAATTGGGCGGCAGCCCGAAGTTATCGCTGATAACCTATCGCCTATCCATCGCCCTATAAAAACCCGCGATTTTGAACCGGCCCAACCCGTTGAACCCAAACCCTCGTTTTTTGAACGCCACCCCGACCTGGAAAAATTTATCGGCGAAAACCTCATCAACAAAATCGGTATCACTATACTGGTACTGGCCATTGGCTTTTTTGTTAAATATGCTATAGATAACGACTGGATAGGCAAGGTTGGCCGGGTAGGTGTTGGTATAGTTTGCGGCGGTATTTTAATTGGCCTTGCCCATTGGCTCCGCAATAGTTATAAGGCATTTAGCTCGGTGCTTGTAGGCGGCGGTTTGGCGGTTTTTTATTTTACCATAACGCTGGCTTTCCAGCAATTTCATTTATTTAGCCAGATCACTTCTTTCATTATTTTAACGGTGATCACCGTATTTGCCGTAGCGCTATCGTTGCTGTATGATAAGCAGGAACTTGCGGTGATTGCCCTGGTTGGCGGCTTTGCCAGTCCGTTTATGGTAAGTAACGGCAGCGCCAATTACAGCGGGCTGTTAACTTACCTGCTGATATTGAATACAGGTTTGCTCATTATTGCCTATTTTAAGGCCTGGCGCATTCTTAATATTGTGTCTTTCGGTTTTACGGTAATTGTTTTCTCTACGGTGTTGTATACCCTCACCGCTCCTACCTATAGTACGGGATTTATTTTTGCCGGTATATTTTACGTGCTTTATTTCGCGGTGAATGTTGCCAATAACGTACGGGAGAATAAAAAATTCATCGCCTCGGATTTTACCATCCTGCTGCTTAATACCGGGCTTTACTTCGCTGTCGGCCTATACCTGCTCACCATGATGCACCAGGAGCAATACCGCGGATTATTCTGTGTGAGCCTGGCGGTGATAAACCTGGTATTATCGTACATATTATTCCGTAACCGTAAGGTTGATACCAATATCCTTTACCTGCTCATCGGTATTACCCTGACCTTTATTTCGCTGGCCGCGCCTATCCAGTTGCATGGGCATAGCATCACCATATTCTGGGCTTCGGAAGCGGTATTATTATACTGGCTCTACCAAAAATCAAACATCGGCTTAATGAAGTATACTTCGTTATTGCTCTGGATAGCCATGCTTTTAAGCCTGCTGATGGATTGGTACCAGATTTACAGTGATCATACCTTAACTTTAACAGTAATAGCCAACAAAGGGTTTATTACCACACTTTGCGCGGCGCTCAGCTCATTCCTGCTGGCGGTGTTAATGGCCGATAACACGATAAAAACCAAACGGGGGCCGGTGATAGACAGGCGAATTTTCAGCATAACCGGACTGATCCTGTTGTTTTTGAGCGGCCTGTTCGAGATCAATCACCAATTCCTGAACCGGTTCCCGTATACCGATCTGAATGTATTGTATATGATGGTATATACGCCGGTATTTGTTTTTGTTTACTACCTGGCATCCTTTAAAATAGCGGTCATCAATTTTACCGAAAACCTGAAGTTAGGTTTGTTATTAACCTGTATTGTGGTTTACCTGTTATTAACCCCTCAGTTTTTTGACCTGCAGCATGTAATGCTCGAAACCGGAAAAGTACCGGCAAGCCATTTCATGGTACATTGGATAGGCGCCGTATTTGTTGGTCTGGTGCTATACCGGGTAATTCGGTTAAGCCGAAAAAGCAGCAGCGCTGGCGTTACAGGCCTGTTTACCTGGGGTTTAAGCATTTTGGTAGTGATATTTTTAAGTTTAGAGGTAAGCCTGCTGAGCAACCTGCTGTTTTATAACCAGGTGCGCTCGATAAACCGGATCGAAACCGTGTACATCAAAACCGGTTTGCCGGTGCTTTGGGGGCTGCTTTCCTTCGCGTTGATGTGGCTGGGCATGAAGTACAAACAACGGATGATGCGCGTAGCTTCGTTAACCTTGTTCTCGCTTACTTTAATAAAATTATTTTTGTTCGATATTAAAAACATACCGGTTTGGGGCAAAATCGTGGCTTTCTTTTGTTTGGGTGTATTGCTGCTTATTGTGGCCTTTATGTACCAGCGTACCGCTAAAAAAACCGCCGATGAAGAGGAGGCTACAAAAAATGAATAGGCTATGTTTTTTGCTATTGGTGTTTTGCGGATCGACATTATCCGCATCGGCACAAAAAAACTTTAAATACAAAGCCCCGCTGCAAAAAATTGACAGCACAGGCTTTTACCGAATCGCTTTGCAGCCCGCGTTGGTTGCCAAAGCCAAAGCCAACCTGTCGGATATCCGCGTTGCCGATGCCCGGGGCAATTTCGTTCCTTATATACAGGCAGGCAGCCTCCCGCAAAAAAGCCAGAAAAGCTTTTTGGTTTTCCCGGAGATTGCGAACCATGCGGCGGCCGATACCGGAACAACGTTTACCATCGAAAATAAAACCGGCCTGGCACTCAACAGGCTATGGATCCGCCTGCAAAACACCGCCGTTAAACGTAAAGTAAGCCTGCTGGGCAGCGATGATTTAAGCCAATGGTTTGCCATACAGGAGGATATACCACTGCAGGAAGCCGTTCAAAACAGCGAAGGCACTTACCTGCAATCCCTGTTTTTCCCGGCCAGTAATTACCGCTACCTGAAGATACTGGTTAACGATAAAAACAAAAGCCCCGTCAGGTTTTTGCAGGCCGGTGTTTACACCGAATACGTTTCGGCAGCGCAGGCTTATACGCCTGTAACTCCGGTTAAAGTTGTCAGGGCCGATAGCAACCGCGCAACTTATGTTGATATCCGGCTTAATGATCATTACCAGGTTAACCGCCTGCATTTTAATATCAGCGCGCCTAAATATTACAAACGCGCGGTAAGCGTTTATCAGTTTGTAAACAGCGGCAAAGAACTCATCAGCGAGGCCGAACTTTCATCCGTGAAAACGCCAGATCTGCTGATCGCCGCCAAATCAAACCACCTGCTTATCGAAATCAGCAATGGCGATAACCCGCCGTTAAGCATTGGCGAAGTTACAGCCTTCCAGTCCGACGAATACCTGATTAGTTATCTCGAAGCCAAACAGCATTATCAGCTTTTGGCCGGCGACTCGTTGGCTGTGGCGCCGGAATATGACCTGAAATTTTTTACCGATAGTATTAAGGATAACATCCCGGCTATTAAACATGCCGCTGTGGTTAAGAACGATGCGTACAAGGTAAAGGCTACGGAGGAAAAACCAGACCGTACCCCGCTGATCTGGGCGGCAATTGTGGCAGCACTTGGGCTGTTACTGTTTTTAACACTCAAGATGACTAAAGAGGTGAAGAAGAAGGAAGGGTTGGAATGAAGTAAGAAGCGCCGCAACTGCCTAAAATATATTTTCCGTACATTTGCCGCATGGATATTCTCCCTAATGCCTTACTGGCTTACTTAGATGACCATTGCGACCCCGAACCGGAAGCGCTGCAGAAGCTCAACCGCGAAACGCATATCAAAGTGCTGAAACCGCATATGCTGTCGGGGCATTACCAGGGTCGTTTGCTCAGTTTTTTGAGCAAAATGGTGCAGCCCAAACGCATTCTTGAGATAGGTACGTTCACAGGCTATTCTGCAATTTGCCTGGCCGAGGGATTAGCGGACGACGGCATTCTTCATACCATCGAAGTGAACCGTGAAATGGAGGAAATCATCAATTCACACTTCAAACTAACAAATGTTGAAAATAAAATAAAGCTGCATTTTGGGCAGGCAGAGGCCATTATTGCTGATTTACAGGAAGATATTTTCGATTTGGTGTTTATAGATGCTGATAAAAAGAATAATTATACTTACTTTCAATTAGTTTTTGACAAAGTCAGGTCCGGAGGATTAATAATAATTGACAATGTTTTGTGGAAGGGAAAGGTATACGGCCCCGAAAAAGATGCCGATACTGAAGGAATTCGCAAACTAAATAACCAGATAGCTGTTGATAGCAGGATAGAAAAGCTGATCCTGCCCGTACGCGACGGCTTATTGGTTATCAGAAAAAAATAAATTATGAAGAAAGTCTTACTGATTACAACACTGTTGATTTCAACATTAGCTGCTTCAGCACAGAAAAACACCTCAACTTCTTACATTGATAAATTCAAAGATGATGCCATTCGTATTATGCACGAAACGGGCATCCCGGCCAGCATTGTTTTAGGTGTGGCCATGCACGAATCGGGCTGCGGCAACAGTACAATAGCCCAAAAACTGAACAACCAGTTTGGAGTAAAAGGCGGAAACACTGTAGTTTATACCAAACACAACAAAAAAGTTCGCACCTCATACAAACGTTACGATTCTGTTTTTGAATCCTTCCAGGATTTTGCCCGCATCATGACCGAGCGCAAACAGTTCAGCCACCTGGCCGACGCGCTTACCCATTATGATTATAAAGGCTGGGCAAAAGGGATCCAGCGCGCCGGGTATGCCGGTAGCCGCAAATGGGCCTCACAGGTTTTAGGCATCATTAACCATTACAACCTGAACCAGCTTGACGAAAACCCGGCCACGCAAACCCAGCTCGCCGACGCCACAGAAACCAAAAAGCAATAATTACGTTTATAAATCTTAATTTGGCCCTATTTATACGCCACTATATAAGATTTAAGCATAATGCGAAAACTAATATACCTTTTTGCGGCCCTGGCCTTCTTTTGCTCGTGCTCTACCCGTAAAAAAGCCTCGTCGGTATCGGGCCGCGACGCACGCCGCAACAATAACAGCATCCAAAAAGCCAATAAGGATGCTATTGCCAATTACCGGTCGTACACGTCTTTAGATTACATTGAACGCTTTAAAGGCATCGCCATACAGGAAATGAACCAGTACGGCATCCCGGCCAGTATTACACTTGGCCAGGGTTTGTTTGAATCGGGCGCCGGTAACAGCGACCTTGCCAAATATGCCAACAATCATTTCGGTATAAAATGTACCTCCGACTGGACAGGAAAAAGTTATTATAAAGACGACGACCAGGTAAACGATTGTTTCCGGGTGTACGATAACCCGGAGGATTCCTTTCGCGACCATTCCGCCTTCCTGAAACGTAAAAATTACGCCAGGCTTTTTGAGTTGGATAAAGACGATTACAAAGGCTGGGCATATGGTTTAAAAAAAGCCGGATATGCTACCAATCCTAAATACCCGGAGTTGCTGATTAATATCATTGAAAAATATAATCTTACACAATACGACCGGCCGGAAGGCGAGATAGCCAAAATTAAACGCGAAGACCGCGTACTAAGCCAGATTAACAGCACCATCAACACCCCGGCTCGGGATACCCTGAGCAAAACCCCGCCCGACGACAAGATTTACACCGTAAAACAAGGCGATACACTATACAACATTTCCAAACGTTTTGGAATAACTGTTGATGACCTTAAAGCGCTGAACAGCATGAGCGACAACGGCATCAAAATTGGCCAGAAACTGGTAGTAGTAAAATAGAAGGTTTAGAGGCAGGAAATCAAGAGTCATGAATCAAGAACAAAGAGGTTGAATATCTTTCGCCTTGTCTTGCATCCTGCTTCCTGGTGTCTTGACTCTATCCCCCAATAGTTAATTGTTGTTAAATAAATGATTACCCCGTGTATAACATATAAATTTGCATCCCTGATGAAATTCTGGTTGCTGTTACTATGTTTTACCCTACCCTGCGCGGTTGTTTTTGCCCAGCAAAAAACCATCGACGGCGTTGTGTTTGATAAAGACAGTAAAGACCGTATTGCCAAAGTAAACGTACAAAACATCACCACGGGCAAATCCATCTACAATACCTTTAAAGGCGAATTCTCTATAGAGGCCCAACCCGGCGATGTACTGGTTTTTACTAAATTTGATCACCATCCGGATACTTTGAAGGTACCAAATACCCAGTCCCTGGCTGTTTACATGAAACCAAAGGCCATACAGCTTAAAGAGGTTATTGTACGCGATACCTTGATGAACCCGCAAAAAAAGCTGGCAGCAACCAAAAACGATTATACCAAAGTATTCGGCCCGCTAAATAACCAGGACCTGCTAAGCTTCGGACCGGGCGGAGCGGGGTTAAGTATCGATGCCATCTGGAATTCCCTGAGCCGCAGTGGCCGTAACGCGGCGCACCTGCGCGAAACCATCGAAAAAGATTATCAGCAAAGCGTTATCGACTATCGTTTTAACCGTACTTACGTAGGCGCTATTACCAACCTGCAGGGAGAGCAGCTTACCCAGTTCATGATCAGGTACAGGCCGGGCTATTTCCAGGTAAAAAACGCCACCGACTATGAGTTTATCGCTTCTATCAAAACAAACCTCAAACGTTTTTTAAAGTATAGCGGCAAGCGTTCATACTCGCTATCCCCACTTGTTACGCCCGAAGCCGATAAGCAGCCTTTGGGTAAAGGCGATATACCACAATATTAATAAAGCCTTCATTTTAGTATCCATCGTTTAAAGTATTTTTGCCGCGATATTTGCCAGGCCCGTTAAACACACAGCCAACATTTTTGTTTATTGTAGGTAAAAAAGGAGATTTTTTGCTTTAATTTGTTTACTATGTTAAAAACAAAACCGGTACTGCTGTTAATTATACTATCAGTAGTGTGCGCTTTCTCTGCCAATGCACAAACAGATACCCTTAAAAAAGATACGGTTAAAATTGATACCGCCATCCTTAACAAATACCGGATCGACTCCCGGAAAAACGCTATCCCCACACGCTCCAGGCCCGTACAAATTCAACGCGAACAGGTGCCTGTAAGCATGCTTGATTATAAAATTAATTACTGGAAAAAGGCCATTACGTTTGGCTTAAACTTTAGTCAATCGGCATTTAGTAACAACTACAGTGCAGGTGGTGTAAGCGCGGTAGCCTTAGGATCGAACTTTATATACCATACCGAATATAACAAGGCCCCGTTCAGCTACGTATCAGAACTGAACCTCACTTACGGCGTATCTAAAAACAAAGGCCAGGGCAAGCGTAAAACCAACGACCGTATTTATTTTGATAATAAGGTAGCCTCGCAATTATCAAAAAGCTGGTACTTTTTCGGAGCGCTTACCTTCGAATCGCAGTTTGATAAAGGTTTTAACTATGTTGATCTGGGTAACGGTAAGTTTGATGCGCAGTATATTTCCAACTTCATGTCGCCGGGTTATTTGACGGAGTCGCTCGGTTTTGAGTACAAGCCAACCGGTTGGTTCGATTTGCGTTTAGGCACAGGTACAGCCCGTCAAACTTTTGTGCTGGATCATGATATTAAACGCTACAAACCGGATAACTATGGTGTAGATACCCTGAAAACGATAAAGAACGATCTCGCGTTCCAGGTGGTGGCTTTGCTTGATAAGGATATTGCCAAAAACATACACCTCAATACCCGTTACGCCTTGTTCATCCCTTACGGGCAGGAACTTAAATTTATCACCCACCGTATTGATTTAACGCTAACCGCCAAAGTTAACCGGCTGATCAGCGCTACGGTAAACGGTACATTTTTGTACGACAGGCACACCTCCGACCAGGCCCAGGGCTACGAAGGCATAGGGCTGGGGATGCTATACAGGTTCCCGTAAAGGTTATTATTTGTAAAACACCAATACTTTCATTTTACGCCCGGCCTTGCTCAACACAAGGCCGAGTTTGTTTACAGACTGCAGCACTGCTCCACGCGTACTCATATCTGCCATGGTTTTGATATCGTATTTCTCTTTCAGCCCGGTTTCATCAACTACCGGCAGGTCAAACTCATTGCTTAAATAATTTGTGGCGAAGCTTTCTAAGGTTACGGCAATGCCATCATAACCATTACCGTTAAAGCTGTAGTCCGTTTTGCTTTGGGTAGATATGTTAAAATTAAGCTTTTGTGCCGGGTTTGTTTTCAAAACATAAACGGGTATAACTTTTTCAGTTATTCGGGCTTTTATAGGTAATGTCCCCAATAGCTTTCTTTGCATAATACTATACAGGCTGTCTTTATCTTCAGGTTTAACCAACAGGTCGAGACAATAGCGGGTAGCTTTATTATCAAAATCACAAACCGCTTTTTCGTCAACTTCATATAAAACTTGTTTTGGCGATGTGATACCGAAGGCTTCCTTATATAAAAGTTCGGCACAAACATTCATATAACTTACCCTCCGGCCAAGGTACGGAGCGTTTAAATAATGCTTACCCATGGTTTGTTGACCGGCCATATAACCCCGGAGGGTAAAACTTTCAGACAAAGTACTGTCTACGCCAAATACATCATTATGGGTAATTACCGGCAAACCCTTTAATTCAGCCGATGATTTAAGCGGTTTCCCACTAATTAGTTTATCGATCAACCGCTGGTTAACCGAATCTGTTTTTACAAGCGCAACCACCTGGTGCTTGCTGTTAATAATAGCTGCCTGCCCTACATATGAAAAGCCGAACGCTTTATATAAAAAGAAAGATGTATCACTGGCCAGCCATAATGTTGAAGGTTTTTTGTTAACATACTTTTTCAAACGATTAACCGGATCATTCGAAATACCGATGATCTGCACACGCCCTTCGTTGGCTTTTTGTAGTTTGGCGAGGGCGTCCATTTCGGGGATGCAGGGGCTGCACCAGGTACCCCAGAAGTTTAAAATATAAAATGGGGTACGGGCCTTGCCCATAAAATTGATTTTTGTAACCGGGGCATTAATGACGGGACTGATAGTGATAGCAGGCATAACATCACCGGTGTTTAAGCTTGATTGTGCCGTTGCCGAAAAACAAAGGGCAGATAAAACAAAGGATAGGATTTTTTTCATTGCTTGTATAGATTATCCCACAAAAGTGCTGTACCGGAAAATAAAACCGTGTTATCGGCCGGGTTAACTAACGTTATATTATGTTAACGGCAGGCTGCTTTTAAAACCGATGTTTTACATTTGATGATGCAGAAAAATGCCCGGTTGATAATTGTTATCTGCGCCAGTGCTATTGCCATGGTGCTGCTACTCCAATTTTACTGGGTGAAAAATTACTACGCCGTAAACCAGGCCACATTTGAAAAGGAAGTGAATATGGCTTTTGAAGATGCGCTAAAAAAAGAGTTTAGTTTACGTTGCGATACTATACAAATGCTTATTGCAAAACACCTGATGGATACCTCAGAGTTTAGGATAACCAGCAAATGGGATAGTACGAAGAACGGGCAGATCTATACCATAGCGAACGCGCACAGACTTAAAGACGCATTTAAGTTTTCGTCGGTGAGTTTCAGAGAAATTAATAAAGCTGTGATGCCAGGCGATACTGCTTTTAAATGGGTAATTGCCAAACGCTTTGCCTATAATTTGCGCACCGAAGATCTTCAAAACCACATAGTTTACTACCGCACCCAAAATCTGGGCGCATTTATGGTTGATGAGGTAAGTAAATATGATTTTGACACAGTTAGGTTAAGACCGGTACTAAAAAAGTATCTTAATGAGCGGGGCATCAATATTCCCTTCGGGTTTTATTTACGAGAGAGAGACAGCACTTTTAACAGAAGCCATTTTGATAAAAAATTGCTGGATAAATTTCCTATCATCACCAAATCTTATCCTACCTATCAACAGAACTCTAAACAGCAATTTGTACGGGCATTGTTCAGCAACCCCTTTACTTACGTGATAGCGCGGACGGGTTATATGTTTGCAGGTTCGTTATTGCTTATCGCTGTTGTGGCATTTAGCCTCATCTATTTATTAAGGCTATTGTTGCGGGAGAAACGGCTGTCAGCCATAAAAAATGATTTCATCGGTAACATTACCCATGAATTTAAAACTCCTATTGCCACGGCTTCGGCGGCTATTGAGGCATTGAGCGGCTTCGGTGTGCTCAATGATCCCACCCGAACCCAACGCTACCTCTCCCATTCCAAAAATGAACTGGATAAATTATCCGCTTTGGTGGATAAGGTACTAAACATAGCCGTGCATGAAAACAGCGGGTTCAATATCAAACCCGAACCCGTTAATATTGATACCGAAATACAATACCTGCTAACCAACACATCCGCTCTGCCTGGTAAAAAAATACATTGGCTTTATAACAACAGCACAGGCTTATCGATAGTTAAAGCCGACAGGCTGTATTTTCAGCATGCGATCAATAATATTATCGATAATGCGGTGAAATATTCAAAGGATGGAGATATGTACATAAACGTTCATGTAAGCCTAAAGAATAACTTTTTAATCATCGCTGTAACAGATGATGGCGTAGGTATAGCCGCTAATGATCTGCCGCTGGTTTTTGAAAAGTTTTACCGGGTACCCACCGGAAAGCACAAAGTAAAAGGCCATGGCCTGGGCTTAAGCTATGTAAAAAGCATAGTAGAGCGGCACAGCGGCTGGTGCAAAATTGAAAGCGAACCAGATAAAGGAACAACAGTTAATTTAGCATGGCCGATATAAAAAGCATCAAAGTATTATTGGTTGAAGACGAACCCGTACTGGCCGAAATTGTTCAGGAAAGCCTGCAATCGCGCGGCTTTGATGTTGTGTTGGCCGATACCATTATTACCGCCCGGACTATTTATTTCAGTAACAAGCCGGATATTATTGTGCTTGATGTGATGCTGCCTGATGGCAGCGGCTTTGACCTGGCGCGACAGATCAGGAATGTGGATACCGAACTGCCTGTCATATTTTTAACATCACGCTCATTACCGCAGGATGTGGTTGAGGGCTTTGAAAGCGGCGGCAACGACTATCTGAAAAAGCCTTTCAGTTTGGAGGAATTGATTATACGCATCCGTGCTTTATTAAGTAAAAACCGATTATTGATAACTAAACAAGCCGGTACAGGTAATACAGCAATAGGACGGTATCTGTTTTATTACCCGCAAGGCGAGCTGGTTTTGGAGGGAAACCGCCGCGCACTTACCACCCGCGAAAGTGAAATATTAAATCTGCTTATCATGAATAAAAACCGTTTACTTGACAGGAACGAGTTATTACTGAACTTATGGCAAAACGATGATTATTTTAGCGGGCGCAGCCTGGATGTGTTTATCACCAAGCTAAGGCGGTACCTGAAGGAAGACCCTTCGGTAAATATTTTGAATATTCGGGGGCGGGGGTATAAGTTGATATATTAACCTTAACAAGGGAAATAACGTCATTGCGGTACGAAGCAATCGCACGGAAGCTGGTACGCCCTGTATGGTTTGCAATTGCTTCTCGCAATGACGTCTTTGACAATTTCTTTGTGACAAGGTATTCTTATCATTTCTGCATAAAGCAATTTCACCCCATCTATTCTGCCAACTAATTGAGTTAATATAGTTCAAAATCATACCTTTGTATCCTTATAAAAAAGATTAAAGTTTTTTAATATAATGTTTGAAAATCTTTCGGATAAACTCGACAGGGCGTTTAAAGTCCTGAAGGGGCAGGGAACAATAACAGAAATAAACGTGGCCGAAACCATGAAGGAAATCCGCAAGGCCCTTCTTGATGCCGACGTAAACTATAAAACCGCCAAAGCATTTACCGATGATGTGAGGCAAAAAGCGCTTGGCGCCAATGTATTAACATCAATTTCGCCGGGCCAGCTGCTTACCAAGCTCATGAATGATGAGCTTACCGCTTTGATGGGCGGTACCACAGCCGATCTTAATTTCCCGGCCACCCCTACCATTATCCTGATAGCGGGTTTAAATGGTGCCGGTAAAACTACTTTTACCGGTAAACTGGCTAACTACTTAAAAACACAGCGCAATAAAAAACCATTACTGGTTGCCGATGATATTTACCGCCCGGCTGCTATCGATCAGCTGGAAGTATTGGGCCAGCAGATTGGTGTACCGGTTTATGCCAACCGCGAATCGAAAGATCCGGTTGCTATTGCCCGCGAAGGTATAGCATTGGCTAAACAGAACGGCCAAAATGTGGTGATCATCGATACCGCCGGTCGTTTAGCTATCGATGAGGCCATGATGGTGGAGATTGAGCAGGTTAAATCTGCAGTTAAACCTCATGAAATCCTGTTTGTGGTAGATTCGATGACCGGTCAGGACGCGGTGAACACAGCCAAAGTGTTTAATGACCGTTTGGACTTTACAGGTGTGGTATTAACCAAATTAGATGGTGATACCCGCGGTGGCGCGGCGCTGTCTATTAAATCGGTAGTGAACAAGCCGATTAAATTTATCGGTACCGGCGAGAAGATGGAAGCGCTGGACGTTTTCCACCCCGATCGTATGGCATCGAGAATTTTGGGCATGGGCGACGTGGTTTCATTGGTGGAACGTGCGCAACAGCAGTTTGATGAAAAAGAGGCCGCCGAACTCCAGAAAAAGATCCGCAAAAACAAATTCGACTTTAACGACTTTTACGGCCAGATCCAGCAGATCAAAAAAATGGGTAACATGAAAGATCTGATGGGCATGATACCGGGCGTGGGCAAAATGATGAAGGATGTAGAGGTTGATGACAATGCCTTTAAAGCTATCGAGGCCATTATCCAATCCATGACGCCATTTGAAAAGGCTAATCCTGAAACCATCAACCAAAGTCGCCGTAACCGTATAGCCAAAGGATCGGGAACGGATATCCAGGAGGTTAACCGCTTAATGAAGCAGTTTGACGATATGAAAAAAGTGATGAAACAAATGAGCAACCCGGCAGCTATGGCCAACATGATGCGCCGGATGCCGAAGATGTAATCCCTGAGATGCTGAAAATGCAGGTGAATATTTCGAGAAAAACGGTTATTCGCATGGTAGTAGCATTTTTCAGCATATTGTTGATTATATCAGGGCTAATGCTATATGGCTTTTTACTAATGGCAGAAGATGACCGGGGATTAACCCCATAAATTATACGCCTCCGAATGAATAAGAACGCCGCTTGCCAAAACAAGCGGCGTTTTGATTTGCAAAAGCGGCTGATGAACAAAGTGAACAAGTGTATAATTTATGATACACAATTCCACACCCTATGTGTTTAAAAGTCATGAAAAAGTCATTGGCGATGCAGTGGCATTTGGTTTGATTTAGTACTACAGACAAGCGGGAAAGCCGATGGCATCCCGTAATGTATTAGTAACTAAATATTTAGACCATGAAAAGTTTAATGAAACCGGTATTATTTACCGCGGCATTATTTGCCTTTAAAGTTAGTTCGGCACAGGTTAATATTGGTGCAACAACAGCAACAAAAATTGCCACCAAAGTGGCTACTCCAACAGTTAACGCGGCTTCTATAGCGCAAAAAGCTGTTAATACTACTTCTACGGTAACTAACCAGGCTGCAACTCAGGCCCAAAATGTGGCTGCACGTACAGCGGCCCAAACACAGGCTACAACAAACCAGGCTGTAGCTGGTACAGCCGTTAACCAGACTGCAAATGTAAGTACCGGCGTAACTTCAACAGTGAACGCCACTGCCGGTTCAACAGCAGCACAGGCTGGCGTTAACAGCAACACAAACGCTACAGGCAACCTGAATACAACTGGCGTTACAACAACCGGACAAAAAGCGTTAAACACTACCGAAGGTGTTGCCGCTAACACTTCCGAAAAAGTGAGCACTAATGCCGCCGCTTTAAGAGCAGGTGCTACTACCACAGCCGGTAATACAGTTGTTGCTGCGGGTAATGGCATTGATAATATCAGCAAAAATGTAAGCGTTACTTCATCCGGCAACCTTAACAGTTCAGGCAATACAGCTGTTAGCGCAAAAAGTTTAAGGTCGGCCGTTTCAGGTAGCGGTTCTTCAAATACTGCCGCTAAAGTGGGTAAAAAAACAGTGACTGTTAAAACATCAGGCAGCGGTTCATCCAAACTGAGCGCTACCAAACAGTAATATCGTTAACATACAACTAAATCAAAAAGGCCGGAACCGGCCTTTTTGATTATCCGGACCTTTTTTTATTATCCCCTCGCTATGAAAAAACTTAAACTTTTCCTGTTACTGGCTTTGGCCGGGCCTGCTGCATTTGCTCAGCAAAAAACAGATACGGTAGCAAAAACTAAACAACTGTTTGTAAACGCGGGTGTTCAGTATCTCTCAAATCTCACTTATGCTGGCCGTCGTGATGAAAGTAGTGTACCTGTGTTATTGCCATCGCTAACACTGGTTAGCAAGCAAGGCCTCTTTATTAGTGCGATAGGCTATTTTGATTTAAACGGTTCAAAATCAGGCACCGAGGGGCTAAGTGTTACACCCGGGTACGTTTTCGCCTTTGACGCTAAACGGTACTATGGTGGTAACGTATCGGCAACCAAATATTTTATTACCGCGAGCAGCCCTATTATCCTATCGTCGTTTAATGCCACCCTGGATGGACAATTATATGCCAATCCTGACGACGTTGTAAAGTTAACGGCTGGCATAAGCTACCGTTTTAACAAAAACAATAGTAATGACGTGGTAAACACAGCCGAGCTATCTAAAGAAATTTTCGCGCTGAAAACCGGTACCGATCAAAAAAGCGGACTGAAGGTTACTCCTACCGCTACGCTGTATGCCGGTACACAATCTTTTTATCAAACCTATTACACCGAATCGCAGGTTACCCGCTCGGTGGATGTTCCGCAGAGTCAAACCCCTATCAACATCCTGTTTCCGAATCAGCCCAAACAAACCATTATTACCCAAACTGTAACACAACAAAACCAACGCGAGGTAAGACAATATAAGTTACTGGCCTTTAGCGGTTCGTTACCGGTAACCTACAACATCAATAAAATTCAGCTCTTGTTTACCCCCTATCTTATCAAGCCGTTTAACCAGGTTGATTATGTAAGCAACTCAAAAATGGATGGCCTTTATTTTTTATTTACCACCGGGGTCAATATAACTTTTTAGTTATTTGAAAAAACAAGTATGGCGCAAAGGCAGTAAAAGCCTGTTTTTATTAGCTTTGTTGCCGTACAATTCAATTTTGAGGAAGCTTATGCGCAGGATTTTTCCCGTTCTTTTTTCGTTAACAACAATTTTTTTTACCATTCCGGCCTTTGCCCAGGTACCCGGTGCCCCTATTGATGTTAAACATTACACCTTTGAGATTAAACTAAATGATGCCGATAATCATATTGAAGGCAAGGCTACAATCACCGCTAAGTTTTTAGCCAATACCGCCACCGTTAACTTCGACCTGGTAAAAAAGAATGCTGAAGGAAAGGGCATGCTGGTATCGGCTGTAACAGAAAACGGGAAACCGGTAAACTTTACGCAGGATGAGGAACAACTAAAAATTAACACCCATGCGCTAAGAGGCAACACCCGCAATTACACCATCACCTACAGCGGCGTGCCGGCCGATGGGTTAATTATATCAACAAACGCTTTTGGTCACCGTACTTTTTTTGGCGATAACTGGCCTAACCGCGCGCATAACTGGTTGCCTTGTGTGGATAACATTGCAGATAAAGCGCCGGTTGACTTTATTGTTACCGCGCCTGATCATTACGACGTGGTATCGAACGGATTAAAAACCGACGAAAAACAGCTTCCCGGAAAAATGAAACTCACCCAATGGGTTGAAACCGTAGCCCTACCCACCAAGGTAATGGTTATCGGTGTGGCCGAATTTGCTATCGATCACCCCGGAGATGTTAACGGGATCCCGGTATTTACCTATGTATTCCCGGAGAACAAAGAAACCGGGTTTAAAAACTACGCGGTAGCTAAAGATATTTTACCCTATTTTATCAAAAATGTTGGCCCATACAGCTATGAAAAGCTGGCAAACGTGCAATCAAAAACCATATTTGGCGGCATGGAAAACGCGAGCGCTATATTTTATTTCGAAGAATCGGTTAGTGCGCCCGGCATAGAAGAGCTGATGGCGCACGAAATAGCCCACCAATGGTTTGGCGACGGTGCCAGCGAAAAAAGCTTCGGTCACCTGTGGCTAAGCGAAGGGTTCGCAACCTACATGACTAACCTGTATCTTGAAAATAAATACGGCGCAGATACCCTGAAAAAAAGACTTATTGCCGACAGGAAAAAAGTGATCAAATTTGAACAGAACCGCCTGACCCCGGTTGTTGACACCGCGGTTAAAACCAATTACATGCAGTTACTGAACGCCAATAGCTATGAAAAAGGAGGCTGGGTATTGCACATGCTCAGGCGAAAACTGGGCGACGATATTTTTTGGAAAAGTGTACATAACTATTACGTTAAATACCAGGGAGGCAATGCCAACACAGACGACCTGAGGCGGGTAATGGAGCAAACGAGCGGTAAAGACCTGAAACAGTTTTTTACACAATGGCTCCACACGGCCGGGCATCCCAAACTAACTGTTGCCTGGACATGGGATGATAAAACAGGCAGCCTTGCCATCAATGTACTGCAAAACCAGGACTATATTTACCACTTCCCCTTAGAAATCGGGATAGACGGCGAGTTGCAGACGCTTACGGTAAAAGATAAATCAACTACCGTTCACTATAAAATGAAGGCCAGGCCAACAGAGATTAAAATTGATCCAAATGTAAACCTGTTGGCTACTTTTGATGAACAACGTTGATTAGTAGCATATCTCCCGGAGGTACAGATTACCGGCCTACCCATACGTTTTCGGCATAAGGTTATGTGAAAGCCGGAAAATATCCTGGTTTATTTTAACTGGCTTATATTTTCGAAAAAAGCAACCTGCAGATCAAGCAGCGATTTCACGTTTATTTTTTCACCGTAGGCATCAAAACATAAAATCCGGGTGTACTCAGGATGACCTTTTTTTGATTTTTCGAGGAAGTTAAAAGTTTCAAAAAAATAATGATTGGTGGTTATCTTGTTCCTGTTATCTGTTTGCGATGTATTCAGCCTGAAACCGATCGCGTCGATCCACTTGTGCACTTTGGCGTGCAGTGAGTTACTTATTTTTTTCATAGGTTAATGTTTTATAAAGCACAACGAAAATTTATGCCACAATGTTGCCGGTTCAACAATAGATTTTTAAACAATGGTTCATAATCGTTGTGGATTATTAACGCTTTAACGGTATAGCTTAGTATTTGCACGGCCAAATACACAAAACATCGCGCCTTAATACGCAAAAACATACGGAATAAACTGATAATTCCATTTTAAACTACAGTCCGGTAAAAAAACGGAATTATTTAGCCTGCCTTTTACCCGTTTACATGTAACAATAATATGATTGGCAGGCCTTTAAGCCCCAAAAATGTAACAATCATATATTGATTAAGCTTTAAATACATTTTAAGTTGAACATTTGCATCGGTAATACGTCTAATACACCAAAAACAACAAATTGTACGCTGAAAAAAAATTTATGAAAGCCGTTCTCCTTATTTTGAGTTTTACCTTTTTCATTGCTTTTGCATCTCATGCGCAAACCGGCAGGGAAGTAAAAGGAACTATTGTCGACTCCACCAAACTATCGCTGCCTGGCAGTAGTGTTAAACTGGTTTCAACTTCGGGCGATAGTACCATAGCCATTGCTGATGCCAACGGAAA
Organism: Mucilaginibacter oryzae; assembly: GCF_003148845.1. Classification (GTDB taxonomy): domain Bacteria; phylum Bacteroidota; class Bacteroidia; order Sphingobacteriales; family Sphingobacteriaceae; genus Mucilaginibacter; species Mucilaginibacter oryzae. Next base: position 33,257 of record NZ_QGHA01000012.1, on the reverse strand, counting down.
GTTTTCGTTCCCGGTTGTAAAAGGCACCAAACTAACGCTTACCATATCATCTATTGGTTTTACGTCCATTAAAAAACATTACTCGCTTGATGCCGGTACCCAACCGGTAGACCTTGGTGCTATTGTAATGAAAGCCGAAACCAATATGCTTAACCAGGTGACCATTGTTGGCGTTAACCCGGTTATTTTAAAAGAAGACACCACCGAATATAAGGTAAGCGCCTACCCGGTACGTGAAAATTCTCCGGTTGAGGATGTATTGAAAAAACTACCCGGTGTTGATGTGGATAAAGATGGTAACGTTACCGCGCAAGGAAAATCGGTAACCAAAGTGAGGGTTAACGGCAAGGATTTTTTTGGCGGCGATGTTAAAACCGCTACTAAAAACCTACCCGCCGATGTTGTGGAGAGCATACAGGTGATTGATGATTATGGCGATCAGGCCAACCTTACCGGCGTTAAAACCGGCGAACCCGATAAGATCCTGAACATCACCATCCGTAAGGACAAGAATCACGGCTATTTTGGGCAGGCTACAGCCGCCGATGGTAACGACTTTTTACCTAAGGCTCCGGGCGTATCCAACCAGAACCGTTACCTGGGCGACCTGAAATTTTTCAATTTTAATAATGACCAGCAGATAGCCGTTTTAGGAACCATCAATAATACCAACGTAAACACATTCACTTACGGTACCCCCGCAGCCGGTGGTGTAGGCGGCTTTGGCGGCGGCGGTGGTGGTCGCGGTAACGCGCTGCGTGGCTCAAGCGGTTCTACTACCAATGCTACGGGTATTACAAACGCGCACAATATCGGCGCTAACTACCGCGATCAATGGGGAAAAACCGTTTCGGTTTACGGCAGCTATAGCTTTACTGATAATACCACTCGCACTATAAGCTCAAATATCCAAAACAATAATACCTCAACACCAAGCACCAGTAACCAGAAAAGTGATCAAACCGATAACCCGATTAATCATCGCTTTAACTTTAACATTGAGTGGAAGCCCGATACCATTAACTACTTAAAAGTAATACCTAACTTTAGCTATGCCAGTACCAATACCGATGCGGACGAATCGCTGGCAGCTACACAAAGAGGGGTACTATACCAATCCTATACATCAAAATCGCATACCGACGCCACATCGCCAAACTATGGGATCAACGCGTTATACAACCACCGCTTTAATGCTCATGGTCGCAACCTGAGCATCAATATCAGCGCTAACTCATCAAAAAACACGCAATACGATAACCCTACTTATGATTATGACGAGGGCTCGTTACGCTCGTCTCCGGCCAATCAACAAATTTTCACCAATAGTAGGGTTACCACTTTAGGTGCCGTATTGTCGTACCTGGAGCCTGTAAGTAAAAGGGGATACATGGAGTTAAGATATGAATTTAACCGGTCTTCAACCCAAAGCGATAAAGAAACCGATACGCTGAGCAACGCCAACACTTTAAACTACTACGATTTGTTCAGCAATCGCTATAAATACAATTTTACCACCAACCGCGTAGGCCTTAACTACCGCTTTGTTGAAAAAAAATACAATCTTACCCTGGGCATTGGCGTGCAACCGGCTACATTGAATGGTTTAAACCTCAAAAACGATTCGGCAACGCATATAAGTACATTCAACGTAATCCCTACGGCACGTTTCAGCTACAACTTTACAAGGGGTAAATCTTTAAACTTTTTGTACAACGGTTCGAGCAACCAGCCATCGTTTAGCCAGTTGCAGCCTGTTCTTGATTTTAGCAACGCTACTTACCCGGTGCAGGGTAACCCCAACCTCAACCCCGAGTTTAACAATAACTTCTCGTTGCGTTACAACAACTTCAGCTTCCAAACCGGTAATATCCTGTTTACCAATTTAAACTTCACTACCACTCAAAATAAAATAGTACAAAACATCATCACTTACCCGCGCGATTTTACACCGGCCGCGTTAGCAGCCAACCCTTCATTAAAAAACCTGCGCGGCGCAAACCTCACCACTTACCTTAATGCCGATGGCTATTACTCCGGAAGCGCCAACGTGGTGTATGCCAAGCCATGGGCTGAGCGTAAGTACACTCTGCAATTTAGCGGCGCGGTAAGCTATACCAACAGCATTGGTTTTTCGAACAGTATTGATGAAAACAATGTAGCCTTGTACGATGCGCCGCTTAAAAACATTGCCAAAAACCTCAATTTAACCCCGGGTTTAAAGTTCAGGACCAATATTGTTGATGTTATTGATGCCGAACTTAACGGCAGTTACGGCATCAACAAAACCACCAATACCGTACACAATGAAATAACCGACGGCAGCTCAAACTTCCGCACATTGAATTTGGGTTTGGTAGGCAAAAATTATTTCTGGAAAGACTGGACACTGAGCTACGATTTTACCCGTACCGTAAACTATGGCTATGCAAGCAGCCTGGATATCAAAAACCCCAATATTTTAAACGCTTATGTTGAACGCCGCTTTCTGAAAGATCACCGTGCAACCATCCGTTTGGCCGCTTATGATTTATTTAACCAAAACACCGGTTACACATCCATAGTTAACGGTAACATTACCACACAATCAAACGTGAATAAATTAGGCCGTTACTACCTGTTGAGCTTTACGCTGCGCTTACAAAAATTTGCAGGCAAGGCGCCGACGCAGGATCCGGGACAGCGCAGGTTTAACCGTGACGGCGGACCGGGTGGCGGTCCCGGCGGTCCCGGTGGGCCGGGCGGACCAGGTTCGTTTTAATTAATGCCTTAAACGGAAGCATATATAACCAACAAAGGGGCTTTTTGCATACGCAAAGGGCCTCCTTTGTTTTTATACGGGGATGCCGGTTTGTTAACGAAGCTGAAGAAAATAGCCCACAGCAACTAACTCTGTTGTTAAAGCCAGAGGGCTTGTTTTATTATCCGACAGGGAAAAATACTTTAAAAGAAAAGGTATAAAAGCGGGAGTTGATCCTCGTGGGCTTTATTTAATCACGCCGCAATAACCCGGTTAATCACCCTTTCCAGGTCATCCAGGTCAAAAGGTTTCGCTAAATAAGTTTGGGCACCGGCGTGGCTCGCCAGGATCTGGATGTCGCTGTTGGCAGAAAAGTAAATAACAGGGATATCTTTCAGGGCCTCTGTTTTTTTGAGGGTTTGGGTAGCAATAATCCCGCCCAAATCCGGGATCCAATTATCCATCATGATCACATCCGGCAAAATAGCCGATACTCTCTCTACTATGTTGTTGCAATCGTTATAAGTGTGCACTTCCCATCCCTGTTCTTCTAAAATATAACTGCAAATTGACAGGATGTCTTCGTCATCATCAAATATGATAATCTTTTTGGTTGAAGTGCTCATGCGATACTTGTACGTGAAATTATAAACATGTTTTCATAAAAACAAATGTTTTAAATTGAAAATTAAATTAACATGTTTAACATGCTCTTTAACGTAAAAGGTGTAGCTATGTTTGGTGTTACACCACTTCTTAACTACTACAACGCTGTGCTGCGGCTTTTGTAACCGATTAATTACGGCTTTTTATTGAAAACGTTAATACTTTTACCTATCCAATTTTTAAAATCCTGATCATACTTATTTGTACCAGCAATACACCTGTAAATTATAATTCATGAACATGCAAATCAAATCGCTTTTATTGGGCAGCCTGCTTTTAGCATCGCTCGTACCGGTAAGCGCGCAAACAACCAGGGCCGCATTATGGCTTACAAAAGCCGATAGATCGGCGCTTTTTGAAGAGCAGAAAACTGATCTGACCTTCAAATCGGGCAAGGAGGGCGGTACAACTATTACTGTAGATGATAAGCCACGGTACCAGGCGATAGACGGGTTTGGCTTCGCGTTAACCGGCGGCAGCGCCATGCACATTATCCGGATGAGTGCTGATAGCCGCGCCGCCTTACTCAAAAATTTGTTTGCAACCACGGCCGAAAATATCGGGATCAGCTACCTGAGGCTGAGCATCGGCGCGTCAGATCTGAATGAAAAAGTGTTCTCGTACGATGATATGCCCGATGGCCAAACAGATCCTGAATTGAAACATTTCGATCTCGGTCCGGATAAAACCGATGTGATCCCGGTAATGAAACAGATTCTGGCTATTAATCCGGCTATTAAAATAATGGGCTCGCCATGGTCGCCGCCCGCGTGGATGAAAACCAATAATGATACCCGCGGCGGTAGACTCAAACCGGATTGCTATGCTGTTTATGCTAATTACCTGGTTAAGTATATCCAGGCCATGAAGGCCAATGGTATCAACATCGATGCCATCACCATTCAGAACGAGCCATTGCACCCCGGCAATAACCCAAGCCTGCTGTTGCCTGCACCGGATGAGGCAGATTTTATTAAAAACAACCTCGGTCCGGCTTTTAAAGCGGCGGGCATCAAAACCAAAATCATTATTTACGATCATAACGCCGACAGGCCCGATTACCCGATCTCGATCCTGAATGATCCGGAAGCACGTAAATATGTAGATGGCTCAGGCTTTCACCTGTATGGCGGCGACATTTCGGCCTTAACAGATGTACACAATGCCCATCCCGATAAAAACATTTACTTTACCGAGCAGATGACCGTTGAGCCGGAAAATCAAAACACCATCAACATTGTATGGCCTGTTAAAAGTTTAATTATTGGCGCCACCCGTAACTGGAGCCGCAACGTGCTGGAGTGGAACCTTGCTGCCGATCCGGAATATAAACCTTATACCGACAGGGGAGGCTGCCCCATGTGCCAGGGTGCCGTTACTATCGATAAAAATGAAGTAAAGAAAAACGTGGCATACTATTCGGTGGCCCATGCCTCTAAATTCGTTCGTCCGGGTTCTGTCAGAATCGCCTCGAACAGCTCAGATTCGTTGCCAAACGTTGCCTTTATCAGGCCTGATGGTAAGAAAGTGCTTATTGTAGCCAATGCCGGTGATAGCGCTCAAAGCTTTAATATCAAATTTAAAGGTAAGCTACTGGCTGCTTCCTTAGAAAAAGGTTCGGTAGCTACCTATATCTGGTAACCAAACACCCCAGGCTAAATTCAAAATGAAAACAACATGTTAACAACATTTAGAAAAAATATCAAATTAAGCGCTGCCGTTAAGGTGTTGCTGGCAGCCGCCCCCACTTTATTTTTTAGCTTGACGGGCAACGCCCAAACAGGCTTTTTAAAGGCCGAGGGTAAAAAGATTGTGGATGAAAAAGGGCAGAACGTATTGCTGCGCGGCATGGGTTTAGGCGGATGGATGTTGCAGGAAGGCTATATGCTGCACATTAATAAAGATAGCCGCCAGTACCGCATTCGCGAACGCCTGGAAGAATTGATGGGCCCGGCCGAAACCAAAGAGTTTTATGATACCTGGCTGGCCAACAATACCCGCAAAATTGATGTAGACTCGATGAAACGATGGGGTTTTAACTCCGTCCGCCTGCCGATGCATTATAACCTGTACACCCTGCCGGTTGACAAGGAACCCGTTGCAGGTAAAAATACCTGGATAGAAAAAGGTTTTAAAATGACCGACGACCTGCTGGCCTGGTGTAAAGCCAACCACATGTACCTCATCCTCGATTTGCATGCCACCCCGGGCGGGCAGGGTAATGACCTAAACATTTCCGACCGCGACCCTGACAAACCTTCGCTTTGGGATAGTGAAGCCAACAAGGCCAAAACCATAGCCCTGTGGCGCAAACTGGCCGAACGCTATAAAAACGAACCATACATTGGCGCTTACGATATTATTAATGAACCAAACTGGGGTTTTGATGATCCGCGGAATGATAAAAACGGATTGAAGGAAAAAACCAATGCGCCATTAAGAAAACTGATGGTTGATATTACGGCCGCCATCCGCGAGGTGGATAAAAAACACATCATCATTATTGAGGGCAACGGCTGGGGCAACAACTACAACGGCATTTTGCCGCAATGGGATAAAAACATGGTGCTGAGCTTCCACAAGTACTGGAACTTTAACGATCAGAAATCGATAGAGCACATTGTTAAAACCCGCGACCAGTACAACATCCCGGTTTGGCTTGGCGAAACCGGCGAAAACTCAAACACCTGGATAACCGAGGCTATCGGCTTGTTAGAACGCAATAATATTGGCTGGAGCTTATGGCCGCTTAAAAAGCTGGGTAATAACAACCCGCTTGAAATTGTATCCAACTTAAATTATGATGATGTGGCCGGCTATATGAATACCGGCAGGCATAAACCTAAAGAAAGCAACGTATATAGCGGCACACTCGAGCTTGCCACCTATGCCAAATTAGAAAGCAACATCATTCACCACGATGTGATCGATGCCATTTTCAGGCAGCCACACTCCGCAGATACCAAACCGTTTAAGGCTAACAAGATAGGCAACGGCACTATTATCAATGCTGTTGATTACGACCTTGGCCGCAATGGCTCTGCCTATTTTGATACCGATACCGCCGATTACCATACATCGGGCAAGCCGGGCGTAGGCAACCGCGGCCATGTGTACCGTAACGATGGCGTGGATATCGCCAAAGATTCAACCCAATACAACAGCTATTATGTAGATCACATTGAAACCGGCGAGTGGACACAGTACACCGTTTTTGTTAAAACTCCGGGTGTATATTCCATCAGTTTAAAAGTTGCTTCGCCTAATGATGATGCCAAACTATCGGTACTGGTTGACAACACTACCCAGGCCAAAGAAGTAGCTGTACCCAATACCGGCGGGCTAAAAAAATGGCAGGTGATAGCTGTAAAAAATATTGTGCTGAAGGCCGGAGCCAACAAAATAAAGGTACAGGCGGATAATGGCAGGTATAATTTACATTACCTGCAATTTTGGAAAGGGAAATGATTTTTTGAATGATTTGGGGCCCGGACAATTTGATTGTTCCGGGCCTTTTATTTGGTGCACGAATTGATTTGCGGGGGGTATAGCATTTTTACGAATTACACGGATTTTATCAGGTAAGTGCGTGCGGCTCGATTTTTTATTCCTACACGAATGATTTGCCGGGTGTATAGCATTTTTACGAATTACACGAATTGTTTTTGCCTGGCCCCTTATTCGTGTAATTGGGTTAATTCGTGAAAATCAGTGTGAAAATTCCCTTTCTTTCAACATCTCCTCAGGCCAGTTTTACAGGGGATATTTTTCTTCGAAAGCTCTTGTAAATCAATACTCTTATAGTTAAATTTATTGTACCAATTATCTACATGATCTAACATAAGGAGGAGTCGTTATGAAAAAACCAGCTACCATAGTTAGTCAGCCTGATAAGACTGAAACTACCCCTGCCACACCCGTAAACAACCGCCCCGGCAACCAAAAAATGTACCGCGATCACAGCCACTGCGATCACTCGCACGGCCGGGTAAATAAGTTCGCGATAGGCAGCAACAGGGGGCCCTGCTTTTTTTAAGTTAAAGTATTTTAACGGGTAAGAACTATCGGGCATTCGTGCCCGGAGATCTTTTATTGCCTACATTGATCTATTTTACCAGGAAATACGATCTGCTATCGGGCTTAAAAATGTGCAAATACATAGCAAGCGGGCAAAGGCCGATGGCTTCCCGGCGCGCGTCAACACTGGCCTCATCGGCTATGGCGAAGCTTTGGTATTGCCCATCGTCGGCAATTCGCACGTGGGTACCGTAAATCTGTGTGTTATTTTCATTCAGGGCTATGTTATCGGCAATAATGGCAAAACCTTCGGCGGGTAAAGCACCCTCAAACGCCGCGGTGCGTACTATCGAAAAGTATTTTTTTTGATCGGCTATGCTCGCATGCATCAAAACAATGATGAGGGTCTCTGCCGCATCCCGACCGAAATCTGTTTTTCCCTTCCAACCATAGGTGTTTACAATAGAAGACATTTTGATAAAGTTAATCGAATCTGTTTCGTGCAGATACTGCTTAAACCTCTTTACCACTTCCGAGTTTTGCCCGTATCTATTACACAGCCTTACATATTCATCATAATTTGCTTGGTAACTCTTTAACATCTGCGAAAACTCGATGGCTACCGGCTCAATTAGCCTGGTGCGGTTATGCATCACGGCATCTTTCAACATCTCCCAGCGGTCCTGCCGTTGATACTTTCTGAAAAGCGGATCGGCGGCAAGCCGGTTGTAGTTTTTAAAGCCCCGTTTGCTTAGCAGTTCAAGGTAACAGTATGCACTGTCGCGTTCATCCAGCGCGGCCCAACAGGCGGCGGCATTGTACAAGTGCGAAGTATCCATAATTCCTCCGACCCGCAAAACAACATATAATTTGGCGGCCTTTTTATATTTTTTGATGGCGAATAAAGAATCCGCGGTCCGAAACGTAGTTTTTCTATTCTGCGCTTTAGCCCGAATAATACACAGGCAAATGATTGGCAACAGTAAAATATATTTCAACCGCATGATCAAGGTTTGATGGCATTAAATATATGACCATCAAACGGATAAAGCCGGTTCCGTGATATGGAAGCCGACTTTATTTAACATTTTTTAACGCGGTTAAAAACCTATCTAATCTGCCCTTTTCAACTCCATCTTTCCACCATCGCCATAAAATATCAAATGCATTTTGCCTTCCGCGTCTTTATTAAACTCAAGCTCGTAATTTAAATCGCGGAAAAAAAAACGGTTAACTGACTGCGGGTAAAGTTCCCTTTTAATATCGCCGATAGCCTGTGCAAACAGGTGCCCGCCAATTTCAGTAATGGTTAAAGTACGCGGCGGTCCAATCAAAAATTTACCGGTATAAGTTTTTAATAATTCAGCAGATACCGGAACCAGTGTTTTGATGTTGGGATGATACAAGCCTTTAAATCCGTAAACTTTAGCTACGCTGTTAATCAACTCATTAATAACGCCATCATTATTGCTGTTCACCATTACCACCACACCATTGCCGCCCTCAAAACTGCCAACATAACGGGCGCGGAAACCGGCATCGGCCCCGTCATGGCTGAAATAGAAAACACTATCCGGTTTGCTGATAAATACACCGAGGCCAGCATCACTACCTGCATGTACGGTAAACATTTGCTTTACGCTCGCCGTATTGAGCACCTTAGCCGATTTACCTTCGTAAGCAAGCTGCATCCAGATGATGTACTTTGCCAGATCGGTAGGGTTTGTCCATAAACCGGCCGCGGCCTGCTCGGGGTAGATATGGTAGTTTCCCCTTATTGGTTTCTCGTCTTCATTATAAGCTATGGCCAAAAGCTTTTGATCAACATCAGTAGCAGGCTGGGCGAAGGTGCTGCCGTTCATGCCTAAGGGTTTGAGCACCTCTTTCTTCATATAATCGGCATAAGGCTGATGGGTAACATCCATTACCATCAATTGCGCAACAGTTATTCCGCCGCCCGAATATTGATATCCTGATCCGGGGGCTGTTACAGAATGTATACGCGGCGTATTGGCCGGTTTTTCGCCGTTAAGTACCTGTACAATAGTTGGCAGAGGTGTACCCGGCTCATAACCGCCGAAACCATGCACGTTGATACCCGCGCTATGGCTTAATAAATTGGCCATGGTGATCTTTTTTCCTTTCGAAATGCTATCGTAAGGAAATTTCCAGCTGGTTAAGTAATTATTGATATCGGCATCAAGGTTAAGCTTTTTTTGCTGCACAAGCCTCATCACACCAACAGCGTTTAGCGATTTACTGATAGAGCCGGCCTGGAATAGTGTTTGCGCGGTTACCGGAGTTTTTGCACTATCATTAGCGAAGCCATATCCTTTAGCCCATATAATTTTATGGTTTTGAATAACCGCGATGCTTACTCCCGGTATTTTATAATAAGCCATCCTATCGGCGAGGTTCCATGGTTTTTCACCTGCAATTTGTACACGACCAAAAAGATTGTTTTCTACCTGCTTTATTTGTTCAGCTGTGTTGGTTTGGGCGTGGAGGATTAAAGGGGCGGATAATAACACCGCCGAGGTAAATAATTTGTTTAAGGTTTTCATTGATTTATTCCAGATAGGTTCACACCATCAAAGATATAAACAAATCAAAACAAAACAGAATTTTATTTTAAAAAATTTTAATATTCAAAATAAAATATCGAAATCGGTGCGTTTTTATAATAAAAACTCCGCCGTTCGAAGTCTATGACTTCGAACTGATATGCCTTGAGACTGTTTCTCAAGCATCCCTACCCCGCCCAGCCCTCTCTATCCAAACTTCTGAAATGGATCGCTTCGGCCAAATGTTCAAGCTTAATTTCTTCGCTCCCGGCCAAATCGGCAATGGTTCGCGATACTTTTAAGATCCTGTCATAAGCTCTTGCCGAAAGGCCCAGTTTTTCCATCGCCCGTTTAAGCAGGGCCTGGCCGGCTACATCAATTTTACATTGCTCGCGCACCATTTGCGAGTTCATCTGGGCGTTGGCATGCAGATCAGCACGGTTGCCGAAGCGCTTTACCTGCACCTCGCGGGCTTTAATTACCCGCTCGCGGATCAGTTCGCTTTTTTCGGCGGCACGATCTGACGATAGTTCGCTGAAATTAACCGGTGTTACCTCTACATGAAGGTCGATCCTATCCAACAGCGGACCGGAAATTTTACTCAGGTATTTTTGCACCATTCCAGGCGGACAGATGCATTCCTTTTCGGGATGGTTGTAATAGCCGCAGGGGCATGGGTTCATACTGGCCACCAGCATAAAACTGCTCGGATAGTCAACGGTAAACTTGGCTCTCGATATAGTTACCCTGCGCTCTTCCAGCGGCTGGCGCATTACCTCAAGGGCGCTGCGTTTAAACTCCGGCAGTTCATCCAGAAACAACACGCCGTTATGCGCCAGCGAAATTTCGCCGGGGGCGGGATTGCTGCCGCCGCCTACCAGCGCCACATCGCTTATGGTATGGTGCGGGCTTCTGAATGGCCTGACGGTTACCAACGCGTCCGCCGCCGAAAGCTTGCCCGCCACCGAGTGGATTTTGGTGGTTTCCAGGGCCTCGTATAAACTTAAGGGCGGCAATATTGATGGCAACCTGCGGGCCAGCATAGTTTTACCTGCCCCCGGCGGGCCGATCAGGATCACGTTGTGGCCGCCCGCCGCCGCAATCTCCAGCGCCCGCTTAATATTTTCCTGCCCTTTTACTTCGCTAAAGTCGCTATCGTAATTACACAGGCTATCGTAAAATTCTTCGCGGGTATTTACAATTTCGGGCTTGAGTGTGGTGGTACCGTTAAAAAAGCCCACCACCTCGGTAATGCTTTCCACGCCGTAAACTTCAAGGTCGTTCACTATTGCAGCCTCACGGGCGTTTTGTTTGGGAAGGATGAACCCTTTAAAGCCATCCTTGCGCGCCTGAATAGCGATGGGCAAAGCGCCTTTTATGGGCTGTAAACTGCCATCGAGCGAAAGTTCGCCCATAATGATATATTGATCAAGCGTATCAGATTCTATCTGGCTGGATGCGGCAAGTACTCCTGTGGCTATGGTCAAATCGTACGATGAACCTTCTTTTTTGATATCGGCAGGGGCCATATTTACCACCACCTGCTGCCGCGGCATCCGGAAACCGCAGTTTTTCAGCGCCGATTCGATCCTGAAATAGCTTTCTTTTACAGCAACATCAGGTAAACCGACTATAAAATATTTTGTGCCCGATGCGATATTCACTTCAACGGTTATGGTGATGGCCTGTATACCATAAACTGCGCTTCCAAATGTTTTAACCAACACTGCGATAAAAGTTTAAATAAGCCGAAAGATATTGATTTTTGATGAAGTGGAAATACGTTTGAAACAAAAAAACCGCTTATATAAGCGGCTTTCAAAATTATAAAGTTTATTGATCCTTATCGCAACAAAGCGCCGGCCTCGCAAACCACCAGTATGAAACTGCAGGAAACAATCACACAAATCATGAGCATTACGCTCCAGGTATTGGGGTTATGCTTGCTGATCCGCTCAAAAGCAAGGTTTATTTTTTTAAAAAAGCGGCTGTTCAGCAATACAAAATAGTTAAGCAACAAAGCTCCTGTAGCCCCCAGCAAAATCATTAAGCCCGATACAGGGCTTACCCGGAACCAGCCTGTATTTAAAAACAACTGCGCTACGGTTGTTAAAATAGCCAGCAAAATGATCATTAAAAAGCTGGCGCCAAAAAGTGCGTTAGCTTTAGGCAAACCGCCATGACCAAAGTTTTTAACATTCCACCTGTAAAACGTTACGTAAATGGATTTGTAGATTACTGCTGCTTTCATAATGTTATGGTTTTAGGTAATTAATTCGGTTTGGCATACTATTGCGTACACAATATTAGTTTAAAAACGCAATCTGCGAAATTTTATTATGACAAACAGCGTTTTTAATTGATTTTTTAACAGAATATTTGGTTGGTAAGCTTTATCCTTAAAATACAACACGCTTATTCAATATAAATTTTCATACGAATTGTTACAAATTACCGAAATACACGAACACAGCTTGCACTTGCTGCTTGGTAAAACAAATGTTACAAATACTAATATACCAGCATTTTACTTCATTTTTGTTTTAAGAGAGATTAGCGAAATTGTCCGCATTTTCCCATTTTAAGAGCTATTGCATATATCTTATTGTACGGAGATAATACAGCATTGGTTGATCAGGGAAAAATGTTACTGATGGTTTAAACCTTTGCTGCTGATTTTGATCAAAGCAACAGATCATCATTAATAAATAAAATTTAACAAACTAAACCCTACCAAACCCTATGATATAAGTATCCAAACTTACACCGGCCCTACATCTTTACCTCAATACATTTTTTACCCTTACCAATCTGCACCTAAACCGCTGAATGAAGACCTCCTTTATCTCACTGATACTTATTTGCCTGTTTTCTTCCGCTTACGCTCAAAACCGCGCCATTATTAAAGGCAAGGTAATTGATTCTGTGAGCAAACAACCGCTTGAATTAAGTACAGTGGCTATGGTTGATGTGGCAGATTCGTCGCTTATTGCCTATACGTTAAGCAAAAAAAACGGAACCTTTGAATTGCTGCGCCTCCCGGCCGAAAAGCCGGTTAAACTGGTGATTTCCTTCGCCGGGTATAAAAGTTATATCCGAAGGTTCAATTTTAAAATGGCCGAAGTAGTTGATATAGGCGAGATTTCGCTAAACAGTAAAATGCTGAACGAGGTTGTTGTACGGGCAGAACGGACACCCGTTAAAATAAAAAAAGACACCATCGAATTTGACGCGGCCGCGTTTAAAACCCGCCCCAATGCCGCACTGGAGGAGCTACTTAAAAAGCTCCCCGGTGTACAAATAGACGGCGACGGAACGATAACCGTTAACGGTAAAGATGTAAGCAAGCTGCTTATAGACGGTAAGCAGTTTTTTGGCAACGACCCTAAAATAGCAACCAAAAACCTCGATGCCGAAATTGTAGCCCAGATACAGGTTTATGACGACAGGGAGAACGACCCGGACCACCTGATCAGCGAAACCAAAGTGCCTAAAATTATCAACATCAAACTAAAAAAAGCCATTAAACGCAGCATTTTTGGTAAAGTGTTTGCCGGTGCCGGCTCGCGTAACAGGTATGAAACCGGCGGGCTTTTTAACATGTTCAGGGATACCTTGCAACTGAGTTTAATAGGCCTCAGCAATAATTTAAACCATACCGGTTTTTCGAACCAGGAAATTTACTCGGAAGGAGGTTTTGACCGCAGCGGAGGAAATACCTTGTTTAACGGTCGTCAAAACTTTGGGCGCAGCTGGGGAGGGATCGAAAAAATCACTTCGGGGGCTTTAACCTCAACCAGAATTACGGTAAAAAGCTAAAGCTGAACCTGCAGTATTTTTATACAAAGCGAAATAACATCAATAACTCGTCAAATCTGCAGCAGCAGTTTCTGGGCGATACTACATTGCTAAACTCATCAACAAACAATCGTACATCCGGCAACCAAAGTCATTCGGCAAGCGGTTTGATTGAATGGGAACCGGACACCGTACGCAATTTGCGTTTCAATCCGTCAATAAGTTTTAACACTAATGATAATCAATCCAACTCGTTTGGTGATACGCATAACAATTTCGATATGCCGGTAAATAAATCAACGGCAAACAGTTACGGTAACGGCAGTTCTACGCAATACAGGCAAACCTTTTATTTTCACAAACGCTCCAGGAAACATAAAGGCGAATCGTTTAATATTTCAAACAACCTGCAGATCAACCCCGGCAGAAGTACATCGTTCAATAACAATGATGTAATTAATTACCAGCATGCCTATTTAACAGATAGCCTGCGCCGCCGCTCCAGCCGTACCAATACCAATGTTTCAGGCAATATCGATCTGAGTTACCGCTATCCCGTTACCAAAAAGCTTACACTTGATATTACCACTTCAAACGCCTACAATAAAAGCAGCGACCAGCTTTTTACCTACGATATCAAAACCAACCGGTTTGATTCGTTGCTTACCAATCAAAGTTCCGACCTTAAACGCGATCAGTGGACCGAGAACGTTAAGCCTGGTTTAACCTACCAGCTTGGTAAAAACACACAGATTATAGCAGGGCTTAACACGCAGTGGCAGCAAATTGCAAACAATTTTTCGAGCAGCAGGCTCAACCAAAATTATTTTTTCCTGCTGCCAACCATCCGTTTTGAAACCGACCAGCTATCTATAAGTTACGACCGCAACGTTAACCAGCCCGGTATATCAAGCCTGCAGCCAATTACCATTGTTTACAGTCCGCTGTATACTTTTACAGGTAACCCGAATTTAAGACCGGCCATCAATGATTCGTATAACCTTAACTACCGCCTTTATACCACCCAAAGCCAGATAAGCGTATGGCTTTACAGCAGTGTTTACAGGCAAAAAAACATGTCGATAAATCAGCAAACCATCCGGTCGGACGGGTCGCAAACCGTTACCGTGGTTAACCGCGACGGCAGGCCGGGCTATAACATGAATATAGGTTTCAACAAACGCTTCAGGAAGATGAAAGACTGGCAGATTTTTTTCAGTTCATCGGTATATGGGTACTACAATCAAAACCTTAACCTGCTTAATAATGCAGAGGGCTGGCAGAACACCTTTAACCGGGGTATTTACGAAAATATTTTTTTAGACTGGAAGGAAAAGATGACCTTAAACATAGGCGCGGGATACAGCATAAGTGATACCAAATACAACTACGATGATTTCAGGAAGGTTCACGCCGGTAACTTTAACCTTAATAACAGCCTTGTTGTAAGGCCCCTCAGGCAATTAACCTGGGAAACCAAACAGGATTTTTATTATAATACCCAGATAGCGCCGGGTTTAAAGAAAGGCGTAAACGTAATCAGCTCGTCGGTTGCTATGCGGATGTTCAAAAAAGATCGCGGAGAATTAAAGTTTACCGTTTATGACCTGTTTAATCAAAACGTAAGTATCTACCGCACTACAGGCACCAACTCTATAAACGACGTACAGAACAATACTTTAAACAGGTATTTTTTGGTTAGCTACAGCATAAAGTTTAATAAACTGAGCACCAAATAAGTAAAACAGTTTATTTGCTTGGTTAAGTAACTGGTATTTTAACGTACGTTGAGCGTGTAATGGGCAGCCGGTAAAATCCTGATGACCAGTGTCACCTAAAAACACTTTACAGTACTACAGCACATAAAAAAATCCTGCCCCAAAATGAGGCAGGATTATAAATCAGTATTTAAAGCCTTTTAAATTAAAAATCGAAGCTTGTTTTAGGCCAGCAGTTGGTGCTGCCTGCTTTCGGATCTAAACTGTCGGGCACCGGGGTTGTCAGGCCGCGCATCATAATGCCATTAATATTTACAACCGGGCGGGTTGGGTTAAGCGCTTCTTTGATCCTTAGTCGCAAATCGGCATAATGCGCCGCTGTAAGCGCGTCGCCGCCTTTTGGCAATCCGGCATCAATTTTCTTTAATTCAACACGAACCATCGGCCTGATATCAGACATGGCGATATTGATTGGCGTTAAACCCCAACTTGCCAGCGATGCCGCCGATATACCGGCATAGGATGCTGAGGCATCAAGATTTAACAACGTTTTAAGGTATTCCACATAATTACGTTGCAGGCTGCGTTTATAACTGTCAGGATTGCCGGCACCAAATATGCCTGCATGCAAATCGTTAAATAACTCGGCAACGGTGTAGGCATTTTTACCATTTTTAGCTTCGTTATCATACATACGGGCCAGTCTTGACGGGTTTAACTCGTTTGCCAGCAATGACGCCTGCATAGCTTTGATCCGGTTAATAATTACGCCGTTGTCAAACTTAGCCAGTTCCGGCTGGTTAATTAACCAGGTTGGGGTTTTGTACAATTGTTCATTCAAAAATACGGCAGCTTCGTGCTGGCGGGCTTTGGCTACGAAATCATAAACGGCACCTTTCTGATCATAAGTTTTAAAGTTTTCATTCATGCCGCCGATGTTGGTAGTAACGTGGCCCATGTAACGGTAAAACTGACCAAGCACTTCGTTGTAAAGTTCGCTCAGGTCATCATAATTTTCATTTTTTTGGTACGACCATTTTTCGAGGTTTGGCAAAATACGTTTCAGGTTGGCGATACCATAAGCGCTCGCTTTCATGGCATTATCCCCCAAATCTTCGTTTTGCAAACGAGGGTCGATGGATGTACCCTGGCGGCCGAAGTAATATTTAGGGTCGCCCGCATGTTTATCTGTCCATTTGGCCAGGATCTCTTTTTCCTGCTCGGGAGTTTTGTTGCCGACAAACCAGGTATATCCCCATTTAATCGACCAATCATCATACTCGCCAATTTGCGGGTAAAGGTGCGTTACACCATCGCCCGGCTGGGCTATATAATTGAAACGGGCATAATCCATAATTGACGGAGCTGTGCCGTGCTTGTCGGTAAACGATTTTGAACGCAAAGAATCAACCGGGTAAGCATAGCTCGAACCAAAGTTGTGTGGCAAACCAAGGGTGTGACCAATCTCATGCGATGATACGAAACGGATCAGTTCGCCCATTTGCTCATCAGTAAATTGAGCATGGCGCGCGTTAGGGTTTACAGCCGCTGTCTGGATCAGATACCAATCGCGCAATAACTGCATCACGTTGTGGTACCAGCCTACGTGGCTTTCCAAAATCTCGCCGCTGCGCGGGTCGGCAACATGCGGCCCGTAAGCATTCTCCACATCCGAGGCAAAGTAACGGATCACGGCATAACGTGCATCCTCGGTGCTAAACTCCGGATCTTCTTTTTTGGTTGGAGCTACCTTAGCCACAATAGCGTTTTTAAAACCGGCGGTTTCAAAGGCTTTTTGCCAATCGTTTACACCGGCAATAAGATACGGCACCCATTTTTTAGGTGTAGCCGGATCAATGTAGTATACAATTTGTTTCTTTGGCTCAACCAGTTTACCGTTCGCATAAGCTACCGGGTCTTTAGGTTCCAGCCGCCAGCGGTGTATGTAGGCCGTAACCAAAGCTTTTTGCGCGTCGGTGCCATAATCTGTCTGGCGCTGACCAAAAAAGCCTACCCGCTCATCCATGATCCTCGGCTTCATCGGTGTTTTAGGCAACAGCAACATCGAGGTATTCAGTTCGAAGGTGATGGCTCCGTTGCTGTTATCCGTTGGCGATTCGCCGGCGCGGTATGTTTTTAATGAATGTGCTTCGATATTTATCGGAAAGCTCTTAATCGTATCTATATATGAGCGCGAGTTATCAAGGCCCATGGTTTTATAGGCTTTTTTAATATCGTCTGATAAACCAATAGCCTGCACATCCCCGTTGTAAAAATCAGTAACATCAATTAAAACGCCGGTGGTATCTTTATTAAAGGCTTTAACATCAAACGAAGCCAGCACCGCATCAAGGTTTGAGTTTTTTACCGATTGATACATATCACTGGTACTATCGGCACGCATTGAAAAGCTTGGCACGCGGATAAACACCTGCTTGTCGCGGCGTTCCCATTTCCAAACCTGGTCGTTAATTTCTTCGCCGCCATATTGCTGACCAAAAGTGCGCAGGCCGCCGGGTGTTTTAACAAAGCGGGTAACCACCAGCATTTCGCGGCCGTTTAATGAATCCGGAATTTCGTAGTAATACTTGCCATCAACCTTGTACAGGTTAAACAAGCCGCTATCAACCTTAGTTTTGGCCGGGATCAGGTCACTGAATTTTTTGATGCCTTCTTTTTTAGGCGCGCCGGTTGTGGCGGTAGCCACCGTTCCGTTGGCTGTTGTGGTGGTTTTAAGGGTTAGGGTTTGATTGGCAGCATGCTTTTTAGTAGCGCACGAACCCGCTAAAATTGCAAGCGCCAATACTGAGCCGCGCATGTAAATGCCCGGCAATAAGTGTTTTTTCATTGATTAAAATAAAGTTAAACTGTAAACTTATATAAAAAAGGCTTCTTTTTTCAGGGTAAGACGCATTATAGCTAAAAAAAATTACGCGTATTGTTAATTATATTCGGCGTTTTAAGGTAAGCACCACTTTATCAAGCCTTTTTTCGTGGTAAACATCCAAAAGCAGGCTCCTGTCGTCTTTTGATTTAAAAAGTTCGTCAATTTGCTGGAGCGTCATTTTAGATACCGGGTTAAAATTGATAGCAATAATCTCGTCATCGCGTTCAAGGCCTATCTCATCAGCCGCCGAACCGGGTTCAACCCGGCTAATCACAATCCTGTCGTAATTATCGCCTGCGGCGTAATACTCCAAACCGCTCATGTCATGCTCAAAAGGCTCATCGAAATTAGAGGCCCGCTTCAGGTACATCACGCTATCCGGGTAATCAAATACTACCGTAAAGCGTTTCAAAATCCCGGCGCCCAAATTACCATCACGTTTTACTGTAAGGTTGTTTTGGTTATTGTTATCGTTAGGAAAAGAAGCAAGCACCTGCTTCACCCTGAATTTACCAATATCAAACTCCTCGAGCCGGCTTATAAAACCATTAATGGGCCCGTTAAGGCCAATGCCAAGGTTGGCCGATGAGATAAATTTTTGCGGCAGGCCATAGTTTTTAATATACCGCTCGATAGAAACCGGGTGCCCCGCCCCCAAATCTACCACCAGCTTTGTTTTAAACGGTGTAACACCCGGCATCACTACCCTCGCGCTAATGTATGGCTTCCTGTCTTCAACGCTCATGGGTATTTTACTGCTGCGCCGCATCGGTTTCAAATCTTTGGGGCGGCAAACGGTAACCGTGCTATCCTGGAAATCAATTTTCACGGCCATATTGTTAAAAAATTCATAGCCCAACAAGCCGTGTACCGGCATGCCCGCGTAGCCGGAAAGGTTAAAAACATCCTTTTTAAGTATGGCCGCGGCAATGTCATAACTAACAAGCCCGGGTATTTCAACGTTTAGTATGGGGCTTACGTAGGCTTCAGAATCTTCGCCCTCGCCAAGCCCGGGTATTTTTAGGGTACGTTTATTGGGAATGCTCAGCGAATCGACTAATTTGGGATCAGTAATAATCATGAGGCCAACCCCCGTATCCAAAATAAAGTTAAAGGGACCTTTGTTATTGATCTTCAGTTTTATGATTAACAGATTGCGTTCCAACCTGAAAGGGATATTGACCTTTTTTTTATTAACGGCAAGATCAAAGTACTGGCCGCGAACGGTACCAGCCACGCAGAATGTTAATATAGCCGCAAGCCACCATGCCGCGGACCGGTGTAATTTATAATATAACTTGTGTAACAAAATGGTTATAGTTGGTATATTAAATTTACCACATTTATTTGTTAATTGAATATTTTATTATGCGAAAACCAACTATTTCAATTCTGATAATCATTGGTGTTTTAAGTGTATTCCATCACAGCATTTATGCCCGTTCAATAAAAAAAAGGAAGCTTAAAAAGCTTTTCAGGCACTCCCAAATTATGAACGATCATTTTACAGGCTTTGCCCTGTATGATATGGATGAGCAAAAAATGATTTACGAGCTTAATGCCGATAAATATTTCACCCCGGCATCCAATACCAAGCTTTTCACTTTTTATACCTGCCTCAAAATGCTGGGCGATAGCATCCCGGCGCTCCGCTATCAAATCCGGGGCGATTCGCTGGTATTTTGGGGCACCGGCGATCCGACATTTTTACATTCCGATCTAAAAGGTGTAAACGGACTAAATTTTTTAAGAAGCAGCAACAGGCAATTGTTCTATTCGCCGGGAAACTATAGCGGTGAGCTTTTTGGTCCCGGCTGGGCCTGGGATGATTACAACGATTACTACCAGGCCGAGATCACCGCGCTACCCATTGAAGATAACGTAGCACGGCTATATGCAGACCGTGACGGCAACATGCAGGTAGCGCCCCGGTATTTGAAGCGGTTTTTAAATGCCGACGTTAATTATCATCCGGCCAGGTTTAATGTAAAACGCGATTTGTTAACCAATAACTTTGTTTACCCTGCCGGAGAGATCCCGCCGGGTTATAAGCAGGAAATTCCGTGGAAAACAAGTTTGCAGCTTACCATAGCCTTGCTGCAGGACACGTTGAAAAAGCCGGTATCGCTATTGCAAACACCAATGCCTGCCGATACCAAAATTATTTATAACGCCAATGCCGATTCGGTGTACCGGCGAATGTTGCAACCGAGCGATAATTTTATTGCCGAACAATTGCTGCTGGTATGCTCATCAATAAAGTTTAATACTTTAAACGCCGATTCGGTAATTAACTACGCCAAAACCAATCTGCTGAACGATCTGCCGGATGTCCCGCAATGGGTAGATGGATCGGGCTTATCACGCTATAATTTGTTTACGCCAAGGGATATGGTAACCCTTCTGCTGAAAATTCATGATGAGGTAAAGGATGAAAAATTGCTTTATAGTATGATGCCAATAGGTGGTGTTGCCGGAACTATAAAAAGCGCCTATAAAACAGATAACGGGCAGCCCTTTGTTTGGGCCAAAACAGGTTCATTAAGTAACAATCATAATCAAAGCGGTTATTTGGTTACCCGGAAAGGCAAACGACTTGCCTTTGCATTTATGAACAACAATTTTGTAAGGCCGGGCCGGGAGATTAGGGATGAGATGGTTAGGATTATGACTTATATCCATGAGGAGTTTTAGCTCTTTCTCCCCTCGATCCGCGGGGACACGGATCGGCTGGTTTTGCCTCCACGGATAGCTGCCAGCTATTAAGGATAATAGCGTACAAGCGGCCGTGGGGACACGACCGCCTTGGATATGGACCCATGCCTTTCCTATCGATCCGTGTCTCCACAGATCGGCAGGTTTTGTCTTCACGAATCAGTTGCTTTTACATTGAGGCAAAGGCGTTCGCATCTTCACTACCGCCTGTTATATAGCAATAATGCTCTTTAAAACTCCAACTCCAGCAGCACCGGGCAATGATCTGAATGCTTAGCCTCAGGCAATATCGCCGCCCTGCGGATATTAGCTTCCAATGGTGTACTGGCCATAGCGTAATCAATACGCCAGCCCAAGTTTTTGCCGCGTGCCCCGGCTCGGAAACTCCACCAGGTGTAATGATGAGGTTCTTTGTTAAGGTGACGGAAGGTATCGATGAAACCGCCTTCAATAAAATTCTCCATCCATTCACGCTCTTCAGGCAAAAAGCCTGATGAGTTGGCGTTTGATTTCGGGTTATGGATATCGATAGGTTTATGGCAAATATTATAATCGCCGCAAACTACCAGGTTAGGGATAGTCACCTTAAGCAAGGTAAGGTATTTCCCAAACTCATCTAAAAACCGGTATTTAAAAACCTGGCGCTCATCACCGCTCGAACCCGACGGAAAGTACACGCTCATTACAGATACCTCGTCAAAGTCAACCCGGATACAACGGCCCTCACGGTCAAAATCGGGAATGCCACAGCCGTATTCGATGTGCTTCGGGAGGATTTTGGTAAAAATAGCCGTGCCGCTATAACCTTTCTTTTCGGCAGGGAACCAATAGTGCTGGTAGCCCATAGCATCAACAAGCCCAAGATCTGTCAACACATCGGGTGTTGCCTTTATTTCCTGCAGGCAAACAACATCGGCATCGGTGGCCTGTAGCCAGGCCAGCCAGCCCTTGTTAATAGCCGACCGGATTCCGTTCACATTATAAGTGATTATTTTCATATGTCCCCTACCCCCCTTAAAGGGAAATTTTTTATTTGCAATGTTAATGAATGTAAGATTTTATGATCCGGGTAGCTTCTTTCCCTTCCCCTTCAGGGGGCCGGGGGGCCTAAGATTTTATCTAACTGCCTGCATTGCTTTTTGCTCAATAACGTTACTGTCATCGGCACATCAGTAACCGGCCTGTCATTGCCATCCTTTTTAACGGCGGCTATCCTGTCTACCATATCAATACCGGCAACTACCTCGCCAAATACGGTGTAGTTTTGATCAAGGTGCGGTACCCCTCCCACCGTTTTGTACCAATCCCGTTGCCAGGCAGGTATTTTTCGCCCTTTAAGTCGGGTGTTCTCCAGGGTATCCAACTTGCCGTCGGTAAAGCGTTTGCCTTCGGTGATATAAAACTGGCAGCCGCTTGATGCTTTGGTCGGGTTTTCATCGCGCGCGGCACCCAATACGCCGCGTTTGTGAAACAAACTATCACGGAATTCGGCAGGGATAGTGTAACCCACATCCCCGTTGCCAAGCTCGGCGCCTGGCTTTGCCTTCACTGGATCTTTTGATTCCGGGTCGCCGCCCTGGATCATGAAGTTTTGGATTACCCGGTGAAACAATGTGCCATTGAAAAAGCCCTTTTTGGTGAGCTTGATAAAGTTATCCCTGTGTAAAGGCGTTTCGTTGTACAAACGGATAATACAATCACCATAAGCGGTATGGATACGCACATATTGATTTTTAGGAGGGCCTGCAAATGCGGCAGTAAACGTTAGTAAGAGGGCGCTTAAAATAAAAAGTTTCTTCATCAGGATTTTCTGTCTGAGCCGTAGTTTATCGAAATTATAAATTTTTAGAATTTAAGAAGGTTAACGGCTAATAAAAGTATGGTGGAGATGATGCCGGTTAATGTTGTCATGCTTCGCTATCACTCAGGCTTACAGCAAGATGTGCAACACTCACTGCAAAAATCAAATCACTCCCAACTCTTCAAAATAAGCAATAATCAGCGATTTTATTGTCATCTCCTGCTCAAGCAGGGTATAATTGGGTATTACTTTTACACGTTTCCAATGCGGCCAGCCGTCCTGGTCAAGCCCTTCCAACTCGTAAAAACCCATCATGCTGAATAACCTGCAGGTTGCAATATGCATCAACTCTTCCTTTTGGCGCTTGCTGAACTTGCGCGGCCCCTGCCCCAGCTCCTGTACCCCTATTAAAAACAGCATTACTTTAATGTCGGGCTTTTCGTTGTCAAAATCCTCGGCGATGTATTGCTGCAGCACTTCCCATTTTTTATTGATCTCGGCGGGTTTCATAGTTTGCAAAGATAGGGTAGTTCATGGTTGATGAATCATAGTTCGTAGTAAAAAAGACGGAGAAATGTTTTTATAACGAAGATTGCCATGAACCATCAACCATGAACTAAGTAAACACAATTGTTACGATGTTGCATTAATATTCCCGTTTTAATACTTACTTTTGCGTTATCCCGTTTAATGGGGGTTAACTTGTGCAAAACAAACGCCTACATATCCTATTCGCATGGCTGCTGCTGCTTAGCTTTGTTGTTGGGCAATACGCTGTTTATTCGCACCAGCACGCGCTTATTAAGGGCATAACCAAAAGCAGTCACATCGCTGCCGACAGGGCAACCGTTAAAGAAAAATGTTCGCTGTGCGATGCCATGCACCATGCCGATGCCGTGGTTGTTGTTGGTAACTTATTTTTAATACCCCTCGCGCCATCTGCTCATGTTTTTAAGCAGGGCGATTACAATTTTGTAAGCATCGCGCTCATCCTCGCGGCCGGCAGGGCACCTCCTGTAACGGCGTAACATCCGCTTTATTTACTTTTTCCAAACAGGCCGCCTTTACAGGGGCATTTATCTACTTTTTAAGTTTTCGTTATGAAATTAAAGCTTATCAGCTTCGCTATATTATTGTTTTTATCCGTTCAATTTGGCGCCCCCGTGCATGGCGCTCCGCTTAACTCCAAAATCAACATCATTGAAGATGCCACCGGCAGTCTTTCAGGTACTATAACTGATAAAGCCGATGGTAAACCAATTATTGGTGCCACCATCAATATCCCCGATTTACGCAAAGGCACTATTACCGATGTAAATGGCAAATACAGCTTTGCCATAGTACCTAAGGGTGTTTTCCTGGTGCAGGTGAGTTATATAGGCTACCTTACAGTTACCCAAAGGGTCGACTTTTCAAAAACCAGGGTATTTGATGTACAAATGCAGGCCTCATCGCTTGAGGCGGGTGAAGTGGTTATTACCGGTGTAAGCAAAGCCACCGAAATGAAACGCAGCCCTGTGCCAATGCTGGCGGTAGGCAAAGCGTACCTTGAGCAACGTGCTGCCGCAGGCAACGTTATTGACCAAATCGCTACATTGCCGGGTGTAAGCGCGGTTACTACAGGCCCGAATGTATCTAAACCATTTATCCACGGGTTGGGATATAACCGGGTGATAACCTTACAGGATGGTATCCGCCAGGAAGGCCAGCAATGGGGCGATGAGCATGGTATTGAAGTTGATCAAAACTCGATAGACCGTGTGGAGGTGATTAAAGGCCCGGCAAGTTTAAGCTATGGTTCTGACGCTATCGGCGGTGTTGTAAACTTAATTTCACCCGCACCTGCTCCCGAAGGAAAGATATTAGGTTCGGTGCAGGGATTGTATGGCACTAACCAGGGCTTATACAATGGTTCGTTCAGGCTGCAGGGCAATCAGAATGGTTTAGTTTGGGGTACCGTAGTATCTGCCAAAGGCAGCAAGGATTATCAAAACGAGCATGACGGCCGTGTTTACGGCACCAACTACCGCGAAAAAGACGCCCGCATAATGGTTGGCCTCAACAAATCGTGGGGCTATTCGTACCTGCATGCATCGGTGTTTGATGATGAGCAATCCATCCCTGATGGCAGCCGCGATTCGCTTACCCGCAAGTTTACGCAGCAAATTACCGAAGATGGCGCGTTCAGGCCTATTGTGCCAAACTCGGTTTTAAATTCCTATAAAATACCAACGCTGCACCAGCACGTTCAACTTTACCGCATTTATAACAACAGTAATTTTATTTTAGGCAACGGTAACCTCGCGGTTAACCTCGGCTATCAATACAGCCACCGCCGCGAATACACGCACCCGCAGGATGCTGATGTTGCCGGCCTTAACTTACACCTGGCTACTTATACCTATGATGTTAAATACAACTTTAACATCGGTAACGATTATGAAACAACCTTCGGCGTTAACGGGCAGTATGGTAACAATACCATTGGCGATGCTACCGATTTTCCGATCCCGGCCTATCACCAGTTTGATGTAGGACCATTCTTTATTATCAAAAAAAGCTATGGCAAGTTAGATGTTTCGGCAGGCGCGAGGTATGATACCCGTTCTTTCTCAAACTCGGCGGCCTACGTTGATACCTTGGGCGCTAAGGGCTACCCGCAATTATACACCGGCAGCAACCCCGAAACAGCGGCTAACGTTACCAAACAGTTCGACGCCTTCAGCAAACGCTTCAGTGGTTTTTCCGGCAGCTTTGGCGCTACTTATAATGTGTCTGACGCGTTCCTGATCAAGGGTAATATTTCACGGGGTTTCAGGGCGCCAAGTATTGCCGAAATTTCGGCCAATGGCCCGGATCCGGGCTCTCAGATCTACCACGTTGGCGATAAAGACTTTAAACCGGAGTTTAGCTTGCAGGAAGATATCGGCACCTTTTTAACGCTGCCCAATATTTCGGCAAGTGTTGAGGTTTTCAATAATAACCTGAGTAACTACATTTATCAGCAACAGGTTTTAGCGGCCGATGGCAGCCCGGTTTACACGCAGGGATACAGAACATTTACTTATGTGCAAAGTAAAGCCCGTATTTACGGCGGTGAGGTGAATGTTGATTTACATCCCATTTCGTGGCTGCATTTTGAAAACGCGTTAAGCTTAACTTATGGCGAAAACAAGGGCAATGGCAGCCCGGTTGCAGATAGCCTGAAATACCTGCCCTTTATACCGCCTTTGCACACCCACTCCGAGCTTCGCGGAACATTTAATGGCGGCATCGGCAAGTTCAAAAGCATTTACGCGTTTGTTGGCTTTGACCACTACAGCGCACAGGACCGCTTTTTTGCAGCCTACGGAACAGAAACTTACACCCCCGGATATAACTTGCTAAGCGCGGGTTTTGGCGGTAACATTGTAAACAAGGCAGGCCAGCCGGTAATCAAGCTTTTTGTTGAAGGCACCAACCTTGCTAATGTTAACTACCAATCAAACATGAGCAGGCTTAAATATTTTGATAACCCTACCGTGCCCGAAGGCGTTCGGCCCGGTATATTTAACATGGGGCGTAACATCAGCTTTAAAGTTGTTGTGCCGTTCGGGTTTAATACCAAATAGCCCCAACCTGGTTTAAACTATATTTTTAAAAGCTCTGCCGATCTGGCAGGGCTTTTTTTGTGAAGGCGAAATACATACAAAGGCCTCTACGTGAATAATATCGTCACCTTTCCTTCAAACTCGCCCTTTAGGGGGCTGGAGGGCAAACATTTCATCTCCTACCCTGTATCTTTTACATGCGCAAAATATTAACCCCGCTCATCATATTGTTGGCAAGCATAGCGGCCTATGCCCAGTCGGATACACTTTCCATCAACCTCGAAAACGTTAAATATCCTTACCCGGTAAGCTTTTTGCCCGTAAAGGTTGAGGGACAAGATTTACGCATGGCCTATATGGATGTAAAACCAGCCAATCCTAACGGCAAAACAGTAATGCTTTTTCACGGCAAAAATTTTGGCGGCTATTACTGGACAGGCGTGATCCGCGCGCTTAGCGGCAAAGGCTACCGGGTTGTGGCGCCCGATCAGCTCGGTTTCGGCAAATCATCAAAAGCGTTTATCCACTATAGCTTTCACCAGCTGGCACGGATAAATAAAACGCTGCTGGATAGCCTCGGCATACCCAAAATAACCTTGCTGGGCCATTCAATGGGCGGGATGTTAGCCACCCGGTTTACGTTGATGTATCCCGAACGGGTTGATAAGCTGTTACTGGAAGACCCGATAGGCCTGGAAGATTACCGCACCTTTGTGCCTTACAACAGCGCCGAAGATGATTATAAAGCCGAACTAAAAACCAGTTTTAAAAGCGTAAAGAAATATTACGAAACCTCCTATTTCACCAAATGGAAACCCGAATACGATTACCTGGTTGCCATAGGCGGCGGCGTAACCAAAAGCGCCGACTTTCCGCGTTATGCCAAGGTTGCAGCGCTTACTTTCGAGATGATCTATGAGCAGCCGGTATGTTATGAGTTCGGTTTAATCAAAGTACCAACAGTACTTTTTACCGGTAAAGAAGATAAAACCATTGTGGGTAAAGCGCTGCTTAGCAACGATGAGAAAGCCAAACACGGGCAATATAAAATTTTAGGGCCTGAAACGGCAAAAAAAATCCCGGGCTACAAATTGATTGAATTTGATAATTGCGGACATATCCCTCATATTGAGGCGAAAGCGCAATTTTTGAAAGCGTTGCTGGCTAATATTTAATTTGAGTATTTTTGGTAAGCTCAATACACACATAACCGTTGTTGGGCAATGAAGTAAAGAATTATTATCGTGCAACTATCTGTTAATTCATTAGCCCAGCTACCGGCCGCCGCCAAAGCCATATTGGATAACGCGGCAAACCATAAGATCTTTTTATTTTACGGCGATATGGGTGCCGGCAAAACCACCCTCATTAAAACCCTGTGCGAAGAAATGGGCGTGGAAGAACCGGCCACAAGCCCTACATTCTCCATCGTTAACGAATACATTGGCCGCGACAGCCGCATTTTTCACTTTGATTTTTATCGCCTTAAAACACAAACCGAAGCGCTGGATATGGGCTACGAAGAATATTTTTACAGCGGGGCTTACTGTTTTATAGAGTGGCCCGAAAAAATTCCCGATCTGCTGCCCGATCACTATACAACGGTGAATATTAAGGTTGGTGATGATAACGCCAGGCTCATCAGTATCCAAAACTTTTAGTTCTATCATCCGGCTATTTTTACTATCTTCATCAGCCTTTTAAAAAATACATCATGAGTTCAGGGATCATTAGCGGGTTTTCGGATATTGCCAAACAGGCAATGATGCAGCCCCAGGAGTCGTTGCTTGAGGTAAAATCTAAGAAAAATCAGTTATACATCGGCATCCCCAAAGAGGTTTCCTTCCAGGAGAACCGGGTGCCGTTAACGCCATTATCAGTTGCGCTGCTGGTTAACAACGGGCACGAGGTACTGCTGGAAAGCAATGCAGGGCAGGCCGCCAACTTTTCGGATAAGGATTATGCCGACCAGGGCGGGCAGATCATCTATGATACCAAAAAGGTGTACGAGGCCGATATCATCATTAAAATAGCCCCACCAACGCTGCAGGAGATTGAGATGATGAAACCCGGGCAGTTGTTGATCTCTACCCTGCAAATGGCCACGCTGAAAGCCGAAAGCATCCATGCGCTGATGGCCAAAAAAATTACCGCGCTTAGTTTTGAGCACCTGCGCGATGAAGGTAATATCCTCACCGTGGTACGTGCCATGAGCGAAATAGTAGGCGCTACTTCCATCCTGATAGCTGCCGAATACCTGAGCAATGTTTTTGAAGGAAAGGGCCTGATGCTGGGCGGGATCACCGGCGTACCCCCTACCGAAATTGTGATTTTAGGGGCAGGCACCGTAGGCGAATATGCCGCCCGTACAGCGATATCATTAGGTGCCGAAGTGAAGGTTTTCGACCCATCGATATATAAGCTTCGCCGCTTGCAAAACAACATCGGCAGCCGGGTATTTACATCGGTGGTACAGCCCATTGTTTTAGAAAAAGCCATCACTACCTGCGATGTGGCAATAGGCGCCCTCCGTGCCGAAGACGGACGCAGCCCCTGTATCATCTCCGAAGCCACAGTGAGCAACATGAAGCGCGACTCGGTGATTATTGATGTGAGCATTGACCAGGGCGGCTGTTTTGAAACATCCGAAGTAACCAACCACACCCACCCGGTTTTTCGCAAGTACGATGTGATTCATTATTGCGTGCCTAACATTGCCTCGCGCGTGGCCCGTACGGCTACTTACGCGCTTACCAATATCTTCGCCCCCATTTTGCTGGATATTGGCGATCATGGCGGGATTAAAAATGTGATCTGGCAAAAATCGGGTGTCCGTAACGCGGTTTACATTTACCAGGGACACCTCACCAATAAACACATCGGCGACAGGTTTTCTATCCCCTGCAAAGATCTCGACCTGCTCATTGTATCGCACAGGTAATTATGAAGAGCTATTTTTATCTGTTGATGTTGATCCTGCTTAGTGTTGGCGTACAGGCACAGCACTACAAGTACATCGATAGTACAAAAATAAGCAATATTGCACGGTATAAAGTACAGGTAAAGGCTAATCCGGAGAAACAGCTTGTCGAAATAAAAAAATATATCCCGCAAATTGTTCTGGATATCCGCTATGCCACCACTAATAATTTTATGCACCGCCGCATGTACAGCGTTGCCAGGGCATACGCCCGGCTGCCTGTGGTGAAAGCCCTGCAGCAAGTAGAAGCTGAACTTAAAACTCAAAACTTAGGACTTAAGATTTATGACGCCTACCGCCCCTACTCGGTTACCGTAGATTTTTATGAAAAAACTCCGGATACCAACTATGTAGCTAATCCGCGTTTGGGATCAAAGCACAACAGGGGCTGCGCTATTGATCTTTCACTTATCGACCTGAAAACAGGGAAAGAACTGGATATGCCTACGCCTTTTGATAGTTTCAGCCGTAAAGCATCAGCTAATTACCCCAATTTAAAGCCCTTGCAGATCAGTAACCGCGAGTTGCTTAAAACAGTAATGTCCAAATATGGCTTCAGGGTACTCTCTACCGAGTGGTGGCATTATGATTTTAATGGCTGGGAAGATTATGAATTGCTTGATGTGCCTTTGCAGTGGTTGTGAGGTAGCAGGATGTGATTTTAAAACCGCCTGTTATAAAGCCTGTGGGTAGGTGTTCATCTTTCAAAAAAACAGGTGTTCAATTTTTAAAAAGCGGGTGTTCAGTGTTTTGCGATTGAAAATTGTAAGCATTTGATTTACAGGGTCAATATGTTCAATTTGAGGCTTTTGATCAAAAGCGCTGTTTTGTAATTTGTTGATTGATAATCGAATGAATTTTAATGAAAATATAAAGTGTTCACACTTTTTAAAACTGAACACCATCGATACATGGCGGTAAGTTGTTGGTGACAATATCCGAGCGCTGGCTGGAATGATATTAAAATCCGGTATAGCAAGATAAAAACATTACTTCCAATCCACAAAAGGCATCGTTATTGCTTAAACACAATTTAAACAACATTTACACTTATAAAAAACAGTTATGAAGTTTTTCAGCAAGGATTACTTTAAACAATTATGGAAAATTTTACTGGCTTCCTTTACCGGTTTCTCAAAAGATAATGGCTTAAAGCTAAGCGCTTCGCTGGCTTACTATACCGTTTTTTCTATAGCGCCGCTGCTCATCATCGTAATTTCGGTAGCCGGGCTTGTATTTGAAAAAGACGCGGTAACCAACAAGCTATACCCCGAAATTGTACGTTATGTTGGTCCGCAACCGGCGGCGCAAATTCAGGATGCTTTAAAACACCTCGCGCTTTCAGGCAAATCGGGCCTGGCAGTGGTTATTGGTGTTGGCACTTTGCTATTGGGCGCAAGCAGTATTTTTATCGAAATCCAGGACTCGCTCAATATCATCTGGCGTGTTAAAGCCCGGCCTAAAAACGGTTGGCTGCAATTATTACGTAACAGGTTCGTATCGTTTTCGCTGATCATCAGCCTGGGCTTTTTGTTGTTAGCCTCCCTTATCATCAACATTGTGATCACAGCTATAAAAGATCAAATCCAGCATTTTTTACCCGGTATCGATGCTGTGACCAAATTGTTAGTGCAAGGCCTTAACCTGGGGATTACCCTCGTGATTATCACCACGCTGTTTGGCATCATCTTTAAATTTTTACCGGATGTAAGGATCAGGTGGCGGGATGTGCGCGGCGGATCAATCTTTACTGCTATCCTGTTTATGTTGGGGCAGTACATTATCAGTTTGTATATTCATTATACCGCGCAGGGCTCGGCATACGGCGCGGCCGGTTCTATCATCGTTATCCTGGTTTGGATCTATTATACATCGGCAATATTATATATCGGTGCCGAGTTTACCCAGGTGTATGCCGAAGCAAGTGGAAGCCATATTGAACCCGCTCCTTACGCTGTACACATCATGCAAACAGAAGTTGAACATAAGGTGCGTGTGCTCCCGGCACAAAACCCGCAACTTCAGGGAAACTTGAAAAAGGCGGAAGATAAAATCGAGAAAGAGAACGAAGAAAAGAAGAGTTAATATCACACTCTCATCAACTAAAAAGCCATTGCATACTTATATAAGCAATGGCTTTTTAGTTTTATAAGTTCGGCTACCAGGGCGGTGCCGGTTAGCTCCCTCGCCGCCGCTCGGCTGGAGCCCATAGCCGTTAACTTAAGGATTTTTGTATTGAAGTGAATTTGAAAAGAGCATAAAGCGAGGCTTCGCCGTTGGGCAAAACCGATTAGATTTTCCCATATTTGTATAGTTTAAATATTTATTGAAAAGGCGGTTTGTTTCGAGGCAAGACCGCCTTTTCTTATATAAATATAACATTTTTTTTAAAAACAATGTGCTTTGCTAAGGAAAAGCACCTTTTATTTTTGATAAAAGTAAGTTTATTTCAGATGATTCGGATACATTGAACAGTTCCATCTGCGCCGTTATTAAGACCGATAAGATCGCAGAATTCGCCCACCGTAGCGGTTTTTGTCGCCGTAGTTCCAAACTTAAGCCGGAAGCATTTATTGATACGCTTGTATTCAACAGCATTGATCACCAGCTTAGCCTCCAGGATTGTTGCGATGACCTGATAAAGCAAAATGATAAGCCATTGAGCAAGGTCGGTCTTCATAAGCGGTTCAACGAAAGTAGTGTTGAATTTATGAAGCTTGTTTTAGCAGAGCAAATGGCTACCAAATTAGTTATCTACAATCACGATATATGGCAACCATTCTCGCGGGTACTGATTACCGACTCCTGTAAATTCTGCCTACCCGATGAATACAAGGAAAGTTATCCGGGTTACGGAGGAGCGGTTTCCAATCCGTTAATGAACATACAATATTCATTTGACCTCAAAAATGGAGATTGGGAGAATCTGGAGTTAACCAAAGCAACAAAAAACGATCAAAGTTATTCGAAGAAAACAGCAGGCCGCATAGCCAAAGATGATCTCCATATCCGGGACCTGGGTTATGTTACAATGGCTTATTTAAGAGGGGTTGCCGAGAGCAAAGCGTTTTTTCTAAACAGACTGCAACCGAAATGGAAACCCGTTGATAAGGCCACAGGCAAAGTGATTGACTGGTCGTTACTTTATGAGCGTATGCAGGCAAATAAACAGGTATGCTTTGAAACTGAAATCATACTTGACAAGGGTAAAAACGCGCTTGAATGCCGCCTGATCGTGGTACCAGTCGCGGAGCAAATTTCGGCGGAGCGGATAAGGAAAGCACAAAAGCAGGCAAAGAGCCGGGGGAGGGAACTTTCAGAAGAATACAAAGAACGCTGCCGTTTCAGTGTATTCATTACTAATGTAGATCAGGCTATCTTTAAATCAACAGATGTGATTGAGCTTTATCGTCTCAGATGGCAAATTGAACTAATCTTTAAAAGTTGGAAATCGCTGTTAAACCTCCGCCGGGTAAAACCTGTAAAAAAAGAACGGTTTGAGTGCATGCTACTTGCAAAGTTCATCTGGATATTAATCAACTGGAAAATCTTCCGATGTCTTGATGCCGCTATTAAAAAGAGAACAGAGAATATGCCTGCTCTCATTGGAAGTTCTTTAAACAAGCCAAACTATCGGCATACTCATTAAGAGCAGTAATGAACTATAACATCACCTTTGAAGCCTGGCTGGAGTTGTCTATCTTCCCAATTATAAAAAGTCTGCTTATTGAACCTAAGAAAGGTAAAAAAGCAAGCTTTTGTATCGTCTATGATGTATTTA
>NZ_QGHA01000011.1 GCF_003148845.1 Mucilaginibacter oryzae | reverse complement strand
TATCTTGCCTTTTACCTCAAAATCTTCATTAGCTCGTTTATTCCGCGCAATGCCAATCAAGTGATAGGCGAACTCCTCGAATATTTTGCTGTCCCGGTTTTCATTGGCTTTCGCAAGATTACTGCGTGTTACGCTTTTTCCAAGCCCTAAATGATAGGACTTTTTACTATGGGCTTCCAGTGTAATGATCAAATCGCGTAAGCTATCCCGATTAGTAAGTTGGCCGAACAACATACATAACAACTGATTCCAACAGGAAAAATGTTTTACGTATTTATCGCCATCATATTTCTTTACGATCCCGTCAAATACACGTTGGGGAAGAAATGCGGATAATTGGGAGAATACATATTTGCCTTGGTTCATATCAGCCGGGTTAACCCACTAACGTAATCAATTCAAATCGTCACGCAACAAATTTGCCCTTAACTAATAGATTATCAATATTTTCAAAGAACAATCTTTGTTTTTTAATGGACACTAATGTCAATGGGAATATACCGAAGAGTAATACGCCATCCGCATTTGTCGGCTGAATATAGCTTATACAAAAGCAATGATATACAAAAGGCCCGCTCCCAAGTCAAAGAGCAGGCCTTTTCATATATTAATCCGGATTAGTTGGTACGCTTGATAACCTCATCTATAACCCTATCTCCAGAACCTCCTACGTATTTGTAGTGTAACGTAAAGGTTTTGGTTGCAGGATCATAAGTGCTTGCACCTTTGGAAGGATTGTTTTGAATAGTCAAATTCGCTGAAGACGGATCTGCTGTAATGGTAACCGAATTATCAGCATTAACCTGCAACCTCATGTAGAATTTACTTCCACCTAAATCAGCTGCATCGGTTTTGCTGGTAGTAGGATTTACTGTTTTAAGGGTCTTTTTCAGGCTTGACCATGATCTTCCGGCGGTTGGTGGCGGGAATGCTATCGAGCCATCAGCTAAATAACTACCGTCATATTGGTTCTTAATTGTTAATAAAATAACAACTGAACCGTAATTTCCGCTAATTTCGGTACCAGAAGCGTCAGTAATTTTAATTGGTAACGCATACGATTTGTCGCCGCTCAATCCTGTATTAGTATTAACAAAACTGATTGGCAAATAGGCAACCTGTGTACCAGAAGCGATATTCACTTTTAAATTCGGGATAGAATAGTTCGCGGCAGGCAAAAGTTGATAATCAGTTCCTTCAATGTTATTATAGCTATCCAACACTTTCTGATCAACAGCCAGAGTTACATTAACACCAGGGCTTGTTTTGCTGTAAGCATAGTTTACCGGAATTTGGTATGGAATAGCTGTTGAGGATGCAACAAAGGCAAAACTGAATGTGTTGGGGGCTCCATCGCCTGAATTATCGGGAGAAGGAACGCCTGTATCTGTAGTAATTGGAACAGAAATTTCTACAACTGGCTTAAGCTTTGAAAAATCCAGCTGTGGGTTTTTATCTTTCAAGCAAGATGAAAGGCCCATCACAATAGCAAGTGCCGGGATAAACCTTTTATTTATATGTTTGATTTTCATTTCTTTAATTTTAATGGTTATCTTTTATAAACCGGCAATTATCTTGCACCTTTATCCCAGAAAATCCTTGAGGTTTGAGGGTTAATAGTACCTTCTTTGGCTACGTTGGCAGCGTTGAAGTTATACTCATTTTGAGGGTACATTAAACGCAACGGAATTGTACGTGAACCGCGGCTTGGTGAAAGCGACAATGGCAATACAGGTTGGTTTCCTCCTTTTAATATTGCGTCAGCGCCGTCAAGTCTCCTGTAATCAACCCATGCCTCGAAATTATTTATACCTGCTAATGCTATGTATTTTTGAAAGGCAATTTGTGATATCTTGCTGGTAGCACCTGCAAAATCAGCTTTCGGGTCATTTGCAAGGTAATCATTAGCTTCGCTATCCGGAGCGCCTAACCATTTGAAAGAAGCTTTAACAGCATTATTATAAGCTACTTGTGCGCTACCAGTTAACCAACCTCTTTGAATAGCTTCAGCCTCCAGAAATAAACTTTCTACAGATGTAAAGAACCACTGTGGTTGAGAAGGACTTAAAGCTAAGCCAGGGCCAGATACATCAGATGAGTTTACTGCTTTAGGCGCAGTGCCCGGCAAAATTTCGCCGTAGTTATAACCATAATAAACCAAACCGTTTAATGGAGTTGCTGCTTGGGCATATACATATTGAAAACGGGTATCATAGCTTGATGATCCGGACCAATCGTATACATCTTCTAACAAGTAATTGTTAGCCCTGTAATATTGATTAGCCGCACTACCGGTATAAAGGTTTTTAAACGCGTTCCAAAAAGGGTTTTGCCTTCCATCTTCCTGTACGTAAGGAGGATTTACGTAAGCAGATTCATCGGCAGAAGAACCATTTTTATCTACGCCGCCATCGCCTAAGAAACCGGCACCATCAGCAGTAATTTTAGCAACTTCTGTTGATGCATTTGTTAAAACTTCCGATTCGTGGATCAACAACCTTAAACGTTGGCTGTTTGCCAGTTTTCTCCACATCGTAGCGTCACCGTGAAAAGTGATATCAGCCTGAGTTAAACCTGGGTTTGCATCAATGTTGGCCGCTTTGATCAATTTGGCCGCATCATCTAACTGCAATAAAAGATCTTTGTAAATATCAGGACCTTTATCATAGGCAGGGGTAATGTTACCAACAATATCAAACGCTTTTGAGTAAGGTACGTTATTGTACTGATCTACCAGGTACATAAAGCCGATCGATTTAATGATTTTAGCTATACCAACATAAAATGTTTGATTGGCAGCAGTAGCTTTTTTTTCCATAGTGTTGGCATCAGCCAATATATCAAACCAATTCCACTCATCAGCCTCAAAAGTAGTAGTGATGTTGTATGATTCCTCTTCGGTACTTGGTCCATATGAACCAGAACGGGCCCAATAACCCATCCAATCAGCTTCTGGGTTATATGAAGTTGATACTTTGGCCGCGGTACGGTGCAACAATTGCGGAAGCAAAGCTGCAGGTGTAATAGCCGCGTCGGTAGGAGAGTTAGGGTTGGTATTTATATCAAAAAAACTCTTTTTGCAACCCGACGACACAATGAGCGCCGCGGCAAAAAATACGCCTATTAGTTTTTTCATGATTATATCTTTATAATATTATCTATCAATTAATTAAAATTTAACCACTATGTTACCGCCAATGGTGCGTGTAGCAGGGTTAATTTGCGAATCGGCAACACCAGAAACGTTTGAACCGTTTACGCCAAAGTTACTGCCCGAAGTAGTAGAGAACGTAAAGTCAGGGTCGCCGTAGATGTTGGTTTTAGGTACCCATAAGAAAAGGTTCCTGGCTGTAACACCTACGGTTAAACCTTTAATTATTTTCTGTTTACCTAAAATGCTTTGCGGCAAATCGTAGCTTAATGATACCTCACGCAACCTCCACGAATCAGCCGAGGTAAGGAAATTCGAAGCTACATCGCGATAAACACCGGTATAAAAGTCAGATACGTTTGATAAAGTTACATTGGTATTTGCTATGTACTTACCTGGGTTAGCAGGGTCTGCAATTGATGAATTAGGCAGCACGTATCTTTCCCTGTGGTTTGTTGCTGTTGCGGCACCAACACCTGTCCAGGCCATAGCCTGGCCAATATCGTTGTACACATAGTGCCCACCTTTGTATTCGAATACCATTGACAGGTTTAAGTTTTTCCACCTGAATGATGGGTTTAAACCTACTGTCCATAAAGGCATAGTACGGCCAAATTGTTTAACGTTAGGGTCAGCAGTTGGGTAACCGGTGTTAGCATCAACAATTACACGGCCCTGATCATCGCGGAGGTAATCAGTAGCTTTGAATACAAACGCCGGAGCGCCAACAACAGCGTAGTTAGACGCAAAGTTGGTAAAACCACCAATAGCTAATTGATCTAATCCGGGATAAATGCTGTTTACGCGGCTATCGTTATATGTTGCGTTGGCTTTGAAGTTGATAGCAACATCTTTAATTTTAACCAACGGGTTCAAGCCTAAATCTAACTCCACACCTTTGTTAACAAATGACGCAGCGTTGATTTGGTAGCTGGTGTAGCCAGTGGCGTTAGAAACCTGGATAGGTATAATCTGGTTGGTATTATCCTGGTGGAAATAAGTGGCCTCCAGGGTAACCCTGTCTTTAAAAAAGCCCGATTCAAAACCAACCTCAAAGCTTTTCACAAACTCTGGTTTCAGATTTGGATCGTAAGTTCTGTCATTA
This sequence comes from Mucilaginibacter oryzae, assembly GCF_003148845.1. Classification (GTDB taxonomy): domain Bacteria; phylum Bacteroidota; class Bacteroidia; order Sphingobacteriales; family Sphingobacteriaceae; genus Mucilaginibacter; species Mucilaginibacter oryzae. Next base: position 130,433 of record NZ_QGHA01000011.1, on the reverse strand, counting down.
GCTGTATAACCTGCAACCGGGCCATAAGGGAAACCATTGGCTTGCGAGAAGGTAGCAGCTAAACCATAAGCAGCGATGTTAACACTACCTGATTTGTTAGCAGCACCACGCAATTTCAAATATGAAAGCGTATTGCTGTTTTTAAGAGCCGGGATAGCTTCAGAAAGAAGTACCGAAGCACTTACGCCCGGATAAAAGAAAGTGTTGTTTGCAGAAGCAAGTAATGAAGTTTTGTCTTGACGACCTGTTACCTCAACGCTGGCCCAGCCTCTGTAACTTAAACCTGCGCTACCATAGATGGAGAACAACCTATCGCGGGTAAAATCAGACGAACCGGTAAGGTTTCCTGTTCTTTGAGAAATATCAAACAACCCAGGAATTACGAGGCTGGTTGTACCAACCTGCGTATCACGACTATCTCTTTGCCTTAAATCAGTACCAACGATTGCTGTTACTTTGAAGTCCTTAGCAAAAGTCTTGTTGAAAGATGCGAAGAACTGCGAAAACAACTGTTGATATTTATAAGCACGCTCGCTTACAGTTTCAGGAATAGAGGTAAAACCCCTGTCAATACCCATTTTATTTGGGATAACACCGTTTGATGTATGCCTTTCAGTAACAGTATTTGATGTCATGTTAGCCCTGTAAGTGAAGTTCAACCAATCGGTTGCTTTCAGGTTCAGGTCTAAGCTGGCAATTAGGTCTTCCCTTTTACCAAACTGACGCCAGTTATCTAAAGCAAAATATGGATTGAGACCGTAGTTGGTGAAATAACCGTTATAGCTGGCATAAGGGTCGCTGTTGATGTTTTTATACCTGGTAAGTGGAACGTTTGCCGGAATGTTAAACAACAGGTTCATCAAACCACCATTTAAACCAACATTGTTAGCAGCGTTATAATCACTCATCGCGTTATCATCAAACACGTTGTAGTTATATTGTTTGTAGTTAACGCCTGCAGTAACTTTTAACGGGCCGTAGTCTTGAGTAGTATTTAAATAAATACCTGTTCTGCGATTTTTATCATTAGGTACAATACCTTTTATATTAGCATCCTGAATACCTAAGTAGGTAGCACCTGTACGGATAGATATATCATTAATTACAGTAGAGCCGGTGTTAAAGAAATTTTTCTTCTCGTTAGGCAAAGCGCTATATTTAAGGGTTTGCGTAGGAGTGCCATCATCAAACGGAACACCGATCTCTTTGGTCGAACCATCAAAAGCCGGGCCCCACGACCAGTTTTCGTAAGGCACGTAACCACCGTAATCACCGCTACCAAACTCGTTTTGCATCTTTGGAAACTTAGATATGCTTGTAAATTGAGTAGAATTACTCAAAGTTACTTCAGGCTTACCGTTAGGTGATCCTTTTTTTGTAGTGATAACAATAACACCGTTTACCGCGTCCGGACCGTAGATAGCGGCACTGGACGAACCTTTTAAAATTGAGTAGGTGTCGATATCGTTGGGGTTTAGTGAAGACAAGTAGCCAATTGGAACCTGCACACCATCCAATAATAACAGCGGGCTGTTGTTACCCAATAATGAACGAATACCACGCAGGTTAATTTTAACGTCCTCAAACACACCGCTGTTGATGGTTGTAATATTTAAGCCTGATACTTTGCCCTGCAAACCGTTAATAACGTTAACCGGCTTTGCCTGGTTTACATCTTTTGATGTTAAGGATGTAGCAGCGTAACCAAGTTCGCCTTTTTGCCTTTTGATACCTAAAGACGTAACCACTACTTCGTTCAGTTGCCTGGCCGATGTAGAAAGCACAACATCGATTTTGTCTGAACCTGCAACAACAACATCTTTTGTTTCAAAACCGATAAAAGAGAAAGAGAGGATTGCTTTAGCCGGAACACTTATAGTGTATTTACCGTTGGCTCCTGTTTGGGTACCTGTAGTAGTACCCTTAATTTTAACGGTCGCGCCGGGGATCGGTTGCCCGTCGTCTTTTGCCGTAACCGTACCGGTAATTGTACGGTTCTGCGCAAAAACTTGTGTCAAAGACAACACAAGTAAGCACAAACTTACGAGTAGAAGTTTTTTCATTTCGTTATTAATAAGATCAGTTAATAGTTAATTAATTATAAAAGTAGTGTTACGTTATCAAAAAGTCAAGTAAAATCTAACAAAACCTTATTTTTTTTTGAAAAAGTTAAGTATCAGCATAAAATTTAATAATTATAGTACTATGTATTGCATAATACAATCCTAAACATATATCTTTGTATTATGATCGTAGAAAACACTCAAACCCAAATGAGGAAAGGCATACTGGAGTACTGCATTCTTTCCATCATAGCTAAGGGCGAAACATATGCATCAGACATTATTGCTGAACTTAAGAAAGCCCAACTGCTTGTAGTTGAGGGTACTCTATACCCTCTTTTAACGCGTTTAAAGAATAACGGATTGCTCACCTACAACTGGGTTGAGTCGGTTTCGGGGCCGCCCCGAAAGTACTATGTCCTGTCGGAAGAAGGCCGTTTAGTACTTCAACAACTGGATAAAACCTGGCAGGAACTGGTATTCGCTGTTCAAACAGCTATCGGCGACAGAAAATAAAAAAAACCTAACATTCAAAACAATCATGAACAAAACAATCATCATCAATATAAACGGCATGGTTTTTCACATTGAAGAAGATGCCTACGAGGTACTAAAAAATTACATGACCGACGTAAAACGTCATTTCTCCACCTCGGCAGACAGCCTGGAGATCACAACCGATATTGAAAACCGGATTGCCGAGATGTTTAACGAAATCCTGGCCTCTGAAGCGAAACAGGTTATTGTTGACGGCGACGTAAAAAAAATCATTGAACAGATGGGCTCGGTACAGGATTTTGAAACCGCCGAAAACGACGCGAAAGACCCGAGCAATCCTTTTGCATCTTATAATACCGAGCGCCGCAGGCTTTTCCGCGATCCGGACGATCACCTTGTAAGCGGTGTGTGCGCGGGGATAGCCAATTATTTTGATATCAGCACCGTGTGGGTACGCCTCGCTTTCACCATAATGGTACCTTTTGCCGCTATAGGTCTGTTTATATATATTATATTATGGATGGTAGTGCCTAAAGCCGTAACCCGCGCCGACCGCATGGCCATGAAAGGCGAAAAACAGGACCTGAAGGGCTTTAAAAAGAATTTTGAGGAAGAACTGAGCACCGTGCGCGAAAACCTTCACAACTTTAAGCACGAAGCCAAACCTCTTATATACCAGCTGCGCGATCTTTTAAGTGATATTTTTGAACACCTTGGCGCCTTTTTGAAAGGCACAGGCAGTATTTTGGGTAAAATCATAGCCGCGGGGGTTTTAATAGCCACTTTCGGGATGGCCGTAGCCCTTATTATATCCATTATCGCGCTGTTTGCTGCCGGCAATATGGGTATTTATAATATATTTCCTTTTAACATCGCCAATCACCAGGCCAACAGTATATTCATCATAGCCGGCTTTTTACTACTGGGCATCCCTCTCTTGACCATTATCTTAATAACCATCGGCTTTTTATTTAAAAAAGCATCATTCAGCCGTTCTATCGGGACCACCTTGTTATGCATCTGGCTGGCCTCGATGGGCGCTATAGCTTATTACGGTTTTAAAACAGCTGCAAATTTCCGCGAAGGCGGTAGGTTTACCCAAACCATCAAACTAAAACCAACAGCAAATAATGTTTATTGCCTGCAATTAAACGATACCAAATTTTTAAGTAATGAGGATAGTACCCGCCTCAGGATCAACGAGCGCTTTAAAGGAACCATTATTTTAGATGACGACTTCAATGGATCGGACGGACCATATCACAACGTCAATATCGACATCGAAAAAAGCGATGTACTGCAACCTATATTGGTTGAAACTTTTAGCGCCCGTGGCGTTGACGAGGAAGAAGCGCTTAACAACGCCCGCTCGGCCATGTACCGCTTTGAACAGAAGGATTCAGTATTGAACTTCGACCGCCACTTATCTACCCCGAAAGGTTTTTTATGGAGAGGCCAGGAAGTACATTTAACGCTGAAGTTACCTGTTAACGCTAAAGTGGTTATTGATGATAAACTGCACCGCAACATGAATTTAAACCTGTACCAATGCAAAGCGAACAATAATAATGAACAAGGCAGCACCGCAACATTTATAATGACGGCCAACGGCCTGGAATGCAAAATAGACCCGGTGGTAGCTGCCAGATTAAAAGCCGACAGTTTGAAAGCTGCAGCGGCCGACAGCGCGAATTTCGAAAATCAATAATAACCTACCTATGAAAAGCATTTTTAGTATATATAAGCCTGCTAATTTTTAGCGGGCTTATCATTCATTTTTGTTACCAGTTTAAAGGCGGTGAAGATGTTGTTGACAGGGGCAATGCAATCGCCGTTGTAAACAGAAACAATCAACCAGTCACTTTTCGGATTATTAAAGAATTGGCAAAAAATTTTACTCCGATATTAAAAAGTGAAAATAATCTGTAACCAAGGCCCCCCTTTTTGCATCTTATTATAAAAAGCAACACAATTACCTCATCGGGTAATCCGGTAACATAAATTTTAATATTGTTTAAAAAACTGGACCAAAGCCAGGTGGAATTGCTTTGCCCTGATTTTAAATTAATAAAACAAGGATCATCATGAAAATAATCGCCTATATCTCATAATTACTAAACATCTAAACCGGCAAACAGCCCAAAAACAGCAACTTATTTACACAACTAAAAAAAGAAGCGGATTCTTTTTAATGGCAATACTTTGCCCAAACCATTTAAAAACTAAACGAAAATGAAATATATCATACACAACATATTTTGTACACTGCTGCTTGTTACCATCAGCTGCAGTGTATCATTGGCGCAGCAGACCGGGCCTTCGGCAAAGGTATCGGGCTTGGTAGTGAACGGGCAAGGTAAGCCTGTTGATTACGCTACCGTTAGCTTATTGCGGGCCACAGACTCGACCGTAATTAAGGGGGCTTTAAGTAACGAGGTTGGCGCTTACACCTTCGAGAAAATCAAAGCCGGTAACTATTTAATTAAAGCAACCGCGGTAGGCTACAAAAAAGCGGTAAGCAAACCGTTTGCCGTTGCCCAGGGCAGCCAGCATGTAACCGTGCCAACACTAAGCATGCCTGCGGGCGCCACAGAACTGAAAGGTGTAACCATCACGGCCACCAAACCGCTCATCGAACGTAAAATTGACCGTACGGTTATGAATGTGGAAAATAGCGTATTGGCAGCAGGCAATACCGCCATGGAGATTTTAGAACGAGCGCCGGGCGTTACTGTGGATAAGGACGATAACATCAGCCTGAAAGGTAAACAGGGCGTAACCGTGATGATTAATGATAAGCTTACGTACCTAACCGCCGCGCAACTGGCTACCTTGCTCCGCTCTACCGATGGTAATACCATTAAATCTATCGAGATCATTACCAACCCTTCGGCCAAGTACGATGCTGCCGGCAACTCGGGCATCATCAACATCAAACTGAAAAAAAACACCCAATCGGGCACTAATGGCAGCATTACCGTTGGCGGGGCTAAAAGCCGTTACTGGCGCGATAACAGCAGTCTTAATATCAACCATAAACAGGGCGCGCTTAACTTATTTACGTCGTTAAGCCGCGGAGATAACAAAAGGGCCCATGATATCGGTCTGAACCGGATCATCAGCGATTCGCTTGGGAACAAAACCTATTTCAACCAAAAATCGGATATGCCGAGCAGCAATCATTATAATAACTACCGTTTAGGCGCCGATTACGACCTGACACCAAAACATACCATTGGCTTTGTGGTGAGCGGCTACTCGAACAGCGGCAGGGATTACAATAATAACACTACTATTATAGGTAAACAATTTGGCGTAGCCGATTCATCGCTGCATACCACATCAGATATCAGGCAAACCTATAAAAACTTCGCCCTTAACCTGAACGACAGGCTTAAACTGGACACTAACGGCCAGGAGCTGAGCATTGACCTGGATTATTCCAAATTCAAAAACAACTCGAACGCCATGTACAATACCGATTACTTTTTGGCAGATGGCAGTAAACAGCATGATCCGCAAATGCTGCGTAACCAAAGCCCATCAACCATCAGCATATATACCGGTAAAGCCGATTATGCAAAACCGCTTACCAAAACCATCAAACTGGAAGCCGGTGTAAAATTCAGCAGTGTAAAAACCGATAATGATTTGCAGGCCCAGATTTACGATAACGGGGCTTACCGCAATGATACCAACCGCACCAACCGCTTTATTTACGATGAAAAAATTAACGCAGGCTACCTGAACCTGAACAAGCAGTTTAAGAAATTCTCGGTGCAAATTGGTTTACGTGCCGAGCAAACCCGTTCAACAGGTAACCTCATAGGCAGTACGCCGGTAAAAAGGAGTTATCTGAACTGGTTTCCGAGCGCGTTCATTAATCAAACCATTAACGATAAAAACGAGGTTAGCTTTTCATACAGCCGCCGTATAGACCGCCCGGGTTATGATGACCTCAACCCGTTCATCTATTATCTTGATCCTTATACCTATTCGCAGGGCAACGCGTTCCTTAACCCGCAATACACGCAAAACTTTGAGTTTAACTATACCTATAATAAAACTGTTAACGTGAGCTTGGGCTACAGCCATACCACCAATGCTATTACCGAACTGATACTGACTGAAGGCAAACGCACTTTTGAAACACACCAGAACCTGCAAACCCAAACGGCCTATAATATTAATGTGAACACGCCGTTCACCATCACCAAATGGTGGGAAGGTAATGTCAACCTTACCTCGTTCTACCTCGGCTTTAAATCGGATACATTGGCGGGGCAAAAATTTAACGACGGGCAATGGGCTTTCCAGGGCCGCACCACGCAAACTTTTAAATTTGCAGGTTACCGTTTTGAAGTAATGGGCGATTATCAATCCCCTTTAACCTACGGCATCTATAAAATCAGGCCGCGTTATTCGGTTGATATGGGCATCAGCAAATCATTCATGGAAAAGAAATTCAATATCAAGGCATCTTGTGACGATATCTTCAACATCCGCCGCAATGATTTAAGCAGCCAGGTGATCAACAATAATTTCACCATCAAACAAAAAAATGATACCCGTATAATGCGCCTGACGCTCACTTACAACTTCGGCAACAGCGCCATCAAAATACGCCAGCACCGCAGCGGGGCCGACGATGAAAAAGGAAGGGTGAAGGGTAATAATTAACCCCCCAGCCCCCTGAAGGGGGAGCTTTTGAATAGCATATTCACAAAAGGTCTGTTTTCAAAATGAAAACAGACCTTTTGTTTTTAAAGCGATGTAGTTGCTCCCCCTTTAGGGGGTTGGGGGGCCCGAGAGTTACTGCCCTACCATAAACACGGCGTTGCTGAACAGCAGCTTGCCGTTTTCCCAGAAACTGCGGAACAGCGGATCGTCGACCAGGTAAATTACCGAGCCGCGGCCCATGGATTGAACGCCCAGCAATAAACCATTGTTTATTTTCTTTTTTGATTCGGAACCAACAAAGCCCGATACATAGCCATCCTTTTTAAGGGTGCCCACGTTCCAACCTTCGTCATCGCCAAACAGATCGTATATATCATCATTCAGCTTTAACGAATAATAGTAATCGGGTAGGCCGAAACCAAGCGGGTGGGTATTATCCAATTTCAACTTGAAGATAGCGCCGGGAATAGATGAACTGATAGCCGAACGTTCGCGATCGCCATATAATTTAACCGGCTTGTCCTTTTCCTTGTCTTTATCCTTATCGTCCTTTTTATCTTCCTTTCTTTTTAGGAGGATGCCTTTTTTATCAACTAATGATGACACCGCGTTTTCCATAGCGATCAGTTTACCACCGTCGCGAACCCAGTTTTGCAGTTTCTCAGACATCAGATCATCATAACGGCCATCCGGAAAAATAGCCACGTCAAAATCGCTTAGTTTGGTGCGGCCAAGGTCCTGGTATTTCACCAGCGAAACCGGGTAACCGATCTGCGCTTCAAACAAATGCCAAACCTCCCCCATCGCTTCCGAATTAACGCCTTCGCCCGCCACCAATAATACTTTGGGCTGATGGATCACCCTTACGGCGTCCGAACCGAAATCCGATCCTTTATCAACAAAGCCTGTAGATAGGGCGGTAATTTCCTGGTTAAGTGAGGCGGCGGTTTGGGTAACCACCTGGTCGAAATCAGGGTAATCATTTCCGGCGCGGGCAATAATCAGTGATCCTGCCGTAAATTGTTTTCCGCCAACTTCAAAAGCTTTTTCGGCATAACGTACCTTGATCTTCTTTTTTAACAGGGCAGCTAAAAACTTCACGTCATTAACCGATTGCCAGGCCGATACGTAAGCGTAGGCATGGGTATTAGTTAAAGGAGCAGGGTCAAGCACACCCCATTTGGCGCTGGCCGGTTTAAATGACTCTTTTACGCCGTAAGCCTTTAAGCCGTAAGCATAAGGCAAACTCCAGGCTGTAATATCATAAGTGGCCGAATCGGGAATGAAGGTTTTTGGCTCCAACAGTACATGTAACAGCACCGCCTTAGGCTGATAGGCATTAACCACCAGGTCGTTCGCGCCTATGTCAAATTGTTCGGTTTTTTGGGTGATGTAGTTAAACCCGGTTGCCGTTTTATTACTTAACCCAAACCCGTATTGGATGCCGTTACGGTCAAGCATTTTTGCCAGCGCATTTACTTTGCCGTTATTATCATTTTTAATCACATAGGTTTTGTATTCGCCGGGAGGGTTGTTACGGTTGTTATCAAAAAACTTTTTGTACTCCTCTAAAAGTTTTTGTGTATTGGCCGAAGCTACTTCCAGCGTACTTAAACTGGTTGAATGATGATGGGCCACACGCTGCACCAAAGTCAATGTATCACCGGCACGGGTAACCACCGCTAAACCGGCACTGATCCCCCCCTGCTCGTAAGTCATACCTATCGAGCCATTGTATAAAGGATAAGTATCGCCATATGATGGGTAAAGCAGATCGAACTCGTATCTGGTAAAATACATCCAGCCGTTCTGGTCAAAATATTTGGCGTTATTTTTACCAATGGTTACCTGAAACTGGCGTTGCCACTGGGTAATGTCTTTATGATAGGGTTCGGCAGCCGGGGCAAAGTAGTATGGCGCGTTGTATCCCTGCTCGTGGTAATCAACATGTACCTGCGGCAGCCACTGGTTATACAGGCCTACACGTGCCTGGGTTTCTTTTTGCTGCTGCCATGCCCAGTCGCGGTTCAAATCGAAATAGTAGTGGTTTACCCGCCCGCCCGGCCATGGTTCAACGTGCTCGCGTGCGGTTGGCGACGGATCTGGGGCGATGCCGTGTACCGAGTTATAAAAGTTCACGTAGCGGTCGCGCCCATCGGGGTTTAAACAGGGGTCTATCACTACCAGCATGTTTTTGAGCCATGCTTTGGTAGTTTTATTGGCAGGATCAACCAGATCATACAAAGTCCACATCGAAGCTTCGCTCGATGCAGGTTCGTTACCATGCACGTTGAAGCTTAACCAGGTTACTACGGGCATGCTTGTGCTGCCTGCTCCGCTTTCAATACCTGCAAGCTTCATGTTGTTATGGCGAATTTCTTCCATGCGACCGATATTTTCATCAGATGCGATGAACATAGCCAGCAGGGGCCTCCCCTCGTTGGTGGTACCAAACTGCTGCAGTTTTACATTTTTTGATACCGAGGCGATGTATTTATAATACTCTACAATGCGGTAATGCGTGGTAAACTGTTCACCCGGTTTATAACCTAAAAACTCCTGCGGAGATTGAATTTTTTGCGCGAAGCCCGTAAAAACCGTGGCGACAGCTATTAAAGCAAGAAGTAATTTTTTTATCATATAATTATATATGTAGCAATATAGCAGAAGCTAATCTAAAAATAAAATCCCGATGTATTTCCTTACCGTTAACAGATTTTATTAAAAAAAGGATGTGCAGATTTCGAATTTGCAGATCTGCACATTATTTTTTTGCACCATCCCTTTCGGCACTGCAAATTTCAAATTCAAAATCTGCACATCTAAAATTTGCACATCTTTGCATTCCTGGATCTTATTAACTTGCAGCATTGACATGGCCATATCTATGAATCCACAACAAGCCCTTCAAAAGTATTTTGGCTACAGCGCCTTCAGGCACGGGCAGGAAGCCATTATTCAAAATATATTAAAAGGGAATGACGTGATGGCGCTGATGCCCACGGGCGGCGGCAAATCATTATGCTACCAGTTGCCGGCCGTTTTGATGGACGGGCTAACCATTGTGATCTCCCCGCTGATAGCCCTCATGAAAGACCAGGTAGACAGCCTGAATGTGAACGGCATCCCTGCGGCTTTCCTCAACTCATCATTAAACCCGGAAGAAACCCGCATCCTGGCCAACCGATTGCGCGATAACCAGATCAAGCTGTTATACCTTGCACCTGAACGCCTTTTTAGCGCCGACAATAAGGAGAACAAACTGGTGCCTTTTTTAAAAACGCTTAAGGTATCGCAAATAGCTATTGACGAGGCGCACTGTATCTCCTCATGGGGGCATGATTTCCGGCCCGAATATTTGATGCTTGCCGGGTTAAAAGAAGAGTTTCCAGGCGTACCCGTAATAGCGCTTACCGCCACGGCCGATAAGCTTACCCAGAAAGATATCCTCGAAAAGCTGAACCTGAAAACGCCTGCCGTTTTTGTATCCTCATTTAACCGCGCCAACATTACCTATCGTGTAATATCCAAAAAGAACAGCTTTAAACAGTTAGTTGATTTTTTAAGCGCGCATAAAGATGAATCGGGAATTATTTATTGTCTCTCCCGTAAATCTACCGAAGCTTTGGCGGAGGATTTAAAGGAAGAAGGCTTTGCTGCCGAAGCCTATCATGCAGGCCTGAGCAACGAGGTGAAAGCCCGAAACCAGGAAGCTTTTTTGCGCGATGATATTAAAATTATCGTGGCAACCATCGCCTTTGGCATGGGAATCAATAAATCCAACGTTCGCTATGTGGTGCATGTTGATCTGCCTAAAAACATTGAGGGCTACTACCAGGAAACAGGCCGGGCAGGCAGGGATGGCTTGCCATCCGAAGCCCTGTTGCTTTATTCGCCGGGCGATGCAATGAAACTACAGGCTTTTGCCAAAATAGAGGGGAATGAACAACAAAGCCGCATTATGCTCAACAAGCTGAATGATATGGTAAAATACTGCCAGCTGCGCTCCTGCCGCCGTCAATACCTTATGAAGTATTTCGACGAGGATTTTCCGGCGCAATGCGGCTCGTGTGATGTTTGCCTTACCGAATACAAGCGTTTTGACGGTACGCTGATAGCCCAAAAGGTACTCTCGGCGGTAACCCGCTTAAATGAGCGTTTCGGCACCAATTATATCATTGATTTTTTGCGGGGATCAAAAAGCGAAAAGATTAGAGAAGAACATAAGCAGCTAAAAACATATGGCATCGGTGCTGACATCGCTAAAACTGATTGGCAATACCATATCCGCGAGTTAGTTACTATGGGATACCTGCAAACCGCGGGCGACGAGTACCCGGTACTGAAATTAACCGAGCAAAGTGCAGCAGTATTAAAGGGAGAGCAAAAAGTGGAGTTTATAGAAATAGAAAAGGTAGAAGAAGTACAGCACGAAGAAACTTTACCTTATGAAGCGCCATTGTTCAACACCCTGCGGGAAGTAAGGCGCGGTATAGCCGAAGGCGAAAATGTGCCTGCTTACGTTATTGTATCAGATGCCACCCTGCAGGAAATGGCCACTTATCTGCCGCAAAGCCTGGATGAACTGCGGATGATCTCCGGCTTTGGTGATATTAAACTTGCCCGCTATGGCCGTGAGTTATTGGAGCCTGTTAAAGTTTATTGCGCCGAAAAGGGGCTCACATCAAAAATAAAACAGAAATCGGCCAGGCGGAAACCCAAATCAGGACAATCTGCCTCATCACCCAAAAACAACAAGGATACCAAGACCGAAACATTTACCTTATACCGTGCCGGAAAAACGGTAGCCGAAATAGCACATGAACGTGGACTGGCAACAACTACCATCGAAGGACACCTGAGCCATTACATTCAAACAGGCGAAATTGATGTTCATGAATTTGTTTCAAAAGAAAAGCTGCCGGTTATAGCTGATGCGGTTGAAGCCTACGGTGCCGAAAGGTTATCGCCCCTGAAAGAAATTTTAGGAGAAGATTACAGCTACGGCGAAATTAAAGCAGTGATTAGCTGGATGAACCGGGAGGAATAATTTTTGTTATTAACTTGTAAATTGCACTCGTTTACAACGAGCGCTTAATGTGGGTTTGCGTTTAAAACGTAAACCCGGCGAAACAATCGCCAACCCAGGTTAAGCACTTGTTATATACAAGCGCAAGAAAAGAACGAGCGCGAAAAAATGTAATTGTTTTAAAACCATGACTACTACCCAACAACTCTACGATATCTACCTCAAACACCCGCTTATCAGCACCGATACGCGCAAAATAGCTCCCGGCAGCCTGTTCTTTGCTCTTAAGGGCGATAAGTTTGATGCCAATACCTTCGCTCAAAAAGCCATTGTGGCCGGTGCCGCCTACGCGGTGATCGATAATCCGGAGTATCAACTGGGAGACAGGTACCTGTTGGTTGAGGATGTGCTGACAACCCTGCAGGATCTGGCCCGCCATCACCGCCGGCAGTTAAACATCCCGGTAGTGGGGCTTACCGGCACCAACGGCAAAACCACTACCAAAGAACTCATCAACGCCGTACTTTCCCAACACTTTAAAACCCAGGCCACACAGGGCAATTTAAACAACCATATCGGCGTACCGCTTACCATTTTAACTATCGATGCCAGCCACGAGGTTGCCGTTATTGAAATGGGCGCCAATCATCAAAAAGAAATTGAATTGCTGTGCAGCATTTCCCAGCCATCACATGGTTTAATTACTAATGTGGGTAAGGCGCATCTGGAAGGCTTTGGCGGCGTTGAGGGAGTGAAGAAGGGCAAAGGGGAGCTGTATGATTACTTTGCCCCCCAGCCCCCTGAAGGGGGAGCAAAAACGCTTAGCGGAGTAGTTTTTGTTAACAGTGACGATACCGTTTTAATGGATATGGCCGCAGCACGCCATTTAAAACATGTGGAATATTACGGTACCGACGCTATCGATAACCTGATTAGCGGCGAACTATTAGAAAACTCGCCATTACTTACTTTGGCCTGGACTAATAATAAAACCGGTGATACATATAAAGTTAAAACCCAGCTAACCGGCACTTATAACCTGCCCAATATTTTGGTGGCAATATGCATCGGCGTGTATTTAGGCTTATCGCCCGAAGAGATTAATACCGGCATTGAAGGCTATCAGCCTAAAAACAACCGCTCGCAAATTGTACAAACGGCTACCAATACCCTTATATGCGATTATTACAACGCCAACCCAAGCAGCATGTTTGTAGCCATTGAAAATGTGGGCAAAATTGAGGCTAAACGTAAGGTGCTTATTTTGGGCGATATGTTTGAAATGGGCCCCGAAGCCGCCGTTGAACACGCAGCCGTTATCCGTAAGGCTATGGATACATCTGTTGATGAGCGGATTTTTATTGGTAAAGACTTTTTAAGTCAGCAATCCGAAGCGATGGGATCCGGATCTACCGTTTTTTTTGAAACCGCGGACGACGCCATAGCCGGGTTAAAAGCTAACCCCATCACCAATTCTACCATCCTGATTAAAGGATCGAGAGGGATGGCTTTGGAAAGATTGGTAGAGTTGTTTTGAGTTGATCACTTAATTTTTATAGATTCTACCGTTTTTTTAAATTTTGAGAGGTAGTTGCCGGTATCATTATAAGCACTTCCCATAAATATAATGCCGGAGTTTTCGCCTATCAGCACCGCCTGGTACATAATGCCGGCGGTTCCGTTCTGTGTTATTTTGGTGCTTAAAATATAGGCCGGATAATTACCTATCCTGGTTTTGCTAACTATTTTATTATCCAGCCTGATGCCTTTTTTTTCGTAGCGCCAAAGCATATCATTGGCAAATTCATTGGCTTTTTCCTCGTTAATTTTGGGTAATGCCACTATAATAAATGAATCAGCGAGCGAGTTATTAGCGTCGTCCTTACCCTTTTCATTATACATAAACATTCCCGAAGCAGTCATGGCGTATTTAAAATTGGTAATGGAATGATCAAACACAAAATTAGCCAGCTCAAGCGGATCAGACTTTAAATCCTTATCATAATAAACCGATTTCAGAATTTGCAGCAGCTCTGCTTTACCTTCCTTATCGGCTGTTTTACAAACTCCTGCAACAATCGCCACAAATGTTTCATCGCCAAGTACTAACATCACCTTTGTTTCGTCCGGGTATTTTGAGGGGCCATCACCAAAAATCGCTTCAAACTGGTTTAGCTTGATATTCTTGATCACATCAATTTTTGCTCCTTTTGCTTCGATAGCCTGGCGGGTAAAACCAGATTTGGCTTTATTGAAGTTTGCAGCGTTCGACTCAATTACCTGTATATACAGCTTATCATTTTTTTGATAACGGGCCAGTTCTTTTATATACTGATACGTTTTAGGTATTTGCATATAAACCTTCGTTCCGGCTATTCGCACCAGGTTATTGGTTTTAGCGGTATTTAATTGATCAGGAAATTCGTTTTCTGTTTGAGCAAACGAATTGATGGTAAAAAGCGTAAGGATCAGGCTAAAAATTATCTTCATAAAGGGTATGCTAAAAAAGCACACCAAATTAATTCTAAATATTAAAAAACAGAAAATAAGATGGCGTTTGGCCTTAAAAATGACGACGCATAATTAATTATCCTCATGAAGTTGCATTTTTTAGCACAAGATCGCTTGCGCTAAAAAATGCAATTATGCATCTCTACAAAAATATTATTCCCGCCTCAAACTATCCACCGGATTACTCAACGCCGCCTTAACTGATTGAAAGCTGATGGTAACAAAAGCTATCAGCACAGCTATAGCCGCAGCCAAAACAAAGGTTACCCAACTGATGCCGATACGGTAGGCAAAGGCATCCAGCCAATGGTTCATCATCAGCCAGGCTATCGGGAAGGCCACCACAATAGCTACCAACACCAGCTTCATAAAATCTTTTGCCAACAGGGCCACAACATTTGTAACCGTTGCCCCTAAAACCTTACGTACGCCAATTTCGCGGGTACGCACCTGGGCAGTAAATGCGGCGAGGCCAAATAAACCGAGGCAGGATATAAAAATGGCTATCCCGGCAAAATAGTTAAACAAAGTTCCCTGGCGTTGTTCGCCCTGGTACAGGTTATTGAATGCCTCGTCTAAAAAGTTGTACGAAAAAGGGAACTCGCCGTTGTACTGTTTAAATTGTTGGGCAGCCGCTGCTATAGCAGCCCCGGCATTACTGGTGCTGGTTTTTACATACAGTGTTTGATAAACGGCGGGGCGGTAAAAGAAAATGGCGGGCGCGATCTTTTCACGCAAACTGGCGAAATGAAAATCCTTAATTATGCCGATAATGGTTCCTTCTGTTTTTTGGAAGCGGAAACGTTTGCCAACAGGGTTTTTCATCCCTATTTCTTTTATAGCGGCTTCATTGAGTATAAAATGGGTAGAGTCGGCTGCTGTGCCGCTAAAGCCGGTGCCCTGCTGCAGCTTGAGTTTAAAAAAACGGATAAAGTCCTGATCTATTCCCATGGGGTGCAGGATAAAAGTTTGCCCGGGTGCCTTACCCTCCCATGAATTATCGCCCGAAATCATACTGCTGCTGATGATGTTGCCGGTTGCATGCGTTACAGCCTCTATGCCGGGCTGCTTTAAAAGTTCGGCCCGCAAGGCATCGTAATGCTTTGAAGCATCGCGCATCCAGACACCAAAGACGCGGCTTTTATCGTACCCTAAATTTTTTGATTGAATGTATTTGAGTTGCCGGGTAATAACCAAGGTACTTACAATAAGTACCACCGAAAAAGTAAACTGTACTACCACCAGTATTTTACGGAAAAGTACATCGCCAATACCGTTGGATATTTTGCCCCTGAGCGCCTTGAGCGGATCGAAAGACGAAAGCAACAATGCCGGATAAATACTGGATAACAACAGGGTGGCAATTATAGTGGCCCCGATAACCAGCCAAATACGGAAGTCGGCAAGATTAAATACCAGTTGCTTACCTGAAATTTCATTAAAAACAGGCATCACGTTATAAATTAACGCTATTGCCAAAACCGACGAAACCACAAATAACAAAGCTGTTTCTACCACAAATTGCATAAACAACTGCGTTTTTGCCGCACCTATAATTTTACGCATACTGATCTCCTTGGCGCGCAGCATAGCCCTGGCGGTTGAAAGGTTGACGTAGTTGATGCAGGCGATCACCAGTATCACGAAGGCGATCACCATAAATATCCGCACGGTACTGATACCCCTGTCGGTGCCATCAGCATTGTAAAGGTGCATTTTGGTTACCGGCAGCAACAGGTAATCGGCATCGGTATCTTCGGGTTTACGTTTCAGATGGATCCTGTTAAGATCGGCAGAAAGTTTCTTTAGATCTGTTCCCGGCTTAAGCTGCAGGTAGGTTTGGTAAGAATAATTACTAAAATCGTGGTTCAGGTCGTTTTTGAAGTTATTCAGCATGTATTTGAACTGATAACTTATAGGCATAATCAGATCATAATGAATGCTGGAGTTAAGCGGAAAATCAGCAATAACGCCCGACACGGTAAAATTCTCTTTATTATCGGCAACAAGAACCTTACCGATGGGATTATCATTCCCGAAATACTTTTTTGCTGTTTTTTTGGTGATCACTACCGAATTATCGCTTGTAAAAGGCTTCGCCGTATTACCGGCAATCAACGGAAAATCAAAAACAGTAAACAGCGCCGGATCAGCAAACCCCACCGCCTGCTCACTAAAAACCTTATCTTGGTATTTATACAGCGAAAAAAGCCAGTTATTGCTAACACGTACCTGGTTTTGAACAGTGGGCAGTTCCTGTTTGGCCAGCGGCCCCATTGGCGCTACAGTAACCTCCCAGATCTGCTTGCTGGCGCCGGTACCGCCAAACAACTCCATGCGGTAAATATTGGATGCGTTTTGATGAAAACTATCAAAGCTGAATTCATCCTGTACCCAAAACAGGATCAGGATCCCGATGGCAAGCCCTACGGTAAGGCCGACGATATTGATCACTGAATAAAACTTATTGCGCGCCAAATTGCGCCAGGCGGTTTTGATATAGTTTTTAAACATAATACCGTTTTTTGCTGACTAACGAGCTATCAAAACAATGCCAGTATTACAAAACACTAATAACCAGACAAATAAACATAAGCGCGAATAAAATAGCGTTCGGATACGGACAATGAGGTGTACGCTTATATCATGCATGCTATTCAAAAAACGGGCTTATGATATTGTGGCTGGCCAGCACCTGCATCAGCATATCTACCGAAAAGTTGCGCGTAATGTCAATACTAATAAAATCGTGGTTACCGTTTCTTACCTCGCAGGCGTCCCGGTTAAAATAAAGCACCAGGCCGCGCATATTACCCGTAAGTACAATAATACGCTCGTTGTTAACCAGCTTAAAACCGTTATGGGTACGCTTAAAAAAGCTGCACAGGTTTTTGATATGGCTGTAGGTTAGTAATGAAGCAATCATCTTTCAGCTTTCTATAACAGAGGCCAGGCGACGCCTGATCATGATATCCTTAACACCGGCCGGCAGCAAACTGTTTAGTACAACCAGCAGCCGGTTAATCCATCCAGGAATAATCTCTTTTTTACCTTTCAGCAAACCATCTATGGCTATCCTTGCTACGTCGCCGGGCTCCATAATGGTTGCTTTGGAGATGCCTTTTAGTTTATTATTCATCACCAGCAACTCGGGTTTGGTATTGATCCCTCCCGGGCTTAGCAAACTTATTTTTACGTTCAATTCGTGTAATTCCAGCTGCAAACATTTGGTAAAATACCTGATAAATGATTTTGTAGCGCCATAAACCTGCTTTTTAGGCACCACAAACAAACCGCCTAAACTGCCCACATTTAAAATGTAAGATGTAGCATCGGCATTGGCCTGAGCCAGAAATAACCGCGTAAGCAATACGGGCGTAATTACGTTGAGCTCGATCTGCTTTTTATAAAACCCGATGTTCATATCCTCAAACCACGACCAATTGCCTACCCCGGCGTTATTAACCAGCATACCGGCGGTTATTTGCTGCACCCTAAGATACTCAAATATAGACGGATAACTTTCCGCATCGGTTAAATCAATTTCCAGAAAATTTACCTTAACCTCAAAGTTTTTGCGGATAAAAGAAGCCAGTTCTGGAAGCCCCGACAAGGGCAGCGCAACCAGCACGAGGTTTATACCCCGCGAAGCGATTTCGATAGCTAATGATTTGCCCAGCCCCTCACTGGCGCCGGTTACGATAGCGGTTTGGTTCATCATCTGTTTAATACTGTATAATATATTTAACTGTTTTATCAATCCCTTCAGCGAAAGGGGTAATATGGTAGCCCAGCCGGGTGATCGCCTTATCGCTGCTGTACTTCTGATCGTATTTTAACCGCTCCGCAAACTCGGGCAAAAAGAAAGGTCGCAGCCCGGTAAGGTGTGCTTTTAGCTTCTCGATATGGCTGTAAACCTCGATGGTTTTTAAAGGCAGATGGAACATTCGCTGCTTTCTTCCCGAAACCTGGCTTACCGTATTAAAAAAGTCATTAAAACTGATATCCTCTCCACCCAATATGTAACGCTCGCCGCTTGCTCCTTTATCCATGGCGGCCAGGTGCCCGTTAACAACATCTGTTAAAAAAGCATAGTTGGCCACCTGCTCACCGCTGCCAGGTATAAAACGCCATTTGCCCTTTAAATAAGCGGAGACCATTTTGCCAACCGTATTACTGTCGGTAACAGGCCCTTCGCCGTAAACACGCGACGGGTTTACGGTAACGATGTGCATGCCCTGTTTGGCAAATTTCCCTGCTTCCAGTTCGGCCAGGTATTTGGTGCGTTCGTAAGCTATGGGGAATCCGGCTATCCGCGGATCGTCCTCGTTCATGGGGTATTTTATGGTTGGCCCCCATACGCCGCAGGTTGAGGTATAAACTATTTTTTTTACGCCGGTATCAGCGGCAATTTCAAGTACGTTGCGTGTGCCGGTAACGTTGGTTTCGTGATAATCATCCGGGTTGCGGCACCACATTTTGGCCATGGCAGCGGTATGGTAAACCTGTTGGCATCCCTGCATGGCCCTGCCCAGGCTTTGCCGGTACAGTATATTGCCGGTAACCGGTTCAATATTTTTATGCTTTACCAGGTACGGATGATCGGTATTGCGGCATAATGCTTTTACCTCATAGCCTTGCTGCGCCAAAGCAAATGTAAGTTGCCTGCCAATAAAACCTGTGGCGCCTGTTACTAATACTTTCATACCGGTATTACAACCGTCGGCGGGCTTACCCCTATTGCTTCCGGTTAAATTTTTAGGGATGCTTAACTGTTAGGTTTAATGGCAGAAATATTTAAATTTGGATTAACTATCAAAAACAGGCCTTACCAAAATGAACATGTACCAGGATCAATATAATGCATTTGCAGGCTTTTCGCCGGAGGAGTTAGGTTTTCTGCAGTACGCCACCCCTGATCTTACCGAAAGTCAAAAAAAATATTTTTATATGGTTTACGCCAATAAGCGCAAAAACTCGCAGGATATTTTGTTGTTTACCCTGCTTGGCTTTGTTTTGGTTGCCGGTGTCCAGCGTTTTGTTTTGGGGCAAACAGGCATGGGGATCCTTTACCTGTTAACGGGGGGCTTTTGCGGCATAGGCACTATTGTTGATCTGATCAACAATAAATCGCTCACACTCGAGTACAATAAAAACATGGCTTATGAAAGCTACCAGATGGCCAAAATGAGCAGTTGAGCGAAAGCGGCTTAATAATGCCCTTTTAACGAGTGTATTTTTATCCTGTTTTCTGCTTCAAGTATTTCGTAAACTATTCGATGTTCCTGATTTATTCTCCTTGACCATAAACCGGTCAGGTCATGTTTCAATTGTTCAGGTTTACCAATTCCGCTAAACGGATCTTCGCTAATAGCATTAATCAGTTGTTGAATTTTTTTCTGGATAATTTGATTTCCCGATTTTTTCCAGTAGAGTACATCTTTTTGTGATTCTTCGGAATAAACTATTTCCATAGATCATCCGTGTTGATAGCCTTAAATTTTCCGGCTTCAAAATCATCTTTACTTTGCTTTATCTTTTTCACAAATTTTGGATCGTATGTGGATTTTTCTTCCTCAAATTGGATTTTTAAGGCTTTCATAAACGCTTTCAAAGCGTCCGACTTTTCTTTATTTTCAGGATGTGCAATTAAAATTCCCATATACCAAATTTACGTTTTTTATTTTATCAACAATTTATTTGATACATTAGCTTAATTGCGATTATGAAACTATCTGCCTTAACTACTTTCCTCGAAAGCCTTGCCCCGCTCAGCTATCAGGAAGATTACGATAACTCCGGCCTTATTGTAGGTAACCCAGACCAGGAGGTGAACCAGGCCCTGATCTCGCTGGATTGTACCGAAGCAGTGGTTGACGAGGCCATAGCCACCAACTGCCAGGTGATCATCTCGCACCACCCCATAGTTTTTAAAGGATTAAAAAAGTTTAACGGCAAAACCTATGTAGAGCGCGTGGTTGAAAAGGCTATCCGTAAAGGTATTGCCATATATGCTATCCACACCAACCTCGACAGTGTCATGACCGGCGTTAACGCCCGCATTTGCGAAACCCTCGGTTTAAAAAACACCCGCATATTGGCGCCCAAACCCAACTTGCTTAAAAAACTGGTTACTTTTGTGCCATTAAGCCACGCCGATGCCGTGCGCGACACCCTGTTTGCCGCCGGAGCGGGCAATATTGGCAATTACAGCGAAGTAAGCTTTAATGCCGAAGGCACAGGCACATTTAAAGGTAACGAGGCTGCCAATCCGTATGTTGGCGAAGTTGGGCAACGTCATAAAGAAAGCGAGATCCGCATTGAAACCATATACCCGGCCAACCTTGAAAGCAAAATATTGATGGCACTGATACTGGCCCATCCGTATGAAGAGGTTGCCTACGATCTTTATAACCTCACCAACCAGCACCAGCAGGTAGGTGCCGGTATGGTAGGCGAACTGGAAATGCCGCTTAACGAAGAAAGTTTCCTGTTCCAGGTGAAGGATAAAATGCGTACCCACGTAATAAGGCATACCAGGTTATTGGGCAAACCGATAAAAAAAGTGGCCGTTTGCGGAGGCTCGGGTGGCTTTTTACTGAAGCATGCCATAGCCGCCGGGGCTGATATTTTCATTACGGCCGACTACAAGTACCACGAGTTTTTTGATGCCGAAGGAAAGATAGTGATAGCCGATATCGGACACTTTGAAAGTGAACAATTTACGCAGCAATTATTGTATGAAATAATTAGGAAAAAATTTCCTATCTTTGCGGTCCGTTTAACAGAAGTAAATACAAACCCCGTCAAATATTTTATTTAATGGAACAAACCGTAGAACAAAAGCTTAAAGCTTTATACGAGCTACAAACTATCCACACCAAAATTGACAGGATCCGCCAGGTAAGGGGCGAATTGCCAATGGAAGTTGCCGACCTTGAGGATGACGTTGCAGGGCTTGAAACCCGCATTCAAAAAATTAAAGGTGAACTTGACGATGTGGAAGATGACATTGTTACCCGTAAAAACCTGATTAAAGAAGCTCAGGCGAACATCAAAAAATACGAAGCCCAGCTTAACGAGGTTAAAAACAACCGCGAATATGACGCGATATCGAAAGAGATCGAGATCCAGGGCTTAGATATACAGGTGAGCGAAAAAAAGATCCGCGAGTACGGTTTCGAGATCACCAACAAAACCCAGGTTTACGAAAAAGCCCTTGCCGATTTAGAAGCCCGCCAGGCCGACCTGGACGCTAAAAAAGAAGAATTAGGCACCATCACCGCCGAAACTGAAAAAGAAGAGACTGAACTTAACGCCCAGGCAGCAAAAGCCAAAGAAAACATTGAAGAGCGTTTATTAACCGCCTATACCCGTTTACGCCAAAACGCTAAAAACGGCCTTGCAGTGGTAACCATTCAGCGCGATTCATGCTCCGGCTGCTTTAACCAGATCCCGCCTCAACGCCAGTCAGACATCCGTCAGCGTAAAAAGATCATCGTTTGCGAACACTGCGGACGCATTCTGGTTGACGAGTTAATGGCTTTGGAAGTTGAAGAAGCAAAATAAGCAACCATTATAAAGTTAAATATAGGAAAGGCACCCGGCGGGTGCCTTTTTTGTTGATGGTTAATATTCCAGATAGCCTCTATTTCTGGCTCGATCCTGATTACTCTGCTGATTCTTAATCGGATCATGCGTAAAAAGTTGGGGGGGGGCCAGGAAATTTGTAATGTTTTGATGTTCTTGAAGAAGTACCGGATATGCTTGCAGGCATTACAGATAAAAAAGAAAACATAATCCACAATCGATAGTAATTGAAAACCCGGTTTGAGGCTGCCCATCAATGCCTTTCGCCTATGGCTCAATTTTGTTGCCTGATTGGCTCAGCTGAAGAACAAGATTTTTTATAACTTTAGCTAATCACAATTAACCTTTCGCATCATGATCCGCATCAGTTTCCCCCTAAAACTGCAGTCCCTGGTTTTGGCAATCGGGTTTACGTTGTTTTCCCTGCCAATGGAAGCCCAGCAAAAACCGGTAAAAAAAGCCAATACCGCTTCAAATAACGGAGTAGATATTTACATGGCGGTGAATATCTATAACCAAAAAAGCGGAAATACAACCGTTGGCTACTGGAAAAACGGAGTACTAACACCAATTTCGGAAGAGAATAACAATACCGCCGCTGTTTCGCTAAGTGTAGATGGTGAGAACATTTATACTGCAGGATATTTTGACAACCAGGCTGCCTATTGGAAAAACGACCAGTTGATACAATTAACCAATAAACCCGATATCGGGGATGCGGTTTCTGTAGCATCTGTCGGAGGGCATTTGTATGTTGCAGGTAAAGAACGAAAAATAAGACGTTACAGCACTTATAACGGCGGATTTATTGATATGCCAACCGTTTGGAAGGATGGTACGCCAACCCGGCTCACCAATCTTACACTGGAAACTATAGGTGACCACGAAAACCGGATAGCGGGAGTTATTGCCATGACGGTTGATAACAACGGCGATATTTACATGGTGGGTAACGAGCCCGGCCCCGATGCAACTATTCATTACTGGAAAAACGGGCAAAAGGTGAAGGAATTGGTAGATATTCCTGTTTCTCCGGTTAACATGTACATTATTAACGGCGATTTTTATGTGGTAGGCGTTTTAGGAAGAAACGGAAAGGCTGCTTACTGGAAATGGTCGAAAGGGAAAACGGAATTGATAACGCTTACAACGGCCGACGATTCGAAAGCGGACGCCCTGGCTGTTTCCGGCAATGATGTATACGTGGCCGGACACGAAGGCGGGGTTGGTAAATACTGGAAAAACGGAAGGCCGGTTACACTGGCAGGCGGCCCGCTTAATTTTATGGGTACTTACGGCCTTGCCGTTTTAGGATCGGATGTATACGTTACCGGACCAGACGTTGACGGCAATACCAAATGCTGGAAAAACGGGAAGGAATTTATTGTTTTGCCCGGTATGAGCGTAGCCGGAATTGTAGTTAAGAAGGCGAAAGGAAGAGGTTATGTACCGGGTACGGCTACCGTACAACATGAAATGAAAACGCCTTCGCCCGCACCCGCTCCGCCGTCGGCGCCTACCCCTTCAGTTAAAACTGCTCCGCCACCGGCTCCTGCTCCATCATTTACAACCCCACCGCCGCCCACGCCCGCCCAGCTGGAAAAGGCTGCAAAGGCTGCCGCCATTAAAGTTGAACAGGCAAACCGCTATCTGGCCGAAAATAAGTTAAAGCCCGGTGTAATTACCACAGCAAGCGGCCTCCAATACGAAATTCTTCAACCCAAACCGGGCATCAAGCCTACATTATCAGACAGGGTGAGGTATAAGGTTACGAGAACAAATATTGTGGGCAACGAAGTAAAAGGTGATGTATTGGTGGTGGGGCCGGTAGACCTCTCCATGTCTTCTTTGGTCCCGGGCCTGGCCGAGGGGGTTAAATTAATGAGCCCGGGTGCCAGGTACAGGTTTACCATACCTCCACCCATAGGCTATGATCTAAATCTCCTCAACCAACCGGCCGATCCTGATCATCCGCTTGGTGCTGTTATATTGGTTATGGAAGTTGAATTGTTAGCAATACTGAAGAATTAGCTTTTAATGATATTACCGCGAAGGCGCATTTTAATAAAGTATCAGAACTGGTTATTACGGTTAAAACCCGGCCATTAACCTTTCCTTCACCTTATCGCGGTTAAGTTTTGATACCGGTATTTTGGTGTTATCGGTGAGTAACAGAGTTCCGCCGTCTTCTTTCAACAAACTTTTGATAAACGCCAGGTTTACCAGGTGCGATTGATGCGCCCGCAGAAAACCGTGACCGGTTAGCAGATCGGCGTATTCTTTCAACGTTTTGGATACCAGCACTTGCTCGCCTCCCCGTAATACAAAGCGGGTGTATGAGCTCTCGGCCATGCAGCGCACAATATCATCAATATCAATAAAACGGGTTTCGCCAAAAAGCGGCAGAGCGATCCGGCCCGGCTTTTTGCCGCCATCCTTTAAATAGCCAAGCATATGGGCAAGGCGTTCATTGTTTTGTTTGAGGTTTATCGCTTTAGCGGCCTTATCAACAGCCGCTTTCAACTCGTCCGGATCAATAGGTTTAAGCAGGTAATCGAGGGCCGAAAATTTGATGGCCTGTATAGCATATTGATTATAGGCCGTTACAAAAATGATCTCGAAGTTGATACTCTCTAACTGCTTCAACAAATCAAATCCTGATTGCCGGTGCAGCTGGATATCTAAAAATACCAGCTGCGGTTTATATTTATTGATAGCGGCTATACCATCACTCACCTTGCCGGCGCAGGCACAAACCTCTACAGCAGGGGTATATTGCTTTAACAGCAGTTGCAGGTTTTCTATGTTGGATGGTTCATCATCAATCAGCAGCGCTTTCATCCTTACAGCCAGTTTTTTAGTTCGATAGTAATCAAGGTACCGTTGTTTTCGCGGCCTTTATGCAGCAATATAGTGGTATTTTTATACATGCTATTCAGCAGTTTTATCCTTTTTTCGCATAGCTCAATACCTATACCGGCTTTAACCGGTTGTTCAAACCCTTTTCCGTTATCCCATACCGTTAGCAGCAGCGTACTATCTGCCCTGTTAACATCTATTTTGATCATACCGCTTTGTTGCAGGGCCGATACACCATGCTTAACCGCGTTTTCGGCAAAGGGCTGCAGCAGCATGGCAGGTATTTCTATTTGCTGATCAATCAACTCATCATTGGTATTGATGCTGAACGCGAAACCAAAGCGCATTTGCTCCATCTCCAGGTAATCATTCAGCAACGCCATTTCATGTTGTATGGAAGTAAGCTCGCGGTTGCCTTCATCAAGCACATTGCGGGTAATGCGGGCAAACCGTACCAGGTACTTGTTGGCATTTTCCATTTGGTTTTTGTTAACCAGGTTTTGGATGCCGGCCAGCGCGTTAAACACAAAATGGGGGTTTAGCTGCGCCCGCACCGAGGCTAACTGCAGGTTAATGATCTCTTTACTTTGTGCCTGCTGAAACAATATGCGTTTTTGCCTGCGGCGATAAAGAATGATGATGAGTACGGCCGTTAAAACAACACCCGCCACAATACTGATTACAGCTGCTGCCGACAGGGTAAACGGCACATTGATGGCAGGCAACACCGTAAAGTTGATATTAGTGGCCAGGTTGCGTAGTAAATAAACCGGTTGGCCGCCATGCCGGTATATTTTAGGGGTAAAGGTTACCTGGTATTTGCCGGGCGTTTTCCAAAACTCTTTGTACAGGTAAAATCTTGTATTGGTTTCGCCGAGATTGATACTGTCTTTTACACCATCTGCATCCCGCTTCAATGATACTTTGTAATTATAGATCCTTTCTCCATTTTTTAAAAGAAACTGCATGCGCTGCACCGAATCGGCAAGCCTGACCCTCAAATCCCGCGGTGATGTCGATTTGATAAAATCCAGGTCTGGCGGAAACAAGGGCACTTCTTTACCATTTCGCAATCGCACTGTGAGTTTATATTTAGAATAAAGCGGTCTGGAAAAAAGTCCGTTATCAATTGGGTGAAAAGACCGGCTCCAGTAATCAACATAGGCGTCTACCCGGGGTTTTACAACTTTGCGCCAATCTATCGTTACGGCATCCTGCTCTCCGAAATTTTTAACATTGTATATTTCAACCCGTAAAACCTGGTTAGGCCGGTAATTAAATTTCCCTAACCAGGCATACACGTATCTGCCATCTGTGGTAGTTTTAAACTGATTGGGCACCGTCCAGCCAACCAGTTCGCGCATGTCATTTTGTATTACACGGAAAAGATAATTTTTAGCATTCTGCGGGGTCACATCCTGTGCTACCAATTCCACACCCGCTTCGCCGTCAATCAGTATACTTGTGAAATCGTTATCGCCTACCCGGCTACCCAACCCTTCGTACAGTTCGCTTTTTTTGTCAAAACGAACGCCGATATTTTGAACGCCCATGTTATTCAATAAAAAGTGCTCGCGCCCTAATTGTTTAATGCGTTCGGCCCGGGTAATATACGCGCGCATTTCGGGTGTTAAAACGGCTTTTGTAGTGTCAACCGGTCTGCCTTTGTAATACACAACGTTGGGGTCATTTCTCCAGGATTGCGCCCGGCCGGGCTGAGCAGTAAAAACAAGCGTGCAAAACAAGGGAACCAGCAATGATTTGATGAAGGTTTTCATGATGTTTTAAAATTATACTTTGATTGTGTTATCCGGTATAAATTTGTGCTGCTTTACATCATTAAACAATCATTAAACAGTAAACTACACCAATGGCTTAGTATCCGGCCCCAAAAACGTTAAACCGGGAAACGGGTTGTCCCGGCTAACATTGTAGAATAACAAAAACACTAATCTCTACCCTCCGGTCATCACACCCTAACAAACCATCGATCTGCTGCTTTTTGCAATTCGACACAATCGGGTTTGCCGTTTGATGACCAGGCGATAATCCCATCCGGACGAATTAACAAGGCGCTTAATCCCAACTGAACTCTGGCACGGCCCGGAACATAGTTAAGCTGATAGTTATAGTCGGCAGCCAGGGCTTTAAGAGATTCGTCTCCTTCAAAATCAAGCAATATCCCCCGGCCGTCGTGCATCAGTTCACCAACCTTTGTACCATTGGTTAGTTCAAAGTTCGGTACACTGCAGCCCAATAAAGGCTGGTTACCGCCCAGGTTATAACGGGTATGAATGCCCCAAACCCTGGCGGCAAAGTAAGTGGCCCCGTCGCGGGTGTTGATCACGTCGCTTAAAATGGCGTGAAGCGCCCGGCTCCAGGCATCCGGCTTCATGATGGCCACCTGCGCGCGCGACCAATCCAGCACCTTCATGCCAACGGGGTAACGCTCGGTAAAATAAGTATCCAGCAAACCTTTCGGGGCTGTGCCCCTGATGGTGGCGGCCAGTTTCCAGCCAAGGTTCATGGCATCGCCCAGGCCCAGGTTTAAACCCTGTCCGCCCAGGGGCGAATGGATGTGTGCGGCATCGCCGACCAGCAATACGCGGCCCATCCGGTAATGGGTAGCCTGCCGGGCGCGGTCGGTCCAGGTGGTGGCCATGTGCAGCGCGGTAAGGCTAACATCGGTACCAGAAACCCGGCGCAGTACCTCCTGTACATGCTGCAGGGTTATAGGCTGCTCTACGGAATGAAAGGCGCCGCCGTCAAAATCCTGGATCACCACAAAACCGGGCTGCGATTGCAGGTACATGCCCTGGGGCGTTACGTTGCGGCCCGATTTTAATTTCTCAGGATCGGCGATATCAACGCTGGCGGAATAACCTGTAAATTCGGGTTCGGTACCGGCAAATTCAAAGCCGGCCAACTTGCGTACCACGCTGCGGGCGCCATCGCAGCCCACCAGCCATTTGCCGTTAAACGAGTCATTTGCCCAGGATACTGTTACACCGCTATCATCCTGCTCAAACCCTTCAAGGGCCACACCGCGCCTCATTTCAACGCCAAGGCTTTCGGCGCGGCGGCTTAGTACGGTTTCCATCTCGTGCATGGTGGTGAGCATACTTACCTCCGGCGATCCCGCCAGCCGGTGTCCCCATCGCGAGGTATCTATATTGCCTTCGGTAAAGGGGATGCCGGCAAAATGCCCCACCTGGCGCTCCGCGCCCTGCCTGGCGTTTTGATGTGGATTTTTAAGTTTTTGATGTACCTCAAGCCGGCTGAGCAGGCCGCGGCGGTAAAGCGATTCGATGGATGGCGCCGAGAGGCCGCGTACGCCGAAAGGCAACTGTTTAAGGGGAGACGCGGGATCTTCGGCCTTTTCCAATATTAAAACCGAGCATTTGGCTAATGCCAATTCGCAGGCCAGGAACAGGCCGACAGGACCCGCCCCGGCAATGATTACATCATACGTATGTTGCTTTTGTGTAGTTTGCATATGGCTATGTTTTGCTGCACAAAATTGAGGAAAGCCCCTCTTTCAGGATTGTACAAACGCGACAAAATAGCCCGGCAACATCCGCCTTTCCTTTTTGGCCGCCCGCGCAAAGGCAGCCGGTGGGGCACCGCTAAAGCGCTTAAACTCCCGGCTTAAATGCGATTGATCGGTATAGCCCAGCTCATGGGCCAAACCGGCCAGGTTTACTTCGGGGCTGTGCCACAGGCGGTTGCGCACCTGTTCAAAACGCATCAGCGCCGATACATTTTTTACCGTATGGCCCGAAGAAGTTTTAAAATTTCTTTCTAACGTGCGCACGGTTGCATGGGCCGCCGCGGCCACCTCGCTTACCGGCAGGGTTCCGTTTGCCCGGCGCATGGCCTGCCCCGCTTTAAAAAGCATGCTGCCCGCGGCGATATTTTGGTGAGCGCTGATAAAATATCGCCCAAGTTCGGCCATGGCGCCCTCAATATCGCCTGTTTCTATATAAGCGCCCAATATATCCTGGAGGCCGGCTATAGGGTGCCGAAAGGTTTGAACTTCGTTTTTGCCCGAAGGGAGCCCGAGCAAATCAAACACCGCCCAGGGGTAACACCGGATGCCGATAATATCCAAAGGGTTTTCGGTGTGAAAATTAACAGGCCGGTTAAGCAGCCCCATCATCAAGGGCGACGACAGCAATTGCAGTGCGCCGTTTTCGTGTACCTTGCTCAGCTCGCCGAAATAAAAAATAATTTCGGCGTAACCATCCGGCTGCACTTCAAAGCCGGGCTGCTGTGCGCGGGCCTCCCTCCTGTTGTGCCAGAAACATTTAATGGCATCCCGAAGTTGCGGCGGGGGCAGAAATTCGTGGTGGTGCATGGTTTAAAGATAGGCATACCGAAGCGTAAGATAAATCTATAATTGTCTCTTAGTAACGTAATCTCCAAAATTAAAACATACAATAATTATAAGTTTTATCCATCGATCCCATAAACCCCGCTAATACAGGTACAAATACGTATAACAACTTTTAAGTATTTATACGCTAAAAAGGAGTGCCTTGTAAATAGTAAGTTTGTATTGTCAGTTTGAAAGAACCGGTTTAAGCAGCTAAATTTCAGCAAGCCGACAGGAAACCTGAAATGTCCTTTTAAAGATGGGAAAACAAGCTTAAAATCCTATTAGCCCCCCCATTCCACCCTTTTTATACCGTCCCTGGTTGTTTATCCGTTATAGAGGATAGATGGCCGGGGATTTTTGGCTATACATTACCCAATGTCATCACAGTGCCTGTTTTTGAGTATTATTTTGATTTTTTTAAACAAACATTTTTTTTGCGCTGTTATAAAAATCACGATGCAGCCTGTAAAGGCGGCTTTAAATACTGATCCCCATGAAAATATTTATTGCAAACTTACCGTATCATATCACCAACGAGGGAATTCGCCAGTTATTTGCCTTATTTGGCGTGGTATTATCATCTAAAATTGTAATGGAGAACGGCAAAAGCAAAGGGTTTGGCTTTTTAGAAATGGCCGATGCGCAACGCGCCCAATTGGCCATTAAAGAGCTGGATGGCGCCGCTATTGATGACCGTAACATTGTGGTTAGGCCTGCAGATAACCAGGAAAGTGAAGCGCAGCCCGCGCGTAAAAGGCCCCGTATCTCTTTCAGAATTAAATAACCGAAGCTGAAATCAGCTCCGGTTATAAAGGATGGTCCACTTTTTAAGTTTTTTTACGGGCAGATTTTCCAGGTCGGCAGAGGTGAGGCGCCAGGCCCAGTTGCCATCTGTAGTGGCAGGCAGGTTCATGCGGGCGTTTCCGCCTAAGCCAAGCAGGTCCTGGATGGGTACTATGGCTATATTGGCTACCGAGGCGAAGGCCGCTTTAATCAACAACTCGTTAACGTTTTTAGCTTTTACCTTAACATCCGCATAGCGTTCCAGTTGGTCCCTAACCTTTTGATCGGTTTCATCTTCAAACCAACCGCGTGTGGTATTATTATCATGCGTGCCCGTGTAAACCACATGGTTTGGCGTGTAGTTGTGCGGCGTGTGGGTGGATCTGGCGGTTTCGCCAAAGGCAAACTGTAATACTTTCATGCCGGGTAGTTGCCATTTATCACGCAAGGCGTAAACTGCCCCGTCAATATCGCCCAGGTCTTCGGCAATAAAAGGGAGATGGCCAAGCTGTTTCTTCAGCGCCTTAAATAAATCATCGCCCGGGCCTGTTTTCCATTGGCCGTTAACCGCGGTACTTTCAGTTGCCGGTACCGACCAGTATGAGGAGAATGCCCTGAAGTGGTCGAGCCGAACGATGTCAAACAATTGGATATTTTTTCGGATGCGTTTAACCCACCAATCGTAACCCTGCTGCTTTAGTTTTTCCCAGTTAAAAACCGGCATCCCCCAAAGTTGCCCGTCGGCATTAAAATAATCAGGCGGAACACCGGCAACATACTGCATTTCGCCGCTTTTATCCAGTTCAAAAATTTCAGGGTTGGCCCAAACATCCACCGAATCGTAGGCTACATAAAACGGCAGGTCGCCAATGATGCTGATCTCAAACTCATTGCAATACTGCTTTAATTTTTTCCATTGCCGGGCGAAGATAAATTGCTGCCATTTAACCTGCTCTATTTTCAGGCTGTTTTTGAGGCCGAAATTGTGCAGCGCCCTGGTATTACGCGTTTTGTATTTGGCGGGCCACTGGTGCCACGGCAATCCTTTATGCGCAGATTTCAGCACCGGGTACAGCGCGAAATCATTGAGCCAGTAATCCTCGTTTTTACAAAAAACCGCGAATAAATCTGTTAGCCAAACGGCATTGCCGGCAACATAATTTTTCCAGGCCTTATCAAGCAGCAATTGTTTTACCCGCGCGGTGGTAGCCAGGCTGGCCCTATCGCTGCCATCTTCGGTATAAGGATCAAGATCGGACTGGTTCAACAAACCGTCGGCAACCAATAACTCCGGGCTGATCAGCGAAATATTGCCCCCCATGGCCGACCATGAACTGTAAGGCGAAAACTGTGCTTTATCATTTACCGGGCTCAGCGGCAGGATTTGCCAGTATTTTTGTGCCGACCGGTGAAGCAGATCAGCAAAGGCTTTGGCATTGGGGCCCAGGTCTCCGGCGCCAAAGGCCGAAGGCAGCGATGTGATATGAGCCAATACACCAGAACCACGCGCATTAGGCGCGTTTTCAAACTTTAACAGGGCAACCGGCAGTTTTTTAAATATAGATGAAATCAATATTTGGCCGGTAGCGTTATCTTTCGCTTTCAACAGCACATTTTCATATCCTGCAGGCAGCCCATCCGGTAAAATGATGGCCGTATCTTCCCATTCAACAGCCGATAGGTCATCGCTGATGGCGGCCATTCCCAACGGAACAGCTACCACATAACAGGTGCCCTTATATTTACGGGCGAAGGCCAGCACGTTGGTTTTAAATTTACCCGTAGTTTGCAGCGGGATGTAATCGCCCTCTGCAAACAATAGCGGGGCTGTTTTACGCTGCTGCAATACCTGCTGAAGCAGCCGTTGTTTAATTTGCCCTGTAAATTTATTTTCCCAAAGTTCGGTTAGATCAGCCGCCTCAGCTAACCACCCGCTCCTGAGTTCATAATCAACGGGGCGGCGGTTGTCCGGGTCAACCATGCTTAAATCCCACAGTTCGCATCCCTGGTAAATATCGGGAATGCCGGGGGTGGTTAATTTTAACAGCAGTTGCGCAAGCGAGTTAACTACGCCAAAACCCGCGACCTTTTGATGGAATGCCTTAAAGCTTTGCCAAAAATCGCCCCGCTTTTTAAGCAGCTCTTTTACAAACTGCATGGTTCCGGTTTCATATTCCTCGTTGGGTTCGGCCCAGCCCGAATGCAGCTTGGCTTCCCTTAGTGTTTTTTCGAGGTATTGTTGTATCCGTTCCGGGTAATTATCCTCATCCTGCCCCGGCATAGGGTAAGTACCAAGCAAGGTTTCGTATATAAAATATTCGTCGTTGGCATCGGGCACGTTATTTTGTTTCAGATGCTGGTTAAGCTCCCGCCATTCGGTAACCTTTACTATCCATTCGTCCGGGATATCAGTTATCACATTAAGCCGTGCCCGGGCATCTTCGCCGCGTTTGGTATCGTGCGTGGATGTGCCGTTCATTGATAAGGGCCAGTCTTTCAATCGCTTTTTCATGGTTTTGTGAAAAAACTTTACCGACAGGCCGAAGGTGTCGGGCGTATCGCCAACCTCGTTATGGGCAATAAAACGGTTGTAGGTATACATCAGCGTATCTTCCACCCCCTTGGCCATCAGCGGCCCGGTAAACTGCATGCATCGCCTGAAAAACCTGGTGGCATCGGGGTTCGCCTCTTTTTGCCAGGCCTTTTTTAACAGGGTAACCGCGGGTTTCAATTCGGGGTGGTTACTGATGATCTCTTTGAAGATTGTTTTTATCGGCGGATGATCTTCATAATACCTGTAAACGGGGCAGTACACCAATAACTGCGCGATCGCTTTTTTTAGCTCATCTTGGGATATATCCGTTTTTTTGGCAAAGCCGAGCGTTTTAAACAGGCGGCTGAGGTTTTCCAGTTCGCCCGCCATTTGATGATGCAATATGTAGGCTTTTTTCCGCCTGATCTGTTCCTGTACAGGCGTGGTAATTTGTGAAAGTTTTTGATAAAAGGCGGTAAAAACCGGCTCGCTTTTGCGGTTGGTAAGCAGGTTATTAACCACGGCTAAAAAATCATACCCCGTATTTCCCTCAACAGGCCATGCAGGCATTTCTTCTCCATGCTCCAATATCTTCTCTACGATGATATAAGCATCCGGGCCGGCCAGGCCGCGCAATTGCTGCAGGTACTTTTCAGGATCATACAGCCCATCCACATGGTCGATGCGTAAACCCTGTATCACATCTTCCTGTAATAGCGAGTGGATAAGCTGATGAAAATGGTTAAAAACCTCGTTGTGCTGAATATTGATACAAATCAACCCGTTCACCGTAAAAAAACGCCTGAAGTTGATTTGCCGGTCTGTTTCTTTCCAGCTGCAAAGCCGGTAATGCTGCTGCCCGGCAATCTGCTTTAACAGCGCTTTATCCTGGTTAACAACACTTAGCGGTTTGTTTTTAGGCGGATAGGATGCCGGTTGCAGCGGCCAGTAGCTACCGGCATAATTAAAGAACAGTCTGCCTTTTTGCCTTACGATGTTCAGTTCCCCGTTATCAATAACCGCATCGGCGTCATCACCCAGAAAGGGCACCATGATAGGCCCCTCAAAAAGCTGCGGATCATCAATACTTTGTTCAAAATAGTGTTTATACGCCGATTGTGGCCCGTTTTCAAGCAGGTCCATCAGCCAGGCGTTATCGGGGTGATAGGCCAGGTGGTTAGGCACAATATCCTGGATCCAGCTGATGCCTTTGGCTTTCAGTTTAGCCGTGATTTTTTTGAGCTGCTCAAGCGTACCTATTTCCGGGTTGATCTGCAGAGGATCTGTCCCGTCGTAACCGTGGTTACTCCCGGGTACGGCTTTAAATACCGGCGAGGCGTAAATGGTATTGATACCCAGTTTTACCAGGTAGGGTATTATTTTTTCAAAATGGCGAAAAGTAAAACCTTTATGAAACTGGATGCGATATGTACTTACAGGATTAAACATTGCTGCTTTCATATATAATGATAGATTGCGGCCTGATATATCCCGCTGCTGCCCGGCCGGGGCCATTCCATTCCGTATCGGCCGAGTTGAGTACGATGCTGCAGGCCGCGTTTTCAGGGAAACTCACCGGGCGTTCCCCGTCCGAAAAATTCATCAGGCAAAACACAGATTGCCCGCCATGCCAGCGTTGCAACAACAGTGTTTTTTCGGTTTCATTAACGATGGTTTTTAAATTTTTCCGGTTGAGGGTTGCCAGCGCGGGCAATTGTTTCCGGATGCGGATCAGGGCCTGGTAAAAACCCAGCATTTGCCGGTGCCCTTCTTTGTTCAGTAAATCCCATTGCAGTTTTGAACTATTAAAGGTTTCAACCGCCTGCGGGTCGGGCGCCTCCTCTTCCGTATGAAATGAAGCGAATTCGGCCTTACGGCCTTTGCGCACGGCATCGGCCAGTTCCGGGTCGGTATGGCTTACAAAATATTGAAAGGGATTAGGCTCGGCCCATTCCTCGCCCATAAACAACATCGGGATAAAGGGACTTACCATTACGGCACCGGCCATCAGCTTCTGCATTTCAAAGCTAAACAGCTTACTGCTGCGTTCGCCGAGCATGCGGTTGCCTACATGATCATGGTTTTGCGAAAACACAATGAACTGGCTGCCCGGATTATCATTAGCCTTAGCGCCAAATGTTTTTAACCTTCCCGGCGAATAAATGCCATCGTAAACATAGGCGCTGTTATAGGATTTGGCCAGATGCGCTATGCCTTCAAAATCCGAATAATAGCCGTCGCGTTTTTCGCCCGCGGTTACCCGTAAGGCATGATGAAATTCATCAATCCATTGGGCATCCATACCGTAGCCTCGTTTTTCTGCGGGGTCGATGAATATGGGGTCGTTCAGATCAAGCTCAACAATAAGATGATGTTTACGGCCTGTTTGGGCCATCAGCTCATCCACATTTTCCCTTATTTCCTTCAAGATATGTTTGGCGCCAAAATCTTTAATGGCGTGTACGGCATCCAGCCTCAGCGCGTCGATATGGAAATCCCTGAACCACATCAGTACATTCCGGATAAAATAATGCCGCACCTCATCGCACCAGGCATCGTCAAAATTAAGGGCATCGCCCCAGGGCGTATGATATTTACCGGTAAAGTACGGGCCATAACTGCCCATATAATTACCCTCGGGCCCAAAGTGGTTATAAACCACATCCAGTATTACGGCTATGCCATGTTGATGGCAGGCATCTACCAGCTTTGCCAAACCGCGGGCGCCGCCGTAGGTATTTTGAACAGCATAGGGAAATACGCCATCGTACCCCCAGTTGCGCCCTCCCGGAAATTGTGCAACCGGCATGATCTCGATAGCAGTAACACCCAGATCTTTCAGATAGCCAAGCTTTTCGGCAACGCCATCAAATGTTCCTGCCTGGCTAAAGGTACCGGTATGGAGCTCATAAATGAGGTATTGTTCCAGATCGGGGTTTTGCCAACCGGTATCTGTCCAGTTAAACTGATGCAGGTCAACAGCCCTGGAGGCCCCATGTACGCCGTCCGGTTGCGATAGCGAAGCCGGATCGGGCAGCGGTTCGCCGCCATCCAGCTTAAAGCGATAGCCATCACCCGGGCGCAGCGCCGGGGTATTTAACACCCAGTAGCCATGATCTTTAGGGTTAAGATCAAGCATGTTACCATCGTTAAGAACTATTGCCGCCTTTTTTGCATGGGGCGCCCAAACGGCTATTTCGGCCCGGTTTTCTTTAAACCGCACACCGGGCGTTGGTTTGTTATTCATGTGTTATAATGGGGTGTTGCAATAAAACTATCGAACGGCCCTGAACCGTTATTTTTTCATCATTGTTCAATACCTGTTCTTCTACATGATCATCGGCCGTATCCAGGATCTTTTTCCAGTCGTCGCCATAAATTTTAGGCGGCATCACATAATCCAGCGCCTCATGATGGGCATTGAAAATAATATAGAAACTATCGTCAATAACGGGCTCGCCTTTAGGACCAACGTGGTGTAAACCGCGACCGTTTAAAAACACCCCTAATGATTTGGCGAAACCATGGTTCCAGTTTTCTTCGCTCATTTCACTACCCTCTGGTAAAAACCAGGCTATATCTTCCAGCCCCTTGCCTTTAATCGGCAAGCCCTGGAACCATTTGCGCCTGCGGAAAACGGGGTGTTGCTTGCGCAATTTGATCACCTTTTTGGTAAATTCCAGCAGTTCATGATCGGCTTCGGCCCAGTTAAGCCACGAAATTTCATTATCCTGGCAATAGGCGTTGTTGTTGC
The DNA here is from genome assembly GCF_003148845.1 of Mucilaginibacter oryzae. Classification (GTDB taxonomy): domain Bacteria; phylum Bacteroidota; class Bacteroidia; order Sphingobacteriales; family Sphingobacteriaceae; genus Mucilaginibacter; species Mucilaginibacter oryzae. The sequence goes on along the minus strand of NZ_QGHA01000011.1, from coordinate 93,755 downwards.
CGTTTTGCGTGCGGCCAAACTCATCACCCGCCACCAGCATAGGCACCCCCTGCGACAGGAACAGTGTGGCCAGCAAATTACGTTTTTGCCGTGCGCGCAGCGCGATGATCGCCGCATCGTCGGTAGGGCCTTCGGCCCCGCAATTCCACGAGCGGTTATGGCTTTCGCCATCGTTATTGTCTTCGCCGTTGGCCTCGTTATGTTTCTCGTTGTAGGATACGAGGTCGTTCAGGGTAAAACCATCGTGGGCGGTAATAAAGTTAACGCTGGCCGTAGGCTTGCGGTAGTCGTCCTGGTACAGATCAGGGCTGCCTGTAAGCCGTTGCCCAAACTCGCCAAGCATGCTGTCGGCGCCTATCCAGTAATCGCGGATCGAGTCGCGGTATTTTCCGTTCCACTCCGCCCAGCCCGGCGGAAATTTGCCTACCTGGTAGCCGCCCTCACCCACATCCCAGGGTTCGGCAATAAGTTTTACCTGCGATATTACCGGGTCCTGGTGTATGATATCAAAAAAGGCGCTCAGGCGGTTAACCTCGTGCAGTTCGCGGGCCAGCGTGGCGGCAAGGTCAAACCTGAAGCCATCCACGTGCATCTCGGTTATCCAGTAGCGCAGGCTATCCATAATAAACCTCAGCACATTAGGCAGCATGGCGTTCAGCGTATTGCCTGTACCCGTATAGTCCATATAATAGCGCTTGTTATCATCAGTAAGGCGGTAGTATGAGGAGTTATCAATGCCTTTAAATGATATTGTAGGCCCCATCTGGTTACCTTCGGCGGTATGGTTATAAACCACGTCAAGTATCACCTCTATGCCTGCTTTATGCAGGGCCTTCACCATTTCTTTAAACTCTTTCACCTGTCCGCCCAAAACGCCCGACCCTGAGTATTTAACATCAGGTGCAAAAAAACCGATGGTGTTGTAACCCCAATAATTGGTAAGCCCTTTGTCAAGTAAGCCCCTGTCGTTCACAAACTGGTGTACGGGCATCAGCTCCACGGCGGTTATGCCTAATTCCTGGAGGTATTTAATTGTTACCGGATGTGCCAGGGCGGCATAAGTGCCCCTGATCTCCTCCGGGATTTCGGTGTTTTGAATGGTAAAACCCTTAACATGGGTTTCGTAGATAATGGATTTATGATAGGGGATCCGCAGCGGCTGATCATCTTCCCAATCAAATTCAGGGTCAACAACAACCGATTTGGGGATAAATGGCGTGCTATCCAACTCGCTGAAGCTGAGATCGGCGTCAGGGTCGCCTATATTGTAGGCAAACAAGGCGTCGTGCCAGTCAATACGCCCCGCGATTGATTTGGCGTAAGGATCGATCAGTAATTTATTGTTGTTAAAGCGATGGCCGTTTTCGGGTTCAAACGGGCCTGATACTTTATAACCATACAGTAAACCGGGTTTAGCGCCGGGGATATATACGTGCCAGATCTGGTGGGTACGTTCGGTTAATTTAATTTTCTCGTATTCAACTTCGTCGGTTTCGCCTTTAAAAAGGCAAAGCTCAACGCCGGTTGCATAGTCGGCAAAAAGGGCAAAATTAACGCCTTCGCCATCCCAGCTCGCACCGAGGGGGTAGGGTTTTCCGGGGTAAGTTTTTGTTGTCATAACAACATAAATCAATATGTTGTTAAAATGTTTTGGGGCTTCCTGCTTTTAAGTTTTGACTAAAACTGCCAACAAAAAGCATATTCAATTGTAACCCGTCCAAAACTTGAAGTTGTAGTAAAGGCGCGCTTTATTTATTACGGTTTTTATAATTGCTATGATACCCAACGCCGCAAAGCAGTCTCGGCATGCTGATGAGTTAGGCCAATAAATGTTAACCCAAAATCTCCCTGATATCTTCCGCCGTGAGCGATTTGATAAAGCTTTCCTCGGTGGTGATCAATGCCCTTGATAAACTTAGCTTGCGCTGCTGCAGGGCCAGAATCTTCTCTTCAACCGAATCTTTGGTAATAAACTTATAAATGAATACGTTTTTGGTTTGGCCGATGCGGTGCGTACGGTCGATAGCCTGCTGCTCTACAGCCGGGTTCCACCATGGGTCGAGGATAAATACATAATCGGCTTCGGTAAGGTTTAAGCCTACGCCGCCTGCTTTTATCGAGATGAGGAATACACGGGTTTTTTTATCCTCCTGGAACTGCTTCACCACATCACCCCGGTTTTGGGTAGCGCCGTCAAGATACACGTAAGGGATGCCTGTACGGTCAAAATGCTCGCGATAAATGGTAAGCTGTTTTACAAACTGTGAAAATATCAGCACTTTATGGCCGCCGTCCAGCACGTTGCCCAGCGTATGCACCACATCTTCAAACTTACCGCTGTCGCCCTCGTAATCATCGTCAATCATTACCGGGTGATTGGCTATCTGGCGCAGCTTAATCAGGCCCTGTAATACCTGGATCTGTGTTTGGGCGAAGGTGCCATCCTCCAGGCTTTTCAGCAATTCGTTGCGGTAATCGGATTTTACCTGCTCATATACCGACGATTGTTCTTCCGTCATCTGGCAATAAAACAGGTTTTCCGTTTTTGGCGGCAGCTCGGTGGCTACCTGCTCTTTGGTGCGGCGCAATACAAAAGGTTTGATCAGGGCCTGCAGTTTACGGGCCTTGTCTTCATCCTTCTTTTTTTCGATAGGGGTTACAAACTCGTTTTGAAAAAACTGTTGCGAACCCAGTAAGCCGGGGTTAATGAAACTCATCTGTGTCCACAAATCGTTCACCGAATTTTCTACCGGGGTTCCGCTCAATATCAGCTTAAAGCGCGATTTAAGCTGCTTTACCGCCTGGTACGATTTAGACGACGGGTTTTTGATATTCTGGCTTTCATCCAGGATTACGTAATCAAAAAAGAAATCTTTAAATATTTCGATGTCTATTCTGCTGATGCCGTAGGTGGTGATCACAACATCGTAATTGGCAAAAACTTCGGCGCTGCGGTAACGCATGGTACCTGTATGTACCATGAGCCTTAATTGGGGGGCAAACTTGCGGGCCTCGTTAAGCCAGTTATAAATCAGCGAGGTTGGCATGATGACCAGCGATGTTGCCTTGCCGCCATTGTTTTCGGTGTCTTCCTTATGTTTTTGGATCAGCGAAAGCGTTTGTACGGTTTTGCCCAGGCCCATATCATCGGCCAGGCAGCCGCCAAAATGATATTGCTTTAAAAAATGGAACCAGTTGTAGCCCGCCTTTTGGTAAGGCCTTAAGCTGCCTGCAAAGTTGGCAGGCATGGGCGCGTCCTCAAGCTCGTCAAAATCAGTAAGCTTTTGCAGCTTGCGGTTCATGGTAACGTTGGCCATCTCGCCCTCGGCTAAATCGGTAACCATGCCAATGTGGTGGCGGCGAAGTTTCAGATCGTTGCCGCCCTCGGTAAAGTGCAGCAGGTTACCGTATTGCGAAAACCATTTTTCAGGAATTACGGCAATTTCGCCCGAAGGCAGTATAAATTCCTTTTTATGGTTAAGGATATGGTTTTTTAGCTGGATAAAGGGGATGCGGTACGGGCCGAAGGTTACCATGGCATTAATATCAAACCAGTCGTTATTTTCGGTAACTTCCAGTTCAATTTTACTGCTGCCAAATACATAGCGTTTCTGGCCTTCGGGCTGCTCAAGCACAAAGCCCTCTTTAATGAGCTGGTCGTGGTGTTGGTTAAGCCATTCAAAAATCGAAAATGAGCGGTCGTCATCATCGCTATGCCCGGCAACTTCCAGGTTTTGAAATAATGACGAAGTAACCTGCAGGCCTATCTGCTCCAACTGCTGCATCTTGCCTTTCTCCCAGGTGGTTGAGCGTTTGATGCGGTGAAACAGATAATCATCGCCTGTTTTTTCCATCCGTACCGAAATGTTCCTGCCATCGCCATAGGGGAAGGTATAACCCGCGTATTTAAACGAAAGCTGCAGCTGCGATGTGCCCCCCTCAACGTAAATAGGCTTTAATACAGGGCGGGCATCATATTTTTCGGTATTAATGGTAAAACCTTCGGCATAAACATTATGCTTTTCTATCAACGGGGTAACAAACTTTTCGAAGTACGATTGCTCAGACGATTTGGGGATGGCAATGTAACGCTTGTTTAAAAACGGCTGCAGTTTTTTACCCTCTATCTCTTTATCAAAATAATACAGGGTATCATCAAGCAGCATCCAGGCCGGGTGGTTACAGATGATTTCGGCATTTTTGAACATAAACTCAATGCGCATGCCCTGGTACTTAATGGTAGGAAAGTACCTGATCTCCTCCTCATTGCGCCTGAAATGGAACAGCACCGAAGCGGCTTCGGTAGCCAGCTGCAATTTACGCTCGGCAGGGTAGCCTTCCTTGCTCATCTGGTAAACCTGTTTGCTGCAAAGCAGGCCCAAAGCTTCGGCAATGCGCTTCTCAATTTTAGGGCGGATCATATCGAACATTTGCTCGTTGAAGATCTTTGAGAAAAACTCGAAAGGGCGGATGGGCTTTTTATAATATTTCTTAATCACGTTGCCTTGCTCCATCTCTTCCAAAAGTTTGATGAGTTTGAGATCGGTATCATCCAGGAACTCGCAAAACTCTTTGGCCGTGTTGGAGAAAAGACGCTGGTGTGTTAGGGAAAACTCACCATTGGGATTAAGTTGAACTATATGAGGCTCAATAACATACGACAGGTAGTCATGCTTGGCGATAGCATAAATAATTTGGCATGGCTTGGAACTGTCTACGCGTAACATGTGCTTCTCAGGTAAAAAATTATTTGAAGCTACATCAAGAAAAAATTCAAACGTAAACAGAATTTACTGCAATTGAAAATGTTTTATATTAAAAAAATGTTAAGACCATGAAATTGACCTGATGTTGATAACACAGATGATATTTTGGCGGTTGGGGATTACACGGATTCTTGTATGAACCGGGATTTGGGTGGGGTAGGATTAAAGGAATTTTTTAATTTTCCCCACCCCAACTATCCCTTTATCACCCAAATGTTAAAAAATGTCAAAATCAGTTAATTGCTGTAATTGAAAAGGCTTTTTCATCTCAATTTCATAAAGCGGGCCTACTTTAGTTCCTGTTAAGTAATATGTAGCGTTACCGGCTTTATTATCGTAATGCTTTTAACACTACATGGTGTAAACGGAACTTAAAAACTTGATTTTATGCTGGCTATAAAAACTTTAACCGATAATTTAACCACCTACAGGCGTTCGGTGCGTTTAATGGGGGATAAATTTGAAATTAGTGTAGTGGGTAATAACCCGCTGCTGGCCGATGAGCAAATTGACCTTGCCGTTGATGAAATAAACCGCGTTGAGAAACTTCTTTCGGCGTTTAGCGATGATAGCAGCATCAACCAGATTAACCGCAATGCAGGCATAGCGCCGGTAAAAGCCGATGGTGAAACCTTCAGGCTCATCAGCCGTGCGGTACAGATTTCAGAACTTACCTACGGTTCTTTTGATATCACTTATCTTACCGATAAAAATGAAGATCACGGCGATGTAACCGTTAAGGCAACGCAGCAAACCAAAACTTTGGCCAGCTATAAAAGCATTGTACTTGACGCGGCAAACCAAACGGTTTTTTTAAAACAAGCCAACATGCGGATTGGTTTTGGCGCCAATGGTAAAGGCTACGCTGCCGACAGGGCCAAATATGTTTTACAGATGAATGGCGTTGACAGCGGTGTAATTAATGTAGGCGGCGACCTGCTAACCTGGGGCTTACAACCAGGCGCAATGCCATGGACAGTAGCCGATGCAGACCCAGGGCAGGCTAAACAACCGTTTGCCGATCTGGAGATCAGCAACATGGCTTTCGCTACCTCGGTTAATGCCGAAAAATATGCCAGCATCAGTAACAAAAAATTTGTTAACGTGCTTAACCCTAAAAAGGGTTTCCCGGTTAGCGGAATCAGCAGCGTAAGCATGCTAAGCCCCACTGCCGAATTTGCCGACGCCATGGCGACACCCATCTTAAGCATGGGCGTTAACGCGGGCTTATACCTGATCAACCAGCTTAACCAGGTTGGCTGTATTATTATAGATGACCAGAGCCGTGTTTATACTTCAAAGGATATAAGCCTGTAAGTATAGCTCAACTCAATCAGATATTATTAAACCTACATCATAATTAAGATTTTTTTGCCTCAGTTACATGGGTACGGTTAGTGCCGGTGTAACTGATTTTTTATTTAACGCCTCTGTCAGCTTTTTGCAATAAAGTTTAATTTGGTCGAAATTTGAAAATATTTTTAAGCTTTTCTTCTCCTCAATGATAAAGTGGTTTGCGTATATTGTATTGTTATTGATATTTGCACCACGTATATCATTCGCCAGCGCAAACGTTAAAGATATTCCGTTAACCGTTTCGGCGGGTAACAAAATACCGGTTACGGCGTTGTATCCAAAAACTTTGGCCGATACCACCAACAAAACAAAAAAACAGCAGGAGGAGGAAAGGAAGAAAATTAAGGAGATAGCCAAGGCTAAAAAACAGGCCAAACCAGCCACGGTTGATGACGATGCCGCCACGCCGCCCAAACCTAAACCAAAAAGGCAGCGCCGCCCCGAAGGGATGGAGCGTCCGCCCGAAATACCGAGGAGAAATGGCAATTAAACAATCTACCATATTGATGAAATATATTTGCTTGCTTTTATTGATAGTTGTCGGCGGTACTGCTTTCAGTGCTCCTGCCAACCTGGGTTTTGTAATAGCGAAGCATCAATTAACAGCCGATTCTGATACCATTATCCGTAAACGCTCGGTATCTGCCGGGGTAAGTTACGGCAGCGATGTGCTTTTCTTTGGGCGTACCGGTCCGGTTAAATATCCTTTTGTTACTGCCGATTTGATTTACAATACCAAATCGGGCTTATTTCTGTACAGTTCGGCATTTAAGGTTTTGGGTTACGCCCCGGTTGATGAGGTTGATGTGGGCGGCGGCTATTTTTATAAGTTTTCGAAAGCGTTTTCGGGCTCGGCCAGTTATACGCGGTTCTTTTTTGCCAGGGATGCGGCAAAGGTTATCAAATCGGCCTCGTCAAACGATATCAATTTCAAAAACTCATACGATTGGAAATACCTTAAATCGAGCGTTGTACTTGATTATCTTTTCGGTAAATCGAACGATTTTTTTGTCACCGTAAGCCACTCCAAATACTGGGAAAGCAGCTGGAGTATTTTTGATGACCAGGACTATCTTTCGTTTAACCCTGCTGTCAATTTCATCTTAGGTACGCAAAACTTTGTGCAGCGTTACTCGCTCGATCATAACTTCAGGGATGAGGCCAGTAATATCGCGGCTCACTTCGACCCGAGGTATGCCGCCCGCAACCGCAGGTTTAATATGCTTAATTACAGCTTTAAAATACCTGTGGCTTATAACCGGCCGCATTACACCTTCGAGTTTTCGTACAAGTACTCTATCCCGGTTAACGTGGAGGGCGTGTTGCTTAACCGCCGCGAATCATTTTATAACCTAACCTTTTACTACGTTTTTTATTAGGTATGAATGTTTTAATAATAGAAGACGAAACCGCGCTGGCCCGCGAACTGGAAATTTTCCTCACTAACTATAATTATGTTTGCGAGGTTTGTTTCGACGGCATCTCGGCCTCCGAAAAAATTGCTACCAGCCTGTACGATTTTATATTGATAGACCTGGGCCTGCCCGATTACGACGGGCTTGACCTGCTTAGGGAAGCTAAGAAGCACGATCCAGAGGCGGCCTGCATCATCCTTACAGCGCGCGCCGAAATTAACGACCGTATAAAAGGCCTTGACCTTGGGGCGGACGATTACCTGCCCAAACCGTTTTCATTATTGGAATTGCAAAGCCGTATGCAAGCTATTGTGCGCCGTAAGTTTGGGGTTAAAAATAACATTGTTGAATTGGGCGGCTTCCTGATTGATTTAACGGCACGTACCATATCGTACTATAACAGCGTTATCAATACCATCACCAAAAAGGAATTTGACTTGATTGCCTATTTAATTTTGCATAAAAACCGTACGCTTACCCGTATGCAGCTAAGCGAACATATTTGGGGCAGCGTTGTAATTAATGATTACGATAGCAATTATATAGACGCCCATATAAAAAATATCCGCAAAAAATTAAATGCCTTTGCCCCGCCCGATTGGCTGGAAACGGTACGCGGGCTGGGCTATAAAATAAAGATCAACGCCTGAGTATTTGAAATTAGGAACAAAACTTACGCTTTTTAACGCCATATCCAAACTGGTGATCGTGATACTGTTTGTATTGCTGTTACCTGTATTGATTAAAAACATCAGCCGTAATTATGTTGACAGCCAGCTTATCAAACAAAAAAACAAGCTGCTACAAATAGTAAAAAGCCGGGGTATTGAAACCTACATTGAAAACGGTGAGGCCTATGGCAGCTACCTGCCGCTTAAGGAAGAATACATTAGTTTGGATGAGGTTGACCCTGATTATTATTTAGATACCATTAAACGCGGAAAGCGTCTTTTTAGCGAAGGAGATACCCTGGAGTACCGTATTTTAAGCCATACCTTCAAAATAAAAAACAAAAACTACCTGCTGGAAATAGGCAAAAGCGTTGATACGCTCGACGAAACCAGCGCGCCGCTGCAAAATATCGCCTTCCAGGTTTTGCTGGGCATGATTTTGCTTACCGTACTGGCCGACCAGGTTTATTCAACGTATGTGTTAAAACCGCTTCGGCTTATTATTAAAACAAAACTGGTTGGGCAAAAATTCCCGAATTTTAATTCGTACCGTAAAGTGCGCACCACCACATCCGATTTTGAGCACCTGGATATCAGCATCCATAACATGATTGAAACCATTGCTGATAAATTTCATAAAGAGCGGGAATTTATATCTAACGCCTCGCACGAACTGATGACACCGATATCCATCCTGCAATCAAAAATTGAAAACATGTTTGAGGAGGAGGATATTAATGATGATGTGAAAACGCGCCTGCTGGAAATGCAGCGGATTTTAAACCGTCTTAAAAGCATCACCAAAACCCTGCTCCTGATCTCGCAGATTGAAAACGATCAGTTTTTAAAAGAAGACACCGCATCGGTTGCCGGGTTATTGCAGGATGTTTATGATGAGATCTCCATCCGCCTGCAGGATAAAGATATCAGTTATGAAATGACGGTACCTGTTAACTGGCAATTTGTCAATATCAATAAGTTTTTGCTGTTTAACCTGTTTTTTAACCTCGTCAATAACGCTATTAAATATAACAACCAGGGAGGAAACATTAACATAACCGGCGTACAGGTACATGATAAATATGTGATCAGCGTAACCGATACAGGCATAGGCATTGAAGCGGATGTTATACCGCTCATTTTTAACCGCTTTAAAAAATTAAGGCAGGCCCTGCAGCAGGATAGTTTCGGCCTTGGCTTGCCCATTGTAAAATCGATCGCCCTGTTTCATGATATCGAAATCGACGTCATTTCCGAAAAAGGCGTGGGCACTACTTTTAAATTAATCTTACCGGGCACCCTGATCATAGTGCAATAAAACGTTGGCCCGCCTGTCAAATTGCCCTGTACCAGCAATATTACTGTTAAAACTGTACTAAAAACCGGTCGGTTAGTAGCGCAACGTAAAAATGCTTTTTACTTTATTGATATTTACTTTACTAATAATTAGCAAATTATTGCATAACATGTAAACAAGTGCATATTTATCATTGCTGATTTACAATAATGCCATACCATGGCTTTGGCATCTGCTTTGTAACGGTTGTTGTGTAAAACATTTATACAAGTACAATGAGAACGCTAAAGATAAAAATAGCTACCCTTGGTGTAGCGTTGGCTACTACAGGATTATTAGGCTCCGGATGTAATTCACTTACTAAAACTCAAAAAGGTGCGGCCATTGGCGCTGGTGCCGGTGGTACCGTAGGTGCATTTATTGGTAAAGCCGCAGGTAATACCGCTTTGGGCGCTATTATTGGTGGCGCGGTTGGCGGTAGCGCAGGTGCTTTTATCGGTCGTAATATGGACAGGCAGGCTGCCGAAATTAAACAAACCGTTCCGGGCGCTACAGTAACCCGCGAAGGCGAGGGTATTTTGGTGAAATTTGACTCGGGTATTTTGTTTGATACCAATAAATCTGACCTGAAACCAGCAGCGCAAACCAACCTGCAAAACCTGGCAGCTTCATTGCAAAAAAATCCGGAAACCAACATAACCATCATCGGCCATACTGATAACACCGGGTCAGAAAGTTATAACCAGACATTATCTGTAAAACGCGCCGAAGCTGTTAAGTCATATCTAATGGCAGGTAATGTAGCTTCATCTCGTATGACAGTAACCGGTAAAGGCGAAAGCGAACCGATTGCCGATAACAGCACCGCCGATGGCCGCGCGCAAAACCGCCGTGTGGAAATTACCATTGTGGCTAACGATAAAATGAAAGAGCAGGCCAAACAGCAGGCTCAATAAAAGATTAATAAGATCAGTTAATAGTTTTAAAAATCCCCGGCGCAAGGCCGGGGATTTTTTGTGTGAGCATATGCGATTTTAACCTTTTATTAATAACATCCTTCCGCGCCCAATAAAATCCACTTGCAATCAATAAGTTAATCGCTTACTTTTGTTATATGGTAAAAAAGACCGGCGCTATATTGCTCACTATGCTGTACATCGTTACAGTATTGGGCTTTGCGCTTAACTTTCATATCTGCGGGGATTATGTGGCTTCGGTGAAGATAGATTCGCCGGCGGTTAACTGCGGTATGGATAAAGCCGCCGGTAAAATGAAATGCTGTAAAGACAAGCAGTTGGAAGTAAAGGTAAAAGACGCTCACCAGGCCGAAGCTACCTCTTTCCTCGCTAAAGTATTTGGCTTTGAGTTACCCCATTTATCCTTAAGCAGTCTTTTCCCGGCATTGCCAATATCGGTTTCGGATAGGTTTTATGACCGGGGCCCGCCGGATCCGCCGGTGCAGCGCATTGCCACCTTCATTAAAAATTGCATCTTTCGTATCTGATCTTTTAATTGTTTTAACACAGTAAACCCTATCAGCAGTTTATTTTCAAACAATTAATTCAAAAAGATCAACATGAAAACCCTTAAAATATTCATCATCATATTCGCGCTGTCGGTAACAGCGGCAAAAGCGCAATTCACCAAAGCCGAATTACAGGTTAGCGGTTTAACCTGTGCCCTTTGCGCTAAATCAACCGAAAAAGCGCTGCGTACGCTTCCTTTTATCGGCGAAATTAAAACCGATTTAATCCGCAATACTTATATCCTCACTTTTAAAAATGACGTTCCGGTAAATTTTGAGCAGATCAGTAAAAAAGTGCAGGGATCAGGCTTTTCGGTTAACAGTTTAAAGGCCACTTACAATTTTGCCAATACCAAAGTAGCCGAAAGCAAGTTTACCTACGGGGGCGATACCTATCACCTGCTTAACGCGGGCGATAAATCATTTACCGGCGATGTTAATGTTACGGTGGTTGATAATGGTTTCGCGCCAAAATCGGTATCTAAAAAATATCTCGGCCAGGTTACCGATGCCGCGCCAGCAAGCGGCAGGGTTTATCACTTAGCTATTTAAGGGCTCTTCATCTTAAACTTTAATTTTTATGAAGAGCATATTACTGGCTGTTTGCCTTACGGCAATGGCCTGCCCCTTGTTTGCGCAGGAGTTATATGTAAATACCGAGCCTGCCAGCAACATGGCAACCAACTCGTTAGGTCTGCGCCTTGAAAACCAGGGCTACTTTAAACCCGATTTTAAAAACCGCAGCACTTTTGAGGGCATGTACGGCCTTAGCCGCTCGGTGATGGTACATGGTTCGTTGTACACATCCAACTACTACAGCAGCGGGCAGCATTTTGAAGGGGGCAGCGTGTATGCAAAACTCCGTTTTTTATCTGTCGATACCGTGCAGCAGCACTTTAGGGGGGCCGTGTTTGCCAAATTTTCAAGTATCGATAACCCTATAGTTAATCAGGAGATTACCCTTGAAGGTGATAACAGCGGTTTGCAAAGCGGTTTGGTGTTTACACAGCTTTTGCATAAGCTGGCCCTTTCGGGTTCGGTAAGTTATTTACGTGCCTTTGCTAACCGGGGAGGATACGATTTGCCGGTTGGCCAGGCGCGTAACGCGGCGGCCTACACCTTATCAGGCGGGTATTTATTGCTGCCACGCAAATACCGCGACTACAGCCAAACCAATCTTAACCTGTATGTGGAGTTGCTGGGTAAAGCCAATCCGGGCAAAGGCCAAAGCTACCTTGACGTTGCTCCCGCCATACAGTTTATATTCAACAGTACTTTCCGGCTCGATTTTTCGTACCGTACCCCTATTTATAATGATATGGAACGCAATACTCAAAACATGTATCTCATCAGGCTGGAGTACAATTTATTTAATCTTTAACGCTACCAACTACTCATGAAAAAACATATTTTACTGGTCGCCCTGTTTTTGATAAGCACGGCGGCCCTGGCCCAGCATCATCATGAAATGAACATGACTGATAGCGCGAAGAAAAAGATGAACATGAAAAGCACCAAACCCATGATGATGGATGGTATGGATATGGGCGATATGAAAATGGATACCACCACGCACCATCACCTAATGATGACCAGCCAATTTTCGCGTGATTTACCCATGAACCGCGATGGCTCCGGAACATCATGGGTGCCCGACGAAACGCCGATATACGGTTATATGATTCATGGCAAAAAATGGATGAGTATGGTGCATGGCAGTTTCTTTGCCCGCTATAATAACCAGGACTTATTTAACAGCGGCAAACGCGGCGGAAAAAGTAAGTTTGACGCGCCCAACTGGCTCATGTTCATGACACAGCACAAGGTGGGCAGCAACGGCTTGTTTTCTGTCAATACCATGTTCTCGTTCGATCCTTTTTTGGTGGGAGCAGGTGGTTACCCCCTGCTGTACCAAACCGGCGAATCGTACCAGGGGCATAAACTGGTTGATAAACAGCATCCGCATGATTTGTTTGCCGAATTAAGCGTAGCTTACACACAACGCGTGGCGAAGGATGCCGATATTTCGCTTTCGGTTGGTTACCCGGGCGAACCGGCTTTAGGGCCGCCGGTATTTATGCACCGGTTATCGGCTATGAATAACCCCGACGCGCCCCTAAGCCATCATTACCAGGATGCAACCCATATCACTTTTGGTGTGGCTACGCTGGGTTTCCGTGTAAAGAATGTAAAACTGGAAGGCTCGGTATTTACCGGCCGCGAACCGGATGAGTACCGTTATGATTTTGATAAAGCGAGGTTTGATTCGTATTCGGTACGCTTATCGTACAACCCATCCAAAGAATGGGCCATGCAAATATCCAACGGTTGGATCCACAGCCCGGAAGAAGCCGAACCGCAGCAAAATGTAAACAGGTTTACCGCTTCGGTTATCCACACCAAAATGTTGGGTATCAACAGCTATGTGGCAACTACCTTGGTTTACGGCCAAAACCATTATTCAGGCAATAAGCGTACACAGCCTTCTGTTTTATTTGAAAATACCTTGCAGCTCAACAAAACCGCTATTTACGAACGGTATGAGTTTGTACAAAAAGACGCTCATGAACTCGACCTGGAACAGCAGTTCCCGCTCAATCCTGATTTAAACATCAATGCCTTAACCCTTGGCGTTAACCGTATTTTGGGCAGTTTTAAAAGTACTAACATAACCGGTGGCGTACAGGGAACGCTTAACGTTTCGCCATCGGCGTTAAAACCGCTATATGGCAGCGCGCCGGTAGGTTTTGAAGTTTATTTGAGGATAACGCCCGGTATGATGAATATGTGATTTTTGCCGGCATGTTTAATTGAACCCTCCCGGAGGAAAGGGCGGATTTGCAGAACAGGAGTATATAAATACCAACCAAGGATGCGCTTACATGAGCCGCCTGCAAATTTCGGCTTATAAACTGTTGGTTTAGTATTTATTGCTAATGCCGCTAAATATTAATTTTATCGGCAGGCATATTGTTAAAACAATGGGTAAAATAAAAAATGCATTCATCGGTGTTATATTGGTTTGCGCAGCGGTTAAAACTGTTGCACAAACCAATCCTATTCCTGCACTCATCGAAAAAAATGGCAGGCATGCGTTATTGGTTGATGGCAAACCTTTTTTAATTTTAGGGGGCCAGGTCCATAACTCCAGCGGATGGCCCGCTATGCTGCCGCAGGTATGGCAATATGCCGCGGCAATGCACCTCAATACGCTCGAGATTCCGCTTTATTGGGAACAGGTGGAACCGCAGCCTAACAAATTTAATTTCTCGTTAATTGATACTTTGCTTACCCAGGCGCGGCAACACCAGGTACGTTTGGTATTACTGTGGTTCGGCACCTGGAAAAACGGGAGCAACCATTATATGCCCGGATGGATGAAACAGGACGCCGTAAAATACCCCAATATAACCGGCCCGGCCGGTAAAGAGGTAGACTCACCTTCGCCGCATTCGAAAGCTACTTTAGATGCCGATATTAACGCTTTTACCGCGGTAATGCATTATTTAAAGCAGGCCGACCAGCAGCATACGGTAATTATGGTACAGGTAGAAAATGAGCCCGGATCATGGGGCGCGGTGAGGGATTATTCTGCAAAGGCGCAAAAATTGTTTGAGGCCGACGTTCCGGCCGGGCTATTAAAACCATCGGTACTTAAAGCGCTAAGCATACCCGGTAATGCTAAAGGCACATGGAAAAGTGTTTTTGGGGACAGGGCCGACGAATATTTCCAGGCCTGGTGGATAGCCCGCTTTATTGACCAGGTTGCCGCTGCAGGTAAGGCCGAATATCCACTACCTTTGTATGTAAACGTAGCCCTGCGCGATCCGCTTACCAATCCGCCTGCTACGCGTTACGAAAGTGGGGGCGCTACAGATAACGTTATTCCCATCTGGAAGGTAGCCGCGCCACACATCGACCTGCTTGCACCTGATATTTATTTAGAAGGCAGCGAGCGGGTGCAAAAAGTGATTGATCTGTACACCCGGGCAGACAATGCCCTTTTTGTGCCCGAAGCAGGATTTACCACCGAAAATGCCCGTTATTTTTATGATGTACTGGCCCATGGCGGCATCGGCTTTTCGCCATTTGGCATTGATGACAATGGCGAAAGCTACAGCGGCGATGAAAAGGCAGAGCGGCTTGCAACGTATGCCCGGGAATACGAGGCGGCAAAACCCATGATGCCCCAACTTGCGCAATGGGCTTTTGAAGGAAAGATCAAAGCGGTGGTGGAGCATGAGGACCACGCCGGGCAAATCATTAAGTTTGATGCCTGGGATGCCATCATTAGTTTCGGAACAGGACCGGGAAATGCGCTTAAAACCAATCAGCTTCTGTTGGGCAAGGCGATGATGATTGCCCTTGCCGAAAACAAATTTGTGTTGATTGGTTCACATTGCCATTTAACTTTTAAACCAACCGGCAGCAATGCCGGTAAGCCATGGCAATACCTTAAGGTTGAAGAAGGCACTTACCTGAATGGCGAATTTAAACCCCTCCGTATACTGAATGGCGATGAAACAGACTGGGGAGGGCCGGGCACAGGCGCAAAAACAACAGTATTACAGATTTCTTTAGTTGTGCGATAAAACTGCCTCATTCGGTGCGAAAATACAAAGAAGCGGTTCGATAAGTTGAAACAAGAGCATCCCATTTCAACTCACAGAAACGCAAAATCCTAACCATCAGGTTACTTCTGCCTAAACCAAACCTGTACCGGTGCGCCCGAAAAATCAAAATGCTCGCGGAGTTTATTTTCAATAAAGCGGTAGTACGGTTCCTTTACATACTGGGGCAGATTACAGAAAAACGCGAACATGGGTGACGTTCCTGCTATTTGGGTAATGTATTTTATTTTAACGTATTTGCCTTTTATTGCAGGCGGAGGATAGTTTTCGATAATGGGCAGCATCACCTCGTTCAGTTTCGAGGTCGGGATTTTACGGGCACGGTTTTCATAAACCTGGTTAGCCACATCAATCACTTTTAAAACCCTTTGTTTTTCGGTTACCGAAGTAAATACAATAGGCACATCGGTAAACGGAGCGATTTTGTCGCGAATCTGCTCTTCAAATACTTTAATGGTTTTGCTGTTCTTCTCAATCAAATCCCATTTGTTCACCACGATAACAATACCTTTTTTATTTTTTTCGGCCAGGTGAAAGATACTGATATCCTGCGATTCAAAGCCTTCAACAGCATCTATCATCAAGATCACTACATCTGCCTCTTCCAGTGCTTTGATGGTACGCATTACCGAGTAGAACTCGATATTTTCCTTCACCTTGGTTTTTTTACGCAAACCGGCAGTATCAACCAGCATAAAGTCATGACCGTACTGGTTGTAATGGATATGGATAGAATCGCGGGTGGTACCGGCTATCGGGGTAACAATATTGCGGTCCTTCCCCAGTAGCGCGTTGATAATAGATGATTTACCCACGTTAGGGCGGCCAACAATGGCGTATTTAGGGCGCGTATTTTCTTCAGGGTCTTCATCTTCAAAGTGTTTAACCACTTCGTCAAGCAACTCGCCGGTACCGGAGCCTGTCATTGATGAGATCGTAAAGATCTCGCCAAGGCCGAGGCTGTAAAACACCATGGCATCGGCAACCTGGTTGTTGTTATCCAGCTTGTTTACCACTACAAAAACAGGCTTTTTGCTCTTGCGCAACCGGCTTGCTATTTCATCATCCAGATCGGTGATGCCTGTGGTTACATCAACCACAAACAGCACTACGGTAGCCTCTTCAATAGCGATATCTACCTGCTCACGAATGGCTGCCTCAAAAACATCGTCGGAGTTGGCCACATAGCCGCCGGTATCAATAACGGTAAAGTTGTGGTTAAGCCATTCGGCCAGGCCGTAATGCCTGTCGCGTGTTACACCGCTAAAATCGTCTACAATAGCTTTACGGCTTTCGGTTAAGCGGTTATATAATGTTGATTTGCCTACGTTGGGCCTGCCCACAATGGCTACTATGTTACTCATGTTGTTTAGATTTGAGATGTGAGATGTGAGATATGAGACAATGGTTCATACTCATCTAAAATCAACATCAAAATTAATGCTTTAAAAACAGAGCGTGTTATTTTATTCTCAAATCTCACGTCTCAATTCTCATATCTGTATTTATTCGTACCCGAATTGTTTCAGGTAATTCTTCTTGTCGCGCCAATCGGGAATTACCTTTACAAAAGTTTCGAGGAAAACTTTGCGTTGAAAAAAGTCTTCCATCGAACGGCGGGCGTAAGTGCCTACAATTTTCAGCATCTCGCCGTTTTTGCCGATGAGGATATTTTTTTGCGATTCGCGCTCCACAATGATCTCGGCACTGATGCGGTAAAGTTTCTCACCCTCGATGAAAGCCGTAACAATAACCTCGGTGCTATACGGAATTTCCTTTTTGTACTGCTTAAACACCTGCTCGCGGATCATCTCCGAAGCGAAGAAACGGTCGTTCCTGTCGGTCAGGGCATCCTTTTCGTAATAGGGCGGATGTTCTGGCAGGTTCTCAATTACGAAATCCATAATGGCTTTGATATTGTGCCCGTGCAAAGCCGAGATAGCGAAAATGGCTTTCGGGTTTAGTTTCTCCTGCCAAAACTCAACTTTCTTTTTTACGGTTTCCTCATCGCTTTGGTCAATTTTGTTGATCAGGATGGCGAGGGGCGCGTCAGATTTTTCAAGTTTTCTCAATACGTCGGCTTCATCGTATTCTTCGTAAATGTCGGTAACCAGCAAAATCAGGTCGGCATCAACAATGGAGCCGTCTACCTGGTGCATCATGCTTTCGTGCAGGGCGTAGTGTGGTTTGATCACGCCAGGGGTATCCGAAAATACAATCTGGTAGTTTTCATCATTCACAATACCCAAAATACGGTGACGCGTAGTTTGCGCCTTTGGGGTGATGATTGACATTTTTTCGCCCACCAGCGCGTTCATAAGGGTTGATTTCCCCGCGTTGGGCTTACCTATTATACTTACAAAACCTGCCTGATGAGCCATAAAAATAATTAAAAATATATTTGGACTGCAAAGAAACGAATTATATCTTTGCAGTCCAATTAAAACGGAGTGCAAATTTGCATTTTGATAATTGGAAGGAACTTTCCGGGGTTATGACCGGATCTCAAATATATAGCACATTAATACAGTGCGGGATGGAGCAGTTGGTAGCTCGTCGGGCTCATAACCCGAAGGTCGTAGGTTCGAGTCCTGCTCCCGCTACCAAAGAGGACAAAGAGGCATAATCGAGGTTTAACTCGGGTATGCCTCTTCTTTTTTTGCTTATAATCTGCTGTAAATAAGCGATATACAAAAACACAGAATTTATTTGCGTGGTTCGACACTTGTCAGTGGACCGATCATAAGAAATGCCCTTAGGGAATAGCAAAAACTGGATATTCTGCTTCAATGTATAGTCCCCATTTACCCAAGAAAAACGCAGTTTTGAAGCGAAATTAATAGCTAAACCCATATACTTCTCCAGGTTCGACTTTTGTCCTGTCGCCATGTTCAGCGCTTTTTCGATCTCCTGCTTTTCGGCCACTAGTTTTTCACCGAACTTTTTATATTGTTCTTTAGTGATCTCCTCATCCATAAAGCGCTCTTCATAACGGTCTAATTTTTTATCGATCTCATCCAAACGCTTTCTCGCCAGCTGGCGCTCATCCGTATTATCGCGGGTCATTTGGTTGTAGGTGGCATCCATCTGGTCAATAAAACGCTCCATCACGTCACTGGTATAGTCAAGGTTAAAATAATCTAAGACCGAAGCGAACCTATCATTTAGTTGGTTAGCGTTTTTATTATTGTTACAGCCTTGTGTGCAGCATTTGTAATAATGTATACCTTTCTTTTTGACCTCGTAGCCACGCAGCATTTTGCCACAGTTTGCGCAATGCAGGAACCGCTTCAAGGGTAAAGCGTCGTTTTCCTCAACCACACGATAACCTTGCGTATGTTTTGCGATCAGATCATTGACCTGCAAGAAAAGCGTTTTGGAGATCATCTTTTCATGTTTGCCCTCTACCACCTGTCCGTCGAGCATATTGTGTGTCAGTAAACCGCAATAGAAGGGATTACGGAAGATCTCGGTGAGGCGCTGTTTGTGAATGCGTAACCCCATCCGGCCCAGGCGCATGCGGATCTGTTCATTTGATAGCCCTTCATGGGCTTTCCAGTGAAAGGCTTGCCTAATCAATTGGCCTTTCTCATTGATGAAGATCTTCTGTTCGCCGTGCGACCGCATCGTATCATAACCCATAGGCGGATGTGCAGGCCAATAACCACGCAGCAACATCTCTTTCATACCGGCGACACATTTTTGCTTGCGAAGCTGATTGTCGAACTCGCCAAAAAGGAACAGCATTTTCTGCTGCAACTGCCCGGAAGGATTGGACGTATCAATCGGCTGGGTGACTGAAACGATCTCGATACCTAATGCGCGCAACTGATTGGTCAGCCATATCGAGTTATCGTTCCTTGAAAAACGTTCAAGGCTATAAACAAGAATATAGGAAACTTTAGACTTTGACCGCTTTACATAGGAGATCATCGCGGTGAATTCCTTGCGCTCATCGGTCTGGGCGCTTTCATAAGTGCCGCCAAAGTGTTCAAGGATATTATAGCCGTGCTTTTGCGCGTATAAGTTACACGCTTTTTGCTGGGTTTCTAAACTGAGGTTCTTATCTGCCTGCTCTTTACTGCTGACGCGCGTATAGATCACACAGTTGGTACCCTTCGTGGTCAGGGCCGGATCTGTGCCTTTGGCAAAAGTTCTGAAAAGTGAGCTTCCGGACATAATCGTATCAAAATGCTTTATTTTATACTATACAAAATAGGCATTTTCAGTGTTTATTCCAAGCGTTTTCGCAAGTTCCTGCGATAATAATTGAAAACGATCAGGCTGAATTCCTTGAAGTTAGCAATTACTTGCAACGCCTGTTCGTCTGTAAAATGTTCAAACCCTTTGCAACTCCTTATCTCATCGATCGTCAGGTCAGCATCACGGAAAGACCGCTTATAATTTTTCGCTTCGTCTGCCATTAGTATCAATTGTCCAACTGCCGCAATAATATCTTGCTTCGCAGCTTTTTGTTAAATGAAGGTTCATATTGTAGATAACCAAAGTCATGCAGGTCACGGATGCAGTTATGGTAAGTGGACCGCGAAGATATCCGGGCAAGCGGCATAAGTTCATGGCTGTACACTTCAATATGGTTAGGAAAACCACGTTGCTGCCATACCTGGAGCAACGTGGCATACAGGCCGATATGGGCGCTGCAAATCCGGCCATCTTTTTGAATGGCGGAAAAGAATGCTGCTAAAAGCCTGCCTGTTTCCATAATTTAAACACGAACACCCTGTCTGCGACGCTGCTCTTGTTTTTGCTCCGTAGCACCTTCACTTTGCTTTTGTTCCGCCGCACGGGCGATAGCCGCTTTTTGCACTTCCTGCGGGGTCAACTCCTTTTGTTGGGTTTGTTCGACCGCCTGCTTTTCTACTTTGCGGACGATCAGAATCTGCCCATTACTGTCGTAAAAATCCAAACGCCCCATTTTTGGATTGGCCACCATTTTGGCAGGCATCTCCTGCCCATCCCTCAACAGGATCACATCTACCTTATTACCTTTTTCCAGTTTGGCGATCAGCCTTTGCTTATCATAGTTCTCTTCGATCCCTTTGATCGGATATTTGCCTATTTCCTTTTGATGGTTCCAAAACATATTTTTAGGAAAAAAATTCCCGTACTTGTCCGCGTTCTTGAAATCCAGCGCGCGCCAAGCGAAATAAGTTTCGCCGGTCGGCTTCATCCTCGTTTCGCCGTTCTCCTCTTTTGGTGCTACTTTGGGCTGCTCCCGGTAAACAGCCCGGCCATCCATCATGTTATAGCGCTCCTGCAGCGTATAGTTATAATCCTTTCCGTAATAGAAATTCTGCATCAGATCCTCCTTGCCGGGTTGTTTCAGGGTCACCTCGGCACGGTTAAAGAAAGTCATATCCTTATCCATTTGATCCCCTTTTGAGAAATGTAATACCGAATGGGTTTCATCCTGCCCGAACTTGCGCACATGCGTCAGTTCAAATTCCGCCAGGTTCTTCTCCATTTTCTCGCGCAGCGGTTTGGCGATCTCTTCGCCGAAGCCCAGGTAAAACAATTGTGTCTTTACATAATCAAAACTTTGCTCATTCATATTGCTGAAATTTTTAGTGGTTAAATAATCGTGTTTATAATAAGCGGGATAAAACGGCTGATGAGGCTGACCAATGGTGGCAGGCTCCAGTTTGTCATTGAAAAGCGCCAGCCGGCCGTCATGTAACCCCGCGAAGAAATACTGTGTGACCGTAGCGGGTTGAAATAAGGATTGCACTTCGTGGTAATCGTAGCCGTGTTCATGGTTATGTACCGCTGTTAAAAGCGTCAGGCCGGTATGCGGCAGGGCATGACCCTCCATATCCACCTCTAACTGCCGGTTGTGGAAACGGCCGACCAGTACATAATCCAAACCTTTATCGGACAATTCACTATAGAATACCGCACTATCCAAAAAGGTCTGCGCATCCTTGTAAGTGTCAAACGTTTTCATGATCACTACGGCGTGGCCGATCTCGTAAACCTGTCCACCGGTGTGCTTATGGCTGACTACCGTATAGTCGGCGATCGCCATTAACGGATCGATCTGCCGCTGGTAGCAAACGGGGTGGTACTGTCCTGCTACTAAATCGCTTTCGAGGTCATCTGTACGTTTACCGGGCAAGAGGTACAGGTTTTGTGCCGCCAGGTCATGGACGATGGCCTCGATATTCACCTGCTTATCCAGACGCAAATCAAGGTCAGCCCGCAAGCCCGCTATGGACATATAGTGAAAGTTTTTAAAATTGAACATCTGCTCCACAAAGTCCCATTCGCCATTAGCTTCATCGCAGAACTTTTCCGCAGCGCTTGCTGAAGCGAAAAAATGCAGGTCATCTATATGCAGTTCCTTTTCCGGCTGTTCATCAAAAGCAACCCAGGGTGTACCTTCCGTCAAGGCTGCGTCTAAAGCTTCTTTGAATTGTTCTCTCTCTGTGAGCGACATAGCTGCCATTTTAGTGTACTGTTTTAACTTCCAGGTTATCCCGCAACAGCAAAAGGTGGCCGTCCCTGATCTTGGCTTTCACCCGTTTGACCTTCTTACTGAAAAGCCCTTTCGCTGTATTGATACCGGCCGTGGTCAGCTGCGCTGTCATCGATGGATCGAAACTCATGATGTCCATATTCTGCAGCCCGCTTATCGCCCCATCGCGTAAAACGTCACCGGTTACCGCCTCCGGCACGCTGATGCCTTCCAGGCCATCCGTCTGGTCGAATACCGTCAGGTCAACGGGATAAAAGTTATAGCCTACATGGATGCTTTTGATATTGAGCGTGTAGCGCTGGTTGGACAGATTGCCGCTCCCATAGATGCGCTGCCCTTTGGCATACAACTGTCCGCCGAGCGTCACCGTATCCGTTAATTTCAGACGGACCACCGTACCCTGTACGATTTTTTGTGTGCCGTCCACAACCGCCGGTATCGCACG
The DNA here is from genome assembly GCF_003148845.1 of Mucilaginibacter oryzae. Taxonomy (GTDB): domain Bacteria; phylum Bacteroidota; class Bacteroidia; order Sphingobacteriales; family Sphingobacteriaceae; genus Mucilaginibacter; species Mucilaginibacter oryzae. The sequence continues at coordinate 71,153 of NZ_QGHA01000011.1, read as the reverse complement.
GAATTTTTTAACCGGAGCTGCAGCGCCCGATCTTTCCGCCGAAGCCTTCACCCGTTCCGGGTGCTGGATATCCAGTATCTTTTCCAGCAGGCCATTCATCTGCTTCAATTCAGGATCTTCTGCACCCACGCTTGGTTTCAGTATGGAATCCGGTAAAGCGTTCATCGGCTTTTTAACCGGTTGATCAAGGGGCGAGGGCTGCGGCTTATTGATCAACGCCTGCAATTGGCTCAGCCGCTGACTTATCCTGGCTTCGTTTTCCGCAGGGCTATTATTCCGGCTGCCATATTCGTTTATGTCAAAGCCGGGCTGGTGAGCGGAAAAAGCACCACCGGTGTAAGCGCCGGTTAAGCGGTTGAGGCTGTCGCTTTGGTTTTGTGCGAAAGGGTCGGCCCTGCGGAGTTGTTGCTTTTTTAAAGAGTCAGCACGTGCCTGATCGTAAAAGCTCATTTTGTCGCCAGTCTGATCTTCCGCGATAATGGCCGATGGCAACTTCATGCTCAACCCCTTGTTGGGTGCAGCTTTCGCCTGTTCGCCCTGGCCGCCGCCAAAGGCCATGAATAAGATGGTCGTAAAGCAAAAGACGATGGGTGGCATAGCCAGCAGGATCTTTCTTTTGCGCTGGTCTTTTAAACTGATGATGTTCGTTTTCATAATGATTATGGATTAATGATTGCTCACGGTTAATACTTTGTTTTCGATGGTATTCCAATGCTCGATCAGAAAGCCGAGCAGGTTATTATCGCTGCGGCTGACCTCCCGCAGGTCGCCTTCAGTGATCAGGCTTTGGCTGACATTGCTGGTCGAACGGATCAGATGCAGCGTAGCATAGCAGCGGAAATGGTAGGGTGAAACGCGGGTATCGACCTGCACACTGTCCACATTGATGCGCTGGCTGATATTCCCGGCGATGATGCCGGAATAATAGCCGCTGACCGATAAGCTGTCATATACTTTCTTGGCGGAGCCATCGGCGAGGTAAAGCGCTTTGCTCAGGTTCTGCCTGATGACTTTTTCATCCGGATCAAGCGTAAAGAAGGCTTCGTGGAAGGCCCGTACATGGCCGCGGATCTCCATCGGCAGGTAAGCGCTTTTATCTACCGCCACTGCTGACCAGGCGGTGTTGCCGGAGATGATATAGACCTTGTTTTGCAGGGCGAGGGATCTTTGTTTGTCCTGCCAGGCCGTAAAGCCAATGGTCACAAATGCGCCGATCACAATGGCGATGGTAAAACCACGTACATGCTGAAAGGCTGTTTCTAAATTTTTCATTTTCTTAAACATGGTTCGCTATTTTTTTGGCGGACTGCCGGAGAGCTTGCTTTTGTTGAAACTCTGCGTGTTGCCCTGTTGGTTATTGGTAGTTTGCTGATTGTTTTGGGTATTGCTGCCGCGGTTAAAACTTTGCATGACGGAGCCGCTGAAGTAACTGACAGCCATTGAAGCCAATGCGCTGGTTTTGCTGAAAAGTGCATGGCCACCGACGTTCATGATATAGTTGGCCACACTTGGTACGGTGAAATAGCCGACAATGCCGATCAGTAAAAAGATCAGGTAGGCCGTGTTCTGATCGCCGAGATCAGGCGCGCCGTTTTGGATACCTATGATCATGTTCTCCTCGATCTTGGCGATGATCGCCCCGAAGATGTTGGCGACTGGCAGCCACATAAAGACATTGACGTAGCGCGCCAGCCACTGCTTCAGGCTATGCTGAAAACCCTCGAAAATGCTGAGACCAAAACAAAGCGGGCCGAGAATGGCCAGCACGATCAGCTTGAACGTGCGGATGGTATCCAGACATAACGCCGCTGCCTGAAAAAGCACCTTAAGCACCTCTGCGATAAATTTTCGTGCCCAGTTCTTGATACTCCAGCCAGAAAAAGCATCGGAGATCGGGTTGCTACTCCCGGCATCGGTGGCGGTGCCATCGGGATGGCTGTACTGGTACCATTTATCGGGATCTGAATTGGTATCATTGGGCGATACATCGGCCGCATCAGGTTTACCGTCTGCCAGCAAACGGGCGATGGCCTGATTGGTATTGGTCACCATGCTTTCAGTAGCGGTTACCACCGGTTGCAGTACGCCGTTAATGAGGTTAAGCACCAGCGGGAAAGCGGCGATGCAAAAACCGATGGCGAACGGACGCAGCAAGGGGTAAACATCGATCGGTTCAGCCGCTGCCAGGTGTTTCCAGATCCGGGCACCGATATACCACAGCGCGGCGAAACCGGCGATACCGCGGGATACGCCGATCATCCCCTGGCACAAAGGCATCATCTGATCATAAAGCCGAGCGAGTACGCCCTGCAAACCGTGGAGGTCATCGGCTATCCCTGCCGCATGGGAAAATAAAGGCATGAGTATGGCCAGGATGGCTGCGAAGGCCATCTTTAAGATCTTTCTTTTCATGAGTTACTGGGTTATACCGTAAACATCTCTGACACTTTGTTTATCCGCGGCTCCCTGCGAACGCTGCCAGCTAATGCGCGCGGCCTGGTCATTGAATTTGCGCAGGTAAACCAATTGATTGTGGCTTTCGAGATAAATGCCGTCGATGGCCGTGAGCCGTTCGGCATCGCTCATCCGCAGTTGACTGTCCGTGACGATCAACGACAGGGCATCCAAATTTTTCAAGCTTTGGCTCACGAGATTATTATAGACCGTCATCATGTAGGCGAGTTCATCGGGATCGAATTTTCCGCTACGGTTAAAATTGCCAGAGGCACTTTTATACTCCCAGACCAGTTGCGCCTGGTCATTGATGATATCCGTAAGGCGGGGATATTTTCGTACCGCCGGGCTAACAAGGTACAAGCCATCGAGGAAAGCTTCATGCAAGCTAAAGTTGCCCTGCGCTACCGCTTTGACTGCCCCGTAACCTTTGCTCAGCACGGTATAACCGGTGTACATCTGACCGAGGATATTTTTGAGACTGGCCAGCTTTCGATAGTCCAGCACCAGTTGCTGGATCACGTCCGCAACGGACTGCGCCCGGCTGCTAAGCGGTGTGGCTACCGCCAGGCTAAGGCTTACTAAAAGGGTTATTGCTATTTTCTTCATCACTGATCTCCTTCACTTTTTGATCGTTATTACTGGATACCGTACAACTTTTTAAGTTGGTCCTTGTCCTGCCGACTGTTTTTGCGTCCGGTCGCCAGCTTACGACATTTACCCGTGAATGAACCGGCAAATGCAAATTTGTCCTTCATTCGCTCATAGATCTTATCCAGCCGGCCCAACCGCTGCGCATCGGTCAGTTGCAGTCTACCCGGTGTCAGCACATCCGTTAATTCATTTATATCCAGCTGGCATTTTGCGGCGATATTGGCCTGCACTTTCTGGAAATAAGACAGTTCGCTCGTCGTTAATTGCTTCTGTTGCTGCTGCCAGGTCCATTCATCTGAAAAGCGTTTCAGCGTTTGCGCGTTCAGATCGGCTATGGTCTTGCCTTTGGGATCGCTTTGGATCAGCGGGTTGACCTGTTCCAGGGAATTGAAATAGGCCTCATGTAAATTAAATGTGCCGTTCTTTAACTCCTGGACAGCGTTCAGCCCCGTTTCGGCAACGTGATAGCCGGTTTTAATGGCACTTAAATAAAGCTCATATTGGGCGATCTGCTCGGCCATGAGCTTGCGCTGCTGTTTTTGCTGGCTGAAAAAGCCACCGAGGAATTGCGCCTGTGCCTGAGTGAAGCCCAGGCTGGCGAGGGAAAAAATTAAAAGGTTTATTACTGCTATTTTCATATCTATGGTGTTTAATGTTTCTGATCACTGGATGCCATAAAGCTGTTTTACATTTTGCCGGTCCTGCGCATCATTGGCGCGCATCAGGCTCAGGCCGGCGTTCTGCCGGTTGAACTGGCGCAGGTGGTCGAGGTTGGTTTGCATGGCTTTGGCTGCCTGTCCGATCTTTTGGAGGCGCTCGGCATCATCCATCTGCGTGCTGAAGTCGCTGACGGCCATCAGCAGTTGATCGAGGTTGCGCAGGCTTTCCTGTAAAATGCCGTTATAGATATTACCCATGTAGCTAAGCTCACCAGACGAGAAATGCGCGTCACGTTTGAACAGCGAGCTGGCCTGCCGGTATTCGCTGACCAGTTGCTTTTGCTGGCGTATCACGCTTTTGACAGCATCGTAGCCGGCGATCAGGCCGCGCACTTTGTTGAGTTCCTGGTAATAGCCGGCATACAGGTCTTTTTCTTTGCCCAGCCAGCCGGAAATATTGTTCAGGCTGTTGAGGTGCAACGAGTTTTCCAACTGCTGTTCGGCGTTTTGCAGGGCGATGGTCTGGTTCTGCAATTGCTGCACTTTCAGGTCAATAGCGACGATCACTTTTTTGATCACGCCGGTGACCAGGCTAACGCCGGGTATCTGCGCTTCCACGGTCGTTCCGGAGAGGGAAAAAATAAGGGCGGCGGTGATGATGGTCTGTATTTTTATTTTTCTTTTCATGGTTAAGCAGCTTTTGTGTTTTGTTTTTCAGCGACGAGGGCTTTGATGCCCGCTTCGATGCTGCCGTACTTTTCGGCATATTCCAGCACTTTCACCCGTTCGCGCCCTTCGGTAGTAAAGGCGTAATATTCTTCCGGGCAGAGTTCATTTTTATAAACTTTCATCACCTGCCCGCCGATATCGATGAAGATCTCGCGGTTGTCCTTGTTGACCGAGAGCAGGATGGTTTTGCCTTTATCGGAAAGGCCCAGCGCGTCCTGCAGCTTGCCGAACTTGCCCTGGAACTTGCGCATGTCCATCAGGATCTTGATATCTGCATTATTGATAATGGCATCCTTGATGACCGGGGAGTTAACGAGATCATCCAGTTCTTGGGTGATCACGATAGGGATACCGTTAAACTTGCGGATGGTCTTAAAAGCGTAGCGCAGGAATTCGGCCATCCCGGATTTAGCGATGGCTTTCCAGGCCTCATCGATCGTCAGCACTTTGCGTAATCCCGGCAACTTGCGCATTTTAGAAATAAACAACTCGGTGATGATAAGCGTGCAGACCGGGAAAAGGATCGGATGATCTTTGATCTGGTCCAGTTCAAAAACGACGAAGGGCTGGCTGAGCAGTTCGAGATTTTCCGTGGCATTCAGCAGGAAGTCGAACTCACCTCCTTTGTAATAAGGCCGCAACACATACAGGAAATTATCCATATCAAAGTCCCTTTCCTTGACCCGGTGGCTTTGCAGCACCTGGCGGTAGTCCGTTTCGAGGTAGTCGTAGAAAGAATTGAAGCCGGGGAATAAGCGGTCATTTTTTGCCAGAAGCTCATAATATCCCTGCAAGGCATTGGATAGCGCCACATACTCCGCCCGGTTAAAGGTTTCATTTTCCCCTTTCCATAAGGACACCAGTAAGGCTTTCAGGCTTTCCTTCTTCTCGGTATCCAGCACATCGCCTTTGCCCAAATAGAAAGGATTGAATTTGATCGGGTTGTTTTCCTCATAGGTGAAATAGTAGCCACCGACCAAACCGCAAAGTCCCTTATAACTACCGCCGATATCAACGGTCACGCAATGCGCGCCCTGGTCATAAAGCGAGCGCAGGATATGGTTGACGGTCATGGATTTGCCGCCGCCGGATGTACCGCAAACCAGCGTGCCCATATTGCTGGTGATGCCATTGTGGCGCGGCGCATCATAAAGATCAGCATATACAGGTCTCGCATTCAGGCGGTCGCAAAAACGGATACCCTCGGCGGACGGGTCGCTGCGGTAATTACTTTCCAGGTTAAAGAAGCAGGCCGCCTGCTCAGCGAACGTGTCAAATGTATCATTGAGCGGAAAGTCACCGCCATTGCCGGGGATGCCTGCCCACCAGATCTGCGCGGCACCATCGGTTTCGGTTTTACCGGCAGCATCCATTGCGGCCAAAGCTGATACGACTTTATTGCCGTTCTCTTTGAGTTTGTTTTCATCGGCCGACCAGATCATCACATTGCAATGCGCTTTGACCGGCAGGCGCTGCTGGCTGATGGCTTCGTTCAGGAAATCGTTGGTGGCCTCCAGGGAGATGGCGTTCTCGCGGGAATAAGCGGACAGCGATTGCAGGCGCAGACGCTTTTTCTCCAGCTGGCGTAAAGTAGCCTGCGCGTCGCCGACCAGCACATACTGGTTATAGATATGGCTGCAATCCAATAATAAGCCCAAACCTGCCGCAAAACTTACCGGGAAGCGGGTCTGGTCGGTAGAATACTCATCATAGGTCAGCCGCGAGCCGCATTGCGAGGGCAATTGTTCGGCATCGCCCAGGGAGTAAACGGCCATTTGCTGGCTGCCGATACGAACGCTGTCCGACAGGCTGATATCCTTGATGAGCAACTGGCTATCATCTTCGGAGAGGAAACAATAGCGTTCGATCAAACCGGTCTTTTTCAGCTGGCTTTGCAGGTCGGGGGAAGTTAGCCGGATTAAAGTGATCAAACGGGTATCTTCCAGCAGCCGTTTGAATTGCGTGCAGGTATTTAGAAATTCCTGGCGTGCCTGCGCCTGCAGGGTTTCCTTCGGCACTAAAGTCGGTCGCAGCAGGGTCGAGAACAATGAACTGCTTTTGGGCCGGCCCTGCGGTTTTTTGCTCAGGTACAGCAGGCAGTCATGCTGTAAATAAGGCCGACCCTCGAAATAATTTTGGGCAGCCGCTGACAGGAAGTTTTGGTTTTTTTCCTCACCAGCGGTAACTTTTCGTTGGGTAAACCAATCCTGTTTATGCAGCACGCTGTCTTTAGGCAACACCCGGACCGCCTTGACCCAGGCCTGGTGCATATTTTCATAATCCTCGTTGGACAGCGTAAATATTTCCGGTAGTTGTACCCGGTAAGCCACCGTGTATTCGCCTTGTTTGGACAGGATACAGTCATGCTCGATGCCCATGATGGGCAATATATTTTTTAATTCTTTTTCCATTTGCACTGATCTATTTCAATTGAATCTTTGACACTTCTAAGCCCTCTCTACGGGAGAGGGGTTTGGGGTGAGGCTATTAAAACCGTGGCCGGTGGCGCGGCTTGGTCTTTTGGGCGTTTTCCTGATGGGCCTGCCGCAGGGCTTCTTTATTCCGCTGGATCAGCGCGGGGATATGGGTTTCGCTGAGCGGTATGACCTCAGCTTTTAGTCCTTTTTGGATGGGGTAACGGCGCAAAACCTCGCGCTCATCCATGCCATACATGCGGGCAGTGGCAACCGGGTCCAAACCCAATTCATTCGGGATCTTCAGTTTGACGACGCCTTCCGGAAACTCCAGCAGTTTGGGATCGAGTTCCACCACCTGTTTTATCACCGGATGATAATAAGCTTCGTAATTCCAGCCATCGTTGGTCAGCTCAAAGCTTTTCAGGCTGATGACCGGGAAGAAATATTTAGCGTGCCTTAACTCATGCAGTTGCAGATCGACGATAAATCGTTCACCGGCCAGGTCGATCTCGGGCAGGATGCCCTCCCGTCGCTGTCTTAAAGCTTCCTGATCCACAATGACCTCGAAGTCGCGCATGTTTTGCAGCTTTTCTACAGGGATACCGTATTTCGCGCACATGCCCTCCGGGTCAAGCCGAACCAATTGATCGATGACGATCGGTTCGGCTTTATCAGGATCATGACTGACGGTCAGTTTTTCCGTATCCCAGGACAGCAGGTAATGGTCGCCCATATCGGCCATATCCGTGATAAAGGAGATCTCATGTTCAGGTTTATTGGTTTGCCTTAACACCTGCTTGTCGACATCAATCTCAAAGCTGATCTGCTCAAAACGGATGATCCGGGGTTCCAGTTTATTTTTCATGGCGTTGATGGTTAAAGGTGAATTGCTGGAAGAAACGGCGGCTGTAGGATTTCAACACCCTGGGCAGGCGTTTCTTTGCGGCGGCTTTCATCAAGCCGTGTTTGCCGTACTTACGGCTCAGGCCGAAGATCTTGAGGCTTCCGTACGTGGCGCCGCTGCCGGTAACGCTGATACCAATGATCGTTCCGGCACCGAGGATATAGAGGGTGGCAAATACGATCAGCAGGCCCATGACCAGTCCGGCGAAATACCAGATGTATTGCGCCCGGAGGCCGCGAAACTCGATGCTTTTGTTAATGCCTTTGTTGATGGTATAGATGCTGTTGTTCATGTTTCTTAATATTAAAAATGGCTGGTGAGAAAAAACAAAAGCGCCTTTTTAAGGTGGTGTGAACCGCTCCGCGCTGGCAATGGTATCATGTATCGCGCCGCCATGACTGAATAAAGCCAGCCGCTCCAGGCAGAAGCCGCGCTTGCGGCCCATGACAATGGAATGGTAGCCGAAGGTGATGACCAGTCCGCCTGGTGCCAGGCAGTTCGGTATCGTATCCTTCAATTGGCGGAAAGGGCTGCACACCATCCGCTGGTAAAGTTCCATGGATTTGCGGTAAGCATAGGGCGGGTCCAGCAGTATGGTATTAAATTGCTCACCTTTCCATTCACGCAAGAAGACTAAAGCATCCAGGTGGTGGTCGGCGGGCATGGCCTGGTTAAGGTCGTTGCGGGTTTCGTCCAGCGCCAGTTTGGTTTCGCCGGCAAAGAGGTTAAACACCCGGCCTTCACAGGTGCGTTCGGCCCATTCCCTGATGGCTTTCAGCGAAAAGGTATAGCGGTGCAGTGGGCAACGGATATGATCGAAATACAGTGTTTTCATATCCGCACCCCCTTAGTTCTTTTAAGTGTTTCGTTAACCCCTTCACCGAGTTCCTGTCTATGCGCGAGGATAGCGGCCGTCCTTCCTTCCAAAGGTTTTTGACTGGCTGCGGCAGGCATTTCCAGCACTTTGGCTTCAGGCGCGGAGATCCTATGTTTTTCCTCGCCATGCGGTGTTGGGGTTTGCCCTTCATCGCTTCCATTTTGCGCGTGTTGTTTGGCTTTGATCTGCTGCGCGATCTCGCGTTCCAGCCTGGTAAGTTCGGTTTTCATATCCCGTAGTTCGGCATCCCGCTCAAAGGGTTTTCCGACAAGCGCTTCCAGTTGCGGGATCTGCACGTTCAATTCGGCCAAGGTGGTTTTCAGTCTTTCTTCCTGTCCTTCGGCTTTATCCAGTGCGTTGAGGTAATAGCGGGCGGCTGTTTTGGCGTTATCGACATTGGGCACACCGGAGCTGTAGAGGTATTTGCCGCCGGTTTCGGGCCGCGTCGCGTACAGCACATTATAATAGCTGGCGGGTTTATCAAAGTCGAAACTGCCGGCATGACGCTCGATCATGAGATCGAAGCCATATAAAGTGCCGAGCTTTGTGGTGCCGGTCATCCCTTTTTCCGGGAGCCAGTTGCGGTATTTGGAAACCAGGAATTTGCCGATCGCCACCGGGTCAGCGCTGTTGAGTTTGTCCAGGCGGATGGGATTAGCCTTAGTGCCGTCCTTTTCCATTTTCAGGTTCGCCCGGTAGACTTTGAGGTCAGCCTGCAGGACCTCCAGTTCACGACCGGTTTGGGTTTGTTCTTTGCGTTTGTCTTCCAGGGCATAGCGCGAACGGCTGCTTTCCCGGTAGTGCGCGGTCTTTAAGCTTTCCAGGGCCGCTATCTTTTTCTCCAGCTTGGATTTTTCCAGCAGGCTGGTATCGCCGGAAAGGATGGCGATATATTCAGAAAAGTTCATCCCGCTGTTTTCATCCACCGAGCCCTCGTCGATACTGCGCACATTGAGTTCGCAGTTCTTCATCTGGCTGATGAACGTTTGTTTGTTTTTCAGCAGGTTGAACTTATAGTTGTCCAGCGACTGTTCCACGGCGTAGATAAAATTCAGCACTTTGTTGCCATAATGCTGTTTGGCCAGGGTATTGCCTTGTCTCGCGCCACGGCCGTTGCGTTGTTCCAGTTCCGAGGGTTTCCAGGGGATATCGAGGTGGTGCATGGCGATCACGCGCTGCTGTACATTGAGGCCGGTACCCGCTTTTTCGGTACTACCAATGAGCACGCGGATCTCACCCCGGTTCATTTTTTTGAACAGGTCAGGTTTCTGCTTATCCGTCCAGTGATGGATAAAGGTAATTTCACCTGCTTTGACATTCAGGTCATTGACCAGCTTATCCTTCAGCGCGTCATACAGGTTGAACTCGCGCGGTTTCGGTGTACCGATATCGCAAAAGACGATCTGCGTACCGCGGTGCGGCGTGCTCTCATGGTAAAGTTCGGCCAGCTGGCGTGCGCAGGTGTTCACCTTGTTATCCGGGTGGTCGCCGTAAGCCGGGTCGATCAGGCGCATATCCGCCGCCATTTTTTTGGCATAATTGGTGGCGATCAGCATGCGCCCTTTATCTTCTTCCTCGGATAAGGGCGGCCTGCCGATCAAAGTGGCATCGCCGCTTTCGGCGAAGCGCATCAGGCGCATGATAAAATCGCTTTGCTGCTCGCTGGGCTTGATATGGATCAGGCGCTCATCGAGTTCCGGTTTGTCCAGCGCGATATGCTTCGCCGTTTTATAGTCCGTGATCTCATTATAGAACAGCGCCAGTTCTGGCACCTTGATAAAATGCCGGAAGCGTTCCTTGCTGATGATCTGGTTGGTCACCGAGAACTCGAAGTCTGTGGTCTTTTTGGCGAATACCGCTGCCCAGCCATCAAAATTGGCAATGGACTGGCGCTCCATTTCCTTCGGGCGCAGGTATTTAAAGATCAGGAACATCTCGGTCAGCGAATTGGAGATGGGCGTGCCGCTCAGAAAGGTCACGCACAGGTCGCTGTCGAAACGCTCCTGCAAGGTGCGGATGGCAAAGGACATGTTCAGCGCCTTTTGGCTGCCCAGGGTATTGCCCAAACCGGCCACTCGGTCATGCCGGGTGGAAAAGGTCAGGTTCTTGAATTTATGCGATTCATCGATAAACAGGTGGTCGACGCCCATCTCTTTGAAGTTGATGCCGCTGTCCTTTTTCTCATTGATCTCCTGCTGCAGCGTTTGCAGTTTCACTTCCAGGTTGGTTTTGCGCAATTCCAGCCCTTTAAGCACGCGGCGGGTCACTTCGCCGCCTTCCAGAATCAGCGTATTTAAGTTTTCGGTGACATCGGCCAGCTCGCGGGCGAAGATCTGCGCCTGTACTTCCGGCGATTGCAGGATGCGGCCGAACTGGTCATGTGTCAGGATGATACAGTCCCAGTTATTGTTTTTGATCTCATGGAAAATGCGTAGGCGTTTGTCCGGTGTAAAATCGTTCTGGCCGGGAAAAAGGATACGGGCATCGGGATAAGCCTTGCGGTAAGTTTCCGCGATCTGGTTGACATTGGCCTTCAGCGCCAGGATCATGGGTTTTTGGACGATACCTAAACGCTTCATTTCATGGCCGGCCACGATCATGGTCAGGGTTTTACCCAACCCTACTTCATGATCGATCAGCGCGCCCCGGTTTTGCAGGATACGCCAAACCGCGTTCTTTTGCGAACTGTACAGGTCATCGATACCCAGGGCTTTTTTATCCAGGCCCGGGAAACGCAGGTGATCGCCGCTAAACTCGCGAAGTACGTAACAGTTGAACGTGCGGTTATACAGGTCGGTGATTTCCTTTTTTTCAATATCCGGCAACTCATACAGCCAGTTGGTAAAGCCGTTGCGGATCTGCTCGATCTTTTCGTGCGCCAGCTGGATGGCCTCGTTATCGGGATAGCGCTTGGTACTGTCGCCCATTTTAACCTCGTAGCTGAAATAGGGCGTGGTATTTTCCAGCGCGTGCTCCAGCAGCGTGTAGCCATAAGTAGTGCGGGTGGCCTGTGCCGGCCTGATCGCGAACTCTTTGGTGATCTTCAGGTTGGTCCCATCGACCGCTACTTTGAACTGGTCGCTGGACGGCAGGTAGGTAATACTTACCGGCAGACCAAAAAAGCTGCTGGCGAACCGCTCATAATAACGGTTCGGGAACCAGCGTTCGCCCAAGTTAAAGTCCAATAGTTCAAACGGGATCGGTTCCGGCTGTGCTTTTTCCAAAGCGTTCAGGCTGCGTTTGATCTCCGGATCGTCGGGATGGGCAGCGGCTATGTTACGCGCGGTGTCCAGCTTCTCTACCACGTTACCGCTCAAATAAGCATCGCGGGTTTCCCATGCCCGGTTAGCCGGGTTCATAAAAATATGGCTGTGCAGGCTAATGATCGCTTCTTCTGCGCTCAGGCCGGTCGCTTCACTGATAAACCCGATGTCGACCTTTCCATGATCGTTCAGGCTGCGGGCCAGGGCGGATACGGGGTCATCTGTTTTAAATACTTCCGTTCTTTGAAAGACCGGACCGTTTAAAATATCGGCGGCGCGGTAATCGGTACCCTCGCGGGTTTCCAGCGAGGCCAGCATTTTGAAGCCGTCCTTTTCATCGGCCAGGATCAGGCGGCGATTCGCTGGGCGGTTCAGTTCCCCGTATCGTTGCTCGAAATCGCTATAAGCCCGGTTCAGTTGCTCCCGCAGTACAGGGAGCTCCCGTAAGGCTTCCGCTTCTTTCGCGTATAGTTCATAATAGCCGTCGCGCAGCCGCAGGTAGGCGCGGTAAAACAGCGCGTGCTTTTGATCGGCCAGCGGCTCAAAGACCGCGCGGTTACGGTCGGGCTCCAGGTTGCTGATGTTGCCGACTCTTAATCCTTCGATGACCAGGCTGCCTTCCTGGTGATGGGGCAAAAGCCCCCGGAACCAAACGGTTGCCTGCTTTTCAAATTGGAATAAGCCCTTTAAGCTTTGGTCGCCCTCGAAAAAGAATTCATGACCGTATTGGCCCAGTTTTTCACGGAGCGCCGCAACTTCACGGCTGAACTGGTTACCGTTGAGCCAGGCTAAGGGAACTTGGATCTCCTGTACAGTGGAAAACAGCTTGTAAGCATATTGCCTGCCTTGCTGCAATTTGGCGGTGACCAGCAGGACACATTCCTGTTGGTCATTATCACGGGTCTTGACCACCCCGATGGAGCGGACGGTTTCCATAATGACCGCTGCACGGTCCATATCGGTCAGGTGATCCATCGCCCGGTTAACCGTTTCGGCAGGCTGGCTGTCGAACAGGCCAAGCTGCACGGAAACGGCTACCGCTCTGGCTTCCGGCATGGGCAGGTAAGTCAACTGTGGCTTTTCCGTTTCCTCTTCGGTGCTGTTGCCGACCGGTAGTTGTTGCACTGATTTTTGCGCCCGGTCAAAGGCCTCGCGGTCGAACCAGTTGCTTAGCCCGTCGCTGATGGTTTCTTCGATCTTTTCAGCGATGCCGCTAAGTTCACCGCTTTGCCAGTGCGCTTCATGCGCCTGCCCGTACTGATCTTTGCCGGCACGTACCGTATCGGCCGCGATAGCGTAAGCCTTTACGGTTTGCAAATATTCGTTGATGTGGTACTCGCCGAATTCATTGCGCTGCAAAGCGGTATTGAGCAGCATTTGCTCGTCCACGGTCAGCTCCGTTTTGGCGGTATGCTTTTGCACGATCAGCAGGTGGCTGGGCGCATAGGTGTTGGCATTATCCAGCATCAGGTTATCGGGCAATACGGTCAGGCTGATGAAATTAGCCCGGTTGAACAGATGCTCGCGGGCAGCCCTGTTCGTCGGCGCGTTCAGGAAAGCATCGCTGGTCATAAAAGCCAGGATGCCGCCTTCGGCGAGTTTGTCCAGCCCTTTGGCAAAAAAATAACTATGGATCTTGCTATTCAGGCTTTTCTCCGGGTAGGCCGGGTCAAAGACGGCGATATTGCCGAAAGGCACATTGCTGGCGATCAGATCATACCGGCCATTTTCACTGTTATCGGTTTTCTCCAGCGCTTTGATTTGCACTTCAACGGGCACCGAGAAAGTGGAGGCCAGCGCGATGAGCACCTTGCCAGTCAGGATATCTTTTTCTATAGCGGTGACCTGCTGTAGATCCGGGAAAGCTTGGGCGGCTTCGCTGATAAAGATACCCGCGCCGCTGCTGGGTTCGTACATCCGCTGTGGGCGGATGCCGTGGGCTTCCAGCACGCGGTAGAGCGTCCGGGGCACAAAAGCCGGTGTATAAAAGGCGGTATTCACGCTGTTGCGGATGGAATCAACGGCAGCCTGGTGATCGATAGCGCCGAGTTCCTTTCGGAGCAGGCCATGCAATTCCATCATGGACGGGTACAGGCGCAGGTCATTCTTTGAGGCATTCTGCTTCTTCCATTCTTCCACGGGTGCTTCCGGGAACAATACGGCTTTCAAACCACCGAAGCCGGCATAGGCGCCCAGCGTCTCCGCCTGCTTTTCGTCCAGCTGGTCGCCGGGACGGAAAGCGAGCGCGATGCGGATCGCCTCGATATTGCTGCGGAGTTGCTGTAGCGCGTTAAATGCCATGAGTTGTTTTCGCTGATGTAGTTTTCTTGCTTTCTGCTTTTTGCTTATCTGTCCAGGTATTCGGCGATCATGCCCATGATCGCGTGTTTCAGATCAGCGCTGTCTTCGTTCTCCTCACCAAAGGCGAAGACCTCGAAAATGGGTTCGCAGGCACCGATCAGGTTGATGAGTTCGTAGGTGAGGATACCGCTGCTGAGCATGCGCTTGTAGTCCGTCTCAAACTCGGCCTCCAGCAGTTCACGCATATAGTTGAAGCGCGAGGGCCGCAGGTCGCGGGTGAGTTCTTCGAGGCAAAGCGCTTCAATGACGTAGGCAGGGCGCTTTTCTTCCTGTAGCTGTGCCAACAGGTCGTTAACCGATTCCACTTTTTGCTTCAGGTAATGCTCCAGCCGGTGTTCTTCCTGCAAAGCGATGAGCAGGTCGGTATGGTTATGCAGCAGGTAATGATGCAGCTGTTTAATGAGTTGTGTTTTCATAGCTACCGAGTTTAGATGCCGAAGAATGATTTGATAATGGTGGCCACGACCACGAGGAAGATGCAGGAGCCGAACCAGGCGGCGGCAACCTTGGAGGTGTCCTGATCGCCGGCATTCCATTTTTGGTACACTTTCACGGCGCCGATCAGGCCGACGATGGCACCGATGGCATACATGAGGTTAGTCCCGCTTTCAAAATAGCTCCTGACCTGGGTGTTGGCCTGCTGGATGCCGGCATTGCCGTCCTGTGCCCTGGCAATAAGGGTCTGAGTAATGAGCAGACCGCAGACGGCGGCTGCCTTGACGATGTTTCTCTTGCACTTTTTCATTTTCACTTATCGTTTTCTATTTATTTTCAGCTGATTGACTTCTGCTTTGCGCTTTAAGCTTTTGGTCTTCTCGGTCATGGTTCTCCCTTACCCGCTCCCGGATTGTCCGGGAGGGGCAGGAAAGGTGCTGCCGTCGTTTCCCCGTGGGTCGGCTCAGCCTGGTTGGCGCTTGGCGCCGGGGCGTGCGGTCAGCAATTCGGTTTGTGGTTGGATTATCTTCCGTTGCCCCGTCCCGGCCTTAAGCGGGGAGCGGGACGGAAGAGCGGCGCCTGCTAACGCTCCCACCACTGATCGACTTCTTCTTTGGTTAGCAGACCGGTGCCGGTATCTTCACATTGGGCGACGATGAGGTGGCTGATAGCTGCCTTTTCCGCGTCGCTGAAGGTGTGGGGTTCCTGTAAGAGTTGCTTTAGTTGGGGTATCAAGACGGCCGGGGCATAGGGTTTGCCGGCCGCGCGCCCGATGATGGCTTTAAGTCTTTCACCGAGGATGTCGGACGGCGCGGGTTCCTGATTGTGGTGATCGTTCGCCTGTGGTGTCCCGGCTTCATGAGGCTGGTCGCTTGACTTATCCGAACAGCTGGTTACGATGTCAGCCGTCTCCCCTTCCTCGGGGTAGTTCAGATCCTGGAACGGATCATCATGAGCGCCGTGGGAATTCAGGCGTTCTTTCAGTTTTTGCAGTTCAGGCCGGTAGCAGCGCAGGAAGACGAACAGGTAGTAAATGATGGAGGCAATCAGGGCGGCGGTCAGGTATTGGTTCCAGGTGACATGGTGAAATAGCTGGTTCATGGCTTTGCTTTTTAATTCGTTTTGTTGAGACAAAGTTGCGGGAATAGGCAAAGCGAATAAACTTCAACTTGATGTTGCAGTCTTAGTGCAACTTTTGAAGTCTATTGAAAATGAATTAGTTATAAAATAAAAAAACAAGCGGAGAACTTTAGAGAAACTTTGGTTATGATGAAATCAGGGCAACTTAATACGTTCACGATGCAACGCAATTTCCGAATCCAAACCCGCCGCGTTTAATGATTTTTAATGGCTTGTCCTCGTCCGCCCGGGATATCATTACTGGTAACTAGGCAGATCGATCTTCCATATGCCGACGGCCCTGCTGGCGCCGAAGCTTACATTGATCCGTAATACTAACTTCTGCTGTCCCCGCCGCATGGATATGAGATTGTTCTAATGTGTACGTTCTAGCCAACCAAGGCGATTACCGGGTAGTTATCCGGGTGATGTTCAAGAAATCCAGCGCCGTGTATGGTGTACATACAGATCTAAAGACACCTACAGAAAGAATGAATCATATGACGGTGCTGTCGCTAATTTGGGAAAGGATTTTACAAAAGACCTAATTGATCGAGGTTATGGCGGTTAATCTGCGAACTTAAGAAAAGGATCAAAAAAAGATCGGGCTATGGATAACGAAAGGCGTTATCCATAGCCCGATACAGCAATAAACAATGTTTTTTGATCAGGCTATTGTAAGCTTTTTTAGGTTGATGCGCGGGATAACCGGCCGGTTGAAGGTTAAATCAAAACAAGCCCATACCGGGACTTAGCTCTCGTATGTGCTCTTAAACTCCGTTCTTGTTATTAAGCGAAAGCATAAAATGATCTTTTGGGCTTTTACACATCTCAGGGGTGCGTGAGCGTGAAGCCGTTGTTGTCAAGGGTTGCCGGAGACGAAAGGGTATAGCTAGTCTGTACATTGACGTTGCCGAGCAGTTTCTTGATTCCGCTCCCCTTCAATGTCAGCGTCCGATAGTTGCCGGCCTTAATATCCTGCGCACCGGATTTGCCATAAATAAAAGTATTGGCGACCGTATTGCAGATAAGCCCCCCGCCTGACATCGGCTCCTGGGCATAATCATATTCGATCAGTTTTTGGTTTTCCAGCGTCGCAGTCGCATCTTCCGCCACCAGCGCTCCGTTAAGGGTCAGGTTGGCCAGGTTGGTAAGCTTTACGCCGGAGGCTACCCGGACATTTCCGTTGATGACCGTCAGGTTAGTCCAGACACTGGTCATGTTCCAGGTTTGGTCCCGGGTGCTGATCAGCAGGTTACCGAGGTTCCAGGTATAGGTATCCTGTACGCCCGGTGTGGTCAGGCCGTTTTGCAACTCGAGGGTATTATTCCCCAGCAGGATCGCCGCTGCTGCGGAATAGGTTAACAGTCCTTTGATAACCGTATTCCCGCTACCGTTCCTGCTGAGCTGGAAACCGGATAGGGCGGCAGCTCCGTTCACGACGAGGTTATAGCTGGAAAGTTCCAGGTTCGATTTCCAGAAATTGACCGAAGCGGCGGTAATGTCCGTTCCTGCCGTATAAGTGCATTGAGCGGAATCATAAATATTCAACTCGACATAAGTGGGTTTTTTGATGGTAAAGCTCCCGCTGCCAAAGCTATAGTAGACAGAGCCTGCGGCTTGCCATACGCCGGTAACCATGGGATCTGTGGGAGCGCCTTTCAATATAAGGTAAGATGTAGGGTTACAATTGAGGATGCTGGTCGAATCCGTGCCGTTGATGGTCGATAGCAGGGTCAGCCAGGTATTCGTATTCGTGCCGTCCAGGGTAAGTGTCACGCCGCTGCCGATGATGATCGGCGTTGTGGCGGTTGTGCTGAGTATCCCTTTAAAAGTCTGATTGTTTGTGGTGAAACGTATTTCAGAAGCATTGATTACCGCGGCCACCCCGGCGGTGATGCCGCCCCGGAATTCCAGGGGATTATTACCAACATCGATATAACTGATACCGCTGCAAAGGCCCTTGATGACCGTGGTTCCTGTCCCTTTTCTGCTTAATGCGGCCGTAACCGTCCCGGATGAGTTTCCAAAGCTACAGGCGTTGAATTCAACATTATGGTCACCGATCTCCAGGCTGGTGAGGTATACGGTGACCATGGCAACATCCTTGATATCATACATCAGGTATTTTGTGGTTATCGGGCTGCCGTTTACATAAGCTCCGTTGGTGATATACAGGAAATTATAATCACCATTCACCGGCTTACTGATATACTGGGTACAGTTGCCCCAGTAGCCTACATAAGAAGCCGTACCCGGGATGAGCGTACCAAAGTTGGTTACCGGGCCCCAGAGATTAAAGGAAGCGGAGGACCCGCTCAGGTCGATGGTACCGGTATCGGCGTATAAATTGCCGCGGATGCTGACGGTTGTACCGGCTCCTTTGACGGTCAGTTTCCCGGTCACGGTCAGGTCGTTGATACTGTACGCATAATTAATGTACACCGGATTATCCAGTATAACGTTGTGGCTGATTACGACATTGTCGCCTGCCTGTGGGAAATTGTGGGCATGACGGCCGTTGCTGCTCCAGGTGTTCGGGTCGCTCCAGTTGCCATCCCGGAGCGTGTACCAGGTGTTTTTTTTTCGAAGGTACATAATATGTACGGGAGCTGAATTCACTGCTGAAATCATTTGATTGCGTTTTAAATTCGGCCCGGGGCAAGAGCTTTCTCCGGCCCCGGGCAAAACAATTAGAAATTCCTGCGTTTCGCGCGGACATACATATCCGCGCTGAGCGCAGTCTTGTTAACTACGTAAACCTGCATGCCGCTTTCCAGGGTGATTACGCGGTTCCCGGCAAGGTCGAGGTCAAAGATCGCAGGCACGAGCCCGGCCAGTGAACAAATAGAAGTTACCCCGTTGTTGCCGGAGTTGGCGGGTACGCTGATCTGAACGATATTATTTTCGGGCGTTGTGTTTACACCGATATAGATATCAAAAAGACGCGCATTCGATGTATCCAGGCTTCTGAAGAGCAGGTCAAGGAGTACGCTGGCATTCGATGCGCCCTGGGTGATCAGGGTCGCTGTATTGGCCGCTGTACCGGATGGAATCCTTACTGCGGGATAATCGGCAGTAAGCGTCGTAAAGGATAATTGATTGGATGATGTATTCATTAGATTATAGTTTGATAAAAGTTAAACGATGCTTTACTTGTGCCGCCCGGACCTGCCGGACCCTGAGCGCCGGTGTCCCCTTTCGGTCCGGCGGGACCCTGAGCGCCGGCATCTCCTTTGGGCCCGGCCGGTCCCTGAGCGCCGGTCTCCCCTTGTGGTCCTTGCGGGCCTTCCGGCCCGGCGGGGCCCGGCGTCCCGGCGTGGTTATTGATCTCCGCTGTTATGTTGTCCCGGAAATCTTTTAGGAGCTGTCTGAGTTTGGCGCCCTGCGTTTTGTTCAGCGCAGGGTTGAAAGGCCCTGAGGATATGATCGCCTCGTCGATTTGTTCATCTGTTAATAGTGCCATGGCATCATTGTTTTAGGTATAAATGATAGATTGATTTCTTCTTTTAAACTGGTTTCAAAACATATAAAAGGCTGATCAAACGGTCAGTTCCTTGTCCGTCAGGCTGAACAGGCCCGAAGCGTTCTGCGCTTTTACTTTGAACCGGCTGTAGACCGGGTTTCCTTCAGCGTCGGGTCCGGGTAAAATAACCGGAAAAGACATGTCTCCGTTATCGGCATTATCAATGCGGCTGATGACCTGCCAGTTCCCCCTGCTGTTTTGCTGATAAAGGTAATAGGTGCCTTTGTTCGCTGTAGGCTGCCAGTGCAGGCTTCCGTCCGACTCGTCATAGCTCAGCTCAGGTGTTTCCGGGTTAAACGAATCGATCAGCCGGATTTCCTGTACCTCTGATCCAAGAGAAAGGATCTCCTCGGCCTGGTTTGCTTCGTTGATGATCTGCCGGATGAAGGCCAGGCGGTAATAGATGGTCTCGCCCAGCGGAAGGGGGCTCAGGCCGGCAAAGTTGTCGGTGACCGTCAGTCCCCCTGTTTGCGGGTCCCTGATGAGCGTGGCATCAAGGGCACTGCCCATCGCCGCGAGGGTCCAGGTTTTAGAAGGATCAGTCGTCCGGAATAACCGTACCCCGGTTACCGTATCATAGGCCGGATGAGGTGAAAGCCTGAACGTAACCTTAACCGGGCTGTCTCCCTCGCCGTCGTTCAGACCAGTACTGTAGGAACGGACTACCGGTGCCTCACCGGGGATCGTGTTCAGCACGGTTACAGGGCCGGTGAAGCCGCCAAGCGGGCCGATTTCCAGCCGGTTGGTTACCTCGGCCGCTACATAAAAATAGAGGAAGCGTGCCGAACCGCGAAGCGTATAGTCCGTAAAACGGATAAAATAGCTTCCTGAAGCTCCCTGGTACTGCCTGATCATCGGAAAAGCGTCAAATCCGGGATCACCGAAATTCATCAGTTTGTTGTCCGCGGTCCTGATCGCCGGCGGGTGGTTTTCAGTCTGCTTACCGGTCTTGATATAAGCTAATATCGGTGTCTGCTCCGTCAGCGGCATCAGTGTTTTATGGATGGCGCGTTCATACCGGGCTATTCTTTCCGCTGAGTCCGGTGATAGCACGTTCCCGTTTCCGTCCAGCTGCAGTTCCGGCAGGTCGGGTACAGGGAAGCCATATACCGCTTCCGAACCATCGGCGGCGGTGACCGGGTATTGCTTAAATACCCCCGAGGCCGACGGATCGAACTGCTGTTCCAGCAGGCTGATATAGCGGTCAGCAAAGAACGGATCGCTGGTAAAACTTCCGAGTGCGCTCAGGATGTCGTTTACGGTGCCCGGCTGGTACAGGCTGCGGAGCACCAGTTCGTGATGGGTACGGTAAAAAGTCCAGCCGAATGGCTCGTGTTTTTGCTCGCCGTTTTCCGGAAGCACCGGAAGGTCGAAGGTAAAGGCCGCTCTTCCGGTTGCGTCCGGGCGGACTTTCAGGGTAGCTGCCTGTGGTCTTTCCGGCGGCAGCGGCACCTGGATCCGCAGTGCCAGCAATACCGCGGGGAGGGACACGGACGAACTATAGGTCGGTTGCCCGGTCTCCCGGCGAAGGGTTTGTACGGCCAGCATCGATTTTTTGTCATTCGCGCCCGGCGCCGGCAACAGGTTTCCCGCGTTCAGTTGATCCGGGGCCGGTTCGGTCATCAGGTAGGCACGGTATCCGGGATGGTAATTGACGGTCATTGACCTTTGCGGGTCGTTCTCCGTTAAAACGGGACGGTCCCCGGTTTGAAAGCCCGGATCATAGGCATATAAAGTAAGTGGGGCGATGTTTTTGATGCCCACAACATCTACGGCTTTCTTTTCACCGCTGTTGCCCGGCAGCGGCAGGAAAATCCGGCCATTATACCATTCCACGTAGGGTGTATGCGGTTCCTGCGGGCTCAGGGCCGCGGGATCGAAAGATGTTCCCTGTGGGTGCGGCGGTAATACCGTGCCCTGGGCACAGGTGATAAGGTAATACCCCGGCAACACCTGGTCATCATTGTCCCGGGCCAGGCTTACCGTGGCCTGTGCATGGATGCCGCCGATCCAGAATCTCGAAGCTTTGCCCTGTTCGTCATAGATCGTATCGATGACAGGCGCGGCGGGATCGCTGTGATCGATAAGCGGGATCTCTGCGCGGACCTGCTGCCAGTTGGTGGCTTCGGAAAGGTTTTCCATGAGGGTAAACCGGCCTCCTGCCGAAGGAGCTACGTAATAATATCGCGTTGCGGTCGAACCCGGGTTTTCCGGATCTTCGTCAGCCATTTCAGTTACCTTATTTTTCGCTAAGGTCAGTACCAGTCCTGCTGAACTGCCGGTCCCGCCGGGCTGCCTGGTGACGGAGAGCACCTCATACGGGCCCTTATCCGTCAGCAGCAGGCTGCCGGTAAAGCGGCCGAAGTCGGTATCCCCGATTGCCGGTTGTTGCGTGCTGCCGTCCAGTAAAGTGTAGGCGGCCGTGGTAACCTGAACGCTCGTCTCCGTAAGCTCCGTCACGTTCCGGACCAGGCCGGACAACTGCAGCGGAGCTGTCGGGCGGTAAAGTATACCGGCCCGGTTTCCTTTGATCACCTCGCTGAGATAATCCGGCACGGCGGGATCAAGACCGCTGACATCCTTGATATCCACCCAGTTGAAGGTCAGCCGGGTAAAAGCGGTATCCTGGCCGGGGAATGCGGCGTCGCGGGCGGCCAGCCAGGTCTGTTCCCGTTCCGCAGTGAATACCGGCGTGTTTTCCTTTTGAATATATTGTACGGTAAGCTCTGTTGGCGGGCGAAGCTGGTTGTCCGGAGGGAAAACGGTTTCATCGGTCTGTACGGCTTCGCTGAGTTCGGAAGCCCTCGAGAAAAGATCCACGCCGTAAATCGCGTATTCGTGTATGCCCGCATTTTTTTCGAGGTGGAGGAAAAGGCTGTCTTCATTGTCCTGCAAAAGCACCGTTTCGGGGGCATCTGTTCCGTGTGCCGCGTGATAGGCGCTGTTGTAAGCGGTGTAAACACGACCTTCTCCGGCCTGGTCGTCCGTGATATAGGGCAGTACATAGGCGGTGTCGCCTGCGGTACGGTATTCCAGACCGAACCAGACCGCCGAGGTATTTGCGCCATGGTCGAAAAGCGCGTTGGGAACATCGCTGCTGAAAAAATCCTCGTCCGGGATCTCCGACTCCATAGCGGCGCGCCCGATGTTGACCAGCCGTACCCGGTTCCTCACGTTATAGCCTTGGGCGTCGAACTGTCCTGCGTCTGGTCTCCCCTCTACCGATAAATGGTAATTTACCGGCCGCATCAGGGGCTTTGCCGGCAGACGGAGGTCGTTTTTGGCGACGGGCAGGCTGAGGTAAACAAGATCTTTAATCTCAGCGGAAAGGGAAGTCCTGTTGCGGTAGGTCATCCGGTAAACGAATCGGTCGTTCAGCGCGGCCTCGGGTGTATCGATGTGACCGAGGCCCAGCATCCGGGCAAAATGATAATCAGCCGCCTGCAGGTTCAGCAGATCGATGTAGCGCAGCGAAAAGCCATCGCCGCCGAAGGGGTTGACGTTCAGCACGGGGTCAATGCCGGACTGGCTCTGCGAGAGGTACGAGGACAGGACGGTTTTTACGGAAGGTTCCTCACCGGTCGAGCGCGACCATTTGTCCTGATAGTTCGTTACCCGCAACGTAGTTCCATCCCGGTATTGCGGCCAGGACTGATCGATCTCCACGCGCCCGTGTTCCTCGAGCCTGCTGAAGACCGTCGCGTCGTCCAGGGAAAGCCCGAAGCCCGAACCGACCGTCGTCCAGGCGTTAGCGGCCCTGCTTTTCAGGAAGTCGTCATAGGTCTCGAAGCTGAGTACGGCCGGGTAGGCATTGCCGTCGGTCTGCAGCCTGATGATACGGATATTTTCCACGGTATAGTTTTTTACCGTTTCTGTTTCCTGGATTTCCAGCCGGTCCCGCAATACAGTCACATCTCCCGTGATTCCCGCATCCGGCCTTGCAAGCGCAGCCAGTTTCAGTATGGCGGCGCTCTGGCCGCTTTTCCTGAGCGTTAAGCCGAAACGGAAGGCGGTTTTGTCGCGGAACCGGATATCCAGCTGCCCGGCGTAGCCTTTCAGGAACCCAGCCGGGTCCTGCAAGGGGTTAACCTGTAGGTGTTGCGCACGGTATGCCGCGGCGTCCCTGAATTCCAGGATGACGGTATTGCTGTATTTACGTCCGTCCCGGGTCAGGTTAAGGATATACGTCCAGCGCGGTTCCGACGCGCTGATGGCCGGGCGCAGTGCCGAAAAATCGAGGTTGAAAACGACCGGGGCCGTATAGGGCGTGCGCGAAATCCGGACGTAATCATCGGGCAGGTTGAAGCCCGAACCCTGGCTGCTGGCATAATCACCCTGGGGCAGGTGGCGGTCACCCAACTGGCCGTTCAGCAGCCAGCGCAGCAGGATGCCTTCGGCAATCCCTGTGCTGCCGTCTGATCCGGCCGCCTGCAGCCGGATCTCCGGCGCGTTATTAAAATAAGCGACCGGGGTATCCCGGCAGGGCTCGAAACCGGCCGCCGCGAGGGCTTCCTCCAGTTCCCCGAATGCTTCCAGCACGGGGATGAAAACCGTGGCGATGCTGTCGATAATATCCTGGCTCAGTTCGTCTTCCCTGCTGCACAGCAGGGCAAAAATATTGAGCACGGTCTGGAATTGCGAGCTGAAGCCGCTCCCGGTCTCCTGGTACCCGGTCAGGAAATCGAGGCTGTAAAAATCCCCGGCGTAAAAATCGCCCGACTGTAAAATATCGGGATCGGCTGCTCCCTCGATGACCCCGAGGACGGTGATGACGCGTTGATATAATTTCTTCAGCAGGTCATTTTCAAAGGTGTTGAGCTTATCCAGCAGGGCCTGGTCCGCCTGGTAAAGCCCGGCTGTTTTGTCGGCGTAGATCGCGGCCAGGCAGGAGGCCATGCTGCTGTAATCTGCGCAGAAGACGTATTGGTTATTTTGATCCGGCATAGGTTTATTTTTTTGTAGTGGATTGAGTTTTTTAACTGTTCAGATAAGCGCTGAGGTCGATATCGCCTGTTGACACCGGTGTCTGGTCATAGCTTTCGCCATTGAAGACCCTGGCGGTAAAGGTGATGTTGGCTTTGCCCGCCGGGATGTCCATCGCGGTATTGGTGATGAATACAGAGGAGGTGTCCCGTGACAGGAAGTAGCGCAGGCTGAGCGGATCCAACAGGCCGCCGGCGGTTTTGGTGTAGGCCAGGCTGACGGTACCTTCCAGGTCTGCATCGCTGAGTTTCGGGTCGTTGAACGGCTCCGGTCCGGTGACGAGTAGGCCAAGCATGCGTGGTGGACCTCCCTCCAGCCGGTTGATCACCGGCCATACGGTCGTACCCTCCACGGGTTCCAGGCCTTTTAGCCCGAGGCCGCCGAAAACGATCCGCTCGAACGGTACGGCGTAGCGCAGGACATCCGAGGCGCCGTTGTCCGGATCGCTGTCGACCAGTTTTTTGAGGCGCCGCTCGATATCCTGGGCGCTGAAAGCCATTTCCAGGGGATGGACGGCGTAACGGGGCGGCGAAGTCGTATTGTCCAGCAGGACACTTCCGACCTGTTCGGCAAAGCTGCCGAAACGGGAAGTGAGGAAGCTGAAGCGGTGCAGTTCGAAGCGCTGCTCGCCTTTTTCGGGTGTTGTATATACAGAATGGAATATCGCTGTATAGAATTTGCCCGGGATCAGGTCGGGGAACACATGAACGGCCTGCCTGAGTTTCTTATAAAGCGGAGCCGCGAGGTGGTTGCAGTCGTTACCGGCTGCGGCCTGGTTGAACAGGAACACCAACTGCTGGCTGAGCGGAAGGCTCTGGTAATTCGCCCAGGTGACTTCCGTTGTGGTCTCTTCCCAGCTCAGGCTTTGCTGCAATACGTTCTGGTACGGATCGATGAGCGTCGTTTCCAGCAGGGTGCCGATGGCGGGCAGGCCAAGGTAGTTATTCCAGCCGGAGAACATGGCATTGATGGCATCTTCGCTGAAGTGCAGGCGGATCGACGGGGTTTTCCAGTACAGGGGCTTGCTCAGCTCGTAACGGCCGAGGGCATCAGGGCTCGAGCGGTTAAAATCGATATAAGGTTTGAGGCTGGCGAGCTTGAATTCACCGGCACAGTCTTCGGCCTCCAGCTGGCGGTAAGGCCGGTAGTGCTGCTGGAAGTGACCCAGCGGCCCGGCTGTCCGGAAACCGAAGGTCCGGGTGCTCCCGTGTACCTGGGCGGCGAAGCCCGGGTAAGATACGGTGTCGCTGACGGACAGGCGGACGGCGAATATGGAGTCTGGGCGCCAGACGGGCTGAATGGTGTTGTTGAGCGTGTTGCTGAGCACCTGTGTTTCCTCGATGAACTGCGCTTCGGGCGGCATGATGTCGGTCCTTGCTTTCAGCCCCGGGGTGAGGTAGGACAGGTTGTCCAGGAAGGTGCTTGCTTCCTGCGGTTCGTATACGGCAAGTTCCGCGGGGATGTCCTGTTCGGCTTTCAGCTGCCGGTCGAGGTAGATCCTTACTTTACCGGCTGAGCGGTCCACGACGAGGGCAAGGTGCTTGGTCTGGTTGCGGCTGATGGTGCCGGTCAGGCAATCGATCGTATACCGGCCCCTGGCTTCCATGCCCCAGTCGGACGTTCCGTTATAACAGGTCAGCCAGAGGCTGTACTCCGGGATGTCCGGATCGGCGGTATAGACGGTACCCGGATCGGCACCCTGATGGCTGAGGTGCAGGGCGAATCCCCTGCGCAGGCTGTCGCCGGTATCCGGGCTGATCCTGGACAACAGGGTGCATACACCGGGCTCCAGCGGATCGAACATGACGGTCGCTTCTATGCTGAAGCTGCCGTTCTCGATCTTGAGCGCGGGGGTGGCCGGTACGATGACGGCGTCATTGGCCGAGGTGTAGCGGTATGGGCTTAGCGGCTGCAGTTCGTCTGACGATGTGCGGTACCAGGCCTGGGGTACCAGGTCGGGGCTGCCGGTGGTCCAGCCGCCGAAAAGTGCTTCTGCTTCATTAGGGGTGTCGAGCTGCCACAGGCCGATGCGGCCTGCGGTGGTACCGGCGGCGATAACCTCCTGCGGGCTGAGACTTTTGTTGTAGAGGGCCAGGCCGGTGAGGCTGCGCGCGGTTTCCAGGTCCCTTTGCCGGGCATTTAGCGTAGCAGCGCCGTAGGTTTCCGGCAGGCGGACGTGTCCGCCGATGCACAGGTCGCCGTCATAATCGGAGGCACTGCGGCCGTCGAAGGTGATCAGGACATGGTCTATGGGCCATTCTCCCGTGTAGGAGACGGTTCTACGGCCGGTACCGGGTTCGAGTACGACGGTATCGCGGGTAACCGGTATGAATTTGTTCCGGAAGAAGAACGGGAAGTAGAAGGCGGTCTGGAAGCTGACGGTGATACGGTGTTCATTCCCGGCGAACTCCAGGCCGATCTCGCTGACTTTTTCGGGGAGCGTGATCTGCAGGCTGCCATGGTGCCCGCGCAGGCGGAGGCTGGTGGCTGTCTGTCCTTCTGCAGGTTGCACATCTGCGTTCAGGCCGCTGAACAGGAAGCTCAGGCCTTCATGGAAAACGGATTGACCGGCGGGGTAGGCCGTGCCCGCGGTTACGGGCGTCCAGTCAACGAGGTTCCGGTTCATGATATGCTCATAGCAGAAGATATCCTTGCGGCCGAAGCCAAGGGCGTCCATATCGGGGAGTGTCTCGTCAATCTTCCCGAGGTAGCTGAACATGTCCCTGGACATGAGCCTGACCTTATTGAACTTGTTCGGGTCGCTGAACTGCCAGTAACCGGGTTTCAGTTCGCTGAGGGCGATGCCGCCGGTTACTTCGTAACTGTCCACAATGGCGGGTACGCCTTCGTAAATATTATAGGGCAGCCACTGGCCGCCGCCGGGTCCGGCCTTCCAGATAAAAATCTCGGCGTTGTCGAGCGCGTATTCGTGGGTCACCTGCTGGTTGACGCCTTTCTGGGGCGGCAGCAGTTCGCTGAAGCCGTCGGGGAGCTGGCTGGTGTAGCCGCCGAAGATGGTCCCGGGTTTCACGGGTTTCAGGAACTCGATATCGATATAGCTGTCGAGCGGGATGGTGACGGGGTTGGTGCCTTCGCTGTTGTCGGTGAAGGCGTATTTCCAGGCGGGGTCGCCGGGGGCGGGCAAGGTATTACCGCTTCCCTGTACGTAGTTGACCTGGAAAACTTCGCCGGTGAGCATGTGCACGGCGGCTGCGGGCGAATAACCGGTGGCGGCATCCGGCAGGCCGATGATATCGATGGGCTGCAATAAAGGGCCCATATCGTCGCTGCGGGGGCCGAGGCGGAGTTCGACGCGGACACGGATACGTTTGAAAATGATCTTGACGCTGACCTCGAAATAGCCGACAATGTTCACGGGGTGCGGCGCTTCGACGGCCAGGCCGACGTTGAGGCCCATGCTGAGTTTGACGAACAGCACCTTGAGGTAGGCGGAACCGCCCATCTCGATGAAGCCGCCGACCTGGAATGGTTTGAAGCTGAGGTGCCCGCCAAGGTTGAGGTGCGCTTCGATGCCGCCGCTGACGATGCCGAGGTTGAGGCGTGCGGAGAAGGCGGCGCCGGCGCCGGCACGGATGCCCTGGGAGGAGATCATCAGGTAGGCGTAGCCCTGCAGGATCGACAGGATTTTGGCCTGTATCCGCGCGTTGTCGGGTTGGTCCTTGCCCAGGTTGATGTACCAGCCGGAGGCGTTGTTGAGGAAGAAGGCGATGTCGAGCTGGCCGTTCAGCGAGAAGATGGAACCGCTGTCGGGGATCCGGTAATCCACGGCGAGGTTGGCCATGAAGGACTGGTCGCCGATGGCGATAAGGGCGCTGAACGGCGGGTCTTTTTCGTCGTCGAGGTTGAGGCGGGGGCGCAGGACGCCGGCCTGTCCCTGGAGCAGGAATACATCGGGGAGGCCGAGCATGATGAACAGCTTGCTGGTGAAAACGAACCCGTCATCGAAGGTGGTGCCGATGGTGGCGCCTGCACCGATGGAAAAGCCGGAGGTGTCGGCGAATTTGCCGATCTGGATGCCTTTCTTCTTGCTGAAAGGGTCCGGGGCTTTGTAATAATCCCACCAGGTGGCGTCGTCGCCAAGTCCGGCGGCTTTTTTGGACGGGATGTAATGCTGGCCGATCAGGCCGCGGAAGCCGTAAATACCGAGCCCGGCGAAAATAGGGATCGGGGCGGGCAGTTCGAGGCCGATGTCCACGAGGAAGGACGGGATATCGGGGTCGAGGCGCATGCCGGCGCTGCCGCTGATGTGCAGTTTGGGCATGCTGAAGGATACGGCGCCGGCATACTCGGTATGGGCGGAGGAATCTTCCGAGGTCGGCTGTTGTACGTTGAGCAGGCCGTGCAAAATAAACGCGGCTTTGTCTTTCGGTACGTTGCCGGGGATGGTCATGTCGATGACGATGCCTTCGATGCTGAAGAACTGGTCGAAGGGGCCATCGTCAATGGAAAAATAATATTTGATGCCGTTACCGCCGACGCCTACGCCGGCGCGGCCGGTGTTGAGCATGCCGTCGAAGCCGACGCAGAGGTAACTGCGTTCTTCGCCGTTATGGGTGCGTTTGTAAGGCGTGATGGTCAGGTGGTCGACTTCGAGCTTGATGGGGCCGAGCTTCATGGTAAAGGATACGTCGAGGCGCTGTATGCCGCCGGCGAACTCGAGGTGGCCGTTCTCCCAGATGCGTAGTTTGGTGATCTCGATGTTCTTGGGAAGGAAGTCGCCGAGGAGGTCGCTGACGGCGGTGAAGCTGAGCAGGCCGGCTACCTCGAAGAAAAACAGGCCGTTTTCCTCGCCGAGTTTGAGGGTGCGGACGTTGAGCTCGAAAACATCGGGCCAGGTGATTTTGGAGAGTTCCCCGGTAGGTTTGGCGGTGATGGAAAAATTACCGCTGTCCTTGAACATGACTTCGATGCCGATGGTGGCGATGCTGCCGTCGCTGTTTTTGAGTTTGGGGAAGCTGAGTTCGCCCTGTACGTCGCAGTTGGTGATGGCGTTCTGGAGGAAGGTCAGCTCAAATGTATCGAGTTTGACGGCGAAGTCCCCGAATTTGCGGTGCAGGCGTCCGTTATCCTGGAGTTTGATGGTGCCGCTGACGCCGCCGGTGCCGATCAGGAGGTTGTCGGCGGTCAGGGTAGCGCTGGGGTGGTCGGGGTCGTCTTTGCCGAAGCGGCCGAAGGTGAGTTGTGCTTGCTTTACATACACTCCAACAAAATCAACAGGGTAGCCAGCCGTTGACGCTTCTGGAATATTTGAAGTAGAGCTTAGATCTAATTTAGCATCCGTAAAAGATAAAACGAATCCAGTGTGTCCAATTTCAGATTTATCAAAGAGAAAGCTGCTTTCTTGATTAAACTCAAATCCTTCTGTCGACGAAAATCCAACGTTACCTACATTGAATCTCAACATCGACAGGACATTTAGATCTTCGTACGGCAAATTAGTTCCAGGATTAATAGGATTCAACACAGATCGCGGAAATTGAAATGCTAAAGCAATATCGTTGATTGAAGCCTGCACAAATGGATCGAATAATCCATAAAATTCAATTCCCGAAGAATGATTTCTTAATAATGCAAATAAATCAATTAACGCACCCTCTATCTTATTTAATGAATCGCTTGAATCGACTACATATTTGATAATCAGGTCTAATAAATTTAAGTTGGCTTGGTTTAAGGCCGAAATAATATCGCTGTAACTCGATTCGGGATTAGCAACATAGATAATTTCATTTTGTGTCCCTGTTAAAGAAAAATCTGTGTTTAATCTTTCTATAATTTCCGGAATAGTAAAAGGGGTCGTATCTTTTTCGATGTTTAATCGTGAGTAAACATCTCCGATAGTGTCGTCACCAACAGGAAAATCTGTAGATATACCAAATTCGTTAATGATGTCACTTGCACTGATTCCCGCGTCCGCCAATCCGCTTTCAATTTCTTCAAAGGAAGTACCTTCAGTGTATACTAATTCGTGTATTGTACCTGTTAAATCATAGTAAGAGTTAAAGACTGTTATTAATTCTTCAATTGAATAAGTTATAAAACCCAAATCGATGTTTTTCGGGTTTTTCATATAGGAAGTAACTGCCTCAAAAACATCTATAGGCTGAACACCGGAGATTTTAAGTAACAGTTTTATCAAATCCTCTGTGCTAAAAGAAAAATTAGCAAGAGAAAAGTCATTAATAAAACGCAAAATACCCAACCTATACGATAAGGTAACATTAAAGGACGTCTGGCTTATATCATCTTCAATACTAGGAGGATTTAGAAGTAAGGCAATCCCTGTTCCGGGAATTTCAACACCGATTTTTTTATTCAGTATAATATCGAGATTATACTTCCTTTCCTCGCCAAACCTGCTACTAACAACCTTATAATGGTCGAAATAAACATCGTCGAAAATGTTAACTACAGCATTTTGCAAAAAACCTAAGCCGTCAGGTAGATTATCTAATGAAATCAGAGTTGATAAACTCGGTAAATATCTTGGCATGATTAAAATTTTTAGTTTGTCCGTCGATAAAGCAAGTGGCTCTCCGTTATTTTAACGATTATGCTTCTACCATAATTTTCAGTTATGACAATACACTAAGCCATGTCATTCAACTGGCTATTTTCAATGACGGATATCGATAAAGTGAATTATGATTAAAACAAATAAGTTATTTATTTATAATGAAGTTTGAGTAAAGTCGTAATGGTCGTACGCCGTTTTGTGATCAACCAACCGTCTTAATTGCTCTCTTCTCCACATCGTCGTGACTGGATTATTCTTTCTAAGAAATTCTTTCATCCATCTAATGTCGTGCGTGTTGACTGCATGTGTAAAATACATAGCCGCCTTTAAGAAACTATGAACTCCTTTTTTATTAATAAACCCAGCGTTGAATCCTCCTGCTCCGACATTATACAATTGTGTGCCGTAAACGTATTTTTCTATTTCATTGAAATATTGGATACCTCCGGCTTCGTAGAATGGAATTCCTCCTGATGTTTCTGGGTAGACTTGTAGATAATTATAACTGGGCTTTCTAAGACCACTTTTTGTGCCTATTCCAACTGCCAGATACTTTTTATTCATTAATGGCTGAGCATGCCCTACTGCATAGTCATAATCCAATTTCATTACACTAAAAACGTTTTCGAAATAGGTATAAAATAATGCAACTGCTTGCTCCTTATGTAGGCCAAAGCCCGCTTTAATCACAGCCTCCTGAAAATTTGAAATTTGAGTTTGTCCTGTGGTTGGGGAATCGACGGTAAATCCTGTTATATACTGTAGCGAGGTATCAGTCGTTATGGGACCGTAATCGCTTTTCCCTTTACCCCCCATGTCATAGCCAAAGGCAACCGTCAAGCCAGAGTTACCCTGATAATAATTAGAATTTATTTTATCATAAATATAGAACTTGTTATCGGTTGCAGATTTAAAAACATAGTATCCATTACTTGCTGAGGCTTTTGTTTTGACTATAGGCTCAGCAACGAAGACGTTAGCGGCAGATTGTATAAGATTATTGTAGGATTGTTCGGTGATATACCCATGTGTTTTTAAACTCAAGATATCCGCTTCGGACTTTTCGGTTCTCGCTTTAGTTCTTGCAGTATCATTTTCCCTTAAGTGCACTTTAAACCCTGATGGAACAGTAAAATAGGCGTCAAAATTGGTATGCGTATTTTCATCATTCATCAAAGCAGCAATATAAGCAGGTATATGATATCTTGTTAAAGACGGGTTTCTAACGAGATTCACAATAACGCCCGCTTCGTCATTGGTGAAAGCCGAATATAGATTTAAATGGTCCGGAGTTGATGAAATTAAATCTGTGAAAGATTGCATGTGCCCGGCTCTACTCAGTTTTTTGTCGGTCGATCTTAAACTATTGGCATATCCAAACCAGGCAGAAAACTTAGTATAATAAGGGTTGTTAGCACGTGTATCGGTGCCAATAATTACATTTTGATAAGGCGTATTCATTGGCCGTTCGATAAAAAAAGGCAATCGAAACGCCATTTCAAAGGATAGCTTATCAAGATTACCCTGGTATATGTAATCTCTTATTGCAGCGTGGGGAGTTGTCAACAATCGAGCTCCCTTATTATCAATACTGTTTGCATCCGATATAATTAGGCTCAGTTTGTTCTTTATATTTGTCCAATTTCCGCTAAACGGCTGATCTATACCAACAGGATTGGGTATAATTTGGTTATCCCAGGTGAAGCCTGGAATTTTTGCAAATGCCGCATTTGCATAATTATTTGATACCCAATTAACTCTATCAAGGCTATAAACGTTAATACCTGTTAAAATCGAAGAAGAAATAGATTTTGTACTGCCTGCGACAGAACCCAAAACTCCTAACTCTGATTTGAAATATGATCTATATCCTGGGTTACTAATCGATTCAGGAGAGTTAAAGTATATATATAAATTCGTCTTTTGAAAATTGTTGCTCGTAACTTTTCCCGTGATACTTTCTACTTCATCCTTAGTTATTGCTATGGATTCGAGAATATCAAAAGGAGCGACATCTATCCCCTTTACTGAAAAAGGGTCGTTATTTCGTATTTCAAGCGTTGAAATTGTATCTGAAAGCTTAATTTTATAGATATTTAGTGTAGGTCCAGTAACTGACCTTTTCGAGCTTTTTACTCCATTTGGAATGGTTTCCGAATAAACTGAAGCATCTGAAATTGTTTTATAAAAGCAATCAATTGTGTTGGGAGTCCATGCGCTAATATCGATTACAATGTCATTCTTTGGAACTAACAAGCTTCCATTCTGGGTATCCGTATTATTTTCCAGAAATATTTTAGGATCTAATTTTGCAGTATAAAAGACTTTTCCAATGGAATCGTTCACAACATGCCTGCCTGCTGAATATGCTCGGCCCAAAGAGACGCCATAATGAGGCTTAGGTTTGCCATTCTTTTTTGCCATATTATTATTAATTTATTTGAGAATATTTACAATTATTGTATATCATTCATGTGAAAAGGAAAAAATACTTTTACATCGGACTCGCCGTCAAATACAACACCCGTATTTTCATCATTTTCTTCTACATCAATAGAGACCTGATCTTCAATAGGTCCTATATTTTGATAATTAGCTAATTGAAGCCTCAAATAGGAAGCAATAGGGGCGTTGATACCTTCCTCCTCTTTATTGAAAATAACAAATGCTTTGTCATCGCTCCAATCAGAATCATCCGTATTACATATCGAAAAAATCATATTCTCGGTTATCTCCGAAACAGATTTCAACCAATAACCTGCATGTAATATCAATAAGGGAGCGGAATTTCCGGAAACTGGGACCGAAAGTTTCAATACATAATACGTTTGCCCGGTATCATTTATCGAAAAGTTGGAAAAAGTACCCGTTAAAATTTTCAAAGGGAAGCCATCGCTACGATATGGAGTTTCTTCAGCATTTATGGCAGGTGCACCGTTTATTGTGAGTTTTATATTTTGAGGACTATCTTCAAACCAATCCATCGGATATTCATGCACATCTCGGATATCGATGTAAACGGTACTTCGAGTATTAAACCGTTTAATAAAATTATAAATCCCCTCTTTAGTTTGTGATTTAGGAGCAGAGAGGTTATTTGTACCTACAGAATATGCATTATGTACGTATAATCCATAATATGCTGCCGGATCAATATAATTTAATATTTGCAATTTCGAAACTTCAGCTCCTTCGGCAGATATTTCAATAATATTTGCAAATGTCCTTGCAATTTCCAAATTCGGATAATAGAAAGTTTCCTCTAATAAGATCTCAAAACCAAAATCTAGTTCAGAATCAAACCTGCCTATGCTATCCCCCTGTTTTACAAGGCCAAACTGATACTCGTCAGAAGAAAAAATATCATCAATCAGATAACTGCCTGCCAAGTCCTCGTAAAGAAATAACGCACTTTCGCCATGTTGACCTTTTCTCAATTTTTTTATAAAATCACTATCATCTGTACTCATAGGACGTATTCCGTTATATGAGTTATTTTGGTCTAAAAAGTCAGATTTTAAGAGTCCTCTGTATATGAAATATCTAACCGGTATTCCAAAAGGCAAACTACTGGGTTTCAAAATCAGATTAACTCTGTTTTCCTGATCATCTTGCTCAACAATAAAAACTTCTCCATCGGTAACAGCATAAGCCATCAAATCCTCGCTTCCACTGAAAAGAGATGTGACTCTATATGCTGTAGAAGAGATTGGTCCGTATGATTGTTCGCTGTTTTGCTCCGGGAGGTCAGTCTCCGCAATAAAATAATTAATTGTGTTCATGCGATTATTTCAATAATAAGTCCACCTTAATTTAAGAAGTAACAATTCTTATTAGTTAATGTCAATCAGGGCACTGAGCGTCGCTTTGTTGTATTTCAGTACGCCTACCTTGTAGGCACTGGCTGGTGAGTGCAGGTTATTGTTGATCTGCGTACTGACCGGGTAGGTGTCGGAGAATACCGCGTTGCCGCCGGTATAGACGAAATCGTTGCCGGACTGGGTGATCTGGCCGCCTTTGTAGGTGTTGAGCTGGACGGTGAAGTTGCCGGTTCCGGGCGGATGGTACCAGACGGCGTAGATGCCGACTTCGATGGTCCCCGGAGCGGCGGGGAAATCTTCGACGAACTTCTTCATGCCGATCAGGGCGGCTTCGTAGCCCGAATCGCCGCGGTTGTCGAGCGCCCACCAGAGGTAGGCCTGGTCCTGAGGGTCCGCGTTGGCGGGTATGGTGATGCTGTCCTGTCCGAAACCTACATAGTGGTTGTCAATTGTCGTACCGTTGTTTTCGAAGCCGACGAGGATATCGAGGTCGGTGCCTGCACCCTGGTCCCAATGGTAACGGACGGTCATATAGTCGAAATCCTGGAGCTGTACGGGGCCGCGTGTGGTATAGGATACTGTCCGGGTGGCGACGTCGTACACGAGCCTGATGATGGTGGTCAGGTCGGCTTCGTTATGGCTGCCGTTGGCGCCGGCGACCAGTTCGCTGCTGAAGTTGACGGTGCTGCTGAATGCTGCACCGCCGGTGACGCCGGGGATATAGCTTCCGGCGCTGCCGGACAGGACCATCTCGGAAGCGGCATTTTTGAGGGAAAAAGCGCCGGTAAGGGTTTGGGCCGCGGTACTTCTGCCTTTGATGTAAAAGGTGAAGGACGGGCTTGCCGGGTGATCGGCGAGCAGTTTTTCAATATTGAACTCGAAGCGCCAGTTCAGGGTCTCCTGATCGATCAGGTCGGAGGCGAGAACAAGGGCGTTAGCCGGGTTTGAGGCGGCAGGTACGATATTATTGCCGGTATAGGCGGCGACGTGGTTGCCGCTGACTTCGGCGTTGTCTACCAGGCCGATGACGTTGAGCCCGGTATTGCTGAACAGGTCGACGACGAGTACGCCGGGTACGAGCACCGGATCAAGGATGGTGATGCTTTTATGCAGTGTTCCGGACGGTCCTGTGGCCGTGATGGTATCGGGGCGGCTGGCAAGGCCGGTATCGTTGAAGCCGGGGGTATAGGTCGCGCCGTTAAACGTGCCGTCGGTTGCTGTAAATGTGTAATCGGCGGTAAGATCTACCGTACTGTCATCGTACAAAGTGGCGATGATATGGTATTCGGCGCTGCCGCCCCCGGTAACGGTGGCGGGACCGGTGATGGTCATGGAAGCCGCCTGGCAGGTACTGAAGGACAGGTATTTGATACCGCTCCAGCCGGCTTCGGTCAGGATCCTTGCGCCTACGGTATGGTTGCCGCAGCTGATTTTTCCTTCGAGGGAAGCCGCTTCGGCACCGGTAACGATTTGACCGTCGAGGTACCATTCATAGGCAAGGACGGTTTGCTGGTCTTCTGCGCTGTCGAAAGACAATGCAAAGCTGGTGGAACGGGAGGGGAACGAAGCATTTCCGGTGAGGGAAAAGGCCGGCCCCTGGAGGCAGATGGTATTTGGCATGGTTTGTAAGTTTAGGTTTATCCGTGATAAGGTTTAGGTTAAAGTTATTTATTATGCAATCACTTTATATTTCCATAACGTGAAGTCTTCATATTATTGTATACACAGCAGTTGATTTTTTGTTCCGGGAATTTCTTTTGCGAGATGTCCGGAATCCAGTATTTTATAAACAGTTGTGTATAAGGCTCAGATCAGTGTTTTTGAAATGAAACAGTATCATTTTAAAAACACGAATTAATTCAAAGAATAATATTTATATAACTAATTTAATTATATATCTCATATTTCTTTCGGCATCGCTTGCCTTTGCGGCTATTTCCGTGCCGTTGATCCGATGTCATGAACAAATGTACGGACTCTTTTTTTAAATTGCTAATAAAATTAGCAATTTATTTTTAAGATAAGAGGTTTTATTTGCTTGGTGTCATGTATTTATTTGATTAACAGTGGCTTGCTTGTTAGTAAATTTATTACAGGATGCTTTTGTTGATGAGTTATGTTTTTAGCATTCCCATAACCATGCAGTTTAATGACCGGGTTTTAGAGCCTGAGGTTGATAACAGGATTGTTTAGTGAATAAGATCTGCTCCGGAACTATCTCCGGTGGGATGATAGGGTTGATGGTTTGAGGGCGAAGCCGGATGGAGGATATGGTGCCAAGGGGCCAAAAAAGGCTGGTGAGGGAAAAAAATAAAAGGGCTGCCGAAGGAAAGAGCGGTGTCCGGGCCGTAGCGGGTTTGGTTTTGGCGGGAGGGGCAGGAAAATGCCTGCGGGCGTTACAGCATTTCGCGAAGCGTGGAGTCTGCGTGTAGCATGGGTTAATTATGGGGATACCGGTAAGAAGAGGCAAGTCAAATTGTACTACAGCGTGAGGGGTGGCTTAGGTGCTTCTTTCTGCTACAAAATTATACAGGGGGTGATGGGTATCTCATTCCTGGTTAAAATGCTGATTTTATCAAAGCCATGCTGTTTCAATAAGATCGCTATGCCGTTGGTAGGCGGTTCATCGGTCAAGTCCGGCCCGGCTTCGAACAATATCTTTTTCAGTGCCAGGTTAGCCAGCTTTTTTACCAGGCCTTTCAGTACGCCGAGTTCGGCGCCTTCGGTATCAAGTTTCATAACCGTGGAAACCGGGAAGCCATTTTCAATCAGTGCGTCACCGGTTATGGTCAGGCATTTGGTTTGATAGCTGGATCTTTAGCCATCCCAGGCCTCCAGGGTTGACATGCCGGAGTTCCCGTCGACGATGCTGAGGGTCATGATATCCGCTTGCTCATATATGGCGAAGGCGCAGATCTGGATATCCAAAGCGTTAAGCCGGGCATTGTTATAGAGCAGGCTTAAGACCTTGGGGTTGGGTTCGAAGCACAAAACGTTTACCAGGGGCTTCCTGTTCTTTACGGCGAGGCTGTGAATCCCGATATTGGCACCGATATCCCAGAAAGTATCCCCGCCGCCAGGCTGCCGAGTATGGCTTCGGTAACTTCCGACTCGTAGAAATCTTCTTTCAGGATTACGCTGTCGATATACTCGTAGGGGTCGAGGTTGAGACTGATCCCGTATTTCGCATTGAAAACGAGGAGCGATCTGAAGCCCAGTTTCGAAAGCAACCCGAACAGTCTGTCCTTGCCCCTGATGCCATACCGGTTAAGATAAGTTAATGCCCGATCGTATAATGCCCTGTTGATTTTGCTTTTATGGGAGGGGAAAGATACATCTTTTCTGATATCGGGTCTATGCTGATGGGTATTGATTTTGAAAAAGTGAGGCCCGCGACCAATACAGTACCCGGTATTGCCGGAATATCGATAAGGGTGATCCCGGAATCGTTTTATGTACGCGGCCATAGGCATTCATATCCTGATTTCACTGCTACCGGCGTTCGATCATGAGCCTGGATTTGGCAGCGAAAAGTGAAAGCTGATCCGCTATCGCAAGGATACTATGTTTCAAAAAGTACGCTGTGCTTCCGTCAGCCGAAGTTTTCAGGCCTCAGGCGCTATCAGCTAATTAGTTAACCGGCGGCCCGCTCCTCTTTATACCTGGACATGGGCATCAGGTCGTTAAGATCGACATCGAGTGCGAAAGCCAGGTCAACAAGGCTGTCGAGTGTTGGATTTGCTGTTCCACGTTCAAATTTGCCGATCTGGGAACGGTTGACGTTGGAGATTGTCGCCAAACTATGTTGGGTCAGGTTTCTCTTTTCACGCACCAACCTCAGTTGCTCGCTAAAGATTTTTTCTGCCAAATGGTTTCGCCCGTTCTTCACAAAAACGAAAATGCGGCATAAATTTTAGTTTGACGGACTCATATATGATACAAAATGGTTATTTTTATAGCTGAAGAAAGGTCATTATAAGCTATACGAATATGACAATAACTGTAGCACCGGCTATCCTTGCAGTGGATATCAACGAGCTGGAAATGAGTGAAGAATTTAAGGCCGCGAGCCGGCAGATGGGGTTTGGTACCCTGCAGGAAATCATCGCTACCGATGCAGCCGAACTGTTCAGGAAGGACGGTTTTAATTATAACTGGTTCGGGGAATTGATCCGGTATCTTACCGAAAAAGGATTAGCAAACCTGCTGCAGCCACTGCCGGGAAGAAATCCCGATTGATACGGGCGACCATCCTGAGCAGGAGGTCCCTTAGCTCTGCAGCCGTCACCTGGCTGATGCTGTAATATTCTTTGATAAAATTGCCCTGGGAAAAGACTTCCTGGCGTTTGCTGGAAAAACTGTTTGTAAAAAATGCAAATACATGATTAACAGCCTGGTCCCCGAAAACCTTCTCTTTAACAAAATACTTTGCCAACCCTGCTAGCTGAGAGACGGATAACGTTACGTGGATCCTGTTGTTTTTACACGCCGTCAAAAGCGGCTGGCTTTCTTTTTCCAGCTTCTTCTGTTCCTCCAGCAACCAATCCGTCAACATGTCTCCGAGGCGTGGCCACCGGTAATCGTAACGGAGTCCTCCCTGGTCACCATCGTAAGCCAAAAGACGAAGCTCGGTATCAATACTACTTTTTTTCTTTTCCGGAGACTTTCCTTTCAACCGTTGTCTGATCACTGATTGAAAATACTCGAAAACAGCATAATGGTTAAATCCAAGTTTGAGCAGTTGGTCCGCGAAAAAGCTACCTATATCTGCGTCCGTACATGCCTGAAGAGCATGATGAAGCCGATTGACGAATTTGACAAAGAATAACAGTTCACCGAAATTAAAAACAGTTTGTTTACCGCTCGATTCAAAATACTGCAGGTACGATAGGACCGCCGCTGCCATAGATTTCTGAGCCCCCGCTACCTTATCCGACCAGGCATAGATCGAATGGATTTTAGACGAAACCTCCCTTACTAATCGTTCCTTGAAAGCGTATGGAGCATCAATATTGATATCGACATAAGCCTCAAAATAATTGACCAAATGATCGAGCAGCAGCAACAATTCTTTATGTAAAGCAAGCAATAGTTTTTTGCCATCGTCGGTTTTCGCACGTTGCTGATCAACTAAATCAAAAATAGCCGTAATAGATTTTGCCTGGTAGGAAAAATAACGGCACAGCGCCTCCGCTTTAATGTCTGAAAAAGCAGTGGAAGCCCAGGTATTCCGGGCTTCGCTGCACAACACCTGAATTTTTTCAGACCGCGACTGAGATTGCGACACAACACTGTCATGGCACCTGGTCATTTCGGCCAGCTGTACATAAATTCCGGTTGATGTTATTAATCCCTCAGTCTCCAAAGTGACTACAATACTATTTAAATAAAATGAGTCGTCGTTAAAATAGTAGTACAGGTGTTTGTCGGGTCGCCTTGTGAAGTCGTTGTGGTTATGGTGTCACTGCCTTTTCGCGATTTCGCTACCATCGAATAAATTTTACTTACGTTTTTTTTGGGAAGGGCTAATTTTTGGTTATTCATATTATTTGTTTTTTTACTATATTAATATTTTCATAAATATCGTTATGGGAAATTACATGAACCACGGAGAAAATTACACCAAACACAGTTATATACAACGCATGAAGCCTGCGCACTTTAACTTACGTGTCATTACTCAGCACGCTGCATGGTGGTTGTTTTTCATTATTTATGAGCTATCTATATATTTTCTCACCGACGGACATATCACTCATCTATTGAGAACAGCAATTTATTACTTGTGTAATATTTCCCTTTTTTATTCTCAAAAAGTTTTACTCGATCACTACCTTGGCTCCTCGAGGAAATACTATCGCTTAATACTTCCCATTGCGATTGAATTAATCGTTTACATGTTAGCCAAACTTACTGCAGATTACCTCCTAACCGATTTTGAGAAATCTTCAGAGCCAAAAATTCAGGTTTTAAAAGGTATGGCCGCGCTCGACTTCTACCGTTGCATCTTTTTTACGGCGCTTGCTTCGCTCTATTGGACGGCATTAAATATCTCGCGCTACCAAAGGCAAACTGCCGAGGCAAAAATCAAACAATTGACAGCTGAAAGAGACAACCTCTACTTAGAAACGGATCTCGCGAAAGCCCGGAATGCTTATCTTCAGCAACAAATGAATCCACACCTGCTATTCAATTCGCTCAACTTCATACACAACGACGTTTACAGGTACTCTGAAGCGGCAGCCGAAAATGTACTTTTATTAGCCGACATCATGCGCTACACCGTCGAAGGAGCAGAGCCCGACGGCAAGATATCGCTGGTTAAGGAGGCTGAACAATTGAATAACCTGATTCATATCAACCGATCCCGGTTCGATTATCCCTTAAATCTCGATTATACCGTCTCCGGTGACATATCGGCTTGTCGCATCATCCCCCTCGTCCTGATGACCTTGCTGGAAAATATTTTCAAGCACGCCGATTTACGAGGCCGGCCTGCGTTTGCAAGACTTATGGTATCCGACCGCCAAAAGCTGACCTTCGAAACCGGCAACTATAAAAGTTCAGTTTCGCCAAACGCCCGCGTCCAAAGCCTTGGTCTCAAAAACATTTGCCTGCGCCTTGATTATGCTTACGGAAATAATTACCGGCTGGACATTAAAGACGGTGATGATTATTATCAATCCACTTTAACCATTCAACTATGACATTAACCACTTATATAGTCGACGATGAAGCCCATGCCATTGACTACCTGGCTGCCTTTATTAGGAAAACGCCTGACCTGGTATTAGCCGGATCGGATACGGATCCGGTTAAGGCGCTGCATGACCTGAAGGCCAATCCGCCTATGCTGGTTTTCCTCGATGTGGAAATGCCGGCTTTATCCGGCCTGGACCTGGCTTCCCTGATCGGCGGCGACATCAAGGTCGTCCTGGTTACGTCATTCCGCCAATACGGCCCGGAAGCTTTTGCGCTGAAAATCTGCGATTACCTGATGAAGCCGTTTTCCTATGCCAGGTTCCTGGAATGTATTCAGAAAGTAAGGGATCTGTATGAACTCAAAGAAACGGAAATCAAAGAACGGGAGCATCTTTTTGTCAAGGGCGGACAGAAAGATGTTTATATCAAAGTACCTGTCAATGCCATTTTGTACGCCCGGTCGGCTATCAACTATGTCGAAATCCAACTCGCCGATGAAAGGATCATCACCTACCTGACCTTAACGGAACTGATGGAAAATCTCCCGGCCGGGCAGTTCAGCCGGGTTCAGCGTTCCCATATCGTCAACAGGGACAGGATCCGGGCGATTGAGCAAAGCGATATCAGGATGGAAAATGGTGAGCTAATACCGATCGGTGAAAGTTACCGGGAAGAATTTATGAGCACCATCAGCCCCTCCCTATTGATCAGTAAACGCATCAGGGGCTGACACCCACGTTCTTCAAACGCGCGATCCGCTCCGCACAAGCTTTGTGCAGGCCATAAAACAGCAGCGCTTCATGTTCACGCTGGCGGATATTGAACATCCTGTTGACCTGCATGTGCAGTAAATCCGCGAGCAGCGCATAGCGCCTGGCAGGGCCCCATTCCCGGGACGCCTCCGACAGGCCCGCGATGAGCTCCACAATTTCTGCCGCTTCATCATGGCCTGCCGCTACTGTTTGCTGCCGCAACGCATCCCCCAGGATCTTTTGCAGCTCGCGGCTGTACCCGCGGTATTTTCCATCCAGGCTGACCCGTAACTTTTTGTCGCCGCCGAACTCGCGTAAAAAGCTTTCCGACCGCCATTTAAAAAATTCCGGAAGTTCGCTTTCCCGCAAAAAAGCGACAGCCATACGGCAGACCAGGTCAAAAGCGGCAAGATCGCTGCGCTGCAGGTCGCCGTTCGCTTTTTCCTGTAATTTGCGCAATACCCATTCACTGCCGGCTTTAAACAGCAATTCAACCTGTTCGATCAGTTCAGGACTGTACCGTTCGAGCTCACGCCGGTAGACCTCATATTTAACATCTTTCACCGACGATCCCTGCTCCGCCAATTTTTCTTTCAGTGCCCCGAGCAGTCTGCCTGTTTGCTCAGCCGTCGACCTGACCCTCAGCCGGAGGTGCGGTTCCGGGTCCTGGTACCGGATAAAGAACCACACCCTGATCTGTTCAGGGAATAGTTGTAAAAACGGATGTACAACCGAAACCAGCAGCCGATCTGCGGCCTCCGGTGTAGCATAAATTTTAAGATAAAGCCATTCACTCCCGGGGAGGAATTCCCGCTGAACCTGGTCATTTTGCGGGAAACGCTGTACGGCATTCCCGTAAACAGTAGTGGACCGCTTTAACAAAGCGAGCATCTGTGCCGCAAGCGGCTTGCCATCGGCTTCGACTGTCCTGTCGGGTAACAGGTACTCCCGGATAACCGCCGGCAGCGAGTCTTTTAAGCAATCGAGGAAAAACACAGCCTCCTCATCGTTCCCCAGGTCAAAGACCAGTTGCTGGTCGCTCAGGCCCAGGCTGACCAGGCGGGGAATTCCA
The DNA here is from genome assembly GCF_003148845.1 of Mucilaginibacter oryzae. Classification (GTDB taxonomy): domain Bacteria; phylum Bacteroidota; class Bacteroidia; order Sphingobacteriales; family Sphingobacteriaceae; genus Mucilaginibacter; species Mucilaginibacter oryzae. The sequence goes on along the minus strand of NZ_QGHA01000011.1, from coordinate 27,887 downwards.
CGTTCCGCCCGGAACAGGTGCAGCCGCCCGATGGATAAAGGGAGGGCCGTTAATTCCTTCAGCTCCGCATCATTCAGCCGCCACCTGGCAAGGCTCAGGACGACCTTGCCCGTAACGACCCTTGGGTAAAAGTCAAGACCGGGAAAAAGCTTTTCCAGGTCGAAAGTGAGATTCGCCTGCAGGCCCCTGTATTGCAGGTCGCAGAGAAACTGGAATACCGCCAGGGGATTATGCTGAAAGTTATAGGCCGTAGGCAGCCTCGGTATAATCCGTTTGCCAAGGGCCGTTGACTCCAGCAGCAGTTCCCCGCCCTCCAGCCGCAGGGTCAGGTCATGCAAAGGGATTCGGAGATGGCCGGTATTACCGGGAAAAGTATTGATATCGATCACGGCGTCATAAAGCGGCATCCGCCGGTTGATATTATCGACATGCGTGTCGGACAACTGGTGCAGTTCGGCAAACAGGACATCCGGGTTTGCTTCGCGCTCATCCGCCGCAAGCTCTTGGCACAGCCGCTCGACTTCCCGGCTGAAGACCGAAAACCGCCCGGTCAGCGAAGTCGCGGACGCGCCTCCGGTGTTATCCAGTACGATCCTGTCTTCTGCACAGGTAAACATGACTGCCAGCGTCGGGGGGAGCCGGTAATCTTCGCCGGGGGATTCGAGAACCTCGACATCTTCGGGCCGTATGTCCACAGGATCAGCCTGCCGCCTGTGCGTATTTTGCAGCCAGAGGCGCAGGAACAGCCGATGCACCGCCGTCCATTCCACCTGCCTTACAGTGGTGCCTTTTTCAGAAAAGGCGATATCGTCCAGTATCCCGCACGATTGCGCCAGGTCATAGAGCTCTCCATAGCCAATGCCTGCATCCGGGTCCATCGCCTGCAGGAGCGGGATCCGCCGGTCTTCGAAGCGCGCCCTGAAGTCCGTCATAAATTTTTTCAGGGCCGGGGTAGGATAAGGTAGGACGATCTTCCGCAGGACCGATATGGCAGCAAGCAGGTTTACCTGTAGCTCCGTACTTATGCCGCCCGCGACAGCCATCCGTTCCAGGCCGCCGTAAAAAGGGTTTCCCCTGAAATCAATGTTACTTTCCGCGTTGATGGCAGACAGTTCCAGTTCAAAGCGAGGGAGTGATATTTCCCCGTTGGGCGGGAAAGCCGTCAGCGTTTTCCAGAAAGCTGACATCCTGCCCGAAAGCGGAACGGTACCGGGCAAGATCCTCCCATCCGGTAAGCGGCTGGCAAATAAACCGTGGTCAGGTCCGGTCAGCAGCACCTGTTCACCGATCAGAAAGTTCAGGTATTCAAGAGCTTCGCCATCCGAAGAGTCCGTCCGTTCTGCCACATATTTGGCAAGGTCGGGCAGCGATAGCGCGCTGTCTCGGCATAGTTGTATCACCTCTTCGTTCAGCGGCTCGGCAGGAAGTTCATTGACCGAAAATCCCGCTTTGCCGGATTCGTTCCAGGAAGTCCGGACATAACGAAAAAAGGAGGAAAGCCGGTATAAGGTAGGGTTTGCAGCTAAGAGAACCTCCGGAGAAGCGCTCATGGCATTATGATCAGCGGCAACGATCCATTCCCTCGAGGGAAGCACATGCAGTAAGGCGTCGCCGGCGCCGGCGAGTTTGATTCCCCGCCGTCCGGACGTCCAGGATGCCAGGCCAAAGGACGAAAAGGCACCGAAGGGTGTCGGCCGGAATGACATCCGGTTGAAGTATTTTTTTAAAGTCGCCTGCTGCCTGGGGTTCAGCGCGCCCCGGTCAAAATTCAGTTTTTCGAGCTCCCGGTAGAACACGGGGCTTGCCAGGAACAGGGCATTTAAAAAAACACGGTCCGACAGTAACCGGCCGATAGCCGCCGGGCTGTAATCCTCAAAACTGTAAAACGGAGCGCGTAGGAACAGCTGCTCTTTAAACTGATAAATCTCTTCGTCCTTCATGCGATTACTTCTTATCAAAAGGGTATATACCTAATTCTTACTGTTTTGCCGCAGACCGGCGCCCGTACTTTGCTTTCGTCAAACACCAATGCCATGAAAACGATCAGCAAAACCGATATGCCCGCAGCCCTGCTGGTGCTCCTGTTCAGCTATGCCGCTGCCAGCAAGCTCGCCGATACCGGAAAATTCCGCGGGCAGCTGTACCTCCAGCCTTTTCCACACGCCCTGAGTGACGCGCTGGTCTACGCCCTCCCGGTCATTGAACTGGCCGTCGTCGCGCTGCTGCTCGCCGACCGTACCAGGAAAGCCGGGCTCATTGCAGCGCTGGCCCTGCTCACCGCATTCACGGTCTATATCTCGATGGGCCTGCTCCATGTCTGGAAGCGTGTCCCCTGTTCCTGCGGCGGTATCCTCGAGCATATGGGCTGGGGGCAGCACCTCGCCTTCAACTGGGTTTTTATGATCATCAATATCCTGGGGCTCTGTTTTGGGCGCCGGGAACAAACAGCACTGACCTGACCTCACCGCAAAAACGGGGGAAAGCCGAAAACCCGTGAACAGAGTAGGCACCATACCATAGCTAAAGTTTTTCGTTTGTTTTTTAGCAAAAAAGCATTCATCGTTATGAAAAATTTAAAGTCGTTCCTATTGGGCATGGCCCTGATCGCGGGCCTTGGCGGCGCGCTGGCCACTACAGCCCATCCGGTTAAAAGCAGCAAACCGGCCAATGTTTTCTGGACCTATAATGGCGACCAGACCCCAACCCAGCTGGCTGATCCAAGCAAGTACACGTTCAGCGCCGTAGATCCGAATTGCGGTACCAGCGGCGACCGTTGTGCCATACAGGCGCCCCGCAGTACGACGAATACCAATCAGCCGGACCTCTCAGCGATCAGCAAAGAGGAACTGCACAATTAATACCCCTTTGCCCAGTGTTGCGGGACGGCCGAAAAGCCGTCCCGCTTTTTTTGTCAGGGATTTTGCGGAATGCCGGTTTCCGCGATCACTGTCAATGGTATAGGCCACAGGTACCGCGGATCGCCGGGTGCCAGTTCATAGCGTATCCCGCCGGCCACCCGCACCAGCGTTTTTTGGTAATCCGGTTCCATGTTCAGCCTCCTCAGGTCCGACCATCGCAGTCCCCGAAGCAGCAGCTCCTTCCGTCTTTCTTCCAGTATCCAGCGCAATACTGTTTTCCCCTCAGCGGATGCGAGATCGCTGTAGGAGGCTTTGAGATACCTGTTTTTCCTTAACAGGTTCAGGTCCGCCAATGCCCCGCCTAAATCCCCGACCCTCGCCCGGCATTCGGCGCGGATCAGGTAGAGCTCATCGGTGGCCAGGCCGCTGAACAATTTAGAACTCCCGTCATAGCTTCCCCTGAAGTTCTGGTATTTATTCGCGGTAGCAGCGCTGAAGAAAAGCGGTTTCCGCAGGTCCGCAGCATCGTAGGAAGCATACAGGACAGTATCCACCAAATATTTCGGTGACTGCAGGTTGCTGTAAGATGTGGGGCCTGCATGAAATATCACCTCGTCATTGAAGCGTTGGAAGGGCGGACCTGATGCTGAGCTTATGCCATTATAATCTATCAGCGTGCTGTTCAGCGCCAGGGCCGAATCGGCGTATGCCGCCGAACGTTTATAATCCCGCATGCTCAGGTAAGTCCGGGCGAACATGGCGTAGGCTGCTGCCTTTCCCGGCCGGGTTTTGGCGATGACGTTTACCGGCAAAAGTTTGACGGCTGATTGCAGGTCAGCCGTGATCTGGGCGTAGGCCACCGCTACCGTGCTGCGCAGGGAAGGCGCGTTCAGGTCAGCGCTTGCCCGGATCACCAGGCCAGGATCAGCTGCGGCTGTAGCCGGATCGTAAGGCTTACAGAACTCCTGTGCCAGCTGCCAGTAGGCATAGGCCCTGAAGAAAGCCGCCTGCCCCCTGATATTGTTCCAGCCGGTGCTGCCGGAACCACCGTATTTCGCTGCGCCTTCCAGCACGATATTGGCATAAAATATGGCCGTGTAAGGCAGCGACCAGTCGTTCTTGACATTTTCGTTAAATACGTCCCGGCTCCAGACATAGCCGTTTCGGACAGTCAGCGGCGCAGATGCCAGGGTGGCATCCAGGATAAACCCGTCGTCCGCCCCCGCGATCCCGGCCATAGGCCAGGAAGCATTAAAAATGTCGGTATTGTCCAGCAAGGCCTGGAAGTCAGCTGCCGAGGAGGGCACCTGCAGGCTGGAGGAAGGTTTGATATCCAGCTGTTTTTTGCAGGCAGCCGGCAGCAGGAGGCAGCAAAGCAGTGCTGCCCTCCGGCGTAGTTTTTTTATGTTCATGGTATTGCTCATCGTTAATCGGTTAAAAAGTACCTGTAAATCCCAAAGCGACAGTCTTCGGCAGTTTGAGGGAATATGGGTGATCCGGGTCGAGGCCTGTTTTCGTCGCTTTCCACAGCAGGCCCAGATTGGCGGCGTAGAGGTAGACCTGCAATCGTTTCAGGCCGATCCGCTCCGGCAATTTCCCGCCGGCGTCGTAGCTGAGCCGCAGGTCCTGCAGGCGGATATTATCCGCTTTTTCCGCGTAGACGGCCGACTGGCTGTAAAACTGGTCCCGCCTGGCGTTTACGGGATAGACGAAGGATGGCACACGGGTACGCGTTTCGTCACCGGGCTTCTGCCAGCGGAGCGCGTAGTCAGCTGTCGATACATCCCTGTTATTGAGCAGTGCGGAATAGGAAATCGCCTGGCGCATAAAATAGTACCCGAAGCGGTAGGCGATATTAGCCGACAGGGCGATGCCCTGATAGCTGAAGGTATTGCGAAAATTCCCAAAATACGTGGGGACGCCCGAACCCACATATTGCAGGTCGCCGACTTTGGTCTGGGCCAGTAGCGCGTTATAATCTTTACTGACCTGTCCGTTCAGGTAGCCCTGCGGGTCGCCGGTCTGCGGATCGAGCCCGGCCCATTTATAGGTGAGGATGGCGTAAACAGGTTTGCCCACCAGCGGGGAAACGGTAATTCCGTTGGCCGCGTAGGTAGCGGCCAGGTCACTTGACTGGTAGTATCGGGTGACATGGTTAGCTGCATAGCTGAGGAGCAGGTCGGTTTGCCAGCGCAAAGCTAAGGCGCCCAGGTTATTGCTGTGCAGGTTAAGTTCCCAGCCGTGCCCCGCCATTTCGGCTACATTGCCTTTGAACTGGTATTGGTTCGTCGCCGGGTTCAGGACACCTGTTGTCTGGTCCAGCGGCCGGAAGCCGATGAGGTCTTTAGCCTTTTTGCGGTAATACTCCACCGATCCGGAGAGCACATCCCCGAAGGCCGAAAAATCAACGGCGAGATTGAGGATGCCCGTTTTCTCCCAGCCCAGCGATGGGTTCGGCGGGTTCTGGACGGAAGCATAGAACTGGCCGCTGAGCGGGTTGAGCGCATTGTAGCGGATGGTGGTCTGCGCCGCCAGCGTGTTGTCCACGTTCCCGCTGTAGCCGTAGGTTGCCCTCAGCTTCAGCCGTGGCATCCATCCCGCACGGTAAAAATGCTCTTTGCTGATCGTCCATGTCAGGCCCACGGAATAGAGCGGCACCCCTTTCTGGTTGGCATTGACGCCGAAGAGGTTGGATTCGTCACGGCGGATGCTGCCGGACAGGCTGTACCGGTCGTCGAAGCTGTAGCCGGCGTCCCCGAACCAGGACAGGTTATAATTGTCGAGGTCGCCGGAAGCGTTCAGGTACGGGATGGTGCTGTCAATGAAATAGGAGTAATTGGACAGCAGGTAGCTGGTCTGGTAATCCACCGGCGATGCCTGTTCAATGGCCGGATTATAGCCATAATCCCGGAAACTGCGCGAACGCGTATGGTCGTTGCGGTACTCATAACCGCCCAGCATGGACAGCCGGTGCCTGCCCCAGGCCTGTTTAAAATTCAGCTGGGCACGGAAACTATTGGACAGCAGTTTGCTGTCCGAGGCGTCCATGATCCCCCCGGCAGGCACCGGCCTGGACAAGGTGCCGTCACCGGCCGTCTGCGTATACTGGTTGACCGTGTTCCGGGCATAGTAGCTGTCCGGGCCATACAGCCAGCTGCCCTGGGTCTGGCCGCTTTCCAGCTGGTAGCGCAGTTCGGCATCGAAGCCATAGCCGATATGGTATTTCAGCGCCGTGTTCAGCAACAGGTCAAGCTGATCGCTGCGGTTGTCTACGTTTTTGTAGTCATCCAGCGGCTGGTAGTTCCAGTCCAGGAAGCCCTGCGCCTCCGAATCTTTAATAAACGATTCCCGGTAGTCGAGGTTCAGGGGCAGGGCATTTCCATGGTCGTCCGCGATCCGGGCATAGGGCCATGGCTTTTTGCCGTCGATGCTGATGAGCGAGGAAGGTTCGTTCCTGCCGGCCAGCGTTTTGCTGCTGGTCAGCAATACACCGGCATCCAGCTGCAGGCGCTTGCCCCAATAAAAGCTGTTGTCCGCGCGCAGGTTCAGCCGCTGGAAGCGGCCATCCAGGCTGCTGAGGTTGCGGTCATAGCCCGCGGAAAAGAAATAAGTATTTTTATCCGATCCCCCGCTCAGGCTGAGGCCATATTGTTGGCTGACCGCCTTGCGGTACCAGTATTTCCGGAGGTCATTGCGGATATCCTGCCCTGCCAACGCCCCGATCTGCCGGTCCGCCGCGACGGGATCGATGGTGCCGTCGCGTTTGGCGATCAGCAGCTCCACCAGCGGTGACAGTGCCGTATGCGCGTAGGATTGCTCGTCGTCGCTGTAAAAACCTTTGGCAAACAGGTCTTTTTCCAAACCGGCGAAATCGGATGATGACATGCGGGGCAGGTAAAACACATCCGGCTTTTGCGCGATGTTCACGTTCGCGTTGAAATTCACGGTCATGGGTTTGTTCTTCGCGCCTTTCCTGGTGGTGATCACGATCACGCCGTTGCTTGCCCGCACGCCCCAGATCGCGGCGGCGGAAGCATCTTTAAGGATGGAGATGCTTTCCACGTCGTTGGGGTTGATATTGTTGATATCGCCGTTATAGGGGAAATTGTCCAGCACGATCAATGGCGACGCCCCGGCGAACAGGGTGCTGCGCCCCCGGATGCTGAGGTTTCCCTGTTGGCCAACCCGGGTATCGAACTGCACCGTGCTGACGCCGTTCAGGCGGTCGAGTACGCCGGTGCTGACTGAACGGTTGATCAGCGCTTTGTCCAGCTGCTCGAAGGAGCCTGTGGTTTTTTCCAGGGCCTGCGTACGGTAGCCTGTGGAAACGACTTTCACTTCGTCGATCTCTTCCACTTCCCTGCGCAGGGTGACTTTTAAAAAACTGTTGTCGAACACCACGATGTCCCTGTCCAGGAAACCGTTTTTGTGCAGCATGAGGGTATCCAGGCGGCCGGCAGTCAGCACGAAGCGGCCGTCTTCACCGGTGAGGGCTACGCTCACAGCTCCCTTGTTTATTTTTCCCCGCACCCGGACGCTTACACCGGCCAGCGGCCTGCCGGCCATGTCCTGTACCAGGCCGGGCAGTTCCTGCGCGAAGGATCCTGTGGCCAGCAAAAGGAGGCAGGCCAGTCCTATACTTTTTTGGTAGAATTGTTTCATTATTTTGAGGTTAAAGGTTAAGAATCACAGTGACAAAGGCTCATGAGCGCTGTCATCCTCAGGCAGGGGGACAAGCCGGAAACCTGCGCTGTCGAGCACGGCGTGTACCCCGAGGAATCGGTCAAGGTCATGATGTACGGCTTCGCGCACCATAGCGGCGGGTGCCAGGGGCATCGTCATCTCGTAACAGAACAGTCCCGGCCGCAGGCTGATATCCACCTGTGACCGCGGAACGAAGCGCAGTTGCTTAAAAGCGAGGATGTACAGGTACCGCGCATCCACATTGGTCGCCCGTACGTGCACGACATGGTTGAGGGTATCCTTTTCCAGCTCCAGTCCTGAGTTGATGCCGCGGATCTCCCCGCTGAAAATACTGCGGTAAGAAAAAGCCGAATCCGGTGCGCCGTTGCCGTTCACCATCAGTAATTTACTTTTGTCATAGTCGAGCACATCCCGCTTTTCCGGCACGGGCAATGGACCGCCTGCCAGGACTTTCCGGATGTTCGCCGCGGTCACGTCGGTCCCGTCGGTAAAACCGAGCACCACGCCATCTTTACTGATCCATGCCTCATGCGGCAGCAGCCGGTGCGGGAAGAGCTGGTGCAATACTTTATCTTCTACCACGGTCCGGAATGTTGATACGCCCGCTTTTTTTAAGAAAGCATTACTGGCCTGAAAGCGTGTAACTGCTTCGGCTTTTTCATAGGTTACGGGGATAATGGCGACCTCGTGACCGAACACTTTTTGCAGTGAATCAATACGGGGCATGCCCTGGATGCAGCCGCTGCAGGAGGTGGCCCAGAAATCAATGATCAGGAGTTTGCCTTGGAAGGCGTCGAGGTGCAGGGCTTTGCCGCCGTTGTTCAGGGCTTTGAACGCTGCCGTTTGGGGCAGTTTGTCGCCTGATTGGAGGGCGGCGGGTGGGGTTTTGCCCTGAGGGGTTATTTTTTTATCCTGTGCGCCTGCGCCGGAAAAAAGGCAAAGCAGGGCCAGGAAGCTGAAAAATCGCTTCATTTTCAATGGGATTAAGTTTGAATTATTGAACCAGAACTAACCGGCAACTGCCGGGAGTGTCAACCTGCTCTATCGGTGCTGCCGTTGGTGTCCGGATAGTTTTCAGGGGTGTTAACCGGGCTGCTTTCGCCGGTTCTGCCGCAGATGACGCAGCGTCCTTCGGTTTGCTGCCGCAGGTCATGGACGGCGTTCACCAGGCTGAGCAGGGCATCGAACAATTGTGCCGCTTCTTTCAGTTCCGGCAGTTCCCCGGCGTTAGCCAGCCTGCGGCCGTTTGCAAAGCCGCACAGTGCGGCCAGCAGTCCTGATCTCACGGACTCAGGGTCGTAGCTGAGGTAAAATACGCGCAAGGCCTGTTCGGGGGTCCTGAGCCCGGTATCTTTTATATCGATAACAATAGCGGCCATGTTAAAAAATGCTAAACCATAACACAAAATCATAATAACTTATGCCCCATAACGGCGGATAAGCGGAAAAATGGGGCACGGCACAGCCCAGCCGGTGAAAAACCAAGAGTTTCACGGTTAGCTGAAAACAGGAAAACGGCAGCCGGAATTTTAATTAACTATTAACCGCGGCTGCCGTTTTCGGAATTTATGTGGGGGATTTTATGATGTTTTTGATAGGGTTTTGGAGGGGGTAGGAACTAAACAGGGTTGAAATGCCGCAACTGTGCAATAAAATGTGAAAGGTGCTCTTAAATTGGCCTAACTGAAATAAAAATGATTTACCGCGCATCTTTTGCAATTTTTATTGTTAATGTATTCCAATTACAAAAAGATGAAAATATGGCGTGGAACTCATCTTAATGTAACTGGGTACCTAGGAGAACCCTGACCACAATAAGTGAGCCCACGCCAATAGCGTGAGCACTGCACTTATCATCTCGTGGTCAATGAAATTTCCTAGGTTTCAGTTACGAGAATCAAGCGAATGCTTCAAAATATTATGAAGTGTCGCAAATTTATAATTTATACACAAATACCTATGCTTCGTCTTAAAAATCAAATATATAAAAAGTATTTTAAATTAGGGCATATATGTCCTAATTATTTTTTATTTCTTGTTCCATATTGCTTTTAATTGAAAAAGCACTATAAGAATACCGTACTTGCAGAGAAAGTAGGCTCTAAAATAGAAGAAATCAGGATAGCAAAGGGGGTTACTCAAGAGAGGCTCGAAGAGCTAACTGGCTTAGACCTACGTCAAATCGGCCGAATTCTTCGAGGCGAAAGCAATCCAACGATAAGCACACTTGAAATTTTCGCGACAATCTTAGATTCAGAAATAGTCGATTTTTTCAATTTCAAATTATCTGAATCCGAAAAGTTTAATCTAACAAAATTTAAAGAGGCACAAAAAGCCCAGGAAAAAAAATAACTCCAAAAAGCATTCTACTTTTTTGGTTAAGTATGATTTAAGCAGCAATGCCAACCTTAATCGGCCTTCCGCTTTTGTAGCTTAAGATAATAATTTTTTAAAGGGAAACGTCTTAATTAAAATGCATAAGCAATATCTGATAATGTTCAGTTATCGGTTGTTGATAGTAGAGAATTTATAATTTGATATTTCAGGGATATCCAATTATTTTTTAATAATTGACTCAGCTGGCCTATTTTAAAATTTAATTTGAGAAAATTGTCGGGACGAAGTACAATATTCATTCTGCTTTAAGGTTGCCGAAATAATAGGCTCGTATTGACCTTGTACTAAATGCAATTCCTCATTTTTATATCTTAATGAACAACGTTTTTAGAATTAACATAAAATTTTGTATGCTCAGGATTGTTTAATTTTATCGTATGATACGTAAACCTCACAATTTAGTAACTGCCTATTGGGATGATTTAATTTATTTTTTGAATGAGGCCGAAAATACCCCGAAAAGAGTTGTTGAAGGCAACCTGACGGTTTCATTCCCATCCGATAAACGCGGTATTCGCTATACCATTCTTTCTGCCTTCCTTTTCCTGGAAGCTTTTATCAATGCGGAATTTTTAGATCAAATGGGGCTCTCCGCCAAAACTTCTGAAATTTCAGAATTTCAAAAGCACATCCTGGATCAACAATTAATCGAGACGTTATTCGAAGATAAGTGGTCAAAGTGGCTTAATTTAATTTCGCCTATGAATAAGGAAAAACTTAAAGGTGATAAACCGTTCCAGGACCTGATGAAATTAAAAGACTGGCGGAACCATTTAACACACTATAAACTTCATCAGCTATTTCTGGTTGCAAAGGAAATTGAAACCATTGAAAATGCGAGGGAAGCCTGCGCAATTGCCATTCAAGCCATTTCATTCTATTACCAAGTGACCGGGCTTGCGCCATCTGAATGGGTGAGCCGTGATATTTTGAACCGGTTAAAAAGCAAAAAGAAATGAATAAACTTATTGACAAAGACCTGGTTGACCGGGTGTTGGTTGAAATAGATGAACTGGAAAAAGAATATCAGGCATGCCAGGGATTGATCCTTACGGAGACCGATTTACAAGCTAATCTTTTCTCGAGGCTGAAGCGACTATTTAATGACTCCTATGAAACGATAAATAGAGGTACATTCGGGAGTCCATTGCACACAGAGGTGAAGTTTTTTGACCAAATTGGTAAACTTACGATGGTACCGGATATTTGTATCATAGCTCCTGAACACCTAAGTATATATCATTCTGTCGAATTTCAATTAGAGTTCTTCTCTTACCGGAAATATTCAAGCAAACGCTTTGAAATCGGTGGAGATGCCATCATTATCGAGCTCAAATTTTGCCGGGAACAAAGTGGCATTTCGGAAAAGCATATCGCGTCCTTCCAGCGTGATATCAACAAAATACTCAAATTGCAGGAATTAGTTCGCACCCGAAGCCAGGGATGGGACCGTCTCTATGGTATTTTTGCTGTATTTAATAAAACCAACTCGGGTAAGGACAATTTCGATAATTTTCATAAACGCAACTATAAATATCACCAGATAGAAACTGTCTATAAAACTGGGAATGCTGACTTCAGCAAGCCGGAAAATCAGCGCGAACAACATGGATTTATTTTGACCTCCCATACAGCCTGCTAATAATCAAAACTCAATCATGACACCAGAACAAGCAACTGAGATTTATGAACATCTTATCGAAGAGATGGAGAAAAATGGTTTTGGAGATATTACCCGGCAAGTTTTTACGCGGCAGCAAGAGCGCTACGAGTCTCCCGACGGCAGGCAAGAACGATTCAGCCCGCGAAGGATATTATTTGACTATATGGACGACTCCATTAATATTTTGGAACAGATGTCCGGGCACCATTATCAAAAGGTACTAAGCCGATTGAATGAAAATTTGGTTGAAGGTTATATTTCTGAAATAGAGGTTGAGCTGAATGACGAAAGCATTTATCCTTTGCAAGAATTACCGTCTTACGTCGAACTCATAAATGAACTGAAATCAATAAGATCAGAGTTAAGCGAATCTCGCAATAACTAGAAACATGGCATTAACCCCTGCAGACGTAAGTTGGATAAAAACCCGTATTACAAGTATAATTTCAGCCAATAGTACGGCAGCCCCGGCAAGCATCAGAAGAATACTTCCTTTAAAAGATTTACAAGGCAAACTTTATGAGGCCTGGGTGCTTGGCGAGATGATTCAACAATTGAGCGTCAATGAGAAATATTCGATCCATTTGATTAACTCGGGCACATACCGGTTAAAGCAAAAGGGAACTGAGATAAAGCGAAACTATCCTTATTTCAAAGTCTTTGATAGTAAAAACACGCTGATCGGAGAAATTTTCACTGACACAGAATTCAGCTCACTCAGCCACGTTCGTCTACGAGGTGCGCCTTGGTTGGGCCCGAGCTTTCATGAATTGGACATCGTGCTTTTTAGTCCTGGAAAATCCGGACGACCTTCATTTCGCAATGTTTTAATAGCTGTAGAGTGCAAGGCTACCACGATACATAAAAGTACTTTCCGGGAGGTACTCGGTTTTCGCCGCGAATTGGGGCTGCTTAGTCATTTGAATCCGACTGGATTCACATCGTGGCCGGCATCAACGATTGCATCTGATCCACCTTCTGTTCACCTTTTCTACAGTACTGATCGTGGAATATTAAAATACACGGCCAATGCTGCCCATTTTGGAATTATCGTTAATCATTTGCCAATGTAGGACCATTATCCTTCAGGACATATTTTAAATCAATATTAAGAAAGCTTGTATCTTCATTCATCACCAAATATTTTTATTATTTTTCATATTATTTATTTGTGCTAAAATCCTAACCGTTACATGTTAATTAATTCAGTTCAAAGCAGGGAAATAGAAGAACTCAATGCAGATCAACTGACCAGGTTGCTACAGATGCTCTTAGGTCTGGAGGTTCAAAAAAGAGACTTACACGGGTTTTATTATGTTTCCAGAAAGATTACGACAGGAGACGGCGGCGAAGATGCACGAATCACGGTCGACGATACTAAATCTTCAAATTGGGTTACAAACAAGCTTACCTTGTTTCAGTGTAAGGCGACGAGCTTAATCCCATCACAGGTAGAAGCTGAGCTTCTGGTAACCGATCCTGCTACTAAAGAAAAAAAGCTCAAGCCAGTATTGAAGGAAGTACTCGACAATGGCGGGCATTATATTCTATTTATGTCGGTCGACGCCAGCACCCGAAATGGTATAGCCAAAAGAACGGAAAAGATGATGGAGGCTTGTCAAAGTGTCGGATTAACCTATCAAGAGAATCAATTTGATGTTTTTGATGCAAACAAAATAGCAGAATGGGCATCGGAGTATATCTCAACTATAGCATACGTCCTTGAATGCAATGGACGGACAAGGCTTGCAGTTTTTAGAACCTGGCACCAATGGAGCCTGGACTACCAGGAACATTTAAATTTCAAGTTTGAGGATGCCTATCTTCAGACACAGATTTCTGAGATTAAAACGCTTTTAAAAACAGAGAATGCTATAAGGGTAATTGGTCATTCGGGCATTGGTAAAACCAGGCTAGTGCACGAAATATTCAAACCTGATCCCCAAAATTCAGATACAGAACAAAATCAATTGAATGCAGCTGTAGTTTACTACGACGCGGCACTTGTTCAGGACAGTGAGCTGGAAAAATATATCGTAAATTTTAAGGAAACCACCGTAGGGATAATTGTAATTGATAATTGTCCTAACGAAAGGCATATCGTGCTTGCCGGGCTAGTTAGAAATAATTCGAGAATAAAAATTGTAAGTATCGATTTTTCACTGGAAACTGATGAGAAAAATGTCATTAAACTCAGCCGAAAGATTCAGGAAAATACTGTAAAATCCATGTTAAAAACACGGTATCCGGCTTTTACAGAATCAGAAATCGAACATTTGGCACAGCTAGCCGAAGGATATCCCAAAATGGTAGAGCTGCTGGAGGATGCGGTTACTAAAAATGGGCCAAATACGATTAATACCCAATTACCTAAAGACTTTATCCAGAAACTTGTATTTGGTCGCAGGGATCCTAACGACGGCGATTACGATGTCATTAAGTCGTGTGCCATTTTCAGTGAGTTTAATTTTATTGACGACGAGAATAATGATCTGATCCAGAACCAGGCAAGACTCCAAGAATTGGGAAAACACCGGAATTTCATTGCCACGTCGGTATGCAATCCTGCTATCAACGAAAGAACTTTTTTTCAAACGTGCAAGAAGTTTAAGGACGAGCGAAATATATTGGAACGCCGCGGGTATACGTTAACTGTAGTTCCTACGCCATTAGCTGCTAACCTTGCTGCTGACTGGATACTAAATTATCCACCGGAGAAATTTCAGGAATTTTGTACCAGCCTGGTTGATGCCGGTTTAATAGAAGCTTTTTGTAAGAGGTTGCGTTCCCTCGATCAGATCGAAAGAGCGAAATCTCTTGTTGAGCAATTGTGGGGGCCACAAGGCCCTTTTGCGTCTGCGGAAGTGCTTAATACAGAATTGGGGTCACGCCTCTTCCGCTCTGTAGTTGAAGTGAACCCCGAAGCAACCGTGAATGCGCTTGCTACTCTATATTCAAATTATACGGTACCTGAAATTAAAGCTATCGACAAAGGACGTCGAAACCTGATATGGTCATTAGAAAAACTCGTTTTCAGAAAAGAGACCTATGAAGAAGCTAGCGCAATCCTTGCCAAATTTGCTGCGGGGGAAACTGAGAATTTAGGAAACAATGCGACAGACCAGTTTCTCCAGACTTTCCATGTTTTTATTCCTGGAACAGAAGCCTCATTGATGCAAAGGTTATCGGTACTTGATTACTGTCTCGAAGAAAGCGAACCTGAATATCTTGATCTTGCTTTGAATGCCATTAATGAATCACTAAAGAGCCATTCTTTTCAAAGGATGGGGGGCGCGGAAAGTCAGGGCTTTGGAACCAAGCTTATTGATTATGTACCGGAAACCTGGGATGAAATTTATTCTTATTGGGAAGAAACCTGCGATAGACTTTTAACTGCCGTGCAGCAGCATCCGCAGTTAATTCCCCGCGCTAAAAATATCATTGCGTCTAATCTGCGGGGAATATTCGGAAGGAACCAGGGCAGCTTGTTACTTCCAATTATTAATTACATCAGACATGTTGATAGCACGCTGTGGGAAAGCGTAATGAAGTCGCTGCGCTCCGCTTTGAAATACGAACAACTTGATGATGCGAATCGGGATTTGGCGAACCAATTGATCATTTCCTTTGAACCGAAAGATTGGTCAAATAAGATAAGGTTTTTGGTTAGCGTTCCTGAATGGGATTATTCCGACCCCGATATGTATAGAAACCAGGAAAGAGTCCTGGGCATTTTACGGAACCTACTGACCGAACTTGCCGAACAGGGCGTCACGGCTGAACAATATTTACCTCAGCTATTAACAGGTGAACAACGACGGGGAGTTCTTTTCGGTAGGACTCTAGCAGAGAAGGTTGATGGTCAGCTACAGACTGGCGAACAGATAATTGATCAATTACGACAGATTGACAAAGATAAGAGGTCTGCCGAGGTACTTGCGGGCTTTATGTCTGCTGTAACGAGGGAAACCAAAAAACAGTTAGTTGATGAATTAATCGCAGATCGCGACTTAAACTATTTACTCTTTTCGCTGCTACGGTTTGGACAAACCGAGACAGCAGATATTGTCAAACTATTCCCGCTGCTTGATGATCATGTGGCGCACATTTCTGCGCTTATTGACGTTATCGTTTATGTAGGTAATGGTGGGTTATCTGTACCTGATGTAATCGGCTTGTGTAGACGTATCGAAGGCTATGGTGAGGAGGGCAAGTGGACTGCATTTACCATTTATCATCAACTGAGTTATTCCAACGAGGAGCTGTGGGCACAATTCAAGCCGTACATCCGCAATCTGATCATTCAAAACAATTTCATCTCGATGTCGGAAAGACATAATACCATGGACGACTTTGTTTTCACAAATGCGTGCGAACGAATTCTCGACGAACAGCAGGATGATGAATTTGCCATTGCCATATCTGATCAATTAGCAGAAGGCCTCAAATCCAATGATTTCCGGGGGGGCAATTCTGAACTTCAAGATTTGGTACAGCACCTAATGTCAAAGTATTTCCTGATCATATTTGAAAGATTGTCTCCGGCCCTCATTTCTAAATCCATGGAATACTGGAACGTTAAACAGTTGTTAGGATCAAGAAACGGCAGCTTTGGACATTCGGGAATATTATTCTCTGGCGATACAACAAAGATCATCGAATGGTGTGAAAAAAATAAGCCGATGGGCCCTGAACGAATTGCCTATATGATGCCGGTTTTCGCTACAGAGGGAGACGGGTTATGGCATCCGTTTGCACGCCTGATGATAGACCGTTTCTACCAGGTGCCAGGGCTATTGAATGAGATCGGAGCAAATCTGGGCAGTTTCGGATGGATGGGTTCTGCAGTCCCGTATTATGAAAAGTTGAGCCGAATGATGCAGGAATTATTTGATCATAAATCCCTTAAAGTGCGTAAGTGGGCGAAAGCCGGTTATAATAGCTATCAAAAGCAAATAAGACTGGAGAGGCTAAATGATGAGCAAGATCGCATTGAGTAAAATTAAGGGAGGCGTTCTTTCGATGTTTTTGTTGCAAAAGTTATGGCGTTGTCGCGATTCAGGAAATCCCCAATTGGATGAAGGGTATAAATTGTATAACAATTGGGTTTAAGATTTCAATAGATTCTCACTTGCATTGATCGCAAAAAATTAATGGAAACAAGGTTGGCAGTGGCATCCTGTGCAAGCAAACACAGCGGATAGCTTAGACCGTCAGGTGTTGCCTTGGACTTTTTGAATAATATTTCATTAGTAATTGTTCATCATTTTCCATTAAGGGTTCATATACAGGCATACTTGACCATGCTGTTCCGTGCTTACTGAAGCTCTGGGTAGTATAAATGAATTTTATTGCAGGTGTAAATGGAGGGTTGCGTCGTAAGGAAAAATTGGTGTTACCTGCTAACCGGATTAATTATATTTGTTGTAAAGGCTTCTGCTTATTCAGGGATAAGTTACGACCTTATTGATTAAACTATGCCGAATAAAGAAAAGGACTTAAAAGATATTTACCGGTTGCTAGGATCTTGGATAACGGAGATCAGGTTGGAAAAAGCGGTCAAATATTTAGATATTAATAAGGTATCCGAGGGCTTTGCGATGAAGCTGCTCAATCTTATCTATGATTACAATTTAGTTGACCTAAACGACATAAAGGAGGATTTTCCGGGACTTGATCTTGGAGAATTGGATCAAAGTAAAATTGCCTTCCAGGTTACCTCAAGGACAGATACGGCTAAAGTTATTTCGTCTTTAAAGACAGTGATCGCTGAAAAGCATCATGAGACCTTTTCCGGTGGTATAAAATTTCTGATCCTCGCTGAAGGCGAGAAAATAAAGTTTCCAAAAACTTCAGATCCTACCATTTACCTGCAGAGTTTTGATACTAGTAGCGACATTCTTTATCCTGAAGATCTTTCCAAAGCGATTGAAGGGATATATGATAAAGATGACTTTGCTAAATTTTTGAAGATCAAAACGCTAGTTGAAAGGGAATTGCAATTTATCACTACAGTTCGGCCTGAATTTGTGGCTGAACTGATTTCTGAATCAGAAGGCAGGATCCAGGAAACCATTGCAAAACAGTTTGCTGACCTATCGGGCGTAACTGCTGCTAATCAACAGCAGTTTTCATACGGTTCAATTGAATTAGCTGAGTTTCCATCAATGGAATTGCCAGGTCAGCGAGTAGCTTTAGTCAAGGCTTACATTGACAATTTTACGAAAAAACCTATTTTATGGCTCACTGGTATGTCCGGGAGCGGTAAGTCAAGTTTAGCTTACCTTGTCGGGCAAGCGTTCAGTGGCGTAAAATTATGGGTTGACCTGCGCGATGTATTAGTGACTGAACTACCAAATACAGTCATCGAGCCACTTTCCAATTCAGTGCATGCATTAAACGGCGTTATTCCTAAGGATTTGGAGAATTTGATGGTTGCTGTAGGCAAATCAGCCGTTATAGTATTAAATGACCTACCAGACCTGGCAGCTAATGATAAAAGCGTGCGTTTTCTAACCGGATTTGTGTCTACTGCGATCAAGCACGGGATTGCGGTTATTCTAACAAGTAATTTCCAGCCGCCATTGAATTTTAAGAGCAGGTTCTCCAGACATCTTGTAGTGGATCAGATCCCTTTATTTACCGAACAGGATACCAGTGAAGTTTTAAAGTTTATGAATATCCCGGATGAAGTATTGGAAAGTCATGTTAAAACTGTGCAGGTCCTGTCGGAAGGTTATCCTGTTGTAGTTAATAGTATCGCTGACTATTTAAAAGATAATGAATGGGCGACAGATGAGGCTGTTATTAACCGGATCTTTAAGAACGATTATAATGATCAGCTTAATCATGAAATTTATAGTAAAATAATTTCTTCTACGGAGGATGAGGCAACATTGGAGCTGCTTTATAGGTGTCAGTTGATCATAGGAACGTTTGGCAGTAAAGAAGTAGAAGCGCTCGGAAATGTAGGACCGGCAATCAATCATTTTCGCCAAAAGTTTGAGCGGTTGAAAGGAGTCTGGATACAAACGAGTCAGCCCGGTAAGTTTCAACTTTCCCCTTTAATTCGGAGATTAGAAACTAATGTAAGTCAGGAAACGGCAAAAGCCGTCAATATCTCCCTGGCAAAATTGCTGATCAAAAAGGGAACGCTTGATCAATTCGATGTTAGTAAAGCCTTTCACTATTTCGTTAATGCTGGTGTTTATACGGACGCTTCCTTCCTGTTGATCTCTATACTTCGGGAATCAATGAAGAAGCCTTCTTTGTTTTTCGAATGGGGTTTTACACTTCATTGGTTTTATAGCCCGATCCCTGTTGAAGTTAATGTAACCACGCGGATTTTTATACGTTTCTTGCAGGTAAATATTTGTATGGCGGCAAAAGAGCCATATGATTTCCTGCTTGATGATATTAAGCAGATTTTAGCTACCGAAGAAGTAAGTGAGAGGGTGGTTGGAATGACGCACATGTCGTTTTTCCAAGCATTGGTCAACAGCGAGCCCCTTGACGCCATGCGTCATCTGGTATTGGCCATTCAGAATGTGCCTTTAAAGGAGCTTTTTGCAGACGCGCAGGGAGAACTCGATCAGAAAGAACTCCAAAATGCTATTTGGTTGCCCTTTAGCAATTGCCGCACGCGAGCTGATTTTGAAAGCTGGTTTGATGAGGTAGATAAACTGTATCTAAGCAGCTTTCCTGTTGATATCGAGGATAATCATGCTTACGTTGCAGCAGGTCTTTCACTTTATTTCAACTTAATTGGTGGGCGCCAGATAGCACAGGTCAATGAGCTTCAGCAGCTCCTTTTCTATATACTGGATAGATCAGTTAAGTCTGGGCTTGGTTTGATAACGGCTTACTGCCTGCGCAATCTGGTCGTAATAATAGGTGAGGATTTGAATAGAATGAACCAGACGGAAGAACTGGTTGGTATTTATCATTCCTTTATTAATTCTGATCCAGTTTATAAAGTTTTGGTATATGATGAGTTAGGGCGGCAGTTCTTCGCAGCAGGAAATAAAGAAAAGGCGATATTTTATTTAGAACAGGTTGTTGAGCTAAAGCTGTCTGAATTTTTCACGGAACAGGTAGTTAGCTTTAGGGTTTATGCTCAACTTGTCGGAGACGAAAACCCATCACTGGCATTGAGGTTTACTCAGAGAGCTTTAGACTCCATACTTTCAAATTCTTTTTTCCCACCTATAGAAATTGTCAGAAATTATGGAGAAGTTGCTATAGCGAAGTGGCTGGCTGGAGATATTAATGGTTCTGTAGCGTCATTTGAAACAGGTTATGACCTTCTGAATAAAATATTTGACGATAGCCCGGAGCATCGGGCGCAAGTTGTTCGTTTTGGTAGTTCTGCCAATTATGTGGCGCAGATACTTACCAAAGGCGTAGCGCCAACAGAGTCGGAGTTTGGTGCTTACTCAGTACCCAAACGAGGTTCGTTCTATTTTTTGGATGACAAGATCCATGAATCAGGTATCTACAACCCGGAGCGGCGATTCATGTCTGCGAATATGTTCCAGGTCACTTATCAGACATTAGGAGACTATGACACTGCCCGTAAATGGGCATTGATCTGTATTCAGATCATGCTGGACGTAGAGGAGCCGAGGTTCGCGATCCTGTTACATTGCAGTCTTGTTTATTTAATTATTGACCGGGATTATGGTAAAGCGCTCAATGTGTTCAATTATATCCGGCAGCATTACCGTCCGCAGTCGATAAAGCCGGGAGAGAGTGGGTTTGACGAGGAAGTCAGAAAAACTTCGGAGCGAATTAACAACAATGATGGTTTGTTTTACGATTATCTTTTCGCGCCTATCATCATCCGAGTCATACCCGATATCATGGAAGGGAAAATTGCTATTGATGAAATCGATCAGCTAACAGCAGACCTTTTTGATAACCCTGCATTATCCATTACTGATCCGATTACGTTGAACTTTATCCGTGAGATATTTGCAGTAGCTATGAAAGGCCGATTTGATGTTTGGGATTTCCATCAAAGGATGAACAGCTACGAAGGCGATTATATGGTTGAAGTTCAGATGATCAGTTACCTTTTGGTGAGTTTACATGCCAGTGCGAAAGAAGCTGCGAATCTTCATCTGAGCATTGTTAACCGGATGGAAAGCCATTACGCCGGTATCTTTTCTCAGATTTGGGACCTGATCATAGCCCCATTTTTTGAGAGGTTCTGGAGGATCAAAGCGGACCAGCACCAATCTGAATTTTACGATTTTGGTATATGGGCAACCGAAAGTGTTCCGAGATTTAGCCAGGAATCTGGTAAAAAAAGAGCGAAAGTTCTTTTTAAAACGCTAGTTTACCACCTTGATCTGGAACCCCCTGCCAACGTAACGAAATGGATAAGAAGCAGGTAGCGACGCCTCGCTTTATGTTATTAAATCAATAGTGTCCGGTATGGCGCAAAAAAGAGAACCGGCCCAACCGGTTCTTTTTATTTTAAGTCTTATAGGCAATAGCAGTTTTAAGTGTTTGGCTATTTTTTCTTGAAAGGTTTTTCCAATAAATAAACTATAATCTAAGGAAAGGCTATACACAAGTTTTCAAAACAGGGAGGCCCACAGAGGAATTTCAATTTTAGTTATCTAATTCGAGTACATATCATGGTCAAAGTGTAACGTAACATTGCGAACTCATTTCGGAGTGCATTGGTCAATGGCTCCGAATATCCACTGATCCAGAAAAGCCCTTTTTCTTATTAGGTCGCCGAGTAGTAGTTGAATCATAAACTGTGATGTTCGAATAGTACACATTCAGGGGGATCGTTAAAAGTGTTCTAGTTCACTTAAATACGCGATTGTTCTAATAGTCGGTTCGAGTTTTGCCCAGTTAGGAACTTTTTGTTATTAGTATACGCGAAATTATACTGTGTCTTTAACAACTTTTTAGTTTGCATGCATATTAGTTTTATTGAATGATTTTTATTCCGTCATTTGAATTGCCAATCAACATCAAAAAGTTATATTTACAATAAACCTTATTACAATGCGCATTGAATTTTTACCGGCATACAATGGAGACGCCATCTTCATCACTTATGTGTATGGAAATGCCACCGTCAACATTCTGATCGATGGCGGAACAAGACAGACCTACCAGACCAAAGGAAAAAAGAATACTATCATAAGCGGTCCCCTGAAATTACTCGTGGAAGGCATCAGGCAACGAAAAGAAAAGATCGACCTTTTGATTCTTACGCACATCGACGATGATCATATCGGTGGTATACTCAAATGGTTCGAAATTGATGAGGACGCCCTTGGCTTAATTGGCGAAGTTTGGTTTAATAGCGGTAAGACCATCGCCGGCTACCTGAACGAGCCCGAGGTCAAGATACCAGAGTTGCCCCTGGTTCCACAAGACACGACAAATACAGGCGTCAACCAGGGAGTTACCTTCGAGAAGCTTATACGTGAAGCCCAAATATGGGACGAAGTAGTTGTTGTACAAGGGCAATGTCTGGACTTCAAAGGTTCGATTTTTAAGATCCTTTCCCCGTCCAGGCCCGGCCTGAAGGAGTTGCACGACAAATGGTTCAGGGAAGCATCAGATTCAATGACCTCGGTAGCGACCGACTATGACCAAAGTTTAGAACACTATCTAGCCGGCCTGGTCTCAGATCCCGACGGGAGCATACATAACGGCAGCTCCATAGCTTTCATCTGGGTGTACAACAAGAGAAATTACCTTTTCCTTGCCGACGCCCACGCTGACACTCTTATTAACGGATTCAAGATCTTTGAATATGATAAAAAAAATCCTGTTCCGGCCGAGGCCGTTAAGCTCAGCCACCATGGTAGTAACCGCAATATCAGTTTGGAGCTTTTGGAAATGATAGATACCGACCAGTTCGTGGTCACCACTAACGGCAATAAACATGGCCATCCGGACAAAAAAGGCCTTGCCAAAATCTTGAAAAGTAAAACGAATCCGCTGATCAGGTTCAACTATCCAAACCGTATCGACGATATCTTTACAGCAGAAGATCGCAAATTTATAGAGTTCAGGACAAATAGCGCTGTGGACGGAATTGTTATTGAAGAATAATGAAACACGACTATATTGATTTTTCGCTAATCGTCTGTGGGGGAAGTGGCTGCACTTTTAAAGTGCACGGGGTCGACTATATGTATGTACTGACAGCGAAACATTTGGTCGAAGGTCAAAATATAACTGTTAAGAGGCGTTTCATAGATGGGGATGGAAACCCAAAGGAAGTACCGCTCAAAGTACTTGCCGGCCCGTTCCTGAATGACAATATTCACAAAGACGCCGCGATATTGAAGGTGGAGAACTCCCTTCAGATCGAATCTCTTGCGAGGTGGGAAACCCCATTGACCATCGAAACAGAAATAACGCTCGCCGGTTTCCCCAATAGTCGGTCAAAAAAACCATATGGCTTCAGGATGGATAAATTGACCTCCCGGAACACAAAGGAATACAACTATGTTGAATGCAAGCTCAGCACACCGTCCACATACGGCGAGATCGTCGGGCTTTCAGGAGGCGGTATCTTCTATTCTGCTAATGGCCAACATTATCTTGCGGGTATCCAGTCGAAAATGGCCGCTGACGATAATGATGAGATGTTGAATAACGTCGATATCATGCCCTTAGCGTTCTTTGACGAGATCATAGCAAAGCACGATGAACTCGTACCATTAGTTTCCGAACACCTGCTTTGCTTTTCGTCCTTAAAAAGCTATGCGTTGAAGCTAGAAGGTTGCTATGGCGGATCGCAAATGGATTTTACCCGAGCATTCTTGCAGGATATTACCGATGAGATTATCGAAAACCAGCTTACTCCGACGGTGATAAGGGACTTTTTTACCGATAAACTGTTGGTACACGAGGAAGCTAAGACAGTCCTTGGCAGCCGCGGCCTTTGGATCGCATGGCTGGAGTTCCTTGTGATCCTTCGCATCATTAAGGAAGAGCAGATCAGCGACCAAAACATCGAAAGCCTTTTTAATGAGTTTCGTCTGATCTATTCGGATACAGATGGTGATTGGACAAACGAATTACCCCAAATATTCCGCTCGAACTTTTACGGTATGGCACCGAACGCAAAGGTAATCGTTGCCACCCAGGCGACGCCAGTAAAATGGTTCATTGCCAATAAAATGATCCCAAACATCATCAGCGCGAATCCGGTGACGAAGAAACAGATGCAGATCGACATCGGCCTCACGCACCCACTGCAAAATTTCAAACTGATGCATTTATATGCCTTCCAGCGCATGGGGATCATCGATAAAGAAGACGAATACTTTAACTTCTCTGCACTGAATGAGACTGAACTTTTAGAAAAACTTAAAACCGAATTCAATGCTATCTTCACATAATCACGATATCACTCAATTCTTTCGGGATCGTTATCCAAACGAGTTCGTCACATTCAAGCTGATCGAATACAAAGGGAATGTCAGCGTTTTTGTCTTCTATTTTGAAGAAGAGAAGCACCTTGGAAAGACATGGAACAATGTCTCCGGAAATGTTGCCGGGCTTTACCAGGCAGAGCTGACCGAAGATTTCGATGTGTGGAACATATACATGTTCTATCTATGCAAGTCGGAAGTCTCACTCGCCCTAAAGTATAAAATAGAGAATGACCGGTTCTCCAGCAGAAAGATCATATTAGATAATTACGATGAAGAGATCTCTGACATCGGCGTTAACGATATCATCAATGAACACATAACGAACGTTGATATTATTTACGACCCGGAAGAGACAAAGAAAATCACGCTTTCTCTCGATACCGGTACAGACTCGGCGATCTGGGACCTGATCAAAGATATGGCCCTCAAACCCGGCAAACAGTCTATAACCGAATCAGAACAGATCCTTTCACAGATAGCTCAGAACATTAAAAATGAAGATCAGCAAAGTTGAGATACAGGCCTTCAGGGCCTATGACGAATTAAAAGATTGTACTTTTGACTTTACATTGCCAGATGGCAAGACAGCCGACTTTGTATCGCTGTACGCGCCGAATGGATTTGGAAAGACGTCGTTTTACGATGCTGTCGAATGGGGCATCACCGCTAACATCTACCGTTTCATCAGGCAAAGCCGCATCAAAAGCTATGCAAGTGATGAAAAGCACCTCAATTATGAATTAGCTAACAAAAAGTCTCCGCAATTTATCCTACGCAATAAGAACAGTCCGGCCGACCGTGAGAGTTTCGTGCGACTTCATCTACTTGATCAGCCTCTGCCAAAATTCCGCTCCCTGAAAAAGGGAAGGGTCGATAGTTCTGATTATCATTTCGATGAAAAGATAACGGAGGCAATCAAGTTCCGTGATGTCATCCTGACGCAGGATAACATCGATGCATTTTTGCGTGAGGATGATCCCGGTGAACGTTACGATAAGTTCATGAAGCTTTTCGGGGACGCTGATCTGAATAGGATCTATACGAACATCCTCTGCTTGATAAAGGTCAATGAGAACGAGATTGAACAGCTTCGTAAAGAGGTAGAAAAGCTTGAGCTCGAGCTTCCAAAAGATGTGGACGACCAAGTCCTTGAAAAGATCAACCTGCGCATAGCTGAACTGATCAAACAAGGCGAAACGATAGAAAAAATAACACCCGAATTCTCCGAGACCGATTTCCTTCAATTCTCAGATACGATCGCCGAAAGGTTAGTGGAGTTGCAAAATCACCTCACTTCGACCACGACCGATCTCGACCAGATCAGGGAGCAACAATTCAAAAAGGACGAATATGGCATGCTCCGGAAAAAAAAGGACAGCGACGAGGAAAGGTTAAAGGTACTGAAGGCAGCACAGGCTCGGTTCCAGGAACTTAGCAAAGCAAGGAATAGGCTTGCGCATATCGTGATGTTACTTAATCAGACCGCTGCAGATCATAAAGAAGCGGAAGACATATCAAGACAATTTCCGCTTTATCTGAACAGCACCCAAAGGATCAACGAGCAATCAGTTGAGATGGACAGCCAAAAGCGCAAAGTTTTGGACGCGGAGAACGAACTTACCCGGATCAATACGCTGCTGACTAATGCCCAGGCGGAGTTAAAGGCGATCAATGCTGTCCTGTTCGATCTTACCCAGCGGCAATCCGACCTACCAAATATCGAGCATTCGATCAACGAGTTGACTGCTGAGATAGAACAGATCAACGAACAGTTGAAAACGCTCGTTCAAAATATCGATACTAACGACAAGGAGACCCAGCTAAATACCGAACAGCAAAGGAGGAGTTCAGTCTTTCTTGACCTGATCTCAAAAAATGACTTCGAGGCCAGGACGGATCACACACCGGAGATCGCCCAACGCCTTTCGGTGATCAACACACTTGAGGAAGACCTCAAAAAATTGAATGCTGACCTGAAGCGGATAGAAGGCAAGATCGCCAGCCAGACAGACCTTAATAACGAACTTAAACAACTGGTTGTCCTTTCCTCAGCATTTGTCAATAAAAGCAACACCGATACCTGCCCCGTCTGCCTGCACCAATACGAAAGTTTTGAAATACTTTCCGAGCGGATATTGAAGAACCCATTACTCAATGATGCGGTACAGGAAAAGATAGTCTTAAAAAACGAACTGAACACTGCTATATCGGGTAAGGTTAACGGCATCAGCGAAGCAAAGAGGGAAATATTGGATATCTTGAATAAGGAACTCGCTGCTTTGAAAAACAATGCCACCCGCCTCAATCTTCAGAAAGGACAATGGATAGCCCAAAGGGAACAGATCAGGACACGCCTAGCTGCATCAGAGGCGAAACAGAAAGACCTGTTCGTAAGGATCAATGGCGTAACGATAACGGATTATTCGGCATTGCTCGAACAGCAGCTCAGCGAGCAACAGAAATCATCCAAATCTAAATTGGATGCTATCGCGGAATTGCAGAAGAAATTGGATGACCAAAAGACCTTCATAGAATCGTGGCGAAAGACGATCCAGAACATCGAGAACGGCATGCGGGCCTTCCGCCTTACCGAGGAATTCATTCACGTTGACCAGTTCCTTCGTAAAAAAGGATATACTGATTATGGCGCTGAAGAGATCGCCTCCTTGCTGGCCGCGCTCAATAAAGACCTGGAGACCGTCATACTCGATGAGAAACAAGTATCTGACGAGATCCGTACACTTTCTGAAGGATTAAAAGAGTACAATGAGCTAAAGCTTAGTACCGATATAACGACGTTGGAAGAGCAGTTGCGTCAGAGCAGCGAATTCGTGAATGGGTTTGAAACCTTCCTCTCCCGATACTTATCGCCCCAATTTGATCAGGTGGCCGGCAACGAAACAGATATATTAAGCCAGGCCGAGAATAACACCAAAGAAAGCGCAGAACGCACAAAGATATTGATCGAAGAACTGGAGAAAATAGAAGGGTTTAAGAACAACGTAATGCCATTACTCCGTTATACTGCGGGGCGGGACAAGATCGAAAAGGTCAACGAACGACTTTCGTTCTTAACTGAAAAGTTGAACGAACGCCTTTACATTGAGAAAAATCGCTTAGCTGCGATCATCGACGAACAGATCCAATCCTTCTTTTACGAGGATCTCATCAATCAGTTGTACCAAAAAATTGATCCGCATCCGAATTATAAACGCATAAAATTCAAATGCGATTTTAACGATAATAAACCGAAATTGAATGTCTTCGTTACCGGATCGGAAGATGAACACATCATTCCCAACTTATATTTCAGTACGGCACAGACCAACATCCTTAGCTTAAGCATCTTTTTGGCGAAAGCACTGAATGCGCACGATGACGATGGGGAACAGATCAATTGTATATTCATCGACGACCCGATCCAGTCACTTGATAGCATCAATATTTTGTCGACAATAGACCTCATTCGTAGCCTGGTCGTGAACTTTGGTAAACAGATTATATTGTCGACCCATGATGAAAACTTCCATAATCTGTTGCAAAAAAAAATACCATCAGGAGTGTTTAATTCAAAATTTTTAGAACTTGAAACTTTTGGAAAAGTGAGGAATTAACTGAGATAGTCACAATTTAATCTGACAGTTACGATTAATTAACGCACGTAACAGAGATTAGCATTATGACAACCCAAGCAAAGATCATCAAAAACAAGATGGGCATATTGGAGCTTGCCGAGCATTTAGGTAACGTATCACAGGCCTGTAAAGTGATGGGCTATTCCCGTGATAGTTTCTACAGGTTCAAGGAACTTTACGAACAAGGTGGCGAACTGGCCTTACAAGA
>NZ_QGHA01000010.1 GCF_003148845.1 Mucilaginibacter oryzae | reverse complement strand
GGGGGCACAGATGGATTATTCGCACCGATGCTAAAGCATTTGCTGGAAGCGATGCTTGAAGGAGAACAGGAGAACCACCTGGAAGCAAGCAAGGCATCCGGGCTTGCCAACCGGCGAAACGGCAAAACGAGCAAGAAAGTGCGGAGTGTGCAGTCGGGTTTAGTAGAGATCGAAACAGGGCGTGACCGCGCGGGCACGTTTGAACCGCAGGCAGTCCCTAAACGGCAACTGATCATTACCGAAGAACTGGAAGACAGGGTGCTGTCCATGTACGCCCGTGGGATGAGTACGCGGAACATATCGGATTATGTGGCCGAAATGTATGGGATGGATATCTCGGCCACGCAAATATCGCATATAAGATCATTCCAGTGATGAATGAATGGCGCAACCGGCCGCTGGATCCGGTTTACCCTTTTGTTTTTTTAGATTGCATGCATTATAAAGTCTGTGAAAACGGGAGTGTAGAATCGCGTGCGATCTATAATATCATGGGGATAAACATGCAGGGAAAGAAAGACCTGATCGGTATCTATCTTTCTGAAAACGAGGGTGCCAAATTTTGGCTGAGCGTACTGACCGACCTTCGGCAGCGTGGGGTGGAAGATATTCTTATCGCCTGTATCGACGGGCTGAAAGGCTTCCCGGAGGCTATAGCTGCGGTATTCCCTCAAACCCGTGTACAGTTGTGCATCGTCCACCAGATACGTACCAGCCTGCGCTATGTGCCGGACAAAGACCGCAAAGCAGTAGTGGCCGATCTAAAAGCCCGTTTACAGGGCTAATAACGCCGAACAAGGCTATGAAAAGTTGCTGGAGTTTGAAGAAAAATGGGTGAAGAAATATCCTTTGGCGGTTAAGTGCTGGCTGGACAAACTTATCGGCTTTTTTCGAATACGCTGCTGATATCCGCAAGACGATTTACACCACCAATCCGATCGAAGGCATGCACCGCCAAATCAGAAAAGTGACCAAAACAAAGGGCGCGTTCACCTCTGACCAGGCACTGTTAAAACTGGTCTACCTGGCTTTTCGGGATCTGTCAAAAAAATGGACCATGCCCATCCACAACTGGGGTTTGACCATCTCACAACTATACATTAAATTTGGGGACAGGCTCAAACCCGATAGCCAAATTTTTCTCGGGGGAGGCTAGCCTCCCCCGAGAAAAGCTGACACAGTTTAGTTTACACTCCCACAGAAGACTATGCAGGAACTATGAACTCTTGCTTGAACCTTCCGAAAACATGGTCAAACTTGCCGCTATAAAATTATTATTGAACAAAATTTAAACAGGCTCTTAGTATTTCATCAAAAAATGCGCGATATAGGAAACAATAATTGCAAAGTCGGGAAGACGTCATTCCTTCTCACCTTTTTACTCTTGATTTCCTGCCTCTGTTTTTCTCAGACTAAGTACAACCTCGATTTTTTTACCACTCATAACCAATTTTACCTATGCGATTCGGCCTTTACCGGCACCACAGGCGATACCTCGTTCTGGAATAAAGATGCCCAAATGGCCCGCCTGGGCAATACCGAAGACATCATCGGCATAAAAGTTGCCAGCTTTGGGCATGTGAAGGCCGAACTGAATTTTTTGCATACGGCCGATACCGAAAAAGATTTCGGCAAATATGAACATGTAGTTGAGGGGAGCGTGAAGCTAAGCTCATGTATTATGGAAATCCTCAATTTCCCTGACACAAAAATTATCCTGAAAGCTATTGTTACACCGGGGCGGTACCGGGTACGTATTTACTCCTACGCCATTAAAAATGTAAACCCCGAGGAGGATGAGGGTACAGACCACTACAAGATAACGCTTTGGCCTGCGGAAGATAGGGAGCGGAAAGTATTGAAGGCTTTTAAAGAGTAATGTCCTACTTTTTTCATCCGTTGCGAGTATTATACTATACCTTGAAACTCCTGTGTTTACCAAAAAATCAGCTAAACGATAAAGCCCAAAAAGGTAGTTCGACAAATAACTATGTTGTTGGCATGGAACGTATTGGATTAATAGCAATTGACAATCAACAGGGAGGGATCGTCAATTACATAATAAAAGCCCCGAAGATAATCTATGCTTTAAAAAACACTTTAGACATAAAAAGAGAATAATAACCTACTTATATATTTCAAAAACCATCCGCTCCCCCATCCGTTATATCTATACATCTAAATAAAAAACATCATGGATAAATTAGAAATAAAAGGCGGCTGGAACGAACTGAAAGGCAAAATTAAACAAGCTTACGGCGATCTTACCGACGATGACCTGGCATGGCAGGAAGGTAAAGACGATGAAACACTCGGAAAAATCCAGCAAAAAACGGGCAAAACCCGCGACGAACTGGTGAAGTGGATAAACAGTTTATAAGAATGAGAAAAAGCCCTGGAGACGGGGCTTTTTTATTTGAATAGTATTGAAACTTCAATATCGAAAACGGGAGCGATATGGATTTAAGCAACTCTGTTAACTGCTAACTGCGCTTTTTACTAAAGAACGAAAACTCCGTTCTGCCAAATATCTAAAGGTTGCCATTTGTTGAAGAATATCTATAATGATATCTTACAATTGAACAATATTATTCCTTATAGCAAAGGTAACCAATCCGGTAACGTTGCGCGAGCCTGTTTTTACCAATAGGTTATTTCGGTGACCATTTACTGTTTTTACGCTGATAAATAATTTTTCGGCGATTTCATCAGCGGTAAATTGCTGACAAGTCAGCTTGAGAATCTCCTCCTCGCGGGGCGAAATGCCCGTGAGCAGTTTCTTGCCTGGCTTAGTTTTTTTTGTCATGCTGCCCTGGATAGCCTTTAGCGTCCGGTGGTTAATATAACTTCCTTTTTCAAAAACGGCCATAATGGCCCCATACATTTCCTCTGGGTCGCAGTCTTTAACCAGATAACCATGTGCGCCGTTCTTTATCAACTCGGCCATAAAGTTTTCATCATTATGCACAGAAAGAATTAACACCTTGATTTCCGGAAACTTTTCGGTCAGGTCAATGGTAAGTTGCAAGCCGCTATATTCTTTTTTGTTGTGCGGCGGCAACGAGAGGTCCACCAACAATACATCAGGGTGGATAGTAATTTTTTCCAGCTTGTCAATTACAGAAAAACCATCAGCGCTTTCAAAAATTACGTCAAAGTTATCTCTGTGATTCAGTATTGCTTTAATACCTTCCCTAAAAAGCATTTGGTCTTCAACTATACCTATTTTGATGGTGTTCTTCATAATGATGTATTTAGGTTAATAGTGTAGAGTAAACGATAAACCGACGGATAGCTTTTTAGAAGTTTAAGTTTAAAATAAAAAACCTTAAGCCTTGATCTTACCGATTTAGCTAACTATAATTAGTTGAACGGAATTGTGAGTATAACTGCAATACCTTTTTCGGCTCCGTTGCCGTAATCAAACCGGCCATTCATAGCCCTGGCCCTTGCGTCTATACTTACCAGACCCAACCCCCCGCCTGCATCTAAACCGTCAGGAAAACCTGTGCCATCGTCACTAAATTTAATTATTAAATTTCCATTTAAACAATCAAACTCCAAAAAAACATTGCGCGCCAGTGCATGCTTTAATGTATTGTTAAACAATTCCATTATTATACGATAAATACTTAAAGCAACCGGCCATTTAACAAAAGGCCAATCGGGTTTAAACACAAAATGAACTTCTATCTCGCCCAATTGATTAATTTGATCAACAACCGATTCTATTGATTTTAAAAGACCAAAAGCTTCTAATTGCGGGGGCATCAGCTGATGACTAATATTTCTGACACTTGCCATAGCCGTTTCTGATAAGTTGATGAGGTTTTGAACGTTCCCGGCTGGATCGTCGGCCACCACATTCTCATTCTGCTTTTGCCTCATCAACATCAGGTTCATCTTGATGATAGATATCACGGCCCCTAAATCATCATGCAAATCCTGGGCTATGCGTTTGCGTTCTTCCTCTTGCACCATGATACTGTTTTGCAGAAGCTCATCGCGCTGCCTGGCTTCAAGTTCAGCTTTTTCAAGCTCAAGCGCTATCAGGTTTTTTTGAAAATTTTGATAAAGCAACACCACACCAACAGATATAATAAACAGCGCGACCGTAAAGGGTATGATGATGTCTACAATGTTCATTTTTGTTTAACGTCTTTCCGGATAGCAGCTATAAAGCAGCTGTACATAAGCACCGCTGCCAGATCATAATATACCCAAATGTAATTTGCAATGTTTTTATCCGATTGATGAATTAAGTAGTTTGAAAAATAAGATATTAATAACGTAGTAGAAAAATTGACAAAAATTCCAATATTAATAAGCCCGACAGTTTTGCCAATGGGTGTTTTGTTCATACCCGACCGCGGGTCTAATAAAACAATGAAAGCAAATATTGCCAAAATAATCAGCACAATAGCCTCTGCAATAAGGGCGTATGAATTAGGTGAGCCGATATGTTGTATAAAAATGCTATTCACCACAGAAAGCGTAATGAATAGAAATGTTAGTGTAAAAAAGATTTTTTTATCAAGATACGGCTTCAGGAACGAATAATAAAAATGTAACAGCAGCGCAAATTCTACCGGCACATCTATATGAAATAAAAATAAATTGTTACGTTTTAAAATGGAGAGGATGAGCTGGGCAATTTGAATAATACTATTAAACAGCAAGAATAATTTAAATGAAAATAGTCTTTCGTCGAACTTTTTGAAATAAATTAATGCCAATAGGCCAGCCAATAATGGCGGCATATTTGACACTACTAAAATAAAACGAACCATTGACATATGACTATATTTTGTAAAGGCACCTCAACGCTAAACAGTTAAAGTTTTAAATCATGGGGAGCAGGGCGGACAAGGATTGTTGATATCTATGACGTACAATCCGTTATCTCCTTTTAATTTTTGCCTGTCGGGGGTGCTTTTTACATCCGGATATCTCATGCTATCATTTTGTCGCTTATCAAGAGCTTTAAAAGCAAAACCATTAGTTTTCCATAAATTTCCCCGATAGTCAAAATATAAATCAGTATAAGTGGTGTCGGCACCATAAATACTTACATAAACAGGGTGTACATAAAGTTTAACAGTTTTTTTACCATTAACCGATGCCAAACCCAGCATTGTTTTAAGTCTTAGATGTTCATTGTTTATGTAATTATATATATCATTTTGGTATAAACCGAGCGAAAGTAATACATCCACATTCCTTATAATACCACCACTATACACTACAGTATCTTTCAACACCCTGTTGTATAAAGAATCAAGGGAGAAATGATGGGCCTTTGCAACCTTAAGTGGCACCAGCCTACTTTGAAAGTCGGGAAGACCTATCAATTTTGATGAAGAAAATGCAGAATTTGAATGGCGGGCATTATTATCCCGATACCCACCAAATACCCATATAGCCCCTGCCGTAACTATTGCGCCAATTAAAAACGCACTTATAATAAAAACCGTGTTGTTTAATTTTTTCATGATATTCTGAGTTTAAGTTAGTGATTTATTTTTCTTGACAATAATACTTAAAACACAACAATCAATATTATTCAAAACATTTTATTGCTAAAAAACAGGTATTTATACCTATATATCTTATAAAAACAGATATAAATGCCGGTTTTAAATATCACTCATTTGTACGCTTAAATCCCGTCCCCAAACATTCCAATTTTACAATATCAAAAGCTTTTGAAAGCGGAGCAGAACCCGCTAAAAAAAACGAACTGGCCGTACAGGATAAAACGGAGGCGGAAATCTGAAAAGCCTTATGAGTAGGAAAAAAATTAAAATTAAAATGGCACTTCAACCAACTTTCACAATGACTATTCAAGGGAACAGAGATGTAGTTGATATCACATCAGGAACAATTAAAGCTGGTCCGCTTACCCCCCCAAATTCGGGTTTGACACCCTACAAAGTCACCCCAGGCGGAATATACTCCCTTTCTTATTCGTCGAATATAAGCTATAACACTAACAATGGCAAGCAACTTTTTGTAAACAAATGTATCGTGTATAATACTACAGACTCGCATCCTGACGGGTGGTTCTATATCCTCGATACAGGATCGCCGCTAATCATCCGCATCAGCGAAACCGGCTATTATTCCAACTACCTGTTTGCATTTGTTATCGATATTTTATCGGTGGATAACTCAGGTATAGGAACTGTGACCGTTACTCAAATAGGATAGCAATTTAAAAACTGGCAGTCATAATATAAATACGTAAGTCATGTAATACGCGTTTTGTATGGCTGCCAGTTTTTATAAAAATGGGCAGGGAAAGCACTATCGAACACGAAACAGAATCTAAGAGCACTAAGCCAAAAAATAAACGGGCAGCTTTGGACGATGGGTTTAGGAGCAAGCTAATCGCTGGGTGAAAAGTTAAAAGCGATTTCCCTGAGCAGAACCCGCTTAAAAAAAACGAACTGACCCCTACAGGATAAAACGGAGACGAAAATCTGAAAAGCCTTATAAGTAGAAAAAAACATACAAAGCAATGGAACGAAAACTTATCGCAGCATATTGGGAAGGAATTTTATCAATCAATTTTACAATTCCTTCTGTTGTTATCGATGATATTAAAAAAAGCGGGATAAATCATGTTATCCTTGCCCAATTTCATATTTATCGTAATGATGGCAACGACGTAATCAACTCTAATGACAATGAAATAATCAGCAATGGTTTTTATAGCAAAAACACACCGTTAAATGATTATGTTGAAAACCTCATGACCGGTTCAGAAATAGTGAGTATTTCGGCAAGCGTTTCTAACAGTTATGAATATGTGAAAAAAGTATACATCAATAATAATAATTCTTTTTCGGGCACAAACCTGGAGAATAACTTCCTGGTTTTTAAACAAAACGTCCCCGGAATAACCATTATTGACATCGATGACGAAGGCACCTATGATCAAACCTCGCTTGTTGCATTCTGTCAGATGCTGATCAGCATTGGTTATGATATCACTTTTTGCCCCTATAAAAACAAGGAATTTTGGACAGCCTGCCTGGATGACCTAAACAAGAGCAATCCGGGGGCTGTAAAAAGATGGAATTTACAATGTTATGATGGAGGAACGGGGAACGATCCCAAAGTATGGGCCAGTCAAATCAAATCTACTATACCTGATTTTAATACAGACGGCTTTATTGCACCAGGCGACTGGACAACAGATGGAGTTAACAACATCCAGGCAACGATGAACAATTTTGCTCTTGAGAAATGTGTTGGGGGCGGTTTTTTATGGCGCGTGGACGACACCTACAAAAGAAATTGTGCGGAGAATCCGGATAATCACAATCTAAAAGATTTTATATCGGCCATTAAAGCAGGACTTTCCTTCTCTTTCATGATACAGGCAAACCAGCCTTGGCAAGACAGCGGAATTTCCATTACACCGCCAAATACGGTGACCATCGCCTACCAAAGTGGTTTGTGGACTGCTGACCTAAAAACAAATAATGGAAATTTATACGACGCAAATGGATGCCCGGATCAGGTCATAAATCAATCAGGCTATCCCTTGCCGGGACATAACCAGGGCTGTTTGATAGGGAAAATTGGAACCAATCCACCATTTTTCATCGGAAACGGGCCCACCTCAACGCCAAGTGGTAAAAGCGGCGAGCTGTATTTATGCATAGACGATGATCTTAATGGAGCCTATGGCTCGGGCTTATCCGACAACAAAGGCAGTATTTTGGTTATGATATCACAGGCTTAAAAAATTGAGATGATGTAACCAAATTGCCTTTTTGTAGCCGCACCAACTCCTTAGGTATAATAAAAAACATCATGGATAAATTAGAAATAAAAGGCGGCTGGAACGAACTGAAAGGCAAAATTAAACAAGCTTACGGCGATCTTACCGACGATGACCTGGCATGGCAGGAAGGTAAAGACGATGAAACACTCGGAAAAATCCAGCAAAAAACCGGCAAAACACGCGACGAACTGGTGAAGTGGATAAACAGTTTATAAGAATGAGAAAAAGCCCTGGAGACGGGGCTTTTTTATTTGAATAGTGTTGAAACTTCAATATCGAACACGGGAAGCAAAACCGATTTCAGGGTTTCGGTTAGTTGTACTTTTTGCGCTAAAACGTAAACTCCGCTTTTCAATGCATACAGATCAGCGTTTTGTTGAATAGGATCTATAATGATATATTCCTTTACACCATATTTTTCATAAACGTCTTTCTTTTGCCGCAGGTCATAGTATGCATTTGACGGCGAAAGTATCTCTATAATCAGATCAGGAGCCCCTTCAATACGGTGCTTTATCAATTCTTTTTTTCTGTCCTCTGCAATGTAAAGAATGTCGGGCTGAACTACATTACCATCATCAAACTTTACATCCATTGGCGCATACAGCCATTGCCCCTGTCTGCCATGTTTAATGTTATAAAGTACAATAATTTCAGATAAGGCATATAAAACCTGTTGATGAATTGAAAGTGGCGAAGGCGACGTAATTAAATCATAATTGATCAGCTGAAACGGCACGCCTTCTTCAAGCATCAAATAATCCTCTACCGTGTATTTTTTTTGATCAGCAATCAGCATAAGTCAAATATAACTAATTTCGCACAATGAAAAAAGTTGTCCCTACCATACTTGTTGTTAATGACGATGGCATTACCGCGCCGGGCATTAAAGCCCTGATGGATGCCATGGCCCAGATTGGCCGCATTGTTGTGGTTGCGCCGGATAGCCCGCAATCGGGCATGGGGC
Organism: Mucilaginibacter oryzae; assembly: GCF_003148845.1. Classification (GTDB taxonomy): domain Bacteria; phylum Bacteroidota; class Bacteroidia; order Sphingobacteriales; family Sphingobacteriaceae; genus Mucilaginibacter; species Mucilaginibacter oryzae. Next base: position 128,923 of record NZ_QGHA01000010.1, on the reverse strand, counting down.
ACGCCATTACCATCGGCAAGCCATTGCGGTTAGATAAGGTGGATATTTATGATGGCATTGAAATGTACCGCTGCTCGGGCACACCGGTTGATTGCGTAAAACTTGCTGTTAACAAAATTTTTAAAGGGCAAAAGCCTGATCTGTGTGTTTCGGGCATTAACCATGGTTTAAATAATTCCATCAACGTGCTTTACTCCGGCACCATGTCTGCAGCGGTTGAGGGCGCAATTGAAAACATTCCTTCAATTGGTTTTTCGTTAGATGATTATACTTTACAAGCGGATTTCGAACCCTGTATTAAATATGTAAAAGAAGTTGCCTTACAGGTTTTAGCCAACGGCTTACCCCAGGCTACATTGCTTAATGTAAATTTCCCCGCCGGTACAACAATAAAAGGTCTGAAAATATGCCGACAGGCTTCGGCCAAATGGGCCGAAGAGTTTGATGAGCGCGTTGACCCGCACAAACGCCCCTACTATTGGCTTACCGGTGTGTTCCAGTTAAACGATGGCGGGGAGGATACGGATGTATGGGCTTTAGAGCACGGCTATGCATCGGTAGTGCCTGTTCAGTTTGATATGACGGCCCATCATGCCATCCCCTACTTAAACAACTGGAAGTTTAATGTATAATTTATGCTGAACAAAAACAACATCTCCGCAGGGCTGCTTATCGGCGCTATTATACCCGGCATCAGCCTGGTTGTTTTTGGGTGGTTGCTTAAAAACCAGTTTGTTTTTATGAACAAACCGGGCATCCCGTATTTTACCGCTTTTGCAATTAACCTGTTTATCATCCGTTATTTTTATGGCAAAAGAGCCGATAAAACAGGTAATGGCATCGCCATGATCTCCCTCTTGTTTTTACTGGCCGTTTTTATTTTTAAACTGCAACCGCTATAATGAAATATTACCTGGTAGTCGGCGAAGCCTCGGGCGATTTGCACGGGGCCAACTTAATGAAAGCCCTCAAAACGGCAGATCCGCAGGCCCATTTCCGCTTTTTTGGCGGCAACCTGATGCAGGCTGAGGGCGGCACCCTGGTAAAGCACTATGCCGATATGGCCTTTATGGGTTTTGTAGAAGTAGTAGCCAATCTGAAAACTGTCATTAAAAACCTGAAATCCTGCAAGCAGGATATCGCGGCGTATCAGCCCGATGTTTTGGTGTTGATAGATTTTCCGGGCTTTAACTTAAAAATAGCCGAATATGCCAAAGCCCGGGGCATTTTGGTTTGCTACTACATCTCGCCTAAAGTTTGGGCCTGGAACCAGAAACGGGTACTCAAAATTAAACGGATTGTTGACCACCTGTTTTGTATCCTCCCTTTCGAGGTTGATTTTTATAAAACGTGGGGAATGCCTGTTGATTATGTTGGCAACCCGCTGCTTGACGCAGTTTCGGCATTTAACCCCGATCCGGATTTCCTGCAAAAAAACAGGCTGAACGGCCCCGGCATTATCGCGCTGCTGCCCGGCAGCCGTAAACAGGAAATCAGCCGTTTATTGCCTGATATGGTTAACACCGCCGCTAATTTTCCCGGTTATCAGTTTGTGGTGGCTGGCGCGCCTGCTTTTCAACGGGCTTATTATGATGAGTATTTAAGCGGAACTGATATACCTGTGGTGTTTGATGCTACCTATGACCTTTTATCGCATGCCTGCGCCGCGATTGTAGCCTCAGGCACAGCTACGCTCGAAACCGCCCTGTTCAACGTACCGCAAGTGGTTGTTTACAAAGGCGGCGCCTTAACTATCGCCATCGGCCGCATGCTGATTAAGCTCAAATTCATCTCGCTGGTAAACCTTATTATGGATAAGCTGGTAGTACGGGAACTGATCCAGCAGGATTGCGTTCCCCAAAAAATTGGTGGTGAACTTGATCTGCTCATTAACGATGCGGCCTATCGTCAAACCATGCTTAGCAATTACGATGAGCTTGATATAAGGATGGGAAAGCCGGGGGCATCGGCAAAAACGGCAGAGCTAATTGTAAAATATACAAAACAGCGGGTTTAACAAAGCGCCATTCCCTTGTTAACTCACCACCATAACTACATACTTCTTAGCGTAATCCCTTTCCTCGCCGTATAAAATTTTGTTACTTTTGCCCTTATGAGCGAAGAAAGATCACTGAACTTTATAGAGGAGATTGTTGAAGAAGATCTGGCTGCCGGTAAAAACGGCAACCGTGTACTTACCCGTTTCCCACCCGAGCCAAACGGGTACCTGCATATTGGCCACGCCAAGTCAATTTGCCTTAACTTTGGTTTGGCAAAAAAATATAACGGCCTTACCAACCTCCGTTTTGACGATACCAACCCCGTTAAGGAGGATGTTGAATATGTTGACAGTATTAAGGAAGATGTAAAATGGCTTGGCTTTGATTGGGCCAATGAATTGTACGCTTCCGATTATTTCGACCAGCTTTATGATTTCGCCGTTCAGCTGATCAAAGCCGACCTTGCCTACGTTGACGATAGCACAGCCGAAGAAATTGCCGCTCAAAAAGGTACACCTACCGAACCGGGTACACCAAACCAATACCGAAGCCGCACGGTTGACGAAAACCTGCAGTTATTTGCCGATATGAAGGCCGGTAAATATCCCGACGGCGCCAAAGTACTGCGGGCTAAAGTTGACCTGGCCTCGCCAAATATGCACCTGCGCGACCCGTTGATGTACCGCATTAAACATGCGCACCATCACCGTACAGGCGATAAATGGTGTATTTACCCGATGTATGATTTCGCCCACGGCCAGTCGGATGCTATTGAGGAGATCACGCATTCTATCTGTACGCTGGAGTTTGTGCCGCACCGTCCGCTGTATGAGTGGTTTATCGAGAAATTAAATATTTTCCCTTCCAAACAATACGAATTCGCCAGGCTCAACCTTAACTACACAGTAATGAGCAAGCGGAAGCTGCTGCAACTGGTTAACGAAAAGTTTGTTGACGGCTGGGACGACCCGCGTATGCCTACCATCAGCGGTTTGCGCCGTCGTGGTTATACCCCGGCTTCCATCCGCGAGTTTTGCGAGCGTATAGGTGTAGCCAGGCGCGAAAACATGATTGACGTTGGCCTGCTGGAGTTCTGTATCCGCGAGGATTTAAACAAAACTGCATGGCGCCGCATGGCTGTGCTTGATCCGGTTAAGCTGATCCTGGATAATTATCCCGAAGGCCAGACCGAAGTAATGCACGGCGAAAACAACCCTGAGGTTGAAGGCGGCGACGGCGGCAGGGATATTCCCTTCGGTCGCGAACTGTGGATAGAGCGTGAGGATTTTATGGAGAACCCTCCTAAAAAGTTCTTCCGTTTAGGTATCGGCATGATGGTTCGTCTTAAAAATGCCTATATCATTAAAGGCGAAAGCGTTGTTAAAGATGCTGATGACAATATCACCGAAATTCATTGCAGCTACCTGCCCGAATCAAAATCAGGTAATGATACCAGCGGTATTAACGTAAAAGGCACCATCCACTGGGTAAGTGTTGAGCATGCCAAAACCGCCGAAGTTAGGTTGTATGATCGCCTGTTTCAGGTGGAAGACCCATCTAACGAGGATGGCGACTTTAAAGACTATATCAACCCTAACAGCCTGCAGATTTTACCAACCGTGTATATGGAGCCCGACCTGGTTAATGCCGAAGCGGGTAAGCCGGTTCAGTTTATGCGTAAGGGTTATTTTACTGTTGATAAAACCTCAACCGCCGATAAGCTGGTATTTAACCGTACCGTTACTTTGAAAGACGGTTGGGTGAAAAAGTAAGCCCCCCGGCCCCCGGAAGGGCACAACCATCAGTCAGGTTAAGCCAAAAAGGAAGCTTATTTTTTGATTTTTGAGTGTAGCAACGAACATAGCTTGCAAGTAAGGCAAACTTTATATGTTTTTGCTTTATATTGTTTTTGAAATTTTTTGAAAGGCAGATCGGTAAGGTGGTCTGCCTTTTTATTTTCGTTTACACTCAAATGTGACATTCAATTTACTGCATAAATATTATGATGATATCTTTCATTTTCAGGTGCCCTTTTTCTGTTCCTTTAACAGCTTGTAAAAGTTAATTTTCCAATCATCTTTAGCCAGTTCATTAATTAATTGTTCAGGGGAGTAATATGTTGATAATTAAATGACTCATATTGTAATTCATTGAGATGATTTTTAATGGTGCAGGCATCATCTTTCGTCCCACCAACTCTTCCCGCTTTGTTATTCCAGCGGGAAGGCTCACTTTTTTCCAGTGGCGGCTTTTGATCTTTTGCCATTTACAGTAAACCGAAAGTAAAACGGGCATGGGCCCTGATTGATAATTCTTTGTCCTTTTCAAATAGGAAAAGCAGAGTGTCGTTTGTTCTAATAGAAAATGAGGATTTTATATATTTAGGCATTAATTAAACCTATGCATTTTGAACTAACCGACGAGCAAAAAATGATCCGCCAGGCGGCCCGCGATTTTGCCGAAACCGAATTAAAGCCCGGCGTTATTGAACGCGACGAGCTGCAAAAATTTCCGGCCGAACAGATTAAAAAACTGGGCGAGCTTGGTTTTTTGGGGATGATGGTATCGCCGCAATATGGGGGCGCCGGCCTGGATGCCATATCATATGTGCTGGTGATGGAAGAACTTTCAAAAATTGACGCTTCCACATCGGTGGTGGTATCGGTAAATAATTCGCTGGTTTGCTATGGCCTCGAAAAATATGGTAATGAGGCGCAAAAACAAAAATATTTGGTGCCCCTGGCTACCGGTCAGCAAATAGGCGCTTTTTGCCTGTCGGAACCGGAAGCAGGCTCGGATGCCACCTCGCAACGCACCACCGCTGTTGATATGGGCGACTATTACCTGCTTAATGGCACCAAAAACTGGATCACCAACGGCAGCACCGCGTCTACCTATATTGTAATGGCCCAAACCGATGCCGAAAAAAAACACCATGGCATCAACGCCTTTATTGTAGAAAAAGGCCTGCCCGGCTTCACCATCGGCCCTAAAGAAAATAAAATGGGCGTGCGTGGTTCGGATACCCACTCATTAATGTTTACCGATGTGAAGGTGCCCAAAGAAAACCGTATTGGTGAGGATGGTTTCGGGTTTAAGTTTGCCATGAGCCTTCTGGAGGGCGGGCGCATCGGGATAGCATCGCAGGCGTTGGGCATCGCATCAGGAGCTTATGAACTGGCCGTTCAGTATGCCAAAGACCGCAAAGCTTTCGGCAAATCGCTGGCCGATCACCAGGCTATTCAGTTTAAGCTGGCGGATATGGCTACCGAAATTGAGGCCGCCCGGCTCATGTGCCTCAAAGCGGCCTGGCTTAAAGATAACGGCAAACCCTATGCGCAGGCATCATCAATGGCTAAACTCTATGCATCTGAAGTGGCCATGCGCACCACCACCGAGGCGGTGCAGATTCATGGCGGCTACGGTTATGTAAAGGAATACCATGTTGAACGGTTAATGCGCGATGCCAAGATCACCCAGATTTATGAAGGCACATCTGAAATTCAAAGAATTGTCATTTCGCGCGGTGTATTGAAATAACGCCGTTGTTTTTATACCTTTGAAAGTATATAGATTTAGTAGACTATAATTTAAGTATGACTTTCAAAAATATCGCGGCGGGTATTTGCAGCATGTTATTGCTGCAAACCGGCTTTGCCCAAACCAAACTAAAAACGGGTGTATGGCGTGGCGCCTTAAAAACCAAATCGGGCACCGAAATTCCTTTCAATTTTGATGTGAACAATGTCGGCGGCAAACAACAGTTAGCCATTATTAACGGTGCCGAGCATTTTAAAGTGAATGATGTGAGCACCAAAGGCGATTCGGTTTTTATACATATGCCGCTGTTCAATTCAGAATTTAAATTAAAGCTTGATGGCGAAAACCTGAGCGGGAACTGGGTGCGCCACCTGGCAGATAACGATTTGCTGGTGCCATTCAGCGCTGCACCCAATACATCCTGGCGCTTTTTTAAGGAGACCGAAAAACCGGTGGCAAATATCACCGGCCGTTGGTCGGCTGTATTTGGGGAGGGTGCCGGGGCCGATACCACCGTTGGCGAATTTAAACAGGCGGGCAGCAAACTTACCGGCACTTTTTTAACCACCACCGGCGATTACCGGTTTTTAGAAGGCGCGGTTAGCGGTAATAAACTATACTTATCCACCTTTGATGGCGGGCATGCCTATACTTTCACAGCCACCATTACTGATGATAAAACCATTACCGATGGTAAATTTTACGCGGGCTATTCGGCAGTGGAAGGCTGGAAAGCCATCAAAGACGAAAATGCCAAACTGCCCGATGCCTATTCGCTTACATCCTTAAAACCGGGTTATAAGAAGATCGCTTTCAGTTATAAAGATCTGGATGGCAAAACGGTGTCGCTTGATGATGCCCGTTATAAAAATAAAGTAGTTATTGTGCAGATTTTAGGCTCATGGTGCCCCAACTGTATGGATGAAACCGCCTACATGGTTAATTACTATAAAAAATACCATAACAAAGGTGTAGAAGTAATTGGCCTGGCCTACGAGCGCACTACCGATTTTGAAAAATCGAAAAAAGCGCTGCAACAGGTAAAAGATCGTTTTAATGTACCCTATCCGTTGCTGGTAACAGGCTATACCAGCGATAAAAAGCAAACCGCCCAAAGCCTGCCCATGTTAGCCAAAGTTGTTGGTTTTCCAACCACCATAATTATTGATAAGAACGGCGATGTGCAAAAAATACATACCGGTTTTAGCGGTCCGGGTACCGGCGAACACTATACCGAGTTTGTGAATGAGTTTGAAAAATTGACGGATGATTTACTCGCCCCCCCCGCCCCCTAAAGGGGGTGCTTATATGCAGGCGGATTTTTGCTGGCTACAAAAGCATTGCCCGGGGCAATGCTTTTGTAGTTATGGTTGATTATTCTTTTATAGTTATCTTGGTATTGATAGGTGTTTCTGCTGGCTTGGTTCAGACCTATCCATGACCAAAAAGGTTTTTATAGAGCAGGCAAATCTGGAAGTATCGTTCCGGAATGGTAATAGTAATGCCATAAAAACTTTGGCATATGGCCTGCCTGCAACCTGATGCTTATTTTTGTGTTATACTATTTATATGAGCGCAAATAAAATTAAGTTAAGCGTGCTCGATCAGTCGCCGATACGCAAGGGGGCCACTGCCGAGCAGGCCATACAGGAAACTATACAACTGGCAAAACTTACCGATACGCTGGGTTATACCCGTTTCTGGGTTTCGGAACATCACAATATGGGCATTATTGCCGGTTCAACGCCCGAAGTGTTACTGGCCCACCTGGCCGGCGAAACCAAAAACATGCGCATGGGCTCGGGCGGCATCATGATGCCTAACCACAGTACACTAAAAGTTGCCGAAAATTTCAGGATGCTGGAGGCGCTGTTCCCCGGGCGTATTGACCTGGGCATGGGGCGCGCGCCGGGCACCGACAGGATTACCGCGGCGGTACTGAATCCGTCAAACCAGTTCAGGGAGCAGGATTTTGTGGAGCAGCTGGCCGACTTACAAAATTATTTCCACGATACTTACGAACCCGGAACTGTTCAGGCCCGCATCAGGGCTATACCGCAGGTTAAAACCGTGCCCGATATGTGGCTGCTAAGCTCAAGCGGGCAAAGCGGATTGTTTGCCGCGCACTTTGGTATGGGCTTTTCGTTCGCGCATTTTATTAACCCTCATGGCGGGCCCGAAAGTGTTAAAATGTACCGCGAGCGTTTTCAGCCTTCGGCCGATTTGGCGGAGGCCAAAGCCAACGTGGCGATATTTGTGTTCTGCTCGGAAGATCCGGAAAAAGTACGCCGCCACCTGGCCGTAATGAACCACCGTTTTCTGCAGTTTGAAAAAGGCGGTCCGATAGTGCCCTTAAGTTACGATGATGTAAAAGATGTTCAATATACCCCGGCCGAACAGGAACGTCTCCGTGCCAATAGTTACCGGGTAATTGCTGGTTCGCCAACTGAGCTTAAACTCAAACTTACCTGGCTGGCCAATGATTACGGGGTTGACGAAATTATGCTGGTTACCATTGCCGAAGATTTTGAAGACAGGCTGGAATCGTACCGGCTGCTGGCCAAGCAGTTTGAATTGGTTTAAGCCCGATAACAACTTTATTTTAAAAATGCCGTTTCTAACCATGAGCGGCATTTTCTGTATTTATCCCATCAATATTGAGATATAAAAAACTTTATCCGCCTATTAATCGTATCTTTGGAAACATTATAAATAAGCTTCTGCTAATAATTCAATGGTTATCATTATATTTTTTGTAGCGCACTGGTTTTTGTCGCTATTTTTTCAAACGTTCTTTTTACACCGGTACGCATCACATAAAATGTTTACCACCAATAAGTTTAACGAGGGTGTGTTTTACCTGCTTACCTACATTTGCCAGGGTTCATCTTTCCTAAATCCACGGGCCTACGCTATTATGCACCGTGAGCACCATGCTTATAGCGATACCGAAAAAGATCCGCATTCGCCGCACTTTTTTAAGGATGTTTTCCAGATGATGATCTACACCGCCAAAAGTTACAGGTTACATGTACGCCGGTTAAAGGAGCCCGAAGAACGCTTTAAAGGTAATATCCCCGAATGGCGCTTTGTTGATTTCATCGGTTCTTCGGTGGTGTCGCGCATTTCGTTTGGCATTTTGTACATTTTGTTTTATGTAGAATTCGCTACCGCCTGGTGGATGTTCCTGTTGATCCCGATCCATTTTTTAATGGGCCCGATTCACGGCGCTATTGTTAACTGGTGCGGCCATAAATACGGTTACCAAAATTTTGATAACGGCGATAAATCAAAAAATACAACGCCCTTTGATTTTTTAATGCTCGGCGAATTGTTTCAGAACAATCACCACAAGCACCCCAATAAACCAAACTTCGGCGCCAAATGGTATGAAGTAGACCCGGTTTATCCCGTAATGAAAGTGATGCACTGGATGCGCATCATCAAGCTCCGAAAAGCTTATTTGTAATCGCGTAGCGATTAGGTTAAAGGCAAAAGGTCAAAGGTGAAAGGTTTTTTTGCTTTTGACCTTTATATCACATCAATTCTACCTTTCGCCTTTAACCTTTTGGCTTTCGCCTCAAACAGCCTTCAACCTTTCAGCTCCTTTCCCTATCTTTGCCGCTCATTAATATATAAACCCATGAGTGTTTCCTTATTAGCTCAAAATTTGCATGGCTCGGAGATCATCAAGATCGCGGGCGAGATCAACGAATTAAAACGCCAGGGCCAGAATATCGCTAATTTAACCATAGGTGATTTCGACTCAAACATTTATCCTATTCCAACCCCTTTAAAGGATAAAATCATTGATGCCTATCATCATAACCAAACCAACTATCCGGCTGCTGATGGTATGCTCGAATTACGGCAGAGTGTTAGCGGCTTTTTAAAAAGGAGCTTTGATTTGGATTATGCACCCAACCAGATCCTGATCTCCGGCGGTTCACGTCCGTTAATTTATTCCATATTTTTAGCGGTAGTTAATCCCGGCGAAAAAGTGGTTTTCCCGGCGCCATCCTGGAACAACAACCACTACAGCGATTTGCTGAACGCCGATCCGGTTATCATCCCAACCGCTCCCGAAAATAACTTTATGCCTACGGCAGATGAGATCCGTCCGCATTTAAAGGGAGCCGCCCTGCTGGCCCTTTGTTCGCCGCTAAACCCAACAGGTACCATGTTTAGCAAAAAGGGACTGGAAGAGATTTGCGACCTGGTTATTGCCGAAAACAAAACCCGCGCGGCAGGCGAAAAGCCCTTGTATTTATTGTACGACCAGATCTACTCGCAGTTAACCTTTGGCGATCATCAGCACTATAACCCGGTAACGCTTCGCCCCGAATTGAAAGATTACACCATTTTTGTTGATGGCAGCTCCAAATGTTTCGCCGCTACCGGCGTACGTGTGGGCTGGGGCTTTGGTCCGGCGTTGGTGATTGAAAATATGAAGGCCATTGTAGGGCACATGGGCGCCTGGGCACCTAAGCCCGAGCAAATGGCGATGGCTAAATTTTTAACCGATGAGGGTGATGTAAACGCTTACCTTGCCGATTTAAAAGGAAAGATCCAAACCAGCCTTACTGCCCTGCACGAAGGTTTCCAGGAAATGAAAACCGGCGGATTGAACGTAGATTCGATAGAACCGATGGGCGCCATTTATCTGACCCTGAAAATAGATTATAGCGGCAAAACCACACCCGATGGCAAGGTGCTCAAAGATTCGGCAGATATTAATTTTTACCTGATTAAGGAAGCCGGAGCTGCTTTTGTACCCTTTTCGGCATTCGGTACCGGCGATGATGTGAACTGGTTCCGCGCATCGGTTGGCGCTACGCCATTAAACGAAATAGAGGCTTTGATCCCGAGAGTTAAATCGGCATTAGAAAAATTAAAGTAACAGCCCCCTAAATCTCCCCCCAAAGGCTGAGATTTCCGGAAAATTCAGCCTTTGGTCGGTGTTTTCGCCATAGCCGTTAACCTAAGAATTGTATAGATTTAGGATGATTGCGTTCATTTTGGCGATTTATGAAGCACAATTTTGTCTGAACCCGAATTTGGGGGAATTAAAAAAATTAACAGAATGCTTAGCTCATTCAAAAAATTCAAATAATTCTCCTAAAATTCCGGTTCCGACAATTGACGATTGATGAAGCCATCCACCGCCTTTACTGCGTTATCGTACCTATCCTGCCCCAAGCCGGAGATTACGGTATAATCAGCATTAAGCGCCTGCAATTCGCGGTGCCAGATGTTCATAAAATATTGGCGCTTGGTGGGGAAATTTCGCAGCGGGTCGTCCTGCCAGGGCAGGTCGATATCTAAAAGTAAATAAAAATCGTAGGGGTGACGGGGTAGTTCGTCAAGAACTTCCTGCGGGGCGTTACCAAATACTTCCTCGCTCCAGATTTTTACGGTTAAAAAAGTGGTATCGCAAATAAGTATCTTATTAGCCAGAGGCAGCAGTGTTTTTTCGAGCGCCAGCTGACCGTGAAACATGTTGATCTCATCCTGAAAGGTACATTCGCCAACAAGATTGGCGCAATATTCGCGCGAGTATTCAGGCACCGCTATGGTGTTGTAGTGGGCTGCGAGGTATTCAGACATGGTTGATTTACCTGTGGATTCGGGGCCTACTACTGCTATTTTAGGGATCATGATGTCTGAATCAGATTTTACAGAATTTTAGAATAAACAGAATAAATGATGTTTTGTAGCTGAAGAAATTAAGTTTTCAACTTAATTTCCCAATCCCTGCAAGTTGTGCCGGACTCTCAGCAGCAGCAATTTTAATACTTTTTAATTCTGTAAATTCTAAAATTCTGTAATTCCTATTCAGACAACAATTACTCATCCAGTTTAGGTACCCGTTTCGGCGTATCCTTACCGGAAACTATGGTGCGTGAGCTCAATGCTATTGCCCTGATGGTTGAAGTGATATTATTCACATTCAATGAATTGAAATCATCGCCAACGGTGTGGTATAATTTATCGATGTCGATCTGATCGGTTGAAATGGTGTGGGCCGGTACGCCGACTGCGGCAAGCGAAGCGTTATCGCTGCGGTAAAACAGGTCCTGGTCCGGGTATGGGTCCGGGTAAAATTTAAAGGCGGTTCCTTTCAGGTTTTTTTGCAGGATGGTACCAAAATCCGACCTGTCGAAGCCTGTGATAAACGCCGAGTTGGTGCCGAATTTCGAAGCTTTACCAATCATCTCGATATTAAACATAGCCACCACCTTATCCGGGTTTACCTGTGTAGCGAAGTACTGCGAACCGTATTCGCCAATTTCTTCGGCAGTGAAAGCAACGAAGATGAGCGTACGGGCATTGTTATTTAGCTTTTTGTAATATTTAGCTAAACTTAGCACCGCGGTAGTTCCCGAAGCGTCATCATCGGCGCCGTTGGCAATGCTGTCGGTTACGCCGGGTTTATCAGGTTTGATAATGCCAAGGTGGTCATAATGGCCCGAAAAAACCACATACTCATCCGGTTTGGTTTTACCGGGGATGATACCGGCTACGTTGAATAGCGGGAGCTCTTTGGAGCTAACCTCGCAGTTAACGTCGAAGGTAGTTGTTGCATCAAATTTGCCCGAAACAAATACAATTGGTTGTTTGACCTTGCCTTTGAAATTGGTTGAACCCGAACCAATGTAACTTTTAATCCGGCCAAACAGGCTGCTGAATTTAGGATCGACCAGTAACAAGGTTTTGGTTCCTGCCTTAAACGCCTTGCGGTATTCGGTACGGAAATCTTTATCCGGGCCAACCACAACTACCTGTACATCCTTATCGCCTGCCCAGGTAAATGATTCGGCGGCAGATGCGAACGCGCTGTCGGCAGCTATGGTCTTGCCATTGATGCTTACCTTTAAACTAACAGGGGTTGAACGCACCATGGTGAAATTCTGGCGGTAATCCTTGTTTCCTTTTAATGGTTTTAAACCGGCTTTTTTGTATTCACCCTCAATAAATTGCGCGGCTTTTTCAATGCCGGGGGTAAATGTGGCGCGGCCCTGCATGTCATCGGCCGAAAGGGTTTTGATAATGCGGGTTACATCGGCCTGATCAATCAGTTTGTTTACGTTTTGCGCGAAACCGTATGCCGAAAGGCTTAAAAAAGCCGCTGTGGTAATAAATACTTTTTTCATGCTTATTTGACTTTGCTTTGCAGCCAGTTGTTACGGAATGTTTCCTGTTCTTTACTTAACGGCATACCGGCTTTTTCGTAAGTTACTACTTCAAGGTAAGGGCTTTCTTCGAGCGTGATGGTGGTTTCATGCGCACCTGTACGGTTTTTGTAGTTTACCACCAGTTTATCGCCAGGTTTTTTGCCTGCAATAATATCGTTGAAATCTTTTTGCTCTTTAATATCCTTACCATCAACTTTCAATATTACATCGCCTGCATCCAATCCTGCTTTGTAAACGGGGGTGCCCATGGTAGTGCTTGAAAGGATGGGCAAACCTTCCGATCCTGCCGGGCGTGCCTGGCCCGATCTGCCGCGTGCAGGTTGCGCCGCCAGCGAACCGGCCCAGCCTTTACCCGGCTGCGCTTTGCGCAATAACAAGCCTGCTTTAGCCAGCAATTGCTCATAGTTATTTTTGTCGATACCATAAACGTAGCGTTTAAAGAAATCGGCAGCGAATTTTGGGTTGTTGGTCACCTTGCCCAAATCATTCTGCAAATCAGGAATGGTATATGGCTTCATCACCTTGCCGCGGTTTAACCAAACGGTACGCATATAATCATCAAGCGTGAGGTTAAAGTCGCTTCGCAAACGCAAATCGAGCGCCAGGGCTATGGCGCCGCCGTAAGTATAGTAGCTGGTAAAATCGTTGGTGTTGTTGTTAGGATCGATGGATACGCCGGCGTCGGCAAAAACCGAATAACGGCTCATTTGCGCGGCCGAATATTTGGCGGCACCCGGGGTATTCAGGATCTGGTTAACCAGGCCCGCAATAGTACCGGTATAATCGTCAGGCGAAACAAAGCCCGAGCGCTCCAGCAGTAACTCGCCGTAGTATTGGGTAAAGCCTTCGGCAAACCAAAGTTCACTGCTCATATTGGCATGCTCAAAGTTAAACGGCTCCAGCGATTTTGGGCGGATGCGTTTCACGTTCCAGCTATGAAAATACTCATGGGCGAACACGCCCATCAGGTTTTTTTCAAAACCTTCAACCTTTGGCGCCGGGATGGTAATACAGGTAGAATTGCGGTGCTCCATGCCATCGCCCGATACCGCCGTGTTAATATCCGCAACAAAAGTGTATTCGCCAAAGTCGTAGGTTGGCAGTTCGCCAAATACCGCTTTTTCTTCCAGTACCATTTTCCGGATCATTGTGGCAAAATTGTCAACCACAGCCTGGCTGTCGTCTGAGTGTATGCTCAGGTTTATCTGCTCCTTTTTACCATCGGTGTTGGTTACTTCCCAGCTGCTTACATTATGGTTTGAAAGCTCGGTAGGGCTATCCATCATGTATTGCATATTGGGTGCGCTGTACACATTGGCGCCAACATGCTTTAACTGGGTTGAAACTTTCCAGCCATATTTATCCAGGTCGTTGAAGGCAAACGTCAGCGGGCGTTTATCCTCGCCCACCACCCACATAAAGGCGGCCGGCATGTTTAAATGCGCGTGGCTGGGGTCGATAGAGGCATAGGTACCATCCGTCCAGTTGGCAAAAAGGGTATAAGTTACTTTTACCGATGCGGGATGATCGCCAACCTGGTAAACATCCCCTTCAAGCTGGGTTAGTTCCAGTTCTTTGCCATCAACATCAGTAGCTTTAACATTGTAAATGTTTTTGCCAAACTCATGCGTAGCATAGCGCCCGGCAGATGAGCGGCTCATCCGAACTTTGAAGGGCCCGGAAGGAGCCTGCGGGATGGTCATGCTTATTTCGGCCTCGTGGTGGGCCACATTAGGGAATGAAACCTCGTAGTAAATGGCTTTTTGTGGTTCCTGCTGGGCAACAGCATTAAATGCCAGCAGCGAAGCTACGCTGAACAGTATTAATTTTTTCATCAACTTAAATTAGCTGCGCTGAAATTACTATTTAATCGGCAAAGTTTAATGGGAATATTGTTACCGCGGCGCTTTGTATAATACGCCCATTTGCGCTAATAACCCGCAATGCGCTTATTTATGCGTACATTTAAAGAAATTATGTGACCATGATCCTCTTTTCAAAACGAAACCTGCATTACACCGACTATAAATGGAACGCTTACCTGTATAACGATCCGCGTGTAACCGGTAAACCCGACGATACAATTTTCACTAAAGAAGAGGGCAATGAAGTAATATACCTTATCAATAAACTAATGCTGATGTGGGATTATCGCTTTGCCAACACCGGCAACAAAATGGAAAAACTCATCCATGATCAACTCCCGCCCGAGATTACCCGCCAGGACGAAGTACAGGAATGGCTGAAAGTTAATTTAAAGTTTTAAGGGAGACAATAATTTATAAAAGCTGATTACTGTTATATTGCTATTAGTTTCAACATTCATTTCAAACAAGGAAGCAGAATGCTTCGACAAGTTTAGGTCGAAGTTACGCTAAAGTCGAGTAGAGATAGCCCAAATAGATTAGAGCTTATCCATTATCACAACTTCTTAAACTCATAAGCCCCGCGCTCCACAAAATCGGCCACTTTTACGCGTACCCCGGTTACATCGCCATTTTGTACCGTAAAAGGAAATATCGCCTTTCCCAGGGTGGGGTCAGAAAAAGTTACGTAAAAGCGGTTGCCGCCAAGGGGCTGCATCAGCGCGTACATTTTTGGGTGATGCTCAAAACGCATCTCAAGGTTGTTGTTCTGACCCTGGGTTACTTGCATGTTGCCGTAAAACTCGTTACTGTATTTACCCAGGTATTTATTTACAGGCAATGCCGGCTTCAGGTTAAGCGCTACCGAATCTTTTAACTTTCGGTCGTTAGCCTGCTCGGTAGCGGCATTGGCCCTGAATTGTTTCAGGTAAGCTTCGCTGTAGTTACGGAAAGGCTGTTTAAAATAGGCGTCGAGGATATCCCAGCGCAATGCTTCAAAAGCCATGTTCTGGTCGGTATTGGTGAGGATAACGATACCCAGGTTATCCTGCGGCGAAAGCGTTACCGACGACAGGTAGCCATTAACCCCGCCATCGTGCATAATTAACCGGTGGTTTGAGTAATCCTGTATAAACCAGCCTAATGCGTAAAGTTCAAAATTTGTTTCGCCGTTAAGGTGCTGAACGCTGCCTACAATATCCTGCGGCTTGCGCGTAGCCTCAATGGCAGCCGCAGGGATCACCTGGCGTTGCCCTACCTTACCGTTGTTCAGTAGGGCCATTACCCATTTGCTCATATCATTTACCGACGAGCTGATAGCACCTGCAGGCGCCAGGCCATCAATCTGGCAATAGGGTATAGGCGTAAGTCGGCCATCAACAAGGGTATGCGGAACGGTGCGGTTTAATGATTTAGGGAGATCTTTGCTTAACGCGAGGCTGTTTTGCATACCGAGCGGGGCAAAAATTGCCTCTTTAATGTATGCCTCCCACGAGTGCCCGTTGGCTACCCTCGGTATGATCTCGCCCGCGGTTAAAAACGCGGCATTGGTATAGCCCCAGCGGGTACGGAAGGGGTAAACCGGTTTCAGTTTGCCCAGTCGCCTGATCACGTCTTCGCGGGTAAGATCGGTGTTGTAAAAAGTAAAATCGCCCTGGAAGGTTTGGAACCCCAGGCGGTGGCAAAGCAGGTCGCGTACCAGTACCTGGTCGGTAAGGTTTTTATCCGCCATTTTAAACTCCGGGATATATTGAGTTACTTTTTCATCCAATGAAAGTTTTTTATTGGCTTCCAGCATGGCCAGGGCCGTTGCGGTGAACGCCTTGGTGTTGCTGCCAATCATAAACAGGGTATTTTCATCAACCTTGTTCATCAGGCCTAATTCTTTAATACCGTAGCCCTTCATCAGTACAACCTTGCCATCTTTAACAATGCAAACGGCCATGCCGGGGATGCGCCAGTTGGTTAAAGCCTTGCTGATGTACAGATCCAAACTATCCTTAATGAACTTGCTCCTATCGGCGTGCTGAGCCGATGCCGTAACAGAGAATAGTGCGCAAGCAAGGAATAACGGATATAATTTTTTCATTACAGATGGCTTTAGATTTGTTGATTGTGCTAAATTAACGCAAAATTTACAGCGGCATTACTTATTTGTATAATAAGTATCCCCTTTTTAATTAAAACTAAATGTATATGAAATTTTACCATTCGGGATTATTTTTCCTTACAGCGCTATTGTTAACCTGTGTTCAGTATATGGCACTGGCGCAGCGCGGCGGCGTTAACTGGACACGTGATGGTTATCAGTATTACCACATCACCGGTGGCCAGATCCTGATGATCGACGCGCGCGACACTTCGAAAAAAACTGTGTTTGTTACCAAACAAGACCTTACCCCGGCAGGTCATGCGCCTATTAACGTAAGACGGTTTACGGTAAGTGAAGACAATAAAAAAGTATTGATCAATACCAACACCAAAAGGGTTTGGCGTTATGATACCCGCGGCGATTACTGGGTGTATGACAGCAATACCAAAAAACTCTGGCAACTGGGTAAAAACCTGCCGTCGTCATCATTAATGTTCGCCAAATTTTCGCCCGATGGTACTAAAGTGGCCTATGTAAGCGGCCACAACATCTATATGGAAGATTTGAACGATGGTTCGGTTAAAGCATTAACTACCGATGGCACACGCACGCTCATCAATGGTACGTTTGACTGGGCTTATGAAGAGGAGTTTGACTGCCGCGACGGTTTCCGCTGGTCGCCGGATAGTAAGTCCATCGCCTACTGGCAGTTGGATGCAAGTAAGATCAAAACCTATAAAATGCTCAACACTACTGATTCGATCTATCCCTTTGTGGTTCCGGTTGAATACCCGGTAGCGGGCGAAGACCCAAGCTCATGCAAAGTAGGTGTGGTTGATGTTAGTACCGGAAAAACGAAATGGATTGATGTTCCGGGCGACGCGGTGCAGCACTACATCCCCGCCATGGAATGGGCGGCCAATTCTAACGAGGTTGTTCTGGAGCAATTAAACCGCGCACAGAACGAAAGCCGCATCTTTATCGGCAATGTATCAAACGGCACCACACGTGTTATCCGCGAAGAGCATAGCAACTCCTGGATAGATGTTAAAGAACGCGTAGTAGGCGGCGACCCGGTGGGCTGGGGCTGGATTGAAAAAGGCAAAAGCTTTGTTTGGCTAAGCGAAAAAGACGGCTGGCGCCACCTGTACAAAGTAAGCCGCGAAGGCAAGGAAACGCTGATTACCAAAGGAAACTATGATGTGATCAGCATTGATATGGTTGATGAGGCTTTGGGTTATGTATATTTTATCGCCTCGCCTGATAACGCTACTCAAAAATACCTTTACAAAATTAAACTTAGCGGCGGCAAAGCAGAGCGCGTTTCGCCTGCCGATCAGCCCGGAACGCATGGCTATGATATTTCGCCAAACGGCAAGGTTGCACTGCACTACTTTAACAACAGCTATACCCGTCCGCAAAGCGAAGTGATTAGCCTGCCCGAGCATAAGCATGTGGCCGGCAATATGATCAGCGTTGACAATAGCGTTAAAAATAAACCTGAATTTTTTAAAATTAAAACGGTTGACGGTATTGAAATGGACGGATGGATGATGAAACCTACCAACTTTGATCCAACTAAAAAATACCCGGTACTGTTCACCGTTTACGGCGAACCGGCCGGACAAACCGTAACCGATACCTGGGGCACCGGCCGCAACGGACTTTATGCAGGCAGCATGGCCGATGATGGTTACATCTACATGTCGGTTGAGGGGCGCGGCGCACCTGCACCTAAAGGCGCGGCATGGCGTAAGGCTATCTACAAAAACATAGGTATCATCAATATCCGCGACCAGGCCATGGCAGCTAAAGAGATCATTAAATGGCCTTTTGTTGATTCTACCCGTATTGCGGTGCATGGCTGGAGCGGCGGCGGTTCCTCAACCCTTAACCTGATGTTTCAATACGGAGATATCTACAAAACCGGTATAGCCGTGGCAGCCGTAGGCGATCAGCTTACTTACGATAACATTTACCAGGAACGTTATATGGGCGTACCAACAGATGAAGCAGGCAGGGCAGCGTTTATCAAAGGATCGCCTGTTACCTATGCAAAAAACCTGAAAGGTAACCTGCTGTATATCCACGGTACCGGCGACGATAACGTACACTACAAAAATGCCGAAGAACTAATTAATGAGCTGGTGAAATATAACCGCCAGTTCCAGCTGATGTCGTACCCTAACCGTACACACTCCATTTCTGAAGGCGAAGGAACAAATCTGCACTTAAAAACGTTGTTTACGCAGTATTTGAATGCTAAATGCCCTCCGGGAGGAAGGTAGGAGGCGCATGAGAGCGCGGGCCTCGAGCGATTCCCCTCTTGAGAGGGGTGGAGGGGTGTGTTACTCTGAGAGAGGCTTGTCGCTCTTATAACACACCCCTGCTCGCGCTCTTTCCTATCGCGCCCCCTCTCAAGAGGGGATGGAGAAAACGCGAACAGCCCCCGGAATTTCCGGGGGCTGTTTTTTTGGGTGTTGGTTAGTAAAGTACAATCAATTAATAATTATCATCATCCGTGGCGTCGTCAATGAACGACCCTCCGTTTCTTAATGAAATTTTCTGAGCATCGGCATCAAAATCGCTCTTGCGACCAAGCATGGTAAAGTTTTCGGCAACAATTTCGGTAGTGTACTTTTTTATGCCCTCCTTGTCTTCAAAAGACCGGGTACGCAACTTGCCTTCAATATAAACCAGTTTTCCCTTCGACAAAAACTTGGCCGCTATTTCGGCCAGGCCCCTCCACATTACAATGTTGTGCCACTCGGTTTGTTCAACCTTGCGGCCATCCTTGTTAAATGTTTCGGAAGTAGCCAAAGGAAAACTCGTTACTGACACCCCACCTTCTAAACTTCGTATTTCAGGGTCTTTCCCCAAGTGGCCAACGAGTATTACTTTGTTTATTCCAGACATGCCATAAATAACGCAAAATTATTTTACAAATTAAAAATATTTTTTAATAATATAAATACAATCTTGGGCAATGCTAATTCAGGCACCTTTTGAACATCAATTTTCACCCAGTTTTTATGCGGTTTTATTGATGGTGCATTATCTATTTTCACCAGCCTTACAAAAAGCCGCTGATGGGTTAAAACGTGCTTATGAACCGGCGAAACTTCGGTAGCCCTGATCATATTACCAAAAACGTTTAAAACCTCAGGTTGTTTGAGTAACTCTTCCAAAGGCAAAACCGAGGCTGTTTCAACCATCGGCAAGTCAAACATATTAGCCCAGATGTCGTTTTCGCCCCTTTTATTCATTAAAACGGTATCGCCATCGGTTATCAAAAAGTAATTGAAAAACCGCTCGCGCACCTTTACGGTTTTTAGTTTAACCGGCAGCGCGTTTACGGTATTGGTTTTAAAGGCCTGGCAACCGGGGCGTACCGGGCAACTGCCGCAGGCCGGATTTTTGGGTTTGCATAGCATTGCCCCGAACTCCATCATCGCCTGGTTATGTAATCCCGGCGTTTTCTTATTAAGAAAATCGTCGGCAAGCCCCTGGAAGGTTTTTTTGCCCTGGGTAGAGTTGATGGGCTCATCAATACCAAAGTAGCGGGCCAGCACCCTGTAAACGTTTCCATCTACCACGGCGCGGGCTTCGTTAGCAGCAAACGATGAGATCGCCGCGGCGGTATATTCGCCAATTCCTTTTAATTTAATAAGCTCGTTATAGCTATCCGGAAAATTACCGTTATAAGTTTCCTGCACCATCCGTGCGGTTTTGAGCATGTTACGCCCACGCGAGTAATAGCCCAGACCCTGCCATAGTTTCAGGATGTCATCTTCGTGCGCGGCGGCAAAGCTGCTTACATCCGGGTATTTTTCAAGAAAACGGTAAAAATAAGGCATCCCCTGCTCAACACGGGTTTGCTGCAAAATCACTTCTGATAGCCAGATGGTGTAGGCGTCGGTGGTGTTGCGCCAGGGCAGGTCGCGTTTGTTGGTTAAGTACCATTGTACTATCTCGTCGGCAAAATTCATCGGTGTAAATGTAATGATGTGCAGGGGGATTGGTTGTGTTAAAAACAAACACAGGGTTGATAAACCGGGCGGCGAGGTTACTCATCCCGACATTGCTGCGCTTGTCACCCTTCTCTACGCTGCGCGCAAAGAAGGGATTTTCTGATTTACGTTCTTTATCCTCTTTACAACTTGCTGTAGAGAGGGGATGGTCGGCTAAGCGTAGCCTGGGTGAGTAAACAGCCCGTTTGTAAGCTCTCCGGCCCGTGCAATAGTTTCCGTCCACTTAGTGTAAAACATTACATTTCTTCCCCCAAAAATCAAGCTCAGGGCATGCGCTTCAGTAATCGTTTATAAGCCGCTCATACTCAAAATTGTAAAGATAATGTAGGTTTTAACCGCTAAACAAAAAAAAACGGATAAATATTTCGCTGTTAACGGATAAAGCAATACTTTTGCAACCCCAAAACAGTTAAGTATTTATAAAAAAATTTAAGTAAATAAGATATGACTAAGGCAGAAATTATAACTGAAATCTCATCAAAGACAGGTATAGAGAAAGTAGACGTGCAAGAAACTGTTGAGGCGTTTTTCAAAGTGGTTAAAAGCTCGATGGTTAGCGGCGAAAACGTTTATGTAAGAGGGTTCGGTAGTTTTGTGGTTAAAAAACGCGCTAAAAAAACAGCCCGTAACATTTCAAAAAACACTGCCATCATTATCCCTGAGCATTTTGTACCAAGCTTTAAACCGGCTAAAACTTTTGTTGAGAAAGTAAAATCAGGTAACAAAACCAGTAAAAAATAATTATACGCCATCATGAATAAAAAACAAATAGCAGTTAGTGCAGCCGTAGTTGTTATTATGGGCTATTTGTATTTTTTGCCTGTTAAAGGCCTGGTTAAACCAAAAGACGATAAAAAAGGCAAACCGGCCATGACTGCCGAAACAGGCGCTAAAAAACCTGCTGCCAATGTTACTGTTGATATGGTATCTGAACCTGCCAAAGCCGCTATTGGGGGCGCGCTTGCAGCTAAGATCAACGACCTTGAAGGCCAGTTAAAAAAAGCATCTGAAGCTGATGCGGTAAACCTGCAAAGGGAACTTGCCAAACAGTGGGACGATGTTAACCAGCCCGCCCCTGCCGCGTTTTACTACCAGGCTGCTGCCCGTAAGCAAAACAAAGTACAGGACTGGATCAACGCGGGTAACCGTTTTAATGATGCATATAAACTAACACAGGATACTTTACTGCAGCCCGCTTTTGTAAGCAACGCGGCCGAAGCATTTCAAAATGTTTTGAAACAGCAACCCGAAAGCCTTGAAGGTAAAACAGGTTTGGGTATAGCTTACGTAAACGGTGCGGCAGGCCCCATGCAAGGCATTGCGCTGTTGCTTGAGGTGGTTAAAAAAGACCCGAATAACTGGAACGCTAACCTTAACTTAGGGATGTTTGCCATGAAATCGGGCCAGTATGAAAAAGCGGTTGGCAGGTTTAAAACCTTGCTGGCGCTTGACAGAAAAGAGAAACTTGAGCCAACGTTTTACCTGGCCGAAAGTTACAAACAACTTGGCATGAAAAAGGAAGCTATTGAAGCTTACCAAAAGTGCAAGGAAATGATGCCTGACTCTGTATTCAGCCAGCGCATCGATGGATATATCAAGGAATTAAATAACTAACACACATTTAAAAATTATTATTATGCCGAGCGGTAAAAAACGTAAAAGACACAAAATGGCTACCCACAAACGCAAAAAACGTTTAAGAAAAAACAGACATAAAAAGAAATAAGCTTTTTTGTTAAGTTGATAGTTTTAAGTCTGAAGCACAAAGTCATTTCGACTTTAAACTTCCGACTAACGACTTAAGACTCAATAAAAAGAGTTTTTACCTGCCTCAATACGGGGCGGGTACTTTTTATTTATTAGCGTTTTTATCCCAATATTAACTTACGGTATTTGCCGTTAAAATGGAGTAGCAATTGATAAAAGAATTAATTATCGATTCATCCCCTAATGGAGCTACCATTGCATTATTACAGGATAAACAACTCGTAGAACTTCATAAAGAGCAGGTTACCAACAACTATACGGTTGGTGATATTTACCTGGGCCGGATCAAAAAAATCATGCCCAGCCTTAATGCTGCCTTTGTGGATGTTGGCTATGAGAAGGATGCCTTTTTGCATTACCTTGATCTGGGGCCGCAGGTGCAAAGCCTGCTTAAGCTTACCAAACAGGTACGTAGCGGGGGATATCAATCAAAGCTATTGGATGGGTTTAAGTTGGAGGCCGATATCAATAAAGGAGGCAAGATCTCTGAGATATTAACCAAAAACCAGCTTATCCCGGTACAAATAGCTAAGGAACCCATCTCAACCAAGGGGCCGCGCTTAAGTTCCGACCTGTCTATAGCAGGGCGGTATGTTGTTTTAGTCCCTTTTTCGGAAGCGATTTCAATTTCGAAAAAGATAAAAAGCAATACCGAGCGCAACCGCCTCCGTAAGGTTGTTGAAAGCATTAAGCCAAAGCATTTTGGCGTTATCATCCGTACAGTATCAGAGGGTAAAGGTGTTGAAGAACTACAGAAAGATCTGCTTGACCTGATCTCAAAATGGGAGCAGTTTATAACCAAACTGCCATCTGTTGAGCCATCTAAAAAAGTTTTAGGCGAAATCGGGCGTACATCAACTATCCTGCGGGATATATTAAACCCCGATTTTCAGCACATTTATACCAATGATAATGGTATGTTCGAAGAAATTCGTTCATACATTCATGAAATTTCGCCCGATATGGAAAATATCGTCCGCATGCACAAGCATAAGGAGCCGATATTTGATCACTTCGGTATCGAAAAACAAATTAAAGGGGCCTTTGGCAAAACAGTTAACCTTGCAGGCGGCGCTTACCTGGTTATTGAACATACCGAAGCCCTGCACGTTATCGACGTAAACAGCGGTAACCGCACGGCCAGCAAAGAGAACCAGGAAGAGAACGCTTACCAGGTAAACAAGGAAGCTGCCAAAGAAATTGCCAGGCAGTTACGCCTACGCGATATGGGCGGTATTGTGGTGATCGATTTTATCGATATGCACAAACCGCAAAACCGCAAGGAGCTTTTTGATTTTCTGCGTGCCGAAATGCAGTACGACCGTGCCAAGCACACCATTTTGCCACCAAGCAAATTTGGTTTGGTGCAGATTACCCGCCAGCGTGTAAGGCCCGAAATGAACATTGTAACCAGCGAGGTTTGCCCAACCTGCAATGGCACCGGCACTATCAGGCCAACTATTTTGCTGATGGACGATATTGAAAACAATTTCAATTACATCCTTACCGAGCAAAACGAAAAGGGCATAACCCTGTGTGTACACCCGTACATTGAAGCCTATATCAAAAAAGGCATCTACAACCGCCAAATGAAGTGGTTTGTTAAATACGGACAGTGGATCAAGGTTAAAAGCAACCCATCCTACCAGATCACAGAGTTCCATTTCTTCTCATCAAAAGATGAAGAAATTAAACTGTAAAACCCTCAGAAGTGCAACTGTTTGAAAATAGCACTATAGTAAAGAAATTTAAAAGAGCAGGTGTTTGGATGAGCGCCTGCTCTTTTTTTGTTTGGGAAGGATGCATGGTTTTACAGACTGGGTTTTTGGTAAATAAAATTTACCTTTGAATAAACCTACCTGTTAAATGAACAAATCCCGGTAATCATCTTTTGTGTACTCTCCTCTTTTTTTGCATATGCGCAAAAAAAGGCAGTGCTGAACCTGCAAAAAACAATCAATAAAGTAAAATCTTTAAAATCCTTAAGCTATACTTACCATTCAACAAAAAAAAATCCGCTTAGCGAGGGAGATACAAATTTTACCAGCATGCGCTGCCTGTTGAAGTTTGGCGCACATGGTTCGCTAAAGCAAAAACGAGATGAGGCTCTCTCAGATAAAGGAAAGCCCCAATTTGAGGTTGTTTTAAGAAATGATACCCTTTACCAACTTGATTTGGAAGATAGTACCTATAGTTTCCATGTTAAACCAGAAGCAGATCAGGTAAACCAGGGTATGATGTCGGTTATTGAACAGATCAGGTATGCGCTTGAAAAGAACCGGACTAATATTTTTCAAAAAAAAGATACGATTATTAACGGGCTAAATTGTAGTTACTTTTTTATAAAAGCCTTTGACGAGATGATAAACGGCAGGCACGATTTTACTTATGATTACATCGCCATCAATAAAACCACATACCTACCTGTATTTTATAAGGAAATTGGTGCAGGTATCGCCGAAAAAGGAGGACATACTATCGGGCGGCTAACTTTCTTTGAAAAGGCTTACTTTTCCAACATCAAAATTAACCGGGCAATACCGGCCGAAGCACTGAATTTTGATTTGGCTTCATTTAGTTTACCAAATAAACAATTGCTTACCGAGGGTAGCCAAGCTCCCGCTTTAAAATTAAAAAACCTACAGGGTGTTGACGTCCCTCTTGCTAACTTTAATAACAAAGTATTGCTAATAGCCTTCAGTGCTACTGATTGTGCGGCCAACGCGTTGGCTAACCCAGCATTAAACAGGATAAGCAAAAAATACGCATCATCAAATTTTTTGATCGTAAGTATCTACACTTCCGAAGCTGCTGAAAAGGTAGCCAAATATAAAGCAGCTAACAAGCTTGCCCTTCCGGCTTATATAGGAAATTTGCAAACCAAAAAAGCATTTAAAACTGTTGGCACACCTACCTTTTACATCGTAGATAAAAATGGAGTGGTGATTAAAAGCATAAGCGGCTATTATGATGAGTTAGAGAAAGAATGTAGCGAGCAGATTGAGGCGGCTTTGAACAAATAAATAATTTCTATCTACGCAGGTGGTGGTTTAGCGTGACTTCTGCCTTAGGCATATTAAGCATTTTGTTTGCATGCTCTTGATATCAATAAAATAGTTTTGACGGAGTAGCCCCCCGTAAATTGGGTGAAGACTTAACAAATTTTATGTCGAAGTTAAGCTGTCACTTAACTTCGACATGGTAGCCTTTTTGTTTTAAGAAAACGTTCGCTTTCAGGCTTGCTGATGATGAACAAGGTCGGCCAGATCATGCACATCCGTTTTATGTTTTTTCTTTTTCGGATGTTTCAATTCGAGGTAGTCCTGTGGATGCTCTAACCCGGCCTGGTCTTCAGCCAGTTTCTTACCGCGCAGGTAAAACCATACAGCGGCACCCGCGGCTAAAGCCCCGGTTAGGGCGGTTGCAATCCAAAATCCGGTATCGTGTTTTTTTGCAAATGGGTTTTTCATAACTCGTTTTTTTTAACAGAACAGTCGATATCTTTTTTAGTTGAAATTAATTTACAGAACTTTAAATTTCCTACAAAGAAAACCAAGCCCCGTTTACCATTGTTATATGCTTGCATCTAAAAATTATAATCATGGCAAAAAGAGGCGCGAAAGTGGAAAGGAACTCTGTATCAG
Organism: Mucilaginibacter oryzae; assembly: GCF_003148845.1. GTDB lineage: Bacteria > Bacteroidota > Bacteroidia > Sphingobacteriales > Sphingobacteriaceae > Mucilaginibacter > Mucilaginibacter oryzae. The sequence continues at coordinate 102,788 of NZ_QGHA01000010.1, read as the reverse complement.
AGCAGCCACATGAATTGAAATACGAAGCTCATAAAAAAGATACCACTACAGACGATGTGGATAAAGCCAAAAAATCTGCAGGCACTAATCAGCGTAAAGCTATTGAGAATAAGTTGAGTTAGGCAAAGCTATACTAACGTTTGTACCGGGTTTACAGCTTTTCGGATTTTGCTCAAAATAGCTTATTTTTAAAATAAATAGCTTACCGTTATCATGACTTCAAACCCGCTGGCAAAACACAAGCTTACCATACTTTATGGCGTATCGCTGGCTTTATTATTGTTTTTGCTGAAGTGGCTGGAACTAAAGCTGATGATAGTAAACCATGCCTATGAGGCCTACATAGGCGCTGTTGCTATATTTTTTACGACACTTGGCATCTGGATTTCCTTAAAGCTCACCAAACCCAAAACCGTTTTTGTTGAAAAAGCCGTTTATATTAACCAAAGCCCCGGGTTCACCATAAATCAAACCGAGCTCGATAAGCTTGGCCTGAGTAAACGCGAACTGGAAGTGCTACAACTAATGGCCGAGGGTTTGAGCAACCAGGAAATATCCGAACGGTTATTTGTATCCTTAAACACCATCAAAACCCACTCGGCAAAGCTATTTGAAAAAATGGAGGTAAAGCGGCGCACACAGGCGGTTGAAATGGCTAAGCGGCTTTGCATTATCCCTTGAAAACATCACCTTTTGGGGTTATTAAGCCGATATTTTCAAAATCATCCTAAAGTATGAGCCCGGTTTTGATCCGGCAAGCCAATTTTGTTCTATCAAAACATAACGATATGAAAAAAAATGTACTTGTTTTTGGATCGATAGCCGGGCTGGTAGCCTCGGCTATTATGGCATGTTCAATGGCGGCCTGCTATGTATTCACCAATTATCATGGCAACATGTGGCTGGGCTACGGCTCCATGATCCTCGCCTTTTCGATGATATTTGTAGCGGTAAAAAACTACCGTGATCGATATAATGGCGGGATTATCAGCTTTGGCAAGGCTTTTCAGATAGGTTTGTATATCGCGCTCATCGCCTCAACCATTTATGTGCTTACCTGGCTTTTTGAATATTACACCTTCTTTCCTGATTTTATGGAGAAGTATGCCGAATATGGTATAAAGCAGGCGCAACAAAACGGGGCTACTGCGGCCGAAATTGCTAAAACCAAACAACAATACGCCGGCTACGCCGAGATTTACAAATCGCCGTTGGGCGTTATTATGTTTACCTATCTCGAGATATTGCCGGTTGGTTTAGTGATGGCACTTATTGCCGCTCTCGCTTTAAAGCGTAAAAATACGGCCCCTCAATTAGCGGCTGATTAACATAGATAAATGTGAAAACGCCCGGAGTAGCTAAGTTTTAAAAACTTTGTTACTCCGGGTTAAGAATTCCTAACTTGCCTCGATGATATTTGATTTCAGGCTGAAAGTTTTTTATACCGTAGCACAGCGGCTAAGCTTTACCAAAGCCGCCTCAGAGTTGTTTATTACCCAGCCTGCCGTTACCAAGCACATCAAAGAACTGGAGCAGCAGCTAAACCAGCAACTTTTTAAACGTAACGGTAACAACATTGCCATTACCCCTGCCGGCAAGGTACTGGAAAGATATGCCGAAAAAATTTTTCAGACATACACCGATCTTGAAAATGAACTGACGCAGTTAAACAACCTTGAGGCCGGAACCCTGCACATTGGCGCCAGCACTACCGTTGCGCAAACCATTTTGCCCAAGCTGCTTGCCTTGTTTAAAAGAGCATACCCCAAAGTGATGTTCAACTTTATACAGGCCAACACCGATCAGATCTCGCAGATGGTGCTGGCCGAAAAGATTGACATCGCTATTGTTGAGGGCGCGGCACATTCTGCGCAACTGGCCTATACCGATTTTGCCAAAGATGAGATTGTACTGGTAACCGCGGCAAACAATAAGTTATCTAAAAAGGCAGAGATCTCGCCTAAACAGCTGCCGTCTATTCCATTGGTGCTGCGCGAGGCCGGCTCTGGCACGCTTGATGTTATTTTCAATGCCCTGGCCGGGGTGCATATCAACCCGAAAGATCTGAATATCGAAATTCAGTTAGAGAGCAGTATAGCCATTAAACAGTACCTGCTCTACTCCGAAACAGCTACTTTCCTTTCCATACAATCGGTAGTGAGCGAGTTAAAATACAATGAGCTTAGCATCATAGATATTAAAGGGCTGGAAATTTTCCGTACTTTTCAGTTTATTCAACTGCATGGCAAACACAGCAAACTGATTGAATTATTTAAACGTTTCTGCCTTGCCAATTATAACTTAAAGTAATATAGCATTACTTAATATCATTTGAACGCAGGCTGTTTTACAAGCAAATTTGATTGCCGAACAAAAGGCGATCACACATGGAACAAATCACCACTGATATTTGCATTATAGGCGCCGGGCCTGTTGGCTTGTTTGCTGTTTTTGAAGCCGGGCTGCTCAAAATGCGCTGCCACTTAATTGATGTGCTGCCCCAGGTGGGCGGTCAGCTTTCTGAAATTTATCCGCATAAGCCAATTTATGATATTCCCGGTTACCCGGAGATTACGGCGCAGCAGCTTATTGATAACCTGATGCTGCAGATTGCCCCTTTTAACCCAACTTTTAGTTTGGGTGAGCGGGTAGAAACCCTTAATCGCCGCGATGACGGCTCATACGATATTAAAACCGGCGATGGTACCGCTGTACATTGCCAGGTAGTTGTAATAGCGGGCGGCCTGGGTTGTTTCGAGCCCCGCAAACCTGAAATTGACCGCCTGGCCGACTTTGAAGGCAAGGGCGTAGCCTACATGGTGAAAAACCCCGAACACTATCGCGGTAAAAAGGTAGTGCTTGCCGGTGGAGGCGACTCTGCACTGGATTGGGCTATGTTTTTAAGCAATGTAGCTGAAAGGGTAACCCTGGTTCACCGCGGCGATACTTTCCGCGGCGCCCCGGATAGCGCCGAAAAAGTTTTTGATCTGGCTAAAGCGGGAAAAATCGACCTCGTGCTGAAATCGAACGTAGTGGCGCTAACCGGCGATGAGCAGCTGCAGGAGATCACCCTGCTGGACCGTAATAACCAGGTTAGCCATATCCAGGCCGATCATCTCATCCCGCTTTTTGGCCTCAGCCCTAAACTGGGCCCGATTGCAGACTGGGGCTTGAATATCGACAGATCGGCCATCACTGTAAATACTGTGGATTACAGCACCAATATCGAACGCATTTATGCCATCGGCGATATCAATACCTATCCGGGCAAGTTAAAACTGATCCTTTGCGGTTTCCACGAGGCCGCGCTGATGGCTCAGAGCGCCTTCAAATATGTATTCCCCGAGCAGAAACTGAGTTTTAAATATACTACCGTTTACGGTGTAAGCGCTTTTTGATCATGATTAACCTCACCATAGTAGATCGCGACGGCGGCCGGATGCCCGTTGAAATCCCCGAAGGCATCAACCTGAGCCTGATGGAAGTATTAAAGGCATCCGGATACGATATCCTGGCTACCTGCGGCGGTATGGCCCTTTGCGCCACCTGCCACGTACAGGTTATTGAAGGCCCAGAACAATACTTTAACGCCTCCGATGCGGAGCTGGATATACTCGATACCCTCCCCTACGCCGAACCAGCCAGTCGCCTGGCCTGCCAGATCAGGATTAGTGAGGATATGGATGGAATGGTGTTTAAGTTGATGGGCGGGGAGTGACCTTGTTGTAACAAACTTTTAAACCTTATAACCTAAATGAGAAAATTATTTAACAGGCTTTTTAAATCGCATATCACCGCGAGCAGTGCCGAACAACCCGACGAAAATACAGAGCCGCTCACCAGCATTGAATTTGCCAATTACGCTGATAAAGCAAAACGACTTTGGATTGAATTTTTGGCAATTGAAATAGACATTGAGCCATTCACATCTTATAAAATATTAACTGACGATAGATTTTTTGAATTTACTTTTGAACCGAATGATTCGATTACATTATATTTTAACAATAGCTTCAGCCTGATATTATACAAAAGACCGATATTAAAAAAAACAGGGGGATATGGCGAATGGACTTTGGAGTATGATTATTATCATAGCGATTAGCGATGAATAAGATAAGCTAAATTATTATATGGAGCCATTCACTTTCATCCCCTCATATTCCTTAATCAGCTTTTTAGTTGCTCTTGCCAGATAAGCGGTAATCAGTAATTGCTTCACATCCTCAGGCGATACCGTTTCCAGCCGTATGAGCATATATTTATAGTTTTGAAAATGAGGTGTAATGAAAAAGGTATCCGGATCAGTTGTCATCCATTTATCCCGCTCAAGGGTGTACACGGCCAGCGCTTCTTCTTTTGCCTTTACATTGGCGAAGATTTTGCCGTTTACATAAAACGCCTCGTCTTCAAAATGCGGTTTTTGGGTAACACCCGGCAGATGCATTAGGGTGTTATGCATAAAGCGCATAAATAGGTGCATATCAGTAGCCATGGTTAAATTTATAAATTAATATTAACAGCTATGGTAAAAGAGTAATTTAGCTCATTATAAAAAACATGGGCAACAACGTGCAACAACTTTACGGCAATATTGATATCTACCTGTTCGATCAGCTGTTGAAAGGCCGATTTGATAACTGCACCAAAGTGCTTGATGCCGGATGCGGCGGAGGACGTAACCTGGTGTATTTTTTAAATAACGGGTTTGAGGTGTATGGCATCGATCAAAGCGCCGGGGCTGTTGAAGCGGTTAAACAACTTTCGGCAAACTTGGCCCCGGCCAATTCCATTGATAATTTTTCTGTTGCCGCAGTAGAGGATATGCCTTTTGAAGACGGGCAGTTTGATTTGGTGATCTGCAGCGCGGTACTCCACTTTGCGCAAGACGCCGAACATTTTGACCGTATGCTCCGTTCGCTTTGGCGTGTATTGAAACCCGGCGGCTACTTCTTTGCCCGGCTGGCTTCTGATATCGGCATCGAAGAGCGGATTAAACCTTTAGGCAATTTCCGCTACCTGCTTCCCGATGGTTCAGAACGTTTTTTGGTAAACGAAGATGTGCTGATGGAATATACCAGCGCCCTGGGCGGCGAGCTTTTTGAACCGCTGAAAACCACCAACGTACAAAACCTGCGCTGCATGACAACGTGGTGTATGTATAAGCTTTAGGTTAAATAAAACGCCAGTTGTTTATAAATTCAAACCCGGAAAAAAACGTTTTTCCTGTGTAATCCATCAAATTTTCTCTTTTAAAGCGGCCTTTAATCTATGTCATTTTATGGTTCATCGATACATACGCGCTATGTGTCGATACATCAAGTGTTAACTATAATTTAAACAACGGCAGCGGCGTTACTTTGTAAACAAACAGAGGTTAAATCAACATTTTTTGTTTACAATGTAATTTAAACGCGCCTATGATCCTTTTACTTTGCGGGTTATCCGGTTCAGGAAAAACCACCCTTGCCCAAAGTGTTAAAATACGGTTGTCGTGTACCGACATCCCCATCGAAATAATTGATGCCGATGTGTACCGGCAAAAACTGTTTCCCAACCTTGGTTATACCAAGGAAGACAGGTTTGAAAACATCCGCCGCCTCGGTTTTATCGCCGCCAAACTATCGGGCCATGGCGTGGTAACCATCATCAGCGCCATTAACCCTTATGATGTTATCCGCCGCGAGTTGATAGCCACCTATCCCAACGTAAAACTGGTGCATGTGGATTGCCCGGTTAAAATACTGATGCAGCGCGATACCAAAGGCCTGTACCGCCGCGCTTTGCTGCCCAAAAACCATCCGGATAAGGTAACCAACCTTAGCGGCGTAAACGATCCGTTCCAGGTTCCTTCATCGCCGGATGTTTATATCAATACGCACATCCGCCCGCTTACCGAATGCACCGAAACACTTGCCTCCTTTATCCGCGATCAATACCGGCAAGCGCAAAATCAACAGTACGTTTATCAACACAAAGCTTCCTGAAACGCCATGAATCAAACCTTGATCATAGCGGGCATGCACCGCTCGGGCACGTCGCTTATTACCAACTGGCTCAACCGCTGCGGCATGCAGATTGGCGAACGCCTTTGCGCCGGTAGTGAAAGTAATATCGACGGACATTTTGAAGATGTGGAATTTTTAAAGCTGCACGAAGAAATATTGGACTGCAACAGCCTGGATATTTCCGGGTTGGTCGACAAAAAACATATCGAGATCCCCCTTTACCAGCTTGAAAAGCTGAAGGCGATTATAGGCATTAAACAACAACTGTTTGAGCAGTGGGCCTGGAAAGATCCCCGTACCTGCCTGTTTCTTGACACTTATACCAAACTGTTGCCCAACGCCAAATACCTGGTAATTACCCGCAACTTTCAATCGGTAGTGAGCTCATTGCTGCGACGGGAGTTTGCTTATGTAGATAAAAAATACATGGCCCGCAGTTATATTCAGCGCCTGGCCTGGACAAAATTTCGCCGTAAACGCCGCCGCGAGGCTTTCTGGCATGAACACGCCGCAACGTTTTTAAAAATCTGGATCAACTATAATGAAGAGATCCTGCGGGCGATAAAAAAATTACAACCCGACGAATACCTGGTAACCAACTACGCCCAGCTGCTTGAAAATGATAACGAGGTTTTCTCGTTCCTGACCGGTAAATGGAACCTGAGCCTTAACTATTTTGATTTTAAGGATGTTTATAAGCAGGAACTCATGGGCAAGGCCGAAGATATCAGCGATTATGTGGAGGATAAATCGCTACTGATCAAGGCTACTTACCTGGTAAAAAGACTGAACAGCCATATGCGGGGCAGCGAAAGTTTTGGCGGGGGTGAGTGATGACTTACAAGAGCGTGTTCCACTTTTAAAGGGTGGAACATGCTGAAAATTCCAAAAACCAAAAAATCTGATTTTCAATAACTTGTATTTTGCATTCTTTTAACAACCAGACGATATAGAACACATACCTATTGAAAATCAGCAGGTTAATTTTTAGCGCATGCACAAGTGGAACACCTGTTTTTAAAAATGGAACACTTCAAAAGCGGGGTTATTTAACGCGATCGGCTTCAATTTTTTGTGGTTAAATTTTCCAAATATCGAAATTCAGTCAGCTGTACATGCTAATAATTGCGGTTATAATGAATAAACAACGTAATTTCGACATCAAACCGCTCGGCTCTCTTTATCATTTATTACTTCGGGTTTATCAAGGGGTGTATTGTTTTGTTTTTCGGTATCGCTTTTTATAAAGCGATTAGCATATTTGCTTAACGTTTTAAGAGATTTACCGTGAAAACAGTTGAAAATAACGATAAGTTTACCATCTATAATTTTGACCATCGGATTAACGCCACCATACTTCAACGTGGCAAAGGCTATTATAATAGCGGGGCGATAATAAACCTTGAGGAAGACGAAGGCACATGGACGGCCGAAGTGGAAGGTACCGATGATTATGAAGTAACGGTAACTTTAACCCCCGATTACCAGATCACCAACTATTTTTGCGATTGTCCTTTTGATGGTGACATCTGTAAGCATGTTGTAGCTGTATTTTTTCAGTTGCGCGATGAAGTAAAACACCAAAAACCTGTAACTCAAAAAGAAGCCGCCGAAAACAATTTCCAGGCCTTAATTAATAAAATAAGCATTGATGAATACCGGGGCTTTGTGAATCAATTGGCCAAAAAAGACAAGAATTTTAAAGCAGCTTTCGAACTGTTTTTTGCCGATAAGGACGATAGTGCAGATACCGGCCAAAAATATGTACAGTTGGTACAAAGAACGTTTAAAAAGTTTGGTTCGGCTGGTTATATCGACTATCAATCGGCCAGGCTAATGGGTAGGGAAATTGATAAGTTAATTGAGGATGCGCGGCATTTGATACAAAAAAACAAATTGAATGATGCTTTTGCCATGACATCCATATTACTGACAGAGGTTGCCGACATGTTTGCGTATATCGACGATTCGAGCGGAGCTGTTAGCGAACGCATTTCCGATTTGATAGAGCTGATACATGAGATAGCTGATAATGATAATCTGCCTGTCGGCACTAAAATGCAGTTATTTGATTTTCTGAAGAAAGAGCTTCAAAACGACATTTATTTTGATCTTGATTGTGGGTACGATTTGTTTGAGCTTTTTGAAAACCTGGCTTCAGAACTAAACAGCGAGGATGTGTTATTACATTTTGTTGATGCTAAAATAGCGGCTTCAGTCGATGATATTTATGAGTATCGGCGTCGACGGTATGTTCATATTAAAATAGATTTTTTAAAACGAACCGGCCAATCATTAGCTGCCAATGCACTTATTGAAGAGAACCTTGATATCCAATCGCTGAGGCAGGCGAAGGTTAATGAAGCAATTGCCGCCCATGATTTTGATAAAGCTAAAAAATTAATAGCAGAAGGTATTAAAATCGCAGAAGCAAAAAAACATCCGGGCACCGTTAGTCAATGGAAAAAAGAATTGCTGCGGATAGCAGTGCTGGAGAACGATGTAATGACTTCGAGAATGCTCTACAAAGAATTTGCCCTGGACAATTCATTTAACCGGGAATATTATAACTGCTGGAAGGCAACACACACACCGGACGAATTGCCGGAAGTTGTGGAAGCTTTGATAAAAGAAATTATAAGCGATACTACTAAAGCATTTAAAAAAAGCAGCTGGAGCTCACTTAATTCCATGTTGCTGGCCGCACTTGGCCAAATTTATATTGAGGAAAAATATTGGAACAGGCTTTTTAACCTGGTAAAAGATGAAGGCAACCTGAATACGCTTATGAAATATCATAAGTATCTTCACCCTCATTATCCGGCCGAGCTAACAGCGCTGTATCTCCCGGCACTCGAGAGTTACGCCGATCATACTACCGACCGTAATGGTTATGCAAACCTAGTTAACCTTTTGCAGACCATCAAAAGTGATATTCCTGTTGCCTGTAATCCGATTATGGATCTCGTAAGGAACTTTAAATTAAAATACGCCCGCCGACGGGCGATGATGGATGAGTTAAGTAAACTTGATTAAGCTTAAATTACAACGTGCGAAAATCGCCCGATTATATATCTTAAAAACAGAGAGCTTTCAGGGCAGGAATGTTATTAACTGCGTTGAATCAGGTCCCATAAGTTTCCATACAGATCCTGGAAAACGGCAACAATACCATAGCTTTCTGCTACGGGATCACGCGCAAACAGTACATTTTGGGCTAACATCCGGTTATAATCACGATAAAAATCATCGGTTTCCAAAAACAGGAAAACCCGGCCCCCGGTTTGGTTGCCTACCCACTGCAACTGTTGTTCAGTTGCCGCTTTTGCCAATAATAAATTGCATCCCGAAGAGCCGGGAGGTTTGATGAGTACCCAACGCTTCGTATCCGACAGTGGAGTATCCTCCACAATGTCGAACTTGAGTTTTTCTACGTAAAAACTCAGGGCTTCGTCATAGTCTTTAACTAAAAGGGCTATATGGACGATGGATTGTTTCATGGGTGAACACACCGTAAAACGGCTGTTATAGTTTAAAGCGGCAAGCCCTTCAATATCGCCAGTAACTCGCGCTGAAAGCTTTCGCCCTTATCTTCATTGTACCATTTTTGCAGTACTATCTTTTTCTCGGCCATATCTACATGGTCTTTAACCATTTGCAGAAACAATTCCTGGCATGCGGCAGGGCGCGGCCCCCAAACAGCCAGATCGGTATGGTTACTATCGGCAATAATAAGTTTGGGTATCGACTTTGAACCGTCAGTTAAATACTGCCCGATCAAAAACGGTGGACTATCGCGCAGCTGGTAATCCACTTTGATAAGCGGATTTAATTCAGACAGGCGATGTATAAAAGGTATGGTATGCGAGGCATCTCCGCACCAAAGCTCGGTAATCACCGTCCAGCGCTGCTCGTTAACCATATTTTCAATCACGTCGGTCAGTTCGGTGTTCAATACCCCAACCTTTAACCACCGCTGCTGTCGCGACCAGTTTAAACGGGTGTAATTCAAATAATCAGGATTATCATAAGGCGGCGCAGGAGCCGGGCTGTTGAGCGTATCGAAAAATAACTGCTGATAGGTTTCGAAATCCATAGGACGTTGTTATTTACCTGCACGCAAGGTAGAAAATGCTTGCCGAAATTTGGTGGGCGTTGTGTAAAATTAGGTGCCGGTAATCAGTTGCAAAAGCAATGCAGCCTCAAAGCAGCACTTATCTCCGTAATTACTAACATGAGCAAAATGCTATGCTTTTTCAGCATAAGCCCTCTTTTTATTTGTAATTAATCTAAATAAACATAACTTCGTGCGATTTTTTACCGGGATCCAAACTGTTGGTAACCCATCAAACAGGTAAAATCCTTTGTATTTAGCTATTGAATAAATTATGCAGCTTGTATTTACCCCCGTTAAGTTCATCTTCCGTATTTCATTTAAACTTTTGCTTCTGGCAATTACGCCGGTTTTATTCTTTGCGCTTAGCGCCGCAGCGCAAACCGCTCCCGGCACCATCAAAGGCACCGTCAAAACATCCGACGGCAAACCGGCCGAGTTTGTAAATATTGTTTTAACCGGTACGCCATTGGGCGCTACCGCAGGCCAAACAGGGCATTTCACTATTAAAAATGTCGCGGCAGGCACCTATACTATTACAGCAAGTTATATCGGCCTGCAAACCCAAACCAAACAGGTAACCGTTGCTGCCGGCGAAACCGCCTACGTACATTTTGTGCTAACCGAAGGCGCTAAAGACCTGGAAGAAGTTTATGTTAAAAGCGCCAAACACAATAAATTCTTGAAAAAGGAAACTGAAGATGTGGCCCGCCTTCCCCTTAAAAACCTTGAAAACCCACAGGTTTACAGCGTTGTTACCAGCGAGCTGATGAAAGAGCAGGTGGTTACCAGCTATGCGGATGGGTTTAAAAATATCCCCGGCACGGGCGTACCGCTGGTTTACAATAATGGCCGCACAACCCTGTTGTCGCGCGGGTTTGTTACCGGCAACTTTATCCGCAACAGCGTGGCCGGTTATAATTTTAACAGCATTGATCCCGCCGATATCGAAAAGATAGAGGCAATAAAAGGGCCTACCGGTACGCTTTACAACAGCAGCCTGGCCTCGTTTGGCGGTTTATTTAACCGGGTTACCAAGCAGCCCAATGAAACCCCGCGTACCGAAATAGCCTACCAAACCGGCAGCTTTGATCTTAACCGCCTTACTGCCGATGTTAATGTGCCTTTAAATAAGGATAAAACTGTACTTTTCCGTGTTAATGCCGCCCTCCATAACGAACATAGCTTTCAGGATGCTGGTTTTAATCGTGGCGTGTTTGTGGCTCCAAGTATCACCTACCATGTTAACGACCGCCTCACGGTTGACATTGATGCCGAAATAGGCAATTCGAACGCCACATCGGCCTACAGGCTTGCTCCGGATACCAAGGGCAAAATTTATAATGTTAAAGACCTGGGTATTGATTACAAACGCTCATTTGCCAATAACAGTGTGGATTACCTGAGCCGCCAGATCGACCTTTACTTGCTGGTAAACTATAAGATATCCGGGAGCTGGAAATCGCAAACCATGTTCAACAAAACCTTTTCCACTACAAAAGGTATGGTTACTGCTTTTACCCTTGCCGATACCGCTATGAAACGCCAGGTTACCCAGGAAGATTATCCTTATTACATTACCAACGTTCAGCAAAACTTTATAGGTGATTTTAAAATTGGCCGTTTCCGTAACCGCATAGTTGCCGGCATGGAGTATTATAATCAAAAAAGCAACAATACAAACGTAACAGTAAGTTTGCCGGCTATAAACTATCTCAAGCCCGGAGCCGCTTACAACAGCTTTACGGCCGATAAAGTATCTGCACTGGTAAGCGCTGCCGCGCCAAAGCCCGGCGATTACGTGCAAAACAACCAAAGTTCGTACGCGGCCTATGTATCTGATGTATTTAATATCACCGACAGGCTAAACGCCATGGCAAGCATCCGTATCGACAGGTTTGTAAACAAAGGTGCCTACACCCCAGCCGATGGTAAAACTACGGGCAACTTCAGTCAAACGGCATGGTCGCCTAAATTTGGTTTGGTTTACCAGCTTGTTAAAGACCAGGTATCGCTGTTTGGCAATTATATGAACGGTTTAAACAACGTTACCGGCAGCAGTTTTGATAACACGCCCTTTAAACCGCAATATGCCAATCAATGGGAAGCTGGCGTGAAAATTGATGCCTGGGACCATAAAATAAGCTCGACATTGAGTTATTACGATATTTCGGTAACTAATACCACGATGGTTGACCCTGACCACCCGGCTTTCAACATCCAGGCAGGTACACAGTTAAGCAAAGGTTTTGAAGCCGAGTTAATTGCCAATCCTTTCAGCGGTTTTAATATTATAGCCGGTTTTGCCTACAACAACAGTAAAATAACCAACGGCGATGCCTCAATTGTAGGTTTACGCCCGGCCAACTCGGGCCCGGCACGTTTAGCCAATTTGTGGATGAGCTACCGCATTACCCACGGCGCGGTGCAAGGGCTTGGTGTTGGTGTAGGGGGTAATTACGGCAGCGATTCGTACCAAACCAATACCAAAACATTCAAATTCACCATACCATCCTACACTACCGTTGATGCTACTGTGTTTTACGATCAGCCTAAGTACCGCCTCGGCTTTAAGCTGGATAACCTGACCAACGAAAAATACTGGAGTTTCAGGTTGGCGCCGCAAAACCCTACGCGCGGCACGTTGAGCGTAAGTGTTAAGTTTTAAATTGATTCAGGCTGTATCGATAGCTTGCGCTCGTTTGCAACGAGTGCTCAAGGCCAAAACCTGGCGCTTGTTTGTAACGAGCGCTTAACATGGTTTCGCGTTTGTAACGCGTTTTAGCATATAGGCTCACGTTACAAACGTGAACCCATGTTAAGCACTCATCATAGATGAGCGCAAGAGTAATATCAATTTTGACACCTGCTTTAACAATTTCTGCCGCTCTCCGCATTATTTGAATTTGATAAACAACCGATTGATATTTACAAACAGCCGCAATCTAATCCACCCCATCTTTGTATAAAAATAAAAAGACAACAGATGGAAACTAAAAATAAAATAGCCCTGGTAACCGGCGGCAGCCGCGGCCTGGGTAAGGATATGGCCTTAAGCCTGGCCAAAAAAGGTCTGGATGTGGTAATTACTTACAATAACCGGCAAGCCGACGCGGAAGAGGTAGTGGCAGCAATTAACAAAAGCGGTCAAAAAGCAGCCGCACTGCAATTAAATGTAGGCGATTTAAAAAGCTTTACCACCTTCGCCGCTCAATTGCAGGAAATATTAAAAAGTACTTTTGAAACCGATCATATCGATTACCTGATTAACAACGCGGGCATAGGCGGCTATACTCCCATTGTCGATGTTACCGAAGAAACGTTTGATGAGTTACTCAATATCCATTTTAAAGGTGTTTACTTTTTAACCCAAAAACTGTTGCCGGTTTTGAATAACGGAGGCGGCATTGTTAACATCTCATCAGGCTTAACCCGTGTAAGCGTACCCAATTCGTCGGTTTATGCTTCATTAAAAGGCGCGGTTGAGGTGTTTACCCGCTACCTGGCTAAAGAACTGGGCGAAAAAGGCATCCGGGCAAATACGGTTGCCCCGGGCGCGGTGCTTACCGATTTTGGCGGAGGCCACCTGCGTAACAACGAAAACCTGCAAAAAATGGTAAGCAGTATGACCGCCCTGGGCCGCCCCGGCGTAGCCGAAGATATTGGCGGCGTGGTAGCCTTTTTATGTACTGAAGATGCGCGCTGGGTTAACGGACAGCGTATCGAGGTATCGGGCGGGATGCTGGTATAATTTACAGCAATGCCCCGGGGCGAGTTGGTCACTCCCCGGGGCATTTGTCATTTTTAAACGCCTTGGCAACGTATTAAAAAGTATATTTTATTTCAATAACGCTCATCACGCCCTGAACAATGGTTTTCCATTGGCCGGTAAACGTAGCGCCGTATGAAGCCGCGATGGTTGCGCCAATGTTCTGGGCTTCCTCATTGCTCCAGATAGGGCCGGCCAGCACGTTTGTTGTAAATTCATTGCTGCCTGTATTTTGAACATTCAGTTCAACTTCAATAACACTCATTTGGCTTGGCACTACGGTGCTCCATTGGCCTGTCCATTTGCCCTGGTGAGCAGCTGCAACTACAGGTGCTTTTACCTCGGCATCCTGTTGATTCCAGATTGGGCCTGCAGGTATATTAACTTTAAAGGTCGACATAATTTTTTTTATTTTGGTTTGATCCTACTCTGTTCCGGCTTTTCGGGTCCGCCGTTTGTTTTCATCAAGCTTGCTGTTAACAATAACAAAGTAAGCGGTATCCAAAACGCTGTTATAGTGTATAAATACGTACTTTAATAAATCCGTATTTACCCGTAATATTTACAACCAATACAAATAAATTACACCTTCCGCCATACAACTGCAAACCCCAGAATAGCTTTTAAACTTATTCTTACCGCATACAGACCATTATCTGCTGATTTTCTAACTCCAGGTATATATCTTTTCTATTTTAAAGGTCAAACCCAACGTCATTAGCACATTATAAATCTGCGCTTTTTGTATTCGACATAGTATGCGTCTGATTAGTTCAATCAACAAAGAGTCCTTCTATATTGCGCTATTAAATTCTTAGTCATCAGTTACTTGTTTACCATATCTTCACTCTTTTCTCCGGCGCTATCCACATCTTATCCCCCTGTTTAATATGAAAGGCCTCATAAAACTCGGGTACATCGGCAAACGGACCGTTAACCCGTAAAAAGGCCGGCGAATGTTCGTTGGTAAGGATCTGGCTTAACAGGGCCTCCTTCCTGTCCTGCGTTAACCAGCCCAGCGAGTAGCCTAAAAAGTAACGCTGCAATGGCGTTAAACCGTTAATTGGTTTACCTTCTTTATACTGCTGTGTTTTTTTAAAGGCGTCTAAACCTATTACAATCCCGCCCAAATCGGCAATGTTTTCGCCCTGGGTAGCCTTGCCGTTCACGTGCGATCCGTAAACGCTGTACCCGTTAAACTGGTCAATCAGCATCTGCGCGCGCTGACTAAACTTCACCGAATCCTGCGGTTTCCACCAGGCCTTCAGGTTGCCTTCGGCATCAAACTGCCTGCCCTGGTCGTCAAAACCGTGCGTCATTTCGTGGCCGATGGTTGAAGCTGCCGCGTAACCGTAAATAACGGCATCATCAATGTTTTCATCCTTAAAACCAGGGATGGCGAAAATACCGGCAGGCAATACAATCTCGTTGTTTGATGGGTTATAGTAAGCGTTATAAGTTTGCGGGGTGATATCCCACTCGGTACGGTCGACCGGTTTGCCCAGCTTTGATGCGTTGAAGTTGTGCCACCAGATGTTGCCGCGCAAAACGTTAAGCGCGTAAGGGCCGCGGTTAATCTCCAGCGTTGAAAAATCCTTCCATTTATCCGGGTAGCCAACTTTAGGTACCACTTTCGCAAGTTTGTAGTAAGCCTTCTCTTTGGTTTCGGGGCTCATCCAGTCCAGTTTTTCAATATGCTCCTTAAAGCTGGCACGCATTTCTTCCACCAGTTTTACATAGCGTTGTTTGGTTTTTTCGGGGAAATATTCTTTCACGAAGATCTGGCCCAATACTTCGCCCATCAGTCCGTTTTCGGTATCCAGCACACGTTTCCAGCGGGGTAACTGGGCAGTGCTGCCGTAAATCACCTTATTGTAAAACCGGAAGTTTTCTTCATCAAAAGGCTTGCTGAGATATGCGCTAAAAGCGGATACCAGGTTTTTACGCAGGTAATTTTTCCAATCGTCAATACTGTAGGTTTTCAGGGTTTTGTTCAACGCGCGGTAGTATTCCGGCTGGCCTACAATAACGGTATCCACATTTTTGTAGTCCATTTTTTCAAATGTGGCTTTCCAGTCAATCTCCGGCGCAAGCTTGCCCAGGCCGGCAAGCGTCATTTTATTATAGTTATGATAGGGGTCGCGCAAATCTTCCAGTTTGCGGCTGCTGTCGGCCAGGAAAGTTTCGAGCGCGTAGGTTTTCTTTGTAGCGGCATCTGCTTTCCCGGCATCAAGGCCGGCCAGTTTAAATACGGTGGGCAAATGGGTTTGTTGATAATCGTTACGGATGGTTACGCTATGCTCATCCTTGTTAAAATAATAATCGCGGTTAGGCAGCCCAATGCCCGACTGATACAGGCTGAGCACCATCTTCGCACTGTTTTTCGCGTCCTGCCCTACGTAGACCCCGATGGGCTGCTCAACACCAATACGGTGCAGGTGCGCAAACTCATCAATCAGGCTTTTTATATCGGTAATGTGATCAATCTTGTCCAGTTCATCCTTCAGCGGGGTAATGCCCTCTTTTTCGATACTAACGGTATCCATCCCGCTGAAATAAAAATCGCCTATTTTTTGGGTGTTGCTGCCCTTGGGGGCGTTGGCTTTAAGCGCGTCTTCATTAATTTTTTTCATACGGTCGCGCAGCTCTTCCTGCACCACGTTGCCTATTCCCCATGCCGAATAAGCCGCCGGTATGGGGTGTTTATCAAGCCAGGCACCGTTGGCATATTTAAAAAAATCGTCGCCGGGTTTTACCGTGGTGTCCCTGTTATGGGCCACCGCATCGTTAGCTTCGTAAGTTTTGGTTTTATCTTCCTGCCCGCAGGCCGCAAAAAGCAGGCTGAGGCACACTACTAATAAAGATTGAGTTTTGGTGTTCATTTTTTAGGTGTGTGTATGAATTTAAATACAACCAGTGTATGTTATAATAGATTTCAGGACAGTATTTTTTTTGAAATATGGTAATTTATAATGATCTGCGGAAAAAACTTGTTAAAAAAATATTAAGATAACAGTAACTTTTTCATCGCGTTTTTGTCCCGTCATCAATAATAACCGTTCCCTTCAGCACTACAGGATACCCGTTTCGGTTACAAAAAACCACATGTTAATCGGTTTCGCCCGCGCAGAATACTGATTTGCCGGGGCTGTTTTGCGCTTAAAGCGGACTGCCGCTTTAGCCAAGGTACTTAAAATCAGCAAATAGCATTTCTAAATAGTTTATGTGTTTAACTTTTGTGTAAATTAAAAAGTAGCGCACCGATATTTTTTATGCAGATATTATTGTTTTATAAAAAAGGGCATTTCAGGTTTAAACATGCAATATCAGGGCTGCAATTTTATAATTATGGCAACAGATTTGTAGATAAATACTCGCCCTGTATCATCTGTGAAAAAAGAATTTAGTAACATCTACCTGTGAAAAATTAAATTGAATTCTCAGACGCCCAAGTTGAGATTTTTTGTTCTTTGTTTTGGGTTTAATCAATAGTTTAAATTAATTAGGGGAAAGGGAGCTTCGCAAAAGGCTCTCTTTTTTTGTTTATAGATTTTTTTACTATCCATAGTAAAGAAAAGGATCAAGCATAGATTTTAGCAAGTCTGAACAGAAAGAATGCTGTGTCTCTGACTACCTGAAGCAGCAACCGCTGCTCATTTGGTACGCCTGTAAAATTATTCTTAATTTCCTCACCGAGATGTACTCACAGATTTAGTAACTTAATTTACGCCAGATATATATCTAATCAGAACTGATGAATACGATTGTTTAAAGTACGAACTTCATTCCCGCTTCATTTCATAAAGTCGGTCTTGGCGTCTCACTTAGCGGAGTTGAGTTTCCTTTTCAAGCAGATCTCCAATTGATTGTACAATTTACTTTGATATTTTCGATTTCTTGGCCATCTATACTTTGAGTAAGTATATTTCGATCATTGAACTAATTTGGCTTGAATTTATTGCGGATGATAACGTTTGGCCTTATTTAAGCAAACATGGCTGGTTTTTAATATACGACTAAAATTATCCAAAAAAAAAAATCAAAATGGGATCGTTAGCAATAACATTGGTATGTGTGCCAGCCCTCATCGAAAAAGATAACTGTCTTGAATACAGGGCAATAAGCTTCTTATAAAACAAAAATGAAAAATATTATAAAATAATCGTAGGGTTTCTTACCTTTGCGCTCCACGCGCCGAAAGGCGCATCGTTAACAAAACCGTTAACAAGATTGGAAGCTGAAAAAAGCATTAAAGCGTTAAGTTGTAAAAAGCTGAATTTCAGCATAAAAAACAACCCGGCGGGGTAGCTCAGATGGTTAGAGCGTAGGATTCATAACCCTAAGGTCGGCAGTTCGATCCTGCTCCCCGCTACTTGAAAATCAGGCCTTTAGGTGAAAATCTAAAGGCCTTTGTTTTTCTGATCATACAGTATTCTTACACACCAGCCAGTATATGAAGTTAAATAACGAATGCCGCTAATCCCCTGCGGGCATAGTCCAATATACGCAATTTGCTCGTTATTAAGCATGAATACTTAGAATACCTTCTTTAGCCATGATTGAAGAAGAACAAGACCCATCGCCAGAATATATCAAAGGCTTTAACCTGATGTATTTCTTTAAACAGAATATGCCGGAAAATCGCCCAGCAGCTTTTATCGGCCAAAGCGGAAGGCGACCGCTTTAAAGGCATGACCGCCGGAGTCAAGCAAGTTGAACCGGAACGCATCAGGAAAGTGTCGCAGAAAGGCCGCAATCAATCCCGCGAACCGGAAAGATGTATTGCCTTATCAACCTTTTTTTATCGGGGCGCGAAGAAAACCTATTGGCGAGTTAATTATAGGTTTAGCGAGCAGCTTTTGTAATAGTTTGCGCATGGCCATTTAACATGCAAAATAGCTATTATTTTTAATTAACTGATTAACAACAAACCGTGTTTAAACGGATTGAAAAAATAGTGAAATAACGGGTAGTATAGTTTGCGCTATTTATATAGATTGGTCGTGAATTTTTTAACTCCCGAAAATTATATGGAATCTATTGACTTAAAAACCGCCAGGGAAATGGTAGAACGGTACAAACGTACACGTAAAACAGTTATTGACGATAAGCACGGTATTAATGATACTGAATCAACATGGATCCCGATTGATAAATTAAAAGAGTTTATTGGCAACCTGCCTCCTGAAGCAACCGGCGTAAGGCTGCATTTTGGCGTTCATGATGCCGACCATAGCGGTGCGCCACACCAAACATCGGTAGCCATTGTTCCTACTGTTGCCGGAAAAGGCGCAGATCAACACATAGATGCTATTCAATCAGACGAAGTTGCAAACCTATCAACTGGGGTGCTGGCAATTGCAAGGAGCGGAAGAGAATGCCCGCCGATGTGCCAGGGATAGAATAAAACAACCGATTGCATAATTGCTGAAGTATATATGTATTTTAGCAATTATGCACCTGGTTGATTTTTATTATGTAATGGACGTGGTGGCTTTTATATGCTGCCTTTTTACATACCGAAAACTTGATAGGAATTTTAAAAGCCTGCTGCCCTTATTGAGTTTTTTATTGGTTTATGATTTTGTGAACATTTTTGGCTGGATGAATATTTACCATTCAAACGCATGGTGTAACAATATCGAAGATATATTGCTTTTTGCGTTTTTTACAAGGTTTATTCAGGCATTTGATGATCGGCCCGAAAAAAAGAAACAGGTTTACATAGGTGCAGGGATTGTAATAGTTTTATCAATACTGGATATCTTTTTTTTGCAGGGTGGTTTCTGGAAACGGGCTACAGCAGCTACGGTAGTACAAAACCTATACCTTATTTGGATGATTTGTAATTATTACTACCGCCTGCTCAATACAGATACAGACGAAAATATCGAATTGATAACCTATCCACCTTTTTTGGCGCTAACCGGGATCTTTTTTTATTACCTAACTACAACCTTTTATTACTCATGTTTCAGTTACATGGTATATAGAAACAACTATCACTTTTATTTAATTGCTGCGGCTTTGCTTAATATAACCACATTTGCCTTAAACTTTCTATTATCGTTAGCCTTTATATGCTCTTTCAGGAAGAACAGTTTATCCTCATAATTATAGCCGGTACCGCCCTTATGTTGTTGCTCGGGGTGTTCATTATCAGCTTTATGTTTGTTTATCAAAAGAAGCAAAATAAAAACCTGCTCGAAAAGGAGCAGCTCAAGGCTTCTTTTAAACAGGAAATGCTTAAAACCCAGATCGAGATCCAGGAGCAAACCCTTAATGATATCAGTCGTGAAATTCATGATAACATCACCCAGGTATTGTCGTTTGTGAAACTTAATCTCGGGTTGTTGAACAATAGTTTGGATGAGGATAAAAAGGCAAGAGTAAACGAAAACCGCGAGCTGGTGGCCCAGGCCATTAATGATTTGCGAAACCTGTCGAAAAGTATGAGTTTTGAGCACATTGGGGAGCAGGGATTGGTTAATGTATTGGAAACAGAAGTTGGACGCTTAACGCGCAGTGGCGTGATCAATGCCGAACTGAGGGTTGAGGGGGATAAATATAGCCTCGGTGAGCAGCGCGAACTGGTGTTGTTCCGCATTTTCCAGGAGGCGGTTAATAACACCTTAAAATATGCCAAAGCCGCAAGCATAAAAATCAGTTTGTATTATAATGAGCAAATGTTTAATTTGCTCATTGAAGATGATGGCGCTGGTTTCAATACCGAAAAGGTTGAGGGTAAGGGAGGTTCGGGGCTGCGGAACATTGAAAACAGGGCGGCTTTAGTTGGTGCAACTGTAAATATTGATAGTTCATTAGGTAAAGGTTGCCGGATAAATTTATCATTCAACCCCCTGGTGCAAAAAAATTATGCTAACGGAACCCATTCAAATAGCCCTGGTTGATGACCACAAACTTTTTAGAAGCGGCATGGCCGCCCTTGTTAGCAATTTTAAGCGTTACCATATATTATTTGAAGCCGCCAACGGCCAGGAACTGGTAGATACCATTAACCGCGGTATCATTCCTGATATCGTATTGCTTGATATCAGCATGCCGGTGATGGATGGTATTGAAACCACCCAATGGCTGCGCAGCAAACACCCCGAGGTTTGTATCATTATCTTATCCATGTTTGAAGATGCCGAAAAGGTATTGCTCATGGTAAAAATGGGGGTTAAAGGATACCTTTTAAAAGACTCGGAACCATATGAGGTTGAAGAAGCATTGCTGAAAGTTTCGCAGGGGGAGCTTTATTACCCGGAGTTTGTTACCCGCCACCTCATTACCAATTTTAATAACAAACTCGAAAATATCAAACTTAATCCCCGCGAGATTGAGTTTTTAAAATTTACCGGTACAGAACTTACCTACAAGGAAATTGCCGAAGCCATGAACATCAGCGTACGCACGGTCGACAGTTATCGCGACCAGCTTTTTGAAAAACTACAAATCAAAAGCCGCGTAGGCCTGGTTTTATACAGCATAAAAAATAAACTGATAGAATTGTAATTTGCTAATTTATTTAGCAAATTTGTTCGATGTCACACGAGGAAAATCCTGAATTTTTTAAGGGGCGCGGCGCACAGGTAAACACGCACAATAAGTACCTGAAAAACAGCTATGTGCTTGATCATATCGAGGGCCTCGACGAGCCCTTGCTCATCGACAGCAATACCCGGCTTTTTGAAGAAACACCAAAAAAAATTGTAAGCGAATCCAATAGTCCTGATCTCAGCCATATGTATTCCATCAATCCTTACCAGGGCTGTGAGCACGGCTGTATCTATTGTTATGCCCGCAACAGTCATGAATATTATGGCTTTAGCGCCGGGTTGGATTTTGAGCGCAAAATTATCATCAAACCTAACGCTCCTGAACTGCTGGAGCAATATTTCAATAAAAAAAACTACAGGCCTGTTTGCATTATGCTATCCGGCAATACCGATTGTTATCAGCCGGTGGAGCGCAAATTGGGCATCACCCAACGGCTGCTCGAGGTTTTCTGGAAATATAAAAACCCGGTAAGTATCATTACCAAAAACAATGTGATATTAAGGGATATCGACATCCTTACCGATATGGCCAGGCACAACCTGGTGCATGTAAACGTATCCATCACCTCATTAAATGAACAGCTGCGCCAAAAGCTGGAACCCCGCACCGTAACAGCTACCGGACGTTTATCGGTAATCCAGAAGCTATCTGAAAAAGGCATTCCGGTAAGGGTGATGGCCGCGCCTATCATCCCCGGACTGAACAGCAACGAAGTACCCAATATTATCCGCGCAGCAGCCGATAGAGGCGCTTTGGCAGCAGGCTTTACCATGGTGCGGCTGAACGGCAGTATAGCCGAAATTTTCAGCGACTGGATTTACAAGGCGTTTCCTGATAAGGCAGAAAAAGTACTGAACATGATCCGCTCCACCCATGATGGAAAGCTTAACGACAGCGATTACGGCCGCCGGATGAGCGGCGATGGTAAGATTGCCGAGTCCATTCACCAAATGTTTAAAATGGCCTGCAAGCGCTTTATGGCAGACAGGCAGATGCCTGAGTATGACTATAGCTTATTTGTACCGAGGAAAGGGAAACAGACGAGTTTGTTTTGAGGAAAGAACATTAGTTTAATTAAAATCACTCTTCCTTTTAAAATCAACCCCAACACCCAGCCCTACGCCAACCACATAACACAACAAATCACTCCATAAAAATCCTTGTCCTAAAACCAGTCTCCCCAAAAGAGTATGCCGTAAATCATTTATCCAGGGTGCCTGGTAAAGCTGGCTAAACTCTATCGCAAAGCAAAATATTAAAGCCGCAATCACACTAAATCTAACTGGCTTATCAACAAGCATAAACCGTAACATAAAATAAGCCATCGTAGCATACAAAACATCACCAATAAATAGCGGGATGACTTTAAAATGCCGGGATAACAGGCCGAGAATAATGGTGGCGAAAATTAAAATAAGGTAGGTGATCCGGTTTTTAGGCATATGCTAATATCAACAAAAAAGGCACCCGATGGATGCCTTTTTTATAATTAGTCGTCCCTTAAAAAAAGTTTAACAATTTGACTATCAATAAATTATAAATAAAAACAGTATAGGTATTTGCAGGTTTTTGCTATATTAGTATCAAAAGCTTGCAGATATTTATGCTCAACAAACCTATAAATACTACCCAACTCAGTTTTTTACAATCGGGCTTAAAGGAACAATTGTCGAACAAACATCCGCTGTACATTTTAGCAGATCATGTTAACTGGCAACTGTTCGATGATAGCTTTAAGAAGCATTATAAAGAGAACTTTGGCCGTCCGGCCAAACCGATCCGCCTGATGGTGGCGCTTTTGATGCTCAAGCACATCCGTAACCTGAGTGACGAAAGCGTAGTAGAACAATGGGCGGAGAATGCGTATTATCAATACTTTAGCGGAGAGCAGGTATTTACAGCCAAAGCCCCCTGTGAAGCATCTGAGTTGGTGCACTTCCGTAACCGGATCGGGGAAGAAGGCGTAGAACTGATATTCAAGGAAAGTATCCGGATCAATGGCAAAGGCGGCAAGGAAGATAAAGCAAGCATAGATACCACCGTACAGGAGAAGAATATCACTTATCCTACCGATAGCAAGCTGCACCGGAAGATCATCAAAAAATGTATAGCGATAGCCGACAAAGAAGGCATAGAACTCCGGCAGCGTTATACCCGTACTTTGAAGAAGCCTGGTATCGAGCAGCGCTTCAGGAACCACCCTAAAAACGGGGCAAAAGCAAGGAAAGCCGATAAGAAAGTAAAAACGATAGCAGGCAGGCTGGTAAGGGAACTGCAAAGGAAATTACCGGCAGAAAGTTACAAAACCGATCTGGAGCTGTTTGTACGGGTGCTCCGTCAAAAACGGCAGGACAAGAACAAGTTTTATAGCCTTCATGAACCGGATGTGGCTTGCATCAGCAAGGGCAAAGAGCATAAAAAGTATGAGTTCGGCAGTAAAGTATCGATTACGGTTACCCAAAACAGTGGCGTGATTATCGGGGCATTGAACATCCCGGGGAACGATTACGACGGACATACGCTGGATGCAGCCCTGGAACAGCAGCAAAGGCTCACCGGACATAAACTCAAAGAAGCATTTGTTGACAGAGGCTACCGGGGAAGGAAAGAGGTACTGGGAACCACTATCCATACCCCAAAAACCTTCAGCAATAAACTAACGGCTTATCGAAAAAACAAATTAAAGGAAGGCTTCACCAAAAGAGCCGCCATCGAACCTAAGATCGGCCATTTGAAAACAGATCACCGCCTGAGCCGTAACTTTTACATAACATCAATGTGATGCTCGCCGCTGCTGCTATGAACTTCAAAAGAATGATGAATATCTGGAAAAACAATCTTTGGCGCTTTTTTTTCACTTCGTTCAGCTCTTCCAAAAAACACACAACAACCATCTATTATATCAATCCTTAATTATTGACTTTTTAAGGCTCGACTAAATAATTCTTAAGTTCCTTTAAAGTTGCGTCAGGGTTTAAAAGTGCTTGCTCCTTGGTTAAAATATGCCGAAAATACAATAATACCACGGATAATTATTATCATTATCCATTAATTTAAGCTATGCAACCTGATGCCTTCCTTTTTATATAAACCTTTTTTATGGGCAATCTTTGGCCTGTTATCTGTTCCGCTTGCCTGTTTTAGCGGGGTAAACGATGTCCGGAAGCCCGCCGGTTCGGGCTTTAACATTACGGGCGCTAATTCCGGCATTTTTTTTAGCCGCAATCTTATATTTTTTAAGCATCATATTGTAAGTCAACCTGCACCCGTTCAGGCCATAACCATTTGTTCGGCCGCGGCCGCCGTGCTTAACGGAGACGTACAAAATCATGCTCCCGATAGCTTCTTGTGGCAGGTCAATAGCAATGGGAACTGGGTCAGCGCCCCCGGCGGCAATAAACTAAAAGATTATATAACCTCATCATTAACCAACGGAGGCGCTTCAAGTATAGTTTACAGTCTGCGCCGCCGTACAATCACCGCCGGGGTTACCGCGTTTGATTCTTATTATGATGTAACCGTGCGCCCCATCCGCTCGGTAACTAACAACGGTATTTCGGCGCCGTCGGTAACCCGGTTCTGTTCCGCCGGTGATCCTGCTTCCATCACAGGCAGTGCGCCTGCAGGGGGTGACGGTACTTTTGTGTACCAATGGCAATCATCAACAGATAACATCAATTTTACAGATATTAACGGTGCAGGCGCTAAAAACTACGATCCGCCTGTTTTAAGTAAAAATACTTATTATCGCCGTATGGTATCGTCGGGCGCTTGTACTACGCCAACGGTTAGTAATGCGATTCTTTTCTCGGTTTCGCCGCTGCCACCACAGCCAACGCCAACTGCTTCTCAGGTTACCGTTTGTACAGGCAATCCGGCTACTTTAGCGGTTACAGCCCTGGCTGGGTTTACTTATAAATGGTATGATTCGCCAGCTAAAACAGTTGTTCTATCAACCTCAAACACGTATACAACACCTGTTTTAAACGCAAACAAAACTTATTATATTGAAGCATCAGATGGCTCGTGCGGCAGTTCGCTGGCAACTATACTGGTTAACGTGACCTCATTACCCGCGGCCCCTCAATTTGATCAAACCAACATTAAAGTCTGTAAAGGATCAGCTAAAACTATCAGTATAAAAAACGCGCAAAGTGGTGTTGACTACCAGTGGTTAAGCAGCCCTACCGGTGGCCTGGTATTTAAGGGCAGCTCCCTTACGATCAGCAACGTTCCAAGCCCTATAACGTATTACGTACGCGGGGTAAACTCCACAACCGGTTGTACTTCGCCAACTCTTACTGCAATTAGTGTTACCCCTGTTGATCTACCGGTAGTTACCTCAATAAATGCCGGGGGCGTTTCCGTTTGTCCGGGTACGAAGGCAACCTTAACGGCAACTGTTACCGGAGATAATTCAATAATATCATGGTATGATGCCGCGACCGGCGGAAATTTGCTGGCTAAAGGCCCTACCTATGTTACCCCTGGTTTAAATGCGGCAAAAACCTATTATGTTGAAGCTACCAATACCGGTGGTTGTACATCTAACACCCGTGTTGCCGTGCCGGTAACAATAACCAAACCGCTTAATGCACCGGTAGTTACCGCAGGCGAAGTTACGGCCTCCAGCGTAACCTTTAAATGGGATGCCGTACCCGGCGCTACCACTTACCAGGTGAGTACCGATAACGGTACAACGTATAAAACCCCAAGCTCGGGCGCTAACGGGTTAAGCCATACTATAAGCGGGCTTGATGTAAACGAAGCGGTAACCATCACCGTAAAAGCGCTCGGCGCCACAGATTGTACGCTTAGCGACGCTTCGGCGGCAGTAACGGCCACTACTATCGATAATAACAATTTGATATTTGTAGCCAACAATTTTACCCCCAATGCCGATGGTAATAACGATGTGGTTTATGTACACGGAAAAAACATAAAAACCATGTCGTTTTATGTGTATGACCAGTGGGGGCAGCAAATGTTTACAACAACTGATATTACCAGGGGCTGGGACGGCTATTTTAAAGGATCATTGATGCCGGTGGGCGTTTATGTATATTATCTGAAAGCGGTGATGAACAATGGGGAGCAACTGACTAAAAAAGGCACAATTACGCTATTACGATGAAAAAATTATTACTTACACTTACAATAGCGTTGCAATTGGCTACGGCGGGCGTAGTTAAGGCGCAGGTCGACCCGCACTTTTCGCAGTTTTACGCTTATCCGCTTTGGCTAAATCCGGCTTTAACAGGTGTTTTTGACGGCCAGACACGTCTTTCGGCTAATTTCAGAGATCAATGGGCAAATATCAGCAACGGTTACCGCACGGCAGGCGTATCGGTTGACACAAAACCTACCGATAAAGTTAGTATCGGTTTAAATATACTTGATCAGAAGGCGGGCACAGCAGGTTACAATTACTTTAACGCCGCGGCCTCATTTGGGTACGGTATCGCCTTATCAGGAGATGGCAACCAGCGGTTACATTTTGGGTTACAGGCCGGTGTAATAAGTCGCAGTTTTGATCCGGGTAAGCTGCAGTCTGATAACCAATACGACCCCAATACCGGTTTCGACCCTACGTTGCCTAATTTTGAAACGTTCGGCTACTCGTCAAATACCGTGTTTGATGCCGGTGCCGGTATTTATTATTACAATGCCGACCCGATGAACAAAGCCAACCTGTTTGCCGGCGCTGCGGTTAACCATATCAACGATGTGCGTGATCCCTTTGCTTCGGGGGGCATTTCCAGTAAATTACCTGTGCGTTTTACGGCCCATGGCGGTATCCGCATCAAAGCTTCCGATTCGTTCGATTTGATCCCCAACGCTGTTTATATTAAACAGGGGCAGGGGCAGATCAAAGCGTTCGGTATTTATTCTGAGTTTAAATTTGCCGATGATAATGGTTTAGTGCTTGGCGGTATGATGCGCCTGCAGGACGCCGCCATTGCCAACGTTGGTTACCACCTCCACAGGATGATGATAGGCGCCAGTTACGATTTTAACACTTCCGGACTTCGCGCCGTTACGTCAGGCCGCGGTGGTTTCGAACTTTCAATCAGCTATATATTCAGCCGTTACACCGATTCTCTGGCTCCAATTTGCCCAAGGATATAATATGAAGAAGTTTTTACTTTATCTCATTTCTTTACTTTTTCCGGCGATAGGCTTCGCGCAATCGGCCGGTTACCGAGCCCTGGCCGACTCGGCCTTTAAGCGCCAGGAGTATTACACAGCCGCGTTTTATTACAGGCATATTGCCGAGGGTACCACTGCCATTGTAAAAAACGGCTTGCCTGCTAACCAGGGAGCCGGTAAAAGCAGCCCGTCAAAAAAAGGGGCAACCCCTTATATTATTTATCACCTGGCCGAATCGTACCGCCTGTATAAAGATTATACCGACGCGGCCATATGGTACATCCTTGCCAACTCCGGAGAAACAGTTAAACAATATCCGCTTACCCCGCTGTGGTATGGCATCAGTTTGCAAGCCAATGGTAAATATAACGAGGCCCTGGAGCAGTTGAACCGGTTTATCAGTACCGGAGCCGACGAAAAGTACCTCGCGCTTGCCAGGAAGGAAATCACCTCTTGCCAATATGCCTTGAAGCAGCTTGAAAATCCGAGGGCGGTGGAGGTTTCGCCATTGGTATTTTTGAATAAAGACCAGGGAGATTATGCTTTATCTGTAAATCTGGGCCGCTACTGGTTCACCTCATCGCGGATGCTGGAGAAAGATAAATTTTATACCAACCGGATTTACAGTTCGGCCATCCTTGACTCTACCAGGGCCCTGGCAACCAATTTTGGTGCCTTTGATAAGGACAGCCAGATAGAATATGCTACCCCGGCTTTAACGGGGAACGGCGACCGCATGTATCTTACACGCTGGTATAAAAAGGGCGGAAAAACTGTATCTGCAATTTACTTAAGTAAATTAGTAAGCGGCGTATGGCAACAGCCCGAAAAATTGAATAATACCGCTAATGCCGAAGGCTTTAACGCCAAGCACCCGTATGTTACGCCGGATGGCAGGCGTTTATTCTTCTCGTCGGACAGGCCGGGCGGTGAAGGCGGCGATGATATCTGGGAAAGTGACCTTGACGATTATGGGCAGCCCACAACCGTTAGTAACCTGGGCAACACCGTAAACACGGTTTATGATGAACAGTCGCCTTGTTATGACCAGGCCAACAAAGCCCTGTTTTTCAGTTCGACGGGGTTCACCGGTATGGGCGGCTTTGATATTTACCGCAGCGACGGCGATTTTGGGCATTGGTCGGTACCTGCAAATCTGGGCTACCCGGTTAATTCATCTAAAGACGACCTGTACTATAACCTCGATCCCAACAATGCCAATAAGTTTTACCTGAGCTCGGCCCGCGGTTCTGATTGCTGTTTAAGTCTGTTTACGGGGCAGTACCAGGCCCTGTATATTAACGGTAAGGTAATAGATTGCGGCAGCGGTAAGGGTATGGCAGGCGCAAGGGTGCTGCTTAAAGATCCGGCCATAAAACGGGGAATTCTGGCAGCGGTTACCGACACCGGCGGCAATTATTTTTTTAAAGTAAAAGAGAAGCTGCCTCGCTACCAGGTAGAGATTTCGCAGAAGGGATATTTTACCAAAACGGTTCCGGCGCCTGTTGTAAGGCCGGGTATTGATACGTTGATCAATCCGGATATCTGTATGCAGAGTTACAAGGTTAACCAGCCTATCAGGATTGATGATATTTACTTTGATTTTGGTAATGCCAACTTACGCCCCGAATCGTTCGCCACGTTAGATAAACTGGCCGCGATCATGACCGATAATCCTAAAATAATAATAGAACTTGCCTCGCATACCGACGGCATAGGCAGTGATGCCGGTAATCTTAAATTATCGCAAAAGCGGGCCGAGGCCTGCGTATCTTACCTTTTGCTTAAGGGAGTTAAACCAGGTCGCATCACCGCGAGGGGTTATGGAAAGCGGGTACCTGTTGCACCCAATAAATTACCAAACGGTAAGGATAACCCCGCCGGGCGGCAATTGAACAGGCGAACCACCTTCACCGTAAAATCTGAAGGGTAAAACAAATTGTGTATTTGTTTTTGTACAGCGGGGTTTTAGGTATAATTTTGTTCACGTATTACCGGTTTGAAAATGTATTGACATGGCTGTTGCCCTATAATGCTGCTAACCAATATGCCCTTGAAAAACAACATGCAAAACCTTGCCCCCATAGCTCTTTTTGTTTACAACCGGCCCGATCATACCCGCCGTACCATCAGTTATTTGCAGCAAAATTTACTGGCCGACGAAACACGCCTGTATATATTTTGCGATGCCGCCAAAACGGTTGCCGATAATGCCAAGGTTAACGAGGTAAGGGAACTGGTAAAAGAGGTAAGCGGCTTTAAATCGGTAAAAGTTATTTTGCGCGAGCATAACCTCGGACTGGCCGAATCTGTGATTAGCGGTGTCACCCAGTTAGTTTATGAATATGGTAAAGTGATTGTTTTTGAAGACGACCTGCTTTCGTCGCCCTATACCTTACAGTATTTTAACGACGCGCTCAATAAATATGCTAACGAGGAGCGGGTAATGCATATTGGCGCCTACATGTACAACTTGCATGATAAAACCCTGCCCGATACCTTTTTTTACCGCGCCGCCACCAGCTGGGGCTGGGCCACATGGGCACGTGCATGGCGTAATTTTGAGCCGGATGTTGATAAACTGATTGTGCAGTTTGATACGCTGAAAATAGCCCGTTTCTCTATTGAAGGTAAAATGAATTTCTGGAAACAGATCCAGCAGTTTAAGGCAGGCAAAAATAATTCGTGGGCAATCCGCTGGTATGCGTCTATCTTTTTAAAAAACGGCTTAACGCTTAACCCCTCGCAATCGCTTATCCAGAATATTGGACATGATGGCAGCGGCGTACACTCAAACAACGAGAATATTTACCAGGTGCAAATGGCGCGTAAACCTGTAAAACAATTTCCGGAAGTGATTAAGGAAGATGAAGAGGCTTATAAAGCTATCAAGCATTTCCTGGCAAACAGGAAAGGGAACTTGATGCAACGCGTGGTAAGGTTTATAAAGCAACGAATAGGTTAGCCTTTATTTATAAAGACTTTAGAAAATCCTGAATGTTAATATTTTTTCAACCTTGCTGAGTTTTAAAACTTAGCGGCGTTACTATCGCTCACAATGCTTTAGTTGCAGTAACTACAATATATGGAGATAAAGCCCTCGATTCAACCGGGACTATCTTTGTAAACAGCTTACCGGCAATCCAAACCAGTTTAGTAATAGCTTTAGCCAAAGCAGGCTTATTAGCCTTATCCTCCAGCCAAACCGAAAACTTACCATAATAATAAGCTTTTACATTTTTTAATCCAAGCTCTTTACAGCAATTGGCCAGCAAAGCCGGGTTCATGCTGTTGATGTTATGCTTTTGGTAATTGTTGAGATCGTAGTTGCGTTGCACCCAGCCGTTAACACCTGTAAAGTTTGGCAGGGTAATAAACAGTGTACCGCCCGGCTTTAAAAATGAAAGGTGCTTTTCTATAATATCTTTAGTATCGTTAAAGTGCTCTATCAGCCCGCAGGATAATACGAGATCATATTGACTTTCGGGTTGGTATTTAAACAGGTCGCCTTCTATTACAGTGATATCACCGGGGGCGAGTTGGTTAGCATCAAGCACTTCTTTAAGTACTTTGGGGTGGACATAAAAATCGAACAAGGTTGTTTTTAGCCCAAAATACTTTTTTAAAAAGATGGCGAAGTAACCTGGAAAGCCTCCCAGCTCAATAGCCGTTACCGGTTTGTTGCTATCGATAACTGTTTTTAACAGCTTATGAAAAGTATAATTAGCCGGCACATTAAAAGCCAGGTCTTTTTTCGATTCCCAGTAACCGGCCCAAAATGCTTTGTCGGTGAGTTCGTTGCTCATGGCTGCAAAGGAAAGATAATTCGGCAATAGTTCAAAAAGTGTAGCTTTTTTTGAGTGAATTTCAATTTGCGCTCGTTTGTAACGAGTGCGTAACGTGGTTTCGCGATTGTATCGCGCGGTTTGCGTTATAAACGTAAACCCATATTAAGCGCTCGTTACAAATGAGCGCAAGTGTAAAATTTCGCCCTTCAGTAGCTAATGTTCCTCCTTCAGGGTGTTAGGGGGCCAAAACTATATCCCTGCTTACTCCAAACTTCCAAAGCCCTGGGCAGTACATATTCCAGTCGTTTAAAAGCTTTGATACTATCATGAAATACCACCATCGATCCGGCTTCAGTATATTTCAGCACACCTTTCAGGCAATCTTCCGGCTTGAGGTCTATATCAAAATCGCCGCTTAATACATCCCACATAAAAATTTTCAGTCCGGGTTTCGCCTCTTTTAATGCTTTGATCTGTGCCCGTTTAATTCGCCCGTACGGAGGCCTGAACAACGTTGTATCCAGTAATTCATCGGCTTTTAAAAAATTATCAAGGTAGGTTTGCGTTTCGGTTTTCCAGCCTTTTAAATGATTAAAGGTGTGGTTGCCTATGGCATGGCCGTCCGCTTTTACTGCTTCAAAAATGTCGGGGTGTTTGCGCACGTTATCGCCAATGCAAAAAAAGGTGGCTTTGGCATTATATTGTTTTAAAATATTTAACACCGCCGGTGTAACAATTGGTATAGGGCCGTCGTCAAAAGTGAGATAAATACAAGGGGTAGTTTGGTTTACATCCCAGATCAGTTCGGGATAAAGCTTTTTTAGCAGCCGCGGAGTTTTAACCAGATACATACGGATCAAGACAATTGTGTTTTATTCCCGATTAACAACATTTAACAAAGATAAACGCTGCAATGTAATGAACAGTTGCTTAACATTGTATAGAAAAACCTTATGAAACTAAAACTACTATCACTAAAGGCAACGCTCATTTGCACCATTATACTTGCCGCGTTTGGGTTTAATGCAGGAGCACAGGAGGTAATAGGTTTGCAAAAAGCGGTTGACCTGGCGCTTGAACGGAACCTGACCATTAAACAGGCCCAGTTTACCGAAGCCATTACAGCCGAAGACGTAAAGCAATCAAAAAACAACCAGTTGCCCAACTTAAGTGTAAGCCCGCAAACCTCATTTAATTTTGGCCGTAATATCGACCCCTCTACCAACCAGTTCAGTAACCAGCGCATTTTGGCGGTTAACGGTAATTTCACCTCGCAGGTTACCTTGTTTCAGGGCGGGCAGTTGCGTAATACCGTTATCCAGAACAAGCTTTTGCTTGATGCTGATAAAACCAATGTGGCAAAGGTTAAAAACGATCTGATACTGAATGTTGTTACAACTTACCTGCTGGTATTAACCAACCAGGATTTGGTTACAGCGGCTCAGCAGCAAATAGATATTTCGAAAATAGCATTAGATCGTGCGCAGAAAAACTTTGATGTAGGTAACCAAACCCTTGCCGATCTGTCGCAGGCTAAAGCACAGTTGTCAACCAACGAGTTAAATTATACCAATGCCGCGAACCAGCTGGAGCAATCGTTATTAACACTGAAGCAGTATATGGAAATGGACCCTGCAACCGGCATTAAGGTTGAAAGGCCCGATATCAGTAAATTAAAAGATGTTAAGGTACTTTACGATGCCCAGGATGTTGTAAAAACAGCGCTCGCCGTAAACCCTGATGTGCTTTTGGCCGAACAGCGCCAAAAAGCGGCCGCGCAGGGCATTAAAATAGCGCAGGGCGGTTATTACCCATCGGTTGTACTTTTTGGCGCTGCCGGATCTTATTTTTCGGATGCAAAGAATACAGCTTTTACCGATCCGGCAACCGGCAGCATCCACTTTAGAAGCAACCCGTTTTTTACCCAGTTGAGCGATAACTTTAACCAGGCACTTGGCCTGAGTTTACAGATCCCGATCTTTAACCGCTTTACTACCCGTACCGCTGTGCGCAAGGCGAAACTGCAAAATCAAAATGCCGAAGTAACCGCGCAGCTTGCCCGTAATAACCTGAGCAAAATTATTTACCAGGCCGTGTGGGATTTGCAGGCCGCGGATAAACGTTTCCAATCGGCAACACAAACTTACAATGCCAATAAGGCTGCTTTCAACACCATATCACAACGTTATACGGTAGGCCTGGTTAACTCGCTTGATTATAATACCTCGCAGACAAACCTCAATAAATCGCAGTTTGATATGATTGAGGCGCAATACCAGGTAATTTTCAGGAGCAAAGTGATTGATTACTATTTAGGTAACCCGATAACCCTTTAATTAAAAACTAAAACCATAAAATATTCAATAATTCACCGTCATGGGAAAAACTACTAAATACATTCTGATAGGCCTTGGCGCATTGATCGTCCTGCTGATCGTAGCCAAAGTAACCGGTTTAATTGGTAAGCCTGCCTTAACGCAGGTTGCCGTAGAAAAGGCCGAAACACGGATGATTAATGAAACCGTATCGGCAAGTGGCAAAATTAAACCCCATGTGGAGGTAAAGATCAGTCCGGAGGTATCTGGCGAGGTGGTTGAATTGCCAATTAAAGAGGGCGACGTGGTGAAAAAGGGCCAGCTGCTTTGTAAGATCAGGCCGGATATTTTACAATCGGGGTATGACCGCGCCGTGGCATCATACAATACCCAAAAAGCAAGCGTAGGCAACACCAATCAGATGGTAAAACAGGCGGAGGCTACTTACAACAACCAGGTTGGTATCTACAAACGCAGCAAGGAACTTTATGATAATAAGGTACTTACCGTATCTGAATTTGAAAATGCCAAAGCAGCTTATGAAAACGCGAAAGCAGCGTTGGAAGCAGCCAGGCAAAATGTAGTTGGATCGCAATATGGTTTGGCCCAGTCGCAGGCTTCGGTTAAGGAAGCCCGGGATAACCTTGCCAAAACCACTATTTACTCGCCTGTTGATGGTGTGGTATCTAAATTATCTATCGAAAAAGGTGAACGTGTGCTGGGTACCCAGCAATTTGCCGGTACCCAGATCATGACCATATCTGATCTGAGCGAAATGGATGTAAATGTTGATGTGAATGAAAACGATATCAACAGGATTGCTTTGGGCGATTCTTCAAAAATTGAGATCGATGCTTTTTTAGGTAAAAAGTTTAGCGGTGTGGTTACAGAAATAGGCAGTTCGGCCAACGTGGTAGGTACTTCGGCCGACCAGGTAACCAACTTTACGGTTAAGGTAAGGATCAACCCTGCATCGTACACTGCGCTGTTGAAGAAAACAGCAGATAACCCATCACCCTTTCGCCCGGGATTAACGGCTACTGTTGATATCAGTACCAATTCGGCCAGGGCCTTATCGGTGCCTATTCAATCAGTAACTACCCGCGAGGAGAAAAAGCAAAATGACGGCCCTCCAAAAACTGACGACGATAAAAGCAAGCCGCAGATAAGCCCGGTTGCCAAAGAATATGTATTTGTATTAAATGCCGGAAAAATAAAGCAGGTGCAGGTAACCACAGGGATCCAGGACGACTCCTACATCCAGGTATTATCCGGATTAAAAGGCGGAGAGGAAGTGGTCTCGGGTCCTTTCTCGGCAATATCCAAAACACTGACTGACGGGCAGCAGGTTGAAAAGGTAGATAAATCTAAACTGTTTAACGCCGATAATAAACAGTAGTGGATGTGCAAATGTGCGGATTTTAGATGTGCAGATGAAAACATTAAACCACCAATGCCCGGCTTGCCGGGCATTGGTGGTTTAAAAACTACTGCCGCGGGTTTAGCTCAGCGTAACCTGTGGTGTACCATAATTTAAGTTTTCAACTTAAACCCAATTGCCCGGAGGTTATAAACTTTCACGGTTTTGAACCACAGGTTGCGCCGAACTAAACCTTTGGCATCGAGTTTATTGCCAGGGATTGATGGCTTTTAATCCGTTGATCCTATCAAAGTCCTTGACGTTTCTCGTAACAAGTGTCAGGTTATGAATTAGTGCTGTAGCGGCGATGATAGCGTCAGGCAGTTTTATTTTAGTTGTTTTGCGAATTTCAGCTGTTTTAAGTTTTATTGCGTTTTCGAGTTCAATAATCGTCACATTTGCAATGAAATCATTTACTAATTGAAGATCAGTAGAAGATGTTGTTTTCCAGCAAAGCAATTCAATTTCAGTGATTGCTGAAATTGCAGGAATACTGTCTACTAATAAATCATCAATGACCTTTTCTGCATTAGAAGGAAATAATTTCTGTAGAAAATAAATTACGGTATTACTATCCCAAAGATATTTTATTCCCATCCGTCTCTCAATTCTTTTAATTGGGTGTCAACTTCGTGTAACGTTTGTTGGGTCATTGCTCCTTTATATTTAGCAATCCAGGTTTTATTAACAGAAGGATCTATAGAAGTAGTACGTACACGGATTAACTGAAGAAGCTCCATATCTTCCAGGAGTTTCATAGCCTTCTCATTTATAATATCTACCGTTACTGTTGTCATGCTCTCGTTGTTGCTCTACACAAATTTAATCAATTCCAACCTTAAATCCCGCATCTAAAAGTCTTGCCATCAATCTGCATAATATTTCATTAATTTGCTTAGCCGATGATAACCACACGGCGATATTGCTATTATTGAGTTAATGGATAAAAAGATTAATAAGATCACAGTTGTAGGCGGGGGAAGCTGGGCTACGGCCAATATCAAAATGCTGATCGATAATACCAGTCCCAAAGAGATATTCTGGTGGATGCGTAATGCCGAAGCTGTTGATCACCTGCGGAAGTTTGCCCATAACCCGCATTATTTAAGTTCGGTGGAGATTAAACTGCCCGAGCAAAACATATCAACCGACTTAAAGCCGCTGATTGAAGCTGCCGATACCATATTGCTGAATGTACCTGCCGCGTTTTTAAAAAACGCGCTAAAGGATATCAGCCCGGCAGATCTGAAAGGTAAAAAAATAGTATCGGCCATTAAAGGCATCGTACCCGACGAAAACTTGATCATTGCCGAGTTTCTGCATCAAAAATACGATATATCGTTTTGTGATTTTATGGTGATCAGCGGTCCATGCCATGCCGAAGAGGTGGCTCTTGAAAAATTATCGTACCTCACCATAGCCTCAGGCGATACCAAACTGGCCGCTGATTTTGCCGGGATGATCAATACCCGTTACCTTAAAACCATTGTATCTGATGATATTTATGGTACAGAATACGGCGCGGTATTGAAAAATGTGTACGCTATAGCCAGCGGCATTTGCCATGGCATAGGCTACGGCGATAACTTCCAGGCGGTGCTGATCTCAAACGCAATCCGCGAATTGGAACGTTTTGTGGCAGCTGTGCACCCGATAGACAGGGATATCAAAGAATCGGCCTACCTGGGCGATCTGTTGGTTACCGCCTACTCGCAGTTTAGCCGCAACCGTACTTTTGGTAATATGATAGGTAAAGGCTATACGGTAACATCGGCCCAGTTGGAAATGAATATGGTGGCCGAGGGCTATTATGCAGTAAATTGCCTACATGAGGTTAATAAGCAGTACGGCGTAAGCATCCCTATTTGTGAAGCGGTTTATGCTATTTTATATCAGAAACGCCCTCCCGTTATTGAAATGAAAAATTTGGCCGAGAAATTGAGTTGATTTTGATAAAATAAACTTAATTGCTGTCACTTATGAAAAATCTATTTAAAATAGCCCTGTTTGCCGCCGGTACCTTTATGGTTGCACCAGGTTTTGCCCAAACACATAAAGACTCAACGCTTGGTGGTAAGATCAGTAAAACCACTAAGAAGATAGGCCACAAAACATCTGAAATTGCAGCCAAGGGAGCAGCCACCGTAGCCGATAAAAAATACGCGGGAAAGGTGGGCCCTAACGGACAAACTATTTACATTGATAAATATTCGCATTATTTTTATGTGAATAAAAAAGGTCACCGCGTTTACCTGAAAGCCTCTGAACTGGTTGATAAACCGGCGCAATAAATTTGAAACATTACGGGCGCGGAGCCCGTTTAAAAAAATCCGTGTTTGTTATATGAAAAAGTTTGTTCCAATACTTGTTGCCGGCACAGCAATGTTTTTGTTGAACGCCTGTTCATCCGCTCCCGAGCCTGCAGAAAACAAAAAGCTGGAGGGTAAGTGGAAATCAAAGGATGGCGCAATTAAACTATCCATCACCGATAAAAACTTTATTTTGGATGATGGCCAGGCCAGCAAGGAGGATTATTTTGTAAAGGGCGATACCATTTATACTTCGTACGAAGGGAGCCGCCCATTTACTAAGTTTTTTATTAAGGAGCTAACAGATAGCAAGCTTACTTTATGCTATCCCGACTCAGATATTGTTGAATTTAGCCGTTAGTTGGGTTAAAAGCGGAAAGCTTAAGGCCGAAAGCTGAATTGTTGGGTTTGCTGATAAGCAGCTTAGTGACTCACTTTTATAAAACAACAAAAGCCTTCGTTTTCCGTGTGCAGCGGTACTGAAGGCTTTGTTAACAAAACTAAACTAAAACTAATGCTTCTTACTAAAGGAAGCTCATGAAAACCACCCTGTGAGTTTTAAGTCGAAAGTCTTAAGTTCTAAGTCTGAGGTTAAAAGTGTTATTGACTTTGAACTCCAGACTCTCGACTTCTGACTTAAAACCCACCCGGTGGTTTTTTATACGGGGATAATTAAAATCTCCTTTTGCGTTCCGGGCGATCTTCACGGCGTTTGCCTGAAAAATCGCGGAATCCACCGCCATTGTGCTCGCGGCGTTCGCTGCCGCGGTAACCACCGCCTTCACGACGTTCGCCGCCACGATAGCCGCCCTCGCGCCTGTCGCCGCCACGGTAACCGCCTTCGCGGCGTTCGCTGGTGCCTTCGCCGGATATTTCTATCCTTACCGGGCGACCTTTGTATTCTGCATCTTTAAAGCTGCTCATCACTTTATCAACATCCTCGTTCTGAACTTCAAAGAAGGAATAAACACCTTTAACGTCGATTTTACCTACCGTGCGGCCACTTATTTTGGTAGTGTTACAGATGTAACCTAACAAATCGCCGCGGTTAAACTCGTCAACCGAACCAAGGTTGATGAACAGGCGGGTATAGTTACCTCTAACCCCGTTGCCGCGTTCGCCGCGATCTTCAAACCGGTTACGGCCTTCTTCAACGTTAGCGTTAAGATCGGGCGCGTTTTTATAATAATCTAAAAAGCGGTTAAACTCGATAGATGCAAAGCGTTTAATAAACTCCTCTTTGGTGATATCTTTAAACTCATCGTAAATGCGCGGCAGGTATTGTTCAATCTGCTCTTCGTTTACAGTTACGTTATGTACTTTGTGAACGATAGAGAACAGTTGTTTTTCACAAACATCAAAACCTGTTGGAATCTCCGCTTTTACGAATTTTTTACCGATAACACGCTCAATCTGGCGGATTTTACCTAACTCTTTAGCGTTAACTATCGAGATTGATACACCGGTTTTACCGGCACGGGCTGTACGGCCGCTGCGGTGGGTGTAGTTTTCAACCTCGTCAGGCAATGAATAGTTAATTACGTGTGTTACGTCGTTAACGTCGATACCACGGGCGGCAACATCTGTAGCAATTAACAACTGCAGGCTGCGCTCACGGTAACGTTTCATCACTTTATCGCGTTGTTGTTGCGAAAGGTCGCCGTGTAACGAATCGGCATTGTAGCCGTCTTTAATCAGCGATTCGGCAATTTCCTGGGTTTCAATTTTGGTACGGCAAAATACGATACCAAAAATATCAGGGTTAAAATCAACAATGCGTTTAAACGCGGCATATTTATCACGGGCACGTACAATATAGTACTCGTGCTCAATGTTGGCATTGCCGGTGTTTTTTGCGCCCATGGTCAGCTCAAACGGATCGGTCATGTATTTTTTAGCGATCCGCCTTACTTCGGCAGGCATGGTGGCCGAGAACAGCCAGGTTTTTTTCTCTTCGGGTGTGGTAGATAAGATACTATCAATGTCTTCCTGAAAGCCCATATTGAGCATTTCATCAGCCTCATCCAATACTACATACTTCACAGCCGAAAAATCAATAGCCTTACGGTTAATGATATCAAGCATACGCCCTGGTGTAGCAACTACAATCTGTACGCCGCGTTTAATCTGGCGTAACTGATCCATAATGCTTGCTCCGCCATAAACGGCAACAACGTGTACGTTGCTCATTTTTTTGGAGTAGTTCTTAATGTCGTTCGCGATTTGTAAACAAAGTTCGCGTGTGGGGCATAAAACAAGTGCCTGTGGATGATTTTCTTCGAAATCAAGCAGTTCTAACAGAGGTAGGCCAAAGGCAGCAGTTTTTCCGGTCCCGGTTTGGGCTAATCCGACAAAATCGTTGCTGCCTGTTAACAATACCGGGATTGACTGCTCCTGGATTGGTGTAGGATTTTCAAATCCTAACTCAGAGATGGCATTAACAATATCATGACGGATTCCCAGTTCAATAAATGGGTTGTTCATGAATTAAAATAACGAATTTGGCAACATCGCCAAATCGGGCGCAAAGATAGTGTTTATTATTTTTAATTGCAATAGCTGTACTTAAATTAAAACGGAGGGGTGGTGATTATTGCGATAATTGTTTTAAATTACTGAAAAAAAGCAACTTAATTGCGAGTTTGATAATAAATCTCGCTCTTCTTGTTCGGTTTAAATGGTAAATATTGGGCTTGTAGCTGGTTTTAAGATGAAAAAACAGGTAGCCAACTGGCGTTTTTACACTCGGTTTACAGGGAATTTTATGCAATGGGTTTCTATAATTCAGCTGGTTTTAAATAATTACCCATAATTTACATGTTGGTAATGCCTTTATTATCGGCCAGGCAGGGAGATCGCTTTTAACCCGGCACGAAAATTATCGGTATATATAGAATAAAAAAAATGCACACGAATTGTTACGAATTATCGTAATCACACGAATGGTATGATAATAGAGAGATGACCATTCGTGTAATTCGTTTAATTGAGTCCGGCTTAAAAGTAATTCGTGTGAAAATTTCTATGAGAGCAACAACTATTTTGAAACTACAGATCCTTTGATTTAGGTGTTTTTGGTCTGGGTTTATCGCAAGCTGGTTACCGCAGCTTATCTTAACCTGTCGGCAGAACGCACCAGTTTTTCATCCTTCTGGATGTTTTTTTTGGCCAGGATGATCAGCACAATGCTTAGTGATGTTAAAAATAAACCGATACCCATCGTATGGGTATCGAGCGTGATGCTGCCTGCCGCGCTTTTAACGGTTTGGGCCATCCAAAAGCTGTAACCAATAAGCACCAGCATGGCGCTGTAACATAAGGCTATTTGCTGTTTGCGGTTTTTATATAAGAAAATGATCACCAGTGGAACAAGTGCAACGATGCCGGTAATTACCGAAAGCGCTACAAACGATTGAGTGTGTTGTTGTACACCGTTTACATCCTGGTAAATACCTGTAACCATTATGCTTGATGGCTTATCATCAATATAAACGTTGTGGGCAAGCGGGAAAAAGAACAGGGCAAGCAGCACAAGGCCGGCAAATAAAAGGTAAATACTTTGAATGCGTTGCAGCATGGCGTTAAAAATTATATGGGCAAATATAAATGTTTTGCTTATTGCCTGTAAATGTATTTAAAGTACACCGCGCCACTATGACCAAATTATGAGTTTGTAACACCGGCATATTGTTAACTTTGCCATTGTGAGCCAACAACGCTATTTTATTGAACTCGCCTATAACGGTACCAATTACCACGGCTGGCAGGTGCAGCAAAACGCGGTAAGCGTACAGGAACTGTTAAACAAAGCCCTGAGCACCGTACTACGCCAGTCTATAGAAACAACCGGTTGCGGCCGTACCGATACGGGCGTTCACGCCAAAGAATTTTTTGCACACTTCGACGTCCATTTGGCCGAAGGAGAGACTAATCCGCTCGAGAGCACTCCCTTCAGGGGGCGGGGGGGCCTAAACGCCTTGCTGCCCTATGATATCGCCATCAAAAACGTTATCCCGGTACACGCCGACGCGCACGCACGCTTTGATGCCACCGCACGTTCCTATCAGTACCATATCCATTTTAATAAAGACCCGTTTTTGAATGGCTTTTCATGGCAATTGCGTGATATGCCCAACCTGGATTTGATGAACGAAGCGGCGGCCACAATGATGCAGTATGTTGATTTTAGCTGTTTCAGCAAATCAAATACCCAGGTAAAAACCAATAACTGCAAAATTAGCCGGGCCGAATGGGTTATAACAGAAAATGGTATCGTATTCCATATTACTGCCGACAGGTTTTTACGTAATATGGTGCGGGCTATTGTTGGTACGTTGATGATGATTGGCCGGGGCGAAATAAAACCCGAAGGAATCCGCCAGATTATTGAGAGTAAAAACAGATCAAACGCGGGTACCAGCGTACCGGCCTGCGGTTTGTATTTAACAGAGGTGAAATATCCATACCCCCTAACCCCCTAACCCCCTGAAGGGGGAACAATAGCGGAGAGTTGGGGGAAACATTTTATGATTTATAATTACATTTGAGATAGTGGCAAAACAACAAAAAAAAGAAACCAAACAAGAGGCACCCCCTTCAGGGGGCGGGGGGGGCGTAACCGGAAAGGCTTTGGATTGGCGGTTGCTGGGCCGTGTAATGCACTATGTTAAGCCATACAACAAAACGTTTGGCATTGCTACTTTCCTCACCATTTTTATTGCTGCCAATGCGCTGCTGCAGCCCATTCTTATTCAGCGTACGCTGGATGTTAATATTTTGAACGATGACTATAACGGCCTGGTATTTATGGTGGAGCTGATGATCGGTCAGCTGTTTATCCAAACCATAGCCCAGTATTATCAAACTTATTTAACCAACGCGCTGGGCCAGTACGTGATCCGCGATTTGCGGATAGATATTTTTAACCATATCACCAGTTTGCGGTTGAAATATTTTGACCGTACGCCCATCGGCATGCTCATTACCCGTACGGTATCTGACCTGGAAACCATTGCCGATATATTTTCGGAAGGTTTGATCTCTATTATGGGCGATATGTTGCTGGTAATAGCGGTTATTGGTTATATGCTTTGGCAGGACTGGAAACTGGCGCTGATTACCCTCATCCCCATGCCGTTTTTGTTTGCCTCTACCTATGTATTTAAAGAGGCTATCAAATCATCCTTCCAGGAAGTGCGCACCCAGGTGGCCAGGCTTAACACTTTTTTGGCCGAGCATATCTCGGGAATGAGCGTGATCCAGATCTTTGCCCGGGAAGACCAGGAGATGCGCAAGTTTAAAGCCGTAAACGAAAAATACCGCGATGCCAACATCCGCTCAAACTGGTATTATTCCATATTTTTCCCGGTGGTGGAAATCCTGTTTGCCCTTTGTATGGGGCTGTTAGTATGGTACGGTTGCAAACGGATGCTCTCGGATAGTCAAATGATTGCCCTTACGGCATCTGGTAAAGGTATTACCCCCGGTTTGATCACCAGTTTTATCGTATTGCTTAATATGCTGTTCAGGCCGATCCGTCAGCTGGCTGATAAATTTAATACCCTGCAAATGGGTATGGTTGGCGCCGACAGGATTTTTAAAGTGCTGGATACCGATGAGGTTGCCGAAAACAAAGGTACGTTACGCACCGGCAGGCTGCAGGGCGATATCAGTTTTGATAAAGTTTGGTTTGCCTATAACGATGATAACTGGGTGCTTAAAAACATCAGCTTCCACATCAAACCCGGCGAAACACTTGCATTGGTGGGCGCTACCGGCGCGGGCAAATCATCAACAATCAATATTCTTAACCGTTTTTACGAGATAGGGCAGGGTTGTGTGAAAGTTGACGGGCATGATATTCATGATTATGATGTAAGCTATCTGCGGTCGCAAATAGCCACTGTGATACAGGATGTGTTTTTGTTTAGCGATACCATCGCCAACAATATCAGCTTGAATAACCCGGCCATCACCCGCGATGAGATTATAGCCGCCGCCAAAGATGTAGGCGCGCACGATTTTATTGAGCGACTGCCGGGCGGATATGATTATAATGTAATGGAACGCGGTTCAACGCTGTCGGCCGGGCAGTCGCAGCTTATTTCCTTTATACGTGCGCTGGTATATAATCCGGCTATCCTGGTACTGGATGAAGCTACTTCGTCTGTAGATACCGAAACCGAAATCCTGATTCAAAATGCCATTAACAAACTAATGCAGGGCCGCACAGCCATAGTAATAGCCCACCGCTTATCCACCATCCAAAATGCCGACAGGATTATTGTACTCGACCATGGCGAGATCATGGAAACGGGCACACACCAGGAACTGCTTAAAATTGAAAATGGCCATTACCGTAAACTTTATGATCTGCAGTTTAACTCGGCGGGGATTGCGAGGTAGCGGCCCCATCCAACCCTCCCCGGTAGGGAGGGCTTGATTTGAATTTTAAAAGTCTCCCCTTCCGGGGGAGATTTAGAGGGGGTTTATTTCGGCACACTCTTTACCGGGTGTACCGGTTGCTCTTCCTTTTCATGTTTTTGAGCTATATCACCGCCATGTGGGTTATCTGCGTGGTATTGCTTATCTTCTTTACGTACT
The DNA here is from genome assembly GCF_003148845.1 of Mucilaginibacter oryzae. Lineage (GTDB taxonomy): Bacteria > Bacteroidota > Bacteroidia > Sphingobacteriales > Sphingobacteriaceae > Mucilaginibacter > Mucilaginibacter oryzae. Next base: position 58,749 of record NZ_QGHA01000010.1, on the reverse strand, counting down.
TTGCTTTTATGCCCTTCATCTGCCGGTCTTTCGGTCGGTGTATCTGATGGTGAAGGTTTGTCTTTTTGATTTGCTGGCTTTGTCATAATGATGAATAACAGTTGCAATGCCGCTTTGTTTAAGTTTGGTACTTCAGATTTATATCAGAATTGGATGGTTTATTTGTTTGAACTGGGATTTGGGTGGATTGCCTGAACTCGAATTTTAAGGAATTATAAAAAATTATAGAATTTGCTTAGTATTCTGATCGTTCCTTGAATTTCCTGAAATTTGAGTTCAGACAAAAATCATGGTTCAGAAATCAAACGGGCCGTGTTAATAAATGTTAAATCTGTTTAGCTACGGTGTAATTAAACAATATTATAAGCAATAAACTTTTACCTTTATGGTGGGTTTCTTATTTTCGCACAAGTATGATGAAAGCATGAGGAGACAGCGTGTCTCAAATCTCATGTCTCAAACCTCATATCTAAAACAAATACATGGAAGAATTTGAAGCAAGCGCATCCTCAAAAAAAACCAAAACCATATACATATCAACTGTATTTGGCATAGCCATGGTGCTATTAATGGTTGGGCTTTTAGGCCTGTTTTTGGTTTACGCTAAAAATATCTCGAGCTACGTAAAGGAAAATATTGTGCTGAATATTTTTGTTGATGATGCCGCTCACGAAAGCGATGTGCTGCAGCTTCAAAAACAGCTGGATGGCAATCCTATGGTAAAGCAAACCCAGTATGTGAGCAAAGAACTGGCTGCCCGTAACCTTCAAAAAGATCTTGGTGAAGACTTTGTAAAGTTTTTAGGTTATAACCCGCTGTCACAATCGGTAGATATCTATTTGAAGGCTGATTACGCCAATAACAAGGATATTGAAAAATTTAAGGCCGAACTGTTAAAAAACCCTTTGATTAAAGAGGTAAAATACCAGCAATCGTTGGTTGACCAGATGAACCAGAACGTAACTACCATCAGTTTGATCATCCTGACTTTCGCGGGTATTTTTGTGGTGCTTTCAGTGGCCCTGATCAATAATACCATCAGGCTGGCTATTTATTCACAGCGTTTCCTGATTAAATCAATGCAGCTGGTAGGCGCTACCAAAGGGTTTATCCGCAAGCCGTTTTTGTTATATGGCATCTGGCACGGCTTGTTAGGCGGGCTGATCGCTATTATTTTGCTGATAGGCACTTTATATATAGCTTATGATAACGTACCCGAACTGGTGTTTCTGCAAAACTACTACGAGTTTGGGGTAGTGTTTTTAGGGGTAGTTGGCCTCGGGATATTTATTTCGGGTTTTAGCACCTTTTTGGCAGTTAACAAATTTTTACGTTTAAAAATATACGATCTGTACAGGTAAGGTTAAAGGCGAAAGCTGAAGGGTTTTTAACTGCGCTTAGCCTGCTGAATAAGGTTAAAGGCGAAAGGTAAAAGCTGAAGGGTTTTTAACTGCGCTTAGCCACTAATAAGGTTAAAAACAGAAGATTTTAACGGTGTTTTAATCACTAAATCAATAATTCACTAATTAAAAAGATATGGCACAAAAAATTAAACCAACCGCCACTATAAAAACCACAGCCTCGGCGCAGGCTGCTAAAACGGTAACGCCTGCACAACCGGTGCAGTTTATATTTGATAAAAGCAATTACAGGTTCCTGATCATCAGTGTAGCCATTGTTGCTTTTGGTTTCGTACTGATGTCGGGCACCACAGATATTTACAGCACTACCAAAATAGTTATAGCTCCAATTGTGGTTTTGGCCGGTTTTGGCTTAGGTTTTTACGCCATCTTAAAAAAGCCGTCGGCTAATTAATAAATATTAACAACTGCCTTTTCGGGGCAGGTAATTTGCCTGCCAAATAAATATTATACCCCAATCAACACCCCTAACCCCTAATGACACTCATCCATGTGATTATCCTGGCTATTATTGAAGGGATAACCGAATTTTTGCCCGTATCATCAACCGGGCATATGATCATAGCTTCATCCGTAATGGGCATAGCGGCTGATCCTTTTGTTAAGCTTTTTACCATCGCCATACAATTAGGCGCCATCCTTTCGGTGGTGATCCTGTATTGGAAAAGGTTTCTGCAATCCGTTAACTTTTATTTGAAACTGTTTATCGCGTTTATTCCCGCTGCAATTTTCGGTGTGCTTTTCAGTAAAAAAATCGACGCTTTGTTAGAGAGCGTGTATGTAGTAGGTATAACCTTGTTTGTAGGCGGTATCATTTTGTTATTTGTTGATAAATGGTTTAATAAACCGGTAATTAAAGAAGAAAAAGATATCAGCAACTTAACCGCGCTTAAAATAGGCTTCTTTCAATGCCTTGCCATGATTCCCGGTACTTCACGCTCCGCAGCTACAATCGTGGGTGGGATGACTCAAAAACTGAACCGTACTGCCGCCGCGGAGTTTTCGTTTTTCCTGGCAGTGCCAACCATGTTTGCAGCAACCGGAAAAAAACTATTCGACTTTTATAAGGAAGGCCACGCTTTTACCGGTCAGGAGATCAGGTATCTTGCTATAGGTAATGTTATTGCCTTTATAGTAGCCCTGCTGGCTATAAAAACCTTTATAACCTTTGTTGAGCGCAAGGGCTTCAAAGTATTTGGTTGGTACCGGATCATAATCGGCGCGGTGATCATCGGTCTTATGTTGAGTGGATACCAGTTGCAAAACGTATAAGGAGTACACATATTTCTTTCTTACCAAAAGGGCACACATAGCGTTATGCTATATGTGCCCTTTTTTTGTGCTAATACAAACTCATTTTGCGGCAAGTAATTGCCTGCATTGTTATAAGGTAATTTTTAACCTAAATTACGCAATAAAAAAACAATCAAATTATATACGATTGATATTCAATTAGTTTCTATCGCGTAGCAGCAGAAAAAGGCAACTAAAATCATTGATTGTCAATTAATTGATGCCAGACTTTATATCTATTGCGTAATTTGGGTTTAATGGCGTTTTGGTTAAACGGATGTTTTGTTAAATTATTAAAAAAAGTATTTTTCATGATTTTGGTTATGTTTTAAGGGGTTTATGAGCTTGTGAGTTATTGAGAATGTTGTAGTTTGTGGAAATTTTGGCTTCTTTATTTTTTTTTATTTATTTAAATTTTATTTTGGTTAATTTTTAAATTTTAGGTTAAAAAACAAAAGCGTAAAAAATATTTTTTGTTTTTATTGTTTTTTATAAATAATAAAAATATATTTATAAAAAACAGGTACAAATAAATTAAAGCCTTAAAATTACAGCTATGAAAAAAATTATCTTCTTATTCCTTATCGGTTTATTTATCAGCACATTTGCAAACGCAAAGAGCATTGCTAAACTAAAATCAAATTCAAAAATAACCATTAATGGCGTACAGGTATTATTGCCAACAGCAATTGGTAAGAGCACCTCGTTTATTGAGTATGGAAGCGCTACAACTTTAAAAAAGATATTTAAAGTTGATAAGTGTTACAAAGTAAGCACCGTACAAATAGGGACAGGTGTTGTTACCGATGCTAATGGCAACGTGACCAACACATTCCCTATTTATGAGACAACCGTAACTGAAATACCTTGCCCATAAATTTTATTCACTAAGTTTAAAAACAAACGTGTACCTGTTTTTTTTCAAATTTTTCCCCTATGAAATTTTTAAATCTTGTTAAGTTCACTTTAGTCGTTTTATTTCTATCAGTCGCTGTTCATGCCGGAGCTCAAAGCGATGACAAAGCCCTTGGCCGCCTGGATTATCAAATTAAAGTTGCATATGTGCCCGTATCAGATAAAGACACCGCAAAAAAATACTATATCCAAATGCATAGTTTATACTTTGGCAAACAGGCATCATTAAATATTGAAACATTGCCAACCGCGCAGATGAAGGACCCCAAATTTATCTCGCTTAAAAAAGATACAACCGAACTTAGTAAAAAAGCCATTGCCGGAAAAGAAGACTTAATGGATGCCTATAAGCATGCGGCGGCAGTACCAATAAACTCTCCGGCAGTTTTAAATACTTCGTATCACGTTTACAATAGTCCTGAATTTTATTCGGTAAGGCAATCTGCTTACAATATTGCCGTGGTAGTGAATGATACGCTACCTTCTATTCAATGGAAATTGGAACCCGAAGAAAAAACGATATCTGGTTTTGCTGTAAATAAAGCAATCGGACAGTTTAGAGGGCGTAACTATACCGCATGGTATGCTAAAAAAATCCCGGTACCTGCAGGCCCGTGGAAACTTAGTGGTTTGCCTGGATTAATTTTGGAGGCTTATGATGATACTAAGGAAATTGTTATACAACTAACAGCATTAAATATACCATCGGCTGATGAGGTGACAATTAAAAAACCACAACCCGAAGGTAAGGTTGTAACGCAGAAAGAATTTATAGCCGCACAACAGAAACGAAACGATGAAATTGGAAAAATGTTGAGAGCATCAAGTTCGCAAACACAAAACACCAAGCAATTTATACAGGTTATAAAGTTGGTTAATATGGAATTTAAAGACGCCCGTTAAAATTAAAGTTGTTAATAGGTTTACCTACATCTGTTGCCGCCAATGCGCTTGCTAACTTTATGTTTGTTTTTTAGTTTATGTTTTGGTAGTAAAGCATTTTCGCAATTTAAAACGTTTAAAGGGCACTTAACAGATAGCCTTGGAAAGCCGGTTACTTTTGGCAGTATTATAATTAAATATAGTAATGAGGGAAAAGTCCAGTCAAGCTATCAGTTGCCGGATAATAACGGTGATTTTACTTTTGCTTACAATAAAAGCTGGTCGGAAGTTACAATAGAGGTTAATTCGTTGGGGTTTGATACTCGAACAATAAGTATACAATACAATCAGCCTGCACAATTTAATGTGGTTTTAAAGGCTGCGAGTACAGCTTTAAAGGAAGTAAGTGTAAGAGCTAACAGAAAAGTTGTACAAAAAGGTGATACAACTTCGTTTTTGTTGGATGCTTATAGTAATAATAACGAAACCACTGTTGAGGATATAATTAAAAAACTGCCAGGCATGACTGTTGATGATAACGGGAATATCAAATTTAACAGCAGGCCAATTGATAAGGTTATGGTAGAAGGGGAAGATCTTTTTGACGATAATTATAAAATGCTTACCAAAAACCTTTCGGCGGGTGTAATTAATAAAATCGAAGTTATTGATAAGTTTAATAACAATTCCGTGCTGGCGGGCATTACACCGGGCGATATGCAGGTGTTGAATCTGAAATTAAAAAACAGAAACAGAATAGTTACAGAAGGTAATATCAATTTAGGTGGCGGCATTCCGGATAATAGATATGACAGCAAGTTAAACCTGCTCGGTATTTCACCTAAGTTTAAGGCTATACTGCTTGGGTCGATGAATAATACAGGCGAGGACCCATTCTCCATAATAGGGCAGGATCATCCGGAATATCAGCGTTCAAGTAATTCGGGCAGTCAGCTTTATCCCCCTACTTTTCCGGATATAACAAGTGTAAAAGAATATTATTACCCTGGCATTGACTTGCAGCGTAATAATTTTAACAAAGCAAGAGCCGCTTCGCTAAATATGGCAATTAAACCGGGGGCCCAATGGCAAATCAAGCCATCGCTATATATTGTTGGCGATAACAACACGCAGGCTATTTTAACAGATGTTATCAATATTACAAGCAATGGTAATGTAAGATATGCTACCAGCAACAACCTGAATAAAAAACGCCTTTACCAAAGTTACAATATAGAGAGTACTTATAAGCCAGATAAAAATGCTCAATTGGTATATGAAGGTAAGTACGAACGGAATGCCGTTAATTATGGCGCCAATATCAGTTTGCAGGATATAAATATCAGAGAAACCCTCAATAAGCTAACACAATTAACAAATCAACGGCTGCAATTTACAAAGCGGCTAAACAATAGCCTGGCATTAGATGCTGAGTTTTTATACTATTATAATAATAACCCTCAGCGGCTGTATCTAAGCCAGGCTTTTGCGTTAGATACCTTTAACAACGTAAAATCAAGTGCATCAAACGGTGCCATTCAAAACTCTGGTATGCCAACCAGGCAATATCATGGTGTTTTAAGATTGCTTGGTAAAAGAAATGCTGATAATTTTCATCTAAATATAGGGTATAGTGAAATCAGCAATCATTTTACCGATTTTATATACGGTATTGACAGCTTGCAAAACTTTAATGCATTTAATTTAGCCAACTTTAATAAAGCTTACAATGTAAAAAACCGAAAGGAATATATTGATTTTTTATATAGCTATATTTTAAATACCAGAATCAGCATTGCAAATAACACTACAGTTGCTTACGAAAGTTTAAAAATTGATACAACCACTACTACAGCCAACTCCGTTATTAATACATCCTATAGCAATATTCAAAGCCGTACAACTTTCAATTATAAAACGGGAAACAAGGGAGGTGTAGCTTTTCAATACAGATTTGCTAACAGGCTCCCGCAAATTTCAGATCTCTTACCTTCATATTGGATTGCCGATTATCGCACACTTCAGGGAGGCACTGCGGTTTTTAAAAAAATAAGCGATCATAATTTTACTTTGAGTTATAATTATGCTGATTACGTTAATGCCATGCTTCTTTATAACGGAGCTATTAGTTACGGTACCAATGCGTCTTACTATCTAAGTAATTTAAACATCAATAGTTTATATGAAATAGTTACACAGGTGCCATATGCTAAATTGAATAACGGGTTAGTTTTTGCCTCATCGCGAATCGAAAAATACTGGGACAAACTAAGCGGAAATATATTTATTGATGCTAATTTTATTCATACCAAAACATCTGATCAAACATCGGATGTTTTGACACGATCTGTAATTAACAATATTACCCTCGAGTTGGGCTATAAATCTGCCTGGGATGGCATCTTAAATCTATCAATAAGTTCGATAGTTAAATTTAATAGACTTGAGGTACGATCAGAAGCCAGGCAGGCTACATACACTAACCGTTATTTTGAAAACCGGGCCAAATTATATTTGAAGTGTAACGAAAAATTGAATTTTGAAATTGATGGAGAGCATTATATATTCCCCGGTACCGAGGGGTACAGAGGATTGTTTTTTGCAGATGCGAGTGCCCGATACATTTTAAAGAAAGATAAGATCATATTTGATCTTTCAGCAAAAAATATATTCGATCAGCGTTCATTGAGCTTTCAAAGCGTATCTCCCTTAAGTTACAGTATGCAACAGTATAAGTTGCTGCCAGGATATCTTATGGCTAAATTCTATTACAGGTTCTGATGCATTACGTTTGACTAACTATAGCTTGATGACCTCAATTTTATAACCTGATAACGACCGATCTATTCGCCTAACCATTTACTGTGCCTGAGTTAAATCACCGCGGAAATTGTACCTTTGTGAAAATCCGGCAAAAAGAGCCGGACGGATTTAACAGGATTTGAAGAACACATACACTACAATAGATGAATTTGCCGAAGGCCGGTTGCTGCTGGTTAATAAACCCTATCAATGGACCAGCTTTGATGTGGTAGGCAAACTTCGCAACTCGTTTAAGCCGCTTAAACTCAAGGTTGGCCATGCCGGCACGCTCGATCCGCTGGCTACCGGATTGCTAATTATCTGTACCGGCAAAATGACCAGGCAGATAGATACCTTTCAGGCCGAAGAAAAGGAGTATACGGGTACCATGGTGATGGGTGCAACCACGCCATCATATGATATGGAAACAGAACCCGATACAAGTTTTGATATCAGCCAACTTACCGAAGATATGCTTCGTAATAATTGCAGGCAATTTACCGGCGATATACAGCAATACCCGCCCGCCCATTCGGCTATTAAAGTTGACGGCGAGCGGCTTTACGAAAAGGCGCGCCGCGGCGAAGACGTTGAGCTTAAACTGCGTAATGTAACCATAACCGAATTTGAGCTTACCCGTATTGATTTGCCCGAAATTGATTTCAGGGTGGTATGCAGCAAGGGCACCTATATCCGGTCGTTGGTGAATGATTTTGGCGCGGCTTTAAACAACGGGGCTTACCTGTCGAAATTGAGGCGTACGCGCAGTGGCAACTTCAAAATTGAGGATGCCTGGGAGGTGATGGAACTCGTAAATACCATCAGGGCACTAAAAGCACCGGATGCGCAAACCGCTGTTAAGTAAATTGACAAAGCGTAAACACTCCGGTTGTTAATCCTGTCGACTAAAAATTAATTTTGTGTTTTACTCAGATAATGAGGGTTTACAATAATATAAACGAATTTACTGCGGTAAATAATGCGGTGGTTACCATTGGTACCTTTGACGGGGTACACATAGGGCACCAGAAAATCATTGCCGGAATTAAAGAACTGGCAGACAGCATTGGCGGCGAAACGGTGATCCTTACCTTTTTTCCTCACCCGCGCATGATTCTGCACCCGGAAGATGAAAGTATTAAGCTGATCACCACTATTGATGAAAAGGCCGAACTGATGGAGCGCCTTGGCGTTAACCACCTGATCATTACCCCCTTCTCACGCGATTTTTCTAACCAGACAGCCGAAGGCTACATCAAAGATGTGCTGGTGAATAAAATAGGTACAAAAAAAATTGTGATAGGCTACGATCACCGTTTTGGTAAAGACCGGCAGGGTGGTTTGGAAGATTTGCAGCGCCTTGGTCCCGTTTACGATTTCGATGTGGTAGAGATTCCCGAGCAGGATATTAACGAAGTGGCCATCAGCTCAACACGCATCCGCAACGCGCTGCTTAACGGCGATATCGACTTGGCTAATACCTGCCTTGGTTACCCGTTTTTTATTACGGGTAAAGTAGTGCGCGGCGACCAGATTGGCAGGCAAATAGGCTATCCTACGGCAAATATCGTAGTTGAAGAAAAATATAAATTGATTCCATCCGATGGTATTTTTGCCGTGAAGGTTAATGTTGCCGGGAAAAAGTACAAGGGAATGGCTTATATAGGCAGCCGCCCAACGGTTAACGGCCTCACCCGAAATATCGAGGTAAATATTTTTGACTTCAGCGAAGAAATCTATAACCAGGCTATCCGCATGGAGTTTCATCACTACATTCGCGGCGATGTGAAATTTGCCTCGCTTGATGAGTTGAAGGCGCAGCTGGCGCAGGATAAGGTGGATGTCCTCAACCTTGATTTTTAGGATTTACAAACATCCGGAATACCATGCGTACAGGTGATACGCCCGAAATAGATCTCTCCCTTTATTTAGAAAAAGTGAGATATGCCTGCTTTACGATGTGATAAATCGCGAAGCCGAAAAACAGCACTGCTATACTGGTATTGATAAGCTTGGTACTGAGCGCAAATTTTTGTTGTATGTACCTGGCGAATTTGGCATAAAGAAAAAGGCACAAAAATGAGCCGCAGGCCGATCCGAGGCTGAAAATTACCAGGGCTACGCGGCCGTCCAAAATCCATTCGTGGGTAATGAGGTAGGTGCCCGTTACCATCCAGAAAGGGATTTGCATCGGGTTTAAAAAGCCAAGCAATATGCCGTATTTGATGCTGGCATGTTCTGAATAGGTTGTTTTGGGTGGCTTATTGCGATGAATCCAGGTAACATAGCCCATAACGCCAAACAGTACTACCATAACCCAATCTATAATAGTAGTAAGGCTCAGTTGCCCCGAAAGCCACCTTGCAGCGTGCATGATGAAATAAGTGAAGAAAAATTCGACTGCCGAAAACGCGGTTATAAAACGTACCGCCTCTTTTAAGCCACGGTTTATAGTGATCTGAGCTAAAGTTAGGTTGATGTTGCCGGGTGGTATATAGCCGATAAAATTAGCTACAAGCCCGATGAAGAATGTTAAAAATATCATCGCCGTAAAGATAGGTTGTTAATGTGCAGATGTGCAAATTTTCAGGTGCGCGGATGTAGGGGTACGAAAATGGATGTATTTAGAGCGTAATAACCGTTCATTGAATGCTATCACCTTCAAATCTGTACATCTCAAATTTGCACATCTGCACATCTGAAATTTGCACCTCTATAATTCTTACATTTGCAATCTTTTAATTTGTTAACATGCCAGCAGAAAAAATAGTTTCGTTATTACCGGCCGCTACCGAGATCATTTGTGCGTTAGGATTGGAACAAAATCTGGTAGGGCGTTCGCATGAATGCGATTTCCCGGAATCGGTAAAACAATTGCCGGTATGTACCGAAGCGAATTTAGCCGATGGTTTAAGCAGTGGCGAAATAGATGTAAGGGTGAAGGAAATCCTGGCCGACGCGCTTTCGGTTTATACCGCAAACCGCGAACAGATCAGGGCGCTTACCCCGGATGTGGTAATAACACAGGCCCAGTGCGAAGTTTGTGCCGTATCACTGAAAGACGTGGAAGCAGCACTTGAAAATTATTTACACAAGAATGCCCGCATCTTCTCTTTACAGCCAAACAGTATTGACGATATTTTTAAAGATATAGCCGATGTTGCCAATGCTCTGAACGTACCGCAGGCCGGAGTCGATTTACTGGAGGAGCTACAGGAGCGCATAGATATCATTAAACATAAGCTTAAGTTTATGGATAGCAAGCCCACCGTGGCCTGTATTGAATGGCTCGATCCGCTGATGATTTCCGGTAACTGGGTGCCCGGTTTGGTGGATATTGCAGGCGGTACCCCCGTTTTGGCACAGCAGGGCAAGCACTCTCCTTATGTTGAATGGGAGGATATTTTACAGCAAGACCCCGATATTATCATATTAATGCCCTGCGGTTTCGGTATTGAACGTACCATGCGCGAAATTAACCTGATTTTGGATCGTCCTGGTTTCGCATCGCTGAAGGCGGTAAAAAATGATCGTTTTTATATTGCCGATGGTAACCATTATTTTAACCGTCCCGGTCCGCGGATTGTAGATTCGGTTGAGATCCTGGCCGAAATCATCCGCCCTAAACAATTCATATTCGGTTACGAGGGTGAGGGCTGGATCAAATTTTCTTTGTAAGTTCTAAGTCAGAAGTCGAAAGTTGTAAGTTCTAAGTTCTAAGTCAGAAGTTCTAAGTCAGGAGTCGAAAATTCCCAGGAACTTTAAACTTCTGACTTTCGACTTCTGACTTAGAACTTCTAACTTTCGACTTCACCTTACTTCACTAATTACTTATTAAAATAATTTAAAAAGTAATTATATTTACCTGTCTGCTATCTCCAGGCACAGTAATCAATTATGAACAAACTTTTTACGATGATGTTAATCGCCGCTGTTTTTGTATGCAGCGGTTTTAAATTTACTGACGATAAAAAACCTGATATTGCCGATCTGTTCATCAACTGGCAGGTGGTTGATAATAACTATCAGAATAAAAACCAGGCTTTAACAGCCCTGGTTATAACCAATAAAAGTCATGAAGTTTTACCCGCCGGGGGGTGGAAAATCTATTTTAACTCGGGCCGGGGCTTTACCAAAAACGCGGTGAGCAATAATGCGGTTATTGAGCAGGTGAACGGCGATTTGTACAGCATCACGCCAACCCCTGGTTTTAAAGATCTGAAACCCGGCGCAAGCGCCCGCATAGAATTTGTATGTGATGACCCGGTGGTGAATATTTCTGATGCACCCGAGGGGCCCTATTTAGTTTGGGATGCACAGCCCGAAAAAGGTTATTCGTTCGGGGCGTACGACATTACGCCATTTAAACCTACATACCAAGGCCTCATCACCCCCGAAATAATTTACGACAGGAATAAAACCGTAGCCGATATCCCGGCCAATCAACTGATAAAAGTTTTCCCTACACCTGCGAGCTATATTATAGGCACCGGGAATTTTACTTTCGCTTCAAACATTCATGTTTTAGCTACAGATCAACGCTTTAATAAAGAAGCATCACTTTTAAATAATTTCGTTCTCACAATTTTGGGCAAAAAAGGTTCTGACCGGTATTCGGATAAAGCGATTTCGCTTCAGTATAAAGCCGGTTTAGGCGATGAAGCTTACGAAATAAGTGTGAAACCTGCTGATGTAGTGATCCGTGCTTCTACCAATACCGGAATGTTTTACGGCATTCAATCGTTTAAAAGCATGGTGCCTGCAAGTGCCTGGGCAAAGGCACCCGCTAATGTACAAATCCCTTGTGTTGAAATTGCCGATGCGCCGCGTTTTGCGCATCGCGCGGTAATGCTGGACGTAGCGCGTAATTTCCAACCTAAAAAAGAGGTTTTAAAATTACTGGAGGCCATGAGCCTGTATAAATTAAATGTACTGCACCTGCATTTAACAGATGATGAAGGTTGGAGAATAGAGATACCCTCCCTGCCTGAGCTTACTTCGGTAGGCGCGAAGCGCGGCCATACGCTGGACAGCAAACATTATTTGCCGCCCTCTCATGGCTCCGGACCAGATATTATCAATGCTGCAGGCAGCGGTTATTATACCAAAGCCGAGTATATCGAAATTTTGAAATATGCTAATGACCGCCATATTACCGTAGTGCCCGAGATTGAAACCCCAGGCCATGCCCGCGCCTCTATCAAAGCGATGAATGCCCGTTACGATCGTTTAATGGCCGAAGGTAGAAAAAATGAAGCAGAAAAAAATTTGCTGTATGATTTGAACGATAAATCAGATTACCGCTCGGTACAATACTGGAATGATAACGTGATTGACGTATCGCTGCCTTCAACCTATAATTTTATCGAAATCGTAGTTAACGATCTGATCGGAACCTATAAAGAAGCAGGCGCACCATTGCCAACCATTCATTTCGGTGGTGATGAGGTTCCCGCCAACGTTTGGGAAAAATCGCCTGCCTACCTGGCTTTGAAGGCCGGTCACCCCGAAATACAAAGCACCAACGATTTGTGGTATTATTTTTACGGCCGTGTTAACGATATACTGAAGAAAAAAGGGATCCTGCTTTCGGGCTGGGAAGAGATGGCCCTGCGCAAAACTACCCTTGATGGCCAGCCTGCTTACGTCCCCAATCCGGATTTTACGAAAGAGCATTTACAGGTTGATGTTTGGAATAACGTTTTGGGTGGCGGACAGGAAGACCTGGCATACCGTTTAGCCAATGCCGGTTATAAAGTAGTGTTAACCTGTGTTACCAACCTATACTTTGATATGGCTAACTACAAATCATTCGATGAGCCTGGTTATTATTGGGGTGCATTTTTGGGGATTGATAAATTTTACTCTTTTATACCATACGATTATTTTAAAAATGCCGATGTGGATAAACAGGGCAACCCTATAAACCGCAACATTTTTATTGGTAAACAACGCCTTACCGACTATGGCAAAAGCAATATAGTCGGCCTGCAGGGGGCACTATGGACCGAAACGGTAAAAAGCCCAGAACGGATGGAATACATGATCTTCCCCCGTTTACTGGGCCTGGCCGAAAGGGCATGGGCACCCGACCCTGCCTGGGCAACGGAAAAGGATCCGATAAAAAGCAAACAGTTATATGATGCCGCCTGGGCTAATTTTCTCAATGTTTTAGGTAAACGCGAGCTGCCCCGTTTAAGTTATTATAATGGCGGTTATGATTACCGCGTACCCAAACCGGGTATCAGCCAGCAGGATGGCAAATACCTGAGCAACGTAGAGTTTCCGGGCTTAACTATCCGTTATACCACCAACGGCAAAGATCCGGATGCCGGAAGTAAGGTTTATACCGGGCCTGTTAATTACAACGGCGGTGTTATTAAGTTCCGCTCTTTTGATGCGAAGGGCAGGGGAGGGAATATTGCCGAGGGAGGAAATAACCTGAATCTGTAATTTGGTTTGCAGTTTGCAAACTAAAAGGCTTTGTGCTTTGCTCAGCAAAACACAAGGCCTTTTTTATTAGACGTACTTATTCGTAAACCACAGTATGTTAGTCTGTAGAAAGAGTTTAGAGGCAGCCCCCGGTTGCGCTGACAATTTGCTTGCTTTAACTATGATCCATGAACCATCAACTATGAACCAGTCAGTACCTGAAGTTCATCCCCGCCGAATAATTCCTCAATGGAGCAGCATTGTAATACCTGTTGCCAACCGCGTTTAGATCATTACCCAGGCTGTATTTTTCATTCAGCAGGTTATCCGCGGCAGCAAATAGTTCCAGGCGGGCTTTGCGCCCAATAAGTGGTTGATAACTCAGTCTTGCCTGTAACAGGTTGTATCGGTTCGCGTAAACGGTAGACGCATCATTAAGCGGGATTCTGGAGGTAAAGTTATGCTGAACAAACAGCGCCATGTTTTCGGGGAACCTGATCTGTACACTGGTTACAAAAACATTTTTAGGTATACCAGTAAGCCTGTTGCCCGAATAGTTGGCATTGGTAACTATATAATCCCTGAACCTGAAATGGCTGTAGGTAAAAGATTCGTTTAACTGCAATCCGCGGATAAACGAATACCTGTTTGGCCGGATCACCCAGTAATAAAGCGATGCCTCGGTACCTAACTGGTTGGTGCCGCCGGCGTTAATGTAATGTTCTGTTTCATCGGCATTAAGGCGGCGCACTATGGCGTTATCCAGCCGGTAATAGTAAACAGAAGCATCCAGCAACAACGTTTCATCGCTGTTGCGCAGGCGAAAACCTGTTTCATAGTTCCACCCGTACTGGGCCTGCAAGTTGGTGTTAACAATGTTATCAGTAGGCCTTACCTCGGCGGTAGTGGGGCTCGAGTAGCCGCGGCTCATACTGGCCCGCCAGGCTAAAGCGTTAATAAACTGGTACGAAAGTGCAAGTCTCGGCATCAGTTGCGCGCTGAAATTACGGTTGGTAAAATCATTTTGCGCGAGGGGATAGATATTTTTAAAATCGTATCCGTAGTTATTTAAGCTTACCGCGGCCTCCATATGCAGGTGTTTATAAATATCGGCAGCATAACGCGCAAATACAAAATGCTGGTTGGTGTGAATATCATCAATAGTTTGAGTGGTATCCTTTACGCCCTGCCTGTTGCCATAGTTGGCTATGTGCGAGTTGGTTTGCTGCCACTCGATGCCAAGGTCTATTTTCCAGTCGAGGTTGGTGTTTTTGTTGCCTGCAAATTCAAAATAGGTTCTGAAGCCATAGGTGTTTTCGCTGCGCTGCTCATAATTGGTGATAAAGGGGTTGGCAAAATCAACACGGTTACCAAAAACAGCAAGTACATTGCGGATGTTGTTGTTAAAATGATACTCGTTTGTTAAACCGCCGAGGTACATCTTAGTGGTGATGCCGATGTGCTGCTGAATAGCGCCGGGCAAGGTTGCGGTTGGCTGGCGCGCCAGTTGCGGATTGGTATTGTATTGGGCCAGGTTAAGGCCGCCGGGAGTTTGATAAGCAAGGTCGGAAAATATGCCCAAGGCTTTCAGCGTATTTTTGCCGCTGTAGTTCCAGCTATCCGCCAGTTGCAGGTAATTGCGGTGGGTATCGCTGTTTTGCCTGTAGCCGTGATAGGTTTGGTAGCTTTGGTTAATGTTAAACGTATTACCGGCAGTTTTAAGCTGGGCATTGGTTTTTTCGTGAAATAAACCGTACGAGCCGCCGCTAAGTCCGGCCGAAATAAAAGTACTGTCATTATACCTGTTTAGCGGACTTAGGATCACCACCCCGCCCGAGTTGGCCCCGAACAAACTGCCGTCCGGGCCTTTCAGTATCTCTACTTTTTGTATGGCTGCAATATCAATGGCGTTCAGGTAGCTGTTGCCGCCGGCATCGGTTAAGGGGATATCATCAAAATAAATTTTAACATCCCTTACGCCAAAAGGCGAGCGCAGCAAGCTTCCCCTTAATGACAGGCGGTAGCTGCCAGGTGAGCGTTCTTCCGTGCGTACCCCCGGCACGGTATTGAGCGCGTTTACAAACGATTGGTCTGGCTGGATGCGGAGCTGCGCCGCCCCAAGTACGCTCACTGATGCCGGTACGTTAATTACGGGTTGCTCGCCCAGGTAACCTTTTACTATAACCGGCTGCAGCCTGGTGGTATCATTTTTAAGTTGAGGTTTTTGCTGCGCGCTAACCATCGCGGCTATAGCTATTGTTGCAATGGTTAATATCGTAGGTTTTAACATAGACGGTGTTCAAGGGATAACCATCAAAAGTAGGTGTTTATACTTACAAAGTGGTTCCCGTGTATGTAATAATCCTGGCATTACGGACATAAAGCAGCAATATGTTTTTTAAAATCCGTTAAAATTTCTCCCTTACAAAACATTCAGAGCGCCTTAACCCGCCATATTTTGTTACCTGCGTCATCTGCTACCAGCAGAGAACCGTCATTAGCTACTGCAACGCCGACTGGCCGCCCGTAAACTTCTTTTCGGGCGCTATCTGCAATAAAGCCTGTTAAAAAATCGGTTACCTGGCCGGTTGGCTTATGGCCGGTAAAAGGCACAAAAACTACTTTGTAACCAACCAGCTTCGAGCTGTTCCATGATCCGTGCTGGCCTATAAAAGCGCCGTTGCGGTATGTTTGCGGAAAGCCGGTGCCGGTATAAAACGCTAACCCTAACGAAGCCGTATGCGCCCCGAGGGCTACATCAGGCATAATAGATTTTTTGATCATTGAAGGGTTAGGATCTTTTTGTTTCACCACCGGATCTTCGTGTTGCCCGAAGTATGCCCAGGGCCAGCCATAAAAACCACCATCCTTTACACTGGTCAGGTAATCAGGAACAAGATGATCGCCAAGGTCATCCCGTTCATTTACCGAAGCGTATAAAATGCCCGTGCCCGGCTGTATGTCAATCCCTGCCGGATTGCGCAGTCCTGAAGCGTAAACACGCTCGCCGCTGCCGTCGGGATTAATTTCAAGGATGTCGGCCCTGCGCTTCTCATGCTCCATGCCATGTTCTGCCACATTACTGCCCGATCCAACCGAAATATATATTTTAGTTCCATCGGCGTTGGCGCGCAGGTTGCGTGTCCAGTGGTTATTGTACCCACCTGCCGGTAAACTGAATATTTTGACACCCGGGGCGGCTTTTGAATAGCCCGTTTGGTATGGGTAACGCCATAAACCATCGGTGTTGGCCACGTAAAGCCAGTTACCCAGTATCAGCATCCCGTAAGGTTGGTTCAGACCGCTCAGAAAAACCGTTTTTGAATCGGGGTGGCCATCACCGTTGGTGTCTTTGAAAAGCAGGATGTTATTGGCGCTTTTGCCGTAATGCTGCGATTGGCCTGCCCCGATAATATCTGCCCCTATTTTCTTTAAACCGCTTAGCTCGGTGTTTGCCTGTGCTACAAAAACATCCCCGTTGGCTGCCACATAAATATTGCGCGGGTTGTCCAGTTCATCCGCATAGAGGCTTACTGAAAACCCGGCGGGGGCAACCGGCGTCTTCCCTTTTGGCCAGCCAATTACCTGGCAAAAGTTTTTTACAGCTTTAGTTTCATAAGGTGCAGGAAGTTTAATTTCCTGCCTGCTTTGGTTTACCACCGTGTGATACCGGTTATAATTGGCATGCGGTTTTTGCCTGCAGGCCACGAGCATAATACAGGCAACCGGAAAGTATACGGCAATTTTATTTATCATTATGGCGGGGATTATATACTAATAGTTAACTTTTGAGCGGATTGCTTGTTTGGCAATATTTAATTGTTTTTAAAAGTGTAATATATTGATGATTAGGTTGCTTTTAGGCAATATCGTAAGCAAAAAAATATATTTTTGATGGCCGGTGAATAACCCCGTGATCAATGCGTTCAAGTACCTCTAAGATAATTTTGCTGTTTATGGCCGTTTTTGCTTTTGTTAATGCAGGAGCGCAGTCTGTGGTTTGCAACGGTAGTTTAGGTGATCCGGTGTTAAAATATACCTTTGGCGCAGGCAGTAACACATACGGGCCGGCTTTGGGAACAGCATTTACGGATTTTGGTTATGTACAAGATTGCCCTGAAGATGGGCAATATACTATACTAAACCATACCAACGTAAGAAATGGGAGCAATAATTGCCATCCCGAGGGCTGGCAAGAGGTTGATCATGATCATACGGGTGATCCCAATGGTTATATGATGCTTGTTAATGCATCTGACTTACCGAGTAAATTTTTTACTTATAATATACCTGATGGAGTACTGTGTCCCGATACAAAGTATGAGTTTTCTGCTTATATTTTGAATCTTATTTTTCAGGCGCATGCTGGTCCGGGCATTTCCCGCCCGGATATTGTTTTTTCGATAACCCAGGCTGATGGCACAACTTTTACGTATGATACCGGTGATATCCCCGAAAGTGTAAATGCAGATGATTGGCGGCGTTACAGCATGCCTTTCAGAACTCCATCGGGCAATACTGCTATAACACTTGTAATGACCAATAAATCGCCGGGCGGCATTGGCAATGATCTGTTACTTGATGATATCGAATTCAGGGCCTGCGGTCCGCTTATTTTATCGGGTTTTAGCAATATCAATAGCAACGCGCCGCAAAGCGCATGCGCGGGCACTTTAAACAGCTATAACCTAATTGCGCAGGTAGGCCCCGATTATATAAATCCGAAATACCAATGGCAGAAAAGTACGGATAACGGTGTGTCATGGGTTGATATAGCGGGCGAAACGCAATTAACATACAACCTGGTGCTTCCGGCAAATGCTCCGGCTGGGAATTATCAATACCGGATAGCCGCGGCTGCCGGAAATAATATTTCATCGGCTAATTGTCGTACTTACTCCAGTCCGCTTACAGTAGTGGTAAATGATAATCCGGTAAACCCGGTGATCCAGCCTGTTTCGGCATGCGAGGGTGAGCCTTTTACAATAAATGCCAGTGGCGGCGCTACTTATGAGTGGACCGGTCCGGGGGTTACCGGCGACAATAAAAATCAGCAGAATTTAACTATTCAACATGCTTCGGCGCAGGATGCCGGCGCTTACCAGGTTAAAATAACTTCGGTGGCAGGCTGTTCTTCTCTTTCAAATACAGTAAATATCAGCGTTAATCAAAAGCCTGTTTTCAGTATTACCGGTACGCGGGCTATTTGTGCCGGTTCCTCAACTGTTTTAAGCGTAGCAGGCCCCCCAAATTTAAAAACATACAGCTGGGTGCCCGCCGACGGGCTGTCGGACGCAGCGGTTGCTAATCCAACGGTGTCGCCTGCTCAAACTACTACCTATAAGGTAACGGTAACCGATGATCATGGCTGCAGCAGCTTTAACGAGGTGACAGTAACCGTAAAGGCTACGCCAATGGTGACTGTTACACCGGTGAAGAAGATTTTTGAGGGGAAATCAACTGTGCTCGATGCCACAGCCACAGACGCCGATACTTATTTATGGACACCTGCTGATGGATTGGATGACCCAACCAGGCTTAATCCGGTCGCGAGCCCAACTAATGATATCACTTACACACTGCACGCTTCATCGGCATTGGGTTGCGGTACTGCCATGGCCGATGTTTTTGTGAAAGTTTTTAAAAAGATAATTATTCCAACAGTATTTACCCCTAACGGCGATGGTACCAACGATACCTGGAATATAGAGGCGCTGGAAACCTATCCGCAATGCGTGGTGAAGGTTTTTAACCGCAACGGGCAGGAAGTTTTTAGCAGTATCGGCTATAGCAAGGCGTGGAATGGCGGCTACCACGGGTATGTACTGCCCTCCGGAACTTATTACTACACAATCGATTTGAAGGACGGGAACCCCATCCGTTCGGGCTGGGTTTTCATAGCGCGGTAAATACTCGTTTACCGGGGGCGAAGCAAAATATTACCGTTATCCTTAAAATGAAATGATCTTATCTATCTGCTCATTTACAAATTTGATGGTATCGGATTTAAACAGGTTGCCATCTTCATCAAACTCTTTGTTAATGGCGGCTATATGTATTTTAAGCGCCATGATATTGAGGTGCAGGTAATGGCAAACGCCGGTAAAATGATCAACCCCGCGAATGTTGCCATACTTGCCGCTTGATAAGCCCACCAGTGCGGCCTTTTTATCATAAAAGCTTTCGGGAAAGTTGCAGGCATCAATAAAAACTTTCAGCACACCCGGAAAGCTGCCGTTGTACTCGGGGATGAGGAATATAAACTTATCGGTATTGCTTACTATTTGCTGGATAGGTTCAAACTCAGGGCTGCGTTTGTTGTACAAGTCGCTTACAATGATATTGTCAGGTAATTGCGCTAATGATAGTATCCCGGCCTCAACTCCTTTCTCTTTAAGCTTTTGCTGATAAATTTTAGCCAGTTTAAGCGTTGAGCTTCCGGGGCGGTTAGTTGAGGATATGATCGTGATCATTGATATGTTAAAAAATTGATAATTAAACTTGCCAAACAAGGTGTTTTTATTTGATAATAGGTTATTATTGAGTAATTTGCCTTTGGTATGATATATATCATAGCCTGAGCCAAGCCTTAAACCAATAACCTGCCAATTCAATAATTATGTTTGTAAATAGGCAAAACCTGTGGAATTCTGCATTATTTAATTCCGTATCTTTATCACCGGATAAAAAACTTTACGAAAGTAGAAATTTCTGTTCCTATTTTTCGTTGTTATAAATCACAGTAATATAAATTTTTTTAAACTATAGAATGAGTAAAATTATTGCGTTGGCTAACCAGAAAGGTGGCGTAGGAAAAACTACATCATCTATAAACCTGGCTGCAAGCTTAGCTGTATTAGATTATAAAACCTTATTGGTTGACGCCGACCCACAGGCTAATTCTACATCGGGTATCGGTTTTGATCCCCGCAATATAAAAAACAGCATTTACGAGTGTATTATCAATGAGGTTGACCCTCATGAGGCCATTCAGAAAACGGATACCCCTAATCTTGATTTGTTGCCGGCCCATATCGACCTGGTAGGTGCCGAAATTGAGATGATTAACCTGAGCGGCCGCGAATATAAAATGAAGCAGGTGTTTGATAAAGTACGCGACGAGTACGATTTTATCATCATTGACTGCTCTCCGTCATTAGGTTTGATCACCATCAACGCTTTAACAGCTGCCGATTCGGTGATTGTACCGGTACAATGCGAATACTTCGCGTTGGAAGGATTGGGTAAATTATTAAACACCATTAAAATTGTGCAATCGCGCTTAAACCCGCAATTGCAGATTGAAGGCATCCTGCTTACTATGTACGATGTGCGTTTACGCCTGAGCAACCAGGTTGTTGACGAGGTGCGTACCCACTTTGAAGATATGGTTTTTGATACCATCATACAACGTAATACCCGCCTGAGCGAAGCGCCAAGCTTTGGCGTATCGGTAATTATGCACGATGCAACCTGTAAAGGCGCGGTAAATTATTTGAACCTGGCACGCGAAATTTTAGCAAAAAACGGTTTGGTTAAAGACGAGCCCGAAACTACAGCAGCAACAGTATAACAAATGAGTGGTGAAAAGAGAAATGCCCTGGGCAAGGGACTGAGCGCGCTGTTGAATGATACGCCTAACGTACAACCATACCAAAACAAAAACAGGGAAACGGCAAGCCCTGCCGAGGTAAACCAGCTTGGTTCGGTAAACGAAATAAAACTGGAGGAAATTGAAGTAAACCCGTTTCAACCCCGCACCGATTTTGACGAGCAGGCGTTGGCTGAACTGGCCGACTCGATCCGCCTGCAAGGGCTGATCCAGCCGATAACCCTGCGTAAATTAAGCGCGCACAAATACCAGCTGATTTCGGGCGAGCGCCGCTTCCGGGCTTCCAAACTGGCGGGTTTAACCCAGGTACCGGCGTATGTACGCACTGCCAACGACCAGCAGATGCTGGAAATGGCCCTGATTGAAAACATTCAGCGCGAAAACCTGAATGCCATTGAGGTAGCCCTCAGTTTTCAGCGGATGATTGAGGAATGTAACCTGAAGCAGGAAGAACTGGGCGACAGGGTGAGCAAAAACCGGTCGACGGTTACCAACTATCTCCGCTTGTTAAGGCTGCCGCCTGTTATACAGGCCTCAATCCGCGATGGGGAGCTTACTATGGGCCACGCCAAGGCTATTTTAACACTTACAGATCCTGCCAAACAAATATTTATACATCAGCATATTATTAAAGAAGGTTTATCCGTTCGTAAAGCTGAAGAACTGGTAAGGGAGATGCAAAAAGCGCCGGTAAAAAAAGAGGGTAAGCAGCCCGAGCCGGTATCGTACCAGTTGCAGAAGATCCAGGACGACCTGGCTTC
Organism: Mucilaginibacter oryzae; assembly: GCF_003148845.1. Classification (GTDB taxonomy): domain Bacteria; phylum Bacteroidota; class Bacteroidia; order Sphingobacteriales; family Sphingobacteriaceae; genus Mucilaginibacter; species Mucilaginibacter oryzae. Next base: position 36,631 of record NZ_QGHA01000010.1, on the reverse strand, counting down.
AAAATTCAGCACAAGGGTAAAACTGAAAGTGGGCAGCCGGGGTAGCGGCGTTATCGAAATCCCCTTCCTTTCGGAAGATGATCTCGGTCGCATCCTGGAGATGCTTGACTGGTAAAGCTATTATCAATAATGTATAAATATCTGTTATTTTTAGGGGTATTCACTTTTTTAGCTTTTGCGGCCAACGCCCAGGTTGATACCTCGGCGGTAAAAAAGGCGGATACTATCCAAAAAGTAAAAACGAAGGCATCCGGAAAGCAGGTGGGATCATTCGCGCCGCGTATCGATCCCGCTAAGGAGAAAATATACCACCCGGATAGTTTGCACAGCCCCCATAAGGCGGTGATGCGCTCGTTAATGCTACCGGGCTGGGGGCAATGGTATAACCGTACCGGCTGGTGGTGGAAAATGCCTGCTATTTACGTTGGTTTAGGCTTGTTTGCCAAAAATATTGTTGATAACCAGCATTATTATAAAGAGTATCTTACTATTTCAAGGTACCGTGCAGGAGTAGTGGCTAAACCTGGCGACCCTTACTACGAGGAATACCTTGCTTTTCAGGGCGTAGTGCCCGATGCCAACCTGAACGACGCACGTGAGAATGCCCGCCGTAACCGCGACCTGAGCATTTTGGGCTTTTTAGGCGTTTGGGGTATCCAGATTATTGATGCCTATATCGATGCCAAGTTCATCCACTCGTACACGGTTGATAACAACCTGTCGTTTAAAGTAGCGCCCGGATTAATTAACCAGCCGGTATATGCACAGGGACTTAATAATAGCTATATTCCGGGTTTAAAAGTTACCTTTACGTTTTAATTAAGGAAAACCAGATAACCGAAATGAAAATAGCGTTACTTGGCTACGGAAAAATGGGTAAGATCATCGAAAAGATAGCCCTGAGCCGCAAGCACGAAATTGTACTGACCATAGATCATGAAACGCTTCATGATCTCACTCCCGAAAATCTTCAGAAAGCCGATGTTGTGATTGAATTTACCACGCCTGCATCGGTATTGGATAATATTAAGCATTGCTTTAACGCAGGCGTACCCGTGGTGGTTGGTACCACCGGCTGGTATGAAAACCTTAAAGAGGTAAAACAACTGTGCGAAGAGAGCGGCAGCTCACTTTTATACGCCTCGAACTTCAGCGTGGGCGTTAACGTGTTTTTTCATGTTAATAAACTGCTTGCTAAAGTGATGAACCGCTATCCTTATTACGAGGTACAGGTTGAAGAAATTCATCATACCCAAAAGCTCGATTCGCCAAGCGGTACGGCTATTACTATCGCTGAAGGGATTATCAACAACACCGACAGCAAAAGCGAGTGGGTAAACGTATTAACCACCGATGATCAGGAAGATGACGCAGATGTTACGCCCAATCAGTTACTGATCGAATCGTTAAGGATTGACAGCGTTCCGGGTACGCACACGGTTATCTACGATTCGGAGGTGGATAGCATCGAGTTTAAGCATACCGCGCATAACCGCAACGGCTTTGCCCTGGGCGCTGTATTGGCGGCTGAGTGGCTGCATGATAAAAAAGGTTTCTATTCGGTAGAGGCCATGTTTGATTTTAATAGTTAATTACTTTTAACACGAATGAGGAATAGCGGCTATAGGTGTTTATATCATTATAGGCCCGCTTTGCCGTTAATACCAGCACATTTTGCCAATAGCAAGCAAATAAAGTTACCTGCCCGGATTTGCAGATAATGATGTTTAACCGCGATCAAATTAACTTTAAGGAACGTAACATTTAACGTGTAACATGTATCTTATACATGAAATATAAACATCAAAAAATCTGCACATTTGCATAGCTGAAACCCGCACATCAAGATTATGAATTGGAAATTCTGGAAAAAGAAAGATACAAACCAGGTAAAAAAGAAAAAGAGCACGCTTCGCGAATGGGGAGATGCCATTATTTTTGCTGTAATAGCCGCCACCCTTATCCGCACCCTGTTTATTGAAGCTTACGTAATTCCCAGCGGTTCGATGGAAAACTCATTGCTGATAGGCGATTACCTTTTTGTAAGTAAGGTAAACTACGGGGCTCGTATGCCAATCACGCCGGTATCTTTCCCGTTTATGCACCATACCACTCCATTTGGCACTAAGGCCTATTGGGATGGGGTAAAGTTACCGTACTACCGTTTGCCTGGTTTAAGCGATATCAAAAAACAGGATATAGTAGTGTTTAACGCCCCGATAGAGGCAGATTCGCCTTATTTCCGCCCGGTTGATAAACGTGAAAATTTGATTAAAAGATGCCAGGGCACGCCGGGCGATACGCTAAGTGTGGTTAACGGGCAGGTTTATATTAACGGCAAAGCGGCAGCTAACCCCGCAAACGGCAAAGAGGCGTATTTTATCGATACCAACGGCGAGGAATTTAACCCTGCGATATTGAATGAATTAAAAATAGAGATCACGGAAAGTTCGCCAACGCGTTACAAGGCATTAATGTCTAAAGCATCGGCAGCAACATTAAAAACCTATTCAAATGTGAAGTCGGTAACTCCGGCCATATCAGCCAGAGGGTTTGATGATCCACTGAACCCGGTATATCCTGTTAAATATCCGAGATATAAAATCACCCCTAAGTTTCCTCATTTTACCTGGAACGTAGATAACTATGGTCCAGTTATCATCCCTAAAAAAGGATGGACTGTGAAGCTGGATAGCCTTACCTTCCCCGTATACGGTCGCGCTATCGAAATCTATGAAAATAATAAGGTAGAAGTTAAAGGCTCGGACATATTTATTGATGGAAAGAAAGCCGATACTTACACCTTTAAAATGAACTATTACTTTATGATGGGCGATAACCGCCATAACTCGGAAGATTCACGTTTCTGGGGTTTTGTGCCCGAAGATCACGTAGTAGGCAAAGCTTTGTTTACCTGGATGAGTATTGACAGCACCGCCACGTTTTTTAATAAGATCCGCTGGAACCGCCTGTTCCGGGGCATACATTAATTTTAATTTAAAAACAGCATAGTGAACGTTGTAGCATTTGTAATTGCATTTATAGTTTTGGTGATACTGCCTTATGTAGGCTTATGGAAGTTGTTTGAAAAGGCCAACCGGCCCGGTTGGGAAGCAATAATACCGCTATATAATTTTTATATCATGCTAAAATTAAGTGGCAGACCTACCTGGTGGTTTGTTTTGCTACTAATACCAGGTTTAGGTTTTTTAATTGCAATAGGGATTATTATCGATTTCGTTAAATCGTATGGTAAATTTGGCTTCGGAGAACATTGTGCGGCCGTTGCTTTAGAGTTTATATATTTTCCAAAATGGGGTTTTGATAAAGACACACGATATTTGGGCCAATCGGCCAGTCCTGAGTTTAGAGAAAAATATAAAAAAGCCCTTAGTAAAAGCCAAATCCGTGAATGGGCCGATGCCATCATTTTCGCGGTGATAGCCGCCACGCTGATCCGTACGCTTTTTATTGAAGCCTATGTGATCCCCAGCGCCTCGATGGAGAGTTCGTTGCTTATCGGCGATTACCTTTTTGTAAGCAAGGTTAATTACGGCGCTCGTTTACCCATGACGCCTGTAGCATTTCCGTTTGCGCATCATACCATGCCGCTTATTAATACTAAAGCTTACTGGGACGGTATTGAATTGCCATATTACCGTTTGCCCGGTTTAAGCGATGTTAAAAAAGGTGACGTGGTGGTATTCAATTACCCCATGGATGCCGATTCGCCGTTGTACCGCCCGGTTGACAAGCGCGAAAATTATATTAAGCGCTGCCAGGGCACACCGGGCGATACTTTAAGTGTGGTTAACGCGCAAGTGTTCATCAATTCTAAACCCGCCGTTACGCCGCCTAAGGGTGAAATGACTTATCTGGTTAAAACTGATGGCAGCGGGTTAAACCCCCAGGTTGCCACAGACCTGCACCTTTCGGATGTTACTGCCGATGGTTTAAGCAGCCCTGAGTTCAAAACCAATACTACCGAAGAGTCTGCCAGGATATTGCGCACCTACGCCGGTATCAAATCAGTAACAATGGAGATCGCGCCCCGCGGTAAATCTGATCCGATGAATGTGGTCTATCCTTCGGCATTTAATAACCCTGTGCTTACACCAAAGATTCCGGACTATAAATGGAACGTAGATAATTTCGGCCCCATCATAGTACCTAAAAAGGGCTGGACGGTAAAGCTGGATAGCCTTACTTACCCCTTGTATGCCCGCTGTATATCGGTATATGAAGGCAATAAGTTTGAAGTAAAAGGTAATGAAATCTGGATTAACGATAAAAAAGCAGACCGCTATACCTTTAAAATGAATTATTACTTTATGATGGGCGATAACCGCCACAACTCGGAAGATTCGCGTTTCTGGGGTTTTGTGCCCGAAGATCATATTGTAGGCAAGGCGCTGTTTATCTGGATGAGCATTGATGATAACGCTTCGTTTATCCATAAAATACGGTGGAGCAGGCTGTTTAACCTGATTCATTAAGCCCCCTAACCCCCTGAAGGGGAACTTAAGCAAAAAGCCGGTTTGCGTAGCAAACCGGCTTTTTGCTTAAAAATACTGTCCTGAGAATCTAACCGAAAACTTTTGGTTATCAAACTGTTGTTCCCCCTTCAGGGGGTTAGGGGGCTAACGGAGCGATTTTAAACCTTTCTGCCAGCTTATTCAAATCTTCTACAACGGCATCAACTAATGGTATGCCATTCGCTAACCTATCGGCTTCCGCTTCTAACTCCGGCTCGCCGGGGATGATCACTTTTTGATCAGGGTTAACTGTAGCTGATGATTTAAACCGTTCTATCCAGTTGTCTAAATGATTTTTAAACTCGTCAACCGGGCGGAAACCATCAACGCGCATGGCTCCTAAAAAGTGGCCTATGCCTGAGCCTACAGGATCATCAGGCGGATCAAGAAACGCGACAAACGGCGGTACCCAGGGACCGTAGTTAGCGCCGGATAGTACTGCCGATAATATATCAACCGTTGCGCCCAGTCCGAAACCTTTATGGCTGCCATGGTCGCGGTCGGAGCCGAGGGGGAGGAGAGCACCGCCGGTTTTTAATGCATGCGGATCGGTGGTATAGTTCCCTTCTTTATCCTGTATCCAGCCTTCGGGCACCTGTTTGCCTAAGCGCTGCGCAATCTCCAGCTTGCCATTAGCGGCGGCCGATGTTGCCAGATCAACAATTACCGGGGGATATTTACCTGCCGGAAAGGCATAGCACATCGGGTTTGTGCCTAACAAACGTTCATTAGAAAACGTAGGCGCCACCAGCGGACTTGCATTAGTCATGGCGAAGCCGATCATATCTTTCTCCACGGCCATTAAACCATGATAGCCGGCAATACCAAAGTGGTTGGAGTTGCGTACCGATACCCAGCCCGAGCCGTATAACTCCGCTTTTTTAATGGCTACTTCCATGGCAAATGGTGCGACTACCAAACCCAGGCCCGCATCGCCATCAATAGTGGCAGTGGTGGGCGTTTCGTGTACGATCTGGATATTAGGTGTGGGGTTGATGCGTTTTTTCTCCCACAGGCGGACATAGCCGCTTAGCCGCGCTACACCATGCGAGTCGATGCCTCTTAAATCTGATTTTAAGAGCACATCGGCAGCCAATACGGCGTGTTCAGGGTTGCAGCCTATGGCTTTGAAAATATCTTCGGTAAAGGTGCGTAGGGTAGAGGGTGATATCAGCATGGGGCAAAGATAACCGTTGATCTTTTTGATTACGTTGATTATTTTTTGATTACACCGATTTTTTCTGAAGCGGGATTTGGGGGATTTTTGGGATGGGCAGGGTCTTTTGTCTTGGTTGTTTTTGTCTGAACTCGAATTTGTTGAATTTAAGAATTGACAGAATGCTGATCAAATTCGATAAATTCTAATAATTTCCCCCAAATTCGGGTTCAGACAAAAGGAGAGGACAAGCAAAATCCCTAAATTCCAAAAATCTCCCCAAATCCCTGTTCAGACAATATTGCGTTAGGAGTGGGAGCGGATACCGGCCTGTGGCTAAGGCTGTGTAGTATGAGCCACTGCCCGGCCGCAGGCAACGCCCACAAATTAAAAGAGAGGCTCTTGTCTATTGTCCCAAAAGAAAAGTATATTGATATGATCTTGCTTTATTTCGTAAAATACTGAGCAATTTTTATGAATAAAACCTTTCCTGATTTGAGGTGCATGCTTTACACCTTGAAAAATAAGTGGCGAGATGCTGATCGTTTCAAGTACTTTAATCGTGCGTTTTTCGAAGTTTGAAACTATTTTAATTCCCCATTTCTCCAGTAATTGTGATTTTATAGCATCGAATGATTCAACGGCATGTAAGGAGAAAACTAAACTATAACTCATTCGGAAATGGTAAGCCGCTTTTTGAATTCTTCAAAAGTTATGGTACGACCAGCTTCGATATCTGCTTGCCCTTTAGCGATATCTTCAATAACGTGGAGTGGTAAAGTTTCTTCCTCTTTCTTTTCAAAAGGGATATTTAATGCTTCAAAAAAAGCTTTGATAACTTTTTCCTGCGCTTTTGAGGGGTATACAATGTATGCTTCCATAGTTAAAGTTATTGCAAAATATTCTAATAATCAAAAAAAGACCATCCGCTTACGCAAATGGTCTTTTTATTTTTAGTCCTACACCTTTCAGTAGGCCGGTCGTCTATCAAACTTTGATCTCAACCTCAACACCGCTTGGCAATTCAAGCTTCATCAGGGCATCTACAGTTTTTGAGTTAGAGCTGTAAATGTCTAATAAGCGTTTGTATGAGCAAAGCTGGAATTGCTCACGTGCTTTTTTGTTTACGTGTGGTGAACGTAATACGGTGAAGATTTTCTTTTCGGTTGGTAACGGAAGTGGTCCGCTAACTACAGCGCCTGTTGGCTTTACTGTTTTTACGATTTTCTCGGCAGATTTGTCTACCAGGTTGTAATCGTAAGATTTCAATTTGATCCTGATTCTTTGGCTCATTGTTAATTAATTTTTAGTGATCTCAGCGGTTAAGATGATCTCACCGATTTGATTTTGAATTACCCTAAGAGCTATTTATTAGAGCAATTACTGTTATTGATTTATTGAATTACTGAATTAGCTATTAGCGCGTTTAAATTTCACTAAATCACTAATTCAATAATTCAAAATTGACTTTAGTCGATAGCAACTTGTTTGCGGCCTTTTGATTTGGCTACAACTTCGTCCTGTACGTTACGAGGTGCTTCTGAGTAATGGTCAAACTCCATGGTTGAAGTTGCACGGCCCGAAGTGATAGTACGTAATTGAGTTACGTAACCAAACATTTCAGAAAGTGGTACCATTGCTTTGATTACCTGCGAGCCGTTACGGGTGTCCATACCTTGCAGCTGGCCACGACGACGGTTCATGTCACCGATCACATCACCCATGTTTTCTTCAGGGGTTAAGATCTCGATTTTCATGATCGGCTCTAACAATACCGGTTTACATTTCGGCAATGCCTCACGGTAAGCAGAACGACCGGCGATCTCGAATGATAACGCGTCCGAATCGACCGCGTGGAATGAACCATCGATCAAACGAACTTTTAAGCTGGTAAGCGGGTAACCTGCAAGTACACCATTGTCCATAGCGGCTTTAAAGCCTTTTTCAACAGATGGGATAAACTCACGTGGGATAGCACCACCAACAATCTCGTTAACAAACTGTAAGCCTTCCTTATTATCGTCGGCCGGAGAAATGATAACCTGGATATCGGCAAATTTACCACGACCACCGGTTTGTTTCTTGTAAGTTTCGCGGTGTTGTACAGTACCTGTGATAGCCTCTTTGTAAGCTACCTGAGGCGCACCCTGGTTTACTTCTACTTTAAACTCACGTTTTAAGCGGTCCATGATGATATCAAGGTGAAGCTCGCCCATACCGCTGATTACAGTTTGACCGGTGTCCTGGTCAGTTTGTACGCGGAAGGTAGGATCCTCTTCGGCCAGTTTACCTAAAGCTAAGCCTAATTTATCAACGTCAGCCTGAGTTTTAGGCTCAATTGCCAAACCGATAACCGGCTCAGGGAATACCATCGATTCAAGAACGATCGGGTTTTTCTCGTCGCAAAGGGTATCACCTGTTTTGATATCTTTAAAGCCTACTACCGCAGCAATATCACCGGCGCCTACAGCATTGATAGGGTTTTGCTTGTTAGCGTGCATCTGGAAGATACGGCTGATACGCTCTTTGTTTTCAGAACGCATATTGTACACGTACGAACCTGCATCAAGGTTACCGGAGTAAACGCGGATGAAACATAAACGACCTACGAATGGGTCGGTAGCGATTTTAAACGCTAATGCTGCAAATGGTTCTTTAACATCCGGTTTAACCAAAATTTCTTCGCCTGTGTTAGGGTTGGTACCAACAACACCTTTTGAATCAAGCGGTGAAGGCATTAACTCCATTACATAGTCAAGCATGGTTTGTACACCTTTGTTTTTGAAAGATGAACCGCAGGTCATAGGCACGATTTTACCGGCCAAAGTAGCCTGGCGTAACGCGTCTAATACCTCACGCTCAGTGATGGTGGTAGGATCGTCAAAGAATTTTTCCATTAACGAGTCGTCAAACTCGGCAACAGCTTCTAATAATTTCTCTCTCCACTCGGTAGCCTCGTCAACCATATCGGCAGGGATTGGCACTTCGGTAAAGGTCATGCCTTTATCATGCTCGTTCCAAACAATACCACGGAAGTTGATCAAATCAACCACACCTTTAAACTGGTCTTCAGCACCGATAGGTAACTGCAAAGGGATAGCTGTGCTGCCCAGCATTTCTTTAACCTGTTTTACCACGTTTAAGAAATCGGCACCAGAACGGTCCATTTTGTTAACGAAACCAATACGCGGTACGTTGTAGTTGTTAGCCAAACGCCAGTTAGTTTCTGACTGTGGCTCAACACCGTCAACCGCGCTGAATAAAAACACCAAACCGTCAAGTACACGTAATGAACGGTTTACCTCTACGGTAAAATCCACGTGGCCCGGGGTATCAATGATGTTGATATGGTAGTTGTGGTTACGGTATTTCCAGTTTACGGTAGTTGCAGCCGAAGTGATGGTGATACCACGTTCCTGCTCCTGGGCCATCCAGTCCATGGTAGCGGCACCTTCGTGTACCTCACCAATTTTGTGGCTTACACCAGCATAGTAAAGGATACGCTCGGTAGTGGTAGTTTTACCGGCATCAATGTGAGCGGCAATACCAATGTTTCTTGTATATTTTAGATCTCTTGACATAGTAATATTGATTTATTGATTTATTGAATTAGTGGTTTAAAATGAACTGAATTAGTTTGATAATCTTTGTTCTTTTAACTATTTGCCGGTTAAACGGCGAAATAATGAATTATTGATTAGCATAGTATTACTAAATCAATAATTCACTAATTCAATAATTCGCTAATTAGAATCTAAAGTGTGAGAACGCTTTGTTAGCTTCAGCCATTTTGTGCGTATCTTCTTTCTTCTTAACAGCCGCGCCTTCGCCTTTAGCTGCCGAGATGATCTCGCCGGCTAATTTCTCCATCATGGTTTTTTCACCACGACGACGGGCATAGCTGATGAGCCACTTCATACCCAAAGCAATTTTACGCTCCGGACGAACCTCTGTTGGTACCTGGAAGTTAGCACCACCTACACGGCGGCTTTTCACTTCAACAGCAGGCATAACATTGTTCAAAGCTTTTTTCCAGGTTTCTAAGCCGTTTTCGCTTGTTTTTTTCTCAACAATTTCAACAGCGTTGTAAAAAATAGAGTAAGCGGTAGATTTTTTACCATCATACATCATATTGTTTACAAACCTTGTTACCAAAGTATCGTTGAACTTTGGATCAGGAAGGATAATTCTCTTTTTTGGTTTTGACTTTCTCATTGCTTTCTATCCTCCTTAATTATTTCTTTTTACCTTTTGTTGGCGCTGCTGCTACCTGACCTGGTTTAGGACGTTTGGTACCATATTTTGAACGGCGTTGGTTACGGCCGGCTACACCTGATGTATCCAGTGCACCACGGATGATGTGGTAACGTACACCTGGCAAGTCTTTAACACGACCACCACGGATCAAAACGATAGAGTGCTCCTGTAAGTTGTGACCTTCACCAGGGATGTAAGCGTTTACTTCTTTTCCGTTGGTTAAGCGCACACGGGCAACTTTACGCATTGCTGAGTTTGGTTTTTTAGGGGTAGTGGTGTACACACGGGTGCACACGCCTCTTCGCTGTGGACAGCTGTCCAACGCTGGCGACTTACTCTTGTCTTCCAGAGCTACTCTACCTTTTCTAACTAATTGCTGAATAGTAGGCATTTCTTGCTTTTTTGTCTAATTATTTTATCCCGCATTTCGGGACTGCAAAAGTACGAACATTATTTTTGATTTTCAAGTAGTTGTGTGAAAGTTTTTTTGGAGGGGAATGTCTGAATCAGAATTTACAGAATTTGAGAATGAAGGTGATTGTTTAACAGATAAATCCTGATTCAGGAAATAGAAAATCCTGTCTATCCCAAAATCTTCCCAAATGCTGGTTCAGAAAAAATCGTTGTAATCAAAAAATAATCGGTGTGATCCATCAAAAATAAAATCAACAGTTCAAAATAATGGCAATGCCTCCGGCCCGGGCTGTACGCTCATACTGCACGGGCCTTAGCCACAGGGCCGGTATCCGCTACCATCCCTATTGCGAATTTCGTTTCTGTTTATACTATATGCATGCATAATAAAAAGGGCCGGTTACCGATGTGACCTGGTTTAGGAAACAGCGGGCCGGCCCGTATATCTTACAACGATGATTTAATTTAGAACCTCATTCTTTTACTTTATTCCACGTGTCGCGGTTAAAAGCCAGCGCTTTAACAGCATTTCCGTTAATATCTTTAGTGAATTTTAAAGGAAAGCCGAAGGCCTTATTTAAAAATAAAACGTCCGACAAAGGCTTCAGACTAATCTCTTTGCCATCCCACGATTGTTTAATCATTAAACCATCGGCAGTAGCGCTTATTTGAAGAAAAAGATTAGTTCTCTCTTCCGATTGGTATTTGCCTGCCAAAACCTGTATCTGTTCGGGTTTCAGTTGTACCTCCTTAGGTGGTGTATAGCTTTTCAATTTCGTCCACGTTTGTCTACCCGCTAAAACAAGTTCGGTGATCTCACCGGAGGCATTCTTTTTAAATAAAAGCGGAATTTTTTCGTCCCCATCATCATCTAAAAACTCAAATTCAAGGTCTGATTTTCGGTTCAGCGTTAGTTTTTGGTCGCCACCAAGCTGTTGGGCAATCAATTTATCACCATCGGCTATTAATTTATATACTTTATACTCATTATCCGTTTGTTGATAAATTCCCTCAAAGGCCTTGAGTTCGGTGTTTCCAATTATTGCCAATGGAAATGTTCTGCTTTTAGCTTTGGCAGTGATAATAGTTGATGCAATTAATAAGGTAAATGCAAGCCCGCATACACGGTTAATCGTATTTTTAATGCTGGTCATGTTATAGGTTTATTTTGTATGATTCAAATATACAGAAAAATATTTTGATATTTCAAAATAAACAGAATTAAATTTTGATTTAATTCTGTTTTGTTATTTTATATTTTACAGAAGAGTGGAATTTAAATCGGTTACGAAATAGTATTCGGCATTGCAGGCGTGGGTACATATAAAAGAGCGCCGGTAAAAACCTGGCGCCCTCTTTCATCACTCACTCAATAAAACTACTATGGAAAACTTAAATTAATAACCTCTGTCGTGGTAATGGCCGTTATCATAACCATTGTGATACCCATTATTGTATCCGTTGTTATATCCGTTACGGTATCTATGATGGTAGCCATAGTCTTCACGTACTACGCAGCCTGATATCGATATTACTGTTGATATTAATAGTGCCAAAGCAACAAATTTCCTTTTCATGGCGTAAATTCTTTAACTCATCATCTGTATTGAAGATGTACATATGTATGACTGATGGAAATGGAAAAGGATTAATTGGCAGATAGATTAATATAGCAGACAGAGAATATTTGATAATAGGCTTTGAGATGATTATTAGAAAGAATTCTCCATTATTGTAAATTAATGGAGGGAAATGTTTGCTGCCATAGTGAGTAAAAGTAACATATTAATTTTTTGCCTCTTAAAATGGATTTTCGCTCCTCAGATAGCTTGAAAGCTGCGAACCTATAAATCCAGCTAATGAGCAATCTAATGAATGAACCCATCCTCTGGGATCTCCTTCAAATACTGCTTCATACAAAGTAGGGTTATCTTTCCCTTCGTCTAAGTAAACAAATAAAAATTGATCGTGGGCATTATAAACATCTACTACATAAAATGGCCGCGGTATGCTTAGTTCATAATCGGCCAGATCTTCCAGTGCCATTTCCTGCATTTCTGCCTGGCTATCACTATAGTAGGCTAATACATAACATCTTTTATCAGCTATGTATATAACAATTCTCTTAAAGCTTTAGGGAATGGATTTCCGCCATTATATATACTTTCCAGGCAAATGATTTCATCCATAGATATGGGTTTAAGCGTCCTTAAACCGCCTAATCCGCTTGCTGAAGGATGGTTATTCAGATGTTTTAAATATTCGATTTCCATATCGCACAAACTCCACTTTTTGTTCTCGCTAACTTACTTTATAAACGTACTATCCACAATCAACCTGATCACTTCATCAATTTCCTTACTCACGGTTAGTATATGGGCTATAACATCCTTGTTTTCGGGATTGAAAAAATTTTCACGGTCTATCAGGCTGATGAGTCCTAACATACTGGCTACCGGCCGCCGCAATTCGTGCGAGCTTAAGGAGGCGATGTTGCGGAGGCGCTCGTTCTGGTCAATCAATTTCTGCTCAATCTTAAGCCTGTTGGTAATGTTGTGCCCTAAACACCCTACCCCTATTATCTCGCCCGTTTGGGTGTAAATAGGATTAAAGCTTACCTCAAAATACAAACGCCGGCCACCATTAGGGTCTATACTTTCATTAATAATGGTATAGCGCTCGCCATTTAAAGCCCGCTGATAGTAAACATTCCAATCGGCAATAATCTTTTGTGTAAAGCCCGCGTGCTTGTATGAATATCCGCCGCGCAGCGGTTCAAACCCCGTTAAATAAGTAACCTGTTTAATATAGGCCTGGTTCATGTAAACAAAGCGCTTTTGGCGATCAACCGACCAGATATGATCTTCGGTGTTGTTAATGAGCGCTTCCAGGCTGTTTTTTATACGCATGGTTTCTTCAAGCGCCTGAAGCTGCGCGGTGATGTCGCGGCCAATCCCCTGCACTTCCACAACCGCGCTGTTTTCATCAACTATCGCAATAAGCTCCCATTCGGTATCGTGTAAAAAGCCTTGCTTGTCGGGCTTTTTATGAATAAGTTTTACAATTTGGCCGGGATTGCGGAGGCAATTAGCAAAAGCTTCTTCGCACAGGTATAACTCCAGCGGTATAGCGGTTTTTGAAAAATGCTGCCCTATAATTTCGCTTTTGCTGTAGCCAAAAGTTTTAACGAACTGCTTATTAATAAATGTAAAATTACCTCCGGTATCAAGCCTGATCAAAAAATTAGTTTGCGAATCTATCAGCGAATTTAAAAACTGCTCTTTCCTCGTTTCATCCGTCTCCGCCGCAGGGCTAACCACATCAGTTATTTCGCTTATCAGGATGCTGTTACCGGTAATTGCATCACAGACGAGTTTACGCGTCTCGGTTAAACGGCGATGATTGGTTGTAAGGCTGTAATTTAAAGTAACACTTTGCCCTTTGGTAAGCGCATGTGTAAGCTCCCGGATACGGCTATGTTCGGCTGCGGAAATTACGCCGTTTAAAAAATCATTATTTTGCCCGAGGTGGTTTTCATCCACCCCAAAAATATCGCAAAAGCGATCACTCACAACCAGGTAATGCTGCCGGTTGATATCAAAAATAATTGTACAATTATACTTTCCGATTGTGGCTGGGTTTAACATGCACAAACAAGGGGGACAGTATAAAGTTAAAATATTTTAAATCACAAATACAACTGTTACAATAATTTAGCTGCAACCTCCTGCCAGTTATTAACCCTTTCGTAATCGGTAATAAGCATATTATGTGGGGATGTAAACAGTATTTTGCGCCCGTTAAACGTGGCGAAGTTTTTAATCCTGTCGTCAATCATGATATCTACATCCAGTATTTTATGTCCGCAGAAAATGATGTTGGTCCAGGAGATGAACGGGAAATGCTCTTCCAGCCAGGCCTGCTTATCCTCCAGCGAATATTTAAACTCCATGGCTGCCGAAGCGACGTATACATCATATTTATCATGCAGGGCTTTTACCACTTCCTGTGCATCCGGCATTACCGGGATATCCCTGAAAAAGCCGCGCTCATTAATGTAAACCCTCAGCGTTTCGCTCAGGTGCGGGGGCAATATCTCCCTAAACTCTTTACCTTCCATATTGCCCAATGAAAAATCTTCATTGTGGCGTTCTTTATACATGGTGATGAATTTACCGATGGTATCGGCCATAACTTCATCCATATCAATAGCTATACGTGTTTTACGGGTGATGCTCATGGCGGCAAAATGCGATTTTTTTAACTGATTGCAATGTTAAGTTTTTAACAATGATGGGGCAAACCGGAGATAGATACATGGTTTTAAAACAAATTTTAACACGAATTGCCTGTCTGTCTGTTAAAAATTTAATCGAATTACACGAATTTCAAATCCTATTTAAATAAATTCGTGTAATTCGATAATTCGTAAAAATTAGTGTGGAAATTTCTTAGTTATCACCTCCCAATCGATACATGTTTCTAAAAGCTACCCATCTCTGGTTGCGTCAATATGCCTTGCTTTGTTAATCAATCAAACTTTCCGAATAAAAACAAACCACTCACCCAATCAACCATTCACCCAAAAACCAAAACGCAAACAATTAATTATCAATCGTTTTTAATTTTGATTTTTATTTATACCTTTGCATCCCCGCAGAAAGAACTCCGGGGATAATGTTGAATACATAAAAACTTACAATGGCAACTAAGATCAGACTACAAAGACACGGTAAAAAAGGCAAACCTTTTTATTACATCGTGGTAGCAGACTCACGCGCTCCACGTGATGGACGCTTCATTGAGCGTTTAGGTTCATACAACCCAAACACTAACCCCGCAACTATCGATATCAACTTCGACAAAACTTTAGATTGGGTTAACAACGGTGCCCAACCTACTGATACCTGTCGTGCAATCCTTTCGTACAAAGGTGTGCTTTACAAAAAACACTTACAAGGTGGTGTTAAAAAAGGCGCTTTAACTGAAGAACAAGTTGAAGAAAAATTTGCTGCATGGCTTGAGCAAAAAGAAGGCAAAATTACCGGTAAAAAAGATGGTTTAGCTACTGCTAAAGCTGATGCCCGTAAAGCTGCCCTTGCTGCCGAAGCTAAAAAGAGCGAAGAAAAAGCTGCCGCTATCGCCGCTAAAAACGCTCCTGTTGCCGAAGAAGCACCTGCTGAAGAAGCTGCTGAAAACACTGAAAGCGCAGAATAATTTATTGAAAGTTAGAACCGGATCATCGACAATTTTGGTCTTGAATCTTTGTTCTTGATTTCTTGAATCTAATACAATGGCGGAGCAAACAGCTTCGCCATTGTTGTTTAAAACATTTTTAAATGAAAACTGAAGATCATTTCAGGATAGGCAGCGTTTTAAAAACAAAAGGCCTGAAAGGCGAGTTGCAGATTTATGTTGATTTTGATGGCATAGAAAACATCAAGTTTAACGCTGTTTTTATTGATATAGCAGGCAAGCTGATCCCGTACTTCGTGGCATCCATTAAATACCTGCAAAAAAACAACGCCTACCTTAACCTGGAAGATGTTGATACGATTGAAAAGGCTTCGCCGCTGGTTAAGCGCGACATTTACCTGCCTAACAAGTTAAAGCCAAAGAAAAAGAAAGAAGAGTTTACCCTGAACGATGTGGAAGGCTTTATCGCTATCGACGAAACCCATGGCGAACTGGGCGAAATTTTGAGTGTGCAGGAATATCCGCAGCAACTGATAGCTACGGTTGAGTATAAAAATAAAGAAGTGATGTTTCCGCTCAACCTGGAAATCATTAAAGGGATTGATGTGGAAGGCGGAGAAATTTATGTTGACTTACCTGAAGGGTTGCTGGATGTTTATTTAGAAGGATAGATTTCAGAGGCAGGACTTTTAGCATCAAGAAACAAGATTTACCCCAATGCCCGTATCTCCACGGGCATTTTTATTTAAAACAGGCATAAAAATAATTTGTCAAATATATTTGACATTTGTAAAGTTTGTTTTACATTTGGTAAACCAAACTTTACAGTTATGAAATCACGTTTTTTATTTCCGGCAAAAGCCCGTTCTTTTGGATTAATCCTGCTTTTAGCGGGATTGGCGTTTTACATTTATTCGCAAAACAGCGTCAATGAAATCTTTGTATGGCATAATCTTCCGAGGGCGCTGCAAAATTTTACGGGCAGCATATTGGATGAAAACTTTGACGATGAGATCCAGTTGTTGATGGTATTATCCGGCCTGATCCTGTTGGCGTTCTCCAAAGAACGTTTGGAAGACGAACACATCACTCAGCTCCGCTCCGATTCGTTGCAATGGGCGGTTTACGTAAACTATTCCGTATTCGCGGTTTTGATTTTCGCCTCGTATGGGCTCGGCTTCCTGATGTTCACGATGTACAATGTACTAACCTTGCTGGTGTTTTTCATCATTCGTTTCAGATGGAAGATCTTTTTGTTAAACAAAGCCTTAACCACCGAAGTTAAAGGAAGTGTATCATGAAATCCCGCTTTTTATTTCCGCATTGGTTCAGGTACCTGGGCCTGGCGCTGTTCCTGATCCATGTGCCTGTTATGCTATTTAAAAAAGAGCTTGGGTTTAATACACCTGACGAACCGGCGAGCGATGATCTGTTTAACAGCCATCACCTCTTTTTTTTGCTCACCACGCTGCTCATGTCCATTGGCTTGTTTTTTATCGCCTTTGCTAAAGAGCGGATTGAAGATGAACAGATCTTCCAGTTGCGCCAGGATTCGTTGCAGTGGGCAATTTATGTAAATTATATACTTTTGGTGGTGAGTTTAATATTAAGTAAAGACACCGAACATATTTTGTTTTTAAATTTACTGGTGCCGCTGGTGTTTTTCATCGTGCGTTTCAGGTGGAAGATTTTTCAAAACAACCGTCTTATCCATAAAGAAGAGGGGCGACATGAAAAATAATATCAGGGTGGAGCGGGCTATTAAAAACATAACCCAGGCCGAGCTGGCTGAACTGATCGGTGTATCAAGGCAAACTATCAACACCATCGAAAGTAATCGGTACGTGCCATCTACGGTATTGGCGCTAAAAATAGCCCGCGTATTTGGCAAGCCTGTCGAGGAGATTTTTAGCCTGGACGAAGAAGATTAACCAACCCATAAACCATGTCAGTAAAACCATTTTTCGCCCCCCAGTTGGCTATACCCCATGGGGTAACGGATATCAGCTTTTATAGTAATGCCTTGGGCGCTGTAGAGCTACGGCGATTCAGTAATGATGATGGGAGCATCCACGTAGCCGAATTATCAATAGAAGGAACCATTTTCCATGTGCACGAGGAAACCGAACGCAGCAGTGTGCTTTGCCCCGGTACCGCTAAAGCCACCAGTGTAACCATCGGCCTTTTTGTTGATGATGTGCATGCCGTAATGGAAAAAGCAAGGCGGGCGGGTGCAAAAGTAGCTTCAGAAGTACAGGATTATGATTACGGATACCGCCAGGGTGATTTTGTTGATCCGTTTGGGCACCGGTGGATGATTGAAAAAGCCATATAACGCGCTGTTTGCGTAGGGTAACTTAAAGATACAAAAAACGGGATGGCTTAGGCTATCCCGTTTTTTGTATCAGATAACAATGTTTTTAATTATAAAGCTCCGGCCTTGATCTCGTCAACAACCGTAGGGTCAAGCAAAGTACTGGTATCGCCCAGGTTTGAGGTATCGCCCTCGGCAATTTTACGCAGGATACGGCGCATAATTTTGCCCGAACGTGTCTTCGGCAAACCGGTTACAAACTGGATCTTATCCGGCTTGGCAATCGGCCCGATAATGCGCGATACTGTCATGATGATGTCCTTGCGGGTAATATCCTCATCGCCGTGCTTATCCGGGCTCACTACATAAGCGTAAACACCCTGCCCTTTAATATCGTGCGGGTAACCAACCACCGCCGATTCCACCACGCTGCTGTGCATATTGATGGCGTTCTCTACTTCGGCGGTGCCAATGCGGTGGCCTGATACGTTCAATACGTCATCAACACGGCCGGTAATGCGGTAGTAACCGTCCTCATCACGCAGGCAGCCATCACCGGTAAAATACATGTTCTCGTAAGTGGCAAAGTAGGTGGTACGGCAGCGCTCATGATCGCCATAGGTGGTGCGCAGCATGCCCGGCCACGGAAATTTGATACAAAGATTTCCGCTTACGCCGTTGCCTTCAATAATTTTTCCGTTCTCGTCAACCAAAACAGGTTGCACGCCCGGTAGCGGTAAGGTAGCGTAACCGGGTTTGGTTGGGGTGATGCCCGCGATAGGCGAGATCATGATACCGCCGTTTTCTGTTTGCCACCAGGTATCAACAATGGGGCAGCGGTTTTTGCCGATATTGTCGTCAAACCAGTGCCATGCTTCCTCGTTAATTGGTTCGCCTACCGAGCCTAATTTTTTAAGCGAACTGAGGTCCTTATTATTCACGTTATCCAGCCCGAAACTCATTAACGAGCGGATAGCCGTTGGCGCGGTATATAATATGTTTACTTTAAACTTGTCCACAATCTCCCAGAAACGACCTGCATCGGGGTAAGTAGGAATCCCCTCGAACATCAATGTAGTGGCTCCTTGCGAAAGGGGGCCGTAAACAATGTACGAGTGACCGGTAATCCAGCCGATATCGGCGGTACAAAAGTAAACCTCGCCCTTATTGTATTGAAATACGTTGGCAAAGGTATAGCCGGCGTAAACCATATAACCGCCGCAGGTATGCACCACGCCTTTGGGCTTGCCTGTTGAGCCAGAGGTGTACAGGATAAACAGCATATCTTCGGCATCCATCACCTCGGCAGGGCAATCGGGGTTACCCTGGGTTTCCACTTTCTTAATTTCATCTTCCCACCAAACATCACGCCCTTTGATCATAGATACAGGGGTACGGCTACGGGTAAGCACAATCACTTTTTTAACCGAACGGCACTGCACCAGGGCATCGTCAATAACGGTTTTAAGCGGCACTTCTTTATTCCCGCGCTTACCGCCATCGCAGGTAATTACAATGCTGCATTCGGCATCGTTGATCCTATCGGCAATGGATTGCGCCGAAAAGCCGCCAAACACTACCGAGTGGATAGCGCCGATCCTTGCGCAGGCTAAAACAGCGATAGCCAACTCGGGGATCATGGGCATATAGATACATACCCGGTCGCCCTTTTTAGCGCCGTTGTTTTTGAGTACGTTGGCAAACTGGCAAACTTTATCATGCAGCTGGCGGTAGGTTAGTATGCGGTGGTCTTCTTCCGGGTCGTTAGGTTCCCAGATGATGGCCGGTTTATCGCCAAGGGTTTCGAGGTGACGGTCGAGGCAGTTTTCGGTAATGTTAAGCTGCGCCCCCTGGAACCATTTGATTTTCGGTTCTTTAAAATTCCAGTCGAGTACGGTATCCCACTTCTTTTTCCATAAAAAATTATCGGCAATGCCGGCCCAGAATTGTTCGGGCTGCTCAACGCTTTGCCGGTAAACTTTTTGGTACTCTTCAAACGATGTAATTTTCATTGGTTGGTTGGTGTTTGGTTGGTAGATGAAGCTGCTTCCGGCTTAAATTGTTTATTAAGTGTTGGCCGGTAACGGTTTCATGCTGGTTTAAATGGCGGCCGTAATTTAATAAATTATGTGTGATGTGTAAACTAAAATTGCATCTTTTTAAAATTTTTTAAGAAGTGATTTTGAGTGATTAGAGGTTGGAGATTAGAGGTTAGGTTTAATCCGGGTTTAACAAGTGTCTTGTCCTAAAATAGGTTGACAGAAAATGTTAACAAAAGAGTAAGGAAAGATGACAAAATGTAAAGTAAAAGTAATCAGGTACAGTATTAGCTTTAAACAAAAAGTAGTCAAAGAGATCGAAGAAGAAGGTTTAAGTCTTGCAGAAGCGAGCCGACGTTACGGGATCCGCGGAGCCGAGACAGTAAGCAGATGGCTTGGAACTTTAGGCAAACAACATTTACAGAACAAGGTGATAAGAGTGGAAACGAAAACAGAGAAGGATCGGTTATTAGAATTAGATCAGGAAGTCAAGAAATTAAAATTGGCTTTGGCAGATGCATACCTGGCCCGTGATTGCGCGGAAGAGGTAGTTAAACAGGCGGGCAAATTATACGGAGCGGACTTAAAAAAAAAGTTTGGCGGTCAAGCATTTGTGCGCTCGGGTCAAAGCACGGATTAAAGGAACTATGCAGCTATTTTGAAGTAAGCCGAAGTGGTTATTATAAAGCAGTATCAGCAGCCGACAGGCAAGCCTTAGATGAGACATTTGTTTTATCATTGGTTCATGAAGTTCGTCGGTGCCATCCGCGTCTGGGAGGTAAGAAACTATATTTTCTGTTAAAGGAAGATATAGCCAAAGCAGACATACGGATGGGTAGGGATAAGTTCTTTGAGTTGTTAACCCGACATAGGCTCCTGGTAAAAAGACGTCGCAAATATGTTTCTACGACAGATTCTTATCACCGCTTCAGGGTTTACAGGAACCTAATGAAGGACAGGCTGCTTACCGGTGCCCATCAATGCTGGGTAGCTGATATTACGTATATCCGCACATCAAAAGACTTTGTATACCTGTTTTTGATCACAGATGCATATTCACGAAAAGTGGTAGGCTGGCATTTGTCAGATAGCCTCAGAATTGACGGGGCTGTTCGTAGCCTGCAGATGGCCATCAGGCAACGACAATACGGCGATGACCTGATCCATCACTCAGACCGTGGGATCCAGTACTGTAGCAATGAATATACAAAACTGTTAAAAAAGGCCAGGATAGGGATCAGCATGACAGAAGAAAACCATTGTTACGAAAATGCGATGGCGGAACGTGTCAACGGAATACTTAAACAGGAATATAGCCTCGATAGCACATTCCCTTCAGTAAAGGATGCAACAAAGGCAGTAAAAGAGGCAATAAATTCGTACAATATGAACAGGCCACATTGGTCATTGAACCTGGCCACGCCACAACAAGTACACATGGCTGCATAAGTTATCAACAAAATAAAAGCGTTTTTAAAAGAAAAAAAGAAGCAAAAAAAGAAAAGCTGTTAATAAGTCGGAAACTCGAAGAGTTTCCGACTTATTAACAGCTCAAACAAACAAATAAAAATGTCTACTATTTTCAGGACATGACAAAGAAAACTAATCTCCTATCACTGATCTCTAATCTCTATCCCCCGCGTTAGGGATAGTAGTGGAAAGCCCGGAGCGTACGGTGGACTTGTGTAAGGGCAAGGCGAGGACTTGGAACGGATAGCCCGGGCCGCAGGCAACGCCCATGTTCAGCTGGCAGTTTTGAGTGAGCAGTTTGCAGTTTGGTTTGAACCCTGATTGTTATGATTTATTGATTTACATGATACCGGAATTATTGTTGGCCGATAGTTGATTTAGCGGATGTGATATAAAATTTGTTGGATATCCCGCTTTAAGTTTCAACTTTCAATTATTTTTACGGGAAAGATTAACCAATGCGCCCCAAACCTATCACCTGCCTGATACTATTATCGGTTTTATTATTAGCCGCATGCGGGGAAAAACGCCCTGCTCCTGTTGTACAACATCTGCATAAAGAAATAAAAGCGAAACCGAAAACGATGCCAGATAAGCACGGACTTACGGAATCATTTACAGATAGTTTAAATATAGGCCGTAAAGGGTTTAATAAGGTAAGTCTCGAGCAGTTTAAAATTGAGGATAGCACCTACGTTGTTATCCGGTTCTTTTCAAAGCATGCTGATAAATGGATAATTAAAAATGAATTTCATCTCCCAAAGGATGGAATTACCAGTTCCGATCCCTCAGTATCAGATTTTAACAACGACGTGCTGAACGATTTTACCTTTATTTCGGCAATAGCAGCACGTGGCGGCAACGAGATCCGTACGCTTTTTATCTACGATAAGAAAAATGATGAACTGATACTGATTAAAAACTCCGACACGTTTCCAAACCTGAGTTATAATCAAGAGTTAAATTGTATAGAAGCTTTTGCGCTTTCCGGGTGTAACAGCACAATTTTCGCAACCATTGAGGCTGATAGTTTAAGAACTTTTGCCAGGGCCGACCAATGCGATAGCATAAAAGTGTTTGCCTACGATAAAAAAGGCGAAGAAAAACTCATTTTAAAGAGAAGTATTAACGCGGATGATGCTATGGATTTTACCGACTATAACCTGTTGAAGAATTATCGAAAGTGAAAGGAACTTGGTTTTTTGTATAAACCACCCGGCCCGAGATCAACATAATTTTGACGCACACAAAAACTGGACGAAGCGTTATGTTTATAAACGGGACAGATGGTATAACCTGGTAATTGACGTAAGTTGAAGAAACCCGTAAAATAACTTACTATTAATTTAAGCCACCTTATTTGCAATTATGCTAAAGCGACGAATTTTAATCCTACTATTGTTAATTACTTCCTGCTCATATAAAAAAACCAAACCGGCTTCTATTATGCTGTACTCGGACAGATATGCCGAAAAATTAAACGGGAACGTAAAACGTTTGATTGAAAAAAGCACATTAGGCGATTATTTTTTAGTTGTTGATTTTAATTAACAGGGCGATATGATTTATTCAAAATCAAGTTGGAGCTATACTGAAGGGCATGAGAATAAAAAGGAAAAGAAAACAGAACGGCAGGAAACCCGGTACGTTTCTTCGTATAATGCTGATGGGAAAAAGACGGCGCTAACCGAAACGCTTTCCGGGGAGAGAAATTATGGGGTTAAGTGGGACTTTGATAGTAATGGCAATATATCAAGGTATGGCAGTGCCGATAAATCGGACGATATATTTCAGTACGAATCATTAGCTAAATATGATAAATCAGGAAATTTAACAGAATGGAATACGCATGCTCTTAATGTACACGCTGCTCCTAATTTTTGGAAATATAAATACGATCATGAAAACCATTTGATCGAATCCTCTTTTTATGAGGAAGAGTTACTCTTAAATAAGACAACTTATACATATCCTCAACGTGATTCAAAAGGCAATTGGCTTAAACGGATAAGTGCTACTAACACCTTTGAGCCAATGCCCGAACGAAAGTATTCGGGTACAACAACGCGCGAAATAACCTATTACTAACTAATAACATAACTATCAGCCCACTCCATAAATCTTTTTTCAAATATTTTTAAATCACCCTTGAATATTTGATTTAAAAGTCTGATATTTGCAAACTCTTTTTGGATAAAGGGTTGATAATTAAAAATATTTGTCATGTCAAGAATTTGTGATCTAACAGGAAAAGGATCTATCGTTGGTAACAACGTTTCAAACTCAAACGTTAAAACAAAACGCAGGTTTCATCCTAACTTGAAACTTAAAAAGTTTTATATCCCTGAAGAGGATAAATGGATTACTTTAAAAGTATCTACCTCGGCGGTTAAAACTATCAGCAAAAACGGTATTACCGCCTGCATCAATAAATTTGTTAAAAAAGGCTACATTTAGTAGTTGGCTTGCAGGTTTAGCAGTATAATAAATTGAAAATTACGTAAGCCGTGAGGTGACACGTACAACATAAAAACAAAATGGCAAAAAAAGGCAACAGGGTTCAGGTGATTTTAGAGTGCACCGAACACAAAACAAGCGGTATGCCAGGCATGTCTCGCTATATCACCACTAAGAACAAGAAAAACACTACCGAAAGATTAGAGTTGAAAAAATTCAACCCGGTTTTACGTAAAGTTACTGTTCACAAAGAGATAAAATAATTGGTTGAAGCTTTGATTGGGTAGTTAGATTTGTAATTGATTCGCTAATTCAACAATCAAAATAAAATCACTAATTCAGTAAATCACTAATTCAATAATTAAGAGATGGCAAAGAAAGTAGTTGCAACCCTGAAAGTAGCAGGTAAAGGCAAAGAATATTCAAAAGTGATCACCATGAATAAATCACCTAAAACCGGTGCTTATTCATTCAAAACCCAAATTGTCCCTAACGATTTAGTTAAGGATGCAATTGCTGGTAAAACTATATAATCACTCTTTGATTCAAATATTGAAGCCGTCTTGTTTTTAACGAGAGGGCTTTTTTTGTTAGGCCTCACCCCGGCCCTCTCCAAAGGAGAGGGAGAAGCAGGCAGGCTGGTGTAATAATCTGATTTAAAAACTATTTAACAAGGTCCTCTCCTTTGGAGAGGATTTAGGTGAGGCTTATGGGATTATTTGATTTTTTTAAGAAAAAGGAAAATACGCAGCAGGAACAGCAGGCGCTTGATACCGGTTTGGAAAAAACCAAGGATAACTTTTTTTCGAAGATCACCAAGGCCATCGCCGGTAAATCAACCGTTGATGATGATGTGCTTGATGAGCTGGAAGAGATCCTGGTAACATCAGATGTAGGGGTAACCACTACCCTCAAAATCATCGACCGCATCCAGGCCCGCGTTGCCCGCGATAAATACGTAAGTACCAACGAACTGAATACGCTGCTAAAAGACGAAATTCAGCAGCTGCTTGCCGAAAACAACAGCAACGACTTCCGCAATTTCGAATACGGCGACCATAAACCCTACGTAATTATGGTAGTGGGTGTAAACGGCGTAGGCAAAACCACCACCATTGGCAAACTGGCCCACAAACTTAAACAAGCCGGTAACAAGGTAGTATTAGGCGCTGCCGATACTTTTCGCGCCGCCGCGGTTGATCAGATTAAGCTTTGGGGCGAGCGTGTTGGTGTAAAAGTAGTAGCCCAGGCCATGGGCTCGGATCCGGCTTCTGTAGCTTATGATACCCTTCGTTCTGCTGTGGCTAATGAGGATGATGTAGTAATTATAGATACTGCAGGCCGCCTGCATAACAAGGTAGGCCTGATGAACGAACTTACCAAGATCAAAAACGTAATGCAGAAAGTGATTCCCGGCGCTCCGCATGAGATACTGCTGGTGCTCGATGCATCAACCGGGCAAAACGCTATTGAGCAATGCAAGCAATTTACCGAGGCTACCAACGTAAACGCCCTGGCGCTTACCAAGCTTGACGGTACGGCAAAAGGCGGTGTAGTAATAGGTATATCTGATCAGTTCAAGATCCCGGTAAAATATATTGGTGTTGGCGAAGGGATGGACCACCTGCAGTTGTTTGACAGGCAGGCGTTTGTTGACAGTTTGTTTAAGCAATAAGCCCCACCCAAACCCTCCCCGGTAGGGAGGGCTTAAAAAAGCAGAAATTTAAAAGTCTCCCCTACCGGGGGAGATTTAGAGGGGGCTCCCCCGGTGATAAAGTGTGTTATGAAAACAAAGGAAATTTCACGCCCTTCGGCAAAACAAGCCAAACCTCGTGTAAACGTGGTTACATTAGGCTGCTCCAAAAACATCTACGATTCGGAGATATTGATGGGCCAGTTGAAGGGCAACCAGTTTGATGTGGTGCATGAGGCCGAAAAGGTAGGCAAAAATGATATTATAGTAATTAACACCTGCGGCTTTATTGATAATGCCAAGCAGGAATCGATAGATACCATTCTGCAATACAGCGAGCTTAAAGAGCAGGGCAAGGTAGGCAAGGTAATTGTAACCGGCTGCCTCAGCGAGCGCTATAAACCCGAGCTTGAGGCCGAGATTACCAATGTTGATGCCTATTTTGGCACTAACGATCTGCAAAACCTTTTGGCTACCGTGGGCGCTAATTACAAGCATGAGTTAATAGGCGAGCGTTTGCTAACCACACCATCGCACTTCGCTTACTTTAAAATTGCCGAAGGTTGCAACCGTCCGTGTTCATTTTGCGCTATTCCTTTAATGAGGGGTAAGCACCTGAGTACGCCGATGGAGCAATTGGTGGAGGATGCGAAGAAACTGGCTAAAAACGGCACTAAAGAGCTGATCCTGATTGCGCAGGATTTAACTTACTATGGCCTTGACCTGTATGGCAAACGCAACCTGGATGAACTGCTTCGCCGCTTATCTGATGTAAACGGCATCGAGTGGATCAGGTTGCAGTACGCGTACCCTTCGGGTTTCCCGATGGAGATTCTGGATGTGATGAACGAGCGTGCAAACATTTGCAAATACCTGGACATGCCGTTGCAGCACATTACCGATAATATGCTGAAATCGATGCGCAGAGGTATTACCAAGCAAAAAACTATTGATATTGTAAACGAAATCCGCGATCGTGTACCGGGCATAGCCATGCGTACCACGCTGATTACCGGCTACCCGGGCGAAACCCAACAGGATTTTGAAGAAATGGCGCAATGGGTTGAGGATACCAAATTTGACAGGTTAGGTTGTTTCACCTACTCGCACGAAGAAAAAACACATGCGCACAGCTTAGCGGATGATGTGCCCGAAGAAGTTAAACAGCAACGCGCCGATACCATTATGGAAATTCAGCAGGGCATTTCGTTTGATAAAAACCAGGAGAAGGTGGGCAATACCTACAAAGTACTGATAGATAAGAAAGACAGTGATTACTTTGTTGGCCGTACCGAATTTGATTCGCCCGAGGTGGATAACGAGGTATTGATTGATGCCAGTGTTGATTATGCTACTATTGGCAGCTTTGTTAACGTGCAGATAAACAGCGCCGAAGACTTTGATCTTTATGGACAAATTGTAAAATAATGCTAATTTGCAACTTGCTGCTAAGCGATTTGCGATTTATAATCTAATTTCGACACCAGCAATTTTATTTAATTTGCTGGTGTTTTGTTTTAGGCCAAAACCCAAAATCGAACATCCCAATCCGAAATCAACGAAATGGACGCTTCCTGTATAAGTTATAAAGACACCGGTTTTTTCTCCAGCACCATTGCCGATTATATCGACAACAAACCCGAACTGCAGCCTTTTTATGGCTACCGCCCGGACATGGCCGGCTTCGCTGAGTTTTTAAAAACTAAAAAAGTTGTTGCAGATCGTGAAGTATTGGTGCGTGTTTTAACGAAGCAGTACGAGTGCCTGGAGTCCGGAAGTCCGAAAGTCCGGAAGTCCGAAAGTGATGCTTTAGAGAGGGTAGGAGAAAATATTTCGCTTTTAAAACAAGATAATACATATACCATTACAACCGGTCATCAGTTAAATATTTTCGCGGGGCCGTTGTATTTCCTTTACAAAATAGCCACCGCCATTAAGCTGGCGCAGCAATTAAAAACCGCCCATCCCGATAAAAACTTTGTGCCCGTTTACTGGATGGCCAGCGAAGATCATGACTTTGCCGAGATCAACTATACCAACATCGGCGGTAAAAAAGTACATTGGTGGTACGAGGCCTCGGGCGCTACCGGCCGGATCGACCCGGTAAGCATGCGCCAGGCGCTTAACCAGTACAAAGGCGTGTTGGGTATGGAAGGGCACGCTACCGAGCTGGCCGAAATTGTTGAAACTGCCTACACCAAATTTGATAAACTGGCCGATGCTACCCGTTACCTCGTTAACGCCCTGTTCGGCAGATATGGTTTAGTGATTATCGACGCGGATGACCACGAGTTTAAAAAAGAGTTCGCGCCAATCATTGAGCAGGACATCATTGGTCAGCATAGTTTTAAAAATATCACCGCAACCAACCACAAGCTGCACGAGCTTGGGGTGCATATCCAGGTAAACCCTCGCGAAATCAATTTTTTTTACCTGAAAGATCAGCTGCGTGAGCGCATCGTTTTTGAAAACGACAGCTATCATGTTTTAAATACGGAGATCAGATTTACGGAAGCGGGACTGAAACAGGAAATTGCCGAATATCCCGAGCGTTTTAGCCCCAACGTGGTAATGCGGCCGCTATACCAGGAGTGTATACTCCCCAACATCGCCTACATAGGCGGCGGCGCCGAGGTAGTTTACTGGTTGGAACTGAAATCAAATTTCGATTATTATCAAATTGATTTTCCTGTTCTGGTTCTCCGCAACTCGGCTTTGGTTATCAAAAAAGAACAGGCCGCCAAAATAGCCCGTATGGACCTGGATGCTGTTTCGCTATTTAAACAGAGCGACGCCCTGCAAACCTACTGGATTAAAAAACACAGCGCACACAACCTGAGCATTGCCGAAGAGTGGCGCGAAATGGAAAGCCTGTTCGAGAAAATAAAGCTTCGCGCCTATAAAATAGATCCAACACTTTCTCCATCTGCCACAGCGGTACAGGTGAGGCTTAAAAAAGCGATGGATAACCTGGAAAAGAAACTGGTTAAAGCCGAAAAGAGGAACTACAGTGTGCGCCTTGAACAACTGATCACGGTAAAAGCCGAATTATTCCCTAAAGACAGCTTACAGGAGCGTTCAGAAAACTTCGGTTTGATGTATGTAAAATGGGGACAGGCTTTTATTGATGAGCTGATCCGCCTGTTTGAACCACTTGATTTCAAGTTCACGGTGCTGACGGAGAAGTAAAAGAAAACACGCTCACTTCTACGGTTTTGATATACTTCACACCGCAAAACTAAACTTCCCCATCAATACTGCAGGGTTATTTCCAATACTTACCGGCTGCCCGCTCAATGCTTCATTCCCTAACAAAGCGAATAGTATAGCCTCCTTCGCATCCGGATCAATACCCAATGTATTGCTATCTTCAATGCTAACGCCCGGCAATAGCTTTTTTAACTTTGCAACAACAAATGGATTCCTCGCGCCGCCGCCGCTGGCGAATATCTTCAAATCGTTGATATCGATATTTTCATTAACAAACCTGGCAATTGAGGCAGCCGTAAAAGCACTTAAGGTACTTACCAGATCCGCAGGATCAATGTTTTCTGTGCCGGATGCTTTTTGTGCTTCGGCAACCAGGGCCAGATTAAATAATTCCGGGCCGGTGGTTTTTGGTGCTTTTTCAGCGAAGAAAGGATGGGCAAGCAAGGCGTTTAATAAAGGCTTATTAACCGTGCCGCTAAAAGCTATGGACGAATCCTCATCAAAAGCTTGATTAAAGTAAGTGCGGCAGGCGGCATCTATCAGGGTGTTGCCCGGGCCTATATCGGTACAAAGCACCCTACTGAAATCGCCATCTCCGGGTAACCATGTTAAGTTGGCAATGCCGCCAATGTTGAGCAATACCCGGTTTTCGCCGGTTTTGTTACCTAACAACACATCGCCATATAACGCTAAAGGCGCTCCCTCGCCGCCTGCAGCTATATGTTTCTGCCGGAAATCGGATATGGTAACAATGCCTGTTTTTACGGCGATATGGTCGCCATCGCCAATTTGTAGGGTGGCGTTGGGGTAGTTTGTATGATGATGTAAGCGTTTGGGCGCATGGTAAATAGTTTGGCCGTGGCTGGCAATAAAATCAACTTCGGCAGGGGGTATACCCCATTGGTTAAGAGCCTGTAATATCAATTCGGCATGATAAGTGCCTATGTAGGCGTTAAGCAGGGTCACTTTTTCCAGGTCGGCCAGGCGTTTGGCAAATATCTGCTGCACATCATGCTTAATATCCTCCGGGTAAGGGATGGTTATAAATTTCAGCAATTCAAACCGCGTGTTAAGTCCGTTTCCGGTAAACCTGCACAGTGCGATGTCAAGCCCGTCCAACGATGTGCCCGACATTAATCCTATGCCCGTTTTCGTAGTTTTTTTAGCGATATTGAACAATTGCTGCAGGTTGGAATTTAATGGGAGCATAGGCTTAACGTTTTTACCGGCGCTGTTTTTAAAAGTGATTTTAATGGCAGCACTTTGTAAATATCTGATATATTTGTTTTGAAACCTCAAAACATTTCCCAATTACATGGCACGATTAAATTTATTGGAAGAGACACGGTATGAGAAATTACCGGTAAGCGTGTACAGCGATGCTAAAGCCGGTTCGGTGGCAGTAGCCGACCGGATAGCAAGGCTGATTAAAGCCAAACAGGCCCGCGGCGAAAAAGCGGTACTGGGCCTGGCCACCGGCGTAACCCCTATAGCGGTATACAGCGAACTGGTGCGCCAGCACAAAGAAGAAGGCCTGAGCTTTAAAAACGTGATCACTTTCAACCTGGACGAGTATTATCCCATGAAGCCCACAGCCGCCCAAAGCTACGTGACCTTCATGTACGATAACTTGTTCGGCCATATTGACATCGATAAAAGCAATGTGCATATACCCGACGGTATCCTGGATACCGAGGCTGTGGTGGCTTTTTGTTTAGAATACGAACGAAAGATAGAGGAACTTGGCGGTTTAGATCTGCAGATCCTGGGGATTGGTCGTACGGGCCACATCGGTTTTAACGAGCCGGGTTCGGCGCCAAACTCAGGTACCCGGTTAGTAACCTTAGATGACCTTACGAGGAGCGATGCCGCGAGGGATTTTGGCGGTAAGAGCAATGTGCCCACCAAAGCCATTACCATGGGTATCGGCACCATATTCAAAGCCAGGGAAATTATATTGATGGCCTGGAGCGCAAAAAAAGCCCCGATCATCAAAAAAGCGGTAGAGGGAGAGATTTCGGGCGAGGTTCCGGCCACCTACCTGCAGCTATCTGATAATGTTGAGTTTGTGCTTGACGTTGATGCCGCATCAGAACTTACCCGTTTTGATACCCCATGGCTGGTGAAAGACTGCGTTTGGGATAACCAGCTGAAAAAGAAAGCGGTGATCTGGCTGGCCAACGAAATTAACAAACCGGTACTGAAATTAACAGAAGAAGATTACAATACCCACGGCATGGCGCAGCTGGCTGTTGAACAGGGGCCGGTATACAATATCAACATCGATATTTTTAACCAGATCCAGCATACTATTACCGGCTGGCCGGGCGGCAAACCCGATGCCGACGATTCGCAAAGACCGGAAAGGGCATTGCCTGCCAAAAAACGCTCTATCATTTTCTCTCCGCACCCTGATGATGATGTGATCTCGATGGGCGGTACCTTTATCCGCCTGGTTGACCAGGGCCATGACGTACATGTAGCCTACCAAACTTCGGGTAATACCGCGGTATGGGATGATGACGTATTAAGGTACATGGAGTTCGCTATCGATTTTACCAAATCTATCGGCGAAGACACTACCCATCTTCAAAAATCATATGAAGATATGCGGGCGTTTTTCCCAACCAAACAGCCTAATGAGATCGACACCCAGGAGATCCGCAATGTAAAAGGTTTCATCAGGAAAACTGAAGCCATCTCGGGTGCGAGATATGCCGGTTTACAGGACGACCATATCCATTTTATGGCGCTGCCTTTCTATGAAACCGGCAAAACCAAAAAGAATTCGGTAGGCGAGGAAGACGTTCAGTTAACCATCGATCTGCTGCAGAAAATAAAACCGCACCAGATTTTCGCGGCAGGCGATTTTGCCGACCCGAACGGTACTCACCTGGTATGTTTCAAAATTATCCTTGCAGCACTGGAAAGATTGAAAGGTAAGGAAGCATGGGTGGATGATTGCTGGCTGTGGATGTACCGCGGCGCATGGCACGAGTTTGAAACTTACGAGATAGAAATGGCGGTACCATTGTCGCCTCAGGAGGTGATCCGCAAGCGTAACGCCATCTTCAAACACCAGTCGCAAAAAGATAGACCGGTATTCCCGGGCGATGATGCAAGGGAGTTCTGGGTACGTGCGGAAGACCGTACCCGCGATACCGCCCAGCGTTACGACCGCCTTGGCTTAGCCGAATATGAGGCCATGGAGGCGTTTAAACGCTATATGTTTTAGTATAACCCGGTACCCGTGTCTCCACGGGCGCCGGGTTTATTGCCGTGCAGACATGGCGATCCGGGAAAAGACAAAGCAATCCCTATAGAAAATGTCATACGATAAAGTGTTGGAGACATTTGCACCTGTGGGCGAAAGACAAATTTTCTATCACTTACCGGCGCGCTGTTCGTTGAAATGACAATTGCTATTGAATACCCACCAAACAATATTTATGCCCGAAATAATCGCCACCGATAAACCCAAACGTCTCCTTTCTCTCGATGTATTTCGCGGAGCCACCATTGCCATGATGATCCTTGTAAATGATCCCGGCGATTGGGGACATATCTACGCGCCGCTTGAGCATTCCAAATGGAACGGCTGTACCCCTACCGACCTGGTGTTTCCGTTTTTCCTGTTCATGGTTGGCGTTTCGGTTATTTATGCCATGGAAAGCAAAAAAGCCACGGTTGCACATAGCAAACTGATACTGAAAGCGCTGAAAAGGACGGTGATTCTGCTGCTCATCCCCTGGGTAACCCAACTTATTTTTCACCCTGATGGCGGATTAGCACACCTGCGCCTGCCGGGCGTACTGCCGCGGATTGCGCTGGTGTATTTTATAGCCACTGTGCTTTACCTCAAAACATCGCAAAAAACACGCGACTGGATTTTTGCAGCGGGACTGATAGGCTATTTCATTATCATGACCTTTATACCGGTGCCCGGTGTAGGCTATGCCAACCTCGAACCCGAAACCAACATGGGCGCCTGGATAGACAGGCTGGTGTTTACCCCGGATCATCTCTGGCGCGAATCGCATACCTGGGATCCGGAAGGTTTGTTAGGAACCATTCCTGCTGTGGCGACAGCCCTGTTCGGTATCAGGGTAGGCAGCTGGCTTAAATGCAAAGACCGTGACGACCAGGTAAAAACCAACTGGATGTTTACCTATGGCGTGCTGGCGGTTATAGCGGGGTTGATCTGGGACCTTTTCTTTCCTATCAATAAAGCCTTATGGACAAGCTCATTCGTACTTTATACCGGCGGTTTGGCAACTATAGGTTTGGCTTTAAGTTACTGGCTTATTGATGTACAGGGTTACAAACGCTTCACTTATCCCTTTGTGGTTTTCGGCACCAATGCTATTACAGCGTATGTGCTATCCGGGTTTATTCCGCACTATATGAGCATGATTAAAATTGGCGGCCATTCCATTTATCAAACTTTGTTCGCGCCATATTTTTCGCCGGTGAATGCCTCGTTGGTAAGTGCTATATTTACGGTGGCCGTTTTGTGGCTGGTGATGTGGGTGTTCTACATTAAAAAGATTTTTATAAAAATTTAAGGCTTGTCCGCAAAACATTAATTTACACAACTATACTTTGTAACTAACATTTTCGTTTTGCATTTTAGCACCCTGATTATTTTAAATTTATAATGAACCTGAACAAATACGTTCCGCTGGCCTTGCTGGCTATCACCCTGTCTGCGGGCAGCGCTTTCGCTCAAATCAAAAAGAAACCTGTTCCGTCGCCTAAAAACAAACCGGGAACCGCGGCCGGCATAGCGCCCAAAAGCGATGTTTTACCGGTAGATCAGCATGTAATTATCGGTAAGCTTCCAAACGGCTTAACCTATTATATCCGGGCCAATGCCGAACCGGCAACCCGGGCCGAGTTATACCTCGTTAATAAAGCAGGCTCGATACTGGAAAACGACGATCAGCAGGGCCTGGCCCACTTTACCGAGCACATGGCCTTTAACGGTACGCGCGATTTTCCGAAAAACCATATGGTTGATTACCTGCAAAAAGCGGGCGTAAAATTTGGAGCCGATTTAAATGCCTACACCTCTTTTAACGAAACCGTATACCAGCTGCCCTTACCAACTGATACCGCTGCCGTATTTGAAAAAGGCTTTAATATACTGGCTAACTGGGCAGGCTATGTAAGTTTTGACCCGGCTGAAATTGATAAAGAACGCGGTGTTGTTTTGGAGGAAGAACGCCTGCGCGGTAAAAACGCGCAGGAACGCATTCAGCAGCAAACCCTGCCCATACTGCTTAATAACTCAAGGTACGCGCTCCGTTTACCCATTGGTAAAGAGGAGATCCTGAAAAATTTTAAGCCCGAAACTATTAAAGCTTTTTACCAGGACTGGTACCGCCCCGATCTGCAGGCCGTTATTGCCGTAGGCGATTTTGACCCTAAACGCGTTGAAGCGCTCATCAAACAAAATTTTTCGTCGCTTAAAAACCCCGCTACCGAAAAGCCCCGTACAAAATATACCGTGCCCGCCACACCGGGTACTGCTGTAAAAATTGTTACCGACCCTGAATATCCTTACACGCTTGCCCAGATCATTGTAAAACACCCGGGCACGGTTACCAAAACCACAGCCGATTATATGCAGCAGGTGAGGGTGCAGTTGTTTAACCAAATGCTGAATGCCCGTTTAAACGAGTTGCTTCAAAAGCCAAATCCGCCGTTTTTATACGGGCGCACCAGCTACGGTAATTTTATTGCCGATCAGGACGCCTACACTTCATTAGTAGTTGCTAAACCCGGTGAACTGGAAAAAGCCGTTAAAGCTGTGGTTGCCGAATCTGAGCGCGCCCGCAAATTTGGCTTCACCCTTACCGAACTGGAGCGCGCCAAGCAGGATGCCCTTGTTGGTATTGGCAACGCCTACCGCGAAAAGGATAAAACACCTTCTGCCCGTTTTGTACGCGAGTACCAGGCTAATTTTTTAACCGGCGAGGCTATTCCGGGTATTGATTTTGAATACAATTACTACATCGGCAATATTTATAAAGTGAGCCTGGCAGAAATGAACGCCATGGCCGGTAAATTTATAAGCGACCAGAACCGGGTGGTGATTTTACAGGGCCCTGAAAAGGATAAGGCCAGCCTGCCCGATGAAAAAACGCTGCTAAACTGGATTGCCACCGGCGGTCAGAATGTTACCGCTTATGTAGATAATGTATCGTCTGATCCGTTACTGGCCCAAATTCCGGAAGGGAGCAAAACCGTTAAACAGGATACCGACGAAAACCTGGGCACTACCACCCTTACCTTAGCCAACGGCATCAAAGCTATTTTAAAGCCTACCGATTACCGCAACGACCAGATCCTGATAAACGGATACGCGTTTGGCGGCACCTCGCTTGCAAGTGATGATGAATTTACATCGGCCAACCTTGCTGCGCCTATTATTATGGGCAGCGGCGTAGCACAGTTTAACCAGGGCATGCTTGATAAAAAACTGGCAGGTAAAAATGTCAACATCTCAACTTATATCAGCGAAACCACTCAGGGTGTATCCGGCAACACATCCCCGGCCGATTTTGAAACAGCCATGCAGCTGGTTTACCTGTATTTTACACAGCCAAGAAAAGACCAGGATATCTGGGATGCCAACATGGAGCAAACCCGGGCCGTATTGAGCAACCGCGGCCTTGACCCGGCCAGTGTTTACCAGGATACCGTATCGGCCGTGTTAAGTAACTATAATTTCCGTGGGATGGTTACTACCCTACCAAGGTTAAACGCGGCATCGCTTGATAAGGCTTACAGCTTTTATAAAAAACGCTTTGGTGATGCCAGCGGTTTCACTTTCACTTTTGTGGGTAACTTTACCGTAGATGCCATCAAACCTTATATTGAGCATTATTTAGGCGGTTTACCTGCAACCAATAGCAAGGAAACTTATAAAAACCTTAACATACAGCCGCCGCCGGGTGTAATTACCAAAACGGTAAATAAGGGCGTTGGCGATAAAAGCACCGTGCAGATTATATTTAGCGGTGATTATGATTTTAACGAAGCCAACAATATCCAGATAGACGCCCTTGAAGAGGTGCTGAACATTAAATTGATTGAGCGCCTGCGCGAACAGGAAAGCGGTGTTTATGCGCCGGGGGTAAGGGCCAATTACCATAAAATTCCGGGCGCGCGTTATACTTTTACTATATCGTTTGGTTGCGCACCCGAAAATGTGGATAAGCTGATAGCCGCCACCATGGAAGAGATTGGTAAGATCAAACAAAACGGGGCCCTACCTGCCGATATCCAGAAATTTGTGGCGGAAGAAGCCCGGAGCACCCAGCAGCAATTAAAGCAAAACGCTTTTTGGGCGGGGTACCTGGCGGCATCGGCGCAGAACGGTGAAAACCCTGATCAGATTTTGAGCCATGTAAGCAACCTCGAACAAATAACCGTTCAAAGCACTAAGGATGCAGCCAACAAATACTTAAGCGGCAAAAACCTCATTAAGCTGATATTGATGCCTGAAAAAAAATAATGTATGCCCCCCCAACTGTTCTGCTTGATCCATCTTACTTTGGTACTCACTTTGGTATCCAAAACGTGGATCAAGCAAAAAAGTTGGGGGGCTGTAGATATTTTGATAGTTTAGTTAGCTTAAAAGATAATCTTGGAAACCGAACTATTAAAACTGCTGCTACCCTCAAATCTTGTAGAACAATTCGAACTTATCCGTATCGAGCAACAAACTGATGGCTATCATTTATATCTTGACCAGCGAAACCGTCCCCCGGGTGAGTATGAGGGTCACAAACTGGAATCCAAAGGATTTGTTGATCAGGTTACATTACGCGATTTTCCGCTTCGGGGCAAAGCATGTTTCCTGCATTTAAGACGGCGGAAATG
>NZ_QGHA01000009.1 GCF_003148845.1 Mucilaginibacter oryzae | reverse complement strand
GAGGTTAAAGGCTAAAGGATAAAGGCAAAAGGTATGTACCTTAGCATAATCCGGGAGATCATTTAATATCGGCAATAAAAATAAACAGGGGGAGCCCAGGGGAAAAGGACCTTTAACCTTTCGCCTTTAAGCTTTCACCTTAAAAGAAATTCAGGTGCCTATATCGGCGGTGTCTACCTCTTCCCATTCCGAACAGAGAAGTCAAGCCCGCCAGAGCCGATGGTACTGCGGTAAAACGTGGGAGAGTAGGTCGGTGCCACCCTTTATCACCCTCTGTGGTGTAAAACAGCAAAGCCTTAGCGAACAGCTAAGGCTTTTTGCGTTTACTAAGCTTTTGAGCCTTGCAGGGCGTGGAGGTCCGGCTCGCCAAGGCGCTGAGGCGCGAAGCAAATCCCAAAAACCGTCATTATAAGGTACGAAGCAACCAGATGTATGCCTGGCCGCTATCTATGCATGGCCCGCCTTGAACGCTTGGGCGGTTTTTAAAATTCGTTTTTACCGTTAACAGTGATGAGGCCGCCCACCTGCGCAACCCCAGCAAACAGGAGCGCGAACAGCTGCGCCGCGAAACCATCAGGCTGAGCAACGAGGGCCTGAGCCAGCGCGCCGTGGCGGCAAGGCTAAATGTAGGCCTCACCGGCCCCCTCTAAATCTCCCCCGGCAGGGGAGACTTTAAGTTAAGGAATCGAGCTTTTAAAATCCCCTCTTGAGAGGGGGCGCGATGGGAAAGCGCGAAAGCAGGGGTGTGTTATGCAAGCGATAAACCTCGCACAGAATAACACACCTCTCCACCCCGCTCCAAAAGTGGAACCGCACAAGCCCGCCGCTTTTTGCTTAAGTTGGCGGCTATGCCGGTAAGGGGACACTTTTTTGTAACGTTTTGTTTTGGGGCTTATGCGTGTTGAAGCTGCTGCGTTAAATCATTGCTACGGGTAAATTAAAGTTGCTGCTGATGTGCCTAAGGTTTGGCCGGGGCTTTTTATAATTGCCCCCAATTTTTTATGTTTGCGCTTGCAAAAAACAGCCCCATGGAATTTGAAAAATTAGCAGCCCAAATTAAAGCCGAAATAGCCAAACTGGATACCACCCCCGAAATTGACAAGATCAATAAGGTGTTTGACGAAAAAATACGCAAGGTAGAAGAAGCCCGCCGCGAAAAGCTGGCCACCGTGCCCGATAACAGCGTGGAAAAGAAAAAACTGATTG
Source organism: Mucilaginibacter oryzae (assembly GCF_003148845.1). Lineage (GTDB taxonomy): Bacteria > Bacteroidota > Bacteroidia > Sphingobacteriales > Sphingobacteriaceae > Mucilaginibacter > Mucilaginibacter oryzae. Next base: position 145,918 of record NZ_QGHA01000009.1, on the reverse strand, counting down.
CCGCCCTCGAAGCCCTCGGCGAAAAATGGGTAGAGCCGGTGAGGAAAAAAACTAAAGAATAAGCAAAAGGGTAAAATAGATATTAAAAAGGTTAGTCGGCTTGGGTTAGCCTTTTTTTGTTTGGAGGGGAGGCAAAACAAGGTGTTCAATTTTTAAAGTGTGAACACTTGTGGTTTAGGTTAAAATCGGAACACCTGATAATCAAACAATTACAAAACAGCAAATTGCTCAAAATATCAATCCTGAACACATTGTTATTGATTATCAACAACTTACAAAGTTCACTTTAAAAACATTGAACACCCCTTTTTTAAAAATTGAACACTGACAAAACACTGTCACCACCGGGAAATTTTTTAGTAGATAAATTTGATTGCCTTTCATGATTGCCTACAGATTAGCGGCAAATAACGATGAATTATCCTGCTTTTAACCGCAGGACAGCGCAATAATTTTTATGGACCATATTTCAGAAAAACCTTTGGTTGTTGAGATGATTAGAGAAGACGTTAAGGGATTGGCAGATAAGCTTGCCCGCAAAGGGCAAATTGTGGCGTCTGACCCGGATGCCGTGGTTGAATTGTTTGATATTTACCCTGCCAACGAGTGGATGGTGATGGAAACCGAGCACGAAACGCCGCAAATGCTGTTTGGCAATTTTTGGCTGGAGGGCGAACTATGCATCCTGTTTGCCGATACCAATATGGGCAAAAGCCTGCTGGCTGTACAACTGGCCGATAGCATTAGCCGCGGCGAGGCAATTGCTCCCTTTGCGCTTGGGGCCGAAGCCTCGGCGGTGTTGTATATTGATTTTGAACTTACGGGCAAACAGTTTGAACAACGCTATACCGACGGCCAACTCCGTTATCAGTTTGCCCGCGAGTTTTACCGCGGCGAGTACAACCAGTTTAACCGTGCCAGCTCGCATTACCAACAGTTGGATAAGTATGTGATAGAGGCCCTAACGCGGGGCATTAAACGTACCGGCGCCGGCGTGCTCATTATTGATAATATCACCTGCCTGCGCAACGGAACCGAGAGCGCCGGGGCTGCCCTCACCGTAATGAAAGAGCTGAAAAAGCTTAAAACACGCCATGGTATCAGCATCCTGGTACTGGCCCATACCCCCAAGCGTAATCCCCGGCTGCCGCTTAGCCGTAATGATTTGCAGGGCAGCAAAATGCTGATCAATTTTTGCGACAGCGCCTTTGCCATGGGCGAAAGCCACTCTGCCCCCGGCCAGCGATACCTGAAGCAGATTAAACAACGCAGCACCGCCGAAACCTATGGCGCCGATAACGTATGCCTTGCCCAACTGGAACGGCATAACGGCTTTTTAAAGTTTGTTTTTACAGGCAACGATTGTGAAAAGAACCACCTGCGCGATACTTCGAGGCAGGAGCGCGAACGGATGCAGCGGGAAGTTAAACGATTGAGTGATGAAGGGTTGAGCCAGCGGCAGGTGGCCGAGCGGCTGGGGTTGAGTGTGGGGAGTGTGAATAGGATGGTGAGGGGTGGGGTTTAAATCCCGAGTATCGGTGGCTTTGAGTCATATCCGGCGCGAGTATGCAGCGTTCGGCTGAGGGGTGAGTACTCGTGAATTGAAAGTCGTATTGGTTTGAGCATTTCGTTTAGAAAGTCACGAGTAAGCCCTGCTTCTGCCAGCGCTGCATACTCACGCCAGGTGGGAGACGCATATTGTCGTCTATTGTAATTGCGCTCATAAAAGAAATAGATTATATCGAATGGAAATCGTTGATTGTTTTTTATTTTTACAACTAAGATAAGGCCTTGATGACTGCTACGATACGAAATGTCTTCAATAATAGATACTTAACAGAAATGACAGTTGTTGTTACAGATAAAAATGTATCGAAACGTATGAAAGGCAATAAAAGTAAGGGTACGAAACCCGAAATTTTGCTTAGGAAAGTTTTGACGAATAAGGGTATAAAAGGCTATAGAATATGTTATACCGATATTATAGGGAAACCCGACATTGTATTTATTAAAAAGAGGATTGCAGTATTTGTTCACGGATGTTTTTGGCATTCGTGTCCATCATGTAATTTAAAAGTGCCAAATAAAAACAATGAATTTTGGCTAAAAAAGTTAACGGGTAATAAAAATAGAGACAAAATAGTTTTAGATACGCTCGAAACTGCTGGATGGACTGTAGTAACAGTCTGGGAATGCAAATTGAAAAATAATCCAGAAGAGGAAGTTAATCGAATTGGGAGTTTAATTCTACAAAAATAAATGCGTATTTTAGAAAAAAGCCAAAAAGTGAAAGAGAAAAAAACTTTGACCTATTTAAGCTTATTTAGCGGTGCTGGTCTTGGTTGCTATGGTTTTAAGTTAGAGGGCTTTGAATGTGTCGCTACTGTTGAAATAATGAAAAAAAGGCTCACTTTTCAACAATTCAATGACAAATGCAAATATGATACTGGTTACATAAGTGAGGATATAACTGACGAGCGAACAAAGGAAAAATTAAGAATAGAGTTAAATAGATGGAATATTACCCAATCAAATCCTCTTGATGTACTCGTTGCTACTCCTCCATGTCAAGGAATGTCAGTGGCCAATCATAAAAAGGGGAATGAGCTTTTAAGAAATTCATTAATCGTTGAATCAATAAAATGGGTAAATGACATAAAGCCGAGGTTTTTCATTTTTGAAAATGTACGAAGCTTTCTTAAAACTCCTTGCACCGATTTAGATGGTGAAGACCGGAGTATTGGTGATGCAATTGATATCAACCTTGCTGGTGAATATCACATACATCCCACTATCATTAATTTCAAAGATTATGGTAATCCATCCAGTAGAACAAGAACGTTGGTAATTGGCGTTAGGAAAGATTTGAAAGATATTACACCTTTTGATATTTTGCCTGATTACAATCCAGCACAACAAACTCTCCGCGACACAATCGGTCATTTACCATCACTGCAAAAGATGGGAGAAATTTGCGATAGTGATATTTACCACAATTTTAAAAGTTACAGCCCTGGGATGTTAGAGTGGATAACAGATATAAAGGAGGGCCAATCTGCATTTGATAACATTGATCAAAATAAAATACCACATAAAAAGGTTGGAGCGATAAGAGTTTTTAACGCTAATAAAAATGGTGACAAATACAGGAGGCAATTTTGGGACAGAGTTTCTCCTTGCATTCATACCCGAAATGATATTCTATCAAGTCAAAATACTATACACCCAACAGACAATCGGGTTTTCAGCATACGAGAGGTAATGTTAATGATGTCCGTTCCTGCAACCTATAACTGGACGGATATACCTTATGAATCATTAAATAAGCTTCCACTTATTGAAAAAAAGAAATTTCTATCTAAAAATGAAATGACTATAAGGCATTCACTTGGTGAAGGCGTTCCAACTATTATTTTTCAACAAATTGCTAATAAAATTAAAAATTACTCACAAGCGAAAGTGATTGATTTTACCACCGTCAAAAAAATTATTGAAGAAAATGATCTGTTGGAAAGTGGAAAATTGCTACAGTTTATAAAGGATAATAGAAATACATATTCTTATTCGGTATTAACAAAAATTGCTGAACTTGCTAACACTGAAAGAAACGATAATGCCGCTTATTATACGCGCCAGGACATTTGTTATTCGATAGTTAAAGATTTGCCCGGAATTAAAAAGGATAAACCGTTAAGGATTCTTGAACCCTCTATAGGAGTTGGAAATTTTCTACCACTTTTAATTGCAAAATATCGGGATTTTGGTCAAATTATCATTGATGTAGTAGATGTAGACGAAAATTCGTTAGCCATATTTCGGATTTTACTTGGTTGTATAAATATACCATCAAACTTTACCATAAATATAATCAATGATGATTTCTTGTTACATAATTTTAACCATCGTTATGATTTAGTGATTGGTAATCCACCATATAAAAAGTTACTAAGTTCAAATAGTAAAGTTATCCAATACAAGAAAAATGTAATTAATACTGACACTAATAATGTATTTTCTTTTTTTATAGAAAAGGCATTGAAATTAGGCGATGTTGTTTCATTTATAGTACCCAAAAGCTTGATTAACGCACCGGAGTTTAATAAAACACGTGAATTATTGCAGGATAAAAAAATGATTAAAATTACCGATTACGGTGAGGAAGCTTTTAAAGGCGTAAAGATAGAAACTATAAGTTTTATAGTTTCTACACGCGCGCGACATACTAATCATTCATTAAAAATAGAATCATACATTACTCGTCAGGTAACCTTTAAGGATCAGGAATACGTTTTTTCAAAAGATTATCCCTATTGGTTAATATATAGAAATGATTTCTTTGATGATATAAGTAAAAAGCTAAAGTTTAATATTTTCACTGCATTTAGGGATAGACAAATAACTAAACAAGTAACTCGGCCAGATGGAAAAATCAGAGTTTTAAAATCTCGAAATATTGCTTCAAATGAGATAATTGATATTGATAAGTACGATTGTTTCATTGATGAAGCGAATAATTTAGCTGTAGGTAAGTATCTTAATCATGAACATGCGGTTTTAGTACCAAATTTAACATACCGCCCAAGGGCATGTTTCCTACCTGAAAATACAATAACAGATGGTTCTGTAGCTATTTTAACACTTAGAAACGGAAGTCGTCGTGTAACCCATGAAGATTTAGAATATTATAATTCAGATGAATATGAAAAATTCTATAGTATAGCAAGAAATCATGGCACTCGTTCGCTTAATATTGATAATAATTCTGTATTCTTTTTTGGCATTTTAAAGCATCCATCAAATAATGGAACTGGAAATAACTGAGCATTTTAAATCTCTTAACTTGGACGTAAGAAAATCTGGCGACGCTCGATTTAGTGATCAAAAATGTACTCCTGATGTTGTGAGTATCATTGCTGATTGTGTTGTAAATATTCGATTAGGTGAACCACTAATGCCGTTTACGGTTAAGGATATTTGGGATTCAAACTATTTTAATAAACACGTTAAGGCTGTTTTCAATAAGCCATCCGCACAAAATCCAACAACTAAAAGTGAGTATGATAAATTTATTCAGCAGCCCTTAAGATTATTAGCTTATGCTAACGTTCTCAAAATTGAAAGGCGAGGTAACACTAATCATTACACCATAAACAATGGAGAATTATTAGATTATATTGCGTTAAAAGATAGAAATGCCTATGTCTTCCTAAGTGCTTATTTTTCCAAGGTTTTAGGTGATAGCGGAATGTTAAGATATTTTGATGAGTATAGAGATAAATATCTTGCTGGCAAATTGAAGCAAAGTGATTTTGATAGCTTAAAATATAGGTTCCAAACTTTCATGACTGGTAACACAAGAATTGATGGTACAACTGAAGTTAATAGGATCTTTCCTAAGATATTAAACGTGTATGCTTGCGAAAATTCCCTACCTGGGAGCGCAAAGGGTAAGATGACTGCACATCCTTTTAGCTATTCAGATTTAATGTATAATAGACCTAATTGGAGAGATGGGAATAAAAACAAGCAAATATCAAGGCAGGAAGCGATAATTGAGGTTAGCAAACTACCAGTTACAAATGTAAGTTGGGATAATTATCTAATTCAAAAAGCAATAACTAATATTAAGCGTTGGCATCCTGATAGTGAGGTTAAAGACCAGTGGAGTTATGGCGAAGCAACTCAAGTCCACCATATTTTTCCAGCTAATGAGTTTCCATTACTTGCCCATTATGTAGAAAACCTGATTAGACTTACGCCAACCCAGCACAACACCAAAGCCCATCCGAGTAATAATACAAGAATTGTTGATCGCGATTATCAGTCTGTTTGTGTAATAGCTAAAAGTCATTCAATAGAAAATTCAATAAAGGCGTTTGGTGAAAGGTTTTACAAGAAGTCGTCATTTGTTTATGTAGTCAATACAGGATTAAATTTGGAAACCGTATCTGAATTAAAACCAGATTTGACTTTTAACGAATTGCGCAATAAGATTATTCATATATATAATAATAGCTAATTTGATAAAATGATAAGGTTTTAATTTATATCTTTACAAATAAACTTTTATCATGATACAATTAACTTACGGTACAAAGGGACAAATTGCATTTAGTTCCGAAAATGAATTTTACGAATCATTAGGTTTTTTAGCTAAAAACGATGGCACTACCACCATTCATTGGGAACACAATGAAGATCAAGGCGCATGGGGAAGTGAGGGCCGTATTCATTGCTATAAAAATATTGCAACATTTCCAATATACTTTTCTTCTGCTTTTACGGCTGGCGTAGGCAAAATAGTGCATCGAATTAATTGTAATGAGTACATACAATACATTGCTACAAATCATGCATTTATTGAACGTCAAGAGATACAAGACGAGGCTGCAATCAGAGCAACTATTCCGGCTGTTAACTTAGCTGATTATTTACGAGGTTTAGCCTTATAATTGGAGAATATGGTGGCCTTGATCAGCAATTCCGTTCATTAGTGATCAATTATTCCGGAACAATTTGACCGTATTAATTTATTGGTTATGAGGAAGTAGTACAATTATGCGCTACACAAGCATATGATGACGTAATCGTATGGTCAAGGTCTCCGTATTTTCCAAGCGTGTGAAATAATTTTTGATAAAGGTTGCTAACTTTACAAGGCGAATTTGTACAGCTGCTCCTTATGTCGTTATAACATGCCGCAGAAGACCTTTCGCTATCGCTCAGGATGATGACAAAAGGGGGGAGACTGCCATTGAAACCTGCCACCCAAAATTCCCCCACTACCGCATGCAAAGTAACCGATAAATGATTTGTAGTATTCGCCCCATGCCCCGGCAGCGTTAGGCAGCGGAAAACCCGTAGTCCGCGCAGGCTCATTTAAAGTATCGTTACTGACAAAGAAGCAATTACAGACTTACACACTTCGAGGGAAGAATATAAAATTTGAATTGTTAAAGACGAGGAAGCAAAATTAACCCAGGCTCCAAAGTGCGATATCAACCTGTTGCGTGCTTACCTGGTAATGTTTGGCGAGGATTTTTATGATCGACAGATAATAGATATATTCGTTTATGCTGTAGCAGCTCTTATCGGATTTACCAAATAGTGCCTTCCAGTTTCGGCTGTCGATAACGGCATATTGATTCGGAAAACATAAAGTTAGTATTGCACTGGCAACGGGTATCTCCACCCCGGGTATGGTACATAAAAGCTTTGTTCTTAAAAATATTTCATGTTCAGGTTTTTCGTGCTTAACCAGGAAAGCGGCCTTGGTTATAGTTTCAATATTATGGTTGGTATTCAACGTTCGTAAAGTTTGTTGCCTGTTATATTGCCCACGGAGCTTCCACGTCAGTATTTTTTCAAGCTCGCTCAAATTGAGATAAAAAGGTATTCTTATGGCTTGTAAATTTGCCAATTCAGATACCAATTGAAGGGTATCACCCCATTCTGCCGCCCCATCTTTTAGGCCTTTCTCATATTTTTTTATCAGGTCGGATTTTGAGCCCAGGCGCACTTTTGCTTCGCTGATAATATTGTTCTTGTCTTCATGAAAATTCTTTACCATCTTGTTGATAACGATAATTTAGGTTCCGGATAATAATTAGTACTTGTGTGAAATAAGCCAAATTTGTTTTGAATTTAACAATAATCTGGTTAAGATAACAATGGCAATAGTTGCTGATAAACGGTTTCGTAGCGGATGTACTTTTCGCCCCCTTGCGTCCCGGCCGCGTTAGGATTGCAGCGTAAAACCCACAGCCCCCGCGCAGGCTTTCGCGGCGCAATGGCCGGGGCGAGGATTTGCAGCGTAAAGCCCGGGCCGCAGGCAACGCCCTGATTGATTTCGGAATTGGGATTTTTGATTTCGGATTTATAGGGCGCGAGGGTGTAAAATAATCCCGTCATTGCGAGGTACGAAGTAATCGCGAACTATACAGGATGGCTTTGCATGGCGGCCCGGCTTCCTTGCGATTGCTTCTGATAATTTCGGAATTGGGATTTTTGATTTCGGATTTATAGGGCGCGAGGGTGTGAAATAATCCCGTCATTGCGAGGTACGAAGTAATCGCGAACTATACAGGATGGCTTTGCATGGCGGCCCGGCTTCCTTGCGATTGCCTTTGATAATTTCGGAATTGGGATTTTTGATTTCGGATTTATTTGTCTGAACCCGAATTTATGGAATTAAAGAATTTACAGAATGCTTTGCAAATTCTAAAAATTAAAATAATTCCCCCAAATTCGGGTTCAGACATTTTTTTTGATTGCGCTGATTTTACCGTTGAAAGGGGGACGCTCTTTGCATGGCGGCTTTGCATGGCGGCCCGGCTTCCTTGCGATTGCTTCGTACCTCGCAATTACGGCGGGGGGACTGCCACTGCCCACTGCCACTGCCACTGCTACTGCCCAATGCCACTAAACACTGCCACTAACCCCTACTGCGTATTCACCACCTTATACAAAATCCAACCGTCGGTTTCGTACACCCGCTTATAATTCACCCCGCTGTTGAGGCGGCGGATTTCGGGGATGTACTTATCATTTAACTGCGTGTAGCCGGTAAATGGGTTTTTGGGGGTGGCTATGAGGATATAATCGTCGTACCGGTAAGGGGTTTCGATGGCGCTCAAAAACTGGTTAAGCTGGTAGGGCAGGGTAAGCTGCTTGATGTTGTTGCTAAAGGCGGCAATGGGGTAGGCTACGGCATCGTCCATCAGTACGTGGCTGGCGGCGGGCAGGCTGTTAATGTAGGCGGCAATTTCGCGGCTTTCGGCCTGGTCGTCGTTAGGTTTGCGCTCGGTTAGGGTGGTGATAAAGCGGCGCTCATCGGTTATTAACGATTGCGACAGGAAGGTGTAGCCCGTGTACAGCTGCAGTAAAACCACCAGGGCCAGCCCGGTTTTAACCGCCCGGGTATTGCGGATGGTATGCACCCTGAAAATGATGCACAGCAGGGCCACAAACAAAAATATAAGGTAGTACTGGTAGGTTAAAAAAAGCTTATCGTACTTAATGTGCAAAAACTCAACAAAGGCAAACAGGGTTAAAATGGTGAGTACCTGGTAAGTGCTTTGGCGCAGCAGGTACAGGGCAAACAGTATAAGGGGGCAAAAGTATATTACGCGTAACGATACGAGGATGCTGAGTTCGGGCAGTTGGTAGTTAACGGCAGTAACGGTGGTATCGTAATTAAGCTTATCAACCAGCACCGTCCAGGTAGAGAGGGGGCTTTCGATAAAGTAATCCAGATCGGAAGCGTGGGTTTGGTTAAGCAGCTTGTAGCAGATAAGCGATGTTACCGGCAAAATGAACAGGATTACGTAGATGGCAAAGGTTTTATTGATGAGCTTACGCCTTAACGAGGGACTGTTAAAGCTCATGAACAGGCGGAAGATGGATTCTTTTTCGCCCAGGTTAAGGCTGGCCAGCGTAATGGAAAGCACCAGGGGTATAAAGAACAGCGTGAGCCAGATAAAGCGGTAATCGCAAAAAATGAGCAGCACCAAACACATACTGGCAATGGATATGTGGAAGGTGGTGTTGGAGCGGTAAAATTTTAGCAGGTTTAAAAAAAACAGGTACAGGCAAATTACCACCAGGTAAATGGCCTTGCCCGAGCAGGCCATGTAAATAATGCCGGGGTGCAGCAAAAACAGCAGGGCCACCATTACCAGGTAAAAATCATCTTTTACGCGGATATTGAACGAGCGCGATACCATGTAAAACAGCGCTGCCGTACCTAATGATGAGGCTATTACCGGGGCCAGGTAGCTGTTAATGCTGGAGAATATAAAGGTGGCGTAAAAGGGCAGCAGGGGCGCGGTGAGGCCCATTACCTTAAGGCGGTTGCCCAGCCCCTCAAAAACTATTTTGGTTTTTTCGATATAAAAAAGGCTTTCCTGGTTGTAATAGCCCAGCCGGTTAAGGTATATGCCTATAACCAGGTACCAGGCTGCCAGCACCAGGGTAAATATAAACAGGTATGTACTTTTGGCAATTTTCATTTAACAACGTTGGTGGGGTTATTAACCTTGCTGAGGCCGTGGTTGGTTTTTTCCCAGTAAAACGGATTGGTGATGAGCTGGTACAACCCCATATAAGCGGCAGTGGAGTGCATAAGCCAGTAAATGGGGCTGGCAATGGCAAACAAAATGAGCTCGAAAAAGCGGCGTTTAAATACGGCCATCATGTTAATGTAAATCATGAGGATATTACCTACCATGAGGTTAAATATAGAAATGAACAGCACCCAATCAGGAAAAAGGTTGCGGATGGTTGTAAAATCAAACACCAGGTAACAGATAAATATAAGCAGTAATACCGGGTATATTAAAAACGTTGCCGATGTTGCGCCGATAAAAAAGTTAAAGCCCAAAAAGCCTTTCCAGCCTATTTTTTTAACCAGGGCCACAGGGTTGCGCATGTGTACCAGGTAGGTTTGCATGTAACCCTTAATCCAGCGCGAACGCTGACGGATCCAGTTCCAGAAGTTGTTATTGGCTTCCTCGTAGGTGGTGGAGTTTACAATGGCTACCTTATAGCCTTTGGCATAGGCGCGCACGCCCAGGTCGGCATCTTCGGTTACATTGAAAGGGTCCCAGGCGCCAAGTTCAATTAGGGCATCCATTTTAAAGTGGTTGCTGGTGCCGCCCAGGGGGATGGGGATATCCAGCGTATCCAGCCCGGGCAGCATATAATCAAACCAGTACGAATACTCGAGGGTAAACATACGGGTTAGGAAGTTTTCGTTACGGTTAAAGTAGTTAAGCGCGCTCTGGATGCAGATATAGTGCGAGGGCAGTTTATGAAACAGGGCCACCACTTTTTTAAGCTGATCGGTATCGGGGATATCCTCGGCATCGTAAATGGTGAGGTATTTACCCCTCGAAAAATGCAGACCGTAGTTGCAGGCCTTGGGCTTGGTTTTTGGCATGTGGAAGGGCACCACAATTACCTCGAACACGGCCGGGAAATCGAGGTTTTTAACCGCGCCGAGGGTTTTGTTATCGTCTTCCTCAATCAGCAGTTTAATATCCAGCTGCTGGCGCGGATAATCCAGGCTTTGCAGGTTCCAGATCAGTTTTTTAATCAGCTTATCCTCTTTATAAACAGGCAGCAGAATGGTGTAAACCGGCAGCTCATCATTTTTTACCTTCCTCAAATCATCTTTGGTAACTGCCTGGTGCAGCTCAAACCGCGAGCCTACCAGCGCCAAAAACAGCTTGAATATGATAGCCACCAAAAAAAAGCCGCTGATGGCCACATTGATGCCGATGGATACGTTTTTAAAGTTCAGGAACAGGCCAATGGTAATTAAACCTATCAGCACAAAAATAAACACCAGCTGCGGGGTGGTAAAGGTTGTTGAGGCCGAGCTTTTAGGGTCGCGTTTAAGCAACTCAAACACCGATGCCTTTACATATTTTTCGCCGGCAAGCTTGTGGCTAAGCCAGGTAACTTCCAGGTCGGATGCCACGATCACTTCGGGCTCCATATCAAAGGTGAAGCGCACAAAATCAAGAAAAAGCTCGTTACCGGGGTCGGCCATTACGGTTACCACGCGGTTGTTTTCAATACGGAGGGGCAGGCCCAGCTGGTCGTTGGCAAACTTCAGGTCAACCTTATCCAGTATATTTTGGTCGAAAGCTTCCTGGCGGATATCGGCAAAGGAGAAGCCGGCGTTAAGCATGGAGCGTTCGAAGTTTTTGCGCGAGATATAGCCGAAGTTAAGGGCTATTTTAAGGTATGACATACCCGAGCGTTCAGAAAAAGCGTGGATCTTTTCCTGGTCGGCCGGTGAGATAAACCCATCGGCAACCAACATATCGGGAATTGACATACTTAGTGTTTGCATAAGCCTCACTTCAAATATTTGTTATTAGCATTATAGCCTCATAGCCTCACCTAAATCCTCTCCGGGGGTAAGCTTCAAGCCTCACCTAAATCCTCTCCAAAGGAGAGGACTTTTTTTACTTCTTTTTTTAGAACCCTCTCCTTTGGAGAGGGCAGGGTGAGGTTAACCTCCGGAGAGGGCAGGGTGAGGCTACTAATCGTTAAACAACTCCTGCGATTTTTGCACTTTCGACCGTACGTAGAGGAACGAAAGCAGGATCAGGATCAGGATACCCAATAAAATATAGAGGTTATAGCTGTCCCAGAAACGGGTTAAGCCGCTTTTGGTATCGATATATTCCAGGTTTTCGGATGATTTGTTGATGTTGAACAGGTATTTGTTAGAGTTTACATCCGAGATACACACGTTGCTTGACAGGGTTGAAAGCTGCTCGGTAATGGAGCGCGATGCCGCTAAAAATGCTTCGGAGATATGTGTACCGGTGGCGGTTAATACCAGTGTGGCATTATTGCTTACCCCATAAAAGATCTGTGCCAGGCCGTTGGATACAGTATCTGAGAGGGAATAAACCGGTGTATTGTTATCGGTATTATACAGGCGGAAATCGCGGTCAAACTGGATCGGTGCATCCCTGAACTCCTTAAGCAACTTATCCTCTTTTGATAGCAGGGCTATGATATTATATTTTTTAAGATCGTTTGGCTGCACATCTTTCGAGTACACAAACTCGGGGAAGTTGTTGGCGTTGATATTGTTGTTCAACTCATAAATGATCTCGCCCATGGCGCCGGCAGCATACTTAGCGTATTTTTCGCTCACTACGATGCGGGTAGTACCGGTGTTAAACGCTTCGGGGTATTGGTAAAAGCTGAGGTCGGAAGTGATGAACGGGTTTTTTGATTCGAGGTATGATTTATCAACATCAACCTCGGCAAAAAAGTTGGTAAAGCTGTTTTTACAGTTACCGGTGGTAGGGTAAAACCTGAATTCGGCCTCGAGCGTGTTGTACTTATGGTGCTGGTAGCGGTTAATGGTGATAGAACTGTTCAGCTTGCCCGATTGATCGAGCTTTTCGCTGCTGATGAGTAAGCCGTTCAGGTAAATGTTAAAGAAACCGCGGTCGCCGGGCTGCAGGGCGCTGTAATTGGCAATAAAGCGGATCTCCACCTCTTTAGGGGTAAAGCTGAAATCGCTGTTTTTAAAGCTGTAGGCGCTTTTTAACGAGCCAATGCCTGATAGGAAATCGCTCACGCCGCCAATTTGCTTTAACGATAGTTTAGAGCGGTTTTCGTCGATAGTTTTAAAGAAGGTGTTTTGAGCATCGTTAATCAGCAGGTAATCGCCGTAGGTTGAGTTAAGCACGTTCATGTTACCCAAAGCGGTGATGGCTTTTTCGTAACCGGTATCCTCGCCTCCGGTAATAAACAAAATTTCTTTAGGCGATTGCTCGGAGGTTACGGTTTTTACCGGCACCAGCTTGCCCTTAACATCAATCATGTGGGTAATGCTATCGGTAATGGTGCTTACCGATTTGTGCAGGTAAAAAAGCCCCTGGTTATTTTGCGGTGAAACTTTGATCAAAGCGCGCTGATCGGCAGGGAGGGCATCAAGTTTCCCCACGCGGATATAGTTGCGCAGGGTATCGGGCATTTTGCTTTCTTCATAAACGCCGATATCACGCGTCTGGGTTTTTTTTAACCTTGAGTAAGCCCAGGCAACGGCTTTCAGATCGTGCAGGGTAGGGTTTGATGGGTAAACGATTGCTTTTTTCGAGTCGAAGCAGTTGCTGATATTTACGTTATCAAAAAAGTTTTTATTGCTTTTAACCAATGAAAGATAGGAGTAGTTTTTAATTTTTAACCACATGGCGGGGTTATCCAGGTCTTTACACTGATCGTCGGAGATGGTGAGCAGGGTTTTTATCTGGATCTTTAAAAACTTATCGGGGCTTAAATCGGCCCGGCTCAGGTTAAGCACAAGCTTCTGGATCGAATCTTTACCTAATACCGTACTGTAGGCCGGTTTGTTGTTTACAACAATGTTAATGTATGAATGCGCTTTTAATATAGCCTGCGAGGGTTCAAAATACAGTACCAGCTTGCTGCCATTCATTTCGGTTAAGGGGGTAATCTTAAAGTAAAATGAAGTAGCCCCGCTCATGCCGTATATTACATCATCTTCGTGGCCGTAGGCTTTAAAGGATGCAATGGTGTTGCCCTGGGCCCACGAAGCTGTGCCGAAAAACAGGATAAAGGCTAATAAGGTAAAAAACTTATTCATTGATTAAAATTGTTAATTTATTACGTAAAATTCAACTCTGAAATAATTGCCGTTGTCGTCGCTGCGGTAAGTGAGCTCGCCGCCCATTTCCTGCGCCATCAGTTTGGCTATGGAAAGGCCCAAACCCAGCCTGCTTTCGGTAACGCCCGAGGTATCGTTAAGGGTTTTAAGCTTGTTAAACATCATATCCAGCTCCTGCTGCCCGATGGCTATACCCTCGTCAATAATTTCGAACACAAACTTCTGGCGCTGCAGGCCGGTAACCACCCTGATGTTATTGTTGGTTTGCGAAAATTTGATGGCGTTTGATAACAGGTTTTGAAAAACCTGGCCCGTAAATACCTTATCCAGCCTTACGTTTAAGGGCAGCTTCAGGATATTATCAATCAGGGTGATGTTTTTCATCTGGGCGGTTTCGTACAGGCCTTTAAACACGTGCATCACCTCAACGTTGATATCGAAGATCTCCATGTTAAACCTCATTTCCGGCGATTCGATCTCCTTCACATCCATCAGCTTGTTAAGCATATACTGCATCTTCTCGGCCGATTCTGATATGTAGCCTACAAACTCCTTCTGATCGGCGCTGAGGCGAAAATCCTCCTCTTTGATCATATTATTACTCATCACTATCGAGCCGATGAGGTTTTTTAAATCGTGCCCTGCAATGTTGATAAAACTGTTTTTCTGGCTGTCGAGCTTGCGCAGCTGCTCGTACTGCATATCAATGAGGTTGTTTTTTTCGTTGATTTCCTTGTTTTGCTGCCTCAGCTGCTCGTTCGATTTTTCGATGAGCAGTTGCGACCGTACCTCGCGCTGGATCACCTTGTAACGCGCGCCCGGTATAAGGCATGAAATGGCCGCGATGATAAAAAATACCTGCCCGCCGTTGGTAAGTACCAGATCGAGGTTGTAATCGCTTAACTGGTTAAAGAAAATGGCCAGCAATAAAATGGCCATCAGCGTTTGGATGATGGAGTTAAGCGGCTCCCAGAAAACCTGCAGGTTAAAAAATAAAATGATGGTGGCAAACAGCAAAAAGTAAACGGTTGAAAACTGGATGTTTACTATGTTGCACAGTATGGCTGCCGTTACAGAGAGTATAAAAAAGCTGATGTGCAGCAATATACGGTAACTGAACTGTTTGTGTTGAAAATAGCTGAAAAGCCCGTAAATGATTAAAATGGTAATGATGCGCAGTATAAAAAACTGGAGCCAGTAGTTATTGGCATAAATGTAATCAACAATGCTAAACAGGGGATAAAGGAAAATGATTGTCCAGATGATATTATTGGTTTGATACCACGCTTTTTTTGCGGTTTCTCTAATTAACTCTTCTTTGGTAATTTGAACAAACATTATTCGTTATCTTGAATTGTAATTAAAAACTAATGCGTTGTTGTTTTAACTCATTTAAAATGTTGGTTAACAAAGATATTCGTTATACGATAATGCAAATAAGTTTGTTGTTCCTGTTTTTGATGGCAATTAATCCGTTTGCAAAAAGCAGTCCAAACCCCCAAAGCGTGCGGCAGCTGGCTTTTAAGCGTGCCGCGGGTTTAAACAACGGCATCAGTATTTCATGGCTGGAACAAACCTGGGCCAAAACAACAATCCCCCAAAACGCACCCGCAAACGCCGATTTTATGCTGCTCAAAAAGCTTGGTTTTAAAAGCATCAGGCTGCCTGTGGCCTTCACGGCGTTAGGGCCGGAGATTACAACACCGCAATTATTTATCTATATAGATAAAGTAATTAAACAATGCGATAATTACGGTTTTAAATTGGTGATAGATTACCATTACGGCCAGTTAAACGATTATAATTACCTCACCCAAACACCCCAAGTAATTGATTTATGGCTAAAACTGACTAAACGGTACTATAACACACGTTACAATAACTTGTTTTTTGAGATCTACAATGAGCCGCCCCATATGAACCCCAAAGTGTGGAAAGATGCCGCCTATAATATCGTTACCGCCATCCGCAAGGTTGATCAGCGGCGCACGCTTATTGTGGGTGCCTCAAACTATAACAGTATTTATGAACTAAGCCGGTTTGAACGGCTGGCCGATGAAAACATCATTTACACCTTTCATTACTACGAACCTTTCTTTTTTACCCACCAGGGTGCGGGGTGGGTGGGCGACCAGGTGGCTACTACCGGGGTATCATTTCCTTATAATGCGGAAAATTTTCCTACACTTAACCCAAAAGCAAAAAATACCCCGGGCGAAAGCAACTACCGCATGTACCCCCGCGATGGCAACGAACAATCCATTAATGATAAATTGCAGATTGTAAAAAACTGGGCCATGAAATACGATGTGCCCGTTATTTGCGGCGAGTACGGTGTATATAATAAATATGCCGATTTGGATAGCCGCTGCCGTTATATTAAAGCGGTGAGGAAGGCTTTAAAAAAGCTGGAAATTCCGGGCATGCTTTGGGATTATAACGGCAGCTTTTCATTGTTTAACGGTAAACCCGCTGTAGAAACTTTACCATCGTGTATGGCCGACGCAATTGGCTACCAGCCATAAAATTAAAAATTACAATTGCCACATTTTTTTTACCTTTGCTCACTAATATACATTTATGAGATTTTTTGAAGAGAAGCGCAGAGAAGTGATGGTGCACATCGAAAAATTCATGTTAGAAAAGATACATGAATACCTGAAACCGATTGACACCATCTGGCAACCGTCTGATTTTTTGCCCGATTCATCAAGAGAATCGTTCTTCACTGAAATTAAGGAACTGCAGGAAAGCGCCGCAGGTTTGTCGTACGATCTGATAGCCGTATTAATTGGCGATACCATTACCGAGGAGGCGCTGCCCACCTACGAATCGTGGTTAACCATGGTGCAGGGTGTATCTGACGACGAAGAAGGCGGCTGGATGAAATGGACCCGCCACTGGACAGGCGAAGAAAACCGCCACGGCGATCTGCTCAATAAATACCTGTACCTGTCGGGCCGTGTGGATATGCGCATGATGGAGATCTCTACCCAATACCTCATCTCGGATGGGTTTGATATAGGCACCGGGCACGATCCTTACCGTAACTTTATATACACTTCTTTCCAGGAGCTTGCAACCAATATATCGCATCGCCGGGTAGCATCGCAGGCCAAAAAATACGGCGATACCCTGCTCTCAAAAATGTGCGGTGTTATCGCGTCTGACGAGGCCCGCCATGCCAAAGCTTATAAATACTTTATCGAAAAAATATTTGAGGTTGATCCAAACGAAGCCATGCTGGCTTTTGAGGATATGATGCGTAAAAAGATAGTTATGCCGGCCCACTTCCTTCGTGAGGTTGGTTTAAAGGTAGGCCAGACTTTTGGTCATTTTACCGATGCTGCGCAGCGTTTGGGTATTTACACCGCTATTGATTATGTTGACATCCTGAAAGAACTTTTGGAAGACTGGCACATTGAAAGCATTACCGACCTTAACGAAGCCGGTGAGAAAGCCCGCGATTACGTAATGAACCTGCCAAGCCGTTTATTACGCGTTGCCGAGCGCATGAAAAACCCAATGCTTGAATATAAATTCACCTGGATAAACGGTTAACATACCTTTATCCTATAAACATCATAAAGCCTTTCGGTAGTTCATTTACCGGAAGGCTTTATGGTTTACAGGGATGTTACCTTGGGTTCTATCAAACAAATTAAAACAGTACCGTTGTTTATTGTTTATAGGAATGAAAATTATATTTGCCGCAATGAAGATCCTGCTGATTGAAGACGAACCCAAACTGGTATCCATTATCCAGCGCGACCTTACCACCGAGGGCCATGAAATAAGTGTTGCACTTGATGGTAATACCGGCCTGGAGATGGCTATGAAAATGGATTTTCAGCTGATTATATTGGATATTATGCTGCCAGGTATTAATGGTATTGAGGTGTGCAGGCGGTTAAGGAAGGCCAACCAAAACGCCGCCATACTGATGCTTACCGCGCTCGGCACTACCGAAAACATAGTAACAGGCCTTGACAGCGGCGCCGACGATTACATGGTTAAACCCTTTAGCCTTGACGAACTGAATGCCCGCATCCGTACGCTGGCCCGCCGCAAGGGTGGTGCAACGCCATCTGCCAACATCATCCAAATTGCCGACCTGGTAATTAACGGCGACGAAAAATCGGTAAAGCGAGGTAACAAAACCATCGACCTTACAGCTACCGAATTCAGGCTGCTTGAATTTTTGGCCCGTAATAAAAACCACATGCTTACCCGCATCGAGATATTGGAGCATGTTTGGAACATCGATTTTAACATGGGTACCAATGTGGTTGACGTTTACATTAACTACCTGCGTAAAAAGGTGGATAAAGATTTTGATGAGAAGCTGATCCACACGGTGATTGGTATGGGCTATATATTAAAGCATAATGCCGCATGACCATCCAGAAAAAAGTAGCGTTGCTGTTTATGGGCCTAACCGTATCGGTTATATTGGCATTAAGCGGCGCTGTTTTTTATTTTGTACACCAGTTTACCTTTGATGATTTTTATAAACGCCTCGAAACCCGTGTTAATATTTCCTCGCAAATTCATCACCTCAATGATCGCGACAGCCTGGGCATGTATAAGGAGATCAGGCAGCGCTACCTTGAGCGGCTTATAGACGAGAAACAATATGTGATTAAGCCCGAAGTTTACACCCAAGGCAAAACGGTAAAAGGCGTTCCGCGTAAATTGATAGATAACATCCTTTCCGGCGGAAAATCAAGGTTCAAAGCCAATAATATATTTTATGCGGGCAATATTTTCCGCTTTCCGGAAGGGGATGCCATCATTGTGGTATCGGCTACCAACCCGTCAGGCCTCAGCGAATTGAATGATCTTGAACAGGTACTCATCATCAGTTGCCTCGCGTCGATACTGATTGTGTACATTATCGGTCGTAGTTTTTCATACCATACCTTTAAACCCGTTCGTAAAATCATAAAAAAGGTAAATACAATTACAGCCAGCAACCTGCACCTCCGCCTGGAAGCCTACGACGGCAAAGACGAAATAGCCGAACTTACCGAAACTTTCAATAACATGCTCGACAGGCTGGAAACCGCCTTCGAAACCCAGAATAATTTTATCAGCAATGCCTCGCACGAACTGCGTACCCCGCTGGCTATTATTAAGGGCGAGGCCGAACTCACCCTCAAAAATATCGGCAAGCCGGGGGCCGATCTGCATAAAAGCCTAAGCGAAATACTTCAGGGCACGCAAAGTTTGCAGGATATCATTACCAGCCTGCTGGGTTTGGCCCAAAGCGGTTTCGACGGTAAAAAGCAAAACTGGGAGCAGGTGCGCGCCGATGAGCTTGCCTTTATGGTGAAGGAAGCGGTTGATCATATTATCCCGGCCAACAACCTGAGCATCGATTTTTCGGCCCTGCCCGATGATGTGGATAAACTGGTAACCCTGGGCAATATCAACCTGCTTAAACTCGCCATCAGCAATATCGGCCTTAATGCCTGTAAATACTCGGAAAATAAGCCGGTAACGCTAAAAGTTTACGCCGAAAATAAAAGCATCATCTTCAGCGTGAAAGATCAGGGCATCGGCATCCCCGACGAAGACGTTCAGCATATTTTTGAACCTTTTTTCCGCGCGTCCAACACCGGTAAATATGACGGGCACGGCGTTGGTTTGCCTTTGGCGCTGAACATTGTACGGCTACATAAGGGTAATATCGGTATTATCTCGAAAGAAGGGGAGGGTACCGAGATCAGGGTGCTGCTGCCGGTTTACAAGGGGTAACAGTTTTATCATGGCGAATTAAAAGAGCTATCAAGATTCCATAGGCTAAAAAAGGGGTACCTCGCTTATTAAAGTTCTCTCCGGAGCATAGCCGTCAACTTAAGCAAAAAGCGACGGCATTGTGCGATTCCCCTCTTGAGAGGGGTGGAGGGGTGTGTTTTTCTGTGCGAGGTTTATCGCTTGCATAACACACCCCGCCCCCGCGCTTTCCCGTCGCGCGCCCCTCTCAAGAGGGGATTTTAAAAGCTTGATCCTTAACTTGACGGCCATGCTCTTGAGAGGGGTGGAGGGGTGTGTTTTTCTGTGCGAGGTTTATCGCTTGCATAACATACCCCGCCCCCGCGCTTTCCCGTCGCGCGCCCCTCTCAAGAGGGGATTTTAAAAGCTTGATTCCTTAACTTGACGGCTATGCTCTCCGGAGGAGAGGATTTAGGTGAGGTTACAACCACGGAGAATATACTCTAATCACATTCTAATTTCGTTCTTAAACCGCTTTAATATCCGGTACCGATTATTGTATCAAAGCAATAATAGTAAACTAAAAAGGTACCGTTATGAAAACATTAAACATTCTCATCCCGTCTGATTTCACCTTACCGTCGTTGAACATTATACCTGCTTTGGTTGAACGTTATCCGAAGCAAAAACTCAATATAGCCCTGGTGCATTTCCTGCAACTGTCCGACTCAATAACCGATCTCCTGTTGCTGTCGCGCCGCAGCCGCGAGTTCCGCCTCATCAGCGATGAGTTTTACGCGGCCTGTACAGCGCTTAAAAAAGATTACCCGGAGCAGATCATTAACCTTACGCCCGACTTTTTTTATGGCAACACCGTAGCGGTGTTTAAACATTACCTTGAAGAAAAAGAGGTGGGCCTCATTGCCATGCCCGAAGGCCATGCCTATGCCAACCTTACACCAAACAGTTTTAACCCGGCCGTTTTAATGCAGCGCAGCGGATGCAAGACATTAACTGTTAAGCCTGCTACCCGGCAGGCCAAAGCCCTTGTTACAACCGAAGCCGAACACGAACTACTGGAAGTTTAATTATTTATCAAACTAAAAAAACAATCTATGCTATTGAAAGAAAATATCCCGGTAAAATATGTGGTGGGAAAAATTAAGAACGAGCTGTTACTGGTTGCCGGGTATGCAGTAACGATAGCCCTGTTCCATAAGTTTTTGCCCGAATACAGGATCTCGATCCCGATTGCTGTACCGGCCATACTGGCTACCATAATATCGCTGTTGCTGGCCTTCCGCTCAAACCAGGCTTACGACCGTTGGTGGGAAGCCCGCAGCATCTGGGGGGCCATTGTTAACGATTCGCGCTCACTTACCCGCGAGCTTACTACCTTTTTAAATGGCGATAACGCGGCCTGCGAAGAGATTGAAGGTTTTAAAAAGCGCTTTGTACACCGGCAGATAGCGTGGTGCTACAGCCTGAGCCAATCGTTACGTAAGCAGGATCCATACGCCAAAACCTCGGGGTTACTGGTTGATGAAGAAGTGAAGTTTACGCACCGCTTTACCAACGTACCCAACAGTCTGTTGAAATTGCATGGCCTGGATTTAAAATTGGCCTACAAAAACGGTTGGCTGAATGATTACCAGCAGGTACAGATAGATGGTACGCTAACCCGGCTTTGCGATGCCATGGGTAAATGCGAGCGGATCAAAAACACCGTTTTCCCGGTAACGTACAGCCTGTACATCCATTTTTGCTTGTACCTGTTTATCATTATGCTGCCATTCGGGCTTATCGAGTTTTTCGGCATGTTTGAGGTGCCATTGATCATAGCTATAGCCGCGGCGTTTTTACTGGTTGAAAAAATGGCCATCCACCTGCAGGATCCGTTTGAAAACAAACCCACCGATACACCAACAACTGCCATATCGCAAACCATTGAGCGCGATTTGAAACAGATGTTAAACGATACTCATGAGGGTGAGCGGGCAGCAGCCCATACTGCTGCCAACAAAGCCGACGTATATTATATACTGTAAGCTTTTAAACCTGTGCGGGAAGGCACAGGTTTTTTTATGAAATTTTGTTTCTTTCTATATATTGGTTTGTGCGTCGGTTGTAAAGCCGGCGCATTTTTTATGTCATATCGTTTACTCAACTTGCGTTACAAACGCAAGCCCAGGTTAAGCGCTCATCACAGATGAGCGCAAGAGTAAATAAAAAATAAGAAAGAACTTGCGCTCGTTTATAACGAGCGCTTAACATGGGCTTGCGTTTACAACGCGATAAAACTTACACGTATATCTTGCGCTCGTTTATAACGAGTGCTTAACGTGGCTTCGCGTTTGCAACGCGTCTGTACATATTATTGCGTTTGCAATGCACTATCACTAAATTAGCGCTCAAACCTAATCAGCCATGTCGCATCAATACAGGGTACGCAATCACGAGGAGATTCATTTTGTAACATTTACAGTTGTTGATTGGGTTGATGTTTTTATCCGCCCTGCCTATAAACAACTAATCATTAATTCGCTTACCTATTGCCAGCAAAATAAAGGTTTGGAAATTTATGGTTTTTGTTTGATGACCAATCACCTGCATTTACTGGTATCTGCCAGATATCCCGCGCGGTTACCCGATATTATACGGGATTTTAAGAAGCACACCAGCAAACAGATCATCAACCTCATCAAATCCGAAAACGAAAGCCGCAGGGATTGGATGCTATACCGGTTTCAATACAATGCCCGGTTTGACGATAGGATACAGGAATACAAGGTATGGAGGGAGGGCTATCACGGTATTGAATGCGATAAGGAAAGCATTCTGTTTCAAAAATTGGATTACATACATGATAACCCCGTAAGAGCCGAAATTGTAACCAGGCCGGAGCATTATCTTTATAGTTCAGCCAGCAATTATGCAGGAGAGGCAGGGGTGCTGGATGTTGTGATATTGGACCGTGGTTTTACGTTTATAAAGTAAACCATATATCTAACTGCGCAAGCGTATAAAATACCTTGCGCTCGTTTGTAACGAGCGCTTAACGTGGTTTCGCGTTTGCAACGCGTCTTAGCATATCGCTCACGTTACAAACGTGAGCCCATATTAAGCACTCATCGCAGATGAGCGCAAGAGTATAAAATAACTTGCGCTCGTTATAAACGAGCGCTTAACATGATTTCGCGTTTGCAACGCGTCTTAGCCCTGTAAGCACGCATCACAGATGAACGCAAGAAATTATTTTTACAAAACATCGCTGGCATAGCTATTGTGCTGTATCTAAAACATCAATACCTATGCTATGAAAACGTTAAAAGTAAAACTGACTATCTTGTTTTTAGGCCTGGCACTCGGTTTTATTGCCCCTGCATCGGCACAAGGCAATAAAGATACCTCATCCACAACTAAAGCTAATGGCGCAGGTGCCGGTAATGGTGCCAGCCAGGGTGCGCCCGGTTCGGCTACGGTATCCGGCACGGGCACCGGAACATTGCAGGATAGCACCCAAACCAGTGTGCCTGCCGGCGACGCGGGCGTTAAGCAAGCATCTGCCGACGATCAAAAAGACGTTAACCCATCGCAAACCAAAGGTTATTGGGTACTGGGTGCATTCGCGCTGATTGGCCTGGTTGCTTTGATCTTTCTCCGCAAAACCCGGAAGGTGAACAGCTAACTAATTCGACTCGACGATTTTTACGCCCCAGGGCTCCAGCGCTAAGTTGCTGCCCCGGCTGATATTTTTTCCTGATAAAAGCTCCTTCCCGTTACCATAAGGGTAAGTGACAGCGCCTTCATGGGCCGAGTAGTTAAAATAGTAATGAACCGTTTTTCCAGCCTGGTTAACTCCTTGTTTGGTAACTAAAGGCCAGGCCAATTGCTGGTCGTCGCCCCACAGTCCAATAGCTTTTACCTCGTCGGCAAGTATTTTGTCGGTAACGGCAGCGGTAGTAATCGCGCCTATATAGGTAGCAACACCTTTACCATAGTTATTTTGGGTAATGGCGGCATACTTACCCCAAACCGGGTGGTCATAATAGGCCAGCACTTTGGCGGTGGTTGGGGTGATGAGTTCCATCCAGGTGTTGAGCTTTTTATCTTCGGGTTTCAGGTTCCAGGTATCAGCTTTTAATGAGGCATTGCCGGGATCAGTGAACTGGCTGTAGTAAATTCCGCAGGCTTCGTTAATGATGCCCGGCTGATGGCTGGTTCGTACTTTTACATTTTCATCGGCAAAGCCAGTTTTAAAGGTGTAAATAATGTGGCCGCCGTTTTTAACGTAGGTGTTGAGGCGTTGCAGCAGGCTGTCGGGCGCGGCGTACAACAGCGGCACAATCAGCAGTTTATAATCTTCGATGTTTTTGCTTGTCGGGTCAACAAAGTCGCAGCCTACGTTCATGTGGTAAAGGCCATCATAAAACTGGCGTAGCACATCGTTATACCCTGTGCGGACACCCCATCCAAAGCCGAAAGCCTTGAAGCCGCTCAAAGCTTCATTGCTGAACAGGATAGCTACATCGTTTTTCTTTTTCAGGTTGATGAGTTTGGCGCTCAGCCTGTCGAAATCTTTACCTATTGTTTTGGCTTCCTCATAAACGGGGTTAGGTTCAAAATCATGGCTCAGCAAACCTTTCCAGTAAGTTTCGGCCGAGTTGTGAATGGAATGCCATGGCCAGTAACTTACCATGTTAGCGCCCGACGCCAGGTGGCTGAATGCCTGCAGACGCAATTGCCCTGGATAAGGTGTCCATTGCGGGAAGCCCTGCGCTTCGGTTTCGATGGTGAGATAATTTTTGCCGCCCTTCATGGAACGGGCCACATCACCACCGAAGGAAATTTCCACCCCGGTCAGGTTATCCTGGCTGGGGTGATAAATATCTATCCCTGCTATATCCAAAGCCTTCGCGGCAGCAAAATGATCAACATCAGGCTGGATGCCGAAAGAGAAACCTTTCCATTCCAGGTCGAAGTTTTGGGTGATAAACTGATCGGGGCGTTTATACTCGCGCACTATAGCTGCCTGCCAGGCTAAATAATCGGTAACCAGTTGGCGCTGAAATTTGGCAAACTCGGCACCCAGGCTACCGTTGATGGTGCCGATCATCGACGGAAAATCGTCCCAGTTATTGATGCGGTTGCTCCAGTAGTCAAGGCCAAAAATGTGGTTGATATTATCAAGCGTTTTGTATTTGGCCTTCATGTAGTTTACAAACAAGGCCTGTACGTTTGGTCCGGCGGTGTTGTAGGCCTTGGTTTCGTTATCTACCTGGTAGCCTATAACTGCCGGGTTATCCTTTACGTGCTCCATTATTTTGCGGATCACGCGTTCGGCATAAAAGCGGTAATCTTTGTTGGTAATATCCATGTTTTGCCTTGCCCCGTACTGGTTTTGGCCCGAGGGGGTAATGGCCAGAATTTCGGGATGCTTTTTTACCATCCAGGTAGGCACGGCATAGGTTGGCGTACCTATGATGACGTGGATGCCTGCTTTTTGCATGGCGTTCAATACCCTGTCGATATGTGTAAAATCAAAAACACCATCCTGCGGTTCTTCAGTGCTCCAGGTACTTTCGGCAATACGAACCACGTTGATGCCACAGGCTTTCATCATCTGTACATCCTGATCCAGCCGCTCGTAGGGCATGTATTCATCGTAGTAAGCTACGCCGTAAAGCAGCTTATCCATTTTAGGATATTGGGCGAAGGTTTTTGAGATAAAAAGCAACTGCACAAAAAGCAGCAACAGGTAAATCTTTTTCATAAAAAGGCTAAATTCAGGCTAAATGGCTTATGCTGATGAAAGTACAAATTAATTGTGTCTTTAACACGCAATAATATTTTTTTTAGCGTGTGAAACAGATGTAGTAGTGAACGCCATTTTTATTGCAGCTTAAAAACTGATATTAGCAGCCAATTGTTTTACCTGTATAACCATTGATAACCTGTTATGAAGAAGACTCACCGATACCTGCTGGTACTGATATTTTGCTTCGGCTTATTGAATGCCCAGGCGCAAAATAAACGGCTTACCTATTGCAACCCGCTTAACCTGGATTATGGTTATACGCCTTTTAAAAACTTTGCAAGTTGGGGAAAACACCGGGCCACTGCCGACCCGACCATGACTTTGTTTAAAGGCAAATATTACCTGTTCTCCACCAATCAATTCGGTTACTGGTGGAGCGATGATATGCTGAACTGGAATTTTGTGTACCGCAAATTTGTGCGGCCCTACAACGAAGTTCAGGGCGATGAGCTTTGCGCGCCGGCCACTTTGGTTTTGGGTGATACCCTGCTGGTGATCGGATCGACCTATAATAAGGATTTTACCCTCTGGATGAGCACCAATCCTACCCGCGATGATTGGAAGGCAGCCAAAGACTATTTTAAAGTAGGCGCCTGGGACCCCGGTATGTTTGCTGATGATGACGGCCGGGTTTACATCTACCACGGTTCAAGCAATACACTCCCGCTATACGGACAGGAAATTGACCGTCACACCTTCGAGCCTATCGGCCCCAAAAAGGAAATGGTAAAACTGAACCCCGAAGAGCATGGCTGGGAACGCTTTGGCGAACATAATGATAATGTTTTCCTGCTTCCTTTTATCGAGGGCTCGTGGATGAACAAGTATAAAGGCAAATATTACCTGCAATTCGGCGCGCCGGGTACCGAGCAAAGCGGCTATGGCGATGGCGTTTTTGTGGGCGATAAACCGCTGGGGCCGTTCACGTATCAAAAGCATAACCCATTTTCGTACAAACCGGGTGGCTTTGCCAAAGGCGCTGGCCATGGGGCTACCTGGCAGGATAAGTATGGCAATTACTGGCATATCAGCACCATGGGCATTTCGGTAAAAAACAACTTTGAGCGCCGCATCGGTTTCTGGCCGGCCGGTTTTGATCAGGATGGCGTATTGTACAGCAACACCGCTTACGGCGATTACCCGCATTACCTGGCTAACGGACCGGAAGATCACCTGAAAAGTAATTTTACCGGATGGATGCTGCTCAACTACAACAAACCGGTAGAAGTTTCATCAACCCTCGGCGCATACGCTGCCAACAACGCGGTTGATGAGGATATTAAAACCTACTGGAGCGCCAAAACAGCCAACAAAGGCGAATGGCTGAAAACCGATCTGGGTGAAGTAAGCACCATCAACGCCATCCAGGTAAACTATGCAGACCAGGACGCGGAATTTATGGGCAAATCGCAGGGCGTTTATCACCAATACCTCATTTACTCCTCGCTTAACGGTAAAACCTGGATGCCGCTGATTGATAAAAGCAAAAAACGTAAAGATGTTCCGCATGATTATATTCAGTTGAAAACCCCGGCCAAAGCCCGCTATATAAAAATGGTGAACCTGCATATGCCTACCGGCAAGTTCGCGCTATCAGGTTTAAGGGTATTTGGCAAAGGCAGCGGAGCAAGGCCGGATACCGTGCAAAACCTCATTGTGCTGCGCGGCGACAGTGAGCGCCGCAACTCCTGGCTTAAATGGAAACCTAACGACAACGCCACAGGCTACACCATTTACTTCGGTATAGCACCCGATAAATTATATAGCAGCATGATGGTTTATGGCCGTAACGAGTATTATTTTAACGGGATGGATAAAAGCTTGCCCTATTATTTCCAGATAGAGGCATTTAATGAGAATGGCGTCTCGGCGAGGACTAAAGTTGTGAAGGTGGACTGATAAGCAAGTTAAATTTTTCTCGCAAAGATTTTAAGACGCAAAGACTTTGGGGTTTGAATAGTTACGATTTTTAAGCAGGCAAGATGCTAAGGCGCAAAGGAAACCGTTAATATGTTCAAGCATTGCTATGACGCGCCGGGCAGCGTTAGGGATTGCAGCAGAAAGCCCACAGCGCGGGTAGGCGTTGCGCGCAGGAAAGGCGAGGTACTTGGAACGGAAAGCCCGGGCCGCAGGCAACGCCCAAATTAACAATGTAGCAGAAACATTATTTATACCGATAATTTACGGTGCCTTATTGTACGAAATAAATAGCATTGATAAATGAAATCAATGATTGCTTCCTTCAAAATTGAAGGCATTCATATCTCTTACGATAAGGCTTTGGATATGTTAAAACAGATAGAACAACGCCTAAAAAAAGTAAAATCACCCCGCCTATGCTAAAAACACTATCAACCCTCATCATATCCCTGTTTTTATTTACTGCTGCCAAAGCGCGGCAACAACCCGATAGCACACTCAAAAAATCGCCCGTAAAAACACTAACCGATAAACAGTATACTTTACTAATTACCGGCGAGTATTTATTTGATGATATAAACCAGGTAGCCCTGCTTAACCACTACCCCATGCCGGGCGATGCTTTGAAATTTAAAAAAGAGCTTACCCTTATCCCTAACCAGGTTATCAAACTCGCTGCCATTGCTACCGAACTGCACCGTAAGCGGGTTGAAATGGGCAATTTCATTGTAACCAACGAAACCACCTTAGATAAACTGCTGAAAAAAGGTACCGATAATGGCAGCATTATTTTTTACGCCAACCGCTCCGGATTATACTACGGCGAACTCAGGAATGCCATTTTACAGGCCTGCGTAAGTACCGCCGACCTGCTTTCGCCTGGGCAGGTAACTAAACTGGAAACACTGATAATCCATTAATTGACAATATCCCGTTAGATTTGCTTAATTTAGCGCCTCCAAATTTAATGTATGAAGATTTCATTCGATTTTGAAAAGCCACTGGCTGAGTTGCAGCAGCAGATTGAAAAGGTAAAACAGGTTGAGGAAAAAAATAAGCTCGACATGTCGGCCACCATTACAGAACTGGAAGGTAAGCTGGAACAAGCCAAAAAAGATATATATAACAACCTTACCGGTTGGCAAAAAGTACAAATTTCCCGTCACCCCGAAAGGCCTTATACCTTGCAATACATCGAGCTGATGTGCGATGATTTTATTGAACTGCACGGCGACCGTACCGTGGGCGATGATAAAGCCATCATCGGCGGCTTTGGTACATTGAATGGCCAAACCGTAATGTTTATCGGTCACCAGAAAGGCCGTAACACCAAAGAGCGCCAGTACCGTAACTTCGGTATGGCTAACCCCGAGGGTTACCGCAAGGCCTTAAGGCTGATGAAAATGGCCGAGAAGTTTAACAAGCCTGTTGTTACCCTGATTGATACCCCCGGAGCTTACCCTGGTTTAGAAGCCGAAGAGCGTGGACAAGGCGAGGCTATTGCCCGCAACCTGCTGGAAATGGCCGTATTGAAGGTACCGGTTATCTGCGTAATTATCGGCGAAGGCGCGTCGGGAGGAGCACTGGGTATTGGTATTGGCGATAGGGTGATGATGCTCGATAACTCCTGGTATTCGGTGATCTCGCCCGAAAACTGTTCAACCATCCTTTGGAAAACCTGGGAAAATAAAGAACGCGCTGCCGAAGTACTGAAATTAACCTCGACAGAAATGTTGAAAAACAAACTGATTGACGGCGTAATTAAAGAACCGCTTGGCGGTGCCCACCAGGATCCGGTTGCTATGGCCGGTATCCTGAAAAAGCAATTACTGAAAGATTTAAAGACCCTAAAAGAGCGAAACATCGACGAGCTGGTTGCCGAGCGGATAGACAAGTTTTGCCAGATGGGTGTGGTTAACGAATAACCATTGCTTGTAGATATTTGAGAGAGCTGCTCATGGGGCGGCTCTTTTAGTTTATAGCTGTATGCTAACGATAAATTTATTCGTTAAGCTTGTGGTCAATATGTATTATTTACATGCTTTGCAATGGTTTGAAGCATCTTTTATTGTATTAACATCCTTTGCTTTAATAATTTCTTCTAACTTTTCCGGTTATAGCTATCTGGCTGGTGTCGGATACCACTATTTGAAGCTTTCCTTCATAAGTGGAAGTAATACCTTTAACCACCACCACCTTGTCTTTAAACAGTACTTCCGGGGCCTGACGGAACTTATTCCGGTCATCCCCCTTTATAACTATTGTAAGTACCTGGTTGCGGTTGGATGCGCCAAGGTAAAGTAAAGTGAGTTGATGCTTGTCGAGGTATTTTCCACCGTAAATTTTGCCAATAACATTTTGCCTTGTCCCTATATATTTTATTAAACTGTCCTTTGGCGGGATAGAGGCTAATGGCAATTCCTGCGCCTGGCTCCATATAGCGGTTATAACCAGGCCGAAGCTGATCATGATCGTTAAAAAATATTTAAGTTTTTTCATACTTTTTGGTTTGACTATTCTACGGGCATGGCACTACAAGGCTTCGTTTGCATTTTAGAATTTCGTTAAAAAAAGCCTATGTACTATAAAATAACGACTATACGCTAAATTACTTAAAGATTTGAAAACCCTTAAAGAGCGAAACATCGACGAACTGGTTGCCGAGCGGATCGACAAGTTTGCCAGATGGGTGTGGTTAACGAATAACCATTGCTTGTTGATATTTGAGAGAGCTGCTCATGGGGCGGCTCTTTTTATTTTATATCAACGTGCTAACAACAATCCTGTTCCTTATCTTTATACAACCTTAAACTATCTTATCATGACAACCGAAGATACCCCTTTACCGGCCGCACGTATGGCTACAATAAATGCCACACCATTCTGGGTTTATTGGATAGTTTCCTTGTTTCTTTTTACGTACAATTATTTCAGCACAGCGCCCGATTTAAATACCGGTTTGAAAAGCCCGGCCGGCCACTATATTGTCATCGGTATATTCGTGGTATTGTTTCTGTACCTGGCCGGGCAAAACATCAAGAGTAAAGAAAGCTTGAAATGGTTTAATGTGGTTTGTTATATACTTCAATCTGCAAGTATGCTTTTCATGATTTACCAGGTGTTTTTTTGAGTTAGATTTGGCCCATGATATCTGCCTACTACGAAGACCAGACTTTTACCAAGCTGAGTGACCGCGAGCTTAATCAGGGTAATTACGAAAATTGCCGCTTTTTGAACTGCGATCTGGCCAATGCCCATCTTTATGGTTTTACCTTTGTTGATTGCCTGTTTGATACCTGCAACCTGCTGCTAACCGATGTAAGCAGCACCGGCCTGCAAAACATCCGCTTTAAACATTGTAAGCTAAGCGGTGTAAACTTTGGTAAAGCCGATGATTTTTTGTTTGAGGTGCATTTTGAGGATATTTTGAGGATTGTATTCTGGATAATGCCGTTTTCTATAAAAAGAAAAACAAAAAGGCTGTTTTTACCGATTGCTCCATGATGGAAACCGATTTTACCGAGGCCGACCTGAGCGATTGTAAGTTTAATAACTGCAATTTAAAAAACGCCTTTTTCAGCCGCACGGTGCTTAAGAATGCCGATCTGAGTTCGTCGTATAATTTCGTGATCGATCCGGATGATAACCTGATCAAAAAGGCTAAGTTCTCGCTGCATGGCTTGCCGGGGCTACTTCATAAATATGATATCCGGATAGGATAATATTTTCCCGGCTACTTAGTTAATATGAGGTATATGTACCAGTGAAATCGCTTTTAACCCGTTACAAAATATCGGCATGTATAACTTAAAAATTTTCACACGAATTGTTACGAATTATCGAATTACACGAATACTTTAATACCGGGAAAATAACCATTCGTGTAATTCGTTTAATTGTATCCGACTTAAAAGATAATTCGTGTGAAAATTTCTTTATATAATTTTTATAAATAGCATGACTATTCTAAAAGCGATTTACCTGGTATATGCACCAACCGTTATTCAGCAGAGCCGCCTACATAGTTCGCGATTGCTTCGTACCTCGCAATGACGGTGGCTATAGATTTCACCAATACAAACCTTATGCGAAAAACACTCCTGCTTTTTTCTTTCTTATTAGCAAGCACCTGTGCCTTTGCACAGAGTGACACTTCTGTATTTACCAAATTCAACAATTTTAATAACAGTGTTTTAAATGGTGGCGTCAAAAAGGCGGATGCACAAAGCCAGTTTAAAAGTATAATAGGAACGATCTGGAGTATCGAGGTGGTAAGCAATAAAGCATACTTGCCTCATGCACAATGGGTGTTCCCCCTAAAAGGCTATAAAAGCAGCGCCATAGGGGGTACACATGGCAATGGCTATTTTGATAAAGGCTATAAATTTTTAGATGGCAACAAACACGGCGCGCACCCGGCCCATGATATTTTTATAACCGACCGTAACCAGGATTGCATCGACGATAAAACCCAAAAACCGGTTGATGTATTGGCCGTAGATGACGGCTGGGTTATTGCCTGCAACAGCCAGTGGGAAAACACAAGCAATATGCGCGGCGGAAAGTTTATCTGGATCTATCATCCCACCACTAAAGTATTCACCTATTACGCTCACAACAACCAAATTTTCGTGAAACCAGGTTACCACGTTAACCAAGGCGATAAAATTGCGGAAGTAGGCCGCACAGGCTACAATGCCTACAAAAAACGCTCGCCAACGCACCTGCATTTTTCGGCATTTAAGCTGGTGGATGGTGTTCCGGTACCTTTTAACCCTTATCAACAGTTACTTAAAGCAAAAACCTTATGAAAACCCTGATCACCTGCCTGTTCCTGCTTTTGCATATTGGCACGCCCGCGCCTGATAATGTATTGAAGCGGTTTAACGTACCACAAGGTTATCACCGCGTAGCCCCTGCTCCCGGCAGTTTCGGGGCCTGGTTACAAACCCTGCCGCTTAAACCAACGGGTACACCCACCAAAACCTACAAAGGCGATATTGCCCGAACCGACGTTTACACCGCTGCTGTAATTGATATGAGCGTTGGCAACCAGGACCTGCAGCAATGCGCCGATGCCGTAATGCGCCTGCGCGGCGAATACCTCTATCAGCAGAAAAAATATAACGAAATAAGCTTCAACTTTACCGGCGGCTTTAAATGCGATTATGAACATTACGCCAAAGGCTACCGCTATAAAAACAACCATTGGGTATTAAAAGCCAAACCTGATTATTCGTACCCCACATTTTTAAACTATATGAACCTCGTATTCAGCTATGCAGGTACACTATCCTTACAAAAAGAGTTGAAAACAGTAGCCAACCCGAACGAAGTTAAAGCCGGCGACGTATTCATCCGGGGCGGCTCGCCGGGGCATTGTTTTATTGTGCTGGATGTGGCGGAGAATGCCGCCCATCAAAAGCAATTTTTGCTGGCACAAAGTTTTATGCCTGCCCAAAATATCCAGGTGCTGCAATACGGCTCTCCCTGGTTTGCCATGGATCAGCATAGTGGCATCATGTATGGCGAGTTGATCAGTAAGAATTATTTGAAGCGGTTTTGATAAAGGCGGTACACCCCATACTCATCAAAATCTACCGGTAATTTTATTCCTTATCACCGGGCTCCAAAATAGCTTCATTTATCTCGATATTGAAATGCGGCAACATACTGCCTGCAACAGATATTGACTTTAATACCCCACCTATTCGGAATAGTTTACCTTCAAATGTTTTAAACTCCTCTGCGGTAATGGGCTGGGCAAGTATTATACTTTCGGAAGTGTACAGATCTGTTCCTTTCCGGTTGGTACAGGATGAGCCAAGATTACCGGGTTTATCTTCAGAACTTACGATGCGGTTAAGCCCATATTTGAGCGCAACAAAGCGCGAGGGGGTAATAATGAGGTGACCTGTAAAACCCTCAACATTTTTCAATGCCTCCTCTTTGGTTGCTTTACCCATATACATCAGGCCTGCTTCGGCAATAATGTGCATGTATCTAACCACTGCCGGGCCGTCATCATCCTGCCTGTTTTTGGGAATATTCTTTAAAATGTCGTCGGATAGTTTGGCAGCCCCGGGCCAGTTTTCCTCGTTTAAAAACCCGATAAGGGTCGAAAACTGATCGTCGGGAACCAGTTGCTGGGCATGTGATTTTGTAAAAGCTACCGATAAAATAAACAGCAGGATAATGGCTTTTTTCATAAAGTTTAGGCGGGATCTTTCTTGTCGCCCCGCCTAAATTTACATCAAAAAACAGCGGTATAAAATATATTTTATCTTTTTTCCACCCTGTCATAAAATCCGCCGAAGCTGTTCATTTTCACGGCATCTTCGTTAAAAAAATCGCCGGGGAAGCCCAGTTCAATAGCGCTTAACTCGTTTAGCTTTTGAATATGTGCGGGGCTTAGTTTGGTATGTACCGCTTGAAGGTTATCGTTAAGCTGCTCCGGTTTGGTGGCGCCTACTATCGGGATGCAGCTCAGGTCGCGGTCCATTATCCATTGCAGGGCAACGTGGCTTTCAGACACGCCCAGTTCGGCCGCTATTTCAACTACTGCTTCGGTTATTTTGATGGCCCGTTCATTCCGGCGGTTACTTTCGGGCTTTACCCGGCCCTGTTCGCCGCGCAGGTATTTGCCGGTGAGCGCGCCGCCGGCCAGCGGGGCCCATGGGGTAACCGTCATGCCGTAATGTTTGGCCATTGGCAGCAACTCGCGTTCGGCAGTGCGGGCCAGCAGGCTGTATTCTACCTGTAAGGCTATAAACTGGCTCCAGCCCATCAGCTCGGCAAGGGTATTCCCTTTTGATACCACCCAGGCAGGGGTATCGCTAATGGCCGCATAGGTTACTTTACCTTGTTTAATCAGGTCGTCCAGGCCGCGCAGCACTTCATCAATGGGTGTGATATTATCCCAGATGTGCAGGTACAGCACGTCGATAAAGTCGGTTTTTAAACGTTTCAGGCTTTCTTCAACGCTGCGCATCATGTTTTTACGGTTATTACCCGATGCATTGGGGTTGGTGGTATTATCCTTCAGCGTGTATTTGGTGGCCAGCACAAAATAATCGCGGTCGTGATTTTCGAGATACTCGCCGATGATCTTTTCGCTGGTACCCAGTTTGTACACATTGGCGGTATCAATAAAATTGCCGCCCGCGTTGGCAAAGGCGTCCATAATGGCAAAGCTGCCGTCTTTGTCGGCGCCCCAGCCGCCTTCGGTACCGAAACCCATAGCGCCAAGGCACAGTTCGGATACTTTAAGGCCCGAGCGGCCTAATAATTTGTAATTCATATGTTTATTTATGGTGATGTTGTTTAATGCTGAAAACTCAAGGCTAAAAGCTAAACGCGGAAGGCTCAAAGCTCAAAGCTCGAATTTTATTCAAGTCGAAAACTAAGAAAAGGCTTTCGGCCTTCCGCTTTAAGCTTTAAGCCTCCTCCTACCCTCCCAATTTAGGCGTTACAAAAATTAATATGGCGGTAATAAAAGCCGCCGCTACCCCCACCACAATTTCGCCGCCCAACAGTACGTAATGCCCCGCTGTGCGGCGGCCCCTGTTGGTTTTAAAAGCCTCCTGCCGGTAGGTATCTACATACACCGAATCATGCAGCAAGGCTGTATCTTTTACCACAGCCGCGGTTGGTTTAAAGTAATCGGACGTATAGGGCAGTTTGTGGCGGTACTTTTTCCAGACGGCCTTTTTCAGCCTGAAGTGTTTGGCATCGGCACGGGCTGTTTTTGTTATACTATCGCGATGGGCCAAAGTTTGGGCTCCGGCGCAGCAAACCCATGCGCACAGCACCGGGATTAAAATATATTTTTTGTTATTTGCTTTCATATCGGTGCTACGCCATCCCCCCAAACAATACTTTGGTTTGCTTTGTACTATTGAATACATTGCTAATATACCAAAATATGAAAATCATCACCCTCCATACCCCTGCCCATCTGAGTCAACTTTACCTTTTATTGCAGGGAAAACTAAACCCGCTGTTTCATGAGCGGCGCCAGGCCGATATCAATTTCAGGGTTGAGCTTAACGGCGAGGCTATAGAAATTTTGCAGCCGGAGCTTTACGAGGGAGCGCTGTTCAGCATAGCTATCAATGCCGATGAACTTTGGATTACCCGTAATGAGCATTATGTTGATGACGTCAATTCGCTTACCATCGAATCTATCCTGAACGATTTGTTTAGTGATGCTGCCGGTGATTTGGGTACCGACCTGGTGCAGGAGGGGTGAGGGAGCCGAAAGCTTGAGGCGTAAAGCCTAAAGCGCTGTACCGGAATCGGCCGTGGTTGTCGGCAGCTAATCTTGATCCTGGTTAGCTTACCCAAACGCGTGTTCTGCTTACCTGTTTTAATAAAGCTAATTTTAAACCAAATATTTTTTAGCTTTAACATAAAACCCAGCCAATGCCTAAAATTTACAACCTGCTTATTTGCCTTTTATTTAGCATATCCGCTTTTGGTATACAGCAGCCAGCCCTGCCGCAGGGCGAGCCTGTAGTTATTAACGGCGATACATTGTTTAAATTTTATGCGCCCCAGGGCATGTTCAATACCCGGGAGCGGGCAGGGGTTGTTACCGCACGCATACAAGCCCTTATTAACAGGCTTGATTTTAAGCCCGATTCGTTAAACCTCCGTAATGATAGCACGATATCGGTTATCTCGTATAATAACGAAATTGTGATGGCTGTTAATGATAAGGATGCCTCATTTTCAGAACTCGACCGCCCGCAGCTGGCCGCCAGTTATTTGGCTGTACTTAAACGCAAGTTGGGCAATGTGTTTGAAAATAACAGCGTTAAGCAGATCATTACCAATATACTCGAAGCCGTAGCGGTCATTATCCTGGTTGCCTTGCTGATCTGGGGTGTTAACAAAGCGTTCAGGTGGATAAGACTGAGAACCATTAAGGCCTGGGAAAGCCGTATGGAAAAACTTGCAGCTAAAGGCGCGCCGGTTGGTTACGCGCACCGCCTTTTGCCCTTTATTAACAATTTGATAAAACTGGTAAGGCTGCTCATTATCCTGCTGTTGGTTTACCTGGCGCTGCCGGTGTTGTTTTATATTTTCCCGTCGTCAAAACCTTTTGCCGTACAGTTGATAGGGTTTGTGGTGGATCCGCTTAAGGATATCCTGCTGGCCGTGGTCCATTTTATACCCAATTTGCTTACCATAACCGTTATTTATTTTGTAACCCGCTATGTAGTAAAACTGGTGAAATTCCTGGCCCGTGAAATTGAGAACGGCGCCATCACCCTGAATGGGTTTTACCCCGAATGGGCTATTCCCACTTACAATATTATCAGGGTATTGATGTACGCCTTTATGTTTGTGGTGATATTTCCTTACCTGCCGGGTTCGCAATCCAAGGTTTTTCAGGGTGTTACCGTGTTTATTGGCGTGCTGTTTTCATTGGGTTCATCATCGGCCATATCCAACATGGTATCCGGCATTGTGCTTACCTATATGCGCCCCTTTAAAATTGGCGACCGCATTAAAGTTGGCGAAATTACCGGCGATGTGATGGAGAAAAACCTGCTGGTTACCCGTGTGCGCACTATTAAAAACGAGGATATAACGGTGCCCAACGCTACCATTTTAAATGGCGCTACGGTTAACTACAGTTCGTCATCGCAAACGCTCGGCCTGATATTAAATACCAGTGTAACCATAGGTTATGACGCGCCCTGGCAAACGGTTTATGATTTGCTGATCAGCGCGGCCAATGCCACCGAAGGTATTTTAACCGAACCCGCGCCATTTGTGCTGCAAACCGCGCTGAATGATTTTAACGTTACCTACCAGGTAAACGCCTATACCAACCAGGCAGGTAAAATGGCCCTGATTTATTCGCGGCTGCACCAGAATATACAGGATAAATTTAATGAAGCAGGCGTAGAGATCATGTCGCCGCACTTTACGGCCGTGCGCGATGGCAGCCATATCCAGATTCCTGAAAACTACGTTGCCGAAGGATATAAAAAGCCGGGATATAAAATTGAAAATGACGGGTAGAGTATTTCCTATGCGGTTTAAACCATGGCGTAGTTGTTATAGCCGGAATTTAAACCAAAAAAAATGCCCGCGACCGGCGGGCATTTTCAATAGCTCAATTTAAGGAGTTATTTTTTTTCACTCATCCCGAACTTCTTTTCATAAACGCTTAGCTGCGCGGAGAATTTGCCATACAAAGGCGATTTGAATTGTTTGGTAAACTCAACCAGGCCACCCAGTATCTGCATCGAGTATTGAATATCGCGGCTCTCTAAAGTTGTTTCGCCTTTTTGATAAAGTGCATAGTTGTAATCCAGCAGGTTAGTTACATAATCGTTAACCTGGGTGGCAATTTTGTTGCCGAGCTGGATATTGTTCAATTTGTAGGCATTATCAATCATGTAATATTTACGCACGGCAATCTCCAACGAGTTGATGGTGGCAGGCATGACATCGTCGTATCTTTTCAGCACTTTGCGCGCCGAATCTGCTTTGCCTTGTTTCATCAAATCGTCGGCCAGGGTTGAATACAAACGGGTGATCAATGGGTAAAACATCGTTAACGATTCATGATCCAGGTAGCTGGCGTTTTTCATGTTGCCCCATTTATACTTGTTCATCATGTTATCGTACATTTTGCCGGTGTTGGCGGCCTCTAAAGGCGCTATAGCGGTGTCCGGTTTCATGGGCAGCAGGCGATAGGCAAAACCCTCGTTATACATGTATTTATCCAAACCTATCATGTTGCTGTTGGGCACCGTGATAGCGAAATAAATAGGGCGCTTCCAATTGTTATGGGCCAAAATATCCATCATCGCCAATACATCCTTGGTAACATACCGGCCCTGGAAGGTCCAATCCATCTCCGGCGCTATTTTGGCTTTGTCGGCCTCGGCAACCGTTCCGGTTTTTACCACCTCGTCGGCGTTAACGGTGAGCTTGAATTTATTGGTTGGTAAAAAATTGGCAAACTCGCCGTTGTTGTATTCGGCCATGGCTTCCTTTTTATCTGAGGTGATAAACTCAAATACATCCTTCAGCTCAGACGACCCGGGGATTTTCTGATCGTTAAAATAGATCACATCGCGCACACCCGGTTTAAACTGATCATTGCTCATGCTGATAGGCAGCGGCGCCGATTCATTCATTTTGTTTTTCATACCGCGGATGTACCAGTCGGTACCCAGCAAACTCAGGTTAACAATGCGCACATCGGGGCGTACGTTTTCAACCTCCTGCAGATACCAAAGCGGGTAGGTATCATTATCACCATAGGTGAATAAAATGGCATTCGGCGCGCAGGAGTTAAGGTAGTTATAAGCCATATCATGCGGGGTAAGCTTGGTTGAGCGGTCGTGATCGTCCCACTCCTGGTTAGCCATCAGCAGCGGGGCAGCTACCATACAAACCGCTGTGGCTATAATGGCGCCTAACCGGGCGTTTATTTTTTTGCTGATGATATCGGCAAGGCCAATCACCCCTAAACCTATCCAGATAGCGAAGGCGTAAAATGAGCCCGCGTAGGCATAATCACGCTCACGGGGTTGCAGTGGGTCCTGGTTCAGGTAAAGCACAATGGCCAAACCTGTAAAAAAGAACAGGATCAGCACAATGCCCGCGTCGCGCTGGTTACGCATAAAATGGAATACCGCGCCAAACAAACCGATAATAAGCGGTAAAAAGAAAAGGCGGTTATAGCTTTTGCTTTGGGTAACCGAGTAGGGCAGGGGCCTGTTAAAGTTCAAACCGCTTATCCATTCGCCGTCGGCGCCGGTACCGAGGCTCTGGCCGTCCAGATCATTGGCGCGGCCCGCAAAGTTCCACAGAAAATAGCGGGTGTACATCTGGTTAATCTGCCATTTGGCAAAAAAGTTGATATTGCTGCCAAAGGTAGGGTGCTCGGTTTCGCCCAGGCCGGTCCATTCGCGGTAAAACTGCGGGTGGCCGGGTTTATCGCTGAACATACGCGGGAACACGGTATTGCGGTCGTAAACAGTATTCAGCTTTTTGCCGGCCACCTCGTATTTGGTTTCGCCGCGGCGGTAAATATTGGCGCCCTCGGTTTGTGAAACCGCTTCCGAATCAAAAAACTGGCCGTAAAGTAAAGGGGTATCGCCATATTGGTCGCGGTTAAGGTAACTGTTCAGGGCGAAGGCATTCTCCGGGTCGCTGTTATTCAGGTTAGGATTAGCTTTAGCCCTCACTACGATCATCACGAACGAACTGTAGCCGAACAGGATAAAGGCCAGGCAAACCAAAACGGTGTTTAAGGCAAAACGCTTTTCGCGGATTTTTACGATGTACTCCAGCAAAGCTAAAATACCAATACCTACAATTAAGCCAACAATGCCCGCGCTGATGCCCAGGGCAAGCGCGAAGCAAACTGGCGCCACTATGATAGCCGGTTTAACCGG
Organism: Mucilaginibacter oryzae; assembly: GCF_003148845.1. Lineage (GTDB taxonomy): Bacteria > Bacteroidota > Bacteroidia > Sphingobacteriales > Sphingobacteriaceae > Mucilaginibacter > Mucilaginibacter oryzae. The sequence continues at coordinate 105,873 of NZ_QGHA01000009.1, read as the reverse complement.
GTTGGTGGTATAATAAATGCCCGCAACTATCACCAAAATCACTAAAATAAAAAATACGATGGCGCCGCTGCCAAAACCCATGCCTAAGGTGTTTACAAAAAGCAGATCGGAAAAAGCCGCGCCCTTAACTGTGAACTGGATTACGCCCCAAAGCACAAAACCCAGCGCTACTATACTAACTGCAAAGGCGCCGATAGTACCCTGGGTAGTAACATTTTTTGCCCTGCGGAAGTAAATTACCAGGCCTATAGCCGGGATCACCAACAGGTTTAACAGGTGGATGCCGATGGAAAGGCCCATTACGTAGGCGATGAAAACGATCCATTTATCGGCATGGGGCTCATCGGCATGGGCATCCCATTTCAATATGGCCCAGAACACAACCGCGGTGCAAAGTGATGATTGCGCATAAACTTCAGATTCGACGGCCGAAAACCAAAAGGTATCAGACCAGGCGTAGGCCAGCGCGCCAACCATGCCGGCGCCTAAAATGAGTATCAGGTTGGTAACATTAAGCTGCTCCTGTGTTTTTACCAAAAGCTTTTTGGCAAGCGCCGTGATGGTCCAGAACAAAAACATGATGGTAGCGCCGCTGGCCAGGGCCGATGCCATGTTGGCCCAGTAGGCAACCCTGGTGTTATCGCCCATGGATAGCAGGGTAAAAACCTTGCCTATAATGGTAAACAAGGGCGCGCCGGGTTGGTGGGCTACCTGCAGGCGGTAAATACAGGCAATAAACTCGCCGCAATCCCAAAAGCTTGATGAGGGCTCGAGGGTTAAAATATAGGTAATTGTGGCGATGGCAAAGGCCGCCCATCCGAAGATATTGTTGAGCTTTTTGTAATTCATGTTCAGGATGCTATCTATAAAAACAGTATTAATGCAGCCGAAAATACTAAAACTATTGTGATGTTGGCGCTAAAAGCGGCGCTTTAAGGGCTATTTGAAAATTATTGGGCTGTGTTTTAGGGGATAATGAATTTTTTTAAAATTGTGTTTTGACTTTCAAATATTCGCGCTATATTTGCAAACCTTTTCGGGGAGTGATACAAACCAAAGGAAATTGCCTGATAGTATAATGGTAGTACGACGGTTTTTGGTACCGTTTGTCTAGGTTCGAATCCTGGTCGGGCAACAATTTAAAGATTTCGGATTTCGAATTTTTGATTTCGGATTTACTCCGTTTTAAAAACTTGAAATCCGAATTGTGTTTTAAGAGGTTTGTGAGCGGGAGAGCCGGTCTGCATGGCAGGCAAGATAATCAATCCGAAATCGAACATCCGAAATCCAAAATCAACAGAGATGCCCTTACAATTTAACCCGGTTAAGTTATTTGCAGGATCAGGTTCGCAGGCACTGGCACAGCATATTGCCGATGCTTATGGCCGCGAATTAGGTGAAGTTGTGATATCGCGTTTCAGCGATGGCGAATACCAGCCGCACTTTAATGAATCTGTAAGGGGCTGCGATGTTTTCCTGATCCAGTCAACCCACCAGCCTACCGATAACTTAATGGAATTACTGATGATGATTGATGCCGCCCGCCGTGCATCGGCCCATTATGTAAATGCCGTTATCCCGTATTTTGGTTTGGCCAGGCAAGACAGGAAGGATAAGCCGCGTGTAGCCATCGGCGCTAAACTGGTAGCTAACCTGCTGGTTGCAGCGGGCATTAACCGCATCATGACGATGGATTTGCATGCAGCGCAGATACAGGGATTTTTTGATGTTCCGGTTGACCACCTTGATGCCTCCATTATTTTTGTGCCTTATATCAAAAGTCTTGGCTTAGGTCATTTAACCATCGCGTCGCCTGATATGGGCGGCTCGTACAGGGCCAGGAGCTTTGCCAAATTTTTCAATGCCGAGGTGGTAATTTGCGATAAACGCCGCAAACGCGCCAATGAAATTGAAGCCATGACCCTGATAGGCGACGTAACCGACCAGGATATTGTGCTGATTGATGATATCTGCGATACCGCCGGCACCCTTGCAAAAGCAGCCGGGCTGATCATGGAGCGCGGGGCTCGTAGCGTACGCGCCGTTTGTACCCACCCTGTATTATCAGGCAAGGCGTACGAAACTATTGAGAACTCGGCTTTAACGGAACTTATTGTTACCGATACAATTCCGTTGAAACACAGCAGCCCTAAGATCAAGGTACTGTCGACCGCCGAATTGTTTGCCAAAGCGATCAGCAACGTAAACGAGCACGGTTCGATCAGTACGTTGTTTAAGGTGGAGTAAGAAGCTCATAGATCATAGTTGATGGTTCATGGTAATTATCAGCTATGAGAATGATGATAGATAATATAGAAAGTAAGGATTGGAAATAGACCATGAACGATGATCTATAAACCATAAACTAAAAAAGACCTTGTGGGAAATAGAGCCATGAACCATGATCTATGAACCATGAACTAAATAAATAAAACAAATAAAAAATGAAATCAATTGCTATTAGCGGTTCTCTAAGAGAGAACGTAGGGAAAAGAGACGCGAAAGAGCTGCGTTACAATGGCCAGGTGCCTGCAGTTCTTTATGGTGGGCCAACTCAAACCCACTTTTCGGTGTCCGCAGCTGATTTGAGAGCCGTAGTTTACACTCCGGTTGTTCATTTCATCGATCTGGATATTGCCGGTGTTAAATCACAAGCCATCATCCAGGACATCCAGTTCCACCCGTTAACCGAAAAAATCACTCACGTTGACTTTTTATTGTTAGACGAGAAAAAACCTATCGCCATCGAGATCCCTGTTAAATTAACCGGTACTTCTCCAGGCGTTAAAGTAGGTGGTAAACTGGTTCAAAAATTAAGGAAACTGCGTATTAAAGGGCTTCCTAAAGATCACTTAGATGCTATCGAAGTAAGCATCGAATCGTTAGAGGTAGGTAAATCAGTTAAAGTATCTGATATTAAATTAGATAACTTAACTATCACCAACGCTAAAGAAGACACTATTGTTTCTGTAACTACTTCACGTGCATTACGTCAGGCAGAGCAGGAAGCAGCTCAAGGCAAAAAATAATTTGCCCCCCGGCCCCCTGAAGGGGGAGGAAAAGCTGAATTTTAAAAACAGCGATAAGGATACTTATCGCTGTTTTTGTTTGGGCAATAAATAATATCTTCGCATAAAATTTAATTAATTATTTGAAGGCTTTCTGAAAAGATAACCAACGTCATTGCGAGGTACGAAGCAATCGCGAACTGTACAGGGCGGATCTGCCTCCGTGCGATTGCTTCGTACCTCGCAATGACGCCTGTTATTAATTTGTATGGCTTTATCAATTCCCCCTTTAGGGGGCCAGGGGGCATGAAATATCTGATTGTAGGTTTAGGAAATATTGGTCCGGAGTATGCCGATACCAGGCATAATATCGGTTTTATGGTTTTGGATGAACTGGTTAAACAGGAAGGCGCAAGGTTCCAGAGCTCGCGTTTGGCCTACTACGCCGAGGTATCGCACAAAGGCCGTACCCTCTGCCTCATCAAACCAACCACTTACATGAACCTGAGCGGTAAGGCGCTTAACCATTGGATGAAGGATTTGAAAATCCCTATCGAAAATGTATTGGTTATTGTGGATGACCTTGCTTTACCATTGGGTACCCTGCGTTTAAAACCCAAAGGCAGCGCCGCAGGCCACAACGGCCTTAAAAATATCGAAGCCACCTTAGGCCATAATAACTATGCCCGCCTCCGTTTTGGCATCGGCGATAATTACCCCAAAGGCCGCCAGATTGATTTTGTACTGAGCAAATTTGATAAAGATGAGCTTCCCGAACTGCCCGCGCTCATCGAACGGTCGATAGAAATGGTGAAAAGCTTTGCCGCCATAGGTACCGAACTCACCATGACCAGGTATAATAAGTAACATCGCCGTTACAAACTAATATATTAGTTATTATCCCGTTTAAACACTGTTTCGCATTGTAACGCGGGGCGGTGTTCTGACGTCTTTTAAACCTAAATAACCTTATGAAACAAATCATACTATCGGTACTTTGCTGTTGCTTTTCTATTTTTTTATTTGCTCAAACAAAAACAGGATCTGCTGCAACCGCTGTTGCTAATATCACTGTAAAGGGAATTATTATTGATTCGGCTGTAAATAAACCGATGGGCTATGTTACCGTTGCCCTGCAGGATGCCGCGACCAAAGCCCCGGTAAAAAGCACATTAGCCAAAGATGACGGTAGCTTTGAGCTGAAAGCCCCCGAAGGAAAAACCTACCAGCTGGTAGCTGTATTTATAGGTTACGCAACCAAAACCCTCCCGGTAAAACTTACCGGTAATACTTTTAATGCCGGTCGTATTTTGTTATCCCCGTCAAGCAAGCAATTAAAAGAGGTTACGGTAACAGCGGTAAAGCCGGTAATGAAACAGGAAGTTGACCGCCTGAGCTATGATGTTACCGCCGACCCGGAGAGCAAATCCATCACCGCGCTGGATATGATCAGAAAAGTGCCTTTGTTATCGGTTGACGGGAATGATGCTATCAAGCTGAGAGGTAACGATAACTATAAGATATTAATCAACGGCAAAGAATCAGCCATGATGGCTAAAAATCCATCGGATGTGCTGAAATCGATGCCTGCTGCCAATATTGAAAAGATTGAGGTGATCACTACGCCGCCGGCAAAGTATGATGCCGAAGGCCTGGCCGGGATCATCAATATCATCACCAAGAAAAATGCCGACCAGGGATATAACGTCAGTATCAATACCGGTTACAACAGCGTTTACGGCGAACGGGCCAACGTAAACTTAACCCTTAAACAAGGTAAATTTGGCTTTAGCGGATATGCCGGTTATAACTACAGGCCATTCCGCGAATCATCGTTCGAAAACATGACCACTTTTTTCAAGCCGCAATCTTTTGATCCTCAATCAACACTCAGCCAAACAGGTACGCGGTCAAACAGTGGTAAAAACCTTTATGGTAGCGGCGAGTTAAGCTACGAGGTTGATACGCTGAACCTGATTACCGGTATGTTTGACTTTTATAACGGAAAAAGTAACCAGCACAATTACCAGGCTACCACCCAGCGCGACAGCAGTGACGCGGTTACCCAATTTTACCGCCTGTTTAACAACGGTACCGGCGAATTTAAAGGCACGGATGTGGGGCTGAACTACCAGTTAGGCTTTAAGCAAAATAAAGAGCAATTGCTTACGCTATCTTATAAATACAATTATAATAATAACCTTCAAACCAGCGAAGCCACGAGAGGAGCTGATTTTACCGGCCAGGGTGTGCCTAAAGATTACCGGCAATACAATAATTCGGGCTCAAAACAGCATGCTTTTCAGTTAGATTATATCCAGCCATCCAAAATACTAACTGTTGAGGCAGGCGGTAAAGTAACCCTGCGCAATAACTACAGCCAGTTTAACACCGATGTAAAAAGCGATGTGGATAATGAATATCACACCGATACCGCGCAGGTAAACAATTTCACGTACAAGCAGAATATTTATGGTGTTTACAATTCCTATTCGGTTAAGCTAAGCAAATGGGCTTTTAAAGGAGGAATGCGCCTGGAGCACACTACCGTAAATGCCGACTTCGCGGTAGGTAAACCTACCGTTAACCAGGATTATAATAATTTAGTACCTTCGGTATCAGTACAGCGAAGTCTGAAAAGCAGCAGCCTTACGCTGGGCTTTACTCAGCGTATTCAGCGCCCCGGCATTTACCAGCTTAATCCTTATACTGATATCTCCAACCCGCAATACCGTAACGTGGGTAACCCCAATCTGCGGGCGGCAGTTACCAATAACTTTGAATTGGGTTACAGTAATTTTGCCAAGGGTTCTATCAACCTGAGCACCAATTACTCGTTTGCCAACAATACGGTACAAAACCTTGCAAGTGTTGACACGGCAGGCGTAACCACCACCACCTATGCCAACGTAGGCTCGAATAAAAACTGGGGTTTTGATTTGAACGTTAATTACCCCATTACCTCTAAACTAAACGTGAATATAAATGCCGAGTTGTTATTTGTTTGGTTGAAGGGTTATTACAACGGTTCACTTTTTAGCAACAGCGGAAACCAGGGACATATTTTTACCTATACCAGCTACAAGTTTAACGGCGGGTACCGCGCCGGTTTGAACATTGGGTATGATAGCCGTTACGTATTATTACAAGGAAAGGATAACTACTTTTTTTTCAGTTCGATTAGTGGTAGTAAAACTATGTTGAAGGAAAAGCTTACACTATCTTTAAACGTTAACAACCCGTTCAAAAAATTCAATAAGCTCGATTTTTATACCAAAGGCGATGGGTTTGAAACCTATACCGCCAACAATAACTTTTACCGCACCATTAACGTGAGCCTGAGTTACAAATTCGGCGGTCTTAACGGCAGCATTAAGAAAAATCAACGTGGTATTAATAATGATGATGCCAGCAGCAGCGGGCGCAACTAACTATTCTGTTGCCTCCGACTCGTTCATAGCGGCCTGGTCGAAGTTGTGCTAAGCTTTAACCAGTAAAAAGTATTTTATTAAATTGCCGCCTGGAAGGTTTTTGCACAAAAGTATTTAACCTAACCTTACGCTTAAGCCTTATGTATACGCTAATTAAACGAAGTGTAATTATAACCCCTCTCTTACTTGCAGTTATTGCCAACATGGCAAGCGGGCAAGTATTCAGCCTTACTTCTTTAACCGGTGCGAAGAAAATAGTCACCGTATCTCCGGTAAGTGATCAAGACATCGTATCGATAATATCTTCAAAAGACACCATTAAACTTCGAAATGTTTATACTATTGAAAAATTAGCGCTTTTAAATAAGAACTTTTTAATGGTTACCTGTAGCGTGCGTGCGGGGTCGGGTATGCGTTTAGAGAAAACGTTGGTTATTTGTGCAAAGAAAGATGGTTTGGTTGAGGCGCTGCATATTTCTTCGTTATTCAAAGAGGATTTTATTGATTTTAGTGGACCTGTTAAATCTCCAATTAAGGTTAGTGTCAGGACGAGATATGAAGTGAGGCTGACGTTAACCCCAAATAAGGAAGGCTCCTGCAAGTTAAAGGCTAAAATACATGGTGAACGTAAATCTATAAAAGAACCGAATATCAATTATGAATATAATCGAATCGTTTATCTGAATTTTGATACTGAAAAGAATATTTTTTATACCCGTCAGGAACATTTATCCCAAACTTTTTGGGTGTTTAACGCTGAAATAAATAGGGAAAGTAAGCAATACATTGAGGGAACATATCCTATGGTTAAATTGGGCGGCTACAGATATTATCATATAAAAGGTGAATGGTATGAACAAACGGGTTCAAACTATTTATATAAGTAGGAATGTAAAAGGAACAGGTTGAAGTTTAGCGCAGCATAACTTCGACTAAAACTGTTGCAAGCATTCTGCTTGCGAAGCGCTGTTTTTAGTTTTGTCTTGGGTGAAGGTTATTATGGTTTATAAAGTTAAGCTGAAGCTTAACACAGTTTAGGTCGAAGTTACGCTGCGCTAAACTTCAACCAGTAAAAAGTATTTTATTAATTTGCCACCTGGAATTTTTTACACAAATGGTAAATTGGGAACTGGTGAACTGGTCGAAGTTTAGCGTATAGCGTAACTTCGTCCTAAACTGTCGCAAGCATTCTGCTTGCAAAATCAAATAACATAAACCGATTGTCACATCAATGGGCCGCAAATATATCTTCCATGAACATGATCAACTTTATTTTGTCAGCTTCGCCACTGTTAGGTGGATAGATGTTTTTGTGCGAAGAATTTATTGCGATATTGTTGTAGACAGTCTTAAATATTGCATCGAAAATAAAGGTTTGGAGTTGTATGCCTGGTGTATCATGTCCAGCCATGTGCATCTGATCATAAGCATAGAAAAAGGGAACCTGTCAAATATAATGCGTGATTTAAAAAGGCACACATCTAAAACTATCTTAAAAGCCATTGCCGAAAATCCACAAGAGAGCCGACGCGACTGGTTGTTATGGATGTTTGAACGAGCAGGAACGCATAATGCTAATAATGAACAGTATCAGTTTTGGCAACAAAGTAATCACCCGGTAGAATTATCTACTCAACAAATGATAACACAACTATTAGATTACCTGCATAATAATCCGGTTGGATCAGGCGCGGTTGATTATCCGCCAAATTACCTTTACAGCAGCGCTAAAGATTATTATCTGAATGAAGATGGGTTATTGCCTGTTATAAAGTTAAGCTGAAGCTTAACACAGTTTAGGTTGAAGTTATGCTGCGCTAAACTTCAACCGGTATTTGTTAAGTCGAAGTTACGCTACGCTAAACTTCAACCAGTGTTTGATCACGCTAACCTCCCCGGCTCCGGGTTACCTTTCCCTATTTTCCGGTATCAATGTATACCAAAGAAAATTAAACAGTTATGAAAACAAAGTTATTCCTGGCGTTGCTGGCGGGCGTGTTGCTGCTGGGCGCTTGTAAGGGTTCAAATTATGAAGCCACCCGCGATGACAAAGCCTCTTCATCCAGTGCCGACACGGTAGCGGTCAGCGCCAATTCCGCCGGGGCCGACAGCCTGCCAACCAAACTGGTAAAAACCGCCGACATGCGTTTTAAAGTGAAAAACGTGCAGCAAACCGGTGATGCCATTGCCGCGCTTACCGTTCGGGACGGGGGCATGGTAATGCACCACCAGATGCAGACTAATGTTGAGCGGAGCGAAGACATCCGTGTAAGCGATGATTCGGTGAAGCGGGTGTCGGCCCTGAACACCAGCGCTGATATGACGGTTAAGGTACCTTCCGAAAAACTGGAAAGTTTTATGACCGAAGTAAGCCATATGGGCATGTACATTACCCTGCGCAAAATGGATATTGAAGACCGTACGCTCGATTACCTCTCCGAAAAACTGAAACTCCGCAACCGGCAGGACCTGATAGATCAGCAAAAGAAGGGTAAAGTAATCATTAAAAACCCGGTGAATGTGATGCTGCTGAAAGACGATATGGTTGAGCAGCAAATTGCTAACATGCGTACCGATGCGGCGGTGAAATACAGTGTGGTTAGCCTGGGTTTTTACCAGAGTAATAGCATACACCAGGAAATGATAGCCAATGATGATCCTTCGGCCTATCAGCTGCCATTTTTTAAACGATTTGGCATAGCTGTAAGCAACGGCTGGTATGCGTTTGTCGATGTGCTGCTGGGCCTTGCCAATGCCTGGGTATTTATTGTTTTGGGGCTGGCTTTATGGGGGCTTTACCGCTATTATAAACGCAAGCACGGGTTAGGGTTTGCAGGCGGTATAAAATCATAAAAACTTTGTAGCTTTTTCAGTAAACATTTCTATTTTTGCGCAAACATTAAATATAGGTACCATGGAATCAATGGAAAATGCTAACGCAGAAGGTCACTACAAATTATTAACTGTTGCTATCATTATCGGTATAATAGGCGTGTTTTTGCGTTTTGCCGGCGATGCCAACACAGGCTTCATGTTTACTTCTATTTCAAACGTTATCTTGATCATTGGTATCCTGATCGCCCTGAAATGCGTTTTTGCAATCATGAAGTAATTAACCTCTTAAAAGGAAAAGATATAAAAAGCGCCTTCGGTTTCCGGAGGCGCTTTTTTGTTGCTTTTTATTTGGGGTGATAGGCCGATTCGTTCAGGATCTTCTGGGCATCCTTATCGGCCATCAATTGCTGCAGCGTAACATCGGGGTGCTTTTCCATATACTTACGCACTATCCGCCAGCCCGTCCACACGGCCAGTTTAGGGGCCGAATCGTTTTTTTCGCCCAGGCCAGGCGTAAAAGGCGCCTCGGTTAAATACCGCTGAATTTTGGGGTAATCGGTTTCGTAAAGCAGGTTTTCTTCTAAAAAGTATCCCCAGATTTTACCTTCAAAATCATGGCACCATTGCAATTGCTGCGTGGTGTAACGGATTTTGGTGCTATCGGCCACATCCGGCAAAACCCTGTCCATAAAATACATGATCTTACCGTTATAAATCATTTTATTCAGCAAGGCTTTGTCAGCATCATTTTCAGGAAACATCTCCTCGCGGGCCATCCCCTCAACTACCCTCGGTGTGATATTATCAGGCGTAAACCACCTGGAAAGGTAATGCGGAAAAGCATCGGTTAACGAAGGGTAAAACCTCGAATCGGCCCCTAAAAACAAATCGATACCGATAGCGAAATAGCCATCGCCAATACTGGTTTGCGCCTGGAAACCAGATATGTAGGCGTAAACCCGCGGCAAACGCTTTTGCGGATAATAGTATTTAATGTATTTAAAAGCTTCGGTAAGGCTGGCCTCAGGCTTATCCATGTTGGGGTAGGCGGCATCAACATCATGTTTCAGGTCGGTGTACGCCTTTCCGGCAAATACTTTTCGCAGTGTTTCAAAGTATGCGGTATCTTTTGCACTCCCGGCCTGTAAAATGCGTTGGATAAAATCGGTATAAAAGGTGCCGTAAGTTTTTTGCAGGTATGCAGCCTGCGTAGCCATGGGTTTGGTATGCATGGCGTCAAAATCATGATCAAAGCGCTCAATTTTAACATCAACCTTAATATTGCTCAGGTCAACTTTTTTGCTGTCGCGGCAACTGCCGAATACAAGGGCGATGAAAAAAATTAAGTAAATTTGCTTTGCTGTAAACCGGGTAGAACTCATTTTTATCCTTATTGAGGCAAAAGTAATTTTATTTGCATAATGTTGCTAAGTTAACAGTCCAAAGTTGTAAGTCTTAAGTCGCAAGTATTCAGTTCATACTTTTGACTAAAAACTTTAGACTACCGACTAAAAAATATATACTTATGAAAATCGCGTTAGCACAGCTTAACTATCACGTAGGTAACTTTGAATCAAACACCCAAAAAATAATCGACCATATCATCAAGGCTAAAAATCAAGGCGCCGACCTGGTGGTATTTGCCGAGCTATGCGTTTGCGGTTACCCTGCGCGCGATTTTTTGGAGTTTGACGAGTTTATCGGTCTTTGTGATGAATCTGCCAAAAAAATAGCCGAAGCATGTGTTGATATGGCCTGCATTATAGGGTTGCCAACACCTAACCATAAAACGGAGGGTAAGGATCTGAGCAATTCGGCTTATTTTATTGAGAATGGCAAAGTGAAGGCAGTAGTGAACAAAGCGCTGTTGCCAAACTATGATGTATTTGACGAGTACCGCTACTTTGAACCATCAACAGAGTTTAGCTGTATTGATTTTAAGGGCAAGCGCATCGCCCTCACCATATGCGAAGACCTTTGGAATACCATCGAGAACCCGCTGTACGTTACCCGCCCGATGGATACGCTGATCCACCAGAAGCCGGATGTGATGATTAACATAGCTGCCTCGCCGTTTGCCTATAATCATGATGAGGAACGTATTGAGATATTGAGCGATAACGCCGGCCGCTATCAGTTGCCATTATTATATGTAAACCACGTAGGCGCGCAAACCGAATTGATTTTTGATGGCGGTTCGCTGGTTTTTGACAGCACAGGCAAGGTGATTGATGAATTACCTTATTTTGAAGAAACGCTTGCTTTTTATACCCTGAACGCTGATAACACATTAAGCTTTGATCATCCCACAACCATCAAAGCCGAACGCCCGGGCGATATCGAGCAGATTTACCAGGCCATTTTATTGGGCATTCGTGATTACTTTTATAAATCGGGCTTTAAGCAGGCTATATTGGGCTTATCGGGCGGTATTGATTCGGCCGTAGTATGCGCCCTGGCTGCCGAGGCTTTGGGGCCGCAAAATGTAATGGCCGTATTATTGCCTTCGCGGTTCTCGACAGATCATTCATTGAAGGACGCGCTCGACCTGGTGGAAAACCTGGGCTGCAAGCATGAAGTAGTGCCGATTAAAAGTATCACCGAGGCATTTGAAACCGCCCTGCACCCGCAGTTTGACGGCTTGCCGTTCAATATAGCCGAAGAAAACATCCAATCGCGCAGCCGCGCTGTATTGCTGATGGCTATGTGTAATAAATTTGGTTATATATTGCTGAATACCAGTAATAAGAGCGAAGCAGCGGTTGGTTATGGTACTTTGTATGGCGATATGTGCGGCGGGATCTCGGTTATCGGCGATGTTTATAAAACCCAGGTTTTTGAGCTGGCAAGGTATATTAACCGCGATAAGGAGATCATCCCCGTAAACTCCATCATTAAACCACCGTCTGCCGAATTGAGGCCAGATCAAAAAGACACTGATTCGCTGCCTGAATATGATGTGCTGGATAAAATATTAGCCGAATACATTGAAAACCGCTGTTCATCGGCCGAAATCATCCGCATGGGGTACGATGAAGCCACTGTACGCAGGGTGATCAAACTCACCAACTCGGCCGAGCATAAACGTTACCAAACCCCACCTATTTTAAGGGTATCGCCAAAAGCGTTTGGTATGGGCAGGAGGATGCCTATTGTGGGTAAATATTTGTCGTAACCCATCATTTACTTCGTGTCATTAGGTCATTTTTTATGATAGGTCATTCGCTTCGCATCATTAGGTCATTAAGTCATTTTTCAATACGTTATTGAAGAAGCAAAGCAAATGACCTAATGACGCAAAGCAAAATGACCCAATGACACGAAATAAATGACGCGCAGCAAAATGAAACAAGTGTATAAATTGCCTATCTTTCAAACCAATGAATAAACTTTATACAGCCGTTTCTTTTTGCTTTTTGATGCTATGCGCAACCGGCAGCATCTTTGCACAACAACCCCTGGTAAGCGCAACCGGCAAGGCCGAACTTAACAAACTCTCCAACCAAACAAGCGCTGAAAATAAAGCATCATACAACAAAGCGGTATCTCTTGCCCAAACCCATGGCTGGACATTAACGCGCCATAACCGTAAAGGTAACCTCATTGTTTTGCAGGGGGTTAACAAGCTGGGCTTTCCGGTATATTTAACTACGCACAACAATACTACGGCCGCGGCCACAACGGGTACCAACAACCTGCAGCCCGGCGGTTCGTTAGGTTTAAATTTATCGGGCTCGTCAGATTTTCTGTCGGGTAAGCTGGCCATTTGGGATGGCGGGTCTGTGTACCGGGCACACCAGGAGTTTTCGGGCAAAACGATAACCCTTAAAAATACCGCGGCTATCAATGATCACTCCTCACACGTAGCCGGTACCATGATCGCTAAAGGGGTGTACGCGCCTGCCAAAGGTATGGCCTTTGGTGCAACAACCTTACAATCGTACGATTTTAATGACGATGAAACCGAAATGAGCGCCGCCGCGGCCAACCTGCTGCTTTCCAATCACTCGTACGGTATTGTTGCCGGTTGGGATTACAATGATACCGACGGCCGCTGGGAGTGGAATGGCCTGCCCGGCGACTCGGTGGATTACAATTTTGGCTTTTATGATGCTAAAACCGCCAATTGGGATAAGATAGCCTACAACGCGCCGTATTATCTCATTGTTGCATCGGCCGGTAACGCCCGCCAGGATAACGGGCCGGCCGTAGGGCAAACTTATTACGGCTATAAAAGTCGCACCGATCAAACCATGGTTAGTAAAGGCGCCCGGCCGGAAGGCATCAGCAATAATGATGGGTACGATATTATCAGCACAACCGGTAACTCAAAAAACGGGATAACGGTAGGCGCGGTGTATCCGCTTTTATATGGCCCCAAAAACCGCGCAGATGTAAACATTGCCCCCTTTAGCAGCTGGGGGCCTACAGATGATGGCCGTATTAAGCCGGATTTGGTTGCCGATGGCGTGAACGTGCTTTCTGTAGGAATTGACAATACCACATCGTACCTCGCCTTATCCGGCACATCCATGGCATCGCCTAATGTTACCGGGTCATTGTACTTATTGCAGGAATATTATGCAAAAAAAAATAACGGGGCCTTTATGCGCTCGGCCACTTTAAAGGGCCTGGTTTGCCATACCGCTTTTGATGCAGGCAACATAGGCCCCGATTATATTTATGGCTGGGGTTTGCTTAATATGACGGCCGCCGCGCAGGCCATTACCGATAACGGCGGCAAAAGTATGGTTAGCGAAAAAACATTGGTACAGGGCCAAACCCAAACCTATAAGGTAATAGCATCGGGCAGTACCCTCCTGGCAGCCACCATATCATGGACAGACCCTGAAGGCACCGCCACCACCGAAGGTGTTATCAATAACCGTACCCCCAAGCTGGTGAATGACCTTGATATCAGCGTAAGCGATGGCACTACCACATTCAGCCCCTGGGTGCTTGATCCGGATAAGCCGGGCCTGGCAGCTACTAAGGGTGATAACATCCGCGATAACATTGAGCAGGTTTATATTCCTAACTCAGTTCCAGGTCGTACTTATACCATTACGGTATCACATAAGGGTACGTTAAGGTCCGGGTCGCAGGCTTATTCACTTATTGTTACCGGGGTAGGCGGCGCGGCGTACTGCGCTTCGGCCCCGTTATCCGATGCCGATTCGCGGGTGAACAATTTTAAACTCGCTAATATCGATCACACACCGGCCGCCGGATGTAAAAGCTATTCGGATTATACCAACCTCACAGCACAGCTTGAGCAGGCCAAAACCTACCCGCTAAGTATCACCTTAGGCACCTGCGGCAATAACTTTAACAAAGCCGCCAAAGTATTTATTGACTGGAACGCCAACGGCGTTTTTGAGGATAACGAATTGGTAGCTACAACAGGTATCATCAATGCCACCGGAACATACAACACCAACATTACTGTACCGGGCACGGTTACGGCGGGCGCTTACAGTTTGATGCGCGTAGTGCTTGCCGAAACAAGCGATGCCGCTACCGTAAAAGCCTGCGGCACCTATGCAAAAGGTGAAACCCAGGATTACCGCGTACAATTTTTACAAACCGGCATAGATGCCGGTGTCATATCCATTGTTAGTCCCGGAGCGGGGGGCACCTGTTCGGCAGGTACACCGGTTACCGTAAGGCTTAAAAACTTCGGTAACGCCGCCATCAGAAATATCCCGGTAATAGTTACCATTACCGATGCCAATAACGTAACCACCACCTATACCGATACCTATAAAAGCACGCTGCAGCCATCTGCCGAAGATAATTTTACCTTAAACGGTCAGTTTAACGCCGTGGCCGGGGCATCATACACCGTTACGGCCACCAGCAGGCTTACCGGCGATCCGGTTAGCAGCAACAATACCGTAACAGCCAATATTACAGTTAACCCGCCTGCAACCATCGGCAATTTGAGCGCTTATTATTGCTCCGCAAGCAACCAGTACCAGCTATTCGGAACAGGCGATGGTACTGTTTTCTGGTATCAAAACGCTAATGATGCGCTGCCGGTAGCCGCCGGATCGGAAGCAATTACCAGCCAGGCTCCGGTTAATAATACTTTTTATGCCGGTGTTAACGATTTTAAAGGCAGCATTGGTCCGGCTACCAAAAATGTATTTACGGCAGGAGGGTACAACCAGTTTACACCATATGTAAGTGTGCATACGGCCGCACCTGTGCTGATACAAAGCGCCAGGTTGTACATAGGCTACCCGGGCAAAATCACTTTTAATGTGGCTAATGCTAACGGGCAAATCGTATCCTCAACAAGCATTGATGCTGTTGCTACGCGTACCACGCCCCTGACAGGCGCGCAGCCCGACGACCCTAACGACCAGGGCAGGGTTTATGACCTTAACCTGCAATTACCTGCCGCCGGAGACTACCAGATATCGGTTGATTTTGCCGATAGCGCTACCATATTCCGTAATAATGGAGGTGTAAACGGTTACCCTTTTAAAATAGGCAACATTTTCAGTATTACAGGTAACGGGGCCACCAGCAACAACGGCGATACGACTACCTATAAAGGGTTCTATTATTATTTTTATGATATGAAAGTGCAAAGCCTGGGTTGCCCTTCGGCTGTACGAAAACCGGTTACGTTGAGCAAGCCGGTAATTACGCAAAACGGCAATACCCTCACTTCAAGCTTTGCCGATGGAAACCAGTGGTTGCTGAACGGGGCAGTGATAGACGGGGCTACTGCCGCTACTTACCAGCCCGTGCAAAGCGGCTATTATACGGTACAGGTTACGCTGTCTAACGGCTGCATTGCCGAATCGGACAAGGTTTTTTACGCGCGTGATGGTGGAGTTGGTGATAACAGCGAGATTAAACTGAACGTTTTCCCGGTACCGGCCAAAGATGTGCTGAATGTAACTTTTACTGCACCCGGTGCAGGCGCACTGAGTTTATCTATTGTCGACCAATCCGGGCAAACTTTGTTCACCAATAACGATAATGTTTCAAAAGGCAGATACAGCACCCAGGTAAATGTAGCTAAATATTTGCCGGGCGTTTATATCATGAAAGTGCTGTTGGGAAAAAAGGTTTACGGCCGGAAGTTTATTGTGGTGAAGTGATAAGCTAAATTCGGATTTCGGATGTTCGATTTCGGATTTTTTTGTTGGGATTACACCGATTGACTTTGATTACGCCGGTTTTGGCTGTTGATTGTTTTTGATTGGGTTGATATACAAATGTCTGAACCTGAAATTGTTGGATTAATGAATTGACGGAAAATCAAGCTATTTCTGTAAATTGATAATTTCTCTAAAATTCCGGTTCAGACAAATGCTGATTCAGATTAAAAAGTATATTTCAGGCCCAATCCCGGCGCGATGTCAAAGAATGGTCCGCGGGCCAGTTCAAGGCGTGGGTTAAGGTCAAGGCTGATGGCGATCGGTGCGTTGGGAATCACGTATTCGAGGCCAACAACGGCATCGGCGCCAATTAAAATATGTTTGCCGCTGTAATACTCATCATCGCCGCCCAGGCGTTTGTAATAGCCGCTGCCAACCGAACCAAGGTGACCGCCGAAACCGTAATAAAAGCTCAGTTTATCAACATTAAAGGCCGTTGTGCTTTTTTCATACAAGCCGGTAAATACCACACCATGATCGCGGATGCCAATGATACCTTCGAGGGAGGTATTTTTATCCGTAAAGTATTTAATGGAGGGACCAACCTCGTAAGCGCCGAATTTTAAGCCAATGGCGGTTTGATAATCCTGTGCCTGTGATTTTTTGCCGATAACTAAAAAAGCTACGGAAAGTAATAGGATGTACTTTAATTTGTTCATGCAGATGAATTTAAGTAAATGATAATGTAGCGGTAACACCAAAATTGCCTGCTTGTTTATAGCAAGTTTAAAATATAATGCACCGGCAATTAAACGGCTAAATTACTTTTTTATGCTGTTTTGTAACAAAAACATAGCAATTGCATGGAGATAGCTCTGATTTTCAGTTGTAAAGAATAGCTTAGGGCTTGTTGATTCATGAGCTTCAATAGCTTATTTTAGAAAAATTTATAACCGGTAATGATTCAGTTTTCCCATAAGTTATCCGCACCAAAATACCTGTTGTCCTTCCTGATCATGGCGGTTGTTTTACAGGCCGGCTGCGTACGGGGGCAATTGGGGCAAAACAACAGCGCACAATACCGCAATGGTATGGTGGTTTGCGCTTATCCCGATGCCGCACAGGTTGGGCTTGATGTTTTAAAAAAAGGCGGTAACGCCGTAGATGCTGCCGTTGCGGTACAGTTTGCGCTGGCCGTTACCCTTCCCGAAGCCGGCAATATTGGCGGTGGTGGGTTTATGGTATACCGGTCAAAAAACGGCAAAACCAATACGCTCGATTTTAGGGAGAAAGGCCCCCGGGCCGCCAACGCTGATATGTACCTCGATTCGGCAGGAAACGTGGTGCCTGATATGAGCCTTTACACGCACAAAGCTTCGGGTGTTCCCGGTTCGGTAGCCGGTATGGCCGAAGCGCACAAAAAATACGGCAAACTGAAATGGGCCGACCTGGTGCAACCCGCCATTAATATTGCCCTTAACGGGTTTAAAGTAACCCAACACCTCGCTTCTGATCTGAATTGGGCTGCCGGAAAATTTACAAAGCTCAACCCGGGTAAAAGCTACCTGCTTAAAGAAGGAGGATGGAAGGAAGGCGATATCTTAATACAACAAGACCTGGCCAAAACACTCGAACAGATTCGTGATAAGGGCTGTGATGGTTTTTATGACGGCCCCGTGGCTGATATGATTGTAGCCGAAATGAAGCAGGGCGATGGGCTGATTACCAAAGATGATTTAAAAGCCTACCGCGCGGTATGGCGCAATGCCATCATTGGAAAGTATAAAAATTATAAAGTTATCACGATGCCGCCGCCGTCAAGCGGGGGGATAGCCTTGCTGCAATTGTTAAAATCGGTAGAGCCTTTTCCTTTAAAACGATATGGCCATAACCAAGACTCCACCATCAGGTTAATGGTTGAGGCTGAGCGCAGGGTTTATGCCGATCGTTCCAAATACCTTGGCGACCCTGATTTTTATAAGGTGCCGGTTGATAGCCTGCTGCGACCGGAATATATCGCCGCCCGAATGAAAAGTTTTAGCTGGGATGCCGCAACTCCAAGTACCAGCATACAGCCCGGCAGCTTTGTGGGGTATGAAAGCGACCAAACCACGCACTATTCTATTGTTGACCGGGAGGGTAATGCCGTATCCGTTACCACCACGCTTAACGATACCTTCGGCTCCAAGATATTTGTACAGGGCGCCGGGTTCCTGCTCAATAACGAGATGGATGATTTCAGTTCTAAACCCGGTGTGCCCAATATGTACGGGTTAATTGGCGGTAAGGCCAACAGCATCCAGCCAGGAAAACGCATGCTATCGTCAATGACGCCCACAATTGTGGAAAAGGACGGGCAACTGTTTATGGTGGTGGGTACGCCCGGCGGCTCAACCATCATAACTTCGGTATTTCAAACCATTTTAAACGTGATCGAGTTTGACAAAAGCATGCAGCAGGCCGTATCTGCAAAACGATTTCACAGTCAGTGGCTGCCCGATGAGGTGACCATAGAAAGGGATGGCATAGACAGCGCCACCGTTAAAAAACTGGAAAGTAAAAGGTACAAAATAGTTACTACCAGGGCCATGGGCCGTGTAGATGCCATCCTGAAAACCCAATGGGGCTATTACGAAGGCGGCGCCGACCCGAGGGGGGATGATACAGCTTTGGGGTTTTAAGTTAAAAGTCTTTAGTTGGTAGCCTTAAGCCCCGCTTTAAATAAAGTAACTATTGACTTAGAACTTTCAACTCCGGACTTAAATTTGGTTATTCCACATCCATTTACTACGTTTGGTATGCATGCATAACAATGTAAAACACCAGGAAACCATCGACTATTTTTTGAAAATAGTGTGGCAAACCATGGCTAACCGGTATAATCAGCTGGTTACTGAGTTTGGCATTACCCAATCTATAGGTTACCTGCTTATCAATATCGACGAAAAGGAAGGTACCACCGTATCACAGGCGGCGGCCCTGCTGGGTTTAAAATCAACCAGCCTGTCGCGCATGCTCAGCCAGTTGGAAACCACCGGGCTTATTTACCGCGAAAGCAATGAAGGGGATAAGCGCTCGGTGAAAATTTATTTAACCCCCCTGGGCAAAGAGAAACGCCACCAGGCCCGCGTAATTGTAAGGCAGTTCAATAACTATCTTGATGCCAACATCAGCGAAGCGGATAAAAACCACCTGATTGAAACGCTGAAGAAGTTAAATAAGCTTACGGTGAATTATAAACCTTAAGGAAACTGGTCAATGCTAAAGCGTCATGATAAGGTATGAAGCAATAGCGAACCATGCACATGAACAAATACTTTTCAATACACTTTTACATAAAATCAAACGTTCTACCTCCAAGCACTCCGGTGTTTAAGTTTAAAAACACGCTTTCCTTTTATTAATTGTTAAAAAGTGTTAAGCTGCCGTTTTTCTGTTTTAAAAGAATAAATTTGCCTTTTAAATTGATGAACAGGATCCTGTTAGTTTTATTGCTGTTAAGCGCCATAACATATGGCTGTGGTAAATCAGGTGTCGACCCCCTGGTACAATACCGGGCGCAGGCCGCTATTGATGATAAGATAGTGAGCGATTATATTGCCGCCAACCCTGGTTTAAATGCCAAAAGGATAGATACAACCGGGGTATATTACATCGTTAAGTCAGGCGAGCAAGGCACCGGCAACGTGCTTTACACCAGTTCGACTCAGGTTACCGTGGGTTATACCGCAAGGATTTTAACATCCGGAACGGTGGTTGCACAAACCGACAAGTTTCACCCCACTTATACATTGGGCGGTGTGATTAAAGGCTGGCAGTTGGGTATACCGCAAATTAAGCCGGGCGGCAATGTACGTTTATTGGTACCGTCAAGGTACGCGTATGGGCCATATCCGCAGGATTCGTTAAAATTACCGGCCAATTCGGTAATGGATTTTCAAATCCAACTGTATAACGTTACTAATTAAAAGCCGGATAACCGGTTAAATAAAATAAGGGGCCAAAAGGAGTGAATTAACTTGTGGCCGGATAAATAAACAATAAATGAAACAAATTACTTTTACGCTCTTACTATTCATCTCTATAGGCCTGATATCGTGCCGCAAAGACCGGAACGACCCCGATATTAAGCAATACGACGATACCCAGATCAAAAACTATATTGCAGCTAACGGTATTACCGGCATGCAGCGCGATACGGTAGGCGGTGATACCTCCGGAATTTATTATAAAATACTATCGCCGGGCACCAGCACAACGCCCATGCAATATTCCGACCAGGTATCATTTGTGTATACCATGCGCTCGCTTGATGGCAAATATATCTCTACTGATTCGCTTAATCTGAACCACTTTTACGGTTACCTGGGGCACGTAACCGGCTTTCAGCCAACAACAAGTTACCCGCCGCTGCCCTCGGGCCTGCAAAAAGCTGTTCATGATCTCATCAAATACAAGGGCACGTCCGCCAGGATAATTGTCCCATCGCGCCTTGCCTATGGCATAGGCGGTTTCGGGTTAGGCAGTTCGAGCAACGCCAACAGCCACGTTGGCGGTAACCAAAGCCTGGATTATTATGTGAACGTAGTATCAAACCAGGAAGTTTATGACGATGCAGTTATAAAAAGCTATATCAAGACCAAAGGGCTTACCGGTTTTACCAAAACTGCAGATGGTGTTTATATTAAAGTTGCCACACCAGGCACAGGCGTTGATTTGATTAACAGCGATTCCTATATAACCTGTAGCTACACGGGTAAGTTTTTAAATGATAATGTATTTGATAGTACATCCAACCAGGGCGCAACCTCAAACTCTTTTACCGTTAGCGACCTGGCCAAAGGCGTTCAGGAAGCACTACAGGGACAAACTGCCGGCGCTGCAATCTCTATGATCATTCCATCAAGGTTTGGCTACGGTACTTCAGGTAGTGGCTCTATCGGGCCTAATGTGATATTGTATTTCGACTTTACTATAGCTACTGTAACTAACTAAAGTTTAACTTACTTCAACGCCTTTTTAAAAGCCGCTAAACACCTGTCGCGCGCGAAGGCGTGATCAACAATGGGTTTTGGATATTTGCCGAAGTCGGCATATTCCGGAACCCATTTTTTGATGTACTTCAGTTCCGGGTCGAATTTTTTGGTTTGCGCCTCAGGGTTAAAGATCCGGAAGTAAGGCGCCGCGTCGGTGCCAGAACCGGCCGCCCACTGCCAGCCACCTACGTTGCTGGCCATTTCGTAATCTAACAGTTTACGGGCAAAATAGCGTTCGCCCCAACGCCAGTCAATCAGCAGGTCTTTCGATAAAAAACTGGCTGTTATCATCCGTACCCGGTTATGCATAAACCCGGTGGCATTCAGCTCGCGCATACCGGCATCAATAATGGGGAAGCCTGTTTCACCCCTGCACCATGCATCAAACTGGTCTTTGTTATTGATCCATTCAATACGGTCATACTCGGGCCTGAAGGCATGATCCATGGTATGCGGAAAGTGGTGCAGGATCATCATATAAAACTCGCGCCAAATCAATTCATTAAGCCATGTTTTATCATTATAGGAGTGGGCTGTGCGGGCCAGTTCCCGGATGCTTACCGTGCCAAAGCGCAGGTGCATGCCAATGCGCGATGTGCCTTTAATGGCCGGGAAATCGCGGCGGTGCTTATAATCCTGTATCACATCCTCATACTTTTTGTCAGGCAGGGATAAAGCGCTTTTTTCAAAGCCCATATCCCCGAGCGTGGGTATGGGCAGTTGTTTGCTTTGATGCAGGTTATGCAGGTATTTTTTGGTGGGATAGCTTTTCAGGTAAAAAGGCTTCAGTTTGCTGTACCATTTGTGCTGGTAGGGGGTATAAACGGTATAGGGCTTGCCATCGTCTTTTACAACCTCGTTTTTTTCAAATATTACCTGGTCTTTATACGTTTTAAAGATAACACCGTGTTTATCCAGTTTTTTTCGCACGGCTTCATCGCGTTGGGTGGCGTAGGGCTCATAATCGTGGTTGGTATAAACTTCGCCGATGTTATATTTTTTGATGAGATGCTCCCAGGCATTGATGGCCCCGTCATAGATTACCAGCAGGTTGCCGCCATGTTCATGCAGTTCGGCAGCCAGTTTTTCAATAGTCTGGTAAATGAAGGTAACACGGGCGTCATCCTTATCTTCCAGTTTATCCAATATCTCTTTATCAAAAATGAAAACCGGCAGTACCGGGTTGCCGCTTTTAAGCGCATGGTATAACCCGGTATTATCATCAAGCCGCAAATCGCGGCGGAACCAGAATATATTTACAGGTGTTTTATGATCCATAAATCTCGGTTAATGCCGCATCTACATCGGCATATTTAAAGGTAAAACCGGCATCTTCAATTTTTTTGGCCGATACTTTAGTGCTGCCCAATACAATAGTGCTCATCTCGCCCAAAATCAGTTTCAACACAAAGCCGGGCACGTTAGGCGCCCATAATGGTTTATGCAGTTGTTTGGCTACAGCTTGTGTCAGTTGTTTGTTGGTTACCGGATTGGGGGCTACCATATTGTAAACGCCATGCAGATCACGGTTTTCAATCCCCATCAGGTACATATCCAACACATCCTGCCAGTGGATCCAGGAAACCCACTGTTTGCCGCTGCCCAGGGGCGAACCTACGTATAGTTTAACAGGTTTAGCCAGGGTTGGCAATGCGCCGCCGTTTTTATCTAACACTACACCTGTACGGAATTTTAATACACGCAGGCCAAGTTTTTCGCCTTCGCTAACCGCGGTTTCCCAAAGCACACAGCATTGCGAAATAAAATCAGCAAGCGGCGTGCTGCTTTCAAACATCAGTTCATCGCCGCGGTCGCTGTAATAACCAATGCCCGATGCCGATACTACCGATGTAACCTGGTGCTGTTTCCGCTCCAGCAGATGATAAATTAACCCGATGGATTTTACCCGGCTATCAATAAGGTCTTGTTTGCGTGCATCTGTCCAGCGTTTTTCGGCAATACCCGATCCGGCCAGGTGCACTATGGTATCAACGCCATCGATGCAGTTTTGGTCGATAGTACCTTTGTCAATATCCCAGGTAAAAGTTTTTACGCCGGGAATATTACCCGCTTTACGGCTTAAATGGCTCACGGTATAACCTTTAGCCAGCAATGCTTTAGTAAGGTGCCTGCCTAATGATCCGGAACCGCCGGTTAATAATATGTTTTTCATTTTACGTTTCTTTTGCTGCGTGTGATTGGGTCATTTACCTTGTGTCATTTGCTGCGCGTCATTGGGTCATTATTTTTCGGATCATTTTCATTTTAAGAGGCTTGTGTACGTTGCTCATCGCCTCGTTTACTCACCCCGGCATCGCTGCGCTTGTCACCCCTCTCTACGCTGCGCGTAAAGCCGGGGTTTTAATTTTTTTATTTTTTTCCTCTTTGCGGCATGCCGCAGAGAGGGATTCCGGTGAAATGGAATATAGGGTGCGTAAACGCCATATTCCGCAAATCAAAAATGACTTAATGACCCAATGACCGCAACGCGAAATGACCATCAATGGTAATTTACAATCTCCCGCGCCATGCCGTTAAATATAAACAGGTGAAAAGGCCACATGGCATACCAATACAGCCGACCCCACAAGCCATTGGGCCTAAAGGTGGCTACCTGGCTTAAGCTTTTTTTATTGTTGCGCTCAATTATTTTAAACTCCAGCCAGGCTTCGCCGGGCAGCTTCATTTCGGCATATAACAACAGGCGTTTGTTCTCGCGGTCTACCAGCAGTACCCGCCAAAAGTCTATCACATCGCCGGGCGAAATATAAACATTGCTGGTGCGCCCCCTGCGCGATCCCACCCCGCCAAAAATCTTATCCAAAAAACCGCGGATGTTCCAGATCCAGTCCCAGTAATACCAGCCGCGGTCGCCCCCTATGGATAGTACGTTGGTAAACACTTCATCTGCCGGGCGCTCAAAAGGCATTTTCACTTTGTATTCCTGGGTGCCGTTTTGCGGTACCTTAATCTGGTCCATAAAACCGGGGTTAAGGTAACCCTGATTAAACGCGTCTTTCCAGCTGGACACGATAGAGTTTTGCTCTATCTTAACAAAAGCGAGTTCGAGGCATTCTTTATAGGTAAGGCACTGGCGCGGCACTACCTCGTCAATATTGTGATTGTGCATGATGGTTTCGTTCTTCATGCTGTCAACCAGGCTCTGGGCAAGGCTATAACTGGTTGAAGTGACAAAATATAACCAGTATGACGATATTTTGGGCGACAGGAACGGTACAATGATGATATACCTTTTCAGTTTGCGCACCTCGGCATAGGTAAGCATCATTTGTTTAAAAGAAAGGATATCCGGCCCGCCGATATCGAAGGTGCGGTTAAATGCTTTTTCGTTAAGCAGCACACCCTGCAGATAGCCCAACACATCCCGGATGCCTATAGGCTGGCAGCGGGTATTCACCCAGCGTGGCACCGTCATCACGGGCAGCTTCTCTGTCAGATCGCGGATGATCTCGAACGAAGCGCTGCCTGAGCCTATAATGATAGCCGCCCTTAAAACAGTGAGCGCCGCCCTGGCTTCCTGCAAAACATCTTCAACGTGCCGCCTTGATTCGAGGTGTTTGGATAGCTTTTCGTCGTTAGTGATCCCGCTTAAAAAAATGATTTGCCTGCAGTTGGTTTTATCAAGCGCGGTAACAAAGTTATGGGCCGAAAGCGCTTCGAGCGCGGTAAAATCCGGCGATTGCGACATGGAATGCACCAGGTAATAAGCCGCGTCGATGTCGGCAGGAAAAGCTTCTACATTCTTTTCCTTCAGCAAATCGCCTGTAATGAGGGTTACCCTTTCGCTATAATCGCTTTTTTCATGAAAGCGGCGTTTATCGCGCACCAGGCAAACCACGTCATGGCCCGCTTCCAGTAAAACCGGAATGAGCCTTGTACCTATATATCCGTTAGCGCCTGCAAGTAAAACTTTCATGTATATTCAAACAACAAACAGGGCGGGGTGTTTTATAAGCCTAACTTAAATCCAAGACCATAAAACCTGCGGTTGTCGGTTATGATAGATTTTTTGTTTTGCCATAGGTTACGCCCGTCTGCAAATACTTCCATGTTTTTAAATTGGTGTGTTTTAAGCTTACAGCCAAAGTAAACATTTTGTAGCGAAAATGAATTTGCTCCCTGCCCAATTATTGACGGATAGGGCGTTGCATTGGCATAAGCGGAATTGCCTTTGCCGGTTTGGTACAATACATCAAGCCCTGCAAAAATGTTATTATGTTCTAAACGGTTAACCCAACCGCCTGTCCATATTTTATTGCCCATATTAACAGGCGAAATAAGCTTTAGGGTTTTAAGGTTGATATTATTGGTGTTAATACCGCTGATAAAGCGGGTGTTTGGCTTGTTAATGATATTGAAATTTAAACCGATGCGGTTTGTGGTATATTTCGTATCGGCAAATACGGTATAGCTTATGGGAGTACCCGTATAAGTGTAATCATAAATGAAAGGGATTAGCAGGTAACCCCGTTCAAAAGTGTAATTAACCGAAACAAGTTTAGTAATCTCAATGTCGGCTCCAGCTACATAATTGTTAAACGCTTTTAATGGGTTGTAGCCTGGGGTTGGGTAGGATTGAGTATTATAGTCGCTGCCCACGAAAATCTCTGTAACAAGCGGATTGGCGTAAACGGGATCTACCCCCGAAAGCTGTGTATTACCTGCCTGCGAAAGTATGTTTTGTTTGGTGTATGATGCGTGTAATTTAATGCCCACCGCTTTAATGCCTGTTAGGGATGATATGTTAACGCTTACCGTGGCAAAAGGGAAAATACGTTTAAGGTGAGTTGTATCCTGCAGGTTAAGGCTTTTCCTGGTATCTAACATGGCTAAAATGCCGCCTTGCAGATTGATACTGTTTTTGTAGAGGATGCTTAGCGAGGGCAATAAAAGATAGTTTTTACGCTTATAGTAACTACGATCGGTGTTGCGGAAATAACTGCCGGGGTTATTTAGGTCGTTTCCGTAGTAATTAGCCTTGTAAGTTGAATTGCTAAGCGAATCGCGGGTGTAACGGTAGCTGAAATTTACTGACGGCTCAAAGGTAAAGGCTCCGGTGGTTTTACGGTAGCTTAGGTTATCCTGCAACAGGTAAACTTTTCTTGAATGGAAATTGCTGTCGAGATAATTGGAACGGTAGCCATTGCTGCCGCTTACGGTTTGAACGTTAAAAGCGTAATGTTGATGGTATGAATAGTGATTATACGTTGCCGAAAACGTATTTTTTAACCCCTTTGCAAGCTGCGAGTTAAATTGAATATTGGTATTAAAAAGATTTTGCCTGCCATGGTCGGCAGCGTTGGTTTGTAAGCTATAGGTAGGATCGCCAACGTAAGGGTTTATATTGGCATTAACATATTTGAACCTCGATATCTGCGGTACAAAATTAACCGTAGCCCCGAGGGTGTTATTTGCACCCCATTTAACATCAGTATAACCATTAAGCTTAAACCTGTCGAAACTTAGCGGCGCGCCAACATCAGTAGACGGTGTTTTTAAAATTGGTGAAACATCGTGCAAATAAGTGGCCGAGAAACCCGAGTTAATGTTGTCTGTATTATTATAGCCCGATACATAATATTGATGAAACAGGTTGGCTGTGCTTTTCACGTTAGCATTGCCCTCACTATTACGTACCGTAACCAGGTTTGCTTGTCCCGCAACCTCAAAGCCCGATTTACCCGGACGCTTGCGCCTGGTTTTAATAAGCACCAGTTGTTGTAATGGTGCAGCGCCATTAACTTGTATCAGTGAGTTTTGAATCAGGGTTATCTCTTCAATATCATGAATATTATAAATGTTTACATCATTTACCAGGTTACCGTCTATTACGTAAACCACGTTATTGCTACGCGTGTAGGTGCCATAAAGCCAAACATTAATAGCTTCGGACAGGTTAGAAAAAGGCTGGCGCTCAAGGTCGGCGGCTTTTATGGTGATGTTTTGCGTAAACTTTTTATCAAGCCGTATCCTGCCCAGATCATAACGGGTACTATCGGTTTGCGCATAAGATTTTGGAAATGAAATAAATAAAGCAATTGATGTAATAAGGTAGGTTAGGCGTGAATACATGTGTAAGGTTGTAAAAATTAAATAAGGCCAAATATATGCTATTTAGCCTTATTTATAATATAGTATTTTTAGCTGTTGAGCAACCTCATTCTATTTGAGTTTAGCAGTTTCTGCAATTTAATAAAACTGACCGGCATTCATTTCAGGCTTCCTTATACCGGTTTCCTCAACCTTGAAGTTTATATGTTTACGCTATCAACCACCACTACTTTGCTACAAAGCGGCTTGGCATACTCCTCGGCGAAAATCACATGGGTAGGGTCAACCTGGTAAGCTTCCTGCGCCTCCGGCGAATCGAACAGGATCAGCAGTGATACATCGTACGACCTGTCGATCACATCGCGGTTGGTATCGGCCGGCACCCCGATATGGATGTGGCGGATGTGTGGGATAGGGATCAGGGTATTCAAACCTGCTATCAGCTGATCTTTATCGGCTTTATTATTAAGCCAGAAATGTACGTGGTGTACAAAGGTGTTTTGTAGTATTGGCATGGGGATGTGTTTGTTTATGGTTTGCGTTTAAAAAGTTTGGTGAACCAGTTTTGTTTTGGCTGTTGCTGGTACTGGTTTAATACATGGGTACGATAAGCCTGGAAATTTTGATATCCGTTTACAGAAGGATTATTAAGGTTGATCATATCGCCGAGACCAGTATCAAATATCTGCCAGTTGTTTTTTATAGCCAGATCTATCAACGGATAAATAGCCCCTTCGCCATACAAACTTAGCATGGTGTTGCTCGCCGGTTCATTATCACCAAAATAATCAATAGTATAACCATCGCCCTTAATTTCAAGGTGATCCCCATCTTTTACAATGTTATCAAAGTAGGCTTCAAAAACTGCAGTGAATGATACAGATACCAGTTTGGTTTCATTCAGCTCGGCCGGATCGGTAATTTTTTCAGTCGAATTAAAAAGTACTACATCCCAACTCATGATTGCAAATTAATGAAGACAACCTACGTAAATTTTTGATTTGATTGCAAAGGCTGTTTTGCTGGGTTGCAAAACTTTAACCGCACTATCAGCACCGGCTTTGGTTTGATAAATGCCGGATACAAGGGCTATCATTTTTTTGTCGGAATTATCTTTGTATGCATTGAGATATTCAAGGCTTAAAGTTTCCGATGGATTTCGGCGCATAAAATAATCTCCGGCAAATATGTCATCATCGGGGTAATTATCGGGCAACTTAATCAGGTCTTTCTTTTTATCGTAATACCGGTCCATCGTATCAATAGTAATGCCCTTGCTTTTGCTCAACTCAAACATCTTATCTCTCAGCGAATAATAGTTGCGCCCGGTATCGGCAATTACAACATAGTAATCGGCGTAAGCTTCATCCTGCTCTTCCGTAGCCGTGGTATCGGCGTCGGCGGGGTTAGCCCTGGTATGTGTTTTATAGGAGGCCGACAAAACTTTAACGTTTTTTACTTTCAATGTGTCCTGGCTTATTTTGGCAGGTTTTGATTTGCAGGCCGCCAGCAAAGCAGTTAATAAAATAAGGTATTGTACTTTCATTTGTGGGTATAGATCTGATCAAATATAACCCATTTGTTCAATTAATTTGTCATCATCGACAACGGCCAGGAAAATCGCTCTTTTGACGTTTTTGTAAACGTTTCCCAATTTGACGGTTTTGGGGTGAAATGATATTCATTATTCAAAAAGACCAATTTGTCATGTTGAACGTAGTGAAACATCGTATTCGCCCTGTAAGCAGGCGACTTTGCACCCGCTGAAGATATTTCGCTAACGCTCAATATGACAAAAAAGTTAAAAGCCATTTCCCTGTGTCAACTGCTCAATATTCTAATACCACATGTGGCTTATAAGTGTCCGTTTTAACCTCGGCCTTTAGTTCGTGCAAAATATTATACAAGCCAAAGTTGGTGCGGTTAACATAAATAAAATGCTTTACACCGCGCGCCTGTTTAAATTCGGGCATTTTTGAAATGCGTTCGCCGAAGCTGTATAGCTGATCAAAAAAAGCGGCCTGGCTAAAATCAAAAGTATCGGTGATATAAGGCAGCGCAAACAGGCCTATCATTTCCTTGTACTGGGTATAATAAAACTCCACCTGTGCCGGGCTATCGTCATGGTGTATCATGTCGAGCTGCCGGAAAGCTTTAATGGTTTCTTCCTTATTGTCAAGCAGGTTGGTTGATGTAAGGGAAAAGAACGGATAATAAAAGTCGTCGGGCATCACCTTGATGCAGCCAAAATCAATCACACCAAGCTTACCCCCGGGTGTGATCATGAAATTACCCGGGTGCGGATCGGCGTGTACCGCGCGCATCTCGTGCTGCTGAAAATTATAAAAATCCCAAAGGGCCTGGCCTATCCGGTTGCGCAGCTCCTGCGATGGGTTGGTGGCTAAAAACTCTTTCAGGTGTTTGCCCTCCAGCCAATCCATGGTGATGATACGTTTACTGCTTAACTCCGGGTAATATGTGGGAAATACCACATTATCGAGGTTGGCGCAGGCTTCTGAAAATTCAACCGAACGGCGTACTTCCAGTTCGTAATCTGTTTCTTCCAGCAGGCGCTCTTCAACCTCTTTCATATACACGTCCAGTTCGCGCTCGCTCATGCCCAGCATCCTGAAGGCGAAGGGCTTGATCAGTTTCAGATCTGACGAGATTGAATCGCCAACGCCGGGATATTGAATTTTTACGGCCAGCTTTTTGCCATTTAACTCGGCCTGGTGTACCTGGCCGATAGAAGCCGCGTTGGTAGAGCGGATGTTGAATTTATCATAGATCTGGTCGGGATTTTTGCCGAAATATTTTTTAAAAGTTTGTACAATAAGCGGCCCCGAAAGCGGGGGCGCGTTATACTGCGATTGGGTGAACTTATCAACATAAGCCTGCGGCAACAGGTTTTTATCCATACTCAGCATCTGTGCCACCTTGAGCGCGCTGCCCTTAAGTTCGCTTAGCGACTGGTAAATATCAGCTGCGTTATCCTCATTCAGCTCCGACCTGTCGAGGTTGGGGTTAAACAGTTTTTTTGAATAATGTTTAATATAGTTACCGCCTATCTTGATGCCCGTTTTTACAAACTTTGCCGAGCGTTCAACCTTGGTGGTGGGTATGCTGTTTTGTTCGGGGGTACGAGCCCCCGATAAATCGCCCCCTGTAGGGGAGACTTTGCTGTTTTCTTCCATATTTTATTAAAATCCCATCCTGTCTTTTATCCCGCCGTTTTGTACCAGAAATTTTCCGTACTCCAAAATGTTATCAATCGGCGAGCGCTGAAACAGATCGAAGGTTACGTTAATGCCTTTTTCAATGGCTTCATCGGTTTTTTCAAAATTTGCCGAGTTATCGTTGATCCAGAAGTTCAAAACAAATACAAACTGGATCCATAGGGCATCTTTATATTTTTTAGAGAAGTATTTACGGTCGCTCAGTTCGGTGCTTTCTATGCCTTCTTTCAAAATTTCATCGGCAAAGCTTTCAAAAGTTTCCTTCAGGGGTACAAATACCTTTGGTGTGGTAAAACCTTTGGGTTGTTTTTTAACGCTGTAAACGGCAAAACTCCGGTTGTTTTTTAACAACTCGAAAAAGCCGTAAAAAAACGACAATGCTTTTTCGCGCGATGAATATTCGGCCCATACTTCCTGCGCGCGGATTTCGGACAAGGTTTTATCGGCCAGGCCCGACCAAATGCCCTGCTCCACGGCTTCAAACGATCCGTAAAGCTGGTAAAATTCAGCTTCGGTCATCTGGTTCTGCTTCGCGAAAATGTAAACCGATTTGGGTTGTTCGCCCTCGGTAAGTACATAATCAATATACGCGTTCTGAATGCTTTCGGTGGTTGCCATATCAATTCGGGTTTAATTTAGTGAGTTAAAGGTACGACAGTATTGTTTAATGCCGCCACAAATGATCTCATTATAAGGTCATTTTATAAAATTGAACAGCGCTTTAAACAAAAAATACCGCCATTTTAACAGGCAGTATTCATTAATGTTTTGATACAGGGTTAAGGGCGTACCACTCCTCATATTTTAATGCTGAAACTCCCGTTTCAGCTGGTTGTACATCGCCTTGCGCAGCTTTAGTACTTTAGGCACCGATACCTGCTGAATATAGAAACTGCCCGGATGTGAGCAGTAATACCCCTGGTGATAACTTTCGGCAGGATATAAAACCTTGTAGGGTACAACCTGGGTAACTATAGGGTTGCTGTAGTGGTGGGTGGCGTTAACCTTTGCAATTACTTTTTCCAGCGTTTTCTTCTCATCGGGTGTGCGGTAAAATGCTATCGATCGGTAGTCGTCGCCAACATCAGGCCCCTGCCTGTCAACAGTTGTGGGGTCGTGGGCGTAAAAGAAAGCTTCGGCCAGGGTAGCATAACTAATCACCGAAGGGTCGTAATACACCTGTACCGATTCGGCATGGCCGGTTTCTTTACCGCATACCTCTTCATAAGTAGGGTTTTTAGTGGTACCGCCCGCGTAGCCAGATACCACTTTGGTTACACCTTTCAATTCTGATAAGCCCTCTGATAAGGCCCAGAAGCAGCCTCCTGCAAAAGTGGCCACCTTCTGGTTTTTGGCGGGTTCAGGTAGTGCGGCAAAACCCGCACCACCCCTGCTGCCCTGTGTTTGCGCATTGGCACAACCAAACAGCACCAGCAAACCAAGCAGGCAGTTATTCAATTTTTTTGTCATCATTTTTAAATTAAAGGTTACCTGGCGGCCGGTATAAATTTAAAAGCGTACGAATCCATGCAATAGCGTTTGCCTGTAGGCGCTGGTCCGTCGTCAAACACATGGCCCAGGTGCAAACCGGTAGCGGCTTCAACCACTTCATCGCGCACCATACCGAGTGATGTATCGCGCACTATTTTGATGGCCCCAGGATCTATCGGTTTAAAAAAACTTGGCCAGCCGGTACCCGAATCAAATTTGGCATCCGAGCTGAACAGCGGTTTACCAGTCGCGGCGCTTACATAAATACCTTTGGCGTGATTATTCCAGTAGGGGTTATGGTAGGGCTGCTCGGTGCCCCGGTTCACTAAAATTTCGTAAGCTTCGGGCGATAGCACCTTTTTCCAGTAGCTTGCCGGTTTGGCTTGCGGATACGTTTTGGTATCGGCGGTTTTGTCGTTATCGGTATGGGCATTACGCTGGCTGCAGGCGTTGATTGCCAGCAGTATAAAAGGCAGTAATAACAAATTTAACTTTTTCATATCCACTTTGTCGTAATAACAGTCAAAACCTTACAAAAGTTATTGATCTGAATCAGAATTATCTGAAAATCAATTTATGGGAGTTGAATAACCTTAAACTCATTTTAGCCTCACCTAAATCCTCTCCAAAGAAGAGGACTTTAAGAAACAATGCGCTCCCTCTCCTTTGGAGAAGGCTGGGGTGAGGCTCTTTCATTTAGGCGCTCCCGGCTTACAAAATACGTTACCAAAAATTAAACGGTTTTCTGTTCCGGCGTATAATAAAATAAAAGCCTTTACGTAACTATCATAATCAACAAGCGGTTAATTTTTTTTAACCCTGAGTAGCGTAATGCCTGCTGATTACGTAAAGTTAAAATATCAGTTTACAACCCATATTTTATATTTTATGAAAACAGTTCAGCAAAAATTAACACAGCGGGCAGGCATAATCGGGATGATGTGTTTGCTGGCGGCAACACTAAGTTCATGCTTAAAAAATGATCATCACGATTATGTTGAACAGCCCGTAGCGCTTGTATCGGTTATCAACGCTTCGCCCGATGCAGGTGGTATCGATTTTGTTTTGCAGCCCAACAGGGCCAATAACATCCCTCTCCGTTACGGTTATGTGCTGGATTATCTCCGCGCCAATCCCGGTAAACGCACCGCGAGTTTTTACGATGCTTCTTCGGGCCAAAAAATTGCCGAAGATACCGTTACCCTCGCCGCTAAAAAACTATACTCGTTATATGTAGCCAATGTTGCCAACGCGGCCGGTAAACGCGATGTTATTTTTGTAACCGACTCCATCAAGCAACCTGCCGCCGGTATGGCCTCTATCCGTCTGGCTAACCTGAGCCCCGACGCAGGCGCGATTGACCTGGTGACTTCAAAGGATTCGGTATTGGCTACCAACAAAGCTTACAAGGGCGTTTCTGATTTTGTAAGCATCAAGGCGGCCTCGAACTACACACTCAACATCCGTAGAAAAGGCACCACAACCGTATTGGCAACACTTACCAATGTTAACCTGCGCGCAGGCTCGGTGTACACCGTTTGGCTGCAAGGCCTGGCTGCCGCAACAGATTACAAAAAGCTATCTGCCGATATTCAAAACAACGTTTATTATTATTAAGTTTCCTTTACCTATGTTGCAAAGCCCGGCCATGTATTGTGCCGGGTTTTGTTTTTTTGGAGGTTAGGATGTTAACAATTTAATAATGTAAACTTCGCCATATTTAAATGTTGCCGTAATACATTTAGCGCGATTATAATTAAAAATAAACCTCAAATTTTCCGGAGATTATGGTTGAGAATGTAGTGATAGTTGTACCTGCCCGCATGGCTTCGAGCCGTTTATATGGTAAGGTAATGTTGCCGGTGTTGGGCAAAAGTTTATTGGCCAGGATGATTGAAAGGCTGCGCATGATTCAGCACCAGGCCGAAATTGTAATTGCCACCACCGAAGGTGCTGAAGATGACGTTATAGTAAAAGAGGCGGAAAGCCTTGATATTCCGTGTTACCGGGGCAGCCTTGTAAACCTGCTCGACAGGCAATACCAGGCAGCTAAGCTTTTTAATGCCAAAGTGGTTGTAAAAATACCTGCTGATTGTCCGCTGATTGACCCCCGCATTGTTGATAAGGCACTGGAGTATTTTTTTAGCGAAAGGTTTGATTATGTAAGCAACCTGCAACCGGCCACTTATCCTGATGGCAATGATGTGGAAGTAATGACGATGGCCTGCCTGAAGCAAGCCTGGGAAAATGCAGGCCGCCCAAACAACCTGGAGCATACCTCGCCTTTTATTTACGAAAATCCGCTGATTTTTAATATCGGCAACATCACCTGGGAAACCGGCTTAGATTACAGTATGTCGCACCGTTTCGGCATCGATTATCCGGAAGACTATTATTTTATTGAGCGTGTTTTTAAAGAGCTTTACCCGGTTTGCCACCGCTTTTCGTGCCAGGACATTATTAACCTGCTTAAGCTCAAACCCAATATCTACGAAATCAACGCGCAATACAACCATGTAAACTGGTACAATAAGCACCTGACCGAGCTGAAGCCCGTACTGGCGTAGGCTGAACCCCGGGCAGTAACCGTTATGGCTATATTAGTTTCATTATACCGGTAAAATAAGACGCCGGGACTTTGATCAAAACTTCAGTATCCCGACGTTTTTAAACAATATGAATTTTTTTAAGCTTTTTTAAAGCCCTTAATAACAAAGTTGCTTACCATGGCTTTAGCGCCGTTCTGGTACTGCATAGGGCCGCTGATGTACAGGTTTTTGGCAGTTGTTGGTAAAAAGGCAATGGTATCGGCCAGTTTGGTTTGATCAAGATAAACCACCATCCTCTCGCCATCCACAACTATAGATACGTGCATTTTGCGGTTGGTAAATGTGGTGAGGTCGAAATTGCTGTTCAGGTATTTGCTTACAAATTCGCTGTTTACCGATACATCATCATTGTTATAATATTTAAGCGCTACATAAGCGCCACTGCTGCTGGTGTAATCGCGCACGCTGTTATCCGTTACAAAGCCAAAGTTAACCGGGTATATATCGCTGATCTTATCGGCGGCGGTGAGGATATCAAATTCAACGGTAAAATGTTTAGGATAAAAAAGCTGTTTGCTTAATTTATAGGTAGCCTGATCAGCCAGGGTAAGCCATTTGCCGCTTTCGGTATTTACCGATACGATGGTTGCCGAGCCATTGGTTTTAAATGTTTTGGTTGAAGCGCCTACGGGTACGCTTGCAAAATCCTCAGCAAATAATACGGTATCGCCAGGTACAAAGTCAAAACCCGAGCTGATAATAATCTTCGAGCCTTTGTTTGCCCCCGCGTTTGAAGAAGATGTGTTTGTTGATGATGTTTTTTTATCAAAGGCTTCGCTTGCTTTCTGGGCGGCTTTGTCTTTTGCTTTTTGAAATAAACTGCCAAACTGCGCGTTGGCTTTCAAACCCGCTGTTAAACCTGCCACCGTTAATAAGCCGGATATTAATGCTTTGATTTTCATAAATGCTAATAGTGTTTAAGTTTCAAATGCTTAAACATAAAAGAGTACCAACTGTTTGTTTTTTTATTAAAAATATTGCGCAAAAATTAACAAATCTATGTTTTTAATTACTAATCAGGTATTTTAACTTATTACAGGTGGCTTATCATAAAGTTAATTCCATCTGGATACTGCTGCGCCAAACCCAACCCAGGGCTTTAATTTATTACTACCGCTATAAAGCATTTATCAGGATAGCTAATAACCTCGAAACAGATTATTACTCACCAAATGCATCTTTGACTAATGCACCTTCATCCTTTTTGTCGGGGCCGGGTGCAGGTAATTGTTATCTTCCAGCCAATCGGCCATGCGTTGCGACCACGAACTAATTGTTTTTAGCTGGGATCGGTCGCCCATATTAAAACCATGGTCGCCCTTAGCGTAAAGGTGCAGTTCTACAGGGATCTTTGCTTCACGGTAACGCTCCAGGAGTTTTATTACAGAGGGTGAGCAGCAGGTATCATCATCAGCGGCCAGCAAAAATACAGGCGGTGCGGCGGCCGGCAAACTGTCGGGGATATAAAGCGGGCCCGGATAGATCTGGATCAGGAAATCTGGCCGGGAGTTTAGCCTGTCAACCGGGTCGGCACCTTTTGGATCGCCTTTGCCCTCGCCATAAGCAACCAGATCCACCACCTCGCCACCGGCCGAAAAGCCCATCATCCCTATCCGGTTAGTATCTAAACTGTAGCGGGCGGCCAGGCTGCGTACTAAGCGCATAGCCCGGTAGCCATCCTGTTTGGCATGCACGTCAATTTTATACGGCGATGTCGAGTCGCGGCCCAAACGATATTTTAACACAAAAA
This sequence comes from Mucilaginibacter oryzae, assembly GCF_003148845.1. Taxonomy (GTDB): domain Bacteria; phylum Bacteroidota; class Bacteroidia; order Sphingobacteriales; family Sphingobacteriaceae; genus Mucilaginibacter; species Mucilaginibacter oryzae. The sequence goes on along the minus strand of NZ_QGHA01000009.1, from coordinate 69,287 downwards.
CAGTAACCCCTAAATTATTGAGGTACCTGGCCGGGGCTACACCTTCGGCGTTATAAACCAGCAACCTATGGCCTCCGCCCGGACACACCACCACAGCCGCGCCGTTAGCCTTATCGCGCGGTGGTAAAAATACCGTGAGCGATGGGTTATGAATATTTTTAACCCAGTAATCTTTAGCCTGCTCGGGTTCATCGCGGCGGTTTTCAAAACCAGGCGCGCCGTTTGGCCAAAGCGGAATAACGGTCTCCTGGGCTAAGCCGGTGGCTGGCAAAAGGAGGATAACCAGGCACAAATAAGCCAATTGTTTCAAATGGATCATGGGTTATATCGGTTTTTGAGTTAATTGATAGCCTGAATGTCATATTACCATATGCACCCGGTTGCTGATAAACTTTTACCTAATTTAATGGTTAATTTTGATATTAAGCAGCAATGCGAAGCCGTGGTTTAAAAGGCTTCGGCACAATTCATTAATCAAAAAAAATCAAGATAGATATCATGGCAAATTTCCAGGAAATAATAGCTTCAGAGATCCCGGTGCTGGTCGATTTTTCGGCCGAGTGGTGCGGACCTTGTAAAATGATGCCGCCCATACTGCACGATGTAAAGAACGCCCTGGGCGATAAAGTGAAGATCATTAAAATAGACGTCGACAAAAACCCGGCGGCGGCAAGCGCTTATCGCATACAAAGCGTGCCCACCCTCATGGTATTTAAAAAAGGCGAAAGTAAATGGCGGCAAAGTGGTGTGGTACAGGCCAGGCAGTTGCAGCAGGTGGTTGAGCAATTTATATAAATCACAACTCACGTTAAATTGATGAACCCCGGCGTTTTTAACGCCGGGGTTTTTAACGCCGTTTTTTTGTGGTATTCAAATAAGCCGCACAACAATTTTCAAATTATCTGCAGGGCTTTGATGGCGGAGTGCTTAGCATTTCGCGCCATTCCGTTGATGGAGTGACAGCCTCAGTCGCTCAACGTAGGGTTATTTACTATCCCGGCAAATAAAATCAAACCTGTTTTCATTTCCCTGATAGCAAAAATGAACGGCTTGTTAAAAACATTGGTAGGCGGCGCGGCTGTTGCTACCATGCCAACTTCTGTTACCGCGGCGGCTTCTGTACCGTCTTCATTAACGTCAATATAAGCTTTGTGCTTCACCTCACTGATCTTTAATCCGCCGCCCGCATTAATACGGGAAAAATCAGCCAGGTCGCTGAAGGCCACGCTCATGCCCATCGATTTTAACATATCATTCAGTGTGATATCATAGCTGAATTTAAATTTCGGGATGGTAATATCCGCTTTGGCAGCGGTAAGTTTGCCCATCAGTAAGTTCCATTTGGTTGGGTTGAGGGTGTTGATATAGGTTTTCAAATCGCCGTCGGGCATTACTAATACCATGCCGTATTTATCATTGCTGTAGGGCAATTCAACCACATTGGTGCCATTGTCGTACGCTTTTTTTAATTCTACCGGCCTGGCCGTCATGAAATTGGCCTGTACAGTAATGTTATCCGCAAGGGCAAAGGGAGCCTTATAAGTTTGTTTCGCGTCAAAACGCGTTTTCCAGCTGCTTTTAAAATAAATGGCGTTAATCAAAAACATCCTGGCCCCGTCCGGCATCTGGTCAAGTATTTTCGGGATCTTGTTGTTGGTTTGCTGGCTTACCCAATTGTTAATGGTATTTAACGATGCGGTTTTATCATTAAAATTGAGCGATTGTACCTCGGCGTTATAAAAATCGGTATTGGTTTTTAAAAAGGCAGGCAACACGGTATAGCTGTTGGCATACCAGATGGAATTGGCTATTTTTATTGTGGTATTCGGATCAAGCAGGGGCAGGTTGGTAACCAGGTTATGGTGATAGGCGTTTACCTCATCTTCGGTAAAACCGTCAAACTCCATGGTTTTGCGGATCCCGGCAAGCGTTTGGCCACTGGCGCCGTTGCCGGTCATACCTAAGGCGAAGCTTACGCTTAAGGGTGAAATAACAAGATTTTTATCATTGCTGATCACAATGGCGTTTGCTTTAAACAAGTTGAGCGTAAAAGCATTTCCCGGACCAATTTGCTGTTGTTCGGTTGCGGTAAGTACAAGGTCTTTTCCTTTGTCTTTGTTATCGGGGTTGTTACCACTTTTTTTGCAGGCCGTGATGGCGGTGGCAAAAAGAAGAAATAGAGTAAGTTTACGCATCATGATTGTCAGGTTTATTACAGCCATTACGGTGGATCAGATACTTATGCTACATCTCAATAAAAATAAAGCAAATTAAATCATAACAATTTTTTAACCCTACGCTATTTGTTTACATGTAGTTTAGCGGCACTTAACATTCTATTTTAAATCGATGCAAAAACTATTTACAACTGCTGTTTTCTGCCTGTTGATGCTGGCGGGCTTAAACATGAAGGCGCAAACCCGCAAAGCTGTTTTTATCATTGCCGATGGTATCCCCGCCGATGTGATCGAAAAACTGAATACCCCCAACCTTAAGGCTATAGCTAAGCAGGGTACTTATCTCCGCGCCCATGTGGGTGGCGAAAAAGGCGGCTATTCGCAAACGCCCACTATATCGGCCAATGGCTACAACAGCCTGCTTACGGCCACCTGGGTTAACAAGCATAACGTTTGGGGAAATGATATCAAAGCCCCTAACTATAATTACTGGAATATATTCAGGATGTTTAAAAACGCTTATCCTGACAAAAAAACAGCTGTATTCAGCAGCTGGACAGATAACCGCACCAAGCTGATAGGCGATAAACTGCCCGAAGCCGGAAACATCCACCCCGATTATGCTTATGATGGCTATGAACTGGATACCGTAAAATTTCCGCACGATAAAGCAAGCAATTACATGCACCTGATTGACGAGCAGGTTGTAAATTCGGCAGCCGAATGTATCAAAACCAAAGCGCCCGACCTGTCGTGGGTTTACCTGGAATATACCGATGACATGGGGCACAGATATGGCGATAGTCCGCAATATTATGACGCCATAGAGAAAATGGACGCGCAGGTTGGCCGCATCTGGGCCGCAATACAATACCGTAAACAGCATTTTAAAGAAGACTGGCTGATTTTCATCACCACTGATCATGGTCGCAGCGAGGCCAACGGTAAAGACCACGGCGGCCAAAGTACCCGCCAGCGTTCAACCTGGATGGTAACCAGCTACCGTCCGCTAAACAATTATGCTAAATACTACACGCCGGGTATTGTGGATATCACGCCATCAATCAACACTTTTCTGAATGTAAAAGTGCCCGTGGCGCAACAACGGGAAATGGATGGGATCTCACTGATTGGTGCGGTATCAGTTGCCGAACCTATGGCCAACTATGTTCAGGGTTCGCTGGATATCAGCTGGAAAGCCTTGGATGCCAAAGGTGAGGTGAAGATCTGGGTTGCTGCCGATAATGCTTATAAAGAAGGCAAGGCCGATGAATATAAATTACTGGCTACCGTACCGGTAACTAATGAGCATGTATTGGTTGACGTTAAAAACATGCCATCAAAATTTTATAAAGTAGCTATTGAAGGTGCCAATAATACGGTGAACAGGTGGGTAGTGTTGGATAAATAGTTTGAAAAATTGCCTAAACCCGAATTTTTAGAATTTAAAAACGAGCAGAAGGACAGGGAAATCCAATTCTATAAATTTTCAAAATTCCTTAAAATTCGAGTTCAGATAACTCAAACTGTATATCCTCTTTCCTCCAAAATAAAAAAGCCGGACTCAAAGCCCGGCTTTCTCTTATTCTGCAAATTCTAAAATTCTGTAAATTCTGATTCAGACAATCTGCCTTCAGACAGCTTTACCCATTAACGGATCGGTATAGCCATGTTTGCCGGTTTCAACCCGGCCTGCAAAGCGCCTTTCAAACCTATCGGCTCCTTCAACCTGAATACCGAAATCATACCAGTTATGGTTTTTACTTAAATCTACAAGATGTACGGCACTATTTTTAGCATCTACCGTTAATTTGCGATCGGCAGCTTTGTATCCATGATCTTTCAAAACTACGTTATAAGCTTTGGCGCTGTTGTTTGTGATCTTCAACAACGCGTTACCTGTAAGCTTGCCCGCAACCTGTTCGTATTCGCAGTTGATGTCAAGCATTGGGTCGGCAGCGTTACCCCGGTATTCGCGGTAAAAGCCGTTAGGGCCGTAGGTGCGCAGGTGGTATTCGCTGTTTTCAAACTCATGCAGCGGCCAAACATCGGCTAATGTATCACCGGCTTTGGCGGTGTAAGCCCAGGTGCGCAGCGGTTCCATTTTTTGCGCATCGGCCAGGGTGGCGTATTTACCGGGTGCATATACGTTGAATGGCGAACCTAATGCTTTTGCTCCAAATGCCTTATTGCCGGCAGTAAACTTAACCTCGAACGATTTTTTATCGGCGCTCAGTTTACCATCCGCGTAAAGCTCGTAAGCCAAAGCTGATGACTGCTTGATGCCTTTTTCCTGTTGAGGCATGTATGGGGATGAATGCGGATCCAGGTTGATCTGCGCGATCTCGTCTGCGGTAAGCAGCTTATAATCTGAAGGCAGTTTTTTAAACTGGGCTTTATGGATGCTCTCTAAAAATGCTTCGCGGGGTACAAATTCAGGGTTTTCTATCTTTTCGCCGTTATATGGGCGGAAAACGCTTGATAGATCGCCGCAAACGGTACGGCGCCATTCGCTGATGTTAGGCTCAGTTACTTTTTTGCCTGTTTTATGGCTCAAAAATTTCTCCAGAAATTGAAGTGTTGAGGTATGATCAAACACTTCTGAGTTTACCCAGCCGCCGCGGCTCCATGGCGAGGCGATCACCAACGGTACGCGGAACCCTAAACCGATAGGGCTTTCACGATCAAATACCTCGGGGAAGTTGTTGCGTGCTTTTGCCTGCTCTGAGGTCACAAATTCCACGCTGGCATCAATACCTTCAGAAACCTTGCCGGTACCTGGTTTATGCGGATTAGGGGCCGAAAACGGCGGCACATGGTCAAAATAGCCGTCGTTTTCGTCATAAGCTAAAATAAATATTGTTTTTTTCCATACCTCCGGGTTCTGGGTAAGGATATCCATTACTTCGGATACATACCAGGCGCCATACCAGGCCGAACTCGGGTGGTCTGAAAAATGCTCAGGAGCAGAAATCCAGCTTACGGTTGGCAGTTCGCCGTTTTTTACGTCGGCACGGAACTGGTGCAATACATCGCCTTTGGGTACAAGTACCTCGCGCTCGGTACCATCGTCGTTATATTTCAACGGTGTTAATGCGCGGTAATGCGGATCGTTGGTGTTGGTTACAAAGCCTTTTTGGTGCAGGTTTTTTTCGCGCTGCGACAGGCTGGCAAATTTGTTAACGTCAACAGCACCCAAATCTTTTTTGATTTGTTCCAGGTCGCGCTGCTTTTGTTTCAGTTGTTTTTGCAGGTGATCGATATGGGCGTCGCCTGCGGGCAGGGCCGCTATCTGTTTTTCGAGCGCTGCTATTTCTTCAGGCAGTTTAGCCGATTTTTTTTGCAGGTTAGCGATGTACTTATCATACAGCTTAATATTATACTGCCCGAAAAACTCCAGCGGGTTATCCTGGAAGTTTGATAGCCAGGGGTCTTCTTCGCCCTCCAGCCCGGTATCTATGGCAACTTCGTTCTGGTAGTGCTTCCACGAAATGTTATGGTCTTCCAGGCGCTCGGGGAAGGTGGCCCAGTTCAGGGTGCCATAATCCATGTCGTCATTCCAAACGTGGGCTAAGGAGTTTTCGTGCTGCTCGGCACGGATGGTGCCGCTCCAGAAATAGAGCCTGTTGGGGTTGGTGCCTGTTAACGATGAGCAAAAGTTTTGATCGCAAACGGTAAAGGCATCAGCTAAAGCATAGTAAAACGGAATATCCTCGCGGTTATGGAAGCCCAGGGTAAGGGGCATGTTCGAGTATTCTTTAATACTGTTCTTTTTTACATTAAGCCACTGGTCAAACTTACCGTCGTTACGGGCATTAACCTGGTTGCTCCATGAGTGCGGCAACGAACTCATCCAGGTGGCTTTGGTATTTTTTATATCCAGATGGAAAGGCGCGTAGGTTTCCCCTTTTTTGTTTGATTGCAGCCATACCTTGTTTTTGTTTGGCAGATCGATAACGCGGGGGTCGTTATAACCGCGTACACCTTTCAGCATGCCGTAGGTATGATCAAACGAGCGGTTTTCCTGCATCAGGATCACGATGTGCTCGGCATCCAGGTAAGTGCTGCCCGGCGCCGGGTTAATGGCCATCGCCTTTTGAATTGATTCGGGTAAAATACTGGCAAGGCCGGCCGCGCCGGTTAATAATGCCGCTTTTTTTAAAAAGTCTCTCCTTGAATCAGACATATTATTTGAGGTGTATTTTGTTCATGGTTCATAGTTCATGGATCATAGCTGATGGATCGTAGATCATGGTTGATAGTTCATAGATTATGGTTAATGATAAATTACAATTATCTGCGATGAACCATGATCCATGAACTATGATCCCGAATTTAATTATCCTTCCTCGCTGCAATCACCTGTTCGCACAAACCAAACGACAATGTCATGCCGTTGCCGCCCATGCCGTTAATCAGCGTTACGCCGGGTTCAACATCTGTAACCAGTTCGTAAGCGCCGTTGGTCATTTTAGGGTAGATGCCGTGCCATGATTGCAGCATTTTCCAGTCTTTAAAATTGGCGAAGGTATGTAAGTATTCAATTATCAAATTATTAATAAATTCTTTATCGAAAGGATCATGAACCAACCCGTACTCGTGCGAATCGCCGATGGTTAGTTCGCCGCTGCCGTTTTGCGAAACCATGACGTGAATGCCCCATTTAAGGTGCGTGGCATACTGCTCTTCATACCGTTTGCGCAGCGCGGGTAACGAGGCCGCCGCCTGAAAGCCCGGATAATGGATCATGGATAAGCCGCCGCATAATGACGGTCCTATACGCCATCCGTCAGGCTGGCTAACCAAACGCATCATCTGCAATTTACATTTAGTAATCTGCGTTTGGGCAAATAATTCTGGATAAAGGGTTTCAAAATCGGCGCCGCTGCAAACGTAAATTTCATCGGCCTCCCAGCTTTTGGCGCCTGAACTTACTTTGGGGTGTTCGATGCGGCTGATGGCCGTGTTCCAATGAAATTCAACGCCGAATTTTTCGGCAAGATAAGCAGCCACCTGCCCGATGGCCACACGCGATTCAACAATCATTTCCTCGCCGCTCCATAAAGCGCCTTTTAAACCATTTGTATTAATAGCCGGTGATTTGCTTAGCGCCGCCGCCGGATCAAGTACCGCGCAATCGCGGTGCATGTGGTTTACATCAACATATTCCTGTATCGCCTGCAACTCATCATCATGGTAAGCAAGGTGCAGCGAGCCTACTTCATTATGCCAGATATTTGCCTCGGTACATATGGTTTTCCAGATGCTTTTTGAAAGCATGGCACGTTCAAACATGGGCCCTGTAGCCTGGCCTATAGGCCAAACCATCCCGAAGTTGCGGATAGAGGCCCCCACCGCGCGCTCGTTACGCTCAAACACGGTTACCTTGTAGCCACGAACGGCCAAAGCGCGGGCAGTAGCTAAACCTACTATACCAGCGCCTATAATGATGGCATGGCCCCCCTGCCTCCCGGAGGGGGCGCTTTTATTAGTATTATCGCTCATTAATATCGTTTTTATATAATGATGTTTTTGACTCAGAACTACAGACTTATTATTTGCAACTTATGACTGCGGACTTATTACCCCGAAGCTTATCCCATCGCTGCCGCCGTCATTCTGTTCAATTAACTTTTTTTTATCACGGGCCGCGCTTTGTAAAAAATAGATCAGCGACAGCACACCGCCGATACTGCCTACCAGGGCCACAACCATTACGCCCTCCTGGAAAAAGGCGCCCCAGCTAATTGATGGCCGGCCAAGTTCTTTTACCAGGAGCACACTTACACTGCCCAGGTACCCCATCGAATCGGCTATGTACATAATGAAACCAACGTTGCTTTTATAGTGAAACGAGGCGATCATGCGCTCAAAAAATATAGCGTTGTAAGGCACATAACCCATGTACAGGCCAAGGCCAACGCAGGTCATCCAGGAGGTGGGATCCATCATTTTCATCCCGAACATGGTGGTTGATACACCCACCAGCACGCAACCGCCGATGATCATTAAATGGATAATGCTGAAGGCCCGCAGGTTTTTGCGTACCAGGATCAGTAAACTCATCGCCACCAATACTACCAGCGAAATTTTAATATCGGTAGTAGTGAAAACGCTGTTGTCTTTAACCCCCAGGCTGGCCCAGATCTCTACTTCAAAGTTATCACGTACATCGCGCATGATGGTTAGCAGCACATAAACAATGAGTGTAAGTATGATGCCCGGTAAAAAGCGTACCACAAACTGCCTGCGCTCGGCAGCGTTCATGGGGGTGCGTTCGGCGCGTAAACTGATATCTTCGGGGGTGGGAGGGGGGATTAGTTCCATGCATCCCACAAAAAATATCAGTGGCAACGCAAACAACGCCCCTGTTAAAAAAGGCATAAAGTACTCATTTACATGAAATACATCTATCAGGTTTTTGCCCTTGGTTTTTACAAAGCCCGATGCGAAGATTAAACTGATGGAAAGTACCGATGCCATAAACTCGGTTGAGCGGCGGCCTTCCAGGTACCCGAAAACCAGGCCCCAGATCAGCCCTAACGGAAAGCCGTTAATAAACAGGCATATAACGCCCCACGGGGCAGGTACAAAGGCAAAGGCAAGCAGCGCCAGCCACGCAATGCCTATTAGTGTTAAAATGTAACGAGCCCTGGTTTTGCTGTTTACTTCGGCAATAAATTTAATGCCGTAAAACTTGCTGGCCATATAACCTATTACCTGGGCTATCACCAGCCAAACCTTATAATCTATATGAAAAAACTGGTGACCGGTATACGTACCCGCCGCGAAAGCCTTTCTGAAGGCATACATGCAGGTGTAGGTGCCAAATGCCGAAACGGCCGCTAAAACTGAAACCAGCGCGTAAGGCCATGTGGCAACTTTAGCACGCAAACCGTCAATCAGCCTCATGTTGCTTATTGATTTATAATGTCAATTACCTGTGCAATATCGTCAATAATATGGGTTGGATCATAGCCGGCCAGTTCATCGCGTGTAAAAATTCCGGTGGTGATACCTATCGAGTATTTGCAGCCCGCGTTCTGGCCTTCGCGCACGTCAACCTCGGTGTCGCCAATTTTGGCAACCTCAAGGGCATCGGTAATGCCTGCCTCCTGCATCATTTTACGGATCATGAACGGATGTGGACGACCCAATTCAACCTCGTCCGAACCAACTACATAATCAATCAGCCCTTTTTCGCGCCATTGCAGGCGGGTAACAATAGTATCGGCAATATCGCGCGAAAAGCCGGTATTGATACCTACTTTTACACCTTGCCCGTGTAGTTTAGCAAATGTTTCCTCCACATTGGGTAGGGCTTCAATGCCCGGCTCAAACCGGTAAAATTTTATCATTTGCTGTACAAATTCTTTATGGATGGTGTTTACCAGTTCGTCGGTAATTTTAGCCGTGTCCGGCTCATGCTCGGCCAGCATCTTGCGGATGGCTAATGTTTTTTCGTAACCCATTAAAGGGTCTATTTTAGCTAATTCAACGTCGTAACCAGATAATTGCATAGCTGCCCGGAAGGCTTTGCTTACCTCATGATCGTCTTTTACCGTAGTGCCGGCTATATCAAATACCACTAATTTAATGCTCATAAAAAGAATGTAATTGTTTAGCAATACTAAACTTTTTTTATTAAAATTGAACTAAATTAGTGTTAAGGTTGTGTGAAGAAGAAGTTTTAAGTTCAAAATAGCAAGTCAAAAGTTTTAAGTCCAATTTCAAAAGACTTACAACTTTTGACTTACCTATTTCTTCTCCTCAAAAAAATAGATCACCAGCATGCTGGCCTTGGTATCGCCGGTGTTTTTTGGGGTGTGGGAGATACGGCCGTCAAACAGCATGCTGTCGCCCTGGTTCAGGATGATGATATCATCGTTAAAATGATAGGCGATCTGGCCGCTGAGGATGTATTTATATTCGAAAGCCTCTGTTTCTACCATCGGGCGGGTGGCATCGGGCTCCAGTTCGAGAATAACTATATCAACCGTACTTTGAGTTATTGATTGCGTGAAAATGCGCTGATAGTGAAAACCGGTAGCGTGTTCTTTTTCAAAATGCTCGTACTCATGCTTGCGCTTGATCAGGATTGGTGGTTCATCGGTTTTTGAGCGGATATCTTTAAAAAATTCGTTCAGATCTATCTCAAGCGCTTTGATAATATCGATCAGAACGATAAGCGAAGGAATAGTGCGGCTGTTTTCAATTTGCGAGATCAGGCCTTTACTTACGTTGGCTCTTACGGCAAGTTCCTGTACGGTGATGTTTTTTTCGCGGCGGCGTTCTTTAATCCGGTTACTGATCTGTATCAGTATATCTTCTTCCATTATATATAGTGTATAGCAGGTTATTGATGCGCAAAGTAATTAATAAGGGTATTTATCCAAAATGATTTTTTGCGGGCCGGATTATCCCGGGTTCACGTTGAGCATAGCCCGGCTGTTTCTTTTAACATTTTTTTTAACATAATGACGTAAGGCTTAATTATTTATTGTACGGTAAAGCCAGGTTTTTAAAACAGCCGAAACTAAGAACAGCAGGTATATTTCATAAACATTTAATATTTTCATAACAGGTATCCTTTTTATTTGCATCTAAATTTTTACAATCATGGCACAGTATAACCCGAAAGCAGTAGTAGAGGAAGTTTTTTCATTATATGAGCGATTTGGTGATGCCGACTATATAGGCGAACCGGTTTCGCAGTTGGAGCACATGTCGCAGGCCGCGGCATTGGCCGAAGCCGAAGGCTATGATGAAGAGGTTATACTGGCGGCTTTTTTTCATGATATCGGCCACCTGTGTGCTGATGCCGAGGAAGCCGGGAGCATGGACGGCATGGGCAACGTTGATCATGAGCGCCTGGGCGCCGATTATTTGCTTGAACGCGGGTTTTCAGAAAGGGTTGCCAACCTGGTGCAGGGACATGTTATTGCCAAAAGGTACCTTACCTATAAATATCCTGAATATTATAACCGCCTTTCGGAAGCCAGCAAAGCCACGCTTGAATTTCAGGGGGGCGTAATGAGTGCAGATGAAGCAGCTGATTTTGAGCTTAACCCCGATGCTGAACTGATTGTAAGGCTACGCTACTGGGATGATATGGCCAAAGAAATGAACGTGCCGGTAAATAACATCGATCATTTAAAACAAATGGCGCTTACCCATCTCCAAACGGTAAACGCCTGACATATTCTGTTAAGTTTTTGTAATTAAACTATAATTGCTTTGTTACAAAACACTCACTATAAAGGATGAATTTTATCTTAAGCTAAGATTTTTATGAGAAGATATTTTCTCTTAGCCTTAAAATTACAAGTGCTCTTATTTTAATATGGCTAAAATCTACGGTGTCATATTAATTTCTATATCGATATTTTGCAACAACGCATTTGCCCAAAATATAAATGTTAGAGGGCGTGTAAGAGATAAAGAAACCAGTATAGGTTTATGTAACGTAATTATCAAGCTTTATAACCGTGATGCCATTGTGTATAGCACCGCTAGTGATAGCTTAGGATATTTTGGCATCCCTCCGGACTATTATAAACAGGGAGATCACATTGTAATTCACAGTTTAAATTTTGATGACCTGTGGGTAAAAACACTGCCTCCTATAAATGCGGCAAATCATTTGTTAGGGGTTTTTGATTTAATAAGGCATAATATCCAGCTGCAGGACATTAAGATTAATGCCAAAAGGCGTTATCGCGATACCACAAAGATTGATCTTTCGAATGAGAAGTTTGAACGATCAGTAATGATCGACGATCTGTTTTCAACAAGGGGATTTTATAAAGATAGCAAAGGAGAACTTTATTTTAATGGCAGGCATGTATCTGATATCATGGTTAACGGCGGTGATTTTTTTGGTAAAAAAAACATGGACATTTACCAGTTGCTGCCTGCTCTTGTATTGGATAAGATAGAAGTTGTTGAAACCAATATAGATGACCAAACCAATACCACCACTCAGGATCCCACTATCAGGATTAATCTTAAACTGAAAGAAAAATATAACAAAGGGGCTTTTGGTAATGCCAGTACCGGTATGGGCACGGCAAAGCGGTATCTTATTGGCTCTGATATGTATACTTATAAAAATAAAGAGCAGATCTCTTTTGGCTTTAATACTAACAATATTAATATATCCGAACTACCTGCCGTTGAACCGTTGATCAGTTTTTCGGCTAACGGTAATAATTCCATCACCCATAACGCAAAATTTTCATACAGGAATATACTTTCGAAAAAATTGGAGATCAGCTTTTCGGCAAGGGGGAAAATTGATCACAGAGATTACCTTTCGGATGTTGAACGGCAGGAGGAAAACACAAACCAGTTTTCAAAAATAATCAATCAATCAAAGACCAGGCAGATCGGAATGCCAGAAGCCAGGCTGATTTTGAATTACAAGATAGATTCATTAAACACTCTAACATTTATCCAAACCAATAATCACATTAAAACCACCCAAACCGATCTTTCAAATTATCAAATCAATGTTGGCGAGATAAATACAGTTTCGAACTTAAACAGATCGCAAAATATCGTTAATAATACATCACTGTCAGAACTGTCATACACGCACAAATTTGCTAAAGCGGGTCGTTCATGGAACATTGCAATAAGCAGGCAACATATAAGTATTGAAAATAACGAATCAGACAGTGTTTATAATTTAACCGGGCAGCTCACGAAAGCTTATTTTGTTAAGGGCGACAGAAATTCGGGTCAAAATACATTTAACATCAGCACCGCCTTTACCGAGCCGTTAGGTACCGAGGCATATATCAACATGTTTGCTAAGTATAGAAATGATGAAATTGATTACCATCCCAACATTATTAGCGATAGTCTGAAAAATATACAGAATACTCCTCCTGTTGCTATAACTAACCAATACATACAAACCGGCATAAAGCTTCAGAAAATGCTAAAGAGATTCGCCTTCGACGGTTCATTGCAAGCTTTGTTTAATATTAGACATGCTTCGACGATGGGTAACGTTCAGCGTTTTACAGTTCTTAATATCAATGCTGATGCTAAAGTTGATTACAAGATTGATAATAAAAAAAGTTACAGTATCAGTTACAAAAAAGTAACCAATTACCCGGTACCCGCTCAGCTGATTAATATTAATAATTCCTTTGACCTGATATCGCAAATCTCGGGTAACCCCGGCATTAAACCGGAATTGAAAAACAGCATCAGATTTGATTATAATATAAATAAATCGGGTACTGAAAGCTTTAATTTAACCGCCGGTTTTGATGCGTATAGTAATAAGTTTGGGCAGGTGATCAATTATTCGCCCAATACGCCGCAAAGCGTTTATGACACCAACCTGGGTAACGCTAAGGCTGCCACAGCAGGCTTTTCTGTAGTTAAAAATATATCCGATAAAATTTATTTGAACTATAGTGGTAACTTTTCGTACATAGAGCAACCTACAATTGTTAATAGTAAGCTTAATTTAAATAGTGGCGTAACCATCAATCAAGCTTTAACAACCGGAAAAGAGATTATCAAAAACATACTATCAGTAACGCCCACGTTTGCCACCAGTTACAGTAGATACCTTTATGAGTCATCAAGCATCAATATGCTTACGCTTACCTACTCTGATAAATTTTCATTTACGGCGTTTAAATTTCAGCTCGAGCTTTATCCGCTAATAAATTATAATCACAGCATCAGCACTACTACTTCTTTATCTGTGAACGGGGCTTTAAAACGTAATGTATTTAAAAAGTACGGAACAATTTGGTTACAGGGTTATGATTTGTTTAACTCTTTTAAGTATAACAACAATTTTATAGGCGCGTCCTACACACAAACAGTTAAATATTCAAATATCAAAAGATACTTCATCATGGGCTTAAGTTTAAGATTTAATAACATCAAATAAGTGGTTATATTAACATTACCCACCTACCTTGCTGCTGTAAATTCTAAACATAAAAATCACATTTACATGAAAAAAATTTTTTTACTATGCAGCATCATTATGATGTATTGCTTTTCAGTTAATGCCCAGGGAATAAGCCCCACTTCCGCAACTATCAATTCTGGAGACGATGTAACGTTTAAAGCGACAGGCGAAAGCAGTATCGGGTATTTCATCATTCTTACTTCGGCGGTGGTAACGCCACCGGGCTCACCGGTTACTGTAACAGCTGATGGGGGCGTTACTTATTATGATAAATTTTCGTTAAGCCCAACAACATTTAAATACAAATTTGTAAACTCATCAACTTCGGCGCAAACGGTTTTTATTACATTCACATTTACAAAAAATAACGATGTTAACGGCTCCCAGGATGATCAATACAGAGTTAGTACAACAATAACTGTAAATGGAAAGGTTACCGCACCAACCATATTTTACAATGATGCCCAATCCCGTACATTTAATAATACCACCTGCGGGGCAGGTTATGCATCAGATCCATATACTTACACAGTAGCTAAAAATAAGTATTCTTCTACCATATCTGTTGCCGATGCCAATGCTAAGGCTATAGCCGAGATAAATGCTAACGGTCAAAACGCGGCTAATGCTAATACAACTTGTAAATTAATATTGTATAACGAAGCGCAGTTTGGCGATTTTACAAGAAATAATTGCGGTTTAGGCTCAACAGGTACAACCGTACGATATATAGTGCCTGCAAAGAGGTATTCCAGCTTAATAAGTGTTGCCGATGCTAACGCGAAAGCGGTGGCCGATGTTAATGCCAATGGCCAGGCTAACGCTAATGCCGGTGGTACTTGTAGCCCGGTTACTTATGTAAGATTGGAATACAGCAACCTGCAAACAACCAACACCGGTTTCGAGATAGAGAAGAGCGCGACTTTAACCATCAAATTTTACCAGGATGCGGCCTGTACCCAGCCATTAGCCATAACAAGCGATATGGGTGTTATTGTACAACAGACCGCTGTACGTACAGAATCTACTATAAATCCTAACGGAACAACAACAAGTAATACTACATACAACGCAACAGCAGGTACAAATAATTACTCATTAGGGTTTAACTTTATAAACATTTCGCCTGTGTCCTCATCGCATGGCGACCATGGTGGCGGCACCACTCCAACAGGCAGTCATGGTATTTTGTCATATACTTATACTGTATTGGCTAATAATAATCTTTATTTCCCTGTTGCGTCTACCCCTCCTAATTTTTAAAATGAAGTAAATCATCAATAGCGTTTGATCAATCTGCAAATGATCCATAATCGTTATAAATGAAGGCCTCCCAATGTAAATTGGGGGCCTTTGTTTTATTAAATAAACCATGAAAACAACATTGCTGATTGCCGACTCGTTAAGGCCTTAAGTGTATTGCTGGTATTAAGAAACCCGAAGAGCAAACTTCAGTTTATGTCTTTTCTTAACCCTCAATTAACATCCACAAGGTATCTTTATTGCAAAACAACAGCTATGAGTACCCGTCGTGATTTTATCGGAACCGCCTTAACCGGCGTTGCTGCTTTGAGCCTTTTACCGGCAGTAAATACTTTTGCCGCCGAAAGCAATCATTACAGCCGCATCACCGATAAAAAGCTGAAACTGAGGTTTGCCCTTGCTTCTGATATTCACTATGGCCAGCCTGATACCGATTTTGCCCTCAACACCGGCAACATTGTGAAATGGCTTAATGAAGACCATCAAAAAAACAAACTCGATTTTGTGATTGTAAACGGCGACCTGGTACACAACCGCCCCGATTTGCTGCCCGAAATCAAAACCAAGTATCTTGATAAATTAAATGTGCCTTATCACACCATACCGGGCAACCACGATTTTGCCAATGCCGACGTCTGGAAAAATGCCTTTGGCTATGAAGATAAATACACGGTTGAGTTTGGTGATATCGCTTTTGTACTGGCCAATACGGCCGACACCAGGGGTACCTACGTTTGCCCCAACAATGCTTTTATCAAAGCCTCTCTTGATAAATTTGCAGACAAAAAGATAGTGTTTGTGGTTTTACATATCCCGCCCATCAACTGGGCAAAGAACGATGTTTTTGTGGATTGCCCGGAAACCATAAACCTGCTGCATGCTTATCCAAATGTGAAGGCGGTATTTCACGGGCACGATCACCTGCTTGATGGTGTGCGTTATACCGGTAAATTACCGCACTTTTTTGATTCGCATATTGGCGGTAACTGGGGCACCGATTACAAAGGGTACCGGATAGTGGAGGTTGATGAACAAAACGCTATTTACACCTACCAGGTAAACGCGAGCCAAAACCCGGTGCTCAACTCGAATAAGTTTTAATTTAATTTCGTATTTGGGAGTTGGGATTTCGGATTTTTATTTTGAGGGATTACACCGATTTTTTTTGATTTCACCGATTTTCGCTTTTGATGATTTTGATTTTGTTTAAACCGGAATTTATCAAATTAGGAATTAACAGAACGCCGGGCGAATTTGATGAATTCTAATAATTACCCCAAAATTTAGGTTCAAACAATATTCTGTTAATTCTAAAATTCTGTAAATTCTGATTCAGACGGAAATCTCAACCCAATCTGCGCACGTGCCTGGTCAATCATCCCTATCATCTGCCTTGATAACTCATGGGGTAGGATAGGGCTTTCAGTTTTTCCCTGTTTAATCAAATCACAAAAATGGATGATCTCGTAATTGAGGCCGCCTGCTGTAAACGGCTCGTCTAAAACTACGGTTCGGCCATCAAGGTAACTGATGGTGGCCTTGGCCGGGTTCCACCAGTTTTTATGGATGGTTACATGGCCCAAACTGCCTGCTATAAGCGCGTCACCTTTACCATGCAGGTCAAAGCCGCAATACAATTGCGCATAACCGTTCTGGTGCAGGGTTTGAAAAATGGCGAACATATCGATCCCCGTCTCGCCAAAGCGGCCCATGGTTTGGATCTGCTGCATGGGGCCCAGCCAATCGAGCGCTAAAAACGCTTCGTAAATGGCTATCTGCATCAGGCTCCCACCAACCAGGCCGAAATTAAAATTAGGATGATCGGGCGGGCAATCAGCAACGGCCGATCCGGCACGCACATACCCGATAGGCCCGATCGGGTCGATAAGCAAATAATCCTTTAGTCTGGCGTACAGGGGATAGAATGGCGGTTTCATGCCTTCCATAAACAGTAAACCCGTTTGTTTGGCAACAATCAGCACTTCATCCAGTTCGGCAAGGTTTACGGTAACAGGTTTTTCGCAAAGTACATGTTTGCCCGCTTTCAAGGCGGCAATGCTGTAAGCCGCATGGCTATCAGGCAGGGTGGCTATATAAACAGCGTCAATATCGGCGGCCAGCAGTTCCTCAACGCTGCGGCATGCTTTACCGCCATATCGGGTTACAAACGCGTCAACAGTTTCGGGCCTGCGTGAGTAGGAGGCAACCAGTTCAACATCGGCAACGGCAGCAAAGCCCTCCATAAACCTTTGCGCTATGCGTCCGCAACCTATTATTCCCCATTTTATCATAAGTTCGAAGTCTTTAGTTTTAAGTCCTTAGTTCGAAGTCCTTAGTCTGAAGTTCTAAGTCTTTAGTCTCAAGTACTAAGTCAAGTATATCGTTTTAAAAGTAAAAGTCCCCGACAAATAATAATATTACCTGCCAGGGACTTTCGGCTAAAGACTTCAGACTTAAGACCCAAGTCTTATTGATACTGAATGTAAATCGGGTATGGTTTATATCTTGATAAAACCTCTTCCGGTGTTAACATGTGGTGAGGGGCTTTTTTGATATCGTTTTTGTAAAACAATTTGAAGCCTGTAAACTGTACCGGTTCCTGGTTAATGAAATAGCGGTAAGTACCTGTTTTCAGATCTGGTTCGCCCCAGCCGTCCATATTCATCACCAACTGCACTTCAGGATGCAGTTTGATGTTTTTGTAGTTGGTCACCATTTTTTTAGTAAAGCGGTGTACTACCAGGATTTTTGGCGGCAGGCCGTTTTTCTTAACTATTTTGGTCAGGTAGTCTGACACATAGTTAATGTCGTCAGCATCGTAGGTGCCGATTTTTTTGCCCGGGTGGGTTCCGTCTTTCATCGAAAACTCGGGGTCCATACCAAAGTGTACCTGCGGCATTTCCAGGTATTTTTCAAGCAGCGGTAACTCAGCGCGAATGTTGCTTAATGCTACCTGCACATCTAAAAACACAATGGCGTGTGCTTTTTTAGCTAACACCAATACGCTGTCAATCTGTTTAAAAGGCATCCGGTAACGGAACTTGCCATCTTTACCGCCATCGCCCTGGGCCACTACCGCGATGTAGTGCAGCGCAGGCTGAACCGGGGTTTTAGGGTCTGCCTTTTCCCAGTGTTTCACTTCGCCTTTAAGTTTGGCCAGCATTTCGTTTGGCGGCAATTCGCCCAAAATGCCCATCTTTTTCGAGTATAGGTTACCATAGTAAGCAACCACGCGTTTAAAAGGTAAAATAGCGCCGCCAATAGGGTAAGGCGTATTTTTTACGGGCCACCTGCCGGTGGTATCGCCATGCGCGTTAAACTTCATTAACGAATCGTACAGCTTTTTATCGATAGGGGGATAGTTGGATTTTTTTACGCTCAGGGTATCCGCAGCTTCGGTCTGTGCGGAATCGCTTTTGGCTCCGGCGGCCGTTTTTTTACCATCAGTTTTTTTGTCGCCGCCATTTTGCGAGCAGCTGTTGAATAATAAACCCAGCGACGCGGTGAATGCTGCCGAGAGTACGAGCGTTTTTAATTTCATTGTTTTTAGTGTTCAGTAAATGCAGGTGTATATAAGGTGCGTTAATAACTATTTCAGCAGGTAAAACCGGCAATTGCGGGTATGGTTTGCGCCAAAGATAGATATTGAAAGTTAATTACTTTTAATTTTATGAAACTTTCCAAAAACTCCGAGGGGTAATTTCGGGCCCGCTGTAGCCTGCAGGTAAAGTTCCCCGATCTCGAGGTTTTGTACCTGCGGGAACGAGCTTTTGATGAGGTTTTCAACTATCACCGACGAGAAGCCGAGCGAGTAGGTGTTCAGGATCAGGAAGTGCTCTTCGGGGTCTAAAAGCTGGGTCACATCACGCATCATTTCGGTAATGTTATCTTCCAGTTTCCATTTCTCGCCGTTAGGGCCGTTGCCGTAAGCCGGAGGATCGAGGATGATGCCATTATATTTTTTGCCGCGCTTCAACTCGCGTTTCACAAACTTCAGGGCATCTTCAACCACCCAGCGGATATCTTTTAAGCCGGAGATTTCCTGGTTTTCATTGGCCCAGGTAACCACTTGTTTTATCGAATCAACGTGTGTGGTATCGGCACCCGCCGCACGGGCTATCAGTGAGGCTCCGCCGGTATAGGCAAAAAGGTTAAGTACTTTAGGCTCGGGCGTTTTAAAGCGTTTTACATTTTGGCTGATGTAATCCCAGTTTACGGCCTGCTCGGGGAAAATACCAACATGCTTAAACGAAGTTAAGCCCAGCCTGAATTTGATAGCTGCCTCTTTGTTTTTATATTCGATATGCCAGCGATCCGGCGTTTTCTGATCTTTCTTCAGCCACTCGCCGGTAGTAGCCGAACGGCCCTTAAACCTGATGTGATGAAGGCGCTGCCACTCGGAAGCAGGCAAGGTTTTGTTCCAAACGGCCTGCGGCTCCGGGCGGATCAATATCGTATTACCAAAGCGTTCCAGTTTTTCAAAATCGCCGCAATCAATCAGCTCGTAATCTTTCCAGTGCGTTGGGGTAAGTAGTTGGATCATTTTTTTGTGGTCCGAAAGTCCGTAAGTCGGAGGTCCGGAAGATGATATTCAAAGCCGTATACTCCAATGTTAATTAATTGTGCAAATCTAATACATTTATTACGGACTTTCTGATACTGGCTAAACCTTCTTACTTCCGGACTTTCGGACCTCCGGCTTCCGGACTCCTCTACAACTTCTCTTTCGCAGCGCGCATAAAAGGGCTGGCAAATACAAAGTCGTTAAGCTCCTTGTTATCCGTTTTAGCTATTTCTTTATTTGATCCTTCCCACCATTTTTTGCCCTGGTACAGGAAAATGATATGATCGCCTATGCCCATTACCGAGTTCATATCGTGGGTTACCACTACGGTGGTGATGCTGTATTCCTGGGTAAGTTCGGCAATCAGTTCATCGATGAGGATGGAAGTTAGCGGATCGAGGCCCGAGTTTGGCTCGTCCACAAACAAATACTTGGGCTGCATGGAAATGGCGCGGGCTATGCCCACGCGTTTTTTCATCCCGCCTGATAATTCTGAGGGGTATAATTTATTTTTGCCCGCAAGGTTAACCCGCTCCAGGCAAAAGTTGGCACGGTCAAGTTTTTCTGATTTGGATTGATCGGTAAACAGGTTAAGCGGGAACATGATATTTTGCTCCACCGTCATCGAATCAAACAGGGCTGAGTTTTGAAACAGCATGCCGATTTGTGTGCGGATAGGTACACGTTGTTCGAAGTTCATATGGGTGAAATTTTCACCATCTAAAATCACTTCGCCTTTAGTGGGTTCATGCAAGCCAACAATGCACTTAAGCAAAGTGGTTTTGCCCGAGCCGGACCCGCCGATGATCAGGTTGGTTTTTCCCGGTTGAAAATTGGCGGTGATACCTTTTAATACTTCGTTCTCTCCGAAGGTTTTATATACGTCTTGAACTTCGATCATAATAGGAGGCGTGAAATGATAAGGTCGCAAAATAGGATCATGATACAGCTCCACACCACTCCGCGTGTTGCCGACTGGCCAACCTCAAGCGATCCGCCGTTAACATAAAAGCCCTGGTACGAGCAGATGGATGTTATTACAAAGCCGAAAGATACCGCCTTTACACAGCATACGGTAGCAATAACGGGGTTAAAGCCGTCGGTAAGGCCGCGCAGGTAATCATTTGTTGATACATCCTGCGATGCCGCGCAGGCGATATAGCCGCCCGTTAAACCCAAACACACCGATATGATAACCAATAATGGAATCATGGTAACACCGGCGATAATTTTTGGCGAGATCAGGTAGCCGGGGGCGTTTACACCCATAATTTCCAAAGCGTCTATCTGCTCGGTAACGCGCATGGTGCCAATTTGCGAGGCCATTGCCGAACCTACACGACCGGCCAGTACCAATGCCGTAATTGTTGGGCTAAACTCTAAGATCGTCGAATCGCGGGTGATGCCGCCTACTACTGTTTTCGGGATAAAATCGCTGATGAGCTGGAAAGCGGTTTGAATAGTAGCTACCGCGCCGATAAAAAGCGAAATAATAGCAACGATGCCCAATGAGCCGATACCCACCGAAACCATTTCACGCATGATTTCGCTCCAATACACACTGAACTTTTCGGGCTTTTTGAAACTTAAACGTAGCAGAAGTATATATTTTCCTAAGCTGTGAAACATCTAATTGTATAAAAATCGGTTAAAAATACGTTTTTTTACCTTTAAGCCTAAATAGTCAGCAATTAAAACAAGTCATTTAAATTCAATTTTGTAAGTATGGTAATTACAACGCTTACGTAAATTGCGGGCACAAAGCTTCAATCATAAAAAATAAAAATCGACAAAAACATATGAAAAACGTACTCATTACCGGATCAACCAAAGGCATGGGCCGCTCAATTGCAATTGCTTTTGCTAATGAAGGATTAAACGTGGCAATTTGTTCTCGGAATGAGAAAGAATTATTAAATTTTAAAGATGAACTGGAGGAGGCAGATGCCGGGGTGAAGGTTTTTGCCATGAAAGCCGATGGCGGCAACAAAGCAGAGTTGCTGAATTTTGCCGCCGCTGCCGAAGCTGAGTTTGGTTTTATTGATGTGGTGGTAAACAACCTGGGCACATTTATTCCATCAAGCATTTTGGATGATACCGACGAAACCTTGAATGTTCAGCTTCATACCAACCTGATGCCCGCTTATGAACTGTACCGTTTTTTCGGTAAAAAAATGGCTTCGGCAAAAAAGGGGCACTTCTTTAATATATGTTCGGTAGCGGCTATAAACCCGGTTGTACAGGCCGGAAGTTACAGTGTAACAAAATACGCGCTGTTAGGTCTAACAAGAGTAATGAGGCTCGAGATGCAGGAGCATGGTGTAAAAGTTACCGCCGTAATACCCGGATCAACGTTAACGGATTCGTGGAAGGACGCGGTAGTTGACCCGAATACCATGGTGCTGCCCGAAGACATCGCATCCGCAGTGATCAATATTTACAGGATGAGCACAGGTGCCAATGTCGACGAAATCATCATCAAACCCGCGCCGGGCCAGTTATGATCAATCAACATAAAAAACATAAATTATGGAAAAGAAACTACATCGCGATGAACACCACAAGGTAATAGGTGGCGTTTGCGCGGGCCTTGCCGAGTACTTCGGCATCGATGTGGCCATTATAAGGGCGATATTCCTGGTAACCCTGCTGTTAAAGGGCGGCGGCGTATTGGTGTACTTTATACTTTGGGCCGTTTTGCCAAAAAAAGGCCTCAACTTTGATCCGGGCGTTGACTATCGCGTACCGCCACAAACAGATCCCTTTAACCCGTTTACCGGCGCTCCGCAGGGAAATTTTAACCCGCCGCCTTTTGTTGCCCCACCAAAAAAAAAGGCTTCGAAGGTTGGTTTGATTATCGGCGTAGTGCTGATTATGATTGGCGCTGTTACCCTGTTAAACGAGTTGAACCTGATCCCCGACTGGGATTTTGATAACTTTTGGCCATTGGTATTGGTTGGCGGCGGCATAGCCCTGATTGCCTCCGGTTTTAAAAAACAACCCTGGGAAAAACGCGACTGGCATGACCCCAATACCAATACTGTTGCCGACGAGCCAAAAGTTGAGCCAACCAAAGAAGAAACACAATCTGATAACACTCCACCAACTGTATAAATATCATGAGAAGCGATAAACTTGTTCCGGGTACGATCCTGGTTTTATTGGGAGTGGTATTCCTGCTGGATAACTTCCATGTAATTGATTTTGACTGGATGAACATTTTTTACCTGTGGCCGATATTTTTGGTGATGGGTGGTGTAAGCCTGGTTTTTGCGGGTAACCGCTCGGCCCTGGCTACTATATTAAAATTATCGGTAGTGGTTGCAGGCTTCGCGTTGCTGGTATTCGGCAACTTTGGCAAACGCTATCATTTTTGGCCAAACGCCTGGAACTTTCATTATACTGATGATGGTGATAACGATAATGATGACGACAGCGACACCACCAATACCGACCAGGGCGTGGTAAAAGTAGGGGGCGAAAATACCTTTAAACAGGATTATTCGCCGACCATTAAATATGCGCGGCTCAACCTGATTGGCGGCGGTACCATTTATAATTTGAGCGATACCACTGCCGACCTGTTTAATGCCAAAACGCAGGAACTGTATGGAAAATACGTTTTAAACCAGAAAAAGGACGATTCGGTAACGGTAGTAGACCTTCATTTAAAAAATAATAAGGGCTTCCATTTTGATTCGGACGATAAGAAAAACAATAAGGCCGATATCAAATTAAACCCGAATCCGATATGGGATATCGAGGTAGAAACCGGCGCTACAGATTTAAATTTTGATCTTTCGAAATTCAAAATAAAAAGCCTAACTTTAAAGGGCGGAGCAGCGTCGTTTGATGTGAGGCTTGGAAGCCCGGTTTCAACCACCAATGTGGAGGTTTCTACAGGGGCTTCAGAGGTGATTATCAGTGTGCCCAAGAGTGCCGCGTGCCGTATTACCGCTAATACAGGCCTGTCTGACAACACGTTTGCAGGCTTTGATAAAAAGGGTGATAACAGCTACGAAACCGAGGGCTTTGCTAATGCCAAAAACAAAATACTCATCCACATGAGCGGCGGTATTTCCGATTTTAAAGTAAACCGATACTAAATAACCTAAATCCTGAGTAAAACGATACCGGGACATAATACAAAATAATGCATTGCCAACCGCCCCGCCAGATTTTTGACGGGGCTTTTTTGTGCCCGGTTATCCGTTTTGCTTCACCATTTTGTCATATAGCTGGTGCTCAGGTTTAAAAAGTGTTAAAATCAAAACCGTTGGTATTGAAAATAAGTTTATTTTACAGCACAAATTAACTGCTATGAAATACCGTTACCTTATATTATCCGCAATACTATTTTTTGCCTGCGCGGCACAAGCCCAAAACGTTGTTAAAGGCTCGGTTAACGAAGCCGGAAGGAGCACCAGGCTCTCCAACGTTTTTGTGCGCGACAACCAAAACAGGCAAATGACCATTACCGATAGTAAAGGTAACTTCAGCATCCGTACCGAAACCGGGCATATCCTCATTTTCAGTTCGCCGGGTTATGTATCCGATACTTTATATGTTACCGATTTTACACCCAAGAAGATTGAGCTAACCACCGAGACTATCGCCCTGAAGCAGGTAAACATCAGCGCTAAACGCGAAAGTTTTGATGCCCATAAAGAGTACCCCGAGGTATATACCCGCAGTAAGTTGTACCCGCTATCGCCCACATCATGGTTTAGCAAAGAGGCCCGCGACGCGCGCCGCCTGAAAAAATATTTTAAGCACGAGGAAGAAGAGCGCCATGTTGACGAGGTGTTTAACATGAACTACGTGAAAAGTATCATCCCTTTGCGCGGCCAGGAACTTGAAAACTTCATGACCATCTACAGGCCAAGCTATGCCTTCATTAAAGATAACAATGGCCCTTCGCTGGCGGTATATATTAATGATTCGTACAAAAAATACCTGGCGCTGCCTGCAGACAAGCGTACTTTGCCTGCTTTGAGGGAGTAATTTTTAGTGGCAGTTGCAGTTTTTCTGATGCTTTAGTTTTTAGTCTGCCCAAACAGATATATCATTATTAATAATTTTTTGGTAAACCAGTTCGATCTGGCTTTTCAGGATTCTGTCTTCAGATAATGGCGGCAGGTTATTGATATCGAAGTATTGCACATCCAGTACATCAAAGCCTTTGTTAACTTGGGTGGTGATGGCTTTACAATAGAAAACCATTTTATACACATAAAAAGGTTGCGGCGGGTGCGGGTGCATTTTTTTATCAAACACGGCGAGTAAACGTTCCGCGCTTACCTGCAGGCCGGTTTCTTCAAAAAACTCCTTAATAATGGTTTCTTTAGGGCTGTAGCCAATATCGCCCCAGCCGCCGGGTAACGACCATTTTCCGTCGCCGCTTTCCCGCGCCAGCAAAATTTTATGATCCGGCGAAAGCAGGATGCCTCTCAAATCAACTTTGGCCGTAGGGTAGTCGGTAGCCTGCGGGAACAGCAGGTTAATTTTTTCTTCGCCGTAGCCGCTTACTTCGTCAAACATTTGGGTGCTGAGGTGCCGCAGTTCCTGGTAGCGCTCAATATCGTATTCATTTTTGGCATAAAGCAGGCCTGTATCGGCAATAGCCCGGAGTTGCGTGATCCGGGCAAGAAGATTGGTGTTTGACATGGCAGGTTGATGTATCATATTTTGTCATGGACAGGAGAAAACCTCCTCCTCAATAGGCCAGGTGGATGCCGTTGGCGCAGAAGATCATTCGCTACCGCTCATGATGGCAAATTGAATTAAAAAAATTAGCCGTTCAGGAATCGGTGTTATTAAAAAGTCAATCGGTGTAATCCCAATAAAAAATCCGAAATCGAACATCCGAATTCCGAAATCAAAAAAATCAAATCGGTGTAATCCCAATAAAAAAAAATCCGAAATCGAACATCCGAATTCCGAAATCAAAACCTACCCTCTGCCCAACAGCTCATCCAGCTTGTTGCGTTCGGTTTGCAGTTCGCGGGCGAGTTTCTTTTCTTTTTCGTTGGCTTTGGCTTTGTAGGTTTTGTACTCTTCATCCAGCTCTTCATACAGCTTAATGCGGTATTTAGCTTCGCGGCTGTGTGCGCCCGACCGGGCTATCACTATAACGGCTACCACACCAAATATAATCACCAAACCCCACATTACTAAATTATAGGTTGCTTTGGTAAGCGGGATGCCCAGCAAACCAATCTCATCGCGTTTGGCGTTCGATTCGTTCAGGGCCTGTTCTTTTGTGGTGGCGTCTGTTTGCAAGCCGCCTATGGTTTTGCCCTGCTCGGCCAGTTTGGCATTAGCTTCGGCCAGTTGATGGCGGGTGGAGCTCAGCGTATCTTTCATGTTTTTCCATAACGCGGCAACCAGTGGTTGCTGGTAATGGTAAAGCTTGGTAAGCAGGTATTGGTACTGCCCGTTAAGGCTTTTATCTTTTTGCAGTGCCGAATCGGCAGCGGTTGGTTTTGGCGCGTAGTAAGTTGGTTTAGCCTGAACAGGTTTGGCCTGTACCGGGGTAGCCGCCGGGGTTTTGGCAGGGCTCGACTTTACAATTGGAGGGATAGCACCAGGCTTCATGGTGGCTGGCTTCTTTTTAGCGATGGTATCCTGGGCAAAGCCCGCCTTTATGCCCGTTAAAAATATTGCTGTTAAAACCGTTATCGTAAAAATTAAATACTTCTTCATCCAAAGTAAAATTAGGTGCGTTTTATTAACAAAACAGGCTATGTATAGTTTTTATTATAATAACCGCCGGTTTCTTCGGCTAAAATAAGCTTTCGCACGTAATTAACCTACTCATAGTTATATTAGCGGCATGAATATAGGTATTATTGGTTTGGGCGACATGGGCCGTTTGTACGCCAAGGCTTTCGCCAAAGCGGGTTATACGGTTAGCGGATGCGATTTACCCGCCAACCGCCAAAGGCTTGAAGATGAACTTACACCTTATGGTGTCAGGGTGATGGACAGCGGCAAGGATGTAGCCCGCATCAATGACCTGATCATTTATTCGGTTGAGGCCGACAGCATGGAGCGGGTGGTGGCCGAATACGGGCCGGCAACCAAATACGGCGCTATAGTAGCCGGGCAAACCTCGGTTAAATCGCCGGAGATAGCCACCTTTGAGAAACACCTGCCCGCCGATGCCCAGATTGTAACTTTTCACGGCATGCACGGCCCCGGTTTTGAGCCCAAAGGACAAACCCTTATCCTCATCCCGCACCGAACCACGCCCGAAGCCTACCAGCGCATGTATGATCTGTTTACGGCCATAGGCAGCGAGATTGTTGAAATACCTGATTATCACGAACACGACCGTATTGTGGCCGATACCCAGGCCGTAACCCATGTGGGTTTTGAAAGCATGGGCACCGCCTGGAAATCGGCAGGTTTCTTTCCGTGGGAGAATGCCTCTTATATTGGCGGGATAGATAATGTAAAGATCCTGACCACCTTGCGCATCTTCAGTTATAAAGCCCACGTATATGCAGGGCTGGCTATTCTGAACCCTTACGCCCGGCAGCAGGTAAAACGCTATGCCGAATCGGAGTCGGAGTTGTTTAAGCTGATGATCAGGGAAGAATCGCAGGCCTTTAAGGAGCGCATATACCGGGCGCGCGATTTTGTTTTTCACGAAAGCCGCAAGCCCATTATGCTGAATGATACCGTGATGAAGGAGTTTTCACTATCGCAACATGCCCATAGCCAGAAACCCAATTCGCACCTGAGCATATTGAGCATGGTTGATGCCTGGTACCACCTTAGCGTTAACCCCTACGATAACCTGATTTGCCAAACGCCACCCTTCCGCCTGCGGCTGGGCATTGCCGAGTACCTGTTTAAAAATGAGGAACTGCTGGAAGAATCATTAGAAACCGCCCTGTATGATAAAACCATCCGGGGCGACGACCTGGAGTTTCATTCGGCGGTGAGGGACTGGTCGGCTATTATTGGGTTTGGAGATATGGAAGGGTATAAGAAGCATTTTAACGATACCCAGGCATTTTTCAGTCACCGGCTGGAAGAGGGCAAGGCGCAGAGTGCCGAACTGATCAGAAGGTTAATGATGGAGTAGGGTGGATTTCGGATCTCGGATGTTTGATTTCGGATTTATTTTTGGGGATTACACCGATTGATTTTTGATTACACCGATTTTGACTGTTGATGGGTTTGATGTCGTTGATTTCGCTGATTGTCTGAACCGGAATTTTATGGAGTTTTTGGAATAAACAGAATGCTGAGCAAATTCTATAAATTCCCTTAATTCTCCCAAATTCGGGTTCAGACATCAGTGTTCAATTTTTAAAGTGTGAACACTTTGTGTTTTTTGATAAATTGAACAGATTTGATAATCAGTATTTTAGCGTTTTGTTAAAGTGCTGTAAATAGTAGATTTGAACGGTTTAGTGCTGATAGTCAATGTGTTGTGTTTTCGAATGCAGAAATATTGAACACCCGTTTTTTAAAAATTGAACACTGACAGGATCGTGTCAGTTTATAATCAAACAGATACTACAAAAAAACAATATCACCATGGATAAGGTACGCATCCTTATAATAGGCCTTGAAGAGGCCGAAGTTAACGCCATTAAGCAAAATTTAGGTTTTAATTATTTATTGGTAACCTACGATCTGGTGCCACAGGTAAAACTAATTGAAGGCGAACTTTATGTAGAAAGTCCTTCAGTTCCGGATAAATATCTGTTGGTTAATAAGGTGATATTTCATGGTATTTATCAGGATGATGTTGATTTTATTACACTGTTAGCTTTGTGGAACGGCCCTTGCCTGCCCAATGCCCTTGGCATGATGGACCTGCGCCAGCGCATTCCCGGTTTGGTGCGTGCCCTCTCGGTATCGCGCTTTCGCGGCATTAAAAGGGGCATGGTGATAGGGCAGCAGGATTATACCGCCACTGCCGAAACCGTTGCCAAATGGGGTATCTGGCATTGCGGCGAAGACAAAGCCAAATTTAACGGCGACTGGACAAGCTCCGAAACTTCCGTTATTGAGCCGTTTATTGACGGCGAGGCCGTGCGCATTATGATTGTGGGCGATAAAAGCTGGCAGATCAAACTCACCGGCGATACCTGGCTTAAATCCATCCATAACGAAGGCTCGTGGGAAATGGAGGTTGACCCTGAATTACTGGCCGATAGCCGGGCTATTGCCGCGCATTTTAATTTGCAAACAGTAGGGGTGGATTATATGGTGGGTAAGGATGGCGGGCGGTATTTATTGGAGGTGAATCATATTCCTAATGTTACGGTTTTTCCGTTTGTTAACGAGGCGTTTGTAAAGTTTGCCGGGGATTGGGCGGTGAGGTGAAGTTTTTTGCGAAAAGCTTATCTTGCCACGGTAAACCTGTCACATGTGCATCATGTAAGTGAGTTAAGTAAAGCGTCTACCTAAACGCGGGCCGCACGAGGGAACACTTGCGGCAGCGGGGAAGCTATAAATTAAATAATAAAGGGCGGTTATAAATAAATATGCTGAATTACAAGTTAGTATCTATAATAAAACGAATTAGCGCAGTCATTGTATGTTTTCTGTTCTCCTGCAATTTAGCAGTTAAAAATGGCAATAAAGGTTTTGCAGGAAGTATTGCCCAGTCGAAAAAGTTAGGAGTTTTTATTTCAGAATACCAGCCCCTAACAAATGACGATAAGATTAATCAAAGTTTGCATATCAATATTAAATCTGCCTGGATAGAACATTCCTGGGTTTATGCTGGCTTACTCAGTAACAAAGCAGAAATTGATGAATCTTCCGTTAATTTAATTATCATAACTGACAATAATGGTTTAAAGGATTGCTTTGATCGGTGGCTAATCAGCGCGGAGTCTAATAATTATTTCACCTGTGCGTCCGGAAACGGGCTAATAGGCAACTTTCAAGCGGTACCAAGAGATAGTATAATTACTTGTAAAGTAGAGAGCCGGTTGGCTGTTCAAAAAAGAGATTCTACAGCTTTAATAGGTTACATAAAATTAAAAAAGCTTTAATGGCCAATGCTCCTGCTCTGTTGAAGTTCCCCGCCCTTGTTGGCGTTCGGCGCGTAAGCCGTTGTTGTGTGTTGTGACCAACAACTGAAGGGTTGGCCGGCAATGGTGGATAAGTAAAACGGCTATTATTTCGATG
This sequence comes from Mucilaginibacter oryzae, assembly GCF_003148845.1. GTDB lineage: Bacteria > Bacteroidota > Bacteroidia > Sphingobacteriales > Sphingobacteriaceae > Mucilaginibacter > Mucilaginibacter oryzae. The sequence continues at coordinate 39,178 of NZ_QGHA01000009.1, read as the reverse complement.
TACAGGCGCGTGTGCAGCGTTGGATTGCGAAACGGCCTACTCGTAACCTCCGTGGTTAAAAAGTCGCGAGTACACCGCGCTCTTGACCTTCGCTGCATACTGGCGCCGGTTGGGGGTATATTCAATACACACTTTCATTTGTACCGGTTCACAATTCAAACGGCAGTATTGTTGGCTACTTTACATGGGATCCGGTTTATTAAAATCCGATTTTTTTAACGCAGCTCCCCGGTGCAGCCCCAGGCGTGTCGGCTTGTGGTCGGCGTTCAGATCATAAACAGGGCCGGGTAGTTCGCACAGTTCAGCTTTTAAACGCCCAGCTATGGCGCAGGATAATATTCAAAAGCTTTCTTTTTATAGTTCCAATCAATAAAAAAATCATTGTCATCTGAATACATCTCGCCACTACGGTCTACAAATCCAATAGCGAAAGAATCAGTATGGTTTTTTGATTCTTTGTATAATTTAAAACCATAATATGCTTTTACATCATTTTTCAATTCGCATTTCCCTTTTGAATCAAAAAAACCTTTAGCATCAACTCTATAAAGCGTATCTAATTTATTGCTGTTGGGTTTGACAACCAGCAATGTTGTCAAAGCACCGTTTTTATATTTACTGTTTTCCTTTAAATAGATGTACCCTAACATTTCGCCAAGCTTCCCTTTCAATAATCTAACGCGTTTATACCCCTTTAGCGCAGCAAACGGATCTTTTTGAAATGACTTGTTTTCGGCAGCAAAAGTGTTGAGCCAATTAAACAGGCAGAAACAAATCATAATTGTTGAAGTAATTTTAGGGATTTTCATTCTATTTAAAAATTGTATAAGAGTTCCGGGTTGTTTTAAAATTATCTTGGTTCCGATATAGGATGTTCCATTACCTTTCCGCAAATAATCCTCTAAGTTAATTCAATAAGCTTTATTTTTCAAGATAAACTGTTATTCGCCTTTTAAAAGTTAGGCGCTTCTATCTGGCCGTCGCAAATACATCACATCTGGTTTAATTTAAGGTTGTTTTGGTGGATTAAAGTGAAGTGTTTACCTAAACTCGGGCCACAAGTGGGGACACTTGCGGCAGCGGGGGGTAGCAGTGGATGAATCCTATAATATTTTTTTTTGGCATAAACATTACTTATATTTAAGCATGATAACTGTGCCTGCTTTACCCACTGATAGCCTATATAAATTTCTTTTCGTCTTTGGAATAATACTTCTTATCACTGGTGGCTACTTTGCAACAGAAGTTAACAAAAAATATCGTGTACTTATCTTACATGTTGATAGCGTGACAAAAAATATCAAATTCAAAAGTCTGAATCTTACAAAAAACACAGACAGCTTGAAAAAGCAATTGGATTACCTTGATAAAACGGTGAGCAAAAACCAGAAGAAAATGGACAGTCTCGGAAAGTCCCAATTCCATAACCACAAGGATTTTATTCTTTCAAAAAAACAATCAGCCAATTTGAAAATAGAAAAAATAAAATTGGCTATTGAACTTGACAAGTTGAAAAATAAACATGCTGAATTAGAAAAAAAATGGAAGGAAATTAGTGATGACGGTGATAAGGCTGAATCGATAATAAATTATCAAACAATTAACATGGATTTTTATATCTGGTTCCCTGTCATTGTAATATTCTTGGGGTGTATATTTACTGGTTTAGGAGGCTTTCGCTGGTATTTTAAAATCCAATATTATCAAGACAAAATTTTAGAAATGCAATATCTGCAGCTAAAAAAAGATATCGAAAAAAAAGGAATTACTGGTAGATCACATCATGAGCCTTTAAATCACAAAAGAGTTAGAAAATGACATTTCAAGATGTAATGAGCTTGGGCAACACGGCTTTGACCTTAGCATGGATGTTGATAGCTTATGCCCTATTCAAACTTCAAGCTTATACTTTTCAAGTTCAAGCTGACACGTTTCGGGAACAACAAAAAATCTCTCAGTTAGAAAATAAAAAATTCTTGCTAAGTATAAGACCACAATTTATTATATCGCAGAATAGTTATATCACTCATCCGGTCGTATACGATGGGATTGAGCAAGTTAATTTTATAATAATTGTCAAGTTAAACTCAAATACGGCCTCAAGCGTTTTTATTAAACACAACACTCCATATTTGAACAACATTTTGCCGGAAGTTGAACTCGAATATATTCAACCTAATCATCAAATAAAAATTGTAGATAATCAGGTTAATAGGCAACATATTTTAGAAGAAATAGAAATAGAGCTTTTCTTTTCAGATGAAGTAGGCACAAGGTATATACAGATTATTTCAGGAAACATAACTCACCTAATGATATCACCACCAATGTTTGTTTAATTTAACGTACCTATTGGTGAAAGTACTAAACTTTGATAAGAAGGCAAGATTATGTGAATCGCTTAATAGTAATGTTATCTATGAATTGGAACCATCTATTTTTAGATTTTAGCAACGGTGATACCAACGCAATTCAAGCTATTTTTTCCATATTAAGTTTCGGCGTGACTTTAGCTGGCACTTTGTACGTCGTCAAGACCTTCAACCAACAGAAGCAAATTAATTTATCACAGCTTGATTTAAATAAGCTCGCTCTTGAAAAAGACAAACGCGACTTACTCCCAATGTTTATTGGCAAAAGTCATGAAGAAAATCAAATAGAAGGGATAATAGAATATGATCTTATTTTGAAATATAATAAAGCAAGAGATATTGAGATTTTTCCAATTAATCAACGCGGCGATTTCTTAAGCCCCATTTATTATCCAACTCAAATATCAATGCCAAAAGACGATAAGCCGTTTACTACAATCAAAATAAAAGTGGCAGATTCTTGCCCTCCATCGAGTTTCGATAAACAATATTTACTTTACTATACCGATGAAGTTGGAAGACCATATACGCAAGAAATAGGTCATGATGCCGAACGTGCAGTAATTTTATACCCACAAAGTGTTGACACAAACTTCAGAAGAAATCTTCCTTTTAGATACGATAGAAATCTAACCGAAACCAATATATAACCCTAACTTAGCCAGATGAACTTGTAATTGTTCCCCGCTGCTGCGAGCCTCCTCGTTTGTGGCCCGCGTTCAGGTAACAAAGAAGACAAGCCGATCCTAAAACTTAGCACGATGGCCACAAGCCAGGACGCTGGCGGCAGCATCAGCATCAAATGCTTTTTCGATAGTGAGGTAATATAACTCAATTACCAAACAACACAAGCCCTAACCCGCCGATAAATAATTACATTTGGGTAATTAAGCCTTTATGGTATTTGAATTTAATTTTTACAGCGCGCTTTTACTCATTTTCTTTACCCAGTTACTGGTTTTCGCTCTTTTAATTTTTTTGAAAGGCATCCGCGAGCAGCGCTTATCTTCAAAATTGCTGGCTGTTTTCCTGGCTTTGTCGGCCCTGTTCATATTTCCGTGGATGGCCGGTTTCGCTGGTTGGTATGACAACCAGCCCTATCGCGATGTGCTTTTTTATATCCCCTTTGTGCAGGGCCTGTTTTTGGGGCCGCTGCTGTTTTTTTATTTTAAAAGCCTGGTGAATGATAACTTCCGCATTGGCGGATATAACTATCTTCACTTTTTGCCGGGCGCGCTTTACCTGTTGTGGAGCATGTTGGTGGTATTGGCCGATAAACTGGTTTTAAAAAAGTACTGGCTCATGAACGGCATCAGCGACCCCGATTTCGACCGCTGGTACTCCTGGCTATGGTCGGTAAGTTTGTTAACCTACCTGTTTTTAACGCTAAGGCATTACCGGCGGTACCGCCGGTTCACCTACCAGGAACTTTCTTTTGCCGATAGCGCGGGCCTGCGTTGGATGCAGCGCTTCCTGGTTGCCGCCTTACTGTTGGTGATCTTTTTAATTGCCGATCAGTTTTCGGCGTTGTTTACCCGCAGCACTTATGTTTTATCGTGGTATTACTTTATGGGCTTTGCCGCTATAGCCTACTATATCGCCATCAGCGCCTACGGGCAGGATTACGGTCTACTGGCTAAAATTCATTTCAACCCTCCGCAGGCTGAAACGTACAGCGTTATTAACCAACACGATCCGGCAGGCAGCGCCGGGCTGATTGAAGAAGATGGCTTTCAGCCCGACGATCAGTTGATAGCCCCCCTAAAACAGGCGCTTTTACAATTGCTTGAAGTGGATAAAATTTACCTCGACCCCGAACTAACCTTAACCGGGCTGGCCAGGGAAATGAAAACCAACCATTCGGTACTCAGCAAGGTGATTAACACGGGCTTCGGCATGTCGTTCAATGATCTCATTAACAATTACCGGGTTGATGAGGCCAAGGCGCTCATCGCCAACGGCCGTTTAAAAGATCTTACCATGTTATCCATAGCGTTCGATGCCGGCTTTAACTCCAAAGCTACCTTTAACAGGGCGTTTAAAAAACAGGCCGGTATCACGCCCAAACAATATCAGCAGCAATTAGCCTGACTTTCAGTAGCCTAAACATGTATCATATTATAATTTGAAGCGACCTGCTTTGCATAAAAGCCCAATTTGCCGAAAAATTTAAATGATATGATCAGCTACTTTAAACGTTTCACATCGCCCATCTGCATGCCGTATTGGTACCAGGATTTGCTGCTGCTTATCCCGCGTGTGGTATGCGGTTATTTACTCACCTCCAATTTTGGCTCGGCCAAGTTTGGTTTACCCTGGAGCCCCGCCGATGCCAACCTGCATTTTTTTGAGGTAGCGTTCTGGTTCCCGAACGATGTTGCGGAGTATGGCGGCATCTTCAAATTGTTCCCGGCGTTTTTTGCGTGGTCCGGCGCGTTCAGCGAAGCGGTGGGCGGCATTTTTTTAATGCTCGGGCTGCAAACCCGGTTGTTCAGTATCTTGATCTGCTGCACCATGCTGGTGGCCGTTTTTATGCAGCAATGGCAAAACGGGTTGTGGAACATGTTACCGGCCCTGGGCTTTGTGTGGGTAGCCTTATTTTACAGCGTTACCGGCAGCGGCCGTTTCGGGTTGGATTATTTGTTGACTAAGCAAAAATGATCATGAAAAAACTATTAACTATTTCAGCCATTTTTTTGATGTGGATGCAATTTGGCTGCGTTCAAAAAACCAGGAATGTTACCATACAATTAAACCTGCGCCTGGCAGGGATGAAAAATATAACACAGGTAGGGGTAAGGGGCAACGGAAAGCCGCTTAGCTGGCAAAAGGATCTCGCGATGAGCCCCGTTATTAAAGATTCGTTATACACCGTCACTATACATGCCATAACCGGTTACAACTTTGCCGAGCTTAAGTTTACCGTAAACGGAACCATGGAATTGGATGGTATGCCCAACCGGCGCGTTGATTTTAAGGGGGCTAAAAGTGTAACCTATAACGCGGTATTCAATAAGCCTTAAGGGTTTGCGGGTGTGGCCTCACCTAAATCCTCTTCGGGGGAGAGGACTTTAAGAAACAAGGGCGCCCTTTGCTATGGGGCATAGCCGTCAAGTTAATAAATTCAAGCTTTTAAGTTCTCCTCTCCGGGGCATAGCCGTCAAGTTAAGGAATCAAGCTTTTAAAATCCCCTCTTGAGAGGGGCGCGCGACGGGAAAGCGCGAGGGCGGGGTGTGTTATGCAAGCGATAAACCTCGCACAGAATAACACACCCCTCCACCCCTCTCAAGAGGGGAATCGCACAATCCATTGCTTTTGCTTAAGTTGACGGCTATACTCTCAAGAGGGAATCGCACAAGCCACCGCGCTTTGCTTAGTTTGACGGCTCCCTCTCCTTTGGAGAGGGCTGGGGTGAGGCCTCTTGGCGTAGTCAATAGCGTTACTTTTTAACAGCGATCTATCTTTAATAGCCTGAAATTTTCACACGAAATTGTTACGAATTATCGAATTACACGAATGCCACAATAACAAAAAATGGGCATTCGTGTAATTCGTTTAATTGTGTCCGGATAAAAGTTGATTTGTGTGAGAATTTCTTTATGAAATTTCCGTTTTATTGGAGTTTAATCTTCCCGTTATTTCAGGTGTATCGTGAAGCTAAATGTTTATTAAGTAGCGTCTCCCATACTACAAGCGTCCTCGCGCATCATCCTGCTTGCTTATTCCTTTATTATTTACCAGGCGACTATTAAAAGTGAGTTATAACCGGCAATTGGTATTGTTTTCCCCACAAATTTTCCCAACCCCGCCTCCGTTTTACGCCGCGGTTTGCCCGGCCATCCAAAAACGCCCCTAAAACCTGCTATCCCCACCCCAAAATCAAACCAACTAAAGCATAGCGAAATAACTTCCGGACAGTTGTTAAAACACCGTTGCAAAAATTATGAAAAAATAACTTACTAACTATTTGATAATTAATACAAAGTTTCTATCTTTGCCGTCCCTTTCGGGGGAGAAATATGCCTTGAACGAAGCCCTACTGCTTCGATGGGCAATAAAACAAATAAAAAAATGTCAGGAATTATTGGTAAAAAAGTAGGAATGACCAGCATTTTCGACGAGACAGGGAAAAACATTCCTTGTACAGTAATCGAAGCTGGCCCTTGCGTGGTAACACAAGTTAGGTCTGTGGAAACAGACGGATACGCTGCTGTTCAGTTAGCGTATGGCGACAAAAAGGAAAAAAACACTTCTGCCCCTTTAAAAGGACACTTCCAGAAAGCCGGTACAGCTCCAAAGCGTAAACTGGTTGAATTCAAAACTTTCGAGGATCAAAAAGCATTAGGCGACACCGTTACTGTCGATATTTTTGCTGCCGGCGATTTTGTTGATGTGGTAGGTACCTCAAAAGGTAAAGGTTTTCAGGGTGTGGTAAAACGTCACGGTTTTGGCGGTGTGGGTATGCAAACCCACGGTCAGCACAACCGTTTACGTGCGCCGGGTTCATTGGGTGCGTCATCATGGCCTTCACGTGTATTTAAAGGTATGCGTATGGCTGGTCAAACCGGAAATGTTCGGGTTAAAGTACAAAACCTTGAAGTAGTCAAGGTTTTCGCCGAGCAGAATCTGTTAGTAGTTAAAGGTTCCATCCCCGGAGCTAAGGGTTCATTTGTAATAGTGGATAAATAAGATGGAAGTTAACGTATTAAACGTATCAGGTAAAGAAACAGGTGCCAAGGTGCAGCTTCCTGAGTCGATCTTCGGTATTGAGCCAAATGATCACGCTATCTATCTTGATGTTAAGCAATATCTTGCTAACCAACGTCAGGGTACACACAAATCAAAACAGCGTAATGAGATTGCAGGTTCAACCCGCAAGCTATATAAGCAAAAAGGTACAGGCGGTGCCCGTGCCGGTGGTATCAAATCACCATTATTTAACGGTGGTGGCCGTGTATTCGGTCCGCAACCACGTGATTACAGCTTCAAATTAAACAAAAAGCTTAAATCATTGGCCCGTAACTCTGCTTTATCATACAAAGCAAAAGATAACAACATCTTAGTGTTGGAAGATTTTAATTTTGATACCATCAAAACTAAAAACTACATTAAGCTGGAGGCCGATTTGAATGTTACTAATGATAAAACATTATTGGTAGTAGCAGGCGCTGAAAATAACAATGTTTATTTATCAAGCAGAAACCTGAAAAAAAGCAAAGTAATTTCTGTTGAGCAGTTAAACACTTATGATGTGTTAAACGCAGGCAAATTGTTGCTTACCACAGGTGCTGTTAAAACTTTGGAGGAAGCATTAGCTAAGTAATTATGGAAATTTTAAAACAACCCCTACTTACTGAAAAAGTTACGCAGTTAACTGACAAGCTTAACCGTTATGCTTTCAAAGTTGATCACAGGGCTAACAAAATTCAGATCAAAAGTGCCATTGAGGCCATGTACGGTGTAAACATCACTGCGGTGAACACCATGAAATACGTCGGTAAACTAAAAACCCGCAATACTAAGGCTGGTGCCGTTCAGGGCCGTTCAGCTACTTACAAAAAAGCGATCGTTACGTTGAAGGACGGAGAAGTAATTGATTTTTACAGCAATATATAATTATAGAGATGGCAGTAAAGAGATTTAAACCGGTTACCCCGGGTACCCGCTTCAGAGTTGACGTATCTAATTCAGATATTACAACTAACGTTCCTGAAAAATCGTTAGTGGTAGCAGCCAACAAAAAATCGGGCGGTCGTAACAACGACGGTAAAATGACTATGCGCTACTTAGGTGGTGGTCATAAACAAGCATACAGGTTAATTGACTTTAAACGTAATAAGTTTGATATCCCGGCAAAAGTTGCAACTATCGAGTACGATCCTAACCGTTCGGCCCGTATAGCACTGTTACACTTTGCTGATGGCGAGAAAAGGTACATGATTGCTCCGGAAGGCTTAACAGTTGGTACAATTGTTACAGCCGGCGAAACCGCCGCTCCGGAAGTAGGTAATACCTTACCATTAAAAAATATCCCTCTTGGTTCGATCATTCACAACATTGAGTTAAACCCTGGCCAGGGTGGTGTAATTGCCCGCAGCGCCGGTACTTACGCTCAGTTATCAGCACGTGATGGCAAATACGCCATCATCAAGTTGCCTTCAGGCGAAACCCGTATGATCCTGTCAACTTGTTTGGCAACTATCGGTACCGTTTCAAATGGCGAAAGGGCTAACTCGGTGTTAGGTAAAGCAGGCCGTAACCGCTGGTTGGGCCGCAGGCCAAGGGTACGTGGTGTAGCTATGAACCCGGTAGATCACCCTATGGGTGGTGGTGAAGGCCGTGCTTCGGGTGGTCACCCACGTTCACGCAAAGGTTTATTGGCTAAAGGCTACAAAACCCGTGACAAGAAGAAATCATCGGATCGTTACATCATTGAAAGAAGGAAGAAATAATGGCTCGTTCAATTAAAAAAGGACCTTACATTGATCATAACTTAGATAAGAAAGTTATGGTACTGAATGACGCAAATAAAAAATCAGTTGTAAAAACATGGTCACGTCGTTCCATGATCTCTCCTGATTTCGTTGGTCATACATTCGCTGTACACAACGGTAACAAGTTTATCCCTGTGTATGTAACAGAAAATATGGTTGGACATAAACTTGGAGAGTTTGCCCCAACCCGTACATTCCGCGGTCACGCAGAAAAGAAAAAATAACAGGTAATGGAAGCAACAACAAAAATTAAAAGGTCTGTACAAATCAGGCAACAAAAAGAAGCTGCAAAAGCTGTAGTAGGTGGCGCTTCTGTTGCTAAGTTACAGGACTGTCCAACTTCACCACGCAAAATGCGTTTGGTGGTTGATCTGATCCGCGGTGAAAACGTATTTAAGGCATTAAGCATCTTAAAATTCACTAATAAAGAAGCAGCTATCCGCGTTGAAAAATTGCTTTTATCGGCAATTAACAACTGGCAGGCTAAAAACGAAGGTAAAAACGCCGATGATCTTTTTGTAAAAGAAGTATCAGTAGGCGGTGGCCGTCAGCTAAAAAGGTTACGTCCGGCTCCACAGGGCAGGGGATACCGTATCCGCAAACGCTCAAACCACGTAACACTTGTTGTGGATACTAAAAACGAAAACAATTAATTTAACATGGGACAGAAAGCACATCCAATAGGTAACAGGTTAGGCATCATCAGAGGCTGGGATTCTAACTGGTTCGGTGGCAACAACTACTCCGATAAATTAGTTGAAGACGAAAAAATCCGCAAATACCTTTCAGCTCGTATCGCTAAAGGTGGTGTATCAAAAGTAGTTATCGAGCGTACTTTAAAACGTATTACCGTAACCATCCACACTGCCCGTCCGGGTATTGTGATTGGTAAAGGCGGCCAGGAAGTTGATAAGATCAAGGAAGAGTTGAAAAAACTTACCAAAAAGGAAGTTCAGATCAACATTTTCGAGATCAAACGCCCTGAGCTTGACGCGCAATTAGTAGCTGAAGGCATTGCTAAACAATTAGAAGCACGTATCTCTTTCCGTCGTGCCATGAAAACCACTATCGCTGCAACCATGCGTATGGGTGCCGAAGGTATCAAGGTAATGACATCAGGCCGTTTAGGCGGCGCTGAGATGGCACGTAGCGAGCAATATAAAGAAGGCAGGATTCCTCTGCACACTTTCCGTGCCGACATCGACTATGCACTGGCAGAAGCATTAACTACCTATGGTAAAATAGGTGTTAAAGTATGGATCTGCAAAGGCGAGGTTTATGGCAAACGCGATCTTTCACCTAACATTGGCAGCACCAGCAGCGCAAGCGGCAAAGGTGGCAGGCCAGAAGGTGGCGCACCAGGCTTTGGTGGCCGTAACGAAAGAGGCGGCGAGCGCGGCGGTGAGCGTCGTGGCGACAGGAAACCAGGTGGCGACCGCCGTGGTGGCGGCAACAACCGCCCAGGTGGAAACCGTCCGGGTGGACAAGGTGGAAACCGTCCAGGCGGCCCCGGAAAGAGATAATTAAAGCAGATTTGAGATGTTAGATATGAGATGTGAGTAAAACATATCTCTTCAACATCTGAAACTGTAAAGTAAAAAAGATAATAACAAGATAAGAGGTTTTGATTTGGAGATGCGGATGAGCAATCTCAAATCTCTAATCTCAAATCTCAATACTTAAGAAAATGCTACAGCCAAAAAGAACGAAGTTCAGAAAGATGCAAAAAGGCAGGATGAAAGGTTTAGCCACCCGTGGTGCTGAACTTTCATTCGGATCTTTTGGTGTTAAATCACTCGAAGCGGCATGGATCACCAGCCGTCAGATCGAGGCTGCACGTATCGCTGTAACACGTTTTATGAAACGTGAAGGACAGGTTTGGATCAGGATATTCCCTGACAAACCTGTAACCAAAAAACCTGCAGAGGTACGTATGGGTAAAGGTAAAGGTGCTCCTGAATACTGGGTTGCGGTAGTACGCCCCGGAAGGATCATTTTCGAAGCCGAAGGTGTGCCTTTGGAAGTTGCTAAAGAGGCTTTACGCCTTGCAGCACAGAAATTACCGGTGCAAACTAAATTTATTGTACGTAGGGATTACGTAGAAGCATAAATTGAGGAGTTAGTTGAAAAGTTGTAAAGTTTTAATGTTGTGAAGTTGATGCCGAATTTCACCCATCATTAATAAAAACGATACAACGTTTAAACTTGCCAGCAGACAACAAATAACAAAGAAAAATGAAAAACTCAGAAATTTTGGGCCTATCAACTGAAGAGATTGTTGCAAAGATCAGCGAGGAAAGGGCTACCCTAACCAAATTGAAATTCGCGCATGCAGTTTCAGCTATTGAGAACCCGTCACGTATAACCAAAGTACGCAAAGGAATTGCTCAGTTAAATACTGAATTAACAAAACGTAAAGCGGCGGCCGCTTCTGATAAGAATTAATTTTTTAAACATTAGTAAAATGGAAAGAAATTTAAGAAAAACACGTATCGGCCTGGTAGTAAGCAATAAAATGCAAAAATCTATCGTGGTAGCCGTTGAGCGTAAGGTTAAGCACCCTATCTATGGTAAATTCGTAAAGAAAACTACCAAATTTAAAGCTCATGACGAAGCTAACACCTGCGGTGTTGGCGATACCGTATTGATTATGGAAACCCGCCCGTTAAGCAAAACTAAAAACTGGCGATTAGTTGAAATTTTAGAAAGGGCGAAATAAGATGGTACAACAGGAATCAAGATTAACAGTAGCCGACAATAGCGGCGCTAAAGAGGTTTTAGTGATCCGTGTATTAGGTGGTACCGGTAAAAGGTATGCATCAATCGGCGATAAAATTGTAGTTACTGTAAAAAGCGCTTTGCCATCAGGTAACGTGAAAAAAGGTAGCGTATCCAAAGCCGTAGTTGTGCGTACCAAAAAAGAGATCCGCAGAAAAGACGGTTCATATATCCGTTTCGACGATAACGCAGCTGTGTTGTTAAACAACCAGGACGAGCCAAGAGGTACACGTATCTTTGGCCCTGTTGCAAGGGAACTGCGCGAGAAACAATTTATGAAAATTGTATCATTAGCACCGGAGGTATTGTAACATGGAAAAGAAAGTAAAATTAAAGATCCGTAAAGGCGACCTGGTTAAAGTTATTGCCGGTGATGCTAAAGGAACTCAGGGTAAAGTAGTTGAGGTTTTGGTTGACAAAAACAGGGCGGTTGTTGAAGGTGCCAACATGGTATCTAAACACACCAAACCTAATGCAGCCAACCCTAACGGCGGAATTGTTAAACAAGAAGCTGCTATACATATTTCGAACCTGGCGTTGGTTGATCCTAAAACAGGTGAAACAACCCGTGTTGGCCGTAAATTAAACGATGCCGGCAAATTAGTAAGGGTAGCAAAAAAATCAGGGGAGGAAATTAAGTAATGACTTACGTACCAAGATTAAAATCGAAATACAAAGAGGAAATCCGTACCGCGCTGAAAGATAAATTTCAGTACAAAAGCGTAATGCAGGTTCCTAAGTTGCAGAAAATTGCCATTAACCAGGGTGTTGGCGGTGCTACTACCGATAAAAAACTGATCGAGAACACCATCAATGAGTTAACTACCATTACCGGTCAGCAGGCAGTATCTTCAAAATCTAAAAAAGATATCTCAAACTTCAAATTGCGTAAAAATATGCCGGTAGGCGTACGTGTTACTTTACGCGATAATACCATGTATGAGTTTCTGGATCGTTTGATCGCTGTTGCCTTGCCACGTATCCGTGATTTCAAAGGCATCAATGATAAAGGTTTTGACGGCCGCGGCAACTATACTTTAGGTATTACAGAGCAAATTATCTTCCCTGAAATAAACATTGATAAAATCAATAAAATTCAAGGTATGGATATTACCTTTGTAACCTCCGCAACAAACGATGTTGAAGCATTGGAGTTGTTGAAACAATTTGGTTTACCATTTAAAAATCAAAATAGCAATGGCTAAAGAAGGTGTAAAAGCACGTGAAGTAAAGCGCGCAAAATTAGTAGCTAAATATGCTGAGAAAAGGGCTGCTTTAAAAGAGGCAGGCGATTACGCAGCTTTAGATAAATTACCAAAAGCATCATCACCGGTAAAACTGCACAACCGTTGCAAGTTAACCGGCCGCCCTCGTGGTTATATGCGTCAGTTTGGCATCTCACGTGTTACATTCCGTGAAATGGCTCTTGAAGGCAAAATCCCGGGAGTAAAAAAAGCAAGCTGGTAAGCAAAAAGCTGAAAGCAAAAGGCGAAAAGCGTAAGGCGTAAAAGCTTTAGGCTTTTTGCTTTATGCATTGAGCTCTAAATGAATGAATTAACCGATGGAAGGTCGCCCGGGATGTTACCGGAAGGAAACCACCATCATAACCCAATAAAATGAATACAGATCCAATCGCAGATTATCTTACAAGAGTAAGGAATGCTATTAAAGCCAACCATAGGGTTGTTGAAATTCCTGCATCAAATCTGAAAAAGGAAATCACCAAGGTGCTTTTCGACAAAGGTTACATCGCTAATTACAAGTTTGAGGAAAATGGTCCGCAAGGCAGCATCAAAGTTGCTTTGAAATACCACCCGATAACTAAAGTTTCTGCTATCCGCAGCATCTCACGCGTAAGTAAACCAGGTTTGAGGAAATATGCAGGTATGGAAAACATGCCGCGCGTATTAAATGGTTTAGGAATCGCCATCCTGTCAACTTCTAAAGGCGTTATGTCTGATAAAGAAGCCCGTCAGCAAAATGTAGGCGGTGAGGTTTTATGCTACGTTTATTAATAGGAGAAATTTAAAGCAATGTCAAGAGTAGGAAAAGCACCGATAGCACTGCCGCAGGGAGTAACCGTTACCGTATCAGCAGATAATGTTGTTACTGTAAAAGGCCCTAAAGGACAGTTAGAGCAAGCGGTTGATAGCGATATCACTATTGCACAGGAAGATGGCCAGCTGCTGGTTCAGCGCCCGTCTGATCAAAAACGTCATAAAGCGTTACACGGTTTATACCGCGCGCTTTTAAACAACATGGTAATTGGCGTAACCGAAGGTTATAAAGTAACCCAGGAATTAGTGGGTGTAGGTTACCGCGCTACCAATACAGGTAATACTTTAGATTTAGTGTTGGGTTACTCTCACCACTATGTATTTGAATTACCGCAGGAAATTAAAGTTACAACCACTGCTGATAAGGGTAAAAACCCAACCATCATCCTCGAATCGATCGACAAACAGTTGATTGGCCAGGTGGCAGCTAAAATCCGTTCGTTACGTGCTCCAGAGCCTTACAAAGGTAAAGGTATCAAGTTTGCAGGCGAGATTTTGAGAAGAAAAGCAGGTAAATCAGCATCTAAAAAATAATCGTCATGGGAGCTAAATTATCAAGAAGAGACAGGATTAAAAAAGGCATCAGGAAACGCCTTTCGGGTTCAGCAGAGCGTCCCCGCCTGTCAGTATTTAGGAGCAATAAAGGAATTTATGCGCAGATCATTGACGATGTTGCCGGTAAAACATTAGTTTCAGCATCATCTTTATCAAAAGATTTTGCAGCTAATGGTTCAAAATCAGATCAATCGGTAGCTGTAGGCAAACTGGTAGCCCAGAAAGCGCTTGCTGCAGGTATTAAAGATGTGGTTTTTGACAGGAACGGTTACTTGTACCACGGCCGTGTTAAATCATTGGCAGAAGGTGCACGTGAAGGTGGTTTAAACTTTTAATCGAACAGAGAAATGTCGACAATCAACATAAAAAGAGTAAAAACAAGCGAGATCGAATTGAAAGACCGCTTGGTAAGCATACAGCGTGTTGCCAAAGTAACCAAAGGCGGCCGTACTTTCAGCTTCTCTGCCATTGTGGTAGTAGGTGATGAAAACGGTGTTGTAGGTTACGGCTTAGGTAAAGCTAAAGAGGTAACTGAAGCTATTGCAAAAGGCATTGATGATGCTAAAAAGAACCTGGTAAAAGTTCCGGTAATTAACGGAACCGTACCTCACGAACAAATTGGTAAATTTAGCGGTGGTTTTGTTTTCATTAAACCAGCTGCTAACGGTACCGGTGTAATTGCAGGTGGTGCGATGCGTGCCGTATTAGAGTCGGCCGGTATCCACAACGTATTGGCAAAATCAAAAGGTTCATCAAATCCGCACAACGTGGTAAAAGCAACCGTATCGGCATTAGCCCAGTTACGTGATGCCAATACAGTAGCACAACAGCGCGGTATTAGTTTAGGTAAAGTTTTTAACGGATAATCAGTCATGGCTAAGATCAAAATAACACAGATTAAGAGCGTGATCGACAGAACGGAACGCCAGAAAAAAACAATCGAAGCTTTAGGCTTGCGTAAAATTAACCACAGTGTGGAAGTTGAGGCTACACCTGCTATAGTTGGGATGGTTAGGAAAGTGAACCACCTGGTAGCGGTTGAAAATATTTAATATCATGAATTTAAGTAATTTAAAACCTGCAGAAGGTTCAACCAAAAATAGAAAACGTATTGGCCGTGGTACAGGTTCTGGCCGTGGTGGTACGTCAACCCGTGGCCACAAAGGCGCCGGTTCACGTTCGGGCACCAGCACTAAAGTGGGCTTTGAAGGCGGTCAGATGCCTTTACAGCGCCGTGTGCCTAAAGTTGGCTTTAAAAACCCTAACCGTGTTGAGTACACCGGTGTAAACCTTGACGTACTTCAGGATCTGGTTACCAAATATTCACTTACCGTAGTGGATCTGGAAACTTTGAAAGAGCACGGTTTGGCTTCACGCAACGACCAGGTTAAGATCCTGGGCCGCGGCGAGCTTACTGCCAAAGTAGAGGTTAAAGCACATGCATTTACTGCTACAGCTCAAAAAGCTATCGAAGCAGCAGGTGGTACCATTGTTAAGTTATAATTTCAATGAAGAAATTTTTCACCACATTATCCAATATCTGGAAAATCGAAGATTTAAGGGTGCGTATTATTAATACGCTCCTGTTTCTTCTAATATATCGTGTAGGCTCATACGTAATTTTACCGGGTGTTAACTACTCATCGGTATCAAGCCAAAAAGCAGAAGGATTAATAGGATTGCTGAATATGTTTGCGGGAGGATCGTTTTCACGTTCCTCTATTTTCGCGTTAGGTGTAATGCCTTACATTTCGGCTTCAATTGTGGTGCAACTGCTGGGCATTGCCGTACCTTATTTCACCAAATTGCAAAAGGAAGGTGAAAGCGGTCGTAACAAACTTAACCAATGGACGCGTTACCTTACCATAGGTATTACGTTTTTACAGGCTATCGCTTACGTTAAATCACAGGTTCCGGTTGATGCCAGGACGATAACAGATCCGTTTACATTCATCATCGTTAATACCTTCGTATTAACAGCCGGTACATTATTTGTAATGTGGCTTGGTGAAAAAATTACCGATAAAGGTATAGGCAACGGTATTTCGCTGATCATCATGGTGGGTATCATCGCCCAGTTACCAGGTGCTTTCGGTACTGAGTTTGTTGCGCGTAACAGCGGTGCCGGCGGTTTAATTGGTTTTATTGTGGAGATTGTGGCGCTTATAGGCGTGGTAATGTTTACTATCCTGATTGTACAGGGAACACGTAAAATATCGGTTCAATACGCAAAACGTATTGTAGGTAATAAACAATATGGCGGCGTGCGCCAGTATATACCTTTAAAGGTAAATGCTGCAGGTGTAATGCCTATCATTTTTGCCCAGGCATTGATGTTTATTCCGCAAACGGTATCGCAGTTTTTCCCCAACATTTCATCAAACGGGATCCTGATTGCTTTGGCTAACTATAATTCATGGCAGCATAACCTGTTGTTCGGTATCCTGATCATCCTGTTCACTTATTTCTATACAGCTATTACAGTTAACCCTAACCAGATGGCTGACGATATGAAAAAGAACGGTGGTTTTATACCGGGCATTAAACCAGGCAAAAGCACAGCCGATTTTATTGACGCCGTAATATCAAGGATTACTTTACCAGGTTCGGTATTTTTGGCTATCATAGCTATCATACCTGCATTTGCAAGTTTGGTTGGCATATCACCGATATTTGCAAGGTTTTTCGGCGGTACATCGCTCATTATCCTTGTAGGTGTTGTGCTGGATACCTTACAGCAGATTGAAAGCCACCTGTTGATGCGCCATTACGATGGTTTGATGAAAACCGGGCGTATTAAAGGACGTACAGCTATGCCTGCAGCTGCCGGAACAACCCCGACAGCCATCTAAAACATGTCGAAAATTATTTACAAGTCTGCCGAGGAAATTGAGTTGATCAGGGCAAGTTCCCTGCTGGTTTCAAAAACCCATGCCGAAATTGCAAAGGTTATAGGACCGGGAGTATCAACCATTGAACTCGACAGGCTTGCTGAAACTTTTATCCGTGATAATGGGGGCATTCCAGCCTTTTTAAATTATCACGGATTTCCATATTCTCTCTGTATCTCACTTAACGATCAGGTAGTACACGGTTTCCCCGGCAAATATATTCTGAAGGAAGGCGACCTGGTATCGGTTGATTGCGGGGTGGTACTGAACAAATACGTGGGCGATTCGGCCTACACCTTTGCCATTGGCGAGGTGAGCGACGAAGTGAAGAAGCTGATGCGTGTTACGCAGGAGTGTTTAAAGCTTGGCGTTGAAAAAGCGGTAGCCGGGATGCGCATAGGCGATATCGGTTACGCGGTGCAGGAGCATGCAGAGAAAAATGGATTTGGCGTGGTAAAAGAACTGGTTGGGCATGGCGTGGGCAGGCAGTTACACGAAAAACCCGAAGTACCCAATTACGGTAAGCGCGGATCAGGCACCAAACTTGAAGAAGGTATGGTAATAGCCATTGAGCCGATGATTAACGCAGGCCGTGCCGGTGTTAAGTTTTGGGATGATGGTTGGACGGTATCAACCGTTGATAAGAAGCCAAGCGCCCACTATGAGCATACTGTAGCGGTAGGAAAGGGTAAACCCGACATTTTATCGACGTTTGAATACGTAGAAAATGTTTTAAAAGAAAAAAATAATAATTAAATAATTTTTTATTAATTTTGCATCCCGGTTTTAGGGCGGATAATTAAGTAATAATCAGTAAAATATGGCTAAACAATCTTCGATTGAGCAGGACGGTACAATTAGGGAGGCATTGTCAAACGCAATGTTTCGTGTTGAACTTGAAAATGGTCATGAGATTATAGCGCACATATCCGGTAAAATGCGCATGCACTACATCAAAATTCTTCCTGGCGACAGGGTGAAACTGGAGATGAGTCCGTACGATTTAACAAAGGGTAGAATAACCTATAGATATAAATAAAAAGATGAAAGTTAGAGCATCCATCAAAAAACGCAGCGCAGATTGCAAAATCATCCGCCGCAACGGGAAACTTTACGTTATTAACAAAAAGAACCCGAAGTTTAAACAACGCCAGGGCTAAGAAAAATTAATTTTGAGTTAGTGAATTAGTGAGTTGCTGATTTTTATCAACACAAAGGCTCACCCAATCACTAAGTCACTAAATCACTAAATAAAAAATATGGCAAGGATTTCAGGTATTGATTTACCAAAGAATAAAAGAGGAGAGATCGGACTTACTTACATTTACGGCATCGGCCGCTCAACAGCTCAACGCATTTTAGCTGAAGCAGGTATCGACGTAAATATCAAAGTACAAGACTGGACCGATGATCAGTTAGCTGCTATACGTGGTATCATCAACGATCAGATTAAAGTTGAAGGTGCTTTACGTTCAGAAGTACAGCTTAACATTAAACGTTTGATGGATATTGGTTGCTACCGTGGTACACGTCACCGTAAAGGTTTGCCATTACGTGGTCAGCGTACTAAAAACAACTCACGTACCCGTAAAGGTAAACGTAAAACAGTTGCTAACAAGAAAAAAGCTACTAAATAGTGATTGGTGGTTAAAGGTTAGCGGTTGGCTTATTGCCGCTTAATAACCTTTAAGGCATCAGGATTACCTCATTTGACAGTATAATTAATGGGTCCGGATTATTCGCTAATTCAGTAATTCATTAATTCAATAATTAAAAAAATGGCTAAAGCTAAAAAAGTTACCAAAAAACGCATTGTTGTAATTGAGCCGGTCGGCGAAGCACACATCAATGCTACTTTTAACAACATCATCATCACCCTTACCAATAAAACAGGCCAGGCTATTTCATGGTCGTCTGCCGGTAAAATGGGTTTCAAAGGTTCAAAAAAGAACACTCCATACGCTGCCTCACAAGCTGCTGCCGATTGCGGTAAAGTTGCTTACGACTTAGGCTTGCGTAAAGTTGAGGTGTTTGTAAAAGGCCCAGGTGCCGGTCGTGAGTCTGCTATCCGTACTTTGCAAACTGCAGGTATCGAAGTAACTACGATTAAAGATATTACACCGCTTCCGCATAACGGTTGCCGTCCTTCAAAAAGAAGAAGAGTTTAATTAACAGATTTTAAAGCTAAGATTCTGCAGCTGCAGGTTGCATGATACTTTAAGAACAACACAAAATGGCCAGATATACAGGACCAAAATCCAAAATTGCCCGTCGTTTCCGCGAAGCCATCTTCGGTCCGGATAAAGCATTAGAACGTAAAAACTACCCTCCGGGTCAGCATGGTGCATCAAAACGCCGTGGCAAACAATCTGAGTACTCTACTCAGCTGCAAGAGAAACAAAAAGTAAAATATACTTACGGTGTATTGGAACGTCAGTTCGAAAACCTTTTTCACCGTGCATCAGCTAAAGAAGGTATCACCGGTGAAAACCTGTTGAAATTTTTGGAAGCCCGTTTAGATAACGCTGTTTTCCGTTTAGGTATCGCGCCTACTCGTTCGGCAGCCCGTCAGTTGGTTAACCACAAACATATCACTGTTAACGGTGCTGTGGTAAACATCGCTTCATACGCTTTAAAAGCAGGCGACGTGGTAGCTGTACGTGAAAAATCTAAATCATTAGAAGCCATCACCAATTCGGTAGCCGGCAGAAGAATCAACAAATACAGCTGGTTGGAGTGGGACGCAAATACCTTAACCGGTAAGTTCCTTAACTACCCTAACCGCGACGAAATTCCTGAAAACATCAAGGAAAACCTGATCGTCGAGTTGTACTCTAAATAAGATATGAGCCTATCAGATGTGAGATTTGGAAGTTTTTTCAAATCTCATTTCTGGTTTTCGTATATATAGAAAAAAACAAAAGGGTTTGAATATTGGTTTGTTACGCCGGAGCTAAGTTTCGCATCTCAAATTCCATATCTCAAATCAATTATCAAGTAAACAATAAATAAAGGATATAAATGGCAATTTTAGCATTTCAAAAACCAGACAAGGTTATCATGCAGAAAGCAAATGATTTTGATGGTACGTTTGAATTTCGTCCGTTAGAACCAGGTTTCGGTGTAACCATTGGTAATGCTCTGCGTCGTATCTTACTTTCATCTCTTGAAGGTTTTGCTATCACTTCTGTTCGTTTTTCAGGAGTTACGCACGAATTTTCAACCATTAAGGGTGTTGTTGAAGACGTAACCGAGATCATCCTTAATCTTAAACAAGTTCGTTTTAAGAAAACAGGCGAATCTGGCGACAGCGAGAAAATATTTGTTATTGTAAATGGCCAGGATGCATTTAAAGCTGGAGACATCACTAAATTCTCAAACAACTTTACTGTATTAAATCCTGATCTGGTACTTTGCAACATGGACCCATCAGTAACGCTTGAAGTTGAGCTTACTGTAGGTAAAGGCCGTGGTTACGTACCAAGCGAGGAAAATAAAAATCCTGACGCTAATGTTGGCGTTATCGCTATCGATTCGATCTATACGCCGATCAAAAACGTAAAATATACTATCGAAAACTATCGTGTTGAGCAAAAAACCGACTATGAAAAATTAGTATTGGATATTGCCACTGATGGTTCGATCCACCCTGAAGATGCTTTAAAAGAAGCAGCCAAGATCCTGATCCAGCACTTCATGCTGTTCAGCGATGAAAACATGATGCTTGAAGCACAGGCTAAAGAAGAAACCAAAGAGGTTGATGAAGAGATTCTGCACATGCGCAAGATCCTTAAAACCGAACTGGTTGATCTTGACCTATCGGTACGTGCCCTTAACTGCTTAAAAGCTGCCGATATCCGCAGCCTTGCTGATCTGGTATCGTACGATGTTGCCGATATGCTGAAATTCAGAAATTTTGGTAAAAAATCGTTAACCGAGATTCAGGACCTGGTGAAATCAAAAGGCTTGTCTTTTGGCATGAACCTGTCTAAATTTAAGTTAGACGAAGAATAAGAAGAGATTAGAGGTTTGAGATAAGAGATTAGTCTTAGCTCAAACCTCTCTTTTTTTTGCACTAATATTAATTAAGCGAAAGCATAATTCCGAGGGCTTGAGCCTATCGCCCAACGGTATGCACGTGAAATATATAAAACAATGAGACACGGAAACAAAAACAATCACTTAGGCCGTACTACAGCCCACCGCAAAGCGATGTTGGCTAACATGGCAACTTCGCTTATTTTACACAAGCGTATTACTACAACATTAGCAAAAGCAAAAGTTTTACGCGGTTATGTTGAGCCACTTTTAACAAAATCAAAAAACGATACTACGCACTCACGCCGTACAGTGTTTAGCTACCTGCAGGATAAAGACGCTACCGCGATCCTTTTCCGCGAGGTTGCTGAGAAAATTGCTAACCGCCCGGGTGGTTACACCCGTATCATCAAGTTAGAAAACCGTTTAGGCGATAACGCTGAAATGGCAATCATTGAGCTTGTTGATTACAACACTGTTTACGGTGCTGACGCTGCTGCTCCTGCTAAAAAATCAACCCGTCGTCGTGGTGGTTCAAAAGCTAAAGCTGTTGCTCCTGTAGCTGCTGATGAAGCTGTAGTTGTTGAAGACGTTAAAGAAGAACCGGCTGCTGAAGCGCCCGCAACTTCTGAAAACGAAGAAAACGCTGAAAAAGGCGAATAATTAATTATTCAGCTTAACAGATACAGAAATCGGCCCACTTATTTGAGCGGGCCGATTTTGTTTTTATTGACTTGCATGGATTTTTTGATTGTTTACTGCCGTGGGTTTAGTGAAGCGTACACCGTGGTACCAAATCACTTAAAGTCTCTGAATTACGTTACTGGAAATCAGTAAAAAGATTTGTTATTTGAGTTATGGCGCCTCATCGAAGTAGATGATATGTTTATTTATTGGCTTTAAGTTAGGGACTTGACCTGTTTACACCTTGGGTTATACTGCGCTAAACCGCCGACAGACGGGCAAAATTAACTTCGCTTATCAAAAATGGATGCATAGCGATAAAGTACAGCTATTTGTTATGCAATTCAAGGCAATAGGATAAGCCTTTGTGGTGTCTTAAGTATCAGAGAAGGTAGCGATTTTGTATAAGTTACTGAATATTAGATACATATCTTATTATTTACTTTTTTTAACTATTGATCTTTGATTTTGAATATATTTCTCAATCCGTAAAATCGTCTTATTCAAACTATCGGAATTTAACCTGGCTTCTTCAATGTCCCAATGGCTGTCGATAAAGGGAATTATAGCCATATTATATTCAGGCCCTTTACTCGCTCCTACCTTGGGGTGCATCATCTTAATATAATTGCTATCCGTGGATTTTAAAATAAGATCACGTGTTAAAAATAAACTAGACTTATATTTAAAGGCCAATTCTTTATAAGGTTTCATTTTACTGCCGATGTTTCCTACGGCTGGAATAGAATCTAAAGGTACTTTAAAATATTTTGCAAATGTGCTTCTATCAGACATGAGCCAAGCTTCCGCTTCATCGCAGGCTATGTTAAATATAAAACTATTCGACTGCTTAATTCCTTTAAAACATTCTGCTTTTAATAACGGAGCACAATTCGCAGCATCTAAATCCATCAATAATATAACAGGATAAGCGAGTGATAACTTATTGAAATTCTCAATTAAGCTTTTTAATTGCCCTCCTCTTGCCGGTAGCTCAGTGATAATTTTTGAATCAGGAGCGTAGTGTGATATTATTTTTCTTAAGCAGGCTTTTGTTACATCATCTTCGCCTGCAATATAAATAGATTCCATCTAAAATAATTTGAGCTGTGAGATCTTCGATATGTCTTTAGGCGAGGTAATCTTGATAGTTGCTTGTGCAGGAGTAAACCCTGCTTGTATGATAGAATTAATTTCGTTTAGATTAGAAGCAACTTCTATAGCAGTGCCTTCTTTAGATGGAATAAGTATTAATATTTCTTCGCTGCTTATACCGGAATTATCCAACATCTCATAACTATGAGTGGTTATGATCACCTGTCTTGTTTTTGACTTTCTTCTTTGAAGGCTTGAAATAAATTCAGGCAATTGTTTAATTATCTCTGAATGAAGATTAATTTCAGGTTCTTCTAACAAAACGGTTTCACTACCATCTAATAAAGCCCATAATAAGCCTATCAATCTTAAGGTTCCATCGGAGAATTGATCTTCTTGCTGCTTGTTGCCTTTCGCCCTCCAGTGCAAATATCTGGCTTCTAAGTGCGGAATACCTACATTGTCTTTTTTAAATTCAAGACTTTCAATTTGAGGAACCGCTAATTTTAGAACCTCATTAATACTTCTTAAATAAGCTTTCTTCGTACGATCATTCACCACGGAGATCTTTTCAAGAAAATTGCGGCCATAGAAGTCCTCTTTATCTTTTGATAAAAAATAAGAGTTGTGATCTCTAACCAACTGAGGTACAATATGAAGATACTGGATTTCACTAAAAAAATTGTATATCTCTCTAAACCCTTTGTTAGTCGTAATCTGCTCTAAATGTGTATATTTTAGCGTTTCAGAGTCTTCTTCTGCTGCATTAGGACGATTTAAAATATAATCTGATTTTTCTCTTGACCAAACACTTTCACGCGTTATTGCTACTTCATTTTTGAAAAGCCCACCACCAGTGTGCTTGAAAACTAATTTATACTTCCATTTAGGAGTTTCATCATTAGGTTCTCCTAAATGCATTTCTATTGACACATGTGAAATTGCTCTCGCAGATAAAGAGCGAATTTTTCGAATACCTCCGCGGTTTTCTACGGCATACTGTAAACCACCGCCTTGTTTTACTACATCCCTTAAGAATCTAATTGAATCTAATAAATTTGATTTTCCGGCAGCATTTGGACCGACAATAAATACTCTGTCATTCAGGTCGACATCAACAATCGGAAAGTTTTTCCAATTTTCTAATATTAATCTTTTAATAATCATTTAAAAGCGGTATAGAACCAAAGGTAATGAATATTTAAGCGGATGTCGCTGAAGAAATAGGCCTTTTAATATAATTGCCATTAATATCCCCCTCACTCATCAATATAAAACTTAATCTCCCCAAACCTGCTCCGGCCCTCCCGCACAAAACGGCCATCGATATTATACAGCACATCGCCAAACAGCGTGCGACCCTTCCTGATCAGGTTGTCATCAATATTGCAAACAACCTCGCCAAACATGCCCTGGCCTTGCTTCACTATTTTACCATCTATGGTATACAGGATATCGCCAAATCGGCCCTGGCCTTTGCGTACGTAATTTCCGTCGATGGTATAGAGTACTGTTCCGAAGCGGTTATTACCTTCCCTGATATATTTCATGATAATGTTTAAAGTTCAGGAACAAGTTAAATTATATCCTGACAAATAGCAAACGCAAAGAAACCTTTCGCCCTTAACCTTTTCCCTTTAACCTCTTTTGGTTCTGCCAACCTGTCATTGCAGTGTAAGCCAAACTGCCGCCCTCGGTATGAACTGACAATAAAAGTTAAATTTTACTGCCATCGGTATATTGGCACAGGCATTGATAAACAGCAGAGGTTAGTAAACAATAAATCAATAACGAAAAACAATCATATATGTCTAAAATAATTGGAATCGACTTAGGAACAACAAACTCCTGCGTTGCTGTAATGGAAGGTAACGAGCCTGTAGTTATAGCAAACAGCGAGGGTAAACGTACTACGCCGTCTGTAGTAGCTTTTATTGATAATGGCGAACGTAAAGTTGGTGATCCTGCAAAACGCCAGGCCATCACTAACCCTACCAAAACCATTTCGTCGATTAAACGCTTTATGGGTAACCAGTTTAGCGAAGTATCAAGCGAGGTTGCCCGTGTACCTTACAAGGTAGTTAAGGGCGACAATAACACTCCTCGTGTTGAAATTGGCGACCGTAAATATACGCCGCAAGAAATCTCGGCCATGATCCTTCAAAAAATGAAGAAAACCGCCGAAGACTTTTTAGGCACCGAAGTATCCGAAGCGGTTATTACCGTACCTGCTTACTTTAACGATGCGCAACGCCAGGCTACTAAAGAAGCCGGTGAAATTGCCGGTTTAAAAGTTCGCCGTATCATTAACGAGCCTACTGCTGCTGCTTTGGCTTACGGCTTTGATAAAGCGCATAAAGATATGAAGATAGTTGTGTTTGACTGCGGTGGCGGTACTCATGACGTATCTGTACTGGAATTAGGTGATGGCGTATTTGAAGTAAAAGCAACCGATGGTGATACACACTTAGGTGGTGACGACTTTGACCAGGTAATTATCGATTGGTTAGCCGACGAGTTTAAGGTTGACGAAGGTTTAGACCTGCGTAGAGACCCAATGGCTTTACAACGTTTAAAAGAATCGGCTGAGAAAGCTAAAATCGAGTTATCAAGCTCAGCTCAAACTGAGGTTAACTTACCTTACATCACTGCTGTTGACGGTATGCCTAAGCACTTAGTTAAAACTTTAACCCGTGCTAAATTTGAGCAACTTGCCGACAGCCTGATCAAACGTACTATTGAGCCTTGTAAATCGGCCCTGAAAAATGCCGGTTTAAGCACTTCTGATATTGACGAAGTGATTTTAGTAGGTGGTTCAACCCGTATCCCTGCTATCCAGGAAGCCGTACAAAAATTCTTTGGTAAAGCGCCTTCAAAAGGTGTTAACCCGGATGAGGTTGTGGCCATCGGTGCTGCTATCCAGGGTGGTGTATTAACCGGTGAGGTTAAGGATGTATTGTTATTGGACGTTACCCCGCTTTCATTAGGTATTGAAACCATGGGTGGTGTGATGACCAAACTGATTGAGGCAAATACTACGATCCCAACTAAAAAATCAGAAACTTTCTCAACTGCCAGCGATAGCCAGCCATCTGTTGAGATCCACATTTTGCAAGGTGAGCGTCCAATGGCTGCAGGTAACCGTACTATCGGCCGTTTCCACCTGGATGGTATCCCACCAGCACCTCGCGGTGTGCCTCAGATTGAAGTAACTTTCGATATTGATGCCAACGGTATCCTGCATGTATCTGCTAAAGATAAAGCTACCGGTAAAGAGCAAAAAATCCGTATCGAAGCTTCATCTGGCTTAACTGATGCCGAGATCAAAAAGATGAAGGACGAAGCTGAAGCCAACGCTGATGCTGACAGAAAGGCAAAAGAGGAAGTTGAAAAACTGAACGGTGCTGATGCCCTGATCTTCTCGACAGAAAAGCAACTGAAAGAGTATGGCGATAAGATCCCTGCTGATAAAAAAGCGCCTATCGAAGCTGGTTTGGCTAAATTGAAAGAGGCTTATGCAGCTAAGAACTTCGATGCTATCGAAGCCGCTCAGACCGAGTTGAACACAGCGTGGACCGCAGCCTCTGAAGATATGTACAAAGCTTCTGCCGAGGCAGCCCAGGGCGCGCCAAACGGTGGCCAGCCAGGCGCAGGCGCCCAGGATAACGCTGATACAGTAACAGACGTTGATTTTGAAGAAGTGAAATAATCGATTTCGTTTCGATAATATAAAGCCCGGTTTGGTTAGTTCCAGACCGGGCTTTTTTTCTGGGATTGAAACGGGATAGCAGGGCGTAGAAGGAGGCACCTGCGGAGCCAATATGCTGAAACAATTTTGGCTACAAACATGGTACTCCTACGGAGTTTGAAAACCATGCGCAGCTACAACTCCGTAGGAGTACCATGTTTGTAGGAAAATGAATGGGTATTCCTGGCTCCGTAGGTGCCTCCTATATCAATCACGCAAATCATCCACGGCAAGCTTTATTACCAGAAATCGAACAAATATCTCTCTTCAAAAGGAATTTCAAATTTCTCCAATAACTTTGTGAACTCCTGCTTAAATGACTTTTTCTGGTGATGAATTTCCTGGTTTTGGATATACTTTACTACGGAATCAATCTGCGAGTGAGAATATGAAAAAATACCATAACCTTCCTGCCAACTGAATTTTCCTCGTACCCAACCTTTACTGTTGATAAATTCATTGCTCTCAACTTTAATTTCCTTTACAAAATCAGAAATTAAGATACTTGGTTTGTAGCCAACAAAAATATGGGTATGATCAGGCATGCAATTAATGGCAAGCAGTTTAACACCACGATTTTGTATCAGTACCGTAATATATTTATGCAATTCCTCCTTATTACTTTTCGAAATTAGGCTTTCCCTGCCTTTAACGGCGAAAACGAACTGAAGATAAATCTGTGAAAAGGTATTGGCCATCGTTAAAATACTTAGCCCAATATAATCAGCATTCTATAGAATTTTAAAATTCAATTACGATTTCTTCTGTTGTATTTTCAATCAGCTCATCTTTTAATCCTTTTTCCCCAAACCCATGCAAAACAATCCTTAGCTGTTCAAATCTTGATTTAAAAACACCTTGGACAGGCGATAAGCGCAACACTATCTTCACCGGATCAAAACTGATCAACCTCTTATAATAAACACCCTGCTCGTAATCGTACGATGTACCATCGTCTTCATAATAAACAAAGCTGTTGGGTTCAGCTCCGTTCCAAACATGGATATATAAAATGCCGTCACCCTGCTCGCTTGTATTTTGCACACCGCTTTGCATCGGGATTATACCGCCTGCTTTTATAAACACCGGCAAATCGGTTAGTGGGGAGGGCACATGAATAACCTGCCCGCCCTCATAAATCTTATCCGACCCAAAACGGTACCACGATCCTTCGGGCAGGTAAACATCTGCTGTTAATTCGGTACTCACAACCGGGGCCACCAAAATGGAATTGCCAAACATAAACTGGTTTTGAAAACGGATATCATAAACACTGTCGTCGAAAGCATGTTCAATGGCCAGTGTACGGCTTAGCGGCAGGCCTGTCTGGGTTGATTGATAAAAGCCCGAGTAGATATAAGGAAGTAGTTTATACCGCTGCTCAATATCTTTTTTAATAATCTGTTCATATTCTTCGCCCCATTCCCATGGTTCGCGCATTTTGCTGCCTTGTATGGCGTGGTTACGGAACATCGGGGTATAGGTACCCAACGAGTTCCAGCGAACCATTAACTCTGGTGTAGGGTTGCCGCTGAAGCCGCCGATGTCAACACCTGTAAAACTCATTCCGGTAATGCCTAAGCTATTAACCAGGCGCTGACCGAACAGCAGGTGCTCATCTGTACCGGTGTTATCGCCCGTCCAGATGGCCGAATAGCGTTGTGTACCGGCATAAGCCGCCCGGGTGAGTACAAAGGGGCGTTTATTGCCTAATATCTCTCGTGTCCCCTCGTAAGTAGCCCGGGCCATTTGCATGCCGTAGGCGTTGCGTACCTCGGGCATATATTTATCGCCGAACTTTACCATCCAGGGAATGTTCTGGTTCCAAACGGCGGGCTCATTCATGTCATTCCAAAAACCATCAACACCCGGCTCGGCAAGTGCTGTAAATGCCGATCCCCACCATTCGCGTACCTCCTCCCTGAAAAAATCGGGGAAATGGCAGCGGCCCGGCCACACATAGCCCGTATAGTTTTCGCCATCGGGGTAGGTGGCAAAGTAGCCTTTATCGAGGCCCTCGTCGTATTGCTTGTAGCCGTTTTCTATCTTAATTCCCGGATCAACAATGGTGACCAGCTTAAAGCCCAATTGCTTCAACTCGTCGATCATCTTTTTGGGTTCAGGAAATGTTTCTTTGTTCCAGGTGAAGATCTTGAAATTGTCCATGTAATCGATATCGCAATAGATCACATCGGCGGGGATCTGCTTATCCCGAAATGTTTTGGCTATCTTCAACACCTCGTCGCTGCTCATGTAGCTCCACCGGCATTGCTGATAACCGAGGCTCCAGAGCGGCGGCATTTCCATCCGGCCGGTAAGCCAGGTATAATCTTCAATGATTTGCGCAACCCCCTGCGCGCCGAAAAAATAGTAGTTCATATCGCCGCCATCGGCACCGAACCAACTCATCTGCTCATCGGTAGATGCGCCGAAATCAAAATAGCTTTTGTGCGTGTTATCAAAAAACAACCCGTAGGTAAGGCCGCTGTGCAGGCCAATAAAGAACGGGAAGGTTTTATACAAGGGGTCGGTTTTGGGCGTATAATCTACCGCATCGGTATTCCAGTTGGTGTATGATGTGCCGCGACGGTTCAAATCGCCCGCCTTTTCACCAAGGCCGATAAATTTTTCATCAGCATAAATTTTACGATAGGTAATTACCCGTTCGCCTTGCCAGGTAGTTCCGTAACGCTCATCATCAGCGCTTAAGGGCATGCCTGTGTTGGTGAAAAAATTAAACCTCAAAGGCGATTTCTGGATGCGCAATTTAAGCGCCGGGGTAAAAACATCAATATAAGCCGACGATTCATCAAAATCAAAACCGGTCACCGGTTGCCGGATCACCGCGAAGGATTCATCCCTTTCCAGATGCTGTTTACTGATATTTACCCTGATAATGGTGGGGCTATAGCTATAAACCCTTGCTTCCGCTTCGGCGGTTTTGAGGATTAAAACGCCATCCTGTTGTTTAACGCCCTGTACGTTGCCTATGATCTCTGCATTCATGCTTTAGCTGCCGTTTTAGTTGGAGGTATAAGAAAGCAACGCAGCTAAATTTTATTGGTTTTACAAAATGCGTATTTGCAGGTAACAAATACTTCGTATTCGATCAACCAGCTTAAACTACCGATCAACACCCTGGATTTTTAGATCAACTTGTAAAATATGGATAATTTATGCGTTTTTGGCGTTTGCCGAATGCTTTCGGCTATTGGTATATAAGTTTAAGGCGCTGGTATAACGCTTTTTAGCGGGTGAAAATAATGTTGTTCATTTGATCATTGAAAATAACAAACACACAATATCAACAACATTTTAAATATTCAAAATCATGAAAACCTCAATAAAATTATCAGCATTATTTTTCTTATTAAGCGCAGGTGTTTTTGCTGCTACAGCCGCTAAAGCTGCCGATGTTACTCCTAAAGCCAAAGAAGTGGTAAGCTTCAGCGTGTTAGGTAACGATCGCGGCATCAAAATGGAATTTGCCCAATCAGTTAGCGGCAAATCAGTTGTACGCGTTTATAACAATGAAAATGAGTTGTTGCTAAAAGATAATGTATCAACCAAAACTGCCGCCACAAAAGGTTACGTGTTAAGCGAGCTGGCCGACGGCGATTATAAAATTCAGATCAATTCAAACAACCAGGTGGTTACCAAAACCCTTCATGTTTACCATGACGGCGAGCAGCAATCATTTTTTATAGTACAGGAATAAATAAAGATCAGCATATAAAAATAAAACTCCCGTTTGGCTCTTAGCAAACGGGAGTTTTATTTTTTTTGAGCTAAGCTAAGGATTTAGTCCCAAAGCTTTTCAGGGTAAACGCCGTTGGCTACCAGCTCAGATATGCTTTTCTGTACAATAGGCTTATCTTCTTTATAGGTAACGCCGAACCATTTTGAGCCGGTCGGGATTACCTTAAACGCGGCTGTGCCGTCTTTAATCAACTTATCGGCAGCAAGCGGGATAAAGAATTCCGCTTTCGGGTTGTTTTCATTAGCGGCCACAAAATCCACAAACATCTGCTCGCTTTGTTTAAATATGGCAGGCGTAAAACCCCAGAAGTTCATCGATACGCGGGTATCGTTAGGCAGCGAGTGCTCGCCGGTAGCATCTTTGTATGCTACACTGCCGTCTTCTTTAAAATAAACTTCGGTACGTTCGTTAATTTCAACCATGTTGCCGTTTTCATCAACCTCGCAAACACCGCGCGATACCGAGCCATAATCAGATAAAGTACGGTCAATTTGATAGCCTACCAGCGAGTACAGATCATCCCTGACCTCGGTAGTTAAAAATTGAGCCATTTTTTCAAATGCTTCATAACCATAATAATCATCAGCGTTGATTACGCAAAATGGTTCATTTACCTGGTTGCGGGCAGCAAGCACAGCGTGGGCCGTACCCCATGGTTTGGCGCGTTCAATTTCTTTATCGATGCCGAAAGGCTTCAGATCAAAGCTTTGAAAAACATAATCTGTTTCAACACGACCGGCCAGTTTGGGCTCAAAAATTGCTTTAAAGCTGTCTGCAAACTCTTCGCGGATAATGAATGTAACTTTACCAAAGCCTGCTTTAATAGCGTCGTATATTGAATAATCAATAATGGTTTCACCGTTAGGGCCAAAGCCGTCAACTTGTTTCATGCTTCCGTAGCGGCTTGCCATTCCGGCCGCGAGTATTAATAAGGTTGGCTTCATAAATAGAAATTTGTTTTTGGGGGGTTAAAATTTGTTTTCGTTTGATTTTTATGAGTGAATAAAAAAGCCACCCAATTGTTTTAAAGGGTGGTTTTTTTATCAATTATTTAATATATCTGAAATCTTGCCCGGCCTCGATGTTCAGTAAAGTTTCATAAATCATCCTGATCACATTGTCAACATCTTCTTTGTGGATCATCTCAACC
Organism: Mucilaginibacter oryzae; assembly: GCF_003148845.1. GTDB lineage: Bacteria > Bacteroidota > Bacteroidia > Sphingobacteriales > Sphingobacteriaceae > Mucilaginibacter > Mucilaginibacter oryzae. The sequence continues at coordinate 7,556 of NZ_QGHA01000009.1, read as the reverse complement.
GTAGTATGCATATAACGCAAGGGCAAAGATATCAAAGCCGAAGGCACACCATCGTTCGAATAGGCGAAAGCATCGGTATCAGTACCTGTTGAGCGCGATGAAGCCTGCCGCTGAAAAGGGATCCCGGCCTTCTGAGCGCTCGCTATCAGTAATTTATTGAGGTTGTTTTGCACCGCCGGGGCATATGATACTACCGGACCTTTGCCGCAGGCCAGATCGCCCTGTACAATTTTATTGATCATCGGCGTTTGCGTATCATGCGTAACATCGGTAACAATGGCAACGTTGGGCTTTATTTTGTGGGCGATCATCTCGGCGCCACGCAATCCAATTTCTTCCTGTACGGCGTTAACGATATATAAACCGAAAGGCAGTTTTACATTGTTTTCTTTCAGCAGGCGGGCAACCTCGGCAATCATGAAACCACCGGCACGGTTATCCAAAGCCCTGCCAACATAATAGCGATCATTCAATATCATGAACTCATCTTCGTAAGTGATTACGCAACCTACATGGATGCCCAGTTTTTCAACCTCTTCTTTACTGGTGCAGCCGCAATCTAAAAAGATGTTTTTGAGCGTAGGGGCTTCTTCCTTTTCACCACCCGAACGGGTATGGATGGCCGGCCAGCCGAAAACGGCTTTTACCACCCCGTTATCGGTATGGATGTTTACACGTTTTGAAGGGGCTATCTGGTGGTCGGAGCCGCCATTGCGGATCACGTAAATTAAACCATCGCTGGTAATATAGTTTACAAACCACGAAATTTCATCGGCATGGGCCTCAATAACAACTTTATAATCAGCCTTTGGATTGATAATGCCAACTGCTGTGCCGTAGTTGTCAACATAATGGGTATCGATATAAGGTTTTAAATATTCGAGCCAAAGTTCCTGCCCTTTCCATTCAAAACCGGTAGGCGAGGGGTTGTTGATATATTTTTCGAAAAAAGCCAGTGAAGATTCGTTTACAACGGGGGTATGTTGCGGGGCGTCAGTTTTCTTTTTAGCCATGTTAATGTTTAACCTGTTATGTTATACAGCAAATATAATAAAGCTGATGATATTGCGTAAGGTTAGCAGGTATAAAAGCAATCTGTTTGAACGGATTGAGGGAAGAGCAAAAGCATAACCAACCGTGGCGGGAGGCAACCGGCTGCCGAGCGCCAGCCACTATCGGGTACCCGGCGAAGATTCATTTTTATGCTCATTTTTAGCACGGGCGTTAAACGTTTTTCAAAATAAATAGTCACAATTATACCACCGAAGTGTTTGATATAAAAATGACTTGCTTTTCATAATGCATTCATGCTTATGTTTTACCTTTCGCAACTATTAAAATTACTAACGTGAAACTGTTTAAATTCGTTCTGATCTTATTCGCTGCCGGCTTCCTGGCCTCATGCAGTGTGCCACAATATGTAACCGTTCCTGTCGATTACGCTCCTAAAATGCAGTTCCATACGGGCCGCACCACCATTGTACTCATTAACCATTACATGCCCGATTCAACCCGCACGCGCAACCCGAGGGTATTGGCATCTTTAAAGGCGGGGGCTTATACCGCCATAAGCAACGTGGCTATGCAGCTGCACGCGTTGCCGGGTGTAAAGGTGGTTCAACTGGTTGATTCGGTAAGGTTTGCCGCCAATACCGATTCGGCTAAAGCCATCGCCCAGAAATATAAAGCCCGCTATGTGCTTTCGTTTGAGGATTTTAAAACCGAGACCGTTTGGGAGCGCGATTATTACAACGGGCAGCCTGTTGTTTACCGCACCCGGATGCTGAATACCACATTTTTGTTAACCGAAGCAAATGGTATTTATTTTAAAAAGCTGCAGGGCAAAGCTCCGATACAGGATGAGAACGCTTACGGAAATGCCTCAAGCCTGCTGGCCCACGGGGGCCCTTTGTATGATGCCATCAGGAATTCGGCTTTAGATGCATTGAAAGATTACCTACCCTATACCGATTACCACGACAGGCCGTTATATACTAACGGCGACCAGCTGGCAGCATCTGTAGAGTTGATTAAAGCCGGAAAGTTTGATAAGGCATTCCAGGTATTGAACCCGCTTATTGACGGCGCCGATACTAAGCTGGCCAGCAGGGCAGCCTATAACCTGGCCGTTGTTTACGAAGCCCAGGGCGATATTGACGCCGCGCTTGATGTGGCTAAAATATCTAATCAAAAACAAAAAAATGATTATGCCACCGCTATTATTGCCGATTTAATGAAGGAATGAGTAGGGAATCGCTTTAAAAAAAAATGTTGCTATCGTCTATTTGAAAGAGCCTCAGCCCCGGCCCCGTCCAAAGGAGAGAGAGTTCCTTGTTTCTCAAAGCCATCTCCTTTGGAGAGGATTTAGGTAAGGCTAAACTTAGGATGTCTTTTAAGGGAGATTTCCCTGATGAGCGAGGTGTTTTTCCAGTATTTCGTAATTAAACCCGTTTTTTGAAAAAAGCTGACCGGTATGTTTAAAGCCATGCTTTAAGTAAAAACCGATGGCGGTATCCCGGGCATTGCACCACAGCCTGGCGCCGCCGCCCTCCATGGCAAAATTGGTAATATACTGCAACATGGCTTTGCCTATCCCCATTTTTTGCAGCGATGGATCAACCGCGAACTTGCGGAACTGCCAGTTATCATCATCTTTAAAAAGCGAAACCACGGCAATAATGTCGTTATCCCGAAACGCCGCGAAATGGTAGCCATGGTTATCTTCTTCCATTTCCATTTCATACAATTTGCTACCGGGATATAACACCCGCTGCCGTAAGCGCCAGGTAAGTTCGGGGCGGATCTGTTCGATGGTAATCATTTTTTGAGGTAAAAGGATAAAGGCGAAAGGTAAAAGGTTTTTCGAAAGCGCCGAATTTTAGGATGGTAGCAAAAACGAGATGATGTTTTTTGAGGTAAAAGGCTAAGATAAAAGTTTTTTTACACCCTATTCTCACCCATGGCGTTAAACCTTCTTTTGCCTTTCGCCTTTTACCTTTCACCTTACAACGGAATATTCCCGTGCTTCTTCCGCGGGTTATTAGCTACCTTATTTTCCAGCATTTTAAATGCACTGATCAGTTTGGCCCTTGTTTCGGCGGGTTCAATCACTTCGTCAATAAAACCGCGTTCGGCTGCCCGGTAGGGGTTGGCAAAAGTATCGGCGTAAAGCTGCTCCATTTCCTGCCATTTGCCTTCGTGATCGTCGGCATGACTGATCTCCCGTTTAAAAATAATTTCAGCCGCGCCTTTCGCGCCCATTACGGCAATCTCGGCCGATGGCCAGGCGAAATTCATGTCGGCGCCGATGTGCTTGGAGTTCATAACATCGTAAGCGCCCCCATAGGCTTTGCGGGTAATTACGGTAACCCGCGGAACGGTGGCTTCGCAAAAGGCGTACAGCAGTTTAGCGCCGTTGGTGATGATGGCATTCCATTCCTGGTCGGTGCCGGGTAAAAAGCCGGGCACATCTTCAAATACCAGCAGCGGGATATTAAAGCAATCGCAAAAGCGAACAAAGCGCGCCCCTTTGGTTGATGAATGGATATCCAGTACGCCGGCTAAAAAGGCTGGCTGGTTAGCCACAATGCCGATGCTCCGGCCGGCCAGCCGCGCGAAGCCTATTACCAGGTTTTCGGCAAAATCTTTATGTACCTCAAAAAACGAATCCTGATCTATCACCTGCTCAATCACCTCGCGGATGTCATAAGGTGTTGAGGGCGCCGGAGGCAGCAGCGAATTTAATGCAGGCCGGAGCTCATCGCCGGGTTCATAAGGCAGTGAGGGCGCTTTATCCTCGCAGTTTTGGGGCATGTAGCTTAACAACTGTTTGATATGCTGAATGGCGGCTATCTCGTTAGGGCAGGCAAAATGCGTTACGCCCGATTTAGTGGCATGCGTATGCGCGCCGCCCAATTCTTCGGAAGTTACTACTTCGTGCGTTACCGTTTTTACTACGTTGGGGCCGGTTACAAACATATACGAGGTATGCTCAACCATCAAAATAAAATCAGTAATGGCGGGCGAATAAACCGCGCCGCCCGCGCAGGGCCCCATAATGGCCGAAATTTGCGGGATTACGCCCGATGCCATGGTATTGCGGTAAAAAATATCGGCATAACCGCCTAACGATACTACCCCCTCCTGGATGCGCGCCCCGCCCGAATCATTCAGGCCGATAACAGGCGCACCGTTTTTGAGGGCGAGGTCCATCACTTTGCAAATCTTTTCGGCATGGGTTTCTGAAAGCGAGCCGCCAAAAACGGTAAAATCCTGCGAGAAAACATATACCAGCCTGCCGTTTACGGTGCCGTAACCGGTAATAACGCCGTCGCCGGGATATTTTTCCTTCTCCATACCAAAATCAACCGAGCGGTGGGTGACCAGCATCCCAATCTCCTGGAACGAGCCTTCATCCAGTAAAAAGTGCAGGCGCTCGCGGGCCGTTAATTTTCCTTTTTTATGCTGACTTTCAATGCGCTGCGCGCCGCCGCCCTGCATGGCCTGTTCACGTTTGGCGTGCAATAATTCAAGCTTTTTATCCACAATTCAGGTTTTAGTAATTAGCTAAAAATAGTAATTAAATTGTAACATTAGCTTTTAAAGCCGCGTTACCGCTAATGCAAAGCATTTTTTTATATATTTGTGTTGGATGAAAATCAGGAATAATAAGATCTGGGTAGTAGCGCTGTTTATGGCCGTCTTTGTAATAAAGATGGGCATCTCGCTCGCACCGGTATTTTTATTCCTGGATAATAAAACCGTAAGCGCGGTGATCCTTCAGTTGGAGCAGGAAAGCAAAACAGATAAGGATAACCTGGAGAAAGACCTCGTGAAGGAGAAAAAAACCTTCGATGATTACGATTTTCATACCATCAGCTTCATTACCTATATTACCGAATCAAAGGTTTTGCACAACCAGGAAAACGCTTTGTATAAGCAGTTGTACCACCCGGTAGTGCCCACGCCCCCTCCAAACGTATAAAATGAGTTAACCGGATACTTCCCTATCCGGATTGCAACGCTTTTAATTCATTTTAACAATTTTAATCAACTTCATTCTTATGCAAATCAAGCAAGGTGAATTTGCTATGGGCAACCTCAACCTGAAAAAATATTTTTTGTCCAAAAATTTAAAAAGGGACATTCCGTCAAGTATTGTTGTATTCCTGGTGGCATTGCCGCTATGTTTAGGTATAGCGCTGGCATCCGGCGCGCCGCTTTTCGCGGGTTTGTTAACAGGCATCATCGGCGGGATCGTGGTAGGTGCGCTTAGCGGCTCGCAGCTTAGTGTTGCTGGTCCGGCAGCGGGTTTAACGGTAATTGTACTTAACGGCATTACCAAACTCGGCGCTTACGAAACCTTTTTATTAGCCCTGGTAATTGCCGGCGTTTTCCAGATCATCCTCGGGTTGATCAAGGCCGGTACCATCGCCAACTATTTTCCTTCATCAGTTATTGAAGGGATGCTGGCCGCTATAGGTATTATCCTTATCATGAAACAGTTCCCTCACGCTGTTGGTTATGATGCGGATTTTGAGGGCGACGAAGGCTTTAGCCAGGCAGATGAGCATAATACTTTTTCGGGAATAACAAGGGCCTTTGCCCGTATCAATTACGGCGCGGTGATTATTGCGGTGGTATCGCTGGCATTCATGATCTATTGGCCTAAGTTTAAAAAGCTGGCGGTTGTACCGGCGCCATTGCTGGTGGTAGTGGCCGGTATAGTTTTAAGCCTGGCTTTTTCGGGTACAAGCCTGGCCTTGCTTGATAAGCAGTTTGTACGCATTCCGCTGGTGCACAGCAGCGCCGAGTTTTTCGGCCTGTTTAAATCTCCGGATTTTGGGCAGATCGGGAACAAACAGGTTTGGATAACGGCTATTACCATTGCCATTGTGGCCAGTTTGGAAACCCTGCTGAGCCTTGAAGCGGTTGATAAAATAGACCCTATTAAACGTGTATCGCCAACCAACCGCGAGCTGCTTGCACAGGGAGTGGGCAATATCATAAGCGGTATGCTTGGCGGCCTGCCCATGACTGCGGTTATCGTTCGTTCGTCGGCCAATGTAAATGCCGGCGCACGTACTAAAATGAGTGCGGTTATACATGGTTTACTGTTACTGGTTGCATTGCTGGCAATCCCGTCGCTAATTAACCATATCCCGCTTTCGTGCCTTGCAGCCATCCTGCTCATGACGGGGTATAAACTGGCCCGTGTAGGCCTTTTTAAACACATGTGGCACCAGGGGCTTAACCAGTTTATCCCTTTTGTGGTAACCATTGCAGCTGTGGTAATGACCGACCTGCTGATTGGCGTGGGCATAGGTATGCTGGTAGGGGTATTTTACATCCTGCGTACAAACCTGCGTAACCCATACTTTTACCGGATTGAAAAGAACGGCAGTAAAGAAGTGATCAAACTGAAACTGGCCGAGGAAGTATCCTTCCTCAACAAGGCTGCCATACAGGTAACGCTTACCAGCTTACCACAGGGCAGCGAGGTACTGATTGACGGATCGAATTCGAGATACATCGATCCGGATGTACTGGAGATCATTCATAATTACAAGCACAATGCCTATACCAAGGGTATCATCGTGCAATTGAAGGATGTAAAGGAGAAGTACGATGTGCCTCCTTTAAAAGAATTGATTTATAACCCCATCTAACAAGAAAAACAATGTCGACACAAGAAAACAAAAACGGCAAAGCCGCAATAAATATCAGCGAAATCAGGTTAGCGCAATCAAACAGCTATAGCAAATTAATTGCAAATAATGCAGCCTGGGTTGAGCGCAAACTATCTGAGGATAGCGAGTTTTTCAATAAACTGGCCAAAGGCCAAAGCCCCGAAGTGCTGTGGATAGGCTGCTCAGACAGCCGTGTGCCCGCCAACGAGGTTACCGGTACCAAACCGGGCGAAGTTTTTGTACACCGCAACATTGCCAACGTATGTGTACACTCGGACATGAACATGCTGAGCGTGCTTGATTATGCCGTTAACGTACTTAAGGTAAAACACGTAATTGTTGCCGGCCATTACGGCTGCGGCGGCGTTGCGGCGGCCATGAGCCACAAGCAATTCGGCCTGATTGATAACTGGCTGCGCCATATTAAAGATGTTTACCGTTTGCATAGCCACGAGCTTGACCGCATTACCGACGAGACAACTAAGGTTAACCGCCTGGTTGAATTGAACGTTACCGAGCAGGTGTATAACCTCTGTAAAACCACCATTATTCAAAATGCCTGGAAAGAGCGGCACGACCTGGAAGTGCATGGTTGGGTTATTGACCTGGCCAGCGGTTTGGTAAAAGACCTTAAAGTAAGCAGCAGCAGCCCGGATAATTTAGGCTATGTATACGAGTTTGATGTGGAAGCCGTAGCTGCACATTAATAACCCCACCCAAACCCTCCCCAAGGGGGAGGGCTTTAAGAAGGGTAAGAGTTTTAAAAGTCTCCAGCCCCACCCAAACCCTCCCCGGGAGGGAGGGCTTTAAGAAGTTGAAATTTTTAAAAAGTCTCCCCTATCGGGGGAGATTTAGAGGGGGTTTTAA
>NZ_QGHA01000008.1 GCF_003148845.1 Mucilaginibacter oryzae | reverse complement strand
GTTCCCGTTGCTCCTGACTAAGGCGGGCTGTCCGCCCGCGGCCTGGCTTATCTTTCAGCCCGGCTACCCCTTCCTTTTCAAAACGATGCACCCAATTGGTTATTTGTTTAAAACTTGTGTTATATAAATCTTCCAGTTTTCTACTTGGTTGACCCTTAGCTACCTGATAAACTGCATATAAACGAATACCTATTGTATACTTCTCATCATCCCGAAAGAGTGCCTTGATTTCTTCAGGGGTGTAGTTTCCTACTTTTAATACAGGTCTTGACATGATTGTATCTCTTTTTTTAAAGATACAACAAATTTGTGTAATTAATTATTAGATTTTATATAAGGTTATATGTATGGTTGTGTCTAAGATGGGGAACACAAAGCCACCAGGAACTTTATAGTTTGTTTTGAAGTAATCCAGTATAGCCTTATTGTGCTCATTAATGGGTATTTCAAACTGGCCTCTGGTTTTACGGCGTACGTAGGTTATATGCGTGTCCGAAATGTCGCTCCATTTAAGATAGCTGATATCAACAAAGTTCATTCCTCTGCTGTAGTAGCTGAAAAGGAAGTATTGTTGAGCGAAGTGCAGCCATGAGCCAGGTATTAGGTCAAGGGCCTTGAGTTTAGCTATCTTATCCAATGTGATTGCTATTTTCTTCGTTTTGCTGTCAAGCCGCTTGTTAACTGAGTACTTTTTTTCACCGAAAGGGTAATCTTCAGGTTTTAAAAGCTTATCCTCAATGGCTTGATTAATGACCCTCTGAATATTACGAATCTTAACGCTGATGGTTGTGTCTTTATTCTTTCGCTCGTTCCTTAACCAATACTCAAAGCTTTCCAGAAAACGAACGGTAACATCTTTAAGTAGAGCATCGGGCCTAAACTTCTTCAGTGAACGTTGAACTTCATAGGTTAGGCCTGACAAACCGACCCTTCCTTGTTCATCAAGTAATTTTATTTGTTGATCGTAATAGGCTTGTAGTGTTGTTTTTGCCGGTTGCTCTTCTACGGTTACCCGCTCAATGTACTCTTTCCTTACCTCTTTTTTCTTTAGATCAGCCTCAAAATGCTCAAAAGAGAAAGGAAAATTGTTTTCATCATAACGTTTAAGGATATTGCGAGCGTCGTTAAGTTTTACGCTTAACACCTCGTTACATTCTTTATAGGCAGTAAAGCTTTTGCGGAATTTGCCCAGCCCGTTATCTTCTTGTTTCGCTATGATCCAGTCCTCAGGTTTACATTTAAAAGGTAATGATTGATCGGTGATCAATGTAGAGATTGAAAAGTACTTTTGTTTTTTTCCTTGAGATACTCTTAGCGCAACGGCGTATTCGCCATTATTTAATTTGTAAGTTGTGTTTAATACGATCGCTACCGTAGCCATAACTGTTGAGGTTATGACGATTTACGACAGTTCAAAAGGGGGAAAGCTACCGTATACTGAACCGTATACCTGAAGCTTTAAAATCAAAAAAAGCATATCCAATTAGTAAAACTACCTCTTAAATATGCTTTCTATTGCTTGTTTCCTGTCGGGATGGCGGGATTCGAACCCACGACCTCCAGCACCCCATGCTGGCGCGATACCGGGCTACGCTACATCCCGATTAATGTATAGCCGGGTTGCAAATATAATTATGCAAGGCAAATTGCCAATAATTTTATGATTTTTTTGTTGCGCCTGCCGCTTTACCCGCACTAAGTTTTTTACCGAGGTTGATGGCCGGTAGTTCGATGTAACGGTGTACCGGTTTCGAAAAACCGGTAACCAGTAATACCAAAACAATATCGGCCATAAAGTTTAAAAGGCCGTTGCCTTTTAACGGGGGCTGATCCCTGAATTTATTGAGCAAAAGAACGGTTAGGGGGATATGGATGAGGTAAATGGCGTAGGATAGGTCGCCGAGTTTGCTTAAGGCGTTTGGTTTAACGGGCCTGTAGTGCGATAGCACGATCAGCATGATGGATATAAGCGTACTGATAAAAAATAAGGCTTCCTGCCCGGTGGGGTAAAACGCGTATAAAGCCAGCCCAAGTAAAAGAAAATTGATCGCCCGGTTATTTTTGCCATCGTGCAGAAGTTTAAAAACCGCTACACCCGAGGCAAACAGCGGCCAGAACCTGAGGATTACGCCTGCTCCCTGGTCGGGCAGGGGGATGATGCAGGTAATGGCGGTTATGATCACCAGCAGCGGCGTGAAAAGGCTTTTTTTGACCAACCCGCAGAAAAAAATGATGATATAAAAACCGGCTTCGAGGCTCAACGTCCAGCAAACGCTATTGATGGGTTTCTGTGCGGTTATGGGCGAAGTTAGCAGCGTTACCGCGCGAAAGATTTCGACGGGGCTTTTGGGTAATACAACCATAGAGTTGGTGCCATAAATGAGCTTGCCGATCAAAACAACCAGCAGGGTTAAGGCCATGCTAAACCAAAACGGCGGAAAGATCCTGAAAAAGCGGCGGATAATAAAGCCGGCTGGCTTGCGGCTGTGATTTAACGCGATCATGATGCAGTACCCGCTGATGACAAAAAAAACAGGTACGCCCAGTCGCCCGTATGTGGCAAAGAAATTTGTGTAAAGGTTATCAGGCTTAAACGCGAGCCATACATATTGATGGTAAAGCATTACAGATACAGCCGCTATAAATCTGAGCAGATCGATAAGGTGGTTTCTTTTCAAGCCGGGTTGAGTATAAGGTGATTTGACGAGGCGAACCAATCGCCTCTTTAATTTTTAACAGGATCAAAGATACTGAACGGGAGGCGAAAAAGTTTAATTACAACCTCATTCTTGAGGCAACGATTCAGTCTGTCGTCCACTAAGAACTATTCAGATTAGTTGAGAATAAGTCTCCATGCCATATCCACCCAACTCCGTTTTTCTTATTTAATATCTTTAAAGGGAAGGCCTTCCAGGTTTTTTATTTGTATTGATGGAGCCCGATATGGTTCTTTTAGGATTGAAAGCAGTTGCTTTTCCTTGCCTGCTGCAAAGCCAAGTTTATAACTAATGTTATCTTCAGTTGTCATAAAAACATTATCATATTCGTTGTCGTCTTCCGCGAGGAAGAGCATAACCTTTTTGTTTTTACTTTTATCTGTTATCCAATCGTCAGATGCTTTAGTAGTGACCCATGCAGTTACCTTTGATTGCCACTTAATATCAACAGGATATTTAAGAAAGTTAATCACATAACAGAAAGTAACGAAGTCGGTATCATAAGGAAATGTTACAACAAAGGAATTTGAAGATATTGTGACAACCCTTGGCAAAGCTACAAAGCTATCCTTATTATACATATTACAAAACGTTGTTAACGCGTTTTCAATATCATTTTGTTGTACGTTATTTACAAGGATTAGTTTATCATTCTCTTTTTGAACCTTGGGCAACTCTTCATCTTGCGGACGAATTGTGTTTTGGGCGGACTGGCTTGTAGTGTTAATACATGCTTTTAAAACAAAGGCAATTGCAACTATAATTGCAGAGACGAGTAAAATTTTCATTTGGCTTAGTGGAATTCTAAAGTAAAGAATTTACGGTACATTCTTCCATAGCAAAGAATCATTTGCAAAGTTTAATTTTGACAAACGAAGCAATCAACCCAACCGGCTTTTCAGATATGAAGCTGGGGATTGCTTCGCTTCATATTACTTAAGATTAGAGGTTATTAAAATCTACTCTATCTCATCCCCATCCTTAATGGCATCGCTGGCCTGGGTAATGATCTTCTCATTGGGTTTCAGGTCGCCAAAAACTTCGGTCGAGTCGTGGCTGCTCAGGCCTTCCTTGATGTCAACCAGTTTGGCTTTACCGGCGTCAACCACTACCACGTATTCCCGCTCGGTAGATCGTACAATGGCCGTGTTGGGCACCAGCAATGATTTCGCCCCCGACAGCATCGGGATCTTTACTTCGGCGTACATGCCGGGTTTCAGGGCGTTGTTTTTGTTTTCAACGTCAATTTCCACCGCTTCCGAACGCATGCTGCCCAGCGCGTTGGCCGAGCGGCTGATTGTGGCCTTTTGCTCCGAGCCGGGCATGGCGTTAAAGGTAAAGGTAACCGGCTGTTTCAGGTCAACCTTATCCACATAATTTTCGGGGATAGCCACTTCCAGCCTCAGCTTGCGGGTATCCTGCAATATTAGCATCGGGATATCGCCGGCTTTTCCCGGCGCTACCAGCGCCCCCGGCGATACATTACGTTGCACAATCATGCCATCAAAAGGGGCGTACACATTCAGGTAACCCTGCATGGTTTTTACCGAGGCCATGTTGGCGCGTTCGGCTTCGGCAATGGCATTATCGGCGCGCATGCGGGCGTTGGCGTTGTCAAGGTCAAGCGGTGATACCGAGCCGGGTTCGGCGGCGGCCTGTTTTAAGCGGTTGTATTTCTCTTTACTGGCGTTGGCCGTTTCCTGTGCCTGCAAAAAGCGGGAGTTAGCCGCCTGGAACTGCGATTCCATTTCTGGCGCCTCGAGGGTAAGCAGCAGCTGGCCCTTTTTTACAATCGAGCCACGATCTACATAAAGTTCCTTCACAAAGCCGTTAACCCGGGGGAAAATGTTCACCTCGTTAAAGGGCTTTAACTGTCCCGGCAGACGGGCCGAGCTGGACAGGGCTTTTTCGTTAACGGTGCTTAGCGGGTATTTTTTGCCGGCCGGTGTATTATCGGCGGTAAGGTCTACCGGTTTTTGGTTGCCCGAGCATGCCGCGAAAAAGCAGGCGATAAGGGCCGTAATGATGATATGTTTGGTTTTCATGATTTATACTGTTTGGAGGTTGCTTTCTGTAGTTTCTTCGGGTTGTTCGCCGGGCATTAATGATGGCGATTGGTAGGTGGTTTTTTCCTGTACCCAGGCAAATACCAGCGGCAGGATAAATAAAGCCGCCAGGGTAGAGGCCAGCAGGCCGCCGATAACCGCCCTGCCAAGCGGCGCGGTTTGTTCGCCTGCTTCGCCCATGCCCGATGCCATCGGGATCATCCCGGCAATCATGGCTAAACTGGTCATGAGGATAGGGCGCAGCCTGATGGATGCGCTGGTTACGGCGGCGCGTGTGGCGTCGCGGTATTCAAGGCGAAGCTTTTCGGCGTTGGTAACAATCAAAATAGCGTTGGCAACCGATACCCCGGTAGACATGATCATCCCCATATACGATTGCAGGTTAAGTGTAGACCCGCAGATGAGCAGCGCCGTGATTGACCCTAAAATAACCGCGGGCACGGTTGATAGTACCGTAAGCGAAACCTTAAATGATTGATAGTTGGCGGCCAGCAATAAAAAGATCACCAAAATGGCAAAGGCCAAACCGTTTTGCAGGCTGGTTAAAGTTTCAACCAACAGGCTCGACATCCCTTTTACCTCGGCTATCAAACCTTTGGGCGGGTTGCCAACTTCTGCCAATGCTTTTTGCACCGCCGATGTAGCCGTGCCCAGGTCCTTTTTGTAAATGTTGGCGCTCACGGTTAAAAACCTGCGCGGCCCGCTGCGGTCGTATTCGCCGGGGGCGCACTCGGTTTTAAAGTCGGCCACATCGGCAAGGGTGGGGCTGCTTTGGCCTTTTACCAGGGGGATCTCCTTCAGCTCGTCCATGGTGTTCATCACATACTCGGGCACCTGTACCTGCACCTGGTAGGTATAGGCCGATTTATCATCAAGCCAGAGGTTTTTCTCGGTAAAACGGCTTGACGAGGTGCTTGCCGTAACCGAGCGGGCTATATCTTTAACATTCAGGCCCAGTTGCGATACCTTCAGCCTGTCCAAAGTAATAGATACCACCGGGAAGCGCTGCGGCTGATCGATCTGCACATCGCGCAGGTAAGGGATCTGCTTTAAGCGGCTCAAAACCTTGTTGGCATAATCCTGTATCTGCTGCATGTTTTTACCGGCCACCTGCACCTGGATTGGGGTTGAGGCGCCCTGGCTCATGATCTTCTCGGTCATGTCTATCGGTTCAAAGCTGATGCTCATTTCGGGCAGCTGGTGCGCGATGTTTTTGCGCAGGGCATCCTTAAGTTCGTCCATGTTTACATGGTACTTTTCATCAAGGTTAACCTGCAAAACGGCCTCGTGCGTACCGGTGTTGAATACATACAGGTTACTGCTGCCAAAACTGCTTGGAATAAGGCCGATATAGCCCGACGAAATTTCAACATGGTGGTTCACCGTTTTGTCGATAATGCTCAGCACCTGTTTAAACTTGTCTTCGGTACGTTCCAAACGTGTACCTTCGGGCTCTTTAATGCGCACCTGGAACTGGCCGTTGTTCAATTTCGGCATCATATCCTTGCCTATAACAACGAAACCAACTGCCGCCAAACCGATAACGCCAATAAGATAAACCAGGATGATGGTTTTTTTACGTCCCGTCCAACGGCTGATGATCTTCATGTAGCCCATTTTCACACGCTCAAAAAGATCATTCTTTTCGGGGTGTTCTTCCTCGTTTTTCAGGTGATCATTCACCTGTATTTCTTCGGGCCTGTTTAAAGCCTCGCCTGCGTGGGCATGCACTTCCCCGTGGTGGTAGTGCTGGTATTGTTCGGCCTTGATCAGCCAGTTGCTCATAATAGGCACCAGGGTCTGGGCTATCACATACGATACGATCATGGTTAACCCGATGGACATCGAAAGGGGCAAAAACATAGCCTTGGGCACACCATTCATCATAAACGATGGCGCGAATACGGCCAAAATACAAAGCAGGATCAGCAATAACGGGAAGGAGATCTCCTCGCAGGCATCAAAAATGGCCTGCCGCTTGGATTTGCCCATCTCCAGGTGCTGGTGAATGTTCTCGATGGTTACCGTGGCCTGGTCCACCAAAATACCGATGGCCAAAGCCAGCCCGCTCAGCGTCATGATGTTGATGGTTTGCCCAAACAGGCTTAACAGCAACACGCCTATCAGGATAGATACCGGGATGGTAATTACCACAATGAGGCTGCTTCGCCAGTCGCGCAAAAACAGCAGTACCATCAAGCCGGTAAGCAAGGCGCCCAGGCCGCCCTCGGTCATCAAACTTTTTACCGAGTTCACCACGAATACCGACTGGTCAAACTCGTACGAGATTTTTACATCATCGGGCAGCAGGTTCTGCATTTCGGGCAGCTTGCTTTTCAGGGTTTGTACCACGGTCCAGGTAGAGGCGTCGGCGGTTTTTACTACCGGGATATATACTGATCGTTTGCCGTTGATGAGCGCGTAGTCAACCGTAACGTCGGTACCATCGCTTACCCGGGCGATGTCTTTAATATAGATAGGCACACCGTTTTTGGTAATTACCGGGATATTGCCAAAGTTTTCGCTGTTTTTGATGAGCGAGTTTAAGGTGGTTAAATAGATGGTATTATCCAGCCTTAAATTGCCGGATGGCGCCATGGTGTTGAATTTGGATAGGGCCTCAACCACCTCATCGGGCGTTAGGTTAAAGCTGCGCAGCTTACTTGGGTCGATACTGAGGATGATGGACCTGGCATTGGAGCCAAATGGCGGCGGTGCCGATAAACCCGGAATGGTGGCAAACATAGGCCTGATACGGGTGGCTGCCATATCATAAATATCCTTCAGGCTGGCGGTTTTACTATCAAACACCAGTTGCCCTACCGGTAACGATGAGGCATCAAACCTTACCACCTGCGGCGGCAACGCGCCCGGCGGGAAAAAGCTTTGCGCGCGGTTTACCTGTAAGGCTACCTGGGCGCTGGCCTCGGCCATATTGGTGCTTTCATAAAACGAAAGCTTGATGAGGGTTAGCCCCTGGATATTTTTACTGCTGATATTTTTGATGCCGTTTACATACAGAAACTGATCCTGCAAACGGGTACTGAAAAAACCCTCCATTTGCTGCGGCGACATGCCCCCGTACGATTCGATTACATAAATGGTAGGCAGGTTAAGCTGCGGGAAAATATCTATGGGGATGTTGATTGCGGCAAGTACTGCGAAAATTAAAAGGCTAAGGGTGATAACCACCGTTGTTATGGGCCTTTTAAGCGCGGATGTGACCATTGACATAGTGTTCGATTTTTAGTTTAAAAGGTTTAAAACAGTGTTCACCTCGTTGCCGCTCAACGCTTTCTGGAAAAGCGCGCTCGAAAAGGCGTACCGGGCCTGCACATAATCGGTTTCGGCGCGGTAAAGGATATTTAGGGCGGCATTCAGGTCGATGATATCTGTTAACCCGTTTTTGTACAACGATAGTTTCTGGCGATAACCGGCGTCGGCAGCCTTTAGCTGGTTGGGGATCTCTTTAAGGCGTTCGCGTGCCGTGTTCAGCTCTACATTGGCCTGGCTTATTCCTAATGATAACAGCGACTTTTGCTCGTTCAGTTTTTTTTGCGCATAATCTGTAGCGGCACGTTGGCTGCTTAATTTCAACTGCCTCCGCCTGATATCAAACAGGTTATAGGAGATGCCGATGCCAACCAGGTAATTGTTCCGGTCAAATCCCCAGCCGCTCGACAGGTTGTTGAAATGATCATTAGCATCCACGCTCGATCCGCGGCCCCAGGCCGCGGCCTCCAGTAATATTTTAGGGTTATATTGCTTTTTAACCAGGTTTTCCTGCGCTACACTGTTTTGCAGCAGCGATTTATAGTAATTGATAAGCGGATGGTTGGTCGTATCCGCGTCCGAAATGGCAGGCAACAACACCGATGCTGTCAACTTCGTTTCGATGGTGGTATCCGGGACTATACGATCTGCCGGTAAGCCGCTCATCTGTGCCAAACGCAATTGTACCTGTTTAAGCTGGTTTTCCAGTTCGATGTTGTTGAGGCGCGCTTTTGACAGCTCGGCTTCGGTAATACTGGTATCAACACCCGGCCTCACGCCGCTTTTGGCCAGCGACCGGATAGACCGGACGATCTCTTCGTTGCGGCGAATGTTTTTCTGTTGTATGTTGATATAGTCCTGCAGCCGCAGCAATTGCAGGTAATAGCCAATGGCATAGGTTTGCAGCTGGTATTTTGATTGTTGAAACTGATCCTGCGCCAGCTGCACTTCCGATCCTGCTACCTTGTTCTGCGCGCGGTATGCTCCAAAATTGTAAACTTCCCAATCAAGGGCGGCAATACCCAAATTGGTAAGTGTAGCGCTGGTATTGCTTTCATCACGCACCCCGCGCGAGTTTGAAGGGATGATCCCGAAGCCAAAGTATGGCCCGGCAGTGTTATTATTGGTACCTATATCGGCCTGGTAGTTCAGTTTCAGGTTAGGCAACCAGTTATTGCGGGTTTCAACGGCCTGCGCCTGTTTAATGCTGATACCTGCCGAATCGGTAATGAGCGAAGGTGCAGTATTGCCAATTTTGCTTAAAAGCGTTTTTAACGTTAGCGGTGGTATATCTTGCTGTGCACATGCGTTACCGGCCATCAGCAGTAACAGCACTATGCACAAATACCTGTTAAGATGTTGCATCTTATTTTTATGAAGATTAAAAAAATTAACAAAACGGGTTTGAAGGGCTTATGGAAGAGAGAAGGGGAGATACCGATCCGCACTCGTCATTGCGAGGTACGAAGCAATCGCGAACTGTACAGGGCAGGCCTGCCTGTGTGGGATTGCTTCGTACTTCGCAATGACGGTTTGGGCGATAAAAAGCTTAACCCTCTTGCGTAAGCAAAAAGCAGGATCGTGTAGGCGCTAAAAATATCAGATAGTAAGCTTGCCCGATAGCAGGTATAATGGGAGTGAGCCATCAATGGCCGAAGCCAGACGGTCAGAAAAAACACCTTTCAGCTTCTTGTCAATGCCGAAAGCAAATGGGAAAATAATATTGAGTAACGATGAAAAGAGCAGCAACCGCGACACCGGAGGGTTTGCCAAACGTTGCTGCGCATAATCCGGGTGCGATTCGCTGGTTTCGTTAAATTCCTGTTTGCGTTTACTGAAAGCCTTGATCAATATGGTCATATTGGTTCCCGACTTAAGCTGCTCATAATAGCTAAAGCCAATAAAAGGCTTCAGTGTAAGCATCAGCACAGCGAAACAAAGGCAATATTTAACTTTTAATCCGGCCACGTGGAGTATAAACGCAATAATGTGCTCAAAATTGATAAGAAAATGGTTAATAGCTTCGTTGTAACAAAAAAGTTGCCTTCGTTAATTTGATTCGATTTGCTTTGGGCTTCATAATGTTAAAAAATGTTAATTTAATAGCATTTTTTAAACGCTATTTTTAACTTGTATTACCATGAACCTATCCGCTGTTAATACTATTGCTTTTAAAACGGTTAGTATAATGATAAGCATCGTGCTGATAGTTTTAACAGTTGTTATAGCAATGCATCATTTATATGTTAAAGCGGGTGTCGCGCTGGTTTCGGCAGCTATAACCGGTATGCTGAGCGGGAACAAATCAGCGTTCATATCATGGCTGCTTATGTTGGGTACATTTTTATTATCGGTTTATATTGTTGGCTTGCTTGATAAATGAGATCTTATGGACAGATCATTTTTATACAGTTTAAAAGTTTGGCTGCTCATGGTAATCGTAGCGCCACTGTTGCACCTGGCATTGGCATGGCTCCTTATGCCCAACCCGCAAATTAGCCTTATCGATGAAATAAAGAAGGATTATATTGTAGCCGCAGATATTGTGTTGCTGCTAACTATTCCGTTTGCCGTTATATTCTGGATATCGGTTTCATCGCTGTTAAAAAAACATGCGCCCCACTATGTAAAGCAGGCGCTTACTACGGCAATATTTGTTATTGTGGCCCTGTGCTTCCTGGAGCTGCTTTTTGAAAAAAGGGCATTGTCTGTAACATCCATCGTAGTGATAGTTGCCCCTTATGCCATTGCAGGCATTTCGGGCATCTGGCTGCATGAGCTTGAACCTGCTGAATTGGAAGAAAAGGAGAATGCTTAAACCGCGTTGCTGTTTTAAAGCATTTTTCCGGCTAACTTATCATTATAACGTTAAAGTGAAATGTATTTTAACTATTATTGCTTTAAATTTTTAACTTAAACCAATAATATGTATTAATTGCGCCGCTTTTTCGTTTAGTAAGATGGTGTGCCGTTGATCAACCCGCAGTATGACCCCAACTGATAATTATGAACTTTTGCTTGGCAAAATCAATACTTTCATCCGGAAGTATTATTTCAATAATTTTCTGCGCGGGCTTATTTTTTTAGGCGCCGGTTTATTTACCGCCTATGTGGTGATTGCCCTTGGCGAATATTTTGGCAACTTCAGCATCCTGCTGCGTACCATCCTGTTTTATTTTTTTATCCTGCTTAATACCGTTCTTATTTGCTGGCTGGTGCTGCCATCGTTGCTGGCCTGGCTTAAAGTGGGCAAAACCCTGAGCCATGACGAAGCCGCCGAAATTATAGGCAGGCATTTTCAGCATGTTAATGATAAACTGCTTAATACACTACAGTTAAAAAAACTGGCCGCCGCAGATGAAAGCCACCGTGCGCTGATTGAAGCCAGTATCGACCAAAAGGTTGAAGCTTTAAAGCCTGTCAGTTTCCCCTCAGCTATCAATCTTAAAGAAAATACCAGGTATTTAAAATGGGCGCTTGGCCCTTTGGGTGTTATTGTTATTATCGCTTTGGCGGCACCGTCTGTTTTAACCGAGAGCACCAAAAGGCTGATCAGGCATGATGAGTATTTTGTGCCCGCGGCTCCGTTTAAATTTGTTGTGCAGAATAAAAACCTTTCGGTTGTGCAGGGCGACGACCTGAAGCTTGATCTGAAACTGGAAGGCGACAAGCTGCCTGCCGATATTTATGTAGAAACAGGCAACAATACTTTTAAGCTTGATAAAGAAAGCACCAGCAGGTTCCACTACCAGTTCAGCAACCTGCAGCAGAATACCAAATTCAAACTATCAGGAAACGGCTTTAGCTCGGCAGTTTATGAAATAAAGGTTAACCGGAAACCCGCCCTGCTCCATTTTGATGTAGATTTGGTTTACCCGGCCTATCTTCATAAAAAAAATGAAAACCTGTTAAACGTCGGCGACCTCACTATTCCTGAAGGTACCGTTGTAAACTGGCGCCTGCATACCCAATATGCCGAAGCCCTGCAATTTGATATCAATGGCCAAAGCCGTAAGGCCGTTCCATCCAAAGAAAACGAGTTTGTAGTTAAAGAACGCATTCTGAAAAACGCGGTTTATAAATTTTTGCCGCTCAATTCGGCCGTGAGTCACTGCGATTCGGTTGCTTATCGCATTAATGTGATTGCTGATGAGGCGCCGTCTATCTCGGTAGAAGAAAAGCCCGATTCTGTAAGTATGAAGGCTTTTTATTTTAACGGGAAGATCCAGGACGACCATGGTTTTTCATCCCTTACTTTTCATTATACCATCGATGCGAACGGGAATAATAAATCCAGGGATTTCAGTAAAAAAGTGAATGCCGATCTGGCTGGGGCGCAGGCCGGTTTCTTTTACTTTTGGAACCTGAAAGATATGGGCATCAATCCCGGTGACCGTGTGAGTTACTATTTCGAGGTTGCTGATAACGATGGCGTGAATGGCGCCAAAACAGCGCGCACTACCAAACGTACCTTGAATGTACCCGACAGCAGGGAGATAGAACAGCAGTTGAATGCCGGGAGCAAGGCCATTAAAGATAAAATGCAATCGGCCATCAAGCTGGCCGGGCAGGTTGAACGCGAGGCGCAAAAGCTTAATCAAACCCTGCTTAACAAAAACACGCTGAGCTTTGACGAAAAAAAGCAGGTGGAGGATTTAATGCAGAAGCGGAAGGACCTGGAAGATTTGGTAAAAGATATACAGGCTGATAATAAGAAAAACTTATATAACCGGCAGGAAAGCCGGCAGCAAAGCGAAGAGATCCTGGCTAAGCAGAAACAAATTGAAGATTTGTTTAATAATGTGCTGGATCAAAAAACAAAGGAATTGCTTCAAAACCTGCAAAAGCTGTTGAACGATCAGCAAAAAGATGCCACCCGCGATGAACTATCCAAAATGCAAATGGATAATAAATCGTTAAAAAAGGAACTTGACCGCGTTTTGGAATTATATAAAAAACTGGAGTTTGAACAGAAACTAAACCAGAACCTCGATCAGTTAAACAAACTTGCCGACGAACAGCAAAAACTCGCGGAGCAAACGCAAAAAAAAGGTGCCGATCAGCAAAGCCTGCAGCAGCAACAGGATAAATTGAAACAGGATTTCCAGGAGATAAAGAAGAATTTTGATGATTTGAAGAAGGCCAACGAACAGGCCGAGCGAAAAGCAGACTACCAAAATCCAGAAAAGGAAACACAGGATATTGAAAAACAAATGGAGCAGAGCGCCGGTGACCTGCAAAAGAAGAATAATCAACAGGCCGCTAAATCGCAGCAGCAGGCGGCTAAACAAATGAAACAGCTTGCTGCCAAAATGCAGAAAGATAATGACGAAGGCGAATCGAAAGAAAATGCCATTGACGCGCAACAGCTTAGAGAATTATTAAAAAGCCTGGTGAACAGTTCGTTTAACCAGGAAAAGCTGATGCAAACATTAAAAGGCACTAATCCAACAGATCCGCAATATGTAACGTTATCGCAACAGCAAAAAGATATCCGCGATAACTTAAAAACGGCCGAAGACAGCCTTTACGCCATCAGCAGAAGGATCCCGCAGATCCAGTCTACCGTAAACAAGGAAATAGCCAGTATTAACGATCATATTGACCAGGCCCTCGCGCAACTGGGCGACAGGCATACGCTGGAGGCTAACCGCAACCAGCAATATGCCATGACATCCATGAACAACCTGGCCCTGATGCTGAGCGAAGCCCTTGCCCAGATGCAAAAAATGATGAACAAGGGCGGCAGCGGTAAAGGTAAGCAGCAGTCGATATCGCAGCTGGCCAAAATGCAGCAGCAGCTTAACCAGAATATGCAGAAAGCCCGCGAGCAAATGCAGCAGCAGGGCAACCAGGGGCAGGGTAAGCAAGGCAGCCAGGGTAACATGAGCGAGCAGTTTGCCAAAATGGCCCGCCAGCAGCAGATGATACGGCAGGCTTTACAGCAAATTGACAGGAACGAAAACAAGGATGGTACCGGCGTATTGGGAAATCTGGATAAAATATCCAAAGAAATGGAACAAACCGAACGTGATCTCGTAAACAGGAAGATTACAGATGATGCTATTAAAAGGCAGCAGCAGATACAAAGCCGGTTACTGGAGGCTGAAAAGGCCGAACAGGAGCGGGAACAGGATGAGCAGCGGCAAAGTAATGCCGGTAAAGACCTGCCTCCGGGATATGTAAAAGCCTTGCAGGGGTACCAGCAGCAAAAGGCAAAACAAACCGAGCAGATCCGGACAGTATCTCCGGCACTCAATTTGTACTACAAACAAAAAATTAAATCTTATTTTGACCAACTTAATGCCAAATAATATGGAACAGGCAAATGTTCAAACCAGCGAGCTTTATACGTTACAGCTGCCATCAAAAACGGAGAGCATAGCGCAGCTTGAGCAGCTGATAGAGGAAATTGCTGATAAACATAACGTAGCCGAAGATACTTTTGCCAACATGATGACCTGCCTTAACGAAGCCGTGATTAATGCTATAGTACACGGCAACAAGCTTGACGAAACCAGGAAAGTGATTGTTAATGCCGAGGTTGAACCGCGCCGTATTGTATGGACAGTGACAGATGAAGGCCCCGGCTTTGATTACAACAACCTGGCCGACCCGACAGCGCCCGAAAACCTTGAAAACCTGACCGGGCGTGGTGTGTTCATTATTAAGCACCTGGCCGATCAGTGTATCTTTAATACCACAGGGAATGAAATTGAACTTCACTTTAAGATCTGATGCCGGCGATTAATTTTTTTGAAGAGGATATATCCTTCAAGCCGAAACAAAAAGCGCAGTTGCGCCGGTGGATAAAGGATACCATTGTTGCCGAAGGATTTAAACTGAAAGAGTTAAACTACATTTTTTGCTCGGATGCTTACCTGTTGCAAATAAATCAGCAATATCTTGATCACGATACCTATACAGACATTGTAACCTTCGATAATTCGGAAGTTGAAGGCGATATTGTTGGCGACATTTTTATTTCTATAGACCGCATCCGCGAAAACGGCGCTAAATTTAAAACCGGAGAAGCGGACGAATTGCACCGGGTTATTATTCACGGAGCTTTGCACCTGTTGGGCTATACCGATAAAAGTGCTGTTACAAAACAAAAAATGACACAAAAAGAAGACGAGTATTTAGCTAAAAGGGATTTTTAGCTTTACTTTTATTGTGGATAATAAAATCAATTAAACAACCATGAAAACACTTGCACTCATCATCGCCTTATTATTTACGGCGGCGCCATCATCAGTATATGATTTTAAACTTAAAACCATTGATGGCAAGGATTTTACCTTGGCTAAATACAAAGGAAAAAAAGTGTTGATTGTAAACACTGCCTCGAAATGCGGTTTCACCAAACAATACGCCGACCTTGAAAAATTATCTGAGCAATACAAAGGCAAACTGGTGGTAGTGGGCTTCCCGGCTAACAACTTTGGCGGCCAGGAACCGGGCACTAACCAGGATATCAAAACCTTCTGCAAAGAAAACTTTAACGTAACTTTTCCGATGAGCGGGAAGGTAAGCGTTGTAGGTCTTGATATCGATCCTTTGTTTCAATATCTTACCACGGCGCCCAACCCAGATTTTACCGGCGATATTAAATGGAATTTTGAAAAGTTCCTGATTGATGAAAACGGTAAACTGATCCACCGTTTCAGATCACAAACTACGCCGCTATCTGAAGATATTACCAAATACCTGAACTAAAATTCGGGCTATAGAATTTAACTGGCCCCGGCATTAGCCGGGGCTTTTTTTTTGATTTTTCGATATAGTAATAGCACATCAATCGCGATATCTGAACAATAGATACGCACTAATTGGTTTGCGACTGGGGCGTATGACAATAATGAATTTAATTGTTTAAGGGGAGTTTTTTATATTAGTGGGATGGATATAAATAAGGTTTGGAGTAGAATTGGTATGCTTGTGTTTCTTTTTATCGTGGGAGTTTGGCCTATTTATACTGAAATAGATCTACATTATTTAGAAACCTATAATGGTATCGTAATTGAAAAGCAGGAATCACCGCCCCCTAAAAAAATGCCTGAATTAGTAATTAAAGGCGCGAAGAGAACATTTCCATGTTGGAAATGGGCGGGGATTGATTTTGATTCCGTAAAGCTTGGTGATTCTATCGTCAAAAAAAAGTATAATAGTTTTGCCTATTACTATAAAAAAACATCCGCAGGAAAGTACGTTAAAATTAAACTTAAATACTGGACCCGCACATTTTAAATTTTAGTAATGGGCGGAGTTTTTCACTACACCACTTCCAATATAGTTGGCTTTTTATCATGCTATAGGGTATGAAGCACTTTTATTTGATGGCAATTTTATATGCCAATATCAATTATGCTGGTCATTTTACACATTAACAACAATCTTTTGTATAAACTTGTAACGCTAACAACTGTTTATCAAAAGCAGTACCACCACAAAACATGAGTCAGGAGTTTTACGACTATATATTTGCTAAACAGCAAAACCAGGAAGCCGTGCCTTCTAATAAGGAAATTACGTCCTGGGCACTTAAAGTGATCCATTTGCTATACCCGGAACGTACCGGAGAAAAGTATGCTTCGGTTGATGCGCTGAAAGCGGAATTTATAAAACTTGAAAACGAACTCTGCCGTATTATGCATGCCACTAAGGCTTGCAGTAATTGTGATACATCAAAGCTGGCTAAAAACTTTTTTGAAAGTTTGCCCGAGCTGTTCCGGGTTTTGAATACGGATATCCAGGCGATTTTTAATGGCGATCCGGCAGCAAGAAGCGAATTTGAAGTGATCCGGAGTTATCCCGGCTTTTATGCAATCTCGCTTTACCGGATAGCGCACAGGCTTTATGTTGATAATATACCGCTGCTGCCGAGGATATTGACAGAGTACGCGCACTCTAAAACCGGTATCGATATTCATCCGGCCGCCAAAATAGACGAGTATTTCTATATAGATCATGGCACAGGCATAGTAATTGGCGAGAGCTGCGTAATTGGCAAGCATGTTAAATTATACCAGGGCGTTACTTTAGGTGCGTTGAGTGTAGATAAAAGCATGGCCAATACCAAACGGCACCCAACGGTGCAGGATAATGTGGTAATCTATTCGGGCGCTACCATTTTAGGCGGCGAAACCGTGATTGGTCATAACAGCGTAGTAGGGGGGAATGTATGGCTTACCAAAAGTTTACCGCCAAACTCGAGGGTGTATCATACGCCTAATCACCGGATATTAAAAAGGCTGGGCATGAAATTGTTCGGTCATAAAAAATAAAACATTTACCTAATAAAATATACGATGGCCGGATTGATAGACCTGATAGGCAACACGCCTATGGTAGAAATTAAAAAGCTGAACCCCAACCCTAAAGTGCAGATTTTTGCCAAACTGGAGGGGAATAACCCGGGCGGAAGCGTTAAAGACCGTGCGTCGCTCAACATGATCCGCAGCGCTATTGAGCGTGGCGATATTAAACCCGGTACCAAACTGATTGAGGCAACAAGCGGGAATACCGGCATTGCCCTGGCAATGATAGCAAGGTTGTTTGATTTAGAGATAGAACTGGTAATGCCATCCAACTCCACACGGGAGCGTACGCTCACTATGGAAGCCTTTGGCGCCAAAGTTACCCTGCTGGAAGGCATAGAGCTTTGCCGCGATTATGCCGAAGAAAAAGCCGCCACCGGCGAATATTACTTACTGAACCAGTTTGCCAACCCGGATAATTATATGGCGCATGTTAAAAGCACGGGTCCGGAAATATGGAGGGATACCGAAGGTAAGATCACCCATTTTGTAAGCGCCATGGGTACTACCGGCACCATTATGGGTTGCTCCAGGTATTTGAAAGCACAAAATCCGGGTGTGCAAATAGTGGGCTGTCAGCCGGTTGAGGGCTCGTCAATCCCAGGCATACGCAGGTGGCCGGAAGAATATCTGCCTAAGATATTTGATGCCACAAGGGTTGACAGGGTAATGGATATTTCGCAGGAGGAAGCTACGCAGATGGCCCGCCAAATGGCCAAAGTTGAAGGAGTATTTGCCGGGATGAGCAGCGGTGGTGCACTTTCTGCAGCTATACGATTAGCCGGGGAATTGGAAGAAGGCGTGATTGTATTTATTTGCTGCGATAGAGGGGACAGGTATTTAAGCAGTGAATTGTTTGGATAACATAATGTTGCATAGTATAAAACTCTTGCGCTAGTTTTAAACGGGCGCTTAACATGGGTTGGCGTTTGTAACGCCATTAACAAAGCTTGCGTTACAAACGCCAACCCATTTTAAGCACTCATCAAAGATGAGCGCAAGTGTGTCAAACTTTCGCGAGGCCGTGTCTCCACGGCCGGTTGCTATAAAATTTTCAGCCTTTTCAACTCCTCTTCCAAAGCTTCCGAAGATGCAAAATGGATACTCTTAATCCCCATCTCTTCGGCTGCTAAAATATTGCGGTAGTTATCATCAATAAACAGAGCCTCACCTGCATCAACGTTATACCTGTCCAGCAAAACCTGGTAAAAGGCAGGCGTTGGTTTGCGCATCTTCTCCGTGCCGGATACCACAATGCCATCAAACCATCCTAAAAAATCAAAGCGTTCCAATGCCATCGGGAAGGTTTCGGCCGACCAGTTGGTTAAAGCGTAAATCTTGTATTTGCCGCTGGCTTTCAGCTGCCTGAAAATTTCTACCGTACCGTGCAACGGCTCTCCCAGCATCTCAATCCAGCGGCCATAAAAAGCCCTGATGTTGGCTTCATGCTCCGGATATTGTGCCACAAGCAGATCGGTGCCCTCCTGCAGCGGCCTGCCTGCGTCCTGTTCTTCATTCCAGTCGGAAGTACAGATATTGGCCAGGAATTCTTTCATTTCCTGTTCGTTGCTAAACAGGGTGCGATACATGTAGTGAGGGTTCCAGTCAATTAAAACGGCGCCCAGATCGAATATGATGGTGTTGATCATTGAAGGCAAAAGCTTAAAACGAATAAACTGTTTAAAGTTAAATTAGTAAATTAGATTATTAAATAGTTGATGATGCTGACCAAAAAAGAAGTTTTGAAAACAGTGAATGAGCTCCCCGGTGAGTTTACTTTTAATGAGATATTAGCAGACTGATGCTATTGAATAAAATAGATGTTGGTATTGAACAATCAAAAAATGGCGAAATATTTTCAACAGAAGAAGCTAAGGCGAGCCTGGGTAAATGGTTGAAATAAACTGGACTAAGCAGGTTATTGTAGACACTGGTTCCTGACCTCCCGCCTCTCCCCTAATTCAATCTCCTCATCAACTGCTCTTCAACCTTCTTGAAAACCTGGATAGGTTTCAATGTTCTCCAGCCCAGGTTATCCAGTTCGCCGCCAAAGTTGATGTAATAATCGATGTTGTTGTTTTTGAACTCATCTATTACATGTTCGCGAAAATTAACTCCGGCAATCCAGCCATCTTCCACATCCTGGAACCATTCCTCATAATAGCAATCATCGCTTGAATGAAAGTTGAGCACATTTTCACCGATCAGGATAAAATGACTGATGCCGTTATCAACCATCAGGTCTAACAGCTCGCGTTTTAGCATCATAATATCGTTATTAATGGCATCGTTCCACTCGCCAATCAATTCGATAATGGTATAGCCTTTATCATAATCGGCAAAAAGTACTTTTAAATAAAGGGTATTGGAGCCGAACGAATCCCATTGCGGGTGCAGCAGGTAATTGTATACCTGCTTGTCAAATTCAAACTCGCTGTATTCTGTCGCGTAAAAAGGCGAAAACTCATCTTCCGATGCTACGTAATCGTCTCTCCAGCGATAATATGGTTCAATCTCGTGCATTGTTTTTATTCGATTTCAAATTTCGGATGTGCAGATGTGCGCATGCAAATCAAAATCATCTGCACATCCGGGATTTGCACATTTGCACATCGAAACTACTTTTTAAAATAATGATCAACAGCGCTCCTTACGCTGCCGTATTGTTTCAGCATCCCGGCTGCTTCTTCTTCACTTAGCCCGGTTGCTTCCATTACCATGTGGGTGCCCCTGTTCACCAATTTGTGGTTGCTTAACTGCATATCAACCATCCTGTTCCCTCTAACGCGGCCAAGCTGTATCATTACGCTTGTGCTCAGCATATTTAAAACCAGTTTTTGCGCGGTACCGGCTTTCATCCTGGTGGATCCTGTTAAAAACTCCGGACCGGTTACCACTTCCACCGGGTATTGCGCTGCGGCGGCTACCGGGCTGCCGTTATTACAAACAATGCAACCTGTAACTATATGGTGTTCATTAGCAGCCCTTAAGCCGCCTATAACGTATGGCGTAGTGCCCGAAGCAGCTATGCCCACCAATACATCCTTATCATTAATACCATAAGCCTGCAGGTCGATCCATGCTTGTGCCGCATCATCCTCGGCAAATTCAACAGCCTTGCGGATGGCAGTATCACCGCCCGCTATCAACCCCACCACCATATCAAACGGAACACCAAAGGTTGGCGGGCATTCTGATGCGTCAACCACACCTAACCTACCGCTGGTGCCCGCGCCTATGTAAAATAAACGGCCGCCGGCCTTCATCCTTTCGGCAGTTATCGCAGCCAGGGCCTCTATCTGCGGCAATGCCTTTTCAACAGCCAGCGGAACGGTTTTATCTTCATTATTAATATGCTCTAAAATTTCCCTTACGGTTTGTTTTTCGAGGTCTTTATAGTGCGATTCCCTTTCGGTAGTGGTTTCCATAGGCTATTTTCAAATAATTTATAACAAAATTCGGTAAAAAACATCAAATGCAAGGTTGCCGGTAAAAATTATTGGCCATGCAATTGTTAACTTTGTGTTATAACTATGAAGAGGACCGCGGGTGTAATTTTCCGGACAATGATCCTGTTATTTTTGGGGATAATGATAGGCTTGTTGCTTAACAGGGATTTTGCTACACATAACCTTGGCCTTCCATTTGCCGGCAACAGCAAAATTGCCAAAGTGCTGCAACTGGTTGACCGTAACTATGTAGATAGTGTTAATATCGACAGTATTGAAGGCGTATCGGTAAATAACCTGCTCCAAAACCTCGATCCACATTCCCTATACCTGCCGCAACAGCAGGCGCAGTCTATCAACGAACGTTTGGATGGCGGCTTTAACGGCGTAGGCATTGAATACCAGGTGCTGCGCGATACGTTAGTGATTACCCAGGTTTATGCCGGCGGACCTGCGGAAAAGGCTGGCTTGCAGGTTGGCAGCAAAGTGGTTACCGTAGATGGCGAAAAATTTGCAGGTATAAAGCTTACCCCGAAAAAAATCAACAAAATATTCAGGGGCGATAAAGATGCTGAAGTAAAACTTGGCGTACTCCCCCCTTTAACAACAGCTGTAAGAAATATAAACATCAGGCGCGGCCATGTTGATTTGAGCAGCGTTGATGCCGCTTACATGGCCGATGCCAAAACCGGCTACATCAAAATCAGCAAGTTTTCGGCCACTACGGATGTTGATTTCAGGAAAGCCCTAACCAGCCTTAAGGTTGATGGCATGGATAAATTGATGCTTGACCTGCGCGGCAACGGCGGCGGCTACCTGAACGCGGCAACGTCACTGGCGGACGAATTTCTGACTGCTAAAAAGCTTATTGTTTATACCAAAGGTGTTCATGAGCCCCGCACTGATTACTTTGCCACAGATTCGGGAATGTTCCAGAACGGGAAAGTGGTTGTACTGATTGATGAGTATTCGGCTTCGGCCAGCGAGATCCTGGCAGGCGCCCTGCAGGATCTGGACAGGGCTACCATTGTTGGCCGCCGTTCGTTTGGCAAAGGCCTTGTACAGCAGCAGTTTGGTTTTGAAGATGGCTCGGCCGTGAATTTAACTGTGGCGCGGTATTACACGCCATCGGGCCGGTCTATCCAGAAATCATATAAAAACGGTGTGGATAGCTATCGGGCCGAACTTGCGCAGCGCATGCAAAAAGGCGAGCTTTTTTCGGAGCAAAGCAATTTGAACGATAGTATTTTTAAAAGCCCGTCTGATTATCATACCTCCGGCGGGCGTAAAGTTTTTAGCGGGGGCGGGATTATGCCCGATGTTTTTGTGCCTGCTGATACCACCCGCAACACTATGCTGATCCAGGATCTGAGCCAGCAGCAATTGTTTACCGCTTATGTGATAGACATGCAGCAACAACTGCTAAAAGCGTATCCTACCGAAGAGGCGTTCTTAAAACAGTATAACGTTACCGATGATGATGTAGACAAGTTTATCCGGTATGCATCGCAAACCATCAGGGAAATGGATTCGCGCGAGATAATGATATCCCGCGAGCCGATTAAAACTATCCTTAAAGCACAAACAGCCCGCTTTAAATGGGGCGATAACGCTTATTTTAAAGTGGTGAATGGTGATGATGTTACCTTTAAAAAAGGATTGGAGCAGTAGGCTTTTAAACCCAAGTTATCTCAATTCATAAACAACAGCCTCATAAGGTAATAACTTTCGGTTTTTTGATGGCTACCTGTAATTCCCCGTTAAAACCCTGCTTTTTGCAAAATCAACGCCGTGTTCGTGTCAACAGGTTTGTCCCTGAAGTTTAGTATGACCAATAGTTTTTTTGCAATCCAGTTCTCGCGTATAGGTGTAGGCATCCGGGTTTTGCGCGTCAAGCAGTATATATTTATCACATACCAGCACCAGGTTGTCTTTCCTGAGTTTCACCAACCGCCTGAAATAATTTAACGGGCTGTTCGGGTCTTTTTTCTGCAGCGCGGCGTTAATGATTTTATAGTTAGGGTTCACTTTTATGGTACACACAACTTTTAATATAGTTAAACTTGGATATGATTCCCCTTCAAATCTCATGGTAGTAACTTTTGGTATCAGCGCAAATCATGTCGGACCCGTAAACGGTAAATCATCATAGAATACATCCACCTGCTTTTTGCTTTCAGGCGGTTTACATAAGTTTGATTTTTCAAACCATTTTAGTGATACTGCTAATGTAACCGTGTAGCAAACTTTACTGTATTCAACCTCTCTTTTACGTTACCCAAAACAGGAATACTTTTTTGGGTTAAACCCCGGATTTTGCCAATTTCACGCAGATTTCATCTTGTTTCACCCTAAAACCCCATGTTAAGCCAATGTTAAATTTGACAAAAGAAAGGCAATTCCCAATCTGTTTGACAATAATCTGACCATTAAACCCATATGGTCAAAAATTAAATTATTATTAATCAATCGATTAAATATTCGTGACTTTCGGATGAAAAATCTGATTTATTTTCTGTTGTTACTTTGCCATGTGTTTAAATCACAATATCAAAAACACAACATTAGTCATGAAAAATTTATTTAAAATTTCAGCATTAGCCCTTGCATTTGCAGGCTTATCATTTGGAGCAAAAGCACAAACATCTACACCTGCTCCGGCAACTTCTGGTACTACTACTCAAAGCGGCATCCGCTACAGCATCGGCGTTGAAGCCGGTTTACCGGTTGGCGATTTCAAAGACAACTACAAATGGAACTTAGGCGGTTCGGTACAGGCGGATATCCCGGTTGTTTCAAACCAGTTATTTGTTACTGTTAACGCTGGTTACAACAACATTTTCGGTAAAAAAGATCTCGGCGGTGTTCAAGGCCTTGATGTAACCAACTTTCACCTTATCCCGGTTAAAGCAGGTTTAAAATACTTCCCTGTAAGCAACTTTTATGTACAAGGTGAAGCAGGCGCAGCGTTTTTATTAAACAAATCTGACGTTAATGCCAACAAATCAACCGCCTTTGTTTATGCTCCGCAAATTGGTGTTCAGTTCCCGGTGAGTGCAAGTAGCTTTATTGATGCAGGTATCCGTTACGAAGCAACTACCAAATACGCAACCGGTGTTGATGCAAGTAAAGTGAATTTTATTGGTTTACGTGTAGCGTACGGCTTTTAATATATGGCCCTACATGTACCTTATTAAAAAAGGGGAGCCCCAACCGGCTCCCCTTTTTTATTGTTTATTTTTTTAGTTGAGCCCAACCCTATAATTAAATAAATCGTATAAATTAGCACATTATTTGTATTTTAACACCTACAATACATTTACCGCTAACACTGATTGCCGAATATGAAGAGGATTCTCATCATTGATGATGAAGTTAATGTGGCGTTATTGCTCTCGAAGTTTTTAACGCGCAACGGGTTTGACGTAAGTACCGCATCCAGCGGTACCGGGGGGATGGAAGCGCTTAAAAACGGCGAATTTCAACTCGTGCTGTGCGATTTCAGGCTGGAAGACACGGATGGCCGCGAGATGCTGCGCAACATTAAACAGCAATATCCTAAAACCGGCGTTATTATTATTACCGGCTACTCGGACATTAAAATGGCCGTGGAGCTGATTAAGATGGGGGCTTATGATTATATTACCAAACCCCTTTATCCCGACGAAATATTAAATACTATTAATAAGGCTTTTGAAACCCATCATGCACTGGTTGAGGTTGATGAAGAGCCGCAGGCCGCTATAGTGCCCGAAAAAACCAAAGCCGCTAAAGACGCCAAAAAAACCGTTTTTGCCGCCGAGTTTGTTACCGGATCAAGCAAGGCATCAAAGGAACTGGCCCGCCAGATTGAACTGGTAGCACCAACCAATTACAGCGTTATTATTTTGGGCGAGAGCGGCACCGGTAAAGAATCGGTTGCCAAAAGCATCCACCTTAACAGCCCGCGGCATAACCAGCCTTTTATAGCGATGGATTGCGGATCATTAACCAAAGAACTTGCAGCGAGCGAGTTTTTTGGCCATGAAAAGGGATCGTTTACGGGCGCGCTGTACACCAAGATCGGTCACTTTGAAATGGCAAACGGGGGCACCCTGTTTTTGGACGAGGTAGGCAACCTGTCGTACGAGATCCAGGCGGCCCTGCTGCGTACCGTGCAGGAGCGCAAGGTAAAAAGAATAGGCAGCACCAAAGAGATTGATCTGGATGTGCGGATCATTATAGCCACCAATGAGAACTTACAGGAAGGCATCCAAAAGGGGCGTTTCCGCGAAGACCTTTACCATCGCTTTAATGAGTTTAGCATTTATATGCCGCCATTGCGCGACAGGGGGCAGGATATTATACTACTTGCCGAGCATTTCTTAAAAATCGCCAACCAGGAACTGGGCCGCAACGTAGAGTCGTTATCGCAGGAGGTGATTGATTGTTTTATGAATTACCGCTGGCAGGGCAATATCCGGGAGCTGAAAAACGTAATGCGCCGCGCCACCCTGTTAACCGAGGGAAACGAAATTACAATGAAAGCATTGCCGCTGGAGATGTCGACCTATAAATTATCGTACGAGCCATCCTCATACAGCGCCGGGCAGTACAACACGCAAAATGATGTGCCGGAAACGAAAGAAAACCGCCATGATTTGAAAAACGCCGCGCTCGAGGCCGAGTATGAAACCATTATACGCGTGCTGCGGGAAGTTAATTTTAACAAAACCAAAGCTGCCGAGATCCTCAACATCGATCGTAAAACTCTTTACAATAAAATGAAGGCCATTAACCTGAAATAAGAAATGACGGTGGATGAAGCAAACAATGACGAGGCTTTACGTAAGCTGCGGCATGATATCAAAAATCAGCTATCAAACATTATACTGGCACTCGAACAGCTGCGATACGAGATCCCTGAGCCCTCGGCCGATATTTTATTTTATATCGATACGATAAGCATCAGTACAAACCGGATAAACGCCCTGCTTAAAAATAACGAATAGTGATTTATAAGCCGAAATCTGAACCGTTAAGCCGGAAGTGCAAGGTTTCTAACTGGCTGCATTTGAAACTTAAGAATCAGTATTTTACACTTCAAACTTTAACTAAAAAACGCCAAACCTTTTGGCGTTTTTTTTCTTTTTAGCAATGTATTATCACACCAATCAAAATGTCGGTTTTTAATTATAAACAGCGCAACAACATTATCCTGGCCAGTATCATTATACTCGGCTGCTTTTTACTTTACGCACTGAGCGGTTTATTCAGTTCCATACTCGGCGCTATTGTGCTGTTTACCATATTCAGGCCGCTTTATATCAACCTTGCCGAAAAGCGGGGCTGGAACAGTTCGCTTGTAGCTTTGCTCATTATCTTTATTTCGCTTATCGTTATCGTGATACCTTTTGTTACCCTAAGTATCATGGTGGTGGGCAAAATCACCTCTATCAATATCAAGGATTTACCTATCGACCAGTGGACAACCAAAATAGATACCTTCGCTGCCGCTAACCTTAACCAGCCGCACCTTGCCGAAGAAACCCTGCAAAAATTAGGTGGTTTTGCAACCGGTCTTTTCCCGTCTATACTGGGCAGCGCAGCAAACTCTATCATCACACTGCTGGTGCTGTATTTTATTTTGTATTTTATGTTTACCCAAATGCGTGAATTTGAGGCTGGGTTGCTTAAATACGCGCCTTTTCGTGAACAACATGCCCGACGATTTGCCGACGCCCTGCGCGATTCTACGTATTCGAACGTTTTAGGGCAAGGCATCATCGCGTTAACCCAAGGTATTTTACTTGCCAACGGTTTTTGGATTTTCGGCATCCCCGATCCTATTTTTTGGGGCGTTATCGCTATCTTTATTTCGTTTTTACCTGTGGTTGGCGCACCAACGCTGTGCATACCGGCCAGCGTAGTTCTTTTTGCCCAGGGACAAAACTGGCAGGGCGTACTGTTACTGGCTTACGGCCTGCTGTTTATAGGCAATATTGATAACTTTTTGCGCATGATCATTAACCGCCGGGTAGCCAATACGCACCCTATTATATCCATCATAGGGGTATTTATCGGGTTACCGCTTTTTGGTATTGTGGGTTTGGTTTTCGGGCCGGTGCTGTTATCGTACTTTTTATTACTGATGGAAATTTATGAAACCAACCGTTTGGCGGCCGACAGGCTGGAGCGGATTGCCAATGTATAATATTAAGCGTACAGTGCTGCACAGTTTTGTGAACAACAGGTAAAATTTAGTGCGTACCTGAAAATTAATTTATACTTAAATAAAAATAAATGGGCCAAATACACATATTTGGCAGGATATTTACAACTAATAAATCAAGTGTTCAACTTATAATTATATTACAATGAACGATAACTCAAAAATAGTTGTTGCATTATTGGCCGGTTTGGCGGCCGGGGCAGCGTTAGGAATTTTGTTTGCACCAGATAAGGGCAATGAAACCCGCGACAAGCTTAGCGAATCATTAAAAAATCTTGGCGAATCTATCAAAGATACCGCCGCTGCCGAAATCGATAACCTTGTTGGTTTAAAAGACAGGGTTGTAGAAAACATCAAAACCAAAATTAAAGGCGCCGAAGAGGAATACCAGGACGACCTGGAGCACGCTTAAACATCATTATACCCCGTCCCGGTGTTAGCGTTAGATAACACCGGGATAAATAACCATACCTATGGAAGAGAAAAAAGATACCACACCACCCGTACCTCCCATTATTGATCAGTTAAAAGAATATGCCGAACTGCGGTTTAAGCTTTTAAAGTACGAAGCAATAGAAGGCGGCACATCCATTTTGGCAAGCATCATTGCCGATCTGGTTGTTGTGATCAGCATGGTGCTGGCCTTTCTTTTTGCCAGTGTTACGCTCGGTTTCTTTCTGGCCGGTTTATTTCATTCGTATTGGATTGGGTTTGGTTGCGTAGCC
Source organism: Mucilaginibacter oryzae (assembly GCF_003148845.1). Taxonomy (GTDB): domain Bacteria; phylum Bacteroidota; class Bacteroidia; order Sphingobacteriales; family Sphingobacteriaceae; genus Mucilaginibacter; species Mucilaginibacter oryzae. The sequence continues at coordinate 163,331 of NZ_QGHA01000008.1, read as the reverse complement.
ATGCTTTACTTTTTGATAGCCATTTTTATCAGGATATTTAAACGAAGCCTCGAGAGGCCGCTTATCAACATCTTTATTCAAAAAATATTTAAACGATAAACAATGGATCTTCATATCACCAATATAAGCGATTTACAGGCCGAAATATTCAGGCTGAAAGCCCTCGAAAAAGAACAGGCCATTGCGCTGAAAGCAAGGGTTAACAGCCCTTCGGCCGTTTTTTCAACGGTTTTAACCCTGTTCCCGCGTTCAAACGATACCGACGGCATCAAAGGCACCAGCATTTTCCACCCGGATATGCTGAACCTGATATCCCGGTTCATTATTCCCCTGGCTTTAAATAAAACACTGTTTAAACACTCCAACTTTTTAGTGAAAACCCTGGTCGGGCTGGTATCGCAAAAAGCATCAAACTACGTAAGCGAAGAAACCGTAACAGGCGTTTGGGATAAGGCCAAAGCCCTTTTTGCCAAATTTGTTAAAAAGAAAGAGGAAAAGACGTATAAACCTGCACCCTATGTTAAACCGGCTGGCGGAGCGGTAGTTTAATTACTGACACTAATTATTTGAATTAGATCGAATTTCACGAATTGAACAAGCGGCGATCCTCGTTTAAAATTTCTCCACGAGTTTTTACGAATTAACGAATTACATAAATTCTCTTAATTAGTTTCTGTTTAAAACATTCGTTTAATTCGATTAATTGTTATTGGATATGCAAATCAATTCGTGTAAAAAGTTCTATCACGAATTTTGTCAACAATCCGAATATCTAAAATCTACCTCAAACAAAATAATCCCTGTAATTCGTTTTAATTACTCAACACCACACAAATCATTCGTGTTAAAATAATTCAATACTTTTGCGCTTTATTTCAAAAAATTAAAGTGGGAAAAGATAAGTTAAGGCGCTTTGCCGAAGTTGAGACTTTTAGCAATGTTTTACAGTTAGATGCCGGTAAGCCATTTAAAGGCCAGTGGAGCCGCGATTTTTTTAAAAATGATAACCCTGTAGTGCTTGAACTGGCCTGCGGCAAAGGCGAATACACCGTTAACCTTGCCCGCTTATTTCCTGGTAAAAATTTTATCGGTATCGATTATAAGGGGAACCGCATTTGGCGCGGGGCAAAAACCGCTATTGAAGATGGCGTGCCTAACGTTGGTTTTCTCCGGATCCAGATAGAAAACCTGCTGGATTACTTTGCACCCGGCGAAGTGGATGAAATCTGGATCACCTTCCCCGATCCGCAGCCACAATTAAGCCGCGAAAAAAAGCGCTTAACTTCACCGCGATTCCTCGAAAAGTACGTCAGCATCCTTAAACCCGGCGGCTTCGTTAACCTGAAAACGGATAACGACGGCCTACACGCCTACACCGCCGAAAAAATTGAGGAGTTGAAATTAAACCTGCACATAAAAACAGAAGATTTATATCATTCGGAATATGCCGATGAGGTGCTTTCAATAAAAACCTACTACGAGAAGAAATATTTAAAGGATAACAAGAACATTAACTACCTTAAGTTTTCATTTCCTGAAAACGCTTAATGGAGGACATTAATTTTTTTGAAAAAGTGTACCAGGTTGCCAGGCTTATACCATGGGGCAGGGTAACGTCTTACGGTGCTATTGCAGCTTACCTGGGTACCAAAGGTTCATCGCGCATGGTAGGCTGGGCTATGCAGGCGGCTGGTAACGTTAAACCACCGGTTCCGGCACACAGGGTGGTAAACCGGGTTGGTTTGCTAACGGCCAAAGGGCATTTTGGCGGCAACCGTATGGCCGAGATGCTGGAGAGCGAGGGCGTTAGGGTGGTTGATGATCAAATCCAGGATTTTAAAACCCATTTCTGGGACCCCGCGGTTGAATTGGCGTTGTAATGATCACAAAAAGTGTACAACCGTTCTCTCCAGCCGGGTGGCAACTACCCCAAGGCCTCTTCCCTACACCGCTTCGGCGGCCAGAGCCCGCCCTTATAGTCGACACTCGGCCGGATTTTGGATGCTTTAGAGCCTGTGGTCGGTGTTTTCACCGCACCACTTTCGGGGTAGGTTGTTGTCGTTTTGATTAGTGTAACATCTGATCACCGACCACAGGCTTAAGTTAACGGCTATGGTTGTAGCCAAGCGTCTGGACTTTGGATGCTTTATCTATCTGTAAACTGCAGCAACTCCATCCTGTTGCCAAACGGATCAATAAACGAAAACCGGCTACGCCCCGGAATAACCGGCTCTTCCCAAAATTCAACCCCATAGCTTTCTAAATGCCTGCGGGCCGCGGCAATATCCTCAACCTCAAAAGCGGTATGGCGTGATGACCGGGGGAGCGCCTCCTCGGTACTTAAATGCAACTGGATATCGGCTATCCGGAACCAATATCCTTTTGAATTGAAAGCAGGGCGTTCAATACGCTCCAGACCTACAACATCGGTATAAAAAATCCTTGCCTCTTCCAGCCGTTCCAACGGAACGCATACCTGAATGTGATCGGCACGTTTAAAATTGATCATAACACCCTCTAAATCTCCCCCAAGAAGGGGAGACTTTAATAAACAATTCAATTAAGCCTCGTGCTCCGCAAAAGTAAGTACGTAGCCGTTGTTATCTTTTATCGAAAACTCGGTAGCTCCGTAAAAAGTTGCTTCAAGCCCTTTTAATACAGTTACCTTATCTTTGATCTCGTCAAAAAATCCGCGGATATTTTTCAGGTTGATGTACAGCAGCAACGAGCCGCCATCGGTGCGGTGTATTTCGGGCAGCTCTCCGGCAAGGCTTTCATAAGTTTGGAACATTATGGTTACGTTGCCATTGGTCATCATGGCCCAAACCAGGTCGGCGCCGGTTTCGGGTACGGTCATCACGGTTGTAAACCCCAGCAGCTGGTAAAAGCTGATGGTCTCGTTCATATTGCTCACAAAAATATTGGGCGAAAGGCTTTCCATAACAGTTACGTAAAATTTTGATTTGTGCCGATAAAAATAATCATCAATATTTTAAAATGCTAATTAATTTAGCTTTATTAGCTTAATATTTATTCAACATCCCATGGGAAAATTAGTAGAAGAATTTGATGCCTATCGTACCAAAATGAACGACAGGATCATGGAAACCGCCAACACCAATATTAAACGCTTTTTCGCGCTCGATACCACCAGCTACGCTGAAGGCGCACTGGATGTTAAAACCAAAGAAATGCTGGGCCTGGTAGCCAGCATGGTTTTGCGTTGCGACGATTGTATCAAATACCACCTGGGCAAATGTTTTGAAGCCGGTGTAAAGCACGATGAAATGAACGAAGTGTTTATGATCGCTAATTTGGTTGGCGGTTCTATAGTTATCCCGCACTATCGTAGAGCGGTAGAGTACTGGGACGAGTTGAACGAAGCGAAATAAGTAGACCAACAGCAACGTTATAAGGAATAATCGACTAATATAAGATTCACCCCTTATAACGATGCTGTTTAATTCGTTACTTAACCTTTCACATATGTATAAATCTAAATCCCGCAGAAAGCATTTCGGTATCGATATGTTTCCAATGTTTAACTTACTGTTAATCGTTTTGGCATTCCTTATTCTTTGCGGTCGGCCGGCTATCCGTTGTCCTATTGCCATCAATTTGCCAACAGGATCATATTTTAACACAGCTGACCCCGACGGCTATGCTACTACCATACTCATCGGTCGGAATAAATTAATGTTAGAACTTGACGCCGCGGATATTCGCAAGGCTACATTAAAGCAAATAGGTGCCAGGCACGATACCCAATTTACACAGGCAGAGGAAAGCAAATTTGGCGAAACAGATGTGATCGGGACACCCCTGGCAACGATAAAAAAATATATTTCAGGCTACTATAACGCTGCGGACTATTACAATCAGCCGGGATTAACTTCAGATGAGCTGGCCGAGTGGATTAAAATATCGCGCAAAGCTACGTTTGAAAAGTATGGCAGATGGTCGCATATTTTTATAATGGCCGATGCAGAAACCCCATATCCCGAGATCAAAAATATAATGGCGATGTTGGGCCAACAAAAAATCAACAAATTTTCAATCATCTATTCCTACATAAAACAAATATAATGAGCAATAAAACCGAAAACCTAACCCGCTGCCACTGGCCCGGTAACGACGAATTATATATCAGATACCACGATGAAGAATGGGGTAAAGAAATTCACGATGACCATACTTTTTTCGAGTTTTTAATTCTTGAATCGGCACAGGCGGGATTAAGCTGGATCACGATCCTGCGCCGCCGGGAAGCCTATCGTAAAGCATTTGCCGACTTTGACGTGGAAAAGGTAGCGGCCTTTACCCAGGATGACGTTGAAAGGTTACTGCAGGATGAAGGCATTATCCGCAACCGGCTCAAAATTCAAACATCCATTACCAACGCCCGGCTGTTTATCGGTATCCAAAAAGAGTTTGGCTCGTTTGATAAATACCTGTATAGTTTTATGCCGGGTGGTAAAGCCATTATGAATCATTCGAACGCTACGCCTGTTACCAGCCCGGAGTCGGATGCTATTGCTAAGGACATGAAAAAACGCGGATTTAAGTTTTTCGGCACCACCATTTGCTATGCCTTTATGCAGGCTACCGGCATGGTGAATGATCATATCCCTACCTGTAGTTTCAAATAAAAGAGCACGAATTTACACGAATGGAATCGAATTGTCGCGAATAGATATCTGAAATTAAACGACAATCAATTCATTAAAATTAGTGTTCTTTGCATAAACACCGGCATCAAAAAATTCGAGCCAATTCGCTTAAATTCGTGCAATTAGTGTTAATCAAAATATGAAAAAACTATTTCTATTGGATGGCATGGCGCTTATTTACCGGGCGCATTTTGCTTTAAGTAAAACTCCCCGCTTTACATCAAACGGGTTAAACACCTCGGCCATGATGGGTTTTACCAATACCCTGCTGGATGTGTTGAAAAAAGAGGCCCCCACCCACATGGCGGTAGTTTTTGATACCGATGCCCCCACCGAACGCCATACCGATTTTGAAGGCTACAAAGCCCATCGCGAAGCCATGCCCGAAGACCTGGCCAAAGCTTTGCCTTATGTTATCAAGATCATATTAGGCTTCAATATCCCCGTTATTACTTCGGATGGTTATGAGGCCGACGACATTATAGGTACCCTTGCCAAAAAAGCAGAGCAAAAAGGTTATACCGTTTATTGTATGACACCCGACAAGGATTTCGGGCAACTGGTTTCCGAAAATATTTTCATTTACAAGCCTGCCCGTATGGGTAACGAAATGGAAATATTGGGAGTTAAAGAGATCCTGGCCAAATGGGAGATTGAACGCGTTGACCAGGTAATAGACATTTTAGGTTTATGGGGCGACGCTGTAGACGGCATTCCGGGCATTCCCGGCATCGGCGAGAAAACGGCTAAGGCACTCATCAAGCAATATGGCTCGATGGAAAACATTTTTGCGCACAGCCACGAGCTTAAAGGCAAGCAGCGCGAAAACATTGAGCAGTTTAAAGATCAGGGCCTGATGTCGAAAAAGCTTGCTACGATATTGCTGAATGTGCCTGTTGAACTGGATGAAGAGGGCCTGGAAGTTTGTGCCCCAAGCAAGGATTTATTGGAGCCGCTTTTTGCCGAACTGGAGTTCCGCACCTTAGGCCGTCGTGTTTTTGGTGATGATTTCAGCATAACCGAACTTAAACCGGCCGGTACACAGATCGATTTGTTTGGTAATGCAACCGCTACCGGTCGTGTTACTACCGCGGTTGATGTGGAAGACATCCGTGAAGATATCACCATCGCTGCCAAAAATATTAACAATACCCCGCACCAATACCATTTGGCTGATACGGCTGAAAGCCGTGCCGGCCTCATTAAAATACTGGCAGAGCAGCAAAGCTTTTGTTTTGATACCGAAACCACCGGTACCGATCCTAATTATTGCGAACTGGTAGGCCTCTCGTTTTCGGTTAAACCGGGCGAGGGCTGGTATGTGCCGGTTCCGGACGATCAAACGGAAGCATTGAGCATCGTAACCGAATTTAAGGCGGTGCTCGAAAATGAAAGCATCGGCAAAATAGGGCAAAACGTAAAGTTTGATGTGCTGATGCTGAAATGGTACAACATTGAAGTAAAAGGCACCTTGTTTGATACCATGCTGGCGCATTATATTCTCGATCCGGATACCCGCCATAACATGGATATCCTATCTGAAAATTACCTGGGCTACAAACCCGTTTCCATTACCGAGCTTATCGGCCCAAAAGGCAAAAACCAGGGTACAATGCGCGATGTGGAAATTGAAAAGATCAAAGAATACGCGGCCGAAGATGCCGATATTACCCTGCAGTTAAAAACAGTTTTCGAGCCCAAACTTAAAGAGGTTGAAGGCGAAAAACTGGTGAACGAGATTGAGCACCCGCTAATTTACGTACTGGCCGATATGGAGTACGAGGGTGTGAAAATTGACCATGATACCCTGCGCGATTTCAGCAAACAACTGGAAACCGATATAGCCCAGTATGAAAAAACGGTTTACGAAAAGGCCGGTGTAAAATTCAACATCGCTTCGCCAAAGCAACTGGGAGAGGTGCTGTTTGAAAAGTTGATGCTCGATCCGAAAGCCAAAAAAACCAAAACCGGTCAGTACCAAACCGGGGAGGATGTACTGCTTTCGTTAGCGGCCAAAAGCGATATTGTGCGCGACATCCTTGATTTTCGCCAGCTGCAAAAATTAAAATCCACTTATGTTGACGCCTTGCCGCAAATGGTGAACCCTAAAACGGGCAGGGTGCATACTTCCTACAACCAGGCCGTGGCGGCTACCGGCAGGTTGAGCAGCGTTAACCCCAACCTGCAAAACATCCCTATCCGTACCGAGCGCGGCCGGGAGGTGCGCAAGGCTTTTATCCCAAGGGATAGTAATCATACCATCGTATCTGCCGATTATTCGCAGATTGAACTGCGCATCATTGCCGAGATCAGTAAAGACCCGAACATGATGCAGGCTTTTATTGATAACCACGACATCCATACCGCCACGGCGGCCAACGTTTACGGCGTACCCCTCGACCAGGTAACCAGCGATCAGCGCCGTAATGCCAAGGCGGTTAACTTCGGTATCATTTACGGGCAATCGGCTTTTGGCTTATCACAAAGTTTAGGTATTCCGCGTAAGGAAGCTGCCGACATCATTGAGCAATACTTTGTGCAGTTTGCTGGTATTAAACAATACATGAGCGATACCATGAACTTTGCCCGCGAAAATGGGTATGTATGTACGCTGATGGGGCGCCGCCGTTACCTGCGCGATATCAATTCGGCTAATGCCACAGTTCGTGGTTTTGCCGAACGAAACGCGATCAACGCGCCCATCCAGGGTTCGGCAGCGGATATGATCAAAATAGCGATGATCAATATCCACAAGGAATTTAAAGCACAAAAACTGGCCTCGCGCATGACCATGCAGGTGCATGACGAGTTGGTGTTCGATGTGCCGAATAACGAGGTAGAGATTGTTAAGCCAATTATTATGCATAACATGAAAACCGCCATCAAAACCGAAGTGCCTATTATGGTAGAGATCGGTACCGGTACCAATTGGCTGGAGGCGCATTAAGCCTCCCCGGCCCCCTGAAAGGGAAGTATAACATAGATTACCCTTGCGCTCATTTACAATGAGCGCTTAATGTGGGTTTGCGTTTATAACGCGAACCACGCGATTCAATCGCGAAACTATGTTAAGCACTCGTTGTAAACGAGTGCAAGAGGGATGATCGCAAATACCCGGGTACCGAATAGATTGAGATTTGAAATATTGCCTGCTTACAATAACCTGAAACAATGCCTGTCGCTACTTTTTCCTTAAAATACGTTTGCAACATCCAGCAATCAAAAACATATGCTGCAAAAAACACATTTTATAAATTACTGCCCTTCAAAATAAAAATTGCCTTCATCAGTATTTTTGTAGTAGGGTGCTATTCATCAGCTACGGCGCAAACTGGTAAAATTAAAGGTACCGTAACCAGCGGCTTATCCAATATCCCTGTTGCCGGGGTTTCAGTAAAGGTGATCAACCTGGCTATCGGCACGGTTACCGATTCGCTGGGCAACTACGTTATTGAATTAAAGCCCGGCAATTTCGGGTTGCAATTTTCCAAAGTCGGTTTTAAAAGCAAATCATCGCTTGATATCCAGGTAAACAACGTGAAACCAACCATTATTGATATTGCGCTTGATGAGGATGTTGCCAGCCTGAGCGAAGTAAAGGTTACCGCGAGCAGCCGCCTCAACAAAACATTGGAGAGCCCTGTATCATTACGGAGCATCGGCGTTGCCGAAATTAAGCGAAACCCCGGCGGCAACCGCGATATTTCGAAGGTGATCCAGTCATTACCGGGTGTTTCGGCGCCGGTTAGTTTCCGTAACGATATTATTATCAGGGGTGGCGCGCCTAACGAAAACAGGTTTTACCTGGATGGGGTGGAGATCCCCAACATCAACCACTTCGCTACCCAGGGCTCATCCGGCGGACCGGTGGGGCTCATCAATGTCGACTTTGTGAAAGAGGTTAACTTTTACTCGGGCGCGTTTCCGTCAAACCGGGGCAATGCCTTGAGTTCGGTATTTGAGTTCAATCAAAAAAATGGCCGCTCGGATAGAATGGGAGCTACGCTTACCGTTGGCTCAAGTGATTTTGGCGCCACGGTTGAAGGGCCGTTAGGATCAAAAACCACCTACCTGGCCTCGTACCGGTATTCGTACCTGCAAGGTTTATTCAAGTTGCTGAAGTTGCCTTTTTTGCCATCGTACCAGGATTTTCAGTTTAAGGTTAAAACCAGGTTTGATAATAAAAACGAGTTAACGTTGATTGGTCTCGGAGCGCTGGACAAGTTTAAACTCAACTTTAATACCGAGCAAACCGAAGAAAACGAGTACATCCTGGCTACCATCCCTACCAACGATCAAAAAAACTATTCGGTAGGCGCGGTTTATAAACATTTTGGCAAGCGGGGATTTTCGCAGGTAGTGATCAGCCGCAGTTACCTGAACAACGGTGCGCAAAAGTATCAGAATAATGATGAAAGCCTTGGTCAGACACTCAATTACCAATCGGCCGAGGCCGAGAACAAGTTCAGGTTTGAGCATACCGAACAGGCGGGCAGCTATCGCATCAACTTCGGAACCGGCGAAGAAACCGCATCGTACAGTACCAATACATTTAACCTGCTGCCTTTTGGCAACCAAATTTATCAATCAAAAATTAACTTTTTTAAGTACAGCCTGTTCGGGCAAATCAGCAGGCCTTTTTTTGATAACAAGCTCTCGCTTTCATTGGGCGCCAGGGCCGATGCCAACAACTATTCAAGCCGGATGAATAACCTGCTCAAAACGTTTTCACCACGTTTTTCGGCTTCCTATAATTTTACCGACCAGTTAAGCCTCAACTTTAACACCGGAATTTATTACCAGCTTCCGGCCTATACGGTTATGGGCTACCGCGATAGCACTAACCGTTTGGTAAACCGCGATGTGAACTATATTGAAAATAAACAGCTGGTATTGGGCTTTGAGTACAATACGCTCAAAAATACCCGTTTTACAATTGAAGGCTTTTATAAATACTACAAGCATTACCCGGTTATCCGCCAGTTGAATGATTCTATCCCGCTGGCTAACCTCGGCGCCGATTTTGGTGTTATCGGCAATAATCCGGTTGTGGGCGAAAGCTCCGGGCGCAGTTACGGCGTTGAGTTTTTCGCGCAGCAAAAATTAAACAAGGGCTTCTACGGAATCTTCGCGCTTACGCTATTTAAAAGCGAATTTCAGAACAAGAACGGCAACTATATACAATCCTCATGGAACAGCCGGTACATCCTGAGCATGACCGCCGGCAAGATCCTTAAACGCAACTGGGAGATAGGCGCCAAGTTCAGGTTTACCGGGGGCAGCCCTTATACGCCTTATGACCAGTCGCTCTCTTCACTTAAGTCAACTTACAATATTTACCCACAGGGCATACTCAATTACGCGCGGCTTAACAGCGAGGTGTTAAGCCCTTTTTATCAGCTGGATGCCAGGGTTGATAAAAAGTACTATTTTAAACATTACTCGTTCAACTTTTACTTCGATATCCAGAATCTAACCGCGCATACCTACCAGCAGCAGGCCGTAATAGTACCGGTGAAAGACGCGAACGGCAACCTGCAGGACCAGCCCGGCGACCCATCCCGCATCCAAACCAAATTGCTTAAGCGCACGGGGGGCAATGTTCAGCCAACGCTCGGGGTTATTTTTGAATTTTAATTTTTTAAAGTTGAAACCTGTTAGCTAAAACACTTGTCATTTTTACAACCGTTGGCTGCTGCCAGTAATAAAATTTCAGTAGTCTTATTCTAAAATTTTCAAAACTATATTAATTCCCGCAGGTTTCTCATTTGGTAATCTTTGCTTAAATTGAGCCAATAAAACCCGGATGAAAATATACCATTTGAGTGCCGAATGCTACCCGGTTGCCAAAGTTGGCGGCCTTGGCGATGTTGTTGGCGCATTGCCTAAGTACCAGAATCTTGCAGGATTGCAGGCCGCTGTTGTACTGCCTTTTTACGACAGGAAGTTTACCCAGGAAAACGAATTTGAAACCGTATTTGCCGCGGCTACCCTGCTTGGCAACAAGCGATACTTCTTCGAGATATTGAAAGAAAAAACCGATAAGCTTGGTTTTGAGCTTTACCTTGTTAAAATTCCGGGCCTGTTAGACAGGGAAAATATTTACAGTTACCCCGACGAGCGCGAACAATTTATAGCTTACCAGCTGGCATTTCTTGATTGGATCAGCTACTCGCAGCAAACACCGGGCCTGATCCATTGCCATGATCACCACACGGGGCTTGTGCCATTTTTGCTATACCATTCAAAACTGTACACCCGGCTGGCTAATGTACCAACGGTATTTACCATCCATAACGGCCAGTACCACGGCGCTTTTGGATGGGATAAACTATCGCTGCTACCCGAGATCGACCTGACCAAAACAGGTCTGCTTGACTGGGCTGGTGGGATCAACCCGCTGGCTGCGGCTGTGAAATGTAGTTGGAAATACACCACGGTATCGCCAAGCTACCTCGAAGAACTCACCTACAACTCCAACGGCCTGGAATACCTGTTTTATACAGAACGCCTTAAAGGCACCGGCATTATGAACGGCATTGATACCGAAGTGTGGAACCCGCAAACCGATGCCATGATAGCGGCTAAATTTACCGCGCGCACGCTGGCTAAGGGTAAACGGGCTAACAAAGAGGTGCTTTGCAGCCGTTTTGAGCTTAATCCCGAAAAACCGCTGTTTACCTTTATAGGCCGGTTGGTTGTTGAAAAAGGCGCCGATTTGTTGGCCAGGGCCATTGAGCGTAGCCTGCTTGAAAACGAAGGTGAAATAAACTTCCTGGTATTGGGCACAGGCGATAAGGAAACCGAACAGGATCTGCTTAAATTAAAAAATAAATACCCGGAGCATTGCGCCGTTTTTATCGGTTACGACGAGGCGTTGGCGCACCAGATTTACGCCGGGGCCGATTTCCTGCTGATGCCATCGCGGGTAGAGCCCTGCGGCCTTAATCAGCTGTATGCGCTGCGTTACGGCACCATGCCTGTTGTACGTGCAACCGGCGGCTTAAGAGACTCGGTTATTGATTTTGGCGATGAAGGAGGCTATGGTATCCGTTTTATCCAGGATAATGTGCAGGATATCTGCCACTCGGTTTTCAGGGCCAAACAATTATATAAAGACACTGCCAAGCTGCAGCAACTTCGCAAACAAATGATGACGCTCGATTTTTCGTGGGCGCGTTCAACCCAACAATATATTGATCTGTACAAAAGCTTAAATCCAATTATATGACATCTAAAGTAATTTCTATTGTGCTCGGTGGCGGCCAGGGCAGCCGCTTATCACCGCTTACCGCTACGCGGTCAAAGCCGGCAGTGCCGATAGGGGGTAAATATCGTTTAGTGGATATTCCTATTTCAAACTGTCTGCACTCGGGTATTACCCGTATCTACGTGCTTACGCAGTTTAATTCGGCTTCGCTAAACAAGCATATCAAAAACACCTACCACTTCAGCAGTTTCAGCGATGCGTTTGTGGATATCCTTGCCGCCGAGCAAACCCCATCAAACGTTACCTGGTTTCAGGGTACGGCCGATGCGGTTAGGCAGAGCCTGCACCACCTGGCGGTACATGAGTTTGACTATGTGCTGATTCTATCCGGCGATCAGCTGTACCAAATGGATTTCGAAGATATGATCAACAACCATATCGACACCAACGCCGAAATTTCGATAGCTACGATCCCGGTTGATGCCGCCGATGTTCCCGGCTTCGGCATCCTGAAAACCGATGAGAATAACATGATCACCGCTTTTATTGAAAAGCCGAAAAGCAATTTTGAAAGCTGGGCATCAGAAGTTAGCCCCGAAATGCAGGCTGAAGGCCGTGTGTACCTGGCATCAATGGGTATTTACATCTTTAACCGTAAGCTGCTTTATGAATTGCTGGAAGGCAACGAGCGTACCGACTTTGGTAAGGAGATCATCCCGCAATCAATAGAAGGGCACCGCGTAGCCAGCTATCAATATGAAGGTTACTGGACAGATATCGGTACCATTCCATCATTTTTTGAGGCCAACCTTGGCTTAACAGATGATATACCCAAATTTAACCTGTTTGATAAAAACCCGATATATACCCGTGCGCGCATGCTGCCGCCATCTAAAATTTCGGGCACACTGCTTGAAAGTTCAATTGTTGCAGATGGCTGTATCATCAGCGCCAAGGAAGTTAAGCGCTCTATAATAGGTGTGCGCACACGTGTAGGAACCGGCACTATTATCGAAAACTGCTATGTAATGGGCAGCGACAACTATCAAACCCTCGAGCAAATTGCCGAGCTGAAACTAAGCGCTTCGCCAATTATGGGTATTGGCAATAACTGCCATATCAAAAACGCCATCATCGATAAAAATACGTACATCGGCGATAACGTAACCATCAACTGCGGCGAAAAACTTGAAGATGGTGATTATGGTACACACACTGTGCAGGATGGTATTGTGGTGGTGAAAAAGCGTGCAATTATACCAAGTGGTACTGTTATTTAATTTAAAATAAAAAAATAACAATTAATGGTTAATTTGTTATGGATAGTATAAACTATTTAAAACAGATTAATTATGAAAAAGGCACTTTGTATGATCGCTTTAGCAGCGATCTCATTCGGGAGCGTTTTTGCTCATGGTACAATTGTAACGCCTGCAAAAGGTGTGATGCAAACTGACACCACTAAAAAGAAAACGAAGAAGATGAAAAAAATGAAAAGAGATACCACCATGAAAAAAGACACGACGAAGGTGAAGTAACCGCTTTTAGCCGGAAGTTTTCCGGCGGTATCAAGCAGCACAGGCTGTATCATAAATCCAATGATGCAGCCTTTTTTATGATCTAATAACTTAAGATCAGACAAATTATTGAATTGAGATTTAAAGGAAAGTTTTAGAAGTCTAAAATGGGGAGTGTAAACTTTCTAACGCGTTCAACATCGCCATGTTCACGCCTTCGCCCGCATATGGTGGCATCAGGTGCGCGGCATCGCCAAGCATGGTAAGGTTCGGTAAGGCTTGCCAGGTTTGATCTAAAGACATGCAATATTGCGGGCGGGGGATGAACGCGGGTTCGGCGTTCTCAAAAAGCTCGTTCCATATTTCGCCCCAACCAGCAAAGTCCTGTTTAAACCAGTTAAAAACCTGCATTTTGTTTTTAAAATCAATACCGGAGTCGTGTACCATGTTTCTGCTGTTTTTAGTCCTGCGTAAAATATCAGACTGCCATCGCCTTTCGAATTTATTATCAGTGTTTTAGCGTCGTCTCCCATCGCAAATATTTTACCGCCGTTTAATAATTGATAAACTTTCGGGCTGTTCTTCTCTGCGTTATAAACCGCCCCCTCAATCATGCTGACCCCTGTAAAAAAGGGTTTGACATTAGTAATGTAGGGCCGTATTTTTGAGTTTGCACCATCTGCGGCTATTACTTTATTGTAGATGAGGTACTTTACGACTAATAAGCAATTAACAGGTTAAACACGCCGCAAGCCATAATCAGCAGCGATATAAGGCCTGTATTGTAGGGAATTTTTTTTTCAAAAAAGCAGATAAATTTGGCTCTAATGTTTCCGGTCGGTGCTTACGCCCCCTAAAATATCCTCCTGCTAATTATCGCCATAAATCCCTCCTTAAATTTTTCGCTTACCGGGATGTGTTTATCTGCTATATAAATATGGTTATCCTGAATTTTTACCAGTTGTTTGGTGTTTACAATATAGGAGTTGTGTACCCGCACAAAGGGTGCCGAAAGCTGTTCTTCAATATCTTTTAACCTCCGGTAAATCAGTAATTGCTCCTGACTGGTAACCAGGCGTACATATTCCTTTTCGCCCTCAAAATACAAGATCTCATCCAGCAGGATCCTGCGGAGTACCTTGCCCGATTTTACAAAGAAGTAACCTTCGTCTATTGGCTCTGTTTTTGGCGTAACAGGTTCCGGCTTTTTGAAATAGGCCTCAATTTTTTGTTGTGCCGTTAAAAAGCGTTTGAGGGTAATGGGCTTCAGCAGGTAATCGATAGTTTGATAGGTGTAGCTCTCGGCAGCGTACTCGGAATAAGCCGTAGTGAAAACGATTTTAGTTTGCAGCGGCAGTAACCCGGCAAGCTCCATGCCGCTGAGCTGGGGCATGTTGATATCTAAAAAAATAAAATCAACCTTGTGGTTTTTCAGGAATGCCAGCGCTTCAAGCGCGTTATAGCATTTGGCTTTAAGCTGCCATTGCGTGCTTTGTTGTACCAGCATCTCCAGCAGGTTAACGGCGTTCGGTTCATCGTCAATAATGATGCAGCTTAAATTCATGATACCGGAATTTTTAAACAGGCTGTAAAGTTATGGTCACGCTGATCAACTTTAAGCTCAAAGTTTTGACCGTATAATATGGTTAGCCTTTGCGTTAAGTTAACGATGCCAAACCCCGTATCCCGGTTACCCGCTGTGCCGGTTGGGATGGCATTATCAGTTTTAAAAAATAAGTAGCCATCCTGTTGCACCAATGACAGCGCAATGATATTTCGCTCGCTTAACTTATCAATACCGTGTTTAAAAATATTCTCTACAAAAGTCATGAGCAGCATTGGTGGTATCCGCAGCTCTGCATTGTAGTTTTTCTCAAACACCACCACCACTTCATGCCTGATCCTTATTTTTTCTAAGGCTATATAGTTTTCAATAAATTGTACCTCGGTACTGATAGCTACGTCGTTTTTAGGACTTTCATCAACAAAATACCGCATAATGTCGCTCAGGCGTTCAATAAGCGCGGCGGTGCGCGGGGCTTCGCGGTAAGCCTCGTAGTAAATATTATTCAGCGTGTTAAACAAAAAGTGGGGTTGCACCTGCGATTTCAGCAAATTCAGTTCGGCCCGGCTTTTTTGTACCAGGATCTCTTCAGTTTGCTGCTTCAATTTAAAATAAGCTATCGCGATGCGTACAATCAGGCTCATCACAAAAATAAGCACCCCACCTGATGCGTATTTGATAATAATCTCCCGGCTAATGCGCTCCGGCGTTTTGGCAAAAAAGGTATTGTAAACCCACATATTGGCATAGCCGCGGAGTATGCCGGTGACGGCTATAAAGGCAATCACCAGCAGTGCATACCAGGCATACCTGCCCCTTTGGTAAAACACCGGGAACAGGTACAGGATGTTGCCGTAGATAATCATGGCGTAAAACACCACGTTTAAAATGGTGTAAACGGCCGACTGCCCCGCGCCGTCCATCGGCAGGTAGGAAAAAAACAGTAGCAGCGATACCGCCAGCCATACTAAAAGCTGAAGCTGCAGTACCCCTGGTTTGCTTTTAAAAAATTGCATGCTTTAAAAATACAAAGCTTTTTGCTGGCCGGTAAGGTTTTTAAATAGATGCCTTTATTTATTCAATAACTGCGAACTAATATTCAATGAACAAGGATAACGCCATGTTATTGAATATTTACAGGCTGATGTTAAAAATTAAAACAGATTGGTTTAAACGGTTTTAAAGGGCGGCTGATATAGTACAGTTTTGAAGTGTTAACCCAAATTATCCTTACCAAAAACAATAACAAATATGAAAATTGAACAATTAGCCCCCAAAATAGCAGCGCTTGGTTTAACCTTTTTATCGTTGCTGTTAAACATGAAGCAAGTAATGGCCCAAACCGATACCATCCGTGTAAAAGATAAGCGGTTGGTTACAACGAAGCTTAAGCCGGGCTTAAATCAATATGCCGTTTATTTTCAAAATGCAAAGGATAGCCGGAGCCTGAAATTTTCACTCTGGCTGCGCGATATCAAACTCGAAAATCGAGGTGGCGAAAAGGTATTTGCGATAACCCAGCATTGGTACGGAAACGACACCTCATCGTACCGCGCTATTTATTCGGTAAACAGGGCATCTGATTTTGCGCCGTTATATCACTCAGAAACCATAGGCAAAAAAACAAAAGCCTTTAACTGGTTTGCTGATAAGGTGCTGAGCGCGGATACCGTTGCCGGTAACGAGGTAAGGAATTTTAAGTTAGATTTTCAGTTTCCCAACTTTAACTGGAACCTGGATATCGAAACTTTTGAGATGCTGCCCCTGGCCGAAGGAAAAAGTTTCGCCATCCCGTTTTTTGAAGCCGGTATGCCCACACCGCTTTATGTATTGTATAAAGTTACCGGCAGCGAAGTAATCACTACGCTTGATGGTAACAAGGTTGATTGCTGGAAGCTGTATAACGAAAGTGACTACAACGGCAGGCATTTTACCGAAACCTACTGGATCAGCAAAAAGAACCATGAGTTTTTAAAGGAGGAGGACGCTTTTGCCGGAGGGTACAGGTATAAAGTGAGAATGATAGGCGCGGCGGCTAACCCGTTGCCGAGGTTTGTGAAGTAAATCTCTATAAAAAATTCCGTATTAAATAACCCGGACTATGACTGCATAGCCCGGGTTTTGTTGTACGTTAGTTTAACTATTTTTTACTGGTTTAGCCCGAAAGCTTCCCAGCCCGAGGCGGAGGCACGGGTACAGGTCATGGCCTGGGTGCCGTTTTCGCTCGATATGAATTTGCCATTGTTGCCGCGGAGGGTAATTTTGCCGTCGGCGGTTACTATCCAGTCAAATTTCTCCCAGTCGCCCGGAGTGGTACGGTTACAGGTGATGGCCTGCGTTCCGTTTTCTGATGACACGTATTTGCCCATGCTGCGCAGGTAAATTTTGCCTGCACCAGCGTCGAGCACGGTAAAATGCTCCCAGTCGCCGGCTGTAGTACGGGTACAGGTCATGGCGGTTGTACCGTTTTCGCCGCTTACGTATTTGTTGTTAAAGCCTTTAAGGGATATTACCGTACCGATAGGCGGATTACTGCCCGTTGGCGGGGTTGAAGTACCGTTAATGACCGAATTTATGGCCGATAATAACGAGTTGCTGCCCGTGGCATCCTGCGACAATTCCCAGATCATGATACCGCCGCCCTGATTAATTGCCAGCGTGGTTTTACTTTGAATGGTTGGAATGCCGTTGTAGCCTATGCCGTTCCATGTATCCGAATTAGGGCTGCCGCCGCCGGCCAAAATATCTGCATAGGAGGTATAGGGTTCGCGGCCATAAAAAGGAACACCCAAAATAGCTTTAGCCTTGGGTAAACCGCGACCTATCCAGTAGTTTAACGATGTTTGAGCCAGTGAATAGGGCGAGTGATTGGAACCATCACCATCATAAGCCATCAGGTTTAAAAAATCAACCACGCCAAAAACGCTGTTTAAAACACCCGAACCGTCGTGTGAAATTACGGCTGCTGTAAGCAGTTTACCCTGGTTATGCAGGGCGGTGCTTAATGATGACATTAATGCGGCGTAGTTGTTGGCCGAAGCGCCATCGTCAGGGTATTCCCAATCAATATCAATACCATCCAGGTTATATTGGTTGGCAAAGTTTACCAGGTTGGTTACAAAATTATTGCGCGATGTAGCATTGGCCGCCAGCGTTTCGAACGCGCTGTCGTTACCATCATTCCAGCCGCCGAATGATACCAGTACTTTTACGCCGTTGGCGTGCCCGGTTGATACCAGGCTTTGCAGTTTGGATACATTATCAACCGGGCCGATGCCGCCCGAGCCGGTAGGCTGCACAAAAGCGTAGTTAACATGCGTTAGTTTTGAAAACTGTACCGAACTAACCGCCCCTGCCCAGCTTGGCAGGTACCCTACTACTTTAAAGCCCGGAACCGCGTCAACATTAATTGCCTTTTGAGGGGCTTTATCAAGCGGACCGTCGGGCTGATTGGCTGAAAAATTGTCTTTACGGCAAGAGGATAGCGCAAACAAAACTATGGCTATGCAATATAGCAGGCGTGAGTTTAAATTTTTTTTCATGACAGGTTGTTTTATTGGTGGATGATGTGGTATTTGCAGGTGTAGTTTTAAAATCCCCTCTCGAGAGCATAGCCGTCAAATTCAGCGAAAAAGCGGTGGATTGTGCGAATCCCCTCTTGAGAGGGGTGGAGGGGTGTGTTATTCTAAGCGAAGTTATCGCTCGCATAACACACCCCTTCTCTCGCTCTTTCCCGTCGCGCCCCCTATCAAGAGGGGATTTTAAGATCCTGATTATTAAGTTGATTGCTATGATCTCAAGAGAGGAACCGCACATTCCTGCGCTTTTAAGAACGCTTATTCACTTACTGATTTACCCCGAAAGCTTCCCAGCCCGAGGCGGAGGCACGGGTACAGGTCATGGCCTGGGTGCCGTTTTCGCTCGATATGAATTTGCCATTGTTCCCCCGCAGGGTAACTTTGCCATCAGCGGTAACTATCCAATCAAATTTTTCCCAGTCGCCGGGGGTAGTACGGTTACAGGTAATGGCCTGGGTACCGTTTTCTGATGATACGTATTTGCCCATGCTGCGCAGGTAAATTTTGCCTGCACCGGCATCAAGCACGGTAAAGTGTTCCCAATCGCTTGCGGTGGCACGGGTGCAGGTCATGGCCTGGGTGCCGTTTTCGCCGCTTACATATTTACCGTTGAACCCTTTAAGTGATATCACTGTACCTATAGGCGGGGTACTGCCGGTAGGTGGCGTTGTGGTACCGCCGGTAATGATGGAGTTCATGGCCGAGAGCAGCGAGTTTGCGCCTGTGGCATCGCCACCCAGATCCCAGATCATCATACCACCGGCCTGGTTAAGTGCCAGCGTGGTTTTACTTTTAATGGTAGGGATGCCGTTGTAGCCATAGGTTTGAAAGGTATCTGAATTTGGACTGCCGCCCATGCTCAAAATCTCGTTATAGTTTTTGGTAGCATAGTCATAACGGTTATCCCTCGCATAAAAAGGAACGCCCAGTATGGTTTTAGCTGCGGGTAAGCCGCGGCCGGCCCAATAGCTTAAACAATCAACAGCCGATTGATAGGTAGAGTGCTGATAGTTGTTGTCGTCATAATCCATAATGTTGATCCAATCTAAAATGGTAAACATATCATTGGTTACATATGATGCGCCAACCGAGATAGATGCTATGGTACACAACCTGCCGCTATTGTGCATAGCGGTTGAAAGTTGTTGCAGCATGGTATAAAAATTATTGGTTTCGGTACCCACCGACGGAAATTCCCAGTCGATATCCACACCGTCAATACCGTATTGGTTACAAAAGTTAACCATGTTATTAACAAATGTGGTACGGTAACCCGAGTTGGCTACAATAGAGTGGAAGGCATCGCCGCCGCCACCACCGCCAACGGATATGATCACTTTTACATTGTTGTTGTGGGCTGTGGTAACCAGGCTGGTAAATTTCGACAGGTTATCTAAAGTGTTTAACCCACCCGAATTGGTTGGCGTAAGGAAAGCGTAGTTAATGTGTGTAAGCTTGCTGTATTGAACAGTATTAACGTCGCCCTGCCAGCTGGGTAAATAACCGATCACTTTAAACGAGGCAAGAGGTACGGCGTTGTTCTGCGCTACCGCTTTGGTGTTGCCGGTTGGTGCGGGCGAATCGCCGTTTTTAAACTGGTTCATGTTGTCCTTTTTACATGACGAGAGTGCAGCCAGCACGGTTAGTGTAAGGCCAAGAAGATAAGAGTTAATTTTTGATCTCATAAGTTAATTTATTAAGTAATATTTGATGTAGGTTATAATTGGCTTGGTAATACCCCTCCGCTGTTAATCCAATTTTTTAATACTTATGAAAGGCGTATGTTAATATTCAGTATCGCTTTTCAATAGGTTTTTTGGCCGTTTTGGTATGGAGTAAAAATATATAAACATCTTATTATAAATATCTTATAACAGTTGTAATACGGCTTAATCACAAGCGTAGTAGTGCTTTTGTAGTGTGAAACCTGCGCCTAAACAGGGTTTTTGCAGTGATTTTTTTTGAAGCTGATACGCTTAACTCACGGTTTACTTGTTTTTCTTAAAAAGGTGAGCGGAAGATGAGCGCGTGCCTGATCAGTAATTGTACACCGCTTTCAATTTTGCCGTGGTAAGTGTTCACCCTGATGTTAAAGTGAGCTGTAGAGAGCTTGCCTGATAAACGCGCTTTTGTTTACTTATGCAAAGGGAGTGCTGGCTTATTGGTATAACTATTGATTAAATAAGATACACCGTAAAGTAAAAAGCGTGGTGACTGCTTAAAAATATGGTAGTGCACTATTAACAATATCCCAACGTTTTTTATGTTTACACAAATACTTAGAATATGAAAACTCTAAAAACATCTTTCTTTGCTCTTGCTGTAGCCGTTTTGGCTATCACTGCACAGGCCTGCAAAACCAAAAAGGCGGTTGTGCAAACACCTCCGCCTGCCGCTCCCGTTCAGCAGACACCTCCGCCCCCTGTAAAACCAACACCTCCGCCACCGGCACCACCTGCGCCACCGGCTCCGGCAAAACCCGATTATAACTTTAGTAATATCCAGTTTGAGTTTAACTCGGCTGTGTTAAAAACAGCGTCATATCAAACTTTAGATCATATCGCTGCCGAGCTGAAAAAAGATCAATCAGTTAAGTTTATCCTGAACGGTAACGCATCTGCCGAAGGTACAGCAGAACATAACATGTCGTTATCTGTAGACAGGGCAAACTCTGTAAAACTTTACCTGATTAATAGTGGTGTTAATGCCGATAACCTGACCGTTAAAGGCTGGGGCGAAAGTAAACCTATTGCCGATAACAGCACCGAAGAAGGCCGGGTGTTAAACCGCCGGGTTGAAGTTAAGGTAGCTCAATAATAATCAAGCTCTTTTTTTAATATAAAGGCAGTCTGCAAAACAGGCTGCCTTTTTTGCTTATAAAATAATGTATTGCTTCAATTGATAATATTAGTTAGCTTTATATTAATTATAAGCCTGTTGGCATAAGTCTTCCACCAAACGGGGCTGTTGCCGTATTGATACCTAAATCTTCTGTAGCCTATGTGTAATCTATCGAAAAGCATCTTTTTATCGTTAATGCTGCTGCCATTTTTTTGCGCGGCGAAGAGTGTGCCTTATATTGATACTGTAGCTAATGCTGATACCATTAAACAGATGGTGGTAAACAAGCTTAAAACTTATAATGAAACTCACATTATCGAAAAAGCATACTTGCATTTTGATAAACCCTATTACGCCACCGGCGATACCGTTTATTTTAAAGCCTACACAACAGTCGGCCCTAAACACGAACTATCAACCATCAGCGGGGTTTTACATGTCGAGCTTATCAATCCC
Organism: Mucilaginibacter oryzae; assembly: GCF_003148845.1. Taxonomy (GTDB): domain Bacteria; phylum Bacteroidota; class Bacteroidia; order Sphingobacteriales; family Sphingobacteriaceae; genus Mucilaginibacter; species Mucilaginibacter oryzae. The sequence continues at coordinate 141,495 of NZ_QGHA01000008.1, read as the reverse complement.
GCAGGAAAAATAAAGCAGGCGATAGCATTGCAGTTAACTAATGGGATTGGCTGGGGGGATTTCGCCCTGCCGGATACTTTGCAGAAAGGCAATTACCGTATCCGCGCTTATACCCGGTGGATGCGTAACAGCAATAATTTTTATGAACAGGAAATAAAAGTTGGGGCCTTGTTGCCCGATCAAGTACCCGAAAGTGCCACAAAGCAGGCAGTTGTAACCAACAATAAAGCAGATCTGCAATTTTTTGCCGAAGGCGGCGCGCCGGTAACAGGCCTCAACAACAAAATAGCCTTTAAGGCCATTGCTGCCAATGGTAAAGGCATCGATGTTAAGGGTGTTGTTTTTGATGACGATAACCGGCAAATTACTTCGTTCACATCATCGCATTTAGGCATGGGATATTTTATGTTGAAGCCCGAGCCTGGTAAAACTTACCGCGCGGTATTTAGCGATGCTACCGGTTTAGAGCAAAGTATACAGCTTCCACAGGCTTCGGATAAAGGCATCGCCCTGACAGTTAATAATGACGAAATAGCAAAGGCATCAGTTAAAATAACCGCAAACGATGCTTTTTACAGAGAAAATAAAGATAAAGGCTTGATGCTGCTAATCTACTCCGGAGGTACGGTTGTAACTGTACCCTGCAAATTGGATAGCCAGAGCATCGCTCTCGATATTTTAAAGCGGCGTTTAAAAACAGGCATCACCCGCGTTACTTTGTTTAACGATGTCAACGAGCCGCTTTGTGAACGGTTAATTTTTATCCAGAATTATGACGAGCTAAGTTTCCATATAAATACTGATAAAACAGTATATAAACGCAGGGCGCAAACCAACCTGAATTTTGATATTAAAAACCGGGCGGGTAACCCGGCGGCCGGGCATTTCTCGGTATCGGTAGTTGATGAAAGCAAGGTGCCGGTAGATGAAAATGCAGAACATACCATTTTAACCAATCTGCTTTTAACCTCCGATTTAAAGGGTGGCGTAGAGCAGCCCAATTATTACTTCGCCAATATCAACACCGAAACGCAGCACAACCTCGACCTGGTAATGCTCACCAACGGCTACCGCGGATTTGAATGGAGGCCTTTATTAAATGATAGCTATCCGGCTACTGTATTTCAACCTGAAAAAGGATTAAGCATTAGCGGCATAGCGAAAACACTCGGCGGAAGAGCGCTGAATACCGGAACGGTATCGTTAGTTTGGTCTTTCCCCGAAACACATGTTTTAAGCCAGCACATAAACATTGACGGTAGCTTCAAATTCAACGATTTGCTCTTCACAGATTCAGGTAAATTTATATTGCAGGCCGTAAACGGAAAGGGAGCTAATACTACCACGCTTATTTATAAAAAAGAAGATCCCCCTGCCACAGCAGCTTTATCGGGCTATATGCAAACCGATGTTAATTTGCTGATGAAAGATTATCTCGAAAACAGCAGATTGAAATACGATGATTATCTGAGGTACAATAAAGTTAAAATGCTGAAGGAGGTTAAGATCAGGGCTGTTAAGCGAAATGATAATTACAAATCGTCGGCCTTAGGCGGGCCGGGCAATGCCGATCAGGTAGTGCATATAGGTGATATTCCTGTATCGGGCCCACTCTCGGTAATGGTTGCATCCAGAGTGCATGGCGATAGAGCACGAAGTATGCTTAGCAGCAATTTTGATGGCCTGATGCTTATTGATGGCGTGCCGATAGCCGGTGGCACGCTTGATCCAAACGGATCGGCTGATATTATCAGTGCATCGGATGTTGAAACGGTAGAGTTATTTTATGGGCCCAGCGCGGCAATATATGGGGTGCGGGGTGGGCATGGTGTAATTGTAATAACCACCAAAAACAGAGGCGGGCTTAAACCCCAGGATATTCCTTCGGTAGGAATTTTGCCTGTTACCGTTGCCGGGTTTTATAAAGCCCGGGTGTTTTACTCGCCAAAGTACCAAAGCCTTGAGCAGGCCGGTAACCGGCCCGATTTGCGCAGTACCATTTACTGGCAGCCGGAGTTAACTACCGATAAAGAAGGCCACGCCTCAATCAATTATTTTAACGCCGATGGTATTGGCCCGTACAGGGTAGTTGTTGAGGGGATTGATGAAGATGGTAACCTGGGCAGGCAGGTGTACAGGTATAATGTGGAGTAAAACTGATTCGCTATTTAGAAGTATTTAATAGTTACGACGTAATTGAATGCTTTAAAGATTTTTCCCAATCGCACCTTATCATCGCAAAATTGATACGATTTCACCAACTATTGAACCATTTTGTGTAAAACGATTGTTTTATTTTGAGCCGGGAGAAACCGTTGGCCGCGTGACTTGGGGACGGCAGCTCGTTTAATGCTGAACCCAACGCCCCCGGATGCAGTTATCAACCGTCGTGTTTGGGGCAATATGCATGGCTTATTAAGCGGGTTGAACCAAAGAGTAACAACAATTCCCCATAAATAAATCAAAACCAAAAAGTAAAACGTAGTCTATGAATCGCATTTTCAAAAAAACGTACCTGCTTGTTTCCGGACTGGCAGCATCGTTTATTGTACAAACAGCGACGGCACAGGATAAAATGCCGTCGTACCCGCTCATTACGCACAATACCTATTTTTGCGTATGGAGCAATACTGACAAACTAAACGAATCGACCACCAAACACTGGACAGGTAAAGACCAGTCGCTGTTAGGCCTGATCAAAGTTGATGGCGATTTCTACCGTTTTATGGGTGCTTCCGCCGTTAATTATAAAACCATTTTAGCCGCTACCGACGAGAAATCATATACCAGCCAATATGTAGCCGAAACTGCCCCCGCCGATGATTGGGCGAAGCCCGGCTTTAACGATCAAGGTTGGAAAACTGCTACTGCGCCTTTTGGTGACGAACGTGCGGTTAAAGGCACCGGCTGGAGAGGAAAAGACATCTGGGTTCGGCGCAAGTTCAATGTTTCTGAACTGCCTCAGGGCCGTTTAATGCTGAAAATTTACCATGACGATGAGGCCGAAGTGTACCTGAACGGTCAGCAAATAGCTGCCGAAGGCGGCGCTAACGGCGATTTTGAAACGGTTGCTTTACCGGCCAGCGCTAAATCGAATTTAAAGGTAGGCGAGAACGTTTTGGCCATCCATTGCAAAAATACAGGCGGTGGCTCATTTATTGATGCCGGTTTAACTGAAGAGGTATTGAGCAAGGATGACGAAGCCGTTAAACTTGCCCAACAAACCAGCGTTAAAGTTACCGCTACCCAAACGGTATATAACTTTAAGGCAGGCGATGTTAACCTGAAAGTTACCTTCACCTCGCCATTGGTGATCAACGACCTGAAATTGCTCACCACCCCGGTATCATACATCACGTACCAGCTAAAAGCAACCGATGGTAAAGCACACGACGTGGAAATTTACCAGGGCGTATCAAGCAATCTGGCTGTTAACACGCCATCGCAGGAAGTTACCGCTTCAAGGTACACTGCCAACGGTTTAAAACTGTTAAAAGTAGGCACGGTTGAGCAACCAGTATTGCAGAAAAAAGGTGATAACGTACGCATTGATTGGGGGTATGCTTATGTGGCCTCATCAACCGCGGGCGCAAAACAATACATCACTCCCGAAGCTGATGCAGTAACCTCATTTGTAGGCGGTAAAAGCGGCGGGGCTTCGGCTACCGGCAAACAGTTGATGTTAAGCACCGTAATTCCGTTTGGCAAAGTAAGCGCTGCGCCGGTATCTAAATTTATTTCGGTGGGTTATGATGATATCTACGCTATTCAATACTTTAAAACCAATTTAAGGCCGTGGTGGAGGAATACCCCGGGCGCTACTATCGAAGGTGTATTGAGCGATGCTACAAAAGGTTATGCCAAAGTATTAGGTGTCTGTGCAAAAACGGATTCAAGGATTTGGACGGACGCCATCAAAGCAGGCGGCGAAAAATATGCTAAGCTTTGTGTGATGGCTTATCGTCAAAGCATTGCTGCTCACCAGGTAGTAAAAAGTCCGCAGGGCGAGCTGTTGTTTTTATCTAAAGAGAACTTCAGCAATGGCTCTATCAATACGGTAGACATTACCTATCCATCGGCGCCAATGTACCTGCTTTATAATCCTGAATTGCTGAAAGGCATGATGAACGGTATTTTCTACTACAGCGAAAGCGGTAAATGGACAAAGCCTTTTTCTGCGCATGACCTGGGCACTTATCCGCAAGCCAATGGCCAAACCTACGGCGAGGATATGCCGGTTGAAGAAAGCGGTAACATGATTATCCTGGCCGAAGCCTTGGCCAAAGTGGAAGGCAACGCCAACTACGCCAAAAAACACTGGAAAACCTTAACCACCTGGACAGATTACCTGGCACAGGCAGGTTTTGATCCGGGCAACCAGTTATGTACGGATGATTTTGCCGGTCACCTGGCGCACAATGCCAACCTATCGGTAAAAGCCATTGTGGCCATTGATGCTTATGGAGAATTAGCCGGTATGCTGGGCGATGCCGCTACCGCTAAAAAGTATAAAAACATGGCTAAGGATATGGCCAAAAAATGGCAGGATAAAGCCGACGCCGGAGATCATTACGGTTTGGTATTTGACAGTAAAGATACCTGGAGCCAGAAATACAACATGGTTTGGGATAAAGTGTTAGGATTAAACCTGTTTCCGCAAAAAGTGTATGATAAGGAGTTTAAGTTTTACCTGGCGCGCCAGAACGAATTTGGCTTACCGCTGGATAGCCGCAAAACTTACACCAAAAGCGACTGGATTTTGTGGACCGCCGCTATGGCCGACAACAAAGCAGATTTTAACGCTTTAATCGCCCCGGTTTACAAATTCGCTACCGAGACATCGTCGCGCGTACCACTAAGCGACTGGCACGAAACTACCAACGGTAAAATGGTAGGCTTCCAGGCACGAAGCGTTATTGGCGGCTATTATATGAAAACTTTGAGGGATAAACTGGCTGCTAAGAAATAGTTAAGCGCAGTTATGCTGATAAAAAAAGGGATGCCGCGTAGCAGCATCCCTTTTTAGCGTTTTTATTCTGGATTTTTTATTTGGGGTTTTTTATTCTGGTCGAAGTTTAGCATAGCGTAACTTCGTCCTATACCTATGGAAGCATTCTGCTTCCGTAGCAGGATCTGTTATTTAAATACATAGAAAATGCAGCTTTTAAAGTTAGGCTGAGCTTAACACATTTTAGGACGAAGTTACGACAAACTTCGACCAGTAAGGTGTAGCCGTTGAATAGATTAAATTCAAGCCTGTGGTCGGTGTTTTCACCGTACCACATGATCTTAATAAGTTACACTAATTAAAAAGATAACAACCTACCCCGAAAGTGGTGCGGTGAAAACACCGACCACAGGCTGAAGATAACAACCTACCCCGAAAGTGGTGCGGTGAAAACACCGACCACAGGCTGATAAAGTTATCTGCCATTATTTTCATTACTTATAGCTGTACTCATATCCTATGCGGGGCCCGATTATAACAACAAAGGCGGCAATTGAATTACAATGCCGCCTTTATCATAAAAGTTTAAAATCGCTTACAAGGTAGCCATGTCAATCACAAACCTGTAACGCACATCGCCTTTTTCCATTCTTGCATAACTTGCGGTGATATCTTTAATGTCGATCAGTTCGATATCTGATACGATGTTATGTTCGGCGCAGAAATCAAGCATTTCCTGGGTTTCGCGGATGCCGCCGATACCGGAACCTGCCATGCTTTTACGGCCGCCCAATAACGAGAACGGACGGATTGAGTACGGTTGTGAAGGAACACCTACACCAATCAATGTGCCGTTGGTACGTAATAACGAAAGGTACAGATCCATATCATGCTCGGCCGAAACGGTATCGAGGATAAAATCAAACGAACCTTTTACGGCTTCCACCTGTGCCGGGTCTGAAGTTACTACAAAATGGTGTGCGCCCAAGTCTTTAGCGGCCTGTTCTTTCGAGGCAGAAGTACTTAATACAGTTACTTCGGCGCCAAAGGCAACCCCAAATTTAACACCCATGTGGCCCAAGCCGCCTAAGCCCAACACCGCCAGTTTATGGCCTTTGCCAACTTTCCAGTGGCGCAGCGGCGAGTAGGTAGTGATCCCTGCGCAAAGCAGTGGCGCAGTAGCGGCAAGCGATAGTTTATCTGATACGTGCAGTACAAACTCTTCGCGCACAACAATGGTGTTTGAGTAGCCTCCATAGGTTGGTACACCCTGCCTGTCCAAATTGTTATAGGTTTGAGTGTTACCTTCAAGGCAGTATTGTTCTAAACCGTCTTTGCAGTTTTCGCAAACCTGGCACGAATCAACCATACAGCCAACACCGGCAAGTTCACCTACACTGAAATTTTTAACGTGGTCGCCCACTTTAACTACTTTGCCCACAATTTCGTGGCCCGGTACCATAGGGAACACGCCCGGGAACCAATCGTTTTTAATCTGGTGAAGATCAGAGTGACAAACGCCGCAGTATTGGATCTCGATCTGAACATCATGAGGACCAACCTCACGGCGTTCAAAATCCCAGGGCGCAAGATCTGTTTCGGGGCTTTGAGCCGCGTAAGCTTTTGCTTGTATCATAGTGTTGATTTTGTGTTTTATAATTAAACAAAATTAAAGCGGTTTGTTTCTGCCGCCAATAAAGTTTTCAAAGTAATAATTATACTTTTCAAAGTGTTTTCCGGAAAGCGAGCGGCGTATAACCGGTATGTTTCTTGAAAAAATTGTTAAAGTACGATGCATAGTCAAAACCAAGGCTGCCGGCAATATCAGCTATGGTCCAATCGGTATGGGTTAACAACGAACGGGCTTCGGCCAGTATCCTGTCGTTAATATGCATGGTTGTAGATTTTCCGGTTACTTCGCGTACTGCCGCGTTTAAGTGGTTTACGTGTATGGCCAGTTTATCGGCATAATCACCGGCTTTTTTCAGCTTCAGCGAAAACTGTCCCGAATCTACCGGGAACTGTTTTTCTAACAATGTTGAAAATAATTTAGCTATGCGCGAGGCTGCGTTTTGCGGGTTAAAGTAGCCTGCCGCGGGTTGCATTTTTATCGCCTCATGAATAACGAGGTTAAGCTGGTTGCGCATTAAATCGTACTTGTAAATGTATTCTGTTTCAGCTTCTTGCAGCATCCTGGTGAAAATGCTGTGCAGGTACAAGGCCTGTTCATCGCTTAAAAAATAAACCGGGGTGCCGCCGGATTTAAAAAGGTTAAGGTCTTCCAGGCTTTCCATGCGGTTGGCGCCCTGTAAAAACTGGCTGGTAAATACGCAAAAATACCGTTCGCTCTCATCATGTACATCCTCCCACGCGTACGGGATTTGCGGATTGGTAAATATCAGGGCGGGCCTGTCAATAACGATGCCGCGGTTGGCATAAAACAGCCGGGAGTGGCCTTTCATGGATAACGTTATTTTATAAAAACCACGCCTCATGTAGGCGGTCAGATCACAGTTGGCTGTACAGTTGTTAGCTACCTTGAATTGGGCTTTGTCGGTATGGATATTGTCGAGATAGCTGTTAGTGATCGTTGAAACTTCAGGTGCTTCCATTACTCTAAATTAAACAAATCAAAGCAAAAAAAAGGATTATGCGCTCAGCCAGAAAAAGGGAACCGTGTTATTTGATAATATGACAGTGACATGAAACCATCAGGGCCCATATGCTTCAGGCGATACCAATCTGTGTCAAATTTTTTAATTACCCGTCCGGATGTTAAAAAGGTATTATAATTGAGCAAAAAGCCATTACTTATACCGCTTAAAACCCTATATTTTAGACATTAAAAACCGCGGATATGAAATACATAACAGCCTGCATTGCCACACTTTTTTTATTCGGGCATGTATCGGCACAAAATAAGCAGGAAGCAGCCCTGAAAGTAAAGATCGACGGTATTATCAAAAAAATGACCCTCGAAGAAAAGATAGCCATGCTTCATGGAAACGCGCTCTTTTCGTCTGAAGGCGTAAAGCGGCTGGGAATCCCGGAACTTACCTGTGATGACGGCCCTTTGGGCGTACGTGAAGAAATAAAACGCTTTGATTGGGCCTCGGCCAACTGGACAACCGATTCGGCCACATTTTTGCCTAACGGATCGGCCATTGCCGCCACCTGGAACCCGGATATGGCTCATAAATACGGCGTTGTTTTAGGCGAAGAATCAAACGCCCGCAAAAAGATAGTGATCCTGTCGCCGGCCTTTAATATTTGCCGGATGCCTTTGAACGGGCGCACTTACGAATATTATTCTGAAGACCCTTATCTTAACGCGCAGTTAGCCGTACAATCGGTAAGGGGGATCCAGAGCCAGCATGTGGCAGCTTGCGTAAAACACTTCGCGGCCAATAACCAGGAGGTTGACCGTAATACGATCAATACCATTGTTGACGAGCGCACGCTGCGCGAAATTTACCTGCCCGCGTTTAAGGCGTCGATCCGGGAGGGTAACGCTTACACCATCATGTCGGCTTATAACAAGATTAACGGCTACTGGTGTTCTGAAAATGATTGGCTGCTTAACCAGATCCTGAAAAAGGAATGGGGCTTTAAAGGCGCGGTGATATCAGACTGGGGCGGCACACACCACACCATTGAAGCGGCAAATGCGGGTTTGGATATTGAAATGGGATCAAGCGGGCCGTATGATCAGTGGTATTTCGCCAAACCATTGCTTGAGGCGGTTAAAAGCGGTAAGGTATCCGAAAAAACAATTAACGATAAGGTTGGCCGCATTTTATGGGTAATGTTCCATACATCAATGAGCGCTAACCATCCGGCAGGTTCAATCGGCACGGCGGCACATAACAAGGCTGTGTATGACATCGCTTCCGAATCAGTTGTATTGTTAAACAATGAAGATCATTTGCTGCCTTTAAAAACAGGTAAGATTAAAAGCATTGCAGTTATTGGCGATAATGCCACCCGTACTTTTGCCTCGGGTGGTTTTGGTGCAGGCGTTAAGGCTAAATATGAAATTACCGCTTTGGCAGGTATCAAAGCGCGTTTTGGTAAAACCGCCGCTATTAAATTTGCGCAGGGTTACAAAGCCAATTATAGGGCAGGTAATACCGACGCGCAGAATGCCGGTTATGATAAACCTGATCAAACTTTGATAGATGAAGCGGTAGCTACAGCAAAAAGCAGCGAGGTTGCCATTCTGTGCATCGGCTCCAACCGCGAATATGAAAGTGAGGGGCACGACCGCAAAACGCTTGAACTGCCTTTTGGCGAAATGGCATTGGTAAAAGCGGTAACTGCCGCTAACCCTAACACCATCATTGTAGTGATGGCGGGCGCGCCTTACGATTTGAACGAGATCAAAAAATTGAACCATACCATCGTATGGTCGTGGTTTAACGGCTCGGAAGCGGGTAATGCTTTGGCCGATGTTTTGGCAGGGGTGATCAATCCATCTGGTAAATTGCCTTTTTCCTTCCCGGTGTCACTGCATGATTCACCGGCTTTTGCCCTCAATACTTATCCTGGCGAAAACCAAACCACCGAATATAAAGAAGGGATCCTGGTAGGTTACCGCTGGTACGATACCAAAAAGATCGATCCGCTGTATTGCTTCGGTTATGGCCTTTCTTACACTTCGTTTGCTTATTCGGGCCTTGCGACCGACAAAAAGGCTTATGCGCCGGGCAGTAAAATTACCGTTGTGCTGAAAGTGAAAAATACGGGCGCCGTTGCCGGTAAAGAAACGGTGCAGTTTTATGTAAGTAAGATAGCACCCTCAGTTTTGAAGCCCGAAAAAGAATTGAAGGCATTTAAAAAGATCATGATAGCGCCAGGCAAAACCCATACGCTGGCCTTAAATATCAATGTTAATGATTTGGCTTATTTTAATGCTGAAAAGCACAGTTGGGTGGTTGAGCCGGGCGAGTATAAATTGCTGGCAGCTTCGTCATCAAAAGATATTAAGGAGGTGGTAAGTTTTAAGGTAGGTAAGTAAAAGGTATATTTAAAAGCAAAGCCGCTCGTATTCATACAAGCGGCTTTGCTTTTTATTGATCTTATTAATTATTGATGTATCCCGGGTTCTGATCTTCCGGACCAATATCATCATTCTGCTTTATTTCCTGCAACGGAATAGGGTAGCGGTTGTGGTATTGCTGGATAGTACCTGATTGTTTGGTCCATTTATTACGGGCCTTAACCAGGTCAACCAGTTTACCCGAGCGGATCAGATCCATCCTTCTCCATCCTTCAAAGCAAAGCTCGCGCATGCGCTCATCCAGCATTTTAGTGCGGAATTCATCCTGTCCCATCCCGCTGTTCCAGCGTTTATCGGCAGGTAAGCTACCTCCCCAGGCCCTTTTACGGATCTGGTTGTTCACAATATCAACAGCCTGTGATGTTGCCCCGGTTTCGTTAAGGGTTTCGGCGTAGCAAAGCAGGATATCGGCATAACGTAAAAGAAATATGTCCTTGCCCGAATACCAGAAGCTCAGCGTACCATCGGTGCGGGGGTCTTCATATTTCTTAACGTGCGGATCAAGTTCATCACCTCCAAAGGTTGGGTTAAGCACCGGAGTTGTACCTTTGTACGTAAAGTCGTAACGGATGCTTTCGGTTTTGCGTACGTCGCCATCTTCCCATAAACCACCAGCGCTAACGTCCGAATAGCAGTATTGCGTGGGCACCATCAAATCGTAGCCGCCAAAATAACAGTATTGGTTCAGATTAGCCAATGAGCGTGAGCCCATTTGCCATTGGGTTTGGTTGTTATCCGGATAAATGTTGTTAAACTGAAATTCGTAGATCGATTCGGCGCTGTTGGCATTAGCCGGTTTCCACAAATCGGCATAGTTGGGTATCAGCGAGTATTTACCGCTGTTAACCACCTGCTCAAAATAGGTTTTCGCTTTGGCATAATCGCGCACGTTTGCGGCTGCAGGTGCATACAGGTAAACTTTACCCAATAAAGCCAATGCTGCTCCTTTGGTTGCACGGCGCTTATCGGTTTGGGTTTCGGGCAGATATTTTATCGCGTTCTCCAAATCGTTGATGATAAACTGGTAAACCAGCGGGAGTGGCTGCCGTTTATAGCCATACTCTTTGGTTTTGGCTTGATCGATAATTGGGATTTCGCCCCAATACTGCGAAATTTCGAAGGTAAGGGCGCCACGTATAAAACTTGCCTCGCCAAGCAGTTGATTTTTTAACGAGCCCGACTCTTTGTTTACTCCAAGGGCGTAAACCGCTTTTGATGCCGATGTAATAACCAGCCATCTGCTGTTCCACTGCTCTGCCAAAGCAGTGTTACTTGGTGCCAAAAAGCCGTTGTAGCGGTCAAGGCTTGCCTGCCTGTCGTCGGTGCGTACCTGGAAGGCTCCCTGCTGGGCCTCATCAGTGCCTAATGTAAACATAAAGCCGCCGCGGTCTTTTTTAACGTTGCGCCAGTCGGTATATAAACCAAGCACGGTTGGTTCAATATTTTTTAAACTGGCAAAGGCCTGCTCCTCAGTTAAAGCTGTTTGCGGTTCCTGGATAAGGAATTTTTTGCATGAAGCTGATACCGCCATAAAAAACACAAGCGGTACCAAAATATATTTTCTTTTCATTGTACTCATGATCTTACTGTTTTAAAAGCTAACGTTAACACCTGCAACTATCATTCTCTGCATCGGGTATCCATCGCCACCTTCGGGGTCATAACCTTTGTATTTAGTTATGGTAAACAGGTTGTTGCCGGTTAAGTATACCCTTAAATTGCTCAGCTTCGCTTTTTTCATAAACGGTTGGTTAAAGCTGTAAGCAACCGTTAAAGCCGATAGCCTGAGGTATGATGAATTTTGAACGGCATAATCGGTTTCGCCAATGCTGTAACGTCCGGTTCCGATATAAGCCCGCGGAATGTTTGAGTTTGTATTTGTAGGTGTCCAGCGGTTTAGCTCGTCGGCAATACCTGCGTATTCGCCGGTGCCGCTTAATAAGCCTTCATATAAACCGCTGATTTTTTTGCCCCCGGTGCTGTAAGTGAATACGCCATTAAGCGATAGGTTTTTGTAGGTAAAGTTGGTTGAAAAACCACCGTAAAACTTAGGATCGGTATTACCCACCACAATGCGGTCGGCATCATCAATTTTTTTATCACCATTAATATCAACAGGGATAATGTCGCCCGGACGGATAGTTCGCCCCCCGTAATCAACACCTTTTATAGCGTCCATATCGCTTTGCTGCGCTATTTTTTCAAACTTATAGGTATAGATGGAATTGAGTGATTTGCCTAAAAACAGGTTGCCCTGGCGCTGGATATCAACACCGGTGAAACCACCATAATTGTAAATAGCATCTACGTTGCCATACAGCTTGGTTATACGGTTACGATATGATGAAATATTGGCGCTAAAATCCCACTGAAAATCATGATCATTAATGAGCCGTGCATTTACATTCACCTCCACACCTTTGTTTAACAATGAGCCCACATTTTGTATGGTGTTATTAAAACCGCTTATTGTTGTTATTGATCGTCTCATCAACAAATCGTTGTTGTGGATAATAAAATAATCGGCAGTAATATTTAACCTGTTTTTCAGGATGCTCAGGTCAAGGCCAACGTTCAACTGCTTTTGTTTTTCCCACTTCAGGTCGGGGTTCCCTAAACGGCCATCCGGCTTATAAGTAACCGTGCCATTTGTAATTACAGCTACATATAATGATCGGTAAGCAAAATCCGGAATGTTTTGGTTGCCTGCCACACCGTAGCCTGCACGTAGCTTAAGGTTGTCGATACCGGCATCTTTCATAAACTCTTCGCGGGCAACGTTCCAGGCCAACGCTAATGAAGGGAATATCCCCCATCTGTTACCGGCGCCAAGGCGCGATGAGCCATCATACCTGCCGGTTAATGTGGCGAAGTATTTGTTATCATAATTATAATTGAAGCGGGCTATGTAACTAATCAGGCTATTGGCCGTAAAGTTAGATTGGAGCACGAACTTATCTTTCAGGTAGGCGGCGCCCAGATTTTTAAATGAAAATTCGTCGGTGCCAAAGCCTTGTACATCAACTTGATTGTTATCGTATTGGTTTTTGGTAAGACCGAAACTCAATAAGCCTGAGAAATTGTTTTTGCCTATCAATTTGTCGTACGATATTGAATTATCCCATTGCCAGTTTACCCAGTTTTCTTTTCTTTGGGTAGCGCTGCCTTTGGTAGAGTTGCGCAGGGATTGACCTAAAGTTTGCGGAATGTAATTGAAGTAGTTTTGATTACGGATATCCACCGAAAACCCGCTGCGGATATTTAAGCCCGGAATAGGATTTACAACTAAGTAGTTGGTAGTGAGTAACCTGTTTTGATTGCCTTTGCCATCAATTGATAAACTGCGGATGGGGTTATAAAGGTTTACGTCAGGGGTGCCCTTCCAGCTTAGATAGGCAGCGGTATCATTAACAGGCAGTAAAGGGTTGGCGTTAGCCGCGATGTTAAATACACCGCCATCAATGTACGATTCTTCGGTACGTGCAAAAGTGGTATTGGTACCGATTTTTAGCCACGGTTTTATTTTTTGGTCGAGGTTAATTTTGCCTCCGTAGCGTTTATAATCAGATGTTTTAAGCAAGCCTTTTTGATCGGTGTAGTTAAAACTTACGTACATTGATGAGCCATCGGCCGATCCTTTTGAAAAGCTCATGGTATGGTTTTGCTGTATGCCGGTTTGCTTGATCTGATCCAGCCAGTTATAGCTTTGCCCTGAGTTATACACGCGTAACTCATCGGCGCCAAAAGCTGGCGAGCCGGGCGAAAGAAGTGTTTTAATGTAAGCCGCCCTGTCTGCATTCGGATTATCATCCATATAGCGGTTGGCCCAGGCATCAACACGGAGATCGGCAATTTGCTGCGCGTTTAAATAGTGTACATTTCGGGCAAAGAATGATCTGCCATACCATGCGTTATAGTCAATTTTACCCTCGCCAACCTTACCTTTTTTCGTAGTGATCAATACCACGCCATTAGCGCCGCGGGCACCGTACAACGCGGTTGCCGATGCATCTTTTAAAATGTCTACACTGGCAACATCATCGGGGTTGATAGAATTAAACCCATCTTCAATAACCAAACCATCAACCACATAAATAGGGTTTGAGCCATATTGAATAGAGTTGTTACCCCGTATTTTGATAGATACGCTGCCACCCGGTCGCGGATCATTGTTTTGAATAAGTACACCTGCTACCCGTCCCTGTATGGCCTGGTTGATGTTGGTTGTTGGTATTTCTTTCAGCGTTTTTTCATTTACACTGCCTACCGAGCCGGTAAGATCGCCTTTTTTTACTACCGCGCCTACTACCACAACTTCGGTAAGGTTGTTGTTTGACGGCACCAGGGCTATATTCATAGCGCCTTCTTTTGCCGGTACTTCCTGTGTATCAAAACCAACGGCCGAAATTACCAGCACAGTGCCCGGGGCCACATTCAGGCTGAAAGCGCCGTTACTATCGGTTACGGTACCGGTTTTGGTACCTTTAATGGTTACCGAAACGCCGGGAACCGGCAGGCCTTTTTCATCAACCACCTTACCGGAAACCGGGGCCTGGGCCAGGTCCAGATCATTACGCCGGGAGATGTTAAGTGATGGCAGGCCAACGCTGGTGTTTCTGATCACGATCACATCGCCCGAAACCTCAAAGGCCAGGTTTAAAGGTGAAAACAAATCAGTAAGTACGCTGCCTAATGTTTTTTGATTGTAGCTGGCGCTAACTTTCTGGTTGCCGTTAATCAGTTCGGGGCTGTACACAAAATTAATATGGTACTGCTGTTCCAGTTTTTTGATCACTGTTTTAAGTGCCGTATTGCTTTCGTTTACCGATATTTTGGTATCAAGAATAGCTTGTGCCTTGGTTTCTTTGGCAAAGGCGCTTCCTAATAATAAGATACTTATAGTTAACTGTAAAAATGTGATCTTCATTATTTTTACGAGTATAGGTTTATATTTCATAGATTTGGTTAGAGTTAATAATCCGTTAATAACTTGACAAAAAAAGCCCCGGCTCAACCTTTGCAAGAGGTTACAGTAAAATGGCTATCAAACATTTTGGGGCTAAACTTTTAGGCCGGTGGTACCGCAAATACCGCCGGTTTATTTTTTAGGGCTGGTTTATGTAATCATTCTGTTCATTTAAATCATAATTTGGTTAAAGTGTTAATTAATTGGCAGTGCTATGGTTAAGGTTTTGTGTGGTTATAATAATGCGGCCGTCAATAAACTGGCAGGATGCGTTTACGGCTTTGCAAATTAATTTTACTTTTTCATCAAGCGGTCTGTCTGAAAGCGAGGCCGAAAGGTGGATAGGGCCAAGCACGGCTTTATCATATTCAACATTTACACCGTAAGCGATATCTATTTTATCAATAATATCGGCCAGGGTGGCGTTATCAAACGTAAATTCTTTTTGAGCTACCGGTGTGGATAAGATTAGTGGTTTGGTTAATGATTCTTTTTTTACCTGCGTTAACTTTGCTGTATAGGTTGCAGTTTGGTTAGGCAGCAGCGTTACCGTGTTTTTTGCTTCGGGGGTTGCTTGTTTTTGATTGTAAACCAATACCTTGCCCGTATTAACAATTACTTTAAATTCTTTGTCGATACTGAAAGACCTGACGGTAAAACTGGTACCTAACACCCTCACCACCATATCATGACTATGCACCAGGAACGGCATCGCGGGGTTTTTATGAATCTCAAAAAAAGCTTCCCCGTTTAAAAACGCCTCGCGACCGCCTTTAAATGACCGGGGATATTTAATACCCGAGCCTGGTTTTAAAATTGCAAGGCTGCCATCGCTCATTTGTACCAGCTTTGATTCGGTGGTGTTATTTACAACGCTCACTAATCCGCCTGGCTGATTATCCTGCTGCCCGGCAGGTGCCTGGTTGGTGCGCACTTTCGTCAATACCAGCCCGATGGTTAAAAAAACCGTTAAAACAGCTGCTATCCGGAACCATTGCGTTTGGTAAAACTTCAGTTTCATTACCATTGGCCCTTTATTATGTAGGGCCTCCTGAACCTGCGCGGCAATACCATTCACCTCGTCATCTGTTAAGCCGGTTTCGGGCGGTTTAACAGAGACGGCCAGGATGATCTGTTTTGCACTTTCAACAACTTTCTGCCGGTCTGGATTGTTTAAAAGCCACTCATCCCAAAACGCATTTTGTTCGGCGGTGCCTTGTAAAACCCAGTTTATAAAAAAGTCGTCGTGTAAAAAATCTTCAACTTCGTAATTGGTATAGTTACTCACGGAAACTGATTCAATTGGTCTATAACCTGATATATTCCGAATCAGCCAAAAAATACCCTCCTGGATAAGATAAATTTTTACAAAATCGATAAGTGTTTTATTATCAGATGAATAATTTTAGATAACGTCCCTCAAAAAAAGGGCGATGAGGATAAGCCATTCGGAGCGGAAGCTTTTATAGGCCTTTTGCAGCAGGTTATGTACCGATTGTTTGCTGATCTCCATGATCTGTGAAATGTTGTCGAAATCCAGCCCCTCGTAAAAACGGAGGTAGATGATCTCCCGCTGGCGGTTGGGGAGCGCGTTAAGCACGTGCTGTATGCGGGCCGATAGCTCGAGGGTTTCCAGGTCAGTTATCATTTTGGTTTCGATGTTAAACTCAACCACAAACCCGTAGTTGTCATCAAGCGGCTCGCCCCGGTTCCATTTGGCTTGCTCCCTGAAAATCCTAAGCCTTAGGGCCTTGAAAAGATAGTATTTCACAGCCGGGGTTGAGCTGATCTTTAATCTGCGGTTCCATAATTCCAGAAAAACATCCTGGATACAATCCTTCAAAAAATCTTTATCCTGGCAAATGCGGAAGCCATAGTTAAACAGCGTTTTTGAATACGCTTTCATGAGCTTAGTGTAAGCCGATTCATCACCGCCCCTAAACAAATCCCACAAAACGGCGTCGTCGGGTTTAACTGATCGGTTGTTATCGTTGCTCATTATATGTATTACACGCTGAATCCTTAAAGGTTGCGTACAATTAACGCAAATTTGTAAAGGCTATTGGTAACAAAGTTATTTAAAAGATTAACTAAGTGTGGTGTTTATTACCCGGGGCTTAAAAAAATGTTAAAACTATTGATCAAAAAAAGTTTCTAATACCCCTGAACGCCCGATGCTGTTGTGGTTTTGATTATGGTAACATTAATTTATTGATGCTCCCTAAGGCAGTTACAGTGCAGGGAGATGTTATTTGGCCTGATAGCTCCTTTATATTATTATTCAGTTTTTTACGTTTAGTAAAAGCATATAATATTTGAAAATATCAATTAATAGTCTGATCTTTAGCTTACCGGCTATAACCAACACACTTGAAAAAGCTAATAGCATATATTTTATTATGCATCATCCTGTTTAATACAGCAGGGTATTTGGCTATTCATGAATACCTGGAGCACAAAACGCAGCAATTTTATGTAGATCAAACCGCTAAAGGTTTTTATAATGTTAAAGACCTTACAGAGATAACCATCCCGGTTGATATGCCTTACATTCATGACTGGACCCGGTTTGAAAGGGTGAGCGGCCAGGTACAGTTTCAAAACAATAACTACAATTTTGTAAAAATGCGCCTTACGCGCACCGCCGTGCATTTAATGTGCATCCCTAATTACGATACCACCAAGCCAACCAATAAAAATATACTGGATGCGAAGGGGATCAAAGATATCCCCGTACCTCAAAAAGAACACGTGCCTTATCCTAAATCGGCCATGCTTGAAAATACAAGTTGTTTTACGTTTGCGCAGTTTGTATTTACCTGCCCTGTTATAAAAGCAGCCCGGGAAAATGGCCTCCATACGGTACGGCCCTGGGTTAATTATTTCCACGACATCCCTGAGCAGCCACCCAAAGCCTGCTAATCTCCAGCAAAACAATTAACAGCCGCGTTTGCATTTGCAATTGCCGGTGGCGTGTTATGCCGACTTTTCTTTTTAAGCCGCTTATTAAAACCTGGCAGGTTTTAATAAGTACCTGCTGTTGTTTTATGGCTTGATAAGCAATTTCTGTAAACGCGCCGCCCGCGGTTATCGCTTCCATTTTTTTTGATTTTATAATGCCTTATATCCCACTTGAATATTTATAAGGCAACACAACGGGCCATCGAGGGCTATCAATCAAGTGTATTTAAATAATTAAAAACCCATAAACCATACATACCATGGCGCATATTAAATTAAATAACGAACAACTACCAGGCATTGTTGGCCTGCTGAATTACCGGCCAGAAACTGCCCGCCCGCTGCTTGACCTTGCCGAAACTTTATTGCGCGGACCATCAACCCTAACCAGCGGCGAAAGGGAAATTATAGCCGCGTCGGTATCGTACTGGAACCAATGCCATTTTTGCCATACTTCGCACGCTGCGGCCGCCGCGGCCCATCTTCAAAGCGGGATCAACCTGATTGATGATATCAAGGCCGGTTTACCAAATACTCCCGTATCGGATAAATTGAGAGTGTTGTTACACATTGCCCACCAGGTGCAGCGCAACGGCAAAAACGTAACTGCAGATGATATTGCCGCCGCCCGCGAAGAGGGCGCTACCGATGCGGAAATTCATGATACGGTTTTGATTGCGGCTGCATTTTGCATGTTTAACCGCTATGTGGATGGCCTGGGCACATGGGCCCCCGAACCGAATGAAGCTTATCTGGAAATGGGAGAACGAATGGCACACGTTGGATATGGGAAATATTAAAAGCCTGTAATGATGCCTCGTCGCTTAACAGCGGCAAGGCATCATTGTGGCTTACTACATCTGTAATAACTATGAAAAACAAATTTTTTTTAGCTGCGGCCTGCTTTTTAGGCTCTTCACTGGCTGTATCCTGCCAGGATTCTTCTCACGAGGAGATGATCGGTATTTTGCAAAAACTTAATAAAGAAAGCTTTACCATTTCACATCCTTTTAAAGAGGAACGAAAGCTGGCTTATTGCGATTCGTTGCTGGGGCTTCAAAAAAACGGTCAAAACTCGTATATCCGCATCGAAAAAGCCTCGTTGCTGCTTAAGGCTGGGCAGGAGCAGGAATCTGTAAATACCTATCAAAAGCTGATAAGGCAGCTCGATCCGATGGCTGTTGATCAGTTAATGCCGGCCATTGGCATTGCCTACATGCGCCTTGGCGAACGTAGCAACTGCATGCTTAACCATACCGGGTCATCCTGCATCTTTCCTATTAAGGATGATGGTGTGCATAAGATCAGAACCGGCTCAAAAACGGCAATTGATATTTACCAGGAAATATTAAAAATGCACCCGGAAGATCTCGAGTCGAGATGGCTGCTCAATATCGCCTATATGACCCTTGGCGATTATCCTAAAAAAGTTCCCAAACAATTCCTGATCCCTAATTTAAAAAGGGATAGCGCGCTATATACCAAACCCTTTATTGATATTGCCCCCAGCCTGGGCCTTAACATTAATGGCCGGGCCGGCGGCGTTATTACCGACGATTTTAATAACGATGGTTACCTGGATATCGTAACATCGGGCTGGGATTTGAGCGACCCGATGCATTACTTTGAAAATAACAAAGACGGCACCTTTAGCGACCGTACCGCGCATAGCGGACTGGCAGGCATAACGGGCGGCCTCAACATCCAGCAAACAGATTATAATAACGACGGCCTCCTTGATATTTTTGTATTGCGCGGCGCCTGGCTAAGCGGCAAGTTTGGCAACCAGCCCGGTTCGTTGTTAAAAAACAATGGCGATGGCACTTTCAGCGATGTAACAATACCTGCGGGCCTGTTGTATTATCACCCTACGCAGGCGGCTACCTGGGCCGATTTTAATAACGATGGCTGGCTCGACGTTTTTATCGGCACCGAAAGCGTTGTTAGGGCGCCGAATGGTAACGTATCAGACTGTATGCTGTTTATCAATAACCGTAACGGCTCGTTTACCAATATTGCTCAAAAAGCGCATTGCAATATTGTGGGTTTTGTAAAAGGTGTTACTGCTGCCGATTATGATAACGATGGCAAACCGGATATTTTTATCTCGACGATGGACGGGCGCAAGTACCTGTTGCACAATATCAGCAAACCGGGAGGAGAGGTTGATTTTGAAGATAATACGGCAAAAGCGGGCATTGAGAACAATGAACGTAGTTTTACAACATGGTTTTTTGATTATGACAACGATGGCTGGCAGGATATTGAGGTAAGTGATTACCAGTTTGAGCATGCCCTGAGCTATTACAGCGCCGCCGAAGCGCTGGGCAAACCTGTTCCGAAAGCAGGTAATGTGTTTTTATACCACAACAATCATGATGGTACCTTTACCGATGTTACCAAGCAGGCCGGTTTAAACAAGGTGGTGTATAGTATGGGCGCTAATTATGGCGATATGGATAATGATGGGTACCTGGATATGTACCTGGGTACCGGCAACCCCGATTTTAAATCGCTGGTGCCTAATAAGTTTTTCAAAAATGTTGATGGTAAGCGCTTTATTGATATTACTGCCTCCTCGCGCACGGGTAACCTGCAGAAAGGGCACGGTGTGGCTTTTGCCGACCTGAGGAACTGCGGTTACCAGGATATTTTTGCAGAAATGGGCGGCGCTTACATAGGCGATTCATATACAAGTTCGTTATATTTAAACCCGGGTAATGATAATAACTGGATAAGCCTTAAGCTTGAGGGCGTTAAAGCCAACAAGGCGGCTATAGGCAGCTTAATAAAGCTCACATTTACCGAAAACGGGGCTAAAAGAAGTGTTTATAAAACTGTGAGTTCCGGGGGCAGCTTTGGTTCGTCGCCTTTAAGGCAGGAGATAGGCATAGGTAAAGCCGAAAAGATAGATGAAATTGAAATAAAATGGGCCGGCAGCGGCACAATTCAACACTTTAAAAACATTTTGCCCGGTCAGTTTTTATCTGTTACCGAAGGGGTTGATAATTACAAGGTTATGTCATTAAAAAGACTTACATTTATCAATAAACAAGGGTTGATGTGTATGCCGATGACTGCCGTTAACCAGCATTAATGTTTAAAATTAATTATTCCAACACGCTAAATTAAACCAAAAATGAAAAAGTTCCTGTTAATGTGTTTCCTGTTTATAGGGATAACAACAATTGCCACAGCGCAAACCAAAACAGCTGCCGATAAGGCTAAAGGTTTGCAAAAACAATTGAAACTCACCGATGCGCAAACCACTAAAATAGCGGCTATCTACACCCAATCGTCTGAGAAGTTTGATAAGATCAAGGCGGCTCACCATGGCGATAACACCAAAATGCTGACTGCTATAAAACCCTTGCGCACGGAAACCATCAGCAAAATAAAGGCGGTTTTAACCAAAACTCAAAGCGCCGAATACGATAAATTGTTAAAGGATGATAAAGCAACCGGCGGCAGCGGCTGGGGCGACGGCTGGAGTGCCCAATAAGAATATTTGATATAAAAAAGAAAGCGCGGCATTTTTGATGGCACTGAAAAAGTAGCTTAAAAAGCTGAAGTATTAAAAGCGATCTGGAGAAAGGCAACTTTTTCTTGGTCGCTTTTTTATTCAATTTACGTGGAGATGATTTGTTGTAGCTGATTGGCTGATTAGCGATGCAATTGACAACAAAACAGCCGTTTTTGGGTTTGGCAACTTAGGTCTTGGTTTTTGCCCCGGCTTATAACAATTCTCCCTCAATGGGCAGGCTTTGCATTTTTCAACGTCAAAGTAATAGGTATTTACCTGGTGTGTCCCGGTGTTCTTTTTCCCCTGGCGTGATTTCCTAATGGCAAGGTGCTTTGCGGGGCAGACAAACATATCAGCATCTTTATTGAAATCGAACCTTTCTTCTTCTTTCCTGAACCCCTGAGTTATGGCAGGGATCAGTTTGGCCACCGCTTTTATGCCTTGCCCGTTCATCAATACAAGGTTCTCTTTTCCTGAATAGGCCGAATCGCCGATGACAGCTTCTACTTCGATGCCATTTTGCTGGCTGATCTCCAGGAGCCTAGGGAGCTCTGGGCCATCGCCTTTCTCGCCTGAGGTGACCACGGCGGCGGTAATGATACGTTTTTCGGTCATCGCCAGATGGGTCTTGTAACCAAAGAATGAGCTATCAGCTGATTTATGGCCTGTTTTGGCATCCTTATCTTTAGATAATACATAGTGCTCCTGCGTATCTGCTACCGTCTCCTTCAATAGATTCAGTTTTTCATTGCTCGGGTATCTGGCATAAGGTTGAGTCTGCTTCGATACATTTCTCCAATGCGGTGCAATAGACCAGTTCTTCTTCGAGCTCGTTTGTCGTGTTCTTTTCCGGCATCACAGCCTTCATATCGTCATCTATGGCATATACCGCTTTGCGGAGTAGCTTTGATCGCTCACTTAAAACCTCTAATGCTGAATATGGGTTGACCTTGACAAGGAATGTGTAGCATCAACAATGATCGACTTTGAACGGATGATACCTTTTTCAATAGCTATCGTTACCGTTTTATTGATAAGCAGGTTTAATAAGTCATTATCCTTCAGCCGCAGCTTCCTGAACTTTGTTAATGAACTGGGATCGATAACCCCTTCCTCGGGTGATATCTCCAGGAAATATTTAAAGGACATATCATACTGCGAACGTTCCACCACATCGACATCTGAAACCGTAAAAATCGTTTTCAATAACAGATATTTGAACATCCGCACAGGGCTTTCGGCTGCCCTGCCGTTGGTTGTGCGATATTTGCTGACCGGTTCATCGTAAATAAATGTAAAGTCTACCAGGTCATTGATCTTGCGCAGAAGATTGTCTTTGTGAACGATCAATTCGTATAGCCCGGAAAATGAGCTAAACTGGATTTGTTGTTGTTGAATAAGGGTCTTGGTGTCTTTCTTTCGATACTTTAAGATACAAAAACGGGTAGAAATCATAGTTTTTCTACCCCGTTGCCCTAAAAGGACTTTTTCAGTGCCCTCGCGCGTTTAAAAGGCTTTATTAACTTTTTATTTACAATAGCCAAAACGGGTTACAGAAATTTATATTTGTTGAACAACCAATTAAACACCATACGCCTTATGGAAGATAAACCGCTACGGAGCCGGCAATGGTTTGGCAAGCAGGGTAAAGACGGCTTTATATATCGTGCCTGGATGAAAAACCAGGGCATTCCCGCCCACCAGTTGCAGGGGAAGCCCGTGATCGGCATCTGCAATACCTGGTCGGAACTTACGCCCTGCAATGCACATTTCAGGGAACTGGCACAATCTGTAAAAAATGGCATTTATGAAGCAGGCGGCTACCCGGTAGAGTTCCCGGTAATGTCGTTAGGTGAAACCCTGATGAAGCCGACTGCCATGTTGTACCGGAACCTGGTAAGCATGGATGTGGAAGAAAGCATCCGGGCCAACCCGGTTGATGGCGTGGTACTGCTTTGCGGCTGTGACAAAACCACGCCCGCGCTTATAATGGGTGCATGCAGCGTTAATATCCCAACCATTGTGGTATCCGGCGGCCCCATGCTTACCGGTAAATACCATGGCCGGGATATAGGTACATCAGATATCTGGCGTTTTTTTGCCGATCACCAAACCGGGCAAATGAACGATGAAGACCTGTACACTGCCGAAGCCTGCATGGCGCGCAGCCAGGGGCATTGCGCGGTAATGGGCACCGCATCAACCATGGCTTGTATGGTGGAGTCGTTGGGTTTGTCGCTGGCCGAAAACGCGGCCATACCCGCTGCCGATTCAAGGCGGAAAGTACTGGCGCACCTATCGGGTAACCGTATTGTTGATATGGTGCGCGAAAATTTGAAGCTATCAGACATCCTCACCCGCCAGGCTTTTGAAAATGCCATTACCGTTAACGCCGCCATTGGCGGCTCCACCAATTTTATTATCCATTTACTGGCTATAGCCGGGCGCATAGGAGTTGATCTTTCGATGGATGACTTTAATACGGCTGCCCGTAATATCCCGTTAATCGCCAATCTGCAGCCATCGGGTAAATATTTTATGGAAGATTTTTATTATGCCGGGGGACTGCCCGCCTTAATGAAAGAACTTCATCAGCATTTAAACAGCGAAACTATTACGGTAAGCGGGCACCCCGTTTTGCGCAATTATGAAAACGCGCAGTGCTTTAACCGCCAACTGATCGCGCCTGTGCATTCCCCGTTTAATCCGGTTGCAGGGATAGCAGTGTTGAAAGGTAATTTATGCGAAAACGGGGCGGTGATTAAACCTTCGGCGGCAAGCGCCGATCTGATGCAGCATACAGGTAAAGCTGTGGTATTTGAAAACATAGAGGATTTCAATCACCGCGTTAACAACCCTGATCTGGATGTGGATAAGGATAGTGTGCTGGTATTAAAAAATTGCGGCCCTAAAGGTTACCCCGGCATGCCCGAGGTAGGCAATATGCTGATCCCTAAAAAGCTGATGGACCTGGGCGTTACCGATATGGTACGAATTTCGGACGGACGCATGAGCGGTACGGGTTTCGGCACGGTGGTGCTGCATGTATCGCCCGAGGCGGCAATTGGCGGCACATTGGCCATAGTGCAAAACGGCGACCTCATCACGCTGGATGTACCGGCGGGTGTTTTACACCTGCATGTTAGCGATATGGATATAGCCGAGCGCAAAGCGGCATTAATTTTAAGTAACCAAACAAGTACACGCGGTTACACTTATTTATATCAAACGCATGTAGACCAGGCCCACCTCGGTGCCGATCTGGACTTTTTAAAAGGTAACTCCGGCAGTGAAGTAACAAGGGATTCGCATTGAAAACAAATGAGTGCCATACTGAGCGATAGCGAAGCATCTTCTCCGCCCTGTATAGCGGCCATG
The DNA here is from genome assembly GCF_003148845.1 of Mucilaginibacter oryzae. GTDB lineage: Bacteria > Bacteroidota > Bacteroidia > Sphingobacteriales > Sphingobacteriaceae > Mucilaginibacter > Mucilaginibacter oryzae. Next base: position 116,660 of record NZ_QGHA01000008.1, on the reverse strand, counting down.
CTCATCGCAAATGATCCCTCGCTATCGCTCAGGATGACAAAGCTTCACTTAGATTTAACAGGCCGGGTAACCGGATAAATAACAACAAAACATCAACTCAAAAATGATAACCAATAAATTCGCCAACCAGGTAGCCATAGTAACCGGAGCAGGACAAGGCATTGGCTTTGAAATAGCCAAGCAACTAAGCCTTGCCGGTGCCGCGGTGTTATTAAATGATTTGAGCGCGGAACTGGCCGATCAGGCATCGGGGACTATTAAGGCTCTTGGCGGCAACTGCCACCCTTTCGCTGGCGATGCATCGGATATCGGTTTTATACAACAAATGGTTGATGAAGCCGTACGGCGCTTTGGCAGACTCAGCATAGTCATAGCTAACGCGGGCATTACCCTTTTTGGCGATTTTCTGAATTACCCGGCAGCATCCCTGCAAAGTGTAATGAACCTTAACCTGCAGGGGAGCTTTTTTTTGGCGCAGCGGGCGGCGAGGCAAATTATCGCGCAAAAAACCGGGGGCAGTATCCTGTTCATGTCATCGGTAACCGGTCACCAGGCGCATCAAAACCTGGCAGCCTACGGCATGACTAAAGCAGCCCTGGAAATGCTGGCCAAAAGCCTTGTTGTTGAATTGAGCCAACACCAGATCACGCTAAATACCGTTGCCCCCGGCGCCACCCTAACCGAGCGGACCATGGAAGACGAAAATTACCAGAACACCTGGGCCCGCATCACCCCAATGGGCCGCGCGGCTACCGTTGAAGATGTTGCCAATGCTGTTTTATTTTTAGTCTCGCCGGATGCAAGGCATATCACCGGGCAAAACCTGATTGTTGACGGCGGATGGACGGCCGTTAGTACGTCGCCTTATTGAGTAGAAGCTTAATTGAATTGTAATAATTATCAATAAATACTTAAACCTAAAAATTGGATCATTTAGATTTTGCTAAGTGGAGGTTTTCGCTTGAGGCAGAAGCTCCTTTCCCTCCATCAACCGTTATAGATGATATTGCCAACCAGCTTATTTCGTCGGGATATCGTATTATAAAACAAACCTCCACAAATATTGAATTCGACGATGAAGGCAATCACTCATATAATTACCGAATTAAGAACCTCTGGATGTTGGAAGGCGGCACATTTGAGGTAATCCGTCTTGATGGCAAATGTGTTATTAAGCTTACCTATTTTATCGATATGTTTTTCCGGGCCTTGTTTATATTGCTATTTTTAATTGTATCACTCATGGTAATCTACCTTGATTCCTGGAACAGCGCCTCAATGTTTTTATTGACCGGCATTTTGGTACAAGGCATATTCCAAATATTCTGGTCGAAAAAAATTGCCCGAAAACTGCTCTTGAATCTTTAGCTACACAACGGTAAACGGCCTTAATGTTAATACAAGATGTGAACCTTAAATAATTTTAATTAAATCGGCCAGCAAATAATCAAACGTAAACTTCGGCTCATATCCAAAGCATCGTTTAGCCTTATCGCACACATAAACCCTGTCAATACTTTTGGGTAACTCCCACTCTTTTGATTGATAAATTGCTTCGGCCTGCGGATAATATTTCCTGATCACTGCAGCCGGATCATGTTTCAGAGGAAAAAGATCATCCTTGCCAAAAGGAGAACTGCTGGTAAGGTTAAAAACTTCAAAATCGCTAAAGTTATATTCTAAAGCTAACCGCAATCCTTCTGCACCATCCCGCTCATCCAGGCCACGGTACAAACGATGGTTTAGCTTCAGGTTATCATCCTCGGGCAAAAAACGCCCAACCCGGTAAACAGAGGCTTGTAACCCTTCGGCGTAGAAAAAATCCCGGCAAAGCTGTTCGGCGGTTTGCTTGGTAATATCATAAATATCCCGGGGCCTTATCGGCAGTTCCTCTTCAACCCAAACAGCTTTTTCTGCATCAACCATGGCATCGCCATAAATAGAGGTGGTACTGGTGTACAACAGCCGGGGTACTTTGTTGGCTATACAGGCGTTGAGCAAATTAAGCGTCCCGTAAATGTTTACATCAATAAATGCCTGGCGCGGATAATTAAGTTCATAGTGCTTACCATGGATAGCCGCGGTGTGAATAACAGCATCAATGTTTTGGGTTGCCGATAAAACAGCTTCTTTATGGGTTATATCAATAAGCAGGTTTGTTGCCTGCGCCGGAATAACATCTACCCCAATTACCTCATGCCCGTGCGCACGCAGGTGACCGGCCGTTACACTGCCCAGCCTGCCCGATGAACCCGTTACTAACACACGCATAGCTTAGTTTTGAATGGCCAGAATCCTCGCCCACTCCGGGTGCCGTTTCAGGTAACCGACCACATACACGCACAGCGGAATAAGTTTTAAATGCTTTTCTTCAATATAGTTAAAGGCCTTTTCAACCATGGCCGATGCTACGCCTTTACCCTCCAGTTCAACGGGTACTTCGGTGTGGATGAGGTAGATCTTATCATCTTTTCGTTTATAATCAATAAAAGCCCGGTGGCCATCAACTGTAAATTCAAAATTGTGGATAGCTTCATTATCGATCAGGGGGATGTCTTCGTATTTCATAGCGGTATGTATCGAACAACAAATTTACAAACTTAATGTTCCCCCTCTTGGCTTAATTAACGTTAAATATCCGGGTGTTTTTAAACAGTTCGGCAAAGCGGAATGCCATATGTTCAAAAAGGCTTTGATCAATACTGTAGGTAATATGGCCTTTATACCCCTGCACCTTTAAGATGCCCAGATTTTTAAGTTCGGCTACATGTTTGTTAATGGTTTCTATATTAAATGGAATTTCCCAAAGCGCTTCGCGGTTAACAGCGTTGTTGTTTTCCATGATAATGCGGATTATCGCAATCCGCACAGGCAGCGCCAGGGCTTTGGCAAAATTGGAAAGTTCCTTATCCCCCTCGTCAAAATTTGAATATGAATAAGATAGTGGCATAACTACGTATAATTAAATCACATCAGTTAGCCAAACGGGCCACCCGATGTGAAATGATATAGCCTGAATAAATCATGCTATGGTTACTAAAAAATTAACGGTCTCTCCGGCGGTTTAATTGTGCCGGGCAGGAAACATGATAAGTAAGTTACATTGTTAAACTATCAACCGGCGGTTTACCAGGTACGTTGGCAGGGGATGCGGTACCCGTTGTTTTTTAAGGTATAACAGTATGTAATAACCGAAAGTAGGAAGAACTGAAAACAATAACAGCAATGCTGACAAAAATGTTACAAGCAACCTGTTTTGCGGGGTGCCGAGGCGTTTCTGTACTGAGGCCATGGGGTTTAAGCTGCCATCGCGATATTGAAATATCCTTTTGCCGAAGGCACGTTGCAGCGCCAAACCATCAATTTTTGCGGGCGGGTGCAACCTGTTAAACTTAACAAAGCCAATAAAGGGCTTTACCACAACCATCAGTGTAGCGATAATTAAAAATATCCTGAAGTTACGTTGTAGTTTCATTTGGCTGTGGTGCCGACTTATTGTTTAACCTTACTTATTGATAGTTGTTTACAAATATATACTTAACAATCAATATTTAATTTAACCTTATGAAACATCAGGGATAAATTATTTCAGGATCAACACCGGGTGTTTGGCATTAAAAGATAGTGCATCGGTAATACTGCTATGGGTAAGGTTATAAAAAAAGCTATGCTTGCCGGGCAGCGCTATAATCAGCTGTGCGTTGTTATGGAGGGCGAAATCGAGGATTCCCTTTACCGTGTCTTTAGCTCCAGAGTAATACAGTTGGCAATCATAACAGTTAACCAGCTTTTTAACGGCAGCTTCATATTCCTCTTCCCGCCCGATATGTTTATTTTTCGGATCGACATAAAGCACCATGAGTTTAGGATTAAGCCAACCGTGCGAATTGTTTAAGCCCTGCAGCAGGCCCAACCGGGCAACAGCCTCAAAATCGCAGGGAACCAGCGCTTGTTCAATTTTTTTGTACGAGGCATTTGCGGGTATTACCATTACCTTAACCGGACTGCTTTTGGCAATTTCAATAATTTGCTCGCCTACCATACTCACCTCACCGGGAGCATCGCTGCCAACTATCAGCAAATCGGGTTTGCTGTCGGCAATGGCCTGGTATATGGCACGTAAAACAGGCTCGGTACTGATCACGGTTTCCACCTCGATGGTTTCATTGCAGCGGTTGTGTAACTTACGGCTTATTGTGGCCAGCTGGGTTTCTATTTCCTCTCGTTCCGTCTCTATATCTTCGGCACTGACCTGCAAAAAATCGGGCGTGGGCAATATCTGCTCATACACTGAAGTGTAAAAACTTTTAAGCAGGATGATTTTTTTAACGGCGGCATCCCGGCTCAGGTCGGCTGCAAACTTGATGGCATTGGTGCTTGTTTCCGAAAAATCTACCGGTATCAATATAGTTTTCATAACAAAGAGGTTTGGCTAACTGGTACGTTAATATCTTATTAAATTTACGTAATAAAACATTAATTATTGTCAGCCAATAATCTTTCGGATCATCAAATACAAACAGCAAATTTTTGCCTTTACACAGGGAGATTCAGCAAAATCGCCGGTCCTGCAGATGGTCTAAAACCGGGTGCCGATGATCTGCAACCTCGCTTACAGCTTATTTTGACGGCTTCTGTTTAGACTTTACCCAAACATAATCGGCAATTTTAGCGATATCCTTTTTGCTGATGGCCCCCCGCCAGGACGGCATGCCCTTAGCAATAATGCCGTTGGTAATATTATTGATGATGGCTGCCTTATTGGCTCCATGGCTAAAATTTCGCCCAAGCAGGCTTTTGGTTTTCTCGGTACCCTGCAAATGATTGCCGTGGCAGGCGGCACATAATTGCTGAAACATCACGGCCGCGGTTTGCTTTTGCACCGTAATTTTTTTGTTGATAGCGATGCTTTGCGCCTGCTGTTTTGTTTTTTCTTTGGATGGCCTTAACCTCAGGATCATATCATATGGCGGTTCACCTTTGCCTTCGGGCGGATCATGGTGTGATGTGGAGATATACAGGTAGCCATCGGGCCCGGTTACCAATGACCGGATACGGCCATACTGCTTTTTAAGCAATACCTCCTGGGCTACGGGCTTATCATTATCCAGCTTTATCCTTAGTATCGATTCTCCTCTTAAGCATGCTACCAATAAAATCCCCTTTAGTTCCGGAAAGGCGTTACCATGATAAAACATGGCTTCTGATGGACCGATGGATGGCGTATATTCCAGTAAAGGCGAGGTCATGCCTTCACGCTTATCCTGGTGATGAATTAGCGGCCAGCCATAGTTTTGGCCGGGCTTGATGATATTGATCTCATCGCCGCCAGTGGGTCCATGCTCGCTATCAAACAAAACACCTGTTGTAGGCTCAAATACCAGCCCCTGCGGGTTGCGGTGACCGTAGCTCCAGATCTCTTTACGGGCGGTATCGTTTTTGGCGAAAGGGTTATCCGCCGGGATAGTGCCGTCATCATTAACCCTTAAAATTTTTCCGTTCAGGGCTTTGAGGTCCTGCGCCAGGATGGGCTGATCGGCATCGCCGGTGGTAATGTACAATTTTTTATCCGGCCCGAAAACCAAGCGGCAACCGGTATGGTTTTGATTGCCGGGAATATCTTTAATGATAGTGAACGGGTTAACCAACGAATCATTTCTGAACGCGTAGCGGGCCACGCGTACCCTGATTCTGTTATTATCTGTGTAATTACTGGCAACATAAATCCATTTGTTTTGCGCGAATGCGGGGTGCAGGCACATGCCCAATAAACCAGTTTTTTTATCGAGGGCTACATCGCTAATCGTGAGTGCCGGTTTAGGCAAAAGTTTTTTATTGCGGTAAATCCGTACCCGGCCTGCGCGCTCGGTAAACAGCATAGAACTATCGGGCAAAAAAGTAATTTGCCAGGGCACAATAACATTGGTTACAAGGGTATCTATTTTAAAACCAACCGAAGTATCGGCGAGCCTAACCTTTTTATCAGTTTTAGTTGTGCCGATAAACGCGCTTATCAACACCGCGCAGCCCAGTAGCACAACAACATAAACCGGCCTCAATTTCATAAGCAGGAATTTTAAATTACATGGTTGGCGATTGCTGGTAGATATCCCAATACTGATCTTTAGCATTGGTTTTTTTAGCGAGGATGATCTTTGAGTTCACACTGCCCTTTTTATCCGATAGGGTTAAGTACAGCTCAGTACCTTTAAGCTTGATCATGTATGTATCCTGATCTATCGGCTCAAATTCATATTGCTGGTTGGCATTACCGGCATTTAGCGGTTGCTCATCGAGGGCTACACCGGGGTTGGCTTCTGCTACGGGCTGAAAGGTTTTGCCGGTGAACAGGTTTTTAAGTTTATAGGTATTGCCTTCAACCTGCTGAAAATCCCAGGTCATGCATTTCCAGTTTTCTGGGTTGTAGGCTACCAGTGGTGTACCGTTCTCTGAGCGGGCATCTTTAACCCGCAGTAGCATGCCTGTTTGTTGGTTTTTAATGGCGTAGGTTCCTTTTATTTGCTGGGCTGATACAGCAAGATAACATGCTAAGAAGTAAAGCAGGCAAACGATTTTTTTCATGGCAGATATCGGTTTGAACAAATTTATGTATAAAGCATAAATAGCTGTTATACAATTTGGTTCAGTTTTTAGTCGATATGTATCAAAGAGGAAATTTGTTGCGACATCCGGGTTTCTGGTCGAAGCTTAGCGCAGCGCAATCTCGTCCTAAACTCTGTAAAGCTTTCAGCTTAACTTGGCTACAAATCTTAAAGCAGTATTACAATTATCAACCGGTACACGCAAGCAGAATGCTTACCCGGGTTTAGGACGAAGTTGCTATTCTTCGACCAGAAAAGAGCGAAATGCGACCATAAGAAGATAATCAGCTATATTTTTTGGGGGGACTGAAGTTGAAAACTTCAATCATACCCAACCACGGGTTACGCTGCGCTAAACCCCCGGCAGTTAGGGTGTAGGTCCTCCTTTTTATCCCCTCATCACATTCACCCGCTCTCCGTTCCAATCCGGGAAAAGCACATGATCATTATTGATACCGAGGTGCTTATCGGCTACCGAACTGAACACGCTTCTAAAGTCTGTAGTTACAGCGAGGTCGCGGCCATCTTCCAGGTTTTCTATGGCGAGGGGTTTTACATCGCCGTAAACCAAACCGCCGCCAACATCATTACCTAAAATAAAATTGCATGATGCCCTACCATGGTCGGTACCGCCGGTGCCGTTTTGATGAACGGTGCGGCCAAATTCGGTCATGGTCATTACGGTAACATCATCCTGGTAGGCGCCGAGGTCGGTCCAGAGGGCCATAATGCTGTTGCTCAGATCAGCTACATTATTGGCAAAAATGCCATTTTCGGCCCCCTGGTTAAAATGGGTATCCCATCCGTTCGATTCGGCAAAGGCTACTTCCAGGCCTACATCCATTTTAATGAGCTGGGCTATTTGCTTAAGCGAATTGCCTAAGGCCGAGTTAGGATATACAGCCCCGTTTGCAGGGCTGTAATTTTTAATATCGGTTTTCTGAAGCATTTTCATCGCTTCAAAACTTTCTTTACCGGTTTGCTTGAGTAAGCCCGACGCGGTTTGATCATACAGGTCTTCAAAGCTTTTAGCCGCCATATTGGCGCCGGTTGGGTTGCCCCGCATTTGGATGGTAAAATCCTGCAGGTTGCTCATGGCTACAGAAGGGTTATCGCCATAAAAAGAACGCGGCATGGCCGATGTAAGGCTTACCGCCGTAAAAGGCGTAAGCGCGTCATGCCCTAACAAACCCACGGCGCGGTTAAGCCAGCCGCTTGCCGTGCCTTTATTAAAAGGCGTGCCGGATTCCATATAATCCTGCGCATCAAAATGCGAACGGGTATTGTTGGGCGATCCTATACCGTGTACTATACCCAACCGTTTTTCGCGGAACATGGGTTCAAAAGCTTTCATGGCCGGGTGCAAACCGAAACGGCCATCCAGATCAATTAGGGGGTTGCCGTTACCACTTTTTGCGGCCGATATAAACAGGTTTGGCCTTGCGGCTTTCAGGTAATCATCGGTAAACGGTATAACAGCCATCAGGCCGTCCATGGCGCCGCGCTGAAAGATACATACCAGCGTTTTTTTCTTTTTATAAGGCGATGCTATTTTTTCGCTGGCCGCGGCTTCGGCCAAAAAGCCGGGGATCCCACCTAACAAACCCACTCCTAAAAGGGCCAGTCCGCCCGCTTTTAAAAATCCTCTTCTTGATACCATTTCATTATCCTCCTGCTGTTAACGCCGCTGATATTCGGGCGAACCAATAATTACGCCTACCACCTGCGCCAACATCGAATTGTTGCCCGCGATGGTTTGCTGCGCCATAAAATTATTTTTTTGTTTGTTTTTTATGCCTGCCTGCCCGTCCATCAACTGGTTGTTCACATTTGCCGGCGCCGCGGTTGCAGCAGGAGTTTTGGCGCTGGCAAGGTCAACTTTATCCATCAGTTTGGGGTCGTTAAGCATTGGGGTGAGGCGTTTGATGGTTGCATCAAGCGGCCGCCCGGGCATAATTAATTTGCTGTAGGTGTCAAGCGCGGCCTGAGCGCTTTCGGGTTCGTGGTGGTTATTGAGTGCCGCCAGGTCGATTTTTACACCGGGAATCCTGCCCGAGGCCAGGGCTAAGCCGAAGTTCATACGGTTAAGTAATGCGCCGGTATTGATCCAGTACTGCCCTTTGTCGGGGAAACCGGTGGGCGCCTGGTAGTAATACATCTTTTCGCCCATTTTATTAACCCAGTTAAACACCTGGTTAGGTTGGTTAACATCGGCATGCAGGGCGCGTATAGCGCCGATGGCCAGTTCAAAAGGTGATTTGGTTTTTTCACGCACAGCGGCCGCGCTCCAAAACTCGGGCGAGTTTACCATCGTGATCAGTACCTTTTTTATGTCGCCATCCTCGTTCATAAAGGTGCGGGCCATTTTATCAATTAACGTTTGCGGAGGGGTATCGTTCACAAAACGAACCGCAATTTTTCTGGAAATAAATTTGGCCGTGGCTTGCTGATGAGCCAGCATATTCAACAGTTGTACCCCCTCTTCATACCCACCCCCGGCAGCAAAATGATGGCCTAAAACTGTTTTCTCGCCGGTGTCATGACGGTTGGGGTTAAATAAAAAATCGCCCTCGTGCACAAAACCGCTGTTTTGCAGTTTATCAGCACTTACGCGGTTCATTAGTTTCTGGCCGGCCTCGCCGTTGTTGTCCATAGGGTAAACCGTCCAGCCGGTAAGTACTTTAGCCGCCTGGGTAACATCCTGCTGGGTATAGCCGCCGTCAACACCAAGGGTGTGCAGTTCCATCACCTCGCGGGCATAGTTTTCGTTTAAGCCCAGGGCTTTCTTGGCCTTAAATTTCGGCATAGTGGCCATTCTGCCTGTATCGCTTTTTATTTGCTGTTTTTGCGCTTGTGGTTTTTCAGCGTTATTGCCCGAACTGTTAAAATTATCCAGGTAATACAGCATGGCCGGCGATTTAGCCGTAGCCAGCAGCAGGTCATTAAACTTACCCAACGCGTTAGGCCTGATCACGTCGCGCTCATAATCAGGGATAAACTGCGCGCAATCATTTTTTACTATAGATACATTGAAATGGTTGAACCAAAAGCTGGTCATCACTTCCTGTAACTGGTTATTACTATAAGCAGCCCTTAATATTTTTTGATTAATGAATTGCTGCAGCAGCTCCTGCTCGGGCTTAAGGCCATTTTGCTGCATGTAATTTTGCAATTGGGCGCGGTAAGCTTTAGGGTTGGTTCTTACCGAATCGCGGTTCACCACGCCATCTTTTACAGCTATGCGCAGCACCTGCGCGTTTTTGGGGAATTGCGCTACAATTTGGGTGTTGCTTAATTTAAGGGCATCGTATTTATTGAGCAGTTCATTGAGGGAATCATCGGGCATTTGGGCTTCCAGTTGTTGGGCGAACCATTTTTCGGGGCCCTCTTTTACTACTTCATCAACCTCGCCGGGCGTTGCGCCATAGGTAAACCGGCTAAGCAGATGGGCTGCCGCCTGTTGCGGTGTTAAACCGGCTTTCCTGTAAGGGAATTTTAATTTCCCCGGATTGGGATAGCCCGGTAAAAAGGCAGTAAACACGGTAAACATACACAACAACAATCCGGTAACACACCAGTATTTAACAGCCTTTTTCATAACATCCGGGTATATTTTTAACTATTAATTTTGTTGCAGGTGCTTGTATGACACCCAAAAATTGGTTTGGTTTAATTTAAATGTAAAATGAAATTAAATTTTTAAAGGGTTAAACCAAAACCAGGCTATATTGTCAGTACGATTAGTTGTTTAAATAAAACCAAAACGATGAAAAAATTAATGATGATTATGGCTCTTGCCGGTGGCCTGAGCTTCGCGGCTAACGCGCAAAATAAGGTTGAGAAAACACCCGCTCAAAAAGCAGGCAATAAAACCGAACACCTGGAAAAACACCTGAAACTTACCCCCGACCAAACTAAAAAAGTGAATGCTATTTTGCTGGCACAGGCTAACAGTATTGATAGTTTGAAAAAACTGAAACAGGATAAAAAAACAAGTCACCTGGCCGATCAAAAGATCAAAAAACTGGCACAGGAAAGACTGGATAAAGTGCTAACGCCTGAACAGAAAAAGGAATATGCCGCTATGAAAGCCGAAAAAAAGGCAAAGAAGGATGCCGTTAAAAAGGCAGCGCAGTAAAGCATCACGATTTTAGGACTGGGATAAACCAGGCACTTAAAATTATACTACCCGTATAATAATTAAATAGATTGATAGGTTAAAATTTTTGGTCAGCATATCAATTGCTTCCGCCAAAAATATATTAACCTGTCAATCTTTAAATCTGATAGCTTCTGCTAATTCACCATCCGCCCGGTAATGTCCACCGTGCGGGCGAAGGGATTAAAATAACGGTTAGCCAGTATCGCAAACTCCCTGCGGGTTACCGGCCGCTTCAAATCAAAATCCGAGTTAAATTTATATTGAGCTTTCCAGGCTTTTTGCATGCCGGTTTCCAGCGTACGCGGATCAGTTAATGTTGTTTCGCTGATAAAGGAGAGCAGGTTGCCTATGGTAAATACCTTACCGGGCTTTTCGCGGTTAAACCATAAAAAAGCGCGGGTATAAATTTCTTTTAGTACCGGCTCAACTTCGGCAGTGGCCACCAGCGAATCTGGCTGAAACATCACTTTCGCGCTGTTACCATCAGCTTTTTGCACACCCTTCAGCAATCCGGAGGCCCCAACTTGTTGTATGGCCCTGAAATAGGGATCGGTTGGCCTGATATCAGCAAAAGGCATAATCCATGCTTTAAAATCAAGCAATTCGCCCTGTATTATCCTTACATTTAAGTTTTTGGTGGTGGTTTTGAAAAACGCGCAGAAGGCCGCCGTAGCCCCGGCTCCCTGCCCTACGGCCATTTGTACCGAGGGATACATGGTACATGCATTTACCAGGTGCGTTACCGACATCGCTTTTTCGGTTACCAGCAAATTATCCAGATCTTTTAAAACGATAGCCCCGAGAGGGATACCATAAGCCGGGAACGGTTGATAATCAACCAATGGTACCGGTTCGCCGGTGTAATGCTGACCGGGATCAGCATCGCCCACAGCTATCGCCGTGCGGTAAAGTTTTGATTCGCGATCATATGGTTTATAAATATCATCAAGCGTAAGCCTTACCAAACCTTTGGTTGCCCGGCCTGCTTCACGCAGGTAGGGGGTATAAGGCAGGTGATCGGGCGTTGTAAATCCTTCATCAAGGCCAAGGTTTTTATAGCCAAGCTCTGTTTGTAAATAATATATTAACCCCAAAGTGTGCAGCCGGGCTTTGGCGTAAAAGGCCTCCCGGTTTTCGGGCTTCAAATCGGCCGCTGTAACGGGGAACTCATTACCGCATCCTGTCCAGTTTATCATGTACTTATCGTTTGGCAGGCGGCCAATGCTAAGCATTTGCTTAACGTTTTTTGTTTTGAGGCAAGCGTACCGAGCTGCATCATATCCCTCAGGTTTAGTAACTGTTTTATCTGCCTGCGGGCCGTAATCTTTCAAAATAGCTATCCAGCTCAAATCCTGCATCCGGGTCGAACTTTCTGTAGCCAGCGTTTCACCGGTTTCCTTTTTGCCGTCGAAGCCGTATACATAGGTTTCACCGGCACTTGCTGCTACATCGCCGGTTTCGGTGGCATCAATAACCACTTTGGCTTTGATGGTGGTTGTACGCCCCTCAATTGTGGCAATCACCTCCCAGCCGGTGCCATCTTTTTTTATGGAGATGAAAGGGCTGTTTAGTTTAACCGTGAGGTTTTTTACCGTATCGGTAATTTTTTTGAGGATGGCCGCGCCGGTATAGGGTTCAAATCGCAGGGGCGCGTTGTAAGCGGTATCAAAACCTGGGGGTTTACCATAAAACTCCCGCACCCTCTGCCTGAATTCGCCCCAGATACCGGTGGGTAAATTGCGGTTGCCCTCAACCACGCACATGCCGCCCGATGTAAGGCTGCCACCCAGCCAGGGGCCCTGCTCAATCAGCATGGTTTTCAATTTGCTGCGGGCTCCCTGAATAGCTGCAGCTGTTCCGCTGGCGGAGCCTCCTATTACCAATATATCCGTCTTAATAGTTTCGCCAAAGGATATTGTATCATTAAAAATTAACAGCAACAACAGTAACTTTTTTATCATCAGTTAAATTAACAATCTGTAAAACGCTAAAATAGGCTAAAAGCTTGTGGCTATATGAAATTATAACTACATTAATTTTTTTTTAATACGATGCTTACAGACGAACAAATGCGATATCCTATCGGGAGGTTTGTATCCCCGGTTTCTTACACTTCTGCTGATTTACGCGGCTGGATTGATGATATAGCCACCCTGCCTGGCAAGTTAAGGCATGCCATTGCCGGTCTTAACTACCAGGAGCTTGACACCCCTTACCGTACCGGTGGCTGGACATTGCGCCAGGTGATCCATCATTTGGCCGACAGCCATATGAATTCCATCACCCGGATTAAACTCGCCCTTACCGAAAATAATCCGGTTATAAAGCCTTATGAAGAGGCCGACTGGGCCCTGCTGCCCGATTATCGCCTGCCGGTTGAACCTTCAATCAAAATGCTGGAAGGTATCCATCAACATATGGTTACCCTTTTTGAAAGTTTTACTGAAAACGAATGGGAACGCACCTTTGTACATCCCGCGTCGGGCGATACTATATCGCTTAAAAAATGCCTCGCCACCTATTCGTGGCATAGCCGCCACCATTTGGCGCACGTTACCGAAACGGTGAAGACATTTGCTGTGAAGTAGGTTAAGGGCGAAAGGTAAAAGGCGAAAGGCTTTTTACTCACGGCAACTCTTTCACCTAAAGGGCTGGTCTTCCTTTTACCTTTCGCCTTTTACCTTTATCCTTTCAAACTCAGGAAGCCGCAGGTAAACTCAAATAAAACGTAGTACCTACGCCAATGGTAGTTTCGAACCAAATTTTGCCGCTGGCGTTCTCGATGGAGTTTTTGATAAAGGCAAGGCCCAGGCCCGTGCCCGAACTTTTGGTTGTAAAGTTGGGTTCGAAAATCTTTTCGCGCATTTCTTCGGGGATGCCGTTGCCGTTGTCTTTTATGGTAAGCAGGATGTTTTTACTGGTAACCAGATAGTTTACCTCAATAATGCATTGCCTGCCGGGAGGTGTGGCCTCGATAGCATTTTTAAGCAGGTTGTTAAAGCAGCGCAATAGCTGATCGCGGTCGGCGTTGATAATAAATGGGGCGGCAGGCTGCATATAGGCGATAAATACGCTGTCCATCTGCTTAAAAATGGTAACAGCCTGGTTAAGCATCTGGAAAACATCTATCTGCTCAATTTTGGTATCGGGCATTTTGGCAAAGGCCGAAAACTCCGACGCGATAGACGACAAACTTTCAATTTGCTCAACAAATGATTTGCTGAAACGCTCAAATTTCTGGTCAAACTTAGGGTCTTTATCCTTCCACGATTTATCAAGCAGCTGCAAGCCCAACTTTAAGGGTGTTAAAGGGTTTTTAATTTCGTGCGCTACCTGTTTGGCCATTTCGCGCCAGGCGCTTTCCCTTTCTGACTGGGCCAGTCGCTGGGCGCTGTTTTCTAATGCCGAGATCATTTTATTATACTCCTTCACCAGCGCCCCGATCTCATCATCGCGCGACCATTTGATCTGCTCGTTCTTTTTACCATAGATGGTTTTACTTAAGCTTTGCTGTATAAAATTGAGCGGCGCGGTTATTTGCCGGGCTATGATAATGGCAAACAAACCTATAGCTATAAACACTATAGCGTAAACGTTTATCATTACATTAAGCAATGAACTTATGCGCTCGCGATAATCAGTTTCATTACTAAAATAAGGCAGCTGGATGTAGGCTACGGTTTTATAAGTATTTGGTATAGTTATAGGCGCGTAAGCTGTTTTGTAATTTAAATCGCCAATTTTCTCGTCGTTAACAAAGCCGGTTTTTTGCAGCCCGTTTAAATTAATAAACGCCCGGGCGTTCATGCGTTTAGCAACCAGGCCGTATTCGTAAATTTTGGGCTGGGTGGTTAACAGCGGTACACCTGTGGTATCAAACAAGGTAAGATCTGTTGCGTAGGTATTGGCCAGTTCATTAAAATGTACCTGGCTTTCCTCATCAACATGTTCAATGTATTTAGTGAAAATGCCATTTTCAAGCGTAGCGGAAATGCGGGTAATTTTATCCCTGATCATTTTTTCCTGCTGGCTGTAATATTGGTTGCTGATAGATAAAAAGGTGATAAAACCAACCAATACCAGCGTAATAACCACGGCAAGTATCATCGAGATCTGGATGCGGGTTTTATACAGCAGCTTATCAAAATTTATCCTGAATTTGAACTTAACCCCGTCTTCGGCAATATTGAGTATTTTGATTCGTGCCCACAACCAGCGGATGGTAATGATAACCGCGCTGAAAATGAGCAGCACCACTAAAAAGAAGGTTAACGAAGTAACACCATAATAAAGGGAGTTTTCTTCTTTACTCACAACAATCAGGTTGCGTTGGCTGGGCTTATAAATAAGGTGACTGTAAGTTGTAAACCTTTTATACCAGGTTGCGCTGCGGCTCCGGGTGGTTTTGATCAGATATTTTTTTAATTCGCCTTTAAACTCGTTGTTATTGCGCGAGTAAACATAAGCGCCGCGCTGGCTCAGTAGTTTATTGTCGCTGTAAAACGCGTACGAGTAATCTTTAAAATCGTCTTCCCGGTTCAGGTTACCATCTATCAGCAATTCAGGAAAAGCGCTAAACGATTGCAGGGGTTTTGATTTTAATTCGATAACAATGGTGCCCAGCTGTTTCCCTTTGTTGGTAACAGGCAGTATGGCAAAATAATTCTGGAAGCCGAACGATTCGTTTTCGCGGTAAAAGTAATCTGATACTTTAAATGAACTATAAACCACCAGGTCTTTAAAAACATTAAGCGAGTAGTTTTTATCATCCGATGTAGGCTCATCATTGGCATCATACTCATGTACCCTGAATTCATATTTTGACAGGTAGCCATCAAAATAAAGCTTTTGAAAACGGTTTTTCAGGTAATCGCCATTATGGGTGCCGTTGGCGAAGTATTTAAGTATGGCAGTATCAGCAATGATCTGGGTTTCAATTTTCTTGAATATTTGATCGGCCTCGGTATCGTCGGGTAGTTCGAGTTTCTGGATGAGGGCCTTACGGGTTTCGTGCTCTTTTAAATCTTCAAAATGGCTCAGTTTTATCGCGGCTATCATAGCGCAGATAAATACGATGCTTAAAAACGAGGCGGCAAAAAGCTGTTCTTTGTAATAGATAAAGTCGTACGCCCGTATAATCACCATCACCATCCACAAAATATAAAAAACTGTAAACTCGTGGTAATAGGCCGTAACCGCGGTGGTTAACGTCACACCCAACAAAAGCAGGATTGCCTGGTGCAACCGTGGTACAGTAAGCCTGAGGCATATGGTTAAAACAATTTCGTTAACCAGGTAAAATATTAAAAAGCTAAAACAAAGCATCAGCACACCAATCACGCTGAAACCGGTTAAGCTAAGCACATTATTTACATCGAAACTTATGTTTGAGTTGATAACCAGGCCATAAAACAACCGTAACAATGATGTTGATACGGCTATCAGCAATAATATTGAAGCTATAACAATGATATAGCCAATCAATTTATCCTGCACATCGTTCAGCAGGCGGGCGCGTTGCCTGTAGGTAAAGCATACCAGCCAAAAAATAAGCAATATATTGATACATAAATCGCCCAATGACGGGTAAATAGCGCTTGAAGCATAAAATTCGGGGTTAAATAGGTCAAGCTTGTCGCTCAGATCCGGAAGGTTGTGATACAGGTTGATAAACCTGAGCACCACAATGAATAGAGCCAGCAACGCAACGGATAATATTACATATCCCTTACCGGCCAGCAGCTTTAACAGACTGTGAACAAGTACGCATAAGGCCAGGATGCCCGACAGCCAAAGCAAAAACTCGTAGTAAGCTAAGGTGTTATCGTTAACATTAGGCTTAAGCCTTACCGAAAACAGGTAATCGTTTTTACTGCTATGGATTTCGTAAACGTTGATATCCGTAAAATCGGCTATATCTATATTATCTTCGTTAAGCAGCTCTTTCGAAAAGCGGTTTTTGAGGTACCTGTTTTCGAAAGCGTAATTTGCTTTTACCGGGATAAAGAAAATTACAGATGAGCTGCCTTCTGTACGGCGCACCGTTTCATAATAACCATTGGGCCTTTTTATAAATGAGTAGCCCTCTTTGATCATGGCGGCACTATCGGGCAAAACCTTGATGCCGCTCCAAAAGCTTAAGCGGTTATTGGTGAGTACCAGGAACCAGAGGTTATGATTGGTAGTGAATTCATTAATGGCGTCAAGCGCACCCTGTTCATTGGTACGCAGGCTTACCAGTTTTTTAAACTTTGCGGGGTTGTTTAGCTGTTCACTTACGTAAGCCTCTTTTTTATGCAGGTTATCTTCAAGCTTGCGTGCCGATTGAACCAGGCTGTTTGCAGGCGTATATGTTTTTTGAACAATAATAGCTGTTGCCAGCAAAGTAACAACAAGCAGGGCAAGTAAAAGGCGTATTTTTCCGGAGGTGGTCAAGTGATAGCTATAAATATAAATTTTTATTTTGTTACAACGCCTATAACAAAAGCAAGGGCCACAATGTTGATTGCGGCCCTTAAAAAAAATTATTGCGGCAGTGCGGCGCTGGCGGTAATGGCTGTTTTATCAACCTTTTTTACCAGTCCCTGCAAAACGTTGCCTGGCCCTACTTCGGTAAATGAGGTGGCGCCGTCTTCCAGCATATGCTGTACGGTTTGTGTCCACCTAACGGCGCCGGTAAGCTGGGCAATCAGGTTTTTCTTGATCAATTCCGGATCGGTATATGGTTTGGCATCTATATTTTGATAGATAGGGCATACCGGGGCTTTGATCTCTGTTGCTACTATGGCTGCTTCAAGTTCAACCCTTGCGGCTTCCATCAACGGCGAGTGGAACGCACCGCCAACTTTTAGCTTCAGCGCGCGTTTGGCTCCGGCTTCGGTCATTTTCGCGCAGGCTTCGTCAATACCGGCAATGGAACCTGATATTACCAGCTGGCCTGGGCAGTTGTAATTTGCCGGCACAACTACTTCGCTAATACGCTCGCAAATATCTTCAACAGTAAAATCGTCCAAACCTAAAATAGCGGCCATGGTTGATGGCTGGATCTCGCAGGCTTTTTGCATGGCGTTGGCGCGGGCAGCAACAAGCTTAAGCCCATCCTCAAACGATAATGCACCGGCGGCAACCAGCGCCGAAAATTCGCCTAACGAGTGGCCGGCAACCATTTCCGGCTTAAAATCATCGCCCAAAACAGTGGCTAAAATGGTTGAATGTAAAAAAATGGCTGGCTGGGTAACGTTGGTTTGCACCAGATCATCTGCAGTGCCCTCAAACATTACATCGGTAATGCGGAAACCCAAAATGTCGTTAGCTTTTTCAAACAGCTCGCGTGCTTGCTCTGATTGCTCGTACAGGTCTTTACCCATACCCGAAAACTGGGCGCCCTGGCCCGGGAAAATATATGCGTTCATTAGCCCCCTACCCCCCTAAAGGGGGAATTTTTGTTTAGTGTTTATAATAAAATTTCTGCTCCTCGCACCCCCTTCGGGGGGCCTGAGGGCTTAACTTAACTTCGAACTTATTAAATTTAAAAACTCTGTTCTTGTTTTTTCTTTCAGAAACTCGCCGGTAAAGGCCGATGTGGTGGTTACCGAGTTTTGCTTTTGTACGCCGCGCATGCTCATGCACAGGTGGCGGCACTCAATTACTACACCTACGCCTATTGGGTTCAGGGTTTGCTGAATACAATCGCGTATCTGGTTGGTTAAACGTTCCTGCACCTGCAGGCGGCGGGCAAAAACATCAACCACCCGCGGTATTTTACTCAGCCCAACCACATGCCCGTTAGGGATGTAGGCAACATGGGCCTTACCAAAAAAGGGCAGCATGTGGTGCTCACACATCGAGTACACTTCAATATCCTTTACCACCACCATCTGGCTGTAATCTTCTTTAAACTTGGCCGAGTTCAGGATCTCTTCGGCGTTAAGCTCGTAGCCGTGCGTAAGGTACAGCATGGCTTTGGCCACACGCTCGGGGGTTTTTAGTAAACCTTCACGCCCGGGGTCTTCGCCAATTTGTGTAAGCACGTTATGGTAATCGGTTTTTAGGCTATCTATGCGTTCCTGGTTATAACGGTCTATTTTGATGTACCCGCCGAAGTCGTCATCGTCGGTATCCTGGCTAAATTGTGAATCGCTCATGGTAAAAAATTAACCGCCAAAGTACTCGGCAGAATTATTTTCGGTTTCGTACAGTTTAACAGAGTGTAAAAACACACCTTCGTAAGCTTCGATAGGGCCTTTTAACTGGTTAAATATCTCGATGCAAAGTAACTCGGTCGATGCCATTTTGCCTGCCATAAAATCAACATCCTTGTTAATGTTTTTATGGTCCAGCTTCTCGATCACGTACTCGTTAATTATGGCTTTGAGCTCTTTCAGGTCAATCAGGTAACCGGTAGCGTGGGTAATCTCGCCTTTCACCGTTACAAACAGGTTGTAATTATGGCCATGCCAGTTGGGGTTGGCGCATTTGCCAAACACCTCAAAGTTTTTTTCAGCGCTCCATTCCTCACGGTACATCCGGTGAGCGGCATTAAAATGTTCTTTGCGCGTTATATGTATCATCATAACAAATTGGGTGCAAATATACAAAACAAAAGCAGGTGAGTTGTTTTATATTAGCTGTCAAAATAATGCAATATGCTTATACTCATTGTTGCAGCAACCAAATTTGAAGTGGAGCCCTTGATGAACGCGTTTGGCCGCAAGGCCGACGTATTGATTACCGGTGCAGGCATGGTGCCCACAGCCTTCGGCATTGCCCGGCAACTCAGCAACCATGCTTATGATCTGGCCATTAACCTGGGAATAGCCGGTAGTTTCGACCGTAATTTCAATTTAGGCGATGTGCTGGAGGTTACCGAAGATACTTTTTCCGAACTGGGCGCGCAGGATGATGAGGCGTTTATCAATATCGATACGCTTGGTTTTGGTGAAAGCCGTTTTACACCTACAACCTCGCTTCATGAGGTTTATCCGGGTTTTTATTTAAAGAAAGCACGGGCTGTAACCGTAAATACGGTGCACGGGCATGAACCATCTATAAAAAAAATACGGGAACGTTTAAATCCGCAGTTGGAGAGCATGGAAGGCGCCGCCTTTTTTTATGCCTGCCGGCAAATGAATGTGCCCTGCATGCAAATCAGGGCAGTGTCAAATTATGTGGAAAAGCGTAACCGGGAGGCATGGAACATCGGGCTGGCCATTAAAAATCTGAATACCTTTGCAACCGACCTGCTTAGCCGGATCATTAACACGTAATCTACTTCGCCATGAAACTAACACTCGGATTTTCGCCCTGCCCTAACGATACTTTTATTTTTGATGCCCTCATCCATCATAAAATTGATACCGAAGGCCTGGAATTTGAGGTGTTTTATGATGATGTGGAAACGCTGAACCAAAAGGCTTTTCGTGGCGAACTGGATATTACCAAACTGAGTTACCATGCCTTTGCTTATGTAACGGATAAATATGTATTGCTTAATTCGGGCAGCGCACTTGGGTTTGGCGTAGGACCTTTGTTAATTTCGGATTTGGAAATTTCGATTTCGGATTTGGAGAAAAACCTGATTAACGATCCAAAATCAGGAAGCAGGAATCCGCTGATCGGCATCCCCGGAAAATACACCACCGCTAACTTCCTTTTAGGCCTGGCTTTTCCGGAAGCTACCAATAAACAGGAACTCGTATTTTCAGATATTGAAGATGCTGTGCTGGATAGCCGCATCGATATAGGCCTCATTATTCATGAAAACCGCTTTACCTATCAAAATAAAGGGCTTAAAAAAATCATTGATCTTGGCGATTACTGGGAAAAACGTACCGGCTGCGCTATCCCCCTTGGGGGCATTGTAGCCAACCGTAATTTGCCGTTGGATGTTCAGCATAAAATAAACCGGGTGCTGCGTAAATCTGTGGAGTTTGCTTTTGCCAACCCCAAATCGGGGTTGGATTTTATCCGCCGGCACGCGCAGGAGATGAGCGAAGAAGTGATGTACAAACACATCGAGCTTTATGTAAATCAATACTCGGTTGATTTGGGCGTAGAAGGACGTAAGGCGATTAATTTGATGTTTGATACAGCGTTGGAGAAGGGAATTATACCCGGGATAAAGGATGGGATATTTTTAACGGATTGATTTGTATTTGGCTGAACATGTAAATACACTTGTGTTATTTGAGTATATTTGTTTAGGAGGATTAAAAATGAAGACGACAAAACTTAAGGTAGAGGAACTTAAAACTCCGTATATGCCGCCTATACCTGAATCATATTCGGTAGAAGAGATTTTAGCTGCAGGCGGTGCAACAGCCTTTGCCAATAAAATGGGAAAAAAACCAGAGAATATCGAAAGAGCGCTTGAAGCTTTACCTGATGAAGGTTTTTTAACAGATGAAGATGTTAAAGCTGCACTCGAAATTTTGAGAGAGAAAAGATGAATTTACTGCTTGATACCAATATTTTCGTTTTCATCTCAAGAAACCCTAAATCGAAGTTGTTAAGCACGGTTATTAACCCGGATAACCGGCAGTTATATGTTTCCGTTGTTACCATAGCCGAATTGCGGTCTATTGCACTTCAAAATAATTGGACAAAAGAAAAATGGGATTTTATTCAACCGATAATTGATGAATGTTATCAGATTGAGGCAACGCAAATTTTGGTTAATTCCTACTCACAAATAGATGCCTACTCTCAGCGCCGCAACCCGTCCTTTCAAGATTATAGCTTTGCCACACCACGCAATATGGGTAAAAACGATTTGTGGATAGCCTCAACGGCAGCATTGCTCGGTTTAACCTTAGTAACCACCGATAAAGATTTTGATCACCTCCATCAAGTTTTTATGGAAGTGAAACGTATATCGCCCGATATGCTACACACCCCGGCGAAATAACCCGCGTATAAATATTTTACAATTAACGTGCGCTTTGTTTTATAATTACGTATATTTAATATACCAATCATAAACTTCATGATACGGCTGCCTAATGTATGGTTTACATTACTGCTGATCTTTTCATTGACTTTCGCGTACGGCCAACATAAAGATCAAAGGCTTCGTTTTGACTTTTATGAAGGAACCTTCGATGCCCCTGTTGAGAGCGCTATGTGGGTTGATGCCCCGCAGCAACTCACTTCAAAAGATGTAAAGGCTTTTTATCAAAAGGTAAGCTTATCCAATTATCGATCGGTAATCGATTCATTAAAAACATTTCAGCAGCGCTATGAACTGAGCGACTGGCTTTACTTCCAGCTTATCCGCAAAACAGCGCAACAAATCAGCCGCAAAGAGGATAATTATGCACGCTATACCCTCTACAAATGGTTTCTGCTTACACATTCCGGGTATGACGCCCGGCTGGCACTTACATCAACCAAGGTTATTTTTTATGTACTGAATGATGAGGATGTTGAAGATATCCCGTTTTTTATGGTGGGTGATAAAAAATATATCTGCCTCAATTATCACGATTATCCGAACACCAATTTAAACCAGGATCCGCCTGTTCCGGTTAATATCAATGTTCACGGGGCTATCAAAGCATTTTCATACAAAATAACCCGGATGCCCGATTTTAGTCCGGCCAGCTATGTTGATAAGGAGCTTCAGTTTACCTATCAACACAAGGTTTACTATTTTAACATCAAACTGAATAAAGATGTTGAAACCATATTTGCCAACTATCCTGTGGTTGATTTCGAATCGTATTTTAACATCCCCATGAGCAAGGAAACTTATGGTTCGCTGATCCCCCTGCTTAAAAAGAATGTTAAAAATATGGATCAGAAAAAAGGCGTAGACTACCTGATGCGCTTTACCCGCTACGCCTTTTTGTATGAAACAGACGAAGAAAACTTCGGCAAAGAAAAGCGCCTGTCGCCCGAGGAAACGCTGTTTGCGAAATACAGCGATTGCGATGACAGAGCCGCCCTGTTTTTTTACCTCGTGAAGGAGATTTATGATTTACCTATGATAGCCGTTTTATATCCTACCCACATTACAATGGCTGTTCAGTTTGATAAACCCATAGGCAAACCAATAATTTACAAAGGGCGGGTGTACTCGTTTTGCGAACCTACCCCCCAGGCCGAAAACCTAAATATAGGTAGCATCCCTAAAAAATGGGTGGATAAGCCTTATGAAGTGGTTTATCAGTACACTCCTGTTGGTAAGTAGCCTCAATACAACAACTGATCGTACGGATACCTCTCGGTATGGATAGCTTTCACCTCTTTGTAAAGCAAAGTCCTAAACTCATCCACATTCTCCTTTTTGGTAGCCGAAATAAATATGGCCGGCGCGTTATTTTTGGCCATCCAGCTATGTTTAAAATCTTCAAGCGTTAAAGGCTCGCCCTGGGTTTCAACCAAATGATCCTCGGGTTTAAAGGCATCCACTTTATTAAATACCGTAATAATCCGCTTATCAATAGCGCCGATATCTTTCAAAGTTTCATTCACCGTGCGGATCTGGTCTTCAAAATTAGGGTGCGAGATATCCACCACATGGATCAGGATATCCGCTTCGCGGGTTTCATCAAGTGTTGATTTGAAACATTCAACCAAATGGTGAGGCAGCTTTCGGATAAACCCTACCGTGTCCGACATCAGGAAGGGCAGGTTCTCGATAACAACTTTCCTCACCGTAGTATCCAGTGTGGCAAATAGTTTGTTTTCGGCAAGCACCTCCGATTTGGCAATCATATTCAAAATGGTTGATTTACCCACGTTGGTATACCCCACCAAAGCCGTACGCACCAACTGGTGTCGGTTTTTGCGTTGGGTTTCGTTTTGCCTGTCAATTTGCTTCAGTTTATCTTTAAGCAGGGAGATTTTATTGAGGATCAAACGGCGGTCGGTTTCAATTTGCGATTCACCCGGGCCGCGCATACCAATACCACCTTTCTGGCGTTCAAGGTGTGTCCAGAGGCGGGTAAGGCGGGGTAACAGGTATTGTAGCTGGGCCAGTTCAACCTGGGTTTTAGCCTGCGCGGTTTGTGCGCGGCTGGCAAAAATATCAAGGATTAGGTTATTACGATCAAGGATCTTTACCTGTAATTCATTCTCAATATTACGTAGTTGCGATGGCGAAAGGCCGTCATCAAAAATAACAATATCAATCTCTTCTTCCTTAACGTAAGCCTTAATTTCTTCAAGCTTACCCGAGCCTACAAAAGTTGCCCTATCTGGTCGCTGTAATTTCTGCGTAAAATGGTCAACAGTTAAAGCCCCAGCCGTACTGGCTAAAAACTCCAGTTCTTCCAGGTATTCCTTCTCCATTTCGTCAGTTTCATCGGGTGTTATTACACCTACCAATACAGCTTTCTCCTGCTTCACAGCAGTATCATAAAATTTTTGTCTCATTAATTACAGTATATCAATCCCAATGCCAGTTAATTAAATGTACGTAAACCGGCGCTTCAAATAAAAATTTAATGCCAAAATAACATAAGTTAATGCCATTGGGCAGCATAGCCCAATATTTTTCGAAAGAATAATAAAAAGGCGGTTCAATCCCCTATGTAACAATATTGTTTTATTGCTATCTTAGTGCCCATCAAACCTTATTGCAATGAACAGGCTTTTAACATCCAACAAATTAGCCCGGCACAGTAACCCTATCGCCGGCTCAGATCTGATTTTACATTTACAATCATCTGATAAAATAAACTCAAAACAGTTATTTAACTATTAACTATGTGTTTAATGCCTAAGCTCAAGGCATCATTAAGCACTGTAACTGCTCATAATTCACAACTAACCGAAATCCTATTAATTTAAAATGAATAAGTTCCTTACCCTTATGGCTTTGGCTGCTCTTGTTACAGTTGCCAAAGCACAAGCCCCTGCTCCCGTCGCTATACCGGTTACCAAATCGTTCGGTAAAGTTGACAAGGCCGACCTGGAAATGACCAAATGCGATTTTGAACCTGATGCTAATGCCGAGATCCTTTTTGACAAAGGCGAGGTATATTTTGACACCCAATATCAAATTGTGTTCGAGCGTCATAAACGCATTAAGGTGTTTAATGATCGCGGTAAAGACGCGGCTAACGTGCGTGTGGAGTACCTGAGTTATAATCATTCCCAGTTTATTACCGGCGTGGAGGCCCAGACTATCAATCTGGAGAATGGTGCTATTGTACCCGTAAAAGTGGACAGAAAACAGATCTTTACCGAATCTGTGGATAAATACCGCTCGGCTGTTGTATTTTCATTCCCCAATGTTAAACCGGGCAGCATTTTAGAGTTTAAATATCGCTTAACTTCTACCAACATCGGCAACTTTCCCGACTGGTATTTTCAGAGTACCATTCCAACACGTTACAGCGAATTAAACACCAACATACCCGATATATTGACTTATAAAAACCTCCAAAATCTGCACTATCCTTTTGTGGTAGACAAAACCTCTGGAACCAATACGCATACCCAGGCGTTGATGAACATTCCATCGGTTAAAGAAGAGCCTTATATGGGGGCTTTAAGCGATAATATGGAACGCATCCTGTTTCAACTACTTAGTGTACGCTTAACCTATACCAAAAGCTATCAGGATACCTGGACCAAGGTTGGTGAAAACGTAATGGAGTGGGACGATTTTGGCGACCAGCTTAACCGCAAGCTTACCGGCGAAGAAGCAATTGTTGCCAAGGCAAAATCCTTTAAAACAAATGATGAGCGTATTGCCTACCTTTTTAACGAGGTGAAAAATACTATGAAATGGAATGAGAGCTACGGCAACTACACCATGGACGGCACTGTTAAGGCATGGGAGAAAAAAGTGGGAAATGCTACCGAGATTAACCTGATCCTTTATCACCTGCTGCAAAAAACCGGTGTAAATGTTTACCCGATGATGGTAAGCACCCGTAAGCATGGGCGCGTAAACCCGGCCTTCCCTAATTCGTACCAGTTTAACAGTACAGTAGCTTATATACCTGTTGACAGTGCCAAATACTATGTGCTTGATGCCAGTAACAAATACAACCTGTACAACCAGGTGCCAACCAATTTTTTAAATTCATTTGGCCTGTTGCTGAATAAGGCTGATAAGGTTTATGAGATGACCTTTTTACAGGATGCCGAACCTGTAAGGCAGGTAGTTTTAATTAACGCCGAAATTAAGCCGGATGGTAAAATGGCCGGTGCTGCAGATATCAGCAGTTTTGCCTATAACCGCATAAATATTGTTAAAAGCTACAAAACCGATGGCGAAAAAAAATACATCGAAAATCTGAGCAGCAATAACAACAACCTGAAAATTTCATCGCTTAAAATAGAAGACATAGATGTAGATACTGTACCGGTAAGGCAAAATATCGATTTTAACCTCGACCTTGCAGGTTCAGACGATAATTATATCTATTTTAATTCGAACCTGTTTACAGATTTAAATAAAAACCCCTTTCTGAGCGAAAACCGTACCACCGATATTGATTTCGGTTACCGCGACAATTATAATGTAACCGGTATTTTTAAACTGCCCGCAGGTTATAAAGTTGATGCGTTGCCCAAAAGCGTAAGTATGGCTATGCCCGATGGATCAATTGTTTTTAAACGTTTGATTGCCGAGCAGGATGGCTCACTAATGGTACGTTTGAGCATCGACAATAAAAAAACAATATTTTTCAAGGAGAACTACCCGGAGTTCCATGAATTCTGGAAAAAAATGTTCGAGATGTTAAATGAGCAGGTTGTTCTTAAAAAATCATAGCTGGCAGTATGCGTATTAAATATTTTAACAGGCTGATGCTAACCGTAGCGGCGCTGTTTTTTTTGGAGGGAAAGGGTTTTTCGCAGGAAAAAAATATCCCGAAAGAACTTTATATAGCCTCAACTATTCCCGATTCATTGAAAGAAGATGCCAACTCGGTGGTGCGTTATAGTTTGGAGGATCATAACATTACCGGCCCCGGGAGAGCTGAAGAGCACTACCATACCATCATCACCATTTTAAATGAAAAAGGAAGCCATGAAGCCGAAATGGTTTTACCTTATAATAAAAAGTATGTTTCGTTGAGCTCGTTTGAAATGAGGATTTATGGCGCCGACGGCACTTTGATCAAAAAATATCATAAAAGTGATATGTATGACCGTTCGGCAGTGGATAACGAAACATTGGTTACAGACGACCGGATGCTTTCCATAAGCCATACGGTGGCCACCTATCCAACCACTGTTGAACTTATTTTTGACTACGACATGAAAAGCCTGATGGACCTCGGTTCATGGGCCTACCAGGACTATGAGCAATCGGTTCAGAATGCCACTTATCATATCTCCATAAACAGCGATGCGGGTTTTAGATATAAAAACCGCAACACCAATATTAAACCGGTAAAGGCTACAACCGACAAAGTTGATAGTTACACCTGGAAAGTAAGTAACCTAAAGGCAATCAAACCGGAAGCAGGTTCAAAAAGCTGGCGCGTTTTACCCCGGGTTTATTTTGCCGCCGCCGCTTTTGAATTTTATGGGGTACCAGGCGATATTTCAACCTGGCAAGGCTATGGCAAATGGCAGCAACGGTTAAATGCAGATGTGAACAGCCTTACTCCTGAGCGTGCGGAGGAAATACGAAAAATGACCGCTGATATTAAAACTGACAAGGAAAAGGCGAAGTTTTTATATGAATACATGCAAAAAAACGTACGGTATGTAAGCATACAATTAGGTATCGGCGGTTGGAAACCCTTCCCGGCAACCTTTGTTGATCAAAAAAAATATGGCGACTGTAAAGCACTGTCTAATTATATGTCGGCATTGCTTAAAGCTGTAAACATCCCATCGTGCTATGCTATTGTTAATGCCGGCTCTAACATGCAACCGGCGGATCCGGCGTTTCCTAACGACCCTTTTAACCACGTTATATTATGTGTGCCGTTTAAAACTGATACGGCCTGGCTGGAATGCACCAGCTCAACGCAGGCTTTTGGTAAGCTGGGGCCGTTTACCGAAAACAGGTATGCGCTTTTGGTTTCAGAAGAAGGCGGTAAACTGGTGAAAACCCCGGCGAGCACAGATTTTGATAACCAGTTTAACAGCGAAGTACACATTAAACTCAATGAAGACGGCAGCGCCCAGGCTCAGGTTAAAATATTAAGCACCGGCGATTACCGTGCCGATTATATGGGCCTGATGTACCTGAAAGAAGATGAACAGAAATCGAGGATAATAAGAATGCTGAATATGCGTCAGCCATCAGTTTTCAGTTTTACGCCGTCAACCGATAAGGATGGAGTAAAGGAAGTGGGCTTTGAACTGGAGTATGACAGGTTTTGCGACGTACTATCGGGCGATAAGCAATTTTATAAACCACGGGTTTTTGATTTATGGCAGGCGACACTTCCGGTTGAAGAGAAGCGGAAAACCGATTTTTACTTTAACGTGCCTATGATAAAAACATGCGTTACTACCATTAATTTACCTGCCGGGTTTGAGGTGGAAACACTACCGGCCAATCAAAACCTTAAATTTACCTACGGTAGCTATGACGTTAAATATGTTTATGATGCCGCCAGGAACCAGGTGGTAAGCACCACTAAATTCAATTTGAAGAACCAGGTTATTCCCGCGGCTAAGTATTCAGAAATGCAGGTTTATATGGATGCGATAGCCAAAGCCCAAAATAAAAAGCTGGTGATCCGCCGTAAAGCTTAAATTTGCCACCTGGATGATATTCAGGCTCGACGAACGATTAATATTTCCGAAGCCCGATCTGGCCGAACCAGACGGGCTTTTGGCTTTTGGGGGCGACCTTTCCATAAATCGCCTGTTACTGGCTTATCAAAACGGCATTTTTCCGTGGTATAGTGATGACAGCCCCATCCTGTGGTACTCACCGCACGAGCGGTTTGTATTGTTTCCCAACGAGTTAAAGATATCCAAATCAATGCGGCAGGTAATACGGTCAGGTAAATTCAGGGTAACGGTTAATACCTGCTTCAATGAGGTGATCACCGCCTGCTCTACCGCGCCGCGCGAAGGACAGGACGGCACCTGGATAGTAGCCGATATGATAGCCGCTTACAATAGCCTGCATGTTGCGGGCCACGCCCACTCGGTAGAAATATGGCAGCAGTATGAATTGGTTGGCGGCCTGTACGGTGTGCAGGTTGGTGATATATTTTGCGGCGAGAGCATGTTTAGCCGGGTAAGCAACGCATCAAAAATGGCCCTTATTTATTTATGCAACACTGGGCTTTACCAAGTGGTAGATTGCCAGGTGCATACCAGCCACCTTGAATCGATGGGTGCCCGGATGATCAGCCGGGAGCAATATATGAGCATACTGCAAAATAGTTTTGCTTGATTGGTTACCTTTGGGATGATATGCAGCAGGCGATAAACACAAAAGAACGGATTATTTTAGGTATCGACCCCGGTACCGTGGTAATGGGCTACGGGCTGGTTAAGGAAACAGGGCCTAAAATTGAACTGCTTGCCATGGGCGTTGTAAAGATGCCGGTTACTGATGACCCTATGCTGAAACTGCAGCGCATATTTGAAAAAACTGTTGCCTTAATTGATAATTATCACCCCGATAGTCTCGCCATCGAAGCGCCGTTTTATGGTAAAAATATACAGGTGATGCTGAAGCTCGGCAGGGCGCAGGGTATGGCCATTGCCGCAGCCCTGTCCCGTAATGTAGACATTACGGAGTACGCCCCGCGTAAAATAAAGCAATCCATCACCGGTAACGGAAGCGCTACCAAAGAGCAGGTGGCCGCTATGCTGCAAAACTTACTTAAGTTTAAAGAAACGCCTGATTTTTTAGATGCCACCGATGGGCTTGCTGTTGCCGTTTGTCATTCTTTTCAAAGGGTTACCACCGGTGCGGGTAAAACCGGCAGTAAGAAAGCGTACTCGGGATGGGATACTTTTGTAAAAGATAATGTAAAAAGGGTGATCAGGTAGCTGTATTGCTTTTCTTTGATGGAAGCAGACCGCCTGTATAATTTTACGTATGCATGTCGTGTATAAGCATTTGTAATTTTAGACCAAAAATGAAGCGTGGCTATAGCACTTCTCTACCCCCGAGCCGGTAGCCAGACCGGTTTAAAACCGCCGCCCTGTTTTTGCTAAACTTATGGCATTATTTTAGCTTAGGGGAGGTACGGTATTCAAAAACGTTAAACCATAGGCTTTAATTGTAGTCATACCTGCATAACTTATTACACGTTTATGAAAAAGATCATTTTATCGGCAGCTATCCTATTAAGCTGCTTTACTGCAAAAATAGCTTCGGCACAGGTTAGTATTGGTTTGGGTATTAACATAGGCAGCCAGCCCGATTGGGGCCCTGTAGGTTACGATCATGTGAATTACTATTACATGCCCGATATTGATGCCTATTATGATGTGCCAGCCCATAGCTATGTGTACTATGAAAATAATGTTTGGGTACACCGCAGGTATTTGCCCGTAAGGTATCGTAATTATAATATTTACAATGGTTACAAAGTGGTGGTAAACGAGCCTAACCCATGGGTGCGCCATGCGTATTATCGCGATCATTATTACGGATACCGCGGCCGTCATGACCAGGTGATTATTCGTAACAGCCGCGATGTACGTTATGCCAATCACTGGCGCGGCGACAACCGTTATGTAACACGTACCGTAGTTTATCGCGATCGTCATGATAACGGCTGGCACGGGGGTAACCCCGGTCGTGGTGGGTGGCATGGTGATCATGGCCCGGGCCACGGCCCTGGTGGTCAGGGTCCGGGCGGACACGGCCACCATTAATCAAAATTTCTTACAGCAGGCTTCCGTTTTGGGGGCCTGTTTTGTTTATAAATGGTTACAATTTAATAAGCCCCCTGCTTTTGCTTATGTTTGTATGCTATCAAATTTATTGCTGATGTACACGCTATCGGAAGAGAATTATTTAAAAGCCATTTATCGCCTTGCATCGCATGGTAAGGATTTTAAGATAACCCCAACAGCCATTTCCGAAACCCTGAACAACAACCCGGCATCGGTGGTTGATATGATCCGGAAGCTTACTGAGAAGCAGCTGATAGAGTATGATAAAAAGAAAGGCGTAAGGCTAACCAGCCAGGGCTTAAAGGATGCCACGCTGATAGTACGCCGCCACCGCCTATGGGAGGTTTTTTTATTAGAAAAACTGGGCTACCACTGGGACGAGATCCATGATATTGCCGAAGAACTGGAACATATAAACGATGCTACCCTGGCCGATAGGCTGGACAAATTCCTGGGCTTTCCTGAATATGACCCCCATGGCGACCCAATCCCCAAAGCCAACGGCAAAGTGCCCAAGCCTTTTTCTGTAACCCTGTCTGATTTAAAGCCCGGCACACTGAGCCGCGTGGCTGCGGTGCGCGATACCAGCAGCCCGTTTTTACAATACCTACAAAAACTGAATATTGGTATTGGTACCCGCATTCAGGTTGTTGAAAAAATAAGCTATGATAACTCGCTGGTAATAAAGATTGACGATAGGGAAGACACCACCGTATCGCAAAAGTTTGGTGAGAACATTTTGGTGGATTAAAGCTTAAGGCAAAAAGCCGAAGGCTGAAAGCTTTTAATTGCTGGGGCTTTTTTTACTAAAGCTTTTCACCTTCGCTTTAAGCCTTTCTACCTAAATTTATATAAAACCGCCGCTATGGAAACCCCTGACAAACTCGAAAAGATTATTGAAACCCGCATGAAGCTGAAAGCCCGTTTTGAGGAAAAAATGAAGCTCACGCCATCGGTTGCAGATGATAAGCCCAAAGGATCTGGCAAGCCCAACAGGCACGGTAT
Source organism: Mucilaginibacter oryzae (assembly GCF_003148845.1). Lineage (GTDB taxonomy): Bacteria > Bacteroidota > Bacteroidia > Sphingobacteriales > Sphingobacteriaceae > Mucilaginibacter > Mucilaginibacter oryzae. The sequence continues at coordinate 85,103 of NZ_QGHA01000008.1, read as the reverse complement.
GCCCAGCCTGCCCATTGGCCAAACGGCTACTGTTAAATGGCCGGTGCTTGATCTGGGCTATCATCCCAATATTCCACTGGATAAATGGAGGCTTACCATAGATGGGGCCGTAGATAACCCGGTTAAATTAACCTGGAAGCAGTTTATGGAGTTACCGCAAACCAAAGACACCTCTGATTTTCATTGCGTTACTACCTGGTCAAAATTTGATATGCATTGGAAGGGTGTAAGTTTGCTTGACCTGGCAGCACTGGTGCATCCAAAAGAAACAGCCACACATATCATGTGCTATGGTTATGATACCTACAGCACCAATATATCCTTAGAAGAAGCCTTAAAGCCTGACGTACTGCTGGTACACACGTTTGACGGGCAGCCGTTAAGTATTGAGCATGGCGGGCCGCTAAGGATGATAACCCCGCAGCTTTACGCCTGGAAAGGCAGTAAATGGATAAAACGTATCGAATTTTTAACTGAAAACAAATTAGGTTTCTGGGAGGGGCGGGGCTACTCCAATACGGCCTACCCCTGGCGTAACGACCGCTACGATGACTGAAGCCTAAAGCAAAAAGCCGAAGGCTAAAAGCTTTTGCTCTTAATCTTCGGCTTTGCTTTATTGCTTTATGCCTTCCGCTCAAACTACGGCTTCCCGGTTATCTTGGCCGATTCGGCCAGTTCGCCGTCAACATCTACATCAAAATATAAGCGGTAAATTTCCCACTCGTTTTTAGGTTTATAAAACATAAAGGTGATACGTGCAGGCTGAACCTCGTGCTTAACCAGGTAGCTGTACAACACCAGGCTGCCGGAAGCTTTGCGCTGCACAATCAGATCTTTACCCATGTATTTGCCGATCACGCTCCGCATCGAATCAATTTTAACGATGAGGCCGGTAAGGCGGGTTGAATCAATATTTTTATTGGTTTTAAAAATGTCGATCACGGCCCGGGCAGTGCTTTGCTTATCGTATGCCTTAAAAAATTTGTCGATGTGGGTTTGTACGCCCGGGGCGGCAGCAGGCGAAGCGGCAGTAGCAGCCTGTTGGGTTTGAGCCGAAGCTTTAGCAGATAAAATCAGCGCCGATATAATAAAAAATAAAGGTTTAAATGCTTTAAAGTAGGCGTGTTGCATGTTACGGAGTGTTAATTTTTAAAAGTAGGTATTTTTTGCAAAACCGCCAATAACCATGGCCGGGGGGGGGTAAAATATCAGGTAAGCCGTACTTTCAATACCAACAAAAATGGCCGGTACGCACATACCGGCCATTTTAATATTTCAATATACCCAATTTATTTGGTAACGTATAATACTTCTTTTACTGCTTTGATCACGCGTTCAGGGTTTGGTAAAAATTCCTGGATCAAAGTAGGGGCGTAAGGAAGCGGCACGTCGCCACCCATAATACGCAGGATAGGGGCGTCAAGGTAATCAAACGCGTCTTTTTGTACTTTAAATGCAACCTCGGTAGCTATGGAGCCTAAAGGCCAGCTTTCTTCAACAATCACCAAACGGTTTGTTTTTTTAACCGATTGGATAACCGTAGCGTAATCAATAGGGCGTACGGTACGCAGGTCGATCACTTCGGCGTTGATACCTTCTTTTGAAAGTTCAGCAGCAGCGGCATTAACCACTTTCATTATTTTACCAAAACCAACCAAGGTAACATCAGTACCCTCTTTAACCACTTTGGCTTTACCCAGCGGTATGTAATAAGTTTCTTCAGGAACTTCACCTTTATCGCCATACATCAATTCTGATTCCATGAAAATAACCGGATCAGGATCAAGGATAGCTGATTTTAATAAGCCTTTGGCATCGTAAGGGTTTGATGGCACAACCACTTTTAAGCCCGGACAGTTGGCATACCAGTTTTCAAAACACTGGCTGTGCTGCGAGCTAAGCATACCCGCGTTACCGGTAGGGCCACGGAACACAATCGGAACCGAAAACTGGCCGCCGCTCATCGACATCATTTTGGCAGCGCCGTTAATGATCTGGTCGATAGCTACCAGCGAGAAGTTGAAGGTCATGAACTCGATAATAGGGCGTAAGCCGTTCATAGCCGAGCCAATGCCTATACCGGCGAAACCTAATTCAGAGATAGGGGTGTCAATAACGCGTTTCGCGCCAAACTCATCCAGCATGCCCTGGCTTACTTTGTACGCGCCGTTATATTCGGCAACCTCTTCACCCATCAGGTATATATTTCCGTCGTTGCGCATCTCTTCGGACATAGCCTCTCTTAGCGCTTCTCTGAACTGTATTTCTCTCATTATAATAAAATGATGTTTTTTGCGACCGCAAATATAAACACTAATGTGTTAAATGCAATTAACCACGGTATGCTATTGGGTTTTAATACATATATTTTATATTTTTTGTTCCTGGGATTACACCGATTGGAGGATTGATTACACCGATTTTGTCTGAACCGGGATTTGGGATGATTTTTAAGATGGGCAGGATGATGTCTGAACCGGAATTTATAGAATTAAGAAATGAACAAAATGCTTTGGAAATTCGATAAATTCTAATAATTCCCCCAAATTCGAGTTCAGACAAGAAAATCGGTGGAATCCCCAAAAACAAATCCGAAATCGAACATCCGAATTCCGAAATCAAAACACTAAATTAGCCTGCAAACCTTATACAAATGAAATTTCCGTCTATTAAGAACCTGGTGCAAAGCACGGTAAATACTGTAAAACGCTTTCCGATCGAAACACTTTTTGCCTTAACCGGTACCATAGCGGCAACTGTCAAGATCGAGCTCGATCGTTTGGATCTGACTGCCGAAAACTGGTGCATGCGTATCATCATGATAGCTAATCTTGGCTTTTTGCTCAGCTTATCGACAACCCTGTTTGCACAGGGCAAAAACCGGAGCGCCGGTAAAAAAGCAGGGCTGAAAATAGCGGCGGCGGTTGTAGCAATCTGCCTTATATTTATTCTTGATCCGCCCTCCCGGCAGGCAGATTATGTTCGCTTTTTTTTATTGAGTCTTGCATTCCATTTAATGGTTTCCTTCGCTGCCTTTACGGGTAAAGGGCAGATCCAGGGTTTCTGGCAATTTAATAAAACCTTGTTTTTACGCATCCTGGCAAGCCTGCTGTACGGTACAGTGCTGTTTGCAGGTTTGGCGGCGGCCATAGGCGCTACAAATTTTTTGTTCAACTTCAGGTTCGAATCTGATACCTACTTTATTTTATGGGTGTGGATAACCGGCATGTTTACCACCATTTTCTTTTTGGCCGGTGTCCCTGCCGATATCCAAGCGCTTGATGAAGATAAAAGCTATCCTAAGGGCCTTAAAATTTTTACGCAGTATGTACTGATCCCGCTCTCAACGGTATACGTGATTATCCTGCTGGCTTATGAAATCAAAATCCTGGTGGAATGGAAACTTCCCAAAGGTCTGGTATCAAACCTTATTTTAGGGTATGCCGTATTCGGGATCTTGTCCCTGTTGCTGGTATACCCCATCCGCGAACAAAACGAAAATAAGTGGCTAAAAACTTACTCCCGCAGTTTTTATTTTTTGCTGATCCCTTTGCAGGCGCTGCTGTTTGTAGCTGTTGGCACCAGGGTTAGCAGCTACGGCGTTACCGAATTCAGGTATTTTTTAATTGTGCTGGCTGTTTGGCTGCTGGGAATTTCGCTTTACTTTTTGTTATTTAAAAAGCAGAATATTAAGGTTATTCCCATATCGCTGGCTTTGTTAACCTTGTTGAGCATTTACGGGCCGCAAAGCGCGTTTACGGTAAGTATGTATTCTCAAAGGCGGATAGTTGTTAATTTTTTTAAAAAGCACAACGCTTTTAAGGATGGGAAATTGATGGCTGTTGACAGTAACAAGATTAGTATGGAGGAGGGTAGTAAAGCGGCAAGTAGACTTAGTTATTTTATTGATCATTATGACCTGGTTGCTCTACAGCCCTACTTTAAAAAGAACCTTACCCCGGTGGTTGATTCATTAAGTAAACAAAAGAACGAGTATGATCATCTTCCGATTAATAGAGAAGAACTGCGGGGGTTAAAATATCTTTGGGCCAAACAACAGCTTGGTCTTAACCGCTTTAGCGAGTTTTCCTATTATGGAAAGGGTTCGGAAATGATCGAACAGATAAATTACGTTTTCGCGCGCGATCAAAATATAATGGTTATAAAAGGATATGATATAATCCTGTCCAATTATCAGCCAGTTGATACTGTTGTTAATAATTACAACGGATTGAAGATTTTACAAACCAAAATCAACGATATTAATGTTTTAAGGCTTAACAGCGAGGTGTTGCAATTTGATCCGTTTGAGGTGGTGAAAAAGATCACGGCTGATACAGTGGCAATGGGAAAATATTTTGTAAAGGAGGATAAATACTCGCCGTTGAGATATGAATTGCCTGGAAACTTAATGCAACTAACAAGGGAAACTCCGAAATACACTGTAACCTATCAATTTGATGAAATATACTTCGATTTGCCGAAAAGAGATAAACCTGTTTTAAGAGGCTTCAGAGGGCAATACCTCATTAAAATAAAATAGGGGCCCTTATTATATCTTCAGCCTGATATTGATCTTATCCAGCAGCCCGGTAAGCCATACCACTACAAAAGCGAAGACAACGCATTTGATCAAGCCGCCTATGCCCTGGCTCAGATATTCGGGGTAGCCTATGCGGGTCATTTCGTAAATGGGATAAAACAGGAAAGGTACAATATAACAGGTAAAGGTGTTGGTGCCGGCGGGTTCAATCACCTTAAACCAATCGTATTTGTTTTTAACATCAACCAGGTAAATGAAAAAGGCATACACCACCAGGCTGATACCGGTACAGATCAATACCCACGATGGGGTGTCGCGCTCTTTAGAGATGCCGCCGCTAAAATAGCGTACTATAAAACCGAGGTTAAACAGGATAATGGCTATCAATATCATGGCTACCCACAGCATTTTCATTTCGTTATTGGCTTTGAGGCGCATATACAATACCGAAACAAATACCCCCGCCATAGTGAACGATTGCATGGCGCCGTTTCCGGCTATCCAGATGTAACCTTTCAGCTTGTCAATAAAATCTAAAAAACCAAAGTGTACATCAAGGTTAAAGAACATGAAAAACATCCATGCTGCCAGCTGGATCCAGAGGTGCCCATCAGAGTAATAGTAAATAAGGGCGCAAACCATGTAGGCCCAGCCTATCAGCCCTAAAATGCCCCACCAGGTAAAGTGCAGCCAGGTATGGCCGGGGTCGCTGGTTTTATAAAGTGCCGCCATCAGCGCCAGCAGCGCTATCCCGAAGCCTTGCAAAAGGTATTTGCGCAGGGGTGGCGTGTTTTTCCCGTAATCTAAAAAAATAAAGAAAAAACTGAAGGTTACCAGGCTTTCCCAAACAGGTTTGGGCAGCAGGGTAGCGGCCTCATTATAGGTTTCCATATTGGCATGGAAAAAGCCGATGAAAATGAGTGAAAACGAACGGCTTACCACGCGCGATAACAGCTTGAAGTTATCGCCCTGTTTTAACCTGTTTTGAAAAGCAAAGGGTATAGATAAACCAACGATGAATAAAAATGCCGGAAATATGGTATCGGCGAGGCCAAGCGCATCAACGTTTTGTCCCGCGTGCTTAAGCCATGTAGGGGTATTCGGAATGCCATCCAGGTCATTCACAAATATCATCAGGAACATTGTTACAGCACGGAAAGCATCAATTGAACGTATACGACTCAGAAAATTACTCATTCAGACATGTAAATGCACAAGCAGGGCAAATGTTTTAATTTAACGGCAATTAAATTAAAACATTGCTGTTACAAGCCGTATTTAGTCGCGGTCGCGGCTCAGTTTGCTAAATGCAAGCGGGTTTTCGTTTAGTTGTAAGCCTTCGCGGCGGCGTTTTACAATATGTATGGCGGTAAACAAAGCTTCGCGGAAAGAGATTTCGGAAGCCTGGTTTTTACCGGCGATATCATAAGCGGTGCCATGATCGGGCGAGGTGCGTACAAAATTCAGCCCGGCGGTAAAGTTAACGCCCGATTCGAAAGCGATCTGTTTAAAAGGGATCAGGCCCTGGTCGTGGTACATGGCTAACACGGCATCAAACTGCAGGTAAGTGCCGTTGGCAAAAAATCCATCGGCCGAATACGGACCGAAAGCAAGGATATTGTTATTCCGGGCTTCTTCAATGGCCGGGATAATGATCTCTTTTTCTTCGCTGCCGATAAGGCCGTTATCGCCCGCATGGGGGTTTAAGCCCAGCACAGCAATTTTAGGCTTGCGGATCCAGAAGTCGCGCTGCAAGCTGTTGTTCATCAGTTTCAGCTTTGCAAGTATTTTCTCGGCGGTAATGCTTTCGGCAATTTTTGATACCGGGATATGGCCGGTAACAACGCCAACACGCAGGGTGTCGCTCACCAGAAACATCAGCGATTCGGCAGCGCCGTCATATTGCTGCAGATACTCGGTGTGGCCCGGGAAATTGAATTTATCGTTCTGGATATTATCTTTATTGATGGGCGCTGTAACCAGGGCATCGATATAGCCTTCTTTTAAATCATAAACAGCACGCTCTAACGATTTAAACGCGTATTTACCCCCGGCCTCGGTAACCTGACCCAATTCAATTTTTACATCCTCATCCCAGCAGTTAATCATATTGGGCTTGCGGAAATGCGTTTGCGACGGGTCATTGATCACCAAAAAATTGAGCTCGTTAACATGGGTAGCCCTGCGGTGAAAAGAAGCCACCTTGGTATGGCCGTAAACTATAGGCGTACAATAATCATAAATTTTGCTATCCGCCAAAGTTTTAATAATTATTTCCAAACCGATGCCGTTTACATCGCCAATGCTGATCCCTATTTTTAATTTGTCGCTCATTATTATATGTTGATTTCACTGGTTTTTTTGATTTCACCGATTTTTTGCGGTAATTTCAATCGATTTAACAGTGATGATTATTAATGGTTTATAAGTGTTCAACGCTCAATGCAAGCCTTTAACCTTTTACCTTTCGCCTTTAACCTGCGGCTTTATGCAAACCTTTTACCTTTAACCTTTCGCCTTTAACCTATCTTTACACCTGCAAATAAAAGATTTTAAGCTTATAGTTCCTGATAAAAGCACAAATATGATTTAATTTGCTCAAATATTTGATTAATAATGACATTGGTTAGGGCAAAAAAACATTTAGGGCAACACTTTCTTACCGATAAAAACATTGCAGCCAAGATAGTTGACAGCCTGAAACCCGAAGGCCGTTTCACCCAGGTGCTTGAGGTTGGACCGGGGATGGGCGTGCTTTCTGATTTTTTGTTGCAGAAGGAGGCGTATCAAACTTCACTGATCGATATCGATACCGAATCGTACGAGTTCCTGAAAAAGATATATCCGCAACTGGGCCAAAGATTAATCAATGCCGATTTCCTTGAGCTTGATTTTAAAAGCATTTTCAGCGATAATTTTGCCATCATCGGCAATTTTCCATACAATATTTCATCGCAGATTTTATTTAAGGTTTTGGATAACCGCCAGCAGGTGGTTGAGGTGGTAGGCATGTTTCAGAAAGAAGTTGCCGAGCGCTGTGCCGCCAAAGCAGGCTCTAAAGAGTATGGCATCCTGAGCGTATTTTTGCAGGCTTACTATAAAGTTGAATATCTTTTTACGGTAAAGGCAGGCGTATTCAATCCGCCGCCCAAGGTGCTTTCGGCGGTGATCAGGCTGAGCCGTAATGATAAGCAGACGCTGGATTGTGACGAAAAGCTGTTCTGGCAAATAGTAAAGGCCGGGTTTAACCAGCGCCGCAAAACATTACGTAATGCGATATCATCCCTTATCAATAAGGAAAAACTGGCCGATGAGCCCATGCTCGATCTGCGGGCCGAAAGGTTAACGGTTGATGATTTTGTGAAACTTACCAACGCCGTGGCGGCAAGCAGATAGTATTTTTTGTAGAAACGCATAACTACTATGTTAGTTGAACCTTTGCGTTATACTGGGTTGAATTTTCTTAAAGAGGCTATATCATAAATTGCAAGCTCTTGCACCTTCGGGCTGCGCACCTCCCTCCGTCCACTATTTATCAGATCTCCCCGGGTAAGAACGCAAGCTTTCTCTCCATATACCTATCAGATATACAGCACCATGTCTCGGATAGTTTTGAGCTTCGTTTTGTTGTGCAAACTCACCCACATGGAACGGTCTGGTCTGCTTCCTGTTCGTCTTGGCGGAGATTTACCTCCGGCTTCCTTCAGATTCGCAGTTCCTCACAACACCCTTGCCTTTGGTTAACGCTTCCCGCTATCAAGTCGCGTTCGGGACTCTCACCCTATAGCTTGCGCCTGCGCCGGGCGTACGCAAAAAGGTCTTCAGCAAAACACTGAAGACCTTGGTTAATTGTATAAGATCAGTCAAACAATTACATTTCTAAAAAATGATCAAAAGTATCACTGCGAATACCTAAGCGAAGCGTTTCTAAGGGGATGATATCCGCCGGGGCGATATTGCCTAAACTTACATTGGCGCCTATCAGTTTAATAAACCAAACCTGTTGCGCCTTTTGGGGGGCTTCCCAGATGATAGCTTCCTCCGGGATCTGGGTCAGGATCTCATCAACCAATCCCTGGCGTACCTCACCCGAGTCGCGGTAAATGCCAACATTGCCGCTTTCGCGGGCCTCGGCAATCACTTTCCATGAACCGGCCTCTAATTCCGCGCTCATCAGCTTGATCCATTTATACGGGGCGAAAATTTTCTGTACATCTTTCGAGCCCACTTCCGAAATCACGGTAACCTGTTTGGCCAGTTCGCTGATGTAGTTACATTTAATGTCGTGCTCGATGGTAATCGACCCATCAGATACCTCGGCATGCTCCAGTTTATATTTATCTAGTAAACGGCGGTAATCGTCAAACTGGTTACGGACTATAAAGGCTTCAAATAAGGTACCGCCGAAATAAACGGGGATGCCGGCCTCGCGGTAAAGCTTCAGCTTTTGATCAAGATTGGGCGTTACATATGATGTAGCCCAACCCAGTTTCACAATATCTGTATACGGACCGCCAACTTCAATAAAATCTTCAACCTGGCGCAGGCTAAGCCCTTTATCCATAACCATGGTAATGCCTTTATCACGTGGTTTAGATGTACGTTCGGGAAGATGATTGATAGTGTAGTTCATCGCGGTGTGGTGGTTATAGCCTATAACTAAAAGTTCTAATAGCGGTAAAGGTCGCAACAAATGTGCAGATGTGCAAGTTTCAAATGTTAAATGATCTTAAAGTGAATTGTAATTTTATTGTTATTCCCTGTTGAATTTTTAATGGCTTTGATGAGCCTGTAGCCGCCGTATCCGCATGCAGACACCATATCATCAATTACAGGCTTAACTAAATTTGTAAAAACATTTATTAACTACAGCAGGTAATATATTAAGTTAAAATTAAAATATTACCTATGCAAAATCAAGATCACCGCGCTTTAATTCAAAAATTATTGAATTGCGCCCTTGCCTGCGAAAATTGTGCAACAGCCTGCCTGCACGAAGAAGATGTAAAAATGATGACCGGCTGTATCAGCCTTGACCGCGATTGCGCTGATATTTGTACACAAGCCGCGCGCCTGTTGCAGCGCGACTCAGTCATCGGTCATCAATACCTGATTTTATGCGAAGAGATTTGCCACCTTTGTGCTGATGAATGCAGCAAACATGATCATGACCACTGCCGTATTTGTGCCGAAGCCTGCCGTATTTGCGCCGAGGCCTGTCATGCACATCATGAACACATTACTCAGAACTGACAACGTTATTTACTAATCTTTTTAGGATTTAGCGTTTTCTTTTCTGAATTTTACGCCTATGAATAATCTGCCGCCTTTAGCCGAACGTATGCGCCCCAAATTGCTTGATGATTACGCGGGGCAAAAGCACCTGGTTGGGCCGGGGGCGGTATTGCGTAAAGCCATCGAATCGGGCGCGTTGCCGTCGATGATATTCTGGGGGCCGCCCGGGGTAGGTAAAACCACGCTGGCTTACATTATTTCACAATCCTTGTTCCGCCCGTTCTTCGCGCTCAGCGCTATCAATTCGGGGGTGAAGGATGTGCGCGAGGTTATTGAAAAGGCGTCAATGTTAAAGGCGCAGGGCGGTACGCTGCCTGTTTTGTTTATTGACGAGATTCACCGTTTTTCAAAATCCCAGCAGGATTCGTTGCTGGGCGCCGTTGAGCGGGGTATTGTTACGCTGATTGGCGCTACAACCGAAAACCCTTCGTTCGAGGTGATCTCGGCTTTGCTGTCGCGATGCCAGGTTTATATCCTGCAGCCCCTGGCCGAGCAGGACCTGATCGATCTGCTCAACAAAGCCATGAAGGAAGATGAGGTTCTCCGGCAAAAAAACATCACAATTAAAGAACATGAAGCCCTGCTGCGCCTTTCGGGCGGCGACGCGCGCAAACTGCTCAATATTTTTGAATTGCTGGTAAACGCTTTTGATCAACTGGATGTAGTGCTCACCAATGAGGTAGTGCTGGAACATGTGCAGCAAAACATGGCCCTGTATGATAAAACCGGCGAACAGCATTATGATATCATTTCGGCCTTTATCAAATCTATGCGCGGCTCTGACCCTAACGGTGCGGTTTACTGGCTGGCGCGGATGATCGTGGGCGGCGAAGACCCTTTGTTCATTGCCCGGCGCATGCTCATCCTTGCTTCAGAAGATATCGGCAACGCCAACCCCAACGCCTTGCTGCTGGCGCAGAGTTGTTTTGAGGCTGTGAATAAGATCGGCATGCCCGAATCGCAGCTCATCCTGTCGCAAACGGCCATTTACCTGGCCACATCGCCCAAAAGTAATTCGGCTACTACGGCTATCGGCGCGGCTATAGCGCTGGTTAGGCAAACCGGCGATTTGCCCGTACCCCTGCACCTGCGTAACGCCCCAACCAAATTCATGAAAAATATAGGCTATGGTAAGGATTACAAATATGCCCATAGCTACGAGGGTAATTTTGCCGATCTCGATTTTTTACCGGATGCCCTCCGCGGAACAAAAATTTACGAACCTGGTAACAACGCGCGCGAAAACGAATCAAAAGAAAAGTTAAGAAAACTTTGGGGCGACAGGTATAAATACTAACTTACAACCGTACTCCGGGGCATAATAAATTAGCTATGCCGCAAACCTTAACCGTTTATAGCTATGTTTTCTACATTTCTAAGTCATGAGTTAAAAGCATTTTGGCGGTCAAAAAATACCGGAAAAAGTATTGCCATCCGTGTGGTAATGGGCTTGATGATCCTTTACCTATTTGTTTGTATTCTTCTTGCCGGGCTGTTTTTAAACAAGGGGCTGGAAGACGCTTTTCCAAATGATGACGTGGTTGTGTCCTTTTGTGGCATTATCCTTATTTACTTTTTGTTTGATTTGCTGATGCGCCTGCAATTGCAGGAATTGCCCACCCTGCGCGTACAGCCCTATCTGCATCTGCCTGTAAAACGGAACACGGTAGTATCATACCTGGCTTTTACGGCCATGTTATCCGTTTTTAACCTGTGGCCAATCCTGCTTTTTTTACCCTTTATTTTAAAAGTGATCCTGCCCGATTCGGGCCTGATAACCACCCTTGCCTTTATAGTAGCCATTGCGGGGTTAATGCTTTTCAATAATTATTTTTCGCTGTTCATTAAGCGCAAGGCAAACCTTAACGGCTGGGTTTTCCTCGGTTTCGCGGCTGTACTTATCCTGATCATTCTCGGCGATTTCCGGTTTCACCTGTATTCGGTACGCCATATCTCCTACCTGTATTTCGGTCACCTGATTACCAGCCCTGCCCTCGTATTGCTGCCGGTGATCCTTGCGGCGGCAATGTATTACATCAATTTCGCGTATCTTAAACAAAACCTTTACCTCGAAGAGCTAAGCTCGCGCAAGGCATCGGCCTATAAAAGCAGTACCGATTTTCCGTTCCTGAGCCGTTTCGGCCGCGTTGGCGACTTGGTAGCTAATGAGTTAAAGCTGATTTTCCGCAACAAACGGCCGCGATCAGCCCTGGTGATGGGGCTGTTTTTTATGTTTTACGGGTTGATATTTTATACCAACCCGCTTTACGGACAGTCATGGTATATTTTTGTGGGGATGTTTATGACCGGGATTTTCATCATCAGTTACGGGCAATTTATGTTTAGCTGGCAGGCCGCCCATTTTGATGGCTTACTGGTAACCAAAATTAACTTTGCCGACTTTTTAAAAGCCAAATACCTGCTGTTTACCATGATCTCTACCGTGGCTTTTATCCTTACCACGCCCTACGCTTACTTTGGCTGGAAGATAGTGTTGGTACATTTTGTAATGTACTTATGGAATATTGGCATTAATACCACCATTGTACTTTTTTTTGCCAACCGCAACGCCAAACGCATCGACCTGTCAAAAGGGGCTTCATTTAACTGGGAGGGCGTGGGTGCTACACAAATGCTGCTTTCTTTTCCGCTTATTATAACCCCCTATGTTATTTACCTGCCTTTTTCGCTGTTTAAACATGCCGATATAGGTTTGGCTGTTCTGGCCGCTACCGGCATCGTGTTTATTTTAACCCGTAACTTTTGGATCAGGCAGCTGGAAGCAGATTTTATACAAAAACGATATACCATTGCCGAAGGCTTCAGAAACAAATAATATGATCGAAGTAAGAAATTTAAAAAAGGTTTATAACGGTATTACCGTGGTAAACGTGCCGGCGTTGCAAATAAACAAAGGCGAAAGCGTTGGCCTGGTGGGCAACAACGGTGCAGGCAAAACAACATTGTTCAGGATGATCCTGGATTTGATCAGGGCCGAAAGCGGCGAGGTGTTATCTAACGGTGAGGTTGTTGCCGGGCATGAACACTGGAAGGATTATACGGCGGCTTACCTGGATGAAGGTTTTTTAATAGATTACCTTACCCCCGAAGAGTATTTTTACTTTATAGGAGGCTTGCACGGCCACAACAAGGCACATGTTGACGAAGTGCTGGCTGGCCTTACCGATTTTTTTAACGGGGAAATCCTGCAAAAAGGCAAATACATCCGCGACCTGTCCAAGGGTAACCAGTGTAAGGTTGGCGTGGCCGCCTGCCTGCTGCAAAACCCGCAGTTACTGATGCTGGATGAACCTTTTGCCAATATCGACCCAAGCACCCAGTTCAGGCTTAAAAAACTGCTGAAAGACCTCGCCAAAAAAGGTGTGACAACCATTGTATCCAGCCACGACCTTAACCACATTACCGATGTATGCGACCGTATTTTGCTGATGGAAAAAGGCGTGATCATTAAAGATATAGCCACAGGCTCGTCGACATTGGATGAGTTGGAAGCGTATTTTGGTGTGCAAGCCCCCCCGCCCCCTGAAGGCAGGGTGATAGATTAACTTATGCAAACTAAAGAGTTTCCAACCTGGCGTTGCTTTCTTGTTACTTAACTCAGAGACTTAAGTAATTTTACACAGCGTATTTTTGTATTCGCGCCCTGTAAAAACATCTATCAGTATATATAACTGTAAACGTTACGAAATATGGGAATTACTGGTTATGGAATTTGTAGTTACGGCTCATTGGGTTTAGGGTATTTGTTTGGGGTATTTAAGCTGGAAGCTTAAATGATAGTTCCCCACGGGTTACGCTACGCTAAACCCGTGGCAGATTGCTTTATAGACCAAGAGCTTTCCGAAGGAAAGCTCTTGGTCTATTTTACTTTAAATCACTTTATTTTTTGGTTGGCCTGGCTTACTACGCCTCTTCCATGCTCTCGCCGGTTACCGTCTCGCGGATCCTGTTTTCCAGTTCCTCCTGCAATTCGGGGTTATCAAGGATGAGTTGTTTAACCGCGTCACGCCCCTGACCTAAGCGGGTTTCGCCGTAGCTAAACCATGAACCTGCTTTTTTGATGATGTTGTATTCAACGCCGAGGTCAATGATCTCGCCTGCTTTTGAAATACCTTCACCAAACATGATATCAAACTCGGCCACGCGGAATGGCGGAGCTACTTTGTTTTTAACTATCTTAACTTTAACGCGGTTACCTGAAACCTCGTCGGTATCTTTAATTTGCGAAATCCGGCGTACATCCAAACGTACCGAAGCGTAAAATTTCAACGCGTTACCACCGGTAGTAGTTTCCGGGTTACCGAACATCACACCAATTTTATCGCGCAGCTGGTTGATGAAAATACAGCAGCACCCGGTTTTAGCGATTGTACCGGTTAACTTACGCAAAGCCTGCGACATTAAACGGGCATGAAGACCCATTTTCGAATCGCCCATTTCGCCCTCGATCTCCGCTTTAGGAACCAACGCGGCAACCGAGTCGATAACCAGGATATCGATAGCGCCCGAGCGGATCAGGTTGTCGGCAATTTCCAATGCCTGCTCACCGTTATCGGGTTGAGAGATCAATAAATTTTCTACATCAACACCTAATTTCTTGGCATAAAAACGATCAAAAGCATGCTCGGCATCTATAAAAGCTGCAATACCGCCTTTTTTCTGCGCTTCGGCAATAGCGTGGATAGCGAGGGTGGTTTTACCCGATGATTCCGGACCATAAATCTCGATGATCCTGCCTTTTGGCAAGCCGTTAACACCTAAAGCAATATCCAAACCTAACGAACCGGTCGAGATCACCTCGGTTTGCTCAATGATAGAATCGCCCAGTTTCATGATGGTACCTTTACCATATGATTTTTCAAGCTTATCTAAGGTAAGCTGCAACGCCTTTAATTTATCCGAATTTTTATTGTCTGTAGCCATCGTTATACTTTGTTCAACAAATATAAATACATTTTTTATAAATACTAATTTTTTTAGTAATTATTTTAAGTGAGTGGAGAGCAGTTGATTAAGTGAATGGTTAGTTAAGCCTTTTATAATGTAACAACTACTCACCTAATCAACCACTCACTCAATCAACTATTATTAACACTCCGCTTCTTCAGTTCTTTACTTATAGCGTTAAGCTCTTTCCTCTTTTTAGCTTCCTTAGCCTTTTTTTCTTTCGCGGCTTCTGCCCTTTTCAAGGCTGCCTCGGTATTGTTACGCTCGTAATAACGGCAAAACCAGGTAAGCGGACAAACATCGCATTTGGGGCTGCGCGCCAGGCAAATATACCGGCCATGTAATATCAGCCAGTGATGCGCAACGGCTATATATTCTTTAGGGATATTTTGCACCAGTTGCTTTTCTACTGCCAGCGGCGTACGGGCATTATTGGTTAAGCCAATCCGGTTGGCCACCCTGAAAACGTGGGTATCAACCGCCATTGCAGGCTCCTCAAATATTACTGATGCTATTACATTAGCTGTTTTGCGTCCAACCCCAGGTAGCTTTTGCAGGTTCTCGATTCCTGATGGTACCTCGCCATTAAAAACATCGATCAGCATTTTGCCCATGCCTACCAGATGCTTCGCTTTATTGTTAGGATAACTTACCGAGCGGATATAATTAAAAACTTCGTCGGATGTTGCAGCCGCCAGATCCTGAGCCGTAGGGAAACGCTCAAACAGCGCCGGGGTAACCTGGTTAATGCGCTTATCGGTACACTGTGCCGAAAGGATCACGGCCACCAGCAACTGGAACGGGTTGTTATAATGCAGTTCGGTAACAGGGTTAGGCTGGTTTTGCGAAAAGTATTCAACAAAGTTACGATAGCGTTCGGCTTTAAGCATTTTTTAGTTCATGGTTGATATTTCATGGATCATGGTTAAGGCGGCGGCGCTTAAGCTACCATAATCCGGCTCAAAAGTATGGAATTTAGTTCATGGTTGATAGTTCATGGATCATAGTAGCAGTAGCTCCGTTCAAGCCCTTAACTATTCCACTCAAATAAAAAAACATAAACTATGAATCATCCACCATAAACCACCATAAAACCATGAACTATGATCCATGAACCGCCTAAAAATAGAAAGGTTCATAAATCAATATCGTTAACCGAGGTTAACCATGATGATCTATGAACCAGTGGGGGCCGCAATAAATACTAACGAAGGCTTTTGGAGTAGTCCAGTATCTGGTGGATGGTCTGCAGTTTTGGTTTTTTAACCAGCAGATCTAAATCGGCACGGATGGAATTATAAAAAATAACATCGTCGGCATCCAGGTTTTCTTGTGTGCTACTGTTCATCTCGCCTTGGTTAGCTAATGCATTTAACGTTTTTGTAAAGGTTTCATCCATAAGCTTATTTTACTATAAATTTTATATGATTTATAACGGTGGCTTAAAGATAATATTTTGCTAAATGAAAATTAAATGAATTTTTTTGTTTTTTTGATCAGAATGGCGAGAAAAAATCAGAGACTGGAGGATAGAGATTAGTTGATAATCAGAAAGATTGATCAACACAAGAGGTTAGGATGCCCATGCTTAATTTAACCTAAACATAAAAACCCTAACCTCTAATCTCCAGTCTCTAATCACTAATTCTTCAAACTCAGCTCCTTGCTCTGCATCATTTTGCGGAGGTTATTCAAGGCGTAGCGCATCCGGCCGAGCGCGGTATTGATGCTTACATCCGTAATATCGGCTATCTCTTTAAAGCTCATATCGCCAAAATGACGCATAATGAGTACCTCTTTCTGTTCGGATGGCAGCAGCTGGATCAGGGCCTTCAAATCTTTGTGGGTTTGCTCCCTGACCATTTTATCTTCGGTACTTTCGTCGTAATTACCAAGCACTTCAAAAATGTCAAAGTCGTCGCCGTTGCTGATCATCGGCGCACGTTTTTCACGACGGAAGTGATCGATCACCAGGTTATGCGCAATACGGGTTACCCATGGTAAAAACTTACCTTCCTCGTTATACTTTCCGGCTTTAAGGGTGTTGATCACCTTGATAAAAGCATCCTGAAAAATATCTTCGGCAAGGTATTCATCTTTTACCAGCAGGTAAATGGAGGTATATATTTTTGATTGGTAACGTCTTATCAGTTCCACCAGGCCTGCTTCATCGCCTGCCACATACAGATGGATTAGATCCTGATCACTTTTCAATTGAAAATCCATAGAAAGTACTACTTAAACTTAATTCTTAGTTAAAACCTTTTAAAGTAAAGTGTATTCTATAGCTTGCTCGTTAGGGGTTACAGATTTGTTTCTTCAAATAAAATAAATAATTGAATAAAAAACAAATAAAATTTTTTTTTTGGAGTTATAGATTACTATTAATCGGTTTAATTGCCTACAAAACCAACAATAATTTTGCAAGCCTACTTTAGACTGACTTTTAATACCGAAGGTTTAATCATTAACCAAAATAAATTTTTCAAAAATTAGTTGTTAAAAAAGTATAAAGCACCCAAAAAGTCAACCAACTGTAAACACATGAAAATGACCTGTTAAATTGGTATAAACAATTAAAACCAATTTGGATACTGCTAAATTTTTTAGGATTTTTGCATTCCGAAAAGTTCATGGTTCATAGTTGATGGTTCATGGTAAAATATTTGCTGTGGCACCGTATAACCCAGGCTATGATCTATGAACTATCAACCATGAACAATGAGCACAGAAGCAGAAAAAGATCCGCAGAAACATATAATTATAAAAGGAGCAAGGGTGCATAACCTTAAAAACCTTGATGTGGCCATCCCTAAAAATAAACTGGTAGTGGTTACAGGCATGTCGGGCTCGGGCAAATCATCGCTCGCGTTCGATACCTTGTATGCCGAGGGTCAGCGCCGTTATGTGGAAAGCTTGTCATCATACGCCCGCCAGTTTTTGGGCCGTATGAACAAACCCGATGTGGATTATATTAAAGGCATAGCCCCGGCTATAGCCATCGAACAAAAAGTAATCACCTCCAACCCGCGCTCAACCGTGGGTACCTCTACGGAGATTTACGATTACCTGAAACTGCTTTTTTCCCGCATCGGCAAAACCATTTCACCCATATCTGGCAATGTGGTTAAAAAGGATTCGGTAACCGATGTGGTGAACTTTGTACTTTCCTTACCTGATGAAACCCAGGTAACCATACTGGCCCCGCTGCACCCGCATAACAACCGCAGCCTTAAAGAAGAACTGGCGGTATTGATGCAAAAAGGTTTTGTAAGGGTTGAGTACAATGGTAAGCTTTCGCGCATTGAAGCGTTGCTGGAAGACGAAACCGTTGAAAACGTGCCTATGATGGCAGCCGAACCGGTAGTTGAACTAAAAAAGCCTAAATCAAAAAAAGCTGCCACCGAAGCCTCAGAAACCATCCAACCGGTTACCGTGCGCATTGTGGTTGACCGCGTTAATAAAAGCAACGAGGATGAAACCATAAGCCGCTTAGGCGACTCGGTACAGACCGCGTTTTTTGAAGGAAAAGGCGATTGCTTCGTCCGTTTCCAGGAACCGGATGGCGAAACCGAGCACGAGCGCTTTTTTTGTGACCGCTTTGAGCTTGACGGCTTGAAATTTGAAGAACCTACGCCAAACTTTTTCAGCTTTAACAACCCTTATGGTGCCTGCAAAAAATGCGAAGGCTATGGTAAGGTAATCGGTATTGATGAAGACCTGGTGATTCCAGATAAAAGCAAATCTGTTTACGAGGGCGCCATCGCCCCCTGGCGCGGCGAAAAAATGCGCGAATGGAATGATGCACTGGTACGCCACGCATTGAAATTTGATTTCCCGATACACCGCCAGTACAACCAGCTTACCGAAAAGGAACAGCGCCTGTTGTGGACGGGCAATAAGTTTTTCCGCGGCCTTGATGAATTTTTCAAGGAGATGGAAGAGCAAACCTATAAAATTCAGTACCGTGTTTTACTGTCGCGGTACAGGGGCAAAACTACCTGCCCGGAATGTAAGGGCAGCCGCCTGCGAATGGATGCATCGTACGTAAAAATCAACGCCAAATCAATTACCGATGTGGTGCTGATGCCGCTTGATAAAGCTTATGAGTTTTTCAGTACGCTTGAGCTGAGCGAGAACGATGCAAAAATCGGCAAACGTTTATTAATGGAAATCACCAACCGTTTAGGCTTTTTAAACGATGTTGGCTTGAGTTATTTAACGCTTAACCGTTTATCAAACACCCTATCGGGCGGTGAATCGCAGCGTATTAACCTGGCTACTTCATTAGGCAGCAGTTTGGTTGGTTCGGTTTACGTGCTGGATGAACCGAGTATCGGTCTGCACCCCCGTGACACCGAGCGCCTGGTAAGCGTTTTGAAATCCCTCCGTGATGTGGGCAATACCGTTTTGGTAGTTGAACACGAAGAGGAGATCATGAAAGCGGCCGACCATATTATCGATATCGGCCCGGAAGCCGGTACACACGGTGGTGAGTTAATTTTCAGCGGCACTTATGATCAGATCATTAAAGATGATAAAAGCCTTACCGGCAAATACCTGAGCGGAAGGGAAGAGATCGCCATCCCGAAAAACCGCCGCAAATGGCATGATTTTATCGAGATAAAAGGCGCGCGAGAAAATAACCTGAAACATGTTGAGGCCAAATTTCCATTAGGTGTACTTACGGTAGTTACCGGTGTATCAGGCTCGGGCAAAACAAGCCTGGTGAAACGCATCCTCGCACCGGCCGTTCAAAAAGCTTTAGGTAACTACTCGGGCGAGCAAACCGGTTTATACGACGCTATTGACGGTGATTTTGGCAAGATAGAGCAGGTTGAACTGGTTGACCAAAACCCCATAGGCCGTTCATCCCGCTCAAACCCGGTTACTTATGTTAAAGCCTGGGACGAGATCCGTAACCTGTACGCCTCGCAACCTGCGGCAAAAGCGGCGGGACTAAAACCATCGGCTTTTTCTTTTAACGTAGAGGGAGGCCGTTGTGATGTTTGCCAGGGCGAGGGTGAAGTGAAGATAGAGATGCAGTTTATGGCCGATATTTTCCTTACCTGCGAAACCTGCGGCGGACACCGTTTTAAACAACACGTGCTCGATATCCAATACAAAGAAAAAAACGTATCGGATATCCTGAACATGACCATCGACGAAGGCGTTGAGTTTTTTGCCAAAGAGCCTAAGGTAATTGCCAAAATAAAGCCTTTGGTTGATGTTGGCCTGGGCTATGTGCAATTGGGCCAGTCGTCAAACACCTTATCAGGCGGTGAAGCACAGCGCATCAAGCTGGCATCGTTCCTGGTTAAGGGCAATAATACCAACAAAACACTTTTCATTTTTGATGAACCTACCACGGGTTTGCATTTCGCCGATATAAAAAAACTGCTCAAATCGTTTGACGCGTTGATTGATCACGGCAACACCATCATCGTTATCGAGCACAACATGGATGTAATTAAATGCGCCGACTGGGTGATCGACATCGGCCCCGAGGGCGGCGACCGTGGCGGTAAAGTTGTGTTTGAAGGCGTTCCTGAAGATTTGATCAAGCAGAAAAACAGCTATACCGGCAAGTTTTTGAAAGACCGGTTTTAATTTTTCATCTATTCGGGGATTATATTTTTTCACTTGCGCTCGTTTGTAACGAGCGCTTAACGTGGGTTTGCGTTTGCAACGCAATTAACCAACAGCGCTAAGCAAACCTCTTTTGATTCATGACAGTTCGCGTTATAAACGCAAACCCATATTAAGCACTCGTCACAGATGAGCGCGAGGTTCGAGATTGATATTCAGACAATGATGTTTATATTTATCTAAACCTTACTACCCCTCTTTAATTCAAACTCCAATCGCGGAGACATTTATTTTTATTCACTAACACCTAAATTTTATTACCATGCCAGGTACAAAACACCTTTATGACACCATTCGTTCGGCATTATTTGGCGGACATTTAACCCAAAACCATGTTGATGGCATTGAAGCCATTATTAGTGCCGCCAAAAGCGGCGGGGTGACAGACAACCGGCAAATTGCCTATATGCTGGCCACCGTTTACCACGAATGCGGCAGAACTATGCAGCCGGTACGCGAGAACGGTCGCGGGGCAGGGCACCCTTACGGTCAGAAACTTAAAATGGGCGGCGGTCCCGGGCACCGGGTGCCTTATACCACGCCCGATCAGATTTATTACGGTCGCGGTTATGTACAGTTAACGTGGTACGAGAATTACGAAAGTATGGGCAAACTGCTGCATATTGATTTGCTGAACAACCCCGACCTTGCCCTGAAGGATGATATTGCCGCCCAGATCATGGTAAAAGGCATGACCAAAGGCATATTCACGGGTGTTAACCTTGATAGATATTTTAATGTCGAACGTACCGATTGGGTAAACGCACGTAAAATTATCAACGGGCTGGATATGGCGGAAAAAATAGCGGGCAACGCAAAGCTATTTTATAAAGGCCTAACAAGGTCTGGGGCCTGAATTTAGCATATAAAAACTTATAGCTATTTTCGTGGTACTTAAATGATGGAAATAGTTGATCTGATAAAAAAATACAATGATCTCGGCATCGCCGATGTGATCGATCATGAAAAATTTAACCTGATCTCTATCGACCATCATTCAACCCGGATAGAGGGTTCAACCCTAACCGAAGTAGAGGCCCAGGTGCTGATAACAGAAGGTCGCACTCCCAATGGTAAACCTTTAACCGAAAGCCTGATGGTTACAGACCATCACGCGGCGCTACTGTTTACGATTGAAAACGCAAAAGCAAAAAAAGCTTTATCTGTAAACCTGCTACAGCAGATCAATTCGTTGGTTATGCAAAATACCGGTAAGGTTTATAACACGATACTTGGCACCGTTGATTCGCGAACCGGCGCTTTCAGGAAAGGAAACGTTACAGCCGGGATATCCTACTTCCCTAATTTTGATAAGGTTGAGCGGCTAACTACAGAATTAATAAAAAAGCTTGGAGACACGATGAAGTCGCCTTTATCGGTTGATGAACAATTAAACCTGTCGTTTGACGCGCATTTTACTTTGGTAAGCATACATCCATATTACGATGGCAACGGTCGCACTTCACGCCTGTTGATGAATTTTATACAGGCTTGGTATAACCTGCCACTGGCAATAGTGCGCAGTGAAAATAAAGTAGCTTATATTCAGGCGTTAATAGATACGCGCGAACAGGAAAATATCGAAATATTCCACGGGTTCATGCGAGATGAATACCGCGATTTGCTTCAAAAAGAGATTGAAAAATTTGAAGAAATGCAAAAGCCCTCAAAAGGCAGCGGGTTTACTTTTCTGTTCTGACCTTTATCTACTCTTCCTTTTCCGATCATCATCGTACGCAGGCTATCTGCATTCAAAATATCTGCGTGGATGAATAATTTTACTACCGCGGGTTTAGCGGTAGCATAACCCGCGGTAGTAGGGCAACTACAGCAAATCAAACCCGATATCTTTCCTAAAGTACATGCCGTCATAGTATATCCGGCTGGCATCGGCTGTAGCCTGCTGCAGGGCGTTGAACATGGTATCCTGCAAAGTAGTAATAGCCAAAACGCGGCCGCCTGTTGTGATCACGTTTTCGCCATCCATAGCCGTACCGGCATGGAACACAATCGAGTCGCGCACATTCTCAGTACCGGTTATTACCTTGTTTTTCAGGTATTCGCCGGGGTAGCCGCCTGCTACCATTACTACGGTGGCAGCGGTTTTAGGGCTTATGATTAACTCTTTGGTATCTAAATTCCCTTCGGCAACACCCGCAAGCAGATCAACAAAATCCGAATCGATGCGGCGCATTACGCTTTCGGTTTCCGGGTCGCCCATGCGGCAGTTATATTCAATTACCCATGGCTCGCCGTTGCTGTTCATCAGGCCGATAAAAATGAAGCCTTTATACGGAATGCCATCTTTTTTCAAACCCTCAACCGTAGGGATAATAATGCGCTCTTCTACCTTCTGCATAAAAGCGGTATCGGCAAATGACACCGGCGAGACCGAACCCATACCGCCGGTATTTAAACCGGTGTCGCCTTCGCCTATACGTTTGTAATCTTTGGCTTCAGGTAATATTTTATAGCTGTTACCATCGGTCATTACAAATACCGATAGTTCAATGCCTGTTAAAAATTGCTCTACAACCACGCGCGAACTTGCTTCGCCAAACTTGGCATCGGCCAGCATGGCTATAAGTTCAGTCTGCGCTTCCTCTAAAGTAAGGCAAATCAGTACGCCTTTACCGGCGGCCAGGCCATCGGCCTTTAATACTACCGGCAAACCGGCGGTAGCCAGATAGCTCAAACCATCCTGCAGGGTATCTTTGGTAAAAGTTTTATAGGCGGCAGTTGGGATGCTATGTTTCTCCATAAACTGCTTTGAAAAATCCTTGCTGCCTTCCAGCTGGGCGCCTTCCTGCTGCGGACCAACAACCGGGATGTTTTTCAATTGCTCATCGGCCAGGAAAAAATCGTGAACACCTTTTACCAGCGGCTCTTCAGGCCCAACAAGCACCAGGCTAATGTTTTCCTGAAGTACAAGCGCTTTTATACCTTCAAAGTCGGTAACCTTGATGTTTACATTTGTACCATATTGCGTAGTACCGGCATTACCGGGCGCAATAAAAAGTTTCTCGCATTTGGGGCTCTGGGCTACTTTCCAGGCGAAGGCACTTTCCCTTCCACCCGAACCAAGGATCAGGATATTCATGCGGCAAAGATAGTTTTTTTAACATGCCTTTAATACTACAGGTAAGGCTACTTCTGTTATTAATAGTAAATTTACCCCATGGCCCGTAAACCCGCAAAATTTGAAAAGCTCCCGGTATATCAAAAAGCGCAGGAACTATTTGACCTTGCCGATGTAATTGCTGAAGCCTTAAAAGACGACAGCATGAAGGAGCACCTCGCAATCCAGATCTGCAGCAATGCCGCCATCATCCAGGCAAAAATTGCCGGCGCTGAAGGGGGTAACCTGTATTCCTTACGTATGCAAAACGCCGTGCTCATCAAACTGGCTGTACAGGATATGTTCAACGCCGTATCCTTTGCATCCATGGTAAAAATAAATGAAGAGGATTACGTGCAGCTGATGCGCGAAAAGATAGAAGAGTTCCGGCTGGTGTTTGTAGACTGGATTCGCGGGTTCGATAAAACTTACGATATCCCCGATAACTGGGCCATCCGCTTTGATACCAGCACACCCGAGCAGGAAAAAATGGAAGAACTGATGTTTGATGAAGACCGTTTTTTCGGTGAGTTTAACGAAGATGACCTGAACGACTTTGATAGTGATGAGTGGGAAGAAGACGATGATGAAAAATGATTTCGGATTTCGGATATTCGATTTCGGATTTTGTCAGAACCGGGATTTGGGTGGATTTGCAGGATTTATTAGATTTTTTTGGAAAATTAGCCGATCAAAATCCTATCCATCCCATAAATCCACCCAAATCCCGGTTCAGACAACCTTTAACCAACACCTCAATGTCAATCTTTCGCTGCTAACAATGCTTTAAACCCTTAAACCTTTCAGCTTTCGGCACAAAATCTTACATTTGCCTGTCAATTTGGCTCTAACGGATGCTATGGCGCAATTGTTGAACCGGGTTGAATCATAATAAAATAATATGTTAAATTTTATCAGTAAGCTTTTCGGAAGCAAATCAGAACGGGATGTAAAAAGTATACAGCCTATAGTTGAGAAAATTAAGGCTGAATATGCCAAGCTTGGCTCCCTGAGTAATGATGAGCTTAGGGCTAAGACCATATATTTTAAAGATACTATTGCTCAGGGCCTTTCGGGCATCGACAGCGAGATCCAGGCGATTAAAGATCGTACAGAAAACGAGCTTGACATGGACGTGGCCGAAAAAGTTGAGTTATACACCCAGCTTGATAAGCTTGAAAAAGACCGTAATAAAGAGCTTGAAGATATATTAATGAACATATTGCCCGAGGCTTTCGCCGTGGTTAAAGAAACCGCGAGCCGCCTTGCTGCCAATCCTTCATTAGAGGTTACCGCTACCGATTTTGATCGCCAGTTAGCGGCCCGCAAACCAAACGTAACCATCAAAGGCGATAAAGCCATCCACAGCAGCACCTGGATCGCGGCCGGCAACGAGGTTACCTGGAACATGGTTCATTACGATGTACAGCTGATTGGCGGTACTGTATTGCACCAGGGTAAAATTGCGGAGATGGCCACAGGTGAGGGTAAAACGCTGGTAGCCACACTGCCTGCATACCTTAACGCGTTGGCCGGACAAGGTGTACACATTGTAACCGTGAATGATTACCTGGCCCGCCGCGATAGCGAGTGGATGGGGCCGCTGTATGAGTTTCATGGCCTTTCGGTTGATTGTATAGATAAGCACGAGCCCAACTCTGAGGCCCGCCGCGCCGCTTACATGGCCGATATTACTTTTGGTACCAACAACGAATTTGGCTTTGATTACCTGCGTGACAATATGACACGCAGCCCCGAAGAACTGGTGCAACGTAAACTGCACTTTGCCATGGTGGATGAGGTTGACTCGGTTTTGGTTGACGATGCCCGTACACCTTTAATTATATCAGGCCCTATACCACGTGGTGATGAGCACGAGTTTTATGAACTGAAACCACGCATTGAGCGTTTGGTTAACGCGCAGAAAAATTACATTAACGGCGTATTGAACGAAGCCAAAAAAGCTATTAACGCCGGTGATACTGATGTTGAAGGCGGTGGTTTAGCCCTGTTACGCGCTTACCGCGGTTTACCAAAAAACAAGGCCCTGATCAAATTTTTGAGCGAAGGCGGTAACCGTACTATACTGCAAAAAGTGGAGAACCACTACATGCAGGATCAAAGCAAAGAAATGCCGAAGGTAGATGCTGAGCTTTTCTTTGTGATTGACGAAAAAAACAACTCGGTTGAGCTTTCTGAAAAAGGTATCGAACTGATCACCGCTTCGGGCGAAGACCCTCACTTTTTTGTGATGCCTGATGTTGGTACCGAAGTTGCCGAGATTGAAAAATCGAACCTGAGCGCCGAAGAGAAAATTGCCCGCAAGGATGAATTGATGCGCGATTTCTCGATCAAATCTGAGCGGATCCACTCGGTTAACCAGTTACTGAAAGCTTATACCCTGTTTGAAAAAGATACCGAATACATTTTGGATGAAGGCAAGGTTAAGATAGTTGACGAGCAAACCGGCCGTGTATTGGATGGCCGCCGTTACTCGGATGGTTTACATCAGGCCATCGAGGCTAAAGAGAATGTAAAAGTGGAGGACGCTACCCAGACCTTTGCCACCATCACCCTGCAAAACTACTTCAGGATGTACCACAAGCTTTGCGGTATGACCGGTACCGCGGTTACCGAAGCGGGCGAATTCTGGGAGATTTACAAACTGGATGTGGTTGAAATTCCAACCAATACACCAATTACCCGCGACGACCGCCAGGATTTGGTTTACCGCACCGTGCGTGAAAAATACAACGCCGTTGCTGAAGAGATTGTGAAACTGACACAGGCTGGTCGCCCGGTGCTGGTGGGTACTACCTCGGTAGAAATTTCTGAATTATTGAGCCGTATGCTTAAGCTGCGCGGCATTAAACATAACGTACTGAACGCCAAACTGCACCAGAAAGAGGCCGACATTGTGGCCGAAGCCGGTAAGGCAGGCACGGTTACCATCGCTACCAACATGGCCGGCCGTGGTACGGATATTAAATTGGGCCCCGGTGTTAAGGAAGCCGGAGGTTTGGCCATTGTAGGTACCGAGCGCCACGAATCGCGCCGCGTTGACAGGCAGTTGCGCGGTCGTTCTGGCCGCCAGGGTGACCCGGGTTCTTCGCAGTTCTTCGTATCGTTGGAGGATAACCTGATGCGTTTATTCGGATCGGAAAGGATCTCGAACCTGATGGTGCGTATGGGTATTGAAGAGGGCGAGGTGATCCAGCACTCCATGATCTCCAAATCAATAGAGCGCGCACAGAAAAAAGTGGAAGAAAACAACTTCGGCATCCGTAAGCGTTTGCTGGAGTACGACGACGTGATGAACTCACAGCGTACCGTAATTTACACCAAACGTAAAAACGCCTTGTTTGGCGACCGCTTAGATGTTGACCTGAGCAATACCATTTTTGATGTTGTTGAAGATATCGTAACCGAATATAAAGAGAGCAACAACTTTGAAGGTTTCCAGCTGGAAATTATCCGCCTTTTCTCGGTAGATGTTGATTTCGGTGCTGATGTATTCGCCTCTAAATCTGCCGCTACCTTAACCGACGAGGTTTTTCATGGCGTGATGGAGTTTTACAAACGCAAACAGGAAGCCATTGCACAGCAGGCTTACCCGGTTATTAAAGATGTTTACGACACCCGCGGCGAATACATTGAAAACATTGTGGTTCCGTTTAGCGATGGCATCCACGGCATCCAGGTAGCTGTTCCGTTGAAAAAAGCGGTTGAGAACCACGGGCACGAGGTATTTAAATCGTTCGAGAAAAACGTAACCCTGTACCTGATTGATGATGCCTGGAAAGAGCACCTGCGCGAAATGGACGAGTTGAAACAATCGGTACAGAATGCCGTTTATGAGCAAAAGGATCCGTTATTGGTTTACAAATTTGAAGCTTTTGAATTGTTCCGAGGCATGTTGGCCAATGTGAACAAGGAGATTGTTAGCTTCCTGTTCCGCGGTGGCATCCCGGTTCAGCAGCAGCCTGAAGAGGTAAGGGAAGCAAGGCCCGAACCTAAAATGGACCTGCGCAAAATGAAAACCACCAAGGCCGAGGTTGTAGCCGAAAACAACGGCGTACCAGTGGATGATTTTCCGCAGGAGGCACAAAAAGTAACCCCGGTAAGGGTTGAAAATAAAATT
This sequence comes from Mucilaginibacter oryzae, assembly GCF_003148845.1. GTDB lineage: Bacteria > Bacteroidota > Bacteroidia > Sphingobacteriales > Sphingobacteriaceae > Mucilaginibacter > Mucilaginibacter oryzae. Next base: position 57,389 of record NZ_QGHA01000008.1, on the reverse strand, counting down.
GGCAGGAACGATCCATGCCCATGCGGTAGCGGCAAAAAATACAAAAACTGCCACGGCGTAGGGCAGAATTAAGAAGTAGACAGCCCCACCCAAACCCTCCCAGGTAGGGAGGGCTTAAAAAAAATAGTTCAATAATAATTAAAACAAAAAGTCTCCCCTTCCGGGGGAGATTTAGAGGGGGGCTATGAAAGCAGTATTTGATCAATCAACCAAACAAACGATAATCAAATACTGCTTTTTCGTTTTATTACTATTCGCATCAACCCATGGCCTGGCCCAAACGCGCGGCAAGGTGGTAGTGGTGAAAGATCCGCTGGTTGATTCGCTGATAGCCAAACGATTTTCACTAAGCGGTGTAAACGGCACAGACGCCACGGGGGTAAGCTACGGTTACAGGGTACAGTTTTTTAGCGGCTCCAACCGCAGCGCCGCGTTTAATGCCCAGGCCAAACTGCAGGCCCAATACCCGGAGCTGCGTACCTACATCACTTATCGCGAACCTAATTTTAAAGTAAAAGCGGGCGATTTCCGTACCCGGCTCGAGGCCGAAAAACTGGCGCACGAGTTACGGTCGTCCTTTTCAAGTATATTTATTCTTTCCGAAAAAATTAATCTTCCTAAAGCGGACACCAATAATGATTAAAGAGCAAATACAGGAACTGTCAGCCAGAATATTTGATGATGTAGTGGCCACCCGTCGCCACCTGCACGCCAATCCCGAATTATCGTTTCACGAAATCCAGACTTCGGCCTACGTTGCCCGTAAACTGGAAGAATTGGGTTTAGAATACCATAAAATGGCCGATACCGGCTTGGTAGCTCTCATACAGGGCGAAAAGCCCTCGGATGCATCAAATGTTGTTGCTTTACGTGCCGATATGGACGCGTTGCCGATACTGGAGGCCAACGAGGTACCTTACAAATCGCAAAATCCGGGCGTAATGCATGCCTGCGGTCATGACGCGCACACTTCATCATTATTGGGCACAGCCCGCATTTTAACCGAACTAAAAAGCCGGTTTGCAGGTACGGTAAAGCTTATTTTCCAGCCTGCCGAAGAAAAACTGCCCGGTGGCGCCAGCCTGATGATTAAAGAGGGCGTTTTGGAAAACCCGAAACCGGCCGCGGTGATCGGTCAGCATGTGATGCCTTTGATTGATGCCGGTAAGGTAGGTTTCCGCGCAGGCAAATACATGGCCTCTACTGATGAGTTGTATGTTACCGTTAAAGGTAAAGGCGGCCACGGCGCGCAGCCTCAGCAAAATATCGACCCGGTAATTATTACCGCCCATATATTAACCGCCCTGCAACAGGTGGTTAGCCGCTTTGCCGATCCTAAAAGCCCATCGGTGCTTTCATTCGGTAAAGTGATTGCCAACGGAGCAACCAACGTGATCCCGAACGAGGTTTACCTGGAGGGTACCTTCCGCACCATGGATGAAAAATGGCGCGAAGAAGCCCACAAACGCATGAAAAAAATGGCCGAAGGCATTGCCGAAAGCATGGGCGGAAGCTGCGAATTCAACATTATGCGCGGTTACCCATTCCTCATCAACGAAGAAAAACTCACCAACGCCACCCGCGGCCACGCCGAAGATTATTTAGGTAAAGAGAACGTACTCGACCTGGATATCTGGATGGCTGCCGAAGATTTCGCTTACTACTCGCAGGCGGCCGATAGCTGCTTTTACCGTTTAGGTACCCGTAACGAAGCACGAGGTATTACCTCATCAGTACATACGCCTACTTTTGATGTGGAAGAGGACGCATTTAAGGTAAGTACCGGATTGATGGCTTATTTGGCTGTGAAGCAATTAGGAAACTAATACTCTTGAGGCGAAAGGCAAAAGGTTAAAGGCGAAAGGTTTAGCTGCTTTGCTATTTCGCCTTTAACACTTCACCATAATATGAAGGCAAAAATTCAGTTACCTTTCACCTATAAATAGGGGCAAAAAATGCAGTTACCTTTTACCTTTCGCCTAATTTCACCATGAAAAAACTCTTCCTGTTGCTTATCCTCGCCACTACAGGCTTCACCGCCAGGGCCCAGCAAATTAACCGCTTTAACCCGGATACCATCCGTACGATAGTGATCGATTCGCTGGTGGATATCCGCTCCCATAAACTTAATGCGCAGGATTTTATCGATGCTGTTTTAGCCGATACCGGTTTTTACAAGGCTTTTCAAAACATGAAAAAATTTGGCTTTACTGCGGAGAACCGGATTTTTACCTATGATAATAAAAACCGCGTAAACGGCCGAATCTACAGGAAGATAGAACACAGCAACGCCGCCGGAAAACATAGAATGGAGTACATAGCCAAAAAGGACAGCGGCGATGTGTACAAAAAAAATGGCAAGTACCAGTTGTACACCGTGGAGATGTTCGATTTTATTTTCATGAATGCCTACAACTCCGATTTTACAAAAGGCGATGCGCTGCCTGGCTCCGGGGGTAAAAATGAATCGTACAAAAGCAAGCTCAAAGCGCTCATCTTTACGCCGGGGCGTAAAATAAGCGGCATCCCCTTCATCAGCAGCAAAACCGAAATATTTGGCAGCGATATGCGCCAGTATTATTACTATGAATTTGCGCGCGGCAAATACCTCGATACCATCCCGGTTTACCGCTTTAAGGTGCGATGTAAACCCAGCACATCAGATAGTGATACCATGATCAAAGAAATGACCACCATTTTTGATGAGCGAACCTTCCAGATCCTCGGCCGCTATATTGATATGAAATTCAGCAATATGTTCTTTGATTTTAATGTGCAGATGAACATCGAACTGAACAATTTTAATGGCGAACCATTACCAACCAAAATTACTTACCAGGGCAACTGGAATATCCCTTTCCATAAAGAAGAGCGGGCAAGCTTTTTGATTGTGCATAAGGATTATAGCCCCCTAACCCCCTAAAGGGGGAATTTATAAAAACGCTGCCGCAGTTCTCCGACCCGTGGTAAAACAGCTTCAGTTTATAAACCGATCTGCATTCAACACATATTCAATGATCCGTTCTTCCTGGTTAAAGGGGGCAAGTTCGTCTAACCCCATCGCTTTAATAGCGACAGCGATTAATTCTTTATCACCTGCATTTGCAGGGAGCAGTTGTTTTTCCGAAAAATGCTTTCCTGCCTCCAGTATGGCTTTAAGAGGGATTAGCCCTATCAGTTCGCTGCCGGTTACCCGAACGCCATATGTGGCAGCCTTCGCACATACTTCCTCAAACACCTGGTGAATAGGGGTGATGTTGATATTGGTGAGGTTCATGGATACCTGGGCGGCGCCATACTCTTCTATATACCAGCCTATGGCTTTTACCGCTTTTAATGAGCCGGGAATGGTTTTGGCCTTACCGTTTTCATCATAAACAACTTTACCTTTTACGGGGTCGCCCTCACGCAAAACCCGGCCGGATTCGCGCACTTCTGAGGCGATGGTATTGGCAAGGTCGACCGATTGGGTATTGAGGTTGATATTGTAGGCTATTAAAAAGTCACGCGCGCCTATCACCGTAGCCCCGCGCTTAACATCATTTTCTGCCGGGCCAAAATCCGGGGCCCAGCCTGGCTGTTTAATCTTGGTAAAAAAACCTTCATATTGACCGGCACGTATCACCGAAAGGTTACTCCGCCGTTTATCCGGCTGTGCTGCTTCATATAAATAAACAGGAATCTGTAGTTCTTCCCCCACCCGTTTGGCAAGGCGGATAGCATAAGCGGCTGTTTCCTCCATTGAAATACCACTTACCGGTATCAGCGGGCAAACATCCGTAGCACCCATGCGCGGATGCTCGCCTTTTTGTTTGCTCATATCAATCAGCTCTCCGGCTGTTTTAATAGCACGGAATGCTGCTTCTATCACCCCGTCAGGTTCGCCGGCAAAAGTTATTACAGTACGGTTTGTAGCCTTGCCCGGATCGACATTCAACAACCTCACATTATCTACACCCTCAACGGCGTTGGCTATTTGTTTGATGATATCAATGTTTACGCCCTCGCTAAAATTGGGCACGCATTCAATCAGTTTATTCATAAATAATTAGTATAGCTGTATACAGCGCCGGTAAACATGGAGTTGTTTCAATTACCTTGCCTGCCGCTAAAATAATTAAAACCATGGTTTTCTTTAAAACAGCCGTGATATTCTTCCTGGCAAATCTATAAGGGCTTACGTGTTTTTACTTATTCAACTCACGTGTTTTTACTTAAAGCTGTAGTCTAACTTTTCAATAGCTTAGCTACTAAGCATCAACCCTTACTCAGCATAAATGAAAGACAATAAAGAGACAAGCCCACCAGAAGAAAACAAAGAAGTAACCAAACCCGCGTTTTCAAACACCGTAACGGTATGGATAGGCATAGTGAGCTCCATAATAACTATTATACTCACAGTATACACCACTTCAAACAAAGTAAGGCTGGATAAACTGGAAAACAGCCTTAACGAAAGATCGACAGAAATAGAAGAATCGAAAGAGCGGGTGGCCCGGTATCAATGGGTTTATTCTTTATATGGCGATTTAAACAGCACCGATGTGCGTAGAAAGAACTTTGCTGTGGGACTGATTACCCTCGCCTTAAACGATAATGAATCGAAAAAACTATTCTCGGCCCTGCAGACCTCAACAGATACTGTTTTGCAAAGCGTTGGACAAAGCGGGCTTCGGGCTTTAAAAGCCTCTGCCATTAATACCGAGCTGGCATCCTTGATATCCAAAGTGGACACCTCCAACACCGCCGCCAGGATCAGCGCTGTTGGCGAACTGGAGAAAAAATACGCCTCATCCCCCGAAGCTATCACTCAAATACTGAATTTTTACAGTAACGAAAACATCTCAACCCTATCGCCTGATGGTATTATTAACGGTCTGTATTTTTTAAACCGTACCGATCCAACAGTATGGAGCCAGCAACAGGTACAACAGGGACAGGATATAATTCAGCGGATTTTAGCTTTAAAACCGGGGCCAAACACGGAAAGAGAAGTGAAAAAATTCCGGGTTATTTTACAAACGGCCGCGAAAGGGAAATAAACAATAACTAACCTTATACCAACGCTTGCGGATCAATAATCATAATCAGCGCATATATTAAAACCAATGTAGCCGCCAGGCAAATTAAACCGGCAAACAGGGCCCGCCACATGCTAAATGTTTTGCCGCCGGTGGCAATGTGTCTGTTTATTTGCTGTCCTTGTAAGCTTTGCACCAGCAATTGCGTACCCCAGGCATAAGCCAAAGGAACTATAAACTTAGGAAAGCGCTCGACATTGATGGTAAGGCCAACTACTAAACAAACCAATATTAACGCGATACCAGCAATTACCCAGGTAACAATAACCTTGTCGCGTTGGTTAAAAGCTTTATAATTTTGTGATACCAGGTAACCGGCAGCCAAGGGGCCAAACAAAAACGTAGTAACACGAATAGTATTAACGGTGTATATTTTAGGCCTTTGCGCTGCTACTTCCTCTTCGGCCTGAACATAATGTGTCATAAGGTTTAGATTAATGTGGCGACTAATATAAAGTTTCCAAATCGATTTCGATAGTTGTTAACATTGAAAGCCCATTGAGCTTAGCAACACAATAATTGATACAAATAAAACAGCTACCGTAATAGCCAATATCAACAACCCAATACCTAAGCCCTTCTCCCAGGCAAAGGCATCTCCGCCACCGGCATTATATGCTGCCATCTGTTCGCCTTGAAAAACTTTTGTTAAAAGCAATGCTATTATTGTATCAATAACCGGAATAAGGAACCACAAATTGGTGACAAAAGGGATAGCTTCAAAGGCTATGATAATACCTATTTCAATTATTACCGCCACGAGCCAGGTAACCAGCACCGCCTTGGGCCTGTTAAATGCCTTAAAGTTTTTAGAGAGCATGTAGGCGGTCGCTACCGGTCCTCCTAAAAAAGTTGCAATGCCTATGGATGTATAACTGTATATCCTGAAATTGTATTGTGTAGGTTGTTCTAATGCCTGGTTCAAAGTTGTTATGATAAGATTAAATATCTAAGATATTGTTTTTATCGCATTATCAGGGAGTAAAAACCTCAATAGTTTCATTACCGACTATTGCAAGCTGTTTGGTTTGCGGATTAAACACAATTTGGGTCAGATTTTTCGACCCAACAATACTTGATCGTTGTTTACCGCTGTTAAAATGTTCAGCTTTATCTACTATCTCCCCTGTATTAATATTAATGATTTTTGGATACTCAAACGTGTCCCAGGCCAGCTCCCCATCAATTGCGAAAAGATTCCCAAATTCAACATCAACTTTAACGGGGGTAGAGATGGTATCTGTTTCGATATTCCAAACAGCGATATGGTTCAGTGGAAAATGTTCTTCCTCATCATCAATAACTTCGTTTGACGAGCCGATAAGCACTTTTGAATCATCGATAAAACTTGCGGTACAGATCTCGGTAGATGAGTTATGACGTAACCTGGGTTTATCAAGAAGGAGTGGATTATTCAGACACTCATCAATATCAAATACGAAAACATCGTCCAAAGGGTGCCAAAACCAACCTTTGCTTATTAAGAATTTGCCAGATGGACTTACCTCTAACCTTGAATGGAAAAAATCCATGGGGTCCCGATCCGATATATTAGTAACGATTTCGCCTGTTTCTACATTCTCAAAATCAAGCCGGCAATATTTAATAGGGCAATGTACCAGATAAGTTGTATCATTAACAGTAATAAAAGCAGCAGGGTACTCGTAGGCGTCGGCATTATAATACGATCTGTTAATCTCGCGTAGCAAATCGCCGTTTTTTAATAACAAACCTTTGGTGCCGAGTTTTTGGTAAATAAAAGCATATTCTCCATTATCGGACGTTATGGCTCCATCAAAACTATAAGCATAAGAATCTCTGAAACGTTCTGCATTTGTTCCATCCATGGCATATTGCCGTCCGGCACTCGCCCAATCTATAATGGTACCATCAAACCAGGAAATAGTTGTGATATAGTTTGCCGTGATTGTTTTGTGTTCCATTTAAAAATAATTAATACCGCAATCACTTCGCAAACATCACCTTCAAAGCCGTAACCTGCTTAACACACCGTGCAGGTTTCTTCTCGTCCTGAACAATGATACGGAAAGGCCCGTCGGTTGGCGCTAATGGTTGGCCGTCAACTTTATCGGCCAAAATAATAGCCCGGTCTGTAAATGCTTTGTCCAGTTCGGCCAGGGCAAAAACAACCCGGTAACCATCGGCAGCTTCAACCAAAAGATATTTTGCCATGCTTTTTCCGTGCAGTTCGGCACCCAGCGTAACGCCTGCTTTGGTAAGGATCTCAGACAAGTACACACCCGAATAAGTATGCTCCCTGCCATCCTTTTCTTTACGGATAACGGTAGTTTGTTGGTACTGCTGCAATTCGGCAGGGCCGATACTTAATGGAGCGGAAACTTCGCCGGTTACTTTTACGGTAACGTCTTTTGCTGTTTGAGCATAACCCGCTCCGGCACTTAACAGTAACCAAAATATAACTACGTATTTTTTCATGAGTATAATATTGTAATGTTCGTAAAACTTAGGGATATTCAACAGGTAAAATCAATTACAGGCATAATCCTCACCTATGCTCTTAATTTTTTCTGTTCCCTCAACATTTGCGCGTAATCCATCCGGCGTACCATGGCGTTAACGGTACAGGCTATGCGGTTGGCCCGGGTTGCTTCGGTTTTAGCGCTATCAATCCATTTGATAAAATACCCCCGGTGACTTTCGGCCAGGCTCATAAAAAAATCATTGCCTTCAGGCTCATACTCCAGGCATTCCTGCAAATCGGCCGGGATAGTGAATTTGAAATCATCGTCGGGCCCGAGCTGTACCCTGAGCATAGCGCCGCGGCCCTTACGCAGGCTTTTGCAGATTTCTCGTTTAATCGATAAAATAAAATTGCCCTCGCCCATAGGCATCAGGGCCATGCCGCGCACTTCCAGTTCGTCAAGTTTGCCTTTTACACGGAAAGATTTTTTATTTCCGGGCTTCATTTGCTGCGCAACATCGGCCGGGATCTCGATATAGGTCCAGCCGGTTTTCTCTCCCTGTTCAGCAAATTGCAATATAATGGTGGTAAAATCAACCATATGTGTTATTTAACCGCATATTACCGTGATGATCACTAAAAAATGTGCGAAAATGTTAAATGTTTGTTAAATCACTCAAATAAGCAATTAATGCTGTAACGGAACGCCGGTTGGGTGTGTCTTATGAGTATAAAAACAATTTGAAAATTAGCACATAAAAACCTTAAAAACAACAACAATATGAAAACTTTAAAATCACTTATGCTTGGCTTAGCTTTATTAGTAGCAGGTGCAACCGCCAATGCAGCAACTAAAATAGATGGAGAAAACCTTACCAAAAATTTCGCGATCAATACTTATATCGATGCCATGACCCGCGGCAAATTGAGCGGCTTCAGCGAGGTGGTTGACCCATCGGCTAAATTCAGCATGCTGCGTGGCACCAAGGTTTTAAGCTTTGATAAAATGCAGGTAGTTGATCAGCTAAAAGCTACAAAAAACACCGAGCAGGATTGCGTTACCAGCACCTCGGTTGTTGAAAGCAATAACGACCTTGCTGTAGTAAAAGTTGATATGAAATACAGCACTTTTACCCGCAGCAACTATGTAACCATTACCAATACCGGCAGCGGCTGGAAAATCACAAACGTGTACAGCGTTTTTAAATAAGCAAGTTTTAGTTTAGTGTTTAATATGTAAGTAGGTAAAGGCCCCGTTGGTTAAGGGGCCTTTTTTATGAGATTAATTTTAAACAGATTGCTCATTGAAGGCCGCTAAAACCCAATCGCTTGTTAAAACGGGGCTCCTTGGCGTACTTTGCTATTACACGCTACTCCTACGGAGTATTAAAATTAGACGGGATTTGACAAAGTTTGCCCAGCTACTCCGGAGGGGTGCCGTGTTTATAGTTTCATTCAACAAAATCTTTTTGGGCTCCTGCGGAGCCTCGTATCTGCAACTTTTTATTTCACCAGCGGATCAAGCACTCTCTGCCATTGATCATAGCCCTTACTATTTAAATGCAGGTAATCATTATTAAACAAACCCGAATCGGGTTGAATTGTACCGGGTTTATAAATAGCCGGAACCAGGTCAACGTAATGACTATGCGGCTTATCTTTCAAATACGTTTTCACCAGATCATTAGCCGCATAAACCACCTCATAATACCTGGCGCGCACCGGACTCGGTTTTATCGACATAAAATAAACCTCGGCCTTTGGCAACTTCCCGTGTATCATTTCCCAAAGTTTGGTAAACGAGGTTAAAACGTCCTGTGCCGATTTCCCGGCTGCGATATCATTCTCGCCCGCATAAATAAAAATTTTGCGGGGCTGATAAGGGAACAGGATATACGGCGTATAGTAGTCGGCTATCTGCCAAAGCTCACAGCCGCCAACACCGCGCCTGATGATGGGCTTACCGGCATAACGCTGTTCCAGGTCGGTCCATTTGCGGATGGATGAACTACCGATAAACAGGATGCCGTTTTTGGGCGGAAAACTGATACTGTCCTGGTGCTTAAATGCCCGGATCTCGTCAGCAAACGGGAAGCCCTGCTGGGCAAACACACCGGCGCTGATGAACAGACCGATGAACATTAAAAAAAGTTTGTTTTTCATTACTGGGTAGCTATGCGTTCTTCAAAAAATAAAAACGGCAATTGGTTTTCAATACCTTTAATAATCCAAACCGGACCGCTTTCGGCATGCAATATAATTTTTATGGATTGATTTTGCTTCTTTTCGCATTCGGCCAGTACCTGCAGGCATGAGCCGCAGGAGGTAATGGGCTTGATGATCGGGAACTCATCCGAGTGAGCAGTTACCGCCATAGCCTCGATAGGATCATCAGGATGGTTAGCCCCCCAATTAAATAAAGCCACACGCTCGGCACATAACCCGGAAGGGTAGGCTACGTTTTCCTGGTTGCTGCCATAAATGATTTTGCCGCTTTGCAGGCGTAAAGCTGCGCCTACACGGAATTTTGAATAGGGAGAATGGGAGTTTTTAAGCGCTTTCTGCGCTTCGAGGCACAGGTCGCGGTCGGTTTTATGGAGATCAGCCAAAGATTCATATTCGTCGAAGGCTATTTTAATTTCATGGTTTATCATATATTATCCACCGATGTTAAAAAATCGGGGGATACAAGATAAGAAAAAAATCTGACAATAAGGAAATTTGAAATCTTTTTGCCATTGCTGTGTTGTTACCAACAATAGTAAAGAAGGCGGCTTTTAGCACACGGATAATGAAATTTTAATCACACCTGAATAAAAAACTCCCATTGATTTTTCGCGATTAAAATGTTAATGAAAAATATTTAATTTTAATACGCTTTAATATTTCTATTTATTTAATATTGTAGTGTCTAAACCATCTGCAATGAAAAAAACTATAAACCTAACCCGAAAGCGATCACTGATTTTTCTTTTAACTTTTATTATTTTAACTGCTGTAGTTTATAGCTGTAAAAAAGATGTGAAAAACACCAATCAGCAGGATATTAATACCCCTTTGGTAGCTGAGGCGAAAAACTGGTATGAAAGCGCCTATCCAACCGGTAACAGTAAGCTAAGCACCATGGCTACTACTACCGATGGCCCGGATTATATCCAGATGTTTAAACCCGACTGGAAGCATACCGCCACCTATGCCCGCTTTAACGATGATGTTATTGAACTGCCTTTAGATGAAGCTACTTCGACAAAATTGGGCATCGGCTTAAAAAGCGACGAGGCAACCGACCCTGTTTATGATCAGGCTTACAGCCACAGCTCATTCCTGATGCTGAAACGCAATGGCAAATACCGAAGCTTTATCATGACGATAATTGCCGACCCGGCTTACCTTAAAAACGACCTGAGCAAGTTAAATGGTAATAAGTACAATAAACGTGACAGCGATTTTACCGGTGTTGTTTTGTATGCTACGCCCAAAGGCAAATTTATTAATGGCTGGTGTTACAAAAACGGCAAGATAACCGAGCATATCGCGCCGGGTAAAATTACCGATACCACAACTACCACAGGAAAGCGAAATACCACGCAAGGGATTAAAACAAACACATACTCTGTAACTACATGTAAAACATGGTTACAGATATCTTATGTGGTTGGCAGCTCGTTACCACCTACCGTAACCGAACTTGAAACCAAGTGTACTACCGTCAATTTCGATACCGGTGGTGGCAGCGGTAGCGGCAGTGGGTCGTCATCAGGCAATGGTGGTGCCGGGGGCGGAAGCGGCACCACCATTGCCTGATGCCACTTCATTACCGCCCTGCGACCAGGCAACGCCATCAATGGAATCAACCAGGATTGTGCTTAACGGCAATACATCAGGAGGGCACACCCCTACCGATCCCTATAACCCGACAAACCCTACCGGGCCCACCAATCCCAACGATCCTAATCCGGGTTTCCCACCACCCGATGATCCCGGGCCGACTGTTAGCCCGTGTTATGTGGTTAATACAATTACGAATAATGTGCAAAACCCTTGTCTGAAAAACATGGTAGATTCAACAATGGTTTCCGGAATAAGTAATCAAATAAACAGTTTGATTAAAGATGTATTTGGCGGAACAGAAAAATTAAACTTAACATTCGTGGATAACGTAACTTTAGCGTCGGGTGTAGAGGGGCATACTGAGATGAACGGAGGGTTTGATGATTTTGGTAACCTGAATATTCAAATCCAGTTAAACAAGGATGAATTGCCGGGGTATTCACAACAATACATTGCAACAGTTATAATGCATGAAGCTTTACACGCATATCTCGAAGCCAAGGGTGTTGATCCTAAAAACCAACATGAAAACATTATAATTGACTACGTTAACAAAATGAGTGCTTCCTTGAAAATCATGTTCCCCGGATTAACGCTATCCGATGCAAAAAATCTTTCTTTAGGAGGTTTAGATCAAACAACTACTTTTTTGTATACAGTAGCAAGGGATATGAAATTGAGTGGCGACTTCGCCGCCACTCAATCAGCATATTCAATAGGTTCATTAGGTAAAAGATGTAAATAGTTATTATGAAAAAGTTATTTGTAGGTATATTATTTTTAGTCGGGTGCTCTTTAAGTTTCAATTGCGCAAAAGCACAAGACAAAATATTAGGAGAAGGAAAATACAGACATACACTATCAGACAGTCTGCTAAGTGAGTTTTCAAGTACTGTATACGATAGTTTTTATAATCCATCCTACATGGCAACAACAACCTCCACATTTGCAATGCTTAAAATCGATATTGACATAGCCGGTAAAGTAAAAGGAATAACGTTTTCCGACAGTGCAGATTCAACTTTCGTTCAGGCCTTCAAAAATAGAAAAAAGAGACATGATGACAAGGCAACGCTTGAAAAATATGCCAAACTAAAAATGTACAAAGACGTGTCACTTTTAATTCCGGTAAGTTTCGAACCTAAGCTCCCTAACTCAGATAAACATTATACAAATAGCTACTTCGAGTCATATCTCAGGTTTAATCATGAAGATTTCACGGGAAAAGCAATAATTCTTACCCCCATTTTTATTCCGGTACTGGCAAAAGGGGAAAGATAGTAATGTAAAAAGAGTGGAGATACCGTTTTCTTAACAACTTCCTTGCCACCAAGCATAAAATAGAACAAAGATTTACTGGGGCAAAAACTACAAACAATTTTTGTGTTATTTACCGTCAATTTCGATACCGGAGGTGGCAGCGGTAGCGGCAGTGGGTCGTCATCAGGCAATGGCGGTGCCGGGGGCGGAAGCGGCACTTCAACTTCGCCCGATGCCACTTCATTACCGCCCTGCGACCAGGCAACGCCATCAATGGAATCAACCAGGATTGTGCTTAACGGCAATACATCAGGAGGGCACACCCCTACCGATCCCTATAACCCGACAAACCCTACCGGGCCCACCAATCCCAACGATCCTAATCCGGGTTTCCCACCACCCGACGATCCCGGGCCGACTGTTAGCCCGTGTTATGTGGTTAATACGATGCCATTGACTATTAAAACAGATAGTTTATCTAAACACTTTCCCTGCGCAACGAAACTTATTATTGAGAAATTGGCAGCAATCGGAGTATACGCTAACTTGGTAACTCCATTTTTAACAACTCAAAGACCTGACATTATTTGGCAAGACGGTTCTTTACCTTGGGCGGCTTCAATACCTAATAGTACGGAAAAGTCCTATAAGCTTGGCGAAACTCAACCTCTATCATCAGGAATCGGTCAGAGTGCTGTTGTTACATTAAACAGACAAATGTTATTGCATAGTTCGAAACTATTAATTGCCGCTGCTATAATCCATGAAACTATGCATGCTTATATAAATTATGGACTTTCAACAGCCCAAGACGACGCCTCACAAGGATATGTTAATTTCAGTAAAGATAATTGGCTATTACCGATAGATCAGTGGTGTACCATAGATGGCTTACCTTCTAATTACAGTAATCATTTAGTAATGTTAACGTCCTACTTCGATCAGGCAGTAACAGCTTTAAAAACCTGGGATAACGCAAGCCATACTGATGAACAATATGCAATGGCTATATTATATGGACTTAACACTTCAGATCCAACAGCTCCTGCTACTCAAATTTCTAATTTACAACAAGCTTTTGATGCTATTAAAAAAAAGTATTCGCTTACAGAAACACAGCTAAATACATTCTATCTTAACTCACTAAACTCCAATGATAAACTTTCAGGTAATTGTAATTAAGAACAAATGAAATATCTTTTAATTATATTTTTGTGTTTAAACATTTTAGGCGCATACGCCCAAAAACGTATCAATAACATTGATAGTATATACTACCTTGTAGACACTGCAAATACTCCATTAAAAGATAGGATGTGGGATATTGGCATAGAATCGCAATATAAATATTTAACTATTAAATGCCCATGTCTTAAATTTAACATTGAACCTACTTTTATCTACAAACTAAAAGATCCGGGGCAAAAAATTAACGACGGCTATTTTTCAAAACTCAAAATTGTTAGTCTTGCAAAGCTTATTGAGCTTACAAAAAAAACCACTGATTTGACAGCACAAACCTTGTATATCTTCTATATTATAGAAAAAGATGCCAACGGAGGATATATTTATCACAAAACAAGGTTAATACAACCTCGTAAAAAGGAAGTTAGTATTGAATATGAGAATATACCATCTGAGGCAAATCATAAACAGTAAACCCTACCGGGCCCACCAATCCCAACGATCCTAATCCGGGCTTCCCGCCACCCGATGATCCCGGGCCGACTGTTAGCCCTTGTTATGTGGTAACTGACATAACTAATAAATTAAACGGATGTAACGGAGATGTTGTTAATAAGCTTATCAGTAAAGACTTAACAGGTAAGATAAGAGATATCATCCAGGATATCTTCAACTCATCTGATAATATTAATTTAAACTTTGTTGAAAGCTCGGATACTAAGGGGGTCGCTGCAAGTTCGAACATAATTCAAAATGGCAGCGTTGTAAATATAGAAGTTAGAATAAATACAAGTATATTGCCATGGGGCGCATCGCAAGATTATAAGGGATCTATAATCCTTCATGAAATTTTACATGGTTACTTTAATTACAAGGGAATTGATTTTAAAAACCAACTAAAACAGCACAGCGATATTGCTCATAATTACATAAATGATATCGCTTCTATTCTTCAGCAAGCATTTAAAACAGACGCTGAAAATGCTAAGGCTCTCGCGTTTGGAGGCCTAAAAGACTTTGCGATAGCATACCCCGGAGAATATGATCAATTACTTCAGGATAATGGCCTTACAGAATCTAAAAGAAATAGCGATGCAGAATTTCAACGGGCCGGATTAAACGGAATGCCATGTAAGTAATAATGATAAACGAATTATGAAAAAAAAATCTTATTAATCTTAGTGTTATTAACATCATTGGTACCCGTGACAATAGCGCAACATAATACAAAAGATAGCGTAATTCGAAGCTTTAACGATCTTAAATGGAGTTTGAGGAATTATTATAACCCCATTGATGATTCTGTTAAAAATAATTGCTGGCAAGGTTGTGTGTTTATCCGCTTTAAAATTAGCAGAAATCAGAAACTTGTTAATATTGCTTTTACCAAGCATACGCCAGTTTTTGTAGCTGAAGCAATAAATCGGGGAATTGCGAGAATAAACCAGCGAGGTTTGGATATTAAAAAGGTGCGAGGTGAAACGGAAAAAGTTTACCTGTTACCTTTTATTATTTACAATGACGATGGTTGTGGATTTATGACGGGATGGGAGGACAATAATTATAAACCGGACGAAAAAATAACAATGCGGCAAATGACCTACCATCAATCCACAAATTCTATTAGAAACATTCTCAACTTTACAGATGAAGAAGAACTGAATTTGATCAATTGCGTTTTGCTTGCCCCTGTAGAAACACCAATTGTAATGTACTAAACATTTTCATGAGGGGCAGGACATTAATATACTCAGACAATTTGTCACCAAATTGCTCTCAAGAGTATATTGCCCGGTTAATGCACTACATGCCTACTTAACCACTACTAACAATTTTGATTCGTGGCAACACTCAATTATTGCAACTACATTTGTTACGCAGATGTCAGTCGATTTACAGCAAATGTTTCCAACATTGAATAAGCAGACGCAACGAATCTCTCTTGGAGTGGTTTAGAAAACACCGACTCGTTTAAACAAACTGTAGGAAATGATATTACAACACAAGGAAATTACGTTGCTGCATTGTTAGCTTATACAACCGGAAGTAAAGGCACCAAATGTAAATAAAATGTTATGAAAAAATATTTAAACTTTCTGATCGTTTTCTTTTTTTTCTTTTGCATAAGCAATTCAAACGCTCAAATAAAATTCAATACAGACATTAAATCCATCCGGAACGAAAAATTTAAACGAAGTCCGGCAGATAGTCTATATTTTGAAATCAATAATTTCATATACCGAGCCTTTTATAACCCTCTTTATATGAGCAATAAAAATCCAACGTTTGCAGTTTTAAGAGTTGACATAACCTGGAATGGCCAGGTTACAGATATGAGATTTTCGGATAGTGCCGATTCTGTTTTTATCAAAGCATGGAACGAAAAACTCAAAACGCATGATATTAAAGCTACTTTCAGGAGATATGCTATAGCAAAATCATATGAATATGTTTCTTTATTAATCCCTGTAAGTTATGAGCCGATGCAACCAGAATCTGATAAGCATTATACAAACAACTATTTTGAGTCGTATATGAAATTTAATAAAAGGGATTTCGAAGGGAAAGCAATTATTTTAGCACCCATTTTTATACCGGTACTGGCAAATGGAGAGATGTAATTTGATGTCTGAATACAAACGGTAGCGGCGGTGGAAGCGGATGCCGACCATGTCCAGTTTGACCGCAACCTCGAAAACATCAGCACCACCCGTAACAAGGAAGCAGGTACCCGTTTCGCGGTTGAAGCCGATACTTCATTGCAGGATTTTTACAGCAAGTGGGACCGCTTTGCAGCTACCCCTGTAACTACCCAAAGCTACCAGGCTATGTACAACGCCTTGAACCCTGCCGAAAAGAAACTGTACGATAGCAAAAACTACTTTTACGAGGTAAGCTTCACCAACAAAGGCGGCCTGGTAACCCCGCTGCTTATTGAGTGGACTTACGCCGACGGCACCAAAGAACCAGAGAAAATTTCTGCCTACATCTGGCGTAAAAATGAGAATAAAATAACCAAGGTATTCGCGAAAACCAAAGAGGTGAAAGGCATCAAACTGGACCCATACCGCGAAACCGCCGATATTGACGAAAGCAACAACAGCTGGCCAAGAGAGTACGCCCCATCAAGGTTTGAGTTGTTTAAACAGCAGACCCTGCCAAGAGGCGCGACATCCGGCGCTAATCCGATGCAGGAAGCAAGGAAAGGTGGACAGTAAAGTTTTATAAAAGTAAACAGCCTCCAGATCGAAGATCGGGAGGCTGTTTACTTTATTGGGTTCTTTTTTAATGAAATTTAAATCAGTAAGATTTAGTTATCTTAGTTAATAAATCTTATTTACTTAATGGCTGGCGTAACTCCTCTTATTGTAACAGCGTTTGAAAAATATAAAAACGTAATTTTTAATGTTAATGTAGATTTAAATTTTTGGACAAGTTTTATAGACAAGAACATTGACAGCTATCAATATACAAATGGTATTCCCAACGATATATACGATGCAATATTCGGGGTTTACGATTGGGATGTTTCATCTGGCACAGGATATTTAAAATCCAATATTCTGGGACGGACTATTCTTAAAAGTGATTTAAAACGCGAGAGACAAGATTTCTTTTCATGGGTACGCAATTTGGCTGTTTTGAAAAGTTATAACGCATTGGAACTTTTTCTACACCAAGCAATTTGGATCGCTTATTTTCCGAGCGAAAAAAATCCCATCATTAGTAAAAAAGCGGCAGATAACTTACAGAACAAAATTAAAGAGTTTCTTGTATTAGCTGGTTTACCAACTGATACTAAAAACAATCGCCATATCATGGTTTTGTTAAGATGTAAAGCGTTAGGATATTCGATATTCTTGGACAGCCCTATGAATGTAGATCTAATTACGACCTGGGCTAATTTTTTTGAGATGTTTTCTGTTTTAAGAAATGTTATAGCTCACCAAGGTACTGTAATCAATAACGATACTTTAAACGAAATACAGTCAAAATCTAAAGATATTTTCAAAAGACATTTTGATGTAGTTAGTGATCAGTTTAAAGAAAAAAACCTTAAACCTAAGGAAGCTGATTTTGATAATTTTATTAACATCGTTAATACATTTGCTTTGAATTCTGTTAAAATAGCATTGGGCGAATGCGATTTTAAATTCCTAAACATGTATTGAGTTTTGTGATAAGAAATAAATGAATTCTCAGATTGAAACGGTTATAGGTTTAGTTGATCATAATATTCTATCAAATGTTCCGTTATATCGAAAATGAAAGCAATCTCTTTTTTCATACTCGTATGCATGCTGCTCATTTCCACCATACCTGGAAAAGCCGAGCAAACTATGAACATGAAAAATTGCTGCCATAAAATGGCCAATATGCCGCAAAAGCATCATGGTACTTCAAAAGGTTGCGATGGTGGTATGTGCGTAACCATGCTATCGTGCAATAATTGCTGCTTTTTAAAAACCGAGCCAGTTAAGGTAGAAGCGCAGGCTATCACTGTTGATAGCAAAACAACCCTGCCGTATTTAATAGGTAACTTATCAGGTTACGCCAACACCTGCTGGAATCCTCCGAAAGTTTAAATGAAAAGAACATCTGCCAATCCTCAATAGCGTATCTTTTTATTTAAACATTCAATTTAAAAAATCATGAAAAAATTTCTTTTCATCACTACTGTGATGCTGTTTACTTTGGTTAATATCTCATTTGCTAATACACCTTGCTGCAATAGCAAAATGAACCATTGCACTAAATGTGCAAAATCATGCACCAAGCCAACCTGTTTGGATAATTGCAGTAAAACCTGCAAAGCCGCGGGCGATTGCAATAAAACTTGTAGCAAGTAATTTATAGGAAAGGCCGGGATCAACACCGGCCTTTCTGTATTTATATCCTACTGCTCATTAAGCAAAAATTTATACTGCCGGTGTTGGCTCAAACAAGCTTGCGTAGTTCTTCCGGTAGGCAAACAACAAAAACACCTGTAACACAATCACCGCCAAACCAATTGGCAAACCGGCCGGTGCCAAAATGGCATGGAACAGAAATATATTAAGCGAAATAGGCAGTAAAATCAGCGTAAATAACGCGGTGTAACGGTTAATGAGTAAAAACAGACCGGCAACTATTTCAATTATCTTCATATATTGAAAAAAGTAGCCCGAGCCAAACAAGCCGCCGCTAAATGCCTGTGCTTTATCGCTGATAGGTGGTTGGGCCATGTGCAAAAACTGGAAAAAGAAATTTAAACCAAACACCACGAACACCAGGCCCGGCAAAACGCGGGCGATAGCACTGCTATTTTCATAATTAAGGAGTTTAAATATAAGGTTATACACTAAGTTTAGTAATTTAAATGACATAATCAAATCCCCTCATGTATAACCTGCTAATGGGGCATTACTTTTGATAAAACAGGAGATATGAACATTCAGAAAATAACTTTTGGCAACGGTTGCTTTTGGTGCACCGAAGCCGTTTTCCAGGCACTTAATGGTGTAACATCAGTAACGTCGGGTTATATGGGCGGTAAGGTTTTAAACCCAACATATGAGCAGGTTTGTACAGGCGCCACCGGCCATGCCGAGGTGATCAGCCTGGAATATGATGCCGATAAATTATCGTTTGATGAATTGTTGCTGGTTTTCTTTAAAACGCACGATCCAACCACGCTTAACCGCCAAGGTAATGATGTGGGCACACAATACCGCTCGGCTATATTTTATTATAACGATGAGCAAAAACAGGCTTCGGAGGCCATGATTAAAAGGTTAACCGACGAACACGTTTTTAACAGCCCGATAGTAACCGAAATAACCCCAGCCAGTACATTCTATCCGGCCGAAGATTATCATCAAAACTATTTTAACGATAACTACAACAAGCCGTATTGCGCCTTTGTTATCCAGCCAAAACTCAATAAATTTGCCAAGGAGTTTAAGGATAAAATTAAACCGGAGTTGTTGTAAAAAGCTTCATCTCTTAAATAACCAAATTATTTGTCATCCTGAGCTACAGCGAAGGATCTTCTTCGATAAGCCGGGCGGCTATACAGGGCGAAGAAGATGCTTCGTTCCTCAGCATGACATAGTTTGTTATTTATTATCTGCCTTTTCTCCATCAATCACTATGAAAAAAAGCTACAGCTATCTTTTATCAGGCCTGTTATTATTCAGCGCCTGTTCGTCCGCAAAAAAAACAGTTTCAAATACAAGCATCACTAATGATGGCAAGGTTTGGGCATCGTTATGGCAGCAGCGCGCCGCCGAATACAAGGCATTGTGCTTCCAGGCCTACAATATAGCTAAACTCAGGGTTGACGAAGGGATAAAGAAAACGGGCGATAAACCCTGGGCCATAGTAACCGATATTGACGAAACGGTTTTAGATAACAGTCCGTACGATGCGCACCGTGCCCTGCGCAACCTGGATTACAGCGACGCCACCTGGAAGCAGTGGACAGATAAAGCCATTGCCGATACCGTACCAGGTGCACCCGCTTTTTTAAAATACGCGGCATCAAAGGGCGTAACCATTTTTTATATTACCAATCGTAATGAAAACGAGCGCACATCAACTTTAAAAAACCTGCAGCTGTATAACTTACCCAATGCTGATGACGCCCATTTACAGTTAAAAACTACTGTATCAAGTAAGGAAGCGCGCCGCATCAATGTTTTGAAAACGCATAACATCCTGTTGCTTTGCGGTGATAACCTGCCCGATTTTGATTTACTGTATGACAATCACCCGTCGGAAGAGAGTCGTATCGCCACTACTCAAAAGCTAATGAAGGACTTTGGAGACCGTTATATTGTTTTGCCGAACCCCTCGTACGGCGATTTTGAAGGCGCGCTTTTTCAGTTCAATTATAAACTCACACAGGCTCAGAAAGATTCTGTAATCAAGGCAAACATCAAAGCCGATCAATAACCAATAAGATGTTTTTTAGTCTCCCTTTGCGGGGAGATTCACAGGGGGCTTTCATAACTTTTTACCCCGCTTTGCGTATAATCGACACCATGAACCGGTTTTATCGGGCGGCTAAAGCTTTCGGGTTAGCCCCTAAGCGCTTATAAAATGTTGCGCCGGTGTCATAATGTTGCGCTATAATGCGCATAAAAGGTAAATAAATTGCATTTTTGCATACTACATTATTCAGTTAACCCCCTGTTTAACTATGAGTGATAAAACTATTCTGGTTTGGTTTAGGAATGACTTGCGTATTCGTGATAACGAGATTTTGTTAGAAGCTGTACGCAAGGCCGATAAAGTACTGCCGGTTTATTGTTTTGATCCTTATTATTTTCAAACAACCGCTACAGGGGGGCATAAAACAGGAAGTTTCAGGGCGAGGTTTTTATTGGAGGCGGTAGCCGACCTGCGAAAAAACCTGCAGGCTTTCGGTGCTGAACTGTTGATCAGGATCGGTAATCCCGCCGGAATTATTCCCCTGCTTGCCGAAGAATACCATGTAAGCGAAGTTTACCATCACCGTGAGGTGGCTTACGAAGAAACCAGGATCTCTGAGCAGGTAGAGGCCGCCCTTTGGAAAATGAAGCTTAACCTTAAGCACTTCATCGGGCACACCATGTACCATAAGGAAGATCTTCCTTTTCCGATAAAAGATATCCCCGACAGTTTCGCGGTATTCAAGAAAAAGGTGGAGCGCGAGAGCAGTGTGCGCCCTGTTGTACCAACGCCCGATCATATTACTGTTCCTGAAATAGCCGACGCGGGAGAACTGCCAACATTACATCAATTAGGCTTAACCGAGCCTGTTGACGATCCGCGCGCTACCGAAAACTTCCAGGGTGGGGAAACCGCGGCTTTGGTTCAGTTGCATAAAAGTCTTGCAGGTATTGATAGCCCTGCCAAACAGAAGGGTAAAAATGGCAACGATGCATCAACCAAACTTTCGCCGTGGATGTCTATCGGCTGTATATCGCCAAGGCAGGTTTACTGGGAAACTCAAAAGTATGGCAATAACGGCAACCTGTTAAAACTCGAGCTGCTTTGGCGCGATTACTTCAGGTTTATGTTTAAAAAACACGGCCAGAAATTTATCAGCGCCAAAAACCAGGCTGCCGAATTAGCTGCCGACCAGAACGCGCTTTTTGAAAAATGGAAACTCGGCGAAACCGGTGTACCATTAATAGATGCCGCCATGCACGAGCTTAATGCTACCGGATATATCAGCAATCAAAACCGGCAGATAGTGGCCAATTATTTGGTAAACACCCTTAAAGCCGATTGGACAAAGGGTGCCGCCTATTTTGAAGAAAAGCTGATTGATTACTCGCCGGCCAGTAATTGGGGCAACTGGGCTTTTATTGCCGGTGTTAATGATGCCAAGGAAAGTAAGTACGCTATTGCCACCAAATTGCCTAAAGAACTGGAAGCCAAAACCGATTTTGTGCTCACCTGGCAGCCGTCATCAATTGATGAGGCCGGGGATTTGGTGGAAGCGTAATAAGCAACTTGTTTTATTAGAAATCAAGTAATGTGGCCGTCTTAATCTCTTTTACGGCGCTTAATCTGTGATCGTTGGTAAGGAAATAGTCTGATCCATGTATTAGTGCTGTCGCTATCTGTAAAGCATCCGGTGTCCTCAGATGATATTGCGACTTTAATTGGGCAGCTCGCTCTGCTATTTTGTTCGAGATTTCGAAAATCTGAATCCCATCTGCATTTAAAAGGATGTTTTTGTATTGCGAAACCAATTTTGGTTTCTTCTCCTTTATAGGTTTAACTAATACTTCTAAAAGAGTGATCGACGAGGTGATAAAAATAAATTCATCATTGTCGTTTGCGGAGAAGCATTCGCGTAATTTATCTTGATAAGTTGAATGTCCTTCAATAAAATAAATTAAAGGAGCTGTGTCGAGAAAAACTCGCTTACGATAAAAGTTCGTTATAAAATTTGGTCTTTCTGTTAATGTTGCCATTACCACTGGCGCTCGTGGTCAACATAATCATCTATATCTATTTTACTCCAAACGGATGCACCTAAGCCTGATATAGATGACAATTTTACCTTACTTTTCTTTTGTTCCGGTTTGCGAATCATCAATGCGAGCTTTTCAAAAAGACTTTGCTGAGCCTCCCTATCAAGCTGTTCTACCTGTAGTAAAATATCATTAATATTTAAATCCGTGTTCATATTAACAAATATAACGAAAATCTAATTTACTCGTTTAATAAGCCATTTACATTTAATCATCCTTTCATCAATCAAAAAACGAGCTCCTTTGTTACTTACGGGTAAAATCAGCCTAACACTGGTTAAATTTCTTTGCAATTAATTATGAAGTATATAACGGTATATGTTTACTTTTGTGCCGTTTTAAAGATCAGTTTAACATGGATCGTCTCAATTATATCAATAGCGGTAACGCTGCCTACATATCTTCCCTATACGAACAGTACAAACAGGAGCCGGAATCAGTAGATTACGGATGGCAAAAATTTTTTGAAGGCTTTGATTTTGGTAAAGATACCGAAGCTTCAGCCGCCATGCAGCCGGGTGTAGTTGGCGAAGCCACTCCCGAGCATTTCCTGAAAGAAATAAGCGTTTTAAATATGATTGACGGCTACCGTTCGCGCGGGCATTTGTTTTCAAAAACAAACCCGGTACGTGAGCGCCGTCATTATTACCCGGGAAAAGATCTTGAAACTTTCGGTTTAACTGATGCTGATCTGGATACCGTTTTTAACGCGGGCGTTGAGGTTGGCTTGGGTGCCGCTACATTGCGCGATATCCGCCAGTTGCTGGAAGATACCTATTGCCGCTCAATTGGCGCGGAATACAAATACATCCGTAACCCTATAAAAATTAAATGGTTTGAAGAGCGGATGGAAAGCCGCCGCAATACGCCATCGTTCACCCTTGATGAGAAAAAGGAAATGCTCAGCAAACTGAACGAGGCGGTAACCTTCGAGAACTTTTTGGGAACCAAATTTTTGGGTCAGAAACGCTTCTCGTTAGAGGGTGCCGAGGCACTGATCCCGTCTATGGATTCTGTTATTAAAAACGGTGCCGACCTGGGTATCGAAGAGTTCATCATCGGTATGGCGCACCGTGGCCGTTTGAACGTGCTGACCAACATTATGGAGAAAACTTATAAAGAAGTATTCTCCGAGTTTGAGGGTAAAAACTACGATTCTGAATCACCGTTTGGCGGCGACGTGAAATACCATTTAGGTTTCTCAACCGATGTGCAAACCAAAAGCGGTAAAAAGGTTCACCTGAGCCTTTGCCCTAATCCATCGCACCTGGAGGCTGTTGACCCGGTTGTAGAGGGGATTACCCGTTCAAAAATCGACTTTAAATATGGCGGCGACCATTCAAAAATCGCCCCGATCCTGATCCATGGCGATGCTTCAATTGCAGGCCAGGGCATTGTGTACGAAGTTTTACAGATGGAAAAACTGGATGGCTACCGCACCGGCGGTACTATTCACCTGGTTATTAACAACCAGATTGGTTTTACCACCAACTATAAAGACGCCCGTTCAAGTACCTATTGTACCGATGTGGCTAAAACTGTGCTATCGCCGGTATTCCACGTAAATGGCGACGATGTTGAAGCTTTGGCTTACGTGGTTAACCTGGCTATGGAGTACAGGCAGGTGTTTAACGAGGATGTGTTTATCGATATCCTCTGCTACCGCCGTTACGGGCATAATGAGGCGGATGAGCCTAAATTTACCCAGCCATTGTTGTACAAGGCTATTGAGGCGCACCCTAACCCGCTTAAAATTTACAACCAGAAGCTGATTGACGAAGGCAGTATTGACGCGGAATTTTTGAAAGGTATGGAGAAAGCCTTCCGCGATGAGTTGCAGCAAAAGTTGGATGAAGTAAAATCGGAAGAGCGTTTTACCGATACCATCGCCATGTTTGAAGGCGCCTGGAGCGGTTTGCATTTAGCAAGCCATAAAGAACTGGTAAAGCCGATTGATACATCCGTTCCGGAAGAGCAATTACTGGAAATAGGAAACAAGATCACCACGTTGCCGCCAAATAAAAGCTTTTTCAAAAAGATCGAAAAGCTTTTTGAAGACCGCAGCGCCATGGTAAACAATACCAAAGTGTTTGACTGGGCCATGGGCGAATTGCTGGCTTACGGTACCCTGCTAAAAGAAGGTTACCCGGTAAGGTTAAGCGGCGAGGACGTTAAACGCGGTACCTTCTCACACCGTCATGCGGTATTAACCTTAGTAGATTCGGAAGATGAATTTACGCCGCTGGCCGATATCAACGCAGAAGCTAAACTGAGCATTTATAATTCGTTATTATCTGAATACGGCGTATTAGGTTTTGAATATGGCTATGCCCTTGCCAATCCTAACGCTTTAACCATCTGGGAAGCGCAATTCGGCGATTTCTTTAACGGTGCACAAATCATCGTTGACCAATACATTGCCAGCGCCGAAACTAAATGGCAGCGTGGTAATGGTTTGGTAATGTTGCTGCCACATGGTTACGAAGGCCAGGGCCCCGAACACTCATCGGCCCGTGTAGAGCGTTTCCTTGAGCTTTGTGCCGATGATAATATCCAGGTGGCTAACTGCACTACGCCTGCAAACTTTTTCCATATTTTAAGGAGACAGATGCACCGCGATTTCAGGAAGCCGCTCATCATCTTTACACCGAAAAGTTTACTGCGCAGCCCTAAATGCGTATCTCCGATTGAGGATTTCACCAACGGCAAATTCCACGAGCTGATTGATGATACCTATGCTGATCCTAAAAAGGTGAAACGCGTACTGTTTTGTACCGGTAAGGTTTATTACGATTTGCTGGAGAAACAACAGGCCGATAAACGCAAAGATGTTGCCATAGTACGTATTGAGCAATTGTACCCAACCCCGATAACGCAGATATTAAAGGTTAAGGCCAAATACGAAAAAGCTACCGAATTTATCTGGGTGCAGGAAGAGCCGGAAAACATGGGTGCATGGCCATACATTTGCCGCAAGTTCCATAACGATCACCTGATTAACCTGAGCGTGGTATCGAGGATTGAAGGTGCAAGTACTGCTACCGGTTTTGCCAAGCAGCACGCGGCGCAGCAGGCTTACATTGTATCAAAAGCGTTTGAAGCGCCTGCAGGCAAAGTAGTTAAAGAAGCTATTAAAAAAACAACAAAGAAAATGGCTGATGCCGGTGCTGATTGATCATATTATCATTAGTCTCCGCAATTGAAACATCCATTTACAAAAAAAAAATCTACAAAACGATCATATGAGTTTAGCGATTAAGGTGCCTACCGTAGGCGAATCAATTACTGAAGTAACCCTTGCAAGCTGGAAAAAGAAAGATGGCGACCGCGTTGAAATGGACGAGGTGATTGCCGAACTGGAATCAGATAAGGCTACTTTTGAGCTTACTGCCGAAAAAGCCGGTACTTTAAAAATTGTTGCCGCCGAAGGTGATGTTTTAGCCATCGGGGCTGTTGTTGCCAGCATTGAAGATGGCGGCGCTGAAGCTGCTGCCCCTGCCCAGGCAAAAGAAGAAGCAGCGCCCGCCGCCCAGCCGCAACCTGAAGTTGTTGCTAACGCGCCTGCTCCGGCACCGGTAGCTGCTGCCCCTGCTTCGGGTTCAGAATCATTGGAGATCAAGGTACCAACCGTAGGGGAATCAATTACCGAGGTAACTTTATCGCGCTGGATTAAAAAAGACGGCGAAGCGGTTGCAATGGACGAAGCTATAGCCGAACTGGAATCAGACAAAGCTACTTTTGAGCTTACTGCCGAAAAAGCAGGTACTTTAAAAACCTTAGCCAAAGAAGGTGATGTATTGCCTATAGGTGCCGTTGTTTGCACCATTGAAGGTGCCGGTGCTGCTCCTGCTGTTACACCGGTTAGCCAGGCCGTTGTAAACGCTACCGACGAATCGCCGCGAGGTGGTGCCGCTGCCGAAAGCGCTAAAACTTATGCATCAGGCACTCCGTCGCCTGCTGCTGCCAAAATATTAGCTGAGAAAGGCGTTGCCGCCGGTTCGGTAGCTGGTACCGGTGTTGATGGCCGTATTACCAAAGGTGATGCCCTGAACGCGCAAGCCGCCCCTGCTAAACCAGCTGCCGCTCCTGCCGC
Source organism: Mucilaginibacter oryzae (assembly GCF_003148845.1). Classification (GTDB taxonomy): domain Bacteria; phylum Bacteroidota; class Bacteroidia; order Sphingobacteriales; family Sphingobacteriaceae; genus Mucilaginibacter; species Mucilaginibacter oryzae. Next base: position 30,485 of record NZ_QGHA01000008.1, on the reverse strand, counting down.
CGCCGCTGCAATTACGACTGCTCCTGCCACTGCTGCGGCATCCGGCGAGAGAAGCGAGAAACGTGAAAAAATGACTTCGTTGCGTAAAACTGTTGCCAAACGTTTGGTATCGGTTAAAAATGAAACGGCTATGCTTACCACCTTTAACGAGGTTGATATGCAGCCTATCATGGAGTTGCGCGCTAAGTACAAAGATAAATTTAAAGAGAAACACAATGTTGGCTTAGGTTTCATGTCGTTCTTTACCAAAGCGGTTACCGAGGCTTTGAAAGATTGGCCTGCTGTTGGCGCACGTATTGAAGGCGATGAGATTGTATACAGCAACTTCGCCGATATTTCTATCGCCGTGTCTGCTCCTAAAGGCCTGGTGGTTCCGGTAATCCGCAATGCAGATAGCATGAGCCTTGCCGAAATTGAAAAAGCCATCGTAGTATTGGCTGGCAAAGCCCGCGAAAACAAACTGACCATCCCTGAAATGACAGGCGGTACCTTTACCATCACTAACGGTGGTGTTTTTGGTTCGATGCTTTCAACCCCTATCATCAACGCGCCGCAATCGGCCATCCTGGGTATGCACAACATTATTGAGCGCCCGGTAGCTGTTAACGGACAGGTGGTAATCCGCCCGATGATGTACCTCGCTTTATCTTACGATCACCGTATCATCGACGGTCGTGAGTCGGTAAGCTTCCTGGTAAGGGTTAAACAACTGTTGGAAGATCCTGCAAGGTTACTATTGGGCGTTTAATCCCGCTTTACTTTAGATATTGAAAAGCCCGGAGTTTTTATTGCTTCGGGCTTTATTTTTGAATTACTGTTTCAAAAACACCTTCGCTACATCCACCTTTAGCTTATCTACCCACATCTGGTACATTTTAGGCGAGGGGTGCAACCCGTCACTTGCCAAAAGCGTAAGATCATTGGCGGCAAGGCGCGAAATGCCTGTTATGTCGATATAGTTAACATGATTTTCAGTACTGATCGCGGCGTTGATCGCGTTAAACTGGTCAATCTGCGGACTGATCGTATCGCCCCTGCCGTTGGCATAAGGCGTAACGCCGTAATCGGGTATAGATAGTACAAATACATGGCTATGGTTGCCGCCCGCAAATTTAATGGCTGTATGGAGTAGCTGCTGAAACTTACCCCGGTAATTATCCTGGCTCATACCGCGATATTGATCGTTTACGCCGATAAGCAGGGTAACCATATCATAAGTTTTGTTTTTGACCTCACTTTGGTTAATGGCCTCAATCAGTTCGTCGGTAGTCCACCCGGTGCGGGCTATAATGGTTGGCGCAAGTATTTTGATACTGTAACCTTGTTGAGCCAACAGGTTCGGAAAGTTCTGATCATGCGGCACATCTTCACCAATGGTGTAAGAATCGCCGAGGGCGAGGTATGTAAGGGTATCCTGTGCCACAATAGCTGGTTTTGTAGGGGTGATATACCCGTTTGGCGTCGGCGTGTTTTTGTTTACGCAGGCCGAAAGGGCAAAAATGGTAACTAAATTTAAAATGACGATCCTCATTTACAATATCTCCATACCAAAAAGTACGGAAATATGGTGTTTAAGGATTTGTTTTACTTCATTAATATCCACAGGGTGGCCCAGCTCTTTCCGGATGGAGGTCACCGCTTTATCATCAATACCGCAAGGCACAATATTGCCAAAATATTCCAGATCGGTATTCACGTTCAGGGCTAAACCATGCATGGTTACCCAACGGCTGCAGCGCACGCCCATGGCGCAAATTTTACGGGCTTTTTCATTATCGGCATCAAACCATACGCCGGTATAACCTTCGTAACGCCCGGCTCTTAAACCCAGATCGGCCAGGGTAAGGATCACGGCTTCTTCCAGGGTACGCAGGTACAGGTGGATATCTGTAAAAAAATTATCCAGGTCCAGTATAGGGTAGGATACAATTTGCCCCGGGCCGTGATAAGTGATATCTCCCCCACGGTTTATAGGATAGTAAACCGCGTTTTTGGCTTTTAAGCCCGCGGCGTCCAGTAACAAATGTTCGGGTTTACCGCTTTTACCTAAGGTGTACACATGCGGGTGCTCGCAAAAAACAAGATAATTAAACGTTTCGTCGGCCTCAATGGTATTGTAGTTTACCGTAGTACCCGCGTTTTTGGCGGCGGCCTCATAAGCTGCTTCCCGGCTACGGTTCTCTATTTTGGTTTGCACCGTTTGGCTAAAAAGCGCTTCCTGCTTATCCCAGGCTTCCTGGTAATCTATAAGTCCCCAATCCTGAAAAAATACTTTTTTATTTTTCATCACTATCCCTTTACGTAGCCTACCATGTAGTTTTCATACTGCAAATAACCAACCGAGTAATCAATAACCGTATCTTTTTTGTGCAGGCGTGCATCCACCACCCCATGGTGTTCAAACTCAAAAGGCTCAAGAAAGATATTATCGGCAAATGAAACCTCTTTTTGGCCGTTGCATTTATAAATAGCTTCTTTGGCGCACCAGCAAACATAAAGCTGTTCAATTTTTTGTTTTTCGCCTATAAAAGCCAGCTCTTCAGGCCGCATAAATTTACCGGCAATGCGCTCAACCTTTTGTTTGATCTGCTCAATATCTATCCCTACTTTATGTGTTTTGCTGATCATTACCGCGGCATAATCATACGAATGGCTCAATGAGATATGGTAGGGTAAATTAACCAGGTAAGGCTTGCCGTGTTCGTCAACCTTACAGTCGATATACTCGTCGGTGCGGAGCATTTTACGCAGCAAAACGCGGGTGCCCAGCCAGTGCAGGTGGCGTTTGCCATTGCTCAGGCTTTCTACAAAATCCTTCTCTTCCTGGTTAAGTTGTAACTGGTTGTACAGGTTGGTAGCTTCCTCTTCAATGCGCCAGAGTGCAAACTCGGTGTCATCATCAATACGCTGCCTGTATGCTATCGCCATAAAAGTAAAATTGCAAAATAGGTTGCAAACATATGTCAAAAAAAAGAAAATTGTATATACAGGTTTTAATATTAGTAAGCCGCTGTTTTACAATTAGTTTAACAATAATCCGAAAGTTATCCGCAGCGAACGGGAAGGTGCTGTTTTATTAATAAACGTGGTACGCTTTAAACTGATTTTCATAATTTTGTTGCCCAGCATCATCAACATGATATTATCAGATAAGCGCATCCTCGAAGAGATTGATTTAGGGCATATTATAATTGAACCTTTTAACCGCGAATACCTCGGTACCAACTCGTACGATGTGCATTTGGGCAAATACCTGGCTACCTATCGCAACCGGGTGCTTGATGCCAGGGTTCATAATGAAATTGATGGTTTCGAGATCCCGAAAGATGGCTTTGTTCTGCAGCCAAATACCTTGTATCTCGGCGTGACTATGGAATACACCGAAACTCACCGCCATGTACCTTTTCTGGAAGGTAAATCAAGCACCGGCAGGCTGGGCATTGATATCCATGCTACAGCGGGTAAAGGCGATGTAGGCTTCTGTAACACCTGGACACTTGAAATTTCATGTGCGCAGCCCGTAAAGATCTATCCCGGTATGCCTATCGGTCAGCTTATTTATTTTGTGGTTGAAGGTGATATTGAAACGATGTATAACAGCAAGGCCAACGCCAAGTACAATAACCCCACCACCCGCCCGGTTGAAAGTATGATGTGGAAGAATAAGTGGTAATAGTTCTGAATCAGAATTTACAGAATTTTAGAATGTGCAGAATAAAAAGAGATTAGTAATTCTGAAAATCCTTTAATTCTATAAGTCAATTCTGACAATATAAAACGCTGAATAAATTTTTGCGTATCTTGGTTCATATTTACCATTATGAACTTTAAACGCTTGTCAGCCGCCTGTTTGGTTATTTTAGCCCTTGGCGCTACCCTTGCTTTTGTTAAGCCTGATGACGGGCTGGTAACCAGAATTATGGCGCAGCTTGATAAGTGGCGAACCGAACATCCGCAGGAAAAAGTTTACCTGCACTTTGACAAACCCAACTATGCTATAGGTGATGATATCTGGTTTAAGGCCTATGTAACCATCGGCAGCGACCACCGCCTCTCGGCCTATAGTGACATCCTGAATATTGACCTGATAGATGAAAACGACTCGGTAAAAAGAAGCCTTAAACTGCCCTTAACAGCGGGCCTTGCAGCAGGCGATTTTGCACTGGCCGATAGCATGGCCGAAGGTAATTACCGTATCCGCGCTTATACCAACTGGATGCGTAATGAAGGCGACGCCTATTTTTTTGACAAAACCATAGCTGTTACCAACAGTATCAGTAATAAGGTTTTCACTAAAACCATTTACAATTACAGCAACGTTAACGGCAAGCCAAAAACCGACGCGGTTATTACCTATACCGATTTAAATGGGATACCCTATGTAAGTAAACCGGTAAGCTACGAAGTGGAGATCAATGGTAAACAGGTAACCCGCGGTAAAGGTATTACCGATGGTAAGGGCAATATTACGGCTACCTTTGCCACCAATACAAACGTGGCCTTTGTGTCGGGCCATATCAGTACAGATATAAAATTTGATGATAAGCACATCGCTACCAAGGTTATTCCGGTCAAAGCGCTATCAAACAAAGTTGATGTTCAGTTTTTTCCCGAAAGCGGGAATATGCTTAACGGCGTATTCTCGAAAGTGGCCTTTAAAGCGGTAGGTGCCGACGGACTGGGCGTAAATATTAAAGGTTATATAACCGACGATCAAAATAACCAGATCACCAACCTGAGCGAAGCTCATTTTGGTATGGGCACTTTCAACTTTGAGCCCGAAAGCGGTAAAAATTACAAGGCGCACGTTACCTATCCCGATGGTTCGGAAGGCGTTATCGATTTGCCAAACGCATCTGACAATGGTTATATCCTCAATATTAATAATTTTCGGGACGACAGAGTTTTTGTAACGATAGTGCCGGGCAAAAATGCCGCATCGGGTACTGCTAATTCCTTATCAGGCTTAACTATAATAGCGCAATCTGGCGGCGAGCTTTGCTACGCCGGCAAAAGTAAAGATGGCGCTACCACGTTTTCGGCGGTAATCCCTAAAGAGAAATTTCCTTCGGGCATAGTTCAGTTCACCCTGCTCTCGGCTGCCGGCGAACCGTTGAACGAGCGGTTGATATTTATCCAAAACCCCGACGGTTTGAAACTTGCCGTATCATCCGAAAAACAAAGCTACAAGCCCCGTGAAAAAGTTACCATCAACCTCAATGCAAAAAACAGCGGTGATAAACCGGTAATTGGAAGTTTTTCGGCAGCAGTTATCGATGAAGCTAAAGTAGCTACTGATGAAGCGGGTGAAGGCTCGATATTTTCAACCCTGCTGCTCACTTCCGATCTAAGAGGCTATATCGAAAAGCCAAACTATTACTTCACCAACGTAAATGCCGAAACCAAGGCCAACCTGGATGTACTGATGCTTACCCAGGGTTACCGCCGCTTTGAATGGAAACAGCTATTAGCTGATAAATTTACCCCGATAGTATTCAAACCCGAAAAATCGCTGGAGATCACCGGTCACCTGAAAACTTTTGGTGGCAAACCTGTGCCAAACGGTAAAGTAACGCTGGTATCTACCGCGGGTGGTATGTTTATTTTAGATACAGTAGCCGATGCCGAAGGCAAGTTCACTTTCAAAAATCTTATCTTCCGCGATAGCTTAAAATTCCTGGTCCAGGCGCGTACCGCGAAGGATCGAAAAAATCTGGATATTACGCTGGATAATGTAACGCCGCAGCCCGTAGGTCGCAATAAAAACTGGCCTGATCTGCAAACAAACATTAACGATGGCGTATCGGCTTATCTCATCAACAGTAAAAAAGTATTTGACGAGCAGGTAAAATACGGTGTAGGCAATCATACCATCGTACTAAAAGAAGTGGTGATTAAAGAAAAACGTGAAAACCCTTTTCAAAGTTCGGCCAACTTAAACGGAGGCGGTAATGCTGATCAAACCCTTACCGCTAAAGACCTGATTTACGGCGGCGGCATGCTCTCGCAGGTGTTGCAGAGCAGGCTTAACTTTGTAATATTTAGAAATGGCATACCTTATTCAACCCGAAGCCCTAATACACCCATGCAGGTTATAGTAGACGGAACTTATTTTGAAGCCGATTTTCTTGACAATATTACCCCGAACGACGTAGCCACCGTTGAAGTGTTACGGACCATTGGTAATACCGCCATTTACGGTTCAAGAGGGGCGGGTGGTGTTTTAGTGATCACTACCAAGCGGGGAGGAGGCAGTTCGGTTTATAACAGGTATGCCCCCGGTATAGTTACCTATGCGCCCAAAGGCTATTATCGCGCACGCGAGTTTTATGCGCCTAAATATGATGACCCGAAAACTAATGCCGCCATGCAGGATCTGCGTTCAACAATTTACTGGGCACCGGATTTAATTACTAATCAGGATGGCAATACATCCATGAGCTTTTTTAATGCCGATGGGAGGGGAACCTACCGGGTAATTATTGAAGGGATTGATGCCGAGGGTAATTTAGGTAGGCAGGTTTACAGGTATAAGGTGGAGTAGGGGAGGATTAGGGAGTCCGAAAGTCCGCAGTCCGAAAGTCCGGAAGTCGGAAGAGAACGACAGTTACTTATTTCGGACTGCGGACTTTCCGACTTCCGGACTAACAACCTCAATTATTCGCGAGGTAAAACTTTTCCCAAAAATCAATCGATTTCTGTATCTCACTGCTGCCGCCCATTTGTCCGCGGCCCATTCCGCCACCCATGCCGCCACGGCCTCTGCCTCCGCGACCGCCGCCCATACCGCCGCCGCCCATTCCGCCTCTTCCACCACGACCGCCGCCGCCGCCACCAAAGCCACCGCCATCACCTTCTCCCGCTCCTGCTTCGCCTGCCGGGCGTTTAAAACCGTTTATTTTAAAGTTAAAAGCCCATTCATTTTTAAAAGCATCGTTACCTGCATGGAAAAAACTCAGCGGAATAGCGGCTTCATAAATTAAATTCCCCTCAGCATCATAATTAATAGCGGCTTTAATGCCATAAGTATTTGATGTGGTAATTATATCGCCCTCAATATCTTTAAAGCCAACCACTTTAATATAACGCAGCTTCGTAATACGCTCGCGCATCAGCTCATCCCTGTCGGCCTGGGTAATTTCCGTATCACCGGCGCGGGGTTTAGGAAAATCGGGCTTTTCGTCAGGGGCGGATAAGGGGAACGTGACCATAAAAGCGTCCTTCCTTTTTCCTTTTGGGTCGATAGTCAGGGTTACGCCGGCGTTGAGTACTTTTATTTTGTCCAGTTTATCGGTTATGCGGATGGCTGCATACAGGTAATCTTTGTCGTTAGCGAGCGCATAGTTCAGCTTCTTTTCGTCGTTATAATACCTGAGGCTGTCGCCCCATTCTTTAATGCTGCCATCAATATTGATGGGTGCCGGAGGGGCCTGCAGATTGTTTTTATTGTTTTGTGCGGATAACTGATGCGTCGGCAATAGTAAAACCAGTGCCAAAGCTAAGCCGGGAAGAGCTTGTTTCATGGTGAAATTTTTAGGGGTTGATGTGTAACATGATTTTTAGACCATGGAACACCATTTTAACAGTTTTATTATTTGTTTTTGAGTAAATTTGTAGTTACGTATGCCAACCGAGATACAGGAAGAAACATTTACACTCGAAGAGTTACTTGCAGGACTTAAAGAGGTGCATCGTTTAATACTTTGGAACGATGATTTTAATACTTTTGATCACGTAATTCATTGTATGATGAAGTACCTGGATTACTCCGAACCACAAGCCGAAAAGATTGCCTGGAAGGTACACAACGAAGGCAAGTGCGCCGTACTGGAAGGCTCATTTACCGAGATGGAAATTTACCGCAAAATCCTTCAGCAGGAAGGTTTAACAGTTTCTGTAGAATAAATGCTAACAACTATCGGCATGATAAAAAAATTGTTTCTACTTTTATTAATAGCCGGTTGGATAAGCCTCCCGGCATGTGGACAAGGGAAAAGCCTTACGCTCCTGTTTATTCGCCATGCCGAAAAACCTGACGTTGGCGATAACCTTTCGTGCGCAGGCTTTAACCGCTCGCTTAAACTGCCGGAAGTAATCAAGGCTAAATTTGGCATACCCGATCATATCTACGTACCTGCCCTGCACATGGGAAAATCCACCCCGCGTGGGCGTATGTTTCAAACCGTGTCTCCGATGGCTGTAAAATACAACCTAACCATCAATACTAAATTTGAGGAAGAGGATGATAATGGTATTGCTGCCGATCTTACCTCGAAGAAAGGAACCATCCTGATTGTTTGGGAGCATAACCAGATCAAACCTTTGCTTAAAGCATTGGGTTTAAAAGTGAAAAACCTTGATTGGCCTGCTAATGACTTTGACAGCATTTGGATAGTTACCTTTAAAAAAGGCAAACCGACTTTAACACAGGATAAAGAAGGAATTAACCCGGCGGCAGGGTGTAGTTTTTAACTTAAGCCGTATTTTCAGACGCTTGGTGAAACCACCGACCACAGGCTTGGAATAGCATTTGTTCGATAGCGCCGAGTGCTTAACGTGGCGCTGCGATTGTATCGCGCGCCCGTGCGTTAGAAACGCAAACCCATTTAAGCACACGATGTAATCGGCCGCAAGGTTTTGGAATTGCATCCGTGCATTAATTCCTTTCCAAAAACCAACTTCCCAACTATATTTCCTAATTTAGTGTACAAAACACAATTAATATACTATGTCCATATCCCGAAACATCCGCGGTAAGGCTTTATTGCTGATGACACTTATGGCAGGCGGCCAGGCTTTTGCCCAGCAGCCCCGCCAAAAACTCGATTTTGATAAAAACTGGCATTTTAACCTCGGCGCGGTAGAGCATGGCGAAACCCCTTCGCTTGATGACAGCAAATGGCGCACACTCAGCCTCCCGCACGACTGGAGTATTGAAGGTAAATTCTCTAAAGATAACCCTGCCACTCCCGAAGGGGGCGCGTTACCCGGCGGCATTGGCTGGTACCGTAAAACCTTTACCGTTCCAGCAGCAGCAAAGGGCAAGCTGGTTTATATCGATTTTGATGGCGTTTATCAAAAAAGTGATGTTTGGGTAAACGGCCACCATTTAGGTTTCAGGCCTAATGGTTATATCTCATTCAGGTATGAGCTTACACCTTACTTAAACTTCGGCGGTAAAAACACCATCGCCGTTAAGGTTGATAACTCGGTACAGCCCAACTCGCGCTGGTACTCGGGTTCGGGTATTTACCGCCATGTTTGGTTGGAGACTACTAACAAAACCGCTATCGATGAGTGGGGTACTTATGTAACCACTACCGATGTAAGTACTTCATCGGCAAAAGTAAATGTACAGGTGCAGTTACATAACGACAAAGCCGCATCACAACTAACAGTTACAACTAAACTGTACGATGCCGCCGGCAAATTTATAGCGGCTGCAGGCGAAGCCACGTCAGCAAAGCAGAATGGAGCGGAATCGTTAACTGTAACAAACACCCTCACAGTTAAAAATCCGGTGTTATGGTCGGTAGATAAGCCTTATCTATACAAAGCGGTAACGCAGGTAACCCAGGGTAAAACCATAGTTGATGAATATACCACTACCGTTGGTATCCGCTATTTTGATTTTGATGCCGATAAGGGTTTCAGCCTGAATGGCAAGCCTATGAAAATTTTAGGCGTATGTAACCACCACGACCTGGGCAGCCTCGGCTCGGCGGTGAATACCCGCGCTTTAGAGCGCCAGCTGCAAATGCTTAAAGCCATGGGCTGTAACGGTATCCGTACCTCGCACAACCCGCCTGCCCCCGAACTGCTTGACCTTTGCGATAAAATGGGCTTTATTGTAATGGACGAGGCTTTTGATTGTTGGGAGTGGAAAAAAGCCACTTACGATTATCACCTGTTTTTTAAAGAATGGCATAAACGTGACCTCGAAGATCAAATAAAACGCGACCGCAACCATCCGAGCATTATGATCTGGAGCGTTGGTAACGAGATCCCTCAACAGGCCGATACTTCGGCTTATCGCATCGCACCAGAACTGGCAGCCATTGTTCACAGCCTGGATAAAACCCGTCCTATTACTACCGCGAATGACCGTCCCGATACCAGCAACAAAATTGTAAAATCGGGCGCTATCGACCTGATCGGGTATAACTACCATGAACGCGATTATCCAACATTTCATAACCGTTACCCCGGCAAAAAATTCATCGCCACCGAAACCACCTCGGGCCTGGAAACGCGCGGGTATTATGAAATGCCTTCAGATAGCATCCGTGTATGGCCTACCAGCTGGGATAAACCTTTTGTTAGGGAAGGTAACAACGTTTCGGCCTATGATAACACCCGACCACCTTGGGGATCAACGCACGAAATGACCTGGAAGATCATGAAAAAGTACGATTTCCTGTCGGGCATGTTTATCTGGACAGGCTTTGATTACCTTGGCGAGCCTACCCCGTACTCATGGCCCTCACGCAGTTCATACTTCGGTATTATTGACCTGGCCGGCTTCCCTAAAGATGTTTACTACATGTACCAAAGCGAGTGGACTAAAAAAGATGTACTCCACATTTTCCCGCACTGGAACTGGGAACCGGGCAAAATGATCGATATCTGGGCCTACTATAACAATGCCGATGAGGTTGAGCTTTACCTGAACGGTAAATCGGTAGGTATTAAAAAGAAAACCGGCGATGACCTGCATGTGATGTGGCGCTTAAAATTTGAGCCGGGCACTTTGAAGGCAGTTTCGCGCAAAAATGGCAAAGTAGTATTAACCCGCGAAATCCGCACGGCCGGTGCGCCTGCTAAAGTTGAACTGATTGCAGATCGTTCATTAATTAAAGCTGATGGCAAAGACCTGTCGTTTGTAACGGTAAAGATTTTGGATAAGGACGGTAATATAGTGCCGGATGCTGATAACAAGGTAAATTTCAAAATTACCGGCGAAGGTTTTATTGCCGGTGTTGATAACGGCGACCCGGTAAACCATGATTCATTTAAGGTAAATTACCGCAAGGCATTTCATGGCTTAGCGCTGGCCATTGTGCAGGCAAAGGAAAAAGCAGGGAACATTACGCTGAGCGCAACCGCCGATGGACTAACCGGCAGCACATTGGTATTGAAAAGCAAGTAATATTCCTAACACCGGGGACAATGATCCCTTTCGTTGTTCAAAAAAATACCCCTATCTACGCAAGTGCGGATAGGGGTGTTTTTTTTAGAACCTTTTATAAAATTTCAGAGGCATAATTTCCCTTTTCGCGCTATAAAGTTTAAGGCGCCGGAACAAACTTAACCTGGTATAAGTATGGCCATTTTTTGCCGGTTAAAAACAAGCGCTGCTCTTTGGCGTCCCAGGCTATACCATTCAAAACGTTATTATTCCAATCCCTGTTCTGTGGGCGGCTGGCTACCGGGTAAATCTCCTTCATATCAATCACCTGCTCAACCGCGCCTGTTCTAGGGTTAATTACCAGGATATTATCGGTTTGATAAACGTTGGCGTAAATTTTACCGTTGATGTACTCCAGTTCGTTAATCGAATCTATCTGTTGTTTATCATCACATACATCGATATGACCTATCTGGTGGTAATCATTCTTATCCAAAAACCAAATGCGGTTGGTGCTATCATCCATATATAATTTAGTGCCATCATAACACATCCCCCAGCCTTCGGGGCCAATATTGTTGGTAAAGCTGCTTAAAAGTTTTAGGGAGTTTTTATCGTACACAAAGCCAACTTTCTCTTTCCAGGTAAGCTGAATTACCTTATTGCCCACTACTGATAAACCCTCGCCAAAATATTGAGTATCAAGTTTCGTTTCCTGCAATACTCTGCCAGTATTTAGATCAACTTTCCGAATGGACGAATGTTTATAATCGCCTAAACTTTCGTACAGCACACCATCCACATACTGCAAACCCTCTGTATAAGCGGCAGTATCATGCGGAAAAGTTTTTTCAACCTTGTAAGTGTACCTGGCCGGGGCTTTGGCAGCCAGCAGCAGGATGTTGGTTGATACATCGTTACTTGTACCACCTGCGTAAACTTTGGCGGTAATGATCCTGATGCCCAAACCAATGCTATCGGTTTTAAGACTAACGGCTCCAGTATCTTTGCTTGAAGTGAAACGGGCCGAATCAAGCAGGTAAACAACCGAGTCGACTTTACTATCACCCGGGTAACCCACCTTAATATCAATTTTATCCCCGGCTTTATAGGTACTGCCCGCTTCGGGTGTTATGGAATAATCAGTCCCGGATGTATCTGGTTTATGCTTACAGCCGCAGCCAAAAGCCGTAAGGGCGAGGGCGGCAAAAAATAGTTTGATATTTTTATTCATAGTGTTAGGTAGCCGAAGGCCAAAACGCGTCTTCAATGTGGTTTAGTATGTAATTGCCCGCTTTATCAAATAAAATAGCGATGATATCAAAACGTACTTCGCCCTGGTGGTTCATGAGGTATATGTATTCGTCGGCGGCACCCGCCAGTAACCTTTGCTTACGGTTATCCACAAAATCCTCAGGCTCACCAAAACTGTTGCCTGTGCGGGTTTTTACTTCGGTAAATATAATAACCTTGTTTTTATATGCAATGATATCTATTTCGGCTTTTCCGAAGGTCCAGTTCTCGTCAAGAATCTCGTAGCCAGCTTTTTCAAGATGGGCCCTGGCTAAAGCTTCGCCGGTGCGGCCCAAGTTAAGGTGTTGGGCCATTATTTAATGATTACTGATCCCAGGAAATCGGATATCGTTTTCTCTACCTTTTTCATGCGCATGTATTGGCTAAGCAGAATCTCCTGGTCGGCTTCGTTATCCGCCTTTTGCAATTGTGAACGTAGGTCTTCCAGCATTTTGCCCACTTTGTGCTTTTTGAGATGGAAAATTGCACCGAGGATGGTGGCCTTCATATTAGCCTGTTCATCATTCACGGTAATTTTATGCATCTCGTACCAGTTTTCACTCAGCGAGTATTTGCTGGCCAGCATGTTAATGGTCAAATCAACAATCTCTTTATCCTTATGATGGATAAAATAATTATCATCAGGCAGCACACCGTTCTCCACTTCGCGGCGGTATATTTCCGTAATCTGCTTGCAAACCGGGTGGTCGAAAACAACATCGCTTAACTCGGCTATAATAAAAGGACCTATATACGTGTTGGCAATGCCGTCCCAATCAATCATGCGGCTGCCATAGTGCAGCAGCAACCTCACTATTTCCTTTTCCTGGTAGGCATCGTCTTTAGCAACCGGCGGTTCCAATTCAACCGGTTCATCAAAAAAGTGCGGTTCATCGGGTGGCAGTTCGGTATAACGGGATTGTTGCTGCTGCCGTTGCTGCTCGTCTTTTTTTGCTTTGGCGGCGCGCATCTTATTGAGCTCGGATAAAAGCGCGCGCTCATCTATCTGCAATAAACCGCTGCACTCCTGTATAAATACCGATGCCTTGATGCTATCCGGGATTTTGGCGATACTTTCCACAATCTCACGGATCACATCCGCCTTTTTTATCGGGTCGTTACCAACCTCTTTAAGCAGGATCTGCGTTTTATAAAGAATGAAATCTTTTTTATTTTCATCGATATGCTTTTTAAAAGCGCTCGAACCTTTGGCCTGTACAAATGAATCCGGGTCGTGACCATCTGGAAAGGATACCACCTTTACGTTGAGCCCGGCTTCCAGAATCATATCCAGCCCGCGGAGCGATGCTTTGATCCCCGCCGCGTCGCCATCGTAAAGGATAGTGATATTTTTGGTAAAACGGGCAATCAGCTTAATTTGCTCGGTGGTGAGCGATGTACCCGAAGAGGCCACCACGTTTTCAACCCCGGCCTGGTGTACAGAAAGTACGTCGGCATAGCCTTCAACCAGGTAACAATTATCCTGCTCGCGGATCGCCTTTTTAGCGAAGTAAAGACCGTAAAGAACGTTTGATTTATGGTAGATCTCAGATTCAGGCGAGTTAACGTACTTGGCTACGTTTTTATCCTTTTTAAGCGTACGGCCGCCAAAACCTATCACCCGGCCCGTAAAGCTATGAATAGGGAACATTACCCTGCCGCGGTACCTGTCAAACAACGAACCGTTTTCGCGTTTTACTGATAGGCCGCTCTCTACCAGAAACTGTTCTTTATATCCCTGGTTCAGGGCTGCACCGGTAAAGGCCTCCCATTGATCGGGCGAATAACCCAGTTCAAACTTTTTAATGGTTTCGGCAGTAAAGCCGCGTTCTTTAAAATAACTCAGGCCTATGCTTTGTCCCTCATCAGTGTTAAGCATGGCTTCGTGAAAATATTTGGCGGCAAATGCCGTCACAATCATGAGGCTTTCGCGGCGCAGTTCTTCTTCCCGGTTTTCGGGGGCTTCAACGGTTTCCTCTACCTCAATGCCGTACTTTTTGGCCAGCCATTTCAGGGCTTCCGGGTAGCTGAACTTTTCCAGCTCCATCAAAAACGTCACCGCAGATCCGCCTTTGCCGGTAGAAAAATCTTTAAAAATTCCTTTAGCAGGCGATACGGTGAACGATGGTGTACGCTCATTTGCAAACGGCGAAAGACCTACATAATTAGCTCCCCGTTTTTTTAACTGCACAAACTCCCCTATCACCTCCACAATGTCGGTGGCTTCCATAATACGGTCGATAGTGGATTTCTGGATCATGCGTTTACTGCAAAGTTAGGGTAAAACGTTAATGGTTAATTAACATTCGTCAAGATACGGTTTTATTTACCTGATAACGAGGCTTCAAAAATGTTACCGCTATCCCGCCCAAAACAATTACACTTCCCAAAAACTCGTTAAAACCTAAGCGTTCATTCAATAAAAATGCCGCCAGCAGTCCCGCGAAAACCGTTTGGCTTAACAAAGCGATAGATACTTTGGTAGATTCGAGGTAGCGCAGCGAATAATTAATGGTAAGCCACCCGGCCAGCTGGCAAATTAAGCCCAAACCTATAAAGCACAGCCAAACTTTTGCCGAAAGGTGAATGATATCATGATGCATAATGCCGTTAATGAGCAGTAAAAACACGCTCGAACTCAGCATGCTGTAAAACATAAATGTAAACACATCAATACCGGCCATTATATTTTTGGTAATGATAATATAGGTGGCATAAAAAAAGCTGGCCAGTACAGCCAGCAATATGCCGGCATTAAGTTCCATATGTAAAATATGCTGATAGCCAACCAGTACCACCATGCCCATAATGGCTATAAACGTACCTATCCAAAACAGCAGACCCGATTTCTTTCTGAAAAACAAAAAACTCATCAGGCCTACCCAAACCGGGGCCAGGTTAGCAACAAGCGTTGATACCGTAGCGCTTATTTTTAACAGGGAAATATTCCATACCGCAATATCCATCGCGAAAATCATACCGGCGGCTATCGAGATCAGTAATTGCCTTTTTTGTATCCGGAGCTTGCCTTTAAAAATACAGAAAGGCGCCAGGCAAATCCAGGCCACAAAAACCCTGTAAAACGCCGAACCGATTGGTGATACACCCGCAAGCTTTACCAATATAGGCGAAAAAGAAATACATAAAATGCCAATAGCAAGGCTTAACCTCGGGTTCATGGGCAATAAATTTAATGAGCGGCAAACTTACTGAATGCGCGTGTAATATCGCCGTGTTTTAGATACCTTTATACTTCCTGTACAATAAGTTAACCTTCCATCCCGCTAAACAATGAAACACCCCTGGCTTGTACCGGCTGGCAAAAAACAAGCCTGCAGATCGTTTTTCCAGCTCAATACTGCTAATACAGGGCTATTATAAGCCTGGTTTACAAAAACTGTGAATAGAGCAAACAAATTGCGCTACAATAAGCTTTTATTATAAGCGACGAAAATTTAAAATAACTTTAAATCAACAATTTATATTACCTTTGTAACAAAGTTGGGTACTATTCGTAATAGTTGTAAACCTTATGTATGATATGAAAAAATCGTTATTAGCTATGGCCGCCATTTCCTTTTTGTTATTGGCCGGCTGCGAAAAAAGTAATGTGGCACCTACAAAAAACAGTACTTCTATAAAAAGCAATGCTGTTAATGCAACAAGTAAAACTAAAGATACCATTTGGCTTGCAAAACCGGCTATTACGCCAGCTATAAGCAAGGATACGATCTGGATTAAGTAACCACATTAAAAACGATCAGCGCGAACATTATATGTCCGCGCTGATCGTTATGTTGATATCGCCTTCCTGCTCCCTCCAAAGCTGATAACCTATCCTATTCCGAGCGTAAAATTGGCCTTCAGAGCATAATTACCGTACCAAATCCACATACCAATTTTATTTTACATATCGGGCATCATTATTGGCTTTTAACTTTGCGCACCTAAACGCCTCTTGCCTCATTTTACCCTCAGGTTTCAAAGCTTGGTTACATAATTAATTGTATTTTTGCGGCTCTAAATTTTAATACAAACACATAATTACACATTATGAGCCAGCGAACTAAGATCAAAGCATTGCTGCAAAGCCAGCAAACCGAAATTGATGTAACCGTTAAAGGATGGGTGCGCGCATTCCGTTCAAATCGTTTTATTGCTTTGAATGATGGCTCAACTAATAATAACATCCAGATCGTGGTTGATTTTGAAAACACCGATCCGGCCTTGCTTAAACGCATCACCGTTGGCGCGGCGCTTAGCGTTCAGGGTAAACTGATCGCCTCGTTGGGTAAAGGCCAAACTGTTGAGGTAGTTGCAAATGAAATTGAGATACTGGGCGATTGCGATCCTGAAACATATCCTATCCAGCCAAAAAAACACAGCTTAGAGTTTTTACGCGAAAACGCACACCTGCGTTTCCGTACCAGCACTTTTGGGGCTATTTTCAGGTTGCGCAACAGCCTGGCCTTCGCTGTGCACCGGTTTTTCCAGGAGCGGGGTTTTGTATACCTGCATACACCTATTATCACCGCCTCGGATGCTGAAGGCGCGGGCGAGACTTTTCACGTCACCAACTTCGACCTGAACAACATCCCGAAAACAGATACCGGCGAGATCGATTTTAAGCAGGACTTTTTTGGCCGCCCCACCAATTTAACCGTATCCGGACAGCTGGAAGGCGAGCTTGGCGCCATGGCCCTGAGCGATATCTATACTTTTGGCCCGACCTTCCGTGCCGAAAACTCAAACACTACCCGCCACCTGGCCGAGTTTTGGATGATTGAGCCTGAAGTTGCCTTTAACGATCTGGTTGACAACATGGACCTTGCCGAAGACATGCTGAAATACGTAATCAAATACGCGTTAGATAAAAACGCCGATGATATCGAGTTTTTAACCCAGCGCTTATTAGAAGAGGAGAAAACAAAGCCACAAAACGAGCGTTCGGAAATGACCCTGACCGAAAAATTGCAGTTTTGCTTAAATAACGATTTTGAGCGCCTTACCTACACTGAGGCTATTGAGATATTAAAAGAATCGACCCCGAACAAGAAGAAAAAATTTGTTTATCCGGTTGAAGGCTGGGGCACCGACCTGCAAAGCGAGCACGAGCGTTACCTGGTAGAGAAACACTTCAAAAAACCCGTGATCCTGACCGATTACCCAAAAGAGATCAAAGCGTTTTACATGCGCCAGAATGACGACGGGAAAACTGTACGCGCCATGGACATCCTGTTCCCGGGTATCGGCGAAATTGTAGGCGGTTCGCAGCGTGAAGAACGCCTGGATAAACTGGAACAACGCATGCACGAAATGGGCATCCCTACCCAAGAACTTTGGTGGTACCTGGATACCCGCCGTTTCGGTTCATGCCCGCATGCCGGTTTTGGTTTGGGTTTTGAGCGCCTGGTGCTGTTTGTTACCGGTATGGGTAACATTCGCGACGTGATCCCTTTCCCAAGGTTCCCAAAAAATGCGGAATTTTAGTTTTTTGGATTACACCGATTTTGGATTGATTACACCGATTTTTTGACTGCAAAAATTTAAGCTGATTTTTCTTATCTCATTTAAAAGGCTAATCAAAATAATCAACCTAATCTTAAAATCGGTGTAATCATCGAAAAATCCCCAAAAAAAATGCCGTCACAAATAGTACTTGCTATCCATATCAATGCGGCGGTTGAAAAGGTTTTTGATATCGCCCGTGATATTGATATCCACGTAGAATCAACCAGGCACACCGGCGAGCGGGCCATTGCCGGACGAACCAGCGGGTTGATTGAGCTTGGCGAAACCGTTACCTGGCGGGCTAAGCATTTTGGTGTATGGCAAAATCTTACTTCCAAAATCACCGAAATGGAATACCCTCATCATTTCACCGATATTATGGTTGATGGGGCGTTTAAAAGCTTTACACACGAACACTACTTTTACCCCATCCTGAACCAAACGATGATGCGGGATATTTTCACATTCGAATCGCCTTGCGGGATCCTGGGCGACGTGGTGAATAAACTTTTCCTTTCAAATTATATGACAAGGTTATTGCTGAAAAGGAATGAGGTAATCAGGCAATATGCTGAAGCCCCCCGGCCCCCTGAAGGGGGAGTTTTCTAAGCTATCCTAAACCGTTTACTACGAAACTAATAACTTCCTTTGTTTTCAGATTTATCCTTACCTGGAAATAACAATTCCCACCATCCAGTACCATAATAAATACCTTTTTCCAATCCTTCTTATTTGCTACGCTACATAAACAGTTTAGATATACTTCTTTTTCACCTTTTTGATTAACGCCTGCAATTACCTGCTTATAATATGTATCAGGATTTCTTACCAGGTTATAACCGCCTTTTTTTTCACGCTTTTCAATCGCTTTTTTTAAGATGATATCAATTTCTATAAAATCCGCATTTTCTAATTTTGTAAAGCGACAACCTTCCCCGAAGAAGGATCTGATTGCTTCCTGATCTTCAGGCAATACCGCATACTTAGACATATCAACAGGACAGATCTGTTTATATTCCAACAATTGCTTAGGTTGGCTAATCGGGTTTAATGACTGCAGTGAAATGAATAACGATAAGATGATTAAACGCATTGTGAAAAGCTAACAAGGTTAAGTTACACTTAAACGTTGATTTTCCGTTTTTATTTGACAAATTAAACACCGGCATACCATCTGCACATCTGAAATCTGCACATCTGCCCCCTCCGGTCAAACCATTGTAAACATCATCCTGGCGAACATTCTATCGCCTCAATTTGTCGTATCTTTATATAGTGAAATATGTAAAATTCACTAACTCACTAATTCAATAAATCACTAATCAGCATGCCATACAATCAATTAACACCCGAAGAAGAAAGGGTAATATTATACAAAGGTACCGAGCGCCCGTTTACAGGCTCATTACTTAACAATAAGGCACAGGGCCTGTACGTTTGCAAACGTTGCGACGCGCCCCTGTACCGGTCGGAAGATAAATTTGAATCATTTTGCGGATGGCCAAGTTTCGACGACGAGATTCCCGGTGCGGTTCGCCGCGAAGTGGATGCCGACGGCCGGAGAGTAGAAATTCTTTGTGATAATTGCGGCGCCCACCTCGGCCACGTGTTTGAGGGGGAATACATGACGCCTAAAAACACCCGCCACTGTGTCAATTCAGTATCGATGAAATTTGTTCCGGCTAACGACGCGAAATAAATCGTAAAACTTTAAGGAGTACGCCCGCAGGTTCACCGCTCGCGGGCGTATTGTTTTCCACATTCCTGCAGTTCATGCGTTTTTTAACCGCAATTTAAATATTGATACCACCGTTAAGCAAAGCCATTATGTAATCGGCAATAATTGTCGGCCAAACGTCAGTTATTTCGCAATGTTAAATTATCGTAATCCGCAAGTTTTGAAGATATTAAATTCGGTCATCCCTATTAATCGGCTGTTTTCAAGTCTGTTAATTTTCATGTGGACAACTCCGCCAGCGCGAAGTGTGGATAACTCGGGTATTTGTGAAAAACTATCGCTTACAACATCACAACCCAAACCTTAACTTTGCTGTACAAGGTAATAAAAAGGCATTCAGCCGGCAGCCCGACGCGTTCGTCAATTCCTAATTAAACAACTGGCTGCCAGAGAGTTACACAAAACAATTGCTAAGGAGCAATCCGAGGGCAACAAAATGTAAGGCTTTATTGAAAAATAAGGCCCGCTTTCGTGTCTGAATACCTCAACTGAATAAAAAATTAAAAAAGGTAAACTTCAATGAGTTTGGAAAACGAATTATTGCTAAGGGAAAACAAAGACCGTTTTGTTATCCTTCCCATCAAGTATCCTAAAATCTGGGAGATGTACAAAAAGGCCGAAGCCAGCTTCTGGACGGCTGAGGAGATCGACCTGTCGGACGATCTGAAACATTGGGAAAACCTTAATTCGGGTGAGAAACATTTTATTTCGCACATCCTTGCCTTTTTCGCGGCAAGCGACGGTATTGTGAACGAAAACCTGGCGGTAAATTTCATGAGCGAAGTTCAACTGCCGGAGGCACGTTGTTTTTACGGTTTCCAGATCATGATGGAAAATATCCACTCTGAAACCTATGCCCTGCTGATAGATACGTATGTAAAAGACCCAACTGAAAAAGACCGTCTTTTCCACGCGATAGAAACCGTACCATGTGTAGGCAAAAAAGCGGAATGGGCTCTGAGGTGGATCAATAACGGTAACTTTGCTGAGCGCCTGGTTGCTTTCGCCGCGGTAGAGGGTATTTTCTTTTCGGGAAGCTTCTGCTCTATCTTCTGGCTTAAAAAACGCGGCCTGATGCCCGGCTTAACTTTCAGCAATGAACTGATCTCGCGTGATGAAGGTTCGCACTGCGAATTTGCCTGCTTATTATATAGCATGCTTGAAAACAAATTACCGGCAGAACAGGTTACAAAGATCATTACCGACGCGGTGGAGATTGAAAAGGAATTTATTACCGATGCCCTGCCGGTTAACCTGATAGGCATGAACGCCAAACTGATGAGCCAGTATATTGAATTTGTGGCCGACAGGTGGCTGAGCGAACTGGGTTACGATAAATATTACAACGCGACCAATCCGTTCGACTTTATGGAGATGATCTCCCTGCAGGGCAAAACCAACTTTTTTGAAAAACGCGTGGGCGACTATCAAAAAAGCGGGGTATTAAACGCTTCGGCCGAGAGCAAAAGCTTCTCGCTGGATGATGATTTTTAATTGGGAGATCAGAGGTTGGAGATTAGAGGTTAGACCTTGCTTCAATGTCGTGCAACCCTTAAATCGGGAAATTAAGGTTCAGAAAATAATCAAATCACAATAATATTAACTTAAAAAAGCTTCGCTTTTAACGGGGCAAGGAGGGGGAAAATGTTCGTAGTAAAAAGAGACGGCAGAAAAGAGTCCGTAAAATTTGACAAGATCACAGCACGTATTGAAAAACTGTGCTACGGGTTTCAATTAGTCGACCCGATTGATGTAGCTAAAAAAGTAATTGAAGGTTTGTTTGACGGCGTAACCACCTCCGAGCTGGATAACCTGGCTGCCGAAACCGCCGCTTCATTAACCACCAAACACCCGGACTACGCTTTGCTGGCCTCGCGCATCGCGGTATCAAACCTGCACAAAAACACCATCAAATCGTTTTCTGAAACCATGCGCCTCCTGTATGAATATGTTGACAAAAAAACAGGTAAAGACGCATCGCTTATTGCCGATGATGTGTACGAAGTGATTAAAGAAAATGCCGAACTGTTAGACAGCACCATTATCTATGATCGCGACTTCGGTTTCGATTACTTCGGTTTCAAAACCCTCGAAAAATCGTACCTGCTAAAGATAGACGGGAAAATTGCCGAGCGCCCGCAGCATTTGTTTATGCGTGTTGCCGTTGGTATCCACAAAAACGATATCGAAAGCGTTATCAAAACCTACCATTTAATGAGCGAGCGTTGGTTTACACATGCCACCCCTACGCTGTTTAATGCCGGTACCCCGAAACCACAAATGTCGTCATGCTTTTTGTTAACTATGAAGGATGACAGCATTGAAGGTATTTATGATACGCTGAAACAAACCGCTAAAATTTCGCAAAGCGCCGGTGGTATTGGTTTAAGCATCCACAACGTAAGGGCTACAGGTTCGTACATCAGCGGCACTAACGGTACCAGCAACGGCATTATCCCAATGTTGCGCGTATTCAACGATACCGCCCGTTATGTTGACCAGGGCGGCGGCAAACGTAAAGGCGCTTTCGCTGTATACCTGGAGCCATGGCATGCCGATATCTTCGAATTTTTGGATCTGCGTAAAAACCACGGTAAAGAAGAAATGCGAGCCCGCGACTTGTTCTACGCCCTTTGGGTATCCGACCTGTTTATGCAGCGCGTAGAAGCCAACGAAGACTGGAGCCTGTTCTGCCCGCACGAAGCACCAGGCCTGGCCGATTGCTGGGGTAAAGAGTTTGAAGCGCTTTACACTAAATACGAAAGCGAAGGCCGCCAGCGCCGCACCGTGAAAGCTCAGGAACTTTGGTTCGCGGTATTGGATGCCCAGGTTGAAACCGGTACGCCGTATTTATTATATAAAGATGCAGCCAACGGTAAATCGAACCAACAAAACCTGGGTACTATTAAAAGCTCCAACCTTTGCACCGAGATCATCGAGTATACCGATGCAAACGAAGTTGCTGTTTGTAACCTGGCATCATTAGCATTGCCGCGTTACATTAACAACGGCGTGTTTGATCATGATAAACTGTACGAAGTAACTTACCAGGCTACCATCAACCTTAACAGGATCATCGACGGTAACTATTACCCGGTTAAAGAAGCGGAGTACTCAAACCTGCGTCACCGCCCTATCGGCTTAGGTGTGCAGGGTTTGGCCGATACTTTCATCCAGCTGCGTATGCCGTTTGAAAGCGACGAGGCTAAACAACTAAACAAAGAGATCTTCGAAACCATTTACTTCGCGGCCATGACAGCTTCGAAAGATATGGCTATCAAAGACGGGCCTTACGAAACCTTTAAAGGCTCGCCGCTGTCTCAAGGTAAATTCCAGTTCGATCTGTGGGGTGTTAAACCGGAGAGCGGTCGTTGGGATTGGGAAAACCTGCGTTTAGATGTAATGAACCATGGTGTGCGTAACTCATTATTGGTTGCACCGATGCCAACTGCTTCTACCTCACAAATTTTGGGTAACAACGAGTGCTTTGAGCCATATACTTCGAACATTTACACCCGCCGTGTTTTAAGCGGTGAGTTTATTGTAGTGAACAAATACTTACTGCGCGACCTGGTTAACCTTGGCTTGTGGAGCACCGGCATGAAAGATAAGATCATCAGCGCTAACGGTTCGATCCAGGATATTCCGGAAATCCCGGCTGATATCAAAGCGTTATACAAAACCGTTTGGGAGATTAAAATGCGCAGCATTATTGATATGGCTGCCGACAGGGGCGCGTACATTTGCCAGTCGCAATCATTAAACCTGTTCATCAACTCGCCAAACGCTTCGAAGCTGACATCAATGCACTTCTACGCGTGGAAAAAGGGCTTAAAAACAGGCATGTATTACCTGCGTACACAAGCAGCATCGCAAGCGGTTAAATTTACGGTTGAAAACCAGGGCGGTAAAAACATGGATCCGGTTATCCCGGCCGTTGTTGACGCTGTTGCCGACGAAATTCCTGCAGGCCCTACCTGCTCAATGGAAGAAGGCTGCGTGACTTGTTCTGCGTAACTTTTTAGTCGATAGACGATAGTCCATGGACCATAGCCAAAAAGCTATAGTTCATGGACTTTTTATTTTAATGACATTCATATTTTATAAGATATCCCGCCGTTAGATAACTTAGTAAACTTTTTCCATGGACTATGGACCATCAACCATGGACTAAACAAATGACCAAACACGAAATCATCCGTTGCGAACGCTGCCAAACGCCTTTTGAATGTAAAGCCAATTCATTCACCAAATGCCAGTGCAGTACGGTGCAGCTTACGCTTAACGAGGTACAGTATGTGAGTGAGTTGTATGATGGATGCCTGTGTGCTGATTGCTTGCTGGTTATTCAGCGGGAGTATAGGGAAAGTATGGGGTTGGTTTGATAAAGTCCGAAGATCTGTAAATTCATTTATAATTCATTGATTACAGTTATTTTAGCTTACAATTTCCAACAAAGAAATGACAAGCCTAAATAGTATCCCTGCATTATTGTTATTATGCCTTATTCTGTTCACAATAACAGCCTGCACAAAAAACGGCGAACCTAACGCGCCTACAGGTCAAATAGCTATCAGTAAATTAAAACTAAAAATAAACCAGCCCGATTCGATGCTGCTTGTTGGTGCAGATACTACTAAAGCAGTAACCTGGACCATCAACCCGGCAGGTTCAGATACGCTGCAAACCCATACTATTGCCGCCCTGGTTAAATTTAATAAGGCTGGGCAGTACACCATTAAAGCCAGCAATGGCGCTATCACCTCCAATACAGTTACCGTTACGGTAATCGATTCTGTCTGGGCACCGGTTTACAATGCAAATTTCTCTGCCGACGAGCAGATTAATTTTACGCCCCGTATTATTAAAAGCGCGCAATCCGATTCGAGCTACATAGGCTTTACAGCAACTACCAAAAACAGTTATTGCACCAATTCGCGCCTGGAGTATGGCAGTTATTTCGACAAATCCGACTATTATATCCAGTTCAATGGTATATTTTTCGTGATACCCGAATGCGGCATTGGCAGCAGCCCGGTTTCCGCCACTAACGATTATAGCTCTTATTTAACGCCGTTAAAGCCCGGTACTTATCCAATTCACATTCTTTTCGAGGGCACAAATCATAACGGCACGATAGAAGTTACCTCAACCCAGGTTATTTTTCATTGGGATAACACATCAGGGGTTATAATTTCGCCAACTACCTTGTCAAGGTAAAAGCTGTTCTCAATCGGCGAACAGGCAAGCTTAGCAAAACTTTAACCGGCAATAATCAACTGCCAATTAATCCTTTTCCATTTCCATCAGTCATACATATGTACATCTTCAATACAGATGATGAGTTAAAGAATTTGCGCCATGAAAAGGAAATTTGTTGCTTTGGCACTATTAAGAGCCTGTTTAAAAACAGATGAATAAAATTGTTATGTGTTGAAAAGTGGATAAAAAGGGAATCGCCGATCAAATGGTCATTTTTGTATTATTAGTGTAATTTGATAATTCGTAACAATTCGTGTAAAAATTTTAAATTACACATGCCAATATTTTTGTAACGGGTTAAAATCGATTTTCGTGGTAATTGTGTATAGTTTGAAAATCAATTCGTGTATGAATTCTGATTCGTGCTTTATTCAAATGGACACATTTGTTTAGAGCGTTCTCCTTTCCAATATTCGATTACAACCCCATCCCCGTAGTAAAAAATGCATTTATGCTCACCGGTAATTTACCCGTAGGTTTCAGGCTTCCGCTTAATACTTTAGCTGCCGATTTTTGCAGTTCGGGTGTCATCTGGTAGCAAACCATCAGGCTGCCGGCCTTTTCCAATCCCGGCAAACCGGCTATAGTATAGGCATTGGCAAATACGCTGAAGGCTGTGTTTTTACGCGAGGCCAGATCGGCTATCAACAACTTTACATCGTTGTTATAATCAAGTTTGCTTTGCGGGCGCAGGCGGGTATCATGGATCCCCACTATAATTTGTGGGTATTGTTTAAGCCAGGTAAGGATATTGCTGATTTCGATAGCCGGTGCATCCTTATGGACTATAAATATGCGGCTGTTAGGAAAGTATTTCGCGGTTTCCATCTGGAAAGGCGTTGGCGAGGTTACGCCAATGCTCACAATCGCTGTTTTTAAAAACGGGTTGAACTTTGGGTTACTGTTTTTTAACTGTGTAACCGCGGCGTCGCTGAGTTGTTGTACCAGGGTTTTAGCTGCATCGCTATTGATATCCTGGCTAAGGTTAACCAGCGAGGTTGGTTTATATTGGTTAAGCCCGGTCCAGTATTTTGCCGCGAGAATCTTTTTTATCCTTTGTTCAAACTCGGCGGCGCTAACGCTGCCATGCCTTACCGCCTTACGGATCAGGTTAATGGCCCGGTCCGAATTTTCTGATAATTCAATAATGTCGTTTCCGGCTATAAATGCCTTTACATCGGCCTCGCCATTAGGAAAATATTTGGTAACGCCTTTCATTTCCATAGCATCGGATATTACAAGGCCTTTAAATTTTAACGAATCTTTTAAAATGCCCGTAATAATAGGGCGCGAAAGGGTAGAAGGCAACTTCGGTGTTTTATCCAACGATGGGATGTTCATGTGCGCTATCATTACGCCACTGATACCCGCATTGATGGCCTCGCGAAAGGGGTACATCTCCAGCGAATCTAACCGCCCCCGGCTATAGGGCAGTAAGGGCAAATCAAAATGCGAATCTACATTGGTATCACCATGCCCCGGAAAATGTTTGGCTGATGTTAACAAGCCCGCATCCTGCATGCCTTTAAAGTAGGCTATCCCTTTTTTAGCCACATTATACATGTTATCGCCAAACGAGCGATAGTTAATAACCGGGTTGTTGGGGTTGTTATTCACATCCATATCGGGGCCAAGGTTCATTTGCATACCCAGGCGCTTAAAATCGTAAGCTACCTGTTGCCCCATTTTATAAATCAGGTTATTATCCTGTATGGCGCCCAAGGTCATCTGGTAAGGGTATGATATGGTAGAGTCAAGGCGCATGCCCAGGCCCCATTCGCCATCCATGGTTATTAGCAGGGGTACTTTGGCCAGCTTTTGATATTTATTGATAAGCGCGGCCTGCCGTACAGGCCCTCCCTGGAAAAAAACCACCCCGCCCAGTTGCTGTTCTTTAATTACCTGCCCAACCGAATCTTCATAGGCCTGCCCTTTATTGGTATGCGCGCGCACAAAAAGCAATTGTGCCACCCGTTGCTTCCGGCTCATTTTGTGATAAACCGAATCAACCCAGCGGTTTTGCCTGCTTAATGATTGGATATAACTTTCTCCCTGCCCAAAAGCATCACCGGCAAAAAAAATAAATATGATAATTATAAGATATGAAAAGCTGAGTTTGTTGCGTTGCATAGGCCAAATGTAGCGTAATTCTGAAATTTTGATGAAAATGATGTTGCAACTATCACAAAAATTAAACCACTAATAAACCTTCGTGTTATTTGGCAATCTATCACGTTTATAAACATACATACGTAACCGGGGCGTCGCGGGTTAAAGCTCAGGCAGCCTGCCGTTACTACACTATTAAAAACAAATAAAACGATGAAAAAATTACTCTTTTTGGCAATATGCCTTTTTAGCTTAGCTGGTTCGGTAAGTGCACAGGGATATTATTATGGCCCCCGCCATCGTCGCCCGCGCCCTGTTGAACGCCGCGAGCCGCAGCGCCGTTATGACGATTTTTATACACCCAAGGTTGGTGTTGCCGTAGGCTTAAACGCTTCCAATACGGTTGATGCTTACGATAGCCGTTTCAGTTCGAGTTCGATTGCAGGCTGGCATGCGGGTTTAACGTTTGATTTACCTATTACATATCCGCTGTCATTCGCGCCCGAAGTTTTGTTTTCGCAAAAGGGTTACGAGGCTAATGGTCCTGATTACAATTTTACCCAGCGTACCAATTATATCGATGTGCCTTTACTGGCTAAGTTCAGGGTAGTTAGGGGATTTAATTTATTGGTTGGTCCGCAGCTTACTTTCTTAACATCAACCAAGAATACGTACGATACCGGCGACGTAAGAACGATAGACCATATTGATAATGATGCATCGCACAGCTATGTAGCAGGTGTGGTAGGTGTTAGCTTTGATATTAACCGTAACGTAGAGATCCGCGGAAGGTACAACATTGATTTAGGCGAGAACCAGCCTTATGCCGATCAGAATTTACCCAGCTACCGCAACCAGGTTTGGCAAATTGGCTTAGGCTTTAAGTTTCAGTAAACCGGAATTACAAAAATTTGCCTGAGCCGGGTTTGAGTTAAAGATTTAATCGCTTTTTAAAACTTGATTTAAAGCTCTATTTTAAGTTGCAGTTTTATATCCTGAAAAAGCGTTTATCGGCCTACAAGACGCAGGTTTCTTAAGAAAGGAGTATAACAAAGCCGGTTTCCGTGTATTCGGAACCGGCTTCGTTTTTTTTGGTGAATTTATCACTCCCGCGGCGGATGAGCCGAAAGAATCCTGATTTCTTTAGGATAATAATTGTTGATGCGATTAGGCAGTAATTTAGCCCAGCCCAGCGGATGGTCTTGGTAAGTCATCAGTGTCCATCCTTTATCGGTAGTGTTTAAATCGATGTTATCCCTGCGCAGGTATTGAATGGCTTGTTCTTTATTTAAGGCGGTTTGCAAAACTGCATCTTTATTAACAATAACGCTTAAGGCCAGTTCATGATCGGGTATAAGATCTTTACCCGCAAGCTTGCCAATAAGTACGCCCGATTTTTTTATGTATAGATGGCGCTGCAAAATGTTGAGGCTTTCTTTATGATTGCGGTTAATAGCCATCCAATCATCATTTACTTTAAAGTAGTAAAACTCGTCCGGGTTGTTAATATATGAGCGCACCAGGTCAAGCTCTTTACCCGGAAGTTTTTGCTGTGTGTTGTTTTTAAAGGAAACCAGGTTGCCGCTGTTTTCTTTTTTGCGCAGGCACGAGGCAAATAATCCCTCGCCTTTCACCTTGCCTGGGTAAAACCGGTATCCCCAGGCTTTTTTTACCGGCGATTGTGTTTCAACAATTCCCCAGTCGTCATTAATCGGGATCCTTACACTTTCCAGTTCAAACGCTGTACATAACCAGTCAAGCATATCCTCGTTTTCCTGGTGCGAGTAGGAGCAGGTACTATAGATCAGGTAACCATCTCCTTTTAAAGCCGGGTATACATCGGCCAGGATACGTTCCTGCCGCTGATGGCATAAGTTTACATTACTTTCCGACCATTCGTTCATAGCCTCCGGATCTTTCCTGAACATGCCCGAACCCGAGCAGGGAGCATCTACCAGGATAATATCGAAAAAGCTTTTGAGGCGGGTAAAATCTTTGGGGTCGTTATTGGTAACTATGGTATTTGCAGTCCCCCACCTGCTCAGGTTGTCGGCCAGTATAGGTACGCGGGTTTTGATGATCTCATTGGCCACTAAAAGATCAGCGGGTTGCAGGGCCGAATTAAGTAACGTGCTTTTGCCTCCGGGGGCCGCGCAAAGGTCAAGCACCTTTATGGTATCGTCATTATTTTGATGGATGTTTTTAACGATATGGTCAATAAACATAGATGATGCTTCCTGCACATAATAGCAACCGGCATGAAAAAGGGGATCAAAAGTAAACGACGGACGGCTATCGAGATAATACCCTTGCGGGCACCATGGCACATTTGATGTGTTTTTTAGATCGGAAAGCTTAAAAGGATTAACCCTTATGGAGGTTGGCGCATCTTCAAACCGATGCGCTTTTATAAAATTTTCTTCGTCGAAACCATCTTCTTTGCTCAATGAGGCGATGAAATTGGGTGGGAAATTATGCTCGTTCATATACATTTCAAATATACGGATAACCATAATGTAACGCCTTATATAATAAACATGCACTAAATCAGGGTACGGATGCTTGGTTTACAGCGAGTTGCGAAATTGTTTTAATTATTTAAAATTTCTTATGGCTGATAGTGGTTTTTCTCTTTACATTTGCAGCCCCGCTCAACCGGGAGAGGGTTGTTTTTTGAAATTAAGGTTGAATAGAAAAAGGTTTAAAAAAAGTTGAAAAAACTTTTTGATAGCTAAGAAAAAATTCACACCTTTGCAGCCCGCAAACGAGGAAGAAAAGAGAGGGGTGAGGCGGTTCAAAACTTGAAATAAAAAAATAAAAAAAGTTTTGGAAATAAAGAAAAGGTTGTTACCTTTGCAACCCCGAACGGAAGGGAGCTTGAAAGAGCGAAAGAAGTTGAGGCTAAGCGAGTTTAGCTGATAAGAAAGAAGAAGTTTAACAGGCTTCAAAACAAAAAGTGAAAGGGAGCGATTCCCGCGCTAAAAAATTGACAAATCAAACCGGTTAAAACCGGAGATTATATAGCTGAACTGAGAAGGGAGGCGAAAAAGTTCTTTTAAGAAATGGAAATCATGTAGCGTAACGGGAGGTGAGCTAAGACTAAGGTCAAAGTAAACCGAAGAGTTACAATAAAACAAGCGGAATCTGTATAAAGATATATAATGAACAGATTCTATTATTAATAATAGGGTCAGAGATTCAAACAAAGCATTTTACAATGGAGAGTTTGATCCTGGCTCAGGATGAACGCTAGCGGCAGGCCTAATACATGCAAGTCGGACGGGATTGGGACTTCGGTTCCATGAGAGTGGCGCACGGGTGCGTAACACGTATGTAACCTACCTTAGTCAGGGGGATAGCCTCTCGAAAGAGAGATTAAGACCGCATAAAATCATGATATGGCATCGTATTATGATCAAATATTTATAGGACTAAGATGGGCAT
>NZ_QGHA01000007.1 GCF_003148845.1 Mucilaginibacter oryzae | reverse complement strand
GAAGTGGAAAGATCGGGTATTAAGGCTTTTGCTACCGTTTCCAGAACAATCCAAAACCATTATCAAACCATTCTCAATTACTTTGACAAAAGGCACACCAATGCCTCAGCAGAATCTTTCAATGCAAAGATTAAAGCCTTAAGAGCACAATTCAGAGGAGTAAGAAATGTCGAGTTCTTTATGTTTAGACTAATGAAAATCTATGCCTAATAAAACTATCCCCCCAACTTTTTTGCTTGATCCCTTTTTTGCTTGATCCGGTCATCGAAAGGTCAAAAAAAAGCACCTACAAAGTTTTGTAGATGCTTGATTATCAGGTGGAGAATATCGGAGTCGAACCGATGACCTCTTGCATGCCATGCAAGCGCTCTAGCCAGCTGAGCTAATCCCCCGTTGGTGGGCTGCAAATATAGTATAAGTTGTACATTTCTAAAATATAATTTAATTTTTTTAGCAGTACTGCTCCCATCGCCGGTTCAGGATCGCTGATGCCTGCGTAACAAAACCCATACACAAAAACCTGCCTGTATCTTATTTTGTTAACTATATTTGACCATAGCACATATATTCTTAACAGTTAACCATCATGCCAGTAAAAAACAAAATTATTTTAATGGGCGTATTATGCACCGGTGCCTTCATGGGGCAGGTAAAAGCCCAGTCGTTACCGCCGGTTGAAACCCAGAAACCCAACAGCGATTATAAACCTGCCGTTGCCGGTCAAACCCGTATAGGCGGCACACAAACCAAAACCAAACTGGTTGTTACTGTCATCAATAAACAGCTAAAATCGCCATGGGCATTGCGTTGTTTGCCCGATGGCCGCTTCCTGATCACAGAAAAAGGCGGTACCATGAAGATATTAAAAGCCGACGGCAGTTTTGATAAGGATATAACTGGCCTGCCTGCAATTGCGGTTGGCGGCCAGGGTGGTTTGCTGGATGTTAATTTCGATTCGTCATTTACCAAAAACCGCACATTGTTCTTCACTTACTCCGAACAGGCAGATGGCGGCTTCCA
The DNA here is from genome assembly GCF_003148845.1 of Mucilaginibacter oryzae. Lineage (GTDB taxonomy): Bacteria > Bacteroidota > Bacteroidia > Sphingobacteriales > Sphingobacteriaceae > Mucilaginibacter > Mucilaginibacter oryzae. Next base: position 218,419 of record NZ_QGHA01000007.1, on the reverse strand, counting down.
GCTCGCGGTAGCAAAAGGAAAACTCTCTGCCGACGATAGCAAGCTTGAAAACGTACAGGTAATTTATCATGCCAAACCGGCTTACAACGGGCATTTGCAGTTTGGCTCGCGCGTGGTGTTTGATAAACAAGGCAACCTGTTTGTAAGCACCGGCGAGCACGGCGCCGAAGATATCCGCATGAAGGCGCAAGATCTGGGCGCCGCCGTAGGTAAAGTTCTACACATTACCCGCGATGGCAAGCCCGTTCCGGGCGGGCCTTTCGCCGGCAAAAGCGGTGTATTGCCCGAAATTTATGCCTACGGGCTACGTAACCCCGAAGGGATGACCGCCAACCCGTTAACGGGCGAATTATGGGAAGCCGAATTTGGTCCGCGGGGAGGCGATGAGATCAATATCATCCGCCCGGGTAAAAATTATGGCTGGCCGGTAGTTACTTATGGTATCGAGTACAGCGGCCAGAAAGTAGGGGAGGGCATCCAGCAAAAAGAGGGCGTTACGCAGCCCGTGTATTACTGGGATCCCAGCATCTCACCTTGCGGCATTACTTTTTATACCGGCAACCTCATCCCCGAGTGGAAAAACAATTTGTTTGTTGGCGCGCTCGGCGGTTCGCACATTGCCCGCCTCGTGATCAAAAACAATAAAGTAATAGCCGAAGAACGTTTGCTTAAAGATAAAAACGAACGCTGGCGCTCGTTGGTTACCGGCAAAGACGGCGCTTTATATGGTGTTACCGATAGTGGTAATTTTTACAGGATAGGTAAATAAAATTTATTGTTTTTGCCGGTTTCGGCACGTTATTACTAACAAGGCAATCGCAAACTACGCAGGGGTTCCCTGCCTGGACGCGATTGCCTCGTTGTTCGCGAGTATATATTCCGATAAACTCTCCCTTCTGGTTGCCAACTTCTCCTCATCGTAGTTAATCGCTCTTAAAACATTTAATGATTTGATTTTCAAAAATTTATTGATAAAACCAACATAGATTTTGCAGGTTTTTGCTATGTTAGTATCAAAAGCTTGCAGATATTTATACTCAACAAACCCATAAATACTACCAAATTTAGTTTTTACAACCAGGTTTAAAGGAACAATTGTCGAGCAAACATCCGCTGTACATTTTAGCAGATCATGTTAACTGGCAACTGTTCGAGGATAGCTTTAAGAAGCGTTATAAAGAGAATTTTGGCCGTCCGGCCAAACCGATCCGCCTGATGGGCGCTTTTGATCAGTAAAGTATCGATTACCGTTACCCAAAACAGTGGCGTGATTATCGGGGCATTGAACATCCCGGGGAACGATTACGACGGACATACGCTGGATGCAGCCCTGGAACAGCAGCAAAGGCTCACCGGACATAAACTCAAAGAAGCATTTGTTGACAGAGGCTACCGGGGAAGGAAAGAGGTACTGGGAACCATTATCCATACCCCAAAAACCTTCAGCAATAAACTAACGGCTTATCGAAAAAACAAATTAAAGGAAGGCTTCACCAAAAGAGCCGCCATCGAACCTAAGATCGGCCATTTGAAAACAGATCACCGCCTGAGCCGTAACTTTTACAAAGGAATTAAAGGCGATAACATCAATGTGATGCTCGCTGCTGCTGCAATGAACTTCAAAAGAATGATGAATATCTGGAAGAAAAATCTTCGGCGATTTTTTTTCACTTCGTTCGGGGCCTATAAACAATTTTACAACAACCAATTGATTATATTAATCCTCGGTTATCGACTTTTTAAGGCTCGACTAAGTAGCTCTGTAGTTGGGGATTGATTCATGCCATTACCATAACGAATTAAAGGCTTTAAAACTACAGGCAGTTGATGAGTAACTCAGCAACTTCTTCACCTACCAGGCTCCCCATCGCTACGCCCATGCCATTACATCGCACCGCGCAGAAAATACCTGGCTGTAGTTGTTTAACAATGGGCGCAATTTCCTGGCCAAATCCCATGATCCCGCTCCACCAATAATCAATCTCCACGTTTTTGCCGGGCAGAATCACCTTATTCAAATAACTGATCAGTTGTTGCTTAACAGTTTCGGTATGCCCGAAATCGTAGCTTTCTTCGGCTTTGTAATCAAGGTTACGGCCGCCGCCAAACAGTACCCTGTCATCAATATTACGGAAGTAATAGTAACCCTTATTAAAATGATAGGTGCCTTTAAGTTTTAAGCCCGGGATGGGCTTGGTAACCAACACCTGCCCCCTGCCGGGTACCAAATCAAGCTCCGGATATAGCTGACCCGCAAAAGCGTTGGTTGCTAAAATTACATCAGATGCCTTGAAGTTGCCTTGCGTAGTGTTCAATACAATGAATTGATCTTCGCGCTCAATGGCTGAGATACTGCAATTATTTAAAACCAGCACCCCCGATTGATAGGCTTTATATAACAAAGCGCGCATCATTTTACCGGTATCAATTTGCCCCTCAAACGGATTGTATATCAAATGCCTTACTCCGCCCAGGCCAAATGCTGCTATTTTTTCATCGGCAACTGAATAAATGTCAGGCTTGCCTATGGCTTGCTGCATTAGTTTATTCAGCTGCGTTATCTGATCCATACAAACCCCGGCATGCTCCGCTTCATGGTCCATAAATAACTCGTGGCCGCCATGCTGATGATAATCGATAGCATCATCGCCCAGTTTTTCCCTTAACCGCTGTAGCCCTTGCCAGCGGTAGGCTACCAGGCGCATGGCTTCCTCTTCAGAAGAGCGGTTGATGTTATCAATTTGCTCGGAAACTGTACCAAAACACGCGAACCCGGCGTTTTTAGTACTGGCACCCGATGGTAAAAAGCCCCGTTCCAGCACCAAAACTTTTAATAATGGCCGGAGTTTTTTCAAATGGAGGGCCGCGCTAAGGCCAACAAGTCCGCTGCCGATGATGATAACATCAGCATTATCGATAAATGATGTGCGTTCCCAATATGAAAATGAGGGACTGATCATGATCAAAAATAGCTAATAGAGCGGGCAAATTGCCGGTAAACACCTGTCATGCTCAAACTTTTATTTAAACCGGAATAGTTTTTGAACTGCATATAGCGGTTGTAGCATTTAATCCGCTTAATTTTTAATTATATTATATAAAGGATATATATGAATCATCTTTCATTGATTATGGGATACATAGCCCCCAATTCGGCATGGTTGCTGATGATCGTGGTGGCCCTGGTGAGCTTCATTGTACAATGGAGGTTCAGAAGTAAATTTAAGCAATATTCAGAAATAGGTTTACTATCCGGCTTATCCGGCCAGGAGGTGGCTGTAAAAATGTTGCGCGCTCACGGTATATTTGATGTGCAGGTTATTTGTGTCGACGGGCAATTAACCGACCACTACAACCCCGAAACCAAAACAGTTAACCTCAGTACCGATGTTTTTTATAGCCGCAGCATTGCCGCCGCGGCCGTTGCCGCTCACGAGTGCGGGCATGCGGTGCAGCACGCGCAGGCTTATAGCTGGCTTAGCTTCCGCTCGGCGTTGGTGCCTGCCATTAATGTGGCTTCTACCATTACGCAGTGGACGTTGTTTATCGGTGTCATCCTGCTGGCCTTTTCCGGCAGCCCCTATGTATTGGCCATTGGTGTTGTTGCATTAGCGCTGGTTACATTTTTTAGCTTTGTTACGCTGCCGGTCGAGTTTGACGCCAGCAGGCGCGCGCTGGCCTGGCTGGATAATAACTATGCCATTGTACAAACCGGGCAGGAACATGAAATGGCTAAAGACGCCCTTTGGTGGGCAGCCATGACCTATGTAGTTGCAGCGATAAGCGCACTTGCTACGCTGGTTTATTATGCCTCGTTTTTATTTAACGGCCGAAGAAATTAAGCCCCCTACCCCCCTAAAGGGGGAACAATAGGGAAAACAAAAAGCCGGGCAATTTTTTGTCGGGCTTTTTATTTGGCTAACCAACAGGTTGCTGCGCCGCGGTATTCATCTTCATCTGTTGTTCATTCAACTGCTAAAAACTTAATTTAATATTCATCGACCGGGGATAAGTTTGGTGAAAATTATCAATTATGAAAAAGATTAGCAGTGTGCTTACCGTGTTTTTGCTGGTTATAGCAACAGCCTTTAAGGCTCGTGCACAAGTGAGTGTAGGTGTTTCTATTAACATAGCTCCGCCTGTTTTACCAACCTATTCGCAACCCCCATGCCCGGTTGATGGTTATCTGTGGGTGCCCGGCTACTGGGCTTATGATCCGGATAACGGCTATTATTGGGTACCGGGCGTATGGGTGCGTCCGCCGCATGTAGGTTATTTATGGACACCCGGCTACTGGGGGTATGACGGTGCTGTTTATGTGTTTCATGAAGGTTACTGGGGCAGGCACATCGGTTTTTATGGCGGCGTAAATTACGGTTATGGTTATGTTGGCACCGGCTATGTTGGCGGGCGTTGGGCAGGCAACTCATTTCAGTACAACACAGCCGTAGTGAATGTAAACAACACCGTGGTGCATAACACTTACGTTAATAAAACGGTAATTAACAATAACGTAACAGTTAACAATAACAGCTTTAATGGCCCGGGAGGCGTAACCGCTAAGCCAACCGTTCAGGAACGTTCTGCCGCGAACGAAAACCACATACAACCAACTACCGAGCAGGAAAATCATCGGCAGGTAGCTCAAAAAGACAGGAGCCAGTTTGCCAATGTTAACCACGGCCGCCCTGAAACCACAGCCATGAACAAGGTGGGTGGTAACAGATTTACACCGGAGGGAAACCAGAGGCAACATAACGTAAAATCAAATCCGGATGGCCAGGCCCCGGAAGGTAACGGGCAGCATGGTAACATCAGCCCTGAATCGCAGGCCGGTAACCAAAGAGCCAGGCAGGCGGCAGGCAATCCAAACGCTTCCGACCACCAGCGCAGCCAGTTGTTGGCACACCAGCGGGCCGCTCAACAATACAGGCCGGCTCAACAACACAGACCGGCACAGGCCCCGCACCACGAGCAAGGGCATAGGGGAAGGAGATAATCCTCCCTGAATCCAGAGGGAATAAATAGCCTACAAAGCAAAAGGCCGGTTTTCAACAATGAAAACCGGCTCTTCGTATTTTTAATCATTACCGCCATTCCTTCCCCTTCAGGGGGGCGGGGCGATTAATTCAACCTATACGGCGCAATCAGATAAAATTCAGGAATCTGAACATTAAAATTGGCGTTATCCAACAGGCGTACCATATGGTATTCGCCTTTCATGCTGCCCATATCTGTTTTAAGGTTGCAGCCCGATACATATTCGTGGGTGTGGCCGGGATCAATAATTGGTTGCTGCCCAACTACGCCTTCGCCCTCTACCTCGCGTTTAGCCCCGTTCGAATCAAAAATATACCAGTGACGGCTCATCAACCTGATGGCGTAGTTTGTCATGTTTTCGATACTTACTTTGTAAGCGAACATAAAATGATCATTTACCGGGTTTGAATATTCCGGCTGATATATGGTTTCTATGGAAACCTTAACACCCTCAGTTATAGTGGTAACCATGCTACAAGTATCGTTTATTTCAAATATAATGAATGCGAACAAATATTACGCCAACTCAACGCTATATTTTTCCTCTATTTCGGCCAGTATCTGGTCTACAGCTTCCAGGTCGGGCGCGGTAACAAACCTCATCCTGAACTCTTTGAAGTGATCAATCCCCTTAAAATAGTTTGAATAATGCCTGCGCATTTCAAAAATGCCTGTTTTGGGGCCTTTCCACTCTATCGATTTATATAAATGGGCCCTGCAGGCGCCAACACGTTCGGCAATGGTGGGTTTATCCAGGTATTCGCCGGTTTTAAAATAGTGCTTAATTTCGCGGAAAATCCATGGGTAACCAATAGCGGCGCGGCCTATCATCATGCCGTCAACCTCGTATTCCATGCGCCATGCCGCTGCTTTTTCAGGCGAATCGATGTCGCCGTTACCAAAAATGGGGATTTTAATCCGCGGGTTTTTCTTGATGTCGCGAATCAGGCTCCAGTCGGCCACACCCTTGTACATCTGGGCGCGTGTACGGCCATGTATAGTCAGCGCTTTAATGCCTACATCCTGCAGGCGCTCGGCCACTTCATATACGTTTTTGGTATTATCATCCCAGCCTAAGCGGGTTTTAACGGTAACCGGCAAATGCGTTGCCTCAACAACGGCTTTAGTCATGGCCACCATTTTATCAATATCCTGCAGCAAGCTTGCGCCTGCACCGCGGCAGGCCACCTGTTTTACAGGGCAGCCGTAGTTGATATCCATTAAATCAGGTCCGGCCAGCGTGGCTATCTCGGTAGCTTCGCGCATATGATCGATGTCGCTGCCGAAGATTTGGATGCCGATAGGCCTTTCATATTCAAAAATATCCAGCTTCTGGCGGCTTTTGGCTGCGTCGCGGATCAGGCCCTCGCTCGAAATAAATTCGGTGTACATCATATCCGCCCCGTTTTGCTTGCATACATAACGGAATGGTGGATCGCTTACATCCTCCATCGGCGCCAGCAGCAGCGGGAACTCCCCTAAATCAATATTTCCTATTTGTACAGACATCCTTATCTTTAGCGCAAAAATAAGAATTTTACACCGAATGATAAAAGAGCCATATCAACAGCCTCAGCCACAGGGAGGTCAAATAACGCCGTTTTTACAGTTTATTATACTTTCGGTGGGCACTGTAGCGCTTGTTTTTGTTTTATCGCTGGTAGCTACCGGGTTAATCTGGGCCTTTTTTGGCGAAAAAATTTTTACCGATGCCTTAAGCTTCAATACACAAAACCCTAAAACGGGGCAGGCCTTATGGCTGTTACAAATAATTGGCACTACACTGCCCTTGTTTTTGGCGCCTGTGCTGTTTGCTAAATTTGTTGTAAATGAGCCTAAAACTTACCTGAAGCCCGCCTTTAATTTCCACCCGGTATTGCTCATTTTTATATTTGCCATCATGTTTTTTTCATCGCCGGTGATGGAAGTACTGGTTAATATCAATGAAAAGCTGGTATTGCCCGATTCGATGAAGGCTTTGGAAAACCTGTTGCGGAGCATGGAAGCGCAGGCGCAGAAAGCTACCGGAGCCATGCTGCAAATGAAAACCATTTGGGATATGCTTTTCGCGGTGCTGGTGGTGGGTTTATTAACCGCAATTGCCGAGGAGTTTTTGTTCAGGGGCGCGCTGCAAACCATCATGATCAGGCTTACAAAAAATCCGCATTCGGCTATCTGGATCACGGCCATCCTGTTCAGCGCCTTTCATATGGAGTTTTTTACCTTTTTGCCGCGTGTGGCTTTAGGGGTGTTTTTTGGCTATTTTGTAATGTGGAGCGGCAGCATCTGGACAAGCGTTTGGGCGCATTTTTTAAACAACGCTACCCAGGTGGTGATCATGTACCTGTATTCGCAAAAAAAGATATCCCTTAACCCTGATGATCAGCACGTATTTAATTATCAAAGCTATGCTTTAAGCCTGATAATTATATTAATTTTGCTCTTTATGTATCGCAATATAGCCAAAGGGAAAAGTTTGCTGCTTAGCTAAATGGAAAAAAACTGGGTTAAAATTTTTACTTCAACTAATTTTTACCGATCAGAAATTGTTAAGCAGATGCTTACCGGGCACCATATTGATACTGTTTTGCTCAATAAGCAGGATTCATCGCACCGCAACTTTGGCGAAATTGAGGTTTATATTCACCAGGAGGATTTTAGCAGGGCTATCGAGATCATGATCCTCAACCAACTTAATATATGAAACAACGCGCCATAACCGGCTTATTTTTTATTATCGTAATGATTGGGTCTAATTTATTAGGCCCTTATGTTTTTAGTGTATTTTACCTGCTATTAAGCCTGTTTTGTTTGCTCGAATTTTACAAGCTGGTTAAACAGGGCGGGCTGGAGCCTGAGCGTTTTACCGGCGGGCTGGCCGGGGTAATCGCATTTTTATTTTTCGCGGCCAACTGCTATTTCCCGGCATATAAGTTTATTTTGCTGCTGCCGGTGTTGTTAAGTTTTATCGCTATCGGCGAATTGTATAAAAAATCGGCGGTGCCCTTTACCAATATCGGCTTCACTTACCTGGGCCTGCTGATGGCCGTTGTGCCTTTTATGTTTTTTCATGCCATGGCTTTTACCCGCGGCGATGGCGTATTTAATTTTCATGTGCCGCTGGGCTTTTTAATTATGCTGTGGAGCAATGATACCGGCGCCTACCTGGTAGGCAGCAAATTTGGCCGCAACAAACTGTTTGAAAGGCACTCGCCTAAAAAGTCGTGGGAAGGTTTTATCGGCGGGATATTGATTTGCGCGCTGGCAGCGTATATTTTAAGCCGTTTTTATGTAGAGTACTCCGTTTTGCAATGGATCATCATGTCGCTTATTATCTCCAATTTCGGCACCCTAGGCGATTTGGTCGAATCCATGTTTAAACGCAGCCTCAACGTTAAAGATTCGGGCGGGATCCTGCCGGGGCACGGTGGCTTACTTGATAGGTTTGATGGTTTACTGATGGCTGCGCCAATTGTATACGCTTACCTGTACTTCATTTCAAATTAGTAGCTTTGTATTAAAACTTATATATAATGACCATACATAAAGAAGGCTATACCTCGCTTGCAATTACTATCCTGTTCATTTTTGTACTGAACGCGGTGATACAATTTTACTTCCCAACCGCGCATACTTTAAAATGGATAGTTTATATTTTTTCGGGCGCTTTGTTTTTGATCATCCTGCAGTTTTTCCGCAGCCCGTTTTTTGATATCGAAACGGCCGAAAACACTATTCTTTGTCCTGCCGATGGTAAAGTGGTTGTGATTGAAGAAACTGAAGAAACCGAGTTTTTAAAAGATAAACGCATCCAGTTATCGGTGTTCATGTCGCCGGTAAATGTGCATGTTAACCGTAACCCAATAGCAGGTGTGGTTAGCTATTTTAAATATCATAAAGGTAAATACCTGGTGGCTTGGCACCCCAAGTCGTCAACCGAAAACGAGCGTACCACCATCGCTATCGAAAACAGCAAAGGCGTAACCGTATTGTTCAGGCAAATTGCAGGCGCTTTGGCCCGCCGTATTGTGTGGTATGTAAAACAAGGAGATGTTGTTGAGCAGGGCCAGCAATTTGGTTTTATTAAATTCGGATCGAGGGTAGACGTATTTTTGCCTTTGGGCACTAAAATATTGGTAAACATAGGCGATGTGGTAAAAGGTGGCCGTACCGTTTTAGCCGAACTGGTTGACCCCGAACCGGTAAAAGAAGCGCCCGCAAAGCAGGCAGCTGTTGTAACGCCGGTTGAACCCGCTACTGTTATAGAAGAAACGCCTACCCTGAACGCGGTTACACCGGCCCCATCGCTGGTGGTTGATCATCCTGAAGTTGTTTCGGATAAACAAGTTGCTGCTGAAGATCCAGCTGCTGATGAGCAACCCGTAAAGAAAACAACTTCGCGTGCTAAGAAAGCTACTGACGCCGAAGGAAAAGAATAAACATATTATATAAATCAGTTATAACAAAGAAGAGCAAGGTCGGGAATCCACCTGCTCTTCTTTGTTATGGAAATTTACCCCAATTGCCGCAGGTTTAGCAATAATATATCCCTGTGGTTGGCCTATAGCTAAAGTTATTAACTTCAGCGTGTTGTTTAAGGCGATGTGTCAATAATTACGCTACCGCCATATTCACAACCAGGAATTTAAGCTGCTTAGGTTGAAAACTTAAGCCATTGTAAACAACGGGTTGCACTATTGTTAAACCCGCGGCAGATTGCAAGATTAATACCACAAAATAGGATAAAATGCTACGCCAACCTCAAAAACCATCGCATAGCAAAAGGCCTTACCGAAAATTGCTTTCAGAAAGGCCTTTTAATTTTTTATATGCTGCTAAGCAGCGAGGTAATTAAACGCGTTTTGATTTGATACGGGCAGCTTTGCCGGTAAGCGCGCGAAGGTAGTAAAGTTTTGAACGGCGAACTTTACCCACGCTGTTAACCTCAATTTTATCAATGTTTGGAGAGTTAACAGGGAAGATACGCTCAACGCCAATACCATTTGATACTTTGCGTACAGTAAAAGTTTCAGTTACACCGGTACTGTTGCGCTGAATAACAACACCTTGGTAAACCTGAACGCGTTCTTTATTTCCTTCTCTGATTTTATAGTGAACACTTACAGTATCACCAGCTTTGAAGGATGGAAGCTGCTTTTTTTCTACTGATTGCTCTTCAACAAATTTTACTAAATCCATGATTTTAAGCTCTTAAAGCGATTTTTAGCCCGTAAAAATCGGATTGCAATATTAGGCATTTTTTTCATTAAATAAAAACCAAATTTAAAAATTTCAACATTTAGGTTTTTTATTAACAAACAGTTGCGGTTTTTTAAGGCATTGCGCACAATGGCTACGCTGTTTCGGACTACGATTTTCGCTCGGTAAAGTAGGCGATAACGGTGTATGCCAATCCGTTTAAAAGCAGGTTAAATATCGAGTTGATAAACATATCGCCCACCGAATCTGAATGTTTACCGATAATTACCGATCCGATTGCCGTGTAGGTAACTGCTAATGTTAATATAACCCAGCCAATTATTGATACCGGCAGGTAAATAATCCCTTTACGGGTAAACCAGTTTAATTTCATGATAATTTAATTTTTAATGGAGATGTTTTCTGTCATAGCAAAGGCGATAAACGCGAACAGGATAGCGAAACTGATAAGGATCAATACAATATTCCATAGTTTTAGCCTGATACTGATGTTGAGCTCTTTTGCCATCCGCCTGTTAGTGTCGATTTGTTTAACGCCAACGTGGATAATGGATAGCAGGTTGATGATAATGCATACTACCGGCAGTATAAATAATACAATAGGCCCGGTATAATTAATGTACGGCACTTTTTCAAGCTGTATCATTACACCAAACATCGAACTGAACCAATTGGTATTTGCGTGAAAATGATAATACATAAATACGCATATCATAAAATAGCATGGCAATATCACCAGCCATAGGCCCAGCGCGGCAGAGCGGTTGGCATTCATGATGGCCATTTTTACCTTCTCCTGGTGTTGGGATGGGTTTACATCGGGTACTTTTAGGTTTTCCATTTGTTTTAAAAATTCGTCCTGATTTTTCATGTTAATTACCCTTATAATGCGTTAATTGATTTGGGTTGCAATGCTTAAAGCATATTTCTTAATTTTTCGAGCCCGCGCGATAACAGCGATTTTACGGTACCCTCGTTTTTATCCAGTATCTCGCTGATTTCGGTATTGTTTTTCTGTTCAAAATAGCGCAAGGCTATTACCTCCTGGTATTTGATATCCAGTTTCAGCAGGTTTTGGCGGATGCGGTTATAATCATCAAATGCTTTGAGTTCCTGTTCTACCATTTCGCGCTCGTTGCCGACGTGGTCATGCAGTAGTTTTTCCATCTGCGGGTTTTCGAGCAGTTGCTGTAACGATTCGGGTTTGTATTTGCTGGCGCGGTAGTACTGGTTAAGCTCGTTGGTGGCAATGCGGTAAAGCCACGAAGAAAGGCTGATACCCTTCCATTTAAACGAACCGATTTTTAAAAAAGCTTTCAGAAATGTTTCGGCGGCAATATCGCGGGCCAAATCGTAATCGCCGCAACGGCGCATCACGTAGCCAAAAACAGGTTTATACCAGCAGTCAAACACCTGCCCGAAAGCAGCCGGATCGGTTCGGCATTGTTCAATAAGCTGGCGTTCGGTATGGTAAGGGTTCATAGCTGCAATGCCACTATAATGCAGGATGCACTATTTGGTTGCAGAATTTATGAAAATTGGTTGATTAAAGGGAGTAGTTGATTGGCTGAATGGTTACTTTGTCTGGATTGACTTTGGGCTAATTATTAGAATTTTTGAAATTTGCTCAGCATTCTAAAAATTCCGGTTCAGACAAAACAACCACTCACTTAATCAACCCAATCAAGCACTCACCAAAAAAATAACTACTCACCCCGCTTCAACAAGTCCGGCCGGCGCGCCCTCGTGCGCTCCAGCGCCTGCTCGTGGCGCCATTTTTCTATTTCGGGGGTATTGCCGCCTAAAAGGATATCGGGCACTTTGTGGCCGTTCCAGTCGGCCGGGCGGGTATAAACCGGGGCGTCCAGTAAATCGTCCTGAAAAGAATCTGAAAGGGCGGATGTTTCGTCGCTGAGTACACCGGGGATAAGCCTTACCACGGCATCAACCAGCACCGCTGCCGGCAGTTCCCCTCCGGATAATACATAATCGCCTATCGAGATTTCGCGCGTAACATAAATATCGCGGATGCGTTGGTCGATCCCTTTGTAGTGGCCGCAAAGTATAATGATGTTTTTTTTAATGGAGAGCTGGTTGGCTATGCCCTGGTTAAGGGTTTCGCCGTCGGGGCTCATGAAAATGATCTCGTCATACTCCCGCTCCGATTGTAGTTTTTCTATACAGGCCGCAAAAGGGGGGATGGTCATTACCATACCGCTGCCGCCACCGTAGGGGTAATCATCCACGCTTTTTTGCTTGTTGGTAGCATAATCGCGCAGGTTGTGGACTACAATTTCAGAGATCCCTTTTTTTTGCGCACGCTGTAAAATAGAATGCGCGAAAGGGCTTTCCAATAAGCCGGGCAAAACGGAGATGATATCAAAACGCATGCACAAAGATAATAAATCGACGGGCAGATGCGCGGGTAGCAAATTTTCAGACAGCAGGTAACCGCCGGTGTACTATCTGCCGACAAGCGGTTTCCTCTGAAGGATACCTCACACTGCATATTTATCACTCCATCCGCCTAACATCCACATTCACAATCATCCTTTGGCCGGCGCCGCTGTACACAATCCCCTTTAACGGTGTAACGTCTGCAAAATCGCGCCCAAAGGCGGTACGTACGTGGCGGTCATTAACCAACAGGTTGTTGGTGGCGTCAAACTCTGTCCAGCCTAAATCCGGGATGTAGAGGGCTATCCAGGCGTGCGAGGCATCGGCGCCAAAAAGCTTGGGTTTACCCGGAGGGGGGATCGTTTCAATATAGCCGCTCACATACCTTGCTGCTAAACCTACCGACCGCAGGCAGGCCAGCGAAAAATGCGCGAAATCCTGGCAAACGCCTTTTTTATGCAGAAAAACATCTTCTACCCGCGTACTGATATCGGTAAAGCCCGGTGTAAAATCAAAATCGCTAAATATGCGCGAGTTAAGATCGAGCATTGCTTCCATAACGGGCCTGCCAGGCATAAAGGATTGTAACGTATAATCGCGGATCTCGTCAACAAAGCGGATATGTGCCGATTCGAGATAAAACTGGCGGATGTCATTATCAGCCTCGGCGCTCCGCAGCCAGATTACCACATTTTCCCAGGGCATGGTAGCCTTAGGATCAGCCTTGATCCATGCCGGCTCGGCAATTTCCACGTTGCTTTTTATCTCCACGCTTAGTTTGCGGTGAAACTCCTCTATCGAAAAATAAATGAATTTATTGCCAAAAAAGTCTTCGCGCATAGCCAGCAACCGTGGTTCGGGCTGGATCTGGTAATTTATTTTTTTTACCTCCTGAAAAGTATGATCAACCGGTACCTGGTAAACCAGGTTATGGCATAACGAGGCCCGTTGCTGGTACTCGTAGCGGGTAATGTGGGTAACCTGGTATTTCATTATAATTCGGGTAGCGGGTTATTGCTTTTTACAAAACTGTACTGGCTTTGGGTGGGGCTGAAATAACTTTCATAAATAACGCCCGATGCCTGGCCCAATGTAGTAATTAAGTGGTGCAGAAAATCATGCAGGTGCTTTTTGCTCAGGTCGCCTTCGGCATCCGGCATCACCAGTTTATTTACATCGCAAAGCCTGATCATGGTTAACGCTTCCAATAGCTTTTTCCGCGCCGGGCTAAGTCCGCCCTCGCTGTTATTGTCCGGGAGCTGCTTCAGATGCTCGTCAATCTTCGAAATTAAAAACGCAACTGATTTAGGGTTATCTTCATTGATCAGCAGCAAATTGAGCACCCCCTGCATCTGGAGTGTTGAGCGGTACAGGTAGCGGTAGGTAACCAAACTTTCGTGGCTCATCAGCACCAGCTCCATCAACTGTTTCTCTACGTCGGGTTTCACTTCGATAGCGAGCGCCGATTGCAGAATGGTACAGGTATTCATGGCCTGCTCCAAAAAGCGACCTGTATTGAGTAGGCGCCAGCTTGATGCCCGGGTCATGTTATCATTGTTAAGGCCGATGAAGGCCATCAGCTTGATGATAAACTGATCGAGGTTATGGTAAATTTTGTGCAGGTTGTTACCGTTCTCCTTCATCAGTTCCAGCTCTTCAGAGATGCTATCCAATATCCGCCAGGTATCGAGGCTTAGCCTGTCGCGCACGGCATAGCCGTTAATTAAAAATGATTGCAGGGATTGAGCCAAAGTGCCCGGTCTGCCGGTTTCAACGGCAAGGGAAAGAAGCTCCCTCTCGGGCTGGGTTAGTTTAACCTGATCTTCGGCGGCAAAGCCGGGGAGTGTACCGGTTAAGGCGCTCAGACTTTTTAGCAGGATCACCAGCGTCTGGTCGGTTTCCGGGTGGATCTCGTCATCGCGCTCGTTGTATATTTTTAGTACGATGCGCATCATCCGCACGTTGCTTACCGCCCTGTCTAAATAACGACCAAGCCAGAAAAGGCTTTCGCCGGTACGACTTGGCAAAATGTTTTTAACCTGCCTTAAAGGCTGCTGGCTGGCCGGTTGCTGCGGCGGATGTTGCGGCAACGGCCCCAACACCCAGGTGTCCTTACTGATACCGCCCGACTGGTTGGAAATAATAAAACCATTTTTGGCAGGAAAGCTTCTTGATAAGCCGCCCTGCATTACGTGGTATACCTGTTTTTCAGTATCGGCCACTACATAGCTTCTGAAAATAGCATTGCTGGCCTCCAGGTTGTTATCAATTAGCGATGGGGTGGTGCTGAGGTTAACCACCTCCTGCGCCACATATAAATACGGACGCGTATTGATCTCTTTCTTTAATTCCTCTATCTGCTTTTTGCTTAACTCGCTGCCTATATACAGCGGCGCTTCGTTATTACGATAGGTGGAGCGTACGATGAGGAATGGCAGGTTATCAAATACATATTTCCGTTCCTTTTCGTGCCCGCACCACCAGGTGGCTACCGATGGAAGTATGAGTTCTTCATTTAATAAATGCCTGCACAGGCGAGGTAAAAAGGCCATCAATCCGGGGTTTTCCAATATCCGGCAGCCGAGGGGATTAATTACGGTCACCTTTTTTTGCCTAATGGCTTCCATCAAACCCACAACACCTAAATGGCTCTGGCTAAAAAACTCCAGCGGATCACAAAAAATATCGTCAACGCGCCTCACAATAACGTCTACCTTTTCAAGGCCGCGCAGGGTTTTGAGCCAAACATAACCATCGCTCACAGTAAGGTCCTGCCCAAAAACAAGGGTAATACCTAATGATGAGGCCAGATAGGCATGCTCAAAATAAGTTTCGTTGGCCGTACCCGGCGACAGCAATACTACCCTTGGGTTTTCTTTATTTTGAAGGGTGAGTTTGGTGAGTGTATTTTTTAATGTTTGATAGTAGGATGAGATCTTGCGCACCTGGTTCTCCCGGATCAGGTCGGGGAATACCCTTGTCATGGCGGCCCGGTTCTCCAGCGTGTAACCCGCACCCGATGGGGCATCAGTACGGTCATGCAATACCCAGATTTTTCCTAAGGGCCCCCTTACCAGGTCGGCAGAGTATTGGATAAGCTGGAATTTGCCGGGTATTTTGATCTTATCGGCCTGGCGTAAAAAACCCTTGTGGGTAAACACCAGATCAAAGGGAATAAAACCTTCTTTAATCAGTCTGCGGTCGCCGTAAATGTCTGTTAAGATCAAATTCAGCAACTCGGCGCGCTGGGTTAACCCCCGTTCAATGGTTTCCCATTCCTGCTGGCTAAAAACCATGGGCACCGGGTCCAGCTTCCAGGGGCGGTTAATGCCATCGGGATCGCTGTACACGTTGTAGGTAACCCCATTATCACGCAGTTCCTGGCTTATTTCCCTGCTGCGCTGCTCCATTTTCTCGATACCGAGCTCATCGTAGGCATGCGCCAGTTTTTTCCAATGCTCGCGTACCTTGCCGCCCGGAGCCGCAAGCTCATCAAAAAAAGGGCTGGCAGTGTTACCGGCCTGTTGCAGGTACGTTTCAATCATGCTTCAAATCTCTTATTTTTCGCTATAAGTTGTTAGCATTTTTATATCGCCTCAAATCCATCGTGTAAGGGTACTCGGGGTTGACCATCTGTTGTGTGATGGTATACTGTGGCAATATATTCATTTTGGTAACAAACCTGCCCCCGGCCGTTTGGCGGCTTGCTGCGGGCTCTACCAGGTTAACCGAATGACCGAAATCAAAAAAGCGTGAAATTACCCTGGCCTCGGCCTCATAACTGTTTACCGGGAAGGTGTCATAACTGCGCCCGCCGGGATGCGAAACGTGGTACTGGCATGCTGCTATTGATTTCTGTGTCCAGTTATCATACAGATCAAACACCAGCGGCGTATCAATCCCGATAGTTGGGTGTAATGCCGATGGCGGCTGCCAGGCCCTGTAACGTATACCCGCAATATATTCGCCCTGTACGCCCGTACTTTTGAGCGGAATTTTGAGGCCGTTGCATAAAAAGGTATAACGGGAATCGGTAAGGCCTGAAATTTTCACCTGCACCCGCTCTAACGATGAATCAACAAAGCGGGAGGTCCCGGAGCTCGACATTTCTTCGCCCAGTACATGCCATGGTTCGATAGCCATTTTTATTTCGATGTTGATATCGTCAACCTGCAATTCGCCCAGGAAGGGAAAGCGGAAGCTGAAAAACGGCTCGAACCAGGAGATATCAAAACCGTAACCGGCATCGCGCAGGCTGTTTACTACCTCGGTCATGTCTTTATAGCAATAATGGGGCAGCAGGAAACGATCGTGCAGTTCGGTACCCCAGCGTACCAGTTTATGGTTGTATGGTGTTTTCCAGAACCAGGCCAGCAGCGTACGGATGAGCAGGAACTGCACCATGCTCATACGGTAATGCGGCGGCATATCAAAACCCCTGAACTCGAGGATACCCAGCCTCCCGCTCGATGAATCGGGCGAGTATAATTTATCGATGCAAAACTCCGAGCGGTGGGTATTACCGGTGATATCCGTTAAAAAATGACGGAAGATCCTGTCAACCAGCCAAAACGGCACTTCATTTTCTTTCAGATCGGGGATTTGCTGAAAGGCTATCTCCAGTTCATAAAGGGTTTCCATCCTGCCCTCATCAACACGGGGGGCCTGACTTGTAGGGCCGATAAACTGGGTAGAGAACAGGTACGACAGGCAAGGGTGGTGCTGCCAGAAAGTGATAAAGCTGCGCAACACATCAGGCCTGCGCAACAGCGGACTATCCGCCGGGGTTTCGCCGCCAAGGGTTACGTGGTTGCCGCCGCCGGTACCCGTATGCCTGCCATCGATATTGAATTTTTCGGTAGCGAGGCGCGATTCGGCTGCTTTTTTATATAAAATATCATAATTACGGGCCAGTTCGCGCCAGCTTGATGCCGGGTGGATATTTACCTCGATAACCCCCGGATCGGGCGTGATCATCATTTTGGTAACCCGGTTATCCGCTGGCGGATCGTAGCCCTCTATCAATACTGGGACCTTGAGCTTTTCGGCTGTGCGCTCAACCGCGTTAACGAGGTACAGATAATGTTCAAAATAGCTCGTCGGCGGGAAAAAGACAAACAGTTTGCCCTGCCTTACCTCAACTACCAGGGCGGTTTTAAATATAATATCGCTGTTATTGAACCTGCTGCCTTGCTCGGGGGGCAGGTTGCCGGCACCCGGCAGTTCGTCTACCTCGGCAAATAAACTTCGCTCCGGCAGTTCCTCCTGCCCGGCGGCATCAACGTATTGAATTGAATCCAGCGGCAAGCGCAATCCTACCGGCGAATTACCCGGAACCAAAAACAGGTTGTTGCGGCGGAACGACCATTTGCAGCTTTGCCAGTTATTTTGACCGATGTCCCATTTAATGGGCACAACAAAACCAACCGGCTCGTTAAGGCCGCTGTTAAGCAGCTCGGCCAGTTTTTGCCTTTCCAACGGCGATTTCAGGTCGACCTTCAGGGGATCTACATTGATGGGGGTTTTGCTTTCTTCCCACAAAAAATAAAAAGGGTCTTCGTAGGTAGGCGTAATATTTTTACTGTCGATGTGCAGCTCCCGCGTAAGGGCACGCATAAAATTTTCGGCATCCCCGGGGCCGAAGCCATAATCTTTACTCAGATCGGCCATGAGGGCGTCATTATTCCACAGCGGTACATTATCCTTTCGCCAGTAGCAGGCCAGTTTCCAGCGGGGGAGGGGTTCGCCGGGGTACCACTTGCCTTGCCCGTACTGCATCAGCGCTCCGGTTCCATATTCGTCTTTTAGTTTGTGGAACAGGATGTTGGACAGGCGGCGTTTATGCTCACCATCGGCGGCCGAATTCCATTCGGGCGCCTCGTAATTATCTACCGATACAAAAGTGGGCTCACCGCCCATCGTAAGGCGTACGTTATTGGCCTCAAATTCGGCATCCACCTGGTCGCCAAGGGCCATAATATCATTCCATTGCTCGTCTGAGAATGGTTTGGTTACCCGTGGCTTTTCCTCAATACGGGTAATGGTATTTTCAAAATGAAATTCCGTTTTGGCAGGTTCAGAAAAACCGCTGATCGGGGCGGCGCTTTGCGGGTCGGGTGTGCAGGCCAGGGGGATGTGGCCCTCGCCCGCAAAAAGGCCCGAAGTTGGGTCGAGCCCTACCCAGCCGGCACCGGGCAGGTAAACCTCTGTCCAGGCGTGCAGGTCTGTAAAGTCCTGTTCGGGCCCCGACGGGCCTTCCAGCGATTTAATATCCGGTTTTAACTGTACCAGGTAGCCCGAAGCAAAGCGGGCGGCCAAACCAAAATGCCTCAGTAACTGAACCAGCAGCCAGGCCGTATCACGGCACGATCCGGATTTGAGCGACAAAGTTTCCTCGCATGATTGGATGCCCGGCTCCATCCGGATATTGTAGGCAATCTCGTTATAAAGCAAACGGTTAAGGGTAACCAGGAAGTTTTGCGTGATGGTGTTTTTTTCAAGTAACTCGCTGGCTTTCTCTGTCAGGTCCATCAACAGCGGGCCCCGTTCGGTAACCTCCAGATATGGGGCGAGGTTTTTGGTTAAAGTGTCGTCGTAATTAAAAGGGTAGTGAACAGCGTACTCTTCCACAAAAAAATCGAAGGGGTTGATCACCACCATATCGGCTATTACCTCTACATCAACGCTAAACTCATTTACCTTTTCGGGGAAGACGATACGCGCCAGGTAATTGCCGAAAGGGTCCTGCTGCCAGTTAATAAAATGCTTTTCGGGAAGTATCTTTAGCGAGTAACCTTTAATCATGGTTCGCGAGTGCGCGGCCGGGCGTAAGCGGATAACCTGGGGCGAAAGGGTGATGTGTTTATCGTATTTGTAACTTGTGAAATGACGGATAGCTACTTTTATCGACATAAATAGGGGTTTTATGTTATAAAAATATCTTATTTGTTTTTAATACTTTAATAAATGTTGGTTTTTTTAATGAAACTTTCAACCCCAATCCGTTATCATGAAAAAATGATAAAATAAAAGACATTAGTTGACAAAAAGTGTAAAAAACAGCGTTTAATAAACCTGTTTATTCACATCTTAACCTGCATGCACCTAAGGCGATGCCGGTTGCTTAAATACAAGCAATAATCAATTGGGATATAAAAAAAGGGGTTGCCTGTTCGGCAACCCCTCTACAAATGAGTATTGAATTTACAAACTCAACTCGGCCAGCACCGGGAAATGATCCGAAGGATATTTACCGTGATAGCTATCAGACAAGATTCCCCATCTTTGCACATTAACCTTACCGGTAGTGAAAATATGGTCGATAACGCCGCTGCGTTTAATCTCCTCGCCAAATGAGTTAAACGATGGGTTAAACTCATAAGGTTGCGCGGCCTGGCTGTAGGTATCAACCAAATAGCCCGAGGTAGCCAAACGCTGGTACCACGTGCTTTGGTGGTCGCCGTTCAGGTCGCCGGTAAAGATGGCTTTTTCTGAACCTGCAATTTCCTTGATCTTTTTCAGGATCAGCTTTGCGCTTTCTTCACGGGCTACTTTTCCCTGGTGATCAAAATGGGCGTTAAAGAAGTAAAATTTCTTTTTACTTTCCTTATCCTGCAGGTACACCCATGAGCAGATGCGGTTGCAGCAGGTTGCATCCCAGCCTAAGCCTGGTTTATCAGGCGTTTCAGACAACCAGAAATCACCTTTTTTGAGTAACGTAAAACGGCTTTTCCTGAAAAATATAGCCGAGTGCTCTCCCGCGTCTTTCCCGTCGTCACGACCTAAGCCGTAGCGTTCGTAACCAGGCAGGGCGGTACTCAGATCTTCCAGCTGATTTTTGAGGCCCTCCTGGGTACCAAAAACATCAAACTGATGAAAACGAATCAGCGCGGCGGCAACAGGCGCCCGGTTTACCCAAAGATTGCCTGTATCCCTGGGGTTGGCGAACCTCAGGTTAAAGGTTGCTACAATTAAATGCTGGGCGCCCGCCGGCAGGCTGAGCAGCGCCAATAACGCGCTGAATAAAAACTGTTTTACTTTCATAATCGATGTATCTTTTATTGTTCCCAACCCGGGTTCTGGCCCAATTTAGGGTTTTGAAGCCTGTCGGTTTCAGGGATCGGGTAAAGATAAAACTTGTTATCCCATTTACGCGCAATAGTGGTTAACCAGGTAAGTTCGTTATCGCTGTTAAGCCGCTGCGGATTTGCCGTACCGTTGGCCAATGTAGGGGCAACGTTTACGTAGGTTACACCGGCAACCTGGTTTTCCTTAGCCGGGAGCGTGGTGTAAAAGCATACATCCAGTACGCCATCACCATTCAAATCCATCGGAACGTTCAATGCCGGTACGTAAAAGCCATTCCAGGTTTGATCCATCAGTTCGCCTCTTTTCCAGCGTACAATATCATAAAACCTGAAACCCTCAAACGCGAGCTCGATACCGCGTTCGCGGCGGATCTCCAATATCGAAGCATCCGAAATAGCCGGGAAATAGTTGTTTTTAAGATATTGATCAACAACAACGGGTTTGGTAGCCGTATTGCCTGTAATACCGGCCCTGCGACGTAGAGCGCCGATGGTTTGATTCCAGTCGGCATCGGTAAGCGTGCCTAACTCGGCTTTGGCTTCGGCATAGTTTAACAACACCTCGGCATAGCGCATAATTGGCACCGAGTTAGTGTTCCTTTTACCGCCATCCATCGATGCATCATCCTGCGTTAATTTAATTGGTTGATACCCGGTGTAAGTATAGGAAAACACAGGCGGGGCTATTTGTTGTGTTGTACCATTAAGGCGGCTGTAGTTACCCATACGGATGGTTTGCTGCAAACGCATATCGCGGCCTTTTACTTCTTCAACAAACGGCATGGTTTTGTAACCTGGTTTATCCGTAAACGGTGTGCCATCAATGTTAAGATAGGTATTTACAAATGTGCGGATAAGGCTTAACCGGTCGCCGTAGGTAGCGCTTGTCCAGTACCAATTCGAATCATTAAAAACCCCCAACGCAGGATCTGAGATCGCAGCCAAAATCACCTCTGATGCTACGGGAGCCTGGCCGGTAAACAACGCACGGTACGATTTATCTGTACCTCCGGCTGTATTTAAACTAAAGCCGCCTTCGGTCATCACTTTTTGTGCGGCCTCTGCAGCCTGGGTTAACAGGCCGTTCACTGAAGCCTGCAGGCCGTATTCGTCATGATATTTGCGGAAAGTGCCCTCAAAAAGGCAAACGCGCGATTTAAAGGCATAAGCGGTGTACTTAGTAATCAAGCTGCGGGTGTTATCTGTTGTTTTAATGTACGTACCGGCATAATCCAGATCGGCAATGATCGAATCGACCACCAGGGTTCTTTTATCCCTTGGGTTATACAACGCCGGGTCATCGACCTTCATGGTTTTGCTGTACCATGGCACATCGCCAAAGCGTTTCAGTTTGTCAAAGTAAAACCAGGCCCTGAAAAAACGTGCAAGGCCAATAAAGTGCTGGCGATCAGCAAGCGCAACTTTGGGGTTATTACAATTTTCTATAAAAAAGTTAATATTTCGCAGCCCGGTCCATACCCAATCGGTACTTTGCCGTGGGCCATAGGCGCCCGGCCTTAAAAAGTCGGGAACAGATGTTCTGGCCGCGTAATCGGCCATGGCATCGCCTCGTACTACCGCGCCGGCGTCGGGCAGTATTTCATAAAACGAGTTGGCGTATAGTTGCAGGCCCGTTACGTTGCCAAAAACATCGTTTCTTTTGGCGGTATCCTGCGGCGCCTGGTCTAATTTTTTACAGCTAACTACAATAAAACTCACAAAAAGCATTATTGCGGATAGCTTTACGTATGCTGATTTTAAAGAAAACATATCTGTAGCTTTTTTTAATGATTAAAATGTTGCCGTTAAACCTATGGTTACACTTTTTAATATCGGGTAGTTGTTACCGTTACCGCTTTTACCATCGGTAAGTACCCTGTCTGATCCGTTGATGCTTTCAGGGTCGATGTCTTTGGTAACTTTATAAAGCGGCGACCATGTTAACAGGTTCTCGCCCGATACAAATACCCGCAGGCTGTTCAGCTTTATTTTCTGAATCAGGTGTAATGGCAGGTTATAACCTACCTGTACGTTCTTCATACGCAGGTAAGCCGCATTTTGCATGTATTTGGTTTGTGCCTGACTTAACTCACCCGAGCCATTCTGGGCGGTATAGCCCCTGTAACGAGGGAAATAGGCATTCGGATTATCTTCCGACCAGATCTTGCCCAATTGCGACGCGGGAATTTTGTTGTAAGGCCTGTTATATTGTCCCCAGAAAACGCTTGCTTCCGAGCCCGGATACCAATCGCGTTTGGCTACGCCCTGGAAAAATGCCGAGAAAAAGAAGTTATTCCAATCAGCGTCCACACCAATACCATAAGTATATCGAGGGGTGGCATTACCAATAATTTTTCTGTCGCCGGGTTTATTTACGGTTTGATCGCCAAAATCAATTACACCATCATTGTTCAGGTCTTTAAACTTGATATCGCCCGGTAAAAGCTGACCGGTTGTTGAAGCCTTGATCAATGTTTGTTTAGGCGAGTTGGCAATATCCTGTGCCGAGGTAAAATAACCGGCTGTTTCAAAACCCCAGATCTCGCCTACGGTTTGGCCTGCATAATAATCGCTAAGGCGTTTATCCGGGTTGTTGTACTTGGTGATTTTGGAAGTATAGTCGGCCATGGTTAACCTTAAACCGTAGTTAAAGGGTTTGGCACCGTCGTTAAATTTATCGCGCCATGCTATAGTTACCTCCCAGCCTTTTGTTTTAAGGTCGGCATAGTTACCTTTAGGTACATCGGTGCCAAAAACGGCAGGCAAAGTCATACCTACGGTAAACATATCGGTAGTTTTGCGGATATAGGCATCACCCGAAATTGTTAAGCGGTTTGACAGCATGCCCAGATCCAAACCAAGGTTTTGGGTATTTGAAGTTTCCCAGGTTAAACCATCAGGCAACACACCCGGCTGACCGGTTTTTTGAGGCAACACACCATTCAGGATCCTTGGTGATTTTTCAATTTTAAATTTCTCCTGGAACGCGTATGAACCTATGCTACCGTTACCCAATGAGCCGTAAGAAGCTCTTACTTTTAAATTGGTGATCAATTCTTTCGATACTTTCCAGAAAGGTTCGTTCGAGATCTTCCAACCGGCAGATACCGAAGGGAAGAAAGCATAACGCTGATCGGAAGGAAATTTTGATGAACCATCGTAGCGCCCATCTGCCTCTACCAGGTAGCGATCTTTAAAAGAGTAGTTTAAACGATAAAAACCACCTACAATATCCCACTTATCCCAACCTCCTACAGTAGTTATCCCCTGGCCAAGGGCAAGGTTAATATCTGTAGCATCGTCAGAAAGTAAACCGTTACGCGTAACATCAAGCGCTTTTTGGGTAGACTGCTCGAAGTTGAAACCTGCTAAAGCTTTAAAATAGTGGCCACCTTTTAGTTTTGGTTCAAATTCGCCGTAAGTGTTGGTAGCTATGTACTGGGTGCTTTGATTATAGATCTCCAGATCGTTATAGGCTGTACCAACATATTCGATCACTCCGGGTTTGCGGCTGTACGCTACAGGCACACGTTTACTGTTTTTGCCGTTATCGGTATTTTGGAAGGTGAAGTCACCTTTTACACGGAAGGTGTTATCAAAAAACTGGGCTACAAAACCGGTAGTGTTCCTGAATACACGGTTATCAAAATTGATACCGTTTTTGCCGTAGTAAAAATCGCCTACCGAGTACGCTGCCGAATAAGTTAACGTACCATCAGGGTTAAACAAGGGAACCATAGTATGGCCCTCGTCCTGGATATTTCTCCAAACACTGCCACCTTCGCCCACGTTTTGCGGGTTGTGGTATTTCATGTTCGAGTAGTCGGCATTGTTATAAATGCTTAACCACGGAAATACCTGCAATGAGCCTTTGGCCCTTAAGTTATAAATGCTGTAATCATCCGAGTTATAGCGGAATAAACCATCCTGCGCGTAATAACGGCCGGTGATCAGGAAGTCGGCCTTGCCGCTGTTGCCCGATACCGCTAAATTGTGCTCGCGGGCCGCGTTATGGTTTTTATATAAAAGCTTGTACCAGTCGGTATTGCCATAATACTCATATTCGCCGGCGCTGTTTACAATAGTAGAGGGCAGCGACGGATCAAGCGAATGTTTTCTTAGTTCTTCCAGGTAAGCTTGAGAAAACTTTACCGTTTTGTTGATATTTTGCGGTGTTTGCGAGTAATCATTCCAGGCGCTCCAGGCATCGTTAAACATTTTGGCAAAAGTGTAACCATCGGTAACAAATTTAGGTACCGTAGTTGGGCTTTTAATGGATTGGTTGAACGAGTAGGTAACGCTGGTTTTCTCTTTACCCGGATTTTTTGTGGTGATGAGGATAACGCCGAAAGCGCCGCGGGCGCCATAAATAGAAGCCGAAGCAGCATCCTTCAATACCGATACGGAGGCCACATCATTAGGGTTGATCCGGCTTGGGTCGCCCTCAACACCATCAACCAATACCAACGCGTTACCACCCTGGCCGATAGAGGTTGTTCCCCTTACGTTGTACGTTGGCGATTGGATTGGTTTACCATCCAAAGGCACAAGGTTTAAGTTAGGTATAACACCCTGCAAGCCCTGGGTTAAGTTAGGTAACGAACGGTTTTCGAGCGCCTTTGAGGTGATCTGCTCAACCGCGCCGGTGAGGTTTTGCTTTTTCTGCGTGCCGTAGCCTACTACCAACACCTCATTCAGCGTGCCCGATTGCGCTACCAGGGTAATAGGGTTAAGCGCGTTAACCTCGCCCGATTTAATTTTGATACCCGGTACACGTTTCGATTCGAACGAGATAAAGCTTACCACCAGCGTATAAACGCCCTCATCGGCACTGATGGTAAAATTACCGTTAACATCGGCCTGCGCGCCTTTGCCTGCTTCAAGCAGCATCACTGTAGCGCCGGTAAGCGGCTCGCCTTTTTCATCAACAATTTTACCGGTTACTTTGCCGGGTGCAGCTTTCGGCGGGTCTTTTTTAAACAAGGTAACGGTGCCTGTTACCTCCTCTTTAAAACCAATGTTCGTATTGCCAAAAACCGCCTTTAAAATGGTTTCCAAGCGTTCGTGGCTAAAGCTTTGGTTTTTAACCTGCGCATTTGCCTGGGCAATGGTTTTAGGGTCGTAAGCAAATTCAATGTTACCGGCGGCTTCAATCTTTTTTATGGAAGTTAACAGGGTTTCGTTTGAAAGGGAAACGCTAACGCGTCTTTCAAAAATCTGTCCGGTGCTCGGGGCGGCAATCAATACACCCGCGCCCGCGATAATCATGGTGTAAATCAGAAAAGTGATACGCATAGCTTTACTTAAGCAACGTAAGTTTTTTTTCATACTTTTGAGTTCTTAGTGAATTGTAAACAGAGAAACTAAGGGCATAAGCATATAGGGCTCAATCTATTGTGCTTTGCAATCTAATGGCCGGGTCTGCTACAGACCGGGCTTTTTTATTTTCAGTAAACGGTTACTTCATTGTTTCGCCTCCTGCTGCTGTTTTTGTGGATGGAACATATTAGCCTCATGGTTTCATCAACCGTGTGCTGACTGGTGATGATGATGTTGTATTTATAGGTATCTGTTTGATTGTTTGCGCTGGTCACTTTTACCCCGTAAATGTTATTCACGGTCATGGCCAGTTCCCGGAATGACGCGTTGCTGAGGGCGGTGCGGCCTTCTATCCAGCCACGGCTTTTTTCGCCGTTGTATTTACTCAGCACAAAAGCCTGCTGCCCTATGGTATAGGTAGCCCTTTGGTTAGGCATCAATACGGCCATTTTTCCGTGTTTATCGCTTACCTCCACGTGGCCTGTGCGCAGCGTTACCGCAACGTAGTTCAGTTGACTATAAGCTTTTACGTTGAATGAAGTTCCCAGCACCTTGGTGGTTACGCTATTGGTTACTACCAGGAAGGGATGCGCGGCATCATGCTTTACTTCAAAAAAGGCCTCGCCTTCATCCAGGTAAACCTTGCGGGTAGCCGTGTTATTAAAGCTCGTGCCTATCCTGATGCTCGACAAGGCATTGAGCCAAACGGTTGAACCATCGGGCAATTCGAGTTTTTTTACCTGGCCTGTTTTGGTTTTATAAGTGGCAAATACCGGGGCTTGTTGTTGCTGCTGTTGCCGGGTTATTACTGCCCGGCGCACAAGCAGTCCTGCGCCAACCAGTAAAATTATAGCGGCCGCGGCCGCATAGCTAAAAATATTTAAGCGGCGTATTTTTGCAGTGGGAGTAGTTACATGTGACTTTACGTAGCCATAGATCCCGCTTTTTATATGCTGCTCTTTTTCGGCCGATACCTGTTCATCGGTTTCGTTGTACGATTGATACCATTCGTCAACAAGTTTCCGTTCCTGTTCGGTAACGTTGTTTTTTAGGTAGCGGTCAATTAAGTTTTTTAGCTCCTGCGGATCCATTCAGTTCTGTGCTGTTTATGGATATGTTGCACAAAACCGCTTTTACTACTTCTATTTTAAATCAACTTTACGTTAACTTTTTGTAAACAGGATAACGAGACAAATAAAGCAGTTGAGGTACCTGTCGGGGTATTCCATCTTAAGGCGGCGCTTTAAACGCTTCAGCGCTTCGGTGATATTGTTGGATACCGTTTGTTCGGCCAGGTTAAGGTTTTCGGCAATTTCCCTTACCGAGTAACTGTCGCTGCGAAGCAGGAAGGCCCGTTTCATATTAACAGGCATTTCCTCCACTTCTTCGCTCACAATTTTTTCCAGGTTGAAGTAGGATGAAAGGTTGTCTTCACTATGAATCAGGTTTCCCATCCGCTCCAAAGCGTTCTCCATAGCGTTTTGCCTGATGTTTTCGGAGCGAAAATGGTGGAGTACCTTACGCTTAACCGCGCCATGCAAAAATTGCTCAAGGCTGGTGTTTACCTGTATTTCGTTACGCTTTTGCCAAACATCAATCAGCAGGGTTTGCACAATATCCTTCGCAGTTTCCTCATCACCCACCCTCACCTGCGCGGCAATAAAAAGCGATTTCCAATAACGGTTGAACAATACGTCGAAAGCGTTGAGATCATCTTCCTTAAGCAGTTCCAACAGCTCGGCATCGGCAGCAGGGGTGTCAAATTGTTGCATCGGCCAAAAATAAACAACCTACGTAAATTAAAGGTTAAATAAATGGGTAATTGAATACCGGTGCTAAATTAGTCGGGGGCAGGATCAACACGCCACTCCCGTTGTTCCGCTACTACCTTAATCGGCCCGTGAAAATATTTACCTTTGCCATAAGCTATGCAAACACTACAACAGCTAAAAAACGGCGAATTAAAAGGATTAACTACACTTAAACTTTCCGGGCAGCTTACCAGTTTTCCTGAAGAGATTTTTGAACTGGCCGATACACTCGAATACCTTGATCTTTCCGGCAATGCCCTTCGTTTATTGCCTTCCGATTTTGGTCGCCTGCAAAAGCTGAAGATATTTTTTTGCTCCGAAAATCAATTCACCGTTTTACCCGAAGTTTTGGGAGATTGCCCGCTGCTGGATATTGTTGGCTTCAAATCAAACCAGATTGAAACCGTACCCGCTAAAGCAATTAATCCTAATTTGCGCTGGCTCATCCTTACCAACAACCGGATAAATGAGTTACCAGCCGAAACAGGCAATTGCCACAGGATGCAAAAGCTGATGCTTGCAGGCAACCGGTTGAAAGCATTGCCTTCGTCATTAGCCAACTGCAAAAACCTGGAGTTACTACGCATAGCGGCTAATCAACTTGATGAGCTTCCTCAATGGTTATTGTCCATGCCCAAACTCTCATGGCTGGCTTTTTCGGGCAATAAATTCAATCATAAGCATCATGTTAAGCCAATTGATAGCATTGATTGGAACGAACTTGAAATTGAGCAGCAAATTGGCGAAGGCGCATCGGGCATCATATCAAAGGCCGTATGGAATAAGCAGGGTATTGCAAAAGATGTAGCGGTTAAAATTTTTAAAGGCGCGGTTACCAGCGACGGGCTACCGCAGGATGAAATGGATGCCTGTATTGTTGCGGGCAATCATGAGGGGTTGGTGAAACTGATCGGCGAGATAGCCAACCATCCCCAAAACAAAAAAGGGTTAGTAATGGAACTCATCCCGGAAGGATTCTTTAACCTCGGCCTGCCCCCAAGTTTTGCCAGCTGCACCCGGGATGTTTTTAAACCCGAAACTACACTTAGCGCCGCCCGGGTATTAAAAATTGCTGCTACCATAGCATCCGTTACCGCGCATTTGCACCGTAACGGAATTATGCACAGCGACCTGTATGCGCATAATATTTTAACAGATCATAATGGCAACACCCTGCTGAGCGATTTTGGCGCGGCAAGTTTTTATGATCAGGATGACCGGCAGATTTCCTTGGCGCTCGAAAGGCTGGAGGTACGGGCCTATGGTTGCCTGCTTGACGACCTGATTTGCCTGTGCACAGAAAAAGATAACGAAGCCATTAAGCAACTCACTAAGATGAAAGACAGGTGCCTGTCTGAGGATATTTTTAACAGACCAATATTTGAATATATAAATAAGCAACTGGCTAATCTCGCGGAATAATCGCCATATGTCGCTTCATTCTTTAAAACGTTTTATCGGTTTTTGATCAGTACGGTGCTTTTGGGCCAGACCCGACCATTCAATCTGGAATATTTTTTTAATCTGTTAGAAATATTTGAACGATAAATGATAATTTTTACCATTTCATCGATTTATTCTGCCTTTTGATCGTTTTTTTTTGATTTTTAATAATACATACATTAGATTTGTATCTATTTCAATACAAGGTTACCACCTTGATTTGTGATAAGGTTTAGGTTTAAAGCCTCCAAGCAGCGAGTGCAAGGAGGCTTTTATTTTTATTACTTTATCATTAACGTATTATTTTAAGTTTTAGTGTTTAAACGGTTAATATTATTTGAAGGTACTAAGTATGAATAGTAACCTATATTACCCATTGATGGCTTAATTATTAAAACTATCAATTACTCACCTGGTACCAATAATTGAAGCCTGTATTGTTCAATGGTTAATAGTAACCACGGTGTCTTTGAACAGCGGGCTTTCCTTACCTTGCTCCAACGATTTGAATTTATCATTCTCAAAGTGCAGCACGTGGTTAACTTCATACCATTTCCCTACATACAATTGCTCCTTATAATACCAGGCTTCCTGTCTATTTCCATTGCCGTCTTTATCTGACGATTCCTTATAAGGCTTTCCATAAATTTCAAGTACTTCATTTTTGTTCATCCCCGGGATAAGTTTATCACTGGTAAACCTGGTTTGTCGTTGCACCTTACAGCCTGCAAACAATATCACCAACAGGAAAAGATATATGGCAGATCGGAACAATGATCTGGAAAATACAATGGATTTAGAAAAATTAAGCAGGCAACGCTTTTCCATAAAGATTAAGTTTTGGATTTATAAACAATTTCGGTTAAATAATTTCCTTAAAATTAAATCAAATTTCGCAAATACATCGATAGTATTATAAATACGATAACTAAAACTAAATGATGGCTTGTTTGAAAACCGGGAAGGATGATATTAACCTACATTTAGGCATTGCAAAAAAGATCATTCTTTTTTCACTTCCTTAAAACCCACAGCTATATAATCTGTTAGTTCACAGGCTATTCACAACATATAGCACCCAAAAAGATGAAACTATTTAAATGCACCAATTGCGGGCAACTATTATATTTTGAAAACAGTTTATGCGAATGCTGTAAACATGTGCTGGGTTTTACGGCTGATGACCTGATGGTGCATACCCTTGTTGGCGGCGATGAGGGTACCTACAGCTTGTATGGTTATAAAAAGCCCTTATTCGGTTCGGGTAAAAACCAGCCCCCTCAGTTTAAATACTGCCAAAACCATCAATATGATGTTTGCAACTGGCTGATCCCGGCCAATAATCAGGCTGTTTTTTGCAAAGCCTGCGAACTCAACCACATTGTACCTAACCTTGCCGACCCCGAACATTTGAGGCAATGGCGCTTAATTGAAACTGCCAAACACCGCCTTGTTTACTCGCTGCTGCAACTTAAACTGCCGTTGGTAAGCAAATTACAGGATATTGAAAAAGGTCTCAGCTTTGATTTTTTAAGCGATGCCGATCCCTCGCAAAGGGTACTTACCGGGCACGAGAACGGCCTTATTACACTGAATGTAGAGGAAGCGGATGATGATAAACGTGAGGCCTCGCGCCTGCAAATGAATGAGCCTTACCGTACGTTACTGGGCCATTTCAGGCATGAGGTAGGGCATTATTATTGGGACAGGCTAATTGATAACAGCACTTATATTGATGAGTACCGCCTGTTGTTTGGCGACGAAAGGGAGGATTACAGCGAGGCCCTTCAACGCAACTACAATGAGGGCCCGCCGGCAGATTGGAACCAGAATTATATCAGCGCCTACGCCGCTTCGCACCCATGGGAGGATTGGGCCGAAACCTGGGCGCACTACCTGCATATTATGGATACGCTGGAAACCGCAGACGCTTTTGGTATGAAGGTATCGCCGCGCATAGCAGATAAAGACAGCGGCTTAAAAGCGGCCATCAACATAAGCCCATACCAGGAACCGGATTTTGAAAAACTGCTCGACCTGTGGCTGCCCCTAACCTTCGCCATGAACAGCATGAACCGCAGCATGGGCAATGCCGATATGTACCCCTTTGTTATCCCGCCAAAGGTGGTGGAAAAATTGAGTTTCATACATAAGGTTTGTTTTGCATCAAAGGAAGGCAAAAAATAAACAGTCCGTTTTTCAAAAAAACATATCAAAAAGGCACTCCGTTTGCGCTAAGGCATGGGCTCTGAAAGGCTCACATATAATAATACCATCCTTAGCGCAAGCGGAGGTACGGAAGTTTTCCGAATTACCAGTTGTGGCCACGACCATGTTCGCGGTCATCGCGTACATCTACCCTGCGCAGGGTTCGTTTTTCAACCCAATGGTTTTTGTACTTAACCTCGCGGCTATCGCGGATCACTACCTGGTCATGACGGCCGCGGTAAGAAGCATATTTACGCCTGTAAACATCATTATGCAGCCACGGCGTATGTTCATTAACCACTACCTTGTAGCTTCGGTAAGCATCATAATTGCCAAAGCGCGGCGGCAATACAGGGCCATGCACCCAAACATGATTATCATAGTAAACATATTGATGGGCATTAATATCATAATAGGCATCAATATCGGGCAGGTAGTAATAATCTACATGATCGTATCCCACAGGGCCCCAGTCGGGCTGGCTGCCGATATTAATATTTAAGCTGATTTGCGCGTTGGCAACTTTTACAGCCAGGCTGCTCAATAAAATGGCTGTTGTTAAAATTATCCTTTTCATGGCGTGTTGTCATTTTGTTTGCAGGTATGACAACATCACGGGCCTGGAGGTTTAATATAACGCGTGTTGCAACGGGTAACTATAAGGTTACAATCAGGAGGATTAAAAATCAACCGCTATCGGCTTACTCGTCATCACTATCCTTGTCTGCGGGCTTTTTACCGGCCATCGCCAGTACCGGCTTGCCGATAACTTTATAGCTGCCTTCACCTTTTAATATAGATGCCAGCTGTGCTTTATCCTGCATGGTTTTAACGGCCTGGGCCAACTCCTTATCATATTTAAAGTTGGTTTCATAACGCCCTTTTTCATAGTAATAGCGCGATACGATTTCGTTTTCAAGCACCTGCTTAATCTCCTCTTTATGCTGCACCAGGTCGTTCTTTTTACTGGCGAGGAGTTTATTGCGCAAACCGTCATACTCGGCCTGGATTTCAGTAAACTGTTTTTCTTTGGTGACCTCGTCCTTCAGCTTGCTCAACAGCTTTTCTGATGACGTGGTATAGCTGTAGTTTTTATCGGCAAGGTATTTTATAAAATCGTTGTAATCGTCGTCGCTTAATTTAAACGATCGGGCATCCGGAATTTTATTGTGCTTATCCCGGTAAACGGTGGCATAATCAAATATCAGCAGCTTACCCACCAGCGCCTGGGTAACATTGGCAAATTTCTCCTGTTTAATGAACAAATCCGGATAAATACCGCTGCCGTCATAAACCGAGCGCCCGTTTTTGGTTTTAAACTCGTGGATCAATGAATCGGCTACTTTCAACACGCTGCCATCATCCTTCCGATGCGTATAATCCAACTCCTGGATGCAGCGGCCTGAAGGGATATAGTATTTAGCGATGGTAATTTTTACCAGGCTGTTGTAAGGCAGGTTAAAGGTTTGCTGTACCAGCCCTTTTCCATAACTGCGCTGCCCTATAATTACCGCGCGATCAAGATCCTGCAACGAGCCGGCCACAATTTCGCTTGCCGAGGCCGAATGGCTGTTAACCAAAACCACCAGCGGCAGGTTAGGCTCCAGCGGAGTGCTGATGGTGCTGTAGGTAAAGTTTTTATCCTTTATTTTTCCTTTTTGCGATACAATCTCCACATCCCTGGGTACAAAAAGGTTTACAATTTTAACGGCTTCCTGCAAAATGCCGCCCCCGTTTGAGCGCAGATCGAGGATGATCCCGTTGGGGTTTTTCCTTTTAATTTCGGTTAGGGCGTTAGTTACCTCAGCCGCCGAATTTTCGAGAAATTTATCGAGCTTGATATAACCCATGTTGCCGTCAACCATCCCGAAGTAGGATACATTAGGCTGCTTGATCTCGTCACGGATAAGATTTTTTTCGAAAGGCTGCGGGGTATTATCGCGTTTAATTAATAATTTGATCGGAGCGCCTTTTGATCCCTTAAGCAGGGCGCTCACCTGGTCATTATCCTTGCCCTTCAGATCCACATCGTTGATCTTCAATAACTGATCGCCGGGGTGTACATCAGCTTTTTGGGCGGGGAAACCGGCAAATACATCCGACACATACACTTTTTGGTTACGCAAAAAGATACTGGCGCCAATACCGCCGTATTGGGTGCTTACATAATGCAGCTTGTAATCTTCAATTTCAGATTCGGGTACAAACTCAGTATAAGGGTCAAGGCCATCCAGCATGGCATCAACACCGGTTTTCACCAGCCGGGCCGAATTGATATCATCAACATAGTTAATGTTTACCTCTTTGTAAACCGAGGCAAAAACATCGAGATTTTTAGAAATTTGAAACAGGTCGTCGTTAAACGCTAATATGCCTGTAGCCAAAATAGCTATTCCGGCAAATAAACCGGCTCTTTTGTATACTTTTCTGTTCACTGTACCCTGTTTAAACGTTTATCCTAAAAAAATAAAAATACAAAAAAGCCAGCCGGTTTTTATAAACGCAGTGTCGTATTTTAAAGCCTGTTATTATCAATATTAACCAGGGCCTTTTTCAAGGTGAAAACCACATATTTACGGTCGCGGTTCACCAATTCCATCAATTTGGTAATCAGGCTTTCTTCCTGTCCTTCGCTGTATTTCAACTGTTCGTCGGTCAGATGGTTGTATTTGCGTTGAATTTTGATCTTTACACGTTCCCAATCCTTGTTAGTGATACTGATCTCAGCCATGTTCAAAGTTATTTTAGGCAAAAATATAAAAAATCCCCGTTGGCGATGTTTAAATGTTGGCCCACGTATTGATTATATGGCATATGACTAAAATTTAGCCTTGTAATGTTACCAATATTAATCAGCCCCTTAAGGCGGTATACCATTTAAACGGTTTATTACGTTAAGGCATTTACAACTAACATTGAAAAAAACATGAAAAAGTATCTATTAAGCGCGCTGATTCTGATGGCAGTAAGCATCAGCGCAAAAGCGCAGTTCTCATTAGGTGTTAAAGGCGGTGTCAATTTCTCAAAAATAAGCTCCGATAACTTTAACGATAAAAACCTCACCGGTTACCAGGCCGGTTTATTTGCCCGCGTAGGTAACGATGTGTATTTTCAACCCGAGCTTTACCTGAGCGGAACGGGCGGCAAATTTGAATCGAACCAAAACAATACCGCTTTTGAGGGTAAAGTACGGTTCACTAACCTCAATGTTCCTTTATTAATAGGTAAATCGTTCGGCGAGAAAGATTTGAATTTCCGTATTATGGCTGGGCCCATTTATACCTACACGCTTGATCAAAACACAAGCCTGGGCAATAACATCAGCAATGCTGCCGATAATTTCAATAAAAGCAATTTTGGTTTCCAGGCCGGCGCGGGCGTTGATTTCGGTTCGATCACTGCCGATTTACGTTACGAGGGTGGCTTAACCAAAGTGAGCGACAGCTTTGCCAAACGCCAAAACCTTTGGGCTTTAAGCGTTGGTTTTAAGATTTTTTAACAACAGGTAGAACGCCTTTTTATAAGGCAGTATTTCACGGTACAGCCCGGCGCGTATGTCGCCGGGCTGTGTTTTTACAGGAGCTTGCTGCCAATCCAATCAACATGCTACAACAAAGGCTCTTAAAGCATCCCGGCTGCTCAAGTGATCCGCTATTTCGCATAAACTTTGAAATTATTATTTATTCAACTCCAGCTTGGCAAAAAAATCATTAAACATCAGGTTGATATCCAGCCTGCGGTACACCCGGATATTGCGGCCATAACTGTTATATGCATACCCTCCCTGCGCGTCAATCAGCGGACAAGGCTTCAAAACATATTCACTGGATGACGGATCGGCCTCAAATGAGGATTGCAGCGCTGTTAACAATACCAGCGGACTATCGCCCAGGATATAAACCTCGCCAAGATTGAGTTTATATTGCTGTATGTTGACCATCAAATTTTCAAGCACCCCGGCCAGGTATTTACCTGTTTCGCCATGCGGCTTTATCCGGGTTTGCAATTCTGACCAGGGCAGGATGGCCTGGCGGTAAGCATCTCGTGGTATTTGCCAAAGTTTAAGTTGCGAATGGTTAAAAACGGCCCGCGCCGCTGCTATATCAATATTGAGGTTGTATTCGGGGCTGCTGAAATTGGGTGGGGGCATGGCAATATCAGCGTATTCGGGTCCGCCTATCCAAACCAAAATAACCTTATCGGCAATTTTGGGTTCGGTTAACACCGCCGAAGCGATTTCGGTAAGGCCCGCGCCGCAAAGGATATATAAAGGTAAGGATGTATCTGTGCGTGATGCTTCTTTGATGATCAGATCAACAGCCGCGCTTTTAACCGGCGTGGTATCATTGATCATGGCGGTATTTGATCCGGCAACAAGCGGAAAACGGTTTTTAACCTTTAAAACATCCAGCAACTCTGCCGCTTTTTTTACGGCGTTGTCTGCCTGTGTTTTTGATTTATCGAAACCATCGTTGGCATTGAGGTGCGAACCGATAACGCCCCGCACTTCAACCGAGGGGGACAGCACCAGGTGCGTAAGCGCGAATAAACCATCAGGATCGCCGCCAAAATCGTTATCCATAATCACCCTGAAGCGCGGTTTGATGGCTTTAAACGCCGGATTAACCTGCGCAATTAAAAACGAAGGTATTGCAGTGATCAACAATAAAAAGATCAGCGATTTGTTTTTGAACATAGCTTAATTGGTTTACCGGTTAGTGAACACAATATAAGCGTTTTTACGACACGATAATAATGTAGTGTGTTGAACCAGGGAATCGCTTTAACCCGTTACAAAATATCGACAGATATAACTTAAAAATTTTCACACGAATTGTTACGAATTGCCGAATTACACGAATACTTTAATACCAGGAAAATGACCATTCGTGTAATTCGTTTAATTGTATCCGACTTAAAAGATAATTCGTGTGAAAATTTCTTTATATAATTTTTATAAATAGCATGACTATTCTAAAAGTGATTTCCCTGGTGTTAAACTTGTTTCATATCCTGCTGCTATCGGTTTATATCCCCTCAAACGCCGCCAAATACTTATCGATATAAAACTGCTTGCTTTTGGTTTTATACTGCATAATAAACCGCGGGTGTTCCAGCGCGATGATCTCGCCAAAAAACCGGTATTCATCATTCAGTTTCTTTAAAAAAGTCTCGTTTTTTCCGGTGCCGAAGCAAAAGCATTTATCGGTATTAACCCCAAGGGCTATCTGCTTCCGGATGTTTTCGATCATGAAATGGTATACCGCTTTGGTGAGATCTTTACTATCATAGTAATTGTAATTCTTTTCCCGCCCTTTTTCGTCGATACTGGTAAACCCCAGCGGACAGGGAGAGTTGATGTAGATCTTATTATAAAAAGCCTCCGCACCGCCAAAGGCATTGATTACCTCGTAAACAAAAACAGACGACGGCTCATGTGATAATTTGCCTTCGTAAGGAATATGGCATTCAGACATTAACCTTTTCGGATCGGTGAAGGGGATGCCGGTGAGCCCGCCGCCAAACCTCCCCGGGTTGATCCCCAGGATGATATGGCGCTGGTTATTATCGTTATAATACCGATGATAAAAAGCATCAACAATGCGCATGGTTTGCGGGTACTCTTTAAAAGGGTTAAGGATGCGGATGCCGGGTGGTAAAGGATCGCCGGTATAAATAAGCTGCTCATTGAACCGGATAACCCTGTCTGCAAATGTCATAATTCAAATGTACTTAACATATTGGTTTAAATTGTGCCTTTTCTGTTTTAGCGAGCTGTTATTGGTTCGGCGTGCCGAAAATAAATCAATATCAAACGCCACCGCCTTCATAGTAAGCTTTTGTATATTCGGCTGTTCATCAAATCAGGGAGAGTGAAAAGCCAGCCGTTATACTTTAATAAAACCCGCATTGCACCAACGCCAAGCGGCTTTTTGCATGTAGGCAATATCTTGTCGTTTGCAATAACGGCCGCGTTGGCCTGTATGCATGGCGCAAAAATATTGCTGCGGATAGACGATCTGGACCGGGCGAGATTTACTCCTGAATACCTGGCGGATATTTTTGACACGCTGCGTTTTTTGGAAATCCCCAGGGATGAAGGGCCACGGGATGCTGATGAGTTTGAGCGCGCGTTTTCACAGTTGCACCGGATGCCGTTATATACTGAGGCGCTGGATGAGCTAAAAAACAAAGGGGCTGTTTTTGCCTGCACCTGCAGCCGTAAGCAATTGCTTGAAAACGGAACCTGTAACTGCATCAACAAAAAAATCCCTTTAGATACCCCTGAAGCAAGCTGGCGTTTATACACTGATGGCAACCCGATAAAGGTAAAAACTTATGCGGGCGAAACGATAAGTACCGAACTGCCCGCCGGGATGCGAAATTTTGTGGTACGCAAAAAAGATGGTTTCCCGGCCTATCAGCTAACCTCGCTTATTGATGATCTGTTTTATGGCACCGACCTGATTGTACGCGGCGAGGATTTATGGCACTCCACCCTGGCGCAACTGGCGCTGGCTAAAACACTTGGAAAGCATATTTTTGAAGACACCGTATTTTATCATCATCCATTACTACTTGAACCATCGGGGCTGAAGCTGTCCAAATCGGCAGGTTCAACTTCGGTCAGGTTTATGCGGGCAAACGGTATGTCATGTACTAATGTTTTTAAACAGATAGCCGGTTTGGCCAATATTAACTTTCAGGCAGAAAACTGGCAGGAATTAGGGAACAGGTTGATGCGGATGCACCAGGGTAATTAGACGCTTTTAAGATCTCGATTAACCTAACCCATGTAAAGTTGCGATGGTATGGCCAAACTTTATTGTAATGAAAATGTAAACTTGTTTACACAAAGTTAAAGGGCGTGATACATTTACTTTATCATGACATAACTGTCTGTACATATAGCCCGGGTATCTTTGGATCAACAAATAAAATTTACGATGCAAGCCGCATTTTGCCACAAGCACCTGAAATTTATATTTTTTGTTATTATCACACTTTCAGCTGCCTGCGCGCAGGCTCAACGCAGCCCCCTCCCCAGAGCTTTCGCCCATAATGATTACTGGCACAGCCGCCCGCTTTATGATGCGCTGGACCATGGCTTTTTAAACGTTGAAGCCGATATTTACCTGCGCGACGATGAATTGCTGGTAGCACACCTGCTCCCGGCCTTCCGGAAAAAAAGAACCCTCGAGCAGCTTTATCTTAAACCCCTGCTGGATTATTACGACGGGCGGAACAGCGAAATCAAATACCCGCTTTACCCGATAACGCTGATGATCGACATCAAATCCGACGCGGAGAAAACCTATGCCAAACTTGCTGAAATACTAAAAAATTACAAGTCCATCCTGTCAAGCTACGACAACGGCGAGGTCAGGCAAGGTAAGGTTACTATTGTTTTAACAGGCAACAAGCCTTACCAGGTAATCAGGGAGCAATCCCTGCGTTACGCTTTTATTGATGAAGACCTGATGCAGGTGCGTACCGATACCACATCGAACGCGGTTTATCAAACCGCCAGCTGTAAATATTCGCACCTGCTTAACTGGACCGGCAAAGGGCCTATGCCCGAAAGCCAAAGGCAATTATTGATCAGCTATGTAACCGCAGCGCACCAGTATAAAAAAAGGGTTAGGCTTTGGGCTTCGCCCGAAAATAAAGAGGTATGGCGTGCCCTGCTTGATTGTGATGTTGATTTGATCAATACCGATAAACTTGCTGAGCTACGCGATTTTTTTGAAAATAAACGCCAGGAAGAAGAGCATACTGCCGAGCAGGTACGGTATGCCAATGCCCGGCTAAACGGTAAATAGTTTTTACATCTGCTAATCGGTAATAAAATGAAAAGGATAAAAGTTGCTTTTTTTGCCGAGATATTGATTGAAGATTTTGATGGCGCAGTACGAACCATGTACCAGCTTATTAAACGCATTGATCGCAGGCTTTTTGATTTTCTGTTTGTGTACGGCGCCGGTCCGGATGATTTGTACGGTTTTGAATCGTTAAAAGTACCTGCACTTACCCTGCCTATCAATACAGGTTATACCATGGCCATCCCGGCGCTTGTAACCGGCGAACTGAAAGAAGAACTCGATAGATTCTCGCCGGATGTTGTACATATAGCCACTCCCTCCTTACTGGGTAGTTTTGCCTTAAAATATGCCACACAAAGATCGTTGCCGGTTATTTCCATTTACCATACCCACTTTATCTCCTATATAGATTACTACCTTAAACACACACCGTTTTTAATTGGTAAGGTTAAACAGATGATATGCGATAGCCACCGGGCCTTTTATAACCAGTGCGACCAGGTTTATGTGCCATCAAACAGCATGAAAAACGAACTTGTGAACATCGGTGTAAAGGCCTATCGCATGAAGCTTTGGCAAAGGGGGATGGACAATCATCTTTTTTCGCCTGATAACAGAAATGTTGAAGTATTACAGCAACTTACCGGCAATACCAACCCAACCATTCTGTTTGCCAGCCGCCTGGTTTGGGAAAAAAACCTCGAAACCTTATTCCGGATTTACGAGGTTATGCAGGATAAGCATCCTGAAGTTAATTTTTTAATTGCCGGCGATGGTGTGGCTCGTAAAGCCTGCGAAGCGCGCATGAAAAACGCGGTGTTTCTGGGCAAGGTTGATCATAAAACGCTGTCGGTGTTATATGCTTCGGCCACGCTGTTTGTTTTCCCTTCTGTTTCCGAAACTTACGGTAACGTAGTGCTCGAAGCGATGGCATCGGGCCTGCCTTGCGTAATTGCCGACGGCGGGGGATCGAAAGATTTTATTGAGCAGGGTATCAATGGTTTTAAATGCCAACCGTATGATGCCGCATGTTATGTGGAAAAGATAGCTATACTGCTTAAAAACAGCACACTACGCAGGCAATTTATTGAAGAAGGCCTTGAGTACAGCCGCCGTTTAAGCTGGGAACACCTGGCATCGGTATATTTTGACGACCTGGCGGAGATGGCTCGCCAACACGTGCTTGGGGCGGTGGTGTAAATGGTGTTGTCGTATCTGTCAATTATAACGCTTCTGTTATAATCCGTTATAAACCTTGTACTCCGTTGGGTATTTATTACTTTTGCTGTTTGCCTTAATAAGGCGGTTTTTTATCACCATAAACAGTAAAATTGATGTACGATATTTGTTGCGTTGGGCATATAACATTAGATAAAGTGGTAACCCCACAGGCGGTAAAACACATGGCGGGGGGCACTTCGTTCTATTTTTCAAATGCTATCCGCAATATGGATGTGAGCTATGTGCTGGTTACCTCAATTGCTTTAAGCGAAATGCCCGTTGTTGAAAAGCTACGCGACAAAGGGATTGAAGTAAAAGCCACCACCGGCGGCGAAACTGTTTATTTTGAAAATATCTACTCCGGCAACCAGGATCACCGTACCCAGCGCGTGCTTCAAAAAGCCGATCCTTTTGTTATCCACCAGTTAAACGGCATCGAAGCTAACGTTTTTCATCTTGGCCCTTTATTGGCCGATGATATCTCGACGGACTTTATCAAAAAACTATCACAACACGGCCGGCTTTCGCTTGATGCGCAAGGCTACCTGCGCAAGGTGGAAGACAAAAATGTAATCCCGGTAGACTGGCCCGAAAAACGTGAGGCTTTGCAGTACATTACCACCCTTAAAGTAAACGAACACGAAATGGAAGTGCTTACCGGCATCACCGATATCCACCAAGGTGCCAAAGTGCTGAACGAATGGGGGGTTAAGGAAGTAGTGGTAACCCTTGGCAGCATGGGTTCGGTAATTTATGTAGATGGGGTTTACTACACCATCCCCGCCTATAAACCAACCGAAATTGTTGACGCTACCGGTTGCGGCGATACGTACATGGCGGGCTACCTATTTCAACGTGCCAAAGGTAAAGGCTACCAGGAGGCAGGTGAATTTGCCGCAGCAATGGCAAGTTTAAATATCCAAACATCAGGCCCTTTTATGGGTACTGAAGAGGATGTACTGGAACTTTTGTCGGTTAGTAAGGAGCTTAAAGCTGAAGGCTGAAAGCAAAAAGCTTTTTCTATCGCTGCCGGAAGCCTCGTCCGCTCTCCGAAGTCTGGAGATTTCGGACCACTATGCCGGTAGTCTTTGACTACCGTGGATTTTTACACATGCCAGAGTTGCAAACTCCGAGCATAATCATCTGTAGACAGCGTCTACGGACAGCGGTATTACGCGAGTTTCACATGCATGGCGTAAAAGATTTCTCCTCATGCCCAACGCTAAATTCCCGCGCCTATTTGTCGAAATGACAGTTAAGAGAAAGAAATGGCGGGAAAACGGGATAGCTAAAAAAACCTTTCGCCTTTTACCTTTATCCTTTCACCTCCCCAAAAACTAAATCTCCCTCGCATCCGAGGCATTGATCCAGCCTTCACTGCCATTGGCCAGTTTTACCTTCATCCATCCGTTATTGGTATCCAGCACATCAACCTTCGTTCCATCATGAATCAGGAATAGGTTTTTCGCCGTTGGGGTAGGTGCGCTTTTTACGTTTACCGAATTACTGAAAATAATTGCGCCGTGGTGGCCGTCAAAATATTGCTGCTGCCTGTCGGCGGTAAACATACTGCCCAAACCTAAAAAAATGATCAGTAATGCCGAGTAAAAGGAAGCCTTTTTAATGCCGACCGAATTGGTGAAGCGATAAACTACCAGTAAGCCAAACCCGGTTATTATTAACAGGATGCTTGTAACAGCGAGTGTGGTTAACGAAAACCGGAGGATAAACGAATGCCACCAACGGGTGAGAAAAAACTCCACCGGGGCTTCTACCTTATCGGTGGTTTTTTGGTTGGCAAACTGGATATTGAAGTTGATGTCCTCATCCCCGGGCGAAAGTTTATGGGCCTTTTCGTAGTAAAGCAAAGCCGATGGCACATCGTTATTTTTAAAATAGGCGTTACCCAAATTAAAATAAACCAGGGCCGACATGTGCCCGTCGTCCACTATTTTCTGATAAGTGGCAATGGCATCCTTGTACCGGCCTTTGGCATATTGTTCGTTCCCTTTCTTTAATTGGTTATTCACTCTCGTATCGCCAAGCGCCAGTAAGGGCATGGCTACGATCATGAACAGGTATATCATACGTTTTAGCATGTTATATTTTACTTTCAATGTTATTGATCATGGTTTGGGCCTTATCAAACACCTGCTGCCCGGTAATGCCCGATACCGGCGCGTAACGTGCCATCTCGCACATATCCAGCGTATCCAGCATCTCGTTAATCAGGCTTTCATCCAACGATCGGGCTTTCAACTCATCGGCAATCTTTTCGCGGTTAAGGTCGGCATAAGGAATGTTCAGCTTGTTACTCAGGTAGCCATATAACCCACGGAACAGATCTTCATAAAATGCCTTGCTATCATTGGCGGCTAAACGTTGTTTGGCTACGGCGAGGTGTTTGGCCGCCACCCTGCCTGCTTTACGGCTCTTCATGCCCGCTACGTCCGCATTGTTCTTGTCGCGCCATTTGCCGTAAACCAAAGCCCCGGCAAACCCCAGCGGACCTAATACCAGCAGGAAATAATATAGCCCCGAACCATAAAAATCGCTGCCTACTTCATTTAATTCGGTGCCTGTTTTGATGTAACGGATATCATTGCTCAGCACTTTAACATCCTGTTTGCCCGCGCCCGAGAAGGCCGTAACATTGCTGTTATCGCCGGTACCTTTAGCCACCTTAACCTGGAAGGCGCGGGTTGTTAAAGTTACGTATCTGCCTGTTGCCGGGTTAAAGTATGAGAACTTAACCGGGTCGATGGTATAATCGCCCTGGTGCCTCGGGATCAGCAAATAGGTGTACCGCCTGCTGCCCGACGATCCGTTTTCATTTTCGGTGATGGTATCGGTTACCTTGGGGTCGTACTTCTCAAAATCGGGCGGGAAGTTAGGGCTTATCGGCTTCAATAATTTCAGGTTGCCTGTACCGCTTACCTTGAGTTGATAGTTAATGGCATCGTTGGCTTTGATCTGGTTTTTATCCAGCGAGGCCGCGATGTTAAACGTACCAACCGCTCCGCTAAAATCGGCAGGTTTGCCTGCCATTGGCAATGGTTTTACGTGGATAACCACCGGGGTACTCTTTATACGGTATTTCACATCCTCATAGCCGCCAAAAAAAGCATCAAACGGATCGCCCGATGAGGAGGCGGCCTGCTGCCTGATTACAAAGTTCATAATGGCAGGCTCGATGGTGATATTGCCCTCATGCTCGGGGAACAGGATGGTTTTCTTGATATCGGTCACGTTATACCGTACACCGTTTAACACCTCGGTGCGCCACTGGGCGTTAGGGTTGTTATTTTTAATATCCTGGCTGTAAAAACTGTTCAGGTCGGGAATTTTTTCGGGTTCGCCGTTAACTATAGCTACACGGGTGTACAGCCTCAGATTCATCACAATCTGCTGACCCAAGTATACCGACGATTTATCAACCGAAGTGCGCAAAAAAAGCGACTTTGAAATATCCTTCACCCTGCCGCGCTGGATATTACTTTCGTCGGGAGCGTTAAACTGTTGTTGTTGCTGCTGGCGGC
Organism: Mucilaginibacter oryzae; assembly: GCF_003148845.1. Lineage (GTDB taxonomy): Bacteria > Bacteroidota > Bacteroidia > Sphingobacteriales > Sphingobacteriaceae > Mucilaginibacter > Mucilaginibacter oryzae. Next base: position 174,311 of record NZ_QGHA01000007.1, on the reverse strand, counting down.
TATTGCCCTGCGAACCACCACCGCCACCCGGCGCCGAACCTTTTACCACCTTTATTTTAATAGGCGCTGTGCTGTAAGGCCTTCCGCCAGCCATAATGGTGGCGGGGCCGATAGTGAACTCTCCCTCTTTGGTGGCCATCAAATCATACCCATAAGCCAGGCTGGCCGATGTTACCCCGTTAATCATGGATACGCTGTTGGATACGTTGGGCCCGGCAACTACCTGGAAGCCCGCGAAAGCAGGAGGGGCAAAACGTTCGCCATTGGCATTGATGGAGAAGGTGATCTCAAAGATTTCTCCCGTACCGATGGTAGTTCTATCTGCCGATGCCGTAAACTTAATCTGCGCGAAAGCGAAGCTTGAGCAAAACAGCAGCAGCGTTAATATGGATAGTTTAATTTTCATTAGTTATTTAAAAAACAACAAGGTTTACCAGTCTTTTGAAATAGGAACTTTAGCGCCTTTTAATTTTTTATTCTTCAGCTTATCCTGGGTTTGCTTTTCATCATTGTTCAGGGCATCAAGCATGCGCTGGGCATCATCTTTAGATAGCTGGTTAGGCTGCTGGCCCTGCTGTTGCTGCTGATCTTTCTGATCCTGGTTTTGCTTGTTCTGGTCCTGCTTGTTTTTATCCTGGTCTTTTTTATCCTTATCGCTCTTGTCTTTATTCTTATCGTCCTTGTTCTTGTTGTCTTTATTTTTATCCTTGTTTTTGTCTTTGTTGTTGCCGCCACCACCGCCGCCGCCTTTGTTTTTGTCCTGCTGGTTTTTCAGCATTTTTTGGGCGTAAGCCAGGTTATAGCGGGTTTCATCATCCTTTGGGTTGTTCAGCAAAGCTTTTTTGTAGGCATCGATACTTTCCTGGTATTTTTTCTCGGTTAAAAAGGAATTGCCCACATTGTGGTAGGCGCCGGCCTTCACATTTTTATCGGTTGTGGATGTAGCCAGCTTATTGAACTGGTTGGCGGCATCGCCAAATTTCTTTTGTTTAAACATGGCATCACCAAGGTTAAAATTACCTTGAGTGGTTTTTGCCTGTTTCCCTAAGGCCTGGCGATAGGCTGCTTCGGCTTCCTTATATTTCTTTTGCTGATAAAGTTCATTACCCTGTTTAATGAACTTTTTTTCCTGCTGGGCAAACGTTAATGAAGCCTGCAGCACTAATATAATGGCTATGATATATCGCTTCATGGTTGTTTTACTTCAACTTCAAATAATTTGATCTTGCTCAGGCGCATGTTTTTACGGTTGGAGATGAAAAACTCAACCAGCAGCAACACAAAGGTGATGGCCAGGAAAAACTGGAACCTATCCTCAAAATCCTTAAACTGTTTGGTATCGGTCATTTTGCGCTGTACTTTGGCAATCTGGTCCATCACAATGTTCAAACCGCTGTTGGCATTGTTGGCGCGCACGTAAACGCCGCTTCCGGCCGCCGAAATTTCTTTCCCCATAGCCTCATTAAGCTTACTTATAACCGGGTGACCGGTACTGTCGTTATGGAAACCTACCTGCCTGCCGTTTTGTAAAATAGGAATCGGCGCGCCTTCTTCCGAGCCTACACCAACCACATTAACCGTGACGCCTTTTGAAAGCGCCTCTTTGGCTGCCAATACCGCGTCATCTTCATGGTTTTCACCATCGGTAATAATGATCATGGATTTGCCGGTACCGTTCTTAAAATCAAACGACTGCAAGCCTAAATTGATCGCCGCGCCGATGGCCGTACCCTGCGTAGGCACCATATCGGTATTGATGGTATTTAAAAACAGCTTGGCTGCCGAATAATCGGTTGTAACGGGCAACTGCACATAGGCCTGGCCGGCAAAAACGATAATGCCGATGCGATCATCATGCAGTTTATCTATCAGCTGGGCCAGGGCGCGTTTGGCGTTTTCCAGGCGGTTGGGGGCCAGATCCTGCGCCAGCATACTGTTCGATACGTCGAGCAGGATCATCAGGTCGGCGCCTTTGCGTTTAACCTCTTCTGTTTTCGAGCCCAACTGCGGATCGGCAATGCCAACAATCAGGATAGCGTAGGCAACAATGAAAAAGATAAACTTGATCCAGGGGCGCGAGTGCGATACCTGCGGCATCATTTGCGCCACCACCTCTTTATTACCTAACGAGGCTATGACTTTACGTTTCCACCAGTTAACCCTCAAAAAAATAAAGAGAAGCAGCGGAATAGCAAGCAAGGCCCATAAATATTCTGTATTTGCAAAACGTAGCATGCTGTTATGTTATAGCCCCTTTAAGCAGGGTGTTTTTGGTTAAAAACTCCAACGATAAAAACGCCAGTGCAATAATGGCGAACGGTAAAAAACGCTCAGTTTTTTTGCGGTACTGGGTAACATCTATCTTGGCTTTTTCCAGTCTGTCAATTTGTTCGTAAATATCCTTCAGGGCGTTGTTGTTGGTGGCCCTAAAATACCTGCCGCCGGTGATGGTAGCTATTTTGCTTAATGTACCCTCATCAATATCAACTTTCATGCGTTGGTATTGTACGCCCATAGGCGTTTGAACAGGGTAGGGGGCATAGCCGTTGGTACCTATACCCACGGTATAAACCCTTACGTTAAATTGTTTGGCAATTTCGGCTGCGGTGATGGGCGGGATAGACCCCGAGTTGTTAGAACCATCGGTAAGCAGGATCACTACTTTACTTTTTGCCTGGCTATCTTTTAAGCGGTTAACGGCGGTAGCCAAACCCATACCAATGGCGGTACCATCCTCAATCATCCCGTTTTTAATATCTGCATACAAATTCACCAGCACCGAATGATCGATGGTAAGCGGGCACTGCGTAAAGCTTTCACCACTAAAAATCACGAGGCCTATCCTATCATTAGGACGGTTTTTAATAAAATCGATAGCGATGTTTTTACCGGCTTCCAGCCTGTTGGGCTTAAAATCTTCGGCCAGCATACTACCCGAAATATCCGAAGCGATTACGATATCGATCCCCTCGGTAGTAGTATCCTGCCAGCTTAATGATGTTTGCGGCCTGGCCAGCGCCACAATGAGCGCGGCTAATGCCAACGATCGCAATATGATGCCCAGATGCCTGAAACGCGGTAAAGCGCTTTTGGTAATCATGGCAAAACCACGAATGGTTGGCATGGTCATACTGGCGTTCAACTGCTTCTGCTTCCAGATGTACCAGCCTGCAATAAGCGGGATGCTGAGAAACAGCCAGAAAAAGCCCGGATGTGCAAATTCTATTCCTTTAAACCAGCTCATTTGGCTTCGTCCTCCTTCGTGCTTACCGGCACAGCTTTAGGTTGCGTATCCTTCACAAAGCTTACCGCGTTTTCCATGCTCTTCTCATTTTCAAACGGCGTAGGTTTTTCTTTGGCAAATTTCACCATGTCAGATAATACAAGCAGCTGCCTCAACAGGTTACGGTCTTCGCTGGCTATATCCATGTGTTTCAGGCTTGCAAAAATCTCTTCGGATGTTTGCTCATGGGCCTGAATGTTATAGCGTTGCTCCAGGTAATCGCGTACTACATCGCTTATCTCAATATAGTACTCTTTAACCTGTTCCTGCTGCCAAAGCTGTTTGCCTTTAATTTCGGCCAGTTTTTCAAGGGCGATAACGTGCGGTGGCTTGATCGGCTTCGGCTCCTCAACAACCACTTCTTTTTTAGGCCGTTTAAGCAGGTAGTAAACTACACCGCCTGTAGCCGCCATGGCCGCTAAAATACCCGCTACCAGTTTCCAGTTATCGCGCAGCCAATCCCAAAAAGTGTATTTGATGGCCAGCGGTTGTTTAATATCATAAAAGGCCTTGGTGGTATCAACCGGAACGGTTTTAACATCCAGCACCAATGAATCGGTTTGCATTACCCCCACCGGCATTTTAAACGCGTACGATGGTATGGTGTACGATCCGCTGTCGAATGCCGTAATGGTATAGTGGCGGGTAATGGTTTCGATAGAGTTATCACCCTTATCAAATGTAGTATCGGCCTTCATGCCCGCTATCCTGATCTTGCTGCCAATGCTATCAGCCAGTTTCGGGAATCCAATACTGTCTTTTGCATGAAAACGAACGCTTAAATGCAGCTGGGTTTGCTCGCCAATTAATATGGATTGTTTGGTAAGCGCCGCCCTTGGCCCAAAAGCTTCCTGTGCCCCGGCTGTATGATAAAAGCCTGCAAGCAAAACCAATACAGTTAGGGTATATTTAATGTACCTGTTCATGTGTATTAACGTCGGCCCCCGCGCTTTTTAAATAGTGTCATTAATGGTTTTACGTATGATTCGTGCGTACCGATAGTGGTATAATCAACACCCGAACGTTTAAAGGTATCCTGCAAAGCCGCATTGCGTTTTACGGCATCCCATTTAAAAGCTTCGCGCACGGCTTTATCGCCGGTGTTTACCCACATAATATGCCCGCTTTCTTCGTCCTTCATCGGGATGAGGCCCAGGTCGGGGAACTCTTCCTCATGCTTGTCGTACAGTTTCAGGGCAACGATATCATGCTTTTTATTGGCGATCTTGAGCTCGTTCTCAAACTCGGGCGTAATAAAATCCGACAGTACAAAGGCGGTGCACTTCTTTTTAATAGCGCCGGTAAAATACCTTAATGCCTCGGCCACATTGGTGCCCTTGTTTTCCGGTTCGAAGTTGATCAGTTCGCGAATGATCATCAGGATATGGCTGCGCCCTTTTTTAGGCGGGATAAATTTCTCTACCTTATCGCTAAAAAATATCACGCCTACCTTATCATTGTTTTGTATGGCCGAAAATGCCAGCACGGCGCAAATCTCGGTAGCCAGTTCCTGCTTTTGCTGAGCTTGCGTACCGAAGTATTCCGAACCGCTCACATCCATCAAAATCATCACGGTAAGCTCGCGCTCCTCGTCAAATACTTTTACATAGGGGTGGTTAAAGCGTGCGGTCACGTTCCAGTCGATAGTGCGGATCTCGTCGCCAATCTGGTATTCACGCACCTCACTAAAGGCCATACCACGCCCCTTAAAAGCCGAATGATACTCACCCGAAAACAGGTGGTTACTCAAGCCACGGGTTTTGATCTCGATCTTCCTTACCTTTTTTAGCAGATCTTTGGTGTCTTTAGCCATAAGCAGCCCCCTCTAAATCTCCCCCGGTAGGGGAGACTTTTGAATGTCTTAGTTAGTTATTTTCATTAAACGCCCTTTTTCTTAAAGCCCTCCCTCCCGGGGAGGGTTTGGGTGGGGCAGCCTACGGTACCTCTATCGCGTTCAGGATACCGGTAATGATGTCCTCGCTGGTGATGTTTTCGGCTTCGGCTTCGTAGCTTAAGCCGATACGGTGCCTTAATACATCATGACAAACCGCGCGAACATCTTCCGGGATTACATAACCGCGGCGTTTGATGAAAGCGTAAGCCTTTGAGGCCAGCGCCAAACTGATACTTGCCCTTGGCGAAGCGCCAAAAGTGATCAGTGATTTGTATTTGGCCAGTTTAAACTGATCAGGGAAACGGGTAGCGAACACGATATCGATGATATACTGCTCAATCTTCTCGTCCATATAAACTTCGCGGACGATCTGGCGGGCGCGTACAATTTCTTCGGGTTTGATGATGGCGTTTGGCTTAGCCATACCACCAGCCGAAATATTGGCACGCATAATCTTTTTCTCGTCTTCCTTGGTTGGGTATTTGATCACTACCTTCAGCATAAAACGGTCAACCTGCGCTTCCGGAAGCGGGTAGGTACCTTCCTGCTCAACGGGGTTTTGGGTGGCCAGTACCAGGAACGGGTTGGGTAGTTTAAAGGTAGTATCGCCGATGGTTACCTGGCGTTCCTGCATCGCCTCCAGCAAAGCACTCTGTACTTTGGCAGGCGCACGGTTAATCTCATCCGCCAAAATAAAGTTGGAGAAAATAGGTCCCTGGCGTACAATGAACTCTTCTTTTTTCTGGTTGTAGATCATGGTACCCACCAAATCCGCAGGAAGCAGGTCGGGGGTGAACTGTATACGACTGAAACCGGCCTGGATAGCTTTTGAAAGCGTATTAATGGCCAAAGTTTTCGCCAGGCCCGGAACGCCTTCCAAAAGGATATGCCCATCGGCCAGTAAACCGATCAGCAAACGCTCAACCATGTAACGCTGACCAACAATCACTTTATCCATCTCCATTACCAGCAGATCGATAAACGCGCTTTCTCTTTGTATCATCTCGTTCAAAGCCCTGATATCGGTTGAATACGATACGGGGGCCGACGGAGCGGTGGGCGCTACGCCGCCTGTATAGCTATTTTGTTGTTCCATTAATTTTTTTTCGTTTCGGTAGGCAAACTTAAACACCTGTTGAGTTTTTCGCCAACTAAAAATTTAGCTCAAATGTTAAAAATTGTTAAATACTAATGTGTTGCGGGCCGGTTATCTGTTTAACACTCATTAAGTTTGGTGATAATTGTTAAATCCGGCCCTTTCAAATCCCCAAGATACGCTATTTAAGCGCTTTTGATGTAATTAAACGTGATTTGATCAAGGAAATCGCTTTCAGAACACGTGGCTCCCATTGAGCCGGAAAATGTCTATTCATTTGCTGCAAACACGATACCCCCGTTGGGGCGCTTTTATAACTCCCGTTAGGAGTTTCGTGTTTACAACAATATTAAGGAACTATAAATGGATCAATAGGAGCCGCATGTAATCCGGCTTTTCTTAACCAATTTCCCTGTTATCGTTCCTTAAAATTCGAGTTCAGACAAAAAAATCGATGCAATCAATCCTCAATCGGTGTAATCCCCAAAAAAATTTAGCTTCCTTTTGAGGGTATCCATTTTTTTAATTGTCTTAACGATAATATTACAAATGGATAACGAAGAAGTAAAACTGCTGTTAGTAAAATACATTACCGGCGAGGCTGCCCCCCAGGAGCTTGAGCAGGTGAAGCAGTGGATTAGCGCGCACCCCGAAAACGAACAATATTTTGCACAACTTTATGAAACCTGGCACAACATGCTTTACCTGCAGCCAAAGGTGGTAAATAAGTATAATGCTTACGATAAATTTTCAGGTAAGATTGAGCCGCAAACACAAACCCGCTATTCACGGCTCATTTACTGGGGTAAGGTTGCCGCCTGTGTAGCTTTGCTTACAGCGCTTTCGGTTACTTTTTATAAGCGCTATTCAAAAAACATACAAAGCGTAAAACAAATAGCGGTTAACCATGGCTACATAAAAAAAGTTGTGTTGAGCGATGGCACCCTGGTTTGGTTAAACGCCGGCAGCAAGCTCAATTATACCGCCGATTTTGGTAAAACAACCAGAACCGTTTATTTGGAAGGCGAAGCTTTTTTTGAAATAGCGCCGGGCAAAAAAGAGATCCCCTTTATAGTTAATACCAAAAACTATACGGTGAGGGATATCGGTACCAAATTCAATCTTAAAGCCTATGCTACCGATCAGTTTTTAGAAACCACGGTTGTAAAGGGCGAGGTATCTGTTGAAGGTAACGCCGAAAGCAGTAACCGCGAAATGAACCGCATTTACGTAAAGCATCACCAGGTATTGCGTATTTATTACCAGCCTAAAAAAGAAAGCTACAGCTACACTGCCCCGGATACTAAAAACATGAACGAGATCCAGGTTACCGAGGTTGACGAGGCCAAATTAAACCTATACGACGGCTGGAAGGATAACCTGCTGGTATTTGAAGATGCAACGCTTAAAGAAATGGCAGGCGTACTGGAAAGGCGCTACAATGTAACCATCCATATCAACAACGACGAGATTGCCAACATTCGCTATTCGGGCAGCTTTAAAAATGTGCCTGATATTGAAAAAGTACTGTCGCTTATTATGGAGAACACCCCCATTGATTATACCCGGAACGGAGACGTAATTAATATCACTAAAACCAACAATAACTAAACACATGAAAAACAACTGAAATATGAAGAAAAACTAACGCTCTTATAACAAAAAAAAAACCCGGATGTGCTACCAACACAACCCGGGCTTATAAACAATCAAAGCTAATACCCTAAGCTTGGGGAAGCACCGTATTAACTGATTAACAAACAAATTTATGATTAATTTTTACAGAAAGTCCGCTCTGGCTGCAGGCCTGTGGCAAAAAACTATCAAAATTATGAAGCTGGTAACCGTTCTGCTCTTAACGGGCATTATGCAAATACACGCTGCCGCTTACTCGCAAAACGTTTACAACTTTAATGTAAACAATATCTCTGTGAAGCAAATGTTTAAGCAGATTGAAAAAAGCAGTAAATACACTGTTTTTTACCGGCTTGACCAGGTAGATGTTGACAAAAAAATAAGCGTCGCTGTGCAGGATGCTTCCATCGAATCGGTAATGAAGCAGGTTTTGCAAAAGCAGGCGCTTACCTTCCAGGTGGTGGATGATATTATTGTAATAAAACCTGCTAATGATAAGCCTATCGTTACCGTAACGGTTACAGGTGTGGTAAAAGACGTGAAAGGCTTACCGCTGCCAGGCGTGGCTGTAAAATTAAAAGGCAGTAATTTAGGAACCGTTACCGATATTAACGGTAAGTATTCCCTTACCCTGCCTGATGGCACCGGAACGCTCGAGTTCACCTTTCTTGGCTTTACCGCTCAATCTGTTCCGGTTAATGGTCAAACCAGCATCAATATTACCTTGCTTGAAGAATCAAAAGCTTTGAACGAAGTTGTGGTAGTTGGTTATACCACCCAGAAAAAGAAGGATTTAACCGGCGCGGTAGCCGTAGTGAACGTTAAAGACCTGAATAAACAGGCTACCTCATCGGTTATTAACCAGCTACAGGGCCAGGCCTCTGGTGTTACCGTTACTGGTTCGGGCCAGCCTGGCGAGGAACCGCAGATCCACATCCGCGGCTTTAACACCTTCGGTATCAATACACCATTATATATAGTAGATGGCGTGGAGACAACCGATGTCAGCACACTTAATCCAAACGATATCGAATCGTTCCAGGTATTAAAGGATGCCAGCTCGGCCTCAATTTATGGTTCGAGGGCGGCAAACGGTGTAATCATCATTACCACTAAAAAGGGTAAGGGCAAGGTAAATATCCAGTACGATGCTTACTACGGCACCCAAAAGCCTAAAGGCGGTAACGTTTGGGATATTTTAAGCCCGAAAGAAATGGCAACCCTGAAAATGACAGCGCAGAAAAACTCAGGTATTACCGATTTTCAGGATGACCAGTACAATCCAGACGGCAGCGGATCAACATACACCCTGCCCGATTACATCACACCTGCAGGAGCAAAAGAAGGTGACCCTGCTGTTGATCCTAAACTGTACTATGTAAACCCTTATTTTACATCACCCAATGATTATAATAACTTCTATCGTATTACCAAAGCCAATAAAGCCGGAACTGACTGGTATCATGCAATTTTTAAAAATGCGCCTATAACCAGTCATAACCTATCGGTAAGCGGTAGTACAGAACAGGCAAGCTATTTGTTTTCCCTTAATTACTACAATCAGCAGGGTACACTGATAGATACTTATCAAAAGCGCTACAGCCTTCGTTCAAATACTACGTTTAACCTGTCTAAGCATATAAGGGTAGGCGAAAACATTGCTTATTCCATCACTAAAAATCCAAAAGTTGGCGCTAACGATCCCGATGGTGTAATTACCATGGCCATTCGTGAGCAGCCTATTATCCCGGTTTATGATATTAAAGGTAACTACGCGGGCAGCTACGGCTCGGGCCTGGGCGATGCCAACAACCCGGTAGCAATTCAAAACCGTTCGGCAGTAAATGGTGCTGTTGATTACCGTATATTAGGTAACCTGTTTGCTGAGGCCGATATCTTAAAAGGCCTAACCCTCCGTACCAGCTTTGGCGGCGATATCACAAACGGACACGACCACTACTTCAGCTATCCTACTTATGAAAACGTTGAAAACTCGTTAACTAACAGCTACGGGGAAGATTCATACAGCAACTACACCTATAACTGGACCAACACGTTAACGTTTCAGCGCGATTTTGGCAAGCATAACATAAAGCTGCTTGCAGGTACCGAATCGGTAGAAAATTATAACTCAAGCATGGGTGCCAACAGTAAAAACTATTTTTCTTTTGACCCTAATTATGTAAACCTGTCAACCGGCACACCTGGCAGCAATTATAGCAGCCGTAATTCGCAAACGCTGTTTTCATTATTTGCCCGTTTTGATTATGCCTATGATGATAAGTATTTGTTTAACTCAACTATTCGTAGGGACGGCGCTTCTCCGTTTTCAGAAAAGAACAAATATGGTTATTTTCCGTCTTTTAGCGGCGCGTGGCGTATCTCGCAGGAAAACTTCCTTAAAAGCTCTAAATGGATCACAGACCTGAAGATCAGGGGCGGATGGGGCATTATGGGCAACCAGATCAATATCAATCCTGAAAACGCTTTTACCACGTTTAACACCAATATTGGCCAGTCATATTACCCTATTAATGGCGGACCTAATATTGTCCCCGGCTTTTACCAGGCACAAATCGCTAATCCTGATGCCAAGTGGGAGAAGGATATAAACACCAACTTTGGCTTTGATGCTACCTTGTTTGATGGCAAGATTTCGATTACGGCCGATTATTATCGTAAAGATATCCGCGACCTGCTGTTTAACGCGCCTCAATTGGGTACGGCAGGCAATGGCGCTGCTCCTTTCATAAACGTTGGTAAAATGAAAACCGATGGTTTGGACGTATCAATAACCGGAAACTACAAAGCCAGCGCCGACCTGAATTTCAGCGCTACCGGTACGGTAACTACTTATAATAACCAAATTAAAGCCGTATCAACAGGCGCCGATTATTTTTACGGAACCCACCTGGGCCGGTTTGACAACTTTGTAAGCCGTAACCAGGTTGGCCACTCATTAGGCGAATTTTACGGTTACCAGATAGAAGGTTTCTGGAACAGCCAGGCCGAAATAAACGCGGCTAACGCGTCGGCACAAAAAATTACCAATAACCCTGACGAGGTTTATCAAAGTGATGTTAAACCAGGCAGGTTTAAATACAAAGATGTAAATGGCGATGGTATAATTACCGATGCCGACCGTACATTTATCGGTAATCCTAACCCCAAAGTTACCGCCGGGTTAAACCTTGGCGTAACCTATAAAAACTTTGATGCCAGTGTATTTTTATATGGTTCGTTTGGTAACAAGATCTGGAACAGCGTAAAATACTGGACAGATTTTTATTCCTCGTTCGAAACGGCAAAAAGCCACACCGCATTATATGATTCCTGGACACCCACCAATCACAATGCAAAAGCGCCTATCCAGGAGCTCGACGCATCTACCAGCAGCGGCTCAACACCAAACTCTTATTTTGTTGAAAACGGCACCTATGTACGTATGCGTAACGCGCAGATAGGCTATTCATTTAACCTCAATAGTCTTAAAAAAATCGGCGTACAAAAGCTGCGTATTTATGCTTCGGCAACCAACCTGTTCACCATTACCGGTTACAAAGGCGTTGATCCTGAACTTGGCGGCAGCACCACTACTTTCGGCATTGACGAAGGCAGCTATGGCAGTCCGCGCACATTTTTATTTGGTGTTAATTTTTCATTATAACAGATTATTCAAGAAGGATTACGATGAAAGCATTAAAATATATCACAACCATATTGCTGGGTACATTAGCACTTGGCGCGTGTAAAAAATCATATTTAGATAAACCGCTTACCGGCGCACTGGAACCGCAGTTTTTACAAACCGAAGAAGGTGCAAACCAATTATTAATCGGGGCATACGCCGTGCTTGACGGGCAGCAAGGTGGCGACGCCGCAGTTGGGGGCGGCGGTGCATGGGAAGCTTCGCCAGACAACTGGATTTATGGCGGTGTGGCAGGTGGAGATGCCTCTAAAGGCAGTGTGGCAGGCGATCAAACCCCTATCGAACCTATCATGAAATACAATGCCGATGGCAGCAACGGCTTTTTCGATTCAAAATGGAGGGCCGACTATGAAGGTATTTCGCGCTGCAATAATACTATCAGATCAATCATGAGCATTCCTAAAATAACCGACGCGGCCAAAACCAACTTGCTGGCCCAAACAAGGTTTTTGAGGGCGCATTATTATTTTGATCTGAAAAAGATGTTTAACAACGTGCCTTATCTTGATGAAACCACTCAAGATATCAATCAGCCAAATTCGGGCGTTGATATCTGGGCTAAGATAGAGGACGATTTTAAGTATGCCTATGCAAATTTGCCGGGTACACAGCCTGATGCAGGCAGGGCCAATAAATGGGCTGCCGGCGCTTACCTTGCCAAAACTTATCTTTTTGAACATAAATATACCGATGCAAAACCCCTTTTTGATGCAGTGATAGCACAAGGGGTAACAGCCAACGGAAAAAAATATGCGCTTAACGCAAAGTTTAATGATAATTTCCGTACGGCTACCAATAACAGCGCCGAATCTGTATTTGCTGTTCAGGCTGCTGCCAACGCCGACCCTAATGGCCCTTCGCAGGCCAACAACGGCGATATGCTGAATTTCCCTTATGGTAACAGTAGTCCGTTTAGCTGCTGCGGTTTTTACCAGCCATCTATTGATCTGGCCAACCATTTCCGCACCAATCCAACGTCAGGCCTGCCTTACCTGGATGACTATAACAGCCATGCTATTAAAACGGACATGAACCTGTCGTCAAGCCAAAGCTTTACGCCTGATGACGGTACTATCGACCCTCGTTTAGACTGGACCGCCGGCCGCCGTGGTATCCCTTATCTGGATTGGGGCTTACATCCTGGCTCAGACTGGATCCGCGATCAGGCTTACGCGGGACCGTACTCGCCGATTAAAAACGTTTACGGCCAGGCCGAGCAGGAAACTAATGGTGATAATACTTCATGGGCACCTGGTTCAGGTATTAATTATAACATTATCCGTTATGCTGATGTGTTATTAATGGCTGCCGAGGTTGAAGTACAGGTTGGTAGCCTGGATAAAGCCGAAAGTTACGTAAACCAGGTGCGTAACCGTGCCGCCAACCCCGAAGGTTTTGTACACAAATATATTGACGATGAAAATCCGACCAAAGGTTTTACCGACGAGCCGGCAGCAAATTATAAAGTAAGTCCATATCCGGCCGGAGCTTTTGCCAGCAAGGATTTTGCCTTGAAAGCTATTTATTTTGAACGCAAAATTGAACTGGCTATGGAAGGCCACCGGTTTTTTGATTTAGTACGCTGGGGAATTGCCGATACCGAACTTAACGCCTACATAACGTTCCAAAGTACACAGACCAATGACGTTAAGGGCGGAAAGTTTCTTAAAGGTAAAAATGAATATTATCCGATACCGCAACGCGAAATTGACTTAAGCGTAAAAGGCGGTTCGCCGGTTCTTAAACAAAACCCGGGTTACCATTAATTGAAGTCCAAAGCAAAACGCTTAAAGCCGAAAGCTATTTATGATAACTTACCGGGAAATTTCCCGGTAAGTTTATTATATTGCCTTAACACTCCTGCTTTTAGCTGATTATCAACTAATTTTAAATACTTTTATGGATAAATCATCATCGCGGTTTTTATCGCTGGATGTGTTTCGTGGCATGACATTGTGTTTCATGATCATTGTAAATACGCCCGGCAGCGGGGCTGCGCCCTTTTCGCCGCTTGAACATGCCGCCTGGCACGGCTTTACCCCAACAGATCTTGTGTTCCCTTCTTTCCTTTTTGCTGTAGGCAACGCCATGAGCTTTTCAATGAAACGCTACCAGGAACTGGGCAACGCCGCCGTGTTAAGTAAAATCTTCAGGCGTACGCTGCTCATATTTTTGATAGGCTACCTGATGTACTGGTTCCCCTTCTTTTCAATGAACGGCGGCTTCCATTGGAAACCGATTGCCAACACGCGCATTATGGGTGTGTTACAGCGCATAGCCCTGTGTTATTGCTTTGCCTCGCTCATGATCCATTTTTTAACCAGGCGTTCTGTCATCATCTTGTCGGTTATATTTTTAGTGCTTTATTGGATTTTGTTACTGGTATACGGCAACCCGGCCGATCCCCTGAGCATGACCGGGAACGCAGGTATTTATATCGACAAGTTTTTATTTGGCGATAAACACCTGTACCACGGCGAGGGCATCCCTTTTGACCCCGAAGGCGTGTTGAGCACCCTGCCTGCCATCGTTAACGTGGTAGTGGGTTATTATGCCGGTAAATTTGTACAACAAAAGGGCAAAGGGTATGATACCACCACCAAACTGCTGCTAACCGGCTGCCTCTTCATTTTCCTGGCCCTGTGCTGGAACATGGTTTTCCCGATTAACAAGAAATTGTGGACAAGCTCTTTTGTACTGGTTACCACCGGTCTCGACCTCGTGATCCTTTCCGCCCTCATCTATGCGCTGGAGATCAACAATTGGAACAAGGGCAACTGGGCCCGCTTTTTTACCATCATGGGTAAAAACCCGCTGCCTGTTTATGTACTTTCTGAAATCCTGCTGATCCCGGTAAGTATGATCATTATAGGGGGCACAAACGCGGTTGATTGGATCAACCAGGTTTTTTACCAGGTAATAGCGCCCGGGCCAATTGGCTCATTATTGTTTGCCGTAAGCTTTATGCTGATTTGCTGGTTTGTGGCTTATCTGCTGGATAAAAAGAATATTTACATCAGGGTGTGATGCTGTGATTTCGAATTTTTCTTTTTGGGATTACACCGATTGATTTTTGATTGCACCGATTTTTTCTGAACCGTGATTTGGGAGGGATTAGTGGATGAGTAGATTTTTTTGTGTGAACTCGAATTTTAAGGAATTATATCAATTGTAGAGTTCGCTCATTAGTTGGGCCATACTTTTCGCCCCGGCGGTCGTGTCCCCACGGCTGCATGCCGGTATTTTGTCTGAACTCAAACTTGGGGCTGTTTATTGAAATTACAAAACCAAAGCAAATCGATAAATTCTAATAATTCCCCCAAGTTTGAGTTCAAACAAAAAATCGGTGCAATCCCGGAAAAAAATCATCATTTGTATACTTTTTAATTTTATTTAAAAAGTTTAATTTGCATACACCAATTCAAAACATACTAAACTCTTTTTTATGAAGAAATTATCCTTATTGCTCTGCGGTTGCGTAGCGCATTTATTGTCGGCTGCACAGGCAAGCAAACCTGCCCTCGCGCTTATCCCGCAGCCGGTAAAGGTTACACAAACTGCCGGTCAGTTTGTGCTGCCAAAAACCATTATGGTTGAAGCAGCACCCTCGGCCGATGTAGCCAACGTAACTGCCTATCTTAAAAGAAAGCTGTCTACATCAACCGGCGCATTCATCACCATAAAAAGTGTTGCGCCAACCGCGTCCATCAGGCTGGTACTGAATAAAACCGCGGATACGCTAATTAAAACCGAAGGCTATAAACTTTCGGTAACCCCTAAAAAAGTGGTGATCCGGGCTAACGATGCTGCGGGTTTATTTTATGGCGTGCAAACATTTTTTCAGTTATTGCCCAAACAGGTTGAAGGCCTTGAGGTAGCCAAGGGGGTAACCTGGGCTGCGCCCGCTGTAGAGATTACCGATTATCCGCGTTTTGGCTGGCGGGGGTTGATGTTTGATGTATCGCGCCACTTTTTTACCAAAGCCGAAGTTAAACAATACATTGATGCCATGGTTAAATACAAATTTAACCTGCTGCACCTGCACCTTACTGATGATGAAGGCTGGCGCGTTGAAATTAAAAGCCTGCCAAGGTTAACTGAGGTAGGATCGCACAACGTAAAAAAGGTTGGTCAGTTTGGTACTTTCACTCCGCCGGCACCTGATGAGCCGCGTACCTATGGCGGTTTTTATACGCAGGATGATATTAAAGAACTGGTACAATACGCTAAAGACAGGTTTGTAAACATCCTGCCCGAGATTGATGTTCCGGGCCATAGCCTTGCCGCTGTGGTTGCCTATCCCGAACTTTCATGCACCCCGGGTGCCGACAAATATGTGGTAAACTCGGGCGAGCCTTTTATGGATTGGAACGGACCGCATAACCGGGCCATTGTTGATAATACGCTTTGCCCGGCAAACGAAGCCGTTTACACTTTTATGGATAAAGTAGTTACCGAGATAGCGCAGCTGTTCCCTTTTCAATACATCCATTTAGGCGGCGACGAATGCGCCAAAAACTTTTGGGAACAAAGCGATGCCGTTAAAGCCCTGATGGCCAAAGAAAACCTGAAGGACATGAACGAGGTGCAGGCCTATTTTGAAAAACGTTTGGAAAAGATCGTTGAATCGAAGGGTAAAAAATTTATGGGTTGGGATGAGATCATTGAAGGCGGCCTTGGCCCTAATGCAGCTGTGATGAGCTGGCGCGGCATTCAGGGTGGCATTATCGCAGCCAAAGCCGGTCATGAAGTGGTGATGAGCCCTACAACCTTTGCTTATCTGGATTACATGCAAAGCGACCGTGTAAATGAAACCAAAATTTATGCAACCCTGCGCTTAAGTAAAACTTACTCGTGGGAGCCCGTACCCGACAGCGTTGACGCACACCTGATTAAAGGCGGACAAGGCAACCTGTGGACCGAGCAGGTATACAACATCCGCCAGGCCGAGTACATGACATGGCCGCGTGGTATGGCCATTGCCGAAAATGTATGGTCGCCTAAAAGGCCTAAAAACTGGGATGGTTTCTTTAACCGGGTTGAACAACACTTCCCGAGGTTTGACGAGGCTGAAACCAAAATCGCCCCGAGCGCTTATGATCCGTCGTTCGATGCAACCTTGAACGCCGACAGCACTTTGAAAATCACTTTAACCAACGAGGTAAACGGACTGGATATTTATTACAGTTTTGATAACTCATTCCCTGATAGGTTTTATCCTAAATACACGGCACCGATAGATGCCCCTAAAGACGCCACTTTACTGAGGGTGATCACTTATCGCGGCAAAAAGCCTGTAGGCCGTATGGTTACCATGCCACTGGCTGAATTGAAGAGCAGGTTGAAAAAATAAATATAAAAAAAGCGGAAGCCTTCGAATTGATTTTCGAAGGGCTTTCGCTTTTTTATGCAGGGCCGGATAATGAATAACTGCTTTTACAGCGAAGTCAAGGCATCAAAATAACCTGCGGTTCATCCAGCTTTGCAATAGTATCACCGCCGATATGGTATCCACCAGTTCCTTATTCTGGCGGTTCTTTTTATTCATGCCACTTTGGGCAATCGTGGCCGATGCCATTTTGGAGGTGAAGCGTTCATCCACCATTTCAATGGGCATCTCGGGGAAAGTTTTTTTAAGCAGGTTAACAAACCCTTTTACATGTTGGGCCGATTGTGACGGGGTATTATCCATTTGTTTTGGTTCGCCTACAATAAAACGCTCCACCTGTTCGGTTTGCAGGTATTTTTTTAAATATTCGATAATACTGTTAGGATGGATGTTATCAAGCCCGGTAGCGATGATCTGCAATGGGTCGGTAACCGCTATACCTATACGCTTGGTTCCGTAATCGAATGCCATTACTCTCATGGGGTGTCAGATTTGAGATATTAGATGTGAGACTTGAGATTTAATTTGGTAAAGATATGTAGATTTCCGGCGCTGCTCATCTCAATTAAAAATCCGAAATCGAAAATTCGAAATCCGAAATTAAACATCATTCCTGTCTCAAATCTCACATCTCATATCTCACATCTAAAATCTAATTCCTATTTTGCACCAAATGCAGTTTAAACAAATAGTAGGACAGGAGGCAGTAAAGCAACGTTTGCTGAATACGGTGGCCGAAAACCGGGTAAGCCACGCGCAGTTATTTTTAGGCCCCGAGGGTTCGGGCAGCCTGGCGCTTGCTGTTGCGTATGCCCAGTACCTTTCGTGCGAAGATAAGCAGCCCGGCGATTCGTGCGGGATATGTTCGTCGTGCCGCAAATACCAGAAACTGGCCCATCCCGATCTGCATTTTTCGTACCCCTTCTTTGCCAAACATAAGGATGATACCGCGCTCACTTTTATTGAACATTGGCGCGATGCCCTGCTGGCCAACCCTTACATCAGCCTCGATACCTGGCGCGGGTACCTGGATGCCGAAAATAAACAGGCCAATATCAATATTGCCGAGTGCCACCAGATCATCAAAAAACTCAGCTTCAAACCTTTCGAATCTGCGTACAAAATCCTGATCCTCTGGCTACCCGAATATTTGGATAAAGAAGGTAACTCGCTGCTTAAAATCATTGAAGAGCCGCAACCCAATACCCTGTTTTTACTGGTTGCACAAAACCAGGATCAGATATTGAATACGATACTTTCGCGTACGCAACTGGTAAAAATCCCCGCCTTATCGTACAACGAAATAAAAGATCATTTATTAACAAACCATCATCAAACCGAGGAAGCAGCTGCCGAAATTGCTTATTTAAGCAACGGCAACATGACGGAAGCTTTGGCCATGCTGCAGCACGACAATAAAAATTACCACGAACTGTTTGTACAGTGGTTACGTTATTGTTTTGGTAACAAGGGTATTGAAGTAATGGCTTTTGTTGATCAGTTTGCCAAGATGGGCCGCGAAAACCAGAAAAACTTTTTACGCTACGGCGTAAGCTTTATACGCGAATGTTGCTTGCTGCTGGCCGGCGCGGGCAGCCTGGTTCACTTACCCGCAAAAGAACTGGATACAGCGCAAAAAATGAGCAATGTGCTTACCATCGACAAGGCACAATCCATCATAACCGAACTGGAAAAAGCGCATTACCATGTGGAACGAAACGCTAATCCGAAAATTTTATTTTTAGATGTATCTTTACAAATTATTAAAGTATTAATTACAAGAAACGTCCCCACGGGGAATCAATATATGCCGAATTAAATTATGGGATGTGGAAGTTGCTCAACAGGTGGCGGATGTTCGCCTGCGGGCTGCAAAAGTAACGGCAGTTGCCTTACTAATGGTTGCAGCAAATTAGATGTTTACGATTGGCTGTCGCATATGGACATGCCTGCTAACTATACTCCGTTTAAGGTTATTGAAGTAAAATTTAAAGGCTCGCGCAAAGAGTTTTATTTAAATAACGATAATATATACCTCGAAGCCGGCGAACTGGTGGCGGTTGAAGCTACCACCGGCGGCTATGATATCGGTCACGTTTCGCTAACCGGCGAACTGGTGCGCATGCAGATGGTAAAACGCCATGTGAAGGAAGCCGATGTGGTAAAAAAGATATACCGCAAAGCCACCGTTGCCGATGTGGAAAAGTGGAAAGCAGCCAAGGAAATGGAGTGGGAAACCATGCATAAATCGCGCAAGCTGGCGCTTGATTTAAACCTGAGCATGAAGCTGAGCGATGTGGATTACCAGGGGGATAAAACCAAGGCTACATTTTATTATACGGCCGAAGGCCGCGTTGATTTCAGGGAACTGATCAAAAAAATGGCCGAAACCTTCCGCATCCGTATTGAGATGAGGCAGATTGGGATGAGGCAGGAAGCAAGCCGTTTAGGCGGCATCGGCTCATGCGGCAGGGAGCTTTGCTGTTCAACCTGGCTTACCGATTTTAAAACGGTATCTACCTCGGCCGCCCGCTACCAAAACCTTTCGTTAAACACCCTGAAACTGGCAGGCCAGTGCGGCAAACTTAAATGTTGTTTAAACTATGAGTTAGACACTTATATGGATGCCCTGAAACATATCCCTGATAATGTAAATGTGTTGCGCACCGAAAAAGGCGACGCCCGTTTACAAAAAACGGATATTTTTAAACGCATTATGTGGTTTAGCTACCCTAAAGAAGAAAGCTGGATCCCCCTGCCAATTGCAAAGGTTAAAGAAATTCAGCAGTTAAATAAGGATGGCGTGATCCCCGAAGACCTGGGCGAAACCGTTGAAGTAGAAACAGCGCCTGTAAAAGTGCTGGATTATGAAAATGTGGTTGGCCAGGATAGCCTTACCCGTTTAGACGAACGCCGGAACAACAATAAAAAGAAAAACAAAAACCGTAACAAAAACGGCCAGAAAACCGAAGCGCAGCAGCAGGCCGAGGGCAAACCTGTTAACAACCAGCAGCAACAACAACGCCCGCGGCAGCACAGTAATACTAACGGACATGAAAAACAACAGGGCCAGCAAAAACAACGCCCTGAAGCAAACCGGCAGCAGCCAAATAACAACAGGCAGCAACCAGGCAACAAACCGCAGCAGCAAGGCAAACCACAGGGCGAGCCACGCCCGCAGGGAGAGGGTAAACCACAGGCTGAACCAAGGCAACAGGGAGAAAGCAGACCTCAGAACGAAGCCAGGCAGCAAGGCGAAGGCGGCGGTAATAACCACCACAAACGCCGCAGGCCAAACCGCCCAAACCGTAATAACAACAACAATAACCCACAGGCCAAACCTGAATGAAACGGGCTTTAAATATCATTTACCCGGCGGCATTGTTACTTTTAACAATGCTTGCCTGGGGTTGTACCGATCCGAACGCCATTTTTGATGATAATACCGAGATAGCAGATCATAACTGGTCGTACGTGAACCGGGTAAAATTTGATGTAAAGGTTGACGACGTACAGGCGGCCTATAATCAATACCTTAATTTGCGTGTTACCGGTAATTACCGGTACTCAAATATTTTTGTTTTGGTATCGCAAACCCTTCCCGGTAAAAAGAAACAAACCACCCGTTTTGAAGTAAAACTGGCCAACCCCGATGGCGAGTGGCTGGGTAAAGGATCGGGAAACCTGTACAGCTACCAGGTTTCGCTGCGCAAAGGCTACCATTTTCCGGCTGCAGGTGTTTATCATTTTGAGATTGAGCAGAATATGCGCGATAACCCGCTGCACGAGGTAAGTGATGTGGGCTTAAGGATAGAAAAGGCTAAGTGATATTGACGATAATTTTGTGAGGGGCAAATAAAAACTTAATTTTGATTGGTTTTTAACCCTTATCGCATAATGAAAAAACTACTTTTAATCCCGCTGCTTTTCCCATTATTTGCCGACGCACAAACCAATGCCGATAGTTTAAAACAGGTTAGCAGCCTAAAGTATTATACCAAAGCTATAGCCCAAAATCCGGGCAGCGCCGATTATTATCACAAAAGGGGCGTAGCTAACTACAACCTGAAAAACTACAAAGACGCGATAACCGATTTAACCCGGAGTATTGCTATCGATTCTAAAACAGAAGAAACATTTTTTGATCGCGGCCGAACTTATTACGCCCTCGAAGATTACGATAAAGCTATTGCCGATTACAGTAAGGCCATTATACTAAAACCAAAAAATACAGATGCATTTTATAACCGCGGATTGGCAAAACGTATTAAAGAGGATTATAAAGGAGCTTTGATTGATTATAACCAGGCAATTATTCTAAACCCTAAAGATCCCGACGCTTTTATAGAACGCGGTATTTGCAAACGTAACCTTGACGATTTTAAAGGCGCTATTGCCGATTATACCAAAGCGATAGCCTTAGATCCGAAACAATACGACGCCTATTACAACCGTGCTATAGCAAAGAATGCTTCCGGAGATTATAAAAGTGCGCTAACCGATTTGAATTTAGTTATTGAAGCCGAGCCCAATCGGGCCGACGCTTTCTTCGTGCGCGGAAACGCCAAAAGGAACCTGGAATTATATAAGGATGCGATAGCCGACTATTCAGTTTACATTAACCTCAAACCTGATGAAGCTGATGGTTATAATAGCAGGAGCCTTGTTAAAACAGACCTGGAAGATTATTATGGAGCCAAACAAGATGCCACTAAAGCCATATCACTGGATAGTACGTACTCAGCACCGTATTATAACCGCGGACTGGCCGAAGATGGTTTGAATGACTTTAGCTCATCAATAGATGATTACACTAAATTTATAGCGTTAGAGCCAAAAGATGCTGATGGCTACTTTAAACGCGGTAACGCCAAATTTGAGCTGCAGGATTATAAAAGTGCTATAGACGATTATAATGGCGCACTAAAACTTGATCCTAAATATCTCGACGCGCTTTATAACCGGGGCCTGTGCAAGCGTAATTTAAATGATTGTAAGGCTGCTATTACAGATTATAACCAGGTGCTTGTATTGAACCCTAAGTATAGCGATGCCTACAACAGCCGGGGCTATGCCAAATACCTGCTTAATGATAAAACCGGTGCTTGTGCCGATTTTAATAAAGCCCTTGCGCTTGGCAATAAATACGCACCGGATAACCTTAAAAAATATTGTAAATAGTAGTTAACTTTCGCCAACAGGACATTTTACGTTCATTATACGATACATCAACACTACCCCATGAAAAAACTGCTCATCCTATTCTGCGCTATTTCACTTACCGCAGCTGCCTGCCATAGCAACGATAAAAAAACAAACCGCGAAAGCGATACAAGCGCAGCCAAAGGAAGCGGCGGCCCTGCTGATACAACTAAAAGCTCCGCACCGGGTAATAGCGCTGTTACGCCAAATTCATCTGATACTACAAGTTTGCATGGCGATACTGACTCGGCTGTGCATCCTGTGCATTGATCGGCATTTTACAAATAAACTGGACGTTTATTCCGTTTTAGACAATCCGAAGTCGTCATTATAAGATACGAAGCAATCCCCGATAAGCAATTCGCTATGCATAGTTCGCGATTGCTTCGTATCTTATAATGACGACTTTTAGATATTACTTTTATTAGCATTTATAAAATTAAATTTGTTAATTTACTAATATTTTTATCAAAATGACTGGTATTATATTAGTAGTTATATCTCTTATTATCCTGCTCGTAGCCGTTTTTTTATTCCTAAAAAAACCAAAAGCTATCGAACTGATTTCTGCCGAAGATTTGAACCGCTTGCGTGCAGAAAACGACCGCCTTAAAATATCCCTTGCCAAAGCCGAAGAAAGATCAATAGGGCTGGCACTGGAAAAGGAAAACATCACCAATTTTTTAAAGGAAGAAAAAAACCGGCTGATTGACGAACTTTTGTATGAGCGCGGCCAACTGGCCGAGGCCAATAAATCGTTAGAAAGCGCCCGCGCTTATTACAAATCTCAACAGGAAAAACTGCAGGAACAAAAAACCGAGATAGAACAGATCCGAGCTCAATTTCAACGTGAATTTGAAAACGTAGCCGAAAAACTGCTTAAAGAAAAATCGAAAGAGTTTACCGATATCAACCGCAGTAACCTCGACGTAATCCTCAATCCGCTAAAGGAAAACCTGAAGGCTTTTGAAGATAAGGTAGAAAAGGTTTACAATATGGAAGCCGCCGAACGTAATACCCTGAAAGGGGTGATTACGCAGCTGATGGACCTGAACAAGCAGATCAGCGATGAAGCGCAAAACCTGACCAAAGCGCTGAAAGGTGATAACAAACGCCAGGGTAACTGGGGCGAGATGATCCTGGAGCGCGTATTGGAACGTTCAGGCCTTATTAAAGATCAGGAATACCGCATTCAGGCTGCCATGCAGGCTACGGACGGCACCAGGTTTCAACCCGATGTGATCATTGACCTGCCGGATGAAAAGCACCTGATCATCGACTCGAAGGTTTCATTAATAGCTTACGAAAAGCTGGTAAATGCCGATACTGAAGATGATCGTAAACTTTTCGCCAAAGCCCATATCGAATCCATCCGCGGGCATGTGACGGGCTTATCGACCAAAAAATACCACGACCTGTACAAAATCAACTCGCCCGATTTCGTACTGCTTTTTGTGCCGATAGAATCATCTTTCAGTATAGCCGTGCAACTGGATAATGATTTATTTAACTACGCCTGGGACAGGAAGGTGGTTATTGTTAGCCCATCCACCTTACTGGCCACATTGCGTACCATTGCCAGCATGTGGAAACAGGAACGCCAAAACCGTAACGTATTGGAAATTGCCCGTTTAAGCGGCGATATGTATGATAAGTTTGTAGGCTTTTTGAGCGATATGGATAGCATTGGTAAAAACATTAACCAAACGCAATCGGCTTATAATAACGCTATCAATAAATTGTCGGAGGGTAGGGGTAACCTTACCAATACAGCCGAAAGGATCAAAAAATTAGGTGCTAAAGCGGATAAGCAGATCGATCAGAAATTTATTGGAGATGAATAATTATCTGCTTTTAACATTAGCAACATATGATGAGTTACCGGCCGCCTTTGCCTTAAAAGTTATGCCCTGCATTACAAAACTTACATTAAAGTTTAGGTTTGAGCTCATACTGGTCATGTAATTATTTTTAATACTATAAACAAGTTTCCCTGTTCCTTTACCTTGTCCGCCTATAATCATTTCGACCCCGTTTTGAGTGGTTTTTAAATCCATCGCCATAAATTGGTCGATATCAAAATTGGCGCTATCATTATCAACGGATAAAAGCTTGTAAACAATTTTGATATTCATCTGAATATTAGAAAAACCTGGTATAGGTAAAGCCATAGGCATTTCCTGCGTAAATGTTTCTCCAATTTCCATTGGCTTATCCGGAAATTGTATTTTGCTGCTGATATTGTTAACAATAGCTGTAACCAATGATTTTACCTTTTCATCAGCATTTTTTCCGGATACCGAATCAACGTGTATTTTTCCTTCGGCAGATCCGGTGCCATAAATGGTTTTCCCGTTCAAAGGATTAGGCGTATCAATTTTCTGTCCATTTAAAGTCATTACCGACTCGGTTACCGGCATCGTCATGGTAAATGGAAACGATTGATCAGCCTTTGAATTTTCGGTAACTATATTTAAATCCTGAATATTATGCCCGGTTATAAGCATCGGCAATTTGGCGCTCTTTTTTATTTCGGCCAAACTTGCTTCATCGCCGGTGGCATCCATCTCCATATTGAGATCAGTTTTTACCGATAAATGGTAAGTGTGTGATGGTTTATATTTTATTTTGAAAACAACCGATTTTTGAGCAAAACCATAAGTTACCGTGAACAATAAAAAAAAAGAAATAATGTAAGTTTTCATTTTAAAGGTTTAGGTTAAATTTATATGTTATTTATTTCTTCCTGTTAAACCACCAATCAGCTTCCTTATTAATCATCAACGCCCATCCCCATAATTCGCAAACCATTTCAACTATGGTTAAAATGATCAAATAAACAGGCATTTGAAACTGCTTTTTCGCGTCAGATGTTTCGTGCAAAATACCCAAAGCATATAGTACCGACCATCCTAAAAGCAACACATTCAATAATATCAAAACAGACAGGATAGACTTTGCCCATTTCCGTCCCTCGCCGGTGGCAAATATCAAAAAGCCACCCACTAAAAAAAAGAACAAAGTAGCCGAAATATTAAAGCCGCCCAGGTAGTTATTTGTCGTTTGAATAATCAAAGCAAGATAAAGTATCAATATCCCCTTAATAAAACCCATTGGCGGCTTACCATCGGGATGATTATTCAGGTAAAATTTATCGATAATACCCTGCAGCATTTATTCTGATTTTTTGAAGGCGTTCCATCCCTGGGCTTTCAACTCGTGTACGGTGCCGCTTTTGGTAATCAGGTTGCAGCCGGCTGATGGTTCGGTGATGTAACCGATGATACTGATATCCATTTTAAATTTGATCTTATCGTAATCGGCCTGTTTCACGGTGAACAGCAATTCGTAATCCTCGCCGCCACTTAAAGCACAAATGGTTGGATCGAGGTTAAACTCGCGGGCAGTTTCAAAAGTCATCGGATCAAGCGGGATCTTCTCTTCGTACAGGTTGCAGCCTTTGTTGCTTTGCTTGCAGATATGTAAAAGTTCGGATGCCAAACCATCCGATACATCGATCATCGAGGTTGGTTTTACCTCGATACTTTTCAGTAATTCGATCACATCACGGCGGGCCTCCGGTTTCAACTGGCGTTCAACTATGTAATCTTTTCCTTCCAGATCAGGCTGAATATTAGGGTTTTCGAGATAAATCAGTTTTTCGCGTTCCAGTAATTGCAACCCGGTATAAGCGCCACCCAAATCACCCGATACACAGATCAGGTCGCCTTCTTCGGCACCATTTCGGTAAACAATATCCGCCTCATCGGCATAACCGATAGAAGTTACGCTGATTACCAAACCTTGTTTTGATGACGTGGTATCACCGCCAACCAGATCCACATTGTATTTTTCGCAGGCAATATAAATCCCCTGATAAAGTTCTTCAATTGCCTCCAACGGAAACTTGCTCGACATCCCGATAGAAACCGTAACCTGCGAAGCGATGCCATTCATAGCGTAAATATCGCTCAGGTTTACCTGTATAGCTTTGTAGCCCAGGTGCTTAAGGGGCGTATAAGCCAAATCAAAATGGATCCCCTCCAAAAGCATATCGGTACTCACCAGCACTCTCTTCCCGGCGAAGTCAAGCACTGCCGCATCATCGCCAACACCTTTTTTGCTGCTTTCGTTGGCAAGTTTAATGTTTTTGGTAAGATGGCCGATCAGGCCAAATTCGCCAAGTTCCTCTAAATTGGTTCTATCCTGGTTTTCAAACATATTGAGCCCCTCTAAATCTCCCCTAAAAGGGAGACTTTTAAAAAGTTAATTTATAAATTTTCGGGCCGCAACCCGGTTTACTGTATTCCGCCGAAGGCGGGAAAATTTTTTTAGATTTTAGCCTTTTCAGGGCATTAACCTAAAAATCCTCAAAAGAGGGTTACAAATATATCAAGCACTTTGCTGTTCGCATCCGTATAGGCCGTCATACTTTTTAACAGTATTGTGGATAACTCAAAAATGACGGCCGCAACCTGCCTTCATTATATCCGCCAAAGGCGGAAAAATTTTTTGCGATTTTTAGCCATTTTAGAACCAGGAAGCCATTTTTATCGCAAAACACCTCCCAAAAATATCCTCCGCGTTTTCCACAATTACCCGGTTTATAACTTCCCATTTCAAATCATCCACCTCATCAAAATCGGTGTAATCAATCCTCAATCGGTGTAATCCTAAAAGATTATAAACCCAGCTGCGCCGATATCTCCAGCATCCGCTCGATAGGTTTCACCGCTTTTTCAATGATATGCGCCGGTACGGTTACCTCGGGCGTTTCATTTTTTAAGCACAGGTATAACTTTTCCAGGGTGTTACGCTTCATGTGCGGGCAATCGTTACATGCGCAGTTGTTGTTAGGCGGCGCCGGAATAAATATTTTATCCGGGTTTTCCTTCTGCATCTGGTGCAATATGCCCGATTCTGTTGCTACGATGAACTCCTTTTCCTGGCGGCTGCCGGCATATTTTAAAATCCCGGTTGTTGAACCAACATAATCGGCCATTTCTAATATAACATCCTCGCATTCAGGATGTGCCAGCAGTTTTGCACCCGGATGGCGTTCTTTCAGTTTGGTGATCTTTTCTCTCGAAAATATCTCATGCACCATACAGGCCCCGTTCCACAACACCAGTTCTCTGCCGGTTTTCTTAGCTACATACGCGCCAAGGTTTTTATCAGGACCGAAAATGATCTTCTGATCCTTCGGTAAGCTCTCCACAATCTGCACCGCGTTGCTTGATGTACACACAATGTCGGTTAAAGCCTTCAGTTCGGCCGTGCAGTTTACATAAGTGATCACCAGGTGATCGGGATAGTTTTCCTTAAACTTTTTAAACAAGTGCGGCGGGCAACTATCTGCTAATGAACAACCTGCCTTCATATCGGGCAGTAAAACCTTTTTCGTCGGCGACAGGATCTTGGCTGTTTCGGCCATGAAATGCACACCGGCAAAAACAATAATGTCGGCATCAGTTTTCGCGGCTTGCTGCGACAGGCCCAAACTATCGCCAATGTAATCGGCAATATCCTGTATGTCGCCATCCTGGTAATAGTGCGCCAGGATCACCGCGTTCTTTTGCTTTTTTAATTTTTCAATTTCGGCGAAAAGATCAAGCGTTGGGTCGATCTCTTCATCCACGTATCCTTTCAGATTTATTTCTTCGAAGGTATTCATTTCCACAATTCAATTAATAACAACTACTTTTTAAATTAAAGAAAACTATTGTTTGTTATGGTGTTGGTATTGTGCAAAAGTCGCTCTAATTTTTCTTTTATAAATTAGTTTTCACAACTTATTAACAGCTTTAAACATTTTTCCACCAAAAAGCTTGCTGATTTTTAGATATCTATCACAATCAATTTTTATTTAAAAAAGTTTTATGTTAAAAATTAACGGTTGGGGAAAATGTTAGCTTTATGACGAAAGCGTCGTAAAAGTCGCTCAAAAAATATTGATATTCGACGCTTGAACAGGAGTTATACACATTCAAATCTATTTTTAAGTTTTTCTTTACATAAACTTAACAGCTTTTACAGCTGTTATTAACATTAGTACTACTTTTACACACATTTCATATAAATCATGACCCGATCTGTTGATTTCCTCGTAGTGGGTTCAGGCATTGCCGGTTTAAGTTTCGCGCTCAAGGCAGCGAAACATGGTAAGGTTCTGATAGTTACAAAATCTAACGAAGACGAATCGAACACTAAGTATGCCCAGGGAGGGGTTGCTGTAGTTGTGGATAAAAAAGAAGATTCGTTTGAAAAACATATCCAGGATACCTTAATAAGTGGCGACGGCCTTTGCGACCGCGAAGTTGTTGAAGCCGTTGTTAAGGAAGGGCCGGAGCGTATTAACGAGATTATTGAATACGGAACCAATTTTGACAAAACCAACGAAGGTGTTTATGACCTGGCGAAAGAGGGTGGCCATTCCGAGTTCAGGGTGTTGCACTATAAAGATGTAACCGGCTGGGAGATAGAGCGTTCGCTTTTGGAGGAAATTCATAAAAACCCTAATATTGAGATACTTACGCATTATTTTGCGGTTGATTTAATTACCCAGCACCATTTAGGTGAGCTGGTGGGCAAATCAAGTACCGATATTACCTGTTTCGGTATTTATGCTTTTAACACCGAAACTAAAATTGTTGAAAAAATCCTGTCTAAAGTTACCGTAATGGCTGCCGGTGGTGCCGGGCATATTTATGCGGTTACTACCAACCCAACCATAGCCACCGGCGATGGGATAGCGATGGTTTACCGAGCTAAAGGGAAGGTGCGCAATATGGAGTTCATGCAGTTTCACCCAACAGCATTATATAACCCTGGTGAATATCCTTCATTCCTGATCTCGGAAGCTGTACGCGGTTTCGGGGGAGTGTTAAAACGTACCAACGGCGAAGAGTTTATGCATGAATATGATGCGCGTAAATCATTGGCGCCACGTGATATCACGGCGCGCGCTATCGATGCCGAAATCAAAAAATCCGGGGAGGATTACGTTTACCTGGATGTAAGGCACCGCAGCAAAAAAGATATTTTGGCTCATTTTCCAAATATTTATGCCAAATGCCTGGAGATAGGTATCGATATGACTAAGGATATGATCCCGGTTGCGCCGGCCTGTCATTATATGTGCGGTGGTATCATGGTAGATCATGTAGGTCGGTCGTCTATATTAAGGTTATATGCCTGCGGCGAATGCTCATCAACGGGTTTGCATGGGGCAAACCGTTTGGCTTCAAATTCATTGTTAGAGGCCTTGGTTTTTGCACACAGAATTTATGAGGATGCCATAAAGAACTTTGAGAATAACGTGATCCCTGACAATATCCCGGATTGGGATGAAAAAGGTGTACAGCTCTCTAACGAAGATATCCTGGTTACCCACAACATCCGCGAAATGCAAAAGCTGATGAATGACTATGTGGGTATTGTCCGGTCGGATTTTAGGTTGGACAGGGCTTTACGCAGGTTAAAATTGCTTTATGAGGAGACTGAAGATTTCTATAAGAAAACCAAACTTTCGGTAAAGCTTTGCGAGTTACGTAATTTAATCCAGGTATCGTTTATTGTGGTTAAATCTGCTATGTTGCGCAAGGAGAGTAGAGGATTGCATTATACTACCGATTATCCGGAGCATGCTGCCGAGGTGAGGGATACGGTGTTTTAACCCCCCTCTAAATCTCCCCCGGCATGGGAAACTTTTTAATTAAAGCCTTCCCGGAAGGGAGGGTTTGGGAGGGGTAGAGCGAAAAACGGGATTCGAACCCGCGGCCTTCAGTTTGGGAAACTGACGCTCTACCGACTGAGCTATTTTCGCTGATTTTATATTCAAACATAGTTAAAATTATTCAAATCACTAATTCGCTAAATCAATAATTCACTAATTAAAAGTTATGCCTGTAATTTTGCCTGTAAAAGATAAGAGCCCGGTTTGGGGTAGTGATTGTTTCATTGCCGAAAACTGTACCATAGTAGGGGATGTGGTAATGGGCGATAATTGTTCGGTTTGGTTTAACGCGGTGATCCGTGGGGATGTGCATTATATTAAAATAGGTAATAATACCAATATCCAGGATGGCGCGGTTATTCACGCCACTTATTTAAAGGCCCCTACCAATATCGGCAACCAGGTTTCTATTGGCCATAACGCGTTGGTACACGGCTGTACCCTGCATGATCATACTTTGGTAGGGATGGGAGCCATAGTGATGGATCACGCGGTTGTAAACGAGTTTGTGATCATTGCAGCTGGTGCTGTGGTATTGGAAAATACTGTTTGCGAGTCGGGCTATTTATATGCCGGCATCCCCGCAAAAAAAATAAAGCCCCTTACTGATGAGCAAAGGGCTATGCTGAAGCAACTGCCTCAAAATTATATCATGTATTCCGGTTGGTTTAAGGAGTAACCGGCGCTTTAGGTACTGTTATAGGCTCTTCTGCTTCCCAGTTGGGCCTCAGGGTAATCAGTTTTTCATTGAGCCATATTTGTTCGGGCTGTCGGCGTTTTTTTACGTTACCGCTATCCCATTTACCGTTTTTGTTGTCATCATAAATAACCCTGATATAGTATTTAGCGGCAGGTATGCCCTTGTATACTATCGAACCGCTTTTGGTTATCGGGTTGCTCTGGATCTTCTTTTTATCTTCACTTAAAAGTTCAACCACATAAGCTTTTCCCGTATCGGCAGGCAAAGTTATTTTAGCGGTAAGCTGGCTATAGTTTTCTATTTTATTGATCTGGAATTTTTTACCCGGGAGACGTTTATTTTTATCGCCATAAATATCTGTTAAAGCGCCTTCATTTAATATAAGTTCGTATTTGCTTTGTTCGCGCCACCGGTATTTTAAGTAAAGTATTTTGTAGTTGCCTGTATCTTTCTTTATGGTGAAATCGCTTGTAGCTACTGAGTCTTCATTCAAGGTGATCAATGATTGATCAAAGTTTTCGATAGGGATATTGGCCGTTATTTTAAGGTCTGTACCGGGTTTTAATTTGCTGTCGTTACCAAGGTTGTATCCTGCGGTAAGCACCCGCGTAAAGCTTTCGTTTTTACGTTTAAGTTGGTAAATAGTATCTATGGCTTTACCTTTTTCATAAATGGCTACACGCACCGAATCGAAGTTCATGTTTCGTAAATAAACAGATGCGGTGTCATTGTTAGTTGTATAAGTTACCTGCTTTCGTTCGTCTACATTAACAGGGTAAATAACTTTGATACCGGGCTCGATTAAACCCCGGTTAAAGATCAGTTGAAGTTTTCCGTCCGAGTCAAACCGTTTTTCGGTTACTCTGAATTTATCAGGATCCTGCCTGAATAAATTGAGTTGGATATTGGATGTGTCGCTTTTTAAATGGATCGGTTTTTTTAGGAAGGCGATCAGCTCATTATCGTTATCAAAAATTTTATTCGGGCTTGCTTCCTTCAGGGCGTAGATCCGGTAATCGTCTTCGCGCAAATTGTTGAGCGCGAAATTTCCTGACGAATCCGTAAGCGCAAAAATAGCCGGCTTTTTTTTTCCGAACAGGGTATCCTGTTTAACCGGGAATAAAAATACCAGTACATCTTTTTCCTTTTCCTGGGTTAGGGTGTTGGTTACAGAACCCGTCATGCTTAAGGAATCGATATGGTTGCCCGTAGAGAAAACGTAGGTGAAATTTTTAAGGATGTTACTTTCGTTCACATCCTGTATAGACTTACCAAAGCTGATGACATAGGTTGTGTTTTTTTGGAGTGTGTCTTTAAACTCAACTTTTAGTTTTCGTTTGTTGGATGAATACTCCGGTTGTTTTTCCATCGCCGGGCTCATACTGATTTCCTGATAAGCGTTGGTTAGTTTGATAAACTCGTCAAATTCCAGGTCGATTTGTTTAGCGTTAAAATTCCTGGTTTTATTGGCCGGAGTTGCCTTCACCAATTTAGGTGGGGTTTGGTCGCGCGGCCCTCCCTGGGGTGGTTGTTGAGCCGCACAGCCGAAAATGAATAAAACGATAAAAATCAGTATATAATTTTTGTAAAAAATAGCCGGTTTTGCGTTTAACATGGTTTTTAGGCGATATAAGCGATTTTTATGTTTTTATGAATGGTGATATTAAAATTTAAAAATAATCGATTTAAAACGAATTTTTATAATTATCTAATTATCAATTATTTATAAATTATCTTGACACATGAACCATTAAAACAGAGATATCTGAAGGCGAAACTCCCGAAATACGCGAAGCCTGACCTAAAGTACGTGGCTTAATGCGCATCAGTTTTTCACGTGCCTCTTTTGATAACGACACCAGGGTGTGGTAATCAAAATTTGGATTGATCTCGCGGTCTTCCATTTTTTTCATCTTGTCTACTATCTCCATCTCTTTGATGAAATAACTCTCATATTTGATTTTTATTTCAGCCTGTTCAATAGTTTCTTTATCATAGGCCGATAGTAGTTCAGCTAATGGTGCGTCTGCCTTTTTCAGGTCGTCAAAAGTAACCTGTGGCCTGCTCAATAAATTGAACAGCTTATTGCTTTGTGTCAGGGCGCTTGTGCCTAATTCTTCCAGCAACCCATTTACGGTAGATGGATCGATGGATTTACTTTTGGTATAAGCTACAATATCATCCGAATTTTTTACTTTTTGATTTACCTTTTCCAGGCGCTCATCATTGATCAATCCTAATTCATGACCGATAGGAGAGAGCCTGATATCGGCGTTGTCCTGACGTAATAACAGGCGGTGTTCGGCTCTTGACGTAAACATGCGGTATGGTTCTTCGGTACCTTTGGTCACCAGGTCGTCTATCAATACGCCGATGTATGATTCTGATCTTTTCAGGATCAGTTCATGCTTATCGTTAATTTTTTGGTGCGCATTGATACCTGCTATGAAGCCTTGCGATGCCGCTTCTTCATACCCGGTGGTACCATTGATCTGTCCTGCAAAGTAAAGGTTACTGATCTGTTTGGTTTCTAAGGTTAAGCTTAACTGGGTAGGCGGGAAGAAATCATACTCGATAGCATAGCCCGGCCTGAACATTTTAGCATTCTCAAATCCCGGTATTTTGGTAAGGGCTTTGTATTGTACATCTTCAGGTAAAGAGGTAGAGAAACCGTTTACATAAATCTCGACAGTATTTAAACCTTCTGGTTCAACGAAGATCTGGTGCCGGTCACGTTCCGCGAAACGATTAATTTTATCCTCGATAGATGGGCAATAGCGCGGACCTAAACCTTTAATTCTTCCTGTAAACATTGGCGATCTTTCGAAGCCTTCTTTCAATGTTTCGTGTACATCTGTATTGGTATAGGTGATCCAGCAGCAGCGTTGTTCTTCAATAACGGGTACATCCGTGAAGGAAAATTTGCCTCTTACGGGATCTCCCCATTGTTCTTCCATCAGGCTATAATTAAGGCTACGTCCATCCACGCGGGGTGGGGTGCCAGTCTTCATACGGCCTGCTTCAAAGCCTAATTCAACCAATTGTTCGGTTAAACCTGTAGCTGCTTTCTCCCCGGTGCGGCCTCCGCCAAACCGTTTTTCGCCAATATGGATAACCCCATTAAGGAAAGTTCCATTGGTTAATACTACAGCATCGGCTTCAATTTCGATACCTATGGAAGTACGTACACCACAAACGGTATTGTTTTTTACCAATAGGGAAGTCACAGTATCCTGCCATAAATCAACATTAGGTGTTGCTTCCAAAGCCAAACGCCACTCTTCAGCAAACCTCATCCTATCGCTTTGTGCACGCGGGCTCCACATAGCCGGACCTTTTGATTGGTTAAGCATCCGGAATTGGATAGATGTTTTATCAGTTATAATGCCCGAATATCCACCCAACGCATCCACTTCACGTACTATCTGTCCCTTGGCTACGCCACCCATAGCAGGGTTGCAACTCATTTGGGCAATAGTACCCATATTCATAGTTATCAGCAAAACTGACGAACCTAAATTGGCGGCGGCAGCAGCAGCTTCACAGCCCGCATGCCCTGCGCCAACCACAATAACATTATATTTATTAAACATTTTATCCTCCTTGTTCCGCTTTTGGTGGGTCCTAAGTTGTAAGTTCTAAGCCTGAAGTAGGCTTATTTATACGTTAATTAAAGACGTGTTCCACGTGGAACTTTATTTAAATATTCTTTGTTGAGTTTTATGGTTAAGATAAACCTAAACACTCTGTTTGTTTAGTTCCACGTGGAACCTTTAGTTCAATAATCTGATAGTTTCTTTAAAGTAGCTTTCTACTTACTATTTGAAACTTCAGGGTTGATTCACAAAATTACCTCATCTAATCAGATGTTCCACGTGGAACCCTGAATAATGATATTAAAGCTACAATAGCCCAAATACTTTCTAAAACCACAAAAGGGTAGAAGCTGATCATGTACGAAGCGTAACCACAGGTACCTGCACCTATAAAGTTCATTAAGCTATAAACCTTGCTTTGAGCTGATAATTTACCTGCCAAATTCAACAGGAAAGCTATCAATAAAATGATAACGCCTGAAGTAGCGATGATATCGGACGTTTTCATTTATCCTTCGTTTAGTTCAGTCAGTTCCATCCAGCGGGCTGTTTTATCATCCAGTTGGCTATTTAAAACCTCTATTTGTTTTAATAATTCGTCAAGTTTTTTTGGGTCGATGCCTGAAGTATTCAATTGCTCATTTTTTTCTTTGATATTTGCTTCAATAGCGCTGATCTCGCTTTCTATGCCTTCCAGTTCTTTGGTTTCTTTAAAGCTTAGTTTACTTTTTTTAGCAACGGGAGCAGTGTTTTGAACTACTGGTGCAGGCTTTTTTGCTTGCTGTTTAGCTTCCTCTAATTCCAAACGATATGATGAATAGTTGCCATTAAAGATGCGTACATGGCCCTTTTCTTCCATAATGAATAGCTGGTCGGTAAGTTTATCCAGCAAGTACCTGTCGTGCGATACCATCATCAATACACCGCCATAGTTAGTTAAAAATTCCTCCAGCACGTTCAGGGTATCAATATCCAGGTCGTTGGTAGGCTCATCCAGGATCAGGAAGTTAGGATTCTTCATCAGGATGCTCATTAACTGCAAACGTTTCTTTTCACCACCGCTTAGTTTTGATATAAAACCATATTGCTTGTTAGGAGGGAAGAGAAATAAAGTGAGCAGGGCTGAAGCTGAAATGGTTTTACCATCGGCCATGGTAATAAACTCCGCTACGTTTTTTACGATATCTATTACCCGTTCGTCTTCTTTAAAAGTAATGCCCGATTGGTGAAAGTAACCAATCACCGTGGTTTCACCTTTTACCACCGTGCCCGAATCTGGCTGCAAACTGCCTGTAATGATGTTTAACAAGGTTGATTTGCCGCTACCATTGCGGCCTGCTAAACCAATCCTGTCGCCTTTTTTAAATATATAGCTGAAATTATTGATATAGGTATTGCCGTTAAATGATTTACAGAGGTTATCCATCTCCATAATCTTATTTCCCTGGCGCGCGGTTTTAACGCTCAGTTCAACCTTATCGCGAGGGCCGCCATTCTTTGTTTTTTCTTCCAGATCATAATAAGCATCAATACGGGCTTTTGATTTGGTACCGCGGGCCTGTGGCTGGCGGCGCATCCATTCCAGTTCTTTTCTTAAAAGGTTTGAGTTTTTTTGAAAGGCTGCCTCATCGGCTGCTTCGCGCTCCGCTTTCTTTTCGAGGTAATAACCATAGCTACCGTTGTAGGGTTGGATCTTACCGCGATCAATTTCTAATATCTCGTTACATACATTATCCAGAAAATACCTGTCGTGCGTAACCATCAATATGGTTTTGTTGCCTTCGGTGAGTAATTTCTCCAACCATTCTATGGTATCAATGTCCAGATGGTTGGTAGGCTCATCTAATATATAAACTTCAGGATCTTCAATCAGTAATTTAGCCAACGCCAAACGTTTCTTTTGACCACCCGAAAGGGTAGTGATTTTTTGGTTTAAATGATGGATATCTAACCTGCCTAAAATGGTTTTGATTTTATACTCATATTCCCAGGCGTCTACCTCGCTCATTTCTTCCATCACCTTTTCAATGGCTTTGGCATTATCAGGCTCATTTTCCATCAATTCCTCATACCTGCGGATGAGCTGTTGCTGCACATCATCGGCATGAAAAATATAATCGCTGATGGTGACGGCGTTTTTAAAGTTGGGATCCTGCTCCAGGTAACCCATATTTAAATCACGGGCATGCACAACCTTACCTTCGGTAGGTTTAATGGTACCACCTAATATTTTTAACAGGGTTGATTTGCCGGCACCGTTAACGCCTACCAGTGCAACCTTACGGCCGCGGTTAATACCTATGGTTACATTTTTAAATAACCAGTTGTCATGAAATTGATGGCCAAGGTTCTCGGCAGATAGATAAGTACTCACGATAATTGTTCTATTTTGTCCGACTCGTGTACAAATACACCGGTCGCGTTTATTATTGATTGGTTATACATAGCCATGGCAACGGTAGCAGCATTAATGCTGCGGTATTTTTTTAACCTGCCGATCAACAGCGGGTTTATCACTTTCATGATTATCGCAACAATACTTTCCATAACGCGCTTTTCATTTCGTTTGCCTGTTAAAGCCGAAGGGCGATAAATATGCAGTGTAGGTAAACCCAAAGCTGTTATATCCGCTTCGGTTTGCCCTTTTGTTTTGGTGTAAAAATTTCTTCCGTGTGCGTTGGCTCCTATGGATGATACCAGGTGATATTGTTTAACGCCATTTTGCAAAGCTAATTGTGCCAGTTGCAAAGGATAGTCATGATCTATTTTGTAATAGATGCTCAAATCAGGGGTTTTCCTTTTAGTTGATCCTAAACAACAAAACAGGGCTTCGCCATTCAACTCGCCCGAAAAGGATTTGAGTTGTTCAAAATTTACAACAAGCTGCTTTAATTTCTGATGCTGAAGCGGTAATTTTTTCCTTACCAGGATCAATACTTCGTTATAATAGGCTTGTTTCAATAAAATCTGCAGGAGATGAGTGCCAATAAGCCCGCTCGCGCCTGCTACAATAGCTTTTTTGGCCATTACTTATTGATTTTCGCAAAA
The DNA here is from genome assembly GCF_003148845.1 of Mucilaginibacter oryzae. Taxonomy (GTDB): domain Bacteria; phylum Bacteroidota; class Bacteroidia; order Sphingobacteriales; family Sphingobacteriaceae; genus Mucilaginibacter; species Mucilaginibacter oryzae. The sequence continues at coordinate 137,024 of NZ_QGHA01000007.1, read as the reverse complement.
ATACACAATATTAAATTCATGATTTAATATTGTGTGTTGTAACATGTATTATGAGTGTTGGTTAAGTTTATAGTTGAGTTATCCGCGGCTCTTCAATAAGAAGCATAAATAGAATAAAAATACCAGGAATTCTCGGGAAAGTACTTGAAATGAGGGATCTACAGTATAGATTTAAAGAAGTGCCTAAACGGGACAACTGAGAAGATGTTGATAATGAAGTAATATACTATTGATAATGAATCAATTGTATATTAAATGTGCCACGTGGAACTTCTTAATCAATAGATATGATGAGGCCGGCAAACACCCGGAAGCCGTTTCTGTAAGCCCCATTCATCTGCGTTTTATCAATTTCGCCGCTGCTCAGGTAAAGTTGGTCAATACCATTTCCGGTTTGCCAATGTAAATAACCGGCACCTGCCTGTACAGCTATATTTTTGGTAATATCAAAAGAAAGCGTGCCGCCACCATTAATACCATAACCATTGGCATGGTGACGGTAACTTACCGGGTGCTTAAAAGTAGTGATCAGGTTCCAGTTACCGGTTGCGTTGTAATTAACCTGGCTATAGGTAACATCGGCGTTAAATTTAAGCTTGTCAGTAAGCTTTATAGCTGCTGTCGCTTTAATAAAAACACCTTTCCAGGCAGTGGAGTAACTGCTGTTTAAATCAGGAAAGCGGTTTGCATCGCCGTATAAAAATAATGCCTGCCGGTTTTGGTTATAGCCGGCAAAAGTAACAAGCTTCAATAAACGATTATTAACCAATTGATAACCTGCACCTGCGGCCCATCCCTCCGTATGTCCTTTTCCGGCATTAAAAGTTTGGTTGTAGGTACTGCCGGTGCGGTGATCACCACTGTAATCCGAATCATTTACCGTACCTGAAGTAATGAACAGCCTGTTATAATCAGCATAAAAAACAAATTTTTGATATACGTTCCATTGCAGGTTAGCCGCTAAGCTTTGCCCACCCAGCTTCATCCACTTTAATTCTGAAAAAACATCGGGGTTTTGGCCGTTACTGTTACCGGCTATCGACCAATGGAAGTTTTCGCGCTGGTAGCCGTCAGTCACATCAATTCGTACTTTTTTTTCCGTCTCTTGTGCAAACACGCGCGCTGCCGGTACCGCCAGTAAAAAATAAAAAACAATCAGTTTTTTCATAGCCGGTTTATAAAAGTTTAGCCCGCCCTTGTTTACATGGGCAGGCTAAATATCTTCATAAAATTATTGGTTAACACCAAAAGCTTCCCAGCCCGATGCCGTGGTACGCGTACAGGTCATGGCCTGTGTGCCGTTCTCGCTCGAGATAAACTTGCCGTTGTTACCTCTGAAGGTTACTTTGCCATCGGCAGTTGGCACCCAGTCAAATTTTTCCCAGTCGCCTATAGTTGTGCGGTTACAGGTAATGGCTTGTGTACCATTTTCTGATGATACATATTTACCCATGCTTTGCAGCGCTACTTTACCGCCGCCGGCATCAACTACGGTAAACTGTTCCCAGGCCGATGCCGTAGCGCGGTTACAGTTCATAGCCTGTGTACCGTTTTCGCTGCTAACATATTGGTTATTGAAACCTTTTAAGGTAATGGTTTGCCCGATTGGAGGCGTAGAGCTACTGCCGGACAGATCATATACCCTTACATAATCAACCACCATGTTGCAGGGTAAGGCGCTATCATTAATGGTGTTGCCAGGCAAATCGCCGCCTATGGCCAGGTTAAGGATAATGAAGAACGGATTATGGAAAGCGCCGGTATTGTTGATGTTATTGGCAATGTTACCGGTTACATAAAGCGTATTATCCACATACCAGCGGATAGAATTAGCATCCCATTCAACGGCGTAAGTGTGGAAACCGGTTGGGGTTGTAGTAGTGCTGCCGCCGTATTGCACGTGCCCGTTGCTGTTCCAGTGCATGGTACCCAAAATAGTGTTCGAGGTGTTTACCTGTTCCATAATGTCAATCTCGCCGCATTGTGGCCAGCCTACGGTACCTATGTTGGCGCCCAGCATCCAGAATGCCGGCCAGGTACCTTGTACAGCAGGGAGTTTAATGCTTGCCTCAATACGGCCCGATGTAGGTTGATATTTACCGGCAGTAGTCAGTTTAGCTGAAGTATAAGGCTGACCGCCAACTGATTCCTTACGCGCGGTAATGGTAAGGAAACCGCCTGATACCGTAGCATTTGATGCCTGGTAGTATTCTTTCTCATTATTAACGTTGGGGTTGCCTACATCAATATTCCAGTTGGCGGTGTTAACGCTGGTGCCATTAAATTCATCACTCCAAAGCAGTGTGCCCGCCCTTGGTGTAGTGGTTGAGCCCGAAGTGCCTGCGGCAGCGTCGTTTTTGATGGATGGCGATGGTTTGTTGAGGTCTTTACTGCACGACGAAAACAAGAGCAGTAATGCAGATGCCGTAAAGGCGCCCTTTGCAAAGGTTAAAAGTTGTTTCATAATGATGGTATTTGGTAAAAAAGTTAATTGGTTTAAAATGTTATTGATTTACACCGAAAGCCTCCCAGCCCGATGCTGAGGCCCGGGTACAGGTCATGGGTTGCGTACCGTTTTCACTCGAAATAAATTTGCCGTTATTACCCCTTAAAGTCACTTTTCCATCGGCGGTAGGCACCCAGTCGAATTTTTCCCAGTCGCCAAAAGTTGTGCGGTTGCAGGTGATGGCCTGTGTTCCGTTTTCTGACGATACGTATTTGTTCATGCTCCGCAAAGCGATTTTGCCTGCACCGGCATCAACAACGGTAAACTGCTCCCAGGTTGATGGCGTTGCACGGTTGCAATTCATGGCCTGTGTACCGTTTTCGCCGCTTACGTATTGATTATTGAAGCCTTTCAGTGTGATTATTGAACCTATGGGCGCACCTGAACCTGTTCCGCTGTCGGTAGATTGTATGCCGGTCCATTTAAAGGTTACTACCGCCCCGGCCGCTAAAGTATAGGAGAATGATTCTGCCCCCCATTTTACTTTAAAGTTACCGGCCGACGAGCCATTGTTGAGCGCAATAAGTACCTTGCTGCCATCAGCGTTTTTAAAGGCAACGTTTTGGATATTACCGGCAATATTTGATGAGATCCGGACAGCTCCCGGCCTAACAAATTTTGAAGCATGGCCAATAACATAATACCCAACGTTACGGGTAACAGAAGTTCCGCTGATAGTGATACCGCCTAAACAGCTGCTGCAACCGCCATTGGTATGCGGGTTATTATTAGGATCGGCGGCAAGGTTCCATTCCAGTACGTTGCGGCTCCAGTTGCGGGTAGCGCCGATTATGAGGGTGCCCACGTGCCAGGAGAGGTCGCCGCCGAAATTACTGGGTGCGCCAACCCATTGTTCGGTAAAGTAAACGTTTTTGTTTGGATAGGCATTATGCATATCGGTTAACTTATCGATAGTGCCTGCATACAGGTGAAATGCCGAACCATCTACATAAGGGTTAGCGGCCCCGTCGGCCAGTACGGTTTGCGGATAATCAATCCTGTCGGTATTGTGATCGTAGGCGATGATTTTGGTTTGAAAACCTGCCGCCCTTATTTGCGGGCCTAAGTTGTTTTTAATAAAGTTGGCCTGCTCTCCGGGCTGCATCACCATACTCGGGTTGTTGTATGGGTTAAGCGGCTCGTTCTGCGGTGTAATGGCATCAATAGTAATGCCCTGGGCCTGCATGGCCTGCAGGTATTTTACAAAATAACGGGCATAGGCATCGTAATAGCCGGCCGCGGTATTCAGGCTGCCCCCGGTGTAACCGTTATTACCGGTGGTGTTTACCTTCATCCAGGTTGGCGCCGTCCATGGGGTGGCCAATATTTTGATAGATGGGTTTATGGCGATGATCTTTTTCAATATCGGCAGCAGGTCCTGGTTTTCGGCGCTGATACTGAAGTTATTCATGTTAAAATCGCCCGAGGTTTGGTTGTAGGTGAAATCGTTTGCGCTGAGATCAGAAGCGCCGATGCTGATACGGATATAGCTGATCCCGATCTGGTTGGTGCCGGTTCCAAAAAGTTCGTTCAATACATTGGTTTGATTGCTGCCAAGGCCGTTCAGCAATCCGGCGCTGCCGCCGGTTAAGGTGAAGCCAAAGCCATCGATACCCTGAAAGGTTTGATTTTCATCAACAGTTACGGTTGTTGCGTTGGTTCCGGCATCTGCGGCGAAATTGAAACTGGTTTGAGCCTCAAGCAGTTTTGATTGATCGCCGGTGGTTAACCAGGCATTTACTACTTCATTAGCGGCGCGGGCTACTGTGCCTGTTGTAGCTTTCTGGCCAGGTGTATCGCCCTGCCTTATATCCTTTTTACAGGAGTAAAAAACAACAGCAGTAAGCAGGGTGAGGGCTGCCAGCCACTTGATTTTGTAATTGGTTTTCATCATATGTTGATTTAGTTGATTGATTTGAATCCTGTAAAATTTATCGCATAAACCGCCGGCCCACAGTAAAAAATAGGTGTTAACTTATTTTAACTGTGGCTTAATAACATCCAATTAACAAGGTGATTAGATTATAGCCCGAACAGGATGCTTTTCAATAGGTTAGTTTAAGTATAGTTTCAACTGGTTATTACAAATCTACGCCAATTTAACTGTAATAATCAAGATAATTTTTTATAAATAATTGATATATAGTGTATTATAAATAATTTAATACGCTTGTATCGCAGTCGGCAAAAAAGAAAAAATAAGTTTTAATAGTTTGCAAAGCCTTTTTGCAGTAATATATTTTTTTTGCTGATACGCTTGCTTCACAATTAATTTTTACGAAAAGAAATGGTAAAATAGAGATGCAGGTAATAGGTGTATAGGTAACACGAAGAGAAGCAATCAAAATCCGGATTCTACGGTAGTCTAATTCGGGTTTCCTAATATTCTGCTAATTCTAAAATTCTGTAAATTTTGATTCAGACAAATTTTACGTTAAGGATAGGAGCGGATACTGGCCTTGCGGCTAAAGCCATGCAGTATGAGCGTATAGCCCGGCCGCAGGCAACGCCCATTATGATTATCAAAAATCGATTCTTAAAATCCATTTTAATTATTGTCCGCGTGTTCAGGCATTCGTGCTATTATCAATTACCAGTTTACTCCAGCCCTTATCACCGGCGTTTTTGATCTCTTTTTTACGCTGTTCCATTACTTTTTTAATGCGCGAACTGTAGGCCCAGCAAGTGCTTTGACGGATGGATAATATTTCGGAAAGTTTATGCGAAGAAATCTTGCCCTTGGTTGAGTACATCAGGAAGATCATGTAAAAAGCTTTATTGATAGGGATGCGGGTGTTTTGTAAAATTGTATAAGCGATAACCGATTCTTCGTACCCGCATTTTGAACACCGGCGGCTATAGGGGAGGTGCCCGCTGCCGTAGTGGGTATTACTGCATTTGCGGCAGGCATAACCGTGTTCCCATTTTAAATCAGACAGGAATTTGAAGCAGGTTTCCCTGTCGGGGTAAATACGGCTAAACTCTTCAAAATCAACTTCGGTAAGCATCACCCTGTCGTGCGTTACTTTTTCGATATCATTGTGGAGGATGATGTTATCTTTTTCGAGGAGCACGTTCATGCGCGAGATTTCTTCGGCCTGCTGTTGCAACAGTTCGTTAACCGATCTCAATTCTTCGTTTTGCTCGGCAATCATATTTGATTTTTCAACCAGTTCGCGGGTGCGTTCGCGTACCTGGCTTTCGAGGCTGCGGTTCAGGGTTTCTTTCAGTTCTTCGTTTTGTTTCATCTGGGCGATAATGCTGAGTTGGGCATCATCTTTCTCTTTTTTGAGGATGCGCACCTTATCGCCAATGGCAAAGGAAATGAACAGCATCTCCATAATAAAACAAAGGCTGAGGCTGTAGTAATCAAACTCGGTAACGGGCAACCACCATATATTGAGCGCTATGCAGGTTTTAATAATGAAGCCGGTAAGCAAAAAGGTATAGCCTATAACAAAGAAACGGGCAGGTTTATAACCTTTAATCAATACATAGCACCCGGCGTAAAATGAAATAGAAAGCGGTAAAAACTCGATGATCTTGTAGTTAAACCAGGCCATGTTGGCAAGGCAGGCCAGGAAATAAAGGCACCTGAAAATGATTACGCCCTTGATTACCTTATTAAGACGGGGAGCGTTGACCTTTAAATTAAGCAGTTTTTGGGCAAACAGAATAGCGAAAATACTTGCCGAAAACAGGGCGATGCCATAAGCGTAATTATTAAAGCCGGGGTTGTTTGGCCAGATGTACTGGTAAGCGATGCCATCGGCACACATTTCGTACAAACCGATGCTGAGGTTGTAAATGATGTAGTACAGGTACTGCACCTGGCGCATGGCTATAAACATCATCAAATTGTAAAGGCCGAAAACCAGGATCATGCCATAAAATACGCCGAAAAAGAAATACTCATCCAACGCGTAACCAATAAAACGGCTTACGGTGCGCATTACCACAATAACGTTTACCGAGTGATTGGCTTTAATGCGGATATAGTAAACATCATCAGGCCCATGGTTGCTGTTGATGTTAACGCTGAAATTTTTATGGCGATAAAAGCGGGCGGCAAACGGGTGGCTGCTGCCCAATGAGGTTGACTTATAGGTTTCGCCCACAGGCGAATAAACGGTTATGCTATCAATAGTCTGATCAAAAAATTCAAGGATCCAGTTGTTACTGGTTGGGTTGGACTTGCCTATTTTTATACGGTACCAATAAGCCGATTTGTTATGGCGGGTTACAGGGGTTGGCTCATGGTTTTGCCTGAATTTACCGGCCATATAAGCAGCATGGATTCCATCGAGACCGAGTTTCCCTGTTGTATCTTCAAAATAAATAATTTGCTGATATTCAAAAATACGCTGGCTTACCTTATCATTTATTTGTACGGTAGTTTGCGCTTTTATGCGGGGCGGCAGGCATAAAAAAAGGGTAACAACAACTACAAGATACCTTAGTACAATTTTAAACATAGGCTCGGTAGATAGATGGTTTTCGCGCCTGCAACGGTGTTTTCATTGCGGGCGCGAAAAAATGGTTGTTTGGTTAGCGTCAGGCCGGATACAATTATAATATATTTATTTTTCTATTCCTATTAAAAGTATGTTATACAGTTATTTAAAACGCTAATTTTTAGCAGGTTTTATTTAAAAAACATTTATTGCCACACATAAGTGGCAACCGAACCATTGGCCAGCGTGCTTGTGGCCGATTTTCCGTCTATCTTGAAATTGAAGGTTTGCTGGCTGCCGCTCGAGTTTAGTACAATGAGTACTTTGCTGCCGTCGGTATTTTTAAAGGCTACGTTAGGCAGTGCGCCAACTGCGGTAGACGAAATGCGCACTGCACCCGGCCGCACAAATTTAGATGCATGAGCGATAATGTAGTAAGAAACATTACGCGTAACATCTGATGCGGAATTGATAGTTAGGGCTCCTTTGCAAACATCGCAACCGCCTTCAGTATGGGGGCCGAAATCAGGATTGTTGGCCAGGTTCCATTCCAGCACGTTGCGGCACCAGTTGCGGGTTGCGCCTACAATTAAGTTGGTTACGTGCCAGTTTAAATCGCCGCCAAAGCCACCTGTCGAGGGTGTGTACTGTTCAGTGAAGTACAGGTTTTTAGCCGGGTAGGCATCATGTACAGCCTGCAGGTTATTAATATCGCCATTGTACAGGTGAAATGCCGAGCCATCAACAAAAGGGTTAGCAGCGGCATCTTTAAAAATATCCATCGGGTAGGCGGTGTTATCGGCGTTATGATCCCAAACTATAATCTTGGTGTTTAAGCCGGCAATTTTAAAAGCAGTGCCGAGGTTCTGAACAAATTTGGCCTGATCGGCAGATTCCATGTACATAGCCGGGTTATTATAGGCATTTAGCGGTTCATTTTGAGGGGTAACGGCATCAATGGTAATACCTTCGGCTTTCATGGCCTGGATATATTTTACAAAGTATTTGGCATAAACTTCGTAGTAAGCCGGGTTAAGCGTGCCTCCTTTAAAACCGTTAAAGCCGAGGGTATTAAGCTTCATCCAGGTAGGGGCTGTCCAGGGACTGCCTAATATTTTAATGTTGGGGTTTATGGCCAGGATCTTTTTCAGGATAGGAAGCAGATCTGTTTTTTCCATATCAATGGAGAAGTTTTTGAGTTCGACATCCTCTTTAACATCCGGCGAAATATCATCATACGTATAATCAGTAGCGCTTAAATCAGACGCGCCGATGCTGATGCGGAGGTAACTGATGCCGATATGGTTGTCGTCGGTAGAAAAAAGCTCTTTTAACAGGTCGTCCTTTTTTTGCGCTGTCATGGCGTTAATCAGGCTGGCGCTGCCGCCGGTAAGGCAAAAACCAAAGCCATCAATAGTTTGGTAGGTAGTATTACCATCAATGCTGATAGTTGTTGTACCGCTGCCGGCAGCATTGCTGAAATTAATGACGGTACCTTGTTTTGCGAAAGCAACAGACTTATCGGCAGTGGTAAGCCACATGGAAACGTCGCTTTTGGTGGGCGTTACCGGAGGGTCGACCGGGTCGGTAGGTATAGGGGGCGTAGCAGTTGACTTTTTGCCGCAGGCCTGCCCGCTAAAAACTCCGATTGTAATGAATGTGGCTAACAGCACTTGGGTTAAATTTTTTTTCATGGTTAGTATACAAAGCCGGTAAACTTATGGCAGTTTAAAAGCTTTATTTTTGTTAAAATTTGGTTTATTTGATAGCTTAACATCACTAATATATAACGTGATTTTGGCTGTAACAAGAGCGGGATTGTGGCGTAACAGTATCAAAAACGCCTTTTTTTAAAATTATGATACGCTTTAATACCAAGCCAAAACAGTGATATAAAGCCGTAAAACCATTAATCTCATGAAAAACGAACAATACAATACCAAGCCAATAAAAAAAATATTTTTTTTATTGGTGCTGTTTTTGGCAACAGAGTTTAGCGCGTTGGCCCAGGATATCAGGGTAGCGGCCGCTGCCAACCTGCAACCCGTGATGGAGGCTTTACAAAAAGATTTTAAACAAAAAACAGGGCTTACCGTCTCGCCCGTTATCGGTTCATCGGGCAAGTTGGTTGCGCAGATCAGCAACGGTGCACCTTTCGATGTGTTTTTATCTGCCGATATGGATTTCCCCGAAACGCTTTTTAAGAAAGGGCTCACAACGCTAAAGCCGGTTGTGTATGCATCGGGTAGCCTCATCATTTGCAGTAACCAAAATATTGGTTTTGATAACTGGGAGCGCCTGCTGTTAAGCGCGCGCATTAAAAAGGTAGCCATCGGCAATCCGGCTATCGCGCCCTACGGCAGGGCTGCCGAACAGTTATTGGCAGGCAAAGGGATTCTGGACGATGTAAAACCAAAAACAGTTTATGGCGAAAGCATTGCCCAGGTAAATACCTATATCACTACAGGTGTGGTTGATGTGGGTTTCACCACTCAATCGCTGGTTAAAGAAGCGGGTGATAAATCGCCGCTGTTTTATAAAATTATCGACCCCAAAGCCTACGATCCGATACTACAGGGCATGGTAATACTGAAACACGGCGCCGCCAATGCCGGTGCCGAAAAGTTTTACAGGTATATACTAAGCCCGGCGGCAAAAAGTATTTTTAAAGCATACGGCTACCGTATACCATAATTAGTATTTTTATTGATGGATCTATCGCCCATATGGCTCACGTTAAAATTGGCAGGCATCACCACCTTAATATTGCTGCTTATCGGGCTGCCCCTTGCCTGGTGGCTATCACGTGGCAGGGCGTTTTTCAAAATACTTATTGAAGCCATTATTACTATGCCGCTGGTGCTGCCTCCCTCAGTATTAGGGTTTTATTTGTTGCTAACTTTTAGTCCGAAGCACGGTTTTGGCAAATGGCTGTATGAGAGTTTTGATGTACAGCTGGTTTTTTCTTTTCCCGGATTGATTGTAGCCTCGGTTATTTACAGTATGCCTTTTATGATAGGGCCGGTGAAATCCGCTTTGCAGCAATTACCCTCATCATTGGCCGAAGCATCTTACACTTTAGGCAAAAGCGGTTGGCAAACATTCTGGTATGTATTGCTGCCCAACATCAGGCCTTCTTTATTTACCGCCGCCGTGTTAACTTTTGCCCATACTTTGGGAGAGTTTGGCGTGGTGCTGATGATAGGCGGCAATATCCCAGGTGTTACGCGGGTGGCCTCGATAGCGGTTTACGATTCGGTGGAGAAAATGGATTATGCCTCGGCAAATAATTACTCGCTTGTTTTGTTCGCCATAACCTTTGTTTTGGTAACCGGCGTTTTTGTATTTAACCGTTACCACGCAAAAAGCCCTTTAGCATGATCAGGATCAACGTAGAGAAAAAGCTGAATGCCTACAAAGGGCAACAAGTGCTGCAAATAAACCGGACGTTCGCGGGCGGCGGCATCACCAAAATTTACGGTCCATCTGGATCGGGCAAAACTACATTATTGAAATTGATCGCCAGTCTTACTGATCCCGATCAGGGGGAGATTATTGTTAATGGCTTGCCGTGGTTTGATTCATCGCGCAAAATCAACCTTTCGCCACAAAAAAGAAATACCGGCTTTGTTTTTCAAAACTACGCGCTTTTCCCTAACATGACGGTTATTGAGCATTTGCAGTATGCCACTAAAGATACTGAATGGATAAACCGCTTATTGCATTTAGGTAAGCTGGATACGTTAGCTACCCATAAACCAGATCATCTTTCAGGAGGGCAACAACAGCGATTGGCTATTTTGCGGGCGCTGGCTATTAAGCCTAAGGTGCTTTTAATGGATGAGCCTTTTTCTGCGTTGGATAGTAAAATGAAAATGGAGCTGATAGGGGAGTTGAAGCTTGTTTTGGCTGAGTTGGGGGTGACTGCCTTGATAGTAAGCCATAATCAGCAGGAGCTGGAGTTGTTTGAGGGGGAGGTGATGGATTTTGAGGGGATTGGCGAATGAGTAATAGCTTTAGGTGCATTAAAGAGACAAAGGCGCTAAGTTTTAAATTTTGGATAGTTTAAAATTTTAGGCGCGCAAAGTCGCTAAGACGCAATGCTTTTATCAGGAGCATAAGTGATGCCATAAAAATACCAGCAACAGCGGAGATATTGATCTTTTTATCATTCTTCTTCATGTAACAATTTCTATAGTCAGGTATCCAACACTTATTAAATGAAACCTTTACCTAACTTAAATAACTATGAAATCGCGTAGGAAAATAATTTACATAGTGATAGGCTTAGTTTTAATTGCTATTGCCTCTTTAAACTTTAGCTACTATAAAACCGAATCGAGCGCATACACTATGGCGAGTTGGCCGAGCCAAACAGCAAACGCTCCGTTCGGCCTAACCAAAGTGAAGCCGGAAGACCTTTCTGTAATTGTGCTGCATGAAAAGGACACATTGTATAAAGCAATAAATAAAACTAAACCAGTTGTTATTTCTGTTAAAACCTTAGAAACCGGTCCATTATGGATTCCCTTATACAAATCGATCGATTATACGGCCGAGGCAACAATAAAAGAATATGAATCAAAACTACCTTTGCAACTAACAGTGGGAGGACACCTTTCTTTAACAGGAAATTATTCTGCCAGGCAGGCACGAGATATGATCAATAAAGCGCTAGGAGAAAGCCTTGCAAACGAAACTAAAAGGCATTTTTCTGAAGGTCAATAAAAATGTTTAAATATTTTATACTGCTAAAGTTCAATCAATATTCGGCAGAAGTAGTGCAGTGAAACAACCTTAAGCTTAAATAAGATCTTCGCTTCGGCGCCTTGACGTGATCAAACAAAAGAAATGGAAGGAAACCTTACTTCTTATTATCCGCGTCAGAAATAGTTTTGATCAAACTACCCCATGCAAAGGGGTTTAACAACGGGTTGGGGGTAAGCGAATGCTGGTTGACAATGCTGGTATGCATAGCCTGCGCATTTGCCGACTGGATTTCCTGCGCGTTGCGGGGCAGCGTGTTATACAAAGCCGATAATGTTGCTTTGCTGATGTTTTTACGTGCAATTTCCAGGTCGTCATCCGCAAGTTTAATGGTCAGAAAATCTTTCTTGAACTCATCGGTAGTAGCCCATGGAAAAACGTGGAAAGTAGGCAGGTTAATAATCTGAGCTTTTAAAGCAACTTCTGTGGTGTAACTCTGGTTAGCAACTTTTGAAGGAATTACTACCAGCACCTTCGCGTACCCTACGCAGCTAAAGCTCAGGGTATCCTGCTCATGCGCTACAAACGAGAAGTAGCCTTTATAGTTACTGGTGTTAACAACCTTATTGGCCGACAGGTTGGTAATGGTTACGTATGGAATGGTAACCTTGCTGCTATCGGCGTTGCGTACTATCCCCGTAAATTGTACAATAGGCCTGTTATCGCTTTTTTGAGCGAAAGCGCCTATCGAAACAAAGAGTAATAATATGCCAACTAAATATTTCATAACACTATTAACTAACTGGCTACGGTATATAGTACGCCGTGTGCGCCAAAATAGTTTTCAATCTTTTTCAAAATTACCTTATAACGTGTAATTAAGCATTGAATTTAACAAATCTTAACATTAGCGCAGGTTTTCGGGCAGCACTGCGTTCGGGTCGTTAATATCAGTCAGGTTTATTGCTTCAATAGCGGTAACCTCGGGCACGGCTTTTTTAATGGCCTGCTCAATACCCGCTTTAAGGGTCATGATACTCATAGGGCACGATCCGCACGAACCTAACAGCTTTAACTTCACTACATTTTCGGGGGTTATTTCTTCAACAGAAACATTCCCGCCATCAGCCTCCAGATACGGACGGATGGTATCCAATGCTGCCTCTACCTCACTTAATAAACTCATTTTTATTAATTTATAATGATATGTAAAGTTATTAATTATTTACAACATTTTCGCCACCCAGCGCCCTGGCGTTTGATATGGCCACCTGTTGTGCCACGCGCTGCGCCATCTCTACAAAAGCGGCCGTCATCGGTCCATCTTCTTCCAATACCGTAGGCTTGCCCGCATCGCCCGAGTCACTAATACCTTTAATCAACGGGATCTCGCCTAAAAACGGAACCTCCAGCATCTCGGCAAATTTCCTGCCGCCGCCTTTACCAAATATATAATATTTATTATCAGGTAGTTCGGCAGGTGTAAAGTACGACATGTTTTCAACCACACCTAATATCGGCACATTGATGGCCGGCATCATAAACATGCCCACACCCTTTTTAGCATCGGCAAGGGCAACATTCTGCGGGGTGGTAACTATAACCGCGCCTGTTACGGGGAAGCTTTGAGTTACCGTGATATGGATATCGCCGGTACCCGGCGGCAAATCCACTACCAGGTAATCCAGTTCGCCCCAATCGGCATCATTAAATAATTGTTTTACCGCGGTTGATACCATGGGTCCGCGCCATGGTACAGGCTGGTTAGGATCGGTAAAGAAACCTATCGACAATAGCTTAATACCGTATTTTTCAATCGGCTCGATGCGTGTTTTGCCGTTCTCCTGGGTAGCCATCGGGCGTGCGCCCTCCAGGCCGAACATGATAGGTACCGACGGGCCGTAGATATCAGCATCAATCATACCCACCTTAGCGCCTGTTTTTGCCAGGCCCAAAGCAAGGTTAGCCGCTACTGTTGATTTACCTACACCACCCTTGCCCGATGCTACCGCGATGATGTTTTTAACCCCCGGTACGCCGGTATTTTTTTGCGTGGTAACGTGTGAGGTCATGTTGATATTGATCACGGCCTCTTTGCTTACAAAATGCAGGATAGCATTACGGCAGGCATTCTCGATCATGGCTTTTAGCGGGCATGCCGGCGTGGTAAGCACAACCGAGAAGCTAACGTTATTGCCATCAATATGGATATCCTGGATCATGTTGAGGGTAACCAGGTCTTTTTTTAAATCCGGCTCTTCAACGTTGCCCAGTGCTTGTAATACTTGTTCTTTAGTAATTGTCATAATATGAGGCAAATTTATGAAAACAGGGCGTTGATTGGCTGTGCTGAGAAACAATTTGATTAAACATCCGTTTGCAGGGGATAAGATTTAGTTTAGTTTTGGATAAAATTGACAAATGAAGCGCCTTAATCCTAAATATATACGCGTAGCAGCATACATCCTTATTCCCTTATTTCTTATTCTGCTAATTGGTAGTTTTGTTGCCTACTCAAAACGCGAAGCCCTGCTTGAAAAAGCCATTAACAAAGCTAAGTTAAAAGCCAAAAACGAGTATAATTTGGATGTAAAAATAGGCTCGGCCAAATTTACAGGGTTAAGTACGGTTTCGTTTTCGGATGTTAGCATTGTACCCGAAGGCCGCGATAGCCTGCTGAACATCAAAAACTTTGCGGTTAGCGTGCGCGTTATGCCGCTGGTTTTAGGCGAGGTAAAACTATCCGACGTAACGCTTGAAGACGGCTTTATTCACCTGGTGAATAATAAAGGCATTAAAAATTTCGATTTTCTTTTCAAAAAGAAAAAGGATTCGACGGCTACGGGCAACAAAGCCGACCTGAGCGTGCTGGCCGATAACCTGATTAACCAGTTACTGTATAAAATTCCGGATAACCTTTCGCTCAATAACTTTACCATCAGCTTTAAAAGCGACAGCGACCAGGTGAAATTGCAGGCCCAAACCGCGCTTATTAAAGACGGGCAGCTTACATCAACCATCAAAGTTAACGATGGCGAGGCTACCTGGCACTTCGCAGGTAAAATGCATCCCTCGGATAAAGACATTGATATAAAGCTTTATGCCGATAACAAGAAGGTGGAATTCCCGCTCATCGAAAAAAAGCTGCGCCTGAAACTGAACTTCGATACGCTGCAAACCAAACTGACCAAAGAAGATCACAGCAGCGGCGAAACCAAAATTTCCGGTTCATGGTCGGTTAAAAATTTGCTGATCCATCACCCGGGTATTTCATCAACCGATATTGTTTTCCCGTCGGCTGCCATTGACGCGGATTTGAGCGTGGGTACCAATTATGTAGCTATTGATAGCACATCGCTTATCCATATTAAAAAGCTTACCGCGCACCCTTATATCAAATACACGCTTAACCCAACCAAAATTTACGAGTTGAAAATCAATACCGGCTGGCAAAATGCGCCGGATGTGTTTGATTCTTTCCCTTCGGGGATGTTCGATGCGTTGGATGGCATCCAGGTGGCAGGTAAACTGAACTATCACATGAACTTTTTCATGGATACCAGCAAGCCCGACGACCTGATTTTTGATTCGGGTTTGGATAAGGATAATTTCAGGATCCTGAAATATGGCCGTACCGATTTAACCAAACTGAACAGCCCGTTTGTGTATACCCCTTACGAAAACGGTAAGCCGATGGCCCCGCACCTGATCGGTCCGGATAACCCGGAGTTTACGCCGTTAAGCCGGATCTCGCCAAACTTAAAGTACGCGGTAATGACTGCCGAGGACCCTTCATTTTACAACAATCATGGTTTTGTAATGGAGGCCATCCGCAAATCAATAGCTACCGATTTTAAGACCAAAAAATATAAACGCGGGGGCAGCGGCATTTCCCAGCAATTAGTAAAAAATGCTTTCCTGAGCCGTGAAAAAACCCTGGCCCGAAAAATAGAAGAGATCATGATTGTGTGGCTGATTGAGAACAACCGCATCATGACCAAAGACCGCATGCTGGAAGTTTATTTCAACATTATTGAATGGGGCCGCGGTATTTATGGCATCGCCGAGGCATCGCACTACTATTTTGGTAAAGCGCCATCCGAACTTAATATTGGCGAGGCTATTTACCTGGCCAGCATTGTGCCATATCCTAAGGGGGGCTTATACGCCTTCCAGCCCGACGGCACTTTGAGGCCCGGCCTGCATGGTTACTTTAACCTGATAGGTAAGCTGATGGCGATGAAGGGTTATACCGCCCGCGATACCAATGCCTACGGTTTTTACGATGTACGTTTGAAAGAAAGCCTTCGCCGCCAGATTGCCCCTGTTGATACCGCCACTGCAGACAGCCTGATGAAACAGGGTGGTGCAGATGATGATGCTATTTTGCCGGTTGTTGAAGAGCCTGTAAAAAGGCCGAACTTTTTTCAGCGCCTGTTTGGTAAAAAAGATACCACGGAGCAAAAAGCCGAAGAAAAGCTGAAGCAGAAAGAGGAAAGCTTAAAAGAGCAGATCAAGGCGCAGATAGAAGCCCTGAAAGCAGATTATAAAGCCCGTATTGATGCGGTTGATACCACCGGCGGCCGTACCCGGAAAGAAGTGCGGCAGGAGCGGCGACGGTTAAAGGATGAAGAGAAGGAGAAGGAAAAAGAATTGAAGGATAAAATGCCGTAAGGCAATGAAAAGGGCGAAAGCCCTTTTTTATTTTACACCGATTTAGGTTATCTGTGGTGCTTCATAGTACGTGTTTAAGTTTGGGGTAAGTTGAAATTTAACCTCTCATTTACTATAACATATTGCGCCAGGACTGGCGCAAATACAAAACCGGGCAACATCAACAAAATCAAAAAAAGCGAAACAGGTATAATCAATCCTCAATCGGTGTAATCCCGGACTTATCTTCAGCAAAATAGAATATATTCCCGTTGTTATCTACAGCGGCAAACTGCCGCAAACCAAAAGGCATTAGTTTTAACGGTCCGTTAGGATGAACAACGCCTGCCTGCCGGTATTCGGCATAAAGGGTGTCGATATCGGTTACATAAATATAGCACCCCATATTGCGGCATTCATCCGGTTTGGCGCAGTGAAATAAATGCATATGGATGCCGTCGCGCTCAAAAATGAGGTATCCGTTGTAGTTGTCAACAAGGTTGAAGCCTAATTTTTGCGTATAAAAATTTATTGTTTTAGCCTCATCAAGCGAAGCCAATACCGGGGTTGACCGTTTAAACATTTGCCGCGTTTTTTTATAAGATGTTGTTCAATTTATTCGGCTTTGTGGTAATATACAAGTTTGATATTGGGCGTAACTTCTTTTTTACAAAATGTTTTTAGTGTGGTTTTTATTATTTCCACATTAAATTTGATGTAGCGATAATTTCTTCTTAACTTGTTAAAGTTTTTTAAAAAGTATTCGGATTAATTAACGGTGATATTAATGGTTCCCGAAAACAAGCTACCTGTAACCTCATTTACTCAAGGCGATGCCAAGGCATTTGAAGCCCTGTTTAAATTGTATTATACCCGGTTAACCTTGTTTGCCAACCGTTTTGTGAATGATTTAACCGTTGCTGAAGAAATAACCGCCGATGTATTTACCCATCTTTGGGAGCGGGGGCATGAAGTAAACTTTGCAACCTCGGTAAGTTCCTATCTTTTTAAAATGGTGCAAAACCGGAGCCTCAATTACCTCAAACGTCAAAAAATAGAAAACCTTTACGTTAATTATCTCGAAAAAAACAACCTGTTCGACGAGTTGCGCAATACCCTCGAGCACGGCCTTGAAGAAAAGGAACTTGCCTTACAGATAGAAGCCGCTATAGCTACCCTACCCGACAAGTGCCGCGAAATATTTGTTTTGAGCCGCTTTAGCGATATGAAGTACCGGGAAATTGCCACACAACTTAACCTGTCGCCCAAAACGGTTGAACGGCAAATGAGCATCGCCCTCGAAAAACTGCGGCAGGTGCTTAAGCATGTAAGTTATATGTTTTTTTAAGCGTTCGTTATTGAACAACGGTCGGCACTATATTGAAAATGAAGCCCTTTTTCATAACATCAATTTAAAAACACCTCATCTACAAACACCCAACCCGGTTTGCCCTTTGCCGGGTGCCAGGCCGGTACACTTTTAATGGGTTTGGCTATCAGTTTTATACAGGATACCCGCTGTGCCGATTTGAGTTTACAGGCCAACGGTATCAAGCCAAAATCGTCGGTTTTTAAAGGGCTGGCTGTTTTAATTGAACTTAACAGGCTTAGGTGTTCCTGGTCGGCGCCGCCCCAAACCTCCACCCCTGCCGGCAGGAAGATCTGCGAACCGGTATTGCGCATGGTATTTAAGCTTACCGAATGCAGATAGACTGGTTTATTAAACCATATCATTACCGCCAGGTCTTTTTGCGAAGCAACCCATTTGCCGTTGCCAAAGTTATTGCCGCCAAGCTCTTTATCAATAACGGTTTTGGCGCCATCGCCTTTGTATTTACTGTCAGGATATTGGATAAACCGGATGCTATCTGGCGTATAGGCACATTTGTAAATATTAAACTGTACGGTATCGCTTCCCTGCCAACCGGCTTTAAAAGCCCGGGCTTTGATAACGGTGCTTTGCGTAAGTACCACGCCGGGTTTGTAACTGGCGGCACGGATGCTGTCGGGCGCGCTGCCATCAGTTGTGTAACGGATATCCGCCCCTTTGATGGGATTGCTCAACTGTAAATTGTATTGCTGTTTAAAAACAACGGCGGCATCTTTTAATTGCGGGTTGGTAAGCTTCATTACCCGGCCATCATCTTTAAAGCCGGTTAACAGCTTTAGTTTAGGGTTTTGATTTTGGAGGTACCTGATGTCGGAAGCGCTCAAACCGGTATCCCAAACGGCCAGTTCTTCAAGGTTTTTCAGCGCCGCGATCTGTTTAATATCGCTGCCGCTTAGTTTAACACCCGCTATCGATAAGCTTTTAAGATGTTTTAACCCGGCCAGATCTTTTAAGCCATTTCCTGTAACCTCGCTAAAATTAAGGATAAGCCTGCGCAGGTTTTCAAAATCAGCTATCGCTTTCAGATCGGCATCTTTTACCGGCATTTTGTTCAGGTCAATCGATACTACCTGTTTTTTTACCGGGTTTAACTCGCTCAATACCTTGCCGCTGTAGGTGGTTTTATTGTAGATGTTCACTGCCAGGGCTGCCGACTCACGCGCCAGGGGATAAACAGACCGATAGTTGTTGTTAAGTTTCTGAATGTCTTTTTCATTGGCGGTCGGGAAATCGTAAACTTCCGCTGCTCCTTCGGCTGGTTTAAGCATGGCGGCGGCTATCATCCGTAATGAATCGGTAGCGGGCAGATCGGTTACTTTTTTGTTAAAACCCGCTTTGCCTTTTATCCACAGGTAAAGCAGCATTTTTTCGTTATCGCTCAATTGCATTTTACCCGCTGGCGGCATGTGCTTTTTTTCGGTTTCGGGGAGGTGTACGCGTTGCAGGAGCAGGCTCATGGCCGGATCGCCGGCGATGAACAGTTTGCCGCTTTTGCCGCCTTTCATTATCGATGCGGAATCGCCGAGCATTAAGCCGCCTTTCATTTTATCGGCGCTGTGGCAACTAAGGCATTTTACTTCAAATATGGGTTTGATCAGATCATTATAAACCAGGGCCTGATCTATCGTAACAGCTTCTTTTGTTTTATCCATTACGGGGCCTAACACAAAATCCTGCCCGTGGGTGAGGTTACCGCCAAGGTGCCCCGCAACCAGCAGGCAAAGCACTGTTATCAATGCCCCCGTTTTGGCAAGGGTAATGGTATATTTTGATGTGTTGCGGATAAGATAAACCGCGTAGCCGGTAAATGCTACACCTACGCCAAACCATTTATGCCACAGCAGGGTATCGCCTTCGTAGCCCGGCTCGCGCGAGAGGAACAGCCCCATAATTACCGTTACTGATGATAACAGCGCACCTAAAACAAGCAGGTAACTGGTAAAGGTCTGGTACAGCTTTTCGTTCATAAACTCCGGCCTGAAACGGAAAAACTCCATTACCATAGCCAGCATCAGTATCACGATAGGGAAATGCAAAATAAGCGGGTGCATGCGGCCAAGGGGCTGTAACCAACGCGGTACAACCAGGCTGTCGCTGGCCACGAGCAACACTACAATAAAAATATTGAGGGCAAACAATGCCCCTTCTGCAAAACCTTTGTGGCTGCTTTTCATACTTAACGGTACCGTGTATTTTAATTAAACCCTGGTGAATTTGTAAGGATACACTTTGCCCGATGCCCATTGTGCCACATACAGGTTTTCATCATTGTCCACACAAACATCATGCGGGTTCAGGAAAATCTTTTCGGCCTGGGCCATGGGTTGCAATACGCCATCAACATAGGTTGGCTCGGTACCCCCTAAATTAGAAACTACCTTGTTGTTTTTATCTAAAATGGTTGTAAAACCGGTGTTCTCGGCACCGAGATTGGGTGAACGGAGTACGGCGGCGTATAAATGGTCGCCTTTAATTACCGGGCGGCAAACACAGGCTCCGGGCAGGTTAATTACTTCCTGCAATTTGCCATCCATGCTGAAACGTTTAAAGCAGTTGCGGGTACGGTCGGTGATCAGCAGGGTCGGCGTATCATACCTCCTGTCAATCACTATGCCGTGGGCATTGTCCAGGTGTTCATCACCTTCGCCTTTGCCGCCAAAAAAACCTTTCAGTTTGCCGTCCTTATCGTAATGGGTGATGTATTGCGCACCGTAGCCATCGGCAATAAAAATATCGCCGTTGCTATCAATGGTGGTTTCTGTAGGTATAAATTCTTCGGCTTTTTTGTAAACGCCAGTTTCCAGCGGTACATCAATGGTCATTAATAGCTTACCATCCAGCGTGGTTTTGTAAACCTGGTGTTTTACGGTATCGGTAATAAATAAAAATTCGGTGCCGTTTTCATTAAACAGGGTTAAGCCGTGCGCGCCCGGAAAATCATGCCCCCAGGAACCAAGCAGTTTACCCGATTTATTGTAGATGAGTACATTGTTTTTAGTTTCGTTGGTAAGCAATAAAATGCGCCCTTTCGAGTCCTGCACCATCTCATGGCAATCATTCACGGGGTTTTTCTGCGAGTCGGCCTTGCTCCAGTTTTTATCCATGCGGTAACGCATATTACCATGGCCGTAAATTGGTCCGTTATCTTTTGCTAACATATCTTTCGCTATAAAAAAGCCTGCTGATAAAACTGAAGTACGTTTGATAAATTCTCTTCTTTCCATCTGTTTTTTGGGATTACACCGATTTTTTTTGATTCTTTTTTTTTAAGCCCTCTCCCTTCAGGGGAGGGTTGGGAGGGGCCTTGGGGTGTTACGTTATAATCCCCTTCACCACATTCCCGGCCACATCGGTTAACCTGTACCGCCTGCCCTGGCTTTTAAAGGTTAGTTTTTTATGGTCGATGCCTAACTGGTTTAAAATGGTGGCGTGAAAATCATGCACATGCACCGGGTCTTTGATAATGTTATAACCAAACTCGTCGGTTTCGCCGTATACGATGCCTGGTTTAATGCCGCCGCCGGCCATCCAGATACTGAAACAGCGCGGATGATGGTCGCGGCCGTAGTTGGCTTTTTCCAGTTTACCCTGGCTGTAGTTGGTACGCCCAAACTCGCCGCCCCATATTACCAGCGTTTCGTCAAGCAGGCCACGTTGCTTCAAATCGGTTACCAGGGCAGCCGAAGCCTGGTCTACATCTTTAGCCTGACCGGCCATTTCCTGTGGCAGGTTGCTGTGCTGGTCCCAGCCCTGGTGATAAAGCTGTACAAAGCGTACCCCGTTTTCGGATAGCTTGCGGGCCAGCAGGCAGTTAGCCGCGTAAGTGCCGGGGATGAGGCATTCGGGGCCGTACATTTTCACAATATCATCAGGCTCTTTGCTTACATCCATAATTTCGGGTACGGCGGTTTGCATCCGGTAGGCCATTTCGTATTGCTGTACCTTGGTGTTAATCTCCGGATCGCCAAACTCCTTATAGTTCATGTCGTTAAGCTCGGCCAGTTTATCCAGCATTTTGCGGCGTTCGTGGCGGTTCAACCCTTCAGGGTCTTTCAGGTAAAGGATCGGGTCTTCGCCGCTGCTAAACTGTACACCCTGGTGAATGGAATCAAGGAAACCATTGCTCCATAATTTAGAGTAAACGCCCTGTCCGTTACCTTTTCCCTTAGAGAGCAGTACGGTAAAGGCAGGCAGGTTTTTATTTTCGCTGCCGAGGCCATAGCTTACCCACGAGCCCATGCTTGGCCGGTTGCCCTGCTGGGCGCCCGTCTGGAAAAAGGTAAGCGCCGGATCGTGGTTGATAGCATCGGTGTTGAGCGATTTGATAATGCAGATATCATCCGCGATTTTGCCGATGTGCGGAAACATGTCGCTGATCCACGCGCGCGATTCGCCGTATTGCTTAAAGTCATAAAACGAGCCCACCAGCGGGAACGAAGCCTGCTTGGCCGTCATCCCGGTAAGGATCTGGTTACCGCGAACGGATGGGGGCAGCTCCTGCCCCATCATCTCGCGCAGTTTCGGTTTATAATCGAATGATTCCAGTTGCGAGGGCGCGCCATCCTGAAACAGGTAGATCACCCTTTTTGCTTTCGGTGCAAAATTGGGTATGCCCGGAATAAAATCTGCTTCCGCTTCATCCCCCTTACCGCTAAACAGATCAGGAATGAGCAGCGAACCCAGCGCCACGCTGCCTATGCCAAGGCTAAGCCTTGAAAGGAACCGACGGCGGTTTATATTAAGCCTGTTTTCTAAAAAATCTTTTTCCATACAACTCAGGTTTTGGTAATGGCTTCTTCCAGGTTATACATGGTGTCTACGGTTTTCATCATGGCAGCCAGCGTTATTTTATTCAAGTTGGCCGGTACCGGGTATTCGCCAACGGCGAGCAGCTTTTCGGCATCGGCTTTTTTCATGCTTTTCAACTCATCATTATAGTATGATGTTAAAATGTCCAGTTCTTTTTGCTGCGGGTGGCGGCACATAATCAGCCTGAAAGCTTTGGTAATCTTCTCAGCAGATGTGCTTTTATCCTGTAGTAGCTTAGCTGCTAATACCCTCGCGCTTTCTAACACGGTTGGGTCATTAAGCATTACCAAAGCCTGCAATGGTGTGTTGGTGCGGAGGCGTTTCACTTCGCACTGGTCGCGGTTACTGGCATCAAAAATCCCTAACGATGCCGGTGGAACGGTGCGTTTAATGAGCGTGTACATGCCCCGGCGGTACAGGTTTGGTCCGTGTACCTGCTTGTAATTTGCCAAAATGCCCCTGCCCGATGTTGCATTTTCCCAAAGGCCGGGAGGCTGGTAAGGGTTAACACTCGGCCCGCCTATGGTTGGGTTGAGCAACCCGCTGCTGGCCAGTACCAGGTCGCGAACAAACTCGGCGGGTAACCTGCCGCGCGGCCCCCTGGCTAATAAGGTATTATCAGGATCATCCTTCAGCTTTTCGGGTGTTACCACTGCCGACTGGCGGTACGTGGCCGACATGACAATTTGCTTAACCAGTCGTTTTATATTCCAGCCATGATCGCGAAAGTCAACGGCCAGCCAGTCTAAAAGTTCCGGGTGCGACGGAAGGTCGCCCTGCATGCCAAAATCGCCCGAGCTTTTAACTATCCCCTTGCCAAAAAACTCCTGCCATACCTGGTTCACAAACACACGCGCGGTAAGCGGGTTTGCTTTATTGAACAGCCACTCCGCAAGGCCTAACCTGTTTTTGGGATAGTTATTGGCGAAAGGCAAGATCGATTTCGGCGTTCCGGCCTGCACCTCATCGCCATGGGCATCGTAGTTTCCCCGTTTAAGGATATAGGTTGGCCGCACCTTGTCGCTATCCGTCATGATGGATACAATGAGTTTATCCGTATCCTGCTTGTTTACAAACGTGAGGATTTTTTTAACATCCTCGTTACTGATCTGCATCATGGGGTTTTTGGCATAGGTTTCCGGCCCGCCCACGGTTGATTGCAAGCCTACCTCTTTTACGTTGTTAAAAAACGCGTAAACCTGGTAATATTCTTTCTGGGAAAAGGGATCGTATTTATGATCGTGGCAATGCGCGCACTCCAGTGTAATGCCCAGCATGGCTTTGCCAAAGGTATTGGTGCGGTCGGTTACGTAGCTTACCCGGTATTCTTCGTCAATAACGCCCCCTTCTTCGGTTATTTTATGGTTGCGGTTAAAACCTGTGGCCAGCAGTTGTTCTTTGGTGGCGTTTGGCAGCTGATCGCCGGCCAGTTGCCAGGTAATAAACTTATCGTAAGGCAGGTTTTCGTTATAGGCATGAATCACCCAATCGCGCCATGGCCACTGGGTGCGGTAATTATCATCCTGGTACCCGTGCGAATCGGCATAGCGGGCAACGTCAAGCCAGTGCAGCGCCATTTTTTCGCCGTATTGCGGTTTTGCCATCAGCTTATCCACCATTTTCTCATAGGCGTTCGGGCTTTTATCGGCGGCAAACTCATCCATTAAAGCTAAAGATGGCGGCAAGCCGGTCAGATCGAGCGAGATGCGTTTTAACAGGCGTTCTTTATCCGCTTCGGGGTTGGGTTCCAGTCCGGCCTGTTCCATTTTTTTCAGCACAAAATTATCTATGGGGTTTTTTACCCATTCCGTGTTCTTTACCTGCGGCACAGGGTAATTGCGCGGCGCTACAAAAGCCCAGTGCTTTTCATACTTAGCCCCTTGTTTTATCCATTTTTCAATCAGCGAAACCTCGTAAGGCGACAGCCTTTTAAGGTTTGATGAAACGGGCGGCATTTGCTCGGTCGAATCTTTGGTTGAGATACGGCGGTAAAGTTCGGAAGCCAAAGGATCGCCGGGTACAAGCGCGTGCGATGACGGGTTGTCTTTTAAAGCCCGGTAAGCGTCTTCCGCTATGTCTAAACGTAAATCAGCCTCCCGGTGACCGGCATCCGGCCCATGGCACTTAAAGCATTTATCCGAAAGGATGGGCCTGATATTAAAATTGTAGCTGATGGTATCAGGAACCTGCTCACCGGCTATGCCGCTGCCCGAATGGCAGGAATAAAGCGTGTAGAGCATGCTTACGGATGCCAGGAGCCACACATAATACGTTTTTCGTAACATGGGGTTAAAAATTGGTCTGCTTTAGGGTTATTTAATTTATAGCATAATTTGAAATTACAAGCTATGCCCAAATGCTTTGCGGAGCACAATATACAATCAAAAATATAATGTTCATACATTTTGTATAAATGTTTTTACATAATGATATCGAAGCCGTGGTTTTTAGCATTTTATGATAACGTAAGGATGTTTTTTGTTGAAGATAGCAGCAGGGTGAATGACGGTTATGATGAGATTGAAAAGTATTATGGAAATCCTTCGTGCTATTAATAAAAAAGGGGCAGCTTAACTTAAATAAATTTTTTTCGTAAAAGATAGGATACATTGTAGTTTTATACCGTTTATTGCAGAGGCAGGTATAAACAAACCATTTAATACACGAATGAAACTGAAATTGAAGCTTGCATTGCTGTTTGTTTTGATAGCGATAACCGGTTTTGGTTTTTACCTGTACCAGCGATATGGCCTGGAGGGGCGTTACGCTTTTAAACCCGAAAAAAAGCACAAAAATGAGGTGCTACGCGTAGGTATTATCGGCGATAGCTGGGCTACAGGTATCACCATTGATACCATTATAAGGGATGAGTTTTTGAAGCGAGGGTTTAAAACCGAGGTAATCTCGTTCGGGCAGCCGGAGGCTAAAACCAAGCAGATTTATGATAATTTGCATGCGCAGCCCAACCAGCCTTATTCCAGTTACGAGATATTGCACCACAACCTTGATTATTGCATTATTTTGGCCGGTACCAGTGATGCCGAGGGCGAAATGGGCGCCAAATTTTATGCCTATTATTGTTCACTCATTATCAGCGACCTGGCGCGGAACCATATTGAGCCGGTTTTTGTAACCATGCCCGAGTTTGGTTTTAAGGAAGAAACCGACAGCCTTGATCTGTTGAAGAAAGTGCGCAATGAGCTATCGTCTTTGCTGATAGATAACGGCAGCACCCGTAGCCTGGATGAGTACCGAAGACAGGCGGGCGATATGTTAAAGAATACAGGACTGGAGGATTCGAGCATTGTGGTACCCTTTAACCTGGTGTGCGATGATTATGAAAAGCATAAGATCCTTTACCGGAATACCGGCCACCTTTCAACCATAGGCAAACAGAAAATGGGCAGGCTGATTGTTGAGTATATCATAGCAAAGGAAAAAGCCTCTAAAACCAGGCCGGTTAATGCCAATATTGTTGAAGCCGCCCCGGAAAGAAAATCAAAAAAAGCCTGACTATTTAGTGGCTATCGCTTCCAGTTTTTTAATATCCAGGTAAACGATGTATAAGGGGATGATGCCGAAGATTCCGAAACAGCAATCGATACAACGCCAGTAAACCGGGATGCCCCTGATTGGCCCCGCGATAAAAGCCAGCGGAAATACCATTACGCAGGCAATCATGCCAAACTGGATCACCCATATGTTTTTAACCGGGTTAATAAGCGGCCCCACAAATACTAATGCTATAACCAGGTGTGCAAAGGCAAGCCAATCGGTACCATAGGCAAGATAAGGATATGCGTGGTGTGTGTTTTTTACGGCAAGGTATACCCCGCTTAGCCAATCGCGTATGAATTGAGGGAATAATGACGAATGCCCGGCCAGCCAGCCAAGCTCTGTTTCGATAGGAAAGGCGGTGATACCGCTTAATACAAGGCCGATAATAAATAAGATTATCCAGGTTTTTACCCGTTTGCGAAGGTTTGGTTCGGTTTTCATGATGTGAGCACGTTTAAATCTCGCGCTCACAAAAATACAAAAATTTCAGTAATTACTGAAATTTTTGTATGTTAAGATAAGGATTTACAGAGTCGGAGGGAAAAAGAACGCCTGCAAAGGTATTATGCTATTGTTCCCCTTTCAGGGGGTTAGGGGGTACAATATTTCCTGATAAAATCATCGGCTTTATCGCTGCCGATGTTGCGGATAAAGTTCCAGTCGGCGCATGCGCCGGTTTTATCGCCCTGTTTAAATTTTTCGTTGGCCCCGCTCAGCTGATCATTGATAAAATCATCGTCATAGCCAAGCTGCCTTTTAATGCCGAGGATAACGGCCTCTTTAGCGGTATCGGCCTTGCCTTGGTATTTGTTGATGTAGTAGTTGGTAACGGCGTTTTCAAGTTCCTGCTGTGCTTTATAACCCGCAATGGCGCTTTGCATGTCGCGGATATTGGCGGGGCCGCAGCGTGCAGGGTCCGGGTCAAAGCGGATGGGCTGGACAATGGTTGTACTGATATTATATGCCGTTGGAATGGCCCACTGCCCCGAAGTAAGCCTGATTACGCGCAGTGCCTCTTCGTCAAGGTCAATACCCGGCCCCTGCTGTACCCGGGCATTGTGTACCACGCCGTCTTTATCCAGTGTAAATGATACGTTGATGGTGCCCGAAATGCAGTTTTGCCGCGAGTACTCCGGGTACACTATTTTGGCTTTCAGGAAATCGGTAAGCGCCTGTTGTCCGCCTTTAAAGGCAGGTTGCTGCGCCGCTGCAATTCCCGCAGAAAAAAGCACCAGTGCGATATGGAGATACAACGCTTTAAGCATAGTATAAATATCGACAATAAATTGGGTAATATGTTTGTTTTTAAAAGGTTGTTTTAGTCAATATTCACCGCTTTGGGAAATTGTAATATCAACCCGGGATCGGGGATGTTTTGCTGCCATTTTTCCATTTCCGAAAATTTGCACACTCCGGGATAGTCGCCCCGCCTACCCTCTATATCAAACATCAGCTGAAAATGCAGGTGCGGCGGCCAGTTGCCGTTTTCCTCAATTTCGCCAAACCGGGCTATCTGTTGATTTCGGACGACGGGCATGCCGACAGATAAAGCCAAAAGGCTTTCGCGGTTTAAATGGCCGTACAGGCTATACAATATCAAACCATCCAGGTTATGTTGTAATATGATGGTCGGTC
Organism: Mucilaginibacter oryzae; assembly: GCF_003148845.1. Classification (GTDB taxonomy): domain Bacteria; phylum Bacteroidota; class Bacteroidia; order Sphingobacteriales; family Sphingobacteriaceae; genus Mucilaginibacter; species Mucilaginibacter oryzae. The sequence goes on along the minus strand of NZ_QGHA01000007.1, from coordinate 109,312 downwards.
CGTAATCGCCTATATGGTTGTTATCCTGGTGGCTATGAACAATACCATCCAGCGGCGCGTAAACCGGCGTTCCGGCACCGCCCCAGATATCTACTCCCAGATGTAAACGACGGGGTTCATCTTCGGTATCAAAATGGCTGCTGAAAGCATAGATGGTGCGATGTTCCAGATAGCCGCCAACGCCGTAGCGGCATTTATTAGCAGCGAGCTTATCAATAACCCAACTGTTAAAAAGATCAGTGTCGTTAATAAGCCCGGTAGTTAGCTCCTTATTAGCCGCAGTAAGGTCGAGTTGAAAAAGCCGGTCAGTTTCGGCATCAAAATCAACTACTTTACCAATATTTTCCGGGTGATTTTTGATGTAATCAGCTAAGTGCCTATGCTTTTCCATAGCTACTGCCAATACCAACTGCTACTGCGCTGTTACTCATTATCGGACTGGCGCTCTTCCTTGCTAATTTTATCAAAAATTTTGTCCATGCGCTCCACGTATTCGCTGGTATCATCAACAAAAAACTCAAGCTGAGGGATAATCCTCACCTGATCTTTAATGCGTGCTCCCAGTTTATACCTGATTTCTGAAGCGTGCGATTTGATGGTATGCAAGGCTGTTTGCACATTGGGGTTGCCTAAAAAGCTTAAAAAAATGCGTGCTATAGCCAAATCGGGCGTTACACGCACTTTGGTTATCGTTACCAGGGTGTTGGGCAAATAGTTCATGCCTTCGCGCTGAAATATTGCTGCAAGGTCTTCCTGTATTACTCCGGCAAATTTTTGCTGACGTTTTGATTCCATGTGTTGTAAGTTAAAGCCGATGAGGCGGATTATATTAATGCTTAATGCCTGGATGCAAGGTATTGTTTCAGGCTTTTACTAACAATAACGCAGGGATGTTAGTTACATACATCCTGCGGAATTTCTTTAGTTATTTTTATTACTTTTTTTACCACGATGGTGCTGTCATATTCGGCGCCCATACCTATTTTTCCTGATTTTGATTTGATCCCCTCCACTTCAACGTAAACGGGTTCATAGGGCTTTTCAAAATTAAGCTGCGAGTATTGCAGTTCAAGTTTCGCCGAACTGTCTACCGCCCAAAACTCCTGGCCGCTATCACAATCTTTAAACGATTTTATTTCAGGACCGGCACTGTACAAGCCTTTATAAACAACCTCCCGGCCTTCTTTATCGTTATGATGATTACAGGCAGTAGCGGCAACAGCCACAAGCAGCAACACAAAAATTTTGATATACCTTATACCCATAATGGCAAATTTATAAATCCTGATTTATTTCGTCCAATCCTTTAATACTTAAACGGGCGCTGATGCCCGAAGCAATTACCGAAATGCCGCCAACGGTTAGCAGCACCAAGCCAAAATCTTTAATCCTGAGGTCGACCGGGTAAGCGTCAATTGCAGACATATGCGTGCCCATCTTTATTAATCCGTAATGCTGTTGCACCAGGCAAAAAACAGTGCCCAGTATAATACCCGTAACACAGCCGATAGCGGTGATCATCATCCCTTCGAAAAAGAAAATCCCCTGGATCAGGTTTTTGTTGGCGCCCAGGCCGCTTAAAATTGCAATGTCCTTCCGCTTATCAATAACCAGCATGGTTAACGAGCCAATGATGTTAAATATTGCGATGATGAGCACAAAGGTAAGGATCATGTATACAGCCCAGCTTTCGTAATTAAGGGTTTTATACAATTCGCTGTTTTGTTCCTTGCGGTTTTTTACCGTAAAGTCTTTCCCTATTTTATCAATAATACTTTGCTGAACGGCGTTGATATCAGTGCCTTTTTTATAATTAAGCTGTATGGACGATACGTTTACGGGCTGATCGAGCAAATCGCGGGCAAATTCGATGGGTGTAACCGCAATATCGTCAAATTCCTGTTGTATGGCAAATACACCTGCAGGGTTAATGGAACGCACTACAAACTCATTAAGCGGGTTGGCCGAATTTTCGGCATCACGCCGGGGCGAGTAAATAATCAGGGGCGAAAGTTCGTCGCGCACGTTCACGCCCAGGCTACCCTGTATGGTGGCGCCAATAACTGCGTAATTGTGCCCCGCACTTTTTAAAGTGAACGATCCGGCAGCTACGGTACTATCCAACTGGGGGTTTTTCAAAAAATCGTCGCTTACGCCCATTATGGTGCCCAAAATTGGCCTGTCGCCGTATTTGATGAGCGCTTTTTCCTGCAAAACCTCCGTATACGAAAACAAACGGGCGTCCCGGTGCAGGTTTTTAAAGTAAGGCGTGTTTGGATTGAATGTTTTCCCAAGCTTCGCTTCAATTTTTATTTCGGGCGTAAAATTACTGTATAGCGACAGGATCACCTTTTCGAACCCGTTAAACACCGACAGGATGATGAGCAAAGCGGCGCTGCCTATCAATACCCCCAGCATGGATATACCCGAGATGATATTGATAGCATGCATTTTTTTACCCGAAAACAGGTAACGCTTAGCTATGTAAATGGAGGTGTTCAATTGTGTGGGGTTTTACGTTCAGGTTAGCTGAGGTGTGGATAATATATGTTAAGCAGATAACTATGTTAAAAACGGATTGTTTTGTTTTTCGTAACCGATTGTTGTTGAAGGGCCATGACCCGGATAAACGGTAACATCATCGGGCAGGGTAAACAGTTTGGTTTCTATATTATCTATCAGCTGGGTAAAGTTACCGCCGGGCAGATCAGTACGGCCGATACTTTGCCTGAACAATACGTCTCCTCCTATCAATATCTGATCCTCTTTATCATAAAAACAAAGGTGCGCAGGCGAATGCCCGGGTGCAAATATTAAATGCAAGGTAGTATTACCGAATTGGATACTGCCTGTTTCGGGCAAAAATTCATCAGGAACGGGCGAAACCTCATACCTGAACCCCATGCTGGGGGCATAGGCAACAACCGCTGCCAAAGTTTCCGATTCGCCGATGTGAAATTGGGGCTTCAAACCCCATTGGTCAAATACAAATTTATTACCCAGCACATGATCAATATGGCAATGAGTATTGAGCAGGCGTACCGGCTTCAGGTTATTGTTTTTGATGAAAGCAACAACCGCATTTTGCTCGGGCGCGGTGTACATACCCGGATCAATGATGACACACTCGCCGGTTTCATCGTACAAAATATAGGTGTTTTCCTGGTAAGGGTTATTTACAAACGATATAACTTTTGCCATGCCGTAAAAGTACGGAATAAATTGATTGGGGAGTGAATAGTAGCTTTACAACCGAGGCCTGGTTACAAATTAAAGCTGCACCCTAAAACCTCCGACGTGATTTTTCCGGTTAATTCATAAACTAACTCGTACTGATTAATCTCGTTTAAGGCAAACATGACCACCTTTTTATCGGCTGGGTCTATAATAAAATATTCCTTCACCCCTGCTTTTTCGTATAGGTTTTTCTTCTTTAAGGTATCATGGATGCGGTTGCCCGACAGGATTTCGAAAACAACATCGGGAGCCCCATATATACCATCTTTATGGATGATTGATTTATTTTCGTTGAGAATTACCAAAACATCTGGTTTTAAAACAGATTGTTCCTGGTCAAAGTAAACATCAGCCGGGGCGTGTAAAATAACGCCTTTGCCGGTTTCTTCGAGATAATTGTATAGTAGAGCAGAAAGCTTTACGGAAATGAATTGGTGATCGGTATTAGGCGCAGGAGTCATGATGAGTTGGTTATACAATACTTCGCACCTTGTACCTTCCGGTAACGTCCGGTAAATATCTACAGCAGTTGCAGGGATGGTAGCGCCCATGTGGTATTGTTTTTACGCTAATTTAGCTGAAAGAACTTAGATAACAAAGCATTGCTACGCCGCCGTAGCCCCCTCTATCAACTCAACCTCTGCCACGGGGCTAAACAAATAAACACGCCGGGTAGCTACTTCGGTGCATTTAAAGCGTTTACGCAATTTTTCATCTTTTCTGAACACGCGGCCATCCTTTAGTTTAAACAAAGCTTTAAGCGGAATTTTTTCAACGGTTAAAATAGCTTCGGAAGCTTTTGGCGGGTCGTATTTACGCAAGGCGCGGTACAGGTCGAGATCAGAGCAGCTTGAAGCTGCCGGGTTATCCAGGTAACTTACTATAGCCTTTTTAATATCAGCCGGGAAAATATCTTTTTCAAAAAAAGGCTGCATCATTTTTTTGAAGTTGGTTTTCCACTCGGCGCCGTGCGGTTTGGCTTTCTGCTTGTGCTCGTTCCAGGTATGCAGGTGTGCAAACTCATGCACAGTTGTTACCAGGAAGGCATAGGGATTAAGGTTGTAATTAACCGAAATACGGTGCCCGTTACCGCCGTAAGGCGCACGGTAATCGCCAAACTTGCTGTTGCGGTTGCGCGAAATTTTAAACTCGCATTTAAAGTAGTCAATCCACCGGGCAATAAGCGGAGCTGCTTCTGCCGGTAAATATTTCTCTAAAATTTTTACTTTATCCAATGTTTACCTCTAAGCAAAGATAGCGCTTTGCTGCTTATAGTTGATGGTTCATGGATCATAGTTTTTTTAGAACATATAGATAATAGACAAGCTGTTGTTCAGGCCATGAACCATCAACTATGATCCATGAACCAAAAACTACTTCAGCCAGTGATAAACAATAAACGAAGCGGTGTAAGCCAGCGCTGTCATGTAGGCAAACTGCGCGGCGGGCCAGCGCCAGTCTTTAGTTTCGCGGTAAACCACCGCGACGGTACTGGCACATTGCATGGCAAAGGCGTAGAATATCATTAGTGAAAATGCTACTGCAAGGGTAAATATAGGCTGCCCTGTATCGGGGTTGCGGGCCTCGCGCATTTTTTCTTCTACCGATTGCAGTTTGTCGGCATCTCCCTCAACACTGTAAATGGTGGCCATGGTGCCCACAAAAACTTCGCGGGCAGCGAAGGAACTGATGAGCGCTATACCAATTTTCCAGTCGAAGCCCAAGGGTTTGATAACAGGTTCAATAACATGACCAAATACGCCCGCGTATGAGTTTTCCAGCTTTTCGGAAGCGATAACCTTGGCAAGGCTGTCGGGTGTCATGGTTTTAGTGTACCGGGGCTGGGCGTATTGCTGATCTATCTGCGCGAACCTGTTGCCGGGGCCGTATGATTTCAATACCCAAAGTATGATGGATACCGCGATTATTACTTTACCGGCCTGCAGCACAAAGGTTTTTGACCTGTCGTACATGGTAAAGATCACATTTTTCCACCTTGGCATGCGGTATACGGGCAGTTCCATAATAAAGTATCCCCGTTCGCGGGCTTTAAGCACAAACTTCATTACAAAGGCAACAATAACGGCAGATACGATACTAAGCACGTACATTGCGGTGAGCGCGAGGCCCTGCAGGTTAAAAATCCACCATATGTTACGGTTGGGCACCACAAGCGAAATTAACAAGGTGTAAACCGGTAAACGGGCCGAACAGGCTACCAGCGGGGTTACCATGATGGTGATCATCCTGTCTTTCCAGTTTTCGATGGTGCGGGTGCTCATGATAGACGGAACCGCGCAGGCAAACCCGCCAATAAGCGGTACAACCGACTTGCCGTTTAAACCCACCTTACGCATCACTTTATCCATCATAAAGGTAACGCGCGACATATAGCCGGTATCTTCCAATATCGAAATCAATGCAAACAGGATGGCGATTTGCGGTATAAACACCAATACCCCGCTGAGTCCGGCCAATATGCCATCATTGATCAGGCTGCTCAATGGCCCGGCGGGCAACTGTTTGGCCGCTAATGACTGCAGCCATACAAACAGATCCTCAATCAGCGACATGGGGTATGCCGACCAGGAGAAAATAGCCTGGAAAATGAACAACAGTATCGCGAAAAAGATCACAAAGCCAAATACTTTGTGGGTAAGGATCTTATCAATTTTATTGCTTACCGATTCGTTGTGCGCGGCCTGCGGTTTGGTAACCGTATCATAAAGCAGATCATTGATAAAATTGTAGCGGGCAATGGTTTCTGAGGCCTGTGCTTTTTGTGAATTAAAACCATGTTCCTGCTCCAGCGCTTCAATCCGGTCGCTCTCTTCGTTTGAAAGGTAACTTAAAGTTTCATGCTGGTGGGCAAGCTGCAGGGCTATATAGGGGTTGTCAACCTGCAATTCACTGCTTATTTGCGCTATAATGCCGGGTGCGAGGCTTTGAACGTCAATGGTATCTTCCTGCAGGGCAACCTTGTTGGCGTAGGCTATGGCGGTTTTTAATTTATCTATCCCCTCCGATTTCCTTGCCGAGATAGGCACTACGGGTACGCCGAGTTTTTTAGCCAACAGGTCAACATTGATTTTGATGCCCGCCTTTTGGGCCACATCCATCATGTTCAGGGCAACAATAACAGGGATTTTTAAGTCGGCTATCTGGGTGTAGAGCAGCAGGTTGCGTTTCAGGTTCGAGGCATCTGCTATTACCACAACCAGATCTGGTACCAGGCCTTTTGATTTATCGGCCAGTACCGAAAATACAATCGATTCGTCTTTGCTTTTTGGGTAGATGCTATAGGTGCCGGGCAGATCTATAATTTCGGCCGTGCGGCCATCGGGCAATTGGCAGGCGCCGGTTTTTTTATCAACCGTTACCCCCGGGAAGTTTCCAATTTTTTGATTTAGCCCGGTAAGTATATTAAACAGCGTTGACTTACCGGTGTTGGGGTTCCCTACAAGTGCAACTCTTATATCGGCGTTCAATATTTACAAGTTATTGCAAAACAATGGTTGATGCTTCAAATTTACGCAGGCTTAGCTGGTAACCCGACACGCTGATGGCAATAGGATCGCCAAGGGGCGCTATACGCGAAACACAAATCTCTTCTCCTGGTAAACAACCCATCTCCATCAGTTTTACCGACATTTCAAGGTCGGTAAATTCTTTTACTATACCTGTTTCGCCTATTGATAACTGTGACAGCTTCATCTTACAATAATTATAACGAAGCAAATGTAAGCTTATTTGTATTAAATCCAAATAAGATTGATGCTGTTACAGCAAGATTTTTTTAAATGACTCAATGATGAAATTTGATGATGGTATAGGAAGATGTTCCACTTTTAAACCTGAACACGCAGCACTTTTTCAAAAAACAAAAGGTGTTTATAATGAGGGGCTTAGGTCTTTGCACTATTCTGCCTGAAGCCGGTTTTGAACAGATTAGTGCTGATAGCCAATGTGTTGCGTTTTACGAGAATAAAATTCTGGAACACGCTGTTTTAAAAAATGGAACACTTACAATAAGGCGTCACTAAACAATGTGGGTGAACGAAAAATAGAGCAACTGAATGCCTGTCAAATTCTGAAAATCCTATAATTCTGAAAATTCTGATTCAGACAACCACTAAAACCCGGCCAGATAACGGTCAGACTAAGCTACTGTGCATTTATATCCCACAGTCTTAACCGCGCCAAAATGCGGGCAACCGCAGCCCTTATGGAAAATACCGCAGGACGATGAGGCCATCAGCATTAGCGCAACCATTAATATCATCAATTTACTTTTTTTCATAACCAATTGCCCAAACAGTTAACATTACCGCAAAAACGGCCATACAAGAACCCAGTACATCGCAAAAAAGATCGTTCCAGTCGGCGGTACGCCAGGTAAAGATCTCGGCCTGCAATACTTCTATAAGGGCTCCGAAAAATATGGAAGCCGCTAAAACCACTACGGCCTTTATAAACGTAAAACCATGGGGTTTTTGTTGCCTGATGATGCCGAAACATAAAAGCACCGTCATGGTGAAAAACAAGCCGCAATGGGTAAGCTTATCAAAGCCTTCAAAAAATAAAGGCGATTTATCAACCGAGCTAAGATCGGCAGCACATATGTATAAAACAAATAAGGCCCACAAAACAGCGGGCCCATGATATTTTAAAAATGGCTTCATTTATACGCCGATAACAGTTTTATAATCATCAGCAGATAAAAGGGTTTCCACATCAGCGGCATCGGCAACTGTAATTTTTACCATCCAGCCTTCGCCATATGGGTCGCTGTTTACCAGTTCGGGTTGGTTATTCAGCGCCGCGTTAACCTCGGTTACGGTGCCTGTAACCGGCATAAACAGGTCTGATACGGTTTTTACCGCTTCAACTGTGCCAAACACATTGTCTTTACCAACTTCCTTACCTAATGAAGTAATATCAACGTAAACAATGTCGCCCAGTTCGCTTTGAGCAAATTCGGTGATGCCTACAGTTGCAACATTGCCTTCAACTTTTATCCACTCGTGGTCTTTGGTGTATTTTAATTCAGCCGGAAAATTCATGTCGTTAAGTTTTTGTGCCCAAAAATAATAAAATTAAGTTCTTGTCTGAACTGTCTGAACTGGAATTTATCGAATTAAAGAATAAACCTAAAACCGCTCATTATTGGGGCGATCAACCGAAAAATTCCTGATCCTTTTTTAAAAGAATCATTTAAACCTGGTCCAGGCTAAAATCAACAAATCGTTGTAATCAAAAATCAATCGGTGTAATCCCAATAAATTAAAGTCCGAAACCGAACGTCCGGATTCCGAAGTCAAAACTACTTCTCCTGGATATTGTCTGCAAGGCCGCCAAAAAGAGCGGTATACATGTTCCAGCTTTGCCAGTTAATTTGATAGATGGATTTTTTGCCCTCGTTGGATGCGATGATGAGGTTTGCTGCCGCCATCTCTTTTAAATGGTGCGATACCGTGGCCTGCGCCAGGGGTAGCAGGTTTACAATATCACCCGTGGTACAGTTAGGGTTTTCGGATACGATGCGCAAAATAGCGATGCGCGCCGGGTGCGACATGGCCTTCGCAACCATCGATATTAACTGATCTGTAGAAGTAAATTCGTCTTTTTTGTGGATAGCCATGTGATAAAATCAGCTAAAGATACTACGTGCGGCAGGTATTTGCCAATAAATTGATGTTATGCTTTTGTTTTTAACACCGCGCAAATAAAAAATCATTGGATGAAGAAAGGATGAGCGATTCATGCTTTGTTAAATCTAATATCTAAGATATTCGATATGATAATGTTTAGTTAACATTTGTTTAACCTGACCCGGGTAGTTTTGCCGCATCATTAAATTTTATGTATCGCGTAAAAAGCTATTTATCAATCATTATCATATTACTAACCTTACCGGTAACACAGGCGCTTGCCCAGGCAACCGGTAAAATTGCCGGTAAGATCACCGATAAAAAAACGGGTGAAACGCTAATCGGCGCCAGTGTTGGTATTACCGGCAGCGGCAAAGGCACAACAACAAACGTTGATGGCCGCTATATATTAGGCGGTATAGCGCCGGGCAGGTATACTATAAGCATCAGCTACATCGGTTATCAAACCAAATCGGTATCTGATGTTGAGGTAAAGGCGGGCTCGGTGGTTCAACTGGATGCCGTACTGGACGAAGCCACTACCCAGGCCCTTAAAGAGGTGGTGATTAAGGCTACCTACCGCCAGGAATCGGTAAACGCGTTATACGCCAGGCAAAAATCAAGTGTGCAGGTTACCGACGGCATTTCGGCCGATCTGATCCGTAAATCGCCAGATCGCAACACCGGCGACGTGTTGAAACGCGTAAGCGGCACATCGGTACAAGACGGCAAGTTTGTGGTTGTGCGCGGGTTATCTGAGCGTTATAATAATAACATGCTCAACAACACTTCGCTGCCAAGTTCCGAGCCGGATAAAAAAGCCTTCGCGTTCGATATTATCCCATCAAGCATGGTTGATAATATCGTAGTTTATAAAACCGCCACTCCCGATCTTCCTGGCGATTTTGCGGGCGGTACCATCAATACCATTACCAAAGATATTCCCGAAAAACAGTTTCTTGAGATTGCTTTAAACGTTGGCTACAACTCAAAAACAACTTTTAAAAACAACTTTATTGATGCGAGGCCTAATGGCAAATATGATTTCCTGGGTTTTGACGATGGATCAAGGAAACTGCCGTCGGCCTACACCAGCGTAAGAAACAACTACACATCCGGCACCACCAGCGATCAGAAAATAGCTATCGCGCAGCGCTTTCCAAACACGTTTTATTACCAGGAAGGGCAAAACAGCTTGCCTAACGTCGGCTTCCAGTTATCAATAGGCAACTCGCACCTAACCAAAAGCAATAACCGTTTTGGATACAACTTCAGCCTTAACTACAGCAACGGCCACAGGGCAGCGTTTGGCGACAGGATAGGCTACACCGGCTTTAACGATGCCGCTAACGAGATAGCGCAATATAGTTTTGACCGTAACGTGTTTAACAATTACAAAAGCCTGGGTGGCTTATTAAACTTTGCCTACACTTTTGGAAAAAACAAAATTGCCTTACGTAACCTTTATAACAACGATTTTTCGGTTGATTTTGAGCAAACAAACAATGCCAAAAATTACGAAACCGGCCTCAATACGCCGCTTAAATATAAAGGCTACTCGGTTGAGACTACCCAAAACGGCATCTACTCGTCGGTATTGGAAGGACAGCATACTTTTGGGAAACAAAACATTGTTTTCGACTGGAATACGTCTTACGGCCTGTCGTACCGTAACCAGCCCGACCAGCGTATAGTTACCATTTTTACACCGGATAACGCTCCTGAATACATTTCATTATCGAGTGAGAACAGCCCGAAGCCTAATACGCTTGGCCGTGTGTACTCAAAGCTTAACGAAAATATTTACGGCGCGAAAGCTAACCTGGCAATTCCGTTTAAATGGTTAAACCAGCCGCAAAAATTTAAATTCGGCGGCCTGGTATCGCACCGCGACCGCGACTTTACCATTGATGCCCTTGGTTACACCAGTGCCGACGCCCTTGGTTTAAAGCAAATTGACCTTACCAACGGCTATACCATATTCAATATATTCAGTCCGCAAAGCATCGCGCAAAACCGTATCGACCTGTCGATACTTGACCTGAGCTCAACCAGCTACAAGGCAAAGGCCGATCAGGGCGCGGGTTATGTGATGCTGGATAATAAATTTTCTGAAAAATTACGCCTCGTTTGGGGAGCACGTGTTGAAAGCTATAACCAGCAATTAAGCCCGGCCGGTAAAACCACACAAAAATATAACAACACCGATGTGTTGCCATCGGCCAACCTTACCTATTCTTTAACTGAAAAAACAAACCTGCGGGTATCCTATTTCCGTTCGGTAAACAGGCCCGAATTCAGGGAACTGGCAAGCTTTAGGTATTTTGATTACCAGACCAACTTTATTATTGCCGGCAATCCCGACCTGCAGCGCAGTTTGGTTGATAATGCCGACATCAGGTACGAGTATTACCCTTCAGGCGGTGAGATCGTATCGGTCTCGGCTTTCTACAAGAAGTTTAAAAACCCTATCGAACAAATAAACCAGGGCAACGATATCTTAACCTATCAAAACGCCCTTAGCGCTAAAGATTTCGGTTTTGAAGCTGAGTTACGCAAAAAATTGAATTTTATAGCCGAGGGCAGTTTTTTACGTAACGTTACTTTTTATGTAAACGCATCATACATTAATGCCAAGGTTAACCTTGGTGGCGGCAGGTCGGTTTCAACACCGCTGCAGGGCCAATCGCCATATCTCATTAACTCGGGGCTGTACTATACCCCGGAAAAAAGCGACTTTTCATTCAACGTGCTTTATAACCGTGTAGGTCAACGCCTCAAGTTCCGTGGGGTAGTTGGCTCCGTTGATATCTATGAGAATGCCCGTGACGTGATCGATTTTCAGGCGAGCAAATCTCTGTTCAAAAAACACGCCGAACTTAAGCTTACCGTTTCCGATCTGCTGGCGCAACCTTTCAGGTTTTATAACAACTATGGCGCAGCCAACAAAACCGCTTATAAAGCAGGCGAAGACAAAATCATCCAGAGCCGTTATGCAGGCTTCGGCACTACCCTTTCATTCAAATACAACTTCGATTTCAAAAAATAAACAAACTAAAAAACAGAATACACCGATTAGAGAATTATTAAGGATTATTATGAAAAAAACAGTCTATTTTTTAGGTTCATTAGCCATGCTGGCTCTTGCATCATGTTCTAAGGACAATGATCCGGGAACAACCCCTCCGCCAAACGTAACAAATGTTGACGTTCGCGGTTCAATCACTAAAGATACTAAATGGTCGGCTGGTGTTACCTACAGGCTGCGCGGCTATGTTTATGTAGATAATAACGCTACTTTAACCATTGAGCCAGGTACCAAAATTGTAAGCAACAAAGATTCGGCAGGTGTGCTGATCGTTTATAAAGGCGCTAAAATCAATGCTGCGGGTACCGCCGATAAACCTATCGTATTCACTTCGGCAGAAGCTTCACCAAAACCCGGCGATTTTGGCGGTGTTATCGTGGTAGGTAATGCTGTTGGTAACGGCAACCACGAAGCAATTGAAGGTGGCGTTGATGCTGCTCACAAAGCTTTTGGTGGCACTAATGATGCGGATAACTCGGGCGTATTACAGTATGTACGCATTGAATATGCCGGTAAGGCGGTTAACCCTGGCGACGAGGTTAACGGTTTAAGTATGTACACTGTAGGCAGCGGTACCACTGTTGATCATATCCAGATTGTTCGTGGTTTGGATGATGCCTTCGAATTTTTTGGCGGTTCGTTCAACGCTAAATACCTGGTAGCTTACAACTGTGCTGATGACGACTTTGATTTGGATGACGGATACCACGGTAAAATCCAGTTTGGTGTATCTATCAAAGATCCTGCGTTTAATGACGATAAAGGTACCTCAGGTGATATTTCAAACAACTTTGAGGTTGATAACACTACTACCGCCAAAGGTTACCTGTTAACGCCGATCACCAACCCTACTATGTCTAACTTTACCGCTATCGGCCCTAATAATGCTACCGGTACAGTAAGCACATACGGTTACAACATGCGTTGGAGAAGAGGTGCTAAATTCACTTTAGCTAACTCAATTGTAATGGGCGGCCAAAGGGCTGGTTTGGATATTGATAACGATCCAACTGCCCAGTACTATGTTAATGGCTTAAGTGGTTTCAAAAACAGCTTATTGCAATCATACGGCGATAACTACAAGGTTGATGCCTTAGCTACCGCTTCAATATTAACTGCTGCAGGTTTAAAAACATTGGTTGAAGGCCGTGATGGCAGCAAAGTTTTCGCCACCGCTGCAGAAGTTGGCTTAAACGATCCGTTTAACAACGCTGCTCCTAACCTGGCCCCTAAGGCTGGTTCGGCTGCTGCTACTGCAACTGCGGCGTTTACTGCAACTGCTTTAAATGATGCATTCTTTACCAAAACTACTTATGTTGGTGCAGTTGACCCTGCCGGTACCGATTGGACCAAAGCTTCATGGTTGGTTTACGGTAAATAATACCGCTTTTTCAAATTGTATTAATCACAAAAAACCGGGTCGGAAGGCCGGGTTTTTTTGTGCTTTTTTGTAGCGTATGGGCACTTTTATACGTAATATAATTAAAACCAAAGCCAATGAAAACCACCTGCAAATTGTTCATCATCACTTTATTAACCGTTGCCGTTGTATCATGCAGCAAAAACAAGAGATCAGACCAGAATGAGCCGCTTAGCGGCTGCCCGGTAAACTCCAGTTGTAGCTACAGCTTTACAGATAAGGCTGATTTTAAACAGCCGGCCGATATTGTTGAAGGAAATGGCCGGGTATTTTCATACAACGCTGTGGATAATAAAGTTTGCAGCGCCACCGCGAAACTTTATTTTAAAACGGGCCTGAGCAATGCCGATTTTACCATTAGCGGCAGCCAGATTACATCGGGGCAGGTGTTATACAACTTTACATGCCCCTGCTGCGATTATATTAGCCGGCAACCCATAGGCGGCGAAATAAAAGGCTCCCTTGCAGGCACCGGCAAGTGGCTGATAAAAGCGGTAGTGTTGTTAGGCAATCCACTATCAAAAAGGGTAGATTCTTTAAAGATCAATCAATATTTTACAGCGAAGTAAGAGATTGATTTTTAAAGAAGGCGTTGTGCCTTAATCGCTTTCAAACAAATTCCGCAGCAATGATAATAGGTTAGCGCCAATTAATCTTATTTCTGCGGCCTCGATACATACCCCAGTTTTTCGCGGGCGCTGGTTAGGAGGCCTTCATCATAGCCGCCCTCCTGTATCATTTCGGCAAGCTGGTAACTATAATACTCCTTTTTGATAACCGCGTAGCTGACATACAAGGCTTTGGCTACATCCTTAAGTTTTTCGGGGTTAAGCGGTGCTTTCCCACATTCTATACGGCTCAGCTGGCTGCGGTCGAGTCCTGTTTTTTGGGCAAAGTTTTCCTGGCTGATATTCAGTTCTTCGCGATGTTTTTTAATAAAGGCCCCAAAATGCGGATGAGGCGGTAACGGTTCATCTTGCACAGCGTTGTTTTTTTGACTGAGCGGCATATTTATGTAAGAAGCAGGCAAGGCCAAAGCGTTGCCGCCAAAAATTGCCGAAAAACCGGAAACCATTTCTGTAAACCAATTTTGATCAATATGGTAGGTAATGCGCCCCCGCTGCCCCTCCATTTTTACTATGCCGAGGGTACGCAATTCGCTAAGGTGCTTGATTACTGTTTCGCGCGAGGTGCCGTCAAAATTAAGCTCTTCCTTGCTTACGGTAAAGCCGTTTTCAACAATGTACCTGATAATTTGTACCCTGATGGGTAAAGCTAAAGCGCGGGCAAAATCGGCTAATTTTTTATCGTTTTCGTTGATGCTGTATTTAAAGGTTTTCATTTTGCAGGATGAAAATGCAGTTTATACCATTGATGGCGCCTTAGGTAAACGTAGGGCACCAAAAAGTTTTAATAAATAATAAGGTGAAATTGCTTACCGGACGGATCATTTAGTTGATTCCGCGGTAAGTAAAGGCAACTTGTGCAGATGCACCAACTGCAATATCGCAGCGGCGCAAAACCGGAGCCAGGTTAATAAAAAGAGGAGATCAGATTTTTAAATTGCCGAGCGAGATCACAAGGTCGGGGCGATACAGGTATTTAAAATGAGCAACAGGGAGGTAAGAGTAATGCCTTTTATTATTAAAGCCGATAAAAAGGGAGCTTAAAATAAGAACAAGGCAAAAAATTCCTGGTGTTTTATTATCGTGCGAAATTACCCGCGGCCTGGACAGGAAATTGCCTGCCGGGTGTTTTGATTTTTTTTCTGCCGGTGTTGCCGCCTTTTGTATGGTGGGGCCGCCCTTATGCTTTAAGGCCGATATACCAAACTTAGGGCATTTGGTAACATAGCAGCATGAAAAAATGAGATACACCAATGACATTAAAAAAATTAATGATTTATACCTGGTGTATCTTAAATACATTTCTTATTACGAGAGTTATTTGACTTTTTGTTGATGTAAGCACAAATCTACCCTCCGGGTATTAGGTTAGTATAATTTTAATGTTACCAAAGCATTAAGAAAGGGCCGGCAGCGAAATCGCCTTTAAGCTTATTTGTCATATTGAGCGGTAGCGAAATATCTTCTGCGGTTGCAGAGTCGCCTACTTACATGGCGAATGAGATGTTTCACTACGTTCAATATGACAAATTGATCTGTTGTACAATGAATATCATTGCATCTCTGGGCCATCACATTGGGGACGGTTTACAAAAATGTTAAAAATGATTTCCCTGAGACCGGGTGCAATGGTCAGGGAAATTGCTTTTAAAAACAAGTCGGGTTACACGCGGCTCCTGTGGAGCCATTTATAGTTCCTGAATATGGCTATAAACACGAAACTCCTAACAGAGTTATAAAAGCACCTCAGAGAGGTATCGTGTTTATAGCAAATGAATAAACATTTTCCGGCTCCATAGGAGCCACGTGTTCTAAAAGCGATTTTTCTGGTGCTATGCTTATGGTTGCGCCTTGTATTGGTATCCGGCAATAGGCCGCCTTGAATAGCTAATGCTCAAAAAGTTCTTTCTGTTGAGGCAATCCAGTCGTTTAACGCCTTCAGCTTAGCGGCGTTGTTCTCCAGCCATTTTTCGCCCTCCGCTTTATCAGCGCTTAAGCTGATCAATTTAACTGCCGTGGTAAAATGTTCGGTTTGCGACAGTTTATAAAAAAAGGCCGCGTAATAGTCCCGGAAAAAACTTTCATGCCCCGGCTTTTCGGTAAGCTTACCCACGTTGGTAAAAATGTTTTTTAGCTGGGTTTCCAGGTTACCCGCGGCTGTGGTTACAGAAGCGCTTAATAATTTGTTTAACAGTAAAGTTTCGGCATCGGCTTTCACGGCTTTCAGATCGCCGCCTTTTAATAGGCTTTGCAGGTTGGTATAGGCTTCATCCGCACGCGCGCCTTTAGGGTCGAGCAATAAGAAACTACATAGCCCCATCAGCGCGGGTACCCGTTTGTTTTGGTGAAACGTTACCAGGCCGTACAGCCGCTGGCTGTTGGCATGTTTGGGATCCAGCTTGATGGCTTCGATGGCTGCCAGCTCGGCATCGGCATATTTTTGCGCACGGAAACAGGCTATGCCGAGGTTAAAATACAAGGGCTGGTAATCGGGTTTAAGCCTGATGCCCTCTTTGTAAGCATTTATAGCCTGCTGCGGCTGATGGTCCGCATCATAAATGCTCCCTAAAAGTTCGTACGCCGGGCCGGTTAACGTGCCCCCGGTTTTTATAGCGGTTTTTAAATAAGGGATAGCTTCACTTCCTTTTCCCGCAGCTTTAAGGGTAAACGCCATCTGGTAGTTGGCCTGGGCGTTATCCGCCTCAATAAGCAGGGCCTGCTTATATTTTTCAATAGCGCCCGCGTAATCCTGCTGTCCGTTCAGCCCGATCCCTTCTTTTATAAGGCTGTTCATATCCGCGTTTTGACCATAAGCGCTTATGGAAAAGCCGACGGCCAGAACGGCGAACAAAAGATGTTTGAATAAATTCATAGTTAAAGATGCTAACTAACATAAAAATTTAAAACTTTAATCGTTAGCTGCTGTATAATTTCTAATTTTCGCATTCGTTTTAGTGTGAGATATTGATTTTATGAGATTAGTGTACAAATGCCTTGTAGTTTTTACTGCTCCCCTGTTTCTGTTAACCTGTTCATCCAATAATAAAGATAAAAATAAAACGGCTGCCGCCATACCTGCAAAGCCGCTTGATACCGCTGCCCTTTTGGCCTACAACCCCAAAAAGGCCGATAAAAAAATTGATGCCATTATGCAGGAGCTGCATCGCACCCGGGGCTTTAACGGCAACGTGCTGGTGGCTAAAAACGGCAAAATAGTTTACGAAAAAGCCATAGGCTGGGCTGATTACCTGCACCGCGACAGCCTTAAAATAGGCAGCCAGTTTGAACTGGCCTCGGTTACCAAAACCATGACCTCCACCGCTATTTTGCAACTTATGGAGCGGGGTAAACTTAAGCTTGACGATAACGTAAAAAAGTTTTTTCCGGATTTTCCGTACGAAGGGGTAACCATCCGCCTGTTACTCACCCACCGGTCGGGCTTGATGAATTATGTTTACTTTATTGATGATATTTACCGTAAAGAACATCTTGACCAGCGCAAAGGCCTCACTAATGCCGATGCCATGAAAATTATAGCCGAACGCAAGCCGGCCCGCTATATCGCGCCTGATAAGAAATTTCATTATAACAACTCGAACTTTATGGTATTGGGGGCAATTATTGAAAAGGCCAGCGGCATGAGTTACGCCCAGTACATGCAGGAAAACGTATTTAAACCGGCCAGCATGGCGCATACCCATGTATACTCCAAAGCGGTTTATGATAAAATACCGGTTGATGTGGTTGGTCACGACCGCGGCCAATGGCGCTACTCGGTAGTGCAAAACTTTTTAGATGGGCCGGTGGGCGACAAAGGCATTTACAGTACCGTAGGCGATTTGTTTTTGTACGACCGTGCCCTGCGCGCCGGGCTGTTATTGAAAAAGGCCACGCTCGATTCGGCGTATGTGCCCCGCAACCCGATGGTGCACGGCCACTTCAGCTACGGTTACGGCTGGCGTACCTTCACGGCCCCCGGGCAGGAAGTAATTTACCACACCGGCTGGTGGCACGGCTTCAGGCACATTTACCTGCGCGATATGAAGGAAGATGTGGTGGTGGTACTGTTAACCAACCTGGCTAATGGCAGCTTACTGAAACTGGACGACCTGTTTAAGGCGGCTGGCATGCCGATTGTGCGTAAAAGTGCCTATAACGGCAACGGTGATACCAGTGATGATTAATGGGTAGATGTGCGGATTTGTTATGTGCAGATTTCAGATGTGCGGATGTGCAGATTCTTTAAAAAGGCGATAAGTTAAAAAGCTCATTCAATCATTTGCACATCTGAAATCTGCACATCTAAAGAATCATCTGCACATTGAAGAAGCATTTGTAAATCTGAAATCAAAAAAACATGTTTGATAAATTAATGGAAGCCCAGCAAAAGGCTGGCGAAATGAAAAAGCGCCTTGATGCCATCAGTGTATCGGGCAGTGCCGAGGGCGGCAAAATTGTGGTTAACGCCAATGCTAACAAGGTAGTACAATCGGTACAGATAGATCCTGATTTTTTGGCAGACGCCGATAAAGAAGAACTGGAAGAACTTTTGGTTGTAGCCATTAACAAAGCTATGGAGCAGGCCGAAAACGTAAGCCAAAGCGAAATGGCCGCCATGACGCAAAGTATGTTTGGTGGTATGGGCGGTTTGGGTAATTTGTTTGGCAAATAACTTAACCCATCATAAGGCAATTAGTAAAATACGTTATTATACTAATTGCCTTTAAACATGTGAGGGCATAATTAATAAAATTGTATGCTTATCCTTTTTCTCTTCATCGCTGTAATTCCGTTTGCTGTAACTGGTATAATGACGCAAACAGGTTATTTTTCCAGTATAGCACCAGCATCTAAAAATCGCTCTTATCTGCTAAGTGTTGTTATTTCTGCCACACTGTTTTATCTCCCATTGTTAACATCCGAGCGATTTTACTTTTTATGGCTGTTTTGGGCCGGGCTATTTTTAAGCATTGCCTATTTTGTTGCATGGAGAAACAAACAAGAATTACAAACCAATACGATAAGCCGTTGGCTTGGCGCACTTTTCCTGCTATCTATTTTGGCAGGATGTTTTGTAATTTTATATCAGCAAAGGGGAGAATTATAATCAATTCTTTCCCTCATTTTAAGGTGAAAAACTATCAAGGCTAAATTCGGGAATTCTATAGCACGTTAATCCCTTATCAATAAAATCTATTTGCTGTTTAAACATCAATTTGTAACATTTATAACTTCAAACTAAATGTTTATCTATAGTGTTTAACTTTGATCAGCTTATATAAAATCAACTCTTATGAAAACTACTTATTACGGCCAATCGGCCCTTATGATTGAGGCAAGCGGCAAAAAGCTGTTGTTAGATCCCTTTATATCTCCAAATCCGTTAGCTAAACACATCGACATCCACAGCCTGAAGCCGGATTATATCCTGGTATCGCACGGCCACGGCGACCACGTTGCTGATTTACTGGAGATTGCCAAAAGCAGCGGAGCCAAGGTGATCTGCATTGCCGAAATAGCAGGCTGGCTTGGCACTAAAGGTATCGAGAACGTTCATGGCATGAATATAGGCGGCGGCTTTAACTTCGATTTCGGTCGTGTTAAAATGGTTAACGCTATACATTCAAGCACTTTGCCCGACGGCTCACCGGGCGGCAACCCTGCAGGCTTTGTAATTTATGCTGAAGGCAAAGCGGTTTATTTTGCCGGCGATACCGCGCTTACTTATGATATGAAGTTACTGGCTGATGAAAACCTGGAGTGGGCTTTTCTGCCTGTTGGCGATAACTACACCATGGGGGCCGACGACGCGATAAAAGCCGCCGCTTTTATCAATTGTAAAAACATCATCGGCATACATTATGATTCGTTCCCGGTAATTGAGATTGATAAGGAAGAGGTGACCGGGAAGTTTATTAAAGCAGGTTTGAATTTGAAATTACCTGCAATTGGCGAAACCATTGAACTATAGTTCAGTGTATTAACCAGATGTTGTTGAGCGAAGCAATCTTAATTTACAGCGCGGCTCATGCATGGTCGTTCAGCTAAACGGGGATTGCTTCGCGCTTTTAACGATATATTGGTTATTTTAATTACGGCTTATCTTCTCCCCTGTTATGCTTTTCGGGCTTGATCTCCGATTGCATGGTTTCTTTTTCATAATCTTTTTCGTCTTTCAGGTTCCGGCGGATCATCCATACCAGTAAGATAACCGCTGCAATAACAACGATGATGATAAGGGGATAATTAATCTGTTCCATAAAATGTTATGTAAGGTTACTCATGTAAAACCAAAATGGCCTTTACCGATTTATTCATCACCTGGTTAACCGTACTCCTGGCAAACAGGCGATAAACAATATTGTGATGGTGCTTTACCAGGCACAACATATCCGTTCCGTGCGATTCTATAAATTTCATGATGCCGTTCAGGGCGCTGCTATCCCGGATATAATTAAATTCCAGCTCGGTAGGGTTGATCAGGTCGGCCAGCCGCGATTCCCAAACTCCGGCCTGCGGGAGCTCTTTATCCTCAGACACATATAACACCTGCATTTTTGCCGAGCCAAAAGCTTTAACCATTTCATTCAGGGCATACACGTCAACTGCCGATAGCCGGGTTTCAAAATCGGTAGCCAGGGTAATTACCGGTACCCGGGCAAATTTGCTTTCAAGCGGCACAATCAAGGTGGGTATCTTCACTTTGCTAACCATCATACTGGCATTGCTGCCTACGATGCCGGTAATGCCGGTAGCGCCCATAATGCCCATCACCAGCAAGTCTACCGGGTTATTATCAATGTGTTTGGTTATTACTGTTTTTAAAAAGCCAATATCGCAAAGGGTGGTTACTTTTACCTTGTTGTACGTATCGTCGCCGGTAAAAGGCCTTACCCATTCTTTCAATGCTTCGCGTTTGGCATGGTAATAATCTTCAATAAATATGGCGTTGTAAGTGCTGTTGTTAATACCCTCGGTAGGGTGTATGGCATGAATAGCGCAAACTTCACGATCTAATATTTTAGCCAGTTCCATGGCATAAGCCATGGCGTTGGCGGCGCATTTTGAAAAATCGGTTGCAACCAGGATCTGTTTCATTTTGGATAGGGATATCAGATAAACAAATGAAAAAGCATGAATAATAAAAATGCTAAAATTATAGCTACCGGCAAAGTAAGCACCCAGGCTAAGGCAATGTTTTTAAGGGTTTTGTTATTTAAATTTCCCTTCCCGCCCGATGCTACCATAGCCCCGGCAATACCGCTTGATAACACGTGCGTGGTGCTAACCGGCAAGCCAAAGCCTGTACTTAAACCAATGGTTGATGCGGCTACAATTTCTGAGGTTGCACCCTGCGCGTAATTCAGGTGCTCGTTGCCAATTTTTTCGCCTATGGTAACCACTATTCGTTTCCATCCTATCATGGTACCGATCCCCAACGACAGCGAGATAATGGCTATCACCCAAACCGGCGCAAAATCCGTTACCTGCTCCAATTGACCGGCGGCACTGGTTAACGTTTCTTTTTCCTGCTGATTAAGCGGCACCTGTTTATCTTTAATCACAGCCCGGATCTTTTTAACCAGGCCCTCAACCTGCTTACGGTAATGATAGGTTTTAGCTACCTCCTTTTCATTTTTTTCGGCCAGCGATTGTTTGGTTTGGCTGATAGCCGTAGCCAATTCAGTAACGATATGGTTTTTACCGGCACTAAGCTTTGTATCAATAACCTGTTGGGTTTGGTTAAGGGCTGCCATCACTTTATCGTTAGATACCCGGTGGTTTACCGCGAAACGGGCAGGCATAAAGGCAATTAATATCAGCATAAATAAACCTACTCCCTTTTGCCCGTCGTTACTGCCATGAAAAAAACTTACCAATGTACAGGTGGTTACCAGCAGCAGGCGGATAAGCACAGGTGGCCTGTCGTTCTCGCCGCTGGGGATATGGAATAACGCGTGCGATTTGGTAACATGCTTCAAAAACAGCATCAACAAGGCGGCGGCGCCAAAGCCGATAAGCGGCGATAGGATCAATGAGGAGCCTATTTCGCCGGCCTTTTCCCAGTTTACACCCGGACCGTTATAAAACCAGGTAAATGCCAGTCCGCCGCCAATCATTGAGCCGATCATGGTATGCGAACTTGAGCAGGGAATCCCTAAATACCAGGTGCCGAGGTTCCATATAATGGATGATAACAGCACTGATAATACCAGGCAGGCGCCAACGCTTACGGGCAGGGTCATCAAATTATCCAGCGGTACCAGTTTCAAAATTCCCATTGCTACGGTAACACCGCCTAAACATACACCCAAAAAATTCCAGGTGCCCGACCACGGAATGGCATAAACTGGTTTTAAGGCTTTGGTATAAATAACCGTAGCTACGGCATTGGCGGTATCATGAAAACCGTTAACAAATTCAAAGCCGATAACGGCAAGTATACACAGTAAAAAAACAATCAGCAGCGATCCGCTCAGATCAACCTGGCCGATAAAAGGAAGGATAACAGCGGGGGTAAAAAAATGCATGGAACAGCGTTTATCACCGGTTTGTTTTATTTAACCCGGTACGTTATCAAATAACCGATTCAGCCGTTTCTTTAAAGCAACCGCAGTGTTAACATATTGTTATCGTGCTCATTTCGAAATTAGGGTTTTCAATTTTGCATTTTTTGTTTCGAGGATAAAGAGGCCGGTGTAATCCCGGCAAAAAAATAAAGCCCTGTTTTTGGCAGGGCTTTATCGTTTTCATAGGTGTGATGGTATATATATATATTGATCAGGCGGCAGTAAGCGTTTGCTGAACTGCCAGCTGCTTGTTGTTTTTAAAGCGGTTGCGCTCGTTGTAGTTTTTAAGCTCGTCTTTTAACAACTCCATTAATTCTGCATCGAAACGGGCAAGTAATTTGGTGATGGCCGGGGTTGGTTGATATGCTTTCATAGGTAGATGTAGGTAATGATGTTTAATATAGTGTTATTTATGCTGCCGAATTAAGATATTGTTTAGCTTTTACAGCTTTCAAATCGCTCATGATAATGGCTTTAAGGGCGCTATCAAAACTTGCAATCAGTTTGGTGGTTGAAGGTTGTTTTTGCGTTTTCATTGTTTTCGGTATGAGTAATTTTAATATTTTGATTTCTTTTAATCTTCTTTGTCTTCGGTCTCTTTGTTTTCGCTGAGGTTATCGTGGCGGCGTTTGGCCTCGTTATACTGCCTCAGTATTTGTTCCTGGTCGCGGGCATCTGATGTTTTGGCTGGCTCCACCGGGTTGTCCCATTCTTTCTCGTCTTCAGCTCCCGTCGCTTTGTTTTTAGCTTCCATAACAACTGCGTTTGATAGGTAGTTATCCAATACAATGCCAAACTTTCCATGTAGGCCGTAAATTGTCATTAAAAACTCAGATATTTTTTACAATTCCATGTAAATGTCTGTTTTTAAGCACTTTTTAAAAGGGTGCTTTTTTGATTTTTTTTCAAAAAGAACAAGCATCAACATAAAAACAGCCGTTCGGCAGTGGTTAGTTACCGAACACCAGGTACAGCGGCAGATGCTTTTTTGTAGCTTAACACATGCACCGCCAGCACAAACAGGGATAATACAATGCCGATAACGCATACACCTGTCCACTGGTAGCTTTTCCAAACCTGGCTGGCGAAGAAGGTACCCAATGCCCCGCCTATAAAATAAGACACCATGTACACGGTATTGATCCGGTTGCGGGCTTCGGGAATTAAAGCGAATATGATGGACTGATTAGAAATATGCGTGGCCTGCACGCCCAGGTCTAAAATAATTACGCCAATAATAAGGCCCGCCATGCTATGGCTCGAAAAATAAAACACTATAAAGGAGATAAGGATAAGCGATAAGGTATAGCCCGATAACTTATAGGCATCCATTTTATCACTCAGCCGCCCCATAAGCCCTGCCGCCAGGGCCCCGAATGCGCCAACCAGGCCAAACATGCCCGCTGCCTCGCTGCCTTCGTTAAACTGGGGCTGTTTTAAAAGGAAAACAAGCGTGGTCCAAAACGCGCTGAAACAGGCAAAGCACAAGGCGCCCCTAAAAGCCGCGATGCGCAATTTGGGTTGTGTTTTTATTAGGTGCACCAATGATTTCATGAGTTTGGCATAATTTCCCTTATAATCTGGCTCCACTTCGGGTAAAAAAAGCAGGATCATCAGCCAGATCAGCACCATCAACCCGGCAGCTATGTAATACATGGCCCTCCAGCCAAAATGCTCGCCAACAAAACCGCTTAAGGTGCGCGATAATAATATACCTATTAACAGGCCGCTCATTACAAAGCCTATTTTTTTGCCGCGCTCGTGCGGTTTGGCCAAATGCGCAGCCATGGGGATAAGCAGTTGCGGAATAACAGACGATACGCCAACCAAAAACCCGGCAACCATCATCAAAACTACCGACTGCGCCATGGCGCTCCCTATCAGCGCTATGATCACCAATACCAGGTCGATCAAAATAAGCCGTTTGCGCCTCCGCATATCAGCCAGCGGTATAATAAATAACAGCCCGGAGGCATAACCAATTTGCGTAAAAAGAGAAATTTGCTGGGCTTTTTTATCGCTTACCTTAAAGGTATGGGCCATATCGGCCAATAGCGGTTGGTTATAATAAATGTTAGCCACAACCAGGCCCGTGGCAATTGTCATGATCCATAGCGTTAGCGTGGTGAGTTGGGGATGTTGCTTTTGAGTAGATATTGTTGACATATTTTTAAAGAAGCCGTATTTTCGCAGCAAAAATGTTAAAGCTTATTTAAAAAAATGCTTTGTCAAAGTAATTTTTGTTGCCTGGCTGCGTTAGGTGATAAATTGATTTAGCTAAACACCGTTCTTTAACAAACTGAAAAAAACCGGCATTTGGCAAAAAATAACACCAAATTTGATTTTATTTAACAAAAAAGAGCCAAAAAGCGATGGTTAATCTGTTTTTGTAATTAAAAAGCTGTTTGATTTGTGTTTTTAATGGTTGTTTGTATTTAAAAATTACTTAAAGTTATCTTTTTGTAAATTTTAAAAACAAAAAATGCGGTTTTTTATTATAAGATAAAACAATTGTTCAAATCAGATTTAATTTTTTAAAAATTTAGCAGATTAACAATGATTTATTCTTATTTTTGACAATAAGATATCGGATAGGCAAGTAATTAATAAAACTTACAAAAAAATTACAAATAAAAATTTCCGAATATCAAAAGTTAGTGTTACTTTTACACCGTGTTAAGGATAGCACACACATAAAATAGTCTTCTCATAATTTAGGTTTATAATTGGTTAGTAAAGGCCCCTGCCCATCAGGGGCTTTACTTTTTAATAGCCGCCAGGGTCCTGATTCTCACCGTTTTTGAGCTATATTTTAACTTACAAAACCTTTTAAAGATAATTCTTTTATCTATCTTAGATTTGAAACAAACATAGGAGGAGGTACGAAGCAATCGCAAGGACGGCCAGGGGGCTATGCAACTTTACCCTGTAAAGACCGCAATTGCTTCGTACCTCAAAAGGCAGCGGGTTATATAGCAGCTTTATTTATTCGCGTTAAGAAAACCTCTTAAAACACCAGCACCACTTTCCCAACAGTTCTTCCGCTTTCAAGCTGCGAATGCGCTTGGGCCATTTGCTCAAACGGAAAAACCTGCGACACATGGGCTTTTACAGCGCCGCTTTTTAGGTAACCGGCAATAATCTTCATATCATCGGCGCTTGGTTTTACCAGCGTGTTGTGGCCGTTAATGCCCAGGGCGGTAGCTTTGGGGGTAACGGTTTCGTTCATGCCCGATACGATGCTTACAATGGTGCCGCCTTTTTTCATTACCTGTAACGAGCGGTCGATGTATTCGCCGCCGATGGTGTCGAGTACAAAATCGATATCGCTGGTGGCGGTTTCGAAGGGTTGGGCCTTGTAATCGATGTGTTCGTCGGCACCGAGGCTTAGTACAAAATCACGGTTGGCGGCGGATGAGGTTGCTATAACATAGGCGCCAAGCTGTTTGGCTATTTGTACGGCGAAATGCCCAACACCGCCCGATGCCGCGTGAATCAGCACCCGGTCGCCGGCTTTTAAATGTTCAAAATTGTGGAAGGCCTGCCAGGCCGTAAGTGCCGCCAGGGTTGAGGTCGCCGCATCTTCATGGCTGATACCGGCCGGTTTCAGGGCCAGTTCATTTGGTTTGGCAACCACGTATTCGGCGTAGGCCCTGCCACTTTGCGGGAAACCGATCATGCCAAAAACCTCGTCGCCGGGTTTAAAATTGGTAACAGCGCTGCCTGTTTGGGTAATTTCGCCCGAAATATCCCAGCCTAAAATTACCGGCTGTTCCTCTTTTATCCTTCCCCAAACGCCTTTGCCCGCGCGGGTTTTTACATCCACAGGATTAATGCTGATGGCTTTTAGTTTAATCAGCACTTCATCGGCAGCAGGAGTGGGTATGGGCAGTTGGGTAGTGATCAGGTTTTCTACGCCGCCTGCTTCTTTTAAAATTATTGCTTTCATGGTTATTATTTCTTTTTTGTTTTTGATATGTCAAAGTTATACCGGGATAAATAAAAATATTGGTATAAATGGGGCATAAATTAGTAAATTGGCCTCGCCCCAACCCCTCTCCGGAAGAGAGGGGCTTTGAGTAGCAGGGTATTCATTTTTATTAACAAACCAAACGATCAAAGTCCTCTCCCCCGGAGAGGATTTAGGTGAGGCTTATGATCAAACAAAACCTGTACGAACCCTTTAGCATCCAGCACCAAACGCTGGATGTGTACACTAAACCGGAGCATAAACATAACTTTTTTGAGTTGGTTTACATTGTTAACGGTACCGGCGAGCAGTGCATTAACCAAAGCAAGTTCAAATACCAGCCGGGCCACCTCTTTTTGCTCACGCCCGACGATTGCCATACCTTTAACATCGAAACCACTACCCGGTTTTTCTTTTTGCAGTTTAACCATATTTACCTTAAAAACGGCGCGCTGCATAACGAAAGTGTAAAGCGTTTGGAGTATATATTGCACAATGCTAACCACCAGCCGGGCTGCATCCTTAAAAATATAACAGATAAGCAACTGGTTGCGCCCATGGTGGAGGCCATGATGCGCGAGGTGGAAAACAAAGACCTGTACAACCACGAACTGGTGCAGCAACTGGTGAACACCCTTATTATTGTAGTGGCCCGCAACATTGCCAAATACCTGCCCGAACAGGTAAACCCCGGCACCGAAGAGCGCGCAACCGACATACTGCAATACATACAGAACAATATTTACTACCCCGAAAAGCTAAAGGTTGAAGCCATCAGCAACACCTTCGGCATTTCGGAAGCCTACCTGGGCAAATATTTTAAACGCCACACCTCCGAAACCCTGCAACAATACGTTACCAACTACAAAACCAAACTGATTGAGCATCGCCTCCGGTTTAGTGATAAACGCCTGAATGAAATAGCCTCCGAATTTGGCTTTACCGACGAAAGCCATTTTAATAAGTTTTTTAAGAAGCAGAGGGTGAAGAGCCCGAAGGAGTTTAGGCGGTTGGTGAGGGGGTGAAGGATCACCAACCAATGCTTAATAGGTTATATTTTAAATTAAGAGGCCTCCGCTAACGCTATTGGATTTTTATTATAGTTTATTAAAGCATAAATTATTATGTCTTCAAAAATCTGAACCAACTCTGTTATTATTGTTTCTTTATCTATTACATTTCTGTAGCTATGTGTGACTAGATTTCTAAAGTCATATATTCTATCAGGCAGTGAACTTCTTGTTTTATAATCTAGACTATCAAATAGATTGGAAAACGCTTCCTCAAATTCTCTTTGAAGCTCAATTGAAATAGTGGTATTATTGAATACGCTTTTTATAAGATCTCTTTCTTTTGATGCCGTGTTTATGTATTCTTTAAAATCGTTTTTTGTGATTTTTTTGGATGTGTAGTCGTTTAAGTAATTTTCAAATAAATCATTAAACTCGTCTTCCATGAGTTGTTCAATTATTTGATACAGGAATATAAACCGCACCAGTGAATCATCTGTCTTAAGAAGGTGTTTGATAAAAAGAGATTCCACATACTTGTTAGATGAGATATTGAATTTGGCCTTTTTTAAATTTATTCGAAGCCTTTGCCTACGCATTTCATCAACAAAGTCATTTTTGGCTAAAACAGGTTTTCTAATAAAATCCTCTTGAAAAATTGAATATCCATACTTGTATAGTGACAAACGATAATTGTTGAAATTAAAATCGTTGATTGTTTCTATTGTATCTCTACTTAAAATACAAATTAGAGTGGAATCGTTGTAGATATCGGTAATTAACAAGTCGGTATTTACATCAGTAGGTTTCAAAATTTTAGCATAGTCATTTAAAAGTTTGTATTGAGCAACATACTTATATCGATTAAGATTCCGGTTGTCAGAAAAATCGTTGTCATTAGAAATTAATACTGTAATAGGAAAAATCCATCCCAGTCTTTCTTTTTTTTCATCGCAATAAACTTGAAAAACATCATTCTCTGCATTTAAATAGGGGTTATCCAAGAAAAAGAGATCGAATCTCGTTGGATCCCATGAAGCATCAACAAGAGGAATGTATTTAATTCTTATTTCTTCTCCGGAAGAATCACTTAATAAAAAATAAGACTTCTGTCGCTCTTCGATGAATGCGATTGTTTCGAAAATTTTATCGGAATTGGATAAGGGGCTTAATAATTTTAAGGACATTGCCTATTGGGTTTTTCTTTCGTATTGAGAAAATGCTTCATTTATTGATTTTCCAATATCTAAATATCCATCGGACTTTTTATCAAATAACTCTCTGAAAAAGAAATGAAAATACATTCTTTGATCATTGCCAATCTTTTTTGCTTTGCTTCTTACTTCATCGAGCTTAGTTATTAAAACATCCAAGTCTTGAGTTATATTAGCATCTTCCAATCCATTAATAAGTCCTATTACATCTTTTACTTCATCAATAAGTTTAAAATCTAATAATTTACCGAGCGCTGAACCAAATCCTGTCATCGCTTGAGATTTATTGAAGATTTTTAACGTATTCTTTCCAAATGCTTGCCCCGTAAGTCTTATATTTTTCTCGTCTAAACTCCACCCGTCGGAAAGTTGATCCATCTTTTTTACGAATGCATCATAAGTAATTAGAAAATCTTTAAACAAATCTTTATCTTGATTTTCGATGGATAACTTTTCCAAACTCTTAATGTTATCGAGTATATCTGTCCTGTCTAAACCTAAATAGTCTCTATCAAGATATGAGCTAAAGCCATCAATTATGTCCTTGAACTTATATTCCCCTAAGTTGTTTGGAGCCTGGTCGTCTACTTCTTTTAATAAAGTTATACCGTTAATATTTTCTCGGATATAGTCTGAGTAAATCATTTCAATTTGATGTCTACTTGACATTGGTGTTTGACCAGTGTTTAAGGTCAACATACGATATAATATACCTAGCTTATTTATACCTAAATAAATTTCAACCCTCAATTTATTCTTTAACACCTTGTTTGTGTCAGGATCATTCCGCTCATTTAATTCGTTAATAAGATCCCTAATAGTATAGGTTCTCTGCAAACCGTCGAGTATAATTAGTTTCTCTTTTTGATCTATAATGGTCTGCACCAACTTATCGTCAGTTTCATCTATCTTCGGTCGGGCCTCAACTGCCAATGCAAGTACAATAGGAGGAATAACACAGCCTTGTCTCAAATCGGTTTTTAATAAATTATAAATCGACGATGCGGACCCGACTCTACGCCGTTGAAATTCGTTGTTTTTTAAAATATCCTTAGATAAAGAGTAATATTCTTCAATATCTATTTCAATTAAAATATTTAGTGAATTAATTCGATTGTCGTATAATCTGTCTCTTACTATCATTGAAATAGAGTATTGAAATTATTAATTAAGCCAATATAGGGAATATTGAGATTAAAATAATCGACATCTATTAATTTTTAAAGCGTCGATGAGCTTTGTCAGCAGCGGCCTTTTTCAATTATAGTATAAGTAAATATTTAAATATCTTTAAAAAAAATATTTTCAAAAAAGAGATTATTTCATGAAACAAGGCCAAACACTCTGGACAAAAGACGAGCTGACTTTAGCCATCAACTTATACAGCAAATTACTATTTGGCCAAATCCATCAAGGCAATCCTTTAATAAAAGAACTGGCGGCTTTAATAGGAAGAACACCGGGCTCGGTAGCTTACAAACTTGTCAACTTTGCAAGTCTTGATCCTGTTTTGAAACAACATGGTATCAAAGGAATGAGCAACGCCAGTAAACTTGATAGAGAGATTTGGGATGAATACATGCATCGTTGGGATGAAAAATACATGGAGGGCGAGGTACTATTGGCTCAAAAGAAACATACCACGGTAGAAAAATTATATGCTATCAACCTTGATGAATATCAAGAGGAAGGATGGCGGGAAGCTATTAGATCGGTTAAGTTACGTTTAAATCAATCAATCTTTAGAGATGTAGTGCTTTCAAATTACAATAATCAATGCTGCGTTACGGGCGTGGCTATCCCCGGTTTACTGGTTGCAAGTCATATCGCACCATGGAGCAAGGACAAGGGAAATCGCCTAAACCCACATAATGGTTTTGCATTTATCGCTTTATATGATAAAGCGTTTGATAAGCACATGATTACGATTACAGAAGATTTTAAGGTAAAGGTTTCGACAAAGTTTTATGACCAAAAAGATGTCAAAGCCATCAAACAAAACTTCATTGATATCGACGGCCAGCAAATTATCGAACCAAAGAAATTTTACCCTAAAGCGGAGTTTCTGAAGATGCACAATGATATTTTTGCGAACCGATAAAAGTTCACTTATCTCCGATTGACAACCACCCCCATCCGGCCTACCTTGCCGCATGCCCAACATCAAATTCAACTACCTATACCGCGATGCTGGTAATTACAAAAACTTCAGCAGCGTAGTATTCAACAATCCTCAAAATATGGAGCTGTCCATATTGGACGACTTAATTCGGTCCAAACTGATATCTCATCATTGGTTTTACGCAGATCAATGGCAAGTACCCGATCTACACTTCGGCACCTGGAATAATGATCTCGACCATACCTTTCACGAATTTGAAAGCTTGGAATATACCGATGAAGAGACCAACAGCGAAATAAATATAAACGTATTCGCTGATATCCTTAAAAAGCTCCCAACCCTGCCGACATCCGGTTAAAAATTTCTCCACGAATTTTTGCGAATTATCGAATTGCACAAATTCCTTAAATGAAGCCATGATACCAATTCGTGTAATTCGATTAATTGCAGTCGGCTTGCTAAGCATTCGTGTGAAAATTTCTATTCCAATTTTACTATATTTGAAAAAGTATATAATTCATATAGACAAAGTATAATAAATTCAATCCAAAAAAATGCAATCACATAGGGGTAACAGTTTAGGTTGTTGTAATAAAGTAAACGCGTTTGCTACTTTATTCAATTACCTTAAAACCATTACCCATGATACCCGCATTAATAATTTGGTTATTTAAAAAATATATCCTCCCCGCTTTTCGTAACAAAACATTCCCAACTGTAAAATTTCTGAAGCCGCTAAAACGGGCTGCCACAATTTTGGCCTTGCTGGGCCTGGCGGCGGGCAGCGCGGCGCAGGAGCAAACGGTTAAGTACAATGTGCTACATAGCGGCAAGGTGGTTGGTCACCTCAATTTGTACCGCAGGCAGCAGGGCGATGAGCTGTACCTTAAAATGATCTCGCAGGTTAAAATGCGCTTTATTTTCAGCGTAAAGGTTGACATTCAGGAAGAGAGCATGTTTAGCAAGGGCAAGCTCATCAACTCTACCGTTTGCCGCCATGTTAATGATAAGGAAAAGTGCAATCGCCAAACCAGGGCAGTGGCTTCGGGCTACCAAACGGTGGCCGAGGGTAAATGCGGCAAGCTTGATCAGCAGCAGATTGGCGCTAACCTGATGCTGTTGTACTGCCGTGAGCCGGATGATCAGGCGCAGGTATATTCAGATAACTTTCAGCAGTTTTTGCAGGTGAAGCAGGTGAGCCCGCATGTGTACCGCATTGACCTGCCCGATGGCAATTACAATTTTTACAGTTATACCAACGGCGTGTGCAGCAAGGTTGATATTCACCACACGCTGTACACCATCCAAATTCAGCCGGCCTGATTTTTAACAACTGCACGCTATGAATTTAAAGGCCAAACCTGCTATCTTTAATGCCGACATCTACACCCTGAAAGTGGAATACAGCGATAGCACGGCCATTACTTTAATAAAACAGGGAAGCCAAAAGGCTTTTGAGCGACTATTTAAAGATCACTTTAAAAGTCTGCATGCCTACGCCTACACTTTTTTAAAGGATGATGAACAGGCCGAAGAGGTGGTGCAAAACGTTTTTTGCCGGGTTTGGGAGAAACGCGACCAGCTAAAAACCGATGGTAGCATTAAGGCCTACCTTTACCGGGCCGTGCATAACGAAAGTTTAAACTACCTGAAGCACCAACAGGTGCGCAGCAATTTTGGCGTTTATTATGCCGGAGAGATGGAACAAAACACAGGCGGCGATGAGCCGGCCTCGAAAAAACTGATGGCTGCCGAACTGCAAAGCCACATTGAAAAAGCTCTGAGCGAACTGCCCGAGCAGTGCCGCATTATTTTTCAGCTCAGCAGGTTCGAGCAGTTAAAATACCAGCAAATTGCCGATCAGATGGGCCTTTCGATCAAAACCATCGAAAACCAGATGGGCAAGGCGCTGCGGGTAATGCGCCAGAAGCTGGCCGAATTTTTACCCATTATTTTATTGTTATTAATTGATTGGTTTGTATGAGCTATACCGGTATGCCCATAAATGATGATTTGCTGGTGAAATACCTTGTTGGCGAAGCCACGCCCGCCGAGGCCGAAGCGATACAAAACTGGCTTGCGGCCGATGCGGCCAACCGGCAGGAGTACGAAAATTTTAAACTGATTTGGGATCAGAGCCAGCAGATTGCAGGCACCCGTAATGTGGACGAGGATGCTGCTTTTATCCGCCTGCAAAACCGGCTGAATAAAACCGAAGATGCCGTGCCGCTTGTTAAAGTGCAAAAAATGAAGCCCGGGTATTGGGTGGGGATAGCGGCATCGGTATTGTTGATTTGCACGGTGGCCTGGTTAACCATCAGCCGTTATTATAGTAACGATTTTATTTCGGTTGTAACCATCGAAAGTAATAACGAGCCCCGTACTACAACCCTGCCAGACATGTCGGAAGTTACACTGAACAGCCATAGCACGCTGAGGTATCCCGAGAAATTTAGCGGAACAATCCGCCCGGTAACCATGAAGGGGGAGGCCTTTTTTAAAGTATCGCCCGATAAAACAAAACCGTTTATTATTAAGGTGAACGGTGTAACGGTTAGGGTGGTTGGCACGTCATTCAATGTAAAAAGCCGCGACGGCAAAACGCAGGTAATTGTAGAAACCGGCATTGTGAACGTAAGCGAAAAAAGCAAAAGCATCAACCTCAACCCCGGCGAAAAAGTACTGGTAACCAAACAGGAGGGCTTGCAGGCCAAAGAAAACATCCGCGGCAGGCTGTACAACTACTACGCCACCCACCAGTTGGTATGCGACCAAACCCCGCTGCATGAACTGGTGGCTTCGCTAAACGAAGTTTACGGCGCGCACATCAGCATAGGCAATAAAGCCATTGAGAATTTGCCCATTACCACAGTTTTTAAAGATCAGCCCCTGGATGATGTGCTGCTGGTGATTAAAGAAACATTTAAGGTGAAAGTGGACAAGGGTAAGAAGGGGATTGTGTTGCGGTAGTGGCGGGTCACCCTGAGCTTGTGGAAGGGTAGCTTGGAGAGGCCTGCCCACCATGCTTCGACGGGTGCAACATGACACCAATCTAAATATAAATAATATAAAAACTATGTCATTTCGACTAGCATGTGTGGGTAAAAGCGGGGAGCGAGGAGAAATCTTATACAAGCAGCCGGTGAGCTTTGCAAGGCGGATAAGATTTCTCCTCACGCCCGCGCGCAGGCCATCCCCTGTTCGTCGAAATGACAAGTGGTTTTTTGCAATGTTACTGCTCCTCCTCGGCAGCCTAACCAATCACGCCCATGCCAGCTCCATCCTCTCCAAAAACATCACCGTACATGTAACCCGGATGCGCCTGGGCACGGTGCTCAAAACCATCGAAGAAAAGGGCAATTTTTACTTTTCGTACAACAGCAATATTGTAAAAACCGATAGCCTGGTTACCGTTAATGCCGATAACCAGACCATTAAAGAGGTGCTTGACCAGATGCTTAGCTACCGCTTTGAATACCATGAGGCTAAAAATTTTGTAATATTAAGATATGCCCCCCTGCGGCTTAATATAGTGACCGATAAAGCCGCCACCGAAGGCGACAGCTATACCATAAGCGGTACGGTAACCGATGAGCAAACCGGCAAGAAGCTGCCCAATGCCAGCGTATACTCGCACGAAGAACTGCAATCGGTATTAACGGATAAGGATGGGCACTTCGATCTGAACCTGCATAACCAGAACCAGCCCGTTACCATCACCATCAGCAAGGAGTTTTATAAGGATACCACCATTACTTTTTTAGCCGATGTAAAGGTTACAAGCACCGATACCACCATCGGTAAAAAGAAAACACTGCTGGGTTATATTTTGAGTGATGATTATAATGGCATTGAAAAAACATCATTAGGGAAACTGTTCCTTTCCACCAAACAACAGGTAGAAGCCGCCAACCTGCGCGGGTTGATAGCCCAGGCGCCATTCCAGGCCTCCGCTATTCCCGGCGTAAGTACCCACGGCGATTTCGGCGGACAGATCGTTAACATCGTTTCGCTTAACGCAGTAGGCGGCTATAATGCCGGAGTAGATGGTTTTGAAATGGGCCTGATCTTTAACCTGGATAAGGGCGATGTTGGCGCGGTGCAGATAGCCGGGGTTTTTAATGTGGTAGGCGGTTCGGTAAACGGTGTACAATTAGGCGGGCTTTACAACAATGTGCTGGGCAATGTGCGCGGCATTCAACTATCGCTGCTGCATAACAGTGTAAAGCAGGATATGGACGGCATCCAGCTTTCGGGTTTATACAATCATACCCGGGGTTCGGTAAGAGGGATCCAGTTAGGGGCGATCGGTAACATCGCCGGGAAAAATTCGGATGCGCTGCAACTGGCCGCTGTAGGCAACATTGCCGGCCAAAAGTTTAGCGGAGTGCAGGCAGCCGCAGTTTTTAACTACGCCAAACACCTAACCGGGGTACAAATAGGTTTGGTTAATATTGCCGATACCTCGTCGGGCTTCAGCATCGGGTTGCTCAATATTATTAAAAGCGGTTACCATAAACTGGCAATTTCAACCAACGAAACCCAAAACCTTCATCTCGCTTTTAAAAACGGCAATAACAAGCTGTACACCATATGGCAGGGCGGCATGCGGTTTGATGAAAACAGCAAACTATACTCGTTCGGCTTAGGTTTTGGCCGCGAGTTTGGCCTGGGCCGAAAACTGGCCATCAATACCGAATTAGGTTCGGGCTACCTGTACCAGGGCACCTGGCTTAAAACAAACCTGCTTAACAGGTTTAACCTGGATCTCACTTTTAAAGTAGCCAGGCTGTTTTCTATAGCTGCCGGGCCATCGTTAAATTTCCTGTATTCAGATCAGCGTTCGCGGATTGACGGTTATGCCTACACGCGCGATCTGCACCACTCCTTTATTGAAGGCAACCGCAACTGGACAGGCTGGGTAGGCTGGAGTGTAGGGATTAATCTGTTTTAAAATAAGAATATGCTAAAATAGGCGAACCCAAAAGCGCGGTGGCGCGACAGAAAAGCGGGGCAGGGAGTATGGCCTTGCGGGGAGAAGCTTTTTTCTGTCTTGGGTTTTTGGTTTTGGGCCAAGCCAAAAGTAATAGCCATTCCGCGGCGAATGAGCGGGCCAATGCTGTTGGTATTGGATCAAAGTCTGTATTCTAACGAGAATAACGAAACCTTTTCGAAGCGGCATTCACATTGGGGGATAATTTCTAACAGCTTTCTGCTATTTAACAAACATTGGCCCGCTCAATCGTAGCCCCCTCTAAATCTCCCCCGGAATGGGGAGACTTTTAAAAGCCCTCCCTTCCGGTGAGGGTTGAGTGGGGCTTACGTCAGCCATCAAACAAAAAGCCCCGATCAAAACGACCGGGGCTTTCCTATTAAAAATCACTTAAAAACTTATTGAGCCGGGAACGCGCTGCTAAAGTGCGAACCATCCGGGTATAAACCGGCAATGATGATATTACCCTGTATCGGTTTTACAATAGCTTTGTCAATATCATCAACACTGTTAACCGGTACTTTATTAATGCTGGTAATTACTACACCTTCAGGTATTTCTGCAGCATCAAACAAACCGCCCTCACGTACCTGGGTTACCAGTACACCGCTGTTAACACGCAGCTTGTTTTTTTCGGCAGGGGTTAAAGCGTGGAAGCTTGCGCCCAGTTTATTAAATAACTCCTCGGCCGATTTTGAATTTGCAGCCACACGGTTAGCCGGAGCAGCATCGCCTTTAAGGGTGATCGAAAAATCTTTATCCTTGCCATCGCGCAGCACGGTGATATTGATCTTATCGCCGGGTTGCAGTCGGGCTACGCGTTCCTGCAGGTCTGACGATTCATAAACAGGCTGTCCTTCCACTTTTACAATGATATCGCCTTTACGTAAACCGGCCTGTTCGGCGCCACCGCCCGGAACCAGGTCGTTAACATATAAACCGTTAGTGGTTGATACATCAAGCTGCTGGGCTTTATCCGGGTTAAGCTCGGTGAAGGTTACACCAACATAACCGCGTTTTACAGCGCCAAATTTTTTGATATCATTCAGTACTTTTTTGGCCAGGTTAATAGGGATGGCGAAGCCATAGCCTTCGTACGAGCCGGTATGCGAAGCGATAGCCGCGTTAATACCAATTAGTTCGCCACGGGTATTTACGAGGGCGCCGCCGCTGTTACCAGGGTTAATGGCAGCGTCTGTTTGGATAAACGATTCGATAGCCTTGTTCAATTTCGGACCGCTCTGACGGCTTGTACGGCCAAATGGATTGTCATCATCGTTGTTTTCGCTACCGATAACGCCAATGCTGCGGCCTTTGGCGCTGATAATACCGGCGGTTACAGTAGAGGTAAGGTTAAAAGGGTTACCTACCGCTAAAACCCACTCACCAACTTTGGCATCATCGCTATTGCCTAATTTTACAATAGGCAGGTTGGTTGCGCTCACTTTAATCAGGGCCAGGTCGGTATTGGGGTCGGTACCGATCACTTTGGCGCTGAATGTACGGTGATCATTAGTGGCAACGGTGATTTTATCGGCCTTTTCAACCACGTGGTTATTGGTTACGATATAACCATCGGGCGAGATGATCACACCCGAGCCGGAAGCCATTTGCGGGCCCTGCGGACGAACACGCTGACCGAACATGTCGCCAAACATTTGCTCCAGCTGATCTTGTCCGCCGCCGTTTGATTTAGCGCTGTAAGTAGTGCGGATATAAACTACCGCCGGTGTTGCTACGGCTGCGGCCTGTGTAAAATCCAGATCGCCGGTTGATGAAACCGCAGGCATCGGGTTGCTGGTGAAATATACCTTCTGTTTATCCTCAAAACTCAAATTGTCTGAGTATTTATTTTCAATAACCCGGTATACCCCAAGGGCCATCGCTCCCCCGGCAAAAGCGGTTAATAATGTTAAACCTATCTTTTTCATTTTATAAATTGCCTTTCTTATTATTAAGTTTACTTATTTTACAAATCAAATTTAATACCATATAGACGAGATAATCAATGATAAGTTATCCGCGATTTTGTTAAATTTTGTTAAATGGATAAACAACGGTGTGGTTGATTGTTAGCACGCGTTTTGTTGATATCAACATACTGACACTAAATAAAATACTTACGTGAAATTACACTTCTATAAATACCAGGGCGCAGGCAACGACTTTATTTTGATTGATAACCGCGATAACAGCGTTAATCA
Organism: Mucilaginibacter oryzae; assembly: GCF_003148845.1. GTDB lineage: Bacteria > Bacteroidota > Bacteroidia > Sphingobacteriales > Sphingobacteriaceae > Mucilaginibacter > Mucilaginibacter oryzae. Next base: position 71,207 of record NZ_QGHA01000007.1, on the reverse strand, counting down.
CCACGATCCTAAGCTGATTTCAAGCCTTTGCGACCGGCGTTTCGGCATCGGCGGCGATGGCCTGATGCTGCTGCAAAACAAGGAAGGTTACGATTTTGAAATGGTTTATTATAATGCCGACGGCCAGCCGAGCAGCATGTGCGGTAATGGCGGGCGCTGCATCGTCGCCTTTGCCAAATTTTTAGGCGTTATTGACAGTGAAACTGAATTTTTGGCGGTTGATGGTCCGCATTATGCCAAAATTACTGCCGAAGGAAATTGGGTAAGCCTCCAGATGATTGATGTAAACGAGGTTAACCGCGATGCCGAAGCATATGTATTGAACACAGGATCGCCCCACTACGTAAAGCTGGTAGACGGCCTGGCCGGTAGAGATATGTACACCGAAGGCTACGCCATCCGCAATAATGAAACTTACCACGAAAAAGGGATCAATGTAAATTTTGTTGAACCGATGGATGAGGGCTACTTTGTACGCACGTTTGAACGTGGCGTTGAAGATGAAACCTATGCCTGCGGTACCGGCGTAACAGCCGTAGCCCTGGCCATGGCCCAACATAACGAACAAACAGGCCACATCACCACCCCCATCAAAGTATTGGGCGGTAACCTCAATATCCGCTTTAATTATGATGGCAGGGCTTTTACCGATATTTTTTTAGAAGGGCCCGCAGAAAAGGTTTTTGAAGGTGATGTTATAATTTGAGAAATTTCTACCGCCATACTGAACTGATTTCAGCATCCCGCAGGAAAAATAGACGCTTTACTTAGCAAGTGACGTGCTGAAATAAATTCAGCATGACTTATCTTCGCTTACTCTCCCTTCAGGGGGCCGGGGGGTTAATGAGCCGGTTTAGCCAATAAACTCAGCAAAGGTACATCCAGTACGCTGCCTATCGATTCGAATATGTTTTTCTTCACCGGCTCCTCTTCCAAATCTTCGGCGTAAAAAATATGATCAACGCCAAGGGCTTTCAAAAAAGGATCAACCTTGGAGTGCCATTTGTTTTTATAACAGCAGATCCTGATATTTTTATAAGCCGGGTTGGTGCTTAAACGACGAAGAATTTTTTCGATATCGTTAATAAGGTAATCGTAATCGAGGATAATTAAATTGGGTTTTATTTCGTGTATGGATGGAAAAATTGACGATATAGACGCGATTTGTTTAAAAACCTTATTATTGGGCAAAAGCTTAACGCCAACTACTTCGGGCGCAACCAGGAGTACAATTTTAGACCGTACACGGATCATAATCAATCAATTAAAAAGGTGATTAAAAGTAGGTGTTAATTTGCTACTTGTCAAGCATTTTTAATTGATTTAATAAGAAATCTGCCTTTTTAATTAAATCTTCATAAAACGGCTACTTTTGGCATTGCGGTTTTTACAATTTTAATATAAAATTAACCTTAAGTGCAAATTTGATAGGCCAAGTATTGTTTTGGTGGGTTCCGGTTTGCCCCATCGTGGTTTTACACCGCAGTTGGCGCCGGGGTGGCTATAGCGGCTTTCTTTTTTCTCCAACGCCTGATCATCAGTAAAATAAAAAGGATGATGATCAATAAAGGCCATAAAGAGATGATGGCAAAGAACATGTTTTGCAATACCTCCCAACCTTCACCAAGCGCTGTTTTAAACTTATAAGCAAATCCGGTTCCCGGGTTTACCTCGCCGGCCTGTTTGGTATAAAAGCTGATATCCAATGATGAATAGCTAACCTGTTTACTGAGGTAATTCAGCTGGCCTTGTGCCGAATCGATAGTGGTACGGATGCTGGCCAGTTTATCTTCAATAGCTAACAGGTCGGTCATTTTGGTGGCCCTGGCTGCCAGTTGCAGGTAACGCTGCTCTAACTGTTTGTTATTGCTGATTTCGGCCCGGGTATCAATAAATTGGGTAGTTACATCGCGGATATGGATATTTTTCGATTCGATATGATCGGCACTGGAATTAAGGCTGTTTAAAAACGCATCGAAATTTTTGGATGGCACCCTGATCTGGAGGCTATATTCTTTCTGGTTGGTTTCGCCGCTGTTGGTTTCGTTTTCTTCGGCAAGGTAGCCGCCTAATTTTTGAAGAGAGCCAACAATGTTTTGCCTCGCCGCTTTTGGGTTGCGGGTTTCAAAGCGAATGTTACCTTCTTTGATGATCTTTTTGGCAGTATCGATAGCCGGAGTAGCCGGATCGATGTGCGCTTTGGCATCTGCTGCCTGATCGGCTTCCAGGGGAGGAGCTGGTGCTGTCAGTACAATATCAGATACCGCAACTTTTTCTGTTGGATGATTGTTACAAGAGGATAGTATCGCGCAAAAGCTAAGCGAAAGGATAAAAGGCGTTTTCATAATAAGGCTGTTAAATTGTTTCAGATAAAACGCCCGTCGCCCTGTTAAATTGTTTTAAACTACAAAGAATCAGAATTAAATTTTGTTTAATGTTGTTTTTCGCAATTTAATTTCATCTATTTTAATTTTTCATTGTTTTTATGCCGTTCGGCATCCCGGATACTTTTCTTCTCCAGGTTCTTCTCCAAAGCTTCGGTAAGGTTGATGCCGGTTTGGTTGGCCAGGCAAATGAGTACAAAAAGCACGTCGGCCATTTCATCAGCCAGGTTAACTTCGGTATCCGATTTTTTGAACGATTGCTCGCCGTAACGTCTCGCCATAATCCGGGCCACTTCGCCAACCTCTTCCATTAAAATGGCAGTGTTGGTGAGTTCGTTAAAATAGCGGATGCCGGTTGTTTTGATCCAGTTGTCAACCAGGTGTTGAGCTTCGTCTATAGTCATAATATGGTTTTATCGACGCCGAATTTCAATAAATTTTCCGGATTGAAACGAATGTAAAAGTTTTAAGGGTTAACGAATAAGAGGGCACTTTATCAGGCAAATCGCTTTTAAAGTTTTTTGTCATATTGAGCGATAGCGAAATATCTTCTGCGGGTGCAAAATCGCTAACTTACAGGGCGAATAAGATGTTTCACTACGTTCAACATGACAAATTGGTTCTTTTGGATAATGAATATCATTATATCTCAAGGCCATCATTGGGGAACGTTTACAAAAATGTTAAAAACGATTCCTGGGCGCTTTATACAATATTGATAAAAAAAACCGCCGCAAACAATTGCGGCGGTTTTTATCTGTATCGTCCCGGTATTATTAAGGGGGAGAAATTAAATTTTAACGGTCGGTGTCTACATATTCCAAAACGCCATTGGGGGTAACCCTGTAGGCCGAGGGCCTTTGCGCGTCGGGATTGGTTTTAGCGCCCTGCTTTCTCCTTTTCGGCGGACCGGCTACTGCCAGCACAATAACGGCCAGGAAAAGGATAATCTCTATCAAACTCAGTAACATGCGGAGGTATTTTTATGTTCATCATTGTGTTATTGATTTTTGATTGTTTTTTATTTGATTTAGTTTGATTGTAAAATAAGAAAATAAAGCAGCTTGTTTTAACCTGGGTGAAAATTACTGTGGTTTTTTGTGCCGATATTTGAAATAATCAGGCTTTGTTAACCGTATGCTAACCAAACAGGATATATTGAACGATGTACTTGGCAAATTTGCCGATCTGTCGGCTAATGATATCAATATCAGTTTGCCTTATTGGCGTAGCCGCAAAATTGAGAAAAGCGATTTTTTCAACATGCAAAATTTTGTTTGTACCGATCTGGCATTAATTACCAAAGGGATTTTTCGCATTTATTATGTACATCCCGAAACGCAGGAGGAAAAAAATATTTACTTTTTTTCCGAGCGGCAGTTCCTGGTATCCTTCCGTAGTTTTATCAACCAATATCCCTGTGCCTATTTTATCCAGGCCATGGATGATGCCGAGATCATTTCTATCAGCTACCATGATCTGCAATATCTTTATACAACGCCAACCGGCTGGCAGCGCTTCGGCCGTTTAATAGCCGAGCTGTTTTTTAACCTTTCGCAGGCCCGTGCCGAAGCCTTTCAATTCAATACAGCCGAAGAACGTTACTTACAAATGTTAGCGCAGCACCCTAACATTATCAACCGGATCCCTGCTTATCATATCTCATCCTACCTGGGCATTAAAAATCCCTCGTTAACCCGTATCAAAAAGCGGCTTGCCCGGCAAAACCCCTAAAAATCGATACAGGGCTGACAATTGCTATCCCTGATCTTCACCCGGGTGAAAATTATTGTTCCGTTTTGTGTACAGTTTTGCTTCATCAAATAAAACACAAAAAAAACTGAAAAATCATGTCAGCAAATAAAACTGTAATCGTCCAAACTTCTGCAGCAACCCGTACCGCCGCTCAATTGCGTAAACTCTATTTTATCAGGGTAATATTTTCAGTTGCCTGGGTAACAGCGGTATCATTATTAGCCAAAACTTCATTTACAGCGGCAACAATATTGCTTGTAATTTATCCTCTCTGGGATGTGGTCGGAACACTTCTGGATATCCGCGCAAACCAGGGCAACGGAACATCGGCAACGCCGCAATATGTTAACCTTGGCATCAGTATCATTACCACAATAGCGGTTAGCTTTGCTATTGATAAAGGCGTACCATCGGCACTGATTGTTTTTGGCGCCTGGGCGTTGTTAACCGGCCTGATCCAACTGGTGCTTGGCGTAAAAAGGCGCAAAGCGTTGGGTGGCCAATGGCCTATGATATTGAGCGGCGGCCAATCAATGCTTGCCGGTATATCATTTATTGCCATGGCGCACTCGCCTGCCATGGGTATCGTTAATTTGGCGGGATACTCGGCTTTTGGTGCTTTTTATTACTTATTAGCGGCCATCAGGTTAGGGAAAACAGCAAAGGGCGCTTTACAGGCCTAATAAATGAGTGCGATTAAAGCCTCCGGTTTGATTATCGGGGGCTTTTCTTTATTACATGAGGCAATGACATATAACGTCGCCCTGGTTTTAAATAATATAAATTGCCGTCGGGCTGTGCTACAATCATATATACAAAAATTTAACCTTTAATTTAACCCGAAACAAATAACTTTGTAAAGCAAAAATAAATCCCGCAAACCCATTAATACCAACCTGAACTTGAAGCCGGTACCTGCGGTTATACCATATGACGGATAATTTACAACATATACAGGCAAAGTTTAAACAGTTACAGGTATGCGTAATTATACCCGCCAATAATAACGATGGTGAGCTGAACACCGTTATGACCGATGTGTTGGCCTATACCGACCAGGTTATTGTGGTTAACTACGGCTCAACAGATAATACACCTGCCGTTATTCAATCATTGCCGCAAGTACAATATGTTAATTATAGTCAAAATACGGGCAAAGGGCAGGCTTTACGTAAGGCATTTGATTTGGCAAGCGAAGGGGGCTATCAATACGCCATCACCATCAATCCGGACGGGCAGCATATTGCTGCCGACCTGCCCGCTTTTATAGAAAAACTGGAGCACGAGCGGGCGGCGCTCATTGTTGGCTCGCGCAATAAGCAGCAACCGGCCTTAAGCAGTTTGATAGATAAGCTTTCCGGTTTTTGTTTTTGGTTGCAAACCGGTATCAAATGCCCGGATGTGCAATCGGGTTATCGTTTGTATCCTGTTCATTTGCTAAACAACAGCAAATACATTACCGGTAACAACAACTTTGAGACAGAAGTGATGGTACGTGCCGCCTGGGAGGGGATCAGGATTGTTTGGGTACCGGTTAGGGCTTATAATTCGCCCAAAGAAACCAGCGGATCGCGTTTTCGTACTTTGAAGGATTTTTCGCGCGTTGGTTTGTTGAATGTGTTTTTGGTGATCACCTCTTTTGTGTGGATCAGGCCCCGCGATTTTTTCAGAACGCTTGGTGATAAAAGAAAAGCGAAGTTAATGCTCAAAAACCTGTTCTTTAACCCTGCGGAATCTCCCGGTTTAAAGGCTGCCTCGGTTGCATTTGGTGTTTTTATGGGGATTATACCCATCTGGGGCTTTCAGTCGCTGGTAGCTATTTCGCTGGCTATCGTTTTCAGGTTAAACAAGGCTATCGTAATTACGGCGGCACACATCAGTTTCCCGCCCATGATCCCGGTTATCATCTTTATGAGCTATAAAACCGGCGGTTTGTGGATGGGCGGCAAGGAGGTGGATATCCCGTTGGATAAAATTTCGCTCAAATCCATTGGCGAGCACATGGAACAATATCTTTATGGCAGTATCTCGCTGGCGGTTATTGCCGGCATTTCGGCGGGATTGCTCGCTTTCGCTTTGTTAAAGCTGTTTAGGCGGAAGCCCGTTCCCGCGTTGTAATTAGTGGATAGTGCTTAAGGGAATTACTCGGAAATTACTGATTGGGGGATAGCGCGTAAGCCTGGCAAGAGCATCTATAGAAGAAAGTAAAACTTTAAGTGCTAAATTTGCGGTATGCATAATACCGATATTCTTGGCCGGTTAACACAGCAGTTCAATTTGCCTTTTACTAATCCGGTACTTATTTTCTCGCTCATCCTCCTGATTATTCTGCTCGCACCAATTGTTATGGGCAAATTTAAAATCCCCGGTATTGTGGGTTTTATTTTGGCAGGGATAGCCATAGGCCCGCACGGATTAAACCTGCTTGCCAAAAATTCGGCGGTCGAGTTGTTTTCAACTATTGGTTTGCTATACATTATGTTCATTGCCGGTGTTGAGCTTGATTTGAACGAGTTTAAGCAGAAAAAGCACCGTAGCCTCGTTTTTGGCTTTTTTACTTTTTGTATTCCTATTGTAATCGGTTTTCCGGTTTGTCATTATTTGCTGGGGTATCCGCTTATTACATCGGCGCTAACAGCCAGTATGTTTGCTACGCATACCCTGGTAGCTTATCCCATTGTTAGTAAGTACGGAATAGCCAAAAACGAAGCGGTGGCCATCAGCGTTGGCGGCACTATCCTTACCGATACAGCCGTTTTAATTCTGTTGCCCGTAATTATGGGGGCTAAAAACGGCGGGTTAGGCTTCAGCTTCTGGCTGCAGCTTGTGAGTTCGCTATCCGTTTTCGCATTTATCATGTTTGTGCTGGTTCCCCCATTGGCACGCTGGTTTTTTAACCGTTATTGCGATAGCAAAACCCTGCCTTATGTGTTTGTGCTGTTCATCGTGTTCCTGTCAGCCTTCCTTTCGCAACTGGCCGGGGTCGAGCCAATTATCGGGGCCTTTGTGGCCGGGTTGGCACTGAATAAAGCGGTACAGCAATCGCAGGTATTAATGCACAGGATTGATTTTGTGGGAAATGCCATCTTCATCCCGTTCTTCCTCATCAGCGTAGGCATGCTGGTTGATCTGCGGGTGCTTACCCGCGGCCCGCAGGCTACCATTGTGGCGCTGGGCCTCACAATTGGCGCATTGCTGGGCAAATGGCTGGCGGCATTATCTACCCAAAAAATATTTAAATATTCGTCAACGCAACGCACATTGATTTTCGGGTTGAGCAGCGCGCATGCGGCAGCCACGCTGGCCATTATATTGGTCGGTTTTAAGGCGCAGATTATTGACGATAATATTTTGAACGGAACTATTATATTGATATTGGTTACGTGCGTGGTGGCATCTTTTGCTACAGAAAAGGCAGGAAAAGAATTAATTGAACCGGTGCAGGAAAGTAAACCGGTTTTAGGTGAAGGTTATCAGCAAAATGCTCCCGACGATCAAAAAATAAGCTTGTAACTATCACCCTCCACAAAAACGGCCTTCGAAAAACCAACCTTGATTTTTTCATCTGCCGAACTGCCAACGGTTTCGCCTGCATTGAGCTTTATGTTGTTCGATATGAGATAGTGAGATACATCGTATAGCAATTCCCGGATACTTGTTAGCGGTGCCGACGTGTCAATTACTTCGATCTCATCAAGCCCAAAAGCTTTGAGGCCATAGGTATAGCCGCTGCGTTGATCGCCGATAGTTCTAAGCCCGATATATATCCACGTATTCAGAGGCAGAAGGGATTCGTCCATTGCTGCGGCTTCAACTTCAATTAAATACTCATTTTTCGGTATTAATAAAGATTGATCCCCGATGTAAACGCCAATAGCATCAGTAGTTTTAAGGATGCTGTTAACTACGTGGGTAATCAGCCTGAAATGCTTAACAAAATTATTATTGGATGATGATAATGCAACGAGAATATAAGCCTTGTGACCCTCAAGGTCTTGGACTGCCGTTGGCCAGTTATACGCATATTGAGCGGTGCCTTCTATATCTTCGTTTGGAATTGGCACCGGCATGGCGGCAATATAAAATAGCTCGCCATCAAATTTAAATGAGGCAGCTTCATTGTCGCCATCTGCTTCGTTTATTACGTGGTTTTTACTGATATCGGATAAAAAATTGTGAAATGAAAAAGAACCGGCTTCAGGGAGCATAACCATTGCCAGGTTTATGCAGGGCTTTTGAATTGGTTCAGGTTTTTTGAAAAGCCTTTTTATAAAATTCATATTGCTAATATAACGTCTGTAAATGTTATCGTGGTGGTTATTTTGAAAGCGGATTACCCGTACAAAACAAAACAGGTCTTGCTGTTACGCAAAACCTGTTTCATGTTAAATTGTGCAAGCCCGGTTATCTTACTTTCCCGAACCAAACAACGGATCAGCCCTAAAATAAGTTCCGCCGTCAAAACTGATCACATAGTCAGATTTAAAATGGGTGCTTTTTTTATAATAATCAGTACTGATGATCTGCGCACCGGATTTTTGGGCGGCGATAAACGAACTTTTGTCATTAGCACGGGCTTCTTCGGTATCCGAATCGGCGCGGGTGCGGATGATGAAGCCTTTCTTTACTAACCTTTGAATCTGCGCCAGGTCCTTCTTCGCATTGTTCATAATGTGGATGGCAGCCTCGGGCGTTCCCGGCTCGGCATCGGCAAAAAGCACGCGGCCTTTTAATGATGGGTGCCCTGCAATATAGGCAGCCCGTTTTTCCCCTTTCTCATCCAAAATAAAAATGAATTTGCCTTTGGCGGCGTTTAATGTAGGCCAGTTGTTGTGTAGTACGGCTGCTTCTAAGGTTTTGTAGCTGCCGCGAACATCATCTGGGGTAATTAAATACTTTTTGCCCAGGTTATCCAGGATCTCTTTATCCAGATCGGCGAAGGTTTTTGCGGTGAATTTTTCAGGTATAGTAAATCCCGGTTTGTCCATCGGTTCATCTTTGGCGTTCATGGTGATGTAGATCGGGTTGTGATCCGGATGCTCGTCGCTCCATTTTTTCAGCTCCTGCAGGCAAAGTTTAAAAGTGGCGCAATTGCTGCGGAAGTCGATATCCTCAATATGAAAAACTTTAAAGCCCGGCTGTTTCATTACACCTTGCGTATCAAAAGCCGGCTGACCGGGTACCCAATCCAAACCTTTGGGGTGCGCGTATTTGCCGCCCTTGCTATCGGCATAAACATCAATTTCTAAAGCATTCAAACCTAAATTAAGCTGATCGGTAAGGCTGATATGCTCGTAATCGATCTTGCTCATACCAACCGAATCGCGCTGTTGCAAAAACTTGAATAGCTTTGGATTTATGGCCTGTTTGTAGCTGTTATGTGAACCTATTACCTGGAAATGGTTCATTTTTTGGTCGCCGGGATTGCCGGTTAAGGCTGAAGCCGAGAGGGCTATGCACGCAAGTAAGCCGATGGTAAGTTTCATGTAGGTGAAATATAAATAGGGTTTAACAAAACAAAGCGCAAAAGGCTTGCCTTTTGCGCTTATATCAAAATTAACTTTTATTAATAACCTGGATTTTGTTTCAGGTTAGGGTTAGTTTTTAATTCGGTTGATGGAATTGGGTATAACCTGCGGGTTGGGTCGGTGTTCATTTTCAGGTCATCAGTTTTGCCGCCCATAACCGGTAGCGGGTATTCCTTTTCAAACAGACCATAACGGATCAGGTCGTTACGGCGCCAGGCTTCCCATGATAGTTCGCGGGCACGTTCGTCTAACAAGCCATCTAAATCAATTGATGAGGCTAACTGGGCATGTGCACGGGCCCGTAATTTATTTACGAGGGTAAGCGGCGTTTGTACTTCGCCGTTAACAGTGGTGGGAGCAGCACCACGCAGGATGGCTTCCGCTTTCATCAGGTAAACGTCGGCTAAACGGAATACCGGAACGTCGTTACTGTTTAAACGGGTGGCCTGTATAATGTTTACATCCGGGTAGTATTTAATTGAACGTACGCCTTCTGATTGCGAGGTTAACACATCGTTGCCCAAATCCATCGGTTTTAAACCGGTAAGGGTTAGGGTTGGGATGATATTGATCTGCTTATCGGCATTTGGGGCAGGGTAATACACCGGTTGGTTGGTGAAGCCGCCGTTGCCGTCGGGATAATACTGCGGGCCGGCCAGCCAGGTTTTGGTACGGTCGTCACCAGGGATATTAAAGCGGTTGTAAAACTCGGGCGTGGTGCTCATGGCAATACTTAAACCAACGTTAAAGCCATAGGCATTGGCCAGGTAATAAAAGAAACCGAAGCGGGTAAATTGGTTGCCGGGAATCTGCTGATCATAAGGTACTGCGAAAATGGTTTCATTAATTTGCGGACCGTTGGTTGGTAAAAATATATCGCGGTATTTAGCATCCAGGAAATAATTAGTGTTAGCTTGCACACTATCGCACATGGCTACAGTTTCCTGGTAACGGGTTGTACCGGCATAAACCCCCGAGTTTAAGTACATTTTTGCAAGCAGGGCGAATACCATGCCTTTTGTTGGCCTACCGTATTGCGAAACGTTTGTAGCTGCGTTGCTGCTTTTGGCGGGTAATAATGGCAGTACGCTTTTTAATTCGCTTTCAATAAATGCGTATACCTGTGCACGCGGTTGGTTTGAAGGCTGCGTGGTAACCGGGAAGTCGGTTATGATAGGTACGTTGCCGTAAAGGTCCATCATAAAGTACAAATACAAGGCACGCATGGCTTTAACCTCAGCTATTGACGACGCTTTTTTAGCCGCTGATGAAGGACCAGCGTTAATAACGCTGATAATACGGTTACAGGTATTAATACCACCAAAACCCCATTGCCATACACCGATCACGTTTGGATGGTCAAACGTCCAGGTGTGGTAGTGCAGTTGGCGATATTGACCGCCGTCGTCAAAATTACCATCACGGGCCGGAAGGATAGCCTCATCTGTCGACATATCCTGCATGCGCCAGTAAGGCACTGCATAGCTCGACGAAAGGTTTGAATAAATAGTTCCCAGCAACGCGGTGTAGTCGGCGTCGGTAACCGGGAAGTTTGATTTTACATATTGCGACTCAACGGGCACGTCGAGTTTAGTGCATGAATAACTGCCAATCATGGTAGCAACAGCGGCACATGCTATAAATATCTTTTTCATTTTTTTTTCTCTTTACTGTTTGGGTTTTAGAATTGCGCGGTTACACCAAGGCTGAACGTGCGTGTTTTAGGATAAAAATCGCGGTTGTCAATACCTGGGGTAAGGCCGCCGATGTTAACCTCCGGATCGATACCACGGTATTTGGTAATGATGAAGATGTTGTTGCCCGATGCATAAAAGCGCAGGCTTTTAATAGCCTGGATGTGCGGTTTAATGGTGTAACCCAAGGTTGCGTTATCCAGGCGCAGGTATGAGCCGCTTTCGAGGAAACGATCAGAGATCAGGTATGCGTTGATATCTTTAAATGATTCGCCCAGGGTAAAACGTGGTATGTTTTGCAGTTTCGAGTCGGCAGGGTTGTTTAACGAAGCAAGGGTAGCATTCAGGATCTTGTTTCCGTAAACGCCGCGAACCAGGAAGTTTAAATCGAAGTTTTTGTAGAAGAAGCTGTTGCTCCAACCGTACACCAGTTTAGGCTGCGCGTCGTATTTAATAAACTGATCGGTAGTAAGTGGTTGCGTGGCAATTACCGAACCATCGGCTTTTTGATAAGTACTTACACCATTTGAGTTTTTCCCAACGTAATGCCATAAATCAAAAGTACCGATAGCGTATCCAGGCTGGATGATCTGGCTGTAGTTGCCTGATTGGCCTTTGCCGCCTAATTGTGCCGTTTGAATATAGTTAAGGCCAAACTGGCTGTTTGATAAGCTTTCAACAACGTTTTTGTTGTGCGAAACGTTGAATGAGGTGCGCCATGTAAAGGCCTGCGTTTTTACAGGTACAGCGTTTAAAACCACCTCGATACCGCTGTTTTTAATTTTACCAACGTTAGCCGTATAGTATGGATAAAAATATAATGTGGTGGATACCGGGTAGGTATAGATCAGATCGGAAGTTTTCTTGATGTAGTAATCAACCGAACCTGTTAAGCGGTTGTTGAACAAGCCGAAATCCAGACCAATATTAGTGGTGGCGGTGCTTTCCCATTTCAGATCCGGGTTGTCATTACGTACCGGGCCGATAGGGTTAACAATGTTACCATTGTTTAAAAACTTACCGCCCCCCGGAGGCACACCGTAAATTAACCTGGCCGTAAAGGCGTCAAAGCCAAGGCTGTTACCAGATACACCATAACCGGCCCTCAATTTCAGGTCGCTGATTACGGAGATACTTTTCATAAAATCTTCGTTAATGATTTTCCAGCCTGCAGAGGCAGCAGGGAAGTAACCATGACGCTGATTGATACCGAATGCCGAAGAACCGTCTTCCCTTAGCGAAGCCTGCACCAGGTATTTATCCGAAAACTCGTACTGGCCACGTGCATAAAACGAAACGAACCTGAGCGTAGAAATATATGCCGGATTAAAAACTATTTGTGAAAGCTGCGTAGGGTTTGAAAGCGCCAGATAGTTGTAAGTCAGGGCATCGTTTGAAAAGCCCTGGGTTTGTACTCCAAAACCATCGTTGGTACGATCTTGCTGGTACGAATAACCACCTAATAACTTTAATGAGTGTTTGCCAAAAACACGGTCGTAGTTAAAGTAAGCCTCAACAACGTTGCTGGTATTGGTGTAAGCGCTGCGTACAGCTACACCACCGGCATTCACATAAATGCCCGATTGGCTGGTTGAGTAGGTATTAACGTTATTCTGTTCTTTTTGGGTTGATCCCGATACGGTGAATTTTAACCCCTTCAAAATGTCTAACGAGGCAAAACCATTAATGAGGGTTTTGTTATTCTCGGTGTTGGTGAAGTTGTTGTTGATTAACGATAACGGGTTTAACGGACCACTGCCTGTGCGGGTATAGTTTTCTTTGTAAGTGCCATCCGGGTTAAAGGGGCTTACCGTTGGCAGATAGAAGAGAATTCCTGATAATACCTGGCTCTGAAAAATGTCGTTGTTTTTAGTAACGCTGTTGGTTAAGGTGATACCCAATTTTAAACGGTCATTAAAAAAACGTTGGTTGACGTAGCCCTTGTAAATGGTGCGTTCAAGGCTGGTGTTGCGTAAAATACCATTGTTTTTCATATAGTTTACGCTTGCTCCATATTCTGAATTGGTGCCTGCGCCCCCGTATGCAATGTTATGGCTTTGCGAATAACCGGTACGCTCAGCCAGTTTTTGCCAGTTGGTGTTTGAACCGTCATCATCGGCTGTACTCAATTTAGGCACACCGTTGTCGGTTAAATATTTACGCAGTTCGTCGCCGGTGAGTACGTCAATGTTTTTTGAAACGTTTTCAACGGCGCCATAACCGCTGTATGAAAGGCGCGACTGGCCCGTTTTAGCTTTACGGGTGGTAACAATGATTACACCATTTGCTGCACGTGAGCCGTAAATAGCGGTTGAAGAAGCATCCTTTAATACATCAATACTTTCAATATCGGCAGGAGCCAGCAGATCGATAGAAGCGCCCGGTACGCCGTCAATTACATAAAAAGGTTGCTGTGCGGCACCTTCGCGCAGGGTTGACGGCCCCCTTAAAATTGTAGCAGGCTGTTTATTGGGGTCGCCGCTTTTGGTAATGTTCAAACCGGCAACTTTTCCCTGCAATAATTCGGCAGGGGTGGTTAAAACGCCGTTGTTGAATTCGTCGGCTTTTACCGAGGTAATAGCGCCTGTTACGTCCTTACGGCTGGCTGTGCCGTAACCAATAACTACCACATCCTTCAGTTGTTTGGTATCGGTAACCATGGTTACGTTAACTATATTTTTTTCGCCAACAGTAACCTGTTTTGGTACCGAGCCTAAAAAGGTAAATTTGATTACATCGCCTGCGCCGTTAACGGTTACCTGGTATCCGCCGTTGGCATTGGTTGATGTTGCTTTGCCCGAGCTTTGTACCGTTACTACCACACCCGGCAGCGGCAGGTTGCCCTCGTCGGTAACAGTACCTTTAATTACGCGTTGCTGAGCGAACGCGGCTGATGAGGCCAGCAGCATCAGCATCAAAAAACAAATTGTTTTGCATGATGTGCGCGTTAGCCTGGAAATAGATTTGTAATGTTTTTCCATAGTTTTTACTTAATGATAAACCCTTTTTAAAAAAGAAGCCCTGGTTGAGAATAGCCGGGCAATAATTGCCGCAAAGCAACAGTTGTTTTATTATCATTAAATAAATGACAGGTTAACTTATTCATTAATTAAAAAACAGGATATTTTACTTAAAAAAGGCACTTTCGCTTGATTTGCAGTTATTTATATTTAATAAATATTTAAGCCTTGTTAATGGAAGATTATCCAGTTTTAAAGCTTAATATTTTTCTGTAGGATTGGTTAAAACAATCATTAAGTAGCCGGGTGAGCAGGGAGGAAATTTGGCGGAAGAGTGCCTGTCGTATTGGATTTAGAGAGAAGGGTAGTTAGTCTGGTTTCAGACGTGTTTTTTTCTTATTGAATGATGGGAGTTTACTAACCGTTGTTAAAAGGGATTCAGCCAACGAGGTAAATTACATAATTACTGTTTAATAAAAGCGATAAATAAAAAACAGGCTACACCGTAATGGCATAGCCTGTTTTTATTGTTAAATTTAGTTTCAGCAACAGCCCGGTCAACCGGCTGTTTAGGGTGTAAATTAAGCTTTTTCGGCTTTTGACGATTGGTTAATGCCCGCTTCAGCAATTTGAGTGAGCAGGCTGTCGCATGTTTTTTCTTCCTGCAAGGTAGAATCCAATAGTTCTGCGGCCTGTTCATATCCTAATACGCCTGCTAATGTGCGCAGTGTGCCGTATGAGGCAATTTCATAATGCTCAATTTTTTGAGCAGCCGAAATAATGCCCGCGTCGCGGGTGATGCTGCCTTTTTCTGTTTCAGAAATGATTTCTTCGCCCTCTTTAATTAAACCGGCCATAGCCTCGCATTTTACAGCAACGGCTTTTTCACCGATAGAGGCGAATGCATCTTCAAGACGGGTGATCTGGCGCTCGGTTTCTTCGAGGTGATTTTCAATAGCCGACCTCAGTTCGTCAGATGTAGCTGCCTTCGCCATTTTGGGTAACGCTTTGGCAAGGTGCTTTTCAGCCCAGTAAATATCTTTCAACTCGTCGATAAATAACTCATTTAATGCTGATTCCTGTACGGGGGTAGTTTGTTCTTGCTCGGGTGTTTTTACTTTATTAGTAGCCATGGTAGATGTTTTTTAATGTTTTACATCCGTGATGTTACAAACACAACGCCAAACTGTAATTTATCTTAAAATAAATTAATTATTATGATAATTTAAGCGGGAAAGATGATACAACCCCCAAAAGTCTCAAAACTACCGGCTCTAAAAAACTGAACACCATGACTGTTTTTCAGGAATTACGCAGTCGGATTAAATCGGTAGGGGCAGGGTGAAACGCAACCTGTGCTGTATCTGGCGCCAAACAAAACAGCCCTGTGTTTTATTTACATGCATATCAATTATTTAGCAAATATATTGTAGCCCTAATGTTACACATTAAACTAAACACCCGTTATCTTAGTCATATTATCAAATAACATACACATGAAAAAGCTATTTATCCTTGCCGCACTATTAGCAACCAGCATTGGCGCTTTTGCCCAAAACGTTGATCTTAGGCGTAAAATTGAAGTTACCGGCATTGCCGAACAGGAAGTTACTCCTGATATTATAAACGTAACCATATCACTACAGGAATACATGGATGGCAAAAAGCACATTGCCATTAACGATCTGGAAGATCAACTGGAAAAAGCTGTAAAGGATGCCGGGATCCCTGCATCAGATTTTACGGTAAATAATGTATCAGCCTGGAATAATACTTATCAAAAGAAAAGAGCGCCTGATTTTCTGGCCGGAAAACAGTATGGCCTGCGTGTACGCGATCTGAATAAATTTAACCAGATCATGTCGAAAATCGACCCTAAAGGTGTTCAGTCTACCAATATTGAAAGCTACGATTATTCAAAAATGGCCGACCTGAAGCGTGACCTCAAAATTAAAGCCCTGCTGGCCGCCCGCGATAAAGCCACCTACCTGTTAGCAGCACTGGGCGAAAAACTGGGCGGCGCCATCAATATTACTGAAAGCGATAACAGCAGCTATCCGCAGCCACGCGTTTACGCCAATACCATGATGTTTAAAGCAGCAGCTGAAAGCAATGTTGCTGATTCGGATATTAGTTTCAAAACCATTAAATTGAGTTTCCAGATTCAGGCAGTTTTTGAGATCGTAAAATAACGCCACCCGGACCCCTAAGGGGGGAGTGAAAAAATATGCGGCCCTGTTCAAACAAACAGGGCCGTTTTTCATTATCTTGTATGAAAAATAATAATCCATTTAGGTTCCGGAGGCAAAAATATGCAATGGTTTGGCAGACGCGAAAGCGATAATGTTGACGATGAACGCGGCGGTGGCGGCGGCCGTTTCGCTATAGGCGGTGGTTTACTTGGCCTGATAGGGGCGGCGATTTATTTTTTTACGGGCATCAACCCCTCGGCGGTGCTAAACCAGGTTACAACCAACCAGCCCCGGCAGGAACAACAGGCTAACAACGGCCCCGAAGACGAGGGCAAACATTTTGTACGTGTTGTGCTGGCCGATACCGAAGATATCTGGACCAAGCTTTTTAATGATATGGGCCGCAGCTACCAAAAGCCGCGCTTAACACTCTTTACAGATTATGTGCAATCGGCCTGTGGTAACGCCAGTTCTGCAACAGGGCCGTTTTATTGCCCCGGCGATTCGCGGGTTTATATCGATCTTTCTTTTTATGACGAACTGAAAAACCGCCTTGGTGCCGGGGGCGATTTTGCACAGGCCTATGTAATAGCGCATGAAGTCGGTCACCATGTGCAAAACTTATTAGGGATTTCACAGAAAATGGATGACGCCCGTTCAAGGCTCAGCGAGCGCGCCTACAACAAACTCTCGGTGAAGCTGGAACTACAGGCCGATTTTTACGCCGGCGTATGGGCGCACTACGAACAGTCGATGAAAAACGTGCTGGATAAGGGTGATATAGAAGAAGCCCTGAACGCCGCCAACGCCATTGGCGACGACCGGCTGCAAAAGCAGGCCCAGGGCCATGTGGAGCCGGATAGCTTTACTCACGGTACCAGCGCCCAGCGGATGTACTGGTTTAAAAAGGGTTTTGAAACAGGCGATATTAACCAGGGAGATACCTTTAGTAATGGCGACCTAAATTGATAGTGCCCATAAACTTAAACTAATAAGCGTTTGTACGGTGTTACCGGATCATTATTCAGCATTCACAAGCTATAAAACATAAAAATTACACCATAAGTTGTAGTTTTATAGCTTATGCCCTCAGCAGCCACCTTAAAAAAAATACGCCCCATACAGCTAATCGCTGTTATCTTCTTTACCGTATCGGGCGGACCGTACGGCCTTGAGCAGTTGCTTAGTTATGCCGGCGATCATGCAGCTTTGCCTGTTTTACTGATTACCCCTTTACTGTGGGATGTTCCGGCCATTTTTACCGTGCTTGAGCTGAACAGCATGATGCCCGTTACCGGCGGTTACTATAAATGGGTAAGATATGCTTTAGGTACGCACTGGGGTTTTATTGAAGGCTGGTGGACCTGGCTTTATACTTTTATTGACCTGGCCATTTATCCCGGCCTGTTTGTACTTTATGCTACCTATTTTTATCCCGACCTCGAACAGCACCGTATAACGGTTTGCCTGGTTATTATATGGGCGTCGGCCTTGTTAAACATCCTGGGTATTGTACCGGTTGGTCGCGTATCTCTTTTGTTGGGCGTTTTGGTATTAACACCCTTTGTTATAATAGTGGTATTGTTCTTTTACCATCATGGCGGCGATATCCACATCCCGGCGCCATCGTTTGGCAGGGTCAATTTTCCGTCGTTTGGTATGGCGCTATATACGGTAATGTGGAATTGTTTGGGTTGGGACAATGTTACAACCTATGCCGAAGAAGTTGAGAAGCCTGTGCGGTCGTACCTTGTATCGGTACTTGGAGCTTTTGTTTTGGTAATGGTGGTTTATTTCTTTGTGATTTGGGTGTCCCTGCAATCAGGCATTAACCATGCTAAACTTGAAGACGGCGGTTTCCCGGTATTAGGCGAACTGATTGGGGGCAAATGGTTGGGTACAATCATAGCACTTGGGGGAATGGCCAGTTCGCTTGGTATTTATGCGGCTGTATTGCTATCGGTATCACGGGTGCCACAGGTGATGGCAGATGATAAACTGTTACCCCGTTTTATCAGCAAGTTACATGGCAGGTTTAAAACACCTTATATTTCAATCATCATCTGCTCTGTAGTGGTAAGCCTGATGGTGCTATGGTCGTTCGGCGAATTGTTGATTATTGATGTTACGGTTTATGGGGCGGGCTTATCGCTTGAGTATGTGTCTCTTATCAAATTAAGGATAACGGAACCACATAAGGAGCGTCCGTTTCGCATTCCGCTTGGGGTTTGGGGTTTAGCTATGGTATTACTGCTGCCCTTAATTGTTTATATCGTTGCGCTGATCGGCGCTTTCCGGTCAACTGATGGCGCTTTCCGGGCGGCGGTATTTGCCTTACTTGCCCTGTTAAGTGCCTGGATAGCCTGGGGCGGTGTTTGGCTTAGCAAAAGGCTCAGATGGAAAACTTAACCGCATGGCATTGACCTGGCCGGTATTTAAATTCCCTTGCCCCGGCTTTTGCATATTTTGAACACAATTTGTGTAAATTCGGTCTTTCAGTACCGTTTGTACTTATTCAATCCCTGTTTTGCTTATGAAAAACATATTCCATAAACTTTCCTTTTTAGGGGCGCTTGCCATTTTTGCAGGCTGCCAGAACAATAAAACCGTACCTGCCGAAAAACCGGTAACCGGTGCCGACATTAAAAAATACATCTCGGCCCTGGCCAACGATTCGATGCAGGGACGTAAACCTTTTACCGCCGGCGAAACCAAAGCTATCAACTACATAGCGCAGCAGTTTAAAAAAATAGGGCTTGAGCCGGGTAGCAAGGGCAGCTATTTCCAGGATGTGCCGTTAGTTGAAATTACCAGCACACCATCGCCGGTTATGGAGATTACCGGAGGAAAAGAGCCGCTATCATTAAAGGCCACAACCGATTTTGTAACTTTTAGCCGCCGTGAGGTTGACTCGGTAAGCCTTAAAAATTCGCCGCTGGTTTTTGCGGGTTATGGGGTTGTAGCGCCCGAATATCATTGGAATGATTATGCAGGCCTTGATGTTAAAGGCAAAACGGTAGTGGTGCTGGTAAATGATCCGGGTTTTAAAAATGGCGATCCGCATTTTTTTAAGGGCGATACCATGACCTACTACGGCCGCTGGACTTATAAATATGAAGAAGCCGCCCGTCAGGGCGCGGCGGGAGTGTTGATCATCCACCAAACCGAGCCGGCAAGCTATGGCTGGGAAGTGGTATCGAACAGCAATACCGGCGCGAAACTTTATTTACAGCAGGCTGATAAGCACATGAACCGTTGCAAGGTTGAGGGTTGGATAACTGAAGACGCCGGTAAAAAATTACTTGCGCAAGCCGGTATTACAGGCGATTTTCGTGCGCTGGCCCGGAAAAGAGATTTTAAAGCTATCCCGCTTAACCAATCTGTAAGCTTAACCATCAATAATAAGCTTAAATATTCCATGTCGCACAATGTTATCGCTACATTGAAGGGTACCGGTCAGGCGGGCGAGTATGTATTGTACAGCGCCCATTGGGATCACCTTGGTGTTGGTAAACCCAATGCCAAAGGCGATAGTATTTATAACGGCGCTGTTGATAATGCCGATGGTGTTGCCGCCATGTTAAGCGTAGCCAAAGCGTTTGCCAAAACTAAAGAGAAACCAAAACGTACAATAGTATTTTTGGCGGTAACTGCAGAAGAGCAGGGCCTTTTAGGCTCGGAATACTATGCTACCCATCCGGTTTTCCCGGTAAACAAAACCGTTGCCGATTTGAATATGGATGCCCTGGGCGACTATGGCGAAACAAAAGATATTGCGGTAACGGGCAAGGGCCAGAATGATCTGGAGGATTATGTGGAGGAGATTGCCAAAAACGACGGACTTACTACGGTTGGTGACAGGCAACCCGGCTCGGGCAGCTACTACCGGTCAGATCATTTTAATTTTGCTAAAGTAGGCATACCCGCCCTGGATATTAACACCGGGAGCATCAGCGCGCTGCATGGCGGCGGCTATGGTGAGGCAAGGCAAAAAGATTATGGCGATAACCGTTATCACCAGCAGGCTGATAATTATACCGATGCGATGGATGCAACCGGTATGGCCCAGATAGCCACCATTATGTACCAGATTGGCCTAAAACTGAGTAATGAAAGTACTTTTCCGGGTTGGAAGCCGGGTTCGGAGTTTAAAGCGATCCGGGATAAATCTAACCCCCAATAAATCTCCCCCGGAAGGGGAGACTTTAAAAAGGCTAAAAAAATCCACCTCGTAACAGAAGGTGGATTTTTTTTGATATATGGTGAAACTATGCCCTTACAGGGATTTAGTTGCTCATTTTAGCGATGTTGAAGCTTTCGTAGGCCATTTGGCGATTATAATCGTTAGCGATGGTTTTGTAGTTGATCAGATCCACAATAGTACCGATAAAGCAAAAGCCTGCGGTAAAAAAGTACAGGATCCCCATACCAATCTGATCTGTCATGAAGCGCTGTATGCCGGATACGCCCAGGAAGCCGGCCAGCGTTGCAAACATGATATCCTGCGGGTTACGCCTTTTGCTGGCATAAAATGACATAAAAGTGCGTGCCTGGTTTTCTGTTAATGAGGCGGTAGCCTGCTGCAGAAATGTGTACTCTTCGGGAGTGATACCGTCGAATGACATATATGGGTTTTGATAAGTGTTCATCTCAGTAAGTTTTAATGTTTGCGATTGTTTATGATATAAAGGTATATCCGTAACTATCAGAAGCCTATGGAAGATAGGTTAGCGCAGATAAGATGTCGGTAAAAGGATGGGTTTTGGCGGTGAAAAACGTTTGGAATCTTTTACCGGAATTATAGGTGATTTGTCATCCTATCCTAATAAAAGTTTATTTCGGAATGAGTATTCCAAAACGTCTCTATATTTGCGGAACAAACATTCCAGAAACGCAAAACAAAACATCTGAAAAAATGAAAAAGTTAGAAAACAAGGTAGCCGTTGTAACCGGCGCATCAAAAGGCATAGGAGCCGAAATAGCAAGGGGATTAGCCGCCGAAGGTGCTTCGGTAGTAGTAAATTATTCTTCTGATAAAACCGGTGCTGATAAAGTGGTTGCCGATATTACCGGTAACGGCGGTAAAGCTATAGCAGTGCAGGGCGATGTATCAAAAAGCGCTGATGTAGATCGTATTTTTGCAGAAACACATGAAGCTTTTGGTGCCGCGGATATCCTGGTAAATAATGCCGGCGTATACCAGTTCACCCCTATAGAAGCGGTCACTGAAGAAGAATTTCACCGGCAGTTTAACACCAACGTACTGGGCTTGTTATTAGCAACTAAAGGCGCTGTGGCAAGCTTTGGCGATAAAGGCGGAAGCATTATCAACATCAGCTCAACGGTAACCCGCATTACCCCGCCGCAAAGCGCTATCTATACCGGCACTAAAGGCGCAGTTGATTCCATAACACAAGTGTTGTCGAAGGAATTGGGGCCTAAAAAAATACGTGTAAATGCTATTAACCCGGGTATGGTAGAAACAGAGGGTACACATACCGCCGGATTTATCGGCAGCGATTTTCAATCGCAGCTTGAGGCCACTACACCGCTTGGCCGCATCGGCCAGCCAAATGATATCGCCCCGGTAGCGGTATTTCTCGCGTCTGACGATGCGGGCTGGTTAACCGGCGAGATCATACTGGCCAGTGGCGGCGTGAGGTAAGGTTTACGTTTAAACAATTAACTAAAAATGAATAGCTTTGCCTTTTAAAACAGGCAGAGCTTTTTTAATTATGGCACGAACCAAAGATTTTGATGAGGAAGAGGTACTGCGTAAGGCTATTTGCATTTTTTGGAATAAAGGATACAACGGCACCTCCATGCAAGACCTGGTAGACGGCCTCGGCATAAGCAGATCAAGCATGTACGATACCTTTACCGATAAACATACCCTGTATGTTAAATCGTTAGAGCGTTACCAGAAAGCGGCCGATGAACAGGTTTGCAACCTGATTAAATCCGCTCCAGGTGCAAAAGCTGCAATAAAACGCCTGCTTGAGCTTACGGTAAATGATTTGATTGGCGATGACCAGCAAAAAGGCTGTTTCATGGTGAATGCCGAAATTGAACTGGCATCGCACGACGATTGCGTTAAAGATGTGATTTGCCGCAGCGTACAGCAAATGGAGGAAGCCTTTTACATGGCTATAGTTAAGGGGCAGCAAAGCGGCGAGATCCAGACCCGGCAGGATGCCAGGGCGCTTGCCCGCTTCATTTCCAATACCATCAAAGGCTTACAGGTATCGGCCAAATCAATTAAAGAAAGGGCTTTTTTTGACGATATTATCAAAACCACACTGTCGGTACTTGATTAACCTTTGGCTATGCGGTTACTACCTGTCTCCTCTTTAACCTCATCCCCAACAAAAATAACATTCCCAGTCCTGCCAAAACACTTCCCGTTTGCGGGATATAATCGCCGTGTTTTACATAAAATGTAATGGTACTGTTCAGGTTGATATCCTGTTTAATGGCGGTTTTGGTCCACCATTCGGTATGTTTAACGATATCGCCCCGCTGGTTGATAAATGCCGAGATGCCTGTATTGGCTGAGCGGCACACCCAGCGGCGGGTTTCGATGGCGCGGAGCTTGGCATAGTCCAGATGCTGATCTTTGCCTGAGGTGTTTTCCCACCAGCCATCATTGGTGATAATAGCGATGAATTGTGCCCCCTTGGCCACTGAACGGGCTACATAAGCGCCCCAGATAGATTCAAAGCAAATAGAGGGCGCCGCCCCGATACCGCTTTGCGAGTAAAATACGCCTGCATCTTTATCGGGTGCATAGGTGCCTGTAGCGCCGCCCAAATGTTCAAATACCGGTTTCATGAATGATAAAGCATCGCCAAATGGCAGAGATTCGGCACCCGGTACCAGGCGCGATTTATGATAGGTTTGCAGCCTGTCGCCGTTTTCGATGCTTAAAGCTGTATTGTAGCTATCGTAAAAACCACCGTCCGGCGAGGGTTTTGCAGTATTGGTAGCTCTGGTATCGTACATTTTATAGGTTTCGGCACCGGTTATCAGGTTGGCGTTTTTGTAGTTGCGTAAAAAAAACTTTGCCTGGGCTATCAGGTTGCTGCTTCGTAGCTTATCCTCATCGATGTATTCAGGAATGGCGGTTTCGGGCCAGATAAAGTATTCGGTGTTGGGCTGGGCAATTTGCCTGGAAAGGTGGATCAGCACATCTACCTGTAAATTAGCGGGGATGCTTCCTTCTTTTTCGTAAGGATCGATATTGGGCTGGGCCACTACCACATTGGATGGGTTTTGCTCTTCAACATAATTATTATAAACCGAAAGCGAATAGCCGAGCGGTGCCAATAAAACCACCAATGTAGCCCCGATTAGCGCCAGCCGGGTGTTTTTATTTTGCGCTTCGCGGAGACCAGCATAAATTAAAAACAGAAGAATATTTACGGCCCAAACCCACAATGTGCCGCCGTAAACGCCGGTATACTCATACCATTGTACCCACTGGTGCGATACGGCAAAACCGTTACCCAAAGTCATCCACGGAAAATTCAAATCCCAGCTTTGGTGCAAATATTCGTATCCCACCCAAAAACAAACCAGGCCGATAAGCGCTACCCAGCGGGGTGCAACCAATCTTAAGCGGTAATAAAGCCAAAAAGCAGTAGCCATTAACAGCGGGCCAAGAGAATAGGGGATAAGTGTAATTGGGATAGCTACTATCTCGCCAATTGATTTAAGGGCATTATAAACCCAATAAACACTAAGCGTATTCCAGACCAGGAAGCCGATGAAAGCGGTGTTAAATACGCGCCTGCCTTTTTTAGCCTTTTCATCTTTAATAATGTTTTCGATAGCCAGCAGCATCGGCACAAAACCGATAAACAATAAAAAAGTGGTATATGGAGTAGGGGGCCAGGCTATCCACAAAAGGAGGCCTGAGAGTATGGCTAATGGTAGGTTTTTTTTCATGTAGAGTGTTATTCCAACCCGTCATTGCGAGGTACGAAGCAATCGCGAACTATACAGGGCGAACCTGCTTATTGGAGATTGCTTCGTGCCTCGCAATAACGGGTGGTTATTTTAATACTATTTACTATTCTTCATCCTCATCGCGCTCATACTTTCCTTTGGCTGGTTTGGCCGGGGCCCCTGCCACGCACATCACAAATTCGCCTTTCATGGGGTGTGTTTCAAAGTATTGCTTTACTTCGGTAACAGTTCCCCGCACGGTTTCTTCAAACATTTTGGTCAGCTCGCGAGATACCGAGATCTGCCTGTCGGTACCAAAATAGGTAGCCATCTCATCCAGTGTTTTTAACAAACGGTGCGGCGACTCGTAAAGTATAATCGTACGTTCTTCCTGTGCTAAAAATTTATACCTGGTTTGGCGGCCCTTTTTCAGGGGCAGAAACCCTTCAAAACAAAATTTATCGGTAGGGAAACCCGAGTTAACCAGGGCCGGCACAAAAGCGGTAGCGCCCGGCAGGCACTCAACAGCGATATTAAACTTCAAAGCCTCGCGTACCAGGTAAAAACCAGGGTCGGAAATAGCCGGTGTACCAGCGTCCGAAATGAGGGCAATGTTTTTTCCTTCCAGCAAAAATTTCACAATCTCGTTGCTTGACTGATGTTCATTATGCTGATGATGCGCAAATACTTTCTGATGGATCTCAAAATGCTTCAGCATCGGCGCAGATGTACGGGTATCCTCAGCCAGGATCAGATCAGCCTCTTTGAGTACGCGGATAGCCCTGAAGGTCATATCCTCAAGGTTACCGATTGGGGTAGGAACTAAGTATAGTTTTCCTGTGGTGTTGTTCATGGTTGATTTTAAGTCCTTGGTTGATGGCCCATAGTCCATGGCTTTGAATTACCCCTTGGTATAACGCAAATTACTATGGACTATCGACTATGGACTATCGACTTATTTATATCTTTGCCTAAAAAAAAAATCAAATAATGCTGCAAGTTAGTTATATCCGTGATAACCGGGAACAGGTTTTGGAACGTTTGGCTGTAAAAAATTTTAAACAGCCCGAACTGGTTGATGAAATAATTGAGCTGGACAGCAAATTACGTTCGACCAAAACCTATTTGGAAAAAATTCAAATGCAGGTTAATACAACATCTAAGTTAATCGGTGAACTTATGCGTTCCGGTAAAAAGGAAGAAGCCGAGGCGATAAAATCCGGCACAGCCGATGTGCCAGGAATTACGGACTTAAAGACATTAAAAGATATAGCAAAGGAAGAAGGTGATAATTTGGTAGCATTAGAAGAAGAGCTTTATCAAAAACTGGTGCTGCTGCCCAACCTGCCGCACAGTTCGGTACCTAAGGGATTAACTCCTGAAGATAACGAGGTTGTTTTAGAGCATGGCGAAAAGCCGGAACTGCCTGCCGATGCCCTGCCGCACTGGGAACTGGCTGCCAAATACGGCCTTATTGATTTTGAATTGGGTGTTAAAATAACCGGCGCAGGTTTTCCGGTATACAAAGGCAAAGGCGCAAAACTGCAACGCGCCCTCATTAATTATTTTATTGATGAGGCCGAAAAAGCAGGCTACAGTGAAGTAAGCGTACCGCTGATGGTGAACGAGGCTTCTGGCTTTGGCACATCGCAACTGCCTGATAAGGAAGGACAGATGTACCACGTAGGTATCGATAACCTTTACCTGATCCCAACTGCCGAGGTGCCCATCACCAACCTGTACCGGGAGGTGATTTTGAAAGAAGATCAGCTGCCTGTCCGCAATTGCGGGCATACGCCATGTTTCCGCCGCGAAGCGGGTTCATACGGCGCGCATGTGCGTGGTTTAAACCGCTTGCACCAGTTTGATAAGGTGGAGATTGTAACCATTGCCCATCCGGATAAATCGTACGAGATATTGGAGTTGATGAGCAACCACGTACAGGGCCTGTTAAAAAACTTAGGCTTGCCATATCGTGTATTGCGCCTTTGCGGCGGCGATATGGGCTTCGGCTCGGCTTTAACTTACGATATGGAAACCTGGAGCGCCGCGCAACAACGCTGGCTGGAGGTATCATCAGTATCAAACTTCGAAACCTTCCAGAGCAACAGGCTAAAACTGCGTTTCCGCAATGCGGAGGGTAAAACGCAATTAGCGCACACACTTAACGGCAGCGCCCTGGCTTTGCCGCGTATTGTGGCCACTTTGTTAGAAAATAACCAGACTGAACAAGGTATTAAAGTGCCGGAAGTGCTGGTGCCTTATACTAAGTTTGAGTGGATTTAGCCCCCCGGCGCCCTGAAGGGGGAGGTTAAAAGTATGACGCCTTGTACAATTTATTGTGCGGGGCGTTTTTTTGATTGTATCGGCAAGTGCCAGGTAATTGTTTGTCCAGGTAATTTACTTGCGCTCGTTTGCAACGAGCGCTTAACGTGGTATAGCGTTTGTAACGCTATAATTCCTTTTTCCTCAAAATATTAATTGCCTTATCCGCAAGTTCATCTGTAAGCCCGACTGATGAGCTTGTTAAAATAAGGTTGCGTTTGATATTTTCAGGTAAGTTGTTCAACATCTTATCATCATCAATAATTACAAATGCCCGGTTAGGTAATTGCCGCTTTTGATACCATTCCAATATCTCGTCCAAGCGTTTTTTAGTCAGGCTATCAGTATAAAGTCGTTGAATTTCTTTGGGATAAATCCCTCTGGCGTTAAGCATGATTTTCCATTCTGTAAGCTCATACTTTAACTTATGCGAAGTTGTTAGTAAAATAGAAGCACCCGTTTCAGCGAGAATGCGTTGGAGGGCTTTAACCGAAGCTTCGTTAAATACCGGAAAGCCATCATCCATGAATTCAGGTTTTCGCCACGAGGCAGCCGAAACCAGCACACCATCTATATCCAACAAAATCAACATCGAATTTAAATTATTTACTTGCGCTCGTTTGCAACGGGCGCTTAACGTGGTTTAGCGTTTGTAACACTACATTTGTATAATTCCTCCCCCTTCAGGGGGCCGGGGGCTAATACTTCCTATAAACGTTATACAAAATATTCAAATCCAGCCCTGTCATAACGGGCGTTTCATCCGTTTGTACAAAATGCCGTTTAAAGGCCACAATAGCGGCAGGCAGGTTGCTGGTATCATAGCCCATCAGCCGCAATGCTGTAGCATAATCAAAATTATCGGGCGGGAGTTCCAGGAGCTCTTCCCGCCAAAAACCAAATCCTTTTTGCGCTAACAGTTTCCATGGGAACAGTGGCCCCGGGTCGGGCTTGCGCGACGGCGCTATGTCCTGGTGGCCGATAAAATTGGCTTGAGGAATGTTGTAGGCTTTTTTAAGCTGAGCCAGTAGGGCCAGCAGACTTTTAACCTGTACATCGTTAAAAGGTTCGTGCCCGTTATTGTCAATCTCGATACCTATCGAGCAGCTGTTCATATCGCTGATGCTGCCCCATTTGCTGATACCTGCATGCCAGGCGCGCAGGTAGTCGTTAAGCATATGGTACACCTTGCCATCTTTGCTCACCACATAATGTGCGCTTACCTGGGGCTTTACCAGGGTGAACGTGTTAAGGGTTTGTTTAACCGAATCCTGCGCGGTGTAATGGATAATTACATAATTGGGTTTGCGCAGGTTAAAGTTTACCGTGCCCACCCATTCGGATGGGATGGCGCCGCCAGCGCTGTCAACCAGCATGGCGGGTTGTTCGCGGCTTATTACCTCAACCAGCGAATCGGTTTGGGTATGGTATACTTTATTGGCAGCCGCGTAAGGCGGTTGTATTTTGGGCGAACAGGCACTAATTACAGCCACCGACATCATTAACAATAGTAATTTATAAACTTGATGCACCTGGTTTGATGATTATTTGAATTATCGGGTTTTTGAAAGAAGAAAGACGTTAGTTGGCAATATTAAATTAATTCTTTCTTCCCTGCAACTAACCGTTGCCGGCGCTTTTGCAACAAATTCCCTGCCAACTAAATCATTGCTGCTGCTGTTGTTGTTGCTGGATAACCTCCATATAACGTTGATAACTGTTTTTGGCAAAGCCGGTGGCATGCAGGGCAGGTATCTCGGCTGGTTTCTCTTCAAATAAAATGGCGTCGGCGTCATCCACCAAAACCGATACCTCCAGCTTGTGGCCAAATGAGCCTTTATACACTCCCTTAACCGGCGAACAATCCGAAAAGTTGCGGCCAACGGCCAGGCGTACATGGGTTTCGTTGGCTACACAATTATTGGTTGGATCGATACCCAGCCAGCCGTAATCCGGAATGTAAACTTCGGCCCAGGCGTGTGTTGCACCGGCGCCCCGCATGGCGCTGCTATGCGTACATATGTAACCGCTTACATAGCGGGCGGGTATTTTAAGCAGGCGCAGCATCACCATCAATATATGCGCGAAATCCTGGCATACCCCGGCTTTAAGTTTCCATACTTCATCAAGTGTGGTTTCGACGGAAGTAACACCTTTGATGTACTCAAAATTTTTGTATACCCAGTTGCAAAACCTGAGGGCTACCTGGTAAGGCGCTTCGTTTTTATTGTGCTCGGTTTCAACAAAGGCCTGCAATTCGTGCAGCCCTTCAAAGTATTCCTGCTTTAAAAAATCTATATATGGCACCATGTATTGCAGACGCTTTAAATCTTCCCAGTGTTGTTCGGGGAAAATATCGTTTACAGGCAAAGGCCGGGGGCGGGTAATCACGTCGATCTTTGAGTTGATCAACAGCGTTGCGTGTGGCTCACTGTAAGTAAAACTGCCCACTTCGTTGCCGTAGTAATCAATATGGGTATCAACAACCGGGTTGCCGGTTATATGCAGTTCCTGTTTAATTACCTCCTGGTATTCATCTTTGATGGGGAAAAGAATGATCTGGTTGGCGCTATCGCGAACGGGGCCTTCGTAAGTGTATTTGGTGATATGTTGGATCTTAAATTCGGGCATGGCTTTAATTGATTGATTTGTTAGTTTGAAAGTTTGAAAATGAAAACCAGACCGGCATTTTTCAAATCTTCAAATCAACTCATTTTCAAATAATAATTATGAATTGGCAAAATAGTGCTGGTTCAGCGAATTGCCTATACTGTACAGTTCGCTCCTGATCTGTGTTAAAAACAGGTGCAAACCTTCTGCTTTAATGCTTTTTACCGAGCTGTATTTAATTCGGCTTTGCAACCTGCCTATCTGGAACGACATTTCGCGGTAGTCATCTACATTGCTTTCGTTCTTCAATCTATCAAAATAGCGCTGAATATTGTTTACCGAATAAATAACAGATCGCGGAAAATCAACATTCAATACCACCTGTTCCAGTACGTTCTCTGATTCAAAGCCTTCGCGGTAGGTTTTAAGGTAGAGTTCGTAACCGCCTAACGACAGTAAAAGGTGTTTCCAGTAGGTGGTGTCTGTAAGCAGGTCGGGGTTTTCGCTGATAGAGCTAAATTTGGTGTCAAGGATATCCACCGATTGGATTGCCCGTTCCAGGTATTTGCCGATGTTCATAAATGCCCGGCCTTCGCCGCGTTCCATGGTAATTTCTACGGTGCCATAGTACAGCATAACCTGTTTAATCAGCACATCCAATACGCTTATCGGGTCTTCGCGCTGAAGGGCGCGGTCAAGTCGCGGGTCTTTTACCGTGTGATAATACTCGTTCAGGCATTGCCACAAATCTTTAGTAATGTGCTCCTGTACCCCGCGTGCATTTTCGCGGGCCAGCGTAATGATGTTTAATATGGAGTTGGAATTGTTTTTACCTGTAACCATATATTTTAAAACTGCACGGCTGTCATTTTCAAGCGCCTCGGCTTCATCCGCATCCAAACCGGCAAAAATGCGCATTACCGGCTCCCAGGTAAATTCCTGCACCGTATCCTGCGACGACGCGTAATTAATTTTGAGCATCCGCAGCAAACCATCGCTGCGCTCAATGTAACGGCTTAACCAATAAAAACTTGCTGCTACCCTGCTTAACATATAATTTGAATTTCGGAATTCGGATGTTCGATTTCGGATTTATTTGTCCGTATCCTTTATTTTTTGATTGATTAAAAACCTTTTGCCTTTCACCTTTATCCTTTCGCCTTAGGTCAATACCCACGTATCCTTACTGCCCCCGCCCTGCGAGCTGTTAACTACCAGCGAACCTTCCTTCAGCGCCACCCGGGTGAGGCCGCCAGGTACTATCTCAATGCCATCCGGGCCGTATAACGCGTAAGGCCTTAAATCAACCCTGCGGGGTTTTAACGAGCCCTGCATATAACATGGTGCTGCCGATAGGTTGATGGTTGGCTGCGCTATGAAGTTACGCGGATCTTTCAGGATTTCCTTTTTGTAATCTTCAATTTCCTGTTCGCTGGCGGCATGGCCCATCAGCATGCCATAGCCGCCGCTGCCGTTGGTTTTTTTTACCACCATTTTGTTTAGGTTTTCAAAAACATACGCGCGCTCGTCGGGGTTGCCCAGCTGGTGTGTGGGTACGTTTTTAAGCACCGGTTCCTCGTTCAGGTAATAGCGGATCATATCCGGCACGTAGGCATAAACGGCCTTATCGTCGGCAACGCCGGTTCCTGTTGCATTCACTATCGCTACATTGCCTTTGCGATAAGCGCCCATCAGGCCTGCCACACCCAACATGCTTTCGGGGTTAAATACCAGCGGATCTAAAAACTCGTCGTCCACCCGGCGGTAAATTACATCAACCTGCTGCAGACCGGTGGTGGTTTTCATGTATACTTTATGGT
Organism: Mucilaginibacter oryzae; assembly: GCF_003148845.1. Lineage (GTDB taxonomy): Bacteria > Bacteroidota > Bacteroidia > Sphingobacteriales > Sphingobacteriaceae > Mucilaginibacter > Mucilaginibacter oryzae. The sequence goes on along the minus strand of NZ_QGHA01000007.1, from coordinate 39,992 downwards.
TATTTACTACCAGGTCGCGGCCTTCAACCAGCTCAACGCCCATTAAACGGGCCAGCGTGGTATGCTCAAAATAGGCCGAGTTGTAAATGCCCGGTGTGAGCAACACGATGGTTGGGTTCTGGATTTGCCTTGGCGAAAGGGCCAGCAGGTTTTTATATAAAATAGACGGGTATTCGGTAACACTGCGCACACTGCACTGCGGCAGCAGATCCGGAAATAAGCGCTTGGTAATTTCCCGGTTTTCGAGCATATAACTTACGCCCGATGGGGTACGAAGGTTATCTTCCAGTACATAAAAAGTGCCGTCGTGATCGCGGATCAGATCGATGCCTGAAATGTGTACATAAATGTCATAAGGTACCTGGAGCTGGTACATTTCGCGCAGAAAATGCGGACAGGAATAAATGATATCTATCGGTACAATGCCGTCTTTTACAATAAACTGATTATGGTAAATATCCTTCAGGAAAAGATTGAGCGCCGTAAGGCGTTGCTTGATGCCACGCTCAACAAAAGCCCACTCGCTTGCCGTGATGATCCGGGGGATAATATCGAACGGAAAAATCTTTTCAATACCCTCGCCGCTGTTGTAAACGGTAAAGGTAATGCCCTGGCTCATAAAAAGGCGTTTGGCGAGCTCTTCTTTTTTGTTCAGGTCGTCGGCCGATTCTTTCGAAATGTAATCGATCACCTTGCGGTAATGCTCACGAACATTAGCGTCGGTGCCGTACATTTCGTCCCAAACGTTATCAATTGGGCTGTATTTGTCAAAATAAGCTGATTCTTCCATGAAAAAATTACAATAGTTTAAAAATTGATAATCAGTTATCTTTAAGAATTGTAATTTATGAAGTGTTTTTGATAAAAAAGCAAATTATTTTGATTTTTTTACATATATTCTAATGAAATTGGTAATTTATATTGAGATTTCTATTATTAATAGCAGGTTAAGTTTGGGTAAATCATCTTTTAACAAAAAAAATGCGCCTTTAGGATGAAATGAGATCCTTATTGACGATGCCTTTAAGAAGATAAATGCATTAAGCAATAATCGCGTTATCGATTATCCCCGTTTTCCTAAACTCCGACGGATTTACATTTCTGTATTTCTTAAAAATCCTGTTCAAATGGCTTTCGTCGTTAAAGCCAAGTTCGTTGGCTATTTCTGCCATGCGCATGCTGCTGTGAAGCAAGCGGTTTTCAATCAGCTTAAGCTTGTAATTGATAATGTATTGCTGCATGGTTTCGCCGGCATGCTTTTTAAAATACCTGCCCAGGTATGTTTCGGAGAGGCTCATTTTATCGGCTATAACTTCAGCTTTCAATTTTTCGGGAAAGTAAATATTGGCCTGGATGTATTGCAGGATATCTAACGCTTTCTCTTCGGTATTTTCATCAACCTCATCAGGCATACTCAAGGCCATGTTATGGGCGGCTATTATGATAATAGTATTGACATACTGCTTCAAAAGCGGTTTGCTGTACAAACTGGTTTTTTGTTTTTCGCTGATTATAGCCTGCATGATGGCTTTCACAACGGCTTTATCTTCACTTGTTTTTAATATACAGCCCGGAGCTTGTTGGGTATTTTTTAACAGGAAGTCAAGATGTTGTGCCATTTCGCCGGTCAGCTTGCTGTTTTTAATATAAAGCGGGTTAAACCGGACAAACAGGAACTGCGTTTCAGCCTCGATTTCGAAGTAATGTGAATCATCCGGCGTAAGTAAAAACAAGTGACCGGGCCTGTACGCGAATTTGCTTTTGTTGATGCGCTGTTTACCGCTGCCGCTTACAATATAAATAAACTCGAAAAAGCTGTGTGAATGTTCGCTGCGGGGGCATGCGCTGAGCGGTTCGCGCAAAACAATTTCAAATGGCTGATACAGGTTGTCTTTTACCATAGTATAAATATACAAATGTTACGAATGATTGTACAAGAAGAGTGGTTGTGCTCTTGTATAATTTTGCATTGCAATTAAATGATAAGCACAAAAACAATGAAAACTCAAAATAAAACAACCATGCAAGCCCTCATTGCAGCCGAAGCGAACGCTCCTTTTGTATTAACCGAAGTTGAACGCCCGGTAGCCGCAGCCGGGCAAGTGTTGGTACGGATAGTAGCCAGTGGCGTAAGTGTGCTGGATAACAAGATCCGTACCGGTAAAGGGGGCCATGCCCAGCAACCGTTACCCGCTGTTTTAGGGATGGATTTTGCAGGCGAGGTAGAAGCTGTTGGCGAAGGCGTTACCCGTTTTAAGGCTGGCGATGAAGTTTACGGCCTTGCCGGGGGGATTGGCGGCCTGCAGGGCACTTATGCCCAATACGGCGCTTTCGATGCCGATTTATTGGCCTTAAAACCATCAAACCTGAGCATGCGGCAATCGGCCTCGATGCCGCTTAACTTTATTACAGCCTGGGAAGGATTGGTTGACCGGGCTAAGGTGCACGAGGGGCAAAAAGTACTGGTACATGGCGGTGCCGGTGGTGTTGGCCATTTAGCGGTACAAATTGCCAAAGCTTTTGGTGCCTGGGTTTATGCTACCGGCAGTGCGGCTCAACAACCATATATTGAAAGCATTGGCGCTACATTTATTGATTACCGGGAAAAAACAGTCGGGCAATATGTGAACGAGTACACCGATGGCGAAGGCTTTGATATTGTTTACGATACCCTTGGCGGCGCTACATTGGATGCCTCGTTCGCTGCCGCCCGTTTTTACACCGGCCACGTAGTAAGCTGTTTGGGATGGGGAGAGCACAAACTGGCGCCTTTATCCTTCCGCGGCGCAACATATTCCGGCGTATTTACTTTAATGCCAATGATTACCGGTAAGGGCTGTAAACATCATGGAGAAATTATGGAAGAGGCTACCAAACTTGCCGAAGCAGGGAAAATGGTTCCTTTGGTTGATGAACGCAGGTTTACGCTCGCTACCGCTAATGAAGCGCACCAGATATTGGAGCATGGCAAGGCGATTGGAAAATTGGTGATTGATGTTAGGGAATAAGGTGCCGGAAGGGGAAGTTTTTTCTTTTTAAGCGTGTAATTCACATGCGATATTCCGGCATGATAACAAAAGAGCCTTTAATTTTTCAATTAAAGGCTCTTTTTCAGGTAGCGGGAGCAGGACTCGAACCTACGACCTTCGGGTTATGAGCCCGACGAGCTACCAACTGCTCCATCCCGCACTATTTTGTTGTTGCAAATGTACAATAAGTTATGACAGCAAAGTGTAAAAATGCCCCTCCTTTGCTTAATATTCGCTTAACACACTAATGGATAGAGTGTTAATTTCTGAAAAATTTTATATGCTGAATTTTTGTAACGGGTTAAAAGCGCTCTGTATGTATGAACTAAATTGCTTATGATTTTATTTATAAAAATTCTATCCGCCATTTTCCATTAAATAAACTACCTTCGTTTTATATAGCACGGGGTGCTTTAACCGCAGGGTTAAGGCTGAGATAATACCCGCACAACCTGACACGGATAATACCGGCGTAGGGATGCACTGGCTTGATTGTTGGTTTGCAGCGTTTGCTGTTTATTGATATATGGCCTTGTTTCTGTACCGGTACGCCTGTGCAGTAACAAGGCTTTTTTTATTTAATGAACTAAACACATGGAACCCGAAAACAATTTTGGCCTCGTAACCCAAAGCCTCAGCAACTGGCAAGGCCGCAAAGAGTGGTTTTTTAACCGCGAACACACCGATACTTACGAGCAATGGTATGAAGGCCGCTACAAACGGGCCGAGGTATGGCAAAAAAAGGTGATGGCCCAACTGTTGGGCTCCGATCTCCGCGTTAAAGAATTGTTGGAGTTTGGCTGCGGCACCACCCGTTTCACCCGCTGGTGGCATGAGATAGGTATCGACGCCACGGGCGGCGACCTATCGCCTTTTATGCTTGGCCAGGCCGTACACCTGTTTAAAGGCGACCTCGTAAATGCCGATTCGCACTTTATGCCGTTTAAGGATAATACCTTCGATGCTGTGGCCTTTATCACCACCTTTGAATACTACCGCGACCCGGTGCAGGTGATCCGCGAGGCGGCGCGTGTGGGTAAACACGGCATCGCCTTTGGCATGATGAACCGCAATTCGCCTAAAGTTTTGCGCCGCCGGGTGCAGCAAATATTCGGCAAAAACCCGTTTTACGTTACTGCCACTTTTTACACTCCGGCCATGCTCACTCATAAAATTCATGAAGCGCTAAAGGGGCGTCAATATAGCCTGGAGTGGACGTGTACAGGTTTGCCGGAGTGGTTCCCGGTGCAGCAATGGAGTGTGCCCGTCGGCGATTTTTTTGGTTTGTATGTTAAATTTTCAGATTAATACCAGCCAATGTCGTTATCAGGGAAAATAACCGGCGAAGGTTTTGAACATATCATCCTTCCGCGCCGTGGCCGCCGCAGGGATGAAGTTTTAAGCGGTCCGGCTTTTGGTGTAGATGTATCGGTGATTAACCTGCCTGGTGGTTTAGGGCTGGCCCTAACCAGCGATCCGCTTTCGCTGGTCCCATCATTGGGTTTGCAGGAATCGGCCTGGCTTTCGGTGCATTTAATGGCTAATGACATGGCTACCACCGGCTTCGCGCCGCAGTACGCGCAAATGGTGCTGAACCTGCCGCCGGGGCTAAGCCGCCAGGATTTTACTACCTATTGGGATCATATCCACCGTTATTGTGATCAGATTGGCGTAGCCATCACCGGCGGGCATACCGGTAGCATTGAAGGCCAAAATTCCACCATTGCCGGTGGCGGTACCATGTTGCTTACCGCGCCCGTTAACGATATTTTGTTGAGCAAAAACGCGCAGGTTGGCGATGTGATTGTTGTGACCAGGCAATGCGCCATGTCGTCGGCAGCTATCCTGGCTATGAGCTTTCCTCAAAAGGTGAAAAACAAATTAGGTGCGGAAGTTTACAACCAGGGCTGCGAATTATTTTATCAAACATCGTCATTAAAAGATGGCCTTATTGCCGCCGGTACTGAAAACGGCTTAAAAGATGTTACCGCCATGCATGATGTAACTGAGGGTGGCGTATTGGGTGCCGTTTACGAAATGGCCATAGCCTCAGGCAATGGGGTAGAGGTTCATAATCACCTGCTGCCGGTAGCTGAAGTTCAACGCCATATTTGCGGGCTGTTCAATATCGATCCGCGCTATTGCATTGGCGCCGGAGCCATGATCACTGCCGTAAATGAGCAATGGGTGCATAATGTAGTACAGCGCCTCAACGAAAATAAAATACCCGCTACCATTATCGGTCGCTTTACCGAAAAACAAAAGGGGTATACACTCATTGAAAACGGGGAAGAAAAACCGATGCCCTACTTCAGCGAAGATCCTTATTGGGCTGCTTTTTTTGACGCTTATAAAAACGGATGGAAATAATGGATAAACCTTATCATATTACCGGCGGTATTTACCTGGTGCTAAACCCCGCTATTGATGAAGCCACCTTGCTGGCTAAATTGCATTCAGCTTTGCAGGGTGGTATCAATGTAGTGCAAATATGGAATAACTGGCACCCCACGGCTGATAAACCGGCCCTGATTAACAAAGTAGCCGCGCTTTGTAAGCCCCGCAACGTTCCCTTGCTTATTAACCATGATTGGGTTTTGCTGCGCGATGTGCCTGCTTTGGATGGGGTTCATTTCGATACGGTTCCGGCTTCATTGCCGGTAATCCGTGATGTGGTTAAAAGGCCGTTTATAACGGGCATTACCTGTTCGGGTAGTTTGGATACGGTGGCCTGGGCCGAAGATAACGGGCTGGATTATGTATCGTTCTGCTCCATGTTCCCCTCTTCATCTGCCGGAACCTGCGATATCGTTACCCCGCTAACCGTAAAACGGGCAAGGGCGCTTACAAATATGCCGCTGTTTGTGGCCGGAGGTATCACGCTGCAAAACATCATCAGCCTGAAAAAGCTTACCTCATTTGATGGTATCGCCATTATATCCGGTATTATGGGTGCCGATGATCCTGAACAAAAAGTTAAACAATTTCAACTCGCGCTAAGCGCTAACCGAATCTAACATGCAACTCAAAACCATTAACAAACTGTGCTGCCCCTTTGACAAGCAAGACCTCACCCTGCAGGTATTGACTAAAGATCTTGATCAGAATGTGATAGAAGGAATCCTTACCTGTAATACCTGTAGCCGCAAATATCCTATTGTGTACGGTGTACCCATTATGGCGCCGGATGAGTACAGGCAAATTCAATTAGAGCAACCTATTGTTGAAAAGTGGAAGCTGGAGTATGATTTAGTTGATGTAAAGCTATTGCCGGAGGGATAGGAAAATGCTATCACGATGCACGCATAATTCCCGGTGGCAGTGCGGCAACTTGGTAACCGCTCAGGAAATGTTAAAAACGAGTTGTTATGGGTGGTGATAGCGAAGGGGCTTCTACGTTGTGCAGAGCGGTTAGGCAGGGCGGAGAATCCCCTTCGCTTCAGGATGACAAACCGGTATCATAATCCTGTTAATTTGCCACGTCATTATTTTCTATCCCAACCCTGTTTTTATTGATTCTGTCCTTTAAACCGCCGAAATTATAATTGAGGCTAACGCTGAATGAGCGGTAGTAATTTATGCTTTGATAAGTTTGACGAAACTCCGGACCGAATGTTTTGCTCACACTGTTACGATATTTGGTGAATGGATTTTTAATCCCTCCCGAAATGCTGAACTTGTTTTTAACAATATCCTTATTAAAGTTAAGGGCGCTGTAAAAAAACGCATTGGTGTACCCCTGCAATCCAGTTGGGGTGCGGCTGTTAATACCCAGGTCGGCGTTCAGGGCCCAGCCATGGTTAAGGCGCACTACGTTTGATAGTGTGGCATTATACATCATTGTATTGTTGTAGACAGTTTGTCCAGCCGACTGACCTTGCAGCCATAAGTACATACTGCTTCCATTAAGACTTACATTGTATATTTTAGTCGCCGGATATGCCAGGTAAAAATTGATACCCACGCTACTGGCTTTGCCGGTGTTAGCATAAGTTACCTGGTTTGTTTGTGTAGCTTTGTTAAAGTTCACCACCTGTACATCCAGGTTGTTCATGAACGAATAATCGGCCCCGATATTTACGGATAGCTTTTTGTTGCTGCTGTAGTTAAACTGGATATCGTTTAACAAAACAGGTTTCAGGTCTGGGTTGCCGGTAACTTCAAAGTTAGGGTTGGAACGATCTGTATAAGGGTTTAAGCGATTGACGCCCGGCCGCCTGATGCGTTGCGAAAAGCCGAAGTTAATGCTACTCTCATCCTTAAAATGTTTACTTACCGACAGGTTAGGAATCACGTTAAAATAGTTTTGATCGGCCGCCGAAGCGGTACTCATAAAATTGGCGCGGATCACGGTTTCTTCCATCCTTAAGCCCGCGTTGATATTCCAGCTGTTCAGGTTTACCTGGTACGAATTATAAGCGCTGAAAACATTTTGTGTATTGGTGAAAGCGTTAGAGAGCCCATCATTACGCCGGTACAAACCGGTTGTGCTATCTAAATCCCTGTAACTAAAATCGCTGCTGTTATTCCTGAAAATGCCTTTTAAGCCAGCCTCAATGTTTACTTTATTTACTGGGGTAACAAAATCAAGCTGTACGGTATGCTCTTTAAAATTCTGCCTGTCGGTCTGGATAAAATTGGTATGGTTAATATGGAGTTGGTTTAAAAATTCAACATTACCATTTCTGTTATTCAGGTTGGTGCTGTACAGGTATGATAGGGTGAGCAGCCTGTTTTTAACCGCTTTAAAGCCCATCTCGTAATTGATGCCTGCATCAATGCCATAGCCGGTAGCTTTGCCGTTATTGGCGAAATTGTATTGTTGAAACCCGGCGGGGCTGTTTAGCACCGATGCCTGCCCGTTATGGTCATTAGCCTGGCTGCCATTGTAATTAAACTGAGCAGTTAACAGGTGCAGGGTATCTATCTGCAAGCTCATTTCTGTGCCGAAGTAGGCCGTTTTGCTGTTTGAGCGCTGATAGCCCTGCTGGGTAAGTATATTGCCGCTGGTGTCAACGCGGTTATTGTTATTATAAGTTTCAGGAGCGTTATTGATACTGCCGCCACCCAAAGCCGAAATGCCAAACCTGCCCTTTTTAGCTGTAAACGAAGCGCCAACGCCCGGACCGCCGGTGGGCAGGCTTTCATTAATGTTTACAGTGCCGTTTATGCCATCATTTATTTTTTTACCTGTGATTATGTTGATTATACCAGCCAATCCTTCGGCATCGTATTTGGATGGCGGATTGGTGATCACCTCAATGCGCTCGATGGTTGAGGCCGGCATGCTTTTTAAAACAGCTTTCAGGTTGTTTTCTAAACTACCCGATGGCTTGCCATTGATGAATACCCTGAAGCCGGAACTGCCCCTCAACAACAGGTTATCATTGCCATCTAACGAAAGATAAGGCACTTTACGCATTATGGTTAAAACGTTGTTTCCTTTGCTTTCCGGATCGGCTTTCAAATCGTAAATGATCCTGTCGGCTTTTTGCCTGATGATGGGCCGTTCGGCAGTAATGGATACCTCTTTCAGCGCGGTGGTAGCATTGTTTAGGTAAATGGGTTTTAGGTCAAGTATTTTTTGTTGTGTCAGATCAATAGTTACGGTTTTAGTTTGATACCCTATTGCGTTGATGTACAGAGTATATTTTGATACAGGTACCAAAGTAAAGATAAATGAGCCGTCGTCTTTAGTTACGGCAACTTTAATGGTTTCGTTATCCGGTCCTTTTAATCTAACGGTTATTAAAGGAAGGGTTGCTTTACTTACCGAATCGGCCACGGTGCCTTTTATGGATGATATGGTTTGGCTGTAAGTGATGGTATTATGGGTGAGCAGCAGGGTAATTATGATGATAAGCCGCATTGCGAATGTTTTAGTTTTCATATGTGTTGAGGTATTTGGGTTTTTTAGGCAAAAGGGTTCCCAAAGGAGGGTTTCTCCCTTAAAAATTTGATAGAGCAGGTGGCTAAACCACCCGCTTAAGCAATAATCTGTGTGTATTTAAACCTTGCGGCGGCGTAACAGGTAGTAGATGATAAAGCCGACCGAGATAAAGATCATTTCAACCCCGTAAGGAACCGGAGAATCTTCGGCGCTGTATGGGATAAATTGCATTATTACAAGGCCTATACCGGCGCAAAGCAGAACGAGGCCCCATTTTAAAGCTTCGTTGCCCGAGCCTAATTCGGCTAAAAATCTGGTGCTGTTTTCGTCAAGTGGCCCTGCATCAATAATGCGTTTTTTTAGCCTGTAATTGTAAAGGGCAAGTATGAAGATCGCTATCAATATAAAAAATACGATAACTACTATGAACGGCATTAACTGTTTCATGTTGTTGTTTGTTTAAGTTATTTGCTCCAGTAGTCAGCACTTGGCCCACCGCGGTTGCAATTATTTTAAAATATTTTTTATTTCTTTTTTGCAACCGCTAAAGCATATATCTTGACTACTGTAATATGTTTAATGAACAAGAGGTAGTATCCAGGATATTGAACAAAGATATGCGGGCTTTTGAACTGCTGGTAAAGCAGTATGAAAAGCTGGTTTTCTTTGTGATACATCGCCTTGTTCATGACAAGCAAAACAAAGAGGATATTTGCCAGGAGGTGTTTATTAAAGTTCACCAAAACCTGCACCGTTTCCGGTTTCAATCCAAATTATCAACCTGGATAGCACGCATAGCCTATTTAACCGCTGTAAACTATCTAAAAAAGAATAAAAACAATTCTTCTTCCGAATATCCTGAAAATATTGATAACTATCATTTTACTGGTGAAAACCCTGAGCAGGAACTGGTAAAGAAAAACACCGCTGCTTATGTTAACCTGCTTATTGAACAAATGCCACATCAGTATAAAACAGTGCTCACGCTTTACCACCTCAACGAGTTTTCGTGTGCCGAGATAGAAGAAATTACAGGTATACCAGAGGGCACTGTAAAAAGCCATCTGTTTAGGGCAAGAAAGTTGCTGAAAGAAAAAATTGAAAAAGAGCTAAAGAGAGAAAATATATGAAAGACCTGGATGATGATGAATTACAGGAATTGCTGAACAGCGGCCTGCTTCCGGACGATGAAACGCTTTCGGATAGCGATAAGCATAACCTGCAAACCTATCAAAGCCTGTTCAAGGCACTTAATACTGAACCTTCCGAGGGTTTACCAATGGGTTTTGCCGCTAACGTTAGGCGCGCTACACAGGAGCAGGCCGCTCGTAAAAGCGATATGCGTTTTAATTTATTGGCGTTGCTGTTATTTGTGGTTGGCTTAGCCCTGGCTTACGGAATGCTAGCACTGATCAGCCCGGAAAGCGGGGATATGTTTTTAACTGTTGTTTTGAGTTATAAATGGGTATTGCTAACGATGGTTGCTGGCTTTTTGGCTTTTCTATTTATAGATCAGCGATTGGCAAAGAGAAGTTATTAGATCGGGTTATCTCGCTACTGTTTCAGTGTCGTCGGGGGTAATAGCTTCTTCCTCTTCTGCCGGAGCATCGTTTTTAAACACGCGGATAGTTTTGATATACCGGCGCTGATAACGCTCATTCATAGCCGTTTCAGTAACGCCGTTTTCTTCACCCGAGGTGGAATGGATAAAAACCAGGGGTTCGCCGGGTTGAGATATCACAATGCCTATATGCCCTGCGCTGCGGTAGTGGTGGCTGCGGGTGCCTGTAAATAAGATCAGGTCGCCAAAGCGGGCCTCAGAAATATCAATACCTTTTACGGGTGCAAAATCTGACGAACTGCGGGGGATGGAAATTCCGAAATGACTGAATACGTAATTCACAAATCCCGAACAGTCAAAGCCCTTGTCGGGATTACTTGATCCGTAACGGTAGCGGATGCCTTTAAGTGTCTGTGCAAATTCAACCAGTTGGTTTGGAGTGATTTCGCCGGTATCGTAATTGGCTTCTACTTCAGCCTCATCATGCCTTACACGTACGTGCCTGTGCATTTTAACGGTTTTATTTGCCTTGCGTTTTGCTGCCGCATAGTGAGCCGCAGGTTTTACCGGCTTCGAAAATGATAAAAAAGCAATAAGAAGAAGTTTGCTGCCAACTACAAAATGCATTTTGTAATGATAGGAAAAAAACTTTCAGATTGCCATTAAAATGTAAAAAAGATGCGGGCGTTTTATTAACAGGTGTTGTTAATTATCTTTTCTCCACTCTTTTATGCCAAATCCGGTAACAACAGAATCCCTGTTTAGCTTCAATACCAAGTATTTGGTATGTACCGGATCAATGTCATCTCCAAAATCCATCAATAGCTGATAATGCATATCGCCCGTATCAGAAAAATTTTCAGGTTCACCAAGCGAATCGATAAGCTGTTTGTACGATAACCCTTTAAGTTGATGATGTTGCATCAGATCTGCAACCATATGTTCCCGCTGCGGATAATCCCAGTCGTCCTTTTCATTCCATCCCTTTTTGTTAAACTTTATATCAGGGTTATAACGGGTGCAGGCACTTATAAAAAGTAGTGCGCCCCATAGTAAACATGTGGCTTTGTATTTCATATAAGATTTTTGAACCATAAAAAAATCCACATCTTAATTCCGCTTCAATTATCCGTTCACTACCTGGATGATTAGTTTTTTTTCACCAGATACTTTTTCCTCAACCATTCCCGCACGGGCTCATCATACAGTTTCAGGCAAGCGTAAGCAATAGCTACACTTGAGGCAACCAGTACAGCACCCCACCGCAGCCCATAGCTCATCGGGATTTTATTATCCACCACCCAGGCGGTAAACCAGTAAATAAGCGGGTAGTGGGTAATGTAAATAGGGTAAGAGATATCGCCAAAAAACTTGCATACCTTGTTTGCAAATTGGCTGTTAAGCTCGCCTCCCGCGCCTATCAATACAATTAAAGGGAAAATCAAAATAATACAAACCGATTCGTAAAGGCCGTTCATCCAGAGCTGCTGAGGGCCACCGATGCGGGGTATAAACAAGGTTAATAAGAGCAAAAAACTGCTGACTGTAAAAGCCCACTTAACGCGAATCAGTTTCGCTGTGCGGCAAAGCAGCATCCCGGCCAGGAAGGGATAAAGCAAACGCGTAAAGCCAATGTTCAACTGTTCGGTATTAACTGTCCAGCCGCCGATCACATCGCCGGTAGGTCCCCAAACCTCATAACGGATCAGTAAAACTGCCGCAGCTATTACGAATATGGCTAACACCGTATTTGAAAATTTGCGAATAAAAAGGGCGTATAAGATGTTGGCCACGTATTCAAAAAATAATGACCAGGCAGGTCCGTTGAGCGGGTGCATTTCCTGCCAGCCACGGATATCCATGGAGGGCAGTATAGGGATCATGGTACAACCGATCAGCATGATCAGCAACATTTTCCAAACCGGCGTAGGGGCTATAAGCGGAAATAAGTTGCCGGCCTGCAAATAAAAAAATATAGCGCCGATAATTGAGCCCATAATAACCATAGGCTGCAGCCGGATTAAACGGCGCTTATAAAAATCCCATTGGGTCATTTTACCCCAGCGGTCATCGTAGGCATAAGCAACTACAAAGCCCGAAAGCAAAAAGAAAAAATCTACGGCAAGGTAACCATGGTTTATAATCTGGGCAAAGCGGCTGCCGCCGTTAAAGGTCTCAAAAGTGTGAAACACCACTACGGTAATAGCGGCCACACCGCGCAGTCCGTCGAGAATTTTATAATGGCTTTTGGTTTCGAGATAAGCAGGGTTTTGTGACATTACAGGATTTTATTTGTTTTGAGCTGATTGGGTTTAATAAATTGGGTTGGTTGGAGCCGGAGGCCTAATATGCTGTAATTTATCATAAAATACAAGAGGCGGTTAATGATATCAGGGGAAGAAATGATGACAAAAATTTAACCGGGGATGATTTAAATGCTAATAATTTTGGCAGTAAATGTTATTTTGCGGCCATGAAAAAACATATCCTAACATTTGCCCTTACATTAACTACCTTGTTAAGCCACGGCCAAACCATGAAATGGTTTAACAAACCCAAAGCATGGAAAGGTAATGCCAAACAGCTTACGGTAACGGTTGACCCTAATACCGATTACTGGCGCGTAACCCACTACGGTTTTATCCGCGATTCGGGGCCGTTTTATTATGAAGATGTTACCGGCGATTTTGAAGCATCGGTAAAAGTGACGGGCAACTACCAGGAACTGTTTCACCAGGCCGGCCTGATGGTACGCATCGACTATAAAAACTGGATTAAAACCGGCATTGAATACGTTGACGGCGTACAAAACCTGAGCGCTGTGGTAACCCGCGAAGTTTCGGACTGGTCGGTTGTGCCCCGTAGTGACAGCCCTAAATCTGTTTGGTTAAAATTGCTCCGCAAAGGCGATTATGTACAAATTCAATACTCGTTTGATAATAAGGATTTCAAAATGCTTCGCCTGGCCTATTTCCCGCCAAAAGTAAAAGCGCAGATCGGTGTGGTAGCCGCCGCGCCGGGTAGAAAGAGCTTTGATGTAACTTTTGATGATTTTGTGGTAAAGCCGGTTAAGTGATCAATATGCTCACTGCGGCACCGCCGCGTTTACCGTGAAAATTAACATTAAAACCGGAACTAATCATTCCGGTTTTTAAATGTTTATATGGCGTTAATTTTTGGCAACCAGGGCCTGTCCTTCAAAAACAATCCCCGCCCAGCCATGGGCAATAAATTGCCTGATATTCTGGTGGTCGGCGGCATTGGGGTGGGCCAGTACTGATTGATAATGCTCAGCAAATAACAGCAAGGTATCTTCGGCGCTTAATCCGTTTATTTGAGCGAATGAAAAAACTTTTGCGCTGCCCTGGTTTTGGGTGGCTTCGTTGTAAGCCTCGCCATTTTTAAAGGCTGTTGGCCGGTGGTTATAGTAAGTTTCAATAAAAGCGATCACATCGCCGAATGCTCTTTTCTTTTCCTGTAAATCTTTTAGCAGCACTGATAGTTCCTGTTTCATGTTGATATAATATGGGCTGAAAATAGGATTTAATCAGCTTACCTCGTCGTTATATTTTTGCAAAGCGTATTATTCCCTGAGCAGGCGCAGCTAATGAACGCATCGCTTGAAACAAATGTTTGTACGATGATATTTGCCCAGGGATACCTAACTTAAAAACAGGGCGTATTTTTACTTTTGTATCTATGGCATCCCAATTTGTTTCGTTTCTCCAACAGTACCAGGCAATCCCGGCAACAGACCAACTTCTCATCGACGCGGCTACCGAGCGTCGTTTTTACAAAAAAGGCGAGCCGCTTTTCGTGGCCGGAAAAGTTTGCCGCGAGTTGTTTCTGGTGTGCAGCGGTATATTGCGCATTATGGTTATCAACGAAGCCGGAAACGAGGTGACTTACTTTTTTATTCGTGAAGGTCGGCTTTGTTCAATATTAAATAGTTTTAACAATGGCACAATTGCCAAAGAAAACATTTTGGCGGTTAGCAATGCCGAAGTGATTGTACTGACGCGCGCCGGGCTTAATAAGCTTTTTGAACAATTGCCCTACTTAAAACCCCTCATCAACCAGATTACCCAACAGGCACTACTGGATAAAATAGCTGTACGGAATGAGTATCTGGGCCAGGATGCGGCTTCCCGTTATAAAACTTTTGTATCGCAACAACCTGATATCGCAAGGGAAGTTCCGCTGAGTGATATTGCGTCTTACCTGGAGATCACGCCACAATCGCTCAGCCGCATTAGGAAAAATATCCGCTGAAGCATTTTTTACCATTTGTTAAGTGCCGCCTCTTTTTGCATCCTCAAATTTGCATCAACAAAAAGCAAATACACATGGAAAATTTAAAAGGTAAAAAAGTGGTTGTTTTAGGCGGAAGCGTTGGAATAGGGTTTTCGGTTGCAAAAGCTGCCGCCGAAGAAGGAGCAGAAGTAATCATCGTATCCAGCAACCCCGAACGATTAAATAAAGCACTTGGCAGGTTGCCCGCAAATGCAAAAAGCTTTACGGTAGATCTGGCTAGCGAACGGCAGATAGCAACACTGTTCACAACCATCGGTCATTTCGATCACCTCGTTTTCACCGCGGGCGAAACTTTGCAGTTAGGCAACGTTGCCGATACTAATATTGATGTAGCGAAGAACTTCTTTAACGTGCGCTATTGGGGCGCTTTTTTAGCAGTGCAATATGCGGCAGGCAACATTAATGCAGGGGGCTCTATTACGCTAACGGGAGGCTCGGCTGCTAAACGACCGGGTACAGGCTGGGGTTTGGGGGCAAGCATCTGCGCCGCCATGGAAGGCTTTACCCGCGCCATGGCTGTAGAGTTAGCGCCAATTCGCGTAAATATAGTTGTGCCAGGCCTTGTAAAAACTAATTTGTGGGCCAACATGACTACCGAGGCCCAGGATGGTATGTTTAGCCACTTCTCCGAAAAACTACCGGTTAAGTATGTTGCCGGTCCGGACGACATCGCATTAACTTATTTGTACCTGATGAGACAACCATATGGCACCGGTCAGGCGGTTGTTGTTGATGGTGGATATGTATTGGTTTAGTGTTAAGGGGCTTTAGTATTATGCTTCAAATTAAATGCAGTAAGCCTGTAACGTATTGGCCCCGGGCGTTGTCATATTGAAAAAGCAAACTAAACCCGTTATGAAAAATTACATTTTACTTTTGTTGCTTGCCGGGCAAACTGTGGTAGCTGCAGCACAGGATAAAGATAGGAATGCGCTATACCTCACCAAATCATTAGCCAACGATGCCATTAACAGCGTTTTGGTTAATACCTCAGGCGGAGGTATTGTTGTTAGCGGTAAAGCCGGCGAGGCTCCGCGTGTTGAGGTTTACATTAAAGGTAACAACGGCAACATACTATCGAAAGAGGAGATACAAAAGCGCCTCGATAAGGATTATACCCTCGACGTATCCGTTAGTGGTCACCAGGTTAGGGCTATCGCCAAAAGCAAACGCCAAAACTTTTTTAACTGGCGCAGTTCATTGAATATCGCCTTCAGGATTTACGTGCCCGGGCAATGCTCAACCGATTTGCAAACAAGCGGCGGCGGTATTGTGATTGACAATTTAAAGGGCAACCAGAAATTCAGCACCAGCGGCGGCGGCTTACAGCTTGACAGGCTTTACGGCGTTGTTCGCGGTAATACCAGCGGCGGCGGCATCCAGGTATCCAACTCGGGCAATGATATCTCGCTCGAAACATCGGGCGGCGGCATTGAGGCCAAAAACTGCAGCGGCAAAATCAGGCTGGAAACCAGCGGGGGCGGCATCGTGCTCGAAAACCTGAAAGGTAACATCAATGCCGAAACCAGCGGTGGCGGCGTTGACGGCAATAATATTGACGGTGAGTTGATGACTACCACCTCGGGCGGCAGCATTAACCTTAAACGGATAATGGGTAGCGTTAGCGCCTCAACCAGCGGTGGTGGCTTATATGCACAACTGCTAAAAGTTGGTAAATACATTAAACTGGAATCGAGCGCGGGCAATGTGGATATTGAACTACCTCAAAACCAGGGCTATGATCTCGACCTGCGGGGCGATGGCGTATCGCCATCATCGTTAGCCAAATTTAACGGTACGTGGGAGAAGGAACGCGTGCGCGGCAGCTATAACGGCGGTGGCATCCCCGTTAAGGCCGAATCATCAGGCGGCAGCGTTAACCTGCGCCTAAAATAATCAACCTGTAACGTAAAGCTTTAACCCCGGTTTACCAGCCGGGGTTTTTTATTTGTTGTTTATCAGCTTTCCTATCCTTCCTTATCAAAGCAACGAACCGCAATACCAAACCCATTGCCTTGGCGTATGTTAAACGCGTACAATAATAATCAGTATCATAGCGTTGATACCGTATGTCGGCAATTGTTATAACGGCGCCCTATACGTTAACCTCACCACATCACGCTCAATGCTTAAACCGCTCTTTAACAGACAACAACAAAAGATTAAAATACTGCGGCAAAATTTATGGGCTGTTGTTGTTTTATGTTTGGCGATGATTGCGATTTCCTCGTGCCGAAACTTTAATACGGCGCATACGCAGCAGGGGATAGGCCCGGCAAATCTGATTCGCCTGATTAACATGAACCCTGCCGATTACACAAACGAACTTAATAAAGTTTACCCCGGCTGGCAATTTGAGCCCGGCAAAAACCGATGGGTAAACAGCCGGCACAACAGCGCCTTAGCCATCAGGGAAAATGAACTTAGATTGATGGAACCCGTTGAATACGCGGAGGCTTACCCTCCATATTTTGAAAATCATAATTTCAACCTCATCAGTACAGGTGCTCCTGCCGATACTTCGAAAACCGGAAAGGAAATTTTTGAGGATACCGATTATATTTTCACTATTCAAACCAACCAAAAATACGTGATGATATCGCTTGGCGGCCGGTAGGTACGCCGCATTGTCATGCACTTCGCTGCCGCTGCGGATGATAGTATCCTTATCTTCCCATAAGCTTTGCACTTCCTGCACCCTTCAGGTTGATAACTTATTTGGCTGTAGGTACAGGTAATCATTTTTAAAATCGAGGATCATATTAAAGCGTTTTAAGAGGTCGTTGCCAAAAAAGTTCATTTCAAAGCCCACCGGGTTTTTACTGCCTAAAATAAGCGTGGGCACATTACTAACCGGGAAGCCGTTAACCCTAAAAAGCGGCGCTTCCACCACCCTGATCAGGTATTTATTGCCCCGCGGATCGCTGAGGGTTGAGGTTTTGATCAGTTTAAGATTTTGAGCGAAATTGTTCCGGGCCACCCAGCCGCTATCCAGGATCAGCGATTGATCGGAGCCGGTATCCATCGAAAAGTTGCCCGTGTATTTTTTACCGTCTATTTCAAAGGTTCCGGCGGCATACGGAAATGAACGGACAAAGCCCATCCTGGAGCGTTTATAGCCTTTTGTATTGCGGGGCATCTTATTATAAATCACAATCCGGTTGTTATCATAATCAACCGCCACCTGCCTGCCCTCAAAAAGGTTCCAGCCAAAGCGGCCATCCATGCCGCTTGCCGTTATGCCGGTAGGCAGTATTTCCTGGTTACGCCAAACGGCGGTACCCAACTGCAGTTTTTGCGCTTTGCCCATGTTATTGAAATTTGGCTTCGCATTACCTGCCAATACATCTGCCTGGTTAGGCAGCAGCTTTGTTTTTTTGATGATGGCATCGCGGGTTAAATGAAAATCGAACGAACTGATGTCGAAGTGCAGGTTTAAGGTATCAGCATCGTTCAGGATAGCTTTTACCGCGATGGCGTTATTGGCTGATACTGTAAAAGGAATGGTATCGTTTTTTATAATACCGCCCTGCTTACCCGGAGGGGGAATGGCGCTGGCTATTTGGGTAAAACATGAATCTTTGCCGTTAAGAAGGATCACAAAGTTGAACCGTGTGCCGGGCTTCACCTTTACCCGTATCGAATCCACGTCGGTATAAAAAGTAACCCATTTGGTTTGTCTTGTACGCTCGGCAGTATAAATATCAGGCCGGGTTTTAGGCGATAGTGACCATGCATTTTTATCAAGGAAACCGCCATCATTTATAGCTACACTTTTTGATGTGGCTTTAATTACCGGCAGTTTGGTCTGGCTAAAAGCAAAACTGGCTGTTAGCAGGCTTATCAGCAAAAAAAAACATTTCATTATTTTATAAGGTGTTGGATAGAGGTAATGTACGATTAAATGATTTCAAAACATTAGTGTAACGGTAAAACAGTTTAAAAAAGAAATTTTTTAAAACTTTTACCCCGCTGCCGGTATTATACTGATATCTATGAAAATCATTAATTAAAATAAAATTATCATGAACTCACTCCTGTATGTTATTGCTGTTATCCTTATTATAGGATGGGCAATAGGCGCATTTTTCACATCAGTTGGCGGCCTTATCCATATTCTGCTCGTAATAGCCATTATCGCGCTTTTATTGGGCGTAATCAGGCGCTCCTCGACAGTATAACACTGTCCGAAATATAAAACTGATGCTCCGGCCTTTTAGCCGGGGCATTTTTTCTTGGTATCTTTGTGGCTTACCTGCATAGTTAAAATATTTAAGCGTGATGGCCGGCTTCAAACAATTCTCTTTTAAAAAATTCGGGTACCTGGATTTTGAACATGATTATAACGCGCAAATACAGAAAACAGATTACTCCGAGTTTATCCAGATCCTGTTTATAAAAGCAGGCGGCCACACGGTTATCGATTTTAAGGCATACGATTTAAAGCAGGACGCGCTCTTTTTTATCAATCCCGGTCAGTTTCATAAAATTGAAGATACCTGTGTAGGCACCATGCTTTATTATAACCGCGATTTTTATTGCGTGGAACTACATGATAAAGAAGTAGCCTGCGATGGGATCCTTTTTCATAATGTGTATGATATCCCGGTGGTGATGATGAATGAGCGGTATTCGGAGGTGATGCAGCGGTCAATAGGCGAGATAAAAGCAGAGATTGATGCCAGCGACAGCAACCTGGAAGAAATGCTGAGGATCCTGCTAAAACAGATCATCATCCGTTCCACCCGCATCTGGAAACAGGAACACCATGTTACCACCGAAGAGGCCCGGCAGGAGGTAGAGTTTTCGCGTAGTTTCAGCCAGATGGTGGAATGGAATTATACCAAACTCCACACCGTTGCCGACTATGCCGATATGCTCAACATCACCCCCAAGGCGCTTAATAAACGCATTACCCGCTACAGTAAAACCACCCCTAACGATATTATTAAAAACCGCATTATACTTGAAGCCAAACGTTTGCTGGTGCATACGCAGCTAAGCGTAAAAGAGATAGCATACAAATTAGGGTATGATGACCCCTCGTACTTTATCAGGCTGTTTAGCAGGCAGGCGGAAACATCACCCCAAAATTTCAGGGTACAGTATGCGCCAGGGCGCCCCCGGCCCCCTGAAGGGCATAGCCGTCAAGTTAAGGAATCAAGCTTTTAAAATCCCCTCTTGAGAGGGGCGCGCGACGGGAAAGCGCGGGGGCGGGGTGTGTTATGCAAGCGATAAACCTCGCACAGAATAATACACCCCTCCACCCCTCTCAAGAGGGGATTCGCACAATCCACCGCTTTTTGCCTAAGTTGACGGCTATGCCCTGAAGTGGGAGCGGGTAGTTTAGGTTACCCGTTGCAGTATACTATCGATCTTGCTTATAACCTTGTTCATCTTACTCCCCCCTTATGGGGCTGGGGGGCGCCGCCGGGGCAAAATGTCCTGTTCGTGTCTACATTCGTGCATTGAGTAGCCTTTGTTAGCGCCCTACCTTTGTTGTGTACAATAAGAGATCAAAAACTTAATACATAACAAAATGAAAACTCCATCAATAACCAACAAAATTGCAAGCGTAATATTAACCTTAAGTTTAGGTACAGCAGCTTCAGCACAAACCGTGCAACCCATCAATCCAGCACAAGACCCACATATCGAAAGCAACGTTAAGGCGTTTTTAAATGTGCTTAACTCCGGCAACGGCAAACCTCTTGAACAATTATCACCTAAAGATGCCCGCGCCGTACTTACCGGCGCCCAGGAATCGGTAAAGTTTGATTACAGCGACATCACCGTTACCGAAAAAACCATTACCGAAGATGGTCAGCAAATAAAACTGGATATTGTTAAACCGGCCAATGCTAAAGGCGTGTTGCCTGTATTCATGTTCTTTCATGGTGGCGGCTGGGTTTTAGGCGATTTCCCTACCCACAAACGTTTAGTTAGGGATTTGGTAGTTAACTCCGGTGCTGCTGCCGTATTTGTAAACTACCCCCCATCGCCCGAAGCGCATTACCCGGTAGCCATTAACCAGGCTTACAGCGCTACCAAATGGGTTGCTGCCCACGGTGCCGAAATTAATGTAGACGGCAAACGCCTGGCCGTGGCCGGTAACAGCGTTGGCGGTAACATGGCCGCTGTAGTAGCCCTGATGGCTAAAGACAAAAAAGGCCCCGAAATTAAATTACAGGTACTGTTATGGCCGGTAACCGATGCTAACTTTGAAACAGAATCATACAACCAGTTTGCTACCGGCAGGTTCCTGACTAAAAATATGATGAAATGGTTTTGGGATAATTACACTACCAACCCCGACGAACGTAAACAGATTTACGCTTCGCCGCTGCAGGCCACAACAGATCAGTTAAAAGGTTTGCCAACAGCCGTAGTTGAAACTGCCGAAAACGACGTGTTGCGTGATGAAGGCGAAGCCTACGCCCGCAAGCTGGACGAAGCCGGTGTTAAAGTAACCGCCATTCGTTATAACGGTATGATTCACGATTGGGGTTTGTTAAACCCGCTGGCTACCGTACCCGGCACCCAATCAGCCATGTTACAGGCAGCCGCCGAGATCAAAAAAGCGCTGGCGAAATAAGCTGAACATTGATAAACACCTGATTTGAGTATCTTAAAGATAAACAGCTGCTCTGCTACAAGAGTAAAACCCGGATTGGGAAGCGATTTTCCGATCCGGGTTTTTAATTTAAATGGCAGGTAATTAGCCAGGTATATAAAATCTTAATCGGGCAAATTAAAGCTTTATTGCCTGTAAAATTCAACAAGCTTTGGTGCAATTACATTTACATCATGCTGTTGTTCAATAAGTTTTCGGGCGTTAATGCCAATGCCTCTACAAAAATCTTCGTCGCTTATACAACGCGCTATCGCATCATAAAACTCCTGCCTGTTATTGGCAATCAGGATGTTGGTGCCGTTGGTGTAATCAATGCCCTCGGCACCTAATGAAGTGGAGATGATGCATTTTTCCATCGCCATACCTTCAACAATTTTTACGCGCATGCCGCCGCTTGATAACAAGGGCACTATCATAATCGCCTTGCTGTTCACAAACTCCGAAGCATCGTCAACCTCGCCCTGGATAAAAATTTTGCCCAATACTTCATAATCGTCAAAACTATCGGGGATATTATGCCCGGCAACATAAAATTTTACGCGCAGGTCGCCATCGGTAAGGTCTTTGTGAAAATTATCTATAAACCATTCTATGCCTTCGCGGTTGGGCATCCAATCTAAAGAACCGAGGAAAAACAAACTCGGGAATTCGGTTTTGCTGTAATCCGGCTTATAATCATCAAGCGCAATACCTACCGGAAAAATCTCAACCGGGATATTGATGCCGTATGATGCCAGCGTTTTTTTATCTTCAGCTGTAAAAACTGCTATAGCGTCAAATTTATTAAGTTCCTGTAATTCATAATCCTTCACTCTCCGGGCCAGCAATTGCAGGTACCATTTTTTAAACAGATCGCTTTTTTGCTGGGCCAGGCGCATCCATACCTGGTGTTCAATATTGTGCGACCGGTAAATCATCCTGGCCCTGGTATGCTTACGCAACGATGCAAAGTAAGGGGTAACATATAAACCCTCAAACTGGATTACGTCATATTCGGTTTGCCTTACCTCACGGATCAGTAGTTTTTCAAACTCCGTGTCAAAATACCTGTCAACATGGCTCGCTTTTCGGCTAAACAGGCCTTTGAATGCGTCAAATACCGATACATTGATATTGATGTTGTAGGATGTGTATTGTATTTTTTGCTGCAGATCATCTTCGGCGCTTTGTGCGCTGCCATAGTATCTTTTACCGTTCAGGGCAACCAGCGATACCTCATGCCCAAGCGCTATTAATCCCTTAATGGTATTGCATACCACAATGGCATAGCCGCCATTTTGCGGAAATGGAACACGATGTGTTAGAATAAGGATCTTCAAGGAGTGGATGGGTTTTAAACAAAAATACCATCCTTAGGGTGGTATTCAAAGCCTCATTTAAAAAATACTTAACTGCGGGTCGCTCACCCTGAAGGTGCGGCGGTGATAGGGGGTGTAACCAATTTTCATCACCGTTTCGCGGTGTTTTATGGTTGGATAGCCTTTGTTGGTATGCCAATCATACTCAGGGTGTTCTATGGCTATTCGGGTCATAAAATCGTCCCGGTAGGTTTTTGCCAGGATGGATGCCGCGGCAATACTGAAATATTTTCCGTCGCCCTTAATAATACACTCATGAGGGGTATTGCGGTATTTTTTAAAGCGGTTGCCATCTATTATCAAAAACTGCGGCTCCAGATGCAGCTTTTCAATTGCCCGGTGCATGGCAAGGAAAGATGCGTTAAGGATATTGATCTCGTCAATCTCGAAATTATCAACGGAGGCTACCGCCCAGGCAACGGCCCTTTCTTCAATCTCGGTACGGAGCTGGTACCTTACTTCTTCGGTAAGCTGCTTGGAATCATTAAGCAGGTGGTGGTCAAAATCGGGGGGCAAAATTACGGCCGCGGCAAATACCGGTCCGGCAAGGCACCCTCTTCCCGCTTCATCACAACCTGCTTCTAAAAATTCATATTGATACCTTGCTGATAACATTTTACAAATATAATATTGTTGTGAACGATGATACAGATTAAATTTTACACCAATTACTTCCCGGCGATGTAAGATTAAGAAGCGTTACACGAATTTTAATGGAAGAAACCGCTCTTTTGTGTAATTCGTTTCACTTTGAAAGATCCGTGTAAAAATTAAAAGATCTTCAGGGTAAGCAGGGTGATATCATCTATGGGTTTACTTTTATGTACCGAACCGAGGTAATCCATTAATGCCTGGTTAAAGTGATCAGGCGATAGCTCGCCATGGGCCAAAACAAAATCCAGCAGTTTATCTTCATTCCATACCCGCGTATTGGGCGATTCAAAATCCATTAGGCCATCGGTGTAATTAAATATCAGGCTACCCGGCTCTACATCAACTTCGCCTTCATTTAAAAAGGGAAGTTCTTCAAAAGCCCCTATCATGGTGGTGCCCAGTTTTAGCGGAATAGCTCCGCCCTCCGAATATAGTATGGTTGGGTTATGGCCGGCGTTAATGTAGTTAAGCCTCCGGTTTTTTTGGTTATACCGGGCCAGGAACAGGGTAATAAAGCGCTCGCCTTTGGTATTGTTGAGCACTATTTTATTGAGCCTGTCAATAATATTGGTCAAATCATTTTCTACAGCGGCCCAGGCATGCAGACTGGCCTGGAAGTTGGCCATTAACAATGCCGCGGAAACGCCCTTGCCTGATACATCCGCTATACACCATAAAAATTCGTGCTCGTTAATGCGGATAAAGTCAAAATAATCTCCACCTATGTTTTGATGGGGCAGGTACCTGGCGCCAATTTCAACGCTTTCATCTTTATGCTCGCGCATGGGGATCAGCATGTTCTGTACCTCAACGGCCAGTTCCATTTCACGCTGAAAACGTTCGGACTGCAATCGTTCGCGGAAAAGTTTTTTATTTTCAAGCGCTACAACAATCACGTTCATCAGCGTTTGAATAAAGTTCAGATCGTTGTTAAGCATCTCGCCCGAGGTATTAAAATCGCCGATGAGGGCGTAGGCAAGGGCCTTGCTTTTATGATAAATTGGGATAAAGTAATTGTAGCGCTTTAAAACCGGGTCGGTATGGTCAGATATACCCACGGGGGTTTTAAACTTATTCATTTTACGGCATGCCCGGCTTAATACCATGGCCGATTCAACATCACCGCCGTACTTGGCTATACAGGCAAATTTTCCGTCTTTTTCAATTAAAAACCTGAGCTTGCCCACCTGCAGGTAATTTTGCAGGATAACCTCAAGCATCTGGATAAGAATGGGCGTTGACGTATTTTTATTGATAGCCCGGGTAATTTCCAATAAAGAGTTTAACTCCGACTGCCGTTTAAGCAGCAGCCTGATCAGTTCGTCTTCGCCCGAGCCGTCTTCAAGATTAGCCATGTTTTATATTAGTCCGCTGACTAAAATAGAAGAAATAATTTTTAAATGCGAGTACTTTCTGATTTTATGTAGAGTGCGGTACGCAGGCCGGCGGCAACAAGGCTAAACGTGCAGCATGATAGTGGAAAAAACCATGGACACTTACTTCACCATTCTGCCCTTCCAGGCGTATTTTTTATTTTTTCCCAAAAATCCAATGATAATAAAATAGATAATGTTAGCCGGCAGGGTAAAGCTTACATACCAAAGCAGTTCCCTGCGCTTTAAAAAGTTCATGATAGGGGTCATGTACACCAGATCAATAATATATTTTACGCCAATGGTAATCAAAAACAGCTTAAGGAAGTAAAAATTAAAGATCCCGAGTACGGCGGTAAGCAGTAGCATAAAGTTGCACAGCCACACGCTTAGCGCGAAGGCTACCATACGTTTATCCTTGTATTTGGTTGATTTTGATGCCCAGCGGCGTCTTTGCTGCATAAACTCTTTAAGGTTTGGCTTGGCATGGGTATAAACAATAGCTTCACGCCTTTTTAAAAAGCCAATCCGCCCCGGATATTTTACGGCCACTTTATGCAAAAGTAACTCATCATCGCCCGAGGCCAGCTCATCAATGCCGGTAAAGCCCCCCACCTCGTAAAATACATCTTTGCGGTAGGCAAAATTGGCGCCGTTACAGGTGGCGGCGAAACCGTTGGTCATGAATGCGCCCCCCATGCCTATCAGTGATGAAAAATCGAGCGTTTGCATCCGCTCAAAAACCGATTTTTCCTGGAAATAGGTTACCGGCGATGAGATCATCACCAGGTTGTTTTGTTCGTAAAACCCAACCACGGTGCTTATCCATGAGGTACCCATACGGCAATCGGCATCGGTAGCCATTAAAAAATCGCCGGTTGATAGTTTGATGGCCTCTGCAATGGCTTTCTTTTTATAGGAGTTTAATGCCTCACCCAGCTGAAGTTGCAGTAGTTTAACACCCTGATCTGCGTAGCTTTTAACAATAGCGGCTGTATTGTCGGTAGAATGATCATCTACTATAATAATTTCAACAAGGTGCCTGGGGTAATCCTGCGCCAGCAGATCGCCTATTGTTTTGCCGATGTTTTCCTCTTCATTGCGGGCGGCTATCAATACGGTAACCCTGGTAGTAAACGAGGGGCTTGCCACCGGTCCGGTAGTAGCCCTTGCCCAGCCTATCCGCAAATAGATAAGCAGAACCACATATAAACCGATAGAAAATACTGAAAGAAAACTAATAAGCGCGATCAAAGAATTTGAGTTTTAAAACGAAAAATGAACCTAAAATAGCAGGAATAAATAAATTAATAAGCCATATTGATGATACGCCTGCAATTACCGCGATATTTTGATCGGTAATGTAAACAAAAAGGTGCGAGGCCGTAAAACCCCGTACGCCTATATCAAAAAGATCTAATGATGGTATGGCCGATGATACCAGGAAAAATAACATCAGCATCATGAGCATTTCAAATACCGGCATGGTTGGTACCAGCATCCTGAACACCAAAAAATATTGAAACGAAAAGGTGGCATAGCGTGCTACACTGAACCCCATGATCTTGATCAGCTCGTGGGTATGGTACCGGCTCATCACCTCAAAAAAACGGTGATATTTTTTAATAAAAGGAATTTTATCAAAAAAGCTAACCACCCAGTTGATGTGGAAATAGAATATCACCTGTATAGCCACTATCACAGCGCAAAGCCCTGTTACGCCCCAAGCCAGGGTTAAATTGCTGTGGATATAGCTAAATACAAACCAAACCATGGCAATTACGCCCAAAACATTAGTTACCGTTCCCTGGCTAAACGAACCTACACCCATGGCAAACACCCCCGGAACACGTTTGCGGGGCGGCAAAAACATCACACGGCCGCCATATTCTCCCAGTCGGTTTGGCGTGGTAACCGCCCAGGTAAGCCCGCAAAAAACGGCTTCGATAGCTTCCCATAAACTAATATTGATAAGGGCTTTGGTTACATAGCGCCATTTCAGGGCTTCTAAAAACCAGTTTAAAAACATCAGCAAAACAACCATCGCCATAGTAACAACAACCTGTGCTGGGTTTATATGCGATGCGAAATACTCAAACTGCTTTAAATCGTTATTTTTTTTAGTGAACTGGTGGTAGATGAACCAACCGGCCACAATTAAAATACCGGCTTTTAAAAGGTAGGAGACTATCTTTTTGGTAGAAGGTGTCAAACAGCTAAATTTTATGCAATGTTACAAAAAAATGGGGCAAGGTTTTTCCTGCCCCATATAACGCTGCATAAGTGCTTTTGTTTATTTTAAGTGTGCTTTTAAAAAAGCAAGCGTATTGGCGTATGCGTCTTTTGTTGCATCGCTGTTATAAACAGGGTTGCTGGGGTTGGCAAAACCGTGGTCGGCATCATATTGATGTACGGTAAGGCTTTTCCCGGCGGCCTTCATGTCGGCTTCAAATTTGGTTACCACTTTAGTGTTTATCCATTGGTCTTTATTGGCAAAGTTGCCCAGTACATCGGTGTTAAGGGTTTTTAGTTTGGCTACATCCTGCTCGGGCATACCATAGTACATTACACAGCCCGCGGCTTTTTTACCGGCAAGTAACGTGGTTTGCAGGCTCCATCCGCCGCCAAAGCACCAGCCAATGGTGGCTATGCGGGCTTTTGTACCTGCAAAAGCTATAGCCCCGGCAACAATGGCCCGCGCACGGTCTTCATTAACGGCCTGCATTAATTTGCCTGCATCTTCACGGGTGGTTGCTACCTTGCCATCGTATAAGTCGAGGTCGATGATGTTGACGTTGCCAAGGTCGTTATATAATTTTTCTGATTCTTTTTTTACATAATCGTTAAGGCCCCACCATTCATGTATTACAAACAGGTAATTGTTGGTAGGCTTTTTGGCTTTCATAAAAAAAGCAGTCGCCTCTTTTCCGTCGGGTGTTTTGTAGGTAAGGGGCGCCCCTATGCTGCTTTGAAAACGGATAGGCTTAGGGTTTTTGTGCGACATTTTAAAAGCCGGATTTGAAGCCAGCATAGCAAACTGTTGTGTTGCCGAAGATGGGTTGCTGCAGCAAACTACTTTGCGCTGCGCGAAGGTTATGGCGCTAAAGCCTAAAAACAAGGTTAGTAAAATCAGTTTTTTCATGAGGTTCAATTTATTACGAATTTATTTAAAATTACCGGTGTCAACAAATTACAGTTAATCACATCCGTGAGATCGCTTTTTAACCTGTTACAGAAATCACCGGTATATATATATATCCTGAAAAATTTTCACACGAATAGTTACGGATTATCAAATGAAATAATGGTTAATTTTAAAACAATCATTACGCGCTTCCTGAAACTTTAAAGGATGATATTTCGTTTATATATACCCAAATAAACCATATATATTATGCCAATCCCCCCTCTTCCTGAAAATGAAATGGACAGGCTTTTGTCGCTTTCGGCTTTTGATATTGATTTCACCGAACAAAAGGATTGCTTTAAAGACCTGGCCAAATTGGCCGCTAAGGTTGCCGGTACCGAGATTTCGCTGGTTAACCTGATCGATTCGTTTACCCAGTGGAGCATCAGCGGGCACGGCTTGGAAATTGAACAAATGCCCCGCGAAGATTCTGTTTGCCAGTATACCATTATTAACGACGAATTTTTTGAGGTTGAGGATTTGCGTAATGACGAGCGTTTTAAAGATAAGTTTTACGTAACCGAAGAACCTAAGCTGAGGTACTATTATGGCATCCCGCTAAAAACAAAGGATAACCATCATATAGGAGCGTTGTGTGTACTGGATAAGAATGTAAGGGAACTTTCGCCCGAAAAAGTTGAATTGTTGAAAATTATTGCCAACGAAATTGTTAGCCGGTTAAACGATCTTAAAGTGATCGATAACCTAAAAACCAAGCTTTTAGAAGTACGCGAAACACAGAAGAAAGTCGCACACGATATTAGGGGGCCACTGAGCGGCATCATTGGGCTGGCGCAGCTTATTGCCGAGCAGGGGGAAGGCAACCAGATAGATGAGGTGCTGGAATTTATGCAGCTGATCAACAAAAGCGGCCGGTCCATACTCGATCTGGCCGACGAGATATTAAGCGCTGATAAAAAGGAACATACAGCCGCGGCAACCAACAATGAGTTTACCCTGCTGGTATTTAAAGATAAACTCGAACGCTTATTTATACCTCAGGCCCGTAATAAAGGCGTTCGGCTTACGGTGAGTACCTCGGCAGCTTCAGAGCAGATCCCTCTTTCAAAAAACAAACTGCTGCAGATCAGTGGTAACCTTATTTCAAACGCTATCAAATTTACGCCGCCGGGCGGGCATGTAGCGGTCGAGTTAAACCTTGAAGTAGGCGAAGCCTATAACACGCTCCAAATTAAGGTAAAGGACACCGGTACCGGTATTGACGAAAAAGGGATCAGCGAAATTTTAAAAGGCGATGCCAAATCAACAGAAGGAACGGCGAAGGAGGCCGGTTTCGGTTTCGGCCTTGCGTTGGTAAAACATCTTATTGATACTTTAAACGGCTCGATGAATATCTACTCAAAACCCAATGAAGGTTCGATATTTGAAGTAAGGTTACCTCAAATACAATAATAGTATACACAAAACGCTTCAGAAAAAATTATTTTTTGAAAATAACGGGCAAGCCCGGTACAGGTAAGCCCGATTTAAATGATTGTTTTTCTGAAAAAGGTAGATGCAAACGTACGTTCAAATTAAAATACCGATCTGTATGAACCGGTATTTTAATCCGATTATATTTTACCAGCTTTTGCCGCCGCCGCCACGGTTATCACGTGAATAACCGCCGCCGCCGCCACGGTTGCCGCCGCCGTAACCACCGCCACCGCGATTGCCACCGCCGTAACCGCCGCCGCTGCTTCTGCGATCGCCGCCTGGTTTTTTCTCTTCTGCCTGGCTTACTGCAATTGATCTTCCTTTAACTTCAGAACCATTCAGGCCGCTGATTGCTTGTTGAGCAGCCTCATCATCTTCCATTTCAATGAATCCGAAACCTTTACTTCTTCCTGATTCCCTGTCAATAATAATTTTTACTGAATTAACTTCACCATAAGCTTCGAAAAGCTGTTTTAAATCGGCTTCCCCTAAAGAAAAAGGAAGACTTCCTACGAATATGTTCATTAATATTTAGTTTTTAATGGGTACGCTTTGTTAGTTACCCACGTTTTGTTATCATCAAATATAGTAATAGATATTTGATGATTACTGCATGTTTGTGTGAATGAATACTTTTATTTTTAAAAAAGGTTAATTTTTTTTGATATTAATGAAAAATAGGGCATGAGGTAATCATATATTACAAAATCATAAATTATTTGTTTTAAAAATATGATGCTTTTGTAAAAAAGCCTGAATTAGGCGTTCGCGGTTTAATCATTTCATTATCAAAACGCCGTCTGCATATGCAATATGCACGCCCGGTTGTTAAATCGCTTTATCCGTTTAAACAAAGCGAAAAAATTCAAGATAAACCGGTTTCAATAGCCATACAACTATCCGAACCGATAGGTTGATCAATGTGCAAAGCGTATAAATTACAAAAATCAGATCACCGATTCTACCCGGTAGGTTTTACCATTTAATGTAAACGTTTCGCCTGCTTTTTTACCACGAAGCATATTGCCAACGGGTGATGCCGGAGATACCGCGAAATAGCTTTTGCCATTCAATACAAGGCTGCCCGCGCTTATAGCCAGGTAAAAGTTGCCATTGTTGGTTAAAACTATACTGCCCGGTTCGGCTGCGACTGATATGCCCGTTACGCTAATCCTGTTTAAGGCAACCAATAGTTTATTGGCCTCGTTAAGCTGCGCCATATTACGGTCGGTTTCCTGCTGCATCATTTCGCGGCTTGTTTCATACTTATCGCCGGCGCTGCTTTTGGTATCATCGGTTGACGCTTTCTGTGCATCATTTATGGCATCCTGTGCCGCCTGCATGCTTTTGTGCACGTAGTTAACACATAGCAGGTGTAATTCTTTTTTCAGATCGCTCATTTACGATATTAAACAAAAAGCTAAAGTAGGGGGATTTTTTTAAACAAAACCCCTTAATGGTTTTATCTTTAGTTTGTTTTAATATCAAAAGTAAAATATGGCCATCGACGGCGTGAAAATTATTGACAGCGATTTAGCACATGATACCTACTGGGGCTTTATGGATTTATACGATAGTCAAATAGATTTTGAGTTCATTGAACATCAATTTCCACTAAGGGAGTTTGATGATTTTGACGAGGTTGATAACGAAATTTATGTGACTGTCTGCGCGCATGC
The DNA here is from genome assembly GCF_003148845.1 of Mucilaginibacter oryzae. Classification (GTDB taxonomy): domain Bacteria; phylum Bacteroidota; class Bacteroidia; order Sphingobacteriales; family Sphingobacteriaceae; genus Mucilaginibacter; species Mucilaginibacter oryzae. The sequence goes on along the minus strand of NZ_QGHA01000007.1, from coordinate 8,876 downwards.
TTATTGGGAAACCGGAATGCTAACACCCGAAAAGTTGTTATTAGTAAAAGCTGTTATAGAAAAGGGAGCGGGGGTAGCGCTTTGGGCAGAAAATAGTGATAAAGAAGGCAAGGCGCGCAAGCGAGAATTGGAAAACTTTTGGAAAAAGATTTCGCAGAAAAATCTTAAAATACGCCGACCTAAAACCTATCGAAAAATAACAAACCTCCATTTTCAGCCAGATACAGCATTGGCATTCCAGCTTGCAAACGGTAGTTACCGGGCTATTATTTGCATTGACGTAATTCAGCACCGGGGAAGATGCAATTATGCGTTTGCAAGAACAACTTATAACGACTCTCGCAAACCAACCGTGGCCGACATTCTTGAAATTGATGTAATTGGCCGAAGAATGGGTACCGGATATGATCAACAGAAAACAAGAGAAATGCAGCCGGGTGTAGAAAAGGTATGGAGTTTTGAATATGAGGGCGGAAATTGCAACTACTTTTTTGGTATCGCTCAATTTATAATAGAACATAAGAAACTTCTCCTTTTTACCGGAAAGTTTCAAAACATAGGCTCGTTAAAAATAATATCCGGTTTAAAAATGGCAGGGTCAACAAGTGTGATATCATGCTTTGAAGAGATGGAAAATGAATTTGCTGACCAGGAAAAAAACATTAAAATATTTGGCGAAAAAAAGTACCCCGTGAAAATACTATACGAGGATTAGTTAAAATAAAAGCCCCCTTGCACTCGCTGCTTGGGGGCTTTAAACCTAAACCTTATCACTATTTTGCAGGTGTTACCTACAAAGTAGATTAACGCAGGCATTACTGGTAATGGTATATTGACCTTGTCAAAACTGACAGAATAATGATAATCGCATATCGGTGCTCCTATAGGTTGTTCAAAGCAATTTTAAATGCGTTGTGATTTAACAGCATTTGTAATGAGCAAAGCTGTTATTGTAAAACATTACAACTTACCTGCAAAAAACTTAAGTGTTGACAGGATATGCTTACCCCAGTACGACCACTCGTGCACGCCGGGGTTTTCTTCATAAATATGCGGGATCTTTTCTTTTTCCAGCTTTTTATGCAGATCGCGGTTATAGTTGATAAGCAAATCGTTGATGCCGCAATCAAACCTCACCGGGGGTAACTGATCCCGGTATTTTTTAAATGTGGCCAGCACATCTTCATCATCCACTACATCCTGTGCGTAAACTTTCAAAGGCTCACCTGCAAAAAGTTTTATTTGCGGAAGACTGGTAATTGACGAAAGGCCGGCAATTGCCCTGAACTTATACCCGTATTTGGCGCCTATTCGTAATGCTCCAAAGCCGCCCATAGATGCACCCGCTATAAACAGGGGCGAATCGGGCCTGGCACCTGCGATATTTTCAACCACGGCCATTTGCACATCTTCGGCTATCCATTTTTCAAAATTAAGGCCGCTGTGCGGTAAATAACCTGAGCCATCGCCCCAAAGCCCGTCGGATGGCATAGCCAGGATCATTTTGGGCAGTTCGCCCTTTTCTATAAGTTCATGAACTTTAATATGCACCCCGGCGCCCATGGCCCAGCTCCAGGCGCTGCCGTATGCACCGTGCAGCAGTATTACTATAGGTAAAATTTCGGTTTTGCTTACGCCCCGCGGCACGTAAACGCAAATATCTCCGCGGCCTTTCAGGTTAATGGTTTTAACTGTAATAAAACGTAAATTGTTGCTTTCGAATTGGGGATTTGATATCTCGGTAGTTCTAAATGGCATGGGGGGCGTAACAGTTGTAAACAATGCCATGTTTCGCTCCCGGGTACGCATGTATTGTTAACGGCTTTATCAATTTTTAAAATATTTAAGGGTACTGCATTGTATCAACACAAGTGCTCCCTGCCGTGTAACTGTATTATTTTCGCAGCATATTTGCAGGCAACTTAGTAAAGCTATTGCCCGCTATTAACCCGGAATATAATCCACTATCGCATCCGGCATGTTAGCCACTTATGATTTTTTTCTGCGCAAGGCAATTTAAAACCATCAGCTTCCGGGTTTGCATTTTATACAGGCAGATGCATTTTTTTTGAACAAGATGACACGATCACACTTGATTTGGCTACACCCTGAATAGCAAAAATAACTTAACCGTAAACGTTAAAAGTTTACTAAATTGTCCAAAAAATGGTATATATTATCCCTTCGGCGCGCTTTTCGTCGTGTGTTTGGGTTAATATTTAGCTAAGACAGGGCTCGTTTTACCTGATGTGGTTTTAAACAACCCACTTGCTCCCGGTTTGTAAAACGTTTTCCGGCAGGCAGAGACAAGAAGAGTTAACACCAAAAGGAGCTTAATACTCCTTTTGGTGTCAGGATATTCGCCCTCGTAGGAGGCGATACTAAAATGGGTTTACATTGAAGCGGATGCTTTCACATTTTCCATACCGTAATGTTTCAGAACATCCTCAGGAACGCCTGTCCATTTACCTGGTTGGTTACCTGCAAAGCCCAGGTCTTTAACTCCCATTTCGCTGGTGAAAAAGCCCGACGCGGTTAAATCGCGCATACGATTAAAAAATGCCACACCCTGCGCCATTTCCGGTTTAGCTTTGTTAGGATAGGCAATCATATCAACCAGTTGCAGCTGCTGATCTTTAGTACAATCGGTAAACGGTTTACCGAAGCGGTTAAGGCATTGCAGATCTAACCAGCGCAAGCCGCCGCGCATCGGTGTTTGATGGTCCGGCATATCTTTTACAATAAACTCGATAAAATCGGGCACTTTGGCGTCAGACGCGCTGCCAGATTTTTCATCTTTAGGGATGATGATATCGGCCAGTACGGTTATGGTTGCCATTTCGGCGGCGGTGAAAAATTTGTCGGCATGCAGTTTTTTGTCGCGCTCAACTTCAAAGGGCTGGCGGCCAACCTCGTCGCCAGCGGCGGCTGTGGTTGTTTCTTCCGCGCCTTTTTTGGTATCGGTTTTACAGGCCTCCAATAATAATCCTGCCGATAGTGTGGTAAAGCCTAATGCTTTAAGGGAATCACGTCTGTTCATGATATGTTATGGATTGCTTGTTAAACGTTTAATTTTTTTCTTTCCTGGATGATGTATTCCGCGGTACGCATAGATAGGGCAAGGATGGTCCATGTAGCATTTTTATCGCCTTGTTGTACAAAAGGGGCGGCATCTACCACAAACAGGTTTTTACAATCATGTGCCTGGCAATATTTGTTCAGGGCCGATTTTTTAGGATCGTTACCCATACGGATGGTTCCTACCTCATGAATAATTTTGCCCGGGGCCTCTAAGCCGTAGTTGGTTTCGGGGCCTTGCGGCGGACCATAAATGGCGCCGCCCATATTGTGCATAATTTCCTGGAAGGTTTCCTGCATGTGTTTGGCCTGTTTAATTTCTTCAGGCGCCCATTTGTAGTGGAAACGCAATACCGGGATCCCGTATTTATCAACTACGTTCGGATCGATCTCGCAATAGTTATCATAACGCGCAATGGCGGTACCTCGGCCGGCCATGCCGAACTGCGTACCGTAAAAACGACGGTAATCATCTTTCAGCGAAGCGCCATAACCACCGGCCTCCTTCATTTTACCATCACGACCGGGAACAACACCGTTCATGTTCTGGATGCCGCCGCCAAAACCGTATGAGGGCATATGTAAGCCACCACCGTATTCGATGTGATAGCCGCGCGGGAAATCCAGTTTTTTATTATCCAGCCACCATGGCGAGTAGATGTGCACACTGCCTACGCCATCTTCATTATAACGTTTGCGATCCATTAATTGCGGCAGGAAACCGCCTGCGCTTGAGCCCGTAGAATCGTGCAGGTAATGCCCAACCACACCGCTGCTATTGGCAAGCCCGCCCGGATGGGCTTCTGATTTTGAGTTTAATAGGATCCTGGCCGATTCGCCCGCGCTTGCGCCCAGTACAACTACTTTGGCGTTTACCTGGTACTCCTGCAGGTCTTCTTTATTCACATAAGACACGCCGGTAGCGATACCTTCCTTGTTGGTGATGATCTCGCGCACCATGGCATTGGTGATCACCTTGAGGTTGCCGGTTTTAATGGCCGGGATAACCAGACATGACGAAGCCGAAAAATCGCCGTAAACTTTACAGCTCCGGCCGCATTGCCCGCAGAAAAAACATGCGCCGCGGTCTTTATTGCCCGGCAAAGCCTCGGTTAATACCGAACCGCGGCCCGGGATAATTTTTACACCGGCTTTTTGCGCGCCCTGTACAATGTACAGTTCGTTAAGCCTTGGTTTAGGTGGAGGGAGGAAGATCCCGTCCGGCTCGTTTTCTAAATTCTCTTTGGTGCCGTAAACGCCAATCATACGGTCAACCTTATCGTAATAAGGTTTAACATCGTCGTAAGTGATTGGCCAGTCATCAGTAAGGCCATCTTTTGCCTGGAAATCTTTAGGCCCCATCCTTAACGAGATCCGGCCCCAGTGATTGGTGCGACCGCCCAGCATACGGGAGCGGAACCAGAAAAACTCGGTGTTGTCTTTGGTGGTGTACGGCTCACCATCAATTTGCCAGCCACCAAAAGCAGCATCAAAATCGCCAAACGGACGGGTAGTACCTGCGCCGCGGCGAGGTGATTCCCAGGGCCATTTTAATTGCTGTGAATCTTTAGCCGGGTCAAAATAAGCACCGGCTTCAAGCATTAAAACCTTAATGCCGGCATTGGCGAGTACGTAACCGGCCATACCGCCGCCCGCGCCCGAACCAACAATAACCACATCATAAGTGGTTGATGATTTTTTAATTTGCAGATCGCTCATATTGTATCAAAAGTATCTTCTTTGTGTTGGGAGGAGATATTATTGCACATACCTTTCGGCATGTTTAAACATAATTTAAGTTAGGGTAAATATATTAAACAGGACGCTATTACACACCCTGTTTATCAAATTATTAAAGTTGTTTCAGTTTAATTTTACGGTAACTAACCAGGTGCCCGTGATCCTGCAAGGCGATGTGCCCTTTAGGGTATTGGGCAAAGCCTTTCCAGTTTTTGAATTTGCTGTCGGCCAATGCCTTGTTCCACTCATCGCTACCAATTTTTACATCAACTATCTGCGTTCCGTTGAGCCAGAAAGTAAGCTGTCCGTCTTTTTTGCGCAGCTTTACCTTGTTCCATTCGCCGGCCGGTTTGCACACATCTTTTGACGGGGCTATCATATCATATAAGGAGCCGGCAAGGTGGTTCGCTTTTTTATTGTCATCAGCATCTTTGTTATCCAGTACCTGCATTTCCATGCCGGTTAGGTAAGTAGCGCCAAATTGAGGGTCTTCATGTACGCTGAAAATGATGCCGCTGTTACCTTCCTTAGTAATATTCCACTCCAGGGTAAGTTCATAGTTTTCATATTCGCCGTCGGTAACCAGGTCGCCATGGCCTTGCGCGGCAGGGTCAAGCTGCAGGGCGCCGTCAACAACTTTCCAGCCGGTAACCTCTTGTTTTAAATAGGTGTGCCAGCCTTTGGTGGTTTTACCATCAAACAGTTTGGTTTGTGCAGATACCGACAGGCAAAAGGCTGGAATGGCCATCAGGCCAAGCATCATCTTTTTCATAAGTTATAATTGTTAAATGCAGGCAGGGCTACCATGCATAAGTTTGGTTGGTTTAAACAGCCCCGCTTTGGTTTCATTATTTTAGTTTATTTTTTCAGGTAAAGTAGGGATTACCAGCAAGCCGGTAGTTTTGGTAGCGGCAGTTGATAAAACGTTTTATTTACAATTATAAATAAAAGCCCACTTAGTTTTGGTTAAATATATTGGCATTTTTTCATTGCTAAAACGATTATCGCAAAAATAAATTGTCATCCGGTTAAATTCCAGGTAAAAGCTTGGTTACAATAGATAATTTGGGGTAAGGAGTGGTTGCTTTCGGAAAATATTGGGTTGTTAAAAAGCTGGGGAGGTGCGATTCGCTTCTTGAGAGGGCGGGGGGGGTGTTATACGACGTGCGGTTTATCGCTTGTATACCCCCTGCTACCGCACTTTCCACCGCTCTCAAGAGGGGATTTTTTAGCACCCCATACATTTACTTAACCCTGACACATTCCTGATTGAACAAAAACTTATAATAAGTAATATTGCGCCGTTGTTGTTAACAGTGTTTTAACATAGCGAATTGAAATACAAACAGTTCTATTTCAGGCATTATCGGTAAAAATAATACGCAATACATTGATCAATTTTACTTCAGTAAAACCGGCTTTCGCCAAGCCTGTTTTATCCCGTCGTTTAGCTGCTGCCGCACTTAAAGTAATTTGCGCAGTACTCCTTTTTGTTTTGGCTGATGGATTTTCGGCCTCAGCAGGCATTCGTTATAATACCCCGGCAGACACCTCTTCAGACAGCGCGTTAATAAAGAAGCGCCTTGTTAACCAGGCATTCGGTCATATTTATGAACAAAACCTGCGCGTCTCCGAGGGCGGTAATGATTACTTCAACAAAATTAAAACGCAGCTCACTGCCGATCTGGCGCCGAACTTCGTTTTGTTCAATACGCCCAAATCGCCGTTGTATGCGGTGTTTACGGCAAGGGTAAAAATCCGTTTGCTGTCATCACAGGGCGCGCCGGTAAAATCGCCAAGCTTTATGCCCGGCTTAACCTTTTATTACAGGCTTAACGCGGATACTTACAAGCCGCAGTTTTTGTCGTTAGGTTATTCGCACCACTCCAACGGTGTGCGTGGCCCGTCGCTCAACCCGGATGGCAGCTTTAACCGCGACAGCGGCAAATTCACCACCAACTTTTACACCCTTACTTTTTACAACGGCAAGCGCATTGATAAAAAAGACCTGATCATTCAGCGATATGACAATTTGGGCTTAGAAGTTCATGCCGGTTTGTTTAACCTCGGCTTATCCGAAGGTTTGAAAGATCATTACGGCTTTATCCGCATTAACGGTAGCCGCATGTACAACTTTGCCAAAGCAGAGGTTGACCCTACCGATAAAACCAAAAAGGTTTACCAAAACTGGCAGCGCATCCGTTTCGACTTCACTTACATTGCCGACAAGTACGATGATTATTCGCATTTTAATCTAAAAAAGCGACTGAACGTGAGTTTGAGATACTATTACCAGTTTCCGTTTATGCCGGATGCCGCGCTTACGGTTGGCGGTGGTTATCGCGGCCAGGATGATTATAACCAGTTTTTTGAGGATAGTTATGCTTATATGACTATTGGCTTTGCTACAAGTTTGAGCTTTAATGCACATAAGCGTTAAACAAATCTCAATATAAAAAAACACGCAAACGCTCGGCTGGAGCCCATAGCCGTTAACTTAAGGATTTTTGTATTGAAGTGAATTTGAAAAGAGCATAAAGCGAGGCTTCGCCGTTGGGCAAAACCGATTAGATTTTCCCATATTTGTATAGTTTAAATATTTATTGAAAAGGCGGTTTGTTTCGAGGCAAGACCGCCTTTTCTTATATAAATATAACATTTTTTTTAAAAACAATGTGCTTTGCTAAGGAAAAGCACCTTTTATTTTTGATAAAAGTAAGTTTATTTCAGATGATTCGGATACATTGAACAGTTCCATCTGCGCCGTTATTAAGACCGATAAGATCGCAGAATTCGCCCACCGTAGCGGTTTTTGTCGCCGTAGTTCCAAACTTAAGCCGGAAGCATTTATTGATACGCTTGTATTCAACAGCATTGATCACCAGCTTAGCCTCCAGGATTGTTGCGATGACCTGATAAAGCAAAATGATAAGCCATTGAGCAAGGTCGGTCTTCATAAGCGGTTCAACGAAAGTAGTGTTGAATTTATGAAGCTTGTTTTAGCAGAGCAAATGGCTACCAAATTAGTTATCTACAATCACGATATATGGCAACCATTCTCGCGGGTACTGATTACCGACTCCTGTAAATTCTGCCTACCCGATGAATACAAGGAAAGTTATCCGGGTTACGGAGGAGCGGTTTCCAATCCGTTAATGAACATACAATATTCATTTGACCTCAAAAATGGAGATTGGGAGAATCTGGAGTTAACCAAAGCAACAAAAAACGATCAAAGTTATTCGAAGAAAACAGCAGGCCGCATAGCCAAAGATGATCTCCATATCCGGGACCTGGGTTATGTTACAATGGCTTATTTAAGAGGGGTTGCCGAGAGCAAAGCGTTTTTTCTAAACAGACTGCAACCGAAATGGAAACCCGTTGATAAGGCCACAGGCAAAGTGATTGACTGGTCGTTACTTTATGAGCGTATGCAGGCAAATAAACAGGTATGCTTTGAAACTGAAATCATACTTGACAAGGGTAAAAACGCGCTTGAATGCCGCCTGATCGTGGTACCAGTCGCGGAGCAAATTTCGGCGGAGCGGATAAGGAAAGCACAAAAGCAGGCAAAGAGCCGGGGGAGGGAACTTTCAGAAGAATACAAAGAACGCTGCCGTTTCAGTGTATTCATTACTAATGTAGATCAGGCTATCTTTAAATCAACAGATGTGATTGAGCTTTATCGTCTCAGATGGCAAATTGAACTAATCTTTAAAAGTTGGAAATCGCTGTTAAACCTCCGCCGGGTAAAACCTGTAAAAAAAGAACGGTTTGAGTGCATGCTACTTGCAAAGTTCATCTGGATATTAATCAACTGGAAAATCTTCCGATGTCTTGATGCCGCTATTAAAAAGAGAACAGAGAATATGCCTGCTCTCATTGGAAGTTCTTTAAACAAGCCAAACTATCGGCATACTCATTAAGAGCAGTAATGAACTATAACATCACCTTTGAAGCCTGGCTGGAGTTGTCTATCTTCCCAATTATAAAAAGTCTGCTTATTGAACCTAAGAAAGGTAAAAAAGCAAGCTTTTGTATCGTCTATGATGTATTTA
>NZ_QGHA01000006.1 GCF_003148845.1 Mucilaginibacter oryzae | reverse complement strand
GAAGTGGAAAGATCGGGTATTAAGGCTTTTGCTACCGTTTCCAGAACAATCCAAAACCATTATCAAACCATTCTCAATTACTTTGACAAAAGGCACACCAATGCCTCAGCAGAATCTTTCAATGCAAAGATTAAAGCCTTAAGAGCACAATTCAGAGGAGTAAGAAATGTCGAGTTCTTTATGTTTAGACTAATGAAAATCTATGCCTAATAAAACTATCCCCCCAACTTTTTTGCTTGATCCCAAAACGTTGAGAAACTTTGCGTAGAATTGATATGGATTAAAACAAAAAACCCTGTAAATCAGCCAATTTACAGGGTTTTGGTGGTTTCTGATGGTCCACTTTGTGGGAGCAACAGGATTCGAACCTGTGACCCTCTGCTTGTAAGGCAGATGCTCTGAACCAGCTGAGCTATGCTCCCTTTTTGGTAAAGAATCAAAACCTATCTGGGTTTTGATTTGGTATAATGAACTTAATAAAAAAGCCTTCAGATGAAGCTAAAGGCATTTTTGTGGGAGCAACAGGATTCGAACCTGTGACCCTCTGCTTGTAAGGCAGATGCTCTGAACCAGCTGAGCTATGCTCCCCTTGTTTTGGGACTGCAAATATAGAATTCCGACTTAATTTGTCAAAATAAAAAGTGAAATAATTTTTACAGCGCTGATTTTAAGAAATATAAGGTTGAGCGTATCACTGTACATCCCTGTATTGTGCCCGCGGTCGCGGGTCTTCTGGCAGTATTTCCATCTCCGGATCGCCGATGTAATTGGCATACCATTGTATGGCGCTTACCAAATCAAGCGCGTCTTCGGCATCTAAATCAATGGTTTCGAAGGCATAAAGCTTATGATCGGCATAGCCGTAAAGCTGGATCTCATTATCGTCGGCGCTAAACCGCTCCTCGTCAAGGCAAAATACTTTAACCTTAAGGCGTGTATCCCTGGAATGGATCACATCCCGGCAGGGGTTTCTTGGATCGGTAACCAGTAAATATACATTGTGGTCCATAATAGTCAATTAACAAAGTTTGGTAGGGATGGTTTCTATAGTAAGCATTTTCTATAACAATTTGTTTGCTTGCTCAGGCATCATTTCCCATATGGGGAAAATAAACTCATTGCCGGGTAAATTATCTACAAAAAAACTTACACGGAGTATTAAAAAATTGGCTTTTAAGCTGTTATAGGCGTATTTTAACAATTGGCATTTCGTTTGACTTCATGTTATTACCCTTCTCAAGGGGTTGTTTTTCATAGGTAGATGTAGGGTCGAAATACTGCGAGAGTGTTTCGACCTTTTTTATTCATCCAATCTCATTTATCAACGCTTTTTCGTTTGGCTGCGTATGGCACTTCTTAATGTTCGATAATTTGTTACAGTATTTTCTTCACTTTTCCCTTTGCTGTAGTTTAAAATCGAATTATATAAAAAAAGCTTGATGTTTTTACTTGCGGTTAATGTACTTGCCTAAGTTAACCACTGGGAAAATTCACATCAATTACGGAAAGTATTTCTACAAAATAAATGGCTGGTTATCACAATATACGCATAAATGGTGCTTTAAAGGCCGTTTTGGTAATTGGCACTGCCTTTGAATTATAGTTAATACCCTTACAAAAAAGGGTTGTTTTCATAGGTAGATGTAGGGCCGGTTAAACTGCGAGAGTTTGACCGGTCTTTTTGTTTTTACTTCCTGTTAATTGCATAAGAATTAAAAATGCAGGCATTTTAACTAATGAATAATCATTTCCCCATATTATGGTGTCATTTCTACGCATTGGTGCGATTTGACTGTCTAAATAACTGCCAATTAGTCGTTTAATAGTGTTTTTTGCAGTTGGCATTTGGTTTGAATAAGTTATAATACCCTTCTCAAAGGGTTGTTTTTCATAGGTAGATGTAGGGCCGGAATAACTGCGAGAGTTGTCCGGCCTTTTTTATTGCCGGGGAATTTAAATTCCGTTTAACTCAAAGTTCATAGAGAATTGATCATCATTGCAAATATTGCGCGGTTTGGGGAATTGTTTCCAAACGAAAATATTTTAACGTTGAAAAACCCGCCCAAACAAGCTATTAGGGCATATATGGCAATTGGCATATAATTTGGATTAAGGTTAATGTCCTTACCAAAAAGGACTGTTTTTCATAGGTAGATGTAGGGCCGAAATACTGCGAGAGTGTTTCGGCCTTTTTTAATGTATCATTCCCTTATTTCCTTTCCCCGGTTCACCCCGGATTGATAGCTGAATTTTGTCTCTAAGTTAAACACTCTGTTTCGGAGTAGGTTAATTATCAACTTATTGCAATCTGCAAGGTTTATATGGGCGTATATCATTTACAAAACGAAACTAATTTATACCACTTAAAATCAAAACTTCTATGAAAACATCCGAACAAGAAAGCATAGGCGGAACTAACATGGCCAGGAGGTCGTTTTTGCGTTATGCGGGATTAGGGGTAGCCTCGGCAGGGCTCTTGGCAACAGCGGCATGCCACAAAGATCATAAGGTAATTGTTGGCGGGGGCATTGATATTGGCGCGAAAGGCGACCTTGCTATTTTAAACTACGCTTACGCCCTGGAGCAGCTGGAGGCAGCGTTTTATATCCAGGTAGTTGCTTCTCCCTATTCGGGCATGACCAGCGACGAAAAGGCGTTATTTACCAGCATCCGCGATCATGAGGTTGTTCACCGCGAGTTTTTCAAAAAGGCCCTTGGCGGCAATGCCATTCCGGCTTTAACAGTTGATTTCAGCTCGATCGATTTCACTAAGAAATCTGCAGTGCTTGGTGCGGCCAAAGCGTTTGAAGATACCGGTGTTAAAGCTTATGATGGCGCCGGCTACCTGATCCAGGATGCAGGTTATCTAACCATCGCCGGTAAAATTGTATCGGTTGAGGCCAGGCACGCGGCATTGATCAGCAATATGCTTGTTGCCGGTTCATTTGCTGCCGACGACCAGGTAGACAGCAATGGTTTAAACAGATCGGCCACCATTGCCGAGGTATTGCCTATCGCCAATACCTACCTCAAAACTAAAGTTAATGCATCTAATTACGGTTACGTAGCTTAAACCCACATCGCCATGAATTTATTTAATATAGTAGAAGAATTAGAAAAAGTTGATCCGGAACTGAACGACAGGCTCAACCCACGCCGCGCGGCCATCAAAAATATAACCAGCTTCGGTTCGAAGGTGGCGCTGGCAGCCGTGCCATTTGCCCTGGGCACTATGCTAAAAAGGGCTTACGGCGCAACAGCTACAACCTCTGTTGTTGATGTGTTGAACTACGCGTTAACCCTCGAGTACCTCGAATCGTCATTTTACAACCAGGGAGCTGCTTCGGCCGGGTTGATCCCGGCTTCGGGCACGGCTTATATCAATACCGTAAAGGATGACGAAAATCAGCACGTGGCTTTCCTGAAAACAGCTATCACTCAATCTGGAGGTACGCCGGTTACTTCGCCAAAATTTGATTTTACGGCGGGCGGTGGTACCGGTAACGGCCCTTTTAAAGGTGTGTTTAGCGATTATAGTTTATTTCTGAAGGTAGCGCTTGCCTTTGAAGACACCGGCGTACGCGCTTATAAGGGGCAGGCGCCAAACCTGCTGGGCAATAAGGATATTTTAACAGCGGCGTTATCAATCCACGCGGTTGAAGCCCGTCATGCTTCGGCTATCCGCCAGTTGCTGGGTGTTTCACCATGGATTACCAGCACTGCCACCTTAGGTAATGATACCGGCATATCGCTGGTAAACGGTAATTACGCAGGCGAAGAAACAATAAAACAGGGAGGAGTTGATCTTACTACCTTGCCAAGCGTAACCGCATCAACAACATCCGTAGCGGTAGCTACCGCGGCGTTTGATGAGCCATTGAGCAAAGATCAGGTATTGGAGCTATTAGTTGGTACTTTTATCTACAGTTAAGCCCAAACGGTAATCCATCAAAAAAAAGACCGGCTCCTTTACCAGGAAGCCGGTCTTTTTTTAAAATAGTACCTGAAACTATTTATTCAAAGCGCGCTGCCCGAATTTAATCAGGTCATTGGGCCGGATATAGCCTACCGTTCCTGATATGGGTTTCCCTTTACTATTAAAAATGATCATGGTAGGGTAGGCCTGTAAGCCCCATTCGGCAGCGAGGGCCGGGCCTTGTCCTTTTTCCATATCAATGGCTACATTCACAAAATTATCGTTATAAAAATCAGCTACCTTATTGTTTTTAAAGGTAATGGCTTTTAGCATTTTACAGGGGCCGCACCATGATGCATAGGCGTCAACAAAAATATATTTCTTTTGCTTTGCCGCCTGTTTTAAAGCTTCGGTCCATGAGTTTTCAATAAAGTTGATTTGCGTTGATGGTTTACCCGGCGTTTCCTGGGCTTTTACGGTATGATGATAGTTTGCCAGCCACAGCAGGATTATGAAGCAGGAGAAATGCAGCGTTTTTTTCATTTTTTTTAATCAGCCCCTAATATAAAAACAGCACGTATATAATGTGTTATACGTGCTGTTTATTATGGCGGTTATAAAATTATTGATTTAGTTGGCCGGCCTGCGTTGTTGCTGTTGGCGTTGTTGCTGCTCCTGCTGGCGCTGTTGCTGTTGTTGCTGACGCTGCTGCTCCATCTGCTGCTGGCGCTGTTGCTGTTGTTGCTGACGCTGCTGCTCCATTTGTTGCTGGCGTTGTTGCTGTTGCTGCTGGCGCTGCTGCTCCATTTGCTGCTGGCGTTGTTGCTGTTGCTGCTGGCGCTGCTGTTCCATCTCTTGCTGGCGTTGCTGTTGTTGTTGCTGGTGCTGCTGTTCCATTTGCTGCTGGCGTTGTTGCTGTTGCTGGCGTTGCTGCTCCATTTGCTGCTGGCGTTGTTGCTGTTGCTGCTGGCGCTGCTGTTCCATCTGCTGCTGGCGTTGTTGCTGTTGCTGCTGGCGCTGCTGTTCCATTTGTTGCTGGCGTTGTTGCTGTTGTTGCCGACGCTGCTGCTCCATTTGTTGCTGGCGTTCCTGGCGCTGACCTTGCTCATCAACCGGTTTGCTTTGTAAGCCTTGTTGCCCACGTTGCTGCTGTGCCTGTTGCCTTTGCTGTAACTGTTGCTGACGAGTAGTAGCCTGTTGATTCCTTTCACGTTGCTGCTCATCTTGTGCGCGTTGTTGCAGTTGTTGCTGCTGTGCCTGTTGCCTTTGCTGTAACTGTTGCTGACGGTTAGCCGGTTGTGCCTGGCTACGATTGTCTGCAGCGGTTGGTCTGGCTGCGGGCCTGTCATGGTTAACCTGTACTATCCTGTTATCAGGTTTTTCAGTACGGGCAATTTCCCTTAATCGTGCCGCGTTATTACGATTTACAGTGATGTTATCACGGCCCCTGTTGGCAATACCCGCATTAGGGTTTTCCTGACGGTAAGCCACTGCGTTCACTACCCTTGCAGGTCTTGCGTCGGGTGCTTTCCTAACTTCAGGGCGATAAATGTTTACCGTGTTGTTCACTACCCTGCCGCCGCCGTTTGGCCTGTTAACATTGGTTATGTTATAAACACGCACATTCCTGTTGTTGGTTACCTGCCTGATTTCGTTTATACGGGGGCCGGTAATGTAGGTGTTGTTGTTATTAACATACGTATTGTTAATAATGGTAGTGCGGTTAATGATATTCACTACCCGTGGGCGCGGTGTATAATAGTTATAAATCTGCGGACTGGTAATGTAAGCCTGCGGCGCGCAAACCCAATAGTTATCGGGCACATGATAGCCGCCGCCTAACGAAATGCTGATACTGATACCCGGTTGTAACGGGGCCCAGCCGTAATAGCCGCCGCCATGCCTCCAGGTTACCCAGGCCGGTGCCCATTCATTACCCGGAATCCATTCCCATCCATAATAATCGTCGTAACGCCAGCGGCCGTAATGAAACGGTGCCCAGCCCCATTTATAGTCCGAAACCCAGGTATTACCGTAATCGGTAACTACCCAATGGCCGCGGGTGGCGTATGGTCTGAAATCATCTTCGGCATCCGGAACCCAAACGTTGCCGTATTGCGGGTCGGAAACCCAGGTGCCGTAGGGGTCGAGCTCATCGTAAAATTCCTGGTCGGATACGTAGCCTCCATCCTGGGCTTTGCTGATATTTGGCGCGGCGAGCATGATCAAAAATGCTATCAGGCTGATGCCGCATATTCTATTTATAAATTTCATGGTAACAAGTTTTTATAATAGTTGCTGTCACGTTGTTAAGTTATAAGTATGACAGGCAGAAGTATAAAACGTTTAAATCAAAAAATGTTTTATACGGTTACACCCTTAAGTAAGGGAAATCGCTTTTGAAAGACATCTTAAGTGTAGCCTCACCTAAATCATCTCCAAGGGAGAGGACTTTAAGAAACAAGGTGCTTTTTCTTTTTTGGAGAGTGCTGGGGTGAGGCGATTTCCCTACATCCTTAAACACACGGCCATCATACCATGAAATATTATTGTTACCTTGTGTGCCGCGCTAAAAATTAAATAATTTTGCTACCTGTTATAAACAAAAGCATGAGTACAGTGAACATCCCACGCCTTGATCTTGATACCTATATAAACGGTACAGCCGATGAACGCAAACAATTTTCTGAGGATATCGGCAAAGCGTTTAACGAAACCGGTTTTGTTACCATTACTAATCATGGTTTAAGCAAACAGCTGATAAATAAGCTTTACGAAGATGTAAAAGCGCTTTTTGCATTGCCTGATGAGGTAAAACAAAAATATGAGATCCCCGGGCTGGCGGGCCAGCGTGGTTACACCGGCAAAAGCAAGGAAACCGCCAAAGGCTTTAAAACGCCAGATTTGAAAGAGTTTTGGCAGATAGGGCAGACCGTTACCGATGACGAGGCCCTGAAAGCCCAATATCCCGAAAACGTTGTGGTAAGCGAGTTGCCCGACTTTAACACAACCACCATAAACATTTATAAAAAGCTGGAAGCTGCAGGCAAGCATTTGCTACGCGCCATAGCGGTTTATCTGGAACTGCCCGAAGATTACTTTGACGATAAGGTGCATAACGGCAACTCCATCCTGCGTACACTACACTATTTCCCGATCACTAACCCCGATGCGGTGCCCGACGACGCGGTGCGTGCCGGCGCGCATGAAGATATCAACCTCATCACCTTGCTGATTGGCGCCAGCGCCGACGGCCTGGAGGTATTAACCCGTGATAACACCTGGTTCCCGGTAAAAGCCCATGGCGAAGACCTGGTAGTTAACGTAGGCGATATGCTGCAGCGTTTAACTAACAATAAACTAAAATCGACCACGCACCGGGTAGTGAACCCGCCCCGCGAGCTGATGGGTTTTTCACGTTATTCAGTACCGTTTTTCCTGCACCCCAAATCAGATATGGATCTGACCAGCCTGGAATCGTGCATTGACGGGGAGCATCCTAAATTGTACACCGATATTACCGCGGGCGAATACCTGGACGAAAGGTTACGGGAGATTGGTTTGAAGATGTAACGATAACAAAAAGCCCTTTCAATTTTGAAAGGGCTTTTTTATAATTATTTGTGTATTATTGGTAATCTGAACCTTATTAACTCATGATACAGCCGCTTGAAAAAAGTGAATCGCGCAAAATAATTTACAGTATTTATTTTAATTGTTATCGCACTGCACATCTGCTGGCTGCTTACTTCGCTTTTGCTGCGCGATATGCGATAGCGGGGCGCTTGCTGATAACACGTACTACGTATTGGCTGTGTTTCGGCACAATTTGTTGGTACGCCGCTATAATTGAGAAACAGCCCCTTTTACTTTGGCCCGAGAAACGTCACTCATTTTGGTTTTATATCGGATCTGTTATTTTGATGCTGTTGATGATAGTTTTGATAGGTGTTTTAATTTGGTTACCGCTTAGCCAGATGGGTTTTAAGCCGAGTAATTTAGTGGTTCAGATGTTAATGCTGCCGCTGTCAATAAAGCTCCTTACGGTTATAACGGCGGGAATAGTGGAAGAACTTGTTTTTAGAGGATATATTCAAAGCCGTTTGCAACTCCTTTTTAAAACCGAACACCTACCTGTTTTTATATCGGCTACCTGCTTTGCCTTACTACATGCCTCATACGGAACGCTGATCAACATATTGATGCCTTTTGTTATCGGGGTGATTTTTGGATATCATTACTATAGATATCGCAACATCAAAATCCTCATTATTTGCCACTTATTAATTGATGCAAATGCATTGTTGCATACTACGCTTCCAAAGCATTAACGGCTTAACCGGCCAAACACAGTTTTATCGGGTAAATTACCGGATGCCGCCTGCCTTCGTTTATACAAAACAAACAGCGCCGTAGCCAATACGCCAATAATACCTTCTATACAAACTGCTCTGCGTGGCCCAAGCGCGCCGGCTAACCATCCTGCCATCAAACTGCCTACCGGGATCATGCCCTGGTAAGCCATCACATAATAACTGATGGCCCTCGCCCTCATGGCCGGAACGGCGTGGGTTTGAATGTAAGTGTTGATGGCCGATGTTTGCGCCATCATCCCTATGCCGGTAAATACCATAAATATCAAAGCAAAAGGAAGTTTACCTGCATAGGCTACCATCAATACGCTTACGCCAAAAATGAGGCTTGCGGTGCTCATGATTTTTACCAGGTTTTTGCTGGTTTTAAGGTTGGCCAGGTAAACCGCGCTGATTACCGAACCCAAACCGGCGGCGCTTTCAAACCAGCTGAAGGTTTTGGCGTCGCCGTTAAAAATATCTTTAGCGAAGATAGGCATGAGGGTATTAAATGGAATCACGAACAGGCTGCTTGCAGTGAGCATCAGTATCATGCTGCTCAGGTCGGGGTCGCCCGATACATATCTAAAACCTTCCTGCAATTCGGCCCAGATGCTTTTTTCTGAACGAACGGGAACGATGGTGTTCAACTTCATCATAAACAAACAGGTAAGCACCGGGATATAACTGATGAAATTGCCGAAGAAACAAATATCCTCGCCAAATACACTCAATACGATACCTGCAATGGCTGGTCCGGCAATGCGGGCCAGGTTGGTCATGGTTGAGTTGAGGGCGATTGCGTTAGGCAGATCATTTTTATCATCAACCATATCAACCATTAATGATTGGCGGCAGGTTACATCGAAGGCATTTACAATGCCCTGCAATAAACTTAAACCGATAATAGCCGGGATATTATAAAACCTGAACAGGAGCATGAAAGCCAGCGCGCCGGCCTGCAGCATAGATACCACCTGTGTGATAACCAGTATGCGGTAGCGGTTATGTCTGTCTACAATACTGCCGGCATAAGGAGCCAGAATGAGCGAAGGGATCAGGCTTACAAAACTGACCACACCTAATAACAGGGCCGAACCGGTAAGGCGGTAAACCAACCACGCAACTGCTGTTTTTTGCATCCATGTGCCTATCAGGGAAATTGACTGACCGTAAAAAAACAGCTTGAAATTACGGTATTTTAATGAGCGGAAAACATTCATCGTACCAAAACCTAACAAAAGCAAATTCAGGGTAGTACTTAATGCAAGAACTATTGATTTGTTTTATGATGCAAATATCGCCCATAACTATACATTTGTAAAATAGATTGTTTTAATAGGATTGATTGGTAAAAACGATTAATTATGGAGCTACGTCAATTGCAATACTTTGTAAAAGCGGCCGAAACGATGAATTTTACGGAGGCGGCCTCGGCTGTGTTCATTACCCAAAGCACGCTATCGCAGCAGATTAAACAACTGGAAGAGGAATTGGGTATGTTGTTGTTTGACCGCATAGGTAAACATGTGAGGATTACTGAAGCCGGGCATATTTTTTTAGCCCATGCCCGCAAAATTTTAAACGACGTACAGCGAAGCAGGCAGGCCATCAGCGAATTGCAGAACGCTACCACCGGCGAATTGAATCTTGGCGTATCTTATGCTTTTACCTCGCTGTTGTTACCCGCGCTGGCACCTTTCAGCACAAAATACCCAGGCATCAAAATTTTTATCACTTACGGCAACCCTGAAGAGTTAGAGAAAAAACTGCGCCTGGCCGAACTGGATATGATCCTTGCCTTCCATAACGAAAGCGATGATGAGGATTTGGAAATGCAGGAATTGTTTAGCTCGAGTGTAGTGATGGTGGTATCGAAAAACAATCCTTTGGCTAAGCTGGATAAAATAAGCCTGGAAGAATTAGCTAAACAGGAATTGATTTTGCCCGGTAAAGGTTTCAGCTCGCGCGAGTTTATTAATGAGTTGTTTAACCGGAAAAAGATAGTGCCTAATATTAAGATAGAGCTGAACGATGTGCATTCATTGCTGGCTTTGGTTGAAAACGGCCATTGGGCAACCATACTGAACGAGAAAGCGCTTATAGGCTGGAATAAAGTGGCTGCGGTGCCCATCCAATCAAAAGAGATTAAACGGCAATCGTATATCCTTTGGCAAAAGGGTGTTTATCGTAAGCGGGCGGCTATTTTGTTTATTGAGGAGTTGATGCGGGTGATGGAAAGCGAGTAACAAAAATCATAATAACTGTCATTCATCAAATTTAATCGTATAATTTACATCAAATTAATAGATTTGTTATTGTGGAAAAGATAGGCTATTTAGAAATTCGAATAACTGGAACAAAGGGAAATCTGGAGTTAAAGCCGGATACCCTTGATATACGCGAGTTAATGAGCGTATTGGAACAGTCTGAGAATTTGCTATTTCCTAACGAGAAGAAAGATAGACCGACAATAAGCTATCAATTAGAAGAAGGTTCAGTAAAACATATATTTAAAACAAGCATCCAGGCTATTATAGGCTTTAATGCCATAATAGCGCAAATTGACGCTACCAGGGATATTGATTTTCTAAATTTGAATACTGCGAAAGCCATAGAATCTTTTCAGGAAACTGCTTTAAAGAGAGACTTTAAATTTAACATCAGCACCTCTCTCGATAATACGACACAATTGGTTATCGATAAAAATACTCGATTTTTCCGTTCAGAAGCATTTTGGGCTGAAGCGGAATTTTATTTTTATGGAAAAATAACGGACGCTGGAGGAAAAGATAAGGCGAACATTCATCTCTTAACCGAAGACTATGGTACATTAAGGGTAGATACACCTAAAGAAATTCTTGAGGAATTTGAGAATAACATACTTTATAAATCTTTTGGAATAAGGGCATTAGGTAAACAGCACTCCGAAACGGGAGAGATTGATAAAAGCTCCATTAAGTTTTTGGAGATGATGGACTACAGCCCTAAATATGATGTAGATTACTTAAAGAAATTGAGAGCAAAGGCGAATGGCTGGCTGAATCAAATTAATGTTGACGAGTGGCTAAATGATATGCGGGGAGGTTACGATGCATAAATCAGTACTTCTTGATACAAGTTTCTTTCTTCGCTTTCTAAATGAAAACGACCCGCTGTTTAAAAATGCTGATGGATACTTTCGCTACTTTTTAGAGAAAGAATATACATTGGTAATCTCTACAATAAGCATTGCGGAATATTGCGTTTTAGGTTCAATTGAACAATTGCCATTAAGAAATCTGAGAATTCTCCCTTTTAATTTAGATCATGCAAGGCGTACAGGAGAATTTGCGCGAATATTATTTACTGAACGGAGAGCTGGAAATGTTAATTTTAAAGAGAGAAATTTGATTCCAAATGATTCAAAGCTATTTGCGCAGGCTGATATCGATGTTTCGATCGAATATTTCGTTACTTCAGATTCAGAAAGTTTAAAAGTACATGCTATTTTAAAGAAGCATACATTACCCCATTTTGCGATTTTGGACATAAACATTAGCCATTTTGCCGCGTTTGGCTTGTTGGAATTTTAACGAATTTCATCCCAAAAACAAGCTCTACGGTTACTTCTTCATCTCCTCCTTAATCGCCCTCAAAAATTCATTAGGATGCTTTGAGCCGATAATATACAACAGGCCATCCCTGTCGGTAAGGTGAATAGCCTCATTGCCCGAAGTAAAAAAGCGGATAGTGCCTTTGGTGTGCAGGTTATATACGGGGTTATTAAACAAATAGCGGCTGTAAGTGCCTTTTTCGGCTTTTACAATACCGTTCAGATCGATCTTTACCAGTTTGGTTGTCCACAAACCATCAAGCATTACGCTTTTATTTTCCACACGGGTGCGGAAGTGGAGCAAAAAGCCCATAATGATGGAGATGATAATGATGGAGAAGCCAACCACTACCAGGAGGTCGCCGTTACGTTCGCGTTCGTCGGTAAAAAAGTAGGCTGCAAAACAAAACATAGCCAAAACCAGGCGAATGGTTAGGGGGATAAATTCCCTGCCAAGGTATTGCTTTTCGGTAAAAACAGATTTATCGCTCATGGTAGTTTAAACAGTTCGAAGATAGTAACTTTTTTAGTGTTATCATTTACTTTATACCTTTCGTCGGGCCGGTAGCCGGCAAGCCACATAATTTCGTCGTTGCCGTTTACTAAAACGGGGATTTTGTTTTTTTGGTGCAGCGGCACTTTTTGATTGATAAAAAAGTCGCTCAGTTTTTTGCGGCCCTTCATCCCCAGCGGGTAAAAATAATCGCCTTCCTGCCAGCCGCGCAGCTTTAACGGGTAAATTAACAAATCGGTATCGATGGCTACAGCAAGCGGGTTATCTTTGATAATCAGCGCACTTTCGTCATGCAGTACGGTTAATTTGTAATTATCAAAATTTAACTGGTGATCTGCAGCGTTGATCATAGTATCGGCTAACAAAGTTGTTTTTTTTGTTTTTAAAATGATGTGCTCCCTGTCAAGTAGTAAACTATGTGTTCCCGATTCAAATACCCGGCCTGCATGCTTATCCAGCGAAGTGATCAGATCATCAATGGTAGTTTCATTAAAACCATATTCATTCAGCAGTTTAAAAAGCAGCAACCGCTTGGGGTTTAACTTTTTTACATCCTCAATAGCAAGATAAACAGCGCCGGCCTGCTGCCGCACTAAAGTTTGCTTTAAGTCATCAAGTTTAAGTTCGAGTAGCAATTCCAGGTCGCGGAAATGCCGCAGGCTGTTTTCAAAGGTTTTTTCGAGCGAGGGGTTTAGCTCTTTCAATTTCGGCACCACTTCCAGCCTGATCTTATTGCGTGCGTATTTAGCCGAGGCGTTCGAGCTATCCTCCACAAAACTTAAACCTTCGGCAGTAACAATGGTCTGTATCTCATCGCGGCCCAGGAACAAAAGCGGCCTTACCAGTTTTCCGTTTTTAGGTAAAATGCCATGCAACCCGGCAATCCCGGTGCCTCGGGTAAGGTTCAACAATATTGTTTCGATAGTATCGTTTTGGTGGTGAGCAAGCGCAACAGCCTCATAGCCTGATTGCAGGCACAAGGTATCAAACCATTGGTAACGCAGATCGCGGGCCGCCATCTGGATGGAGATCTTATGTTGGTTGGCGTACTGTTTTGTATCGAAATTGATGGTATGAAACGCTACTTTAAGCTGAGCCGCCAGCGATTGTGAAAATTGCTGATCGCGCAGGGCTTCATCACCCCTGAGTTGAAAGTTGCAATGGGCAATAGCAAAATGGTACCCTGCCGCCTTAAGCAGGTGGGCCATTAAAACCGAATCGATGCCGCCGCTTACCGCTGCCAGGATAGGGGTGGCGCGGTTAAACAAAGCGTTTTGCTCAACAAAATTAACAAACTGATTAACTGGCAGCATTCATCAAAATTATTAATTTAATAACCCCGACAAAAAACTAATTTTGCCAAGTGAGGAAATACATTTTATGCTTTTTGCTTTTGGTGCCGGCAACTGCGGCTATGGCCCAAAAAAAATCGATTGTAAACCTGATACAATCTGAAAAAAGTACCGCCACAAAAATAAACGGCAAGCAGTTGGTAAAGGTGTATAAAGGTACTTTTAAGCAGGATTATTCCCTGTTACGCTCAGATAGCGCTTATTTTTATCCGGATCTGAACTCGTTTGATGCTTTTGGTAACGTAAACATTAACCAGGGCGATACGCTGAATATATTTTCTGATAAACTGAATTATAACGGTAACACCAAAATTGCCATTCTTACTGATAACGTGAAAATGGTTGACCGTGATGCCACCCTTACCACCAATTACCTTACCTATAACACGGCCAGCAGGGTAGGTACTTACACCGGAGGCGGTAAGCTGATCAATAAGGATAACGTGTTAACCAGTAAAAACGGGTATTATTTTGCCTTCAGCCGCGACTCCTATTTCAGGTACGATGTAGTGCTTACTACGGTAGATGCGCTGATTAAAACCGATACGCTGCGCTATAATACAGGTACACGGATCTCCTACTTTTACGGCCCTACCAATATTTACGGTACTAAAGATAAAGATACCCTTTACACCGAAAACGGCCAGTACAATACCATTACCGAGCAGGCCAATTTCGGTAAAAAAAACTCATACAGGCAGGGCACCAAATCATTGAAAGGAGACAGCCTGTTTTATGATAAACTGAAGGGTTACGGCCGGGCTGTGAAAAACATCACATTTGAAGACCGTGAACAAAAGGTAACCATTAAAGGTGATCTGGCCACTTATTACCGGGCCGATGAGAAAACCATCGTTACGGAAAATGCCTATGTAGTACTGGTCTCCGAACAAAAGGATACCACCAAAACCGATTCGGCGAAGAAGCCGTTACCTACCGGAACAAAAAATGCAAAGGCCTCCGACAAGAAGCTTACCGATTTGACCAAAATTGCAGGTGCCATAAAACCGGATAGCAACCGTAAAGCCCCTGCCAATACTATTCCTGTTAAGCAACCCTTCGCTATTGGTAAAAAAGATAGCGCCAATGTTGATATGGTCACCAAACTGGCACAGGATGCATTGAAAAACAATAAGGATTTGCCCCCCGTTCCGTCAGATGAGGTGGTGAAAACCGCCACAGATCAAATAAAGAAAAACCCAAAGCTGGTTGATTCGGCATTGAAGGCAGCCCCCACGTTAAAACTTAGTAATAAGGACAAAGCCAATATTAAAAACGTAACTATGCTGGCGGGGGTGGCCAACGCCATAATACCGGCAAAGGGCAATAAAGTAACAGTAAAGCCGCTTACTAAAGCACCTGTTGTGATTGCCAAAGATACCAGCCATATCAAACGCGATTCGATTTACATGACTGCCGATACCATCGAAACGCAGATCATGACCTATAAAAATCTTAAAGCTTACCAGGAACGGCAGCGCACCCAGCACGATACCACCTTGAAGCAGCGCAAACTGATTGCCGATAAAAAAGCATCGAAGTTCCTGGAGGCAAGGTATCTCCGGATCCCTAAAGATACCAGCTACCTGCACCGCGACTTTTTTGGCAAGCCCAAACCGGTTAACGATTCGTTGCAGCGCAAAAAAGATGCTATAGCGGCAGCCAAAAAAGCAAAACAGGATAGCCTGTACCGTGTACAGATGGAACGCGACCCGGTTTATAAACAATACCCGGTAGATGTAAAAGATACCGCGCGGGTAAGGATGCTGATAGCCCATCACCATGCTAAAATCTTTAAATCAGACCTGCAGGCGAAATCCGATTCTATTTTTTACGCCAACAGTGATTCGACCATGCGTATGTATGTAAACCCCATTATCTGGACACAGGGTTCGCAATTATCGGGCGATACGGTTTATCTGCAAATGCGGCATAAAAAGATGGATAACATTGAATTGTTCCCCTCTGCCTTCATTGTAAATATTGATAAAGATGACTCCACTCATTTTAACCAGGTATCGGGTAAACGGATGCGCGGCTATTTTAAAGATGATAAGCTGGATAAGATGTATGCGGTAGGAAATGCGGAAACTATATTTTTTCAGCGCGACAGCGGGAAAGTATCGGGGATGCAGCGCTCATTGAGTAGCCGGATCCGCGTTGCCTTTAAAGATAAGCAGGCTACTGATATTTTCTTTTTAACAAAGCCCGAAAACCGTTACATCCCTATTGATAAAGTTAAAGAGGATGATAAGATCCTGAAAGGCTTTTTATGGAAGCCCAAGGAGCGACCGGCCTCAAAAGAAGATATCATTAAAAAGAAAGTCAAAAAGAAGCCCGCCCCGGCAAAACCGGGCACAAAAAATGCACCCGCCAGGCCTGCTATAGGCAAGCCCGGCGTTGGAGCAAAAACGGACAGCCTTAAGGCCCCTGGAATAAAAAACATGCAGGATAGCACATTAAAAGCTGATACCGGGAAGAATAATACCATAAAAATTAAAAAGGATACGATAATTGGAAAAAACCTTCCAAAAGGCCCTCAAAATGGCATAAAAAAGGACAGTATTGTTAATAAATCACCTTCTGTGAAGAAAAACTGATCAAAACGAGAAAAAAGTTGCTATTTTTTATCGAAAAAATTAGTCTACTAAATCTATAGTGCTTATATTTGGTCAATTGTTATTATCGATCTAACCAATTAGTTCTTTATGATAAATAATGAGGTCAGTCAACTTAAATTAAAAAAAGAGACAGCCGGCGGGCTATCTCTTTTTTTTAGGCCCTCAATAATGGGTGTGCAAACATCTATTTATTTGTCAATAAATTAAACCATCCTGCTCCCGGCGATGTTATTCTATTAAATACATCGCTATGAAAGATCAAAATGACACGATACCTGCAGCTAAAGATGGGAAATATGAATTTCTGATCAATTACGCCGAACGCGAGCTTACCTGCAAGGTTGAAAAAGAGCAAAACAAGTTACACGTTTTTATCGACAACAATATCAACGCCGAATTGGAGATTGGGCCGGATGGTAGCCTGAAACAAGCCAGCGGCAACGCCCTGCCAGAATCGACTATCGAATTTATTAAGAAGCATGTGCTGGAGGGGTAGTCCCGTCCAACCCTCTCCGGAAGGGAAGTCTTCAAAAGTCTCCCCTCCCGGGGGAGATTTAGAGGGGGTAAAGCCAACCCGCGGCGATTGAGCGGGCCAATGTTTGTTAAATAGTACTATAGTTTTTAGAAAGCTCCTCAAAGCTTTTCAATTTTAAAATATTATTCATTAATCTTGAATAGTATTCATAACCTTTAAATCCTGCGCGCTGCCCAATTATCAGCGCCAACTATACAATACTTTATATGAAACGAACCAAAGTTGCCATATTGGGCGCCGGTTTTATAACCGATATCCATATGGAATCGTACCATCGCTTTATTCCTGAAGCCGAAGTGGTGGCTTGTTACGCCCGAAAAGCTGAAAAAGCGCAGGCCTTTGCCGATAAATACCATATCCCTCAATGGTTTGATGATATTGATCAGTTAATCGCCGAATCAGGTTGCGAAGTGGTAGATATCTGCCTGCCCAATTATCTGCATGCCGAAGCTACCATCAAGGCGGCCAGGGCCGGCAAGCATGTTATCATAGAAAAGCCGCTGGCTGTAACGCTTGAAGAAGCCGACGAAATGATTGCCGTATGCAAGGCCAACAATGTAAAACTGATGTACGCCGAAGAACTTTGCTTTGCTCCTAAATATGAACGCGCAAGGCATTTGGTAAAGGAAGGTGCCGTGGGTGAAATTTATATGCTGAAACAGGGCGAAAAGCACTCCGGGCCGCATTCGGATTGGTTTTATGACATCAATTTTTCGGGCGGCGGGGTGATTATGGATATGGGCTGCCATGCTTTGGGCTGGTTTAGGTGGATGCTGAATAATGCCAAACCCAAAAGCGTTTACGCCAGCATGAGCACCGTATTACATAAAGAACGTACCAAAGGTGAAGATAATTCTGTAATTATTGTAGAGTTTGAAAACGGGGTAACCGGCGTAGCCGAAAACAGTTGGGCCAAGCACGGCGGTATGGACGACCGTTGCGAAATTCACGGTACGGGCGGCGTAATTTATGCCGACTTGTTTATGGGCAATGCCGCGGTAACCTACAGCAAAAACGGCTACGGCTATGCCATGGAAAAAACCGATACCACCCAGGGCTGGAGTTATACCATTTTTGAGGAAGCCTTTAACCAGGGCTACCCGCACGAACTGAAACACTTTATTGATTGTGTGCAGAACGATAAACCCCCGCTGGTTACCGGTGAAGACGGTCGCGCGGTGCTGGAGTTGATTTACGCCGCCTATGCATCTGCCGGGGCGGGCAAAAAAATTGAATTGCCTTTTAGCGCTGAAATTGATAAGCCTGTAAACCTTTGGCTTAATAACAAGGGATAAATTAAGATAACTGCCGCAGGTTGGCGTTGCTAATTTTGCGGCGGTTATACGGTTACTCCCTTTTTAGGATTTAATATACCCGGCAAAGCAGCCCCTTCAAATACTCACCTTCCGGAAACGATGCGCGTACGGGGTGATCTTCAGGTTGGTGAAATTGGTATATAAACTGAACCTGTTTACCGGCATCCAGCGCGGCCCATGCAATTACCTGTTTAAAGGTTTCCATATCCATAGCGCCCGAGCAGGAGTAGGTTGCCAGCAAGCCACCCTCGTTAAGCAGCAGCATACCCAAACGGTTCAGATCTTTATAAGCCCTTGATGCACGGGTTAAAGCCGAGCGCGACGGCGCGTATTTAGGTGGATCGAGCACAATTACGTCAAACTTCTCGCCCTCATCCCTGAATTTGCGCAATTGCGCGTTTACATCCGATTTAATAGCCCTGTGTTTCGAGGCATCCAGGTTGTTCAGCCTGATATTTTCGGCCAGGGTTTCAATAGCCAGCGCCGAACTGTCTACACTGGTTACTGATGCCGCTCCTTCTTTAAGGCTGTTTAAAGTGAAGCCCCCGGTGTAACAAAAGCAATCGAGTACTTTTTTATCTTTAGTATGCAGGGCTAATACGTGGCGGTTATCGCGCTGATCGCAGTAAAAGCCGGATTTTTGACCTTCGGTAATGTTAATGCCGTAAACCACGTTATTCTCCAGTACTTCAACCAGTTCGGGTGGCGGGCTGCCGGCTAATACTTTATTTTCGGCTTCGGCCAAACCTTCGTGAGCGCGGGAGGCGTTATCACTTTTATCGGAGATGCTCTCCGGATTTAGTAATTGTTTAAGTTCATCAATAATAACCGGCATCATGTTCTGAATGCCGGAGGTGAGTACCTGTACAGCCAAGTGCCCGGCGTATTTATCCACAATTAAGCCAGGCAGGTAGTCCGACTCGCTGAAGATGAGCCTGCAGGTATTGGTACCTCCCGCAAGGATATTTGCACGGCTTTTAACCGCAGCGGCAACTTTTTCCCGAAACCAGGCTTCGTTAACCTGCACATCTTTATTCCACTCCAGCAGGCGCAGCGTAACGCGCGATTGATCGTTATAAAAGCCATAGGCCAGAAATTCGCCTTGCGAATTAAGCAACTGCACCACATCTCCGTTAGCGGGTTTGCCTTTCACTTTTTCTATCGCGCCCGAAAATACCCAGGGATGCCGCTGCAATACCGCTTTTTCCTTGCCTTTTTTTAATATAACATTGATCATGGATGCAAAGGTAATAAAGCGCCGGTAATTTTGAGCCCGGGGATAGGTAGCCCCCGGCCGGAGGCACTTAACGCAGGGCAGGAAATTAAATATATAGCATACGGTTAAAGGCAGCTTTCGGCATCTTTTTATAACGCACGTATGTTGATCCAAATCTTTTTTTTCAATTTATACTCAGCCTGCTAAACCCCTAAAATATTTTTAGGTCATACACAATAATATCAACGTTAAAACATTTGGTATCTTAGATTCGAAAACTATAGATCATGAAAAAAACCTACGTGTTCCTGTTCAGCATGCTGATCGCGTGTTGTTGTTTCAGCATTAAATCGTACGCGCAAGTGCCCCGCATACCCGAGGCCAGCTCAACCCAAACCATTATCCAGGATTTCGGATTAGGAAAAGTAACCATCACTTACTCCCGTCCAAATGTAAAAGACCGCAAAATATTCGGCGGTATCATTCCTTACGGCGAGGTATGGCGCACAGGAGCCAACGCCGCAACTACCATTACCTTTACCGAAAAAGTAATTATAGAGGGCAACCCTGTTCCGGCAGGCACTTACTCACTGTTCAGTATCCCCAACAAAAACGAGTGGACCATCATCCTGAATAAAGTAGTGAAACAATGGGGCGCCTACAGTTATAAGCAAGACCAGGATTTTCTGCGTTTCAACGTGAAGCCAACCCATACCAGCGAAAAACGCGAAACATTTACCATGGCTTTTGTTAACTCGAACGTAAAATCGTGCGACCTGGTGCTGGTTTGGGACAGAACAGCCGCCTACATCCACATGGAAACAGATGATGACGCCAAGATCACAGCCAATATTGACGAGTTGATGAAAGGCGACCGCAAACCCTATTATTTTAATGCCATACAATACTATTACGAAAACAATAAAGATGTAAACAAGGCCTTAGGCTGGGTTTACGAAGCCGAAAAACTTGAGCCTAAAGGCCCGTGGTATAAACTTTGGGAATCGCGCCTGTTATTGCGCAAAGGTGACAAGGCCGGTGCCATAGCGGCTGCCGAGGCTGGTATAGCTTTAGCGAAAGCCAACAATGATGAAGAATACGCCCGGTTAAACCAGGAGGCGCTAAATCATGCTAAAGAATAAAACAAGTAGCACCCGGTATTGCCGGAAGAGGCTCTTTAAAACAGGCCGGTTTAACATACCGGCCTGTTTTATTTTAAGGATAATCCCGTGATTATACCCTATGGGCGGTCCTTGCGGGGGGTGACATGCTGATTAATCCGGCAATAACAATCACTAAAACAGCGCCGATAGCATTGAGCCACAAATAAGCAATGGCATCAAAATAACCCAAACCACAAACAATAGCCTCGGTGATGATCGCCGCTGTAAAAACAGCTGTTCCGTTTATTTTTTTAAGATAGAAGGCCACAATAAACACCCCGAGGATAGTTCCGTAAATGTACGACCCTAACTGGTTTACCGCCTCAAGTAAATTACCTATCCTGCTTGCGTAAAGTGCCATACCAATACAGATCACTCCCCAAAATACGGTGGCCAGCCTGGAAGCATTCAGGTAATTTTGATCTGTAGCGTTGGGATTAATAATCCGCTTGTAGATGTCCACTACACTGGTTGAAGCGAGGGAATTTAATGCGCTGGCTGTCGACCCCATAGAGGCCAGGAAGATGATAGCGATCAGCAAACCGATCAATCCTTTGGGTAGATACCGGGTAACAAAACTCAGGAATACATAATTGGTATCATTTTCATCGGCTTTCGGGTTATTCTTCTTCATCAGCTGGATGGCGTTTTGCCGGATGGTGCTTGCCTTGGTATCGGCAACTTTTAACTGATGCTGGGCATGGTTTATTTTATCCTCGTTTTTGCTGTCGATAGCTTCAATCAGTTCGTTGGCTTTTACCCTTTTTTCTTCAAAGGCCTGGGTGTATTGCCGGTCGAGGTAATTGTACCGGGTGGCGTAGCTGCTTTTTTTGATCTGCTTTACCTCGTACTGATTAAAAAACATAGGGGGGCGGTTAAACTGATAAAAAGCGAATACCAGTACACCGATCAGCAATATCAAAAACTGCATGGGTATTTTAATCAATCCGTTCATGATCAATCCCAAACGGCTTTGCCCTACCGAACTGCCGGTTAAATATCGCCCCACCTGGCTTTGATCGGTACCGAAGTAAGAGAGCTGCAAAAAGAAACCGCCGATTAATCCGCTCCAGAGCGTATAACGGTTGCTGAGGTCAAACTTCCAGTCAATTACATTCATGCGGCCCATTTTACCCGCCATTTTTAACGAATCAACCAGGCTCACGTTGTTTGGCAACAAGTACACCACCAGCGCCCCTGCTAAAAACATGCCCAGGAAAATAATGCTCATTTGCAGCAGTTGAGTATAAGATACCGCCTTGCTGCCGCCGTAAACGGTATAAATCACTACAACACTACCAATACATATTGTGGTATAAGCCGTGTTTATATTTAATATGGTTGACAGGATGATTGATGGGGCATAAATAGTGATACCGGTAGATAGCCCCCGTTGTATCAGAAAAAGAAAAGAAGTTAGCGCCCGTGTTTTCAAATCAAAGCGCTGTTCCAGGAACTCGTAAGCTGTATAAACCTTTAGTTTATGAAAAATGGGCACAAAGGTGATGCAAAGCACAATCATGGCCAGCGGCAGCCCGAAGTAAAACTGAACAAAGCGCATCCCGTCTGAATAAGCCTGCCCAGGTGCCGATAAAAAAGTAATGGCGCTGGCCTGCGTGGCCATTACCGAGAGGCCTACATGGTACCAGGGCAATGAACGGTTACCAACCAGAAACTGGTCGATATTTTGATTCCTGCCGCTTTTCCAGATGCCGTAGGTAACAATTGTGAGGATGGTAAGGGCGAGTACGATCCAGTCGGTTAAACTCATTCAAAAAATTTGGTAATGAGCCAAAATACTAAAACTAAAAAAACCAGCCATGCGGCAACAATGCCGTAAAACTGGTTCCAATTTTTTATAAATGAAGGGAGGTCGGGATCAGGCCTCTTCATTACGGCCACGAACTAACACGGCGATGTATGCAGCAGCAGTTAATAAGCCTAAAATACCACCTACAAAAATCCAGGTGAAGCCTACATCCAGAATAAAACCTATAAACAAGCCGCTCAATAAGCCTACCAGGTAGTATATGTAATCTAAGTTATCTTTTTCTTCTTTATGGTGTCCCATGATGTTATGTATATGATTGCAACAAAAATAGGTGATTAATTGAATTTTACCAAAGTTTGTTTTGTAAAAGGATTGTGTAGGGTTTGGTAGTTTAAATTAGGTTGTTTATTAAAGGATTTTCTTGTTGTCTGAACCGGGATTTGGGTAGATTTTTAGGATGGGTATGATTTTGTCTGAACCGAGGTTTTACCCCGGCGGTCGTGTCTTCACGACCGCATGCAAGTGTTTTGTCTGAATCGGGATTTGAGTGGATTTTGGGGATGGACAAGATTTTGCCTGAACCCTCATAGTTGATAAAAAAAACACTTAATCCTATAAATCTCCCAAAATCCCGGTTCAGACAAAAATCAGCAAAATCAACGTAATCAAAAAAAATCAACGGTTCAAGATATGGGCGTTGCCTGCGGCCGGGCTATCCGTTCCAAGTCCTCGCTTTGCCCGCACGCAATGCCAAACCGCGCTGTGGGCTTTCCACTACTATCCCTAACGTGGCCCGCGCACATGTATCTAATTACTGCTGCCGAAAATCCGAAATCGAAAATCCAATTCCGAAATTACTTCGGCCTGCTCAGCAAATTAACAAACAGCCTGTAGGCCCCCGGTACGCCTGCAGGCAGCTCCCTGAAAAATGCCAGCGACGTATATACAAACCTTCCCTTGCCATAATCGCCCACTATCAGTGAGCCGTTCAATGGCTCTTCGCCTTTATCATTCATTTGCAAAATGGCTTTGTACCGCGGGTCGATATTGGTTACAAAGTATAAGCCCCGCTCCTGGATCCAACCGCTAAAATCGTCGTTGGTTATTTTGTTGGGATAATTAAGCGCCGGGTTTTGCTGGTCTAAAACGGTTATCGCCGCGTTTTCATCAGTTACCCTGCGGTTAACTACCGTAAATGGATAGGGGCCTATCTGTTTTACCACTATGCCATTATTATTATTGTATTGCACCACCAGGTTTCCGCCGTTTTTAACGTATTCCAATAGTTTGGGTTGTTGGTAAATAAGCCGCTCATTCACATTATAAGCGCGCACACCGGTAACAATGGCGTCGTAAACGGAAAGATCGGCGTTCATTACATCATTTTCAGTTAACATTCGTACTTCGTAGCCAACCTGGCGCAGCGCTTCGGGCATCTGGTCGCCGGCACCGGCTATGTAGCCTATTTTTTTGCCTGCCGTTTTCAGGTCGAGGTAAACCAGCCTGGTTTGAGCCGGGGGGAATAAGGTAATAGCCGGTATATGGTCGTACCTGATACGGCGTAGGCTTAGTGAAAACGGCTTGCCGTTGGCATTAACCACTGCTTCCAGCTCAGCTGTTTTGGGTTTGGCATCCGTTGGGGTTATGGTAAAGGCTACCGACCATTCATCATTTTTATCCTTATCGGTAAAATCAATTTTTTCGGGACTGATCTTCCAGCCATTCACCGGCTTCAGGCTGATGCTACCGCTTGCTTTGGTAAAACTTTTCAGGTTAATCAGTACTGTTTGAGGTTGCTGCGAGTTGAAAATATAGTCCTTACCTTCAATGTTAGCGGTTACCGGCGGCGTGATCTCGATGGGCTGATAAACCTCACCCCGAACCGGGTCAACAAATTTGTACACCAGCCTCCTGTCGATATTTAGCGGCTTGCCTTCAATAATAAACTGGAAGGTAACCTTTGGCAGGTCGGGGTTTTCGGGGTTTCCCGCCAGGGTATTATCGGGCAGGGTATAAATACCTATAGGATGCGGTTGCGCCAGCCAGTAAGGCTGTGTTAAGCGCGAAGCGGTGATCGTGGCATCAAAAGTCTGCACTTCATTTTCGGGCAACACCTTGCTATCAAGCGCTACGGTATTATCCTCACTTGTGATACTGTTAATCTTTACCCGGTTGCTAAACCTGTTGATGGCCTGCGCGCGGATACTGATGTTATCGCCCAGGGCATAGGTAGCTTCGGTAGCATAAGCCTCAAACCATAAACCGCTGCAGGCAGCTATAAAGTTACTCAGGTCTTTCACCTTTTGCTCCCGCCAGTAAGTATCTGATATTTTTTCCACTTTGCCGAGCATCTGGATCAGGGCGGGAACGGATTTCTCCGGGCTTTCGGGATTGAAGCTTTTAGCGATCACACCTAAGGTAGCCTCAATGGCGTCGCCATCCTTAACCCGCTTCCAGGTAGTATTAACGCCATCCATCAAATCATTTTGCGGGGCATCACCTAAAATAGTTTTAAAATACTCGTAAGCTTCGCCGCGTTGCTTAGCCGAACCAAACCCCTGCGATTTGTGGTTGCTGCGGCTTTCGGCGGCTATTTCACCGTAAGCCTTGCCTAATACAGGGTTGTAAATACCAACATTTATCTTAAACTGGTCGGCGGCTGTGGTATTAATGCTGCCAAAATTGAAGGTGTTCCACAACAGGCGTTTGGCCTGCCAGGGTTTTACATATTTTAACTGCTCCGGATAGCGGTTTGGATCGGCAGCGGCAGTAAAAGCTTCCTGCGCCAGTATGGCCGACGAGGTATGGTGGCCGTGGCCCCCCTCGCCGGTAGTAGGGAAACGGCAAATGATTACATCGGGCCTGAAATTACGGATCACCCAAACTACATCACCCAACACTTTTTCTTTATCCCAGATTTTTAGCGTTTCTTCCGGCCCTTTCGAAAAACCGAAATCGTTGGCGCGGGTAAAAAACTGCTCGGCGCCGTCAACGCGTCGGGCCGCTAATAGTTCCTGCGTACGGATCAGCCCCAAAAGTTCGCTTTGCTCGTTACCTATCAGGTTCTGGCCGCCATCACCCCTGGTGAGCGACAGGTAGCCCGTGCGGTAATGCTTTTCCTGGGCCAGGTAGGCAAGCAAGCGGGTGTTTTCATCGTCGGGGTGGGCGGCTACGTATAGTACGCTGCCCAATACATTAAGCTTTTTAAAGTTTTGCTGGATGCTGCCGGGATCTGTTGGCGGGTTGGTTTGGGCTTTTAAGAAAACGGTTGTTAGTAATAGTAATGCAATGAGGTAGATACGCTTCATAACAACAAATATATTGAAAGATAGATATTCCGCATTTGCTGTATCAACAATATAACAATTGGATTACCGGTACAATAAATATGTTAACATTTGTTGAAATTACTATTGAATGTTGTAACGGATAGTTCGGATTTTTATTAAAATTTCAATACCCATAAAACAAATTTGTCATTCTGTGGTAATCTTAATCAGTTGATTAACTTTTTCTGCTTTAATCCGATACGCTTAATCAATCGTTTGATTAATTTTGTGCCGTTAAAACAATGGAAAAAGATAAAACAGATAAAAAAGAGCATATCCTCGATGTAGCCGAAAAGGTGTTCGCGGATTTGGGTTATGACGGCGCTTCCACCCGTACCATATCGGGTGAGGCCGGTGTAAACATGGCCATGCTTAACTATTACTTCGGCTCCAAAGAAGGGCTTTTCCTGGCAGTTTTTGAACGTAAGATTAACTCTTTCCGCACACTGCTCCAAAACATCGGCAGTGATGGCAGCATGACACCATGGGATAAACTGGAAAAATGTATCGAGAATTATGTTGAGCGCATTATAGCCAATAACTGCTTTCAGAAACTTATTAACCGGGAGCTATCTATGAACAAACGCGGCGACCTTACCGATAAGATCTTAGAGATATTGATGGTAAACGTTAACGAGGTAAAAAAGATCATTGAAGAGGGTGTAAGCAGCGGCCAGTTTTACAAGGATGCCGATGTGCCATTAGTTATAGCTACCATGTTCGGTACAAAAAATTATATAGTTAACATGCCGCAGCTATCTTCGATTGTGCTTGGCCATGACATCCGCGATGTGGAATTTATGGAGAAAGAACTCAAACCCCGTGTAAAAACATATATGAAACGACTATTAAAAGCATACTTAGTTAATGAACATGACAACTCTAAATAACAAAACCAAACACCTTAAACTATTAAAGCAGGTGTTGCGGGCCGTTTTACGCGGCAGCATCGCCCTCATAGTATTAAGCCTGCCTTTTGCAGCCGCCGCTCAAGACAGGACTATCACGCTTGACGAGGCCATTAAACTGGGTCTTGAAAACAGCAAAACCTTAAAGCTGTCGAACTCCAAAGTTGAACAGGCTATTTCTCAATACAACCAGGCTAAAGATCAGGCCCTGCCAACAGGTAAGGTAAGCTTTGGTTATAACCGGGCTCAGATTCCGGCCAACAGGCTTGCCCTTGGCGAAGAGAGCTTTAACCTGCCATCGCATGCTGACGCATATCTGGGGATTCTGAGCTTAAATCAAACCATATTTGGCGGTAATAAACTTAAATATGCCCGTCAATCAACTGATCTGCTTGCCCAGGTTGCACGTTTGGATGTGGAAAATAATAAGGATGAAGTAGTTTACGATATCATCAACTCCTACTACAACCTTTATAAGGTACTGCAAAGCAAAAAAGTGGTTGCCCAAAACTTAAGTACCGTTGATGCGCAGATTAAACAGGCGCAACGTTTTTTTGACCAGGGTTTGGTAACCAAAAACGATGTGCTCCGTTTCCAGCTGCAACGCTCAAACATTGAAGTTAACGGTGTAGACCTGGAAACCAACCGCCGGATTATCAACTACAACCTTGACGTGTTGTTAGGTTTACCGGAAGGCACCCAGCTAAACATCGATCAGATTACAGAGGCCGACAGGCAGGTTGCCCCGCTAACCTCATACCTGGATACTGCAATGGCTGCGCGCCCCGAGTTTAAACAGTTTGCTTTACGCAGCCGCGTTGCCGAAATTAATACCAAAAGCATTAAAGCTAATGAACTGCCTACGGTAGGCGCATCGGCCGCTGCTTATTATGTTGATGTGAACGCTAACCCGATCCCTAAAAGCGGTAATTACATTACACCGATATCTATCGGTTTAACCGCCTCATGGAACTTCGGCTCGCTCTGGACCAACAAAAACAAGGTGAAAGAGGCTAAACTGGAAGAGCAGCAGGTGGAGATTAACAAAAACATCACTATAGACAGGATTAAAGACGAGGTGAACCAAAGTTACCAGAACTACACCCAGGCGTTGGCTAAGGTAAAGCTGCTGCAAACATCTATTGAACAGGCCGGTGAAAACAACAAGATCCTCGAATCGAAATACAAAAGCAATATCGCCTCGGCTACAGACAGGGCCGATGCCGAAACCCTGCTTTACCAGGCGCAGATCAACTTAGAACTGGCTAAAGCTGATGCCGGTTTAGCTTACTATACTTTATTAAAATCAACAGGAAAAATTAACAAATAATAATACCCAAAACCTTTAAATAAAATGGCAAAGGAACAAGAAACACCGGAACAACCGAAAAAGAAAAACAAAGTTATCCCCATCATATTAGGCGTATTACTGATTGGCGGCGTAATTTTCGGTATAAAAGAATACATCTATTTTAGCAAACACATTGATACTGATGATGCTCAGATTGATGGCGATATCAGCCCTGTAGTAGCGCGCGTTGGCGGATACGTTGACTCGATTTACTTTGAAGAAAATACCCACGTAAATGCAGGTCAGCCTTTGGTTAAAATTGACGACCGCGATTATAAAGTGAAATTAGAGCAGGCTCAGGCCGCACAGGTTGGCGCAAGCGCAGGTATCGGCGTAAACCAATCACAAATATTTGCTAACCAGGCAAGTTCGGCAGGCGCAAAGGCGCAGGTTGCGTCAAACCTGGCCCGTTTAGAAAAAGTACAAAAAGATTACAACCGTTATGCCAACCTGGTAAAAGACGGCTCGGTAACCCAACAACAATTTGACCAGGCCAAAGCCGACCTTGATGTAGCTAAAGCTAACTATAAAGCATCACAGGATCAGTACAAGGCAGCGCTTGAGCAGGTTGGTACAATCCGCAGCCAGTTAAAGGTTACCAATACCGGCGTAACACAAAAGCAGGTTGATATTGATTATGCTAAGCTGCAATTAAGCTACACTACTGTAAAATCGCCGGCAAGCGGTATCGCGTCTAAAAAGAACGTGCAGTTAGGTCAGCTGGTTCAGGCCGGTCAAACTTTGTTCTCTATTGTAAATGATAACAGTTTGTACATTACCGCCAACTACAAAGAAACCCAGCTAACCAACATTAAAAACGGTTTAAAAGTTGAGGTTGAAGTTGACGCTTACCCCGATATGAAACTGGAAGGTTCGGTTTATAATTTTTCGCCTGCTACCGGCGCCAAATTTTCACTATTACCTCCGGATAATGCTACCGGTAACTTCGTAAAGGTTGTGCAGCGTGTGCCTGTAAAAATTAAAATATCAGGCAGCAAAGAAGACCTTGCAAAACTACGCCCAGGTATGAGCGTAAATGTATCTGTAATTAAAGAATAACAATCATGGCTGAAACTGGCTTTAAAAAGTGGATCATCACCATTACGGTGATCACAGCTTCTTTACTGGAGCTGATTGATACCACTATCGTAAACGTAGCCTTACCGCATATACAGGGTAACCTTGGTGCAACCCTCGAGGATGTGGCCTGGGTGGTTACCGGTTACGCGGTGGCTAACGTAATTATATTGCCCATGTCGGGCTGGCTGGGCGGCCGTTTTGGGCGTAAAAACTATTTCCTTACCTCTATAATTGTGTTTACCATCGTATCGTTTTTGTGCGGTAACGCGCATACCATGAACGAGCTGGTATTGTTCAGGATTATACAGGGTGTAGCCGGGGGCGGTTTGATTTCTACCGCGCAGGCTATCCTGCTTGAAACCTGGCCGCGCGAACAAATAGGTACGGCTACTGCCTTATTTGGTTTAGGCGCGGTAGTAGGCCCAACTGTAGGCCCTACCATTGGCGGCTGGATAGTTGAAAACTTTTCATGGCCCTGGATATTTTACGTGAACATCCCGGTAGGCGCGCTGGCTGCATTTTGTACTTATACCTTTGTGCGCGAAACGCCCAAGGATGCCAAGGGTAAACCGGTTGACTGGTGGGGGATCATCCTGTTGGCCATTGCCGTAGGCAGCTTACAAACCGTATTGGAAAAAGGCGAAAGTGAAGATTGGTTTGCCAAACCCTACATCCTGATATTAACCATATCGGCGGTATTAGGTACCATATTATTTATATGGCGTGAAATGAGTACCGAGCACCCGATAGTAAACTTTGGCATCCTGCGGCACCGGAGTTTTGCGGTGGGTATGTTTACCTCCTTTATACTTGGTTTTGGTTTGTACGGATCGGTGTTTGTGTTCCCGGTGTTTTGCCAAAACCTGTTGGGTTTTAACGCGCAGCAAACCGGCGAATTATTGTTCCCCGGCGGTTTGTGTACCATTGTGATGATGCCGTTTATTGGTAAGATGCTGAATAAAG
This sequence comes from Mucilaginibacter oryzae, assembly GCF_003148845.1. Lineage (GTDB taxonomy): Bacteria > Bacteroidota > Bacteroidia > Sphingobacteriales > Sphingobacteriaceae > Mucilaginibacter > Mucilaginibacter oryzae. The sequence goes on along the minus strand of NZ_QGHA01000006.1, from coordinate 278,926 downwards.
GCATCCCAGCCCAATTTATGGCTACGGCAGGTATGTTTTTGTTTTATGTGTTTACCCATATGCTGGCAGGTTCAACGCTGGCTACCGGCGAGAAGGATGTATTGATACCATTACTGATCCGTGGTGTGGGTATGGCGCTTTTATTTGTGCCGCTTACCACTTTGGCTATGGCCGATTTAAAAGGGCCCGAACTGGGGCAGGGATCTGGCTTGAACAATATGATGCGCCAGTTGGGCGGTTCGTTTGGTATAGCTACGCTTACCACCATTATCCACATCAGGCAGGGGGTACACCGTAATAACCTGCTTACCAATATCAACCCATACAACACGCCGTTTAATGATAGGTTGCATATGCTTACCCAGGGCTTTATGGCCAAAGGTAAATCAATGCTGGATGCTACCCATATGGCTTACCAGGCTATTGAAGGCATGGTTACCCGTCAAAGCATGTTGCTAACATATGATGATGCTTATTGGATTTCGGGCCTGGTGATGTTGTTCTCCATTCCGCTGCTTTACCTGCAGCCGTTTAAAAAGCTTAAAGCCGCTACCGACGCGCACTAAATGATAAAAGCCGTTCCACTATTACCGGAACGGCTTTCCCCAAAAAAAATTAACAATTAAAATTTAAGTTACTCCCCCCGAAGGAACAATTGTTTTAAAAAAAATAATGTTGCCGGGGTTTGTTTAATCTTAAGGTATAAATTTACTGGAATTTAATTAATAAACGCAAATTTTATTCGGCAATAAAATACTATTTATGAAAAAGGCATGAAATTTAATCGTTTCATGCCTTTTTTATCGTTAAAATAAGCAAAGCTTATTAAAATACAATTTTTCCGGTGGCGGTAACTAATGAGGCGATACGTACGGCATCAAAAATACGCTCTTCGGTAGTGCCTAATTTGATCAGCGAATCTTCGTGAGCGTTCACGCACATTTCGCAGCCGTTAACTGCCGATACGGCGAGGCTGGCCAGTTCAAAAAACTCCTTACCGGTAACAGGTTTCATCATCAGCTGCATACGGATGCGGGCCGGGATCTGGGTGTATTTTTCCTTTTGCGTAAAATGCCTGAAACGGTAAAACACATTGTTTGAGGCCAGCAACGAGGCGCAACCCACAGCTTCGCCAATTTCGGCATCGGTAGCTTCGTTTTGTTTAGCGTATTTGGTGAAATAGTTGGTAAGCGGCAGGTTATTATTGTTCACGGCGGTAGCCAAACCTAACAAGGCGCATTCTTTATTGGTTAAATGGGCCGAGGTAAGGGTGCTGGTAAAGTTTAGTTTTAAATCGCGCAGGTAGCGTGATTCGCCTGTTTCTAATAAGGTAAGACTGGCGGTACGGTAATTTTTATCTAATCCGATACTTTCAAGTATCTCCTGGATCACTTCGGTGCTTTCGTTCATATTGTGTTTTGATCTGAATTTTTTTAGCCGAAAGCTAAAAGCCTAAGGCCAAAAGCTTTTCTTTTCTGGCTTTAAGCTTTTGGCCTTTCGCTTTCAGCTTTTTTGAATTAAAGAAAAGGCCCAAAGCCGAAAGCATTTACTTTCTTTGCTCTGAGCCTTTCGTTTTAAGCTTTTAGCCTTTGGCTTTAAGCTTAAATGTTATACAGTTAAAGTTTCCTGACCTTTTTCCCAGTTGCAAGGGCAAAGCTCGTCAGTTTGTAAACCGTCAAGTACGCGTAATACTTCTTTCACGTTACGGCCAACGCTCAGGTCGTTAACAGATACCCAACGGATGATACCTTGAGGATCTATGATGAAAGTAGCGCGGTAAGCGATTTTTTCGGTAGGCTCTAAAATGCCCAGGTCTTCAGCCAATGATTTTGAAGTATCGGCAAGCATCGGGAATTTCAAATCACGCAGATCGTCGTGATCTCTTCTCCATGCAGCGTGAACAAACTCAGAATCGGTAGAAGCGCCGATCAGGCGGGTTTCACGGTCGCGGAATTCACCATAATTTTTGTTGAACTCAGCAATTTCGGTAGGGCAAACAAAAGTAAAGTCTTTTGGCCACCAGAACATTACGGTCCAAACGTTATCATCGTTGGTAAGGTACTCAGAAGTAAGGGTTTCAAACTCTTTACCTTTTTCAAGGCTTACTACCGCTGTTTTAGAAAATTGTGGGAATTTTTGTCCTATCGTTAACATAATTTGATATTTCTTTTGATGTTGATGCAAATATAAAAATTTTAGAGGGGCTGCCGAATACTAATATTCTATCAGGTATAGATTTTGATTATAATTTCAATTTGATGATATAGTAGGATTTTATGGCATCGAATCATACTTATTCCTCTTCTTTCTATTTCGAAAATACTTAACTTGGTAGCATGAAAACTAAACCTATCATTATCGCGGCGGTAGCTATCGTGGTTTTAGCCATTGGTGCTTATTTTATCTTTTTCCGCGGCAAAAATGCAACATCAGCTAAGGAGGGCGAAATAACACAGTTCCTGAAAAACTTTAACAGGCAGGTTGAAAAAGGCAATCTTGATTCGCTTAACCATTACTTTGCCAACAGGCAAAAAGGCCAGGTTTTAAATACCTTGCTTACAACATTAATTAACGACCCCAAAGCCGGTAATCCAGAAGCAGTATTTAACCTTCGATTGGATATTGATAACAGTAAAATCAGTTTCTACAACCCGGCACTTGCAGGCGTTACCATTCCGGTAACCTTTAGCGGCGATCACCTGACTACCAAACATAGTTCATTGACTTTTATCATACAAAAGGATGAAGATAACCGTTACAGGATTTATAGTGTTGACGGCACCGCCTTTATGAGTGACTATCAGATCTATAAAGGCCAGGCATGGCAAAAAAACTATACAGATAAAGAAATTTATAGCCCGGCGACTTTAAAAGCTTTTACTGATGCTGCTAATTTGAAAGTAAGGTATGATAGCGTGATTTGGTTCAGCCACATTAAGGATAAAACCTATTTTTATGTTGTAAAAGGCAACTGGCAGTGGAACTACTTTAATGGAGACGATAAAGCTGATAGTGTAAAAGCTTATCAAATAGGGTTGGTTGGGCCGGATTTCAAGGAATTGATCCCCGCTAAATACGATATCATCCATAGCATCGGCAGCAGCTTTCCGGGGCTTGTTGAAGTTGAGAAATATCATAAACGAGGACTTTATGATTTATCCGGGAAGGTTGTGCTACCGGTGGAATACGATGAAATTTTCCCGTTGAATGACAGCGAAAACATTGCCGCTATCAGAAAAGGGAACGATTATTTTTGGCTGAAAAGCGACTTTACAGTTTCAGTAAAAGAAGATATTCGTATCAGCGATATTTTCAGCAAGTTGAAACAACCCGCTTCGTTCACATTAAAAGCCGACCCGGCCGGTAACATTACAGAATTTAACTCTAAAGAACGTCACGGCGCAATTTATCTTCCGCCGTCATACCTGGTTGATCTTAATTTGTTACCACAAATTAAAGAGTTTCAAAACCCATTACGCAAGCATGTTTATTTTGATGAGGCAAGCTCAGAATACATAGTAAAAGCCAAAGCTTTGCCCGTTAAAGCCGTGGCAACCGACGGTGGCAACTGGTTTCAAACCGCCTTCTACTCCATCCGTGATTACTTTATAGGTGGCCGAAGTGAATTTTATGATAGCAGCAACCTCGTGCTCATCGACAATAAAAAAAATAAAATGTATGCATACGCCCTTCGCACCGATATCAGTAACGAAGAAGGCGGCGCAGATTACAGTGGCAAGTGCAACGAGTTTAGCGTAAATACCGTTACCGATTCATTGCTGGAGATTAAAGTAACATCAACTGCCGATATAGAACTTTATAATAACAAAACCTATCTTGGCGAATTGCCTGTATTTCATTATTTAAAAATTGAAAATGGGAAAGCGAAAGAGACTCTAAATACCAAAAGGGTTTTCTCATTTACCAAATACCAGAAAATGGACGATCATTTTATAAACGGCTGTTATGTGATTGGAAAGCTTGATGATGATGGGAAATACAAGATACAGAGCAACGGTGCCATTTCGGCAGAAGTGCTGCGTTATATGAAAAACGAGATCTACGCCGATTACAATTATAAGTTTAAAGACAAACGCTGGACTGAGATATTCTCTCAACAGTTTTACGGTAGTTATAAAGCCGAAAACACAAACGTGCAGGATTCACTTACCGAAATTGATAAGTATAATATCCAGTGGATTGATAAAAAGCTGAAAAGCCTGCCGGTAATCAAAAAGAATACTTTGGCGCTGAATAACTAATGATTTTAAAACTCAGTTTAAGAGGAGTTGCCCTGTTTTGGATTGTTATGCTATGCATAGGGGTAATTCCATATCTTAATTTTAATACTCACCAGGCTTTTTTATTAATCAAGCAGAAAGCTGTTGCAACCGGCTGGTACTTACCCGCCTTTTATGCCCATATTTTTGGCAGCAGCATAATTTTACTTGCCGGTTTTTTTCAGTTTACAAAAAAAGTTTACAATAATAAACCGTTGCACCGGGCTTTAGGAAAACTATATGTATTCGGCGTATTGTTTTTTGCCGCTCCGGGGGCTTACGTAATGACCCTATTCATTAACCGGGGTACCGGCGTATTTATATCTTTCCTGCTGCAAAATACACTTTGGATGGTTTTTACCTTAGCCGCCCTGCTGCTGGTTAAAAAAGCGAAGATTGACGAGCACATCAAAATGATGAACCGCAGCTACGCCCTGGCCTTCGGCGCGGTAACCCTGCGTTTCTATATCTGGATGTTTTCGGTTATGGGGATTGGGGTTGATTTTGATAACAATTACCTCATCATCGCTTTTTTAAGCTGGGTGCCTAATTTGATTTTCGTGGAGATTTTGTTTAAATATCAAAAAAACTATTTTTCAACAAATAAATAATACGCTCATTATATACAAGTCCTTGCGGGGTTTTAAACCCCGCAAGGACTAATCTTTTGCTCCCCCTTCAGGGGGCCGGGGGCTACAATATAAACTTCGTACTTAAAAAGTTCGAATCATTGTCATTCACAATCTCATTAATGATATTCTTGTTGGTTTCGGTCATTTTAGTGGTAACCAACGATCGGATAGAGAATGACCTCAAGGCATCATGAACAGACAGGGTACCCTCTGCACTGTCCTTACGGCCGGTGAACGGGAATACATCCGGTCCGCGCTGGCATTGGCTGTTGATATTTACACGGCTCACCAGGTTCACAAACGGATCGATCAGCGATGAAATTTCTTTGGCATCGTTACTGAAAATACTCACCTGCATACCATGCGGCGAATCGATCTGGTAGGTGATCGGCTCTTCGATATCCTCGTACGGGATTACCGGGATCACCGGGCCAAACTGCTCTTCGCGGTACAGTTTCATGTTTTCATTTACCGGGTAAACAATAGCCGGGAAGAAGAACGAGGCCGAAGTTTCGCCGCCGTTTTCGTTAACCACGCGCGCGCCTTTGGCAATGGCGTCGTTTACAATATCGGTCAGGTATTCAGTTTTGTTTGGTTCGGGCAACGGGGTTAATTTAACGTCCTTATCCCAGGGCAAACCAAATTTCAGGTTGGCAACCGCGTCGCTCAATAGTTTCAGAAACTCGTCGGCTACTTCTTTTTGTACAAATATCAGTTTAATGGCGGTACAACGCTGGCCGTTAAATGATAAAGCGCCTAAAATACACTCGCTAACGGCCTGGTTTAAATCGGCGTGTTTGGTTACAATGGCCGCGTTTTTGGCATCTAAACTTAAAACAGCACGTAAGCGGTTAATTTTAGGGTGACGTTTTTTCAGATCATTAGCAACCTTGCTCGAACCGATAAAGGCCAGCACATTCACCTTTCCGGATGCCATTAACCCCGGAGTAACTACCGCGCCACGGCCATAAATGGTATTTACCACGCCTTTCGGGAACGACTCCTGAAAAGCCCTTAACAAAGGGTAGTGTAAAAGCGTACCATGTTTAGGCGGTTTAAATAAAATGGTATTCCCCATAATCAGGGCGGGGATCAGGGTGGTGAATGTTTCGTTAAGCGGGTAATTGAACGGCCCCATACAAAGCACCACCCCAAGGGGCGAACGGCGGATCTGGGCTACCAGGCCCTCAGCCATTTCAAAGCGCGACGACTGCCGGTCGATATCCTTTAAAGCATCGATGGTGGCATTGATGTACTCGATGGTACGGTCAAACTCTTTGGCCGAATCGGCATACGATTTTCCGATTTCCCACATCAGCAGTTTAACCACCAGGGTGCGCTGTTCGCTCATTTTAAAAATGAAGCGCTCCATACATTTTATCCTGTTGGCAATGCTCATGGTTGGCCACTCGCCACGGCCGTTATCGTAAGCCTCAAGGGCGGCATCCAATGCTTCAAAAGCTTCCTTTTCGGTACAAACCGGGTAGGTGCCTATCAGCTTACGTTTAAAAGTTCCGTCCTCGCCCCAAAAGCCAACGGGCGAGTATACTTCGCTTACCTCGCCGTTCCAGGTTTTCATTTCGCCACCGCTCAGGTATTCGCGCTGGTGTACCTCTTCAATCTGAAACTCGGGAGGGATATTGTTTTCATCAACAAAAATAGAACTGAGCCGGGTTTTAAAACTCATATTTTTCAAGGGTTTTGATTTCCTCTAATATAAAAAAAGCCTGCTTTAACAAGCAAGCTTTTATAGGTAATAATACTTTTCGTTTTACCAGGGGTTTCGCGCCGGTTAAAATTTATCGATTTAGCAGGATTAGTTAACAAACAAAGACCGTTGTTGAGTTTACCCGGAGGCAATCAATCCCGTTAACGGGAGCTACTTACGCCGTTCAAATTGTTTGGTTATTCATCAATAATACTTGTTTTTATAAAAGTTAATATTTACTATTGTGTAATAATGACACAAAGATTTGTTTTGCTTGTCTGTCATTAGGTTACCACCAATCGGCATTATAAACCTTTTAAAATTTTAATATGAGATCAAGCTACAAACACTACGTTGCTTTTGCCTTTATTTTAGCCTACGGAAGTTTTCGGGGTGCGGCGCAGGCACAAAAGCCGGCGCCACAATTAAGCGCTACCAATATTAAACAGGTGGTAGCAGCCATGACCCTCGAAGAAAAATCAAAGCTGGTGGTAGGTATGGGTTTCAAAATGCCCGGTATGCCGCCGCCTGCAAAAGATAAAAAGAACGAGCCTGTTGATATAGGCGGCTTTAAGTTGCCGCCGTCTGATCCGGACGCCTATAACATTCCTGAAAAAGTACCGGGAGCTGCAGGGCGTACACATGCTATTCCGCGTTTGGGGATCCCGTCTATCACCGTATCCGACGGGCCTGCCGGTTTAAGGATCGAACCCATCCGCAACGGTGATAAATCAAAAACATATTATGCAACCGCTTTCCCGGTGGCCACGCTGCTGGCCTCTACCTGGGATACGCAGCTGGTTAATAAGGTTGGTGTTGCCTTTGGTAACGAAGTGCGCGAGTATGGTGTGGATATACTGCTTGCCCCTGGTCTCAACATTCACCGCAATCCGCTGGGAGGGCGTAATTTTGAGTATTATTCTGAAGACCCGCTGGTGGCCGGCAGCATGACCGCGGCTATTGTTAATGGTATCGAATCAAACGGGGTTGGTACCTCTATTAAACATTACGCGGCCAATAACCAGGAAACCAGCCGTAACTTTATCAACACCATTGTGAGCGAGCGTGCTATGCGTGAGCTGTACCTGAAGGGTTTTGAAATAGCGGTAAAAAAATCGCAGCCCTGGACGGTGATGTCTTCATACAATAAACTGAATGGCACCTATACTTCTCAAAGGCGTGACCTGCTGACTACCATCCTGAAAAAAGAATGGGGCTTTAAGGGCTTTGTGATGACCGACTGGTTTGGCGGAGATAATGCCGTAGAGCAAATGAAAGCCGGTAACGATTTGATAATGCCGGGCAGCCCTTACCAGTCTGACGCGATTGTGGCTGCCGTAAAAAGCGGTAAGCTCAGCGCGCAGCAGCTTGACGCCAATGTAGAGCGCATGCTGAATGTGATTGTACAATCGCCCACTTTTAAAAAATATAAATACTCGGACGCGCCTGATCTGGCAGCCCACGCTGCCGTAGCGCGTGAAGCCGCCGCCCAGGGTATGGTATTGCTTAAAAATGAGGAGAAGGCTTTGCCATTTGGAGCCGGTAAAAGGATAGCTGTTTTTGGCAATACCTCATACGATATTATTGCAGGCGGAACAGGCAGCGGCGATGTGAACAAGGCCTATACCATTTCGCTGATGCAGGGCCTGGCCAATGCCGGTTTCAAGCTGCAGGAGAAACTTTCTGACAGCTATAAAAGCTACTTAGCGGATATGAAGGCCAAACAGCCCAAACCTAAAAACTTTTTTGATCATCCGGCCCCTATTCCCGAAATGGATGTGACCGGCATTTTGGCCGACGAGGCCAATGGCGCTGATGAAGCCCTGATCACTATCGGCCGTAATGCCGGTGAGGGCGCTGACCGTAAACTACCCGGCGATTACTATTTAAATGATGCCGAAAAAAGCCTGATTAACAGCATTGCCGATGCCTTTCATGCCAAAGGCAAAAAGGTGATTGTGGTATTAAACATTGGCGGCGTAATTGATGTTACTACCTGGCGAGATAAAGTTGACGGCATTTTACTGGCCTGGCAGCCGGGCCTTGAAGCAGGTAACGCTATTGCCGATGTATTGAGTGGAAAGGTAAACCCATCGGGCAAGCTGGCCACTACTTTCCCTGCCGATTATAAAGATGTGCCTTCGGCCAAAAGCTTCCCCGGTACACCCGAAGGAAAACCAACGCAGGTTATTTATGAGGACGGCATTTACGTTGGCTACCGCTATTACGACGCGGCTAAAATTACCCCGGCTTACGAGTTTGGCTACGGCTCATCATACACTACCTTTAAGTTTAGCGGACTGAAACTAAGCTCGAAAGTGTTTAAAAATATGATCACCGCTACGGTAACGGTTAAAAATACCGGCGATGTTGCCGGTAAGGAGGTTGTTCAGTTATACCTGGCCGCGCCTAAAAAAGATCTGGATAAGCCGGAAGATGAATTAAAAGCCTTTGGCAAAACCAGGCTGCTGGCACCGGGTGAATCGCAAACACTTACTTTTACTTTAAAGGCTCCAGACCTGGCATCGTTTTATACCGACCGCGAAGCGTGGATAGCCGATGAAGGCAGCTACAAGGTTAACATAGGCTCATCATCGCGCAAAATTGAAGAAACGGCAACATTTAGCCTGCCTAAAGATATCACGGTTGAGAAGGTGAATAAGGCCTTAGCGCCCGATCAAACAATAAACGAGCTAAAACTAAACTAAAACCAACCCCTGTTTGAAGAAATTCTACAGGGGTATTTTTTTGCAACCAAGTTATCATCATATCATGGCTAATCAACTAAAAATTATGGCCTTGCTGGCTCTGCTGCCTGCAGCCGTAGCTTCGGCTCAAACCAAATGGACGGAGAGGAAATCGGGTGATATTGTTTTTGTTGCCAATGCGGGCGGGCAAAGCCTGGGCTACAGCAGCACATCGGGCGTAAAAATATTAACGGTGGATGGCCTTGCTTTTAAAGATCTGAACAAGAACGGCAAGCTGGATAAATATGAAGACTGGCGCCTGCCCGTTGATGTACGCGCCAAAGACCTGGCCTCGAAAATGAGCGTTGAGCAAATTGCAGGCTTGATGCTGTATAGCCGTCACCAGCCTATCCCTGCCGCGGCAGGAGGCCCTTTTGCCGGAACATACGGCGGCAAAGTGTTTGCCGAAAGCAGTGCGAAGGCGTCTGATCTGTCTGACCAGCAAAAGCAGTTTTTGGCTAAGGATAATGTGCGGCATGTGCTGGTAACATCGGTACAAAGCCCCGAAATTGCCGCGCAATGGAATAACAACGCCCAGGCTTTTGTGGAAGGGCAAGGCTTAGGCATACCGAATAATAACAGCTCCGACCCACGGCACGGCACCGTAGCCACCGCCGAATACAATGCCGGGGCAGGAGGTGCCATTTCCATGTGGCCGGGCTCGCTCGGCTTTGCGGCTACTTTTGACCCGGAGGTGGTAAAAAACTTCGGTCATATCGCCGCGCAGGAGTATCGTGCCTTAGGTATCGCTACGGCGCTTTCGCCACAGGTTGATATCGCTACAGATCCACGCTGGTCGAGGGTGAGCGGTACTTTTGGGGAAGACCCTCAACTGGCCGCCGATATGGCAAGGGCCTATATCGACGGCTTTCAAACCTCGGCTGCCGAAAAGGAAATTGCCAACGGCTGGGGATATAACAGTGTTAATGCCATGGTGAAGCACTGGCCGGGCGGCGGGGCAGGCGAAGGCGGGCGCGACGCGCATTATGCCTTTGGCAAATACGCGGTGTACCCGGGCAACAACTTTAAGCAACATTTAATCCCGTTTACAGAAGGGGCCTTTAAACTGAATGGTAAAACCGGCACGGCCGCGGCGGTGATGCCTTATTATACCATATCCTATAACCAGGATGTTAAAAACCACGAGAATGTGGCCAATAACTACAACTCATATATTATTAATGATCTGCTCCGCAAAAAATACAAATACGATGGCGTGGTTTGTACCGATTGGCTGGTTACCGGCGATGAAACCGCGTTGGATTCGTTTCTGTCGGGCAAATCATGGGGTGTTGAGGGTTTAACCATCGCGCAGCGCCATTATAAGGTACTGATGGCGGGTGTCGACCAGTTTGGTGGCAATAATGAAGTTGCCCCGGTTGTTGAAGCCTACCGGATTGGCGTGAAAGAACATGGCGAAGCCTATATGCGCGCAAGGTTCGAGCAATCGGCAGTGAGGTTGCTCCGCAACATTTTCCGGACAGGTTTGTTCGAAAACCCTTACCTCGACCCCGAAACATCCAAACAGGTAGTTGGCAAACCCGAATTTATGGAGGCCGGTTACCAGGCGCAGTTAAAATCGATAGTGATGCTGAAAAACAAGGCTAACGCATTGCCTTTACAAACAGGCAAAACCGTATATGTGCCTAAAAAGTTCACCCCGGCGGGGCGCAATTTTTTGGGCATGGAAACGCCCGAAAAGCTGGAATACCCGGTTAATATCGAAACCGTAAAAAAATATTTCAAGGTAACTGATAACCCGGATGAGGCCGATTACGCTCTGGTTTTTATTGCCAGCCCGAACAGCGGCGGCGGGTATGATGGTAAAGATGCCAAAAGCGGCGGGAACGGTTATGTACCGGTAAGCCTGCAATATGGCGAATACAAGGCAACTACAGCCCGTGCAACCAGTATTGCAGGCGGCGACCCTCTGGAGAAGTTCACTAACCGTACCTATAAGGATAAATTGAGCAAAGCCATTAATATTACCGATTTGGCTATGGTTACCGATACTTATGCCAAAATGAAAGGGAAGCCGGTTATTGTATCGGTTAATATGAACAACCCGATGGTGTTTGGCGAATTTGAAAAGCAGGCCAGCGCTATTATTGTTGATTTTGGGGTGCAGGGCCAGGCTTCGCTGGATATCATGACAGGTAAGGCTGAACCATCGGCCCTGTTGCCGCTGCAGATGCCTGCAGATATGCAAACAGTAGAAGCCCAGTTTGAAGATGTGCCGCATGATTTAAAGTGTTACATGGATGAACAAGGTAACAAATATGATTTTGGTTTTGGCTTGAACTGGAAGGGTGTGATTAAGGATGGGCGTGTGGATAAGTATGTGAAGGGTGCGGTAAAGCCATAAACATTTAATCGCAAATTGTTTTTATGGCAAAGTCGCGAAGGTTTTTCCAGGCGCCATCGCGACTTTTCTGCTTTCCCGTACAATCCATCTACAGATTAAGTATGCCTGTAGCTTAAAGGTTTATCACAATGGCCTGCTTATACGGTTAACCATAATATGATAATGATTTTAGGCGAAAAGCCCTCAGCAAAACCGCTTCCGGATAAAGCGGCCCTGGATTTTATGGTGAAGAAGGCCGTCGAACAGCGCTAACTCCAAACATAAAGCACACAAGGTACCCTACCTTGTGTGCTTTATGTTTGTGTTAACCGCTTAAAAAATATAATTGACGCCGATTTCGGTAAGCGACTTGTTTACATACAAGAGGTTGGCCGCGTAAGTGCTTTTTAATTTAACATGGTAAGCCATCGAGATGTCCACTTTATTATTTAAAACAAAGCCTGCACGTAGCATCGGCGTAAACCAGGTGCTGGTAGCCGGCGGAACGGTAAGTTTTTCGGTACCGTTATAGCCTGCAACCACGGTGCTTGATGTAGTTGTTGTATAGGTAATATCGTAATATCTCGACAGGTTAATAGCAAGGCCCGCCCCACTATAAAATTTAAAACTATCGGCATTGTAAAAATTATAAACAACCTGCGGACGAAGCGAAACCGTTATTTCACTATATGCTGTACTGTAAACCTTATTGGCTGTATACGAGTCAGCATGATTATCTATCCTGGCTTTTGATAGCAGCAAGCCTAATTCGGTACGGAAAACTAATTTTCCGGTGTTTGGGTTAAACGGCGTTGAGACACCTAACATCAACTCGGGCATGATATATTGCTTAGATACATCGTACGTTCCTGCAGGCAGATCATCTGCCCTGCTTGTTGTACTTATATTTGCGCCTATTCCCGCAAAAAAGCGATAGCCTGGTGCAGCAACAGCTGTATTAAGCCTGTTGTTAACGTCCTGATTATTTAACCGGTTAATAATTTTCAATAAATCACGTTCTTTATAATCAAGGGTTACAATGCTGTTTATCAAATCCTGGGCGTTATTGCCTTTATATTTGTTTGCAAGATCAATAAGTTGCGCGTAGTAGGTGTTTTTCTTTTTCACACTCTGCAGGTCATGGTCGTAATAAGCCTGGTATTTTAACTCCCTCGGGGCAGTGATATCTCTATCGCTTACATAGTACCGTGTTTTAACATCGTCGGTATATGAAAATAGCGATACATTATTGCCTTTTTGCAATAACTTCAAAAATACAGTAGCCGTATACGAAGATGTATCGATCTCATCAGACATATTTTGAATGTCGTTTTTTGCCTTGCTGATGGATACGGTTGCGGTTTGGTAACTTTCAAAACCGGTAACTTCAAAGTAACTCAACTCTTGCGGCCCGTAAGTTGTGGCATCAGCGGTCAATTTTTCTTTAAAGCTTATTTTTTCCGGGTTTGATAACCATTCCCGGTAGTTGATAAACCCGTTAATGGTTTGGCCGTTTTTTGTGGTGATTACTCCCGGTTTATAGTTTGACTGGGATAGCGCGTAGAACGGAGACAGTAAAATTGCCGTTAGGAAAATATAAAGTAGCTTCATAAATTGTGAAGGCGTAAGTTTAAACGCCGCTAAAATACAAATACACTTTAATAATAGCCTCTTTTTTGATGTTAAACCCGGTGTACCGGTGGCTTTTTTTTTGCGGGTGCTATTTGTTGCTGTTCAGCAATAAAATATATTTATCTTATAGTGTAACCTGAACAGGAAAGCCGTAGTCACACGGTTATATAATGCAGAGCAAGCTTTCAGATATCGAACTTATTGAGCAAACCCTGGCGGGCAACCAATTCGCTTATGCCGATCTGGTAAAGCGCCACCAACGTTTTGTTTTTACGCTCGCCATGCGTTTTGCCAAAAGCCGTGAAGACGCGGAGGAAATAGCGCAGGATTGTTTTGTGAAAGCTTACCGGTCGCTGGGCTCGTTCCAGGGGCAATCCAGGTTCAGTACCTGGTTGTACAGTATTGTTTATACTACAGCCATGACATTTTTACGCAAGAAACGGCTTGATATCGATTCTATTGATGACGAAGGAACATTTGTGCAGGTTGAAGGCCACACGTCGGCATTTGATACCAATAACGTTGAAAACAAATCAAGATCGTTTTACCTTAACCAGGCTATTGAGCAGCTATTACCCGACGATGCCACTATTATAACCCTTTTTTACAAAGGAGAGCAATCGTTAGAAGAAATTGCCCAAACCATGGGCATTGAAACCAACACGGTTAAGGTTAAACTATTCAGGGCGCGCCAGCGTTTGAAAGAAAAGCTGGAGCGCAATTTAAAACATGAGGTGAAAGAACTGATATGAAAACCATCGAAGAGAAAATTTGGAATTATATTGATGGTAACTGCACGCCGGCCGAGCAGGAAGCCATTGCCCGGCTTATTGAGCAGGATGAGGCTTACGCTGCAAAATATGCAGAGCTGTTGGCCCTGAACGCTGAATTTGCCGCGATGGAACTGGATGAGCCATCAATGGGGTTTAATTATAAGGTAATGGAAGCTATCCGGGCGGAGCAGGCTTTAACTCCTTTAAAGGCTACCATTAATAAAAAACTGATATTAGGTATAGCGGCGTTTTTTGTATTGAGCATCCTGGCTTTACTGGTGCTAATGGGTTCCAATATCCAGATTTCGGAAAAGTTTCCGGTAAATGTAAACCTCAAATTGCCCGATAGCGCGAAACTGTTTAACGTTTCAGGTGAATTCAAAAAAACCTTTGTGCAAAGTTTTTTCATTTTAGATGTCATTTTGGCCCTATTTTTAACTGACAGTTACTTGCGTAGAAAAAAAGCTGCAAAACAGGCATAAAGTGTTCAGTATTCTGTATGGTTTGCAAATTGGGATGTGTCTTTTTGACACGGTTTGAGAACTTTACCGCCTATATTAAAGTATCAATAACGTTGCATTAAATAAAAAATAAGTAACCGTAGAAACTTTGGCACAGTGATTGACGTATACAGAACGAACTGGTAATCTTACCGGTTTAATTGTGATAAGGTTTAGGTTGAAAGTCGCCCGACGCAAGGTCTGGGCGGCTTTTATTTTTTTAAGGGGAATTTCTTTCGGTACTTTGCCGCTCCCTGGTCCGCTTGACACCAAGGTTTGATTTTTGTAACTTTGATCTTATGTTGAAAACGGAAACACTGGATGATTTTTATCAAAGCAAGATGAACTGGCTGCCTGGCAGCGTGCAGCAGAACATCGGTCATTTTAATGTATTCAGGATTGAGGATTGTATTGGCCCCAATGCCAGGCACGTTACTTACAGCCGCCGCACGTTTTACAAGATCAGTATGATGCGTGGTGATAACATCATTCACTATGCCGATAAAAGCATCACCCTTTCGGGTACTACATTGATGTTTTTCAGTCCGATGGTTCCCTACACCTTCGAAACCATGTCTGACGATCGTACAGGCTTTTTCTGCATATTTACCGAAGAGTTTTTTCTTGAAAAGTTCCGCACCGGGCTGAGCGAGTTCCCGATGTTTGGCCTTAATGCCAAGCCTGTTTATGCCTTAAATGATGAGCAGGATGCCTATGTAACCCAGCTTTTTGAAAAGATGCTGAATGAGATCAATACCGAATACGCTTTCAAGTATGAGCTGATCCGCAGTTATGTAACCGAGCTGGCCTACTACGCGCTTAAAACCCAGCCATCCGAAAACGTGTACCAGCATGTGGATGCCAAATCGCGCATCACGTCGGTATTTACCGAATTACTGGAGCGCCAGTTTCCCATCGAAACACCTTCGCAGCGTTTTTCCCTGCGTTCGGCCAATGATTTTGCCAAACGGCTTTCTGTACATGTTAACCACCTGAACAGGGCCATCCGCGAAACCACGGGAAAAACTACTACCGATCATATTGCCGACAGGCTGCTGAGCGAGGCCAAATCATTGTTAAGGCATACCGACTGGAATATTTCGGAAATTGGTTACTGCCTCGGGTTTGAAGAACCTACCCATTTCAATAATTTTTTTAAAAAGCAAACCAAACAAACCCCGTCATCCTTTAGGAATGTTTGAATTTTGTAACCTTTGGTTTGATTCATGTAATGCCTTCGCCTGGTTGTCGCTGTAACTTTGCTTACTCTAAAGCAAAACAAACAGTAATTTATGGACAACAAAAAAGTATGGTTTATTACCGGGGCTTCCAAAGGTTTTGGGCTCAGTTTAGTAAAACAGCTGCTTGAAGCTGGTCAGCTTGTTGCCGCCACTTCACGCAATAAACAGGAGTTAACCGCTGCGGTTAACACTACAAGCAATAATTTTTTACCCCTGCAGGTCGACCTGGTTAACGAAACCAGCGTATCATTGGCCCTGCAGCGTACTAATGAAACATTTGGCCGTATTGATGTGGTGATCAATAATGCCGGTTATGGCATTGGCGGCGCCATTGAAGAGCTAAGTGACGCGGAAACACGTATGGCTTTTGATGTTAACGTTTTTGGCACTTTAAACGTTATCCGCTATGTGATGCCTTACCTGCGTAAACAACGTTCGGGGCATATCATCAATATTTCATCTATCGCAGGTGTGGCTCCGGGCATAGGCTGGGCCGTTTACGGGGCCGCCAAACATGCCGTTATCGGCTTAACCGAAGTGTTGGCTGCTGATGTTAAGGAGTTTGGTATTTATGCCACCGTAGTAATGCCGGGCGCCTTCCGTACGCAGTTTTTAACGGCAGATTCGTTAATCATGACCGGTAACAAAATTGAAGGGTACACCGCGGTACGCGAGAGCCATGATAAGCTGTTAAAGATGAATGGCAAACAAGCCGGTGATCCGGAAAAAGCAGCTACAGCAATTATCAATACGGTTTATGAAGAAAACCCGCCGGTATATTTATTGCTGGGCGGCGACGCCTACAACCGGGCTTTGGATAAACTGCACGTATTGGATGCCGCCTATCGCCAATGGCAGGACGTAACTTGTTCAACTGATTTTTAAAACATCAACCCTGCATCTACCTATAAAACAATAAGCTGAAACAGGACAATCGCTTTAAGGCATCCTAAATGTAGCCTCACCTAAATCCTCTCGAAAGGAGAGGACTTTAATAACAAGACACTCCGTCTCCTTTGGAGAGGGCCGGGGTGAGGCTTTTACATAGGCAATGGCATTAATTTTAAAAAAGGCGATTTCCCCGTAAGCTGAAACAAAATCAGTGTAATCAAATCAATCAATTTAATTATTAAAAACAACATCGGTGTAATCAACAAATAATCGGTGTAATCCCAAAAAAACATGGAAAACAACAAAATATGGTTTGTAACCGGCGCTTCGAAAGGCCTGGGACTTGCCTTAGTCAGGAAACTATTAGCACAGGGCTATAAAGTAGCCGCTACCTCGCGCAGTTTAAGCGATTTAACCAAAGCAGTTGACAACGCTAACGACAACTTTTTGCCGCTGGCAGTTAATTTAACCAACGAAGAAAGCGTACAGGAAGCCATCGGGCTCACTATTAAAACTTTCGGTAAAATAGATGTGGTAGTGAATAACGCCGGTTACGGCCTGCTGGGCGGTATTGAAGAATTAACCGACCGTGAGGCCCGCGATAATTTTGAAGTTAACGTATTCGGCTCGTTAAATGTAATTCGTAAAGCGTTGCCGTACTTACGGGCGCAAAAATCAGGTCATATACTTAACATCTCATCGATAGGCGGTTTTACCGGAGCTTTTGCAGGCGGCGGTATTTATTGCGCCACCAAGTTTGCGGTTAACGGGTTTTCTGAAACTCTATCGGCCGAGGTTGCGCCATTTGGTATCAAAGTTACCATTGTGCAGCCGGGATACTTCCGCACCAATTTCCTTTCGGCAGGATCGCTGGCGGTACCGCAAAACCAGATAGCCGAATACGAGAACGTACGTAACGCAGTTAATTTTCACCAGAACGATATGGACAGGCAACAGGCCGGCGATCCTGAAAAGGCAGCCGAAGCCATGATCAGGATCAGCACCGAAGCTAACCCGCCGCTGAATTTATTTTTAGGCGAAGATGCTTACGGCCTGGTTGAACAAAAGCTTGCCTTCGTTAAAAACGAATTAGAAGCATGGAAAGAATTAAGCCTTTCAACAGCAATACAACAATAACAACACCATATTTAGGGGTGTGGGTTACCCGTGATGGCTTTATCCGTCACGAATTTTTACCAAACGGGCGCTATGTGGAAGCGCGTGGCGACAACCGAAATGCCTTTGCCGGTTACTACAGCGTATTAGGCAACCACGTTGAGTACCTTGACGATACCGGTTTTACCGCCGAAGGCGATTTTATAGACGGCGCTTTTTATCATGCCGGGATGGTGTTTTATAAGGAGACAACATGATTTTTTCGGCATTCTCTTAGCTCACCGCGATGTTAATCTGAAGTGACGGAGACCAACCTTCTGAATGTTGATTATTACAACAACACTGTCATCCTTAGTGATAGCGAAGGATCTTCTACAAGTTGCAAGGCGGCTATGTTTTGCGCAGAAGATTCTTCGCTATCGCTCGGAATGACAAAATAGTTAACTCATTTGTACTTCAGAAATTACTTATCAGCAAGGATGAATTTCCATTTTAAACAGTTTCTTATCACAACTTAAGCCAATACCTCTTCCAGCACATCATTTGATTTGATATTGCCGAAGCTTTCGATATGCATGGCATAATATTCCAGTAGTTTTTGCACCAGGTAACGGCGCTCATCGTTGCTTAATTTAAACAGGTGCATGTCCTGGAAATTGCGCTGCAGTAACATGGCGAAGTTTTGCGTATGCGGGGGCGAGAGGTATGAAATACTATCGGGCTTATAGCGGGTAAACTGCCCGTTCTTGATGTCAAAATAATCGGTATCTCCGGCCATATAGCTGTCGGGGTAAAAACCAAGGTAGCGGCTAAGCTTTGTTAAAAACACCAGGTGGAAGTTGGCAACCCCCTCGGTTTGATGGTCGAGCCATTCAATGCCGCTGAAAATGAAGTTGAACAGGTTTTCATCCGGCGATTGTTGTTTCACCGCTTTATACAGCACTTCGTTTAAAAAAATAGCCAGGCAGCTTTTAATTACATCATAAGGGATGGTGAGCAGCACCGGCGAGTTTTTAAGCTCGGCAATACGTTGTACGCTGCCGGTATTTTTGTGGTAAACCACCAGGTCGAGCAGGGCTAAGGGCTGCAACATATTGCGGCCTATTTTAGCTTTAGGCTTTTTGGCGCCGTTGATAATGTATGATTGCAGGCCAAATTTTTCGGTAAAAATCTGCACAATTACGCTGCTCTCGCCGTAATCGGTGGCTTTAAATACGATGCCCCTGGTTTTATGCAGCATGCCCGAAAAGGATAATAATTTTAGGTAAAAATATGATGGCACCGGTAATCACCGAAAACAAGGCTGCTATAACTACAGCCGCGGCACCTGCATCTTTGGTATGCCCCGCCTTTTCATGATAAGTTGGCGAAACCAGGTCGGTAAGGGTTTCGAGCCCGGTATTTAGCAGCTCGGTAATGAGTACGAGAGCGATACAGGCCATAACCCAAAGCCATTCGGCAGTGGAGATTTTAAAGCATAAACCAAGCGTTACGGCAGTAATACCGGCAGCGAGGTGGATGCGGAAATTAGGTTGTGTTTTGGCCGCGTACCGCAATCCCTTAAACGCGAAACCAAAACTGCTGATCAACCTTTTCATGCTCAAAAATACAAATTCATAATCTTTTTGAACCATAGCGCTTAAAAGCGATGTTGCCGTCACTGTATGCAACCGATGCATAGCGTTTTGTCACATTGTCAACATCATCACAAGCGGATGGTGCATTTTTAGTAATTTGCGGCTCTTTTTTACATAGACGATAATAATGTTCTGGAAACATATAGCATCCGCAATTATTAAAAACCGGCTCATCCTGTTAATCTGCGTTTTGGCGCTGAGTGCCTTTATGGGCTTCGAGGCATCCAAAGTAAAGATCACTTTTAACGGCGGCAAGGTGCTTCCCGTAACCGATTCGGCTTTTATCCGTTACGCGGAGTTTAAGAAAACCTTCGGGCAGGACGCGTCTTCCATGGTTATAGGCATTAAATCGTCCAATATTTTTACTAAGGACGTTTTTAACGATTGGTACAGCATCGGCGAGGATTTGAAAAAAGTGAAAGGTGTTAAAGCTGTGGTATCTGCCGCCAATATTTACAACCTGCAAAAAGATACGCTGCAACATAAGTTTGTGTTAAAACCATTAGTTACACAACCCCTGCAAACCGCTGCCGATGTAGATAGCGTTAAACGGCAACTGGCCGCTATGCCTTTTTATAAGGGCCTGATAGTAAGTAACGACGGGCAAAGCACCCTCATGATGATCACTTTTGACGATAAGATCATCAACACCCCGTACCGGGTGCCCATCATTAAAAAGATCAATCAGCTTGGCCAGGCTTTTGAAAAAAAGCATCATATCAAAGTACATTACTCGGGTTTGCCGTTAATCCGTACCGTGGTTGGCGACCTGGTGGCGCATGAGTTTTCGCTGTTTCTGGGCCTTTCGGTAATTATTACGGCGGTTATTTTGCTGCTTTTCTTCCGCTCGTTTTTTCCCGTTATCTTCCCTATCCTGATCGTGATTTTAGGTGTGATATCCAGCCTGGGGGTGCTACAGTTAATGCATTACGAAATGACTATCCTTACGGGGATCATTCCACCGCTTATTGTGGTGATCGGCATTCCTAACTGCGTATTTATCCTCAATAAATACTTCCACGAGTATGGTGTAAGCGGCAATAAAATGGCCGCGCTTGAGGTTGCGGTTGAGCGCGCCGGGATTACCACCTTTATTGCCAACATTACCACGGCTATCGGCTTCGGGGTTTTATGTTTTACCAACAGCGAGTTGTTAACCCAGTTCGGCCTGGTAGCGTCAATAGGTATTTTGCTCACTTTTGCCTTAAGTCTTGTTTTAGTGCCCGTTATTTTTAGTTTTTTGCCCGCGCCCAAGGCAAGCCAAACCGGTATTAAAGACAGCAGGCTGATGGATGCGCTGTTGGCCGGGCTTGATAAGCTGGTACACAGCAAACGTAAAGTTATTTACACCACAACGGTTGCATTGATTGTGGTAGCGTGCTTCGGTATGTTGAAAATGAATATTAATGGCTATGTAGTTGATGATTTGCCGCAAAGCAACAATACCCTGCACGATTTGAAATTTTTTGAATCGAACTTTAACGGCGTGTTGCCCTTAGAGGTAAGTATCGATACCAAACGCAAAAATGGTGTAATGAATCTCGGCACCATCCGCAAGGTAGAGAAACTGGAAAAACTGATTTCATCATACCCCGAATTTAGCCGTTCGGTTTCGCTGATCCAGGTATTAAAATTCAGCACCCAGGCCTTTTACGGGGGCGATGCTGCATACTACCGCCTGCCCGATGGCCTGGAGCAAAATTTTATATTGAACTATGCGGGCAACTCGGGTAAAGGAGCTGGGAGCATGCTTAAAAGCTACCTGGACAGCACCCGCCGCGTAACACGGGTTACCTTTGAGATGGTTGATGCCGGTTCAAAAAAAATGAACGGGGTGATAGCCGAGCTGCAACCCCGCATCGACTCGATCTTTAACCCGCAGAAGTTTCATGTTGAGCTTACGGGCTCGAGCATTATATTTATAAAAGGCACCAATTACCTGCTTAAAAACCTGTACGAAAGCCTGGCCTGGGCCATTTTGCTTGTAGCCTGTGTAATGTGGATCTTATTCCGCGGTATAAAAATGATAGCTATTTCGCTTGTGCCTAACCTGGTGCCATTAATTATCACCGCGGGCATTATGGGCTTTTTCGGCATCCCGCTTAAACCATCAACGATATTGATTTTCAGTATAGCGATGGGGATCTCGTCAGATCAAACCATTTATTTTATTACCCGCTACCGCCATGAATTGCGCCACAGCAAAAAAAGTATTTCACAAATAGTTTCGGATACCATCCGCGAAACGGGTGTGAGTATGATTTTTATCGCTACGGTGTTGTTTTTTGGTTTTGGTATTTTCGCGGTATCAAAATTTGGCGGTACTGCCGCCCTGGGGATACTTTTATCAATAACCCTGCTGGTTGCTATGATCAGCAACCTTACCCTGCTGCCTGCGTTTTTACTTTCGCTGGATGGCGGCGTTAACCGCGACAAGCTGAAAGGCCCGGATATTGACGAAGCCTGATTGGTAACCCTCTGATAGGATAACCTTGGAGGGCATCCTTGTAAATGCCATGCTGAAACGATCGCATCAGAAACCAATACATTATGTAACAACCATTCAAAAAATATATTTTTGAGTGGCTATGAAAATTATCACACAAACACCCAGGCTTTTAATCCGCGAGTTTACGCCTGATGATGAAGAACTATCTGTATTAATAGATGCCGACGAGCGCCTTACCCAATACGTTAAAAAGCGTACGCCGCAGGAGAGCAGACAGGTATTTAAAGACACACTTAAAGATTATAAGAACAATACCGGCCTTGGCCGCTGGGGAATTTTCAATGCGGCCGATAACGATTTTATAGGTGTTTGCATGCTGAAACCCAGCGATTACGATCACAATCATATAGAACTGGGCTATCGCCTGCATTTTAAATATTGGGGCCTGGGAATAGCCACCGAACTGGCCGGAGCGCTGATCAGCTACGGCTTAAATAAAATGGGATTGAACGAGGTTTGCGCGGTTACCCACCCCAACAACGCGGCATCGCAAAAAGTACTGACCAAAGCCGGATTCACGCGCGACGGGACCGTGTTTTGGTATGGTGAACAGGTGCCGTTTTTTAGGGTGAGAAAATAATCCGGGTATTAATGCCATTGATATTGAGCCTTGCAATTGCCGGCGAGGTGTAGAAAAAGAAAAGTTATACGCCATGTAATAACTATGCATAGCGTATAACTTTTACTGGCTTATTCTCTTTCTTCAAAGGAGGGGCTTACGCCTCCAGCTTCACCAGTTTGTCCCCCTCCAATACAGGTATGGCCCTGGTTAAATCAACCTGTAAACAAAACTCGATATCTTTTTCGATACCCAATTTCTTTAACCTTTCGCTGTGCGAGGTTTTTTTAAGATACTGGATTATATCGCTTTTCCCTGCCTGGAACAGATCATTAGCGGCAATGGCGGCATCGTCAAGAACAAAACCATGGTCTTTAAGCTGTTCAACCACAGCGCCTGCAAAAAGGGTATCCTCCAGGTTGAAATTGTTTTTCCAGCCGGCACATACCAGCAGGACGTTTTCGTTGCAGGTTTTTAACCAGTTGCTTAAAGCCGTGAGATTGAGGAACGAGCCGATAACTATTTTTTTTGCTGCGCGCGATAAATGCAGCGCATGAGTACCGTTGGTGGTTGTTAATACGATGGTTTTACCGTTAACCTTTTCGCTGGTGTAGGAAAAGGGCGAGTTACCAAAATCGAAACCCTCTACTACCGATCCGTCGCGTTCGGCGGCGAGAAGGTAATCCAGCCCTTTCTCTCTATACGCGGCACACTCTTCAACCTGTGATACCGGGATAATAGCCTCAGCACCGTTTTCAATACCATAACATATAGATGATGTTGCCCTGAAAATATCAATAACCACCACAATGTAATCGGCCACATTAAACAGTGGTAACAGCGCAGGGCTAAGGCAAACGTGCGCCCCCCGGCCCCCTGAAGGGGGAGTTTGGGTAGTTGTATTTTCGGACATTGTGTTAGTTTAAATTATTAATTGTACAGATAGTTCCCCCCTTTGGGTCATATAACCGTCAAGTTAATAAATTCAAGCTTTTAAGTTTCCCCTCTTGAGAGGGGGGCGCGGTGGGTAAATGTGGGGGCAGGGGTGTGTTATACAAGCGATAACCTTTCGCAGAGTAACACACCCCTCCACCCCTCTCAAGAGGGGAATCGCACAATTCCATCGCTTTTTGCTTAAGTTGACGGCTATGCCTTTCGGCGGTTAGGAAGCCTTATAAAAAGGCGGCTTTACAATCCTGGCTTTGATTTTATTATCCCTGATGCTGATGTAAATTTCGGTGCCCTCTTTAGCAAATGCGTTATCCACATAGCCCATACCAATAGCCTTTTGCAACGAAGGCGATTGGGTGCCCGAGGTTACCTTGCCAATGTTGTTGCCATCTGCATCAACAATAGCATAATCATGACGTGGGATACCACGGTCTATCATTTCAAAACCCACCAGCTTGCGGCTCAAGCCTGCTTGCTTTTGTGCCTGTAGTGCTTCGGCATTAGTAAACTCTTTGTTGAATTTGGTTACCCAGCCTAAACCTGCTTCAAGCGGTGATGTAGTATCATCAATATCATTACCATACAGGCAGAAACCCATTTCCAGGCGTAAGGTATCGCGTGCGCCCAAACCAATTGGCTTGATACCGAATGGTTCGCCGGCTTTGAATATCGCGTCCCAGATATGGTTGGCGTGTTCATTTTCGAAATAGATCTCAAAACCACCCGCGCCCGTGTAACCTGTAGCCGAAATCAGCACATTATCTACACCCGCGAAAGTCCCTTTTTTAAAGGTATAGTATTCCATCGATACCAGGTCGACCTCAGTTAAGCTTTGCAGGGCTTCTGCTGCTTTAGGCCCTTGGATAGCCAGCAACGACGTGCGATCAGAAATGTTTTTCATTTCTACACCATTAGTATTGTATTTGCTGATCCATTCCCAGTCTTTCTCGATGTTTGATGCGTTAACCACCAGCATGTAGGTTTTCTCATCAATACGGTAAACCAGCAGGTCGTCAACAATACCGCCGTCTTCATTGGGCAGGCATGAGTATTGCACCTTGCCGTCGTATAGTTTTGATGCGTCGTTGCTGGTAACGCGTTGAATCAGGTCGAGCGCGTTCTCGCCCTTTAAAATAAACTCGCCCATGTGGCTTACATCAAAAACGCCAACGGCCTTGCGTACAGTTTCATGTTCGGCGTTAATGCCAACGTATTGTACGGGCATATTATACCCGGCAAACGGAACCATTTTGGCACCCGCTTTTATGTGGGTATCGGTTAATGCGGTATTCTTCATCGTCAACTTAAAATATGGGCGCAAAGGTAGTTATTACCGTTGATTTTTTTGCGTTGAGGATGGTTTTGATCAGGGAAATCGCGTTTAAAGTGCATCCTAAGTGTAGCCTCACCTAAATCCTCTCCAAAGGAGAGAACTTTAAGCAACAAAGCGCCCCCTTTCCTTTGGATAGGGCTGGGGTGAGGCTTTTTTGTGTAGGCAAGGGCAACTCTTTTTTTAAAGTGATTTCTATGGTTTTGATTTTGTTAACAGGGACGTGCAGCAAGAAGCATCGAAACCTTGCAGCGTAAATTGTATACTAAACAACAAAGCCGGTTCAACATATTGTAACCGGCTTTGTTAATGCTGTGTCAGGGTATTTAAACCTTTTTCATTGTTTCCATCAATACCGGAATTTTCGGCACTTTGTCATAAGCCTGCACCAGCTTACCATATTTATTATAAATAGCTATGTAAGGCGTTGTTTGCACATGATAAAACTTTTGCACAAGGTAAGTATAGCCCTCTGTACCAATGGTAATATTATGGTATTTAGCCAGTTCAAAATCGCGCTGAAAAACCTGCAATGCTTTTAACATAGGGGTATAGGTAATCATCACTATCTGTACATCTTTCAGTTTAGGCAGTTCCGGCTTTAAATCGTACATCAGGTGCTGGCAGTGGCCGCAATCGGGCATGAAATAGATAACCATTACAGGTTTATTCTTTTTCAGGTTGGCCGGGGTGAAATAAACGCTATCTGTGGTAAGAATATGATAGGGGGGAATACCAGAATTTACAGGCAGGGTTTGAGCACATGTACTGCCGCAGATCGTTATTATCAATCCGAATAACAACACTAATGAGAGATTTTTTTTCATAAAAAAGTAAGTATGATACATGTTAATTCATGTATCGTACTTACGCAAATATATCAAGAATAAAGTTCAAGATAAATTTTTTTTAATTGGCATAAGGACCTCTCAATACAGGTTCACCCGGCGTTTTACAAGCAACACTAATCATCTGTCCGCAAATGTTTAAAGCTTCTCCCCTTGAAGATGCATAAAGCCCCCATTCATCACCAGAACTTGTTTTACAAACATATAACTGCGGCCCGTCGCCAATAGGGTCACCCGGTGGTTGGTAAACCAATCCCCCCTTTAAATTTTTCATTTCTTCTCGTGATAAAGTCGCCTTAGTCACGTCAAATTTCAACGCGTTTTTTTTCATGATAAAAATAAGTTTAAGTAATAAGCCGTTTAAACAGCATGTGCTTAAAAATATATTTTTATTATTATAGAAACAAATAATATTATTTTTTAGTTTTCAAGCAATTCAATTTGCCAGGCAATATGCTCTTCGGTTACAGGAAATAACGCGTTTTCGCGCACGGTATGATACACGGCATCAAATATTCCGTTATAATTACCTTTTGGCGCCTTAATCCACTCTATAGTTTTTTGTCCGTCCAACCCCATCAGCACTAACTTTCCGTCGCTTCCTTCAGGTTCAATGCCGAAGCCCTCATCTGTTGGCATCATATCCGCATCAAGCTGGGCCTCCTGCACATCGGTGCGCATTTTCACAAAGCTGCCCAAGGTGCCATGAACCACAAAGCCATAAGTATGCTCGGCAATGAGCAGGCCCGATGTAAGGTATACATTGAGTTGGTTAGGGTATTTAAGGTGGATATGAAAGTAATCATCCACCTGCGAGCCGGGACGGTAAGCGGCCGTTGTTTTATGATAGCTCAATGGCCTGCCGAAAATGCTGATAGCGTTGTCAATCAAATGCGCGCCCAGATCGTAGGTTAAACCGTTACCCGGAACGCCCGCTGTTTCTTTAAACTTTTTAGCGCCTATAGCCATACGGTACCTGTCTAAACGGAAATGAACTTCCATTAACTCACCCAGCCTGCCGCTTTCAATAACTTCTTTTACCGACAGAAAACCGCTGTCATACCGGCGGTTTTGGTAAACCATTACTTTAAGGTCGAGTTTTTTGCCCAGGTCATATAGTGCTTTTACCTCGCTCACGGTAACTGCCGCCGGTTTTTCTATAAACACATGCTTGCCCGCATTAAGGGCTTGCACGGCATACTCAAAGTGGGTGTTGTTAGGGGTATTTACAATGATCAGTTCTATCTCATCATCGTTCAGTAATTCATCAACGGTATCATAGCTGATCACGCCGGGATATTTTTTACCCGCCTTTTTTTCGTGGCGCTCAACTACGGCCTTGAAGGTAAAACCAGGGTTGGTGGTTAAAAAAGGAGCATGAAAAATTCTGCCCGACATTCCGTAAGCCATCAGGCCGGTTACTATTGGTTTCGACATCGCGTTTTTATAGGTTAAAATATTATCAATCATCTTCCGCAGGCTATATCATCCATTCCAATTGGCTAACCCTTTGGATCTGTTTCCGCTGCTGCGGTTTTAAATTATCCCGGTTACCTTCAAATTGTTTAATCTGCCTCAGGCTAAACAACAAGCCGGTTTTAAAAACTACAGGGCTTTACAGCAGCTGTTAATACTCATTTTTTTAAACAGTTGTTTTACAGGGAGGCCGTCCGGGCACACCCAGGCTGCCGGATCGGGCAACGGTAAAGTTAACAATTGTTTCGGGGTTAAATTACCGAAAAGTAAGGTTTAAAGCACCTCTTAACGGGTTTAAGGAGCAGGCAGATAATTGAATTAACCGGTTAACTATTTTAACTTTTGTTTTTTAACAGGTTAAAAAATGTTAAAATCCGGTGCGAATGAGTTAAATTCAGCGTGCTGTACACTGGTTGAATCTTCGACATTTACGCTTAAGTCCGCGTTAACCGATTAATAAACATGCTTATGAAGAATTTCTTAGAGTTTAAAAAGGGTAACTCTTGTGTTTGCAATTTCGTTTGATTGAAATATCTGATGCTAAACAGGCTTAATTGTTTCAAATTTTAGTACAAATAGTAGCATGGCAATTGATTTACTATATTTTGAAAAATCAGGTTTGTACGCCATTCCGGGCGCAAATGATTGTGAATCTGGCCTGAGTAAAAAAAATGTGTCAGGTTCATACCTGCTCAGAATCAGGATGGTAATTTTCTTAGTGCTGTTTTATCTTTATCCCGCTTTAGGGCAGGGCCAGGTAATGATGAAATCGTTATCTATTGAAAACGGGCTTTCCAATAATTTTGTACGTTGTATTTTTCAGGACAAAAAGGGTTTCATGTGGTTCGGCACATTTGATGGATTGAACCGTTATGATGGCTACGAATTCAAGATCTTCCGAAATAAATTTAATGATTCAACATCGCTGCGGCACAACTATATCTATGCGATCTCTGAAGACAAGCAGCAAAATATCTGGGTTGGCACCGGGCAGGGCCTGACGATTTTAGATCCGGTAACAGAGAAATTTCATTCGGTCTATTATCTCGCTTACTGGAATCATAAATTAACAAAACTCAATTACAGCATTACTTTTATCAAATCTGATAAGTGGGGTAACCTGTTCATTGGCACCAATAATGCCGGTTTGTATATGAAAAGAGCCGATGACAGCATTTGTGTGCAGTTGCATTTTAAAAATGAGAACAGAAGTTTTTATAGTGCTACCTGCCAGGGAATTTCAATTAACCGGGACGGCACCTGGATATTTGTTGCGAATTACGGCCTTTGCAGATTCAACTATAAAACCGGGGAGATAGAACTGGTTGATCGCTCCGTGCTTTCTGCCAACTGCATTTACGCGGCCAATAACGGCGACGTGTTTTTAGGATCATATAATGGCTTATACCGGTACACGCAAAAAAACAGGTCGGGCAGTAAGCTATTTCCATCAGCTAAGATCGAGGTTGGGGGATCTAACGTAATCAGTTTGCTGCCGGTTGATAACCAAAAACTTTACTTTGGGGTTGAACACGCCGGGTTGTATGTTTTCAATCTTAACTCGGGTAAACTTGATGCCATTCCTCAGGGGGAGACCCCAGGGAAACTCGACAGCAAAATAATCATGGATCTTTACCAGGATCATGAATCGCGCATCTGGATCGCCACGCTTCGGGCCGGTATCAATATCATCGATTCACAAAAGGGTATTTTTCAAACATTCAGGCATGACCGGGGCGACCCGCATAGCCTGGCAAGCAACTTTGTGACGTCTTTTTGTGAATCAGATACCAATCATGTTTGGATCGGGACGGAAGACAGGGGCGTCTCTGTTTGGGATGTTTCTAAAAATCAGTTCAATAACCTGACCTATTTACAGAAGGACCATTCATCATTGACCAGTGGGGAGATTACGGCCATAAGAAAAGATTTTAAAAACAAAATATGGGTGGCGACAACCGGCGGGGGGCTTAACCGCTTTGACCCGGTTACGAATTTGTTTGAGCATTTTATTTGTAAAAATGAAATGACAGGCGAAGCACAGAACGAGGTATGGTTTGTATTTGAAGACAGCAAAAGAAATTTATGGGCCGGAACCTTTAATAACGGAAGGTTGTATAAACTTAACAGAGCGAAGAACCGATTTGAGGTGTTTGATCAGAATATCAGCGATCCGTTTTGTTTTTATGAAGACCGGCGGGGGCAGCTATGGTGCGGAACTGCCGAACGCCTTATAAAAATTGACACAGCGGCAAAACGGCATCAATATTATGCTTTTGACAAACCTGTGCGTGCAATTTATGAAGATCATGCCGGAAGATTTTGGGTAGGTACTGAAGGCGGCGGTATATGCCTTTTTGATAGGAAAAAAGAAAAGATTACCGAGAGGTTCACAGACTCGGACGGCTTGTCTAACAACGCGGTATTAAATATCCTGGAAGACGGGGCGGGTAAATTATGGTTAAGTACCTTTCAGGGATTGACGAATTTTGATCCTGACAAAAAAAAACTCACCGGGTATTTCGCCAGCGATGGTTTGCAGAGTAACCAGTTTTCATTGCATGCGGCACTGAAGCTAAAATCAGGAAAGCTGTTATTCGGCGGCATAAAAGGGTTTAATGTTGTTGATCCTGCTGTAATTACCACGCGTACCACGATGCCCGATGTGGTATTCACCGATATTAATATCAACAACAGGGACATAACCGACCTTGATAAAATCATAAGCAGCCACCATACAAACCAACTTCAGGGTATCAGGGTACCCTATAACGACGCCGTTCTTTCATTTTCTTTTGCCGGTTTGGAGTTTTCTTCGCCTGATCATATTTCGTATGCTTATTATCTGGAGGGCTGGGACAAAAAATGGATTCAATCCGGAAAACAACGAACCATTAACTATAACAACCTTCCGGAAGGAAATTATACACTTCATGTTAAATCAACCAATGCCTTAGGGAAATGGAATGATAAACAAACCACTTTACAAATTGTGGTCCTACCGCCGTGGTTTCGCTCTGTTTGGGCTTATATACTGTATACCATTTGCTGTTGCGGCCTGATTTACCCTTTTATAAGGTATAGATCGGAGCAGCAAAGACTTAAGTTTCAAATTCAGTTAGAAAGGATGAACAGCGAGAAGGAACATGAAATTAATTTAAGGAAAACCTCTTTTTTTACCCATGTTTCTCATGAGTTCCGAACGCCGCTCATGCTGATCATCAACCCGCTGCAGGAAATGCTGCCAAAAACTGATAATGACGGAAACCTGGGTATAGTTTACCGCAACGCGCGCCGTTTATTAAGTTTGGTAGATCAACTGTTGTTATTTAATAAAACCGAAAACGATAATGATAAATTTGAGATAAGCCGCATTAATTTTTCTGGCTTGTGCAAATTGGCGTTTGAATGTTTTACTCAGCAGGCCCGTGTTAAAAACATCGATTATAAGTTTGTTGCCGGCGGAGACGAAATAATTTTATACGGCGACATGGCTAAATTGGAGGTGATCCTTTACAATTTATTATCCAACGCTTTTAAATTTTGCAAAACCGGCGGAGCCGTTATTTTAAAGGTAGAAGAGTTGGACGACACTATAAATGTATCAGTATCAGATAACGGACAAGGGATTGCGCCCGAAGTCGGGAATCAGCTTTTTGAAAAATTCTACAGGTCGAAGGATAAAGAAGCGCAGCACAAGGCCGGTTTTGGTATTGGCTTGTACCTGGTAAAACAGTTTGTAGACATGCACGAGGGCGAGGTAACTTACAGCAGCCGCATGGGCGAGGGCACTACCTTTTATTTAAAGTTTAAGAAAGGGAAAGAACACTTCGAGGGACAAGGAACCGCAGTATCTTCTGATCAGGAGGCTATTTTTTTAGATGAACTTTCCGGCGAACAAATGGCCGCTTTTGATGGTTTTGCAAACGCCGGTATAAATGCTTCCCGGCCTGGTGAAACCATGCCTCCCGCATCCGGATTGCCCCATCTGGCAGATGATCCGGTATCATCCAAAAAGATCATGCTGATTATAGATGACCACACCGACATGAGGACCTACCTCAAACAAATATTTAGCGGGGAGTTTATGGTGATTGAGGCTAACAGCGGGGAGATGGGCATACAGGCAGCAAAGGAGTATATACCCGATATTATTCTTAGCGATGTGATGATGGACAATAAAAACGGCATAGAGTTTTGCAACGAAGTGCGCGCGAATCCTTCTTTAACCCATATCCCGCTGATCCTGATCACCGCCAGCGTTTCTCCAGAGATCCGGCTAAGCGGCGTACAAGGCGGCGCTGACGATTATTTTACCAAACCGGTTAATAAGGAATTATTAGCTGCCCGTATCACTACCTTGTTGAAAAACCGGAACAACCTGCAAAATTATTTTTTCAGAAAAATTACCATGCAGGAGCATAATATTAAGATTTCGGAAGATGAAAAAAACTTTATTGATCAGTGTATCAGGATAATTGAGCAAAGAATTGATGATGATGATTTTAATGTTGATGTGCTGGCTACCGAGCTTCATATGAGCCGCTCAAATTTGTTTAAAAAGATTAAGGCAGTGTCAAATCAAACACCTAACAACTTTATCAAATACATACGCCTGAAGCAAGCTGCAGAATATTTTATCAATTCCGGTGGCAATGTAAATGAAATAGCTTTATTGGTAGGTTTTAAAGATGTTAGATATTTCCGGGAACAATTTTTCCAGCTTTTTGGGCTCAGGCCATCAGATTACATCAAAAAATACCGCAAAAATTTTTCAAAAACCCTTTCCCTGAATGTCAGCCTGAAAAAAAATCCATACCATGGTGGCTAAGTTTATTATTCCTGCTTTATTCCTCGTTCACCGCCAAATCAAAAGGATGCCCTGTTCATGAGCATCCTTTTGATTTATTTTGGTTTATTGAAGATTGGTTAAGCGCCTACATGCCATCCGTACGCATAGCATATACCAGTTTCACCTGCCGGAATGCGGCTGTTTCTGACCATTCATCGTCGTAATTTAAGCCATATGGCCAAAAATGGCCTCCACCTGTATGGATCGCACTTGTAGGGGTCTCGAATGCATGGATAGTTGCAACCGTGTTTGAGCCAAGGAAGTCGCCGGTAGATGTATTGGAATACCAGCCGCCGCTTTGGCCAACGCCATAGGTATGCGCTATTTCGTGCATGGCCGTCCGTACGGTTTGATAACTTGCATCAGCCCCGAACCGGATATTGCTGGATCCGCTGCTTCCATCGGCCGTGGGCACGTCCGGGTTATACTCAACAGTTAATGTGCGTGCGGGCCAGTTTGCCCCGGCGTTAAAACGCGCGCAGGCATCGTTCATTGCAGCTTTGATTCTGGCCTGCGCATCGGCCGGAACGTTGGTTGTAGTTAGCTGCCAGGTTAATTGGCCATTGTAAGTGGGTTTTAATAGCGCCCATTGC
Organism: Mucilaginibacter oryzae; assembly: GCF_003148845.1. Lineage (GTDB taxonomy): Bacteria > Bacteroidota > Bacteroidia > Sphingobacteriales > Sphingobacteriaceae > Mucilaginibacter > Mucilaginibacter oryzae. Next base: position 246,307 of record NZ_QGHA01000006.1, on the reverse strand, counting down.
TGGTTATCACCATTATTGCTGGTCCATTGTTGTACTTTGCCCAGGTCATCTAACGAACCACCGTTCACGTCAAGCACTTTACCGCTGTATCTGTTCACTATTTTATAATAGCCATTTTGTAATGAAACAAATTGCCATTGTTGCTTTGTTGCGCCCGTGTAGGTAGCGATGGTAGTAATAGCGCCATCTGATTTACCCGCATCATCAACCTGCAGCCCCTTGCCGCTTGAATTGTCAATCGCCGAATAGTACCCTCCGGTCCGAAGCTTCAACGTCCATTTTTGATTACTTCCGCCGGTAGCCCCGTATTGCCATACGGTGGTTCCATCGGTTGTTTTGTAGCCGTCTACATCCAATACTTTTCCGCTAAGCTTGTTAACAATAACAAAGGTACCGTTAGCTACCGTTTGTAGCGGTTCTGCCGAGGATAACGCGGCCAGCTTTATTTTACCGGTTAAAGATTTCGCATCGCTGTCATTTTGCGATAGCGAGGCAGGTGTAGTTTCCTTTTTGCAATTTGACGAGAATAAAATTACCGATAGCAAAAGCAAATGCATAACCCGGCCTTTCATAAAATTTCTTTCCATAATAAGTTTGTTTGGTTTATAGGGCGTATGCATGTACACCCTTTTTGGTTATTTATTTAACAGGGGCATGCATAACTCTCGTGCAAAAAGTCCCCCTGCCGATATTTGAATTTATGCAGTATCTCTAAACAACACGGTGGATAAAAATCGCTAATAGGGGTGCCTGAAATTTTCCTATTCGATTTTTTTAATTTTTAAAATGCGGTTATCTGATGCAAATGCGGCCACACTTATACAGTTAGGTATAATTAGCTTGCGGAGCTTTTAGTTTCCCGGTGAATTTGACGACAATATTTTGATGCTCCCGGATAACATACCCGCTATACCTGGTTGTTTAAAATAATCACCCCCCTTTTTAGCGATAATTACCCCCCTGGCAAACGCAATGACACCCGTAATTTCGGATTGCGATCATAAAAACGGCAGCCAAGAGAGGAATATTCTCTTTGATCCGGCCGAACCAGATACTAACCAAATTATTAAAATCCAGCTATGACACCTTTTTTTCAAAGCTTGCCTGTTATCGATGAAGAGAAGTTTCTTCCGGGGATTACTTCATCAACACCCGGGATCCCGCCGCATTATCATCATGATTTAGAAATTGTTCTGATTAAAGAAGGGAAAGGAAATTACTTTATCGGAAACCACGTGGATGTTTACCGCTCCGGCGATATATTTTTGATAGGCACCAATGTACCACATGCGTTTGAGGGTTTAAGCGAAACGGGAACCAAAGCTATTTCAGTTCAATTTAAATCGGATTTTTTGGGGAAGGATTTTATTGATCTGCCGGAAACCTCGCAGATCAAAACGCTGTTTAACCGGGCGAAAAGCGGCTTGAAATTAAGCAAAAGCATTTATCCGGACGTGTTGCGTTTGGTTCAGGATTTCAAATCGCAAACAGGATTTAACCGCATCATCAGTTTGTGCACCTGCCTGAATATGATGGCTTCTGATGACGGTTCCCAGATGCTGTCTACTGCCGACCCGAACAATTACTACAGCAGGAACCGGAATACGATTGAAAGAGTATTTCAATATACCCATGATAATTTCGACCGGGTGATCACTCTCGAAGAGATAGCGGCTGTAGCGAACATGAGCATCCCAACTTTTTGCGAATATTTTAAAAGAACCGTGCAGAAAACTTATATAGAATTTCTGAACCAATTCAGGATAAGTTTTGCCTGTAAATTACTGGTCGAATCTGAAATGAGTGTCCGCGAAATCTATTTAAAATGCGGTTTCAATACACCGGCAAACTTTAATAAGCAGTTCTTAAAATACAAACGCATGTCCCCTTCCAGGTACAAAAAGGAATTTGAGGCGGTGAGTAAGCAAAAAAGCAATATGAATTATGCTGCCTGAGGCGATTATGACGAGATCGGATAGTACAGACTTGTTTAGGATATAATATTGTACTGTAATGATAATATTACAAACTCATAAGATAGTGGTAAATATTCCTTTCGCATAACACTAATATTGTCAAAGTACATAATGGCTTAACGTCAATGATGCTTGAGAAGTTCCTCGTTTGCTGGCTGTATTTAATCAAACGGCGCGGGAAGCACAACCTTTAATAACCTGCTGACTAAAATAGCAAACCAATTATAAATCATTAAAGGTAAAATTTATTCTGAGCTGATCCCGGGACAGTGCCGGGAGGTTTTGTTCGTTATGATCAAATAATTGTCATTTAAACACTTAAAAAACGATGCCTATGGAGAGATGAAAAACAGGGTTTACGCAGGTTCTTATTGTAATTGATTACGAAAAAATAAAACAACTAAATGGAAAAAAACTACAAAAAAATGATTCTTAAACGCTGCCTCTTATCAATAGCTGTATTGCTGATGATGGTTGTTAGCGTAAAAGCCCAGACCGTACACGTAGAGGGTGTGGTGTCTGATAAGGTTGGTCCGCTGCCGGGTGCCACGGTAAAAGTAGAGGGCACTGCATTGGTCAGAACGACCGACACCAAAGGCCGGTTTAAGCTGGATGTGGCTAAGGATGCCCAATTGGTATTTACTTCGGTGGGTTATGAAGCCCAGAAAGCTACATTGAAAAATATAACGCCGCTGATGAACGGCACCTACGTTATCAATATCACCCTGAATGAAAGCGAAAACGGGTTGAGTGAGGTAACGGTGGTAGGTTATGGAACGCAGAAAAAAACCAGCGTAATCAGTTCCATCACCAGTATCAGTCCTAAAGAATTAAAAGGCCCTACAAGTAACCTTACTACCATGCTTGCGGGAAGGGTTGCCGGTATGATCGCTTATCAGCGAAGCGGCGAACCGGGAGCAGATAACGCGCAGTTCTTTATCAGGGGGCTTGGTACTTTTGGTGCAGGTAAGCAGGATCCGCTTATCCTGATTGATGGTATCGAATCAACACAGAATGATCTGGCGCGCCTGCAGGCCGATGATATCGCATCATTCAACGTGTTGAAGGATGCTACAGCAACAGCGGTTTACGGTGCGCGCGGCGCCAACGGGGTAGTGTTGATTTTAACCAAGGCGGGAAAGGCCGGTAATACCCAGTTCTTTTTCCGTACAGAAAATTCGTTGTCTTCCAATACCAAAAATTTCAGGTTTGCTGATAACGTTACCTACATGGAATTGGCCAACGAAGCTGCTTTAACCAGGAACAGGCTTGCTGTACTGCCTTATCTGCAAACCAAGATTGATGCTACGGCAAGAGGGGATAACCCCTTATTATATCCAAGCAACGACTGGATTAAACAGCTCATCAAAGATTATACGTTAAACCAGAGGTTTAACCTGAACGTTAGCGGCGGCAGCAACAAGGCCCGCTATTATATAGCAGGAACCTATAATATTGATAACGGCGTGTTGAAGGTAGCTGACCTTAATAACTTTAACAGCAATATCAAATTAAAAAACTACTCCATCCGTTCAAACGTCGACGTTAACCTGACCGGTACCACCACGGCTGCCATTCGTTTATATGGCCAATTTGACGATTATAATGGTCCGGTAGGCGGGGGAGCTACTACTTTTAACCGTGCTATATGGTCAAACCCGGTTATGTTCCCGGCCATATTTCCTGCCAGCCTGTCGCCCTACAGCAAGCACCCCTTGTTTGGAAATGCCATTTCACCCACAGGGGCATTATACATTAATCCATATGCTGAAATGGTTAAAGGTTACCAGGATGCCAACGCCTCTACCGTTCAAACACAGCTTGAGGTTAAGCAGGACCTTAAAGGCATTACCCAGGGTTTGGACTTAAGATTAATGAGTTATGTGCGCCGTTACTCCTATTTCGATATTTCGAGAGCTTACAGTCCTTTTTATTACAGCGCTACAGAGCAGCCTGATGGATCTACCGGGCTTACGCTCATCAATGGCGGCGGCGCCTTATCTACAGGCCCTGTCGGAACCGAATACCTCAATTATGCGGAGGGCAAGAAAACGCTTGATGCCGTATTTTACGCGGAACTCGCGGCTAACTATAACCGCACATTTGCCCAAAAGCATGCCGTGGGCGTAATGGTGATCACCACTATGCGTAATTACCTTTCCGGTAACCCTGGTTCGCTGCAACTGTCGTTGCCTTCCAGGAACCAGGGGGTATCTGGCCGTGCAACTTATGGTTATGACAACCGCTACCTGGCCGAGTTTAACTTTGGTTATAATGGCTCGGAGCGTTTTGCCGCAAGCGGACGTTTTGGTTTTTTCCCTTCTTTCGGTTTAGGTTATGTAATTTCTAACGAAAAGTTTTTTAAGCCACTCACCAGCGTGATTTCAACCATGAAGTTTCGCGCAACTTATGGTCTTGCCGGTAACGATCAGATCGGCAGGCCTGAAGACCGTTTCTTCTACCTGTCGGAGGTTAATATGAATGACGGTAACTTTGGCGCTACTTTCGGCGAAGACGGCGGATACACCAGGCCGGGAATTTCGATATCGCGTTATCCTAACGCTCAGATCACCTGGGAGCGATCAAAGCAAATAAACCTGGGCTGGGACATGACCCTGTTTAACGATTTAAGTTTAACCTTCGATATTTACAAACAGCAACGCTCCAATATCTTAACTGCCCGTACCTATATTCCAAGTACTATGGGTTTGCAGGCCAATATACAGGCCAATACCAACAAGGCCGAAAGCCGTGGTATAGACTTTTCGATGAATTATAACCGATCATTCAGCAATTCGCTATACATCCAGGCCCGTGGCAATTTTACCTATGCAACAAATAAGATCCTGATTTACGATGAACCCACTTACCCGGCTAACGAATCCTATCGTTCTCATGTAGGCCTGTCAACTACACAGACAATGGGTTACATCGCCGAGCGTTTGTTTGTAGACGATAACGAGGCGCGGAATTCGCCGGTACAATTTGGTGGCCGCCCCGGAGCTGACTATGGCGGCGGGGATATTAAATATCGCGATGTAAATAAAGATGGTATCATCAGCGATGCGGACATGGTTCCTATCGGCCTGCCAACATCGCCTGAAATTATCTACGGTTTCGGCGGCACAGTAGGATACAAAGGATTTGATTTTTCAGCTTTCTTACAGGGATCTTCAAGGTCGTCTTTCTTTATCAATCCGGGCAACATTACCCCGTTTGCCTTTGGTACCGAACAAGGAAACCCCAATGTACCGCAAAATGGTTTGCTAAAGGTGATAGCCGACAGTCACTGGTCTGAGCAAAACCGCGATAGCTATGCTTTCTGGCCAAGGCTCGGTCCAACCTTCGTAAACAATAACCTCCAAACCTCAACCTGGTGGATGCGGAACGGGGCTTTTCTAAGATTAAAAAGCGTGGAGCTGGGTTACAACTTTCAGCCAAAGCTGTTAAAACAGATCACGCTTAAAAACCTCCGCGTATACCTCAATGCAACCAACCTGAACGCCTTCAGTAAGTTCAAACTTTGGGATCCTGAGATGGGAGGGAACGGATTGGGTTACCCTATCCAAACTGTATATAACCTCGGATTAAGTGTTTCATTATAGTAACCCAAGCTGAACATAATTATGAAAACGAAAATGCAAGCCATGAAATTTAACAAGATCAGTTTGGGATTTCTGATGATTTTCTCATGTGGATTACTGGGTCTTACTTCCTGCAAAAAATACCTTGATATCGTTCCGGATAACGTAGCGACCATTGATAATGCTTTTACGCTTCGCAATGAAGCTGAAAAGTTTTTGTTTACCTGTTATTCTTACCTGCCTAAAGATGGTAATCCGCTTTTTAATGCAGGTTATATGAGCGGTGATGAAGTGTGGACTTCGTTGGATGAGCGTGAGTTTATTTCTTACGGATGGCACATCGCAAGAGGCGGTCAGAATGCCGCCCAGCCTTTCCTTGATGCCTGGAATGGCTTTTACGGAGGCGGGGGCCCGGGCGATAACTACGGTTTGTTTAAGGCTATCCGTAACTGCAATATCTTTATCACCAATATAGAGGACCGCTCAAAAGTGCCCGACCTTTCACTTAACGAACGCCAGCGCTGGCTGGCAGAAGCGAAGGTTTTAAAGGCTTATTACAATTTTTACCTGATCAGAAAGTACGGCCCTATTCCAATAATTGATAAGAACCTGGAAATAAGCGCGCCCGAAAGCCAGGTGCGCGTAAAAAGAGCGCCTTTTGATGAATGTGTTAATTATGTTTCAAACTTAATTGATGAGGCCCTTCCGGATTTGCCTAATATTATTACCGACAGGTCGACAGAACTTGGCCGGATCACTAAACCTATCGCGCTGGCTATAAAAGCTAAGTTGCTACTGACGGCCGCCAGCCCTTTGTTTAACGGGAATCCGGATTACAGCGGGTTTAAAGATAAGGATGGCGTTGCGCTGTTCAACACAGTATATGATGAGGGTAAATGGAAAAAAGCGGCAGACGCGGCCAAAGCTGCTATTGATGCCGCTACTACCGCGGGCTTTAAGCTTTACCAATTTCCGGGAACCACCTTTAAATTGTCTGATACCACCTTGCGCCAGTTAACTATTAAAGGAGCGGTAACGGAACGGTTTAACCAGAACCTTGAACATGTTTGGGCTAACCCTAACAGCCGTACAGGTGATCTGCAACTTTATGCCATGCCACGCTTAACCGCCGATGTGGTTGTTGGCAGTGCAAGACAGCAGCTGGCTCCTCCTTTAAAAATTGCGGAAATGTTTTATACCAGGAACGGGGTTCCTATTACCGAAGACAAAACGCTGGATTTTTCGGATAAATACGCGCTGCGAAAAGCTACTGCGAGCGAGCGTTTCTATATTAAGGACGGGTTCACCACAGCCAGGATCAACTTTGATCGTGAACCTCGTTTTTATGCCGACCTGGGATTTGACGGCGGGGTATGGTATAAATATGATAGCCCCACCAACTCTGACGAAGGTACGTTTTATGTACAGGCCAAGGCTACCGATGTAGCAGGCGCCAATAATTTTGGCTGGTATAATGAAACGGGATATTTTATCAAGAAAGTGGTGGATTGGAACATGACCAACGGAAAAAACGGCGCTACCTATCGTGATTACCCATGGCCTGAAATCCGCCTGGCCGATATTTACCTGATGTACGCGGAAGCGCTGAATGAATCGCTTGCGGCGCCAAACGCCGATGTTTATAATTATGTAAACCAGATTCGTGCAAGGGCCGGGTTGGGGACCGTCGAAGCTTCATGGTCGGCCTATTCAACCAATCCCACCAAGTATACCACCAAAGACGGGATGCGCAGCATTATCCAGCAGGAGCGCATGATTGAACTTGCCTTTGAGGGAAGCCGCTACTGGGACGTTTTGCGCTGGAAGAGAGCTACCGAACTGTTTAACCAGCCTATAACCGGATGGAGTATATACCAGGGAACAACGGCTGATTATTACCGCGTGCGTACTATTTTCTCGCAAAGTTTTATCGCACCGCGCGACTACCTGTCGCCGATCAGAACTTACGACCTGACAGTTAATCCGAACCTGGTACAAAATCCGGGCTGGTAATACACCACTTAAAGATATAAACATGAAAAATAAAATATTGCCGGTTAGCATAACGCTCATCATCATGGCGATCCTTTACAGCTGCAAAGCAGATCGCATCGGACCATTAGAAAACAATGATACGCCGCCCGGCCAGGTAACCAATGTATCTGTAACCAACGGGCCCGGAAACGCAACAATTACCTACACCCTGCCCAAGGATAAAGACCTTTTATACGTTAAAGCGGTTTATACGCTGGCCAACGGCAAGGTTATGGAAGTAAAATCCTCTTATTACGGCAACAACCTTACAGTTGAGGGTTTTGGTGACACCGATCAGCACGATGTATCGTTATACGCGGTTAACCGCAGTGAAAAAGCATCGGCGCCAACAGTAGTAAAAGTAAAGCCGCTCGAGAACCCGATTTGGGGAGTATACAGGAGCCTTAAGGTAATACCCGATTTTGGGGGCATTAATTTCCAGGCCAGTAACCCGGCAAAAGCAGATCTGGCCATCGAAATATTTGTGGAAACGAAAGGCAAACTGGTGTCTACGGGAAAAAATATCTATACCTCGGCCAGCCAGCTCGACCAGTCTATCCGCGGCATGGACACACTCACCAAAAAATTCGGTATTACCATTCGCGATCGCTGGTTTAACCACACGGATACGCTGTTTTTAAGTTTAAAACCTTTGTACGAAACTGTCATACCGAAAAGTGGCTATAAGGAAGTTATTCTTCCTACAGATACCCACCAGCAGTACGGCGGAACAAGTGTTAGCGCGATGTGGGATGGAAATATTATGGACTGGCCAAGCGTTAACTTTACGAATACGACAACCACCGATCCGCAATGGAGCACCTTTGATGTTGGAAAACTGGCTACCTTAAGCCGGATAGTGATCTGGGACTACCCGGAATACCTTAATGGCCGAACTTACTTTTATGGAGGCGACCTCAAGCAATTTGAAGTATGGGGTACTGATAACCCTCCGGCCGACGGCAGCTTTAATAACTGGATCTTGTTAGGTTCGTTTACATCCAAAAAGCCTTCCGGCAGTGCCTATGGCGTTCAAACAGCCGAAGATTACGCTTTCGCCAACGCGGGTATCAGCTATACTTTCAACGTAGCGCCTAAAAAAGTACGTTACCTGCGTATCAAATCAATCAAAAACTGGGCGGGCACATCTTTTATGAGTATTTCGGAGGTTCAGGTATATGGCGATCCCCGGTAACATCACATTTAACTTAAGGATATATGAGAAATAAATTAAATACTGCATTATTCGTCTTGTGCTTTGTAGGGGCAGTAGTGCTGTCGTCCTGCAGAAAAATGGATGATTATAAAAAGTTTGTAGCGGGCGGCGAAATATCTTACACAGGTAAGGTCGACTCTGTTCAAATAATGTCTGGCCGTAACCGTGTTTTAGTTAAGGGGCTTTTCCTGGCCGACCCAAAAGTTACGAGCCTCAAAATTTTCTGGAACAATTATCAGGATTCGGTAACAGTACCGGTTGTGCGTAAAAATACCGTAGATACGCTTTCTTATTTTGTAAGCAATATAGGGGAGGGTGTTCAGAATTTTGTTTTATTTACCTATGATGCTTCGGGCAATAAATCAATACCGGTTTATAAAACCGGAAAAGCTTACGGTGACCGTTACCAGGCTTCACTTGCCAACAGGGGGATAGCGAGCGCGCAAACCGAATCTGACGGCAGCACTGCTATCAAGTGGTTAGGGATGGATCGTTTAACAGGGGTTTTCGCTACAGAAGTTGAATACACCAACACAAGCGGAAAAACCGTTACGCTCCGCACACCGATCGACTCGTCGGTTACCAGGCTGGCAAACTTTAAAACCAGTTCTAATATCCGTTATCGTACGCTTTTTCTTCCGGATACGGTTTCGATAGATACTTTCAGTACTGATTATACCACACGTTATGTGCCTAAGTTTATACAGGAGGACGTTACCGCAACTTATCTGAAGAATACGGGTTCTCCGTTTAAATCCGGCGCATATGATGGGTCGAGATGGGGCAGCGTAGCCGATTGGACAAGCAATCAGGGCGCCCTGAATATCAGCAATGGTAAATATGGGGGCTTTGAAAACCGTGGCGGAACGGGAGTGCTTTCTTTTGAAGCGGGCTGGGGCCTCCCTGCATTAAACAACGGGTTGATTTACCAAACCATCACCCTTCCGGCTGGTAACTACAGCTTTAAATTGAGTGGAATTGACCAAAACAAGGGTGGAAGCAGGTTTATCGCTGTGGCGGAAGGTACTACATTGCCCGATGTGAATAAGATCAGTTCACAGTCTATCGCGTTTTCAGATATCGCCTCAGCTGAGCTCAATTTTACGCTGGCCACAGCTAAAACAGTATCGATAGGCTTTGCAGTTACTATCGATGCCTCTGGTCAATATATCAAAATTGGTAGTGTAAGGCTATATAAAGAAGCATATCAATAAATTAAACCGAAACCCCATCTGTATGGCCCGGCGATGCTCTGTTGAGTTATTGCCGGGTCATATGATTTAAATTTCTGATACAATCAGGTGATACAGGTTTTAAAATATTCATGCATGGTGTTCAGTATGTTGGTAAATAGAAAGTTACACAACGCGCTTATGATAAATAAATTTTACGTCAACTACTTTTTGTTGTTCTTTTTGCTGTCAATTGCTCTTTCCGCGAAAGGGCAACAACAAAGTGCGAGGCAACACCTCAATTTTGACCGCAGCTGGAAATTCAGCCCCGGTAATGCCGCAGATCCGGAAAAGGATTTCAATTATGGCATAGGTAACATCTTTTCCAAATCAGGAGAGACAAGTAATACATGTATCGGAGTTGACTACGCGGACTCTTCCTGGCAAAATGTGCGGTTACCACACGATTGGGTAGTAAAGCTGCCTTTTACCTATGTCAAAAATGATGATATCGATGCGCATGGATATAAACCTGTAGGCGGCTTATTCCCCCAAAATAGCATCGGATGGTATAGAAAGAACTTTACCATTCAAAAAGCGGATTCGGGTAAACGGTTTGAACTGCAGTTTGACGGCGTTTACCGGGACAGCAAAATATGGATCAATGGGTATTATGTTGGCGGGCACAGCAGCGGTTACACCAGTTTCGCGTTTGATATTACGGATTTTATACAGTTTGGTAAAAAGAATGTAGTGGTGGTAAGGGTGGATGCCACGCAATTTGAGGGCTGGTTTTATGAAGGCGCCGGCATTTACAGGCATGCCTGGTTAAATAGTTATGATAACGTTCATTTCAAAACCGCGGGCGGGGTATTTGTATATTCTTCCATAACGGGCGATAAAGCAAAGGTTTTCCTGAAAAACGCGGTAGAAAACAAATCACTACGTACGTTGGCAGACAGTGTATATAGTTATATCACCGACAGGAATGGTAAAATAATTGTAAAGGGGCGAAAGCTGCCCGTTTCTCTATCTGTTAATGGCGTCGGGGAACTGACCGATTCCCTGGCCGTCAGCAAGCCGAGGCTATGGTCGCTTGATGATCCTTACCTGTACCGCGCTATATCATTAATTATTAAAGGCGGCCGTACAGTTGACAGCACAATGGTGCGGTTTGGTATCCGTTCTTTAAGGTTCCAAAGCGATTCGGGGTTTTTTCTGAATGATAAACCGGTTAAAATAAAGGGAGTGAGCTGCCATCAGGATCATGCTGGCCTCGGAACGGCCCTGCCTGATTATCTGCAATTTTACCGCATTAACCTGCTCAAAAAAATGGGGGTGAACGCCTACCGTGCCACCCATAACCCACCAACGCCGGAACTATTGGACGCGTGCGACAGCCTTGGTATGCTGGTTATGGATGAAACCCGTTTGTTAAACAGCGGACAGGAATACGAACAGCAGTTCCGCGACCTGATTCTCCGTGATCGCAATCATGCCAGCGTTTTTATGTGGTCGATAGGAAATGAAGAGTATGTTACACAACGCACCGATATTGGTAAGCGTATGGCTCAGCATCAGCTGTTATTGCAGCAGGAACTTGACCCCACCCGAACAAGCACCTACGCGGCTAATCTCGGTAATTACTATCCCGGCGTTAACGAGGTAATCCCCGTTAGAGGGTTCAATTATAACTTAACAGGAATTGATGCTTATCATAAGCAGCATCCGTTACAACCAATAATAGGAACAGAGGTGGCCAGCACCGTTACCACCAGGGGTATTTATGTTAAAGACACGGTGCGGGCTTACGTACCCGACCATGATATTACCTTCCCGTCATGGGCTTCGACCGCCGAAACATGGTGGAAAATTGCTGACGAAAGGAAATGGTTTATCGGTGGCTTTGCCTGGACCGGCTTTGATTACCGTGGTGAACCTACACCTTACCGCTGGCCTAATGTGAATTCGCACTTTGGTATTATGGATATGTGCGGGTTTCCAAAGGATATTTATTATTACTACCAGGCATGGTGGACTGATAAAGACGTATTGCATATTTCCCCTCACTGGAACTGGAAAGGCAAAGAGGAGCAGCCCATAGATGTATGGATAAATTCTAATGCCGATAAGGTAACCCTGTTTCTCAACGGCAAAAACCTCGGAACTAAAGCGATGCCGCGTAACGGGCATCTGGTATGGTCTGTAAAATATGAACCGGGGCGACTGCAGGCCGTGGGCTACAAGGGAACGAGGGTGATAAAGTCGACGGTAGAGACCACGAAGCAGGCAGCAAGAATTTTACTTACACCATCAAAGTTAAAGCTGACCGCAGACAGCAGTGACGCGGTTGTTGTGAATGTTAGTGTTTTAGATAAGAATGGACGTGAAGTTCCCGACGCCGACAACCTGATCAACTTTACGCTGAAAGGAAGTGCCGAAATAATAGGTGTTGGCAATGGGGATCCCAGTAGTCACGAACACGATCAATGCGCTCGCGGCCATTGGCAAAGGAAATTGTTTAACGGTAAAGCCCAGGTAATTATTCGTTCGGGTACCAGGCCGGAAGCGTTTACCTTATCGGCGTCCGGATCCGGAATCCAATCAGCTAATCTTAAAATAGAACAGGATAAAGGGGAATAACGTCTGCTCAACGCGCCTATAGCACGGCGTAATGACGCAACTATATATTGATAATACGGACGGTTCTGATATCAGATAGCCTTTTTGCTCTTTAAACCTTTAAAATTTAAATTATGTTATGAAAAATAATCAATTAGTTAACCTACTAAAAAGCTGTTTGTTTATACTCATCTTTACAGCTGTTTGTTGCAGTAAAAAAAACACGATACCGGGCCCTTCCACCACGCAGGGGACTGATAGCGCGAACCCCGGTTTGGCAACTGTAACGGTTGACAGCATCGGAAGTTTATCCGCAACTTCGATGACCATTTACGCAAGCGCCAAGTCCGGTGTCAGTATATCAGACAGGGGTGTTTACTGGGGCACAGGCCAGCATCCTACTGATAATAAAACCACCGCTACCTCGTATTCTTCGGGTAATGCCGGCTTCCAGGTTAAAATAAGCGGCTTGCAGCCTAACACCAACTATTGGATCAGGAGTTACGCGGTTAACAGTAAAGGTGTTGCGTATAGTGTTGACAAGCAAATTACCACCATGAGCCCGCCAAACCATATAAGTGTGGCAACTGATACCATGTTTGCTTCAGGCGCCTTTACCGCATTTGCAGCCGGTACCGTTCGCGATAGTTTAGCTGCGGGCATCAAGGAATCGGGTATTTGTATCGCAACCAGCGCTAACCCGCAAATTACAGATCGTAAAATTATTACACCCGGCCATAATGATCTGGATATTTTTGTGCGGATAGACAGCCTCCACGAAGCTACCAATTATAATATCAGGGCATATTGTATCAATAACTTTGGGCGAATCACTTATGGCCCTAACGTATTAATTTCCACCATCCGGCGCGGGCATGTTACCTACAGTATGGTGAATGAAGACCCTAACGCGGATGCCGATACCAAAGCCGCTTATAAGAGAATTGATGAAGCAACAGCTAAGGCGGTTGAGTACCAGAATAACTTCTCTACTTGCGAAAAAACGTTATCCATCAACTATTCGCCCGGAACACCTACTGCTGATGCTGTAAATGGGGGATGGATCAATGTGGGCGCTAATCCGGGTTACCAGCGCGTGGGTACAATACTTCATGAAATAGAACATACATTAGGCGGCGGTACCAGCTGGTTTTGGCCCCAGCTTATCGTGAATGGTGTTTGTGTGGGTAAGCATACCAACCAGATCCTACAGTTCATGACCAGGAACCCTACAGCCAAACTTTATGGCGATGGTTTGCATTCATGGCCATACGGCTTTAACGGCAACTGGGAAGATACCGGTGTTGATATGGATTATATCATTCATTGTTTACTTGTGCAAGGCATGAAAAAAGATGGTTTGCCCGATGCCAATTAACAGTGACGCAGCACTATACAATGATCAGATAAATTATTGGCTTCGCGCTCAGGATTGACTACGCGGTTTTACCGGGTAACCACCTGTACATTGATCAGGTGTTGCCCGGTATTATTTGTATTGCACGGGGCTGTTGTAAAAAACAAATAAAAGGGGATGGCATCAATGATGATCCATCCCCTTTTTTTCTTGAGCCCTTCGTTCGCACGGCAGGCAATCTTATTGAAGTATATTGTATTAAGCCTTATTCAATAACACTTAATTTAAGTGTATTGGTTTTACCTTGTTTGGTAATAGGCGTAGCGGCTGTATTAACAACAACATCACCGGTTTTAATTAAGCCTTCGGCTTTAAGCAGGTTGTTTACATCAGCAATGGTTTGGTCTGTACTTTCCAGCTGATCGTAGTAAAATGTACGTACGCCCCAAACTAGGCTCAGCGCGTTTAGCAGCTGTTTGTTTGATGTAAATATATAGGTGCTTGCTTTAGGCCTGTGGCTCGAAATTTCGAAAGCTGTGTAACCCGAAGTGGTCATTGATACGATACCTGCGGCGTTACTTTGCTCGGCGATATGAACAGCCGATTCGCAAAGGGCATTGCTCAGGAAGTTTGGAGAAGCCGGGTCTTTAACAACCGCCTCTTTAGGCGAGTAAAAAGGATAGCCGTACTCTTCAACATCGCGAACAATTTTGGCCATGGTTTCAATAACAATAACCGGGAACTCGCCAACAGATGTTTCACCGCTCAGCATTACCGCGTCGGCACCGTCAAGTACAGAGTTGGCAACGTCATTCACCTCGGCACGGGTTGGGCGCGGGGTGGTAATCATCGATTCGAGCATCTGGGTAGCTACAATAACCGGTTTTGATGCGGCGCGGCATTTACGGGCAATCATTTTTTGCAGCAAAGGCACCTGCTCAAGCGGCATTTCAACGCCCAGGTCGCCACGGGCTACCATTACGCCGTCGGTAGCGGCAACAATGGCGTCGATATTTTCAATGGCCTCCGGTTTTTCAACTTTGGCAATAACTTTGGCCGATGAGCCGTTGCGGGCGATGATGCGCTTTAACTCCACAATATCCTCGCCGGTACGTACAAATGATAAGCCGATCCATTCAACATCCTGTTGCAGGGCAAATTCAAGGTTAACCAAATCCTCTTCGGTTAAGCTTGGAATTGATACTTTGGTATTGGGCAGGTTAACGCCTTTACGCGATGTTAAGATGCCGCCGTGTACAACCTCGCATATTACGGTATCAGTTTTGTTGGTTTCAATAACTTTCAGCTGTAATTTACCGTCGTCAAGCAAAATAATTTCATTTGCCTGTACATCCTGCGGGAAGGTTGGGTAGGTAATGTAAATCTGCTCATCATTACCAATGCACTCGTGTGTGGTAATTTTAATCCGGGTACCGTTTACCAGGTTAATCCCGCCGTCTTTTACCAGGCCGATGCGGATTTTAGGGCCCTGCAAATCGGCAAGGATGCCCACGTTGGTTTTGTATTGCTCGTTAATTTCGCGGATAAGATCGATCACTACTTTATGATCTTCGGGCTTACCGTGCGAAAAATTAAGACGGCAAATGTTAACACCAGCCTTAATCATCGCTAATAAAACATCTTTTTTAGCTGAAGCCGGCCCCATGGTGGCAACAATTTTTGTTCGATTATAGTATAATTCCATATTATTCGGGTTAAAAACTGGAGGGTATTATAAATGATTGTAAAACCAACATTTTAAAATTCGGCGCTAAAATAACAGATTTTCCCGTGATTTTATTTTTTTTGGATCAATCTTTACAGCGGCAACCACTTCGGGTATTTTGTTAAGCGATGAAACTATCGCATCAAGTTCATTATCATCTATATAGTTTCGGATCATTAAAAAATAATCGGCGCTTTTTATTTCCGGAACAAGGTAACCTTCCGACCCTTTATTGCCTATAAAATAAAAATCTGTTTCGGTGGTTTCCCAACTGTAGCGGTATAATGAGAACAGAACAGGCTCGCTGCCCTTGTAAATATCAACCTCAAGGTCATCAACCTTAATAAAATCAAAATTTAAATGTTTGTTGATGAGATAACAAATGCGGTAATCTTTAAGTGACGTTGTTACCGCGATGAGTACAAAATCAAAATCGATCTCAAACTTTAAAAATTTCCTGTTCAAAATCATTACTTTTACGGCGTCAAAATTACTAATACAAACCCTTTCAATAAAATTTTGTTTAGAGATTTATATTGTAAAAGTTTTTAGATTTGTTTATTGGCAGAATTTATTTTTCTTTGCACTGAATTTTTATTAATCATTAAACTATAAAGACTATGTCTGATATCGCTTCAAGAGTAAAAGCTATTATCGTAGAAAAACTGGGTGTTGACGAAAGTGAAGTTACACCAGAAGCGAGTTTCACCAATGATCTTGGTGCCGACTCGTTAGACACCGTGGAATTAATCATGGAGTTTGAAAAAGAATTTAACGTGGCTATTCCTGACGATCAGGCGGAAACTATTGGCACTGTAGGCCAGGCTGTTGCTTACCTTGAAAAAAACGTTAAATAAGAACTCCCTAACTGGATTAAATGGAGTTTAAAAGAGTTGTAGTAACCGGGCTTGGAGCACTTACTCCTATTGGCAACACCGTTGCAGATTACTGGAACGGACTGATCAATGGAGTAAGTGGCGCTGCCTTAATTAAAAGTTTTGATACCGAGAAGTTCAAAACTAAGTTCGCGTGCGAAGTTAAAGGCTTTGACGCGGATGGTTTTTTGGGACGTAAAGACGCCCGTAAATTGGATCCGTTTGTTCAATACGCCTTATTCTCAACCGAAGAGGCCGTTAAGGATGCCGGATTAGATTTTTCGAAACTGGATACCAGCCGCATAGGCGTGATCTGGGGTTCGGGCATAGGCGGTTTAAAAACCTTCCTTGATGAGGTGATGGCTTTTGCCAAGGGCGATGGTTCTCCACGTTTTAATCCCTTCTTTATCCCTAAAATGATTGCCGACATAGCCCCAGGCCATATTTCTATTAAATATGGTTTGCGTGGCCCCAACTTCACTACCGTTTCGGCATGTGCTTCATCCAACAACTCGCTGATTGATTCATTTAACTATATCCGTTTGGGTAAAGCTAATATGTTCATTACCGGCGGTTCAGAAGCTATCATCAACGAAGCAGGTATTGGCGGTTTCAATGCCATGCACGCGCTGTCAACCCGTAACGATGACCCGGCTACGGCTTCAAGGCCGTTTGACCTTGATCGTGACGGTTTTGTGGCAGGTGAAGGCGCCGGAACGATCATTTTAGAAGAGTTAGAACATGCCAAAGCCCGCGGCGCGAAAATATATGCCGAAATGATGGGCGGAGGCATGAGCGCCGATGCTTACCACATGACAGCCCCTCACCCTGATGGTTTAGGCGCTGCGTTTGTAATGCGCGCGGCCCTTGAAGACGCGAACTTAAAACCTGCCGATATTGATTATGTGAACGTTCACGGCACATCAACCCCAATCGGTGATCCGCAGGAGATTAAAGCAATACAGGATGTGTTTGGCGATGATATTTACCGTATCAACATCAGCTCAACCAAATCAATGACAGGTCACCTTTTAGGTGCTGCCGGCGCGGTTGAAGCTATTGCATCGATACTGGCATTGAAAAATGGTATCATCCCACCAACCATTAATCACTTTACTGATGATCCTGCTTTTGACCCTAAAATCAATTTTACTTTCAATACCGCTCAAAAGCGCGATATAAGGATGGTTCAGAGCAACGGATTTGGTTTTGGCGGCCACAATGCTTCTGTAATATTTAAAAAGTACGAAGATTAATTGTGGTAATTTGATGCCTATCAGTCGGTTATACAAACTGTATATATCCCCTAACCGGAAATATGTTAAAATATTGAAGAATTTGCTCGGCTTTGTGCCGGGCAATTTGTCTTTATACCGAATGGCCTTTCGCCACAAATCGGTTGCGCAAAATATTAAGAAAGGGGTAAAAAACAGTAACGAACGCCTTGAATTTTTGGGCGATGCCGTGCTGGGCAGCGTTATTGCCGAAGTGCTTTTTAAATTATACCCTTATGAAGATGAGGGTTTCCTTACCGAGTTACGCTCAAAAATAGTAAGCCGCGTAAACCTCAACGCGCTTGGCAAAAAGCTCGGTTTTGATAAACTGATTGAGTATGATCACCGTATGCTGAACTCAAGCAGGCAGGGATCATTATTGGGCGACGCTTTTGAAGCCCTTGTTGGTGCCGTATACCTTGATAAGGGTTACGATTTTACCAAAAACTTCCTGATCAACCACATCATTAAACCCCATATTGATATCCATACACTGGAGCAAACGGAAACCAATTTCAAAAGCAAGCTTATTGAATGGTGCCAGCGCCATGGCCGTGATATCATTTTTGAACTGGTAACCAACCAGGATGGCGAAAGCACTAAACTTTTTACCGTACAAGCCAATATTGATGGCGAAGTAATGGGATCGGGCAAAGAATTCAGCAAGAAAAACGCTGAAAAGCTTGCTGCTGAGAAAGCTTGTGAGGCGCTGGGGATATAATCGTCTGAATCAGAATTTAACAGAATTTTAGGATTAGCAGAATTAGTTTGAACTGAATTTTAAGAATTTAGTAACGGACAAACAAAGTATTTTTAAAAAATTGCGGTTTAGAAGAGTTTATTGAACTATCCATAACCAACTCAAAACAGCGCCCCCGGTTGTTTTACCCATACAAACCCACTGTTTATCGACACATCATTGCAGGCCCAGACCTGTAAACGCATCTTTATGCCATTAAATCAATTATTGAACCCCATTAATTGTTTTAATACCCTTTTTCATAATAGTTGCGATAGTAGCGTCTGTATGTGTGGTACATGCAGGCGCTTTTTTAAAAGTATTTAGCTGGAACAAATTATTTCAGACTTTCGACTTTAAACTTCCGACTTCAGGCTTCTGATTTCAGGCTTCCGACTTCAAAAAACGCACCACGTTCAGTAAATAATTATCCATCATATCAATATCTACCACATCATTCAGAAAACCGATGTGCATATCGGGGCGAATAATGAGCGCCTTCTTCTGGCCTTCCCTGATATCGAAGGCATCAAAAATATGTTGGTTTCTGGCTGATGGCGGCAGGTAGAAAAAGTTAAGATTGGCGCCGTATTTCTGGGTGATCCATTTGGCAACGGTAAACAGGTCGAGTTCTTTAAGTTTGCCGAGGCAGATGAGCGTGAAACCGGGCTTGGCGCACCATTCGTGCAGGTCGGTTTCCTGCTGGCGTTTCTCGTCGAACACCTTGAGGTAGGGGAGCCTGTCGCCGGCTTTGATCCGGGTCGACTGGCTCAGGTGCAGACTGATCTGGCTGTCGCGGTAACTGATACCTGTTTGCGATACGCGCTTAAAAAACAGATCGCGCAGTTTGGGTTTTGCCCAGGCCCATTTCAATAAAACAGGCAACAGCCAATGTTTTAAAAGGCTGATAAACCAGTTTTGCGAAAGGATAATTTTAAACAATCTGTCGGTTGTGCTAAGCAGCTCCTTGGCTACGGGCATCCGTTCGGCGGCGTAGCTTTCTAAAATGTTTTCCTGAAGCTGGTTGTTAACCACGCCAGCCAGTTTCCAGGCCAGGTTATAGGCATCCTGCAAACCGGTGTTCATACCCTGGCCGCCAACCGGCGAGTGGATATGCGCCGCGTCACCAATCAAAAAGCAACGCTGCTCCCTAAATTTTTCGGCTTTACGTTGGTGCAGTTTGTAGGTGGTAAACCAGTTAACCTGTTCAATACGCAACGGTTGGTGCATTACCGCTTCAAGGTGCGGCAAAATATCTTCTATCTGCAGGTTTTCCTTATGATCAAAGCTTTCGGGCAGGTTACCTACCACCCTGTAATTATCTTCATCGGGCATCGGGAAGAACCCGGCAAAGCCTTGTTTGGATAAAAAAAGATCCACATCATTACCCAGCTTGTTAGCTATTTTAATATCGGCCAGGTAAAACTGGTGTGGGTATGTATCGCCGTTAAAAGGGATATTAAGCTGCTTGCGCACGGCGCTATGCGCGCCATCGGCCCCGATAAGCCAGTTGCAGGCTATGTTTTGTAATTGGTTACCGGTTTGCAGTTGCAGGCCAAGCCCGCCTTTATTTTGGCTGAATGATACCAGTGTAGTATCCCAGTAAACCGGACAGCAGTTCAGCGTTAAAAAATCAAGCAACAGGCGCTCGTTTTTGCTTTGCGGGTACATCTGGATAAAAGGGTACGGCGTTTGCCCTTCGCCAACGTTTGCCAACGTTAGGGTAGCTGTTTCGGCGCCTTCATTATTGAACTTAGCGCCTCCGGCCTGCTTCCCTTCGGCCAAAATTTTATCCACCACACCCATCTGCCGGTAAATTTCGAGTGAGCGGGCCTGTACAGCCAGCGCTTTGGAGTGGCTGGTTGGCCCCTGCCTGCTATCAATAATAAGCGGCTGCACACCATAACGCAAAAGCTGGGCTGCCATCATTAAACCTGACGGTCCGGCGCCAACAATAAATACCTCGGTATGCTGTTGGGTGATGGTCATTTATTGCCGTGGTATATTAAAAATATAGTTGGCCGCTTGTGCAGGTCGGGTACTTTTTTTTGCCAGTCGGCAATGGTTTTGGTCTGCACAAACTCGGTGGCGGCAGTCAGATCAGCAGCGATGCAGAGTTTGGTTTTCGGGTTGGCCGTTTTCAGGATCTCCTCCAGCATGGGGTTATTGCGAAATGGGGTTTCAATAAACAACTGCGTTTGATCAAGCTTAATGGCCTGGCTTTCCAGTTCCTTAATTTTTTTGGCGCGCAGAAGCTTATCAATGGGCAGGTAGCCGTGAAAAGTAAAGCTTTGCCCGCTAAACCCCGAGGCCATCAGTGCCAGCAGGACAGAGCTCGGCCCCACTAATGGTACCACCCTGATACCCATGCGGTGGGCTTTATCAACAATCTCGGCTCCCGGGTCGGCTACACCGGGGCAGCCGGCTTCGCTCATGAGGCCTACATTATTCCCCGCCTGCAACCCCTTAAAAAAATCGGCTTTGCTCATATCGCGGTTATGCTTGCCATAATCATGAATAATGAGCTCGCTTTGCGGTGTTGTTAAACCGGCCTCCTTTAAAAAGCGGCGGGCGGTTTTTTCATTTTCAACAATGTACTCTTTAATACTGTTAATCGTATCAACCAGGTAGGGTGTAAATGATTTGGCTGCCGCTTCGTTGGCCAGCGGTACGGGAATTAAATAAAGCGTTCCATAGGGCATATTGCAAAGTTGGTGTTTTTTGGTTAATTTAAGCTATCAAAAGGAGGCAATAAAATGAGTCAATTAGGAACTAACTGGTTTATTGAGGGGCATATTGATTTTGAGCATAAACGATATATGCTATTAAGTTACCTGAAGGAAATTAACCGCCATTTTGATAAAAGCAGGCTGTACCCCAACCTGGCGGATTTAATTTTCCACTACAATAACCTTATTGAGTTTAAAAAAAATAAATCGTTATTGCAGCAGGCCTTCCCGCAGCGCCTTACCCAGGCCGATATAGAGGCTGTAAAACTTACGTACCAGAAAATTATTACCGACGATCAGAGCATGCAGGAAATTGAGCGGATTATCGGCTATGCGCTTAAGAAAATGGATCCCGCTATCAGGACCGGCATGGAGATCTACGATTTTGTAGAAAGCCACCTCAATATCGATCCGGTGGGAATAATGCCGTTGATGCCCTATCATGGTTATTTTTCGTTAAGAAACGGCAATGAACCAACAAACTTCATTTACGAATATCAGATCACCATTTTTGAAGGTAAAGACGATAAGTACCGGGGCATTAATGTAAGTTTTGTAGATACTTACGAGCATAGCATCAGCAATACACCGCAAAACATCAAGCTGCGCCTTATTAACCGCAATAAGTTTATGCCTAATCCGGCGGTATATTATTTATATACTGATATCAGCTTTCCGCTTGAGCAAACACTGCTGCCGGTAGCTAAAAGGAGTTTGGTGAAATATATTTCGAACGCGGCGTAGTTTAACCCGAAGGGTTTAAACATTCATCCAATCGCCTGGGTTATTTTCAAAAAAACAGCCGGACCAGGGCCCGGCTGTCAATATGCCTGCTAAACGGTTGATTTACTTAGCAAGATATTTTTTCAGTTCGGCAGAGGCTTGTAAAAAAAGTTCCTGGGTTTGCGGAATAGTCGCAAGGCCGTTTAGTAAACCAAAATCATGGATCACACCGTTATACCTTACTGTTGTAGCTTTTACCCCGGCTTCAAGTAACTTGCGTCCGTAAGCTTCGCCTTCGTCTCTCAATACATCATTTTCGGCCACCTGGATAAGTGTAGGAGGTAAACCTTTCAGTTGTTCTACGGTAGCCTGCAGGGGCGAAGCAAGGATGTTTTTGCGTTTTTCAGGATCAGGGATATACATATCATACATCCACTTCATAAGCGGAGTGGTAAGGAACCTGTCTGCTCCATATAATTGGTAAGAAGTTGTATTGAAGTCGGCGTCAACTATCGGCCACATCATTACAGCCACCTTAATTTCCGGGCCTTTGCGTTCTTTAGACATCAGCGACATTACGGCCGTCATGTTACCGCCTACGCTGTTACCCACAACAGCAAGACGTTTGCCATCCACATTAATCTCAGCGCCGTTTTTTGCAACCCAGTTTAATGCCGCGTAAATTTCATCAATAGCCCTTGGAAACTGGGCATCCGGCGTACGCGTATAATTAACAAATACGCCTACAGCGCCCGAACCAACAACCAGGTCTCTTACCATGCGTTTATGAGTAGGGTAGTCGCCCAGCACCCAGCCACCGCCGTGTATAAAAATAAATACCGGCAATACGCCTTTTACACCGGCTGGCCTTACAATATTTAATTTGATATTGAAGTTGTCTGCCTGTATGGTTTTTTCTGATTCGGTGATGCCCGAGTAATCAACTTTGGCTGCAGCCTGTGCATTAACCAGCACAAGCCTGGCATCGGCAGGCTTCATGGTTTCCAAACCAGGGCCGCCATTGTTTAATCCCTTTAAAAAGGTACGAACTTCAGGACTTAAATGTTCGTCGGTTGAAAAGTCTGCAACCTGTGCCCTGGCGCTTAATGAGCCTGCTACCACCAGGATGGCAAGCATTGATTTTTTGAAAAGTGGAGTCATTTTAGTTTTCATATTAATTTTATTTCCACTTATTCAATCCGTAAGCCAAATTTTAACTATTTGTTTTTTAGTGATTTATGGGTTTTTGTAGAATGCGAGGTTACTAAATATCGTTAAAACAGTTATTCGCGACGCCAAATACCGTATACCGTTAATAATTGTTCCCGCAGCAAACAGAAAGTAAGCATACCTTTAGGGGAAAGAAAATCGTATTAAAAATAGAGCCGGACAACGATTACGCGCTCACGAACTTTTGCAAAGTAGGCATCAATTCAAACTCCATTTGTATCAGCGTGCCTGATCTTGTTTCAATCCTGATCGTTCCTTTCAATTGCTTACTTAAGCCCTGCATCATTTCCATTCCGAGCGAGTTGGTTGAGCTTATATTAAAGTCGGGGGGTAAGCCTTTACCGTTATCTGCAACTGATAACAAAGCTAAACCAGGGTTAGTGCGCTTAAAAGTGACCGATATTTCGCCTCCGGCCGGGCCAAAAGCGTATTTTATGGAATTGGTGATGGCTTCGTTCAATACAAGGCCCAGGGGTACAGCCTGCGAAAGGTCGATAAATATATCTTCTATGTTATACAGTATCTTTATTTTTCGGGCCGGGGTGTCAAACGCGCGGGATAGTTGCAGGATAAGATCGGCGGTATAATCCGGCATGCTGATACTGGCCAGGTTATCGCTATTGTAAAGCTTTTGATGAATAAGGGCTATTGACTGTACGCGGTTTTCGCTTTCAAGAATCGCTTCAATGGCATCGTCATTTTGTAAATATGCCGATTGGGTGCTCAACAGGCTCATTACAATTTGCAGGTTGTTTTTAACCCGGTGATGAATTTCTTTTAGCAGCCAGTCTTTTTCTTTTATAAAATTATCTTTTTCTGCCAGTAACTGCTGCAGGGTTTGGTATTGCAGCCTGATCTCTTCGCGCTGCGCGGTAATCTTAACGTTAGCTTTTTTCTTGCTGCGGTAACCGTTGTAGGCCAGTAACGCCAGCAGCAGGAACATCACGGCGCCCCCTAAAATAATGTTCCTTATAAAATCGGCGCGTTGTAATTTGGCTTTCTGTATCAACTGGTTGTTTTGCAGGTCTTTGATATCCTTTAACCGCTTTGCTGTTTCGTATTTTAAATTCAGTTCTGAGATCTGCCTGCTTTTGGCAACGCTGTTTACAGAGTCGTACAAGGTTTTTTGCCTTTCAAAATGGCGTATGGCAGAAAGGTAATTACCCAATGCCGAATCGGCCTTGAATAAGAGATGGTCGGTATCTATTTTCTGCTCCGCATCTATATATTGCTGGCTTTGAAGTGATTGTAAAAGGTAGCCTTTTGCTTTTTTATATTCTTTTCTTTGGATATAAAACTTACCGATAGTGTAATAACCGGCGGCACCCGAAAGCGTTGTGTTAATGCGGTCTAAGTTTTTTTTGTTTTCTGCAATAACTGCGGCGTTATAGCTTAGCATCTTTAGATAAAAGCTTTCGGCCTTTTTATAATCCCCAATCTGGTTATAGATATCGGCAAAGGTTGCCGCCACCAATTGCTTGAAATTGGCTAAAACGGGCGGTGACGTTTTATTAAAACCGGATAAAAAATTTAACGCTTTTTGCGGTTCTCCCGATTCGGCTGTTACGTGGGCAATATCTGTCGCTAAAGAATATTGGTAGGGCCAGTTTTTTCCTCTCGCGTAATTAAACACTATTGTATAATATTTGAGCGCCTCAGGGTATGATTTCAGCAAATGATATATCCTGCCGAGTACGATGTAGGTATTCAGCTTATTGAGTTGGTTGTCGTTTTTAACATTCAATGCTTCAAATGCATATGCTAAGGCTTTATCATATTTGCCATTAATCCTGTAAAAATCGGCAAGGGTTGTATAGGTCATGATCGAAATTCTCTCGTTTACTGATTTCAGCAACGAGACACACCTTAACAACTGTTGTTCTGACGAGTCGGACTGGTTATAGTTACCATTGACGATCGCGAGGTCTCTCAGGCTGTAGGCTGCGTCTTTTTTTTGCCCGGCAAGCAGGTAATATTTTACGGCCTGTTCATGGTAATAAATGTTGTTTCTGAAGGTGCTGTCGTCTTCGGGCATCCTGTTGCCCAACATCGACCATCCGTTGGCTTCCCTCGCGTAATTTTTTTGTCTATGGGCCGCGTTTACCACCTCCATAAAAGCGGCTTTTGCATTGCTTACGTTTCCAAGTTTTAGCTGGTATTTACCGGTAAGGATACTGCATTCATCCTGCCACAGATCTGAGCGGCTTGCCCGGGCGGTACGCCTGGCTTCGTCAATAAGCGGAACAGCCAAAACGAATTCTTTCTGACCCGGCTCGAAATCAAAAGCATAATGTTCGGCAATGGATAACAGTAACCTGGCCCGGAGTTCGCCGTAGGCTTTCCGGGCTAGAATAAGGGCCGGTTCAACGGTGTTTTTTTTGGTGTAAACCTTACATAGCAAAAATGCGGCTTCGCTGCGCCCGGTAACATAGTTGATTTTGAGGCTGAGGGCGTAAGCCTGTTTTGCGTATAGATAGCAACTATCAACGCCATGGTTATCCGCGGTTCTTTGATGCCAGTAAATATGTGCGGCTTTAATGAGTAAATTAACACGATTGGTATCTTCCGGCATTCCAGCTGCCTTCTTTAACAGGCTAAAGGCTTCTGTTTCATCTTCCAGTTTTACCGCAAGGGATGATGTGGTGTTTTGCGCCAGCGCACAAATGCCGGTAAACAACAATAAAAGGGTGCCGCATAGCAGTTTAAACCCTTTTTTTTGTTGGTTACAGGTAAGTACACGTTTGAGATAATCAAATTTTGTTGGCATCATTAAATAACCGCGTAACGCGAACATAGATAGTCACCTCTAAAATACTCAAAAAAAGGAATTACCTATATACCTGCCGGTAATGATCGGGAATGTCGATTTCGAAAATGGTTGCCGGTAGCTTTATCCGGATCCTCCCGGAAGCTACACGTATCACCTTAAAGACCTGGGTTAGTCCTTATTTCAATAAAATTATTTATAAAAGGGTTTGCTTTTAAGTCCATTTTAAAAATTCCCGGCGCTATCATGCCGGGAATTTTACGGCAACACGCTAATCAAATTTGTTCAGAAATGAGTTGGCTTGTTCAACAAAAAGCTCAGGGTACTGGTTAAACGATCCGTGCGCGGCGTCAGGATAATAAATCAGCACCGCGTGCGGTAGTTTTTTGTACATATCGAGCGAAGCCGCGCTGTCCATCATTTCGTCGTCGCTTCCCTGCACAATTAAAACGGGCTGGGTAATTTTTGAAAGATCGATTGTTACCGGGTCTGTTCCCCAGCGGGTCAGGGCGCTGATCTGGGCTTTAATGGCATCCATAGTCGCGCTTTGGTCACGATCATCGGTCCGGATATATAACCTCTCGAGCGTGGCCGCTATTTTCGCCCTGCTATTTTCAGATTTTGTGGCAAACACAAACAGGTACTGCTCTTTTGGCGGTAGCGCGAAGGCTTTTTCAACCAGCTGCGGGAATGAATGCAACGCTTTTGCACCCTGGGGCGCGGCGCCAACAATAATGAGTTTTCTGAAAAGCTCGGGCTTCAGGCTGGTCATGGCCTGTGCCAGGAAGCCACCCAGCGAAAAGCCAAGCAAATCGCATTTTTGAATCCCTAAAGCGCTTATCACCTTGATCGCATCCCTGCTCATATCCAAAACGTTATCCGGGGTTTGTCCGCCTGAGTTACCTACGCCGGTGTTATCTATCAAAATAACCGGGCGCTCGGTTGCAAGCCCATCTACAATAACCGGGTCCCAGTTATCAAGGGTTCCGGTAAAATGCTGCAGGCATACAACCGGCACTTTACCGGGTTTGCCAAGGCTTCTGTAAGCGTAACGGATCCCCTCAACCTCTACGTATTGAGTGGGTACAGCTACATAGTTAAATACTTGCTGGTTCATGGTAATGATTTTAAATGTAAAGTCGTTGTTGGTTTAACCCGCCGTTTTAAATTTGATGGGGTGGCAGGCAGCAAACAAAGCTATCCCTGATAAAGCAGCGCGTTAGTGTATCAATTGCGGTAATTATGGTATGCTTTAAGTTTTTTGATATTACGGAATGGATTTACAAACGCAAGGGGTTTACCTGTAATCCTATCGTTTTATGCACCGGGGCATGTGCGATATCAACACGCTCGTTTCTTACAAGTAAATGCCTGTTCTGTACATTGGCCTGCCCGGCCCCGGGCGGTAATTTTGAGCCAAACTACAAGTTAATTATATGAAAGACGCGAAACAACTGGTAGACTTTGTGCTGGAATCGCACGGAGGCTTAACCACATGGAACAAGTTCAATACCGTTAAAGCTCATGTATCATTAGGGGGCATTACCTGGGGCGTAAAAGGGCACGAAGGCGTAATGAACGATGTTTATTTTACGGGCAACACGCACACGCTTCTGGATAGCTGGTCGCCGATGTTTGGGGCAGGGTTACGTTCAAGCTTTAACGGTAAAGACGTTTTTCTGCTTAACGAGGCGGATGAGAAAGTTGAAGAATTGATCAATGCAAGGGCTTCTTTCGAAGGCCACAATATCATGACCCCGTGGAGCCGTATGCAGTTGGCCTATTTCTGCAGTTATGCAACCTGGAACTATCTTACCGCGCCTTTCCTGTTCGCGTTGCCCGGGTTTCATTTCCTGGAAATGGAACCGTGGGAAGAAAATGGCGAAACCTGGAGAAGGCTCGAGGTAATTTTTCCGGATACTATAACCACTCATAGCAAAAGGCAGGTTTTTTATATATCTGCCGATGGTTTGATGAAACGCCATGATTATTGGCCCGAGGTTTTAGGAAATAACTCCGCCGCTCATTACTATAGCGATTACAGGGAAGTTCAGGGTATAAAAGTACCGGCCAGGCATCGTATTCTTCCCCTTGATGATGCTTCTAATAACGCGCTGGCAGAACCGCTCCTGGTTTCTATCGACGTTCTAAGCATAGAATATTTATAATCTGTGAAAGGCAATTCTTATCTGATTGATCATGTTAAAACTTGAAACGACAATTATCGATAACCTCGAAATTCGTTACGCGAAGAGCGCCGGTAACTTCTCCGAAAATATTTTACTGTTAAGCCCCCTACCCGAGAGCATCAGGGCTTTTGAGCCGATATGGGATAAACTGGCAGCTATGGCAAATGTTATAGCTATCGACCTGCCGGGCTTCGGAAAATCTCAAAGCCGTGCCGAATTGCTTGCACCCATCGCGCTGTCTGCGTTTGTTATCAAAGCAATTGCGCATTTTAACTGGGAATCCGCGCATATCGCGGGACCGGATGTGGGTTCGAGCGTCGCGCTTTTTATCGCGCAATATCATCCCGAAAAAATAAAAAGCGCCATTATCGGAAGCGCTGCCTGTGTATTCCCG
Source organism: Mucilaginibacter oryzae (assembly GCF_003148845.1). Taxonomy (GTDB): domain Bacteria; phylum Bacteroidota; class Bacteroidia; order Sphingobacteriales; family Sphingobacteriaceae; genus Mucilaginibacter; species Mucilaginibacter oryzae. The sequence continues at coordinate 217,700 of NZ_QGHA01000006.1, read as the reverse complement.
ATCCAGGCGGATGGTATCCTGACGGATATGATCATGGAACCAACCCTTGATGGCCTTAAAAAGCTGGGAAGTAAGGCCATCATCTCAGGGGCGTTAGCTAATATGACACAATACCAGCTTCCGGCCGATGTAAGGGAAGATTATATGAACAGCTACGAGGACGGGCGCTTTTGGGACACGATGCTGTTCCTGAAAAAGCTTCCGCACGACCTGCCAAAACTTGATCTTCGAGAGATCCGGATACCAGTACAAATTATCTGGGGGAAGGATGATCCCCTGGCTATATTAAAGAATGGCGAAGTACTTCACGAACAATTACCCAAAAACAAGTTTAGCATTTTAAACTCAGGGCACTATGCCTGGGAAGATACACATAGCGAATATGCCGATATTCTAATAAACTGGGTTAGCGGTGGTTATCGCGATATATAAACTCGTTCCGGTTTTGTACTTGCTCGAAATCAGGCATCTGTCTGTTACCATACTACTAACTTGCCATACCGCATAACTAAAAGGGTAGGGTTGACCTGTAAGGGTACGAAACCGGATAGCGGCTATTAACTTATCAAAAGAGAACCAATGTATTATCGAATTAAAGAATTCCTGGAAGACTGGGCTTACGAAAAAGGTAGAACCAGCAAGATCTACGCAATGATTCCGGAAGAATATAAAGCTGTTATTTTAAATGAAAAGGTGCGGACACTCGAAAGGCTTGCCTTTCACATTCCGCAGGTGATGATGCAGATAGGTATTCAAACCGGATTGCTTAAAGGTGAGGAACTTGCTGAAGAGCCGCTTCCCCCGGCTATGAGTGATATCAATGCACTATACCTGGATATACACGCTAAAATGGCAAAGGCTGTGGAGGCCCAGTGGACAGACGGGATGCTTAATGATGAAGCAGAGTTGTATAATCATCAATGGCGCAGGGGCGATATCTTATCATTACTCACCCACCACGAAGTACATCACAGAAGCCAGATGACCGTACTAATGCGATTGGCAGGCCTGGAGGTACCTGAACTTTACGGGCCGGTACGGGAAGACTGGGCGTTTTGGGAGCTTCCGGTAGCAAAGTAACAATCAATCATTTTTTTTAGCCATTCATCAAACACCAAACATTTCATCAAATGAGTAAAGTAAACGCATGGGCCCAAATGGAGCCGAAGGGAAAACTGGTTCCATTTACTTATGAATTATCACAACTTAGCCCCGAAGAAGTAGAAGTTGCAATTGACAACTGCGGGCTTTGCCACACCGACCTTACCGCGCTTAATGGCGACTTTGGCTTGCCTTATCCCATTGTAGCCGGCCATGAGGTTACCGGCAAGATAGTTGCATTGGGCGATGTAGCCAAAAACAAGGGCCTTTATATAGGGCAAACCGTTGGCATAGGCTGGAACAAGGAAAGCTGCGGGCATTGCGACCCATGTTTAAACGGCGATCCGCATTTGTGTATCAACCTTAAAACAACCATCCTGGGTAGTCACGGCGGTTTTGCAAGCCGTATTAAGGCGCATTGGCTATGGGTAATACCGGTTCCGGAAGGCATTGAAGCTACAGAAGCAGGGCCGCTTTTTTGCGCGGGTATAACGGTTTTTTACCCCTTGCTTGAATATGGTGTAAAACCAACAGATAAGATAGGCGTATTTGGCATTGGTGGCCTCGGGCATTTGGCAGTACAGTTTGCGCACGCCTGGGGTAGTGAGGTAACCGCGTTTTCTTCTTCCCCGGCCAAACGTGCCGAAACCCTGAAACTTGGTGCAGACCAGATTGTATCAAGCAGGGATCCGTTGGAATGGGAGGTGCTTAAAGGAAAATTCGACCTGATCATTATTACAGTTAGCGTAGCGCTGGATTGGGATAAGATAATTGCCATGCTTGCCCCTAAAGGCCGTTTACATTTTGTAGGTATTCCTTTTGAAGCCATACCGGTGTCGGTTTTGTCATTACTCATCCCGCAAACAAGCGTATCTGCCTCGCCTGCCGGTTCCCGGTCTGCTTTTAACGCCATGCTACGCTTTGCCGCGAGGCACAACATCCGCGCTATGGTTGAGCATTTTCCGATGAGTAAAATTAATGATGCCATCGCGCACCTTGAATCCGGGAAAGCCAACTACCGGGTGGTTTTGGATGCCGATTTTGAATAACATAATTTCTTAACCGTTGCCGGAAAGCGTAGGTGGCTAACACATGTTTTCCGGCTTCATTTCACCAACCGTACAATCATTTTATAACATAAACGCCTTCCCGGTACATCACTATACCATGCATGGGCGGCTAATTTTAATTCAAATGGAAACTTTATTTGAGGTGCCTGCAAGAAACCAGGTTTCAGAAGCCAATCAAAACATCTTTGATATGCTGCAAAAATCGTTAGGCTTTGTGCCAAACCTGTACGCAAACTTCGCTTACTCGGAGCATGCGCTACCGGCGTTTTTAGCAGCTCAAAACGCTAAAACATCGCTAACCGGCAAAGAAAAAGAAATAGTGAACCTAATTGTTAGCCAGGTAAATAATTGCGAATACTGCCTGGCCGCGCACAGCAAATTTGCAAAAATGAATGGTTTCAATGATGAACAGATCATGGAGATCAGGAGCGGCAGGGCATCTTTCAATCCTAAATATGACGCCCTGGTAAAGTTGGCGAAAAGCGTTGCCGAAAACAAGGGCCACGGCGACCAGAGTATCGTAGACAATTTCATTGCCAACGGATATAGTAAAGGCAGCGTGATAGATGTTATTTTCCTCACGGGCTTGAGGATCATTACCAACTACGTTTATGCGGTAACAAATCCGCCGGTAGATTTCCCGCCGGTACCGGCGCTTTAACCAGAAACCGGCAGCCATGCTGTTATGCGCGGCCGCCGGTTTATGTAGCGGGACCAATAAAAATCGGGCTAAAATGAATTACTAAGCCTCTGAAATAACTAACCCCTAAACTAATGGAAACCAAAAATTACCGCATCGCCACATGGCCGGCTTTTCTGCATTCCAAATGTCCGCGCTGCAGAAAAGGAAACATGTTTGCTAACAGTATGTACGGCTTTTCCGGTCAAAAAATGAACAACACCTGCGAGCATTGTCACCTGACGTTCGAGATAGAACCGGGATATTTTTATGTGGCGATGTTTGTGAGCTACGCCATGAACGTAGCAGAGTTTGTAGCAGTGGCGCTTGCTATTAACATACTTACCGGGAGCAGCAATCCGTGGTTATACACGCTGGTGATATTGTTTGTTTGCCTGGTGTTGTCGCCGTTTAATTTCAGGTACTCAAGGGTTATACTTTTGTACTGGCTAACCCCTGGAATTCATTATAACCCTGAGCTGAGCAAAGATGAGACCGTTGAATAAGATCAACCTGATTTTATATCGCCGTAATCAAAAATCTATCCTATACGATGAATACTTTCACATTAAAAAGCCGCGAGTTGAGCGGTCAGTTCACTTCTGAGTATTTTTATGATGGACTGGGCGTAAACGGGGGTAATCAATCTCCCGACCTTTACTGGGAAAATGCACCTGAACAAACCAGGGCATTTGCCATTACCATGTATGACCCGGCAACCCAAAGCGGCAGCGGGTGGTGGCACTGGGTTGTTTTTAACATACCTGCAACTATTACATCGCTTGCCAGGGGCGCGGGAAGTACAGCCCCGCACTTGTTGCCGCCAGAGGCGGTAAGTAGTTTAAATGATTTTGGAAAAACCGGTTACGGCGGTCCCGTTACTATCCCCGGAAGCGGTTTTCACCCCTACATCATTACCGTTCATGCCCTCAGCAAATTGCTGAACCTTGATGAAACAGCAACCCCGGCTTTTGTTGGTATCATGATGAATGAGCTTGTGCTTGCAAAGTCATCCATAGTTGCTTACCTGAAGGTTTAAGCGACATACATCTCATACCCATCAGATGGATTGGCATTGCCCATATGTAGGCTGAAAAATGTTTGGTAAGGTCAATTATACCGCTTCTTTTTAACCCGTTAAATCCGGTTATCACAGCTTGGTATTTAGAGCCGGAAAATCGTATTTATGCTATATATCGATTGTTGGATTTGATATTTGTTGTGAATTTTGTTGATTTTCAGATTGTTGTGTTAATGGTGCATTCTTGGCTAATTAGCTTTTATCAATCAAAGCTTATGACTACCCCAGCATCAACCGGCGCAAACAAAAAATCAACAGCGAAACAGGATAAAGGAAATTCCTTTTTTAGCGTATCGGCATTAAAGCCGGCCTGTTACGAAAAGCGGTCGTTAGAAGATCAGCAGTGTTATACCTTTATCTTTATAGAGAAGGGCTGCTGTGAGTGCCGCGCTTCGGGCGAGGCGCTAACCCTCGACCCGGCTAACATGGTTATTTTTAAGCCGAGACAGCATTTGGTGATTTTGGCTGGCCAGGACGTTTATGGGTACATATTTTCTTTCTCATTTGAATTTATCCAGGCGGCGCTTAACTCGGCCCAGATGGCGCAAAAGTTTCATTCAATTAATGCTGTTGGCAAAATCACCATCCCTGAGCAGGAGCGTGCCTTTTTAAACGAGGTTGTATGCAGGTTGTACCGGGAATATCAAACAGACAACGGCTTAAAGGATGCTATCTTAAAGGCGCTTTTCCAGGTTTTAACGCTTTACTTAAACAAGATCAGGGCCGAAAAGCAACCCGTTATGCTAAACCGTTGCATTTATCACATTAACCGTTTTTTCGCGCTGCTTGATGAGCATTTTACAACACTCAAAATGCCGGCCGATTATGCAAATCTTCTTGCGGTAAGCCCATCGTATTTAAATTTTATCATTAAAGAAAACCTCGGTTTTAATACCAGCCACTACATCCAGCAGCGGGTATTGGCCGAGGCAAAAAAATTAATGAGCATGCAGGAGCTAACCATGAAAGAGGTGGCCTATAACCTCGGTTTTTTTGATGTATCGCATTTTAGCAAGTTTTTTAAACGTACTACGGGTGTGCGTTTTACCGATTTTAGAAGGGGGATGGCAGCGTAGCGTTAAGCCAAAGCATCAAGGTGGCGCTTGCGGTTGCCCGGCACAGGTGGTTATTTATGGCATTGCAGGAGAATTACTTTTTAAAAAGTTGCTGCTGTTTATGGAGATGGTGTAAAGAAATTTTCACACGAATTACCTTTCAGGTCGGGCACAATTCAACGAATTACACGAATGGTTATTTTCTATTATGTAGCATTCGTGTAATTGGATAATTCGTAAAAAATTGTGCTAAATTTTTTAAGCTATCTATACCGATAATTTTTACAATGGGTTAAAAGAGATCTCCCTTATGGGAATTGCTTTAGTTTATATAGCTCCCCTTTTTCAATCTTTCCGTTTGTTAATCGGCGCTGAATTCCCTCTTGATCCCTAACTTTTTTATCCTGGAATGAAGGGTGCTCGGCGGCATGCCCAAAATTTCGGCAGCTCCCCCGGCCCCCCCGATACGGCCGTGGCAGTTTTTCAGTACATGTACAATATAATTGGCTTCCATCTCTTCCATGGTTTTAAGCGGTAGTTTTGCTTCTGAACCGGCATTTTCGTTAACAGGCTGCGCCGGGCTTTGCGGCATTGCCAGTTGTTCAATTATTCCTTTGGCTTTGATGAGCACCTGCCTTTCAATAAAATGCTCGAGTTCGCGGATATTACCCGGCCAATGATAACCTTTTAGCTGGTTTATGGCGGCAGAACTTATTCCGGTAACAGGGCGACCGGTTTTTAAAGCGAATTTTTCCACAAAATTTTTCGCCAGTATACCTATGTCGTCCTTCCTGTCACGAAGCGGAGGGACAAAAATTGGAAACACATTCAACCGGTAATAAAGGTCGAGACGGAAGCGGCCGTCGGCTACTTCTTTCTCCAGGTTGCGGTTGGTTGCCGCTATTATCCGTACATCAACTTTTATGGGTTTACCGCCGCCAACGCGTTCAAACTCCATTTCCTGGAGCACACGGAGCAACTTTACCTGTGCCTCGAGGGTAAGTTCGCCTATTTCGTCTAAAAATATCGTGCCGCCATTGGCTTGCTCAAACTTCCCGATCCGCTTGTCGACCGCGCCGGTAAAGGCTCCTCTTTCATGCCCGAAAAGTTCAGACTCTACGAGGTTAGCCGGTAACGCCGCGCAGTTTACTACTACCAACGGATTTTTGGCACGTAACGACATTTTGTGAATGCATTGTGCAACACGCTCTTTGCCGGTTCCGCTTTCGCCGGTAATCAGTACCGAGGTGGGGGAGGTGGCAACCAAGTCAATCTGATCAAGCACCGCAACAAGGGAGTTACTTTTGCCTATGATGCCGTCAAATTTTGATTCATCGCTAAACGGTTTTATAGCTGAAGGTTTCCTGGCGGGGAGATCCGCGCGTCCGGGTAAGGCTGAATAACTGTCGTTGATAATATGTTCCATGAATGCATCAAGCGAGGCCGCCGCGCGGCGCAGCATATTGAACTGAACTTCAGTATACATGTCATCGTTTTTACTGTAAAAAGCAAGAACGAAGTGCTTCCCGTTTTTTAACCGCCTTTTTACAGCCATCATACACGCCAGCCTGAATTGCGTGCTTAATCGCTTTTCTGTAATATCGTGTAGCAGCAGCCGGTGATAATCTGCGCCATTTTTAAATTCGCCTGATTCCAGATCTAACCGGTTTGCTTTATTTTCCGACCAATCTTTTAAGCCAACGCCCGCTGCTGCCGCGAGTTGTTCATTAACAAATGTTTCATACTCTTCATACCCGGTCCTCACAAACGCGATGTGGTCTGTTTCCATGCCCGGCGGAAGGATAATCCTTAACATATCGAAGGCGAGGAAGCCCTGTATGATCACCGGGAGTTTGGCTGTTTTTTCAAGCATGGTGCCGCGCCCGCGGTCCATCCCATCTAACTGCATCCGGAATATTTGCTCGCGCTGTTGCTGCATTAATAAGTTAGCCTGGTGTTTTTGAAGGGCGATATCCAGCATAATGAGCAGGTCCTTCTCGCGGAAAGGCTTCACCAGGAAACCATAGGGGTGGGTTGCTTTAGCCGTTTCAAGAACAGACTGGTTGGTATTGGCAGAAATATAGATGAAACCGATATTTTTAGAGGCAAGCAAAGGGGCCAGATCAGTCCCTTTCGAATCGTTGGAGAGAAAAATATCAAGCAGTACCCAGGTTGGTTTCTGCTTTTCGATAAGCTGCTCAGCCTCTTCAACAGAGGCCGCGATGCCGCAAACCGAATACCCGGCTTTGGTTAACTTAATCCGGAGATCGTTCGCTACGATAAATTCGTCTTCTACAATCAGTATGTTCTGTTTCATTTACCCTATGTTGCATTTTTGGTGCTTGTTAATTCGTCGCCCGGGGATTCAATTTCTACCGAAACCGTTACACCTTTCGCGTTTTCAATATTAACCCTGGCCGAAAGCTGTTTCCCTAACCCTTTAATCAGGCTAAGGCCAAAAGCCTGTCCCTGCGATGTTTCAAGTTTTTCAGGCAGGCCAACGCCGTTATCGCTTATACTAAGGATGATAACATTGGCCATTTTTTTCAGCTCGATTTTAATCCGGCCGGTATGCCCGTCCGGAAACGCGAATTTAAAAGCATTGCTCACCGCCTCGCTGATAATGAGCCCTATTGGGACGGCCATCTCGATAGCGAGCGAACAGGGGGCAATGTCGCTTTCTATAATGATCCCCTGCCTGTTCTCAAATTCATCTGCGAGATAAAAAATGAGTTTATCCAGATAATCCTCCATCGCTATCGCCGAAAGCAATTCTCCGTTATATAAGGAATGAAATGCGAGCGACATTACGTACAATCTGTTGCAGCCATCGTTTATTGCTTCAGCAATTTCGGCATTTTCTTCATAATCTGCCTGCCCTCTTAGTAAACTTATTGCAATTTGCAGGTTATTTTTAACGCGATGGTTCAATTCGCTTACCAGCATTTCGTTAGCTTTTTCAAGCTTTTGCTGGTTAAGCAGCAGTACCTTGCGCCATTTTAAAAACAACCAGGATAAAATCCCGACAAGCATTACTATCCCACAGATTAAATAACCGCCTGCTGATAAAAAAAATATGGTATCGGAAAGTTTAATGCTAAGCAGCCAGTTAACAGCACCTGTAAGCCAACACACCACCTGCGAGTTTAGAACTCCGTTTTTTAACATTATATCAATTTGATAATAAGAGAGCTTATAACTGACAATTAAAGTTAGCAACAAGAAGTTTACAACTCTGATGCCATTTAGTCAATGCCTTATTATTCAGTTTTTTATAAGCTAAGAGGATGTTCAGGAGAGGCGAAATATCGTATCGCAACGACTATTAACAGCGAAAGAACTAAAATATTCCCAACGCAGGGGGCTGCCAAAACTCGCCAACATGATCATGGATAGGGGGCATGCTCTCAAAATACCTGCACTGCCTTATTAAAACAGTGCAGGCATTTGCTGATCATATTATTTATTCGGCCTTATTTTTTAACATCATGAGCAATGAATAAGCCCCTTTGGTAACATATTTATTGCCGGTTGTATTGGTAATATCAATCCGCGTGTATCCGTTTAACGACTCTTCGCTTTTTACCTCAACCATTTGGTAAGTTTTATCGCCGGTAACCCTGAATACATACGATTTTCCCTCGAAATCAACAATGGCATCTGTAGGTAGTGTATTGGCGGCTGTATTTTTCACTTCAACCTCCGCATTCATGTAAGTACCAGGTACGAGCGATTTATCATACGTTTCGAAATGGCAATGCACGTCGGCCGCGCGATCGGCCGATAGGTCATGACCGATCAGGAGTATTTTACATTCGTACTTTTTGTCGGGGTTATTGTTGGTGTAAGCCAGCACCTTTTGGCCTAATTGTAATTGACCCAGGTCTTTTTCAAATACTTTTAAGGCCAGGTGTATATCGGTGGGGTTAACCAGTTCAAACAGCACTTCGGTGGGTGATACATATTTACCGATATTGATATTAACCTTTGATACGAACCCGTCGATGGGGGAATGGATATTAATGCTTTTTTCGATATGCCCCTCATTGATCCGGCCCGGGTCAATACCTGTAAGCCGTAATTTTTCGGCTAAGGTAGTTACCAGTATACGGTCGGAGCGATAGTCGGTTTCGGCTTGTTGGGCCACCTTGTCGCTGGCTGCCTGGCTGGCGTTCAGCTCTTTCTGGCGTTGGTAATCCTTCTCTAAAACCCCAAGCTTTGCCTTAGCTGTGAGGTAATCCTGTTGCAGCTGGATGTATTGCTGATCCTCTATCACCGCGATTGTTTCACCTTTTTTTACATGCATACCGGGCAGCAAATTGGTAGATTTAAGATATCCGCCCAACGGCACACTTACCGAGATCATGTTTTGAGGGGGCACATCTATCTTGCCGCTCAGTTTAAGCGTACCGGAAATTACCCGTTGTACCAGGCCGCCGGTTTCAATGCCCGCGTTACGCAACTGGGCATCTGTTAATTTAACCGTATTTTCATTTACGGTAGCCGATGATGCCTGTTCATCATTGGTTTGCTTTTTATCGCCGCAGGCACTTAACAGTAAAGCTGCCGCGATGATGAATATATTGGTTTTCATATGCTATCAGATCATTTATTGGTGATATAGTTCAGTTGTATGGCCGCCTCGTTCAGGTTTCTTACCGCGTCGGCATATGCAGTACGGATATTGATTGCCTGGGTGGTAACCTGTACCCATTCCAGGTAGTTTATAGTACCCGCGGCCAGTTGTTTGTTAGCCGTCAGGCTAATCAGGTCTGCATTTTTTAGATACCTTGACTCAAACGCAGATACATTGTTTAAAGCTGTTTGATAGCGTTCCCGCGCCACGGCAAATTCTGTTTTAATATTCTGCATCCCGGCCTGGTAGGTATCTGCCGCAATCTGGCGGTTAACCCGTGCGCCGTTTATCCGTGCCCGCTGGCCGCCCGAAAAAACAGGGATGCCTACGCCCAATAAAACCGAGTTGAAACGGTAAGCTGTATTATAGTACCTGTCGTCGGCACCAATCCCTTTAATGCTGCTATTGGCATAACCGATAGACAGATCAGGCAGCAGCCGGCTTTTTTCCAGTTTCCATGCCGCATTTGCCGCTTCCTGCTGCCGGGCCAGTACCTGTAATGTAGGGTGTTGAGCCAGTTCGGGGCTGTCAAGCGCAGTTATTGGCAGAACGGTTATCTTTAACCGGCTGTCTTCAGGGCGAAAGTTTTCCCCGGTATTAAGCAATAGCTGAAATTGCAGCTGCAATATCGCCATATCCTGCCTCAGCTGATTTTGCTGCAGCTCAAGCTGTGCTACCAATGCTTCTGCACTGCTTTTTTCCAGTATGTTACTTTCGCCTTTGTTCAGGCGTAATTGCGCGCGGTTATAAAAGGCCCGGTATAAACTGTCTGTATAATTTAACAATCGCTGTTTTTGGTTCAGGAACATAAGCCCCGCGTAAACCTGCCCCACCTGCCTTTTTAATTCGGCTTCTTTTACAGCCGTATTTAATACCGCTGTACTCCATTCCAGGCGCAATAATTCTTTTTGGCGTGCGTAAACGGTAGGAAAACTAAAGGATTGATTAATGGAAAGCCGCGTGTCTGTATAAACGCTGTTGATCTGCCCGATATCGGCTGATACGTTAGTTTGCGGCAATGTTGCTCCGCTCCTGATCAGCAACTGCTGATATTTGGCCTTCAATTGCTCGTTCTTTAACTGGCGGTTGTTTTTGAGCGCGGTGTCTGTGGCGGCTTTTAAACTGATGGGTGTTTGCGCGGCAGCAGGTTTGCTCATGCAAGTCATAACCACAGCTATAACCAGTGCAGTGCCAGTAACTTTTCCGGCCTTTACCCTGGTGTTTTTTTCGAAGATGAGATAGAGTACGGGCAGCACAAACAGTGTTAAGAAGGTTGCTATCAGTAAGCCGCCGATCACTACCGTAGCCAGTGGCCGCTGCACTTCGGCGCCCGCTCCATTGCTTACGGCCATCGGCAAAAATCCGAGCGAGGCCACAAAGGCGGTCATCATCACCGGTCGAAGCCTTACTTTGGTACCCATCAAAACAATGCGTTTCAGATCAGTAAGCCCTGACTGCCTGAGCTGATTAAACTCGGCTATCAATACAATACCGTTAAGTACCGCTACGCCAAATAACGCGATAAAGCCAACACCTGCGCTGATACTGAACGGCATTCCGCGCAGGGCGAGGAACAAAATACCGCCTATGGCAGATAGCGGGATAGCAGAATAGATAAGCAGCCCCTGTTTAACCGAATTGAACGCGAAGTACAATAATATGAAAATAAGCAGTAACGATACCGGCACGGCTATCATGAGCCGCTGCCTGGCCGCGTTAAGATTTTCAAAAGCGCCGCCATAGGTGATATAATAACCCGCCGGTAGCTTCAACTCGCGGTCGGCCCTGGCCTGCAGTTCTTGCACAATGCTTTGCACATCGCGCCCGCGCACGTTAAAACCTACTACAATGCGCCTCTTTGCATCCTCACGCTGAATCTGGTTTGGCCCGTTCTGTATCTCCACATCAGCCAGCTGGTAAAGCGGCACCTGCATGCCGCCGGGCGTGGCTATAAGCAGGTTTTGTATATCTTTCAGATCTTTCTTTTGTTCGCCGCTTACACGTACCACCACGTCAAAACGTTTCTCGCCCTCGAACATCATACCGGCGCTTTGCCCGGCCAGCGCGGTGTTAACCGTTTTGTTGATATCGTCGATGTTCAACCCGTACTGGGCGATGGCGTTACGCTTATAGTTTACCAAAATTTGCGGTACCCCGCCAACAGCTTCTACGTAAAGGTTTTTCGCGCCGTTTACAGTGCTGATGATCCTGCCTAAACGGTTGGCGTAACGGGCCAGGGTATCCATATCTTCACCAAATATTTTGCAAACCACATCCTGGCGTGCCCCGGTCATCAGCTCGTTGAAACGCATTTGTACCGGAAATTGAAATCCGGCGGTAACCCCGGGAACGGCCTCGAGGGCGGCCCCCATTTTTTGCGACAGCTCGTTAAAAGTTTTGGCGGAGGTCCATTCTGCCTTGGGCTTCAGGATTACCATCATGTCGCTGGCGTCCATAGGCATAGGGTCGGTGGGTACTTCGCCGCTGCCTATCTTGGTAACTACTTTTTCTACTTCGGGAAATTGCGTTTTTAGCAGGTGAGCCGCTTTTTGCGTATTGGCAATAGTGGTATTAAGGCTGCTGCCGGTTAATACCCTGGTATCTACGGCAAAATCTCCCTCCTCCAGCGCCGGAATAAACTCGCCGCCCAGGGTGGTCAATACCAGCACCGCCACCATAAACAGGACTACTACCCCCGCAACTACCATTTTAGGAAACCCTAATACTTTTTCAAGCGCGTGCTGGTATACATGTTCTATCCTGGCCATAACCCGGTCAGACAGGTTAGGAGTGTGTTTAACCTTTTTGCTTAAAAACACCGCGCTCATCATGGGTATATAGGTAAGCGAAAGTAAAAAAGCGCCGAGCAGGGCGAAGGCCACAGTTTGGGCCATTGGTCTGAACATTTTGCCTTCGATGCCCTGCAAGGTAAAAATAGGCAAATAAACCACCAAAATAATTACCTGGCCAAAAACCGCGCTGTTCATCATTTTACCGGCCGATTCTTTTACCTCGGCATCCATTTGCGGTTGCTCCAGCCTGCTGATGTTGGTAAAATGCTTGCTGTGACTAAGCTTGTGCATAACGGCCTCTACAATAATCACCGCGCCATCCACGATCAAACCAAAATCAAGCGCCCCAAGGCTCATCAGGTTGCCGCTTACGCCGAATAAGTTCATCATAATAACGGCAAAAAGCATAGCCAGCGGTATAACAGAGGCTACCAGTAAGCCCGCGCGCAGGTTACCCAGAAACAACACCAGCACAAAGATCACAATCAGGGCGCCTTCCATCAGGTTATGCTCTACGGTACCAATGGCGTTGTTCACCATTTTAGTGCGATCCAGAAACGGCTCAATGATAACGCCGTCGGGCAAGGTTTTCTGCACCAGTGCAACACGCTCCTTTACATTTTTAATCACCTCGCTGCTGTTGGCGCCTTTCAGCATCATTACTACGGCGCCGGCAACTTCGCCCTGGTCGTTATAGCACATGGCGCCATAGCGGGTGGCATACCCCGTGCGTACTTCGGCAACGTCGCGGATAAATAAAGGCTGCCCGTTGCCAAGGGTTTTGATCATGGTGTTCCTGATATCGTCAACAGATTTGAAAAGCCCCTGCGTACGTATATACAGCACGGTTGGCCCCTTTTCAATGTAGGCCCCGCCGGTGTTTTTGTTATTGCGCTCTACGGCATTAAATACATCGTTAATGGTCAGGTCATGGGCTTGCAGGCTGGCAGGACTTACTTCAATGCTATACTGCTTAAGCTTGCCGCCAAAGCTGCTTACCTCGGCCACGCCTTTTACACCCAGCAATTGGCGGCGTACAATCCAGTCCTGTATGGTACGAAGCTGCATGGCGTCGTATTTGTTTTCGTAACCGGGTTTGGGGCGCACTACATACTGGTAAATTTCGCCCAGGCCGGTACTTACGGGACCCAGTTCGGGCAGGCCTACACCCGCCGGTATTTCAGCCTGCACTTTTTGCAAACGTTCGGCTACCTGCTGCCTGGCCCAGTAAATATCTGTGCCATCATCAAAAACGATGGTAACAAGCGAAAGGCCAAAGCGCGAAAAGCTCCGGATCTCTTTCATTCCGGGTATATTGGTGTTGGCCTGTTCAATAGGATAGGTGACCAGGCGCTCGATATCGGTGGCGCCGAATGAAGGCGCGAGGGTAATTACCTGTACCTGGTTATTGGTAATATCGGGCACGGCATCTATGGGTAACCGGCTTAGCTGAAAAATGCCATAGCCGATAAGCGCTATGAGAAAAAGGCCCACAATAAGCTTATTTCTCACAGAAAATTCGATGATTCTGTTAAGCATAATTAGAAAAATTTAAATGAGATAAACAGCCTGTAAAAATTCACAGGCATCCGTGAGCAAGACCGATGTCTTGTTCAATCAAATAAATAAGTGGCTTAACAAATTTTTGGGGGTTGCCAAACACCGGAATGGTAGCCGCTGTCTGCAAAGCAGTCCTGGTAGCTATTGTTCACTTCCCGGCAAACCTCCACAGGCTTAATTGCCCTGGTGAATAGTAATGGCAGCAAAAAAATGGTAGGTTGGCCCGACTGGCACTTATCAGGCGTTTTAAAAGGCAACTTCATATCCTCGTCATAATCATTGTCTTTAGGGCTGCCATGCATGTAATGAAGATCCAGGAATGCGATGAAAGAAAGATGATTATTCAGGCGGTGGTGTTTGGCAAAATGGGTAAAAACATAGGGAATCCTCAGCAACTGATGCGCTTCAGTTGAAGAAAATACAAAGATGGTGAGGAGCAGTATGGTTATGACCCTTTTCACTGCTGTAAAGCTAAAAAATATCTTTAATAATTGGAAAAGCGAAAGCGGGCTTAATACTTTTACCTCGGCTACCTTGAATTACTCAAAGGATAATTATTTCTTTGCTGTGCAATCGGTAGATGCGGATGGGCATGAGAGTTTGCCGGTGTTTCCGAAACCGGTGAAATAACACAGGCGGCTACATCGTAATAGCGTATAATGATTATCCGCTATTAATTAAACCTATACCAATGTTATCGAATAACGCTATTTGGAAAATTGGGAAATCAATAAAATATCACTAATCGTGATAGCCAAAATCAACACAATCGCCCGTGATTCGCGTTAAAAACACGAAGCCACGTTAAGCACTCATTACAAATGAACTATAATATATCATTAATATACTCATCCATCTTTAACGGGACAGAGGTTTTGGTTCTTTGCCTCGTAATTCTTAACGCATTTAAAATACATCCGATTAATATTAACAAACAAACCCTGATTTGTGCGATAAACTATCTCCTGATGTTCGGTTCTTTACTTTTTACTGTAAGCTTACTAAGTGAACTATTCATGGCCTATTACACCCAAAACGAATATGCACAGTTCTCGTTCAGCAATAGATTGGCTGGCCCGTTTTGGTTTGACATTTGGCTAATTGGAGTTTTAAGCTTTATGATACTGCCACAAATACTATGGATAAAAAGACTCCGAAAATCGTTCACCGCTTCAATTATAATTGTTGGGATATGGCTGGCTTTATATTTTGTCAAACAAGCGTTAATAGCTTTTCAAGCTTGGCATACCGAATTTAAATCATCTTATTCTGAGTATATAATCCGGGCAATAATTTATTCTGTCTTATTACTTACAAGTTATTTTATCGTACAACGAAAAACCAATCGTTCGTATATCTCGAAAGCCTAACTATAATTTTTAACCTTGCGCCCGTTGCAACGAGCGCTTAACCCGGGCTGGCAATTGTATCGCCCATGGTTCGCGTTAAAAACGCGCACCTATATTAAGCACTCATTATAAATGAGCGCAAAAAAAACCTAACGGCTAATCTCCAACCTCCAATCACTAAACCAGCTATTTCACACTCCGCCGCTGCACAATAAAATACCCGGCTACAAAAACAACTACTCCTACGGCCATACTTACAAACACATCTTTGGTAAAAATGTCAATCTGTAATTGTTTGGCGTGGTCGCTGTCGCCCCGGTGCATCATAGTTTTTATAGCCTGCATAGGGTGCGAATACGGGAACAGGTAAGCATACTCCCAACCCTTCGAGGCCAGGATCACCCCGGCTATCGTACACACAAAACCAATGCCCATCGGCTTTAAAAAATCGGCCCAAAGCAGGCTTAGTAAAAACTGGATAGAGAGGATGCCCAGTGATGATAAAAAAAGTTTGAAATAGATTTCGGCCAGTTCCTTTTCCATGTGGAAGTCATCAAACCGCAGTTCGGGCTTTACCACGCTGAGCAGGTTACCGAAGCCGATAGTGAACAGCACAAACAAGGCCAGGCAGGTAAACACCAAAAACACGGCGTAAAAATATTTGGCCGCATAAACACACCATCGCTGTATGGGCAGAGTGAACAGAGTTTTCCAGGTATCGGCCCGGTGCTCGATACTGTTTACCGAGTAAGCTATAAATATGATATACATGGGCAGCACCAACGAACCCATCACGGCCAAAATAGCACCGGCAAACTGTAACCAAAGCACCATAGGCGGATACGATACCAGCTTTTCGCTTTTGCTGTAAAAGCCAACAAACAGTAAAACACATATCAGCAATGGCAGCATAATAGATGCCCAAAAGCCCAGCGTTTTACGGCTTTTATAAAATTCTGACCGGAACGATAGTATAAATCCCTTCATGGTTTAGGCGTTTTGGGTGATATCTAAAAATAGTTTTTCAAGATCCTTCTGCTGTTTGCCGATGCTGTAAACGGCCAAACCGTTTTTATTAAGCAGGGCGTTAATTTCGCCCATTTGCTGTTTGGAGATGTAGGGTACAAATAAATCATGGTCGGTTACCTGGGCAAGTTGGTAATTATGGCGGGTAAGCAGGTTGGCTGCGTCTACCGTGTTTTCGGTCTCAATGCGTACCAACGGCTTGCTGATGGCCTGCAGATCGGCTATACTGCCCTGAAAAAGCATGGCGCCACCGTTAATAATGCCTACGTGGGTGGCCATGCGTTCAATTTCAGATAACAGGTGGCTGGAAATAAAAACGGTTTTACCATGTTCGGCAACCAGTTTTTTCAACAACTCCCTGATCTCGATAATGCCGTTGGGGTCGAGGCCATTGGTAGGCTCGTCTAAAATCAGCAATTTCGGGTCGGCCAGCATGGCTAAGGCTATACCGAGGCGTTGCTTCATACCTAACGAATACTGACCTGCTTTTTTATCAGCCGCGCTGCTCAGGTGCACCAGCGCCAGCATATCATCAACACGCTGCGCGGGTACGCCCAGCAACAATGCCCTGTTCAATAAATTCTCTTTGCCTGTAAGGTGCTGGTATATGGCGGGTTGCTCAATTAGCGAGCCTATTTGCGATAAGATACTGATGCGCTGGCTTTTAATATCCTGCCCAAAAACAAAAATGTCGCCGGCATCGGGCTTTAACAGGTTTAACAGAAGTTTGATAGTAGTGGTTTTCCCGGCCCCGTTTGGGCCAAGAAAACCATAAATGCTTCCTTCGGGTACCTGTAGCTCCAGCGATTTAACTACCTGCTGTTTGCCAAAGGTAAAGGAAAGCCCCTGGGTATTGATTACCATATGTTATTGCTTTTTGCTACCGAGCAAACGTTTTTAACCAACACAAAACCTTTGTGAAACAACGAGGTAGCATGCACTGCTGTACGGCCAATTTCGGCCGACTCGTGTTTTTGCTCAAACTGGTAGCTTACACCTAAAATAAGGGCAAACATTACCGGGATCAATAACATGATAAAAGGGTTTGAGTTTTTGATAAGCGTTTTCATTGTGAGTGATTTTATACAACAAAGGAACATCGAAAAAATATCCTGCTAAAATCATTTAGACCAACACACGTTGTTTATAGATGAACGCTTTTCTGCAACTTTTAACCGGTTCATCGATGATAAACGCCAGTTCATCGAAAAAATGGGGCGCTATATATAAATACAAAGCTGTTATCATTGTTAAAATACTAAATTAGTTGCCATAGCCTGTAAATAAAAAGGCATTAATAACAGTTAAATGGAGGCCATAAAACCATTACAAACGCGCAACCCCGGCATAAAAACAGCCTGGATCATATTCTGGCACCTGTTTTTCTGGATGGGCATGATATCTTTTTTTGTTTTTTTGGCGAGGACCAACGACGAGCAGCTTACAACCCGCGAGCTTGTTATTATTTTCCTGCTGTATCCGCTTATCAACATCAGCCTTTTTTATCTCAACTACCTGGTATTTATACCTAATTTCCTAAACAGGAAAAAGTATTTGCAGTATGCCGGTATAGTTGCACTAAGCATTGTTTGCTATGGCTTGTTTAAGTACGGGATAGGCTTGCTTTTTAAAGATGTGGTGCTGGTGCGACAAAAGGGGCACGTAATTCCTTTTTCAACTTATTTTTACAGCAGTATTTTCACCAGCCTCATCTTTGTGTTTTTAAGTACCGCGCTTAAATTCAGCTCCGACTGGTTTTTGAATGAACGCATTCAGCGCGACCTGGAAAACCAGCGCCTCAGCGCCGAACTGGCTTTTCTTAAATCGCAGATCAACCCTCATTTTTTATTCAACTCACTTAACAGTATTTATTCGCTGGCCTATCAGCGGTCGGAAACTACGCCCGAAGCTATTTTAAAGCTTTCAGAAATAATGCGGTATATGCTGTACGAGTGTAACGATGCCAAAGTTGACCTGGACAAAGAGCTGCAATACCTGCAAAACTATATCGACCTGCAAAAGATCCGTTTCGGGGCCAAGGCTTTTATCGATTTTAAGGTGGAGGGCAACATCACCAACCAAAAAATCGAGCCGCTTTTACTCATCGCGTTTATTGAAAACGCCTTTAAGCACGGCGTAGCCAATGATATTACCTCGCCTATTAAATTATTGATCAACGTGGCCGATGGTAAGCTGCATTTTTACATCCAAAATAAAAAGCATACCCTTAACCGCGACGCGGCAGGCGGTATAGGTTTAATTAATGTGCAGCGGCGCTTAAACCTGCTTTATCCTGACAGGTACAGTTTAAATATCAGGGATGAAGAAAACACCTACACCTGCGAATTATCCATAACTTTATAAGGTAACATCGCACTAAAAAAATCTGTTTAAACCATTATTACATTATTTTTACGCTATGATAAGATGTTTGGTAGTTGACGATGAGCCTCTGGCGCTGCATATTCTGGAAGATTATATATCCAAAATGCCTTTTTTAAAACTGGTTAAAGCTACAACAAACCCTATCGAAGCGCTAACCATGGTACAGGCCGCCGAAGCCGACCTGGTATTCCTGGATGTGCAAATGCCCGAGCTTACAGGCATCCAGTTCCTGAAAATTGCTAATGGCAAGGCCAAAGTAATTTTAACCACCGCTTACCCTCAATACGCCCTGGAAGGCTATGAGCTTGATGTGGTGGATTACCTGCTCAAACCTATCGCGTTCGACAGGTTTTTTAAATCGGTACAAAAAGCGCAATCCCTTATTCAGCCTGTAGCTGCAAAACCGGTGGTACAGGCCGAACCAATACAGCAGGATGATTTTTCGACAGATTTTATTTTTGTTAAAACCGAGCATAAAATACAAAAAGTTTACCTGCACGATATCATGTTTATTGAAGGGTTGAAGGACTACATTTCCATATTCACCTCAACCGAACGCATTATTACCCTGCAGGGCATGAAAAAAATGGAAGATGCCCTGCCTGAAAAACATTTTGTGCGCGTACATAAATCATACATTGTTGCCCTTAATAAAATAGATAGTATTGAACGCAGCCGTATACAGATCGGTGATAAGATCATCCCGGTTGGCGACACCTACCGCGATGAATTTTTCCGGATGATTGAAAATAAAAACATATAGAAAGCTTTAGGGAACGAACGTGTGAGGCGTAAGAAACTTTAAACCCCGTACATGGGGATAAGAATTTTACATCCGTTAAAAAATAGCTTTACAACTTACCTATTTAAAGAATATATTTCATAAAACTATATTTTTTGTATTTTACGCTCGTTCATCCTATAAAGAAAAATATGAGTTACCAGGTAGACCTGACGAATTGCGACAGAGAGCCCATCCACATTCCCGGAAAAATTCAATCGCACGGTTTTCTGATCGCGGTTAACAGCAAAACCTACAATATCTCCTACGTAAGTGAAAACGTTGATGCCTTTACGGGCTTCACGGCAATTAACCTGCTGGGTAAAAACATTACAGAATTTGAACAACTGCTTAAAATATCGGGCGATGTAGCCTCATTGCAGCAGTTGCTTAACCTTGCCAAAGCAACAAAAACTTCTGATACCATTAACCCGCTTACTATAGATGTTAAAGGCTTGGGCTATAACCTCATTATCAGCCATTCCTTAAACGATTTGGTTTTGGAGTTTGAGTCTGCCGAATCAGATCTGGGCTATGATATCCAGAAAACTATAGGCCGGTCGGTATCTGAAATACTAAGCGGCAAAAACCTGGATACCCTGCTGCAAAACGCGGCCCTGGAAATTAAAAAGATCATCAACTACGATAGGGTAATGATCTATAAATTTAATGATGACGGGCATGGCGAAGTAATTGCCGAAGTTAAAAATGATCATCTCGAACCTTTTTTAGGTTTACACTACCCGGCATCGGATATCCCGAAGCAGGCCCGCGAACTTTACAAGATCAACCTTACCCGTATTATTGCCGATGTTAATTCTGAAAGTTCGGCTGTTGTTACTTTCGAAGAAGATGCGGCGCCGCTTGATCTTACCCACTCCTGCCTGAGGGCGGTATCGCCCATCCATATACAGTATTTAAAAAACATGGGGGTCGAGTCGAGTTTCAGTATCTCGCTTATAGCCCATGGCGAACTTTGGGGGCTTGTGGCCTGCCACAACTACTCGCCAAGGTTTATTGATTACAAGGCCCGCGATGCCTCCAAACTCATCGGTCAGATCCTTTCATCAGCGTTAGAGTACCGCCAGGATGAAGAGGATAATACTAAACTGCTTGAACTTACCGAGGCAGCCGACACCATTTCAGGTTATCTTAAAAAAGATCCGGATTTTACCTATGCCCTGATTGGCAACAATGTAACCCTTAAGGATGTAACTACCGCTACAGGCGTAGCTTTGATATATAACGGCGAAATTGATGTTGTAGGTCAAACCCCAACAAAAGAACAGATAGCCGAAATTGCAGAGTGGCTTAAAACCAACATGACGGATACGGTTTACAGCACGCATCGTTTTCCTACTATTTTCACGGCGGCGCAGCAGTATAGCGATGTTGCGGGGGGTATTTTAGCCTGCTGGCTTTCTAAAGAGCTTGGCGAAATGATTATCTGGTTTAAACCCGAACAGGTAACCTCCATTAAATGGGCCGGCAACCCCGAGAAACCGGTTGAAGAAACTAAAGACGGGCTTTTGCAGTTATCGCCGCGCAAATCATTTGAAAGCTGGACCCAGATCGTAAAATTCACCTCAGAAAAATGGAAAAACGACGAGATTACAGCGGTTTTGAAGGTGCGCGAGGATATTATTTATGCCATCAACCGTAAAGCGAACGAGATCAGGATCCTGAACGAGCGCCTGCAATTGGCTTATGACGAGCTTGATACTTTCAGTTATACCATCTCGCATGATCTGCGTACCCCGCTTTCGTCCATCAAAAACTATTCGGAATTGCTGTTATCAAGCAACAACAGCCTTGATGAACCGGCTAAAAAAATGTTGGACAGGATCATTAAAGGAACTGATAAAATGCACATGCTGATTAAGGAGATTCTACATTACTCGCGCGTTGGCCGTGCCGATTTGGAGATGTCGCCTATCAACATGGGGCTGTTATTAAGGGAAATTAAGCGTGAAGTACTATCAGCGCTTAAACCGGGAAACATTGAATTTACCATTGGCGAAACGCCATCCATTATTGGCGACAGCGTAATGATTACGCAGGTTTTTACCAATCTCATTAATAACGCGGTTAAATATTCATCAAAATCCATCCCCCAAAAAGTGGCGGTACATGGCGAAATGCAAAATAACGAGGTTATTTATTCGGTATCAGATAACGGTGTGGGTATCGATATCAATTATTATAACCGGGTGTTTGAATTGTTTAAGCGTATGGATAACGCGATGGAATTTGAAGGCAGCGGTGTAGGTTTGGCAATTGTAAAACGTATTGTTGAAAAACACAACGCGCGCATCTGGTTTGAAAGCAAATTAGGAATTGGTACAGTTTTTTATATATCTTTTAAAACAAGTTAATTGTGAGCATACCTGACATATTATATATTGAAGATGACGAGGATTTTGCATTTATAATGCAGCATGCCGTAAAAGAAGTAAAGGAAGGCCTCACGGTTGAAATTATAGACAACGGGAAAGACGCGCTTAATCAGTTAAAACAACTTGCCGACGCGCGTGTTAAGCCTAAGTTAATATTGCTTGATTTGAATCTGCCCGGTTTATCGGGTCTGGATCTTGTTAAGCGCATAAGGGAAATAACATTTTTAAAGTACGTGCCAGTGGTTTTCTTTTCAACATCTGACAATCCCAAAGATGTGAAAGCATCGCTTGAATTAGGTGCGAATGCCTATTTAACCAAACCTGCGGGCTATTTAAACCTGGTAAGCTGTGTAGAATCCCTTTACAATTTTTGGTTCACTAAAAATCTTACGGTCAATTAAAACACAAAAAAAAATATTGGTTATTGAGGACGATCCCGATATCGCGTACATTATGGAAATTGCCCTGGGCGATAAGTACCAGGTGGAAGTAAAAAGCAATGGTCATGATGTGATTGAAGATATTAAAAGTTTCGGTCCGGACCTGATTATGCTGGATAACTATATAGGCCAGTTACAGGCGCATGAAATTATAAGGGAGATCCATTTGGTTGATGACCACAGAAGTATACCTTTCGTACTGTTTTCAGGCCACGAAAATATTACGCAGATAGCCAGGAACATTAACGCAACCGCTTATTTAGCAAAACCTTTCGCCCTCGAAGATCTTTATAAATGTGTTGACAGCATATTAGCGGCTTAAATGATTACATGTTATGCTTCATGAAAAAATAAAACACGCCACCGACGGTCTGCATAACCAGTTAGAGCAAAACATGTTTGTGGGGCAGATCATGGATGGTTCGCTTACATTTGAACAATACCAAACTATACTGCTTTCAAACTATGGCCTGCACCTGGTTGTGGAAGGATTTTTATTTGGTGCATTGAGCAGCGAATTGCAACAAAAGCTTGATATAATCAATCGTATTAAACTGCCTGCCTTGTTAAAAGACCTTGAGGAAATTAATATGAGTATGAGCTCAGATCTCGAGGGACCGCCTCCAAACTACATTGACCTGAGCAGCGACGCGGCTATATTAGGCGCCATGTACGTTTTAGAAGGTGCAACGCTTGGGGGTAACGTAATAGTGAAACGGTTAAAAACCAATGAACACCTTATACCCCGCAATCTGAACTACCATTACTACCAGGTTTATGGCGATCAGCTTGGCGCCAAATGGAAACAATTTTTAGAAGTGCTTAATGAGCTTCCGGAAGCTGAGCACCAAACCGCTATTGATAGCGCGGTGAGATTATTTGAGCGGATGACAACCAGCAGGGCCGCGGTCAAATCGGCTAAGGTTACGTTGGTGCCGCCACCGCCGGTTGGGTTTTAGAAGCATTTGTATTTTTTTTAGCCGTAGGCGAAGAAGGACTACAATAATAAAGGCGATATTTTCAAATCGCCTTTATTGTTGGTAAATAATGTTAATCCAACGCGTCTGCCGTATCTTTCTCGCCAATCTGCTGCCGCCACATGGCATAATACAACCCTTTTTGAGCAATAAGATCAGCATGCCTGCCCGATTCAATAATCCGGCCTTTTTCAAGCACGTAAATGCTATCGGCATGCATAATGGTTGACAGGCGGTGAGCGATCAGTATGGTGATATGATTTTCCGTTTCTGATACATCTCGGATAGTTTCGGTGATCTCTTCTTCGGTGATCGAATCAAGGGACGAAGTAGCTTCGTCGAATACTAAAATATCCGGTTTGCGCAATAAAGCCCGGGCTATAGACAAACGTTGCTTTTCGCCTCCTGATACTTTTACACCGCCTTCACCTATAACAGTGCTCAAACCCTTATCGGCACGGGCCAGTAAAGTTTGACAGGCGGCACGCTGCAGTACGTCCATACACTCCTCATCCGTAGCATCCGGCCGCACAAACTGCAGGTTTTCACGAATAGTGCCCGAAAACAGTTGCGTATCCTGCGTTACAAAGCCTATTTTCTCGCGCAGCTGATCAAGATCAATTTCCTTACTTAAGGTACCGTTATATAAAATATCGCCCTGCAAAGGCTGATATAAACCCACCAGCAATTTTACCAATGTGGTTTTACCCGAACCCGACGGCCCCACAAAAGCGATAGTTTCGCCTGAGCGGGTTTCAAAACTGATGTGATTAAGCGCGTTACGGTTGGCAGTTAAGTGTTTAAAGGTAACATCCTTAAACGTTAAGGTATCAACCTTTTCAAGCAATACCGGTTTTTCAGGCTTTTTATCAATAGGGATACTTAAAATCCGGTTGAAATTACCCAATGAAACCTCGGCTTCCCGCCATGATAATATCACATTGCCAAGCTCCTGCAATGGGTTGAACAAAAAGAACGAATAAAATAAAAAGCTGAAATACTGCCCGGGCGAAATGGTGTTTTTAAAAATCAGTATCAATAAAACCACAACCATTACACTGCGCACAAAGTTAACCGTGGTGCCCTGTACAAAGCTCATACTGCGTACGTACTTTACCTTTTTAAGCTCCAGGTCGAGAATTTTGTAGGTAGTGTTGTTTAACCTTGCTATTTCCTGCTTGGCTAAACCCAAACTTTTTACCAGTTCTATATTCCTTAACGATTCGGTAGTTGAACCTGCCAGCGCTGTGGTTTCGGCAACAATGGTTTTTTGGATCTTTTTTATCCGGCGGCTCATGGCCATACTCACAAAAGTGATTACAGGTATGGCGGCAAAGTATACCAGGGTTACCTTATAGCTTACACTAACCGAGTAAACAATTACAAATACCATCCCGATAAGCGATACAAAAAGGATCCCGATAAACGAGGTGATAAATTTTTCACAATCAAGGCGCACCTTCTGCAATATTCCGAGGGTTTCGCCGCTGCGCTGGTCCTCAAATACCTGGTAAGGCAGCTCGAGCGAGTGTTTCAAACCGTCGGCATACATTTCGGCGCCCACCTTTTGGGTGATGATGTTGGTAAAGTAATCCTGGAAGTTTTTGGCAATACGCGATACCATGGCAACGCCAATGGCCGCACCAACCAGCACCAGTACCTGGTTAAGGTAGGCATCATATTGCAATTTATCGCGCCGCTCAATAACACGGTCAACAATGCGTCCGGTTATCCATGGGTCGAGCAGGGAAAAACCTATATTCATAGCCGCCAGGAATAGCGCTAATACAACTATCCAGCGGTGTTTTTTTAAGTAAGAGATGAGTACATTCATGTTTATGCAGCAAACATAAAAAAAGGGAATGGCTAAGTAGCTCATTCCCTTTTAATTTGACATAAGGTTAATATTAAACCGTCATGATATCTTTTTCTTTCGCTTCTGATAATACATCAACTTTAGCGATATAAGCATCGGTAAGTTTTTGGATCTCAGCCTCGCCGGTTTTGATCTCATCCTCAGAAACACCTTCCGATTTTAATTTTTTGATCTTCTCGTTAGCATCTTTACGGATGTTACGGATAGCTACTTTACCGGTTTCGGCTTCGGCTTTGGCTTTCTTAACCAGATCGCGGCGGCGCTCTTCGGTAAGCGGCGGTACGTTGATGCGGATAATGATACCGTCGTTTTGAGGGTTAACACCTAAGTTAGCTTCTTTAATAGCCTTTTCAATAGGGTTTAACAATGATTTTTCCCATGGCTGAACAACAATGGTACGGGCATCAGGAGTATTAACGCTGCCTATCTGGCTTAATGGCGTAGGGGTACCATAGTAATCAACCCTGATATCGTCAAGTAATGAAGGGCTTGCCTTACCTGCACGTATTTTATTTAATTCGCTATCTGCATGGTCAATGGCCTTTTCCATATGGGCCTTTGCATCGTTCACTTGTTTTTTAATGAGTTCGCTCATCGGTTTTTAAATTTTCAACAAAAGTAACAAAATCTGCGGTTTTACCGCCGGTGTGTAAACCTATTCTTCCAGGATATTCTTCGCCTGAAGAGGAAACTTTTTGACGATCCATCTTAAAACATCAAGTTGATCGGCAGATGGTGCCCGGCGTATTTGCGCAAGTAACTTAATAGCCTGAGGCCTGTTTAACGTTAAATTTGACGCACCTTCATTACAAACAGAGCATATCGCTCTTAAATTTGCGGCATCATCAGTACCGCCCATCGATTTATCTATAATATGCCCAAGATGTAATCTTGTTTTTCTATTCTGATCATAAGGATGGGGTTCACCGGCAGCGGCCCCACACATCTGGCAGGTAAACCCGTTTCTATCTAATACAAATGCACGGGTCTCTTTAGAAATGCCACGTTCAAATGCAGGAAGAGGTTTCAAATTCACCAGAAGATACTGCCCTGGTTTTAGCTCACTTAAATCGTTATGAGTTACAATGTTCATTCCCTCTTCGTTACGAAGCTCCCGAACGCGCCTGCCCCATTCACTTTTTCCGGCCACCTTACTAAGTGTTTCGGCATCTAATACTTTTCCAACATTAGCTACAAAATATTCACGCAGCTTTGCCTTCGATCCCTTTTCTCTCGGCTTCTTTTCGTTCATATAATTCAAAAGCATTTAAAATTGACTGCCCGATTGCCTTAGCCACCGGCGGTGGAAAAGCGTTCCCAACTTGTCGGTAAGCCGGTGTTTTCTTTCCCGCAAATTGCCAGTCGCCCGGAAAGCCTTGTACTAAAGCAGCCATTTTAAGGGTTAAACGGGGCATAGCGTTATAACCGGGCACAGGTGGGGCATCAGCCAACCCTCTGCCATCAATTCCTATTGCGGCCCAGGCCTGCTTTGCCCGTGTAGGTCCCAAATCTGCACCGCCATGCTTTTTGGAGCCACCAACCAATGTAGGTGCAATTCCACTTGCGCGATTGGCCCAATCAGCAGCATCCCAACCGGCCGAACTTATTTCTTCAAACAATAATTGCCCTATCGATTTTAGCGGCAAGCTATGTTTTTGCGGCCACGAAAAATATTCATAGTACTTCTTTTTTAATGCAACGAGGATAGCCCTTGGTCTGAGTTGAGAAACGCCATAATCAGAAGAGTTAACCAACCTCCAGGTACATAAATACCCCATTTGATTTAATTCATTCAAAATATGATCTCTGTAACTATCAAATTTTTTTGACAATATACCTTTTACATTTTCAAGCATAACGGCCTTAGGGTCACATTCTTTTATTAACCGTAAGGCTTCCGGGAACAAATCACGCTCATCATTTTTCCCCAGCTGCTTTCCAGCTATTGAAAACGGCGGGCAGGGAACCCCACCGGCAAAAAGATCAACCCCGGTATACTCTAAGGCACGGAAATGTTTTACATCTTTTTCTATAACGTTCCATTCCGGACGATTTGATCTTAAAGTCTGACAAGCTAAAGGCTCAATTTCAACTAACGCAACATGGTCAAATCCAGCCAATTCAAGCCCTAAAGCCTGACCGCCAGCTCCGGCGCAAATCTCAATTGATTGATACTTATTTCTCATTTTAGCAAATATAGCATGTTAGCCATTCGTGTCAAAGTATATAAAACTAACATTTTTAGCGAGCGCCTGTAAGCCTTTAACAATAAATAACATTTTTAACATTTATATATTGCTGCGTGTTAACTATATTCGTATAAAAACCCAACAGCCATGAAGAAAGCCTTATTATTTATCATATTGGCCGCGGCCACTGCACAGCTAAAGGCACAAAATACATCAAAAGCACCGGCCTCTCCACTTGACCAGTTTTTGAAGCTAAATCCGGCCGATACCAGTTTACAAAAATTTATTCCGGTGCTACCGCAAAAAGGTTGGTTAAACAATAGCAACGTTGCAACATTAAACACTAAAGACATTGTAAGCAACGTAACCGTCTATAACATGCCGGTTGCTAAAACCTACTCGAACGACAGGATGCCGGTTGTGAAAACCGACGAGCCGGGCATGAAATATCCTATGCTCATCAAGAAATTAGGTAATGACAGCACGGTTATTTTAGGCCCGGAAGAAAAAATCAGGCATTAACAGTCCATACACAAGTTCATGTTCAATAACTGGTCTGGTTTCTATAGATTAGCGGCCTGCAATCAAGAGCACAACCGGGAGTGTTGCTACTATTTTACCGATGTTGATTTGTTGCTGCACTGTTATTTAAAAACGTTGCGTACCTGTCATTATTTCACCATTTAGCCAGTTGTTTTGCCAGTTGAATTATCCGGGTTGTTCTTTTAATAAAAATCCTTATTCAGCACTTTCTCCAGCTCGGCAAAGCTGATGTTCATTTTAACCCGGCCCTGCTTGGCATATGAAATCTCGCCGGTTTCTTCAGATACGATGATAGCTGTAGCTTCATTAGCTTCGGTTACTCCTATGCCCGCGCGGTGGCGCAAACCAAACTGCGCCGGCAGATCTGTTTTTTCGGTAAGCGGCAAAATACAACTGGCAGACTTGATCTTGTTGCCGGAGATCACCACGGCCCCGTCATGCAGCGGACTGGTTTTTTGAAAAATACTTTCCAGCAGACGTTTGGAGATCTTGGCATCCATAATTTCGCAGCTGTTTTGATAAAACTGCTCATCATAATACTTCGCGAATACAATTAACGCGCCTGTGCGGGTTTGCTTAAGGCTTTTACAGGCATCAATGATGGGCTTAATGCGCGCGTAATTATTTTTTTCGACCTCATCCTTTCCAAAAAAATATTTCCACCAGGCTTTATTGCGCTGAAGCGAGGCATTTTTACCAACCAATAATAAAAACCGCCTTACCTCCTGCTGAAAAACCACAATAATGGCAATGATGCCAACATCAACAAACTTACCCAAAATAATGGTAAGTAGCTTCATATCCAGCGCCTTTACTACAAAGTTGAGCGCGAAGATCACAGCAAAACCTAAAAAAATATTGGCGGCGATAGTACCCCTGATGAGGTTGTATAACTGGTAAATAATTAAGGCTACCAGCAATACATCCAGAATAGAAAAAAAACCTATTTTAGGAAACAACGATTGTAACGTCTGCATTTACGAAGTTAGTAAAGTTTACCCGAACATAATCCTTTGCCATTGGCAAATGTTGGCGAAGCAAGCTTCCTCCTCCTCATTACGGGATATTCGGGCCGCCGGGCTCACGCCAACCCCATTTTGGCATCGGGGTATCCGGAGGTTCTGCGGTACTGTCGGTTTGCGAATTAAGCACCGCTATCCGCGTACCCCATTCCAGGTAAGCTATAAAAGCCGATCTGAATTCGGGATCATCCGGTAATGATAACTCATCGGCAGTTTGCAGCAGCAGTGCTATCCAGCGTTTGCGGTGCGCCTCGGTTAAATGTTTTTGCAGGTGTTTGTTGATCATGGCATAGTGGCTGCCCTCGTTTTGGCTGTAGGTTTTAGGGCCGCCAAACACTTCGGCCACAAAATGCGCTACATGCAGCCTGTGCCGGGGCGACATGTGCTTAAAAACAGGCTCCAGCAGTTCATCCGCCAAAACCTTATCATAAAATTTATTGAACAGGTTTTCGAATACCGGAGTACCACCTGCCCATTCAAAAAGTGTAGGGATATTAACTGCCATGGCGTAATAAGTAATTACGTTAAAGGTAGTTAGCCAATATTAAAAAAAGATATCCGGAGCGATTAATTATTTATTCCGTTCGGTAGTAAATCTTACCAACTGCTCTAAACCGTTGCGCGATTCGCTATCCGGGAAGGTATTCAATATTTCAAAAGCTTCATCCTGGAAACGCTTCATCTGGCTTTCGGCGTATTGCAAGCCGCCGGTGTCTTTAACAAAACGGATAATTTCCCCTATCTTTTTAGCGTCTTCGTTGTGGTTTTTCACCAGGTTGATGATCCTTTTTTTATCGGCTGATGAGCAGTTGGCCAATGCGTAGATAAGCGGCAGGGTAACCTTTTTTTCTTTGATATCGATGCCGAGGGGTTTACCTACGTCATCGGTTCCAAAATCAAACATATCATCCTTGATTTGGAAAGCGATGCCGATCTTTTCACCAAACAGTCGCATTTTTTCAACTACCTTGTCATCAGCCCCGGCCGATGCCGCGCCACAGGCACAGCATGAAGCAATGAGCGAAGCGGTTTTTTGCCTGATCACTTCGTAATAAACCGGCTCACCGATATCCATACGGCGCACCTTTTCTATCTGCATCAGTTCACCCTCGCTCATTTGCTTCACAGCGTCCGATACGATGCGCAGCAAATTAAAATCGTGATGATCAACAGAAAGCAACAGGCCTTTTGCCAGCAGGTAATCGCCCACCAAAACGGCGATCTTATTTTTCCATAAAGCGTTGATCGAAAAAAATCCACGACGCTGGTACGAGTTATCCACCACATCATCATGCACCAAGGATGCCGTATGCAGTAACTCCACCAACGCTGCTCCGCGGTGCGTGGCCTCATTGATGCCGCCGCAAATGCTGGCCGAAAAAAACACGAACATCGGGCGGATCTGCTTGCCTTTACGCTTAACGATGTAATGGGTAATCCGGTCAAGCAGCGGAACAGAACTTTTCATTGAGGCCCTGAACTTCTCCTCAAATACATCAATATCGGCCGCAATAGGTTTTTTTATATCGTTGATGCTCAGCATTACAAGCAAAACAGGATTTTATGTTTAACTAACCGCCATACATGTGACGACTTGGGGGCAAACATAAGCTAAAATTATCTATCTGCATTAAAGCCAACTATTTTTTACCTAAATTAAACCAAAGCGCCCGATAACCGTCATACCTATACGAGTGCAATTTTTTATAAGTAGAGTTAAAGTTTTTGTGAGGCGAAGCCCGATTAATCAGGCTTCGCTTTTTTATTGTTAGTAAGTACAATTATTTTACCTTTGCAATCCACATTTAAACGGAGAGGTGTCTGAGTGGTCGAAAGAGCACGCCTGGAAAGTGTGTATACTCCAAAAGGGTATCGAGGGTTCGAATCCCTCCCTCTCCGCCAAAAGAACCGAACCTAAAAAGTTCGGTTTTTTTTATGTCTTTTAAGTCCATTAAATTATTGATTATCAATAATTTAAAATTTTATAAAAAGGATCGAAAAAGATCGAAGGTTCGAATCCCCCATTTCCAAACTAACTTGCGATTATTTCTAAAATTCCATTAAATACCTAATTTCCAGTTGCTTTTAACATTATTTCAGATAGAGCAATTCTCAAATCTTGCAAAACCGCTCAAACTTTTGTGGCACATCCGTGGCACTTTTTACGTCATGTAGAAAATAAAACTACTCGTTTTAGAGCTTATGATATTTTAAATTGATACATGTGTTGACTTAATGGACATACTCAAAAATAACTTGAAGTTATTTTCGAGTATATTTGCCAATAGCTGACAAGTCTATTATTCAATAGCGGTATTTGAACAATGGATTGGGCGCAAAGTTTAATCACATGGCAAATCAATTTGGTGAACGTGTAAGACAATTGAGGGAGCAACAAAAATTATTTTTAAGACAAGTTGCTCCTAAATTAGAAATGGATACTGCTCAATTGAGCAAGATTGAAAAAGGATTGAGGCAGGTTAAAAAGGATCAGATTTCAATTCTATCAAATGTGCTCAAAGCTGACAGGAATGAATTAAGCACTCTTTGGTTAGCAGACCAAGTTGCAAATTTGATTGAAGGCGAACCCATGGCTGATGAAGCTTTAAAAATGGTTTTAAAGAATAGGAAAAATAAATAATGGCATCTAACTTTTTTACAAATCAAAGCTCAAATACCCTCTACAAAAAGTTTGTCGGGGTATTTGAACATATGCAAAATATAGAATATTTCAAATCTGTTATTGGCTATTTTAGAGCATCAGGATATTTTGCCATTCGTAAACATTTCCCTGAAACGTTAAAGATTAAAATTATTGCGGGTATTAATGTGGATCCCTTCATCGCTCTTGCCCAAAAACAAGGCTTGCTGTTTAATGCTAATGCAAAAGATACCAAACAATCATTTATTGAATTTATACAAGAAGATGTTATAAATGCAAAATATGGTAGTGAAATAGAAGAAGGAATTTTACAACTTATCAGCGATATAATAGATAACAGAATAGAAATCAGAGCACATAATTCTAAAAAGCTGCATTCTAAATTTTATATTTTTCTATCTCCCAATTTCAATGAACATAATCCAAACGGATTGGTAATAATGGGGTCTTCCAACCTTTCGGCACAAGGCTTAGGCTTGGAGAATGTAGAACACAACTATGAAATGAACGTAGAGCTAAGAGACTACGAAAACGTGAAGTTTGCAAATACGGAATTCGAAATGCTTTGGTCCCAAAGTACGCCTATATTGCCTGTCGATGCTCCTTCGTTAATAAAGAAAACATATTTAGCTATAAGTCCAACACCCTTCGAGCTATACGTTAAGTTTCTAATAGAGTTTTTTGGAAAAAATATAGAGTATGATCCAGATAGTATTAGTGATATTCCTTTAAAAAAGTTTAAGAAACTAAGTTATCAAATTGACGCCGTTAATCAGGGATATGAGTTATTGCTAAAACATAATGGTTTTTTCTTAGCTGATGTGGTGGGTACAGGTAAAACAGTTATGGCTGCTTTGCTAGCTAAGAAGTTTATAATTAGCAATGGGGCTAAAACAAAAATTCTCATTGTATTTCCGCCAGCATTGGAAAAAAACTGGAAAAGTACATTTAAGGAATTTAGAATTGATGAGAAATGTGATTTTATATCCAATGGAAGTCTAGATAAAATCATCAATGAAGAAGATCCATTAAAATATAAAGAGAAGTATGATTTAGTGTTAGTAGATGAAGCACACAAATTTAGAAATCATAGTAGCCGTCAATTCCAGAACCTACAAATCATTTGTAAATCCGGCAGAGAGAATATTGGAAACATTGAAGGATTTGAAAAGAAAATCGTATTGATTTCTGCTACTCCATTAAATAATAGGCCTGAAGATATTTACTATCTAATTTCTTTATTTCAGGACGTGAGGAACAGTAATTTAAATGAGCCTAATCTTCAAAAATTCTTTTATCCACATATTATTAAATACAAAGCCTTGATACAACAGGCCCCCCTTGATTTACAAGGCATTCAGGATATTTTCAATGATATAAGAGATAAAGTAATCAAAGACATAACAATTCGTAGAACTCGGACGGATTTAAACAAAAATGAACGGTATGCAAAGGATTTAAAAGAGCAAGGGATTGTTTTTCCAACTGTAGTGGAACCTTTTGCCAATGAATATGAATTAACCCATAATTTAGCGGAGTTGTTCCTGGACACAGCAAATAGCATTATTGACAAGAACAAAATTGACTTTTTCCGTTATCAGGCAATAGCTTATTTGACAGATGAAGCGAACGACGGCCTATATCAAAGTGCTCAAACAATAGGTCGTTCCTTAGCATCTATAATGCAGACACAATTGATCAAGCGTCTGGAAAGTAGTTTCTATGCCTTCAAGAAATCACTGAATAAAATTACCACGTCCACAAAGCAGATGATTGAAATGTATGAACGGGATAGTGTTTTTATCGCGCCTGATCTAGACATTACAGAGCTACTTAATAAGGGTTATACAGACGAAGAAATCGAATTGGAAATCTTGAAAATTGACGATGATAAGCCCAAGAACAAAAAATTTAAGCAATCAGACTTCAAGCAGGGATTTATTGAGGGATTAAGGCGGGATTACGAACACTTGGCTGAATTGAATAAACGCTGGCAGGCTGTTGACGAAAGCAACGACCCTAAATGGAATGTCTTTATTACGTTGCTAAAGGACGAATATTTTAACCCAACAAAAAATGAATTGGGTAAGCTGGTTATCTTCACCGAATCGGCTGATACTTTAAGTTATTTAATGCAACGGCTATCAAACGAAACATCATATAAAGTTCTTAGCATTACCTCAGATAATCGGAACAAGATGTTCGAAGCTATTCGTGAAAACTTCGATGCAAACTATGAGGGCACATTTAGAAATGATTATGATATCATTTTAACTACAGATGTATTAGCGGAAGGTATTAACCTCCATAGAGCTAATGTAATTGTCAATTACGACACTCCCTGGAATCCAACTAAATTAATCCAACGTTTAGGCCGTATTAATCGGATCGGAACTAAGGCGCAGTTTATTTACAATTACAATTTTTACCCTTCGGAGCAGGGGGACAACAGAATTAATCTTCGTCAAAAATCGCTTGCTAAACTGCAAAGCAGCCATAGCACATTTGGAGAGGATAACAGAATATATACTTTGGAAGAGATCATCGACCAGTTCAAAATGTTTGAAGAGAAAGAGGAAGATAAAGATTTAAGGACACAATATTTGGAATGGCTAAGAAAATTTAGGGAACAGAATCCTGAACAATTTAATGAAATCCGAAAAATGCCTTTGAAAGTTCGCTGTATGAGGAATAGCAAAGGCAAACAGCAAAGCATAGCGTTTGTAAAAAATGGAGAACATAAGAATATATATATATACACAGATGGTGGCTCGAAATCGCTTCCATTTGAACAGGCTGTCAAGATTTTTGAAGCATCTGTCTCTGAGAAAGACATAAAGAGTGTTCCGGAATTACATTACCAGCAAATCAATCATATATTGAGACAGTTTGAGCGTGACATTACTATACCGGAAATGATTGGCGGTGTTGAAGACAAAATGGATGTAAGATCAAATAAAGCGTTAAACGATTTGAACAATTGGTTGGCTAATCAGATAATTATTACACCTAAAGCCATACAAGCTGGTAAAAAACTAATGCCTTTACTTAAAAACGGCACCTATACCAATTTAACTAATGAGGTTTATAAATTACGGAATGAAACTGATCCGATAAGATTAGAAAATGAAATTATCCGTTTGGAACGAAAATACACTTCAAAAGTGAAGCGACCCGAAAAATTAAGTTTAGAACCAATACAGCCCCAAATAATTATATCAGAAACATTTGTTTAATGGACAAAGAGAATCTCGTACAACAAATCCAACTATTATATACACCGTGCTGTTGATGGGAATACCTGATCAATCGCTTGCTATGGATTTTGTACCGGAGTTCAGCAGTTAATTATCCTATATGCAAATGGATTTTTTTACCATTTTATTGTACATTTCGGATTGAAACGCACCGCTCGCAATTCAAGTGGATGCATGAAAGAACACTGGTACTCATTAACAACTCAAAAAAAGGGAGCTTACGGCAAATAGCGTTACCATCGCGGCCCGTAATATCGACTCTAACTACTTACTGAGCAGGAGGTGATTGATGTAGTGAAAAAAGAAATTGAAAAACTGGATAATCAAGATATTGAACAATGACCATATTAGAAATAAGAAGCATTCTCGAAAGCCCATACGATAGAAAAGTCTGGAAAAATTTTTTGCAAACACAGTTTACCAACAATAAACTGAATGTAGAAGATAGAACAATTGCTTTGTCTGATAAGATTATTAGTAAGCAATGTCTGAGTTTGGGCAACTATGAAATAAACGAATACACAAAAATTGGCATCTTTGAAGTTGAGCTGAATGAAAAAGTAAACATTACCCGTAATCGGGTAGCTTTAAGGAATATAATAAAAGATCTGACCAAACAGGTTGCTGGTGCCATGGTCGTTTTTGTGCAGGGTAATAAATGGCGCTTCAGTTATGTCAGCAAGTGGAAAGTAAAAAATACAGCAACCAATGAAATTCAAGAAAAAGAAACAGCGCCAAAGCGTTATACTTATTTGTTTGGAAAAAACGAAAAAGCTTTAACCGCGGCTGTTCGTTTTGACAAGCTTATTCAAAAACAAAAAGAGAGTATTTTCCAATTTCTTTCATTAGATGATTTTGAAGAGGCCTTCTCGGTTGAAAAGCTTAGTAAAGAATTTTTTGCCAACTATAAAAATGCTTACGAAGACTTTGTACAATTCCTTACGGGAAAACGATATGCAAAAAAAGGCAGTAAATATGCAGAACAAATTATAAGCGAGCCGGATTGGCAACTTACTGCTTTATTCGGAAAAGATGAAAAACAAGCTCGTGATTTTTGTAAAAGAATGATGGGCAGAATTGTATTTCTCTACTTCATACAGAAAAAAGGGTGGCTCGCCGTTAAACAAAACAAAAAATGGGGCGAAGGAAATCAAAACTATTTGTATGAACTGTTTAAAAATTCAAAACAGAAAGATGATTTTTATGCACGCGAGTTAGTGCCTTTGTTCTTCACAAGATTGAACAATGAAGATTCTGAAAACCCAGCGAGGGACGAACGTTTTCCATATCTAAACGGTGGTTTGTTTGACGATACACAAGACCGTAAATATAACAAGCTGCATTTACCAGAGAATATTTTTCAGAAACTCTTCGAGACTTTCAATAATTACAACTTTACCATTTATGAAGATGCTCCAGATGAACATACGGTTGCCGTGGACCCTGAAATGCTTGGACATATTTTCGAAAATTTATTGGAAGATAACAAGGACAAGGGTGCGTACTATACTCCCAAGGAAATAGTGCACTACATGTGTAAAGAGAGCTTGAAAGCTTATCTAATTGCACAGGATGAACATCATTTTGCAAATAATGAGTTGGCTAAACGTAGCATTAACAAAATACTCCAACAACAGGAACTAGACAGCGATGAGAAGCAATATGCCGAGAAAAATGCCTATAAGATTATTGATGCTTTAGAACAAGTTAAAATTTGCGACCCCGCTATTGGTTCGGGGGCTTTTCCTATGGGATTGTTGCAGGAAATTTTTAACGCCCAAGTTTATTTGCAGGAACTTAAAGGCTTTAAAAAAGCCAAAACCGATGCCGACATTAAAAAGCACATTATTGAAGAAAGTATTTACGGCGTCGATATAGATGCCGGTGCAGTGGATATCGCCCGTTTACGTTTTTGGTTGAGTTTGGTGGTAGATGAGCAAGAACCGCAACCATTGCCAAACCTGGACTTTAAGATTGTTTGTGCTAATACACTGATTCCACTGGGCGAATTGACAGACAATGATATGGAAGCAAAAGCAAGTTTGGCAGTAAAAGAATTGGAAAAAATACGCCATGACTTTTTTAATGTGAGCAGCGAAGAAAAACTCAAACTAGAAAGGCAATTTAAAAAAGTACAAACAGATTTATTGAATCTGCGAGAACTAACAACCAAAGAAAACTATAGTGTATATACTAACCTCTACGAATTTAATCCATTTGATTTTGAAAGTTTACCCTGTTCTTGGTTCGACCCTTGGTGGATGTTTGGGGTAAAAGATGGTTTTGATATCGTAATTGGAAATCCACCTTACATTAAAGAACCAACCAATAGAAAAGCGTTTGACGGATTTAGGGGATCTAAATACTATCAAGGCAAGATGGACTTATGGTATGGCTTTGCTTGTATCATGCTGGATAATCTAAAAAAAGATACAGGTATACTTACTTTTATTGCTACCAATAACTGGGTTACAAATGCAGGTGCTTCCAAATTTAGAAACAAGGTATCGGAAGATGCCAAGATAATGCAGCTAATCGATTTTGGTAACTATAAAATATTTGAAAGTGCCGATATTCAGACCATGATTATGCTTTTTAAAGCAAACAACAATGAAGTTGAATATACATTTGACTATCGGAAATTTACTGAAACAAAAGTTGAGTTGGAGGACGTGATACAGTTATTTACCGGGGTATACAACGAAAAAACACTAACATTTACCCCAGCATTTAACCGGACACGGTTAAAAGACAAATCGTTTTTATTTAGCGAGGGCGGAGTGGATAGCATACTTAATGATATTCTAAACGCTTCCAATTTTAAACTAGATGGAAAATTGGAAATTGCGCAAGGCATAGTGGCTCCACAGGATTTTGTAAACAAAACAAGTTTTGAAGAACTTGATGGAAGTGCAATGTTAAACGAAGGAATATTTTATTTAACTGACAAAGAGAAGGAACACATCAATTTATCAATAGAAGAGTTGGAGTTGGTAAAGCCTTTCTATTCAACAACAGAGTTAGATAGGTATTACGGAAACAACGAGAATAAATATTGGGTTATTTATACCGATTCGTCATTTAAAAATCCTTCCTCAATGAGACCTTATCCTAATTTAAAGAGGCATCTTGACAGGTTCCAAAAAGTGATAACATCAGACAATAAACCATATGGCTTGCATCGGGCAAGGAATGAACATTTTTTTACGGGCGAAAAAATTATATCGCTACGTAAATGTGCCATACCTACCTTTACTTATACTGATTTTGATTGCTATGTATCGCAAACATATTTTGTAATTAAAACACAAAGGGTAAACCAAAAGTATTTAACCGCGATACTGAACTCAAAACTCATTGCTTTCTGGTTGCGACACAAAGGCAAAATGCAGGGTTTTCAATATCAAGTAGACAAAGCTCCCTTAGAGGAGTTACCGCTTATCAAAACGATACATGAAAGAGTTTTTGCTTTATTGGTGAATTATATTTTACTCCAAAAGAAATTAAAATCAGATACAACTTTCTTTGAACGAATCATAGATGCAATGGTGTATGAATTATATTTTCCTGAAACGGTAAAAGAAGGTGGCGCAGGCGTGTTAAACTATCTTGTCAATTTGCCAGAATGGCAAGTTGGGCAAGATATTCAAAATTTAAAAATCATAGAAAAGGTGCAGAAAGAGCTTTCAGATCCTAAACACCCTATTAATACTGCACTACTAAAATTATTTACGATTGAAGAGATAAACATTATAGAAGGTCGAAAATGAAAAGGATAACGAAATTAGAAATATCAAATTTTCGTGCCTTTTTTGATAATTATACAATAGAACTTGGCAAAGGTGAGAATTTGATCATTTATGGAGAAAATGGTAGCGGAAAGAGCTCCTTGTTTAAATCGCTGAGCAATTTTTTAAGTAGCAGTCAGAATAAAGTATTTCCTTATGTAAAGCATCATAGCAAAAGTGGGGAAGATGGCATTCTTTCTTTCACATTTAGCGATTATGATTTTCTGACAAATACAATCACTTCGCCATTTGGTGAAATAATCAATTTCGGAAGCAACGTTATTTCAACAGATACTGAGCAGTTCATTAAAACCGCTGAATTAACAAAAGGCTTTTTGGATTACAAAGGCTTGCTTGCTGTTTATAATCATGATGAACCGCAGCCTAATTTGTTTAATTTGATTGTATTAAATTTATTCAAAGACTTTCTACCAACTCATTTAGGAGGAACTCGCCAGTTGGGAAGTAGGTTTATCTATCTAAGAAATGAGATTGCAACTGCATACAATACTAGAACCTGGCAATACCGAAATGCTGTTCCTGAAATGGCAGTTTATGAAAGTTTATTGAGAAGGGTTTTAAACGAAGTGTTTATTCAATTAAATTACCTTTTAATTAAGTATTTCAAGCTAAACTTGAGAGTATGGTATTCTTTAGCACCCCTCGTTTCCACGAGTTGGTGGAGAGAAATACCAACGGAATTAAAACTTGAACTAAAATTAAATGGTACACTAGTTCGTCATCAGTCTGATATCTTAAACGAAGCAAGGTTGTCGGCATTAGCTATCTGCCTGTATTTAGCAGTAATCAAAAAAAATCCGCAACAGATAGATTTAAAGATTTTGTTTTTAGACGATGTTTTTATTGGCTTAGACTTAACCAACCGTTTGCCTATTTTGGATATAATTAGAAATGAGTTTTCGGATTATCAGGTTTTCATAAGCACTTATGACCGACACTTGTATGAATTAGCAAAAAGAAAATTTGAAACAGAAACGCCGGATAGATGGAAAGCCATTGAATTGTATGTTGGCAAAGACAATATAGACGGTCAATTAATTGATAGGCCAGTTTTAATTGTAGGTGAAAGTCATTTTGAGAAAGCAAGTCGATATCTTCATGACATACGAAAACCGGATTATCCTGCCGCAGCTAATTACTTTAGGAAGGCTTTGGAGCAATTAATACAAGACTTTATTCCGAAATGGGAAACTGCAGACGCAGAAAATGCCCAAATCCCCGACTATCAACTGACACAACTAATTTTAAGAGCAAAAAGATTCTTAGCTAATGCAGGACTTTCGACTGAGCACGTTGACAAAATTTATACTTTGCTTACATCATTATTGCACCCGCTTTC
Source organism: Mucilaginibacter oryzae (assembly GCF_003148845.1). GTDB lineage: Bacteria > Bacteroidota > Bacteroidia > Sphingobacteriales > Sphingobacteriaceae > Mucilaginibacter > Mucilaginibacter oryzae. The sequence continues at coordinate 177,675 of NZ_QGHA01000006.1, read as the reverse complement.
GCACCATGAAATAACATCACCTGTTTATAGAGGCGAGTTGTTTATTATTGAAAATAGCTTTCAGAAATTGAGAGAGCTGTTATTGGATTTAGATATTCCCAACAATTATAAATGCTGTTTAGAACAAGGTAAACGACTAAAAATTACCTTTGAAATTAATGCAGCAGCAAATCATTATTGTTATTACGAATTGATTTTGAAGTCGCCTTTGACTATGAAACACAATGGTGCATTATTGCCAATTATTTCAGAAGTTCATTGTGTAGCGGACAGATGTTACGGGCACAATGGAGCAACACCGTATCCAGCTTTTAATCCTGACAAAAAGGAGTCGGAGTTTAATTATGGATCATTACAAAATGCTTATGACAGAATCCACACTTTTTTAATTGGTCGTGCAACAATTGGAGCATTTCCAAAAGCAGTGGATTATTTGACAACAATAGAGTATCACGACGGAACCAACTGGCAACCTCTAAAGAATAAAATAGTATGGTAACTTCAAAATCTTTTGTAAACTATGTTCATCACCCAACCTAAGATATTTATAAGTAGCACAGTTTTCGATTTGACAAACGAAAGAACAGCCGCTTATAATGCTGTGAGTAAAGTTGGTGGATTTCCGGTCATGTCTGAAAAGACTATGGAAGCACTAAGTACAGATTCACTTACTGCCTGCCTAAGTAAAGTAATGGAATCGGATATTTATGTGCTGATTTTAGGTGGTCGTTATGGCTGGCAGCCCGAAGGCAAGGAATCGATTACGGAATTGGAATATCAAACTGCTAGAAGTAAAGGCATTCCCATATTGGTTATCAATACCACTTATCAAAAAGAGGATTTACAAAAGGAATTTGAAAGACGGGTTGAATTTAACTATTTCCGTAAAACAGTAAATGATGCTTTTGAATTAGAACTAGAATTAGAAAAGGCGTTAAAAACGGAGATAGACAAAAAACAAAGCCAATATTTCAACAAGACAGAGCTTGTTTACTCCAACCTTGTAAAAATTCAGTTTCCAAGCCATCTATACATCGCTGATTTGGATATTGACAAAAATGCGGTTAAGCAATATAATAAAGAAAGAAAGCGACCATTCTACAAACCGAGCCTACATGATTACGCTGTGTCTGCTTTGTATATGCGGAATATTTCATTTCCTCATGACTGGTTAATTTGGAATGGGAAAATCATAACTTTTCATAATCTGCAAGATGATTCAATAGGTTTAACAAAGATCATTGACAAAGGAACGGCAGAACCTTTTGCCTGTGATGAGTTTTATGATACATCAGCAGACCATTTATCCCAGTTTAAATACCTTCTAAAGAAATGCCTCGAGGCCAAACTGCACAAGCTTAAAATAAAATGGTTTAAAAACGAAAAACTGTTTGCTTTTTTGCCAATTCAAAAAGATGATTTAGACAGATGGCAACCCCGGTCACAGTCGTGGACAAAAACAAAAAAAAGTGCAACCAGAAAGGTTGTTGATGTTAAGTATGATTTAAAAGATAAATCCAAGGTATTTAATCTGCGATGTCTTGCATTTAAAACCGGCTTTGAAAATTTTGATAGAGATTGGTATCTAGCATTAAAACCTGAATGGATTTTTCTTTGGAACGATTTAAAAGTTTGCGATTATGCTTATAAAAACATTCAATGGTTAAAAAAGAATGAGCGAAATATGCACGTATTTAATCATTATAACTTTATTCTTCGCTATCTCCAGCCTTCACAAATGGAATCATTATTCACCGAATACAAAGACTATCCTTTTATGAAGTTGGAGCAAATTGAGAAATTTGATTTTGCACCAATAGTTCCTGATTCTGTTTGGAACAATTTAGAAGCAATTGGAGCACAGAAGAAGCTTATGGACGAAATTGGTAATGTAGATTTATTTGGGATATGAAGGCAGATTATATACAAGAACCTTTTTTATTATTTGGTAAAGGCAAAAGTATTTGTCCAAGGGAGGGTATTGCAGAATTAAATGTTTACGATACCGTAATTGAAGCGCGGAAGAATCAATTATTGCTCGGCATAATTGGCATTGAGGAAGATGTTGAAAATCTAAAAAGTTGGTTGAAGCGATTTGAAAGCTACATTCCGGCAAACCCTAAAGGAAAACAAAAAGGTTTGTTCAAGTCTTTTCCTGGCTTTAATCAGGAAACAGGTTTTTGTGCAAAATTCATTTACGACTCAAATTATGAACGTATCCTTTCTCCTAATGACGTTAAAAGAATCCTTAAAGAGCCTGACAGAGATAAAAAAGTATTAGATGCAGTAGAATTATTTGGAGAAAACATAGGCTTTTTATCTGATATTAAAAACTGCGATGTTATCATTTGTATAATTCCAAAAAGTTTTGAAGGGAAAATTGTAAAAGAAAATAAGGACGACGAACCCGTTGAGCAAGATGCGGAAGATAACAGTGAACCGGAATTGGAATTAAATTTTAGACGGGCTTTAAAGGCTCGTGCAATGAAATACAATACTCCTATTCAGTTATTGCGAGAGTATGTGTTGCATGACAACAACAAATCGCAGGATGCGGCAACTAAAGCTTGGAATTTTTGCACGGCACTTTATTACAAAGGACTTCAAACCATTCCTTGGAAATTAAATGTTGACGAGAATAAACCAAAAGTGTGTTTTGTGGGTATTGGGTTCTATAAAAGCAGAGACAAGAAGACCATTCAAACCAGTTTAGCTCAGATCTTTAATGAAAATGGAAAAGGAGTAATCCTGCGGGGAACGCCCGTAATGGAAGATAAAGACGATAAACGCCCTCATTTAACTTTTGATCAGTCTTTAATTCTTCTTAAAGATGCCTTAAATAAATATAAGTTTGCCACAGGTACAATGCCAGGTAGGGTAGTGTTACACAAGACTTCAAAATTTTATGAAGACGAACTTGATGGTTTTATACAAGCAATGCAGGATTTAAGCATTACAGAATACGATATTGTAACTGTGATGGAAACCGATTTACGTTTCTTTAGAAACAATTTATATCCACCTGTAAGAGGGTCAGTTTTTTCCTTGACAGAGGAAAGACATATACTCTATACAAGAGGTTCAGTTCATCAGTATCAAACATATCCAGGAATGTATGTTCCTGCTCCTTTAGAAGTACGGATTTTAGATTCTGTCTCATCAGTAAAAACTGTTTGCAATGAAATCCTGGGCTTAACAAAAATGAATTGGAATAACACACAATTTGACAACAAGTACCCTATTACAATTGGCTGTGCCAGACGTGTTGGAGAAATAATGAAATATTTAGGAGAAAATGAACAACCTAAAGAATCATATGCTTTTTACATGTAGACATATAAATACTTAATGATAGCAAGCTAATACGTTTAAAACAAATTGTTAGGTGGAATATAAAATAGTTAGTAATTTTGTGTACAAGTATTCATTCGAATTATATCGTTCTTTAAAGTCAAGAAGCTTCGTTGCAGAAGCTTTTCAAATATTATTAGGGAGTAGTTCTATCTTGTGGCATTTTCGTGGCACAACTAATAAAAATCGTTGAAAAACAGCTAAAAAAGGCTAAAATCAAAGATAGTTCCGTTCCCTCCCTCTCCGCGAAATAAAACCGAACCTAAAAGTTCGGTTTTTTTATGCTTATTATAATTTCACAACTAATTGATAATCAATTATAAACATATTTTTCTTACGGTTCAAGGGTTCGAATCCATCAAATTTAGCGAATAAAGTTTTCTATCTCTAAAATGCCTTTAAATGCCTATTTATGAAGTATTTAAAGGTATTTTCGTTTATAGGCATTCACAAATCTTTCAAAAGTGCCCAAACTTTTGTGGCAGAATAATGGCACTTTTTACATCCAAAAAAACTGTTCGAAAACATACAAGCCGCAATAGTATCGGTTGAATTAAGATAGCTGACAATTTTTGGTTTGAGTTTTTAAATACTTAGAGTTTAATTAACATTTACCATCATTAATAATACTTCGAAGTAACTAATAAAAAAATTATAGTCTTTTTTTAATCATGCCTGACAAAAGAGAGGTATTTTAGCATTTTATTTGAGAATATAAATCCTCAATCTTATCCAATTAATATTTATAAAATGTCAGAAGAACAAAAGAAGATACTGGAGCAACAGCTTTGGAATATTGCAAATACGCTGCGCGGCAAAATGAATGCTGATGAATTCAGGGATTATATTCTTGGATTTATTTTTTATAAGTACCTGGCAGAGAAAATGGAAATCTATGCTAATTCCATTTTAAAGCAGGACAATATTCAATTTCGTGAAATAAAAGAGAATACATCTGAAGGGCAAGAATATATCAACGCTATTCGTGAAGAGTCACTAGAAACTTTAGGATACTTTTTAAAGCCATCTGAACTTTTTAGCGAAATTGCCAAGCGCGGAAACAGTGATACTAACACATTTATACTTGAGGATCTTCAAAAAATCCTGATCAACATACAGTTGAGTACTATGGGTACTCAAAGTGAAGAGGATTTTGATAACCTCTTCGAGGACATGGATTTAAATAGCACTAAGCTCGGCAAAACGGCAGAAGCGAGAAATGCCATTATAGTAAAGGTTCTTGTACATTTAGATGAGATTGACTTTAAGCTTGAACATACAGAGCTTGATGTATTGGGCGATGCGTACGAATATCTGATAGGCCAATTTGCTAGCGGTGCTGGAAAAAAAGCCGGAGAGTTTTATACGCCCCAGGAAGTTTCTAAAATCTTGGCAAAGATCGTTACTACCGGTAAGAACAGATTGAAGTCGGTATATGATCCAACATGTGGGTCGGGGTCCTTATTACTACGGGTAGCCCGGGAGGTAAAAGACGTCACCAACTTCTACGGCCAGGAGATGAACCGTACTACTTACAACCTCGCCCGGATGAATATGATACTGCATGGCGTACATTACTTAAAATTTGATATTAAGCAGGAAGATACACTTGAGCACCCCCAGCACTTAAACGATATGCCATTCGAGGCCATCGTGGCCAATCCGCCTTTTTCTGCAAACTGGAGTGCCAACCCTTTATTTTTAAGTGACGACCGTTTCAGTCAATATGGTAAGTTAGCTCCTTCAAGTAAAGCAGATTTTGCGTTTGTGCAGCATATGATCTACCATCTTGCAGAAAATGGTACGATGGCTATTGTGTTGCCTCACGGTGTTTTATTCCGCGGTGCAGCAGAGCTACATATTCGCAGGTACCTGATTGAGCAGAAAAATTATTTAGATGCTGTAATAGGCTTACCGGCTAATATATTCTACGGCACGAGCATTCCTACTTGTATCCTGGTGTTTAAGAAATGCAGGGAGACACCGGACGATATTTTATTTATTGATGCAAGTAAAGATTTTGAGAAGGTTAAAAACCAAAATATGCTTCGTGAAGAGCATATTACCAAAATTGTTGATACCTACCGCAACAGGACGGTTATAGAAAAATACAGTCACTTAGCAACGTTAAACGAAATAGCAGATAATGATTATAACCTGAATATTCCGCGTTACGTGGACACCTTTGAAGAAGAGGAAGAAATTGATATCCAAGCCGTAATGCGAGAAATTAAGGAGCTTGAAGCACAAAGAGCAAAACTTGATGAGGAGATTGAGGTGTATTTTAAGGAATTAGGACTTGTTTTTTAATATCCTTAATGCAATTACTAACGAAAATTGAATAGTCGAGATGGCAAAAGAAAATAAAAGTGCGGGTAAGGTTCCTAATTTGAGATTTCCGGAGTTTGGTGACGAATGGGAGGAAAAGATATTGAAGGAAGTACTTACAATTGGAAGTGGGCGTGATTATAAACATCTATCAAGCGGCGAGGTTCCTGTATTTGGAACAGGTGGTTTAATGACCTATGTGAATGAATATATATATGAGGGCGAAAGTGTTTGTATTGGGAGAAAAGGTACTATTAATATTTACTCCTCACAGAAAACCATTTATTGCCTGCATTTGGTAAAAAATATGAAATTGAGGAAGCTGATGTTCAAAATTTTGTATTTCAAAAGCTGGAATCTGGCCTAAGCCAGAAAACTATTAAAGACATTCTGATAGTCCTTAAAATGATATTGAAGTTTGGCGCGAAAAAGAAATGGGTAAATTATACCCCTTTTGACATACAGTTTCCAACTGTACGGGAAAGTCAAAGCATGGAAATACTCAGCCGTGCTGACCAGAAAAAAATAATGAACTATATACAAGAGCATTTTACCTTTCGTAATTTGGGAGTGTATATATGCCTTAGCGCCGGCATGCGAATAGGCGAGGTTTGCGCCTTAACCTGGAAAGATGTAGATACTGACACGGGCATCATAAATGTAAGACAAACCATACAGCGGATATACGTTATAGAAGATGGCGTACGGCGAACTGAACTTATATTAGATACTCCCAAAACCAAAAATTCAATCCGAGAGATTCCTCTAAGCAAAGATCTCTTACGAATATTAAAACCCTTCAAAAAAATTGTAAATCCATCATTCTTCATATTAACCAATGACGTTAAACCAACTGAACCGCGGACCTATAGGAGTTATTATAAGAATTTGATGAAAGATTTAAAAATGCCGGAACTTAAATTTCATGGGCTTAGACACAGTTTTGCTACAAGATGCATCGAAAGTAAATGTGATTATAAAACCGTAAGTGTGCTTCTTGGTCATTCAAATATCAGCACTACTTTAAACCTATATGTTCATCCCAATATGGAACAAAAAAAGAAAGCGATTGAGCAAATGTTTAAAACACTGAGATAAGCTGTAATTATGGATTAGGAGGTGGGGAAGTGTAATACTTATTTTATTAAATTTGTTTAGCAATAATACCAATCTCCTAATTCACAATTATTTTGAGTAAGCAATCCGAACAGGTTTTAGAGGAAAAACTAATCGCCCAGTTGCAAAAGTTGGGCTATAAATATGTTACCATTCCAAATGAGAAATCATTAATCATCAACCTCAAAGCGCAGCTCGAAAAGCACAATAATATTACGCTTAGTGACGCTGAATTTGATAAGATATTAAACATTCTTAATAAAGGTTCCGTATTTGAAAAGGCCAGGACACTAAGGGAGCGGCAACATATAATCAGGGATAATGGAGATAACCTTTATTTCGAGTTTCTAAACGTTGAACACTGGTGCCAGAATGAATACCAGGTTATCAATCAAATTGAGCAGGAAGGAAAATACAGTAACCGTTATGATGTAACCATACTCATTAACGGTTTGCCTTTAGTACAGATCGAGCTTAAAAGAGTAGGCTTAGAAATGAAAGAGGCTTTTGACCAGATAAACCGTTATCAAAAACATAGCTTTGGCGCGGGTAAAGGTTTATTCCATTTTGTGCAATTATTTATTATCAGTAACGGAGTTAACACCAAATACTTTAGTAATTTCGGCACTAACCCTCAGGAATATCTCCAAACCTTCCATTGGACAGATGAGAACAATAAGCCATTAAATAATATACTGAACGGATTCACAGACGCTTTTCTTGAACCTTGCCACGTCAGCAAAATGATTTGCAAATACATCGTGCTGAACGAAACTGACAAAAGGCTAATGGTAATGCGCCCGTATCAGTATTACGCCGTTGAAAGTATTATAAAGAAAGTCACCGACAATCAAATATTAAACGGCTACAACATTGAAAAAAATGGTTATATATGGCATACCACGGGTAGTGGTAAGACTTTAACAAGTTTCAAGGCCAGCCAAATTTTATCAAAAATCCCTACGATTAAAAAAGTTGTATTCGTAGTAGACAGGAAAGATCTGGATTATCAGACCAATCAGGAGTACGAGAAGTTTAGTAAAGGTTCAGTAAGCTCCGCCACAAATACTGATGACCTTATACAAAAATTTAACGACCCCAATGTTAGAATTATAGTTACGACTATCCAAAAGCTGAATAATGCAATATCAGGCAGGAATCTTTCTAAAATGAAAGCCATAAAAGACCTGCGGATGGTATTTATTTTTGATGAATGCCATCGTTCACAATTCGGTGATACCCATAGCAATATAGTAGGCTATTTTACCAACATTCAGCTTTTTGGTTTTACCGGTACACCTATATTGGCTGAAAACGCAAACGGTGAGAAAACAACATCGAGCCTGTTCGGCAAATGCCTGCATAAGTATGTAATTACCGATGCTATAAGGGATGAAAATGTGCTGAAATTTTCAGTTGAATATATACAGACATTTAAACAGAAAGAGCATATCATTGACCTGAAGGTAGAAGAAATTGATGAAATAGAAGTGTTTGAATCCCCTAAGCGTAAGGAAGCTATTGTAGATTATATCATTCAGTACCACGACCAAAAAACACAAAGCAGGAACTTTTGTGCTATGATGTGTGTCCAGGATATTGATGCAGTTATCCAATACTATGAGATTTTCAATCGTAAAAAGCTAAAGGGCGAGCACAATCTAAAAATTACAACGATTTTTAGCTACGCCCAAAATGAAGAAGAAATTGAAAGCAATGTATTGAACCAATATAATATTGCTGCCGAACCACAAGCCGAATATGGCTATACACCACATAGGCGTGAACTTCTGGAGCGCTATGTGCGGGATTTTAATAGTATGTTTGGCATGGCTGAAAATGTTCGTGACACAGAGGGATTTTATAATTACTATAATGCTGTTGCAAAGAAGTCTAAAAACAATGAGACCGACATTCTTCTTGTGGCAAACATGTTTTTGACGGGTTTTGACAGCAAGCATCTTAATACATTATACGTCGATAAGAATCTTCAGTATCATGGATTGATACAGGCTTTTAGCCGTACTAATCGAATTTTAAACAAGAATAAAACGCAGGGGAACATAGTTTGCTTCCGTAATCTAAAAGATAAAACAGACGAAGCAATAGCTCTATTTAGTAACAAGGAGGCTATTGACGAAATTATTGTTGAACCGTATGAAACCTACGTTGAAAAATTTAACCAGGCTGTCCAGAAATTAATAGATATTGCACCCCAGATTGACAGTGTTGATGATTTATACAGCGAAGAAGGTAAGTTAAAATTTATATTGGCTTTCAGGGCGATGATTCGTTTACATAAAAAAATGAGCCATTATACAGAATTTACCTGGGATGACCTGGATATAGAGCAACAGGTTTTTGATGGTTATACGAGTAAATATTTAGATTTAAAAGAGACTATAAATGGCGGCCCCGCCATAGAAAAGACCTCCATCTTAAATGATATTGATTTTGAGTTAGAACTGATCAGGAGAGATACAATCAATGTAACCTATATACTCCAATTGCTAATTAAATCAAAACAAAACTCAAAAGATAAAAATATTAAAGAAGAAATATTCAATCTTTTGAATACAGAAGTGTCACTAAGGAGTAAACGCGAATTGATTGAAAAGTTCATTCAGGAGAGTTTACCTGATATCGAAGATTCTGATGCAATTCCCGAAGAATTTGAAAAGTTTTGGAATAAAGAACAAGAAAAAGCTTTGAAAGTATTGATAGATGACGAAAACCTCTCGGAAGAAAAAACTGAAAGACTAATAGAGAATTATTTGTTTGCAGAACGCGAGCCTTTACGGAATGATGTCCTGGATCTTAGGATTGAAGGGCGACCAAGTATCCTGAAATCCAAAGAAGTTGGAGATAGAATATTGACCAAGATTTTAAATTTTGTTGACACCTTCGTTAGTGGGATCGCAGTATAAAATATTTGACATAAACTATATCGTTCTTTAAATTAAGTCGGCTTCCGTGCAGGAAGCTTTTGAAGATATTTCAGGGAGATTTATTAGGCTAATATTTGTGGCAATTTTGTGGCACCGCAAATAAAAACAAGCCAAAATATGGCTTAAAGGCTTAAAAAAGCCTATAGTTAATTTCCCTCCCTCTCCGCTGATTTTCATACTGAAAAACTCTAAAAGCCTGTATTTTGCACGAAATCAGGCTTTTAATTTTTAACCCAGGCACTGTTTTATACGCCAATTCGTAAATTTTTGGTGAGTAATTCGGTGAGTCATTTCGATTTTCGGCCTGACTCGCCAGAAAGGGGTTAATCGCCTGTCTTTAAAGCACATGTGATTGAATGTCTAAAAAGCTATTCTTCTTCCTCTGCAACAATACTCAAAATTCCATCAGCCTGTTTAAAATTGCTTTTTACAAAATGGCACCAATCGCATTCCTTTTTGCCGCAGCCGGTATTAAAGTTATGGGCCATGATCTGGGTGTAGGTATCTTTAATTTGCCCGGTTACTGTTTCTACATCCTCCGGGGTTATCACAAATTTCTCCTTGTAATATTTACCTTCGCCATCGGGCTCCACAAAATCAAATACGGTGCTGATCACCTGCCAGTCGGTTTGCCGGTCGTGGTCAATCAATATCTTATAAAAAACGGCCTGCCGCCAGTAGTCGCCGCCATTTGGGAGATCGACGGTTGGGCGCATCAGTTTTTCTTTGGCGTTTTTAACCTTCCCTGTTTTATAATCAACAACGGTTGCTTGTTTACCGTCGAACTCAATTTTATCCAGGTTGCCTTTAATAGGTACGCCCGCTACCTCAATATTCTTGATGGAGCGTTCCGTAACCGCTATTTTATTCCAATTTGATACGTTTTGTTCGTAATACGGCGGCAGGATCTTTTCGCCATAGGCCGAACGAAGTTTAAACTCATCTTTGGTGAACGAATCGCGGTTGCGGGCCATGTACCATCTAAACTCGCGCATAAAATTTTCGGTAGTTAAAAACTCATTGTCGTTATCTTTTAACTGGCGGTAAGTTTTATTTAAGGCCCAGTGAACCGCCTGCCCAAAAGTAGCCGATGGACTTTTACCTGCCGGCACCCGGATCAGGCATTGAAAATAAAACCGCAATGGGCAATCGAGGTAGCTGCTTAAATGCGTTACCGAAAGCGTATAGTTTTGCAGCAGTTGATTAATGTAGTTTCTATCCAATAACTCAACCTTGGGCTTATCATCTTCATGATACTGCGTCAGTTCAAAATCGATCATGTCGCTTTCGGCAACTTTGGGATATTGAACCTGCAGACTGGTACTGGCCAGAATTTCGCCCACAAACTGGCTTGCTTCCTGGTCTTTTCCCTTTTTATCTTTACCCGCGTAAGATATCGCAAGGTGCTGTTTTGCGCGGGTAACAGCCACATAAAACAGGCGACGGGCCTCCTCTTTTTGGGCAATATCATCAGCTGTTGATTGCGTAAGCGTATCCGGAAAGCCAAAACCACTATTGCGGCCTTTTATATCCCAGGTGCGTTTGTCGCAGCCTATAAAAAATACATGCTCAAACTCCAAACCTTTCGAGCCGTGGGCCGTAAGAAAATTGATCCCATTCTCCGAAAATATGGTTTGGTTAAGCTCCAGCCTGATGCCGTGTTTTTTCATCATCTCGATAGTGGCTATCAGATCGGCAAGGCTGATATCTGGCTTTTTGCGGCTTTCATCTTTTAAAAAATCAAAAAAGCTGGTGAGCATCTGCATGTAGCTGCCTTTATCCTCCTGCTGCATAATGTATTTCAGAATGCCCATTTTAGCAATCACTTTTTCAAACAGCTTTTGCAGCGTTTCGCTTACGGCTATGGTTAGCAGATCATCGATATAGCGCACCAGAAAGCGCATGGCTTCCTGTTGGTCGGGTTTAAACAGGTCTGTCTGTGCGGGCGGCTTCAACTCGCTCACATACCTGCGGATAGATGTTTTAGGCTGATTATAGGCAAGCGTACCAAAGTTTTCTTTAAATACGGCTACGCTGGCCTTGGCAATTTCGATAGGGGGGATGTTGAAAAAATCATAGTGCATGATTTCGAACAATAATTCATCACCGCTATACGGCGAATCGAGCTCCATAGCCAAATAGCGCAAAATATTGATGATCTTTTCGCCGAAGGGATCCATCAGCACATCAATTTTGCGTTTGGTGTTTACCTGGATCTTTTGCACGTTTAAAAATTTGATCATCTCTTCCACCTGGCTGTGGTTGCGGTAAATCACTGCAATTTCGCCCGGGGCTACACCATTTGCCACCAGTTTTTTGATCTGTAAGGATACATCAACCAATTCTTTATCCGGGTTTTCGTACTCCCTGATCACAGGTTCAACCAGCAGATCATTAAACCGCGGATGTGACGACTTTAACGCTTTATCGAGGTTGAGCTGACTGGTTAACCGTTCAAAATTGTTGTCGATCAAGGCCTTGGATATGTCAAGGATATGCTGGTTGGAGCGATAGTTGTGTTTTAATACAACGGTATACAGGCTATCTACGTAATCGTTGGCAAAATCAAGGATGTTTTTCATGTTGGCCCCCTGAAACTTGAAGATCGACTGATCATCATCGCCCACTACAAAAACGTTGGGTGTATCCCAGTAATTCAACAAAAAGCGCAGCAGCTCATTTTGCGATCCGCTGGTATCCTGAAACTCATCCACCAAAATATACTGATACCGTTCCTGGTACCTGCGCAAAATTTCTTCGTTATCGCGAAAGGCGCGCAGCACCCAGATGATCATGTCATCATAATCATACCGGCCGCGGGCTTTCATTTTTTCAGCGTAGTTCTGGTATTCGCCAACCGCCGCCAGCAGCTTTTTCATTACATCATGCGCCGCGTCGATGTCTTTCTGTTTCGGGTCGCCAACTTTAATGCCTGCTTTCGCATTGGCGCGTTTATAAATAAATTCTTCGCGGTTGGGCAAATCTTCCAGGTAATCGTTCACCGCCCGCTCAATCATTTCCGCATCCCAGTTTTCGCGCTTCATGGTGCTGAACAGGCTTTTTAACCGCGGCACATCATAATAAATATCGCCGGTGAAACGCTTTAGCACGTGATCGTTCGGGAACTCATCAACCAGTTCCCTGAAGAGCATGGCCGATTCAAGATCCGAAAGCGGTTCGAGGTTCAGCTTGCCGAAGTATTCGAGGTTCTCCTGGATAATTTCATTACAAAAAGCGTGGAAGGTGTATATGTTAATGCGGTATGCATCGGGGCCTATAAATTCAAACAGGCGTCTACGCATGGCCACCGCGCCGGCATCGGTATAGGTTAGGCACAAAATCTCGTTGGGGGCGGCATCGGTATCAGTCAGGATCTTGCCGATGCGCGCAGCCAGGATCTGGGTTTTACCTGTTCCCGGCCCGGCAACTACCAGCACCGGTCCGTCCATTTTATTAACCGCCGCCAACTGCTCGGGGTTTAATCCGGCTAAGGCTTCCCTGAATTTGTTGTTATATTTATTGAATGTAGGTTGCATCATATTTTAGTAAAGATAAAAAAGGTATCACGGCATTTGCAGGTATCCTGATAAATATGATATTTCCTTAGGTTAACGGCTATGGTGAAAACACCGAACATAGACTCAATTCACAAATTAGATGTAAGCCTTTTTTCAGACGCTCGGATTCCAGCCGGGTGGCAACTACCGCACGGCCTCTGCCCGAACCATATTACGCATGCAGGCCGGAGGCCTTTGGATAGTTGCCACCCGGCTGATAGCCGAGCGACGGTACCGATAATTCAATAAAACACAAAACGCCCCGGAAAATCCCGGGGCGTTTTGTGTTTTATTATATTTGGCTGATTATTCGCTAACCAAATAGTTCCAACCATGGGTATCTGGTGCTAAGCCGTATTTAATGGCATCAAGCGTATCGAATACCTTTTTAGAGAACTCGCGTGTTTGCGGATCGCTCAGGATGTACTCTTCACCTTCGTAGCTGATTGAGGCTACAGGAGCGATAGTAGCGGCAGTACCGGCACCGAAAGCATCGGTTAGTTTGCCGTTTTTAGCGCCTTCAATAATCTCGGCTACCGAAACCTTGCGCTCCTCAACCGGGATGCCCCATTCTTTAGCTAATGCGATAACGGTATCACGGGTTACGCCGTCTAAGATGGTATCTTTTGCTTCGGCAGTGATCAGTTTGCCGTCTAACAGGAACATCGCGTTGGCGGCTCCCATTTCTTCAATAAACTTATGCTCCTTGGCGTCGGTCCAGATCAGCTGGTCGAAACCTTCTTCCGCAGCTTTACGGGCGGGTAGCATCGAGCTTCCGTAGTTGCCGGCAGCTTTGGCGTAGCCCATACCACCTTCGGCAGCGCGGGTATAATGCGTTTCAATTTTAACACGTAATGGTTTTGAAAAATACGGACCAACCGGGCCTACCAAAACCATGTATTTATAAGTTGATGACGGTGTTACGCCCAAATATGGATCGGTAGCGAACATAAACGGACGGATATACAGCGAGTGGTTGGGCTGTGAAGGCACCCAGTCACGGTCGATATCAACTAAAGTAGCTATACTTTGCAGGAAAATTTCTTCAGGCAAAGCAGGCATGCAAAGCCTTTCGGCCGATTTATTAAAACGGATAGCGTTTTTATCCGGGCGGAAAACGGTGATCTTTCCGTCGGCATGTTTATAGGCTTTCAGGCCTTCAAAAAATGCTTGTCCGTAATGAAGTGCAGAGATAGCTGGGCTGAGACCAATTTCGCCGTAAGGAATGACCGAGAGATTTTTCCATTCACCGTCCGCGTAATCGGCCACAAACATGTGGTCAGAAAAAGTTTTTCCAAAAGGTAAGTTGTCGAAATCCGTTTGTTCCAAACGGGAAGCAGTGGTCCTGCTGATCTTGATGTCCAATGTCTCGGTCATGGCGTTAAAAATTAATAAATTATAGAAAATGGCAAGGTAGGCATTTTTATGCCCTATGCCAAAAAAATGTACTCACAATTGGTGATTACCACACATAAAAGCATCATTTTGACAATATTATTGAGGCGTTTATCAGCGGTGGTTTGCAAGTGTTGAGCCGCATTGACAGGCAATCCAAAAAGTGAAATTGCAGCCCCTTGTGCGTTTATAAACTGCTCAGCACGTCATCAACCCAGGCTTTGCCCCAGTTATCCTTTTCCTCATCGGTCCATACCCATGGGTAAAAGATCCTTTTCTGAAAACGGGGCGGTAAATACTTTTGCCAGTTGGTGCCACCGGTGGCCTTGATATCTTCCGGTTCGCGGTTAAGGTAACGCACTGCCGATTTGTAATGCGAAAGCGGCCAGTTCACGTTTACATTGATATCCAGTTGCCTTAGTTCGGTTTTTAGTTCAAAGGTTAACTGACCTTCTGCCTCAAAGCGTTTGGCCAGCGTATTGAAATTACGTGTCGCGGCGGCTTTACCCAGCTCAATAAAAGTTTTTGAATACTTTTTTTCGAACTGTTTCAGTGTCAATGTTTTTTTACCGGTAGATAATTCTGTAGCTCCGAACTTCCAATACAGGTATTCAAACTGCTCTTCAACAGAGGCATTTCTCAATTCGTCGCGTTTATCTTTAGCTACCAGGTTAATGAAATCGGTAGCATAGATCTCGATCATCCGGTACTGACCCGATTGGAAACCGCTGGCAGGAAGTAATGACATCCTGAATTTCAGGAATTGCTCCTTCTCCATCCCGTCAACCATAATCTCAAACGAATGGGTTAATGCGCCGAAATAGCGGTTAATGCGTTTCAGCCGGGCCGTAAAAAACTCGAGGGTAAGATGTTCCGCTTCGGCAATCTGCCTGCACTCGTGCAGGGCCAGTTTAAAATACAACTCCGTGATCTGGTGATAGATGATAAAAATCTCTTCGTCGGGGAACGGTGTTTTAGGGCTTTGCAGGCTAAGCAGGGTATCCAGGTGAATATAATCCCAGTAGGTTAAAAAATCGGCGTAAAGCAGGCCGTCCAGGTATGAATTCATATCCTGGCCCATGGCTTCGTACTTTTCTTGCAGGCGGGTCAGTCGGTCGTCTATTTCGGCGGAAAAATGCATAAACAAAGGTAATAAAATAGTGAGCCGTGAAAACATATCGGTAAATGGTTGTTATATTTATGCAAAATTTTTATACCATGAAAATCAGGAAAATACTCATTTGCATTGATGAGAGCGAGTTTTCACAGCACGCTGCCGAATATGGTTTTGATATAGCGCAAACTTATAACGCCGGGGTTGGGCTTGTACATGTGGTTGAACCGGTAATGCCGGTAACTGATACAACCGATACCCTTACCGGCATGCCCTTCGAAACCTCGGTTGGCTTACAGGAAGCCATAGAACTGGAAAATATAGAAACCGAACGTTCTACCGTTATCCTGGAACGCGCGCGTTTAGCTTTTGGTGAAGGGCTCGAGGTATCAAAATTTACCGAACACGGCTTAACGGCCAATGGTATTATAGAGTGCGCGATAAATTTCAATGCCGATTTGATAGTGATGGGCACACACCAGCGCACCGGCATCGATAAATGGTTTTTAGGCAATGTTGCCGATGATGTGATCAAACACTCGGAGATACCGGTATTGGTAGTTCCATTTAAAAAATAGTGGATACAGGGTTTTGAGATGTTTTGTTAAAGTTTTGTAAAGGCTCAAAACCCGGTGCTCATTTTATTTTTTATGTAGAGACACATAATATCCGTCTCCCGCGTACAAAGTAACTACGGTAAAATCATACAAGAGGCTTGTCCTAAAAATACGCATGTGATGCGTCTCTACATCAAACATTTATTAATACAGCAACCTGAATTTAATGGTATGCTCAATGGCTTTTAGTTCGTTTAATACCTCGGTGTCGTAACCTGTGTTCACATCGGTAATTACATATCCTATCTGCGGGTTGGTCACCAAAAACTCACCAACGATATTGATATTGTGACGTGCGAATACATCGTTGATCTTAGCCAGGATACCCGGCACGTTTTTGTGAATGTGAATTAAACGGTGGGCGTTATTAACGCGCGGCGGCTGCAAATCAGGAAAGTTACAGCTCGTATGCGTTTTTCCCTCGTTCATGAAAGCCATTACCCGTTTGGGGATAAAATCGATATTGTGAGGGTTATGCTTAGGGTCGTCGAAAATGATGATGCCACTATCCGTTGCGGCATCGGCCAGTTTGCGGTTACAGCGGCCAAATACGCCTATGACTTTTAAACGGCCTGCATTTTGCACCTGCTCAACGCTTGGTTGATGGTCTTCATCGCAAAATAATACACCGGCTTCTTCGAGGTAGCTTTCTTCAATAGCCTCGCGGTGCCGGATGTTATACCCCTCTTTCTTTAACAAGCCTACAGCCTCATCGTTAACAGTACCTACCACTAAGCATTTAATCCGGTTTTTGGGATAAGAGATAGCGCGTGGAAGTTTGTTCAGGTATAAAAACTCGTCAAAACTTGGGGTAACGTGATCTGCTTTTTCGGCTACCGATTTACGCTCGATATTCTCGGTAAAAGCGAAGAATTTTTTGATCATGCCCGATTCCTTCAGTTGGAAATCAGAGTAACCATCGCCGATGCCGTAGATATCGCCGGGCAGCTGCAGCTCTTTTAAAAGCTTTACCTTACCGCCTTCCTGGGATAGCGGGTTTTCACGGTCGTAACCTGTAATATTGCCTTCTTCGTCGAACACGAAAGTGTTGGCGTAGATGTTTTCTTTTTTGATATGGTACTCGGTAACTACCGGCGTAATAAATTCTTTAAAGCCGCCCGAAACGATCAAAACCTCGTCCTGGTGGTTTTTAAAGAAGATGGTATTGCGCGAAAAAGAGGTAGAAACCTTCTTTTTAAGATGGCTGATGAGTTGCTTTAAATGATCGCGATTGGCGTTAAGCAGTTTTACACGGCGCTCCAGGCTTTCGGTGAATGATAAGCGGCCTTCCATCGATGCGTTCGTCAAATCCTCAATTTGCTTGTAGATATCCTCGCGGTCTGGGCGGTTTTTGAGGGAGATCCGGGCCAGTTCATCAAGGGCCTCCACCTGTGTAAAGGTGCTGTCGAAATCAATAATAAAGTACTGTTCCATCTTGGGTGCAAAGGTGCAAAAAATTCGCTGAGGAAGTATAGGGAGTTTGTAGATTAAATCTTAATTTACATTTAGCGAGTTATATGATGAATAATCAGATATTAGATCATAATGGTAATGACATTGAAATAGAGGCATTTCATCCCGGCGAGTTTTTGCTGGAAGAAATAGAAGAACGCGGCATCCTTAAAAAGGATGTTGCCAGTGCTTTGCATATCTTACCACATCACTTAAGTGAGATTTTCGCGGGTAAACGAAATATTTCTGCCAAACTTGCCGTAAGGCTTGAAAAATTCTTAGGCATCAGTTCTCGTTACTGGTTAGGCCTGCAAATGGAATGCGATTTATTTATCGCTAAAGCTGAAGAGCTGTCGGCATAAATAAATTATTGTTTTAATGCCGCGCAAATCTCCGTTATGGTCTTGCTTATCGGCTTAAACTCGATGCCGATTGCCTTCTTAATTTTTGAATTATCAAACTTGCGGGTTAACGATGCGGTTTGTGCCGAAACCTTATCAATAGCCGGTACACCACCTGTTATCGCCGCGATAGCCGAAGCTCCGCGCCAGGCCAGTTCCATAACCCATGGTTTGGCAAAAAAAGATGGCCGCTTCACGCCAAAGCCATCCGCAATTTCGGTTACCATACCTCTATAATCACGGTTTTCGGCGCTGATGATGTAACGTTGCGCTGTAATATCGCTGTTCATTAACGCTACCATGCTTTTGGCTACATCCTCCACATCAACAAAGCCAATGCCGCCGGATGTATAAAACTTAAGGCCGTTACGCACGGTTTTAAATAATGCGCCGCTGCCTTCCGCACCCGCGCTTGCACCGATAATTAAGGCGGGGTTTACAATAACGGCGTCTAACCCTTCGGCAATGCCGCGCCAAACTTCCATTTCGCTTTCCAGCTTGGATATGGCGTAGCCGTCATTTTCTGTGGATTGTTCCAGGTGATGATTTTCGGTAATCAGTTCGCCGGGCTTGGCAGAACCAATTGCTGCTATTGAACTGACGTGAACCATCCTGATTCCCCGTTCAACACATAGGTTAACCAAATTAGCCGTACCGGTTACATTGGTATTGATCATTTTCTTTTTATCGGCCTGCTTTAAAGATACCCATGCCGCGCAATGATAAACCTGGGTAACGCCATCCAATGCATCAGCAAGGGCGAAAATATCCATCATATCGGCATCTACCCACTCAATGCTACCGCCAAAAGGAACCAGCAATGCGGGAATAACAGAAGATGCCCTTTTTGTACAACGAACATGGTTGCCGGTAGTTATTAAAAGCTTGGCCAACTCAGCCCCAAGAAAACCGGTAGCGCCCGTAATTAAGATCATGATGCAAATATGCAATTTTTTGTAGCTGAAAGCCGAAGGCTGAATGCTTAAAGCACGGAAGAACAGGCAAAAGCTAAACACTTAAAGCAAAAAAAGATTTAAAAGCTCATACAAACAATAAAAAAGCTTTCTGCCTTTTGCTTCGGCATTCAGCTCAACAAAGCTTTCTGCTTTAAGCCTTCGGCTTTAAGCTTAAATATCTGCATATTTGCACATCAATAAACTATGTCGTTAGCTGATTTTTTTACGCCGATTGATCTTAAAAAGATAGCCCCTAAAAAAGGCTATTATACCAGCCAGCTTGGCGATAAAATTGTGCATTACTCCGTTGATTTTCCCGACCTGGAAGAGAAAACAGATATCGCCATTATCGGTGTAATGGACGACAGGAACGCAATTGGCAACCCCGGATGCTCGCTCGGTCCTGATTACATCCGCGAAAAGCTGTACCTGCTTAATGAAGGCGCTTATAACGTTAAAATAGCTGATCTGGGTAATATCCGCGCAGGCGAGAAAGTTACGGATACCTATTTCGCGGTAAAAACTGTAGTTGCCGAACTGATTAAAAAAGATATCATCCCGGTTATTTTGGGGGGCGGCCAGGATATTACCTACGCTCAATATATGGGCTATGAAGAGCTGGAGCAAAAGGTTGACCTGGTAGTGATCGATTCGCATTTTGACCTTGACGAGGATAACCATGGCGATAGTATAGAAACCACCTCCAACTCCTATCTTAATAAGATCTTCCTGCATGAGCCTAATTACCTGTTTAACTTCAGTAATTTAGGTTATCAAACTTATTTTGCAAGCCAGGACAGCTTAAGGGTAATGGACAAGCTATATTTTGATGTACACCGCCTCGGCGAGCTAAGCGGTAATATCGCTGTTACAGAACCCGCCATCCGCAATGCCAGCATGATCAGCTTTGATATAGGCGCTATACGTGTGGCCGATGCGATGGGTAATGCCAACGCTACCCCTAACGGCTTTTACGGTGAAGAGGCCTGCCAGCTTTGCAGGTATGCCGGTTTTAACGATAAGCTTACCTCGATAGGCTTTTATGAGTTTAACCCGGCTTATGACAGCAACGGGCAAACGGCCTGGCAGCTTGCGCAAATGATCTGGTATTTTATTGATGGCTTTTATAACCGCAAGCGCGATTTTCCGCTTAACCCTAAATCGCAATACCTGATTTATAAAACCAGCCTCACCCACGAAGACCAGGAAGTGGTGTTTGTAAAAAGCAAAAAATCAGATCGCTGGTGGATGCAGGTACCGTACCCTTCGTCGGGTTCGCCTAATGAACGTTTTCACCTCGTGCCCTGCAGCTATGCCGACTATAAAACGGCCACATCCGGCGAATTACCAGACCTTTGGTGGCGTACTTACCAAAAATTAAACTGATTATCAATACTTTTAACCGGCGCGGTGCGTTTAGCAAAGCGTATAGTTTTATTTTAATGAAGAAATTACTTTTTTATCTTTTTTTCCTGCTGCCCCTGGCAACATTTGCGCAAACTACCGATACCTTTATCATCAACGGTAAACTGGGCAATGTTACCACCCCGGCCAAAGCGCACTTGTTTTACCAGCTTGGCGCTAATAAAGTTACCGATTCGGCCGATGTGGTAAATGGTGTTTTTACTTTTAAAGGCGAGATCATTAACCCGGTAAATGCTACTATAGTTATCAACTATAAAGGTTTGCCGCTTGATAAATATCTTGAAACCGCTTACAAATATGCTGATAACGGAGCGCTGATTTCAAAAACCGCTGATGACCTCGATTTCTTCCTTGAAAAGGGTACGATCACTATCACCAGTAAAGATTCGATAGATAACGCGCAGATCACCGGTTCGCAGCTTAACCTTGATAATATCAAATTGCAGGCGCAGCTTAAAGTGATCAATGCAAAGGCCGAAAAGCTGATGGCCGAAGCCAAGGCCGCTACCGCCGAGCAGCAAAAATCGGCCGCTTTCCGTAACGCTATCCAGGCAAAATACAAACTGCTGCAGGCCGAGCAAAAAACAATACTTAAAAGTTTTATTATCGCCAACCCGGGTAGCTACCTGAGCTTGCTGGCGCTTACTTCGGTAAGTGGTCCTGCGCCTGATCCGTCGGAAATTGATCCGCTGTTCAATTCATTATCGCAAAATATTAAAGATACCGAGGCGGGTAAAATGATGAAGGTGCAGTTAGACGCGTTAAGGGTTACGGCCATTGGTGCCGAAGCCCCGGATTTTATCCAGAACGATGTTAACGGCAACCCGGTAAAGCTTTCATCGTTCAGGGGTAAATATGTGCTGATAGATTTTTGGGCATCATGGTGCGGCCCCTGCCGCCAGGAAAACCCTAACGTTGTACGTAATTACGCGCGGTTTAAAAATAAAAACTTCACTATTATCGGCGTATCGCTGGATAGGCCCGACGGTAAAGCCGCATGGTTAGCCGCTATTAAAAACGATGGCCTGACCTGGACACAGGTATCTGATTTGAAATTCTGGAATAACCAGGCCGCTGCCTTATATTCGGTAACATCCATTCCTCAAAACTTCCTGATCGATCCGCAGGGTAAGATCATCGCTAAAAATCTGCGTGGCGATGACCTTGACGCTAAACTTGAACAACTGTTCGGGAAATATAATTGATTGGTGAGTGAGTTGATCAGGTGAGTGGCTCACTTAATGAGAAAAATAAAAAAGGTGTCATTGAACAAAGCAATGACGCCTTTTTCCTTGTAGAGAAGCGTGTGAGGCCTCTCTGCATCAAACATCTTTATAGGCTTCTGAGCAAATTGTAATTTTTTGCAAACAATTAAATTTATTTGCCTGCAAGCCGTTATATTGCAGAATGAACTTGACCTCATTAAAAAAAATCACATTAACCGCTTTGGCAGGGGTACCTGCCATGGCCTTCGCCCAAACCGCGCCTTACACCATACAAGGTAAAATTGGTAACTACAACGCGCCTGCCAAGGTTTACGTCGAATATCGCGATAAAGACAAAAAACTGGTAGTTGATTCGGCTGTACTGCACGAAGGCAATTTTAAATTTACCGGCCAGGTAGGCAACACCCCCATAAATGCCTATATCCTGGTTAATACCAAAGGCAGCGGAATGAATGCCTCTGAAGATTATCACTCCGTGTATCTTGAGCCAGGCACCATCAATGTAAGTACCGACGATAAGGTTGCCGATGCGGTTATTAGCGGCACTAAAACCAATAACGATAACCAAAAACTCCGTTTGGCCAAAAAGCCGGTTAACGACGCGTACGAAGCTTTGGAAGCTAAGCGTAAAACCGCCACCCCCGATCAGTTAAGCGCCTTAAACGCCGAAGAGAAGAAAATTGACGATCTGGACGCGCAGCTCAGTAAAAAATTTATCCAGGAAAACCCCGATTCGTATGTAAGCCTGAACGCGCTTGAATCATATGCTTACAGCGCTGATTATGTGGATATAGCGCCACTGTACAACGGCCTGTCGGCGGCTATCAAAGCAACTGAGGCCGGTAAAAAATTTGGCGAGCGCTTACCCAAATTAAAGGCAGTAGCCTTAGGCGCAACGGCTCCTGAATTTGCCGAGGCTGATACCGCCGGTAAAATGGTGAGCCTGTCGTCATTCCGCGGTAAATATGTGCTGATCGATTTCTGGGCATCATGGTGCGGCCCCTGCCGTGGAGAAAACCCTAACGTGGTGAAAGCCTACAAAGCTTATAAAGATAAAAATTTTACTATCCTTGGCGTATCGTTGGATAGGCAGAACGCCAAAGATAAATGGTTAGCCGCTATCCACCAGGATGGCCTGACCTGGAACCATGTATCCGACCTTAAATTCTGGGACAGCAAGGTGGCTGCACTATATGCGGTCCGTGCTATTCCCCAAAACTTTCTGGTAGATCCTAAAGGGAAGATCATCGGCAAAAACCTTCGTGGCGAGGATTTGCAGAATAAACTGGCAGAAATATTCGGTAAGATATAATATCCCGGGTTAATCAAGTCATTTAATCATTGACCCGAAAAGCCTTAGCAGTTTGTTAAGGCTTTTTGTTTGGTTTTAAGCGCCTGAAATAAGCCGCCCGGAAAGCTGCTTTTTTTGTTGGATTTACAAGGATATAACCTAACACTCAGGCAGGCTGATGGGGATATTGATAGCCAGCCCCCCATCGCTGGTTTCTTTATATTTCGAGTTCATATCCAGCGCGGTATGCCACATGGTTTTCACCACGGCATCTAAACTTACTTTGGCTTTTTCGGGGTTGCTTTGCAGCGCCAGTTGCGAAGCTGTGATAGCTTTGATGGCACCCATGGTGTTGCGTTCGATGCAGGGTACCTGTACCAGGCCGCCAATCGGGTCGCAGGTGAGGCCGAGGTGATGCTCCATGGCAATTTCGGCGGCCATGAGCACCTGGCGTTGGGTGCCCCCCATGCATTCGGTTAATGCCGCCGCCGCCATGGCCGACGATACGCCGATTTCGGCCTGGCAGCCGCCCATGGCCGCCGATATGGTTGCCCCCTTTTTAAAGATGCTGCCAATCTCGCTGGCGGTGAATAAAAAGTTAATTATTTTTTGTTCGGTATCGCCCCCGCAAAAGGCTATATAATATTGCAGTACAGCCGGGATCACACCGGCGGCACCATTGGTTGGGGCGGTAACCACACGGCCAAACGATGCATTCTCTTCATTTACGGCCAGCGCGAAACAGCTTACCCAATCCAAAGTGTTTTTAAAACTATCGCCGGTAGCGCGGATAGCCACCACCCACTCGTCATAATTACTGTATTGATGGTTGCCGATAAGCCGGGCATTCAACTTAGCCGCGCGTCTGGCCACATTTAAGCCGCCGGGAAGCTGGCCGGTAGTATGGCAACCGCGGTAAATACACTCTTTCAGCACCTTGAAAATATTGAGTATGCCTGTACGGGTTTCCTGCTCGCTGCGCCAGGCCAGTTCGTTCTCGGCCACAACTTCAGATATTCGTAGGCCGGTTTTGATACACCAGTGCAGCAGTTCAGACGCGGTATCAATCGGGAAGGGCAGGTCAACCTCGGCCTTGGTTTGGCCCGAAGCGCCTTCCTTTACCACAAAACCGCCGCCAATTGAATAATAGGTTTCGGATACAGCCCTGCCGTTATTCAGAAATGCCTGGAAGGTTACCGCGTTAGGATGATAGGGGAGGCTTTCGTTAAAAAGGAACAACAGATCATCATCGGCGTAAAAACTTACCGGCAGCATACCGCCCAGTATTAATTGATGGGATGTTTTGATATGCGCTATTTTAGGTGTTACCTGGTCAACCTCAAAAGTAACCGGGTCATCACCGCTCAGGCCTAACAATATAGCTATATCTGTACCATGCCCAACGCCCGTTTTAGCCAGCGAGCCGTACAGCAATATTTTAACCTGCTGCACCAGCGGCAAAGCGCCCTGCTCATCAAGCGATTGAACAAACTGTTGCGCGGCACGCCAGGGACCAAGCGTATGCGAACTTGACGGGCCTATGCCTATCTTAAACATATCAAAAACCGAAATCTGTTCTCTTTGCTGCATCGGGGTTAAAATTAACTATAATTTACAATTGCCTGCTGTATAATAAATACGTTGTGAATTAAAGTTTTGATTGAAATATTTTCTAATTTGCGATGAACTTATTTACACGTAAACTCAAACCTTAAAAAAAACAAACCATGAACTATTACATTGAAGTACTAAAAAATTATGCACTGTTTAGTGGCCGCGCAAGGCGTAGCGAGTATTGGTATTTCGCATTGTTTAACGTCATCTTTTCAATGATATTAAGCTTTGTTGGCGTATTTTTGAAATTTCCGTTATTGAGCAACATTTACTCTTTGGCCATATTGATACCAAGTATTGCGGTTGGTGTGAGAAGAATGCATGATGTTGGCAAAAGCGGTTGGTTCATTCTTATCCCTATTTACAACTTGATTTTGGCTTGTACAGATGGCACTCCCGGTGAAAATCAATATGGTCCGGATCCTAAAAACAGGACTGGTTTTGGCGCCGGTGATTACGAACGACCTGTTAATTATAATTCTCCTCAATAAGTTGACCGCTATTAATGCATTTTGCAGCTATTTGAACATCGTCAGATGGCTGCAAAATCATTTAATTACTTGTCCTTTTAAAAAATTAACCGGGATTGACTGCCCGGGTTGCGGTATGCAAAGAGCCGTTATTGCGTTGTTAAAAGGGGAAATATATAACAGTTTTAAATATTATCCGGCCTGTATAGCCGTATTGGTAACCGCTCTTTTTGTGATCCTCTCTAAAAGGTATCGTTTTAATAAAACACAGATACTTAAGAAAGCATTTTATAGCATAACATTGAGCATTATTATAGTTTCATACGTTATTAAACTGTATAAGCTGTTCAATTATTAAATGCTGTTAAGGGAGGTTATGTAGCTGTAATCTTTAACTATTACTTGTAAAAATTCAAAGTCGTTCATGTTGGCTGGGATACTCACTCCTAGGTGGTCTTTGGTTTTCATAGCCATTTCATAAACCAGCAAATTATTGCCTGTCATGCTGAAATTGTGCAGCACTTCATATATTAAGGTTACATCATCATCATGAAGCATGCTTACTTCAGAAAAAACAGGTTCATAACTTTCATCCACCGGCGCGAAAAATAAATCTTTCAATTGTGCTTTGGGCTGAGTTTTGACTACGGTTGTTCCGGCAACCATATCGCCAATACGTTGTTTTTTTTCTGATACGGCAACGGCTATCACTGCCCCAATGCCAAGCGTTATGATAAAATCGACCAATCTGAATACCCATCTTAAAAGAAACTGGCTTGCGGTAGGTCTTGCACCGCTGAGATCTATTACCCGAACTCTTAATGCGCGTTTACCAACGCTTTGTCCGTTAAAATACATTTCGGCAATGAGATCATAAAAAACGCTTATAAGTGTGTATACTACGATGGCCACAATCATCGCTACGGGAAGATCTTCCCGCTCCAGAACGGTAGAATAAATTAAAGTAACAGGTATAAAAACAACGTAGGCAACGCCAACTAAAAGCACCATATCAACCAGTCGGGCTAAAATACGATCTCCAAGGTTAGCTACTTCGTAATCAATTTCAATGTTTTGTGAGGTTCGGATTTTTATAGTTTGCATGCAATAAATATAAATAACAATTCAATTCTTTTATGTGTACATCAAATATTGTTGCTATTTTAACAGAAAATTACTGAGCCTTTCACATGCGCGAGCCATTATTTATAAAACAGAACGCCGATAAATGGAAGAGTTATGAAACCGAGCCTGCTAAAGACCCGGATGATATTGCAGAGCGTTTTATAACCATTACCGACGACCTGGCTTATTCAAAAACATTTTATCCAAAATCAAAAACTACACTGTATTTGAATGGTCTTGCCGCTGGCTTTCATCAATCTATTTATAAAAACAAGAAAGAAAAGACCAATAGGTTTGTGTTTTTTTGGAAAACTGAACTCCCTTTGCTGTTTAACCAATACCGGATGCAAATACTGTATTCGTTTGCTTTTTTTATTACATTTTTTCTCATCGGTATCTTGTCGGCTAAGTATGATCGTACATTTATCAGGCTGGTACTTTCTGACGATTATGTGAACATGACTAACGAAAACATTAGCAAGGGCGATCCGTTTGGTGTTTACAAAAGCCAGAACGAATTTATCATGTTTTGGATGATAGCGAAAAACAACCTTACAGTAACGGCCATTACTTTTGTGTTGGGGATTACCTTATCTGCAGGTACATTGCTGAATTTATTTAGGAACGGCCTTATGGTTGGCTGTTTTCAATACCTTTTTATTGCCAAAGGTTTGGGCATGCAATCGGTTTTGGTGATCTGGATCCATGGCACACTCGAGATCTCGACCATTATACTGGCAGGTGCCGCCGGGTTGATATTGGGTAACAGCATGTTGTTTCCCAAAACCTATAGCAGGGCGGTATCATTAAAAAGAGGAGCCCGTGACGGGCTTAAAATAATGCTTGGCATCTCGCCCATTGTGGTTACCGCGGCCGTTTTTGAGAGTTTTATAACCCGCCATACCGAAATGTCGTTATGGCTTAGCTGCTCCATTTTAGCAGGATCGTTTTTGTTTATAATCTGGTATGTTGTGGTCTATCCTACATACTTATCACATCGTTTAAAAATTGTTGAAACCAGCAATGAAGGAGAATATTGAACTGAACAAGGCTCGTGATTTTGGCGATATTATCGGTGATACGTTTGTTATTATCCGGCAAAATTTCAAACCTCTTTTTAAGGCATACATTGTAATATGCGGGTTATTTGCCCTAACCGCTACACTGATAACGGTGCTGGCCGGCTGGCGGGGCGCAGAAGAGGGTGGCTTTTCATTTTTTTCTTTTTGGGGAGTTTTAAAATTTCTTTTTGAACAGGTTAATTACGCCGCCCTTACCTTAACAGTTATCAGTTATTTGGCTGTTTACCAGCAAAATGGTAATCAGCCGGTTACAGTAGTTGAAGTTTGGGAATATTTTAAGTATTACTTTTTTAGGGTTTTAGGAACGCAGATATTGTTGAGTATAGCATTGATCATATCATTTTTTTTCTGCTTTTTCCCCTTTGTATATCTCGCTCCGATATTTGGCCTTGTTGTACCTATAATGGTGATAGAAAATGGCAACGCAGAATATGCCACAAGGAAAGCGTTCAAAATTATTAAAGATAACTGGTGGTTTGTATTTGGTGTACTACTGCTTATGAGTGTTTTGGTTGTTATTATTGCAATGGTATTGTTTATACCGGCAATTATATTTTACGATGGCAGTCAATGGCTAACCGGCACCTATTACAACACTACATTTTCATGGATAGAATCTGTTATTGAACATATTTGTCAATTTTTGTGGTTATTACCCGTTATTGCAATAACACTGGTTTATTTCAGCTTAATCGAGTACAAAGAATCAAATAGCCTGATAAGCAGGATCAGAACTTTTGGTAAGCATAATTCACCTGCAGATCAGTTTCCTACCGAGCAATACTAACAATCGGCAATGCTTAAATCATTAAATATTTCGCATAAGGGAAGCACTCCGGCTGTTAAGGAGGTTGCGGCAGCTGTTAAAAAACTACCTGCAATTATAAAAGCAGATACGGCCAACGTATCAATAAGGCATTTTAACGATGCTGCGATTGATAAGTATAGAAGCGATAAAGATTTTAACTATCATATAACTAAAGCTGGTGTAAGTTGGTGGGACCGCTTTTGGGCATGGATATGGCATTTATGGCAATCCTTTTGGAGTATGGTTGCTGAAGTATTTCAAAAATTGTTTGGCAGCGTTCGCGGGGGCCAAAATGCGGTGTTTGTTTTTAAGTATGTTATTCTGGGGCTGGCTGTAGTAGCTGTAATTTACTGTGTTTTTAAATTATTAGGAATAGGCTTTCCTCATTTGTTAAAAAAGCAACCTAAAAGTACACCCGTGCCTTACGCAGAATCGGCTGAAAATATTCATGAAATAAGTTTTGATGCGGCGATAGATGAAGCTTTAGCTAACAAAAATTACCGCCTCGCAGTGCGTTTACTCTATCTGCGAAGCCTTAAACAGCTAAGTGATCGGGGCCTGATAAACTGGAAAATTGGAAAAACCAATACAGCCTATATTAATGAACTGAATAACACTACGCAGCGTGAGCAGTTTACAATGGTTACCCGGCAGTTTGAATATGTTTGGTATGGCGATTTTCCGATAGATGGGCAATCGTACCAACGGATAAATAACATTTTTCAGGAATTTAAACAAAGCCTGTCATGAAGAGTTTAAGGATTTACCTTATAGCATTGGGCAGCTTAATGATTATTTATCTTATTGCCCAATATAACAGGCCCAAAGGCATCGATTGGAAAGAGTCGTTGGATATAAACGATAAAATCCCTTTTGGTACTTACATTTTATACAACCGTATTAATGATTTATTTCCGGGGAGTAGTGTTCAAACCTACCGCGAGCCGCTTTACAATGTGATCAATGATCATGGTATAAAGCATGGCGCTTATCTTATAATCTGCAACTCTATAAACCTTAATGAGTACGATTATGCCAAACTACGGAAGTTTGTTAATGAAGGTAATGATGTGTTTATTGCGGCATCGTACTTTGGCGAAGAATTGGGAAAAAATTTTAAACTACAAACGCAGTCGGTATTTATTAATCAGGCCGCGATAGGTATCCGCTTTTCAAATCCTAAAATCGATACCACCCGGCTTTACACATCAGATAAGGGGACAAACACCGGTTATTTCAGTAAAATTGATACTGGCAAAGCGCTTGTGCTGGGAAAAAATACCGAACATAAGGCTAATTTTATAGAGTACAACATTGGGAAAGGGCACCTTTATTTAAATGCCAACCCGCTTATGTTTACCAATTACAGTTTGCTAACCAGTGGCGGTATGGACTATGCGGCCAAAGCACTATCATATGTTAAAAATGGTAAAACTTTAATATGGGACCAGTACTATACCCTTGGCCGGTCGGAAGATGAAACAACCATGCGCGTGTTTTTACGTAATCCGGCCTTACGTTGGGCCTTTTACCTGGCGTTTTTCAGCATGGCGTTTTTTGTTTTGTATGAGATAAAACGCCGTCAAAGGATAATTCCGGTTGTTGAACCTTTAAAAAACTCTACTGTAGATTTTGTGACCGTTGTAGGCCAGGTATATTATGAAAAGCGGGATAATACCGATATAGCCCATAAAAAGGCTATTTACCTGTTAAGCTACATGAGAGATAGGTATGCCTTGAAAACCAATGCACTTGATGGGGAGTTTACCGAAACGCTTGTCAAAAAAAGCGGTATCTCTTTAACGCTTGCACAAAATTTAACTACAGCCTTGAGCTTTGCCACCACTCATGAGCAAATTACCGATCATGAGCTTATTAAACTGAACCAACTTATTGAGCAATTTTATATACAATCCAGGTAAAACATGGAAAACGAATTTTTTGAACAACGCACTGATCTTGGTAAACTGCATACCGCGGTTGAACAAATAAAGGCAACCCTTGCCCAGATCATCGTAGGCCAGCATGAATCTATTGATTTATTAATAGCTGGTATTTTGGCCGATGGGCATATCCTGATAGAAGGTGTTCCTGGTGTTGCCAAAACGCTTACAGCAAAATTGATTGCCAAAGCTATTGATGCCGGTTACTCGCGTATCCAGTTTACGCCAGATTTGATGCCTTCGGATATTTTGGGTACCTCGGTTTTCAATCCTAAGACAACTGAATTTGAGTTTAAGCGCGGGCCGATTTTTGGTAATATTATTTTAATCGATGAGATAAACCGAGCTCCTGCCAAAACACAGTCGGCTTTGTTTGAGGTAATGGAAGAGCGTCAGCTTACCATTGATGGTAATAGCTATAAATTGGAAGAGCCGTTTACCGTACTGGCTACTCAAAACCCGGTTGAGCAGGAGGGTACTTATCGCTTGCCGGAAGCACAGCTGGATAGGTTTTTATTTAAGATAGAGATCAAATATCCAACGCTTGAGGAGGAGATTGCCATCGTTACCCGACAACACCAGCAAAAAACTGCTGATCAGTTAAGCCTGGTTAAGCCGGTATTGTCATCTGCCGATATTAAAGAAATAAGGCAGCAGGTACGTGCTTTACATGTTGAACCCAAGTTGCTTGAGTTTGCTGCCAAAATAGTTTACGAAACCCGTAACAGTAAATCGGTACAGCTTGGCGCATCGCCAAGGGCTTCGCTGGCTATTATTATCGCGGCTAAAGCGCTTGCCGCAATTAAAGGCAGGGATTTTGCAACGCCTGAAGATATTATTTATGTAGCCGCACCGGTATTGAGGCACCGCATTATCCTTACACCCGACAAAGAAATGGAAGGGGTAACACCTGATGAAGTGATATCTCAGATCATACAAAAAATTGAAGTTCCACGCTAATACGCTGCTGTGAAAAAGCTGATCGGATTATTTTATAAAAACCTGTTTTTAAACAATACGCTCTTCGCCTGCCTGTCCGGCAGCGTGGTGCTATTTGTATTGGGTTTCTTTTTTCCATGGCTTGGCGCTATTCCACAACTGGTGTTTTGGGTAATTATGGTTTTGGTATTGCTTGATCTGGTACTGCTTTATCGAACGATCAACGGCGTATTTGCCAAACGTGTAGCACCCGAGCGCTTGAGCAACGGCGACGAAAACGAGCTGGCCATCTATATTGAAAACTTTTATCCTTTCAATATAGCTGTAGGCATTATCGACGAGATCCCGGAGCAGTTTCAGAAGCGCGATGTTTGGTTTAAAACAACAATGAAACCGCGTGAGCATAAACAGATCCTTTATCTGTTAAGACCTACCCGCCGGGGCGAGTATGAGTTTGGTTTTATCAGGGTGTTTGTAAAATCGCCGCTGGGCTTAGTTTCGCGTCGTTATAATTTTGAGCAGACCGAGATTTTACCAGTATATCCTTCGTTTTTGCAAATGCGCAAATACGAGTTAATGGCTATCTCCAACCGCCTTACCGATATCGGCATCAAGAAAATACGACGCATAGGTCATAGTATGGAGTTTGAGCAGGTAAAAAACTATGTTGCTGGTGATGATTATCGCACCATTAACTGGAAGGCCACGGCCCGCCGCGGCGACCTGATGGTTAACTCCTACACCGACGAAAAATCGCAGCATGTGTATTGCGTAATTGATAAATCGCGTGCCATGAAAATGCCTTTTGAGGGTTTGAGTTTGCTGGATTATGCCATTAATGCCAGCCTGGTTTTATCAAACGTGGCCTTGCTAAAAGAAGATAAGGCCGGGTTAATCACCGTAGCCGAAAAAATTGGTGCGGTAGTACCTGCCGACAGTAAGTATACCCAGCTTAATAAAATACTGGAGGTTTTATACAAGGAGAAAACCAGGTACCTGGAAACCAATATGGAGGCGCTTTATACCACCGTACGCCGGGTAATAAAGCAGCGGAGCCTGGTGGTTTTTTTTACTAATTACGAAAGTATGCCCGCTTTGCAGCGGCAACTGCCGTTTTTAAAACGGATTGCCAGGTTTCACCTGCTGCTGGTGGTTTTTTTTGAAAATACCGAACTTAAAACACTAAGCGAACAACCCGCAACTGATGTTGAAGGCATCTACATAAAAACCATTGCCGAAAAGTTTGCGCATGATAAAAAGCTAATGGTAAAGGAGCTTGCAACGCATGGCATTCAAACAATTTTTAGTACGCCGCAAAACCTGACGGTGAATACGATAAACAGGTACTTAGAGATTAAAGCCAGGCAAAAAATATAGCCTCTTAATTGCCCTGTAAGGGCTACTTGCTTTAAATAAACCTGGGAATATTGTGTTCCTGTGACTATGGGGCAAACTTGCAATTGATTACTGTCCCGGCTTCGGGAAGTTGATGCCGCCTGCTGCCAGTTCTTTCAACATAGCTTCCTGCAAATTGATCTTGGCAACTAAAAAATTGGCCGGATCAACCCAAACATTAACGGTAAACCTCACGCAATCGGCATCAAGGCTAATAACGCCCACGCGCGAAGCCGGATCATGCAGGATATCTTTACTGGTGTTAACAACCTGCAGCATGATGGCTTTTGCCTTTTCCATATCGTTGCTGTAACCCACACGCATTTCAAAATCAAGCCGGCGGCGGCCCTCGCGTGTTACGTTTACAATTACCTCGTTAAATAGTTTACCGTTGGGGATGATCACCGTTTTATTATCTGCCGTAATCAATACGGTATAAAACATCTGGATGGATACCACTTTACCGTCCTGACCCTGGGCTACGATGCTGTCATCTATCTCAAAGGGTTTTAACAACAGGATGAGCACTCCGCCCGCGAAATTTTGAAACGTACCAGATAACGCCAAACCTGCCGCTACAGAAAAGGCACCGATAATGGTGGTGAAAATGGTCATTTCCCAGCCAATAATGTTCATCACCCAGATTACGAGGAGCACATACAAGGCGGTGATGGTGAGGCTTAAAAAGAATGGCTGTAATGACGAATGCACCTGTCGCCTGGTCATGCGCATCCTCAGGCGGTTGCGGAGCCATTTAATAAACCATAAACCAATAAAAAATATGATTATTCCACCTAAGTAACTGGGGCCGCGGTTAACAAGCCAGTGGTGAAATTGTGTGTAGTATTCGTCCAGTAACATAACTGAACGTAAAGTTAATAATTATCTATTAACTGTATAATGAAACAAAGAGCTCGGGCCCTTTAAACAGCACCCAGTCAATCAGGGTGCTTTGTATTTGTTTGGTTTTTTGAGATAGACGTTTCATGACCTGCATTATTCAAATCCTATGCCTAACGGGCGCTGTAGCAGATTTGTTATGCAAATTTATGCTTTACATACAGCATAGTAACTGAAAATTAATCAAATGATTGATTAATGACCGTCCGTTTACTTTTGCGTGACGATAAAAGCCTGTAATAAAGCACAAAGCCCTGTATGCTTTTGCATACAGGGCTTTGGAAGTATATAGATTCCGATACACCCCCTTTAGGGGCCGGGGGGCTTACATCATGCCGCCCATACCGCCACCCATTGGTGGAGCACCAGCCGGAGCGTCTTCCGGATCATCTGCCAATACAACTTCTGTAGTTAATAACATCGAAGCGATTGAAGCAGCGTTCTCTAAAGCCACGCGGCTTACTTTAGTTGGGTCGATAACACCTGCAGCAATCAGGTTTTCGTATTTATCGGTACGTGCGTTGTAACCAAAGTCGGCAGTGCCTTCTTTAACTTTTTGCACGATGATCGAACCTTCGATACCAGCGTTTTCGCAGATCTGGCGAAGAGGCTCTTCGATAGCGCGACGGATGATCTGGATACCGGTGTTCTCGTCTTCGTTATCACCTTTCAAATCGGCGATAGAAGCAACCGCACGGATGAAGGCAACACCACCACCGGCTACGATACCTTCTTCAACAGCGGCACGTGTAGCGTGTAAAGCATCGTCAACACGGTCTTTTTTCTCTTTCATTTCCACTTCGGTAGCAGCACCTACGTAAAGTACAGCAACACCGCCAGATAATTTGGCTAAACGCTCCTGTAATTTTTCGCGGTCGTAATCAGAAGTAGTTGATTCAATTTGTGATTTGATCTGGCTTACGCGGCCTTTGATCTCTTCAGCAGAACCTGAACCGTTGATGATAGTAGTATTATCTTTGTCGATAACGATTTTCTCAGCAGTACCTAAGTAGCTCAGATCAGCGTTCTCTAATTTGTAACCTCTTTCTTCTGAGATTAAAGTACCGCCGGTAAGGATGGCGATATCTTCTAACATCGCTTTACGGCGATCGCCAAAGCCAGGAGCTTTAACAGCGGCAACTTTCAGTGAACCACGGATTTTGTTAACTACCAATGTAGCTAAAGCTTCACCGTCCAAATCTTCAGCAATGATCAATAATGGTTTGCCGGTTTGTACTTGTTTTTCAAGGATTGGAAGCAATTCTTTCATCGAAGAGATCTTTTTGTCGTAGATCAGGATATAAGGATTTTCCAACTCCGCTTCCATTTTATCAGCGTTGGTTACGAAGTAAGGAGAAAGGTAACCACGGTCAAACTGCATACCTTCTACAGTTTTAACTTCAGTTTCAGTACCTTTTGCTTCTTCAACAGTGATCACACCATCTTTACCAACTTTTTCCATTGCTTCGGCAATTAACGAACCGATAACCTCGTCGTTATTGGCCGAGATAGAAGCAACCTGTTTGATTTTGTTGTTGTCTTCGCCAACAGTTTGCGATTGGGTTTTCAGGTTTTCAACAACAGCAGCAACAGCTTTGTCAATACCGCGCTTCAAATCCATCGGGTTAGCGCCTGCAGCTACGTTTTTAATACCTGCGGTTACAATAGCCTGGGCCAAAACGGTAGCGGTAGTAGTACCGTCACCTGCAATATCGGCAGTTTTTGAAGCTACTTCTTTAACCATTTGCGCACCCATGTTTTCAAGGGCGTCTTTCAGTTCGATTTCTTTAGCTACAGTAACACCGTCTTTAGTGATAGCGGGTGAGCCAAATTTTTTATCGATAATTACGTTACGGCCTTTAGGACCTAAGGTTACTTTAACCGCGTTAGCAAGGATGTCAACGCCGCGTTTCAGGGCGTCGCGTGCTTCAACATTGTATTTAACTTGTTTTGCCATGTTTTTTAATTATTGAATTATCGAGTTAGTGAATTAATGATTTTAAAACTCACCCTCAATAATTATTTTTTGATTTTTGTCTTTTTTTAGAATAAGTGGCTTGAATATCAATAATTCAATAACTCACTAATTCGCTAATTGATTTAAAGAACTGCGTAAATGTCTGATTCGCGCATAATAAGGTACTCTTTACCTTCGTAGGTAATTTCTGTACCTGCATATTTACCATATAAAACCTGGTCACCAACTTTCACGGTTAAAGGCTCATCAACTTTTCCCTGACCAACAGCAACGATAGTTCCACGCTGAGGTTTTTCTTTAGCAGTATCAGGAATAAAGATACCTGAAGCAGTCTTTTCTTCGGCGGCTGCAGCCTCCACTACAACCCTGTCTCCGATAGGTTTAATGTTTAATGACATAGTTATTAAGTTTTATTTATTTAAGTTTTCAGTACAATGTGCATCATCAATTATGCCAAGTGCCGGTAAAGCCGATATTGACAGGGGGAGACTGTTTTAATGTCAGCAAAAAGTTATTGCCGGTTTTGGAGCTTAACAATTTTTTAACCCGATGGTGTCAGGATGTCAGTATGACTTAGGGATGACGGAGAATCTATTAGATGCCTGCGCTTAAACATATTTGTGCTAATCGCTGTTTCCACTCGTGTCTGAAGCAAGGCGCAGGCATACCTCACGATATTACCTTTGCTAAGCCTATCGAATTTTTTCGCCCTATTGGCGTAAAAGTAGCACTTGCTGCTGCAGCGTTTGCAAATTTTAACCTAAACATGTATTTAAGAACATTTTTCGGATAGAAAATACTTATTAAAAAAATTTAAAAAGTTCTTTTAATTCAAATTATGTTTTATTAAGTTTGTATTGATAATGCTTAGCTTATTATTATACGTAAATTACTTTACCCTCATGTCGGTGAGGATAAACATTTTTGTTAATTGGTTTGATAAAAATCCTCGCCCCGGGCGGGGGTTTTTTGTATAGCGACTTTTTTAAACTTTCACATATAAAATACAGGTTCTGAACAAATTATGGCACGATTAAATTTATTGGAAGAGACGCGGTATGAGAAACTACCGGTAAGCGTTTATAGCGATGCTAAAACAGCTTCGGTAGCGGTAGCCGACAAAATTGCAAAGTTGATTAAAGCGAAACAAGCCCGCGGCGAAAAAGCGGTACTGGGCCTGGCCACCGGCGCAACGCCCGTAGCCGTGTACGGCGAACTGGTACGCCAACACAAAGAAGAAGGTTTGAGCTTTAAAAACGTGATCACTTTCAACCTGGACGAGTATTATCCCATGAAGCCCACAGCCGCCCAAAGCTACGTGACCTTCATGTACGATAACTTGTTTAGCCATATTGATATCGATAAAAACAATGTACACATACCCGACGGTACATTAGATGCCGATGCGGTGGTAGCATTTTGCGTAGAGTATGAGAAAAAGATAGAAGAACTTGGCGGATTAGACCTGCAGATCCTGGGGATAGGCCGTACCGGTCACATCGGTTTTAACGAGCCGGGTTCGGCGCCAAACTCAGGTACCCGGATGGTAACGCTTGACGACCTGACCCGCCGTGACGCGGCAAGGGATTTTGGTGGTAAAGCCGACGTGCCAACCAAAGCGATCACTATGGGTATCGGAACGATATTCAAAGCCCGCGAGATTATCCTGATGGCCTGGAGCAAAAAGAAAGCAGAGATTATTAAGAAAGCTGTAGAAGGCGAGATCTCGGGCGAAGTGCCTGCCACTTACCTGCAATTATCTGATAATGTAGAGTTTGTATTGGATGCAGAAGCGGCATCAGAACTAACCCGTTTTGACACCCCATGGCTGGTGAAAGACTGCGCTTGGGATAACCAACTGAAAAAGAAGGCGGTGATCTGGCTGGCTAACGAAATCAACAAGCCGGTACTGAAATTAACCGAAGAAGATTACAATACCCACGGCATGGCGCAGCTGGCTGTTGAACAGGGACCGGTTTATAATATCAACATCGATATTTTTAACCAGATCCAGCATACTATTACCGGCTGGCCGGGCGGCAAACCCGATGCCGACGATTCGCAAAGACCGGAAAGGGCATTGCCTGCCAAAAAACGCTCTATCATTTTCTCTCCGCACCCGGATGATGACGTGATCTCGATGGGCGGTACATTCATTCGCCTGGTTGACCAGGGCCATGATGTACACGTGGCTTACCAAACTTCGGGCAATACCGCGGTATGGGATGATGACGTATTAAGGTACATGGAGTTCGCTATCGACTTTACCAAATCTATCGGCGAAGACACTACCCATCTCCAAAAATCGTACGAAGATATGCGGGCGTTTTTCCCAACCAAACAGCCTAATGAGATCGACACCCAGGAGATCCGCAATGTAAAAGGCTTCATCAGGAAAACCGAAGCTATCTCGGGCGCGAGATATGCCGGTTTACAGGACGATCATATCCACTTTATGGCGCTGCCTTTCTATGAAACCGGCAAAACCAAAAAGAACTCGGTAGGCGAAGAAGACGTTCAGTTAACCATCGATCTGCTTCAAAAAATAAAACCACACCAGATTTTCGCTGCCGGTGATTTTGCCGACCCTAACGGTACCCACCTGGTTTGTTTCAAAATTATCCTTGCAGCACTGGAAAGATTAAAAGGCAAAGAAGCATGGGTGGATGATTGCTGGCTGTGGATGTACCGCGGCGCATGGCACGAGTTTGAAACCTACGAGATTGAAATGGCGGTACCATTATCACCACAAGAAGTGATCCGCAAGCGTAACGCCATCTTCAAACACCAATCGCAAAAAGATACCCCCGTATTCCCGGGCGATGACGCAAGGGAATTCTGGGTACGTGCGGAAGACCGTACCCGCGATACCGCACAGCGGTACGACCGCCTTGGTTTAGCCGAGTACGAGGCAATGGAGGCCTTTGTAAGGTATAAGTTTTAAGGATTGAGTTCATGGATCATGGTTAATGGTTCATAGAACATTAAACACAATATCCCGGCGCCCGTGTCCTCACGGGCGCTTTTTTCTTTACGTCACCAAATCGGGCTAAGCTTTCAGCTAACCTTGTAATTACTCTGAAGTGGATTGGTCTGCCAGCCGGAAGCAGAATGCTTCCGACAGTTTAGGTCGAAGTTACGCTACCGCCAAACTTCAACCAGTATGGGATGATGCAAGGGAGTTTTGGGTACGTGCGGAAGACCGCACGCGCGATACTGCCCAGCGTTACGACCGACTTGGTTTAGCTGATTGTGAGGCAATGGAGGCCTTTGTGAGGTATAAATTTTAAGGAAACGGTTTAAAAATAGTAAGAGCCATGTGATCATTCACGTGGCTTTTGCTATTATAACTCATTGTATTGTTTTAAAATATATTCCAATGGGTTGATTTTTAGATTTTTATTTTAATTTGACAAATAAGATCAATCAATTGATCTTATTTGTCGTTGATGATAAGGGCTATCTCTAAATTGAAGTGATGAGATTTTCGGCCTTCTGCAATGCATGCTGGTTTAACTCATCAATGGTCATTTGGCTTAGCCTTTTAACCTCGTTCGGATTAGTAGAGGCATTTATAATTTTAATCTGTTCTAATTGTTTGATCACCGTTGAACCTTGTAAAACGGTGACGTTTATTCTTTTGATATACATAACTCTATATATAAATTTTACAGCCCTGTTTACTTTAAAAACAGTCAGCAACAAAAAAGCCTCCCCAAACGGGAAGGCTTTTCAATATTAAATCCGAAATCAAAATTCCGATATCCGAAATTAAGATGCCATTTGCTTACGGATGATGTTCAACGCGCCGCCTGCTTTAAACCACTCAATTTGCTGTGCATTGTAAGTGTGGTTTACAGGGAATGATTCGGTTGAGCCATCTTTGTGGTGCAATACCACGGTTAACTGCTGGCCAGGGGCAAATGTAGTTAAGCCGGTGATATCGATGGTATCATCTTCCTGGATCTTCTCGTAATCGTTGTTATCAGCAAACGTGATAGCCAGCATACCTTGTTTTTTAAGGTTGGTTTCGTGGATGCGGGCAAATGATTTTACCAGTATGGCACGTACACCTAAGTGACGGGGCTCCATGGCAGCATGCTCACGTGATGAACCTTCGCCGTAGTTTTCGTCGCCTACTACGATCGAACCGATACCTGCCGCTTTGTAAGCGCGCTGGGTAGCCGGAACCGGACCGTACTCGCCTGTCAGTTCGTTTTTAACGCTATCGGCAGTCAGGTTAAAGTAGTTGATAGCGCCGATCAGCATATTGTTCGAAATGTTATCCAGGTGACCGCGGAATTTCAACCATGGACCTGCCATCGAAATATGGTCGGTAGTACATTTACCTTTTGCTTTGATCAATAGTTTTAAGCCGGTAATGTCGGTACCTTCCCATGCTTTGAATGGTTCAAGCAATTGTAAACGTGATGAAGTTGGAGAAACAATCACTTCTACTTTGCTGCCATCTTCGGCAGGGGCCTGGTAGCCTGCATCTTCCACCGCAAAGCCTTTTACCGGTAACTCGATACCTACAGGCTCGTCAAATTTAACCTGCTCGCCTGCTTCGTTGGTTAACGTATCGGTAAGTGGGTTAAAAGTTAAATCGCCCGCGATAGCGAAAGCGGTCACAATCTCAGGTGAAGCTACGAAAGCGTGGGTGTTAGGGTTACCATCCTGGCGTTTAGCGAAGTTACGGTTAAACGAAGTGATGATAGAGTTTTTGCGGGTAGGATCGTCGGTATGACGGGCCCACTGGCCAATACATGGTCCGCAGGCGTTAGCCAATACCACACCGCCCATTTCGGCGAAGGTATCTAAATAACCGTCGCGGTCAACAGTGTAACGTACCTGCTCCGAGCCCGGAGTGATGGTAAACTCGGCCTGGGTTTTTAATTTTTTATCGATAGCTTGTTTAGCGATAGAAGCCGAACGGGTGATATCTTCGTAAGATGAGTTGGTGCAGGAGCCGATCAAACCAACCTCTAATTTAGTAGGCCAGCCGTTTTCTTTAACAGCGGTAGCAAATTTAGAGATAGGCCAGGCCAAATCCGGAGTGAACGGACCGTTTACGTGTGGTTCAAGTTCGCTCAGGTTGATCTCGATCACCTGGTCGAAATATTGCTCAGGGTTAGCGTAAACTTCTTCGTCGCCGGTTAAGTGCTCGGCAATGGCGTCGGCTAATTCAGCGATATCGGCACGTTTGGTACCTTTTAAGTAAGCAGCAGCTTTTTCGTCGTAACCGAAGATAGAAGTGGTAGCGCCAATTTCGGCACCCATGTTGCAGATAGTACCTTTACCGGTAGCCGACATTGAGCGGGCACCTTCGCCAAAGTATTCAACAATGGCACCGGTACCACCTTTTACGGTAAGTATACCTGCAACACGAAGGATTACGTCTTTAGCCGAAGTCCAGCCGGAAAGTTTACCGGTTAATTTAACGCCGATCAGTTTAGGGAATTTAAGCTCCCATGGCAGGCCGGCCATTACGTCGCAGGCATCAGCACCACCAACACCAATAGCGATCATACCTAAACCACCCGCGTTAGGGGTATGTGAATCGGTACCAATCATCATGCCGCCAGGGAAAGCATAGTTTTCTAACACTACCTGGTGTATGATACCTGCACCGGCTTTCCAGAAACCGATACCATATTTATCAGATACTG
Organism: Mucilaginibacter oryzae; assembly: GCF_003148845.1. GTDB lineage: Bacteria > Bacteroidota > Bacteroidia > Sphingobacteriales > Sphingobacteriaceae > Mucilaginibacter > Mucilaginibacter oryzae. The sequence goes on along the minus strand of NZ_QGHA01000006.1, from coordinate 136,575 downwards.
AGGCCAGGAAATCGTAAACTTCGCGGTTAACGTCAACAGCGGTGCTCAAATCTTCGGTAGCACCAATTTTTGCCTGAATTAAGTGATCGCAATGTACGGTAGACGGAACGGCAACCTTAGGCCTGCCAGCTTGCATAAACTGCAAAAGGGCCATCTGCGCGGTAGCATCCTGCATGGCTACACGGTCTGGTGCAAAATCAACATAATCAACCCCACGACCGAATGCTTTTTGAGCATCGCCTTCGCTAAGGTGGGCATATAAAATCTTTTCGGTTAAAGTTAGGGGTTTACCGGTCGCTTTACGGGCAGCCTCAACGCGGGTGCTGTAGCGGTCGTAAACCTTTTTGATCATATCTAAATCAAAAGCCATTTGTATTTGATTTTTAGGTGTAAAAGAAATTGACGTTTAGCCCATTACTGGCCTTAGAACGGCGAAATTACAAAAAATAACATTTGAAAGCCGTCGGCGCTTTGTACAAATGTTATTTGGATAGGTTCTAAATAAAGCCCCCCACCCCCCTGAAGGGGGAGCTTTAATAAAGTGCAAATAGCTGCTAAACTATTTTTCTCCCTTCAGGGGGGTAGGGGGCGGCAACTGTTTCAATATCTCCTCAATAGCCCTATCCAACTGCGGATCTTTGTTCTCCAATCTGTCAGTAAAGTCTGTCTTTACGTAAATATCCGGTGATACGCCTGTTTTCTCAATGTCTTTACCATCAAGGGTATAACAACCCCAGGCAGGTATGCGGTAAAACGAACCATCAACCAAGCCTTTGCCGCTGGTAAAAATAATCCAGCGGTAGGTTTCTGTGCCAATGATCTTGCCGAGGCCTAAAGCTTTAAAGCCTTGTGAGGTCATTTCACCATCGCTCAGCGTCTGCTCGTTCATCAACAGAATAATTGGTTTTGCCGCTGGTGCAAAGTTAGGTTGTGGTGATTTTTTACCATCGCGGTAGGCCCATTGCAGGTAGGGCTTTTGCGACAGGAATTTTAATACATTATCATGCACATTGCCGCCGGTGTTATATCTTAGGTCGAGGATGAGCGCGTCTTTTTTATAGGCGTCATCAACCATATCCTCCATAAAATCTTCTAATGCGCCATCTCCCATGTTTTTCATGTACGAGTAGGCTATGCGGCCTTTGCTTTTATCGGTAACGGTTTGGGCATTGGTATGGATCCAGTCGTCGTACAGGTTGTTAGACAAGTCGCCTGTTGATTCGGGGTGAAGTTTTACTTTCACATCTTTGCCTGCGCGGGTAAACGTGAGTTCAATTTCCCTATCCAGCTGCGGTTTGGTGAAATAGTAGTTGCGATCCTGCTTTTCATCAACGGGAACACCGTTTACCGCTTTCAGGATATCGCCGGGTTTTACGTCGATCCCTGCCTTATCGGCATTGCTGTGGATGGCTATGCTGCTCACTTTATACGGCGCGTCGTTATCAAAAATAATCCCGGTTTCCATGGTGCGGTAGCTTAGGTTTTTCCTTTCTTCGCTGCCGTTGGAGTAAAAGCCCTGGTGCGATGAGTTCAGCTCGCCCAGCATATCATTCAGCAGCAGCCGCAGATCAGACCGGCTGTTAAGGTAAGGGACAAATGCTTTATAGGTATCATGTACCTTTTTCCAGTCGGCCCCGTGAAAGTTGCCATCATAATAGTTCTCATCCAGCCCGGCCCAGGTTTCATCAAACATCTGCGCAAACTCGCCGGCCATATTGCGGGTAAAGCTTGCTTCAATGTTTACCTTGTCAACCTTATTGGCATCAATATTTAAGGTGTAGATGTTACCGCCCGCTACCAGGAAATACTTATCGCTGTTGCCAAAAATATCGAAGCTGCCGAAATCGCCGCCGCCAACTTTTTCGGTTTTGGGCTGCTCAAAATTTTCAAGCGTGGTACGGTAAAGCGCCCCCTTGCCTTCGGCATGGTTTGATACGTAATAAATCAATGTTTTATCCCCCTTCTGGATAACGTACGATCCCTGCGCCTGCCCAAACTCCGGGCTGATGCGCTCCAGGCGTTTCATCAACTCGTCGGTATCTATCGTAATCTCGGCTGGGGCCTTTGGAGCGGGTTGCTCAGAGAGTGGTTTCTTTTTGTTTGATTTTTTCTCTTTGTCTTTTTTCTTGTCGTCGTCCTTTTTCTCCTCTTTGAACAGCGCTGTAAACTTATCCATCTTAAACGGATCATCATATTTTTGAAGCGGCATGCGGTAAACGTGCGCGTCTCTCGATCCGTAAGGATATTCAGGTTGTGTGCGCGACGAAGTAAAATAAATATACTTACCATCCGGCGACCAGAACGGCGCCGCCTCGGTAACACCACTGTTGGTCAGGTTAATGATTTTGCCGGTTTTAATCTCATAAACAAAAACATCCTGCTCAAAATTGCGGTAAGCGTTATAAACCACGTACTCGCCGTTTGGAGAGAAGCGTGGCTGAGGGCTATAAAATCCCCAGAACTCATCGGTAACTATGGTTTTCGCGGTCAGTGTTTTCAGGTCTATCAGCTTCAGCTCGTTGCGGCCGCTCAGGTAGATAGCCTTGGTGCGGTCTTTATTCATATTCAGCTGGCGGTTGCTTGCTTTATCAGCTGTGAGCTGTTTTTCCTCGCCGGTGCCATCGGCGGCAATGGTGTACCAGTTAGGGAAGCCGCCTAATGTTTGCCCGAAGATTAACGTTTTATTATCAGCCATCCATTCCACTTCGGTAGCACGTTCGCTGGTGTTGCGTTCCAGTTTTTTGATGAATTTACCTTCGGCATCGCTTACAAACAATTCGCCGCGCGATATGAAAGCCAGTTTTTTCCCGTCGGGCGAGAGATCGGCCCCTTCAATCTTCCCGCCAACATCAAACGATTGCTCTTTGGGTAATACATTATTACGGAACAGGTTTAAGCTCAGTTTCTGCGTTTGTTTGGATGCCACATCGTACATAAACAGCTGGTAGTCTTTTTCAAAAACAACCTTGCTGCCATCGGCGCTTACCTGCGGGCGTTTAATGGAGCTGGGGAATTGGGTTAAAGCGGTTTTCTTTCCGTCGATAAACGTATAAAGGTTATATTCTTCATTACCCTCGTCGGATACGAAATAGATGTTGCCTTTTTTATCAATGGTGGTCCAGAAATCTTTACCCAGCCAATCGGTATATTTTTTATAGGCTTTGGTTTTGGGGTTATACGATTGGATATCCGGGTTATAAGCGCCTTTGTAATGTTTACGGTTGGAGAAGAAATTACTTTCCCAGGTATTGCTGAAAAACAACTCGCCGGTTTGCGGGTGCTCCACTACGCCGTGAATGGTATTGAAATAATGCCCAAACAGGCGAACGGGTGTACCGCCGGTAGCGGCTACTTTATACTCGCTGAAACTGTTGTAGCGGCCGGAGTAAAAATAGATAGATTTTGAGTCCCAGCTCCACGAGTCCACATTGTCACCTGCATCGTTATAGGTAAGTTGTTTGATATCGCCGCCTGCCAGCGGCATCACATACACATCGTTATTACCAAACTGATTGGATGAAAATGCCAGCCATTGCCCATCGGGCGATACCCGCGGACTGGTTTCGTCGCCCTGCATGGCGGTTAGCCGCGTAGCCGAAGGGTTGCCAATGTCGGCTTTCCACAGGTCGCCTTCGTAACTGAAAATTACGGTTTTACCATCAGGGGTAAGGGTGGGGTTGGAGGTAAAATAACTTGTGGCGGTTTGGGCATTAACACCTGTTTGCCACAAGGCGGCTGCAAACAGCGCGAGGTATCGTTTTTTCATTTGGTTTAAGTATGATGAATAAATGTATTTTTGAGCCATGTTAAAAGTAGTGCACTTGAATACGTATGATGGTAACGGCGGCGCTGGGCGGGCATGCATGCGCCTTAACCGGGCATTATTAAGCCAAAATATCGATTCTAAAATTATTGTGCATTATAAATTTGGTAATAATGCCAATATCAGCACTTTTAACAGCAGCATCATCCAAAAATCGTACACGGCGGCGGCTATTATTTTTGAGCGCATATTGGCCAAACGGTTTTTGAAGCCCGATAGCCGCACCCCTTTTTCCTTTACCTGGTTTGGCCGTTCGGTTATTAAACACCCCGATGTTAAAACTGCCGACATTATCCACCTGCATTGGGTAAACCATGGCTTTTTGGATCCTAAGCATATTGCCGAAATTAAAAAGCTGGGTAAACCCGTGGTGTGGACATTTCATGATAGCAACGCCTTTACCGGCGGTTGCCATGTGCGTTACACCTGCACCAATTATCAGCAGGAATGCGGTAATTGTCCGCTGCTCATTAAGCCGGGTGAGGATGATATTTCGCACCGCATCTGGCAGCAAAAAAATAAGGCCTACCGGCAACTTGATTTTAACTTAGTTGCCCCAAGTAGCTGGATGCAGGCCTCCGTTTTATCAAGCAGCCTGATGAAAGGTAAAGCCATCAGCCAGATCCCGAACACACTTGAAACAGATATTTTTAAACCTGTTGATAAAACAGAAGCCAAAAGGCAAGCTGGTTTACCAACGGATAAATTCATTTTTTTAAGCGGGTTTATGCCCTCGCGCAAAGACCTCCACAAAGGCACGCAGTACCTGCTGGAGAGTATGGAACTGCTTAAGCAGCGTTTAGGTGCTAATGCCGATAAAATTGAACTGGTGGTATTCGGTAACCGGGGCACCGAAGCCGTTCCGGATTTTCCTTTTAAAACCAGCTTTTTAGGCACTATCAATAACGATGAAAAGCTTGCTTTGCATTACGCCGCTGCCGATGCTTTCCTGATCCCATCGCTCGAGGATAATTTACCTTATACGGTTATGGAAAGCCTGAGCTGCGGTACACCGGTGGTTGCCTTTACTACGGGTGGTATTCCTGATATGGTGAGGCATGAGTATAACGGTTACCTCGCCACCTACCGCTCATCCGAAAGTTTTGCTGATGGCATGGAGTGGATGATTAAACACCCCGAAAAAGAAAAACTGAACCAACAAGCCCGCGAAACTATTATGGAACGTTTTTCGGAAGAGGTGATCGCTAAAAAACACATGGAGGTTTATAATAGGCTTTTAAGTAAGGGAGGCGCTGATGTTTAATCCTCGGTTAAGTGTGATCACTATCGTATATAATAATGTACGCGATATTGAGCGTACCATGCGCTCTGTGATTAACCAGACTTACACTAATATTGAATATATTGTTGTAGATGGCTTATCCAACGATGGCACTTTGCAGGTCATCGAGCGATATAAAGATCGCATCAGCAAATTCATCAGCGAAAAGGACGAGGGTATTTACGATGCCATGAATAAAGGGCTGGCGTTAGCCACCGGCGATTATGTAATTTTCATGAATTCGGGCGATGAGTTTTATGATGAGGAAACTGTAGACGCTGTTTTTGCATCGGCCGAGGATGCCGATATCTACTACGGTGAAACCGAAATGATAGCCGATGATGGCAGCAGTTTAGGCCGGCGCCGACATAAAGCCCCTGCAAAATTTACCTGGCGTGGTTTTAAATACGGCATGAGCATCAGTCACCAGGCTATATACATCAAACGGGATTTGGCGGAACCCTACGACCGCCGTTACCAATTAAGTTCAGATATCGACTGGATTATCCACGCGGCTAAAAAGTCAAAAAAAATAGTCAATATTAACCGCTATGTAGCCAAATACCTGGTAGGGGGCATGTCGAAGAAAAGGCACCGTCAGAGCTTGATGGAGCGCTTTGATATTATGAAACGTAACTATGGGTTATTGCCTACGGTTTTTAATCATTTTGTTATCGCTTTTAATTTGGGCTGGTATTGGTTGAAGAACAGAAGGACTAATGATTAACCGAAATGAAAGTTATTATAGAAATTTGTCAAATCGATAGAGCGGAGTGGAAATGAGCGTCGGGGCGAAAGAGAAATCTTATACGCCCGACTAAGCCATTATGCGTGCTTTAAAGCAGGGCGTATAAGATTTCTCCTCACGCTACACTCAAATCCCTCCCCACCGTTCGTCAAAATGACAATGTGTTTTGATTCAACTGAATTGTTGGATACAAAAAAAGCGATGAGCTTCAGCCCATCGCTTTTCCTTTTAATATTTAAACCTTAAGCTTTTTTACCCGCAGGTTTTGCAGCCGGAGCTTTCTTTTTATTTTCGGTATAAGCAGCGCCGCCTAAAGCAAGAACCAGCAATATTGAGCCGGCTAACGAAATATTTTCGCCGGTGTAGTAGGATGCCGGGTGGAAAATAAATTCAATTTTGTGGTTACCTACCGGGATCTGTGCCGCGCGTAACAGGTAATCGGCACGGAAATATGGTTTTTCAACGCCATCGATGTACATTTTCCAGCCTTTGTTATAATAAACCTCAGAAAATACCGCTACCTGGTTGGATGTAGATCCACTTTGGTAAACCATATGATCTGGCGAGTAGCTGGTTAGCTCTATTTTTCCATCGCCTACGCCCGCGCCGAGGGCTTTTTCATCAATAACGCTTTTGTATTGTTTATCAACAATAGCCTCATCTTTTGGCGAGAAGCTGCTGATAGCCTGCATTTCCTGGTCGGCATTGTCAGCGTATTTAATGCTTTTTACAAACCAGGCATGGCCGCAGGCGGTTTGGTTTACCTGCATACCCAGGTTTTGGGTTTTCGGATCGGCTGATATGATGTATTTCACGTTCATCATATCTAAAACGTCTTGGTTTATGGCCTTGGTTAGCTGATTGTCAAATAATTCTTGCCAACGTTTCAACCTTGCTGCCGAATATCCACCCAGTGATTTGTAAAAAAATGGGGTAACACCATCGCCGGGAAGGTATGTTGTAGCATCGAATACCCTAAAGTCCGGGTCTTTGTCTTTCATAATAAACTGATCAACTTCGCGAGGTTGCGGTGCCTGGTTATCTTGTTTGGGGGTAAAGCTATCGGTGTTTAAATACCGCTTGTCGATAGCCCAAAGGTCTACCAACACTAAAGCCAAAATGCCAATTGATAGAATCGTCGGGCTGATCTTCTTTTTCAAAAATGCCCAGCCTAAACCAAATGCGATACCTATAAAAATCAGCGAGCGCACGGCATCTGCCTGTGCTAAAGATTCTCTATCGGCCCTTAATGCGTTGGTAACGGCTTGTCCGTCAATTTTAAATTGCTGAGCAATTTGCGAGATGACCCCCGCGGTTTGCTCGCTCACATTAAACGATAAAAGCACAGATGGAACCACTGCAATAATCAGCGCAAGGCCACCGGTGATGTACAAGGCGATTTTTAACTTTTTAAACAGGCTTTCTTTATCTTCATTTACGATAGCCTCATTTACTGCCAATACAGCAAGTATTGGGAAGCAGAAACCTGCGACAGCTAATATCGATTCGACAGCGCGGAATTTATTGTAAAGCGGGAAGTAATTAAAGAAAAGATCGGATACATAAGGCCAGTTTTTGCCAAATGATAACAACATCGTTAATACAACAGCACCTAATAGCCACCATTTAATGCGATTTTTAACAATCATTAAACCCCACACAAATAATAAACAAATTACAGCGCCAAAGTAAAAAGGTCCTTCTGTAAATTGTTTATTACCCCAATAGAGTGGTAAATACCTCGCTGAAATGCCAACAACCTGGTTAGGGTCGGCACCCGTAGCTGCAAGCGTTTTGATAACATGCGATTCTGGATCGATAGAGCCCTGGCTGTTGCCGCCGTAGGCGTTCGGTACCAAAAATGTAAGACATTCTGCCACGCCCTGGCTCCAATCATAAGCGTAATCGCGTGGTAAGCCGTTAGCGGGTTCAGTGGCTTGCCTGGTAAGGTTTGATTTACCGCGGATACTTTCGTTGCCGTAATCTGCTGTACTCCATAGCATGGAGGCGTTTACAGCAACTGCTAATATGAGTGCAGCCACGATATATCCTGCTGATTTTATGAAAGCATTTAAAGTTTTGTTTTTGATGGCATGATACAGTTCAATACCAAGCATGATCAATAAAGCCAGCATCAAATAGTAGGTCATCTGCACGTGATTGGCCCTAATCTCCATTGCAAGAAATAGAGCCGTTACAGAAAAGCCCAACAGATGTTTGCCGCGCAGTGTAAGGATAATACCGGCAAGTATTGGCCCAAAAAAAGCTATGGCGAAGGCCTGATTGGCATGCCCTGCAAGGAGCAAAATGATATTATACGAAGAAAATGTAAATGCTACGGCTCCGGCAGCAGCAAGCCATGGATTTACTTTTAATACGATGAATAGAAAATACGTGCCCAACAGAAAGATCAATACGGTGCCTACCGGGGCAGGAAATGTACGATTAACAGCATCTACTACATGGCTGGCTAAATTAGCCTTATAAGGTGCCCAAATCTGGTAGGTAGGCATACCGCCGTAAATCTGGTTGGTCCAGAGTATGGTGGTGTCCTTTGCCTTGTAATCGTTAATTTCTTTTTGGGTTGATTGTGCCCTTGTAACGTCATTTTGCCCTAATGTTTTACCCTGGAAAGCCGGGGTTAAATAGATAAAGCAGATCACTAAAAAAATTGCAGCTATGGCAAAGTGTATGCCGTTACGCTTGAACCAGTTATTCATTTAAATTTTTTGAAATGGATAATATATTCCCCAAAAATAGAAAATACAATGAGAATAGGAATTATAAGTTTTGTTAAGGAATGTTAGCAGTGCTGTGCGTAGCGCAGAACGAAATATAGGCCAAGCATTACTACCAGGCTCAATATATAGGCAATGATCTGGGGCTTTTCATACTCCTCGCGGTATTTGCGGATGGTGAAGTAATTGTAAACCGCCAACGCTGCCAGTACAACCCAAAAAAAGCTTTTAATCCCGGCGCATGAGGTAAGCATTTGGGTAGCCAGGCCAAATACGATAAAGTTGGTAATAATCAGTGTTACCGAAGCTGGCGTATTGTTGTGATTTTGCCGCCTGTTAAATACCGGGTTGGTGTTCATATTTGTTGATAGGTTTATTTTACTTCTTCATAATCAACAAACTCGCCCTCACTATCAGGTACGCTGCCTTTTTTAGGCTGCGGGATATGGTCGATGCGTACTTTGCCATCCGGTTTTGGACCCTCGTTATAGTTACGTTGCTGTTGTTGATATTGCTGCTGTGCCTTATCCACCAGCCCCTCAAACAAAAACGGCAGCAGGTAACGCACCAAACTGCGAATGATGTAAAGGATACAGATGGACATGATCAGGAAACGAATGAGATACATGCTGTTGTACTTTTAAGCTTACAAATATAAGTATATAACGGTTAATTTGTTTGATTATGATTTTGAAGGCAGATGCGCGGATTGTTTGATGTGCAGATTACAAATGTGCAGATTTCAGATGTGCGGATGTTTTTAATTATCAGCAAAAACGATGTCAAGGCTTAACTCAAAACCGGGAAGAATTGGTGTAGTGATGATATCGCCCATGGTCATCAGTTTTGACGGTTGATAGCCGTTGGCAATAAGGGTATACTTCAGGAAGGTTTTATCCTGCGGCGATACTATCCAATATTCTTTAACGCCCGATTCTTCATACACTTCGTATTTATTGCGAAGTTCTTTTTGGTTGTTGCCGGGCGATAGAATTTCAACCACAATATCGGGCGCGCCGGTACAGCCACGGGTATCTACTTTTGAAGGATCGCAAATAATGCAAATGTCGGGTTGCACAACAGTAAATATTTTTTTGTCTTCGCTTTCTCCTTTGCGAGCGAGGCGTACATCAAAAGGCGCAGCGTAAATCTGACAAGGCTTATTTTTAAGAAAAAAATAAAGCTCACTTGATAATCTCATTGAGATTTTTTGATGTAGCGACGCCGGTGCGGGCGTCATTTTAAAAATCTTGCCTTTTATCAATTCAAGACGATCTTCAAACGTCCATTGTAAGTAATCGGCGTATGAATATGTTTTTGAAAAATCAAGATCTGATAATTGCATAACTCAGCTTTATTCAAAGTTAATAATAGATGTGCAAATGTGCAGATGATTAAAATCTCTCAAAACTGTCAACCAATAATCCCATAAATCCAGGTTCAAAATCAGCTGCACATCTGAAATCCGCACATCTGCACATCAAAAAAAATCTAATACTTCTCCTCCATCGTTTTCTCCAAAGCAAACATCTCGTCACGCAGCTTGGCGGCCAGCAGAAAATCCATATTCTTGGCTGCGGCAAGCATTTCTTTTTTGGTGTTTTCTATGGATTTTTTCAGGTCGGCTTTGGTCATGTATTGTACTATCGGGTCGGCGGCAAGGGTAACAGTGTCCATTTCCACGTAAGCCTGTTGCACACCGCCCTTAAAATCAACCACCGATGTTTGTTCCATGATTTCCTCGCGAGATTTGCCAACGGTGAGCGGCGTAATACCATGTTCGGTGTTATAGGCTATCTGGATTTCACGGCGGCGGTTGGTCTCGTCCATCGTTATCTGCATCGAATCGGTAATGGTATCGGCATACATGATCACCCTGCCGCGGTCATTACGGGCCGCGCGACCGATAGTCTGGATCAAGGAACGTTCCGAACGCAGGAAACCTTCCTTGTCAGCATCCAGAATGGCAACTAATGAAACCTCGGGCAAATCCAAACCCTCGCGCAACAGGTTGATCCCTATCAGCACATCAAACTCACCCAAACGTAAACCTCTTAAAATCTCCACCCTTTGCAGGGTTTTAACTTCCGAGTGGATGTAACGGCACTTAATGCCGAGCCGGTCCATGTATTTAGCCAGCTCTTCGGCCATGCGTTTGGTGAGGGTGGTTACCAGCACGCGGTCGCCTTGTTTAATGGTTTTATCAACCTCCTCCAGCAAATCATCCACCTGGTTGATAACCGGGCGCACATCAATAACCGGGTCGAGCAAGCCTGTCGGCCTGATCACCTGTTCAACCACCACACCACCCGATTTTTCCAGTTCAAAATCGCCGGGGGTAGCGCTTACATATATCGTTTGCGGTGCAAGGTTCTCAAACTCCTGGAAATTAAGCGGGCGGTTATCCAGCGCGGCCGGCAAACGGAAGCCATAGTCAACCAGCGAAATTTTGCGCGAACGGTCGCCCCCGTACATTGCCCTGATCTGCGGAACGGTTACGTGGCTTTCATCAATCACCATCAGGTAATCATCCGGGAAATAATCTAATAAACAGAATGGCCTTGCACCCGGCTTGCGGCCATCAAAAAAGCGGGAATAATTTTCGATACCCGAGCAATAACCAAGTTCGCGTATCATCTCCAAATCGTAATTCACCCTTTCTTCCAGGCGTTTGGCTTCTAAAAACCTGCCATCATCAATAAATTGCTTTTTGCGGGTTTCCAGTTCTTCCTGTATAGCCCAGATGGATTGCAGGAAACGCTCGCGCGGGGCCACGTACAGGTTGGCGGGGTAAACCACCATATGCGTCATTTTTTCCAGCGTTTTGCCGGTGCCTATATCAAATGAACTCAGCTCTTCAATATCATCGCCAAAAAATGAGATGCGGTAAGCATAATCCAGGTAAGCGGGGAAAATATCAACGGTATCGCCTTTTACCCTGAAGGTACCGCGTTTAAAATCGGCCGTGGTGCGGGCATACAAAATCTCGACCAAACGGTGTAAAAAAGCGTTACGGCTAATGCGGGTACCAACCGCGAATTTGAAAACCGAATCGGCAAAATCGTCCGGGTTCCCCATACCGTAAATACAGGATATCGACGACACTACAATCACATCCCGCCGCCCCGACATTAAGGCCGAGGTAGTGCGGAGACGCAGCTTTTCAATCTCGTCGTTAATCTGCAGATCTTTTTCAATGTAGGTATTGGTGGTAGGAATAAAGGCCTCCGGCTGGTAATAATCATAATAAGATACAAAGTAGTTTACCGCGTTTTCGGGGAAAAACTGCTTAAACTCGCCGTAAAGCTGCGCGGCCAGCGTTTTGTTGTGGCTCAATATGAGCGTAGGCTTCTGGGTTTGCTCAATAATATTGGCAACCGTAAAAGTCTTGCCCGATCCGGTAACGCCTAACAGGGTCTGGTATGGGTCGCCGTTGCGGATACCTTCAACCAGTTGGCGGATAGCCTCGGGCTGATCGCCGGTTGGTTTATATTGTGATGTTAATTTAAAATCCATGTTGTTATGTAAAAATACAAATAATCTGCCAATAGGGTTTTGATGGCAAAATAAGCGGGTGATAATGACAGCTGTATGTCAGTAGGGCAGTAGCAGTAGCAGTAGCAGTAGCAGTAGCAGAAAATAGCCGCAAATTTATGTAAAGCGATAGAATAAATGTGTGGTTTTGGGGTATAGATTGATTGTCTTTTAACTAACTGCTACCAATAGTATTGGTAGTCTGATTTTTTTCAGGTAGATTGCATAGGTTTTTACTAAACTGCTGCCGCTGCCTACTGCAACTAACAATCGCCAACCGTTTAGCCAACTGATATATGATCTTTGTTCTTAATAAAACCGATACTATTGCTAACCAGTTCCTTGCCGAATTACGTGATGCGGTTATCCAGCAGGATAAGGCGCGTTTTAAGGCTAACCAGGAAAAACTGGGCGGGATTTTAGCCTACGAGCTCAGTAAAACGCTGCGGTACGAAGCTAAAGAGGTTGCAACCCCGTTAGGAACGGCGAGCATCAATATCCCTGCCGACGAGCCGGTTATCGGAGTGGTTTTACGTGCCGGGCTGCCGTTTCATCAGGGTTTTTTGAATTTTTTTGACAGGTCGTCCGCGTCATTCATCACTGCTTACCGAAAGGTAAAACGCAATGGCAGCTTCGTGATCCAGGTTGATCATATCTCGAGCCCCAGCCTTGACGATCAGGTTTTTATTTTGTGCGATACCATGCTGGCCACCGGCCAAAGCGTTGTACAGGTTTGTAAAGAATTAACCGCGCAATATAACATCAAAGAACTGCACATTGCCGCCGTAATTGCCAGTACCGAAGGTGTGGCCCATGTACGCGCCAACCTGCCTAAAGCCAAACTGTGGGTTTGCGCCGTGGATGACGAGATGACCAGCAAGGCGTACATAGTGCCGGGTTTGGGCGATGCGGGGGATTTGGCGTTTGGGGAGAAGGCATAGATTGATTTCGGATTTGGGATGTTCGATTTCGGATTTGATAAATTTGAATTTGCTTAATTTTGAATTTCAGATAGAGGGTCAAATATATCCGAAATCGAACATCCGAAATTTCCAAAAAAAATGTCAACATCCGAAATCGAACATCCCAAATCTGAAATAAAATACAAACACATCTTTTTCGATCTTGATCATACCATCTGGGACTTTGACAAGAACTCCGAAGAGGCTTTACGAGAGTTGTACCTGATCCATCAACTTCAGGAGATCGGCCTGCGCTCTGCAGAATTATTCATCGAAACCTATACCCGCAACAACCACCGCCTTTGGGCGCAATATCATATCGGGGCGATCACTAAAGATGAATTGCGTGATGCCCGCTTCAAATCAACCTTTACCGATCTCGGTCTGCACCCGGAGTTGGTTCCGCCTGATTTTGAAGATGCTTACGTGCAGCTTTGCCCTACCAAAACCAACCTGTTTCCGCACGCCCACGAGACGCTTGAATACCTGCAATCAAAATATACGTTGCACCTGATCTCTAACGGCTTTAAAGATTCCACCCGAACAAAAATTGCCGGTTCTGACCTGGCTAAGTATTTTCAGCATATCATTATCTCTGAAGATGTAGGCGTTAACAAGCCCGATAAAGCCATTTTTCAACACGCGCTTGATTTGGCAGGGGCGGTTAAGGCCGAGAGTGTAATGATAGGGGATAGCATAGAAGCCGATATCCGCGGAGCCTTAAACTTTGGTATGGATGCCATTTACTTTAATCCTTATCAACTCGAAAAGCCGGAGGATGTGTTAATACAGATAACTCATTTAAAAGAGTTGATGGTAATGTTATAAGTGATAGGTATTTGATGAGATAATTATTGTTTAAATTTGAATTATGAAACAACGTACATATCGCATATTGCTTACCCCGGAAGAAGAAGGCGGATTTAGTGTGTCTGTACCTGCTTTACCCGGCTGTTTTACTCAGGGTGAAACTATTGACGAGGCTATTGAAATGGCCAAAGAGGCTATAGCTTTATACGTTGAAACGTTAGAGGAAGAAGGTGAACCTGTGCCTGATGATAGCCGTAGCCTTGAGTACTCACTGACCGTTGCGCTGTAAGTGAAATCCTATACGCCTAAAGAAATCGTTGCCATTTTACTGGCACATGGTTTTGAGCACGTGCGGACTAAAGGAAGTCACCAAATGTTTGTAAATTATACCAACGGTAAAAGAACAGTTGTACCTATGCATTCAAAAGAATTAAAAAAAGGCACACTGCACGCTATTCTTAAACAGGCTGGTATCGATCTTAAAGATTAATCCATGAACATCGCCAAAGAACGTAAAGCCATCGATGCCGCCCTCGACGAATACCGCCGCTGGTTAGATAATATCCCCGATGAGGAGTTTGATGTAACCCCGGCAGATGGGAGCTGGAGTTACGCCGAGGTTTACAGCCACATAATGCAGGCCACCCTCGGCTCATCAATAGCGCTGGAGCGTTGTACCCATGACAATTGCGAACCCAACAAAAAAGGACTTACGCTGGCCGGCCGCTTCGTGATGCTTTTTGGCTGCCTGCCGCCGGTAAAAGCTAAAGTACCCGCCGAGGTTAACGCCAGGGTGGCGGTGGATAAGATCAGTAAAGAAGAAGCCAAAAACCTTATTATTAAATGCCGCCGCCGTATAGATACCACCACGCCGCTTATTAAAACATCTTTACCTGTTAATAAATATAAACACCCGGCTTTGGGGATGCTGAATGCCAGGCAATGGTTTAAGTTTATCAGGGTGCATTTGCAGCATCATTTAAAGCAGTTGGAGCGCATCAAAAATAAATTTGCATCGGCAAAGTAACCTTTTATATTTAACGAAGTCTTAACAGTAGCATAATGTTATATTTCAGACCTTTGTAAAAAACTTTGTGATGAATTTTGAGTACGCATATCTGTTGGTTATCGGGTTGTTGGTACTGGTAGGCTGCTTTTACGTAAGCCCGTATGAGCTGACCGTTAACGAAGATGAGGACGACGAATAACCGTTGTTTTATAAATTAAAATATATTGTTTTCCGGCATAACCTGTCGGCCCCTAAAATAGTCCCCAATAATTAATGGCAAAACGTGAAGTTGATATTGCTGTAATATCCGATGTGCACCTTGGTACTTACGGTTGTCACGCAAAAGAACTGCTTAAGTATTTAAAAAGCATTAAACCCAAAATCCTGATCCTTAACGGCGATATTATCGATATCTGGCAATTCAGTAAATCATACTGGCCCGAAGAGCATACCAAAGTGCTGCGCCGCATCCTCAAATTTGTTACCGATGGCGTACCTGTTTACTATTTAACAGGTAACCATGATGAAATGCTGCGCAAATTCACCGATTTTAACATGGGCACTTTCCAGCTGCTTGACAAATTGGTGCTTGAGGTTGATGGCAAACGCGCCTGGATTTTTCATGGCGATGTATTTGACGTTACCATGCAATACTCCAAATGGCTGGCTAAATTGGGGGCGGTTGGTTACGATACCCTGATCTGGATCAACAGCATAGTTAACTGGCTTTTGACTGCTATGGGCAGGCAAAAAATGAGTTTTTCGCAAAAAGTTAAAGCGCGTTTTAAAGAGGCCGTAAAATTTATTAACCAGTTTGAACAAACCGCGGCCGATTTGGCTGTGGATAAGCAATACGCCTACGTAATTTGCGGCCATATTCACCATGCCGAGATCAGGGAAATCACTTCAACCCAAAATACAGGCTCGGTAATGTACCTTAACTCCGGCGATTGGGTGGAGAGCCTCAGCGCCCTTGAATACAACGAGGGTAACTGGACCATATTCAAATATCATCCCGATAATTTTAAAACCGATGTAGACGAGGATGATAAAACCGACTCGGAAGATTTGAACGCCATGCTGGATGTTAAAAATTTACTGGAGCGTTTTAAACAGGATCCTCATTAATTACTTCACGGTAACATTTTCTTTGCTAATTTAAGCGCTTGAAATTTTTGCCTTAAGTAATGCATTATTTGCATTTCGGGCGCCTGCATCAACTTTTTGAAAATATTTAATGAAAATACTGTTTGGCATACAGGGAACAGGTAACGGACATATAAGCCGGGCGCGCGAAATTGTGCCCTTACTACAGCAATACGGCGAAGTTGATTTGCTGGTGAGCGGTACCGAGGCCGAGGTTTCTTTATCGCAGCCGCTTAAGTACCGTTTTCATGGGGTAAGCTTTGTGTTTGGAACCAACGGCGGTGTTGATAACTGGGCCACCTGGAAAATTATGAACCTGCGCCGGTTTCAGCGCGATTTACGCAGCCTTCCCTTAAAACAGTACGATTTAATTATTAACGATTTTGAGCCCGTCAGCGCCTGGGCCTGTAAGTTGAGGGGGATACCATCGGTATCTTTAAGTCACCAATGTTCATTTGTATCGCCCAAAACGCCACGCCCCGAAAAAAGAGATCCTTTTGCGCAATGGCTGTTAAAAAACTACTCGCCCACTACTTACCATGTGGGTTTTCACTTTGAACGTTACGACAGCTTTATCAATACCCCTGTTATCCGCAGTGAAATACGGCAGATGGAAACCAGCAACCTTGGCCATTACACCGTTTACCTGCCCGCTTATGATGATAAAACGCTTTTAAAGTACTTAAGCGCCGCTAAAGATGTAAAGTGGCAGGTTTTTTCAAAACGGCAGAAGCAGGCTTATCAATCAGGCAACGTTGAAATTTTTCCGGTAAATAACGAGGCCTTTAATAAAAGCCTTGCCGGTTGCGAAGGTTTACTCACCGGCGGTGGTTTTGAAGGGCCGACCGAAGCTCTCTTCCTCCAAAAAAAGGTAATGATGATACCCATGAAGGGGCAGTACGAGCAGCAATGTAACGCACTATCGGCTTCTAAACTGGGTGTGCCCGTAGTAAAGGAGATTGATGACAAGTTCCCCGCCCATCTCAATAACTGGATTAACGACAGTAAAAAGGTAATTGTTGATTTTCCGGATGAAACAGCGCAGATTGTGGATAAACTGGTGAAGCAATACGGCAGAAGCATCTGACCCAAAATCAAAGAATTTCAGTGTTCTACCAATTAATGGATTCGTTATGCTGTTAATTCTCAAATTCTGATTCAGACAATGTTTACTATCCTGTAAATTCTGATTCAGACAATTTTTTCTGCTACTTTTACAGCCGCTTGTTATGATCAACCTCTTCAGAAATTATAATCCATTAAATGTGATTTGGCTGGCTGTTTTGCTGTTTGCATTGCGCCTTGGTTACCTGGTGCAGGTGCCCGAAAAGCTGGAGTTTATTTTTGTTGAGCCATTTGCCCGGCTGCTGGTACCGGTAAAATATGAATATGCCTTTTCGCCTGCACTTAACGTGGTGCTGGCTGCCGTGCTGGTATTTGTACAGGCGCTGCTTATCAATTCGCTCATCAACCACCATAACCTGCTGGGTAAGCCCAGTTTTTTACCGGCGTTGATGTATGTAACCCTTTCTGGCCTGTTTACCCCGTTTTTAACATTGAGCGCGCCGCTGATCTGTAATTTTTTATTGATCTGGATGTTGTTCAAACTCATCAATCTTTATAAAAGTGATGATGCAAAATCTACCGTGTATGATCTGGGCCTGATCGTGGCGGTAGGTTCTCTCATTTATTTTCCGTTCATCTACCTGTTTTTAGCCATCTGGATAGCACTGCTTATTTTCAGGGCTTTTTACTGGCGCGAGTGGCTGATCGCGGTGCTGGGATACGCCACCGTGTTTTTCTTTCTGGCGGTTATTTATTACCTTAATGATATGCTGCCGCGTTTTAGTGGTATCTGGCTCCCGCTTGGTAAAAAATTTCCCGATCATATCAGCATCACCTCCTATACCTACCTGTTGCTTGTTCCGGTTATTATCATTTTGGTACTTTGCTTTTTTAAACTGCAGCAAAATTTTTTCAAAAGTTATATCCAGACACGTAAAACCTTCCAGTTGCTTTTTTTTATTTTCCTGATCACCTCGCTTTCATTTTATATCAACCCCCAGTTCAGGTTAAGCCATTTTTTATTATGTACGGTACCGGCTTCTGCTTTTTTTGCCTATTATTTTTTGTACGCGGGCAAGCGCTGGTTTTACGAAACGCTGTATTTACTGTTGTTTATCAGCATCATCTACTTTCAGTTTAACAAAATTTAACTTTTACATTCGTCCTTATTTCGGCGGTTATGTTAGTTTTGTAACGTGAAACTATTTTTTATGTTAAAGTAGTTTCATTCCACTTTTTAAAAATAATTTCTGATGAAGTTTGGAGTAGTTATATTTCCCGGGTCTAATTGTGATGAGGATATCATCTATGTATTGGAAAAAATAATGGGTCAGCAGGTTGTAAGGTTATGGCATAAAGACCATGATTTGCAGGGCGTTGATTTTGTTGTTTTACCCGGAGGTTTTTCATTTGGCGATTACCTGCGCTCGGGCGCCATATCCCGTTTTTCGCCAATTATGCAGGAAGTGATCCAGTTTGCGGCTAAAGGCGGCTATGTAATGGGTATCTGCAATGGTTTCCAGATCCTTACCGAAGCCGGTTTACTACCCGGCGCGTTGCTGCATAATACCAACCGCAAGTTTATTTGCCGCAATATTTATTTAAAACCTCAAACATCGCAATCACTACTTACCGCCCAGCTTGATCCGCAGCAACCCCTGCGTATCCCAATAGCCCATGGAGAAGGTAATTATTTTGCCGATGCCGATGTGATCAAGGCGCTTAATGATAACGATCAGGTAATGTTCAGGTACTGTGACGAAGCAGGGAACATAACCGCTGATGCCAATCCTAACGGATCATTAGAAAATATAGCCGGTGTTACTAACCTAACCCGTAACGTGTTTGGCTTAATGCCGCACCCTGAGCGTGCTGCTGATGGTTTATTGGCTAACGAAGATGGTCTGGCAATTTTTGAATCGATACTATCAATAGTTAGGGCGTAATGGCCTGCCTGGTTATCGATATTGGTAACACCCTCACCAAAATAGCGGTATTTGAACAAAACCAATTGCTTGAGGCTAACCAATACGAAACCGTTGAGCCGGCTTTGCTGGTGCATTTGCTTGATAAATATAAACCCCAAAAAGGCATTATATCATCTGTAAAGAAAATCGGCGAAGTATGGCAAGGCAGCCTGGAGAAGAAAATTCGGCTTGTGCATTTTAATACCTTAATGACGAGCGGAATAAACAACCACTATTTAACCCCCCAAACACTTGGCCCCGACAGGCTGGCCGCCGTTATAGGCGCTGCCAGTGTGTATCCCGGTCAAAACAGTTTGGTAATAACTGGCGGAACCGCCATTACCTACGATGGTATTGACGGTGCGGGAAATTATTTTGGCGGCAGCATATCGCCTGGCTTAAATATGCGTTATAAGGCTTTGAATTACTATACCGCGGCCTTACCGCTTATAGAGGCTGATGCCGGTTTTAATGCCGGATATGGTAATGACACGGCATCGGCCATACGGTCGGGCGTACAGAACGGAATAAAATATGAGCTTACCGGTTTTATTGAAAGTTATAATGCCGGCAACAAACAACTGAATATTATACTGAGCGGCGGAGACAGCAAATTTTTTGATACTCTATTGAAAAATAGCATCTTTGCCCCCTATGTAAAAATTGAACCATATTTGGTTTTAAAAGGATTAAACGCAGCTATACAAAAGCATAATGATTAAATATACCCGGTTTTTTATAACTCTTTTACTGGCTGCTGCCGCTTGTTCGGCCCAGGCGCAATCAACAGCTACATCAAGCTCTCCATATTCACGGTACGGCATAGGCGAAATCGACCCTCAACTGGTGGGCCCCAACGCCGGTATGGGCGGCATTAGTGTAGCAACCAACAGGATAGGCCTTTTTAATAATATCAACGTTATAAATCCCGCGTCATACGGTGCTATCAACCTCACCACCTTTGATGTTGGTTTGTATGGCAATTTTTTAACGCTATCTCAAACAGGTGCGGCAAATCAAAAAAACAGCAACTTCAGGCTTAGCCATGTGGCTTTCGCCATTCCTACATCAAAGCGCTCGGCCCTAAGTTTCGGCTTGTTGCCTTACAGCGAACGGGGATATAGTTATAAAAGATCGGTAAGTAAACTGGGTAATTCCGGTTCGCCGGCTGATACCAGCACGGTTAACTATACCTACAGCGGCGATGGCAGCTTATCAAAAGCCTATATCGGTTACGGTTTTGGTTTAGGTAAGCACCTGTTATTAGGTGGTAACGTATCATATATCTTTGGTAATATAAAAGATTTGGCCACAACCGAAATTCCGGGCCTTGCAGGTGCCATAAACTCGAAAGTTCAAACCAGTAATGCCATCGGCGGCTTAAATTATGATTTTGGCGCGCAGTATTCATTTGATTTTTCAGAAAGCCAGCACCTTACATTCGGTTATTCAGGTTCGGCAAGCACCCGTTTACATACCCAAAGTACATTTGTTGTAAGCCAGTATTTTAACGATGCCAACGGAAACCAGGATCTTCCTGCTGATAGTGTGGTAAGCAATGTAGGCCCGAAATCGAAGCTTAAGCTGCCGCTGATCAACAGGTTCGGTATCTCTTTCCAAAACGACGGTAAGCTTTTAGTGGGTGCCGATTACTCCATGGGTAAATGGTCGGATCTATCTATTGCCGGTGTAAACCAGGGCCTTCAGGATAGCAAAACATTTAATATTGGCGCCTCATTTATTCCTAACATCAATACCATCAGGAATTATCTTGCTACAGTTGACTATCGTATAGGCGCCATTTATGACCAAACCTATATGCACATCAATGGTACCACCATTAAAAGATATGCAGGTACATTTGGTATAGGTTTGCCATTACGTTCAAACAATGGTACCAGCTTTTATAAAATCAACATCTCTGCCGAAATCGGTCAACGCGGTTCGCTGGTGAATGGTTTGGTTAAGGAAAACTACGTGAATATACACCTCGGCTTTACCCTTAACGATAAGTGGTTTACCAAATATAAGTTCGACTAAACCTCCTTTTTATGCGTAGCCCGGCCCGATATACACAGGTTTTTTGCCTGCTGCTGTTATCATCAACAGTATTACTATCGGCATGCGAAAACGACCTTAAAAAGGTAAGGGAAATATCGGCCAACCAGATTGATACCGTTGCCCAGAAAACCGTTGGGCTTGATTTGATTGTGAGCGACAGCGCACGGGTGGAGATCCATTTAACCGCTCCGCTCATGATTGATTATCAAACCATTAAAAAGCCTTATAAAATAATGCCTAAAGGCGTAAACATCGTTTATTTTGATAAGGAAACAGGCCTGCAGTCGGGCAGCATTGTGGCTGATACCGGGATTCAGCGCGAGCAGGAAAAATTAATCGAATTTCACGGGCATGTGGTGGCCACCAATACTAAAAACGAAACCTTCAAATCGGCCGAGTTATTCTGGGACCAGGTAACCAAGCGCGTTTACTCCAAAAAGCCGGTACAGGCCCTGCTTAGCGGCGGCAATGTTATGAACGGCGATAGTTTTGAAAGTGATGATAAGCTGTTAAACCCCACTTTTCAGCAGGCCACCGGTATTATCCACGTAGACGAAAAAGCTACACAATAATGACTTTTTTTCAGGAAAATTTTGTGTTATAGAATTTTAGTAAAAATTGTATCTTGCGCCCTCTTTTAAAGAATAGATAATTATAAATGTAATATGGGTATAATGGGTTTTTTGCGCGAAAGAATGGGGAAAATCCTCGCATTCTTTATTGGTTTCGCGCTGCTTGCGTTTATTGTGAGCGAAGTAGTAAGGTCTGGCGGTTCCTTTTTCAGGGACGATAGTAACGAGCTTGCTGTTGTAAACGGCGAAAAAGTGCCCTACGACAAATTTAATGAAAAATTGGAGCAGGCTTCGGCTCAGTTTAAACAGCAAGGCCAGTCTATTTCACCGCAGATAACAAGCTATTTGCAGGAAAACACCTGGAACCAGGTTTTGAGCCAGTTATTGCTGACCAAAGAAATTGAAAAACTGGGTTTGGTTGTTGGCGATGACGAGATGAATGTAATGATTGGTGATAACAATCCCGATCCGCAGATCGTTCGTCAGTTTTCTGATCCGCAAACCGGCCAGTTTGATCGTTCCCGTTATGATCAGTTTAAAGCCTATATCAAATCGGGCAAAGCCGGGCCTGAACAGGTAAAAGCCTGGGGCGATTTCGTTATCGACCTGATTGAAGCCAAAAAAGCTACCAAGTACATGAGCCTGGTTACTAATGGTCTTTACGCAAACTCGCTGGATGCAACCGACGACTATGAAGCGAAAAACAAACTGGTTAAGTTTAAATACACCATGCTTGATTATGCTTCAATACCCGATGCCAAAGTTACGTTAACCGATGCGGACTACAGCGCTTACTACGATGCGCATAAAAACGAGTTTAAAAACCCGCAGGATACAAGGAATTTTGAATATGTAAGCTTTAACGCGGCGCCTTCAAAAGAAGACAGCACTGCGGCGAAGCTGCAGGCCGAAAAGCTGGCGGCGGATTTCAAGGCTTCAACCAACGATTCGCTGTTTGTACAGATCAATGCCGAAACAAAAGCGCCGTTAACTTTCCAGCGCAAAGGCAGTATTTCGCCTAAATTGGATACCACCATGTTTAACGCTGCCAAAGGCTTTGTTTACGGTCCTTATCTTGAAAACGGCAGCTACAAAGTAGCTAAGCTTATTGACGCTAAAACTACTTTTGATTCGGTTAAAACAAAACATATCCTTATCGACCTGGCATCAGTTGGCGGCAGCGACGAAAAAGCTAAAGCCAAGGCCGATTCAATCAAAAAACTGATTGATGGCGGCAAACCATTTGCCGATTTGGCCAAAACTTTTTCAGCCGATAAAGGAAGCGCTGAAAAGGGCGGTGACATCCCATCGTTTGATGCCAATGGTAACATGGGCGGCGGACAAGGTTCCTTGGTTCCCGAATATTACAATGCGGCTTTTAAAGCAGCAAAAGGCTCGGTTATTGTTGCCAAATCACAATTTGGATACCACATTATTAAAGTTGAAGATCAGAAAGGATCTGTAAAACTGGTAAAAGTTGGTATTGTTGATAAACCATTAACGGCCAGCAGTAAAACACAAACTATAGCTTACAGCAACGCCCAGAAATTCCTGGCATCGTTAACCCCTGATAACTTTGAGGCCGAAGCTAGAAAAGAAGGCTTAAAACCGCGCACAGCCGAAGATGTAACCGCTGTTGCATCAGGCTTACCAGGCCTGGATAACGCGCGCGAAATTGTAAGGTGGGCGTATAAAGCCGATGTAGGTGATATCAGCGATAAAGTGTACCAGGTTGGCGATCAGTATATTGTTGCGCGCCTTACCGCTATCAAACCTAAAGGTATCCTGCCTTTAGAAGCAGTTAAAAAACAAATTGAACCCGCTGTTCGCGTTGCTGTAAAAGCAAAACAGTTGCAGGCTAAATTTGAATCGGCTATGGGCGGCTCAATTGAGCAGGTTGCTCAGAAAGTTGGCGGTAAAGTTACCCCGGTTGAGAACGTAGTATTTGCAAACCCGATCATCCCGGGCTTATCTGCCGAGTACAAAGTGATTGGTTCTGTTTTTGGGTCGGCTGTTAACAAAGTGTCAAAACCTATTGATGGTACACAAGGCGTTTACGTGTTTGTAGTTGACGGATTTACTAATCCACCTGTATTATCAAACGCTATAAAACAAAAAGAACAGGTGATCCAGGCTATGCTGCAACGTTCGCAAGGCATGCTGATCGAGGCCCTTAAAGATAATGCTACTGTAAAAGATAACAGAGCTAAATTTTTCTAAACAAAATTTGAAGTAAATTTGCATCCGGGAGTGGTATACAGCTGCTCCCGGATTTTTTGTTTAAGCGATATGGAGATCCAGGAGAACATCATTAACAAAGTAGCGCAAAGTGGTTTGGTTACTATAGACCCGGCAGATTTTTATCCCCCCGGCGAACGTGTGATTTACGATATAAAGGATAATCTTTTTCACGGCCTTATTTTAAAGGAAAAGGATTTCAGGGATTTTATAAAGGAGCATGACTGGGCGCAATACGAAGGTAAAAATATAGGCATAACCTGCACGGCAGATGCCATTGTACCTGCCTGGGCTTATATGCTGCTGGCTAACCGCATGGCTCCTTACGCCCGCGAAATTGTTTTTGGTGATAAGGATGTGCTGGAAACCGTGCTTTTTGAAAAACAGATAGCCCGGGCCGATTTTGAGCAATACCGCGGTCAGCGTATTGTGCTGAAAGGTTGCGGTGATACCGAGGTGCCTACATCGGCATATGTTGAGCTTACCAAAAGGTTAAGCGCGGTAGTAAAAAGCTTAATGTTCGGCGAGCCTTGCTCAACCGTGCCCATCTATAAGCGTAAGGATTAAACATTTACAGAGCCTGGGGCAATAAAAAATAGTTTAAACCATTTATAATAGCAGTTGTCCTATCACAAGCCCCTAAATCAGGGCTATTAATAAATGAAGAAACTGCTGATAAATAAATACACTTTTACCTGCTTGCTGCTCGTGTCCCTGTGTTGTGCCGGATTTGCACAGGAGTTGAAAAAGATCAACGAATCTATTTTCAAGGCTGGCGAAAAACTTGATTATAAAATGAAGTACGGCTTCTTTACCGCTGCCGAAGCCACCATTAAGGTAGAGGCAAGCGATAAGAAGTTTGGCGATAACCCGGCTTTTCATTTAATTGCCGAAGGCAAAACTGCAGGTTCGTTTGATCTGTTTTACAAAGTGCGCAATCGCTACGAATCATACGTTGATCAAAATACGCTGATGCCCTACTTTTATACCGAAAACAGGCGTGAGGGTAAATATCGCCATACCGATAACGTTACCTTCGATCAGAAGGATAAGAAAGTAACGGCAAATAAAGGTACTTATAATTACCAGGGCGAGGCTTTTGATTTTGTATCGGCTTATTATTTTGCGCGGGCCATCGATGTTTCGAAGCTGAAACAGGGCGATACCTTTGATCTGCAATATTTTCTGGAAGACAGCTTTCATAAAATGCAGATTACTTATGTAGGCACCGAAACGGTTGAATGTTCGCTGGGTAAGTTTAATTGTCTTAAATTTAGCCCCGCAATAATCCCTGGGCGTATTTTTCGTAAAAATAGTAAGTTGTACCTTTGGGTAACTAATGATAAAAACAGGATCCCGGTTAAAGCCCATGTTGAAGTGCTGATAGGCAGCGTGAGCATGGAACTAAAATCGGCAACGGGGCTTAAATATCCCCTTAATCCTATTAAAGATTGATTTTGAAAAGATGATTGAGGTTGGCAATGTATTACTGCACGAGGATGTGGTAAAAGAAAACTTTGTTTGCAATTTAACCAAATGTAAGGGGGCTTGCTGCCTTGAAGGCGATTCAGGCGCGCCGCTTAATGCCGATGAACTTGATATTTTAAAGGAGATTTACCCTAAAGTAAAGCCTTATCTTACAGCCAAAGGTATTGCCACCATCGAGAAGGAGGGTGTTTACGTAACCGATTTTGAAGGCGATTATACTACACCCTGTGTTGATACCAATAAAGAATGCGCCTATGTGATATGGGAAAACGGTATTACCAAATGCGGTATTGAGAAAGCCTGGGAAGAGGGTGCTGTAACCTGGAAAAAGCCCATCTCCTGCCATTTATACCCCATCCGCATAACCTCGTATCCGGAGTTTGATGTATTGAATTACGACCGCTGGAACATCTGCAGCCCGGCCTGCAGCTTCGGCAATGAGTTAAAGGTACATGTTCATGAATTTTTAAAAGATCCGCTGATCCGCAAATACGGTGCCGATTGGTACCAGGAACTGGAAGACACTGTGGCCGGAATATAGTTTTGATTTCGGAATTCGGATGTTCGATTTCGGATTTTTGTTTTGGGGATTACACCAATTCTGGCCGTTGATGGAATAGTGTTGATTTCGGAATTCGGATGTTCGATTTCGGCTTTTTGTTTTGGGGATTACACCGTTCCTTACCTTTGATGTTGTTTAAGTTCTATAAATTGAAATGACTCCCCCAAATTCGGGTTCAGACAAAAACTACTACTGCCACAGCCAACTACCGCTACTCTCTTTATATCTTATATCTTCCCCAACAAGCGGTAATTTCAATAAAATTGGATATTATTGTAATATACTAAGCATGTACTGTCATTTTTAATGAAAAAGGCGTTAATAACGGGAATTACAGGTCAGGACGGGGCTTATTTAGCAGAGTTTTTGTTAAATAAGGGATATGAGGTACATGGGATAAAACGCCGGTCATCGTTATTCAACACCGACAGGATTGACCATCTTTACCACGATCTGCATGAAACGAACGTAAAGTTCAGGCTTCATTACGGCGACCTTACCGACTCGACCAATTTGATCCGGATCATCCAGGAAGTAAAACCCGACGAAATTTATAACCTTGCGGCTCAAAGCCATGTTAAGGTGAGTTTTGAAACGCCCGAATATACCGCCAATGCCGATGGGATAGGTGCCTTGCGCATACTGGAAGCCATCAGGATCCTTGAACTTACCAAAACTACCAGGGTTTACCAGGCCTCTACTTCTGAGCTTTACGGTTTGGTGCAGGCAGTGCCTCAAAGTGAAACTACACCGTTTTATCCGCGGTCGCCTTATGCGGTAGCTAAGCTTTATGCTTACTGGATTATGGTGAACTACCGCGAGGCCTATGGCATGTACGCCTGCAACGGAATACTTTTTAACCATGAAAGCCCCGTTCGCGGCGAAACCTTCGTTACCCGGAAAATTACCAGGGCGGCTTCTAAAATAGCCCTTGGTTTGCAGGATTGCATTTATTTAGGCAACCTATCGGCACAGCGCGATTGGGGCCACGCCAAAGATTATGTGGAGGCCATGTGGCTGATGTTGCAACAGGATACCCCGGAAGATTTTGTAATAGCAACCGGCGTAACTACAACGGTACGCGATTTTATCAGGATTGCTTTTGCCGAACTGGGCATAGAAGTTGAGTTTAGCGGTAAGGGAACGAACGAACGCGGAGTGATTATAGATATTGACGAACAAAAAGCCCATGAACTTGGTTTAAACTTAAACGCGCTCAGGTTTGGACAAACCGTAGTAAAGGTTGACCCGCAGTATTTCAGGCCTACCGAAGTTGATTTGCTTATTGGCGATGCCTCAAAGGCGCAGCAGAAATTGGGTTGGAAACCTCAATATAACCTTGATGCCCTGGTTGCCGATATGATGCAGGCAGATTTGCAAAGGGTTAAAAAAGATGAATACCTGAAAAAAAGCGGCTTCAATACATTGAATTATTTCGAATAACAGGATAGGACACAAACCTCTATATGAAGAAAATATTTACAAGCATTATTTTATTGTTTTTGATGAGCCGGATAACTGAGGCTCAATCCATATACCAACCCTATAATTACCAGTTTTACCAAAAGCTTAATGAAGATGTGTATTCAACTAAAACACGTTTTCACAGTTCATTAAAGCCTTTTATGGCCGATGATTCGCTGCTTAAGATTCATTACGATTCGTTGATGAACGCCAATGGACTGAAAGGGCGCTTTTTTAATGAGCACCAGATAGATGTAAAAACAGGCAACTCGACTTTTTATGCCGATCTGCTGCCCGACTTAAACCTGAGCCGCGATTTTTCGGGAAAGAAAAATACCAACTTTGGTACGCTCGGCTTGCAAATTGGCGGCTCGTTTGGCAATAATTTTTCATACAACATAGCCGGGTACGAAAACCGCGCGGTGCTGCCCGCTTATCTTTCTACCTATGTTAACCAGGTGGGTATTGCACCTGGGCAGGCTTACGCCGCAAACTACGGTAACGAGTACCGTTGGAGTTATATAACGGCGAATGTTTCGTACACACCCGCGAAATTTTTAAATTTAAGCGCCGGGCGCGATAAAACCTTTATAGGCGATGGTTACCGTTCGCTTTTGTTATCTGATTATGCCTCGCCCTATCCCTTTTTTAAGTTGACCGCTATGCTGGGCAATGTACGGTATATGGCTATGTGGGCTTATTTTAACGACCCGCTTTCGGTAAAGGTTGACAATGGCGACAGGAAGAAGTTTGGTGTGTTCCATTACCTTGACTGGAATGTGACTGATCGTTTATCGCTCGGTTTCTTCGATGCCGTGATCTGGGCAGCCAAAGATGACCTGGGGCATTCGCGTGGGTTTGATTTTACTTACATAAACCCTATCCTGTTTTTAAGGCCGGTTGAGGCCTCAAACGGTTCGCCGGATAACGCCTTGGTCGGTTTAACCGGAAAGTATAAGCTTACCGATGGTGTTACGGCTTACGGACAGTTCGCGCTGGACGAGTTTGAGTCAAAAAACTTTTTTTCAAGCAATGGCAGCTCGCGTAATAAATATGCATGGCAATTTGGTATAAGAGGCGCCAACCTTTTCAACGTAAAGGGTTTAAATTACCTGCTGGAAACTAACAACGCCAAACCGTACACCTATTCAGAAAGATCATCTGTTATCAATTATGCCGAAAACGGCGAACCTATCGGTCATCCCTGGGGCGCCAATTTCCGCGAGGCCGTAGCATTGCTCAATTACTCGTACAAACGTTTTGATTTCTCGGGCGAGGTTGATTACGGCCATTACGGCCTTGATAAAGATAACCTTAACTATGGCAAGGACCTGTTTTTGGGCTATATTGATCCGGCGCGCCAGTTAGGTAACTATACAGGGCAGGGGCTTACCACCAACATGGTATATGTTGAAGGCAAGGTAGCTTACCTTTTAAATCCTAAATATAACCTGCGCTTTGAGCTTGGCGGCCTGATACGCCGCGATAAAAACAGCCAGTTTAATGATAAAACATCGATGTTAACCTTTGGTATCCGCAGCTCATTCAGGGCGGTGTATAATGATATTGTAAGTTATAAAGCGCATTGAGTTTAGAATAAAAGGGACAATTAAACTTTATATTTGTAATATGAAAACACTTGTGGCGCATCCAAATACTGAAGCTCAATTACGAGCCATAAAAGCGATATTTGAGGCTTTAGAGGTTCCATATAACGAAGAAAGCGAGTTAGACGAAACCGATAGAATTATGGCTAATCCGGCTATGATTAAACATCTTGACGACAGTATACAGGAATTGAAGGACGGTAAAAAGGTTATTATATCCTTAGACGATGTATGGAAATAGTATTCTCTTAAAAGGCGATCAACGATCTTGATCACTGGAAGAAAATCGGGGATACTCAAAAATTAAAGAAGATACGCGCATTAATTGAAGCCATTATACAGTCGCCGTTTACCGGGATCGGCAAGCCAGAAGCATTAAAGTACAATTATTCAGGAATGTGGTCGAGGCGCATCGATCATGAACATAGGATTATTTATAGGGTTAACGAACTTACTGTAGAGATAATTTCTTTAAGGACCCACTATCAGTAACGATGAATACAGGAGTTTTTAATATTACACATGTCTCAACTGACAACGCCTTACTCCAAAGCCCGCGAGCATTAAAATAACATTTACACTTAATAAAATTACAATATAAACGATATGGTTATCATGGCTTACGGCTCCCAGGTAATCAACAAATGTTACTTTTTGGGTAATGATGTAAGTAAGCAGGAAAAACAGTATTTCGAATAGTTTTTTGCCCCTGCTAACGATGCCCAGGCACACGGCCAGCATCACAACAAATATCGCCCCGTTAACAATATTAAATACAGCATAATAATCCAAAGCGATAGCATACCGTACTACCAAGGGCAGAGCAAGCAGCAGCGCCAGGATCATGCCGGCTATAATTTGCGCCAATAGCATACGCTGTAAAGGCTTGTACGCTGCATAGGTAAAATAATGGAGGCGGTTAGCTTCTTCTTTCGTAGCCAGATCAGACCAGCGGGTTACCTGCAGAAACCACAATACAGGCAGTAAATATAAATGGGCTACATTGATCGGCACCAAAAACATACTTATCCATGCGCCGCCGTTAACCAGCCAAAACCATTTATTGCCTTTACGGATCAGCAATAACAATTCAGTTTTGATAAAAGGGATTATGCCGTAATTGGTAACTAAACGAGGCAGCAATTGCATACTGATACCATTTGATGGAAGAACCGTGTGCCGGTTAGGTTGTATATCGGCTACTGCTTTTTTTGTTTTACGGGCTGATTGTTTAAAATCAAACCGGTGGAAAAAGAATGAGGAAAAATACACAATCCCCAGGGCTAACACTAACCAAACCAGGCGGCTAACTAAAAAGATGCCGGTTATGGTTATGCCGTTCCATTCAAAGGTTTTAAACGCTTGTTTTCGGTTAAAGGTAAACCCCAGGTTAACCCCGGTTATATGTTCGTGAAACTGGCTGTTTACCTGGCTTTTTATGCTGCCGGTAAGGCTATGTACGCCAAACATATCAATGAAGGTTGCAACAGCATCGTTTTTTTGATTTTCAACATTAGCCATCATAATTCCGAAAAAGAAGAAGAAAACAATGTATTGCAGTATGCTTTTTCGGCCTAAAAATACCTCCGCAACCACAGCGAGCGCCGATACGGAAAACAGCGCCGGGAGCGCGAATGTCAGGTAAGGGATTATAAAATTGCCGATCAGAAACGGATAGCCCGTGGTACGTACAAAAAACATGATTATGCTTACGATGAACGTACAGCCCGCGATAGTCAACAATACCATAAAGTTGCTGAGCATTTTACTTAGCAGGTACCCAAAATTGGTGATAGGGGTGGTGGCTATTATCAGGCCTACTTCGGTATCAATATCTTTTTTAATGCCGCCGTTCACCAAAAAAAAACCGTAAAGCGAAAGCATGATAGCCGTCATCATTCCGGAAACATAACCTACCCAGGCCGAATTGTAAACCCCTTTATAGCCAACAACGTTTAGTGTGGTATACGAGGCTGTAGGCGGCGGCACAAAAGAATAAGCCGCGTAAAAGGTAACAGCCAGTGTAATCAAAAAAGCGTAGCTGCGGGTACGCTGCAGGTAATCGGCTTTTATAATGCTGTAAATGTATTGCACGTAATCAGGCTTTTTGAGTTAAAAATAAATAAGCATCTTCTAAAGTGGCGGCAACACCGGTTGATGAAGTGTAGGGCTGATCCGTTTTTAAAATATAACGTACCCTGGTTTTATCTTTTTGCCTGCTGGTATCAATAATCTGCTGCGTGCTTTTAATAACGCCAAGTTCATCGCTGTTAACCAAAACTTCGAACACGCGGCCTTCAACCTGTTGTATGATATCGGGTTGGGTGGCTTTGGCAATCAGCCTGCCGCTTTTCATAATGGCAACTTCATCAGCAATGGTTTCAATATCCGATACGATGTGCGACGAGAGGATAATGATACAATCATCCGCCAGATCAGAGATCAGTTGCCTGAACCTTACCCGCTCTTCGGGGTCAAGGCCAACGGTTGGCTCATCAAATATCAGTACTTTGGGATCATTAAGCAGGGCCTGAGCTATCCCTATACGCTGTTTCATCCCGCCCGAGTAAGAACCTATAGGCCGTTTGGCATCGGTAGTCAGGTTTACACCTTCCAGCAGCAGATCTATCCGTTTGCGCAGGTTGGGACCCCCAACGCCTTTCATGGCGGCTATATATTCCAGAAATTCATGAGCGTTAAGATTAGGGTATACCCCAAAATCCTGTGGCAGGTATCCCAGTATTTTGCGGATTTTATCGGGATTGGCCACAATGTCCTCACCATCTAAAAATAGCGTACCCGCAGTGGGCTTACTGATGGTAGCAATTATTTTCATCAGCGTTGATTTACCTGCCCCGTTTGGCCCAAGTAAACCTAAAACGCCCTTTTCTATAGTGATAGAATAATCAGACAGGCCTGTTTTATCTTTATTGTATTGTTTGGTAAGATTTTTTATAACTAAGGACATGGTTGCAGTTTATGTCCCATAAGATGCAGGTTGCGGATTTAAGTTACAGTGGGAGGGGTGTTAATTTTCCTGAATGTTAAAATTATTCTCCTTTCTTGGGTATATGCTATCAGCAAATGCGTAACACAGACGTATTGGTAATAATACCTGCCATTTTCAGAGAAATGATTGAAAAATTAAAACTCACTTTTACTCCCCCTTCAGGGGGCCGGGGGGCTACGACGCTATTGTATTCACCGTCCGTTTTTCGGTCATGCTGCGTACCTGGCGGGCTATGCCTGCGGCATCGTAACCACATTCGGCCCAAAGTTCGGGTTGTTCTCCGTGCTCAATAAATTCGTCCGGGATGCCTAAACGTTTAACGCTGATGTTGGTATAACCATTGTCTGCCATAAATTCAATCACCGCGCTGCCCATGCCGCCTTCCAGGCAGCCGTCCTCTACGGTAATTACCTTGTCAAAGTTTTTAAACACATCGTGCAGTAAGGCTTCATCAAGCGGTTTTACAAAGCGCAGATCATAGTGGGCCGGGTTATAACCTTCGGCATTAAGCGCGGCGGTTGCTTTTACTACCTCATTGCCAATGGCTCCTATAGAAAGTATCGCCACATCTTCTCCCTCGCAAACTTTACGGCCTTTACCAACCGGAATTGCTTTAAACGGCCTTTGCCAATCAACCATAACGCCGTTACCGCGCGGATAGCGAATCACAAACGGACCCATATTTTCCTGTTGGGCGGTGTACATCAGGTTGCGCAGCTCTTCCTCGTTCATTGGGGCAGATACCGTCATATTCGGGATGCAACGCATATAGGCCAGGTCATAAGCGCCGTGGTGTGTAGCGCCGTCTGCACCGGCAAAGCCGGCACGGTCAAGGCAGAATACCACATTAAGCTTTTGTATGGCTACGTCATGAATTACCTGGTCGTATGCCCTCTGCATAAAGCTGGAGTAAATATTACAGAACGGCGTTAGGCCCTGGGTAGCTAAACCGGCAGAGAAGGTTACGGCATGCTGCTCGGCAATGCCCACATCAAAAGCCCGGTTAGGCATAGCCTTCATCATCAGGTTTAATGAACAGCCTGATGGCATAGCCGGGGTAATGCCCATTATTTTAGGGTTTTGCCCGGCCAGTTCTATAATGCTAAGCCCAAAAACATCCTGGTATTTGGGAGGCTGCGGCTTATCGTATTTCGCTTTTTTTATTTCGCCGGTAATTTTATCAAACAAACCGGGCGCGTGCCATTTGGTCTGGTCTTTTTCGGCAAGGGCGTAACCCTTACCTTTTACCGTGATGCAATGTAAAAGTTTCGGTCCCGGGATATCACGCAGATCTTTTAGCACTTTGATCAGATGGTTTACGTCGTGCCCGTCGATAGGGCCGAAATACCTGAATTTAAGTGCCTCGAAAAAGTTGCTGCGTTTTAGCAGGGTGCCTTTAATGCTTTTTTCAAGTTTTTGGGCTACTTTAAAAGCATCCGGGCCAATGGAAGATAACTTGGCCAGCACGTGTGCAATATCATCCCTGAAACGGTTGTAAGGCTTTGATGTGGTGATGTCGGTAAGATATTCCTTCAAAGCCCCAACGTTAGGGTCGATGGCCATATTGTTGTCATTCAGGATTACCAGCAGGTTCGAGTTTTCGATACCGGCGTGGTTCAGGGCCTCGAAGGCCATACCGGCCGTCATGGATCCATCGCCAATAACGGCAACGTGCTGCCTGTCGGTTTCGCCCTTGTACTGCGACGCAACGGCCATGCCTAAAGCAGCCGATATAGAAGTTGAGGAGTGACCTACGCCAAAGGTATCATATTCACTTTCCGAACGTTTCGGGAAACCGCTGATACCACCGTGTACGCGATTGGTATGAAACTGGTCGCGGCGGCCGGTTAATATTTTATGGCCGTAAGCCTGGTGGCCTACGTCCCACACTAACTGATCGTAGGGGGTGTTCAGTACATATTGCAAAGCCACAGTAAGCTCAACAACGCCAAGGCTGGCAGCGAAGTGGCCGCCATTAACCGATACCACGTCAATAATATACTGGCGTAGCTCCTGGCACACCTGTTCAAGCTCAGTCTCGTTAAGTTGCTTTAAATCAGATGGATAATTTATTTTTTGTAATAAATTTCCGGCCGGTACCTGCATCGACATTTGTAAGGGTGTTTAACCTGCAAAATACGGTAATTATTGTTAAATTCAGGACATTTAAATGTATTAATTATTTGGATGCTTTTTTATGAATAGTAATTGCAGCAGCTAAAGTTTAATGCACGCGGTGCATCATTGTAAATTATTATATTTAGTCCTACATAACCGTTAACCTTGTTTTATGACCGAAACTATCACAGCCCCGCTTCATTGGTCGGGCCCGAAAAAAATAGCTTTAAGGTTTTTCTTGCTGCTGTTTACATTGCACATCTTTTTTAATCCCAATGGCGTGCTGCCTTATACTGATGTTATTGCCGGCTACCTGATTGAGCCCTTTCATACCATCATTCCCTGGCTTTCCAAACATTTGCTGAACCGGGCTGAACCCGTTACCACGTTTACCAACGGTAGCGGCGATACAACGTACGATTATCTGGTTATTTTATTTATAACAACCTTATCGGTTATAGGCACATTGATCTGGTCGGTATTGGATAGGAAAGCGCGCGACTACAATAAGCTGTTTTATTGGTTATGTGTTATTTTAAGATACTATGTGGGCATAACGATGCTTAGCTATGGTTTTGTAAAAGTTATTAAGTTGCAATTCCCATCCCCGTCGCCCGGCAGGTTGCTACAATCGTTTGGTGATGCTTCGCCAATGGGCCTGGCCTGGACGTATATGGGCTATTCTACGGGGTTTAACTATTTTACCGGCATAGCCGAGGTTAGTTGCGGTTTGTTGTTGTTTTTCCGTAAAACCACCACATTGGGGGCGGTATTGGGTTTGGTAGTAGCCGGTAATATTATGGCCATTAACTATTGTTTTGATGTGCCGGTTAAATTACTTTCAACCACGTTGGTAATCATGTCATTGTTTTTGTTAGCAAAGGATGCGCATAGGCTTATCAATTTCTTTTTCCTGAATAAAACAGCGCCGCCGTCAGAAATTGAACCGCATAGGTTCGGGCGAAAATGGAAAAATATAACACTTTGCGTTTTAAAGTACGTAATGCTGGTTTATTTGCTGATATCAAATATTTATGGTGATATACAGGCTGCTGCCCAATATGGCGACGCTGCTAAAAAGCCTCACTTTTACGGTATTTATGATATCGGCAATTATGTGGTAAATAAAGACACTATCGCGCCGCTAACTACCAATACTGTGAGGTGGCGCAAACTGATAGTAAGCAATTCGGGCTATGCCATGGTTAAAAAAATGAATGATAGTACCCAGAATTATGCTTTCAGGGAAAATATCAAGGCGCATACCATCGTGATGTTTACCTATGCAGATACCTCTGCTAAATATAATTTTACGTATACCGAAATAGGTAAAGACAGCCTGGTTTTGAAATGTAAGTTTGGTTTGGATTCGCTTCATATCAACCTGAAAAAATTCGATATGAAAAATTTTAAGCTGATAAACCGCGGGTTTCACTGGGTTAACGAGTTTCCGTATAACAGGTAAGGATAAGTTGTTGAGGCCAACAAACTTTACGCCGTTTCAATACTGCTAAATTGCTTATTTTTGACCTCACTTTAATATGACCGACGATAGTTTTGCCATTAGGTTGCCCCAGTTTGAAGGCCCGTTCGACCTTTTGCTGTTTTTCATTGAGCGCGATGAACTGGATATCCACGATATCCCGATAGCCAAAATTGCCGACGACTTTTTGAATTACCTGCACCAGATGAGCAGCCTGAACATGGAAATTGCCAGCGAATTTATTTTTGTGGCGGCAACCCTGATGCGCATCAAAGCTAAAATGCTGCTGCCCCGCTTTGAAGCTGGTGGTTTAACCGACGAGGCCGATACTAAAGGAGACCTGATCCGAAAGCTCATTGAATATAAGAAATTTAAGGAAGCCTGCGATGAGTTAAAGCCGATGGAAGATGAGCGCTTTAAGCAGGAAAAACGGGGCAATATCAGGCAGGATTTAGAGCAGGTTGAAAAGGTAGCCGTTCCCGGCGAAGAACTATCCGAGCTTACGCTTTACCGTTTGGCGGTAGTGTACGAACGGATGATGCGCAATTTCGCCCGTCGCAGCGAAGAGGTGAAACACACCGTAGTGCAATATCCCTACACCATCGAAAAACAAAAAAAGGCCGTTGCCGATCTGCTCCGGATCAATAAAATGCTGGATTTTAAAGCCATCGCCAAAGAATCTGAAAATAAGGTGCATTTTGTATATAACTTTTTGGCGGTGTTGGAGATGCTGCAGCAGGAGTTGATTGATATTCAGATAGGTTTGGGGTATAACAACTTTTGGATCTCGCCAAGGGCAGGGGCGGAAAGCCATTTTGAAGCTGAAAGTTAAAGCTGGGAGCTAAAAGCAGAACGCGGAAAGCCGAAAGCGAAATGCTTTGAGAAGTTAGAGAGAAGCTTTTCGCCTTCAGCTTTACGCTTTAAGCTCTCCAATAAATAACATTATTTAACACTTCGCCACAGCGTTTATCGGTTATTGAATCGCATTTTTGTGTAAATCCTGTAACTGATGCTGAAATCCTACTTTAAAATTGCCTGGCGCAACCTTTGGAAAAACAAAGCGTTTTCAATTATTAACATATTTGGCCTTTCGGTTGGGATAGCCTTTACGCTGCTTATTGGCGCTTATGTTTGGGGGGAACTCCGCATAAACGATGAACTGCAAAATGCAGATAATCAATATATCATCCTAAGTAAATGGCACGATGCTAACCAGGGTGCGGATATCGCTTCTGTTGATGCTTTGCCCAAGGCGCTAAAGGCAAATTATCCTAACCTCGTTGCCAACTACTACAGCTTCAACGGCATTACATCCATAGTAAGCAAAGGCGAAAAAAGTTTCAGGGAATGTATGCAGTTTGGCGATAGTACACTGCTGAAAATGTACGGCTTTAAACTATTGCACGGCGACGCGGCTACCGCATTGAACGGCCCTTTATCGGTGGTGATAACGCAGCGCATGGCCTTAAAATATTTTGGTAAAACAGATGTGGTAGGGCAAACGCTAAACTTTCAAAATTTTAACGGTAACAAGCACGATTTTGCCATAACCGGAGTTTTACCCCAGTTACCCAAAAACTCGGTCACCAATTTAAACGAGAGTAATAATTCTGATTTTTTCTTCGGGCAAAGTTCAAATAGCTTTTGGAATTTCGCGGTTAATAACTGGAACAACGCGCAATGGGTAAACTATATCGAACTGCAAAAAGGAGTTGACCCGAAAGCGGTTGAAAGGGCTATGCGCGAATTGCTTGTAAAGAATTCTATTCCGCAGGTGGCTAAAGATCTCACCCCATACCTTGTTTCGCTAAAGGATTACAACCTTACTGCCGATGGCGGAGTGGTTAAAAAGATGATCGTCACGCTGTCGGCTATCGCCTTGTTTATTTTATTGATGGCGGTTATCAATTTTGTAAATATCTGCATTGGTCGTTCATCGGGCCGGATGAAGGAGATGGGGGTGAGGAAAGTGCTTGGCGGTTTGCGTAAGCAACTGATCTGGCAGTTTTTGGTCGAGTCGGTGCTGATGGTGCTTTTTGCAACATTATTCGCAGTTATTATTTACCTATTCGCCAGACCATATTTTAGCAATGTTTTGGGCAGGGAGATAGAAGGTCTGTTGGCTTTTCCTGTTTACGTTATCCCGGTTTTGTTGGTATTTGTGCTGCTGGTAGGAGGGCTTGCCGGTATATATCCGGCATTGGTGCTATCGGCCTTACGCTCGGTTGATGCGATAAAAGGTAAGCTGACGGCGGTGAAGGAACGTGTGTTTTTCAGAAAGGCGCTTGTAGCCTTTCAGTTTACTACAGCGGCGGTGGTATTTATTGGGGCTATTATTGTTTCAAAACAAATCAGTTTGTTTTTTGGCAACAGTTTGGGGTATAGCAAAGATTATATTGTGTATGCGCAGCTACCACGCGATTGGTCGGCAGCGGGTGTAAGTAAAATGGAGGCCATTCGTGAACAAATGGCACAATTGCCGCAGGTAAGCAGTGTGTCGCTCTCGTTCGAGATTCCGGATGGGGCCAACGGAGTAAATTCTCCCGTTTACCGGCAGGGATCTACTGCGGTGCAGGCGGTTGCCGCGCAAATTTTAATGGATGATAGCCACTACGCCGAAACTTATAATATCCCCATAAAAGCCGGTACATTTTTCAAACCGGTTTACAAAACAGCCGATTCAACGCTGGTGGCCATTAACGAAACGCAATCAAAAGCATTGGGCTTTAAACAGCCAGATGATGCTATCGGCCAAAAAATAATCATTCAGCAAGGCAATGTGGCAATCCCTTATACTATTGGCGGTGTCACTGCCGATTTTCATTTTGGTTCGCTGCATGAACGCATCAAGCCGGTGATATTTGTGAACGTTAATTATTATACCGCCTATCGCTACTTTTCATTCAAGCTAAAGGTGGGCGATATGCAGCAAAACCTAAACGCGGTACAAAAGAAATGGGCCGAGCTTATTCCTAACGCCCCCTTCGAGTATCATTTTATGGATGATGCCCTGACAAAGCTTTACACCACCGAGTTGCAACTAAAAAAGGCCGCATACATAGCTGCTGTTTTGGCTGTGATTATTGTATTGCTTGGAGTGTTGGGATTGATATCCCTGAGCATCCAAAAACGTACCCGGGAGATAGGCATCCGCAAAGTGCTCGGTTCATCAGTTGCAGGTATCACAGGTTTGTTTCTAAAGGACTTTTTGGGTGTGGTGATCATTGCCGGTTTAATAGCCTGCCCGCTGGCTTATGTTATTATGCAAAAGTGGCTTAATGATTATGTTTATCGTATCGATATGTCTTTATCGCCATTTGTGGTATCGATAGTAGTGCTTACGGCTGTTACCGCTGTTTTGATTGTTTTACAAACCATTAGGGCGGCATTTGCTAATCCGGTTAAAAGTTTGAGGAGTGAGTAAGCCTTTCCTTTCTCTAAAAATTACTACCTTTATATAAAGTTGAAACTCATGGATATTTCGGTAAAGTATAAAATGGTTGAGAAAATCATTCAAACTCAGGATGATGTTATACTTAATGAAATAAACTCATTATTGGGCTTATCAGATGGTGATTTTTGGTCAGATATTCCACCCCTGGTTCAGCAAGCTATCAATAAGGCTAAAAGCCAATTGGATCAAGGTGAGGGTATTCCGCACGAAAAAGTGATGGAAAAAATAAGATCGCGTTTTTTGAACAAATAATGTCAAAGCCCGATGTTATTTGGTCTCCTGTTGCGGAGTTAACCTATTCCCAAGTGTTAGAGTATCTGAATGAGTACTGGACTATTAAAGAGATAGCAGCCTTCATTAAGCGAACAGACGAAGTAATAGGTCATATTGTAAATAATCCGCTACTTTATCCTCGATCTGCAAGAAGCGATGTACATAAATGTGTGGTGGTAAAACAAGTGAGTTTATTTTATCGTGTGACATCTGGCAATATCGAACTTCTGATGTTTTGGGATAACCGGCTTGATCCAAACAAACTCAAATTTTAAGATTTTAAATCCCCACTACTTGATCATTAGAATTGAAGATGTAAACGAATGGTTTATTCGTCGTAAAGGCCTGAATAGCAAATAAAATTAGGCAGTATAAAACCTTTTTAAAATCTACGCTTACGGCGTCTCAAATCTCACATCTAACGTCTCAAATCTGTAACATTTGCTTAACTTTGCGCCGTTAAAATCACACAATGAAAAGAGACAAACTGATATTTAAGTTATTGGATGAAGAACAGCAGCGCCAGGAAGAAGGTATTGAGCTGATAGCGTCTGAAAATTTTGTAAGCAGGCAGGTTATGGAAGCTGCGGGTTCGGTAGCTACCAACAAATATGCCGAAGGTTTACCCGGCAAACGCTACTACGGCGGCTGCCAGGTGGTTGACGAAATTGAAACCATTGCTATTGAACGTGCCAAACAACTGTTCAACGCCGAGTGGGTTAACGTACAGCCTCACTCTGGTGCGCAGGCCAACGCGGCGGTTTTGCTTGCCGTGCTTCAACCGGGCGATAAAATATTAGGTTTTGATCTTTCGCATGGTGGTCACTTAACACATGGTTCTCCTGTAAACTTTTCGGGTAAATTATATGAGCCTCATTTTTACGGGGTGAATAAGGAAACCGGCCGCGTTGATTATGAGCAGTTGAAGGAAGTAGCCCTGCGCGAAAAACCGAAACTGATCATTTGTGGCGCTTCGGCCTATTCGCGCGATTGGGATTATGAGTTTATCCGTAAAGTAGCTGATGAAGTTGGTGCTTTGGTACTGGCCGATATCGCTCACCCTGCAGGCTTTATCGCCCGTGGTTTGCTGAACGATCCGCTTCCGCATTGTCACATCGTGTCTACTACCACCCACAAAACCCTGCGCGGCCCACGTGGCGGTATGATTATGATGGGTAAGGATTTTGAAAATCCATGGGGATTAAAAACGCCAAAAGGCGAGATCAGGATGATGTCGTCATTATTGGATATGGCTGTTTTCCCGGGTACGCAAGGTGGCCCGCTGGAGCATATCATTGCTGCTAAAGCTATCGCTTTTGGCGAGGCTTTGAGCGATGGCTACATGAAATACATTGTACAGGTTAAAAAGAATGCCGAAGCTATGGCTGAAGCATTTGTTAAGCGCGGTTATCAGTTAATATCCGGCGGTACCGATAACCACCTGATGCTGATCGACCTTCGCAATAAAAACATTACCGGCAAAGCTGCCGAGAACGCGTTGGTTGCCGCCGATATCACGGCTAATAAAAACATGGTGCCGTTTGATGATAAATCGCCATTTGTAACTTCGGGCATCCGTGTAGGTACTGCTGCTATTACAACCCGTGGTTTAAAAGAAAAACACATGGAAGAAATAGTTGAATTGATAGACGCTGTAATTTCTGATCCTGAAAATGAACATTCTATTAAAAAAGTTCGTAAAAAAGTCCATAAATTAATGGAAGATTTCCCGCTGTACCGGGATAAGGATACGGAATAATAAAAAATGACAGACAGGCAAGCTTCTACCAGTGCCGAAAACAAACGTTTAGCCGCCCTGCAATCGTACAGGGTACTTGACAGCTTGCCCGAAAAGGAATACGACGCCATTACCCGGCTCGCATCCTATATATGCCAGGCGCCTGTGGCATTCATCACCCTTATTGATGCCGACAGGCAATGGTTTAAATCAACTTATGGCGTCGACGCGGACCAAACACCCCGCGCCGACGCTTTTTGCAACCGCACCATTCAATCAGACGCGCTTCTTGAAATAACCGATATACAGCAGGATGAGGAATTAAAAGCCAATCCTTTTGCCTGCGCCAACGGCCTGCGTTTTTATGCAGGCGCCCCGTTAGTTGACCCCGACGGTCACCGGCTTGGCTCTTTGTGCGTAATGGATAAGAAGCCCCGTAAACTAACGGCAGAGCAGAAGGACGCGCTTAGGGTACTTGCCGATGAGGTAATGTCGCATTTTTTGCTTCGAAAACAAAAGCTTGAGTTGGAGCAGAGCCTGGTTGCCTATAAAGAGTTTCATGATCTGTTTGATAGCTCGCCCGATATCCATTGTATTATGGACAGGGATTTTAAAATCGGGCACATAAACCGCGCAGTAAAATGGGTGCTTGGATATACTCCGGACGAGGTTAAGGATAAAGCTATCTGGGATTTTTTTCCGGAAGAGGAACGTGAGCGATCATTATCTGCATTAAAAAACGGCATTGCCAAACAGCAACGTAAATTTGAAATAGAAACCACGGTACTAACCGGGGAAAACGGCGCCAAATGCATCAGTTGGTCGGCTACTTTTAAGGACGACAAATGGTTTGCAAGCGGACGCGACATCACCCACCAAAAACAGGTGGCGCAGGAACTTGAACAGCTTTCGCTGGTGGCCAGCAAGGTAAGTAACGGCGTAGTGATCAGTAACGCCGCCGACCAGATTATATGGACCAATGATGCCTTCGTAAATATCACCGGTTATAGTTTTGCCGATGTGGAACACCGCCGTTTACGCGATGTAATACAGGGCAAGCCATTGAGCCCCGAAGCTGTAGAAAAGCTGGATGAGGCCATCCGCGATAAGAAACCATACGAGATAGAATTATTCTTTAATGCCAAAAATGGTTCTCCGAAATGGATCTCGGTAATGAATTCCTTGATTTATAATGCCGACGGGAGTGTTGATAAGTCAATCCGGGTAATTATTGATATTACCAAACGTAAACTCGCCGAGCAGGAGGTGGAAATTTTATCGTTCGCGGCCCGCAAATCGCCAAGCGGCATTCTGATCCGGGATGCGCAAGGCCGGGTGGTATGGATGAATGAAGCCCTTGAAAACACCATAGGCTATACCCTTACCGAAATGAAGGGCAGGGCTTTCGGTACCATGCTGCTGGGTGAAGACAGCGACCTGGAGGTTTTTAAATCGGCAGTAAAGGCTGTTGAAGAAAAACGACCTTACGAGGTAGAGATCAAAATCTACAAAAAAGATAAAACGCCTTTATGGGTGTTCCTGTCAAACAGTCCGTTGCTAAATGAAACGGGTCAGGTTGAGCGGCAGATAGCCGTAATGGTTGATGTTACCGAACGAAAAAAAGCCGAAGATCAGCTCATGTTACTATCATTAGTAGCCAGCAGTACGGCCAGCGGCGTGGTAATTAACAACAGCGATGGCAAGGTTGAATGGGTAAACAGCGCCTTTGAGCACATTACCGGGTACAGGCTGACAGATGTGCACAACAATCACCTTGGCGATGTGCTGAAAGGTGAACTGACGGACGTATCTATCATTCAAAAAGCCCGCGAATTATCCCGGAACAAGCAGTCTTTCGATGTTGATTTGCTGGTTTACCGTAAAGACGGGCAGCCGCTCTGGATTTCGGTTATCAATTCGGTTATTTTGAACAGTAAAGGCGAGGTTGATAAATATATTGAAGTAATTATTGATATAACCGCTAAAAAGAAGGCAGAGATAGAACTGATCAACGCCCGCGAGGAGGCGATACAGTTAAGCCGGGCTAAGGATATGTTCATATCGGTAATGAGCCACGAAATCCGTACGCCGCTTAACGCGGTAATAGGAATGTCGCACCTGTTGGCAGAGGATAACCCGCTCGAAAGCCAAAAAGAAAACCTTAATATCCTGAAATTTTCGGCCGAAAACCTGATGACACTGATAAACGATGTGCTTGATTTTGCCAAGATAGAAACGGGTAATGTTGAGCTTGAAAAGCAACGGGTTGATTTACGCGATGTTGTACAAAGCATAACCAGCTCGATGCAATATAAGGCCGGCGAAAAAAATATTTATCTTAGCCATAGTATTGATCAAGCCGTACCTAACGTTATTTTGGGCGACAGGACACGGTTAATCCAGATCCTGCTAAACCTTACCGGTAACGCAATTAAGTTTACCGAAAAGGGTGGCGTTACTATCGATTTAAAGGTAATACAGGAGAGTGAGCATGATGTACGCATTCGTTTTGCGGTAATTGATACCGGTATAGGTATCGCGCCAAATAAGCAGGGAGCTATATTTGAACAATTTAAGCAGGCTGAGATAGATACTACGCGCAAATATGGCGGTACAGGTCTGGGTTTGGCCATTAGTAAACGACTGATTGAACTGCACGATTCGCGTATTAATGTGGATAGCAAGCCCGGGCAGGGATCGACATTTTGGTTTACAATAAGTTTTAAAAAGGGAAATAACCAGTTAAACAGCAATAATAACAACGTGGAAGAAGGACTGAAAATAAACGTTTTAGTAGTGGATGATAACCAGATCAATCGCCTGCTTATCAATAAAATATTGAAAAAGTGGGGAGCGAATGCTGATTTTGCCGAAAATGGCATCGAAGCCATTGAAAAAGTTGAAGGTAACCGTAACTATAACGTAGTGCTGATGGATATCCACATGCCACAAATGGATGGATTGGAAGCCACCGGCATTATCCGCTCAAAAGCCGAACCATATTTTAAAAACCTGCCCATCATCGCGCTTACCGCCTCTATGCTCAGTAACGAGATAGGCGAAATTAATGGCGTTGGTATGAACGACTATATTCTTAAACCATTTGATCCGCGTGTGCTTTATGAAAAGCTGAGCCGTTATCAGCAACAGTAAAAGATAGAGATTAGTGAAGGGAGATCGGCGGTTAGGAGAAAATCAGCATGCTGCTTAATTATCGGAATTCCCGCCATCAATTGGCCCAAAGGCATAAGCTGCCCCAGGAGCCCTGCTTTTTATCTTGTTGAAGAGTTTTAACCCCGTTCAATATTAAGTTTTTATTAACTCTCCCTCTGCCAGCAAAACGATTTGTAATTTTGACTAAAATCGTTTTCGTATGAAATTAAAATTGGCTGGCGGCATTGCCTTGTTATGTATCGCATTTCAGTCTTTAGCTCAAACCAAACTTCCGGGTAAAATTGAACAGACAGGGCAAGTTTTATTGCCCAACGGCTGGAAACTGAGTCCGGCGGGCAGGTCGTTGCCACTTGGCGATCTGCCGCTTAATATGCAGCTTTCGTCATCGGGCAGGCTGCTGGCTGTTACCAATAACGGCCAAAGCACTCAATCTATCCAGCTCATCGATCCTCAAAATGAAAAACTTTTAGATGAGCAGGTGATCAGGAAATCGTGGTATGGCCTCGCCTTCAGCCGCGATGAG
Source organism: Mucilaginibacter oryzae (assembly GCF_003148845.1). GTDB lineage: Bacteria > Bacteroidota > Bacteroidia > Sphingobacteriales > Sphingobacteriaceae > Mucilaginibacter > Mucilaginibacter oryzae. The sequence goes on along the minus strand of NZ_QGHA01000006.1, from coordinate 91,726 downwards.
AAAAAACTCTACGCCTCGGGTGGCAATGATAACTGCATTTTAGTTTATAACATCAAAGCTGATAAACTGGGTACGCCAGATACCATTAAATTGGCCGCTAATTCCTGGCCTAAAAGCAAGGTTTGCCCAACCGGCCTGGTAACCAACAGGAGTAATAGCCGCCTTTATTCGGTAACCAAAGAGGATAGCACGCTGTACATTATCAATCCTGGTAAAAAGGAGATTGTAAACAAGGTAAAACTACCGGCCGAAGCTTATGCCTGTACTTTGTCTCCCGATGAAAAAACATTGTATATATCGTTGTGGGGCGGTGATATGCTTGGCTTTTATAATATTGCCTCGCAAACGCTCAGCACTATAAAAACTCCCAGTCACCCTAACGAGTTACTGTTGGATAAAAAAGGCAAATATTTATACATAGCTGATGCTAACGACAATGCTGTATCGGTAGTGAATACAGCCACGCGTAAAATTGTCGAAACCGTATCGACGGCACTTTACCCAACCCGTCTTACCGGGTCAACCACTAATGGCCTTGCCTTATCGCCGGATGGTAAAACCTTGTTTATTGCCAATGCCGATAACAACTGTCTTGCCGTGTTTGACGTAACTACGCCCGGCAGCAGTAAAAGCAAAGGCTTTATACCGGTAGGGTGGTACCCAACCAATGTAAAGGTATTGGGTAATAAAATATTGGTATCAAATGGTAAAGGCTTCAGTTCGATGGCTAACCCTAAAGGGCCCCAGCCTGTAACTAAAGCTGATAATAGCGGTTATAAGCAGGGCGCTATTAACAGCCGCGAACAATACATCGGCGGTTTATTTAAAGGCACTTTATCTTTTATTGATAAGCCCAAGGATGTTGAGTTGAAGAAGCTTACCAAACAGGTTTACGCCAATACACCGTTTACCGACAAGATTGAGAAAACAGCCCCCGGAGAAAACGGTAACCCTATTCCGCGTAGGGTTGGTGAAAAAAGCCCTATTAAATACGTTTTTTATATTATTAAAGAAAACCGTACTTACGACCAGGTGCTGGGCGATATGCCCCAGGGCAACGGCGATACCTCGCTTTGCATTTTCGGCAATAAGGTAACGCCAAATCACCATGCTATTGCCAATGAGTTTGTATTGCTGGATAATTTTTATGTGGATGCCGAGGTGAGCGCCGACGGGCACAACTGGAGTACGGCCGCTTATGCTACCGACTTTGTAGAAAAAACGTGGCCAACCAGTTATGGTGGCCGCGGTGGTAATTATGATTTTGAGGGCACCCGCAAAGCCGCCTATCCGCGCGATGGTTTTATATGGGATTATTGCAAACGGGCCGGTATAAGCTACCGTACCTATGGCGAATTTGTAAGCGACGGCAATCCGGGTAAAGCCAGCCTGAAATCGTTAGAAGGGCATTTTTGTGCAGCTTCGCCCGGGTTTGACCTTGATGTGAAAGATGTAAAACGTACCGAGATCTGGGCTCATGATTTTGATTCGTTGCTAACCATCAATGCCGTGCCCCGTTTCAATAGCATCCGCATCTCGAACGATCATACCAGCGGACAGCGTAAAGGCGCTATTTCGCCTATTGCCGCTGTTGGTGATAATGATTTGGCAATAGGCCAGTTTATCGAACATTTATCGCATAGCCCGATCTGGAAAGAATCGGTGGTGTTTATTTTGGAAGATGATGCGCAAAATGGTCCCGACCATATCGACGCGCACCGCTCGCCGGTGTTTTTGGCCGGGCCTTACGTAAAGCGCAACGCGGTGGTTCACGGCATGTACTCAACATCCGGTGTTTTACGTACTATAGAACTGATATTAGGTTTACCGCCCATGAGCCAGTATGATGCCGCAGCCATGCCTTTGTATGATTGTTTTACCGGCAAGCCCGATTTTACGCCATACACCGCCAAGGCAGCCCAGGTTGACCTGGAACAACGCAACGTGGCCGTAAATGAAAGCAGCCGCCGCTCTGAGCTTTTTAATTTTGCAAGGGAAGATGCCGCGCCGGATATCGATTTAAATGAAGTGATCTGGAAGTACGTAAAAGGAGAAGCATCTGTCATGCCTGCGCCAAAAAGAAGCGCCTTTGTAATTTTAGAACCTAAAAAAGAACAGGATGATGATTGATTTGTTAATTTCGTTTGATCGGCGTTATCCAACAGTATAATTGACGGAATTAGGTTAACATGCAGCTAAAATTCCTGAAAAGGAACAATTGTTTTAAAATTCCGGTTCAGACAAAAAATATCTTCCTATGATCACTACTTTAGAAAACGAATTTATCCGTGTAAGCATCGATACCAAAGGGGCGCAATTAAGTTCATATTATAATAAAGCCACCAAAACCGAGCACATGTGGCAGGCCGATGAAAACATTTGGCCATGGCATGCCCCAAACCTGTTCCCGGTTGTTGGCGGGCTCATCAATAACGAGTTGGTTGTTGATGGTGAAAAATATAACCTGAACCGCCATGGCTTTGCCCGGCAATCGGAGTTTTTTTTGCTGGAGAGTGATGAAATATCGGCCAGTTATTCGCTGCCCAATTGCGAAAATACCTTGAAGGTTTATCCGTTTAAGTTTGATTTCCAGGTTTTGTATCATCTTATTGAAGGTGCTTTACGTGTTACCTACAAGGTAATTAACCTTGATAAAAAGCCTGTATACTTTTCGGTAGGAGGCCACCCGGCGTTCAATGTTCCCTTTAATAAAGGCGAAATGTATGAGGATTACTACCTTGAGTTTGAAACCGACGAGCACCTTGATGCCCATGCACTATCAAAGGATGGTTTTTTTAATGGCTTAACCCACCCGGTACCAACACCAAACAAGAAGCTTTACCTTACCCGCGATTTGTTTAACGCCGATGCCCTGGTGTTTAAAAATCTGAAATCGCGTATGGTGACTATAAAAAGCGATAAGCACGACCAAACTTTGGCCCTCGAATTTCCGCATTTTAATTACCTGGGTATCTGGGCAAAACCCGGCGCCGATTTTGTTTGCATTGAACCCTGGCTTGGCTGTGCCGATACCGAAGGCAAACAGGTTGATATTAAAGAAAAAGAAGCCATACAGAAACTAAATGTGGGTCATGTGTTTGAAGCCGCCTACTTTATTTGTATTTGAGGGCTTGATAACAACGAATTTTTAATTTCTTAAAACATTTTTCAATAATTTTAATTTTCATAGTGAAATCACACTTAAATATTAATACTATGAAAAAGAAAGTTTATCTATTTGCCCTTACCCTGCTGTTATCGTTTACCGCGTTAAACACATTTGCTGCCGATAGCCATGCGCTTACTCCGCTTAGCAAAGAAGAAATCGCTACCATGACAACCGAGCAGAAGCAGGCCCGTGTTGAAGAAATAAAAGCCCGTGTGCAGGAAATTAAAGCGATGGATAAATCGCAACTGAGCAAAGAAGAGCGTAAGGAATTGCGTACCGAGCTTAAAAGCATGAAAAAAGAAGCCAACGCTTTAGGCGGCGGCGGTATTTACCTATCGGTAGGCGCTATCATTATCATTATTTTGGTGCTGATTTTGATTTTATAACCGATTTTAAAAATGATAACAAAAACGCTCCGGGTTTTTCGGGGCGTTTTTTATTTGAGCTCATTATGTTTTTTGCTCAATCTTTCTTTGAAGCATATAACGGTGACCGGACCGTTGCTAATCATGAATTTACCGGCGGTAGGTGTAAACTCCCCACAGCAACGTGTATCGACTAAAAGTCACCGAGGTACATTATCCTAAAACAAGCCAAAGCAAAAGCCCCGGATAGATTAGATACTATCCGGGGCTTTTGTATATAATTTAAGATACCTTTATTATTATTTTTTGTCGGCTGGTTTTGCAGCCGGTGTAAATGGAACCTGGTTGGTTGGCGCAGGGGTAGCTTTAGTGTTGTTATTGATCTTCTCGCGCAGGTCTGAGTTATCATTGCCTGATGTGCCGCCTTTTACCGATACATTGATGGCGAGGGTTAATACCATCAGGGCTATAGCCAGTGCCCAGGTGCCTTTTTCAAGGAAATCGCCGGTTTTTTGTACGCCCATTAGCTGTGACGAGCTTGAAAAATTTGATGCCAAACCGCCGCCTTTAGGGTTTTGGATAAGTACGATAAGCCCTAACAAGGCGCATACAAGTACGGTAACGATGATTAAAAGGATATACATTTCTTTATATTAATTTACTTTTTTTTCTAATTGTTCAATTTGGCTCGCAAAGTAACGGCTTTTATCCGGGAATTTCAACATTAATTTTTTGTAAGTTGCAATAGCCTTGTGATATAGCATTTGCTCGGTATAAATGCGGGCAAGGGTTTCACTCACCAGTTCATTCCTGTCTTCCGAGCTTCTCTTGGCCTTGTTTTCATTGTCGATTTTATTTGCCGCCGGCGGCCTGATCTGCGGCTCTTCCCTGATAAATTTTTCAATGATCAGGTCTTCCTTGCTTTTTATCTCCGGCACATCCGGCTGCGGCGTTTTTTCAAGCTCTTCGAGCGATTGCGCATGAAAAATATTTTCGTAATACTGGTGCTGCAAGGCATCGGAAGCGGGCGATACCGGAGGCGCCGGCGCAACCTTTGCGGCAATGGTTGATTCGATACTGTAAGGCTGATAAACCGATGCGTATTCTCTTCGGGTTTTATCAAGCCACCACATAAAAGTATAAGGCATCTTTTCGTCGTTATACTTTGATATCACTTCGGGTGCCTCTTTCGCGGCGGGGCTTTCTTTTTGAACATTACCGGCGTTAGGTATCGGAGCTTTATCTTCACTACGGGTATCGGCAACCGATTTATCAAACATAAAATAATCGGTAGATGCGATATTGCCTATTATCCATTTGTCGGTTTCATCGTTGGCTGCAGGTTTGGTATCAACCGGCGTGTTTTCCACGGTGCCGGCAGAGGCGGGATCAATAACCTGTTCAACAGTATTCGGTCTTGGTATATCGATGTTATCAATGCCTACAATCTCGTCGTACACATCGTCATCAATTTGCTCGCCCGGTTTAGCGGATCCGATATTGGTAAAGGATAAATCTTCAACGGCAGCATTTTCTGTAAATACCGGCACTGCTGGTGGCGCATCCGGTATATCAAAACTAATTACCGGTGGTGTTACGTCGCCCTCATGTAGGGCCGTAACTTGCTCGTTGTTGCTTACCCCACTTTCAACCGCCTTGGTTTCATTGATGGTACCGCTGTTAAAATAATTTTCGGCTGGTGTAAATCTGCCTATTGATGGCGTGCTGTCAATAAGGTTGATAATTTGAGCGGGAGATACAGCCGGAAGCGTTTCAGCATCGTTAATCAGTTTATGTAACAGCAGGGGGCTGTAGTATACCGCTGCATGCTTAATATCATCGTTGGTACCGGCATGCGCCAGCAAAGCCCTCAAAATGCCGCTTTGCGGAAAGTTATTAACCAGTTGCTGCAGGTTATAACCGTAAAAGGTACCCGCATCAGCCGGATTGGCCAACAATCCGTCTAATATATCGTACTCCCTCTTATTCAAATATTGATCCACGTGGTTGAAAATACAAATTGCTTACCAATTAGAAAAGGCCCTGTTAAAAATATCGTCAATCAGCTGCTTAGTAATTTGTTGTATAAGCGCCTGTTCCTGCGATCCGATATCTCCCCTGTAATTGGCAAACTTAGTAAAACTTTCTTCAAAGCTAAGTTTTTTATCGGGAGCAGTTTTTGCGGCGTCGAAACTAAATTTAACCCTTACGGTTATGGTAAGCCTGTTGGCATCGGCAATGGGAGCTACATTGTTTGAGGTAGCCTCGATAGAAACCGGCGCGATCGAGTAGCCCGTAATAGCGCCCGACATGGTTGCATCAGCTTCGCCGCGTACCAGGCTTAGGCGGGTTTGGGTACGAATCCTGTCCTTCAACGCTTCGGTAAAGGTTTGGCTCAGGTTATTAACCACCAGCGGCGCGTTGTTTTCAAAAAACTGGACATTAACCGTTTTCATATCAACGGGGATGGTATTGTTTTTCAGCGTATAGCACGATGAACATAAAAGCGTCAAAGCAAATGCCGTAGTGATCCCCAAAAATCGTTTCATCAATTTTTATAAATTTAGTTCTTTTATTTTCCGGTATAAAGTACGCTCGGAGATGCCCAGTTCGTTAGCGGCCAGTTTACGTTTGCCTTTATGTTTTTTAAGGGCTTTACGTATCAGGTCTGATTCTTTATCTATCAGTGATAACGATTCTTCAACCTCTTCGGCATCATGCGTAATGTTAAAGCCGTCAATAGTAGTATTGTTATTATTACTGCTGCTGGTAACGTTATTAACGGGCTGCTGCAAAGTAAATTGTGGCTCGGTACTGCCATGCAGTTCAATATCGCGGTAAAGCTGGTTAAGCGTTTGCGGGTTATTGGCGTAATGCGGCGAAACGCCCCCGTGCTCAATAATATCTGCTACCAGTTTTTTTAGCTCCACCATGTCGCGCTTCATGTCAAAAAGCACTTTATACAGTATATCGCGCTCCGAAAAGTCTTCTTTAGGCTGGTTTTCCAAACGCATGGGCAGGTTACGGCCGCCAACTTCATGCGGGATGTAGGTAAGCAGGGTCTGGGCTGTAATGATGCGGTCGCGCTCAAGCACGGCCAGTTGCTCGGCCATGTTTTTAAGCTGCCTTACGTTACCCGGCCACGTGTAATTGGTTAACACCTGCTGCGCGTCGTCATCCAGTTGGATAGGCGGCGTGCGGTATTTATCTGTAAAATCGGCGGTGAACTTGCGGAAAAGCAGAAAAATGTCTTCCTTCCGGTCGCGTAACGGCGGGATCTTTAACGGAACAGTATTTAAGCGATAGTAAAGGTCTTCGCGAAACTTGCCATTCTTTACCGCGTCATAAACGTCAACATTGGTTGCCGCTATAACCCGTACATTGGTTTTCTCTACCTTTGACGAGCCTACTTTGATATACTGGCCCGATTCAAGCACACGCAGCAGCCTGGCCTGTGTGCCAAGCGGCATTTCGGCAATTTCATCTAAAAATATGGTACCGCCGTTTACTGTTTCAAAATAACCCTTGCGCTCGCCAACCGCGCCGGTATAGGCGCCTTTTTCGTGACCGAACAATTCTGAATCGATAGTTCCTTCAGGTATAGCCCCGCAGTTAACGGCAATAAATGGGCCGTGCTTCCGCGGGCTCATCTGGTGGATGATCTGCGAAAATACCTCTTTACCGCTACCGCTCTCGCCGGTAATCAATACCGAAATATCGGTAGGCGCCACCTGATTTGCTATAGTTATGGCCCGGTTAAGCAACGGCGAATTGCCGATGATGCCGAAGCGTTGTTTTATTTCTTGTACTTCCATACCCCCCGCCCCCCTAAAGGGGGAGTTTATTTAAAAGTTTATAATTTAGTTTGAACCCCGAAACATGCCCTGGTTCCTAAAAACCGCAGGATGTAACTCCCCTTCAGGGGGTTTGGGGGATTACTTTGCCTATCAACGTAGCTGTTGTACTGCGCTCAATCAATACATTCACATACTGCCCTGGCTTATAACCTTCACCTACAGGGAAGATCACCATCGCGTTTTGATCGCTGCGGCCGCAATAATCCTTGTCTGATTTTTTGGAGAAGCCTTCTATCAGCACTCTTTCAACTGTACCTATTCTTGCCTGCATCCGGTAAAAAGAATATTCCTGCTGTTTAGCTACAATTTCGGTGAGGCGCTTTTGCTTCACTTCTTCCGGGATATCGTCGGCATAACGTTTAGCGGCCAGTGTGCCGGGCCTTTCGCTGTACTTGAACATGTAGGCAAAATCGTATTTTACGTAGTCCATCATGCTTACCGTATCCTTGTGCTCTTCGTCGGTTTCACTGCAAAAGCCTGTGATTATATCGGTTGAAATAGCGCAATCAGGAATAATGCGGCGGATAGCGTCGATGCGGTTGATATACCATTCACGGTCGTAAGTGCGGTTCATCAGGTCGAGTATTCGACTGTTGCCTGATTGTACCGGCAAATGGATGTAGTTGCAGATGTTGTCGTATTTATTGATGGTGTGAAGCACCTCATCGGTAATATCCTTAGGGTGCGAAGTCGAGAACCTCACCCGCAGATCAGGATCGATCAGGGCGATTCGCTCCAATAAATTTGCAAAGTTGGTAGTAGCCCCCTCTAAATCTCCCCCGGTAGGGGAGACTTTTTGATTTTCGGCCTTTTCTAAGCCCTCCCTTCCGGGGAGGGTTTGGGTGGGGCTCCATTTATACGAGTCTACGTTTTGACCCAGCAATGTAACTTCCCGGTAGCCTTTTTCAAACAAGTCCCGGCATTCGGCTTCTATCGATAGCGGATCGCGGCTGCGCTCGCGGCCGCGGGTAAACGGTACCACGCAAAATGAGCACATGTTGTCACACCCGCGCATAATGGATACAAAGGCATTGATGCCATTACTGTTTAAACGCACCGGACTGATATCGGCATAGGTTTCCTCGCGCGATAGCAGCACGTTTACGGCCTTTTGTCCGTCATCAACCTTATCGATCAGGTTGGGCAGGTCGCGGTAAGCATCGGGGCCAACAACTACATCTACTAATTTTTCTTCCTCCAGGAATTTTGATTTTAAGCGCTCGGCCATGCAGCCCAGCACCCCAACCACCAGGCCCGGATTTTTAACCTTGGTTATGGTAAATTCTTTAAGACGGTTACGAACGCGTTGTTCGGCATTTTCGCGGATAGAGCAGGTGTTGATAAAAATAACATCGGCCAAGGTATGATCGGTAGTGGTTTCAAAACCACGTTCGGCCAAAATAGAAGCAACTATCTCGCTGTCCGAAAAATTCATCGCGCAGCCATAGCTTTCAATATAAAGCTTGCGGCCGTTATTTTTAGCTGTTTCGGCATTTAACATCAACGCCTCGCCCTGCCTGCTCTCATCATGTGTTTTATCCGGAATAAGCAAATCCATCATTCTTGTATAAAAATTAGTTTGCAAAAATAAACAAAATATACTTATATAGATGACATATTGTCAGTATTTAATAAAATGAATTTGCCTGTGAAAATCAGTACGGAATATGAACCGCAAATGAATTTTTTTATAAAAAGCAGGCGGTTTGCCTTACAGGATAACAAAAGTTGCTATCTTGCTGTTAACCTTAAGCAATAACAACCGGTACATGAAGCTAAACTTTTTAAAGCACAGGTGGCAAAAGCGATTATTTAAATTTGTGCTGATACCGGTTGTGGTTATATTGGTACTGGCGATAGTAGTGAACAGGTACTGGTCGCCCATACTGGCATCCAAAGTAAAGGATGTGGTATTAAAAAGCAGCGACGGCTTGTACAAGGCTGATTTTTCGGATGCCGAACTGCATATCCTTCGGGGCAAGATCATCCTTTATAATATAACTTTAAAACCCGACACCGCGGTTTATAACCAAAGGAAAAGGCTGCACCTGGCGCCTAATACGCTTGTTGAGCTAACGGTTAAACGTTTGGTGATTAACCATGCCCACCCGTTTAGCCTTTACTTTCAAAAAAAGCTTAATATAGGCCAGATTATTCTGAGCGAACCTAAGTTAAAAGTAACCTACCAGCTCAATCATACCAAAGATACCGTGGTTAAAGACCACCGTACTGCCTGGCAGCGGATCGCTAAAAGCCTGAAATCGGTACATATTGGTAATATCCTGTTAAATGATGTTAACCTCGATTATGAAGACTATTCGGGCAATAAAGTAGCCATCTCCAAACTAAGAGAATTAAGCCTGAGCGCTAACGACCTGCTCATTGATTCGGCTACGCAAACCGATAAATCACGCCTGCTTTACTGCAGGGATATTGTAACCGAACTTAATAATTATACGGGCGAAACACCAAGCGGCCTGTATACCTATAAAATTAAACACCTTAAGTTATCAACCTTAACTTCGCAGTTAAATATTGAGGGATTGGCCGTGCAGCCGTTAAAGCCCGATAATTTTTTTGATAAAAGCCGGAAGGACAGGCTCGGCTTCCTGGCCGATTCGATACAGATCAATCATTTCGATTACCTTAACTATCATAAGTATCGAACCTTTTCGGCCAGGAGCTTAAGTGTTGCCGGCGGGAAGATCACCGCGTTTACCAACCCGGTGAAAGGGCCTGACGACGGGAGTGACAAGGTGAAAACCTTCCCGAACATGCTGATCCGTAAACTCAACCTCGATTTGCGGGTAGATACCGTAAAGTTGCGCCGCGTTGATGTGGTTTATAGCGAGTTTAACAAAAAAACGCAGCAAACGGGTGCAGTGGAGTTTAACAATACCAGCGGTACTATTTTAAATTTAACTAACAATCCTTCGGCGGTTGCTAAAAATAACATTAGCGATGTTACGCTTGTATCTTATTTTATGAACTACGGCCGTTTGGATGTTCAGTTTAAATTTACCTTAAATGATGATAACGCCCCTTTTAGCTGTAAAGGCAGCCTGGGCTCCATGGATTTTTCACGGCTTAACCCGGCAACCATGCCCCTGGCCATGGTAAAAATGACCTCGGGAAAGGTTAAAAAGTTCAGTTTTGATATAGCAGCCAACAGCAAGGTGTTTAAAGGTAAGGTTGATTTTTTATATAACGACCTGAAAGTGGTATTGCTGAAGCCTGATACGGCTAATGACCGCCTTAAACGCAAAACCATCATCTCCATCTTCGCCAACCTTTTTGTAATTAAACACAATAACCCGGATGAGAAAGGGAAACTGACCTCATCATACGTGGTATTTAAACGGCCTAAAGATTTCGCTTTCTGGAAAACCATCTGGAAAACCCTGCTTACGGGTATCAAACCCTGCATCGGTCTTGACGAAAAATCGCAAAAAGCCACCAAAGACCGCATTGACGAACACAATAAAAATAAAGCCGAGCGCCTAAAAAATAAAGCGGAGCGGCAAAAGCGAAAAGCCGAGAGGAAAAAATTAATGGATGAGGGAAAGTTTTAGCGGCAGGTTTGTTAGCTAATAATGGATTTTTATCAAATCAACATCATTCGATGGGCGTTCCTACTCCGCATAAGCGATCGTTGCTATGCTCAACGTCACGCCGGGTATTTTAAGCAATTCAATCCCGCAGGCTTCAAGGGTAGAGCCGGTGGTAACAATATCATCCACCAGTAAAATATGTTTCCCTTCCAATAACCCCGGGTTTTTTACCTCAAATACCTGCTGCATATTTTCAAACCGGGCAAAGCGCGATTTGTGGGTTTGCGTTTTTGTAGCCACCGTGCGTATTAAATTCTTATCGTCGACAACCGCATGCAGTTTTTCGGCCAGTCCCTGGGCAAAACAGGTACTTTGGTTGTAGCCCCTTTCGCGCATGCGGCTTTTATGCAACGGCACCGGGATAATAACGTCGATGGTTTTGAACGCAGGGTTGCCCAATAATTGCCCGCCCGCCATATTACCCAGCAGGTTGCCTATTTGCCGCATGCCGTTATATTTAAAATTGTGCATCAGGTGCTGTACCTTACCACCTTTTTGAAAATAATACAGGGCATAAGCAAACTCAATATTGATTTTGCCCCAAAATTGCCGGGCTACAATGTTATCAGGTTGTTGGTGAAAGTTGGTAAATGGTAAATTAAACCGGCAATGGCTGCACAGGATGTACTCGCCTGCTACCAGGCTGTCTTCGCAGGCCATGCAAAGCTCCGGGAACAGCAACGAAACAAAATCGGCCAGGTAGGTGCGCAGCAAATTCATGGCCTTAAGTTAAGGCGGATTTTTTAAACTTCGGCCAGTTTATCTTTTTCTTTAATAGCTAACTGTCCGCATGCCGCGTCAATGTCTTTGCCCCTGCTGCGACGCAGATGCGTGTTAATGCCTTGTTTGGTAAGGTAAGCCGCAAAGGCTTCAACTTTATCCTCGCCGGCGTTAATGTAGCTGGCAAAAGCTATAGGGTTATATTCAATAATATTAACTTTGCAGGGCAGGTGTTTGCAAAATTTGGCTAACTCCATGGCATCCTGTATGTTATCATTTACGCCATCAAAAATGATATACTCGTAAGTTACAGGGTTTTTGGTTTTGGCATAGTAGTACTTTAAAGCCTCGGCCAGTGCTTTTAACGAGTTTTGCTCGTTGATGGGCATAATGGTGTTCCGCTTTTCGTCGTTAGCGGCGTGAAGCGATAGTGCAAGGTTGAACTTAACATCATCATCGCCCAGTTTTTTAATCATCTTGGCGATCCCGGCTGTTGACACGGTAATACGTTTAGCTGCCATATTAAGGCCATCCTCCGAAGTGATACGATCGATGGATTTCATCATGTTGGCATAATTGAGCAAAGGTTCGCCCATGCCCATGTAAACAATGTTCGACAGCGGTTGGCCGTAATTTTCGCGGGCCTGTTTGTCAATCAGCACAACCTGGTCGTAAATTTCATCAGGGTTGAGGTTCCGTTTGCGTTCCATGTACCCGGTAGCGCAAAATTTGCAGGTTAAACTGCAGCCCACCTGCGATGATACACAGGCTGTCATCCGGCCCGGGGTAGGAATTAAAACACCCTCAATTAAATGGTTATCATGTAAAATAAAAGAATTTTTTATAGTTTTATCAGCACTAACCTGTGAGGAATTAATTTTTACATTATTGATTACAAAATTATCATCCAGTTTAGTGCGCAGTTCTTTAGAAATATTGCTCATCTCGTTGAAAGAAAAGCAGGATTTTTTCCACAGCCACTCGTAAACCTGTTTTGCCCGGAAGCTTTTTTCATCCATGCGGATAAAATGCTCCTGTAAGGTGCTCAGGCTCAGGCTTCGGATATCGATTTTACCATTTGTATTGTTCACGATGCAAAAGTACTTAAATTTAAAAAAATCTATCTTTTTTTAAAGTCATTCTTTTTGATTGGATAAAACAATAACTAAAAGTTAATTGTGTTTATTTGCAGAGGGTAGTCTTTTGAAAAACGTTATGTGTTACGATACCAAGTTTATTTGAATGAAAAGTTTTAGAGCCGATTACGTTTTTCCTGTTTATGCCGATCCGATTAAAAATGGAATTGTTACCGTTGATGATGAGGGTAAGATCATCGCCGTTGCCGAAAGCAATAAGCCCCCGGGCGGACCTGTACAGCAGGTGAGCGGTATTATCACCCCCGGTTTTATTAATACCCATTGCCATACCGAACTGTCGCATTTAAAGGATAGGGTGAAGCCCCGCGGCGGCCTGGTTAATTTTATAAAGGATGTACAGTCCCTGCGCAATACCGACCGCGAGGAAGTACTGGATGCTATTGCCAAAGCCGATCAAGAAATGTATGATAACGGCATAGTTGCCGTTGGCGACATTTCCAATACCAACAACAGCGTTGCCATGAAAAGGCAAAGCAAGCTGTATTACCATACCTTTGTTGAAACCTTTGGCTTTTTGCCCGGACGCGCTACCGAGGTATTTGAAAAAGCGCAGGAATTACTTGGCGAATTTAAGCCCGGGGCATGTTCCTTAACCCCGCACGCGCCCTATTCTGTATCGAAGGAATTATTTAAGCTGATTAAAAAATACAGCGATGGGGCCGACGATAACCTGTTGAGCATCCACAATCAGGAGTGTGAAGATGAGAACAAGTTTTACCGTTATAAATTAGGCGCTTTTTTGGATTTGTACGATCACTTTGGTAAGGATATATCGTACTTTAAACCGCAGGCCCGCAATTCGGTACAATCCATCATCCCGCTGCTTAGCAGTAAACAGAAGGTTTTACTGGTGCATAATACCTGCACCAACCTTAAGGATATTTACTTTATAAAACGCTTTGATAAAAAAATAAACTGGTGTTTTTGCCCTAATGCCAATTTATATATTGAAGGCCGTTTGCCAAAAATCGACTTGTTTGTTAACCAGGGCTTTAATATTACCCTCGGCACTGATAGCCTTGCATCTAACGGTAAGCTTTCTATCTTAAGCGAAATTCAGGCTATTCAACAAAAGTTCCCATCCATAGGTCTTCCCCGCCTGGTGGAGTGGGCAACTAAAAATGGCGCTGAGTACCTCGGCATCGACGATGAAAAAGGAACATTGGATCCAGGCAAAACGCCGGGGCTCAACCTCATAAGCGGTCTTGACGGATTTAAGATCACACCGGATACAACCGTAAAGAAATTAATGTAATTGACACTAATTTTCACGAATTAGATCGAATTGCACAAATTATTTGAAACTGCAATAGAGTAAATAATTAAAAGAGAAAAACCGGCTTTTGCCGGTTTTTCTCTTTTAATTATTCTCTGCGCCACCGTTCGGCTGGAGCCAAGCGACTGATAAGTGTGTACTCAATTAGCATTCTTGTAATTCGTTTAAATATCATCTGCAATACAAGCATTCGTGTAAATATTATCCTTTACTTACCGGTACCGTTAAATGAATAGTAACCTCTGGCGGCGTGCCGCTCCTGTCAACGCCGTATTTTGCGGGTACTACTTTAAAATCGCCTTTAAAAGTGGCATCGTTGCCTTTTTCGTCAAAAGTAAAATGAATGGCTTCAGGATTGGTTTTGCCCTTCATGGTCAGTTTACCGTTTGCAACATAACCACTGCCGCTTTTGGCAACCGAAGTTGACTCGAACCTGATGGTTGGATAATCATCGGCGCCCAGGGCCGATTTAACATGGCTGGTTTTAATAAAAAAGCCGGTAGATGCCGTGTTAACATCAATGCTTGCCGAAATTTTGGCTGCTTCGGGATGGTCCTTGTCAAAAACTATATCCGCTTTCAGTCCGCTAAATGAGCCGCTAACCCGGTGACCCTCAAAGGTAACCTCGGCGGCATCGGCTTTAACTTTCCAATTGGTAAAAAAGGCAAATGCAGATAGGCTTGTAAACAGGATAATAACTGCCGGTAAAATGAGTTTTTTCATAAAATGAAGTTTTTAAGATACTGTCATCCACTAATAAATTGTGAAGTGTTTTATTGTGTTTACGTGTGTATGTTTAAACAGGTTGCTTAGCCGGAAAAAGTTAACTTTGCAGCTTAATAACATCAAATAAACAACAATATTATCATACTCATGAGCAAACATCTCAATATCACTGTTAAGGGTAAGGTGCAGGGCGTTTTTTACCGCAAATCTACCAAAGCTGTTGCCGATCAGCTGGGGGTGCGCGGCATTGTACTTAACGAGGCTAATGGTGATGTATACATTGAAGCGGAAGCCGACCAGGCAACACTCGAGATGTTTATGGAATGGTGCCAGGAAGGCCCGGAGGGCGCCGCGGTTACCGCTGTTGAAAGCCATGAAGGCGAATTGAAAAACTATCGTAATTTTGAGGTTGTTAAAAGGCGCTCATAACTCATACTACTGCCAACTAAAATAAGCTATCCCCATTGTCTACAATAAAAAAATTTGCCGGGCAAACCGCCATATATGGTCTAAGCACCATCATTTCGCGGATGATTTATTTCATTTTAACGCCCATATATACCCGTACCCTAACGGTAGGGGCTAACGGCGTTTTTACAACGGTTTACGGCAGCGCTTCCATTATCAACAACATACTGGCATTTGGTATGGAAACCACCTATTTCAGGTATTTACAAAAGCGCTCGGATAGTAAACAGCAGGTTTATAATAATGCCTTCGGCGTTATTATAGCGGTATCATTACTGTTTTTGGTTTTTGCCCTGTTTTTTCTGGATCCTATTGTTAACTACATGCAGGCCGGGGTGGTTAAAGACCATGCCGACTATACTTTTTACGTAAAGTGCTTCCTGGTGATCCTCGTTCTCGACGCGTTTTGCGTAATGCCCTTCGCTAAATTGAGGGCTGAGGGCCGGCCAATGAAGTACGCCATTATCAAGTGTTCAAATATCGCCCTGGTAATGGCCCTTAACTTATTTTTTTTGTTCGGTGTGCCGTTTATGATCAGCCATCATTTGCCCGGCAGTACATGGATGGTGAGTTGGTTCAGGCCGCATTGGGTTGGTTATGTGTTTTTAGCGAACGCCATAGCCAGCGGGTTAACCATATTGCTGTTACTGCCCGAGGTATTGCAGTTGAGGCTGAAATTTGATGTGGCCATGTACCGCGAAATGTTTACGTACAGCTGGCCGGTACTGATAGCCAATTTATCCTATATCATCAACGAATCGTTAGATAAGGTAATGCTGAAACAAATCCTGCCTGCCGGTATCGCCGATAGGGATGTAGGTATTTATGGTACCTGCGCTAAAATAGCCTTGTTTTTAAGCTTATTTGTTAACGCGTTTAAACTTGGGGCCGAGCCGTTTTTTTTTAGCCACGCCAAAAATAAAAATGCAGGCGATACCTATGCCCGTATCATGAATTACTTTGTAATAATGGTGGCGGTGATATGTGTTGGGCTGGTGGCCAATATCAATATCCTGGCTACCTTTATAGTGGGTAAGGAAACTCACCTGGTTAAAAACCATATTGTTCACAACCCTTTTTGGCAGGGCCTGGGTGTAGTACCGCCTTTGCTGTTCGGTTACCTGAGCCTGGGTATTTACATGAATTTATCGGTATGGTATAAACTGTCTGATCAAACAAAATACGGCTTGTACATATCAGGTATTGGCGCCATTTTAACTATTTTGCTCAACTGGTTGTTAATTCCTCAATACAGTTACATGGCTTCGGCCTGGATCTCATTCGCGGCTTACGCCACCATGATGGTATTGTCATACATCTGGGGCCAAAAAAATTACCCCATTCCTTACAACTTAAAAAAGAACCTGGCGTATATAATGGTATCCGGGTTGTTTGTTTTTTTGTCTTTTAAGGTATTTAATCGTAATATATTTGTTGGAAACGGGCTTTTACTGTTATTTGCGGCCGGAGCTTATTACTTTGAGCGGCGGGAGTTAAAAGCTATATTTAAACGGGGATAGTAAGAATCAAGAATTCAAGAATCAGGAAGCAAGATAAATGAGAAAGAGAACCAGCAATAATAGCTTGAGCCTTGGCCGGGAAAACCCATTGTTTTCTGTCGGGCTTGTTGCTTCTTTATTCCTGACTCTTGCTGTCTTGCCTCTTTCCTCCCAGGCTCAGCATAAAAAAAACGGAATTACGCCTGCTAAAACATTAACCTATCAGGACAGCCTGATGGTTAAGCAGATGTTTTTTTCGGCCCTTCGCGAAAAAACCATCGAAAATTATAAGCTCGCTACCGAAATGTTTGAAAGGGTTGTACAAACTGATCCTGCAAACGATGCCTCGCTGTATGAGCTTGCCAACTTAAAAAGGCAGCAAAGTGACTATGCCGGGGCGCAGCCATTGCTTGAGCAGGCGGTAGCTATCAATAAAGATAATGAGTGGTATTGGGCGGCCCTTGCCGATAGCTACGAAAAAACCAATACGATTGATAAGCTTGAAAATGTTTTTAACCAGCTGATCAGGCTCAATCCCGATAAACAGGACTATTATTTTGATAAAGCCAACGCCTACGTTATTTTAAAGCGATATGATGACGCGCTTAAGGTGTATAATGAGCTTGAAGCCCGCAACGGCTTAAGCGATGATATTTTGGTTAACCGCCAAAAGATATATTTAAAACAGGGTAAGGTTGACCAGGCCGCTTCCGATCTGGAGAAACAGATTGCGGATAACCCCAACGAAATCCGCTACTACCTGGCCCTGGGCGAGATCTATAACTCCAATGGTTTTCCGGATAAGGCCCAGAAAATATTACAGCAGGCCGAAAAACTGGACCCGCGTAACGGCATGGTGCATTTTGCCCTGGCCGATATTTATCGCGATAAAAAAAATAACGAGGCCAGTTTTAATGAACTTACCTTAGGCTTTGCCATCCCGGATGTAAGCATCGACAGAAAAATTAATATCATTTCGGGCTATTTTCCCAAGTTTCCTGAAGCCAATGCCAAAGCCAGCGCGCTCGAACTGAGCCGGATTTTAACCGTGGCCCACCCTGCCGATTCAAGGGCGTATGCTATTTACGGCGATATGTTATTGCAGAACGCCAAATACAAAGAGGCCAGGCCGGTGCTTAAAAAAGCCATGCAGTTAAACAGCCAGGTTTACAATGTGCAGGAACAGCTGGTTAGACTGGAACTGGCCGATAACGACCTGGATGCCGCTATTAAGGATGGTGAAAACGCTTTATCGCTGTTCCCGAACCAGGCCTGGATGAATTACCTGGTGGGCGTGGCCTGGGCGCAGAAAAAAAATAATGCCAAAGCGGTTACCTACCTTAAAAACGCTACTTCATTAGAACTTCAGGATAAGGAATTACTTTCGTTAAGTTTTTCGTTATTGGGCGATTGTTATCATGAGCTGAAAAATATTAAGGCATCCGACGAGAGTTATGAAAAGGCGCTCGCTTACAATCCTGATAATGCGTTCACGCTGAACAATTATGCTTATTATTTATCGTTAAGGAATGAGCAGTTGGAAAAGGCGGCGCAGATGTCGGCACGATCAAACGAGTTACAGCCCAACACGGCATCGTTTGAGGATACTTATGCCTGGATCCTGTTTATGCAGAAAAAATACACGCCTGCAAAACAGTGGATGGAAAAGGCTATAGCACATGATAAAGAAAATAGTTCGGTGAAGTACGAACATTACGGCGATATTTTGTTTTTTGTTGGAGATACAGATGCCGCCGTAGCAAACTGGAAAAAAGCCAAAAGTTTCGGCGGAAATTCCCCGGCCTTAGATCGTAAGATAAATGAAAAAAAATATAGCGAATAGTTTATTGATAGCTTGCTGCCTGCTTGTAATGGCAAGCTGTAAAACACGCAAACAGGTATTGGTTACCCGCAAGGCCGATTCGGCGGCGAAGGTAAATAACGATTTGGCAAGCAAACTGGCCGCCATACGTGCAAGCCAGGTTAATTTTACAACCTTTGCGGGTAAAGCTAAAACCAAGCTCAGCATCAATAACAACAGTAATGATGTTACGCTGAACTTAAGGATAGCCAGGGATAAAAGGATCTGGGTATCCATAACCGCGGTACTGGGCATTGAAGCCGCGCGTGCGGTAATAACGCCCGATAGCATTATGATTATTAACCGTTTGCAAAGCGTTTATATTAAAAAGCCGTTCAGCTATATATATACGTACGCCAGCAAGCAGGTTAACTATAAAACGCTCGAATCGTTACTGATTGGTAACGCGGTGCCCGAACTGGTAAACGAAAACGCGGCAATTGAGCATGCCGATGGTAATACCACACTGAGCGGTACGCTTAACGATCTGGTTTACAAGCTGATATTGGGGCCTGATAACAAAGTTACCCAAACCAAACTGGATAATGAGCAGCAGGCACAATCGTTACAGGTTACCAATAACGCGTTTATACAGGCAACAAACCGGGTGTTGCCCTCACAAATAGATATAGCATCGGTAGTAAAAGATAAAAAAATACAGGTTAATTTGCATTATACCAAGGCCGACTTTGAAGTTGAACAAAATTATCCATTCAGCATACCTGATGGGTACGAGCCAGGTAAATAATTAATATGTTTGTTTGATGAAGTTTATAAAAGCAACTTTCTTTTTACTACTGGTACTGGCAGCGGTTAACGTAAGGGCCCAAAGCAGCGACGAACTGAAGCGCCGTAAAGCCCAGCTGAACAAAGAGCTTGAGCAATTAAACCAGGATTACCAGGAAACTTTAAATAACAAAAAAGCTACCTTAAAGCAGTTAAGCATACTTAAGGCCAAGATAATCCTGAGGCAGGAAAAAATAGAGAACATTAACTCGGAGATAAGAAATTTGGATAACCAGATCTCTGAGAGTACTAATAACGTACGTAGTTTACAATCGCAGTTAGATCAGCTTAAAAAAGAATATGCGGCCATGATCCTGTTCGCTTACCGAAATCAAAGCGCTTATAACAAATTGATGTTCCTGTTTGCATCGAAGGATTTTAACCAGGCCTACAAACGTTTAAAATATTTGCAGCAATTTGGTACTTACCGCGAGCGCCAGGCGGCTTCGATACAGGGTACACAGAAGGAATTGCACATTAAGATTAACGAGCTGGATAAAACCAAAGACGAGAAAACCAGCCTGTTAAAAGATCAGCAAAAAGAAAAAGAAACGCTGGGTAATGAGCGTAACAACCAGGTTAAAGTAGTGAGCGAACTGTCGCAGCATGAAGGTATCCTGAAAAAACAACAGCGGGATTTGCAGGCTAAGATAGCTAAAACCAACGCCGCTATTAAAGACGCGATCCGCAGGGAAATAGAAGAAGAAAAACGCCGTTTGGAAGAAGAAGCGAGAAGAAAGGCGGCCGAGGAGGCCCGGATAGCTGCGGCTAAAGCTAAAGCCGAAAACAGGCCGGCTCCCGCTGCGGCGGCGGCTCCAAAGCCGGTTACCCGCACTACTTCAAGCGTACTTAACGCTACACCTGAAGCTGCGAAATTGTCTAATGACTTTTTAGGGAACCGCGGCAGCCTGCCATGGCCGGTAGCCAATGGCGTTACCACACAAGGATTTGGTATTTATACCACGCCCGAAGGGATCAGGAGTGAAAGTACAGGTATAGATATCCGTACCAATGCCGGAGCCAATGTACGGTCGGTGTTTGACGGGGAGGTGATTAAGGTAGTTGATGTAAGCGGTACTTACCTGGTGATGGTTAGGCATGGCGAATATTTTACGGTTTACGCCAACCTGCGCTCGGTAAATGTAGCCAGAGGCCAGAAAGTGACTACCAAACAATCATTAGGAACGGTGGCAACCGAACCATCTACCGGTGAAACGGAAGCCCATTTTGAAATTTACAAAGGCACAACACCCGTTAACCCTAAGCTGTGGCTGGCGCCTAACTAATTAGTTTTGAATTATAAGAAAATTTAATTGTATATATTTGTATCCTTAAACAAAATGCTATGTTAAGTTCAGTTTTGTTATTTTTAAATATTGGTACGGGCGAGATGGTACTGATACTTTTTGCAGCATTGATGCTATTTGGCGGCGAAAAACTGCCCGGCCTGGCGCGAAGCTTAGGTAAAGGCATCCGCGATTTTAAAGATGCATCTGAGGATGTAAAACGCGAAATCAATAACCAGATCAACAATTACGAAGAGAAAAAGCCGGAGCCAAAAAAGGAAACTCCTTTAATAGAGGAAAACGCTTCTGAAGCCCCGGAAAATACCGCCGCTGAATACGAAAAACCGGTTGTTGAAAATACTGTTCCAAATACAATCGCTATCAGCGATTATCACGTAAATACTCCTGCAGAACATCATAACGGCGATCATGTTGACCTGGATAAAACCATTACGGGCAACCACATAGATGCCGAAAGGGAAGAGCATAAATTATAGTACTATATTAATCATTACATAAAAACTTAAAATCATGGGTGGATTAGGCGCACCAGAAATTATTCTGATCATCATTGCGATACTTTTATTATTCGGCGGTAAAAAAATCCCTGAACTAATGAGAGGCTTAGGAAAAGGCGTTAAAGAATTTAAAGACGCGCAAAACGGCGAAGGTTCATCTTCAGCATCATCTGAAGAGAAAAAAGCGTAATTGCCCTGACGGGGATTAGGTTTTACAGCCGCTTTTACTTACTATATGAACTTATCTGTTGATTTATTTCTTATTTCAACGGATAAGTTTTTTATTTTAGCCCCATGGCTATTACTTATTCCACTTTGACCGAAATAAAGAGTGGGTTGCAACGTGCAGAAATTACTGTTGAGGGTCTTGTAGAAGATTACCTGGCTCAAATTGAAAAATACGCTCATTTAAACGCTTTTAACGAGGTGTTTGCAGATGAGGCGCTGATTGCTGCGAAAAAAGTTGACAATAAAATAAAAAATAGCACCGCCGGTAAACTGGCCGGTATGGTTATCGGTATTAAGGATAACATCTGCTATAAGGGCCATGAGGTTACCGCCTCATCAAAAATACTAACCGGTTTCAAATCCATCTTTTCATCAACCGTGGTTGAACGCCTGCTGGCCGAAGACGCGGTGATTATAGGCCGTTGCAACTGCGATGAGTTTGCCATGGGGGCCACCAACGAGTCATCGTACTTTGGCCCGGTAAAAAACTTTGCTGATGAAACCCGCGTATCCGGGGGCTCATCAGGCGGCTCGGCTGTAGCCGTGCAGGCGGGTATGTGCCATGCGGCGCTGGGCACTGATACTGGTGGTTCGGTAAGGCAGCCAGCCGCGTTTTGCGGGGTGGTAGGTTTAAAGCCTACTTATGGCAGCATTTCAAGGCATGGCATTATAGCCTATGCATCATCGTTTGATCAGGTTGGCCCTGTAACCAAATCTGTTGAGGATGCAGCCCTGCTGCTGGAAGTGCTTGCCGGTCCGGATGATTACGATAGTACATTATCGCAAACGCCTCCGCCTGCATCATATACCAACTTCCAAAAGCCTGGTAAAAAGAAGATCGCCTATTTACAGGAAGCTATTTCAAGCCCGGGCGTGGATACCGAGGTAAAAGATAACCTGATAACCTATATCGAAAAACTGCGCAAAGAAGGCCATACGGTTACCCCCATAGCTTTTGAATTGCTGGATTACCTGGTGCCTACTTATTATATTTTGGCTATGGCCGAGGCATCATCAAACCTGGCCCGGTATGATGGGGTACACTACGGTTATCGCAGTCCGCAGGCTGTCGATCTGCAATCAACTTATAAAAAATCCCGTTCTGAGGGTTTTGGTAAAGAGGTAAAGCGCCGTATTATGACAGGTACCTTTGTGCTAAGTGCCGGTTATTACGATGCCTACTACGCCAAGGCCCAGAAGGTGCGCCGCCTGATCAGGCAGAAAACCAATGAAATATTGGCGGAATACGATTTTATTTTAGTGCCAACCGCGCCCGAACCTGCCTTTAATATTGGCCGCGAGGAGAAAGACCCGGTGGTAATGTATCTTTCTGATATTTTTACCGTACAAGCGTCGTTAACCGGTGTGCCGGCCATATCAGTACCTACGGGCAATAACAGCAAAGGTTTGCCGTTAGGGTTACAGTTATTAACAAAGCATTTTGGCGAACAGCAGCTGTTGGATTTTGCCAAATATTTTCTTGAACTATAATAAAAATGTTACTTTAGTAAAATGCTGATGCTTTGGGCATTAATAAATTAATCAAATCCATAAAGAATGAAGAGATTATTTACGCTGACCATCTGCCTTTTATCACTGCAAATTTTACAAGCCAAAACACTTCCTGCCGCTTCCTCAGGTTTAATTGAATTTAAACCCCGGACTATTGATGCCGATACCACCATTTTGCCGGTGCTAAACCAGCCGTTGCCGCTTGGCAGCAGCTATGGGGGGATCTATAAGCGCAGATTGGATTCGATCCGCAAGGATATCCAGTTGGATTATAATGAATACGTACAGGCCTATATTGATCTGTACATGCGCAACCGCGAAGAAATGGGACAGGTAGTAGGCTTAACCAAATATTACTTCCCCATTTATGAAAAAGCCTTCCGCGAGGCAGGCATCCCCGAAGAAATAAAATTCCTTTCGATAGTTGAATCTAAGCTTGACCCTAATGCCGTTTCGCGGGTAGGGGCCACAGGGCTTTGGCAGTTTATGGGTAATACCGCCAAAATTTACGGCCTCAACATGGATAATTATATTGATGATCGCCGTGACCCCATCCAGTCGAGCTATGCTGCCGCTGCCTATTTAAAAGATGCTTACCAGGAATTTGGCGACTGGCTGCTGGCCATAGCCTCATACAATTGCGGTAAAAGCAATGTGGAGCGTGCTGTTGAAAAGGCAGGCGGCGTTACCGATTTCTGGAGCATCCGCCAGTATTTACCGGCAGAAACCCGGGGCTACGTTCCGGCTTTTATCGCCATGAATTACGTGATGAACTATTTTAACAAACATAACATCGTACCGCAGGCCTGTAATTTCAGCATCCGTACTGATACGGTTATGGTTAAAAGAATAGTGCCGTTAAGCAGCGTGGCCCAGGCATTGAATGTAAGCTTAAAGGAGATTACGATATTGAACCCATCGTACCGGATGGCTATAGTGAATGGTAGCCCCAAAACCCCGCGCAGGTTAATATTACCGCAAACAGCTAAAGATAATTATGCCGCTTTATATAATGTTTTAAACGGCGGAGATGCGCCAATACCGGCCGCCGCTGCTAACACTAATACATATGTAGCTGCTGCTTACACGCCCGGCAAGACCGAGCGCAGGATGCCCACACATCATAAAGTACGCAAAGGTGAAACTTTGGCTTCGATAGCTGATAAATTTGGCTGCGAAGTAGCCGACCTGAAAGCCTGGAACCACTTAAAAACCAACCGTGCGCCGGTAGGTACAATGCTTAAAGTATCGGCAGGCGAGGTGGCTGCCAACGTGCAGGACGATGAGGGGTATTCGAAGAATTAGAGTTGTCTGAATCAGAATTTACAGAATTTTAAAATTTTCAGAATGCTGTAAATAGGTTTCGACTTTAATTCTGTGCATTCTAAAATTCTGTAAATTCTGATTCAGAAAATATGCAAAAGCCAAAGGAAACTATCGATGAATACATTGCCGACTTCTCCCCGGAAGTTCAGCAAAAACTTCAACAGGTGCGAGCTACCATAAAAGCCGCCGCGCCGGATGCAGTGGAAGCTATTAAATATGCCATCCCCACTTTTATCCTGAACGGCAACCTGGTACACTTTGGCGGTTTCAAAAATCATATTGGTTTTTACCCGGCCCCACAGGGATTGGAGGGGTTTAAGGACGAACTTTCCGTGTATAAAGGCGCTAAGGGATCAGTGCAATTTCCGCTGGATGAGCCGTTGCCTTTGGAACTGATCACCAAAATAGTAAAGTTCAGGGTGCAGAAAAATTTGGAAAAAACGAAGAAGAAAAAATGATGCTGAGGCATATTTCATTCTTTTAACCCAATCTTTGCAAAACACTAACCGTATTTTAACCTCTTTTTATCATAATTGTAAAAAGGGGCTTTTTTATGCATGGTGCATAAAAAGAATTGTAATTTTGGGCGCTTCAATTTGAAAAAAATGAATAAAATCAATCGTAAACAGGATGCGCTTAATTACCATTCGCAAGGCCGTCCCGGAAAGATACAAGTTGTACCTACCAAACCAACAAATTCGCAGCGCGATTTAACCATGGCCTACTCGCCAGGTGTGGCCGAGCCATGTTTAAAGATCGCCGATAACACCGAAGATGTTTATAAATATACCGCCAAAGGCAACCTTGTAGCCGTAATCAGCAATGGCACAGCGGTTTTGGGCCTGGGCAACATCGGTCCTGAAGCCAGCAAACCGGTAATGGAAGGTAAGGGCCTGCTTTTTAAAATATATGCCGATATCGACGTGTTCGACCTGGAGCTGAACGCTAAAAGTGTGGATGAATTTGTGAACATTGTTAAAGCGCTCGAACCAACTTTCGGCGGGGTGAACCTCGAAGATATTTCGGCGCCAACCTGCTTTGAAATTGAGCGCAGGCTGAAAGCCGAAATGAACATCCCGGTAATGCATGATGACCAACATGGTACGGCCATCATCTCAGGCGCCGCGCTGATGAATGCCTGCGAGATCCAGGGCAAAAAGCTGGATAAAATAAAAATGGTGGTAAATGGCGCCGGTGCCGCCGCGGTTTCCTGCTCAAAAATGTACCTGTCGTTAGGGGTGAAGAAAGAAAACCTGGTGATGTTTGACATTAACGGCGTACTGAACCGCGAACGTACCGACCTCGACGAGATCAGGATGGAGTTTGCAACCGATCGTAAGGATGTTCATTCATTAGCCGATGCCATGAAAAACGCCGACGTATTCGTGGGTCTTTCTGCAGGTAACGTGGTAACACCGGATATGCTGAAAACCATGGCTAAAAAACCTATTGTTTTTGCCATGGCTAACCCAGTTCCCGAAATTGATTATGACCTGGCCGCGGGCACACGCGATGATATTATTATGGCAACCGGTCGGTCTGATTATCCTAACCAGGTGAATAACGTATTGGGTTTCCCCTATATTTTCAGGGGCGCGTTGGATGTACGGGCCACTGCCATTAACGAGGAAATGAAGATTGCAGCCACCCATGCTATTGCCGAAATGGCTAAAAAGCCGGTGCCGGAGGCTGTGAACCTCGCCTACAACTTAACCAACCTTAAATTTGGTAAGGATTATATTATACCCAAACCAATGGACCAAAGGCTCATCACCGAGGTATCGATGGCGGTTGCAAAAGCAGCTATTGATTCGGGTGTGGCCCGTAAGGTTATTACCGATTGGGACGCCTATGCCGAAGAATTAAGACTGCGTTTGGGCACCAACGATAAATTGTTACGTAACCTTACCGCCAAGGCGAAACAGGACCCTAAAAGGGTGGTATTTGCCGAGGCCGATAATTACAAAATACTACGCTCCGCCCAGATTGTAAAAGAGGAAGGTATAGCCACCCCGATTTTACTGGGCAATGTGGATAAGATCAAACAGATTATTCGTGATAATGATCTTGATCTGGGCGATGTACAGATCATCGATCCGCGCGAAGGCTGTGAACATATAGACGAGTATGCCGAATACCTGTATAACAAACGCCAGCGCAGGGGCGTTACCCTGTTCGAAGCCAGGAAGCTGTTGATTGACAGGAACTATTACGGTGCCTGCATGGTACAGTTTGGCCGTGCCGACGCTTTGATTTCGGGCTTAACCAAAAATTACGTAACTACCGTAAAACCTGCCCTGCAAATTATAGGTACCGAAGAGGGCGTTAACCGCGTAGCCGGTATGTATATGATGATCACGGCTAAAGGCCCCGTGTTTTTTGGCGATACCACGGTAAACGTAAACCCCTGTGTTAATGACCTGGTAGATATTACCGTTTTGATGGAGCGCTCTGTAAGGCAATTCAACGTTAACCCGCGGATAGCAGTTTTATCTTACTCTAACTTCGGATCAAACGAAGGTGAAATCCCTGAAAAAACAAGAGAAACGGTGGCCATCCTTCATGAAAAATACCCGGATATGGTGGTTGACGGTGATATGCAGGCCAACTTCGCCTTAAACTCCGATTTATTGGCAGATAATTTTCCTTTCTCAACATTGAACGGCAAACCGGCCAATACCTTGATTTTCCCTAACCTGGAATCGGGCAATATTGCCTATAAATTATTGCAGGAGATAGGAGGGGCTGAAGCGGTTGGTCCGATATTGCTTGGCTTGAAAAAGCCCGTGCATGTACTGCAGTTAGGCAGTTCGGTGCGCGAGATTGTGAATATGGTTACTATCGCCGTGGTCGACGCGCAGGCAAAAGCGGCTAAAGGATAGTTTTATTTAGATTTAACTAACAAAGGTGCTGGCATTTAAATGTTAGCACCTTTGTTGTTTAGTGCCCGGCCCCTTACGATATTGCTTTTATAACGAGGCACTCCGCTGTTCGATTTCCGACTTCGAATTAGCTATGCCCGGAGTTTGCAACTCCGGATCAGATGCAATGAACTTGCTATAGGGAAGAAGACCGATATCCTATTAATTACTTCATTCCCCCAAATTCGCGTTCAGACAATGCCGCGGGAAATATTAACTTTGGATATTTTCCTGCTGCGCGAAAACAATGCCTGCAGATTATTTTAACAGAATTTAACAAAGCAGTAATTTATGTATGATTATATTAGCGGGAGGCTGATGTTTAAAAGCCCTTCGTATGTGGTTATTGACGCGGGCGGCATTGGTTATCATATCAATATTTCGGTAAATACTTATTCGGGTATAAACGAGGATGAAAAGTGCAAACTGTTTGTATGGTTGCACGTAAAAGAGGACGCGCATACCTTGTACGGATTTGCCACCGAGGGCGAACGGCGCTTGTTCTTACATTTAATTTCCATTTCGGGCATAGGGCCTAACACCGCGCGGATGATGCTTTCGTCCATTACCCCAACCGAAATCCAGGCGGCTATTGTAAATGGTAATGTATCGCTTATCCAGCGTATTAAAGGCATAGGCCCCAAATCGGCGCAGCGTATTATATTGGAGTTGCAGGATAAACTGAAGAAGGAAGGCCCGGATACGTTAACCGTGGTTCCGGTAAGCGCAACGGTTAAAGATGAGGCGCTTTCGGCCCTCGTAATGCTGGGTTTTGCACGCAACGCGGCCGAAAAAGTACTGGATCAGGAAATAAAGAAAAATAATGGTGAATTAACGGTTGAGGAACTTATTAAATTTGCATTAAAAACCCTATAATTAGTGAATAAATTTCGACTAAACTTTTGATCAAAATATTTACTTATAAGCTTCTTATAAGTGTGTTGTTCATCGTGGTATTAGGTGGGATGGGAAGCGCGTATGCACAACAGCAGCAAACCCAGCCTGCAACCAAAAATGATACAGTTAAAACCAATGCACCTATAAACCTCATTACGCCGCGCAGCGCACGGCTAAGGGAAGGTATTTTTAGTCCCGATCCTGCAAATTTGGTGCGAACAGTTGAGTACGACCCGGTTACCAA
Source organism: Mucilaginibacter oryzae (assembly GCF_003148845.1). Classification (GTDB taxonomy): domain Bacteria; phylum Bacteroidota; class Bacteroidia; order Sphingobacteriales; family Sphingobacteriaceae; genus Mucilaginibacter; species Mucilaginibacter oryzae. Next base: position 63,299 of record NZ_QGHA01000006.1, on the reverse strand, counting down.
CCGCTATATTTTATACGAAAGGGTGGGCAATTTATTATATCGCCCGCCGCAATACCTCACCTTCGATCAATATTTAAAACTAAGGCAGCGTTCAACCCGGCGTATTAATTTCCAGCAACAGGCCGATGCTTATGCTTACGATTCGCAGCAGCCGGGCTTTATCCCGCCTATCAAGGTAAGGAGCCGCACCTTCGAGCAAATTTTTGGCAGTTCGGTGATCGATATCCGCCCCCAGGGCTCGGCCGAGATGATCATGGCCGGGCAGGTGAACAAAAATCAAAACCCTTTATTTAACACCCGCCAGCGCAGCCAGTTTAATTTTAATTTTGATCAGCGCATCCAACTGAATGTAACCGGTAATATAGGTGATAAACTAAAAGTCACTACCAATTACAATACCGACGCGCAGTTCCAGTTTGAAAACCAGATCAAGCTTGATTATACAGGTTCGCCGGATGAAATTATTCAAAAAATTGAGGCCGGTACGGTAAGTATGCCTTTAAATACCACGCTGATTACCGGCAGCCAGGCACTTTTTGGCGTTAAAACAAAGCTTAGGTTTGGCAGGTTGGATGTTACCAGCATTTTTTCGCAGCAGCGTTCGCAGTCAAAAACCATCACTATTACCAATGGTTCGCAGCAGGGCGAGTTCCGGCTTACCCCGGCCGATTATGAGGCCAACAAGCACTTTTTTTTGGCGCAGTATTTCCGTAATAATTACAACAGGGCGCTGGCCAATATCCCCATCATCAGCTCGAACGTTACCATCACCAAAATTGAGGTTTGGACAACCAACCGTACCAACGTAACTACCGATTCGCGCGATATTATGGCTTTCACCGATCTGGGCGAAAATAATCCTTACAATAAAACGCGTTTCAGGGGCGGTGCAGGTTTCAGCGGTTTGCCGGCCGGTTTTAGCGGGCAGGGTTTTACACAGCAGTCAAACAACCTGTTGGCTACCATAGGCGCTTTGCCGGGCAACCCAAAGCAAACCAACTCCAACGCTATAGCCAGCTTTTTCCAGGGCTCGGGCAGTACCGATAACTATTCAAAACTCACTTACGCCCGTAAGCTTACCGATAAGGAGTTTACCCTGCACCCGCAGCTGGGTTATATCTCCCTGAATTATCCTTTAAATAATGACGAGGTGCTGGCCGTAGCCTACCAATACACGGTTAACGGTGTACAGTACCAGGTTGGTGAGTTTAGCAGCGATGTAGCGGTTGATCCGGTTACGCCTAAAATGCTGTATGTAAAATTGCTGAAAGGTGAATTGTTAAAAACGAATTTGCCGCAGTGGGACCTGATGATGAAAAATATCTATTCCCTTGGGGCCTTCCAGATCTCGCCATCCAACTTTAAACTCACCGTTACCCGCCTCGACGATAAATCTGGCATTGAAAAAACCGTGATGGAAGACGGACAGAACCTTAAAGGCAAACTGTGGCTGCAGGTATCGGGTTTGGATAACCTGAACCAGCAGGGTGATAAAAAGCCGGATGGTTATTTCGACTTTTTGGAGGGGATCACCATCGATTCGCAAAACGGGCGCATTTCGTTCCCAACGGTTGAGCCTTTCGGCTCTGACCTGGCATCCAAATTTACAGCGGGCGAGGCCGACCTGGCCAAACGCTACGTTTACCAGCCCCTGTACGATTCTACCAAAACCATCGCCCAGCAATACTTCCCGGCGCTTAACCGCTACGTAATTAAAGGTACGTACACATCAACAGGCGGTTCGGAGTACCAGCTTAACGCGGTGAACATTCCGCAGGGATCGGTAGTGGTTACCGCCGGTACGGTTAAACTGCAGGAGGGGAATGACTATACGGTTGATTACAACGCCGGCCGTATCAGGATCCTTAACCAGGCATTATTATCATCGGGCCAGCCTATTACCGTTAAGCTTGAAAACAATGAACTGTTTGGCGTACAACAAAAATCATTGTACGGAACCCGGCTGGATTATCGCGCCAGCGATAAACTGCAGTTAGGGGCTACCCTGATGCACTTAACCGAGCAACCCATTACCCAGAATGAAATTGCCGGCGAAGAATCAATATCGAACACCATTTGGGGCTTTGATGCAAACTATAGCTCCAACTCAAGGTTTTTAACCCGCCTGGTTGATAAAATTCCGGGTATTCATACCAAAGTTCCTTCATCCATCAATTTTTATGGCGAGTTTGCCAGGCTGATGCCAGGCAGCCCAGGCGCGCTCAATTTCGCGGGATCGAAAAACGGCACTTCCTACCTCGATGATTTTGAAAACAGCCAGTCGGTTATCGATTTAAAAAGCGCTAATGCCTGGCAAATTTCGGGTACGCCGCAGCTTTTTTCCGAGTCGGGTTTGTTTGATGACCTCAGCTATGGCTACAACCGCGCAAGGCTGGCCTTTTACAATATCGACCCGATATTTTACACCAACACAGGCTCGATACCTATAACCCGGAGCGAACTTTCAAACCATTACGTAAGGCAGGTTATTGAGCAGGAAGTTTTCCCGTACAAGCAATCGGCCACCGGGCAGCCCTTAAGCCTGGCTACTTTAAATATGGCCTTTTATCCAACCATCCGCGGGCCTTATAACTACGCTACCACCGGCATTAACCCTGATGGTACGCTGCAAAACCCTAAAAACCGCTGGGGCGGTATGTTCAGAAAGCTGGAAACCAATGATTTTGAATCGCTCAACGTATCGTACATTGAATTTTGGGTGCTTGACCCTTTTATCTACAAGCCGAACTCGGCGGGAGGGGATTTGTACTTTAACCTGGGTTCGCTATCTGAAGATATTTTAAAGGATGGCCGCAAGAGCCTGGAAAATGCCCTGCCGGTTGACGGCGACCTGACCAAGGTTGATGAAACCAACTGGGGCCGGGTATCAAAACTGCAGCCGGTTATTAACGCTTTTGATAACAATCCGGATGCCCGTAAACTGCAGGACGTGGGGCTGGATGGTTTGAACGACCAGGATGAGAAAACCAAGTTCGCACCCGTAGTACAACAGCTACAGGGGCAGTTGAACGCGCAGGCCGCCGCTAACCTTGCGGCCGACCCATCGTCTGACGATTACCAGTACTACCAGGGCCCTGCGCTTGACCAGGCCCGTGCCGGTATCCTTGACAGGTACAGCAGGTACAACGGCACCGATGGTAACTCCAAAACCGCGCAGCAATCTCAGGCCGAGCTTGGCTTGCAAAACTCGGCATCAACTTCGCTGCCCGATGGCGAAGACATCAACAGGGATAACAACATGAGCCAGGAAGATTCGTACTTTCAATATAAAGTATCTATGCGCCCGGCGGATCTGGTGGTTGGCCAGAATTATATCAGCGATAAGGTTACCGCGCAGGTAAAACTGCCCAATGGTACCACGCAGGCGGTTAACTGGTACCAGTTCAGGATCCCGATTACCGATTATCAAAGCAAAGTTGGCAATATTCAGGATTTTAAGGCCATCCGTTTTATGCGGATGTTTATGACCAACTTTGCCGATACGGCCGTGCTCCGCTTCGCGGCGCTTGAACTGGTACGCGGCGAATGGCGCGCTTTTAATAACGAGAAAAACCCGCTGAATGTGATTGCCGATCCGGCTATTAAAAATCCACCGGCCGATAACTCCACCATTGATGTGCAGGCGGTAAATATTGAGGAAAACGGTAACCGCACACCTGTGCCTTACGTGGTACCGCCGGGTATTAACCGCCAGCGTAATTATAACAACCTGCAAACCAATACCAAGCTCAATGAGCAATCTTTGTCGCTGAATATTAAAAACCTGCGCGATGGTTACTCGCGGGCGGCTTTCCGTACGTTTTATAATGATTTACGCCGTTATAAACGGATGCAGATGTTTATCCATGCTGAAGGCGATTATTTGAAAGATAACGACCTGAACGCATTTATCCGTTTAGGCGTTGACTACCAGGATAACTACTACGAATATGAACTGCCTTTAAAAATTACGCAGCCCGGCACAAGCGATCCGCAGGCGATCTGGCCGGATGCCAACCAGATGGACCTGGAACTCGACCTGCTGATCCGCGCCAAGCTTGCCCGCAACCACTCGAACGTGGCTTACAATACATTGTTTAAATATGTTGAGGGGGATAAAACGGTATATATCAAAGGCCAGCCCGATTTAAGTCGCCTGCGTACCATTATGCTGGGCGTACGCAACCCTTACAAAGGCAGCAGCGTGATAGCTGATGACGGGTTGGATAAATCGGGCACGGTTTGGTTTGACGAGTTGCGCCTGACCGACTTTGACCAGCGCGGCGGCTGGGCGGCTACTGCAAGAATAGATGCCAAACTTGCCGACTTTGCCGATGTAACCGTATCTGGCAGTAAAACGACCGTAGGTTTTGGTACCCTGGATTCGAGGTTGAACGACAGGAGCCAGAGCGACGACCAAACCTATGATGTATCGGCCAATGTGGAGCTTGGTAAGTTTTTTCCTGATAAAAGCGGCATTCACATCCCTGCTTATATCAATGTATCCAAACAGCGCAGCATGCCGCAGTATGATCCCGGCGCGCCTGATATAGAGCTGAAGTCATCGCTGGCCGCGGCTACAAGCACTAAAGAGCGCGATTCGATCAGGAATGCCGCCCTTGATATTACCATGCGTAAAAGCATCAATTTTACCAACGTGCGTAAGGCCCGTACCAATACCAATGCCTTAAACCATATATGGGATATTGAAAACTTTAACGCCAGCTACGCTTATACCGAGTATAACCACCACGATTTTGTAACCCAGAACGATATCGAGAAAACTTATAACTTAATGCTGGCGTATAACTATACCAATCAACCTAAATATTACAGCCCCTTTGCCAAAATCATCAAAAAAAATACGCTGGCCTTATTGAGGGACTTTAATTTTAGCTTGCTGCCGTCGCGGTTAAATTTCAGTATCAACTTTGATCGTTTTTACTCCGAAAACACACTCCGCGATAACGATCCGAATAACTTTATCCCGGTACCAACAACCACCTTCAACAAGTACTTTAACATAACCCGGGTTTACGGTATCGGCTGGAATTTAAGCAAATCCTTGCAGATGGATATCGATGCTACCAACCTGGCGGTAGTGGATGAGCCGGCTGGCCGTATTAACGGTTTAAAGCGCGACACCCTTTGGGATAACCTGAAAAAGCTGGGCCGTACCACCAATTACAACCACACCATTAACTTTAACTACACAGTACCTGTTAATAAAATACCGGGGTTGGATTGGGTATCGGCCATTGCCCGCTACAGCACACACTTTAACTGGCAAACACAGCCGCTGTTTGCTATTAACAACCCAGGTTATGATGTGGGTAACAGCATTCAAAACTCGCGGGCTATCCAGCTTAACCCAACGCTTAACCTTACCTCCCTGTACAATAAATTTCCGTTTATACGCAAGGCCAATAATCCCAATAAAAAGCCCAATGTGTTGATTGGCCTTTTAACCAGCGTTAAAAACCTGAGCGCTACCTATACGCATACGCAAGGCACGTTTATACCGGGTTATTTGCCGCAATCGGGCTTTTTTGGTTCGAGCGGCGGTGCGCCTGGCTTAGGCTTTTTACTGGGGAGCCAGGCCGATATCAGGGCCAAGGCCGTGGCCAATGGCTGGATCAGTAAAGATACGCTGCAAAACCAGTTGTACACCACTACCTCTAACGAGGATATGCACTTCCGCGGTGTTATTGAGCCGTTTAAAGATTTAAGGATTGAGCTTACCGCCTTTAAAACGCAGGATCATAACTACCAGGCCAATTTTAAATATCTTCCTTCAAGTAATAGCATCGAAACGCTCAGCCCGGTTACAACAGGCAACTACAGCGTTTCCATACTTACCATAGGTACCGCCTTTGAAAGCGCTAAAGGCATTACCAATGTATCCGGAACGTTTCAGAAATTTTTAGATGCCCGTACCGTGATCTCGCAAAAATTAGGTCGAACAAACCCTAACTCATCAGGGAGCGCCGACGGGTATGCCGATGGCTATGGGCCGAATTCGCAAAACGTACTGGTGCCGGCTTTCCTGGCGGCTTACACCGGTAAAAGTCCGTCGGGCAGTAACCTGTCGCAATTTCCCAAGATCCCCATCCCCAACTGGCAGGTTACCTACAATGGTTTAAGTAAAATTTCGTGGTTTCAGGATGTTTTTGATTCGTTTGATCTGAGCCATGGTTACCGCTCGGCTTACAACGTAACCGGTTATACCTCGTTATTGCAATACCGCGAAGAGAACGGTGCCTCAAGCGCCCGCGATTTAAATAACGACTTTTTACCGCTGTACCAGTTTTCGCAGGTAACTATTTTTGAACAGTTTGTGCCTTTAATTGGCGCCAGCATGCGCTTTAAAAACAGCATGACCGCAAACGCCGAATACCGCCAGAGCCGCGCGCTGAGCCTGAGCCTGCTGAACAGCCAGCTGGCCCAGCAAAACGAAAAGATCATTGTATTGGGCTTTGGTTACCATACCCGGGATTTCCACTTTCCTTTTGGCTGGTTTGAGGGCTTTCAGCATAAAGATGTAAACTTTAAGCTCGACTTTTCATTACGAGATAATAAAACGCTGATTTACCGTGCCGATATCCAATCGGCCGAAATTTCATCCGGCGCACAGAATATTACCGTTCGCCCATCTATTGATTATGTGATCAACCAGCGTTTTAACCTCAACCTGTTTTATGATTCGAACCTGACCAAGCCGTATACCTCGCAAACTTTCAATACATCATTTACCAATTTCGGGATCAACTTAAAGCTGCTGTTGCAATAATGAACGGCAGGAAACATCATTCTCACCTAAAAGCAAAATGCCCGGTTTTTCCGGGCATTTTGCTTTTAGTAATACATCATCCTGTTCAGGAGAGGCCCCGGAGCTTACCTCCAGGCTTTATATTGATTTATCAAACCATTGGTTGATGAATCATGGCTTGAAACTTCCGCGTCGTCTTTCAACTCCGGAAGGATTTTGCCGGCCAGCTGCTTGCCAAGCTCAACACCCCACTGGTCAAAGCTGTATATGTTCCAGATAATACCCTGGGTAAATATTTTGTGCTCGTACATGGCAATGAGTGCACCTAATGTATAAGGCGTGATTTTTTTAAGCAGGAACGAGTTGGTTGGACGGTTACCTTCAAACACTTTGAAAGGAGCTATTTTAGCAATTTCCTCGTCTGATTTACCGGCTGCTTTCAATTCTTCAATTACTTCCTCTTCGGTTTTGCCGTTCATCAAAGCTTCAGTTTGCGCAAAAAAGTTTGACAGCAGCATGTTATGGTGCTCGCCCAGCGGATTGTGCGATTGTGCCGGAGCGATAAAGTCTGCAGGGATGAGTTTGGTGCCCTGGTGAATTAACTGGTAAAACGCGTGCTGACCGTTAGTGCCGGGTTCGCCCCAGATAATCGGACCGGTTGAATAATCAACTTCTTTACCGTTACGATCAACATGTTTGCCATTGCTTTCCATATCCCCCTGCTGGAAATACGCCGAAAAACGGTGCAGGTACTGATCGTAAGGCAGGATCACATTGGTTTCAGCCTCGAAGAAGTTGTTATACCAGATACCCAGCAAGCCCATAATAACCGGGATATTCTGGTCAAAGTCGGCAGTTTTAAAGTGGTTGTCGGTAGCGTGCGCACCGGCAAGCAGATCGGTAAAGTTTTCAAAACCAATGCTCAGGGCTATAGATAAGCCGATGGCGCTCCACAAAGAATAACGACCGCCTACCCAATCCCAAAATTCAAACATGTTTTTGGTATCGATACCAAATTTTTCAACCGCGGCAGCATTGGTTGACAGGGCAGCGAAGTGTTTAGCTACATCGGCTTCGGTAGCGCCGCCGGCCAGGAACCAATCGCGGGCGCTGTGGGCGTTGCCCATGGTTTCCTGCGTGGTGAAAGTTTTTGAAGCCACCAGGAATAAGGTGGTTTCGGGGTTAACCGCTTTCAGGGTTTCAACAATATGGGTGCCATCCACGTTACTTACAAAGTGGAGGTTCAAATGATTTTTATAAGCTTTTAATGCTTCGGTAACCATTACGGGGCCTAAATCAGAACCACCTATGCCAATGTTTACCACATCAGTAATGGCTTTGCCTGTATATCCTTTCCATTCGCCGCTGATGATGGCCTCGCTAAAGGCTTTCATCTGGTCGAGCACCCTGTTCACATCAGGCATTACATCTTTGCCATCAACATAAATTGGCGTATTGCTGCGGTTACGTAAAGCAATATGCAACACCGGCCTGCCTTCAGTTACATTGATCTTTTCGCCGCTGTACATGGCTTCGATAGCCTCTTTTAATGAACACTCTTTGGCCAGCTGGATCAGCAAAGCAAGGGTTTCATCGTCAATGCGGTTTTTTGAATAATCAAGCAGGATATCTTCAAACTGGATCGAGAATTTATTAAATCGCTGATCATCAGTATCAAATAATTCTTTAAGGCTTTTTGATACGATATCGATGTAATGATCTGTAAGGTATTTATACGCCTGGGTTGTTGTAAAATCGGTAGTTGGCAGCATAATTGTGTTGTTTTTTAACAAAAGTAAAAAGTTAATTGTAAGGTGGTTGTTAAATAAAATAATTGTATGGCATAGTGTTTATTAAACACCGTATGGATAGTGTTTGTTTTACACTTGTAAATTATGAGAATTACAAAGAAATTACAAAATAGTTTAGGATTTAAAAATTTTTATTTATCATATTTGTATCAATGATAATCAAACGGTTGGTTTATCATCAATTTGTCAATTTACTTTAAAAACAAGTGTGCTATGTTTGAAAAACTGTTTTTGCTTGTGAAAGATAACGCCGGGACGGCTGTTATCAACAACCCGGTTATCCCCGCAAAACATCACGAAGCGGTGATCAATGAAGCTTCAAGCTCTATCATTGAAGTTTTAAAGGGCCAGTTAGAGAGTGGTAAGGTAAAGGAATTGATCAGGTATTTTCAGTTTTCGGGTAATTACAACAATTCATTGGTATCAAGCATAACTAACAGTTTTGCCAATAAGCTTAATAATTTTTACAGTATTGATCCGGCTAACGCTTTATCGGCTGCAAAGGCTTTGATCCCTAAGGTAATGAATGAGCTGGTAAAGGAAACCAAAAGCGGTGAGGCCAAAGAGTTTGCCCTGGGAACTTTGTTAACCAAATTAAATGGTAACCGCACAGATTTAAACCCGCTTGTAAAGAACCTGATGGTTGCTTAACAATTTATAGTATTATATCCGCCCGCCGGAAGGACCTGCCGATTATTGAACATCAGGCAGGTTTTTTTTATTTAGGGCGATTTTCAAATTATATATATTTGCTGCATGACTAAAGAACAGGTTCAGGATTTAAGGGATAGAGTAACTTCCCTGAGGAGGCATCTTTGACATTGATAAGAAGCTTGAATTATTACACGAAGAACAGGAAGTAACTATCGGTCCGCATTTTTGGGATCATCCCAAAGAAGCTGAGAAAGTGTTGGCATCTATCAAGCTGAAAAAAGTTTGGACAGACGCTTTTCAAAAAGTTGCTTCGGTTGTTGACGACGCCGTGGTGATGTTTGAATTTTACCAGGGCGGCGATGCCAGCGAAGCCGAAATGCAGGAGCAGTTTAACGCTGCCCTGAAAGCGGTTGAAGAGCTTGAGTTTAAAAATATGCTCTCGGCCGAGGAAGACCAGCTGAACGCAGTACTCCAGATTACTGCCGGCGCCGGCGGTACCGAAAGCTGCGACTGGGCAGGGATGCTGATGCGTATGTATATTATGTGGGGCGAAAAAAACGGCTACAAGGTTACCGAGCAGGATTACCAGGAAGGCGACGTTGCCGGTGTAAAAACAGTAACATTGCAGCTGGAGGGCGAATTTGCCTATGGTTACTTAAAAGGCGAAAACGGTGTACACCGCCTGGTGCGCGTATCGCCGTTTGATGCCAACGCCAAACGCCATACTTCTTTCGCTTCGGTGTATGTTTACCCCCTGGTTGACGATACTATTGAGATAGAAGTGAACCCGGCCGATATTGAGTTTGAAACCTTCCGCTCGGGTGGTGCCGGCGGACAGAACGTGAACAAGGTGGAAACCGCCGTGCGTTTGTATCACAAACCATCGGGCATCATTATAAAAAACCAGGAATCACGCTCGCAGTTACAGAATAAGGATAACGCCATCCGCCTGCTTAAATCGCAGTTATATGAAATTGAGATGCGCAAGCGTATGGAGTTGACCAACGCCATCGAAGGGAATAAAAAGAAAATTGAATGGGGATCGCAAATTCGGAACTATGTTTTGCACCCGTATAAGCTGGTGAAGGATTTACGTACCGACCATGAAACCTCAAACGCCGCCGCAGTGCTTGACGGTGATCTGGACGATTTCCTGAAAGCCTACCTGATGGAATTTGGCGGGCCGAAGAGCTAAAAAACGGCAACACGGCAGCGACGGACAAAGCAACTGCGATTGCCCGAAAACAAAAACGGAGTTATCATAAATGATGCTCCGTTTTTTGTTTTAAGCAGATTAATTGTACTTTAGATATAACCAATTTGCCTTGCCATTATGAAATACATTTTATCATCCCTTGTTGTAATGTTCACTACGCTTACTGTTATTGCACAGGAAAAACCTATGCCGCTTTATCTCCAGGGCGTACCTAATTCAAAAAAAGCCCCGGCATCTTATATTGAAAAATCTGACAAGGGTTGGACCACCATGGTTACCGAACCAACCTTAACGCCATATCTTCCTGAAAAAGGGAAAGCCAACGGCGCGGCGATAGTTGTTTGCCCCGGCGGAGGATACGCTGGTTTGGCCTCGGAACATGAAGGCAGGGCGGTTGCCAAAGCGTTTGCGGATATCGGCGTAACGGCTTTCTTATTAAAATACCGTTTGCCGAGCGACGAGATCATGACTGACAGATCAATCGGCCCGTTGCAGGATGCGCAGATGGCTGTTTATACTGTTCGTAAAAATGCCGCTCAATGGGGCATTAATCCATCAAAAATAGGGATCATCGGTTTTTCGGCAGGGGGGCACCTGGCCTCTACCGAAGGAACGCATTTTGATAAACCGGTTATTGAAGACAGCGGTAATATCAGTGTTCGCCCTGATTTTATGATGCTGATTTACCCGGTGATATCTTTCGGTGAATATACCCACCTTGGCTCGAAGGAAAACCTGATAGGGAAAACACCTTCTGCAGCGCAGGTTGACCTGTACTCGAACGAAAAACAGGTAACTGCCAACACGCCGCCCACGTTTTTGATACATGCCCAGGACGATAACGTGGTTCCGGTGCAAAACAGTTTGTTGTTTTATGATGCCCTGCTGAAAAATAAAGTGAAGGCAGAGATGCACCTTTTCCAGGAGGGTGGCCATGGCTTTGGCATGAACAATCCCAAAAATAAAGGCAAATGGTTTGATTGGGCTGTTTCATGGCTGGAAGAGAACGGCTTTTTAAGCGGCAAATAATCCTTTAAATAAATCCCGATTTTTAAACTGAAAGAATGTTATTACCTAAACAAGTGCTGGTTGTTACAACATCTGGCCTGGACAATCACAAAGTTACTACCTATTTGAAACCTGTTTCGGCGCATGTAGTTGCAGGGACAAATATTTTTACTGATTTCGCTGCTTCCTTATCTGATTTTTTTGGAGGCAGGTCCGGGGCTTATCAGCGCCAGTTATCATCTATTTATGATGAAGCCATTGAGCGTTTAAAAGTAGCCGCCTTTGAAATAGGTGCCAATTGTGTATTGGGATTGAAGGTTGATATTGATGAAATTTCCGGGAAAAATAAGGCAATGTTTATGATAACCGCTGTAGGTACTGCCGCGGTTTTTGAAAATATAAACCGGGCAGTACCTGTTGTGAATACCGACTTGCAGCTTGACGTTGTAAGTGTGGAGAAGATCAATATCCTTAAAAAAAAGTACCAGGTATTAAGGCAGATGGCAATCGAATCTGCGGATGTTGATGATGAAACCTGGAATTTTATAAGTGATAACCTGGTAGAGGAAGCTTTACCTTTATTGATAAAAAAGTACAAAATGTTGATAGCCAATTTGCAATTGGATTTGGCTAAAGAATTTTTGAAGCGGGTAATAAGTTATCTTAGCCAATTTCCTGAAGAGAAGATTCAGGAACTGCTTTATAACGCAATATTTAATGAGGCCGATCCTAAAATTGCCAGAGAGTTAACCCAGATAATTCATGAATTGCGTGTGCTGGATTTAAAGCTGATACAAAACGTGTTAATTAATGGCGATTTTGAAAAGCAAAAGAAAGTTGTGCGCTTTGTAGGCTGCGATAAGTCTTTTTATGATCGGGAGGACGTTTCTGACTTTGGGCGCATAAAAGAGCTTATTATGCAAAAGTTCCCTGAGCGCGGTTCCCGTACCACAAAAAAGCAACTGCTTTCATCAAAAGAAAAAGACATATGGGTTTGCGCATGCGGCGGATCGGCTGATATTGGTGAGCGTTGTGGTAAATGCAATAAAGATATTTATGGACTTAAAGAAGGCGATCCGGTTATTGGAAATGCATTGAGCGTTATTGATCAGAAAATTGAACTGATATCACATTTCATAAGTAATAATTTTTGAAGGTAAAAACACACTGATGATTTTTGTTGTTGAGAAAAAAGCATTATTTACAACAGGAACATCAGTTATGTGGAAGAAACTTTTTTTAGCATTACTCATCTTATCAACCGGTTTTAACGCTATTGCCCAATCCATCAATTATAAAAACGTAGCTAACAATGACCTTATCTACGTTTTAAATAACTTCCAAAAACGATACGTTTACTCCGATCATAAAACGCTTAACATAGCCGTATACCTGGTGGCCGACCGGCAGGGAGACCCGGATGCGCCTGCTGATTGTAAAAATGCCGCATCCGTTTATGTAGCGGTATCGGAGGTAAATAAAGCAGAACCCGAGCAGCGCGTTTTTAAACTCAACCCTGTTTGCGATCCGAAGTTTACCAACTGGGTCAAATCGAAAAAGATGTATAAGATAGCTTTCAGCTATGGCACCGGTACGAGAAAGAAAACCGCTACAGTGGGTATTAGCTTGAAAAAGCTGGTGGTGGAGTAAGCGGGAAACAAGGAGGTATAAACTACTTGATCATCCCCAGGTTTTGCATATAGGCCCCGCCCACAGGCAATACAAATCCGTTAACAGTTACCTGGTGCCGTTCTATTTTATCCACTTTGTTAACCGCCGCGATGAATGACCGATGAATGCGCACAAACTTATCGGCGGGCAGTAAGGCTTCAACCTCGGTGATGGTCATCCGGGTAACTACCGTATTATCCTTCAAAATAAAATTAACGTAGTTGCCGGTGGCTTCGAGGTGGCAAATCTCATCGAAATTAACCCTTACCTGCTCGTAGCCTGTTTTCAAAAAAATGTAATCCTTAACCTCGGCCGTATTCCTGAAGTTGTACAGCTCGTAGGCTTTGTTGCATGCTTTTATAAAACGGGTAAGCGCGAAGGGCTTCAGCAGGTAATCAACCGCGTCGAGCTCGAAACTGGTTACCGCATGCTCGGAATAGGCTGTGGTAAAAATTACCAGCGGCTTTTTATTGAGGCATGTTAAAAGATCAATGCCCGAAATATCGGGCATCTTGATATCTAAAAACAGCAGATCAACAGGTTGCCGCTGCAGGTACTCCATCGCTTTGAAAGCATCGGTAAATTCGGCTTTCAAATCAATAAAAGGTACTTTGGCAGCGTGCGAGCGTACCACATCGAGCGCTATGGGCTCATCATCAATGGCAATGGCTGTTATCAATGCTATTTAAGTTGGATGGTTAAATGTATAAAAAAATCTTTAGCGCTTTGGCGGATTACCAGCTCGTGCCTGCCGGGATACATTAGGCTAAGCCTTTGCTTTACATTTTCAAGTCCTATGCCATTATTATATTTTTCGGTATCGTTAACGGTTTTGGCGTGAATGCTGTTATGCACATCAAAATAAAGCGTATTATCCCTGGTTTGCAGGCTGATGTTAATATGCGACGGCTCGCGCAGGCTGATGCCATGCTTAAAAGCGTTTTCAATAAAGGGGATCAGCAGCATAGGGGCTATCTGTAAGCCGTCCAGGTGATCTTCTATCTGCAAAACAATAGTGATATCGGGCGAGGTTTGCACACGCAGTTTTTGCAGGGCGATATAGTTGTTCAGGTAATCGATTTCGCGTACCAGCAGTATTTTTTCCTGCATGTTTTCCTGCAGCATAAAGCGCATCATATCGCCCAGGCGCTGGATGCCCTCGGCAGTGCGTTCGGAATTTTCCTGCAGGGCAGTGCCGTAAAGCGTGTTAAGCGCGTTGAACAAAAAATGCGGGTTAATTTGCGAACGGAGAAAATCCAGATCGGCGGTTGAGCGGCCAAGGGCGGTTTTAAGGTAGGTAATTTCCTGGTTACCGGCCAGTTTACGTTTATAAACAATCCACGCAAACGGTGCTGTAAGTAAAATTTGAATGCCGCTGTTAAAGCCAAAAATAATAAAAACCGGCTCGACGCGGTTAAAGATCAAGGCGGTCACAAAGCCTATAGGTATACCAATACCAAGCATAATACCGGCAACCTTGAGCAGGTACCTCAATATACCCCGGTTTTTTGCGAGGGTTTGAGGGATAAGGCTGTAAAATGATAGCGCGTAAACACCGATCGCGGTTGGTGACATTATGACAAAGCAGGTAATTAACTCTATCCCCGCATCAAGAAGCGCCATTAAGAAAGCGATGATCATTACAACTACAATGGCAATAATGCAATCGTGTGTAAGGATGCGGTACCTGGCCTGGATTTTATCAATATTAACTAACAGAAACTGCGCCGAATATTTGATGGCGCTATAAAAGGTAAGCATCATCATTACCCACAGCGTATAAATTACGTTCAGTTTAAAAACAAGGTTGTACACATAGTCGGCACTTTTATGATAAAACAGGTAACCTTTGAGCCAGGTATCAGTAATCCCAAATAGTCCCCAGAAAAAAACCAGCAGCATCAAGCCTAAAATAACATGCCAGACAACCCGGCGTTTTTCGGCAAGCGCCGGTATAATCACAAAATTCCACAGTAAAAAGCCACCGTAGTAGCCGGTGTACCTGAACACCTGAGGGAAGAAATAATATTTGGAGTAGGAGTAATGCAGGTGATAGTTATTGAACATATACCGATAGGGGGTCCATATTTCGGTATCGCCGCTATTGGCTACTTTGGCCAGTAACAGCATCAGCCCAAAGGCGTAAATAGTGCTTGCGGCCCAGAATTCAATTTTTTTCAGGTCGAGGTTTTTTTTCAGCAACTCAGTCATAGTGATTTTTAATTATGCCGCAAGGTATAATGCACAATACTACTGAATAAATAAATGGGATGAAATACAGGAAATGTGGGGTGGATGCCCCTAACCCCCTGAAGGGGGAACAATAGTTGAATAAGCGAAATTTAACGGTAGCATACCCTGCAAATCAAAGGCACCCCCTTCAGGGGGCGGGGGGGGCTTCCATTATCCTGAGCAGCTCATTCAATTCCCTAACCTTATCTGCCGAGCCAAGGTTTTCGTAAGCGCTGATGAGGTTGCGGATTACACGTTTAATGATATCGGTATTGGAGCATGGCTCGTAAAACTGCTTATCATATTTCAGGTTAAGCTGTTTCAGGAACATATCAACATCGCGCCTGCCAAACAAAAAGCCTTTGTTAAAGGCATTGATGTAAAACAGTATGCCGCTTTCAAATTCGCTCTGCAGGCTTTCATCAACATAGGCAAGGATAAAATGCTGGGGCAGGTTTACGCCGTAAACCGGTATGTCAAGCTTTTGCGCTACTATAGAATAAATAATAGCGAGCGAGATCTGGTTGCCCTTTTTTGTTTCGAGCACCTGGCTCAGGTAGCTGTTTTGCGGATCGAGGTGGTTGGCGGTGTTACCGCTAAAGCCGTAAATGTTATAAAAAACGTGATTAATAAGTTTGATCTGTTCTTTCGGGCTCGCCTCGTTCAGCATCTGTAACCAGATGTCGCGTTTAATGGCCTCTATCTGGTTAATCACTTTTTGCTCGTCCAGATCAGGGTATTGGTAGCGGTTGATGATCAGGATACCCTGAAGCAGGTCGAACGCCCCGCTTTGGTTCCAGAGTTTAAGGTCATTTTTAAGGCTGCCGAACTGGATGTCATGAACCAGGTTGGCAATACGTTCCTGCAATATAGGGTCGAAAGCCTGCTCAAATGCCGATTCGAGATAAGTTACAGCTTCGGCGCCGTAGGAGAGCAGCTTACCATATACGTGTTCAAAAATTTCGCCGTCCGGATCATCCAGTAAGCGGATCAGTGAATTTACTTCGTTGGGATTAATCATACGCTGTACGCTAAAATACTAAACCTTTTTTATTTTTACAGCGATGTATAATTTAAGGTACGGGCTCAATTACCTGCGGCACCGTTTTGTGGCCAATAACAGGCACGGAATCCACTCCCCATTTGTTTACAAGCTGATTGATACGGTTATATACGATTACAGTCCCCAAAAAGTGTACCGGGAAATTGCCGCTTATGCTAAAGCCCATCATCCTGACAAACGTTTGATAAATACACTGCCCTTAAAGGTTTATCAGTTAATTTATAGGCTGGCTGTGTATTTTAACCCACGGGTAATCGCTTTTGCAGGCGATGACAATGGCGTTTTGTCGTTATCTATCAAAAAGGCTGTTCCGGATGCTATTTTAACTGATGTAAATAGGTTGTCAGGCTATAATTCTCCAGATTGGGTAATGATCGACGCTTCGAGGGGCGATATTATTCATGCTTTCAACGATTGTCTGCAGTATATTCAAAGTCAAACAATCATGTTGTTTTTTAACATTCATCGGAAAATGGAAATAGAAGCAGCCTGGAAGGTAGTGAAAACAAATAAACGAGTTATGCTATCAATCGACTTGTTTTACATTGGTTTAGTTTTTTTTAAGGAAAACAGGAAAGAACAAGAGCATTTTGCTATAAAATATTAAACTGAAAGCTTTATTTTAAAAAGATAATTGCATTTTTACGAATATGCTCCAAGCGATAAGCCTAAACAAAGCCGGAAGGAATATTACAAGTGACGAAATTCATTGGAAGAAACTATTTCGAACGTCTGAAGATTCTCTTACTTCAACAATTTTTGGTTTATTGCTTTATCTTCCTAACGAACTATTTTGGGACATTTTATTAAAATCCTGTTATGGAAATGACATTCCCAATTACAGTTATAGAATCACAGATTATTCATTCTGGCCCAGATGGGATCCTTTAAATACACGTAACACTAATTTAGTTGAGCCTGATTTATTTATAAAAACGCTTGATTTTGATATTATAATTGAAGTTAAGCGGTATGACCAAGGACTGCAGGATGCGGAACAGTGGATTAGCGAATACAAAGCCTACTTAAATGAATTTGGAGATTTTAATAGAGATGTTTATCTGATAGCAGTTGGAGGAATCAACGATGATAAAACGGAAACCATTATTTTGAATGAGGCGCCATATTTGGACAAGAAAATTAAAGTAATAAAATGCCGTTGGTCGAGGCTTTTAAAGACAGTAAAAGACTTTCACTACAAATTTGATAAAAATCAGTTAATGCTTAGTGCTCATTCTTCTGTTTTTAATATATTAAACGATTTGTTGTTGGGGTTTCGTATACATGGATTTTACACCGGGGAGTGGTTTGAGAAAACAGATTTTGGAGAGTTATCAGGTATCAGAGATGAAAGTATTCATCTATTAGAATATTTTAATATTAAGAACGATTTGCTCCAATGACATAAATTATTAAATCATTGCAGTATTGATATGGATAGCTACTATTTATTATTAAAATCATGAGTGAACTTTCAAAGGACCAATTTGAAAATGTATTGTTAGATGTTAGAAAAGCTTACAGGTTATTATTCCTTTATCAACAACGAGTACTTAGCTTAGCGCAGCACATCGGCGATAGTTTAGATTTTCAAACGTTTGGAGGCGGTTTTGCCTGGTGTAATTTCATTGCGCCGCCCTATAGGAGCAAAGTTAAATTTGATACTTTATCGTGGGATTTGTTGGGTATGTATTTTTACGAATTTTATTTTTCAGAAAAAAAGATAAATAATAATTTATTTCGGTTTTCTGTATTGGTTGAAGCGGATACGGGGTACTTTGATGCGCAAAATCCATCTGAAGATGTCAATTCATATTCACCAGTTAGGCAATCGATGACAAAGTTGATTTTTTTAATTGGGAAAAACGTTTGGTGGGATCCTGATTATAAGGCATTATTTGACGACGAAAATCTGGATCTTTATAAAGCCAATTCAGGTAGCTTAATACGAACTAATGAGAAAGGTATTCTTATAGCCAAAAGTTTTAATCTTTCTGATTTTGTAAATAATGATCAAACAAACAAGTGTCTTAATGACTGGGTTAAATTACTCAATGATAACAATATCACTGAAATAACTGTTACGTGACAATCAAAACGACTGTCCCAATCCGATATAAAACCCTGTCAGCCTTTTTTCGTTAGGTATTTTCTGGCCTACGCCATAATCTATACGTACGGCGAGACCCTTCTCTACGTCGAAGAAGTAGCGGATGCCGCCGCCATAGTTGGGTTTGAGCTGGGATGTTTTAAACTCGCTTTGAAAAACCTCACCTCCGCCAACAAAACCGGCGAAGCCTATACGGTTACTCAGACGATAGCGTAATTCGGCCTGGCCGGCAATCATGTTCCTGTCGCGGAAACGGCCGTTGTAATAGCCGCGCATCAGCTCGTCGCTGCCCAGGTCCGGTAATAAATAAAAGGGCGAATCGTGTCCGGTAAGGCTTTGTTCCTGTATATCCAAACCAAGTACCCATTTAGGGGCCAGCAGGAAAAATTGTGAATATTCGATATTGAAGAAGCCGCCCTTGTAACCGTTATTGCTGAACATACCATGTATAGCCTCAAAATAGGTGTTGATGATCATACCTTTGGTGGTATAGGTATTGTTGTTCCGGTTATCAAATACGATAGTAGGGCCTATATAAGCGCTTGGTCCACCACCACGGTTTTCAACCCTCGGGTCGGTGTAAAATATGCCCGTTTTATCATCATCCCTAAAACTGTAATCCCAGGCGCCGGCGGTTATCCCGGCATATAAGTTATTGGTGATCCTTTTTTCACCGATAAAATTAACCTTAAAGCGTTTTTGACCAATACGATCGGAGTTTGCCCTGAGCGTATTGTTACCAATTCCATAAAAATCGAACGGAAAGTTAATATAGCTAACACCCGCCGTAAGATGGTAGTCGTTGCCGGGTGTCCAATAGCTGGTGGTAAGACTTAATCGGCTTTGTCCCTTTGTTGTTACAGTTGCATAACCAAACACGTTGGATACGCGGGTATTTGACTTTGAAGTATTGGTATAAAAAGATAATAAACCGGCTCCGCCCACTTCTAAGCCGGTTTCGGGTGCCGAACTTAGTACGGGTAAAATAACAAAACTGCTTTTGCGGGTGGTATCTTTATCAAAATACATGCGCCTGATAACACGGGATATTTGCGAATGGGCGTTTTGAAAAGCGGCAATAAACAGTACTAATGTAACAAGTTTCTTCATAGAGATTTGCAGTGGCTAATATAACCCATTTTGTTTCTTTTGGTTTACCATTAACAATTTAAAAGTTTAATCGCGGTTATTGACAATATGATCACGCTAAACGGTGCCCGCGCAGATAACTAAACCCTGATTTGTGCCGATGATTGATGGATCTGAAAATAAAGAATTGTCCCATTCGCGCTTCGCTTAAGGTAGCGTAACCACATGTTAATTTAAGCGGGTGGGCAGCTGATCCAATTGGTAAAATCACCCTTGTTTTGCTCGCAAAAAGATAAATCATCATTTAAAATTCAATTTAACTAAAATGCCTACTTTTGCGGCTGAATTTTAATGAAATACTATGAGCACTACAAGAGGACCTATTTCGCAGTTTATTGAAAAAAATTATCTGCACTTTAACGCCGCGGCATTAATGGATGCAGCTAAAGGCTATGAAGCACACCTTGAAGAAGGCGGTAAAATGATGGTTACCTTAGCAGGTGCCATGAGTACAGCCGAGCTGGGTATTTCATTGGCCGAGATGATCCGCCAGGATAAGATCGCTATTATTTCATGTACAGGCGCCAACCTCGAAGAGGATATTATGAACCTGGTAGCGCACTCGCACTACAAGCGTGTACCTAACTACCGCGACCTGAGCCCGCAGGAAGAGTGGGATTTGTTAGAAAACCACTACAACCGTGTAACCGATACCTGTATCCCTGAAGAAGAAGCCTTCCGCAGGCTGCAAAAACATATCCACAAGATCTGGAAAGATGCTGATGACAGCGGTGAGCGTTACTTTCCGCACGAATACATGTACAAAATATTATTGAGCGGCGAACTGGAGCAATACTATGAGATAGATCCTAAAAACTCATGGATGCTGGCCGCTGCCGAAAAGAACCTGCCTATTGTGGTACCGGGATGGGAAGACTCGACCATGGGTAACATTTTCGCTTCTTACGTAATTAAAGGCGAGCTTAAAGCCTCAACCATGAAAAGCGGTATCGAATACATGGCCTGGCTGGCCGATTGGTATACTAAAAACTCATCAGGCAAAGGCATCGGCTTTTTCCAGATTGGTGGGGGTATAGCAGGCGATTTTCCTATTTGCGTGGTGCCTATGCTTTACCAGGATATGGAAATGCATGATGTTCCGTTCTGGAGCTACTTCTGCCAGATCTCCGATTCAACTACTTCGTACGGTTCATACTCCGGCGCTGTGCCGAACGAAAAAATTACCTGGGGCAAATTGGATATCCACACGCCAAAATTCATAGTAGAAAGTGACGCGACTATTGTTGCGCCGCTCATTTTTGCCTGGATTTTGAAGCAATAACAATATTTCATAAAAAAAGTAAAGGGACAATTTCGGCAAAAAATTGCTAAATGACATTAATATGCGTTTAGCAACGTTTAAATGAGGTTTTTTGTCTATTTAGAACGATTATAAATTATACGTTGGTGTCATTTATGTGTCACCGATAGTGTATAAAATTATACTTTTGTGCCTGTAATTGCCCGAGGAAACGAAGTTCTTTCAACAATTTCACACATCTAATACAAATTTATTAAGCATAAATACACTGTATGAGAAGCTTCTCATTGATTCTTAAACAATTCTCAAGGTCGGTTTTACTGATTGCCGGGTTTGCATTTGGAAGTTTATCCATCGCTAACGCGCAAACAGACGCGGCAAAAGGCGAGGCTATTTTTAAATCGAAATGTACTGCCTGTCACAAAATCGATACCCGTTTAGTTGGTCCGGCGCTGGGGCCGCAGGTTACTGCAGAAACTGATGATAAATACCTTATCAAGTGGATTCAGAACAACCAGGCCTTAATTGCGGCTAAAAACCCTAAGGCGCTAAAAATTTACAATGAGTATAACCAGGCCGGGATGACCGTGTTTGCCGATCTGAGCGACGCCGATGTAGGTAACATCCTTACTTACATCCGTGCCGACTGGAAAGAAAAGCAATCTGGCGGCGGTGATAAAGGTAAAGTATCGCCTGTGCCTGTTGAAAGCGGCCCGAGCGAAATGGTTGTTTTCGGTTTGATCGGTATTATCATCATCGCGTTCATCGTTATCCTGGTATTAAACAGGGTAGTAGGTTCGTTAGAGCGCGTGCTGCTTAAAAATAAAGACCTTTTGGTTGAAGACGAACTTGCTGCCGAAGCTGCCGGTGCCGCCGCTATCGATGCGAGGAAAGCGTTTATTGCCAAGATTCTTAAAAACAAGAAACTGGTATTCTTTATACTGGTTAGCGGTACCATAGCTATGGGCAGCTGGGGTTGGGTTACTTTATGGAACACCAACGTACACACAGGTTATCAACCGGTACAGCCAATCAAATACTCGCACGAACTGCATGCGGGTGTTATGAAAATTGATTGCCAGTACTGCCACTCGGGCGCATACAAATCAAAAAATGCTTCAATACCATCATTAAACGTATGTATGAACTGCCACAAGGTTGTTAAAACCGAGTCGGAAGAGATTCATAAAATTTATGATGCTTTGGGTTATGATCCTAAAACCCAGAAGTATGACAGCACTGCAGCTAAGCCAATTCAATGGGTGCGTATCCACAACCTGCCTGACCTGGCTTACTTTAACCACTCACAGCACGTGAAAGTTGGTGGTATTAAATGCCAGCAATGCCACGGCCCTGTGCAAACCATGAAAGAGGTTTACCAGTACTCTCCGCTTACCATGAAATGGTGTATCCAGTGCCACAAACGTACCGAAGTTAACGGTAAAGGCAATGCTTATTATGACAGCATCCTGGCTGCACACGATAAGATCAAGAAGGGCGAGAAAGTTACAGCCGCCGTATTGGGTGGTATCGAGTGCGGTAAGTGTCACTATTAATCAAAAGAATTTAGCATTACAGTTTATATAACTTAAATGGACAGCAATAAAAAATACTGGAAAGGTTTAGAAGAACTAAACAGAACACCAGAATTTGTTGAGAAAAATAAGAATGAATTTGCCGAGCCTATTCCTATCGAGGAAGTGCTTAGCGGATCAGGTTTATCTGCTAAAACCCCTCGCCGCGACTTTTTAAAGGCGCTTGGCTTTGGTGTTGGCGCGGTAACATTGGCTGCTTGTCAGAAAGTGCCGGTGCATAAATCAATCCCATACCTGATTAAACCTGAAGAGGTTACCCCGGGTGTGGCCAACTATTACTCTTCAAGCTATGAAGGTCAGGCTATCCTGGTTAAAACCCGCGAAGGCCGCCCCATCAAAGTTGAAGGTAACCCTAACGATCTGTTTTCAAAAGGCGGTTTAAGCGCCCAGGCGCAGGCTTCGGTACTTGATCTGTACGATGTAAACCGTTTGCAAAACCCTAAAATTAAAGGTGTTGAAGCAGGCTGGGAAGAAACAGACGCTTACGTATTAAAGGAACTTGCCGCTGTTGCTGCTTCGGGTAAAGGCATCCGTTTGGTTACTTCAACCGTGCACAGCCCTTCAACCTTGGCGGTTATTGCCGAGTTTATAGCTAAATACCCTACTACGAAACATATCAATTACGATGCGGTATCTTATACCGGTATCATCCAGGCTAATCAAAACAGTTTTGGTAAAGCAGTATTGCCGCACTATAACTTTGATAAGGCTGATGTAATTGTAAGTTTTGGCGCTGATTTCCTGGGTACCTGGATTTCGGGCGAAGAATTTACCCGCCAATACGTATCAAACCGTAACAGCAAATCGCTGGCGGCTAAAAAAATGTCGCGCCACATCCAGTTTGAAACCGGTATGAGCTTAACCGGCACCAATGCCGATGCCCGCATCACTACCAAACCATCGGAAATGGGCGTTGCATTGCTTAACCTGTATAACGCTATTGCCGGTACTACTTTGCCGGGTTCAAAAGCAACCGGCAGCAAAAAAGTTGATACCGCAATTCAATTAGCAGCTAAAGAACTGGTTGCAGCTAAAGGCAAAGCCCTGGTTGTTTCAGGATCAAACGATGTTGCTACCCAGGTATTGGTTAACGCCATCAACTCATTGTTAGGAAGCTATGGTACCACTATCGATCTGGATAACCCATCGAAACAATATGCCGGTAACGATGCTGCCTTTGTTGAGTTTGTAAACGAATTGAACCGCGGTGATGTTGGCGCTGTATTGTTCCTGAATGCTAACCCTGCTTATGACTACTATAAAGGCGCTGAGTTTATAGCGGCTTTAAAGAAAGCACGTTTAAGCGTTTCATTTTCTGATCATGCTGATGAAACAGCTTTATTAACCACGGTAATTGCTCCTAACCACCACTACCTTGAGTCGTGGGGTGATGCCAACGCTGTTGAAGGCTACTATACCGTAGTTCAGCCAACTATTAACCCTGTTTATAACACCCGCCAGGCCGAGCATAGCTTATTGGTTTGGATGGAAAACCCTATAAAAGATTACTACACCTACGTTCGCAAAACCTGGGATTCAGGCTTGTTGGCAAAAGGCGGTTTATCCGGCCAAAAAGGTTGGGAAACCCTGTTGCAAACAGGTATGGTGATTGCAGCTCCGGTAGCCGCGTCAACTTATACCTTTAGCCTTGACCTTGCCGGTGTAGCTCAAAAAATATTAACCCAGAGCAAAGCTATTGCCGCCAGTGGCGACAATTTTGAATTGAGCCTTTACGTAAGCCAGGCCATTGGCGATGGTAAACGTGCCAACAACCCATGGTTACAGGAGTTGCCCGATCCGGTATCTAAAGTTACCTGGGATAACTTCGCAGCCATGTCAATTTCTGATATGAAGAAATTGAAGCTGGAAGAAGGTGACGTAATTAAAATTGATGCCAACGGTTACTCGGTTGAGTTACCCGTATTGGCCCAGCCAGGTCAAACCCAGGGTACTTTATCGGTAGCTGTAGGTTATGGCCGTACAAATGCCGGTCCGGTTGGTAACAATGTAGGTAAAAATGCCTACCCATTCTTCAGCTTAAGTAATGGTACTTTCCAAACCGCCGCTGTAGCTACATTCAAAGCAGCCGGTTACAAATCGCCGTTAGCGCAAACGCAAACCCACCACTCATACGAGGGCAGGAGCGTGATCCGCGAGGCTACTTTTGTTGAATACAAAAAGAACCCAGCTACCGGTAGCGGTAACGAGCATGGCCGTAAGGATTACAATGCCGAATCACTTTGGGATAATCACGACCGCCCTGTTTATGACTGGGTTATGGCTATCGACCTTAACGCTTGTACCGGTTGCGGTGCCTGTGTGGTAGCTTGTAATGCCGAGAATAACATCCCGGTTGTAGGTAAGGATGAGGTATCCCGCCGCCGTGAAATGCACTGGATCCGTATCGACCGTTATTATGCTTATAACGATCACGGTAACAGCGAAGAAGCGGTAACCAAAGAGAAAGAGATCGAGAAGCTGGATAACTTTGATAACGTATCGGTTGTTCACCAGCCAATGCTTTGCCAACACTGCGACCACGCACCTTGCGAAACTGTGTGCCCGGTATTAGCTACCGTTCACTCATCAGAAGGTTTGAACCACATGGCTTACAACCGTTGCGTTGGTACCCGTTACTGCGCTAACAACTGTCCGTTCAAGGTACGCCGCTTTAACTGGTTCAACTACTGGAACGATGCCCGTTTCGATAACTACCTGCAAGGTGAGCATACACAATTGGTATTGAACCCAGATGTGGTTACACGTTTCCGTGGTGTTATGGAAAAATGCTCAATGTGTATCCAACGTATCCAGGCTGGTAAACTGAAAGCTAAAATTGAGAAACGCCCGTTGAAAGATGGCGAGATTAAAATGGCTTGTCAGCAAACCTGTTCGGCTAACGCCATCGTGTTTGGTAACAGGAATGATCCTAATTCGGAAGTTTCAAAAGCACTTGCAAGCGAAAGAACTTACTACGTGCTTGAAGAATTAAACGTACAACCAGGTATCGGTTATCAAACCAAAATCAGGAATATAGTAGAAACTGAAGCTCAGGCATAAATTTTATATACAGAGATTAAAGATATATGGCATCTCACAGTGAATCAATAATAAGGGAACCGTTAATTACGGGTAAGGACATCACGTATGCACAGATTACGAACGATGTATTACGCCCTGTAGAAAATATGCCGGGTAAAGCCTGGTGGATCGGTTTTAGCGTAGCCTCGCTTGGCGCCATGCTTTGGGTTTTCGCTATCAGCTGGACTTTCTGGTTCGGTTTGGGCGAATGGGGCCTGAACAAAACAGTAGGCTGGGCATGGGATATTACAGGTTTCGTATGGTGGGTAGGTATCGGTCACGCCGGTACGCTGATCTCTGCCGTATTGTTACTGTTCCGTCAAAACTGGCGTAACTCGATTAACCGCTCGGCCGAGGCGATGACCATCTTCGCGGTAATTTGCGCGGCCACTTACATCGCCGCTCACATGGGTCGCCCATGGATGGCAGTATATTCATTGCCGCTTCCAAACCAGTACGGTTCATTATGGGTAAACTGGAACTCACCGCTTATCTGGGACGTGTTCGCGATCTCAACATACTTCTCGGTTTCACTCGTGTTCTGGTATACAGGTTTATTGCCTGATATCGCAACCATCCGCGACCGTGCACATGGCATCCGTCAAAAAATCTATTCGGTACTTTCTTTCGGCTGGACAGGCTCTGTAAAAACCTGGCAGCGTTTTGAAACCGTATCGCTGATCCTTGCGGGTGTTTCAACGCCACTGGTACTTTCGGTACACACTATCGTATCAATGGACTTTGCAACCTCACTGGAACCAGGATGGCATACTACCATTTTCCCTCCGTACTTCGTTGCAGGCGCTATCTTCTCGGGCTTTGCTATGGTGCAAACCCTGTTGCTTATCGCCCGTAAAGTATTAGGACTTGAAAACTATATCACCATGTTCCACATCGAATCGATGAACAAGATCATCATGTTAACCGGTTCGATAGTAGGTGTGGCTTACTTAACAGAGTTGTTCATCGCCTTCTACTCACAAAACGAGTATGAGCAATACGCTTTCGCAAACCGTATTGCCGGTCCGTATTGGTGGGCATATTGGAGTATGATGACCTGTAACGTAATTACTCCTCAGTTGTTCTGGTTCAAAAAAATCCGTACCAATATCCCATTGTCATGGGTATTATCAATCGTGGTAAATATTGGTATGTGGTTCGAGCGTTTTGTAATTATCGTTACTTCACTGCACCGCGACTTCATACCATCAAGCTGGGCGATGTTCTATCCAACCTGGGTTGACGTGAGCGTGTTCATCGGTTCGATAGGTGTATTCTTCACGATGTTCCTTCTGTTCATCAGGGTATTACCTTCTGTGGCTATGGCCGAGGTGAAATTGCTGCTGAAGAGCTCGAGCGAGCAATCTAAGAAGAAATTGATGGCTGATGGTCATGTTGAACCTGCTGAAGCTGAGTTCTACATCGCATCGTTGGAGAAATATGATAGTGTTGACCAATCTGAATACCTAAAAGCATAATATTACAATGAGTAGCACTAAATATATATTAGGCGTTTTTGATGATCCCGATGAAATGATGCACGGGATTGATAAGCTGCAAAAAAACAGCGTTCCGATTTATGATGTTTACACCCCGATGCCTATCCACGGTATTGAGGCAAAGTTGAATGTTAAAGATTCGCGTTTAGGTTATGCGGCATTTATGTTCGGCTGTTTAGGTGGTTCGATCATGTTTACGATGGTGTACTACATGCTTGTTCACGATTGGCCAATCAATATCGGTGGTAAAAACTTTTTCGCCATCCCGGATTTTGTTCCGGTTACCTTCGAGTGGACAATCTTGTGGACTTCGTTCGGTATGACGTTTACGTTTTTCTTTGCTACACATTTATTTCCTGGTCGTACGCCAAGGGTAATGGATTTAAGGGCAACTGACGATAAGTTTGTGATCGCTATTGATGCCAAAGGAAATATTCCACACGACGATATAACTAATTTACTAAAAGAGGCGGGTGCTACAGAAGTGAAGCACAACACCAGAAAATATGTTAGCTATGAATAAAATTAAAATATTAGGAACTGTAGTTACCATTATCGCCGCCTCGATGGTTTTTACATCGTGCAAGGATAAAAGGAGCACCGGTTGGGAGTATGCACCTAATATGTACGAGCATTTGGCATACGATCCGGATCAGAAAAACCCGAATTTTAAAGATGGTAAGACAGCGCAGGTACCACCGGCGGGAACTACCCCGATTGGCTTTACCCGTTTCGATTATCCTAATACTAAGGAAGGGTATGAACTGGCGAGTGTTGAAGTTAAAACGGTAATCGCTCAAACACAGGCAAATTACGCCGAAGGTAAAGTTTTGTTTGAACATTTTTGTTCTCCTTGCCATGGTGTTAACGGACAGGGCGATGGTGAAGTAACCAAACACGGTTATCCACCGCCGCCATCATATTCAACCGGCCAATCATCACGTGGCGGTAATATGAAGGACCTTACCGACGGTAAAATTTATCACACCATTACCTACGGGTTAAATGCGATGGGTTCATACGCATCACAGTTATCTCCGGAAGAGCGCTGGAAAGTGGTAATGTATGTTCACCATTTACAAACCCTATAAGAAAAGATATTAATGAAAACTCATAATAATTTTGACGCACGATACGAATTTGTGGGCAAAGCCAAAACATATAGTCTCATTGCTATTGTAATTGGTTTAGTTGCCATTGCAGGTGGTTTCGCGTTTGGTCAAACTGAACGTACGTTTGCCAACCTGTTGATTATGGCGTATTATTTCGCTGCGGTTTGTATGTGCGGAATTTTCTTTTGCGCCGTGCAATACGCCGCTCAGGCTGGTTGGTCTGCCTCTATGATCAGGATTCCCCAGGCTTTTGGAAAAGTGCTTCCATGGGCAGCAGGTATTTTGATCCTGGTAGTTTTCGCCGGTCTTTCTATAACTCACCACATAACTAACGAAGAAGGTAAAGAGGTGGTTGCCCCTTACTTATACAAAATCTGGGGTGCAGCAGGCGTTACCGATCCGCATAGCGAAAATTACAATGCGGTGATCGCCGGTAAGTCTGGTTACATGAACAAAGTTTTTTTCCTGATCAGGTTAGTTGTATTTCTTGGGTCATATTGCATTTTTGGCCGCTTATTGGCTAAATATTCAGAGATGGAAGACGATTTGGGTGGCATGTTCTACTACAAAAAGAGCTTCAACATGTCGTGCCTGTTCCTGGTGATTTTTGGCTTTACAACTCCGATTTACGCTTTTGATACCATCATGTCTTTAGAGGCTGAATGGTTCTCTACCATGTTCGGTTGGTATAACTTCGCGGCTATGTGGGTTAGCGGTTTGTCTGTTATCACTTTAACGCTGTTAAGGTTGAAGAAGATAGGTTACTTTGAATGGGTAACTGAAGATCACATCCATAGCTTAACCAAGTTCATTTTCGGTTTCTCAATTTTCTGGACCTACGTTTGGTTTGCTCAGTTCCTGCTGATTTACTACGCTAACTTACCGGAAGAGACAGTTTACTTCTTTAAACGCTGGGAGCCAGAATTTAAACCATGGTTCTGGATCAATATCGTGGTAAACTTCCTTACACCGTTACTGGTATTAATGTCCCGCGATTCAAAACGTGTTTATGGCACCGTACAGGTGATGTGTATCATCCTGATCATTGGCCACTGGTTGGATTATTTTATGATGGTTATGCCAGGCACAACAGGGCCTACTTCATCATGGTTAACCGAGATTGGTCCAATTGAAATAGGTACTTTAATAGGCTTTGCCGGTTTATTTACTTTCCTTGCAATGACAGCTTTGAGCAAAGCCAAATCGCTTGCTCCTAAAAAGCACCCTTTCCTGCAGGAAAGCTTACACCTGCACATATAATTATTATTACATTTGCACTATAATACAGAATACCAAACAGCATACTAAAATGGGATTCAGAAAACTAATAAATTCTAAAAAATTACTATCGTTTTTCGCGGCGTTCATGCTCCTGGGCACGAACCTGTTGATGGCGCAAACCGATGCCGGTAGTGCGGCCACCGGCCAGGCAGAGGCCCCTAAGGTTGACTGGACAGGTGTTGCCTATTACGTGCTCATATTTTTCCTGATCTGTTTAGGCGTTGCCGTTGTTGGCAAGATCCTGAAGGTTTATGACCTTACCCTAAAAATGCAGGGAAAAAAAGGCCTCAACTGGAATACAGTTATGGCTACTTTTTGTATCATTTTCCTTTTAATTGGTCTTTACGGCGCTTACTGGTCGTTTACAGAGCAGGGTAGTATGACATTGCCGGAGGCAGCTTCGGCACATGGTGTTAAAATTGATGAGATGTTTACCGTCACTACCATTTTAACGATGATAGTATTTTTCATCACCCAGATACTGCTGTTTACGTTTTTGTTCAGGTACCGCTATTCTGCAAAACGGCGCGCGCACTTCCTGCCGCACAATAATACTATTGAAAAAGTTTGGACAATTATTCCTGCTGTGGTTTTAACCATCCTGGTAGTATTCGGCTTTTTCACATGGCAAAAAATCATGAATAGCGAAAACCTTAAGGATGATATCAATATCGATGTAACAGGCCACCAGTTTGCCTGGGAACTGCGTTATCCCGGTAAAGATGGCGTATTAGGTCCTAAGGATTTTCGTTTGGTAACAGGAACCAATAACCTTGGTGTTAACTTTAAAAAGAAGTCCAGTTTTGATGATTTGAAGGTTGATACCATGTACCTTCCGGTTAACAAATCTATCAGGCTGAACATACTTGCCCAGGATGTGATCCATAGCGTTTACATGCCTTATTTCAGGGTGCAGCTAAACGCGGTACCGGGCTTGCCTACCTTCTTTAAGTTTGTGCCTACCATTACTACGGCTCAAATGCGTGCTAAACTGGATGATCCGAAATTTGAATACACCCTTTATTGCAACAAGATATGCGGCGGAAGCCACTACAACATGCAGAAAGTTGTGCGTGTGGTATCGGAAGCCGAATATCAAACATGGTTGTCTAAACAGAAACCATATCTGAATGATGCTTTGAGGAAGGAATTGCATTTTGCATCAGCCAACGAGCAGAGCAACGGATCAACAAACAGGTTAGCCTTAAATAATTAATTAAGATAAGAAAGAGAGATATGTCAACATTAGCAGTTCACGACCACGAAGTGGCCCATCACGACGAGCACGGTCACGAACATCACCATGACCAATCATTCCTGTCTAAATACGTATTTAGCATGGACCACAAGATGATTGCCAAGCAATTCCTGATTACAGGTATTACAATGGCGGTTATCGCGATGATATTATCAATCCTTTTCAGGATCCAGCTTGCTTATCCTGAAAAAACATTCCCGCTGTTAACTACTTTGTTAGGTCGTTTTGCCCCTAACGGTCGTATCAGCCCCGATTTTTACCTTGCTTTGGTTACCATTCACGGTACCATCATGGTATTCTTTGTACTGACCGCTGGTTTGAGCGGTACTTTTGCCAACTTACTTATTCCATTGCAGGTAGGCGCGCGTGATATGGCTTCACCATTTATGAACATGCTTTCATACTGGTTGTTCTTTTTAGCCAGCGTTATCATGTTGTCATCATTCTTTGTACAAAAGGGCCCTGCCAGTGGCGGTTGGACAATTTATCCTCCGCTATCAGCCTTACCTAAAGCAATGCCTGGTTCTGGCGAGGGTATGACACTTTGGTTAATCAGTATGGTATTATTCGTAGCATCATCATTAATGGGTGGTATCAACTACGTAAGTACAGTATTAAACATGCGTACAAAAGGTATGGACCTTTGGAAAATGCCGTTAACTATCTGGGCTTTATTCCTTACCGCTATATTAGGTATCCTGGCGTTCCCGGTATTAGTTGCCGGTGTTGTGTTGCTGATATTTGACCGTAGTGTTGGTACAAGTTTCTATCTTTCTGATATCGTATTAAATGGTGTACAACAGCCGTTTGAAGGTGGTAGCCCTATCCTGTTCCAGCACTTGTTCTGGTTCCTGGGTCACCCTGAGGTATATATAGTAATTATGCCTGCAATGGGTATCTCATCAGAGGTAATGTCAGTTAACTCACGTAAGCCTATCTTTGGTTACCATGCGATGGTTTATTCATTGATTGGTATCACCGTACTATCATTCATCGTATGGGGACACCATATGTTTGTAACCGGTATGAACCCTTTCTTAGGTGGTGTGTTCATGATCACTACGCTGATTATCGCTGTTCCTTCGGCTGTAAAAACATTCAACTGGCTGGCCACTTTATGGCGCGGTAACATCAGGTTTACACCTGCTATGCTATTTGCTATCGGCATGGTATCGTTCTTCATTTCAGGTGGTTTAACAGGTATCTTCCTGGGTAATGCTACCTTGGATATCAACTTGCATGATACTTACTTTGTAGTAGCTCACTTCCACCTGGTAATGGGTTCGGCTGCTATATTTGGTATGCTTGCCGGTGTTTACCACTGGTTCCCTAAAATGTTTGGCCGTATGATGGACGAGAAATTAGGTTACCTGCATTTCTGGCTTACCTTTATATGCGCTTACCTGGTATTCTTCCCAATGCACTTTATGGGTCTTGACGGTGTGCCTCGTCGTTACTACGCCTTCACCGAATTTGCTTCAATGCAGAAATGGTTAACCATTAACACCTTTGTTACTTGGGCCGCTATTATCGCTGCTTTGAGCCAGTTTGGTTTCCTTTATAACTTCTTTGTATCGATGTTTAAAGGTGAGAAAGCTACTCAAAACCCATGGGAGTCAAATACCCTGGAGTGGACTACACCGGTTGAGCACTTACATGGTAACTGGCCTGGCGAAATCCCTACCGTTTACCGTTGGCCTTATGATTACAGCAAGCCAGGTGCCGAGCAGGATTATATCCCGCAAACTGTGCCTTATTCTCAAACCATGAGTTCAAACCTACCGCACGATTTTGAAGATAATCCTGCAGGTTTGGAAGCATTGAATACGTACACAAGTACACTAAAAGCAAACGAACAAGTTAAATAGATTTAATACTATACGCTGATCTTTTAGGGTACCCGGTTAAGTCTTAAGTCGGAAGTTTTAAGTTGGAAGTGAATAACTTTGAACTCAAAACTTAGCACTTCCGACTTGGCAAGGTGCCCTAATTTTTTAGACATATTTAGATGAGCACAGCCGGGAGAAATAGGTTTCAGAAGATCAATTTGACTACAATTGTTCTGCTTTTTGTTTTGATACTTGCCGGAGGTGTTGTAAGGAGCTCGGGTTCGGGCATGGGTTGTCCTGACTGGCCCAAGTGTTTTGGCAGATACATTCCTCCCACTAACATCAATGAACTCCCTAAGGATTACAAACAGAAATATGTAGCCAAACGCCTTGAAAAAAATCAGCGTTTTGCCAAAACGCTGGATGTGTTCGGTTATAGCGATCTTGCCAAACGGATTCGCGAGGACAGGTCCATCCTTGTTCCCGAGGAGTTTAATGCAGGCAAAACCTGGACAGAGTATATCAACAGGTTGGTAGGCGCGTTATCAGGCGTTTTCCTGCTGTTATCGCTCGTGTTTTCCTTTAATTACTGGAAAACAGATAAGCGTATAGCCGTTTTGAGTTTTTTGAACCTGGTACTTGTTGGTTTTCAGGCGTGGTTGGGTTCCATCGTTGTATCAACTAATCTGGTTGCATGGATTGTTACCGTACATATGTTGCTTGCATTGGCCATATTGGGGATATGTATTTATACTTATCATGCGGCGCGGATCTCCGGTAGACCAACGTCGGTTTCAAAGCCTTTGGTTTCTATATTAACTTTAGTGGCCTTATTGATGAGTACCTTACAAATAGCGTTTGGTACAGAAGTGCGGGAGAAAATAGACGCGGTTGCCAACCATTTTCAGGGCGGTTATCGCGATAGCTGGGTTGCTCACGCGGGCGATATCTTTCATCACCACAGGGATATTGCGCTTGTTGTGTTGGTATTGAATATAGCGCTGTTTGTGTTGATCCGTAAGAATTTTAGCCGGCACTCCATCCAGCAGCAGTTAATGAGTTTCACGTTTTTGATTATTACTTTGCAGATAGTTACCGGTATTTTATTATCTTATCTGGCATTGCCGCCGGTGGCCCAGGCTTCACACATCGTATTGGCCAGCTTGCTGTTTGGCGCCCAGTTTTATTTGCTTTTGAACTTATTTCAGGGCGTTAAAGGCAGGGAGGTGAGCAAATGAAGTGGGCCGACTTTTCGAAACTGATTAAAACCAGGCTCACCTTTTTGGTGGTGTTCTCGGCTTCAATATCATTTTTAATAGGCAGCCGGGTTAATGGCCATGTGATCTGGATTGACTGGGCAAAACTTATTATAGGCGGCTTTTTGGTAACCGCAGCAGCTAATTCCTTTAATGAGATTATTGAGAAGGACCTGGATAAGCTGATGAAGCGCACCATGGACCGTCCCATCCCGTCGGGTAAAATGACTACCGGGCAGGCACTTGTTCTGGGGTTAGGCATGGGTATGGCGGGTACTTACCTGCTTGGAAGTTTAAACCTGCTCACCGGTTTATTATCTGTGTTTTCGATATTGTTATATGCTTTTGCATATACGCCTTTAAAGCGAAAATCGCCGATTGCTGTTTTTGTGGGTGCGATTCCAGGCGCATTGCCGCCGCTTATTGGTTATGTTGCCGCACAGGTACATGGCAGGATTGATGACATCGCGGTGATCCTGTTCAGTATACAGTTTATCTGGCAGTTTGTTCACTTTTGGGCAATAGCCTGGGTTTTGGATGATGATTATAAACTCGCAGGTTTCAGGTTGTTACCATCGGGCAAAAGAGATGTTACCAGCGCGGTAATTACCTTTATATTTGCCGTTATTATGGTGCCGGTAAGTTTGTTGCCAACTATTTATGGTTATGGCGGTTACTGGGTAGGGGGCGTATCGTTGCTATGCAGCCTGATATTTTTGTACCAGGCATTCATGTTGTTACGTACCCGCGAAATACCCGAGGCCCGTAAATTAATGTTCGGCTCGTTTTTTTACCTGCCGATAGTTCAGATAATGTTTTTAGTAGACTTTATAGTTAAGTGAAATGATGGCAAGGATTGATCAGGATAACGACAGGCTTAACCTCGGAGCCAAAAAGTTTAACATGTGGATTTTCATATTCACCTCGTTCATGCTTTTTGCCGCCTTTACAAGTGGTTTTATCGTTTACAGCGGCGGCAGCGGCCATGGCTTAAACGTAATTATGCCCGGTTCGTTTTTATATAGCACCATTGTTATTGTGCTAAGCAGCGGTACTTTGTTTTTAGCCTCAAAGGCGGCTAAAGCTTTACAGTTTGATAAGCAAAAGCTGTATTTATGGATTACATTGGGTTTGGGGCTTGCCTTTTTCGCATTACAGGTTTATGCCTGTTATGTACTAACCTACAAAATGCAGATCTATTTTGTAGATCCGAATGCTTCGCGCTCGTTTGTTTACGTTTTTGTTGGCGCGCATTTACTGCACATTTTCGCCGCGCTTTTGTTGTTAATCAATACGCTTATAGGTACATACCGTAATATCCCTCAGGTAAAGAATTTGTTTAAGATGGAGCTGACCTCCATTTTCTGGCATTTTCTCGATATTATATGGATTTATCTGTAT
Source organism: Mucilaginibacter oryzae (assembly GCF_003148845.1). Classification (GTDB taxonomy): domain Bacteria; phylum Bacteroidota; class Bacteroidia; order Sphingobacteriales; family Sphingobacteriaceae; genus Mucilaginibacter; species Mucilaginibacter oryzae. The sequence goes on along the minus strand of NZ_QGHA01000006.1, from coordinate 28,043 downwards.
GTTTTTTTACTTTTGAATCATAATTAATACACCCATAGATTAGTACAGATGAGTACAACAGTTTCACAAATTGACGAAGTAAAAACTTCGCCCTGGTCGGGAGGAAGATCCCCGTTCAACGTGGAGTACGGAAAAATAATGATGTGGTTTTTCCTCCTTTCGGATGCGTTTACCTTTTCATCATTATTGATAGCTTATGGCGCACTGCGTTTCAGTGCTGATGTGTGGCCTGCTGCCGATAAAGTTTTCCAATCAGTACCCGGACTTATTGATCATGGTGCGCCATTAGTTTTCGTAGGTTTAATGACCTTTATCCTTATTTTAAGTTCGGTTACCATGGTATTGGCTGTAGAGGCCGGTCATCGTAATTCGAAAAAGGAAGTTATGGGATGGATGGTGGCTACCGTTATTGGTGGTTTCATGTTCCTGGGCTGCCAGGCTTTAGAGTGGGGCCACTTACACCATGAAGGTTTTTGGTGGGGTAGCGTTCCGGGACCGGAAGAACTGAAAGCTTTATTTACTAAAGGCAGTGAAGCTTCCCAGCATTTAACCTCGCAGGAATTTGCTAACCTGTTCTTCACCATCACCGGATTCCATGGTTTCCACGTATTTACTGGTGTAATTATCAATATCATCATCACCGTTAATGTTTTGATGGGTACTTACGAAAAACGCGGCAGCTATTTAATGGTTGAAAAAGTCGGTCTGTACTGGCACTTTGTTGACCTTGTTTGGGTATTCGTATTTACATTCTTTTACTTAGTTTAAAAATATTTACACATATGTCATCAGCAGAATCGCATGAAGTTCACCACGACGGTGAACACGAATCAATGAGCAAAAAGAAGATCTGGCAGGTAGCTGGTATTTTAACGCTTATCACTTGTATCGAGTTTATCATTGCTCTTGCAGTAGTGCCAAGCCACCCCAATTTATTAAGGTTTGCTAACCCAGTTTACATTATTTTAACATTGGCCAAAGCATATGCTATCGTAGCGTACTTCATGCACCTTAAATTCGAAAAAATGGGATTGATTCTATCAATCGCCATCCCTGTAATATTTATTATCGGTTTAATCCTGGTACTTACTAACGAAAGCCACCACTGGGTAGACCTGAGGTAATGAACAACGTTTCAATAGGAAAAAAGATAGCGATCCTGGTGCTCATATTGGCAGTACCAGGATTTTTATATTATTTACTTACCGTTAAAGGTAAAAACAGGTATAAACCGCTGGCTGTTTTCGGTCCAAAACAGGTAGCCGCAACCGGGCACAAATACCATGGCAAATATATCCCCGATACTATTTACCATACTATTCCTGATTTTAAACTTACCGACCAGGAAGGCAAAACCGTAACACTGAATAGCCTGAAAGGGAAAATTTTAGTGATTAACTTTTTTTACAGAAATTGCCCTTCGGTTTGCCAAACCGTTAATAAAAACATGAGTTGGCTGGTGGGTACGTACTATAAAAACAAGATGGTTTATTTTTTAACCATCACGGTTGATCCGGAACACGACACGCCCAAAGTGCTGAACGAGTACCTGCAAACGTTTAAGCCCGAATCAAACCGCTGGTTAATGTGCAGCGGCGATACCTCATCAGTTTACAGCTTTGCGCGTAACGGCCTTTATGTTAACGCTGCAAAGGTTGGCGGTGATTTTGTGTACAGCGATAGTTTTGTACTGATAGACCAGGAACATCGCATCCGGGGATATTATAAGGCTGCGGTAACCCCCGAGGTTAACCGCCTTAACGACGAGATAAAAGTATTGATAGCCGAGGAGTTACGTAAAATAGATAAGCCCTTATATTGATTGATCATGAGCGATAAATTTATAATCCGTTTTGTTGCGGGTGTAACCGTTTTTGTAATTGCGGTAGTAGTTGTATTAAACCGGCATATCATTCCCGGGCCTGCGGTTGCGCCTTCATTTACGCCCTATTTGCCAATGCTTAACGCTGTTTTGAACGGTACCTGCACCATATTACTACTGGTTTCGCTTTATTACATTAAGCAGGGTAACGTTACAATACACAAACGCCTTAATATCGTTACGTTTTGTTTGTCGTCGCTTTTCCTGGTATCATACATCCTGTTTCATTACCTGATGCGTAACGAGATTTTTTATGGCGATATGAATGGCGATGGACAGCTATCGGAAGCGGAGAAGGCATCGGCCGGATTTCTTCGTCCTTTATACCTTGCTATATTAACACCGCACATTATACTTGCCGCTGCAGTTTTACCGTTGATATTATTGAGCTTTTACCGCGGTTTGCAAATGCAGGTTGAGAAGCACCGCAAACTGGTGCGTTGGGCATTTCCCATCTGGCTATATGTTACCGCAAGCGGGGTAGTTGTTTATTTAATGATTCGCCCGTATTACCACTTTTAATTAATAATTGGTTAACTTTGTAAGTATGAAAAACAGCTTTAAAATTGTTCTTTTTGTGCTGGCTTTCGGCCTTATGCTGATTGCCCGCCAGCCTGCAGTGGCCCAGTGTGCGCAGTGTGCCGCCCAGGTTGAAACTAATGCCCAGAGCGGCAGTTCAAAAACAAAAGGTTTAAACAACGGCATCCTGTTTTTATTAGCGGCGCCTTACCTTGCTGTTGCCATAGGCGGTTATGTATGGTACAAAAAATATCGCCGTAAGGATGTTAAATTGGATATCCGCAGCGAAAAACTGCATCTTAATTAATTAAAACTTATAGGCGCCGGTTTGATCACATCAACCGGCACCGTTTTTTAATAACATTTCTTCCCATGTCTCAAACCCCCAAGTCATGGGCAATGCTTAAATGTAAATGCCCCCGTTGCAGGCGGGGCGATATGTTTCAGGGCGGCCCCTACAGTTTCTCTAACAAAATCAATTTAAATTGCCCGCGTTGCAATTTGTTTTTCGAGATTGAACCCGGGTACTTTTATGCGGCTATGTACGTTAGCTATGCCCTTAATGTGGCCGAGGCCATAGGTATTGCCATGCTTACTTACCTGGTTACTCAAAATAACGATTCGCCCTGGTTATATTTGGGCACTATAATTTTAGGCTGCCTGGTGCTTGCTCCTATAAATTTCAGATATTCGCGTGTTATACTGTTGTATTGGTTATCGCCCAAAATACACTATCAATCCTATTTAGATACCGATGATATACCAGGAAAGTCTTGATTTTTTAAAGGATCTGGCCGAAAATAATAACCGCGAATGGTTTACCGCCAACAAGTCACGTTACGAGAAAGCTCGTGAAAATGTGATAGACTTTGCAGGCAAGTTGCTGGACATTGTACGGAAAGCCAACCCGGGGATGGACGAAAACCTTGACGCCAAGAAATGTGTAATGCGCATTTACCGCGATATCCGTTTCAGGATAGATAAAACGCCCTACAAAAATAACTTTGGAATAAGTTTACCAACCACCGGTACCAAAGGTGGGGGTGTAGAATACTACCTGCAAATTCAGCCCGGAAACTCATTTATAGGCGGCGGGTATTGGATGCCCGAGGCAGATCACCTTAAAGCTATCCGCCAGGAAATTGATTACAATGCTACCGACCTGAAAAAGATCATCGATGATCAGGAATTTATCAAGCTTTTTGGCGATTTCAGGGCGCAGGAGCAACTAAAAACAGTTCCGAAAGGCTATGAGGCTGATAATGAAAATATCGATTTGCTAAAGCTTAAAAGTTTTGTGGCCTGGCATAAAATAAGCGATGAGGAGATAACCGGCGCAAATTCGGTTCAGTTGGTGGCTGATATTTGTGCCCGCATTTTGCCTTTAAACGTTTTTTTGAAAAACGCGCTTGCTTAACCATAGATCAAACCCTAATTACCATGAAAATTAAATATGCTTTGTTAGTGCTTACAGTGTGTTTAACAACATACTCATGCAAAATTATGTCGCCTAAAGCCTATAAGAGCCTGGTTGCCGAACGCGATTCGCTGGCTAACCGTACGGGCACGTTAGAAGGGCTGCTTGCGCAACTGCAGGCCGATACCATGCGCCTTAACCGCCAGCTTGCCGATTTAAGGAGTAACAACAGTGTGCTGAACAGCAACCTTGACGCCACATCGTCAAAAGCTAACGAACTGGCATCGCAGGCTGCAAGGCTTGAAGCCGACCTGAAAAAGCGCGAAGCCCGCCTTAAGGAAGTTGAAGGTATCCTAAAAAAACGCGATGAAGCTACTAATGCCCTGAAGGACAAATTGCAAAAAGCGTTGTTGGGTTTTCAGCAAAGTGGTTTAACGGTTGATATCAGGAACGGAAAGGTTTATGTATCATTAGCCGATAAATTGTTATTCCCGTCGGGTAGTATTATTATTGATGATAAGGGGAAAGCGGCCCTGAAACAACTGGCAGTAGTGGTAAATAAGGAACCTGATATTAATATGGCAGTTGAAGGCCATACCGATGATAAAAAGGTAAAAAACCTTGGTCAGATTAAAGATAACTGGGATTTGAGCGTACTGCGTGCAACATCAGTAACCCGCTACCTCACCGAAACCGAAGGTGTTGATCCGCACAGGCTTACTGCTACCGGAAAAAGCGAGTTCCAGCCGATAGATCCTGCCGGTACCGACGAAGCCCGGGCAAAAAACAGGCGTATTGAAATAGTACTTACGCCGAAGTTAGATGAGTTGTATAATTTGATAACAACCAAATAAAATGAAAGAGGCTTGCGGTATTCCGTGAGCCTCTTTTAGTTAATAATCACTTTGTGTTAATAATACGGCAGGCAGGTTTAATCTACGCTACCTCTTCCATCAACGTGTTGAACATCACAAACTTTTCGGCAAACTTTTCCTGGTGGGTAGCCTGGAATTTGTGCAGATGGTTCATGTAAAACTGGTGAAAATGATCGATGGTTTCAGCATTGTACTGGATGCAGTAGGTTACCCCTTCGTTAGGCGAATCGATCACCGTAAGCATTTTGTACGAGCTGAAAAGCCCTGTAGCCATAATGGCCGGGATATGAACGGTTTTAATATAGTTAAGCCATTCGTCGTGAATGCTTTCGTCAATTATTATGGTATCGTTGTATACAATCATCCTCAAAAATAATCATTTCTTTTTAGTCATTATGTCATTGGGGCATTGAGCCATTTTTTTGGCGTAGATAGGATCGTCCGGCTGTTGAGTAATGACTTAATGACCCAATGAAACAATGGTTAAACAGGCTTATCTCCCCTCAATAACCTGAACCGTTTGCGGGCTTCATTGATCCACAGGCTGCCGGGATAATCGGTAATAATTTTTTGATAATAATTTTTAGCGGCGGTTTTATCATCGAGGCGGTTTTCGTAAATATCGCCCAGCATAAAAACGGCATCGTCGGCCCAAAGGCCTCCGGGGTGTTCTTCAACAATCTTTTTAAGCAGCGGAACCGTAGCTGCATAATCCTTTTGCTGGATGAATATGCGCGATTTCGACATCAGGATATCGTCGTCCAGGGCGTTGTTCGGGAACTTCTTATCGATACTGTCTAATATCCTTATCGCTTTTTCGGGGTTTTGGGCAAAGATCTGCAAATCGGCCCGTGCATACATCTTCAGGGCGGCGCCGGTACTATCCGCGGCCAGGTTATCCTGAATCAGCAACAACAGGTTGAGGGCATCATTGGCAATCAGTTGCGATGTGGCTACTTTTAACACATCCAGTTGCCCTTTGGCCCACGTAAAATCGCCGGTGTAATAGGCCAGTTTGGCGTTACGGAAAACAGCGTCCTGGCCAATGGCCGTTGCCGGATAGTCTTTCTCAACCTGGCTGTATAGTAATGTGGCTTCCCAGGGTTGGTTGTTAAGGAGGTAAATATCGCCCAGATCAAGTTTGCAATCGGCAAGCAGGCCCGGGCGGATGCCGGGAGTTTTTACGGCTTCTTCAAGCAGCTTTTGGGCATCGGTTGTTTTGTGTAGTTTAAAGGCTTGTAAATTGGCCAGCTTTTGCATGGCGAAAGCTGTGCCTGCATTGCGGCCAAACTCGGTAAGCAGGTCGTAATAATCCTTTTCGAGGCCAAGCAAATCGGTAGGCTGGTATTTGCCCGATGTTATTTTAAGGTTTTTAGTGTTGATGAGCTCTATTTTGGCGGTGATGTATAGCGGCGAAGCCTTGCCCTTTTCAATAATGTATTCATAACCGCGGATAGCCTCATCATAAGCCTCGTTCTGGATAAAAGTACGGCACAACTCATAAATACTGTTGCCATCATCATTTTGCCGGCGGCTCAGTGCCAATGCCTGGTTAAGCGCCAGGCCAAACTCTTTTTGCTGCAGGTATTGCCAGGTAAGCAGGTCGGCATAAATGGTTTGTTGCGGATCTTTCTGAATGCGCTTTAATAGCGCCACTTTGAGCATATCATAATCGGCGCTGCCCTCGTATACATTTGAAAGCGCGTTTTGCGCCTGGTTAATTAAGCTGGGGTTTTGCGGCAAAAAGTTGAGGTATTCTTCGGTAAGGGCAACCTTATCGCGTTTAAAACGATACAGGCTGATCAACTCATAGCTGAAAGCATTATCATCTTTAAGCAGCTTGCGCCCCTGTTGAAATATTTTGATGGCATAATCCATATTGGCGTTCTGGTAAAACTCTGATGCCAGCGCGGCAATTTGCCCCACATTTGCCGGGAGATCTTTGAGCAAACCATCATAAATGGCATTTGCTTTTTCCAGGTTGCCGGCCTGGGTATAGATATTGCCCAGCATTATGGAGTACTGGTGATCATCAGGGTGGCGGCGCTGTAGTTTTTTGGTGATGCTTTCGGCCTCGTCAAATTTTTTAAGGTTGAGCAGGGCATTTACATAATTGCTGTAGTAAGCTTCGTTGTTTTGCCTGTATAGCTTTTGGAGTATTTCGAGGGCCTTTTGGGGTTCGCCGTTGGCGCTGTATTGCCTGGCCAGCAACAGCTCGTTATCCTGTGCCAACAGGCTGGCGCTAAAGCAAAAAACTAAAATAATAACTGCGTATAAAGCCCTCATCTGCTCAAAAATAATCAATTAAAGGTATTGATTAATGCCTGTTGCGGTATTATTTATATAACGGAATATCAGGGTAAAATTGTAGTGACATCTTGATAACATCGAAGTTATTTATCTAATTTGAGGTCAATATTTAAATAGGGTGCCGATAACATGCTTAGCCGAACCAGGTTTTTTCTTCTTATAACTGCAATCATTACCTGCTTTTCCTGTAACGGGAATAAGGTAAGGCGGATCCCTATTATCGACTTTTTTAAAACGCCGGAAAGGAGCGTTTACAAGATTTCGCCCGATGGTAAATATGTGTCTTATCTTAAGCCTTATAAAGATAAGCAGAACATATTTATACAATCGCTGGCCGACGGGAAAGAGCACATGGCCACCTCTTTTGCCGATTATTCGGTAAGGGGCGATTACTTTTGGACCTATGCTAACCAACTGGTGTTTTCGCAGGATCTTATCGCTACCGATTCGGTAAAAATGTACGCGCTTGATGTAGCATCAAACCGTATGCATACCATTCTTTCGCTTGGTAATGTTCGTATAGGATTGGTGAACCGTAACAGGCAGCAGCCCGATATCATCACCATAAAAACCAATGAACGCGACCCCGCCAATTTTGATGTTTACCGCTTAAATATCAAAACCGGCGAAATGAAAACATACCTGCTTAACCCCGGTAACATAACCGAATGGTTTGCCGACGCCGACGGTCGCATCAGGCTGGAGCGCGCGTCTGACGGGGTGAACGAAACCATTTTGTTCCGCCCGGATGAGGATGCGCCGTTTAAGCCCATCATCGAAAATAATTTCAAAAATACGGTCAGGCCGATAGCATTTACCGGGATAAAAAACTACTTCTACGCGTTATCAAATGTAAACCGCGATAAAACTGCCCTTGTTGAGATCAATGCCGAGGACGGAAAAGAAGTACGTACTATTTTTGATTGCGCCAAAGCTGATATTACCTGGGTTGATTACTCCAAAAACAAACGCCGTATAGAACTTGCCGGCTGGGATGAAGCCATGCCCCGTAAACATTTTCTGGCGCCGGATATGGAGCAGGTTTATAACATCATTCAGCAGCAGTTAAAAGGTAACCAGATCAGGGTGGTTGACCGCGACAGTTCTGAAAACAAATTCATAGTAAATACTTATACCGACCGCAACCCAGGCTCCTATTACCTGTATGAGAAAAGTACCGGGAAGTTGAACAAATTGGGTGACGTAAATTCAAGCCTTTTGCCCAACGAGCTTTGCGAAATGAAGCCGATATCATTCAAAGCCCGCGACGGCTTGCTGATAAACGGCTACCTGACATTGCCGCTTGGTAATAAAAAGGACGATTACCCCGTAGTGGTGATGCCTCATGATGGGCCCTGGGGCCGCGATTTGTGGGGGTATGATGAGCAGGTACAGTTTTTGGCCAACCGTGGTTATGCCGTTTTTCAGGTTAACTACCGCGGCTCAACCGGTTATGGCAAAGCCTTCAGGAGCGCGGGTTACAAGCAGGTGGGCGGTAAAATTCAGGATGATATTACCGATGGGGTGCATTGGCTTATCGATACCAAAATAGCCAACCCTAAAAAGATAGCCATTTTTGGCGGTCGGTTTGGCGGGTTTTCGGCTTTGTATGGTGTGTCTTTTCATCCCGAGCTGTATAATTGCGCGGTGGTACAATATGGCCTGATCAACTTTTTTACCTACATTAAAGATGCCCCGCCTTTTGTTAAACCTTATTTAAAAATGGTTTACGAAATGGTAGGCAACCCCGAAACAGATGCCGACCAGCTCAGGGCCATTTCGCCGGTTTTTCATACCGATAAAATAAAGGTACCTTTAATTATCTTCCAGGGCGCAAAAGATCAGCGGGCAAACATCAGCGAGCTTAACCAGTTTGTACGCGAACTGCGCAAACGGAATGTTGATGTTAAATACTTTTTAAAACCTAACGAACGGGCCTACTTCAGGAGCGAGCATAACCGTATGGAAATGTATACCGAAATTGAGAAGTTCCTGGATAAAAATATGCGGGTTAAACCTTAAGCCGCGGCTATGGCAGTACAGAAAAACGCTTACAGGCAAAACCGTTTATTGATCATCATTTTCCTGGTGTTCATATCCATCACTTTTGTGGTGGCGCTGTTTATATCTTATAACCTTACTGCCAAGTATGTTGAAAATGAGTTTGCCTCCAAAAAGATTGAAGTACTGGAGCAAACCGTTAAGCCCTATAACGATTTTTTTCAGAATAAAATTCCCGAGATAACATCGTACCAGGGGTTCCTGGATTCGGCTTCGGCAGGAAAATACGCCGCCACGGTTTTTAACGATTTCGGCTTTGTGCGGCGCATTATTTTTTACGATGCCCTGATAGGTGGCAAAACAGGTTTCACTGTTAACCGGAATAATCTTAATATATCTGCCACGGCGGTTTACCAATACTGGAATGAAAAAGGAGTGGTTAAAGGTTCGCGGCAGCATAACGGTACCAATGAGGATGATTTCAGGGAGATGGCGGTAAAACTAAGTAATTATGTGGCTTTTTCTGATACATCGAAAATATCAACCCAGGACGAGCTGTTTAAGGCCTTTTGGGATGTAAAGCCTGATAAGATCAGTTATACCAACATTTTACGTAGAGAAGATGTGCGTATTTATCGTAACATGCAGGTATTGGGTAATGCCAAGGGCGCCACTTACAAACAAAACATGGTGACTTTTTATCTTGATCCTTATTTGATGAAGGTAAAAAACACGCATCCTGAATTATATGAAAACGTAACCATCACGCCGGTGGTTTACGACCCGATAGACAGCGAGGGGGATAAACTGATCACCGAAGTATCCTTCCCGGGCGCTTTTTCTGATTATAAGCTGTTTTTCAGTTCTGCACAGGGATACCTCACCACCGAGATTAACCGGCGATTTATGCCCATTGGCGCCGTGGTATTAGTTATGACCGGGATTTTGATATTGATTGGCTGGCTTATTTACCGCAACCTGAATGTAAATATCAAGCTGTTTAAGCTTCAGTACGATTTTATCAACAACTTTACCCACGAGTTTAAAACGCCGGTAAGCGTTATTAAAATAGCAGGCTCGAACCTGAAGGGCGATGGCGAGCTTACCGAACGGCAACGCCGCCACTACGGCAAAATTTTGGATGAAGAGGCCGATAAACTGAACGAGTTGATGAACAAACTGCTCTCCTTTACCCAGCTCGAAAACAAATCCATCACCCTTAAAAAAGAAGAGATTGCATTGGATAGTTTTGTTGGCAGGTACATTGAAACCTTTAAAATTAAATACCCCAATTTTAACCTGGTTTATAAAATTACGGGCGTGCAAACTTTTTACACCGATCCGGTATTATTAGGAAGTGTGTTTCAAAACCTGATTGAAAACGCGTACAAATATTCGCATCCGCACCAGAAAGAACTGTTCATCAATATTTCACAGGAAAAGCGCAATATTGTATTTTCATTTGCTGATAAGGGGATAGGCATCCCTAAAAATGAATTGGGTAACGTGTTTAAAAAGTTTTACAGGATAGAAAACCAATATAACCAAAACGGGAGCGTTGGCCTGGGTTTGGCATTTTGTAAAGAACTGGTTAATTTTATGAACGGTGATATCACCGTTCACAGTAAAATAAATGAAGGCTCAGAATTTGTTGTTACGCTTCCATACGAAAATTAAAATATGAACAGAGAAATTAAAATCGCGCTGGTTGAAGACGATGAAAACCTGCGTTTCCTGGTTGCCGAACGCTTACAATCTGAAGGTTACAAGGTACTGGAAGCTGATAATGGTAACGACGCGGAGACCATAATATTGGAAGAGCAACCAGATATTGTTTTACTGGATTGGATGCTGCCAGGTAAATCAGGCTCGGAAGTTTGCGGCAACATCCGTGCAAAAGGTTTCGATAAGCTCATCATCATGATGACCGCTAAAGCCCAGGATGTTGACAAAATTGAGGCTTACAACTTCGGCGTATCTGATTATGTTACCAAACCCTACAATATGGACGTGTTGGTGGCCCTGATCGAGAACAAGATCAAGTTTTCATTAAACAGTGAAAAGCCCGAATCGTACAAGTTTGCCAACATGGAGCACCTGCCCAATACGCACCTGCTTATTCGTGATGGCCGTAAAATTGAGCTCACCATTCTCGAAAACAGGATTTTGTTGTACTTCCTCAAAAACAAAAATAAGGTAATTAACCGCGAAGAGCTGATGATGGAAGTTTGGGGCTACAACGCCGATGTTAATACCCGTACCCTGGATATGCATATTGTACGCCTGCGTAAAAAGATAGAAACCAATGCCGATTCACCGCAATATTTACAAACGGTGCGCGGAATAGGGTATAAGTTTGTTTATAACCAATAAGTTAGTTAGCGGCTTGGGCTGTTATATTGGTATATAGCTGTTTTGTAAAGTTTTAAAGTGCCCGGGTTATTAAGGGCATAAGTGTATAGCTATTGATCATCAATAGCTATTTTTGTATGTTGTGATTTTTCCGGGCTTAGCCTGAGGTTTAAATCCCGACGGCGTTTTTAATTAAAACCAATACTTAAGTGAGCGAGAAATTTGACTACAAGGCTGCTTTAAAAAATATTCCGCACAAGCCCGGTGTGTACCAGTACTGGGATAGTGAAAACGAACTGATATATATTGGCAAAGCCAAAGATCTGCGCAACCGCGTTGGCTCATACTTTAACCAGGATATCCATATCAATGCTAAAACAAGGGTGCTGGTATCAAAAATACGTGCTATAACTTTTACTATTGTTGATACCGAGGTTGACGCCTGGCTGCTGGAAAACAGCATGATTAAAAAGCATCAGCCGCGTTACAACGTATTGCTGAAGGATGATAAAACCTACCCCTGGATCATTATCAAAAACGAAAACTTTCCGCGCATTTTCTGGACGCGCCGCATTGTTAAAGATGGCTCTAAATACCTCGGCCCGTACGCTTCGGTAAGCATGATGCACAATATTCTTGGTTTAATTAAGGAAACTTACCCCCTGCGTACCTGCAACCTGGCACTTACCCGCGAAAATATTGATAAAGGCAAGTTTAAGGTTTGTTTGGAATACCAGCTGGGTAATTGCAAAGGCCCCTGCCAAAACTTCCAGACGGAGGACGATTATGATAACAGCATTGAAGAAATTAAGGATATCCTGAACGGTAAGATAGGCGCGGTGCTCCGCCGTTTAAAAAATGAAATGGAAGCCGCTGCCATGGATATGAATTTTGAGCTGGCCCACCGCCTTAAACGTAAGTTTGATATGCTGGAGAATTACCAGAGCAAATCAACCATCGTAAACTCATCCATTACCGATGTGGATGTATTTAGCATTGCTTCGGAAGAGAAGCTGGCATTTGTGAACTTTTTAAAGGTGATGAATGGTACAGTGATCCAGACCCAAACCATCGAGCTGAAAAAGAAACTTGACGAAACGGATGAGGAACTGCTTACGCTGGCCATATCCGAGTTCAGGAGCCGCTACAGCAGCGATAGTAAGGAGATCATCGTTCCGTTTGATATCGACCTGGAAGATCACCCCAATATCAAATTTACGGTACCTAAACTGGGCGAAAAACGTAAGCTGTTAGATCTGTCGCAAAAAAATGTGCAGTTCTTTAAAAAGGAAAAGATAGATCAGTACGAAAAACTGAACCCCGAAGTACGCACTGAGCGCCTGCTTACGCAAATGATGAAGGATTTACGCATGAACCAGTTGCCCCGGCATATCGAGTGTTTTGATAACTCTAACTTCCAGGGTAAATACCCGGTATCGGCTATAGTAGTGTTTAAAGACGGCAAGCCATCCAAGAAAGATTACCGGCATTTTAACGTAAAAACCGTTGAAGGGCCTAACGATTTTGCCACCATGGAAGAAGCCGTACACCGCCGTTACCGCCGCATGCTGGATGAAGGCACAGAATTACCTCAACTGATTGTAATTGACGGCGGCAAGGGGCAGCTATCGTCGGCTATGCACAGCCTTAAGCTGTTGGGGATCGATAAAAAGGTAACCGTTATCGGTATCGCAAAACGATTGGAGGAACTTTACTATCCTAACGATCAATACCCGATGTACCTCGATAAAAAATCAGAAACACTGAAGGTGATCCAGCACCTTAGGGATGAGGCGCACCGTTTCGGTATTACCTTTCACCGTAAAAAGCGCGACAAAGGTACGCTTGTTACCGAGCTTGAGCTGATAGACGGCATTGGTAAAACCACAGCCGAGAAACTTTTAAAATACTTTAAGTCGGTAAAAAAAGTGCGGGAGGCTACCGAGGAAGTGCTTTTGGAGGTGGTGAACCTGAAACAGGCCAGGGCAATACTGGCTTATTTCGGGGGAGGGGAAGTTGTTGCATCTTCATAACCCTGTTGAGAAACAGCAAAGCCCCGGCTGTAAGCCGGGGCCCTGATTAAATAAAGCGGAGCGGATTATTTTTGGGCGATGTAAAATGATTTCTGGTCACCGTCCAGGTAAACGTGTACCGTTTCTTTGATCACTTTACCGTCCGAAGCAATTTCAAGGTTATAATCGCCGAGATCAAGTTCTGAAAAAACGTATCCTTTACTTACGGCTGTTTTGGTATTAACTACATCCTTCATTATAAGCTGGCCGTCGTTGCTATAAAAACGTACATAGGTACGGCCGCTTTCTGATTTGGCCATGGTAAGTTTTAAACCGCGGTCATGGTCAAGAAGATCATAGCTAACGGTCTGTTTTACTTTAGGGTTAATATCTGTATTGTCTTTGGCGCTGGCTGTATTTGCGGCGAAAACGATGGTACTTAATACGAAGAATAATGCTGATAATTTGATTGAGGTTTTCATGGCTATAAAGTTTTTAGAGTGATTAAATTTTGTTGTTGTTATTTTCAATGATCAAATGAACAACATATATTTTGACTGCTAAAAAGTGTTATACCAGCTACCTAAACAAATAGACCAACACTAAAAAAAGAGCAAAAAACCCTAAAAAAGGCGTTTTGTCGATAATTGGGGTGTTGGTCGGAGAAAAAGGGGAGTTCGTCTATCGAGAATAAAGGTTGGTCAGTGCAGGGGTGTTATTGGCATATAAAATTGACCTTCCCCGGCGGATTAGTGTAGGCTATTGCCGGATCAGGGCCTGGTATAAACGCGCGATACAATAAAATCCCCGAAAAAAGTTTTGTCGTCAATAATTTTATAGGCGGCATTATTAAAACGCTTTTCTATAGCCGGTAACCTGCCGGCTTCTATGCCGCAAAGCAGCCTGAAAAATATAAACATGCTTTTAAGCAACACGTTTTGCCACCAGCGGCCGGTAAGCTGAAAATCGGCATTGAGCCAGATCCCGCCCGGTTTCAGAAGCCTATGAAGGTGGTTAAAAACCCGGTCTACAGTTTCATCCAAAAAATTATCAAACAAAAACGGTGTGATGATCACATCAAAGTCGGCGTCGAGGTTGACGTTTTCGACGGCATTGTTCATAAAGATAACTTTGTTTTGGCCGGTTTTTCTTTTTTGAGAGAGGGCAAGCATATTGGCCGAAACCTCAACATAGGTTATGGTTAAGTCGCCCGGGTGAATTTTGCTCAATTCTTCCAGGATCCAGCCGGTACCGCCCCCCGCGATAAGGATTTTGCTGCCCGGGGGCACCATATTCAGCAGATAAACCTGCGCTTTTATTAATGCCTTGCCATAAACCAGCCGCGAAAGGTTATCGTAAAACCAGGCAGAGTTATCATAATTGGCCGCCATCGGTTATTAACGGATAATATACTTTACGGCATTAAATGCCACCACCAAAGCATACTGCAGGATAAGTACGCCATCCATATAAAAGAAGTAGTAATACTCGTTTTTTTGCCAGGCCGATTTGAAGATGAGCCAGCCGGTGAGGACCACGGTAAGGGTGAGCGCAAAAAAATCAAGATTAAAGCCATACTGCCTGAACATGAACAACAGGATGATATATCCCGCAAGCAATACCTGGCAAAACAGGTATGCTTTTTTTTCGCCCCAAACCACCGGGATGGTTTTAAGGCCCATTTTACGGTCATCAAACAGGTCGCGGATATCAAAGGGGATAGTAAGCGCGCCGATAAACAGGAATCGTTTGGCTATCAGAATAGTAGTATCGCGCATGGTAACACCAGTAAGGTGCCTGTGCATCGATTCGAGTACCGGGAACAGTACGCAGCTCATTGTCCATACCAGGGTTATTAAAAATGGTTTGAGCCCGGGGATATTACGCAGGCCAAACTTTTGCTCGCCTACAGTAAATAAAGGTAAACCATATCCAAAAGATAATACGCCCAGAAATATGAGCAGGATTTTGGATTCGGTAGTGATGATAAAAAATAAAGGGACGAGCGACAGCAGCGAGACGATGGTGAAGGTAACCATCAGCCGGTAATGGGCAAAAAACCAACGCACACGCTTGTAGGGCGATTTTTCGGGTTTTACAGGTTTGGTTACCAGGATGCAGAAGTTATAAATGCCCAGCGTTGATGTAAACAGTAGCCCCAAAACAGGAAACAGGGGTTTTGAGCCGATCAGGTGAAAGGTAAGTAAAGCCTGCGCAACCGCGCAAAGCGACATGAATATATTACTGAAGAGCAGGAAATCTAATACAGGTTGTAGTAATTTCTTCATCGGTAATGGAGTAGGAGCTTGTGCCCGATCATTTAGGAAACTGGTAGCGCCGGATCATGACCCGCTTTTAATGTAAATATCGTAATCTCCGGCAATATTCCAACCCTGCCGGTTAAACCAACAAAACCAAAGCCCACATTCACATATAATTGTTGTTTGTTTTCCTGGTAATGACCGGCCCATTCATTGTA
Organism: Mucilaginibacter oryzae; assembly: GCF_003148845.1. GTDB lineage: Bacteria > Bacteroidota > Bacteroidia > Sphingobacteriales > Sphingobacteriaceae > Mucilaginibacter > Mucilaginibacter oryzae. Next base: position 12,196 of record NZ_QGHA01000006.1, on the reverse strand, counting down.
AACATAGGTAATAGGGCTTAACTGGAAATGTTCGGTACGTACGCCAAACTGCATGCCGTGGGTATGCCCGGCAAACATGGCATCAATTTGGGGGTATTTAGGCAATACCTCGGCACGCCAGTGCGATGGATCATGCGATAACAGCAGTTTTACAGGCAGGTCATCTGTATTTTTTGTGGCGAGGTCCATGCGGCCATATTTAGGGAAGCGGCTGTACTCGCTCCAGTTTTCAATGCCTAAAATGCCTATCTCTTCGTTGCCCACTTTAAGGCGGCGGTTTTCATTAAGCAGTAAATCCCAACCCATGTTTTTGTGGGTGGCTATCAAATCGCGGTGGTTCCGTTGTTTATCTGCGATAGAATTCCAGTCGCCATAATCGCCGTAATCATGGTTGCCGAGGGTGGAGAATACGCCAAGCGGCGCCTTTACTTTGCTGAAAATGTCTTGGTAATCTTTCATTTCGGTGGCTTCACCGTTTACCAGGTCGCCGGTAAAGAATATAACGTCTGTTTTTTCCCGCAGCAACATTTCCACACCGCCCAATACCGCTTTTTTGTTGTAAAAACTGCCGGAGTGGATATCCGAGATCTGGCCTATCCGTAAACCATCAAAAGCTTTTGGCAAGTTAGGCAGGTACATGGTTTGATACCATACATGGTAATCGTACGAGCCTTTTGGCATCGCTTTTTTTATGGCAGCTAACGGAACAGCAGCGGCAAGCAGGCCGGCTTTAAGCAGAAATTCAGAACGGGGTATCGTATTTGACGTTGGGGGTTCAGTATCAGTTGTAGCGGAAGTATCCGGAATCGGGGTGTTAGTAGTGGTTGTTATTTTCTTTTTGGAGATAAACTTACGCCTGATATCGTCGGCAAAAACAAAAAAAATAAACACTGTTTTACAAATCAGCAATACAAATGTTGCCAGCAAGCACCCGGCCCTTACGCCGGTACCGGCAAAATCGGCATAGCCGCCTGTTAGCAGTGCAGTTACAATCATCGCCGAGCATCCCCAATAAAAAATGGCGAATGCTTTTGATTTAAGCAATCGCCATTTCGGGAACGCGCCGCGGATACCCGTTAAAGTGTACCGGTCAACCAGTAGTTCAACTATAATCCAAAATAAAAGGCTCAGCGCTTTCAATATCATATCAGCGCTGGTGTTTAGTATCGGTCGTCGTCAATATCAAGGTCATCATCATCGGGCTGCAAGTTAAACAAACTGTTAAACATATCCGAAAATGCGAAACCATTATCCAAAAATCCTTTATTTAACTGCGAAAACTCCGACAGGCCATGCAGCACAAATTCCATCAGTAACAATTGCTGGTTTTCGGCAAGGCGGGGGTGTATCTTTTTAACCAAGTCTTTAAGGCCGGTAACTTCATCCAGTGCTTTTTTGTATTCCTGCAGTGGCATGTCGTCAACTAATGCTAAAGTATTACCATCGCTAAACCAGTTAATGATGGCAGCATATGGATTGGGCGCTTTGGCTTTTTTTGCCTTTTCCGGATCTGGGAAAAACGACAGCAATAAGCTTTTGATGGCCTTACCTATCAGAATGTTGGCTACTTTACCCGGGCCTTCCAGTTCGCCTTCGTATACCAGTTCAATTTTACCGGTAATAGCCGGGATCACCCCTAAAAAGTCGGTTATGCGTACAAAAGTTGTTTTTTCGTTGTTGATGATCATCCGGCGTTCGGCATTGCTGATAAGGTTTTCATAAGCCGAAATAGTTAAACGCGCTGATACGCCCGATTTTTTGTCGATATACTCCGAGTTGCGGGCTTCAAAGGCGATTTGTTCCACCAGGTTTTTAACCAGTCCGTCGGCCTCAACAGCTATACGCTGGTCATCGGTTAAAGAGGCTTCCTGTTGTGTTATTTTACGTGAAATCTCTATCGAACGTGGGTAATGTGTAAGGATCTGACTTTCGATACGGTCTTTTAACGGCGTTACTATCGAACCGCGGTTAGTATAATCCTCGGGGTTTGCCGTAAATACAAACTGGAGATCCAATGGCAAACGGAGTTTAAAACCGCGGATCTGGATATCTTTTTCCTGCAGGATGTTAAACAGCGATACCTGGATACGGGCCTGCAGATCGGGCAGCTCGTTAATTACAAAAATGCCGCGGTGCGCGCGCGGAATTAACCCGAAGTGGATCACGCGTTCGTCTGAATAGGTTAGTTTCAGCGTAGCTGCCTTGATGGGGTCAACATCGCCAATTAAATCGGCAACGGTAACATCCGGGGTGGCCAGCTTTTCGGTATAACGCTCCGAACGGTGGATCCAGCCAATGGGGGTGTCATCTCCTTTTTCGGTAATAACGCTATGGCCGTACCACGATATGGGGTTGTAAGGGTCATCAAACAATTCAGATCCTTCAATATAAGGGATGTATTCGTCAAGCAGGTTTACCAGCAGGCGCGCTATACGGGTTTTAGCCTGGCCGCGTAAGCCCAGCAGCAATATGTTATGGCGCGATAATATAGCAGTTTGCAGATCGGGGATAACCGTATCTTCAAAACCGATAATGCCTTCAAACCCCCCTTCGCGTTTTTTTAACTGCTCAATCAGGTTGGCGCGGAGTTCATCTTTAACCGAACGGCTTTTATAGTTTGTTTGCTTTAACTGGCCGAGGGTTTTTATATCTAATAGTTTGCTCATTCGTTATGTTTTAGTCCGGAAGTCGGTAGGTCCGTAAGTACGGAAGATTTATTTTAGTCCGCAAGTCCAGAAGCGCGGTTTAATTTTTATTTAATCATTTATCGAGCCCAATCTTCCGGACTTTCCGACTTGCGGACTTTCCGACTTTCCAACTCACCTCACCGTCTTTCTCCGGTTTTTAATGTAATCTTCAAAAATGTATTCGCCCAGGCCCGTTAGCGAGCTGTAAAATGCTTTGCCGCCATTGGTTTCCGTAAATTTACGTACAAACTGCTGCAAGTATGGGTCTTTGGCTATCATAAAGGTGGTGATGGGTATTTTTAACCGCTTGCATTGCGCCGCCATGTTCAGCGTTTTATTAACCACTTTTCTATCCAGACCTATGCTGTTTTTATAATACCGGGTGCCTTCTTTTAAACAGGTGGGCTTACCATCGGTAATCATAAAAATCTGTTTGTTGTGGGTTTTTCTTCTGCGGAGCAGATCTGTTGCCAGTTCTAAACCTGCATAGGTATTGGTGTGGTAAGGGCCTACCTGTAAATAAGGCAGATCCTGCAGGCTTATCGGCCATGCATCATTGCCAAAAACAACTATGTCCAGGGTGTCTTTCGGGTATTTTGTCCTGATCAGCTCGGCAAGGGCCATCGCTACTTTTTTGGCCGGGGTAATCCTGTCTTCACCGTAAAGGATCATCGAGTGCGAAATATCGATCATCAGCACGGTTGAAGTGAGGGTTTTATAATCCATTTCCTCCACTTCCAGGTCGCGCTCGGTCATCATAAAATCGCCAATGCCGTGGTTTACCTGGGCATTGTGGATAGATTGGGTCATATCTATCTGGTCCAGGCTATCCCCGAACTCAAACTCGCGGCGTTCCGCATTTTTCTCATCGCCCTGGCCCGATTGGGGGGAGCGGTGATTGCCTTTGCCTGATTTTTTCAGCTTACCGAAAATTTCTTCCAGTGCCGATTGCCTGATGCTTTGCTCCGTTTTAGCGGTGATGCTGAACTCGCCGTTTTGATTATCCTCATTCAAATAGCCTTTTTGCTTCAGCTCATCAATGAAATCGCCCATGCCGTAATCATCGTTGGTGAGGTTGTATTGTTTATCGAGTTCGTTGAGCCAGGCTAAAGCTTCGCCAGCGTCGCCCGAAGTGTAGTTGAGCAACTCGAGGAATAGTTTTAATAATTCGTCAAATCCGCCTTTAGGGATCTGGTTGGGCTCAAATTTGGAAAATCCAAAACCGCGCATATTTTGTCCTTTCTGTACATAAAGGAACGGATAATTTTCAGTAAAAGTTTTCCCCTGCTGCCGATAAATCAAATTGTTAGGTAAGCATGACAATTTGATTTGGTCATTTCTGATTTCGGATGTTCGATTTCGGATTTTATTATTGGGGATTACACCGATTGAATTTTGATTACACCGATTTTCGCAGATTAGATTTTATTGATTTATTAGTGTGTCAAATATCCGGCTGATATTCTGCTTATTGACAAATTGGATAAACTCAATTCAATCAAATCCGAAATCGAACGTCCGAAATCCGAAATTAAAAAATTAAATATATGCCAAACTATTCAGCAACTCGGGCGGATAAACCGGGTTTGCACCACGCTGGCTGGCCACGTACGATCCTACCGAGCAGGCCTTATCAACAACCTGCTGCATAGGTTTGCCCGAAAGCAGGCCGGATACAAAGGTGGCCAGGAAAGCATCGCCCGCGCCCACGGTATCTGCCACCTTTACCGGGCAGCCGGGACTGTCAAAAAATTCATGATCGTGCCATACCAGGGCGCCGTGTTCGCCACGGGTAACACAAATAGTTTTAACGTGATATTTAGACCGGAACTCGATGATCTTTTCGCGTAGAGGCGCACTGCCGCCGCCTATCAGTAAATCCGCTTCTTCCTCGTTCATTTTCACCACATCGGCCCGCGCTACCAGTGTTTCGATGGTGGATAGCGTATAATGCGGCGGCCGCAGGTTTACATCAAACACTTTTAAGGCCGGGGTATCATCAAGCAGGTTTAATAAGGTTTCGCGGGTTTTGGTACCGCGGCACGCCAGGCTGCCAAACACAATTGCTGTAGCCGCCTTAGCCGCTTTGCTAAGCGCTGTTGTTAATTCAATATTATCCCATGATACAGGCTCGGGGATGATATAAGTGGCGGTATTGTTCTCGTCAAGCTGTACAGTAACCTCGCAGGTTGGAAATTCATCATCCTGCTGGATCAGGCCAGAATACAAGCCGCTGTTTTTTAAGAAGGCGATCAGCCCATCGCCCGAATTATCCATACCCACGGAGCTTGCAAAGCTAACGTCGACCCCCTGCTGTACTAAATGCCTCGCTACATTCATCGGCGCGCCGCCGGCCTTTTTGCCATCGCCAAAAGCATCCCATAACACTTCGCCAAAGCTTAATACCGTATTTTTCATATTTACTGTTTGTTTTTTTGATGAGGATGAAAATCAAATATAGTAAAGAACCATTGATTGCTGATGATAAGCTTGATTTCGATGCCTTTTCTTTTTGGAAGATTTTAACGCCTTTTTTGATTTCACTGATTTTTTTAGATGTGCTTTTTCAATACTAAAATCCCCATTAAATGAATTGGATGATTAGTAGTATTTGTTGTTTTTATTCTGTTAATTCGGATAATGCCTTAAACTAAGTTCAGACAACTAATCATTATGAAAAAACTAATCCTAAGCACTATTCTCCTAACTATGTCGGTTTGCTGTTTCGCGCAGGATAAACAGGCCATCCTCAAGGTTCTCCATACCCAGCAGTTGGCCTGGAACCGCGGCGATATCGACGATTTTATGCAAGGGTACTGGAAATCAGACTCATTGCTATTTGTTGGCAAGGAAGCCCCGACCTACGGCTGGCAAACAACGCTCGATCATTATAAAAAATCGTATCCCGATAAGGCAGCCATGGGGCAACTCACTTTCACTATTATCCAGGTAAAATTGCTCGACCCTAAAAACGCTTTTGTTTTAGGCGGGTGGAAACTCGACCGCGAAAAGGATACCCCGGGAGGTTATTTTACCCTGTGGTTCAGGAAGATTAACGGTAAGTGGAAAATAGTTTGCGATCATACTTCTTAGCGGATTAGTGATTGCTATAAGGTAGCAGAGGGTAGAATTGTAAATTTGTTTAATTTTGCGGCATGAAACGAGGTTTGGTAATTGGGAAGTTTTTGCCGCTGCATATGGGGCATATGGCCCTGATTGGTTATGCCCTTGAGCATTGCGACGAATTGGTGGTATTAGTTGGTGCAACCGATGATGAGCCGGTACCCGGCAACGCGAGGCTTGAATGGCTTAAACAAACTTATGCGGATAACGACCGAGTTAAGCCGGTATTGTTAAACTACGAAGAGGCGATGTTACCCGAAGCAACCGTATCGGTCGAAAACATGTCGAGGTTGTGGGCCAGCTATCTCAAAAAGCAGTTGCCGCATATTGATGTGATATTTGCATCAGAATCATACGGGGCTTATATGGGCCGTTTTTTAGATTGCGAAAGCGTTATTTACGAAGAACCCTGCAAAGTGGTGCCCGTAGCGGCCGAGCGCATCAGGCAGGAACCTTCCCTGTACGCGCACCTGTTACCCCAGGCGGTTAGGAGCTATTATCAAGTATAAAGTTTAGGTTTGCGAGTACTCACCTCACTGGAGTTGTTGATCAAAAAGCGGACTTACGCAGCGGCGATACGGGGATAAAAAGAACAGCGATTGGTAAACCAATCGCTGTTTTTTTAAACGGTTTAAAACTTTAAGCTATATTAAAAAGGCTTTCCTTCAGCCAGTTCTTTATTGGCCCATTTTATAGCCAGCTCTTCGCGGAATTTGGCATACCTTTCCTTAAATAGCATTTTTAACGCACTGTCAACCCCGCCTTTAACGGCCAGGTTGTACACGCTTGCCGCCTTACGGGTTAGGCTCGCGTCCCAGGCGCGCAGGCTCAGTGAGTATGAGCCATCAATGTATTTCATCCAGTGCCAATAGCCGGTTGGCATAAACAGGGTATCGCCATGTTCAAGGAATACTTCAATACCTTCAACCCCATCCAGGGCCGGGAACTTTTTAACGTCGGGGTTTAATACATCATAGTCCTCCAGGGCGTAAGTAGCGTTAGGGATGCAGTATAAACGGCGTTTCCATTTATTTTCAAACAAAATCACATGTTTACGGCCGCCAAAGTGGGTGTGGAAAATATGCGGAAGGTCAATATCGTAATGTAAAAAAGTTACCGAGTTTGATCCGCCGAAAAACATGGCCGGCATGCTTTCTAAAAAGCCGCCCATTAAATCTTTAGGCAAAACGATATCATCTAAAAGCTGGGGGGCCTGTTTAAATATATTGAAGAAAAAAATCCTCAGTTCGGTTGGCTGGCTGCGGATCAGATCGATATACTCATCAAAAGGCATTTCTGATGCCCGGGAGTTGATCGGTTTTGACGGATCGGCTTTTGAATTATCATACAGCGGCACCACTTTATTACCAACCACTTGTTTTAAATACTCGGGTGTCCATTTTTCGCGGGCAGGCCAGCTTTTGGTAAGCCCTTTAATAACCAGCGGGCGACGTGGGTCTAAATAATTCTTCTTAAAATCTTCGGGAGAAATATTTTCAACCGTATCGATCGGGTTAAGAATGAAGCACATAATATAGTTTTTGTTACTTAGGGGGTTATGCTTATTTTAAAATAAAGTTACAACAATGTTTCTTACTTATTTAAAAGCATTCAAAATAACGAAATAAACGCCAAAGTAGTATCAACTAATGTATAATATTAAGGTTTGCCTGCCGCAAGGGCTTTGTTGGCGCGTTTTATAGCCAGGTTTTCTTTCCAGTCCATATAGTCTTTTTTAAACCTTGCTTTCATCAGGTTATCAAACTTGCGCTGCAAGGTGAGGTTGTAAAGGCTTTTAGCTTTAATAGCCCATGATTTATCCCAGGCGCGTAATGATATTGAAAAAGATCCGGTCAGGTATTTCATCCAGTGCCAGTAACCGGTAGGCATAAACAGGGTATCGCCGTGTTCAAGTATCGCCTCCTGGCCTTCAATTCCGTCAAGCGCCGGGAATTTTTTAAAATCGGGGTTGGCGATATCATAATCTTCCAGTGCGTAGGTGGCAAAGGGAATACAGTACAGGCGCTCAGTCCACTTTTGGTCAAACAGCATCACATGCTTGCGGCCATTAAAATGAGTATGGAAAATGTGGGCCAGGTCGATATCGTAATGTAAAAAAGTAACTGAGCCGGAACCCCCGAAAAACATGTTGGGGTATTTATCCAAAAAGCCGCCCATTAAATCAGATGGTGAGCGGTAATCATCCAGCAGCTTAGGGGCATGTTTTATGGGGTCGAATAAAAAGATCCTTAAATCGGTAGGCTCTCTCCGGATCAGGTCGATATAATCGCCAAACTTCATCTCGCCCGAAGCCGCGTTGATAGCCTTGGAAGGATCGGCTTTGGCGCTGTTATATAAGGGAACAGTAATATCACCAACGGTTTCTTTCAGGTAATCGAAAGTCCATTTTTGTAGAGCGGGCCAGGTTTCGGTAGCCTTGCGGATAATCAGCGGTTTACGCGGATTCAGATAATTGTTAACAAAGTCTTCTTTGCTTATATAATCTACACTATCAATTGGTGTGAGGGTTATACTCATTTTTACGTTAATTAATGAGCAAAATTAATTCTTTGTAAAAAATATGTAAACTATTTAAGGGATTTTGAAAATCAACTGACAGTTATTCTTAGTGGCGGTAGCGGTAGCGACACGTATAAATAAGATAAAAGGATGCAGCATGGGCTAACTTCAGCGCTAAACTATTTACTGTGAACTAATAATATTACAGCTGCCGCTGCATCCATTTAACTGCCGCCAACTTAATTGGGTTTAAGCACCGAATTAACTACATGGATTATGCCGTTGCTTTGTGCCACATCGGCTATGGTAATCAATGATTTGCCGCCTTTTTCATCAACCAGGTAAAGCTTTGTTCCCTGCGACATTACGGTGATGGTACCGCCGCTTAAGGTATTTAACTCCAGTTTGCCCTTACCTTCTTTTACCCTGGTCAGCAAATCGGCCGAGGTTAATTTACCCGGTACTACATGGTAGGTGAGTAGCTTAATCAGGCTTGCCTTGCTGGCCGGTTTCATAAGGTTATCAATTGTACCGGCAGGCAATTGCGAAAAGGCTTCGTTTGTAGGGGCAAAAACAGTGTAAGGCCCGGCACCGGATAAGGTAGGGGTCAACCCGGCGGCTTTAATGGCATTTACCAGCGTAGTATGGTCTGTTGAGCCGGAAGCATTTTGTACAATATTTTTAGCTGGCGACATTACCGCACCGCCCACGGTTTTTTGTGCGAAAACTTTTGGCGCCGCGAGATAAGTTACCAATAATAATGCGATGACGATTTGCAGTTTTTTCATAATTGCAGGTTATAAATATAGTACGATTATTTAAAGATAAACAGTTTTTAAAACCATTTTGCTTTGTAACAAAGTACTGACTGCAAAAAAACAGCAAAGGTTTAGAAAAACAGTTCGGCGGCGATATGGTCGGCGTATAGTTTACCCCGGTTGGTAAGGTAAATAGTATTTTCTTTACGGATAATCCATTCCCGGTCAAAAAAATCGGCAGCTTCTTTTAATAGCTGGTCGGCGGTGCCTTTGGCAATCTGGTTCAGGTGATCAAGATCAAGGCCCCAGATAGTGCGCAGCGAGGTCATGATATATTCGTTCAGCCGGTTTTCTTCCGTCAGTACCTCGGCTTCGGCGGGGATGTTGTTTTTTTCGATTGACTGGATATATTTGGCATTGTTAGCGATATTCCATGCACGGGTGTCACCATTATAGGAGTGTGCCGATGGGCCTATGCCCAGGTATTTAGCCCCCTTCCAGTAATTGGAATTATGCTGGGAATAGTGTCCGGGCTTGCAAAAATTGGAAATTTCATAGTGTTCAAAACCACGCGCCTGCATCGCATCCATCAGTACTATAAACTGTTCGGCGCTTTGCTGCTCGTTTAAGGGGGCTTGTTTCTTTTTCCTGATGAATGAGGCGAGGGCCGTTTGCGGCTCAACTGTCATACTGTATGAGGATATATGCGGAATATCCAGATCAAAAATTTTATCGAGGTTATATTTCCATTTGGTATCACTTAACATGGGGTAACCATAAATCAGGTCGGCGGTAATGTTTTCAAATCCGGCATCCTGCGCCCGTTTTACCGATGCTTCTGCCTCCTGTCCCCGGTGTACGCGGTTCATCCAAATCAGGTCCTCATCATAAAACGACTGGATGCCGATGCTGAACCGGTTAACGGGGGTTTGCCGCAAAGCTTTGATTTTATCAGCCTTCAGGTCGTCGGGGTTGGCCTCTAAAGTAATTTCGGCAGTGGATGAAACTGTATGCAGATCAGTAATAGCATCGATGATACCGCTGATTTCATCCCCCTCTAAAACGGATGGCGTACCGCCGCCAAAATAAATGGTTTGGATAGTTTCATTATCCAGGTAGCTTTTCTGCAGTTTAATCTCCTGCAATAAAGCCTGCAGCATTTCATCTTTATATTTTAATGATGTGCTGAAATGGAAATCGCAGTAGTGGCAAGCCTGTTTGCAAAAAGGGATATGGATGTAAATTCCGGCCATGCTTTAAGAGTATGTAATCCCGTAATGAATGGGATAGGTTAATGATGTCAATATTTTGATTATCAGTATTAAAAAGCACTTTGTTAGCTTTCTTAATCTTTTGTTTTTTATTCCATTTTATGTTATTTTTGTTACTCGAGCGTTACTATTTAGGTTTCATAAGTAACAAAAGTAACAATTAAACGCTAATCGATAAGTCATGGTAACTATTAGATATAAAAAGCTAAGCACAGGCAAATTTAGTGCTTATTTGGATGTCTATTCCAATGCCGGTGAGGGTAAAAGTAAACGCAACTACGAGTTTCTTAAGATTTATGTAGATAAAGACTATTCTGATGCAGCAAGCCGTGTTAGCGAGGCTGATAAAGAAAAGATGAAAATTATTAAAGCACTGCGTAATAAAAGGGAAGACGAATTGAATTTCTCGGAGCATGGCTATAAGCAACCTGCCAAAATCAATTATTATTTGCAGGACTATCTTGACCAATGCCTTGCAAAGAAATTTAACTATAAACTGGAATGCTTGATCATTCATCTCGGAAAGTATTGCCCCAAACGAACCGTATTATTCCAGGAAGTAGATGAAGAATTTTTAGATAAGTTTCAGAGTTACCTTCTTAATCAGGTTAGCAGAAATACAACTAATGCTTACATGTCTGTGTTTAGGCAGCATTTCAATAAGCTAGTAATTAAAGGGATTATTCAAACTTCTCCATTTGTTAATTTTAGGATTATTGAGGAGGAAGACTCGGAGCGCACCACGCTCACTATCGAGGAAGTTAGAACCTTAGCTAATTTCGTTCCCAAAAGAGGTAACAGCCAGATCAGGGAAGCTTTTATATTTTCTTGTTTTACTGGTTTGCGTTTTTCGGATATCAAGAAGTTGCATTACGATGAAATTGTTAACGATCAGTTGATATTTCGACCGGCGAAAACGACAAAGAAAATTGTTACTGTACCATTGGCCGATGAAGCAAAAAAGATTATTACAAAAGTGATAAAGCATCCTACAAATAAAAAAGTGTTTTGGGATTTGCCAACGAGTCAGGTGGTAAATGTTTATTTAAAATTCTGGGCATTGGAAGCTGGTCTGAAAAAAAATCTCCATTTCCACGCTGCCCGTCACACGTTTGCAACCATTGGCCTGACTTTTGGAATCGACATATATACTATGAAAGAATTGCTGGGGCACAGTAAAATTGAAATGACCCAAATCTACGCCAAAATCGTTGACGAGAAGAAACGAAACGAAATGTTGAAATTTCCTAAACTTTGAATATGAGAAAGGTTTTCTTTGAAATCGGTCTAGTAATTGCCTTTACCTTGGTCTACCTTTTGGTTCCGGGAATACGCTTGCCGCTGATTATTACCTTTGGCATATTAGGCATTTGGCTATTACCCGTTCAATTATTTTTATCTGTAAGTTTTAAAAACTGGCAGGATGAGCTTAGTGGCCGTTTTCATCATTTACCAACACAGGAGCGTTTATTGCAGGTTAAGGTTAACTTTGAGGGTCTTGATCCGATAGAGGTTAACAAGCTTCGGTTGTTTTATACCAATGTAAGCATTTTTCACTATCTGCTGATGATGTAATAGCCACTATTTGATCTGACAGTTGTGTGTTTTTATAAGTTGTCAGCTTTGATTTGTGAATATAGTTTTTTCTCGTGTAAATGCATCGACACAGATTCTTCTGAGCCCTTTTTGTGAGGGCTCTGAAGAATCTGGTCATCGGCGAGCCTCTCCAATAACTTTTCCTGTGCCATTGGTATACTGTCGATGAGCGTTTGCATGGGCGTTTTACCAAAGCAGTATTTCCCGCTATGGGTCCGTTCATTATTATAATTGTACATCC
>NZ_QGHA01000005.1:180794-497224 GCF_003148845.1 Mucilaginibacter oryzae | reverse complement strand
GAGCGCTTCCACCGCACTATCCAGGATGAGTTCTATGCTATCGCTTTCCGAAAAAAGATCTATCGCAGCATAGCTGAACTCCAGGCAGATCTGGACAGATGGATGTACAATTATAATAATGAACGGACCCATAGCGGGAAATACTGCTTTGGTAAAACGCCCATGCAAACGCTCATCGACAGTATACCAATGGCACAGGAAAAGTTATTGGAGAGGCTCGCCGATGACCAGATTCTTCAGAGCCCTCACAAAAAGGGCTCAGAAGAATCTGTGTCGGTGCATTTAGACGAGAAAAAACTATATTCACAAATCAAATCTGAAAACTTATAAAAATACACAACTGTCAGATCAAATAGTGGCTATTACATTTTAAGGTACTGTTGTGAAAGCTTTAATTTATTATAATTCTTTTTTCCTGACAAATTACTTCGCTACTTGATCTTTTACTTTTTCATCAAGCGCTTTAACAGCCGCGAGGTGCGCTTTAAGCGTGGGAAGCATTTGTTGAGCAAACGCCTTAACCGCTGGGTCTTTGCCGTTTATAGCGTAATTTTCAAAAGTTTGTACCGTGTTATTGTGCCCGGCTAACATACCGTGTACATATAGCCTGTCAAAATCTGCCCCTGCTTTTTTCAGGTTGAGATCGGGCTGGATACCCCCGGTTGCTGCCTGGGGTAGGTTATAACCGTTTTTTTTCGCCAGCTGTAACAGTTGTTGCTGGGCCTGCGTATGACCTTTAACCATCATCTGGCCAAAAGAGCGAACATCGGTGAGTTGGGCTTTTTGTATGGCGAGCTTTCCTGCACTTGCTTCCTGTAAATTACCTATGCTGGCAACGATCAGGAAATGTTGAGCTGTCGTATCAGGATCAGGTTGCGGGATTTGCGCATGGGCGGTGAAACCGCCAATGCACAAAAGTGAAATAAAAATCGCTTTTTTCATGCTATTTGATTAAGGTTGACCAACACCACCCGATGCCCCATAAATCTGTCCGGTAGCAAAGCTGGCATCTGATGCTGCTAATTGTACATAAATAGAAGCTAACTCTGCGGGTTGCCCCGGCCTTGCTAACATGGTCCAGCTGCCAAACATCTGTTGTTTTTCAGGCTGTGCGCCACCGCTGATCTGCAAGGCCGTCCAAACCGGCCCTGGTGCAACGCCATTAACCCTGATACCTTTCGGCCCTAACTGTTTGGCCAGCGATTTTACATAGTTCATGGTAGCTGCTTTGGTTTGAGCGTAAGCATACAAGTCTGGCGACGGATCGTAGGCCTGCTCTGAAGTAGTACCTATAATGGCTGAACCCGGCGGCAAATGAGGCAATGCCTCGCGGATAATCCAGAACGGCGCGTAGACATTGGTTTTCATAGTAGCATCAAACTCCTCGGTGGTGACATCTGTGATGGAATTTACAGACTGCTGCCTGCCTGCATTATTCACGATAATATCCAGGCCTCCAAGACCGCTTATCGCTTTTTGAACCAGCTGCTTACAGAAGTCTTCACTACGCAGATCGCCGGGGATGGCAATAGCTTTGCGTCCTTCTTTTTTAATCAGCGCAATCACTTCCTGAGCATCCTGTTCTTCTGTAGGATAGTAATTGATGGCCACATCCGCACCCTCACGGGCATAGGCTATAGCTGCTGCGCGACCCATGCCCGAGTCGCCGCCGGTAATGAGCGCCTTACGGCCCGTTAACCTGCCCGATCCTTTGTAGCTGGTTTCACCGCAATCGGGTACCGGATCCATTTTGCTTTGCAGGCCCGGCCATGGCTGGGGTTGGCTTTTAAATGGTGGTTTAGGGTAAATTTTAGTAGGGTCGCTGATTTTCGCAGGTCCGTCAACCTGCGTGTTTGTTGTTCCTGCCGCTGCCAGCGCGGGCGAAACTGTAGCGGCTGCTATTGCCGCGCCTAAGCCGGCAACTACCTGCCGCCGGCTCATTTTATTTTCTTCGTTCATGTTTAGTTTTTCTGTTTCGGTAAGATTGTTTAATGGGGTATAGGAGTCTTTTCTCTTAAAATAGCGGCCCATTTTTTCCCGTATTTGCGGGCTTGGAAGATTTTGTGAATAAATACGATGGCTTTCATAGTAGTAGACCACCTGTTTTGTTTAACCGTTTACCACCTCTCCGCCGTTTACATGAATAACCTGCCCGGTAATAAAGGAAGCATCCTCCGAGGCCAGGAAAACATAGGCAGATGCCAGCTCCGAAGGCTGCCCTGCACGTTTCATAGCAGTTTCGCTGCCGAAACTTTTGATCTTTTCTTCGTCGAACGTGGCAACAATGAGTGGTGTCCACACGGGGCCGGGAGCTACGGCATTGACCCTTATCTTTTTATCCGCCAGGTTAGTGGCCAGTGAGCGGGTGAAACTTGTGATAGCGCCTTTGGTAGATGAGTAATCAATAAGGTTGGGCGAAGAACGGTAGGCGGTTACTGATGTCGTATTGATAATGCAATCGCCCTCCTGCAGATGTTCCAGCGCCTGGTTGGCAAAATGGAAATAGGCGAAAATATTGGTTCGAAAGGTATCTTCCAGTTGCTGTTCATCGATGGATTTCGGATCTTTTTGCGGAAACTGCATCCCCGCGTTATTCACCAGGATGTTCAGCTTGCCCAATTGATCAGCCGTATCCGCGACTGCCTTTTTACAAAAATCGACATTCTTTACATCGCCCTTTAGCAAAATACAAGTTTGGCCTTCGGCTTCAACCAGTCTCTTGGTTTCGTTGGCGTCCACGTCTTCATCAAGGTAAACGATAGCCACGTCAGCCCCTTCGCGTGCAAAATGAACGCTTACCGCCCTGCCAATGCCCGAGTCGCCTCCGGTAATTAACGCAACTTTACCTGCCAATTTACCGGAGCCCTGGTAGCTGTTTTTAATATATTCAGGCGCCGGATCCATTTGAGCTTCAATACCCGGTTGCCTGTTCTGTTTATCTGGAGTGTTTGTCATTATTCTTTGTTTTTAGTGTTGAAGGGTGCGAGGCCAATCACATAGCGCAAGCCTAAATCTTCATCTTTGATTTTTTGTGAGCATCATTGCTGTTATTTTTTCAGCGTTTGGGTTGTGTGTTATATGCGCAGTATGATGATTAGTTTTCTATTTTAACAGGCTCGGTGTTATCATTTGGTTTCCGCTGTTCCCAGGGTTTCAATACCACTTTCACGCAATCCTCCTCTTTTTTTTCAAAGATCTCGTAACCATGTGTCACTTCGCTCAGGGGCAGGGTGTGGGTGATGATGTCATCCAATACCACTTTTTCTTCCTTTACCAGTTCAATTAAATGATCGATGTAATTTAATACCGGTGCCTGGCCCATTTTAAGGGTAATGCCTTTATCAAACAAACGGTGCAGCGGGAAGTTATCATAGGTTGATCCGTAAACACCCATAATGGAAACGGTTCCCATCCGGCGAACAGCTTTAAAAGCCATGTCAAGTACTTTCATACTGCCAACTTCAAAATTGATCAGTGCTTTAGCTTTGTCGATGATATTGCGTTCCGGCTCAAAGCCAACAGCATCCACGCAAACATCCGCGCCGCGGCCGTTGGTCATAGCGCGGATAGCTTCCACCACGTCTACTTCGTTGGGGTTAAGCGTTTCCACGTTATTAACCGCTTTAGCTTTTTCCAGCCTGTAATTCAATGGGTCGATGGCGATCACGCGGCCTGCGCCATTGATCCAGGCAGCTTTCTGCGCCATTAATCCAACGGGCCCTGAACCAAATATGGCCACAACCTCACCGCCCTTCAACTGCGCCCAATCAATTGCCGACCAGCCGGTAGGGAAAATATCCGTCAGGAATAAAACCTGCTCATCGGTCATGTGATCCGGTACAACCCTCGGGCTGATATCGGCATAGGGCACACGTACGTATTCGGCCTGGCCGCCGGAGTATCCTCCGTACAGATCAGTATAGCCAAACAAAGCGGCACCCTTCTGGTCGGCCATATCACCATCAGGCCCGTAGTGTTTATAGTTGGAGTTTTCGCAGGCGGGAGAGGCATCATGCTGGCAGAAAAAACAATGCCCGCAAGAGATAGGGAAGGGAACCACCACACGGTCGCCTTTTTTTAGCCTGGTAACGCCTTTGCCTACCTCCTCCACAATTCCCATAAATTCGTGGCCCATTACCATGGGTTTTGGTTGCGGTACGCCGCCGCTCAGGATATGCAGGTCAGAACCGCAGATCGCGGTAGAAGTAACTTTTAAAATAACATCGGTGTCTTGCTCCAAACGAGGATCTTCAACGGTATCGTAGCGAATATCGCCCGGTTTGTGAAATACTGCTGCTTTCATAGGTGGATTTTAGTTTTAATGTATAAGTTTAACTTCAAGTGAAATTATTTGTTTTTAAATATATTATATAAATAAAAACCTACTTATAAAGCTGGTAAGCTGAAGCGTAAAAGCGATTAAAACTTATATAGGCGGTATCGGAAAGCATGGAAGCGGTTGCGGGAGTTAGCAAGTTATTGGTTCTGTTTCGCGCTTTGGCAATTAGCGTTTAATAAGCGATTTCGTGAGACTAAGTTTAGGAATCCGAAAAAGGTATCGCATGACGGTTCGATCAGAAGATGAGTATTAGGTTTAGATGTGTGCCTGTAAACAAGAAACGCCACAAATACTATGATTTGAGGCGTTTTAAAAAAACTTTATACACTTGATGCGGAGAGTTAGGGAACAATACTCCATTTAATTTCCGCTACAAATCAACACTTAAAATTAAAAAAAAGTGATCGATTCTGCGGATCAACCATTACGACTATATGCAACGGCGGGTGGAAAGCCCCAAAGGTAAGCAGATGATGATGCTTCGGTCGAGTACGGTTGAACCAGTATTTGGTTCTTTAATTATACAGCGATTTACAGTCGACTTATCACCTTTTCAAGTCGTCGTCTCCTTCGGAGAGGATTAGGTGAGGTTTTTTTCATTGTCAAACCTTTATCATACTCTCCCGCAATTATCTGCGCAACGTCAGTTATTAATCTACATCAATTATTTTTCAAAATCATTGTAGCATTTTTGCAGCAGGAAACGATAATACAATCATGAAACTGCTATCACACCTCATATCACTTACTTTACCTGATACAACGCCGTTGCAGGTATCGGCACTTTTAAATTTAGGCTTAACTTATGTACAACAGGGTTTTAACAAAGTTTTCCATAAGCCGGAACCTAAAAACAACCCCTGCGGCGAGTTACAGCCCTGCATGTAAAAGCATTTAATTGCAATATCAGCATCTATACAGGCAATTTGTCCCTAAATTGGCCGAATGGACGAGCTAACGGCTGCGGGCAGATCAAAAATGCGGATCGCCAACAGTGTATTCTTTTTTATTTCGGGCTTCGGATATTCATCATGGGCCTCGCGGATACCATCCATCAAAAATCAGCTTAACTTAAATGAAGCCCAACTGGGTTTGGTGCTGTTGGCCATGCCTGTCGGGTTAATGCTCACGATGCCTTTAACATCAAAAATGATCAAACATTTCAGCAGTCGCCTCATGATGATGATAGGCGCTGTAGCTTTTTGCGCGGTTGTTTGTTTACCTGGCTTCACCGCTTACATGTGGCAGTTGATGTTAGTGACATTCTTTATTGGTTCAACTCGTAATATATTAGGTTTATCTATGAACGCCCAGGCCGTGGGCTTGCAAAAATTATACGACAGATCGATCATTGTTACGATGCATGGTATCTGGAGCCTCGCGGGTTTTAGCGGAGCTGCAGTGGGGTACCTGATGGTATTATTTAATATTGCCACCTCATATCATTTGTTAGGTGTAGGGATCGTGCTGATGATATTTTCGGCGATTTTTTATCCCAACGCTTATGACTATCGCCCGGCGGCAACTCCGGGTAAGTCGGTATTTTCGATGCCTGATAAGCATCTGCTTAAATTCGCGCTGATCTCGTTCGCTTCTATGGCTTGCGAAAATACGCTATACGATTGGAGCGGCGTATACTTTGAAAAAGTAGTACATGCCACTAAAGCTTTTGCCGAAGCTGGTTTTGTGGTTTACATGGTTAGCATGACTATCGGCCGGTTTGCAGGCGATAGGGTAGTAACATCTGTGGGCATAAAAAAGGTTCTAAACTACAGCGCCATGCTGGTGTTTGCAGGTTTACTCGTAACTGTATTTTTGCCATTCACTTTTACCGTTTATTTAGGATATGGGATGATAGGTATCGGAGTG
Organism: Mucilaginibacter oryzae; assembly: GCF_003148845.1. Classification (GTDB taxonomy): domain Bacteria; phylum Bacteroidota; class Bacteroidia; order Sphingobacteriales; family Sphingobacteriaceae; genus Mucilaginibacter; species Mucilaginibacter oryzae. The sequence continues at coordinate 491,016 of NZ_QGHA01000005.1, read as the reverse complement.
TCTTGCGTAGTGCCGTTGGTATTTAACATGGCTGGTAAATCGAAAACAATGAACAGCAGCCAGGCCCTGGCGGCAATATCTACCGTAGGGTACCTTGGTTTTGTAATTGTTCCACCTATAGTTGGATTTATAGGCCAGGTAACAAATTTACAGGTATCATTTTTTGTGGTAGCAGGTTTCGCGGGTATGATGATCTGGATGGTGACGAAAATTGAAGATGAGCCCACTTCGATATCATAATTTTGTCATATAAGCCACTATACGGTTGTATGTAAAAGGTTTTACCTTATCATTGTGATATCAAATCTGAAGGTTTGTTATTACATCTACAAAAAATGAGCACAAACGTTATCGATATCAGCGTTCAGCCGTCGACGGAATTATTTATCAAAATGGTTGTTTCAAACTGGGAGCTGCAAAACAGCCGCCTCAACAGCCTGCTTGCTCAACTAACCGATGATGAATTGGCTAAGGAAACAGCTCAGGGCCGTAACAGCGGGGTTTATTTGCTGGGGCACCTTACAGCTGTGAGCGATGCCTTGTTAACTTATTTAGGCCTCGGCGACAGGTTGTATCCACAACTGGATGATCTGTTTCTGAAGAATCCTGAAAGTGCCTTTCTTGAAAAACCTTCACCAGCCGAATTAAAGGAGTATTGGACTAAGGTAAACGAGGTGCTTACCGAAAAAATGAATGCCATGCAGCCCAACGAGTGGTTTAAGCCCCACAGCGCCATTGCTTTGGATATTTTTGAAAAGGAACCTCATCGTAACAGGTTAAATATTTTGATTAACAGAACTGTTCACCAGGGATACCATATCGGGCAATTGGTATATCTGGTAAAAAAGTAAGCATTGCTGCGCGACGGGATTGGCGATTAAAGGTTTAATGCATGACAATTGCATGAAACGTTTTTTACAAACCGATGGTAAATAAAATGAAAAACCGTTATACTTTTGCTTAACACTGTTAAATGATTTACCGGTGTAAGTAAAATGGCAAGTAAAGAACGAATTCAGCGCTTAAAAGAGGAAACCAGGATCAATATCCTGGATGCCGCGCTACAGATAGTAAAGCATGAAGGCTGGCAAGCCCTGAGCATGCGCAAAATTGCCGATGTAATTGAATACACAGCGCCCATTATATATGAATATTTTGCCAATAAGGATGCGATCCTGATTGAGCTTACCCGCAAGGGGTATGTTATTTTAGGTAAAGACATGACCGCTGCCCGCAACAGTTATGAGCGCCCTGAACAACAGCTGGAGGCTATGTGGCTGGCCTATTGGAACTTCGCCTTTGCAAACAAGGAACTTTATCAGGTAATGTTTGGTGTGCAGATGAATTGCTGCTGCGATATGATCAAGGCACTTCCCGAGGCACAGGTACCTACAACTTTGGTTAGCGAGGCAATTAAACAACTCATGGATATCGAAGATATTAACGATGAGATGATCTGCACCAAATATTATACCTTTTGGTCGGTAGTACACGGGTTGGTATCCATCAACTTACTAAGCAGAGGTTTCTCTGACGATGTTAACCGCCAGGTATTGAAAGATACCATCAGCGGTATTATCAGGTCGATGAAAGATTAATCTTTCTCGTGCTTTATTACTAACGCTGTTAAATAATTTAACGGTGTTAAATAAATATTAATCACATTAACTCAAACACGCTTATACAATGAACAAGTTCGATCACACTCCGCGAAAAGCATTTAACGGTGTTAAAAAATTTAACGGTGTTGTAACATCTAATTACTGTAGTTAGCACTGTACGCGATAAAAACCGTGTAATCACGATATATAACAACTTAAATAGCTATCTGTAATATTAATCACCTGTTAGTCAGTAAATTGAATTGCTGGCATATCAGTTGAAAAATGGTCATTAAATAAAAATGAAAACACTCAATTCATCATACAAAACGGGTATAACAACCCACACTAATCCTGTTTATTCATCACTCTTAAAATCATCACTCATGAAAACACTCGTATTAGCAGCAGTTGCAGCTTTAACATTATATGGATGTTCATCTGCACCCCAGGCGCCAACCGCGCCGCCCCCCCCGGCCTTACCGGTAGCAACCATCGCTTCAGGTTCTGAAACAACTTTCCAGGAATATCCTGCTTCAATAGAAGGTGCTGTAAACGTGGAGATCAGGCCACAGGTAAGCGGTACTTTAGATAAAGTATTTGTTGATGAAGGCGCTTTTGTATCTGCCGGTCAGCCAATTTTCAAAATTAACGATCAACCTTACCGTGCGGCTTTGAACAACGCCCTGGCAAGCTTACACGCGGCCGAAGCCGCCCAGGTTAACGCGCAACTGGAGGTTGAAAAATTAACCCCGCTGGTTGCCAACAAGGTAGTATCTGATTACCAGTTGAAGACAGCTAAAGCAGCGGCAGAAGTTGCTAAAGCCAATATCGAGTCGGCTAAAGCAAACGTAGCTACGGCTCAGATCAATTTAGGTTATACCTTAATTAAGGCTCCGGTTAGCGGTTATATCGGTCTGCTGGCCAAAAAGCAAGGCAGCCTGGTAGCCCCTGCAGATGCTGCGCCGCTTACCCAACTATCAGATGTACATGATGTTCACGTTTACTTCTCACTGGGCGAAAAAGATTTCGTTGCTTTTAAAGAGCAATACCCCGGTGCAAGCCTGAAAGATAAGTTGAAAAACGTGCCTGCCGTATCATTGTTACTGGCCGACAACACCGAATATACTAAACAAGGAAAAATAGATATCGTTGACGGCCAGTTTGATAAAACTACCGGCGCTATTACCCTAAGGGCGAATTTTTCAAACCCTGATGGTTTGTTACGTTCGGGCAATACCGGTAAGATCCGTTTAAGCCTGAGCCACAAAGACGCCCTGATCGTTCCGGAGGCATCAACAATTGAAATGCAGGATAAAACATTTGTATTTATTGTTGGCGATAGCAGCAAGGTTAAAAAGCAACCTATCGACATCATTGGCAAATCGGGCGATCACTACCTGGTTAAAGATAAAGAGGCCATTAAAGCCGGCGATCAGATTGTGTTGAGCGGTATCGATAAACTACAGGAAGGCATGGTGATCCAGCCTCAAAAGCAAGCCGATAAGGTAGCTGCCGTAGTTAAACACTAATACATACACTTAAACTTTAAAAGTCATGTTTCAGAAATTTATAGAAAGGCCGGTACTCTCAACGGTGATCTCCATACTGCTGGTGATAGTGGGTGTGCTCGGTTTAACCAAACTGCCCCTGGAAAGGTTTCCGAATATCGCCCCTCCGGCGGTATTGGTATCGGCAGTATACCCCGGCGCTAACGCCGAAACTATTTTGCGTTCCGTTACCCCTTCGTTGGAAGAAGCCATAAACGGTGTGGAAAATATGACCTATATGACCTCTACCGCCAGTAACGACGGTACATTAGGTATCACCGTTTATTTTAAACAAGGCACTAACCCCGACCAGGCCGCGGTAAACGTTCAAAACCGTGTATCTCAGGCTTCAAGCCAGTTACCTGCCGAGGTTTTGCAGTACGGTATCACAACTACCAAACAGCAAAACAGCTTTATCGGCGCGATGGCTATTTACACCGACGATCCTAAAAAATACGATGCCACATTTGTTGCCAACTATGCGCAAATCAACATCATTCCCGAAATTAAACGTATCCCGGGTGTAGGTTCGGCCAGTATATTTGGCGGTGTTAAAGATTATTCGATGCGTGTTTGGCTTAACCCGGCACAAATGGCAGCCCATAATGTTACACCCGCCGAAGTGAGCGCGGCTATCCAGGACAAAAACTTAGAGGCTGCGCCAGGTAAATTTGGCGAGCGCAGCGATGAGGCCTTTGAATATGTAATTAAATATAAAGGTAAACTTACCAAGCCCGAAGAATATCAGAACATCGCTATCCGCGCAAATCCTGATGGTTCTGTACTGCGTTTAAAAGATGTAGCCCGTGTTGAATTAGGCTCTTACTCCTATAACAGTAAAAGTAACCTGAACGGCCACGATGGTATCATTATCGGTATTATCCAGTTGTCGGGTTCAAACGCCAACGAAATCCAGATCGCCATTGATAACCTGATGGTGAAACTGTCGAAGGATTTCCCTGTCGGTATCAAATACAACCAGTTTTACCGTACCAAAACCGATCTTGATGAGTCTATCAACCAGGTTGAGCATACATTGGTTGAGGCGTTTGTGTTGGTATTTATCGTGGTGTTCATCTTCCTTCAGGATTTCAGATCAACATTGATCCCGGCCATCGCGGTTCCGGTAGCTATTCTGGGTACGTTCTTCTTCATGAACCTGTTTGGCTTTTCGGTTAACCTGTTAACGCTGTTCGCCCTGGTGCTGGCCATCGGTATCGTGGTGGATGATGCCATTGTGGTGGTAGAGGCGGTGCATGCCAAAATGGAGCAGGATCCGACGCTTACACCAAAAGCGGCTACTACCGAGGCAATGAACGAGATTACCGGTGCCATCATTTCTATTACCCTGGTTATGGCGGCGGTATTTTTACCGGTGAGTTTCATGACGGGTTCTACCGGCATCTTCTACCGGCAGTTCGCGTTAACCATGGCCATCTCCATCATCATTTCGGCTGTTAACGCGTTAACATTAAGCCCGGCATTAGCTGCCCTATTCCTTAAAAATAAACATGCCGACGGACACAACGGCCATAATAAGGGCTTTGCAGAAAAGTTTTATGCAGGCTTTAACGGCGGTTTCAATTACATGACCAGCAAATACGTTGGCGGGTTGAAATTTTTGATGAAGAAAAAATGGCTGGGCATACTCGGCCTTGTTATTATCATTGCTGCAACGGTTATCATGATGGGCCGTACTAAAACCGGTTTTATCCCTACAGAAGACCAGGGCTTCGTGGCCATCGCGGTGAACACCCCGTCAGGTACTTCTTTAAGCGGTACCAACAAAATTTTTCACGATGCTGAAGAGCAGTTAAAAACCTTACCATCGGCAAGGTTCGTAACCGCGCTATCCGGTTTTAATTTCTTAACCCAGTCAAGCAGTCCATCGGCAGGTGTTATCTTCCTGTTGTTGAAACCTAATGAAGAGAGGGGCGAGGTTAAAAATATCGACGCTATCCAAAACATTGTACGTGGTAAACTGGCAGGTGTGCCGGGAGGAACGTTCTTTGTGTTCAGTTTCCCAACCGTTCCCGGTTTCAGTAACGTAGAAGCTTTGGACGTGATGTTGCAGGATAAAACCAATGGCCGTTTAGATAAATTTAGCGGCGTTGCCAATAACTTTATAGCCAAGCTGATGCAGAAACCCGCTGTGGCCTTCGCCTTTACCTCATACAAAGCTGATTATCCTCAGTTACAGTTAGATGTTGACGACGAAAAAGCTAACCAGTTAGGTGTAAGCGTTAAAGATATCTTAACCACCATGCAGGCTTACTTTGGTACAGCGCAGGCGTCAGACTTTAACCGCTTTGGTAAATATTACCGTGTAATTGTTCAGGCTGATGTTGCCGACAGGACCGATCCTTCAACTATCGACCGTGTTTTTGTAAAAAACAAACAAGGCCAGAATGTACCGATCAATACCCTGGTTAAATTAACCCGTGTTTATGGTTCGGAAACAGCTTCGCGTTACAACCTGTTCAACTCTATCGAGATCAACGCCATCCCTAAACCGGGCTACAGCTCTGGTGATGCCATCAAGGCGATTGAGGAAACCGCCAAAGAGCAATTACCACAAGGTTTTGCCTATGAGTTTACAGGCCAAACCCGCGAGGAGATCGCTTCGGGCGGACAATCGACCGTGATCTTCATCCTGTGTTTAGTGTTCGTGTACTTCCTGTTATCGGCACAGTATGAAAGCTATATCCTGCCGTTGGCGGTTATCCTTTCAATACCTACAGGTTTATTCGGTGTGTTCGCGGTATTGGGTTTAACCGGTATCGAAAACAACATCTATGTACAGGTAGCGCTCATCATGCTTATCGGTTTGTTAGCTAAGAACGCCATTTTGATTGTTGAGTTTGCGGTACAGCGCCGCAGGCAGGGGCACGGGTTGGTTCAGTCGGCTATTGAAGCTGCCCAGCTCCGTATCCGCCCGATCATCATGACCTCCCTGGCATTCGTATTCGGTTTGTTCCCGATGAGTATCGCGACCGGTCCGTCTGCACAAGGTAACCACTCTATCAGTATCGGCGCTGCAGGCGGCATGGTTTCGGGTGTAATATTGGGTTTGTTTATCATCCCGGTATTATATGTGATATTCCAGGCCTTGCAGGAACGGATCAGCGGCAAACCATCACCAACCAACCATAGTGGTGAGCATGGTAAACCTCTGCTTGTACTGGAAAACGAAGTTTCAGCTTAATCAATCAACTATCAACTAAAGCCATCGCGGTTAAGCATACCCGCGGTGGTTTAAAAAAGATACAACAATGAAAAATATATTAAGCAGTCTGGCCATTGCACTGGTAGTGCTGGCGGGCTGTAAAGTTTCAAAAGATGTTGCTACGCCAACCGACGCGCAACCTGAAACCTTCAGGAACGCGGTGGCCACCGGCGATACCAGCAGCATTGCCGACCTGCAATGGAAAAACTTTTTTACCGATGCCACCCTGCAGAAACTGATTGACAGCGCCATAGTTAAAAACTATGATATGCAGGTAGCTGTTAAAAATATTGAACAGGCCGAATTGCAGTTTAAACAGGTTAAATGGAATTACGCGCCATCAGTTGGTTTAAATGTTACCGCCAGTACCAACCGTCCGTCTGATAACAGCATCAACGGTTTAAGCATTAAACAATATGGTATCGGCACTAAACATATCGAAGATTATAATGCCAACCTCGCCTTATCCTGGGAAGCTGATATCTGGGGCAAAATCCGCAGCCAAAACCGCGAGGCTTTAGCCCTGTACCTGCAAACAACCGAGGCCAAAAGAGCCATCCAAACCAATATCGTATCAAATGTATCGCAAGGTTATTATAACCTGCTGATGCTTGACGAGCAGCTGGAAATTGCTAAGAAAAACGTAAAACTGAACGACAGCACTTTACGCATTATCAAGTTGCAATACGATGCCGGGCAGGTTACACTTTTAGGGGTACAACAGGCCCAGGCCCAGTTAGAGGCCGCCGCGCAATTGGTACCCCAGTTTGAGCGCGACATAAATGTGCAGGAAAATGGATTGAGCATTTTAGCCGGTAAATTACCTGACGCCATTGAACGCAGCGCAAGGCTTAACGATATATCCTTCCCGGAAACACTTTCGGCTGGTGTACCATCAGCAATGGTAAGCCGCAGGCCCGATGTTCGCAGCTCGGAGCTGGCTTTAAGCATTGCCAATGCCAGGGTAGGTATTGCAAAAGCGCAGCTTTATCCATCATTAACCATTACCGGCCAGGGAGGTTTAAATTCCTTTAAATCGAGCAACTGGTTTAATATTCCGGCCTCGCTTTTTGGCACGGTGGCCGGTGGCTTAACGCAGCCTTTATTTCAGCGTAAGCAATTACGCACCCAGTATGAGGTAGCCAGGGTTGAACGCGAAAAAACAGTGATCCAGTTCCGCCAGTCGGTACTGAATGCTGTTGGCGAAGTATCTGATGCTTTGGTAAGGTTGCAGAAACTGAAAGAGCAACAAACTATAGCTGCCAACCGTGTTAAAACACTGCAACAGGCTACCAGCAATGCCAGCATGTTGTTTAAAAACGGCCTGGCAAATTACCTTGAAGTAATAACCGCCCAAAGTAATGTATTGCAGGGCGAACTGGAGCTGGCCTCTATTAAAATGGCCCAGTTAAGCGCCAACGCCGAGCTTTACCGCTCATTGGGTGGCGGTTGGAAATAAGCTTGTTCCACCTTTTGTAAAAGCGGAAAACGGCACTGAGTGATCAGCGCCGTTTTCTGTTTTTAATGGTACTATTTCGCGTTTTGTTACAAATGTAATAACAACAATTTAAAAGAAAATTCATATCATAGCAGCCCAAAATGATTTGAGCTGTTTTGTAATGAAAATTAAATTCGTACTTGTATTTATTTTGTTTTGCGGTTCGCTTAAGGCGCAAAATATCAATATAATCCCTCAGCCTAAGTTGGTTGCAGCCGGTACCGGGCAATTCAGTTTCAATAACCGGTGTACAGTTGGTGTAAATGACGCATCGCTGTTGCCTGTGGCCCGGTATTTTCAGAAGCAGGTAAACCAATCAACCGGTTTAACACTCAATGTAGATAATAAAGACGCGGGCAGCCTTATTCATTTTTTACTCACCAACGGCGATCCTACACCCGGCGCTTACTCCTTAAAAATATCTCCCGAAGAAATTACCGTGTCCGCATCAAACCGCGATGGGGTATTTTATGGGGCGATGTCATTATTACAGTTACTTCGTGATCAGCCCAGGGGCGAGACCATCAGTTTACAGGCGCTTGCTATTACAGATGCACCGCGTTATCAGTGGCGGGGATTGATGCTGGACGAATCCCGTCACTTTTTCGGCATGGAAAAGGTGAAACAGATTCTGGATTGGATGGCTTACTACAAGCTGAATAAATTTCACTGGCACCTTACCGATGCGCAAGGCTGGCGGCTGGAGATAAAAAAATATCCTAAGCTCACCTTAATTGGCGGCAGGGGCAACCATACCGACCCCAATGCTGATCCGCAGTATTACACCCAGGCCCAGGTTAAGGAGATTGTAGCGTATGCGGCCGAAAGGTCGATCGCTGTGATCCCGGAGATTGATATGCCCGGGCACGCTACGGCAGCCAACAGGGCCTACCCGCAGTTTAGTGGCGGTAGTGTTGAGGGCTACGAAGATTTCACCTTCAACCCTGCAATAGATAGCACTTATCAATTTTTAGGCGATATCATTAAAGAAACAACCGCATTATTCCCATCTAAAATGATGCACCTTGGCGGCGATGAGGTGGCTTTAGGCGTAAAGGCCTGGTCGTTAAACCCCTCGATTGCCGCTTTTATGCAGAAAAATAACTTTGCTGATGTTGGCGAGTTGGAGCGCTATTTCTTTAAACGGGTTGCCGATACGGCCCTTGCCACAGGCAGCAAGGTTTTAGCCTGGGACGAGGCTACCGGTACAAACCTCCCTGCCGATAAAACCATTATTTTTTGGTGGCGGCAAAACCTGCCCGGCCAGTTACATTTAGCCATACAAAAAGGCTACCAGGTTGTGCTTTGCCCGCGCCTGCCCATGTATTTTGATTTTGTGCAGGATGCCGATCATTTATCGGGCCGCCGTTGGAAAGGTGTTTATAACACCGTTGGCAGCGTTTATTGTTTCCCTGAAAAATCGATGCAAAATAATGAGGACTTGCAATCCAAACAGATTATAGGCGTACAGGCTAATATCTGGACTGAGATGATCGCTTCTGAGAAGCGGTTGGATTTTATGCTGTTTCCTCGTATAGCCGGTTTGGCTGAAGCCGGCTGGACAGCGCCGGAGCTGAAAGATGAAGAGGCATTTGATAACCGCTTAAAAGCGAGCATCAAGATTTATGATGCCGCGAATATCTACTATTTTAATCCCTTTGATAAGTTTTTCCATGATGAGGCGATAGATTTTGGTCCGAAGATCAGGAGGATGCCAAAGCCCGAATCGGTTGATTATAGTGATGAGGACAGACCCCGCAGGCGGAGGCATGGAAGATCTTCAAAAAAAAGCCATTCTTCGTCGAAGCATTCATCTTCAAAACATTCGTCTTCAAACCATTCGTCTTCGAAAAGATCATCCTCTTCAAAAAAATCTTCTTCTTCAGGCAAAAGCCACAAGTTACCGCATAAAAAGAAAAAATAATACATTGTTGTAAAAATGAAAAGGTCTGTGTTCCCAAGGGAAAGCAGAACCTTTCATTTTAAAGCATTTCCTGCGCTAAACTGGTGTAAAATAGTTCGGGTCTCTGACCCGAGTGGGATTTAAGTTATAAACTTAAGTAATGGCCAACCACGGGTTACGCCGCACTAAACCCGCGGCAGATAAATAACCAATTAATGGCTATTTCCTTTTTATGCCATTACAATTGCCTACCTGTACGAAGATAGATGCGTGGTTTTGATATTAAGAATGAATGATTTGCCAACGCTTATCTTTACGTTTTTATCTTTAAGCATCCCCCTGATCACTTCATCGGCTTTCAATAACTCATACAAATCGCGCGCAACGGCCGATGTGCTGATTTTGTTGGTTGCCTTACCATCTTCAATATTAATATTAAACATGTAGCCAGATTTTCCTTTATCGCCGGCCGATTCAAAATCGGTAATGTTTAACTTAAACTGTTGATCTTCTGTAATGCTCCTTTTAATGTGCAGGCGGATAACCGGCACATACTTTTGCCAGGTGGCTAAATAACTTCTTTCGTCCATGATTTTTTTGTAAAAGCAAAGGCCCTTGCAGTTTTTCATACAAGGGCCTTTAGGTTATTAAGTTCAGGAGGATATGAATCTCCTTAAATGTTTCGACTGTGTTTTATGAAGACGAGCCGCAGCTGATTCTCATTAGCTTCAAAGTTACTTAAATAAAATGGGTAATAAAGAGAAGTGGTATCAGATTGTTTTTATATGCTAAATATTACTGGCGCAGGTTTGATACAGCGTAACCAGCGGCAAATAGCTTTTGTAGTGGTAAATTAGGGGCAGGTTTTCAGCACGTCAATAACGCAGGGTTTATAAATGCTGTAAATTGCGCCCATTCGGCATTGCCATTTAAACCGCATTTACATGAACCTGTTAACACGTCAAATTATCCTTTCAATTTTCTTTGTCCTATTTTGCTGCCTTTGCAAAGCCGATCCTGTTTTTTATATGAACCAGGTAGCTTATGATGCTCGCGGAGTCAAAACTATTGTTGTTCGAAACGATGCTAAGTTTAACTCCAGCACAACTTTCCAATTGCAAAATGCAGCAGGTAAGGCGCTTTTTACAGGAAAGCTAAGCGCAGTATTACATGTTGAAGAATGGGCAAAAGGTGCCAGCTTTTACCAGGCCGATTTTTCGGTTTTTAAAATAGATGGCAAATACAGGATAGCAATTGGCAAATCGGTATCCGATTGGTTTGAAATAAAAGATAATGCGTTGGCCGTTACCACCATTCCGTCGGTATTGAGCTACTATAAGAGGCAGCGGGCCAATACCCCTTCCGAGTGGAAGGCCGATTCGGCTGTGCGGCTTTACGGCAGTGATAAGACGGTTGATTTACGTGGCGGCTGGTGCGATGCATCTGGCGATGTAAGTAAATATTTTTCGCATCTGGCTTATGCCAACTTTATGTCGCCGCAGCAAATCCCGCTGGTCACCTGGTCAATGATCAACACGGTTGAAACCGCGCCGGGATTATTGAATAAATTGCAGGTTTATGATGGTATGGTAAACGAAGCCCTGTGGGGGGCTGATTATATGATGCGGGCCCTGTCAAAAGACGATTATTTTTACATGATCGTATTCAGCTATTTTAATAAAGACCCTAAGGCCCGCCGCGTGGTGGGGTTAAAGGCCAACAGCGTTACCACGGATGAATACCAGGCAGCCTTTCGCGAAGGCGGAGGCATGGCCATAGCGTCGCTTGCCCGTATCTCACAATTAAAAAAAGATGGTGATTTTAAATCTGCCGAATATCTTGACGCGGCAAAACGCGCTTTCGCTCATCTGTTGGTAAACAATACCAAATATGATGACAATGGCAAGGAAAATATAATCGACGATTACTGCGCCCTGATGGCGGCCACCGAGCTATGGATAGCCACAGACAGTACGTTTTATCGCGAGGAGGCCCGTAAACGTGCGCAAAACCTCGTTAAAAGAATGAGTCCGGCCGGTCATTTTATAGCCGATGATGCCGACAGACCTTTTTGGCACGCATCAGATGCCGGGATGCCCATTGTTGCTTTAGCCCGATATTTAGATAAAGAAAAAGAAAGCGACAAACGAGCAACGGCTTTATCAACCATTAAAAAAGCTTTGGATTATAACCTGAACGTTACAGCCAATGTAGATAACCCTTTTGGCTATGCGCGCCAGTCGTTTAAGTTTAAAGGCGCGGTAAAGGATGGTTTCTTTATTCCTCATGAAAATGAAACCGGTTGGTGGTGGCAGGGCGAAAATGCCCGCCTGGCTTCGCTGGCTACAGCGGCTTTGGTAGGGGGCAGGTTGGTTTATCCGGAAAAAGGCGGATGGGGGGTAAAAAAGGAACTGGCCCAATATGCATCGCACCAGGTGGCCTGGATTTTAGGCTGTAACCCTTACCAGATGTGTTTTATGTACCGGTTTGGCAAAAATAATGTTCCGTACATGAGTTCCAATTTTGGTCATGGCTCGGGTAAAGGCGGCATTTCTAACGGGATCACCGGGAAAAACGCGGATGGCAGCGGCATCGATTTTAAAATGAAGGATGATGGCAACGAGTGGCGGTGGACAGAGCAGTGGCTACCCCATGCCGCATGGTATCTGCAGGCTGTTACAGCCATGGCACAATAGCTATAATCTTTTTATACCTCAATTTGTCGCAATCACCGCCGGGAACCTTATCTTCATACCATTAAGTTTGTATTGAAATAAAAACCTATGGATATGACACAAACAAATGCTGCCGGTAATTACGCCGTAGTTAACGGCCTTACAATGTATTATGAAATTCATGGCGCAGGCTTCCCGCTGGTATTGATTCATGGAGGTGGCTCTGATATGTATGTTACCTTTGGCAGGGTGCTGCACCTGTTGGCTCAAAATCACCAGGTAATAGCAGTCGACCTGCAGGCGCATGGCCGTACACCCGACAGGGGAGTGCCTACTTCTTTTGAACAGGATGCCGATGATGTTGCCGCGCTGTTAAAAAGCATTGGTATTGGGCAGGCCGATGTTATGGGTTTTAGTAATGGTGGTAATACTGCGATGCAACTGGCTATCAGGCACCCTCAACTGGTTCATAAAATTGTGATCGCTTCGTCGTTTTATAAGCGCAACGGATTTATACCCGGCTTTTGGGATTTTATGCCGAATGCCAGCTTGGACAATATGCCCCAACCTTTAAAGGATGCTTTCCTGGCTATCAACAATGATCAGGCAGCTTTGGAAACGATGCATGCCCGCGACCGTGACCGGATGCTGGCTTTTGAGGATTGGAGCGATGATGCTATCCGCTCCATTACCATGCCCGCCCTGGTGATAGCCGGTGATAAAGATGTGATTACCCCTGAGCATTCCCTCGAATTATATCGAACGTTGCCAAACGCGCAGTTATGTATATTGCCTGCCGGGCATGGCGATTATATTGGCGAAGTAGAAGAGACTGCCGGCGGAAATTATCCTGCGATAACTATTATTGAGGAATTTTTAACAGGTGCAAAAGCTTAGGCCCTTGCACCTGTTTCCCTACGCACAACCGGCGCTACCCGGGTTCCATAAATTTCTATAGCTTTTAAAATATCCTTGTGGGGAGTATGGCCGGTAACCAATTGCGCCATAAACCGGGTATTGCCAAAAAGCTCGTATTGTGCCATAATCTTGTCTACCGCATGGTTTGGATCGCCAACAACCAGCGGACCGAAATCGCGGAGGTATTCAAACTGATCCCTCGTCATGGGCGACCAGCCCCTGTCGCGGCCAACGCGGGTCATGAGCGCTTCGTAGCTTGGGTAAAATTCATCTGCCGCCTGTTGCTGGTTTTCGGCTAAATAAAACTGGGAACTGATACCCAGTTGAAGCTTGCTTACGTCGTGCCCGGCTTTAGCTGCCGATTCGCGGTAGAGTTCAACAAAAGTTACAAAATGTTTTGGCGCGCTGCCTAAAATAGCGATAATCATGGGAAGGCCTAAGGTTCCGGCGCGCTTCGCGGAGGCAGGTGTGCCGCCAACGCCTATCCAAACGGGTATTTCCTTTTGCAGCGGACGTGGGTATACGCCCTGGTTACGTAAAGGCGCGCGCAGGTTTCCTTTCCACGAAACAATTTCCTGCTTGTTGATCTGTAAAAACAGTTCCAGTTTTTCGGTAAAAAGCTCATCGTAATCATCCAGATCGAAACCAAACAATGGAAACGATTCGATAAATGAACCACGACCGGCAATCATCTCCACACGGCCATTGGAAACGAGGTCGGCAGTGGCGAAGTTTTGAAATGTGCGTACCGGGTCGGCAGAGCTGAGTACGGTAACCGAACTTGATAAGCGGATGTTTTTGGTGATAGCAGCTGCGGCCGAGATCATGATTTCCGGAGCGGAAACCACAAAGTCCGGCCGGTGGTGTTCGCCGAAGGCATAAACATCAAGGCCAACTTCATCAGCCAGTTTTACTTCTTCCAATAATTCCTGTACCCGCTTGTGGGCATTTACGGCACCGCCGCTTTTACCATCCGGATGTACCTCGCCGAAGGTGCTTATTCCTAATTCCATATGTTGATAGTATTGTCGGCCAGTAGCCGGGCATTTTTCAAATTTACCTTTTATTTAACGGATGACTCTATCATCAATTTGTAATAGCTTATGACGATCATATCTCAGCTTAATCATCACCGGCATAATCCCAAACACTTTGATAACCGTTTAGCTGCTCAGTATAACCTATCATGTCGGCATAAAATGACGAATAGGCAAGGGTGGAGCTATCGCCAATAACTACCAGTTTTTTGCGCGCACGGGTCATGGCTACGTTCATCCTGCGGATATCACTCAAAAAACCAATCTCGCCATCGGCATTGCTGCGCGTAAGACTAATGTAAACCACATCCCGTTCCTGGCCCTGGAAGCTGTCTATGGTATTGACAGAAATTTTGCCCGCATAAGGCAACAGTTCAGGCGAATCAATCAATAGCTGGTTCATGATCCTGATCTGCTCCTTATAGGGGGATATCACCGCTATGGTCGGGAAATCTTCTGATGTGTAATGATCTTTCAATTCACCGGTTAGTTTACGCAGATGCCTGAACAGAAATGCCGCTTCCTCTGGATTGGCGGTACTGGTACCTTCCTGCTTTTCATCGAAGCCGCTTCCCGCGGTATCAATAAAGCTCACCGGTATATCGCCCGGGAACAATAACCGGTTTGCCACCAATTGGTTTGCTTTCAACCTGCTCTCATAAAACTCTTTGGACGAAAAGCCCATAATAGCTTCATTCATCCTGTACTGTTCATCCAGCAAAACAACGGCCTCGGGGTATAAAGCTGCGCATTTTTCGAGCAGGGTAATACTTAGCCCATCTTTAGCCGCCTGTTGCGATTTGATGGTGGGCGGAAGCTGCAAATGATCGCCGGCAAGGATCAGCTTTTCCGCTTTCAGTACCGGGATCCAGCAGGCCGACTCGAGCGATTGCCCGGCCTCATCAATGATAACAGTGTGGAATTTCCGGTCGCGGATAGTGTAGTGATTAGCCCCTACTAAAGTTGCGGTAACCACCTGGGCTTTGTTGAGCAGGTCGTCTGTAATAAACTGTTCTGTTTTATCAACCTCTTTAATCAGCTGGTGCGCGGCATCGAACAGGGCTTTACGTTGGTCGCGTTCCGCTTTGCCAAAGTTGCGCTTGTATTTGTGCGCCATGTTTTTGTATTCGGAGGCCTGCTTTTTCAGCTTTTTGATCTCCTTCATGTCTGCATGGGCGCTGATCTTACTATCTAAGGTTAAAGCCATCAGCCTTTCCGATACCCTTGCCGGGTTACCTATCCTCAGTACGTTTAGGCCCTCAAGACTTAGTTTCTCGCTTAATAAATCTACGGCGGTATTGCTGGGCGCCGTTACCAGGATTTGCTGGCCATTTTGTTTGATGAGGGCTTTGATAGCCTGAACCAATGTGGTTGTTTTACCAGTGCCCGGCGGGCCGTGTACTATGGCAAGTTGTTGCGCGTCGATGATCTTGTTAACTGCCTCCTGCTGCGACGCGTTGAGATTATTTATCGGGTAGTGTTTTATTTCGGACGTGAAAACCGGCGATTGTTTGCCCGTGAGGACACGTGCTAAAGCCCCTTGTTTTTGATCGTCGATGAGTTTCGCGGCGGCTTTGAGCGCTTTACGCATTTCATCGTAGCTGTTATCATCAAATAACAGGTCGATGCCTAATTTGCCGTGACGGGTCCAGTCGGGGAGTTCGTCGGTGTTTAGGGTAAGTTTGAGGCGGTCGCCACCCTGGTAGGCTACGGTGCCGTTAATACGGTCGGCTTTGGGATCGTGGTTTGAAAATAGCGCCGCCGAAGCCCCGAACCTGAACTGGTGTGCAACATCCTGGTGTGACGGGCGCTCAACCTCCACGGTTAAATAATCACCACGGCCAATTTCGCTTCCCCTGATAGCTACCGGGTACCAGGTAAGCCCGGCCGCCCGGCGTTCGGCATTTGATGATGTTTCCGTTTGTTTGAGGTACGCCTGCCTGTCTTCGTCCTGTTCGGTTTGCAACAGGGCGAGCAGTTTTTCAAAATAATCCATTCGGCAAAGATAACATTGCCCCACGGCTTAGCGTAAAAGATGGTGATATAGGCAGGTAAATCGAATTTAAAAGACATCCAGAGTGTAGCCTTTAAGAGACCTCACCCCAGCCCTCTCCAAAGGAGAGGGCTGGGGTGAGGCTTTTTCGCGTAAGTAATTGCAACTCTATTTTACAAGCGATTTACCTGTGATATAGGCCAAACCAAACTACAACCATATTTTTTTGTTTAACTTGTATAATAAATACTACTACCATGCGCCGATCATCCTATCTACTTATTTGCCTGGCCCTTTTGGGTGTTTTGCAGGCTTGCGAGAGTAACCGCCGGGCAAACAATTACAATACCAAACAGGCCGACGATACTTCGGTAAACTTTATTAAAAGCGGCGAAGAATCAAGCATCGCTTCGGTAAAAGCATCCGGATTGGCAATAGCCAACTCTAAAAACCAACGCGTTATCCAGTTTGCCAAACTCATGATAGACGACCATACGATGCTTGCCGATGATTTTAAGAAACTCAGGATAGATAACGCAGTAAAGGACTCCATCGCCATTACACCGATCCACGGGCAACAGATCAAAGATTTGGAGGTTAAAAAAGCAGGCGCATTTGATAAGGCTTATATTCAAATGGTTATTGAAGATCATACCGATCAGATAGCACTTTATAAAACCGTAACCGACGATAAACGCAACACTGCCGTGGCTGATTTTGCGAAAAAGATGTTGCCGGGTTTACAGGCACATTTAGATTCGGCTAAGTTGATCAGTAGCACTTTGAAATAAAACGCTTCTACGCTACCGCCGTGGGTTGGAAACCCGTGACAGCGTGGTGTTACAACTGATCAGCACCTTAAAATAATTTCAGTTGCGGCTCGGCCGGTGGTTTAGCTTTACCAAACACTGTACGCCCTCCGTATTTCCAGGAGTCGTTTCGTTCCTGTTCAATCACTTTATCAAAATTGGCATTGGGCGTAAAGTCCTTTTCGGCGTTCTCCGCTATTTTTGAAAGGCGTTTAATAGCTTCATTTTTATCACTGTTACCCAGTTTTGCCCTGTGAATGGCATTTTGCAAAACGCCCAGCGTTTCATCATAAACTTTGGTAGGTACAGGGAAAGGCGCGCCGTCCTTACCGCCATGGGCAAATGAAAACCGGGCGGGGTCTTTAAACCGTGATGGCGTACCATGAATTACCTCGCTAACCAAAGCCAGCGATTGTAAGGTGCGCGGCCCCAGACCCTGCAATAGCAAAAGCTCTTCAAAATCCTTTGGCTGTTTTTCATGCGCCAGCCAAAGCACCGCTCCCAGGCGCTTCAAATCAACATCTTTGGTGTGTACTTCGTGATGAGCCGGCATTACCAGTTTATTGATTTCATTGATCATTGTCGCCGGATTTTCGGCCGCTATCTGCATCACACCCGCACGCGAAGTATCGGCATGCTTATCCGTCAGGTTGAGGATATAGCCGCTGTTCTTCCCATAAATAAAAGTATGCGGGTCATCAACAAAAGAATTCAGTTGTTCCGAATGCCAATGGTAACGGCGGGCTGTGCGGCTGGCATCGCTCATACCCTGTTGTACAACGGCCCATTTGCCGGTATCGCTTAAAATAAAATTATGGGTGTACAGCTGGAAACCATCCTGGATGGCGGTATTATCAACCTTAGCGCTCAGCTTACTGCATTTAACCAGGTAATTGGCATCAAGTCCGGTAGTTTCGCCAACTTTAAGTAATTCGGCAGGTGTTTGCGTAGAATGCTTGCCTTTGCCGCCGCAAATATAAATGCCTAACGCTTTGCTGTGCGGGTTGATGGCTTTTTTTAAAGCACCCATCACCGAAGTTGTAATGCCCGATGAATGCCAATCCATCCCCATCACCGCGCCAAGGCTTTGAAACCAGAAGGGATCGCTCAGGCGGGTAAGTACCTCTTCCTTACCATAATCCATTATAATGGATTCCACCACGGCGAGGCCAAGCTTAGCCATCCGTTCGGCAAGCCATTGGGGTACGGAGCCATAGTGTAAAGGTAAGTCAGCACTGCCGGATCGCTTCATACTAACAAATTTAGTATTTTCTTTTGGATTACACCGATTGAGAATTGATTGCACCGATTTTATTGAAATTATGAAAACAAGGATGCCGCAGATTTGAGTCTACGCCATTTAAGTTGTTGATCAAAACAATCTACCCGACACTTGAATCGGCGTAATCCTAAATCAATCGGTATAATCCCCCAAATTAATCTTCCTCCGCTTCGCCTGCGTACATTTCATCAATATCAGCAGCGAATTTTTTTTCGATCACTTTACGTTTAGCCTTCATGGTAGGGGTAAGCTCGCCCTCTTCAATGCTGAACAGGTTGCGTTTTACCTTGAAAGCTTTGATGCGCTCAAACTTGGCCAGTTCGTTGCCGTACTTGCGGATGTCGGCACCAATCCAGTCTACTATTTCTTTTTCATTGATAAACAGGTCGGTTTTTTGGAAAAATTCATCGTTAAGGTTAAATGCTTCCTGTAGCGTTTCTTTGGCCGGCACTACGATGGCGGTAATGTACTCGCGTTTATCGCCCACTAAAAATACCTGTTCAATTTTAGGGCTTTTAAGGTAGGTGTTTTCAACCGGGGTTGGGTAAATGTTTTTACCATAGGCGTTTACCAGCATATTTTTAAGCCTGTCGGTAATCTGGAGATTCCCGCGGAAAAACCTGCCGATATCTCCGGTGTGGAACCAGCCATGACTATCAATTACGTTGGCGGTTTCTTCGGGCTTGTTCCAATAGCCTTTCATTACGCAGTGGCCGCGTACAATAATTTCGCCTTCTTCGGTAAGCGTATCTTCTTTAAAGTTATCGTGGGTT
This sequence comes from Mucilaginibacter oryzae, assembly GCF_003148845.1. Taxonomy (GTDB): domain Bacteria; phylum Bacteroidota; class Bacteroidia; order Sphingobacteriales; family Sphingobacteriaceae; genus Mucilaginibacter; species Mucilaginibacter oryzae. The sequence continues at coordinate 471,751 of NZ_QGHA01000005.1, read as the reverse complement.
TGGATGCTGTAGATCTGTTTGGTATCCACGTTTTGTATAGCTACCTCAATACCTGGAATAATGCGGCCAACCGTGCCATAAATAACCCTGTGGCGCTCGGTAACAGCCATTACCGGTGATGTTTCGGTTAAGCCGAAGCCCTCTAAGATCACGATGCCGAGATCGCCAAAAAACTCGCCGATATTTTTAGGTAATGCACCACCGCCCGATACCATGAATTTTAACCTTCCGCCTGTTTTTTCCTTTATTTTGCTGAATACCAGTTTTTCTGCAATGCCGTGTTTGGCTTTCAGGATAGCGCCGGGAGTTTTGCCTGCCTCCTGCGCCAGGCGTACTTTTTTACCAATTTCAAAAGCCCAAAGGAAAATTTTGGTTTTGATGCCGCCTGCAGATGTACCCGTTTTAATGGCGCGATCATGAATGCGCTCCAGTAACCTTGGCACACAGCAAAGTATGGTTGGCTTAACCTCGGCCATATTTTTAGCCAGTAATTCAAGGCTTTGAGCAAAGGCTATCTGCGACCCGCGGTAGATAGCTATATGATAGATTGTGCGCTCAAATACATGCGACAGCGGCAGGAAGGATAGAAACCTGTCTGTTTTTTCAACAAAAGGGATCTGGATGAGGCTGTTGATGGCGTTTTGCGTTAGGTTATGGTGTGTTAACACCACGCCTTTAGGTATGCCAGTGGTGCCCGATGTATAGATGAGGCACGAAGTATCGGTAGTTAAAATGGCTTCACGTGCGGCGTTAATGGCATGACGGTATTGTTCAATCAGCTTGTGGCCCTGTTCAATTACTTCTTCAAAACCAATAACCCCGGCGTTCAGGTTTATCTTGTCACTGAACTTTTCATAATCTTCAAAAGCCGGGATCAGGCGGATCAGTTCCGGGCAGTTATTGGCTACTTTTAATACTTTTCTGAACAGGAAAGGGTTACCGCAAATAATGGTGCGCGCACCCGAATCGTTCAGGATGTACTCGATCTCATTTTCGGTAAGGGTGGGATATATGGAAGTGTTAACCGCGCCTATTTGTTGCAGGGCCTGGTCATAATAAACATAATTCGGTCCATTTTCAATGATCAGCGAAAGCCTGTCGCCCTTTTTAATGCCGATATGGAGGAACCAGGCCGAAATAGCGTCTACCTTTTCCAAAACTTCGCCATAGCTGATCTCTACCCACTCATCTTTAACCTTGTGAAGTAAAAAGGTATGATCTAAGGAGTGGATATTGGCAACGGTATTACGAATAAAACTCGGAACAGTTAATAGTTCGGGATTGTTGGTCATTGATTATAATTGGATATTAAAGACAAATCTAATCCTATTTTTTATAAATAAAACATTGACAGAGGGAATTGCAGGGAAATCGCTTTTAAACTTATTTGTCATATTGAGCGATAGCGAAATATCTTCTGCGGGTTGCAAAGTCGCCTGCTTACAGGGCGGATAAGATGTTTAACTGCGTTCAGCATGTCAAATTGGTCCTTTTGTCATTGCATATCAAGGCCATCACATTGGAGTGCGTTTACAAAAATGTTAAAAGCGATTCCCCTGGAGAGATTTGATAAATCCGATTGTTTACTTTTTATCGATTGTGATTTATTCTCGGGTTTGCTATTTTGTGCTAAAATACGCAACTATGAAAATAATCATTATCGGTGCCTCGGGTACCATAGGTAAAAAAGTTACCCAAGCCCTACAGGGCAAGCATGAAATTATTACCGCCGGATCAAAGAGCGGCGCTTTTCAATTAGATATCACATCGCCCGAATCTATCGAAGCGTTTTACAAACAGGTTGGCCCCTTTGACGCGTTGGTGAGCACCACAGGCTCGGGGCACTTTGGTCCGTTAAGCAGCACCACGCCCGCCGATTTTAAAAAGGGAATTGAAAGCAAGCTGTTAGGGCAGGTGAACCTGGTTTTAATTGGCCAGCATTATATCAATCCCAAAGGTTCGTTCACGCTAACCTCCGGAATCCTTTCTGAAGATCCTGTTGTTAATGGTGTAAACCTCGGTGCTATTAATGGTGGTTTAAATTCATTTGTAATAGGTGCGGCTATTGAATTGCAAAATGGCGTACGGATCAATGCGGTTAGCCCGGGCGTGGTTGAAGATTCGCCGGGTTATTTTGAATATTTTCCGGGGCATGAGCCGGTAGCTATGGATAAGGTAGCCAATGCTTATGTTAAAAGCGTTTTGGGGGCGATAACCGGGCAGGTAATCAAGGTGTTTTGATTTGCATGTTTTAGATTTTAAGCACACGAAGTTGGTAAGGCGCGAAGGTTTTCCTGTTTAGCGTCTTACCGTCTTCACGTGAAATAATTTTTGATCAGTTCCAAACTTTCCCTATCTTCAACCTATAATTACTATCTCTACATATCAAACAAGGGTAGCCTAAGGCCCGGCCTGTTTTGCAGGTCCGGTAACACGCTGCAGCTCGCGGCGGTGTTTTTTATTGTCTAAATTTCTCAATCAATTTATTAACACGGTAATGAAAATTACCAGGTATTGGGGTGCGCTTTTTGCTGCCTGTTGGCAAGCTTAGGCTCATCTGCAAAAGCATATCTAAACATGGATTCCATCAGCAACAAACAAAAAGTACTGTTATTTTATAAACAAATAGTCGGGCAACGCAAAGCAGAGTTAATCCCTGAATTTGTAATAGAAGATTATAAACAGCACAACCCGACAGTTAAGCAGGGAAGGGCGGGCATAACCGAAATGATCAATTATCTGAAAACTCTACCCCCTCCGCCTCAAGATGCTAAATCGCCGGTGATAAGGGCGATACAGGAGGGCGATTTTGTGGTAACCCATCTGGACGTTCAATTTATGGGTAAACACATGGCTGTGATTGATCTGTTTAAACTTAAAGATGGTATGCTTGCCGAACATTGGGATGCTATACAGTCCTTGCCTGATGAAAGCGGGATGGCGGTAACTGCAACAAACGGCACATCAGCTATTGACCATGCGGTTTTATCCGAAAATAGTAAAACGATTGTTAGCCGTTTTTATGAAGCGGTGATTAATAACAGGTCTGCGGCGCAATTTATTAACGACGACTATATAGAACACGATCATGCTACTTTGCAAAGCGGCAAAAAGTTAGCCGGGTACATTGCCGGAAAGCATGATGTCAAACTTCATCGGATGATTGCTGAGGGGGATTTTGTGGTTGTTCAATCGCAGTTTGGCCGATTGGACAAGGCTTTTGTTCTGTACGAGATTTTTAGGGTGGCTGATAGCAAAATTGTTGAGCACTGGAGTGTGGAGCAGGTAACCCCTGAGGGGGTGAAGCCTGGCGATATGTTTTAGGGGTTTCAGTCAGAACTGAAATGATAGTTCACCGCGGGTTACACTGCGCTAAACCCGCGGCTGGCATTTAAACAAAAAGAGGCGCTCATCGCGCCTCTTTTTTGATATTTTAAGGTTGAAATTATACCGAAAAACTTTCTCCGCAACCGCAGGTGCGGGTAGCGTTAGGGTTATGGAAGTTGAAACCTTTACCGTTCAGGCCGTCAGAAAAATCAAGTTCGGTACCGGCAAGGTAAAGGAACGATTTCATATCGAGAGCCATGCGAATGCCGCGGTCTTCAAAAAACTGATCGCCTTTCTTTTCCTCGTTATCAAAATCAAGGTTGTATGATAAACCCGAGCAGCCACCTCCCTGAACAGATACACGCAGAAAATACGAGGCATCAAGCCCTGCATCCTGCATCAGGTGTTCTATTTTGCTTTTTGCTTTATCAGTTACAGTTACCATTTTTAAAGAATCAAGATTGTTAGATTCAAGAGTCAGGATTTTTGCCTGTTCTCTTGTTGAGCATATCACTAAAATTAAGATACAAGAAAAGGAATCTTAATCTCCTGCTTCCTGCATCTTATCGTCTTTCTTAGTGATGTACTTTTTCGCTTTCAATCGGCGCCAAGCCGTTTTTAACGCGGTAATCGTTGATCGCTGCCTTGATCGCGTCTTCCGCTAAAACCGAGCAGTGAATTTTTACCGGTGGAAGGGCAAGTTCCTCAACAATATCCATATTGTCTATTTTCATCGCGTCGTCAATGCTTTTGCCTTTCAGCCATTCGGTAGCTAAAGATGAAGAAGCGATTGCCGAACCGCAACCAAAAGTTTTAAATTTAGCGTCGGTGATAACATTGTTATCATCAACCTGGATCTGCAGGCGCATAACGTCGCCGCACTCAGGTGCACCAACTAAGCCGGTACCTACTTTGTGGCTGCTTTTATCCAAAGTGCCCACATTGCGGGGGTTAGTGTAGTGATCAATTACTTTATCTGAATATGCCATGTCTTTTAGTTATTGAATTATTGAGTTATTGAATTAGTGATTTAACTCTACTCGTTTTTTATTTATTGAAAGCATCTGCACATTTGAAATCTGCACATCTGCATATCTGATTAATGTTCCGCCCACTCAATCGAGTTAAGGTCGATACCTTCTTTAAACATTTCCCATAGCGGTGAAAGTTCGCGCAGGTGCGTTACGGCTTTCCTGGTTACTTCAACCGCGTAATCAACTTCTTCTTCGGTAGTGAAACGGCCTAAACCAAAACGGATTGAAGAATGTGCCAGATCATCAGACAGGCCTAAGCTTTTCAATACGTACGATGGCTCTAATGAAGCTGAAGTACAGGCCGAACCTGATGATACAGCCAGATCTTTCATAGCCATCATCAAACCTTCGCCTTCAACATATTTAAATGAAATGTTGGCTACGTGTGGCAAACGATGGTCAACGTTACCATTTACATAGCTTTCTTCCAGTTGGGTTAAAGCAGCCTGTAGTTTATCGCGCAGGGCCGAAAGGCGTTTTGCTTCGCTTTCCATTTCCTCCAAACAAATTTCGCAGGCTTTACCTAAACCTACAATGCCCGGCACGTTAAGGGTACCTGAGCGCATGCCGCGCTCGTGGCCGCCACCGTCCATCTGGGCGGTTACTTTAACCCTTGGTCCTTTACGGCGAACGTATAAGGCGCCAACACCTTTAGGGCCGTACATTTTATGTGCTGATAAGGCCAGCAGGTCAATACCATCGGCGTTAACATCAACAGGAATTTTGCCAACCGCCTGTGTAGCATCAGTCATGAATAAAGCGCCATGTTTATGAGCAATGGCAGCAATTTCTTTAACCGGCTGGATCACACCAATCTCGTTGTTACCATACATGATCGATACCAGGATGGTTTCGGGGGTCATGGCGGCTTCCAATTGGGCAAGGTCAACCAAGCCGTCTTCTTTAACAGGTAGATAAGTTACCTTACCACCCATTTTTTCAACGTGTTTGCAGGCGTCAAGCACAGCTTTATGTTCAGTAACCGCGGTTATAATGTGGTTGCCTTTATCTTTATACATTTCAAACACCCCTTTTATAGCCAGGTTATCTGATTCTGTAGCACCAGAGGTAAAGATGATCTCTTTTTCAGATGCGCCAATCAGTTTGGCCACCTGTTCGCGTGCGTAATCAACCGCCTCCTCTGCAACCCAGCCAAAAGCATGGTTACGGCTTGCCGCGTTACCAAATTTTTGCGTAAAATATGGTATCATGGCTTCCAAAACCCTTGGATCCATTGGGGTAGTTGCATTGTTATCTAAATAAATTGGGATATTCATAATTCCTTCTGAAATATTAACAGAACAAAGATAAGCAAGTTTTTATTGAAATTCAGCTAAAAACCTTCGCAAATAACCAAAGCTGACCAATAATTTACAATATTTGGACATGAACAAAGTGGAGCACATAGGCATAGCGGTTAACAGTGTTAAGCAAGCAGGCCAGATCTATTCAAAACTGCTTAACACATCGGTATATAAAACCGAAACTGTTGAGCGTGAACATGTACTCACCGCTTTTTTACAAAGCGGGCCCAATAAAATCGAACTGCTCGAAGCACTCAGCGAAGACAGTGCCATAGCTAAATTTATCGCCAAAAAAGGGGAGGGGATACACCATATTGCTTTTGATGTGGACGATATTGAAGCGGAGATGAAGCGCCTCAAAAAAGAGGGTTTTGTGTTGTTAAATGATGAACCCAAGCCGGGTGCTGATAATAAACTGGTTTGCTTTGTGCATCCAAAGAGTGCCAATGGGGTGTTGATTGAGCTTTGCCAGGAGGTGGGTGTCTGAATCAGAATTTACAGGATTTTAGAATTTACAGAATTAGAAGGGCTTATTTTATAATTACTTAGTTTAATTTGATACGTTACAGTTGTATTCTGTTAATCCTAAAATCCTGCAAATTCTGATTCAGACAATATTTTTATTTTTACGTTTCTGATATTCACTTTTATTATTACATTTGCACCTCTTTTAAGTAAAAAGTACAGAAGGTAAGTTTATATATAGATAATGAAAAAAGATCTGCATCCATCAAACTACAGATTAGTTGTATTTAAAGATATGTCTAACGACTACTCTTTTATCACTAAATCTTGCATCGATACCCGCGAAACCGTTAAATGGGAAGATGGTAACGAATATCCATTGGTTAAATTAGAGATTTCTCACACTTCGCACCCGTTCTACACCGGTAAAATGAAACTGGTTGATACTGCAGGTCGTATCGATAAATTCCGTTCACGTTACGCCAAAAAGTAATTTTTGTGTGATTAAATATTTACAGGTCCCGGCTTTGCAGTCGGGACTTTTTTTATTTTTGCGCCATGGCAATTATCCTTTTCGACGATAACGCACATCAAACATTACTGCCTTTAACATATACCCGGCCGGTTGCCAATCTGCGGATAGGCATCATGACCACTGCCGAAAAATGGGCTAAATATTTAAACAGCGAATACTCTTTTCATACACTTGATTATTTGCAGGCTAAGTTTCCGGTAAAAATTGAGGCGGATAATATTTTTATCAACGGTTCTGTTTGCCCTGACGAAGGCTTGCTTGAGGCTATTGATAAACTGCAAACGGGGCAGGCGCTTAAATATAACGAGTTGCTGGTAGCTGTAAGGCTTAACGAAACCGATGCGAAGGCCTTTAATTACCAGGCCGGCTTTGATGATGTTGTTGCTTACTCCAATTTGCTGGTAGCTTTAAAATACCCTGAAGATATTTTCAGGAAAAACGATATTGAGCTGCGTAAGGATTTTAAGCTGCTTACTAACGGCCGTGCCAGCGCGGCCATCAGTTCAACCAATACCATCATCGGTAATGACTTTTTTGCCGAGGAAGGTGCCGTTGCTGAGTGCTCAACATTTAATACTACCAATGGCCCCATCTATCTTTCGGCCAATACCCAGGTTTGGGAGGGTACCAACATCCGTGGCGCGTTTGCAATTTGCGAACATTCGCAGGTAAAAATGGGCACTAAAATTTACGGCGCTACTACCGTTGGCCCGTATTCGAGGGTAGGGGGCGAGATTAATAATGCCGTAATCTGGGGATATACCTCAAAGGGGCATGAAGGTTATTTAGGTAACTCGGTGCTGGGCGAGTGGTGCAACATCGGTGCCGACTCGAACAACTCTAACCTGAAAAATAATTATGCCGAAGTAAAGCTTTGGGATTACAGCACCAGGCGTTTCCGTAAAACAGGTTTACAGTTTTGCGGGCTCATTATGGGCGACCATTCAAAGTGCGGCATCAATACCATGTTTAACACCGGCACGGTGGTAGGAGTTAGCGCCAATGTGTTTGGCGCGGGTTTCCCGCTTAATTTTGTGCCCGATTTTTCGTGGGGTGGCGCACAGGGCCTGGAAGTTTACCTGTTTGATAAAGCAATGGAAACAACCCGACGGGTTTTTGACCGCCGCGATCACCGCGAATTTAACGAGGTTGAACAAAATCTGCTGAAAGCCGTATTTGAGCAAACGGAAGAATACAGACAACTTTTTATGTGAGTGGTAGATTGGGTTGATTTGGTGAGTGGTTATCACCGGTTTTACCTGTAAACAACTGCTCACTCAATCAACATAATCAACCATTCACTAATTAAAACAATCATGAGAAAAAAAATTGTTGCCGGAAACTGGAAAATGAACCTTGACTATAATGAAGGTTTAGCTTTATTTTCAGAGATCATCAATATGGTAAATGACGAAATTACCGGTACACAGCAGGCGGTAATTTGCAGTCCGTTCATCCACATCCACAGCCTGGTACAACTGGCTAAAGGTTATCATAAAGTAGCAGTTGGCGCGCAGAACGCTCACCAGGCCGAAAGCGGTGCATATACCGGCGAGATTTCGGCCAAAATGATTAAATCTACTGGTGCTGCTTACGTGATCCTCGGCCACTCAGAGCGCCGTCAGTATTTTGGCGAAACTAACGCTTTGCTTGCTCAAAAAACTGATACTGTTTTGAAGCATGATTTAACTCCTATATTTTGCATCGGCGAAACTTTGCAGGAGCGCGAAGCCGAAACTCATTTTGATGTAATCAAAACCCAATTGGTTGAAGGAATCTTCCACCTCAGCGCCGAAGATTTTGGTAAACTGGTTATCGCTTATGAGCCTGTTTGGGCTATTGGTACAGGTGTTACCGCCACATCGGCACAGGCACAGGAGATCCACGATTTCATCCGGAAAGAAATTGCTGCTAAATATAACCAGGCAGTGGCCGATGCTACTACCATTCTTTACGGCGGCAGCTGCAACCCTAAAAACGCAGCCGAGTTATTTGCACAGGCCGATATTGATGGCGGCTTAATTGGCGGCGCTTCCTTAAAATCACGCGATTTCCTGGATATCGTAAAAACTTTCAATTAGCAGACGGATGTGAGACGTGAGATTAAAGATTTGAGAAAATATGCTGCTTTGTTTTATTGAAACAGAAAAGCGATAAGTGTGTTGTCACAATAAACTCTCAAATCTCATATCTCACATCTCAAATCTAAAAAAGGCGATGAAGCTTTTAAAAGTTCTTTTACCTGTTTTGGTTGATTTTGGCATTTTTGCGCTGGTGGTATATCTTAATATGCCAGATCACCCTATGCGCATTGGCGAAATAGGTAATGGTAACTTATATAGCCTCATGGCTTATTTTCACCTGTTTTGGGGATTGCTGCTTGCCGACGGTATCCTTACTCAATATCTTATTATTATCCCGCTTTGGGAAAAGGCGAGGCATCAGGGCCCGGGATTTAGGTTTAAGATAGGCGCTTTTATCGCTCTTGTTTGTGTACTATTTGGCGGCGCATTGAGTTACATCATCTGGGCACCCGAAGATGGATACGAACCCTTGCTGGCTTTTTGGTGGTACATGATCGAAATACAGGCTGTTTATTGGCTGATTAACTTTTTGGTACTTTATCTGTTAGATAGAAAACAACCAGTCGAAAACCCGGAAACGGAAGAGGCTGAAATTGCAGCCGGTTAAATTTTACCTCCTTAAACAGTCTGCCTTCATTACTGCTGATCATCAAATATTTTTGATATGAATTATTACGAATTGCTTTTTACAACCATCACCACCGAAGATTACCAGCAGGATTTACTGATCAATGCTTTGGGCGAAATTGGTTTTGATACTTTTGAAGAACTTGAACTGGGCTTTAAGGCCTATATACCCGAAGATATTTTTGACCAGGCCTTACTTGATGAGCAACTATCGGCATACAGGGATCTGTTTACCTTTAGCTATGAGATAAACCTCATTCAACAAAAAAACTGGAACGAAGTATGGGAAAGTAATTTTGAACCGATTGAAATAGGGGATAAGATCTACGTAAGGGCAACTTTTCATCAGCCTAAACCGGAGTTTGAATACGAAATAGTGATAGACCCCAAAATGGCTTTCGGTACAGGGCACCACCAAACCACGGCTATGATGCTGGGCCTGATGCTGGAAAACGAGTTTGCCGGTAAAAAAGTATTGGATATGGGTTGCGGTACCGGTATCCTGGCTATTATGGCCGCTAAATTGGGCGCAGGGGATATTACAGCTATTGATTATGATCCGGTTTGTTATGAAAGCACCATCGAGAATTCGACGCTTAACCGGATTGATCATATTAAACCGCTTTGCGGGTCGAAAGAGGTGATCCCTGATGAGCAATACGATATTATCCTGGCCAACATTAACCGCAATATCCTGATTGACCAGATGGAACGTTACGCCGGGGTTTTAAAAACAGATGGCGAAATCTACTTCAGTGGTTTTTACGAATCGCCCGATTTGGATATCATTACCGAAGAGGCCCGTAAATACGGTTTGAAATACATTACCCATAAAAAAGATAAAGAGTGGGTGGCCGCTAAGTTTATTAAGTAAACTACCCCAACCCCCTCTAAATCTCCCCCGAAGGGGAGACTTTTAATATCTGCTTTTTTAAAGCCCTCCCTTCCGGGGAGGGTTTGGGTGGGGCTAATATCCCACAGTAAACCTTCTCTTTACAAACTGGTTATTCTCCAGTTCGTCTACAATGGCAACTGCCAGGTCTTCTACAGAAATTTCGTGTTCGTGCTTGTCGTTAAAAACAGGTTCATCGGTTCCTGTGCGATAGGTACCGGTACGGGTGCCCGGGTGAAGGTTGATGGCCGGGCTCAGGAAAGTCCAGTCTAATTCTTCTTCATTTTTAATGATGTTTAAGTAATCACGTGCAGCGGTAGCGCCTTCTTTCCATTCGGCTGGGAACTGCGGGCTATCAACCAATTGCTGACCGCCTATATAAAGGCTCCCTGCGCCTCCAACAACCAGCAGGCGCTTAACACCGGCTTGTTTGGTAGCTTGTTGTATAGCTTCTGATCCTTTAATGAAATCGGCATACAGGTTGGGGTTGCCCCAGCCCGCGTTGAACGAGTTTACTACCGCATCGTTTCCTTTTAGCGCTTCAGCCAATTCGTCAACATGATAAGCATCGGCAGTTTTCAGGGTGATTTTATCGCTTTCGATAATCGTTTTAGGGTTACGGGCTATTGCTGTTACTTCGTAGCCGCGTTGTACGGCCTCGTTCAATACTGCTTTTCCTACAAAGCCGGTGGCTCCAATTAATGCGATTTTCATTTGTTGTTTGTTTTATATTGTAATTAAATAAGTTACAGTTTGTTTTAAATTTTTTTAATCGAATTGATTTACAAAATCAAAAATGGTGATGGTGCTTAGTTTTTTAATGATCGCAGCCTCTACATCATCGGCCAAATGATCAAGGTGTGCGTTAATCTGTCGGCCAACCGGGCATTCGGGGTTAGGCTTGTTTTTGGCCTGGCCCAGTGCCGGCGGCAGTTTCACGGCTTTATAAACATCGGCCAATGAAATTTTTTGAGGAGGAAGGGCAAGGCTGTAACCTCCTGCTTTACCTTCCTTACTTTCAATTAATCCGCAGGCACGCAGTTTGCGCATTTCCTTGCGTACCAAAACGGGGTTTACATTCATACTGCCCGCCACATAATCAGACGATAAAAGCTCGCCGGGCTGCTTGCAAAGCAGGGTGAGTACGTGGGTAGCTATTTGAAATTGTCCGTTCATTTATCTGTAATAAAAATTATTACAGTACAAAAATGAGACTAAAATTTTAAAAAGAAAAAATTTTTGCGCTTTTTTGTGTTTAAGTTACACTGAGGTGAATTTCCATTTGCCGGTATTTTTTTAAAATACCCTGTTGCAGGTATATTTATCGCCATTTAGTTACCGTATTTTAAGGGTTTACCCGTCATTGTAATCAACTGCACTTTTAGATAAAAAATTATGCAAATTAGTTGATAATTAGCGTGATAATAAATATTATTGTAAAGTAATTAACTTTTGAGAAACCTGCACAATTACATATAGAACATGAAAACACTCGGAAAAAAAATCAGATTATTACGCCACCAAAAAGGTTGGAGCCAGGAGGATGTTGCAAAACGGTTGGATATTTCCATCCCTGCATTCTCCAAGATTGAAACCGGGATCACAGATATCAACCTTTCAAGGTTAGAGCAGATTGCTAACCTGTTTGAAATGACAGTAGTTCAGTTACTTACGTTTAATGATGCCGAACAGGACCAGAAATTTGTAAACGAGCTTGAAACTGTTAACAAACGCCTGATGGACCGTGAAACCGAAGTAATTGATTTACAGAAAAAAGTAATTGAATTATTTGAAGAACTTCGACATTCAAAAGTAATAGCATAAATCAATAGCCCGGAACAACCGGGCTATTTAAATTTATAGCGCATTGTTAAATGCTTTTTGCCAAAAGTGGCGCCAACGGCCTCGTGTATAGCGATCATTTTGTCGTTAAAATCTCCAACCCACGATAGTTCCAGTTCATCATAACGCTTTAAGGGCAATACATATTCTTTCAGTTTAATGAACATGCCCGATTCCAGGCCGTGTTTTTGAAATTTTTGCTTGGTGCCCATCACAATGGCTCGCATACGCGATACGCCTTTCCACCGGTAATATAAAAACTTTAATTTCCCGATCAGGTCAAGCTTGCCGTTAAGTGGTTTGATCATTTGGTTGGCATCGGGCAAAATGATCATGAACGACGCCGGTTCATTATCTACATAGGCAAACCAGATCAGGTTTTCATCCATCAGGGGTTTCATTTTAACAAAACTCTCCATAATGGTGCTATGCGTTATCGGTACAAAGTTTTCGAAATCTTTCCAGCCATCGTTATAAATTTCCATAAAATCGGCTGCGAAGTGCCCGATTTTTTTTGCCTCCAGGTGCCTGAAATCATATCCCGGCTTTTTAGCTACCCAGTTGGCTATCTTGGTAAACCTTTCCGGAAACGGTTTGTGCGCGTCGACATGGTTGGTGATCTGCGCGTATTGGGTAACAAAACCATAATCATCAAAAAAAGACTGGTAGTAGGGATGGTTATAGTTCATGCCGTACGATGGTTGGGTAAACCCTTCAACCAGTAAGCCCCAAAAATTATCGTTTTCGCCAAAATTGATGGGGCCGTCCATGGCTTCCATTCCCTGGCCCCGTAACCAGTTTTTGGCCGTATCAAACAGTAAAAAGGCGGCTTCCTTATCATTAATGCATTCAAAAAAGCCCATGCCCCCGGTAGGTTGCTCGTAGTTGTATGCTTTTTTTTCGTTAACGAAGGCTGCTACACGGCCTATAAGTTTTCCCGAGTTGTCAAGCAAGATCCAGCGGGTGCATTTGCCGTGCTGATGAAAATTGTTTTTTGCCGGATCAAAAACAGCTTCGATATCATTATCAAGCGGGCAAACCCAGTTATCGTCATTTTTATAAATGATGCGCGCCACATCCAAAAAAGCCTTTTTCGATTTTTTATCCTTTACTTCTTTTATAGTCATATGTTTTGCAAAAAGGGCCTAAAAAAAAAGCATTCAGCGGCATAGTCTGAATGCTTTATAAAATAAGTATATACTAACGATTAATAATCGTCTTCGTCCTCATCATCAAATGATTCAAAGCCACCACGGCCCAAATCGTCATCTAACGGTACGTCAAGGTCATCATCATCGTCATCAAATAACTTCTTTTTAGAAGATTGTGGCTCAAGATCGTCATCATCCTCATCGTTTTCTGAATCCTGGATCTTTTTAGTGTTCGGTTTCTTTGGCGCTCCCATTGTAATGGATTTTATAAATTAAACTTAATCAATAATAATAATTTAATCAGATAAGTGAAAAGCGTTTTTTAATCTTTATCCCTGCCGATTTAATAGTAAAAATAATGAAAATTGAATTTTTTTTAAAACAGAAATTAAAATTATTCAGATTGTTCGCCTATGCTGGCGGAAGTGTTTGTAAGCTCCTTAAGTTGAGGCAATTCGTTGATGCTGTTGATGCCAAAATAATCCATAAACAGGCTGCTGGTGCCGTAAAGGATGGGTTTTCCGATAGCTTCCGACTTCCCGACTATAGCTATCAGCTCTTTTTCGAGCAGTTTTTGGATCGAATAATCGCAGTTCACTCCCCTGATCTGTTCAATATCGGGCTTGGTTACCGGCTGCTTGTAGGCGATGATGGCCAGGGTCTCTAAGGCGGCCTGGCTCAGTTTTTTCTTTGACCGCTGAAGCTGCAGCAGGTTAATTACCTGGTGGTATTCTTTTTTGGTAAGGAACTGGTACCCGTTACCAATTTTTACCAATTCGATAGCCAGGCTATGGTGCTGATATTTTTCGTGAATGCGGTTAATCGCATCGGCAACTTCCTCATTAGCAAAATCGCGCTCGAAAGCGGCTTGCAAACAGTACATGATCTCCTCTAAACGGATAGCCTGCTCCGACGCGAAAATAAGGGCCTCTATGTATTGTTCCATTTTTAAGTCGGAAGTCTGAAGTTCTTAGTCGAAAATAGGTGACTGTACACCGTTTGCCTCTCGACTAAGAACTTCAGACTTGGTACTAATAGTTAATAACCTGTTCTTCAATTTCAACCGGTATTTCGCGCCAATCGTAACGTTGGGTGCGGAGCTGTGGTTCAAAACCGGCTTCTTTTATTGATTCCTGGATGCCTTTGGCGGTAAACCTGTGCGGGGCTCCGGCTGCCGATACCACATTTTCTTCAATCATGATCGAACCGAAATCATTAGCGCCGGCATGTAAGCATAACTGTGCCACCTGTTTACCAACGGTAAGCCATGAGGCCTGGATGTTTTTAATGTTAGGCAGCATAATACGGCTCAGGGCTATCATGCGGATATATTCATCGCCGGTTACGTTATTGGTAATGCCGCGTACTTTACGTAAAAGCGTACCGTCATCCTGGAAAGGCCATGGAATAAAGGCGATAAAGCCGTAATGGCCTTCAGGTTTTTCGGCTTGTACCTCGCGGATCCACACCAAATGTTCAAAACGCTCTTCAATAGTTTCGATATGGCCGAACATCATGGTGGCCGAGGTTGGCAAATTAAGCTGGTGGGCCGCCCGCATTACATCCAGCCATTCTTTGCCGCCGCATTTGCCTTTAGAAATTAAACGGCGTACACGATCGTTCAAAATTTCCGCCCCTGCACCGGGTAATGAATCCAAACCGGCTTCCTGCATGGCCCGTAATACCTCAATGTGCGCCATACCTTCAAGTTTGGCAACGTGTGCTATCTCCGGCGGACCTAATGAATGTAGCTTCAACTTAGGATAAAGCTGCTTGAGTTCGCGAAACAGGTCGGTGTAAAATTTTAAGCCCAGGTCAGGGTGATGGCCGCCCTGTAATAAAAGCTGGTCGCCGCCGTAGCGGAACGTTTCTTCTATTTTCTTTTTATAGGTTTCAATATCAGTAATATAGCTTTCCTCGTGCCCGGGGCGGCGAAAAAAGTTACAGAACTTACAATTGGCTATACAAACGTTGGTGGTGTTAACATTACGGTCAATTTGCCAGGTAACCTTGCCGTGCGGAACCTGTATTTTACGAAGTTCGTTGGCAGTGTACATTAACTCGGCAGTTGAGGCGTTGTTATACAGGTAAACGCCCTCTTCAAGCGTTAAAAAATCAAACCGCAACGCGCGCTGCAACAGATCGGCTGTATTCATATGCGCAAATATACGCAAGTTGGTAGCTTGATTTAGCCCTTGTTAAATAATTGACAAAAAAGTTAAAAAGCTTGTAGTAAAAGCCTAATGCAGAAAGCTTAAGGCTCAAAGCGCACCTCATTATAGCTTAAATTTATGCTTTTAGCCTTCAGCCTTTGGCTTTCAGCTTGTAGTAAAAGCCTGATGCAGATAGCTTAAGGCAGAAAGCATAAAACTCAAAGCCCTTCTCATTATTGCTCAGTTTCTGCTTTGGGCGTTCAGCCTTTGGCTTTCAGCTTTATAAAACCGTTTTTCCTTTTTCCAATCTCAAAACCTTATCAACGCTGTTGGGTATTTCATGCTGATAATGCGTTACATAAATCAATGTAACATTGCTCAGCCTGCAGATGGTATCAACCAGGTTTTTAAAATGCATTTGCTGATGGTCATCCATTCCCTGGCAGGGCTCATCAAATATCAGCAGTGGCGGGTTTTTGACCAGGGCACGGGCCAGCAAACAAAGTCGCTGGGCGCTTGCCGGCACATTTTTAAGTAAAGTGCGGGCGTATTGTTCAATTTCCAAAGCTTTCATCCACCGCAGGGCTATCTCGGCCTTTTCTTTGCTGCCTGGGCGGAACAGGCCTAAGGTATCGTAATAGCCCGATTCAATCACCTGTAAACAACTGTTATCGGTTGGAAAGTATTGGTGCAATTCGGGCGAAACAAAGCCTATCTTCTTTTTTATATCCCAAATGCTTTCGCCGGTGCCGCGTTTTTTATCAAAC
Source organism: Mucilaginibacter oryzae (assembly GCF_003148845.1). Taxonomy (GTDB): domain Bacteria; phylum Bacteroidota; class Bacteroidia; order Sphingobacteriales; family Sphingobacteriaceae; genus Mucilaginibacter; species Mucilaginibacter oryzae. The sequence continues at coordinate 455,570 of NZ_QGHA01000005.1, read as the reverse complement.
AAGATAATTTGGTTGGCATAGGCCTGCGGGTTATCGCCGTTTATTAAACTCAATAAGGTTGATTTACCTGAGCCATTAGGGCCCAACAAAGCCCAGCGTTCGCCGGGATTGATTTGCCAGTTGATGTTATCTAAAACTACTTTATCGCCATATTGGATATGAACCTGCTCCATTTTAACAATCAGGTTATAAGTAGCAGTGCTTTTATTGATATTGAGCAGCGTGTTCAGCTCATCGGTTGCTATCCAGTCTGTTTTATCCCCTTCAAAAAGTTCGGGTTTAAAATCTTCAATTTTACTTTCATGTACAATAGCGCCTTTGTTTAACACCGCAACATGGGTAATAACTGCCGGGATTTCATGTACGGAAGTAGCCATGATGATGCTTATACCCGAAGCAGCTATTTGCTTAATAATATTGTTAAACTTTTCGCGTGTTTTTACATCCAGCCCTGTTAACGGGTTATCCAACATCAACAATACCGGGTTTTTAAGCAGCGAGGCAGCTATCATCAGGCGCTTTGTTTCGCCGTTTGATAGCTTGATGATCTGTTTATCCAACAATTCATCAAGCCGTAAAAGCCTGCTTACTTTTTCAACAGTCCAGAAAGCCTCTGTACTCCCTGAATGTTTTGCCGCGTTAAGGTGGTCGGCAACGGTTAACGCATCTTCAGAATCAGATGAGTTATAACGTTGCTGGTAATAAAAGTCGGTAGTGTTTGATAGGTTCCTGAAATGGTGGCGGGGTTCAACCAACGCTATCATTTTATGCGGTGTAGTTACCTCTCCGGTGTTAGCCTTGCTTGCGGCTTCATCCCAAAAGTGATAACGGATGTTTCCTCCGGTAATATTAAAGCGCCCTGCTATGGTTTGTAGCAGGGCGCTCTTGCCCGATCCGCTTTCGCCCACAAGTGCCCAGTTTTCGCCTTTTTTTATTTCAAAACTTAAACCGTTAAAAAGTGTGGCGTTTAAATATCGTACGGTGGCTTTATCTATAGAGAGTATTTTATGGAGCATATTATAACAGCGGTGCAGGGCGTAAATGTAATAATCTGCTTCAAAACCGGCCAAATTTTTTGATGTTTCGCCGGTAAACTCTTTAATAGGTTAGGCTGTGCGCTTAAGCGTTTCAAGGCTTTGCGCGGCAACAAGGTCGGCGGCTTTTTTATTAAGCCTGTTCCACGTCACAAAATCGGCAATTTTACCTTTTACCAGGTTTTTACAACTTTTATCAGGACAAGTAATAGTCCATATTTGTTTACGCTGCTCTACTTGCGGGCGTTTTCCGCATTTAATACAATTTTCGCAAGGAAAATTAGGTTGTATCTGTAATACCATGTTAAATAAATAAATGTTATAAAATCGAAAACAAAACACGTGCCCATTAAGGGGTAATCATGTGTAATACCAAAAAAAAATTAACTTTATGTTAGTGTTTATAATGGTATTAATAGTAAATGGTTAACCTGTGGTTTGTTTTTTTATTTTTAGGTTATTTAATTTAAGAGGCTTAATGGTAAGGTATCCCGATTGCAAAGTGATGCTATTTGAATACGAAGCCTGTTTTTTATTGATACTTATTGTATACGTTTCTATACATCCGTAATTTCATTTTTTTAAGTAAGTACAAAAAACGGTTTGATAATGATAGTTTAGGCTAAAGGCCTGATTATTGATAAATACTGTCAACTTAATGACCGGCTTCAACCCGCATTAAACTTTATCAACTCATAAACAATCAACCATGAAAAACTTACATTTTTTATTAGTAGCCTTAATGTTATTTACGTTGAGCAGTTGCTCGGTCATCACCGGGATTTTCAAGGCCGGGGCTATTACCGGTGTTATCGCTGTTGTGATCATTATCGCCGTCATTATCTGGCTCATATCCCTTTTTCGTGGCAGGAGTTAATTTTTCTAAATTGGATAGTTTTTATATAATTAATTAAACAAATCTTCACTCACAGGGTTGGTATATAAAAACATCTAATCATGGAAAATACACAAGCAACTGTAGAAATTTTAAATGATCTGGTACAGATCAACAACGACAGGATTGAAGGCTATCAACGCGCCTCGAAAGATTTGAAAGATGAGCATGCTGATCTGAAATCACTTTTTACAAGGCTTATCGGTCAAAGCCAGGGATATAAACTTGTCCTGGCTACCGAAGTAAGCGCACTTGGAAAGGATATTGAAACCGGCACAACCACCAGCGGTAAAATCCATAGGGTATGGCTCGATGTTAAGGCCGCCTTTACCGGGCATGATACGCATGATATTTTGGAGGAATGCGAATTTGGCGAAGATGCCATCCTGAAAGCATATCGTACCGCGCTTGAAGACGAAAACCTGCCAGCATACCTGCGCGAAACTGTTAGTCAGCAGGAAAGCGAATTACTGGAGTCGCATGATCAGATCAAGGCGCTGCGTGATAGCGTTCAATAAAATTGAAAGTTTTTAGGGAAACGGGAGGGGGCTCAATAGGGCCTCCTCTTTTTTTATAACTGTTAATTAACGTTAACGGATATTAATTTCCAGCTGTTCTTTTCGGCCCAGTCACCTTCTGTATACTGCATTTTAACTTCCCATACAGATTTTTCCATTTTGCCGCTGCCGTTTTCAATTTTAACCCACGAGGTGATGTTGTAAACGCCGGTTGCCGTATCAATAAGTGAAGTTTCAGGTGTGTTGGCAAATACTGCTTTTTCAGGTTGTTTAAGCCTGTCCTTTACAAAATTCCTGGCCATATTATAAGCTTCGGTTTTGGTAGGCTTACGGTTAATATGTACAGTGCTGTTTTTGCTGATGCCCAGAATGATGATGATAACGGCTAAGCTAAAGGCTATGGTAAAAATTGTTGCTGTGCGGATATGAGGGTGTTTGTGCCAGTTGGTGTTTTTACGTTCCTCGTCGCTCAGTGAATTCCATTCAGAATATTTCATAATTTATCGCTTACCACATTAAGCGATAAAGCATAAAATTGTTTGCCGGGTAAAGGGCAAAAAAAATGCTCCCGATAAATCAGAAGCATTTTTTCTAAAAAATTTCCCGGTTAAGGAGAAGTTATTTTTTAGTTGAATCTTTTTTAGTTGAATCAGCAACAGTTTTAGCAGAATCAGCAGTAGTTTTAGCAGAATCAGCAGTCATTTTAGCAGAATCAGCAGTCATTTTAGCAGAATCAGCTTTAGTTGAATCAGCAGAAGAAGCTGAAGATGAACCTTTACAAGCAGCGAAAGAAGCAGCGATAGCTAAAGCTAAAAAGCCTAATTTGAAGTTTTTCATTTTTTAAATTTTTTAATAAGTGATTTAATAGTTTACACCTTAATACCGTAAATGAAAAAAGGTAACCCATAATTTTAAATAAATTTTCAAAAAAAATTATGGGTAGCCTTTTTTGTTGATAATCAGGCAAAAAAACGATGCAAAAGAAATAAAAATTTTATTAAATCACTACGGGTGACCGCAACAACGGTTATTTTTTTACAGAATCTTTCCGCACTGTATCGACTCCTGTTTTAGTTGTATCCCCGCTTTTCGCGGTATCAACAATGTTTTTTCCAGTGTCTACCGGGTTTTTAGATGAATTTTTACCCGTGCCATTCGGGTCGCAGGCGGTAAATGAAAATAAACCGGCAATAGCCAATGCAAGTAAACCTGATTTGAGTGAATTTTTCATGCTCTTAAATTTAAAAAGTTAATTTTTGGGAGTTTTTATAGCTTAATACCGGCTTTATGAAAGAGGTAACCTGCAAAAAAAATATAAATTAATTCGGGCTAACTAAGGGTTACCTTATTAAAACGGGCGGTATTAAGTGTAAATTTGTCGCAACGGGATGTGGCTTTAAACCTAAACCGAAAATGTCATCTGTGTGTTATCAGATGACATTTATTTTAATTTTTTTGAGATTGATGGGTTACAATTTCGCCTAAATAGTATTAAGAGTGAATAAAGACTTAAAAGCTTCGGCACCAACAGACAGCGAGATCGTACTTGGGATACTGAATAACTCGGAAGTGGTATTGAGAAGATTGTATACAGCGTACTTCCCGATGATCTTACAGTTGATCATCAATAATAACGGCGACGAAGACGATGCCAAGGATATTTACCAGGAAGCGATCATAGTTCTTTACAATAAAATTAAATCGGGCGATTTTGAGCTTAACAGTAAGCTTAAAACCTATATATACTCTGTTTGCCGCAGGCTTTGGCTCAAGCGCTTAAGCCAGATGAACAGGTACGGAGGCGATATCAGGGATTTTGAAGAGCATTTGCCCGTTGAAGAAGAAGTAGACGACCATAGTGACAGGGATATACAGTTTGGTAAGATGGAGAGCGCGCTCCGGTTATTAGGCGAACCCTGTAAAACCATTATGGAAGATTTTTATATCAAAAACAGATCGATGCAGGAGATTTGTGAACGGTTTGGCTATACCAATGCTGATAATGCCAAAACCCAGAAATATAAATGCCTGCAAAGGCTGAAGAAATTGTTTTTTCAGCAAAAGTAAAGGACCGAGAGATGAGTGATAACCAGATTACCCAGTTTATTGAGCGTTACCTTGACGGCAGCATGACCGCCGCAGAACGTACCGAGTTTGAATTGCTCAGGAAAAATGATGCTGCTATTGAAAGCAAGTTTGCCGAACATGTGCAGTTTATAGCTTTAATGAAGCAATACGGCGAACGCCTGGAACTTGAAAAACGCCTCAACGCTATTCATGATGAGATTGATGTGCATGCCCTGAAAGAAGAATTGACCATCCACCCGGTGTGGATTGTACGTATGTGGCGTAACCATCATTCAAAAATTTCGGTAGCTGCCTCGGTGCTGATATTTGCGGTTTTAAGTATTTTAATTGTTACCGGTAAACTAAGTAGCGATAAATCGAGATACGAGGAGTTGAGCCAGAAAATCAATACTATTGACCATAAGGTTAAAATTATTGGTGCAGGCGCCCGCACCCCCGTGAAACCTAAAGCACTCGCGTCTGCTCCTGCCAATTTCAGGGGTACAGGTTTTGCCTTAACATCAAACGGCTATCTTGTTACCGATTACCATGTGATAAAAAACGCTGATTCGGTGTATGTACAAAATGCTGCCGGAGAATCTTTTCATGCGAAGGTGATTTACACCGAGCCCCAGTATGATTTGGCCATATTACAGATCAATGATTCGACGTTTAAAAACCTTGGTCCTGTACCATATAATGTAAAAAAGGCCGAGAGCGATTTGGGTGAAAATGTTTACACCTCAGGTTATCCTGGCGATAATGTGGTTTATGGTTACGGTGCTTTAACATCGGCAGCCAATTACGCTGGCGATACCACCGAATACATGGTATCCATCCCGGTAAACCCGGGTAACAGCGGAGGCCCGTTGCTTGATGAAAAAGGGAATGTTATAGGTATACTAACCGCCCGTCAAACACAAATGGCAGGTGCGGCTTTCGCTAAAAAGTCGATATACCTTTTAAAAACTATTCAGAATATTCCTACAGATTCATTATCGAGAACATTGAACCTGAACAATAAAAACACGCTTGCCGGTTTAAATCGCAAACAACAGCTTAAAAAGCTTAAAAACTACGTGTTTATGGTTAAAGTTTATAACCAGTAATAATTAGCCCATACCAATAAAAATTAATAATTAAGTGAGAGGGGAGACGCTGAGAGGTGTTTCCCTTTTTTTGTCTGAATCAGAATTTACAGGATTTGAGAATTTTCAGGATGGGTTAAGCCAATCAGTCTAAGTCTCTATACTTTAAAAATTAATAAATTCTGATTCACTACCTGTCCACCTCCCCCAAAACAAAATCAATTGAGCCCACAATCGCTATTAAATCGGCAATTAAAATACCTTTGGCCAACTCCGGAAGCACTGAAAGGTTATTGAAACTTGGTCCGCGGGATTTTACCCGGGTTGGAATTTCTGATTTTCCGTCGGTTATAAAATAGAAGCCCAGTTCGCCTTTGGCGCCTTCGCAACGAACGTAATAGTCCTGTGCTTTCGGGATGGTTTTGCGGGGCATTTTGGCGCGCGGGTCAAAATCGGGTGTACGTTTCAGTTCTTTTTGCAGGCGGTCCAGGCATTGCTCAACTATGCGTAACGACTGCTCAATTTCATCAATACGCACCTTATATCGGTCCCAGCAATCGCCAACTTTACCCATTAAACCTTTACCAACGGGAATTTCAAAATCAATTTCGGGATAGGCCGAGTAATTATCGATCCGGCGCAAATCCCATTTCAAACCCGAAGCCCTCAACATCGGGCCTGAGCAGCCATAGTTGATGGCTACATCCAGCGGCAATACGCCAACATTGGCTGTACGTGATATAAATACCTGATTGTCTGTAAGCAGTTGGTTAAGCTCAACCATTTTAGGCTTAAAGTAGTCTACAAATTCGCGGCAACGCTCTTCAAAACCAACCGGCAAATCGTAAAACAAGCCGCCAACCCAAATATAGTTATACAGCATGCGCGAACCTGATGCCCACTCCAGCATGCCCATAATATGCTCCCTGTCGCGAAAACACCAAAGGAATGGGGTAAAGGCGCCAATATCAATGCCATAAGTACCGATAGCTATCAGGTGCGACGCGATGCGGTTGAGTTCACAAACCAATACGCGGATGTATTCAACCCGTTTGGGGATCTCTTTATCAATTCCCATCATCCGCTCAACCCCCATCACAAAGGCATGGCTGTTGTTCATTGAGGCCAGGTAGTCGAGCCTGTCGGTAAACGGAATTGTTTGCTGGTAGGTTAATGATTCGGCGTGTTTTTCAAAACAACGGTGCAGGTAACCAATGTGAGGGATAACTTCTTTTACTATTTCGCCATCGGTAATCAGCTCAAGGCGCAATACACCATGGGTTGAGGGGTGCTGAGGCCCCATGTTAAGTACCATATCCTCAACACTGGCCTCGGCTATTTTTTTATTGTACCTGATGAGGGCTTCTTCGTATTTGGAATTTGTGATAACCAATTTAATCTCCGGTTAAATGAATACCCGGCATATAGCACTTTGTACGATGTGCCGGATATCAAAAATCAGTTTTTTTTTTCAATTATCCGGCTTTTTAAGCTTTAAATTGATCAGGAGCGGGTAATTATTTAACGGTCGAACGATCTGTTATTTTGCTGATCTGTGTAGCTACCCAGGCGTAACTATACATAGCAATGGCTTTGGCTTTGCTGTCGCGGCTTTTAAAGGTCCATACATCCTTCATAAATTCCTTATGGTTTTTATTGTTCAGGCTATCAAAAGCAACCGAGATTGTTGGCGTTAAAGAATAGGCCGAATGCCAGGTGCCAAAAGGGATAAACAACGTTTCGCCGGGGCCAACCACAAAATGGATAGGCGTGGCATCTTTATATTTAGGGTATTTTTCGTAATCGGGTTCAAATATATTAAGTTCAGAGCGCCACGGGTCATCAGGGCGGGGATATAACATGTCTTCCTGTCCGCGTGGAAATACCGTAAAACGCTTTTCGCCATAAAGCTGGGTGATCCAGGCATTCAGGTGGTAATAATCAATATGCATATACGGGAACCTGCCGCCCGGGCCGCCAACAAACAACTCAATAGCCCCGCCCCATTTGCCGATATTGAACATTTTGTTACGCAGCCAGTTTGGCGACGCGTAGTTCAGGTCCAGGGGATCCAGAAGGGGCATCAACTCCGGTAGGGTGGATGGAATATCGAAGATCATGGGGTAGGGCGCGGGCTTATCTTCTGTGCTGGCCTCCACCATATCCATTACCTGTTTCATGGTGTAGGTTGTACCGCGCACATCCGTTTTACGATCGGGATAATTTTCACGGAACCAGTCAGGAGAGAAGAGCCCGTTTGCCTTCCAAACTTTAGCAGCCTTGGTAAATACCAGCGGAATGCCGGGTTTATAATGCTCTTCAATAAATTCTTCGTAGGTGATGTTATCTCTCCTGATGATATCCATAGTTTATAAGTTAGGGTGATACAATCTTACTAAAAAGATTTTATTAAACTAACCTGATTCTATGGCATAAAATTTTTGTTCCAGCAGGGTCTCTCGCAGAGGCACTTGATGGATCCGTATGCAACCAACGCTCTGAAACCGCCCGGCGAATTGGAAAGCCTCAGGGTACTCTATGAGAGCCCCTGAGGAGACTGGAATATGGCATAAAATTTTTGTTCCATCAGGGTCTCTCGCAGAGGCACTTGATGGATCCGTATGCAACCAACGCTCTGAAACCGCCCGGCGAATTGTCTCCTCAGGGTCCTCTATGAGAGACCCAGAGGAGACAGGAACGCCTTGAAACCGCCCGGTAAATTGGAAAGCCTCAGGGTCCTCTATGAGAGACCCTGAGGAGACTGAAAAAAAAATGAAATGAAAAAGGCGCGAAAACGCGCCTCGAATTAAAAAATCTTAAATTCAGTCTATCCTGATGCCTTTGTAATATTCGGCGTTTTTATAATCTTTTCTTAATGGAAATCCCTCCCAGTCATCAGGCAACAAGATCCGGCGCAGGTCGGGGTGACCTTCAAAATAAATTCCTAACAGGTCGTATGCTTCACGCTCATGCCAGTCGGCAGTGCGGTAAACATGGTTGATGCTTAAAAACTCGGGCAGGGCAGCACTTTCCTTATCGTGCGGCTTGCTTATTTTTAAGGTAAGCTGTGTTTTGTAGGGAATGGAGGCCAGGTGATAAACCACTCCATAACGGTTGGTGTCATCATTATAATGAACTCCTGTAATACTCGACAGGAAATCGAAATATGTTTTAGGGTTGTCGCGCAATTCGAGGCATACCGAAGCTATATCATCGGGGTTGATGAGTAAGGCCGGTTGTAAACCATTGGTTTGCTCGCCAACAATCACACCATCGCCAAATTTTTCTGTCAGCAGCTTTTTAACGTCTTCAAAACTCATGGTGCAAGGCGTACTTTTTTCCAGGATTTTTTATCGGTTTTTTTATACAGTATGCGGTCATGCATGCGGCTCGGGCGGCCTTGCCAAAACTCAATAAGCTGGGGTTTTAATATATAACCTCCCCAATAAGATGGTTTGGGTACTTCTTTATCGGCATATTCGGCTTCCAGTTCGTTCCATTTTTGCTCAAGGCTTTCCCTGTTGTCAATTTCCTGGCTTTGCGGAGACGCAAGGGCGCCAACTTGGCTGCCTTTTGGGCGCGAGTGGAAATATTGTTCCGATTCTTCTTTGCTTACTTTTTCGATAGTACCTTCAATCCGCACCTGGCGCTCCAGGCCGGGCCAAAAAAAGGTTAAAGCACCATGCGGGTTTTTAGCAATTTCTTTACCCTTACGGCTAAGGTAATTGGTAAAAAACATAAAGCCATCTTTATTAAACCCTTTTAAAAGCACAATACGGGCCGATGGTTTGCCGGTAATTGTGGCCGTTGCAAGTGTCATAGCATTGGGTTCATGTAATTTTGCCTCCAATGCTTCGTTAAACCATTGTTCAAACTGTTTTATGGGATCGGCTTTTGTTGTATTTTCCGATAGCGTAGACGCGCTGTAATCCTGCCTTAAATTTTGTAGTTCCTGCTGATTCATTATAATGCAAACTTACAAATTAATTAAACCGTATATAATGATGTAAATCATTATATGCAATTGAACATATTTTTACTATGCTTGTTGTGTAATTTAAAAGCTAAACTTTATGCTGAGTCCAATATCGGCCGCGGCAGGCCATTTGCTTATTTCGGAACCATTTATGATGGATCCCAACTTTAAACGATCGGTAATTATTTTAACAGAATACACTGAAGACGGTGCCATGGGCTTTATCCTGAACCACCAGAGCGACTATTTATTAGGCGATGTGCTGCCCGACGTTTCTTACTCAGAAATTGCGGTTTACCAGGGAGGCCCTGTTGCGAAAAATACCCTGCACTTTATCCACTGCGCTCCCCATAAAATTGATGATGGTATTGAAATAGCCAAGGGCCTGTATTGGGGTGGTGATTTTGAACAGGTGAAGCAACTGGTATCCAACTATCAGTTAGGCCCCGGCGAGATCAAGTTTTTTGCCGGTTACTCCGGCTGGACACCGCAGCAGCTTGACGAGGAAATTAAAGAAGACAGCTGGATAGTGGCCGATAAATTTGATGTGGCAAGCCTGTTTAACCTTGATGAGCAGGAATTGTGGAAACACGTAGTGGTTAATCTCGGCCAGCGCTACGCTCACATCGCCAATTTTCCGGAAAACCCGGCTCTTAATTAGAGAGATTAGAGGTTGGAGATTAGGCAGCATATCATTAAACAAATAAGGTCGCGATTTATCCGCGACCTTATTTGTTTACGAGTTTTTTCCATCAGACAACTAATCTCTGACCGCCAACCTCTAATCTCTATTCCCCCTCCATTTCCCTTGCCGACTCTTCAACTTTCTTTTTGAGGTTTTCTTTAAAATCGATGAGGTTTTTTACAAGGTATTCGTCGGCGGTTGACAGGATTTGAGCCGCCAGGATACCCGCGTTTTTAGCCGCGTTCAACGCTACCGTGGCAACCGGGATGCCGTTAGGCATTTGCAGGATAGATAGAATAGAATCCCAGCCATCGATGGAGTTACTTGATTTTACAGGCACGCCAATCACCGGCAAATGTGTTAAAGAGGCTACCATGCCAGGTAAGTGAGCTGCACCGCCGGCACCGGCAATGATCACTTTAATACCACGATCGGCAGCTGCGCGGGCATAACTGAACATCCTGTCGGGCGTGCGATGGGCCGACACTACGGTTATTTCGTATGCAACGCCTAATTCGGTTAAAACGTCGGCAGCATCCTGCATTACATTTAAATCGGACTTGCTGCCCATTATAATGGCGACTTTTGTACTCATAGTTGGTTTATAGTTCATAGATCATGGTTCATTGTTCATGGGAAGACAGCCTAAATCGAGTTTTTGAGCGCTGTGATCATTTTTACCAATACTTCATAATCGGCGTATAAATCTTTAAATTTTTCTTCAGCGATATAAATACGTCTTTTTGCAATAAAAAGACAGCTTACAACTTCAATAGCAGATCTTAAGGAGTATCCTAAAAATACTTTGAAAACAGCTTTGCTTTGGCCCGTAGAACCCTCGGCTATATTCAATACAACGGAATCTGCAGCGCGTTTTACTTGCGATGTTAAGATATAAATTTCTTCTTTTGGAAAGGTTTTTGTTAATTGGTTTATTTGCTCATCAAGATCCATAGCTTTATGCCACACCTGAAGTTCTTCAAATCTAAATGCCATTTTTTCTATGAACTATGATCTATGAACCATGAACTAATTAACTTATTACTTTTAAAGTTTTCTGTACAAATTTAGCTTTCTCAATAGCTTTCTCTCTATCAGCATCAACGATAGTAACGTGGCCCATCTTGCGGAAAGGCTTTGTTAAAGCTTTACCATAAAGATGAACATATACTCCCGGCACTTTCAAAACTTTTTCAATCCCCTGGTAAACAGCGGGACCCTCGTAACCGGCTTCGCCTAAAACGTTTACCATGATGGCATTATTTAAACAAGCGGTATCACCCAAAGGCTGGTTAAATATTGCCCTTAAATGCTGCTCAAACTGCGATACCACGTTACCTTCAATAGTCTGGTGACCACTGTTGTGCGGGCGTGGGGCCAATTCATTAACCAATATGCGGCCTTGTTTATCCAAAAACATTTCAACCGCCAGTAAGCCTACAATTCTAAGGCTGTCCGCAATTTTTTTCGCTATCTGCTCGGCTTTTTGCTGAACTTCGAACGGCAGGGTTGATGGCGCTATCAAAAACTCAACCAGGTTTGCCTTGGGGTTAAACTCCATTTCAACCATCGGGAAAGTGCTGATCTCTCCGTTTTCGTTACGCGCTACTATTACGGCAATTTCCTTTTCAAAATCAATCCATTGCTCAATCAGGCTCGGTTCTTTAAATGCTCCGGCCAGGTAGCTGTCATCAATTACTTTATAAACCCCTTTGCCATCATAACCATCTTTACGCAGTTTCTGGATATATGGAAAAGGGATTAAGCTTTGTTGCAGTTGTTGCGGCGAGGTAATGATCTGGAAATCGGCAGTTGGGATATCGTTCTCCTTAAAAAACTGCTTTTGCAGGCCCTTATCCTGAATCAGGCGGATCACGCGCGATTGCGGGTACACCAATACACCTTCTTTTTCCAGTTGCTCAAGCGCGTCAACGTTAACTTTCTCTATTTCAATCGTCAACAGGTCAACGGTTTTACCGAAGTTGTAAACGGTTTCATAATCGCCCAATGATCCAATGGTAAACTCATCGCATAGCTTACGGCATGGCGCTTCGCGGTCGGGATCAAGTATTTTAACAGTAACGTTATAATTGATGGCTTGCTGTATCAGCATGCGGCCTAACTGACCGCCGCCTAAAATGCCCAGTTTTAAGTCTCCGTAAAATGCTTTCATATTTTTTGAAGATGCAAGTTTAGCCTAAATCTTTTAAAAAGCCTATAAAATCAACGTTTAAAACCCCGTTTTCGGGTCATCAGGTAATAAAATACACTATGAACAATGATAAAAGTTACACCGGTGATAAAGTAAAGCGCCTTATTTTGAGTACTTAATTGGTCAAGCCTGAAAGTTGTGATCAGGAACACCACCGATCCGGCGTAATAAAGCACCAGGCGGATAGATAAGTTGTTGTAATACGCCGGATTAGCTAAAAAAAGAGTAGGCAGGCTCATTACAAAAATGATAATATTTAAAAAAGCTACGCTTTCGCTTAGTGATGGTAAAATGCTTTTCAGATCCTCACCCAGGCCTTTGTTTTGCATGGCGTAATAGGCACAACTTACCAGGATGGATATGATTGCTGAAAAAAGAAACGTTTTAAAAAGCTGCCTTGCAATTGGCTTCATAATGATTTTGATTTAATAAGTACCGCCGGTCCCCGGCTTTTAAATATGCAAATTAACGTATAGGCAGCCAAAATGCGCTAATCGCAATGTCACAAATTGTTGGCACGCCAACGGCAAGATCGCTTTTAATGCGTCACAAAGATTATCGTATATATAGATTGAAAATTTTTACACGATTTGTTACGAATTATCGAATTACACGAATGCTATAGTAATCGAAATTGACCGTTCGTGTAATTCTTTTAAAAAAGATCAATTTCTAAAAAATTCTTGATACGATTTCTAAGAAGTAGCAATGACTATGAAATACTGAAGTAGGTGTAGCATTTGAGACGGACGTCAATCTTTACGTTTTAAGTTTGTAATCTCTTGCTATCTTTACACCATTTATGAAAGTATCCGGTTTTACCTTTATCAGGAACGCTGTACGTAACGATTACCCTATTGTTGAAGCCATCACTTCTATATTACCCCTCTGCGATGAATTTATCGTTGTGGTGGGCAATTCAGATGATGGTACCCGCGGGTTGATTGAAGGCATCAATTCGCCTGTTATAAAAATTATCGATTCTGTTTGGGACGAGTCGTTGAGAGAAGGAGGGAAGGTATTTGCGGTAGAAACCGATAAGGCTTTTGCGGCGATCTCGCCGGATGCCGACTGGTGCTTTTATATCCAGGGCGATGAAATGGTGCACGAAAAGTACCATCCGCTGATAAAAAATGAGCTGCAGGAGGCTTTGAACAAGCCCAATATTGAAGGCTTGCTGTTTAAATACCTGCACTTTTATGGTTCGTACGATTATTATGGCCATTCGAGGCGTTGGTACCGTCGCGAAATCCGCCTGCTCAAAAACATAAAAGGCGTCCATTCTTACCGCGATGCACAGGGCTTCAGGCTGAACGACCGCAAGATCAGGGTAAAGCTTATAGATGCCTATATTTACCACTACGGTTGGGCAAAACCCCCTAAGGGCTTAAGCAACAAAGTGCGCAATTTTAACCAGTTTTATCACGGCCAGGACTGGGTAGAGCAGCACATGCCCGAAACTTACGAATTTGATTACGGCAATGCCGACAGGCTCATCCGCTTTACCGGCACACACCCGCAGCCCATCCAAAAACGCATCGCCGCCACCAACTGGAATGTTGATTTTGATCCGAAGAAATTAAAAAATGGGATGAGCTTTCGCCGGAAGCTCCTGCAAAAGATTGAGGATTTAACAGGTTGGCGGGTTAGCGAGTATAAAAATTATAAGATAGTTGAGCGGTAGCCTCCCAACACGTCATTGCGAGGTACGAAGTAATCGCGGACTATACAGGGCGGACTTGCCTGCTTGCGATTGCTTCGTACCTCGCAATGACGTCGTGGAGATAACGGGGGCGTGAAGCAAATCAAATCAACGTAATCACACAAACCAACGGTTATAGATTCTGCGCAATCACAAAGCCGCTTGCCCAGGCCCACTGAAAGTTGTACCCCCCAAGCCAGCCGGTAACGTCCACACATTCGCCGCCGAAAAATAAACCGGGCACTTTTTTAGCTTCCAGTGTTTTTGATGATAGTTCGTCTGTAGCTACCCCGCCGCGCATCACTTCGGCCTTATCATATCCTTTATCGCCGGCCGGTTTCACTTTAAACTCATGGATCAGTGCGCTGATTTCTTCAATATCGGTTTTGGTTAACGATGCCAGGTTTTTTTCTGCCGGTAACCTATCGCTTAAGGCTTCGGCAAATTTGCGGGTGTACAAACCGGCTATAAAAGCCAAAAGCATCCTTTTGCCATTGGCTTCCCGTTCCTGCTTAATCAGTTCGGCAATGTTTTGGTTTGGGAGCAGATCAATGTAAATAACTTCGCCGGGTTTCCAATAGGATGAGATCTGCAAAATTGCCGGTCCGCTCAGGCCCCAGTGGGTAAAAAGGATATTTTCTTCAAAGCTGGCCCTGTCGTTCCAAACCCGGCAAAAAACACTATTCCCGGATAATTGCTCGTACCATGGCTGGTCTTTGCCCGTAATAGTAAGCGGTACCAGCGCGGGAGCAGTATCTATAATTTGCATCCCGAAATTGCGCGCGGTGCGTAACCCAAAATCTGTAGCTCCCATTTTGGGGATAGGCAGGCCGCCTGCAGCCATTACCACGCTCGGCGCACTGATATATTCCTGCTTGCCGTTTACTTCGGCACGCACGGTAAAAATGCCTTCAGTTTTTTCAACCGCTTTTACCTCCGCATTTAACCAGATTTCCTGGCCCAGATCATCGCAAAGATTTGTAAAAACTTCTACCACGTCCTTCGCTTTATCGCTTACGGGGAAAAGCTGGCCTAAAGTTTTTTCCTTTCCGCTGATGCCATAGGTTTCGAAAAAACTGATGGTGTCATCAACCGTCCATTGCGAAAAGGCCGATTTACAAAAGTGCGGGTTTTGCGATATAAACTGCTGATCTGTAGCGTACAAGTTGGTGTAGTTGCAACGCCCGCCGCCGCTGATGAGGATTTTCGCGCCCACGCGGTCGTTTTTTTCCAGAATCAGTACGCGTTTGCCTAAAAAGCCGGCCTGCACGGCGCACATGAGGCCGCATGCCCCCCCGCCAATTATTATAGCGTCGAAATCTGTTTGTTTTACTAAATTTGTACTCATGACGGATGTTTCGCAAATATCAGAATTTGGAAAGATACTCATCTTTATTATCACCGGGATAATCATGGTGTGCGTGATATTTTTTATCAACAGGCTTCTGGCCCCCCGCAACCCCAACCCCGAAAAACTCAGTTCGTACGAATGCGGTGAAGAGCCTACAGGCAATGCCTGGTTGCCTTTTAATCCGCGCTTTTATGTTATAGCGCTGATTTTTTTGCTGTTTGATGTAGAGATGGTTTTCATTTTTCCGTGGGCAACGGTATTTGGCAGCCATGAAATTGCCGCGCAGGATGCCCGCTGGGGATGGCTTTCGCTTACCGAGATGTTTGTGTTTTTAGGCATCCTGATACTGGGCCTGGTTTATGTTTGGAAAAAGGGCGACCTGGACTGGATCAAACCAACCCCGGTAGTGCCGCAAACCGGCGTGAACATTCCCGCCTCAATGTATGAGCAACTAAATCAGGAGCAAGGCAACTACACCATTAAAGCCTTCAACGCCGAACAGGTGACTGTAGCTGCTACTGCCACTGCCACTCCTGCAGCTCCCCCCACAACCGAGCCGCGCAAACCCATGTTTAAACCCGCCTTTAAAAAGCCAAGCAATGAATAACGATATAACCAGCGAAAACGGTGGCATAGTGATAACCAAAATGAACGATTTGCTTAACTGGGCGCGTTTATCATCCTTGTGGCCCTTAAGCTTTGGCATAGCCTGCTGTGCTATTGAGATGATGGGTTCGATGGCTTCTACTTATGATCTCGACCGTTTTGGTGTATTTCCGCGGCCTTCAGCCCGCCAGGCCGATGTTATTATCATTGCCGGTACCGTTACCTTCAAAATGGCCGAGCGTATTAAACGCCTATACGAGCAAATGCCCGATCCTAAATATGTTATCTCGATGGGCTCATGCTCCAATTGCGGCGGCCCTTACTGGCAGCACGGTTACCACGTGGTAAAAGGAGTTGACCGGGTAATACCTGTAGATGTATACGTTCAAGGCTGCCCACCAAGGCCGGAAGCGTTGATTGGGGCTATTTTGGAGTTGCAAAAGAAAATTGAAACAGAACAGTTGATCAAAGCTTAATCACTAATTTATTCTCCATGAAAGTCTTGCTCGTTCTTATTATCAGTTTTATCCTTACCGCTGTACTATCCCGGTTTTTTACGGGCGATTGGAACCTGATGCTTAGTGGCAATGTGGCCATGATGTTGATGCTTTGGTTTGCATCGCTTGGTCATTTTATGTTTACCAGGGGTATGATCATGATGATGCCTTCGTTTATCCCGTTTAAGGTCGGGTTGGTTTACTTAACCGGAATCATGGAGATTATACTCGGGCCAATGCTGGTAATTAACGCTGCCAGGCATATTGCCGGTATAACTTTACTGGTAATGTTTGTGCTTATGCTGCCCGCCAATATAAACGCGGCTATAAAACATGTGGATATTGAAAAGGGTACCTATAATGGCAGCGGTACCGGCTACCTGTTGTTTCGCATTCCCTTGCAGGTGCTGTTTATTGCCTGGGTGTTATATTTTTCTGTTGGCGTTTGATTAAAGGAGCAGGCTTTTTTACTTTATGAGCGAACAGTTGAAATAGTGCCCGATGACTCTGTTTGATAGGCCTCTGTAATTGTTTTAAGCAAATACTTTAATACCAACGCGTTCCAATCCTGTGCATAAGCGTAGCCTTTTTGCTGGTTTTTATCCTGCTTATTGTAAACCATAAAATAGTGGCGATAATAGCTTATACCTACATCCTGGATATTGAGCCAAATTTTATTTTCCCAGCCAATACTGTCTTTACCGAAGTCCATTCCGCAAAGTTCAAAACTTTCGCCGGCTTTAAACCTTTTGTAAAGTTCCGTGTGCCGCTTTGAAAAAAAGTACTCCCAAATACCGTTAACCGTATCAGCCCAGTTTTTACTATAAACTTTTTTACGTAGACCGTAATAACTGCTAAATTTAAGAATAACGCTTTTTTTATGGATGGTTTTAAGTTCGATGGTAAAATGCCTGCCAATAATAAAAGCCCTTCCTCTTATACCCTTAAAGCTGAACCTGAAAGCTAAAAGCTCATCGGCCGGGATAACAACAGGGTTGCCGTTTGGTGGTGTATCTATAGTGATGCCATCTTCAGTAACTGTCACTTTTTTATAAGGTTCTTTACTTAAAAGTTTTGGTATCTCGATGGTGACAGGCGGTTTCATACCGCTAAGATAATTCAAAGTGTAATAAAAGCATGTTGTTTTGAGCGGTTTCTGAACTTTAGTTTTATGTTTGGGCAAAATATCCGGTATGGCGGCAAGTATAGGTCAAAATCAAAAAAGTAAACTCAAAAATATCCTGTTTGCAGGTTTTATTACCGGTACGCTTGATGGACTTGCGACTATGCTGATAAACTATAAGCTCAACCCGGCGGTTATTTTTAAGTTTATAGCCAGCGGCGCATTCGGTCCGGCGGCTTTTGGCGGCGGCACTGAAATGATTGTGGCCGGGGTATTATTCCATTATATTATCGCTTTAGCTTTCAGCGCGGCTTTTTACCTGGCTTATCCTTTCTTTTTAAACGGGTTGAAGAATAAATATGCTGTGGCTTTTATTTATGGGATAGCTGCCTGGATCGTGATGAACCTGGGTGTTGTGCCGCATAGTAAAATTACTATGAAAGCGGGTTATCATATCCCGGTTACAACCATATTAACAGGCATGGCAACGCTGATAATTTGCATAGGTTTACCCTTGGTATTAATAGCCGACAAACAAAATAAAAAATTAAGCTCTTAACGCGATGCTGTAAAAATGCTACTGATACCTGCATTTAGGGCGGGCAAAGAAATAAATCCCTATGACAATGCGCGTATCAGCAAAAAAGAAAAGACCCGGTTATATTATAACCGGGCCCTTCCTGGATTTAAAATTTAAAAAAACACTTATTGATTATTAAGGCATCATGATGCCATTAATTCCGTGTACCACGCCATTGCTCGCCTCTGTGTCGAAAGCGGTAACCAGTACCGCGTTGCCTTTGGCATCGGTAATCTGCAGGTTGCTTTTATCATTTACGGATAGGTGCAGCGTTTGCCCGTCGATGGTTTTTAAATCTGCTTTGCCTTTACCGGCGCTCAATGCCTTAATGATATCCGCTTTGGTGTATTTACCTGCAACCACATGGTATTTCAGGATCGGGGCAAATTTGGCCGGGTTTTTCATTAAATCATCAAACTGCGCTTTCGGCAATTTGCTGAATGCTACATCATTTGGTGCAAATATGGTGAACGGACCTGCAGCCTGCAAGGTTGGCTCTAACTGGGCCGATTTTATGGCAAGGGCCATCGGCGCGTAATTGGTTGAAGTAGACATTACGCCAACCACATCGCCCGATGCGGCGGCTGTTGATGTTGCAGCAGGAGCGGCAGTTGTTTTAGCAGTATCTTTTTTAGTGGTATCCTGTGTTTGGGCCATCGCCTGTGTAGTAAAAAATCCGATGGCTACCGAAGTAACGGCTATTAAAACTGACTTTTTCATGTTCATCTTCTTTCTGTTTTTGTTAGTAATAAAATGTAAATGAGTAGCCGTTTTTGTCAATATAATTAATTAAAAGTTATTTAATTGGTTAATTACTATAGTTTAATAACTGGTAATTACGTCTAATAGTTTTTAATTAATTGACATTTGTGCGTAACCCGGTGAGGGAGAGGAAGAAAAAAGCCCGTTTAAATTTGTTTTAAACGGGCTTTTTATAAAGAAAATGTAAGTAATTATTTCCGGGCCTTTTGCAATTCGGCAAAATAAGCCAGCAGTTTATCTATGTTTCTTAAAGTGTACTTATGTTCGTGAATTTTATCAACGGCCTCGGGTTCATCGCCCATTATATCGCTCATAATGTCTTCAAAATTTTCGTCGGTAAGGCGTTTCATGGCGGCCGTGTTTTCGCCATAGTAGTAAATGGTTTTTGAACTCCCGCCGCGACCACCGCCGCCACCGAGGTTAATGCCGATGCCGCCGCCAAGTCCGCCGCCGTAGCCGCCACTTCCGTAACCTGCCGAAATACCTGGCGTAATACCAAAACCGCTTCCGCCGCCGCCTTTGCCGCCTTTGGTCATATAAAGTTTTACAGCTTCGTCAAGCACTACCTGTACAAAATCGGTTTCCTCTTTGGCCCAGGTTTCATTGGCCGGGGCATGGGCTACCACAAAGCTGTCCTTCCCGGCCACGTACGATTGGAGGTCGCTGGCGCTTAGTTTATAAGGATTGGTTTTTTCGTTTTCTTTAAATTCTATAAATCCTTCATCCTTTATAGGGCCTTTGCCCGGAGGGTTGGTGCGGATCAGGCCGGTTTCACGGTTGCCTTTGATATCCGTAAAGCTACCCGGTTGCCATTTTTGCGAAAATGCTGATACAAAACACAGCATGAAAAATAAAATGATTAAAATTGAGCGCATAACAAGTTTTGAATACTGCTACAAAGAACGAAAAAAATATAATTTTAATATGATCACTGTCGATTTACGAAGCGATACCGTAACCAAACCAACGCCGGGCATGCTCGAGGCCATGTGGAGCGCCAAAGTAGGTGATGATGTGTTTGGCGAGGATGAAACCATAAATGCCCTCGAAGCCAAAGCTGCGGCCATATTTGGTATGGAAGCGGGTATATTTTGCCCGTCGGGCACCATGACCAACCAGATTGCCATTAAATGCTTCACTCAGCCGCTTGATGAGCTGATTGCCGACCAAACCGCCCATGTTTACCGTTACGAGGGTGGCGGCATAGCTTTTAATTCGGGCGTTTCGACCCGTTTGCTTGAAGGCTACCGAGGAATCCTGACCGCCGAAATGATAGAACCGGAGATTAACGCCGAAAATATCCATTACCCGCATACCAGCCTGGTTGTACTGGAAAATACGGTTAACAAGGGTGGCGGTAGTTGCTATACATTGAACGATATCGTGCCTATTGCAAAGCTCTGCACAGATAAAAACTTAAAGCTGCACCTCGACGGGGCAAGGATCTTCAATGCCCTTACACATACCGGCGATGCTGCCATTGACTATGGTAAATATTTTAATGGTATCTCCGTTTGTTTGTCAAAAGGTTTAGGCGCTCCGGTTGGCTCCGTTTTACTGGCCGACAAGGAAACCATAAAATATGCCCGCCGCATCCGTAAGGTATTAGGCGGGGGAATACGCCAGGGCGGGTTTTTAGCCGCGGCTGCTATTTACGCGCTCGATCATCATATAGAACGCCTAAAAATTGATCATGCCCACGCGGCTATATTGGGCGAGGAACTTGGCCGTTTGCCGTGGGTAAGCAGCGTGATCCCGGTGCAAACCAATATCGTACTTTTTGATACGGTTGAGCCCGCTGCCCTTGTATTGGCAAAGCTTGCCGAAAAGGGCATTAAAGCCAGCGATACCGGTAAACACCGTATCCGTTTTGTAACCCACCTTGACGTACACCCGGAGCAGGTGGAATACACCATCGACATTTTAAAGTCGCTTTAAACAAAAAACGCCGTTGCAGATAAGCAGCGGCGTTTTTGTTTTCAATTATTTATTTTCTCTTCGCAGGTTTATAGCAGAAGTTATAGGGACTTCCAAATTTCAATAACTCAAACGGGTTACCCCGGCAGCTTTTAATTTTTTAATCACCACTTCGGCTACATCCCTGCCTTGTTTATTGCCGTTAACAATAGCGTCGGTAAAGTGGATGCCGCCATAAAAGCGCGATATGGAGGCTTCTTCGGCCGCTTGATTAAATGACTTAAATTCCCTGGGCCCAACACCATATGGAATCTCAGAATCATCGGTAAAAGTGAACTTATCGCCCAATAAATAACTCAGCACTCCCGCCGATGAATTGGATAATACCGCGTGTCCGCTCGGATATTCAGGAAAAGGCGGGGTTTGCAGCAGCGGAGCCCATTTAATGTCAATATACTTGTTAATAAAAGTTTCGGGGCGGATACCGTTGCTGCGGTATTTTTCATCCCAGCAACTGATAAAGGCATCCATCTCGGTCATGGCCACCAACGTAGCCACCTCGATAGACCTGTCGAAACTTAAACCGGCTTTTTTTACGGCTATACCTACAATATTCATCCAGTGCCCCCCGGGACTTATTTTTTTAAACCCGATCATCATGTGGCCCGAGGTAGTGACCGCAAAGGGGTTACAATCCCAAAAATTAGCGATCATGTTTTGCTCAACCGACATGTTTTTCGAGATCTTATAAACCGCTATTGCTTCTTTGTAAAAGGCGCTGGCGGTATCGGTGCTAAAAGGAGTTGGCCGCACGGGCACAAACTGGTCCGACGAATCGATAAACATCGGCCTTATCGTTTTCCAGTTGGGTTCAACAGCCTCCATATACATGGGCGGGGTAGGGAACCAGTTTTTACCGCCTTTTATAGGCGAATACCTCAAAAGTCCGCTTAATTTGCTGTAATTATCTGATTTTGAGTATTTGATCACCTTAGCCGCCATTTCGGTTGCCGCCGCTACCGATTGTTTGATTATATCGTCATTAATGCCATTTTCTTTAAGCAATTCGAGGTATTTATCTTCATCGTCCTGCAGCATATAGCCCGATGGCAGCATTTGTTTGCCTGTTTCCAGTATGCAATACATAGCGGCAATACGGTAGTCGTATTTTGGGGCGGGGATACTGATCTGGTTGTCCTGGTTGTAGCTTTTGATAAAACGGGCTACAGGTACTATGTTTTTATTATTAAGGCTAACCAGGTTATAAGCCCCTAACGTTACATAGGCATAATAGCGTGACGCGGCAGGCGGGTTTACCACGTCATGGATCATTACGCCCGAAACAGCATTAATAGCCTTGTCAATTTGCAGGTACGGAAGCGGCTGTTTCTTGTTTTTTTGCGCGTAAGCGGATGTACCGGTCAGCGCTAATATTAATATGGATATTCGTTTAATCATGTTATTTTTAAGTCTTTAGTCTTAAATCTGAAGTTTTAAGTTTTAAGTGGCAGACAGATCGGTATGACTTTGAACTGAAGACTTCGTACTTTCAACTTATCAATTCTCCTTATAAAACTGTAATGCCTGGCCTGATGCACCTATCATCAGGTATTTGGCCCCATTTATTTTGATTTCCATTGCCGATTTTACGTCGCCGTTTACACACAGCCCCGATGATGTTTGCGGCTGGTAGGTAAAACCACCTTTACCGTCGCCGGTAAGCAGGCAACCATAGTTGGCGTCAAAACTTCCCAGTTTTAACCGGTTATCCGAATGGTTGCCCAGCAACAATAAATCTGTTTTGCCATCGTGGGTAAAATCGCCGGAAATGATAGCAGATACCGAGGAGAATTGCGCCTGCAAAGGCAAACCTTCCTTAACAAATTTGCCGCCCCGGTTAAGGAAAAGGCTTGTTTCTACCTCATTAACAGTCAGCCTCGTTGCTTTGGCCAACTCCTCGGGTGTGAAAATATCTTTCATGGTGGCGTCGCAATAGGCTTTGTATGAACCAAAGCGCTTACGCATGGGGTAAATCTGGTCGTTCAGTTCATCGCGACTCACAAAGGGATAGCTTACACCCTGGATATAAAAATTAAAGAAAGGGTCGATAGAACCATTCCCGTCAAAATCGGCAAAATACATTTCGGCAGGTTGAGCAGCGCTCGCCTGGATCTGGGTGTTTTGCCCAAGGTTCCCGGCTATCATATCGGGTTTGCCATCGCCATCTACATCGGCAATGGTAATGCTGTTCCAAAAGCCGCTTTCAGGCTTGTCGAAATACTTTGCCGTTTCATCCACAAAGCCGGTTTTCTTATTGCCGAATACCATTATCGGCATAAACTCACCACAAATAATCAGGTCTTTACGCCCGTCGCCATCAAGATCAACCCATTGGGCATCTTTGATCATGCCTACGTTTGCAAAAGGCGCGTCAGTAACCTGGAATTGCCCGCCGCCGATATTGGTTAACAGGTAGCTTTTAGGCGCCGTTGGGTAGTAACCCGGCGTTACGCCCGAGCCTACAAACACATCCATTTTGCCATCGCCGTTATAATCGCAGGGCCGCACGCATGATTTGCTGCTGCCGGTTAACACCGGCAAAGATGTGCTTGAATAACTAAAGTTACCTTTGCCGTCGTTAAGGTAAAGCTTATCCTGTAACTCATTCGCGCCGGGTTCTAACAGGCTATAGCCGCCTTTGGCAATATACAGATCAGGAAACCCATCGCCGTTTGCATCAAAAAATGCCGCGGCCGATGTGTTTTCCTTGTTCATATCGGTTATTTCCTGAACCGTGTATGTACCACCGGCTTTCTGAATGTAAACGCGGCCCGGATTGGTTTGGTCGCCTGCGATGAACAGATCTTCTAACCCGTCTTTATTCACATCACCCTTAACAATTACCGGCCCTGTTTTCGAGTTCATGAACAGCATCAATGGCTGGCGTTTAAAATCGTTAATGGTGTTTTCGTTATGCGTAAAATCAATTAGCGCTTTGCTTTGGCTAAATATTGGTTTGGCGGCGGCGGTTGTTGCCGCGTTATAGACAGTACTACCGGGTTTATAAACGATATCAAGGCGTTGGTTAGCCTTAACGTTGGTTAATAACTGCGATGTTTTATCGGGCCATATGATCCGCACAGAATCAGCCTGTTGGTTAGTACCTAAGCCAAAGTTTAATATGGTTGATACGCGCGAAAGATACCCGCGGTTAGGGTTAACCTCCTGGTACTGCAGCTGCTTGCCGGTGTAAACAAATACCTTTGAGCCAATGGCGTTTGTATTGCCCGATGGTTGTTTGAGGTTAATACTCAGGTACCGGTTTTTACCGCTTTCGGTAGCTGTATTTTGAAATACAGATGCCTCGGCATTGATGTTATTGGTTACCAGGTCAAGGTCGCCATCATTGTCCAGGTCAGCATAAACCGCACCGCTGGAGATCCCGGGCCTGTTAATGCCCCAGTCAAGCTTTTTATCGGTAAAAGTAAGGTTATGATTGTTTTGAAAGATATAATCGGATAGGGTAGTGGATGGCATGGCCTTTACCAGGTCCATCAGCAGGAAGGGCTCGCGGTTCATCGCCTTTTTGAGCTTGTAATCGCCCCAATACCGTAAAAAGTCTTTATTAGTGTAATCGCGCAGGTAACCGTTTGATATAAAAATATCTTTATAGCCATCATTGTCAAAATCGGCAATGAGCGGGCACCAGCTCCAGTCTGTATTGGATACACCTGCCAGTTGTCCTATTTCGCTAAAAGTTCCGTCGCCGTTATTCAGCTGCAACATGTTGCGCATGTATTGTTTGTACAGGCCCTGGTTTAGCATCAGCTCAAACGATTCATAGTTTTCCTGCAATTGTAACAACTTTTGGCGGCGGTTATCGGGTGGCAGCATATCCAATGTCATCACATCGGCATTGCCATCATTATTGATGTCGGCAATATCAACCCCCATCGAAAACTGGGAGAGGTGTTTGAAGCATTTTTTACTGTCTTCGCTAAAGGTGCCGTCGCCGTTATTGATGTACAGGTAGTCGGGTTCGTTGTAATCGTTGGTTACGTAAATATCCTGGTAACCATCCTTATTAATGTCGGCAATGGCTACGCCAAGGCCAAAAGTAAGCGGATTTTGAATGATGCCCGCTTTTTGCGATACATCAACAAAGTGGCCGCCCTGGTTTTCAAAAAGCTTATTGCTGGCCAGTTCGTCGGTTTGGGCTTTGGCCTGCGCAAATTCCAGGTTGCTTATTTTTTTAACATTGTGGTTAAGCAGGAACATGTCCAGCTTGCCATCATTATTATAATCAAAAAATACGGCCTGGGTACTGTAACCCGGATCATCAAGGCCGTACTCTTTAGCCTGTTCAACAAATTTGTTATTGCCTTTATTGATAAAAAGCTGGTTGCGGCGTTTGGCATTATCGCCAAGGCCCGAGTAGCATACATAAATGTCTAAAAGGCCGTCGCCGTTAACATCGGCCATGGTAACGCCGGTTTTCCAATCGCCCGGCCTGCCTGCAAGGCCATCGCCGGCTTGTTGGGTAATATCTTTAAACTTTAGTTTGCCTAAATTAAGGTAAAGCTTGTTCGGTCCCTGGTTGCCGGTAAAAAACAAATCTTCAAGGCCATCATTATTGATATCGCCAACAGCAACGCCGCCACCGTTGTAAAGGTACTCGTACGATAATACGTTGAGTTTTTCATCTTCAACCAAATCGTTACGGAACTTAATATTGGTTTCTTCGGGGCTGAGTAGTTTAAATAGCGGTTGCTGGGCGTTAGCGGTAAAGCCGGGTAGGCTCATTACAGCCGCAATGCCTGCGGCTTTTAAGTTTTTAATCATTAAATTAAAAAGGGGGGAAGAACAGCACATCATCAATAGCTTAATAAATTTCCGGTTGCAGGGGATATAAAAATAACCATTTTGGTTGATAAGCGGCAACCGGATTGCTAATCCTTTTGTTGTAAAATAAAACAAGGCTATGAAACCATAGCCTTGTTTTTAAAAGTAGTTATGCGGGGGGATTATTTATCCCACCAAACACGTGATGAAAATTTATCACCATCAGATAATGAAGCGACACCACTTGCCAAACCTTTAGGGTTGGTTGACGGCAAGTTGATAGGGTAAATTACACGGCGCGGGATTTGCGTATCAAATTGTGCAGAGTAAACAACCGGGGTTAACACAGGATAACCTGATCTTCTCCAGTTAGTCCAGTTTTCGTTAAACATGAATAAGCTTGAAGTTTCAACCCAGTACTCCATGTTAATTTGCTGAAGTGCTGTAGCGCTAACCAAGGGGTGTGCAGCAACGTACGCTGCAATGGTGGCGGCATCAATAGTAGCGGCGGTATTGATTTGTGCTATTGATTTCATATCAGCTGCAAGCGCGTTGGCATAGTGTGTAGCTGCGCTTCCGGTGTTCCAGCCCCTTGTTGAAGCTTCGGCGAGTAATAATTCGGTTTCGCCGTAAGTTAACAACATGTTAATGGTGCTTTTATCAACAGGGTTAATGTTAGCAGACGAGGTATAGTAAACCTGCAACCTTGGTCGTGAGTATTTTCCAAGTGGTGCGGGCGCATCGGTTGCGCTTGCTGCCGGAGTTGCACCAGGATAACCGGGCGCTTTAGAGATATCGGTTGCGCCACCATTTAAGTCATAACCATTTGGTAAACCTAACTGTTTTGAGTAAGTATTATCGCCTGCGGTAGATTCATTTTCGTTGGCAGCTTTACCGTCGCCGATTGTAATTTCAGCAATAGCGCTCACACGCGGGTCGGTAGTTGATTTCATGTAATCGATCAGGGTTTTTGACCAGCGTACTTCACGGAAGTCATCAGTAGTTAACAAAGCATTAACTATAGCGTTGCTGTAGCCATCGGCGTTGTCGGTTTTTACTTTCGCGTTTTCATCAACACTCGCCAGGGTTCCGCCGGCGTAGGCTTTTTCAGCGTATTTTTGAGCTGTAGCAGGGTCTACTTTTGTTAAGCGCATAGCAACACGCAGCATTAACGAGTAACCAAACCTTTTCCATTTAGCAATATCGCCGCTGTAAATCAAATCAGAGGTTGGTTTGTCTTTCGATGCATCTAAACCGCTTACCGCCCCGTCAAGGTCTGCCAGCATGGCGGTGTAAATATCCTGCTGCTTATCAAACTTAGGGAAAAAGATACCCTGTTTTGCCATACCGGCTTCCGAATACGGAACATCACCATAAGTATCTGTAACACGTTGCAGGATCAACACCTTCATAATGGTTGCTATCTTATTCAGGTTTGAATAAGAAGCGTTGCCATCGGTAAGGTTTTTCATTTCCGCCGCATTGCTCTCGGCACTGTACCCTTCACTGTAAACACGACCGATATAGTCATTAAACGAGCCGCTTTGCGTGTACTTATCGCCGTTACCATAATAGCTGAACGTTGATGCTAACGATTGTGACCACATGCTTTGGAAAAGCAATTGCGAGTAGCCTGTTTGCGAATAGCTAAGCTCAGCCTGTGCCAAAAGAAAGCTCGGGTTAAATACCGAAGCGTCGGTCGCATTTGGGTTAGTATTTATTTTCGTGAAATCTTTGGTGCATCCGGCAAATAGCGAAGCTGCAAGGCAAAGACCACTATATATGATTTTCTTTTTCATCTCTGTTATTTTCTAAGTTTAAAGTTAACATTAATACCGAATGTGCGGGTTGCCGGTAAGCTGGTACCCTCAATGCCTGCATAGTTGATATTGTTTGAGAAGCCCGACTCAGGATCGATGTTATCTGAATGTTTCAGGATTGTCCATAAGTTGCGGCCAACTGCTGATACAGTTATACCATTGAATGGAGAACCTCTCAGGATGCCGCTTGTGAAGGTATAGCCTAATGTTACCTGGCGCAGTTTAATAAAGTCGCCGCTTAACACGTTAAGTGCCGATACTTTGTATAAACCATTTTGGTAGTAATCCTGTGCCTCAACATTTTTGGTGTTTGGGGTACCTGCTTCGGTAACACCTTTACCTACTACACCGCCTTCACGGCCATCAAGCGTAATTTTGTTTAAACCACGGTAAATACTGTAAGCATTGGTTGCCGACAGGATTTTATTACCGAAACGGTAGTCAACCAAAAACGACAGGTTGATGTGCTTATAGTTGAATTCGTTATTTAAACCGCCGTAAATTTTAGGCACTGTTGTACCCATTGGTTTACGATCAGTAGTTTCAGGATAACCGTTTGAATCAAAGATGATATTACCGCTCGCGTCGCGTTTATAATCGTTAGCCATAATTTGTGGGCCTGGCAAACCAACTACGTAAGCGAGGTTGGCATTTAACGGACGGTAGGTACCTAAAGTTTGCGTAGTACCGACTTCATCGGTTTTTAATACCTTGTTTTTAACATAGGTAAAGTTGAACGATGGTGTCCATGAGAAGGATGAAGTTTGAACCGGAGTTCCTTTAACTTCTAACTCCACGCCGCGGTTTTGGAATGACTGAGAACCGATTAAGCGGGTGTTGTAACCAGATGCTCCATCAATACTGCTACGCAGGATCTCATTTTTGGTTTTACGGGCAAAATAGTCAAAATCGAAACTTAAACGGCCGTTAAACATTTTCAACTCGGTACCAACCTCTACTTCTGAAAGTGTATATGGTTTCAGACCTGTGTTATAAAGATCAGATGAGAAATATCCGATTGTTGTACCGTTGATGTTGTTGCCGAGGTTATAATAAGACGATGTCTGGTAAGCGTCTTTCAACTCGCCGCTTGTTTTGGCGTATGATAACCTGATTTTACCCAGATCAAGCTTTGGTATATGTGTAAACTCAGAGAATATGAAGGAGCCTGACACCGACGGCGTGAATATACCGCGATTACCGGCATTAAGCGTTGAGTAGGCATCATAACGACCGCTTGTACCGATGGTCAGGAAGTTTTTTATCGCGAAGTCTGCGTTATAATAAGCTGAGTGTACTACTGATTTGCTATAGCCATAGCTCGAGTTTTTGTTGCCTACGTTAGCGATACTGTAGAAGAATGGTAGTGTGAACGGACCGCCGCTAAGGCTGGTGTATTCATACAGGTTGGTACGTGTAGCGGCACCGGCGGTTACATCAAATGATAACAGGTCTTTAACAATATCGTGTTTAGCACCAATTAAACCGTCGATATTTAATTCTGATGTTTGCGTGGTTGATTGCTCATCCAAACCACCCATCAGGCCTGAGTAATAAGCAGTACCGGTAGGCGTAACTTTAAAGCGGCTATCATTAATGTTGTCATAACCTAAACGGGCCTGCGCGTAAATCCAGCTGGTGATATTGTAACGTGCAGTTAGTGCTGTAATTAACCTTTTACGACCGGTGTTGTTGATAAACTTATTGGCAGCAAAGTAAGGGTTGGTTACATATGGATCGTCTGTCCAAACCTGCTCATAGCCATTAGCGCCATAGCCGGGATTTAGAATAGATTGGTTTAAGTTAGGGGCGATAAACCAGATGTTGTTGGGGTTACCTGGTCCGTCGCTCAGGCTCGAACGATTTTTAGAGTTTTCAACCAGGTAGTTGGCAGTCACAGCGATGTTAAGCTTATCAGTAACGTTCTGGTTTGCATTCAGGTTGAATGTTTTCCTGTCAAGGTCGCTGTTACGAACTATCGAACCCGCGTTCATATCAGAAATAGATAACCTGAAAGCGCCGGTTTCATTACCGCCGTCAAACGCTACAGTGTTGGTGTAGGTGTTGCCTGTGCGGTAGAAGTTTTGAAGGTTGTTAGGCACGTATGAGTAAGGGTACATTTTGCCGTCAAACTGTATGGTTGATGAACCATCAAGTTTCGAACCCCATGCTAACCGGGTTGTTGCTTGGGCTTCAGTAGCTGTTTGTGGTTTTACACCACGCTGGCCCTGGCCGTAAGTAGTTTGAAAATCGGTGGTGTTGTTAACCTTATCCGCCTGGTAGTTGGTATTGAATTCAACACCAAAACCCGAATTTTTTTTACCGCCTTTAGTGGTAATTAAAATTACACCGTTTGTAGCACGTGTACCATAAAGAGCCGATGCCGACTGGCCTTTCAATACGGTAATGGTTTCAACATCATCAGGGTTGATGTTGCTGATGCCGTCGCCATAATCAGCGCCACCCCATTCGCCCGATGAACCACGTTGGGTATTGTCCATAGGCACACCGTTAATTACAAATAAGGGGCCTCCTGCGGTACCGCTGGTTACACCACGTAATAAGATACGCGCTGATGAACCCGGGCCACCGCTTACACCGCTGATGCTTACACCGGCTACGCGGCCTTCTAATGAATAAGCCACGTTGGTTTCTTTGGCTTTATCCAAAAGGTCGCCTTTTACGGTTGTAATGGCGTAACCTAATTTCTTTTCTTCTTTTTTAATACCTAAAGCCGTTACCACAACCTCATTAAGGTTAGTGTTTGATTTCAGGGTGATGGTAATGGTTGATTTACCGCCTACAGCAACTTCGGTAGTGCCGTAACCTATATAGCTTAAAATAAGTACGGTGTTGGGCTGTACATCCAATGTGAAGTTACCATTGGCATCGGTTTGGGTACCTGTAGTAGTGCCTTTTATCCTGATGCTCACGCCTACCAGGGGTTCGCCTTTTTCGTCAACTACCTTACCGGTAAGTTTAGCGAAGTTTAAGTTAAAATTAAAGTTCGAAGTGGCTTTTGCTTTTGGCGCTTCGGCAGCCGATGCCTGCGTGTTTAAAAGCACAATACCTGCAAGGGCAAACTTACACAGGTTGAGCGACTGGGATACCCATGGCCTGTGTACACCCACCGGGTGTTTGAAAAATTTCATATTTTATTGAATTTAAAGGGAGTTAATAGCGAGGCACCTTCGGGGGGCGCAGCGCAGTTATAAACATTCAAAAATCATTTTCGTGGCAGTAATTCCCTCCGGGTAATTATTGCCTGTGGCGGGAGAGTAAGCTTTTTTTACATAGGCATCAGTTTTCCGGGTTTATCAATCAATATCATATAGTTTGGTTAACGGATCAGCGTGCAAAGGCGTTGTTGCCTCGTCGGGGCGCACGTGTGATTTAAGGAGAGGACAATTAAATTTTAGCTATTGCCTACAAACCCGAAAAAAATATTTTACAAAAGTGTTTGGGCGGTATTAAAAACGGAGTAGAACACTCTTTACAGATAATTTAGTTAGAAAAACGATTTAGCAATTGATTAAATAAAGAGTATGCTTTTTTTTAAATTAATCTACTAAATTTATAGATATTGTAGTATATTTGTTTTTGTAATATTAAAACAATGATGACAGGAGACATGATCATTAACCAACAGCATACCTTAACCCTTTACCAGGTTAATAGTAAAATAAGTATGTGTTGCTGCAATTGACGTTAACCTCCCGCCGATTTACCCGCTAACTCTTGCTGACCTCATTAACTAATACATTTTATGAAAACATCCCATAACACAACAGCAGTAAACGCCCTTACGCAAGGCAGGCTAACGCGTTACAGGGTGATTTATGGACTATGCCGTTGTTGTTGCCAACCTGTTTAAACAATAAACTTATTGTTACCAATAAAAGCAATTAATCAACAACACCGTAATTCTAATAAAAATGCAAACCGTTAATAAAGATAAATATCCCTTTTTTGATCTGCTTGAAGTTATCGCCGAGCCTGATTTACAGTTCCGTAAAGTAAAATCGCTTAACCCTGTAAAAGCCGGTAATTTTGTTCCGGAATTTAAACTCAGCAACGATTATAGCCACTGGCAGCAATTTTACAACGGAGCCGAAACGCATGGCCATTTGCTTTTGCGCAACCTGTTAAGTAAGCCGTTGGTTATTTCCTTTTATTCACGCCATTGGGGTGTACAGGGTTTGGCGCAGTTAAAGCAGCTTAACGCCTTGCACCATGAGGTAAAGGCCGCCGGCGGAAGTTTGCTGGTGATAAGTGATGAACGTACCGATGCACTGGATAAACTGGCCTGGGAGCATAGCCTGTCGTTAAATTTTTACCATGATGAAGATAAAACAATAGCCCGGCAGTTTAGGGTTTATTCGGATGACTATCCCGTGTGGGACAGGTTTTCGGGCATTGACGAAAACGCGCCGCTTTTAGCCACGTATGTTATAGAGCCTAACAAGCAGGTAATTTATAATCATATCGATTGGGATTTTTTAGGAACTTTCTCGACCGGCGATATCGTTGGCGCGGTTTATGAATCGGCGCTGATTAATAACAGCAAAAAATCGGCATAATTTTAAGGCTGAAAGCTAATCTGATGAAAAAAACAAAAGCCGGGGCATGTTTATCACAGCGCCCGGCTTTATTGTTTATTGGGGAAAGGGGATTTATTTCAACTCAAGCGTTACTACCGATTTGGCAGGAAGCGCCACTACCAGCTTGTCGCCATCTTTTTTAGCGCCGTTAAAGGCGCTTAAATGAATTTTGTTAGCATCCTTAAAGGTATTTACATCGGTAAGGTTTGCTGATGTTAATACCTGTCCGCTTACGGTTTGCCATTTAACATCGTTTAAGCTGGTTGTAATGGTAATGGTATTATGTGGATCGAGGTTTACCAGCGAGATATGTACTTTTCCGGTTGCATCCTGTGATGCCGAGGCATTAACCGCTTCAATCTTTTTACCGTCAACTTCATAATCAGGTGCGTTTAATTTTACAGGAAGATATTTTGCATCCTGGTGTACCTTGTACATATCAAAAATATGATAGGTAGGGGTGAGGATCATTTTTTCCTTATCGGTTAATATCAGGGCCTGTAAAACGTTAATGGTTTGTGCAAGGGCGGCCATACGCACACGGTCACTGTGATTGTTAAATATATTTAGGGTGGTACCTGCTATCAGCGCGTCGCGCAGGCTGTTTTGCTGGTACAGGAAGCCGGGGTTGGTGCCAGGTTCCGGATCTGTCCAAACTCCCCATTCGTCAACTACCAAAGCCACTTTTTTCTCCGGATCATATTTATCCATAATGGCCGAGTGTTTGGTAACCAGTTCTTCCATTTTAAGGCAGTTAACCATGGTGCCGAAGTACTCCTTTTCATCAAAGGCGGTTGCCGAGCCTTTTTTGCCCCAGTTACCGGTTGGGATGGTATAGTAATGTAATGACAGACCTGACATGAGCCAGTTAGGGATGTTTTTCATACAAACCTCAGTCCAGCGGTAATCGTCGGAATTTGGTCCGCTGGCGATTTTTTTAAGTTTGGCGCCGGGATAATCTTTAGCGAAAGCGGCATAACGCTTAAATAAATCTGAATAGTATTCAGGTGTCATATTGCCGCCGCAGCCCCAGCTTTCGTTACCAACGCCCCAAAAGGTTACTTTATACGGAGCGGGGTGGCCGTTTTTAGCGCGTAGCTGCACTACGGTACTGCTGCTGTTTGAGTTTAAGTATTCAATCCATTTCGACATCTCATCAACCGTGCCGCTCCCAACGTTACCGGCCACATAAGGCTCGCAGCCTAAAAGATCGCA
This sequence comes from Mucilaginibacter oryzae, assembly GCF_003148845.1. Taxonomy (GTDB): domain Bacteria; phylum Bacteroidota; class Bacteroidia; order Sphingobacteriales; family Sphingobacteriaceae; genus Mucilaginibacter; species Mucilaginibacter oryzae. The sequence goes on along the minus strand of NZ_QGHA01000005.1, from coordinate 422,079 downwards.
AAGCTGCAGGAACTCATGCGTACCGAAACTGTTATCCTCGGTAATGCCACCCCAGTTGGTGTTCACCATGCGCGGACGTTGCGCCGCCGGACCGATGCCATCACGCCAGTGATATTCATCGGCAAAGCAGCCGCCGGGCCAGCGCAGGTTAGGGATTTTGATTTTTTTCAACGCGTCGACTATGTCCAGGCGAATCCTGTCCTGCTTTTTAACGGGCAGGTTTTTATCAACCCAAAAGCCGCCATAAATGCCGTGGCCAAGGTGCTCGGCAAACTGACCGTAAATATGTTTACTGATGGTGGTTTTTGAATCGGTACTGATATTAAGTGTACCGGTTTGCCCGAAAGCCGACGAGCCGAGTAATGACAAAGCGATAACGCCAAGGTTTAAAAGCGGGTTCTTTTTCATTGAAACTTAGGTTTAACAAGATTGTTGAGTAAAGTAAAGGAATTTTTATTAATAAGTGTTAAAATAACAATAAAAATTATTGGCCCTTTAACCTATCCTGATCTCGTAGGTTGAATCCCGCGTTGAGCAAGCTTGTTACATTGAAGTAAGGTGTAATATAATCAGTTATATCACGTTAACGGCGCGGTGATAAGAAACCGTTTGGCGCCTTTATCAAACAGGATCAGGATTTATATAGTGATTTATGCTATCCTGCTCATCCTAAAGTTTTGTAAAGTCGGTTCAACTGTTAACCTAATCACCCCAGGCGTTCCTTAAAAACCTTAACCAGTTACCATGCATCATATTTTCAATATCCTCATCGGTATAACCACGTTTTTTCAGCAGGTCGGGGACTTTTTGTAAATCAGCTATGGTTTCCAGATCATAAGGACATTGTTCGCGGCCAAAGGCGCCATCCAGGTCGGTGCCCATGCCCACGTGCAGGGCATTACCGGCAATCTGGCAAATATGATCGATATGATCAACCATCACCTCCATATTGCAGTTCATGCCTTTAGGTGTGGATATTCCTCTTACCCAGCCTGGCACCATCATCCATGCATCCAGCGCCGCGCCGATCACCGCGCCGCGTTCGATAAGTGCTTTAATCATTTCGTCGCTATACTGGCGGTTATGGTTCACCAGCGCCCGGCAATTGTTATGGCTTGCCCACACATGGCCGTTAAAATGATCCAATGCTTCCCAAAAGCTATCATCACATAAATGGGTAGCATCTAAAATGATATTGAGGCGCTCCATTTCCCTGAGCAATTCATGACCTTTCGGGCCCATATAACCGGTGGCGTCGGTGCCCTGCGCATACCGTCCCGGCCCGTAATGCGCCGGACCAACCGCCCTTAAGCCGTAATCATAAGCTCTCTGTAAATGTTGTACAGTAACTATCGAATCGGCGCCTTCCAGGCTTAGGATATAACCTACAGGCTTTGTATTGTTCGGTTTACCATCATTCCATAGTTTTAAATGGTTTTCCAAAGAATTCAAATCCCTGATTTGTACCATTTCTCCAGCGTCTTCCATAGCCTTGTACCAGGCCGCTTGTCCTTGCGTTTGTGCCCAGGCCTGTTCAGGCGAATGCCAGCCCGGCAAAGGATTATCCGGCGCCACATAGCGCCCTATCTGGGTGGCTACTACCAGGCCGATATTGCCTCTGCGTAATTCGGGAAGCGATACAGTGGCTCTGGTACGGTCAGGCTTATCGGTTAAACCTTCTTCGCGCTGGTTTATCTCGGCAAGCGGGCGCGTAAGGTCGCGGTTCCACTCCAGGGCATTCATACTCAGGTCAAGGTGCGCGTCAACTATAAACATTTTTTCGGGAGGGGATTAGATGGTGATTTTGCGGTCGCGGGCCTTATTTAACCACTCGCCGCTAATGTCTTCATTTTCGATGGTATAAGCGCGCTCATAAAGCGCTACCGTAGGGCAAATGTGGTGAGGTATACCGTACAGCACATCGCCAACCTGGTATTGATGGTTGTTACCGGCCTCAACCACGAGGTGTTCTTCGCTTTGGCTAACAGGTGAAAGTTCGGGGGCGTTCAAAAAGTAAATACGTTTATTCAACTCATTCTCGGCCGAAACGGATTTATGGCCAACATCCAGGCAAAGCCTTGTTGGGCCGGGTAACGATATCACCCTGGTGATCACTAAGGCGGCAGGCAAAAACTCCTGCTCTGGCATAGCCTGCTGATAACCTTTATCCCAGTAAACAAAAGTACCCGGACTGCATTCAACGTTTGTCCGTTTTGCATGGATAGGGAATGTTGGTGAGCCACCCGCTACGACGACAGGCTCCGGATAGCCTTTTTGTTTCAGGTCTTGCTGAAGTTTAAAAACAGGGTCAAAAGCGAAATTGCAACGCTCTGCACGTTTTTGCAAATCTACATCATGAATATGGCCATCATAAGCGTGTAAACCTACCGGGACTACGCCCGGTAATACACCGCAATCCATGTATAATTGCAAAGCCTCAAAGCCGGCCGGGATACCCGTGCGGTTCATGCCCACGTTCAGATCCAGGTAAACGTTGATTTTTAGCTTATACCTTTCCGCCGCATCCGAAATTTCTTTGGCCGATGTTGCATTATCAACCAGGCACGCGAAACGTATTTTTGGATAGGCATGGATCAGCCTGATAAAGCGATGAAGTTTCGGTCCTTCCGGTTGATAAGCCAGTAAAATATCGGGCGCCTTGCTGATAGCCAGTAACTCGGCTTCGGCAATGGTAGCGCATTTAAACTTGTTAATACCGGCTTGAAGCAGTAAACCGGTGACCTCGGCGTTTTTATAGGTTTTAACGTGCGGACGTAAGCGGGAAACGTCATCTATCATCCCGGCAAGGGTTGTGATGTTATTTTTTACCCTATCGGGATAAACAACCAGGGCGGGGGTATCCAGCTTATCGGGGTATTGAATATTATACCAGTTTGTGGCCATAGGCATTTTAAATAATGTACATACGCATCACAAGTGTCTCCCCAATAACGATCCGTAATGTTGTACATCGTAATTAGCGTTCGGGGAGACGCATGTGATATGCCTCTGCATGAAAATTTTATTCCTCTTCCAATTCAAACAGCGCTTCAATTTCTACAGGGATATTATCAGGCAATGAACCAAACCCTACCGCGCTACGTACGCCGATGCCGTTCTCTTCGCCCCAAACCTTGGCAAAAAGTTCGCTGGCTCCGTTGATGATGAATGGATGTTTCTCAAAATCGGGCGTACAGTTTACCATGCCCAAAACTTTGATAACACGCTTTATTTTATTGAAGCTGCCTATATTGGCTTTAATGGTAGCTAACATGGTTAAACCTACCTGGCGGGCAGCCAGTTTGCCATCTTCCTGGTTAATGGTATCGCCAATCCTGCCAATAATCAAACTGGCATCGTCCTGTACCGGGCCGTGGCCTGACAGGTATAAATATTTACCGTCAACCAAACAAGGTTTATAAACGCCAAGCGGTTTGGGCGCGGGCGGGAGGCTTAAACCCAGCGCCGCGAAGTTTTCTTCGGGAGTGTTCATGAGCGTAAAACTATTGTTTTTAAGTAAAAATGCATTATAAAATATTTTTTACATGAATCTTTCGCGAGGACTTATTGATACGAATTACACGAATGTAAACGAAACTAATTCGTGTAATTTCACTTAATTCGAAAATTAGTGTTGATATAAATTATTGTTAATACAAAACAAAAGAAGCCGGGGATCTCACTCCCGGCTTCACCAATTCAACTAAGTATATAAAAAATCTCAAAATTTAAAAGACACTCCAAAATTGATGGCATAGTCGGCAAAGGCCGCGTCGCCAATTACGTATTTACCTTGTATGGCCGAGTTTTCTTTATCGGTAACGCTTTGGGTACGGTCGCGCCTCAGGGCGATAGGTACGCTTGCAAATACATTAAAGCGTTTAAACGCGTAGTTAACCGATGGTTCTACAGAAATGATATAACCCGGGCGACGGAAGGCATCGCTTTTACCGATCAGGTCATGCACCGGAATCCCTTCAATACGGCCGCCAGCCGATAACGTTAACGCGCGTAGCGAACCGCCAAATGTATAGTTAACGCCCAACCTTGCCAGGTATTGATCCGGTACGCTGGATATAGCTTCATTGGCCAGGGTAGCGCTCAGCGTTTCGCGGTAGGTACGCGTGTTGTTGGTGTTACGTGGATTGCTCAGGTAATACAAATTGGTATACCCGCTAAAGTGGCTGTTAAAGTTAAGGTAACCGTTAAACTGGGCAATGATACCAACACCGCCGTCGCCTAACTGGATTGATTGATCAACCGGGCGCCTGGATGGGATCACGTTATAAAAATTAGACATATAGTTGTCGTCGCCGGTAGGCAGTTTAATACCTAAGCCAACCTGGATATTACCCCTGGTTGTTTTATGGCTGTCAAACAACCACCGGCTTGCAATGATCCGGGTGTCGCCAAAGCCATTTGAATATGATTTATGGCGCTCTTTACCACCATGCTCGTATAACGACGAACGGGTATTGATAAGGTAAGGCACCCCTAATGATACCGACCAGAACCTGTTGAAGTTGCGGGTCAGGTTCAGATCGTAAGTGCTTTGGTGGTTAATTACCTCGTTGCCGATAATTAGGCGTTGCTTTTGCTCCTCGCTGCCTTTAAAATGGCGGAAGGACTTAAAATACCTGAACGATGCGGTTATTTCCCAGCTTTGTTCAGATACGGATGAATCTTCCATCGGATGTTCGATAGTCATTAAGCCACCGGTGCCTTTAATGGCCACGCAGCCTTGTGCGCTGGCTTTTGAACCGGCGGCGAATATGAAGATGGCGGCAGCGCCAATTGCTTTCAGGGTAAAATTTTTCATGCTGCTTTTATAAGAGTTGGTGTGCATTTTTTAATTGGTTAGATAATAGTATGGCAAGGCAGGGTTTTATTGATGCCCTGCAAATTGTTTTTTTAGATCAGTTTTAGGGTTAGTAAGCTTTTAAATCCGATGTTTGTTTAAAAGGCCATAGCATAGCACCGGCGGGGGCTTTTTTAACTGCAAACCATAGGGCCAGCAGTACGCCATAACTTCCGCCACGTTCTATCCACTCAAACATTTCGTATTTTGGATAAAAAAGTTCACTTGTAATTTTCCATATGATAAATACAAGCAGTATGTTTTTAAAAGGACGAATAAGCACCATTAATGCGGCCAGTACTTCCAATAAACCCACAAGCTGAGCTGTTTGCCCGGGGTTACCAAAGCCCAACGCGTTATACTGGTTTAACAAGCCCGGTTTTTGGATCAGGTTTAACCAGCCGTGGCCTATCAGCAGCATAAAACCAAATACCCTCAGCCAGGCGGTAACTTTGGTAAGGGTAAGCGCGTCAGGGGCAACATGATCGTCCATGCGTATAAACCATTGCTTAAAGCTTAATTTAACCCCACCTTGTAAAAGTAACAGCGAGAATGGCGCGCCGTAATTACCTGCGCGTTCAATAAACTCGGCAAAGGGCTCCCCGGATAGGGGGCGCATCGAGGCGGTAACCAGTCCCCAAACCACAAGCCATCCGGCGATAGCCCGGGTTGGATAAACTAACATCGAGATGCCCATCAAAATGTCAACTGTACCAACAACCGGCATCAGGGTATAAGACAAATCATGCCCTATACCCACAACCCCAAAGTAATTGCACCAAATTTGTTTGGTAATGATCCCAAAGGCCCCATGACCAATAAAGCACATGGCCACTGCGAGGCGGAGCGTAAAGTATATTTTCTGATCGGTAGTTAAATTGCGCATTGTTTATTATTCGTTCTCAAATTCTACATCCTGTTATTTAGCATCCGCTCCATCGGTTTTAGCCCGGTTAACGGCGTAAGTGCCTACTTTATTTCCGGTTATTAAACCCACTTCACAGTCGCTGCGGTAATGAATGGCACCGTACAGCCTTGACATGGCAGCCTGGTGAGCCAAATCGTTAAATTTATTACCCCTGTCTGGTAACAGGTAAGTTAAAACCGTTGCTGCAGCGCCACTGAAATTAGAGTGCCCCGATGTATACGCCGGAAAGTTAGGTATCCCGGTAAGCGTTTTGATGTTCGGGTTTGCCTGCGACGGGCGCTGGTTAAAATAAAAATATTTGGTATCCCAGCAAACTATCGCTGCATCCATTTCGGCCATGTTTAGCAGGGCAAAGTTACGCGCCCAGCGCACTTCACTATACTTTTGTTTCACAAACTCATCGGCAGCAATGGCGTTCCAGTGGCCGGGCGGCGTATAGGTGCCAACGCCGTCGGCCCAAAAGGCAACCAGTTCTTCATGATCGCGACTGCGATCCTTACTGTATGAAAGTACCTCTTCGGTTTCTTTTTTAAACTCGGGCGAATTGGTGGCATACGGCGGGCCCGGTCTGATGGCCGCTACAGTTAGCGTATCAAACAAAAACGGGATCACCTTGGAGAATAATGGCAGCATAGGCGGTCTTTTGGGGGTTTCCAGGCTCACCCAAAACTGTTCGCCTTTGGCTGCGGTAGTTGTTTCAAAATTTTTCCAGATATCTGGTGTGCCAATGGCTTTGCCGGCGCGGTCGGCCCGGGCACGGGCTGCGAATAATGATGCTACCTGTCGGCCTAATGATTCGCCCGCTGTAAATTCCGCACGGGTGTTAGCGCCCGAAGCTATACGGTAAAACTTCTCTTCATCAACCTTTTGTTGAATGTAAGCGACCTCGGTAGGGAATAAAAGTTTCATGATCTCTGATGTTGCTCCCGATACTACCGCGTCTTCACTTGGATAGGATGGCAGATCTGAAGCAGGGATCAGCGCTTTTACACCCGAATCATTTTTGTATGGCGCGGTGCGTTTGTACACGTTTTTAAAGTGCCAGGCCGCAATTAAGGCATCGTACTGGCTGGCGCTTACATAGGCATAAGCACGTGCAGCGTAAGGCGGATTGGAGAACGGAAACTCCGGATAATTGAAGGGGTTTGCCGAACTTGGCGCCGGATAACTGCCATCAGCGTTTTGGTAGGGAGGGATGTTGTGTTTGGCCACCAGTTCGCGCAAAATCTCGTTCCAACGCAAAACAGAACCGGCGCTCCAGTACTGGATAACTTTTTGCTGGGCATCGGTAAGGTTACGCTGATAGGCTTTGATCTCGTTTAAATCAGCTGTATAGGCCGGTGATGTAACGGCATCCGGCGCTGCTACCGTGAAAGCGTTAAAGTCGGTAATCAGCACAGGCTTCCAGGTATCGGCTGTCAAATCCAAATTGGCAGGTGCCAACGCCGGGTATAATGCCGTACGATCTAAAATATCTTTTTTGCACGACGTTATGAGTGTCGCGGTTAAAAGTGTACCTGTAAATATGTTAAGTAATATTTTTTTCATGTTTTTATTCTTTAAAACTCCCCGCTTATTTCTTTTCGCCCCTGGTATTGAATACATAATACACGCTTAAATAACCCGAACGTGTTTGGCCAACGTTACACCCGCTTAAAACATAGTTGCCGCCTGCGGTAACTTCAATGCCCATTGGCGTGCTGTATTTAAACAAGGCACCCACCACATTCGAGTTCATCTTATTACTCGGAAAAGGCATATCATTTTTACGGATATCAAAACCGCCGATGGTTGTCATTTTGGTAAACGTGGCTTCCGCGTTAAATCTTAAACTGCGGTAGCCTGCGCTGGCCAAAAAGTTGGTATAGTTAGGCATTTGTACCTCGTTGGTATAATGCATTTCGGTGGTGTAATATGAATTTCTGTCGATGGTGATATTGCTGCGGCGCACGTACTGCGCGGCACCGGCCACAAACAGCCTGCCTACCTGGTAGTTTAGCAAACCGCGGATACCTACGTTTTTACTGTGTAAACCAACAGAAAGCGGTAAAAAATCGGCTTCATAATTACTTAATGGCACAGAGCCGGTAGCTATGGCATGAAAACTGAACAGGCCCCGACCTATTTCTTCTTTCACGGCCATCCATTTAAAAGCAAACATTAAGTCCTGGAACTTTTTTTCGCCCCTTAACGTACCTGCCGAAGCGTTGGTAGTAACAAAAGGAACCATCATGATCAGGTTGATGCGGTTTGATAAACCATAGTTGCCACCCAAAGTGTAAGTATTAGTACTCACTGTACCGAGGTTTGGATTATCCCGTTTAAATGTACCCTCCCAGTAGTGGTCCCAACTCCCATGGGAATATACCGCGGCGGCACAAAAATAATTTTTAGGGATCATCAAAGCATCGGCATCTGTTTGTGCTTTGGCAAATTGTGATAAAACAAGTAAAAAGCAAATAACAAGGCTATATCTGTAAAAGTACAGCGACATAAGTTTTAATTTAAAAATAAGGAAACAATGAATAATAAAGGCTGTGAATTTGTGTGGATGGCCTATCTCGATGATCAAGTGAGTGGTTGCACCCTTTTAATCATTGAAATAGCCTGTAAGCACCGCGTTCCTTGTTACCAGGTATTTTGCGTTACAAAAGGGAGCGTTGATAGGTTGAATAAAAGATATGGCCTCTTCAACTCAATTATACAAACAAAACCATTTGCAACATCAGATAGCTGACAGCAGCAAAACAATTAACTCACAATTTACAGGTAAATAAATCAGCTGATAGCGTTTGGCGGTTTGCCTGGTGACTCGATGAAAGGTGAATTATGAAGGTAGTGTAGAGTGTTAGGCTTTAATTTTAACACTGTGCCATAGGTTAGAAACCGGTAGCGGATAACCTGGAAGCTATAATCATTAGCTGCGCCGATTTTTTTCATAGGCGCCTCATGGCCCTTTTTGCTTAAGGGTACATCATTTAACTCTTTGGCAATAATAAGATTAGCGCTTACCAACCGCGTTTTTACCGCGTTGGCAATGCAGATAAATGACATGGTATCGCGCGTTACCTTGTATCGCAGATAGTTGTAGTATACACCTTTTAGCTGTAACTGGCCCTGGTCTTTTACATACCCGTCCCAACTGCTGATGTTAGGAAGATGTACCGGGATCTTGATCTCTACAAGTTTGGTTTTATCAACCTTGTTTTCGTAAATCTCCTTTACAATCTGTACTTCAGAGCGGTGAATAAAATACTGAAATGCCAGGTTGTACCCGCCCATATTGAACAGATGCACATTTAACAACAATATGGCTATTAGCCTTTTCACCAAGCGGAAATATTTATTGGGTATGTAATTAAAAGTAAATATATGTAACAATATTGTTAAAACAAATAAAATTGAAAATTGTATCGCCAACAATAAATCCGGCGCTAACAGGCCGGGTAAAACTCATCAATAAGTTATATTTACCGATTGTTATTACTTAAATGAACATGGATTTGATAAAACAACCCTGCCCCTGGTACGTAGCCGGACCATTAATCGGGCTCACCGTGCCCACTTTACTTATTTTGGGTAATAAGGCGTTCGGAATCTCTTCGTCATTAAGACATATCTGCGCGGCTTGCTTCCCCGCAAACATCTCCCTTTTTAAGTACGACTGGAAAAACGAGCGCTGGAACCTGTTTTTTGTAGCCGGGATTATTTTGGGCGGGTTAATTGCCACGCTGTTTTTAAATGGCAATCACGCTGTTAATATCAACCCGCAAACACATGCGTTGCTGCAACAGCAAGGGGTAAAAAATTTTAAAGGGTTGTTACCTGCAGATATCTTCAGTTTTAGCCAGCTTTTAACGCTTCGCGGGTTTGTTTTTATGATAGCCGGGGGCTTTATGGTGGGCTTCGGTACGCGCTATGCGGGCGGGTGTACGTCAGGCCATGCAATTATGGGTATTTCTAACCTGCAATGGCCATCAGTAGTGGCTACCTGCTGCTTTATGGTTGGCGGCTTTGTCATGACCTGGTTTATTTTACCTTACCTTTTACAGTTATAATTATATGTCTCACATTAAATACCTTTTTGCTGGTTTGCTCTTTGGCATTGTACTGGTAAAATCCGAAGTAATCAGTTGGTTCAGGATCCAGGAGATGTTCAGGTTACAATCGTTTCATATGTACGGCGTTATTGGCAGCGCCGTGGCGGTTGGTATGCTATCGGTTTGGCTCATCAAACGTTTCAAAATCAAAACCATAGGCGGCGAGCCGATCATAATACCTGATAAAGAATTTAACCGCGGTAACGTTTACGGCGGACTTATTTTTGGATTGGGATGGGCCATTACCGGCGCATGCCCTGGTCCGCTGTTTGCGCAGATTGGCAGCGGTTTCATGGTTACATCTGTTACCTTGTTAAGTGCTATTGCGGGTACCTGGGTTTATGGTTTGCTGCGCGATAAATTGCCGCATTGATCTACGCCATGTTGCAGTGGTTTGGGGGCTTTTTGCCTGTGTATATTTGAGTTAAAAATTTATTGATGATTCAACGAAAAAAGATATCGGTATCAAACATCATCAGCCTGTTGATTGTAGGATTACTATTGCTGGTTGTTTTTAAACCAGGGGTCAAAAGCTATGTTATCCGCGCTTTGATGGTTACTGGTATTTTTAATCCCGATACCGCGCAATTTGCCACGGGAACAAAAAAGTATGCCAATATTCCGGACCTGCAGTTTAAAAACGCCGATGGAAAGCTGACATCGGTAGGCGGATTTTATACTAAAGTAGTATTTGTAAACTACTGGGCTACCTGGTGCCCGCCCTGCTTAGCCGAAATGCCGGCCATTAACGATTTGTACAATAAATATAAAAATAATGAGCACGTGGCATTCATTATGGTTGACGTTGATAGTGATTTGCCGAGAGCCAGGGCATTTATGCAAAAAAACGGCTATAACCTGCCGCTTTACGTGCAAGCAAACCCGGTGCCGGATAGCCTGATGAACGGTACTATTCCAACAACCTTAGTTTTTGATAAACGCGGCAACCTGGTTTTTAAACATGCAGGGGTAGCGGATTATGGCAGCAGGAGCTTTGATGTCTTTATCAAAAATCTTGCTTCGCGTAATTAAGGATTTTGAAATTACAGGTTACAAAGAGGGGCATCCCTTTACCTCCGTTTTCAAATGAACTTACTACACAACCTGATTGGAAAAGCCGAAGGTACTTTACTTAGCCATATTTATAAGTTGGACGGTTGCGTTACAAACGCAAACCCAGGTTAAGCACTCATCGCAGATGAGCGCAATTTAATTAGGTTGTTGCGTTACAAACGCAAATCCAGGTTAAGCGCTCATCACAGATGAGCGCAAGTCTCGACTGAGCCCGAACTCACGTTAATATATAAAAAGGCCAATTGCCCCGGTTTTTCATCAAACCGTAAAACCTGCCTTTTATAGCTGTAAATTTCGCCGATAAAATATACTTTGCAAACGCTTACCTTAAACTAAGGTATTTGTAAATTGCTGTCTACACGATGAATGCGGAACAATCAAGGTTAAAGGATACAAGTTGGAAAAAATGGGGGCCTTATGTAAGTGACCGCCAATGGGGCACCGTGCGCGAAGACTACAGCGCTAACGGGGATGCATGGAACTATATTACCCATGATATGGCCCGAAGCAAAGCCTACCGCTGGGGAGAGGAGGGAATTGCCGGTATTTGCGACAGGCAGCAGTACCTCTGCTTTGCCATAGCGCTCTGGAATAAAAAGGACCCAATTATTAAAGAGCGCTATTTTGGTTTAAGCAACCCCGAGGGGAACCATGGCGAGGATGTGAAGGAGATGTATTATTACCTGGATAGCACCCCCACGCACTCGTACATGAAAACACTGTACAAGTATCCTCAAAACGAATTTCCGTACAAACGCCTGGTTGATGAAAACAAGAGCCGCGGCAGGCAGGATCCGGAGTTTGAATTGATGGATACCGGTATTTTTGATGAAAACGAATACTTTGATGTTTTTACAGAATATGCTAAGGCCGCGCAGGAAGATATCCTGATTAAGATAACCATTCATAACCGCGGCGATAAAGACTCGCCGCTGAATATAATGCCTTCATTGTGGTTCCGTAACACCTGGGGCTGGGGGTATGATTCGCGCAAGCCCGATCTCACAGCACATTCAAACAAAGTGATCAGCGTTTTTCAGAAAGAACTTGGCCAGATGTGGCTGCATGTTGAAGGCGGGGCCGAACTGTTGTTTTGTGATAATGAAACCAACTCGCGCAGGTTATATAATTATAACGATGGGCGAAAATATTATAAAGATGGCATCAACGACTATATCGTTTCCGGTGCTGATACTGTTAACCCCAAAAAAACAGGCACTAAGGCGGCGGCGAATTATGACCTGGTGATACCCGGCGGAGAAAGTGTTACCTTACGCTTACGCCTCTCGGAAGATGCGAAATACAGTTTCGAGGATTTTGACCAGATTTTTGCCACCCGCCTTACCGAGGCCGACCAGTTTTATAATGATATCCACGGCGAAGCCATGAGTGCCGACCGCAGGCTGATCCAGCGGCAGGCTTTTGCCGGTATGTTGTGGAATAAGCAGTTTTATTACTCCGATATCCGCCACTGGCTTAGCGGTGATAAGGGCATGCCCAAACCGCCCGCCCAACGCCAGAATGCCCGCAACAGCAAATGGAAGCATTTAAACACCCGCGATATCATATCCATGCCCGATAAATGGGAGTATCCCTGGTTTGCCGCCTGGGACCTGGCCTTTCATTGCCTGCCGCTGGCTACTGTTGATATGGCTTTTGCCAAAAATCAGCTGGTGCTGCTTACCCGCGATTGGTATATGCACCCTAACGGGCAGTTGCCGGCCTACGAGTGGGATTTTGGTGATGCCAATCCCCCCGTACATGCCATGGCGGTATGGAATATTTACAAGGCTGATAAGGAAGCCAACAATGGTAAGGGTGACACCTATTTTCTGGAACGCGTTTTTCATAAACTGATGCTCAACTTTACCTGGTGGGTAAACCGTAAGGACGAGTCGGGGAATAACATTTTTGAAGGTGGCTTTTTGGGGATGGATAATGTTGGCGTTTTTGACAGGAATATGCATTTGCCCTGGGGGCAGCACCTGGAGCAGGCCGATGGTACCAGCTGGATGGCCATGTACTCGCTTAACCTGCTGCGCATAGCTACCGAACTCGCGCAAACAGATAAAGCCTATTCTGATATCGCCTCTAAATTTTTTGAGCACTTTATTTATATCGTTGGCGCGATGTCGAACTTTGGCGAACACGATGAGGGGCTTTGGGACGATGAGGATGGCTTTTTTTACGACCAGATCCGCTTTCCGGATGATGGTTCGGTAAAATTACGGGTAAGGAGCATTGTTGGTCTGATCCCCCTGTTTGCTACCGAAGTGTTGGAAGAAAAGGATATTATGGATAACCCTATTTTTCAGGATCGCCTGAAATGGTTTGCCGAAAAACGACCGGACCTCGCTTCTCTGGTATCGCGCTGGGGCGAAAAGGGTAATGAAAGCAGGCACCTGATCAGCCTGTTGCGGGGTTACCGCATGAAATCCCTGTTGAAATACATGCTGGATGAAAACGAGTTTTTAAGCGAGTATGGCATCCGTTCCTTATCAAAATACCATTTAAAACATCCATACCATGTTTCGGTGAATGGTGTTGAGTTTGGGATAAGCTATGTGCCCGGCGATAGCGACAGCGGCCTTTTTGGCGGCAACAGTAACTGGCGCGGCCCCATCTGGATGCCTATTAATTACCTGATTATTGATAGCCTTCACCGTTTCCATCAATATTACGGCAACGATTTTAAAATTGAATGCCCCACCGGCTCAGGTAATTTTATGAACCTGAAGGAGGTAGCCAACGAGCTTTACGCCCGGGTATCAAAACTGTTTTTGCGCAATGAAAAAGAGGAGAGGCCCGTATACGGTAAAAACGGAAAGCTGCAAACCGATCCGTATTTTAAAGATCACATCCTGTTTTACGAGTTTTTTGATGGCGATACGGGCAAAGGCCTCGGCGCTGCACACCAAACCGGTTGGACAGGTTTGATTGCCAATTGTTTGTATGTGGATTGATTTTAATTTCGGTTATCGGAACCGGCCTGTGGCTAAGGCTTGTGCAGTATGAGCGGATAGCCCGGCCGCTGGCAACGCCCATATTATTGCTAATGCTGTTAATAAACACAAAGAAAAACCGATAAATTCATCAGCTCATAAAAAAAACAAATGGCAGATCAGGACACCTTACCCCCAAATAAAGAGCAAACCGCTGAGGTAGATTTAGGTATTGAAACTTTGTTGAAAGTTACCTCCAGCACCGATCAGCGTTTAAGTGATATGGCAGATAACAAAGCCCAGATCCTGATTACCGTTAATTCCATCATCATATCGGCCATTATAAGTTTGGTGCTGCGTAAACTAAAGGATAATTCGTTTTTGATGGTGCCCTCGTACCTTTTACTCACGGTGAGCCTGGTCACCATGATCCTCGCTATTTTATCAACCCGGCCATCTATACCGCGTGGTAAGTTCAGCGTAAAAGACCTGGAGAATAAAAAAGCAAACCTGCTGTTTTTCGGTAATTTTTACCGTATGAGGCTGGATGACTTTTCTGTTGGCATGAAGCTGGTTTTAAACGATAAGGAATACTTGTACGAAACCCTGATTAAGGATATCCATACGCAGGGCGTAGTGCTGGGGCGTAAATACCGCCTTTTAAGGGCCGCCTATAATGTGTTTATGTTCGGGCTGATTATTGCTATAATCACTTTCATTGTATCATCCATGAAGCATAACAGCCTGCCGGATATTGTTAATTAGTAAATCACGCATTCTGATAATCATCGTGTCTTTTTTACACAATAATTTAATTTGCTGATAATTAATAATTAGCTTTACTGTACCAGTTAATTATTAACCATTATCAAAACATGATTTACAGCAGGAGAAACTTTATTAAAGGCGCCGGTGCGCTTGCTTTGGGCGGCATGGCTTTATCAGGTAAGGCGGCCGGCTTTTTAACGCCAATGGAACATCATCCGGTTGGTTTGCAGTTGTTCACCTTTTTCGGCGTTATAGATGAAGACGTTAAGGGTACGCTTACTAAAATTGCGGGTATAGGCTATAAGGAATTAGAATCGGCCTTTAGTAAAAAAGGCGGGTATTATGGCATGAAACCCAAAGAGTTTAAGGCCATGGCAAATGATCTTGGCCTGAGCTGGGTGTCGCACCACGTATTGGGCGCGCCGTTTAAATTGCCCCCCGGAACCAAAATGCCGGTAGGCGCGGATGGTAAGCCTTTAGTATTGCCCCCTGTATTGAACCTGCGCGATAACATGCAGCAGGTAATTGATGAAGCTGCCGAGGGCGGCGTGAAATACCTGGTTTGCGCAAACTCGCCAACTGCAACCTTAGAGGAAGTGAAAAGCACCATCGGGGTATTGAACAAAACCGGCGAAGCCGCAAAAAAAGCCGGACTTGTGTTTGCTTATCATAACCATGACATGGAGTTTAAAGCAGTTGACGGTAAAGTGCCTTACGATTTATTACTGAGCGAAACTGACGCCCGGAATGTTAAAATGGAACTTGACCTGGCCTGGGCCGTAAAGGCCGGCAAAAATCCGGTTGAGATGTTTAAAGCACATCCGGGACGTTTCCCGCTTTGGCATGTGAAAGACCTGGATGCTTCGCGCGAGAACATTCAACCCGTTGGTAGCGGCACTATTGATTTTAAACCTATTTTCGCCGCGGCAAAATCGGCAGGTATGAAGCACTTTTTTGTAGAGCACGATATGCCTAAGGATGCTTACGCCAGCATAACGGCCAGTATGGGGTATTTAAAAGATAAGTTGATGGTATAGTTGCCCTGCTTCCCGATTTTTTATGACAATAATTACTGCCGGTAAGCAATTTTCCGGCATTTTTATTGTTTGCCGGTCTTAATGGCGAAGAGTAATCGTTTATTTGATGGGATGTTAAGTAAAAACGACTTGTTACGCGATGAATTGGGCTTGATTTCAAAAAAATAATCGTTAACAATTCCATAACGTCTTTCGATTTTGATTTAACTTGTTGTTTAAGTAATTTAAGCCGCTAATTATTATTTGAATCGGGCAGTTTATGGCAGAAAAATCTACAGAGCAATTAAAAAAAGTATTAAAACCAGTTCATTTATGGGCAATTGCTGTAGGTTTAGTTATTTCGGGCGAGTATTTTGGCTGGAATTTGGGGTGGGGGGTATCGGGCACGGTGGGATTGTTGATAGCCACGCTGGTTATCACCCTTATGTACATCGCTTTTATTTTTAGTTATACCGAACTTACTACTTCTATACCTCATGCAGGCGGCGCGTTTGCCTATGCTTACCGCGCTATGGGGCCTTTAGGAGGGCTGATTGCAGGCTACGCCACACTGGTTGATTTTTTGGTGGCTACACCCGCCGTAGCTGTATCGTTAGGCAGCTACCTACACTTTTTATACCCCGGTATCCCGGTAACCGAAGCGGCCGTGGGTTTTGTGGCGGTGTTTATCGTACTCAATATGTTGGGTGTGAAGGAGTCGGCTACGTTTTCGGTGTTTATCACCATTTTGGCGGTAATTGAGCTGATGCTTTACCTGGGCATCGTATCTCCCCATTTCAAAACATCCAATTTCCTTGCCGATCCGATGCCATTTGGCTGGTCGGGCGTTTTTGCTGCTTTACCCTATGCCGTTTGGTTTTATTTAGCTATTGAAGGCGTGGCCATGGTGGCCGAAGAGGTAGATAACCCTAAAAAGAATATACCACGCGGCTATATATCGGCCATCATAACGCTGGTAGTACTGGCTTTAGGCGTAATGATCATCACCGGCGGCCTAACAGACTGGCATAAGCTAAGCCATCTGGATTATCCGCTACCCGAAGCTATAGGCATTGTGCTTGGTAAAGGCAACGGCCTTACCAAAGTATTTGCAAGCATTGGTTTATTCGGTTTGATAGCCTCCCTGCATGGTATTATCCTGGCATCATCAAGACAGGTTTTTGCTATGGCGCGAAGCGGTTACTTGCCAAAGGTGCTGTCTGATATCAACCATAAGTTTAAAACCCCGCACTGGGCGCTTTTGGTAAGCGGCGCTGTAAGCTATGTGTTCATATACAAATTTAAAACCGATCAGATCATTATGCTATCGGTACTGGGCGCGGTAGTGATGTACATTATGAGTATGCTGAGCATTTTCATATTACGCAAAAAAGAGCCGCGTTTAAACAGGCCATTTACCGCGCCGTTTTATCCGTTTTTTCCGGCAATTGCCCTGGTTATTTGCGTGGTATGCCTTTTGGCATCGGTGTATTTTAACCCCGATATGAGTTTGATTTTTGCAGGAGGGATCGCATTGGTATGCATCATTTTTGTTGCATTAGGAAAACACAAAGTTGCTTTAGATGAGGCGATGATGAATGCACCGGTTGAGGAGGGTATCGAGTCATTGGGGCATTGAGTCATTAAGTCATTGCCTTGGCTATTCGGGTGCATGCAAACGACCAAATCACCATGACTTAATGAAACAAAGCAAAAATGACCTAATGACCTAATGAAATAAAAAATGACGCGCAGCAAATGACCTAATGAAATAAAATATGTACCGCCATACCATACATCACCGCGTTTATAAATTTGCCGATCTGAAGGTTTTGCTCGGCAAGGCCTCGCCCTACCGATCGGGCGATGAGCTGGCCGGTTTGTGTGCCGGGGGGTATGAGGAGCGGGTGGCAGCGCAAATTACGCTGGCTGATGTTCCGCTTAAAAACTTTTTGAACGAAACCGTTATCCCATACGAACACGACGAAATTACCCGCCTTATTATTGATGAACATGATACTTTAGCTTTCAGCCAGATCAGTCATCTTACCGTCGGCGAACTGCGCGACTGGCTGTTAAGTGACGAAACCGACTGCCGTACCCTGACAGCCATTGCCCCCGGGCTTACGCCCGAAATGGTTGCAGCCGTATCTAAACTGATGCGTAACCAGGATTTGATAGCCGTAGCGGCTAAGTGCGGGGTGGTAACCCGTTTCCGTAATACCATTGGCTTAAAAGGACATTTCAGTACGCGGTTACAGCCCAATCATCCTACTGATGACCCTCGGGGCGTGGCTGCCAGTATTATTGATGGTTTATTGTTTGGCAGCGGTGATGCCGTTATAGGTATTAACCCGGCAACTGATAGCCCGGCCGCCGTGAGTAATTTACTTAATTTAATGGATGAACTGCGGTATCGGTTCGAGATCCCTACGCAAACCTGTGTATTGAGCCACATCACCACAACGCTGCAACTGGTTAACGAAGGCGCACCGGTTGACCTCTGCTTCCAATCAATCGCAGGCACAGAAAAGGCAAACGCCAGCTTTGGGGTAAATTTAAGTTTGATTGAGGAAGCTTATCAGGCCACCTTATCGTTAAAGCGGGGTACTGTGGGCAACAACGTAATGTATTTTGAAACGGGGCAGGGCAGCGCGCTTTCGGCAAATGCCCATTTCGGGGTTGATCAGCAAACCTGCGAAGTGCGGGCTTATGCGGTAGCCCGCAAGTTTAAGCCGTTGCTTGTAAATACGGTAGTAGGGTTTATCGGGCCAGAGTATCTATATGATGGCAAGCAGATTATCCGCGCGGCGCTGGAGGACCATTTTTGCGGGAAGCTGCTCGGGCTGCCCATGGGCGTTGATGTTTGTTACACCAACCACGCCGAAGCGGACCAGGACGATATGGATACCCTACTTACCCTGCTGGGTGTAGCGGGGTGTAATTTTGTGATGGGCATTCCCGGATCAGATGATATTATGTTGAATTACCAGTCAACTTCCTTTCATGATGCATTGTATCTGCGTAAGGTATTAGGTTTAAAACCGGCACCCGAATTTGAGCAATGGCTGATGAGGCAGGGGATTGTTGATGAACAAGGGAACATGCTGCCGGTAAGGGAACACGGGTTACTGGAAAGTTTAAGGTAAAAGCTGAAAGCTTTTTGACTTGCGCTCGTTTGTAACGAGCGCTTAACACGGTTTCGCGATTGCATCGCGCGGTTTGCGTTATAAACGCAAACCCAATTAAGCACTCGTTGCAAACGAACGCCGGATAATATATATGAGTAAATTACTGCCGATTAAATGAAACGAAATATCCCGCACGAAATTGAACCATTAAAAGCCTTGCAGGAATTTACCACGGCGAGGATTGCCATTGGCCGCGTGGGAACAAGCATTCCCTTAAAACAATCACTGGAGTTTAAACTGGCACATGCCCACGCGCGTGATGCCGTTTATTCAGAACTGGCAGTTGATAAACTTACTTCATCACTTGGGCAGTTCTGTGTGCCTGTTTTACATTTACACAGCCAGGTTACCGACAGGCGGCAGTACCTGCAAAGGCCAGACCTGGGGCGCAGGCTTAATGATGCGTCCTTAAATTTGTTACAGGATTACCGGACGGAAAACGATGTGGCTATTATAGTTGCAGATGGTCTTTCGGCCACGGCGGTAAATGAAAACACCAAGGGGCTGCTTGATGCGCTGATTCCTTTATTAAGCGGTAATGGTTTTAAGCTTGCGCCGATGAGCCTTGTTGAACAAGGCCGGGTGGCTATTGGTGATGACATTGGCTCTGGCCTGAATGCCAAACTTTCACTGATCCTGATAGGCGAGCGCCCCGGCCTGAGCGCGGCCGATAGCCTGGGCGCATATCTTACCTACAACCCTAAACCGGGCTTAACCGACGAATCGCGCAATTGCGTTTCAAACATCCGGCATAAGGGCCTGAGCTATAAAAAGGCTGCAAAGAAAATATTTTATTTAATCAGCGAGGCGTTTAAATTACAGCTATCCGGCGTAGAGCTAAAGGACAATGCGGGGTTGATAGCTGAAAGCTGAAAGCAAAAGGCCTAAAGCTTTATATGCTCCAGGCCCTTTTATGCTTTGTGCTTTTAGTCTTCGGCTTTCAGCTTACTTGCTCCTTGCTTCAATATAGCCTGTAAATGTAATGGCATCGCGATTGGTGCTGATCACCTGTAACGAGCCGTAACCATCCTGCGAAATGCTGAGGTTAAAGCTTTGTACATCGCGCCAGTCGGCTATGTTTTTATCTTTGGGTTTGATGATGATATTCCAGCCGCCCCCTTTTTGTACCGACGAATAGCTGAATCTGGTGGTGTTTACTTTAATACCGCCGTCGGTTGTGCCGGGGTTAGGCGCCACAAACGCCCGACCGAAATAGGGGAGGAAAGCTACCACGGTATCTTTTCCCACCGTGAAATCGTAATCCGATGTTAACTGTCTGTTGCCACCCCTCATTGGCGAAGCGTTGGTTGCTTTAAAAACAAAATTCTGCGCTTCAACCATCTCTTTAATTTTAGCGCGCTCGGCCGCTTTTTTTTCGGCCTTTGTTTTGGTTTGCGCATAAGTACTGTTAACACTGATCAATATGAATAAAGCCGCGAAGGCTAACCGGGTGAAAAGCTTCATGATAAAATGTTTAAAAAAGATTTGACAGTAATTGGTAGCTCAGGTTTAATTAATTACATCCAAATTTAAACAATGTTTCAAATAAAAAAACCACCCTTTAGGAGTGGTTTTTTTATGAAAATATGAAACTGTGGTTAATGAAATTTACCTCAAGAGGCAAAAGTTTTATATCAAACTAACACTGCGTTTAACAAACTCGGTTAAATCGGCACCGGTTAGTAAACCTTGCGATAGTAAGGCCAAATCAAACGCTTGTTTTGAAAGCTGGGCCTGTACGGCTTCATCTTCTTCCTGCAATATGCGGCTTACCAATTTGTGGTTACCGTTTACAATAACTTTGTAGTTATCCGGCATATTGCCATAAAAACCCATGCCGCCACCCATAGCTGCCATATCTTTCATACGGCGCATAAACTCGTCCATGGTAATGGTTACCGGCAGTTCATCAGGGTTTAAGCTTTCAATTTGTACGTTGTAGGCCGGTTTGTTAATAGCTTTGTTAAAGATGTCTTTAACTTTAGTGCTTTGCTCTTCGGTTAGCACGGTTTCAGGGGCATCGTCTTTTTTAATCAGTTTATCGGCAACGTCGGCATCAACGCGTTTCAACGAAGTTTTGTCGAGCTTTTGTTCTAAATGACTGATAAAGTGGTTGTCAATAGGCGAATCCATCACCAGCACATCGTACCCTTTTTTATTAGCCGACTGGATAAACGAATCCTGTTTTGCCGGGTTGTTGGTGTACAGGTAAACCAGCTGACCGTCTTTATCTGTTTGGTTGCCTTCAACTTTGTCTTTGTATTCAGGTAAAGTAAAGTTTTGTTTTTCGGTATTGGTAACCAACACAAAATCTTTGGCTTTTTCGGCAAACTTATCTTCGCTCACCATACCGTATTTTACAAACAGGCCAATGTCGGTCCATTTTTCTTCATAGGCTTTGCGGTCAGCTTTGAAAAGTTCTGCCAATTTATCAGCTACTTTCTTGGTGATATAGCTGCTGATGCGTTTTACATTGCTATCGGCCTGCAGGAAGCTGCGTGAAACGTTCAGCGGGATATCCGGTGAGTCGATCACACCGTGCAGCAGCATTAAAAATTCAGGAACAATATCTTTCACCTCGTCGGTAATAAATACCTGGCGGCTAAATAATTTGATCTTGTTTTTCTGGAACTCGAAATCGTTTTTCAGTTTAGGGAAGTAGAGTACACCGGTAAGGTTGAAAGGATAATCAACGTTCAGGTGGATCCAGAACAACGGATCTTCGCTGAAAGGATAAAGCTGTTTGTAAAAGTCGAGGTAGTCCTCATCCTTTAATTCAGAAGGGGATTTGGTCCAGATCGGGTTGGTGGTATTGATGATGTTATCAACTTCAACCGAAGTGTATTTGGTTTTACCTTCTTCGTCAACACCGTCTTCAACAGATTCTGTTTTGGTGCCGAATTTAATAGGTACAGGTAAAAATTTGCAGTATTTATCCAGGATCTCCTGCAGTTTATACTTACTTAAAAATTCGGTTGATTCCTCGTTGATATACAGCGTAATTTCGGTGCCGCGCTCTTCTAAAATACCTTCGCCAATTTCAAATTCGGTGCTGCCGTCACAAACCCAGAAAGCAGGCTCAGCGCCTTCCTGGTATGAAAGCGTCTGGATTTCCACCTTATCGGCCACCATAAACGCCGAGTAGAAGCCTAAGCCAAAACGACCGATAATCTCATTGGCATCTTTAGCTTCCTTAAACTTCTCCATGAACTCGGTAGCGCCCGAAAAAGCGATCTGGTTGATGTATTTTTTAATCTCTTCGGCGGTCATACCGATACCATTATCACTAATGGTGATTGTCTTTTTGTCGGCATCAAAAGCAACTTCAACGCGTAGGTCACCAAGTTCGCCGTTGTATTGGCCTAATGAAGCCAAACGTTTAATTTTCTGGGTAGCATCTACCGCGTTTGATACCAGTTCGCGTAAAAAGATCTCGTTATCAGAGTATAAAAACTTCTTAATGATTGGGAAAATGTTTTCGGTGTGGATCGAAATGCTGCCTTTTTCTTGCATAACTATATTTTAATAATATTTTAATAAGGTTGATTTAAAATGATTGTTACGCTTGTGCTATCAAGGGTTGTTCCAATTGTGGTTATATTGTCAAATTGGCAGGACCTGGATTTGGAATGATTTCCGGGAAGGCGGGATGACGATATGTACTAAACTTACAAAGTTCCCAAAACTTCGTAAGTTTCCCCAAAGTCATAAGTGACGCGCTTAAACTCCCCCTTTAGGGGGCCGGGGGGCTAAAACGATAATATAAACGCCGAACCTTTACCCTCGGTAGATTGCACCTGGATATTGCCTTTATGCAGCAGCATAATCTGCTTACACAAACTTAAACCAATGCCGCTGCCTGTTTTACGGGTGCTGAAAAAAGGGATAAAGATCTTATCCAACAGTTCAGGCGGCATACCTAAGCCATTATCAATCACTTTTACAAAAGTTTTGCCGCTTTGAATCTCGGCAGTGAGTGTAATGCGGGGTTCTTCGCGGTCTTTTACCGCTTCGATGGCGTTCACCAGCAAATTGATCATTACCTGTTCAATCAGGTTAATGTCGGCTTCAATAGCAAGGGCCGGGTCGCGCAGGATGATCTCCAACTCGATATTTTTTTTCTCGAGGGTAGGGGTCATCAGGCTGTTCAGGTTTTCGAAAATATCGCGAACCATGATTTTATTCAGATCGAGTTTGGTGATCTTGTTCAGGCTGCGGTAGCTTTCGGTAAATTTAAGGAGGCCTTCGCTGCGGCGTTTAATGGTATCAATGCCCAATTCGATATCTTCGAGGTCGCTATGATCAAGGTTTTCGGTAATATCCGGGCTTTGCAGGCGGTTTTTTAAGGTATCAGCCAGTGAAGAGATAGGCGCTACCGAGTTCATGATCTCATGTGTCATCACGTTAAGCAGTTTTGACCATGCTTTTGATTCGGTTTCGTCTAATGCTTCGTTCACGTTCTGGAAAGCGATGAGTTTGTACAGTTTTTCGTCGCTTCGCATCAAACTGGCGCTTACCAGTATTTTAACCTGCTGATTGCCTCGTGTTACCGTGATAATTTTGCTTTCGCCCGGTTTTAGTTTAATGAGTTGGGCGTACAAATCAGGTTGCCTTTTTTCGAGCGAGTGAACTGTTTTAAGATAAGGTACGCCAATGATGTTTTTAAAGGCCTCATTGATCCAACCCGTCTCGCCGGTTTCCTCCTCGTAGGATAAGATGCCGGTATCAACCAATTCAAGTATTTTTTGCAGGTAATGGTATTGTGTTTCGCGCTCACGGCTGATGAGCTTGAAGGTGGTATTGATATCGTTAAACCCTTTTCGTAACGGTTTCAACTCATTGGGCGCTTTTCTTACGTCAAAATGCCTCGAAAAATCACGGTATTGGATCGACTCTACAAACTGACTCACTTCATCCTGGGCTTTTCGCTGAAAACGGATCATATCCAGAACCGAGTAGGCCACGAGTGGCAGCAGGATCACCAGGTACAAAAGCTGACCAAGGTGAACTATTACAAAGGCCGTAACCACTAAAACAACCAGCAGCAAGAAAACGCGCAGCAGGAGCCGCCATTCGTAACGGTTAAATATCATATTTGCTCAATCTTCGGTATAAGGCGGTGCGGGTAAGGCCAAGTTCTTTGGCGGCACGTGTAATGTTGCCGTTATGCTTTTCAATAACCCTGAGTATGGCGTTTTTTTCGAGGGTACTTAGCGGTATGTTGTCGGCATCAGTTACGCTGCTTTCGGTATTGGTTTCCAATATCGAAAAAATCAAATCGTCGGGCCTCAAAATGTTATCATCAGCCATAATTACGGCGCGCTCAATGGTATATTGTAATTCGCGCACGTTGCCCGGGAAGTTGTACATTTTGAGTTTGTTAATGGCCGCGGCGTCAAAATCCATAGCCGGTTTCAGGTATTTGGCGGCATATTGTTTGGCAAAGTGACGCGCTAAAATTACAATGTCCTCATTGCGGCGGCGCAAAGGCGGCATATTGATCTCTACGGTATTGATGCGATAGATCAAATCCTTTCTGAACTTGTTTTCATTAGCCAGTTCGCTTAAGGGTACATTGGTAGCGCAGATCAGCCTGATATCAACGTCAACCGGTTTGTTGGTACCCAGGCGGGTTACCTGTCGGTTTTGTAAAATGGTAAGCAGTTTGGCCTGTTGCTGCAGGCTGATATTGCCTATCTCATCCAAAAAGAGGGTACCGCCCTGGGCTTCCTCAAAGCGGCCCATCCGGTCTTCCCTGGCATCGGTAAAAGCCCCTTTTTTGTGTCCGAAAAGTTCGCTTTCAAATAATGTATCTGTTAAAGCGCCAACATCCACCTTAACAAAAGGTTTATCCGCCCGTAATGAGCGTTCATGAATAGCCTTTGCCATCAAATCCTTCCCGGTGCCGTTTTCGCCCAAAATCAAAATATTGGCGTCGGTAGGGGCTATTTTGTTTACCTTATAAAAAATATCCTGCATCACGTCCGATTCGCCGAGGATCGACGTATCGCCCGCGGCGTTCTTAACGGTTGCTTTGCTGCTTTTTGTACCCCCGCCTTCTTTTTTTTCCAGCAGATCGCTTATGGTGTTGAGCAGTTTTTCATTATGCCACGGCTTCACCACAAAATCATTGGCGCCCTCTTTTAACGAGCGCACGGCCAGATCAATATCGCCGTAGGCGGTTATCATGATCACGCATACGTTGGGTTTCCATTCTTTCACTTTGCGCAGCCAGTACAGGCCCTCGTTACCGGTATTGATGGCGCTGTTAAAGTTCATATCGAGCAATACCAGGTCAACCTCGTTGCGCTGCAACAGCCAGTTAAGGTTTTCCGGGTTTTTTTCCGTGATGATTTCTTTTGCTTCTGGCTTTAATAACAGCTTAACCGCGGTTAATACATCCGGGTCGTCATCAACAATCAAAACGGTGGCTTTTTTTAGTATCATTTATATGTTAGTTAATAGTTCACAGATCATTGTTCATGGCCGCAAATCCCGATGCATGATTAATTGAAGTTGTCAATTTAACAAAAGTTATAAATTTAAAGTAAATTGTACTCCTTTATAAGGCATCGGCAAAAATAAACTTTCACATTCTGCCATGAACCATGATCCATCTACTGTGAACTGTAAAGACTTGTTAACAGCCGCATACGTTACAAAATTTATGCTAAACGCATTGTTTTTTACCATATGCAGGATGTAAATGCTTCACAATGAAGCGGAAAACCAAAGCATGCTGATTTATGCTTAAACAACTTGTAAATACACTGTATCAATACCGTACACTTGCTGTAACAGAAGCGTACGCTTTAAGTGAATAAAAGGTGTTTAAGTTATTGTAAAACAGTTATTTAATTTGTGGCATGTGTTTTTGTTGTCACTTACAAAATATTATAAAAATACAGTGGACAGAAAAATTGAGAAAAAGACCTGGAACAGCAAACGAATACTAACCATTGCAGGTATTACAGGCGTTATTATACTAATTGGGGGCAGCATTTATTTAACATCGGGCAAAAGCAAACTGGATGTTGATACCGAACGATTAACTATAAGCACTATCACTAAAGGCCCTTTCCAGGAATTTATCCCTGTTAACGGTGTGGTTATGCCGCTAACTACCATATATCTTGATGCATCTGAAGGCGGCGTTGTTGAAGAAAAGTATGTTGAAGACGGTGCTACCCTTAAAAAAGGCGACCCGATTTTGAAACTGTCAAACACAGATCTGGAACTTAACCTGGCCAACCAGGAAACCGCTGTATACGCCGAGCAAACCCAGATGCAGATTTCGCATAACAACGCCCAGCAAAATACCATCAGCAAGCTGAACACCATGGCCGATGTAGAAAATGCTTATAAAGAAGCTGAAAGGATTTACAAACTGGATAAGCACCTTTACGATCAAAAAGCTATAGGGCTGCAGGAATACCAATCTGCTAAAAATACTTATGATTACCAGGTTAACCGCTATAAACTGGCCAAACAGATTTTATCGCAGGATACCGCACTGGTTAAGCAACAGGCTTCACAAGCACAGGAACAATACAGCCACATGAAAACCACGCTCGAACTGATGCGCAAAAAAGTGGCCGGCCTGGTATTGAGGGCACCGATCGACGGGCAATTAACTTCGATGGATGCCGAAGTTGGTCAAAACAAAAACAAAGGGGAGCACCTGGGGCAGATAGACGTACAATCAGGCTTTAAGGTTAGGGTTGATATTGACGAACACTACCTTTCACGTATATACACCGGCTTAAAGGGCGATTTCCAGTTTGCCGACAAAACCTATAACCTGGTTATTAAAAAGGTGTATACACAGGTAAAATCTACAGGTAGTTTCCAGGTTGATATGCAGTTTGTAGGCGCCGCGCCGACCGGCATCCGTAAAGGGCAAACCTTGCAGGTACGTTTAGCGCTGAGCGACCAGATGCAGGCCGTGCTTGTACCTAAAGGCGGTTTCTTCCAGCAAACCGGCGGTAACTGGATTTTTAAAGTGAGCGAAGATGGCACCAGAGCCTATAAGGTGAATATACAACTTGGCCGTCAAAGCCCGGATTATTATGTGGTGACCGAAGGTTTGAACCCGGGCGATAAAGTGATCACATCAAGCTACGAAACTTATGGTGATATTCAGGAGCTTGTACTAAAAAAATAAATATTTGCTGCAACGTATCTACAGTGCGGGGCGTCATCATTATATCAAAGCCAATAAATTAATTTAGCATAAAAAAACAAAGCAGCCCCGGTAAGCCGGGGTTGAACAATGGAGGCACCAATGATAAAAATTTCCAATCTCGAAAAATTCTACCGTACCGAAGAGGTAGAAACCATCGCGTTAAACAAGCTGTCGATGGAAGTGGCAACCGGCGAGTTTGTTGCCATTATGGGGCCTTCGGGCTGCGGCAAATCAACCTTGCTTAACATCCTGGGCATGCTTGACGATCCGGATGCGGGCAGTTATATTTTTAATGACATTGAGGTGGCTCGCTTTAACGAGCGTAAACGGGCCGATCTGCGCAAGCATAACATCGGTTTCGTATTTCAAAGCTTTAACCTTATTGATGAGCTTACCGTGTTCGAAAACGTTGAACTACCGTTGATCTACACCGGCGTTGCCGCTTCAGAGCGTGTAAAAAGGGTAGAAGAGGTGTTGGATAAAATGCAGATCATGCACCGCCGTAACCACTATCCGCAGCAGTTATCAGGCGGTCAGCAGCAGCGTGTGGCCATTGCCCGCGCGGTGGTTAACAAACCCAAACTGATCCTTGCGGATGAGCCCACCGGTAACCTTGATAGCAGCAATGGTAACGATGTAATGGAACTGCTTACCGATTTGAACGAACAGGGTACAACCATTATCATGGTAACGCACTCTGAGCACGATGCCCGTTACAGCCACCGCATCATTCGATTGCTTGACGGACAAACCGTTATGGAGAATATCATGGTGTAGTTTTTGAGTTCATGGTTGATAGTTAATGGTTCGTAGCAAAGTGCTGAATTGGAACCGGGACTTAAAACTTATGGCTTAGAACTTATCACCGTCGCCTCCCAAAATCAGTTTTATAATAAGTTAATAAAATGTCTCTGCTGCCCTGCTTCGCTAACGCGGAGCGGGGCTTGTTGGAGTGTTTTTCTTTATTAAACGCCTACTCCTATGCTTAAAAACTATCTGAAAACCGCCTGGCGCAACTTAATTAACACTAAGTTTTACAGTGCCCTTAACATTGTTGGTCTCACTATAGGCCTCGCCGTTGGAATGCTGATTTTGATTTGGGTGCAGGACGAACTGAGCTATGACCGTTTTCATACCAAAGCAGACCAGATTTACAAGGTTAATGCCTCGATAGGCACAGGTGCAAGCAGGCTGGTATGGGGTGGAGTACCCGCGCCGGTAGCCGCTTTTGGCTTAAAGGAAGTGCCGGGCATAGTAACTGCTGTAAGGGTGGTTACCAGTTACAGCTATTCTGTTTTTAGGTACCAGGAAAAATTACTGAAAGAAGATTATGGTAAACTCTCATTTGTAGATGATGCCTTTTTTACACTTTTTGATTTTAAACTATTAAAGGGAAATGTTAAAACGCCTTTCCCTAACGATCAATCGGTTATAATTACAGAAAGTGCAGCCAAAAAATATTTTGGCGATCAGGACCCGATGGGCAAAACCATTTTGGGTGATAGCAAAGATCCTTACACCGTATCGGGTGTATTGGCCGATTTTCCGGCCAACTCAAGCATTGCAGGTGATATGTTATTCTCCATGAATTTGAAACGCAAGGAGTATGATGGTAAGGGCTACTGGAAGGCTATGGACGCCGATTGGGGCAATTACTACACCACCACGTTTTTGCAAGTAAGGCCCGATGCTTCAACCAAAGCCATTGCCGCCAAACTCACCGAGATCCACATGAAAAACCAACCCGGTATTAAGCCAACCGATGGTGTTTTTCAATTACAACCGTTAAAAGAGATGCATCTTTACAATCCCGACGGTTCATCGGCCGGGATCCAGATCGTAAAAATATTTTCGATTGTTGCAGTACTCATTTTATTGATTGCCTGCATCAATTATATCAATCTCTCTACCGCCCGGTCAATGCTGCGCTCAAAAGAAGTGAGCGTACGCAAAATAATAGGTGCCGAGCGGAGCCAGCTTTTTATGCAGTTTATTATCGAAACTGTATTGTGTTTTGTTGTTGCCTTGCTGCTGGCCTTCGGGCTCATTTATGCCGTTATGCCGGTGTACAATACTATCTCGGGCAAACAAATGCATTTCGACCTGTTTAACGCTAACGTATGGCAGGTTATAGCTTTAACTATTATTGCAACGCTTGTTGCATCAAGTATATACCCGGCGCTATTGCTTTCATCTTTTAAGCCCATCAATGCGCTTAAGGGTAAAATATCGGGTGCAGGCAACGCTACATTTCGTAAAATACTGGTGGTATGCCAGTTTGCCTTTTCGGTTGGCCTTATAATTGGCACGCTGATCATCAACAGGCAATTGAGTTACATCCACTCCATACAATTGGGTTATGATAAAGAGCATGTTTTTGCGCTGCCCTTACGTGCCATGCAGGATCATTATGAGGCTATCAGGGCCGAGCTGGTAACCCATCCCGAAATAAAGGGATTAAGTACCGGATCGAGCAGTGTAATAACCAGCAACGGCAGTACCAGCGATACCGATTGGGATGGAAAAGCATCGGATGTAAGTTTGCTTATCAACCCGTATGATATTGATAAGGATTTTATGGGACTGTTTAAGTTGAAGTTTGTCGCAGGCACAGGCTTTACAGGGATAAAATCGGATACAGCGCACTACATCCTTAACGAAACCGCAGTGAGGCTTG
Organism: Mucilaginibacter oryzae; assembly: GCF_003148845.1. Taxonomy (GTDB): domain Bacteria; phylum Bacteroidota; class Bacteroidia; order Sphingobacteriales; family Sphingobacteriaceae; genus Mucilaginibacter; species Mucilaginibacter oryzae. The sequence goes on along the minus strand of NZ_QGHA01000005.1, from coordinate 392,340 downwards.
CCGGTATTAAAAATCCTATCGGCAAACGCTTTAAACTACATGATCTTAATGGCACCATTATAGGTGTTGTTAAGGACTTCCATTTTGCATCATTAAAGGAAACTATTGCGCCGGCCATATTCTCGTACCGGCCAACAGCATGGCAGCTATATGTTAAAACAACCGGTAAGGATGCACCGGCTGCTATTAAACTGGTTGAAAAGTACTGGAAACAGTATAACGCCAATTTTCCATACGAGTACACCTTTTTGGATGATGCTTATAACGATATGTATAAAACTGAACAGCATACGGCCACGCTGTTTAACATATTTGCGGGCATAGCCGTATTTATTTCATGCCTTGGCTTGTTTGGCCTGGCTACCTATACGGCGCAAATTAAAGTTAAGGAAATAGGCATCCGCAAGGTATTAGGCGCAAGTGTTGCTAATATCACAGCTATGCTGTCGCGCGATTTTTTAGTGCTGGTGCTGATAGCCATCGCCATAGCATCGCCCATAGCCTGGTATGCCATGAATAAATGGCTGATGGATTACGCCTACCGCACCGAACTGCACTGGTGGCTGGTTGCGGTGGCCGGAGCTGTTGCCGTTGTAATAGCTTTTGCAACAATAAGTTTCCAGGCTGTAAAAGCGGCACTGGCAAACCCGGTGAAGAGCCTGAGAAGTGAATAAATCAGTCATTAGGTCATTTGCTTTGCGTCATTAGGTCATTTTGATTGGCGCAAATAAAAAAATGACTTAATGACTTAATGACCCCAATGACTTAATGATATAAAGCCATGTTTAAAAACTATTTAAAAATTGCCTGGCGCAGCTTAATCAAAAACAAATTGTATTCGGCCATTAATATTGGCGGTTTGGGTGTTGGCATGGCGGTGAGTTTTATGTTGCTGCTGTATGTTTACAATGAGTTTACCTATGATGGTTTTCATCAAAATAAGGAACGCCTTTACCGCGTAATGCGTACGCAGCCCAATAACGGCGAAATTTACACCAACCAGTCGATGCCTGTACCTGCTGCGCCGGCTATGAAAAAAGATTTCCCGGAAATTGAACATGTTGCACGGACCGATTGGGGTGGTGATCATTTGTTAAATTATAATAACAAGCCGCTTAAAATGAAGCTGGTGGCCGCCGATGCCTCCTTTTTGCAAATGTTTACTGTTGATTTTGTGAAAGGCACCAGGAATGATGTTTTTCACGATCAATCATCGGTCATCTTATCCGAATCGGCTGTTAAGGCGATATTTGGAGATAAGGATCCGATAGGGCAAACCCTTAAAATAGATGGAAGAACGTCGGCAAAGGTCACCGGTGTTTTTAAAGATTTTCCTTCAAATTCAAGCTTCAAATTTAAAGCCGTGATCCCCTGGACTTTATATGAAGCCGAAAATCAATGGGTAAAACAATCGGGCTGGGGTAATTATTCGTTCCAGACTTTTGTTATGCTTAAACCGGGTGTCGATCTGGAGAAGCTTAACACCAAAATGCGCAAACTTATTGAACGCTATGATCCTAATAACAAGGAAAATAAATTGTTCCTGTATTCATTCACCCGCGGGCATTTGTACGGACAGTTTAAAAATGGCGTTAACTCCGGCGGAGCTATCGAGTATGTGCGTTTGTTCTTTTTCCTGGCTATCGGCATCCTGTTGATTGCCTGTATCAATTTCATGAACTTGTCAACCGCGCGGTCAGAACGCCGGTCGCGCGAGGTTGGGATTCGTAAGGTGGTCGGCGCGCGCAGGTTTGCTATTATCCAGCAGTTTCTGGGCGAATCGATTTTGACCGCTTTGTTTTCGCTGGTGGTTGCCGTTATATTGATGGCGGCATCAATAAATTATTTTAACGAGGTTATTAACAAACACCTTGTTATCCCTTTTAACAATGCTTGGGCCTGGGGAGCCGCCATCACGGTAACGCTGCTCACCGGCATATTGGCGGGGAGCTACCCGGCCTTGTTCCTTTCATCATTTAAACCTGTAAAAGTTTTAAAGGGAGTGAATAAAACGGGTAAGGCAACCTTGCATGCAAGGCAGGTACTGGTGGTTTTACAGTTTGTGTTTGCTACAAGCCTTATTTTGTCAAGTATATTGATATATAAGCAGATTAATTACATTAAAGATCGCCCGGTAGGCTATGTAAAAAATGGTGTGATCGAGATGGATCTCGAGGGTAACCTTGCTAAACAGTACCAGGCTTTCAGAACGGATATTATTAATTCGGGTGCAGCGGTTGATGCTACGGCAACATCAGGAAGTATAGCTAATAGCAACAGTAGCAGCTGGGGGATTAACTGGCCGGGGCAGTTACCGGGAGAGGATAAAATTCCCATCGATCAAATTGTTACTACTTTTAACTTTATATCTACCTATAAGCTTCAACTGCTAAAAGGCCGTGACTATATACCCGGCCGTATGGCCGATACTTTATCGCTCATCATGAATGAGTCGGCAGTTAAACTGATGCGTTTAAAAGAGCCGCTTGGTCAGATTGTAAAATGGCAGGGGCGAAACTGCACCGTGGTAGGGATAGTTAAAGATTTTGTATGGGGATCACCTTACGAACCCGTGAAGCCTGCCATTATAGGCTTCGATCCAAACTGGGCCAACCAGATCGGGATCCGTCTTAATCCCAATCAGCCGGTTTCAAAAAGTATAGAAACTATCGGCAATATTTATAAAAAATACAACGCTGAATATCCTTTCGAATACCAGTTTGTTGACGACAGCTTTGCCGATAAATTTGCCAACGAAAAGCTGTTGGGAACATTGTCAAGTTCGTTTACGGTGCTGGCCATTATCATCTCATGCCTTGGTTTATTTGGCCTGGCCTCATTCTCTGCCGAGCAGCGTAAAAAGGAGATCAGCATCCGCAAGGTACTGGGGGCGAGCATCAGCAGCCTGTGGTTCAATTTATCTAAAGAGTTTTTGATACTGGTTACGATATCATTTCTGATAGGTTCGGCCATAAGCTGGTATTATATGAACCAGTGGCTGTTGCATTATACTTACCGTACGGGTATCAGTATCTGGGTTTTCCTGGCAACAATAGCTATCAGCCTGCTGGTATGCATGGTTACGGTAAGCTGGCAGGCCATCAAAGCCGCCCTGAGTAACCCGGTGAAGAGTTTGAAGAATGAGTGATTGGTTTTGTGAGAGATTAGAGGTTGGTGATTGGATTTTTTGCTTAAAAAAGCGACCAACCGTTGGCAATATGAGATAAGCTGAGAAATTCTTTTAGGTGCAAGTGTAACCTCTATCGTAACCATGTTGTCGAAAGATTTGATGAAATTGGTGCTGATAGCATCGCCGCTGGCCTGGTACGGCATGAGTAAATTGCTGCGAAGCTTTGCCTATAGGGATGATATAAACCGGTGGATATTTGCTGCTGCGGGTATCATAGCAGTAATTATCGCTTTTGTAACAGTAAGCGCACAATCTGTAAAGGCGGCAAATGCCAATCCGGCGCGGAGCCTTAAAAGTGAATAAAGCCTCACCCAACCCTCTCCTGAGGAGAGGGCTTGCAGGCAAAATTATAAACAAATAATTAACTAAAATTCCTCCCTTCCGGGGAGGTAAGGAGGGGCTAATGTTTAAAAATTACCTAAAAACCGCTTATCGCACATTGAAAAAAAATGTGGGATTTACAGCCATCAATATTTTCGGTTTAGCGCTTGGTCTTGCCACCTGTATGCTGATTGTGTTTTATGTGGTTGATGAATTAAGCTACGATAAATACAATACCAGGGCCGACAGGATTTACCGTGCCAATATGCAGATCAGGTTTGGTGGTATCGATCAAAATTATGCCAGTTCGCCGGCACCGTTGGCGGGTGTTTTTAAAAAGGATTACCCGGAAGTTGAAAGTTCATGCCGTTTGTTGCAACGCGGCGGTTATAACGTAAAAAAAGGCAATCAAACCATTCATGAAGATAAGATGGTGTTTGCCGACCCGACACTGTTTGATGTTTTTACGCTGCCTGTGATAGTCGGCGATCCGGGGCATGCCCTGGTTGAGCCCAACACCGTGGTAATAACCGAAACCATAGCCAAACGTTATTTCAATACTGTACAGGCTGTAGGTAAAACCTTTACGTTTGATGACAAACTGCTGTACAAGGTTACGGGAGTCATTAAAGATCTGCCCAGGCAATCGCACTTTCATTTTGATTTTTTCCTGTCCATGGCATCGAAGGATGAGAGCAGGGAGAATGCCTGGCTCAGCAACAATTTTAATACCTATGTGCTGCTTAAACCGGGCGCTGATGTAAAACAATTTGAAGCCAAATTACCCGAGTTAATGCGCCGCAATGCCGGTCCGCAATTGCAGGATGTCCTTCATTTAAACTTCGATGCTTTTGAGAGTGCCGGTAACAGGTACCGCTTAAGCCTTGTCCCTTTGCTGGATATTCACCTTAAGTCAAACCTCATGTCTGAGCTTGACCATAACGGCAATATCCAATATGTGTACATTTTCGGCGCGGTGGCTGTTTTTATATTGCTGATAGCCTGCGTAAATTTCATGAACCTGTCTACAGCGCGCTCGGCAAACCGGGCCCGCGAGGTTGGGGTGCGTAAAGTATTAGGTTCGGCCCGTAAATATTTAATAGCCCAATTTCTGTCCGAATCAATCATGGTAACTTTTGTTGCTACGGTTATAGCCGTTGCGGCAGCATACTTATTGTTGCCTGTGTTCAACAACATATCGGGCAAAAACATCGGGTTAAACGCGGCTTCGCTTGTATGGCTTGTTCCGTGTTTGCTGGTAACAGTATTGGTTATCGGTTTCCTGGCGGGATCTTATCCCGCGTTTTTCCTTTCGGGCTTTCAACCTATTGAAGTTTTAAAGGGTAAGCTGTCGGCAGGTTTTAAGGGCGGTATGCTCAGAAGCTCGCTGGTGGTGTTCCAGTTTTTTATATCGATAGTGTTGATCATCGGTACGCTGGTGATCTATAACCAGCTGAAATATATCCAGAATAAAGATCTGGGCTATAACCGCAGCCAGGTATTGGTGGTGCATGGGGTGTACAACCTCGGCGAGCAAACCAGGGTTTTTAAAGAAGAAGTAAAGCAACTGCCGGGTGTGGCGGGGGTAACCATGACGGGCTTTTTGCCAACCTCAGATTACCGCAACAGCAGCAGCGTTTTCCAGGAGCGTGCCCTCGACCCTAAAAAAGCGGTACTTGCCCAAACCTGGACCGTTGACGATAAATACCTGCCAACCCTTGATATCAAACTGGTTAAAGGCCGTAATTTCTCAGATCAGATGCCAACCGATTCGGCAGCAATGATAGTGAATGAAACCGCCGCGAGGTTGATGGGCGTGAAAGACCCGCTTAATAAACCCATGTACCTGCCTATGGATAATATGGCCAAAACTTTTAAAGAGTACCATATTATCGGTGTAATTAAAGACTTTAATTTTGCATCGTTACGTAATAATATTAGCCCGGTAATATTGATGTACGGACAGGATAACGGCTCGTTAAGTGTAAAAATGCATACGGCCAACATTACCGGCCTAATGGCGCAGATTAAGGATAAATGGAAATCTATCCAACCAGGAAAAGAGTTTAGCTATTCATTTATGGATGATGATTTTGATGCCTCCTACCGCGCCGAGCAGCGCATGGGCACTATATTTATCATTTTTACCACGCTTACTATAGTAATTGCCTGCCTGGGTTTATTTGGACTGGCAGCCTATGCAGCCGAGCAGCGAACCAAGGAGATTGGCATCCGCAAGGTACTGGGCGCTAACGTGGCTAATATTGTAGGCATGCTTTCCAAAGATTTCATAAGGCTGGTATTGATCGCAATTATCATCGCTATTCCGTTTGCATGGTTTTTTATGCACCAGTGGTTACAGGGTTTTGCCTACCGCCAAAATATACAATGGTGGGTAATTGTTTTATCGGCGGTTGCGGCGTTGTTGATCGCTTTTGTAACCATCAGCTTTCAATCCATCAAAGCGGCGCTGGCTAATCCCGTGCGGAGCCTTAAAAATGAATAGGCAATTTGCAGCTGAAATGAACTTTATAACTTTCCCGGGCCCTTGTCATCACGGGCTTTTTTACGTGCACTATTGTGAAATAATTTCACAAACCATGCAACGTATCGGTAAAACAACCCGTCTTGTATTTATAAACCCAATAGCTTTCACTATGAAAAAGTACTTACTTGTGTTATTTGTTGCCTGCGCGGGTAATGCGGCTTTTGCCCAAAATAACTGGAAATCACCATATCTAACCAAATCATTATCGGGCCAAGCAGTTAAAGAGGTATTTGTGAATACGTCTGGTGGCAGCATCACTGTAAGCGGCGCCCCGGGCGAAGAGCCGAGGGTAGAAGTTTTTATCCAGGGAAATAACGGCAATGGTGATTTGCCGAAAGAAGAGATCCAGAAACGCCTTGATGAAAATTACGATTTTAAAGTAGATGTGAACAGCGGCGAACTGCATGCATCGGCAAAAAATAAAAAGAATAACATGGATTGGAAAAAATCGTTAAGCATTTCATTCCGTGTGTATGTTCCGGGCAACGTAACTACTACGTTAAATACCAGCGGCGGCAGTATTCATTTAGATAATTTAACCGGCGCGCAGCAGTTTGAAACCAGCGGCGGCAGCCTGCATCTGGACAAAATTGCAGGGACCATTAAAGGTCGTACCTCCGGCGGAAGCATCCATGTAAACAATTCTAATAATGATATTGATCTGCAAACTTCTGGCGGTAGTATCGAAGCTAATAACTGTACAGGTCGAATCAGGCTCGAAACTTCTGGTGGTTCGTTACACCTTAACGGCTTAAAAGGCGATATCAAGGCCACTACGTCAGGCGGCAGTATCAGCGGCAATAAAATTGACGGCAATTTTGTAACCGGAACTTCGGGTGGAAGCATTAACCTTACCGATTTATCCTGCAGCCTTGATGCTTCAACAAGTGCGGGCAGTGTTCGCGCGCAATTTTTAAGCGTAGGTAAATCGGTTAAAATTGATGTAAGCGCCGGTCGTGTTGATTTGCAATTGCCTTCAAAACAAGGTTTAAACCTTGATGTACGTGCCGATAGGGTAGTAGCTAACCTGGGCGAGGGCTTTGCCGGCAATAAAGACAAAGAGCGTGTAGAAGGCAAATTGAATGGCGGCGGCGCTTTAATAGAAGTACGTGGCGACACCCGGGTTAACCTTACTGTAAACTAATCGATTATAAAATAAACGGGAAGGCCTGCAGCGATGAGTTGCAGGCCTTTTTTAATTGCTGTAACAGTTGTATCATAACCGTACACATGGTGTTACGTCTTCGTACAGTTATAATTAAAAATAATTTATAAGTAATTGATAGTTAGTTGTTTTTGATATTGGTATGCTATTTAAAAGTATTTTTGAGTTAACCGTACGCTTATGTTAAAAAACTACCTTAAAACCGCCTGGCGAAATTTAAAGCGCAACAAAATATTTTCGTTCATCAATGTTTTCGGCCTTTCGGTAGGGTTGGCTTGCTGCATGCTAATCTGCGCCTATGTTTACAGCGAGTTAAATTACGATCAGTACCCGGCGCAGGCCAAACAAATGTACCGCGTTGGCTTACGCACCATCGAAAATAATGGCGTAAGCGAGTACCCGATGGTGGATATCGCCGTGGCACAGGGTATTAAAAATATGTTTCCTGAAGTTACAGAAACCACCAGGCTATCCGGCCGCGGACCTGTGTTTGTGAAATACAACGACCGCCAGTTTAAAGAAGAGCACGTACAACTGGTTGATCCTAACTTTTTACAATTATTTTCTATCCCGCTGATTGATGGCGATAATAAAAGCTGTTTAACCGACCCGAGCGGCATGGTCATTACCAAAGCCATGTCGGTTAAATATTTCGGTAACCAACAGGCTTTAGGTAAAACACTGGCTATTGATGGCAAGCCTTACAAAGTTACCGGGGTAATTGATAAGGTACCGGACGACTCGCATTTTCACGGCGACGCTTTTTTAAGCTTAACACCTTTTACTGAAAACGCTAAGCAAACCTGGAGCAACATCGGTTTCTTCACCTACATTGTGTTGGATAAAAACGCCGATGCCAAAAAACTGGAGGCCGCTTTCCCTGAGATGGTCCGTAAGTTTGTAGTGCCCGAAATTGCGCATGATATGGGTACCAGCGTTGCGCAGGCCGGTAAGGCCGTTAATACCTTCCTGTTTTACTTACAGCCTTTAAGCGAGATCCACCTGCATTCGGCCACTAAATATGAGCTGGAGGCAAACGGCGATATCCATTACGTGTATATTTTCGCTGCGCTGGCGGCTTTTATATTAGTATTGGCCGGTATCAATTTTACCAACCTGTCTACAGCAAGTTCGGCCAAACGCTCCAAAGAAGTAGGCATCCGCAAGGTGCTGGGTTCTGAAAAAAGCGGATTGGTTTCGCAATTCCTTACAGAATCCGTAATGCTTACCGTATTCGCTTTATTGCTGGCGTTAGGATTAGTGTACCTGCTGTTGCCCATGTTTAACAATTTAGCAGGGAAGCATATCGAACCAGCGTTTTTCTTGAGCCCTAAAGCTATCGCTATCGAATTGTTTACCGCCTTTGTGGTTGGTATACTGGCCGGGATCTACCCTGCATTCTTCCTGTCGTCATTCCAGATCATCAGCGTATTAAAAGGAAACAGCTCTACCAAAGCAGAGGGTAAAGGGGCCTTACGAAGCGGACTGATCATTTTCCAGTTCGCGGTTTCTACAGCGTTGATCATATCAACCTTTGTGGTATATCAGCAGCTGCATTTTATGCAAAATAAAAAGCTTGGGTATGATAAAGAACAGGTGTTGGTTATTAACGATACTTATACCCTTGGCCATAATGTTGATGCCTTTAAAAACCAGCTTTTACGTAACCCGCAGATAACCAGTGCTACCATATCAAGCGCTGTTCCCGGAAAATCGGGCGGGATGGATGGTACACAGATTACGGCCAAAGAATTTGATGACAAGGGGGGGCATGCCGATATCCACACCAATATTTATCATGTTGACGAAAGCTATGTTCCAACCTTAGGCTTGCAGGTTATCAAAGGGCGTAATTTTTATCCTTCCTTCCCCGGCGATTCGATGTCGGTGCTGGTGAATGAGGCGTTGGTTAAAGGTTTGGGCTGGGGCAATGCCGATCCGGTAGGCAAAACCATTGTGCGCTCGGCCCGGTCGCAATATAAGGTCGTAGGGGTGATTAAAGATTTTCACTATGCCTCGGCCAAACAAAAAATCGCCCCGTTGATGCTGCTGGCTGGTCATAACACAGGTTCGGTTATTTTGAAGGTGAAAACGGGAGATATTAAATCGCTCATCACCAATATTAAATCAGAATGGGATAGCATGAGGCCCGAAGCACCGTTCAGCTATTCGTTTTTGGATGAGCAATATGCCTCGCTTTACGCTTCAGAACAGCAAACCGGTAAAATTTTTACCGTGTTCTCCTGCGTGGCGCTCATCATTGCCAGCCTGGGCTTGTTTGGTTTAGCAGCCTTCATGATCAGGCTCAGGGTAAAGGAGATAGGCATCCGTAAAGTGCTGGGCGCTTCAACAGGAAGTATTACGGTAATGCTTTCTAAAGAGTTTTTAAAGCTGATCGTGATCGCCTCGGTAATAGCGTTCCCGGTAACCTGGTTTGCCATGAACAAATGGCTGCAGGATTTTGCCTACCGCATCAGCATACAGTGGTGGGTGTTTTTACTGGCCGGTGCAATTGCCCTTTTGGTAGCCGCGTTAACCATCAGCTTTCAATCGGTTAAAGCGGCGCTGGCCAACCCGGTTAAAAGCCTGAGGAGCGAGTAAATACGTCATTGAGTCATTTGTTGCGCGTCATTAAGTCATTGAAACGCGGGTAATTAAAAAAAAATGACTTAATGACCAAATGACTCAATGACTCTGAAGAAAATGATTTAATGACTACAAGATATGTTTAAAAACTACTTTAAAATTGCCCTGCGCAATTTCTGGCGGCACAAATTTTTTACGTTCATTAACGTAATTGGGTTGTCTATCGGTATTAGTTCTGCACTGGTGATCTACCTTATCGTGCATTACGATTTTACGTTTAACCAAAACTTTGACGATAGCGACCGCATTTACCGGGTTGTATCGAACTACACTTTTTCGGGCGAGGAAGCGCATAACCGCGGGGTATCCGGCCCGGTGCCCGAGGCTGTGCGCAACAATATAAGCGGTGTTGAATTAACCGCACCGTTTTTTGTTTTAAGCGAGCCTAACGTACTTGTTCCCGGAAAGGGAGGAGTGCCCGTTAAGTTTAAACTGCAGGATAATGTGATTCTTGCCGATGGGCGCTATTTTGGCATGTTTAAATATAACTGGCTTGCAGGCTCGGCAAAAACGGCCTTGAACGCCCCGAATCAAACAGTACTTACGGCAGACCAGGCAAAAAAATACTTTCCGCAGCTATCATATAGCCAGATGATAGGAAGGGTAGTCACTTATGATACCCTCAATGTAGCTGTTACCGGTATTGTTGAACCCTTAAAAGGTAATACCGACTTTAAGTTTCATGATTTTATTTCATATGTAACCGCCAAAAACAATAAAACTCTTGCTGATGAGCTCGGTTTTACCAACTGGGGTGGAACTACCTCGTCGTCCATCCTGTTTGTGAAGTTGTCGGCCAATGCAACAAAAGAAGGTTTTGAAAAACAACTGAATGAGTTGCTCAAAAAGAACAATCCGCCTAAACCCGAAAATAAAGGTAATACCCGTAACTTTACCCTTCAGCCACTTAGCGATCTGCATTTTAACAGCACTTACGGCACCTTTGATTCTGGCAGCCCGGCAAATAAAACCACGCTTTACGGGCTATCGGCAATAGCGGCCTTCCTGCTCTTATTAGGTTGTATCAACTTTGTTAATTTAACCACTGCCCAGGCCACGCAACGGGCAAAGGAAATAGGTGTGCGTAAAACAATGGGAAGCAGCCGCATGCAATTGATCAACCAGTTTTTAAGCGAAACATTTTTAGTCACCTTACTGGCTGTGATTATCTCGGTGGCTTTGGCTCCGGTAATTTTAAAACTATTTAAAGATTTTATCGCGGCCGGCATTCAGTTCGATCTGTTGCACCACCCCAGCCTTTTTATATTCCTGTTGCTACTTACTGTTGTGGTAAGCCTGCTATCAGGTTTTTACCCGGCAGTCTTGTTGTCGGGTTACAAGCCTGTGCTGGTACTTAAAAACCAGGCAACCTCAAACGGTAGTAAAACACGCAATGCGTGGTTACGTAAATCGCTCACCGTAACGCAGTTTGTAATAGCGCAGTTTTTTATCATGGCTACCGTGCTGGTGAGCAAGCAAATTCATTATGCGCTCACTAAGGATTTGGGCTTTAAAAAAGATGCCATCCTGATGATTAATTCGCCCTGGAAAAACCGAACTTTAAGTAAAAACCAGGTTTTTATGAACAGGCTGAAGTCCATGCCACAGGTAGCGCTGATCAGCATGGGTAAGGCGGCGCCATCATCAACCAGCACCAATTCTACAGATGCTTCTTATATCGACGGAAAAAAGGAAACCAAAGTAGAGTTATATGAAAAATATGGTGACCCTAATTATATCAAGGTATACAACATCAAATTGCTGGCTGGCCGAAATTTACAATATGCCGATAGTACGAACGCGTTCTTAATTAATAACACCTATGCCAAACTAATCGGGTTTAAAAATCCGGCTGATGCTGTGGGTAAGTATATTGATAAGTTTAACGGCGATAAAAGGATGCAGATTATCGGTGTGGTAGCCGATTTTTATTCCGAATCGCTGCACGCGGCCATAAAACCTACCTGTATCCGTATCAGCAATGGTCGTTATGACAACGGTACTTTCCACATCGCCCTTAAACCGCAAACCGCAGGTGGTAACGAGTGGAAAACGGCTATCGCATCGATGGAAAAAGCCTGGAAGGAAGTTTATCCCGAAGATGATTTTGAATACAACTTTTTTGATGAAAGCATAGCTAAATTTTACGACTCGGAACAACATACTTCAACCCTGTTAACCTGTGCAACCGGCTTATCGATCTTTATAAGCTGCCTTGGTTTATTGGGCCTGGCAATTTATAACACCAACCAACGCACTAAAGAGATAGGCGTACGTAAGGTGCTTGGTGCAACCGTAGCGCAGATTGCAACCTTACTTTCGCGCGAGCTGGTCATGCTTATCGGGTTGGCCTTTGTAATAGTTACGCCGGTGGCCTGGTACGCTATGAACAAATGGATGCAGACCTTTGCCGACAGAACAGCGATAAGCTGGTGGATTTTCGCGGCAAGCGGGGCAGGGATGTTACTTACAGCATTGATCACCTCAAGTTTTCAAACCATTAAAGCCGCGTTAGCTAACCCGACTAAAAGTTTGCGTTCTGAATAGGTTGCTCATTGAGTCATTGGCTTCGCTCATTAAGTCATTTTTTGATAGATGAGAAAAGAAAATGACCCAATGACATAATGACCCAATGACTGAAATATATGTTGAAGAATTATTTTAAAGTAGCATTTCGTAATTTAATTAAGCACCGCGCCACTTCGTTTATCAATATTGCAGGGCTTACCGTTGGTATCAGCGCGGCGGTATTCATCATGCTGTGGGTGCAAAACGAACTTAGTTTTGATAATTATCATCAGGATGCGGCCAATATTTATCGGGTAAAAACCAAACTTGATTTAACCAGGAACGAAACATGGATCTGGGAATCATCGCCTTATGTATTGGGTAGCGTTGCCAAAAAGGAAATCCCCGGTATACAGCAATATACTTTTTTGTGGCCCGGTTACATGGTTACTGTTCACAACAACGGCAAACTCATCTCCGAAAAAAAATACGCTTATGTTGATGCCAACTGGTTTAATGTTTTTCATTATAATTTTGTGGGAGGCAGTGCCGAAAGTTTTACCAAAAACCCGTTCAGTTTAATTCTTACGCAATCAACAGCGAAAAAATACTTTGGTGATGCCGATGCGGTTGGCAAAACGCTAAAGGTTGACAGCGTAAATTACCAGGTTCAGGCGGTTGTTAAGGATAACCCGGCCAATTCATCCTTTCAGTATGATATATTAATGCCTGTTGAGGCTAAGCTCAGTAACCCGCATGAAAAAGAACAGGCAACCCATTGGGGTAATTACAATGGTTTAACCTTTATTAAACTACAACCCGGCGTAAGCACCGCGTTGATAGCCAAAGAGCTTACCGCTATAGTGCGGAAAAATAATAAAGGCAGCGAAAACACCACGCTTAGTGTTATCAAGCTAAAGGATATGCATTTTGAAAGCGATTTGCAAAGTTCATCGTTTGAACATGGCAACCGCAGGCTGGTAAATGTGTTTATGGTGCTGGCTGTTTTGCTTTTAGCCACAGCCTGTATCAACTACGTAAACCTTACTACAGCAAGGGCGAGCGTTCGATCAAAAGAAGTCAGCGTTCGTAAAATTGTTGGAGCGGGCAGGCTCCAGTTGTTCGGTCAGTTCATGTCCGAATCGTTGGTGGTGAGCGTGTTGGCCCTGGTTTTTTCTGTTGTCGCTATCCAGGTGTTTTTGCCTGCATTTAATACGGTTACCGAAAAGCACTTCACTCAGCCCTTAACTTCGGGAACAACATGGCTTATTTTATTGGGCACATTGCTCATCAGTTTTGTGTCTAACGGCTTGTACCCGGCTGTTTTATTATCATCATTTAAACCGTTAATTGTTTTTAAAGGGCGTAACGCGCTTAATTTTAAAGACGCCGGGATCCGTAAAAGCCTGGTAGTACTGCAGTTTGGTGTTTCGGTGATGCTGATCATTTGTACCATGGTTATTTACCGCCAGTTGCATTTTATGCAAAAAGTTGATCTTGGCTACAATAGGGAGCATGTGTTTACCTTCAGGGTTCCGTGGACTGCACTGGGTTTTGATGAAAAAAAACGTGTTTCGATGTTAAACAGCATCGCTAACGAACTGCGTGGACAAAGTGCTGTACGCGAGGTAGCGCAAAGCGGCGAGGACAATTTTTACAACAACGGCACTAAAATGTCCGGATCGATGGATTGGGATGGCCGCCCTGCTGATTATCAACCTTCGGCAGCTACATTGGCCGCTGATGAAAATTTCCAAAAGATGCTGAGTTTAAAAATGAAGGAAGGGCACTGGTTTGGCAAGGGTAATGTAGATCAGCATAATGTTATTTTAAATGAAACCGCGGTAAAGCAACTCGGTATTCATCAGCCGGTTATCGGGCAGCGTATGAAATTCAACGGCGATTCAGGTGTAGTGGTTGGTGTGGTGAAAGACTTTAATTTCAGGAGCCTGCACGAAAAAATTGGTCCGATGGTAATTTATAACCATACAGATTGGGCCGCCGCTTTTTATATTAAAACAGCACCCGGAAACACGGCAGGAGCCATCAAAGCGGCGCAGGATGTTTGGAGCAGGTTTGTACCCGAACAGCCATTTGCCTATACTTTTTTAGATGATGGCTATAATAAGCTATACCATGCCGAGCAGCGTTCGTCAACACTGATCACCGCCTTTGCCGGTATAGCTATAGCCATATCGGCCATGGGCTTACTTGGCCTGGCCGCATTTGCCGCCGAGCAGCGCGTAAAAGAGATCGGCATCCGCAAGGTGCTTGGTGCAAGTATACAAAGTATTATCAGGCTGCTCTCTGCCGATTTCCTGAAAACAGTACTCATTGCTAACCTCATCGCTTTCCCGGTGGCGTGGTACCTGATGAACAAATGGCTGCAGGATTTTGCCTACCGCATCCATATTTCGTGGTGGATTTTTGCCGCGGCTGCCATAGCGGCCCTGCTTGTGGCATTGGTAACGGTAAGCATCCAGTCTATCAAAGCTGCGCTGGCCAATCCGGTAAAGAGTTTGAGGAGTGAGTGATTTTGGGGTAAAAGGTTAAGGCATCAGACTTCATACCGTTATAGATTTTTAAAAGCGGCCAAAGTTTTAAAACATTGGCCGCTTTACCCACTCAATTTCGACTTTTCTTCATCATAAAACATGAGCTTTTAAACCCGTGTTTTGTTTGATATTTCCAAAAGTTGGCTGTACATGAAACTGCGTTTCTTTTTCTTTGTATTGCTCCTGGTAAAAACGATAAATTAATGATTTTTACGATGTGAGATTAGTAATTCGGAAAAATGTCCGAAAGCACCCTTAAATTGATAAGCCTTAAAATAATGGTTACCTTTTTTCTTCAAGTAGTAAATCTGACATAAATCTGAAACATTTGTTTCAAATTTGCCTACCTTTGTACCGTTATGGCCAGAAATGTAGAATTCGATGAATCGCTTGCGATACAAAAAGCAATGGAAGTTTTCTGGAAGAAAGGCTATAACGCTACCTCCCTCCGCGACCTGACCGATGCCATGCAGATCAACAGCAGCAGCTTATATAATACCATCGGCGACAAGCAGGAATTGTTTGTTCGTTGTGTGCAACACTATACCGATATCAGGAAGCAGGATTGGGAAAAGCGTTTGGCTGGTAAAAGGTCGCCTTTATCTATATTAGTAGATTACATTCACGAAGCGGTGAACGTGATCATCAATGGCGAAAGCAGTTGTATGGCTGTAAAAACTGCGTTTGAGGTGGCTACCAATGATGAGCGGGTTAAACAGATCCTGGTGGCTGACGATCAGCGTGCTTACAACTTCTTACATGACCTGATCAAAAACGCAATGGAAGAGGGGGAGATCCGTGATGACGAGGACCCTGCTTTACTGGCCGATTACTTTAACAGTACCTGGACGGGTTGGTATGAGTCGTTTATCCTGCACCAGGACCCTGTTAAGATTAAGCGGATGGCTGAATATTTCATTAAACAATTAACCAAATAATTTTTTTAACC
The DNA here is from genome assembly GCF_003148845.1 of Mucilaginibacter oryzae. GTDB lineage: Bacteria > Bacteroidota > Bacteroidia > Sphingobacteriales > Sphingobacteriaceae > Mucilaginibacter > Mucilaginibacter oryzae. Next base: position 376,458 of record NZ_QGHA01000005.1, on the reverse strand, counting down.
AATTCTGAAACATTTGTTTCAGAATAATATTTGTACGAACATGGAGACACAGGATCTTAAAGGAAAAAGGGCATTGGTAACGGGTGGTACCAAGGGCATAGGTAAAGCAATTGCTGATGAGTTAGCAGCAGCGGGTGCACAGGTAATTGTAACCGCCAGAACGAAACCCTGGGAGACGCCGCATCATTTTATTGCGGCGGATCTGACCAATGCCGGGCAGGTAGCGGAACTTGCCAAACAGATCACCGATACCTTCGGCGGTATCGATATCCTGATCAATAACGCGGGTGGCCTAACTACGCCGGGTGGTGGGCATAGCACGCTGACCGATGCCCACTGGCAGCAGGAATTAGATTTAAACCTCATTTCGGCTATCCGGCTCGACAGGATTTTACTGCCGCAGATGATCGGGCAAAAGAGTGGGGTGGTCATCCATATGTCGTCTGTTTCGGGAAAACAGGCACTATGGAATTTGAACCTTGCTTATGCAGTATCAAAAGCCGCGTTGAACAGCTACAGCAAAGCCCTGGCTACAGAACTGGCTGATAAAGGTGTGCGTGTACTAACTGTTTCTCCCGGCGCCACCAGGACAGAGCCTATGATGAAATTTCTGGATGATTACTGTGCTGCAGCAGGCATCACGCCGGAGGAAGGAATGAAACAGTTGATGATACAAACCGGCGGAATCCCGATGGGGCGGATGGCAGAACCGGAAGAGGTTGCACACCTTGTTCACTTTTTGGTATCGCCATCTGCGGCTTATCTTACAGGCTCCGTTTATGCTATTGATGGCGGCTCATTGCCCGTTGTGGGTTAACCAACGTTAATAAATTAAAGAACGCAGCCAGGTGGCGGGTTTGAGATGATAATCCTTTAACTAAAGTAAAGGATCCTGTTTCGGGCCCGCCATTTTTTAATCTTAACAGAACAGAAACTGCTTGTTATCTTGTCAAGGCGCAGTTTTAAAGGATATATATTAGCCGCTAAAACTCTTTTTATTGGTATTTAAAAATCTGACTTATAGATAAATATCTATTTTTAATAAGGAATGCGAAAATGTTGGTTTGTTAGATAAGACGAAGAATGAAGTTAAAAACAAAGTTGCCGTTGTTATAGGTAGTGATATCGGAATAGGTTTCGGCATCGCAATTAGAAAAAAGATGATTTCGGCTAAACCAAACACGGATTCGGATAAGTGTTTCTGCCCTCAACCGCGGTTCTTTGTATCAACATAAAGAAACTATTATGAAAGTATTTGTTACCGGAGCCTCGGGCTTCGTAGGTGCTGCTGTTGTGCAGGAATTATTAAAAGCCGGGCACCAGGTATCTGGCCTGGCACGTTCGGAAGCATCGGCTGCCAAATTAAAAGCGGCGGGCGCCGAGGTTCATTATGGCGACCTGGAAGACCTGGATAGCCTGCGTAGAGGTACGGCACAAAGTGACGGGGTGATCCACTGCGGCTTTATTCACGATTTTACCCGCTTTGCCGAAGTTTGCGCGGTAGATGAGCTGGCCATAGAAACGATAGCCGGTGTACTGGCCGGTTCTGATCGTCCGCTGATCGTGACCTCGGGCACAGCACTGGTGACCCCGGGGAAAGTAGCTACAGAGGACATGCCGTCGCCATTTAATCCCGCCTGGCCCCGTGCTTCGGAGCGCGCGGCAGCGGCGGCTGTAGCCGCGGGTGTTCGTGCTGCTATTGTGCGTTTGCCGCCATCGGTACATGGCCAAGATGATAAACACGGCTTTATTCCTATTTTGGTGAACCTGGCGCGCGAAAAAGGATTTTCTGCCTACATCGGCGATGGCCGGAACCGCTGGAACGCGGGGCACCGGTTAGATGCAGCGTTGTTGTATCGTCTGGCTTTAGAGCAAGCTACCCCCGGTGCATGTTTCCATGCCAATACCGAGGAAAGCATCTTTGTTAAAAGCATTGCGGAGGCCATTGGTAAACAACTGAACCTGCCGGTCAAATCCATCAGCGCTGAAGAAGCAGCCGGGCATTTCGGCTGGTTTGCCCAGATGGCGGCGATCGATTGTCCGGTATCCAGCGAGTGGACACAGGAACATCTGAACTGGCACCCTTCGCATCCTTTGTTGTTAACGGATATTGAAAACGGCGTTTACACTCAATCTCACTAAAAACAAGTACCTTGTGCTATGAGCAGTTTAAAGCTTTTCCGTTTCAGTACCATCAGCGACTATCATAAGGCCGCTGGTTTGCCAAAACCTGCGCATCCGCTGATCAGCGTGGTCCATATGGAAAATATTAGGCTGCTCATTGCCGAGGTTCCGTATAGCCTTGTTAGCGACTTTTACTGGATCTCGATGAAGAAAATGCACCAATTCAAATTTAGATATGGCCGGCAGAGCAGCGATTATGATGACGGGGTGCTATTCTTTATTTCACCCGGTCAGTTATTTGGCGTGGAAAGCATGGAGCATACGGCCGACTTGAAAAAGCCGGAGGGCTGGATGATTCTGGTTCACCCTGATTTTCTTTGGGGTACGCCGCTTGCCAAAAATATCAAGCAGTATGAGTTTTTTAGTTACTCCGTGAATGAAGCGCTGTATCTTTCAGAAAAGGAGGAAGTGATGCTGACCGCTATCGTGACTCAGATTGAACAGGAATATAACACGGTAATCGATCGTTTTAGCCAAAGCGTGATCATCGCGCAGTTGGAGTTGTTACTCACCTATTCGGAACGGTTTTACCAGCGGCAATTTATCACCCGTAAGAAATCCGGTCATGAACTGCTTACGCGCCTGGAGAATTACCTGAGCGGTTATTTCAGCAGCGGCGCGTTGGCAAAGCAGGGCTTGCCCAGCGTAACGCAGATCGCCGAAATATTGAACATTTCCCCGGGTTACCTGAGCAGCCTGCTTAAAACGCTGACCGGTCAAAATATGCAGCAGCACCTGCATCATCAGCTAATTGAACTGGCCAAGGAAAAACTTTCCACCACCAACCTAAGCGTGAGCGAGATAGCTTATGAACTTGGCTTTGAACATTTGCAATCCTTCAGTAAACTGTTTAAAACGAAAACCAGCTTATCCCCGTTAGCCTTCAGGCAGTCGTTCAACTGAGTCTGGGACAGTAACTGTTCGCTGACATTTTAAAATGTTTATTCGCCGGTTAATGTGATTATAAAGCGGTGAGATATGCCTTTACAGCCATTTGCATAAAAAAATGATATTCGTCATTTTTTTATGCAAATAACCGTCATTTTCCGGATGGCGGATTAAAGTCATTTTTGGTTTCATAAATAGATCAATAATGGCTGTAAATATTTCTGCACCAACTACCTGTTACCATTGCGGCAACGATTGCGAAAAGGATCATTATGTATTGGATAATAAAGATTTTTGCTGCGTGGGCTGCAAGGGCGTTTACCAGGTGCTGGCTAACAGTGGCTTATGTAACTATTACAGTTATAACGCGCACCCCGGAGCTACACTTAAAAGTACAGAAAAGAGGTTTGAATATCTTGACGATCCTTCTATAATAAACGATCTGGTTGATTTTACAGATGATACCATCACCATCGTAACCCTGTACATCCCGTATATCCATTGCAGCTCTTGTATTTGGCTGCTTGAAAAGTTAAACAGGTTTAACCCGGCTATTTATTACAGCCGTATAGATTTTCTGAAAAAACAGGTAAACATCCGTTTTAATAACAGGGAAATAGGCTTAAGGCAGGTTGTTGAGCTTTTGACTGATATAGGTTACGAACCGCTCATCAACCTGCAGGATGTAATTAAAAAGCAGCAAACCGGCAAAGGCGATAACCTGGTAAAAAAGATAGCCGTAGCCGGGTTTTGTTTCGGCAATGTAATGCTGCTTAGCTTTCCGGAGTACCTGGGTTTATCGGCCTATGAGCAAACCTTCAGGCATTTTTTTGGCTGGGTTAATGTGATGTTCTCGTTACCGGTAGTGTTTTACAGCGGTCGTGAATATTTTATGTCGGCATATAAAAATCTGCGTAACAGGGTGCTGAATATCGATTTTCCGTTGGCCCTGGGTATCGCTGTGTTGTTTTTACGTACGCTTGCCGAGGTGTTTACTCACAGCGGTGCAGGCTTTGCCGATACGCTTTGCGGGTTGGTGTTCTTCTTGTTGGTAGGTAAGTTTGTTCAGCAAAAAACCTATTATCATATCTCTTTCGAGCGCGACTACCGTTCGTTTTTTCCGGTCGCTGTACAGGCTATTGAAAACGGCGTTGAAAAGCCGCTGCCCTTATCAGAATTAAATGTAGGCCAACGTATCCGGATCCGCAACAACGAAATTATTCCGGCCGACGCGATATTGTTAAAGGGCGATGCCCGTATAGATTTTAGCTTTGTTACCGGCGAATCGGTTCCGGTAAAAAAGGTATGGGGCGAGGTGGTTTACGCGGGCGGCAGGCAAACCGGCGAGGCCATTGAACTTGAGGTGATCAAACCGGTATCGCAAAGCTATTTAACCAGGTTATGGAACAACGAGGCCTTTACCCGGGTCCAGGATAACCGAATGCAAACTTTTAACCAAAAAGTAAGCAGGTATTTTACCATTGTTTTACTCGTTATTGCCTTTGGTTCGTTGTTGTTTTGGCTGCCGGGCGATGTTTATCTTGCGTTTTCGGCATTTACAGCGGTACTTATTGTGGCCTGTCCCTGCGCGCTGGCGCTAAGCACACCGTTTACGATGTCGGCCGCGCTGGGTGTTTTTGACCGTAATTTCTTTTACCTTAAAAATGCCGCGGTTGTTGAGCAAATGGCCGCTATTGATACCATTGTTTTAGATAAAACGGGTACAATTACCGTAGGTGGCGAAAACGGGATCAGTAAAAAGGCGCTGTTAGATAATTACCAGCAACAACTGGTGTACAGCATCTGTCGTAATTCGGCCCATCCGCTAAGCGTTCAGATCTGCAATTACCTGCATAGTTCAAAACAGCTTCCGGTTACCGATTACCTGGAACTGGCCGGTAAAGGGATCTGCGCCACGGTGGATGGTCATCTTGTTAAGGTTGGGAGCCAATCGTTTTTAACAGGGGGGGCCAACATCGCTGCAGCGACAGAAGTTCACGTGATGATTGACGAAACGTATGCCGGGTATTTCGGCTTTACAAATAAATATCGCGACGGACTTGAAGCTATCACAAAATTGGGTACTGATTACAAACTTTATCTGCTATCGGGCGACCAGGACCACGAACGGGAAGCGCTACGCCCTTACTTTAAGGACGACGGTTATATGCTCTTTAACAGATCGCCGCAGCAAAAGCTTGATTTTGTAAAGTCTTTGCAGCTCGCGGGCAAAAAGGTAATGATGATAGGCGATGGGCTCAATGATTCGGGCGCGTTAAAACAAAGCGATTTGGGGATCGCCATTACCGATAATGTAAATAACTTTTCGCCGGGCAGCGATGCTATTTTGGATGGCCGGTCGCTTAAGTTACTCCCTGTTTTTCTTAAATTCTCCAGGGATAGCATTACTATCATTTACATTTCGTTTTGTATTTCACTTTGTTATAACCTTTTTGGATTAAGTTACGCCGTAACCGGTAACCTGTCGCCGCTTTTAGCGGCTATACTTATGCCTTTAAGTACGGCAACCATTATTTCGTTTACCAGCATAGCGGCACACCTTGCTGCCAAAAAAAGAAAATTACGATGAGCATTATTTATTTTTTAATCGGGTGCAGCATACTGCTTGCACTTGTTTTTTTGGGCGCCTTTTTCTGGGCTCAACGTAACGGGCAGAATGAAGACCTGTACACACCGTCGGTAAGGATCCTGCTTGACGACGAGCCCTCGGACGAAAATAAAAAATGACTAAAGTCATTATTCCTTAAAACAATGGTCATTCTACCGGCAAAAAGCGCGCAATACTTTTACACCATCAAAATACTTAACTAATATGCAGCCCGAAAACTTTTACTATGACAATAAGATCGTCCGGAATTTTGGCATCGCCACGGTAATCTGGGGAATTATTGGGATGACCGTAGGTCTCATTGTTGCAATCCAATTGTACAGCCCGGGGATGAACATGGGCAACCAGTACACTACATTTGGCCGCATCAGGCCGCTTCATACCAACGCGGTAATTTTCGCCTTTGTTGGTAACGCTATTTTTATGGGCGTTTACTATTCCTTACAACGCCTTTTAAAAGCAAGGATGTTTAGCGATGCCCTCAGCAAAATCCACTTTTGGGGGTGGCAGCTGATCATCCTTTCGGCAGTTATTACGTTGCCTTTAGGTTTGACCACCTCGCACGAATACGCCGAACTGGAATGGCCTATTGATATAGCCATTACACTTGTATGGGTGGTATTTGGTATCAATATGTTTGGTACTATCATTAAACGCCGCGAGCGGCATTTGTATGTAGCCATCTGGTTTTACATAGCCACTTTTGTAACTATAGCGGTACTGCACATCGTAAACTCGTTCGAGCTGCCGGTATCAGCATTTAAAAGCTATATGGTTTATGCCGGTGTGCAGGATGCCCTGGTACAATGGTGGTATGGCCACAACGCGGTGGCATTCTTTTTGACCACACCTTACCTGGGCATGATGTATTACTTTTTGCCTAAAATGGCTAACAGGCCTATCTACTCCTACAAATTAAGTATCCTGCATTTCTGGGCGCTCATTTTTATCTATATATGGGCAGGCCCTCACCATTTGCTGTACACCACGCTGCCGGGTTGGGCACAGTCGTTAGGTGTTGCGTTTTCAATTATGCTTATTGCCCCAAGCTGGGGTGGCATGATCAACGGTTTGCTAACCCTGCGTGGCGCCTGGGATAAAGTGCGCGACGACGTGATCCTGAAGTTTATGGTGGTAGGCTTAACGGCCTATGGTATGGCTACCTTTGAAGGCCCCATGTTATCGTTAAAACAAGTAAACGCTATAGGGCATTTTACCGATTGGATAGTTGCCCACGTACACGTTGGCGCATTGGGCTGGAACGGTTTTTTAACCTTCGCCATTCTTTACTGGCTTATTCCGCGTATTTATAAAACACAGTTGTTTTCAAAAAAACTGGCATCCTTTCACTTCTGGATTGGTACTCTGGGTATCCTTTTTTATGCTATCCCGATGTACTGGGCCGGTTTTACCCAGGGTTTGATGCTTAAAGAGTTTACTCCCGAGGGCATCCTGAAGTATCCTGCCTTTTTAGAAACTACCATGCGTATTTTACCTATGCACGTAATGCGTTCGGTAGGCGGCGGCTTGTACCTGCTTGGGGTTATTGTAATGGCATATAACCTTTGCCGCACCGCTTTAAAGGGTAAACTTGTTGCAAACGAACCCGCAGCAGCTATGCCGCTACCCGTTTTAAGCAAAGCTAACCATGAAGAAAAATGGCACCGGGTGCTTGAGCGCAAACCAATTCAAATGATGATAGCTGCTTTACTGGTGATACTGGTGGGTACGTTTTTTGAGTTGATGCCTACTTTAACCATTTCGTCAAATATCCCTACCATAGCGGCCGTGAAACCCTATACACCGCTTGAATTACAGGGCCGTGATATTTATATCAGGGAAGGTTGTTCAAACTGCCACTCACAAACGGTAAGGCCTTTCCGGTCAGAAACGGAACGTTACGGGGAGTATAGTAAAGCCGGCGAATTTGTTTACGACCACCCGTTTTTATGGGGGTCAAAACGTACCGGTCCTGATCTGGCCCGCGAAGGTGGCAAGTATGGTAACGCCTGGCACTATAATCACCTGATGGATCCTCGCCTGATGTCGCCGGGAAGTATCATGCCTAATTATGACTGGTTGGTAAAACAAAATTTAGATACGGCTACCACCGCCGCCAAAATAAAGGCAATGCGCACCTTAGGCGTACCTTATCCTGAAGGTTACGAAAAAACAGCCAATGCTGATCTTGTTAAGCAGGAAAAGGAAATAGCCGCTAACCTTTACAATGATCATATAAAGGTTAAAAACAACAAAGAGATAGTAGCCCTTATCGCTTACCTGCAACGGTTAGGTACTGATATTAAAGCCAGTAAAACCGCCGCCAAATAATTAAAGTAATGTTTAAGCAATTTACAGAAAATGTTTCGGGTGCCCAGGCGTACCTGTTATTCTCGCTCGGTATTTTCCTTGTATTCTTTTTAGTAGTAGCTGTTTTGCTGTTCAGGCTCAGAAAGCAACATGTTGAACATATGCGCGATTTACCATTGCAAGATAGCCAAGCTGAAACCTTTAACCCCTACAATTTATGAAATACTACCGCCTGCTTATTTTAATTGTATTGATAGCAACAGTACAGCCTGCATTAGCCGAAGATGACGGCCTGATTCCGGCAAAGTTGATGAATGAAATTGGTTATGGGGCCATTATCGGGATGCTTGTATTGTTTATAGTATCCATGCTGGTACTGCTCCGCGCACTCAAAGCCTTAACAAGGCTTACCCTAAAATCGCAGGGCTACACCGAGGAGCAGATTATTGCCGAACTTAAACCTGCCAAAAAGCCTAAAAAAGCCAAAGGTGAGGTTTGGAACAAGATCCTGTCGTTAAAACCATTGTCTGAAGAGAAAGACCTGATCATTGAGCACGATTATGATGGCATCCAGGAGTTGGATAATCCTATTCCGGGCTGGTTTATGTACCTGTTTTACATTACCATCATTTTCGCGGTAGGTTACATCCTTATCTATCACGTGTTGGGTATAGGGCAGCTGCAGTATGATGAGTACAAAACCGAAATGGCCCAGGCCGACATTGCAAAAAAAGAATACCTGAGCAAAGCTGCCAACCGGGTTGACGAAAATACCGTGAAACTGGTTACTGATCCGGCTGTGCTGGCCTCAGGGCAGGCCATTTTTAAACAAAGCTGCGTACCCTGCCATGGCGATCACGCCCAAGGCGTTGTTGGCCCTAACCTTACAGATGATTACTGGCTGCACGGCGGTAAAATAAGCGATGTGTTTAAAACCATTAAATATGGTGTACAAGCCAAGGGAATGCCAACCTGGGAAAAACAGCTGTCGCCAAAGCAAATTTCTGATGTGGCTAACTATGTCAAATCACTGCACGGCAGCAACCCGGCCAACCCTAAAGAACCGCAGGGCGAAAAGGAAACAGATGATGACACCGTAAAAGGTAAAACAAAAGCATAATAACATAATAACAGGAATGATTTACCGGCGGTTATAGCGATGCGTTGCCGGTACGTCAGGGATGGTTTATCAATGGCGGCGCGGGTTTAAATACTCTTCGCGCCGCCATTTTTCCGTTCTGTATGGCGATGGTTGTTGAACAGCAGGTAAAAGTTTTACCATACAGCAGGTTGTTTTAACGGTAACCATAACTACGAATGGGGGATGATTCATCTGTTAAAAGATACTGGTTAAGACACTTCAAAAGGTGAATGCAAATTTTATAACAGCAATTAATAATTAGTATATGCACTGGGGAAAAGGAATAGTAATAGGAATGATGGCGTTTATGTGTTACATAATAGCCATGGGGGTAGCCATGTTCAGACAGCCCGACGATGTGGACTCGCATTATTACGAAAAAGGGCTTGCCTTTAATACCGATTACGATAAAGAGAAACAAGTGCTAATGGACAACGCCCAGCCAATGATCAATATAGAAGCTAATACCTTGTTGGTGAAATTTGCTAAGCCGGCGAAAGGTACTGTTGATTTAAAGCGCCCGGATAATGATAAGTTGGATAGGCATATCAACCTGCAAAGTAACCAGACAGGTAATGTAGCTATTCCGCTGAACCAGTTAAAGCAGGGTAGGTGGCAGCTTGTTTTTAACTGGGAAAGCAGCGGCAAAAAGTACCTGTACACTACGGAGGTATATACACACGGGCGCTAACCTAATTGCTTTTCAGTAACTCTTAAAGGTGAAAATATGATGACCATCACTTTTTTAGCTGACGGGCATCACCTTACAGGCGGCTGGTTAGGCCCATCTTTACATTATTAAGTAAATAAGTAAAAAGAGCTGTGATGAACAGCTTTTTTATATATACATACAAATTATTATATGCACAGCTTTCATATACCTGTTTTAGGCTTGGGATATTCTGTTGATACGCCGCTTAAGGTGGCGCGGTACGGCATCTCATCCGTTGTTTCAATTGTTGATGACGAACTTATTGAGCGCATGCGGCAATATCATTCGGCTAAAAATGATGTTCCGTTTGTCCCGATTTTCAAGGGTGAGCCCGAAAGCCGTTCAAAACGGATCACAGCTTATCTTAATCTTTTAAATCAGCTTGTTAATAAGCAGTTTGAACAGCTTAAACAGATGCCCTTCAACCAGGATACCGATCTTGACAGATACTTTAACCTGCTGCCCGAAGCAACTGCCTTAAGGCAGGGATATGAACTGATGAGCGACTATACCGAAGGAGAAAGCAAACAAATTTTTCAAAACCTGTTGAGGGCCGGGATGAGTAAAGGAGCCATTGATGTTAATATTATGGCTAAGGTTGATAAGATGAATTTTGATGCCGAAGGGAACTATACAGGCGATACCCACACCGACGCGCTCGCCGCTTTAAAAGGTTTTGCCGAAAGCGATCTTGAATCGTCGGTAGTGCTTTCGGCCGGGATGAACCCGCGCTTGTATAGCTATATTGAAAATTTTAAGGGCTTTTACCCCGATGAAGCGGGAGTGTTGCGCAAGCGGATCATATTAAAAGTGAGCGATTTCAGATCGGCGCTGATCCAGGCTAAGTTTTTAGCCAAAAAAGGCTTGTGGGTATCAGAGTTCAGGATCGAATCGGGGCTGAACTGTGGCGGCCATGCCTTTGCTACCGATGGTTTGTTGCTGGGGCCGATACTGGAAGAGTTTAAACAGCGACGGGAGGATATGATGGCCGAACTGCTGGCCCTTTATCACCCGGCCGTTGCCGAAAGAGGATTTAAACAGGCATGCCCGCAACAAAAAATTAGTGTTCAGGGTGGGATAGGCACCGTGCAGGAAGACGTTTTTTTGCGCGAACATTACCAGATGGATGCCACCGGCTGGGGAAGCCCGTTTTTGTTAGTGCCCGAGGCCACTAATGTAGACGAGGATACACTGCAAAAACTGGCCGGAGCGGAGGCTTGCGATTTTTATGTAAGCTCGTCATCGCCGCTGGGGGTTTTATTCAATAACTTCAGTAAAAGCTCGGCCGAAGAGCTGAGGCTTAGCCGGATAGCCGAAGGCCGACCAGGCAGCCCCTGCAATAAGAAATACCTCGTATCCAACACCGAATTTACCGAAGAACCAATTTGCACCGCGTCGCGCCAATACCAGAATTTAAAAATTAAGCAGCTGCAAAGTAGCGCATTACCTGCCGATGAGATTCAAAGGCAGATAGATGTCGTTACCGAAAAGATTTGCCTTTGCGAGGGCTTGTGCACATCAACCTTCATTAAAAACGGCATATTAAAACCTCGCGAAAACAAGGCCGTTACTATTTGTCCGGGACCTAATATCGCTTTCTTTTCAAAAACCTATACGCTCGATGAAATGGTTGGGCATATTTACGGGCGTAAAAATCTGCTTGAAGGAACTGCCCGCCCTAATATGTTTATCAACGAGCTTAACCTGTATATCGATTACCTGAAAAAAGATATTTCGGGTTATGTGGCAAGCTTCAACGAAAAGAAAGGTAAGTACCTTGCAAAGTTTAAAGACCAGTTGCAGCAGGGCATTTCATATTACAAACAGCTCATCCCTCAAATCAGCAACCAGACCCACGAATACCTGGAACGGATGCTTAATGATTTGCTGCTGTCTGAAGAAAAGCTGAGATCGCTGGAAATCTGAAAAACACAATGGCTTCCGGATTTCCGGAGGCCATTTTAAATAACAGCCGCTGCGGGTTTAATGATAATCGAAGGTACCCGCGGGTTGCTTTCTTTTGATGATCAGATAGGCAAGCAACAGATTGGGAATCCATGATAGCCAGGCAACGATTTTGTACGATGTGCTGAAGTTGCCGGTAACGATAATTAACAAAGGTAGCCATATCCGTAGCGTTACGGCTGCAAAACACGCGGCATAACTATAAATCATCCTGTTCCTGTGCTTTAGAAACTGCTTATTTCTGGCAGCTAAATAAGCTGTTAAAGTAGTATAAAACCAAATTGCGGCCAGGCAACTGAAGCCAAGCGAAGTCCACAGCCCTCCATCCGCAAACAGCGCTATATAAAAGCCGGAAACAGCACTTAATAAAACGGATAAAACATATACTTTGCCAATAAGCTGATGAACGCTGGGGTTATTGCGTCTGAGCATTGTACTAAACTGCACCCATCCTATTAGCAGCGCCAGGCCACCCAAAATGATATGTGTATAAAATAAAGATTTCCAGATCTCGCTATCCAGGAGCCAATCGGGTTTCGTCTTTAAAATCCCCGTCTTTCCCCGGGTTATGAGATATTTAACCGGATATAACCCGATAAGTGTAGACAATACGGCAAACAAGCCCCACAAGATCTTTTTTTTCATTTCGACAACTCAATTTTAAAAGTAAAACGGGCGGCGGCTATGAAATGATGCAGCCACACATTATTTGCAAATATGGGGGTATCGGTATTTAAACAGGTTCAAATAATTTCCAAAATAAAATTGCAGTTAATATATTTTGATATCCATAAAGTGTTAAGGTCGATTTGGAGGTACAGGACTTATCATAGTCATGTTGTATGTGTTTGTTAAGAAATTAATGATCAACCGCAAAGCGATCTATTCATTTTCTGACTGCTCAATACAGGAAGCAATAGACCATCATTGGCGCATTGTGGGTGATCTTCATATTTTGCCATGAGTTCGATCGCTTGTGGTAGTAAATATCTTCCTGTTATCAAGATGTTCAAATGTCGAACATGCTTAATAACAGTAACTTATAAGCATTCTGGTGACCACCGGTTTCACCTCTTAAAAGGTCACCTAAAGGACACCGGAACAAAGCGATTTATTAGTTTATTTTGGTGTGGGCTAAAAACAAAAAGCGCCGTAAATCATTTATTTACAGCGCTTTTGATCCTAATTGAATAATACTTGGCGGAGAGTTAGGGATTCGAACCCCAGGAACCTTTCACAGTTCAACAGTTTTCAAGACTGCCGCAATCGACCACTCTGCCAACTCTCCGGGCGCAAAAGTACAAATCCATGTGATATTCACAAATCAAAAAAATAATTTAAACAAATGTTAGTTGAGCTTTATTTACAAAGCTTCTGTAGTTCAAATTCTTAGCGATTACATTTTTTTTAAAAAAATGTAATCAATGCCAAATATTAACGGAATTGATCACATCTTATAAACTTAGCCCGGCCGGAGGATACCAACTTCATCGGTATCCGTACAGAAATAACCAAATAAAAGTCAATTCTCTTGTTTAGTACACACAACTTTTCGCTATATTTAGCTAATCAGTTATAATCTTAGATGGGGGAGGCCAAATACATCTTAAACCCTCCGGAATGAACAGCGAACCTGTTTTAAGATCAACTTTTGAAAAACGCCTTTGTCCATGCGGACGAACGGAAAGAGCAAATCTTGAACGCATCCGCCGCACCTGGTTTATGCGGTACTTTTTATTTTGGTTGCCGTTAAAACGTTATAAATGTTATGGCTGTATGACTAATAAGTGGTTGATGGATTAGGTTTGCCTATTTAATTCTGCTCATAGTCTATGGTCCGTCTGTCATAACTTTCTTTATAAATGCGGCCGGAAGCCAAGTTTTATTCCATAAGGCGATACAGCAGGATGATCGAGGTAATTAAACCTTTTGATAACATCTATCCTCAAAAACTTAAAAATATTTCCTATCCCAACCCCGCCTTCAACGTAGGGTGTACTGCCAAGCGCGAAAGTGCCGTTGGAACCGTTTGCTGCTTCCGGAAACAAATACAGGTTTTTTGAAACAGCCGGGTTGTTTTCATCGCGGATTCCCCCATATAACACTTTGAACGAAAAAAACTCACGCCACTTTAATTTACGGATCAGCGGGATCTTATTCAGAAAAAAACCGTTAAATGCCTGTGTATAATTAATCCCTATGTAGTGATCGCTTACAAATTCGAGATAATTCATTTTATTGTAGGCATTAGCATCGTACGCTATCGATTGATTGGCCCGTAAAATATTCAGCAACGGAAACGGAACCTTGCCGGTAGTGATATTACCAAGCAGCGTGATATCGGCGTAACCTAATTGCGAAAAGTAAAACCGCTTATAAATATTAGCGTCGATATTGTTATAGGTATATGTGCTGTTAAACACACCTTTAAAACCATGGGTAATTTGCAGGTTAAAAATAGGGAAGGGGCTGCGTATGGTATGGCGTTCTTCGGTACCCTGTATGATTTGTTCATGAGGCGCGTACCGCATATTAAGCTCAAGTTCGGTGGTGGTTAAATTTTTTATCAGCTTATTATCGCCGTTGTTTGACCGGAATTGAAGGGCACCGGCCGCCTGCTGGTTCCAGTTTCGGAAAGCTATATTGAACGAAAAGTGATTTTCAAAATCACGTACATAGGCAGCGGTATAGGTTTTATTATATAACCAGAAATCTGTTTTACCTGTGGTAAACGAAGTAAGAGCGGCCTGTTCAGGAATTACGGTGAGGCTATGGCCGGGTAAATCGGCATCGTAACGGTAACTCAACTTAAAATAGTTGCGCGGGTACCGGAAAGGCGATACCTGGTTTAAGGAAAAATAGGTATTAAGGTTATACTTTACTTGCTTATCCCGAAAACCGTAGGCCACATGGTCTTCAAAATAAATGGTTTTGCTGAGCGCAGGGGTTGTTCGTCCGCCGAGTTGTAGCCTTGATCCTTCCTGCGAGTCGAATGCATATGTTGAGCCAAGCGGCCCCAGTTGTAACGGACCTACCGCCGCATAGCCACCGGTAAGGGTGGAAGCAATCCAGGTATCGCGCTTGAAGGCAGCCATCTTTTCAAGTTTGGTGATATGGGCATATACTGTGGCCTGCCGTCCGCTTAATGTATCCGGACGGTGATGTGCCCAGTAACTTGTATCGTTCTGATTTGGGTTATCAACGATCTGCTGATCTTTTCCCTCATAAAACTCAGGAAGCCGGGGCGTGTTTAGTTTATAGTTGGAAAATACTGCTGTGCGGTCGCCGAATATTCCCATTCCCTTATCCTTAAATAAACCAAAATCTGCCTGTACATCGCTCTTAACCAAAAAATACCGGCCTGAATCGCGCTTAAAATCCTGCCGGATTTTGAGGCTGCGCATAAAGTTGATATTAATCTCCTTGTTTACATTCAGTTCGCATGATTTTACGGCGTAACTGCCATCCATCGTAACATATAGTTTTCCTTCAAATAGAATATCGCCTTTGTTACGTGGCGTAAAACTGATTTCAATTAACTTTTCAGCGGCATTTTTAACGGTATCTGTTATAAAGAACTTATAAAAGGCGGGTGAATGATCGGCAATGGGGCTAAGGAACTGCCTGTTAATGATAAAGATGTTATTCGAGTAAATATCCACGTTGTTCCCATAAAGCCGGTTGAGGTAGATATCAAGCCCTGTAGTATCGATAAACTTAAGGATATTGGTTTGTTTTTGTGCTTTCAGGATTTGGATAGATTTTGACGGGTTTTTGCGGTAGTAATTTTCGGAAAGTTTTTCACTGAAAAATGCGGGCAGTGAAATTTTTGTTTGCCCGTTTATTTTCGACGTACTATCCAGCATAAATTTATACTTGCTGAAAAAGTGTCCGTTCATAAATTTCTCCGACAGGTTAAAAAAGGAAAGGCCGATGCGCTCGTAAAGATCATACTGCAAATAATTTGAGCTTTGCATCCTGTTTTGCTCTTTATGATCAATAATTTGCTGTATAAGCTCAACTGCGGGATTTCCCTTGTTGCGGTAGCGTTTATTTTTTGATGAAGTAATTTTAACCTCTTTCAGCTGTGTTTGGGTGTACCTTAATTTAACAGATAGGGTATTTGCCTGCCCCGGGTTAATTTTACGGCGTTCGGATAGGTACCCCATAAGTGAAAATGAAACTTCGCTAAACAGGCCGGGGGCGCTTAGCTTGTAATTGCCCTGAGCATCTGATGTGGTGCTGTACGAACTGCCCGTAAAACTAACGTGGATAAACGGGAGGGGTGCGCCGGATGCAGCCTCGGTGATGCGACCGCTTACCTGGGTTTGTTGATCAGGGTTGTTTTGCTGCGCGGATACATTTAACGAACAACATAAAATGTAAAAAAAAATAAACTTAATAGTGTGTTTTGCGCCGCTAAACCGGACGGGACTTTGCGTAGTGATAGCCTGCAAAGTTTTGTAAATCAGAAAAATAAAAGCCAACCGAATAAATAATTTATTAATAAAAAATAAAGCAGGTATTTATAAAGTCATTCAGTTACGTTAAAGCGTTTTTATTCAGTCCTAATTTACTTATTTAAATCGGCATTTTGCGGGTAGTTTGATGCTTATTTGCGTTTATTCATACAAGCTTAACCTGTTATTCAAATAACGTAACTCTTCCTGCATTTTTTCTACGCGGGCAAGCAGATGGGATATGGCCTCGATACCTGCAATATTAATATCCAGCTGATGTAAGTTAACCAGTTTTTCCAGTTTTTGCAGTTCAGTTTGCGGGATAAAGGTAGTTTCGTTAATTACGGTAACCTCAACCAGTCCGGCGTTATGGAGCGATGTAATAAAAGTGTATTCAACATTATGATACACACAAAAATCGTTTACGGCTATTAATTCTGCTGTTTTCATGATGTTTTATTCAAGTTGATGATTTTGCCAGTTCTTCAAATAGTTGCCTTTGTTTTTCGGTAAGATTAGTCGGGATCCGGATATCGAAGGTTAAGTATAGATCGCCAAATTCGTTATCCTTTTTATAAACCGGCATCCCTTTACCTTTCAGTTTTACTTTTGTGCCGTTTTGCGTTTCAGGCTTTATTTTTAGCTTAACTTTCCCCGTCAATGTATCGGCAGTTATTTCTCCGCCTAAAACCGCTGTGTAAAGGTCAAGTTTTAAAGTAGCATACAAGTCATTGCCGTCGCGTTTAAAATCGGCATCAGGAGCAATATTAAACTTAATGAACAAGTCGCCGGCGGGGCCGCCGTTTACGCCGGGTGCGCCATGCCCGGCTATTTTAATAGTTTGTCCGTTCTCAATACCTGCGGGGATGGTGATCCGGATATTTTTACCGTTAACGGTAAGCGTTTGCTTATGGGTTTCCAATACATCGCGCAGGTTCAAATTTAGCGAGGCATTATAATCCTGTCCGCGAAATTTCGCGCTTCTGCCGCCGCGTGTACCGGAGCCTGCGCCGCCAAACATCGATTGGAAAAAGTCGGAAAAATCTTCGCTGCCAAAACCCTCGTCCTCACCGTAGCCTTGCGCGTCGCCAAATCCGGCATAACCGCCAAATCCGCCAGCTTGTTGGTTAGCTTGTTGGCGGGCCTGTTGTTCATAAGCTTCGCCGTGCTGCCAGTTTTCGCCGTATTTATCATATTTTTTGCGCTTTTCGGGGTCGCTTAGTACCTCGTTTGCCTCGTTAAGCTGCTGAAACTTTTTATTAGCCTCTTCATCATTAGGATTTAAATCGGGGTGATATTTGCGTGCCAGTTTCCGGTAAGCATTTTTGATGTCCTTTTCCGACGCGTTTTTATCAATTTCCAGTACTTTGTAGTAATCTATAAAAGCCATGGTAGCGTTAGTATTAGCAGATGCGTTATTAACTATAAATATACAGCTTGGTTTTAAACCTACTGCTTTTTTAATGTCATTTGATATCATCCAAATTCATAATACATGAAAGCTTGAACCTCTTCTGAACCGAAAATGGCGTAAAGTTTTTAAAAGCTACCGAAACGATGAAATTTGAAGTAGGTAAACGTTATTTTTGTCAACCTTAATTATTTTATAGCATGTCTGTTATTACACAAGCAACCCTTGCCGATGTTCGCGAGCTAAACGTATTAGTAAATAGCGCCTATCGCGGCGAAAGCTCCAAACAGGGCTGGACAACGGAGGCTGATTTGATAGGAGGCGACCGTATTGATGAAGATATGCTTACAACCTATATGCATGATGAAAAAGTTATCATCCTGAAGCATACCGATGATAACGGTTGTATAACAGGTTGCGTATATCTTGAAATAAGGCATCCGAAACTATATTTAGGCATGTTCAGCGTATTGCCCTTGCTGCAAAATCAAGGCGTGGGGCGCAAATTGATAGAAGAAGCCGAGGTTTATGCTCGCAAATATGGTTGTAATACGCTAATCATGACGGTGATCAGTACCCGTTCAGAACTGATTGCCTGGTACGAACGCCGGGGTTACAAACCAACCGGCGAGGTTCAGCCTTTTCACGCGCACGGCCGTTTTGGCGATGCCAAACAGCCTATCGAACTGATTGTAATGGAGAAGGGTGTTTGAGTCCGAACGTTTGTTAGTCCGAAAGTCCGTAAGTTAAAAGGCTAAAAACTTTGGGCATACATATTATTTTACCAACTCCCAAACTTCATAACAATCTCAAGCACTTCGGTTATCCTATCTACCTGTTTAAAATTTGGATGTGTTAAAACGGTTTCAACGTGTTCATGCGCCCAGGTGGTATGGTAAGGTACATGCACGGCGTAACCGCCTATGGCAATTACCGGCATCACATCAGATCGTAATGAGTTGCCTATCATCATAAATTCAGACGGTTCAATATCAAGGTGTTTGATCAGCTTGGTGTAATCAGCCTCTTTTTTGTCGCTCATAATCTCAATGTGGTGAAAATAATGCGCCAGGCCCGATTTTTTAAGCTTGCGTTCCTGGTCAAGCAGGTCGCCTTTGGTGGCTACCACAAGCCGGTATTGATTTTTTAGTGACGATAGCACGTGCTCCACATCGTTCAGCAACTCTATGGGCTGATTAAGCATCTCCTTGCCGTATTGCAAAATAGTTTCAACAACTTCAACGCTGATGTTCTTTTCAGATATGCTTAAAGCCGCTTCAATCATAGATAAAATATAGCCCTTGATGCCATAACCGTAAAGCGGCAGGTTATCAACCTCAACCTTAAAAAGCTCTTTAGAAATAGTGTGCACGGGCAAAAAGTTTTCAAGCAGGCTGCAAAATTTCTCTTCCGTGGCCTGGAAATAAGGCTCGTTTACCCAAAGGGTATCGTCGGCATCAAATGCTATTACTTTAAGGTTCATGTTGGCAGTAATTATCTATGCAATTATAATACAATGCGTTCATTTACGGGCAAAAAGGTGTTGTGATCGTGTTAAATTGGTAACCTACATTAACACCGCTATTTATGAGGCTGCTTTAACATTAAATAAATTTGTATGCAACCTTGTTCCAAAAGTTACGTCTCATAGCCTGAATGGTGATATAATATTCGTTTAGATGGAAGAGATCCTGCCACCCTTAAAAGAATTTATTGTTGACTACTGCAACAGGTATAAAATCCAAAATATTGATCCTCATAGCCTTAACCTTGATACCAGTATCGATCTCGACCTGGATATATTTGATATAGAAATCGATCTTTTCCTCGCCGATTTTACCGAACAGTTTAATATTGATGCTTCTAAATTTACCTGGTATAAATACGGCTACCCCAGGGGCTCAACACGTGTAAAAATGATCAAGCTGATTTTTGGCTATAAAACAACCTGGGCAAAGCAGCTTGCCCGGTACTGCTATACCCCCAAGTTTAAGGTACGCAACCTGCAGGACGCGGTAAAAACCGGGAAACTTGTTTAATGCGCTAATGGAAGCTGAAGCGTATTTTGTACAATCTCCGATCAAAAGAAATGAATCAGTAACATCGGCCTCATCAAAAATCCATCAAGGATTAAAGGTCTGTTACCCCGGTGTGCTTACGTTTGATAAAGTTCCTGATATCAAGCACAATCCCGGCAAAGAAATAAAATATCAGGGGGAAGCCCACTGCCAGGAATGAGGAATAAATAAAAAAAAGTCTGATTTTGGAGATAGAGATATTAAAACGCTCGCCAAGATAGGTGCATACACCAAAGGAGTACCGTTCAAAAAATGTGAGTATTCGCTGTAGCATGTCAGGCCAGTTTTAGTATTTTATTGCCAACGCCGCATTGCAGGCATTTCTTATAATTGCAGTAATTATTTTTTAATTCCAGCAAAGCCTGCGATTCGAATGCGGTTTCAATTTTCACATCTAAGTTAACAAAACCGGCGATAATATTGTTCTTTTCGGCAGGTAAATTTTCTAATAATTTAAGGCTCCGGCTGATGTAGTGTTGCTGCTGGTGCAGTTTGCCGTAACTAAACAGGAATAAAGCCACCGTATTGAGTAATAAGATATCTACTGATCCATCGCCCATGTTTTTTGATGAAGGTTTAGATGCTACGTCAAAGCGGTAATGATCGTCCCAATAGCTGTTAACCTTTAGCTCGGTAAACAAACCTCGCAGCGCTTTAACCTCTTTAATTTCCAGTATTTTAGATAGCAGGTGATTTGATTGCACAATAAGCGCGGCAAACTGTGCCAGCCTGATGGTAGGGAAGTTTTGAGGCCTGAGGCGCATAAACTTCCACAAATGGTTTTCTATTGGGTTGAGATGATACTTTTTTCGCAAATAGGCATATTCTTTTTGAAGTTTAAGCGGATATTCATCTTTAAACACCCCATCTAAAAAACCGGCTTGCCCAAATACCAGCGCTTCAATCTGCATGGGGTTGTTTTTATTTTTGGCAAGGGTGAGCTGTGGCAACGATTTAGCCATCAGTTCGAACGGCAGGGCGTTTATTTTAAAGCCGAAGTTAGCCGCTAAAAACTGGTAAAACGTTTCCTCCCAATCTCCTTTATTAAGGGCCAGGGCAGCCGCTACATTGGCCGATCGTTTTTCCATCCGTTCCACCAATACACGGGTGAGCCAGTTTTGCATGGTCAGGCCGTCTACGGTTGCGATACTGTTTTCGCAGGGGATGAAAGTTTGATTGCCGAAAACGAGTTTGTGGTATTTTTGATATAATGCTTCGCTGATCCGGTTGTGTAATTCGAGTGTAGGCACTTTACGCCCGTTCGCTAAAAACAGCGGTACATCATTACGGTAAACTACATGCAGGATCACGTTATCATAAGCGCCATCGGTTGTATGACCATGTTTTTCCCAATCAGACGCCGAAAGGTGAACTTCAACATTGCCCGCCCAAACTGTTTCGCCAATGCGGATGCGGGCATTATGAAAATCAGGCCCCGAATCAGAATTATGCAGGCCTGCCGAAAAGATCTCTAATGTTTCACCATCTGCCGTTTGCAGGCTTTCACGTTCAAACAGCCGGAACTTCCAGATATAATGCAGAAAATCTTCGGTAATTAACATTGGCAAATGGTAGATAAGGTTGGATTGTATTGATTATTTGTATTGCTCTCGTTGTTGCAAATGTACCGGTTGTGATCCGGCTATTGCAGCTCCGTTTTAAAATTCTTAATATTACGAAAACCAATAATATCCGCCAAATTTGATGAACGAAATAAAATCACTATCGCCTCAAACTACGGGCGGGCGTATCAAATCCATCATAGGCGGTTCGCTGGGTAACCTTGTTGAATGGTATGACTGGTACGCGTACACCGCTTTTTCTCTTTACTTTTCAGATGCGTTTTTTCCCTCGGATAATCAAACCGTACAGCTTTTAAATACAGCCGGCATATTTGCGATAGGTTTTTTAATGCGGCCCATAGGGGGCTGGGTGATGGGTACGTTTGCCGACAAACGCGGACGAAAAGCTGCTTTAACCGCCTCGGTGTTGCTCATGAGTATCGGTTCGCTCATCATTGCTGTTACACCCGGCTATAAATCAATAGGCGTGGCCGCGCCGGTATTGCTGGTATTGGCCCGGATTATCCAGGGCTTAAGCGTTGGCGGAGAATATGGCACCAGCGCCACCTACCTTAGCGAAATGGCTACTAAAAAGCGGCGGGGCTTTTACTCCAGTTTTCAATACGTAACGCTTATTATGGGGCAATTACTGGCGCTTGGCGTATTGGTGCTGTTGCAACGCGCCTTTCTTTCTGAAAAACAACTTCACGACTGGGGATGGCGCATCCCTTTCGGTATAGGCGCTATATTGGCTGTAACTACCATGTATTTAAGAAGAAGTTTGCAGGAATCAGCTTCGTTTGATCAGCATGGGGATAAAAAGGATGCCCTGCGTGGCACTATCAAGGCATTAACCCGGTACCCCAAAGCGGTATTTACTGTAATTGGATTAACTGTTGGCGGTACGCTGGCCTTTTATACATTTACTACCTATATGCAAAAGTTCCTGGTAAATACTTCGGGCTTCACCAAAAGCGATGCAACCTTGATTTCTACCTTAACGCTGGCTGTATTTATGCTGATACAGCCAGCGTTCGGCTTGCTGTCGGATAAGATCGGTCGTAAACCATTACTCATCGGCTTCGGCATAGCGGGCACTTTAAGTACTGTCCCTATCATGACTTTATTGAGCCATACTAAAGATGTTTGGACGGCATTTGCGCTTATTCTTTGCGCGTTAATTATTATAAGCGGCTACACCTCCATAAACGCCGTTGTAAAAGCCGAACTTTTTCCTGCTCATATACGTGCGCTTGGCGTTGGCTTTCCCTACGCCATAGCCGTTTCCCTGTTTGGCGGTACCGCCGAATACATCGCGTTCAGGTTCAAAAATGATCATCATGCCGAATGGTTTTACTGGTATGTAACGATATGTATAGCCCTTTCGCTGATACTTTATATCACCATGAACGACACCCATAAGCACTCAAAAATTGAAGACCCCTGAACCGGAATTTTCAGAATTTTAGAACGGGCAGAATAAAATACGCGGCATGTTAACATTAAGTTAGCTTATTGTTAATTGGAATACAGATCGGTTTTCGGCGGCAGCTACGTTATTCTACTTATTCTTAAAATTCTGTAAAGTCTGATCAAAGTGTTAATTTTGCCCGTTAATCACCAGGGTTGTTCCCGTAATTTATGACTGATACCAACAATTTATTTCAACAGGCGGTAACTTTGCTGCAACAGCTGATCTCGATCCCGTCGTTCAGCAAAGAGGAAAACCGTACTGCCGATCTGATCAACGAGTTTCTGCAAACGCATGGGGTAACTACGCACCGCAAACTCAATAATATCTGGGCCTGGAACAAGCATTTCGATCCGGCCAAAGAAACAATTCTGCTCAATTCGCACCACGATACCGTAAAACCCAATTCCGGCTATACCCGCGACCCATACGACGCAAAAATTGAAGATGGTAAATTGTTTGGTTTAGGCAGTAATGATGCAGGCGGATGTTTGGTATCGCTTATCGCGGTGTTTCTTTATTTTCATGATCAGGAAAACCTGAAATACAACTTCTGCCTGGCCACCACAGCCGAAGAAGAAATTTCGGGCGTAAACGGTCTTGAGCTTATTATTCCCGATCTTGGCGAACTATCATTCGGAATAGTAGGCGAACCAACGCAGATGCAGCTGGCTATTGCCGAGCGCGGCCTGATGGTATTAGATTGTACTGCTCATGGCCGTGCCGGCCATGCCGCCCGCGAAGAAGGGGAGAACGCTATCTACAAGGCGCTGACAGATATCGAGTGGTTCCGCTCGTTCAAATTCCCTAAAGAATCTGAAGTATTCGGGCCGATAAAAATGTCGGTGACTATTATCAACGCAGGTTCGCAGCATAATGTAGTACCGGCAAGCTGTGTTTACACGGTTGATGTGCGGGTTACCGATGCTTACCGTAACGAGGAGGTATTGGAGATTATCCGTGAGCACGTTGCCAGCGATGTAAAACCACGCTCTATCAGGTTGAAACCATCGTCAATACCCAAAGAACATCCCATAGTGCAGGCCGGTATAGCGCTTGGCCGCATCACTTACGGCTCACCAACCACTTCGGATCAATCGTTATTGGATATTCCTTCAATTAAAGTTGGCCCCGGCGATTCGGCCCGTTCGCATACCGCTGATGAATTTGTGTATGTTGACGAAATCAGGGAAGGTATTGAGTTGTACATTAAAATGCTGGAGCAGATCAATTAGTGTATCATGAAAACAAAATACATCTCAATTTTTATTTGATGTGTTTGATGGATAGGAACAAAACACAACAGGCGCTTTTACCAACCGGTAAGGGCCTGTTGTGTTTTAAATGAGCTTTATTTATTGAACGGCCGGGCGGAGCAGGAGGTGTTAATCCTGCCTTCCCTGCTGGTACTTATAATGTAAATTCTTCAATGTTTCTATAGTAGCTTCATCTGTAGAAACGCCGTAACCTGTTACCAAAGTGCCTTTTTCACCGGCAGGTGATACAAGCGCGTAAACAATGGCTTCGTCGGCAGGGTCGGAGGGGCCTTCATAGCGGTATAGATCGGCTATTTCAAAATCCGATGCCTTGAACGTTTCTTCTCCGTCTTTAAAATAATCGCCTTCAAGGCTAAACTCATGGGTATACCCTTGTTCTTTTAATTTGGCTATAGCCTCGGTTACTGTAGCGTAATGGAATTTTTGTTCTTGCATGAGGGTAGGGTGTTTTAGTAATAGCTAATATACAATTAAAGCACATTGCCTGTTTGTATAATTTCTGCCGAAAATGTTTCGGGCTGTACCAACACAAACCTCACCAAGGTAAATTCATGCTTGATACAATCGCGGATGCGATCAATGGCCTTATTGATTTGCTGTGTATCGAGATCTTCTTTAAAAGCTACTATCAGCATCAAAATAATCTCATCGGGCGATTGATAGGTGGAGAGCATGTGCATCACTTTTAATACGGAGCCGTCTCTTTCCACCAGGCGGGTTATTTTTTCTCTTGATTCGGGTGAGATGCCTTCTCCCATCAGTAAACTCCGGCTTTCGCGGGCCAGTATTGCCGAAACGCCTACCAGTACCAAACCAACCAGTAACGAAGCCACACCATCAAGCACAGGAATAGTGTATCGGTGATTTAGGAACAGGCAGATTGCTACAATAAATAAACCTGCAACTGCGGCGCAATCTTCAAACATCACCAAAAAAGTTGATGGATCCTTACTTTTAACCACGGCTTCCCACCAGGTTTGTTCCCCTCTTACACTATTAAATTCTTTTAGGGCAATAATAAGCGATGAGCCCTCAAATATGATGGATAAACCTAACACGATATAACTTAAGGTAGGATTGCCAAGAGGTTCGGGCTGCCGGATATGGAGGATGCCCTGGTAAATGGATAAGCCCCCGCCTAAACCAAATATCATGATAGAAACAATAAACGACCAGAAATACAATTCTTTGCCATAACCAAAAGGATGCGTTTTATCAGGAGCTTTGCGGCTCCGGTACAAGCCAAGCAGCAGCAATAATTCATTCGCCGTATCAACAAGCGAATGAATCCCTTCCGAGATCATTGATCCGCTCCGGCCAAAAACGCCGGCTATAAATTTGGTAACGGCTATAAGCAGGTTAGCGATCAGGGCGCTATATATCGATTTTTTTGATGATGCCATCTTAATGCGCTATTACCTCGGCATCGCCCAGTTTTTTTACATATAATTCATCAACCAAAATAACTATGATGGCTACAATAGGTACGGCCAAAATGATGCCCAATACCCCCGAAAGTGTGCCCATAACCACCTGGCTGATAATGGTTAGGGCTGGTGGCAAATTGATCATCCGGTTTTGTACTATCGGTACCACGATATTGCTGACGATGGTTTGTGATACTACATAAATCAGCGCCACAATAATAGCCGAATTGGGCCCGATAGTAAGTGCCAGTAATACGCCGGGCACCATGGCTATCACCGAGCCCAGGTTGGGTATGATCTTTAACATTCCGGCAAATAAAGCCAGGATCAAAGCTGCAGGGATGCTCATAATGCTTAAGCCTGTGGTGAGCAGTATTGCAAGCAGCACCATTGAAAGCAGCATGCCCTTTAACCACCCTTTTAACGATAGGCTGATCCTTTCCATAATGTCCTTGCCCAATTGCTTTTTCCTTTCGGGCATTAATATGAGGATGCCGTTTTTATATACATCGGGGTTGGCGGTAAAAAATATGCTCAGGAATAAAATGATGTAGATATCGCCTAAAACGCCAAAGCCCGTGCTGAAAAAATGCTGTACGGTAACCACTACCTTATCCGGATCGTTATCTCCCGAAAAATAACCAAGAATTTGCTGCCCTGTTGGGTTTGAGGCCAGTTTAAGTTTTACGTTGTTAACCGTATGCGGGAGGGTTTCCTTTAACAGCGCAATCTGGTGCTGTATGGTTGTACCCATCAGATAAAATAATCCGGCAATAATTAAAAATGAACCGCCCACTGATATGATCATGGCGTATCTGCGGCGCATTTTGGTATTGCGCTCAATCAAATCGCCAAGGCCATGAAAATAGGTTGCTATCAACGCCCCCGAAAGTATCATCAGCAAAACATTGAAAGCAACACGGGCTATCAATATCACAACAACCAACAAGGCAACAATGGCAACGGTATGCCATACTTTTTCAATATAGGTAAGTTCTTTTTCTTGTTTTGGGGTCATAGAGCAGGTGTTTCCCATTAACACATCTGTATTTGTTAAATGTTTTGTTTTAGGGAAACTTTGGTTAAAATGATGTTCAATATGTTTTAAGCGATGATCAGTGACCTAAAAAACAATGATTGTCATCTTTATTTTAAATCGCTGAACAAGGCGCAGCAATTTAAATAATATTGTGTAAAGTTGACACTCACCGTTTTTTCACGATATTGTTTACGCGTCAAACCGGCGGTTACCAATAAACCATTTTATAATAACAGGAACAACGCAATAAGCACTAATGAGTAAGATAAAAGTAATAGGGATTGACCTTGGCGCTACCAATATCCGCGGAGCTGTAGTTGATAACAACGAAATTGGCAATATCGTATCACGACGGATAAAAAGCGACGGGAGTATTGAGGATGTGCTCAATGATGTTTATACCGTTGCAGATACCCTGTTGCAAAATCATCAACCCTGCGCCGCTATCGGCATAGGCGTACCCAGTGTGGTTGACGTGGCAGCAGGGATTGTTTACGATGTGCAATACATTCCTTCGTGGAAGGAAGTTCACCTTAAAACGCTGATGCAGGAGCGTTACAATATCCCGGTGTATGTAAATAACGATGCCAACTGCTTTGCCGTTGGCGAGCTGTACTTCGGAAAAGGAAAAGGCGTTGACAATATGGTTGGCCTGACCCTCGGTACCGGGCTGGGCACAGGCATTATTACCAATGGTAAGCTGTATACCGGTTATAATTGCGGTGCAGGCGAAATAGGTTTGTTCCCTTACATGGATAACGTTCTGGAGTATTACTGCAGCGGTTCGTTCTTTAATAATGTATACGGATTGGATGGGGTGGAAGTTTTTAATGATGCCCGCGCCGGAGATAGCCTCGCGCTGGAATTATACGCCGAATTAGGTACGCATATAGGCAACGCCATAAAAATGGCGATGTACGCTTACGATCCTGAATTGATTGTTTTAGGCGGCTCGGTGAGCCATGCCTTTGATTATTTTAAAGAGGCCATGTGGCTGTCGGTTAAAACCTTTGCCTATCCTAAAACACTTAATCGGATAAGAATTGAAATTTCTGAAATGCAAAACAGCGCCATTATTGGCGCTGCCGCTTTGTATCTTGATAACCTGTGATTTGCTGGATAGCGTACAGAGTCCTGTCGCACATCGCTGCTACGCATCTAAGGGATGCGCTTTTAATAAATTATAATTCCTTTCTTAACCTTGCCACCGGGATATTCATCTGTTCACGATACTTGGCAACGGTACGGCGGGCAATATTGTAACCCGCATCTTTCAATATCTCGGTCAGCTTTTCATCAGCAAGCGGATGGCGTTTATCTTCTTTGCCGATGTGCTCTTCCAATATCTTTTTAACCTCTTTGTTAGATACTTCTTCGCCGCTCTCGGTTTGGATGGCTTCTGAGAAGAATGATTTTAGCAGGAAAGTACCAAATTCGGTTTGTACATATTTAGAGTTGGCCACGCGCGATACGGTGGAGATATCCATACCAATCCTGTCGGCGATATCCTTCAATATCATCGGCTTCAGGTTTTTATCATCACCGGTAAGGAAAAACTCGTACTGGTATTGCATAATGGCATTCATGGTTTTAAGCAGCGTTTGCTGGCGCTGTTTAATAGCATCAATAAACCACTTGGCCGAATCGAGCTTTTGCTTTACAAACTGTACGGCCTCTTTCAGCTTTTTATCCTTTTGCGAAGCCTTATCATAATGCTGAAACATTTCCTGGTATGACCGGCTTACCTTCAATTCGGGCGCATTTTTTGAATTGAGCGTGAGCACCAGCGTACCATCGTTATTGGTGATGTGAAAATCAGGGATCACCTGCATTTGTTTGGTATTGATCTCGTTCGAATCGCCCGGTTTCGGGTTTAGCTTAAGGATCTCGTTAATCACCCCGCGAAGCTCAACTGAATTTAAGTTCAGCGATTTTTCGAGCTTATCATAGTGTTTGCGCGTAAACTCGTCAAGGTAGTTTTCAACAACCAGTATTGCTTTTTTTATAATGGGATCATTAGGATCCTTTTTGCGCAGTTGAATCAACAAACACTCCTGTAAACTTCGTGCCCCAACACCCGGCGGGTCAAAGCCCTGTATAACTTTCAGCATATCTTCAACCTCCTCGTCTTCGGCAAATACATTTTGCGAAAATGCAAGGTCGTCGGTAAGCGACATGATTGGGCGGCGCAGGTAGCCATCATCGTCAAGGCTGCCGATGATCTGTTTGCCTATCATAAAGTCCTTATCGCTTAGTACTAAAAGGTCGAGCTGTAGTTGCAGGCTTTCAAAAAATGAGCTTTGTACGGCAATTGGTATCTCTTTGCGTTCGTCCTCATCGTCGCCGTTTTGATCATAGCGCGAGCCGTAATCGTTTACGTTATCTTCCTGCAGGTAATCGTCGATATTAAATTCATCCATCTCGCCTTTTTCCTCGTCGTTGTTGTTATAATCATCGTCGGGATCGCGATCGGGATATTGTTCTTCAGGTTCGTTTAAATTAGTTAAACTCAAATCTTCAAGCGCGGGATTTTCTTCCAGTTCTTCTTTTATCCTGGTATCAAGCGAAACAGTAGGCACCTGCAGCAACTTTATAAATTGAATTTGCTGCGGCGAAAGTTTTTGTAAAAGTTTTTGTTGAAGGTTCTGTTTAAGCATAATTAAGATGTAGCCAAAAATACATCAAATTAGTATTAAGTAAAAATTACTTGATGCATCTGCGCTAAAGTTGTTAAATGCTTAAAGCCGTTTTTTGTTTTCGATCAAAACAAAAAACGGCTGCAAACCCTTAGCACAATGGTATTAATTATTAACTTTATTCAACCAAACTTATAATTTATGGCTATAGTAAAAGAATTTAGAGAATTTGCAATGCGCGGTAACGTGGTCGATCTGGCTGTGGGTGTGATCATCGGTGCGGCATTCAAATCAATTGTTGATTCTGTTGTGAACGATCTGATCATGCCGGTTGTTGGCATCGCTTTTAAGGCTGATTTTAGTAATCTGTATATTCCCCTGTCTGATAAAGTAACCAAAGGGCTGGCACTTGCCGATGCAAAGAAACTCGGGCCGGTATTTGCCTGGGGTAATTTTGTCACCGTGGTACTTAATTTTGTTATCCTGGCTTTTATCGTGTTTTTACTGGTTAAAGGTATAAACTCGCTTAAAAAGAAGGAAGAAGAAACACCGGCCGCACCGCCTGCGCCAACCAAAGAAGAAGTTTTACTTACCGAGATCCGCGACCTGTTAGCGAAAAAAGCATAATTGTTGATGGTTTATAGTTGTTCATGGATCATAGTAGATAGTTCATAGCTGCCGGTCTAAAGTACCATCATGCAAACAACCATCAACTATTAACTATGATCCATGATCTATGAACCATCAACTCGCTGACTATTTAGTTTTGGGTAATTTCGGATCGGTAAGGATGATATAATCGGCGAGCTTTGTAAACCTGCTCCAATCGGGGCGATCAAAGCTATCGTCGGAAAGTGAAGCTATATTGAGAACCCTTATTTTAGGATTGTATTTTTTAAGCTGGGCCACGGTTCCCAGCTTTTCTTCGCTATGGAAACCGCCATTTAACTGCAGGATTTTAAAGTCCTTATTATTTTTATAAAACCGGGCTATCGACCAGGCCATTGTAGCATCCCACAGGTTTTGTGCCTGGTAAATCTGCATGCCGGGCATCGAGCCATGCCCACCCATAATCTGCGCAAATTTATCATAGTAGGCTCCAGTAGCGGTATCTATAGGCAGGGGCGCAAGGTAGCTTTTTGCCTGCTTATCAAGCTGTGTCAAAGCATCGAGCCCTAAACGTGTAACCATATTGGTGTAGCGTGTAGGGGCGTTAGCGGCAATAACGGGGATATGATTGGCTTGAGCTAAATCAACCATAGGCTTATAATCTTTATAATTAGGCCATGCGCGGCCCTCGGTAATCAGATTTTTTTCGCGTATAAAGCCGGCTAAGTACTCATTTAAAACCAGCTGGCAATCGGTTTGGAACATTTCCATCGAGAGCGCTGTTTTTTGGGGGTATGTTTCCGCAAGCTTTTTAAACAGGGTGTATTCTAAATAATGGGCAGTCGAGTCGTTATGCTCTTCGCCGAAAAACAAGACATCGGCCGCGGTCATGTCGGCAATGATATCATCGGGCGATACCAGCTTCTGTGCCCTTGTACTATAAATTTTATAATGCGTGGCCGGTAACTCCTGGCTAAAAACCAGTATAGGGAACAATGTTAAGAACAGAAATGACAAACTTTTCATAGAAATTAGTAGGATTTTAAGCACATGCAAATATTCAGCGTTAATTAGTTTTAGTATTTTAACACTGCTTTTTGATCGCGATACTGAATAGTGCTGTAAGGTAGCAACTAATGGTAAATGTAACTTTTTATTTAAAAATGTGAAACAAGAAAAAGCCTCACCCCAACCATCTCCAAAGGAAAGGGAGCACCTTGTTCTTAAAGTACTTTGGATAGATTTTAGTGAGGCTACTTAAAAACTATTTCTTGCCTAAAAACGGGCGCTTATTTTATTGTGTGAATTGCATGGTGTAAGGCGGCAATAGATCACGTCTTTAAGGTCTATTTGATTCGATACAGGTTGGGGTGTGTTGTACGCTGCTAAATGCCTTAGATAAAGCGTGTTATTTGATAAGAAAAATAGTATTTGAATTAATAAATAAAATAACTACATTTGCGCTCTTGTTTAAAAAAGACGACGAATAGAATAAAATAGCCATGAAAAGAACGTTTCAGCCTTCTCAAAGAAAAAGAAGAAATAAACACGGTTTCCGTGAACGCATGTCGACAGCTAACGGCAGGAGAGTATTAGCCGCCAGAAGAGCAAAAGGCCGCAAAAGATTAACTGTATCTGACGAAGGCAGGCACAAAGCATAATTAAGGTTGCCTCGCCCTTTCTAAAAGGGTTCGGAACCGTTTCTATATGCTTACCTCCCGGTTCAATAATGGCAACTATGTATACTTTTAAAAAAGAAGAACGGTTATGTAACAAAAGGCTTATCGACAAGCTTTTTCATAATGGTTCTTCTTTTTTGTGTTATCCCTTCAGGGTATCCTGGCTTTTAAACACGGAGCCACAGCTTTATCCGGCGCAAATTTTGTTTTCGGTTTCGAAAAAGCGCTATAAACACGCTGTTGATCGCAATACGATTAAAAGATTGATGCGCGAAACCTACCGCCTCAATAAACAACAGCAGCTTTACCAGGCGTTGCAGCTTGCCGATAAAAAGGTGCTGATTTCGGTAGGGTATGTGGGCAAAGAGATTGAGCCTTATCTTTTCCTTGAAAAAAAGATGTTGAAGTTACTTAACCAGTTGAGTAACGAACTTGCCGCCTCAAACTTAGCGGCCAGTTAATAACAGGCATATGGAAATGATAGTAAAGGTTTTAAAAGCGATAGCAGGCGGTTTTTTTGTTTTGCTGATCAGGC
The DNA here is from genome assembly GCF_003148845.1 of Mucilaginibacter oryzae. Classification (GTDB taxonomy): domain Bacteria; phylum Bacteroidota; class Bacteroidia; order Sphingobacteriales; family Sphingobacteriaceae; genus Mucilaginibacter; species Mucilaginibacter oryzae. The sequence goes on along the minus strand of NZ_QGHA01000005.1, from coordinate 344,445 downwards.
TTTACCAATATTTCATTTCACCGCTTTCGCCTGCTGTTTGCCGTTACACACCAACCTGTTCGCAATACGGGGTGGAAGCTATCCGCAAGTACGGGGCTTTTAAAGGCGGGTGGTTAACTATTAAGCGCATTGCCAGTTGCAATCCCTGGGGCGGGCATGGCCACGATCCTGTACCTTGAATAACATGAGCACTATCCTACAAATTGAAACTGCCACAACATCCTGTTCTGTAGCGCTTTCGCGCGATGGCAACTTGCTTGATTTTAAACAGATCATTGCCCGTAACATCCACGCGGAAGTAATTACCCTATACATTGATGAGTTGCTGAATAAGCAGGGGGTAAGCTATAATGACATTGATGCCATAGCCGTAAGCAGCGGACCGGGTTCTTACACAGGTTTGCGTATAGGGGTTTCAACCGCCAAAGGGTTATGTTTCGCGCTTGATAAACCGCTGATCGCTGTTGAAACTCTTGAAGCAATGGCTTATGGCGTAATTACTTCGGATGGTTTTGAGCAGGACAGTAAGCTGTTATTGTGCCCCATGATTGATGCCCGAAGGATGGAAGTGTACACCGCTTTATTTGATACCACCGGAAACAGGATAACGGCTACATCTGCCGATATTATAGATGAACAGAGCTTTTCATCGTACCTGTCCGGTAACAAAATATTGTTTTTTGGCGATGGAGCCGAAAAATGCAAGGCTGTGTTAGGTTCAAATCCTAACGCCTTATTTTTAGATGGCTTTGCTAACTCCGCAACTTACCTTACAACCAAAGCTCACGAAAAGTTTAGGGAAGACCGGTTTGAAGATGTTGCTTATTTCGAACCTTTTTACCTTAAGGATTTTATTGCCGGAAAGAAAGCTTCTTAATTGTACGTTTTAAAAATCCGCCCGAATAAACGGCCAAAAAATCCCTTTTCACCCATGGCGATGTAGCTCGAATTCATGGGGTGTTCAATTACGCGGCCAAACTTTAATGAAAAGCCCATGAAAATGTTTGCGCCGGTATAGCTGCCCACATGATTAATCTGCGTTTTGTTTTTCAGCGCGGCAAAAGTCAGCCGACCCGTATTGATCAGCCGTTCGGTGCCTATAAAAAATTCGGCATTGGGCGATTTAACCATCACTTGCAACCCGAGGTTAAAAAGTTTATAATCATCATAAGTAGCTGTTAGGGTACCTATCAGGTTGTTTTTTTGAACAGAGTTTACCCATGCGCCGGTAAATCCCGGATAAAACAACTCTTTTTGGGCAATAAGGGTAGGGAAATACCTGATCGTTTTTTCATCGTCAAACCAGTAGTTTTTTGTCACGCTAAAATCGGCCTTTGCATTGGTTTTGGTGTTAAAACCGGTAACAGCAGCGTTGCCGCTAAATAGTTTATAACTGGCGTTATAAATGTTATCTTCCCTATTTGGGGAGTTAATGCCGTTAATGTTGGCGCTATTGTTAAAATCGTTAATGAACGAACGCTTACTCCAATGAATAAAGCCCAGATCTTTGATGTTGCCTTGTATGGTAATGCCATCTTCGGTTAAATAGCTGGCCCCTATGGTTATTGATGCGCCGGGGTTACGGAAATTTGGAAGAAAATCGCGGCCGTCTAAACGTCCCGGTACGTAGCTGTGATAATAACGCCCCTGCATGGATATTACGGCGCTTTCGTTACCATTTATATCCGGGATGCGGTTAAATTGTATAGCCGAATTTTCCACATCAATTTTATCGTACTTAACACCCGAAAGATAGCTTAGCTTAAAGCCAAAGGCTATTTCCTTGCTAAAGCGTTTCCTGTAGGTGTAACTTAACTGATCGTAGATTTGCAGTTGGTAATGGTTGTTGAATATATTTTCGTAGTGATCGTCGGGAAAAGTTGAAGAGCCTGAAAGTAAACGAATGGTTTCGTCTGTAATTAACCCTTTTGATTCAACTTTGGTCTGGGCCGAAAAACCCATTTCAACATCGCCGCTAAGGTTAGTGTAAAACTTCAGCATCACCCAATAGTTGTTGCCGCCTGCATTAAAATGGTTTAGTCCGCCTTTTCCGGGTGGGGTTAATGCCGAAACATCATAATTGCCTAAAAAGGCCCGGTTTTTCAACGCGCTCTGGGCCCTGCCGGTTACGTAGAAGTTCGCGTCGAAATTCGGGATCAGGAAATTGAAAGCAACCGCCCTGCTTGAATCAGGTATAAAAGCCCTTTGCGACGGATTTTCGAACGAATCATACAATGAACCCGTATTGTATTGAGAAAATTGCTGTGCCGAAGCCGATAGAAACGAAAGAACAAAAAACAGACAAACAAAGATCCTATTCATATTATAGCTCAAATACCATAATCACTTTAATTTTATTATCAAAATCAAAGGATGATTATCGGTAGAATTATTAAAATTTCTATTTTGAATAGTTCTACGGATGTTGAGCTGTATTGGTTAGTGAATACGAAAGAAATTTAGTTTTTTATTGCACTGGTGTCCGGAACGCTCAGTTGCATGCAAAAGTTGGTGTAAAAGTTTTTGTCGGACGCGGCGAGTTGGTAAGCGGCACCATAATAGTTTTTCCAGCCAATATGGGCGTTTTCAAAATCGCTGTAAAATGATTGCTTCAAATCCCTTTTCAATACAGGCTGCGTATTTTTAAAGTTCATGAAAAAGGCTACGTTGCTGCGTTCGGCCAGCAGATTATCAAAGCGGGTAAATTGCTCTGTTTTTCCGATAAACTTGCGGTTAATATAGGTGTCGTAATAACTCTCCAGTTCAGAAACAGAGCCTGCCAGCACCAGGTAATTATCAAGGATAATAAAATAGGGTTTTCTGAACACGCTGAAAGCATCGCCCAATAAAAAGAAGGGTAGTTTGTTGTAGTTAAACTGGCCCACCTTATCGGTAACCATGTTGCTGATATTCATCATCAGGGGTTGTAATTTAGCCCCGTCTTTAACCGAAACAATAGCAAACTTTTCAAAATACCGGGTGGTAACCACGGCGAACTCGTTACCCAGCAGCTTGTCGAAAGCCGGTTTTAAAAACAGGCCCGCGTTCGCTTTTACATCGGCCAGCAACTGATCACGTTCTGGTCCTACGCCGGCTTTGTTTTGCCACGATGCAAGATCGGCGGTAAATTTAGCGGCGTTGGATACCGCAAAGCTCATACTATACGCAGTTGTAGCCGGAAAAATATCTTTCAGGTGATTGACGATAGGTTGCTGCTCCGAAAACAGGTTTAAATAACTTGTTGAACTGCCCTGCTTTTTTGTAAATCCGTTAAACATCAGGGCATCGCTTTTGTAATTGAGTGTTAAGGCACCCAAACCAGGCAATAGCCTGAAGCTTTTAAAAATGTCGGTGTTTTTGTTTTCAAAAAGCTGGTTAAACAAAGGATCGAGCTGAGTATAATTAACATACAGTTCGGCCAGCGAATTGGCGTTTTGCTGTTCGGGAAGTGGTGAGAGGTTGTTCTTATTTTTTTCGTCGATGGCGCTATGTTCTATCAGATCTTTCGAAAAGCTCCCCGAAAATATGTTGTTCCCCTTTTTTAAAATATAAAAATGCCGGTCAAGTGGTTTGATCAACACATCGAAACCTTCGTGCGCTGCAATTGGTATAGCTTTTATCTGTAGCTGGTTTTTGGCCGCGCCTGTTAAATTGGTAAACAGGGAAGGATCAAAAGTTTTGGATGCCCTTGTGGTTATTAGCAGGTTAATATCGTTGTTATTGGCCGGATGGAGGGATATAAACAGGTTTTGACCACTGAAAAACTGGCTGAGTTGCGGCGATGCGATGAGTAGTTTGCGTAAGGTGTCGAGATCGCTTACATGTTGGCCTCCTATAAAAGTTTTTAACAGCTGGCTTCCGTTAAAAATATCGTAAAAACCCTTTTCGTTGTTAAACTGAAATACCGCAACCGCGTTGGCCGGGATACTGTGCATAACTTCGCCGGTGCGTACCCCGGGCGGGCTCAGATTTTTGAAATATAACACCGTAACCAGTACAGTAGCTATAACCAAAAATATAGTGGTTGCAATCAGTCGTTTCATAGGTGCGTTGCTAAGCAAAGATAGAATTTTACCCCGCGCAGGTAAAGTAATACTTTCAATTGGTTAACTTAGCTTTTTATATCTGCATGAACAAACAAATAGTTATTACCGCTTCGTTTTTTGGCATGCTGGCCGTTATTACAGGTGCTTTCGGGGCACACGGGTTAAAAAGTACTTTAACGGCGGCGCAGCTTGAAGTTTGGCATACTGCCGTACAATACAATTTTTACCATGTATTCGCGCTGTTGTTCCTGTCCGCGTTTGCCGGTAAAAATGATGGCGGCCTGATATCGGCAGCGCATTACCTTTTTACATTTGGTATTATCCTGTTTTCGGGTTCGCTGTACCTGCTTTCCTGCCGCGATTTACTTGGCTGGAGCTGGCTGCACATCATGGGGCCAATTACCCCGGTAGGTGGCTTGTTGTTTATTTTAGGCTGGCTGATGCTGGCCCTGGCCGCTATCCGTACTAAATAATTTTACATGCTGGAGTTTGCCGCCGATATTGAACATACCGATCGTAAAACACTTTTTGCCGAAGTGATTTTGCCATTGGCTATTTCAAAAAACTATACCTACCGCGTTCCCTATGAGCAAAATGATGCCGTGGCCATTGGTAAGAGGGTAGTGGTGCAATTTGGTAAAAGCAAACTTTACACTGCTGTTGTAAAAGCCCTGGGCGAATTGGCTCCCGAAAAGTATGAGGCTAAGTATATTATAGAGGTATTGGACGATAAGCCGGTGGTTACCGCCAAACAGCTTGAATTTTGGGAATGGCTGGCCGATTATTACATGTGCAACATTGGCGAGGTGATGAACGCCGCCCTGCCTGCCGCGTTAAAACTGGCCAGCGAAACTAAAATTGTACTAAACCCCGAACAGGTTGATAAAGACACTTTACATGATAAAGAGTTTTTAATTGTAGAGGCTCTTGAAATTCAACCGGAGCTTACGGTTAGTGATATCGCCAAGTTGCTGGGGCAAAAAACCGTAATGCCGATTCTGAAACAGATGTTTGAAAAAAACATCATCAATATTTCTGAAGAGGTAAGCGAGCGCTATAAACCGCGTAAAAAAACTTTTATAACCCTCAACCCGGTTTACAATAATTCCGAAAATCTACGCGAACTGTTTCCTATATTAGAGAAGCGGGCGCCTAAACAGGCAGATGCGCTGCTGGCTTACATCAAGTTAGCCCGCCATCAAAAAAATATCACCAAAAACGAGTTGATTGAAGAAAGCGGCGCGGGCGAATCAAGCATAAAATCGCTTATAGAAAAAGATATTCTGTTTGCAGAAGAGCGGAATGTGAGCCGTTTGCATCATGAGGAAGATGGAGAACCCGGCAACACGTTTGATTTAAGCGTACCGCAGGCAGAAGTTTTGCAAAGTATACGTACGCAGTTTAAAGAAAAGGATGTTACCTTGCTTCATGGCGTAACCTCATCTGGCAAAACACAGATCTATATCCGGTTAATTGAGGAGATGGTGCTTAACGGCAGGCAGGTGCTTTACCTGCTGCCCGAAATTGCCCTCACCACTCACATTATTGAAAGGCTGAGGATGTATTTCGGCGCCGATATTGGTGTTTACCATTCGCGCTTTAATGATAATGAAAGGGTAGAGGTTTGGCAAAAAGTTTTAAGCGGCGAATATAAGATAGTGCTTGGCGCCCGGTCGTCGGTTTTTTTACCCTTTAATGATCTTGGGCTTATCATTGTTGATGAGGAGCACGAAACATCCTACAAGCAATACGATCCCGCTCCCCGCTACAACGCCCGCGATGCCGCTGTTTTTTTGGCCAACCGGCATGCCGGTAAAGTGTTGTTGGGTTCGGCCACGCCATCTTTTGAAAGTTATTATAACGCCCGTACACATAAATATGGCTTTGTTGAATTGGCAGAAAGGTTTGGCGGGGTTGAGCTGCCCGTAGTTGAAGTGGTGAGCATAGCTGCTGAAACAAAGCAGAAAACCATCCAGTCGCATTTTACGGGTGTGTTGATGGATGGTATAAAACAGGCGCTTGAAAATAAGGAGCAGGTGATTCTGTTTCAAAACCGCAGGGGATATGCGCCTATATTGATGTGTAAGATTTGTGCCTACACGCCAAAATGTATCAATTGTGATGTAAGCCTTACCTATCATAAAAGCAGCGGCAAACTGCACTGCCACTATTGCGGGTACAGGGAAGATACTCCCAATATTTGCCCGGCCTGCGGCTCAACCCACCTTGAGTATAAAGGTTTTGGTACCGAAAAAATTGAAGATGAGCTGAGTGTACTACTCCCCGAGGCCCGCATCGCACGTATGGACCTGGATACTACACGTTCACGAAATTCATTGCAAAGTATCCTGAATAACCTGGAAGAAAAAAAGATCGATATCCTGGTTGGTACGCAAATGGTAGCCAAGGGACTGGATTTTTCAGACGTTACTTTAATAGGCATCATTAATGCAGACAGCCTGCTCAAATTTCCGGATTACCGGGCAAACGAACGCGGGTATCAATTACTGGCGCAGGTTAGCGGCCGTGCAGGCCGCAGAGGCAAGCAGGGCAAGGTGGTTATCCAGACCTATGATATTTACCACCGGGTACTAAAGCAGGTAATTGAAAACAATTACCTTGATTTGTACCTGACGGAGATGGAAGAGCGCAGAAATTTTGCGTATCCGCCATTTTACCGTATCATTAACCTTGATATTAAACACAAAAACCCGGATGTGCTGAGTAACCAGGCCACCTACATTGCCGCGCGTTTGCGCGAACATTTTGGTGAACGGGTAATTGGCCCGGAGCCGCCCTTGGTAAGCCGGATCCGCAATTACTATATTCAAAGTATTATGCTCAAGTTTGAAAAGGACGGGATCTCTATAGTTAAAGCCAAATCGGTTTTGCGGGATGTGATCACGCAGTTTCAAACCACAAAGCTAAGTACGGGTAGTATTATCCAGCCTGATGTTGACCCGTATTGATGGTTTCAGACCAGAGTGGCTATTACAGTTTATTAAATGGGGCTACCTCTTCATTACCCTATCCAGCTCAATTTTAGTATCACGCTCCTTCATGGTTTCACGCTTGTCGTAGGTTTTTTTACCCTGTGCCAATCCTATTTCCAGTTTTGCGAAACCGCGCTCGCTGATAAATAGCGCGAGCGGTACAATGGTAAGCCCTTTTTCTTCGCCCCTTGTTTGCAGCTTTTTAAGTTCTTTTTTGTTCAGTAAAAGTATCCTGTCGCGTTTGGCCTCGTGGTTGTAGAATGAACCGAACGAATATTCGGAAATGTGCAGGTTACGTACGTATAGCTGGTTATTAATGAAAGTGCAAAAGGCGTCGTTAATATTGGCTTTCCCCTGCCGTATCGATTTGATCTCGGTACCCAGCAACTGTATGCCCGCTGTGTACTTATCAAGGATATGGTACTCGAAGTAAGCTTTTTTATTTTTTATGTAGATGTTATCCTGGCTCATAATTAATTGAACCGCAAACTTACAAAATTAGTTTGAAGTTGGCTTTACCACCAGTACCGGCACCTTCACCATATGCCTTACCGAATTTACCGTTGTGCCGAATATCAGATCTTTTAAAGCTTTATGCCCATGCGATCCCATTACAATAAAGTCCACCTTTTCACTCTTTACAATTTCGGCTATTGCGTTTGCCGGGTTTCCGTAACCTATCCGGCCATCGGCTGTGTAGCCAAGGTTTTTAAGGGCGCATACATATTTATCCAGGTTATCAAAATCAACCTGTGTTTCGTTGTCCATTACCTGGCCTCCGTAGTATCGTGCGCCGGCGGTTTCCACAACGTGAATTAAGGTATATGCAGCCCTTTTGCCGCCCTGCATAATGGCGTGGCGCAGGCATTCGGTATCATTGCTCGAAAAATCGATGGTAATACCGATATGATTATAGGTAATGGCATCAAGCTCGGTAATGGCGTTAGCAATGCCGTGCGGCACATAAGCAGGCCGGTCGTAATGTTTAAATAGTAATGGTCTTAAAAATACATATAAAAGCAGGATGCCTATTCCGGTTACTATGGGTACAACAATAGCATAGATGAGCAGCGGCGAAGATGTTTCTCCTATCCAATCGCTAATTTGCTCGTACACCAATTTGGCATTCAGGGCTACAATTAACAGGGCGCTTGCCCATGATAAGATCCGTGTTAAACTATTGATGGCGAATTTACCCATTCTTCGCCTGTCGGATGTGAAGTGTATGAGTGGTATCACCGCGAAACCTAATTGCAGGCTCAGAACTACCTGGCTTAATATCAATAACTTGCCCAGTCCATCCTCGCCATAATAAACAATGGTGAATACGGCCGGTACTATAGCCAGTAAGCGTGTAAGCAGGCGGCGCAGCCATGGTTCGATACGAAGATTGATATGCCCTTCCATAATGATTTGCCCGGCAAGTGTACCGGTAATGGTTGAACTTTGTCCTGAGGCTATCAGGGCTATGGCAAAAAGGGTGGGGGCTATGGCGCCAAAAATGTGCTCCAATAATTTGTACGCATCCTGTATTTCGGCAACTTCGAAATAGCCATTTCTGAAAAAGGCGCTTGCAGCTAAAATTAGTATAGCGGCGTTTACAAAAAATGCCAGGTTAAGCGCTATGACGGTGTCAAACAGGTTGAATTTTATGGCAGAACGGAAACCCTCTTCCGTGCGGGTTATTTTACGGGTTTGTACTAATGAAGAGTGCAGGTACAGGTTGTGAGGCATCACCGTAGCGCCTATTATGCCTATAGCTATATAAAGCATCTGCTGGCTCATTTTATCTCCCTTAAACAGGTTACCGGGGATAAAACCTTTGGCAACTTCCACCACATCAGGATGTACAATGAACATTTCCACTAAAAATGAGAGCCCCACTATAGATATCATAGAAATAATAAAGCTTTCCAGTTTGCGCATGCCTTTATTCATTAAATAAAGCATCAGCACGGTATCGGTAATAGTGAGCGCTACGCCCCAGATAAGGGGTAATTTAAACAAAAGTTTTAAGCCGATAGCCATACCGATAATTTCAGCCAGGTCGCAGGCTACAATGGCAACCTGGGCTAATATGTACAGCCAGAAATTAACGAAGCGCGGATAGGCGTTTTTTGAAGCTTGTGCCAAATCGAGTCCGCGCACTATACCTAACCGGGCGGCCAGCGATTGCAGTAAAAGTGCTATCATGTTGGATACGAACAGCACCCAGATCAGTTTATAACCAAAGGCGCTGCCCCCGGCTATATCGGTGGCCCAGTTGCCCGGGTCCATATAACCAACGCTAACCAGGTAGGCCGGGCCTAAAAAAGCCATTAATTTGCGCCAGCCGGTTTTGTTTTCGGTAGTTACAGAACCGTGTACATTTCCTAACGATTCGTTATTGGTGTTATTCATTTGCTATCAGTATGTTGTTAGCCACCTCGCAGCTAATATGTATCTTTTTGTTATTCAGCTGCAGGGTTACGGAATGGTCGTAATCTATAATATCCGTTACCGTGATCCTGCTGCCAATTTTAAGCTCTTGTTTATCGAGATACTGTAAAAATGAAGGGCTATGATCGCAAACCCCCGAGATCACCCCGGTTTGATTGATGGCTGCCGCCGAAACCAGCTTCAACTCATCATGGTTAAAATAGCCATCACAATCGGGTATCGGTTCACCATGCGGATCATGTTTGGGGTAGCCCATAAATTGGTCCAAACGGTCAATGAGCTGCTGCGACGAGATATGTTCCATCTCTTCGGCAAGGTCATGCACTTCATCCCATTTAAAGTTGAGTTTCTCTACCAAAAAATATTCCCACAACCGGTGCCTGCGGATAATGCCCAACGCCACTTTCTGCCCTGATGCCGTCAGGCTTACCCCCTGGTAAGGTATATAATTGATTAAAGCCTTATCAGCAAGCTTTTTGAGCATGTCGGTAACCGAGGAAGCCTTGGTGTTTAGCGAAGACGCGATACTGTTTGTGCCAGCGTTGCCATCATTTACCGTAAGATGGTAGATGGCTTTCAGGTAGTTTTCCTCGGCTAATGTATTCATTTAAACAAATCTAATAAATAATTTAGACTAATCTAAAAATTTCAACGTTAAGAAATATGTTTTTGCTTAATTAGTTTCACAAAAAATTAAATTTCGCAAATCGGGGAAAAGATTATATTTGCTAATAACTATGGCTGCTGAATTAGATAAAATAGACCTACAGATACTCAAGATTTTACAGGAAAACGGAAGGATAACCAACCTCCAGCTATCTAACGAGATAGGGCTTTCGCCTGCACCAACGCTTGAACGCGTGCGCAAACTTGAGAATGCCGAATATATAAAAAGCTACCACGCACTGGTGGATGAGGAAAAATTAGGGTTAGGGATCAAAACCTTTATCCAGATTTCGCTCGATTTTCATCAAAAGAACACCATCCAGACTTTTTTGGATGAGATAAAAAATATCAAAGAAGTTACAGAATGCCACCACGTAACCGGGCAGTGCGATTTTTTGCTGAAAGTGTATGTTCGCGACATTAAATCTTACGAGCAACTGATTATGGAAAAAATAAGCCGCATTACCGTAGTTAAAACTTTCCAAACGATGATGATCATGTCGACCAGTAAAAAGGAACCGATAGTGCCGCTGGAATATTAGCCTCCCAGCCCCCCGGCCCCCTGAAGGGGGAGCTTATAGGTAAGATGTCAAAAAAAGCCCGAATTTTTTTATTCGGGCTTTTTTTGCGCTAAGCACCCCCTTTAGGGGGCCGGGGGGCTATATCTGCCAATCAATAGGTTGCTTGCCCTCTTTTTTCAATATTTCATTGGTTTTTGAAAAAGGCTTGCTGCCGAAAAAGCCCCGGTCAGCAGAGAACGGCGACGGGTGCGCCGAGCGGATGATAAAATGTTTCTTTTCATCAATCAATCCCGCTTTTGATTGGGCGAAGGCTCCCCATAGTATGAATACGACACCTTCCTTTTTATCGGATATGGTTTTGATTACGTGATCGGTAAATTCTTCCCAGCCGCGTTTTTGGTGCGAGCCCGGGGCGCCGGCCCTTACCGTTAAGGTAGCATTTAATAATAGTACGCCCTGTTTGGCCCATTCTTCGAGGTTGCCGTGAGCAGGAGGGGTAAAGCCGGGGATATCGCTTTGCAATTCCTTATAGATATTCATGAGCGAACGCGGAATGGCGATCCCTTTTTGTACGGAAAAGGATAAACCGTGCGCCTGATGTGCGCCATGGTAGGGGTCCTGCCCTAATATCACCACTTTAACATCCTCAAAATGGGTGGTATTGAAAGCGTTAAAAATATCGCTGTTTTTGGGGTATACAACCTGTCCCGAGTCGCGCTCGGTTTTTAAAAATTCTCTTAGTTTTACCATGTAGGGCTTGTCAAATTCCTGCTCCAAAACCTCGAGCCATGATGGTGGTAATGCAATCGCCATAAATATTGATATAGATGTTGGTTTAGCGTACAAATAAACAGATATTTGCGCTAATATATAGTATCACAAATTATGTCAAACATTGTTCGGTTAGTTATTGCCTGTGTGGTGATGGGAGCTGCTATTGCACTTTGTGCATTTGGTTTTTGGGGCTGGGGCATTTTAGTTTTGTTTTTAGGCGGGATCATTCTGTTAAGCTTCTTTTTTAACGAGAACATGATTATTGCCCAGTACTTTTTAAGGAAGGAAGATTCGGCTAAAGCCGAAGCCTGGTTATTGAAGATAACCGATTATGAAAAACAATTGTATAAAAGTCAGCATGGTTATTATAACCTGTTAATCGGTTTGATCGAATCGCGTAAAGCGCCGATGAAAGCGGAGAAGTACTTCAAGAAAGCTTTATCATTGGGAATGAAAATGTCGCACAATACAGCCCTGGCTAAATTGAGCCTTGCCGGTATAGCGATGGCTAAGCGCGATAAACGTGAAGCAACACGGTTATTATCAGAAGCATCAAAAGATGATAAGAACAAATTGCTTACCGAGCAAATAAAGATGATGAAAGGCCAGATGGCACAAATGGATAAACAACAGGTAGTTAGGGGTGGATACCGCCAGTTTTAACAAAACTGAAAGAAGTAAAAAAATAAAAGGGACGCGAAAACCGCGCCCCTTTTATTTTTCTTCAATAGCGCTGAAGTAATCCGGAGTAGCCGAGTGGTTTTGATATGGCTGAACATAGTTGTCTGTATGGAAAGAATAAGTATCTTCCGACGGATTGGCTACTTCAACAAGTTTCAGCAAGCTCCTGATGAACGACAGGTTGAAATTATTCCTGTTTAATTTGATCAGGTATTCGTTTTCGGTTATTTCTAATATTGAGTTAGTCATAATGCGTATGAGTTGTATTATACAATAATATAGAATAACTTAATAGCAAAAGTTTTCCTTTTTTTATGATTTTGTTAACAAATTGTTATCCATAACGATAGTGGGTTGTAAATCGCTAATAATCAGTATAAATGTGTGTTTATATGAATTATAAATCTATTTTTTAAAATAACAGGTAGCACCGCATTTATCTTCAATGTTTTTAACGATATTATCGCACCGATAGTAGTGATAAACTACCAATTGCAAACCAATTATTCAAGGTGCTATGATGTTGAGAAATTTGAAGTTAAAAGCAATGCTGCTGTTACTTTTATGCAGCGGCGTTTGTTTTGCCCAGCCAGGTAAAAACGTGTTACCTAAATGGGCGTTTGGAGGTTTTATCCGCCCGGCAAATTTAAACCCGATCATCTCACCGGACTCTACCTCGAGATTTGCGGACCCGATAAGCCAAAAGCAGGTTCAATGGGAAGCCAACGATACTTTTAACCCGGCCGCAACCATAAAGAATAACAAAATAGTGGTATTATATCGTGCGGAAGATCTTTATGGCATCAACATAGGCTTTCGTACATCCCGCGTTGGTTATGCCGAAAGCAGCGATGGGTTGCATTTTATTAGGAAGAAAACTCCGGTACTTTATCCGGACAACGATGTAGCCAAAAAGTATGAATGGCCGGGCGGCTGTGAGGACCCGCGGGTTGCCGTAACTCCTCAGGGCACTTACGTAGTATTTTATACCGAGTGGAACCGGGAACTGCCCCGTTTGGGCGTTGCTACCTCTACTGATCTCATCCACTGGAAAAAAAATGGCCCGATATTTAAAAAAGCTTACAACGGTAAGTTTTTCAATATTGCCAGCAAATCGGCCTCTATCTTAACCAAAGTGGTTCATGGTAAGCAGGTGATTATTAAAACAGGCGGAAAGTATTTTTTATACTGGGGCGAACATCATGTATATGCCGCAACATCAACCAACCTGGTTGATTGGGCACCGGTAGTTGATGATAAAGGAGAATTAAAAGAACTCATGTCGCCGCGGGATGGTTATTTTGACAGCGATCTTACCGAATGCGGCCCACCGGCTATCATGACTAAAAACGGCGTTATACTATTTTATAACGGCAAAAATAAACCTTCTGAAGGCCGCGACTCCCGCTTCAACGCCAACGCCTACTGTGCCGGCCAGGCCTTGTTTAGCTCCCGGGATCCGCAAAAGTTTGTAACCCGGCTTGATCTGCCATTTCTGCGCCCGATGGCCCCTTTTGAAAAAAGCGGCCAATATGTAAACGGGACGGTTTTTATTGAAGGAATGGCTTACTTTAAAAACAAATGGTTTTTATATTATGGCTGCGCGGATTCGCGTGTGGCAGTTGCCGTTTATGATACTGCTAAACCGGCGCCGCCAGACCAACTTGATGAGTAAAAAACACCTAAATTGGTTTCAAACGAATTCTTTACAGGCGAAATAACATAGAAAATCACAAAAAGAGCCCTGATGGAAATTAGAGCCCTTTTGTGCTTATTATGGCGATGCATTCGCTGGCATGCCTGATCGCGGCCCGGATACGGGATGACGAGTTATAATTACTACCCGCTTCTATATCACATCATATTTCCTGGCGAAGGCCTCAGCATCCAGCTTCCTGAAATCGCTGATGCCGGCAATGAGTTCTTCGCGGGTCCAATCCCACCATTTAATACGTTTTAAAGCAGCTTCAACATCTTCGGTTACCCTTCGGCGGATCACGCGGGCCGGGTTGCCCGCCACAATAGTGTAATCGGCTACATCTTTGGTAACTACCGATCCCGAGCCGATAATAGCGCCGGTACCCACCGAAACACCCGGCATAACAATGGCGGCATGTCCAATCCATACATCCGGACCAATGATAACACGGGCACTGTTGCGCCAATTTGAAACTTCATCGTGGTCGTCATCTTCATTATCCATAAAGTGCGATTTGGCACGATAGGTAAAATGGTGTAATGTGGCCCGCCACATGGGGTGGTTAACCGGGTTGATGCGCACATGTGAGGCTATATTGGCAAATTTACCTACCTCGGCATTAAACACATCTGCATCGCGTATCATATAAGCATAGTCCATCAAATCGCTGGCTATAACTTCACAACGTTGTCCAACTGTTGTCCAGGCTCCCATGCGGCTGTTTTTTACGATGGCTGTTTCATGGATCCAGGGAGCTTCTGTCATGGGTACAGGTCCTCTCCAGGGGTCGGCGAATTCGCCGTGATCAACTTCTATCATGATATATTTTTAAGGTGTCGATAATTAAATAGTGTTTTAAGCGCCTGCGCCTCGTGCGGCAGGACGACCGGTAAGCCGGGGTTTGGGCGCTTTCAATTTTTTGAAAAAATACATAAAGGAAAATACAATGGCTAATACCCCGGCAAGCCCCAGGCAAACGCACAGGTACACAAATATGGATAATACCGAATTACTTGCAGGCACGAGGTACCTGAATATCATTAAGATAATGTAGCCGGTGTAGCCAACCGAATCAACGATATACATCAGGAAACCCACGTTGGCGCGTTCGCGTGTGATGGCCAGCAGGCGCTCAAATACAATGGCATGTACAGCAACGTAAGGGATATAAACCCCAAGTCCCGCCAATACCATAAAATAAAATTTGTCAAGCCCCATGTTTAAACCAAGCACCGTAAGCAGCAGTATTAAAAAGCCGAAGAGGCTGATGGATAAGGAAAAATGGAAAGCCCTGTAGTTATTCCTGATCAGTACTGCCAGCCCAATAATCAGGATAATACCGAATGAAACAATCAATTCTGACTGGGTAAATAACTGCGGGGTTTTACGATAGCCCAACCCATTCCATAATTCAACAGCAAAGTCGGCCCGTATGCTGCGCAATAAGGTAACAAATAGGTATACCAGCGTAACAGCGATGATGCCAGGCGCGTATTTTACAAAAAACTGCCACCTGTCATTCGCATCCATAGTGTTACGCGCCGACCGCCTGGTAATATCGGCTTCGGTTGGTGGGGGAATAACCGCAAGCATAGCCGTGAAAATAAGGGTGGGCACTAAAAAAACGCCACCGGCAACGGCGGGCATCCAATTTTCAGAAATCCCCGCGTTAAGTAACAGCGATCCAACCGTTTTTGAAATCCCATCTGATACAATGAAACTGGCGCAAAGCCCGGCAATTAAAAATTCGGTATTACTCCGGCCTTCTACAAAGCCAAGTACAAGGCCAAAAACTATACCCAATGGCAGGCCGTTCAAAAACAAACAGCAAATATTCCAGGGGCGCGGTATAATGCCAAAAAGCAGCAGCATCAATTCGGCAAAGCCAATCAAAGCTAAAATGCCGCCAATCCTTTGCTGAGGTTTAATTTGCGATACCAGTTTAATCCCCAGCCATTTAGAAGTTACATAGCCAAGCGTTTGCGCTATAATGAGCAGAATTTTATAATCGATGCCAAAAAATGAAGCTTCGGCATAAGTGGATGCGGTGTAAGGCTTCCGGAAACCATACATGCAGAAATAAGTCCCGAAAGCGGCCAGCAAAACCCAGGCGGGATGCGCCGTTATTTTTTTGGTGCGTGTTGTATGTTTAAATTCTTTACCGGTTGTACTCCTGACTATCGTAGATTGTATCATCCTGTTTGGCCGCTCCTGGTTAACATATTGAAGCAGCCTAAATTGGAAAATCAGCATTTGTACAGGGTTAGGCGAAAATTAGATTTATGTTAGGCTATCGCGTTATCGACAAGCCCGTTAATTATCCAGCAACCGCCTGTGATAATTGATCTGCCCCAGGTGATAACCAAGGTGCATGGCCAGGTGAATAAAGAAATATCCGGTTGAGGCGTCTTTTAAATGGATTTCAGCCGGATATTTTTCGGCAAGCACATCTTCCGATATCATATCGAATGTTTTTTCGATCATATTAATCGTTTCGTCTATTTTGTTTAGCAACTCCTGGCGCGGTATATTTTTAAGTGCAAATTCGCCGGGGCGGTTTCTGATATAGCCGGTTTTGCCAAATTCGGCACCGATGTAGGTATTGAGGTTGCCAATGAGGTGTAAGCAAAGGTTGCCCGCCGAATTGGCGATGCTCTTCTCGGTATACCAAAGCTTCTCCTCGTTATGGTAAGCCTTTATCTCCTCACTTAGTTTTGTTAAATCACGAATAATGAGTTCTTTCAGTGTTTCTTTTATCATAACCATCCAATTTGCGCCGCAAAGCAGCAGGTTTTGAAATCGCAATGTAAGTTATTTATACTTCATTTATGAGTAGCATATTTTTTAAGCTACCTTGCCTTTACATGTGTATATTTAAAAACTAAAGCACACCAATCCTATGAAAATTTCCAAATATCTTCATTCATGCCTGCTGTTCGAGTTGGATAATTATCAGTTATTATTCGATCCCGGTAAATTTTCATTTGCCGAGGGCCTGGTAAAAGCGCAGATGTTTAAGGATGTACAAAGCATCGTGATCACCCATGTTCACCCCGATCATTTCGATGTGGATATTTTAAAAAGTATTGTTGATTTAAGCGGGGCAACGGTAATTACCAACACCCAGGTGGCTAAAGAGCTTGACGGAAAAGATATTAAATATATCATCCTGGAAGAAGGCACGCATCGGGCCGGCCCCTTTAAACTCCAGGCCTTTCCCGTTCAACACGAGCTGATTATGGATAACCCCCTGCCGCAGATGACCGGCTTCCTGATCAATAATAAGGTGCTGCACCCTGTTGATTCGATGGAGAAAAAGCTGTTGAATTTTAAGGGTATCGAATTATTGATTATGGTTACCATGGCTCCCTTCACCAGCGAGCCTGTCATAGCCGCCTTTGCAGATGAACTGAAGCCGAAGCAGATTTTCCCGGTGCATGATGGTTATGCCAAAGATTTTTTTATTGCGCAGCGCTATGCCGCTTATGTAAAGCATTTTGATAAACAAGGCATTAAGTTTCATGAAGTTTATAAGGTAGGGGATGGTATTAGTGTTTAGTTGGAAGTTTTAAGTCTTTAGTTGTAAGGTTAAAAGCCGGATGGTACGATTAGCTAAAGATTTTCGATCTAAATACTTACAAAAAAAGAAACCCCCACCGGGCGGCGGGGGTTCTTTGCGGGGTCGGCCTCCTGCTAAGCCTATCCGCGTTAACCTTATCACACTGCTAAAGTGAGGATTAATAATGAAGAAAATATGAACATTAATTCAGGTTAAATCTTCATCTTAGCGAAAACACAATCTCCCCCTATGGTAAAACCCGATAGTTTGATTTTTGATATGGACGGAACCCTGTGGGATGCCGTTGACACCTATGCCGAATCATGGAATTTGATTTTTCAAAAGCACGATATGAAACGAAATATTAAGCGCGATGATCTTTTACACGTTATTGGTCTTGACGGAAAACGGCTTACCCAGGTATTGCTGCCCGAATTTGACGAAAAACGAGGGATGGAAATTTATTATGAAGTAAACCAGGTTAGGCGTGAAATTTTGCCAACCAGCGGGGGCATGGTGTATAAAGGCGTTACAGAAGGCATCAAACAATTATCAACACGGTACAAAGTTTTTGTATTAAGTAATTGCGCTGTCGGCATTATCCCGCTGTTTTTAAACTGGGCGGCCATAGCTGATTATGTTACCGACGTGATGGCGTATGGTACCAACCAGATGCCCAAAAATTATAACATGCATTTATTGATGGATAAGCACGGCTTGAAAAGCCCGGTTTACATTGGCGATACCAATGGCGATGCCGAGCAGACACGCATTGCCGGTTTACCATTTATATTTGTTAGCTACGGCTTTGGCAATACAGACGACTACGACCAAAAATTTGACGATTTTGAATCGCTTAGCCAATATTATATGAGTTTGTAAGTTTTATGTACATGAAACACGCTCTGATTTTTTTGCTTGCCTTTGGTTGGTTTATTAGCCCTGTTCTTGCCCAGCATTCAACAGTCGAATCGGAAAAGTGGATTAACGACGATCTTGGTCACCTTTATTTTGCTGGGGGGAAGGTATATTTCAATTTTGATGGTTTTGACAAGTATAAAAACGGCTACGAAATTAAGCGCGATACGCTTAAAATAATGGATACCTACACCACCAGCGCCGACAACTTCAGGCAGAAACATGTTGAAATATCAACGTTTTTGATAAATTATTTTGACGGAAAAAAGCTGGTGATAAAAGCTGTTAACGAAAACGCTGTGAAACTGGCGGGCCGCCCACCGTTGGAGTTTAAAAATTATAAGGTAAGTTTTGATAACAGTGTCAAATTCTCAAAACTACGTTTTTTATCTTCAACCTGTTATGGTGGTTGCCCCCAGCTTGCCATTAATATATGGGCCGATGGCACTTATCGTTTAAAGGGCGGCGAGCATGCCGAACCTTATAAGGGCGATTTTGCAGGTAAGCTTAGCCCTGTACAACTGGACAGCCTTAACTATTTACTAAAGCGGAGTGAACTGAAAAAAATGTACAACTGGAAGCAGGGCAACCAGTTAGTGGATGTACCCAATTATTATTTCGATATTGATTTTTCAGGGGGCATGGATAAGTTAACCATTACTACCAATGAGCCGCCAATGAATATAACTGATCTGGTAGCATTTTTAATGCAATCTTACAAAAAAATAAAACTTGCCCCATATAAAGGAACTGCTGATTAACAGGTTGATAAAAGATATTTAATATCGAAAAGGGGCAGACTACATGTTATAACCTGATTAAGCATTAACCAGGTTATAAATTAATTTTCCGTTTTGCCGGGTTAGTTTAACCAGGCCCTTTTCGAAAAGATAATCAAGCACCTCCGCTGCATTTTTTTGATGTGTAAAGGCATTTACCTTCGGCTCAAATTCCTTCAGCTTTTTGGTAATATCCTCTAACGTGCCCTGCCTTAACTGCGAAAGCGTATAAATTACCTTATCCTGGGTGCAGGCGCTTTTTAAAAAGCAGCCGTGTACCTGCATACTTTTAGGTGCCTCAAAAACCAATCTGTTTGTGCTGTTCATTTTTTAAGCTAAAGTAATTCATCAGGCGCTTACCGTATCTCTTAACGATTTTACGGTATCATGCGCTTTTTTTAAACCTTCCAGGTGTTCTGTAAGCAGGCTTACCACCTGGTCATCTTCCCAGATCAGCTCCTTATCGTCGAGCGCTTCGCGGTAGGCTTTTTTGGCCACATCTTCGCCGTATTCGCAGTTTGATAAGGTGCTTTGCTTGTCTTTACTTATAAAAACTGATTTTACGTCCATCCATGCATGATAAAATTTGCCGGAAAGCGTTGTGCCTTCTGCCGGGTTACCGCCTAAAACATGAATATAATCGCGTAATTGGTTAACATAAGTTTTGCTTTGTTCAATATACTCATTGAAAAGCAAAGTTAAACCAGTTTCATCCGTAGCTTCAATTGCTTTCTGGTAACCGGCTATCCTGTCGTTATTTATTTTTATCAGGTCGTTTAGCGCCGATATCTGATGTTGTACATGTTGTAAAACTCCCATAGCTGTTGTTGTTTTGTTATAATAAATAACATAGCTTATGGGTTAATGTTTTTTTATTTCAGTTGATTTACCTGGTTCGGGTTAGGTTCCCAGGCTAAGCAGGAGGCTTTAGGGTTTTGTCGGCAACGGATTTTTTAACCGGTTGACGTATCAAATTTCCAAATCAGGTACATCCTGTTTTTCTATATAACGGGCAATCTTGTTCAACAATTCGTCCATTTCAAACGGCTTGGCCAAAAAGTCGTCGGCGCCGGCTTCCATGGCCGATTTGCTGATATCCCGGCTGGCCGAGACCATAATAACAGGGATATCTTTAACAGCATCATCAAGTTTTATCTTTTTACAGATATCTCTCCCGTCTTCACCGCTCATCCAGATATCCAGTAACAGTAAATCGGGGTGCTGCTCTTTCAGATCAGAGAGGGCTGCAGAACCGTCGAGCGTAGACACCACATCGTAACCTTCAAACTCCAGCAGCATTTCTACCGCATCAACTATACCCGGATCATCGTCCGCAATCATGATCTTCTTATTTTTCTTACTCATTTTCAGGTGTAAAGGTTTGGTTAAACCTTTATGATAATTATAATAAAAATTTTTAATAAATCGCGGGTCGATATTAATTATTAATGTCGGTGTTTAAGGGTAACGAAAAGCAAAAGGTTGACCCTTTGCCTTCCACACTGTTTACCCACATTCTGCCGCCTTCGCGCTTAATTATCTCTGCAGAAATATATAGCCCTAAGCCCAAACCGGGGAAAGTATGCTGCTTATTTCCGCTTACCCGGTAAAACTGTTCAAATACTTTGTCCAGTTTGTCTTCCGCAATCCCAATGCCGAAATCCTGTACACAAACAATAGCTTCGTTATTTTCTACGCGTGTGCTGATAATAATCTCATCGGTATGGGGCGAATATTTTATAGCGTTGGTAATTAAGTTGGTAATCACCTGGCCAATACGGTCTTTATCCGAGTGTATTTTAACCACATCACCAAAATAGGTGATCAACTTGTGTTTTTGTGTGGTATGCTGTAAATCTACAACGGTTTCTTTCACGGCTTCATTAAAATCAAACCAGGTTTTATTGAATTGCAGCCTGCCGGAGTTTATTTTGGTCACATCCAGTAAATCGCCGATCAGGTTGGTAAGCCTGTTTACCTGGCTATCCATTCGCAATACCAATTCAGCTTTTTTGTTTTGGCCTTCTTTTTCAAGCATTGCCCCAAGTACCTGCGCATAGGCTTTGATACTGGTAACAGGTGTTTTCAGCTCGTGGCTGGCGATGCCCAAAAAGTCGTCCTTTTGGCGTTGCAGCTGTTTCTGCTCGTCAATATCCGTATTGGTACCAAACCATTTTATAATCTTTCCGTCAATTATAAAAGGTAAAGCCCTTGTAAGGTGCCATTTATAATTGCCGTACCTGTCTTTTAGCCTGAATTCGTATTGGTAAAAACTGCCGCTTGCCAAAGCCGTATTCCATGCTTCGATGCATCCCGGCTGATCTTCGGGGTAAATACCGTCCAGCCAATCCGGCCCTGCTATCTGGCTCGATGGTAAGCCGAAGTAATCAACTGCCCGTTGGTTCACATAATCAATTTGCCCGTCGGTACGTGCAGTCCACAATTGTACCGGCATAAAGTTGGTAACAAATTCAAATTGCTTGATCTGTTCATTAAGTTCCTGGTTTTTAAGCTTTAATTGCTGCTCGGCAAACATTTTATCGGTAACGTCAACACAAGCGCCTATATAACCCGTAAAATCGCCGTCGGCATTATATTGCGGGTTGCCCGACGCAATACAGAAGCGGATTTCGCCATCCCGGCGTTTTATCCTGAAATCAACCTCATAAAACCTCCGGGCCTGCAAATCGTCATTAAATTTTCTAATTGCGCGCTCTTTATCTTCTGAGATAATTGAGTTAGCCCAGCTTTTGCCCATTTGCTGCTGATAGGGGATGCCGGTCCAGTCAATCCAGGTTTGGTTAATGTAAATGATATCGCCATTTTTATCGGCCATCCACAAAGCCGCGGGCGAGGCGTTGGTGATGCTTTGCAACAGGCGTTCACTATCCATCAGCGCCTTTCTGTCGGCTATTTCGCGGCGTAAATCGCGTGCCAGGCTGGCCCTTCCCTGCGGTTTACCAGTGGCCGCGTCGTAAACCAGCATGGTAGTGCCATAAACGGGGATAGCCTCGCCGGTTTCGAAATGCCGGTAAAAAACTTCACCGCTCCATTTCCCGTTGGTCATTAATGATTTGTTGATGTTGTTTTTAAGTTTTTCCAGCTCTCCGGGCATAATATATTCGCTGTTATGCCGCCTTACATCTTCCTTGTTTTTTATTCCCAGCATGTTGCGGCCCGCCGTATTTACGTAACTTACGTTGCCATCTATGTCGGAGAGGCTTACAAAGTCCGAACTATGGTCAATAAGCGATAGTAGTTTGTATTGCTCATTGCGGGCCTCTTTTTCCGGTCTCAAATCGCGGGCTACCGAAGCCATGCCAATAGGTTGCCCGGTTAGCGGGTCATCTATTCTGAAGCAGCTTAAATAAACAGGTATGGTTTCGCCGGTAACAAAATTACGGTAGCGCATCTCGCCGTTCCACCTACCGGTTTCCTTTGCCGATGGCTCTATTTCATGGGTAACCTTTTGTTGATCCTGATCTGCAAAGTACTCAATACCGGGCCTTAATGCTTCATTGGCGGTGTTGATGCCCAGCATGGCATAGCCCGTTTTATTAAGGTAAGTTACCTCGCCGTTCATATTACCAAGGGCAACAACATCGGCGGTGTTATTAATAAGCGCTATAAGCTTTTCCTGCTCCTGCCTGTCAAATATTTCGCGGGTAATATCCTGTACGGTGCCGGCAAAACGAACAGGTTCACCAGCTTCATTAAAATAGGCCTTACCTTTAAGGTGAATCCAGTATTTAAGCGAACCATCGGGGTTAATGGTGCGTACAATTAAATCATACGCCCCGCCCTGTTTCGGGTCGTAAGCTTTGGTTACAGCAGTTTGCAGCCTGTGGGCATCGTCCGGATGTACATAGGTTAAAATATTGGCGTAATTTATTTCATCCTCCTGGTTAAACCCGCATAGTTCCTTACAACGGTCGTCCCAGATCACAATTTGCTGGTTGGGGTACAAGTCCCACGTACCAAGTTCGGCAGCCTGCAGGGCAAACTTCATGCGCTCGTCTTTTTCGGTGAGTTGCTCGCGGGTAAGCACCAGTTCGGTAACATCGGCCGCGGTATTGAGCACACCCCAAACTTCGCCTTTTTCATCTCTTAAAGGTTTAAAGGTGAAATTAAAATAAAAGGTCTCCGGTTTGCCGTTCATCACCAGCTCAACCCGGTGTTCCTTTCCCTCGTACGATTCGCCTTTATAAAAAACGTTGCGCAGTACATCATGATATCCCTGCGTTTCTAATTCCGGAAGAAGGGCAAAGTAGGTGTTGCCGATAACATCCGGGCCTTTCCCCCAAATATCGATGATTGTTTTATTAGCGATCATGATCGTCATTTCTTCCCCTACGTACAAGGCTACAGGCAGCGGCGACTCTTCTATCAGGATGCGAAAAACGTTTTCGTTAAGCTGAAACTGATTGTTAAACGGATAATTCATTTCACAGGTAAATCGTATAAAGATAGTCCATTTAATTCTTTAAACGCAGAAAACGGGAACTGGTTGGATTATTACTGCATCTGGTGCTTAGCCGGGAGTATATTGTTAATAATATGACTGCCGCAAAGTATTGTTTTTCTTTTAATTATGTTGTTGGTATTAGTGCGCTTGGTTTATGAAAATAGTTTAAATGGTTGTGGTTTATTTTCCTTTTAATTCAGTTTTAGTGAGGAGTTTCTTACCTGTAAAATCAAGCTTACTAAAACAATTTGATAAATATTGACATTATTATCCCATTAAAAAGAGGAGATATGTCGCTATGATTGAATGATATCTAACCTATATTAAAAACAGTTTAAATGACTAATGTCAATAAAAAACAAAGCCTTGTCCATCATCCATCGTTGCCAAAAACACCTACAGGCATCAACGGTTTGGATGAAATAACTGGAGGCGGTTTACCTAAAGGCAGGCCGACCCTGGTGTGCGGCGAAGCCGGTTGCGGTAAAACTTTACTTTCGCTTGAATTTATTATAAAGGGAGTTACTGAATTTAATGAACCTGGTGTTTTTATCGCTTTTGAGGAAAAGGCTGAAGAATTAACCACAAATGTTGCTTCGCTGGGCTTTGACCTGGATAAGCTGCAAGCCGATAAAAAGATCAGGCTTGACCATGTACACATCGACC
Source organism: Mucilaginibacter oryzae (assembly GCF_003148845.1). Taxonomy (GTDB): domain Bacteria; phylum Bacteroidota; class Bacteroidia; order Sphingobacteriales; family Sphingobacteriaceae; genus Mucilaginibacter; species Mucilaginibacter oryzae. The sequence continues at coordinate 320,239 of NZ_QGHA01000005.1, read as the reverse complement.
GGAGCGAAATTGAAGAAACGGGAGAATACGACCTGGAAGGGCTGTTTATCCGTTTAGGCTACGCTATTGATAGTATAGGCGCCAAACGTGTGGTGCTCGATACCTTAGAAAACCTCTTTTCGGGCCTGTCAAACCAAACTATATTGCGTGCGGAACTGCGGAGGCTTTTTGGCTTTTTAAAGCAAAAAGGTGTTACCGCTGTCATTACCGGCGAAAGGGGTGAGGGGGCTGCATTAACCCGCCAGGGACTTGAAGAATATGTATCTGATTGCGTGATATTATTGGATCACCGTGTTATTAACCAGATTTCTACCCGAAGGTTGCGTATTGTAAAATATCGCGGTTCGCAGCATGGTACCAACGAGTATCCTTTTTTAATTGATGAAGAAGGTATTTCGGTTTTGCCTGTTACTTCCTTAAAGTTAGAGAAGGATGTGTCAACTGAAAGGGTTTCATCAGGGATTCCGGCCCTCGACCAGATGCTGGGAGGCAAGGGCTTTTTTAAAGGCAGCAGTATTTTGGTATCGGGCACGGCAGGTACCGGCAAAACCAGTTTAGCAGCGTATTTCGCACACGAAACCTGCCAAAATAATAAAAGGTGCCTTTACTTTGCCTTTGAAGAATCGCCGCGGCAAATTGTCCGTAATATGAAATCCATCAGCGTTGATCTTCAAAAACATATAGATTCAGGCTTGCTGATGTTCCATGCATCGCGCCCTACGCTTTACGGCTTGGAAATGCACCTGGCAGTAATTTATAAACTTATTAAAAAGTTTAAACCGGCGGCGGTGGTGCTTGATCCGATCACTAACCTGATTACGGCAGGTTCGGTAAGCGAGGTGAAAACTATGCTGATCAGGCTGATTGATTTTTTGCAGGAAGAACAGATTACCACGATGTTCACCGCCTTAACGCTTAATACGATCATCAACGATCAGACAGACGAAGGGCTTTCCTCTCTGGTAGACACCTGGGTGCTGGTGCGGGATATTGAAAGCAACGGCGAACGTAACCGCGGGCTTTATATCATGAAATCGCGCGGTATGAAACATTCCAACCAGGTGCGTGAATTTGTTATCACCGACAACGGACTTGATCTGATTGACGTTTACCTGGGACCAGAAGGTGTGCTGACAGGATCGGCACGTGAAGCCCAGAAACTAAATGAAAAAACCGGGGTTGCCCTGCGCGATTTTGCCGTTACCCGCAAAGATAGGGAGGTGATGCGCAAACGAATGATGCTTGAAGCGAAGATTTCAACCCTGCAGGCCGAATTTGAATCGGCAGAAGAGGAATTGAACAAAATTTATCTTGAGGAGGAGCTGAAGCAGAACATTATTGAAAAAAACAGGCAGGAAATTACCAATATCCGCCACGGAAACGCCGCTACCCCTAAAGATAACACCAAAAAGGAAAAGTAATGGAAACCGAAGCTGTAACCTATGAATTAAGGTTGTATATCGCCGGAAAAACAGCAAAATCAGTAACGGCGCTAACCAATCTTAAAAAATATTGCGAAGAACATTTAAAAGGGCAATACGTTATTGAAGTGGTTGACCTGTTGCTGCAGCCGCAGCTTGCAGAGGGCGACCAGATATTTGCCGTACCAACACTGGTAAGAAAAGTGCCTGAACCTATCCGTAAAATAATAGGCGATCTGTCTAACGAAGAAAAAGTTTTGGTAGGCCTCAACATAAGGCCCGTTAAATAAAAATAGATGACCGAGCAAAACCGATTTCCTTTGGCCGATACCGACGATGATAGCCATTACAGGTTACGCCTGTTTATTACCGGCGCTTCTCCAAATTCAACCCGTGCCATATCTAATTTAAATGAGATTTGCGAAAAGTATCTGAAGGGTAATTACACGCTCGAAATTATTGACGTACACCAGCAGCCGGCCATAGCGCGGTCAGAACAAATCATAGCCTTGCCCATGCTCATTAAAAAAGCGCCGGGTACTGAGCGCAGGTTAATAGGCGATATGTCTGACACTGAAAAAGTATTAAAGGGGCTTGGCATTAATACCGGGATTTAACAATGGAAGCTGATAAACTTACATATGATCAACTACTGGCCGAAAACGAGCGGCTCAGGATAAAGTTGGAGGAAGCCGGTGATACCATCGACGCTATCCGTAACGGAGAGGTTGATGCTATTGTTGTGAAAAATGACGGCGGGCACCAGCTATACACTTTAAAAACTGCCGACCAAACCTATCGCGTTTTTATTGAGAAGATGAACGAAGGCGCTGTCACATTGAATCGCGAGGGCATCATTTTGTATTGCAACACGCGTTTTGCCGCCATGGTTAACGAGCCGCTTGAAAAAGTGATTGGTTTAAAGTTTGATATTTTTGTTCCGGAGGTATCATGCGATAAGTTTAATGAGGTGATTAAAGATGGCTGGGAAAATGATTGCAAAGGCGAATTACTGCTTTCAAGCCGCGATTTTAATGTAACGCCCTGCCTGATCTCGTGTACAACGCTTGACCTGGATGAAGGTACTGCCCTTAGTTTAATCCTTACTGATTTAACCATTCAGAAACAGGCAGAGTGGGAACTGAAAGTTAAAAATGACCAGCTTGAGGAGGCGCAGGATGCTGCCGAACGATTGAACAACCAACTGGAAGATACGGTTCGAGAACGTACCGCCGACCTGTTGGTTAGCCGCGAGCACTTCAAACTGCTTGCCAATAATATTCCGCAAATAACCTGGACTAACCTCCCCAATGGTGAGTTTGACTTTTGCAACCGGCGCTGGTTTGATTATACGGGCCACCTTTACGGCAAAGCGGCAGCCGGGGGCTGGCAGCAGATTGTACACCCGGATGATTTACAGAAAACCATGGATACCTACCATGCGTCATTAAAAAGCGGCGATGTTTACGAGCTGGAAAACAGGTTTCGCCGATGGGACAATACGTACCGCTGGCATCTTAACCGCGCTGTACCCTTACGCGATGATAGCGGCGAAATTATTTTTTGGGTAGGCACGGCTACCGATATTGAAGAGCAGAAAAAGCAGCTTGATCTTAAAGACGAGTTTATAGGAGTTGCAAGCCACGAGTTAAAAACACCGTTAACCAGCCTGAAAGGTTATCTGCAACTAATATCGGCCTATAAAAAAGAAGAGCTTCCGGCGGTGGTGAAACAGTATGTTGAAAAGGCCGCCGGATCTCTTAACAAATTACAGCGTTTGGTTAATGACCTGCTGGATGTGAGTAAAATTCACGCCGGGCGGCTTGAGTATATGATGACAGAAGTTAATCTTGGCAACCTCGTAGCTTCGTCTGTTGAAAACGCTGCACACATTTATCCCGACTTTGAAATTATAAACACAACTACCGAAGAAGCCTATATTTACGGAAACGCAGGACGGCTGGAGCAGGTAATGATGAACCTGATCAACAACTCGGTAAAATATACTGCCGATGACAAAAGGATCATTGTTCATGCCGGTGTTATTGGTGATCTTGTCCGGGTATCTGTTACCGATTTTGGCATCGGCTTATCGCCCGGGCAGATAGACAGGATTTTTGAACGCTTTTACCGAGCTGAGGATAAGAAATTTACGGCTGGCGGCCTCGGAATGGGGCTGTATATCTCGGCCGAGATTATTGCCAACCACCAGGGTAAAATAGGGGTGGAGAGCGAGCCCGGAAAAGGCGCTATGTTTTATTTTGATATCCCTTTAGTTAAAAGGTGAATTTAACGCGTAATTTAAATTGCGCCTGTCTTAAATACTTCTGATATTAACGGTTTCTATCCTTAAAATTTAATATATGGCGGCGGCAAGCGGAAATGTTTCTGTTTCATTATCTTCATATGGCGTGGCTACGGTAAGTTTTTACCATCCTGCGCAAAATTCTATGTCGGCGCAGCTTTTAAAACAACTCGCCGAAGCTATTGTGGATGCCGGGAGCATGCCCCAAACCAAAGTTATTGTATTGAAAAGCGAAGGCGACCGTACATTTTGTGCCGGAGCCAGCTTTGATGAATTAATTGCTATTACGGATAAGGAATCGGGGGCGCGTTTTTTTGAGGGCTTCGCCAACGTAATCAACGCTTGCCGTAAATCGCCTAAAATAATTGTAGCAAGGGTACAGGGAAAAGCGGTTGGCGGCGGCGTTGGCTTAGCCGCCGCGGCCGATTATTGCCTGGCCACCAATGTGTCATCCATAAAGCTCAGCGAACTTACCATCGGGATCGGGCCGTTTGTAATAGCGCCGGCGGTTGTACGTAAAATAGGCGTATCGGCTTTTACTCACCTTACCCTTAAAGCCACCGATTTTCAAACGGCCTCGTGGGCAAAAGAAAAAGGCCTTTACCATGATGTTTATGATGATAGAGCATCGCTTGATGAAGCGCTGCTAACGTTTACGCAACAATTGGCATCTTATAACCCGGAAGCGCTTGTACGCTTAAAGCAATCGCTTTGGGAGGGTACAGAAAACTGGGACGAACTCCTTTTACAAAAAGCCGCCATAAGCGGTAATTTGGTGCTTTCGGCTTTCACGCAGCAGGCTTTGCGTCAATTTTTGAAAAAATAGAGGAAATCCAATCCGCAGCGAAGCGCTTGAACACATGATGCCGAACTTGAAAGCCCGGATAATGTGATTGTTGAAATGGCTGTTGATGCCGCCTGGCAGGATAAGCAATAAGGTTTTATATACACGTCTGACGTGGGGCAATGTGTATACTTTGCCAATTTACCAACTATGCTGATGAAATCGTCACCGGTAGTTACTTTCCGAAATCCAACCAGTATTACAACCTTGAACTTAGTTACTAATCCTGACCTTTACCTCATTTTTATGGTCGATAAAATATCTGATTGACCAAATTTTTATATTTTTATATATGTATTACTTCGTTGCCGTTGCGTTGGTTTTAGTTGCTATTACGCTGATATTTTATATAAGGTTATATTACAATAAGTTAAGCTGGGCTAAAAAACGACTGGCGAAAATAAAGGGCAAATGGGGCAAGCCCGTTAACGCGCGCCGCAACTTTGATCTGATCAGGTTGTACCTCGATTCGGACGAGGCTCCTAATAAAATTTCCGCGCAAACAGCCAATGATCTTGATCTGAACAGCGTATTCAATTATATTGACCGTACAAACAGCAAGCCGGGCAAGCAATATTTATACAAATTACTTCATCATCCCATAACCGATACCGATATCCTTCATGAGCTTGATGCAGAAATTGAGGACCTTAATATAGATGTGCCCGCCCGCGATAGGCTGGAGGTCGAATTGTCCAGGTTAAACAGCAACAACGCTTATCATATTGTTAATTTATTTTTACGCGCTCACCAGCCGGTTTTTCAATCGGTTTTAAATACGTATATCAGGGTATCGCCTTTTCTTATCCTGGCAGGCTTTGTTTCGCTTGCCATTATTCCCAATATATTCAGCTTTATATTTCTTGTTTTGTTGTTTGTTTATAATGTAGTGATCTATTTTACAAGCCGCAAAAAAATATCGGACTATACCAGTTCGTTGCCACAGGCATTAATTATGCACAGCGTTGCAGTAACACTGGTTAAAAGCGGTAAGTTCAGTCATACCGATGCCGTAAAGCAAAGCCTTACCCGCCTACTGGGCTTAAAGCGCGCCCTTAGGCTTGTTAATGCGGAAACCGCTGTTGTAAGCGCCAATACCGATATAGGCCATGCCGTTTTCCAGTTATTTAAAATATTGTTTGTGGTTGAGCCTTACGTTTATACGTCATCGCTTAAACAAATTGAGAAGTTCCGTGAGGATCTTAGGGTGGTTTACGAATTTATTGGACGTGCCGATGCGCTGATCGCTATACAATCGGTAAGAGCGGGCTTACCGTTTTATAGCAAGCCCGAATTTACAGTCACTGATGGGAAAATTGAAATCGCGGAGCTTTTTCATCCCCTGGTTGTTAATTGCGTACCAAATTCATTGTACACTACCGATGCCGATAGGGGGGCACTGATTACCGGCTCAAACATGTCTGGTAAAACTACATTTATAAAAGCTTTGGGGTTGAACACCTTACTTGCTCAAACTATATTTACAAGCTGCGCCAAAAGCTATAAAGCGCCGGTGCTTAAAATACAAACCAGTATTAAAACCGCCGATAATATTGATGAGCAGAAAAGCTATTTCCAGGCCCAGGCATCAGCTATTTTAGATATTATTGATCATAGCGCCGAAAAAGAAACTATTAAAAGCCTGGTGATCATTGATGAAATTTTCAGGGGCACCAATACCATCGAACGCATCGCGGCGGCAAAATCGGTACTATCATACATTACCGCAAATCAAAACTTTGTTTTTGTTTCAACCCACGACCTGGAGCTGGCCGAGCTGCTGGATGAAGATTTTATGGTTTATTCTTTCTCCGATTCGAAAGACGGACGGACGCTGGTGTTTGATTACATGCTTAAACAAGGGCTGTTAAAAAGTACTAATGGCATAGCTATCTTAAAATCAATGGGCTATCCGGAGTCTGTTATTGAGGAGGCTAATATAGTTAGTGAGCGGATGATGAATAAGTATCTGGTTTAGGCGCTGCTAAATGCTTTCGGGTCTTATTTTTCGATGTTAAAAAGAGGTAAGTTGTTTCCCGAAGCTTACAATTAAGGCAAAACCGGTACTTTTTGATCTGCCGGGACCGACCGTTGCATTACCGCGTAGCCGAAAGCCACAAGCAAACATACACCACCCAGCACCCACCAAAGCATTTCAAAACCGCCGTAAGCAATTACCTGGCTGCCAAAAAAAGGCGCTATGATTTGCGCCCCTGACCACGACATGCTGTACAACGCGGCATATTCGCCCCGGTTACGCACATTTGAGCGGCTTATCCAGAATGTGTTCATAAATGGCATGCTTAGCATTTCGCCAAGGGTAACCATGCTTACAATGAGTACGGCTACCCAGGTTACATGCGGCATAACATTCAGCAAAACAAAACTACAGCCGGTAACCAGTATGCCGGATATAATGTACGTTAACGGGTGCTTTTTGCCTTCAAGCCAGTTAATCAAAACCATTTCAACCAATACGATCAGTATACCGTTCCAGGCCAGCAAGATACCGATCAGGCGTTCGTTAAAATGCCACTGCACTTTGTAAAACACCGGCTGCATAATAAAAAACTGGAAAAAGCAGGTGGCAAACAACGTGGCGAGTAAAATAAAAACAAGATAAATACCATCACGGTAGGCCGACGAAAACACCTCATCAAAACCGGCGGCGGCTTGTTTAATGGTTTTTGCTACTTTTGACCGGGGCATCAATATCAACAGCAATAAGCCCGCGGCAATGTTGGTACAACCATCTACCCAAAAAAGTAAATGATAATTTATAGAAGCCAGCAATCCGCCCAAACCGCCGCCAAAAGCCCATCCTAAATTGGTGGCCAGGCGGTTAAGTGAGTAGGAGCGCGTTTTATTATCTTCGGTGCTGTAATGGGCTATAGCCGTTGAGTTTGCTGGTCTGAATGATTCATTGCAAATGCTCAATATCAGCGTAAAAACAGCCACGCTGGTAAAGCTATGCTGATATCCAAGTATCAAAAACAGCAATCCACCGGTAAGTTGGGCGCCAACCTGCAAATCATAAAAACCTATTTTATTGATCAGTTTACCACCGATAAACCCGCCTGATACCGCGCCGACACCGAAAATGGCCATAATATAACCCGACTGCTCAATAGTAAAATGCAGCTGACGAATGGTATAAATAGTCATGAACGGCACCACCATGGTGCCGCTTCGGTTAATAAACATGACGATGCTCAGGTACCAGCTGTTTTTTGAAAGTCCGCTATAGGCTTGTTGGTATAATTGGATAAGATTGGTAAACATAGCCTTGTAAAGATAGGGGATTGAGCTGAAAGCTGAAGGCTGAAAGCATAAAGCTTTTTATTTGAGCTTAAAGCAAAAGGCCGAAAGCTTAAAGCATCCTATTTAATGCGTTAAGTTTTCGGCCTTTTTAGCTTTTTGCTTTCAGCCTTCAGCCCAATTTTGCTTTTAGCTTTAAGCCTTCGGCTTTTAGCTCAATTTTGCTTTTTGCCTTAAGCTTTTAGCTTAACTTAGAGTTTCTGTTTCTCAGCCAATGATCAGCGAGAACAAGGGCTGCCATGGCCTCCACAATAGGTACAGCGCGCGGAACCACGCATGGGTCGTGACGGCCCTTGCCTGAAATTTCGGCGATGTTTCCCTGACTGTCAATTGTTGCCTGGTTTTTCATGATGGTGGCAACAGGTTTAAAAGCTACCCTAAACTCGATAGGCATCCCGTTGCTGATCCCGCCCTGGATCCCGCCCGAAAAATTGGTAATGGTATGCACATCGCCCAGGTGCGATTTCACAAAAATGTCGTTATGTTCCGAGCCCCGCATTTCGCTGCCCTCAAATCCCGATCCGAATTCAAAACCATGCACCGCGTTGATGCTCAGCATCGCTTTACCTAAGTCTGCGTGGAGTTTATCAAACACGGGCTCTCCAAGGCCAACCGGGCAGTTTTTTACATAGCAGCTGATTTTGCCGCCTACAGTATCGCCATCCTTGCGTACGCTGTCAATAAATTCGATCATTTCTTCGGCAGTAGCCGGATCGGCGCAGCGTACAATGTTTTTTTCTCGTTCTTCGATAAACTCCTGTGCATCATTGATCGATACGTTAGGCGCCTTGATTTTACCTACGCTGCTTACGTGCGCAACAATTTCAATGCCCTGGGTTTTAAGCAACAGCTTGGCCAAAGCTCCGGCCGCTACACGGGCAGCGGTTTCGCGGGCTGATGATCGGCCGCCACCACGGTGATCGCGGATACCGTACTTGGTTTGATAGGTATAATCGGCGTGTGAGGGGCGGAAAACATCCACGTTATGGCTGTAATCTTTTGAGCGCTGATCTTCATTGGGGATCAGCATGGCTATAGGTGTTCCTGTGGTTTTACCTTCAAAGGTTCCCGACAGGATTTTTACCGTATCGCTCTCTTTACGCTGTGTTGTTATTTTTGATTGACCGGGTTTGCGTTTATCCAGTTCGCCCTGAATGTACTCAAGGTCAACCGGTAAACCGGCCGGGCATCCATCTATAATTACGCCTATGGCCTCACCATGCGATTCGCCAAAAGTAGTTATCCTGAATAATTGCCCGAATGAGTTACCTGCCATATTTTTTGATATGAGATGTTAGATATGAGATTTGAGAAAATCGCATCTGATATCTTTAATTGGTTTTGTATTAATATTACGTCATTATAAGGTACGAAGCAATCTCGAACTTTACAGGGTGGACCTGCTCGGGTGCGATTGCTTCGTGCCTCGCAATGACGTGTTGAACTAAGGCTTAGTTATTAGCTTTATGCCTTAAGCCTTTTGCTTTAAGCTTCTTTCTCTTCCACTTCAAACCCTTGCTTTTCCAGGTCTGTCCAGAAAGCGGGGTATGATTTTTCAACTACCGGGCCGTTTTCAAATTCCATTTGCGGCAGGATGAGTGCCAATGGCGCGAATGCCATAGCCATGCGGTGATCGTGGTAAGTATTGATAAAGATATTATCCGGTATAAACTTTCCGCTGCAATCCAGGGTATAAACTTCATCTTTTTCAATCAGTTTAACGCCCATTTTGGCAAGTTCAGTTTGTAAAGCTAAAATGCGGTCGGTTTCCTTGATCTTCAGTGTCTCCAGGCCGGTAAATGATGCTTCGTGGTTTAAGGCCGCGCAAACAACAATTACGGTTTGGGCCAGATCCGGGCATTCCTTCAAATCAAATTCGCGGCGCGAGATGGGTTTGTTCTCTTTTTTTAGGTGAACGCCGCCATCTTTAAATTGCGAGGTGATACCAAAGTTAGCCATGATCTCGGTGATTACGCTATCGCCCTGTAAGCTGTATGGCGTTAGGCCTGTTAAAAACAGTTCAGCCTCATCGGCCAAAGCGGCTATAGCGTACCAGTATGAAGCAGCGCTCCAGTCGGGCTCAACACTTAGCGTTGTAGCGGCAAAATCCTGTTTAGCTATCGAAATTACATTGCCTTCCCAATGATGTTTAATCCCGGCAGTGTTTAACATGGCCAGGGTCATTTCAACATAAGGGCGGGAGGTTAAATCACCTTCAATATGCAGTTCCAGTCCTTCAGGCAAACTTGATGCAATTAACAACAATGCGGTGATGTATTGACTGCTGATGTTGCCTTTAATGCTGATTTTGTTGGTTTGCTGTTTAAAACCACCTTTAAGTTTGATGGGAGGGTAGCCATCGTTCTCTTCATAATCAATATTGGCGCCCAATGCACGTAAGGCATCTACTAAAACACCTATAGGGCGTTCCTTCATGCGTTTACTTCCGGTTAATATCACTTCATCCTGCTGGATGGCATAATAGGCCGTTAAAAAGCGCATGGCAGTACCGGCCGGGCCGATATCCACAATTTCGGATTTGCAATTTTCGATTTCGGAATTAGTATCGCCAGGCAAAATCTCTTGATTCCTGACTCTTGATTCCTGATTCCCTCTTAAAATGCCGGCTAATAAAACAGCATCGGCAGCATCAGAAATATTCTCAACTAATACTTTGCCATTGCTTAGCGCTTCGATGATGAGGGCACGGTTACACTCACTTTTTGAACCGGTGAGGTTAACCGTACCGTTAATGATTTTATTGTTTCTTTTAAGAATGATGTTTTGCATCATTATCAAATTAAGCGTGTGTAAGTTTTTCTGCTTGCCCCTGGCTGGCTTCGGCGTTCATAACCTCTGTTTGCCTGCGGATAGATTCGCTGTGAACCAATTCGAGCAGCTTTTCGGTAAACTCGCCGCTTAATTTCAAGGCTTTACCATAAGTGGTACGTTTTTGCAGGATCTCGTCCCAACGGCCAACCTGTAAAATGGTAATGTTGTTATCTTTTTTGTACTGACCGATTTTCTCGGCAATTTGCATACGCTCGGCAATTTTCTGGATCACCAAATCATCAATTTTGTCGATCTGGTTACGCAGTTCAGCCAGTTTGTCATTTACTTCCGAGTTTTTAACTTCCGGTTTGCGTAACGCTAAATGGTCAATGATATCGGCTAAAGCGGCAGGGGTAACCTGTTGTTTGGCATCAGTCCACGCTACGCTCGGGTCGATATGTGATTCTATCATTAAGCCCTGCATATCCAGGTCTAACGCTTTTTGCGAAACGTAGCCAATCAGGTCGCGGTTGCCGGTGATGTGGCTTGGATCATTGATGATAGGCAGTTCAGGGGCCAGCGTTTTCAGGCTGATCGCAACATCCCACATCGGTTCGTTACGGAAAGCCGATTTTTCGTACGATGAGAAACCACGGTGAATAGCAGCCAGTTTAGTGATGCCCGTGTTGTTGATACGCTCTAAAGCGCCAACCCATAATGAAAGATCAGGGTTTACCGGGTTTTTAACCATTACCGGTACATCAACACCTTTAAGGGCATCAGCAATTTCCTGTACGGTGAAAGGGTTAGCGGTTGAACGGGCACCTACCCAAAGGATATCTACACCGGCGGCCAGGGCCTCTTCAACGTGTTTAGCGGTTGCAACTTCCACAGCGGTAGGTAAACCGGTTTCTGCTTTGGCGCGTTTTAACCACTCTAAACCAATGCTGCCAATACCTTCAAACTCGCCCGGACGGGTGCGTGGTTTCCAGATCCCGGCCCGCAATGCCGAAATTTTACCTGTTTGGGCTAATAAATGAGCGGTTGCTACTAACTGCTCTTCTGTTTCGGCGCTGCAAGGGCCGGAAATTACCAATGGTTCGCTGCTGGTTTTGATCCAACTGCTAAGCGGCTGGATATTTAAATTTAGTTTCATCGTGTTTTTTGTATTAAACGGCTGGTTTTAATGCCGGGAGTTTTTTAAATTTTATTTGTATTGATTTTTTTTCGCTTGCTTAGTTATTACGCCTGATGTTAATGTATTTACGAATACTTCTTTCCGCCCGGTGCTGTTTGGGTGCGGTTGAAGGTTCGTCGTCATGGCGCTCATACTCGCCAAGGATATTGAAATTGTGCGTATACTTCAATATTTGCCTTATTGACGAATCATATTGTTTTTGTTCTTCCCATTCAATATCAACGTAAAAGTTATACTCATTACGCTTGCCTAAAATAGGCATCGACTGGATTTTGCTCATGTTTACGCCTTCTTCGGCAAAAATATTAAGTACTTTAGCCAATGAGCCTACTTTATTGCTTACCTGGAAACACAGCGAAGCTTTATTGGCCGTTTTTTTCTCCACGTTATCATGCTGCGTAATGATTAGGAAACGGGTGAAATTCCTTTTATTTGATTCGATTCGGCGTTCCAAAACATCAAGGCCATACAGCTGCGCGGCCAGGGCATTGGCAACAGCCACCGTATCGGTAAGCTGCTCATCCCTGATGCGTTTGGCGCAGGCGGCGGTATCGCTGCTTTCAACAATTTTAAGGTGCGGGTACTCGTCAAAAAAGTCAACACACTGGCGCAAAGCGATAGGGTGGGAGGTTACATACTTTACATCCTCAAACTTAACGCCGGGCAGGGCCATCAGGTGCAGCTGGATGGGAAGATAAATTTCGCCCACTACCGGGAACCCGTAATCAAGCAGCAAAGTGTAATTAGGCAAAATGCTGCCTGCAATGCTGTTTTCGATAGCCATCACTACATAATCGGCCTCGCGTTTTTTCAGGCTCTCGAATGTTTGTTTAAAGGAGTTACACTCGATGGTTTCCACATTGTCGCCAAAGTACCTGATCGCGGCTTCCTCATGAAACGATGCCCTGATTCCCTGTATTGCAACTTTTGGTCGTTCTATTTTCATAAACCCTGTTAAAGCAAAAAGTCCCGGCTTTTAGGCCGGGACTTTTGGTGTTTTTATATGTTTTGTTTAGTACATATCAGTCCCGGCTCTTACTGGTAAAGTAAAAGTAGTAACCAAAGAAGTATGCACCTGCTAATTTCATTTGTTTGTTTTTTATTACGGCGTAAATGTACGGTAAAAAAAGAGTTTGTCAATAGATAATTTTATTTTTTGTTGAAAATTGTATGTCAGCCAAATTAAATTTGGAACAGGGCTTGATTTTTTTTCTTGTATGTATACTTTATGGCTGTATCGATCATAACATCTAAACATTTTAAACAAAACCTCGCTAAAAGTGCAGTCTGTTATGTTTTACTAATATATTGGCCCAATATAGTGGAACGGATGTTATAGATGGGGATATTAAGTTTTTCGGGAAACTTACCTAACAGTATCCTGGGCGAGATAACAGCCCCCGGATCGATAGTGGCACCGTTATTAAATACAAGGGTAATGCTTTCCGCTTCTCTCTTGCTTTTAATTCGATGGTTGATCTGCGTTATATCCAATTTACTAAGAGTAAAAATGCGTGTACCATCGCTCGAATAAGTAAAAAGATCATTACCCCTTGATATCTGTATAAATTTACCACTATTGGCCTCTGCAAGGTAAGAAGCTAAAAACACAACCATAACTACCGATGCCACGATAAAAACAATTAAGGCAGCAGCAGTTATCACAAACACGCTGAACGCATGAAGGAATATAAATGTTAAGCAAAATAACAAGCCAAGAACAGCTCCTATTATTTGGGGCTTCATCACTATCTCGGCTTTATACATAAAATCATTAGTTATAAAATGCGATTTATTACCAACGTTAAAAAAATGGTTTTTAAACAATTTTAAGTTGAGAGCCTGGTTAAAAAAGTCTGCTACGAGGTTGCAGGCATCCTCAACAGTAGGCACGTGATATTCATACAAATGATTATGGTTATCCAGATAATAAACGCAGAACTTACCGTTAAAGAAAAGCCCTACTTTCAGATAATTAAGATCAGCATCCTGGATAGTTACTGATGGCCCGGTTAACTGAATATCAGTTAATGCACGCTCAGCATCCTATGGAAAATCTTTTATCAAACGGATGGTTTCATCCAGATCGCGTGGTTGTTCGTCAGAAAACTCACCTTTTTCGTAGGTGTTATGTTGTATTTTGGATGTTAGTTGAAGCATCGGTTCAGGTAATTTATGTAATATGACCCTTGCCGGTTTGAAATGTTACGCAGCGGTTTCGTGTTTTTTTTGCGCCTGTTCCATTTTCTTATATTCCCGCTGCAATACACGCGCGGTTTGTGTGCTGCCATCATGGCTCCAACCCGGAGGGTGGATAAAGTAGCCAAATTTCGATTTAAGATCGGGTGCGTTTTTAACGTCGTGCAGTAAAGCTTTCCATTCATGGAATAGTACGTTTACCGGTCCCATATCTTCGGGCTGTTTGGTAAGTCCATATTTTACAGGTTCGGGCAAGTCTTCATCGCGAAAGGTGCCGAATAGCCTATCCCATATGATCAACACCATACCCATGTTTTTATCGAGATAAGGAATGTTTGAAGCATGATGAACGCGGTGATGCGCCGGCGTTACAAAAATCCATCCATACCATTTGGGTAAAGGAATTTTATACTGCGTATGCACCAGGTTTCCATAAAGCTGGGTAATCAAATAGGCATACAAAATATCGAGAGCGGTAAAGCCCATCAACGCCAATGGCAAATAAAAGAAAACACGATACAGTGGTTCGAAAACGGTAGACCGGAAACCTGTGGTAAAGTTAAAATGCTCGGACGAGTGGTGGGTTACATGCATGGCCCAAAACATACGACAGTAATGGCCTGTGTAATGCAACACCCAATACAAAAAATCCTGAACGATAACCAGCACAAACCAATACCAGAACACGTTTTGAATTTGAAACAGCCTGTAATGCTGGTAAGTATAATCAAGAATAAAAAAGGTAAATACCTTAACGCACAGATTGGTAACCACTGCAAGCGAGGTAAGGTAAATGTTGGTAAGCGTATCGCGGGTTTCGTAATATTTACGATCTTGCCAATAACTCAGGCCCATTTCAATCAGGGTTAAAACAATCAGCAAACCCATCAGTGTCAAAGCGGCCTGATTTCGCGAATCTAAATGTTGCAGCATGTTACAGGTTAATGTAATATCTTAAACTATCACAAAGTTCGCTGGCTGTGCATACATTGTCAATACTGTAACGGCCGATGTGTGTCAGTAAGGTGCAATTAATTTCGTTTCCTACGTTTTTTTTATCCTTTTGCATGTTGAGCAGCAGTTCGTCGAAGCTGTCTTCATTAATGGTATATTTGGGGTACAGATTGCTGAGTACCGCAACAATTTCATGAAGTTCAGCCAATGTCAGTCCCGCTTTTTTATGGGCGATGTACGATTCGCAGATCATACCGATGGCAATGGCCTCGCCATGCGAAAGGCTATCTTCATCATGCAGTAACGAATAAGTTTCAACAGCATGGCCGATGGTGTGGCCAAAATTTAATGCCTTGCGTATACCTTTTTCGTGCGGGTCTTCCAGCACAATTTCGTTTTTGATCTCTACCGAGCGGTGTACCAGATCGACCGATGGATTTTTAAGATCACTTGATTTAAGCTTGGTCCAATAAGCAGCATCTACAATTAAGCCGTGCTTCAGCATCTCGGCCAGGCCGGATAAAATCTGGCGCGGGGGCAGGCTTTGTAAAAATTCGTGGGCTATAAATACGGCCTTAGGCATCGTAAATGTGCCGATAATGTTTTTAATCCCATCAATATCAATACCTGTTTTACCGCCAACAGAAGCATCAACCTGCGAAAGCAAGGTAGTGGGTACCTGTACAAAATCAATACCTCTTTTATAGGTAGAAGCCGCGAAGCCCCCCATATCGGTAATAACACCTCCGCCAAGGTTAATCATCAGGCTTTTACGGTCGGCGCCAAAATCAATCAGCATCTTCCAAACGCCCACGCAAAAGTCGATATTTTTATTTTCCTCACCTGACTGAACTTCGATCAAATCATAAGCAAGGCCATCAAGCTTGTTTGTTAATAATGGCAGGCAATGTTCGCCTGTGTTTTCGTCGGTTAAAATGAAAAATTTAGTGTACTTACCTTTTTTTATAAAGTTTACTAATTCGTCAAGAGCGTTATCAAAATAAACCGCGTAATTATCGCTTTGAATAGTGTTCATTATTATACTACAATAATTTTATTCCCATCAAACTCAACGGTATCGCCTTTTTTTACTTTGAGGCGTTTACGATAGTCAACCTCGCCGTTGTATTTTACAAGTCCTTCGGTAACAACTATTTGGGCTTCGCCGCCGGTTTGTACTAAGTTTGCAGCTTTGAGTAGCTGGATCATGGGGATGAAGTCGCCTTCTAACTTAAATTCGATCATGGGATGGCAAAAATAAACTATTCGTGCAATTATGAGTTATCATTTTATAATTTTGCAGATGACCTCTAACGAAAATAACAATAATCAAGGGCAAAATACGCCCTCGTTCGAAAATACAGAAATAGCTTTCCGCCATTCATCCGATGCTGATTTGAACCGCGCTTACTGGCTGTTTAAAATGATCAATGTTAATTTTTTAGTGAAGATCGGGCCACCGGTTACCAACTTTGCCATGAAGGTTGGCTTACCTATCAAAAGCATTATCAAAGCTACTATATTTAAACATTTTTGCGGCGGCGAAACCATTGCCGAATGTGATTATACCATCAAAAACCTTTGCAGCGGCAGGGTAGGTACCATTTTAGATTACTCGGTAGAGGGAGAGGAAGATGAAACCGTATTTGATAACACCCGCGACGAGATTATCCGCACCATTGAGCGTGCTGCTAAAGATAAGGCGATTCCGCTTACAGTATTTAAAGTGACCGGCGTTGGCCGTTTCGGCCTGCTTGAAAAGCTGGACGCGCGCCTTAAACTGAACGATACCGAAGAAGAGGAGTGGAGAAGGGTTCAAAACAGGGTGCTGGCTATTTGCGATAAAGCTTATAAAAATAGTGTACCGGTAATGATTGACGCCGAGGAAAGCTGGATTCAGGATACAATTGACTTGCTGGCGCTTACCATGATGACCAGGTTTAACAAGCAGAAACCCATAGTGTATAACACCTATCAGATGTACAGGCATGATAAATTAGCTTCGATGCTAAATGATCATGCCATTGCGCAAAGCGAGGGCTTTATACTCGGCGCTAAAATTGTACGCGGCGCTTATATGGAGAAGGAACGGAAGCGGGCCGAAGAAAAAGGATATCCGTCGCCTATTCAACCGGATAAAAAATCGGCCGACCTGGATTACGATTCGGCGCTTGACTACTGCACCAGTCATATCAATGAAATCGCGTTCGTTGCAGGTACGCATAATGAGGAAAGCTGCCGCCTGCTGGCCGAATTGCTGAATAACAAAGGCATCGACCATAAACACCCGCACGTGTATTTTTCACAGCTGTTGGGTATGAGCGATAACCTCAGTTTTAATCTTGCCCATACTGATTATAACGTAGCTAAATACGTGCCTTACGGACCCGTAAAGGCCGTGCTGCCATACCTGTTCCGCAGGGCGCAGGAAAACACGGCTATAGCCGGCCAGATGAGCCGTGAGCTTAGCCTGATCACTAAAGAAAGAAAGCGCCGGAAGGGCGCTTAATTATAAGGTATAGAAAGGGAGCATTTATTAAATTAAGTGCTCCCTTTTTGCAAATAGCTGGATAGTGTCGGGCGCGGTCATCAAAAAGGTTTGGATACCTAATTTTTTGGCCGCTTCCAAATGTTGAGGGCTATCGTCTATAAATAGTGTTTCTTCAGGTTTCAGGTTGTTTTCCTGCAATACCTGCTCAAAAATGGCAGCCTCCGGCTTGCGCTTGCCTGTAAGATGCGAATAATATGTTTTTTCGAACAGGTGGTCGTTGCCATCAAAACCAAAATCGGTTTTAAGATAGTTCATGATATAATCGTAGTGAATGGCGTTGATGTTGCTCAACAAAAAGGTGCGGTATTTGTCTTTTAGTTGAAGCAGCAAATCGTGATTACCTTCGGCAATACCAACCAAAATACTGTTCCAGGCGGCATCAATTTGCTCGTCGGTAAGAGTTGGATTACCTGTTTTTTCTCTTACATATGCCCTGAACTCCTCCGGAGTAACCTCGCCCCGGTCAAATTTATCAAAAATTTCGTCCTGTGCTTTGTGCCCAAAAAAAGTTTCGGGGTTGGCTATACCTAACTGATTCCATGATTGTTGAACACGTTTAAAATCGATACTGAAGATGACGTTGCCGTAATCGAAGATGATATTTTTGATATTTTCCATAAAAAGAGTTTGAGATATGGGCGCAAATATGTAAAATTGCACCCGCAAACAAAAACAAAAATAACCGCGCCTATAGCTCAGTCGGTTAGAGTAGAAGACTCATAATCTTTTGGTCCCTGGTTCGAGCCCAGGTGGGCGCACAAAAAGCAGTTTTTCAAGAACTGCAAACCCTCTAAATCGCTGATTTAGAGGGTTTTTCATTTTATTCCGATCCTTTTCAATCCTTACGAATGCACACTTTGGAACACCAATCCGGCGACCTGAAATATGTTTTTACATTTAGGTCGCTCAAACGCTCTAATGGATTGTAGTACAGTATTTTAAGTGAGTTTAAAAAGATCCGAAAGGACTCAAAAGTACTGGAATTCTTATTTCCTGCGGCGACCTGCGAGCGACCTGAAAAATGACGGTTTCAGGCGGTAATTAATCATTTATTCATTTAAAAACTGTTTAAAGATGAAAACATCGCAGTCATTTGGTGTGCATTTCACCATCAAAAAAGAAAAAGCTAAGGACGGAGTGACCAATGTTTACGCCGCCGTCGTGATCAACAAAGAAAAGGTGCTCTTTGCCCTAAAGCATTATGTAAAGGTCGACAACTGGGACAAGGGACGTGGCGGCTTGAAGGTCAAAGTTCCCGAAGCCAAAGAGACCAACGCCTACCTGGAGCAGGTCAAATTCACCATCACTACTTATTATCAGCAGTTGCAGATCGCCGGTAAGGAAGTTACACCGCAATTGCTCAAGGCCATGTTTCTGGGGGAAGAAACGGAGCAGACCTATTCGCTTAGCAAACTGATGGACTACCATTACGAGACCGCCTCTGCGGCCCTGACCTGGAGTACCCTAAAGCATTATGCAGTTACACGCCGTTACCTGGAAAAATTCCTGAAAGAAAAGCGCAATACGACCGATATCAGGATCAATGATATCGACTATAAGTTCATCATTGACTTTGAGACCTATCTCCGGAACCATAAGCCCAAAGACCATCAAAGACCGATGAATAACAATGGCGTGATGAAACACCTGATCCGCCTGCGTAAAATGACTACACTGGCGTTGAAACTGACCTGGATATCCCGTGACCCATTCAAAAACTATAAGTTCAGATACAAAAAAGTGGAAACCGCCTTTCTTAACCAGAAAGAACTTGATTCGATTCAAGGGAAAGATTTTGCCATCGACCGGCTGAATATCGTTCGTGACCTCTTCGTTTTCAGTTGTTATACCGGGCTATCTTATGTGGATTTGATAAATCTGAAAGAAAGCAATATCACAGCGGGTGAAGATGGAGCGCAGTGGATCAAACTATTTCGCCAGAAAAGTAACGAGCCGACCAATATTCCGATACTTCCTGTCGCGCAGCGAATCTTGGAGCGTTACCGAAACTCAGACCGCGCCGAGATCGCAGGTACTCTCTTCCCAAATCTGTCTAATCAAAAGGTGAACAGTTACCTGAAAGAGATCGGCTTTATGAATGGGATAAAGAAGGTGCTCACCTTTGGTGTTGCGCGTCACACATTCGCAACCACGGTCACGCTGTCCAATAACGTCCCTATTGAAACTGTGAGTAAGATGATGGGACACACCAAGATCGCTACCACCCAGATCTATGCCAGGGTGCTACTAAAAAAGATCAGCGATGACATGGGGCAACTCAAAAAGATCATTGAGAAAAATCAGACAAGCAACGAAGAAGACTAACAAGGCAACAGTTGCATTTTCTGCAACAGTTGCTTAAACCTGATTATTCAAATTATAAGAGATCTTAATATGTCAACACCATCAAAGCTTATAGAACTATTGACCGGTAAGGTATTCAAGGTTCGCAACCAAACGGTAGTATTTGATTTCGATGCTGCCGCATTATATGAAGTAAACGTATCTGTTCTGCATAAAGCGGTGACCAAACACTCGAAACGTTTCCCACCCGATTTTATGTTTTGGCTCACCCCGGAAGAGTGGATAGACATTGCCGAGCAAATTTCGCCGGGCTTGTCCGCAACGAAGCCGCTGCCGCCTTTAGCATTCACCAACAGCGGGCTGTTCATGCTGTCTGGTGTATTAAAAGGACCACGTGCGGCCCGAATCAGCGTCCTGATCATCGAACAGCTTTTTTCTTATAAAAATATTATCTAACAAGTTGCCCAATTGGGCAACTTTAATTAAATTTGTATGAATAAAGTAAGAGAAATAGTTTTTTTGAACATTACTTTCAGGATTTTTATAAAGGTCTGAGGCAACCTGTGAGGAAAAAGATCGACTGGATACTTCTATTAATACAGACTCATATCCGGGTACCGGAAAAATATCTTAAACACCTTAGCGGAACGGATGGTCTGTACGAAATCAGAATTCAAGCAGGAAATGATATATTCCGGATATTCTGCTTTTTCGACAGTGGAAGGCTGATTGTGTTAATGAACGGTTTTCAAAAGAAGACAATGAAGACGCCAGTGACTGAAATTGAAAAAGCTGAAAGAATAAAAAAGCAATATGAAAACGCAAGATAAGAATGTAACTACATTTGACAAACATTTGGATCGCGAATATGGCGTACGTGGAACACCAGAACGCGAGCAATTTGAAAAAGAAGCTGAGGCATTTATACTCGGTGCCATGCTGAAAGAGGCCAGACTTTCCAGAGGGTTGACTCAGGAACAACTTGCAGAAAAATGCGGTACTACGAAAGCGTATATCTCTAAGGTCGAGAATAACCTAAAGGACGTGCGCTTGTCTACGCTTCAAAACATTGTTGAGAAAGGCTTGAACGGTCACTTACGATTATCCGTCCAATTGTAGTCCAGTTACGCAATGCCTTACAAAAAGTTCACAATATGTGAACTTTTTGTGTTTTTGAGCGATCGTGAAACCAACGGCCACTAATCAGTCTTACAAAAGGCTACCGTTTATTCATGATCTTTAAAAGATCCAATAAATTTTGGTTTATAGCCATACTTCACATGATTTTTTAGTTCCCCGTTCAGCACCTTATTTCAGTATTTATTCATACCTCTGATCAGGTTATATTTAAACCTTTGAAATAAAGTGGCGTTTTTCGTAATAATCTCCGCATCGGCAAGCATCCCTTGTTTTAAAGTGATCTGATTGCCTCTTTTGTCAATCCTGTCTATATCTACAAATGCAGAATAGAGGCTGTCTTTTGAAGGAATGTCAGTAATAGACCTAATTCTTCCTTTTAATACTCCATATTCTTCAAATGGATAACTCCTTAGTTTAATTAATACTTGTTGGCCTACACGGACTTTTCCCATATTATATTGAGGAACATACATTTCTCCCAGTGTTTCCTTCCCCCGGTTATAAATATAAAACATAGTCTGTCCTGAACTTACAATTTGATTTTCCTGCAAAAGCCCGTTAAAAATCAGGGTACCCTGTTCCGTGGCGGTTAATACATATTTAGCGCGCCAGTCCTCACATTGACTGATCATACTGTTGATGGCTTGTAAGAACTTAGACTTTTCTTCAGCCAACTGATTATTTAACTCAAGCAGTTCCTTTTGTTTCGCCGCTAACTCGCTCCGATTATTAATTAAAGAATTTTCTGTTTGCATTAACGGCATCTTCTTATTTAAATATTTACTCTGCTGCTGCCTGAATTCTGCTGCTGCCTCAACTTTTTGATCCATCAATTTTTGATGCATGGTAAATTCATCTTCAGCAATCTTAAGATCTTGTTGCTGAACTGCTTTTTGCGCTGCCAACTGAGTTTGCTGACTAGCCAGATTTTTTAAATCCCGATACACTAATTCTCTTTTCTTTAAATATATACCATCGCCAATTGACGCATTGTAAGCTAACAAAGCTTCCTGAAATACTTGATAGGCGCTTTCCAATTCTCCTAAGTTTTCGCCTTTTGAATTGGGAATGAGATGATTAGGGTCGATAGTTCCACTTAACAGACACTCCCGCGAACGTTTCAATCCTTCCATTAGTTTTAGAACTTCGTCATGATTGGCTATGCTTTCTAAGTATGCGATGACCTGGCCTTTAGAGACCTGATGATTGTCTTTGACGAACAGTTTCACGATTTTACCGCTGACCTTTGCCGGAAGTGGTTTAGCATTGTTTTCCGACGAAACTTTTAAGTTTGTTCTGACAACGTCCGGGTAACGGATAACTGTAGAAAGGATAAGCAGCCCTAATACAAAAAACCAGAATACAGTAGTGCCCCAACGCACGATCCATGAAGGCACTTTGTAAATGATATCGTTGATGTCTTCACTATAAACCGGCTGATGATTTTTTATAATCGATTCCATATCAGACCCCTAACTCAAGTTGATTTTTGACAAGATTAAAATAATGTCCTTTCATTAAAGTCAATTCGTCATGCGTGCCCTGCTCTAAGATCCGCCCCTTATCCATGAAGATGATATTGTCGGCATCCCTAACGGTACTTAGACGATGAGCAACAATTACAACGGTCCGGTTTTCGAAAAACTCTCTTAAGTTATTGGTAATTATCCGTTCATTATGGGCATCGAGCGCATTGGTTGCCTCATCAAAAAAAAGGTAATGAGGATCCTTATAAACAGCTCTGGCGATCAGGATGCGTTGCCGCTGGCCCTGACTGATACCGTTTCCTTCAGCACCAATTTTGGTATGGAGGCCCAATGGAAGGGTGTCAATAAAATCGCCGATGTTGGCGACCTTTATCGCATGTTTCAGTTTAGTATAGTCAGGATATTGATCTCCGACTGCGATGTTTCGTTCAATTGTATCAGAAAATATAAATCCGTCCTGCATCACTACGCCACAACTGCTCCGCCATGTTTTATATGCAATTTGATTAAGTTGCTGGCTTCCGACAAGGATTTCGCCTTTTTGAGGTTCATAAAAACGGAGCAATAATTTTAATAGTGTCGTTTTTCCGCTCCCGCTCATACCAACAATGGCGGTGGTTTTCCCTTCTGGAATTAAGAGATTTATGTTTTTCAATACGGGATCATTTCCTGCTGATGGATAGAAAAATGTAAGGTCATTAATTGAAATATCTTTGTTGTCAGGTAGTGCGTTATTAAAAGTACGGTCAATTGGTTCTTCATCTGATAATTGATGAATTTCATTTAATCGCTCCAAACTGATTCGCGCGTCCTGGAAACCCTGTATAAAACCCAACAATTGGTCTACGGGGCTGTTCAATTGGCCGACAATATATTGAATGGCGACCATAGCACCTAATGATAACGAGCCGTCAATTACGGCTTTGGCAGTTAAAAATGTTATTAATAAGTTCTTGCTTTCGTTGATCAAGGTCGCCCCTCCTTGCTGATACTGACTTAATGCAAGGCTTTTGACATTAAATTTGAACAATCTTGCCTGGAGGTGCTCCCATTCCCAGCGCTTTGTCTGTTCACAATTATTAAGCTTTATTTCCTGCATTCCGTTAACCAATTGCACAACGTTGCTTTGGTTTTTTGACGCGACTTCAAATGACTTGTAATTAAGTAAACGGCGTCTGCCGAGAAATGCCGTGATCCAGACTATATACAGCCCGCTTGCTATTGCAAAAACTGAAAAAATGGAAGTTTTATAATAAATCAATATAAAAGAAAACAACAATAGATTGACAAGGGAAAAGAGGGTAGTAAGTGCCGAGCCGGTCAGAAAACTTTCAATTTTCTTTTGATCGTTCATGCGCTGCATGATATCCCCGGTCATCTTGGTATCGAAAAAGCTTATCGGAAGCTTCATCAACTTAATCAAAAAGTCCGTTAATATAGAAATATTCACACGCGTGCTGATATGCAGCAGGATCCATGACCTGATAAATTCAACAGATACCCGGCCGATGATCAGAAATATCTGGGCGAGCAGCACGATCTGAACGAAATTCAAATTCCGTGTATTAATACCAATATCAACAATGGATTGCGTAAGAAAAGGAACAATAAGCTGTAGCAAACTACCCAACGCCAACCCCGATAGTAATTGAAAAATCAATTTGCGATAACCGATCAGATATAAAAACAGCGACGACCAACTGACCGTGAATTGTTCGCCTTCATCTTGTTCATGAAATTGGGGAGAGGGGCTTAGTAAAAGCGCAATTCCTTCAAGTGCCTCTTTATCGCTGATCCAATTCTGTTTGATATCGGCGCCCGTAAGTTTAATTAAACCAGCGGCCGGATCGGCCACCCAATAAGTATCTCCTTTAATTTTATACAAGACAACAAAATGGTTTTGCCTCCAGTGCAAGATCGTCGGCAACTCAATCTCTTTTAAATCTTTAAAGGTTACCTTTACGCCCAACGTGCGGAAACCAATTTTTTCAGCTGCTTCGCTAACTCCTAATAACGAAACGCCACTCCGATTGATCTGGCAAAGGTCCCTCAATTCCTGTAGTTTAATGTTCCGGCCATAATGCTTAGCGATCATCCTTAAGCAGGTCGGCCCGCAGTCCATTTGATCATACTGCTTGTAAAAGTCGAATCTTTCCGCCATACAGGTTTATTAATTCCATTCACAGGTTATCGGATTATAACTGCATCTTAAAGGTTTATCGGTTGCGTTCGGAACGAATGCTCTGCAATCAGTGCACATGTACCGGAATTCGCAGACGCGGCAAATGCTAATTTTGTCTTTATTAAGTGTCCAGCATTCTCTGAACGCTTCTGAATGGACGACCTGCTTTAGGTCACTGTCATTAATCAGACCGTAACTTTTTGTCAGCGACGGGCAGTTTCTGATATTCCCGAATTGGTCTACCGCTACCTTCCTGTTCAGGCAGGAATTGAACTGCAGACTTTCAGTAAACATGGGGATGTTTACTGAAAAGTACGCAGGCGAAATAATACCGCAATGCGATTGATCACTGATTACCTCTGCCGTAAAACGGACATACTGCGCGAATGGACGGTAATCTTCAGAATCGAAAAAATCCAAATTTCCATGAAAATCAAAGACTGTAATGCTTTGAATCTTCTGAAATTGCCGGTAAAGATTGACGTAATAACCGGGGGGCTGTGAAGGATCATATGGAATAAGCACTTCAACTAACATATCGAGATCATTTAAAGCCCCGAGCAACTCGAGAGCCATACGATGATCGTATCCGGGGAAAAAACGGAATTGTAAATGAGTACATCCAAGATCATTGAGATCTCTTAAAATACCGGTATAATCTGCAATATCGAACCGTGCCGACCCGATGTCAATAATCGCATTAGTTATGGTGGCCGGCATATCCCATTCCAGGTTCAAATCCGGAAAGCATGCCAGTTCATTAGGTCTGTCAGTCAATAAAATATATTCTTTTTCGAGTAAGAAATGAATATATTCATCCAAAACATGATGGAACTCGCTGGGCGTGTCGCCAAATACCTGGGCTAATTCCTGTTTGTTATATTTACTTATCAGATCAAACAGGTCGTTAGGTATAAAGTCGAAGGTTTCTCTATACAGATCATAAATGATCGATCTGCTATAGCCTTTCACAGGGATGCAGTTAGCGACCATAACCATATAATCATCCGGTTTATACCTCATTTGTCTTGCCTTTTAAAATTTTAGAAATAGGTTTATAAAATGGCTTGGCAAGGAGTTCTCCTCGATAATTCATTAGAGGGACTTTTTTAACCAGTACTGGCTTGTCACTTACCCTTACATCTATGACCTTCGTTGAGAGTAACATCATATTCTGCTCCATGATTAATAAGATGATTAGCAAGTTTTTTTTCCAAATGATAATTGCATGGTTTAGATACCATTCCAAATTGACCGATAGGATTGATCTCCAAGAAAATGTAGTGATGATTGTTATCTAAAATCAGGTCAGCTGACCCCGAGTTTAAGTTTAACTTGGTGAATACTACTTTTAAACGATCCTCAACTTCCCCCGGCAGTTGGTAAGGAATAGCCCGATTAGGAAGTTCATGATCGTATTTTCGATAATCTGTTTCCGTTTTTTTGTTGCCCTGAGATAAAATTGCCATCGAATAAAAGCGGCCATCAAAATAAAACGCTCTTATTTCATAACGTTTTGAAATCCTTTTTTGCAATAAGCTCGGAAAGAAGGAATCAGCGAACCCATTGATATCCTGATCACTAACCTGCTCCGTATAGGCCATTTTAATTGTACCCGTATTTCGGATAAGGAATTGCGACCCCATGATTTTAGTAATGACTTCCCTTTCATTTTTCAGGTAGTCTAATGCGTATCCCTTATTTCCGGTTACAAATGTTCGCGGAATATTCAACCCGGCATCCTGTGCCAGTTCCAGGACATATAGTTTATTCACAAAGGCATATAGAAAGTTGTTAAGGCAGTGTTTTTTGGTATCGAGATACTTAAATAAGTAATTGTTAAGCACTTTAGACTCTGTATCTATTATTCCTTCGTAATTCTCTGCTACGGACTTTCTGAAATTAAAGCTTCCCCGTCTGTACCAAAGTACGCTAACCTTGCTAAGGGGAATTTCATTTCCCTGTACATCGAGAATGACCTCCTTATTCAGATCGAGCATCTTAATATTCAGAACATCTTCACCGTTTATCCTGAAATGTGGAACATTATACCGTTTCAGCCATTGCATCACTTCGTATGTTGACTGATCGTTTTTTTCGGAAACAACAAGTATCATATCAAAAGCGCTTTATAACTTGGGAAAGAAAGAAGGTACTGCTATGCAGTACCTTCTTTTTAAGTGTAGATTGGGCCAGACGGAGCATCCTCTGATACCGAGTCGTCCCAATGTGAAGGGACTTCGTCGTAGCCATATGTCCAGATGGACTGTGTTGTTGGCTGCTGAAGACCTCCCATAACATTTTTTAATTCTTCTTTTTCTAAAGTCTTAAACTTTTTAGAGTTTAACGCTTCCATGAATAATTAAATTAAATTGAAGTTATGCCTACTCTTACAGGTTTTCGGCTTCCCCTTTACAAGCTCTTGTTTAACAGTTGGAATCCCGATTTTATCTCTTTCGTTTTAGTCAGGTATTTGGTTTCGGCTTTATCCCGGTAGTTGATTACCAGTTTGATTTGATTAGGTGCGATGAATGTGGCGGTAAAAGGATATTTATCAGCAAAAGTTATCGAACCGTCTACATAATCAATTTTGTCGTTACGGATCTTAAAATAACCGATATAATTATGCAGTTCCCGGATCACATTTACCTTTCCGCCCGGAAAGAAGATCATCCTGAATGTCCGGGCGGAATCGGTCTCATTATTCTTTTCGCTCCATTCCCCGTATATTGAATTAACCTTATTCATTACACCACCTGTGCTGTTATGATTATTTCTGTGAAAGGGCATACTGAAAGCTCCCAATATGCAAAGCATCAAAATCGTTTTCATAATTAAATGAATTAATAATTAGTTATACCCCACTGTTTAGCATACGTTTCTATTGGCGGCAGGCCGACAGCGGCACGCCGCTCATTCACGTGCTCTTTATCCTTAATCGGCACAAATGAAAATTTATTGGTCTTTTCATCTTTGTTTAATTGGGTACCATAGGTTTGATAATGATATTTCGCAGATTCGATCTTGTCCTGTAGATAAGCAAGGTTTCCTTTGGATGCTGCGTTTTTTTCAACCGCCTCTTTGAGCATAGGAAAATACCTTTCCATTGTGTTAAGGTCGGCATGTATTATCACTGCGAAGAGTGTTAAATTGGCTGTGTTACCCACCTTGTCTGGCCCAAGCCACCCGTATTTATCCAGGATTGCAGTTACTTGCTGCCGGTTTACCTTATCCTGCGCTTTCATGCTATCTAACAAGGACTGCATTTGCGGCGATTTAAAACCGAATTTATTTTGAATGCTGTCGGCTTTACGGCGGTAATATTGGTCCGATGCGAAAATAGCTTCCAATTCCTTTTTTACAGGTTGATTATACTGAGCTTCCAATGCAGTTTTATTATTTCGAACTATGGTCATTAAATCTTTCCATCGGGAATCCTTATGAATAGAAACAAGATCAGAATCGATAGCAAGATGTTGTTCATCCGCGTATTTACCGGCACTGGCCACTTTGAACAAATGAAAGAACGCGCTGTCCGGCTTACCAGATCTCGCCCAGGCACAGGCAGCATTATAACGGTCGTTCAGTATAGCTCGCCCGTTGAATGTACTAAAGGCTTCATTGTAGGTTGATGCCGACAGTTGATACTTTTTTTCCTGGAATAAAGTATCGGCTTGTTTAACCAATTGGAAATATGCTGGTGGCGGGCTGGTTTGAGCAAATATATCGCCGGAAAATAATAAAGCCAGGCCGATGAGATATAAACTATATTTCATACCATAAACTTTAAAATATTAACTATCTAAAAATATATATGCATTTATTAACGAATAATTAATAATCAAAATTATTTCGCTGCAAACTTGTCGTCAAGAGCTTTAACATTTTTTAACAATTCAGTTTAAATTCAAAGGATATTGGTTTAACAACATTTAGAAATTTTGGACTTTAAAAACGCTTAATGGCTAATTAAAAGTTATCAGGTTTGTACCCAATCCGCAAATTGGCGGAGCAAAGATTACTGACGAACGGCCGGCATTGGGTATCATACTTTGCAAAGAGGACAACAGTCAGTGGTTGAGTTTACCTCACCGCTCGACAACAACAAATATTTAGCAAGGAATATGTGCAGCCCTTTATATGTTACTGATTTGATTTAATTCAAAAGTTTTATTCTGATCCTGGCATTAATAACCCCGCCATCTAACCGAGCCTAAATACCTTAAAATCGGCGTACGCACTGGTCCTGAATAGATCAACTCCCACTTGCTTTACCCCTGGTCGGTCAGGTTTCCTGCATTGCAAAAAAATATCCGTATCCTTCCATCTTTAGAACGAACAGGCTAAATGTCCGGTAATCACACGCTGTAGTTCTATTATCAAAATTTTGCGATTCGGTATAAAACACCTTTGGCCAGTTGATTTATACCTACGATCCAATTTTGTGCTGTTTTCAGGATGCGCTTTTTTTGCCCATGTTAATCGGTAAATATGATTGATTGCTTATGTTTCAAACCCCAATGACGTATATGATCGCAGATGGGGAGCAGGTCCATTGCGATCTCCGTAAGGGCATATTCCACCCGGGGCGGAATCTCCGCGAATACCGTTCTTGTGATCAAGCCGTCATCTTCCAACTCCCGCAACGAAAGGGTGAGCATCCGTTCGGTAATGTTGGGAATAACCTTTTTTAACATCCCGAAACGGTTTTGCCCCTTAGAGATGAGGTATAGTATGGGTAGCTTCCACCGTCCGCTCATTAAGCGTACCGCATGGGTGAGGTCACATTCCGCGAGAAACTTCCGGCTAGCCTGATTGGTAGAGCTTTCTTTGACTTTGGTCATTACTTACAAATTTGTATGTATCATACAACAGGTTGTATACCTCCAAATGTACTCGTTTTGCTTTACCATTGCATTATGAAATCAGCAAAAATCAGGGGTCGGGATTATTGGACTAAACCCCGAAAGCCAATGGGCATCCCGTTCACATATACCCGCATTAGCCATACTGAGCGATGAGTACGAAATCACCGGTGTTGCTAACAGCAATTACAAAAGTGCCCAAAAAGCGGCAGCATTTTTTAAAATTCCGAAGGCTTATGAAAGCGCTTCCACTTTAATCCATTCGGAAGATAATGACCTGATCGTTATTACTGTCAGAGTGCCTTACCATTATGAATTGGTTAAAGTCGCTTTGGAGGCCGGGAAGCATGTTTATTGCGAACATCCCTTGGGCAACGGCATCGAAGAAACCCGTGATCTTGCTGCCATCGCTGCCTCAAAGGATGTTGTAGCAGTGGTGGGTACCCAGATGGTTGTTTCGCCCGATGTGTTGTACCTGGAAAAATTGATCAGGGAAGGCTATGTGGGAAAAGTCCTGTCGACCACCCTGATCGGTTCAGGCGGCCCCAGCTTTACCGGTGAAACGGTAGCTGCTAATTATTATCTTTCCGACAAAACCAATGGTGCAACCATGCTCACCATTCCACTTGCACATACTTTGTCTGGAGTAATGAAGGTACTGGGCGAATATGATATATTATCTTCGCTAATGCTGAACAATTTCCCTGACGTTAAGATCAGGGACACCGGTGAAACGAAACCAAAACAACCGAAGATCAGATAATGATTATGGGGAGGTTAACATCGGGAGCCGCCGTTGCTGTCCATTACCGGGGATTATAAACATTGTCTTGATGTTGCCCCGCAATGTAAACGCATGTTCCTGATGTCATCTCGGCTATGCGGTCCTAAAAACTATAAACGGCTGAATGCAGCAGCTGCTTGGATTGGTGCAAAGCTTGACAAAGACATCTATGTTTTTGACGCAAGATGGATGGCGACTTATATTATTGATGCGATACTCGAACCACAAGATATAACAACGTTGGAGCTACTGGAACCCCATCTGGTATTTTTTGAGCAAATACGTATTGAATTTGGCTATAGCCATGATCTGCCAACGCTACCTAAAGACAATTGGGCACGCCCGAAACCGGTTGTGGATGTATTGACCTTATTAGATAAGCATCAATATGTGCAAATTCATGGAATGAGCGGCATGGGCAAAACCTACCTTGCAGTTCAGGTATTCAACGAGTTAAAGAAAGCAGATACTGAACGGATGGTGATATGGATTCCCGGTAATACGGTCGCAAATGCGGAAAGTCTCAGCTACTTAAAGATTGAACGATATGCAGTTCCACAAAATATTTTAGGCATAATCAAACGCTTTAAGTGCGTGGTGATTATAGATAGTTTGGAAAGCAATGTCGAGGATGTTATTAAACGTATCGAGCAAGTCGGGGCAACCAACTATCGGCTAATTGTTACCTCGCAGACCGAAGCAGAGTTGATTTCTGTTTATGATATTCCACCATCGGATGATGACTTAAGCGGTAAAATATTAAACGCCGGGCTGCAAAAAGCATGTCCGCCACACGTTTATCAGCAAATCATTGCTTCAATTGGTGGACACCCTTTTCTGCTGGATCAGATTAATATACTTGTTAAAAAAGAGCAGGTCAGCTGGTCAAAAGTTCTGCGAGAAACAGATACTTTGACTGCAAGCACATTTGATAACCAAGCCTTTTATGATCGGTTATTCGTTCATCATCTGAAAACCGCATCCCAGGAACTGGGAATTCTCAAATGGATTGATGCTAAAGAAATTGATGAATCTCTGCTAATGGCATTGATCGGTAAAGTTGGTATTAAAAAGCTACGGGCAAGGAACTTCTTCAATGCCTACCGCAATGGCGCTTTTGTTTTGCACGATATTGTACTGAATAGTCTGCGAGCAACTACCATACAATTTGATGAAAATATAATTGAAAGAAAACTTGCCGATAGGCTTAAAAACCTATATCATGATTTCGATCCTGCATACTATCGAATAATACACGCGCATAAAGCACTTATATTTAGGTTACTGGAGAAGCTAAAAAAACATGACATTTATAAATATTCCTATCTGATCTCTGTTCCGCTGGCCGATTATGATGAAAGGATCGTACCAGCTACGTCTGAGGAAGAACTTAGCATGGCTTTTCGCAATTTCAGGGATGATGATTACTTTTTGATCATGTCATGGATCGAGCAAACAGAAAAAGAATTCCGGATTATCAAAGCCCAGGACAGAGATGCGACGGAACCTTTTTTGACGCCACGTATTAAAATTATAGAAGACTTACTTGCTGTTACAAACCGGTTAACAGCAGAAGTACATCGTGATATACGAAATCATTTAGGGAAATTTTTAAGAGACATTGACGACCGGGCAAGAGCAATTCAAGTATTCGAAAGTATTATTGCTGAAAAATCAGACTTTTGGGCGGCAAAGTTTCATTTGGCAAAATTATACCGGAAGGATAATCAAGATTTAGCGCGTCAGTATTTGTCTGAAATAGTGCACGCATATACCGCCGAAAGTCAGATATCTCCGACAATTGTTCTGGCATCATTTAAGGAATTTCGATCACATAACGAATTGGACCAGCTATTACCCAAATTTATAGATTCCTTCGAGCAATTACTTGAGCAAACTATGGTAAGCCGGTTTGATCAGCCCTACGAAGTTCTTGGAGCACTTGCATCACGCATACAATTCAAAATGCCGGAAAAAATGATTGCATTGGCCGCAATGCTTCCCATACCTGCTGAAGATGCTATCGAAAATTACACGCTTTTTGATGTAGGCATGATCTATCTTAACACAGGAAAAGCACATCAGCAACTTGGTTTCTCTGATAAGGCAGAAGAATTTTATCGCCAAGCCACTGCTTACTATGCGAAGCTAACAGGTGCCAATGCTTTTCAATTGCGTGCAATTGCAGAAGCGTATTTATTATTGAAAGATCCTAATACAGCATTGACAAATTTAAATGCGATTCCTGAAAGAAATCAAGATGAGTGGTATCATTTTACATTGGCTAAAACCCTTAAAATGTTGCAACGTTATGAAGAAGCTAAAGCAGCT
Source organism: Mucilaginibacter oryzae (assembly GCF_003148845.1). GTDB lineage: Bacteria > Bacteroidota > Bacteroidia > Sphingobacteriales > Sphingobacteriaceae > Mucilaginibacter > Mucilaginibacter oryzae. The sequence continues at coordinate 287,584 of NZ_QGHA01000005.1, read as the reverse complement.
ATCGAGGTAACGGTCAGCAGAAACAAACAGGATAAACATATTTCTACGTTTCACCGTGAACGAGGGTCTATCCGCTACCACTTAAACGATCCCGATTATCGCCAAGATTACGATCATGCGATTGCACACTGCGATGATCAACAATTCATTGACATAATGACAGATGAATTGAAACTGTACAGCTACTAATTATTCCCCTTACATTAAAAGTATACAAAGGATAACTGAACATTATCATTGTTAATAGATGTCAGATAACCTCTAAGGGTTCTGTTATTCCATTACCAACCAATATCTATTTGAAAACTATCAGAGCAAGCAGATTTTTAAATTATTTGCACAGTAAAAATAATATAAAAATCATCGGTGGTATTATGATAGATCCTGCTATCTACCTTTAGAGTCATTGATGTGATGTGCTAATGTGTCTGAAAAGTTGCATGGATGGACTCTGGCCTGAGCGCCGGAATATCTCCGGGGCACCAAACAGGATAAATGTCTCTTTCGCACGAGAAACCGCAACGTTCAGCATGTTCGGCCCGGCATCAAAGAAGTAACTTTTTGCCTGGTCGTTTGCGCCGTAGGTCGCCGAAAAAAGTACGACCGGCCGTTCCGCACCCTGTAAAGCATGAACGGTGCCGATGGTCAGGCCACTCATGTTGATCCCGGCTTTGCGAAGTGTGTTACGCAGCGTGAACTTCTGCCCGGTAAAAGGTGTCACGATGGCCAAAATATCTTTTAGCGGTATGTGGTAATGCTTGATCAAAGCTTCCTGATGAGCCGCTATCCATTGGGCAATGGCCTGGGCTTCTTCTTGATTTGCCCGGCTGGTACCGCTGGTCCTGGAATCGCCTTTAACGGAAACAAATTGCAATGGCGGCAGCAGTCCGCCTTTTGCCGGTCCTTTCATAGGTTCCAGCAAGCCATCGTAAGCCAGATTATTACAGTAGCTGATAATCTCGTCAAAACAGCGGCGGTGCTCGGTGAGCAGCATGCCGCGTGCCTGCTTCGGATACAGGTGATAATAAGAGGTCTTTTGTGCCAGCCGCATGATACTGCCCGAACTGCACAAAAAGCCTTTACCATACAAGTCTTCAATAGCGGCCTGATCGTTCAAATTGTTAATTACTCCATAGCGGTGTAAATTAGCCTGATCTACTTTTTTAGGCACATTCCATACCGGCTCTATCTGCAAAATATCTCCAACTACCAAAGCCTTTTTGGCCAGCGCAAAGCTTGCCGCGCCGATCTCTGGTGATACCTGACCGGCCTCATCGACAATAAGCAGGTCTATAAAATCCAATAGCGGCGGCGTTTCCCAGGTGTTTTGCCCCGGCGCGACCTGGATAAATTTGGAATAACTAAAGAATCTTGGCGCCATGTAAAAAGTCGATACCAAACATGGGGTGAGCATGGCAAAACGCTGCCAGCGTTCTTTTGCAGCACCCTCGCCATTGCGGCTCAGCCGGTCTTCCTGCAAAGCCGAACGGGTGGCGATCAACCAGCGCCCTTCCCAATAATGCACCGCGGTATAGAACAGATCATATTTGAGACCCATTTCCAATTGCTCATAAAAAGCCGGTTCATCAGGTTCATGCTTAACATTGGCTTTACGCTGCCAGTCCTGCCAGTTCTTTTGCACTTTTTTAAGCTGCTCGATCAACCCAATCTTCTGGTCGAAGAACTGCTGTATGGATCTGACCTGGTAAAAGTCTACCTTACTGTAATCAGTGGGGCAATCACGAAATAACTGTTTAGCGCGCGTGGCACGTTTTTCTTTTACGAAATTCAGAAAGGAAAATAGTTTCAGCCATATCGATTCCGCGTCCAGATAATTGCTGAAACTGATCTCTAATTCTTTGATCGCTTGCTCCAACTCGCTCAAACTATGGCTGCTCAATTCGGGTAGTTGGGCAGTCAGTTGCTGGTAACTTTGCCAGCTATTGATGCCGGCTGTAAGTAACTGGTGACCTGCTTTTAGTTGCTGTTGTAAATTATGAATGATTGTTTTAACCGTACTGCCGGGGTGTCCGCTTCTGGCGATGAAATAAGCCTCGGCTTGAATTAAATAGCTTTCATTTTCCTTTTCAGTATGTGCACCACTTAACCGGCCCTGTACTCGCTTGATCACCGGAATATGCGGTTGCACTTCGCGATTCGCTCCTGGCAGGTACAGGCCAAAGCCGCCCAAATCAGGTAACCAGCGTTCATAAAGCACTCCTTTCTTTTGTTTGACGTTCGAAAAACTGTCGATGATATTTGTTACGGCCTGGTTATTGGCAGAGCAAGCCAGGATTACCGGGGGATCGCCGCCTGCAATGGCTTTTTTTACAACTTCTGTCGCTACCACGCTTTGCAGCAGTGTCGTTTTGCCTGTACCCGGCGGCCCATTGATCGCTAAAATGTCTCCATGCCCAAGCGTGGCGTAATGATACAAACTGGTACGCTGCGACTTCGATAAGGGAAATTCGTAAGCCATCTGGCCAAGATGCGCTGCTGCCCCTTTTTCAAATACCGATCCTGAAAGCAAGGGTTTTAGGGGTATTTCCTGGCGTTCCGCAAGCGCATTAAGCGTAGACGGGATCTTTTTCTGCTGAATGATAGCATCATATAAACCGATGATGCCATCGGCCGGCCCAGTTAAGGTGTCATTGATCACCAGGGTATATTCCATCGTCACCGCAAAGTTTTCCGGCGAATAGGTATCCGGTTCCTGGCTGGTGATCGCTTTGAACATGGAAAGGATATAATCCAGGTAATTTTTCCAGCCCGGCTGCCCGTTGAACGGACGGCCGAAGGCTTCGTCTACACGGTCAACATCCGAGAATACAAAGTTGACCTCCTGGTTGACCTGCGGTTCTAAATAAGCTCTGGGTATATATGGAAAAGTATCTTCATCAGGTTTAAGTTGACCTTGTCTGGTCAGTAACGCCCGTATCCAGAAAGGAAAAAATATACCTGTTTCTCCCGTCAACTTAGCGTATTCAGGTAGGGGACTTACGCGAAAAGGAGCGATGAACACCGGCGCTTCTTCAACCTTTTCCCAAGCGGGGTCTTTAAGATCAAGCCTGCCTTTATCTTCGTTCATTCGTTTTTCAAAGGCATCCAATAAGACTAAGGTTTGTTTCAGATCGACCACACCCATTGCTATATCGATTTTAGCATTTCGCTGGTTCAGGGTCTTATCCACCTCAATCACAACTCGCGCCGCATCTGCCAGCGTATTTCGCCAATAGCGAAGCATATTCAGTTGTGGATTTTTTGACATGGTAGCGGCTAATTTACGAAATGCTCATCAGGCATAGAAAGGCAAAGTCAATCATTGATCAATTTCTTCGACGGATATTGCTGGTTAAGGCCTGGACTAGTCTATCATCTTATATACAGAACAAGCAGAAAATACAAGAGCAACTACCGAGTAATCCTCGATAGTTGTAATAAATACAATAGTGTTTTTGAGAATAAACTATCATTTTAATAACCGTAGAACCTTTCTCTGAACTTTATCAACAATAGTCCAGTCCTTGTCTAAATATATATCAATCAATTTATGTGCTTGATCAACGTGATTTAACGCCAGACTAACATCGTCTTTTGATAATTTACAGTTATTTCGTGCAGTATTAGCAAAGGTATGGCGGGCGTAATAAAAAGTAACATTCTTGATTCCCGTAATCAGGCGCAATTGCTTCATCCCATCATTTATGGCAGCATCGAGCCCCACATAAGTTTTATATCTGTAAGATAACCGTCCGAGATACTTTTTAAGTAATGGGCGAGACTTCTTGGTTATTTTAATGCTGATAAATGCATCGTCTTTCCTTTTGCCCTTTGTTTTCGACCGATTATAATTTATTCTGCCATTATCAATATTTTCCACAGTGCAATTGTATAAGTCAACGGCGTTTATCCCACATAAATAGAAAGAGAGCATAAAAAGCTCCTTTGCTAATTCAGCCCTGCTACCTGGTTTGGTTTCACAATCCCTTATACATTTTATTTCGTCAATAGAGAGGTTTCGCTTTTTAGTGAGAGGCGCCGAGCCAACTTTATATTTTTTAAAAGGCTTGTGTTCTATCTGATATAGGCCGATATCTTCATTGTTATAAAAGGCACATGCTGCATTGAACAAAGTTCTAAGATCGCGCATGTGATTATGCAAGCCGCTATCAGATAATCCTTTCTTTTTAATAATACAGCTTTTACCAACCTTGTTAATCCTTTTCATTGTTCGTCCCGAACGCAAGTAATCCTCGTATTTTAATAGCATATTCGAGTTTATATCAATTATCGGAACAAAGTCACTCTTGAAATAATCAACTAAACTGTTTCTTACAGTACGATGGTTATTAGCGGTTCCGATTCTATTACCATTTCTTAACTTAAGAATGTGATCATCACAGAATTTAATAAAATTGATATTGGTGCTATTGGCTTTTAAAAGATTCTTAAGTTCCTCACATGATAAGGTAAACAGGCCATTTCCAAGTTTGCTTATAGTTTGACGATATGTATCTAATGTTTTGTTTAGTGCGCCATTAACAATATCATCTGTGATATTGAGTCCTTCGTCGATTTGGCGCTTAGATACGTAATGCTGAGTGTTAATGAATGTTCTCTTACGCTTATGCGACAGTCGGATTTTTACGTTATACGTTCCATCCTTTTTTTCATAATGATTGTAGATTACTGCTGATACAGTTGTGGGCATATGTTATTTAAGTTTTTAGCCCACAAAGTTTATAAAGATTGGCCTTACTTAGCTAAGTACTAGATAAAACTTAATAATCTGGTTAAATAACGGACGAACTGTCATGCAAAACTTAATCTCTGAAAATTTAAAATCTGAAATAAACCATTTACATATCTATCAGATTTTTCGAAAGTACAATTTTATGCAAATTGTAAATTTATGTTATGTGTTTTGTCAATTATAGTCATGCAAATTGTAAATAGTTGATGATTTTTCGTATTTTTATATCCATGAGCAAATTTATTCAGCGACAAATAGCACCTATAATTGACGCACAAAAGAGCAAATTTCCGGTATTGGCGCTTACTGGGCCGCGGCAATCAGGGAAGACAACTTTATTAAAGGAACTTTTCAGCGACTATCGTTACGTAAGTTTAGAAAATCCCAATACTCGTTCTTTTGCCTTGGAAGACCCCATCGGCTTTTTGAATCAATACGATCAGAAGGTTATCTTAGATGAAGTACAACGCGTTCCAGAGTTGTTTTCGTACATACAGGGTCGGGTGGATGAATCTAAATTAATGGGCAATATATTTTATCAGGCTCTCAGAATTTTCATTTGTTAAATAGCATTACCCAAACATTGGCGGGCAGGGTTGCCTTGTTTAAGTTATTGCCTTTAGACTTTACCGAATTAAAGCGGTCTGACCTGTTAGCGAACTCTTATACACAAGCCGGTGTCAAAGGATTTTATCCCGCAATATTTGACAGAAATATTGATCCGGCTATCTTTTATGCCAATTACATTCAGACCTATATAGAAAAAGATGCAACAGAATTAATGAATATCAGAGACCTGAAATTGTTTCGTACTTTTTTAAGTCTATGTGCAGGCAGGGCTGGTCAATTACTTAATTTTAGCGCTTTAGCTAATGAATGCGATATATCCCATAATACAGCCAAGGCCTGGTTGTCGATACTCGAAAGCAGCTACATCGTATTCCTTTTACAACCGTATCACCAAAATTTTAACAAGCGGCTAATAAAAAGCCCGAAGTTATATTTTTATGATACGGGGCTGTTAACTCATTTGCTTGGTATAAGGGCAGCCGGAGAATTAGAAGAGAACAGACTGAAAGGTAACATTTTCGAAAATATGATACTGGCGGAGTACCAAAAGCAAAATCAACATCAATATCTTCACCAGGACCATTATTTCTGGCAGGACAGTAATGCACATGAGGTTGATTTGCTTATGAAAAAGGGACAGGGCTTTTCCATTTTCGAGATCAAGGCGACTCAAACAATAAGTACAAGCTTATTTAAAGAAATGGACAAGTTTGAAGAAATTGCCACTCCCGCACCGGTGAATAAGACACTTATTTATGGTGGTGCTGAAAATGAAAGAAGAACCAAATATAATGTCGTTAGCTGGAAGAATGTTTCTGATTAGCGATATTATAACGGTACCAAAAATCAGGTACTGGCAGTCAGTAATGAAAAAATGTTCGTGTGCTAAAAGTGTCTCCTATCAAATCTATGTTTTACCATTGAACACTTTTCCTAGTTGTGGACTACCTGGTTTTAACTAGGTTATTATAATTTATATCACGCCAAAACTCGTTATAAACTCCAAAAGGAATTCGAATTCGTATTATTTAACAATTAAATTAAGTAATGTCTAACAGCGTCGGTAGTTTAAATTTAATAATAAGCAGCAATAGATGCAGCCATTTGTATATGCTTAAAATAAAGATTTGTGTTTAATTATTTTCCAGCATTAACAATCTATCTCCCAATAGGACAGATAGTTGGCTAATTAAAAAAAGGAGTTGTTAAAAAAGGTCTTCTACTCTATAAAAATATAGATATTTAATTAATTGATTATCAATAAGTTAAGTCAAAATATTACTAAAGACTCATAATCTTTTGGTCCCTGGTTCGAGCCCAGGTGGGCGCACGAAATGTGATTTTTTAGAATCACAAAACCCTCTAAATCGCTGATTTAGAGGGTTTTTTATTTTATTCCAGTCTATATCAATCCTTACGAATACACGCTTTGGGACACCAATCCGGCGACCTGAAATTAGTCTTTACATTTAGGTCGCTCAAACGAGCTAATGGATTGTAGTACAGTATTTTAAGTGAGTTTAAAAAGATCCGAAAGGACTCAAAAGTACTGGAATTCTTATTTCCTGTGGCGACCTGCGAGCGACCTGAAAAATGACGATTTCAGGCGGTAATTAATCATTTATTCATTTAAAAACTGTTTAAAGATGAAAACATCGCAGTCATTTGGTGTGCATTTCACCATCAAAAAAGAAAAAGCTAAGGACGGAGTGACCAATGTTTACGCCGCCGTCGTGATCAACAAAGAAAAGGTGCTCTTCGCCCTAAAGCATTATGTAAAGGTCGACAACTGGGACAAGGGACGTGGCGGTTTGAAGGTCAAAGTTCCCGAAGCCAAAGAGACCAACGCCTACCTGGAGCAGGTCAAATTTACGATCACTACGTATTACCAGCAGTTACAGATCGCCGGTAAAGAAGTCACTGCTCAATTACTGAAAGCCATGTTTCTCGGTGAGCAAACCGAGGAGACTCACTCCCTGAGTAGTTTGATGGATTACCACAACGAAGTGGCATCTGCCGCGTTGACCTGGAGCACCCTTAAACACTATGCGGTAACCCGGCGCTACCTGGAAAAATTTCTCAGGGAAAAACGTAATACGACGGACATCCGCATCAATGATATCGATTATAAGTTTATCATTGATTTTGAGACATTCCTCCGTAACCACCAGCCAAAAGACCATCAAAAGCCGCTTAACAATAACGGCGTGATGAAACACCTGATCAGGTTGCGTAAGATGACGACACTCGCACTTAAGCTTACCTGGATCAATAAAGACCCTTTCAAAAATTATAAGTTCCGGTATAAAAAAGTAGAAACAGCCTTCCTCACAAACGCTGAACTCACCGCGATAAATGACCATGAGTTCGGTGCTGAAAGCCTGAATATGATCAAAGACTTCTTCTTCTTTGCCTGTTACACCGGCCTTTCTTTTGTAGACCTGATGAACCTCTCGCCAAACAATGTAGTTACCGGGGAGGACAGCGGTAAATGGCTCAAACTCTTCCGTCAGAAAAGCAACGAGCCAACAAATATCCCGTTGCTTGAACCTGCGCTCAAAATTATGGCCAAGTATACAGATAATCCTCGTGCCCTGGCTGGAGGAACGGTATTCCCTAACATCAGTAATCAAAAAGTGAACAGCTATCTGAAAGAGATCGCCAAAATGGTCGGGGTGAAAAAGAAACTGACCTTCGGAGTAGCAAGGCATACATTCGCCACTACAATCACACTTTCCAATAATGTACCGATCGAGACGGTCAGCAAGATGATGGGTCACACCAAAATTGCGACCACACAAATATATGCGCGTGTATTATTGAAAAAGATCAGCGAGGATATGAATGTGCTGCGGGAGAAACTGGAACCCCAAGTACCTAAAGCCAAAGCCGGACCCAAGGACATTACGAAACCTTCAAAACGTGTAACACGATGAGGCTTGATCAATCAGATCAGCTTTTTCAGTCGGTCCAGGAACTGATCGAAAAAGCCCGGCAAAGTATTGTCAGGAAGGTTAACTCAACCATGGTCACCACTTATTTTCAAATAGGCAGGATGATCGTCGAAGATGAACAAGGTGGTTCCTCTTATGCGGAATACGGTACTGGTACGATGATCAGATTGAGTCAGCACCTGACGACCGTATTTGGACGGGGTTATTCGGTAGACAACCTCCAGTCCATGCGCATGTTTTATGTGGTCTACAGGAATTACGAGACGGTGTCTCGTAATTCTGATGGACGTGATCTAAATTCCGAGACACTGTCTCGGAATTCGCCAACCGGACTGAATTTAAGTTGGTCGCATTATGTTACTTTATTAAAGATCAAAGACGACCAGGAACGAAAGTTTTATGAACTGGAAGCAACGAGCGCCAACTGGTTAGTGAGAGAACTGCAAAGACAGATCAATTCTTCCTATTATGAACGCTTATCGCTAAGCCGTGACAAAGATGGCGTCCGTAAGTTAGCCGAACAGGGCCAATTGATAGAAAGGCCGACCGACATTTTGAAAGGTCCGGTCGTTCTGGAATTCCTGAGCCTGAAAGAAGATCACCGCTATACGGAGAACGACCTCGAAACAGCCATTATTAATAAGCTTGAACAATTCATGATGGAATTGGGTAAAGGCTTTTTATTTGAAGGCCGTCAACGCCGGATCAGTCTGGAAGGCGATCATTACTGGGTCGATCTTACCTTTTATAACCGTTTGCTGAAATGCTTTGTATTGATCGACCTGAAGATCGGTAAACTGACGCATCAGGATATCGGCCAAATGCAGATGTATGTCAATTACTATGATCGTAAGATCAAACACGAAGATGAACGGCCTACTATTGGTATTATACTTTGCAAAGAAGATAACAGATCGGTCGTCGAATTCACGTTACCGCTTGATAACGAGCAGATCTTTAGTAACGAGTACAAACTCTATCTGCCCAGCAAGGAGGAATTAAAACAACAATTATTATGAAAGAACAATAAATGTCCGATCAGATCGGTGCGCAAATTCGGGAGGCGCGTTCAGCGCAAAATATGACCCGGCAGCAATTAGCTGATAAATGACAGTATCTAAGATTTTGGCGGTTCACCAAGCATTGGCCAGTCTAAAAAATAAAATGGGAAGGTAGCCCATACGGGCTTGTCACATTTAAGACAATCCTGCGTCTTTTACTAAAACATCTGAGTTCATGATGCTGAATTATACTGTTTGAACTGTTTCTTATTCCTGCTTTGCAAAAAGTATATTTCCGCCGACAATTCTTGCGGAAAGGCCATTTGCGAAAAACTGAACTCAGTTCTTAATATCTTGAAACAGCAATTGAAATGTTAATGCATGTGGATAACCATCTTTTGAATATAGCATTCTTTGACTTGGTTTCACTGGCAACTTTGTTTTCCGGGTTGACGTTGTCCCTGCTTTTAGGGTTCACAAAAAAGAAAGGCCATATAGCAAATATATTTTTAAGTCTCGCTTTGACCGTAGCTGTATTGAAAACAGGTGGGCTGGTTTCGTTTTTCTCTCCGGCCCTGGGACCCTTATTATATTTCTATGTAAGACAACGCCTCACCCCGGACAGGCGTTTTCGCTGGAAGGATGTGCTGCATTTTGGGCTTTTACCTGCGGCTAACTGGACGCCGGTATGGTTGATCCCGGGGTCGGTGATGTTTTATTTATACTTGTCCTATCAGCTGATACAGGCTTACTACGGTCAGCTACAGCCTGTGCTGATGGACCGGCAGCGCTTTGCCTTCAGAGGGGTGAGAAAAGGCTTGGCATTGCTCGGCTTTGTCTGCGTGTTCTGGCTGTTTAACGACATTTACGCTTTTGCCATTGTTTTTGTACTGATGGGAATGGTTGTGCAAGTGCTACTGCAACCGGATGTTGTTATTCCATTGTCAGTACCCATGTTAGACAAGTCTGATGCCAGGGAAAAAGGCCGGCGCTTAAGAGAGGTGGTGGCAGCGAACCGGCTTTTCGACGATTCTGAACTGACATTAACATCACTTGCTGTTAAATTAGGGATACATCCTCATGATCTGTCCAAGACCATCAACCTGGGACTTGAAAAGAATTTCAGCGATTTTATTAACGAATTCCGGGTACGGGACGTTGTCCGTAAAATGCGCGATCCTGCCAATGACCGGCTTACGTTATTGGGAATCGCTTATGCGTCAGGCTTCAACTCTGAAAGAACTTTCCACCGTGCTTTCAAGGAGCTGACCGGCAAAACCCCTTTGGAATACAAAAATAGCCTGAGAAAAGAACTGCCAATTGATAAGTTGGCAACCCAACCACGAATACAGCCGGTAATATTGTTTTCAGAAAGCCCGTTAAAGTGGGCCAAGGAACAAATAAATCGCAATTACATGTTCAGAAATTATTTTAAAACCGCGTTCAGATACCTGCTGCAGAACAAGGTCTACTCGTTCATCAATATCGCAGGTTTAAGTTTTGGGCTGGCCTGTGCCATGCTGATCCTGCTGTATGTGCAGGATGAAGTGAGCTATGACCGTTTTCATGCAAACGTCAGCCTTATCTTCCGCGTCGACAAGCAGACCACAAAAGGCGATGGTAGTGTTTCCAACGGCAGCTATACGGGCTATTTCCCCGGGCCGCGCTTTGCCGCCAACATTCCGGAAATACAAAACTTTGTGCGCTTTCAACCGGCGCAGGCAGATCTTAGGAAAGGGGCCGACATCCGGTCCGAGGCGGTATGCCTGGCCGATACGAATTTCTTTTCGGTTTTTAATTTCCCGTTCGTCAGCGGCAATGCCCGAACCGCTTTAACGGAACCCAATTCGGTAGTGCTCAGCGAAGAAACGGCAAAGAAGTATTTTGGGAGTCTGAATGCAGTGGGAAAAACTATTTCCATCAGGCAGGACAGCAGTTTTAAGCCCTATGTGGTCACTGCGGTCGCGCGGAACTGTCCGCAAAACTCTTCTATCAAATTCCGTGTCTTGCTGCCACTCCGTGTTTCGGCCACTAATGAAGGTAATAATGGCAACTGGTTCAATTCTTTTCTCAGCACCTTCGTGGTGCTTTCGCCTGGTGCAGACATCAAAGCCGTTCAAAAAAAGATGAACCGGGTATTTGAATCCGACGCCGGTAAAGCAATCAGCGAGATCAAAAGCAAATATGGCGTAAAAAATATCGGCATTTCTTATCTTCTGGAACCGCTTACTGCTATCCATTTAGGCAGATTGGTGCCGGATGAGAATGAGATACTGAGCGACAAAAGCAATCCTGAATTTTCTTATATCCTCTCGGCCATCGCCATTTTCGTATTGCTGATCGCCTGCATCAATTTCGTCAACCTGACGGTGGCACGCTCCGTCAAACGGGCTAAAGAGATCGGGATACGCAAGGTCATTGGCGGCACCAGCACACAATTGCGTATCCAGTTCTTAAGTGAGTCGCTGATCCTTTGCCTGATGGCTTTTGCACTGGCGTTGGCTATCGTGGTGGCGGTATTGCCGGTATTTAACCAGTTGGCCAATAAGGCGCTTTCATTAGCCTACCTGCTTAAATTCAGACTGATCATAGCTTATATCATGCTTTTTCTGATCACGGGTTTACTGGCCGGGTTTTACCCTTCTATGGTGTTGTCCGGCTATCACCCGGCAGAGGCCCTATACAGCCGTTTTAACCTGGCCGGTAAAAATTATTTGCAGAAAATATTAGTGGTGTTCCAGTTCGCGCTGGCGTCTTTTTTAATTATTGGCGCTATGACCATTTATTTACAGTTCAGCTACCTCACTACGCAAAACCTGGGCTATGATGATACGAACCTGATTACCGTAAATAAATATCCGTTGAGCCGTAGTGAAGCTGCTTTGTTTAAAGAGGAACTCTTGAAAATTCCAACGGTCACCGGTGTCGCGGCAAAGAACGGCGGCGAGAATAACAACACCGTAGAAGTAAATGGCGACCAGCAGATAAACATATCCGTAGAGAACATTGATGCTTCCTATCTGACACTATTACACATACCGGTGACAGCAGGCCGGGATTTTTCTGTGGCTTATTCCGGGGATGCGGCACGGTCGGCGTTGGTGAATGAAGCGTTCGTACAGGAAGCCCGCTGGAAGCAGCCCATCGGCGAGCAGATCAAAACGTTTGACGGAAAAACCTACATGGTTGCGGGTGTAGTAAAAAATTACCATTACCGGCCGGTAACCGAAAAGGTAAGCCCCCAGCTTTTTACGATGGATATGGCAACCCGCTATGGCCTGCTGTACATTAAGATCAGGCCCGGAACCGAAACGGCAAGCCTGCAAGGCATCGCCCAAACATTTAAGCGCCTGTTCCCCCTGAGCCCGTTCATTTACGCTTTTAAACAGGAAGAGAACGAACAAAGTTATGCGACCGAAGCCCGGTGGAAACAAATCATCCTGTTCAGCGCCGTACTGACCATTTTTATCTCCTGTATCGGCTTGTTCGGCTTATCGGTTCTGGCCGTTGAAAAACGCGTCAAAGAGATTGGCGTGCGTAAGGTGCTCGGCGCCTCGGTCAGCCGGATCGTAACCATGCTATCGGCGGGTTTCTTAAAGCTGATCTTTATTTCACTGGCCGTATCAGTTCCCTTTGCGTGGATCGCTACCAACCGGTGGCTGCAGCATTACCCTTACCGGATAGCGCTTAGCTGGTGGTTATTTCTTTCCGGCAGCTTGCTGGTGATCGGCATTGCCTTCGTCACTATCAGTTTTCAATCCATCAAAGCAGCGATCGCTAACCCGGTCAGGAGTTTGAGAAGCGAATGATCGAACAATTATTATGAAAGAACAACAAATGTCCGATCAGATCGGTGCGCAAATTCGGGAGGCGCGTTCAGCGCAAAATATGACCCGACAGCAATTAGCTGATAAATGCGGGATCTCACCAGCCCGAGTAGCCAAAGCCGAAAATTATAGTCGTAATGTTTCTATCGGCACGCTTCAGGTGATCATAGAGAAAGGCCTGGGCCTGAAATTTGAGATCAGTTTCGAATTTTAATAATAAGGGGTCGCAAATTGTGACCCCTTATTATTTTTCGATCCGATAAAATACATTACAGTTCTTTTTGATCAAAAGATAACACCACCCTTTCCAAAGTTGTCATTTTCTAATTTTTCTGCTTTCGAATTTTGAAGTCCTTAAAATTCAAAGTTATGGACAAAGCAATTGAACAGAGATCAAGAATGGGGATGGTTCCGACGCGGAACCAGCTATTAACCCTGGGTGACCTGGAGAATTTCAAAAACGACATACTTCAGGAAGTTAAACATATCGTTAAAGAATGCGCCAGCGGATTTCCCGGAAAAAAATGGCTCAAGTCCGCTGAAGTTAAAAAGCTGCTGGGCATATCTCACGGCTTTTTGCAATCACTAAGAGATAGCGGGGTTCTACCTTTCACCAAGATCGGAGGTGCTATCTACTACGATTACGACGACATCACTTCCATGATGTCCGCCAACAAAAGCGCCTGATGTTTAACCGGCCGGGCCTTCCGACTCGCGTCCGGCCAATATTTTATTCTTATGTTCTTCCCAACACCCAAACGCAAAGCCAGGCGGGCGCCTGCGGAGCGCCGGAAACCCGAACAGATTTCGCAAAAAGGATTCGGTACGGAGATGCCGCCTCAAAAGATATTAGTAGAAATCTATTTTGACCAAAAAGGGCTTGCCGCGCAAGCGAGCGTATTTTACAGTTTCTACGAAAAAGCCAACTGGAGTAGTTCCAAAGGCACGCCCTACCGTAACTGGAAACTGTTAGCCGGGGAATGGATCTTCAATTATAAGCAGGAACAGAAACTCAGAAAACGGCAGCGGGAAAATGCGCTGCTATCATCCTTGTCAACCATAAAAGTGTAAAAATCATGGCAAAGATCATCACCATTGCCCACAGAAAGGTGGCGTAGGCAAAAGTACCTTAGCGATCAACCTGGCATTATGCTTCCGGGACCAGTTATCGGTAGCCCTTGTCGATACTGACCTCCAGGGCAGCCTTTATCACATCCGTGAAGATTTTCCGGATATGGTAATCATCGGGGCGGACAAACTTGAAGATATCCAAAAGCTGTCTTATGACCTGATCATCGTAGATACGCCGCCTTATCTTTCCAACCGTTTACCGGAATTGTTCCGCTATTCAGATTTTATCCTGGTTCCGACCAAAGCCGGCTTTTTCGATGTGATGGCCATTCGCTCAACCCTGGCATTGATCAGGGAGGCTCAGAAGCTATCGCCACATGTGAAAGCGGGTATTGTATTTAATATGGTCAAACCGCGATCCGGCATTACCCGAGAAGTCGCTGAATTGCTGCAAAGCATGGGCATGCCGTTGCTGAATACCAGGGTGCATGACCGGGTAAGCATTGCGCGCTCGTCGATGACCGCAGGCATTCTTAATAGTAGCGACAGCCGGGCAAAAGAAGAGATCATGGCATTAACGGAAGAGGTCGTCGAACGCATCAGCGCTGAATAGCATGATAGCTTTTTATTTCAGTAGTAAACTAGCATCATCGCATTATACCATGATAGCTACGTAGCAAAATAACATCATAGCAACTACCCGATAGCATTGTAGCATGATAGCAAAATAGCACAGCCTGATAGCAAAAGTAGCGTGATAGCAGGTCCTGTTAATTTGATAGTAAAATGGAAAATTATAAAAACAAACTCGGCAACCTCGCCGACAGATTAAAAAAAGAACAGCCAAAGACACCCATCCAGGAAGTGCTGCCGGTAAAAACGGAAACGGTTCCCCGAGAGCCCGAAGTTCAGTTCAACAACCGGATACCTAAAAGCCTTTTAAAGCGGCTTAAAACGTTTGGACTGGAGTGTGATGAATCCCTTAAAGATATCAATATCCAGGCGCTTGAGCTTTATCTCAACCATAAGGCAAAGCTGACTGAAACAACAAAAAATGCCGATTAAAACATGGATAGCAGGATCAGACCGCCCGCTTCGCAGCAGTCAGCAAGATGTACAATTGTGTCACAATTGAATCTTGCCCCGCCCTCCAAAGTCGGTCGCGGTCCAGGCAAAAATCCTCCGAAATCGGATTTTTAAAGCAGATAACAATGGCTAAACAGGAAGATAAACGGATACGGTGGAAGAATCTCCGGTTTACACCGGAGGAATATCAACTGCTGGAAAAACGCTTCAGTAAGACCAACTTCCGCAAGTTGAGCGAATACATGCGCAGCGTGCTTTTGGAAAAGCCGGTGACGGTCAATTACCGTGACCAAGCGATGGATGATGTGCTGGAAGAAATGGTTCTGCTCAGGCAGGAACTGAATGCGATCGGCAACAATTTAAACCAGGCTATGCGCTGTATCAACAGCGCTCACGGTAATGCAGACACCCGCTTATGGATGAATCTGATGAGCGTGATCAATAGTAAACTCGAACCGTCCATTGCCCAGATCAAAGAACGGATGAATCAATACGCAGATGTATGGTCGCAAAAATTAAGAGCGGCAAGAGCCTGATCGGCGCGCTCAACTACAATGAAAACAAAGTAAAGCAAGGTAAGGCCATGCTGATAGCCGCAGTGAAATATCCCAAAGACAAAGAGTTGTTATCTTTTAATGATAAGCTTTTCAGGCTGACCGATCTGGCGGCCATGAACCAGCGGGCTAAAACGAATACGGTTCATATTTCCCTGAATTTTCCAAATGGTGAAAAATTAGCCGACGAAAAGTTAAACGAGATCGTAAAAGATTATCTGACCGGCATCGGTTTTGCGACACAGCCTTATCTGGTCTATCGTCACGAGGATGCCGGACATCCGCATTGCCATATCGTGACCACCAATATCAAACGTGACGGTGAGCGCATCAATCTGCATTACCTCGGCCAGAACGAATCGGAAAAAACACGTAAGGTGATCGAAATTAAATATGGCCTGATCAAAGCTGAAGAACAATCGCCACAAAAACCAGATCTGAAAGCAGATATGACCGTAGCAGCATATGGCAAGGCTGAAACCAAGCGCGCCATCTCCAATATCCTGAGTTTTGCATTGAGGGCTTACAAATTCACCAGTGTTCCGGAACTCAACGCCGTTTTACAACAATATCATATCCAGGCTGACCGGGGTGCTAAAGATTCCCGCATGTATAACCGTGAAGGATTGATTTACTGGGTACTGGATCAGCAGGGCAACAAAGTTGGGGTACCGATCAAGGCCTGCACCATCTATGGCAAACCGACATTGAAAAGCCTGGAAGAAAAGTTCAGGCTCAACACACAATTACGGAAGCCCTTTAAAGACGGACTTATAAAAATATTGGACCAGGTATTGACAAAGCCGCAAACCAAAACCAGCTTTCAGAGAGAACTATTAAAGAATGACATACAGGTAATCCTTCGCCAGAATGATTTTGGGCGCGTTTACGGCGTGACTTTCATCGATCAGAAAAACAAGATAGTATTTAACGGCAGTGATCTGGGCAAAGCCTATAGCGCTAACCAGCTTAGCGCCAGTTTGTTGCCCGATTTGCGCGGCAAAGTCAGCAGGCAGCAGCAAAGCGATGATGAAACTGCAGGCACCATACTGCGCCAAACAGCCGCCGGCGGCAATGAATTGATGGATGTCTTATTTGCGGCAGAGCGCGAAGATTTGGCCGCCCTAAATAAATTCAAACGCAAGAAACGTAAAGGCTTTAAACTCTAACAGGATGCAAACGGGAGAAAACGAACAGGCTTTGCGTAAGATCATTGATTTTACGCGGCTGCTTAGTGTGGCTATACTGATCATTCATTACTATTTATGCTTTTACCCGGCATTCCGGGAAATGAATTTGACGCATAAGGTCGTTGATCATATGGTGTTACCACTTGCTAAAATGGCGATCTTCAAAACCGTACTGGTCGCCAAGTTGAGTGTCTTGCTTTTACTGGTGGTTTCGCTGATCGGCAGCAAAGGTAAACGGGATGAAAAGATCAGGCCGAAAACCATTATCACCTATTGCTTTACAGGCTTATTGCTGTATTTCATCAGCAGTTTGTTTTTAGCACTGCCGTTGACCGTTAAAATGGTAGCTGCACTTTATATTGTGATAACGGCCTTTGGTTACCTTTTATTTATGACAGGTGGCAGCCTGCTGTTCCGAATGCTGAAGCTTAAACTGGGCAGCGATATTTTCAATAAAGAAAATGAAACCTTTCCTCAGGAAGAACGGCTGCTTGAAAATGAATACTCGATCAACCTGCCCGCCAAATACCAATTGAAAGGCAAAGAGCGGAATAGCTGGATCAATATCATCAACCCTTTTCGCGGTATGTTGGTTGGCGGCAGTCCAGGTGCCGGCAAATCCTATTTTGTGATTCGTCACATCATTACACAGCATATTGCTAAGGGCTTCAGCATGCTCATCTATGACTTTAAATACTACGATCTTTCCAGGATAGCCTATAATACGTTGCAGAAACACGGCGGACGGTCATTTTATGTGATCAATTTTGAAAATATCATGCACCGCAGTAATCCGCTGGAGCCGGAAACCATGCTGGATATCACCGATGCGATGGAATCAGCCCGCACGATCATGCTGGGGTTAAACCGGGAATGGATAAAAAAACAGGGAGATTTCTTCGTGGAGTCGCCTATAAATTTTGTTACAGCATTGATCTGGTTCCTGAAGAAATACAAGGGCGGCAAATATTGCACCCTGCCGCATGTGATCGAACTGTCATTAGTAGATTATAAGGATTGGTTCGCCGTGCTTACGACGGAACCGGAAATTGAGGTGTTGATCAACCCGTTCATTTCCGCCTGGAAGAATGAGGCCTATGAACAATTGGAGGGTCAGATCGCCAGTGCCAAGATCAGCCTGGCCCGTTTGTCTTCGCCGCAGCTTTATTATGTATTAAGCGGTAACGATTTTTCGCTGGACATCAACAATCCGAATGAACCCAAGGTGGTTTGCCTGGCAAATAATCCGCAAAAGTCGCAGGTATACGGGGCGGTACTATCCCTCTATGTAAACCGGGTCAATAAATTGGTGAACCGCAAGCAGCAGCATAAATGCAGTTTGATATTTGACGAGTTCCCCACCATTTACTTTAATGGCATTGATAACCTGATCGCTACGGCACGTTCGAATAAAGTGGCTGTAACCCTGGCGGTGCAGGATTACAGCCAATTGAAGAAAGATTATGGCCGCGAACAGGCAGAAGTAATTATGAATATTGTCGGCAACATTATCTTCGGTCAGGTTACCGGCGATACCGCAAAGCAATTATCCGAACGTTTCGGCAAGATCAATCAGCAAAAGGAAAGCGTTTCGATTAACAGTTCTGATACTTCTGTTAGTCGCTCTACACAACTTGATTATGCTGTCCCTGCTTCCAAAATTGCCGGGTTATCATCAGGCGAATTTGTCGGTATGGTGGCTGACGACCCGACCAATAAGATTGACCTCAAAACGTTTCATTGTCAAATACAGAACGATCATGAAGCTATCCGGGAGGAGGAATTGGCCTATCAGGATATACCCAGTGCAAGAGTAATTAATCTAAATCAGGTGATGATGAATTATCAACGTATTAAAGAGGATATCCGAATGATCAAGGAAGCCTTTTAGGATGATAATCCATTACAAAAAATGCTTCACGACTTTGACGAAGGATTTATTATGATAAAATTCCAGGTAATTCGCGTGCACTTGATAGTGTGGGCATTTCTGAGGGTATTACGCCGATAGCTGCCAGTGTAAACGGGGTTATCCTTACTAATAATTTTTTAACTGATAAGCCAACTATATATTTAATAAGACTTTTCAAGTGATGAAGGTTTACAATCATTCGGAGATCAACGGAAATTATTGCGGTTCTTTAAGCAGAATAATAGAATCATCTTGAACAAGCACTGATCAGGCAAGCAATGCAAAAAAGCGAGGGATGACCGTTTAAATCCGAACTTTTCAAAAAGAGGGGTGCATTGTTTTAAGTGAATTATTTATGTCGAAGGTTAAGTATGAAGCCAATAGGATCAGTCATCTCATAAGTGTACAACAGGGTGTTCCAAAAATGAAAAATTGTCCGACGACAATAGCTTTTTAAATAAAATATTGCTTTAGAAATTTGGATGAAGTATTCATTGTAAAGACTCATAGCTAATTCCACTATCAAAAACAGTAAGTTTAATACTTAGAAGACATTCTCTCTATTTTCCTACCTAGGTTTAACGTTTAATAAGTATGCCTATCGCTGGCTTAAAGTTGGTTGGCTGGAGGTAATTGTTACTCTTTAATGAAAAATTACTTTTTCCGGCTTCTGCGAAAAGATAAACATGGTGTGTCAGTTCGAACGCGCCTTTCAGACCATAGACAAAATAGTTTGCATGGTCTTTAAGATTTTGTCTTTTTTCATTGACACTTAAAAGATCATATCCTGCAAATGGTGATAAGGTTAGTGAATGCCCTTCGGAAATAACTTCGATATCGTACGATAAATGGAATGCATACAACGATAGAACGGTTCGATCTGTCCCGGTATTTCCGGAGCCTTCGAAATCAAAAAACAGGCCTTTATAAACTCTGAAATAGGTTCCTATTTGAAAGCCGTAGGCTACAAATTGTGATTTTCCTGATATGGATTCACTTAATTTCAGCGGGAATTTCATAAAGGAAAGGGTGTACCTGAAGTTATCCTGAGTGAAGTAGTTCAGCCAGTTGCTGCCTTTTTTGTTATTGACTACGTTTTTAATGCGAACGGTTTCTAGCTGGGGAATCTTGACCAGTTCAGGATATCGTTCGGTCTGTTGCAAAGCATAATCAATTTCCAGGAGTTTCGAAGGATCCCCGGGCTTGCTGATCAACTGCGTCACATCCTCCTCTTGCACTATATCACGATAGAAAAAAGGACTTATGCCAATAGTATCAACTTTAGTTGTGTAATAAGCTGCTATAGTTGTCGGACTTTCCTGCTTATAAATCGTATTGCCTTTCATAAAAGACTCTTGGAGGTACCATTTGCCGTTGATTTGCCCGTAACGCACATGATACAGAAGCTTTGACTTGGGCAGCGTTCCGTACCTTGTAAGATTGTAATAACTGATATCCGCACCTGCAATTGCATAAGTGGCCGTATCGATGAAAAGTGTTCCGCCAGTAGCCTTTTGTGTACTGGTTGAATCATTCCGCGAAAAATTGATTACAAAGGAAGGCCTGTGATGGTATATGGTCTTACCCATCATTTGAAATCGATAATCCTTTATCTTTCTTTTATTAATAAAGGGTTCATTGTTATGAACGATGTTTGCATGAACAGGTGACAGGTAGCCGCCAATCCATTTAATAAAAACCAGAGACTTATCGGAAATGGTATCAATCCGGTTCTGGATGACCCTAACCATGTACGACTTTTTATTATGTACGGACGGTGTGTAGAGCTGAATGATCGCATCACTATTAAAATAGTCTGAAGCGTTTCTCAAATACTGCAGCCGGATAAAACCTGTCAATTGCGAAGGCTTGTCGGGATAATTTTGGGGTATTGCGTCAATAGCCCGCGTCAGAATGTTCAGTCCGGAGCCCCATACTTTAACCTCCGCTAACTCCGTATATTTCGCCTGGAGCTCAGCGTGGTAAGTATTGGTGCTGGTGGAATACGGGATCATCAATTTTTGATACCCGATATGCGTCATTGTAACGCCAAACCGTTTTAAAACATCAGATTGTGCCGTCAGGCTAAAACAGCCCAGCGAATCGGTGACTGTACCGTTACTGCCCGAATATACGGTAACACCTGCCAGATATCGCTTCGAATCAGCATCCGTTACTTTTCCGTAAACGGTCACTTGTTGCGCATAAGTTAGCAAGGACGAAAAGAACAGAAAAATGGATAAGGCGAAACGAATCATGGATGTCTTAATTTTATATAAATAAGATGTTACTTACAATTAACAAAATCTTCAAGGCCACTAACTGTACATGAAACTGCTACTGTAAAGCAAAATGCTAATTCTTCTTTTTACTTGAAAGATAATAAAGAATACAGTTTTTTCTGTCATTCTTAAAGTCAACCATAACTTTCTTTTCCCGATGTTAAGTATTTTGCCGCCTATTGTTGATAATAACATAGTAATTCTGTTCTAAAGTGAAATTAATTTATTGATCTGAAAGCTTTAAAGCATCAGTTCAAACGGCTTGGATAAGACTTGATGATCAGCATCACCTTGATCAACTCGAACTTTCTCTGGTCGTAATCGTGATCCGAAGAACTAGTTCTTAGAGTACCTGACTTAATGGGATTCGCTGAGTTAAAGTAATAAAAGGTATACCGTCCTTAAAATTGATTTGATAAGCATCAATCAGCCTGGCAGAATGAAAATCAAGCAATTGCCCGTTTTGCATATATCGGCTTACTTCCTCTTCAACTTTAGATTTCGGCAGGAATGATGATGATGCTTCGGTAAAATCGTTAATGGTTATATCTGTTGAAAGCGTATTTCGTTTAGCGAGCAATCTTAACAAGAAATCCCTGAGCGTATATTTTCCAGCAGAATTTATCCTGATTTGATTATCCAGGTAAAAGGCATAGATGAATCCTTTTTGATAAGGCAAACGTTCATAATTGCCATTTTTCCAAAAATATTTGGTGATGGAGTCGGCTTTTGCCTCTCGTACCGGATTTTGGTAGAAGGCCGAAAGTGTTTTATTAACATAATCTGCAAATTGTTCAGCGCTAAGCATTCCCGTCTTTGCCAAAATGTAGGTGTCAACGTAATCATTGAAACCTTCTTCAAACCAGGCATATTCCATTCCCGTACCCTGAATTGTCAATTTATTACCTATCCACCGGTGTGATATTTCATGAGCTATGGTTTCCATCTTTACTGTGTCATACCTTCCATTATACCTCATAGAAAATCCGTTATATAAGCCTACACCGGTGTGGCTGTCTTTACCACTGTTCAGGAATGGCAACACACTTAAAAAGTAATAACCCCGCTCTTTGTCGTTCCAGAAGTCGGCTATTGCCGGCAAAAACTGCTGAAAAAACGGTTTCAGGCACTTTTGCATATCATTGGTCGTATCCCGGCCGGATGTTACGGCATAGTATATTTTTTCACCAATAGGATAAGTGGTCGTTTGAAGTTTATTTTCGATGGCTATATAAACTTTATCCCAGTCGGCAATTTTTAATTTAACGTTGTTGACTGGCTCGCTCGCCGGTGCGGCAGATGAGAAATAACGGGTTTTCGAAGGCAGCCTGGTCCATCGGTATACAATATTTTTAAAAACAGAGGAATCAGCTTTCAGAAATATATTAAAACTTAACGAGTAAAAGCATCCCTTCGCAATCTGTGGTCTGAACTGTTCATTGGCATTATTATGCTTAGCCGGTGAAGTCAGGGAGCCATCAATTGTATAATGCAAATGTTTTTTCCCGGAGTCTTTATGCGATATGATAATCTCTCGTTTATTGGTATCTATCCTGATAAGGTCATCCTCTGTGCTTCCGGTGATCTTTAATGAATGGAAAATATTAACCTGATTTCCCATTTCCGGCATACCGTAAAAGAAATGCGTTGGCGTGTTTTTCAACCCGTAGTAATCTAAATTCACTTCCAAAACAGATGATTTTCCATCCCATGAAAATTGGTAATAAAGCGATCGGTCTGTTTGTGTCTCCTGTGCGGCTAACGGTGATGTTAAGCTGAAAAGAAAAAGAAAAACTATGCCTGGTTTAAAGATAAGATGAAAGGTTTTTTCCCAATTTAATTGCATCATTGCTCCCGCGTAATAAAATGAAGACCCTGACCCGCGTTTTCGGGTCAGGATCAAGACTTGTTTGTTTTAAAAGGCAAATATACAAAATGACCAGGCTGGGTTTGGAAAGACAGTTGCTCCCTTAGAAATTCAATAGGGTTCTATTTCTATTACATTAAACATCAATTTAAAATACTGCCTGTCAATTAAAACCAAAAACTTCTGCGATTCCTCGTTCAAGATTGGCCGGTTTTCTGCCCAGTAATTGCTCAAGATCGTGGGTGATAGTTTCAAAAAAGCCGTTTTTAACATCAATATTAAAGCCGGTGATCACGAAAGAGATAAAATCATCTACGCCTGCATCTTTTAATTGCCTTTTGAAATCGTCGGGGTCAGCTGCGGTATAGCCTACCTTTTTACCTGTTAACCCGGATAGCGTTGCGGCTACATCTGCATAGGAATAAAGTTCGCTTCCGGCAATTTCGTAGGTCTTGTTTTCATGCCCCTGCTGTAAGAACACATTTGCCGCGGCTTCGCCCATTTCACGTCGCAACGCAAAAGGCACTTTACCGTCACCGGCGGGCAAATAAAAGCCCATATCAAGCACCTTTTCGCCGCCGTAAAAAGGCAAGATATCCATGTATAAGCTATTGCGGAGAAATGTATAGGCCAAACCGCTTTGTTTGATATAATCTTCAGTCTGGAAATGGGCATCCAGCCCCTCTACAGCCGAATTTTCGATGTCTTTATGCGAAATACCGGTATATACGACGTGTTTTACACCCTGTTTTACAGCGGTATCAACAACGCGTTTATTTTGTTCCAGGCGATGAGGCACAATGGTAGGAATAAGTAATACTTTACTAATCCCTTTTAAGGCCTGGTCAAGGGATGCCTGATCGTCAAAATCCCCTAAACGCACCTCGATACCCCGCTCGGCAAAGTGTTTTGACTTTTTCGCGTCCCTTGCTAAAATCGCAAACTCGCCGGGTGAAAGATGTTTTAGTAATTGTTCAGCAACGGCCCCGCCAAGGTGGCCCGTTGCTCCTGTTATTAAGATCATGGTGTTGATATATAATTTAAATTAATTCATGTTAAGCGATATCCAGTCCGTGTTTGCAGAGCAAACCTTCCAGATTAAGCGCTGAAAATTTTGCCTTTTTCATTTTATTGGCATCTGGGTCAATCATATAATGATCGGCTTTCCTGACATCGGCTTTTTGCAGGTCGGTATGATGAAACCGGGTGCCTGATAAGTCGGAGTGATCAAAAACCGCGCTGCTCAGGTCGGCTTCCGTAAAATCGGCTTCGTTCAAAAAGCATTTGATAAAACGGGTATTTCTCAGTTTTGTGCCATAAAAGGTGCTGTAATCAAGCCTGCAGTCTTCAAAGTGAAACGAAAACATAAAGCTGTTGCACCTGGTAAAATCCAGCCCCAAAAGCTTGCAACCTTTAAACACTGCATTTCTGAAGCCGGTACCTTCAATAAGGGCCATTGAAAAGTTGCAATTTTCAAAACGGCAATCCTCGAAACTGTTTCCTCGAAGGTCACTCTTTCCAAAGTCGCATACCGAAAAGAAGCATTTGTAAAATTCCCTGTTCCGTAAAACCTTTTCAGTATAATCAACCGAAATAAATTCCTTATCCCGGTGTGTTACGATCTCATCAGACATGCTTAGTTTCTTAATACGCCGCGGTAAAGCGTTCCTGGTGATGTTTAGGGTTTTCGATCTCATCGGCAATAACTACCGCCAGATCTTCGCCCGAAAGCACGTTCCTGCCATGCTCATCTATCACCGGCTCATCTTTTCCTAAACGGTATTGACCGGTTCTACCCGTGGTAATACCCTGATGCATATCCATTGCCGGGCTAAAAAACACCCAATCCAGTTCCTTTTCTTCTTTTAAGAGGTGATAATAATCCCTTGCGGCTTTGGCTCCCGGAACAAAGGGGTTATCTGCCGGGAATGTATCTACCAGTTGCTGGCCATCCGGAAGGTACAGGCTCCCGGCACCCCCGATAGAAATAAATCGTTTAACACCCGATTGCTTTACTGCTTCCTGGATGGCTTTGGAACCCGATATAAAATCTTCATAAATATTGGGGTTGGTCCACCCGGCGCTAAAAGCATTCACCACCACATCATAACCTTTTAGGATACCGGCCAGCGCTGCAATATCTGTAATGTCTACTGCTGCGTAGGCTAAATTGCTTTTAGCTGATGTTTTTTCTTTACGTGAAATCCCTAATACCTGGATATTTCTGTTCACTAACTCGTTAGTAATGTGGTTGCCTACAAATCCTGTGGCACCGATAACTGCTACTTTCATGCTTTAAACTATTGGAAATATGATTATCTTCTTACGCCGTTTGTTTTCGCCGGATCGCCAAATTTGCCGGCTTCAAAATCCAGGTAAGCCTGGCGAAGTTCCTCTTCGTTATTTAAGACGAACGGACCAGCTGCCGCATAATGTTCATTGTTTACCGCACCGCCCAAAACCAGAAACTCGGCCGCAGCCTCCGCTTTTAAATGGAGCAGCCCGCCGTCCCGTTCAAAAAGGACCGCTTGTCCGTTATGAGCTGTTTCTTGTTCATTAATACGTAACTGCCCTTTCAGCATATAGATAAATGCATTTTGACCTTTATCTACCGGCAAATCAATAGGTGCGCCCTGGTCTGCGGTAACATGCCAGTAAATCACCGGCATCAGCAGTTCTGTCTTCGATCTCACACCGAATACTTCGCCCAAGATAACCCTGATCATCAGGTTTGCGGCCTGATAAACCGGAATATCCTCCTTGTTGATTTTACCGGCATAGGGCGCTGCTTTTTTCAGATGTGATGGTATATTCAACCAGCTTTGTATCCCGTGAAATGTGCCGCCGTGTTCAAACAAATCATCGCCGGTTTCTTCCATATGTAATGCCCCTTTGCCGGAGGTAAACTGGATGAAGTCGCCCTCGTGATACTGAAAATCATTTCCCATACTATCGCGATGGTGCGCATTACCTTTAAATAGATACGTAGTAGGGATAATGCCGGCATGCGGATGCGCATCTACACGGAAAGGTGCGCCTTGGGGCAACTCCATTGGTCCGAACTCATCGAAGACAAAAAAGGGCGATACATAGTTTTGGTAGTTGCCTTGCAGCACACTCTTTAACGCCATCCTGCCCATACTGGCATTAGACGGTTCTATGATCTTAAAAACAGAACGCCCGTTGCTTTTTGCTGACGCTCCTGCGGCTAAATCATTTGTGATTATTCCAGTGGTAATCATGGCTGAATTTTTAATAAAAGTTCTCCTGTTCATAGGACAGATGCATTTCCTGATGGTGAGCCAGAGCAATCCTGACCCGTTTTATTCAGATTTTACTTTGTGGTAATACACATAGGATATGATCAAAAGCACCAGCGGTATTAACGGAATAACAGCCAGGCCAGGTCCGTCTACTATACCATGCGCGATGATAGCACTGGTAAATGTAATGCCGAAACCCACGTAAGCCCATTCCTTGATCCTGGCCGGAACAGTAGGGATCAGGATGAGAAATAAGCCGACGATCTTGGCGATCCCCAATTCGATCCGGAAATAGCCGGGAAAACCCAAATGCTTGTACCCTTCAATAAATTTAGGGCTGGTGAAATACATAAATGCGGTTGAAGCGCCTGTTAGCATGGCTAAGACGGTCGTTATCCAGTAAATAATTTTATTCCTTTTCATTTTCTTTTTTATGGAGCAAATCTATAGTACATTTGCTATACTTTATATACCGATATACTTTAGTATAGCACATTAATCATGATGAAGGAAATACAGCTCGATTTTAACGACATCAAAGAATGCCCGCATTCTTTCGTTATGGCAGTTAATGATACCATGAACGTGCTTACCGGTAAGTGGAAGCTTCCGATCATGGCGACATTGATCTTCGGGAAAAAGCGTTTTAAAGAAATTGAGCGTGAGATACCCAGGATCACGCCGAGGATGCTCTCCAAAGAATTAAGGGAACTTGAACTGAACGGTATCGTAAAACGCACCGTTCATGATTCTATTCCGGTGAGTATCGAATATGAATTTACAACATCAGGCCGGGCCATTAAACATGTATTGGATGCCATGGTAGAATGGGGTTTGGAACATCGTCAGGCAGTATTAAATCGCCATTAACCTTAAAGTGAATAAACTTTTATAGCCATTGATTCTCGAGAACTGATATATACCCGCATAAGTAATTACACGTTAATAATCCGTTTGATAAGCTAAATCAGGTCTGTTCCACTGGTCGCGGTTATTCATTTGTGTGTGTCTAATCCCTATTGCAAAATACCGAACGGATCCTCAAACTGTTCTCCTTCCAGGTATTGGGCTACTTCTATATCGTTGATCAGGCAAACCGATAACTCTTCCATTAGCTTTCCCTTGTCTAGATCCTGGCCGATGAACACGAGTTCGTTCATCCGGTCGTCCCAATCTTTTACCCACTTTCCCTCGATGTAATCTTTGTATTCCAGGTAATCGCTGTAGCGGATGCGCTCGGCGTAACTCATGCTTGCCCACCAAACACCGGCCGTTTCTAACCGGCTTGAGCCTCCGGCCTGAGAAAAATTGATAGCATCATCCGGGCGTGACGCTATCCAGAACATCCCTTTTGAACGGATGATATTTGCCGGGAAAT
This sequence comes from Mucilaginibacter oryzae, assembly GCF_003148845.1. Classification (GTDB taxonomy): domain Bacteria; phylum Bacteroidota; class Bacteroidia; order Sphingobacteriales; family Sphingobacteriaceae; genus Mucilaginibacter; species Mucilaginibacter oryzae. Next base: position 259,876 of record NZ_QGHA01000005.1, on the reverse strand, counting down.
CCTGATGTAACCATTGCCAGAAACGTAGCGGATGAAAGGGCTTTCTGCTTCTGAATACCAGGGAACCTATGCCATATTCTTCCGTTTCCGGCGTGTGCTCATTTTGCAGTTCTTTGATCCAGCCGGCTGACTGCGACGCTTTATCAAAATCAAACAATCCCGTGTCCAGTATTTCCTGCGGTGCCACTTTGCCGAAACAGGAATCAATCACCTTAGCTTCCGGGTTTAACCGTTTGATCAAGGCTTTAAGTAAGCCCAGATCTTCCTGGCTTACCAGGTCTGTTTTATTTAATATAATGACATTCGCAAATTCGATCTGTTCGGTCAGCAGGTTTACAATCGTCCGCTGATCGGCGGTATCAGCTACCAGCTCACGGTCGATCAGCCGCTCGGCACTACCAAAATCCTTATAAAAGTTAAAGCAATCCACCACGGTTACCATCGTATCCAGCCTGGAAAACCGGCTAAGATCAATACCGGCATTGTCATCGATATAGGTAAATGTCTGTGCAACGGGAATGGGTTCAGAAATGCCGGTGCTTTCAATCAGCAGGTAATCAAACCTATTTTCTTTCGCCAGCTTTTCCACTTCGATCATCAGGTCCTCCCTTAGCGTACAGCAAATGCAGCCATTGCTCATTTCCACCAGCTTTTCTTCCGTGCGCGACAATGTTTTTTCTGCGGAAACTAAGCGGGCATCGATATTGACCTCACTCATATCATTCACAATAACCGCAACCTTGAGATTGGCTTTGTTGTGCAAAATGTGGTTCAATAAGGTAGTTTTCCCGGCTCCCAGAAAGCCGCTGAGTACAGTTACTGGCAATTTATTCATGACTTGACTTCCATTTAGAATGACAAAACTAAATAAATAAAATAAAAAAGCAACAATGTTGCTTTTTTAAAATACCTTGTCTATAATTGCAACAACATTGCAAAGTTGAGGGTATGCCGAAAACCTCGTCCAGAGTAGGCGAAAACATTTTAATTTTAAAACAATGACACAAGTATCGAAAGACGCGCTGATCGTTCAGATCGTGGCTGAAAGCCTGGTTTCTTCTTCTCATTGCAGCAACTGCGGCCACTGTACCAGCTCGCTGTAAGAAAATCCCGGCGGGAAAGCTGCTAATGGCTTTTCCCGCTTTTTCCTTTTTACTTATGGAACCAAACCAATTACAAAATATGCTGGATTACCGGAATGAGAATATCATCTCCCGGTTCACCGACCAGTTTAATATTGATGAAACGAGTGCGGAACTCATCTTTGCCGACACACTGCGCTTTATGTATCTCTGTCAATTACCGGGTATCTTCATTCCCGATCATCTGCTGATCATTGACGAGATGTGGCATAATTTCATTCTGTTCACCAAAGAATATCATCAGTATTGCCAGACGCATTTCGGACGCTATTTTCACCATTTACCGGCATCTAAAGCTGAAAAAGAAAAACAACGCTTAGCCAATGAGGCTGATCCCGAAGCAGCGAGGCTGGAGTTCTCCAAAAAATTAAGTTATGTGGTGAGTTGCGCCTACGATCACCTTGGCGCGGAAGTAACGCACCGATGGTTCAGGGAGTACCCGGTGACTTACAGTAAAACAAAAATAAACGAACTCCGCAGATAGCCTATGAGCATTTTTCCTAAACGTACACGCCGGGGTCAAACTGTTACGATCCATTGGACCTTCAATACCGCTCATCTCTTTGATCAACCGGTTTATCCGCTGGTACGTATAGGCGTGATTGATCCGCTTGGGCGTAGCACCATATTGATGGAAGATTATGTGCTGGCTTTACCATCAGTCTGCGATGAAGATAACAGGGAACCCGGTCAACCGCTGCATTTAAATAAAAACCTGCCTTTAATGGTCATGGCGGATTACCTGAGCGGCAAACAATCGAAGGAACGCCTGGTCGATATCCTACAAAATATTCAATCGGGCAGACATTACTACTGGCATTACCAGGTACCCGTGGATGCGCCCTTAGGCAAATACACCTTACTTTCAGAGGTGATCAGCGAAGGACAAGTCCGCTTGTCAAAAACGGCTGCCGATGATCACTTTTTTGTGGAAGAATTAGAACTGTTTGAGGAAGACGGTGTCCCCATGGCCTATAACCCTTCGCCGGAACCGCTGCCTGTAAAGGTGATTAACTATGTGCCCGGAGCGAGACTTCGCCCGGATAATATCCAGGCATTTGAATTGGCTGCCGGAGAAAAACGGCGATTAAATTTTAATAGTCCGTACAGCTATATGACTTACAACGAAGAGCGGGAAATGCTGCCGTTACGACCAGGAAAGCATGTCCGGACGTTTAAAAACGCTGCATGGCTGCGCTTGGATAAGCCTGGCAAAATGTATTTATTTCATCGTTCGGATGAATTAGCCTACGAGTTGACACCTGCGCAGCAACGTATCTGGCTGGCGGCTGACGGGGTGCGCCTCGCCGGGGAATTATTAGCCTCAGACCCGGATGCCTATCATGAATTACTGGCTAAAAATATAATCGGCGAAACGATAAATTAGTTATATTGCAACATTATTGCATTTATGAAGCGCTCGCGTAAAAATCATCCCGTCTTAAAGGGCATTGCCGTCTTATTGGCGATGATGATTTTACTGGTGCAGTTTACCGAAGCATTTCACCACCATCCGCACGCGGGAACAGACACCCGACACCAACGATTTTCGGAAAGTACTCAATTTCAAATACATCCGGATTGTGCCATCTGCCATTACTTTGCACACCACTACGCACCGGCTCAGCCTGTGTACTTTTGCTATAGTTTCAGCAATACCCCAGTCCGTCTGCTTGAACTGACCAGCGGGGTATCCCCCCTAATTTCAGGCCTTCAGGCTATTCTTCCCAATAAAGGGCCGCCAGCGTATAACGATTCAGCTATATCCTGTACTAATTAAAGCAGCACTGCTGCCTGATATCTATTCATTTTAACTTCATTGCTTTGACTGGTTTCTTCACCAGGTTGGCTTTGCTATTGGCAAGCCTGATCTGGACCAATTTCTTATTCGCCCAGGTCTCCCTGTACGGCCGTGCCACCGGACCGCATGGTGAAGGCCTTCCTGGTACCATTATTCGCGTTGGTGCTGTTAGTGCTGTTGCGGATAGCGCAGGTAATTACCGCCTAAATGGCTTGCAAGACGGACAGGCAACGCTGCAGGCCTCATTGACCGGTTATCATGCGTTGGTGCTACTCGTTGATCTCCATCAAAAGAACAATCACCGGGATCTCCGGCTCATCCCGCAAGAGGTCGCCCTTTCAGAAGTAACAGTCAAAGGCAAGACGGCGGTGTCCGAAGCGCGTGAACAGCCCCAACACCTGACCGTGATCGATCTGAAACCTTATTACGACCGGCCGGAGGGCGCTTTGACGCTCCTCAACCAGGCGGCAGGCGTTAAAGTACGCCAGCAGGGCGGCTTGGGCAGCCAGGCCGATTATTACCTGAACGGTCTTTCGGGCAAACAGGTGCGCTTTTTTATCGATGACCTGCCGCTGGATTTTCTGGGGCCGGGCCTGAATATCAACCTGTTGCCTGCTAATGTGATTGACCGCATCGATGTATACAAAGGCGTTGTGCCTGTACGGCTGGGGGCTGATGCATTGGGTGGTGCCATTAATGTTATTACCCGGCACAACGCCGGTAATTACCTGGACGCCTCTTACGCGCTGAGTTCTTTTAATACCCAGCGAGCGACATTAAGCCTGCACCGGAACATCAACGCGCATTTCTTTACGGATGTTACTGCATTTTATAATACAACGCGCAACAATTATCCGGTGGATGTGAATGTCATCAACAGCACAGGAAACCCGGTACCCGTTACCGTAAATCGGTTCCATGACGGATTTCATAACCTGTTCGCATCAACCAAAGCGGGTATAAAAGATTTAAGCTGGGCCGATGAATTAAGTTTAAATACTTCCTGGTCAGGTGTATCCCAGCAAGTGCAGAATAACCCGGTAATGACCCAGCCGTACGGTCAGGTAACCTATTCTAACAACGCACGAAGCTATTTGCTGAATTATCGAAAACGCCGGGATAAATGGTCGGTCAACTTAGCGGGTGGGCGCACTATTGTAAACGGTCATTATGTGGATACCTCACTCAATACCTATAACTGGTACGGCAGGGTCGTAGCAAGGCGCAGCAGCGGAGGGGAAAGTTTTGGCCCGCTCACCGATCTGCACAACCGGCAGATCAGCGACCTGCTGCGCGGAAATGCGACCTATGTTTTAGATCAGCAGACCGGCTTCGAGTTCTCCGGGCAGTTGCTCCATTTCCGGCAAACAGAAAACAATCCCGCAACCGCAGCTTTTCCGGTGAACCTCGATCAGAAGATCTTCGGGTTCGCATTCAACCGCAGCTTTCTGGATCAGCGCTTAAGTACGATCACCTCGGTAAAGTATTTTGATTTCGGCAGCCGGGGCTACCAGTTCAGTTCGGGGGGAGATATCAGCGCGGCCTCCGCGGCTAAACAGCAATGGGGATGGAACGAGGCATTGCGTTATGTATTTACGTCCGTTTGGTCGGCAAAGGCTTCGTATGAGTATGCTGCACGGCTGCCGGACCAGACAGAACTATTCGGCACCTACATCCAGCGCACCCGCCCAAACCCCTCGTTGGTACCGGAGACCAGTCACAATGTCAATACAGGGATCACCGCTGCTTTTCCGCTCACCGGGTTCAGCTTAAACGGATTTTACCGGCTGGCTGATCACCTGATCTATGCACCGCCCTCTACTTTCTTTTTGTTATATCAGAACCTTCTGAAAGCGCAATTTACCGGGGCCGAAGCCGAATACTGGCTGAAGCCGTGGCGGGGATGGCGACTGGATCTTAACGCTACCTACCAGAATATCATCAACAGATCACCGGCAGGAAATTCGGGCGATGCCGATAACCGCCATGATGGACTGCGCTTACCTAATATTCCCTTTCTGTTTGCCAACGGACAGCTGCTTTGGAACCATGAACATGCATTTCAGCCCGCCGACCGTTTTTCCGCATGGCTCCAGGGCAGTTATGTACATTGGTATTACCTCTACTGGGCGAATGATGGAGATGCCTCCACAAAAGCGATTATTCCAACACAGTTTACAGCAACGGCCGGTATCAGCTATGCCTTCGCACGCGACCGATATGCTTTAAGTATGGAGGTAAAAAATTTAACTGACGGTAAGGTATACGATAATTACAGCGTCCAGTTACCCGGACGATCATTTCATTTAAAGCTCCATTTTTTACTCAAATAAATTTAAACACGATGAAATTATTCAACTATCTCTCTCTGAAAAAAACGGTGCGCGGACTTGCGTACTTTTCTGCATTATTTATAACGGCCTGTTCTTCCCACAAAGATGACCCGTCCCCAACCACAAGTGTAAGGGTGCAATACGCCATATCCAACGTCGGCGGCGCTTACCCCAGCCAAACCACTTATGTGCAAGGTTTGGCGGATCTCAATGTCGCCACGCTTGATAACAGTAAAGCCACCGAATTGAGCAGTTTTGCATCACAGTGGGCTTACGGCGGCGCGGTATATCTCAGCGCTTTCGGCGCGCCGGCCACGCTGACCAAGTACACTTTCGATGCCACAGGTAAAGCCGTGGTGGCCGGCAAACTGATCGTACCGGGTGCCAATACCTTTTCTTCGGTAGAATTTGTCAGCAGTACCGAAGCTTATGCCTCTGTAGGCGGAGGACTGGCCAGGGTTGTCAAATTTGATCCTTCCACACTGCAAACAACCGGGGAGATCAACCTGAGCAGTGTGCTGAAATCAGCAGCAGCATCCACTTATTACCTGGGGATGAAAGCGCGTGACGGCAAATTATTCTTAGGCGTGCAATACTTTGATAAGAATTTCAACCCCTTGGATGACATCGCACACGTGATCGTGATCGACCTGGCGACCGCTAAGGTAGATAAGCTGATCAACGATAGCCGCACCAGCAATATCTTCCTGGCCGGTTCATCGGTAAGCGGCTTCGCCATCGATGCTGCGGGAGATCTTTACATTCAAGGGCAGGGTTCCGGCAATGCTCCAAGCGGTATCCTGCGGATCAAAAAAGGCAGCACAGACTTTGATTCTTCTTATTTCCTCAACCTGAAAGCGGCCACAGGCAAAGATTGCTCGGGGCTGTACATCCTGAATGGTTTGGCTTTTACCACTCAGATCCAGGACCCTACAGATCCTTACGAGTTCAACGGGCCCAATTTCAGGTACTACAAAATCGATCTGGCTAATCAAAAGTCATTAGGTGACCTGGGCAGCAGTCTGCCGAACATCTTCGGTTCCAGCACCTCGATCATGCGTGCTTTTGACAACCAGAGCATCACATTTGTCGTTTCCGGAAAATCAGAAAACTCCATTTATACCTACAATGTAGCTTCCGGAGCAATTGCAAAGAAGACAAGCCTGACCAGTGGTACCTGCACCGGCTTGGATAAATTGAATTAAGATGTTGACTGTTAGAAAATTGTATAAATCCTACGGCGACCACCAGGCCTTAAAGGGTATTGACCTGGATATCGCATCAGGCGAAATTTATGGGTTATTGGGTGCCAACGGTGCCGGGAAATCAACGACGATCAACATCCTGCTGGGCTTTACCCGTCCTGATGGCGGGCGGGCGACCCTGGATGGCATTGATCTTTTAGGAGATCCGCGCAAAGCGTCAGCCCTGGTCGCGTATCTGCCGGAGGTGGTCCAACTTTACCCGCTGCTGACCGGACTGGAAAACCTGGCTTTTTTTAGTGAGTTAGCGGGTTTTGATTACAGTAAATCTAAGTATCGGGATTTATTGAGCAGTTGCGGGCTACAGGAAGAAGCACATAACCAGCGGATCGGCTCGTATTCCAAGGGGATGCGCCAGAAAGTGGGCATCGCGATTGCCATGGCCAAAAACGCCAGGCTATTGGTGATGGATGAACCGACCAGCGGGCTTGATCCCCGCGCCGTCGAAGACTTTAGTACCCAGGTCAGGGCTTTCGCTGATCAGGGAGGCGCTGTATTAATGGCTACGCACGATCTTTTTAACGCCGTGGGCATCGGCTCCCGGTTGGGCATCATGCGTCGGGGGGAACTTGTACATACGCTGGGTACGAGTGGCATATCTGCTGCAGACCTGCAGAAACTTTACCTGGAAACGATATGAAATTAGCCGTCATCACCTTTTTTACCGGTTGTTTGCTGGGTGCTGCGGGGTTATGGTTTTACCAGCAACCCGGAGATCTTCAAATGAAATATCCGGTGAGCGCCAGGTTGTACCGGATGTCCATAAGTCCTGAAAAATTAAACTTATCAGGACTGGATCAATTGGCATTCCACGGAAAAACAGGCGATTACCGCCACCATGGAACGCGAGAAGATGTACGTAGAGGCTATTTTTCGGGACACGGTTAAAGAACCTGATGTGATCTATTGGCTGGCCGTTAGCGGCGAGGGAGGTCAGCGCTATGATTCGTCGCCATTGCCTGCGGATAAAACACATGCCGCTTATATGAAACAAATCCTCGTGAGAGGTTCGGGAGGTTTGTTAAAAACAGAGTTTTTGATGCTGCCGCCTTTTCAGGAGCGGGGCATCATGTTGCATCAACAGTTGGAGAAATGAATATAAAGTATGGTATAATAGTACTGTTGGCGTTGTTGATATACAAGGCAAATGCCCAGCAAGTGGTACTGAAAGGACTAATAAATAGTTCTGCCGGCAGCGCAATACCCAGTGCTACTGTGCGGCTCTATCGCGTAGCTGATACTACCTTATATCAGCAGTCCTCAAGTGATGCAAAGGGTGCTTTTACCGTTAAAGTATCAGGCTCCTTTGTTTATCACCTTAAAATTACAGCCATTGGCTACCAGCCATACGCTCAAGATGTAAGAAGCGGATCGGATGTTCTCAAAATCACGCTACAGCCGCAAGTAACCAATCTGAACGAAGTTGTTGTCAGTTCACCACCCAGCACAATCAGTGTGCAACAAGGTAAATTAACCTATAATGTGGAGCAAAGCGCTACGGCTACCGGCAGTAATGTACTCGAACTCCTGCGACGCACACCGGGGGTTAACGTGGATCAGGATGGTAATATCAACCTGAAAGGGTCACCCGCCGTGAACGTGATGCTGGATGGGCGAATGACCTATCTTTCCGGTCAGCAATTGAGCCGCTTACTGGAAGGGATGAATGCCGGTACGGTCAGCAAGATCGAAGTAATGACCACACCATCTGCCCAGTTTGATGCGGCCGGTAATGCAGGGATCATCAATATCCTTAGCCGCCGCACCAATAAAGCGGGTTATGCCCTCAATATCAGCAGCGGAATGACCGTTAGCCGCTATGTGCTGCATGCTGAAAGCTTGAACGGGAACATCCGCACCGGCAAGGTCAACTTCTTCGGTAGCCTCGGCTATAACTACAGGCGGCGCTTTATGCAAGAAACCAGTACCCAGTTATCCGGTGGTTCTACGCTGTTAAGGGACGGGATCAACCCCAACCAAAGCCGTTTTTACAGCTATAAGGGGGGCGTTGATATCAACTTATCATCCCGGCAGCAACTGGGGTTTAGCTATACCGGTACTACTGACGACTGGAGTAAAGATGCCGCGGGGACATTAACGATATTCAATAACGCAAACCAGGTCACGTCCAGGGTACTGAGCCATGACTATGCGAAGGAACCCTTTTACAATAATATTTTTAACCTTAACTACCTGCTTAAACTTGATACTTTAGGAAAAGTGCTGAGCGCGGATGCGGATTATATTGGCTACCGGAATTTTTCAGACGGTTACCTGAATAGTAACAGTTACGATCCGCAGGGCAACCTGATCGGTGGCTTTCAGCAATTGAATTTTCACCAGCCCAGCATCATCCATATCCGCTCCTTTAAAGCCGATCTGACCTTGCCGTTTAAAACCTGGAAATACAAAGCCGGGCTGAAATACGCGGCGGTAGAAACGGATAATAAATTCCGGTATGACTCGCTGGCCAACGGGGTCAGTACCTATGCGCCATCGCTCAGCGATCATTTTCAATACCACGAACGCATAGCGGCCGCCTACGGTTCAGTTTCCCGCAAATGGGCAGGAACTGATTTGGAGGCTGGCCTGCGGGCCGAACATACCAACCTGGATGCTAACGCCATTGCTGCCGGACAGCGCAATACGGCGAACTATCTGAGCTGGTTTCCCACACTGGGCATTACGCAGAAGTTAGCTCAAGACCAGCAATTGGACCTGTCGGTCAGCCGCCGCATTACCCGACCCAACTATACGGATCTGAACCCGGTTCGTTACTACATTGATAAATATGCGCTCTACCAGGGCAATCCACAATTGGTCGCCGAAACGTCCTGGCTCTCGCAGCTTTCCTATACTTTGAAAGACCGGTACATCGCCAGTATAAGCTACAACCACTCCGACCACTTCATCGGGCGCACAGCCACCGTTGACCCCATAAGTCAGCTCCTTACTTTGAGCACCGGCAATTTTCCCCATCGCGACCGCCTGGAGCTGCAAATCATTATTCCGGTCACGCTGGCTGCTTTCTGGGAAGTGCAAACCACAACCACCTTTAGCCATACGGCCTATCCGGTAGCACAACTGGCCGGACCATTGACCGTGACCAAAGACGCAGTGGATCTGTTTGTCAACCAAACTTTCCGCCTGCCCGCTAAAATTACCTTCGAATTACAGACCCGTTATACTTCGCCCGACCTGAACGGCACCTATATGTCCCGCTACTATTTTACCATGGATGGCGGGTTCAAAAAGAGCTTCCTGAACAAAAAACTGGATGCCCGCCTCGCATTTGCCGACCTGTTCCATACCGGCTGGTACTGGGGATATTCTTTGAGCGACACCTTACCCTACAGTTATAAAAATACGCCGGATAGCCGCAGGCTGAGTTTTAGTCTGGTCTATCATTTGGGTGGTAAACTGACACCCGGAAAAACACACCGAACCGAAGAACAGGATCGATTATAACATGAAGAAAATCAAAATCATTGCAGGTAAAGAATTTCGCAGCGGTTTGCGTTCACCCGCCTGGTACCTGGCCGGCGGCCTTTTCCTATTGCTGACGCTGCTGGTCCTGATCAGCGGTTATCGTAATTACCGGCAGCGCAGCCAGGAAAGAACGGCGGCTGTAAGCGAACAACGCAGCCGCTGGCTGCACCAGGACCCGAAGCACCCGCATATCGCTGCGCATTTTGGAAACTTTGCCTTTATGCCGCAGACACCGTTAAGCTTTTTTGATCACGGGCTGGATGATTTCACGGGCACGGTGGCTTACCTGGAACCCCACCGGCAAAACGAATTCGCTTTTAAGCCTGCTGAATCCGCCGGTGCAGTAAGCCGCTTTGGCGTGCTGACCGCATCTATGATCCTACAGGTGATCTTTCCGCTCATCATCATTTTTATAAGTTTTGACGCTTTCAGCCGCGAGTTTGAACAGCAAACCATTCAGTTGCTGTACAGTCAGGGCATTTCATTCCGGCAGTTATACCTGGGTAAATTAGTTGGGTTCAGCCTGCTGTTAGCGGTATTACTCGCGCCCGTAATGATCACGTTAGCGGCGCTAGCGGGTACCGATCGTGAACAATGGTTACGGATGATACTGCTGGGCGGGTTATACGGCCTGTACTTTATTGTTATACTGGCGCTTAGCCTGCTTTGTTCGGCTTATTTACGCAACAGCCGGTTCAGCTTATTATTGCTGACCGCCCTTTGGGTAATGATCACCATCGTGCTCCCTAAATGGGCGGCAAGCACAGGTGACGGTTTTTTCCGCTTGCCTACTAAAAACACATTCGATGCAGCCATCCATCATGATCTGCTCAATGGGATCAACGGGCATGATCCTTCCGGTGCGCGCGCACAAAAGCTCAAAAGCGAATTGCTGCGAAAGTATAAAGTAGATACGGTAGCTAAACTGCCTTTCAATTTTGATGGCTATATCATGGAAGCCGGGGAAGAATACAGCAGCCGGGTGTATGACCGCCACTTTGCGCAGCTTCAGCAAACGCTCATCCGCCAAAACCAGCTTACGCAATGGTGCGGCCTGATCGATCCTTTTATTGCCGTGAACGGCTTATCCATGGCCCTGGCAGGTACCGATTATTACAGTCATTTAGCTTTTCAGCGCCAGTCCGAGCAGTATCGCCGTCGCTTTGTTCAGCAGATGAACCACGAGATGGAAGTGCATTCCAAAATGGGGGATTGGGATTACCGGTCAGACCGGCGGGTTTTCGCCGCCGTGCCGCCTTTTCGTTACCGTCCGCAGGGCTTAATGGCCTCCATTAGCAATCAGTTACCAGGAATGATCTCCTTAATGATCTGGCTGATCCTGATCGGGTGGTTGGTTCAGCGTTATCCGGCTTATTTAAATCAATCTTAAAAATGATCAGAACCATTTTCCATTCAGAATATTTGCAATTCAGAAGAAGCCCGGCCATATGGACAGGACTGCTTTGTTACCTGTTCCTGGGCCTGTACAGCATTTATTATGGGCGGCAGGTGATCGCTGTCCAGCAGACAAAAATCGCGGAAGCCGCCGATTCGATCAGCCGGGCTCAAATAGCGTATATCAAAAATTTCATGGCTGATACTACCACTTCGTCGGGCCGGTACAACTATGAAAAGGCATCCGTTCCTTCACTGGTCAGGTTTAATTATCCTTTCCTGGCCATGAACCGGCCGGGCGCACTTGCCCCCCTGTGCATTGGACAGCGCGATCTTTTCCCGCTGTATTACCCATTGACCGCTCAAAGCTATTATGTGCAAACACTCAAAGGCGATATCTATAATCCGTTTAAACTAAAAGCAGGCAATTTTGACCTGGCTTTTGTGATCGTTTACCTGATGCCTTTGCTGCTCTGCGCATGCTGTTTTGATATATTGTCAGCCGAGTTGCGTTCCGGTACGGACCGTTTGCTCACCATTGCTTCGGGTAATCTGCGGCTATTGCTGTTGTACCGTTTGCTGTTCCGCTCGGGCCTGGTCATGGCGGCTACCTTGTTATTATGCCTGGCCGGTTTTTTTAGTGCGGGCCAGATGAATTTTCGGTGTGGGTTGGGCTGGATCATGGTCACATTGATCTACGCGCTGGTGTGGTCGGGGATCAACTTTTGGGTCAACAGTTTTAAAAAAGACGGGACCTTTAATGCGATTGCGGTTTTGACCGCCTGGGTGAGCATCATGATCATTATTCCGTCGGCAGCCGATCTGGCACTGGGACAGGTTTCCCGTATCGGAGAAGTCAAATTAGCGGCACTGATGCGCAGCCGCAATATGCCGGAAACGGATAGCGCCATGAATGCCGCCCTTCAAAAATTCTACCTCGTTAATCCCCGTTATCGCCCTAAAGACACGATATCTGGCCGCTTTTATTACTTCCAGGGCTATTCAGCTTTTTTATTCAACGGCGACCGCGCGGCGGACAGCCTGACGGATGCCAGATATGAGCTGTTAGCACAGCATCAGCAACAACTGGCACGATTTAACGCAGTCAATCCGGCGTATAATACCTCGGAAATGTTAAGCATGCTGGCAGGTACCACTTTAGCAGATGAATGGGCATTTAAATCCGCTGCACGGTCTTTTCACCGGCAGGTGTTCTGGTTTGCTAACCGGCCGCTTTTTGAAAGCAGGTTAATGAAGCCGCTGGACTATCTGGGGCAACCGAAATTCCAACCGCCGTCAGCAGCCTTTATTTTAAAAAATTGGTTTGTTGACCTGCTCGCGCTAACCATTGGGGTAGTGGTTTTTGGGTTGGCAGGATGGATCAAACTGAGACACAGGCCGTCTTTATAATTCCATGATGAATAAACGCGAAGAAATATTGCAGGGTAACTTATGGAAATTAATGATCAGGCTATCCTTGCCTGGGATCTTGGGTATGCTGGTGATCTCGGTCAATGGTTTAGTTGACGCATTTTTTGTGTCTCATTTAGTCGGGACAGATGCTTTTGCAGGTGTATCCTATGCGATGCCATTGCTCACCATCAATGCGGCAGTCATCGCGCTGTTATCAGCCGGTGCCGGATCGGTTTACAGCCGGGCGATCGGCAGCAATGACCAATCCCTGTTAGCGATGTTATTCCGGCATCTGCTGGTTGCTATTCTGGCTGTCACAGTTTTGTTGATGATCTTTGGCTTTGCCGCTTCCTCATGGTTGTTAACCTGGCTGGATATTCCCGCACGTCAGTTACCTTTCGCACGGGATTTCTACCATGTCACGCTGGCTGGCGCCTGCTTCCCGGTTTTCGGCCTGTGTACTTCGGCGCTCATCCGGTCTGAAGGACATACCGGTAAGGCCATGCGGATCACCGCACTGGCCATGCTGCTTAACGCGCTCATCAACCCTTTGCTGATCCGTTATTTAGGGCTGGGTGTGAAAGGTTCGGCTTTGGCGAGTATACTGGCTATGATCTTTTACAGCGTGCTAACCCTGGTTCATTTGTCAGGAAAAAACAGTCCCTTACAATTGAAATGGGGAAAGATCGAGCCTCAATTTCTGCATACGCTGTTTCGAACCGGACTGCCGACTTTTTATATGCAGGCTAACGGCTTCTTCCGTCAGTTGATCTTATTTAAGCTTGCGGCATATAGCGCACGGTCGCCCAGTGATGTGGCAATATTTTCAGGCATTTACCGCTTATTCTCCTTCACAGCCATACCTATGTTTGGTATGTTACAAGCTTTAGGCCCGGTAGTGGGAATTAACTATGGTGCCGGGAAACTTGAACGGAGCCAGCGTGCGGTAACTATTTTTCGCAGCTGCGCCATCATCCTGCTGTTTCCCGTCGCGCTAACTTGTTTTATTTTTCCACAGACCGTCCTGTCCTTCTTGTTAGCCAACCCTGCAATGTCTGTGGCCGGATCGGGTTACTTCCGCGTGGTGATCCTGGTCTTATTGCTCATGCCTTTTGCCTCGGGAAGTATCGTTTTTCTGCAATCTACCGGGCAATCAGCCCTGGCTTCCAAATTCACCCTGCGGCGGGAATTGCTGATCTTTCTGCCGGTGGTTTTATTATCGGTATACCTTTGGCATTATCAGGGGATCTATATCGCCTTGCTGGCCGAAAATATCATCTATATCAATATCGTTTACTGGTGTACACGTGGCCGCATGCAAGCGATGGCCGGTTAGCACTTCCGTGCAACGATATGATGGACATGCCAATGCTTTGCCGCACCACCCAGCGTTCTCCCGTCTTTTTCTGTTTCGGTTTGCCAGAGCAGCTCAAAACCCGCAAACAAGTGTTTCAATTGTTCTACAGTATGGATCGTCATATCTGCGCGGGTAGCCCAGCTATCCCTGATGCCGAAGAAATGACCGCAGAACAGACCGTTTGGGGTTAAAGCTTCGCATATCGTTAACCAGCAGGAACTGAAATGCGCGGAGTTACAAAAAGGAAGGGCGAAGCTCGCATTCACCAGTTGCACCGGCGGAAGCACTAATGATTCGAAACGCTGGCATTGAGTAATCACTGCATCGGCCTCTATCGATTCAAGCACACTTTGGTCAGCGTCTATCGCCAGTACTTTCCACCCTTGCGATGCCAGATGCAGGGCATCTGTACCCGCGCCACAGCCCAGGTCAATTGCAGCGGCAGGTGCTGTGAAATGTTTCAAACCCTCCAGCAGTGTTTGTGAGGGAGGCAGGACTTTACCCGATACTGCGGCATGATGGTTTCGGAATGAAGGACCGGTCATGATAACGGCAAAGTTTTATGCCAGATGGCCGTACATTCAGGCACAATAACCAATTGATGCTCGCGAACATAGTTGCCGAATTTATCGCTCCAAAAAAATGAAGTTAGCTCGACAGCCTCTTCAAGGTCAGTAAAACGGTAATCCGTTGGAAACCATTCGCTTTGTGTAAAACCTTTTTCGATTGTGAGGTACTCATATAGCTGCGCTAAAACTTTATTAGGTGCTGCAGGACGATGCGTGCCGGTGCCCAGCGTCCCAAACAATAAAATGGATCCCCCCGGTCTTAACAGCCTTTCCATCTCAGCAAGTACGTGATCAATGTCCGATTTCCATGCTGCACCTCCTGCAAAAGCGAGATAACCCAGGCTCCATCCTTCGACAACGATATCTGCGGAGCCTCCTGGCAGCGGAATACTGTGATTTCCTGCTACATCAAAAGTGACGTTTGGATAAACGCTGAATTTTTCCCTGGCATAATTAACCATATCCGAGGCCAGATCAAAGGCGTGAACTACTTTGGCCAGCGGTGCGATCAGACTAGTAAGACGGCCTGTACCGGCCGCAAACTCCACGACTATTTGATCTGAAGGATCTTGAATAGCTAAGAATTGTCGGAGTAAATTACCTTTATGATCCATACAGGTACGCAGACGGTCATACACCGCGCAATGCTCCTGATAAATGATATCGTGGGGAACATTAGAAGAAACCGGATTATTATTCATTGATTAACTTTTTCTCAAAGATAATCAACCTGATAAAACACGCAACAATGTTGCTTTTTAAATAGATCCTTTACAATGTTCACAGACACCGGAAATCAGCATATTGATATTTTCGGCTGTATATCCGGGCGGTAATTTCAGTGGAGGCAGCTCGAAATCCCTTAAGCAATACAATTGCTGGCAGTTGGTGCAGTTGAAATGCACATGTTCATCATGATGATGCCCCTCCCTGCAATCTTCGCTGCACATCGCATAATTTGCGGTGCCGTTGGCATCAATTACTTTGTGTAAAATACCTTTTTCTTCGAAAGTTTTTAAAATCCGGTAAAGGGTGACCCGGTCTACACCCTGGTTGATGTTTTTTTCCAGATACGGTTGAGAGGTAGCGCTTTCGCGCGAGTCGATCAGTTCCAGCACACTCAAACGGGGTGCCGTAACATGCAGGTGATTTTTTTGCAACAAGCCCGTGAAATCCTTTCCCATAAGACAAATATATAAAAGATTCGATGTACGGAATGACAAGGCATAGTTCCGGTCAAGCCAAAAAGCACAGCTATTGTTAATTAGCAATTTCAGCAGTAACGCTTCATTTTGATCTGTTTATTAAAAATTTCAAGGTAGGACGTTTGTAATTATTTATAACGTTTCTAAATAATAAAGTTAAAAGAACGCTGGATAATATGCCTTACATTTGCGCCAATGTTCAAACGGTTCACCGCCATATTGCTACTTGTAACACTGATCAGTTCCAACTTTTCGCTGTTCATGGTGTATGCCGGTTTTCAAATGAATCGAAACTACATTGCAGCAACGCTTTGTGTAAACAAAAACCGTCCCTGGATGCACTGTAATGGAAAGTGCTATTTCATGAAAAAGATCCATCAGGCCGAAGAAAATGAGAAAAAACAGGAAGCAAAAGACAACCTGAACCGTCTGGAAGTTTCCTTTTTTCAGGAACCTTACCGGTTTATTCCTGTGACACCCCAAATTTTACAAGCCGTTAGAAGCAACTTCCCGGAGTACAACTATCAGTACAAGAGCAGCTATCTGAACGCTATCTTCAGACCACCCAAGCAGATCGCTTAATTCAATTTTCTATTGAATGCATGATACGACAACTATAGCTTGTCTGTAAAGTGCTTTTATTTATTTGGCTTTCGGATAAAGCGGGCCTGTTACGCTATGCTTAACCGATTGCGATCAAAGCGATCCAATGAAATCTTTATATACTTTTTTTATTATACTGTTTACCATACCCACATTTGCCCAATCCGCAAAGGTTCAGGGTACAGTGACGACGACCGGCGGCGAAGCCATTGTTAAAGCAACCATTAAATTACTCAACACCAACGATGGGAGCTTAACTGATAACGAGGGGCGATATATTATTAACCACTTAAATGGCGGCAACTACACTGTCAGTGTATCGGCCGTTGGCTACGCCTCGCAATTAAAAGCCTTTGAACTGAAGAAAGGCCAGGTGCTGATCCTTGATTTTAAACTGGCTGAAAGTAGTAGCCAATTAAATGAAGTGACTGTATCTTCAGAAAAGCGGCAGGAGGCGATACAAAAAACCCCGGCAGCGATCACGGCCTTGGATGCGAAACAGATCAAGGATTACCGGCTTTGGGACATCACCAACCTGACCGCCATAGCCCCCAGTTTATTCGTGGTGGAACACGGCAACAGCACAAGCTCCAATTTCTTCAATATCCGCGGAGTGATGGGTTTTTCTAACGAGCAGGCTGTTGCTACCTATGTCGATGGTGTTTACCAGTTCGATTATTTTTCCGCGCCGCCCTTGTTCAATGATGTGCAGAGCATCGAGATCCTACGCGGACCGCAGGGTACGCTGTACGGACGTAATGCCTATGGCGGTGTGGTGAACATCACCACTAAACAGCCCGGAAATACCGCTTCAGGTTATGCGGAAATGACCTTTGGTAATTATGGTCAGCAGCGGTATACGGTCAGCCTTTCAGAACCTGTCGTTAAAGACAAGCTGTTTGCCAGCGGTTCTTTCACCTATAATCACCGCGGCTCGATCTATTATAATGAATTCACCAAAAGCGGTTTCGACCGCAGAGAGGATTATTCCGGGAACTTCAATTTACGGTACCTGCCGTCTAAAAAATGGTCGCTTGCCCTGAACATGAAGACAGAGAATGACAATGACCGTGGCAGTTTCCCCTGGGTAAGCTCAATTGAAGAAGTATTTTCTAAACCTTACCAGGTGAACACCAATAATACCAACGTAGAACGCCGCAATAACTTTAATACCTCGCTGGCGGCCAACTATTACGGTAAGGATTTTAACTTTACTTCGGTGTCTTCGTATATCAACTGGCACGAGTATTACGAAGGCCGGGGCGTTGATTACGACTTCAGCCCATTGGATGCCATCAGTACTGCGCCTGACCAGCGTCAGCATATCTTTACCCAAGAGATCCGTTTTTCATCACCGTCCGCAGGTATAAGCAAATGGAAATGGGTGGCCGGGACTTACGGGTTTACCCAAAATCTCCATATGGTCACGCCAACGTTTTATGGGCCGGATTACCTGCAATTTGACCCGGCTTCGGGTGCACCATTTACCACGATCGGCAATAGCCGCGGCAACAATAAAGGCTATGCATTCTTTGGCCAGGCGACTTATTCGCTGACTAAGCAATTAGACTTCACTGCGGGCACCCGTTACGATTATGAAAACCGTGGCCTGAGCCAGTATACCGATTACCAGAAAGATCCTGCTCCGGCAACCGTATTAACCCCGAATGCAGATTACAGGGCCAGCTTTCATGCAGTGACCCCCAAATTCGTATTAAGTTACAAGATACAGGACAATATGCTGCTTTACGGTTCTTATGCCAGGGGCTTCCGTGCAGGCGGACTAAATACCAATGCGACCGATCCGGCACAAGTGCCTTACCAGCCGGAACATTCAGATAATTATGAGATCGGCTGGAAAAACACCTTTCTGGATAACAAGCTTAAATTTAACCTGACCGCCTTCTACCTGGAACAGCACAACCAGCAGATCAGCACCGCCATGGACGGGATTAACGCCTTGATCCTCAATGTCGGCGAAATGCACAACAAAGGCGCGGAACTGGAGATCTCGGCACTTCCGCTAAAAGGCCTGCAGATCGACTGGAATGCCAGTTATTCGCACGCGCGCTATGCTTCGCTATTGCTTTATAGTGCAGATGCTAAAGCCGTAGTAAATTACAAGGGTGACCAGCCCATCAATACGCCCCCGCTGAGTTCGATGCTGGCCGCCCAATATACTTACGATTTCGCCGGCAGCAAACAAAAGTTAGCGGCTTTCGTCCGGGGCGAGTATCGCTATATCGACAAATATTACTTTGACTTTGTAAACGGGTTAAGTCAGCCCGCCTACAACTTATTTAATGCCAAAGCGGGTATCAGTACCAGGAACTTCGAATTGAATTTCTGGGCTCGGAACATCACGGATAAAAAATACGTGGCTTACGGCTCTTTTGGCACCTTCCTGTTAGGCAGCCCGAGAACTTACGGAACAACTTTGATCGCTAAATTCTAATCAGAACGAGATGAAAAAAATATTAATTGCCGCCTCAGTCATTTTGATCATGGCTGGCTGTAAAGGCAAGACGAACCATACTGGAATAGACACCACAAAAAGCCATGAAGAACAAATGGCAACGATGTTTCCGGAGCCAAAAGTGCAGATCAAAACAGTAGGAATTCTGCTTTATGATAATTACGCTGTTTTAGATGCGATGGGGCCTTACCATGTATTGAGCGAACTGATGGGTGCCAAAGTTTTTTTCGTGGGGCGCCATAAAGGTTTGATCACCACGGGCGATGGCCTGAAGGTGCAATGTGATACCTCGATCAGCGAAGTGAAACAACTGGATATCCTTGTGATACCCGGCGGGTTGAACGAGACCTATGCCGCAACGAAAGATACGGCTTTATTAAACTGGATCAAAGCCATTGATGTGCATTCCAAATACACCACAAGCGTTTGTACCGGTGCCTGGATACTGGCGGCGACAGGTTTACTGAAAGGACACCCAGCCACAACGCACTGGTATGGAAAGCAGCTCCTCAAAGACCGATTCGGGATCGAAGCCGAAGACGAACGTTATGTAAAAAGCGGAAAATACTGGACCAGTGCGGGCGTTTCCGCCGGTATCGATATGAGCCTGGGATTGATCAACGACATCATGGGTGAAAAGTATACTCAAACTGTCATGCTCGACCTGGAGTACGATCCGCAGCCGCCGGTCAAAGGCGGCAGTGAGCACAATACAGATAAATCGATCGTAGCAAGTACACGCGCTATGTACGATAGCGCATTAGAACCCTTGTTGCATCCGGAGCGCCGATCCGCTAAAGCCAGGATCGACAATGATAAGGACCCGGTTTGCGGCATGGCGCTGACCGGCTATGCGGATACGGTTCATTACAAAGGCAAGATCATCGGCTTTTGCTCAGCACGTTGCAAAGCGGGTTTTCAAAGAAACCCAACTGCTTATGAATTGCATACACGCTAATCACACAGCTTATTTACAAACAGTTCACGACTGAAGGTGAGTAAATGCTGCAAGATCTAAAACCCTTAGCTAGTTAGCTTCATCCACCTATTGCATTATTTAAATGAATAAACTTTTAATCATCATCATCCTGTTACTACCCGGCAGTGTTTACGCACAACAAGTCAAACCGGTAAAGGCAGACACGGCATCTGTTAAAAAAGATACCACGCATCACCTGGGAGAGGTGATTATAACCTCCAGGTATTATAAAAAATATAAAACCGACCGGGCTTCCAATTCTCTTAAAGTGAATACGCCGTTATTGAAGCTTTCCCAAAATATTCAGGAGATAGACCAGAGCATTATTAACGATCAGCAGGCAGTTTCACTCAATGAAAGCATCACGCGCAATGTGAGCGGCGCCCTGCGTAACAACAATGCCGACCTGTATACGCCCTACGTCTATATGCGCGGCGCGCAAATTACACCCTTACGTAATGGCATGGATATTTCCATGATCTATGCCGGGCCGAGCGCCGAGGATGCGGCTATCATCGGTCGCGTGGAGTTTATCAAAGGACCATCCAGCTTTATCAACGGGCTGTTTGATCCTGCCGGTTCATTCAACGTGCTGACCAAACAGCCGATGGGTACCCGCTCCAACCAGCTCAGTTTTACGGCCGGAAGCTTCAATCTATACCGGCTCAGCGCCGATCTGGATGGCAACCTAGACCAGGCGGGTAAGTGGCAATACCGGCTCAATGCCGTTGGGCAAAAAGATAAATCATTCCAAAAATATAACTTCAATGATAAGGTAGCGGTTGACCCGGTGCTGAAATACAATATCGATCAGCACTCCTCCATTTCGGCAGAATATATCTTCCAGTCACAGCGGTTTCAGCAGTATTTCGCAACCGTATTTGCGCCGGACGGATTTGCTTCGCTGCCACGTGATTTTACCATCAACGACCCTAATAAGCAGCCTTATAAATCGACTGAAAACAATGGCTTCCTGAGCTATTATAACGAGTTGAACAGCCACTGGCGGTTTACGGTAAAGGCGGCCTACGCGAAAGACCACCTGGAAGGCACTTATTTCTTTGTTTCCAGATACAATGCCCAACAGCCCAACCTGATTATGCGCAGGGCTACCTATGAGCGGCTGAATACCGATGTAATGGCTATCCAGCCTTATATCAGCGGGGAATTGAATACCGGAGCGATCAGCCATCATTTCCTGAGCGGCATCGATGTGAACCGCAAACACTTTCTTTCCTATTCAGGAGCTAACGATCCCACCGCCAACCAAACCCTGTATCCGTTAGATGCCTATAACCCGGTCTACGGGATCAGCTTTGATGCCAATGTCCGTACGGGTAAACTGTCTGATATTGCAACCGATCAGCAGTCCATCAGCTACCAGGCGGCTTACGCGCAGGATGAGCTTGGGATGCTGGACAATAAGCTGCGCCTGACGCTTGCGGCCAGACTGACCTTTTCCAATACGGGCGTGCAAAAGAACCCGGTAAAAACAGGGCTGGGCAGCACCAACAATACCGCTTTTACACCTAAGATCGGTTTAAGTTATTCCCTGATGCCCGACTTTTCTGCCTATGGTCTTTTTGATCAGACCTTCACCCCGCAAAGCGGCGTGAGCACCACCACCGGCGAAGCTTTTAAACCATTGACGGGAAAAAACCTGGAAGCCGGCTTAAAGAAAGATTGGGCAGGCGGCAAATGGAATACGACGGTTTCGGTTTATCGTATCGTTCGCGACAATGTAAAAGTGACCGATCCGGCCACTAATATTCAAAGCCAACTGGGGCAAACATTGTCTAAGGGTGTGGAATTTGATTTGAAGGGAGAAATTGTCAAAGGCCTGAATGCGGTGATCAACTACGCCTACACGGATAGTTATATTTCCAAAGATGCCAACCCGCTTCGTGTAGGCCTGGCAACCCCGTTCCGGGTGAAGCATATCCAGAACACCTGGCTAAACTATCAGTTGCCCGGTGCAAGTTTGAAAGGGTTTTCGGTTTCCGGCGGTTACCAGTTACAGGCGGGCCGTGCCGGACGGTATGAACTGCAGAAATTGCAGTTGGCCCCGGTGTTTCGCCTGGACGGCGGTATCGGCTGGACGAATGGACGCTACTCGGTAAACGCGATTGTCAACAACCTGTTGAACCGCTTCAATTACGGCAGCGCCTGGATCACGCCATCGTCCGGCACTGTGGGTACCTATGCCTATGTTCCATATCCGCCGCGTGAACTGCGACTCAACGTAGGATTTAACTTTTAGCAAGGCAGATGGCCTGGAGAAAGAAATTAACGAAAACGGCTTTTAAGCTGCATGGCTGGGTAGGCCTGTTTGCGGGTTTATTCTTCTTGCTGTACGGCATAACCGGTTCCATGCTGATGTTCAGACATCAGCTGGACCGCTACTTTAACCCGGAATTACATCAATTGAAGCGCATTGGTCAGCCAATACCGGCCGACCGGCTTTACCGGATGGTACTCCGTACGCACCCTAACTTAAGGAAACTGGTCTTACATGACTTTCCCGCAGATCAACAGGATTGCTATGAATTTATGCTGTATAAACGGCAGCAAAAGCTAACGGATAATTACCTGTACTACGTATTTGTTAACCCATATACCGGGCAGATCATCCGGGAAGGCAGTTACGGATCGGTAACGCCTTCGTTTTTCCGCTGGTTATATACGCTGCACTACAGTTTACAACTGGGCATACCCGGCATGTTACTCAGCGGCTTAATGGGTCTTGGGATGTTAGTATCGCTGTTGACGGGGGCTATCATTTATCGTAAACATTTCTGGCGAGCCTTCAGGTTAAAGGCTGGATTAAATTTCAAGAACAGGCGTACCGCTGTTTCATCGCTGCACCGCATATTGGGCGTCTGGTCCTTAGGTTTTACAGCTGTTTTGTTTTTTACCGGTTTCTGGATGCTCAAAGAATATTTCACGCCGGCACAATGGACTTTACCTCGATACCAGGCGGCGTATGCCGTACCTGCCAATATTAATTCGATGGTCGCCCGGGCAAAAGCGATCGTCCCGGGATTTAAGCCCATCGCGGTGATTATACCGACAACTAAGGGGGCAGACGTATTGGTCAGGGGCTCGATGCCGACAACCGGCTTTTTGCTGTTGCAGGGAAAAGCAAGCGGGTTATTTTTTGATGCGGTGACAGGGAAGTTTAAAAAGCTATCGGATATCGACAGGCAAAGTTTTGATCAGCGTTTTGAAACAGAAGTTTACAACCTGCATATCGGTTCTTACGGTGGAAATTGGATCCGGTGGTTATATGTAGTCCTTGGATTATTACCGGGATTGTTATCGGTGACCGGCGCTTTGCTCTGGTTCAAAAAAGTCTATCAGCGATAACTTTATTTGCCGACGAA
Source organism: Mucilaginibacter oryzae (assembly GCF_003148845.1). GTDB lineage: Bacteria > Bacteroidota > Bacteroidia > Sphingobacteriales > Sphingobacteriaceae > Mucilaginibacter > Mucilaginibacter oryzae. The sequence goes on along the minus strand of NZ_QGHA01000005.1, from coordinate 236,469 downwards.
GTTTTTAAATATTTCATAGCACCAACCGTTTTTATTCTCAATGCAATGATCCTTCAGCGCCCCTCATAAATTTTGTTAAGCCGGTAATTTAGTTCTCCGACTGGCAACTGTATTTCAGCGGGTATCCTGTTTGATATTATTTATGAAGAATGATCTCGTTGCCTAAGTCATTGGCTGGGGTCACGAGGCTATTTAGGCAACGTAAAAACAAAAAGGCTGCCTTGTCCATCCTGCGGCTGTTCCGCCCATATGCGTCCTCCATGGCGCGTGATGATCTCTCCGGATAAATAAAGACCGATCCCTGAACCTTCGAATTTATGAACGACGTTTTCAGACCGGTAATACTTCTGAAATATTTTAGCGTGTTCAGCTTCATGCAATCCTATGCCGCGGTCACGAACGCTGATCTTAACATGATCCGGCATTTCGTGGACAGCCATCTCGATCGCAGAAGACGCTGGTGAAAATTTTACCGCATTGGCTAAAAGATTGATCAGTACCTGGCTGATCCGGTCCCGGTCAGCTGTGATCATAACAGGTCCGTTACCTTGAAACTGATACGAATGCAGCGGACTAACCATAGCGATACTGGCGGCTGTTTCCTCTAAAAGTGCGTGAATGTCGATTTGCTGCTTTTCTAAAATCAATTGATCACCCCTCCGGCGCGCAGGGTCAGAAATCTCCTGAAGCAGCCGGGCCATTCTTTCAGTTGCGGAAAGACTTTTTCTTGAAATCTCTGTAAACTTTTCATTGCCTGTCCCCTGTATAAATTTATGAAGTAGCTGAAGATATCCCCTGATGGCGGTAAGCGGCGTTTTAAGCTCATGAGTAGCTGTACTCAATAGCTCATCCTTCAGCATTTCCAAGTCCTTCTTCGCGGTAATGTCCAGCGTAGTACCTACCATGCCGTACGGTTGCTCGTTATTATAAAGAACTTTTCCATTGGCTTCGATCCAGTGAAGGCTGCCATCCGGATGGATCACCCGGTATTCTGAATGATAAGTACCGCAACCAGGTGTTAAGGCAGCAGCCACATCTGCCCGCATCTTTTCACGATCCTCAGGAATAATATTGCTGTTCAGGTCCTCGTAACTGATTGTTTCCTGATCCCCGGCCCCGACATTGATCTTGCATTGTGTAGTGCAGATCATGGCGGTAGTCACAAGATCAAGTTCCCAAAAACCAAGCTTCGTATGGTTTAATGCGATGTCCAGGTGTTCCTGTGATATGACTAGGGTTTGATCCTGTTTCATAAAATATATTTCAGTAAATGTACTATTAAAGTTAGCAATGAGAAACGGATCTATCCGCAAAAGGAACAAGCTTGGGGCGATTCTGCATCGTAAATTTAATCACTGATATAAATAATGGTATCAAGCCGGTTATTTTAAATGAGGCAGATGAATCTTTTGATAGCAGCGATAGAACCCTGGCGAATCCACACCATCCATTTAGAGTAAAAATACTGAACATAATAACCAATACAATACAACACATTTACAACTCACCCAAATCTGATTAATGAATATAAAAACCGTTGGGCCGCGCCGAATACTTGCCGGCTATGGTATATGATGTATATGCTTTGTCAACTTGATTCTGGTCTTCTCCTGCATATTCCTTCCGGTCAGAAACCACCACATCGCGTAGCGTGTCGTTTTTAATCTACTGCAAAGCTTCAGCCGCATGAGATCCTATACTTGTAAAGCTGATCAATTCGATCGACCTTCAATGACTGCGAGTTATTTGCCTGTTACGGATGGTCTTTCACGATCATAATCTTCAAACACAGGTATTAACCGGGGTAAAAAAAAATGATAGTCGCATTTGAATTAAATCGATGACAGCAACTGACTGATAATGTTGCTACCGGTATAATAATTTATGCGCCGTTACTTGGCCACAATGTATTTAGTGGCGATCAACAGCATCAGGGTCCGGTCCGCGCGTGCCTCATCGTAATTTTCTTTCAATAATTTCCTGATCTGTTTATTCCTGATCTTCACGGCTGCCATTTCCAGTATCTGGAAGGATGCGACCTCTACACTTTCGATCTGCTGCATGTAATTCGCGATGGCCAGATCCCTAAGCCCGTGATCGCGTCCCTTATGCCGCTTGATCGCCTGGAAAGCCTCCTCGATCATCCCGATCATTCCGGGACACCGCTCAGCAGTCATTTTTTCGCCAAGCAGTTCAAAGATCATCTCCACACGTACCATCTGTTTCAATACATCTTCTACCGTTTCCAGTATCCCTTTCCGCAGATCATGATAATGTACCTCATCCAAGATCTCGGGCAATTTACTGACCAGGTGCGATTTGGCCGCGTAGATCACGTTGAGGTGGTCAATAAAAAATCTGTGAGGTTCTTAGCACCAAGTTTAATGCGATTGGCGGGGCCGGGCTGTTCTTCCATGTTATTTTAAAAATTTCCTGATTTCCATAAGCAGACTGGGAATGTCAAAGGGTTTTGTGACGAAACCGTCAGCACCGCATCGAAAAGCGATCTCACTGATATCCGTCTCAGCAGATATCAGCAACACGGGTATCCTTGCACTTTTAAATTTTTGCTTGATATTTCTGCAAATATCTTCCCCGCTTTGCGGCGAGCCGCTGATCCGGATATCTAAAATAACCAAATCCGGTCCGATCTCCAGTATCTCGTTTGCGGTTTCACTGTGATTCGAAGTTATGACATTATAACCTGCATCACGAAATAATATGCTGAAAATATCCAGAAGGTCTTCATCATCATCAATTACAAGGATACGTTTCATAAGCTACAACTTACTTAACCACAAAGCAAAAATATTTCCAATCTATAGCCTTCACGTAATTTTTTTTCATATCCTTTGATTTTTCCTGAATTATGAAGGATGACATGATTTTCGGATACTTAAAGGCAGCATTAGCTTTATTCGATTTACAGGACATTTGCGTAATGCCTTTGAGCGGCAACGCGTTAATTGTGCTATATAAATCCATTATTTAAAACTATTAGGAGTTATTGTAGTTGAGCTTGTGTAGCTTAGCCGAAGATGTATAACAAAAAAAAGAAAGTACTGGTCATTGACGATGATCATGATATATTGGAGATCATCAGTATGGTACTGGATTCTTCCGGTTATGATGTGCTTACCGCGGATAATGGACGAAATGTTAACGAATTGGTCGAATCGTTTTCGCCGGACATCATTTTACTGGATGTGACGATCGGCGAAATGGACGGCCGGGATATCTGCAAGGCTTTGAAAAGCGAACCCCGGACCTCCAAAACTCCGATCATTATCGTATCGGCAACCCACGGTTTACATACCAGCAGCGAAAAGAAATGTAAAGCGGATCACTATATCTCGAAGCCATTCGACATCGATGACCTGGTTCAACAGGTGGTTAAGTATGCCTAAGGTTTGTCAGATGACTTTTCTTTAAATTTAATTAGCTGATAATCATTGTTTTATTAAGATTTGTGAAGGCCGACCAAATACTCATCGTTCCTGTTATTATCTGACATTTTGATGGACCTGAAATGGTTTTCCATCGAGCATATCGATGCCTGCCAAAGTAATGTTAGCTGACAACACAGACGGTTTATTCTTACCTGTCGTAGGTCTTACCGATTGGTCGCAACGCGATATGTCGGATCTTCGATGATATTCACCTCGATCACCTCATCCGCATTTTTAAGCAACATCCGGCAATCCTCGCTGAGGTGCCGCAAATGAAGCTTTTTGCTGTTTTTAGCATAACGTTCAGTCAATTTGTTCAAAGCCTCGATCGCGGACATATCTGCAACACGGCTTTCTTTAAAGTCAACGATCACTTCGGCAGGGTCATGCTGCACATCGACCTTTTCATTAAACGCCGTAACGGATGCAAAGAACAACGGGCCGTAGATCTCGTAATGCTTTACGCCTTTTTCGTCCAGGTATTTACGGGCCCGGATTCGTTTGGCATTTTCCCAGGCAAATACCAGTGCAGAGATGATAACACCGATAAGTACAGCTAAAGCAAGGTTATGAAGGAGGATTGTTATGATAGCCACTAAAATGCCAACAAATATGTCCTGCCTGGGCATTTTATTGATGATGCGGAAGCTAACCCATTCAAAGGTGCTTACGGCCACCATGATCATTACACCGGTTAATGCTGCCATCGGCACACGCTCAATGATCGGTGCGCCGAACAGAATGATCATTAGGATGGATAAAGATCAACCATGGTACAAAAAACTGGTCACTGTAGTTACCTGGATTGAGCTATTGTCCGCCAGTGGAAGCGTGCTTGCTGATAAGTTGTTAAAAACGAGCGCTAAGAACTTGATAGACGAATTCGGACGCAACTGGCCAGCTGAGTTTGAAACGGATTCCAGGGGAGCAGAAGCACGACAGACTCTCAATGATATTGCTGGTGTAGCAACAGTTCCGATTTCAGAAATGTTTGAATCATATAAAAAGGAAGTCGAAACGGAGTTAAAACGTTTAGAAAAGTTAGATGAGTTGGGTACTTTTTCATCTACCAACCCGAATGGAACACCAAGACATAGTCCGGAGATAATGACTGAGCTCCTGGAATTGGCTTATAAAAAAGAAACACCCGTCAGTGAAATTGCAGATCTGATACATATTAATTATAAGAACAGAAAGCTCATAGAATCAGAACAGTTATTATTGCAGGTGAAGTATTTTATCAATGTGACTAAGCTGAAGGGCTATCCAGCCGGATTCGCATCTCTTGAGAAATATGAAGATTTCTGTAATGCTGTCAAAACAGAGTTAAATAATATATTGGTAAAATTCGGAGAATCGTATAACGCAGATTTTAGATCTATTCAATTCGAGTTGAAAATTCAAGGGTCCTCACTGCGCAAGCGCTTTCTTACAGATCCTTTTCCGGAGGGGGTGGATCCAAGCGACTACGTCGGATTAGATGTTCCTGGAGATATAGAATTTGGGATTTTTATGGATGAGGAAAATTTTGAATCCTTTGTTAGGGAACTGGGAAACGCTCTAGCAAAAGCAAAAGGGCAAGGAAAATTAAACTCAAAATTAGGCAGCGCGATAAATTATGCAGGTAAACAAAGTGAAATTAGTAATAATTTTCTGATGTATATTCCTACTGAGCAAGGCAACGCTCTTGATGCAATAAAAAATCCAGGTTTTCAACATATTACCGGACTCCCATCAGCTGCTGATGTGAATTTTAAGTTTTTTAAATCCGGGGCCACCGGTGGCTTGGAACCGCTTTTAGAATTTAAATATTGATGATAAATCTTTTAATATTAATAATACAATGGCAACAGAAATAAAGTATAAGAACGCTTTGGGTTTGCAAGTGTCAGCTCAACAAGCTAATCTTTTAATAGGAGATTATAGTCACGAACTGTACGTTGATGGCGTTTTGAAGAAAATTGATTTGTTTGAAGATGGACAACTTGATAACGGGGAATATTTTTTATCCGAAGGTGAAGATATTCAATCTGCATTGCTGCTAACTCAGTCAGAGTGGAATTCCGGTGTGTATTTAACAAAGGTGCAGCAAACGGCTAATTACACTTTATTTGATTGGATACTTTATGAAAAAACTACAAAACTTGAAGAGGGCAAAAGGTTAGTTGATAATCAGGGAAGAGTTATTGCGGAACAATATATGGATCTATCGACACATGCTATCCGATATACGGTTAAATATTCCTATTTAGCTAACCTTGGAAGTTTTGTGAATTCAGGGACCATCAGCAATTACGGAACACTTGAATTTACTTACGGTTACCGGGAGCCAAATGAAATCATGGTAGAGGTCAACTTGCCTGGTTTTAATAACGAAACCTATTTCATAACAGCGGAAGATAATATTTTAAATCATCCAATTATAACCCCTTTGTTTTCGTGGGATACGCAAATATATTACCATTCTGATCAACTAATACCATTATAAAATGCTGGCTATACCGCATCATTTGTCTATGTGCGGGGAGTTCAATGTTTGATTAATAACACATATAACACAGTTATGACTACTTTAAATAAAGCGGTTACTAGGAGGTATTACCCAAGGCTGTCTGAACATATGTCGGTTGACGATCTTCCCGAGTTCTTGCATTTTGCCGAGTCTCCTCTTAACACATTATTAGATAATATTCATTATAGAAATTTTCAATATTCTAAAAGCTATCAGGGAGACGCGGCTTTTTATAGCCTCGACGTAGTTTCCAAAAACATAGGTATCGATCTTCCTTTCGGGTTACGGTTAATGCTGAACCCGGTTGATGATGGGGATCCTTCTATATCTGCCTTTCCTGTTAGCGTACAATACGAATGGGTGGTGCTGGCCTTCTTAAGGTCTTTTGATTTACACAATTTTTCATTCTCTCCAGATGGTTTTTTTGGGTTAGGGCTTAAGCTTTTTAATGTCACTAATGAGCAAGTCGTTGCTCTGGCAGTAAAGTCATTTATTAATCCCTTAAATGATAAATCAAAATACCAACAACTCATCGATGAAGTCAATTTGCGTTATCCAGCCGCAGGGCTAAACCTTCCTCCGGGTCAGGTTCCTACAGCCGCATCTGTGGTGACGTTAATAAGCCAGAATGCGAATATTAGCAAGGTAATCCCTGATTTAATTTTTGATTTATACATATCGAGCGCGGACATTGCTATAAGCGGAAAGAGGCTTTCGACTTTCTTTAACACGATAGCACCCAATGGAATAGAGAATTATATCTCTGATTTGCTTACCCCTAAAGCCAAAGCCACGCTTACGCTTTCTGCCGGGATTGAATTCCCCACGAGCGTTCTGCAGCCTGTAAATCTTGATGGTAGTGTCATTCCCAATACCAAGACTATGTTCAAGTTTGGGGAGGCTACATTTTATATCGATACAGAAGTAGGGATCGGCACGCAACTCGAGTTTGACGGTTCACTGATCCCTAACTATTCCCGTATCGGTAATACCGGCTTTATTATCGAAATTAAGAAAGCCAAACTTGATCTGAGCCAAACCACCAATATTCCGGAAGCGGATGCTGCCGGATATCCATCAGATTTTACAGGCCTGTATGTTCAGGAAGCAATGATCAAAGTCAGTAAGTATAACTTTTGCTTTGTCTAAAATAAATGAAATACCCTATTTAAACTTTGGCACCTTCCCTGTAGATACATTTAATCCCGCAAGTTATTACTTAAAAATTGCAATAATGCCAACTGTCAATGGAAATTCCTAATTCTTTACCAGCCTTATGACCGACGCCTGTATTTCATCAATGATAGACCAATCTTTTGACAAATATAAGTCCGTTACAAAGTTGTCATCGTCAATGTGATTCAATGCTAAAGCTTTATCATCGACTGAGAATCTACATTTATTTCTGGCGAAATCTGCAAAGGCATGCCTTGCATCGTAAAACTCTAAATTGGCTATTTTAAGCATTTTGCCAATGGCGCGCATGCCATATGCGATGGCCTGATCCAAAGTCCTGTGATCTGAATACCTTTCTGACAAAGCTCCTGCATATTTCATAAATATCGACCTGGCTTCTTTGATAAGGTTTATACTTATAAATGCGTCGTCGGTCCTTCTTGACGCTGTTTTGGATCGGGAGTAATCAATCCTTTTAGGAGCCGTTGTCGAAGAGCGCATTTTATAAATGTCAACGGCGTTCATGCCGCAGAGATAAAAGCTTAACATAAAAAGTTCTTTTGCTAGTTCGATTCTTGAATCTTTTGGCGCAACCAAATCTCGTATCGCCTGTACTTGCGCGATCGTCAATTTCCTTTTTCTACGCGGTTTGTAGCGTTTGATCTTAAATTTCTTAAATGGGTAGTGTTTTACAACGACTATGCCGTGGTCATCATCATTATAGTGGTCTTTGATGTTATTGAAAAGAATTCTCAGGTCCCTGAAATGACAGTGAATGCCATTGTCTCTTAATCCGGGTTCATTAGTAGTCACCAATTCACTAAACTGGTTGTAACGTTTTAAAGCGCTTGGCCTTTTCAAGTAGAGCTCATACTTAGTTAGCATTTTGGCGGTAATAGCAGTGATCGGAACAAAATCGGATTTAAAATAATCTTCCAGGCTATTGACCACAGTCGTCATATTACCTGCACTTGATGTCCGATTTAGTTCGCGCAATTCATTTATTCTGTTCCGGCCAAAAGAAATCACATTAATGTCATCTGGCTTAATGTTACCTAATTTAGTTTCTTCTATTTCGTTTAGCTTTTCAGCGAGTTGCCAAACGTCGAGGTAGTCATACTTGGATACAAAATCGTTCAGTTTATTGCGGTATGCTTCTACTTCGTCAAGAACCTTCTTGAGGATGAATGTATCCTTTAATGCAAAGGATTTATCCAATTGTTTTGAGCTTACGAAATAATTGGTATCCATATAGGTGGATTTCCTTTTGTGGGTAAGTCTGATCTTTACGTTCCACGTGTTGTCCTCTTTTTTGTGATGAGGTAAAATAATTTGTTTAAGGGTTGCCATTCCATCTTTCATTGCGACGAAATGTTTAACAAAGCGAGATTTTGTAAAACATTTACGTCAAATTCAACAAAAAAACCTGTTTAACTGCCTTTGACCTATCAAGGCGATATGGAAATGGAGAGAGCCGAAAAATGGCCCTGGAGTGCTAAAAAAGCCCTTTTTTAAAGTAAAAAAGGGCTTTTAAAATCTGTGACCCCGGAGAGATTCGAACTCTCGACCCAATGATTAAGAGTCATTTGCTCTACCAGCTGAGCTACGGAGTCGTTTTGTTATGGTATTAAATACCGGGCTGCAAATATGCGAATTTATTTTGTTTTAAAAGGTCGAAATCAGTAATACAGTACCGAAGTTTGTTTATTAAAGGTCAATTTATCGTTGATTAAGCAATAGGTGTTTTCACCGGGAAGAATAACGTAGTTATACGCAAAAAAATGAAATTTTGGTATTTTTAACGAAATCTTCGTTTTGTTATTATTTTATTAACAAAAAAGTGATTATATTGCGGATAATAACACCTTGAGCTATGAAAAAAAGAAAATTACTTAAACTAAACAAATCACAGTACGAGAAATTTGTAAAAGATTTTATTTCTCAGCATGGTTTAAATGTACAGTATTCGTACACCAAAGATCATTTTTATCTTTATAGCGATGAATCAACTATTGATCAGCTCGAAAACCAGGCTTTCGGTTTGGCGTAGGTTTAACGGTTAACATAAAAAGCCCGACTATCAGTAATAATCGGGCCTCATTCTTCATCAAGTTATTTATGCCGTAGCGTATAATTCTTCCTGTTGTTTTTGAACTACAGGGCTGTTAATATACTCGTCGTAAGTCATCAGCTTATCAATGTAGCCACCCGGTGTAAGTTCAATAATGCGGTTGGCAACGGTTTCAACCAATTCATGATCCCGTGAGGTGAAAAGGATGGTACCTCGAAAATCTTTCATGCCGTTGTTAAGCGCCGTGATCGATTCCAGGTCGAGGTGGTTGGTAGGTTCATCAAACATCAGCAGGTTGGCTTGTTGCAGCATCATACGGCTAAACATGCAGCGCATTTTTTCGCCGCCTGAAAGTACGCTGCATTTTTTCATCACCTCTTCGCCCGAAAAAAGCATCCGGCCCAAAAAGCCCCGGATAAACTGATCGTCTTTTTCGCCCGGCGAATATTCGCGCAGCCAATCAATAAGGTTATCGTTTTTACCCTCAAAATATTCGCTGCTGTCATTAGGGATGTCGGCAGCGTTAATAGTTACGCCCCATTTAAAGGTACCGGTAAAATCTGTATCCCTGCCCGTTAAAATATTGTAGAAGGCGGTGGTGGCCAGGCTGTTTTGCGAAAGGATAGAAATTTTGTCACCTTTATTAACCGTAAAGGTGATGTTGTTGAACAGCACTTCGCCGTTAAGTGTTTTGCCGAGATTTTCAACGGTAAGGATCTGGTCACCGGCCTCGCGCCCCTGGTTATTGAAAATAATTCCCGGGTATTTACGGTTCGATGGCTGGATTTCGTCAAGGTTAATTTTATCCAAAGCCTTTTTACGGCTGGTAGCCTGCTTTGATTTGGAGGCATTGGCGCTAAACCTACGGATAAACTCCTGTAACTCTTTAACCTTATCTTCGGCCTTCTTGTTTTGTTCGGCGCGTTGTTTCAAGGCCAGCTGGCTCGATTCGTACCAGAAGGTATAGTTACCGGTATAGATGGTCATCTTACCGAAGTCGATATCCACTACGTGGGTACATACAGTATCCAAAAAGTGCCTGTCGTGCGATACTACGAGTACAATAGCTTCGTAGGAGGCCAGGAAATCTTCCAGCCAGCTGATGGTGTGGATGTCCAAATCGTTGGTAGGCTCATCCAGCAAAAGTATGTCGGGTTTGCCAAACAGGGCCTGAGCCAATAATACGCGTACTTTTTGCGTATTGTCAAGGTCTTTTACCAGCTGGTAATGAAATTCCTCTTTTATACCAAGGTTGCTGAGCAGGGTAGCGGCATTACTTTCGGCATTCCAGCCATCCATTTCGGCAAAAAGATTTTCCAGTTCGCCGGCACGCTCACCATCGGCATCGCTAAAATCTTCCTTAAGATAAATAGCGTCTTTTTCTTTCATGATGGCATACATTTCCTTATGGCCCATCATTACCGTTTCTAAAACAGGGAAATCGTCAAAAGCGTAATGGTTCTGACTTAATACCGCCATACGTTCGCCGGGGGTAAAGCTTACAGAGCCGCTGGTTGGATCAATATCCCCCGAAAGGATTTTCAGGAAGGTTGATTTACCGGCGCCATTGGCGCCTATAATGCCGTAACAATTGCCTTGTGTAAATTTCAGGTTAACGTCTTCAAATAAAGTACGCTTACCATAACGTAAAGAAAGATTGGATACCGTGATCATGCTGCACCTATAATTTGGCGCAAAAATACGCTAAAATCTTCATTTTAACGATTTATACCGGCGATATTATGGCATGGAATTTTGACGGGCAAGTACTTTCCCCATCAATATTATTTATGGGTATTCAATTACACAAAAATGATAATTTAATGTAAACTAAAAGTACTAAACCTGCGTTAATACCATACATTCAGCCAATTATAACATAATGGTATAACCTTTGACTAATACTTACTATAACACAATTATTTAATATTAATATAAATTAACATTGGTCATGGGCGAACTAATCATCGGCTTAATTATCATCAATGTGATAATAGGCATTTACAATATACAAAAACGCAAGGTATATTAAACCTTACAGGCGCAAAAATCTAATATTAGCTTAACAGGTTAAGCAGGCTTTGCGTTTCATGATCGGCTAATTTTTGAAGTGGGCCTGATGCCAGCATCTTCATCATCATGCTAAGTTCTGCGCCGATTGTGAATACAACATCAGTATGGTCGTTGTCGAAAGATAACGACCATTTTAGTTCCAGGTCAAAAGGCGGCTTTTCGGCAGGAATAATGGTGATCAGTTCATCCGGCACACGTTCACTTATTTTTAAAGCCAGCTTAGCCATATTTTGGATGCTGAATCGGGCTTCATCGGTAGTGGAGGCCCATTCCTGAATATTATCGGGCATCAGTTGCCGGTGATTATTAAAATCGGCTAAAAAATCATAAACCGCCTTTAGCGGCTTGTTGATGCTTACCTTGCTGGTAAATGTATTCATTTGGATAGATATGGTTATAAACGTGAAATTTGATAGCCTGCGCTGGCGGTCAAATTTCAACCTAATCAAAACAACAATCAGTGGCTTTAGTTTGAAGCCACTCCCCAGGCCGATGGGTTTTCGCGCCATTGCTTTAACAGGTCAACATCTTTTTCGGTGATGTATTGATTTTCTGAAGCGTATTTAATAAGCGCGTTGTAGTTTGATAATGTTACATAAGGGCAATTAGCCTGTTTAAAGTTGTAGTCGGCAACATCAAAACCATAAGTGAATATAGCGGCAAGGCCTGCAACATCATACCCTGCATTGCGCAGCGCTTCAACAGCCTGAAGGCTGCTTTTACCTGTTGACAGTAAATCTTCAATTACAACAACGCGCTTGCCCGATGTGGTTGCCGCGTCGCCCTCAATCATGCTGCCCGTACCGTGTTCCTTGGGTTTTGAGCGTACGTAAATAAACGGGAGGCCCATTTCCTGCGCTACCAGGGCACCTTGCGGTATACCCGCGGTTGCCACGCCGGCTATGCAGCCAACCGAGCCAAATTTATCCTGTATGGCGGCAACCAGTTGCTGCCTGATATAGGTGCGGATAGTTGGATGAGAAAGTGTAACGCGGTTATCGCAGTAAATCGGAGATTTCCAGCCCGATGCCCATGTAAAAGGATTATTGGGTTGTAATTTAATTGCTTTAATTTGCAGCAGGAATTCGGCTACTTGTTGTTCGATCTCATTATTAGTAAACATGGCTCAAAAATACAGAATTTATATTAACGAAAAGGTTATCCTCATTACAGAATCTGAACCAAAACACGCGGATAATTTTGAAAAGCTTGATGCAGAGATGTTTGATCTTAAAATTATATATACCTGGATCCTTGCTAACCCCAATAAGCTTTTCTATATCAAAACAGCCAATGCCAAAGTGTATTTTAAAGCCGTGAAGAAAAACATTACACTAATTGAAGCCGCCGGGGGGCTTGTTATGAACACTAAGGGCCAATACCTTTTCATTTACCGTAATGATAAATGGGATTTGCCAAAAGGAAAGATCGAAAAAGAAGAAGGTGTAAAAGAAGCGGCCGTGCGTGAGGTTGAGGAGGAGTGCGGTATTAAAGTGAGCGAGCTTAACGAAAAAATTTGCAAAACATACCACGTTTATGTTAACCGGGGGGAAGTAGTGCTTAAAAAAACGCACTGGTTTGCCATGAAAAGTAAAACTAAAGACAAGCTAAAACCGCAGAAAGAGGAAGGCATAACCGATGTGCGCTGGTTTGAAAAAGAACATATCGAACCTATTATCGATAATACCTTCCCATCCATTATGGATGTGCTGCATAAAGAAAAACTGGTTACAAATAAGGTAATGCCTCTTTCGGAATAAACTGGCTTACATCGCCGCTGTACCGGATTATTTCGCGTACAATGGTTGAACTGATGGATGAATAGCCTGGTTTACTTACTATAAAAATGCTTTCGATATCGGGTGCCAGCGAGTGGTTCATCTGGGCGATGGCTTTTTCGTATTCAAAATCAGATACGGTACGGATTCCCCTGATCATGTAGGCGGCACCTATGCTTTTGCAAAAATCAACCGTTAACCCCTCATAGGCTATTACATGGATGCGCTCGTCGTGCGCAAAAACCGCCCTGATCATCTGCTCACGTTGTTCGATAGTCAGCAGGCCCTTTTTACTGCTGTTTACACCAATGCCGATATAAAATTTATCAAATAATTCAACCGAGCGTTTTACAATATCAACGTGTGCCTTGGTAATCGGGTCAAACGACCCAGGGAAAAGCGCTGTTTTCATGTTGTAAAAGTAATGAATAGTTGATTGGCTGTATGGTTGTTTTTTCTTTTCGGCGAATGATTGATTAAGTTCAGGTTACGAAATGAATTTAAAGTATATGCAAGTAATTGTAAGCCCTTTTTTAGGCTTGTTTCCGTTTCAGGGAAGCGGCGTTTAGCCACAGGTAAGAACACTGTCGGGAGCAAGCTACTGCTTATCCGTCACCGCAAATCTTGAAAGATTTAAGGCATCCGGGATAGCGGCTACTGCCGCGTCATTATTGAAATAACACCAGGCTTCTTTTATCTTTGGATTTTCCTGCACTTCATCAGCAAATTGTTGTAAGCTTTGCTCCGGATATGCCGAGCGGTATAAATCCGGAACACCATGAAACCGGTAATAAATCGTTGCTGTATTAGCGATTAACTGGTTTGGCAGGTTGGGATGGCTCATCCCGCAAAATGCTACATCCTGTTTTGCCAGGCGTTCATAAACTTTTGGCTGCCACCAACTGGGGTGGCGAAATTCGATCACATTGCTGAAGCCCGGATCCATTTGGCTCATGATCCGCTCGAGCCGGTCTTCCGCGTAAGCCAATCGTGTCGGCAGCTGAAAGAGAATGGGGCCGAGTTTTTCCTGCAATCCCTCCCTTGTGGTATCATAAAAACTGCTCAGCAAATCTGCGGTATCATGAAATTGCTTAAAGTGGGTAATCGCTCTCGGCGCTTTTACCGAAAACCGGAAATCTGCAGGCGCCTGCTCATGCCAGTTTTTAAGGAAAGATACCTGCGGAAAGCGATAAAAGGTAACGTTAAGTTCAAGCGTACTAAACTTCCCCGCATAAAACTCAAACCATCGCCTTTGCGGTAAATGATCAGGATAGAATGTACCGCGCCAATGTTTATAGTAAAAACCGGAGCAACCGATATGCCAGTTAATCATTTGAATTACTTGAAATAACAAAGGCTGCCGAAAGGCCGTCTTTATTTTATGTTAACGAATTGTTCTGTTTCGGCAGGGACAAAGGTTCGGTACTCTTGATAATCAGGATTTGGCCGTTCGGCCGCAAACCGTTGCCTGCTTCTTTTTTGTTTGTTCATCTTTTTTTCTGAACCAATTATGAGCGGACAGGAAGGCTATTGGCAACGCAAAGGCAACGATAAGAGCGAGTGCGATCTTATGTTTAAGAGTTTTCATAGTGATAGCTATCTAATATCCAATAGTTTACCTACTTGCGCTGCGAGTGGTGTCTTCCCGCGTTTTCATCAAATTGTAGCGCATAGCATATTTAACCAGTGCGGGCGTGTTGCGCACACCGGTTTTATTGATCATGGCTTGCCGGTGGCCTTCCACGGTTCGTCTGCTGGTAAACAGTTGGTCGGCAATTTCCTGGTTGGTACATCCATCAGAAATCAATCGCAACACCTCCATTTCCCGTCCCGAAAATTCGATGTTTGGCTCAACTATAAGCGACGCCGCTTCAGTTCCTTTTAAAAAGAGGAGCGTAAGCCTTGATGCCAGTAGCGTACATATATAGTATTTGCCCTGGTTAACCTGCCTGATGGCAAAAATTAATTCCTCCCGGCCAACCAGTTTGCTTAAATAGCTTTTTATCCCTGATTTAAACCCGTCAATAAGGTATTGTTCCTGGTCTTCGGTGGTAAACATGATTGTTTTGATGAAAGGGAAATGCCGACTGATCTGTTCGGCTATTAAAATGCCATTTATTCGGGGCAGGTGCACATCGGTAAGTACTATATCGGGCGTTACGCCTGCGCTGATCAGTTCGAGCACGCTTTCTCCGTCTGATGCCTGGGAAAGTACTTCAAATTCCGGCTCATCACTCAACAAGTTTTTTACACCGGCTAAAGTATGTTCATTACCGTCAGCTATTAACACACGTATCATATCGTTTTTTAACAAAATATTTTTGGAATATTGGTTCGGCAAATAATTGCCGGAAAGCCGGCCCGTATCGGAATGGTATTAAATCGAAGTGTTATTAATTAGATAATCAATTTTTTTCTTAATTGTTTACTAAATTCCAAAAAATACCATTATTACAATTTACGCCACATTGTAAGCTTAAACAATGAAAATCTGTTAATGGTGTCTATAATCAGCGTTTCCCCAAAATGTGGAACGCTTCCACGGTAAAAATTCCACGGTAAATTCAGTTGTTAGTATTTAATTTTTAGTTAAAAATTAAATTGAAGATAGACATTGGCAAGCGGTCTGCCGGTCACGGTCTATCAAAATTAAATAAACTATAACAGGTACTTTACACCGGGTTTTCACGTATATACCGTACAAACAGTAACCGTTTATGTCATGTTGTCATTGAAGCGTTTTAACAAATAGAAACGCTTCTGACAAAAAACGACATGAAGATATTTACCTGGCACATACATGGAAGTTACCTGTTTTATTTATCGCAGGTTAACCATGACATTTATATCCCTACGAGGGCCGAAAAGGGAGAGGGGTATTACGGGCGGGGAGAAACCTTCCCTTTCGGCCCCAACGTTATTGAAATACCGCATGAAGAGGTAAAGCTCCATGAATTTGATTGCATCCTTTTTCAAACCAATCAAAATTATCTTTTGGATCAATACGAGATCCTGTCTGAAAAGCAACGTGCGTTGCCGGCGATCTACCTTGAGCACGATCCGCCGCGCCTGCATCCAACCGATACCAGGCATTTAATCAACAACCCCGAGATCACCCTTGTACATGTAACTCATTTTAACCGTTTGATGTGGGATTGCGGCGATACGCCTACAATGGTTATAGAACATGGCGTTACAGATCACGGCGCAATTTACAGCGGCGAACTTGCCAAAGGGATAGTAGTGATCAACAACCTGCCTACGCGCGGGCGCTTACTAGGTTTTGATGTTTTTAAAACCGTAAAAGAGAAGATCCCTGTAGACCTGGTAGGTATGGGAACCGGCGAATGGGGGCTTGGCGAGGTGCTGCACCCTCAACTTCCGGCATTTCAATCAAATTATCGTTTCTTTTTTAACCCTATCAGGTACACAAGCCTGGGGTTGGCTATATGCGAAGCCATGATGATGGGCATCCCTGTTGTAGGTCTTGCCACTACCGAGTTAGCTGCTGTAATTGATAATGGTGTAAACGGCTTTATCCACACCGATTTGGATTATTTGGTTGAAAAAATGCAGCAATTGCTTCATGATCCTGAACTCGCCGCCACGATTGGTGCAAAGGGACGTGAAACAGCATTAGCTCGTTTTAATATCAACCGTTTTACGGCCAATTGGGAGAAGTTATTTGAAAAAGTAAGCAGCCGTTCAGGGCTTATAGATACTGAAACAAAACTGATCTATCATGAATAATAACCCCCAAAAAATAGCCTTTATCAGTGAGCATGCCTCGCCATTGGCTTACCTTGGCGGCGTAGATACCGGCGGCCAGAATGTATATGTGGCACAACTGGCAAAACACCTGGCCGACGAGGGGCATTCTATTGATATTTATACCCGGCGGGAAGATAACAGCGTGCAAACCATAGTGGATTGGGTGCCAAATATCCGGGTTATTCATGTGCAGGCCGGACCGGCAAAAGTAATTCCGAAAGAAGAGATTCTGTCCTATATGCCCGAATTTGCCGGTTGGATGCGCAGTTTTATCAATACAGAAAAATTGAGTTACGATCTTGTACATGCAAACTTTTTCATGTCGGGCCTGGTTGCCATGAAACTCAAGTTGAAAATGCAGATTCCGTTTGTCATCACCTTTCACGCGCTCGGGCGCGTAAGGCGTTTACATCAAAAGGAAAAAGATCTGTTCCCTGCAGAACGCCTCAATATAGAAACGGTGCTTTGTAAAGAAGCTGATCAGATCATTGCAGAGTGCCCGCAGGACAGGGAAGACCTCATTGAACTTTACCAGGCCGATCCCGGCAAAATCGCCATCGTACCATGCGGTTTTAGCCAAACAGAGTTTCATCCGGTTAACAGGGATATAGCGCGCAAAATGCTTCAGATAAACCCTGATGAAAAAGTATTGCTGCAACTTGGCCGTATGGTGCCGCGCAAAGGCATCGATAACGTGATCCGCTCGTTAGCTTCATTAAGCGATAAAAGCGCTGAAAAAGTAAAACTGCTTATTGTTGGGGGCGATAAGGATGATGTGACCGAATCATCATGCGCCGAGTATAAAAGGTTATCAGACCTGGCCGCCTTTTTAGGAGTTGCTGATAAAGTACAGTTTGCAGGCAGGAAAAGCCGCGAGTATTTAAAGTTTTATTACGCTGCCGCAGATGTTTTTATCACCACGCCCTGGTATGAGCCTTTTGGCATTACACCGCTTGAGGCTATGGCTTGCGGTACACCGGTTATAGGATCTGACGTAGGGGGAATTAAATACAGTGTGATTGATGGCGTTACGGGCGCACTTGTGCCGCCTAAAAACGCGGAAGCACTTGCACAAAAGATAGATGAACTTGTGACCGATGAACGTGTTTTAAGCGAAATGGGCCGAAATGCATTAAAGCACGTAAACGCTAACTTTACCTGGAAAAAGGTGGCCCAGGAAATTCAAAAGGTTTATAAGGTTACATTAAGGAAAACGGCAAATCCGTTCGCCCGTAAAAATGCCACCCGTATTGAAGCTGCGTGATATGAACAGAGCTGTTTTTTTAGACAAAGATGGCACGCTGATACCGGATATCCCTTACAATGTCGATCCTGATAAAATCAGCCTGGCTGATAATTGCACAGAAGGCTTACGAATGCTGGCAGCAGCGGGCTATAAACTAATTGTTATTTCCAATCAATCAGGCATCGCGAAGGGATATTTTAGTGAAGCTGAGTTTTTATTGGCGATGAAACGACTGTATAAACTTTTTGAAGCAGAGGCCGTGAGGCTTGAAGCCTTTTATTACTGCCCGCATCACCCCGAAGGAACCAACACCGGTTATAGCATAAACTGCGATTGCCGCAAGCCAATGCCGGGAATGCTGCTAAAGGCGGCCCGGGACCATCAACTTGATCTTGATCACTGCTGGATGATTGGTGATATCCTTAACGATGTGGAAGCCGGTAACCGTGCCGGATGCAAAAGTATTTTAGTTGATAACGGAAATGAAACCGAATGGCTTGAAGGGCCATACAGGCAACCGGGATTTAGCTGCAGAAATGTTAACGAAGCGGCTGCTTACATCTTAAATTATGGTTCAGATGTCGGGCTGGGATAACTTTAAAAATATTTTGTGCATCCGTCCCGATAATATGGGCGACCTGATCATGAGCGGCCCTGCATTGCGCAAGTTTAAAAAAGGGTTAAACGCCCGCATCACCTTATTAACATCTTCTATGGCAGCGGGCATTACGCCCTTTATCCCTGAGATTGATGAAGTCATAATTTTTGATTTGCCCTGGGTTAAACAGGCAAATACCGAACGCCCGGACGCATTGTTTGCATTAGTTGAACGGCTTAAAAAGTATCATTTTGATGCCGCCGTTATTTTTACTGTTTACAGTCAAAACCCGTTGCCTTCGGCCATGATCGCTTATCAGGCAGGAATTTCCAGGGTTTTGGCCTATTGCCGCGAAAACCCATACGGCCTGATCACAGATTGGGTGCCGGACGAGGAGCCCTTTCGATACATTGATCATCAGGTCGACCGCGATTTAAAACTGGTTAACCACGTTTGTAATGTAAATGTCGGCAAACGTCTGAGTCTGACAGTAAATGAAACCGGATGGCCTGAAATTACAGAAAAGTTAAAGCAAACCGGATTGGATAATGGTAGGCCATGGCTCATTCTACACGCAGGGGTAAGCGAAATTAAAAGACAATTTCCGGAAGAACTTTGGATTGAAACCGCGTTGCAAATAATATCAAAAGGTTACCAGGTATTGCTCACCGGATCAGCCGGGGAAAAGGAACTGGTTAGCCGTTTGCAAACCCAAATAGGAGCAGGCGCCTTTAACGCAGCCGGGCTTTTCCCTATCGGGCAACTGATAACGCTTATTAGTCGTGCTTCTTTATTGTTATCTGTCAATACCGGTGTCACGCACATCTCCGCCGCAGTGGGCACGCCGGTAGTTGTTCTGTATGCACAAACCAATCCGCAACATACGCCCTGGATGGTGCCTAACACTGTAATTGAATTTCCGGTACCGGATGGTTTGAAAAGTAAAAATGGTGTGATCCGTTATGTAGATGATACAATTTATGCCAATCCTGCCATGATGCCCGAACCTGCGGTTATTACAGATCATGTGATCCGCTTAATCAGGTCGTCTGCTGTATCAGGTCGGCAGTTTCACGGAACACCACATGAAAATCAGGAACTTTAAGCCAATTGATCGTACGGTGGTGGAAGGTATCTATTGGTCCCCAGCGATGGGGCTCGCCATCCATACTGATCACCACACTGCGGGTTTTAAATGCCGCCGCGATATGTGATACGCCGGTGCAGTTTGAAACAAGCAAGGCGGCGTTACTGATCAAGGCGCCAACCGCGCCCAGCGATGTTTTCCCGGTGGTGTCGATAGGTGTGTTTTTCATCTGGCTGATTACTGCATTGGTGACGTCTGTTTCGTCCCTTATGCCGGTTATTACCGCCTTGTAACCCTGGTCGATGCAAAAATCAGCAAGTGCCGCAAAATAATTTACAGGCCATTGCCGCCATGATCCGCGGGAACCGGGATGGATACAAACGTATCGTTGCGGTTCTATCGGTAAACTCAAGCTGCGTAAATCAGCCATATCTGCTTCTGATAACGGGAACTCGAGTTCATTACCCAGCGGAGCACATCCTAAGTGCTCCACTAAGCTGATATGCCGGTCTATTTCCGGGCCATGATCAGGATAATCTAAAAATAGCCCGTTATCCGGCGCATAGTGCCCGGCGGTTTTAAATCCGGCTACATGCTTTGCCCCTAATAATTCCATCATTGGGTTCACAACAGATCCATTACCCTGCATCTGCAATAACAAATCAAATTGTTCTGCCTGCATTTGTTCAATAAAAGCAGGAAATATCTTTGCGTCAAAATCCTGTTCCGGCAATCCGGGAAAGCCCGGAAAATGGATAAAGCCATCAAAATAACGGTCGAAACGCCCGGTAAAGCCTTTAGCCCAGGGCAAACCTAATAAAATGATTTTAGCGTGGGGATAAGCATTGCGCAGCGCGCGGATGGCTGGAATGGTACATAACAGATCGCCTAACTGAAGCGCCCTGAAAATGCCGATTTTCTTAATTTCCTGAACGGGTAACTTCATGTTTAAATAAATAAAACGCGGTATTTAAAGGCGCCATACCATTGCCAATAGATGGAATAAAAGGGGATGAGTATTGATGTAAAAACTATTTCAGCCACATGCCTTAATGAGCGGCTGGTATGGTATAACCGCCTGTAAATGAAATAAGCAGTAAGTACAAACCAACCTGTAGCCCCGATTACGGTAAGCAAAGAAGAAGCTGAAAATAATCCTGCAATAAAGATCATAAAACAGGCAATGATCAGGTAATACAAAACAGGTGGCTGCGGTTGGATTTTAGCACGATAAAGTGATGGAAACTTTTGATAAAGTAAAGCATTAAACAAAGTTTTCTTTTGCTCTTTAAGGCTGATACCCCAGGTTGCCTGCCGTACGGGATGAACTACTAATGCCTGATCTATCTTTTTGATATCTATATTGTACCGGATTAGTTTAAACTCCAGGTCGCTGTCTTCCCGCCAGGCCATGCTAAACCGTTCATCAAAGCCGCCGGTAATAAATAGGGCTTGCTTTGTACAGGCACAATTAGCGGTAACAAAATCGGCGGTTTCAAGGCCCGCTGTGTTAAGTTCATAGTCGGTAGGGCGCTGTCCACGGGGAACAAAAACACGACCGGTAAACGCCTGCGGCTTAGTGGGGTCAGCTTCTGCAAGTATGGCCCTAAGCCAATTCTTGTCGGGCTGGCAATCATCGTCGGTAAAGGCTACAACCGCAGCTTTTGCATTAAGCCAGCCCAAGTTTCGCGCCGCAGCCGGCCCCTTTTTTTCCGGCAGGCAGAAATACCTGATATTTAACAGTCCGTTAAATTCATTTACTGCCTGCTCAGTTTCCTGATCGGGACCGTCGCTTACTACCAATATCTCAAAAGCCTGTTTATTCAGCAACTGCTGCTGCAGCGCTTTCAAGCAATTCCTGAGTAACTGCGGCCGCCTGTATGTTGGTATAATTACGGATATCTGCATTTTTTTCGATTATAAATGAACCAATGATCAAAGCATCAAAAGGGGAGCTCCAAAAACACTCGATAGCATCGCGCGGCGTACAAACTATAGGTTTGCCAAGCGTGTTGAACGAAGTGTTGATCAATACCGGAACACCGGTTTTGCGGTAGAAGGCCTTTAGCAGATCATAATATTTTTTGTTTTGCTGTTCGTTTACCGTTTGGATCCGCGCTGTGCCATCGGTATGCCGTACTGCGGGGATGCGGTCGGCTTTATCGGCCTTTACATCGTATATAAATAACATAAACGGCGAATATTCCGCACCTTCAAACCAGTTGGCGGCTTCCTCTTCAAGCACAACCGGCGCCACCGGACGGAAATCTTCACGGTCTTTTACCTCATTCAGGCGCGCCTGCATTTCCGGATTAATGGGAGATGCTAATATGGAGCGGCTGCCCAAAGCCCGGGGGCCAAACTCCATCCGGTTTTGGTACCAGCCTATTATTTTATCCTGCGCAAGCACTTCGGCCGTTTCTTCGGCTATATCTTGCATGCGGCGGTAAGGCACCTTGCACCACTTCATGAATTTTTCAATTTCATCGTCGTTGTATTCCGGCCCCCAGTAGGCGTGATTCATCACAAATTCGCGTTCATTACTTTTTCTTTGCTGGGCATCTATCCATAATGCTGAACCTAAGGCAGTACCATCATCGCCGGATGCGGGCTGCACCCAAATGTTACTGAAAGCTTTCGCATCTCTGATACGTGCGTTAGCCACACAGTTAAGGGCTACACCGCCTGCCATGCACAAGTTTGCCGAGCCGGTTTCTTTTTGCAGCCAACCGGTAATATCAAGCAAAGTTTCTTCCAATACCAGTTGCAGCGAGTGCGCGATATTGAAATGATGGGCGGTAAATTCCTGGTGGCGCAACCGTTGGGCACCAAAACGCTCCGTGAAATTTTGATTGGTAATGGTGTATTGCCCCTGGCCGCTTAAATTGATCATCTCCCGAAAGTCTTTCACAAAATCGGTATTCCCATAAGACGCCAAAGCCATAACCTTGTACTCGTCCGACGAGTGCAGGAAGCCGAGGTGAGTTGTTACCTGTTCGTAAAGTAAACCTAAAGAATGCGGCATGTTTACCTGGCCTATGCGTGTTAGCTGCTGGCCGCTGCCCAAATTATAAGTTGTTGTAGCCAGTTCACCACGCCCGTCAACCGTCATTACCGCGGCCTCATTAAAAGGCGAACAGTTAAAGGCGCTTGCGGCATGAGCCACATGGTGCTCCACATAATGCCATTGCTCCGGTTGTATGTTTGCGCCTATAAAGCGTTTTTGCAAATGATGGGGGTAACCATCATTAAGCTGCGCACGCGCGTTAATAATGGAAGACAAAAACAGCGGGTCCCATACGTTCAACCAATCATTGCTATCAATTTTTTCGTTGTTTTCAAAGGGTATCGCTATAGTTGGCTTGCCACGATATTGTTCGCCTATCAGAAGATAAGGATCGAACGAATAAGCTACATGATCTAGATCATTGATATGGATGTCGGCTACGCGCAGGCAATAATCAATGGCATGAAAGGGTAGTTCCCAGGTTGAAAATGGTACCGGCCTTTTGCCGTGTTTGAAGTGAGTGAACCTTTCCTCTTCCGCTGCCGCGATAAGCCGTCCGTCTTTTATTAAACACGCCGCCGAATCGTGAAATACAGCGTTTATTCCTAAGGTATACATAATTTATAATTTCTGTCTGTTGGATTCGGTTTAAATAACACCGGCATCGCTCATGCAGTTTTGGAAGTATACCAAACAGGCGATGAAACAGGCGTGCCATTATTGGTTTACTTTGATTAAGTATTTTAAAATCAATTGTTTGTATTTTTTTCTGTTGCGCCGGGCTTATGAAATCGGGTACTTAACACCGCTATTTAACGTAATTTACGCAAGCGCAACAGTATATGAATATTGTTTAGTAATAAAGTCATATCAGATATCCGATGTTTTGGCCCCTAAAAATTCAATCATTCTACCTATTTATAACTGTATTGTTTTGATTTCTTTTTGTTTAACCTAATTAACTTAAAGTAAATGGCATTGTAATTATGACGTTAGATAAATTCAGTTACTACTATAATAATATTTAAACAAAAGTTAAAACCACCTATATGTTAGCAATGAATTACCGGGGCCCTTACCGCATCAGAAAAGTAGATAAGCCAATGCCCGAAATTTTACACCCCGAAGATGCCATAGTACGGGTAACGCGCAGTTGTATCTGCGGTTCTGATAGTTACTACCATTTGCATTTGTATTTATAGGATTATTCATTGTTATAGCGCTTTTCCTCATCATCAGGAGAACCAAGCGAAGGGATTAAAGCATCTAAACCGATTAAAACCAACCACTATGAAAAAAATATATTACCTGATGTTGCCGCTTGCTTTGGTAGCGGCCTGTAAGGGCAACTCTTCCGATGAGAACAAAGGAGGTAGCGACAGCGCTAAAGCCGTGAATGTAACGGCGAAGGCAAGAAACTCTGATGCCGATACCAATGTCATGAAAATCGGAACAGAGCCGACAGGAGGGGAGGCAGGCTCTGCCATGGGACAGAAGTTGATGGCCTCGTCTGATTGTAATACCTGTCACCATACAGATTCAAAACTAATCGGGCCTGCCTTCCAGGACGTGGCTTCCAGGTACCCGGCATCGAAGGCCAATATTTCCATGCTTGCCAAAAAGGTTATTACTGGAGGCAGCGGGCATTGGGGTAATATCGCTATGACACCCCATCCATACAACTGGACTGGGCCCACATCCAGTTAACTGAGATCAGGCTCATCCCAAGCGCGAGTTATTCCTACTGGGATATTTACCCGGAAATGCAGATTTGCCTTGACCTGCTGAGTAAAGGGAAGATGAACACGAAGAAGATGATCAGCCACCGCTTCCCGCTTTCCAAAATCAATGAGGCTTTCGATACAGCCGAGCAAAAGGAATCGACACAGGCGGTGTTTGTCGCGCTGACATTAGACGATGAGTAATCCAGGTTTCTAAACCCCAAATTAGTTGATATGAACGAGCAGGAATTTTTAAAAGGCCAGCGTGTAGTTACACCCGACGGGCAGGGCGAAGTAACCGATGCGATAGGCGACAAGGTTACTGTGAAACTTGACAGCGGAACAGACAAGGTTTATCCAGCAGACGACTTGCAGGATGACAGTAGCGCCGGATAAATCATGAGAATATAATCAAAGAATGTTTGTTTTTAGCCGACATATTTAAGTAAAAAAGCCGTAATCAGCATAATTTTCGTTCTGACTACGGCTTTTTTACCTGGAAAGTATTGATTAGATAGGTAAGCGCTGATGCTTAACAGTTTTTAATTCGGTTTGTAACCGGTACGAAGTATCTCGATGGTATTAACCAGGTAAGCCAGCGGCGCGTTCCAGTTAATAGCGATCTCGTTGGATGCATAGGCTTTATCATCATCCAAATATGCCTGGTCTGCCACGGCAGAAGGATATTTTTGCCCATCCTGTACGCCTGGGTTGGGGCCTCCAACCAACAAACCGGGAACCGGCTCCGTAATACCGTCGGCAACTGAAAGCCGGTGATGCGGGTGCTTCGGGTTTTTAGTGCCGAAGCCCGTTACATAACAATATCCCGTTCCGTTTCTCCCCAAAAGATAATCAAGGTTAGTGATAGCCCCGGCCAGGTATTTTGCTTTTTGGGTAATTAAATAGGCCTGGATTAAAAGTATACCTTCATTTGCAGCAAAGCTGTTACTTCCCCAATTAAAGTCTGTTGCTGATGATCCCATTACAGTACCGTACGCGGATCCTCCGGCACGTTCAAGCATGGCATCAGCAAAATTTAATAATTGGCTGGTCATTCCCGGTAAATCGCTTTCAGCTATTCCGTCAACATCTTTTTTGTTCCGTATCAGTGAATAATAACCCAGCAATTTAACCTTTCCCCACGATGGGACACCGATAGAATTGTCATGGATCAGCCTGGTTATTTTAAAATAGTTTTCATCTTTAGTGGTTACATACAGTTCACAGGCTGCCCAAAAAAATTCTTCGCCAAAGCTGAAACTGCCATAAGTGCCCGTGGTTATGCGGGGCTCAAACTTCCGGTTTATTTCATCCTGATCGTACGCAACCTGCCGGTTGGTCATAGCCCATTGCCATGCTTTGGTGGCCGCGGTTAAACAAGAGTCGGAAAGATGCGGACAAACACTCCCGAAGTTTTTAAATATGCGTGCAGATTGCGCCATCACGGCTGCAAACTCCAAAGCGGCGGCAGTACTTTTTTGTACAACATATCGCGGCGAAACGCATTTGTCGGGCATCAGCATGCCATCAAAGTCGGCGTTGGTGAGTTTGTGATATACACCCCCGTCATCAGGATCCTGCATGGTGAACATCCATCTCAGGTTCCACAAAACTTCGTTAAGCACATCAGGCAATTGGTTGCCGGTTTCGGGTATATCAAGCTGCACCGATTTCATTTGTGCCGGAAAATCTTCATAAAGCGATAATAAGGTGCCCATTGTAATCCCGCTGTTTACAATGTATTTATTGTAGTCGCCGGCATCATACCAGCCCCGCGGTGATGAAATTAAACTGCCGGCAGGCCGGGTTTTACCGGCTGCCGACGGATGTACCAAGACAGCAGTATCCGGATGCCCCTCGTTTCGATGCCAGATGCCCGCGTATTTCTCCGGAAGAGGCGTTGAAGCCCGCTGAAAATAAAACGCCTTGATTGAAGCTTTGGCCAATTTTTGATAGGCATCAGCTTGTATCACGAAAGGGTATGACCGCCCTGCTCCATCCACCATTAGTGTATAAGTGCCTGGTTGAGTTAATGAAGTAAAGTCTGCTATCCAGGTAGTTTTCCCTTCCAGGTCGGGCTTTAAGGCCTTTTTTAATTTGCCGGAAAATGCAGTGGTGCCATCCGGTGCTTTGATGGTAAAATCCGCTTCTTTATCGGTATATACAATGGCCGTTTTTGCGGTATTGGGGTAAAAACCGACCTGATTAAGCCTGATATTATTCGCCTCCTGTTGCGCGTAGCCGGTATTGATTAACGCAGCAAGCAAGAGCAGAGCGAAAATGTGTTTTATCATTTTTATTACGCTTTATATTAAAGTTAGTAAATTGAATTATTGCCCCACGCTGTCGGCAACCACCACTTCGGCAGATACGGCATCAATAAACAAAGTGCCGGATGCATAGCCCATAGCTGCCAATATTTTAAACTTTACAGCCCCCGAAGGTATTGTTACCTTTTTACTGATGAATTGCCAGCTTTGGTCGCCAACCAGCCGGGCAACACTTACCGACTCGCCAATTTTTTGTTCCCGTCCATCCAGGAACTCCACGTTTAAAATAGCTCCGTTCCAGTCATCAAAGCCTTTTACTACGTTAATTGTTTTGAGCCAGGCGCTAACCTCCAGCGCCGGTGCCTTTTTAGGTATGTTGATAACCTGGTGTAATCCTAACCATTTTTCGGTATTGGGGGCAATGATCGCGCAGCTGTTTTTTCCTTCTTTAAAATCGTAAGGGGTAACGGTGCCGCCATAGTTCACCCATCCCTCTGTGTCATCCTCAAAACCTCCGTTAGTCACCAGGTTTTTTTGAGCAGAAACTTTATTAACGGAGATTAATAAAATAAACCCCAGTATCCATATCGATGCTTTCATCGTACTTTTATAATTTCACTGTTAAATAAAAAGCAGATGCCGCTATTTTAAAATAGCAGCATCTGCAACCATTAATATTTTAAAACACACCTATATCATCCAGGTAAATGGTTTCGGGCGCTTTGCCGCTCAGATCCTGGAAGCCGATGTAGCTTACGGCAGCGGGTATACCGGGCGCTTTGTCATTCTGAAACAAACTGAGAGGAATAACGTAAGTGGACCATTTTTTCTCGTGCAGTATCACGTTTACGGCGCGGTTATCAAAATCGTTTAAAGCAACTTTAATCACCCGCCCTTCGGTGCCGGTACTGGCTCCGTAAATTGAAAACTTTACATACGTTTTTCCGGTGAGATCGATATTGCCGCCAACCGCATAACCGGCATAATTACCATTGTACTGAACCATGATAGAGTGGGTTCCTCGTTTAACAATGTCGGTACTTTGATTATTTACCACTACACCATTAAAGTTAAATTCAAAGCCTCCGCTATTCACGGCGTCATCATACAGCATGCCGTTAAAACCAAAAGGAATTACATAAGCTTTGGCAATACCATCATAAGATACAGCAGGCCCTGTTACCGTTCCGCCCGGGGTGGTTACGCTAATTAAGCCCGATGCATTAGCAGGTACTTTTACTGTAATTTGTGTTGATGTGCTTGCTGTTACCTGCCCTGCGGCCGTACCAAATTTCACTGACGATACGTTATCGAACGCCGTGCCTGTTAATGTAATGATATCGCCGGGGTTACCTGCAAACTGGCTTGCATCCGTTATTGTTGGCGGCGGTTGAAGAATACTAAAGCCGAAGGTTGTGGTACCATAACTGGTAACCAGCGTAATTTTACTATTAGCAGATTGAAAGGGGATATTTAAAGGTATGGTGAAGATAACGGCATTATCATTAATAAGGGCTTTGTTAAATATAACAGGGGTGCCATTAATGGTGATACTGCTGGTGGTTAACAAATTTTGCCCTATAATGGCATATAGCCCGTTGGCCCTGCCTGCCGTAACCGTCGAATCAAAAGCCACCGGCTTTACATCTACAGATGTATAAGAACTTGTTAGCGTAACCTGGTGAACCACACTGGCACTATCCTGTTTACTAACCGTGCGTACGCGCGTAATAACCGGCGCGCCTTTACCGCCATCATTATCCTTTTTACAGGAAGAATTAAAAACCGTTAATGTAATGCAAACGGCGTAAATGGTATAATATATTTTGTCTATGATCTTTTTCATGATAGTTATTATTAGTCTAACTATATAATTTGTTCTTTACTGCCAATGGCCCTTAAAACTTAAAGGCAACCGGCGGCTCCAATAATTTAGGATTTAAAGCCACCTCGGTAGTAGGGTAGGGCATCAAAAAATTAGCATCTGTCGGTGTGTATTTCGGAACATACTGCCCTCTTTGCTGATTGCTGATAATGGCAATGGCTTTTGGATGTGATTTGGAATTGAAACCGTCCATCCGACCCAGATCAAACCAGTAATCGCCTTCAAAGGCCAGTTCAACCCTGCGTTCGTGCATGATGTCATTAAGCGTTATCGATGTACGTGGCGGTAAACCTGCACGCTGGCGTACTTTATTGAAGGGTACAATTGCCGCTGCGTTTGCAGTGCTTGCTTGCCCGGCTAAAACAGCTTCGGCCTCAATTAATAAAACCTCGGCGTAGCGCATCAGGTAAGTATTGTTGGCTGCGGATAAAAAACCACCCTTACCACCATTGTCTGCAGGTGTACCCACAACATACTTTTTAAGAAAGATGGTAGAGCCCTGTGTTACCGCATTGGCGGGCACTGTAAAGCCGCCCTGCGCCTGGTTGATTTCCGCGTAATAGTCGCCCGGAATCATCAGGGTGGCTTTCCGTCTTTCATCACCGGCCTCATAGGTGTTCAGCAGATCTATACTTCCTACTACCGAGCCAAAGCCATCGCCGGTACCGGTGATTTGAGGCGTGAAAGCAAAAAAACCTTGTAAAGAATTGCCATGCCCGTAAGGCGAACCGCCCTGCCACTGCATGGCAGCAATAGATTCTTCGTTGTTGTTATTTGCCGTTTTAAACAAATCGTTATAGGTCTTCCCCGGTATATCTACACCATAAAGTTTAAACTCGCCGCTGTTGATCACTTTTTCTGCTTCGGCACGCGCATCGGTGTAATCCTGCATATACAGGTAAACCTTGGCCAAAAGGGCTGATGCCGAACCACTGGAAACATGGCCCTGCGTGTTGGCCCCGGTTCTGATGGTGCTTGTGCAGTTAGCTTCGGCAAACTTCAGGTCGTTAATAATGAATTTGTAAATGTCTGTTACCGGGTTAGTATTTACCTGGTAATTGCTTACCATATCTATACTGTTAGTTACGATAGGCACATTTCCCCAAATGCGGGTAAGATGGAAATAAGCTAAGGCCCGCATGTAATGCGCTTCGCCAAGCGCGTTATTAACCACACTTGCCGGAACTGAAGACGGTACTTTAGCCGGTAAATTATTAATAAGCGCGTTCGCTTGTGCAACAACTGTGTACATCGAGCTCCACGCAGCCAAAATCTGGGTATTATCTCCTGTTACTGAAAAATTACTGAAGTTGATTACATCCGGCGAATATGAAAACGCGTTGCCGCTCAATAACTCGGTTATACACCATGATGATTTATTATTCCAATCAAACCACGGAGAGTTATAGAGTATAAGCGTACTTGCCTGTACCTGATCTGCTGTTTGATAGAAATTGTCAAGCGTAAGCTTATCTTGCGGTGGTGTGTCAAAAAAGTCTTTTTTACAGCCCGAAATGATTGCTGTAAGAGCCATCATCAAACCAGTGAAATATTTGGTGTGTTTTTTCATGATATTTTTATTTTGATGGATTAAAACTGAGCATTAACGCCGAAGGTGACGGTTCTGGCAATAGGATATCTGCCGATATCGATATTGGTGAGAATAGCGTTTTGGTTATAAGATCCGAGTTCCGGATCGAAGCCTTTATAAGAAGTAAATGTATAAAGGTTCTGTACGCTGCTGTATATACGTAAGCTGCTCAGCTTTGCTCTTCTTATCCATGCCGAAGGCACCTTCCAGCCCAGGTTAATGTTTTGTATGCGCAAATACGAACCGCTATGAATAAAACGGTCGGAAATTTTAAGATTCGGGTTATCTATGCCGCTTTTAGGCGCAGGGATGTCGGATTGTGAATTTTGAGGTGTCCAGAAATTGGCAACCGAAGCATATTGGTTTTGATAGGTTGAAGCCAGGCCACCTAAAGTAGGGTCCATCAAACTCAAAATTTTTGAACCGTAGGAGCCGTTTAAAAATATGCCTAAATCAAACGCCTTATAGCTGAAATTATTGGTGATGCCGTAAGTGAATTTTGGATTGGGGTTACCCAAATCTGTTCTGTCGTTCTCATCAATCTTGCCATCTTTGTTTACATCTACATATTGTACATCGCCCAGCCAGGTACCCGCGCTTGTATTGGTTACAGGGCGGCCAAATTGAATGGGGGCGTTGGCTAACTGATCGGTTGTTTTAAAAATACCCTTTACCTTGTAACCGTAAAACTCGCCAATTGGCCCGCCAACTACCGTCCGCGACACGGTAGACACTAAATAAGCGTTAGTTACAGAACCAAGGATCTGATCAAGGCCGTTCCCTAATTCTTTTACAGTGTTTTTGTAACGGGAGAATACGATTGAGGTATTCCATTTAAAGTTATCGGTTGCGATGTTCCGGGAGTTGATGCTGATGTCAACCCCGCGATTATCGAGTTTACCAAGGTTTACATAAGGAGCGTTTATACCTCCCAGGTAGCTAAAATCACCCAACACGTAAGCTGGTAAGGTTAGCTGGAATATGAAGTTTTTGGATGTTTTGTCGTAAAAATCTACGCTGGCGTCTACTCTTCCTTTCAAAATACTGAAGTCCAGACCGGCATTATATTGTATTGATGTTTGCCATTTAAGTTTCTCACTTGGGATTTGAGTGAATTGGAACCCGGTACCCAAACCTGTTATAGCAGGCGAAAGAATGGCATTGTACAGGTTGTTAGGCACTTCCTGGTTACCTACCTGCCCATAACCCAACCTGATTTTTACGTTATCGGCGATGTTTTTAAAGTTACGCATAAACGGCTCTTCAGACATACGCCAAAAGGCGGCGAATGAAGGGAAGTAACCGGTTCGGTGACCGGCTGCAAATTTAGATGAGATGTCCTGGCGGATAGTTGAGGTTAAGCTATATTTATTATTGTAAGTATAAATAACGCGCGCATAATATGACTCTTGTGTTTGTTTACCTTTGTATTCGTCGTTGGTAGCGGTAATGGCTTGACCAAGGTTAAGCGTTTGCACGTCATTGCTGTAAAAGCCCTGGCGGCCTGCTTCAATGCCACGCCAGTTCACCTTTTGCGCCTCGTGACCTAAAACAGCATTAAAATCATTTTTTGCCCCGAACTTATGCGTGTAGTTTAAGTATTCCTTCCAGATCATGAATGAGCTTTGCTGGAAGCGTTCATTAAGCGTGGCTGTCGGGTTGGTAAAACGGCCGTAAGTATAAGTAGGTGTAAACGCGTTATTGTCAGAAAAGTTAAAGTCTCCTCCAAGTTCAGACCTTAAGGTCAAATCTTTATACAGTCTGATATCGTTATATAAATTGGTATTGATATTATTCCTGTTCAGGATGTTGGAAATATTTAAAGCCTGCGCCACCGGGTTTAAAACGCCGCCTGCTGCCCTGGGATCATTAGCGGGAGGTCCTGTATATGAACCGTCGGGATTGGTAACGCTCAGATCGGGTGCCTGTAGCAGGGCATTGTAAACAATACCGTTATTATCGCCAACCACCACCCGCTCATTGCTGTGGCTTCCGGTTAAAGAGATACCGAGTTTAAACCAGTCGTTTACCTGGGCGTCGATATTCGTTCTGAGATTGTACCGGTTAAAGTTGGAGCCGATGATAATACCGTCCTGGTTCAGATAACCGCCAGACAGGTAATAATTAACGCCGTCTTTGCCGCCCGAAACGGAAACCTGGTGACTTTGCTGAATGGCCGTCCTGAAAATAGCGTCCTGCCAGTTAGTGCCTTTGCCTAACAGGGTAGGGTCTGCAAATTCATCACGCCTGCCGGTACCATAAACATCGCCCAGCGCGTTCTGAAGCGTGGCATATTGCCTCAAGTCCATCATCTGGATGCGCCGTGTAACGTTCTGAATCCCGGCATAGCCGTCATAACTGATGTGAGCCTTGCCTGTTTTACCACGCTTGGTGGTGATGATGATTACCCCGTTTGATGCCCTGTTGCCGTATATGGCGGTTGCAGAAGCATCTTTCAATACATCTATTGATTCGATGTCGCTGGGGTTGATCAGTGATAAGGGGCTTACAGAGGTTTGCGCCTCCGCATTACCGCCGGCGGCGCTGTTTGATGTTTGCAAGGCAGACCGGCCGCTTGTACTTTGATTGGTGGCATCGCCCGAAATAGGAACACCATCAATCACATACAGCGGCTCGTTGCTGCCGCTCAGTGAAGTAACACCTCTTACACGCACCGAAGTATTGCTACCCGGTGCGCCGGAGTTTTGGCTAATGGTTAGGCCCGCCGCCTTGCCCTGCAGCATTTGATCTACGCTTACCTGGGGGCTGTTGGCGATATCTTTGGCCCTGATAGAGGATATAGCGCCGGTAAGATCACCCCGTTTCTGTGTGCCGTAGCCAATAACCACAACATCAGCTATGTTTGTACTTTCCGCTATAAGGATAACATCGATATTGCTTTGATCACCAACGGCAATTTCCTTAGTCGCAAATCCTATAAATGAAAAAACAAGGGTGCTTTTGGTATCCGGGACCTTGATTTTATAATTGCCCTTAGTATCTGTAATCGTGCCAGCCCTGGAGCCCTTGATAACGATGTTTACGCCCGGAATAGGCTCTCCTTTAATATCTGTAACTTTTCCTGATACGGTTATTTCCTGTGCAATACCCGGAGCCAAATTTGTTTTTTGTTTGATAATGATGGTATTATCAATGATTTCGTAGGTGAGGTCCTGGTTAAAAAGGCATTTATCCAATACCTCCTTTACATCACCTTTCGAAATATCAATGGTTACGGGCCGCGCGTTTTTAACCATTTCGGAGTTGTACAGGATCTTGTAGCTGGTTTGTTGCCTGATGTCGTTAAAGATTTCCTTTAACGGCACCTGGTTTTTACTGATGGTTATCTTCTGCGCATAAGTGGTCGCGCTCAGCTGCAAAAAGGTACATATCATAAAAAAAAATGTTAGCTTCATGGTTAACAATAATTTAAATGAAACAGGGGGAAGCAGTCTGCATTTATATGCAGTACAATTTTTATACATTTGAATGTTAGGTTAATTAATAATTGGTTGTTTAAGAAGTAGCCTGTTTTATTAGCCTGGCATAGCAACAGCTATTGACCAGGGGCGGTGCGAACGCTCCTGGTTCAATTTAAGGTAACTGCCAGTTGAGTGTAAAGATTATCTCATCACAGTTATCCTCCTTCCTTCAACTTTAAAGTGTATTGTTCCGGTTGATTGCAGCATCTTTAAAAGATCTGAAATGTTGTTGTATCTTGATAAGGTGCCATCAAAATGCATGGCGCCGAAACCTGCATCATAAACCACTTCCACATTATACCATCTTGCCACTTTCCTCATGATGCTGTGAATATCCTCGTCCTGGAAATTAAAGTAGCCGTTTTTCCAGGCAAGCACTTCTTCCAAATTGGCTTTTTGCACCTTGATAAGGTTTGTAGCGTTATTCAGTAACGCCTGGTTACCAGGCGTTAAAAGCACATCGCTTTTATTCCGGCTAAATTTTACCGAACCTTCAAAAAGGGTAGTGGTAACGCCAGGCTCGTCGGGGTAGGCCATTACGTTAAAGTGGGTGCCTAATACCCGGGTTTCGGTACCGTTTGCGGCTACTATAAAAGGCATAGCCGGATTTTTAGATACTTCGAAATAAGCTTCGCCCATAAGTTCCACCCGGCGGTTAGCGCCGGCAAAGGCATTGGGGAATTTTATGGATGACGCCGCGTTTAGCCAAACCCGGGTACCGTCTGGTAGTTGTAACTGGTACTCGCCACCCGGAGGCGTTTTTAAAACATTATATTGAATGTTTGTTGCAGTTTTGATATCAACATCTGGTTGATAACTAAGCTCGCCGCCTGTTTTTTGAATAATAGAAGTGTTGCCGGCTTTAGCCAGTATGCCCTTTTTGCTATTGTTTAAAACAATAGATGAACCGTTTGCCAGCGTTAATATAGCTTTGCTGTTGCCGGGAGAAATATCAGTTTTAACAATGCTGTTTTGGCTGCTAACAATAGCTGTTTTTATGGGGGGCGCGCTAAGGTATCTGAACAGGGGATATGACATAGAAATTAGCACACATGCGGCAGCAACCCATTTTAACCATTGTAATCGAATAACCTTGCCCTGCGCAACCGATTTTCTGATCTGGCTTTGTATGCGGTGTTTCACCGCCCTTTCATCACCCATTTCCGGCTGCCATTTGCCGTCAATCAGAAAATCATTGCCAACCTCATTTAAAAGTTCAATCTCTTCAGGACTACAATTGCCTGCAAGAAATTTTTCATGCAAATCAATATATTCTTCTTGAGTCATAAATTAATTTAAGGGATGAAAATATTATAATCGGTTACACTCACATAGTGACTATTTCAAATGCGTAACACACATAGTTTTTTAAACTTTTTTTCATTAATTGCACAACTCTCTTTTTTTCAGTGATTTAATTTTTAATAATTGTTATACTGTTTTTGATAAAACACATAATTTTAAAAACCCAATTATGTTAAACAAAAATTATAGCGACCAGGATTTATGGGATGCCATTGTTGCAGGCGACAGCCGGGCTTATGATTTGTTGTTTAAAAGATATTGGAAAAAACTTTATATCACGGCTTATCACTATCTGAAAGACAAGCATACCTGCGAACAAATTGTGCAGGATATATTTATATATCTATGGGATAAGCGGGAGCAACTGAAGATTATTTCGTTTGAAAAATACCTGAATACGGCCGCACGCTATCACGTTTACAAGCAGTTAAATGCAAAAAAAACTTCGCCGGTAAGTTATGTGGAGGACTATATTTTTCCGGAGGAAGAAAATAACAAAAACAAAGGAGAAGAAGCACTGCTAACCGCCGACCTGGTATATGAAATAAGTACGTTGCTGCAGCAACTGCCGGAACGGTGCAGGGAGATTTTTGTAATGAGCAGGCTTGAGCACCTGTCTAACGGAGAGATAGCAGAAAAACTACATATTTCGAAGCGCACTGTAGAAAATCAAATTACACACGCGTTAAAGCATTTAAGAAATTCGCGCAAATATGTAGCCATATTTATGCTTTTGAGTAGTTTATTGAAGTGAACCCGGTACGCCTTCTATTTAAAGAAATCAGCATCCTGAATTGCGCGATAGTATAAGAGATTTGCTATAATCTCGTTTTTCTTTTTATGCGGGAGAGCAACAAAATAAAGACCGCCGCTATCAGTATCACAACTCCCCACATAATATAGGTGTTTCTTTTACCATATTCCTTTGAAATTCTGCCGGGATCAGCATTTTTGCCTGTGTTGTCATTGTTTTCCCGGCCAATACCTTGCGTGCCGCTTTTTCCGCCGGTATCCTGTAACATTTGTCTATCGCCCGGGCTTGCCGCGGGTGAAGCCTGGTCATCAGTAGGGGAAGAGTTTTTTTGAGCGCGGGAACGCTCAGCAGCCGAGTCGCGTGGCGTTTGTGCGGTTGCCGGTGTGCTGTTTATCCAGAGCGCACTTACCAACATGCTCAGGACCATCGTTTTTATTATTTTCATCTGATTAAATTATGTGGATACTATCGGCTACGATTAATTGGCCTGATCGCAAATCTTATAAATCTATCTTGGCGTATTGGCATGGCCGCCCGGGTCAACGTTGCCGCGCCCTGTCGAATCGCTTTCCTGCATATTTACAGAGTCTTGCCGGTCTTTATTAATGCTGGAAGTATCCCGGATAGGAGGGCCGCCTCCTCTTGTAACATTGTTGGTATCCTTACTGTTACCTATTTCTTTTTTGCTTGCATTTTGATCACATGATGCTGACAACAGCATTACTGCGCATACGATAAAAGGTGCATAAACTAATTTTTTCATGTAGATGTGTTTGAGTTATTGCGTGGTTGGATTTAACCTTTCGTTTTAAAATAAACAGCAGGTACCCTCGCCGGTTTGTACACCATACTGCGCCAATTTTATTTCGAATTGCCTGTCTCGCTGTTAATTGGTTGATAGTTATCAATTTATGTGTTTGTGATTGGTTGGCGAGCGGTATTAATCACGTAGTTTCCTGTACGTTTTCAGGTGTAATCCACAACCTTAAACCGTATATAAACCACCTTTCCTCACCATGGATTAAATGGGCATCATCATCTGAACGATTGTTACTGTAGTAGATAAATTAAATAAGGCAGACGGATATTGCAAAATATGCGGGAGTTACGTGAGTAATAAGGTCCCGATTATAGGTATAGGTGCTTGTACGGTTTAATTATCTATATAAAAAGTAAAAAGAGCCGGAGCTAACTAAAATGTTTTGTTGTCATATTTCTTCTGACATAAAGTACAGTAATAACAATGGCGTTTTGTTTTTCCCAGGTCGGCTTTGATGAAGTTAACATGATCACGCGGACAAATGGTTTGCTCATGTGCTTCGAGGTGTTCTCTTAAGATTTTAGCTTTGCGCCACCTGTAAAAATCATTACAAAAGTTTAATGTTTCTTTGATGATTTCCCGCTGTTTATTCGCCGGTAAAAAAGCAATCTTACTTTCAGGATGTACCCTGGTTCTGAACAAAACTTCATTTTTAACGATATTCCCAGATCCGGCAAAAATCTCCTGGTCAAGCAGCGCATCGCAGATCATCCTTTCCGGTTTCAGTTGTAGTTTTTTCCTGGCTTTCCGTATATCGAAACCGGAACTCATCACATCGGTCGACCAGTCGAAAACCTCGTCGATTGGTTGTTCGATAAGTTTTACTTTACTGATGTAAAAATTGATCTCGCCGTCGTTGCAGACGACCTGTAACGACGCCCTGTTGCGGCCCCGTTCATTTATTTTATAACTGCCAAACAAGCCAAAATGGACTTTGATCGAAAACCCATCGAAAAGCATGATCAGGTATTTTCCCCATGATTTGATATCCTTTATTGTATGGTCGATTAAAATTTCCGGATCAAAACCTTTTACGTATCCGCTTGCCGATACTACCAATTGGCCAATAAATGGTTGTAATTTTTCTTTAAGTATTACTAGGGTCGGTCCTTCGGGCATAATGATGTTTATGCACTAACAATTTGCAAACCGTTTGGTTTACCGGCCGATAGCCTGGGGGACGAAGTGGGCTTTAACGCCAGTTATTTCAGGTAGACGTGGCAAGCCCAATCAATATCGCTCAATCAAACTGCTCTTTCAGCCTAACCAGCCTGTCAATCATCAGGTTCAGTTTTTCTTCCTCGTTTTTAAACATACGCGGTTTAAGATAAAAGGTGGTGAATAGGAACCATACCAATATGGATGTATAAGTAACTATTTTAAACGTGAGTGAAGAATGCTCCAATATCTCAACAAAATACATAGCCAGACCGGCACTCAGCAACAATATGTAGGTGTAATAAAACCAGCCTATCACTTTACTGCGGTTTTTTTGGTAAGCTTTCAGGCTATCCAGGTAATCGGCGGGATTAACGGTAGCGTCGCGTTTGCTCAGGATATGGTAATGGCGCACCATGAGGGCCAAACCCATAATCATGGTTACCAAAACAATCAGGATACCAATTGTGGTAACCGCTGATTTAAACGCCAGGAAAAAGGTAACTATAAACGCGAACACTACGGTTGCCACCATAGCAACAATGCTCCAGTACAACTTGTTGGTTATACTCCTGATCCCTTTTTTTACCTGTTTCAGTACTTCATCAACTGAAAGCTGATCTGGTTTTGGCTGTCCCTGCCAAACCGACATCAAATGATCAAAGTCTTTCATACTGGTTATATAACTCCGTTAATTTTTGTTTAATACGATAAATTTTCACCCTCAAATTCCCTTCTGATATACCCGAAATCTCGGCGATCTCGGGGTACGGTACTTCGTCAAGCACCATGGTTATAATGATCCTTTCCGATTCTTCCAGTTTTGAAATACACTTATATAATAAGGCAACCTGTTCGTTTTTTTCCGATAGTTCTTCGCGTTTGGTTTCGGCTAACTGGGGGGTCAGTTCGTCTTTAGCCTGTCGTTTTTCCGATCGCAAATAGGTTAGGCAGGTATTTACAGCTATACGGTAAATCCAGGTCGAGATCATGGCCTGGTTCCTGAATTTATCCAGGTTTTGCCAAACTTTCAAAAAAGTTTCCTGCACCAGGTCGTACGCGGCATCGTCATCGCCGGTGTAACCATAGCACAAATGGAATATCTTTTTAGAATTAGCTTCATATATCTGCTTGAACGCTGCTTCCTTGTTGGCCACTTGTCAGTTAATTTTATGTTTAGACGATGTTAAGCGTTAGATGTTACAACAGGTGATCATTCTTTTTAAACCAGCCCAGTTTATCTTCGGCATCGCTTATTAATTGATTGTAGCTATCCTGGTAATCAAACTGCAGGTCTTCATGTAGCTTGCCTATCAACCCACGCACTTTATCAACCTGTTTAATCAATATCAGTCGCAGTGGTTTGTATGAGGTGCGCCTGTCGGCATATTCCAGGTAATTTTCGCAGAAGTTGATGAGCAGTTCAATTTCCGCACCCTTCGAGGCCATAAATTTACTGTACTTTCCTAACAACCTTAAAATTTTGCGCATGCCTTTTGCAGCGTTGTAACTGATGGATGATAACTGGCTGAACATAAAACCGGCTTCGGCTTTTACTTTTTCAATAAAGGCGGCTTCGTTATGGGCTTCAAATAACAGGTAAGCCAGCAGCTCTTTATTTTCTTTCTTGTAGCGGGCCAGGCGCAGCATCAATTCAGCCAGTTGCGCATTGGGCAGGTGCTGAATTTCCTTTTTGATATGTTGTAATCCGTAGGCTGGAGCGCTCATGTTGTAATAAGCCGACAAAATAGTAATTGTTTAAATTTTTAACGAATTGCCTTAGCAGTTCAATAAGATTAAAACGAATTACACGAATACTGATCTACGACTCATTCGTGTTCATTTTAATTCGAATAATTAGTGAAGAAATTAAAACACGATCTCCCGTCCGTTATAATTTTGTTCTTCATTTAACTTCATCATAAAATACAATATCCCAGGGACTGTTTAAACAACGCTTAATTTTGTAGTTTTGCAGGCTTATTGAACTAAATGAAAAAAAGCAGACTGACGCTCTTCATTTTTATCGCGCTGGTAGCAGGCGTGGTTGCCGGTTATATTTATAATACCTATGTATTTGCCGATTTGAATAAACAAATCAGCACTGCCGGCACAAATATTAAAACTATCAATAAAAGTATCGAAGCTTTAACCGATACTACGAGTGCTGCTTTTAAAGATCTTAAAATACAAAAAGCCGTACAGCTTAAAGCACAATCTACCGCTACAGATGCCCGTGAGGGTAAGCTTGAACTATTCAATATCTTAAGTAAGATTTTCCTTAATTTAATAAAGATGATTGTTGCTCCGCTGGTGTTTACTACACTGGTGGTGGGCGTTGCTAAAGTGGGCGATATTAAAGCGGTAGGCCGCATAGGTGGCAAAACTATGCTTTGGTTTATCAGTGCTACATTGGTTTCGCTGTTGCTGGGCATGTTGCTGGTAAACCTGTTTGAGCCCGGCAAAACCATGCATTTGCCATTGCCGGATAGCCATTTAAGTACGGGTATTAAAAAATCGGCACTCTCATTAACCGAGTTTATTGGCCACGTATTTCCGAAAAGTTTTATCGAGGCTATGGCCAATAACGAGATTTTGCAGATCGTGGTGTTCTCGTTGTTTTTTGGCGTGGCCACCGCGGCTATAGGCGAACAGGGAAAAATTGTGATCAAGGCGATGGACGCCTTTGCACATGTGATTATGAAAATTACCGGCTACGTAATGAAGCTTGCTCCATTGGCTGTATTTGGCGCTATTACCGCTGTGGTAGCTAAACAGGGGGTAGGGGTGCTTTCAACATACGGCATATTTATCAGCGAATTTTATTTTTCGCTGATTGTGCTTTGGTCGGTGATCATATTGGCCGGTTATATTGTTTTGAGGAAACCGGTATTCAGACTTATTAACAGGATTAAGGATGCCATGCTGATAGCCTTTAGCACCTCAACAAGCGAGGCCGCTTATCCTAAGGTTCTGGAAGAGCTGGAGCGATTTGGCTGTAGCAATAAAATTGTAAGTTTTGTATTGCCATTAGGATATTCTTTTAACCTGGACGGCTCAATGATGTACATGACGTTCGCGTCGTTATTCCTGGCACAATCGTATGATATTCATCTTTCGTTCGCTTCCCAATTATCGATGTTATTGGTGCTGATGCTTACCAGTAAGGGAGTGGCGGGTGTGCCGAGGGCTTCGTTGGTGGTAATTGCTGGTACTTTATCTATGTTCAATATCCCTGAAGCTGGTTTGTTCCTTTTAATAGGTATCGATCCGCTTTTAGATATGGGGCGTTCAGCCACTAACGTACTTGGGAATGCCATGGCAACGGCAGTAGTAAGCAAGTGGGAGGGGGAAGGAATTAATTAGCGAATTAGCGATTTAATGAGTTAGTGATTTAGTTATTTTCGCTTTCAGATTAAACACCTTGTCAATAATTAAGCCCGTATATGAAAGACATAAGTAAAACGGATTTTGCCGAAAAATTTAGAAATCGTACTAAGAAATTCGTAGTAGATAATATTAAGTTTTTCAAAACCTTACCAAAAACGGAAGAAGCGAAAATTATCGGACGGCAATTGTTAAGATCGTCATCCTCAGTAGGAGCCAACTATCGCGCCGCTTGCAGAGCACGATCCCAGGCCGAATTCCATGCGAAATTATCAATAGTTGTGGAAGAAGCAGATGAATCGGCATTTTGGATGGAGGTGTTGATTGAGGCTGAGATAGTAAAACAATCAGCATTAGCGGGCTTGTTGGACGAGGCCATCCAGATCTTAAAAATAACCTCGGCATCAAGAAAAACAGTATCATAAAAAATTACACCGATTTAATTCATTAAATCACTAATTCAATAATTCACTAATTAATTACATATGTCTCCCCGATTAAAAAAGGTATTCCTGATCATGACTGTGGTAGTACCATTCATTTTGTACTGCGTTTATTATTATGGTATGATGATCAAAAACGCCCCATATCGTTTTGTCGATTTTCAGTCCCTCAGTTTTGAGTATGGCCACAAGGATAGCCTTTTAAATAAATACGACTCGCATACCGGCATGTTCCAGTACCTCGACAGGAAAGACTCGCTGGTGAAAGAGCATATCCGTTTAACCAAAGACGACCTGCTGTACCTGCACCGTAAAGCTGCCGATTTGGGTTTTTGGGATTTCCCGTCTAACGAGATAGGTGATACCACCGCCGCCGCCTCAAAAAAAGCAGTGCGTTATGTGATACAGTTTAAGTATAAAGAGAAAACCAAACGCGTAATTTTCGACAGCGATTATTTCGGCGATCCTAAACTGGTGGATGCTAACCAAAGGCTGATAGCTGAGATCCAGAAAAAACTTACCGACGTAGAAAACCGGGAGAAAAAATAAAATGCCGGGTGTGTTGTTTATTAAATAGGCAATCCCTATATTTGCACCTCGAAATTTAAAACAAATAATTAACAAAACATGTACGCAATAGTAAGTATAGCAGGACAGCAATTTAAAGTTGCTAAAGACCAGCAGATCTTTGTACACAGGTTACAAGGCGATGAGGGCGCTAATATTGAATTTGACAATGTATTGTTAGCAGAAAACGAAGGTTCATTTAAATTAGGTTCTGATTTAAAAGGCGCTAAAGTATCGGCTAAGATCCTGTCTCATTTAAAAGGTGATAAAGTAATTATCTTCAAAAAGAAAAGAAGAAAAGGTTACAAAAAGAAAAACGGTCACCGTCAGCAATTTACCAAGATCGAGATCACCGGTATCACATTATAATTAAAGGTTGAACCAAGGAGTTGTTTCGCAATTCCATAAAAGATATAAAAAATGGCACACAAAAAAGGGGCCGGTAGTTCCAAAAACGGCCGCGAGTCGCATAGCAAACGTTTAGGTATCAAAATTTTCGGTGGTCAGCCTGCTATCGCAGGTAACATCATCGTTCGTCAGCGTGGTACCAAACATAACCCGGGTTTAAACGTAGGTTTGGGTAAAGATCATACTTTATTCGCTCTTGCAGAGGGTATCGTAGTTTTCAAAAAGAAAGCAGATAACCGTTCATATGTTTCAGTAGTTCCTTTTGAGGCTGCTGAAGTTGAAGAAGTTGCTGCACCTGCACCGAAAGCAAAAAAGGAAGCTAAAGCTGTTGAGGTAGAAGCTCCTGCTGCTGAAGAAGCTCCTAAAAAGAAAGCTGCTCCAAAAGCAAAAAAAGAAGAAGCTGCTGATGCTGCTGAAGAAGTTGTAGCTGAGTAATCAGTTAATCAATTAGGATATAAAAAATCCCGGTCAGTTTTGATCGGGATTTTTTTGTGCCTGAAATTTTTTTTACCAGGTGATGGATATGCTATCTTCTGATCTGTTTGTTGCAGGTTGCGTGTTCATACGCATGTTCTATTGTTTTATAGTTTCACGGAAATAATCAGTGGAGATAAAAAACCGATCAGTAAGCATAAGGGCATGGAAATTTAAGCTATAGCACAGTAGTTATATAGTCGTTTTAT
This sequence comes from Mucilaginibacter oryzae, assembly GCF_003148845.1. Taxonomy (GTDB): domain Bacteria; phylum Bacteroidota; class Bacteroidia; order Sphingobacteriales; family Sphingobacteriaceae; genus Mucilaginibacter; species Mucilaginibacter oryzae. The sequence continues at coordinate 193,227 of NZ_QGHA01000005.1, read as the reverse complement.
TTTAAAGTAAATCTATTGATTAGGTGATATGCCAGCTAAACTACTCCAATCGCTTCTTTGCCAGTTCAGGCGAGTATCGTTCATTCAATCTTTGGTTAGGCATTATCATAAACACTGCCGTGCCTTTTTCCCTTGCCAGCGGATTGGTTACTTCGCCAATTTTGTGATAGCTGTCAATCATTTTCCCGGCTACAAATTGCCGGATGTTTTCCCCGCCGTTATCATCAACATAAATCATGTACCTGCATTTCAGGCTGTCGGGTGCCCAAAGGGTGAAACTGCTGTTTAATGAGATTACTTCCGGGTAGCCGTATTGCTTACGGTAGTGGTGCAGGGCTCCCGCCTCGCCGTAATTATCGGCATAAACAATGGTTTGTTTTTGATCGGTCGGGCTAAGGCTTTGGTAAGCCTTGGCAACCAGGACGGCCATATCTTCCCAGCCCAGCATATCGGCATAATCCTGCGAGGTAGCATGTGTTTTACCATCTTCCCAGGTCATCAAAAATCGCAGTGCGGGCATGTGTTTATCCGCGAAGCTGAAAAAGTTCAGTGTTTGGTTCAATGGTAAAACCGGTAACAGCATGGGCAGCAACAGGATATTAGGAAGCGTGAAAACAAGTGCCAGCGCTATTCGGAGGGGATAACCGTTTGCTTTTAAAAGCCGTTCAAAACCAAAACCTCCCGCCGCAAACAACATCGGATAAGCGCCGAACAGGTAATAGCTTTTACCATCCATCAGCAGCAAAAAAAGAAATATAAGCGCGTAAGCCAGCGCCAGAAACTGGAAATTGCGCAGCCTGAACGAGAAAATTAAAAACACGAGTCCGTTAAGCCATACAAAAAGCGCAACCCCGTTAACCAGTAGCTGTTGTTTGATAAAATCGGTCGGGCTGATATAATCAAGTTGCTGTTCTCGAAGTGCCTTCATGTGGGTGAATACGGGCATATGGTGTGTGAGCTGCCAGATCAGGTTAGGCAAAACGATCAGAAAGGTTAGTGCAGCCGCGCCTAAAATATGCCTGTTAAACAAAAGCTTACGCTGTTTACTGATAAGAATGCCGATAATTAACGATCCGGTGAAAAACAGCATCGTATACTTGGTCAGTACGCCTAAGCCAACTGCAGCGCCCAACCAGTACAAATAGCGTACATCGGTTGTGTTAAGGTACCTGATAAGCAGCCATACGGTTAATACCCACCAAAACTGATCAAATACTACCGGCTGAAAAAGGTACTCGCTGGCCACAAACGCAGGGGCGAATAACATGGATAGGCAAGCTACCGTAATGCCGAATTTTTTACCGCCAAACTCAATCACAATGAGCCCGGTTAACCAAACTATTAACCCACCAAAAAGGGTAGGGAACAAACGTGCCGCGAAAACCGAATTACCAAAACATGTAATGGATATTTTAGCCAGTAAGGCTATAAACGGTGGTACCTCCTTGTAACCCCAATCCATATGATCGGCAAGTACCAAATGCAGGAACTCATCGCGGTGAAAGCCGAAATGAGATATGGCAAACAGGTTTAAAACAATTTTAATCAATACAAAAATCAGTACGAAATAAACGTAAGTAGGCTTCCTGTTTTTGTAGGGCATTGTTTTTAAAATGGTTTTTTAAAGGTAGTGTTTTTTAAGGTGAAAGGATAAAGGCGAAAGGTAAAAGGTTTGTTGAAGAAGTACTAAAATGATGAGCCAGGCATTAAAATAAAAAAGGTTAAAAGCACTTGCGAATCGCAGTTGCCTTTAACCTTTTGCCTTTCAGCTTTCACCTCAATTATATCCGGGTTATATCTGCGCCAAGGGCTTTAAGCCTGGTATCGATGTGCTGGTAGCCACGCTCAATTTGTTCGATATTATAGATTGTGGACTGGCCCTGCGCCGATAGGGCGGCAATCAGTAAAGAAACCCCCGCACGGATATCCGGCGATGTCATGGATATGCCCCGCAGCTTTACCTGGTTATCCAAACCGATAACGGTGGCGCGGTGCGGATCGCAAAGGATGATCTGGGCGCCCATATCCAACAGCTTATCAACAAAGAACAAGCGGCTCTCGAACATTTTTTGATGGATCAGTACCGAACCTTTGGCTTGTATAGCTACTACCAGAACAATACTCAATAAATCGGGTGTAAAGCCAGGCCATGGGGCATCCGCTATCGTCATGATCGAACCGTCAATAAAGGTTTCTATCTCGTAATGATCTTGTGCGGGGATAAAGATATCATCGCCGCGCAGTTCCAGTTTAATGCCCAGCCTTCTGAACACATCCGGAATCATGCCCAACTCCTTGTATTGAACATCTTTAATGGTAATCTCGGAGCCGGTCATCGCTGCTAACCCAATGAATGAACCTATCTCAATCATATCAGGCAGTAAACGGTGCTCGGTACCACCCAGTTTTTCAACCCCTTCAATGGTAAGCAGGTTTGAACCTATCCCGCTGATTTTAGCGCCCATGCGGCTCAGCATTTTGCAAAGCTGCTGCAGGTACGGCTCGCAGGCGGCGTTATAAATGGTGGTGGTGCCTTTGGCTAATACTGCGGCCATTACCACGTTAGCGGTACCTGTTACCGAGGCTTCATCAAGCAGTATATAGGTTCCCTGTAAGTTAGATGCGTCTACATTAAAGAAACCATCTGCGGTGTTATAGTGAAATCGGGCGCCCAGTTTTTCAAAGCCTAAAAAATGGGTATCCAAGCGCCTGCGGCCAATTTTATCACCTCCTGGTTTCGGGATGGATGCTTTGCCAAAACGGGCCAGCAGCGGACCAACAATCATGATCGAACCGCGTAAACCGCCGCCCTTAGCCTTAAAGGTTTCTGAAGCGAAAAAGTCCTGGTTAATATCTTTAGCCTCGAAGGTGTAGGTGTGCCCGTTTATGCGCTCAACACTAACGCCCATATCGCCAAGAAGCTCTATCAGCTTGTTAACATCTTTTATATCGGGGATATTGCTGATGGTTACCTTTTGGTCGGTAAGCAAAACGGCTGATATAACCTGTAAAGCTTCGTTTTTTGCACCCTGTGGGGTTATTTCACCTTTTAGCGGCTTGCCGCCATTTATTACAAATGCGTTAGTCATGCGGATTTTCAGATAATTGATAAGATCACCATCAATAAACTAACAAAACCATCCATCGGTTTTGTTAAATAATTTTTACGGGGCAAAGATTAGAAAATTAATGGAAAAATCGGCTAATAATGGAGGTTGGTAAAATACTTTTATCGGGTGTAAAAAGCCCTACTTACCGCAAGGCTTTCAGATGGTTTATATTATCCTTTTATTCCATTACGCCAGTGCCCCCAAAGTCGAAATGCTACCTCAAAATTGAGTAAGAAAGTACGTTGGTTTATACCCTGAAAAGGAGTAAGCAAGGTGTTATTGACGGTTTGGCTATAATCAACAGGAAAAACTGAGTTTGAAAGATAGGTGGTACTTATAGCATAACGCATTTTACTTAGATCCCAACCAATTTCTAAACTAAGAGCGTTAAGGCCTTTTTTACCGTTGGGCAATATATAAGTTGTATTAGTTCCATCGGGCATGGTAACACGGTAGCTTTGCTGTTGTGTAAAAATCCGTGAATAACCAATACCTAAATAATTTTGTCCAACCAACCTACGGTTAAATCTGAATTCGGCCATAAATTGTAATTCTACTTGTTTTCTTTCGGCTCGCGTAACATCATATCCTTGGCTACCACCTGTGGCATTGTAATCCGAATAACGTGGATTGTACCGATACTGGCCATATTGGGGTGTTATAGAGAAAGCAAAGAAACCAGTATCTGGAAATAAGTGCAGATTAAGGCCTCCATAATAGCCTATTCCAGGCGTAACAGTACCACCAATGTTCATATAATGTCCGGATCCGCCTGCTTTAACGCTAACGGCAAAAGGATAGTTTACATCATGCTTTTTTGCAACTATACGTTTTTCGAGGTTTCGTTTTCGGGCAATGCGAACCGAATCATTTTTGTAAGGTTCGTCACAATCGGTAGCTTCATGACCTTTATATATCAGGTTAAAGTACTTACAATCGTAACCATTATCGCTCATGGCCGATAACTTTTGCTTGATGATATATGTGGTGATCACATCAAAGATTTCATTTCCTTTTGATGAAGCAATTAAACCGTTAAAATAGCCATCCGCGTCAACAACAGGGTAACCAGATGCAATAATATCAGGTATTTTTTGTAGAAGGCGAAAGCTAACAGGATCATTATTTTCAGGATCAAAGCGCTTGGTATTCATTTCAACCGGATGGCTATCAAAAAAGTCGGGTTCAAACTCATTCTCTTCGGTATTGCGATTAATGAATATCCTGAAATTTGCACGGTTACCTATTGCTGGATCCTGAACATATTTACGGCGTATACTGGTACGTCCGGCCGCCTGGTAAACTGCGATACGATAACTCCCAATAAGTACAATACCGCTGTAAGGTATTAATGAAGCACGAACAGACCGCATTTTGTTTTTTTCAAATCCCTCAGTAATATATTTAATATTCACGGCAGGCACGGGATCTATGTTTTGCGGATAGATCATCACAAAATAAAAATTTTCGTTGCTTTTATCTGTCCCCGTAATAAAACCATATTGTGGTGCATTACCGTTACTGGTGGCATCCGTCATTCGCACCATATTATAGCTAAAATCGCTTGTTGTTTGTGCTGATACAATCACGCTCGCGAATACTAAAGATAAAAAAAGTATTGTTTTTTTCATGATAAGAATAATTTAAGGGTTTAGGGGAGGGAGCTCTTTTTTTACAATATCGAGTATTTGAGAAATACATAAAACTTCGCAAGAACGGTCGCCGCTTATAACAATACCAGTAAGGTAAGGGCTTGCTCCGCTGGTAAATACTGGGCCTCCCGAATCGCCGCCTTGCACATCGGGCATATATACCTTATAGGTATGGGCCTTTTTATTTCGTGTAATAAGTAACTGATCTCCCTCGCCAGATTCTGCATACAGGTGTTCATTGTGATAATAAAAAACAGGCATATTAGTCCTGAGAGTGTCAAGCGCGATAAATTTTGGATACTCATAGCCCTTTGCTACTACGCTGCATATGGCGAGGTCCTCGCTATCTCCATTATCTGTGTCGCGATAAAGTTTAATACACGCGTGCAAGGTATCTGCACTATCACCGATCGTGACAATAATTGGTGCGTTTTTCGCGCGATAACGAAGCACGTGACCTGCTGTGGCCAGATAAAGCGTATCGTTTTGGTGTCCTAAAATAAACCCGGTTCCATATTCAGGAGAGCCGCTGGTCCGTGTAACTTTAAATCGGCAAACCATGCGCTTAATTGCTGTGGTATCCTGGGCATTTACGATGAGGACAATAAATAAAAATACTATTATCAGGAGCAAAATTCTCATATCGATTTTTTTTGACGCACTAACATTGCTATCAGCAAGGGCACAATAATACTTACCACTGTTAGTAAATACGGCGATTCGTCGGTGATGCTCTTGAGCATCCGGGGCATCTTGTTCATGTTTTCGCCAAGTGCTTCGGGGCCACATTCCAAACTGGTAACTACACCATTTGTGCGTAACCTTACGTATCCCTGGTCTGCTGATAAATAAACTTCAACGGGATCTTTAAACTTTAACGATAGCCGGTCGCCCTCATTTAATACATTTAAAGAGTCTTTATCTTTGATATTAATCAGCGAAACCTTTCCCGACACTATTGAAGGACCACTCTGTGGCATATCGGGATTAGCCTCAAAACTGAGTTCGCTAACACGGATAGGACGACGCAAACGCCATTTATTTACCCTGGTTAACCGTATATTATATAGCGAACCGAGCCTGAGTTTCTTTTGCAAATTAAAAATGCGTTCGTTCAAACATGTATCAGATAACATACTGCCTCCATATTTAATTTTCCTGTCGCTAATTTTGATATCCCAGTTGATTACGGGTGGAGGCGCCAGGGGATCCCGCCATAGGTAATTGATTGTTGCGCTAATACTGTCTGTAAAACCAATCCCCATGTAGCATCTATCGGGCAATGGCAGTTTGTAAATTTCAAGAGGTTGGCTTGTAGCGCAGGAAAATAATTCGAGCTTTTTTTCAATTTTATCGGGGTTCTTATCCGGCTCGAGCAAAACATCGTCTGTAAAGCTATCTTTCTCATTGGCAAGCATATGCCAATCATGCCTGTCGAGTGTGGTGCCAGCGTCGGGATTTGATATTTGCCACATTACGTTGGTTGCCTTTACATCTACATAAACCGGAGTTTCCCGGCTGCGCAAAACGCTAAGCGCGATAATAAAAGCTCCAAGAATTAATATCAAAATCCAAAACCTACGGTACAAGATAGCTACATTATGTACAATCAACTCATCCACCAATTTCAGGCGCGATTGCTCGGCTTCCGTTACGGGCAAATTGGCTAATACCCGGTTTGTTGAATCGCGGGTTAGCTTTAGGTGCTTAGCCCTTAATTTGCCAATAACTCGCCCTTGTTTTGTAAAATATAAATTAGGGAAGAAATTAATATCCTTAATCTTATTTACCGGCCGCTTAAATATTTCTGAGATCCACCTGAGGAAATTCATGCTTTTGGAATGATGATTTTCAGCTTCTGCAAACGTTCCTTACTCTTTCCCCCATTAATTTTACCCCAAACCTGGATAATAACAGTAGTACCTGGTGCAAATTTTTGCTTAAACTTCAATGGAATAGTGATCGGACTTCTTTCGGAAACGGAAGCTATGGTATCATCCCCAACTGTTGGTTCAGTTAACAAACCCGAATTGGCAGGCAGATAATCCCAGGTAACATCGGCAACGCTCTTTATCGAAATAAGCGTTAAAACGTACTCAGAATTATTTTTGGCATTAACAGAAGACCGAACTTCGACAGGTATATAACAAATTGGTGAACCTACCAATCCGGTATAGCCATAAATGCCCAGGTGATCTTTGAAAAGGTTTTTTGTTTTTATGGCTGCATTAAGAGGGACATGGGCTTCGTCTCCGCTTTTTAAATGAATATCAAGTCGGTAATCAGGCCAAAAATTAAAGCTGGCACCGGCTATGAAAGCCGAATCAACACCCGGAATTTTTGGGGCTATTATAATTAATTTCTCTTTCCCGCTCATCACATAATCCAGCTTGCCTTTAAGTAACGAAAACACGCTGAAATCCTCTTCTCCTTTTTCTTTGTTGTAAAAACCTTCGTAACGCTCATCATCAGGCCGCATGGAATAACCGGCATCCTGTTTGGACAATGCCTTCCTTAGCGCGATACGATTAGGGATAACAGATTGAGAACTTACCCGCCCAATTAATAATAGGCATAATAAGGTTGTAAGCAAAAAATATCTACCGGGCATAAACATGCAATAAGGTTAATTGTTTCAAATATATGTAAAAGAGCTTTTTAAAACAACAAGAAAACTTATGAGAAAATAGCCATTCAGCTTATTTTTATTTAATAAGACGCGCGTAGGTTTTATTGTTTAAGTATCGGCCGGTGTACTCGCGTAACTCTGGATTGTTGAGGTGATAGAAATATCGGCAAGAAGTTTAAATAAAAACGCCTCCTTAAAGGGAGGCGTTGAGTGGGCTTAATATTTTTTAGCGCCGCTGTTATTACGATTGCGGTTGTTTTGATTGTTGTTGCGGTTGTTTTGGTTGTTGTTTTGCCTGCCGCCGTTACCACCGCCGCGGTTTTGATTGTTTTGGTTATTGTTGCGGCCGCGGTTGTTGTTACTGCCCGCATTTTGCTGGAAGTTATTAGGGCGAAAATCAACACGGTTAAGGTTGATGTTTTCTTCCAGTTTTAATGTACCGCCGGATAAGGCGTAAAGATCCGAAAGGATGCTTTCATCGCTTACCGAATCCTTGTTCCATTGTACATAAGCCATTTTCATGAAATTGGCAATGGCCTGTACCATGTGGCGTTTACGCTCCGGTTCTTCAATTGCCTTGGCTTTCTCGATCATCAGCTCGATGGTTTTGCCATAGTGTTTATATTTAATACGCTGATGCGGATAATTTAAGGGCGCCGGTTTAATATGCACAGCCTCTGGCGATGGTTTTGGGTAGGGCGAATCTACATCAATCTGGTAATCAGAAATGATGTGCAGGTGGTCCCACAGTTTGTGTTTAAAGTCGGCCACATCACGCAGGTGCGGGTTTAAAAAGCCCATCAGGTCAATCACTACCTGTGCGTAGCGGTTACGTTCTTCTTTGGTTGGGAGCGCAACAATGTATTTAACCATATTTTGTACGTTGCGGCCATATTCAGACAGGATCAGTTTATTCCTGGTTGAATTATAATCAAAATTTGCAGGCGCTTTATCTAATGCCATGTTAGTTGTAATGTTTTAAGAAAGTTTGAAAGTTAGCCAGACAAATTTCCCTGAGCGGAGAGGGCAAATGAGGCTAAAATTGAATTGTTACCTGTATTGGAGTTGTGCAAATATAAGGTAATACTTACAATGTGCAAATTACATAAACCAAATGTTACAAATATTTGTTTTAATTTGGCTATTAAACATCCGCAATTTGGAAAATCAGCAATTAATTATCACCCATATAGATATTTACCGCTTCAGTATCCCGATGGAGCCGTTTACCATCGCCACCGGCACAATGGATCATGCACAGAATGTTTTTATTCGTGTGCATACATATGCTGGTTTTTACGGCGTGGGCGAGTGTTCGGCCTTCCCGATGATTGTTGGCGAAACCCAGGATACCTGCCTGCTTATGGCCCGTGAGTTTGCCCGACTTTGGAAAGGTAAAGACGCCCTCGATATTGAAGCGCGCTTAAATGACCTGCATAGTTTTACAGCCGGTAATACCACTATTAAAAGCGCGTTTGATATGGCCCTTTTTGATCTCACGGCCAAAAACGCGGGTTTGCCTTTATACCGGTTTTTGGGCGGATCGAAACGCCCTGTAGAATCGGATATTACTATAGGTATAGCCGGGCATCATACCATGGCTTTAAAAGCGCTGGATTTCCAGGCATCGGGCGCCAGGATATTGAAGATAAAACTGGGTAAAAATGCGAAGGATGACGTTGAACGGATCAAGCAGATCTGTGGCGCAGTTGGGCCGGGTATGCGCATCCGCATAGATGCCAACCAGGGCTGGAGCTTTAATGAGGCAGTTTTCGCACTCCAGGCAATAGGCCAATACGATATCGAATTTTGCGAGCAACCCATGCGCACCTGGTATGACGACCGCCTGCCCGAGCTGATGCAGCTATCGCCGGTAAAAATTATGGCCGACGAAAGTGTGTATAACCACCATGATGCCCGTAAGCAGATCAACAGCGGTTCGTGTAATTATATCAATATTAAAATGGCTAAATCGGGTGGTATTTACGAGGCAAGAAAGATCCACGACCTGGCCGCCTCCAGGGGCATTGCCTGTATGATGGGAGGGATGCTGGAAAGCAGGATCGCCCTCAGCGCCAAACTGCATTTTGTTTATGCAAGTCATAATATAGGTTTTTACGATATGGACACCTGCAAGTTGGGCCACCTGGTTGATCCCTGTATCGGCGGCGCGCGTTATGAAGGTTATCATCTTGATATCGATGATGCGCCAGGTATTGGCGCGGACGCCGATGAACTATTCCTGGCCGGATGCGAACGTTTTACGATTTAACGAATAGCCATGATTATCCGAAAAGCAACCCTTCAGGACCTGCCTGTACTTTTGCAGTTTGAGCAGGGGATTATCAGCGCCGAGCGGCCGTTTGATGACACACTATTGCCCGACCCTATAAGTTACTATGAATTAAGGGCTTTTATTGACGCGCCCGATGTTGAGCTCCTGGTAGCAGAAATTGATTGCGACGTGGCTGGCAGCGGTTACGCACGCATTAAAGAAAATTCAAAAACATACCACGATTTTGAAAGGTATGCCTATCTCGGTTTTATGTATGTACTGCCCCGGTTCAGAGGGCTGGGGGTAAACCTGGCTATCATCCAACAACTTAAGCAATGGGTGCTTGAACAGGGGCTGAATGAAATTAAGCTTGAAGTATATAACGATAATACGGGCGCCATTAAGGCTTATGAAAAAGCCGGGTTTAAAAAACGGATGATTGAGATGCGGATGAGATTGTAAAATAGCAGTTGCCCGCGTCAAAGCCAATCAATTGATATTAGCTATAAACCAGACAAGCCGGTAAGTTATCCTCACCGGCTTGTTTGGTTGTTATAAAATATTTTATAACAGGGGTTTCCGCTTTGCACGGTTCATGGCTGCCGCCTTACCTGTGCTGTTTTTTTCCTGTTTCGATGATTTAAGATCGTGCAACTGTTTCGATGCTTCGGTCTTTTCCTTTTCCAATTCTTTAGTTGCCATAACGGTAGAGTTTGTTTTTAATAGATAATAACATTAGTATAATATTTGTTTGGCAATAAATGAAAATAAAACGGCTGCAACCTCCTTTTTAATACTTTATAGCATGTTTATGATAATTCGGCGAAATATTTGTGAAATAGCGGGATTGTTTCGATACCCTTATAATAATTGTATATATCGTATTTCTCATTTGGCGAATGCAATGCATCGCTATCCAGGCCAAAACCCATAAGCACGGTTTTTAAACCAAGTTCGGCTTCAAACAGCGCCACAATAGGGATGCTGCCGCCACCGCGTGTTGGAATGGGCTCTTTCCCAAATGATTCGGCTATGGCTTTTTGTGCAGCTTTGTAAGCTATGCTATCTGTTGGTGTAACTGCCGGTTCGCCGCCGTGGTGCGGGGTAACTTTTACTTTTACAGAGGGTGGGGCTATGCTTAAAAAATGATCAGTAAACAGTTTGGTAATAGCCTCCGAAGTTTGGTTAGGAACCAGGCGCATAGAAATTTTTGCATGAGCTTTTGATGGCAGCACAGTTTTAGCGCCTTCGCCGGTATAACCACCCCATATACCGTTTACCTCGAGGGTAGGGCGGGTGCCGGTACGCTCGAATGTGCTATATCCTTTTTCTCCCCATAGTTCGGCAATGTCCAGGTCTTTTTTATACTCGGCTTCGTTGTAAGGTGCGCTGTTCAGGGCATTACGCTCATCTTGAGTTAACGGAACTACGTCGTTATAAAATCCGGGAATGGTGATATGGTTGTCTTCGTCATGAAGGCTGGCAATCATTTGAGCCAGGATAGTAATTGGATTGGCAACAGCGCCGCCGTAAACGCCCGAATGCAGATCGCGGTTAGGGCCGGTTACTTCAACCTCAAGGTAGGAAAGGCCGCGCAGGCCGGTTTCGAGCGAGGGGTGCTCCATACTGATCATCGATGTATCGGAGATGAGCACCACATCGGCTTTCAGTTTCTCTTTGTTTGCTTTAACAAAAATGCCCAGGTTGGAAGAGCCTACTTCTTCCTCGCCCTCAATCATAAATTTAATATTGCAGGGCAATGTGCCGGTTTGCATCATCAGCTCAAAAGCTTTTACATGCATATAAAACTGGCCTTTATCATCGCAGGCGCCGCGGGCATAAATTTTTCCGTCGCGTACAGTAGGCTCGAACGGCGGGGTATGCCAAAGTTCCAGTGGATCGGGCGGTTGAACATCATAATGGCCATAAACCAACACGGTAGGTTTTGACGGGTCGATGATCTTTTCCCCGTATACAATAGGGTACCCTGCGGTTTGGCAAATTTCAACATTTTCAGCCCCGGCCTCGCGGAGCTTTGTGGCTACATAATCGGCAGTTTTTAGTACTTCAGGTTTGTATTGTGGATCGGCACTAACCGATGCTAAACGTAACAGATCGAATAATTCGTCTAATAAACGCTGTTTGTTTTGCTCAACATATTGCTTTATGTGCTGCATAATAATTATGGTTTGCAGCAAATATAGTCATTAGGTTATTGACACTTTATGTCATAACATTAATCGCCGTTAAATTTTGACGATCATGAGCAGTACTTTACCCACTTAATCCGCCGAACCCAAATCTGATTTTGGCGCATTTGGGCTTCTAACAAAATCTGCTTTTATTATCTGAACTTTAGCTTCGGTTTTAGATTCTTTATGGGTTAAAGAAACCGCTGTGAGCCCGGTTGCTACCAGGGCTACCGCTATAATCAGGATTTTTTTCATGATGTTTTATTTTGAAGTTTGCTGACCTAACCCGTAGACTATTATGCAGTGAAGTCCGCAGAACCTAAATCACGTTTCGGACCGGCTTCGGTAAAATCCGCAGAACCCAAATCTCTTTTTGGACCGGCGTTAGTAAAATCCGCAGAACCTAAGTCGCGTTTTGGGCCAGGGCCAGTAACAGCATAATCTGCAGAACCTAAATCACGTTTCGGACCAGCTTCGGTAAAATCAGCGGAACCCAAATCTCTTTTTGGACCAGCGTTAGTAAAATCGGCAGAGCCTAAGTCGCGTTTTGGGCCAGGGCCAGTAACAGCATAATC
>NZ_QGHA01000005.1:0-180429 GCF_003148845.1 Mucilaginibacter oryzae | reverse complement strand
GTAAAATCCGCAGAACCCAAATCTCTTTTTGGACCGGCGTTAGCGAAATCGGCAGAACCTAAATCTCTTTTTGGGCCGGCGTTAGTGAAATCCGCAGAACCTAAATCTCTTTTAGGACCGGGGCCGCTTTTTTTGGTGCTGGTGTTTTTAGGATCGATAGTGGAGGCATTTGCTAACGTTGATGCTGATAATACAGTGCTTAATAAGACGGTTGCTATAAGAGTTAAATTTTTCATATCGTTTTTTATATGTGAGAGCGGTGTAAATATTTTATTGGTTTTAATGATGGTCTTTGTTATATCATTCACTTATCAGTCGGCTATAAATCAATGGTTTAATTCGCTGATTAGTGAATTCAACTGTGTCGGTAGCGTTTTTTAAGTGCTGCAGGTAATAATATCTGCGGGCAAACTACCGCTGCAGCATGAATGATTTTTTTTATCGATCATGAATAATCAGTCGGCGCTTCCTAAATCTCTTTTGTATCCGGTAGTGAATGAATGAATATCGGCCAGATCGTTTTTCACAGCTTCTTTTTTGCATGAAGAAATTATGCCGGTAAAAAGTACTGCCAAACTGAAGGTTAATAGCTTTTTCATGATCGTTATAAATTATTAGATGATATTATCTGTGTCAATTACTCAAATTGGTTTACTGTGTTAGTCGGCACTGCCCAAATCGCGCTTGAAAGCTGCGGGCGTTTTAGTGAAATTTACGGCGGTAGGCTGCTGATCTTTTTTGCTTGACGACGATAAAACAAATGATGAAGTGAGTACCACGATTACTGCGAGTGCCAGCACAAAAAATAATGAATTTTTCATTTTTGTTAATTATTGTTTTTAATATTTTAAAATTTAAATTATAACGATAGGTTTGTTTTGCAAAATATGTTGCTACTATTTTTAGTAGCTCATATTATTTAAATACAGGATCTTTTGTTTTTGCTTCTGTTATTGATAAACCCGTTAAAAATTTAAAAATGTTACTAATTTATTATATTAATGTTCTTTATAAAATTGCTTTAAATTACTGATTTTATTGGAATAATTTGTTATAGTTAACTCAGTTGCATGTAATTTGTGTGAAAAATTTTCTCACTAAATTATAGCGTGCCATTCAAATCTACCCATGCTGTTATTGGGGTTTGCCTATTGACCTTATAGGCTTTTTTAATGGTATTATATATATGCGTATTTTGATTTAATTAATTGTAATTCAGTATTTTAACGAAGCAAATATAGGTATGTTTTTTAATTGATGGGAAAAAAAGGAAAAATATTTTTCCACAACGTTTTTTATCTTAACATTAAATATAATCCATCATAATTTCATAACTTTCCAGCCAATAGATCGTAGAAGTGTTTTTAATGAAAAAAGCATGCTCCATTTTATTATTCTTTTTATTATCGCTTACGGCGTATGCAAATGACATAATAGATGTAGCCGCGAAGGATACCAACGAGGTGAATACCCTTAATGCCAATGCCTACGCCAACCGGTTAACCAACCCGGAGCAAACCATTGAGGATGCCACCAGGGCGCTTAATTTATCCACAAAGCTTAATTATCTTAACGGAATTGCCGAGGCTTACCGGGTGATCGGTATCGGAAAATACTACCTCGACCAGCCCGAAAAGGCGATAGAAAACTATCTTAATTCGCTGGCTTATTTTACCCGTGCCAATAACCTGCGCGGCGAGGCAAAGGTTTACAATAACATCGGTATCCTGTTTCGCGATCATGATTATGAACGTTCATTAGGTTATCTTAAAAAATCACTGGAGATAGCGCAACAGGTAAATGATATCAAGTTAATGGGGTCATTGTATCTTAATATAGGCAACACATACACGCGCAAAAATAATTTGTACATGGCGCTTACCTATTACGATAAAAGTTTCCCCATATTCCAGAAACTTCAGGATTCGGTGAACCTCATCCAGTGCCTTCAAAACAGGGGGGTTATTTACTTTAAGCTTAAAAACTATGATAAAGCACTCGAACTGCTGTTACAGGCTAACGCCGCTGCCAAGGCGCGCGACCTTAACGAATCTGTAGCGAGTATCGACCTCACCCTTGCTGCTTTATATGTTGCCAGGGAAGATTATAGCAATGCCGAAAAAATAGTACAGGAAGGCTCCGCCTATACGCAATTGGTTAAAGATCCGAAGCTTGATTATGATTACCGCTACACCACCTACGAACTGGAGCTTAAACGAAAAAACTATGGGAAGGCTTTAACGCTACTGCGGGGGATCTACAGCCAGGACAGCGCTACTTATAAAACAAATGCGTCGGCACAGATGAATTTGGTTGAAGCCAAACGCCGCCAGGAGGAGCAGGTAAAAGAGAATGAAAGAATTGCCGAGCGGCAAGCGTATGACAGATCGAAGTTTTGGGCGGTAACTGTTGTTGCCGGGTTGTTGCTGGTAGTGATAGGTTTGCTCATCAACAACGTTAAGCGCAAGGCCAAAACAAACGCTCAGCTCACTCTGCTTAATGGAGAAGTATCGAGGCAAAAAGATAACCTCGACAGGATTAACCACCACCTTGAAGAAATTATTGATGAGCGCACCAAAGATCTTCAGCTAAAAAATAAAAAACTCTCTGAGCACTCATCTTATCTTTCCCATCAAATCAGGGGGCCGATAGCAACGCTGCGCGGGCTGATCAACCTTGAAAAAGAAGGCCTGGTTAACCAGGCCGAATGTTTAGACATGATGGATAAATGTGTATCCGAAATTGATGCAAAGATCATCGAGATGAGCGATATGCTGCACAATCCGCCACGGGTTTAATCCGCCGTTGCTTCATGTGCGCCTTTAATAGCTGAAATGAACCGGTAGGCTGGAGTGGATCTGGGCCTCAATAAGCCCGAGATATATACAGTAATAGGATATCATCTGTAAAACCAGCAGCTGCCTGTGTTTATTATACCCCTGGGTTTCAAACGCCAGGGTTTCATCTCCAGCGGTTACAAAAAATCTCATCTCACCTTTACTGGGCTTAAACCTTGCTTTAATCAAATCAAAAGCTTTAACTTTTAGCTTGCTCGTTGGGTCGTGAATAATCCCGTCGTTAAGGGTTTCGTTTTTGGATATTGAAATAAGATAATTCGACATATACATCATCTTTATTATAATGCACCTGTCACAATTTTTAAACCAACTTATTAAAAATCAGTTGAGAACGTAAAAAACAGGTGTTTTTTTCGAGATTATGTATTGTTCGTTTCCTTAAGTTAAATATTGTTAATTTTTATTTAATAATTTGCAGGTCTGTTATAATGTACAATGTATACTATGCCGGAATTATCGCTACCAGCAATTACATAGCCATATTGGTTTTGTTGCGTAACTCTTCATAAAGCAAAATAACCTTGCGTTGCAGGTTGGCAATTTCAGATTCGCGCTCAATCAGTTTTTTCTGCGCTATGCTCAATACAGATGGTTTAAGTTCGGTTTGTTCAACATCAAGCGCAAGCAGGTTAACAACATTTACATCAAAAATATTGGCAATTTGTTCCAACCGCGACAGGTTGATATCAGTAACGCCGGTCTCAATTTTTGAAAATGCCGGGATTGAAATACCGAGGCGGTTAGCTACGTCTTCCTGGCTCCATCCATGCTGATGACGTAAGGTTCTGATGTTTTTGCCAACAGATGTGTTTGTTTTCTTTTTTACAATATCGCTCATATCAATTACTCAATAATTAGGGAAAAGGATATTAGAAGAATCCAAACGGCATGCCATCATTAAATTACCTTTAAATTAGTGTTATAACGGCAATTTAATGATTTTGCATACCAGGTTGTGGGGAATCAGTTCCTCAAAATCGGGATTTAACTCTTGGTTATACTATTGGATAATATAGAGTTTGGCGAATTTCAACAGGAGTTGCTTTTGACCTATCTCTTTAAAAAAGATGGTTGCTTTAATATCAGGTTTATTGCCTTCAAGCGAGATTACTTTGCCAAAGCCAAATCGTTCGTGTTCAACTTCCATACCTACCTGCAGGTTAGAGGTATCCGATGGTTTAAAATTGGCGGAAGGTACGTGCGCCTTCGCCAGCATGGCCGTGGTTTTTACGGGCGCCTGGCCCGCGGGTTTAGGTTTGCTGAAGGTATCCGGCTGCTTATCGCGGCTCCAGGCCTTGCGGTCGTCATCAAAGCTGGCACTGCCGCCGGCGGTTGGGCGCGCGGTATAGTCGAGTTCTAAAAATTTAGGGTCTATTTCATCTAAAAAGCGGCTTGGTTCGCAGCTGATCAACGTACCGAACTTAAAGCGCGAGGTTGCGTAACTGATGTGTAGTTTGCTTTCGGCACGGGTAACAGCTACATAAAACAAACGGCGCTCTTCCTCAAGATCGCTGCGCGAGTTGAGCGACATTTGCGAAGGGAACAGGTTCTCTTCCAAACCAACCACGTATACCTGCGGAAACTCAAGGCCTTTGGAGGAGTGGATGGTCATGAGTGAAACGGTATCGGCATCCTTGTTTTTATCGTTATCGTCGTTAGTTAAAAGCGCAACATCCTGCATAAAAATATCGAGGCCTTTTTCCTCAATGTCCTCACGTTCCGAAAACTCCTTGATGCCGTTCAGTAACTCCTGTATGTTTTCATAACGGTTAAGCCCTTCAACCGATTTGTCCTCGTACAGATCCTTCAATACGCCGGAATGCTGGGCAATATAAAGCGCTGCTTCATAGGCCGATTTTGTTTTGGCCAGCACCTGGAAACTCTGGATCATGGTAGCAAAGGTGCCCACCGCTCCCGATATTTTACCCTCCAGGTATTTGCCCGGCTCGGCTATAACTTCCCAGGGGGTAATACCGTGATGGTCGGCCGCTACGATGATCTTATCAACCGAGGTATCACCTATACCGCGTTTAGGATAGTTGATAACGCGTTTTAAGGCTTCCTCATCATTCGGGTTGAAGGTAAGCCTGAAATAAGCTATCAGGTCCTTAATTTCTTTACGCTGATAGAAAGAGAGGCCCCCGTATATTTTATAGGGGATGCCCAGCTTGCGCAAGGCTTCCTCCATTGATCGGGATTGCGCGTTGGTACGGTACAGAATGGCGAAAGCACCCCATTTCAGCCCTTTCGAACTGCGGTCCTGCATAATGGCTTCGGCCACCAGTTTGCCTTCCTCATTATCGCTAAAGGCACGCATAACCTTGATCTTATCACCCGACTCTTTTTCGGAAAAAACATTCTTTTTAAGCTGATCTTTATTATTGCGGATGATGCTGTTGGCAACATTTACAATGTTTTGGGTTGAGCGGTAGTTCTGCTCCAGTTTAAACACCTTCAGATCCGGGTAATCCTTCTCAAAGTTGAGGATGTTCTGGATATTGGCACCACGGAAGGCATAGATACTCTGCGCGTCGTCACCCACAACGCAAAGATTTTCGTTCACGGCCGCCAGTTTTTTAACAATCAGGTACTGCGAAAAGTTGGTATCCTGATACTCATCCACCATCAGGTATTTGAACTTGTGCTGGTATTTGTTCAGCACATCCGGGTGAAGTTTAAGCAACTCGTTGGTTTTATAAAGCAAGTCGTCAAAATCCATGGCGCCGGCGCGGTAGCAGCGGGTGGCGTACATTTCATAAATTTTGCCCAACTGCCCGCGGCCGCTCGAGAAATCGTCGGCCTGGATCTGCTCGTTCTTGTTGTATTCCTGCCACGAAATCAGGTTGTTTTTTGATGCCGAAATGCGGTTCAATACAAAGTTTACATTGTACAGTTTATCATCAAGGTTCATTTCCTTTAAAATGGCCCTTAGTACGCTTTTGCTATCGTCGGTATCGTAAATGGTAAAGTTACTTGGGTAGCCAATTTTTTCGGCCTCAACCCTTAAGATTTTTGCAAACACCGAGTGGAAGGTACCCATCCAGATATTTTTTGCTTCGGTACCAACAACGTGGGTAATACGCTCGCGCATCTCGCGGGCTGCCTTGTTGGTAAAGGTTAGTACCAGTATGTTAAATGAATCAACGCCCTTGCGTATCAAATGCGCAACACGGTATGTAATAACACGTGTTTTGCCCGATCCGGCACCGGCAATAATCATTACCGGTCCTTCAGTTTGTTCAACCGCTGCCCTTTGTTCGGGGTTTAATCCCTGTAAGTAATCCAAAATCTTTTCCTCTTTGCTGTGAGGCAGCGAAATTAAGGTTTTTGGGGCGAAAAGGGGAAGAATTTCGGATGTCGAATTTGAGATTTCGGATTTTTGTATTTTGGGGATTACACCGATTGATTTTTGTTTTTGGGATTACACCGATTATTTTTTGATTACATCGTCCTTGCGCTCATCTGTGATGAGTGCTTAAAGTGGGTCCGCGATTGTATCTCCTTGCGCTCATCTGTGATGAGTGCATAAAGTGGGTTCGCGATTGTATCGCGTTACGCAGATCAGGAATTGTTTAATTTAAAAACCTGTTAATGGTTTTCACCAGCTTATTCACATCGAAAGGTTTAGGTACAAAAGCGTCGTACCCAAAATTAACCAGGGCGATGGCTTGCTCATGATAGGCCGAGATCAGGATCACGGGAATATGCCTTGTAGCTTCGTTGCCTTTAATCAGTTGGCAAATGCGACCGCCGTTCATGCCGGGCAACATGTAATCGGTAAGTACAAGGTCGGGGTTATGGCTTTTAACCGAAGCGATAATATCATCTGTGCGCCTCAGCGCTTTAACTTTAAAGTTGTTAAAAGTGAGCACGGTTTCGAGTACTGTTAGTATCTCGGCATCATCTTCAATTACGAGTATATTTTTAGGCATAAGTTAACGGCTGATTATAAATTAAAATATATAAATACCTTTATTTTAATCAATAAGCAAAAACAAAAAATGTTTTATGGTTAAAAATATTTATCGAGGTTCAAATAGTAAGTACTTGTAGCTTAGTTGTTAACGTTTTCTTATTGGCATTGCACTTTACCGGTTATTAAAATAACCCAAATGCTCCTGAGAATCGTATGTAGTTTGTACTAATGATACGAGTTATGGTAGCAAATTGATATAGGCTTTAATAATCCAAAAAAAGCGATGAGCCCAAACACTCATCGCCTGTAATAATTTCCTCTAACCTCTAACCTCTAACCTCTAACCTCTAACCTCGTTACTCTGCCCTGTAAATGTTGTTCCTCAAATCTACATCGGGTAATTGATGATCCGGGTCAATTTCCATGGTTTTAATAGCCGAAGTTGAAGGGTACTTAAATTTCCAAACGCCATCGCGCTGCCAGATGTTAACGGGCAGGTGAATGGTTTCTGTTTTGCCGTTGGCCTGGGTGATTTTGAGATCTACCGGCATAGCCATTTTTTCATTGTTAGTTAGGGTGATGATGGCGCCGTTTGCCGGGTTATCATTTACATAATCAACAGCGGTAATGGCCTGGTCAAGCTTCCAGGTGGTAAAAAACCAGGGTTTCCAAAACCAGTTCAGGTCTTCGCCGGTGGCATCGTTCATGGCACGGAAAAGATCATATGGTAGCGGGTGTTTAAAAGCCCAGTTTTTAACATATTCACGCAGCGCATAATCAAAACGCTCCGGGCCCACCACCACATTGCGTAAAATATCCAAACCCAGGGCTGTTTTTACATAGTATTGTCCATAATCGTTCAGGCCTATGGCTTCAGGCGCCGTCATGAGCGGATCTTTACTGTTGCGGTAACCGGCCAGGATGTTCTGTGCGGTATTTCCTCTTTCAGCGTATTCGCCGTTGTTAAACTCCTTGCTGGCATATTCATTAATAAAGGTATTAAAGCCTTCGTCCATCCACATATACTTGCGCTCGTTTGATCCGACGATCATCGGGAACCAGTTATGACCGATCTCGTGGGTAACATCGCCCCACAACTGGCCTTTTTTAAGGTTGCTGAGACAAAAGATAGCGCCTGGATATTCCATACCTAAAGCTACGCCCGATACATTGACTGCTGAGTTCCATGGATATTCAAAATACAACTTCGAATAAATCTCCATGCTATTTTTCAGATATTCGGTAGAGCGGCCCCAGGCATCATTGCCGGAACTTTCAACCGGATAGGCTGATTGGGCTATACCCTTGCGGCCTGATGGTAAGTTAACCCTTGCTGCATCCCAGATAAAAGCATCCGAAGCGGCCCAGGCAACATCGCGGGTGTTCTGCATTTTAAAATGCCAGGTGAGCGTGCCTTTAAATGGGCGGGTGGCACCCTTGCCAACCTCGCCCGCGCTGATGATGGTAACGGTTTTATCGCTGTTGCGGGCTTCCTGCAAGCGTTTTTGCTGGGTAGCAGTTAACACCTCATCGGCGTTTTGTAAATCGCCGGAACCTACAACTATTTTACCCGCCGGGGCGGTGATGTAATAATCAAAATCTCCGTATTCGCAATAAAATTCACCTAAACCCATGTAGGGCAAGGTATTCCAGCCCTCCACGTCATCATACACGCACATGCGCGGGTACCATTGGGCAATTTCGTAAACGTAGCCCTGTTTAAACTTTTTACGCCCCATGCGGTCGGCCCCGTAAAACGGGATAGCAAAATCATAGTTAATTTTCACTTCTATTTTTTCGCCTTTACCATCCATAGGGGTGTTGAGGCGTAATTGCATACGGGCATCGGTTATAACAGGATCAACTTTATAGGTTTCGCCTTTGTAAGTAACGGTAACCGATGCAATGTGGTAACCGCCGCGGTTAAAGCCGCGCACATCAAAGCGATCGCCCGATATTGGCGTAACTGCCGCCCCGCGAGAATCTGGTTTAAACAAGTTTTGATCCAGTTGCAGCCACAGGTAATCTAATTTATCGGGACTGTTGTTGGTATATGTTATGGCTACCTCGCCGGTGATGGTGGTGTCTTTACCTTCGTTAAGAGCGGCCTTGATATGGTAGTCGGCGCGGTTTTGCCAATAAGTGGGCGACGGCTTACCTGCTGCCGAGCGTGTGCCGCCACTGGTAACCGGCCAGGTGATTGGGCCGAATACATCCTGGTGATTGTATTTTGCTGTGTCCGCGCTTTGTGCCGATGCCTTTTGCGTTAAAGGTATCAACGCCACGGCGCATAATAAATAATTCAGTTTTAAACAGTTCATCTTAAATTTTTAGCAATAAAGGGGCAAATAAAGGGAAATAATTTGTGAGTTTGATAATTTCAGGTGATTGTATCAGGTAAATTGCTTAACAGGTAGATGATATTAAGCATAAGGTAATTAAGGAATTTTTACACAAATTTTTTCGAATTGAATCACACGAATTCAATTTCATCGGTTTGAATAATTCGGGTAATTCGATTTAATTGTGGCCCGACCGAAATCATTCGTGTTAAATTGTATAACTATAAATTCATAAATAGTTAACACAGATAGCAACATTTTTGCGCCATTCCGAGCAATCTGTTTTACAGCGCTACAGTAAACTCCGTTCCGCGGATAACTATTAACTATGAAAAAACAACTATCTATCGCGCTGCTTGTCTTGTTTATGGCAAGCGGTCAACTTATGGCTCAAACCGCCAAACACGTTATTTTTATTACCATCGATGGCTTTCGCCCCGATTTTTATCTCGACAGCGAATGGCAAACACCCAACCTGCGCGCGCTGATGCAGGATGGTGCCTATGCCAAAGGGGTAAACAGCGTATTCCCATCCATGACGTACCCTTCGCATACCACTATTGTTACCGGTGTACAGCCTGCTAAACACGGCGTATTTTATAATAACAAGTTTACGCCAGACGGCACTCCGCAACAGCCGTACTGGCAGGATAGTTCTATTCATGCCCCAACCATTTGGAAGGCGGCCAAAGATAAGGGCATGACCGTTGCCTCCTTATACTGGCCCGTATCTGCCAATGCCCCGGTTGACTATAATATCCCGGATATTGGCAGCCTGGGCGATGGTGTGCGCGAACAGTATTCATTACCGAAAGGCTTTTATGCTGAGGTGAAAAAAGAAGTTTTTGGCGGCATTGATAAAATAGATCATGGCAAAAATCAAAATATAGCAAAGATTGCCGCCTATGTAATCAGGAAAAGCAAGCCGCAGCTAATGACCATCCATGTGTTTTCGGTAGATGGAGCCGAGCATGCCGTTGGGCGTTACGGAACACGTGTGCAGGAAGCTGTGGCCGATGCGGACGAGGCCGTAGGTATTATTGTTAATGCACTAAAAGACGCAGGTATATGGGATAGTACTGTACTGCTTATTGGCGGCGACCACGGATTTTATGATGTAAAGAAAACGATCTCGCCCAATGTATGGCTTAAAGAAGCCGGCCTGATCACGGATTTGAAAACCGGCGACTGGAAAGCGCAGTTTAATACCGTTGGTGGTTCGGCATACCTGTACCTGAAAGATCCAGCCGACAAAGCGACCGCCGAAAAGGTAAAAGCTTTATTGGCGGCTCAACCAGATAGCGTGAAGCAGTATTATCGTTTAATTACCAAAGAACAACTTACCAAAGGCGGTTACAATCCTAACGTAGCTTTCGCTCTTACAGGTGAGCAGGATGCCTCATTTAGTCCGGCCATTAACGGCAATGCAGTAAAACAAGGTAAAGGCGGTACCCATGGGCATTTTCCGGATACAAAAAATATACGTACAGGTTTGATCGCTCACGGTCCGGGTATCCGTAAAGGCGCGGTGATTGAAGAAATGAACCTGCGCGATATGACGCCAATTATGGTGAAATTGCTGGACATCCCGTTTGGCAAAGTGGATGGGAAAATACCGACTGGGTTGTTGCAGTAAGTTATTACCAGTTTGTAAAAGGTGCGCAAAGCCGTGAGTACGCAGGGTTTCCTTATCGGCTTTGCGCCTTTGCGCGTTTCATTCACTGCTTTTATATTCTCTCCGTAAAAACTTTTCTAAATAACCTGCATTTATCCTGCAGGTACAATTATATCTGCACCTTTGCAGTAAATACATTACATATATGAACCGTCTGGCTAATTCAACATCTCCATATTTATTACAACATGCCAATAACCCGGTTAATTGGTACCCATGGGGAAAGGAAGCCCTGGATAGGGCCAAAGCCGAGAATAAACTCATTTTAGTGAGCATTGGTTATTCGG
This sequence comes from Mucilaginibacter oryzae, assembly GCF_003148845.1. Classification (GTDB taxonomy): domain Bacteria; phylum Bacteroidota; class Bacteroidia; order Sphingobacteriales; family Sphingobacteriaceae; genus Mucilaginibacter; species Mucilaginibacter oryzae. Next base: position 169,351 of record NZ_QGHA01000005.1, on the reverse strand, counting down.
CCTGCCACTGGTGCCATGTAATGGAGCACGAAAGTTTTGAGGATGAGCAGGTAGCGGCGGTAATGAACGAATATTTTGTTTGCATTAAGGTGGATAGGGAAGAGCGCCCGGATGTTGACCAGATTTATATGAGCGCTGTACAGCTGATGAGCGGTAGGGGCGGCTGGCCTTTAAATTGCATTTGCCTGCCCGATCAGCGGCCAATTTACGGCGGCACTTACTTTCGTAAAAACGACTGGACTTCGCTGCTGTTTAACCTTGCGGATTTTTATAAACAAAAACCCGAAGAAGCTGAAGATTATGCTGTACGCTTAACTGAGGGGATCCGGAATTACGAGTCGATAGATTTTGTGGTGGCGCAGGCACAGTATGCCAAAACCGATCTGGAAGCCATAATAAATAATTGGAAACGCTATTTTGATAAGCAGGAGGGGGGCAGCGGCAACGCGCCTAAATTCCCGATGCCCAACAACTGGCAGGCATTAATGCGTTATGCGTATCTAATGAAGGATGATGAGGTTACCGCCCAGGTAAAACTTACGCTGCACAAAATGGCTTTCGGCGGTATTTATGATCATGTGGGCGGTGGTTTTGCCCGCTATTCGGTTGATGGACGTTGGCACGTGCCGCATTTTGAAAAAATGCTTTACGACAATGCCCAGCTTATTAGTTTATATGCCGAGGCCTATACCTGGCAGCCCGACGAATTGTATAGGAAGATTGTTGACGAAGTCATCACTTTCAGCACCGGCGAACTCATGTCGGCGGATTATGGTTTCTACTCCGCGCTTGATGCCGACAGCGAAGGCAAGGAGGGGAAGTTTTACATTTTTACGAAAAAGGAGATAGAAGAAGTTTTGGGCGATGACGCGGGGCTGTTCTGTATCTACTACAATATTACCGAAGATGGTAATTGGGAAGAAGAAGAATCGAATGTATTATTCCGAAAAGATAGCGACGAAGACTTGGCTCAAAAGTTAGGCTTATCAGTTGAAGAATTATCCGGCAAGATCCATACATCCCGTCAAAAAGTACTTGAAGCGCGCGCATCACGGGTGAGGCCCGGGTTGGATTATAAAATCCTCACCTCCTGGAATGGTTTAATGCTGAAAGGCCTTGCCGATGCCTATCGCGCTTTTAATAAACCGGAGTACCTTGATATCGCGCTGAATAATGCTGAATTTATTTTAAATAACCTTGTTAGCCAAAGTGGCAGGCTATCACGTGTTTATAACGCCACATCGGCACATGATAAACCGGTAGCGTTTTTAGATGATTACGCTAATGTGATTGATGGGTTAATTGCTTTGTACGAAGTTACCTTTAACGAACGCTGGCTGATGGAAGCCCGTAAACTGGCAGATACGGCTTTAATTCATTATTACGATGAAAGTAAAGGCATCTTCTTTTTCACTGCCGATGATGACGAACAGCTGATTGCCCGTAAATCGGAAATTATGGATGGCGTGATTCCCGCCTCCAATTCCGTAATGGCACGGGTACTTAAAAAATTAGGCTTGCTTTTTGATAATGAAGAATACACGGAAGTTTCGGCACAACTGTTACGCAATGTAATGCCGCAATTAACAAAGTACGGCTCGGCCTATTCAAACTGGGTAGCGCTTTTGTTGGATGAGGTGTTTGGCGTAAATGAAATTGCCATAACCGGCAACAATGCCGAAGCTTTTAGAAGGGAAATAGAAAATAGTTACATCCCCAATAAAATTATGTTGGGGGGTATTACAGGAAGTTTACCTTTGCTACAGGATAAGTTTGGTGCATCAACGCAAATTTTCATTTGTAAAGATAAAACCTGCGGATTACCTGCACACAACCCGGCCGACGCCCTGAAAGAGGTGGAAGCCAGATTTTAAAATTAAAAATAATTTACAATGAAGATTGAACCACAACACGTAGTATCGTTAACCTACGATTTGTACGTTGACCGCGAAAACACCGGCACTGAAGATTTAGTAGAAAGTGCCACTCAGGAACAACCGCTTACATTTTTATTTGGCGCAGGCCAGATGCTGCCTAAATTTGAAGAAAACCTGAGCACACTTTCAACCGGCGACAGCTATGAGTTTCGCCTTTCGCCCGAGGATGCTTACGGTGTATATGATGATGAGGCAGTAGCCAACCTGCCTAAAGAAATGTTTCAGGGAACTGAAATGCCTGAAATTGGCAGCGTTTTGCCTTTACAGGATAACCAGGGCCATCGTTTCCAGGCTGTGGTAGTTTCAATTGCCGAAGACGCGGTTATTGTTGATTTGAACCACCCGATGGCCGGCCAGGCCTTACATTTTAAAGGCGAAATTATCAACGTGCGCCCTGCAACTCCCGAAGAGTTATCGCATGGGCATGCACATGGCCCGGATGGTCATCACCACCATTAATCCCCCCAAACCCCCTAAAGGGGGAGTAAGATATAAAAAAGGGTGGTTTCAGATTTGAAACCACCCTTTTTTATTTTAACACTATCCGTCGCTAAACCCGCGATAGTGGGATGTTGACTCGGCTTAAAAAAACTCCAAACCTCCATCACTTCTAAAGGCGCATTTAATAGCTACCCTGCAACTCACCGCTTCACCGTTCACCGTAGCCGGGATAAAGATCTTATCAGCTTCATCAGGCACATCAATGCTCATGTTAAAAATTTTATGGTAAACCGGTCCGCTATAAACGTGAACCTTAAAAGAGGCCAGCCTGCCGAGCGGACTGATTAGCAATTCTACCATTCCCCATGACATATTCGGGTTGATGTTAATCAGGTCGGGCGGGAGTTTAAACAGGTTAAGATAAGGCAGGTAACCAAAATATCTTCCTCCGACTTTAAGCGGTTTGGTAACCTTCGAACTATCGTTTAACGGCACATCTACACTATATTGCAGATTTGACGTGCTATCCTCCGGCGCTTCGTAGGTGATTTGGTTGGTGTTATAATCAAAGTTTTGAACCAGGTTGCCGCGGGTATCAAAAAAATGCCAGGTGCCCGTTTTTTTACCATTGGTATAATAGCCGCTGGCCAGGGCGTAGTTTTTTTGATAAATGGCCTGGTATAACCCCTGCCGGGTATATTTATCGCTTTTAAGCACACTGTACCGTTCCAATACCGAATCGGTAAGGCGGTGCTTCTGGATGATTGTTTCAGGTTGCGGAGTGGCAGGTTTGGTTTGTCCGGATGCTGTTCTCCACAAAAAAAATGACAGCAGCGTAATGATAATGGTTCTCAATGCAGGTATTTTGATTTGTGTAAATATAAAGCAGGTTTGCATATCTGCAAGTATTAACTATCAATTAACCCCTGCCACCGCGCCTGCTGCCGCCGCCAAAGTTCCCACGGTCGCCCCCGCTCCGCCCACCTTGCGGACGGCTTCCGGCAAATTTTTGCAACCTCAGCGTAAAGCTGAGCATAAAATACCTGCCCAGCCGGTTAGTGCGGGTGTCAATAACCTGGTTGCCGGATACCGTGCGGCTTATGCCTTTATTTTCATCAAAAATATCAAAAGCCTGGAAACGGATGGCGGCTATGTGCTTAGCCAAAAACTGGTATTCAACATAGCTGCTCAGCAGGGTAGGGTTGGCCTTTACCGTGCTACTGAAACCGTGATTAATGGTTTGAGTGAGGTTATAGCCCAATACCCAGCTGTAAAAAAAGAAATTGCGGCCATCAAGTCCCAATGTCCAGGTCTGGGCATCGGTGTTGAGGGATGAAGGCAGGCTGTAACGCGTGGTGTTGATGCTGTAATTGGCGCTCACTTCGCTGTCCATAATGCTGTCCAGGTCGAACCTGATTTTGGCGCCCTGGTTAAACACCCAGTTTTTGCCCTCGTTACGCTGGTTTTCGATATAGGAGATGTTGTTGCTATAGCTTGCGCCGCCGTTTAACGATACGGTGTATTTACGCTCGGCAAAAGGTTTTGAAAACGAGTAGTTACCGTTTACGTTGTAAAAGCCGTTGGTGTTGATGTAACGGGTTGCCTGTATGGTGTTATTGCCCTTGGTTAAAGTACTATCTGTAACAGGCGAAGAGTTGGTTACAATTTTATCCTGTGTTTCAGCAAATGATAAACTGGTGAACAGTGAGTTGCCGCTGGCAATATCAAACTGGTTGTACCTGATATTGAAGCTGTTGGTAAACTCCGGTTTTAAATTGGGGTTGCCATACACCCGGTTTTGCGGGTTCGAATAATCGGGCTGTATTTGCAGTTGGGCGAACGAGGGCTGAGCGTTGGAGCCGCTGTAATTGAATGAAAATGAATGGTTTTTTGAAAAGTTATAAATAAACCTGGCGGTAGGGATAATATTAAAAGTGTTGGTAGTAGTATGGAAATTATGCGATTCGCCATCAAGCTTGGATGGCTGCACGGCAAGGCCCAAGGTATAATTATACTTAGGCTGCGCACCCCGAAGATTTAAGCCGATGCGGTTAGTAATAAACTGGTAGTTATACAAAGTGCTTAAAGAATCTACATAGGTTTGATTGCCCGTTAGCGGATCAACCCGGTAATTATACCGGTTATTATCGGTATTTGAATAGTTGTAGGCGTAATTGGTTTCGAGATAGGTTGTTTTACCAACCGGTTCGATGTACGAAAAACGCAACCCAACCCGGTTTGATTGATTATCTGAATTGATTTGCTGAAATAAATTAGTTGTTGATGTATCCTGATGGGTGGTATACTGGTCATTTAGCTCCTGGGTGTTTTTTGAGTGACTTACATTGACGTTTACGCTAAAATTGCGGCCTTTTTTATGAAACTTATGGTTGTATAATACATTGAGGCTTTCCGAGTTCGAATTGTTGTTGGTTAAGGCCAGCTCGTTGCCGGTTACCAGTGTTTCGTTACGCCTGTTGCTGAATGCATCGGTGCTTGTATTTTCGGCAGTAGCGTAGGAGACGCCCGGGTTGATTTTAATATAGTTGGAGGTATCTATTTTGTATTCGATATTAAAATCAAACCGGTGGTTAATGCCATGGTTATAATTGGTGCTGTTATCGGTGTTGATAATACTGCCCGATTGATAAAGGTTTTGCTGTACGGTGGTGCTGTTAATGTCCCTGTCTTTATCGGCAAAACTATAGCTGCCATACACCGTTACTTTTTTGCTCCAGTCATCACGATAGTTTGTTCCTATCGACCGGTTGGTGGTAATGCCGTTGGCGGTACTTGTGCCGCCCGCGCTTCCGCCACCGCCCCGGCCTGCGCGCCCGCCGCCTCCTCCGCTGCTGCCCAGGTTAAACGAGTTGGTGTTGTTGTTATTCCAGGTACCGATGAGCGAGAGTTGCCTGGCATCATAAAATGAATTAGCCGAAAGACGGGCCTGGTACCTGTCGTCGTTACCAACGCCAACGCTGCCCTGGCCAAAGTTGCCCTTGTTTTTACCTTTTTGTATGGTAATGTTCAGAATCTTGTCCGGATCGCCGGTTTTTATGCCGGTAAGGTTGGCCTGGTCGCCGTAATCGTCAATTACCTGTATGTTTTCAACAATATCGGCAGGGAGGTTTTGGGTAGCGGTTTGCACATCACCGGTGAAATAGTCCTTGCCGTTTACGCGTACCTTGGTAACCTGTTTGCCATGGGCGGTTACATTTCCGTCTTTGTCAACAGTAACGCCAGGTAGTTTTTTTAACAGGTCTTCAACCGGCGAACCTTCACGTACCTTGTAGGCGGAGGCCTTATATTCAACCGTATCTTCTTTAATGGTGATGGGGATCACTGCCGATACCACCACCGTGTTGAGCATATTGGTTTGTACGTTTATCTTAATAGGATCGAGCCTGATCGGTTTGGTGTCATTATCCATTACATATTTCCTGCTTAGCGCCTGATAGCCAATGCCGCTTACAGTGATCTTAAAGCTCCTGGAAACTACCGAAGGGAAAAAGAACGCCCCACCGGTGGTAGTTGCTACCACTATACTGTCTTTGTCCGAGGTAAGTTTTACGGTAAGGCCGGGAACCGCGCCGACACTGTCAACAACAGTCCCGTGAACTTCACGGGCTTGTTGTGCATACGCTGCCTGTAAAATAAGAAATGAAAGAAGCGTTACGAGTAAGTGTTTTTTCATAGTTTAGGGTCAATTTAGGGTATTGAACTTTAAAGTTTAACTAAGGTTTAGTGATTTGCCCCTATGTAATACTAATGTTGCAGTAATTGGTGAGTGTGGAAGCCCGGACTTCCGACTTTCCACCTCATCCAAATAAAAATTCATAATATATAACATGACTTCTATTCCCGACACTTCCAACTATAAAACGGTTGGCTTTTCGCAAACTACCATTACCGAGTTGATGATTCCTTCTTACTCTAACTTTGGCGGTAAAATACATGGCGGCATCCTGCTTTCGCTGATGGACAAAGTAGCCTACGTTTGCGCGGCCAAGCATGCTAACAACTATTGCGTAACAGCATCGATAGATACGGTTGATTTTTTGCACCCGGTTGAAGTAGGAGAGCTGGTATCATTGCTGGCTTCGGTAAATTATGTGGGTAACACCTCGTTGGTAGTGGGGATCAGGGTGATATCGGAAAATATCAAAAATAATTCAGTTAAGCACACCAATACCAGCTATTTCACCATGGTAGCCAGGGATGAAAATAATAAACCTGCTAAAGTACCGGGCTTGATTCTTGAAAACCGAGACCAGGTACGCCGGTTTATAGAGGCCCGCCGCCGTAAAGAAATAAAGCAAAGCTACATGCAGGAGGTGCAACAAATAGAGGTGCCCGATAATTACCAGCATTGCATTGAATTGTTGCGCGGCGAACGCTGTCTGGTGGCAGGATAGATATCTTTGAATATCAACTTTTTATTACATTGCAGTCCTGATTATAATTAACTGTTTGACAAATGAGGTGGTATGCCGCACTGATATTGCTCATTTTGATGCCGCATAGCGCTGCGCATGCCCTTTTTTTTCATAACGAGCGCCCCGGCCAAAATATAGCTGTCACAACTAAAACCGTCGATAGCCTTAATAAACTTGCCGAAGAAACCTATCTTAGCGCGCCCTATGAAGCCAGGGCATTGGCCGAGCGGGCGCTTTTGCTGTCTGAAAAAATAAAATACCAGGAAGGTACGGGATATGCCTTTTTAAATCTGGGGCATGTGTACTGGTCGCAGTCTTATTATCCCATCAGCTTATTTTATTTCAACTCTGCGTTAGGTTACCTGTCAAAAAATAAGCCGCTTGCCCTCGCTATGTGCTATAGTTCTATAGGCCGTGTTTATATCGATTTGCAAAACTATGCAACAGCCTTAAAAAACCTTGACATTGCCGGCCGATACGCGGGCACTGATCAGGCCATGCTTTCGGAGGTTTACAACGAACGGTCGTTCCTGTATCTTAAACTTAAGCAATTTGATAAGGGTATAGCCGATGCCAGGCTGGCCATGCAGCTAAGCACTGCCATTAATGACAAGCCTGCCCTGTGCATATTATACAGCAGACTGGCAAATGCCTTCAGGTTAAAAAAACAGTACGGGCGGGCTCTTGCCTGTTCAGATACCGCCCTCCACATGAGTTACGCCGTTAACAACAGGCGGTTAAGGGCAATATCATTTATTGAACGCGCCAAAATTTTCAATGCTTTAAACCGGTACGACGAAGCCATTGCTTTGGCTCAAAAGGGCGTGGCCTTATCTGATAGCATCGGCATTATGGATGGAATCTCATCGGCCTATAATGTAATGGCTTACAGTTTTGAGCAAAAAAACAACCTGAAACAGTCGTTGGTTTACCAGAAGCTTTATACCGGCGCGCTTGATAGCGTTGATAGTGTTAACAAGCGTAACAACACCAGGCTGATACAAAGTTACTTCGAGCTTAATAATCGTTTAAACAACATCGCTACTGTTGAACGTAGCGCCAGAACTTACCGGGAAAAACTTCATTCGCAAAGAGCAATTATTATTACACTAATTGTGTCGTTGCTTTTTGTTATCGCAGCCCTGTCAGCTACTTATCGTCAATATAAGTTAAAACGAATTTTACTTGAACAGATGCACGGGCAGCAGGAAGCTTTGCTTAGTCAGAAAGAGCTGATTGAGGCGCAATCGGTAAACCTTACCAATCTTAATAATTTAAAAGATAAGTTGCTGGCTGTGATAGGGCATGATCTGCGTACGCCCCTGGCTAATTTAAATGCCATACTGTACTTGTATAATACCGACGATGCGCTGAGCCCCGCCGAGATTGGCGACCTGATGAAGAAAATTGAACCGGTAGTGAAAGGAGCCGAATTAACACTGGCCAACCTGCTTGAATGGGCCGGTAACCAGATCAAAGGCATTCATGTTGAGCCCTCGGCGGTTAATATCAGCTGCACAGGTAATGAAATGTTGCGGATGTTTGATTACCAGCTAACGCAAAAAAGTATAAAGTTTAAAAACGCTGCGCATCCGCAATTTTTTGTAAATGCAGATGAAAAGCATGTTAAAGTAATACTGAGTAACCTGATAAGCAATGCCATTAAATTTACCAATAACAATGGTGTGATTACACTTTCTGCCCAGGTAGAAGGGGAGAACCTTGTGGTAAGCGTAGCGGATACGGGCCGTGGAATTCCGGACGAAAAATTAAGTACGCTTTTTAAACCTGATAGCCGCAGGCATATTGCCACCGGCACATTGGGCGAAAAGGGTACCGGGATCGGTTTGTTTTTATGCCGGGAACTGGTTGAGTTTAATGGCGGTAGATTATGGGTAAGTTCGGAAATAAATAAAGGAAGTACGTTTAGTTTTAGCCTGCCACTGGCAGATGCAGAGGGAGCAGCCGTTGCATAAGTACAGCTGCATTTGTGGTATCGGTAACTGTAGCGGGGGGGGATTTTGCGCAGCAACTTTATTTAAAGTAATGTTGTTTTTGTAATTACTTATAAAGTAATTTAATTGTACTGAAAAAAATTTAAATCTCTCGTGGGGTAATTTAAAAGTATTTGTTCCGTTTATACATTTAAGTAGTTATAGTTTTTACTATATTGTGACAAAATCAACGGAAATAAATCCACTTATAAATTAATCTCCCCACCATTAATGGCTTTTTTAAACACAGTGCTCCAACCACCTGCGTATGGTTGGACTGATGAACTGGGCAACTTATCTAAACCCACCAACAAACAAATTATCGCTGAATTTTTTAAACGACTTAATGTTTTCAAGGACAAAAAGAACTGGTTATCGTTTTTAAGCTGGATTTTGGTGCTGGCCTTGGTGCCTTTTTTGGGGCTTTTTATATTTAAATATTTCAGTATTAGCGGGCTTATTGTAGCCTTTATTTACAGCATGATCATTATGGGCACCCATGGTACCATCTGGCATCACAGATACTGCACGCACGGCGCTTATACCTTTAAAAATAATTTCTGGCGGTTTTTTACGCAAAATCTAACCCTTAAAATTATTCCGGAGGAGATTTACGCGGTATCGCACCACGTGCATCACGCGTTATCTGATCAGCCCGGCGATCCGTACAACGCGCAAGGCGGTTTTATGTATTGTTTCCTGGCTGATGTAAACCACCAGCCTATAGCGCGCGGTATGAACGAAGCCAGCTATGCTAAATGTGTTAATTTAATGAAGCATACCGGCGTAAAGGTAAACACCTATAAACAATACCAAAAGTGGGGAACCCTCGCCAACCCGGCCCGTACCATTATCGGGATAGTGTTAAACTGGGGTTTTTGGTTTGGGGCATTTTACCTGATAGGAGGTTTGGCGCTGGCATGCGCCGTATTCGGTTCGGCAGGCATCTGGGCCGTAGGTGTGCGTACTTTTAATTACGAAGGGCATGGTAAAGGTAAAGACATGCGCCGCGAAGGTATTGATCATAATCGTGAGGATATGTCAATAAACCAGCTTTGGCCGGGTTACGTAGCCGGCGAGTGGCATAATAATCATCATTTGTATCCCAAAAGCGCCCGTTCTGGGTTTAAGCCTTATCAGTTTGATCTGGCCTGGTGCTATATTAAAATGATGAGTGTTTTGGGTGCCGTTAGCTCTTACCGCGATTCCAAAGCCGAATTTTTGAAAGTTTATTGCAGCCCTGTTCCTGTTGTGTTGCCTGGTGCGGTACCTGTTACCGAACTTTAATTTCAGCTGAACAGGTTGGTTTAAAATATATTGAAAAGCTGTAGCAGAATAATCGCTATGGCTTTTTTAGTGTAAAACTGGTGCGCTGGGTAAAATACTGTGTGTTTTTTATAAAATATACCTTTAACCTGCTGTTGTGTTGTACATCAAACCGTTTTTGTGCATTATATTTGCCCACTGATCACCTTTTGCAATTGAATCATTTATGATTAAGCTTTTTATAGTGGGTTTTCCGCGGGATATGGAAGAGATTGAGCTTGTTGAGCTATTTAGCGCCTACGGTACGGTAAACTCCGTTCGCATTATTACCGACAAGGACAGCGGGATAAGTAAAGGGTACGGGTTTTTGGAAATGAGTGATGAAGCCGGTGCCCAGCGCGCCATCGACGCGATGAACGGCGCTACCATAGACGACCGTGAGATCAGCGTACGCATAGCCGAACTTAAACACCAGCCACAGGCAAGGCAGCAGCAATTTGCCAAACCTAAACCGGCTTTTAATAAAGTAAAGCCGCAGGGTTATAACAAGCCTCGTTATCCGCAGCGCGATAACAATGCCCGCCAGGAATTTGAGCCTGCCGCGCCCGTTAGGGCAAAGCGCCCGCGCAGGCAGCAGCCTTAATTTTTACACTCTTAACCGTACAGTACGTTTGTTAAAAACTGGTTCCTGAATTTCCCGTCGGGATCAAATTCATCCACCATCGCCTTAAATGCCTCCATTTTTTCGTAGCGGGAAGCTAATGTTTTGGCGGGTATTGTAAATATTTTGCCCCAGTGCGGCCGCGCGTTAAACGGCGCGAGTTCCTTCTCAATTTGAGGCAGTAATTGCATTACGGCTTTGGTTTCCTGTTTCCAGGTAAAATGTATCGCTACAGATTTTTGATGGTACGCGGGGCTCATCCACAGCTCGTCGGCGGCTACGGTGCGGATCTCTGAAATAAATAAATGCGGACCGATTTGCCTGCCTAACCTCGAAACAGCTTCTATCGCTTCAACGGCATGGTTAAAGGGTACAAAAAACTCCGATTGCAATTCCTTGCCGCTGCTTGGCGTAAAGCCCATTTTAAAATGCGGAAGGCGTTCGTGCCACGGCCCTGCAACGCCCATTTGCTCGGTACAGTTTTCGGCGGAGATGCCCATAATAGGGTGCAGGTTCCCAGTGGCCGCTTTCGCTCCATAAAACTCTTGAAGGTTTTCGATTTCGCCTGAACCGACCCGGCTCTTGATCCAAACTTCGTTAATGCTGTCGGCCTGCCAGTCGGTAAATAAACTTACACTGTAAGCGGCAGATACAATCGCCTCAAAATGCTGTTTTAACCGGCTCATGGGCAGGTGGGTAAAAACATGCTGTTTCATCATAAAAGTGGGCTCAACCTGCAGCGTTACTTTGGTAATTACGCCTAAAGCCCCTAAGCCCACCGCCGCGGCGTTAAACTGCCCGTTGTTTTTTGATGCGGATAATTGCACTATACTTCCATCGGCTTTCACAAGCTCCAGCCCGGTAACCGCGCTCGATAAATTCCCGTTTTTAATCCCTGAACCATGGGTGCCTGTAGCTATGGAGCCTGCCACGGAGATATGCGGCAGCGAAGCGAGGTTATGCAAGGCAAAACCTTCCTGGTGCAGGTATGGGGCAAGTTCGCCGTATTTAATACCACCTTCAACGGTTACTGTTCGGTTTTGCTTATCCAATGATAAGATCTTATTCAAATCGCGGCTGGAAATCAGGTTGTCCTTACTATCGGCAATAGGGTTAAAACAATGCCTTGTACCTAACACTTTTATTTTACGATGCTTTTTAACCAGTTGCTGTACCTCCTCAACCGTTTGCGGATAAAATATGTTCGCGGTACTGAAAGCTAAATTACCCGACCAGTTTTGCAGCCCTGGTTGCTGTGCCCATGGTTCGGAGGAAGATGATAGGGGAGTTGTCATTTAAAGTAGCACTTGATTGATGAAAGTTTTTCTTATCAAAGCCAAGTTACTTAATAATTAACCGCAAAAGCAAAGGCTTTTTTATTGAACTGATAAGAACATGTAATAGTTGAAAGTTTTTGTGTTTTTTTAATAAGTAAAATTTAGATTTTTAATTTTTTTATAAACTTTTGTGTATTTTGCTAACAAAATGCGGCGGTTATTGCAGATTTTTTGTTGATGATTGCTTATTGCTGCGTTTTTAATAAATTGACTTCAAGTAATTTTAATCATTGGTGAAACAACTACACGCGGCATTCATTCCTGGAATTGACACGGCCGAAAATTTATCCGGACTATCAGCAGCACTCGATCTGTCCGGGAAGCATGCCATAAATAATTTATTGTGGACAAAGAGCGGTTACCGCCCTGAGGTTAATTTCGTCATCGGATATACAGAACAAGGCATCGCGCTGAAGTATTTTGTAAAGGAACAACATACCGCGGCTGTTTATACCACCGCTAACGCCCCCGTTTATAAAGATAGCTGTGTAGAGTTTTTTATCGGTTTTGATACCGACGGCAGTTATTATAACCTTGAATTTAACGCGCTTGGTACCGCGCTTGTTGGTTATGGCATAAACAGGCATAACAGGGAAGAGATCCCCCGCGCGAAAGTTGAAAAGATCAAAGCGCTAAGCAACATGAGTTTGGCCGATGGTGACGCCACGCTTAACAGCTGGGAGCTTACTTTATTGATCCCGTTCGAGGTTTTTATTCATCATCACCTGACCACACTGAAGCAGCGCGGGTGCCGGGTTAACTTTTTTAAGTGCGGCGACGACCTGCCAGAACCTCATTTTTTAAGCTGGAATAACATTCCAACCGCCGATCCTGATTTTCATTTACCGCAATTTTTTGGTACGCTGCTATTTGATTGAACAAAATAATCCCCTAATTAAACTATATACTATGGCCCAAACAGCAAGTTCAGTTATTGATTCGCCGGTAAAAAAATCGGCGATAAACCCGATAGTAATTATCGGGGCGTTATTTTTCATTTTCGGTTTTGTAACCTGGATGAACGGAACCCTTATTCCTTACTTAAAGATAGCCTGCGAGCTCACTACCAAGGAAGCCTATTTTGTAACCACCGCTTTTTACATCGCCTACGTGGTGATGGGTATTCCGGCAGGTAAAACCATCAAAAAATTCGGTTTTAAAAACGGAATGGCCATCGGCCCGTTTGTAATGGCCATAGGCGCGCTTATATTTATCCCCGCAGCGGTAACGCGTACCTACAGCATATTTTTAATAGGTTTATTTGTGCAGGGAACAGGGCTAACGGTATTACAAACGGCATCAAACCCCTATATTACCATTTTAGGCCCTGCCGAAACCGCCGCCAAACGAATCAGTATAATGGGCATCTGTAACAAAGTTGCAGGCGCCTTAGCCCCGGTAATTTTAGGTACTGTGGTACTTGACAATATTGACGCGATAACCGATAAGCTGAAAACACTGAATGCCACAGAAAAAACGCTCGAATAAAACCAACTGGCATCAAGGGTAATACTTCCTTACGGCATTATGGTTGTGTTTTTAGTGTTACTGGCCGTTCTGATTTATTTTTCTTCACTACCCGAAATCAATACCGAGCATGAAGATGAAACCTTTGCCGCGGCCAATACCAACAAAACAAGTATTGTGCAGTTCCCGCACCTGATGCTTGGCGTGGCCACGCTGTTTGTATACGTTGGCGCCAAAGTTATAGCCGGCGACTCCATTTCACTTTATGGCACGTCTCAGCATATCCCTCTGTTAACCGCTAGGTTTTTTACATCGTGTACCCTCGTATCTATGATAGTTGGCTATTTGTTTGGGGTTTTCTGTATCCCTAAAATTATCACGCAGCAAAAAGCGCTGATTGCTTCGGCAATATTGGGTGTTGTTTTAACCATCGCTACTTTACTAACTCACGGTTACGCCTCGGTATTTTGTATCGCTTTGTTAGGCCTTGCCAATCCGTTAATGTGGCCTGCTATCTGGCCGCTGGCATTGGCCGGTTTGGGCAGGTTTACCAAAATAGCTTCGTCATTGCTGGTAATGGGTATTGCAGGTGGTGCTGTGCTGCCGCCGTTATACGATTACTTCTCAGAAAAATTCTCGGCGCAATCAGCCTATATCATGCTGATACCCATATACCTTTTTATCCTTTATTTCTCAACACTGGGTTACAAAGCCGGTAAAACGGCAGTTGCCAAAAACTGAGTGTAACCAATAAATATATAACACGTAAAACAGCCGGTCAAACAACAATTGACCGGCTGTTTTGCGTTGTGTGGGTTGTATGTGCTTGTTAAATAATGGATTATGATCAGCTATATTTCGTTTTTTTAATGTTGATATCCTGAAATATAGTTATAAATTTATTGTTAATTTCTATTTAAGCTATTGAAAGTTAGTGTTTTGCAATTTTGGTTTGATAATTGATGCTAAAGTGACAGAATGAACAGCGTTTATCATCAAATTAGTTGGTAGCCTTTATAAACTAATTGATAGTTTTTGTGTTAATAACTTAAAAATCAGCGTCATGAAAAGCTTAAAAACCTGCAAAAAAATGAATCGTACATTAACCAAATGGGTAATAGATCTGCATGGAAAGGGCTATACAGACGATTTTTTGCAGTTAAATAGCCAGCGCCTCCGCTGCCTGCAAAACAGCGAAGATTTTCCGATCACTGATCTTGATATCAAGGTGATTCACCAGGGTTTTGATCAGCTTACCAAAACCTATAAATACATCCACACTATCGAAACCATGGATGGCGCTAAAGGGCTGTTGGTGGTTGAAGATGTTTGCCCAAACTATTTGCCCAATTAGGTTTTGGCCCCCATCGTCGTTTTCCAGTATAGTTGTTGGTTTACATTGCGGATATGACTACCCTGGTTGTATTGCATCAATCTGTTATAATCTGTTTTGATGTGGCAGGACAGGGGCGTGTTTTCCACTAATCTGCGAATCCAAATTACTTATGCCAGTTACCAGCCGGATGTTTAGCAGTGGTAGGTTGCTTGTTGTCTGGTTTTGAATAGTTTACGTTGCGAAATTCCATGCGCGTTTTAGTAAATCGCCGATATATAGTAACCTGGTGTTCGATTTGTTTTAGTTAAAGTTTTGTTAAACAACGTATTAAGTATATGGCATAAAGCCTGTATACGTTAGTAGTAAAAGCTAAAACATTTAAAAGCTACCACTATGGAAATGTGCATTTTTTTATTTACGCGTGTTATACTGCTGGGCTGCCTCGCGGTATTGATCTACATCATGATTCCAAATTACGCGGGGCAAAACGATGATGGCTGGGAGTAAGGTGCCTTCTTTTATTAGTGATTTTAATTAACTAATACTAAAACCATAAATAGGTTTTATTGGTTAATGTATTTACCAATCATAAATATAAGTATGGAAAATACCAACAAAATCTCCTGGACTAACGGTAACCTTATCAACACCAGCGAAAACTATGAGGTTGAATATTGGGCGAACAAATTTGGTGTGCGCCCCGAAAGGCTGAAAACAGCGGTTAGGGCGGTAGGTAATTCTACAGCTGCGGTAGCCAAGTTTTTAAGTAACAAATAAAACACCTGTTTTATGAGCCTGGATAAATATGTAGAAAAACGGGATTTTAGCAAAACTGAGGAACCGAAAGCGGGGAGGAGCAAGGATAAAAACCACCTGATGTTTGTTGTGCAGAAGCACAATGCCTCCCGGCTTCATTACGATTTCCGGCTTGAGATGGATGGCGTACTTAAAAGCTGGGCTATACCTAAAGGCCCTTCTACCGATCCTAAAACCAAGCGCCTGGCCGTGATGGTTGAAGACCATCCATTTGATTACCGCAACTTTGAAGGCATTATACCCGAAGGTGAGTACGGCGGCGGTACGGTGATAGTTTGGGATGAAGGCACTTATGAGCCTATTGAAGAAATTAAAGGTAAAAAAGCGCAGGAAAAACACCTGCTTAAACAACTCGAATCAGGCTCGCTCAAAATTAAACTTCATGGCGAAAAACTGGAGGGCGAGTATGCCCTGGTGAAAACCCATGGCATGGGCGAAAACGGCTGGCTGCTTATTAAGCATAAAGATGAGTTCGCATCAGAAAACGATATCACCAAAAAAGATAAATCCGTTCTTTCGGGCAAAACCATCGAAAAGATGGAGAAAACCAGCGAAAAAGTTTGGCAGCATGGCCACGAGGAAGAGATAGAAAAACCCGGAAAATCATCGGCCAAAGCAAAAGCGCTTGCCGAACCTGTTGAAAAACTATCTGCAAATGTAGATACCGATGAGCAGGAAAGCTTTGATGTGGAGGCGTTAATAAAAAAAGCGCCCAAAGGTAAGGTACCCCGCAATATTAAACCGATGAAGGCTACGTTGGTTGATGAACCTTTTGACGATCCGGATTGGGTTTATGAAATAAAATGGGATGGATACAGGGCCATCGCCATTATTGATGATCAGGACAACGCTGAGCTCATTTCGCGTAATAACCTCCCTTTTGATAAGTATTATCCTATTAATAAAATATTGAAAGGCTGGAAGCTTAACGCGGTGATTGACGGAGAAATATTGGTGCTGAATAATAAAGGGATTTCTGATTTCGGAGCTTTGCAAAATTGGCGGAGCGAGGCAGATGGTAACCTTGTGTATTATGTTTTTGACATCCTTTGGTACGAAGGCAAAAATCTTACCGGGTTACCCTTAAAGCAACGCCAGGCAATATTAAAAAAAGTATTGCCAACTTCCGACGACCGTGTTCGCCAGAGCGAAGCATTTAACGCCAATGGTATCGAGTTTTTTAACGCTGCTGAAAAGATAGGCCTGGAAGGGATCATTGCTAAAAAAGCAAGCAGCTTTTACACGTCCGATCTCCGCTCTAAAGAATGGTTGAAAATTAAAGTTCACCGCAGACAGGAGGTGATCATAGCCGGTTTTACCAAAAACGCCGGTACTTCAAAAGCTTTCAGCGCGCTGATACTTGCTCTGTATAACGACAAGGGCAAACTGCAGTACGTAGGCAAGGTTGGCACCGGCTTTTCGGATAAGTTACAAAAGGAAATGATGGTAGCTTTTAAACCCCTCATTACCGATAAAAGTCCATTTGATATTGAGCCTGATGTAGACAAACCTTCACGTTTCAGGCCGCAGCGAATGGGGGCGAAACCAACCTGGCTTAAACCCGAATTGGTGGCTGAGGTAGCCTTTGCCGAGGTAACAAGCGACGGTGTATTCAGGCAGGCCTCGTTTAAAGGCTTGCGCACCGACAAAAATGCCAAAGACGTAATATTGGAAACCCCAAAACCTACCACCGAAACCGTGGAGAAAACCGAAGCCGAAAATAAGAATAAGCACACCAAGGTCATTAAACCGGTGAAGGATACCGACCGCAAAACACTACTCAACCCCAAAGACGAAACCCAGGTTAGAAAAATATGCGGCCATGAACTGAAATTTACCCACTTAAGTAAAGTTTACTGGCCCGAAGATCAGGTTACCAAGCGTGATATGTTCAATTACTACTACCAGGTAGCAGAATATATTTTGCCTTATTTGAAAGACAGGCCGATGTCGCTCAATCGCTTTCCGAATGGCATTCATGGCTCAAGCTTTTACCAAAAAGATGTGAAAGGCAAGGCGCCCGATTGGATCACCAAAACTTTTCCTTACACAACAAGCGATGGCGAGCATAAGAAGTACCTGGTAGGATCAGACGAATCATACCTGCTTTGGATGGCTTCTTTAGGCTGTATTGAAATGAACCCGTGGTTTAGCCGCGTACAATCTCCGGATAACCCGGATTATTGCGTGATTGATCTTGACCCTGATAAAAATACGTTCGACCAGGTAATTGAGGCGGCGAGGGAAGTGAAAAAGGTATTGGATGCCATCGATGTGCCGTCCTGCTGCAAAACTTCCGGCTCAACAGGGATGCATATTTACATCCCGCTGGGCGCTCAATATGATTATGAACAATCGCAGATGTTTGCACGCCTGATCGTTAATATCGTACATAAACAAATACCGGATTATACCAGCCTGGAACGTATGATAGCCAACCGTAAAGGCAAAATGTATCTCGACTTTCTGCAGAACCGTCCCGGCGCTACCATTGCCGGTCCGTATTCATTAAGACCAAAACCCGGCGCTACAGTTTCGATGCCCCTGCATTGGGATGAGGTAAAGCCGGGCCTTACCATGAACGACTTTACCATTTTTAACTCGATTGATCGCCTTAAGGAAACAGGCGATCTGTTTAAAGGCGTTTTAGGTGATGGGATAGATCTGGAAAAAACGCTTAAAAAAGCGAAGGGTATTTTTTAATAACACAGCGACCTGTCAGGATTAAAAGCCGTAATATCATGCCGGATTTGTTACGGAATCCTACTTTAACCAATAGGTTAATTGATCGAGTAATGCCGCGATAAACCCGGTATGAGGATCATTGATGTTTCTTTCTGTTTGCTGATTGAATTATGAAGTCAGATCAATATCAGCAGCGGATAAAATAACACCATGATGCGCGTTTACTACGCCATTGGCATAACCATTCTGATCAATAAACATTTTTTCGTTCTCAATCAGGAAGTGGGCATCGTTCACGGTAAAATTACCTTTAACGGAAACTACATGGTCCGGGTGCTGCGCATGGATCTCGTTTAATATATGGCTTGATAAACCATGGTATTCATGTGAGTTAAGCTGGTAAATGTCCAGCACGGGTTCATCATTGTCAGGCTCAAACACTTTTATTCGTCCGGCAGAGACATCCGTCCTGATATTGGCGCCGTTGATATTATTATTGGCCGATATTTTGATCTCGTTACCTGCCTTACTTGTAATATGAGCATCGATGGTGAGTACGCGGTTTTTGCTCTCATCATGAAATGATAAAATCTTTAAAAATTCAATATGAGTGAGCCCATCGCTGTAATTAAGCGTGTTGTTTTCGCTTAAAAATATGGTTGTCCCAAAAATGAATGCATGTTTCATAACCGGTATGGTTTAATGGTTAACTGATGTAGTTACAATTATTAAAACCATAAAATGTTTCAGTTATTGTTGTTTACACAAAGTTCTTTTACAATCTATCCAGTTTAAAATAACCGAGGTTTATAGCGTCTTCGGGTAAATTACTATTTGGAACAAGCGCAATGCGGAAGCTTTCTTTTTGCGAGGGACTGAGAATATCTTCCACCAGGTAAATATCATCCACATCAACCCCGTATTTGTCGTCGATGTGCGCGTTGGCACCGGCAAAATGATTGTGCTTAAAAAAGTGAGTTGCTTTGGCCGCTTTAGATGCCGAAGCAAAATCTTGCTGTACGGTAAGTACTATGTGGTGCTGCTCTTCAAACCTGTTGGGCTGGTAGCCGCCTAAATTAATGAAAAAAAGCTTGTTGGTCTGACCAATATCATTATCGCGGGGTACGATATTTACCTCATACCCGTCAACTTTATTAACCTCGCGCCAGGCATCAATATGGATTTTCTGCGGCCCGGGCCAAAAGGAATGAATCTGTGGTACCAGGTCGCGGAGGCTTGCCGCTATCCCGAAGAAAATATCGTGTTGTTCGGTATGTCGGCCCGGCGGTTTGCAGCCCAGCATCAGCATAAATAGTTTCAGATTCTCCATCAGCTAAAGGTATTACATGCCTCAACCTTAAACAAAGCCTTTTGTCAACCAACTATCACATTGCTGTAAATTGATAACTTTGTTCATCTCCCCATGCATTTTTTTACGTTAGTTATCCTGAATACATCTGGTATTGATAAATAAAACCATAAATGAAAAAGATAATTTGTTTAGTGATCGTGCTATCGGCGGTCGTTGTTAATTCGTTTGCATCGGCCCCGCCAAAAAAGGTTTTGGATACGGCCACTTTTGCTACCGGTTGTTTCTGGTGCACCGAGGCTAAGTTTCAGCAGTTAAAGGGTGTAGAGAAGGTTATTTCCGGCTTTTCCGGGGGGCATGTGGCCAACCCTTCATACGAACTGGTTTGCACCGGTACCACCGGTCATGCCGAGGCTTGTAATATTATTTATGATCCGGCAATCATCTCGTATGATGAATTGCTCGCCGCTTTTTTTGTTGCGCATGATCCTACCCAACTAAACAGGCAGGGTAATGATGTAGGCACGCAATACCGCTCGGCCATATTTTACCATAACAACGCGCAAAAACAAAAAGCGCAGTATTATATCAGCAAGCTGAATGCCGAAAAGGCTTATAAAAACCCGATAGTAACCCAGGTGGTACCTTACAAAGCTTTTTATAAAGCCGAAGATTACCATCAAAACTATTTTAACCAAAACGGCGAACAGCCGTATTGTAAATACGTGATCCAGCCGGAGTTAGAGAAATTTAAAAAAGTATTTAAAAATAAACTGAAGCAATAATGAAAGGGATATATGTATTAGCGGCTTTATTGCTCTGCTATAGCGGTGCCTTCGCGCAGCAACTGAAAACTGAAAAAGGCCATGAAAACAACCCGTATTATTCCACTACAGATACCCGGCATTTAAACGTATCAAACGCCGAATGGAAAAAGATACTGTCGCCGGCGTTATATGCCACCGCGAGGGAGGTGGCTACCGAACGTGCCTTTACCGGGCAATATTGGGATAAAACAACCAGGGGCACTTACTACTGTGCCGTATGCGGTAATAAACTGTTCCGATCGGATGCCAAATTTGCCAGCGATTGCGGCTGGCCAAGCTTTTTCGAGCCGGTGCGTAAAAACAGCGTGATTTATAAACAGGACAACTCATACGGGATGAGCCGTACCGAGGTGCTTTGCGCCCGTTGCGATTCGCATCTGGGGCATATATTTGATGACGGTCCGCCGCCAACCTATAAACGTTTTTGCATGAATTCCGTGTCGCTTGATTTTGTGCCCGATGGCTTTGCCAAATAAGCGTTAACGTACCATAATGGTATCATAAAAGTCACATTTAAGTAAATGTGGCTTTTGTTTTTTAAGTACTGAAACAAGTGTGCTTAACTTGCGTTGTTCACTCATTAATACCACCACCTATGGAACTGCAAAGCCTGAAAAATATAGCGAAGCAACTGATGGCCGGCAACAAAGGCCTTTTGGCGATGGACGAAAGTACATCAACCTGTAACAAGCGTTTCCAGGCGCTTGATATTCCGCAAACCGAAGAGTACCGCCGTAAATACCGGGAGCTGATCGTGACCACGCCCAGGTTGGAAGAAGCTATAAGCGGGGCTATTTTGTTTGATGAAACCATCAGGCAAAGTACAGCCGACGGTAAGTTATTTATTGAGACACTGAAAGAAAAAGGTATTGTACCCGGTATAAAGGTAGATGAAGGAGCGATAGATATGGACGGCTTTCCGGACGAGAAGATAACCGAAGGGCTTGATAATTTACATAAACGCCTTACCGAATACTACGCGTTAGGCGCCCGTTTTGCCAAATGGCGTGCGGTGATCACCATTGGTAATAATACGCCTACCAGCGGCAACATTAAAGCCAACGCTTTTTTACTGGCCCGCTATGCTATTATTTGCCAGGAAATTGGCATGGTGCCCATTGTTGAGCCGGAGGTGTTGATGGATGGCAACCATTCGCTTAAAACCTGTGCGGAAGTTACTACCGAGGTGTTGCACACGGTATTCAACCAACTTTATCAGCAAAGGGTGAGTTTTGAGGGCATGATATTAAAACCCAATATGATTGTGCCCGGTCTGCAATCGCCACAGCAGGATAACGCGGATGCCGTGGCAGACGCCACCATCAATTGTTTTTTAAGGTGCGTACCCGCTTCAGTACCGGGTATCGCCTTTTTATCCGGCGGACAGTCGCCTGAACTGGCCTCTGAAAGGCTGAACGCCATGCACGTACGTTTTAAAGATAAAATGCCATGGGCGCTAACTTTTTCGTATTCAAGGGCGGTTCAGCAACCTTGTTTGGAGAAATGGGGTGGAAGGGACGAAAATATTGCCGAAGCTCAGCGCCTTTTATATGAGCGGGCGCACATCAATACCCTCGCGCGCGAAGGGAAATATACAGCCGAGCTGGAGCAACAAGAGATTTAAAACGATAAGCCGCCTTGTTTGGGCGGCTTATTATTTTATTACAGGTAACTGTTATGGTACTGGCATTGACTGTTTACTTGTCCAGTCCGCCGCGTCGCGTAGCTTTTACCTGAGCAGGCCACTTAATGCCTTCAGTTTTGGTATTCACCGTTTTAGCAGGATCCTCACTTGCCATATAAGCTAAAATGGCCGCTAAAATGGCGTTGTTTTTCAAATCATCAAACACCACCTTATCATAGGTATCCCGGTTGGTATGCCAGGTGTACGATCCGTACGACCAGTTGAGCGAGCTTAAAGAAAAGCCCGGTGCGCCCACGGCCACAAACGAAGCAAAGTCTGATCCGCCGCCACCCGGTTGGCCCGGAAATACGGTTTTAATCCTGTTTTTTATAGTATCAGGTACAGCACTCAACCAACGGGTTAAATAATCCTTAGCCTCCACAAAGCCTTGCCCTGTCAAGTTAACCACGCGGCCTGTACCATTATCCTGGTTAAACAAGGCCTGCAGGTTTGCAACAATTTCAGGATGATCTTCAACAAACGCGCGCGAGCCGTTCAGGCCTTCTTCTTCACTGCCCCAATGGCCAACCAAAATGGTGCGTTTTGGGTGCGGGTAAAACTTTTTCAATAAACGCATCGCCTCCATCATGGTCAGCGTACCTGTACCATTGTCCGTAGCGCCGGTACCGCCATCCCACGAATCGAAGTGGGCGCTCAGCATTACATATTCATTAGGTTTTTCAGAACCTTTTATCTCGGCAATGGTGTTAAAGGTTGGTACAACACCCAATTCTTTTGATTCGCAGTGTATGCTGATTACCGGTTTATCGCCGTTTTCAACCAGGCGGTACAGCATGCCGTAATCCTCTAAAGCGATGTCCACAGTAGGAACTTTTTTAGTATATGCCGAAAAGATCTTGTCAACCCCAAAGCCAGCCGACCAGTTATTGGTTAAAATGCCAACGGCACCTGCATTTTCCAGCGCTACCGGCAATGTACGTGTGGTAAAGCCCGTTTTAGTGATCCGTTTTTTCCATGCATCCGTTTGAGCGGAGCGCTCAGCTTTCATTTTATCAAACGATTCTTTCAAGGCAAACTCCTGCCAGTTATAATCAGGCCTGCCCGTTGGCTGGCACATGGAGATCATTACAAACTTACCTTTTATATTGGGCAGCCATTGCTGAAATGCAACAGAATCGGCCACATCCGGCAGGATCACAATTTCGGCTGTGGCAGTTTTTTTGCTCATACCCGGGCTCCAGGCCAGTTGCGTACCTTCCAGCGATTTTACCCTCGGCGATACCATATCAATATGCGATACGCCGCGTTCCCAGCCGCGCCATTCGCCCCATTTTTCGTTTTTGGCCTCAATATCCCAGCTTTTGTATTTGGCCACGGCCCAGTCGTTGGCCTGTTTCATTTGCGGAGTGCCTACCAAACGCGGGCCAATACCGTCAAAAAGTTCATGAGCCAGCTTTTCAAGTTGCGAATTGCCGGTTTCTTCATTCATGATATTGTTAATAACCGGGTTGTTGGATTGGGCCGAGGCTATGCTGCCGCAAAGCAACATGCCTAAAACAAACGGCCTTGCCTTGCTGACAAGGCTGCAGGTAGGAGCGTAAAATTGTTTCATAAAGCCTAAGGTAATAAAAAGTGCATTTTGTAGCTTATTTATCCCTGTTGATAGCTATAAGTAACATAATTATTGCATTGTTCCTGATAAGTGATTACTTTGGGGCCTTTAAAACCGATTGCCTTATCATGAAAACCCATTTGTTGCCTGTAGGGATATCATTGCTGGCGCTGAGTTGTAATCAACAACCAAAAGTTGTTGTTACAAAGAAAGCAGACACTATTAGCGCTAAGCAAAAACCAGATTCCCCGAAGTATGTACAGGAAGCCGAAAATGAAAAAATTGATTATCCTGATACACCGCCGGATCATGGCTGGATAGATTCGCTGTTAACGGCATATGTCAAGAATTCGGGCAATGAATTAGTGTAAATGTCTGTAGCTGATACCTCGATAAATGAACAATGGCTGTTTGACAGCATACGGCAGCGGGGCAAATCAAAATACTTTATTTATAACGTTGGCCACGACAACATCGATGATGAAATCGCTGTATTTGTTTCTGATAGCTGGGTTTATATTGACACCCTTACCCGGAAACTTTACGGAGGCCAGCCGGATGAAAGTTTAAAAGAGTGGAAGCCGTAATGCCATTGATACGGGTTCTTGATTAATTTTAACAATCGATTGCGGTAAATGATTATATTGCAGGCAATAAATTGGTGATGATGTCTGATCGTCCCTAACTAATAAACCATATTATAATCAATAGCAATGCGTTGTATTAATCCGTCAGCTAAGCTTTTTCGCGGCAAAAAGTTTTGGATGGCACTGGTATGCACCCTGGGCTTTCAAAACCTGATGGCGCAAACACAGGTGCCTCTCCGTGACCTTTCTTTTTTTGATAACCCGTCCCCCAACTGGAAAACGGCATCCAACGTGCAGGCCGACCTTGCCCAACAGGAAGTGTTAACCACTAAAGATGGCGCTGGTATCCTGGTAAACCAGCCCGGTAAAAAAGGCGCTAAAGATCTGTTTAGCAAAACCACTTATGGGGATATGGATCTGGAGCTGGATTACATGATGGCCAAAGGCTCAAACTCGGGCATCTATTTACAGGGCCGGTATGAAATCCAGTTGCTGGATAGCTGGGGTACGGTAAACCCTAAGTCGGGTGATAATGGTGGTATTTATGAACGTTGGGATGATAGCAAACCCGAGGGGCAGCAAGGTTACGACGGCCATGCCCCGAGGCAAAATGCCAGCAGGGCGCCAGGTTTATGGCAGCATATCAAAATTTCGTTCCAGGCAGCGCGTTTTGATGCCAACGGGCAAAAAAATGCCAATGCCAGGATGCTTTATGTTTGGCTAAACGGCGTACTGATACAGGATAATGTAGAACTTGCGGGCCCAACCCGGGGAGCCATCGATGCCCGGGACGCGGCACTCGGCCCGTTGCGCATTCAGGGCGATCATGGGCCTGTGGCTTTCCGTAATATCAAAATCACCGCGTTCGATAAGCCTCACCCTGCACTTTCCGGTTTGAAGTATAAAGTATATAAGGCAACAAACCTTAGCGTAAGCGATTTGCAGAAACAAAAGCCTGATGCGGAAGGCTCATCTACCATCATGTCTTCAAACCAGGCCCGTTTAAATAACGATTTTACCATGGTGTACACCGGCAATATCGAAGTAAAAGATGCCGGTGAGTACGTTTTCAAAATAAACGTACCTGGTGGCAAAGGAGCTTTTGGTATTGATGGCAGCAGTGTGATAGCGATGGCTGATGGTTATGGCGAAAACAAAGTTCAGTTACAGCCGGGCAATCATTCTTTTGAAATATCCTATTTAAAAACAGTGGAATGGGTAAGGCCCGCTTTGGGCTTAACCGTTTCAGGACCGGGCATTCGCGAGTATTTGTTAAGCGATGCCAATGTGAGTAACAATGACCCGGTGGATCCGATCCTGATCGATGCAGCGGCGAACACGGTGGTGCGTAGCTTTTCTGATCTGCCAGGCGGCATCCGGGTAACTCACGGTGTTAACGTAGGCAGCCCGGAGTTGTTGCATTATACCTATGACCTGGATAAGGGAATGATTGTACAGATATGGAGGGGCGGCTTTTTAGATGCTACCCCGATGTGGCATGACAGGGGCGACGGTTCATCCCGCCCGGCCGGCTCGGTGCAATACCTTGGCAAACCTGTTCCGGCCATCGAAAAATTAAGCGACGAAAAAGCGGTTTGGGCTTTAGATACCACAGGTACCGCTTTTAAACCTAAAGGTTACGTTTTAAATGCTGATGATGTGCCCGCTTTTAAATATATTGTTTACGGATCGGTTGTAAATGATGCCAGCAGTGTGATGCCGGGCGGACAGGGCATCCACCGGGAGGTGACTTTACAAAACCCGGTGGAGGGTTTGTATTATCATTTAGCCTCGGGCAATATCGAAACGCTTGGTGATGGTTTATACGCCATCGATGATAAATCGTATTACATCCGGCTTGATGAAGCGGACCGTGCTAAAGCCATTACCCGGCAGATGGGCGATAAACAGGAGCTGATCGTCCCCATTAAAAATAAATTAACCTATTCCATTATTTTTTAAGCTGCCTTGGTTATGAATACAATAGTAAAACAAATAGTAAGAAAAGGCACGTTTTTATTTACGCTGATAACCGCCGCGCTGTTGAGCGGTACCCAAAATACATTTGCCCAGGCCGAATCGCCCAAAGAAGACGATTTTTTTAAGATCATGAAAATACCGGCTCCCGAAGGTACCATATTGGAGGTAGGCGGTTTATGCACCTTACCCAATGGCACACTTGCGGTTACCACCCGGCGGGGTGATATTTTTATGGTCGAGAACCCCACCGGGCGGCATCCATTTTTCAGGAAATTTGCATCGGGGTTACATGAAGTATTAGGGGCTGCCTGGAAAGACGGCGCCCTGTACGTGGTGCAGCGCGGCGAGCTTACCAAACTGGCTGATACCAATATGGATGGTAAGGCCGATGTTTTTGAAACCATTTACGCCTGGCCGTTATCCGGTAATTACCACGAATACAGCTTCGGGCCTAAATTAGCGCCCGATGGTTCATTTTTCGTTACGCTTAATCTGGGTTTTCCGTATGACTGGTGGCACCCCAAAAGCTTTGTGCCATGGCGAGGCTGGGCTTTAAATATTAAGGAAGATGGTACCGTTACCCCCTGGGCGGCGGGTTTCCGCTCGCCTTGCGGCATCAGTATGATTGATGGTGAACTATGGTATTCAGATAACCAGGGCGATTGGGTTGGCTCGGGTAGTATCATGCCGGTTAAAAAAGGGGCTTTTATGGGGCATCCGTCAAGTTTGGTCTGGACGGGCTTACCCAACTCGCCGCTAAAGCTAACTTCCGAACAGTTCTTCGCCAAAAATAACCCTCGTATTGAGTTTGATAAAGACGGTCAGCCGGTAAAACCGCAGGATATTGTAAACGAAAAGTTTAAAACCGAATTTGAAGCCAAAAAGGAAATTCCGGAATTACAGTTACCTGCCGTTTGGTTGCCTCACGGTATTTTGGGCATCTCCAATTCCGAAATTGTTAAAATTCCGGAGGGCGCTTTTGGTCCGTTTGAAGGGCAATTGCTGGTATGCGACCAGGGGCAAAGCATGGTAGACAGGATTTTTCTGGAAAAAGTAAACGGCGAATACCAGGGCGCTGCCTGGGCGTTCAGGAGCGGTTTTCAATCGGGTATTGTAAGGCTGGCCTGGCTGCCCGACGGATCGTTAGCTGCCGGAGAAACCAACCGCGGATGGGGATCTGCCGGGGAGGCCACTATGGGCCTGCAGCGTTTGGTATGGAATAATAAAGTACCATTCGAGATGCGCACCATCCGCGCCATGCCCGATGGCTTTGAGATAGAATTTACCAAACCGGTTGATAAAAAGGTTGCCGAAGATCTCGCTTCGTACTCGATAGAGAGTTATATCTACAAATATCATGGCGTTTACGGGAGCCCGCCGGTTAATACCGAAAAATGCCCGATTACCGGTGTAAAATTATCTGCAGATGGTTTAAAAGCGAGGCTGATAGTTAATAATCTCCGCCGTTATTACATCCATACCATTACCCTTGGCGCTATCCGCGATAAGGAAAATTATTTTAACCTGGTACATCCAACGGCTTACTACACTTTAAACAATATCCCCGAAGGGCAAAAACTTTCCATGAGTGAGGTGAGTACCTTTAATTCGGCCAAAACCGCGGCAACTACAGCGGTGAAGAAAGCTGTGCCAGGAAAAAAAGTTGTTCCTGCTAAAGCTGTGGCGCCTAACGCCATCCCAACTTACGCCGAGGTGCAACCCTTATTACTGAAAAATACCTGCCTCTCGTGCCATAACGCAACAAAAAGACAGGTTGGTCCGGCTTATGTTGATGTGGCCAAACGGAAATACAGCGTAAACGAATTGGTGCAGCTGATTCATAACCCCAAGCCCGAGCACTGGCCGGATTATTCAACACCTATGCCGCCAATGCCGCAGGTGCCTAAGGAAGAAGCCCGTAAAATTGCCTTATGGATCAAATCGCTGGCTAAATAAACAAAGTTTTACCCTGATTTAAATTTGAACAATGAAACGCAAACTTATTTTGGCCGCATTACTGGCCGGCAGTTCTTTAACAACCTTAGCGCAACAAACCGCCAAACCCGAGGATACCGAAATCTGGTCGCCGGTGCCTGCTGTGGTTACGCCGGGAAAAGCGTTGGGCGATGCCCCCTCGGATGCAATTATTTTATTTGATGGTAAAAACCTGGACGAATGGGTGGCTACCAACGATAGTACCTCCAGTCATAAATGGAAGGTTGATGACCAAGTCATCACTGTTGATAAAACCGCGGGTGATATTCAAACCAAACGCCGTTTTATGGATTTTCAGTTGCATATCGAGTACCGCATCCCTTCAAATATTACCGGCAGCGGACAGGCGCGGGGCAATAGCGGGATTTTCCTGGCCGCGCTGCCATGGGGAGCCGGTGGTTACGAATTGCAGGTGTTAGATAACTACAACAATAAAACTTATGTAAACGGGCAGGTAGGCAGTTTATATAAACAGGCCATTCCGCTGGCCAACGCCTGCCGCAAACCCGGCGAATGGCAAACTTATGATGTGATCTGGACGGCTCCGCGGTTTAACGAGGATGGTTCCTTAAAATCTGCCGCCCGTGCTACGGTGCTTCACAACGGGGTGCTGGTTCAAAATAATACTTCATTGATAGGGGATACCCCTTACATCGGCAAGCCCGAATATCGCAAACATGGCGCTTCGCCTATTAAACTGCAGGCGCACGGTGATAAAAGCGAGCCGATCAGTTACCGGAATATTTGGGTGAGAGAGTTGGGGAAATAAACTTCTCTCGTTTCTGGTGTTTAGCTTCCGGTTCCCCAGGGTTTCTCGAAGAGGACCCTGAGGGCAAAGCATCGGTTAAATTAACACATTAACTAAAAACGAATTTTTATCCAATTAAATGGTAATATCTCAGGGTCCTCTTAGAGAGACCCTGAGGGGCCGAAAATTAACGCATTACCTATACAAAACGAATTTTTATCAAATTAAATGGTAATATCTCAGTGTCCTCTTAGAGAGACCCTGAGCGGACGAAAGGGAGTTAGGCGACAAATACAATTCACACCATTATGTAAATGAAATTAATGCTGCCGGGCTTAACCGGTAGCATTTTTTGTTCCGGGTATTTTCTAAAGCATTAATATATCCTTAAATTTAGCTTAACATTTGTACCCTTACTTTGTCGCTGTAAAAATACCCCTGTGAAGCAATACCCGGACACGCAACTTTTACTCCAACTGCAAAGCGGTGACGATGGGGCGTTCAGGGAAATATATGAGCGCTACTCGGATAAGCTTTTATCATTTGCTATAAAGAAGACCCAAAACGAGGATGAGGCTATGGATATGGTACAGGAACTGTTCCTGTCTATCTGGAAAAATCGCTCTACCATCCAGGTGAACGGCTCGCTCGAGGCCTACCTCATGGTTTCTATAAATTACATGAGTTTTAAGTGGTATAAAAAACAGAGCACAAAACCCCGCCCGGTAGAAGATATCGCCTCGCTGCCCGAAACTTACGAACATACCACCGATCAGAAATTATCCCTTGCAGAGTTGCGTGTACTGATTAACCGGGAGATAGCGGACATGCCCGAAAAAATGCGCGAGGTTTATTTGTGCAGCCGCGAGCATGACATGACCGGTCCGCAAATTGCCGAGTTTTTAGGTTTATCGCACCAAACTGTACGCAACCAGATCAGCAATGCCCTCGGCAGATTAAAGAAATCAGTTCAGCGCTATTACGACGTGATCCCCTTTGATAATTACGGGCGTTTTTTACTGCTGATTATTTTTTTAAAAAAGTTATAGTACACCTGCCCGTTTCCTGTCACTTGTTTGATATAAGGCCATATTAGGTGAATCAACAGGAAATAAAAAAACTACTCGATAAGTTCAACGCCGGTAAATGCACCGATGAGGAACTGCAATTACTGCAGCACGTATTGCAGCAACTCGACACGGAGGCTGAACCCGGCGGTGATACCCAACATCTTAAACAACCACTTTGGGACAGGATAGAAAGTCAAACCATTAATAAAGGAACAGTACGCAGGTTAAATACCGCCTGGCTGAAAGTTGCCGCCGCCGTTTTGGTAGCCGTTTGCGCCGGATTGTTTTACACCAGGCTATCGCGCCGCAAAACCGAGGCGCTTGCTTATCAAACCATAACCGCCCCCAGGGGCAGTATGAAACAGATCATGCTGCCGGATAGTACAATGGTGCAGTTAAACGCGGGCACGGCCATTAAATTCCCGGTTACTTTCAGCGCTTCAAAAAGAGAAGTAACGCTGCTTGGCGGCGAAGCCTTTTTTGATGTAAAGCACGATGTTAAAAAGCCGTTTTTGGTACACACCGCGCAGGTTACCACCCAGGTGCTGGGTACATCATTTAATATCAAATTTTATAAAGAGCTGCCCAATATCCAGGTGTTTGTAAACAGCGGTAAAGTTGAAATACACAGTCCAAAGCGCACCTTCGGCTTTTATACCCCTCAACAACAACTTACTTATAATAAACAGGATCAAAGCTTTACACGGCAGCAAATCAGCGGCGATCATTCATTGAGCTGGATGCATGATGAATTGATTTTGGATAGTGTTTCATTTAACGAGATAGCTGTTTACCTGCAAAACCGCTACAGCGTAACATTTAACTATACCAGTAAAAAGCTTAACAAGCAACGGTATTCGGTAAGGTTTTCGAACAAGCTGAACATTAAGCAGGTGCTTGATATACTGCAATTGATTGATGGCCGGAAGTACAAGCTTACAGGAGATACGGTAAATATTAAATAACAATATCAAAGAGAAACCAATGCCTGGTACGAACAGGCACTGGCTAATGTAAATGTAGCTGCCAAAACTAAAAGCCAACAGGCAGTTACTGATCACTTTAAAAACAAATGTATGGAAAAATCTTTAACCCGGATTTCAAGAAGTTTAACAACGGCAATTTTATTGCTGTTAACCAGTTTGGCCATATCGTGGCCTGTACATGCCAAAGCAGAGCGTAGCACCTCGGTGATCGATCAGCCGGTTACGGTAAAATTTGCCGACGAAACCATGGATGCATCGCTCGAAAAGTTAAAAAAAGCTGCCAACAGCGTAGCTTTTAACTACAAAATGGATGATGTAGCGGCAGTAAAAGTTAAAGCCAATTCGTTCATCAACAAGCCTTTAAAGGATGTTTTAAACGCCCTGACTGCCAATACACAGTTGGAGTACCGCGAAAAGTATGGCACTATCATTATCTCGCGTAAAAAGCCCGTTCGCGTTGCCGATAGGATAACCATAACCGGTACTGTAAGCGATAAGGACGGCCCCCTGGCAGGTGTGGCTGTGCGCAGCAAAACTTCATCGGCTGCAACCTCAACTGATGTAAATGGTAACTACAAAATTACAGTTGAAAAAGGAGAGGTGCTGGTTTTTACCTTTATAGGTTATAGAAGCCAGGAAGTTACTGCCAATCAATCGCCGCTTAACGTTACTTTAGATGCGGATGTTACCGGTTTGAACGCCGTAGTAGTGGTGGGTTACGGTACACAAAAAAAATCGGACGTAACAGGTGCTGTTGGTTCCTTAAAAGTAAGCAATGTTAAAGACCGCTCGGTAGGATCAGTTACCGAGATGCTACAGGGGCAGATTGCCGGTGTAACCGTATTGAACGAAGGCGGCGACCCAACTTCGGGGCCGAGCATCAGGCTGCGTGGTCAAAGCTCGTTCAATAACGAAGGCCCGCTGATGGTTGTTGACGGAACCATTTACAATGGCGGCCCGATAGATCCAGCTGATATTGAATCGATCGACGTTTTGAAAGATTCGTATGCTGCTATCTACGGCGCCAAGGCTGCGGGCGGCGTAATATTAATTACCACCAAACGTGGTAAAGAAGGTAAAACCAATTTAGAGATCACAGCTAAAGGCGGTGTACAAAACGCGCTGAAAATACTACAGGCTTTAAATGCTGCTGATTACGCCGATGCCATCAATACCGCTTATGATAACGCCGGAAAAACGCGTCTCCCTGCTTTTGATGCTACGGTAAACCCGGATTCGCGCATAACCCGTACCAACTGGACCGACGCGCTTTTCAGAACCGGTTATTTACAGGATTATAACCTTAACATTAGCGGAGGTACGGAAAAATCGCATTTTTATGTTTCAGGCGGCTATCGTAAAAACGATGCTATCCTGTTAAATACCAATGCTATTCGTTATAATTTCCGTGTAAACTCTGATCATCAGATCAATAACTGGTTGAAGATTGGCGAAAGTATGTCGTACTCGTACAATAACGGTCAGGGTGCAAATACTACCAGCGCTTATACCGGTGCTATTTTGTCGGCCATCTTTTATCCGCCTAACGCATCTATTTATAATGCTGATGGTAGCTTTGGTGGTGTGCCTGCACAATACGCCGGTTCATATGGCGACGTAATTAACCCTGTTGCTTACTTAAAACGTTTAGATAACAGCGATGCTGTAAATAGTTTCAATATCAATCCATATGTGGAGGTTAACCTGATCAAAGGCCTGAAATTTCGCTCGAACCTTGGCATAACCAAAAATCTCGAAACCATCAAAAACTTCAGCACGAGAGTGCTGGAGCCAGGCAAAAAGTTTTTTGATAACTTCCTTTTCCAGGAGCAGTTTAACGCCCGTACCATTCTTGCCGAGCAAACTTTAAACTACGACCGTACTTTTGGTAACCACCACGTAACCGCTTTGGCCGGTTATACCTATCAAAACGATACACAGGAGTTTTTTAGTGTAAATACAGATAATTACTTAAGTGAAGACCCTGCTTACCGCTACATCATTAACGGTACCCTTAATCCAACAGGTGTTCCTTTGCAAGGCAACAAAAACGAGTCGGCCCTGATTTCGTATTTAGGAAGGATCGGTTATGATTACGCCGGTAAATATTTCATCAACGGTATTATCCGCCGCGATGCTACATCGTTGTTAACAAGTAAGAACCGCGCGGAGGTTTATCCTGGTGTGTCGGCAGGTTGGTTAATTAGCAAGGAGTCATTTTTTCCTACAGATGCTTTGGTATCTTTTGCTAAGTTGAGGGCAAGCTACGGTCAGTCGGGTAACCTTGCCGGTTTGCCAAGTTTCCCTACTTCGGTATCATTAACTAAAACTGCAGGGTATTTAGGTAGTCCGGCTGCTGGCATTACCGGTTCGGCTGTTGATGGTTTGGCCAACCTTAACCTTAAGTGGGAAAAGGCGACTCAAACAGATATCGGTTTTGATTTAGGTTTGATGAACGGGCAGATCAATGTTACCGCCGATGTTTTTCAAAAAACAAACACCCGTTTCCTGTTCCAGCCGCCGGTAGCAGCTGTTTATGGCGTATCAAATCCACCATTTGTAAATGGCGGTAAAATCCAGAATAAAGGTATCGAGCTTTCGGTAAAATACCAGGGCAGTGTAGGCGAGCTGCATTACAATTTAACCGCGAACGGCTCGTATATCAAAAATAAAATTGATGACATCCTACCAGGGCAGCAAACCATATTATCTAACCCAACTGTGAGGGATAACCTGGTGCCCGTTTGGTTAAAACAAGGTTACTCACTGTATTCTTTTTTCGGATACAAAACTGCCGGTTTATTCCAATCGCAGGATGAGGTGAATAATTACAAGGGTCCATCGGGAGCCTTGATCCAGCCAAACGCCAAACCGGGCGATATCAAATTTCAGGACCTGAATGGCGATGGTAAAATAACAGAAGCTGATAAAACTTATTTAGGTACACCATTTCCTAAAATCAGCTATGGTTTTACGGCCAACTTTAACTATGGCCCGTTTGATCTGAGCGTGTTTTTGCAGGGCGTTACCGGTAATAAGCTTTTCAACGCGGTTAAATATACCGGCCTGAACGCCTCTATCCAGAACTACAACCTGCTGGCCGATGCTAAAAACGCATGGTCGCCAACGCATACCAACACCAATATTCCGCGTTTATCGGCAAGTGATGCCAACGGTAACTTTGGTAACGTGTCTGATTTTTATGTGGAGAACGGCGCATACATGCGTATTAAAAACGTAACCCTCGGTTATACTTTGCCAAAAGCCCTGATGACAAAAATCGGCGTACGTAGTGCCCGTGTTTTTGCAAATGCCCTAAACCTGGCAACATTTACCAAATACAGCGGTCTTGACCCGGAAGTGGGTATCAATCAAAACGGTGTTGATCTGGGCTTATATCCGCAGGCCCGCGTAATATTAATAGGTGTTAACGTAGGCTTATAATAAATCAAGGCAACATAATTAAAAGAGACAATTACAATGAAACTTAAAAATATAATTAGCGGCGGTTTATTAGGTATAATGGCCATTACACTTGCCCAAAGCTGTAAAAAAGGAACTTTAGATAATATTAAGCCCACCGGTACGCCAACCAGCGCGAACTTTTGGAAAACCGCTGCCGATGCACAGGCTGCTGCCAACGGTTTATACGAAAAGCAAAGCAACAGCGAGGATTTGTATGGCCGCGGCTTTTTCTGGTTCATCAACGCCAGCGATGATATGGTGGTAGGCCGTACATCTGCGGATAGGGAAAACATCAAAAACTTTGTTTGTACAGGTAACGAGAACAGTATTTATGCCCCGTGGTCTTTACATTTTGTGGTGATGAAACGGGCTAATGATGTGATCAACAATGTGCCTGCTATTAATATGGATGCGGCCACTAAAAACTTTATTTTGGGCCAGGCTTATTTTGTTCACGCCGTTATGCACCTGGAAATTGCCGATTTATATGGAACTGATAAACAAGGCGCGCCTCTACAAAACCGTGCTAATCCCCTGGCTTTCCCGGCGCAGTTACCATCTGTAAAAGATAATTACGCCTACATTGAGGCCGACCTGAAAAAAGCAGCATCATTATTGCCTTATTTTGATAAGCTGGCTAAAGGCGATTATGGCCGTGCGCACAAAACAGCTGCCTGGGCCTACCTGGCAAAAACTTACCTTCACGCTAAAGATTATGCTAACGCCGAAAAATATGCCGATTCAGTTATTTTAAGCGGCAAACATGCTTTGTTAAACAACTATGCGGATGTATTCAAGATTGCTAACAACTACAGTTCAGAATATATTTGGTCGGTAGCAAGCAGCCTTAACGGGCAAAGCATTTTGCCGGGCGCCATGCTGGAGAATAAAGGCTGGGGCTTATACAACGGCTTCGGTTATTTTCAGCCTACCAAAGAATTGGTTGACGAGTTTGAAACCGGCGATAAAAGGCTTCCGGCTACGATCCTGCAAAAAGGCGATAGCTTTCAGTATTTCGGTCAAACTTATACTTACCCAATCGGCGGTAAAAGCAATAGTTTAACCGGTTACCAGTTTAATAAATACATGGAGCCGTTTAGCTATGCGGGCGGCATTCACGTGAGCCCTAATGGCGACGAGCCATCAACAGATTTGAACGTGCCATTATTGCGCTATGCCGAAATTTTGCTGATTAAAGCCGAAGCACAAATTATGCAGGGCAAAAACGGCGATGCCGCGCTTAACCAGGTACGCGTTCGTGCCGGTTTGCAACCAATTACCAACGCTACCATGGTTAACCTGAAGCACGAGCGCCGGGTTGAACTGGCCGGCGAGTGGAGCGACCGTAACTTCGACCTGGTGCGCTGGGGTGATGCACAGGCAACCTACGCCAAGCCTTTACACGGATCGGATGGTTCGGTTGTGTGGAAAGCGCGTAACTTTGACCCGGCACGTGATAATGTTTGGCCTATCCCGCCAAAAGATATCCAGATTAGCCAGGGACAGCTAAAGCAAAACGCAGGCTGGTAATTTATTTGAAATGCTAACAACTATAAAACCGGGCACAGCCCGGTTTTACTATTAAATAACATATGAAAAACTGTACCAAAATTATCCCGCTGGTATCGCTGCTTGCGTGCGCCGCGCTATCGGCTAACGCGCAGCAGAAAACGTTGTATACCGTTGCCGATGCCCATTCGCACAACGATTATAAAAACAGCATTCCGTTTTTAAGGGCTTATGAAAAAGGCTTCGGCTCGATAGAAGCGGATTGTTTCGCTGTTAACGGGGAACTGATGGTGGCACATGATAAAAAGGAGATAGACCCTAAGCGGTCGCTTAAGATCCTTTACATCGATCCGCTGATTGAGAAGTTTAAGCACGACCCGCAGCGCCATTTAAGATTATTACTCGAGATTAAGGAAGATCATAAAGCGGTTTTACCCCTGGTAATTAAAGAACTAAAGCCGTTGGAACAATATTTTGATTACGAAGGCCACCCCGGCAGGTTATCTATCGTGATGACAGGCGCGGTACCGCCCGCGGCCGAGATGACCGCTTACCCGGCCTGGATCTCGTTCGACGTTGATCATATGAACGGTTTTACGCCTGAGCAGTGGAAAAAGATTGGCCTCGTCAGTTTTCCGTTTGGCAAATACATACATTGGAATGGCAAAGGCGTATTAAACCACGAGGAAATAGCAAGGATAAAAGCCGGTATTGACAGCGTACATAACGCCGGAAAAAAAATCCGCTTTTGGGAAACCCCCGATACCAAAAGCAGCTGGCTGGCGCTCATTCGCCTGGGTGTAGATGTGATCGGTACGGATAAGATCGAGGAACTTGGTGATTTCCTGAATAAAAAAACGGCTGATGAATACACCGCGCCGCAGCCTTACGCCATTTATAAGCCTACCTATAAATCGGACGGTTCTGTTAAGAAGGTCAAAAATATCATTCTTTGTATTGGCGACGGCATGGGCTTATCGCAGATCTATTCAACTTATACAGCCAACCGCGGCCAGCTGAATATTTTCCGGATGTTAAACATCGGTTTTTCTGTAACCAACTCGGCAGATGCTTATATTACTGATTCGGCGGCCGGTGCTACCGCCTTCGCATCCGGTCAGAAAACCAATGATAGGGCTATAGGTGTTGATCCATCCGGCAAACCTTTAAAATCGTTAGCTGATTACAGCGCGCAGGCCGGAAAGAAAACCGCCGATATAGTGGTTTGCGAATTAACCGATGCCACGCCTGCGGCTTTTTATGCGCACAATTCAGAAAGAAGTAATTCGGTAGCCATAGCCGCCAATATTACTTCGTCACCGGTCGACATTTTTTTAGGATCGGCTTACAAAGATTTCGCTCAGCCTGTTAATGGCGAAAGTACCGTTGATAAAATGAAGAAGAGGGGATATGCGGTTATCCGGAATTTCGATGAATTTTTAAGCAGCACATCGCCTAAAATACTCGGTTTGATGGATGATAGCGTAACCCGCCCCAAAATGCAGGGCCGGGGAAACTATCTGCCTTTGGCTTTCAATAAAGTGACCCGTGCATTTAAAAATGCGCCAAACGGCTTTTTTATGATGATTGAAGGCTCGCAGATAGATCATGGCGGCCATGCCAATAACCTGAAGCAGATCATCACGGAAAACAGCGACTTCGACCGTGTTGTTGGCGATGCCCTTAAATTTGCCGATGAAGATGGTGAAACCCTGGTAATTGTTACCGCCGATCATGAAACAGGCGGTTTAACGCTGTTGGATGGCGATATCAGCAAAGGCTACGTATGGGGAGATTTCAGCACTAACGATCATACAGGTACCCCGGTTCCTGTATTTAGCTACGGGCCGCATTCGCTGGATTTTAGGGGCGTTTACAGCAATACCGAAATTTTTAATAAGATCAAGGCTTTATTGCAATAACGGAGGCCAGCCGATTCCCGTGATAATGATAAAAAGAGGTTGTATCATATTCATTGATCAACCTCTTTTTTTAAGCGCTATAGTCGCTGTTAACCGGTTTCAAATAAAGGATTAATTTTTTTGAGATGACGATCTTACAATTAACTCCACATCAACCTTTTCCGTATTGAACTCATAAACCGGCCATTTGCTTTCTATGGTTTTGATCAGCATTTCGGTAGCCATTTGTCCGATCTGGAAAGCGGGCTGCCGCACTACGGTTAAAGGCGGATCAAAAAGCTGCACCACATCCGAATTGGTGAAACCCGCCAATGCCACATCCTGCGGGATTTTTATCCCCATTTTTTTTAGTATCGATATCGAACTGATGGTTAACCTGTCGCTGCCGCTAAAAATGGCCTGGGGGGGCACATCCATACTTAACAGTTCTTTAAGCGCCAACTCCACCTCACCCTGGATCATGCCGCCGTGATCACAATGCTTTACGAAGGCAGGGTTAAATTCAATACCGTATTCATGAAGCGCGGCTTTATAACCTTCAAGCCTTTCAAGACTGATGAGCAGGTTTTTTGAATTGGTAAGGTGGGCAATTTTGGCGAAACCTGCTTTAATCAATGCCTCGGTGGCATCAAAAGCCCCTTTAAAATTGTTGGCAATTACTTTATGGGTATTTAAACCAGGCGCTGCCCGGTCAAAAAACACAATCGGGAAACCTTTTTCTAAAAGATCCTGATATTGTAACGTGTCGGTGGTTTGTGCCGAAAGAGAAACCAGCAAGCCATCCACATGGCGTGAAAGGAGGTGCTTTACGTTGGCGGTCTCCCTGTCGAACGATTCGTGTGTTTGCGTGATAATTACATGGTAACCCCGATTATAGGCAATGGATTCGATACCGTTAATGGCCTGCGAAAAATAATCATTCGCAACCTCGCAAACAACTACGCCTATCGAATGGCTTTTCTGTTCTTTTAAACTTAAAGCGATGGGGTTGGGGCGATAGTTGATCTTTTCGGCGTATTCAAGTACCAGCTTTTTGGTTTCGGTGCCTATCTCATAGCTGCCGTTCAGCGCCCTTGATACCGTGGATGTTGAAACACCAAGCGCTTTGGCAATATCTTTAATGGTAACTGATTTGAACATAACGGGTTATATAACTGGCGCTGGCGCGTATCCCGCCGTCTCAGCACGGCGTAAGTTAAGCAAATAACCCATTTGTTTATGGTGGCCTGTGTTGTTGTTTGTAAGTCATTTACCATCAAAACAGTAATATGATTAGTTGTTTGTTTTAGCATCGCCAGTGTGTGCGAAAAATAAATTTATTGAAATATGTTTGCTTTTTGGTTAAAACATAAAACGGGCTGAAGTTGTTAAAGGCGTAAGTAAATTTAAACCTTTATGGCACTCAAAAAATTCGCGCAAACCCGCTGGGAAATTGAAACGCAGCGGGTAACCCTTTATCCATACCGTATTTTTACGGCATTGAGCATCGGCTTCGGGATTGTTTTTGCTGGTTTTATTGTTTTCTTCTGCCTCACCCTTTATCCCGGCCGTCCTGAGCACGCGGTATCGTCTATGATTTCCCTGCTTATCGGCCTGGGGGTTATAGTAGCCCTTGTTTGGGCGGTAAGCCGCACAACAGTTGTTTTTGATAATGATACAAGGATGATGCGAAAAAAGCTGTTCGGGGTGTTAAGTATCCGTTCCGAAAAATTTGAAGACCTCCAAAACATAGGTATCGTGCGGAATACAACCGGTGGCTACAATTTCAGAGCTTTCCTCAAAAGGAATAAATACGGCAAAGGGATAGTGGTTTCCGCATCGTACAGTAAAGATGATGACCCCAACGCCATCGCCCTTAATCATGAGGCTTTCACTGTGATAGATGGCTTTCTCGCTGCCGGTTTTAATCACGGTGATAATCAGGGCGAAGCAATAACCGATTTTAAGTATTACACTGCTAATCCCCCGTATTATACCATTAAGCGTAATATGGGCGGGGTAGTTGTCGGGTTGATTTTAATAGCTGTTGCTGTTAACGAGCTTATTAACCACAGCCTTACGCATGATTCGGACACCTTTCATAAAGTACTGGTAATTGGCGGGTTTTTGTTTATGGGCGTGGCTTTTATATTCGGCACACTAAACAAAGTTGTTTTTGATAACAACGCTAAAACAGTAAGCAGTATCAATGTTCTGGGTATTAACAATCAAACTTTTAACTTTTCAGATTTTATAAATTTCCAGATCACCAGGCGCACTACCAATATGATCTACTCGGGTACGGATGTGAAAATGTACTTCGAAATTCCGGGAAGCAATAAGCAGAAGGTGCTTGCTATTAAAAGTTTTTCGAACACCAAAAAAATCGACAGGTTTTTACAGGAGAGCCGTTATATCATGGACTCTGGTAAATTAGTTATCGTTGATTAACACGTGGCTTACGCAACAGGTATATTAAGCGACTTGCCCAGGCTTAGCAACTCAGAGGTAATAGTACGGGTATAGGTTTTGATCTCTTCCTGGAAATCAGTTACCGATGCCCCTGAGCGGATCTCTTCCAGCCGTTTTTCCCAGTTGCCCGTCAGTTCAGCTTGTGCTATCTGCTGGTTTTTAACCACCTCGTAAACGCCGAGGCCTGTTTGTGTAGGTACCAGGTTTTTTTTCTCGCGGATGATGTAGTTGCGTTTTAACAGCGTTTCGATGATGGCGGCCCTGGTGGCGGGTGTGCCCAAGCCGCTATCTTTCATGGCATAGCGCAATTCCTCATCGTCAATTTCTTTTCCAGCTGTCTCGAGGGCTTTTAATAAGCTGGCCTCATTGTATAAGGGTTTGGGTTTGGTTTGTTTCTCGAGGATAGCTTTGGCGGTTACCGGCAGGTTTTCGCCCTGCGTTACCTTAGGGAGGGTAGCATTCTCCTCATCCTTTTTATCGTCTTCCTTATCGTTAAAAACGGCGCGCCACCCTGCTGTATGGATCACCGTGCCGCTGGCCACAAACTTTGCGCCCGATTGCATCGTTATTTTGGTTACTTCCTTAATACAATCCTGGTGAAAGGCCTCGAGCATCCGCCCGGCTACCATATCAAACACCGCCTGATGATCTGGCGATAAATGACCGGGAGTTTCGCCGGTTGGCAAAATAGCATGGTGATCGGTTACCTTTTTGGCGTTTACGCTTCGTTTGCTCAATTTAGCGCCGGCAAGGGCCTGGGCCTGTTTGCCGAACAGTGGGTGTTGCTCCTGCTTTTCTATCAGCGCAGGTACGCCTGCAAAAACGTCATCGCCTATGTAGCGGCTGCCGGTACGGGGGTAGGTAACCAGTTTACTTTCGTACAGGTTTTGAAGAATAGTCAGCGTTTGATCGGCCGTGAACCCTTTACGTTTGTTGGCCTCCTGTTGCAAACTGCTTAAGTCGTGCAATAACGGCGGCGGCTCTTTGCGGGGCTTAGCCTCCACCTGCAAAACATGCCCGCCCTGAGGGTGGCCGCCTTCTACGTCCAGTACCTTTTTAAATACGGCCTCAGCTTCTTCTTTAGTAGCATAGTTTTCGGTAGATATGGCTTTAAACACCTGGCCGTCCTTATCCGGATGGATACTTACCTGGTAATAAGTTTGCGGTACAAAATTCCGGTTTTCAATAAACCGGGAGCAGATCATGGCAAGGGTAGGGGTTTGCACCCTGCCTAAAGATAGTACCGCCCGGTTGCCCGATGATAAGCTGAGTGCCTGTGTGGCGTTCATGCCCACCAGCCAATCAGATTGCGAGCGGCAGTGGGCCGAGTTGAACAGTGTATCGTAATCGCTGCCGGGTTTAAGGTTGCGAAAGCCCTCTTTGATAGCTTCGTCGGTTTGTGAAGAGATCCACAGCCTTTTAAAGGGCTTTTTGCATTTCAGGTAATAGTAAATATAACGGAATATCAGTTCGCCTTCGCGCCCGGCATCCGTTGCCACGATGATCTCTGTGGCCTCGTCAAAAAGACTTTTTATCACATCCAGTTGCTTTTTTACTGCCGGATCATCAACCACGCCATCTTTGGTTTTAACCTTGCGGATAGAGAGTTTGAACTTAGCGGGCAGCATGGGCAGGTTCTGGATATTCCAGCCGTAGTAGCCGTATTCCTGCGGGGCGGCCAGTTGTAATAAATGGCCGAAAGCCCAGGTGAATGTGAAACCTTTACCTTCAATATAACCGTTTTTTTTAGTGTTGGCGCCAAACACCCTGGCAATTTCGCGGGCTACAGAAGGCTTCTCGGCAATAATCACTTTCATATCGGTTTCACGGAGCTGTTAAGGGCAACGAAATTATGAATTTACCGATAGGGCCGCAAGTTATGTTGGTAAGTGACGGTAAATCGTTAGCTAACAATTAAAGGAAAATTTCAGGATTGAATTTAAGAATTGTTTTTACCTTTAAGCCGAGTTTTAACTTTTATCTAAATGAAACCTATTTCCTTATTCACAAAACGTTATTATATCATAACGCTGTTGGCACTGGTAATTTTATCCTGTACAAAAAACAACGAACCTCAAAAAGCTATTACGGGCTCCGGCAAAATTACCTATGTAGCAACGGCAAACACTTCGGGCACAAAGCTGAAAACCAACGCTGTATCTGATAGTACAGTAAAGCCAATTGCTGTTAACTGGTCGTCTGCTACTGTTTGGGTAGAAAAGATTGAGCTTGTTGCACAAGGTAGTAATCCTCTTGATTCGATTATTACGGTGGGAAAGAAACTTAATATTTTTGGTACTGATGCTTTAGCCGGGGCTATTCAATTACCTGCCGGTTCATATCAGGATGTGAAAGTAACGATGTTTTGCCGCAAATCTCCAAACTCAGATTATGCTTTTGATTTTAGGGGGACGTTCACCAATTCTTCAGGTAGGGTAGATAGTATAATGATAGGAAGCTCGTACCCTTTTGAAGCAAACCTTGCTGTATCGAACATCGTAATTGGCCCTTCGGATAATTACAAAGCAACATTTAACTTCAATCTTAACAATACAATAACCGGATTTACAAATTGGGCTATTCAATCTTCAGCCAGGTTTTATATCGGCGCGGATAATAAAAAGACCTACGTTATTTGGAAAGGCGGCTCGGCAGATGAACCATTTTACAATGAGGTTATTCAAAACTGGCAAACTGTAGCGAGCGTTGTTATAACCAAGGGCTGAGAAACCGATTAGTATAATATCTGCCTTTGTCAAAAAGTCTAAATCAGGCAAAAAGCCCGCTTTCTGAAAAGAAAGCGGGCTTTTTGCCTAAAGTGTAACTATTTGTTATTTTCTTTCGGGTGCAAAAGCACTAACAGAAATACTTGTTGGCTTGCCCGATATAATTTCGCTGGTTAATAAGCCGGTAGCGGCACCCAGGCTCAATCCCATCATGCCATGACCGGTTGCTACCGTAAGGTTATTGAATTTGTTACTGCGACCAATATACGGCAACCCATCCGCAGATGACGGCCTGAAGCCAAACCAGATATCTTTTTCTGCCGGAACAGCAGGTTTTAATCCCGGAAAATATTTTGGCACCGACTCAACTATACCTTTTACACGGTTCATGTTGATGCGGCTGTTGATCTTATCCAATTCCATGGTACCACCGTAACGTAACCCGCCATTCATAGGGGTAATGGCAACGCGGGCTTCGGCAAGCAGCGCCGGGATCTGCATGG
Organism: Mucilaginibacter oryzae; assembly: GCF_003148845.1. GTDB lineage: Bacteria > Bacteroidota > Bacteroidia > Sphingobacteriales > Sphingobacteriaceae > Mucilaginibacter > Mucilaginibacter oryzae. The sequence continues at coordinate 125,640 of NZ_QGHA01000005.1, read as the reverse complement.
TTTGTTTTTCGTCCTTTACATTAAAGGAATAACCTTTGCCCGGCATCAACACAATATTCAAGCCCAGTAATTTACCCACCGCAGGCGACCATGAGCCGGTAGCAATTACATAGTCATCAGCCGTAAATTCTTCATGATGCGATAACACGCGGCTTATTTTATTCCCGGCGGTTTCAATTTTGGTTACCTCTTTATTGCTGATCAGTTTTACGCCGGCGTTTTTTAGATAATTCAACAAAGCTGCCATTAATTTATTTGGCGAAAGATGCGCGTCGCAGCGATAGTGTACCGCTCCTAAAACGTCCAGTTCCAGATCGGGTTGCAAAGCTTTGCATTCCGCCACGCTTAACACGGCCATATCCAAACCAAGTTCCCTGGCTTTTTCGGCCAGATGGGCCTCTTCTTCACCCGCTTTCTCGGTTTTGTAAAACATCAGGATCCCTTTTTCAACAAGGTCGAAATTAAAGCCCGGCTCGCGGCTCAGATCCTCATAAAGCTTTTTACTAAGGAGTGAAAGTTCAGTTAAAGGCATTGCCGACTGTTGAACATGCGCCGCGTTTGCCTTTTTCAGAAACTGCAACCCCCACGAAACTAATTGAGGATTTAGCGACGGACGTACGTAAAAAGGGCTTTTGCTGTTAAACATCCACCTGATGCCCTGCGCAACCATCCCCGGAGTAGCCAATGGTATAAAATGGCTCGGTACAATCATCCCCGCGTTACCATACGAACAATTGTCCGCCATGTCGCCTTTATCAATTACTGTAACCTCATACCCGGCCTTTTGTAAATAATACGCGGAACTTAAACCAACTATACCTCCGCCAATAATGAGCACCTTTGCCATTTTCTTTTTTAAGCTGAAAGCTTAGGGCGTAAAGCCGAAAGCTTGTTAATATACTGTTCGATCTAATTAAAATACGTCATTGCGAGATACGAAGCAATCACGAACTATACAGGGCGGACCTGCTTCCGTACGATTGCTTCGTATCTCGCAATGACGTTGTGGGAATAGTTTTATATCACCTGGAAACCATGGGCGTACGGATCGTCATCATCAATTTTGATGTTGTTGTAACCGTAAACCCGGGCCCAACCTTCAACGCTTGGTACAATGGCATCAATATCATTGATCTTTACCACATCCTCTACCTTGCCAATGAATTTACTGCCGATGATGCTTTCATGAATAAACGGCTCACCAACCTTCAATTTACCTTTGGCAAACCACTGTGCCATACGGGCCGATGTGCCGGTGCCGCAGGGTGAACGGTCGATAGCCTTATCGCCATAAAAAACGGCGTTTCGGGCGGTGGCATCGGCAGATAGCGTAACGCCTGCCCAAAGGATATGCGTACAGGTATTGATGGTAGGATCAAGCGGGTGTATAAACTGGTATTTCTCGTTAATACGTTTACGCAAAACCTGGCTCCAGGCCACCAACTGGCCTGCGGTGTACTTTTCAATACCCTCAAAGTTAGCCTGCGGATCAACAATGGCATAGTAATTACCGCCGTAGGATACGTCGATGGTCAGCGTACCCAAATCAGGGCATTCTACCTCAAGATTTGTAGCTGCGAGATACGCGGGCACATTCCTCAGTTTTACCGAGGTTACTTTTTTACCTTCCTGTTTGTATTCGATCAATACCAAACCTGCGGGCGCTTCCATCCGCACAATACCCGGAACTTTAGGTTGGATCAACCCTTCCTCAATAGCGATGGTTATTGTACCGATAGTGCCGTGACCGCACATGGGCAAACACCCGCTGGTTTCGATAAACAAAACTGCTACATCATTTGCCGGATCATGAGGCGGGTACAAAATACTTCCCGACATCATATCATGGCCGCGTGGTTCAAACATCAGGCCGGTGCGAATCCAGTCGTACTCTTTTAAAAAGTGCTGGCGTTTCTGGCTCATGTTATCGCCCACCAACTGCGGACCGCCACCTGCAACAAGCCTTACCGGGTTGCCGCAGGTGTGCGCATCAACACAAAAAAAAGTTTTACTTGCCATAGTAAGTTAAGCTACCTCTTCAGCTACTTTGCCCCAGCTGCCAACAGGCAATTCCGGCCTTACAGCCAATGCATCGTCAATTACTTTTTGCACGTAAGTACGCTCTTCACCGACCAAAGCCAGGCGTGGCGCACGTACATTTTCGGTGCCAATTCCGGTAGCAACTTCGGCCAGTTTAATATATTGTACCAGTTTTGGATGGATATCCAACTCCAATACAGGTAAAAACCAACGGTAGATGGCCAAAGCCTCGTCATATCTTTTCGCTTTCACCAAACGGTAAATAGCAACGGTTTCTTTCGGGAAGGCGTCAACCAAACCGGCAACCCAGCCATCTGCACCCATTACCAAACTTTCCATCGCCAAAGGATCAACACCGGTGAAGATCTTGAACCTGTTGCCGAAACGGTTGATCATGCGGGTAACGTTTGATATATCGCGGGTTGATTCTTTAACAGCCTGGATGTTGCTGTAAGCAGCCAGTTGCTCAAACATATCAAGTGTAACCTCAACTTTATAATCAACCGGGTTATTGTATATCATTATAGGCAGCGGCGTACTTTCGGCAACTGCGGCGAAATAAGCTATAGTTTCGCGGGCGTCGCTCTTGTATCGCATCGGTGGCAATAGCATTAAACCAGAAGCGCCTAATTCAAACGCTTTTTGCGCGCACCTTACGGCAGCTTTGGTAGTTTGCTCGGCTATATTCAATATTACCGGCACTTTACCTTCAACAAAGGCTACGGTATGCGCAAGCAGGTCGTATTTTTCCTGCTCGTCAAGCACGCTGGCCTCGCCTAATGATCCGCCTAAGATAAAACCATCAACACCGGCTTCAAGCTGGGCTTTCAGGTTAACATCAAAAGCTTCAAAATCAAGCTCATCATTATCTGTAAATTTTGTAGTTACTGCTGGGAGTACGCCTTTCCAATCAAAAGTTATCATTCTTAAATATTTTTTACAAAACTAAAATACTATTAAATAGGGTTTATCTAACAATTTAGCATACACTAACCGTATTTTAACTAATAATGCCATTTTACCGGTCAATGCCTGCTAATTAATGCTTATTGTGCATCCCACCAAACCCTGTCTGTAAGCTTGGCGTTTTGCTGCGGCTGCGGGTTTGGTACTATTTCCGATTGCGGATATAATACCCTGCGAGGGATATCAGACAGGGCGTTTTTTACTTTGGTTAAAGCCGGGTAACCGGTTCGCCGCCAGTCATTATAATTTTCCATGGTCAGGAAATTTGCAATTACCTTTTCTTCTATAATCAATTGCTCGGCGTTGGCACCGGTAAGCGTACCGCGGGTAGCCAGATAGGTAACAATATCACTCTCGGCAATTCCCAGTTTAGACATATGCGAGCGTACAGCAGATACATAAACCGGCTGTGCAGCAACGGCCCCGGAAATGATCAGAGTGGCCTCGGCTTTTAAAAACAATGCCTCCGAATAGTTGAGCAGGTAATTATTTGAACCCGCACTGGCATAAAACGAACCTCCTAACGAGTATGATTCCAGGCTGCCGATATCATCAGCTCCTATCTGCCTTCCGGTATACAATCCTGTTTCTATTGCAGGGGACACCATTTTTGACAAGCGAGGGTCTTTGCGCGTTTTAAAACCATCCACAAAAGTTGAAGCCAGCACCAGTGTGGAACCTGGCAAAAAGTTTTGCTGCCATGGATTTTCGGCACCGGCGGCGCCGCTGAAAGGCATTTTCATATCGTCATCATTACTGGTCATGCCGTTTTGCAAAGCTGTTAAGGCTAACTGGGCCTGTGTGGCTGCTGTATGGCCGGGTGCTTTTGTCAGGTGCATGTAATAACGGGCTTTTAAGGTATATGCCGCTTTTTTCCATTTACTCATATCGCCGGCATAATAGTAATCATCGCCGGCAGGTATTACAGTGCTGTTTTTGGCTATATCGGCAATTGCTCCGTCAAGCAAGGTTTGTATCTGGTTGTAGATGGCTTCCTGGCTATCATAAGTAGGTGTAAGGTTATTGATGCCTGTAAAACCCTTTGAAAAGGGTACATCGCCCCAAACATCGGTAGCAGCACCAAGCGTATAGGCAGTAAGTACCTTGGCAATAGCCGCGTAATTCGCGTTACCATCGGCCTCCGCTTTTTTATTAAGAATAACCAGGTTATTGAGTACCTGCGGGTAAAAATTATACCAGTCGCCATCCATATCCTGGTGGTACATCAGGTAGGTGCCAAAGTTTGGCGGCACCTGATTAAGGGCTATTACCTGCATATACTGCTGTAACACTACAGCAAGGTTAGCATTGCCTGCGGCAGTAATGTTCTGTGAGATGGCGGCCTCTACCGGTGCAAGGATCAATGATTCTTTAACATCGGTTGGCCTGTTTGGGTCCTGGTTTACGTCGATAAATTTTTTACAACCTGTAAAGCTTATTAAGGCGCAGGCAGCTAATGCAATATATTTATTTTTCATGCTGATTTCTTGTTAATGATTAAAAATTACAGGGTCACCTTTAAACTAAAATCAACTGATTTTGAAGTTGGGGTTGAAAATGAATAAATACCCTGCGAACCGTTTGACGCTCCGAACGAACTAACCTCGGGGTCGCCGCCGGTAAAGTGCGGAGCGTGGATCCAAAGGTTACGACCGGTTACGCTGAAGGTTGCCGATTTGAACGGACTTTTTGTTAACCAGGATGGTTTTAAGGTATAGCCTAAACTAATGTTACGCAGTTTAACATAGCTACCGTCCTGTATCACCGATTCAAGGATACCATTTAAACGCTGGTAGTATTGCTGCCCGTTAACTGATACGGTATTTGGCTGTCCGGTAGCGGCGTTTATGCCATCAACCACCCTTGGGCCGCGGTTTTCGGTAACTTTTGGTGTTCCGTAAAAGTAGCCGTAGCCATCAACGTTGTTCTGAATATCGCCGCCGTGTTTAATATCAAAAAAGAAGCTGAAGTTAAATTGCTTATACCTGAAACCGTTGTTGATGCCACCTAACCATTTAGGGTTAATATTGCCTATTATGCCCTGGTTGTCATCGGCAAAAGGCAGGCCATCGTCGCCGGTAAGTATTTTGCCTGCGGCGTTACGTGCGTAGCGGGTACCATATATTACGCCATAAGGTTGCCCAACTATAATATTGGTAAACCCATTTCCCAGTTGCTGCTGATCCTGGTAAATAGATAGTACCTTGTTACGGTTACGGGTAAAATTAAGGGTAAGGTCCCAGTTAAAGTCGCGGCTTTTTACCGCGTTTACATTCAGTAAAACTTCGATGCCGCGGTTACGCATAATGGCCGAATTTACCGCTGTAGAAGCATAACCTGTTGATGGAGCGATGGCTACGTTAGGAATGATACCATCAATAGTTTTTTTGCTGTAAAATGAAGCTTCGAGTGAGATACGGTTATTAAAGAACCCAGCTTCAATGCCAGCCTCAAACTCGTTAATACGCTCGTTTTTAAGCGTAGGGTTTCCAAGAACATCATTGATCAGAAAACCTGCCTGTCCGCCATAAGGAAAGCCAAGGTTACGTATGGTAGCCACGCTGTAAGGGGTTAACAAACTGTAAGGATTAATGCTGCCATCGTTACCTACTGTACCATATGATACCCTTACCTTAGCCAAATTCATCACCCTTGAAAATTCGGGGCTGAAGAACTCAGAAAAGATAAAGCTGGTTGCAGCCGAGCCGTACGGATAAAAATTATGGTTAGTTGATAACACCGAATTACCATCGTACCTGCCTGTTAATGACAGGATCAGGAAGCGTTTATATTCGATGTTTGATTGCAGGTAAAAACCAATTTTTCGCTGTAAGGTTGAGTTTTCTTTATAAGTAACCGTTGATGCAGACGCCATATTATACAAGCCCGGAACCGTTAAACCAACACCATTGGCATAGGTGTATTCATTATAGGTAGAGATAATGTTGTTACCCAATACTACATCAACATTAAAATTACCAAAGGTTTTATTAGCCCCGATTAGCAAGTCGTTATTAAACTGGCGGTAATTAATATTCTGATCAACCAGGCGGCCATTAGGGTTTGATACTGATTGGGTTGATTCATGGTAACGGTCCATTTCAGTATAAACATCAGCGCCAAAACGCTCGGTTATGGTTAACCACGATAACGGCTTATAATCTGCCGTAAACGTAGGCAGGAAGCGGTTAACACCCGAATGGTTTTTGATGTTGTCTAATACCCAGTAAGGGTTGTTACGCGAAAAACGGTAAAGGCGCTGTGTACCATCCGCATTTAGCGCGGGCTGCAAATTGTACGATACCGGTGCGGTGAAGATGGTCCATACCGGGCTTTCCAACGCGTAACCTTCCGGCAATCTGTCATTTTGCGAATTGGAGTAGTTTAACTGGAATGTGGTATTTAGGTTATCCAACATTCGGGCGCTATATTTAGCAAAAAAAGTATTGCGTAAAAATTTGGTGGTTGGCACTGTGCCCTGCTGGTTAAAATTTGAGTACGATACAAGGTAGGTTGAATTATTGCTGCCGCCACCTATGTTAATGGTATTATTGTAGGTCTGACCGGTTTTAAAAAACAGGTCAGACTGGTTATATACCTTCGCGGGCTGGCCGTTTATTTTCAATGTATCCATATGGGCACCCCATGAGGTACTCGTTTTCTGATTTACCCCATCGTAATAAACGCCATTGGTTCCTTGTGAGTATTTATTTTGGATTTGAGGCAACAAAGGCTTTTCGAACGAAAAATCAGAAGTAAAAGTAATAAGCGGCTTCTTGTTCAATGCGCCATTTTTTGTGGTGATCATAACTACACCGTTGGCTCCTTTTGATCCATATAAGGCGGTTGAGGCCGCACCTTTTAGTACATTAATACTTGCAATAATAGAGGGATCGATATCGGCAATACGGCTTGTACCTGGGCCTGAATTTAAGTTGCCTGTTTCGGAGTTATCAACAGGTACACCGTCAATAACCATTAGGGGCTCGTTATTTCCGTAAAACGAAGTGGTTCCCCTTATGATGATCCTGGCCGAGCTGCCTGGCGTACCCGAAGAACTTGTAACCTGCACCCCCGATACTTTACCGGCAATACCGTTTACAAGGTTAGGTTCTTTTGATTGTGTTAACGATTCTCCTTTAACCTCCTGTGTACTATAAGTAAGGATGCGCTTATCGCGTTTTATACCCAAAGCGGTAACCACTACCTCGTTCAGGGCTTTACTATCGCTGTTAATTGTTACGCTGACGCTGGTTTGGCCGGTAAGTTTAACTTCGGTGGTGGTATATCCTATAGCCGATACAACAAGTGTACCTGTGCCGGTGTAAGCAATATCGAAAGCACCGGTGATGCTTGTTACCGAACCTTTATTGGTTCCTTTTAATTTAACTGAGGCTCCTGCTACTGCTTCGCCCTTTTCATCGGTTACTTTGCCTTTTAGTGCTATTGTTTGTGCATAAGTGTAATTAAAACACATAAATACGCTCAACAAAGGCAGCATGAATTTTTTGAGTAAATGTTTAAACTGCATAAAATTAATTGAGGTGATTAACTGTTGATTTTTATATCTGATTTACAGATATGTAAAACTATCTTCTGCATCACCTTGTTTTTTTATGAATTTTGCCAATACTGCCCATATCTTAACTTGATTGTTAAAATACTGTTATTTAATTGTGTTTTTTACAATAAATTTAATTTTAAGGAGGTAGCTGATCATCATGTTAAACCCCATTTTAATATCCATAATTTGATATTTTGGTTAAAAACGGGTTAATATCCGGTTAACACCGGCAAAAAATCATCCATAATTATCGCAACACGAGGGCTACTTTTATAAACTCATTTTGATTAAAACAAAACACAGTATTATGCCTGCCAAAAATTGGTTAAAAATAAACACCTGTATTATTGCCTGTTTAACAACAGCGGGCATGGTGCAGGCGCAATCATACCTGCCCCTGCAAAATGATAGCCGGATGGCTATAAAGCCCGTTGTGCCTATTAAAGCTTATGCGTTTGATTTGAAAGACGTAAAACTGCTTGACGGTCCTTTTAAAACAGCGCAAGAGGCAGATGTTAAATACCTGCTTTCTATCGAGCCCGACAGGCTCCTTTCGGCATTCCGCTCGCACTCCGGCTTGAAACCAAAGGGTAAAATGTACGAGGGCTGGGAATCATCAGGTTTAGCAGGCCATACATTAGGCCATTATCTTTCGGCTATTGCCATGCATTACGACGCCACCCGCGACCCTGAATTTTTAAAACGCGTTAATTATATAGTTGCCGAACTTAACGAATGCCAGGTGGCACGTAAAACCGGCTACGTTGGCGCTATTCCGAAAGAAGATACGCTTTGGGCCGAAGTGGCCAAAGGTGATATCCGTTCGCGCGGGTTTGATTTAAACGGGGGCTGGTCGCCATGGTATACCGTACATAAGGTAATGGCAGGTTTGCTGGATGCCTATTTATATGCCGGTAATAAACAGGCCCTTAAAATTTGCAAGGGTATGGCCGACTGGACCGGCGAAACCATCAAAAACCTTGACGATGAGAAGCTGCAAAAAATGCTGCTTTGTGAGTACGGCGGCATGGCCGAAGTTCTGGCTAACTTATACGCCATTAACGGCGACAAAAAGTATCTGGAGCTATCGTATAAGTTTTATGATAAGAAGATTCTCGATCCGCTATCGCAGCAACAGGATATTTTACCGGGCAAGCACTCCAACACACAAATTCCGAAAATAATTGCCGGCGCGCGCAGGTACGAACTTACCGGCGATAAAAAAGATAAAGCCATTGCCGACTTTTTTTGGGAAACAATAGTCGACAATCATTCATACGCCACAGGCGGCAACAGCAACTACGAATATCTGAGCGAGCCGCGTAAACTGAATGATAAGCTTACCGAAAATACTACCGAAACGTGTAATACTTATAATATGCTGAAGCTAACCAGGCATTTATTTGCGGTAGCGCCTTCGGCGAGGTTGATGGATTATTATGAAAAAGGTTTATATAACCATATCCTTGCCTCGCAAAATCACAGTACGGGTATGATGTGCTATTTCGTTCCGTTGCGGATGGGCGGCACCAAGCAATACAGCACCCCGTTTGATGATTTTACCTGCTGCGTTGGCTCGGGAATGGAGAACCATGTTAAGTATAACGAGACTATTTATTTTAAAGGGGCCGATGGTAGCTTATATGTTAACCTGTTTATTCCATCGGTGCTGAATTGGGCATCCAAAGGCATCAGTATAAAGCAGCAAAGTAATTTGCCTAATACAGATCGAACTACTTTTACCATAACTGCAAATAAGCAGGTTAACATGCCTATCCGCATCCGCAAACCCAAATGGAGCAATAACGTGACGGTTAGCATCAATGGCAAAAAACAGCCTGTTAGTGTTGATGCGGAAGGATACCTTGTATTGAACCGTAAATGGCGCAACAATGATAAGATAGAATTGACAACCCCCGAAAGTTTGTACACCGAGGCTATGCCTGATAACGCCAACAGGCGCGCGGTATTTTACGGCCCGGTTTTATTGGCGGGTGTTTTGGGCAATACGGAGCCTGATCCGCTAAAAGGTGTCCCCGTTTTTGTTACCAGCGAAACTGATCCTAATAAATGGCTCCAGATGGTTGATCGGAAGCAGTTAAGCTTTCGCGCTGCCGGGGTATCTAAGCCCGTTGAGGTTAACCTGATCCCTTTCAATCAAACTAAAAACGAATATTACTCCGTATATTGGGATGTATTTACCCCGGATGCCTGGGTTGTACAGCAAAAAGCATATGATGAGCAACGCAAAAAACAGCAGGAACTGGAAGCCCATACTACCGATATGCTGCGTATAGGCGAAATGCAACCCGAGCGCGACCATAATTTCACCAGTGAGAATGCCACCACCGGCGAGGACCATCAGAAAAAATGGCGCTCTACCGAGAACGGCGGATACCTGCAATACGAAATGAAAGTTGATGCAAACGCTCAAAATACACTCATTAATACCTATTGGGGTATGGATAACCGCGGACGTACATTTGATATTTTGATTGATGGTATTAAACTATCAACCGAAGATTTGAACCAGTACAAGGAAAGCCGTTTTTACGATATCAGTTATACCCTGCCTATTGAGCTGACCAAGGGAAAGCAAAAAGTAACAGTAAAACTGGTGGCTAAAAAAGATAACAGTGCCGGTCCGGTTTATGGCAGCCGGATGGTTAAGAATTAAGCTAAACGCTGAAGGCGGAAAGCCGAAAGCTATTTAAGAGCAGAAAGCTGAAGGCATAAGGCATAAGGCATAAGGCCAAAAGCTATTTAATTGGATAAATACAAATCAATCTGTTAAAATAAAATCATGATCAATAAAAATAAGGCGGCCTGGTTACTTTCGTTAGCGGCTATGGCTGCTGCTACCAATGTATTCGCGCAGCAAAAAGACTACCCGATACAGCCCGTAGCTTTTACCAGTGTGCATGTAAACGATAACTTTTGGGAGCCCAAAATGGAGGTTAACGCCAACGTAACCATTCCGTACGTATTGGAGCAATGCAAAAAGAATGGCCGTATGGATAACTTTTTGCGCGCGGCCAAAAAGCTTGACGGCGATAAGTTAAGCGAGTTCCCGTTCGACGATACCGATGTGTACAAGGCCATTGAAGGTGCCTCGTACTCCATGCAAAACAAAAAGAACCCTAAGCTTGATCGGTACCTTGATACCCTCATCAACATTATAGGCGCGGCGCAGGAGCCCGACGGGTACCTATACACCTTCCGTACGGTAAATGCTAAAAAACCGCATGAGTGGATTGGCAGTAAGCGTTGGGAAAAAGAGGAAGACTTGAGCCACGAGCTTTACAATGCGGGGCATTTGTATGAGGCCGCGGTAGCGCATTTTCAGGCTACGGGTAAACGTACATTGCTTAATATCGCCATAAAAAATGCCGACCTGTTAGTGAACACATTCGGGCCCGGAAAAATTGAAGAGTACCCGGGGCACCAGATTGTAGAGATCGGCCTGTCAAAAATGTACCGGGTTACGGGCAACAAAAAATACCTCGAGCTGGCTAAATTTTTCCTGGATGTGCGCGGCCCTAAAGGCGACGCTTATAACCAGGCCGATAAAAAGGTTACAGACCAGCACGTGGCCGAAGGGCATGCTGTACGTGCCGCCTATATGTACACCGGCATGGCCGATATTGCCGCTTTAACAGGTAATGCCAAATACCTGGCCGCCATTGATGATATCTGGACAGATGTGGTAACCAAAAAACTGTACATCACCGGTGGCATTGGTGCAACCGGCAACGGCGAGGCTTTTGGTGATGATTATCAATTACCCAACATGTCGGCTTATGCCGAAACCTGTGCAGCGATAGGCAATGTGTACTGGAACAACAGGATGTTTTTGTTACATGGCGATTCCAAATATATCGACGTATTGGAGCGTACATTGTACAACGGTCTGCTTTCGGGCGTATCATTAAGCGGCGACAGGTTCTTTTATCCTAACCCGCTGGCTTCCATGTTTCAGCACCAGCGCAGCGCCTGGATCAGCTGCGCATGCTGTATCAGCAACATGACCCGCTTTTTGCCTTCGTTGCCCGGCTACGTTTACGCCAAAAATCAAAACGATTTGTATGTAAACCTTTACATGGGCAATACCAGCGATATCAGCCTGGCTTCGGGCAAAGTGAATATTGCACAAACTACCGATTATCCCTGGAACGGTAGAGTCGACATTGCTGTTAACCCGGTTAAAGCCTCGGCGTTTACTTTAAGGTTGCGCATTCCGGGCTGGGCTAAGGATCAGCCGGTTCCGGGCGATTTGTACAGCTACCTGGACAAAAACCAAAAGCCGGTAACCATATCCGTTAACGGCAAGGCAACAACCTACACCACCGAAAAGGGCTACGCCATCATTAAACGTACCTGGAAGAAAGGTGATAAGGTAACGTTAAACCTGCCGATGGAAACCGAAAAGGTTTTGGCGAATAATCATATTAAGGACGATCGCGGGCGTTTCGCTTTTCAACGCGGTCCGGTGGTTTATTGCCTTGAAGGCCCTGATAACCGCGATAGCCTGGTGCAAAATATTATGGTTGATAAAAACGCCATAGCGGCGGCAAACTACCAGGCCAACCTGCTTAATGGTGTTGATGTGATCAGCGCCGAAGGCAAAAGCACCAAACGCCAGTTAAACAATGATGCGCTGATTGAAACCGATCAGCAGGTGAAGGCTATTCCATACTACGCCTGGGCCAACCGCGGTCCGAGCGAAATGACTGTTTGGATCCCTTACGAAGCATCGGCGGCAAGGCCCAAACCGGCACCAACCATTGCCAGCACCAGTAAGGTTACCTCATCGGTAAAAAATAAAAGGATGTACAATGCCATTAAAGATCAGTACGAACCCGCCGATTCAAAAGACACCAATTACCCTTACCTGCACTGGTGGCCTGCTCACAACACCACCGAGTTTGTACAGTATGATTTTGACGCCGCGCACACGGTAAGCGAATCCAAAGTTTACTGGTACGACGACGGGCCATGGGGCGGTTGCCGCATCCCGGCTTCGTATAAAATTTATTATATGAAAGATGGCCAATGGGCGCCGGTTAAAAATACCACACCATACGCCATAAGTAAAGATGCGTTCAACGTAGTTAGCTTTGAGCCGGTTACTACAACCGCTTTAAAGCTTGAAGTACAATTGCCGGTTGATAATTCGACCGGGATACACGAGTGGGCGGTGAAGTAGGTTTTTGATCCAAACAACAAACCCCGGTGTAAACACGCCGGGGTTTGCTGCTTTTAAAGTTAACTTGGGGTTAAGGGGGCGCGTTTGAACATAGAGTTTTCAAACGCGTTTTTTTGTAAGTTATCCTTAACACAAGTATTGATACATCGATGGTAATTAATCCTTTAGCATAATGCGGTTAGTTTATGGCAGGTTTCAAGAGCAATTGGTGTGAGAATTTCTGACTCCGGTTTGTTGAAAATACCATATTTTATTTCTTCGTAAATCGGAAAAACCAAACCAATGCTACTTTCAAATTACGTCAATATGCATTAATTTAGCCGATACTAACCGTATTTTATCCTTTGTGGAGATTAAATTGGGAAAATGAGTTAAGTAATTGTAAATTCATGGAGCAATAAAAAACATAAAGGATGAAGGTTTTACAGTTCACTATCCCCGTAGCGCACGATAAAAGCGTGATTGCCGAAAAGGTTTCGCAGCCTTATTTTTATCCTTACCTGCACCGCCATAAAGAAACCCAGATTACATGGATTCAGCAGGGCGAGGGCACACTGATTGCCGGCAACAATATGCACGATTACACCGCAGGCGATATATTTGTGTTAGGTGCCAATCTTCCACACGTATTTAAAAGCAACCCGGAGTACTTTGTAGGCGATCCTGCTAAAAGTGTAGAAGCGTTAACTATCTTTTTTAATCCCGAAGGAACATTGGCCGCTATGTTTGATTTGCCCGAATTAAAATCAAACAAGATTTTTATGCAGCAGCATCAGCAGGGTTTTAAGGTGCCCGATGATGTTAATGACCGGGTAGCGCACCTGATGATGGCGCTTAAAAACGCCACAGGTACAGATCAGCTGATCCAGTTTTTAAACCTTGTTAAGGGCTTAACCAATATTAAATCCAGGCTCGATCCGCTTTCGTCATATGGTAACCTGCCCGGTATTACCGAAAATGAGGGGATCAGGATAGGTAATATCTACAACTTTATCATGCAAAATTACAGCGAGGATATCACGCTGGAAGATGTAGCCAAGGTGGCGTTTATGACGCCCGAATCGTTTTGCAGGTATTTCAAAAAGCATACCGGGCATACTTTTATTTCTTTCCTGAACGAGATCAGGATCAACGAGGCTTGCAAAAAACTCATTTCGCATAAATTTGAAAGTATCAATACAGTAGCCTATAAATGCGGTTTTAAGAGTATTACCAACTTTAACCGTGTATTTAAATGTGTTATAGGCAATTCGCCGCGGGGATACCTGGATGCCTATAATAATAACCTCATCAGTTTAAACAGGGCGGCGAGTTAAGTAGTTATCCGAATATTTTTTTCTTCCATACATAAATTTAAAAAAGTGATCAAAAACTTAAAGGGACATTTATTGTCCTTGGCAGCCACTGCTTTGCTTATTCCGGCGCTCAGAGCCGGTGCCCAAACTGCCGTTCCGGCAAGCATTTATGAACAATCCAGCGAAATAGCCGGTATCATTATCCAATATGGGCAGGATATGGGTGCCGTACGCGATTTTTATTCGCCCTATAGCGTTAATGAGCATGCTGAATATCAGTATAAGATTAGTGTGCTCAACTCGCCCGAGCAACGTAAGCGTTTGCTGGAGACCGATAATGATTACCTGAAAAAACTGCAACAGGCGGATTTTAATGCCATGAGCATCTATGGCAAGGTAGATTATATCCTGCTCAAAAAGCGTATCAATTACGATATCGACGACCTGAAAAAAGAAGAGGGACAGTACAGCCAGATCACCAAATACCTGAGTTGCGCCGATGGGATCTACAATCTTGAAAAATTGCGCCGCCGCGGAACGTTTGTTGACGGTCAGAAAGTAGCCGCTACCCTCGATACCATTTTGAAACAAATAAAAACAGATACTGCCGCTATTAACAAAGTGGCCAGTATTGATATGCCGCTTGCCCGCATGTTAAAAGATGCGCTGCTGGGCTTAAAGGACCGCCTGAAGGATTTTTACGGTTTCTATAATACGTTTGACCCGGCCTTTACCTGGTGGGTGCCTGAGCCTTACAAGGCCGTGAACAATGCCTTGCAGGCTTACGCCGATCAGGCCTTAGCCAAGGGTAAAGTAAACACAACGCAAAAGCCTGATGCAAGCGGTATAAAAGGCGTGCCTATAGGTCGCGAAGATCTGATTCGCCAGTTGCGCACCGAAATGATCCCTTATACGCCTGAAGAACTGATAACCCTGGCCAACAAGGAATTTGCCTGGTGCGATAAGGAAATGCTGAAGGCATCGCAGGAGATGGGCTTTGGCAGCGACTGGAAAAAGGCCCTGGAAAAAGTAAAAAACAGCTATGTGCCGGTAGGCCATCAGCCCGAATTAATAGTAAAGCTGTATAACGATGCGTTAAGCTTTATTAAACAACGCGACCTGATCACGATACCGCCTTTGGCTGAAGAAACCTGGGGAATGGTAATGATGTCGCCCGAGCGGCAGTTGGTTAACCCGTTTTTTACCGGCGGTAAAGAGATCAGTATCTCGTACCCCACCAATACCATGTCGGCTGCCGACAAACTGATGAGTATGCGCGGTAATAACCCTTATTTTTCGAGGGGGACGGTACAGCACGAGTTGCTTCCCGGCCATAACCTGCAATATTTTATGAACAGCAGATACAAAGCTTACCGCCAGGATTTTTCAACGCCGTTTGCTACCGAGGGGTGGGCCTTATACTGGGAGTTGTTACTATACGAAAAAGGTTTCGCCCAAACGCCCGAAGAAAGGGTAGGCATGCTTTTTTGGCGCATGCACCGCTGCGCCCGAATCATATTCTCGCTTAATTATCATTTAGGCAACTGGACACCGCAGCAATGTATTGACTTTTTAATTGACCGCGTAGGGCACGAAAAAGCCAATGCCGAAGGCGAGGTGAGGCGCTCGTTCGAGGGTGGTTATAGCCCGCTTTACCAGGTGGCATACCTTACAGGCGGCTTGCAGCTCATGGCGTTAAAGCGCGAACTGGTGGATAGCGGCAAAATGAGCTACAAACAGTTTCACGACGCGGTAATGAAAGAAAACCTGATCCCGATAGAAATGATCAGGGCAACGCTCACCAACCAGCAGCTCAGCCGTGATTTTAGCACCGGCTGGAAGTTTTACAATTTTGGTAAATAACTAAAGCATTTTTTAATATGGATGATAAAACGGCGTTTAAGCCATCACTGCGTTTAATTGACGCCACCATGCTGGTAGCGGGCAGTATGATAGGATCCGGGATTTTTATTGTGAGCGCCGATATTACCCGCAATGTGGGCAGTGCAGGCTGGCTGCTTTTTGTATGGCTGATTACCGGTTTCATGACACTTACCGCTGCCCTGAGCTATGGCGAATTAAGCGCTATGTTCCCGAAAGCGGGCGGGCAATATGTTTACCTCAAAGAAGCTTATAACCCGTTGGTAGGCTTTTTATACGGCTGGAGTTTTTTTACGGTGATACAAACGGCAACCATAGCAGCGGTAGGTGTGGCCTTTGCTAAATTTACCGCATACCTTATCCCCGGTTTAAGTGAGGACCTTGTAGCCTTAGATCTTGGTTTTGTTACTATCTCCCCGGCGCAGTTGCTTTCTATTTTGGTGATCGTGCTGTTAACCTTTATTAATACCCGGGGTGTTAACAGCGGTAAAATTGTACAAACCGTGTTTACCATGGCTAAATTGCTAAGCCTGCTGGCACTTATAGTTTTTGGTTTGTTCGCGCTCAAAACTTCTGTGTGGCAACAAAACTGGCATAACGCCTGGAATATACATGGCCTTAAACCCGATGGTACTGTTACTAACTACACGTTAATAGCAGGCCTCGGGGCGGTAGCGTCGGCCATGGTAGGTTCTATATTCAGCAGCGATTCGTGGAATAACGTAACCTTTATAGCCGGCGAAATCAGGAACCCCCAACGCAACATCGGGCTTAGCTTAGCCCTTGGTACGCTGATCGTTACCTTGATATATCTTTTAACCAACGTAATGTACACCGGTGTACTGTCGCTGCATGATATTGCCGCCGCCGATAAGGATAGGGTAGGTGTGGTTGCATCAACTCAGATTTTTGGCAGCTGGGGTACGGTGATCATCGCTTTGCTGATCATGGTATCAACGTTTGGCTGTAATAACGGCTTGATCATGTCGGGGGCAAGGGTTTATTATTCTATGGCTAAGGATGGCTTGTTTTTTAAGCAAGTAGGTTCGCTCAATAAAAACTCGGTACCCGGTTTTGGCCTTTGGCTGCAATGTATTTTTGCCTGCTTATGGAGTTTAAGCGGTAAGTATGGCAACCTGCTGGATATGATCTCGTTTGTGGTGGTGGTTTTTTATGTGCTTACTATTATGGGTATTTTTATCCTGCGGAAAAAAATGCCCGGGGCCAATCGCCCCTATAAAGCCTTTGGCTACCCTGTGCTGCCGGTTGTTTATATGCTGATGGGTGTGGCCTTTTGCTTGTTGCTTATTAGATACAAACCCACCTACACCTGGCCTGGTTTGCTGATCACGCTGACCGGCATCCCCGTTTATTACCTCATTGGCGGCAGGAAAACGGGTAATGACATACAGATGGAGTTAGAGGCAGAGGCAAAACAAATCTGATTTGACCGTTTTTTAATCTTTTTGAATAATTTAACCGGTAAACAGGGTAAAATATGGTTAATAGTGGTTAGGAATTTTTAACCTGTATTCACTGTGGTTAAATATATTTGCCTGCCGTAAACATAAATCATCTGCCATGGCGAATAATTTTAAAGAAGCGAGTGTTGAAGAAATAAACCAGGTAATGCAGCAGGCGCAGACAGCGTTTGAGGCTTATCAAAAAACGAGTGTTGAAGAAAAGAGCATTTTTTTAGAGACTATAGCCAATGAGATAGAGGCTTTAGGCGATGAATTGCTGTTAAAGGCCTCGGAAGAAACAAACCTTCCTTTGCCCCGCCTTACAGGTGAGCGCGCCCGTACCACAGGGCAGTTGCGGATGTTTGCAGGCATGCTTCGCGAGGGCAGTTGGGTAGAAGCCAGCATTGATACGGCATTGCCCGACAGGCAGCCATTACCTCGTCCGGACCTGCGCAAAATGCTGGTGCCGCTTGGTCCCGTAGTTGTTTTTGGGGCGAGTAATTTCCCGTTCGCGTATTCAACCGCCGGCGGCGATACCGCGAGTGCCCTGGCAGGCGGTTGTTCGGTAGTAGTGAAAGCCCATCCTGCACATGCCGAAACTTCTGAGCTTGTTTACAGCGCGATAAAAAAGGCTATTGCAACATGCAATATGCCCGAACATATTTTTCAGCATGTGCACGGTACTTCGTTCGAGAGCGGTAAGGCATTGGTACAGGCCGATGATACAGCCGCTGTTGGCTTCACCGGTTCCACCGGTGGTGGCCTTGCTTTATTAAAGTACGCTTCAGAACGCAAAAAGCCTATCCCGGTATTTTCTGAAATGGGAAGCACAAACCCGGTAGTTTTTTTACCGGATACGTTAAATAAGAATGCTGCCGAACTGGCGGCGCAATATACCGGCTCCATTACGCTTGGCGTGGGCCAGTTTTGTACAAACCCCGGTTTAATGCTGGCTATTGAAAGCGAAGGTTTACATCATTTTATAAGCGCGCTGGGCGCGGGTATAGAAGCCGTAAAGCCTGCCAAAATGCTGCATGCCGGTATTCATACCGCTTACGAAAAAAAGAGCGCCGCCGCGCTTGAACAGGCTGGCGTAACTGAAATCAGGAAGTCGGCCACGGCTGCTGCTGATATTGAAGCGCGACCTGTTGTGGCAAGCGTTAGCGCCGAAACATTTTTACAGAACCCGTTATTGCATGAAGAGGTTTTTGGCCCGTACTCATTAATGGTAATTTGCCGCGATGAGCAGGAGTTAATTAAAATCCTCAAATCGGTATCAGGCCAGCTCACTACCACAGTAATGGGTACTGATGATGATTTTGCAAGCCATCCGTTGTTATTACAATTATTACCAACCATCGCCGGCAGGGTATTATTTAACGGTGTGCCTACCGGGGTTGAGGTTTGCGCCAGCATGGTGCATGGAGGTCCGTTTCCGGCAACTACCGATAGCCGTTTTACCGCGGTAGGTACTAATGCGGTTAAACGCTGGGTACGCCCGGTTTCTTTTCAAAATTGCCCCGATGCTTTATTGCCTTTAGCCCTTCGGCAAGCCAACCCACTGGGTATTTGGCGTTTGTTTGATGGTGAGTGGAAGAAATAGGCTTAGCCCATCTTTAAGATGATATAAAGCGCCATTGCAGTTATGTAGAAGTATAACCTGCAATGGCGCTTTATCATATATCCGCTCTGCAAACTACTTCTTTTTCAGCGTAATTACCGCTATTTCCGGCCACATGCCAACACGGCCCTTCAAGCCTAAAAAGCCAAAGCCGCGGTTTACATATAAATAAAGCCCGCCTTTTTGATAAAGCCCCGCCCATTGTTTATAAATGTATTTGATAGGGCTCCATTTAAAGCCGAAGATCTCGAAGCCAAATTGCGCGCCATGCGTATGGCCCGACAGCGTGAGGTGGATAGGCTGGTGGTGTTTCAAAGTAACCGCTTCCCAATGGGAGGGATCGTGCGACATGAGGATCCTGAACGCTCCATCAGGAACCCCGGCGGTGGCCTTTTCAAGGTCGCCGTATTTATGGAAGCCGCCTTTACCCCAGTTTTCAACGCCTATCAGCCAGATCTCCGCATTGTTTTTTGAGATAGGCATAGCCTCATTCAGCAGTAATTTAAAGCCGATTTGCTGGTGTACCTGCTTTAACCGGGTAAGGTTGGCCTGCTGGTGGGCTTTGGTTTCCCATCTTATATAATCGCCATAATCATGATTGCCCAGCACCGAGTATTTGCCATACGGCGCATCAAGTTTTGAAAAGGCATCTATCCACGGGTCCATTTCGTTGGCCTGGTTATTCACCAGATCGCCCGTAAACAATATTATATCGCTTTGTCGGGCGTTAACCAGGTCGAGGCCTTTTTGTACGCCTTTAGCATCGCTGAAACTCCCGGAATGGATATCGGATAGCTGCGTAATGGTAAAGCCATCAAAATCTTCGGGCAAGTCATCAAAAAACAAGGTTTCACGCCGTACTTTATAATAATGCCTTCCCCGTGTAATGCCAAACAATAACAAGCCCGCGAATGCGAAGGCCACTATCAGTACAAATTCGCTTACGGCGTAACTGCGCGGCGGAAAGCCACGAAATAATCGGGTGATATCTTCAAGCAATAATATCAACGAGCCAACAAGCTTGGGCACAAATGATAGCAACATCAGGGCCATCAGCCACGAAATAAACCTCCTGCTCCGCGTAAAGGCGCTGATTAAGATGGCCGAGGTAAGCAGGGCATCAAACAACCAGTAAAAAATACTGATGTTGTCCCTTGGCGATAGGGTTTGGATGGCTTTGTAAAAATAAATATCAATAAGGAGCCACAACAAAATAATGGCCGGAATACGTGTTCTCATAAAACAAGCCGACGAATGATTTAAAGAAACATTTTAATGGCGTAATTTTCATTACTATTGAATGACAAACGCGTGTTTCGGTTTAGCAGAAATGATACATTTGTGTAACGGTGAAACATACGGGTAAAAACAGCCATTAAACTAACAATCAATTTTGTGAAGAATAAACTACTACTTTTTGCATGTCTTGTGTTGATTGCCGGATTATGCGATTCTACGGCTAAGGCCCAAACATCAGCCGCAGTGCAGCCTGATCTTTTTAATGATTACCCCTGGACGAATCATGATTTAATTGAACCGGCAACCCTGGCAGGGATGATTAACCAAAGCCCGCCCAAATCTCCGCTCATCCTGAATATCGGTGCTGTTGAGGATATTAAAGGTGCTAAACATATCGGTCCGGTAAGTGGGGCCAAAAACATCACCATACTTAAAAGCATGGTTGCCCCGCTGCCCAAAAATACGGCGATAGTTATTTACTGCGGGTGTTGCCCCTTTACCCGGTGCCCCAATGCGAAGCCCGCTTTTAAAGAATTGAAGGAGTTAGGTTTCACAAACATTAAACTGTTGAACCTGCCGGTTAACCTGCATACCAACTGGACAAGCAAAGGCTATCCGCTGGCCGTAAACTGATCGCTTTATTTGATGCTTCGACACTCTGGAATCAAAATAAATATCTTGTCATTAAACTGAATATGAACAATATGAATAAATATATTAAACCGTATATAATTGTAACTAATACCCGCTACAACCGTATAATTGATGGATGGGGTTTTCGTTTATGATAAAGCGCGGCGCATCGCGTATCGTGCTGATTTATTTGCTGGTAAGTTTGCTCTGGATCACCTTCAGCGACAGGATATTGTTTTATATAGCCACCAGTTTCTCCCAAACGCAGTTTTTATGGATCAGTACAGTAAAAGGTTACGCGTTTGTAGTAGTTAGCGCCATACTTTTATACTACCTTATCCGATCGGATAACAAAGGTTTGGAGCAGGACGAATCGCAATACCGTAATATGTACGAGGCAAATCCTGTACCTATGTGGATCTATGATGAAGAGTTCAATATTGTTTCGGTAAATGATGCCGCCATTACCAGCTATGGTTATACCCGCGAAGAGTTCCTGAACTTAAGTATCCTTGATATCCGCCCGCCCGAAGACGTTGGGAAAGTGATCGAATCTTCAAAAAAAATGTCTTCACGCCTTAATGTTAGTGGCAACTGGCGCCATATTAAAAAAAGCGGCGAGTTACTTTATGTTAATATCTCGTCGCACCGGATAGTTTTTAATAATAAGCCTGGTGTTTTGGTAATGGCCCGTAACATGACCGAGGTGGTGGTTATGCAACGAAAGCTGGAGGAGGCCAACAGCGCGCTTGTTGAGGAGAAAAGAAAACTAAAGGAGACACAACTTATTTCGGGAGTAGCCGGTTGGGAATTTTTTCCGGATACGAAAAAACTGATCTGGGCCGATGAGGTTTACGAAATTATCGGTGTGCCCAAAGACGACAGGCGGCCAGCTTTTGATATTTATATCGAACATATTTTTCCTGAAGATCGCAGGTTGATGCTCGAGGGCCTCCAGGCTTTGATAAGTTTCGGGGTCACTCTTGATGTTACCCACCGAATCAAGGCTTTGAACGGCGAAACCCGCTTTATCCGCCAGCTTGCAACTATCGAGCCGGGATCGATACCGATAAAATTGATAGGCTCCATGCAGGATATAACCAATTTGAAGCAGCTTGAAAACGAAAGGGATGGTTTTAAAAACAAATTGGAAACCACGCTCAACTCTATCAACGATGCTTATTTTGCCCTGGATAAGGAGATGACCATAATAGGTTACAACCAGGCATTTAAGAACCTTATGGGAAGTACTATCCCGCAACTGATGGGCGAAAATATTTTCACCATCATTCCCAAATCGCGTAACCGTTTGTACCCATCGTATCAAAAGGCACTCGAAGACCGGGTAATTGTTAAAACTGTCGATTACTCGCTGTTGCTCGATAAATGGATCAGCCTGGCTGCTTATCCTACCGAAGAGGGGGTTGCTGTTTATTTCTCGGATGTTACTGAAGACAAAAAGAAAGACGCAAGGCTAAAAGAGGCCCTTGAACGATATGACCTTGTAGCGCAGGCCACGAGCGATGTGATTTATGACCTCGACATTGTGAACGACAAGATTATTTACAATACCAGCCTTTCAAAACTGGTTGATACCCCTTATCAGGATATTGAATATAACCTGGCGTGGTGGCGCAGCCTGATCTGTGCCGATGATTTGCCCGAAGTGATTAGCAGTCAGCATAGAATAAGCGGCGAAGGCAAAACCAACTGGACTTGCGAGTACCGTATTAAAAACGGGAATAACGGTTTTAAATATGTAATGGACCAGGGGTATTTCATTTATAACGAACAAATGAAGCCCGTTAGGCTTATCGGGGTAATAAAAGATATTGATGAGCTGAAACGTTCTATACAGGAAAATAAACGCCAGAACGAATTATTGAAACAGGTTGCCTGGATGGGATCTCACCAGATCAGGAAACCGGTGGCCACCATGCTTGGCCTGATGAACCTTGTTAAGATAGCTGACAATAGTGACGAAGTGTTAGAACTGCTGCCCATGATGCAATCGTGCGTGCAGGAGATGGACGACATTGTACACGAGATTAATTACAAGATAGATGCAGTTGTTGATTTCGATACCAGGGAATAAGCGGGCCTTTGATAATTGGAAATAAAAAACTACCTTCCCAAATTGGTGATTATCGAAACCGGATAATCATCCGGAGTTGAACTCAGTATCTCAATTAAAATCTTTACAAATAAAAATGAAAAATTTATCGATGTTTTGCCGCTTTCAGGCCGTGTTGCTTTTGGTTGTTTTCGGAACTATTAAAATATCATCTGCCCAGCAAAAGAAGGATCCCGATGTTATCGGGCGCTGGGATATTACTTTAATAAAGGATGGTAAAAGTTTGCCTTCCTGGCTTGAGGTTCAAAAATCGGGCTTTCATACATTGATAGGCAGGTATGTATATGCATTCGGCAGCGCGCGCCCTATTACGGAGGTTAAAGTTAATAATGGTAAATATAGTTTCTCTATCCCGCCGCAATGGGAACCGGGCGATCGCAATATGGATTTTGAGTTTGAAGTGAGCGGCGACAAACTAAAAGGATCGATGGTTTATACCGATGGTAAAACATCTGAATTTACCGGTGTTCGCGCCCCTATATTAATCAGGGACAAGGCCCCGGTTTGGGGTAAGCCTGTTCAATTATTTAATGGTAAGGATACCAAAGGCTGGCATGCCGATGGAAAAAATCAATGGGTGGTAGAAGGCGGCATTTTGAGGAGCCTGCATTCGGGCGCAAACCTCATTACCGATAAAACCTTTACCGATTTTAAACTGCACATCGAGTTCAGGTACCAACAGGGTAGTAACAGCGGCGTATACCTGCGTGGCAGGTACGAGTTGCAGATCATCGACACCAAAAGCGGCGACCCGGAACCTTACAACAACCAGTTTAGCTCTATTTACGGCTTTATAGCCCCCAACAAAATGATGGCGAAAAACCCCGGCGAATGGCAATCATATGATGTAACCCTGGTTGGCCGCATGATTACCGTTGTAGCCAATGGCAAAACGGTGATTTGTGACCAAATCATCCCCGGCATAACGGGTGGTGCCATAAACAGCCAGGAAGGTGAACCCGGCCCGTTATTGATCCAGGGCGATCACGGGCCGATTGACTACAGAAATATAGTGATAACACCGGCGAAATAGTTCTTGGTGAAATAATAGCTCCTTCCTAAGTTAAAATGAAGGAGCTATTATTAATAACAACAAGTTTTGGCGATACAAGAGGTTGGATGTCCTATCATTTAATTGTATAAATTCAGCAGGATGATTGAGGCCGGCAAAAAATATTGTTTAAAGTATAGCGCGGCTTGCCCCGCCGTCAATTTGAATAGTGGTGCCGCTAATGTATGCAGCCTGCGCCGATGAAAGAAAGGCTACCAGTGCTGCAAACTCTTCTGGCTTGCCAATACGGCCAAGCGGGATGCTTTTTGTTTTTTCCTTTATGGCTTCTTCCGGGTCAATACCCTGTGGAAGCGTATGTTTAATCCGGTCTGTTAAAATTAGTCCTGGTGCTATGTTGTTTACGGTAATGCCATAAATTCCCAATTCGTCGGCCAGCATTTTTGCGGTGCCAACTACCGCCATACGCATAGCGGTAGATAGTACCGAATTAGCCAGCACCGACTTTACTGAGCCACTGATAATATTGATTATGCGGCCGCCGCCGGTAGGTTTCATAAAAGGCAATACTAACCGCGATGTACGCGCGAAACTAAGCATGTTTTGCTCAAAGGCCTGTTGCCAGCTTGCATCGTCAAAGTTTTCAAATTTGCCGAAGGGCGGGCCCCCCGCGTTGTTAACTAATATATCGATGCTGCCATAAATGTTTCCTGCCTTGCTAATAAAATCGGTTAGTTGTTTGGCATCAACAACATCCACCGGGATGCAATGCACTTCACTCCCTGTTTGAGTGCTGATCTCCTTTGCCGCGGCATTCAATTTGGTAGTATTGCGGGAGCCGATGATTACTTTTGCACCTTCTGCCGCCAGTGCCAATGCCGAAGCTTTTCCGAGACCTTTACTTGCTGCCAGTACTACAGCTACTTTTCCCTTTAATCCGAGGTTCATAATAGGTATTGGGTTTTAAATTTTGTTGCTATCGTTATTCTCAGGGGCATCATACCAACACCCGTTACGATTTGCCTGTTATCAAAAATGAACAAAAAAACTTTAATGAACTTAATAACCCCTTACTCAACCATGAAAAATATTTTATCTGCAGATACTGTTTGTGTTGGCTTCCGGCCTCAAAAAAACAGGCTTGGTAAATCTTACAAAAAAAAATCAGAAACAAATATCTATAGATTAATGTAAAACGCCTGCTTCAATATGGTTAAGCTTAAGAAGGTGGCAAAAAGCCAACAATGCGGGTAATCATACCGGTTTCATCATATTCCATAAAATCATGCCCTGCCTTTTCGTCTAAACCCGGTATCTGAATGCCCAGGTGTAGTAAACCTGGCCGTCAAAGTATTCGGGTTGGGTAAGTAAGGAAAATGTGCGACCGGGTGTTTTTTGGTAGGAGCCTGTTACAAGATCAACCAGTTTATATATCCCCGTAAAAAGAGGTGTTGTTTTATCGGTATAAGTCATATCCGGCGCGCAGCACTCGCTAAATTTAGCTTTAACCGCTTTTGGTGTTGTTTCGTTCCAGGCATCAACGTAAAGCCTGATGTTTTCTATTATGTTTTTCATACCCCAAAGTTCGGCGCGGCACAGCAGAAAAAAGTTCAACTGGTTAAATGTTTTTTTTTAACGATTAGCGGAATTTAGTTGAGGCATGCTACAACCGGTTAATTATTAATACCATAAAGGTAATCGGGTAAAATATCCGGCGCGGTTTATATGTCAAATTGCAGATATGGGGTTGTAACTCAACATACAAAGCTACCATGCCCATTTTAAGTATCTGTTAAATGATTGACAACAATAAACACGCATGAAAAAAACAATTACTATTTGCATCTTATTTTCGGTTTTGCTTACGGCGGCCTGCAAAAAGGATGGCAAGCCCGCGGTAAAACCTGCCGATACGGTGAAAACAATTGCCGTAAACGCGCCGCAAAAAAAGTGGCTGGAACACTGGTATGAACATGATGACCTGTTAACCAATGTTTACTACAATGACGATTTGGCTTTGTATTACGATAACGAGATGGATACTACCATCACCTGGCCGCGGGGAGCGTATACCCGCATCTGGCATTACATCAAACAAAACTACGGCAACTTTGGCGATTCGAGCCGGTTTTATGTAGTATTGCACGCCAATAAACACGAAGGATCGGGCCATCCCGCGCCTTATTACGATGTTAGCCATGATTACCGCAATGTGCTTGATGTTGGCGAGAGCTTATCTGATTGGTATAAAGAAGAAGGCGATAAACTCAGGTTGCCGATACATGAGATAGGCCATATCGTAGCAAGCTCATCGCACGGCCGCACACACGATTTGCAGGACGATAACATTTGGGGCGATAGCAAATTTGCCGAGATATTTATTTATGATGTGCTGCTTAACTCGGGCTACAAATCAGAAGCCGATGCGGTTTACGCCCAGATGAACGATCCTTCGCAAACGGATAATTATAACTACCCGGGTGTACGGTATCCGGGTGTTAACTTTTTTGTGGATTGGTTTTACCCCATTTACATTAAGTACGGCAAGGGCCCCGTATTGGCGCGCTATTTTAAACAAATAGCCGATAACGTACCGATGGACAGGACTGACGACCTGAACCTTGGCGAGTTTGTGCACTTTTTTAGCGGCGCAGCAGGTGCCAACCTGCGCGAACAGGCCAAAATAGCCTTTAAAGAATACTGGACCAGCGATAGCGAAGCCCAGCTTAAACAAGCCCAGCTCGATTTTCAGGGTGTAAAATATCCTTATTGATCTCATTTTTAATTCACAAGATTTTTTGATACTGATGAAAAGATTTATTACCTGCATTGCGCTGGGGCTTAGCCTTATGGCCTGCAAAAAACAAAACGTAAAAGATACGGGGCCAGCAACGGTGGTTACGCCACCGGTTACCGGCATTATTGATACTTCCAGAACCTCGTGGTGGCAAAAGGCCAAATTTGGCATGTTTATTCACTGGGGCGTTTACTCGGTACCGGCCGGTATTTATAACGGGGTGGATATTGCTGATCCTGCTTCGGGTCACTATGGCTCGGCCGAGTGGATGATGCATAACCTTCGCATCCCGGTGGCCAGCTATAAGGAGTTTGCCAAACAGTTTAACCCAACCGCCTATAACCCCGAAGTGTGGGTACAACTGGCCAAAGATGCCGGCATGAAATACATTGTATTCACGGCCAAACACCACGATGGCTTTGCCATGTATGATACCAAATACAGCGACTGGAACGTAGTAAAAGCCACACCGTATGGTAAAGATATTCTCCGGCCGCTGGTGGATGCCTGCCGGAAATATGGCTTAAAAATAGGCATCTATTATTCGCAGGCTAATGATTGGGTTAACAAAGGAGCTGCGCACGACGGATTTTGGGATGCGGCCCAGGCAGGCAGCATGGATGATTATATTGATAAGGTTGCCATACCGCAGGTGCGCGAGCTTTTAAGCAACTACGGCGATGTACTGGAGATATGGTGGGACATCCCCGATGAAATGACTGCCGCCCGTGCAGCAAAATTTTCACCGGTGCTGGCTCTTCAACCCAAAACGCTAACCAATAACAGGCTTAACGAAAACTGGACAGGCGGCGATTTTGACACACCTGAGCAAACCATTTCGGCGAGCAGTAACGGCAGGGCATGGGAATCGTGCATGACGATGAATGATAGCTGGGGCTATACTAAAAACGATAAAAATTTTAAATCGAGTTCAACCATTATCCGCAACCTGATCAAAGTGGCGTCGCTGGGCGGTAATTATTTGTTGAATGTCGGGCCCGACGCTACCGGCAAAATTCCGCAGCCGGAGGTGAGCATCCTGAAAGACCTTGCCGGCTGGATGCGGCTTAACAGCGAGTCGATTTATGAAACCTATGCAAGTCCATTTAAATTTACGCCATGGGGTAACGCTACCACCAAACTTACGGCAGACGGAAATACCAATATTTACCTGCACATTTATAACTGGCCCGGCGGCGAAAAACTACATGTGCCGGGTGTTCAAAATCAATTGCTTTCTGCTTCGATGCTTGCGAACGGCAAAGCGGTTAAGGGGGATAATGATGATACGGGTATCAACCTCGATATCCCCGTTGAGCCGGTTGACAATATATCAAGCGTTATAAAAATGATAGTTAAGGGCAAATTACAGGTTGCTGCTTACGAACAAGGCCCGGAAACCAATGGGTCGTTTGTATTATTAGCCGCCGCTGCCGATCTGCATAACCCCAATGGCGGCGATGAAATTCATGTAGAAAATGAAGACAACCCCAATCTTGGCTACTGGACAAACCCGCAGGCTTATGCGAGCTGGAAAATAACGGTTAAAATTCCGGGTATTTACAAAGTGCAGGCCGTAATTGCCACCGAAGCCGAAAGTACGGTTATGGTGGCCTCGGTTAACGGAGCGGCAGTGCAAAAAACATTAACCACAACCGGCGGATATAGTAGCTATAAGCTGGTGACAATAGGCAACCTTAAGATAGCCAACGCAGGGCCGGTTACGTTTACTTTAGCCCCCGATCCGGGTAACTGGCAGCCTGTCAATGTACGCAGGGTGATACTTACGCCTTGATATTTTATCGAAAAAGAATACATCTATTATCAGGCTCCGGATTTGCCTCCGGGGCTCTTTTTATTTCTTCTTGCCGCACATCCCGTTGTTGTGCCCTTGCATCATGTATTAACTCATCATAAACAAATGGTAATTAAACAGAGCATAATGATAATCCAATAAATTATCGGCAGCGCTTAAAGTAGGATTTTGCAATCTGAAAATCATTAACAACCAATCTATTGACGATCTATGCTAAAATTTTACAATTTATTAAAGCGGATCTGGGTGCTTAAAATCCCTAACTATTCGCGCCCTGTTATTTTGCTGGCGGCGCTTGCCTTTTTTTGTTGCCTGTTTGCACAGCATGCTTCCGCGCAGGTAAAAGGCAAAAACAAATTTACCATTACGGGCATCGTCACAGATACATCGGGCGTGGCTGTTATCGGCGCCAATATTGTGCCTGTAAATGTAAAAGGCAACAGTACCGCCACCGACGCCAATGGTAAATTTATTTTAGATGTTGAAGCCGGTACCATATTAAGAATAACCTATGTAGGTTACCAGGAACAAAAAGTAACCGTATCTGCCGATCAGAAGTATTTAAAAATTATCCTAAACCTTACCAAAAGCCAGTTTGATGATGTGGTGGTTACCGCCTACAGCCGTAAGCAAACCCGCGAATCTGTAGTGGGCTCGGTAACCACCATCAAACCGGGCGCGCTCCGCACACCGGCAAGTAACCTCACCAACGCGCTGGCCGGGCAGGCTGCGGGGATCATCGCTTTTCAACCAAGCGGGCAGCCAGGCCTGGATAATTCCAACTTCTTTATCCGCGGCGTTACAACCTTTGGTTACAAACAAAACCCGCTGATATTGATAGATAACGTTGAACTTTCTACCAGCGATCTGGCAAGGCTGAATGTGGACGACATTGAAAGCTTTTCGATATTAAAGGATGCAAGCGCTACCGCCTTATATGGTGCGCGTGGGGGTAACGGTGTTATCCTGGTAAAAACAAAAGAAGGTAAGGCAGGGAAAGCGCAGATCAACGCGCGGCTTGAAAATTCAAGCTCACAATCTATCAAAACGCTTGATATAGCCGATCCTATCACTTACATGAAGCTTTTTAACGAGGCCACAACAACCCGTTTCCCGCTCGATCCGCAGCCTTACAGCCAAAACCAGATCCTCAACACGCAGGCTACCATAGCCAAAGCCCCCGGAAGCAACCAATATGTGTACCCGGCGGTGAACTGGCTGGACATGTTGTTTAAAAAGCGTACCAGTACGCAAAGGGCCGATATGAGTATTTCTGGTGGCGGGGGCGTAGCGCGCTATTACGTAGCTTCATCGTATAGCGGCGATAACGGTATTTTACGTACCGACGTACGAAACAATAACAACAACAACGTTAAGTTTCAAAATTACCAGCTCCGCTCTAACGTTAACATTAACGTTAGCAGCAAAACCGAACTGGTAGTGCGCCTGTGGGGCAATTTTAACGAATACAACGGTCCGCTAAGTGCCGACGGCGGATTCTCGACCGATATGTATAATTATGCGCTGCATACCAGCCCGGTTGATTTCCCGGCTTATTACCCGCCAGATGATGCTAACCTGCTTACCAAGCACATTTTATTTGGTAATAAAGCATCGTCAAACGGTTCATTATCTTATATAAACCCTTATGCGCAGCTGTTAATGGGGCATAAAAACTTCTCCGAATCAAGAATGCAGGCGCAGCTGGAGCTGAACCAAAACCTCGATTTTTTAGTTACCGGGCTTAACTTTCGCGGGATGTTCAGTACTAACAGATATTCAAGGTTTGAGTCTTTAAGGGCTTATTCACCTTTTTATTATACGGCTACCAATTACAACCCCCAAACCAATAAATACGTGTTGCAATGGTTAAACCCGCAGCCAGGGCAGGCGCAGGAGTATTTAGGCTACAGACCCGGCGGCAGTACGCTGAATACCTACCTGCAGTTTCAGGGTAATTTAGATTATCAGCACACTTTTGCTAAAAACCACAGTGTTCAGGCTACCGTAGTAATTAACCGCGAACAGACTACCAATGGCAACGCCGCCACCTTGTTTGATGCGCTGCCTTACCGTAACTTAACTTTAGCGGGTAATGTGGCCTACGGATATAAAGGCCGGTATTATATTAACGGCAACTTTGGCTATAATGGTTCCGAGCGTTTTTCGGCAAACCACCGATACGGTTTTTTCCCAACTATCGGCGGCTCGTGGATCATATCCGACGAGAAATTCTGGGGCAAGCTGTATAATATTTTCGACAGGGTTAAGCTCCGTGCCAGTTATGGTACTGTGGGTAACGATGCCATCAGCGGTCAGCGTTTTTATTACCTGTCGGATGTTAACATGGCCAGTAGCAGCGATGGCAGCGCCGGTAACTCTGCTACGTTCGGTACATCAGGCTATAGCCGTCCGGGGGTTAAGATCAACAATTATGAAAACGATGCCATCACCTGGGAAACCTCAAAGCAGTTAAACCTTGGCCTCGAGCTTACTATGCTTAAGCAGATTAACCTTATTGTGGAGGTTTACCGCAATAACAAATACGATATTTTACAAACGCTGGGTAACGACAATATCCCGGCAACTATGGGTTTAGAGGCCGATGTGGCGGCTAACGTGGGTAAAGTACAATCAAAAGGTATAGATATATCATTGGATGGCACGCAGCGTATATCAAAAGATCTGTCCATCACCGCGAGGGGTAACTTTACTTTTGCAACCAATAAATTTCTCGAATACGCGCAGCCGGGTTATAAAGAGGCTTACCGCAGCATTATCGGCCAGCCGCTTTACCGCAATAGCGGTTACCTTGCCGAGCGGCTTTTTGTTGACGACAGCGAGGCCGCAAACTCGCCGACGCAAATTTTTAGTTCGAAGGGGCCTGCACCCCTGGGCGGCGATATCAAATACCGCGACTTAAACGGTGACGGCAAAATTGACGCTGCCGATCAAACCTACTTCGGTTACCCAACTGTTCCCGAAATAGTGTATGGCTTCGGCTTTACAACTGCCTGGAAAAATTTCGATCTTTCAACCTTCTTCCAGGGCCGGGCAAGGGTATCTTTCACTATTGATCCGTCTACCACATCGCCGTTTATCAAAAGTGCCGATAGTCATTTTAATGGTAATACGCAACTATTGCAGGCTTTCGCCGACAACCATTGGTCGGAAGATAATCAGAATCTGTATGCCATGTACCCGCGATTGGGCACTGATGGAGATATCATCACCAACAACCGCCAGTCGAGCACATGGTGGCTGCGCGATGGCAGTTTCCTAAGGCTCAAATCGGTAGAGTTTGGATATTCCTTGTCCAAACAGCTTATCAAAAGGTTAGGAGTAAGGGGGGCGCGGATCTATTTTAACGGCCTTAACCTGATTACCTGGAGCCCCTTTAAACTCTGGGATCCGGAGCAGGGCGGTAACGCGTTTGCTTACCCGGTACAAAAGGTTTACAACCTGGGCCTTTCTGTCAACTTATAACCATAACAGATCATCAACATGAAATCAATACATAAATATATATGGATGGCACTTTTGGCGGTCTGCGCGGTGTCGTCTTGTAAAAAATACCTTGATGTTACGCCGGATGGCGTGGGCACAATAGATTACGCTTTCCGGAACAGGAATGAAGCCGAGAACTATCTCTTTACCTGCTACTCAACCCTGCAAAAAATGCAGAATGTACACTACGACGCAGGCTTCACCACCTCGGGTGAAATTGTATTCCCCAACAACCTGTCGGATAATACCTATATGGACCTTGCTGGTTTCAACATCCTGAGGGGCCTGCAAACCAGCGGCAACCCTGCCCTTAATTACTGGGACGGCAATAATGGTGGCCAGGACCTTTGGCAGGCCATCAGGCGCTGCAATATCATGCTGGAAAACGTGGATAAGCCGGTTGATTTAAGCCCATCCGAAAGGAAAAGATGGATAGCGGAAACTAAATTTTTAAAGGCATACTATCATTTTTACCTGTTCAGGCTTTACGGACCCATCCCGATAGTTGATAAAAACCTTGATATTAACAGCCCTATCCCGGCAACAAAAATAAAACGCCGCCCGGTTGATACGGTAGTGAATTATATGGTGAGGCTACTTGATGAAGCGGCGCCCGATCTGCCCCCGGTGATTGAAAATACCGCTAAAGAGTTGGGAAGGATTACCTCGGTAATTACGCTAAGCTTAAAGGCACAGATCCTGGCTACGGCGGCAAGCCCCTTGTTTAACGGCAACCCTGATTATGCGGGAATTAAAAATAAGGATGGCGAAGCTTTGTTCAATTCAACCTTCGATGCCGCTAAGTGGGATAAAGCATCCGCAGCCTGCCTTGCAGCTATAACACTAAGCGAAAAAAGCGGGCTGAAATTGCATACCTATACGCCCGAAGCAGGTATTGATAATTTGAACGATACTCTTACAACAGTGTTAGCTACTCAAACAGCGGTAACCGCGAAATGGGAAACCAATACCGAATTGATCTGGGCCAACGCTACAGCATTTTCTGATGAGGAGTATTGCTTCCCGAGGTTAACGCAAAAATCGGCCTCCAATATTATTTGCGCCGGTACTTTCGCGGTTCCTATTTCTGAGCAGGAGTTATTTTATACCTCAAACGGAGTGCCCATCAACGAAGATAAAACATGGGATTATAATGGCCGCTACGGTTTCCGCACCGGCGACGACGCTAACAAAAGCTATATAGGTGTTGATTACCAAACCGTAAAAGCGCACTTTAACCGCGAGCCCCGTTTTTATGCCGATCTGGGTTTTGATGGCGGCGTATGGTTTGGCAATGGTGTAGGCGACCCAGATAACGCTTACGTATTGCGCGGGCGCGGACCGGAATCGTTAGCGGGGCCTAAAGATAATGTGCGTGTGAACGTATCCGGCTACTGGCCTAAAAAGCTGGTTAACTACCTGTCGGTTTATGATGATGGTTACAGTAGTGTTCCATATCACCTGCCACTGATCAGGCTGGCCGATATTTACCTGTTGTATGCGGAGGCATTAAATGAACAGGGAAAACCATACACCGAAGCGGCGCAATATGTTGACAAGGTGCGCGCGAGGGCCGGGCTTAAAGGTGTGGTTGAATCGTGGACTAACTTTTCGTCGAACCCCAATAAGTTTGCCACCAAAGAGGGCATGCGCCAGATTATTCACCAGGAGCGCCGTATTGAGCTTGCCTTTGAATGCATACCCGGCTACGATTTACGCCGCTGGAAAGAGTTACAAGGTGTGATGAGCAAACCTTTGCAAGGCTGGAATGTGCGCGAAACTACCCCCGAAAACTATTACAGGCCAAGGTTGCTGGCTACCCCTGTTTTCAATACGCGCAATTACCTGTGGCCCATACAGGATAACGACCTGATTGTTGACGGTAACCTGGTGCAAAATTTAAACTGGTAATAATTAATAACTGATAACAATTAATTAGTGATGAAAGATATTAAAAACCACTTATTGCTGCTGCTCAGTTTGGCGGTGATGGGTGCCGTTTCGTGCAAGCGGAACGATGGCTACAACGAACCTCTGTCTACCGATAAAACAAAGCCGGGCGTGGTTACCAATATAAGCGTAACGGATTATAACGGCGGATCGAACATCAGTTATAAACTTCCTAACTCAAGCAATGTGCTGTACGTGCTGGCTAAGTACCAGATCAGAGATGGCGTGCCGCGCGAGGTGAAGGCATCCTATTTTTCGGATACCCTTAATGTGGATGGTTTTGCCAAAGCGCAGGAGTATAAAGTGCAGCTATATACGGTTAGCCGGTCTGATGTAATGTCTGATCCGGTTACGGTTACGGTACACCCTAAAACACCGGTGTATACGCTGGTAAGTAATACCGCCACCATCGAACCGGATTTTGGCGGGGTGCATATCACAGCCTTAAACAAACTGAAAAAAGGGGTAGGCATTATTGTTACTAAGTACGATTCGCTTACCCAAAAAATGTTGATCCTTGATCAGCATTATACCAATACTGACACCATAGATTACTCGGTACGTGGTATGAATACCGCGAAAAGGCAATTTGGGGTATATGTAACGGATAAATACGGCAACATTTCGGATACGCTGAAACAGGCAGTATCGCCGCTGTTTGAAGAAATGTTGGACAAAAATATTTTCAGTCCGTATAAGCTGGCTTCAGACACCGAGATCGGCTACGGCTGGGAACTACCGAATTTATGGGACGGCCATACCGATGGTTCATCTGCCGGCTGGCATACGCAGCCCGGCAACAAGCCACCTTTTGTATGTTCATTTAACGTTGGGAAAACGTATAAACTGAGCCGTTTTGTGATGTGGGAGCGACCTGATGATGATGGCGGCGGCAACAAATATGCTTTCGGGCATGGTAACCCGCGTTACTTTACCATGTGGGGCTCCAACGTTGCTTCACCTAAAGATGCGAAGCTGCCGGTAACCTCGCCGGTTGGCACCAAAGTGGGCGACTGGATAAATCTGGGCAATTTCACTTATCCAAATCCGCCATCCGGCTTATCGCCCGAAAATCATAACGCGGCCGATAACGCCTTTGTGCTGGCCGGGGTCAATTTCAATTTTTCGTTAAATACGCCGCCGGTTCATTTTATAAGGATAGGGGTGGCCCAAACCTGGGAAAACGGCGATATAGCACACATTATGGAAGTTTCACTTTACGGTAGCCCGGAATAATTAAAATAGACACGAAATGAAAAAAATTAAATACCTGTTGCTCGGCCTTACAGCATTGCTGATATTGTATAGCTGCAAAAAGGATGAGCAAACCGATTACAAACGGTTTTTAAATAACCAGGAAATAGTTTATACAGGTGCTGTAAAAAATGTAATTGTACAGCCGGGAAACCTTGAAATGGGTTTGAAATGGAAGGTAGGCTCGGATGCTACCATTGTTAAATATGTTGTTTACTATAATAACAAGGCCGATTCGCAGGTAGTAGCCGCCACCGAGGCAAAGAATGATACCATACGCACAGTGATTAAAGGGTTATCAGAATATAATTATTCTTTTACCATCTATTCATTTGATGCGAAGGGTAATAAATCGCTGGCTACCGAGATCAACAACGCCCCGGTTTACGGGCCGGTATACCAGGCCGGTTTGAATAACAGGCCGGTTAACAATACCGATCCTTTCAGCCTGAATGACGACGGCTCGCTGACGCTTAATTTTGGTACGCCCGATACCATCAATACCAAAACAGTGATCAGCTATTTCAATAATTCGGGTTCGGTAAGTAAGGCGGTCATCCTTGCTTCCCAAAACACCATTACGCTGAAAGATTACAAGTTTGGCACCGATGTTTCGTACCTTTCATACTATCTCCCTACGCGCACCGCGCTCGATACCTTTGCGGTTACAAGTCTGGCTACTTTCCCTTTGCCGCAAACTGTAAAGTGCGATAAATCGCTGTTTAAAGAGATTGCGCTGCCGGGAGATAATACAGGGCTGCCTAACCAGGGCATGGAGCACCTGTGGGATGGGAGCGAGGGGCCGCAAAGCCCGCCCAATGTTTATTTTTCGATGACCTCGCCGCATGACAACCCCAACACATTTACCATTGATTTGGGTAAGGTTTACAAAAAACTAAGCAGGGTTGATGAAACAGGTTCGGTAATACCGCCATTAAACGTAACGGAGTTTGAAGTTTGGGGCACTGCCGATATTACCAACGCGGCCACTACTCTGGCCGCCAATGACCCGGGTTGGGAGAACGAGGCCAAAGCCAAAGGCTGGGTATTGCTTGGCAATTGTATGCGAACGGATGATGGTATGAGCGAAAAATCATTTAACTTTATTGCCAGTCCGCCGCCGGTACGATATGTAAGGATAAGGGTGAAAAAGGAAGGGTTGGCAAGTAATTCGTGGGTAATGGGCGAATTGACCTTCTGGAACTCAAATTAAATAAAAGGCACGGCCCGTTGGTAAAACCCCGGGCCGTGTTTCATAAAAAGTATTGATGAATAAATTACTATTTAGGCTGGCTGTTGTTTTACAGTTATCAACACCTGTTTTAACTGCTTTAGCGCAGCAAAAAGGAAACAATAACATCAGCCCTAAAATTGATAAACTGTCCGGTTCCGTTTCATCGGCCATTAAAAAATGCTACGGGGCTTCGGTGCTGATGTGGGAAATAGATGGTGAAACCGGCCAGCGAATGAGCGCCCAGTTCAGCGGGGTGGTGGTAAGCCGGTCGGGGCAAATTTTTAGCGCAGCCCACGTGGTGCATCCCGGCAAGAGTTACCAGGTTATGTTTGCGGATGGCCGTAAATGCGTGGCGAGGGGATTAGGACGGATAGCTATCGCGCCCACGCATATGATACCGGACGCGGCAGTGTTAAAAATAACAGATAAAGGGAGCTGGCCGTTTGTACAACTGGGCTGGTCATCGTCGGTTTGGGTTAATGAACCCTGCGTCAGCATAGCTTATCCCGAAAGCCAGGAACAACGCAAGCCTTACATCCGGTTCGGCCGGATCAGTGTTTTAAAAAACGAACATGGTTTTATGGAATCAACCTGTTTAATGGAACCCGGCGATTCGGGCGGCCCGCTGTTTGACCTGGCGGGCAGGCTGATAGGTTTGCACAGCGGCATCCGGCAGGAAGAAGACATCAATTACGAAATACCTGTAGATACCTACCGCAAATACCTGACTGCCTTAAACCGCGAAGAAGATTATGCTTCGATGCCTAAAGATACCGATACGGTTGGCCCCGATCCC
Source organism: Mucilaginibacter oryzae (assembly GCF_003148845.1). Lineage (GTDB taxonomy): Bacteria > Bacteroidota > Bacteroidia > Sphingobacteriales > Sphingobacteriaceae > Mucilaginibacter > Mucilaginibacter oryzae. Next base: position 88,235 of record NZ_QGHA01000005.1, on the reverse strand, counting down.
GCTCCGCTAAGCCGTAAAAATATGCCGGAAGCAATTGATCTTAACCGGGAGTTTAAAGCGGTTGGTAAAGAGGCAAGCGGCTCGTGTGTAACAATAACAAGCAATGCCGGGGGGCAGGTACAACACGTATTAGGTACGATAGTCACCCCGGATCCGGAGCAACTCAAAACCTCTTTTAATGGGAAAAGTATGGTGGTTTCCAAAAGCTCGATGGTAGGAGACGCCCCGGTTATTAAATTACCCGGCAGTGAAATAGTTAAAAGTACGGTTTTAGCCCGGGATAAGGCTAATGACCTGGTGTTGTTGGTTGCGGCATTGAATAGCAAAACCAGGGGCATCAGTTTGAAGGCGCCGGTTGCCGATAGCGTTGCTTTTAGTGATCTGGGCGAATTTTTAATTTCGCCGTTGCCCGATTCTGTGGCAGCGATCAGCGTTTTAGGCAGCTTGTTTTTCAATTTGCCCAAAGTAAGCAGCTATGGATATTTAGGCGCCGTTACCGATGAGAAGGATGGTAAACTGGTATTCACCTATATTCAACCTGAAAGCGCGGCAGAACAGGCGGGGATCAACATCAACGACCAGCTTTTGGCCGTAGACGGAAAAGCGGTTAACGACCAGCTGGATGTACTGAAATCGCTTCAAAAATACAGGGCGGGGGATACCACTACCTTTACTTTGATCAGTAAAGGTGTGAAACAGGATAAAGCAATCGTTTTAAAATATCCGCCGCAAAAAACAACCGGCCACCCGGTTGAGCGGTTTGTCGGCGGTAAAAGTACCAGGCGCGACGGTTTTGATCATGTTTTTGCCCATGATGCCCGCATTAAACCCAATGAATGCGGCGGACCGGTGTTCAACGCCGCCGGTGATTTTATAGGGATAAATATAGCAAGGTTAAGCAGAACGGGTACCATTGTGATGCCAGCCGCCACAGTTAAAAGCTTTGTAGCCGCTAACATTGTAGGTAAATAGACAATTGGAGTAAATCAAAAACCTGGATAGTTCTCTAAAAGCCATGAGCAATTTTCAATGTTGCTCATGGCTTTTTTATATTTCAGGCCGCGGTAGTTTTATTACTCACATTAAACTGTTTTTGATAGCTGAGCGGACTGCTGCCTGTAACCGTTTTAAAGTTTTTGTAAAAACTGGCCAGGTTGTTAAATCCGCTTTCAAACCCAATGTATTTGATGTTGAGGTTGTTTTCTATCAGTAATTTACAGGCGTACTCTATTTTCAGTTCAATCACTATTTGCGAATACTTTTTTCCGGTGGCCGCTTTAAAATACCGGCAAAAGGCATTCGGTGTCATACCGGCAATCCCCGCAACATCAACCAGTTGAATGTTGTTTTTGAAGTTTTTGAGGAGGTAATCATAAATTACCGAAATGCGTTCGTTTACAAAGCGCGTGGTTTCCGGCTTATAGCTCACCGGCATCATGTATGAAACTTCGGCTTTGGCAAATAAAAGCAATACCTGTAGCAGGTACAGGATCCTTTCGGTATTGATAGCTCCATGTAATGCGTTGAATAACCGGGCCGTTTCCGTTCTGAATTTATTGCGGAGCAGGATGCCTTGCCCGGAAGTCTGGATCACATTTTTTAAAGCCCGGTTTTCGGGCAGGTTCAGGAAGCTTTCCCCCCAGAAATTTTCGCCAAAATGAACAACCACCAGGTCGATATCGCCGGTGCAACTCTGTTCAAAATATATGTCTTCAAATTTCCAGTAATGCGGTACATTTGATCCGATCAGGATCATGTCGCCACCCTGGAAACTGATGATCTTGTTGCCGATGTAAAGTCGGCCTGCACCTTTTTCAATTTTAACCAGTTCAAGTTCGGGATGACAATGCCAGTAGTTATTCACGTTAGGCATTTTATCGCGTCGGCAGCTAAACGAGTAAACCGGATCTGTCGAGAGTTTTAAATACTTTGGTTTCATGCCTGATCCCCCCGTCAGTTAATAAGGTTAACTAATACGCTGCTGTTCAGGTATCTTATGATTGGTTCAAATACCGGTAATGTTAATAACTTTTTCATAATCAAGTATTTTGTAATAGTTTGCTATAGTATTTTTAATTTTTTTGGGTAAAGGCGTAGCCATATCCGGCTTTTTTGGGCAGCCGGAAAACTGTTAGTGCTTTTACCGTTTGGTAAATCTTTTTGTTAAAATGAAGCTGTTAACCGGTTTGGTCAGGCCGGTTTATTGCTCAACTGAAAATTGGTTAATGATCACCAGCCGGGGTTTTGAACAAGCTGTTTATCATTGTTTATATCTATTTGTGGTATTGGGAAAAAGTAATTGCGTTTTTGAAATACCCGGTACTCAAAGGCCGTTTGCCGGTAAAATTCGGGCATACGCGCGTTGATGTTTAAGCCATATATCGGCCCGGCATCGGTTACTGGCGCTATCATCCACCGGCGTACGTCAAAATAACGGTTGTTTTCAAAAGCCAGCTCAACACGGCGTTCCTTCCTGATGGCCTCGCGCATGTCGTTTTGGTTTGCCGGTACGGCAATGCCGTTGCCATATTCGGGGATGCCCGCCCGTTTACGGATCATGTTCAGATATTTCAGGATGTCCGGGCTACCGGGGGCATACTCATTAAGCGCTTCCGCGTAATTAAGATAGATTTCGGCCAGCCTTAACATTACCCATGAACGGCCGCCAATGGTCCTGTCGCCGGTGGTGGTGTTTTTACGTACCACATAGCCTGTCGGCGAGTAGTCGTTACCGCCGGTTGCCCGCCCCGAGTTACCATCAACGTATAACCAGGTAATTAAATCAGGCACTGCTGTGTTAAGCCACCTGGCGCCGTTATAAGTGATACCCACATAAAAGCGCGGTTCGCGGTTAGTCCACTGGTTATAGGTTATCCGCTGCCGGTCATCAAACGGCGCTTTAAACATTGATTCGCCGGTTGAAATATAGCCCGAAGCCGGATCATCTATGCTTCGGCCATTAGCCATGAAATAGGCATCAACCATATTTTGCGTAGCGCCCAAGGCGCCCGCCCCCCTCGCGCCATCCGGTGCGCCCTGGTGATAGGGGGTGGTATCGTATTGCCTGTCGGTAATGCTGGCTTCTACCCTGGCGTAAATGATCTCGGGGTTCCAGTCAACCAAAAACACGTCGCGGCACGATAGGTATGGGCTGTAATTACCGGCAGTATCGTTTTTGCGGAACAGGTCGTACACCGAGGGTACATAGCCATCAATAAATGTTTTGGATGCCTGGGCCGCCAGTTTCCATTTAGCGGCGTCATATTGTTGTGCAATAAGCCTTTTACCATCCTTGTTTACCAAATCGCTGAAAGCGGTGTTCCCGTTAAAAAGCGGGCTTGCAGCCACTAACAGCACTTCTGATTTAATGGCCAGCGCGTATCCGCTGGTTATTCGCCCATAATCGTCAGCATTAGGCCGTGCGGGCAAATCTTTGGCAGCGAGGTCAAGCTCGGCGGTTACATAATTCACGCATTCGTCGAACGAACTGCGCGATAACTGCATTCCGCTTAGCGGGGTATCAGGCGCTATTACATCATTCAGGATGATTACCGGGCCGTATATCCGCATTAAATTGAAATAGTATATCGCGCGTAACGCCCTTGCCTCGGCTTTCCGTTGTACCTTCAGCGCGGGTGTCATATCCGGCACTTTATCAATATTTTGCAGGTACACCGATGCATTGCGAATACCCTGGTAAAAGTTGCTCCAGTAAGCGGATACAAAGTTGCTCGAAGCGTCGTAAGCGCTTATGTTGATGCTGTTACTTATGGTGTTTCCCCAATCATACTCTGCTTCGTCGCTCGCGGCAATCCACGGCCCGGCGTTTTTATCCGGTGCGCTGTGCGCGTGGGCCTCATCGGGCATCTGCGCGTAAACGTTAGCCAGGTATTTTTCGGCAGTGGCTTCACCCCCGAACGTTTTTTCAATAGTTAACTGATCATCCGGAACCTGGCTCAAATAGTTTTTCCCGCAGGATAAGCTTAGGCTTACCGGCAACAGGATCAATACTATTTTGCTTAGATGTTTCATTGGCTATCCAATCAGTTAAATACCGCTTTTAATCCCAGCGCTACCGTTTTAACGTTGGGGTATTGTGTACCGTTTATTGTCCCTTCTTCCGGATCCCAAAGTTTAAAGCTGCTAAACGTTAACAGGTTATAACCCTCCAGGTAAACCGCCGCGTTTTTAAGCCCAAGTTTGCTCAACAGCAACTTAGGCAGGTTGTACCCAAAATTGAAGGTTTTGAGGCGGATAAAACCTATATCCTTTACCCACCAGCTGCTTACCGCGCTATTGTTGGCGTTAGCTGCATTACCATAAGCCAGCCGCGGATAAAATACGTTTTGGCTTGGGTTAAGCTCCGTCCACCGGTCGGTAATATTGGCAAAGGCGTTGCTGATACCCCCGTTGGTTGAAAACGGCTGAATGGCTGTTCCTCCCAGATACCTGCGCGCATTTTTAGTACCCACAAAAAAGGTATTCATGAAAAAATTGCGGAATGTAGCGCCAAACCCGGCGCCAAAAGTTAATGGCGACAGGTCGCCTTCGGTTATGGCGGTAACATCATAGGCGTTGATCTTGCCGTCGTGATTAAGGTCGCGGTATTTGATATCGCCTGGTTTTACTGTGGTTTTATCGCCGGGTACCGCGCTGTTGTCAATCTCGTTCTGGCTGGTAAACAAGCCTTCGGCAATGTAGCCGTAGGTAGCAATAGGGGAGTGACCGCGTTTATCCATCCAGGGGTAGGGAGGCGGCTGCTCGTCGTTATCTACAATTTTGGCTTTGTTGTAGGATACGGTACCGTCTATTTGCAAAGCCAGCCCGGCGAGGTTGAACCTGCCGGATAAGGTTGCATCAAAACCCTTGTTGCTCATTGCACCCAGGTTGGCAAAAGGTTGGGTAGTTAACCCGATAAACAGCGGAATGGAACTACGCTGCATAATTACCTTATCGCGGTATTCCTTAAAAAAGTCGGCGCTTAAATTCACCTTACCCATCACGTCAATATCAAAGCCGAGGTCTTGTTTATGCGAGTTTGACCAGCTGGTATTGGTCCCGTACGAATTGACGGCTATTCCGGTAAGGCTGTTGCGGTTAAGCCCGAAGGTGTAACCGGCACTGCCCTCGCGTAAAATGGTGAGGTAGGCAAACCTTGGGCCGGCAATATCGTCGCTGCCCACATGGCCATCCGAATAGCGGAGTTTAAGCATGGGCACCGCTTTCTTTAAGCCGGAAAAAAACTTCTCTTCCGATAGCATCCAGCCAATACCATAAGCCGGAAAAAAACCATACCTGTTGCCCGGCGCGAAATTGTTTGATCCGTTATAACCCAGGTTTACCTCGGCGAAGTACCTGTCGCTCCGTGAGTAGGTAACCCTGCCTGCCAGTCCTCTTTGACGGTGCGGGATGTAATCGGCATAGCTGGTTACCGGATATACCCCTGCAGAACGCTGATTAAACAGCAATAAACCTCCGAAACGGTTTTTACCAAAGCTGTTATCATAATTTAACGATGCCTCGGCATAGCTGTTACGGTAGCCGCTGTTCACCGAATCGAAGCTCAGCAAGCTGCCGGTACCTGTGGATGTTTTTACCAGGTTTAAGGTGCCATCAGCATTATAAGGATTTTGCTGATCGGGCTGCCAGGTATCCGGATCCCTGTACCTGTTGATCACCGAAGAGCTATTGATATCATAGGCGTACATGGCCGAAAAATTTAACCCTTTGGCAAGCCCCCCCAACTGTTGCGTTAACCTTAACTGCGTATTTACCTGGCTGTGATTTTCAACCCCGAACCCGCTTTGGGTCAATTGTCCGTAAGGATTGGGTTCGCTGCCGTTGGCGGTTCGGCCGGGCACAAAGCCCCCCGGATACTCGGGCGGGAACTCTGTAGGCGGAATAGTCATGGCGTAGCCAAAAATCGCGGCTGGTGTTTGCGATGGATAGTTGCCGTTGGTAACATAGCCATTGATACTAAGGGATATCCGGGTGGATTTTGCAGCCTGCAGGTCGAAGTTGCCTACAAAGTTGTAACGCTTATAATCTATTGCCGAGTTATACCCGGTATGCTCATCATTTTTGAGCAGGCCCGTTTGGTTAAGGTAACTGGTAGATATATAATAAGCTAAGCCTGATGAACCTCCGTTAATATTAACATTAGCCTTGCGGTTACTGCTTGTTTTATTGAATAAAACATCCAGCCAGTTCACATTTGGATAAAGCAGCGGATCGGTACCGCTCCTGGTATGGGCTATGTAGCTTTCTGTGTATTTAGGTGCCTGCCCGCGAGTGGTAAGCGCTTCGTTTACCGCAGCCATATAGGTAAGGCCATCGGCCATTTTGGGGGTGCGGGTAAATTTGCTCAGCCCCTCGTAGTAGTCAGCGCTGATACGGTTATTACCCGGCCTGCCCCGTTTGGTTTGAACCAGAATTACGCCGTTGGCACCGTTTACCCCGTAAACCGCCGTTGCCGAAGCATCCTTTAAAATGGTGATGGATTGGATATCATCAACACTTACCATATCTATACTGCGTTCAACGCCGTCAATCATGGTTAGCGGTGTGATATCGCCGCTGGAAACAAAGCTTGAAAGCCCCCTGATATAAATGGTTGAAACATCCTTGCCGGGTTCGCCCGAGAGTTGCAGGCCCACAATGCCCGAAACCCTTCCGGTAAGCAAACTGGTAAAATCGGCAACGGGCTGCTTCAAATCATCAACGTTAGCGGTTGACTGCGCGCCGGTAAGGCTTATTTTGCGCTGCGTTCCGTAGGCTACTACAGCCACCTCGTTAAGGCGGCTTTGCTGCGTATCAGCTTCCAGTTTTATATTGAGTGTTCGGTTTGTTCCGGCTTTTTCCTGCCTGGTTTTAAAGCCTACGTACGAGAAAATCAAAATATCCTCGTCGTGCTCAATATCAACCACATAACTGCCCTGAGCATTGGTAACCACACCCTTGCCGGTAGCCATGATCTTAACCGTGGCTCCTGTAAGCGGCTCGTCATGATCATTATATACAAAGCCTGTTAAAACACGGCTCTGCGGTTTGAGGGCCGGTTTCTTTTTATCAAAGTAGATGAAAATTTCGTCGTCCAGTTCCTGGTAATTGTATGGTGTGCTCATCAATAATTTATCCAATAACAGGTTGAGCGGCTGGTTATTAACCGCAGCCGATACCTTAACCGTACTATTTGCCACCGAGCCGTTATAGGTAAATTTTACACCGGTTACTTTAGTGATGTTTTCTAAAGCCCTGCTTAACCGCTCGTTTTTAAAGCTGATGGTAAGGTGCTTTTTCAGCACCTCCTGGCTATCAGCGTCGCCGGCAATAATTGTAAAACATAAACACCACAACAGCGCTAAAACCAGTGTGCTGATCTTCATAAAATGGATAAACTTAAGCACCCGTTGGCCGGGGACTATATTTTTCATATATTCACTTCAATAAAATGTTTAAAAATCAGCACATACTTCGGGCGACCAAACCTTGTGAAGTATGCTGCTGTAATGGATTTGACATTTTTTTGATTTCGGTGGTGGCCCTCTGAGGGCCACCTAACCGGAGTTGATCTTATCGGTAAGTTTTAATCAATTACCACTTCCTCCTTTCGTCATGTGCCTTTTATCTTCATTTGTTACATCGGCATCAACCACTCTTCTAAGTTTTGAAAGAAAATGCTCAATGCTTTCGCCCGGTTTCAGCCTTCCGTAAAAAAGGGAGTCCCTAACCGCTCCTTCTACCTTGAAATCAGTATTGAAATTTCTGTTTATATCTTCAACAATATCTGCAACACGCACATTTTTGTATTCGTAATAGCCATTATGCCTTGCTGCGATACTTTCCGCATCGGGCATATTTTCCTTTTTTATTAAGCCCGTTTCAGCCGTGTAAACAATCCTTTGGCCCGGCAGCAGTTCCTCTTTTCCGGAGGCTGCCGAAAAAGCAACTTTCCCGGTAAATAACGATAAGGTAAGCGAATGGTAATTGTTGATGTTGAACGTTGTGCCCAGTACTTTTACACTGCTGTTGCCTGTGTGTACAATAAAAGGGTGTTTTTTATCTTTAGCGATATCAAAAAAAGCCTCGCCGCTAAATATAATCTCCCGGGTGGGGCCCGAAAACGCTAAAGGGTATTTTACACTGCACTCAGGTCCCAGCCAAAGCGTTGAACCATCGGCAAGGCTTAGCTTTTTGTGCTCACCGCGCCTGGTTTTGATTGTTGTGTATGCCAGGTTAGCTTTGTTGTTATTGTCGCCGTTTTTCGAAATGAAGAAAGCTCCCGCACCAAGCACCAATAATACGGCGGCGGCCACGCTATACCAAAAGCCTTTGTTAAGGCCTATGCGCGGTACAGCTGTTTCATCAACGGCGAGTTGGGGTACGAGTTTGTTCAGGAGCCTCGCCTTCGCCTCGTTTTCTTCGCCGGGGTTTTCATAGGGCGATAACAAATCTTCACTTACCTCACTAAGCCGGTACCATTGCCGTAACTCTTCCTTTTCGGCTGCGGTGGCAGTACCGTCAATGTACTTTTTGATCAGCTCGTTCAGTTTGTCGCTTTCCATTTTCTGTTTAGTTATATGGAAGTACTAAAACCTGCGCTTTACCCTTAGTGCGAAATGAGAAAAATTTTATTTTTTTTAACCAGTCTATTTTAAGAAAAGATCCATTGAACCAAGCGCGGTTGCGGGGGGGTAGTAAAAAGGGGAGAATTACAGGAGTTTGAGGGCTATAGCCAGTAAAACGAAAAGCCCTTTTAAGTTAAGCCGCAGGGTTTTTAATGCTTTGGTGAGATGCGCCTCCACGGTTTTCTCAGCAATCGACATTTCCTGTGCTATATCTTTTGCAGACATCCCCTTGTTCCGGCTGTGTTTGTAAATAATGCGGCATTTTTCGGGCAGCTGCTCAACTATGCCGTTAATATACTCCTCTAAAAACCTGGCGTGTACTATCTCGTCGGTAAGCGGAGGGGGGGCATGGTTAAGCGCTCCTAATACCTTTGCGTTCCTGGTTTGGTTGTAATGGTATTTAAACACCGAAAATTTAACAGCCGTTGCCAAATATGCTTTTAATGAATCGATCCTGATGACGTCGCGCCTCGCCCATACACTCAAAAAAATTTCCTGCACAATTTCTTCCGCGGCAAATTTTTCTTTGGTATGGCTGTAGGCCATGGCAATGAGCCTGCTCCAGTAGCGGTTATAAATTTCGCTAAACGCGCGGGTGTCCTGCTCAACCAAAAGCTGCAGTAGTTCCTCGTCGGATAGTTGATTATAACGGATCATTAAATAGGGCGTTAACAGTCTCTAAATTACAAAACTTAACTTTGAATAGCAGTTTTATTAAAAATAATTTAATAAAAAGCCACCGTTTTGTAACGAATGACCGGCATTTGACAGCGGATGATAAAGCTGCACTTACTTCATCAACCCGTTTATCTCAGCATATTGTATCAGCATAATGGTTTTGGCATCTTTTATTTCGCCTGTCTTAACCATTTCCAGTGCCTCGGTAAAAGGGATTTCCATTACCTCAATGTCTTCGTTTTCCTCTTCCAAGCCGCCGCCTTCATACAGTTTCAGTTCTTTATGGTATTCTGCTACAAAAAAGTATAAAATTTCGGTAACCGATCCCGGCGACATGTATACTTCCATCACTTTTTTCACTTCGTCTATTTTATAGCCGGTTTCTTCCTCTATCTCGCGTTTAATACATTCTTCGGGGTTATCCTTGTCCAGCAATCCGGCACAGGTTTCAATCAGCATGCCGCCAGGATTGCCGTTAAGCAGGGTGGGGAGCCTGAACTGCTTAATGAGCACCACGGTTTGCTGGGCTTTGTTGTAAAGCAGTACGGTAGCGCCGTTACCCCTGTCGTAAGCTTCGCGCTCCTGTACCGAGGTGTTGCCGTCAGCACGGGTGGCTTCGTAGGTTATTTTGCGCAGGGTATATCTGAAATTAGCGAGTACTTCGGTTTTAAGGATAGTAATATTTTTCATTTTTGATTTATTTTGATCGATAATGATTATTTTTGAACAAATTAAGCTGATTAAAATGAACTTTCAAAAAAGAATGCAAAAAATATTGGAGCATATCGAAGCTGATGGTGAGGTGGATATTAAAAATATTGCTGCCTTGCTTGAAGTTTCGGAGATCACCGTCCGTCGCGACCTCAACCAGTTGGCTGCCGACGGTTTATTGTATCGCACCCATGGCGGGGCTGTAAAGGTAAACCCGCTTCAAAAGCCCCATGCTTTTGTTAACAAAAGCGCGCAAAATGCCGAAGTGAAAGACGCCATCTGCCGCCTGGCCTCCACCCAGATTAATGATGGCGACATTATATTTATGGATTGCGGAAGCACGGTTTTCAGGCTTTGCCGGTTTATAAAAAATAAAAAAATTAAAGTGATCACCAATTCGTTGCCTGTGGTTTATGAACTGCAGGATAGCATGGCAAGCGTCAATATTATAGGCGGCGAACTGGACAAAGAGCGGCAGGCGGTTCATGGCGCAACGGCCATCGAACACATTAACAAATACCGGGCAAACAAAGCTTTTTTGGGTGTTGATGGCATATCAGCGGCGGGTTTATTTGCCAATAGCGAAAATGAGGCTTCGATCACCAAAGCCTTCCTGGCAAACTGCGCTTACAACTATATACTTTGCGATAGCAGTAAAATTGGCCGGGAAACTTATCTTAATTTCGCCCCGCTTACCGTATTAAACGCAATTATCACGAATGCGGACAACAGTAAAACCAACGCCTTTGCAAAGCACGGTCTGGTTGTAATGCAAACTCAGGATTGAGTTTGTCTGAAAAACGAAAATGACGAATGCCCGTATTTGCGCTGCTCCACAAAAGCGGGGTGGTTGCTCAGGTTTTGCATGGATTGATGCTCAACAATCAACAAGCCATCCGGTTTAAGCAGGTTTCGGTCAAAAACTACTTTCGGCAAATCCGGGATCCGGTTCAGATCATAAGGCGGATCGGCAAAAACCAGGTCGTATTGTTCAGTTTCTATATTCAGGTATTTAAATACGTCTTCCCTGTAAGTTTTTATCTGCGTTAAATTATGCTGGCGCGATGTATCCTTCAGGTAATTTACACAATGGATACTCCTGTCTACAGATATTACCTGCTCCGCGCCCCTCGACGCAAACTCGAGCGAGATATTGCCGGTGCCGCTGAACAAATCAAGCACTTTAATGCCATCAAATTCAACCTGGTTAAGCAGGATGTTAAATAAAGCTTCCTTAGCCAGATCGGTAGTTGGGCGTACAGGTAAGTTTTTGGGCGGGTTAAGGCGTAAGCCTTTTAAGCTACCTCCGATGATGCGCATAATGAAAGGGAGGCTATTGACAGCACCCGGTGGGGCACAATCTCTTTAGGTAATTGAAGCACCTGTAAGGTATTAACTTCAGCTTTTTTGAAAAAAGCCGCCAGGCGGTTAAGTTTACTGCCGTTTTCGTCAACGTCGCCACTTAAATGCAGGGTGGTGAGCCTGGCATCAAGGTTAAGCTCGCCGGCAACAAGCGCTGCGTAATAAACAAGCTCGTCATCGCCTGTAAAATCAAAGGCGTTGTAAAAGCGAAGTTTACCCGGGGCGAAATAGCAGATCTCCACCCGGTTATTTTCAATATTCAAATACAGGTCATTACTGCCAGGGTTGTTTTGAGCAATGGCGGTTAACCATCCCTTTGAAGTGAAAACCGTATTGCGGAGGCCAAACTCTTCGGCGGCATCTACGGCGGTGCCCGGGGCATTATAAACAATTACATTATCATCATCCAGCGCCTGGGCTAATACCTTATTCCCGGCTTTCACATCTAAAAACCGCGCGATATGGGGGATGCGTTCAACGGTGGCCAGATCTTTGGGTATAAGCGTAAAGTTTTGAGCCGGTAAGCCGAGAATAACCTGGTGATAACGGGCGGATAGCAGGTCGAGCAATTCCTGCGGATCGCTCAGTTCATCCAGCGGGTGGTTTTCCGACCATGCAATGAGGTGCCCCTTGTTGCTTATCGCGTACGAAAATGTGTTGCTTTCAACCTGTATCAATAAAGTGTAGCCCTCAGTTTTATCCAAACTAAAGCTATCATCGTGGTAAGTATAGTTATGTTCGCTCATACCGGTTAACAAAAGTAACATTTTTGGCTGATAGCTATGCCTTAACAATCAAAATTGCAGGTAATCACCTTAAAAAAGAATTGCCATTGCCTATGTCAAAAGGCCTCACCCCAGCCCTCCAAAGGAGAGGGTGCGCCTTGTTTCTCAAAATCCTCGCCTTTGGAGAGGATTTAGGTGAGGCAGCTTATTGTATATTTTTTAAAGGCGATTTCCCTGTCAAAATTGCGAAGCGCCAAAGACTGTTATACCATACGTGAAATAAACATCAGAAGGATGAAGATCAATAATGGTATGCCGATAGGCTTTGGATAATAGTCGTTATCCGGGAAATAACGCTTAAAAAATAACTGTGTTAAAATGAGCGCGCCAATTAAGCCTAAACCAAGGTTAATACCCAATACCGTAAGTAATGTATTTAACTGCTGGGGTGTTGGTTGGCCGCCTTTGGTAGCCGTGTTCATTGCATCAACCAGTAACTGCATGTTGATGCCCGAGTGTAGTATGATAAACGACGAGAGATAGGTAAAAAACAAAACAAAAGCCAGTACCGCCGGTATAGCCTTTTTAAAGCCGGCGTTGTATAGGTTAATAACAAGCAGCACTCCGCCAAATATCAGGTTGAAAAACGAAAACCAGAATATGGCCCGTTTGGAGTAAATATCTACGTAATCGTCGTCGCTATATCGTTGTTCTTCGTTATTGTCAAATTCCATGGCTCAAATGTAAAATTATTCTTACTCAATTAAATTACTTATCATCATTTTTGCAAGGTGTCAAATCCCGGTCATATCCTTAAAGCCTTCCCGCACCAGCCCACGGCGCAGCAGCAGGAATTATTTAACCACCTGCACTTGTTTTTGCAAAGCAACGAGGGCGACGAATGCTTCATCATGAAGGGTTATGCCGGTACCGGTAAAACCACTATTGTTGGCGCGCTGGTAAAGGCCCTGCGCAACTACAATTATAAAGCGGTTTTACTGGCGCCCACAGGCCGGGCCGCCAAAGTAATTACCAACTACTCGGGCCGGAAGGCTTTTACTATCCATAAGCGCATCTACCGTAAAAAATCGGCTTTAACAATGGATCAGGGTTTTGCCCTGGCTGATAACCTGGCCAGCGATACCTTGTTTATTGTTGATGAGGCCTCCATGATTTCGGACGAGGCGAATAGCCACAACCAGGTATCATTACTGTTTGATTTGCTGCGGTATGTTTACAACGATAAAAACTGTAAACTGGTATTGGTAGGTGATACGGCCCAGCTGCCGCCGGTAGGGGCGGAAGATAGCCCGGCGCTTGATGAAAAGCTGATGAGCGAAAAGTTCGGGCTTACCGTGTTTAACTATGAACTTACCGAAGTGCTGCGCCAGCAAAAAGACTCGGGCATTTTGTTTAATGCCACCAACGTTCGCGACCTGATCAGGAATGAAAGTATTGAAGCGCCCCAAATTATCACCAAGGGATACCGGGATGTATACCGGATGACGGGCGAACGCCTGCCCGAGGGCCTGGAATATGCCTACCGCAAATACGGGCACGATCGTACGCTGGTGATTTGCCGTTCAAACAAAAACGCCAACCAATATAACGGGCAAATTCGTAACCGCATTTTATACCGTGAAGAAGAGCTGACGGGCGGTGACCAGATCATGATTGTAAAAAATAATTATTTCTGGCTTCAGGATAAGGAAGAGGCCAGCACGGCCTTTATTGCCAACGGGGATATCGCTCGTATAGTAAAAGTACGCCGCACCGAAGAAATGTACGGTTTCAGGTTTGCCGATGTGCAACTGGAATTTATTGACTATGCCGAAGACCCTACATTGGATTGCAAGGTGCTGCTGGATACTATTTATGCCGATTCGCCGGCGCTAAGCCACGACGATCAGAAACGTTTTTATACCGAGGTGATGAAGGATTATGAGCACCTGCCCAACAAGCGTATGATGCATAATGAACTGAAGCTTAACCCGTATTACAACGCGCTGCAAATTAAGTTTGCTTATGCTATTACCTGCCACAAAGCCCAGGGCGGCCAATGGGATGCCGTATTTGTTGATCAGGGCTATTTAACTGATGATATGATCAATATGGATTTTTTACGCTGGTTTTATACGGCCCTTACCCGGGCTACTACCGAGTTGTTTCTGGTGAATTTTGATGGGCGGTTTTATGATCAGGTTACTTACTGATTGTGATAAGGTATGTTAGCCAACAAGAGTTTGCAGCTTTAAATTGACTCTGCTGGTTTTTAATTAAAAATAAAGGGTGTAACCGGCCCCAAAATAACAAGCGCATCAAATGGATGGCCTTTACCGAAGGTAGCTTGATTGCCAAACCTATCGATATTGTTAACCTGTATCTGGTTTGATTTGAGGTCTTTAAAAAGCACTATTCCGTTATCAATTCCCAGTTTTCGGTGTAATAAATACGATGTGGTTTTGGGACTGACATAAAACGTCTTTTTTGACAATGAACCCTCATTAGAGATTAGCCAAACTGTTGCACTGTTAAAAAAATCCGTCAACACACAATAATACTGTTTTCCAACTATGGCCTTTAAATAATTAGCTGCGCTTACAACATAATCGGAGGTGGTTATGTGAATATTATGCGACCAGATTATTGCTTTAGAATCATTAAGCGATAGGATATTTATAGCCTGGATGCTATCCCGAAATGCAGATGCTTTATAGATATTTGTTTTTTGCAACCCGGCATGTAATAGCTTATTTTGTGCGGCTTCAACATCATAAAACAGGTCACGAAAAGATGTTTTACTTAGTCGTTCCTTAAGTGTTTTTTTATTTGCTTGAAACCATCTCAACTCCAGGGAGGTTATCGAGTCTTTAAAAACTATATTGGCGTTTGCGCCAATATCAAGAGCATTTTTACGGTCAAACGGTATTAAGTAATTGTTCATAAAATACGTAGCAAATGCTTCAGATGCACCTTCTATGTCGAAACCGTAAACGCTTACCATATCATTGGGTTGCGACAGGTTATATTGCTTTAACCAGATAATCAAATCATAAAAAGAAGTGTTGCCCAAAAAAGTTCTGCCAAATGTACTTCGGGCTATCGCTTTCACGCTATCAAGGTTGGTTAAAGTTTTATCAAGCAAATAATCATTTATTTTGTGCAGAACAACATTTGGATACTCTATCATCAGGCGTCTGTACCCTTTGTTTTTAACAAGGTACTGGATCATTTTGGATTTAAATAGAATTGTCTCTTTCCCTCCGTGACTAAACTCTCCCAATCCAATAAACTTTACTTCGCTATTTATTTCATTAAAAAAAGGCTTATCTAACCATTGATAACCCGAATCGAGCGATAAACTAAGTAAAGGGAAAACGGGTGGTTTGGATGATTGTTGGCAATAGGCAAGTGTAGTTCCGATTAACAAGTTAAATATAAATGCCAAATAGTTCATCGAAAATAAAGTTAGGTTACCTGCAGAAGTTATATACTAAAGGGATATTCCAAATTTATCAAATATGAAGATAATAGTTTACATCTTTTGTTGAATGCCTGTGCCATTTACTTTGCCCGGTAGTTCCCCGGCGTTGGCAAAGTACCTAAAGCCGTAGCCCCGGTGGCAGGCAATTTTATGCTGAAAGTAGAACCCAGCCCTTCAGCGCTGGTAACCGTTATAGTGCCTTTATGTTTTTCAACTATCTGCCTTACAATGCTAAGCCCTAATCCGGTCGATTTTTCGCCGCGTAAACCTGTACGGCCTGCTTTTGAAAAGCGGTTGAAAATTTCAGGCAGGATATTGGCCGGTATGCCCATACCGTAATCCTGCACTTCTACAAATAGGTTATCCCCTTGTTGAGACAGGCGCACATCTACCTGGTCGCGGTCTTTCGAAAACTTTACCGCGTTACTGATCAGGTTGTCGATCACCCTGTGAAACTTTTCCTGGTTGATTTGTGCGAAAGCCGGGTTTACCGAACTGCTGAACACCACATTTACGGTATTGCTTTGCTGCAAACGCCAATCGGCCACAATGCCGGTTAGCATTTGGTTAAGCTCGGTTTTGCATGTTTCAAAAACCACTACTTTATCATCGCGGGCGGCTTCTAACAGGTCGTCGATAATGTTGCGGGCTTTGGCGCACGATGCCTTTATCATGTTAATATTATCCTGCGTTTCCTCGTCCACCTCGTCGAGCTCCATCATCATCGCTATGGATTCTACCGCAGCTATCGGGTTCCGCAAATCATGCGCTACCATGCCCAATACCTGGTTTTTAAATTCGCCGGCCTTCTCTATCTCCGAGTTCTTTTCGCGAATCTCGATCACCTGCAAATAATAATTGGCTTTATAAGTAAAAAAATACCGAGATGTAAAATAAAAAGCCGAAAGCAATATGGCCGAAATCAGCTGGTTATACAGCATTTCGGTAGCCGGGGTCTGGCTGTAAAAAAGCAGCGATGTAAAGCATACTTCAATGGCTACCAGCAGTAACATGGTTTCGTAGTATTCAAAAACAAATATTACACTGATAAGGCATAAAGCGATGAGGTAAAGGGTGAGGGCGTTGCTGGGATCGGATGTGGCAATAAAGCTGGAGTACATACCGCATACAATAATGTAAAGCGCAAACAGAAATACCAGCAGTGCCATGCCCGCAGTGCCCTTTCTGAATTTTTTATAATCAACTATAAAAAAATTGGCCGCTATAAGAAATATGGGGGTTATGATAATAAAAACCCAGTTGCTGAAGTTAAATTCGGGGAAGTTTTGCGCCTTGGTAAGGCTCACCGGGAATATGAGGTAAAGTATCCTGATAATAATATTAAGTATCAGAAATATCACACTTGCCGCCCTTACCGCGATCAGGTTCTGGTAGGTATAATAATCCCGGTACTGCAACCTGTATTTAACCGGAATACTGTTGAAAAAGAAACGGGCGTTCAATTTTATTAATCTGGGTGAAAGCAAAAATATAAAAATATCTTAAATTGATGTAACAGAAATGTGACATATTGTAATTAACCCTTTTGCTAAATATTCAGTCATACATAAAATAACCAATAAAAAGGCCTCATCTCAGCTTTCCCGGGGGGAGTACTTTAAGAAATAATAGCTCCCTCTCCTTTGGAGAGGGCCGGGGTGAGGTATTAATTCACACATTATAAACCAAAATCACATGTTAATCAAATCCCTTAAATCCATCGCCATCCTTGTTGTTGCATTAACAGCTTTTTCCTGCAAAACTGTAGAAAAGGCCAATCAGAAAGAAATTAAGCCATTTGTTGGTATTTGGAACGACACAACCAATCCCGGAACAAAAGTAGTATTCAGGTCGGACGGCAGCTTTTATAATATTTATAAAGAAAATGATGTACAGATTGTTACGCACAGCGGTACTTTTAAAGTTTTATCCGGCAATACTTATGTACTGACCATTACCGATGCGAGGCCAAATGCTGCGTACGATCTGAAAGGCAGGCAATATGCAAATTACTACACATTGAGTGCCGACGGAAAAACGATGAAGACAAACGGTGCGGTTGACGGAAGAAATGGCGGAAAAGGACTGACCTGGGCCTCCACTTTGGTGAAAGTTGATAAATTGGATTAATTGAAGAAGCGGCCGGGCTAACCTTTTTATCGCCCAGTTCGCAACCATAACGTCGTATGCCTGGAAGGGTTGTAATTTTCGCAATCCTTCCAGGCATGCTTTTTATATGCCAGCGGTAACTTTTTCCTTTCCTTGAGCAGATAACACAAAAGACCAATTTGTTCATGTTGAACGCAGTGAAACATTTTATTCGTCCTGTAAGCAGGCGACTTTTCATCTGCAGAATATATTTCGCTATAGCTCCATATAAAAAGCCTCACCTAAATCCTATCCAAACGAGACGACTTTAAAAAATACTGTGCTACCTCTCCTTTGGAGAGGGCCGGGGTGAGGCTTTTTTGCGTAGGCCATTGCAACTGTTTTTTTAAAGTGATTCGCTGACGGAGAACCGACAATTTGCCCGGTTCTATATTGGGGGCACTGTAGCTAAATGGCTAATAATCATGGCAAACTGTCATTGTGATTCAATAATCAATGACAGTTTTTCACAAGCGCTGCAATGGCAGATGATTTGATTAGTATCAAGTACTATGAATTTTAACAACTTTACCATAAAAGCCCAGGAAGCGGTTCAAAAAGCTTCCGAAATTGCTGTTGGTAACCAACAGCAGGCCATCGAGACCGCGCATCTGCTTAAAGGTTTGCTGCTGGTTGATGAAAACGTAATTAGCTATTTATTAAAAAAACTCAACGTTAACCTTAACCGGTTAAATGATACGCTCGATGCACAGATAGCATCATTTCCCAAAGTAAGCGGGAGTAATGTTTATCTTTCGTCCGAAGCAAATTCAGCCCTGCAAAAAGCAACGGGATACCTCAAGGAATTTAAAGATGAATTTGTTTCGGTAGAGCATATGTTGCTCGGGATTTTGGCTGCAGGCGGCCCGGTTAGCACCATGTTAAAAGATGCGGGTGTTAACGAAAAAGACCTTAAAAAAGCCATTACCGCTTTGCGTGGCGATAATAAAGTAACCGACCAGAATGCCGAGGCAACTTATAACGCCTTAAATAAATATGCCCGTAACCTCAACGAGTACGCAGGTTCGGGCAAGTTGGACCCGGTTATCGGTAGGGATGATGAGATTCGCCGTGTAATCCAGATCCTGTCGCGCCGTACCAAAAACAACCCTATTTTGGTTGGTGAGCCGGGCGTTGGTAAAACCGCCATTGCCGAGGGGATTGCCTTCAGGATCATTAAAGGCGATGTGCCCGAAAGTTTAAAAACCAAGGTGGTTTACTCGCTGGATATGGGCGCGCTGATTGCCGGTGCCAAATATAAAGGCGAGTTTGAAGAACGTTTGAAGGCTGTTGTAAAAGAGGTTACCCAAAGCGATGGCGAGATCATCCTGTTTATTGACGAGATCCATACGCTGGTTGGTGCAGGTGGGGGCGAGGGCGCGATGGATGCTGCCAATATCCTGAAACCGGCCTTAGCCCGCGGTGAGTTACGCTCCATAGGCGCTACTACGCTTAACGAATATCAAAAATATTTAGAAAAAGATAAAGCGCTCGAACGCCGTTTCCAGAAGGTGATGGTTGAAGAGCCGGATGCTGCCGATGCCATTTCTATCCTCCGTGGTTTGAAGGAGCGTTATGAAACGCACCATAAAGTGCGGATTAAAGATGAGGCGATCATCGCGTCGGTAGAAATGTCGCAGCGTTATATTTCCGACAGGTTCTTGCCCGATAAAGCGATCGACCTGATGGACGAGGCCGCTTCAAAACTCCGTTTGGAAATGGATTCGGTACCCGAAGTGGTTGATGAGTTGGAACGCCGTATTATGCAGCTTGAAATTGAACGCGAAGCCATTAAACGTGAAAAAGACGACCGCAAGGTTGCCGAACTGAGCGAAGAAATTGCCAACCTGTCGCAGCAACGCGATTCGTTACGTGCCAAATGGCAGGGTGAAAAAGACCTGGTGGATGGCATTAACACCAAGGTTGAACTGATAGAAAATTACAAGCTGGAGGCCGAGCAGGCCGAACGTGCAGGTGACTACGGCAAAGTAGCCGAATTACGTTACGGCACCATAGTGCAGGCCCAGGCCGAGGTGGAAAAGCTGAAGGCCGCCCTGTTGGAAAACCAGAGCGACAGCCGCATGCTGAAAGAGGAGGTTACCGCCGATGACATTGCCGGTGTAGTAAGCCGCTGGACAGGCATCCCGGTGAGCAAAATGATACAGAGCGAACGCGAAAAGCTGCTTAACCTGGAGGCGGAACTGCACAAACGTGTAGCCGGGCAGGAGGAGGCCATTGAAGCGATCAGCGATGCTATCCGCCGCAGCCGTGCAGGTTTGCAGGATAAACGCAGGCCAATAGGTTCGTTTATATTTTTAGGAACAACTGGTGTAGGTAAAACCGAGCTGGCAAAGGCCTTAGCCGAGTACCTGTTTAATGACGAAGGCGCGCTGGTGAGGATAGATATGAGCGAATACCAGGAACGCCATGCCGTGTCAAGACTGATCGGTGCGCCTCCGGGCTATGTGGGTTATGATGAAGGCGGGCAGTTAACCGAGGCCGTGCGCAGAAAACCTTACAGCGTGGTGCTGCTGGATGAAATTGAAAAAGCGCATCCGGATGTGTTTAACATCCTGTTGCAGGTATTGGATGATGGTCGCCTTACCGATAATAAAGGCAGGGTGGTGAACTTTAAAAATACCATCATCATCATGACTTCCAACATCGGCTCAAACATTATCCAGGAAAACTTCCAGAACCTGGAAGATGATAACCGCGATGAACTGATTGCCAAAACCAAAAACGAGTTATTTAACCTGTTGCGTACAACCATTCGTCCGGAGTTTTTAAACAGGATTGATGAGATCATTATGTTTACCCCGCTTAACCGCGATGAGATCCATGACATAGTGAAGCTGCAGTTTAAACAGGTGCAACAAACCCTTGCCGAAATGGGCGTAACCATCGAAGCATCAGACGAAGCGCTGGATTGGCTGGCCCAGTTAGGTTATGATCCGCAGTTTGGCGCCCGTCCATTAAAAAGGGTGATCCAGAAAAAGATCCTGAACGAACTGTCGAAACAGATCCTGGCCGGTACCGTAGATAAAGACCATACCATTAAGGTTGATATGTTTGATAACCAGTTTGTATTCCTGAACTCGGCCAAAGAAGCTGATGAAGCGGCAAAATAAGCAGCGTAATAATAATTCCATATGTGCAAACGAGCGGCCTCGAAAGGGTCGCTCGTTTTGCTTATGTGAAGTTTTTTAAACTGACGGGATCACCGTGCCGTTCAGGCATAAAGCAACGCGGCTTTTGCCCTGTTAGCCATTGCATCCGTATCGTTCCCGTTATAGGTGCATTCAACCCCTCCCCAAAAAAACGCACAGGTAAACGAAAAAAACAGTGTTCCATATTAAAAAAATGTAAAAATCATAAAGTGTTGACTTTTAGTGCTTTATTTTTTTTGTTTTAGGAACGCTTAAATTATTGATAATCAGTGGTGACAAAAATCTGCAGTGTTCCGCTATGTTCCCCCTTTAAAATTGGAACACTCTTAAACGGGAACCATGGCTTTATATCGGTTTAGCCATCTTTCCTTAATAATAAGTTAATAAAATCACAATACGTCCGTATCAACCTTTTTACGCTTTTGCCGTAAAAATTAATATTGTTAACTTATACATTAAAACCTAAAAGCACTATGTTAAAAATTACTAATCCTCGGTTATGGCTCTTAGCCCTCGCCGCAACCGGAATGATGGCAGGCTGCCAAAAAAACGGCGAAATTGCCGGATTAAAAAGCACTCCCACAGAGTCGGCCGCTACAACCAAAACCGTTAAAACCTTAGCCGTATCCCTTACTCAAGGCTTTGAGGTGGGTTCTACCAGCCCTAAAACTGCTTATGATGTATCGCCGTCGGGTTCATCAGGCGGGGATAATGTAACCCTGTTTGGTAATTCATGGAACATGTACGATGCCCTGATCGGCAATCTCGCCGCCGACCAAAAAGCCGGTTCATGGAGCGCCCGCATCCGCAATACCGGTAAAATTACCATGTTGTTTGATGTTACCACCGGTATTAGTACGGTTACCATTAAAAGCGCTACCTACAACGGCGATGCCGCAAGTACCTGGGGTTTGTTTTATTCTACCAATGGCGGCTCATCATGGACACAGTCCGGTTCGGCTGTTACAACTACGGCAAGTCTGGTAACCTCTACTTTCACCATCACCCAAACGGGTAATGTACGTTTAGAGATCCGCAAATTAAGCGGTGGCAGCAGCCGTATCAATATTGATGATATTACTATTAATGATAATGCAGGCGGCGGCACCGGCGGTGGTGGCGGTACGGTTATAGCAGGCAAAAAGTTCCTGTTTGATGCAAGTCACCTCGAAAACGCAGGCAGCGCCGACTGGCAGATAGATGCCGACGGCACCGAGCAGGTAGCCATTTACACCGGCGGCACCACTACAGAAACCAAGGCCCAGCGTATCCCGACTCCGTCATACACGGGCATCACCAGCTCAACGCCTGAAACTTACTGGAAAGGCGCTTTATCAGCCTGGGCTGTTGAACTGGTTAAAAATGGCGAACTTGTTGAAACACTGCCTGTAGGTACAGCCATTACCTATGGTGGCGGCGGCGCACAGGATTTAAGCAACTACGATGTATTCATCGTTTGCGAGCCTAATCGTTTATTCACCGCATCAGAAAAAACTGCCCTGATGAATTTTGTTGCCAATGGCGGCGGTTTATTCATGATTGCAGATCATACCGCGGCTACCACAGCAGGTACCGATGCCAACGGCTATAACCCTTCTGATCGCGACGGCGATGGTTACGATTCGCCCCGGGTTTGGAACGATTTAATGACCAATAACGGTATCAACAACAATAATCCGTTCGGTTTCAGTGTGAACTATGTTGATATTAACGAAAGCCCATCTACTAAGGTGTACACCGGTACTAATACCGACGCGCAAAAAGTGTTGAATGGTGCGGCAGGATCGGCGCCTAAGATGGCTTTCTATGATGGCTCAACTGCTACGTTATTCCCAACCAATAATTCAAGCGTGCAGGGCCTGTTCTGGCGTAACAGTGCTACCAACGGCGGTACAGCTAACGTTATGGCATTGCTGGCAACTTACGGCAGCGGCCGTGTAGTATGGATTGGCGATAGCTCAGACGCTGATGACGGCACCGGAGATACCGGTGATAACCTGTTCAACGGCTGGTCGGGCGATGCACCATCTGGTTATACTTCGCATTCTGCCTTTCACCTCAACGCTTCTTACTGGTTAGCCAAAGCGCAATAACCATACTTTCTCTTCGCAGCGAATTATTTCTAAATCGCTGTTAAGCCCTGTTGTTTTCTGCAGCAGGGCTTTTTTTATTAAAATGGGCCAAAACAACCGTATAGCTTTCGCAGTTATAATAACAGCGGGTAATCAACGGGATTATCACATCACCTTAAGCAAACATCACCATGAAAAATTATGAAACCTTAGTGGATTGCACTAACGACCTCCTGAAAAGGGGATATACAGAAAATTTAAGCCTTGATGGCGATACCATAAACGATAGTGATAAGAATATCCGGATGACTGCCGACGATTTTGAAATAGATGAATTTTATCGTTTTGAGGGCTTCAGCAACCCATCAGATATGTCTATCGTATATGCGGTATCGTCAGAAAAATATCAATTGAAAGGTGTGCTGGTAAACGCCTATGGCATGTATGCCGACGACAGTTCATCTGCATTGGCCGCCAAGCTGCACCATGGCCAGGTAAGTCATAACCTGCACGGTGAAGACAGGCCATCGGCTTAGTTTCAGTCAAAGTAATAAGCTCAAAGTCGGTGACAAATATTGCGGTAGGGACAGCCGGTATATTTGTTGCCGGTTTTAGCTTTAATAGCCTAATTTTTTCATCATTTTTCGCCCTGCAGTTTGTATGGCCGCTGTGCCGTTACGCATTAAAAATTGTAGCTGGGCGGGTAATTCATCGGCTATCCATGGGTAAAGATGCCTTAAATTGAGTAAAGCCCATCCGGCAAATACCTTTACCGCTATTTTAACATCGGGGTTTATCATCCATTCAAAAAGCTGTTCTACTACCGGTTCAAGTTTTAGGCTGTTCAATTTTTGTTTAATAGATGACGATTGCCCTGCGTTAGTGGCATGCATCAGTATTTTAGTATAATGCCGCTGGCAGCCGGGGTTTGTTACATCCGGAAACGGGCAATGAAATACTCAAGATGATCTGAAAAGATATCCGGATTTTTCAGCAACATGTTTTCGAGCAGCCAGGCTGCCCGAAAGGCAAGGGGTTTATTGGGGTGAAACGTGATGTCAATCAGGTCGCGGGGTTCAAGTTTTGCTCTGTTAAAATGCGGCTTAGCTCAAGCACCTTGGTTTTGCCAATGGTATTACTTATTTGTTGTACAAGTTGGTTGCTGGTCATCTTCTTTGCGTAAAGGTAAAAACGCACCCCGACTTTATTTAAACCCGTGTTCAGTTTTTGTTAGCCCTTCATTGTCGGCAAAAGTTATACATTTGCTGTTCGTATTCAAAATATTACAATACCACATGGTTAAATTCAACCGATTTACACTGGATAACGGCCTCCGGGTTATTGTTCACGAAGATAATACAACACCGATGGCCGTGCTTAACATTCTGTACGATGTTGGCGCCCGCGATGAAGATCCTGAACAAACCGGCTTCGCCCACCTTTTTGAACACCTGATGTTTGGCGGATCAGTAAACATTCCTGTTTATGATGAGCCGCTGCAAAGGGTAGGGGGCGAAAACAACGCCTTTACCAGTAACGATATCACCAATTACTATATCACCCTGCCTGCTGCCAATATTGAAACTGCCTTCTGGCTGGAAAGCGACCGCATGCTAAGCCTTGCCTTCAGCGAAAAAAGCCTTGAGGTGCAGCGCAATGTGGTAATTGAGGAGTTTAAACAGCGATATTTAAACCAGCCCTATGGCGATGTTTGGTTAAAACTTCGTCCGCTGGTTTATAAACAGCATCCTTATCGCTGGGCTACCATCGGCAAAACCATTAAACATATTGAAGATGCCCGGATTGAGGATGTAAAAGCGTTTTTTAAAAAACACTACAATCCTCAAAATGCCATTATGGTGGTAGGCGGCAATGTAACTACCGCTCAGGTGAAAGAGCTTGCCGAAAAATGGTTTGGCGATATCCCGGCGGGCGAAAAATACCTACGTAACCTGCCCCAGGAGCCGGCGCAAACCGAGGCCCGCCGCGAAACGGTGACCGCCAAAGTGCCACTGAATGATGTGTATATAGCTTTCCAGATGGGGGCAAGGCTTGACGCGGATTACTATGCCGCCGAAATTGTTTCAGACCTGTTGTCGCGGGGTAATTCATCGCGCCTGTACAAGTCTTTGGTTAAAGAAAAACAGGTATTTAGCGAGGTGCATGCCTACATCACTGGCAGTCTTGACAAAGGCATGTTTGTGTTGGAAGGTAAGCCGCTTGAAGGAGTTAGTATTGAGCAGGCCGAGGCAGCGTTATGGGAACAGATTGAAAAACTGAAAGAAGAAGATGTTCCTGCCGATGAGCTGACCAAGGTTAAAAACAAAACCGAATCGACCATGATATTTGCCGAAATGTCATTATTAGATAAGGCTATGAACCTGGCGCAGTACGAGCTGCTGGGCGATGCCGAAATGCTGAACCAGGAAACATCAAAATATTTGAAGGTGACAGCCGCCGAGGTGAAAGAACAGGCCCGCAAGCTTTTCAGAAAAGAGAATTCATCAACGCTTATTTATTTGGCAGAAAAATAAGCGCCTGAATCATGATTTAAAAAAATTAAGAATTAGCCGAATAACGCGTTTTAATTCTGGAAACTTTAAAATTCTGATTCAGACAAATTGTTATTAATATGATCAACAGAAAATCAGCTCCCGAATCGAGAGCTATCGATAATATAAAACTCATCAAACCTGAGCTTACTGAGCTTGGCAATGGCTGCAAACTGTTTTGCTTTAACTCGGGCGATCAGGAACTGGTACGCATTGAATGGATTTTTGGCAACCTCACTTTTGATCCGGCCAAACCGTTGCTCAACATGGCAGTTAATACCATGCTTACCGATGGCACATCATCATTAACAGCATCTGAAATTGCCGATAAAATTGATTTTTACGGCGCTTTTTTACAGGTTGATTACGGCTACGAAAATTCGCAGGTTACATTATATACTTTAAATAAGCACCTGCCTAAAACCTTGCCTGTTATTGCCGATATCCTTAATAATTCCGTATTCCCTCAAAAGGAATTGGAAACTTTTAAGCGTAACCAACAGCAAAAACTGCAGGTTAGCACACAAAAAAACGATATCCTGGCGCGGAGGGCCTTTAACCGTGCCGTTTATGGCGCCACCATATTTGGTTACGCGGCCGAAATGGAAGATTATCAAACACTGCACCGCGATGATATGCTGGTCCATTACAAGCAAATGTATCAGCCATCAAATTGTACCATCATCATCTCGGGCAAAGTTGAGTCGCAAACGCTGGCCCTCGTAACAGATACTTTTGGCAATAAATGGATCAACGGAGCAGACCCAGCAATAACAACCCAACCCCAATTTAAACCGGCAGCAGATCTGTTTTACTTTACCGAAAGACCGGAAGCCTTACAATCTGCTATCCGGATTGGTACGCCGGTTATAAACCGCAGCCATCCTGATTTTCAGTCGCTACAGGTGTTAAATACGGTTTTAGGCGGCTATTTCGGCTCAAGGCTGATGGCTAACATCCGGGAGGATAAAGGCTATACTTATGGCATTGGCTCGGGGTTGGCTTCATTCAAGCAAGGCGGTGCTTTCTTTTTAGCCACCGAGGTTGGGGCCGACGTTTGCAAGGCGGCGGTTGCGGAAATCGAAAAAGAAATAAACCTGTTAAAAACTGAGCCGGTACCCGATGATGAATTATCGCTGGTGCGCAACTATATGCTTGGCTCGACACTGGGTAGCCTGGAGAACATTTTTTCGCATGCCGATAAATTCAAAACCATCTATTTTGCAGGTCTTGATTACGATTATTACGACAGGTATACAGATACAGTGAAAAATATCACTTCGGAGAAATTGATAAAGTTAGCCAACACTTACTTTAACTTCGATCAGTTTTATAAAGTAATTGTAGGGAAATATTGAGTTTGAGTTCAGCATTTATAGATAATCCGCCATTTTACACGGTGGTCTGTAAATGCTGATCTTAATGTTTCAAAGCGCAGATTCTTCAATCAACTAACCTTACATCAAATGAAAAAAATACTCTTGCTTGTTATATTGACTTTAGGCTTTGTTTACTCAAAAGCACAGACGTCTGCGCAGGAAAAGGAGGTTTCAAAATTTTTATCCGTTTTTTATACAAAATATATTACGGAGGTTGGTTCGTCATCAAGCCCAGGGGTAACCGAAAAAAGAATTGCTCTGCTACAAAAGCAATATTGCACAAGCAAAATGCTTGCTAAAATTCCTCAAATAATCTCTAAAACTGATGCGGATCCGTTCCTTAAAGCACAGGATGCGGATACTGTCAATCTGAAAACTTTATCCGTTGTAAGAGCAAATAACAAACCTGGCGTGTATACCGTGTCTTATTTCTCGGCTCCGGATAATCACACTTTTGTAATCAATTTAAAGGTTGTTAAGTTAGGTAGTGATTTGAAAATTGACGAGGTGTGGTAAAACTGAATTGAGTCCCTTGATTTTCGGATACTTCAATTATCATCCCGGAGCAATTTTAAATAAATCCGAAATCGAAATTCCGAAATCCGAAATATTTTATTACCTTTGCCCGGCAAATAATAACTCCAAAATAATTATTTGCTATGCAGTTAGACCCATCAAAATTTGTTGCCGAAGGATTAACTTACGACGACGTTTTACTACTCCCGGCTTATTCAGAAGTTTTACCGCGCGAAGTAAACACCAGCACTTACTTAACTAAAAGCATCCGTTTAAACATCCCGATCCTTTCGGCGGCTATGGATACGGTTACCGAGGCTGAGTTGGCTATAGCTATCGCGCAGGCGGGCGGTATAGGTATTTTGCATAAAAATATGACTATCCAGGCTCAGGCCGACGAGGTTCGCAAGGTTAAACGCTCTGAAAGCGGTATGATCCAGGATCCGGTGACCTTAAGTGAAGATGCCTTGCTGGCCGACGCTTTCCAGTTGATGAAGGAATTTAGCATCGGCGGTATCCCGGTTGTAGATGCCGAACAAAATTTGAAAGGTATCATTACCAATCGTGATCTCCGTTTTCAGAAAGATATGTCGGTAGCGGTTAGCGAAGTGATGACGAAAACCAACCTCATCACCGCACCCGAAGGTACTACACTTGGCGATGCTGCCAACATCCTGCAAAGCAATAAAATTGAGAAACTACCTGTTGTAAATAACGATGGGAAACTGGTAGGCCTCATCACCTATAAAGACATTCAGAAAGTTAAAAACTTCCCTAACGCCTGTAAGGATGAGTTTGGGCGCTTACGTGTAGGCGCAGCCGTTGGCGTTGCTGCCGATAATATTGACAGGGTTACCGCTTTGGTAAACGCAGGGGTGGATGTGGTTACTGTTGATACGGCTCATGGCCACTCCAAAGGGGTTATTGATATGGTTAAGGCCGTTAAAAAGCTTTATCCTAATTTGCAGGTAATTGCGGGTAACATTGCAACCGGCGAAGCGGCTTTGGCCCTTGCCGATGCCGGTGCCGACGCTGTTAAAGTAGGTATAGGCCCTGGTTCAATTTGTACCACACGCATTATTGCAGGTGTAGGTGTACCGCAGCTGTATGCCGTGTATGAGTGTGCCAAAGCGCTTGAAGGCCGTGGCATCCCGGTTATTGCCGATGGCGGTATTAAACAAACAGGTGATATTGTTAAGGCGATAGCTGCAGGTGCAAGCTCGATCATGGCAGGCTCATTGTTTGCCGGTGTTGAAGAGTCGCCGGGCGAAACTATCATATTTGAAGGTCGTAAGTTTAAATCGTACCGCGGCATGGGGTCGGTAGAGGCAATGGCTAAAGGTTCGAAAGACCGCTACTTCCAGGACGAAACCGATGTGGTAACCAAGCTGGTACCCGAAGGTATTGTTGGCCGCGTGCCCTACAAAGGCAGTATGGCCGAAGTGATATTCCAATACATAGGCGGATTACGTGCCGGTATGCACTATTGCGGTGCCGCCAATATTGAAGATTTGCAAAAAGCAAAATTTGTACGCATCACTGCCGCCGGCATGCGCGAAAGCCATCCGCACGATATTACCATTACTAAAGAAGCGCCGAATTATACCAGTCGCTAATTATATTTGAGAATAAATAACAGAGGCCTGTAAAAGTAGATAGTTTACTTTACAGGCCTTTTGCTTTAATGGTTTATCTACCGCTTAAACTTGAAGCCTTTGGAATTAAGCCACTATCGGTAATGATCTTCAATGCCTGGTCGTAAGTAAAACCTTGTTTTACAAGAGCATCAAAATATTCCTTATGTAGCTTTGCAATTTCAATTAACTTCCCTGGTTGCTTGAAATAAGCGAGTTGAGCATCAAGTAAGGATTTGGCCATTGATGCATACATAGGCCCCATCGCGTTTAGTGCCCCCATCATGCCATCTTTTATTACCGATTGGTCGCCATTGCCGGATGCCAGAAAAGGGGAACCTCCATCGAGACCGGTTATTTTAACATCAGTGATGTATGTTTTTTGTTTGGTGAGCTCGACATTATAGAAATTCAAATACGAGATCTCGTCTTTTTTGGGGCCTGCTCTCTCTATGATGTCAATCGTTTTTGTAGTTGCCGGTATCTTCCTAAAATATACTTTAAATAAAAGAGTATCTCCAGCCTTTGAAAATTGATGTTTTGCGGGAGCTATAGCAACATTTTCAGATTTAACATAGTTGTAATGTTCATTACTTTGGTCGGTTTGGATAAAAATCTCTTTATTTACTTGAACCCATGAGTCGTCTGCGTTGGCGGTGTAAACAAACGATATGATAGTGAACTGTGCGTTAGTTTCTATTTTTGCAATTTTGCTGTTGTCAGCATCTGTTTGATCAACTTGAGGGTTTACAATGTTTTGAGAGAACGCCGAGGAACAAGCGGTTACTAAAAGTAAAGTAATAAGTGTTAAGGTTTTTTTCATTATGTGTTTTTTTTAAATATATGCAAATAACGCAATAAGTGCGTTTGCGATTGTCAGATAATAAAAACTTAGAGCCTGTTTAAATTTTGTTCAATAATAATTTTATAGCGGCAAGTTTGACCATGTTTTCGGAAGACTCAAGCAAGAGCTCATAGTTCCTGCATAGCCTTCTGTCATCGTCGAACCAGGCAAATGTTCTTTCGAGCACCCATCTTTTATGGACAGGCGTAAATTTGGTTTTCTTATCATCTGAACGCATAACTATCTGAATAAGAAAACCAAGTCTCTTCTTTACCTGTTCGATGATCTCGCCGCGGTACCCGCCGTCAGCTATGATCACTTTAATACTGCTTAGCATTTCTTTCAATTGCCAAGGCCATTCGTTCGCCTAACTCCGCTGTTCAGTTATTTTTAGACTTAACTGTTTCACCGATAACAGCAACCATAAATTCGTGGGATTATCCTTTCAGCACTAACTAAATGGGCATAGCCTTTTTTAAACGAAACGCGGGTTATCCGACCAGAATAAAGCCAAAATAGCGTATGAAAACGCAGATCAATTGCTTAAGCTATCCTGATCAAACTACTTTACACCTTCAATCCGCCTATGGTGCTGAACAGCATTACGCAAAGCACAATGGTAGTGATGGCTACATAAAGCCAATCTTTTTCTAACCCGAAGCCGAACAATGATAACGCTATCCGTAAAACAGGCGTTGCAATCAGCACCATTACCCCGAATTGAATAATTCCTTTGGGGTTGAGCTGCCAGGTGTTCGAAATAATACCACCGAAGGTAGTGTAATCCATATTCTCGCCATTAAAATGATGATAGGACGGCATTGGTGCCGAGCCATGCCTCATAAGAAACACGATGCCGCCGATCAGTACAATACAACTCGCGGTTATTACACCGGCACGCGGCAAACGGGCAACAAGCAATTCAATATCGCGGTCGGCCAGGGAGTTGGTTTTATTCTTGATGTCCATTTTGTTTAATTAAAATTTGTGTTGAAATCCATTATAGATCATTTCGGCGGCTACAAATACGATGGCCGCGCAAAAAATATGCAGCAGCACCTGCACCATCAACTGATTGAACTGGTCAAGGAAAAACTTTCCACCACCAACCTCAGTGTCAGCGAGATCGCTTATGAGCTGGGCTTTGAACATTAACAATCCTTCAGTAAGCTGTTTAAAACGAAAACCAGCTTATCACCGTTGGCGTTCAGGCAATCGTTTAACTAAGGCCGGTCTGGGACAAATGAAGCACAGATATTGGGCGATGCATAATTTATCGCTATTTTTAGCGCAGTGATGTCCGGTATACAATCGAAATCTAAAATAGGCAGTACAGAGTTACTTAAGATAAGTCCTTTCAAGGAGGTGATTAAACCCACTTTGCCGCATAAGCACGCGGGATATTTTGAGTTGATTGTACTTAGTGATGGTGCCGGTACGCATTTGATAGATGACCAGACCTACGAGGTTAATCCACCGGTTATTTTCTTTTTGAAACCAGGGCAAACCCATTGCTGGGATTTTAACCGTATACCCAAAGGCTTTGTGATCCTGTTTAAAGAAGAGTTTCTTGGGGCCGACCTGTTAGCTATTAGTTACAGCTTAAATACTGTTATAGACCTGGCCGGGGATGACACCTATTTGCCGTTACTGAATTTGTTTAATGATGAATACCGAAAGCCAAAAGCCAATTTGACAATACTATCGGGGTATTTACGGGTACTGCTGCAAAAAACAGCGGCGCTTGCAAGGCAGCTGTCCAAACCGCCTGTCAACGCGTTGTATTATCAGTTTAAAAGTATTTTGAACACAGCCACGCCGGGATCGATGAACGTTCAGGATTATGCAGAACAATTAAAGGTGAGCAATCAACAACTGAATATGGTGTGCCGGGAGGCTGCGGGAAAGACACCCTCGATGATGATTAGTGAGCGACTCCTGCTGGAAGCTAAAACGCTGCTTTCTGCCACCGGGCAGCCGATCAAGGAAATAGCGCATGTGCTTCATTTTAATGATACATCCCATTTCGTTAAGTTTTTTAAGGGAGCTACCAATCTTACCCCGGGCGCATACCGGGAGTTGCTGGTTGCTAAACGCTGAATATACCGTAATATGCAGTGTTTTTACCGCAGTAAAAACTAAGCGAGTGGTAGTTTTGCGTAACTGCTTGATCGATGAAAAAAACTCTCCTTTCGCTGTTTCTGGCTTTTAATTGCTTTACTCTTTTTGCACAAACGGCGGTTATCAAAGGCCGCATTATAGATAGCCAAACCCGTCAACCTGTAGAATACGCCAGCGCTGCCGTATTCAAAATGGCTGATTCCGGTTTGGTTGCAGGCACCGTTAGCAAAGGTAACGGTAGTTTTGAATTGTCCGGGCTTCCCGCAGGCTGGTATCGGTTAAAGATCGCCTTTATCGGGTATCAAAACATGGTAAGAACCGACTTGCAGCTGAGCGAAGGCCGACAACTTGATTTAGGTGAACTTGTTTTACATCCTGCGGCCAAACTTTTGAATGAGGTTAATATTAAAGGGCGGCAGGTAAATGCCGTTAACAAGATCGATAAGCAGGTTTATCGGGCCGGCCAGTTTGAGGCTGCTAAAGGTGGTTCAGCTATTGATGTAATCAAAAACCTGCCCTCGGTATCAGTAAACGGCGAAGGTAATATCAGTATGCGCGGCTCAGAAAAGTTTCTTGTACTCATCAATGGCAAGCCTGTTGTTACCGACGCCCAAACCGTTTTAACCCAACTTCCGGCCAACGCCGTAGAGAATATAGAAGTAGTAACTTCGCCATCGGCCAAATACGATCCCGATGGCCGTGGCGGCATCCTGAATATCATTACCAAAAAAGGTGCGACAGACGGGCTAACCCTCGCGATCAATGCGCAGTGCGGTATGCCGAGTGTGGACGACCACGGCAATTCGCGCCAGCCTGTACGCTTTGGCGGGGATGTTACCTTGAATTACCGCAAAAATAAATGGGACATGTCGATCGGCGGAAACTATAATCGTAACGATAACGCCGGGTACCGCGAGGGTGATGCCTACACCGAAAACATCGTTTCGGGCACAATCACCCGTTTTCCATCCGTTGGTGAACGAAGTTTTAAAAAATATAATTACGCTGCGCGGGCGACGATTAACTTTACACCCGATCCCGCTAACGTCTTTTCGGGCGGCTTATTCATTGGCCGACGTTACCAGGATCGCGAAGCAGATTTATTATATCACAACGCCACGTTGAGCCTAAGCACTAACCTATTGTTGAAGGGCACCACCTATTATAATGCCAATACCCAAACCAAAGAGGGAAGTTTCGCTTTAGCTAACTTTGATTATACCCACACCTTTACAGATAAATCAACGTTGGTTGCAGGGTTCGTTTATGAACATGCAGACCTGTATGGTAATACCAAAAACCGTAACCTGCATTATCCTAATACGGCTGATACCATTCAATATGTGTATAACCCGTATAAACGCCCAATTAGCGGTTATCGCTTTAAATTGGATCACAGCCTGCCATTGGGCAAAGGAAAATTGGAGAGTGGTTACCAGTTACGGTATGATACACAAGACGGTCGGTTCGATTATCTCGTAACGCCGCCAACTTCGCAGCCGGATGCTGATAAATTCCAGGGCAGCCTGCACGCAAAAAATGTAATCAACGCTGTGTATACCCAGTATTCCGGTAAAAATGATCAATGGGAATATAACGGCGGGCTTCGTTATGAATACGCCACGCGCGCGGTCGATCTTTCATACGATCCTAACCGTCACCGGTTAAATCTCTCTAATCTTTTTCCTTCAGCGTTACTACAATACAGCCTCAACAATAACTGGAAGCTCAAAGCTGATTATAGCAAACGGATCAACCGCGCCACTAACCTGGAACTGAACCCCATCCCTGAACGCGAACATTCGGAAACTTTGGAAGAAGGCGATCCCGATCTCCTGCCGGAATTTATTGATCAGGTAGAATTGGGTATCAATCACAGTTTTAAAGCAGGTAGTTTCTTCGCAACCGCTTATTATCAGTATATTAAAAACCCGATACAACGTCTGAACAGCGTATATGCCGATACTATCCTTAACCGGGTGTATACCAATGCCGGTACGGCCAAACAATTAGGGGTGGAGGCCGGAACAAACCTGCAACTCACCAAATGGTGGTCGGTGTATGCCGGCGCTAATGCATTTAACTATCATATCAGCGGTGATATAAAAATATTGAATAAGGCGGTTACTGTGAACAACCAACGCTGGGCTTACACTTTAAATGCTAATACTACCTTCCAGATCACCCAAACTTGGAGCGCGCAGGTCAATATCAATTATTTATCCAAACGGCCAACCGCGCAGGGCGAAGATTCGCAGTACTTTATTCCCAATACCTCGGTGAAGAAAACTTTTATGAACGGCCGTTTCGCCGCATCCCTGCTCTGGCAAAACATGGGCATTTTCAATGCAGCCAAACAACGCATCACCACATCGGGGG
Source organism: Mucilaginibacter oryzae (assembly GCF_003148845.1). Classification (GTDB taxonomy): domain Bacteria; phylum Bacteroidota; class Bacteroidia; order Sphingobacteriales; family Sphingobacteriaceae; genus Mucilaginibacter; species Mucilaginibacter oryzae. The sequence goes on along the minus strand of NZ_QGHA01000005.1, from coordinate 53,833 downwards.
CTGACTTTTATACAACAACCAATTATATATACGAAACCAATATTTTCATGGTCAATTTAAGTTTTAATTTAAACCGGTTTACCAGTAAGCTAAAACTACCCAAGAGTGAACTGAACGACCGGGAATTCTAAAGATTTCCTGAAGTGCCCGCTGTTGCTATAAAAAAATGGCAATGGGAAATTCATAGTGTCGGGCAGCATATGGATGAAGTTCTTTGATGGGGGGAGCAAAGAATTTAAGTTCATTACAGCAAACGCTGCCTATAACCTCAATTGCACAGAAAAGGTCGGGAATTTGTGCAGACCGACAACTGCGAAAAAACTGCAATAGAAGATCAAAGAAAAGCTGAGTAAATAAATTTTTTATTTTATGTAAGGTCCGTTGGTTTTTTACGACTAAAAGTGAAAACAAGGTTAATAACCAAAGACAAAAAAATGAAAAACTTAAAATCAATTTTATCGGTTGCCGCTGTAGTGGCCTGTTTAACCGTTGCTGCTGAAGCAAAGACCATTACTGCTGTTGCCGACACAAACAAAATGTCTAAAATGGATCACAAGATGGCCAAGAAATTAAAGGTGTCTAAAATGGATCATCAGATGGAGAAGAAATCTAAAAAGATGGATAAAATGTCTAATGATAAGATGGACAAAAAAGAAGGCCCCGGCAAAATGTAATAGGAATAGCCCGGCGTTATGCCGGGCCATTTAAGATTTTTTTAATCGGTAATTTTATCTGTATTTGCGATTGATTTAAGCAACGAGCGAATGTTTATAGCGGGTCCTGTTTTTTATAAAATTGACGGAAGATGCTTTAACCCTCTGGCTGAATACTGTTTATTTTATCTTAAATGCCAATGAGCAATACTTAACGGTACCGTGCGGGCCAGCCGATGCGAATTACTCATTTCGCAAACTCTTCACCGGAGCAGCCATACCAGCACTAATGGTTCGGAAACTTAAGGTGAATAACCCTGTTAGCAGCATTCCTGCACCGCTGATAACAAATATCCACCAACTGATAGCTACATGATCAGCAAAGTTTTCCAGCCATTTATTTACGGCATACCATGCAATTGGCGTTACTATGATAAAAGCAAGTAAAATAAGCGATACCAGTTCGGTTGATAGCAGAATTACTATTTGTGCAACACTGGCACCAAATACTTTGCGTATGCCGATTTCCTTTGTTCGTTGGTTGGTAGTATAAATGGCAAGTCCTAACAGCCCGAGGCAACTAATCAATATGGAGAAGCCTGTTGCCCAGCTAAGCAGGGTTGAGGTATGTTGCTCTTCGTCGTAAAACCGTGCTATCGTTTCGTCGTAAAAATGGCAATCAAAATCATCATCCGGATAAGCCTTCTTCAAGGCCTCGCCCATATTTTCAATGGCGGTTTTCCATTCCTTACCGCCTGTAGTTTCAGGTTTCAAGCTAACGTGTAAGGTTCTCATTGGCTGGGGGATTGGACTGCCAGATGTTAGGATGGATGGATAAATGTTGGAATGGAGCGACCGCTGATTAAAATCGGCAACAACGCCAATAATACTAACCTTTCGGCCACCAAACCAATCCAACTGCTTTCCGATAGCTTCATTTGGTTTGGTAAACCCTAATAATTTAGCGTACGTATTGTTAATGATGATGGCTTTCCCCGTATCGGCTTCGGTTATGTTTCTGCCGGCAAGCAACTTTATCTGGTATATTTTGATGTAATTCTCATCTCCTGATTTAACTATTATTTCTTCTGTTGTAATTTGTTTTTTTCCATCGTTGTAAGTCATCCGGGTTCTGTTAAATGCATCAGACGAAGGTGCGTCATTGCCCAAACCTACAAGGGCAACCTGCGGCATCAACCTAAATTCATTTAGCAGTACCTGGTTGGTGCTGATCTTACTTGTTTCCCAGGGTGTGTTAATAAGCAGAATGGCATCCTTTTTAAACCCGAGGTTTTTATGTAAGGCGTAATAAATTTGCCTGCTAACCAAAATGGTAGCCATCATAAAAAACTGGGCTACAACAAACTGCGAAACCGTAAGCGACTTACGGAGCCACGCGCTCCGTGTTTTACTGCTATTGCCCTGCACCTGGTTTTTTAGCGCCATTGCCGGCTTGTAACCTGATAACACCATTGCGGGATAAAAGCCCGACAAAATACTTATCACAATGGTTAAAATTAGCAGGAAAAGCAGTACGTCCGGCCTTAGCATATTGGCGTGAATATCAGGAGATATAACATCCGCAAACATTTTTAAAATAAGCGGCGCAAGCAACATCGATATGCAAACTGCAAACAATGTTATAAAAAATGTTTCTCCTAAAAACTGAGCTACCAATTGTATCCGGCTACTGCCCAGAGTTTTGAGTATCCCGATTTCCTTTGCTCTTTGGGCAGACTGGGCAGTTGTTAAATTCACATAATTGATACATGCCAGCAACAATAAAAAAATAGCACTGGCTGATAATCCGTAAAGTGTTGTTTTGCTGGTCGGCAACGAAAAATTAAAAATATTGTAGTCGGGATTGAAGTGGATATCATCTAATGGTTGCAAGGCCAGGTTTATAGTTGGCACAGGCATTTTTTGATCGATAGGCGGCACATCATTTTTTTTGAAAATGGTATTGATCTGTTTAACAACCCCGGGTGCAGGAACGCCGGGTGCCAGCTTTATAAAAATCTCCGCCGCCCCGGATATTCTGCCCCAGTTGTTTATGTGCAGGTCATCAGCTAATTGTTTATTAGTTGTAGCGGTACTAAAGGAAATAAAGTCATGAAAGGTAAAGTCGCTATTTTGGGTAAACGTTTCAACTATCCCGCTAACGGTTGTTTTAAGGGTATCGTAGGTGATTACTTTACCAATCATGTCGTGATAGGATAACGAGGGGAAGTAAAGCCTGGCTTGTTGGGAAGTTAATACCACCTGGCCGGGTGCATCAAGCGCGTGTTGCGATGAGCCGGCAAGCCATACATAATTAAAAATTTTAAAATATTGCTGATCGGCAAGTGTTATCCTGTCCTGGTCTTTAAACCGCTTTTGTGCATTTTTATCTTTGTCGATATAAACAAAACGAGGCCATAGTGAATACACAGGCGTAATTTCCTCTATTCCTGTGGCCTCGCTTTTAATTGCCCCTGCCAGTGGGCCAAATACGCCACTTGAATAATTTTTATGCCCCTGAAACGACATGTTCATCACAACGCGGTAAATCCGGTCGCTGTCTTTGTGAAATTTATCAAACGTAAAATCGTGGTGTACAATAAAGTAAATAGCCAGGGAAGCGCTTATACCAATGGATAAACCGATAATATTTATCAGTGTAAACAGCTTGTGTTTCCAAAATCCGCGGAATGCAATTTTAAAATAATTTTTTACCATAATGTTGCCGGTTAATGTTTCACGTGCCCACCCCGGAGGGTTTGCATGGTTCAATATTAGCGGCATAGGTTGGCTAAAACCTCTTAAATTATAAGTTGGGAGAACTTTTTGAAGATGATTTTTATATTCAAGAGGGGTTTTGCCTGTAAATTGCTTAAAAATACGATGAAAGCTACTTTGCGAATTAAAGCCCGATTCATACGCCAGGCCAAGCAGCGTGATATGATCATAAGAGGGATCCTGCATTTTTAGTGCGATTTCACGCACACGGTATTCATTAATAAAATCATTGAAGCTTTTTTTGAAAACCGTATTAATGACTCGGGAAACTTCATGCGTATGCATTCCGAGTTTTTCGGCGAGCGAGGCCAGGCTTAATTCTGCATCCCGGTAGTATCGCTTCTCCTTTACCTGCAGTTTTAACCAGGAACCTTTTTGCTTCAGATCTGAAGGTAGTAATGGCTTTATATTAATATCAGCCGCGTCAAAAGTTCCTGCTTTTAGATGACTCTTTCCGGCCATCCAAATGATCATGGATATCAACAGAAGGTACAAAGGATAATAATGCTGTACGTTTAATTCATAACGATAATAAAAATAGTCGACAGCGGTAAATGGAATCCATAATAGCCACGCTACAGCGAGCCCGGCAAGCAGGTGATCCAGCCATAAAAACTCATTGCGACAGCGGTCGCCCGCACGGAACTGTTTTTCCTGGTAAAAACGAACGATCTTCGCATGACACAAATATAAATAGGTAGCAACCGACAGGAATGCGAATAACTGTAATGCTGAATTGAATTTGTGGGAAATAGCTGCAACCACTTTTATTTTTAATGTTACAGTAAATATTTGAGATGTCAGTTCCGGCAACAAAGGGATAAAGTGCAACAGGTCCTTACGACGGAAGATATACTTCGGCTGGGTTATCTGGCGTACGTAAAAGTAGATGAAGGGGCCAAAAGTGATTGAAAACCGGAATGGCAGATGGTTCCAGCACGGAATATATTTGATCAGACCGATATCACCCGCCAAAACCCTGATTATCCACAAAGCAACAACTGTCATCAGGATGGCTAGCCAACGGTTTGCAGCCTGATTCTCCTTAGGGGTGATCCATAGAAATAGTGATAGCGTTAGGCTAATGAATACAGCTCCCAAAAACGCAATGTCATAAAAGGTAAAATGGAGTATAAAAGGCATTCTTTGAGTTTAGGTACTTGTCGCTTTCTCAAACCTAATAAAATGTTGATACAAATTTAAATAGGATATTGATTAAAGCATGGGAGGGTTTTAGTCAGAAGCATTCCTTAAGCACTACACCTTTATCTGAAACGAAGAAATAAAAAAAGCTGACAGTAAAATTCACAACTTGACTAAAAAGGGATCCATTTTCTCAACATTTCGAACTATTTTCTATGTGATTTGCGTTTACAGGCTAATTTAGAGCTTTGACCGAGATCTGAAGTTATAAGATACCTTTCAAAGCGTTCTATTGTATATCGCTATTGTCTGCTGCAAGATGAAGGAATGCGAACACATAAAATATAGTTATTACACGTATTCTACTTTTTCTCAAAAAATTTAAGTTTTTATTATAGATTTTTAATTCTTATCCTTGTGCAAGATTTAAACCAATCCTTTGTGTTTAATCTTTGCCAATTATTTTAAATTAAAACACCACCCTAAATTAAATTTTGTGTTGCCCAAATGCCTTTTTATAATTGTTGCGTCACAAGTTGTTGAATCCATGAAGTCAGTCGCGGCTATATTTAACTAAGTAATTTGATGGCACAGTACGCTAATTATGATGACCGGGAACTGGCGGATTTGCTGAGGCAACATGATCATAAAGCCTTTAACGAGATCTATCAAAGGTATTGGAAAAAGATGCTGCTGATTGCGTGGAACCATAGTCAGGATAACGGAATAGCCAAAGATATTGTACAGGAGGTATTCGTTAATTTATGGCAACGGTGCAACGAACTGCATATCGAAAACCTTCCGGCATTTCTTGCCACAGCTATCAAATTTCAGGTTTTTAAATACTACCAGAAAGAACAACGCCGTTCGGAACTTGCAAAAGAGAATTATTTATTTAACGACATCTCCCTGGATGAAGAGAAACTTGATGCGAGGTTCCTGGAAGAATTCATCAATGGTATTGTAGAAGAAATGCCTGAAAGATGCCGCCTGGTGTTTAAATGCAGCCGGACCCAGGGACTTAAAAACTCAGAAATAGCCGAACTCATCAATATCTCGGAAAAAGGTGTCGAAAATACCCTCACCAGGGCGCTGAAAATTATTCGTTGCGAACTTAAAAACCACGGGATCTCGCTGCTGTTAGTGTTACAAATTCTTGATTCGCTGCGCAAATAGCCTTTAAAAAATTCGGAATTCAATAGGTAGTTTGCCGTCCTCTTTAACCCAATACCCGACATTTTATGCAGCCGCGCTGGTTTTACATAGCGTGTGTTACTGTTCTCATTTTTTCTGTCCTGCTTTTTATCAGATAATTTAAATTTTTTTATTTTCCGTGTGGGGTAAAACCTTTCTCAGCGTACATGTATATATAAACCAATTATAACATGAACCTGCAGGAAATAAATGACCTTATCAGAAAGTACGGTGATGGAACTGCTTCTGAAGCGGAAATAGAAGCATTAAATCGCTGGTACAGGGGAAAAGCCCATCAGGATGCCGAATTTCCCGAAGATGAGGATGCGGTAGGAGAGGCCATGCTGGCGCGCCTTAACCAGGAAACCAAGCCTGCTAAAACGAAACCGATATACCGTTGGGTAGCAGCTGCATCAGTGGTATTGATATTGGGGGTAGCCGGTATGTTCGTTACCCGCATGCTCACTACTGATCATGGACGCTTTCTTCATCAAAATAAACAGTCAAATATCCTTCCGGGCGGCAATAAAGCTATTTTAACCTTAGCCAATGGCAGTAAGATCTCGCTTACCGATGCCGGAAACGGACAAATAGCCGATCAAAACGGCATTAAAGTTACCAAAGCCGCCAACGGCCAATTGGTATACACCATAACCGGCCGCGAAAACCTGCCCGGCGCATCTTCAACTAACAACCTTAACGCCTTCAATACGATCGAAACACCAAAAGGCGGCCAATACCAGGTGGTTTTACCAGATGGATCGAGGGTTTGGCTTAACGCATACTCGTCTTTAAAATTCCCGGTAAGTTTCGCCAACCGCAACGAGCGTAGGGTTGAATTAGCGGGCGAGGCTTATTTTGAGGTGAGCCATAATAAAGAATTGCCTTTCAGGGTGGTAACCAACCGCCAAACGGTTGAGGTTTTGGGAACCCATTTCGATGTAAACGCTTATGCTGATGACGCCACTACAAAAACCACCCTGTTGCAGGGTAGGGTTAAGGTAACGGCTGCCAACAGGATCGCAATTTTAAATCCGGGTGAGCAGGCTAAGCTGAGTAATACACTTGATATAAGCGAGGTAAACACCGAAGAGGCTGTTGCCTGGAAAAACGGCTACTTCAATTTTGATGATGAGAAACTGGAGAATATTATGCGCAGCGTATCGCGCTGGTATAATGTAGATGTAGTTTTTGCCGATCAGAGCCTGCGTAACGAAACTTTTGGCGCCGTGACCACCCGTTTTGCCAGCATCGATACCTTGTTAAAAATGATTGAGCAAACCGGCGATGCCCGCTTTAACATTCAGGGCAATACCATAACCGTGAGTAAGAAAAAGTAACCACCCGATAAACCAAATTAAACCAGATTAAAAGATATGAGAAAAACTTACCAATCCCCGTAGCCTAAAGCAGATCAGTGGTTTATAAAAAGCAGAACAGAGGCACTTCCGATGCCCCTGCTCAATCAGCTTTTTAAAATCCGAATGTAATTGTCGTCACATTTCAACTTAAAACAGCCTTTAACAAATGTATAAAATTTTTACTGCAAACATTTGTACGCATTCGTGCTACCCTAAGAAATTTCTGCTCATCATGAAGCTAACCACGTTTATACTTTTCCTCGCTTTTATGCAGGCAAGTGCGGCGGTCTTTTCGCAAAAGATCACTTATAAACAGAATGATGTAACGCTAAAACAAGTATTCAATGAAATAAACAAGCAAACAGGCTACAATCTTTTCTGGTCGGCAAAAAGTATCAGGAACACGCCTAAGATAGACGTGAATTTTCAAAATACTCCTCTGGAGGACGCTTTGAAAATCAGCCTTAAAAGCACAAACCTAACTTATACTATTGATGGCAAATCGGTGATCATTAAAGAATACCCCGGTGCAAAAAACGATGCCCCCGCCGAGGTAATTGCCGATATCACTGTAACCGGAACTGTAAAAGATAGTAAAGGTACAACCCTGCCGGGTGTAAGCATTACCGTGGTTGACGACCCTAAGCGGGGCACAGTTACCGATAACAACGGTAAGTTTATCCTCGATGTAAAAAGCGGCTCGGTTATCCGGGTATCGTTCATCGGTTTTGTAGCGCAAACCTTTACCGTATCAGCTGATAATAAATTATTTAATGTTGTGCTGCTCGAAGACATAAAGCAGGCCGATGAGGTTGTGGTTACCGCCTATGGAAAAAAAGAACGTAAGGAAGCTATAGTCGGTTCGGTAACAACTATAAAGCCTGCAGAATTAAAGATTCCGGCAAGTAATTTAACCACCGCGCTGGCGGGCCAGGCTGCGGGTATTATCGCTTTCCAGGGTACAGGTCAGCCGGGTCAGGATAACGCGCAGTTCTTTATCAGGGGGGTAACTACCTTCGGTTATAAAGTTGATCCTTTGATCCTGATCGATAACATTGAGCTTACCACCAACGATCTGGCCCGTTTACAGGTTGACGACATCGCCAGCTTTTCTATCCTGAAAGATGCCAGCGCTACTGCCTTGTACGGTGCCCGTGGTGCCAACGGTGTAATCCTGGTGGCTACCAAACAGGGTAAAATCGGTAAACCCCAGATCAGCTTCCGTGCCGAAAACTCCGTGTCACAAAATACCCGGTCGCTTAAAATAGCTGATCCTATCACCTATATGAAGCTTTTTAACGAGGCAACCTTATCTCGCGACCCTTACCAGCCAACCCCTTTTGATCCGGATAAGATCATCAACACAGAAAATACAATAGCCAAAGGTCTGGGTTATAACCCCTACGTATATCCCGCGGTTGATTGGCTTGGTTTGTTGTTGAAGAAGCGTACCAACACCCAGCGCGGTAACCTGAGTGTAAGCGGCGGTACGCCTTTTGCCCGTTACTACGTTGGCGGATCATACAATGTTGATCATGGTAACCTTGCCGAGGATGCTGCCAATAATAACAGCAATAATATTAAGTTCACCAACTACCAGTTGTGATCGAACGTAAACCTAAACCTTACCAAAACCACCGAAGCTATACTGCGCTTTTCGGGAACTTTCAGCGATTATAGCGGCCCGTTAACAGCAGATGGCTCCTTTAATTCTGATGTTTATAAAATCGCGCTGCATACCAGTCCGGTGTTGTTCCCGGCCTATTTCCCTGCCGATTCTGCCAACCGCGATACCAAACATATTTTGTTTGGTGCCCCGGCCGATCAGGGAGTGCCTTATAACAACCCTTATGCCCTGTTGTTGAGAGGACATAAAACTTCGTCCGAATCACGTGTACTGGCGCAGATAGAACTAAACCAGGGATTAAATTTCATCACTAACGGATTAAACTTCCACGGTATCTTCAGTACCAACCGGTATTCGTACTTCGATTCGAACCTGGCTTACAAGCCATTTTACTACAATGTTGGCAGCTATAACAAAACCAACAACACCTACACCTTAACCTGGCTTAACCAAAAACCTGGCAGTACCTCTTTCCTTCCCCGGTATGTATAATACGGAGAAGTTGACCAGGTGATTCCGTGGCAAATTGACCACCTAAAGTGCTGGCGAACGAGCGCAGCGAACGCTGTAGAAGCGTTGTCAAAAGTAATTATTTAAAGATAATTTTCCAGATAGCTTTTTTCAGGTTCGGCGGGTCGTCGTTTTCTCATGGACTCACCCTTTAGTTCCATGCGGTGCGCATCATGCACGATACGGTCGAGGATAGCATCAGCGATCGTCTTTTCACCAATAACCTCATGCCATTTACTGACCGGCAGTTGCGAGGTAATGATCAGGGAGGTTTTACCGTGCCTATCCTCAATGATCTCCATTAATGCAGCTCTGCTTTGCGCATCAAAAGGCTGTATACCGAAGTCATCCAGGATCAGCAGTTGCTGACGTTCCAGTCGGGCAACTTCCTTCATGTAGGAACCATCCGCCTTGGCCATCTTCAGTTTGGCAAAGAGTTTGGGCGTACTGGCATAGAACACCCTGTAACCTAATATGCAGGCCTGGTGTCCGATAGCAGAAGCAATATAGCTTTTGCCGATACCTGCATGGTACATGCCAAAGAACTTCAGCTTGCGAAGTTTGTCTAAGGTGTTCGTGTTCATATCGACTTGTTCATTAATGGTTATTTATAGTAGTTCTCTCCCCGTATATTATCATGGCTGGGCATAGGCAGTTCGTCAGCAAATAAGCTATCCTCGTAGCTGTCCATCTTGTTCTCCAGTATCTGCTGTATGGTCTTGTAGTTGTATACGCCGTAACCGAGTGCACGCCTGCAGGCGCTGGCCAGCCTTTCGTTACCTGCCTTGCGCGCCAGGCTGAGAATACCGATACAGGAGCGGTAAGCTTGTTCCGGGTGTTGCTTCCGGTCCAGTATCTTCAGGATGTAAAGCCTCACATCCTCATGAATGGATGCCGCCCATTCCAGGAACTTATCGGGTGTCCATTCGGTCATAAAGCGGTGGGTCGAAGCCAGGTGATCTTTTTCCGTAGTATAGCTGTAAGGACTTTTTATACGCCTGTGCATGGCAATGCGCTCATAGTGGTAATAGACCTCGACGTTGGTGCGGGAATACAGCAGTTTGACCTTCCTGCCGATAAAGCGGTACGGTACGCTGTAATAGTGCTTGTCGATGCCCAGGCATACGTGACCATTCTTCATTACAGTAGCCTGGTGCTGCCGTTTGAACTCATAACGTAATGCCGGTAAGGGTGCAAGCGCTTGGCGTTCCACCTCCTCGAACTGTAGTCGCCGGCTGTAATTACGGCCTCTGAGCGGCTGGCTATTATGCGCCTCTAAAGCGACTTTGATCGCTATGTTCAGCTCGGCAAGGGTGTGATAGACCTCTTTACGCAAAGGCGCGTAGATACGGCTGTAAACGATCTTAACAGCACCTTCTACCAGTGCCTTACCAGCGAGGGCGGTACGCCCTCGCTGGTAAGGCACTGGTCGTTCCGTAATGGTCGGCAAAGTCAGCAAAGGTCTCGTTCAGCGTTGGTTCATAGCGGTTGCTTTTGGTAACAGCGGCCTTCAGGTTGTCGGGAACGATGGCAGCAGGTACGCCGCCATAAAAGTGCAGGGCATTCTCACAGGCTGCGATAAAGTCCTCTTTCTGCTGGCTCAGCACAGCTTCTACGTAAGTTAGCTGGCTGGCACCAAGGGTAGCAACGAACACCTCGGCCTCGAGGACCTCACCGGTATCCTTGTCCGTTATGCTTAGCTTTTCACCGGCAAAGTCCACATACAGCTTATCCCCGGCTTTATGATCCAGGTGCATCGTAGGGTTCACACGGGCGTTCCACTGGTTATAAAGAAAGCAGAACTGGGTATACTTGAACCCGTCAGGGAACTCTTTAATATAGGCTTCTCACAGGATGCGGCGGTTCATACCGACCCGCTTTAGCTCTTTATCTATCTGAGGAAAACAGCGCTGCAAGGCAGGCATGCGTTTATCCGGAGCACGTTCATTGCTCTTGCCAAAGAAGTCCTCCAGTTCCTTGTCATTAAGGGTATTGATCTCTTCGAATGTAAAGCCGCTGGCATCGTAGGCAACAAGGTACTTCTTTGCGGTATTGCGTGATACGCCGGTCTGGGCCGATATCGATAGCTTGCTGCGGCCCTGGCTGTACATCCTTAGGATCTGTCTTATCTTACTCATGCTTATCGTAGTATTGGCCATAATTGGCAGGTGTTAAAACCTCCAAAAATATGGCTGCTTCTACAGCATTAGCGGCTCGTTCGGGGTGGTCAGTTTACGCCGGAATCTGGTGGTCAATTTACCGCGGAATCGGTGGTCAGTTTACGCCGGAATCTGGTGGTCAATATCAGCGAATTCTCCAGTAAAACGACTTTTTGGGCACCGCAAAAAGCTGTTGGTGCAGGATGTTCAGGATGGTGGTTTTGATCGGCCAGACTTTCATTTGCTGGTTATTGGTCATCATCACGATCGTAATCTCTTCCGGCATATTGGTATAAAAGGCGGCTTCATAATTAAAGTTAGAACCCTGGTGCTGGTGCCAGATCAACCGGTCGCCTTCGTAACCCGTTGTACCCAGGCTGCTTTCGCCACCCGGAAAACTTGCCGCTAAAAGTTTAAGTGAGCTTTCGCTGAGGATCTTACCACTGTGCAAGGCCCTGGTCCAATTATGGAGGTCATGTACCGGCAGCCTTACCCAGCCTTTGCCCCCTTGCGGATGGTAGGTAGGATCACCTGCTTCGTCAAAGGCCTTCGCCATTCCCGCTGCATTGACCGGGTAGTCCACTAAAGTCGCTTTCATCCCCGCCGGCTGCAACAGGTTCTTCGTGATGAATGCCGCATAGCTTAACCCGCTCACTTTTTCGATGATCAGCCGCTGCAGCACAACGTTAGCATGATTGTAAATATATACCGCGCCTGGCTGCGCGGCTAAGGCCGGTAATTTGCGTAAACTTTGGTAGACCAGCGCGTCCGTGCTGTCGGCCGCTGGGCCCAATACCGGGATACCGCTGGTATAATTGATCAGGTGCCTGACCTTGACCGTTTTGGCCCAGGCCGGGAACTGCGGAAAGAATTTGGCGAGGCTGTCCTCCAGCGACAATTTACCGCGTTCCTGAAGCCATAAAATGCCCGCACCATTGAATTCTTTACTGATCGAGCCGACATCGAACTTCATCGAAAGGCTCAGCGGTGTGGTTTTCGTGCCATCCGCGTAGCCTAAGCCCTTTTCATAAATAATTTTGCCTTTCCAGGCCACAAGGATATTCCCGTTAAAGACGCCTCGCTAGTGCGCTAATTGCATAACCGAATCGATCCGGCGCACTTCTGCTTGCTGTGCAAAGGTGGTGGTGATCGTCACACAAATACAATAAAGCAAATTGATCGTTTCATAAGCTAAAGACACCGTCAGTTCATAACAGTTACAAGAGTTAAATATTAGTTTGATTCGCCTGTTGGATATTTCCGGTAGCAACAAGCAGGAACAACCGCAATTTACAGTCAAAAATAGCGGTGCTGCCGGTATTATCGATCATGAGCAACGCCTGCCCCGTGGACAAGTTATGGGCCAGCATACTGGTGAGGCCGGTGATAGACACTACTTACCCGCCGTCAGGTCCTCCAGGATCTTCTTCCCCGGCAGGTTTCCCGGGAACATCTCGACCGACTTCCGGTACATAGCAATGGCATCTTTTCGCCTCCCGCTTTGCAGCAAGGCTTTACCGTAGCTATCATACGTATTCCAGCTTTGCGGGTAGAGCAAAGTACCTAACTTCAGCGCTTCCAGGGCGGCCTCCTTGTGCCGGTCAGCCAACAGTTCCAGACCCAGCTCGTTCAACTCCCGCTCATCCGTGAAATAATGCGTGGTATCCCCCTTGTGCAGATCAAAAAACGTTGCCGCCGCATCTGCGCCTTCTTTTAACAATATCCGCACATACGGGAGGAATAGCGATCGCGGGCGCGGCGGTTCGGGTGCAAAAAACATGGTCCGGTAAACGATATTGAAGGTCTCCTTACACGCCTCCCCGAACCCCGGGCTTTCCGCATTGTCCAGCAGGATCAGCGTCTTATGGCTTTTCCGGTCATGCCAGAAGAATGTAAAAAAGCCTGGTTCACGTCCCGTATGCATCACCATTTTACCGAGATCGCTGACCGGCAGGAACCAGCCCAGGCCATAGGCCGCGCGCCCGAACTCCCCATCCGGCATCGCCGCTTTCCCATCGCTTAAGCGGTAAGGCGTGAAAGCCGCTTCGGTTAATGTGCTGTCCAATAACTTGTAGTTATCCAGTGCCAGCGCGAACTTCAGCAGGTCAGCTGCCGTACTCACCACATTCGTCGGGCCATAAAGGTCGCGCATATTGTAACTCCAGCGCCTCACTTTCTTACTCTTTTCAATGCTTTCCAGATCACTCAGATAATGATGACGGACCAGGTACCCGGTCACCCGGTTGGTATCATTTATCCGGCTTCCCAATAGATAACTATCCTTCATGCCCGCCGGAACAAAGACGTGCTTTTGCAGATAAACCGCGAACGATTCGCCGCTTACCTTTTCCACCACCAGCGCCAGTAAGGCAAAGCCGATATTGTTGTACCGCCACTGGCTTCCCGGGGCAAAGGCCAGGGGCTTGTTCGAGCTGACCAGAGCCGGAACGATCATCCGGTTGCTGACCCGCAAACCGGTGTCCGCCTCGATCAACGGGAAGAACAATTCCTCCTTATCCGGCAAGCCCGAAGTATGGCTCAGCAGGTGCCTGATGGTCAGGGTATGGTAAGGAAGGTCCGGGAGGAAACGCGTTACCGGGTCATCCAGCCGCAACCTGTCTTTTTCGGCGAGCTGGAGGATCGCTAAAGCGGTAAACGTTTTGGATACCGAGCCGATCTGGAAGGCGGACCGGAGCGTATGCTTCTTATGGGTATCCATTTGCGCATAGCCCACCGGGCGCGCGTACACCACCCGGTCGCCCTGCGCCACCAGCACATTGCCGTTGAATCGCCGTGCCGTATCCAATACGTTGAACAGGCTATCCAGTTGCTGCGCCTTTTGCGCGAACAGGGAAACATTACTCAGTAGAAAACAGGCGACCAGCGCGAACTTTAATGATCTCATAAACTCTAGAAATAAAGCAAAGCGCAAACAAGCGCCGTGCCATAGCTAAAAATTGCCCCTACGACGCCTAAACGCACATTTTCGGCATTTTCCTGAAAACAAAAACGTGCGTTATCGAACGCTACGTTCGGTTATGCGCAAAACGAATAGCACGATTTCCTTACTGTTGGGCAGCTACACTTAATAATTTACGGCTGATCGCCTCGACCGATACATGGGCATTCACAGAGACTGCCAGAAAGATTTTGGTCTTCACATCATAGATCAGCAAAGCGCGGTAGGTTTCGGTGCCGCCCGTATGGCCGACCCACTGGTCCGGCTGCCCGGTGATCTCCGCAAAGTCGGTCAACATGATGCCCTTTCCGTAAAACATGCCTTTATCGGGCATGGGGTACAGGTCTTGCAATCGGGAGGTAACGGTCGCTTTGGGAATGACCGCGCCATTCAGCAGTGCCAGTAAAAATGTGGCCATGTCTTGGGCATTGGATACGATATCGCCCGCGCCCAGCGGTACGGAATAATCCTCATTAACCGCCGATCCGTCGGCGTTATGACCTTTTGCAAGACCAGCCGGCATGTTTGCGTCTGTTAATACTCTTAACGAGGATAAATGCAGGGGAACGGCAATGCGCTGCCGTACCGCTTCCGCATAACTGCGGTTGTCCACCTGCCGGATGATCATGGCCAATAACAGGTAGCCTGTATTGCTATAGGACCAGTATTTCCCGGGTGGGAACAGATTCTTTTGCTGCAAGGCAATATGGATCAGGTCCTCGGGCGTATAATGCTTTTCTTTTTTGAAGATGGCGGGTTCCGTATTAAAACTAGCCAGTCCGCTGGTATGATCCAGCAATTGGCCAATACTGATCGCCTTTGCCTGTTCAAACTGCGGGAACCATTTTGCCAGCTTATCATCGTAGCTTAATTTCCCTTCCAGCACTAACTGGTCGATTATCGTGGCTGTGATCAGCTTGGTCACGCTTGCCCAGTAGAACACACTGGAGCTGTCTGCTTTTTGCCGGTCCGGCTGAGATAGGAAACCCGTCGTGGTTTGCCAGAGGCCTTTACCGGGCATCAGCATCGCTGCGGTGATACCCGGCATCCGGTTAACCGGGAACAAACGGCTGATGGTGGCATCCAGGGAATCTTTTAGCGGTCCGGTTAGCGGTCGGTTATGCTGATAATCTGCTGCGACAAATGAGATCGCCTCAGCCGTGACGGGCGCGTGTTTTTTGAGGACCTGGGCCTGCAGCTCATTTTTGCCACAGCCGGAAATGATGCCGCCTAAAGCCAGGAGCCAAAGCGACGTTATTCTTGAAAAACGCATGTCTTTTTGTTTGCAAAACTAAAGACGGGTTGATTAAAAAAATAGAACAATATTAGCCTAAATTTTGCGGAAATGACTGGGCAGGAAGCCGGTAAACTGCTTAAAATTCCGGATAAAATGACTCTGATCGGCGAAGCCGCATTGAAAAGCGACGGCAACTAAGGGCATATCCGTGTCCTTCAGCAAAGCCAGGCTGCGTTCGATCCGGACCTTACGCAGGTATTCGCCGAAAGACATCCCAAAATAAGTCGCAAAGTTCTTCGATATGGTCACGGGATGTACCTGCAGCGCCGCTGACAGTTCACGCAGTGTGAAATTCCTGTTCCATTCGTCCTGCAAGATCTCCTCCAGCCTTTTGGCCCATAATGGCTTTTTGCCGGTATAGGTATCTCCCGCGCCACTAAGCAAGTCAAGCACCGACATTATGATCGGGGTTCCCGCTGAGGGAACACCGCTGCGCATGTCGCTGACGATATGCAGTATCGTTGATCTGTGATCCGCGATATGCAAGGTGCTCAGGTCATAGGACTTTAAAAAATGTTCCGGGATTTCGAGGTTGATATTCCTGCACGATGGTGCGCCCGGGATCGTCCGGTGCCATTCACCGGGCGCGAAAAAAGCAATATCACCGGGTTTTCGTTCAAAACTACCGTTTTTCCTGCTTTCCCTGTTTCCGCCCTCCAGTACAAAACTGATCACGGCATGTTCATGATAATGAAAGTCCTGAAAACAATCGCCGGCGGAATAATTGGTGATCGTCGTGATCAGGCCGTCAAGGGCCGTCGTTTGATCTATCCGGCCTGAATATTGGCCTGCGGTTAAAGCTATAGTATTGTCGGTCACGGTTATGAAACGATCATTTGAGGATGTTATTATTAAACAAAGCGACGGCTACAGCTTGTCGAATATTGAAAATGTATTTTTGTGCAACCAAAATACATTTTGTTCGGTCTTGCTGAAAAAAAGACTACCAGATGAAATACAAGAAACTACTTTTAGCTTTTATCGCTACCATTATCTTTTGTGGCATTGCTAAAGCGCAGGAAAGCCGCGCGGGCAAAGAGACCCGTAAATTGATAAGGGAGATCAAAAAGGTTATCTATAAAGAAAGCTTGGTAAAAGACCTTATCCGCCGGCAAGAGCTGGATCAGGAACTTGCCGGCTTGAATTATACCGGCGATCATTTGCAAGATAAGCAAAAGGTGTTTGAAGTATTTACCGGCGCGCTAAGAAAAGCCGGGGATCTGCATTCTTTGTTCTTGTCTGCCCGCGTGTTATCGGCCATTGACCAGGAGCATGAGCAGGCAGCATTACCCTCGGGGGCGTATTTGGGTGATCACGTAGGCTATCTTAAAATTCCTTCCTGTATGACCTTCGATAGCCAAAAAGACCTGCAATTCGCCAATACGCTGATCGAAAAGATCACCGCACTGGTCGAAAACGGGACAGAGAGCTGGATCATTGATCTCAGAGATAACCGGGGCGGTAACCGCTGGCCAATGCTCGCTGGCCTGGCGCCAATTATTGGCGAAGGTTTGGTCGGCTATAATTACAACCCCGCAAAAGGAAAATTCATACCCTTGAATATTACCAATGGCCAGATCAATTATTCTACTTTACAAACTCAAAAATATATCGTCCGTAATCCTCACAAAAAAATCGCGGTGCTCCTCGGTCATCAAACCGGGAGCAGCGGTGAGATGCTGGCCATTGCGCTTTTAGGGTTCCCACGGACCGCCTCCTTTGGCGAGCAGACCGCGGGTTATACCACCGTAAATACAACCTATAGCTTCAGCGATGGCAGCCAGTTGTTTTTGGCAACCGATTATGCTGCGGACAGGACTAAGAAGATCTATCAAAACGGTATTAAGCCGAACTTTAATCCCGACAAAGCGCTAAAGGAACCCGAGACCATAGCGTTCGTGAAAAGGTGGCTGCTCAATGAATAAATAATGATATAAAGGTCTCGGTGATCCAAGGTTTTCCCTGGACCAGCGCAACCTGAATGCCGGGTAACAGCAGCATCGTCCAACAGCATGAGGATGTAGCTCAGGCTGGCTCATAAAATCCTTTTAGTATGTAGGTCATAAGGGGCTGCTTTGGGGAAACAGCCCCTTAAATCTTAAAATGTTTCAAATGCCGATCTAAGAAGTACTGCGTACCTTGAACAGAAGTTAGTCGAACAGCTATCCTTACAAGACCAGCGTGGTTACCTTTACCAGCATCCGGTTCGTGCTGCGGTCGCCCCCGTTGTCGTAATACTGGATCAGGTTCAAACGGCCGTTATAACCGGCGGAAGTATTCAGAAAAGAAAGTATTTCCGCGCCGTTGGACGTATTGCCGATGAACTTTTGTGTCGCGGGGTCCTTCAATTTCGCTACCAGGAAGATCCCTTTGCCTGATGCGTCGACGTGTCGCAGGGTAATAACGCGGGGGTCCAGTTTTCCCGGCCTGACATTCCTTACCGTGGTGACGGAATCGGCTATCTTATTACCTACTAATGTGTACACACAAACATCCACGCCATTGGGATAAGGGTATAAAGTCGTATTCAAACTGTTGATCAGTTGCACCTTGACGGAATCCGGTCCAACCGGGGAACCATCAATGAAGCCTACAGCACCCAGGGACTGGGAACAGATCACTTTAAAAGAAAGCGTGCCATTTTTCGGGACGGTGATGTCCGTGTCCATTTGTAAAGTATTGGTGTTGGCCTTGTAGACCGCTAATTTGCCCTTTTGCCCGGCTTTCGTACGAAAGCCGCCTAAAGTACCGTCGGCTGCGATGGTCTGCATTTTGCTGCCATTGAAATAGACGTCCAGGGCCTCTGAATCTGTCAGGCCGACTTGTGAGATGCTGACATTTCCGTAATAAGTTTTATCGCCGTATCCGGCCTCCTCCTTTTTACACGAGAAGGCCAGCAAACAGCAGGCTATCAGGATCGATTTGATCGTTGTTTTCATTGAAGTGTTCTTTAAAATTGATAATTGACACTGAGGGAATAAGTACGTCCGGGACCGGCTTCATAGTCCAGCATATCTTTTCCCTTTTGATATAACAGGTCCTTTGTGGAAGGTGTACTGCCGTCCCTGGGCGTAAAGTCCCCGCCATCGTACCGGTTGACGTAAATAATATACTTGCTGTTCAATAGGTTACTGACATTGAACTTCAAAGAAGCCTTGTTCTTTAGGAGCTTTACGGCGATCTGCCCGTCGAAAGACTGCAGCGGCTGTTCGTAAAGGGAGCCTACTTCCGCCGTACCGACACGGTAAAAGCGGTTGTTGATCTGGTTATAGCTCAGGCTGAGCGACACCGGGTCCTGGTCATAATACAGCCCGGCATTGAACATGAAATTGCTGGCGCCGGACTGCGGCCGGTCCTCTTTCGGTCCGATGTCCTCGGTCACAAAAAGCTTCTTGGGGTGGTCCTTATCCAGCGCGGTATAATTCACCTTCATGGTCCTTACCGTGGCAAATAACCTGGTAAAGTTCCCGTAAAGCGTCAGGTTCTTCAATACGGGCAGACCGGTAAAGGCAAGTGATTTCCGGGCCTCGATCTCGATACCTTTGTTGACGGCATCTTTATCATTCCTCAGTTCGAACAACCTGTTCTGCATGGCAAATATCTCCATGGGGTACAGCAGCTTTTTGTAGAAAAGCGAAAATGACAGCACTTCCCCCGCGCTGGGGTACCATTCATACCTCAGATCGAGGTGGTGTATCCGGGTCGATATAATGGGCGACTGGCTCCAGTAGTTCCCGCCCAATTCAAAATCATATTCCCTGAAGAAAGATATCTCGCGCAGATCGGGGCGGATAATGCTTTTGGCGTAGGCCAGGCGGAGGTTCATTTTGGAGGTCAGCCCATAGGTGAGGTTCGCTGAAGGAAAGAAATTCCAGTTGGGTTCCCGGTTATACAGGTCGCTGTAATCGGTCAGGTCCTTGTTAACCTGCTTTTGATTGGACACATAGTTCTCCAGTATAGCGTTTGCCCCGTTAAGGTTATAATATTCGCCCCTCACGCCATATATCAATCGTAATTTTTCGTTGATCTTGCTGTCGAACATCACATAACCGGCATGTAGGGTCATCTTTTTATGGAAATCATCGCCAAACTTGGAGGCATAGATCTCTCCGCCACCCGCGGGGTCAAAAACCTCGCTCAGGGGTTTAGGCGTATTCTCGTTCGTGAAACCTTTGGACCCGGTCATAAGCACCCAGAAAAGCCGGTCCTTGCTCCAGCCGGCATAGCCTGTTTTGAGCACATTGGTTACCCGCCGACCGCCGATGTCAAACCGCAGGGGAATGGAAAGGTCCGCGTTCCAGGCCCAGTCTTTTTCATAGGCCCGGCTCCACCAGCGCAGGGCCCCGGCATTGATACCGCCGCTAACGGCGCGGGTTACGCTAAAGTCTGACGCAGGATTTGCCGGGTTATCATCGCCGATGCCGACATATTCAAAGTTGGCCTGTTTATTATCCGGTTTCAGCCTGTCCAGCGTGAGATAACTGGCCGCCAGGTTCAGTTTAACGCCTTTATTGCCGATCAGGTGTTCGCTCTTCAACTGGCTTTGCCACAATCTGGTTGCCGTCATCATATCGTAATAACCCGCGGTCTGTCCCTGGTCCTGCTGGATACCGGTACCGAAGAAGAATTGCTGATCCAGTGTGCGCAGGTAGATGCTCTGCAGGCTTAACTTGTGCCTTCCGGTCTGATAGCCGATACCGGCCGTTCCGCCGATGTTGCTGACAAAACCATAGCGTTTGCCGGAAAAGCCGGCCTCTTCACTGTTAGCCGGGAGATAGCCGTCCCGGCTCATGCGGATGTCCTGGGTTTGCCAGTTATTCCGGTAGCTGGCCGATAACAGGAAGCCCAATGCCCGTTCGCCGGGCAGGTGCAGCACCCGTCCTGCCGATAGCTGACCGTTATATACCGGTGCCGGGGTATAGCTTTTTATGCCCCAGTTGTTGGCAAATAAAGAAGGTTCTTTCAGCGTTTTATCATCCTGGCTGCCATTCGCGAAAGGTCCGCTGTTCACGATATCGGCCTGGCTTTTCCAGTTCAATGCACCGAATATTTTCCGGTTGGCGGGCACATTGCCCAGATATTCGTCGTTCGCTATTGCCGGTGAGCGGAAATCCTTACCGGTGGTCTTGTCATTTACGGAAGAGCCCAGGCTCAATGAAAAAAAGTTCTCACTGGGGATGCCTTTCGTGTTGACCTGCACCAGGCCGCCGCCGAATTCCGCGCTCAGATCCGGGGTAAGTGTTTTGGTAACGGTCACGTTGTCCACCATATTGGAAGGGATGATGTCGTAACTGAAATTCTTGCGGTTCAGCTCAGTGCTGGGCATCAGTTGTCCATTCATCATGGCCTGGTTATAACGCTCACTGAGTCCCCGCACCACCACATACTTGTTATCCAGGCTGGTCAGTCCGCTGATGCGCTTGAGCGTTTCAGCGATATTATTGTCGGGCGTGCGCTCGATCTGCTCGGCGCTGATCCCGTCGGTGATGCCCGGGCTATTTTTCTGCCGGGTGTACAGCGCATTGGTCGAGGCTTTGCGGTAGGTGGAGGTGATGGTAACGCCGTTCAGGGTGGTATTCGCTGTTTTCATGGCGATATTGAGTTCGGTCACCTTATTTTCGTTCACCACCACACCGGTAACCTGCTGGCTTTGATAGGAGACGAAACTGATCTCCAGGCTATACGTGCCTGGCGGTAAGGTCAAACTGAAACTGCCGTCAACGGCGCTTTGCAGGGCCGTACCGGGCCCTACAACTTTAATGGTGGCACCGGGAAGCGGATCGCCTTTTTCGTCAAATACTTTGCCCGCTATCCTGCCCGGTTTTGCCGGGGGCGGCAAGGGCGTGACGGCAATGCTGCCGTTGACCTGGTCAAAACGCAGGTGATAGCGGCGCGACAGCACGGATAATACTTTGTCCAGCGTTTGCTGACGGACGGACAGCTCCAGGGGGGCCAGGTGCCCGAGTTCTTCGGCATATACGAAGTTGAAACCGGTCTGTATGGAGATTTGGCCCAGCAATCCGTTCAGGTCGCTGTTCTTCAGTTCCGCAGATACCCTGACCTGGTCCAGGCGCTGGGAGCGGACCTCGCCGGCCAGCAGTGTTCCGGCGAGCGTCAGTGTGATCACGGTCACCAGCAGGGATACACGTGTCATAAATAATAAGGGTCGTTTAATTGCACTTCTTTTCGTAGAATTGTACATAGCTTTTAATGATAATTGGGTTGAGCACTTGATGGTCATGAAGCTTGTCAAGCGAAGGTGTTCCACCACTTTCGCTTTTTTCATGAGCGTTCCTTTTGTTATAGTCTTGTTGAACTGTCTGAGATCGGCCTCCTTTTTTATTTAGATCTTGTATTTAAGTCTGTGGCTCCGAGGATCACCTGTCTCCCCGTAATACGGTAAGGAAAGTTTCCCCCGGTAATGCTGAGCAGTTTCAGGATATTGGCCAAGCTTTCTTTTTTGCTTCTGAACTGGAAGCGCTTATTGAGCAAGCTGCGGTCCTTAAAAACGAAGGTCACGCCATAGGTGCGCGCAAGTACCTTGCTGATTTGTTCCATGGTCTCGCCTTTAAATTCCAGTACCTGCTGCTGCCAGGCATTGATGGCTGCAAGCGCAACGGTACTGCGTGAAAAGCCAGTTTGGGCGTAGGTCAATTGTTGACCCGGTGTGAGGAACACCGCTTTCGGGATCTGTTTGCCATGGTCGGTCACACCCACCCGCCCGGTAAGCACACCTACTTTGGTAGCGTCGTCATCCGGATAGGCCTGCACGTTGTAAGAAGTCCCCAGTACCTGGATGTTCAGCTGCCGCGTATGCACGATAAAGGGGTGTTTGACATCATGAACCACCTCGAAAAAAGCTTCGCCTTGAAGTTCGATCTCGCGGCGGCCGCTGCAGAACGTGGAGGGGTAACGGATGCTTGAACCGCCATTCAGGGAAATGACCGAACCATCGGGCATGGTCAGCTGTTTTTGCGCACCCGGTGCCACCCTTACTTCCTGCCACTGCCAGCTGACCGGCACCGGCTGTGCGGCACGGTAAATAATGATCGTTATCGAGCTGATCAGCAATAATACAGCCGCCAGTTTCATAAGCGGAAGCCACAGCTGCCTGATCCGGCGTTTCCGTTCACCCATTCGGATCTGCGTTAAGGCGGCCAGCGTGGCCTCTTCAGCGGCGCGGCTGATCTCATCAGCCGGGGGTAACACTTTTCCGTTGGTTTCAAAGCACTCGTACCAGGCGTTTATCCGCCGGAGTTCTTCCGGGGTACATTGGCCGGCCGCGTAACGCGCAGCCAATTCTTGGAGTTGTTCATCTTTCGTTGCCATTCATCCCTATTATCAAGGAAATGGCCCGGATGTAACATTAAATAATGAATACTTTTAGGTTAGGGAATTGTAAACTACAGTGTTTATTGTTCGGGGAAGAGCACGGCCGATGCCACAAACAGCAGCAGCGCCACATCTTTTTTCGCCAGATGTCCGCGTAAGGAACGTAGCGCCGTTGAAATATAGTTCCTGACGGTCTGCTCGGTAAGGTCCAACCGCAGCGCGATCTCTCTCGACGACAAGCCTTCCTGCCTGCTCAGGCGGAACACTTCCTGCACCGCCCCCGGCATTTTCAGCAGTTGTTGTTCAAATTCCTGCTGTAATTCTTCGGCTATTAAAATATCTTCCTGCGGCAAGGACACCGGTTCGATCAGCAAGGCCGCATAAGCCTCGAAAGCCAACCGCTTTTTACGGAACAGATATTCGTTGATCACCGAAAAGCGGGCAGAGCGCGAAAGGTAAGGCAGCAAGGAGTCGGTGACCTGCACCGTATGACGGTTGTTCCAAAGGGATACGTAAATATTCTGGAGGATGTCCTTGGCATCCTCCTCGTCACCCAGCCTCTGGTAGATATGGCGGTAAAGTGTTTCCTGGTAACGCCGGGCCAATACGGCAAAGGCCTGCTCTTCACCGGCCTGTACCAGCGCCATCAATTCCTGATCTGTAAAATGCTTCACCTCCGCAAAAATAACAATAACAGGTTAAGCATATGTTAACACCGCATAAAAGAGGCTGGTAGGACATGAGCGCAGACCGGGTGGCAGGGAGTTATTTGCTTTTTTTGCTTCATCTTAACTTATCGATTTTCCTCCCGACCTCTACAGCACCAGGGTTGAGTGAAAGCGCTTGCTCATACATGGCAAGTGCTGCTGCCTTTTTACCGGCGGCAAGTAAAGCGTCTCCGTAGCTGTCATAGCGGTTAAAGTCTTGTGGAAAAAGCAGCAGATTGATCTTGAATGTCTCCATTACTCTATCGATAAGCCCGGATCTCAAGAAATCATATCCCAGTTGATTCATTTGTTGTGGCGTAAACCGATAATTTGCCGTATCGAGCCTCATGATGTTTAAATGAATAAGCGCAATCTCAGGATCTCCTTCCAGCAAATCGCGGCCATACAGGCGCACTGCTGACGAGCGGAGATCTACCTTTTTTACAGGTTGCCCCTTTAGAATACACAACACATTCAAAAATTTTTGCAGGAATGACGGCCCTTCGGTATTATCGAACAGTATAATGGTACGATCATTTTTCAGGTCGATATAATATTGAACATAAATCCCGCGGTTATACCCCGAATGCCCGATTGTGGTGTCATTGCCAGCGATATGAGTTTCCCAGCCAAACCCGTAAGCGCTCCCATTGCCGCCCAATGCCTGGTTATTCTCTGTATAACGCCGGCCATCGTTCAGTGTCAGTGGGGCAACGGCTTCGTTAAATAAGCTGCGGCTGAACAGCTTCCCGGAGATCAGCGCCTTTTCAAAGCGCAGCAGGTCGCCAGTGGTCGCAATGATGTTCTGGTCGCCATAAGTAGCGCCCATGGTGTGCGTATCATAATAGAGATGCTTTTCAAAAGGGCTGATCCCGTTTAGCGGCGATACGGTCAACATCGCGGGGGCTACCGTATACATCGGCCATATGGTGTGGTCTTTTACCGGGAGTCCCTGGAGGCCTGCTCTCAGGTAGGAATGATACATGTATGCAGGCCGAAAGATATTTCTTTGAAGGTAATCAGAAAAGGTCCGACCGCTGATCTTTTCGACCAGCAAGGCCAACAATTGATAACCGGTATTACAATAGTCGAACTTAGTCCCGGGTATAAAGTGCAATGGCTTCTCGGATAGCTGTAAAGCCGATATCAAGTCTGTATTTTTAATGATTCTTTCCGGATCGCTGGTCAGCAGGGTATCATAGATCTCCACGTCCGGTAAGCCTGAGGTATGCGTTAATAAATGCCGGATCGTTATTTCGGGATAAGGAAATGCATTTAAATAACTTTTTACAGGATCATTCAACATCAGTTTTTTGCGTTCAACTAACTGGAGAATTGCTGCGGATGTAAATACTTTCGACACCGATGCGGTTTGAAATTGAGCGCTGGTATCAAGGGATTTACCTGCCATTACATCTGCATAGCCGAACGCCTTGTGATAAATGATCTTACCATGATCTGCGACCAGGATTCCGCCATTGAAGTAGTTAGGAATACTATTGAGCTATCAACGGAAGGAAGTAAAAATATAGTATTAGTTGGTGGCAAAAACGGTTATGGAAAAACCAATTTTTTAATGTCACTAGTTTGGTGCCTATATGGGGACGATATCGCTAAAATAGATGAGAATTTTAAACGTGAAATCCATAAAGAAGGTAACTACTCTAGATTTTTAAAGAGTTCTTTAAATTGGGATGCAGCCAATTCCGGGGTAGAAGAGTTTTCTGTTGAGATTGAGTTCAGCAAAGTAGAATTACCTGATGCGAAAGATATAAAATCGGACGATAATTATAAATGTAAATTAATTAGAACATTTAATACAGGGACCAGTAGTGAAGATTTTAACATTTTAGTTGAGAATATTAACCCTAATCTTTTCTTAGAAACGGATCATAAAAAAGTTTTTGTAAACGATTACCTTATTCCGATTGAAGCAGCAAAATTCGTCTTTTTTGATGCGGAAAAAATTGCCAGTTGGGCAGAACTTTCGACTAAAGACGAGGGAAGTGTATTAAACGATGCGTTAGGAAAAATATTAGGTTTAGATATTTATGAAGCCCTTATCGGAGATTTAGAATCTTATACTGATGGGCTTAGAAAAGATAGTGCAACATCTACTGTTAAACAGCAAATAACGACTACAGAAAAGGGCATCGAACTAAATGCTGAAAAAATCTCGTTTTTAGAAGATGAGATCTTAAAAAGAGAAACAGCCATTATTGAGTTAAAAGGAAAAATTATAGAATATGAATCTTTCTTGATTAGTCAGGGCAAAAGGGTTTTAAGCGTTGATGACCTAGAATATATTACGCGAATGTAGTTCTGGATGCGCTGCCCGGCATCACGCCGACATCGAATGAAAAATCCGCTTATGAACAGGTTAAAGCCAGTTCGCTATTTTACCGCTCCTGGGCTTTTTATGGGCTTCTGCAAACTTTCGCGTTGCCTTATGATATAACTCAGGCTGCCAGTCAGCCGGGTATACCGCTGCGGTTGAGTTCCGACCTCAATACGCATCCAGGCAGGTCCAGCATTGCGGACTGTTATGCGAGAGTAATAGCAGACCTTCAGGCTGCGCTCCCGGCTTTACCCGTTACACCGGTTTATAAGACTGCTCCGTCGCAGCCTGCGGTGAACGCCCTGCTGGCCCGGATCAGCCTGGCGATGGGCGGGTACCCTGCGGCGCTTGATTACGCGAATGCCTGCCTTGCGCAGTATGCTACGCTGAGCGATTATAATACGCTGAATAAGCCGACGACGACCGGTATCCATAACACTTATCTCTCCGAGGATATTTTCCATGCAAATATGGTCGGGCACGTCGTATACAGCGTGCGGCGGGACAGTTACATCGGACCCGACCTGTACAACAGTTACGACGCGAACGACCTGCGCAAAACCAAATTCTTCGCGATCCTCGATGGCCTGTCGCAATACCCGCGCTTTGTCGGTTCCTATGATTACAAAGGCTTAAAGTATGACGGGCTTGCGGTTGATGAGGTTTACCTGGTCAAAGCGGAGTGCCTGGCGAGGGCGGGGGACGCCGAAGGCGCGATGGCCGCTTTGAATGCCTTGCTGGTTACCCGATGGAAGACAGGTACATTTATTCCTTATACGGCTGCTAACGCTGGCGATGCACTGCTTCAGGTGCTTAAGGAACGGCAAAAGGAATTATTGCTCCGCGGGCTACGCTGGACGGACCTGCGCCGCCTCAACCTCGACAGCCGTTTGGCCGTCACGCTCCGGCGGACGGTCGGCGGTGCTGATTATCACCTGCCGCCGAATGACCCTAAATATGCTTTTCCCATCCCGGATATCGAAGTGCAACTGGGCGGGCTGACACAGAATCCAAGGTAATAATTGATGATGACGATGAATAGAATAATTGTTTTGTTTTTTATCGGAATACTTACCTGCAGCCGGTTATACGCCATTGAGCACAAAGTCAGCATCAGCGGGAGCGTTGATGGCCTGAAAACCGGAGATAGCGTTACGATTACGGTCTGCCCGTACCTCGGGCGCTTAGGTGAGTTGAAGAGGGCCTTTACGGCGGAGGCGAAAGGTTCTCGTTTCGAATTGCAAATTCCGGTGTCAGACACGCCGCGCTTCGTACAGATACAGTTTGGCAGGCTGGACATCAAAAATGTCCCGGCCTTGCTGCTGTTCCCGAGCGACGACCTGGATTTTACGATCCGTGACAACCGATTGTTTTTTAGGGGGCCGTCCGCGTCGAGGTTCGTTGTACAGCAAGAGATAGAAGCTTTGCAGGAAGGTTACAGGCGTAGGTTCAAAACCGTTTACGCGCCGGATGTTTTGCCGGTATCGTTAGCCCGGATCGATTCGGGTGCGGCGATATGCCTGGATTACCTGGAAAGCCGGAAAACTGAGGTCGGGATCCCTGCGTACCGCGTTTTAAAAAATAATATCATGGCAGGGGCGCTGGCTTCGAAATACGGTTATGTAACCTATACCTGCCTGCATCAACCTGCCGACCTGCAGGAGAAATTTATTAAAGCTATCAGGCAATTGGATAAGCCTTTTAACGGTTATCCGTCTTTTGTTGTCGCGGATAGTTCCGGTGGGCCGACATCGGGTTTCTCGGTGGAACTGGTCTACCAGCGATACCTGGTCGATTCCTGTATACTTGCCCGTAGAAAGTTCAACCTGCATGATTGTTACCGTTTTGAATCCCGGGATTTTACGGGTGCCATGCGGGAGCAGTTGGTCACGGAGCTTTTTATGCTGAAAAGAAATAGCCCTGAGCTTGCTGCTGCGGATCTGGAAGACGCTTTGGGATTTGTTAAAAACACAGGGTTCCGCGCGGTGCTTGGAAAGATCAGGGCGATGAGTTTAACCGGTTCGGTCGCGCCGGATTTTATTTTGCGGGATGCGGAAAATAAGCCGGTTAAACTGAGTGATTACAGGGGAAAGGTGGTGGTGCTGGATTTCTGGTTTACGGGATGCGGTGCCTGTAAGGCTTTGGCACCGGTTCTTTTTGAAGTCGAGCGGAAATATGAGCACCGGCCGGTGGTGTTTATTTCCATATCCATTGACCGTACCCGGGGGCAATGGCTGGCGACGCTGAAGACGAATGAATATACTTCTCCGCTGGCGGTCAATTTTTATACGGAGGGCAAAGGGGACCGGCATGAGGTCATCAAAGATTTTGATGTGCATGGTTATCCGACCATTATAGTAATCGATAGGGAGGGGAGGCTTTGTCCAAAGCCGGAGCTGGATGAGAGGGGTTTATCGGCATTGATTGATCAGTATCTTTGAGGTTCTTTATAGCGAATGTATTACCAATAGTTATACAGTCGCTGTATAACAGGCGTTTAAGGACAACTTTGACCCTTTGGCTGTATAATATTGGAGGCCAATTCTATGCATCGTGGTTTTTAAAAAGGATCTGCTCTTACCATTTGAAAATGCAGCATTCCTGGCGACGAATATCATTTATACCTTCAGAAATTATCATTTTATAGAAGTACAGTATATGATGATTCCCCCAATTATAGTTAACCGATATCTTTATGTTCGAGTATTTGCAATTCGAATTATCGATACAGAAAGTGCTTATACGATGTAAATCAATAAGTTATAAATTTTGCTTACAAGCGGGCAACAATTTATTTGACCTAAATTTAGGCCATTTTTGATTTTGTCCTGCCACCAAAGGTGTGGAGATCTTTGCAAAAGTATATTTTTTTAATTAGCTATGTACCCATTAATCAAAAATGATTGTAGTTAGTCTTTTTGACACCTTTAATAGTCCCCCAATCGTTCCTTTTCCAATTATCATTTTACTTAAATTTTCTTACTTGTGTCGTTTCGGCATTTATAGGTATTTCTTGATATTGTTTAGATTAAATGCTCAATTAAAAGCTTCAATATTCTAGTAATAATTATAAAGATTTTAAACACAAATGTTAACGCAACCAGAAATTTTTGACCTTCGGAAACTATTAGCTCTACCAAGTCTTAAAGACGGATTTATTCAAGCAAATTTATCTGGACTTGAAATCACTGGAAGTCAATAAAATGCTGAGCAAATTGAATTTTTCAACGCTGTAGTTGACGGCAACTTTAAATTTGAAAAAGCGGAATTGAATAAGTGCTTAGCTTTTTATAGTAGCGAATTATGGGAACAGTGTCTTTTTTTGACTTATCTGCCAGCAGTGCGAGTGATGATGGTGAATCCCCAATACTGATTTTCAGCAACTGTATCTTCTATGACGACTTCCAAATAAGGGGTGCCATATCTGGCTTGCAACGTATTTTCACCTGTGACGCGTAGTTTGCTGAATTGTCATTCGATGCAGGTGATGAAATGGATCCACATAGTTATGACAACGTTGATATCGCCATTATCAAACCACATTTTGGTGTTGCCGAAAACGGGGCGGCATGGATCACTGAGGATCAGCTTGGACATCGCGTCATCCTCTTTATCACCCAGCACCTCGTCGCCATAGTCTGCGCAACTGACCAGGTCGCCAACATGAATGACGCTTATGACCGTATTGCCGGTTTGGATTTTGGTTGGGTAGCGTTCATCGCCGGCCCCTCGAAACCGCCGATATCGAACAGTCCCCGGTTTTAGGCGCGCATGGCCTGAGAAGCATCACGATATTCCTGATTGGCTAATGACATTTTCCAATTAAATAAGATAACAACGACCTTCCAACATTCTATCAGTTTGCCCTTTTTAAGGTTGGATCGCCACTTATTCTCTCTGATTTCCCGAAATGTCAGGCAGGAAATGATCTTTTTGCCTTAGGCTGCTTAACAGTGTAGGCACGTTTCCCGTAAATGAATTTAGCTGTGACCCCTAAAAAAATAATTAATTTAAAAATCAAAATTATTTTTCATTTGAGTTGCGCGATGAAATATTAAATATTAAATATTAATATTATATTAACAGTCTGAATATCAGTCGTGGTTAAACACCTAATCCTAACACGTTATGTTTACATTATTTTTTCCTGAGGCCGGACACGCGGAGTTATTTGGTCAATCAATATTATTCGATTATGGCAACTGAAAACTTCGCAGAACCCATACTTTCGTTCCGGGAACTTATTGACAGGTTCAGCCCTGATTCGGTCAATCCTGATGAAATTTTGTCCTTTTGTCACACTACAAGGGAAGGCTATGCAACCGACATTATTACGAAAAATTACGCGAAAGCCATGCCATGCAAGGTTTATTTGGAAGATCTTGTTTATTTTTTCTATGGAAAGGCTAACTATGTTATTGATAAAGATGAGATGGCAAGTTATACTGACGATCCCCCGGTTTGCTTTATTTTCAACCCCAATGCAGTAAAAGAACAGATGAAGAGGATACTGCCTTTTGACTCAGGTGGTTATCCTAGGTATGAAGTCAAAACTGGTTATACCAAAGATAGGTACACCTATGAACTGCCACAGCTGAAGCATATTCTGGGCTATATAAAACTGATTTATAAAACACACGAACGATATATGAGGGGGGATGTGGATATGGAAAATCTGCTGCTATTTAAGGATGTATGTATTGAACTGGAAGAAATGATAAAGATGTACGAAAAGGCAGCTAAAGGGGATTTAAAGGCAGGTAAACAGCTTTATACATTTGAAGTCCAATACGGGTCGAATGTGGCATTTGAGCCGTCACATATCGTTATACCTTATTTGTACTATACAAAACCCTACTGGTCAAAACATTTTAACGCTAGATTTCCAAATATTCTATTGGAACACTACGGGGAAGTAGAGCAATTTGAAAATTACGGGCAACCTTTAGAAAACTTTGAGTACCATTCTTTAATGCGGAAAAAGGTTTCTGAAATCCTTAATAAAACTGTCTAATAGCTTCGGAGAGACAAACATGAATAATTTCTACTATATCGGAGTCATGGTCGCAACCGTCGAAGCAGACCGTTTTTTAACATCTATATTTAAAGATGATCATGGAAACTTTTTTACGCAAGAAGATGAAGATGAAAAAATTATCGGGTTCAAATCGATTTCTCTCACAAGAGATATTCACCATGCGGAAAAGATGATTCCTGTCCAAAAGAACCAAGATAAAATTTATAGTTTCATGACTGTAAACAAATTGCTGATCAGTGGGAACCGCCATGAAATTGAAGAAAAGCTACTGCCCTTGCTGTACGGGTTCGAGTTGACAGATCAAGCAAAATTAATGTTAAGCTCCTTCTTTAAATTTTATCAAAAAACTATTGACTTGATTGCTGCTAATCAGGATGAACTCAGGAACAACGGGATCACCAGCCACATCAACAGCGAAGCCGCATTTCGAACGGCAAAGGAGCAATCACCTGATCCCAAGATTTTACTTGAAAATATTAAAAGGAGATGTTTAAGATTAAAGAAACAGGAAGATCGAGTTAGAATTGAGGATGTGGTATATCTGAACCAGGAACGGGCATATTTTACTAACCAATCATTGAGTATTGACGCCCTTGCTAACGATGTCGCTCTACAGAATGAGTCTTATAATAAAATTGTAAGCGAATTGATAACCGTAAGGGTCGAGGACGATAGGAACATCTTAAAGTCAATCTTATACGACAACCTTGAGGCTTACTATTTTGTATTATATTCTGAGTATATAAATCTTGAGCAATGGCAGGTAGAAAGCTTTTTATCGCTAAAAAAAAGCCGGGAAAACAATTACCGTGACATTTTTGACATAGGAAAAGATCTTGATAGCAGAATACATGGAGCAGCAATTATTCCTCCCTTAATGGAAGAGACCGACACAGTAGATGACGGGTCAATAGACCAAAGTTTCGAGGAAATAATAACATCGAATACTTATTAAACATAGAAAGTATGCCAACAGCACCCGACAATCGCAACCATTTTCACTTCATATTAACCTGCTTCACTCCGCAAGATATCGAAGGTGTAATGCAAGACATTCGTCTTTCAATGGATGGATATAACTTTTTGTATTCTTTGGATACATTTGATATAATGGAGAATTATATGCCTTACATCAAGATCGAATTATTTTCGAAAAGTGACAGGAATTTCCAGGCTCAAAAATACATATGCTACGATTACTTTTTCGGTAAACTTAACAGCACCAATTGTATTCTTCTGAATGAATATAAGATAGAATTGATCGCGGCAAAAAACAAATTGAACAAGGTACTAAGGGATGTAAAAGCGACCATCAAAAATTTAGACGATCTTAAAAAAGAAACGGACAACTTTTTAAGCAATCCTGAAAAAACGGAAGAGTTTGTTAAAAATAATTTGGAAATAATTTTATTGCTTCTTATTCTAAACGACAAAAGTTATTCGATCCTCCAGGAGTTTTTTTTATTTATCAAAACACGCTTAAATATTATTGATATACCTGTAAAAAACAAAAAAGATAGAGAGCAAATCGACGCCATATTCGAGTCTACCAATCCAACATCTGCCTCCGCCCAAGTTTTCAGAGACTATGTCGAGCAAAACAGAAAGCAACTCATTGTTGAAAAACCGGCCGAAAGACATATTTTCCTTGAAAATACTTTCAGGGACATCCAAGCCATCGAAAGAAGTATAAAAATCAATGACAGACTCGAAAAGGAACTTAAAAATAAATACTGCTTGAATTATTTGTCTTCAGCCAAAAAAACATCGGATATAGTCAAACTGATCGAACAAAACGTTACAAGTCAAAATATTACTCAAAACAAGACATTACATAGAAATATTTATCAGTATTTTCTATTTGACAGATTGAAAAATGAGTATGCACACAATCCACAAATAGCGCTGCATATTCTTACGGATCTCAAGGAACTACTTCAGCAATTTTCAGAGAATGCATCTCAAAATGAACATTTGACAACGGCAGGGAAAAACAATGTAATTGTTATTATTAAACGACTTTTTGACGACAACCCCAATGTTTTAGAAAACCATTTCAATTTCAGTGTCTACGAAAAATACGAAGAGACTTTTAACAGACTTACCTCGGGACAAACAGAAGGGCCATTGCCATTAGAAGAACTCACGCAAATTATCAATGAAGTCAACAAGAATAAAAACTTATATCAGTCGAAGATCTACGCGCTCGAAAGCAGCGTCTCGCAGCTGAGGCTCGAATATGAAGTAATTGAAACCTTTTGGAAATTAGAGGAATTCGAGCCTGAGTACAGACCGGGAAGAGACGTCATTAAAAATCCTTACCAACATCTTCCAAACTTATTATTGATCAGCGATTCCTTTAATTCTGCTTTAAAAGACAGACTCTACATGTTCCTGAACTTAAGTGCGGAAGCAACTGAAAAGAACCAGGCGCTGCTTAAACAGCATGTCAAAAAGATCATGGATGAACTGTATTTCAGGAATGATAATTCAATTTACTATAAAACGCTACGTTCACTTATTTTTACATATTTAAATTTCGTAGCGCAAAGCAAATTTCGGCCAAGCTCCAAGCAGGTTGCTGGCGTAAATGATAAATATTCTGAGGAACGGATTATTTTAGATCTTGAACGTCAGTACGAAATCGTCAAACTTCAATATGAAAGAATTGACTTTAAACATATTGAAGTCCAATCCAAACTTCACTATGTGCAAGGCAATCAGGAATTATTAAATGAAATCAATTACTTGTTATTGTGGCTATACAGGAGAAATGATCTGGAGGATCAAGCCATGAAAATATCACGTGGTTTAAATTATGCTGAGCTGGAAGATCCAAGAATTTTTCAGGGAATAGGCTTGTGCCATGTCGCTGCCGCCTACAAGAAAATAGAAAAAGCGCCGAACGAAGAAGAGGCTATAAAGTATGAGATAGACATGGCTCTTCAAATGATGAAATCCGCGCAGTTAAAATATCAGTTATTAATAAATGGTGCTGTTAAAACGGAAGCTTCAAAGTTGATCATTAAGAACTATATAGCTGTTTTGAATTCCGTTGCTGATCTATGTGTTAGAAAATTTGAGATGCAGATTGCAAAACCAGATGAGTCCTTAATAATTATGGCGAGAGAGTGTATTACAGAAATCAAAACGCTATTCAACATGATCGATTTGTTTTATGACTTACACCCTACCTATTTAGCTACCGAGATTGAAGTTGAATACTTTGAAGCACAGCGCCTTTACGGTCTAGGTAAAATGAGCAGTGCGCACGAGAAAATAATTGACGCTACTAAAAGACTTTTTCAATTGAATAATTTACCTGATACTCAAATTTTTGTTGGGTCAATGTTTTTAAAAAAAGCCGAACAGGTTAACAAATTAGCCTCATTGATTTACCAAAAAATCCCAAAAAAATAGATGGAAGAAAATGCACCACTTACCTTCCTTTCACAAGAAGTAGAAGAAAGGATTAAAGGAATAGACGACAGAAGGATTTTTTATCGAAAAAAAGCAGCGAGTTTTTTTTCTGCCTTAATAATCCTTACAGCAATTAATACATTGATATTAGGATTAAAAACGGATTTTTCACCGGATTGCGTAAAGAATATAGCGCTTCTTATCAGTTGTGTTCTTACTGTATTAAGTGGATATAACTCATATTACAGCTATAAAGAATTATGGTCAGCAAATAATAACGCGCTCAATCGCTTTTATTCACTCAGGTTTAACGTTAACTTTTTATTGAAGACTGAGAAAACAATTGATGAAGCAATGCTCAGCCATCTAAAGCAGGAGTACCAAGCCATTTTGGATGAACTCAACCAATCGTGGTTTAAATCCAAATCGGAGCAACAAATCTCTAACAAATCCTAATCTATTGTAATTGCTGGTATCGAGAGGCGATGGTGTAAAAAAGTCGTTTGTAAATCCGTCAGTCCCACTTAGGTGCCGCAAATACCATTGCATCCAATGCTTAGCTGCCGCAATATTATCAGTAGTAGGTTGTACCACCAGGCCGATAGCTGCCAGGTTACCATTATAGTGGTTATGCGGTAGCCCGTATTTCGGGTCTCAGGTTGACCATTATCCATGAACGCCCCATCCGCCAACTTCAGACCGCGAATATAGACGACCTGGTTTTGTATCAACTGATGATAAGGCCTCTGATCATTCACATTTAAATAAAGAAGCAGAGCAGGAATGAGGAGCAAATACTTTATCATTTCTTTTTAAACAGGCATACATCATCACCGATTTTAAATCGAACGGGCCATCATCAAAGCCTGAATCGCCATTCTGAATGTAGGTTTTAAAATTCACCTTAAACCGGGAAATAATATTATTCCATTGGATCGTAATGGTATTATCCCTGTCTGCCCTGATGATCTCGTGGAACAAACCCAAGTCATGGTCGATCTAACGTACAACATTTCCAACACTGCATCCATTGGCCAAATGCGTAAAATGTTCACCACGCGTCATACCTATATAGGAAGAACAGCCTCCACCAGTAGTAAATAATACGTAATTTTCGGTAACCGCATCCGCTACTTTGAACCGGACATTACTGTGCGTTTCCCAGTTTTTTATGGCATCAGTTATGCGGGATTGGTTTGGCAAGGCGCTGTCAATTTTATGATAAACGATACCATCCGGCCAACGACGCCCAAGCGTGGCTGCGCCAAACAAGGACTTACTGGTATCTGCCTTTAACTGGGCTTTGCTAAGGATGATATCGCCTTTCCAAACTGCCTCTCCTTTTATTTCAAGGTAATGCAATTTATTATTGCCGATCTGAACAACTTTTTCGATTCCCGATTCACCGGGAAAGGCCTGTGCCGGCGCACATGCTTCTCAAAATGGTGGCCGGTGCTTACAGGACACCAAAATCCAAAGCGATACAAAAGAAAAATTTTTGAAAGGTTTCATTGGAGCAAGGGTTAGGATTACCTTGTTAATATTAGAAATAAAATATTGAAAAACAATACTTTAAGAATAGTAATTAGAGCTTTTTGTATAGTTTGAATTGGCAGTTTATACAATAACGCTTCTACTGTCCTCCAACGTGTATCATTCCTTAGACAATTGATACTTAGCTTTGATATTTCGAGGATATAGTTCACAATCTACTTTTGCATCCAGAAACTAATTGCGTGCTGAAGGCCAGTAGCTTATAGTAGGAAAGTAACAA
This sequence comes from Mucilaginibacter oryzae, assembly GCF_003148845.1. Lineage (GTDB taxonomy): Bacteria > Bacteroidota > Bacteroidia > Sphingobacteriales > Sphingobacteriaceae > Mucilaginibacter > Mucilaginibacter oryzae. Next base: position 17,543 of record NZ_QGHA01000005.1, on the reverse strand, counting down.
CCTGTAACACAGTTTACAGGAAAACCGTCGAAGAACCGTTTTTCGACTATGGAATCGGCTTGAAATATTAACAAATGGAAATCGAAGAAGTATTCAATGCTCCGTGAAAGTTGGATAAGAACCGTTATAAGAATGTTCCGGTTTTTTGTCGAACATTTTTTAGAACCGGCCATTATCCGTTAGCAAAAAACCAGCTGTCGGCCTTGCCGGCAGCTGGCATCGTTAATTAAAGCGTTACGAAAACGCGGTCAGTCGCGGTGTGGCCCGCCGGGATCTGGTTATCGCTTGGCGCCGTGTTGGTCGAAATCTGGCAAATGCGGCTCGTTACGGTTAAACACTGTGCTGTGTTTGGGTTCGGTACCGTTTTGGTCCAGTGGAAACCGTTACCGGCAGTTTGCCTGGCGTAATAAGTGGTTGCCTGTGGTTTAGGGCTGAAAGCAAATGCGCTGCCCACGCCCGATAGGGCTGCAATGGCCATAAGGCCCATTCTGATCTTTTTCATGGTGTTTTAATGTTTAAAAATTGTTGGCGGATTTTACCACAGGACCCGCTTTAACCTGATTTCGCGCGCGAGAAATATCTTAAGCCTTGATAGGCTTTTGTTTAGTTGGTGAATGATGTTTGGACCGGTAATACCTGGCGTTTGCCAGCGCTACTCCGGTAAATAAAAAGTTCAGAAAAAAATGTGCTCCCCAGCCCAGCGATTTAAATACCCCGCCGCAGGCACAGGGTACCCTTGAGAACAGGTGAAGCCACGCCGCGCCGACGTATAGGGTGAAACAGGTCATCATCACAAGAAAGGCGTAAAGCCCTGCCAGCCGGCTCCTGTCCGGTATCAGCAAGCCGGCTACGACGGTTTCCGATATAGGCAAAAAGTAGGTCAACGGCGTAGTCATCCAATCCGGCAGGTGCTGAAAGCGCATGGCAATGCTAAAGTTCCCGAAATCCAATAGCTTGCTTAAGCCGGTGTACAGGAAGAGCAGTACCAGGATGCCGGTGATCAACTCGTAAAATATTTCTTTTTTCATAGCTTAGGGGATGAGGAATGATGGAAATGGTATTTGACCGGGATGGGCGAATCGTAAAAGAAAATGCAGGGTGCCGCTGTTACCGGTCAGGAAATCAGTTAAAGGTTCCGGTTGCGTGCCGTCAAGCCAATAGCAGGTGCCCTGATCCCGGTAACAGGAATTAAGCAGTGCGTCCCGAACGGCGTTCGCACGGATCTGCCATTCTTCGTCACCGAAAACGCGTAATGCTTCGAGGTAAACTTCTCCTAAACCGCTGAGGCCATTGCCGAACGCGCAATAGTTACTGGTGATCTGAACAGGGTGGTAAGCCAACACCCCTGCCGCGATTTCCCGGTATCCCGGATCTCCCAATATTTCGAAGGCTTTGATATAGGTAAGGGCTACGCCTGAAAACCCATGTTCCAGCCAGGGATCAACGGTTTTGTTTTCGTTGCTTACCGGCCAGGTCAATCTGCCGCGGTCCGGTTTGCGTTGGCTCGTAAGCCACTGCAATGCTGCAGTGATCCGCGTTCTTAAGCCCTCCGATGGGTAAACGGCATAATAACACAAAAGGAAGTAGGTGATGCCGGCAACACCATGTGAAAAGCCGGTAACCTGGTATTCCCTCAGTCCGGGTACCGCCGGGCCGGTTATCCAGGCCCCGTTTTTTTGCTGCAGGACGCTGAGTTGCCCGACGATTTCGGCCAGTTGGTTGATGGCAGGCAAGTATGCTTCCTCGTCCAGGAGGAACAGCAATTGCAGGCCATGTCCGGCAAGGCCGCCTGAGATCCCCGGCGACAATTCGTGATGAAAGTACCCGGGTAGTGAATTGATATTATCCATCAGGTAGGGCCGCAGGTCGTTTCTGGAAAGTAACTGCGTTAATCCGGCCTCGAGTATTCGCAGATCTGTTTCGGAATGCCGGGTCTTATCAATTTTATCCAGCCAGGAAACGACTTGTGCTATCACTTTCGACCTGGTGGTTTCCGAACCGAAACGGGCACAGGAGGCGAGGACATAGATTTCCCTTAAGCCCGGCAGTTCCATGGCGTTGGTTTCGCTGAAGGTTGTTTCGTTACGAAAGTGTTCAGGCGTTAAGTTTAACATTTCTGCGTTCCTGTTCTTTTCAAAAAAGAGTTTGGTCAGGGTTAGCAGGCAGTCATCCAGCATGGTATTCAAATAAAAAGGGTGCTGTTTTGGAGGCCGGACGGTCTGTTTGGTGGTGAGCAACAAGGTATCGTTCAGTTTCAGCACTTTTTCGATTTGATCCAGAGAGGGGCGGCGGCTTGCGTTCACATCTAAGCAACTTACGATCATCGAAACCATCGATGTTGACTCAATGAAGTAAGCCAGATTACCCGTAAGTTGATCCGGGTTATTGTGGTTGAATTTGTTCGGCAGGATGCTGGTGAGAACGGAAATGAACAGAGCGCCCAAGCTGTAAATATCGTCCCCGAATATCGGTTCAGCACCACTTTCCTGTGCGGGCGACATGTAGCCCGGCGTTCCCAAGGTAAACGGCGGATTGGGAGTTCGTGTTGCCAGGTTGTAGCAGAGCTCGATATCGATCGCGAATACCTGGCCGGATTCCGTTACAATGAAATTGGCAGGCGTTACGTCACGGTGAACGAAGCCATCGGCATGAAATGCGGCCAAAACGTGCACCACCTGTAGCAGGTAGCCAATCATTTCCCTTTTTCTTTCAGCCGGCATCGAGCGCCAAACCAGCCCCTGGCTCAGTTGCGCAGCCTTTTCGCTTAAGGGAACTGATTCGATGTATTCCATGGCGAAGAAGGCATCGCCCATTGATTCGAAACATGCAATGGCTTTCGGAAGGATGTTTTGGCTTTCAAGCAGTCTGTGCACATCGTATTGCCAGTGCAGCCGGTCCCGGGCGTCGCGGCCGGCATCATCAAAACTTTGGTATCGCCTACCTTGTTTGATCACGCACCATTGCATATCAAAAATCCGGTTGATTCTCAAAGCCTTGATCACATCGCCTTTTGGATCCCTTTTCAATGTTTCAACAGGAATGTAGTTCCGGTTGACAAGGCGGGGCGTTTTATAGGCCTTGAGGGGCCTTATATCATAAAATGGCCAGTGCTGCCCGTTCGCTTTCAGGATTTCCATCAGTGAATTTGCTGCGGCCGAGCCGTAGAACATTGATCTTGCAATATGGCTGCAATTGTTGTCTCCAAATAGTGATCCATAATTTACGGCGATGGTGCCGGTTAAATGATAGGCACAGGGTATGGACGGACCGATAACGCCTTTGGTAAGTTCAAGGAGTTTGTTGATTATTTCAGTAAAATTAGCGCTATCACTAACACCGATGGATATCACCTTACCGGTGAGCTGAAATCCAATCAGGCCGCCCAGTATATTGTTGTGTTGCCCGGCATCAGCGGGTATGGCAAATGGAAACTCCTCTGTTTGCAGGAACTTAAAAATGGGCCGGATGACTGAATCAAATTGCTGGCATACGACCGATATATGGATGATCCAGCTTTCAAACCCTTCAGGAGCGCCCGAAATGAGGTAGGGTGCGGTATGGAAAAATGAAATGCCTATTTCCCTGAAATAAACGGCATACCCCGGTTGCGATGCGGTGGGAGGGACTGCCGTGTTTGATGACGCCGTGTCAGTAATTGTTCCGGTAGAAATTGATTGCCCCATTGCTCTTGTTTGTTAAGGTTAACTTGCTGAAACAAAGTAAGGGCGTTGCCAAAAGCTAAAACAGTGGAAAAAGGGTGGTATGGTTCTGAAGGGAATTGTGGCTGGACGGAACGAAGTACAGTACTTTTTCTTCTAAATAATGTGTTGAAAGAGTTGGATCGAATGTTGATCAAAGATTTTTAGTGTTGAACTTTGATCAACCCCCAAAAAAATTTTTTTCTTTTAAACTTAGTTTCGTTAAGTGATTGTCTTTGACAAAGCGATCCATTTATTTGTGGTCAATGTAGGGTACAACGCCCGATGTTATGTGCGGTAAAATGGTCGCTTTTCTTACCTCAACGAAAGTGGCTTTTTTGGCAGGTTCCAATATTTTGATGAATGGCGGGCTGATTCCCGCCCTTTGACACAGACGGGCAAATGGCACCAGGAACAAGTGCCCTTTTGCAATTAATTTTTGCGCTTTTCAGCGACCGGGCTATCGTAGCGCCTGTTCAGGATGTCGTAGGCGATCCAGCCGACGCGGTAGGCGACATCGTTCTTGTAAAATTTGATTAACAATGGATTTTGTGTTTGGTGGTGAATCCGGAGTGAGATAGTAATTGTCGATGATATCTTAATTTAGTTCATCAACCGACCCCGCCCTTAATAAACTCTTTACAAGATCAACTATCTTGTAAAGAATAAACCTGGGTGTTCCTTCTTTTTAATCCGGCAACTTTATTGTTAAGGCTATCCTTCATAATAACAGAATTTTTCCAACTGTTTCCGATGTGGACTTGACTAGTCCATTGCTGATGAGTTCTCATCTTTATTTACAATAATCACTTAAATTTAACAGAAGTTTAATAAATTGCATTTTTAGACTCTATGATTAAAGATCTAAGTGACGCACAATTGGTCGTCTCCCTCAAAGAAGGGAACAAAAACGCTATCACGGAGATTTATAGCCGGTATCGGCGAAAGTTACTGGCTATTGCCTACAATCATACAAGAGATAAATCATCGGCTGAAGATTGACGGACTCAAAAACCTGTTAGATAAATGGTAAAACTTTTAAAGATGCACTGATTGTTCTTGATGAAATACATAATAGGCTTTCTGTAATAGAAGCTATACGTAAATGATCAAAGGATGAAACTGTAGATGAATTGCATGTACTTCATCCATTAGTGCCTGATGCGAGGTGGCTATTTGGTCCAGAATTCGAATCTACAGAATATGCATCTAATAGGCAACTTCACTCAGCTGTTCAAACTGTTTTCAAAAAAAGAATTTCAAAGGAAAGCTTCAATAACTACAGGCAAAGGCCGGATATTGTGCTTTTGAATGATTCGACAACGTCGATTAAAGGAACGGAATTTTTTGATAATGAATCAAATTTAGGGACTGTTAATTGCTTCGGATGTAATGAAGTCGCCTATGGCCCCAGCCGCGGTACAACAGCTGCTTACGTAGACAGTGTTCAACAGCACGACAATATTATATATAACAACAATCAGCCACTTTCCGATAATTTCGTTCGGGGAAAAAAGAAAAACCCTAATACTTTAGCGTAAGTATTATTGACGATGACGGCTTTTCGGGAACCGATTGAGGTTTAAATCTACTATACTGAAATTTCGGTGTGTCAATTAAATTATTAAAAAATTGCGAATATTGATGATTTTTACTCATGTTTTAAGGTTAAAGATGCAAAAAATAACTACTTTTCAGGTTTAATTGCTTCCGCATCTCTTGGCGACGTACGAACTGCTTCCTGATCATGAATTGCTGTTACTTCTGAAAAATGATGACAGGCAGGCATATACTGTTATTTACGACAGATACAAAAGGCTTTTATTTGTACATGCCTACAAACGGCTTACAGATACTGATACCGCCAAAGATGTTGTTCAGGAAATTTTTACACAACTTTGGGCAAAGCGCGTGTCCGTTGTTCTTGAAACAAGTTTGCGCGCATATCTTTATACCGCTGTAAGAAATCAGATTTTTAACCTGATTGCAAAAAAACAAGTGGAAGCTAAATACCTCGATTCGTTACAGGATTTCTTAGACCAGTCCACTGAATTTGCCGATCACAAAACGAGGTACGCACAACTTATGGCATTGATCGAGTCAGAAATTGAACAATTGCCGACAAAAATGCAGGAAGTGTTTCGACTTAGCAGGAATGAGCAGCTTACGCACAAAGAAATTTCGCAAAAGTTGAACATATCAGAGAAAACCGTAAAAAAACAGGTTCAAAATGCTTTAAAGATATTAAAAGGGAAACTCGGACCGCTGCTTTTTATGCTTATGTTATGATAATTTAAAATTTATTTTAAAAAACTGCTAAGTTAGATACTCCCAACATGCCGTTAACTTGTCTCTATACATAAAGGGGACACATTTATGGCACGTAAATACGACGCTAAACAATTAATAAATAAACTGAGAACAGGGCAATTAGGTGCTGATGAAAAATCAATACTTGAAAGCTGGTATATTGTATGGGGTGGAGACAAAGAAATTGATCTTGATGAGGACGACCTTGTCAAAACACTTGAGCAAGTGGAGTCAGAGTTACCCCAGCTGGTTCGCAAAAATAAAAAGCTCACCTATTGGCCGCGCTATGTAGCGGCTGCGGCTACAATTATTTTAGCCATCAGTATCTTCCTTTTTCTGTTCAATCGTCCTCAAAAAGCAAATCAACAGTTTGCAACACATATTACACCAATCACCCCCGGTAAAAACGGAGCGAGGCTTATCTTATCAAACGGGCGTACCATCGTACTTAATGCGGCTGATAAGGGGCCCCTCGCAGCAGATGGCGGATCGACGGTAAGTAAGGCAGATGAGGGGCAGCTTAAATATGTAGAAAATGACAAACATGGTAATGCCAATACTTCTAATACTTTAATTACAAGCAGGGGCGAACAATACAGGCTCCTGCTGCCCGATGGTACAAAAGTGTATCTAAACGCCGGGTCATCGCTTAAGTACCCGACTTCATTTTCAGGAGCGGAAAAACGTGCGGTGGAGCTAAAGGGCGAGGGATATTTTGAAGTTGCTAAGGATGCCCATCATCCATTTATTGTTTCTTCGGCGGGGCAGGAGGTGGAGGTACTCGGCACCCATTTCGACATCAGTTCATATCCCGACGATGCTAAGGCCTTAACCACTTTACTTGAAGGCAGCGTCAGGATCAACGATAAATTACTCAAACCTGGTCAGCAGGCCGTAGTAACCGCGCACCAGCTTAAAATTTTTGACACTGACGCGCAAAGCGCCATCGCCTGGACCAAAGGCCGTTTTCATTTTAACGGCGAAAATATCACCGGGATTATGAGGTGCATAAGCAGGTGGTATAATATAGAGGTAACTTTCAAGGGCGACATGCGCGGCAAAGACTTCGCCGGCGGCTTTTCCCGGTATGATGATGTAAGCACCATACTCGATCTGCTGGCTTCCACCAATCACTTACATTATACTATCGAAGGAAGGAGGGTAACGATAATGAATTAACCCTCTTTGCACACCACAAAAAGCAAAAAACCAGTTAACGGCTGCTACCGCGAACTGGCCCCTGGTATAACCAGTAATGCTAAGTTTTATATGAACAACTCGAATTAATTGAACTATTGAACTTAAACGATTCAAATGTAATGAATTTTTTTACCCTTTTTTATAGCCCGAAGCCCGTCCGGAAAGTTGGCTTACTATCGTGGGCGAAGTTTTTGGCAGTTTTACTTTTTTTAATCAATATTCATATCTCCGCGGCAGCGCAAACAAAGAAAATCACGCTTCATCTTAATCATGCGCCTTTTGAAAAATTGCTCAAAGTGTTAGAGAAAGAGAGCGGCTACGAATTTCTTTATAACATTCATGATCTGTCTAAGGCTTTGCCCGTTACTATCAATGTTACGGAGCTTGAATTTGATAAGGTGCTTGCCCGATGCTTCGCGGGCCAGCCGCTTGGTTACGAGGTAAAAGATAAAACCATTGTAATCAGGCTGAAGCCGGTAGCTGCACAACTGCCGTACGGTACCAAAGCGGATACGCTTAACATACATGGTGTTGTATATGCTGCGGAAGGCCAGCCTTTAACAGGCGCTACTGTTAAGGTAGATATTACCCCGGGGTTTTCGCGGATCTCGTTAGTGGATAATTACGGCTATTATCAAATAGATAAGGTACCCGCTAACAGTACCCTGCAGGTGAGTTATATCGGCTATGAAACGCAAAACATACCTGTTATGGGCAGGAGCAGCATAGATATAACCATGAACACCGCCAACCAGGAAATGCGTGAGGTATTTGTTTTATCTACAGGTTTCCAGAAGCTGAATAAAGAACGCGCTACCGGATCATTTGGCAAGCCTGATATGAAAGTATTTGGCCAGCGCGCCGCTACAAACGATATTGTTAGCCGCCTTGACGGGCAGATAGCCGGTTTGACTGTTGTTACCGGTTTGCAGGGTAACGGCACTACAAGGCAGGCTGTTGTTAGAGGAAAAAGTACGGTTACCAACGGGTCGCAGCCGCTTTATGTAGTAAACGGTGTACCTGTGCCTGATATAACGGCCCTCAACCCTGATGATATTGGCGACATCACCGTTTTAAAGGATGCGTCGGCGGCAGCTATATGGGGGGCGCAGGCGGCGAATGGCGTTATTGTTATTACAACCAAATCGGGTCGTAATAATCAAAATATCAATATCAATTATTCCGGCTATGTCACTTTTACCGGCAAACCAAATTTTGGGTACGCCAACGTGATGAACAGCCGGCAATACATACAGGCTGCGCGCGAAACCTTTGATCCGGTAACCTATCCATGGAGTAGCATTTCAAATAGTTTTATAGCGCCACACGAACAAATATTGTACAACCAGAACCGTGGCATCATCAGTGCCGCAAGGGCGGGTGAACAGCTCGATAGCCTTTCAGCTATAACCAACACTGGGCAAATAAATGACCTCTGGTTCAGAAACGGAATCGTTAATAACCACACTGTATCGGCAAACGGCGGAGGTGACGCTTATTCGTTTTATAGTTCCGTATCGTACACCGGTACTCAAAGTAACAACCCGGGCGAGAAAAACGACCAGTACAGATTGACTTTCAACCAAACCTTCCGCCCTAACAAACGTGTTACGTTAAATCTAAATTCGTCATTCGCTTACGCGTATAACAGCAATAAGAGACCGATAAGCATTGGGGCCGACTTTATTCCCTATCAGCTATTCAGGGATGGCAATGGTAATAACATCCAGTTAAATTATCTGCAAGGCATCCCGGATGAAAGAAAAACAGATTATGAGCAACGGAGCGGCATCAACTTAAACTATAGTCCGCTTGATGAACTGGGTAGCGGATATACCCGTGGTAAACTGCTTAATGTGAATGCCACCGGCGACCTGACCGTGAAAATCTGGAAAGGGCTTAGTTTTCAGGGTACTTATGGCTATCAGCGCATTCCGGGTACTACGGAATCCTACGACGATATCTCTAAATACTCAATGCGCAGGGAACTTCTTAATTTTACTGTAGCGCCGTTTGCCGGGTCTACACCTGTTTACTATCTTCCAAATACCGGGGGGCGGTTTTCCACCGCAAGTTCAAACGCTGTTAACTGGACTGTCAGGAACCAGTTAATGTTTACCTCTGCGCTTAGAAACGGCGAGGACCACCTTAATATCCAGTTAGGCCAGGATCTGCAGGAACAGTCAACCCTGGTAAATACTACCATAGTAAGGGGGTATGACGATGCGTTGAAAACTTACAGCCTTTTAAATTATCAAACATTATCTCAGGGAGTATTTGGCGCTGTAGGCTCATTTCGCAGCGTTTTTACAGAAAAGCCCTTTGATACGTTTAGCACCCTCAGGCGATTCCGTTCCTATTTCGCCTTACTGAACTATTCGATGACTGATAAATATCAGTTGGATGCAAGTATGCGTAGAGATCATAGTAACCTTTTCGCATCAAACCAGGCATCGCAAAATAAACCCGCGTATAGTGTTGGCGCCAGATGGAATGTTGGCCGCGAAAAGTTTATACAAAGAATTGGCTGGATAGATAATTTAAGCCTTCGTACAACATACGGCATCACCGGAAATTCGCCATACCTCAATGCTGCCTCGCTGTATGATATAGTTAACGCTCAAACCAATTCAACATTCGGTAACTCCCTTTACTTATCCTCCCCTGCAAACAGGAAACTAACATGGGAAACTACCCGTACTATTAACATCGGTATTGATATGGGGGTACTAAACAACCGGATTTCGGGTAGTATTGATGCCTACCATAAAAATACTACAGATTTACTGGGCAGTATATCTGTAAATCCGCTAAACGGCTTTATACGCACTAACGGCAATTTAGGCAATATTACCAATAAAGGCATTGAGATTAACCTGAATTCCATGAACCTGCAGGCAGGTGCATTTAAGTGGCAAAGTCATATGGTATTCAGTTACAACCTGAATAAGCTTGCATCATACAGCGAGCCAACGCCCGATATGCTAACCGATACCTGGCAACTTTCATCGCAATGGGCCGTAGGCTATGCTACGCCCGTGTTATTTGCCTATCGTTACGCGGGGCTCGACAACATGGGCGACCCTCAAATTAAACTGGCGAACGGAAGTATTACAAAGGATCCTTATGCTGCAACCGCTGCCGACCTTGTGTATAAGGGCTCAACTTTACCTAAATATAACGGCGGCTTATCCAATACGTTTCAATATAAACAACTGTCGTTAACGGCCAATATGATCTTCAATCTCGGAGCCGTAATGCGGCGCGATGTTAACCAGTTTTACGCGGGCCGGTTAAGCGGTACCGCCGGAAGTTTCAGCGGGAATATCAACCCCGAGTTTGAAAACCGGTGGAAAAAGCCAGGCGATGAGCTCAATACAAATATCCCGGCTTACGTTGCCAGCCTTGGTGTCAATAACTTCAGAAGAAATACCAGCTACTACACTTATGCTGATATTAACGTAGTGAGCGCATCATACGCCAAACTGCGGGATATTACGCTTTCGTACGGGCTGCCTGCCAATATAGCAGGCAAGCTAAAACTCAAGACAGTTAACCTTTACGTGCAAACGGGTAATTACATGATCTGGAAGAACAATAAATATGGCATAGACCCGGAATATCAGGCATTCAATATCGGCGTAAGAAGCTTGCCGCAATACCGGCATACTTTCACCCTTGGGGCTAATGTTACATTTTAAATTTAATTGAAGATGAAAGTACAACATTATAAAATTATTATGTATACCGGTCTTTTTTCCCTGTTGCTATCCTGTAAAAAAGACTTTTTAAACGTTGTTCCGCAAGGCCGCCAGTTAGTTACCACAACTGCCGATTTTGATAAAGTAATGAACGATCAGGGCCTGTACCTTTATGACTTTGCAGGCGGATGGCAACAGTTAGTTTTAATGGGCGACGATGTGGCCGCCGAAGAGAGACATTACAATTCGGGCGGTAGCCCGGGTATGTCGCAAAGGGCGTTTGAATGGCAGGCCGATGTATTTACGCCTACCGATTACGACTGGACCATGCAGTTGTATATGGGTAACGTTTATACCGTTAACAAGGTAATAAACGGGGTTAATGAATCAACCGGCGGCTCGGCTGAACAAAAATCGGCATTGTTGGCTGAAGCGAAGGCAAACAGGGCCTGGCTTTATTTTCAATTTGCCAATTTTTTTGGAAAGCCTTATAACCAGTCAACTGCAAGTTCAGACCCCGCATTTCCTATCATCACATCAGCCGATATAAATGCTACAGGTTTTACGCGGGCCAGTGTTAAACAAGTGTATGATTTTATCACGACCGACCTGAAGGACGCTATTTCAAAACTGCCGTTGAGTGGTAAAAGTAAAGTGCGCTTTAATAAGGCCGCGGCCGAAGCGCTGCTGGGCAAAGTATATCTTTTTACCGGTGATAACATAAACGCTGTTGCCATGCTTAACGCGGCAATAAAGGATAACAGCGCTTCATCAACGTCGGCAGTGTTATACAATTACAACCAGACCTTTGCACCCGACGGCGAGTTTTACCCGGTAACAGACTACGGCCCTACAAACTCGCCTTTTGGCGGCTATACCAACGTAACCGAGTCGCTTGTAGCAAAGTCTTTTTATAACGGGCCGTATAACGGCAACGGCTTCATGAACGATTTCATCGTGCTGTCTCCGCAAGCGCGTGCGCTGTTTGATCCGGCAGACCTCCGTTTGAATTTTTACGCGGCTCAATTTCCATATCAGGAAGTAAACCCGTCGGGGCGTCTTTCGAAAATCGGTGTGCAGTTAAGCCGTTTCGGTATTCAGCTTCCGGAGCTGTATTTACTTAGTGGCGAAGCAAAGGCCCGCAACGGTGATTTGGCCGGAGCCGTAGCCGACGTGGAAACATTACGGAAAAACAGGCTGCCTGCTGACCGCGCGGCCATCTCCGGTACAATTGCATCCAACCAAAATCTTTTGATCAGATTCATCTTTGATGAACGTGTGCGCGAATTTGCAGCGGAAGGCTACCGTTGGTTTGACATGAGGCGCATGTCTGTCGATCCGTTATTTAGCGGACAAAAATTTACCCATTTGCTTTATGCAGATGAAACAAACAACGCCAAAACTATAACGCTGGATGAAAAGCGTTTAACCTTAAAACTGCCTTACTATATCATGGTTGGCAATCCACAAATAACAAACAATCCATAAGTCATGAAAAAATACATCATATTTAGCTTTTTATATCTGTTAGCGACGGTAGCCGTTGCACAACATCCATTTACAATTACCGGCCAGCTTGCAAAAGATAAACAAGGCATAATCCTTTTAGAATACGACAACGCCAAAGGTGATTACATACAGGATTCAACTAAAGTTGTAAACGGCGCGTTTACATTTAAAGGCACAATTACCGACCCTGCCTACGCCACGCTGAACCTCAACCCATATAAGGGGCCGCTAACTGCCGCCACTATGTCGAAAATTGATATGCAAAGATTTTATATTGATGGAAATGTCAATGTAAAAAGCTTGGGAGGCATGAAGGAGGCGATAATTACGGGTGGAAAAACCCAGGCTGAATTTACCCAAAGAAATAAGCCATTTGAACCATTGAACGAACAGCTTAAGCCGATTAACGAAAAACTTGCCAGGCTATCAAAAGACGACAGTACCAGGATGCCATTAATGAAAGAACTTGGCGTGCTGATGAAAAAGGCCGACCAATTGGACAGCGTTTTTATAGCTCTGCATCCCGATAGCTATGTTGCCTTCGATATCTGGAGGAGAAAAAAGGCCCGTGCAATTACACCGGGCCTCAACTCATCGTTTAACAGGTTTAGCAAGAGTATCAAAGAATCTGAAGCAGGAAAAATATTAAGTTCAAAAATCGATGCGGTTACGCTGCTTACCAAAGGAAAGCCTGCGCCTGATTTTACCTTACCCGACAGTGAAGGGAAAATGGTGTCGCTATCATCATTTAAAGGCAAGGATGTTTTATTGGTATTCTGGTTCAGAAACTTTGTGCCGTTTGACAAGTTTGCCCTTTACATGAGACGGGCCGAAAAGCGATTAAAAGAAAAAGGAGCGGTTATAATTGGCGTTAGCTATGACGATGAAGATATCTGGAAGCAGCAAATAGCCGAACAGTTTCCGGGATGGGTGCACCTTAATGATGTTGAAGGATTTTCTGAAAACGGCCGCTCTGCAGGCGCCGTTACAAAAAGTTATGCCTTATTCAATAAAGGCACACTCCCGGCAGCCTATCTTATTGGCAAAGACGGTAAATTTTTATCGGACAAGGTAGTGCTAAATGATAACGAATTAGGATTTACACTTGAAAAATTGATTGAAAATGAAGGCAAATAACATAATGGGGCTTTTAGTTGTTTTGCTGTTAACAATTACAGCATTAACTGCAAACGCGCAACGGGTTGAAGACTTTCCCGATATCGGCGACCCAATTACAACTTATCCGCAGGTAGAATGGATAAAAGGCGGCCCCATAAGTAAATTTGAGGATGGCAAAATTTATTTGGTTGAACTTTGGGCAACCTGGTGCGTACCCTGTATGGCCGCCATGCCTCACCTGAATGAGCTTAGTTTAAAATTTAAGGATAAGATTACATTCATTGCCCAGGACGTATTTGAAAGGGATGAGGCGAAGGCTGTGAGTTATGTAAAAAATCACACCAACGAACTGAATTTTAATATCGCCCTAAGTGGCCCGCCCGGAAGTGATTTTGATAAAAAATGGATAAAACCGGCAGCTGTATCAGCAATACCCCAAACCTACCTTATACAAAATGGTAAATTAATGTGGGTCACTACGCCTGATCAAATTAACGAGCAGGTACTTCAGTTATTGGTGGATGGCAAATTTACCATGGATGCTGCCAAAAAGCTCAGTAAATCCGGATCGGGTAATTAACCATAATTTCAGGGCCTGCTTGATAAGCAAGTTTTGCGATTCTGAACATCAGAAATTATGTGAAAGTCCCGGCGATATAGTCGGGACTTTTTTAATGATATCACACCGCCGCGTGTCCCGCAATGGGTTTTCCAGGGGATGAATGATGAAATATTGAAACATCATTCACCTGACAACGGGCGTGGCCTGCCGGCTGATTTTGACATGTATGCCTGCAATTCCCCTGGAGTGAACATGATGATCGGCCTGACCGAACAACACGGTGGCAGGATCAGCTTCACCAACGATCACGGTACCGTCATTACGATCGCTTTCCCGGTCTGAGTTAGAAAGCATTGAAGGTTCCTAATAGATCCCCGATATACCGTTCAGGATCATAATCAACCCTGAAATGCCTGAAGGGCCCCTCAGGTAAGGAGCAAATCACTATTATTATTTAGAATTAGTTTAAATAAACGTATTATTGCGCCAAATTTCAACAAATGAAGCCAAATCTATATTCACTTTTTACCATCTGTTGTTTACTTATGCTATCCAGTATAGCTAATAGCCAAAACGTTAAATTAAGAGGGTTTGTCAAAGACTCTTTATCGCCAGTTCCATATGCGACAATTCAAGTTAATCAATTAAAAACTTCGGGTGATGCCAAAGGGCGTTTTGAGGTTTTTGTACCTGCCAGCCAGAACTTACAGATCAAAGCATCTGCTACCGGGTATGAAACTTTATCAGTAACGTTATCACCGCTTACGAAAGATACGGTTATCACACTCATGCTTAAAAGATCTGATCTGGCCCTCGGTGAGGTGATCATTTCAGCCACAAGAAAGCCTGAAAGCCCTAAGAACATCGTTTCATCGGTGAGTATAGTTTCTAAAAAGAAATTGGAAACCGAGATAGCAGTTAATCCCGACCTGACCAGCATTTTAGCTAACCAGGTACCAGGTTTTGCTCCAAGTGCCCAGTCTGGCAGCAACGTTGGGCAGAACCTTCGCGGGAGGCCCATGCTCGTGATGATAGATGGTGTAAGCCAGTCATCGCCGCTTAGAAATGCCGAAGTTGATCTGCGCTCCATTGATCCTTCAGTTCTTCAACAAATAGAAGTTGTTAAGGGCGCCACGGCAATTTACGGGAACGGCTCAGCAGGAGGATTAGTAAATTATGTAACGCTTGTACCTGATACCGCTAAAGCTTTTGCAGGTAAAACCGATATTTTTTTAAACAGCTCGCTGATCAAACTCCGCAATTCGGTAGGTGGTCGTCTCAGCCAGATGTTTTACGGAAAGGTCAACAAGTTTGATTATGTGGTTAGTGGAGTTGCCGAACAAACCGGCGAATATAAAGATGCCAAAGGAGATGTGGTTGGCCCTAACTACAGCCTTGGTGAAACCGATACCTATAACGCCTTTGCGAAAATCGGTTTTGAACCGACAAAGTACCAGCGGCTGCAGTTGGTTTACAATTACTACAGTAGTTTGCAAAACAGCAACTTCACCCTGGTAAACGGGAACCTTGCAACCGGTCAGAAAGCGACTGGTGTATTGGGGAAACCGCTTGGTATCCCAACAGGAGCTAAATATAACCACAACGTGCATTTGTCATACAAGGTTGACAGCCTGTTCCTGAAAACCAGTTTAACCGCCGACGCTTATTATGAAAAGCGTGAAGATGTATTCTATGTTTCACTCGGACGTTTCGATGGCGGAGACGGTCAGTCTTTGGCTCATAACGATAAAAAGGGAATCCGCTTATTCCTGCAAACACCGCTGGTGAAAACAAATTCGATTAATGCTAACCTGTCTTACGGACTGGATGTTTTGAAGGATAAAACATCGCAGCCATTGGTTGATGGGCGTGTATGGGTACCGACAATGGATATGACCAACCTCGCGCCATTTGCCCAGGCGGATGTAACGCTGGTACGTGACCTGGTATTAAAGACGGGGTTCCGTTTGGAGCGCGTCAATATAGACGTAGACGATTACCGCACACTAAGGATCACCAATGCAAGCGGTGCAACAGTTACGCCATCTTTTGATGTAACCGGTGGCGCACTGAAGTATAACACAGGCTTGTTCAACGCCGGGTTGAAATATAACCGTTGTGAGTTATTTAGCCCTTATGTAAGCTTTTCGCAAGGATTTTCAGTAATGGATATCGGTCTGGCCTTACGGGACACCAAGGTAAACAGCATTGATAAGATCAACACAGATGCAGTAAAAGTGAATAACTATGAGGCCGGGTTCGAAAGCCGCTACAAAGGGCTTAATTTTTCAGCCTCTGCTTACCGCAGTACATCTAAATTGGGCATCGAGGTAGTTTACGACCCGGCTACCGGCTTGTTCAATACTGCCCGCAGCCCTGAAAAAATATATGGCTTTGAGTTGGCTGCTTCCTACGTGTTAAACCGGGAGTTAACTATCGCCGGAAGTTATAGCTATACGGAAGGCAAACGCGATGTAAACGGCAACGGAAAATACAATGACCCTGAAGATGCGTATCTCAACGGTAGACGGATTTCTGCCCCTAAAATTACCGGGAGTGTCACTTATTCACCGCTACAAGTGATGGATTTTACACTGAATTATACCGGTATCGGAAGCAGAGACCGGTTTGCAAAGAACAATACAGGAATATATAATGGCAATGAAGGCGCGGTAAAAGCCTATAATTTATTCAATCTGATTGCCGGATTACGCGTCAATAAAAGCACACGGGTTAGCCTGGGCATAGAAAACCTGTTCAATGCGTATTACTTCCCTGCACGTGCCCAATGGTTCATGCAGCCCGGTTTTTTTTCAACAGGCAGAGGAAGGGCGGTCAACTTTGGAATTTCGGTTAAATATTAAAGAAAACAGTATCGACCGTTACAAATTGCTGACTGGTCATTCATCATGCCATTAAACTGCCTCCGTTTATCCGTAAACGCATGGAGCTGTTGGAAAAAGCGGCAAGCGCTGTTCAGAGGCTGTGCCATAAATCAAAATTGGCCGTCTGTGGCCAAATAAAATTTCGACATCGGCTGGTCACTAATAAAAAAAGGGCAATTTTCGATTTGAAATTGCCCTTTTTTATTACATTTTGAGTAACGGTTACCAGGTACAAGTTGTGCCTCATAACCAGGCGGCCGCTACCAAACATCGCCTCTTCTTTATCAACCTGGGCGGTTACCAAAGCGGCAGGCTGGAAGAGCAGCACTACACGCTACTGACGGTGCAGGACGATAGAAAGGCGGCCATAAAAGCATCAACCGCTACAGATTTTTTTAAAACCGCTTCGGTAACCCGGGTTAAAGCGGCCAGCGCCCACATTGACGAAAAATACGGCATCGATGTAGATGACCTTTACCATATTGAAGACCTGCTGAGTGAAGAAATTAAAAGAAGATACCATATTCAGCTTACCGCCAACTATAATGGGCCGGCGGAC
>NZ_QGHA01000004.1 GCF_003148845.1 Mucilaginibacter oryzae | reverse complement strand
AAAGGCTATATATCCAAAGCTTTGGCCGACCTGCTTTGGGGAAATGGTATACAGATGATTACTAAACCCCGTAAAAACATGAAAGACTTTAACATCTCTCAGGCCGATAAAATAATGCTCAGAAAAAGGGCTATCATTGAATGTGTAAACGATGAGCTAAAGAACATCTGCAAACTTCAGCACACCAGGCACAGATCCGTGAATAACTTTCTGATGAACACTATGGGCGTGCTTTGCGCTTACCATTTCTTCCCTAAAAAACCTTCCCTTAATATTATATTTCAAGAAAATGACGACCAGCTTTTATTAGCTGCTTAAACCGAACTCACGTTAATTATCATCGTGTAACTGCCCTGCAAGCTTCTTTTTAATAAAACCAGCCGCCTTGGTATATCCCCCTTCCGATCCGTCCACAAAATGAATATGCCCATCTTCCAGATCGCGCACATAGCATGACATTACCGACTCGCGGCTTACATGAAACCCGAAATACAATTTACCTTCGTTTTCCATTTTCACTAATAGGTGATGCAACCTCTTCCGCTGTTCGGAGGTTCCAGATATAACAGTATTAATCTTACCGTCAATCACCAGCGTATCCGACATTTCAACCAAACGCTTCAGGTATTTTTTCCCATCGCTGGTATTGAAATAAATGTGGCTGTAAAGCATAATTAACCATTCTTTCAGCAACTCCAATATTTTTATTTCGCCCAATCGTGCTTTCATCTCTTTACCCAGGCGGGCAAAGGTTGAGTTCTGTTTTAGCTGCAGAACGGAGATCGGCTGCCGTTTTTCGGGGGTACCATAAATTTCGTCAATATAACAAATCACATCTTTAAACACCATGGCCTGCTTCTCCTCGTTACGGGCTACTACCAATAATGACACTACCTCTTCGGTATTTTCGGGCGGGGGGATCTTGTCCCATCGGCAACTCATCCCGGTAAGGTCAAGTTCTCCCTCACCAGCGGTATGCTGATGCGGGTTTTCCTTATCGCCCTTTACCAGTTTTTCGGCATAGCTCAAACCGTTACCTAATACAATGGGAATGGTAAAATTGCCGGACGTGCAATATTTGCTGATAGTCAGCCGGTACCCGTTCTCATAAACTTTGCTCACGGTAACCATGCCGGTACGCAACTCTAACCCGAAATTACGCTGCGTATTTTCCCGGTATAAAGCCAAAGCTTTCATCACGTCATCCACAATAAGCGGCGGAACAATAAACGTAGCGCCATCTCCGCCGAAAAAGAAAGGCACGGTTATATCCTGTTTAAAAGCGATATTTAACACGGTTACTATACTGCCGGTAGCAGCGAAATTTACATTTTCATGTTCGCCGTTTTGAACTGCCTGTGTGCTGTTACAGATGTCGGTAATGATGATATGCCAGTCGCGGGGCACATGCTGAAAAAGATCAGGCCTTATAAAAAGCTCACTTAAAGGGATGTTATTTACCTTGAGCGACGTGTAAAACCGGTTAGTGTTGGCGGGCATTACGGGTTAATGTTTTGGAGATCATATTGTTTTAAATTTACGCAAAAAACCGATCTGCCGTTTTCACTGAACAAATTACCCCAATTACGGATGAACACAATTTCAGAGAGATAATAATCCCTAAATTCGGCCAATTCTGTAAGTCAACATAACCATGCTAAGAAATTACGCTACGCTCCTCCTTGCTCTCATCCTCCTTATCCTTGCGGGCTGTAACCCCAACAACACCAAACAACCCGAAGCAGATGTTTACAAAGTAGTTAAGGTAAAAGACGGCGATACCCTTGGTTTACTGAGCAGCGATAACCAGGAAGTTACCGTACGCCTTGCAGAGATAGACTGCCCCGAAAAATCGCAGGCTTTTGGGCAGGCAGCCAAGAAATTCACTTCGGATATTTGCTTTGGGAAACAGGTTAAGTTAATAGGCAGCGAGCACGACCGGTATGGCCGTACCGTAGCACAGGTTATTTTGGTTGATGGCACTAACATCAATCATGAACTGGTAAAAAACGGCTATGCCTGGCAATACAAGGCTTACTCCAAAAGTGCCGAACTGGCCACTATGGAAGAGCAGGCCCGTCAAAATCACCTCGGCCTTTGGCGAGACCCTAACCCCACCCCACCCTGGCAATTTCGCAGGGAAAAGAAACAGCCAAAGGCAGATTCGCTTCAAACCCCAAAACCTAAAAAACATTACCGCAGGCACAAGCCAAAACTTGAATATGCAGCTTAAAAGCCTAACTTTATAGGCAATATTACCATATGAAACTCACTAAAGCACTTATTGCTATACTGATTACTTCGGCGCTTATCTGGGCCTTACAAACCAAGTTCGGCGTAGCGCCCCCGATAGGAAAATTTTTAAGCCCGGCAGAAGGCTTCTGGCAAAACGCTGAAAGTAAAAACATCCTGCAAACACACGAGTTGAAGCTGAAAGGCCTGCA
Source organism: Mucilaginibacter oryzae (assembly GCF_003148845.1). Lineage (GTDB taxonomy): Bacteria > Bacteroidota > Bacteroidia > Sphingobacteriales > Sphingobacteriaceae > Mucilaginibacter > Mucilaginibacter oryzae. The sequence goes on along the minus strand of NZ_QGHA01000004.1, from coordinate 512,182 downwards.
AGGCAAGGTGACAATCAAATTTGATGAAAACCATATCCCGCACATTTTTGCCGGTAACCTGCACGATCTGTATTATGCGCAAGGCTACATGACAGCTACCGACCGCCTGTGGCAAATGGATATCCAAACCCGGCAGGCATCAGGACGGCTGGCCGAAGTGATAGGCCCCAAAGTAATGGATATCGATCGTTACCATCGCCGGATGGGAATGGTTTACGGCGCCGAGAAAACGTTAACAGCCATGATGGCCGATCCGATAGTGAAGAACATGGTACTGGCGTACACCGATGGCATCAACGCTTATATTCATAGCCTCGCCCCAAAAAACTACCCTATTGAGTTTAAGCTATTGAATTATGCTCCGGAAGACTGGAAGCCGATCAACTGCGCTTTTTTACTGAAACTGATGTCTGAAACATTGGCCGGAGGCTCGAACGAATTTGCAATGACGAATATTCTTAAAAAATTCGGCCCCGGGGTTACTAATGATCTTTTCCCGGATTACCCGATGCACGAAGATCCGATCATCCCGGCAGGTACCAAATGGGATTATTTTAAACCGTTAAGCATCCCCAAACCCTCAGCCTCTTTTTTAGCCGGTATGACGGATAGCGCTAAAACCAAGCCCCGCGTTGAAGGTATAGGCAGCAATAACTGGGCGGTTGCAGGCAGCAAAACGGCTAATGGCTACCCCATTTTAGCCAACGATCCGCACCTTAACCTCACCCTGCCATCTATCTGGTACCAGGTGCAGCTTTCGGCGCCGGGCATGAATGTTTACGGGGTATCGTTACCCGGCGCGCCCTGCGTTATTTTAGGTTTCAATAACGATATCAGTTGGGGGATCACCAATGTTGATGCCGACGTACTGGATTGGTACCAGGAAAAATTTAAAGATGGGCAGATGAACGAATACTGGTATAACAATAGGTGGAATAAAACCAGCCGCCGCGTTGAAAAGATTGAGGTATTGGGCCAAAAGCCAATTTATGATACCGTAATTTATACCCATCACGGCCCTGTTGTTTACGAAAGCAATGCCAAAAAGGGTGATGGAGCCAGTTTTGTACCCATAGGCCACGCGTTACGATGGATAGCTCACGAACCATCGGACGAGCTGATGGCCATGTACTTACTGAACACCGGCAAAAATTATGACGACTACCGCAAAGCGCTGCACTATTTCAGCGCCCCGGCATCAAACTTTGTATTTGCCAGTAAAACGGATATCGCCATAACGCCAAACGGTAAATACCCGCTTAAATTTAAAGACCAGGGCAAGTTTATTTTAGATGGTACCGACCCGGCAAACGACTGGCATGGCTTTATCCCCTTTGAACATGATCCGACAATAAAAAACCCGGCGCGTGGCTTTGTAAGTTCGGCCAATCAATCATCAACAGATCCTACTTATCCATATTACATCAACTGGTCGTTTGCGCCTTATGAGCGTGGCAAACGTATCAATGATCGCCTTACCGCGATGAATAAAGCTACCGTTGATAGTATGCGAATCCTGCAAACAGATACCTACAGCATACGCGCACAGGATATTTTGCCCGCCATGCTCAAATACATCGACCCAACAAAGCTTGATGCCACACAGCTTAGCGCCTATCATCAAATAAACAGGTGGAATAAGGATGTCACCGCCAACTCCATAGGGGCCAGCATTTTCAGCTACTGGTGGTCGGCAACCTACAACATGATCTGGAGTGATGAATTTGCGGATAAAAACCTGCAGGAAAATTATCCGTCTGCCGATAGAACAGAACAACTCATCCTGAAAGAAGCTAATTCAAAATGGTTTGATGATGTACGCACCCCCGAAAAGGAAACCGCTGCAGATATTATCAGCAAAGCATTTAACATAGCAGTTAAACAACTGGCCGATAAGCAGGGCAAAATTGGCACTAACTGGCAATGGGGTAAAGTAAGGCCATTTGAAATAGCCAGCCTTTCGCGCCAGCAGGCCTTTGGGTCGGGTAATTTCGAGGCGGGTGGCTCGGGCACCACCGTAAATGCATTGAACAATGGCCACGGCCCGTCGTGGCGTATGGTGGTACAAATGGGGCCAAAAGTGAAGGGCTACGGGATCTTTCCGGGCGGCGAGTCAGGCAATCCGGGTAGTTTTTTTTATAACGACATGCTTAAAACCTGGCAAACCGGCCAGTTAAAGGAGTTACTTTTCATGCAATCAGTAAACGAAAGCTCGCCCCGTATCAAATCAACCTATACATTAACAGCTAAATAAAAACCAAAATGGTATTCCTCGTTATATTAATACTTTCATTTGCCAGCGGGTATTTTTTGCCGTGGTGGATTGTGGCGCTCATTTCGTTTTTAACCACATTAATTATCGGCCGTACGGCCAGGGGCGCGTTTTGGTCGGGCTTTAGCGCGGTGCTGATAGTTTGGGTAGTACTGGCCCTTTTTAAAAGCATCCCTAATGATCACATCATGGCCACCCGCATAGCTCATTTGTTTATGTTGCCCGCCTGGGGATATATTTTAGCCATTACGGGAATAATCGGTGGCATAGTAGGGGGCATGTCGGCGTTGTCAGGCTTGTGGCTCCGGCAGGTATTTCTAAAGCCATAAAACAACAACGCCCGGTTTAATGACCGGGCGTTGTTGTTTTGCTCATTTATTTAATTAAAATGTCGCGAGGGTTTCTTTTAAAGTGTTAACAGCTTCCTTATCGCTTGTAGCTTGCGCAAAAATATCCTGCGAAGTAGCTTTAGCGCCATAATAAGCAGCGTTCGAATCTTTATCGATACCTAAATTTGAACCATTGATGCTTATACCGGCAAATAAACCACGGCTGCGTGAATACGAGTAAACCTCGGCCTCTAATTTATAATCGGTGCTTGCGGTAGAGCTGCGACCAACCGGACCTGCTGCAGCCGAAATATCACCACCGATGGTAAAATCGCCATTTTTCACTTTGGTTAACACACCTTTATGACGGAAAACCAATACCAGGTCGACAGATTGAACACCAATTTGTAAACCAAAGCTACCGCCTGTAAGTGTAACAAATACCGGATCGCTCCACTTGCCATTTCCCAGTTTCACCATGGCAACGCCTTTTCCTCGTTTACCGCCAATACCGAAGCCGGCGTTGATCAGTTTAGGGATAATTACAATACCTTCGTACTGATCAAGCAGATCGTGCGGGATACTCTCCTTCATTTTGGAAAACTCTTTCAAAACGTTCGACGCGTTGTGCAAACGCTCTGTTTGCTTGCTGCCATCATCCACGGGCTTAGCCGACGTTAATACAAAAAAAAGGCTCATCAAAAGGGGGAGGCTCAAAAATTTCAGCTTTTTCATGGGGTTTTACATTTAAATATGGTTAATTTTCATAGTTTTCAATACACTACAAACCTCCAAAACACGTACTTGTTTTTTTATTTTTTGTAATGGTAACGTCAAAACCAATCATTGATTACACAGGGTTTAGCTAATTTTTCGTTATAAGACAAAAAATAAGCTAAATCAACGTGACCAAAAAAAGCGATCAACGGTTTATCTTTGCCGGTGCAAATGAACAAGCCGGATAAACAACAGGTATTTTCTATCAATAACGAGCAACAATTTAACGAGGTTGCTTTGCAGGTTTTTAACTACCAGGCCCTCAACAACCCTGTTTACAGGCAGTTTATCACCGGCTTAGGTATTGATGTAAACACAGTTAAAACCGTTGATCAGATCCCTTTTTTACCTATCGAGTTTTTCAAATCGCACTCTATATTGAGTACTGCCGATCGGGTAGAACTCACCTTTACCAGTTCGGGAACTACCGGCGTGATCACCAGCAGCCATCGTGTTACCGATAAAACATGGTATGAAGAAAGCTTCCGTAAGGCGTTTGGTATTTTTTATGGAGATATAAAAGATTATACGATACTGGCGCTGCTTCCATCCTATTTGGAGCGTGAGGGCTCATCGCTTATTTATATGGTTGATGACCTGATCAGGCAATCAGCTAACACGGATAGCGGCTTTTTTCTGTATAACCATGATGAGCTTTATCAACAGCTAAAAAAACAACAGGATAAAGGTAAACCAACACTTTTAATTGGCGTTACCTTTGGCCTGCTCGATTTTATTGATAACTACAGGCTCAATTTCCCCGAATTGATTGTAATGGAAACTGGCGGAATGAAAGGCCGCCGCAAGGAAATGATCCGTGAGGAATTACACGAAATTTTATGCAATGGTTTTGGCGTTAAACACATTCATTCCGAGTATGGAATGACCGAATTGCTGTCGCAGGCTTACTCCTATGGCGATGGTATTTTTGAATGCCCGCCGTGGATGCAGATCATCATACGCGACACTAACGATCCGTTAAGCATATTAAAAACGGGTAAAACGGGGGGCATCAACGTTATCGACCTCGCCAATATCAACTCCTGCGCGTTCATCGCCACGCAGGATCTGGGTAAGCTTTATCCCGATAAAAAATTTGAGGTATTAGGCCGGTTTGACCAAAGCGATATCCGCGGATGTAATTTGCTGATTGCTTAAAAGCGGTGAGAAGCAAGAGGGAAGAAGCAGGAAATAAGAAAAGTATTGCATACAGGACAAAACGGTACCAGGTAAGAAGTCACCCTGGCTCACGAACAATAGTTGATAAGATTTCTTGATTCTTAACTCCTGATTATTGACACTTTAACAGGTATAATTGTTATTTTTGGGCGCATCATAAAATGCTGAAAACATGATTGAGAAATTTTTAACCGAGGAGCAGGATCCTAAAGCAGTTGAAAAGGTTTATTCGCGTTTGGTTGACTTGCTATCAACCGGCGAGGAGATCATTTATATTGCCGTACAGAAAAAACCGCTTGTAAACCTTTTTCCCGATTGCATAGCGATAACTAATAAACGCGTACTGTTTTTTACCCCGGCAAACCTGGGTTTATCTATCAAGTTTGTTGACTTTGTTTGGAAAGATATTGTTGACGTACATACCAAGGAAGAAATTATTGGCGCAGTGTTCAGCGTGCGTACCACCGGCGGTGCAGAAATGGCGGTAGATTACCTGCCCAAAGTACAGGGCCGTAAGCTTTATCAATACGCCCAGGAGCGTAAGGAAATAGAACGCGAAGCCCGCCGCCAGCGCGACCTTGAGCAAAAACGCGCCGAATCGGGTGCTATCCAGTTAGAAAACACCCCTAACCGTGCTGCATTTGTAGCTCCGGCATCGCCGCAGCCATTCGCACCGGCTCAGCCAAACGGGTATACCGCACCTACGGTTCCGTTAACGCCACCTGCGCCGGTTGCCGCGCCTGCTCCGGTAGTTCAGGAAACACCGGCCCCGGTCGCTTCGGCAGCCGCGGCTCCAAAGCCTGATGAGCTTACGGAAAAATTGAAGAAACTGAAGTTATTATTTGATAACGGGCTTATCTCCCAGGAAGATTATAATGCTAAGAAACTGGACCTGCTAAGCGATTTTTAATTGCTATAACATACGATACAGGGAGCGATGGTTTTAAAAATCATCGCTTTTTTGTTTTTCAGGCGGTACCAGGTATTAAATTAACCGTTGGTCAAACCGGAACGGCAATCGTTTTATAAGTTTAACCTGATCCACATCCGGGTGAAGAGGATTAATAAGGTAATTGTACTCATCAGGCACTATGGATGAGGGTACGCGCATTAACAGATGTTTCAGTTCTTTTATAAAAGCGTCACCAAAATCGCGCAACTTCAGCGGCGCATCGATATCCCGCCAGTTATCAGGCAGCAAATCCATATCCAAAGTAGCAACCTCGCGGTCCGGAACTTGAATTTCGGTAAGGCAAAAGTCATCGGGAATGATCAGCGGCTGCAAATGTACCAACACCTCAAGTACGGCCAGGGCTCTTGATGATGCCGTGTACAGCATCGCCCTCCCCTCGCTGTTCCAGCGGCCGCCGTATAACCGCGCGCCAGTACCGCTCAGGTCGTTAGCATAGTGGCATTTAACAATACGGTATAATATCATCAGGCAAAAATACCGTGCTCTATACGGCCCAACTCTTTAAATACCATATCAAAACCGGCAGAAGTATCCAAAATAGTAATAGGAGCTTCGCCACGGAAAATAACCGAAGGCGTTTTGATCCAAATCTTGAATTTCTCCATCGAACCGAATACTTCTTCACCACGGGCGTACAAACGGGCTAATTCAACGGCCTTTTCGGCGTATTCTGTTTTAATGATAGCATCATCTTCATAGCGTTGCAGTGTTCGCTCAGAAATATGTAATATACCCGCGAGTTCCTGGATATTAAGGGATATTTTTTTTGCGAATGAAAGCAAAACGCTTTTAGGGAAACCCTTACGCGCCAGGTTTATAATATCAAAGCCTGATGAGAAATTAAACGCCCTTGAGCCGCCCAACATCTCAAATACAGAGGGCATAGCATTTTGTACCCTATATGCTGCCATTGGTTCGTGGAGCATATTTTCAGTTTCAGCTTTCTTTTTTTGCGACATATATACAAATATAATTACCATTTGTCGTATCAGCAATAACTTTCTTAACTTTTTAACTCTTTACATTTACAAATACTTGAATTTCGGCATCATCTTGCCGTAACAAATAATCCATATATTACCCCCGCATAATTTATTATGGAAAACACGGATATCATTATTATTGGCGGAGGGGCGGCAGGATTAATGACCGCCCGCACATTGGCAAAAGCGGGAAAAAACATGGTATTGCTGGAAGCACGCGACCGCCTTGGCGGGCGGATCCATACATTAGAAAATGGAACCTCCCTGCAACACGCCGAACTCGGGGCCGAATTTATCCACGGCGACTTGCCCCTTACCCAGGCTTTACTTCATGAAGCCGGTATCAAATATTCGCCGGCATCTGCCTCTATGTGGCGATACGATGATGGTAGATTTATAGCCGAAGGGCATGTAATTGAATACTGGGACGAGTTCCTGGAACGTATCCTCCAACTACAGCAGGATATGAGTATAGAAGAATTTTTACAACTCGAATTTTCGGACGATAAATATGCCGGGCTTAGGGAATCTGTTCGCAGGTATGTTTCCGGGTATGACAATGCCGACCCTAAAAAAGCCAGCGCGTTTTCTATCCGTAAAGAATGGCAAAACGAACACGAGGATGCCCAATACCGCATTGAAGGCGGCTACCGCGAGTTGGTTAATTACCTGGCCGATGAGTTTAAACAGGCGGGCGGCCATATTTTTGTGAATGCCATCGCAAAAGATATAGACTGGGGGCAACACCATGTTATAGTGAGTACCGACATCGGCATAACCTACCAGGCTAAACAATTGCTGGTTGCCATGCCGTTAGGTTTATTACAAGCCGAAGCCGGCTTAAAAGCAACCATCAGCTTCGACCCTCCTATCGATTATTATATCAAAGCATTAAAATCACTTGGCTTCGGCGCCGTGATCAAAGTATTATTAGAATTTGACGAAGCCTTTTGGTACAGTGATGAGGTTAGAAAAATGACAGGCGCCGACCTGGAAGACATGGGTTTCCTGTTCTCGAACGAGGCCATCCCGGTTTGGTGGACGCAAATGCCGGTCCACCGCCCCCTGCTTACCGGCTGGCTCGGTGGCCCTCCCGCTGCCGAACGTTTACACACCAGCAATGAAGATATGCTGATGCAGGCACTTGAATCCATCTCCCACATGTTTAAGATAGATATCGAGACCTTAAAGCAAAAGCTTTTAACCTGGAACGTCATAAACTGGACAGCCGATCCGTTTTCGCGGGGATCATACAGTTATGATACCATTGACACCGCCGAAGCGAGGAAAATATTAAGTCATCCAATTGGCGATACACTATTTTTCGCCGGAGAGTACCTGTATGAAGGCACAGCCATGGGAACTGTTGAGGCGGCTTTGACGAGTGGGTTGCGGGCAGCAGAGCGGTTGTTGGGGGGGTAATGAGATGTGTCCCTCTTAGCCAGGCTTTAAACCGCATTTGCCGCACTCGTAGCCTTTATCCCATTTTATCGCAGAAAGGAATTTCCTGCAATCATCATCCGTTGCAAACCTTCAGAAAATTCTATTATGTTTAATCCTTTAAACATCTTTTTTAATATTTATACCTCGTCTGGTATAAATACACTAATAATTTTAGTATTTATAAATACCTTATTCTATAATCCGAATAATTATGGACAGTTTGAAAATCAATTCGGGTGAAAATTTCTTATCGCGACTTATTTGAATAGCTGCAATTATCTTAAAAGCGATATCCCTGAGTGAGTTTCCTACTGAATAATAATATTAACTTTTATTAATTATTTTAATTTGTCTTTCTTGTAACGAATAATTACGATATTTATTTTTTCATATATGGAAAAATCACTTAACTTCATAATAAGTTCAATTGACGGTTGATTCGCAATTGTTAACCCTAATTCAAAGCCTTTTAAACCTGTTTATGTAATCCTGCGCTACCTATGAAAAATATATATTTAAATTCTGTGTCTTGCCTTTTTGGTGTTTTAATATCCTTGTTGATAACTGGATGCCTAAAGAATAAAAGTGATAGCGACATCATTACCGCCCCCCGACATGGGATAACTTAACTACATGGGTTGAAATCCAGCGATCAAACACAGGCGATGTTTGGACGGAAATTGCAAATGGTAAAAAATTTAATCTGCAATGGAGTTATCAAGATCCATCAAAAGCAGTAATTGTTGGTAGGTACCAATACAACTTTTCAAATCTTGAAGTTAAAATCGATACTACTGGAGCAATCCGGATTAAAAGCAATCAGCTATCCTTTATCAACATAAACTCGAATGGACAGTTAGCTGATTCCGCAGCTGTAGCTTTTACTCAGGAAAGTGATTCAACGATTATTCTTAAAAACAATACCATAACACCGGCTATAGCAATCCGATATAAAAAGTTAAAAACTCCTTAAAAGAATGCCTATGAAAAATAAACCTGATCGCTTAAACCTATCCTAAGAAAACAGTCTTCTAAATTCAATCGAATTCACAAATGAAAAATAAAATTAACCTTATTATTATAGGGCTTGCCCTCCTGTGCATTTTCCCTGCCTGTAAACGTACAAGTGACTTTCGTCCAGACGCTGTTGACCCTATCAAAAACATGAAAGATGGCCCTATTACTTTAAAATCAGGGGTCGTAATAATTAAAAAGGGAAATAACTATTACTGACAGGGAGACGTACTGCTTACAGATATCCAAGTTAAGGCATTGGATCAGTACGGAACATTGGTTGCTAAAAAGCCCGACTATATTGGACCCGATACCACAGTTCATCCTGTTTACAATATACCGGTGCAGAAAGGGGCTGACGGGAAAACTGTTGCAAGAGCTTTTGGCGTATACCCAACACCATATAATCTTTGGGCAATGGTGCGTTTTGTTTATGATGCTAATCTCACTTACGATCGGAAGTATATCATACAACAGGCATTAGCTCATTGGGAAGCCAATACTAATGTCAGGTTCTATAATGCTACGGGGCAGCCGACTGTTGACCCGACCTATGGATTTGCATACCCATACATATTATTTGTAAATGCCAGCGATAACAGTTCTGCAATTGGCCGCCAGGGAGGAGCTCAACAACTTCACCTCGCAGCATTTCAAGGTGTAAATGCCGCTATCCACGAGATTGGACACGCGCTTGGCCTTTATCATGAACAGAGCCGATATGATAGGGATAACTCCATCAATATAAATCTGGCGAACGTTGCAGATTCTGTTCGTTACAATTTCATTAAATACACAACAAATTATTACGCCATAGGAGCTATTGACTATAATTCAATAATGATGTATGGTTCGTACGATTTTGCTATTAACTCAAGTATTCCGGTAATGACCAAAAAATCGGATGGAAGCACCTGGACAGGGGGATCCGTGCTTTCGGACCTCGATAAGAGATGGGGGAATACTTTCTATATCCCATATATAGCGAGATCTGACACCTATGCCGAATTGGCTCCAACTGTTTACAAGGCTGATAATACGGTTATGACAGCACAGGAGCGCCTGAATTACCAGGCGCAATTGAATAATGGGAACCCAAATCCTCCGAACTGTTGTCGTTTACCAAACACGTTCTGATAATAGGTAATTGCAGTATTGAAGTAGCGGAAACACCGCTACTTTTTCGTGTTTCTGTACCTTATCATAGATACTTGTAACGCCATATGCAAATTAAGGCAGCTTTTGTTCTCTTTTTTATAATCCAGATTTCTATTGAATGTATCCATGCTCAATGTAAGACAACGTTCAGTAGCGCAACAGATTTAACATTTTCCGGACTGAGATGGTCAATTGCCGGTAACAATGAAGGAAATTCTCCCAATATATTATCTGAGTTGAAATTTAACAATCTGGTTTATATAGGGAGCCGATTGAATAGTGAACTTCAAGTAAAGCGTGGGATGAAATTCAGTATTGGGTTTCAAAAAGCATGGTCCGCGAATGGAAGTGGAACCGACATGGATTATACACAAAATGACCGAACCGAGCCAACCTTTCAATCGTCATTCGATAGCAAGCATGGTTTCCTGCAATCGTTTCAAATAGGAATTAATATCCCTGTATTGTATAAGCGGAAAATAATTATAACGATAGGGCCTAAATATCAAAACACTTTACAACGGCTTGATATAACCAACCCAAACTTCAATGATCTAAATAGTACTTATAAAGCAGAGTGGAAAGGGATTGGATTGGAATCCGAAATCGGTGGAAGATTGACGAAATCAATAAATGTTAAAGGGCAATTATGCTTTGGTTTTTCGAAATATTACGGACAAGCCGATTGGAATATCATCACTATTTTTCAGCACCCCAAAAGCTTTGACCAGCGTGCCAACGGCTGGTTTTTAAATGAGAATATTAGTTTTCTTTACAGCATTAATCGGTTTTTGGGAATATCAATTTCAACTTACTACAATTTAAATCGGTCTGATAAAGGCGTTGATAAATCTTACTTAAAGAATGGGAATCTGCTCACCACCCGGTTTAATGGAGTAACCGCGCACAATTACGGTGTAGCCTTAGGAGCTATCTTAACGATTGGAGAAAATGATCGTCATTAAAAAGGTAACGAAGATCGACACATCAACGATTGTATAGCCCTTTTAGTACAAAAAAAGACTTTAACGCATTGTTAAAGTCTTTTAAGTGTTCCCGACGAGATTCGAACTCATATCAACTGAACCGGAATCAGTAATTCTATCCATTGAACTACGGGAACATGCGGTGCAAATATAGATTATTTTAAACAGTTTAAAACCCTTACTTATTTTTTATTGGTTGAACTATCTGCTAAACAGGTTCGGATTTAGCCTGATCTTTTTCAATCCGGTATAGGTTGGTTGTTTGGGGCAGCTTTTCTGTTATGTTTACAAAGAAGTGAATTAAGAAACACCCGAAAGCTCTTCGCTTCCGGGCGTTCATATCCCTTCACAAATCCATGATGAACCTAACCGGCCGGTTAATTTTTAATTTTCAAGTTCGATCCGTTCCTGATCTCGTCCGAAGCTACTTTAACCAGTTTATCTTCCGGTTTCAGGTCGCCGCCAAAAATCTCAACGCTATCGCCGCTGGTGAGGCCTTTTTTAACATCAACCCAAACGGCTTTATTGTTAACTACCTTAATTATAAAAACCTTTTCGGTAGATGTAGCTACGGCGGTTTTAGGCACAACATAAGCGCTGTCGGCGGCAGGCAGTGGTACGCTTACTTCGGCAAACATGTGTGGCAACAGTTTTTTGCTTTTGTTATATACGTCCATTTCCAACCTTTCGGCGCGGAGTTTCTCGTCTAACGCGCCGGCTATACGCTTAACCTGCGCGGTAAATTTTTCGCTTGGTAAAGCCCTTACGGTAAAGTTCACTTCGCTTTTATTACTTAAGGCTCCGGTGTAAATTTCGGGTACCGATACTACCAAACGCATGCGGTTTTGATCCTGCACGGTAAACAGCGGATCGGTACTTTTACCCCCCGGGCCAACGTAGGCGCCCAGGTTTACATTACGGCTGGTGACAACGCCATCAAAAGGCGCGCGGATTTCGAGGTAGCCCAAATTTGCCGAAACCTCCTTTAAGCCCGATTTAGCGGCTTCAACATTGGCCAGGTCGGCATTTTTTTTGGCCTCGGCCTGTTCCAGGTCGTTTTGCGACACGGTACCGGGGGTTTTGCTGGTGCTCAGCAACCTGTCGTAAGTGGCTTTGCTGGCATAATAAACAGCCTCAAACTGTTTAATGCGCGATTGCGCCGAGGCCACCTGCGAATTCACTTCCGGCGCTTCCAGTACCGCCAGTAGCTGGCCGGTGTGTACTTCCGAGCCGATATCAACCAGCAACTTTTTTACATAGCTGTTGGTTTTGGCATACAGGTCAACCTGTTGGTAAGGGAGCAGTTCGCCGGGTATAGTGATGGCGCTGCTTAGCCTGCCTTTGGTTACGGGTACAACCTCAACCGTTGGGTTTTCTACCGCCTCCTGTTGTTCCTGTTCTTCCTGTTGTTCTTTTTTTTCTTTATCATCCGAGTGGCATGCACTCATTGAGCCTATTGCCATTGCTAAAACGGCAAGCAGCAATATCGATTTGTTTTTAAGCTTGTTCATGGTGGTGCAAAGGGACATAAAATTTACTTTCTTTATCTTCCGGGTCTAATGAAACAGATTGGGTGCTGGCATTACCTTGTGCCCAGGCAAAAACCAATGGCAGTATCAGTAACGCGGCGAAGGTTGAGGCGATTAAGCCGCCAATAACCGCGCGACCAAGCGGCGAGGTCTGGTCACCGCCTTCGCCAAGGCCTGATGCCATGGGGATCATGCCCACAATCATGGCTAAACTGGTCATCAAAATAGGGCGTAAACGCAGGGCTACAGCTTCGCGGGCCGATTTCAGGGCATCGCCGTTATGGCGGCGCAGCTCTTCGGCATTGGTGATCAGCAATACCGCGTTAGAGATTGATACACCTACCGACATGATCATACCCATGTACGATTGCAGGTTAAGCGTAGCGCCCGTTATCTTCACTAAAAATAATGAACCAAACAATACAGCCGGCACGGTTGAGAGTACCACCATCGACATTTTGAATGACTGGAAGTTGGCTGCCAGCATCAGGAAGATCACCAATACCGCTACCAGTAAACCGCCCTGTAAGCTGTTAAGCGTATCTGTAAGGGTTTGGCTCAGGCCGCGTAATTCAACCTTTAAACCGCGTGGCGGATCGCCTAAGCCATCAAGGGCTTTTTGCACATCATGTGTGGCTGTACCCAAATCTTTTTTATTGATATTGGCCGTAACCGATAGGGTAGGCACAGCGCCCACGTTGTCGTTTTCGCCAAAGGTGGTACCGGTTTTAACATCGGCCACGTCGCCCAAAACCGGGCGTGCCTGGTTAGCCAATACCGGGATTTCCCGTACATCATTTAAACTGGCCATCTGGTATTCGGGTACCTGCACCTGTACCAGGTAGCTCAGGTTTGATTTCTCATCAATCCAGTTATTTTTCTCGGTAAACCTTGATGAGGAAGTTGACGCTACCAACGAGCGCGAAATATCATTCAAACCAACGCCCAGTTGCGCGGCGCGTTGCCTGTCGATATTGATATCGATAGTTGGGTAATTAAACGATTGGCCTATCTGCACATCCCGCAGGTAATTAATACTTTTAAGTTTATCAATCACTTTAAAGGCATAATCAACGTTTTGCTTTTTGTTTTTACCGGTGATGGCAATTTCAATAGGGGTTGGCGAACCCTGGCTCAAAATTTTATCGGTAAGTTCTATCGGCTCAAACGATAATTTAACATCCGGCAATTGCCTGGCCATCCGTTGCCTGAACTTTTCCTTCAGTTCATCCAGGTTAGTCTTATAGTCTTCGGTTAAGCTCACCTGCATAACGGCCTCCTGCGGACCGGCCATAAACAGGTAAATAGGGTTGGTTGAAAATGATGACGGGTGCGAACCAACAAAGGTAGAGGTGATAGCGATGTGGTTTTTACCTACAATATCACCTAAAATATCCTGCGCTTTAACCGCTATCAGTTCGGTACGCTCTAAACGGGTACCATCAGCAGCACGTAAGCGCACCTGGAATGTGCCTGAATTTACCTTAGGCAATACATCGCGCCCAATGGTAGCAAACAGTAAAAAGGCAAGGCCAAACGCGCCTAACAAATAAATTGTTACCAGTAACTTGCGTTTGGGCAGCATGCGCTCCATCAGGCGCATAAAGCTATCCCTGAATTGATCAAACCTGGTGGCTTTATGATCTTTGTGCTCAAGAACGGATTTCATCACTTTTTCTTTCTGCTCCCAGGGTTCGCCTTCATCCTCTAAAGCGAAACCATCCTTATGGCTGTGGTCTTCGTGCTTGTTGATCATGATCCAGTTGGCCATGATAGGTACAAAGGTTTGTGCCAGGAAGTAAGACACGATCATGGAGAAACCGATAGCCAATGCCAGCGGCAGGAACAGGGCGCCCGGGATGCCGTTCATGGTAAAGGCCGGTGCAAACACCGCCAGGATACAGAACAGGATCAGCAATTTAGGGAACGCGATCTCCTTACAGGCATCCCAGATAGCCAAAGCTTTAGGCTTGCCCATATCAAAGTGCTGGTGGATGTTTTCGATGGTTACCGTCGATTCGTCTACCAGGATGCCGATAGCCAGCGATAAGCCGCTCAACGTCATGATGTTGATGGTTTGGTGCGCCAGCGACAGGAAGAAGATGGCCGAAATGATACAGGTTGGGATAGTAAGGATCACGATAAGCGCGCCGCGTTTATCGCCCAGAAACAGCAATACCATCAAGCCGGTAAGTACCGCGCCGATAGCGCCCTCTTCAGCCAGACTTTTTACGGCGTTAATTACATACACCGACTGATCGAACACGAAAGAGAGCTTCACATCTTCGGGCAGTAAAGCCTGGAAGCGGGGCAGCGCCTTTTTGAGGTTTTGTACCACATCCCATGTAGAAGCCGTGGCCGATTTGGTGATGGGCAGGTATACCGAACGTTTACCGTTAATAAGCGCGTAACCGTTGGTGATATCGGCACCATCTTCAATAGTGGCTACATCCTTCATAAACACCGTTTGGATGCCGTTTTTATAAAGGGGGATATCGCCAAAATCCTGCACTTTTTTTATGGTGGTGTTGGATGGCGCAAGGTAATTGTAATCGCCGATGCGCACGTTACCTGCCGGGGTGTTCTGGTTGTTTTCGCGCAGGGCTACCACCACCTGATCGGGCGTTAGGTTGTGCGCGCGTAACAGGTTGGGATCTGCCTTGATCAGGATAGTACGCTGGTTACCGCCAAAAGGAGCCGGTGCAACAAGCCCCGGGATAGAGGTAAACGACGAACGTACATAAACCAAAGCATAATCAAGCAATTCGTTATTGCTGCGGGTGGCGCTGCTCAACACCAGCTGACCAACCGGCAGCGTTGAGGCATCAAAGCGCAGAATAAATGGCGGCTGCGACCCTTGCGGGAAACTGGCCTGGGCGCGGTTGGTATAACTCGTGACCTCCGCCGCGGCCTGGGCCATGTTAGTGCCCTCGTAAAAAGTAACTTTTATTAAGGTTAAGCCCTGGATGTTTTTGGTTTCGATGCTTTTTACGCCCGATACAAAAAGCAACAGGTTAACATATTGCTTACCGAAATAAGCTTCCATTTGGTTTGGGGTGAAACCGCCGTATGGGTGCGATACGTAAATAACCGGCAGGTTAAGATCCGGAAATATATCGATCTTGATGGTACGTACCGCGTTTATACCGAAGAAGAACAGCCCGGCTACGATAACCAATATTGTAATTGGTTTTTGCAGCGCCCCTTTTATCATTCCCATTGTATATGTGTGTAACAGTTAAAAATTATTGATGAATAACCCGAAATCGCCGGTTGATGCCGATTTATAAAGCAGCGCCTGCCATACATTGTTCAGGGCGATGTACTTATCGATCTCGGCCCGGTTAAGGGTATAAAGCGCCTGCGTAAAATCAACGATGTTTGACAGGCCGTTTTTATACAGCGTATATTTCTGAATGTAAGCGTTGTTGGCTGCGCTGACCTCAACAGGCACCTCGTTCGCGTTTTTGAGCGCGTTGGCTATCCGTGTTTCGGCTAATGATTGCTGGGCCTTCAATTGCTTGTCAACCAGTTCGTAATCGTTTTTATATTGCTGCGAGGTAAACTTTTGCGATTGTACCTGGTAATGGGTACGGAAAACGCTGGTAAAGTTCCATACCACGCCTATGCCAAAAAGATAGTTAAAACGCGTAGGGTCAACACCTGCGCCGTAACTGCCTGTGTAGCTATCCTGGTTAACGGCATAATCCGAATTAAAGCCGGAACCCCTGCCCTGGTAAACGCCAAATAAACTGAACGTTGGCATGGCGAAGGTGCGGAGGTATTTAGCCTGCTGATCGCTTACGTTGATCCTGTTTTGGTAAAATTTGAGGGTAGGATGATCGCTTGCAGCTACTGAACTCAGGGCTTCGAGGTTGTTGGGCTGTTTGGTGATGAAAGCGCTGTCCAGCAGAAACTCCTGCGGCGGGATGCCCAGGTAAATAGAAAGCTGGTTGCTTTGGTCCTGAACGGTTTGCTGCGCGTTGGTCAGGGCTATTTTAGCGTTTGATACCTCGGCGTTAGCTAAAGATGAGTCAACGCCCGGGTTTAGCCCGTTCTTTACACGTGCCACAACTACGGTTTGCAGTTGTTTGGCGCGGTTAAGGTTATCCTGCTGTGCTTTGGCAAGCTGTTGGGCTGCCAGTAAGTTAAGATAAGTAGCCGCCACGCGTACCTGGTGCTGAAACTGCTCCTGCGCAAGGTCGGTCTCATCACGCGATACGATGGTTTTCTGTACGCCGATACGCTGCTTCGATCTGCCGAAGGCAAAAAAGTCCCAGCTTACGTTGGTTAAATAGAGGGCTCCAAAAGCTGCGTTCCAGTTTTGTTTGGCCAGGGCCGGTCCTGATGAGGATACCGAAAGGCCGCGGTAACCGTACGATGGCCCGTTTTGGCCGTTCACCGTACCGTAGTCCTGCTGCGCGGAGAAATTGACATCCGGCAGGTACTCCGTTTTTGTTTCTTTGAGGTATGCCTTAGAGGCGTTAAGCTGGTTTGCCTTCGACTTGATGGAAGCATAGTTAGCAAGGGCCATTTGTTCAGCATCCTTAATGGACAGGATTTGTTGCTGAGCTTGTACGTGTAAGACATATAAAACACTCAAAAAAAACAGGAGTAATTTTTTTGAATTAGTGTTTAACATGAGGGTGTATTTTATACACCGCAAATGTATAGGTATATGATTCATGAGAAAAATGAATTATTTTTGTACAAATCATTAGTAAAACTAATAATGAATATCGCATTACATCATTTCAGGTTGGTAGATACCATATCCAAAGAGGGTTCGCTCACCAAAGCTGCCGCCTCTTTACACCTCACCCAATCTGCCCTTAGCCACCAGTTAAAAGAGCTGGAAAAGGAACTGGGTATAGAGGTTTTTCACCGCCAGGGAAAGAAGCTCCAGCTAACCGAAGTCGGCTTCCGTTTTTTACGAAGTTCAGAAAAAATACTGGCCGAAATACGTATCCTCGAAGAGGATATTAACAACTATAAAAATGGTAAAACGGGCAAGCTCAATATCAGTATGCAGTGCTATACGGCTTACCATTGGTTGCCGGGTGTAATTAAGGATTTTAAGAGCCAATGGCCTGATATTAACATAAATATAGTTTCTGACGCGAGCCGAAGGCCACTTGAATACCTGATGCGCGGCGACCTTGACCTGGGCATTGTGCGTACCCAGATGGTGAACACCCAGATAGTGTATGAACGCATTTTTGAAGACCGCCTGATCTGCATTTTACCGGCCGATCATCCACTGGTAAAAAAGCCCGTAATTGACATTTGCGACTTCCAGGACCAGGAGCTTATTCTGGCCCTTTACGACCCCTCATACCAGGAGACACCCATCATTGAAACGCTGATACAAGAGCAGCAGGTAAAGCCCAAAACTTTGAGCCGGATCCACTATACAGATGCCACTATAGAGATGGTAAATGCAGGCCTCGGAATAAGCGTTATGGCCGACTGGATTGTGAAGCCGTACCTGCCCGGTAAACACATTGTTACAAAACCATTGCACCATAGTATTGCAAAACGTACCTGGTACGCCGCCACCTGCCGCGATACCCCGGTAATTCAAAACTTTTTGAGCTGCCTCAAAAATCATTTCTGCAAAACCGAAATGCTGTGCAATGAATTTGACAATGCCGAAAATTACCAGGAACTGCGTGCAGTTTAGCTGCTTTTTGATATTGCTATTGATAGTGAATGGCCTGTGTGCGCAAACAGTATTGAGACCGTTTCCAAAACATGTTGTTTACGCTGCCGGTACCATCAAACCCAGCCATCTGACTCAAAAACAGCTGGATGAGCAGGTAGAAATGTTTTACAACCAATGGAAGGCGCGCTATATTAAGCCTGGCTGCGATAGGCAGCAGTATTATGTTTGGTTTGAGAAACCGGGAAAAGAATGCGTATCTGAAGGGCAGGGTTATGGCATGATCATCACCGCGCTGATGGCCGGTTATGATAAGCAGGCCAAAGCCGTTTACGATGGTTTGTACAATTACTACAAAGCCCATCCTGCAGGCAGATCGGCTTACCTGATGGCCTGGGCGCAGGGAAAAGGCTGCAAAAGCCTTGACGGAAGCGCGGCTACTGATGGCGATATGGATATAGCTTATTCGTTATTGTTAGCAGATAAGCAATGGGGAAGTAAAGGAGGTATAAATTACCTGCAGGAAGCCCGGAAAATGTTAACCGCCATTATGCGTTATGAAATTAACCCGCTTAGTTACTCCGTATTATTAAGCGATGGCAGCGATGGCGATAGCAGGGATTACTATGATATGCGCACATCAGATTTTATGCCGGCCAATTTTAAGGCTTTTGATGACGCTGTAAAAAACGGCAAATGGCAAAAGGTTATTGATCGTAATTACAGCCTGCTTGCTAAACTGCAAAAAACTTACAGCCCTGATGCAGGCCTGGTTCCTGATTTTATACAAAGGATTGATAAAAAAGCCCGTCCCGCCAAACCCCATTATCTCGAATCCAAATATGATGGTTTTTATAACTATAATGCCTGCCGTGTACCTTGGCGTGTAGGCACCGATTATTTATTGTACGGTGATAAGCGGGCTAAGTTATTTGTTGATAAGATAAACCACTGGATAAAAGAGACAACCAATGGCAACCCGGATAATATTTCGGCAGGGTATACGCTGGAAGGGAATGATATTAAAGGCCGGTATTTTGAGGCTTTGAGTTTTATCGCTCCTTTTACGGTGGCCGCGATGGTTGATAAAGGTAACCAGCAATGGTTAAACAAGCTTTGGGACTACCTCGTAGCTTTTAAACTGGAGGATTACGATTACTATGATAATAGCATCAAAATGCTGAATATGATTATTGTAAGTGGGAATTACTGGAAAGTGGAATAGAATTCTCCCTTATTTCATTGCTTCGTGTTTACTCATGATGTGTTATGTTTTTAAGAAACACGTTGTCATAGGGGAGTCTACTTCGAACCACCCGACGAATGAAATCACTTGCAATATCGCATTGATTAACAAATAATTACAACAAAAAAAATGAACAAGCGGGAAATTATCCGACTTGTCCATTAACGTGATCTCATTTGGATTCGAACCAAAGACCTACTGCTTAGAAGGCAGTTGCTCTATCCAGCTGAGCTATGAGACCATCGCGACTTTTTCGCGGTGCAAAGATGCAAATTTATGGCGAATTTTCAATCAATTTTATTAATTGATTTACTGTTAGTTATTTAGCCGCCCACAAAGGCATAACTATGGCCTCGCGGTGTTTGTTTTTAATGGTATCGCAAAAGTCGGCGGTGCGTGCAAACGGGTAGCCTTTAGCTTGTGCCCAGTCAATAAAACCGGCCAGCCGCGCGGTTAAGGGTTCGCCGGAGTTTCTGGCTATATAGCCGGGGATGCCAAATCGCTCGTGATTGTGCAGGTCTGTAAATTCCCAGGGATGGAAATACAGGTTCAGGTAACCATCTTTTCGGTAGGCTCCATTACTCATCCGTTTTAATAAAAACAAGGGGAGGTTATGGAAGCTTAGCCAAAAAAGCGGAAAACGCAGCCACGACGATACCGATGCCGGGAGCTGCAAAACATTCTGATCGTAAAACCAGGAACGCGGCTTTTTCAGGTTGTTATACCTGCCCGGCAACCAGGTTGGGTTTAATGACGAGTTATATTCATAACCGGCCTTTTCAATTTCGGCTTCATCAACCGGCATCATCCGTGCCATCCTGAAACCAGTTACCGGGGTGCCGGAAAGCTCTTCCAGTACCTGCTTTGATTGCAGCAGGTGCTCGGGTATGAATTCCGAATGGTAATAACCGTGCGATGCGATCTCGTGGCCGTCTGCTACTATCTGCCGGATGACGTCCGGTCGGTTAACCGCGTAGTTTGCGGTGCAGAAAAAAGTAGCTTTTACTTTTTTCTGCTTCAGCAATTCAAGTATGGTTCGGGTACCGCGGGTAGAAATTTCAAGTTGCTCATCAAAAGGGATCGATTTGCCGTATTCTGTCGGCAGATCAAACTCCTCTACATCAAATCCTAATAAGATCATTATCTACAATAACAACATTTGATGAACGGATAATATAATTGGGCCTGTGTTTGGATTGCATAAAGATCTTACCCACATAAATACCTATCACGCTCATCAACATTAGCTGCAGGCCGCCAAAAAAGGCGATGGTCGCGATGATTGACGCCCAGCCCGATACCGCGTATCCCAAACAATAGCTGATCAGTACATAAGGGATATACAAAATAGCCACGGTTGAAAACAGCAGGCCAACCATCGAGATGATGTAGAGCGGCCTGGCGCTAAAAGCCATAATTGTGGTTACCGCCAGTTTAACCAGCTTGGCAAACGAATAGCTCGCTTCGCCGGTATGGCGTTTGGACGGTACATATGGAATGCCAATCTGTTTATAACCCGCCCATTTGATGATCCCTCTGAAAAATATCTCGTACTCATCAATCAGCTTGAGCTGCTTCACTACCTTCTCGTCTATCAGCCTGAAATCGGCAGTGCCGTTTTCCATTTTAATGTCTGATAGCATATTCAGGCCCTTGTAAAACAGCCTGGAGGTAACTTTTTGATAACCTTTGCCATGGGGGTTTTCGCCTTCGCGATACGTGTAAACAATATCGTAGCCCTCTTCCCAGTGGTACAGCATTTTTAATATCATTTGCGGCGGGTGCTGCAAATCGGCATCCATGGTTATTACCGCGTTACCACTGGCCATGGCTATGCCCGCTTTCAGCGCGTAATCTTTACCAAAATTGCGCGATAATTCCACATAAAATACATTAGAGTGTATTTCGGCATTAACCTTCAGCTCATTTAGCGTATTGTCGCGGCTTCCGTCATCAACAAAAATCAATTCGTAAGCGTAGCCGGTGGGCTCAAGTGTTTCGCGGATCTGATCGATCAGGTAACTGATATTTTTCTCCTCGTTGTGAGAGGGTATAACAATAGAAAGCTTTTTATCGACAAGGTAAGCCATTTTACTCGATCACTATTTTTTTGCAGCAGGTTTAATAAAGGTGAAACCAGATCTTGATATATCCCTATACCCACGTAACATACCTGTTACGCTAAAAAGTATAAAACGCTACAATACCCCACGTTTTTTTTAATTGAGGGTATCGAAAGCTCAAAATCGTAACATAACCGTTACAAAAATAACCAATAACAATATGATATACGAAGTTCTTTATCGTTTTTTTGTCAAATTAAAAGCCGGCTTAATATTTAACTATAGTTTAACCAGCTATTCAATCGCGGTTGCGGGGGCCGGTGTTTCGGCACTGAAATCCCTGAACAGGGTTTCGTAAATGATTTTAACCCAGATTAAAAAACAGGGCAGCGATTTCAATTTATACGGTACGATATAATGCCTGCGGATATAATCGGGAAAAAGATCTGACGGAGACAGGCTGGTGATAATAAGCGCGAAAACCAGCAAAAAAATCTCGAAACCGGTAACCGGCCTGTCCAGGTTCATAAACCAGATGGCTACGCCGGTAAAGGCGATAATGTAAGTAGATGATTCGGCCGAGCTGCTAAAAATAACCGCGAAAATAAGTACCGACGACAGGATGAGCAATTGATACTGAAGGGTTTTATACGCTTTAATTCGTAAATACGACAGGCCAAACAATACCAGCGCTGGCCCGATCACATACATATTTTTCAAATCCTGGTAATCAAACACCCTCCTGATTAAACCTGTTATACAGATTTCCTGCATGTACGAATGCTGGTTATCATTATTTTTAACCACCAAATCGGTATACCAATCATGATAGGTTTGCACAATAAACGATGGCGACGAGATAGCCATGGGCAATACAAACAACACAGCCGACCAGAAAATAAAGCTCAAAACAAATTTGGGCTTGTTGGTTGAAAAGAAAAAGAAAGCCAGGCCAACTATCCCGTAAAGTTTTATAAAAGCTCCTAAGGCTATCATGAGCGCCGCCCAGAAATCTTGCTCACGTTTTATAAAATTAAAGCCAAGGATAATTAAAGCGGCTATCATGGGGTTGCTTTGCACGTTGGCCGAGGCTGTCATCAACTCATGCGCGCAGAGCAGCAGAATCACCACATACTGGTCTTTTTTTATCGGCAGCGTTTGAATGGCTTTAAGCAGGATAAAGGCGTTAAGCAATACCCATAAAATAACCCCTATACTATCGGGCAGTATGGCAAAGGGCGCCATAATGATAGAAAACACCGGACCGTAGTGGTTCAAATCGTAATAATGCTCAGGTTGGTAAGCATACAGGTTATGCTGATGGATTACATTTAAAAAGTTGTATTTAAAAATGGTATAGTTGTTAAAACCCTGGTGGGCTAAAACGCCTTTAACAACCAAAAATAAACTTAAACCAAACCATAGTGTGTAAACAAAAGGTTTGTTATAGGCGAGCTTAGCAAGTTTTTGCACGTATTTAGGATATTTCTGTGCGAATATATAACATCGGTAACAAAACTGTTACTTTTTTGATATTTCTTAATACAGGTAATGATGGGTACCGGGGAATCACTTTTGAAAAAGAGTTGACTGAGTGTAGCCTCACCTAAATCCTCTCCAGAGGAGAGGACTTTAAGAAATAAAGCGCTGCCTCTTTGAGGAGGGCTGGGGTGAGGTTTTTCGCGTAGGCAAAGGCAACTCTTTTTAGCGATTCCCCCTGATGATGGGTGTTAAACAGGAGCCTGCTCTCAACCTTAATTGATATATTTGATTACACTTAATTATCAACCTGATGAACCAAACGCAAAATTCCACTCCCTTTAACGATGGTGTTAACCGCCGCAAATTTATTGCGCAATTAAGTACTCTGGCCGGAACAGCCGCCTTGTTATCTGGCCCCTTAACCGGCAATGCCGCATCCATTATCAAACAGGCCGAAAACATAACCGTAGGCCAGATTATTGATCTGTTTATGAAACAGGTGCCCGGCGCGCCATTGCCTAACACGGTTGATACTTTGAAAGCCGGGAACCGGGATATAGTGGTTACCGGTATAGTTACCACCATGTTCGCTAACATAAGCGTTATTGAAAAAGCTATAAGCCTTGGCGCAAACTTTATTATTGCCCATGAGCCTACCTTTTACAACCATGCCGACGAAACAGCCTGGCTGGCCAATGATGATGTTTACCAATACAAAAAGCAACTATTGGATAAGCACAATATAGCCGTTTGGCGCAATCACGATACCATCCACAGCCTTAAGCCCGATGGCGTGGGCCTCGGCTTTTTAAAACAACTGGATTGGGTGAGTTACTACAAACCCGAAACCGGCAACCTGCTTACCCTCCCCCCTACCTCATTAGGCAATTTGATAGATACACTGAAAAAGAAGCTGAAAATAGAAAAGGTACGCTATATTGGTAATATAGCGCAAAGTTGCCAAAAGGTGCTGCTGTTACCCGGCGCGGCAGGCGGCAAACGCCAGATTACCGAAATGAGCACCAAAAAACCAGATGTACTGATTTGCGGCGAAATTTCGGAATGGGAAACCGCCGAGTACGTGCGCGATGCCCAGGCCAAGGGCGATAAGCTATCGCTGATTGTATTAGGCCACATTGCCAGCGAAGAGCCGGGATCAGAATTTATGATTGGCTGGCTTAAACAGCATGTACCGGGCGTGAAGGCTACGCATATCCATCCGGGCAATTCGCTGCAGTTTTTGTAATAGGCAGTTGTTGAGTCCAATGCTTTTAATTTTTTTCGAAAACTACTTGCGAAACCAAATAGTTGCACATATATTTGCAACCAGTCAGTTTCTTATTAAAACCTTTAATCATGAAAAAAATAATACTGTTTGTTTTGTGCCTTTTAACAGGCCTGATGTTTATTAATGCGGGTTTAAATAAATTTTTTAACTACATGCCTATGCCTAAAGATATGCCCGCCGAAATGGTAAAAGTTGGGCAGGCGTACATGACTATTGGCTGGCTGATGCCGCTGGTAGGCGCAGCCGAAGTGATAGGTGGTTTGCTGCTGATCATTCCGGTAACAAGGGCATTGGGGGCGGTAGTGCTTACACCGGTATTAACCGGAATTTTGTTATCCAATATCAGCATGTCGCCATCGGCATTGCCTGTTTCACTGGCGTTAACGGCGGTTGTTATTTGGGTAATTATTGATAACCGGGAAAAGTACCTCCCCATGATCAGGAAATAATATAATTTATAACTTTTGATTTTGCCGGTCGGCGGTTTGCACAACTAAAGATTTAATGAGACGAGATATTTTTCAGGCCATATCCGATCCAACCCGTAGGGCCATTATAGCCCTTATTGCCCTACAGGCCATGACACCCAATGCCATTGCAGAGCATTTTGACACCACCCGGCAGGCCATTTCAAAACACCTGAAGATATTAACCGAATGCAGGTTGCTAAAGCAGGAACACCAGGGACGGGAAATTTATTACCAGCTGGAGATTGACAAAATGAAAGAGATAGATAAATGGCTGGAGCAGTTCCGCAAAATTTGGGAAACCCGCTTTTCGCAGCTCGACGAACTTTTATCTAACCTAAAAAAACAACAATAATGAAACACCATTTGCAGTTTGATTTTTTGGCCGACAAACAAAACAATACACTTACCATCAGGCGTGAGTTTATGGCAGGCAGACAACTGGTTTGGGATTGCTACACCCAAAGCCGGTTGCTTAACCAATGGTTTGCCCCCAAACCGTTAACTACCAAAACAAAATCGATGGATTTTAGCGAGGGTGGGCACTGGCACTATGCCATGGTTGAACCAAACGGTACCGAATACTGGGGCCTTACCGAGTATGTTAAGATCAGGCCGATTGATTATTACACCGCTTTAGACGCTTTTAGCAATGCCGAAGGTGAAATAAACGAAGCATTGCCCCGCGCCGAATGGCTGGTAAGCTTTACCGGCAAGGATGAAAACACCCTGGTTGAAACCATCGTAACCTATAAATCGCTGTCTGATCTGGAAACGGTTATACAGATGGGTATGGAGCAGGGCATGATGGCTACGCTCCAAAAACTCGACGAGCTATTGTTAACCTTAAATAAATAAAAATGAGCACGAATAAAAAAAGTTTATGTAAATAAACTGGTTGATTTATTAATGATATAGCTTTAATGGAATATTAACTTACCTCTTCGGCAAAGTTCCCTGTACCTTATAGTCGTTGCGTCCCATTAGCTTTACGTGCTGCGATTTTTCAATCCGGTACAATGAATCGGGAAAATAGCTCAGCTTTTCATTGGTTTCATACAACAGATTTTTAGTGTGATTGTAAATCAGGATCCATTGTACCTTTTCACCAATTTTTTTGATGATAATACGGCGGGTTTTTAATTCGGGTGTTCGTGCGCTGTAAATGATGGCGCTATCGCCCGCGCTTACCAAGTAACTGTTTTTCCAGGCAGGGCGGTTAATGTCTGATTGGATAAAAAGGTTCAGCTCCTGGCTCCAGTTACCTATATGTACAGTTTTGGCTTCGGTAACCCCGTTATGGGTAACTGTTTTTATGACTGCAGGATTAACGCTTGCTAACCGGGCCGAATCCGCCCGGAAAAATGCTTTCAGGTCAAAATAAACCAACTTCGCGCCGCTTTGCCTGTTATCGGGCCTGCACGAAAATACAAATGTTACCAACAGCAAAAAGCCGCCCCATAGGGCGGCTTTCCTTATATTTTTGAGGTTAAACCAATACATTGCCAGTCATTTCGGCAGGAATCTCTACGCCTAATATGCTTAGTATAGTAGGTGCAACATCGCCCAGTTTACCATCTTTCACTTCTTTCACATCTTTATCAATCACAATACATGGCACCAGGTTAGTGGTATGCGCTGTGTTGGGTGAGCCATCTTCATTGATCATGTAATCGGCATTACCATGGTCGGCCAGGATAATGAACGAGTAGCCATTAGCCAAACCTGCTTCAACAACCGCCTGGGTGCAGCTATCGGCAGTTTCGGCAGCCTTCACTACCGCGCTGAATACGCCGGTGTGACCAACCATATCGGTATTGGCAAAGTTAAGGCATACAAAATCCGGCCAGCCGGCTTCCAGTTCAGGAATGATGGCATCCCTTATACCGGCTGCACTCATTTCCGGTTGCAGATCATAAGTAGCCACTTTAGGCGACGGCACCAGCAGGCGTTTTTCATTAACAAATTCTCTTTCGCGGCCACCCGAAAAGAAGAAGGTTACATGCGGATATTTTTCAGTTTCGGCAATCCTGATCTGGCTTTTGCCCGCGTTCTGCAAAATCTCGCCAAGGGTTTTGGTCAGGTCTTCCTTGTTAAACACAATCTGCACGTTTTTAAACGTTTCATCATATGGGGTCATGGTGATGTAACGGATATTGAGCGGATGCATGTTATACTCAGGGAATGATTTCTGGGTTAAAGCCAGGCTGATTTCGCGGCCCCTGTCTGTACGGAAGTTGAAACAGATCACTACATCACCTTCGGCAATAACAGCAAGTGGTTTGCCTTCACCGTCAATAGCTACAATCGGTTTTACAAATTCGTCTGTAACTTCTTCCAGGTAGGAGTGTTTAATGAGGTCGGTAATTTTTTCGGCAGGCGTGCCAATGCCGTTAACCATCAGGTCGTAAGCTAATTTAACACGTTCCCAGCGGTTATCGCGGTCCATCGCGTAATACCTGCCAATGGCCGAAGCAATTTTGGCGTTGGTACCTGCAATGTGTTCTTCCAGATCGGTAATAAAACCCAGGCCCGATTTTGGGTCGGTGTCACGGCCATCTAAAAAAGCGTGAATGTACACGTTGGGTACTTCCAGCTGTTTAGCTGCATCGCAAAGGCCTTTTACGTGCCTGATGTGTGAGTGAACCCCGCCATCAGATACAAGGCCGATGAAATGAACGTTTTTATTGTTTTGTTTGGCGTATTCAAAAGCGTCTTTCAAAACGGGGATGGTTGGCAGTTCGTTATCGTCAACCGCTTTATGGATGCGGCCAAGTTCCTGGTAAACCACCCGGCCTGCACCAAGGTTCATATGCCCAACTTCGGAGTTGCCCATCTGCCCGGCCGGTAAACCTACCGCGGTACCCGATGCTTCGAGCTTTGAATTTGGATATTGCTGAATCAGGCTGTCAAAAAACGGCGTTTTTGCAGCAATGATAGCGTTTGATTGATCGTTGCGGCCGTAACCCCAGCCATCAAGTATAATTAATGCGAGTTTTTTCTTGTTTTCCACAATGCAAATATAACCGCATGGCAATACTTTAGGTACAATTTTTTTATTTATAGATCATTGCAAAATAAGCATAAAGTATTGCCGTTTTATATTTAATATAATTTTGAAAAATCTTTCAAAAACCAATTTAAACATGGTATCTCTTTGTAACTTTATCACCTTATGAAACTATTATACTTGCCCTCAGTTATTTTACTGTTAATGCTTCCGCTTGCCACCATGGCCGACGGGATAGATAATGTGGCCAATTTGCTTAAAGCCGGTAATACCAAAGAGTTATCCAAACTACTTGCGCCCAGTATCGAAATTACCATTATGGATAATGAGAATACCTATTCGCAAACCCAGGCTACTGTTATCCTCGATAAATTTCTGGCAAAAAATAAACCCAAAAGCATCAAATCGTTGCATAAGGTAAACTCAGGCGGTAACTATCATTTTGGTGTGTATTTGTTAAATACAGATAACGGCGAATTCCGGGTAGCCATTACCCTTAAGGATAACAGTGTGGTTGAGCTGAAAATAGAGGATGAGAAAGTGAAGTGAGTTTTTGATAGTTCATGGTTCATGGATCATAGTTCATAGCCGAATGTTTATAGTTCATTTTGCTCTTTTTGCTCAACTACCGAACCTGTGTTTTGGCCATGAACTATGAACCATTATCTATGAACTCAAAAATTGTTACTTTTGCCCCAAATAGTAACACACTTGGATAAAGAACTTATACACCAATTTATAAAGTATACCCTGGCAGAGGATGTAGGCGATGGCGACCATACATCCCTGTCAACCATACCTGCAGGTGCTACCGGTAAGGCAAAACTTTTAGTTAAAGACGAAGGTGTACTGGCCGGTGTTGAACTGGCTGCTGAAATTTTTCATATTGTTGATCCTAACCTGAAGCTTACTGTTTTTATAAACGATGGGGCCACGGTAAAGTATGGCGACGTAGCTTTTGAGGTAGAAGGCAGTTCGCGCAATATATTAACTGCCGAGCGTTTGGTACTGAATTGTATGCAGCGCATGTCGGGAATTGCTACAAAAACACGTGAGATTGTTGAGCTGCTGAAGGATACCGGTACCCATGTTTTAGATACCCGTAAAACAACGCCAGGGCTGCGTTATCTTGAAAAATGGGCCGTACGCATTGGCGGCGGCGTTAACCACAGGTTTGGTTTGTACGATATGATCCTGATTAAAGATAACCACGTTGATTACGCGGGCGGGATCAGGCAGGCTATAGAAAGCGCTAACCATTATCTTAAAGAAAACAACAAGCAATTAGCCATCGAGATAGAGGTACGTAATATTGATGAGTTGCGGCAGGTACTGGAAACAGGTGGCGTAAACCGCATTTTGTTAGATAACTTTAACTTTGATGATCTGCGGACCGCGGTTAAATTAGTTAACGGTAGTTATGTTACCGAAGCATCGGGCGGCATTACTATCGATAATATTAGCGAGTATGCCAAATGCGGGGTTGATTACATCTCAGTAGGTGCTTTAACGCATTCGGTTAAGAGCCTCGACCTTAGCTTAAAGGCGGTAAAATAACGCGGGAAGAAAAAATCCGATAACATTTATTTACACAAAGTTTAGTAGCAAAAGCGCCGTGATTAAAGCGCTATTACCGCTTCAATTTTGTAATATTGCAGCAGAATGATAACCGTTTACTCTGTTACAGCACTCATAATGGCTTATCTATGCGGCTCGATACCCACAGCTGTTTGGATAGGTATGGCTTTTTATAACGTAGATGTACGTGAATACGGGAGCGGTAACGCCGGTGCTACCAACACTTTCAGGGTGTTGGGCAAAAAAGCCGGGATTCCGGTTATGTTGCTTGATATTTTTAAAGGCTGGGCTGCCACCAACTTCGCGTATTTTATTGGTGTTTCGGCCACCGGGCCTATCAACTCGGTAGCCTATACTAATTATGAACTGGCCCTCGGAATTGCCGCAGTTATGGGCCATTTGTTCCCGATTTTTGCCGGTTTTAGGGGTGGCAAAGGCGTAGCTACCCTTTTTGGAATGATTTTGGCTATACACTTTCATGCAGCCTTGTTATGTATTTTTGTATTTATAACGGTGTTACTGGTCTCTAAATACGTATCATTAAGTTCAATCACGGCGGCGTTTACTTATCCTATAGGCGTTACCTTTATTTTCCCAACGCCTATACGGGCTATAGTAATCTACGGCATGTGTATTTGCGTACTGGTATTGGTAACCCACCAAAAAAATATCGAGCGACTAATAAGGGGCAAAGAATCGAAAGTTAATTTTTTTAAGAAAAAAACCACTACTGCCTGATCCATTTATGAAAAGATTTAAACCTGCTTTGGTTGTGATTGCTGTCATGACCATTTTTTCGTGTTCCACGGTGCCATTAACCGGTCGTAAACAACTAAGCCTTGTGGGCGATGCCGAGGTAAACCAATCGGCAGCCGCCAGTTACAAGCAACTGCTGTCCGATCCTAAAACCAAGGTAATTTCAAACGGTACAGATGCACAGCGCGTTAAAGTTATCGGTAACAGGCTGGCCACAGCCATCCAAAAATACCTGAATGACAACGGTTACGGCAATCAGTACAACTTTGCCTGGGAGTTTAACCTCATTCAAAGCAGCGAGGTTAATGCCTGGTGCATGCCGGGTGGTAAAGTAGCTGTGTATAGCGGCCTGCTGCCCGTTGCCAATACCGATGCTTATTTAGCTGTAGTTATGGGACACGAAATTGGTCACGCCATCGCCAGGCACTCGGCCGAGCGCATTTCGCAGGAGATGCTGGTACAGGGGGGCGGGCAATTGGTAGGCGCTGCCACAAGCCAGCAATCGCAGGCTACCCAAACTGCTATAAGCACATTATACGGTGTTGGCTCGCAACTTAAGTTACTGGCGTACTCGCGTAACCAGGAGTCGGAAGCAGACCGTTTAGGGTTAACCTTTATGGCCATGGCCGGTTATGACCCGCATAACGCCATCGCGTTTTGGCAGCGTATGGCGGCGCAAAACAAAGGCGGTGCCCCGCCCGAGTTTTTAAGCACCCACCCGGCCGATGCTACCCGTATAGCCAATATCCAGAACCTCATACCTGAGGCTATGAAATATTACAAACCTTAATTTATATTTGATCCCGCCCCGCAAAGGCGGGATTTTTACTTTTATGGCTAAAAGGCAGTTTTTAAAAGCGCAATGGAAAAACCTGGTAATGCTCAATTACGAGGTTGATCCTGATATACTGAAACCGCACATTCCTCCAGGCACCGAGCTTGATTTTTGGGAAGGCAAGGTCCTGGTGAGCATGGTTGGCTTCATGTTCCTGGATACTAATGTTGTAGGGATTAAATGGCCATGGCATGTGAATTTTGAAGAAGTGAATCTCCGTTTTTACGTTAGGTATTTTAACGGTACCGAGTGGAAGCGGGGGGCTGTGTTTATAAGCGAGATAGTGCCTAAAGCGATGATAGCGCTTATTGCCAATAATCTTTACAGGGAACATTACCGGGCATTACCAATGCGGCACTCGGTTACCCCGGCTGCTGATAACCACACCGGTTTTTTATACGAATGGAAGCTGAACGGCCATTGGAACAAACTGGGTGCGACGGTAAGCAATAAACCACAAGCCATTGAACCCGGCAGCCCCGAAGAATTTATTTTAGAACATTACTGGGGATATAACGCGCTGAGTGCTACCAAAACGATGGAATACCAGGTGGAGCACGTAACATGGCAAACCGGCGCTGTAATCGATTATATTTTTGACGCTGATGTTACCGCTTTGTATGGCAGGGAATTTAAGCCTTATTTAGAGAAAGAACCTGTTTCCGCGTTTTTTGCGCTGGGATCGGAGGTTGTGGTGAGGATGGGGGAAAAGATTATGGTGAAAGGTAGTGTCAGGAATTAATAGAAGCCGCCGCTCGGCTGGAGCCGAGCGGCGGCTCGGGGCGGCTGTGGGCTGAGCTATTTCCCAGCCTCATATATATTATTCCCTCTATCCACATCCGGATAAACCTTGCCTGCATCTACCTCCACTTTGCTCACCGCAGCTTTCTTATTACCGCTAAAAGTATAACTGCCGGTATATTCCCAAATCTCTACCGGAAATTCGCGGTGCTCTGCCGAACCGTCGGCATAGGTAAGATCGACCACCAGCGGCATCGCTGCTTTGTTGATATTTTCAATAGTGATCCGGGGTTGTTTGCCCGCGGCGTTTTCCACCTTCGTTATTTTTTGATCTAAACGGTAGTTATTTAAAAACATCGATTTCCAGAACCAGGTCAGGTCTTCACCAACCGAGCTATCCATGCTCCTGAAAAAATCCCAGGGGGTAGGGTGTTTGTAAGCCCAATCGCGAATATATTTCCTGAAAGCCGTGTCAAAACGTTCAATACCTAAAATATGGTTGCGCAGCAGGCCTAAAGCATAGGCCACTTTTTGATATTGCAGCGGATAAACCTGGTTGCCGGGCAAAGCATCAGGCCTGGTAACTATCGGTAATAGCTTCTCTGTAAATAATGAATCCAGCGGACTGTCAATTTCGGCATAACCGATAAACTCACCTTTGTTAAATTTTTTGGTGGCTATCATATCAATAAACATATTAAAGCCCTCATCCATCCACGCGTATTTACGTTCATTACTGCCAACCACCATCGGGAACCAGGTGTGCCCTAACTCGTGGTTTACAACGGCCCAGTACATGTTACCGGTATCTTTCGCCGCGCAAAATACCATGCCGGGGTATTCCATGCCATCCAGGTTAGAAGCCACATTAACCGCCTTGTTGTAGGGATAAGGAAACCATTGCTCCGAAAAATGCTGCAAGGTGAATTTAACATACGCTGATGAACGCTTCCAGCTCTTGGCTTTGTCCGATTCAACCGGGAAAACCGAGCTGCCCATTACCCTTTTACCGCCCGCGATGGTAAAACTTTCGGCTTCCCAAATAAATGAGCGGGAGGCTGTCCAGGCAAAATCGCGGGCGTTATCCAGTTTAAATTTCCAGGTGCAAAATGGTTTTGCCGGGCGCGATTTGGCATCGGTTACCTCTGCCGCCGTGCGGATCTGTACAGGTGTTTCGCTTTGTTTAGCTTGCTGCCAGCGTTTAAGCTGTATTGGCGTCAGCACCTCGCCGGGGTTTAATAAATCGCCCGAGCTTTCAACAATCATTCCGGATGGCACTGTAATGTTCACCTCGAAATTACCGTACTCTAAATAAAATTCTCCATTGCCCAGGTAAGGGAGTGTATTCCATCCTTCAACATCGTCCAGTACACACAGGCGGGGATACCATTGGGCTACAGCGTAGATCTCGCCGTTTTTGGTGGGCAGGATATCGGTGCGGTTTACTAAAAAGTCGGCATTTTTATAATTTACCGGGAAGTTGTATTTGTAACGGATGCTAAAGCTGATGGACTGGCCACTGGCTAAGGGCTCAGCCAGTTCCAGCTGCATGCGGGTATCGTAGATATGATACCGTATGTTTTCATTTTTACCGGCAAGCCGGATATTTTCAATCTGGTAACCACCGTCCGGCGTTTCGCTGGTTGAGTCTTTATACAAAAAAAGCTTTGATTCAATCCCCCTCGAATTTTTTTTAAACACATTTTGCTCCAACTGTAACCACAGAGCCGACAATGCTTTGGGGCTGTTGTTGGTATAGGTGATGGTGGCCGTTCCGCTTATTACCTTAGTTTTATCATCAAGCGCTACATCAATTACATAATCGGCTTTGTTTTGCCAATAGGCGGGGCCGGGTTCGCCGGTTGCTGTGCGGTATACGTTGCCCTGGGGGAGTAAGGAAATGGCCGGAAATAAATCGGCCGGGTTGTATTTTGTTTGGGCTGAGGTTACTCCGGCAGATAACGTAAGTAAGCCGAATATGATCAATTTAATGTTTTGTAGGGGTTTTAACATATTGATAATTAAATGAGCGGGTGTTTGAAGTTTTTACTGCTCAATATAATAAAAGTTGCTGATTTTGTACGGGTATTGTAGATGTTTTGGCGCAAAAAGGTGCTAAGGCGCAAAGGTTTTTTGTGAAGCGTTTAGAAGCAAAGCCTTAGTTTTTTCTTTGCGCCTCCGCTCCTTTGCGTGCCTTAAATATTAAAGCGAAAGGCTTTATTTACCTCCTAAAACTTCCATTACCGCCTTGGCCTTCAATAAACACTCTTCATATTCATTTTCGGCAATAGCATGATAGGTAATGGCTCCTCCCGCATGAAAAGAGAGATATTTATTAACCGAGTTATATAGCAACGACCTGATCACCACATTAAAATCAAAATCATCATCCGGGCTAAAATAGCCTATCGCGCCGGAATACACGCCCCTTTTGCTTCGCTCATAATGTTCCATCAGCTGCATACAACGCACTTTGGGTGCGCCGGTCATACTGCCCATGGGGAAGGTGTTTTTGACCACCTCAACGTTTGTAAGGCCGTCTTGTACCTCACAAACTACTGTCGAGATCATTTGATGTACATGCTTAAAGCTGTAAATGCCGAATAGCTCTTCTGTTTTAACCGTACCTGCTTTGGCCGAGCGGGTAAGATCGTTACGCACCAGGTCAACCACCATTACGTTTTCCTGCAGTTCTTTGGGGTGGCTACGCAGGTTTTGTTTGGCCTGTTCATCGGCCTGTTTATCATCCATCCGTTTGGCCGTGCCCTTAATGGGTTGCGATATCAGCCTGTTATCTCGTTTAGCCAAAAAGCGTTCGGGGGATGCACCAAGGATATAATTGCTACCCCATTTAAAAAAGGCAGAAAATGGATTAGGTGATACGGCATTGAGTTGTGTAAAAAGGTTTAGCGGATCAATCTCCGCTTCCTCTGCAAAAAACTCCTGGCAAAAGTTGGTCACGTAAAGATCACCGCGGCTGATGTGCGCTTTGATCTGGTTTACGGTATCAATATATTCTTCCCGGCTGAAACGCGGTTTTAAGCTTATGGGAGATTGCCGTTTGGCCACTACAGGTTTCTGAACAGTAATGGCGTTCATTACCCGCTCCGGTTCATCAGAAATTATTTCAATGTCATTCCCCTTAATCAGGATCAAATGTTCAGGAACAAAAAAATACAAATCAGGGAATCGCAATCCATCAACGTTTTCGGATGTAAGCTGCTCAACCTCATTTTTAAGATCATATCCTAAAAAGCCGGTCATCCAGCCAGGATTATTTTTTCTGAATTGTTTAAGCTGCTCAAATGCGTTACCAACACTGGCAATAAGGTGCGACTTTGCACCTGCAGCTATCAGCGTATCAAATTTAGAATATGGATCGCTGAAACCGTTCGAATCAAGGTAACATGTGGTATCAAATACTGACGCCCATTGCAGTGCTTTGTGTTTAAAATGCGGCAAATACTGTACCTGTACAATCACGGTGCAAAAATAACCAAGTAAATGAAATTAGATAGTTTAATGTGATTCGATTTGCATGGCGGTTTCGTTTCGTGGAGACACGAAACGGAGGAAGGTAAAGAAACGAGAAAAGATCAGCTTAAGCTGATCTTTTCTCGTTTCTTTACCTTCATGTAGGCCGTGTCTCTACGGACAGTTATGTTATTAATGTAATGTTAAAGTCTGTTTCCTGTCCGGACCTACAGATAAATATTTTACCGGTACGCCAAGTTCGGCTTCCAGGTAATCAATGTATGATTGCAGTTTGGCGGGGATTTCAGATAGTTCGGTAATCCCGGTCAAATCTTCATTCCAGCCTTCAATTTCCTTGTAAACAGGCTCCGGTTTTACCGAGCAAATATCATAAGGCATATAGTCGATCTGCTCGCCCAGGTAGTTGTAATGGGTAGCCGCATAAATTTTCTCAAAACCGCTCAATACGTCAGCCTTGGTCATTACTAATTGGGTAACGCCGTTAAGCATAATAGCGTATTTCAACGCAGGAAGATCAATCCAGCCGGTACGGCGCGGGCGACCTGTTGTGGCGCCAAACTCATGACCAACTTTCCGTAATTCTTCACCTGTTTCGTTTTCCAGTTCGGTAGGGAAAGGACCGCCGCCAACACGGGTACAGTAAGCCTTGAAAATGCCGATTACTTCGCCAATTTGCTGTGGGGCAATACCTAAACCGGTACAAGCGCCGGCAGCCGTAGTATTTGATGAAGTTACAAATGGATACGATCCGAAGTCGATATCCAGCATAGCGCCCTGCGCGCCTTCGGCCAATACTTTTTTGCCTTGTTTAATATAGTTGTTTACCAAATGTTCAGAATCAACCAGCGGGAACTGGCGCAATACATCCAGTGCCTCAAAAAATAAAGTTTCACGTTCCGAAAAGTCGGCCACCTCGCCGTAAAGCTGTTGCAGCATGGATACATGTTTGTCAACCAGTTTCTGGTAGCGCTCTTTAAAATCGGGCAGGGTAATATCGCCGATGCGTAAACCGTTACGGCCGGTTTTATCCATATAAGTAGGGCCGATACCTTTCAGGGTTGAACCAATTTTGCCTTCGCCCATTTTTTTCTCGTTTGCAGCATCCAGCAACTGGTGGGTTGGCAATATCAGGTGCGCTTTTTTAGCAATTAAAAGATTTTTTTTTGCCAGCAGGTCGTGACCGGCATCTTTTAATTTATCCAGTTCTTTTTTCAGGGTGATGGGGTCGATCACAACGCCATTACCGATAAGGTTGATGGTGTTTTCAAAAAATATACCCGAAGGAATGGTGTTCAAAACAAACTTTTTACCGTCGAACTCCAAAGTATGACCCGCGTTTGGCCCGCCCTGGAAACGTGCAATCAGGTCGTAGCCCGCGCTCAGTACGTCAACAATTTTTCCTTTTCCTTCGTCGCCCCACTGGAGGCCTAATAATACGTCAACAGCCATTAATTTATCGTAAGTTCAAGAATATGTGTTATGAAAGGGGGCAAAGTTAAATTTTTCTGTCACAATTACCATCCCTTAATTTGGTGCAATTGCCATAAAGGTTTAACGAGTGGTGTTTGATATCAAACTTTAAAATATCGCCCATCATGCTCTGGATCTGCTGGATGCGCGGATCACAAAACTCAACCACTTTGCCGCAATCAATACAAATGATGTGATCATGCTGTTTGTAGCCGTATGATTTTTCGAACTGGGCCATGTTTTTACCAAACTGGTGCTTGGTAACCAGATCGCATGATACCAGCAGCTCCAGTGTATTATACACGGTAGCACGGCTCACACGGTATTTTTTATTTTTCATGTGGATGTACAACGATTCCACATCAAAATGATCGGTACGGGAATAAATCTCTTCAAGTATGGCAAAACGCTCGGGTGTTTTACGCAAATTTTTATTTTCGAGGTAAGCCTCAAAAATCTTCTTAACCATGGGTATGGTATCCTGCTGTGGCATAATGTTATATTAACGTAGCAAAGTTATTAATTATTTATGGGAATAGGATTGTTAGAGTCAGGAAGTCAGGAAGTCAAGAATCAGGAAGCAAGAGTAATGAGTTTCGTCTTGTCTCTTAATTCTTGATTGCCTGCCTCTGTATTCCTTCCTCTTAATTTCCTGTTTCTCTACTCAGGACGCTTTCTCAATAGCCGAATCAAAACGGTTAACCGCTGTTACGCCCTTTACCTGTTTCAGGTTTTTGATCAGGGTATCCAGGTGGCCGGTATCATTTACATAAAGCATCAGCTGGCCTTCAAAAATACCGTTATCGCTATCAACAGTGATGGAGCGGATATTGATCTTAAAGTCGTTTGATATTACGGTAGTGAGCTTGTTGATCAGGCCAACCTCGTCAATACCGGTAATACGCAGGCCCGTAAGGAAGGCAAGTTCCTGCTGGTTGGTCCAGCGAGCTTTCACTATACGGTAGCCGTAATTAGCCATCAGCTTGGCCGCGTTAGGGCAGTTGGTACGGTGAATTTTGATACCATCGCTCACGGTAACAAAGCCAAAAACATCATCGCCCGGAATAGGGTTGCAGCAGTTGGCCAGCTTATAATCTATCTTCTGCATGTCCTCCCCAATCAATAAAATATCACTGTCTTTGGCTTTGATATTTTTAATGAGGGTTTGAACCTGCTCCTGGTCCATTTTGTCCTGCGGTTTGTTATCAACCACTTTTTCGGAGGCCAGGTATTCCTTCAGGTCTTTCATATCAATAATGCCTTTGGCAACATTGTAAAAAAGATCCTGGGTAGCCTGAAGTTTAAAAAAGTAGCTGATCTTCTGCAGGTTTTCAGAATTGTAAGTGATCTTGAGCGATTTCATTTTACGCTCCAGGATCTCCTTGCCGTCCTCGGCAATTTTACGTTTCTCCTCTTTTAAAGCCGATTTAATTTTGGCTTTAGCCTTGGCGGTAACCACAAAGTTCAGCCAATCTTCCTTAGGTGTTTGTTTGCCGGAGGTAATGATCTCTACCTGGTCGCCGTTTTGCAGTTTATAGCTTAACGGCACCAGTTTGTGGTTCACTTTGGCGCCTATACAGCTCGCACCTACATCGGTATGGATTTCGAACGCGAAATCGAGCGCGGTAGCGTTTAACGGTAACTGGATGAGCGCGCCCTTCGGCGTGAAAATAAAGATCTCATCGCTAAAGAGGTTCATTTTAAAGTCGTCGATGAAATCAAGCGCGTTACTGTCCGGGTTTTTCAGCATCTCGCGCACCTTGCTTACCCATTGGTCCAGGCCGCTGTCGGTGCTGGATTCTTTATATTTCCAATGCGCGGCAAAGCCCTTTTCGGCAATCTCATTCATGCGTTTGGTTCTGATCTGTACCTCAACCCATTGCCCCCGGGGGCCCATTACCGTAGTGTGTAATGATTCGTAACCGTTTGCTTTGGGTGATGAGATCCAGTCGCGAAGCCTGTCGGGGTTGGGGCGGTACTGGTCGGTAACTATCGAGTAAGCTTTCCAGCAGTCGGCTTTTTCATGCTCCTGGGGGCTATCCAAAATAATGCGGATGGCAAAAAGATCGTACACCTCTTCAAAAGGTATCGATTTCTTTTTCATCTTATTCCAGATGGAGTGGATAGATTTCGGGCGGCCAAATATATCGGCTTCCAGACCCTGGCTATGTAAAACCTTGTTGATAGGCTCGATAAAATCGCGGATAAACCGTTCGCGCTCCGTCTTTTTTTCGTTCAGTTTATTTTTGATGAACTGGTAGGTTTCCCGCTCCATGTATTTCATGGACAGATCTTCCAGTTCGGATTTTATGGCGTACAAACCCAGGCGGTGAGCGAGGGGAGCGTACAGGTACACCGTTTCTGACGAGAGTTTCAATTGCTTATCTCTCGGCATAAACTCCATGGTGCGCATGTTGTGCAGCCGGTCGGCCAGCTTAATGAGTATCACCCTCACATCATCGGCCAGGGTGAGCAGCATTTTACGAAAGTTTTCGGCCTGCAGCGAACTGTTGGTATCAAACACCCCCGAAATTTTGGTAAGCCCGTCAATGATTTTGGCAACTTTTTTGCCAAATTCCATTTCAATTTCATCCAATGTAACGCTGGTATCTTCAACCACATCATGCAGTAAGGCGCACACTATAGATGTGGTGCCCAGCCCAATTTCTTCGGCAGCTATCTGGGCAACGGCAATGGGGTGGTATATATAAGGTTCGCCGCTTTTACGGCGCATATCTTTATGGCTTTCAAGGGCCATATCAAAAGCCTTGCGTATCATGCGCTTATCGCCCTTTTGGAGGGTTGATTTACAGGCACGCAGCAAGGCGCGGTATCTTTTCAGTATCTCGTTCTTCTCGGCTTCCAGATCAATCACTAAGTCTTTCATGTACGGGGTATTAACGGTATAAAATTGTAAACACCCGGCAAATAAATATTATTGCGGGTATTAGTAAAATACCAAAAAAAATTACATTATTTTTGTTGTAAGTAAAAATATGAAATTTATTGGTTTTGTGTTGTTGTTCTGTTGTCTGCTTGGCGTTGCAAACGCCCAGACAACTGCGCCTGCCGTTACGCCTACGCCTCCATCTGTAAAACTTGGCAAAAATGATACCATCAAAACGGCTATGACTGTTTTAGATGGCGAACTGGTGCCATGGATTGTTGAGCCCGAGGTGAAAATTGTAGATACCCGCATTTTTGCCAGCGAAGCCGACAGGCTAAATTATCGTCGCCTGCGTTACAATGTGCTTAAAGTGTTGCCGTACGCGCGCTTTGCCGGGCAAAGATACCGCCAGCTGCAACGTGACCTTGCGGTTACTGCCGATAAGAAAACCCAAAAGGAGCTTGTAAGCAAGTGCGAAGACGAAATAAAAACCCTGTTTAATAAAGAAATAAAGAACCTGACAATTAGTCAGGGAGAGGTTTTGATCAAGTTGATTGATCGCGAAACGGGCCAAACAAGCTTTGCCATGGTTAAAGAACTGAAAGGCGGTTTTAAGGCATTCATGTTTCAATCAATAGCCAGCATATTTGGTCATAACCTTAAAGAAACTTACGACCGCGAGGAGCAGCGTGACATTGAGGCCATATTAACCCAGGCCGGTTACGACTCGACCAATAACTAATTAATGGATAATACAAGCATTTACCGCTTTAGCGTTCAAAAGCTAAACGGTGAAGAAACCGATCTTTCCGCGTATAAAGGTAAAGTACTGTTGATTGTAAATACCGCTTCACAATGCGGCTTTACCCCGCAGCTTAAAGAGCTTGCGGAATTGAAAAAGCAATTTGCGGGGCGCGATTTTGAGATCCTCGCATTCCCTTCTAACGATTTTGGCCAGCAGGAACCTTTAGACGGACAAGCCATCGGCGTGTTTTGTGAAAACTATGGCGCCAATTACCCGGTGTTTGATAAGATAAAAGTTAGGGGAGCCTACGCCCATCCGCTGTACCGGTTCTTTGCCGATAAGAAAGCGAATGGTAAACTGGCTTCAAGCCCCCGGTGGAATTTTCATAAGTTTTTAGTTGATCAGGAAGGCCATGTGGTTGATTTTTACTACCCTTTCACCAAGCCGCTGTCGTCAAAAATCAGGAAAAAGATTGACCGCCTGCTGACAGCCCCGGCTAAGCAATAACTTACCTTTGCGCCATGCTTAAATTAGATATACTGGTTTTATCCGTACATCCCGACGATGCGGAACTGGGCTGTGCCGGTACAATTTTAAAACATATAGCCCTCGGTTATAAAGTGGGTATTATTGATCTTACCCGCGGCGAACTGGGTACCCGCGGCTCGGCCGAGATCCGTAAACAGGAGGCTGAAGCAGCGGCGAAGATCCTGGGCCTTGCTGTGCGCGAAAACCTTGGTTTACCGGATGGCTTTTTTGAAAACACCCGCGAATACCAGATCAAGGTTATCGAAGCTATCCGTAAATATAAACCTGCAATTGTTATTACCAATGCCTATCATGATCGTCACCCCGATCATGGCCGGGCCAATCAACTGGTGGAGGCTTCGGCATTTCTGGCCGGGCTCAGAAAAATTGAAACGTATCACGGCAACGGCGAAGTTCAGGAAGCCTGGCGACCAGACCTGGTGATGCATTTCATACAGGATAACTATATAACGCCTGATATACTGGTAGACATTACCGAACACTGGGACAAAAAGATTGAAAGCATTTATGCTTATGGGTCGCAGTTTTACAACCCTGATTGGGAAGGGGAGCCGCAAACCTACATTTCAACTCCCGATTTTATTGAAATAGTTACAGGGCGTGCCCGGGAATTTGGTAAGGCAATTGGTGCTAAATATGCCGAAGGTTTTACAAGCAGGAAAATTTTAGGGGTAGATAACCTGTTTAATCTTAAGTAGGAATTTTTATACCGCTATTTGCAAAATAGCTGACCTGTTTCAGCAAAAAGAGCCTCCCTGTTTATCGGGGAGGCTCTTTTTAATATGTGGATATTAGATCTGTTTAAGCTTTAATATATTCAAAACGATTATTTTCGTTGCTTCTTTCTCTTCTGAGCTTATTTTCATTAGCCAGTTTTAAAAGGATCCCAGATAACTCGGAAGTTTTAAAGTCCGAATCATATTGCTCTTTGCAATAGTTCGCTATAGATGATATAGAGCGTTGACTATCAAAAAAATCGGTATTCAGCAGCTGGTTCAATATTTTAGTGGCACCTGGTTTTTTACGACCGGTAACTACCCCGTTTTCATCTTCCAAACGTAATTTGCGTCCTTTTTTGCTGAACAAATCGGCGCCTTCCGCATCCGTTTTTTCAGATTCAATCATTACCTCCAGTAGGCGATCAATAATCCGAACCTGTACTGCTTCTGATTTAAACGAATTTACAACTTCCGCAACCTCAATAAGTTGTTTTTTTAATTTCTCTATATGTTTACTCATAACAAATGGATAGAACTACGTTACTTAAAACGGGTTACAACAAATCTAATTGGAATAATAACAAAAAATATAGCGTATTTTGGAAAAAAAGTAGCGTATTTTAATATCTTTTGTATTTTGCAAATAATAGATGTGCTTTTGTCCTTATTAAATATTAGTTAACATCCAGTTGTGCACCCCGTAAAATGGGGCAATAACAAGGTTCTCTTTGTGAATAGTTACAGGGCGGCCGATATCTGATTTATCATATCCAGGCCTGTGTCAATATGGCTTTTTTCAATAATGAGCGCCGGGCGGAAACGTATGCTCTTCTCACCGCAACCAAGATACATAATATTATTATCAAATCCTCTTTTCAAGAAATTATCCCTTGTGTTTTTGTCAGGAAAATCAAAGGCGGTGAGCAATCCACGGCCGCGTACATTACTGATTACCGGGTTCCGCTGTGCTATTTCACTTAAACCTGCCCGCAGGTATTGGCCCATTGCCTCCGCGTTATCGCAAAGTTTATCCTCTTCAATAATCTCCAGTATTTTTGATGAACGTACCATATCAACCAAATTACCTCCCCAGGTTGAGTTAATACGCGATGATATTTTAAAAACATTATCCTCCACCTCATCAATACGGCGGCCTGCCAGTATGCCGCAAACCTGCATTTTTTTGCCAAAGGCTAAAATGTCCGGACGGGCTTTTTCGCCGAAGTGTTCATGGCACCAGAATTTACCGCTTAAGCCCACGCCGGTTTGCACCTCATCGTAAATTAATAAGGCCTCGTATTCGTCGGCCAGTTCGCGCAGTTTTTCCAAAAATTCCTTCCGCACATGGTTGTCCCCCCCTTCCGATTGGATGGGCTCGATAATGATGGCGCAAATATCATCCTTGTTATCGGCAAAGGCCTGCCTTATTTGTGCCACAGACAGCGCCTCGCGGTGCAGTAAATCATCGTGATTGGCATCACTGTACGGAAAATTGATATAAGGTACAGATACCCGAGGCCAGTCGAACTTGGCAAACCACTTGGTTTTATTGGGTACGGTATTGGTAAGGCTTAAGGTATAACCCGAACGGCCATGAAAGGCATGCTCAAAGTGGAGTACTTTAAAGCCTTTTTCTTTGGTGTAACCTTTGGCAAAGTTTTTTTGCACTTTCCAGTCCATAGCCACTTTAAGTCCGTTTTCAATAGCCAAAGCCCCGCCTGCAATAAAAAAAGCATGCGGTAAATAATCGGGAATACCTATACGGGCAAAGGTTTCAACAAACTGGGCGTACTGGGTAGTGTAAATATCCGAGTTTGAAGGGTTGGTTAAGGCCGCAAGCATCAGGTTTTTTTTAAACTCCTCGTCGTTTACCATTTTGGGGTGGTTATAACCCAGCGGCACCGAGGCGAAGCAGGTAAAAAAATCAAGTAATGTGCGGTTGTATTTGGCATCGTAAATATAAACACCCTTACTTTTTTCCATATCGAAAGTGAGGTCGAAGCCGTCGGCTAACACATGCTTCTGTAACGAAGCCTGCACGTTTTGCGGAGAAACAAGTAGGTTGTACATATCAAATTGGTTTGTTACAAATTTAATAAAAACTGCCTAAAATCAA
Source organism: Mucilaginibacter oryzae (assembly GCF_003148845.1). Lineage (GTDB taxonomy): Bacteria > Bacteroidota > Bacteroidia > Sphingobacteriales > Sphingobacteriaceae > Mucilaginibacter > Mucilaginibacter oryzae. The sequence goes on along the minus strand of NZ_QGHA01000004.1, from coordinate 468,430 downwards.
AATTTAGGCAGTTTTTGAACCGATTGACCAAAAAGTAACTTTAAATTGTTTAAACTTACTTTTTGTACCAAACTCAAAAATGGTACACTTTGGCAAGCCGTATGTTTTTGAATAAATGGAGCAAAATCATCATTGTTTTCATTTTACGCCTCCTAAAAACCAAACCACTTGCCCGGCTTATATAGAGGTGGTGCCAGCGGAACAAAATTTGGGGTAACGCCTGGTGAGCATTGATGATTTTTTAAGAGCGATTTTATGAAGCCCGCTCAAACATACTTCAATGTTGATTGTATGTATCTTATAGCAATTAATCACCTCACCAGGAGTTTCCTTTCGATTAAATTCTTTTATTGGTTGGTTATTTTATTATTTAATTTAGCAGCACTGCATAATTAAAGTGGGGTACCAGTGAAAATATGGGAGTAGAACCATCGTCAGCCTATCAAACCAAAACAGCCTTAAAGGCAACGCTTGCCGGTACTGAAGCCTGGGACCTGCTCGAAGATTTGCCCATTGCGGTATATACCTGCGACAAGGATGGCTATATAGTTTCATTTAATAAAGCCGCCGTTGAGTTATGGGGAAGGCCACCACATATTGGTCGCGACAAGTGGTTTATGGATTGGAAGCTTTTTCGTACCGATGGCACCGTGCTGTCTTATGAACAATCGCCCATGGGGCGTACCCTGCAAACGGGTGTGGCTGTTATCGGCGAGGAGCTTATAATTGAACGCGGCGATCGCACCATCAGGTATATTTTACCTACCCCGCGGCCGCGTTTTAATGAAAAACAGGAACTGATTGGCGCGGTTAGCATGCTGGTTGATGTTACGGCGCAAAAAAGCCATGAGTCGCGAAAGGCGATGCTGGCCTCGATTATCGATTCGTCGGAAGACCCGATTATCAGTAAAACACTGGATGGGATAATTACCAGCTGGAATAATGCCGCGCAACGCCTGTTTGGCTACACGGAAGAAGAGATCATCGGAAAACATATTTTCCAGTTAATGCCCGAAGACAGGTATGATGAAGAAAAGCTTATCGTTTCAAAAATAAAAGCTAACGAACGCGTTGAACATTTTGAAACCGTACGCAAAGCCAAAAACGGCGATGAGGTGAGAATTTCACTTACCGTATCGCCCATGAGGGATAGCAACAACCGGGTAATTGGCGCCTCAAAAATAATACGGGATATACGCAGGCAAAAAGAGGCCGAAGAGCGTACGCGGCAATATGCCGAGCGGTTGGAGATTTTGAACACCATAGGGCAGGTGATCTCGGCCGAACTGGATATCCAGAACATCCTGCAAAAGGTTACCGATGCTACCACGCAACTCTGCGGCGCACAGTTCGGCGCTTTTTTTCATAACCTTATTGATGAAAAGGGCGAATCATATAAGCTGTTCACCTTATCGGGCGCCCCGCGTGAGGCTTTCGAAAACCTGGAGATGCCCCGTAATACAGCAGTTTTTCACCCTACGTTTAGCGGTGAGGGCGCGGTAAGGGTTGACGATATCACCAAAGATGCGCGTTACGGAAAAAATGATCCGCATTTTGGCAAACCTGCAGGGCATTTGCCGGTAGTGAGTTACCTGGCGGTGCCGGTGAGGGCAAAATCGGGCAAGGTGATAGGCGGCTTGTTTTTTGGCCACCCCGAACCGGCTAAGTTTACCCACGAGCATGAGCAGCTTGTGGTGGCCGTATCTGCCCAGGCAGCTGTTGCGCTTGACAACGCCAAACTTTACGAGGATATTAAGCAGCTTAACGAAAAAAAGGACGAGTTTATAGGTCTTGCCAGTCACGAATTGCGTACCCCCGTTACCAGCCTGAAAGGCTATCTGCAAATTATAGAACGGAATTTAGTAGCCGATGAAAAAAATAAGGTGCTTGTAGGCAAAGCGCTTGACCAGGTTGGTAAATTAACCACGCTGATATCGGATTTGCTGGATGTTACCAAAATTCAAACCGGTAAGCTCCCGTTTACTTATACCGGTTTTGATGTGGTGAGGCTGCTTACCGATTTACGCGAAATTTTGCAGCAAACCAACCCGTCGCACCGGCTTATTTTTAATATGCCATTTGAAACACTGTTTATAAACGGCGACAGCCAGCGTATTGAGCAGGTTATCATAAACCTGATCACCAACGCGGTTAAATATTCGCCTAAAGCCGATGAGGTAATCATTACGGCAGGTGTGAACGGCGATAAATTCAGGGTTTCGGTACAGGATTTTGGTATCGGTATCCAGCCCGATCAGTTAGATCGTGTTTTTTCGAGGTTTTACCGGGTCGAAAATCTGGCTTCACACATGTCGGGCCTGGGGATCGGCCTGTATATCTGCAATGAGATAGTAACCCGACACAACGGAAAATTATGGGTGGAAAGTGAGTATGGAAAGGGATCGACGTTTTATTTTGAAATACCGATCAATATGGATGCGTAATCTGAACCGGGATTTGGGAGGATTTTTGGATTACGGGATTTTGTTTCGCTTCTTTTGTCTGAACTCGAATTTGGGGGAATTATTAGAATTTATGGAATTTGCTAACCGCTTTAAAATTCTGGTAATTTCTTAATTCGATAAATTTCGGTTCAGACAAAATCAACGCAATCAAAAAGACCATCGGTCAAACTTTTCCTTCATCCCCAATAACCCCCAGATTCCGCCGCTGTGTACGGCTAAAATTTTGCTCCCCGGCTTAAACGCGCCTTTTTCAACCTGGTCAAATAACGCGTACATCATTTTGCCGGTATAAACCGGTTCAATCAGGATACCGGTGTCGGCCACAAACTTTTTAATGAAGTTGATCAGTTCATCGTTTGCTTTTCCATATCCCCCAAAATGGTAGCCGGTGTGAACGTTAAAATCAGCGGCGACTGTTAAAAACCTGTCGATCTCATTTTTAATGAAACCGCCGTTTTTAAATACAGGCACCGCATTAAATTTCGTTTTAAGCTGATGATTGCCTAAGCCGTTGATGATGCCTGCCGCCGTGGTGCCGGTTCCGCAGGCGCAAAAGATATGATCGTAGGTTTCGGGCAATTCATCTACCAGTTCGCTGCAACCCAAAGCCCCTTCGGCCGATGCTCCACCTTCATCAATAAAAAAAGCCTGCCCGTTGTTACCAAAAAATTGCTGAAACAATGCCGGTTTATCCCGATAGCTGTCCCTGTTGGTAAATTGCAGTTGCATCCCATGCAGACGGCATAAAAATAAGGTGTCGTTATCAACCTGCTCGCCCCGCACTATGCCGGTGCTTTTAAAGCCGAACCTGGCCGCCGCGGCAGCGGTTGCCAGCAGGTGATTGGAGTATGCGCCGCCAAAGGTTACCAGGTGTATTTTGTGCTGATGCTGTGCCCTTTTAAGTACGTATTTAAGTTTGCGCCATTTATTGCCCGATATCATGGGGTGGATCAGGTCATCGCGTTTAATTAAAACCTTCACCCCCCGGGCATCAAACATGGGGTTGCTGATGGGCTGTACGGGGCTGAAAATTTCCAGATCGATGTTCATAAAATAATATCGCCTTAATGCTATTGCAATATTACGCTTAACGAACCACAAAAAACGATTACTTTTGCGCCTCAAATGGCATACGAACCCGAACTTGTTGAACAGGAAGAACAGGACCTTTATGAACACCTGCGCATAGTTGTTGATAAGGGGCAGTCGCTTTTGCGTATTGATAAGTTTTTGATGCACCGGGTGGAGAATGCCTCGCGCAACCGCATCCAGAACGCCATTGAGCTGGGCAACGTGCTGGTGAACGATAAAACCATCAAATCCAGCTATAAAGTAAAACCCCTGGATGTGATCTCGGTGGTTTTGCCTCACCCGCCGCGCGATACGGAAGTATATCCGGAAAACATCCCCATCAATATTATTTATGAAGATGATGATGTGCTGGTGGTTGATAAGGAACCGGGCATGGTGGTACATCCCGGCTATAACAACTACACAGGTACGCTGGTAAACGCCCTGGTTTATCATTTTCAGCAGTTACCTACTCTGCCTGGTAATGATGGCAGGCCCGGCCTGGTACACCGTATTGATAAAGATACTTCGGGGTTACTGCTTATCAGTAAAAACGAACGCGCCATGACCTGGCTTGCTAAACAGTTTTTTGAGCATACCATTACCCGTAAATACATAGCGCTGGTTTGGGGCGATTTACCTGAAGATGGCACCGTAACCGGCTATATTGGCCGCAGTGTGGCCGATAGAAGGGTAATGTCGATATATGATGACCCGGAAAAAGGCAAATGGTCTGTAACGCACTATAAGGTTTTGGAGCGGATGGGCTATGTTACGCTGATAGAATGTCAGCTGGAAACCGGGCGTACCCACCAGATCAGGGCGCATATGCGGCATATTGGTCACCCGCTGTTTAGCGACGCTACTTACGGCGGCGATAAGATTTTAAAGGGTACCAGCTTCAGCAAGTACAAACAGTTTGTTGAAAACTGTTTCGCGCTGATGCCGAGGCAGGCGCTGCACGCGCAGACTTTAGGCTTTTTACACCCTACATTAAAAAAACAGGTGCACTTCGAATCGCCCCTACCGGCCGATTTTGAAGCTGTACTGGCCAAATGGCGAAGGTACAGCGATACCGACAACAGGGAATAATACGTTTAACAGAAACAGCCATTTAACAATTAACCAGCAGCCTTTAGATTATACCTGTTTATAACATGATGCCCGTATTCATCAATTTTAACGGCGAATATTTTCCGCAAAACACACCGCTGTTGAGCGTCGGTAACCGGGGCTTTAAATATGGCGACGGCCTGTTTGAAAGTATGCGGCTGATGAAGGGAAAACTGAAATTTGCCGAACTGCATGCCGACCGGCTGCAGCGCGGCATGAAAGCCCTCAAAATTGACGGGTACTCGCAAATGGATACCTGGTTTTTAAACGAGATAGTGACCGAACTGGCCCGCCGTAACAGAGTTAAGCATGGCAGGCTGCGCCTTACTGTTTACCGCGATGCCGAAGGCCTTTACACGCCAAGCCAAAACAAAATGGGTTACTGCCTGGAACTGAACCCCAGCGAGGAGCCCCGCTATTTTTTAAACGAGCGCGGGCTTATTATGGATGTTTTTGCCGATTTGCCCAAGCCATGTAATTACCTATCCAACATAAAAACCTGCAACTCGCTTATTTATGTGATGGCGGGCATCCATAAAACGCAAAACAGGCTTGATGATGTTTTTCTGTTGAACCAAAACGGCAATTTATGCGAGGCCAGCAGCTCCAATATCTTTATTAATTACCAAAATCATTTGTATACGCCTGCTTTAAGCGAGGGGTGTGTGGAAGGCGTAATGCGCCAGGTAGTGATTAAACTGGCCGAAGAAAACAATATCCCCCTAACCGAAGCCCAGATCAATCCCGATATTTTGTACGAAGCCGATGAGGTGTTTTTAACCAACGCTACCAGGGGCATCCAAACGGTAATGGGTTTTGGGGTGAGGCGCTATTTTAACAAGTACAGCAAGGTGCTGATGGATGAATTGAATAAGCTGTAGCAGCCCCACCCAACCCTGCCCGGAAGGGAGGGCTTTTAAAAACTCCAGAATGCAAATCAAAAGTCTCCCCTGCCGGGGGAGATTTAGAGGGGGCTGCTTACTTCTACTTTTATCGCTTCAGATATGCCGTCCCAAAGTGCTATACGGGCTTGTAAAGCTTCCTTCACAGCTTCGGTAGCTTCGGCCCATTTACTGTCGTCATCACCGCAAAGTTCGGCGGTCATCTGGTAGGCCAGTTGCGAGTGGTGGTCGCCGTCAACTTCAATATGGCGTTCAAGGTAGTAAAGCAGGATATCAACTTTGCCGGGCAACTGTCGGCTTAACTCTTTAACAATACTTATAAACATTTCAGGAATCAGGTCTTCTCGGCCAAAAGTAAATACCGCGGCCTGCAGGTAATCTTTATTGGTATTGATCACCTCGAAGGTATGCTGCACAAAGTTGCGGGCTGCAACCGGGATATCGGCAATAATTAAAGCTTCATCCACATGTTTGCCAAAGTGCAATTCGTTAAACAGGTTTTGGATGCCTTTCGCTTCACTGCCGGCCTGTTGCATAGCGCGCAAATACAACTCAAAATGACTTGCGCGGTTCCCCTGCTCGTCTACGTCGCTTTCCTCGCCGGCAACAATTTCGTTAATCAGGTAGCGGGTATTGGCGTTGCCGGTTGGCATCCATGGTGTAACGGTACAGGTAAGCCTTTGCTGCAAGGCCTTTAACAGCGACATAAAATCCCAAACGGCAAACACATGGTGCTCCATAAAAACAGTAAGCTCATCTAGCGAGCTAATGTTTTTATAAAGCGGATGATTGATGAGTTGATCGCGTAAAGGTTGGATGTCGTTTTTTAATGCTGCAATGCGGTTGCTGTGATCTGCCATACGTTCCCTTGATTTTTTGAAGGCAAAGATAAAGATTGACGTAGTAATGAGCAGGCTGAATGTTTGTTTTGACAGAACGGTGATGAGCCTAAGGCAATGGCAAAGCACAACTACGTTTGCCATACAATGGCAGAGTGATGCTTAACCCTTATTCGGGGCACAATCATTTTGAGTAATCGGTAGCAATGTTTTATATTCAACCATGAAAATTAATACCTTATTGCCCGCAATACTTTTATTTATCTGTACTGCCTGTAACAATGCCAAAAATGATAATACCCGGTTACGTAAAGATATTACTAAGTCGATACCGGATGATAGCACTGATCTTTCAGCCATAAAAGGTTCGAGAGGGGCTAACCTGATTGATGATATTTATGCTAACCAATTGCTAAAACGGCCCGAACTGCGCAAGTTGGAAGATTTGATCCGGCATTTTGATGACGGAGCCGCTGACAGCCTGAAACAGTTTGACATGTACAACGGGAAATCGTTGGAGTATTACAGGTCGGCAGGCGACCTTTTATTGAATATCAAAGACACTGTTTTGAGGGCTCATTTCAGGGAGATGATAGATCAAAGCCGACATAAGTACCAGGACACCATAAACCAGTTCTCAATTTTGGTAAACCATATTGATAGCAACAGGATAAAGGTGGGCGACTATCACCTTGCTTTAAAACTGGCCGTTACCTTGCCGATCATAGAGCGCTATCAATTTGAAAGTCTGCCGGATTTAAAAAGCGCGGCCAATCTCGCAAACGAAGCCCAGGGTTTAAAAGTAAAAGCGATGCAAATGGTTAGTAAAAACAGGGCTAATGAATAGATACCTCGCTTGTTGCCCGAGATTAGGTCAATAAGCTGCTGAGGGGGGGCGTACAGCTTAGCATAGCGCCCACAATCGGGGACGCTTGCGGTAGCGGATATAGCAAATGCTCAATTTTCTTTTTGAAGATGATCTATGAAAAAAATAAAAGAGATAATTTTTATTACGTTCTTAATTATTACGGGATGCTCAGTTAAGGATGTGCAAATTGACGACATGGTAATAAAGAGCAATATGTATTTTATATCCAATAACACCAATGTTCCATATACCGGCGTGGCCGTATCGAAATTTATCACCGGACAGGTTTCTGGCAAAACTTCGTTTTTAAACGGCGTTCCCAATGGAACGTGGTTTGCTTACGGATACAACAACGAAATTATTCAATCGGGAACCTATCAACCACATTTATTAAAATCCGGGGAGATTGGATCAATTGAGCACGCTATTCGAATGAATGTTTGCACAGTAAGAGAGGGAAATCAAACTTTCATTGACTTATATATCGTAACAAACAACAACAACGAATTTGACATAGAAAAAAAACAGCCTATGTTTAACATAGTAGTAGATAAGTTGAAAAAAGAGGGCTTAACTACGCGAACCGATTTGATTAATAAAATTCGCGTAGTAAAGATGGAGCTTTAGCGCAATACTCCCGCTACCGCAAGCGTCCTCGCTTGCGGTAGCGGGGCAATCTGGTTACTTAACAATTCAATACTATTCCTATGAAATACACATGGCATACGTGCATCAGCAAAGGATCGAACAATCTAAGGCAAGAGCATTTGCCTTAGATTCCGATAAATCACTTATCGATTTTTTTTAATTCAAAATAAACTTCTTTCGTTGTGCCGTTTTCAAATTTCATTACAATTCGACATGTACCTGGCGATTGAAATACAACACCGCTCCAACGAGATAAATATCTCATAACATTTTTCTCTCCAAATTTAAAGTTAAAATCGGAAGACTTTAAAAGCTCATCATTATTATATATAAATAATGTACCTGAGAACTGGTATATCTCTAAATCAGTTGCTTCTCTGTAAGCCAAAGCAAAGACTACAAATTTTTCAAGAGACAATGGAAAAGCAGTAGCAGATACTGAATCTATGATATTTATTAAAGATATCTTATTGCTATTATAATCTCTTAAACCCTCTTCTGCAACCAATAGCGATTGTAAATACATATTTAAAATATTTCAGTGTTTACTTTTAAATCTTTCTGGAAACTAATATTTTCAGACACTATATTATAATCACACACTTCAGATGAATTATTTGCGAAATATATAGAGGCAATTTTTTCAGCCCATCTCAACGGCGCATCCTTCAATTGTTTAAAGAAAAAGTTGACTTGCTCTGTAGGTTTAAATGTCAAAGCGATTATAAAAGAATATAGTAATGTTAAATCTTCTATTGTTCGCCTTTCCGTATTAACAATTGCCATAAAATCACTTACTATAGCATCAGTTGAATAACTGCTTGATAGAGTCGCGATAGAATCATTTTCTTTGTAGTGCTTATACAAATATGATGGTGTATTAGCAAAACTTAGATACTTCATTAAAGTACTTAAGTCCAATTGTTCTTTATTTGTATTCATAATTTACACCTATAATATTTAATATCCGTATTGGAGTATGGAGTTAAGTATACGGAATGTATTACTTCTGACGTAATTCCCCATTTACTTATTACAAATGGCACTACTGGTTGTATATCTCGTTGCACTGAAATGACAAAACCAGAGTGTTCTGCGTCACCATTTTTTTTATCGTACCATACGGCAATATCTCCCGCTAAAACGTCTCCCAACTGAATCTCATGAAACTCATCATCCATTAATATTTTCTTAACCTCTTCTGCATCATATATCCCTGTCCTTCTACTTGCAAATGTCATTCCATGGCAGTTATAACAATCTGACGGTGATGTTTTGAAAATGAGTTCAGGATATTGTTTCTTTAGACCTTCCATTTGAGCCTTAAATAAAGGCGTCTCCTCCAACCCCGTATACTGCTCGTTATCAATTAAATTACTCTTACTAGTGTATAAGGTAATTTCCTTTTTATCTTTTTTTACTGTAAAGCTTAGGATCATTATTGATCCAAACATAATGATAAATGTCTATTAAATGTACTACTAATAATACAAAAATGTATATTAATCCTATAAATATTCTTTTATAGTACATAGAGCAAAACACTTGCTTCTTGCTCTTCTTAAAAATCATCTTTATTGATAATCGTGATAATATCGATTCAATAAATATATCCGTCCTCTTTTTATCATTCAACCGTATCTTTACTTTGTCATAACTAAAAAAACCGCTACTTTTGTGCGGCCTTAAAAACAATATTATTTTGTCCAAACAAATGCCCGAGCAACATCTACCGGAATCCATATTTAATCAGCTTGATGCTTTCGGGCACAAAAAAGTTGTTTTCTGCTCCGACCCGGATACCAACCTGAAAGCGATTATCGCTATTCATGATACTACCCTGGGCCCTGCCTTTGGCGGTGTGCGCATGTGGGCCTATCGTACCGAGGGTGAAGCATTGGACGATGTGCTGCGTTTGGCCAAAAGCATGACTTATAAGGCGGCCATTGCAGGCCTTAACCTGGGCGGCGGTTATTCGGTAATTATCGGCGATTCGCGCCAGGGCAAAACCGAAGCTTTACTGCGCAAATTCGGCCGGTTTGTAAAAAACCTGAACGGCGAATTTATTGCTGCCGAAGACGTGGGCACCAACCCGCGCGACATGGAGTACATTAAAATGGAAACCACCCATGTTACCGGCGCACCCGAAAATATTGGCGGCAGCGGCGACCCATCGCCTATCACAGCCCTCGGCGTATTGATGGGCATTAAAGCCTGCACCCGCGAAATGTACGGTAGCGACAGCTTAACCGGCAAATCGGTTATTGTACAGGGTATTGGTCACGTTGGCGAAAACCTGGTACGTTTACTGCGCGATGAAAATGTAAAGGTTTACGCCAGCGATATTAACGAGGAGCGCGTAATACAGATAGCCAAAAAATATGGCGCCGAGGCGGTATCAAACAACACCATTTTTGATATCGATGCCGATATTTACGCGCCATGCGCTATGGGCGGCACGGTTAACAGCCAAACCATCGGTAAATTGAAATGCGGTATCATAGCGGGCTCGGCCAATAACCAGCTGCGGGATGAGGCCGAACACGGGCAAATGCTGGTTGATAAGGGCATCCTGTTTGCACCCGATTATGTAATTAACGCGGGCGGCATCATCACCGGTTATTCCGAGTTGATGAATTTTAACAGGAAACGCACGCTTCAGCTTACCGAAAATATTTACGAAGCCACGCGCAACGTATTAAAGCTATCAAAAGCCGAAAATATTTCAACCATTAACGCGGCCAATAAAATTGCCGAAAAACGCATTGAAGACATCCGCAAGGTAAAATCATCCTATTAAACACAATTAATTAGTTATATCACCGTTTGCCATCAAGGCAACCAAAATCGTTCTTACAAAAATGTTAAACAGAAGGCACCTCCGGGTAAAAGTACTACAGGCACTGTACGCGTATCACCAATCGGATACGAAAGATGTTAAACTTTTCGAAAAAAACATGCTCCATAGCATCGATCAGGTTTACGAAATGTATATCTGGATGCTCTCGCTGATTGGGGAAGTGGTAAGTTTTTCAGAAAACGACGCACAGGAACGTGCCAACAAACACCTGCCCACCGCCGAAGACCTGAACCCCAACCTTAAAATTATCACCAACAGGTTTATAGTTAGCCTTAATGATAACAAAGAGTACATACAGGCTAAGAAAAAGTACAAGGTTGACTGGAATTTTGAACCCGAACTGGCCAAAACCCTTTTCATCACCCTCCGCAATTCGCCCGAGTATGCAGAATATCTTGCCAAAACCGGCGATACCCTGCAAACCGACAAAGACATCATCAAATTCATTTTCAAAAAAGTGATCCTGAAATCATCGCTGGCCGAACAGGTTTTTGAGGATATGTTTATTTTTTGGCCGGTTGATAAGGATGTTTTACAGGCATTGATAGCCAAAACGTTCAAAAACTTCTCGCACGATGATTACAAGCTTAACCACCTGGCCGAAATTACCGGCAACTGGGTTGAAGACCGCGAGTTTGTAGTGAACCTGTTTCAGCAAAGTGTGCGGTACGATGGCGCTTACCAGGAGCTGATTGCCGCCAAAACCCAAAACTGGGAGCCCGAGCGTATTGCCATGATGGATACACTGCTGATGAAAATGGCTATTACCGAGTTTATTAACTTTAATTCGATACCGGTTAAGGTGACTATTAACGAGTACCTGGAGATTTCGAAAGAGTTTAGTACACCTAAAAGTAATTCATTTATAAACGGTATCTTAGACAAGATTTTGATTGAGCTGAAAGCCGAAAATAAGATCAAAAAAATTGGCCGCGGCCTTATAGAATAATCTGAAAAATGAAAAAACTGTTTTTAAGTTTAGTTGCAGCAGGCATGTTACTGGCAGCCTGCAATGGCACCGGGAGCGGCAGCAAAGCAGATAGCAGCGCTACGGCACAGGCAGATAGCAGCGCCAAAGCGGCCAACGCGCCGGTGGTGAAATTTGAAAAAGAAAGCCACGATTTTGGCAAGATTACCGAAGGCGATACCACGCATTACGATTTTAAATTTACCAATACCGGTAAATCGCCGTTGATTATTACCAACGCGCGTGCTACCTGCGGCTGCACTACCCCAACCTGGCCTAAAAGCCCGGTTAAACCCGGCGAAAGCGCTGTTATAGGCGTTACCTTTAACAGTGCCGGCAAAAGCGGTTTGCAGGATAAACAAATTACGGTTACCGCCAACACCATTCCCGCCGAAACGATGGTACACCTGATAGGCGAGGTATTAAAAAAGAAATAATTAATTTAAACAATGATAGCTACTATTTTATTAGAGGCAGGCGGTTTTGGTCAGTATGGCCAGCTGGTACCCATGGTGTTGATCATCGTGGTGTTTTACTTTTTCATGATCCGCCCGCAGGTTAAAAAACAAAAAGACCAAAAAAAATACGTTGAAGAATTAAAAACAGGTGATAAAGTAGTGACTACTGCCGGTATTCACGGCCGTATTATCGCTGTTAACGATACTACTTTTTTAGTTGAGGTTGATAACGGCAAAATCCGCTTTGATAAATCAGCTATCTCGCTCGAGGCATCAAAAGCGCTGAATACGCCGCCGGTTGAGAAAAAAGCATAGTTTTGTTTAGGTGAAAGGGAAAAGGTTAAAGGCGAAAGGTAGAAGCTTATCGTTTTGAACCTTAAACACTCCTTACATAAAACAAACAGGATGAAAGGTTAAAGGAAAAGGGAAACACTAAAGTGGAAAACCTTTCACCTTTAACCTTTCGCCTTTAACCTTAAAAAATAATGGCAATAGTAAAATTATCGGCAACAGAACGGAGGCGGCTATCGGTATTTTTTACCTGTTTGGCCGTGGCTGTTGTAGCCTGGATTTTTACTACCCTTTCTGATCCTATTCCCTACACCATCCGCGAGGTGCTGATATTTAAAAACGCTCCTCAAAAGCGCGCTTTTCATTCGCTGCAGCCCGATACGGTTGACGTTACCATTAAGGGCACCGGCTGGCAAATGCTTTTTTCAAAAATCAATAACGATAGCAAACCGCTTACCGTTGATCTGCACACGCTCGAAAACCATAATTACGTGGTTTTAAGCAGCCAGTTAAAACAAATTAACGCGGGTAAGGAAGGTGTGAGCCAGATCATCTCTATCGATCCGGATACCTTGTATTTTGATTTCAGTAACCGCCTGGTAAAAAAAGTACCTGTGGAACTGGTAACCGGGATAGTTTATCAAAAACAGTTTGCCATATCGGGTAATATCACGGTGAAACCGGCATACGTTACCGTGAGCGGCCCGGTTGAACGGCTGAAGGATATCACTTCGTGGAAAACAGATTCGCTTAAATTAACCGGTATTAACGAAACGATTAATACCCGGGTAAACCTGCAGCCCAGCAAAGAGGGAAACCTGAACGTTTACCCCAGATCGGTACAGGCCATTATACCGGTTGATGAGTTTACCGAAAAAACACTCGAGATCCCGGTAAAGCTGCTCCATAATAATTACGCGGATGTAAAGGTATTTCCGCAAAAGGTAAAGATCACTTTTACCACATCGTTAAGCAGGTACCCCGATATGGACGAAGATCTTTTTGAAGCTACCGCCGACCTGGATTTGTGGCGCGATAAAGGTTACAGCACCTTGCCGGTAAAGCTGATCCGAGTGCCCCCGTTTTGTAAAATAGTAAAAGTTGAACCCGGCAACATCGATTTCATCATCACCAAATAATGCTTAAAGTAGGTTTAACAGGTAATATAGGCAGCGGCAAAACAACCATAGCCAAGGTATTTGAATTGCTTGGCGTACCGGTTTTTTATGCCGATGACGAAGCTAAAAAGGTAATGGTTACCGATGATGTACTTATTGCAGGTATTAAACAGGCTTTTGGCAACGAGGCTTATAGGGGTGATGGCAGCCTGAACCGTAAATACATCTCCAACATAGTTTTCAACAACAAGGCCGAACTTGATAAGCTGAACGCGCTGGTACATCCCGCCGTATTCAGGGCTTTTGAACAATTTGACGGGCTGCACCAGGCCGCACCCTACGTAATTCGGGAGGCTGCTATCTTGTTTGAAAGCGGATCGTATAAAATGTGCGACCGGGCTATTATGATCACCGCCCCGCTCGAAACCCGGATTAACCGTGTAATGCTTCGCGATAAGTTAAGCCGCGCCGATGTGGAAAGCCGCGAGGCCCGCCAGATGCCCCAGGATGAAAAAGTAAAACTGGCCAATGATGTAATTATCAACGACGGAAAGCAGTTGGTAATACCGCAGATACTGCGTTTACACGAGCTTTACCTGTCACTCTCCCGCAATTAATGATACTCGACGATTTTGTTTACTTTGATGATAAAGGCCTGTACTGTAAATACGGCGATTTCTATCTCGACCCGCAACAACCGGCCAAAACGGCTATCATATCACACGCCCATGCTGATCATGCCGTAAGCGGTAACACCAATGTATATTGCACCAGGGCTACGGCAAGCATTATGCAACTGAGATATGACCGTACAGCAGCCAGGGTTTTCCACATAGCGGAGTTTAACCGGCCATTTGTGGTTGGCGGCGTAACCATAACCCTTGTGCCGGCAGGGCACATGCTCGGCTCGGCTCAGATCCTGATGGAATACCGGGGCGCGCGCTACCTTTATACCGGCGATTACAAGCTGCAGCCAGATGCCACCTGCGAGCCTGTGGAATGGGTTACCGCTGATGTATTGATTACAGAAAGCACTTTTGCTGATCCCGCTGTGATCCATCCCGATCCGGTTGCCGAGATCATAAAGATAAATGATATTAAAGTAAACATCCTGTTGGGCGCTTACGCGCTTGGCAAAAGCCAGCGGCTAATTAACCTGATAACCGAACATGCGCCGCAAAAAAAGATCCTGGTGCACCATAAAATAATGCCTATCAATCTTATTTATGAAAAGATGGGTTTCCCGCCGGGTAAATACCAGGTTTACGGGCGTAAACTAATGAAGGTTCAGGATGAATTTGTGTATGTCGTTCCGCCTTTTACTTTTGATAGTTACATCAGGGCTACGGGAGTAAAACGGTTGTTTGCTTCCGGGTGGAAAAATTTACAGGTTAACAACCAGGACACCTTATTTATATCCGACCATGTAGACTGGAACGATATCCTGCAAACCATAGCCCAAACCCAACCCCAACAGGTTTGGACGCTTCATGGCAAGGGCGAACACCTGCGGGCTTATCTAAAAGATGATATCTTTGTAAAAATACTGAATTGATGTTGCAGGAGGGTGCCGATTACTATATTAACGACGATGGCAATTTTGTTTTTACAGCCCAATACCATTTAAAGCGCGGCTACTGCTGCAAAAACAAATGCCTGCACTGCCCCTGGAATTATGGCAGGCCGCCATTAACCCAATCTGAAACCGGTGCAGCGGATAACGGGTCAACAAATCCATGTTAAATTAAAAATAATTAAACATATTTGTATCCCATTCATTACTACTATTATGCGGATAGAAGACGAAATACAAAGTACCAATTTTGAAGACGTTTACCACAAGGTAGCCATTAACGTGGCCTACACGCAGGGGTGGCTGGGTAACTATTTTCGTTGCCATTTTGAAAAACATAATATTACGCAACAGCAATTTAATATCCTGAGGATTTTGCGGGGCCAGTACCCTAAACCGGCTACCATCAACCTGCTGAAGGAACGGATGATCGATAAAATGTCTGACGCTTCGCGCATTGTTGACCGCCTGGTTCAGAAAGGCCTCGTATCGCGCTGTACCAACAACCGCGACCGCAGGGCCGTAGATATCCGCATTAGCGAAGAAGGCCTGGCTACCCTTGCGAAAATGGACCAGGAGTTTAAAACAAAAGATATCCTGAGCCAAAACCTCACCGAAGATGAAGCCGCTACACTTAGCGATTTATTGGACAAAATGCGGGGATAGATTTTGAGCTTAGAGGCGAAAGGTAATTGCAGCTATGATTTTTTTTTATCTCTTGCGCTCATATTTCTTGCGCTCATTTAAAATGAGCGCTTAATATGGATTGGCGTTTGCAACGCCAGTATTTACCGCATGTTTTTAGTAATAAACCATATCAGGTTAATATCAATTTGCTTCAGTATAGTTTTTAAAACTATTTAAGATGGCCTGCCAGCCATTTTTCTGCATTTCGATAGGGTTTTGATTTTCCGGATCGAACGTTACGGTAACATCAGTCTGCGCTCCGTTTTGTTTAAACTGCACGCTCGCCTGGCGACCGTTTGGCATGGTGCAGGTAAACTTTTCGCCTTCAACAATTTCATCATAAGTAGCCTCAAAATCAAACCTTCTGCCCCCCTGAAAAAAGTCAATGCTTAACCAACGTATTGCCGGTAGTGGCCTGAATCAGTTTATCTTTTGATTGATCGATCAAGGTAGCTATATCCATGCGGGATGGATTATCGGCCAGTACTTTTTCCAGGTCGGCAATAGCGGCTTTGAGTGAGTTTAATCCCCGCGCCCTATCATAAAAGCGTGAGTTGTTTTGCAGTTTGAACATACCGTAATCGCGATAGGCGATGCCACGGTTCTGGTAGTATTTATTATCCTTTAAATCGTTGTTGATGGCTATAGCCTTGGTAAGATCGACGATAGCCCCTAATAAATAAAGTTCTTTATCGGCAGGGCTGGCCTGGCTATCACGGCCGAGGTAACCTTTGGCCCTTGCGCGGTAATAATAAGCGGTAGCGTCGGCAGGCTTCACCGCTATCACCTTGCTATAAGCCACTATTGATTTTTTATAATTATCACTATGGTAATACGAATAACCCAGCATCCACATGGCATTGGCATTGGTTGAATCGGTAATACAGGCCTTTTCCAAATGAGCCACTGCCGACCGAAAATCACCATCCATCAACGCTTGCTGCCCCAGCCTAACATAAGCGTTTTGCGCCAATGCAGGTTCGAACGTTGACATGATCAGGAAGGGAATGATAACCGACAGTTTCATTGAACGGATTAATGGTTAAACAATAATGGTATTACAATAACTATCAATAAAACAAATTATTATGCCTTACTATTAATTTATTTTAAAAATTACCGGGCACAAAAATTTTGAGCACAGCGATACTATGACTTTTTTTCATCTTTAACAACAAAATCTCATTTATTTACAAATCAACCAACTTATTTATAATAATCACGTAATCAATATATTAATTACGTAAATTGATTGTTGTTATTTATTAGCTTAACTTGGCACAGCTCTTGAAACATAATGTTCCGCGGCTTAAAACTGCAAATTTACCTGTAAACACCGCCGTGGTAAGCTTACAGGCTGACAACATGACGTTTTATACTACACATAAATATAATTAATGAGTTTAGATCCGTTTGATTTCAAGCATGCTTTACCGGTTATAAATGAGGATTCGGAGTTTTTTCCGCTCATGTCATCAGAGGATGAGGAGGAAATGAATAACGAAGAATTGCCCGATGTGATGCCTATATTGCCTTTACGCAACACGGTGTTATTTCCCGGTGTTGTGATACCTATTACCGTTGGCAGGGATAAATCAATCAAATTGATTCGCGATGCCAACAAAGGCAGCCGGATGATTGGGGTGGTTGCGCAACAGGATGTGGGCATTGAAGACCCTACTTTCAACCAGCTTAACAAAGTAGGTACCATTGCGCTCATCATCAAAATGCTGCAGATGCCCGATGGTAATACTACTGTTATTATACAGGGCAAAAAACGCTTTTACCTGAAAGAAGAGGTACAAAGCGAACCGTACATTAAAGCAACTGTTGAACCATTCCAGGAAATAAAAGGCAAGGAAGATAAGGAATTTAAAGCCATGGTATCATCTATTAAAGATATGGCCATGAACATTATCCAGCTTTCGCCAAATATTCCGAGCGAAGCGGGCATCGCTATCCGCAATATTGAAAGCACTTCGTTCCTGATCAACTTCATATCATCAAATATGAATGCCGATATGGCGGCCAAACAGCGCCTGCTTGAGGTTGCCAACCTGCGCGAACGTGCCAACCTGGTACTGGAACATTTAACGCTCGATTTGCAGATGCTGGAGCTTAAAAACCAGATCCAGACCAAGGTACGCGTTGACCTTGACAAGCAGCAGCGCGATTATTTTCTGAACCAGCAGCTTAAAACCATACAGGAAGAACTTGGCGGCAACACACCCGACCTGGAAATTGACAGCCTGCGCCAGCGCGCAGCCAAGAAGAAATGGGCTAAAGAGGTTAAGGATCATTTTAATAAAGAGATTGAGAAACTGGCGCGCACCAATCCAGCAGCGGCCGATTATTCGGTACAGATCAACTACCTCGAGCTGCTGCTTGATTTGCCATGGAACGAGTTCACCAAAGATAACTTCGACCTGAAACGTGCGCAACGCGTTTTGGATAAAGACCATTTTGGCTTAGATAAAGTAAAACAACGCATTATCGAATACCTGGCCGTGCTGAAGTTAAAGCATGATATGAAAGCGCCAATACTGTGTTTGGTGGGCCCTCCGGGTGTTGGTAAAACCTCACTGGGAAAATCAATAGCCAAAGCCCTCGGCCGTAAATATGTAAGGATGGCATTGGGCGGTATTCGTGATGAAGCCGAGATTCGCGGTCACCGTAAAACATATATCGGCGCCATGCCCGGCCGCATCATCCAGTCTATCAAAAAAGCGGGCGCTTCAAACCCGGTTTTTATTTTGGATGAGATAGATAAGGTTGGTAATGATTTCAGGGGCGATCCGTCATCCGCCCTGCTTGAGGTGCTTGACCCGGAGCAAAACGGCACTTTTTATGATCATTATGTAGAGATGGATTACGACCTTTCTAACGTGATGTTTATAGCTACCGCAAACTCATTAAGCACGATCCAGCCTGCTTTGCTTGACAGGATGGAAATTATTGAGGTTAATGGCTACACCATCGAAGAAAAAGTGGAGATTGCCAAGCAACACCTGTTGCCGAAGCAACGCGAAGCCCACGGTCTTAAATTAAAAGACATCAGCCTGAAAGCCGATGTGCTTGAAAAACTGATTGTAGATTACACCCGTGAATCGGGCGTGCGTTCGCTGGAGAAAAAAATAGGTTCGGTAGTGCGGGGCGTAGCCAAAAACATCGCGATGGACGAGCCTTATAATACCAATGTTAACAAAAAAGACATTGAAAAGATATTAGGCGCGCCCATCTTTGACAAAGACCTTTACGAAGGGAACGACGTTGCAGGCGTTGTAACAGGCTTAGCCTGGACATCTGTTGGCGGCGACATCCTGTTTATTGAAGCAAGCCTGAGCCCGGGTAAAGGGCGCTTAACCCTTACAGGCAGCCTTGGCGATGTGATGAAAGAATCTGTTACCATCGCGCTTGCCTATTTACGCG
This sequence comes from Mucilaginibacter oryzae, assembly GCF_003148845.1. Taxonomy (GTDB): domain Bacteria; phylum Bacteroidota; class Bacteroidia; order Sphingobacteriales; family Sphingobacteriaceae; genus Mucilaginibacter; species Mucilaginibacter oryzae. Next base: position 449,141 of record NZ_QGHA01000004.1, on the reverse strand, counting down.
CGCACGCAGGTACATTTAATATTAACCCGAAACTGTTTGACCAGTGGGATGTACACGTTCATGTTCCGGCGGGTGCTACGCCTAAAGATGGACCTTCTGCAGGTGTTACCATGCTTACCGCGCTGGTTTCGGCGTTTACGCAACGTAAAGTGAAACCTCATTTAGCCATGACAGGCGAAATTACCCTGCGCGGCCGTGTATTGCCTGTTGGCGGTATCAAAGAAAAGATCCTGGCTGCCAAACGTGCCAATATCAAAGAGATTATCCTTTGTAAATCCAACCAAAAGGATATCCTTGAAATTAAAGAGGATTATATAAAAGATCTCAGCTTCCATTATGTTACCGATATGCGCGATGTAATTAAGCTGGCGGTACTTGATGAAAAAGTAAAAGATGCTTTGGATTTGACTGTTAAAGAAGACGAAAAAAACGTTGTTAATTAATTAAAACCGCCCATATTTAAAAAAGGTTCGCAGTTTGCCCTGTGAACCTTTTTTTTGAGAATAAAAGTTTTGCTGTCAAACTTTCCTAACCCGCCAATTCCACAACTCCTTTATTTACATTGCGTTTTTTATATATTAGCGAGCTAATTACTATATAAACCCCAATGCTTAATAAACTATTTTTTACGCTGGTATGCCTATTGGGCACTACCTGTTTAGTTGCCCAGACACGTGGCCACGAATTTGGGATCCAATCAGATAATGATTCATTCCTGGGCCAGGGTTCTGACAGGTATTACACCAACGGTATCTTTTTTTATTACCGCAAGGCTTTACAGGTAAATCCATCTCAAAAAGAACTGCAAAACAAAGTACTGGGCTTTGAAATGGGCCAAAAAATGTTTAACCCGCAATCGGGCTATGTACGCGGACCTTTTGATGTAGACAGGCCTTTTGCTGCGTACTCCTATATAGGCTCAACGTTAAACTTTTTATATAAAAACGAAAGCAACCTGAAGCTGGGCGCTCAATTAGGCTTGGTTGGCCCCGCGGCTGGCGGCGAACCCGTTCAAAAACTTATCCACAGCACCTTTGGTTTTTATTCGCTTAATGGCTGGCAGTATCAAATTAAAAATGATGTGGAACTTAACCTGTCGGCAGAGTATAATAAGCTGTTAGCGAGGGCCTCGTGGATTGATCTGAGTTTTGCATCATATGCCAACCTTGGCAACGGTTTTACGGGGGCAGGAGCAGGCGGCTTTGTTCGTATTGGTAACTTTAACCAGCTTTTCAACTCAATAAGTACACAGAGCATTGTATCAACCGGTGGCGAAGAGCAATTGCTGCACAAACACGAAATATTTTTTTATTACAAACCATTGGCCAACCTGGTTGGTTATGATGCCACCATACAAGGCAGCCTTTTCCGGAAGCACGATGATCCCGGAAGCATGGAAATTACGGGGACTAAAAAACCGTTTATTTTCAGCCAGCAGTTTGGTGTGGCTTTTACCACCAGCAGGTTCGCGTTTGATGTTGCCGCCATTTTCCATACCAAAGATACTAAAGAGATGATCCGCTCACACCAGTGGGGGTCAATTACCGGGTTTTATAGGTTTAAGTAGGAGAGATCAGTGGTTGGAGATTAGAGGTTAGTGTCAATGTCTAAACTCAGATCTCCAGCCTCTGATTCTCTAACATCCTAATCACTGATATCAAACTTCCGGCCTCTTCCCTCTTTTTTGGCCGATTGTATTTTCTTATTATCCAACCGTGCGGCTTTTGCTGCTTTGCTCACCTTGGTTGGTTTACGCACCTTAGGCTTCTGAAGCGCTTTGGTAAGCAGCAGTATAAGGCGCCCGATAGCTTTTTCTTTATTTAGATACTGACTGCGTTCTTCATCGCAAATCACCTGCACATAACCATCTTTGTTTAAGCGGTTTTGCAGCTTTTCAGTAAGAGTTTGCTTTTCTTCCTCAGTAAATAAAGCCGATGCTGTGATTGAAAACAGCAGTTCAACTTTGCTGGATACTTTATTTACATTCTGGCCGCCCTTGCCGCCGCTTCTGGATGTTTTGTATACCGTTTCTTTTTGCAGATCAGCTTTGTTAAAATTCATGTTTAAAAATACATTAACTTACTGCAAAGGACTATCTTTTTGCTGTGAATTTGCTATTTTAGCAATCCTATGAGCAACAATATTGTAGTAGCCATCGATGGCTATTCTTCATGCGGGAAAAGCACTATCGCAAAAGCCTTAGCAAAAGAGCTTCAGTTTATTTATGTTGATAGCGGGGCAATGTATCGCGCCGTGGCCTTATACTTTATCAGGCATAATATTGACCTGCAAGATCATGCTCAGGTAGCCAACGCCCTACACAACATCCATCTGAATTTTAAAACCCACAACCATAAAACCTTCATTACATTAAATGAAGAGGATGTATCGGAAGAGATTCGGCAGATGCACGTGGCGGAAAAAGTAAGTGCAGTAGCCGCTATCAAAGAAGTTCGCACTGCCATGGTGCGCCAGCAGCAACGCCTGGGCCGTTCAAAAAACATCATTATGGATGGTCGGGACATCGGCACCGTAGTATTTCCGGATGCACAGGTAAAACTATTTATGACCGCCGACCCAAAGGTACGCGCAGAACGTCGCTATAAAGAGTTATTGCCAACCAACCCTGATATCACCCTCGAAGAAGTTTTTGATAACCTGGCCCATCGTGATTACCAGGACACCACCCGCGAAGAAAGCCCTTTAACCCGCGCCGAAGACGCCATCATATTAGATAACACCGACCTGAGCCAGGACGAGCAGCTGATGTTTGCCCTGAGCCATATCGAACCGTTTATTGCGGAATAATGATTGTTTGAATCAGAATTTACCGAATTTGAGAATTGTCACAATGTATGATAATTACATAATTTTTTTGATCCTAAAATTCTGTAAATTCTGATTTGACTTCAATAAGGAAAAATATTTCGTTCATACTCAAATTTAAGGATATTTATCTGCAGAAAAAAGCCCCATAACAAACGCTATGGGGCTTTACTATGTAATATCTATAGATGCTTACGCCTCAACAGGCTGACCGATCAGATGCTGAGCTGCCAGGTACTCGGCAATTTGCACGGCATTGGTAGCAGCGCCTTTACGCAGGTTGTCTGATACTATCCAACAGTTCAGGGTATTATCCTGAGTTTCGTCACGACGGATACGACCTACAAACACCTCATCTTTATCATGCGCATCAAGCGGCATCGGGTATTTCAGGTTTGCTGTATCGTCAACCACAACAACGCCCGGCGCGTTCGCTAACAGTTCGCGTACTTCGGCCAGGTCGAAATCGTTAACAAACTCAATATTAACCGACTCGGAGTGGCCACCCATAACCGGGATGCGTACTGTAGTGGCAGTTACTTTAATGCTGTCATCGCCCATGATCTTTTTGGTTTCGAGGATCATTTTCATCTCCTCTTTGGTATAACCATTTTCGGTAAATACGTCAATTTGAGGGATCACGTTCAGGTCGATAGTGTATGGGTAAACTTTCGGTCCGTCAATGCCTTTACGCTCGTTAAACAACTGATCGACAGCCTTAACGCCGGTACCGGTAACTGACTGGTAGGTTGAAACCACCACCCTTTTTATTTTATATTTATCATGCAGCGGTTTTAAAGCTACCACCATTTGTATGGTTGAACAGTTTGGGTTGGCAATGATCTTATCTTCGGGAGTAAGCACATTAGCGTTAACCTCGGGCACAACCAGTTTTTTGGTTGGATCCATGCGCCATGCCGACGAGTTATCGATCACAGTTGTACCAGCAGCCGCAAACAAAGGGGCTTGCTGTAATGAAGTGCTTCCGCCGGCCGAGAAAATCGCTACGTCCGGCTTCATCTTAATCGCATCCTCAACAGAAACTACCTTAAACTGCTTACCCTTAAAAGTAATTTCTTTACCAATACTTTTTTCTGAAGCTACGGGAATTAATTCTGTAACGGGGAAGTTGCGTTCTGCAAGAACCTGCAACATTTTGGTGCCTACTAATCCTGTAGCACCTACTACTGCGACTTTCATTTTTTAAATTGTTTTTGAAATGTATCCGGGCTGCTTCACAGCGGCCCCTTTTTAATTGATTATGTGTTTTAAAAGTTAAACCCTCAAATATGCACATTTTTTTGGTATCGGAGAAATATTAAGTCTATAGTTTTTGTGGGAATTACTTTATGAGATTACACCGATTGGGAATAATTACGCAGATTTTGTCACTCTCATCAATCCTAAAAATCCCCCCAAATCTCGGTCCAGACTGAAAAACCGAAATTGGTGTAAGGTCCAAATCCAGGCTTTTTTACTTCTTTTGGACTTACCGACTTCGGACTTGCTGACTAAATACTTAAAAACCCTACATTTGCGCCGTAAAACTCAAAATTGCATGAGCGAAAAAATTTTGGTGATTGGCGCCAACGGACAAATAGGCACCGAACTGGTACTGGCTTTGAGAAATATACACGGCGCCGATGCTGTTATAGCTTCGGATATCAACAGCCCTACCTATGCAATGCGCATCAGCAGCGGTCCTTTTGAACTGGTGAACGTGCTTGACAAAGATAACCTGCATCACATATTTGATAAGCACCGCCCTACACAAGTTTACCTGTTGGCGGCCATCCTATCTGCCGTAGGTGAACAAAAACCTAAAATGGCCTGGGACCTGAACATGACCGGCCTGTTACATATCCTCGATTTCGCGGTTGAATTTAAAGTTAACAAAGTATTCTGGCCAAGTTCTATTGCTGTTTTCGGTCCTCATTCGCCGCAATACCATACACCGCAGTATTGTGTAATGGACCCTAATACAGTTTACGGCTTCAGCAAACTGGCCGGCGAACGCTGGTGCGAATATTATTTTAATAAATACGGACTGGATGTACGCAGCATCCGTTACCCTGGTTTGGTAGGCTGGAAAGCCAACCCGGGCGGCGGCACCACCGATTATGCCGTACACATATTTCACCAGGCCTTAAAAACCGGCAAATACGAAAGCTTTTTGGCAGGGGGTACAGCCCTGCCCATGATGTATATGGACGATGCCATCCGTGCCACCATCAGTTTAATGGATGCACCTGCCGAAAAGATCAGCATCCGCTCGTCATACAATTTAGCAGGCATTAGCTTTACCCCTGAGCAATTAGCCGCGGAGATCAAAAAATTGATCCCCGGTTTCGAGATCAGCTACAGCGGGAATGATCCGCGCCAGGCCATTGCCGATAGCTGGCCAAAATCGATAGATGACAGCTACGCCCAAAACGACTGGGGCTGGCAGTTAGAATACAACCTGCCCAAAATGGTGGCCGACATGCTGGAAAACTTGAAAAAGATCATTTAAGCGAGGTAAGAGGTTAAAGGCGAAAGGGATAAAGGTTTTGACTTTTAAAGCTTAAAGACCAGAGGATAAAGGTTAAAGGTTTTTATCCGCCTTTAGTTAAACAAATATTATATTTACAGCCTCGCTTTTACAGGCAAGCGCTTGTGAAACAATAAGGGTTGATCCATGAACCATCAACCACAAACAATGAACTAAAACACATGGGAAGAGCATTTGAATTCCGTAAAGAAAGAAAATTTAAGCGCTGGGCCAAAATGGCTGTGCAGTTTACCCGTTTAGGTAAAGAGATTGTGATGGCTGTTAAAGCCGGCGGCGGCGATGTGAACACCAACTCGCGCCTGCGCACCGCGGTACAAAACGCCAAAGCCGTAAACATGCCTAAAGACCGTGTTGAGGCTGCCATTAAACGCGCGTCGAGCCGCGACGAAAAAGATTACGAAGAGCTTGTTTACGAAGGTTACGCGCCATACGGTGTTGCCGTGCTCGTTGAAACCGCTACAGATAACACCAACCGTACTGTTGCCAATGTACGCAGCTATTTTACCAAATACGGCGGCTCGTTAGGAAAAACAGGTTCGCTTGATTTCATATTCACCCGCAAATCGGTTTTCACTTTTGAGCCGGGCGACCGCGACCTGGAAGAGCTTGAACTGGAACTGATTGATGCCGGCCTGGAAGAAATATTTGTTGAAGCCGACGAAAATGGCAACGATATTGCTGTAATCCATACAGCTTTTGAAGATTTTGGCAAAATGCAAAAAGCTTTGGAAGAAATGGGTATCGAAGTAAAATCGGCCAAACTGGAGCGCATTCCGCAATCATTCCATTCGGTAACTGAAGAGCAGGTTCCGGAGATTATGAAACTGATTGACCGTTTGGAAGAAGACGACGACGTGCAGGCAGTTTACCATAACATGGCCGAGTAAGCCCAACAAAAACCTCCCCGGTAGGGAGGGCTTTAATAAACAAAATAAAAAGTCTCCCCTACCGGGGGAGATTTAGAGGGGGCTATGCCACTATTAAACACACGAAAAGGCGAACGTAAAGTAAAAGTAACTTTTGCTAACGGTCTTCTTTTTGTTGAAAGTGACGGCGGCAAACCACAAGCTTTTCCGCTGGAATGGTTCCCCAAACTCCTCAACGCTACTGATGAGGAACGTGAAGACTGGAGCCAAACCGACAAGGGGATCCGTTTTAATAAACTGGATACTGATGTGATGCTGTGAGAGAGCCAAGACCACAAGAGTCGAGAAACAAGATGAGAAACTCCTTTTGTCTTAATCTCTTGATTCCTGATTCTTATATCTGACAAAAAATGGTTTTTGAGGAATTTTTAAAGAAGAAAAGAATTGACCTTACCGCCTTACAACAAGGCGAGCCGGCTTTGTTTTCTGAATTCCAAAACCATTTTGAACAAATGGGCGAAAAAAGCTTCGACCATTCCAAAAAATACTGGTTCAATAAACTGAGGCGCAGGTTCCCGATGCCTGTCGAAGTAAAAACCGAAAAGGTAAAAATCAAAAACCAGCTGGCCGAGCAAACGATCACAGAGAGTTTGACTGAACCCGCACCAACTGCTAAAGTTGGCTTTACGCCTAAGTATCGCGCGCCGGCCGCTCCCAAACCGACTACTTCAACCGAAGATCTGAAAGAACAGGCTCCAGAACCAACAAATCCGGAAACGCCTGCTACCAAAAATGCGGCCAAACCGGCATTTAAACCACGCTTTAACCCTGCAATGGCTAAGGCAAAACCAACTGATAGTGAAATAACATCAGCAGAAGCACCTTCCGAACAAAAAGCTGATACACCAGCGGCCCCGTCGGAAACGCCAACAGTTGCAAAGCCAGGTTTTAAACCCCGCTTTAACGCGGCAATGGTAAAACCCAAGCCAGCTGAAGATGCGGTACCGGCAGAAGATAAAAAAGAAGAAGCTACTGCCGAAGCGCCTAAGCCAACCGAAGAAAAACCCGCTGCAAAAATGGGCTTCCCCCCCCGCTTCAACGCCGCTGCGATGAAGCCTAAGGAAACGCCTGCCGAGGATAAGAAAGACGATACCGCAGCTGAAGAAAAACCAGCGCCTAAAATGGGTTTTAAACCCCGCTTTAACGCTGCTATAGTGAAACCAAAACCTGCTGTTGAAGAGGATGCCCCGATTATTGAAGTTAAAAAAGAGGAACAATCACCTGCTGAAGAGGCACCTCAGGCACCGGCTACAGAAGTACCCGCACCAAAATTAGGTTTTAAACCGCGTTTTAACGCTGCGGCTATGAAACCAAAGCCAGCAGCTGAAGAGGAAAAACCAGTGGAGAATGAAAAAGCCGACCCGCCCATTGATGAACCCACAAAGCCAACAGAACCTACTGCACCAAAGCTTGGCTTTAAGCCGCGGTTCAATGCTAAAACTACTCCCAAAAAATCGGAGGAGGAAGAGTAAATCATTTACTCCAAACTTTCCAGGAGTTTAGCAGACGCGTAACTTCCATTCGCTGTCTCGCCGTTGTTGGTTTTGTCACCTTGACCGTTAACCTAAGCTGCCATATACAAATTTTCCGATGCGCCGTTAGGCGCTACCCGTTTGTAGGATAAAGATAAAAAGGCCCTTTGCCTCTTAGAGGCTACCCTATAAATCATGCTTATAAATATCCTGAAGAGGGTAGCCTCTACGAGGCAAAAGACTGTCTGCTTGCATCGTCTATAAATAGGTATCCCCTACGGGGAATCTAAGCACAGTAGTACTTAGCGAGTAAATCATACTTTTCTCCTCAACTTTTGAATGGCCTCGTTCTTAAGTTGACGGCCATGGTGTTTTCACCAGTAAATATCAATGTTACTTGCTATGCGAAAACAACCAATGCAGCAAATCGGGCTCATTAAAGGCATTTTCCCAACTGTTGTGCCCAACGCCAGGATATAAGGTAAAACGCGGATTACCCCCGGCCTCTTTAATGGCATCTACCATAACCTGCGAATGATCTGCGGGTACTACAGGGTCATTACTACCGTGGAAGATCCACAGTGGAACTTTTTTAGCGTATTTTTTTGCATTGAGCGTATTGTCACCGCCGCAAATGGCAAACGCTGCAGCGAATACTTTAGGTTTACGGCCAATGATCTCGAACGTGCCCATGCCGCCCATACTCAGGCCACCCACGTAAACTTTATGCTTATCTACAAAAGGCTTATCTAAAAACTGCTCAACCAGGCCCATCAACATTACCATGGCCATAGTTGGCGGTGCATCTTCCTGGAAAATAAATTTACGTTTATTGGTTACCGAATCAGTTACCTGCTTCACATTGCTCCAATAGCTTTTAGCCGGGCATTGCGGAAAAACCACGATAGCCTCGTACATTTCCCGTACGCTATCCTGCAGAAAGCGGGAGGCTCCATAAACCAGTTGCGATTCGTTGTTATTGCCGCGTTCCCCCGACCCGTGAAGCACAAACAGCAACGGGTACTTTTGTCCGGGGTTAAAATGTTTGGGAAACAGTATGCGATAAGGCAGCGTATCTACTTTAAAAATATAACTTCCCCTATCAAACGACGACATATTTTGTGCACCTGCTGAGAAAGAGGATAACAATAACAAACCCAGCGCAACAATAACGGGCATTTTTTTGACCATAAAAAAAGGTTAAAAGTTTTAGTACAGTTTTAATGTACCAAAACAAATTTAACCTCTTTAAACACCTTTTGTTTATTTTTCGGCCGATTTAATTTTTTGCGATTTCCGGGCTTTCAAAACCCAGCTTTTTTAAACCGCCCTTCACCTCAGGGCAACTCATAAAAAGCTTCCAAAGCAAACCCGTACGATAGTTTTCAATCATCACAATGATAGGCCCCTGATCTATTGCCAAATATGAATTAGCATACCAGTTATGCGATTCGCTGAAAGCATCCGTAAAACCGTACTCTCCCCAGATCTTATCGCCAAGATCGTAATAAAAATGGCGCAGGGCCTTCATTGAATATTCGGGCGTGTAAGGGAAAGCCGATAGCGCCGCGGTAGGTGTGATTACACCCAGATCATTAGTTGGCGAATGCGCGTTGTATCCCTCATAGTTATCGCTGGCGGTTAGTCCCCAGCAATTTTCGCCGTAGCCTTTATATTTTTGTGGGTTTTCTACGCAATAAGCATGATTAATGAGGGTATGATTCTTATTCTGTTCCCAGTAATCAGCATATTGATCTTTTAAGCCCTTCGGATTTAAACCCAGAAAAGAGTACTGCGAAAAAAACAGCGGACCGCCATAATCAAAACCCAGGGGTAATTTAAAGCCGTAAAAAGTTTTCCCGTTTTTAAAAAAGTCGCTCTGCACCCAGCCGTTATGATAAACACTGGCACTAACCGGGTAACGCTCGGCCGATGCGGCCAACACATAGGTAATTAAACATTCGTTAAAACCATGTATCGGAAAATTCATGGCCCAGCCGTTGTTGGGGCTCCAGTGCCAGTAAAGGGCATCGCGGCCATCGCGGGTAAACCAGTTCCATTCCATATCGCTCCACAAACCATTGATCATACCGCGAATGGTATTTTCTTTCGGGTTATCGGCGTTAAAGTACTGCCTGGCGCACAACAGGCCCTGGAACAGGTAGGCCGATTCAACAATATCCGCCCCGTCATCCTTACGGCCAAAACGGATCACCTTACCAGTTTCGCCGTTTAACCAGTGCGGGAAAGCGCCGTGAAATTCATCAGCCTTGCTTAAAAACCTGACAATCTTCAGCATCCTGTCAACTGCCTGCTCGTGGGTGATCCACTTACGGCTATCAGCCACGATCAATGACATTACACCGAAACCTGAGCCGCCGGTGGTTACCACCTCATTGCCATAATCAAACGAAGTATTACTCCGCTCGCGGGCCAACCCGCTTACCGGGTGACCAAAATCCCAGAAATACCTGAATGTTTGGCGCTGCACCACATCAAGCAGGGCGCTATCTGTAAGGTTCCTGATAATGCCTACCGGCTTAATCCCATCGTTGGCCTTTTTTGCCGGTTTTTGGGCAAAGCCACAAAGCGACAGCGACAGCAGAATGTGGGTAATAATAGATAGTTTTTTCATTCGAAAAATAGTTGTATTTTATAAGTTAGGGCTGCTAAAGCCTAAGCTTTTCATTCCTGTTTTTATTTCGGGCGCACTCATAAACAAGTTCCAGAGCAGGCCGCTACGATAATTCTCAATCATCACCACAATAGGCCCCTGGTCAATAGCCAGATACGAATCAGCAAACCACGGGTCCGTTAAATTAAAAGCATCGTGAAAACCATATTCACCCCAAAGCTTATCACCCAGGGTGTAATAAAAAAAACGAAGGGCGGCCATTGATTGCGCAGGCGTATATGGCAACGAGGCGATGGCTGCGGTAGGGGCAATCACGCCAACGTCGTTGGTTGGCGAACTTGCGGTATAACCGCCTTGAATATCACTGGCGGTCAGTCCCCAGCAGTCGGCACTATAACCGCCATTACCCAGAGGGTTAGTTACGCAATAATTATAATTGATAAGGGCGTGGGCCTTGTTCTGTGTTTCGTAGTTGGCATAAGCATCGCTTAACCCATTAGGGTTTATACCGAGGAAAGAATAATGTGCAAAAAACAGCGGTCCACCCCTATCCGGCCCAAGCGGCAGGGTAACATTATAAAATGTTTTGCCGTTTTTAATACCGCCATTAGCCGCCCATCCCTGGTCGTAAACCGATTTGGGGATACCATGGGTGGTTGAAGAAGCACCGAGCACATAAGTGATCAGCGCTTCGTTCCAGCCGCTTATTTTCATGTTGATAGCCCAGTTTTGATCGGGGCTCCAATGCCAGTAAAGTACGTTTTGATTGTTTTGCCTGAACCAGTCCCACTCAACACCATTCCACAAGGCATTAATGTCCGCGCGCAACTGGGTTTCGGCCTGGCTGGCATCGTTAAAATACTGGCGGGCGGTGATAAGGCCCTGCATCAGGTAAGAAGTTTCTACAAGGTCGGCACCGTTATCCTGCGCGCTGAAAGGCACAACGGCCCCTGTAGTACCATTTAACCAATGCGGAAGTGCGCCGTGAAACTTTTGCGCTTTGGTATTTAAAAAACCTACAATTTTCTGGAGCCGCGCAAGGCCATCGGCGTGGGTAATATAGCCACGATTTATACCGGCAATAATGGCCATTATACCGAAACCAGACCCGCCGGATGTTACCACATCGCCCGACGAGTTGCGCTCGCGCGCCAGGCCGCTGGTGGGGTGGCCAAAATCATAAAAATATCTAAAGGTTTGCTTCTCAACCAGGTCGAGCAATTCCGTATCGCTCACCAATGGAAACTTCGGGGTACTATCAATTGAGGTAGTGAGCTTAATCTGGACGGCCGATTGAAGGCTACCGCTTTTGGCCGATTTTAAAGCCGTTGAAACATTAACGGTATACCGGCTTATATTTTGCAAACCGTTCGGAGTGATCACCAACGTGCTGTCGTTATGCTGAAAAGCTACGGTAAAAGCGGCCGCTGCTCCTGCCGCGTCAGTAATAGCAACGCTCCCGCCTGCCAACGAACGGTTAAGGGGTTCGGAAAAAGAAATACTTATAGCAGGCTTTGTACTTACATCGGTATAAGTAAAGCCCTGGCTTTTACCGTTTACCTTAACCGAACTAAAGGTAAATGACGATGGCGTTGGCTTAACCGGATCAGGGTTGCTTTTTGAACTTTTACCGCAGGCAAAAAATAAAAGCGCAACTGCAAATACCAAAGTGCTTTTAGTATTTATCATTGTAGATGGGGATAAAAAAGGTTGCCTGCCTTACGGCAGGACAACCCGAATCAATCAACTGTGTATTATCTTCCGGCGGCTTCGAGGTTGTATAAAGCCGAAACCTGCGAAGCTGAAAGCGCTTTATTATAAAAGCGGATGTTATCTAAAGTACCGGTAACATACCCAGCCCAGCCCTGCGCACCTGTATTTGCAGTAAGCGAAGGTGTAGTTTGAAACTGCAACGTACCGAACACCATTTTAGCTGCCTTGCTCCAGTCCATCGGGGCAAAACCTGCAACCGTGTTTTTGCCGGCCAGGGCTCCGTTGTAATAAACATAAATAGTTGAACTTGCCGCATCAAACGTAACGGTTACATTGATCCATTTATTCCACGGATCGTCAACGCTGTATCCGCCCTCCCAACCGTCAACACCAGCCGAACTGCCGGCTATATTAAAGGCATGCACCTTCAGTACGCCTTTTGTGGCCGAGCCGCCATTATCAAAAAATATGGCTAAGCTGCCCCAGAAACCTGCGCCTCCGGGCTGATCATTCTGGATATCCATTAAGCCTATAGCGGCATTATTTTGCGGCATATTTACCCATATACTGGCAGTAAAACTTTTTAAAGCTTTAATAGCGGCAGGGGTATCATAAAGAGCGTAAGCATTGGCTGCGCCTTTTAAACCATTACCATTTAAGCCCTTGGCAAAGCTGGTACCGGTTGCTACGCCTGTACCACCGGCAATACTATCGGCCAGAGAGGTTGTGAACGGATAATAAGCTACCAGGCTGGCAGGCTCAATATCTTTACTGGCGCTGTAGCCCCCAAAGGTTGGCAGCGGTTTTGAAGGTGCGTACGATTTGGGATCGAAGCCTTTTTGGCACGATGTGATCGTGGCACACGCCACGGCACCGGCCAGCAGCGTTGCTTTTATTTTATTGTTGGATAGTAATTTCATTGTTGCTGAATTTTTGATGATCAATAACCCGGGTTTTGTGTTAAAGTGCCGCCGCTTAGGTCAATTTCATTTTGCGGTACCGGCCATACCTCGTTTTTACCTGCTTTCCAGCCGCGCGAACCAAATACTTCTGCACCACGTCCCTGGCGGATCACATCGAAATAACGGTCAAACTCCATCGCAAATTCAACGCGGCGCTCTTTATAAATAGCGGCGCGTAAATCGGCCTGTCCGGTAACGGTTACTTTAGGCAATATCGCGGCGTTACCGGCCCTTGCACGGGCACGCACCAACTCAAGCGATGCCAGGGCAGGTGCCGAATTACCTAACTCATTGTTGGCTTCTGCGTTCATCAGCAATACATCCGCATAGCGTAAAACGATTTTATTTTGCTGGCAGCCTTCGTTAAAGCCCGATACATACAGACTGAAAGGCACGTACGATTTCTGGTTGTACATCGGGTTATCCCCGTCGGCAGGGATTTTATCACCCTCCGGTGTAGTTTCACCGCGAAAAATAATGGTGGCATCGCGGCGCGGGTCGCCAGTTTCGTAGGCTGCAGCCAAATCGGCAGTTGGCACGTTAAAGCCCCAGCCACCACCAGTTGAGCCGCGCACCCCCTGCACCTGCGAATACTGCGAATTAGAGGCGTCAGGGTTATTGGGGATCAGCATACACTGAACCTCGAAAATAGATTCCTGGTTGTTTTTATGCGTGGTACGGAACATCTGCTCGTAATCAGGAAACAATGAATAACCCATACCCATTACCTGTGTGGTGTAGGTAACCACGTCAGTCCATTTCTTTTGATATAATGCGGCTTTAGCATGTAAAGTAAGTGCGGCACCTTTAGTAGCGCGACCAATATCGGCCGATGAATAAGATTGCGGTAAAACCGACGCGGCATCATTCAAATCAGTTTCGATAGCGGCCCAAACCTGTGCTTTCGGCGAGCGCGGCAGGTTATAATCAGAGGCGTTTTTAGGCACAGATAAACGCAAAGGCACATCGCCAAAGGCGCGCACTAACCTGAAATAAGCATAGGCGCGGATAAATTTAGCTTCGGCAAGATATCTTGCTTTGAGGCCCTCATCCATAGTTATGCCCGGTACATTAGTCAAAATCTGGTTGGCAAAGTTAATAGTTTGATACTGGCCTGCCCAAAAATCAGCTACCTGGCCGTCACCTGCGGTTACAGTGAAGTTGTGAAAATTATTGAAAAATGTAGCATCGGTAGGGCTGCTGCCTTTTTCGGCATCGTCAGATCCCATGCTTTCAACGGCTATCGGAGCGAAAGCGATGTTTTTCCATTCGCGCAGGTTAGCATACATGGCATTTACAGCTTTTGTAGCGTCGTCCTGAGTTTTCCAGAATTGGGTGGCTGCCTGGTTACCCGCCGGAGCAACGTTTAAGAAGCTCTTTTTACAAGCCTGAAATGATATAGCTGATGCAACAAGACCTAAAATAACGGCCTTTTGCAATAAAGTTTTTTTACTGTTCTTCATCTTTATATTGATTAAAAAGTAACGTTAACACCAAAATTGTAGGTAGCATACAATGGGTAAACATTAGCATCGATACCCATATTACCTACAGAACCGCCAACTTCCGGACTAAAGCCCTTGTAGCCGAAGAAGTTAAGGGCATTTTGCGCGTTGGCGAACAACCTAACCTTTTGTATTTTCCATTTGCTTAATATGCTTCCAGGCAAAGTGTAACCTAACTGGGCGTTCCTGAGCCTGAAATAAGCACCGCTTTCTACATAAAACGAGTTTGGCTTAGCATTGTCTGTAGAGCCTACGTTTACTGATGGATAGGTATTAGATGTGCCCGGACCATGCCAGCGGTGATCAAAAAAGTCTTTGGTGAAATTTTCGTTACCAAAGCGGTAAGCGATATTGGCATTATAAACGCTTACATCGGCGGTACCCTGAAAATCAAGGGCAAGATCAAAATTCTTGTAAGTGAACGAGGTGTTGATACCATAATTATATTTTGGCATCGGGCTGCCTAAAGACACACGGTCTTTACTATCTATCACACCATCGTTATTGGTATCCTGGTAAATAAAGTCGCCCGGTTTGGCCCCGGTTTGTTTCGAGGCGGCAACTTGCTCTGGCGTTTGGAAAATACCGGTAACCTGGTAGCCATAAAACTCGCCTATCGGCTGGCCAACAACGGTGCGGGTAGCCAACTGGCCGTTAGCTATGCCGTTACCACCCTGGTAAATAGGTATATTTCCTGATAATACTTTTAAAACTTTGTTGTTGTTGATGCCCAGGTTGGCGCTGATGCTGTAATAAAAATCTTTGGTAGCCTGATCTTTCCAGCTTAACAATACCTCAAAGCCACGGTTTTGAATAGTTGCCTGGTTGCCGAGTACGTTACCACCTCCTGTACCTAACGAAGCTAATACAGGAAGAGGGTAGATCGCATCTTTTGTCTGGCGGTCATAGTAATCGGCCTCAAATGATAATCTGCTATCAAGAACCGAGCCCTCAATACCAAAATCGGTTGATTCCGTTTTTTCCCAGAACACGGTTGGTGGTACTATGGTGTTAACGCTGGCACCTGGATATGTTGTCTGCGGGTTACCAAATACAGCTGTTAAATAAGGATCGGCAGAAACAGTAAGGATACTTGGATTAATCGGCACTCCAGAGTTACCCTGTTTACCCCAGCTTGCCCTAAGCTTTAAGTTGTTAAACACTTTTTGATCTTTCATGAAACCCTCATTGGTGATTACCCACCCGCCACCTACTGACGGGAAGTAACCATAAGTATGATCACCATAAAACTGAGAGGCACCATCCCGACGGATAGACGCGTTTAAAAGATATTTATCTTTAAACGAGTAGTTAACGCGCGCAAATTGAGACAAAGCACGTGTAAACACCTGCGAACCCGGAGTTGGATAGTAAGTTACCTTAGCAGTATCGGGGAATGAACTGCGCAAGCTGCCGCTGCTCACGTAAGGTACGTTTTGGGCATGAGCATCTAACTGTTTGGTACGATAATTTTGCGCGCTATAACCTAACAAGGCAGTTATTTTATGATCCTTGATTTTTACATCATAGGTAAGCGTATTTTCCCAGATCCAGTTGCGGGTTTCGCTATGATTAACATCAAGGTTTGATACCAAACTTTTCTGCGCGAATGTAGCCGCGTAAACAGGCGTATATCCTCGTACCTCAGCCTGACCAATATCGCCACCAAAACTTGATTTAAATTTAAAGTTTTTAAGAAACGATACTTCGCCATAGGCGTTGTAAGTTAAACGCATGTTTCTTGATTTTTGGTTGAAAAAATCAAGCGTAGCCTGCGGGTTGTAGTTGTTACCATCACCTGTATGGTAATCGTTAGGGTCGCCGTAGGCACCATCTTTGTAATATACCGGCAGGGTTGGCGCAACACCAAACAACTGGTGAAAAATCCCACCATTTACATCGGCCGATTTTCCGGACAAACCACTTAGGGTATATCCAAATTTAAGGTCTTTTACAGGTTTAAAATCATTTGATAAGTGCAGGGTATAACGTTTGTAGTTATTGGTTTTTGCCAAACCATCCTGATCAAGATATCCGAATGACAGGTTATAGGTTACCTTCTCGGTACCACCGCTAAGTGATAGCTCATGATTAGTTACAAAAGCGTTTCGCAAAATCTGTCCGTACCAATCGGTACCCTTGCCATAACTGGCCGGATCACTGAATAATACCGGGCTAACGTTATTATAAGCATAAAGCTCATTAATTGCAGTTGCATATTCGGTGGCATTGGCCATTTTTACCTGGTTGGTAACTGATTGCCAGCCCGCATAACCATTGTAGTTGATAACCGGCTTACCTTTGCTGCCGCGTTTGGTGGTAACCAACACTACACCATTGGCCGCCCTGACACCAAAAATAGCGCTGCTCGAAGCATCTTTCAGGATCGAAATATTTTCGATATCCTGCGGGTTCAGGAAACTGATATCGTCATACCAAACACCATCAACCACATATAAAGGGCTTACATTTCCAAAAACAGTACCTAAACCGCGGATACTGATGGTAGGTGAAGCGCCTGGCGAACCGCTGTTGGTAATTTGTACACCGGCAACCTTGCCCTGTAAACCGCTTATCGGGTTTACCGATGCTTGTTTTGAAATTTCGGTACCTTTTACCGACGCTACCGAACCGGTAACGTCAAGCTTACGCTGGGTGCCGTAACCAACCACAACCACCTGCGCCAATTCATTAGCCTGGGGTTTTAATAATACGTTAAGTGTAGTTTGGCCATTCACCGGTACTGATAAACTGGTGTAGCCTATGTAAGTAAATGTTAAAGTTGCGGTTTTTGCCGCGCTAATGGTGTATGAACCATTAACATCTGTCTGGGCTCCTGTTATTGTACCGCTTACCTGTACCGATACGCCTATCAGCGCCTCGCCAGTGGCAGCATCAGTTACTTTACCTTTAACTGTAACGTTTTGTGCAAACGTGGCGTCATAGGAAAATAAAAGCAATAACAACACTCCTGAAATAGTAAAGAATCTTTTCATAGTGGGGTTTGTAAAATAAAACGGATTAGAAATAATTGGTTATTACTTCGACAAAACTGGAAACTTAACAGCCATTTATCAAAAAAATTAACTCAACATTAATACATCATTTGTGAACTGAATGCGCAAACCGTAATTTCATTCCTTTTTTTCGTATCAAATGAAGTAAATAAAACGGTTTAGTGTTTTCCAAACCCATTATTAGTTTATACAAAGCGAAAGCTTGTGAAATCATAAAAACACATACCCATGAGAGGTAATGATGTAGTATTATAACTCCATGAGAAACTCGGTGAGGTTTTTATCATGCTCCAGATTGAGCTTTTTACGAAGCCTGTAACGGCGGATTTCAACCCCGCGCAACGAGATATTGAGCAGGGAAGCCATTTCCTTACTGCTCATGTTCATGCGCAGGTACGCACATAATTTCAGATCGTTCGGAACCAGGTCGGGGTGACGGTTTTTTAATTTTTTGAAGAAATTTTCATGAGCTTCGTTGAAGCTGGTTTCAAAAATATTCCAGTCGCGCTCATCGCTCATCCCTTCGTCAATTACTTTCTGAATTCGGCGAAGTTGATCTTCGGCCAGTTTTTTGCCGTCGCCGCCTTTCAGGTGTGTTAACTCATCGCTTATTTTTTGAAGCAGTTCGTTTTTATAAACAATGTTCATGGCTGAATTGGCCAGTTCACGGCTTTTGCTGGCAAGGTCGGCCTGTAGTTGTTCATTTTTGATATTAATGATGTGCTGCTCGTTGGCAATGGCTTCCTGTTTTAAAGCTTCTTCTTTTTCCTGCTGCAGCTTTTGGTGGATGCGCTGTTGATGGCGTTTAAGTTTAAGGCGGTAATAATACCTGATAAGGTAATATGCGCCAACCGCCAGCAGCAAATAAAATATCATGGCTATGCGCCCGGCATACCAGGGCGGCAAAACGGTAAAGGTAAAAACCGCCTGCCGGGAAATATGCTGATCGTTAATTTTGGCCCGCACCTTGAAATGGTAAGTACCCTGATCAAGGTTAGTAAACTCTTTTTGTGTCTGGGCGGTCCAGTCGCTCCATTGCCGTGAGTATCCCTCTAAGTAATACTGGAACTGAACCCTGGCCTGCCTGTAATACGGCAGTGAATAGGTTATACGGATATTATTTTCGGCATAAGGAATATCAAATTCCTGTTGTTCGGTAGCGCTTTCGCTTAGCAGGGTAACCTTATCGGTTACGTTTTCAACCCGCCGTATCAAAGCGGGCGGAATACCGGCGTTGTTATCCTGCAATACATCTTCATCATTCAATATCACAAAGCCATCGTCAACGCTTATCAGGTAAGTTGAGTTATTGATACGGTTAATGGTTTCGTAATGCTGTACCATGCGGCCGTTTAAAATGGTAAAGCGATTGGTATCGATACTGACTTTTCCGGGCGCCGAAAAATCGGCAAGGGCTACCCTGCCCTGATTGATAAACCAATACTTTTTACCTATAGCTTTGATAATTTTGCTTGAGGAGGCAAAGGTGCCCAGCTTTTTGTTCAATTGCTGGTATTTAAAAAAGCGGTCGGTTATGTCATCGTAAATATAAAAGCCCGAATCTGACGAAAAAACGATCCTGTTATCCAGATCAAACACATTTACATTGTAGCTTCCGGGTAAACCCGATTTTTTATCATAGTAAACACTTTGCAACGCTTTACTCCTGTCGGCATTCAAGGTTATTTTATAGATTCCTTTATAAGCATGACTTACCCAGATCTGGCCTTTGCTGTCCTGCTCTACATAGCGCGAAGGCTCGCCGAAACCGGCTATTTTATGATCTAACAGCCAGTCGCCCCCGGCGTTTTTACGGTAAGTAACCAAACCGGTATAAGTACCCTGGATCAGCCTATCGGGGCTTATTTTCTTAATGGTCCAACCGCCGGTAATACCCGATATTTTGGTAATTGACGTTCCATTTACCTGGTAGGTGCCATCGTTATGCCCACAAAGCAACCGGCCGTCCTGCAGGGTAAGGTCCCATACCTGCCCCTGCGAACCCGGCACCAGCTTAAAATCAAAAGATTGAAACGGGCCGCCATTGTTTCCGGGAAACCAATCGCTGTAAAATAACCCCTGGTTGGTACCGAGGTATATTTTGTTATTGAAAATGATACTTGAGTAAACCGTACCAAACTTACCCGTTTTATCAAAGTAAAAATATAGCGGCGAATTGATCTCTATGCGATCAATACCGTTATCCAACCCAGCCCAAAGGTTTTGCGCCGCATCTGTATACAAACTCAATACGGTGTTATTTTGCATGCCGCTGGCCTTGTTAATGTGCTGCACAACCCTGCCTGCGGTATCAATAATCACAATACCATTCAGGATAGTGCCATAGGCAAAATATTTACCCGAAAGAGCTACACCATTGTTAAGCTGATAGGTTTTTAAAAAATCGTTGCTTTGGTTAGCCCAGGGCTTAATAGTTTGCCCATCGTAAATGAATAGCCCGTTTTTTGCAGTGCCTATAATGTATTTACCAGGCTTAAACTGAAGTATAGATAATACCCCGCTTACACCGAGGATCTCGCTGCCGGGGAGATAATTTAGCTTATTACCTTTTAACTCGAATAAGCCTTTGGTTAACTGCTCAACAAAGTAGCGGTTACCGAGTTTAAACAGGAACAGGTAAGGTTGCGGCGCCTTAATTACCTCAATTTTACCCTTAGCATAAATATATATGGAACCGAAGGCCTGGAATAAAACCCGGTTATTGTCGCAGTATATCTTCCATATTTCTTCATTAATGGGTTGATACTTTTTGGGTACGAGGCTTATCAACGAGGTATATTTCAGAAAACCCTTGCTATCGTTTTGCCAGTAACCAAACTCACCGTAGCCGCCGGCGTATATTTTACCCCGTCCGTCGGCGCTAACCGCACGCACAATTAAACCGTTGGGCATGGCGTGGTGCTGCCAGTACTTGCCATCAAAAGCAAGCAACCCGGCGGCATTACCAAAATACATAATACCATGTTCATCGCACGTAACCGACCAGTTTTGATTGCCCGACTGGTAGATAGCCTTGGTATAATTTTGCACATAGGGCACGCCAATGCTTTTAATATCAACAGCAAAAGATTTTAAAACCGGGATACCCCAAAGGCAAATAAAAACAAAAAGGAGTTTACGCATAGGTTGATATAACGCTTGGCTACAGCTAATGAGTTTGCTAAAATAGTGTTTGCATTGCACAAAATAAAAAAGCTTACCCTTAAGGATAAGCCTTGTATCATGAGCAGCAGCAATAAATATTTATTCTGCAGGTTGGAGTTTGTTTTTATTGATATTTACCGGCTGGGGCACTTTTACATAGTAACCTGTACCATCATAAACCCGCTTACGCGGATGCGCTTTACAAGTCTCGCTGCAACAGCCATCCAAAGCTTCGCCGCATTCATCACATTGGGTAAAATGCTCGTTGCACTCCGGATTAGCGCAATTGATCATTTTAGGCGTGGTTTTACCACAGTTTAAGCAGGTTGAAATAACAACCGGGTTTACGCTGTTCACATCAACCGAAAGGCGGTTATCAAACACATAGCATTTACCTTCAAAATCCTCGCCGCCTGCTTCTTTACCGTATTTAATGATGCCGCCATGCAATTGGTATACTTCGGGGAAACCCTCATGCAACAGCAATGCCGATGCTTTTTCGCATTTAATGCCTCCGGTGCAATAGGTCAGTATCTTTTTGTCCTTGTATTGTGCCAGTTGGTTAATCATCTCCGGAAAATCGCGGAAGTTATCAATATCCAAGGTAACCGCGTTTTTGAATTTGCCTAATGAGTGTTCGTAATTTGAGCGTACGTCAAGCACAACTACATCATCGCGGTCCTTCATAGCCAAAAACTCCTTCGGCTCCAGGTGGATGCCTGTTTTTTTGCGCGGATCGATCACATTAGGATCACGTAAACCCGAGTGAACAATCTCCGACTTGTAACGCACATGCATTTTAACGAAAGATGGCGTATCCACCTCATCAATTTTAAACTCGGTTTTAGCAAAGCGCTCGTCGGCATGTATGGTTTCCATGTAGGTTTTGCAGGCCTCAACGCTGCCCGAAACAGTACCATTAAGCCCCTCATCGGCAACAATAATACGCCCGGTTAAACCTAAACTTTTACAAAATTTTAAATGATCGGCAGCAAATTGCTCCGCATTATCTATTGTTGAATAACAATAGTAAAGTAGGGTATTAAACTTTTCCATAAAACCATTGATACTGCTGCAAACAGTGTTAAATGAGCGGCGCAAAGATAGGAAATTTAGGTAAAAGGCGAAAGGTTAAAGGCAAAAGGTAACTGCCTTTTGGTTGTAAAGGGAAAAGATTAAAGGCTAAAGGCAGCTTCGGTTTTCCCATTAAAAAAACCTTTTACCTTTCGCCTTTAACCTTTTACCCTACCTTATCCCGTAAAATATCCTGAACCCTTGCAGATATTTTTTATTACCCGCGTACGAAATACCGTAATCAACACGGAAAATGAGGCGCTGTACGCCTACGTAAAACTCACGGTAATTGCGGTTATTTTTGGTTGTTAAGTAGTTGGCGCCGATAACCTCTTCGAGCTTTGCTTTGCGCAGCAGCGGAATATGATTAAATAATGATCCGGCGAAGTTATGCTGATAATGCGCTTCTAAAAAAGCGCCGTTGGTGCTGTAGGTATAAAATGGCAGGAAGTGGAAACTTCCTACATAGGTTGGGTCGAAGGTGGTGCCCTGATTACCCAAAAAGTGGTTATAATCCATGTAGTACAGCTTGTTATTATTAAAAAAGCCGCCGCCCGATATTTTGAATGATGAATAACCGGAGAGTCCTACCTGCACCTGGTCCTGAGAAATATCCAGCGATGCGAAGTCGTAATCAACATCCGAACCTAAAATATTTTTAAAGCCCCTGCGGTAATTAACTTTTAGCATCGGATACTTTGATTTGAGGTTGAATTTGCCGGTAGGCCGGGTTTCATACCGCTGATCGAAAGTGAATAAAGCCGATGCGTTGAACACCAGCGCCTGGTTATCCGGGAAAAGGAATGAATGGTCATCAGCGGGGGTACCCGGTGGCGCCAGCGGGTTGTTGGAGGTAAACTCCCGATCTTTAATATCCTTCAATTTACTGAAGGAGGTATTGTATAGTTGTGAACGGCTTGAATAAGAAAATCCACCTTTTAATAATACACCGTTTGCTACCTCGCGCTGGTAGCCGAAGTCGCCGTAATGACTGCGGTAATATTTTACATAGTTATTTTCGCTTAACAAGGTACTCAGCGTATTGAAATATAGCGAACGTGTGCCTACGTTGTTAAGATCGAGTACATCGCTGCCGAAATCGGCATAAAACTTAGCGGCGTGGAAAGGATCGTTCAGGTACTCGATACCCATATTGGCGCTGAATATTTTATTCGAGAAACCATACCGTACAGCAGGCGTTATGCTGAGTGAATGGAAATCATCAATAGTGCGGATATAGCTTACCTTGGCATTAATCCCAAAACCTTCAACCGTATTGTAGTAAAAGGTTTGTATAAACGGGAAAATGTAAAGTGAATCGCGGTTGCTCTTATTGCTGGCAGCATAGCCGAATATGAGGTAGCCGGGGTAATTGATATGATTTTTATGATGCTGCAGCGAATCAAGATATTTATCAGTTTTATGATATTCTGCAATGGCGTCTTTCTTTTTATAATCACGCTCTTCATAAGCTGTTAACGGTATGGGGCGGGCTTCAGCCCAATAATTGGGTTTCTTGCTGTTGGCTACGGTATCCACTTTCAGGATCTCACCGGTAAAAAATCCCTCCGGAAAAGATGGGTTTACCTTATAGTTGTTATAAACCGCAGCATAATAACCTCCAAATTTAAAGCCTAATACCGCGCCCTTAAAGTTGTACTGTGTTGAAGCCGGCATCCAAACACTATCAGTAATAGCGATGTATTGCTGCCTGATGCTCAGGGTATCAACAAGGTTAAGGTTGCTTACCTTATTATCAACAAACAGGTCAATACTGTAAATCCGCCAGTCGTCCTCCACAATGTAAATGTCTCCCTGAAAATACTGCCCGTGGGCATGTTTAGGCGTTACATGAATTTTATCGATAGTATGCCCGCTCTCGGTGGAAGTGCCCAATAATTTGTAATTGTAAAACTGTGGCGCGTACGAGGCTATCGGCGAAACAAAGCCTCTTGAAGCTAAACCGGGAATAGTAAATACGTTTTCATAAAAATTAGCCTGTAGGTCTGAAGCTTTTTTGTAACCAAAGGCTGTATTTTGCCCGGCCATGCGGTTGGCTATGGTAATTTCCCTTATTTTATCAGGTTTTTGAAAGTTATATTCAGACAGGGATTCTGACTGATAGAGAATGCCGCGTCCGTTCGAGTCCAGATCAAGCGTTTTCTGCACCTCCTGCCCTATCATGGATTTTGGTACACTCAACAGCTTCTGTACGCCTTTAATATAAACCGCGCACGAAAACGAGGTAGCTTCCTCCATATAATACCTGCGCTTTTTTATTACCTGTTTGATAATGGTATCAGCAGCATCGCGTTTTTTACGATAAATTTCAGATACTCTGCCGGTGTTAAACTGTTCGTCGGCCAATTGTACGTCATGTTGCTGATCCTGACCAGATATGGATACCTCATCTGTTTTCTCAGCGTACCCTACGTTACGGTATACCACTTTATAGGTACCCGGGGTTAATTTAAACTGGTAAACGCCGTTTTCATTTGTTGTAGTGCCGTAAGTGGAGTTACGGATATAAACAGAAACAAACGGAATCACCCGTCCGTTTTTATCAGTTATTTTCCCCGACAGGAGGGCTTGTTGCGCCGATGCGGTAAATCCGCATATTATGGCTATAAATAGCAGTATGTATCTTCTCATATCTTTCAAGTGTTTAATGCTTTATACCTTAAAAATGTTTCATTACACACTTAATAATTATTTAAGGTTTAATAAACCTCGGTAAATGCTGCCGAATGCTTAATTTTGCCCCCTTTAAACACGCATACTATGTACAACACCCTACAGCCGGTTTTACAGCAGGAACTTACCGACATTGAGAATGCCGGTTTATACAAAAAGGAACGCATCATAACATCGCCGCAGGGCGCCGATATTACCGTACAAAGCGGTGCCGAAGTAATTAACTTTTGCGCCAACAACTACCTCGGCTTATCGGGCAATGCCAAAGTGATCCAGGCTGCTAAAGATGCGATGGATACGCATGGATACGGCTTATCGTCTGTACGTTTTATCTGCGGCACACAAGATATCCATAAGGAATTGGAGAAAAAGATTGCCGAATTTTTAGGCACTGAAGATACTATACTTTACGCCGCGGCATTTGATGCCAACGGCGGCGTGTTTGAACCATTATTCAATGATCAGGATGCCATCATCAGCGACGAACTGAACCATGCCTCAATCATTGACGGTGTACGCCTTTGCAAAGCGCAACGCTACCGCTACAAACACGATAACATGGCCGACCTGGAAGAGAAACTGCAGGCTACACAAGGCTTGCGCCACCGTATTATTGTAACAGACGGCGCTTTCAGCATGGACGGAACCATTGCACAGTTAGATATAATTTGTGATCTGGCCGACAAATACGATGCCCTGGTGATGATTGATGAGAGCCACTGCTCGGGCTTTATGGGAAAAAGCGGTCGCGGTACGCATGAACACCACAACGTGATGGGCCGTATTGATATCATTACCGGTACTTTGGGCAAAGCTTTGGGTGGCGCATCGGGCGGTTTTACATCAGGCCGTAAAGAAATCATTGATATGCTGCGCCAGCGTTCGCGCCCGTATTTGTTCTCAAATACTTTAGCCCCGGCTATTACAGGCGCTTCTATCGCAGTGCTGGACATGCTAAGCGAAACCACCGAATTGCGTGATAAACTGGAAAGTAACACCCAATACTTCCGCCAAAAAATGACCGAAGCGGGTTTTGATATTAAACCAGGCGTACATCCGATAGTCCCTGTTATGTTATACGATGCCAAGCTGGCCCAGGAGTTTGCCGCTAAAATGCTGGATGAAGGCATTTATGTGATCGGGTTTTACTACCCGGTAGTACCACAAGGTAAAGCAAGGATCAGGGTACAAATCTCAGCGGCACATGATCAGCATCATCTGGATAAAGCCATCGCGGCGTTTACCAAGGTGGGTAAGGAGCTGGGGGTATTGAAATAAGCCGCACAGTTTTTTATATTTGTAGGTAATAAAGCCTCCTTTTATGGAAAGTACAAAAGTAACCCTGAATGTTAAAGCAGATTCGCTGTCTCTTGTTAAAGAGTATGCAAAGCGGCAACATACCAGTGTATCTAAATTGGTGCAGGACTTTTTTGACGGAATTGCAGAACAGGAAAAAAAAGAAGATCCAATAAAAGAGAAATATAAAAACGTGGAGATACCTGAATGGATAAAGCAATTGACAGGTATAGCAAAAGACCCCGATCCAAATATGAGCTACGACGATATGAAATACGAATATTTCAAAGAGAAGTATGACTTATAAACGACTATTTCTGGATAGTGACGTTTTACTGGATATGTTTTTGAAAAGGGAGCCTTTTTTCTTCCATACACAAGTCCTGTTAATTGAATGTATAAAAGGTAATATTGAATTGCGAACATCTTCTCTGGTAATAGCAAATACAATTTATGTGCTGAGGAAACAGGTTGGAATAGTCAAAGCCAAAGAAAATTTAAAGAATCTGTTTAATTCCGCCAAGGTTTTATCGTTCGAATTCGATGCAATAGAATCAGCTTTATCAAGTGATTTTACCGACTTTGAAGATGCCATTCAATTCTACATCGCCCAAAAACATCATTGTGATGCCATCATCACCCGAAATATAAAAGACTATACTAACTCAACAATACCGGTTTTAACAGCCGAACAATTTTTAAATACATTATAATGCAAGCTCAGATAGACCAATATACCGCCGAGATCAATGCTTTTTCGCCGGCCAATGCCGATGAATTAGAAGCGTTCCGTATTAAATTTTTAGGCACCAAGGGTATTATCAAAGACCTTTTTGAGCAGTTTAAAACCGTTGGCACTGAAGAGAAACGCACTTTTGGTAAGGTACTGAACGAGTTTAAACAACTGGCCGAGGCTAAATACAACGAACTGAAGGAAAATATAGGTTCTGCTACGCAAAGCAAAGGCAATGATCTTGATCTTACCTTGCCCGGCGATGGTTTCGCGGTTGGCTCACGTCACCCGCTGTCATTGGTCAGGAACGAGATCATTGATATTTTTAAACGTTTAGGTTTCGTTGTTGCCGAAGGTCCGGAAATTGAGGATGACTGGCACAACTTTTCGGCCCTGAACTTCCCGGATGAGCACCCGGCCCGCGATATGCAGGATACCTTCTTTATTAAAAAGAACAACGGTAAGGATGATATCGCCCTGCGTACCCACACCTCATCGGTACAGGTAAGGATGATGGAAGCCGGTAAACCACCGTTCCGCGCTATTATGCCGGGCAGGGTTTACCGTAACGAGGCTATTTCGGCGCGCGCCCACTGCTTCTTTCACCAGGTGGAGGGTTTATATGTTGATGAGAACGTATCATTTTCCGATCTGAAACAAACGCTTTACCACTTTGTGCAGGAGCTTTACGGCGAAGGCACCAAGGTGAGGTTCCGCCCCTCGTACTTCCCTTTTACAGAACCATCGGCCGAGATGGACATTTCATGTACCATTTGCGGCGGCTCGGGCTGTAATATGTGTAAACACACCGGTTGGGTAGAGATTTTAGGCTGCGGCATGGTAGATCCTAACGTATTGGAAAACTGCGGTATTGACAGTAAAAAATATACAGGCTTTGCCTTTGGTATGGGTATGGAGCGTATCGCCAACCTTAAGTACGTGATCCGCGATCTGCGCCTGTTCTCCGAAAATGATGTACGCTTCCTGAAACAGTTCCAAACTGAAATGTTATGAGGCAACTCACCATCATATTACTGGTAGCTATCAGTTGCTTTTCGTGCGGAAAGGCAACTGATAATGTACCGAGCATACCGGTAAATTATCAGGCCGCTTTAGGTACACCTGCGTTATCGCCGCTAAACGTAGCCGGCGGTACGGTGGTAATTAACGGCTACGGTGTAGCCGGACTGATCATCTACCGTAAAATAAACGGTACTTATGCCGCGTACGACAGGTGCAGCAGCTACCAGCCTGAAAAAAAATGTGCATGTACGCCTGATGGTACCGGCTTTACAGTCACCGACCAGTGCAGCGGTTCGAAATTCAGTTTGGAGGATGGCACCCCGGTTAAAGCGCCGGCGACAAAGGCTTTAAGATCATATAGGGTATCTGTTACCCAGTTTGAAATTCAAGTGAGTAATTAATTGATGGAAGCCGATAAAATTAAAGATAGTATTAAAAGAGCGGCGCAGGAGCTTTTCCGTAAATTCGGGTACCATAAAACCAGCGTTAACGAAATTGCCAAAAAAGCCAAAATTGCCAAGGCTACCATTTATAAATATTTCGACAGCAAAGAGGCCGTACTGCATGTATTGCTAATGGACTACATCAAGGCCAGCGTTGACGACCTGGTTGAAAGTAATACCCCTGATATTGATGAAGAGGCTTATCTTAATAACCTCATCATGAAAACCTGCCGCCTCTCCTACACCATCTGCAACGAATTTATCGGCTGGGATTTTATCCGCGAATCGGCCAATTCACAGGACTTTTTGAAGAACCTTTCCAACGAACTGGAAGAGTTGTTGATGGCTTCCTTTATCCAGTTGCCAGGCATCCGTAAGCACGAAACCTATCAGCAACGTTTACGCTTTTTGATCAAGTGCAGCAAGAGCATTGTGTTCAGCTTCGCATTTACTTCGGTGAGCGATTCGGATGTAAGAAAGAATTTTGTTTCTTTTCAGAAAGAGATTTTGCCTTATTTGGTGAAGGCGGCTATTTCGGTTTAATCAGTTATTTTAATATTGATCGTTCCCGAATCCTCTATATCCCATAATGTGGCTTTTTCAATACTAATGGCATTGAGGTTTAGGAATGATTCGGCTTTTTGCTCGTAATCGTCTAAGCCTTCGCCAAGCCGAGGTATTTCGATTATGCTGATATCATTTTGGGCAATTCTACTCATCTTTTCTGCAAGCAAGATTAAAGTATCCTCTGAATAACTGCTTTGGGCATTCGATGCTATAGAAAAATCATCCTCAAATAAAAAGTAATCGGTTATCAGGATAGAAAAAAACTGGTTGTCCCGCTTATCAAAATAAAACATTTCGGCAAAACGACGGGGCGACTGCCGTAAACCAGCCATTACCCAATTATAAATTAGATCCTCCCTATCCATATGCATTATAAGCGTAATAAAAATTGATTAAACCCCAAAATAAAACCCCATACCAATGTGGTTTTTAGTTTTAAATTTACTATGTTAGCATAGCAAATTTAATTATCATGAGCCGCGAACTGACAGATTTTTCCGAATTGATAGATGAACAATTTGAGATTGAAGATATCGAAGTTGAAGAGGATGCGATTGCCTATTTCCTGAGCTTCTTTGATTAACTTCTAATGGTGCTGTGCATGCAGCATCCGTTATTCTCATTAAATAACAGACTTTGGTTCAATGTAAAGAACATTGGCCGCTCATTTGCCGCGGGGGCTGTTACTTTTGGCTTGGGTGGCTGTTGCACAATTACGTTGTTTTAAGATATATTTTATTATCTATTTGATTTTTAGTATTTTAAGGCATGCAAGGAAAGAAACTGCGCCAGGAGAAGCTATTTATTACCTATCAATTATCCAATAGTGTTCCCTTAGATAATATTTACAGGCGGCTGAATGATTTGCTCGACCTGAACTTTCTATACAAAGCTACAGCTAAATACTACGGCTCTGTGGGGCCAAAAAGCATTGATCCGGTTGTATTCATGAAGTTGATGATCGTGGGCTACCTGGAGAACCTGAACAGCGACAGACGTATTATCGGCGTTTCGGCTATGCGTATGGATATCCGTTACTTTATTGGTTATGATATAGATGAAGAACTACCATGGCACAGTACCCTAAGCAGGACCAGGCAGCTTTACAGCCAGGATATATTTACAGATTTATTTAAGCAGGTATTAAAACAATGTGTGGATATGGGGATGATCTCGGGAAGACGCCAGGCAGTAGATGGTTTCTTTATTAAGGCAAATGCATCTCTTGACAGCATGGTTGAAAAAGAGATCATGGCTGAAGCTGAAACCTATAGTAGGGAATTAGCCTCAAACGAGGAAGATGATAGTACTAACGATAATGGCAACGGAAAAGGGATCAGAGTTGAGGACAGAGACCGGGAGCCAATCAAAAAAGTAAACCCTAAAAAACATTTTACCCAGGTGGTTTCCGGTGAAGGGGCAACAGAAAGAACCGGTATAGATATATCGCCTTCTCCTCTAAGCATCGCTACCCGAAACGAACTGATCGACAAAGGCTTAAAGCCAAAGATAAATCCCTCGAACAAAACCCACTATAATCCTCATGATCCCGATGCTAAGATCTCGGTAAAACCAGGCAAAGCTACAGCTCTGAACTACCTTGGGCAGGTATGTGTAGATACAGCCACCCACGTAATTACCCACGTACAGGTTTTCACTGCTGAAAAGCACGATAGTCAATGCCTGGCAGCTGTATTGCGGCATGTAAAAGGCAACCTTAATGAAAACGGCTTAGCCTTACAGGAGATCATAGCAGATACGGGCTATAGCAGCGGAGATGCCCTGAAGGCTTTAGAAACGCAAAAAATAACCGGTTATATTCCAAACCGAACACAGTTCAACTACCAGCGGGAGGGGTTTACCTATCATCCTGAAGGGGATTATTACCAATGTGAAAAAGGGGTACAGTTAAAGTACAATGGCGTATACTTAACAGGTGGTTATTGGATGAAGGATTATACAGTAATCCGAAAGGCTTGCGATGGATGTACCCTGCAACCGGATTGTTCAGCCTATGCTGAAAAACGAACTTTGATCCGCGAAACGATAGACAAACCTTATTACGACCGGATGCATGTCCGGTTACAAACCAGGAAAGCCTGTGCGTTAAAAAAACTTCGCCAAAGCACGGTTGAGCCGGTCATCGGAACATTAGTTAATTATAATGGAATAAAACGGGTGAATACAAAAGGATTGCAAGCAGCTAATAAATGTTTAACGATGTCTGCTGTCGCTTATAATCTCAAGAAGATGTTAAAACATAAACCCCGATTAATTCAGGATAACATCCAAACTCTTAAAAAACGATTAAAACAAGACATTATGCTTTGGTTTAGCCGATATCAGCTAAACAAACAATACCATCTTCACATACTATCAGTTGCTCTTTTCTAATAGAAAAGGAGTTCTATCTATAAAAAACACCTGATTGTGCAACAGCCACTTGGCCCAAAAGTAACCAAAAACCCAAGACAGAAAAAAGCTTCAGCCCACGAGGCCATACGCCCGGCCCGCTTTTCTGTCGGGCCACCGCGCAGATTTCTTAGGCAGGCAATATCTTTCTTTTCAACTTTCTCTTTTCCCCTTTTGCTTTTGACCTTTCACCTTTATCCTTTCGCCTTTAACCTTTCTTAACCTTTCTTAACCTTTTCCCTTTCACCTTTTCCCTTTCACCTCCTCCTCCATTTTCAGGATTAAATAAATAGGGTTAACTTTGCAGCCTGATGAGTAAAGCGAATAAACCCAAGTTTTTTGAGAACGTACAGATCATTGATATTGCCGAAGAAGGCAAAGGTGTAGGCAAAGCCGACGATTTTGTACTTTTTGTTGATAAAGCCGTTCCCGGCGATGTGGCCGATATACAGGTATACCGCAGCAAAAAAAACTTTGGCGAAGGCAAAATAACGGAACTGAAAACCCCTTCCGAATACCGTACGCAGGCTTTCTGCGAACACTTCGGCACCTGCGGCGGCTGCAAATGGCAGCATATGACG
This sequence comes from Mucilaginibacter oryzae, assembly GCF_003148845.1. Taxonomy (GTDB): domain Bacteria; phylum Bacteroidota; class Bacteroidia; order Sphingobacteriales; family Sphingobacteriaceae; genus Mucilaginibacter; species Mucilaginibacter oryzae. Next base: position 417,546 of record NZ_QGHA01000004.1, on the reverse strand, counting down.
TATGAGGCCCAACTCAAATTCAAACAAAAATCTGTTTCCGACGCGTTAAGTCGCCTGGCCAAGATCAATGTAGATGGCATGATGCCTATCGTACCATCGTCGGCCGACAGGTACTATCGCAACAAATTGGAGTTCACCTTCTCCAACAAACGCTGGCTTTACGATGGCGAAAATAAGGAAGACGGAGAGCTGAACATGAACGCACTCGGCTTTCATATCCCGGGCCGCTTTGATAAAATATTGGATGTAAACCACTGCTACCTGCAGGCCGAACCATCGAATAGCTTACGTAATGAGATCCGCGATTTTACCTTACAAAACGGTTATACGTATTACGATCTGCGCAACCACCAAGGCATGCTTCGCAACCTGGTGGTGCGCACCTCATCAACCGGCGAGAATATGGTAATTGTTGTTTTTGCCTATGCAGCGCAAAACGAGATTGATAAGCTGATGAGCCACATAAATGCCAAATTCCCTCAGATTACCTCACTGCTTTACATCGTAAACCATAAAAAGAACGATACCATATTTGACCAGGAAGTTGTAGCCTTTAAGGGCCCCGAATACATACACGAAGAGATGAACGGGATCAAATTCCGCATCGGTCCGAAATCGTTCTATCAAACCAACTCGGTGCAGGCGCTCCGCTTGTACGAGATAACCCGCGAGTTCGCGGATTTTAAAGGCGACGAACTGGTATATGACCTTTACACCGGAGCGGGTACCATAGCCAACTTTGTGGCCGGTCATGTACGCGAGGTTGTTGGTGTTGAGTATGTACCAACCGCTATTGAAGATGCCAAAGTAAACTCGGCCATCAACAATATCACCAATACCAAATTTTACGCCGGCGACATGAAAGATGTACTGGTAGGTGATTTCGTAGCAGAGCACGGCAAACCTGATGTGATCATTACCGATCCGCCGCGCGCAGGCATGCACCCGGATGTTGTGACCCGGCTAATGGAAATTGAAGCCCCTAAAATTGTTTATGTAAGCTGCAACGCCGCTACCCAGGCCCGCGACTTGCTGGTACTCAAGGAAAAATACGAAACGGTAAAAATACAACCTGTAGATATGTTCCCGCATACCCAACACGTGGAGAATGTGGTGTTGCTTACTTTGAGAGATTAGAGGTTGGAGATTAGAGATTAGTTGTTTTTTTAGCTTATAGTTCATGGATCATAGTTCACGCCCGGAAGTAAAATCAATACAATCAAAAAATCGGTGTAATCCCAGAAAAAAAGAATCGGTGTAATCATAAAATAATCGGTGTAATCCCAGAAAAAAAAAACATGAATCCGGAAGAACTACTTAATGAAAGCAATGAACGCAGCAAACCGGCGGCTGATAGCCCGCTGATTAGTTTGGAACGCGATCTGAAATATTTTAGCGAATCGATCAAAGAGGTAGCGGAAGAGATCATGAATGAAGGATTATCTTCTTACCCGATATTTATTGCCCATCAGCATGAATTAAGCCTGGGCGAGTTGATCCTGGACAAAAACGATCTTAACTCGGAGTGGAGTATCCATGCTTCAACTTTAGAAGAATTTGTTGAGCGGGATGTGATCAAACCAGTACTGAAAGAACGTTTTGTTAATAGTTATAAAGACCCTTACCAATACATGTGCGTTTTTGTTGTAGTACCGGAAGGCGCCAACTTTGTATATTTTCCGTACGTAAAGTAGCAAGTTTTAAAGTTTGAATGTTGTAAGGTTAAAAGTTATGCTTTGGCTTAGATGCAACTTGCATATTCAAAAATTAAAAATCAACTTTACAACATTGTAACGTTACAACTTTACAACCAAAAAAATGCCTGATAAAAAACTCCTCATATTAAATAAGCAACAAATTCAGCAAAAGCTGGACAGGATAGCCTACCAGATACTGGAAGATAATTTTGACGAGGAAGAGATACTCATAGCCGGTATTTTGCCCCGGGGTAACCACCTTGCGTCGCGCCTTAAAGTGATACTTGACGGTATAGCGCCATTTAAAAGCCGCCTGCTAAACATCGAGCTTGAAAAGCAAAGCAGCAGCCTGAGCGCCAATATTGATTTTGAGGTAGAAGAATGCAGCAATAAGGTAGTGATCCTGGTTGATGATGTATTGAACAGCGGCAAAACTTTAGCTTACGGTTTTGGCGTGTTTTTGGACGTACCGCTAAAAAAACTACGCACCGCGATATTGATAGACCGTAACCATAAAAGCTTCCCGGTAACTACCGATTTTGCCGGCATGGCCCTATCAACCGTTATTAAAGAACATGTGGATGTGGTGTTAGAGGAAGAGGATGAACAGGAGGATGGGGTTTATTTGAGGTAAGGAAAAAATCAGGCTATAAATTCGTTAATCGTTTTCGCTAATGACTGGTGGGATGATTTGTCTGAATCACAAAAGCTAAATTCCAATAATTACCCCAAATTCGGGTTCAGACAATCAAAATTCTGCCCATCCTATAAATGCGCCCGAATCCCGGTTCAGACTCCCAACGCCTCCTCCAGCTTCTCAACCGACATATCAATCCCCTCAACAATATTGCCGGCTTGTAAATAAAAACGTTCGCGTTCGGCCAGTTTACCGGTTATAAAATCAACCAGTTCATCCCCTTTTTTACCCTGTAACACAGGGCGAACGGTTTTACTGTTTTCCAGCCGGTCTGCTAATGTTTTAGGCGATAGCTTAATATAAAGGGTTTTACCGTTGGCATTCATCCAGTCCATATTATCAAAAAAGCAAGGTAGGCCACCGCCGGTTGATACCACGGTATTTTCGGCGTATTCAGTTTCTTTTAGCACCTGCGATTCGAGTTTACGGAAAGCGCCTTCACCAAACGATGAAAAATATTCGGCTATACTCATGCCTGCTTGGGCTTCAAGCACATGGTCGAGATCAACAAATTCGCAGCCCCATTTGGCGGCCAGCTTGCGGCCCCAGGTTGTTTTGCCGCAACCCATAAAGCCCACAATAAAGTATTTCATAAAATTTCTTTAGCTTAAGTTTATGCGAGGATCGACCCAAACATATAAACAACATTAACCAGCGTACTCATCAAAATTACCTTGAGAGTTCCCCCACTATATTTACACAGAAGTTAGAAAATAATTTATTTCTGCAGGTACTGCTTTACTATATCATCATACTTCGGCACCGAATGGTAATGCCATTTATTAACCACCGTACCGTTTTTAATAAGTAACACACCCGGATTTGAACGCACCATCGACTTGAGCGGCACGCCATCGGCATAAAATACCTCGCTAATCAGCTTATGCTCTTTGGCAAAAGCCTGCGCATCGGTGGCTGAGTTGGAGGTAAGTAATATGGTGCGGATATTATAATTTTGGGTAAGATTGATAGCCAGCGCATTGAGGCGGTTAATGGCATCTTTATCAGTCGCGCTTAAATCATAGGCAACAATAAACAAGCTATAAAACGGACTTGAAAGTAACTCCTTTGTATAATCATTGCGTTGCGCATCCTGAATGGCCAGGTCGCGGATTTTTGGCTCATACCCTTTTTCAACCAGGCGGTTTTCCGGGTCGCCTACTACTTCCCAGTTGGCATCCTTCCAGATATTGGTTTTCAGGTAATCCTTATCATTCATTACTTTGGTTTCGCCTGTTTTTTTGTTTTTGAGATGATAGGTCAGCTCAAATTCATCACGGGGGGCGCCGGGCGGGGTGGTCATTTCTGCAGGCAGGTTAGCGCCTATTTTATAAGGCAGAAAATCAACTACCGGCAAAAAATTATAGGTATAAATACCAAAACCCAGGGATACCATGGTTGCTGCTATCAGCCATTTATCTCCTGCTTTAGCGCTAAATAACGGACTGATCTCTTTCCGTTTTACAAACAATATCAGCACCAGGGCCAACAGCACCATATCCTTACTGAAGGACTGCCAGGGCGTAAGCGGAATTGCATCGCCAAAGCAACCGCAGGTTTGCACCACTTTAAAAAATGCCGAGTAAAAAGTAAGGAAGCCAAAAAAGATGATCAGCAATAACAAACCCCACGTAACCTTAACCGCGCGAACGCCGATCAAAAGCGCGAAACCCAGTATCATCTCCAGCGCGCAAAGCACAATGGCCATGGTAAGCGCCAGGCTGTTGAGAAACGTTATATGAAAAACCTCAAAGTATTCTACCAGTTTATAAGAGAAACCCAGCGGATCATTAGCTTTGATCAGTCCTGAAAATATAAACAGAAGGCCCACCAGTAACCGCGGAATCCATATTAAAGCACCATTTGAAGATTTATTTTTCATTCGCCCTTATTTATTCAAATGAACATTTAATTTAATCAGTGCGAACACCGCATAGTTCAGCATATCCTGGTAATTCGCTTTAACACCTTCAGATACTTCGGTTAAACCCTGGTTATCTTCTATCTGCTTTACACGCAATAGCTTCATCAGTATCAAATCAGTTAATGAACTGATGCGCATATCGCGCCAGGCCTCGCCATAGTCGTGGTTTTTGGCAAACATCAATTCTTTGGTTTCGTTCACTTTTTCATCAAACAGGCGCTCTACATGATCGGGCGCAAGCTCATTGGATACCTCCGGACCACATTCCAACTGCATCATAGCTATTACACAGTAGTTTACAATGCCAATGTATTCACCGGTGATATCATCACCTACTTTAGATACTTTTTTTTCTTCGAGTGTGCGGATGCGCTGGGCCTTGATAAAAATCTGATCGGTGATGGATTGCGGGCGGAGGATGCGCCATGCGGTGCCGTAATCGCGGGTCTTTTTCATGAATAGACCTTTACATACATTAATTACGCCTTCGTATTCTGCAGCTGTGTTAGTCAAAGGATGATGTGTTTTGTTTGTTGTAACGTTGTAAAGTTTAAATGTTGGAAGGTTTTGAAGCCTGCGCCTGTAAAGTTAGTTAACTTTGCCGTATTATAACTTTGCAACACTTAACTAACCGTGGCTAAAAATACATTTTTCGGTAAAAAAGTTACACTCAAAGTGGGTGGCCGGTTGATCGACCTGTCGAGCCCCAAAGTGATGGGCATTATCAATACTACCCCCGATTCTTTCTTTGCAGATAGCCGGAAACAAGGCGTAGACGAAGCCCTGCAACAGGCAGAAAAAATGCTTGCCGATGGGGCTACCTTCCTTGATCTCGGCGCTTATTCATCACGGCCCGGGGCTGTTGATATTTCTACCCAGGAAGAAACAGACCGGTTATTGCCTGTTGTTGAGGCTATTGCTAAGGCATTTCCGGAAGCTGTTATGTCGATAGATACTTTTCGCGCCGGTGTAGCAGAAGCAGCTATTAAAGCGGGGGCGCACATCATCAATGACATTGGCGGAGGTACGCTCGATGATGACATGTTTGCTACGGTAGCCCGCTTACAGGTGCCTTATATTTTAATGCACATGAAAGGTACCCCCCAAACCATGACACAATTGGCGCAATATGATGATGTTTTTAACGAAGTATTTGATCATCTGGCCGGTAAGTATCAGCAGCTAAAACGTCTCGGCATACATGATGTAATCCTCGACCCCGGTTTTGGCTTCGCCAAAACTGCAGAGCATAGCTATGCTTTGTTAAACAGGATGGACGAGTTTAAAACGCTTGGTTTGCCGGTGCTTACAGGCATTTCGCGCAAGAGGATGATCTACGGATTGTTGGGCAACACTGCCGCTGAGGCGTTGAACGGCACTACAGTTCTGAACACTATTGCTCTAACCAAGGGTACAGATATTTTAAGGGTACATGATGTGAAGGAGGCGGTGGAGGCGGTGAAGATCTGGGAGGCGGTTGAGGGTCGGTCGGAGACCTGGCAATAATTACCGCTCGGCGGGCGGCCAGCCGGGTGGTAACTATCCCCAGGCCTCTGGCCTGCTCTCTACCCCACCAACTCCATCATTTTCAATATCGAATCCACATATTCCCTGTCGTTAGCCAGCCTCGGCACTTTGTGCTGCCCGCCCAACTTGCCTTTCTCCCGCATCCAATTAAAAAAAGTACCATCCGGCGCGCGGCGAACTATCGGCCTGCGCAGCGCAAGGTCTTTAAAACGCTTGGCATCATAATCAGAGTTAACCCGGCGCAAGGTTTCATCCAACAGGTCAACAAAGCGTTCAAACTCGGCAGGCTTTTTCTCAAACTCAATAATCCATTCGTGGGCGCCGCAATCATCGCCATTAAAATAAACGGGGGCGGCAGTATATTCCCTGATTACGGCACCGGTTTGTGTGCAGGCTTCTTCCAAAGCGCGTTCGGCGTTATCAATAATCACTTCCTCGCCAAAGGCATTGATAAAATGTTTGGTGCGGCCGGTAATCTGGATCCGGAACGGGTCAAGCGACGAGAACCTGATGGTATCCCCTATCATATAGCGCCATAAACCGGCATTGGTTGAAATAATGAGCGCGTAATTTTTATTCAACTCCACCTCATCAAGGGTGAGGGTACGGGGGTTTTCATCGTGCAGGTTTTCTACCGGTAAAAACTCGTAAAAAATACCGTAGTCCAACATCAGGAGCATATCGCCGGGTTCTTTGGTATCCTGGATGCCGAAGAAACCTTCTGATGCGTTATAATTTTCGAGGTAATACATATCCTCGTTGGGGATCAGCTTTTTAAACTGCTCGCGGTATGGGGTAAAGTTAACCGCGCCGTGAAAATACATCTCCAGGTTAGGCCATACTTCCAGCAGGTTATTTTTACCCGTTATTTCCAAAATGCGTTTAAACAGCACCAAATTCCAGGTAGGTACGCCGCTAATGCTGGTTACGTTCACATCCTTGGTGGCATGGGCTATTTTTTCGATTTTTTCCTCAAAATTCTCCAGCAGGGCGATATCTAAATGCGGTGTGCGGTGAAACTCGGCCCACATGGGCAGGTTTTTCATAATCACCGCCGAGAGATCGCCAAAAGATGTATCCGGACTTAACTGACTGATCTGATGGCTGCCGCCCAACGTCAATATCTTACCGGTAAACATCCGGGCGTTGGGCTGGTTATTGAAATAAATGGTAAGCAGGTCTTTACCACCTTTAAAATGGCATTCCTCTAAAGCCTCCTCGCTTACGGGGATAAATTTGCTCCTGTCGTTAGTAGTTCCCGACGATTTGGCAAACCAGCGGATCTCTGACGGCCACAAAACATTCTTTTCGCCTTTCAGCATTCGCTCAATGTAGGGCTTTAATGTATCGTAGTTTTGTATCGGCACCTGCTCTTTGAACTGGCCCAGGTTTTCAATGCTTTTATAATGATGTTTTTTGCCCCATTCAGTGTTTTCTGCAACCGAAATCAGTTGCTCAAACCATTCTTCCTGCACTTCATTCGGATATTTCATAAAAAGCTCAATCTGGTGGATACGCTTTTTCATGAACCAGGTAAATACGGAGTTAAAGAGGGTCATAAGCTGTTATTGAGGAAAAACTTTTCGTTTAAGTACAAAGTTTGCCCCAAGATACACTTTCCTCACCATTTCGTTCTCGGCCAACACCTCAGGAACGCCCGATTCTAATATTTTACCTTCAAAAAGCAGGTAAGCCCGATCTGTGATCGAAAGCGTTTCCTGAACGTTGTGGTCGGTAATCAATATGCCAATGTTACGTGTACGCAGCTTAGCTACCATAGCCTGGATCTCCTCTACAGCTATCGGGTCAACCCCGGCAAAAGGCTCATCCAGTAAAATAAAATTAGGCTCAGCGGCCAAAGCCCGGGCAATTTCGGTACGGCGGCGTTCACCTCCCGATAGCAGGTCGCCGCGGTTTCGGCGTACTTTATGCAGGCTAAACTCATCTATCAGTTCTTCCAGCTTATCTTTCTGTTGATCTTTAGACATCTTACCCATCTCCAGTACGGCTTTGATATTATCTTCCACCGAAAGCTTCCTGAACACCGATGCCTCCTGCGCCAGGTAACCGATGCCTTTCTGGGCGCGACGGTACATTGGATCCTGGGTAATATTGTCATCGTCCAGGTGGATAACACCTTCGTTCGGTTTTATCAAACCCACAATCATATAAAACGAAGTGGTTTTGCCGGCACCATTGGGGCCCAACAAACCAACAATTTCGCCCTGCGCCACATCAAACGATACATCGTTTACAACGGTACGCTGCTTGTATTTTTTAACTAAATTATCTGCTCTTAGTATCATAACCCCCTCTAAATCTCCCCCGGAAGGGGAGACTTTTTATTTTGTTTTAATTAATATTGATGTAAATACCTGACTTTATATTTTTAAAGCCCTCCCTCCCGGGGAGGGTTGGGTGGGGTTATTCGTATCCCTTTCACATTCAACTGTATCGTTCTCCTTTCCCTCCAAACGTTTTCTTCTATCGAGTAGCACATGTCAAACGGCACCCCGGCCCTTAGTTGCTCAATATATTGGCCATGGTTAAAGGCAATACAATCAAACGCGGCCGAATCTTCCTGCATTACGCTCATTTTAATGTGCGAACCGCCTACCAGGCCCGCGTTACCGCTAACATACACATTTTTACTTATGAAAACAGGTGCCATATTTTCGGGACCGAAAGGCGCAAACTGGTTCAGGATCCTGAAAAATTTGGCTTCTATCTGGCTTAAACGTAATTCGGCATCAATTTGTATCTGCTGTATCAATTGTTCGGGTTTTATGGTTGCGCTTACCACTTCTTCAAACCTGTTGATAAATGCCTCAAGATTATCGGGATGCATAGTAAGGCCTGCCGCATATTTGTGCCCGCCAAACTGGATCAGCAGATCCTTACAGCCGCAAAGCGCCTCGTACAAATCATACCCCAGCACAGAACGGGCCGAACCTGCCACATGCCCGTTTGAGCGGGTTAACACAATGGTTGGCCGGTAATACTTTTCGGTAAGGCGGGATGCCACAATCCCGATAACGCCTTTATGCCAGTTTTCGTTAAACACCACCGTCGATTTACGGGATGCCAGCACGGCATCATTGCTGATCATGCTCAGCGCCTCGTCGGTAATAGTTAAATCATGCCCTTTACGCTCGGTATTGTGCACATTAATCAGCGCGCTTTGCTCTTTGGCGATGTCCTGATGGGTGGCTATCAGCAAGGCTACCGCGTGCCTGGCATCATCAATTCGCCCGGCGGCGTTAATCCGTGGGCCGAGCAGAAATACCACGTCCGATATGGTATACGGTCCTGTTCTTCCGGCAATCTCCATCAATGCCTTAACACCGGTACAGGGATCAGTATTTATTTTATTCAGCCCGAAGTGTGCCAGCACCCTGTTTTCGCCGGTAATGTGTACAATATCGCAGGCAATACTGATCACCACCAGGTCAAGGTAGCAATTCACCTCCTCCTGCGGGATATTATTTTTTTCGGCATAAGCCTGGATCAGTTTAAAGCCGATGCCGCAGCCCGATAGTTCTTTGTAGGGATATTCGCAATCTTCGCGTTTAGGATCCAGAACTGCCACTGCGTTAGGAATGGAAGCTCCGGGCAGGTGGTGATCGCAGATGATAAAATCAATGCCCTTTTCATTGGCGTAATCAATTTTATCAACAGATTTGATCCCGCAGTCCAACGCGATGATCAAATGAACGCCCGTTTGGGCAGCATAGTCTATACCCTGGGTTGAGATGCCATAACCCTCTTTATACCTGTCGGGAATGTAGTAATCTGTATTATCGTAAAGCTTCTTGAAAAAGCTGTAGGTAAGCGCCACCGCGGTAGTGCCATCCACATCATAATCACCATAAATCATGATTTTTTCACCTTTTTCAATAGCCTGTTCAATACGCACAATAGCCTTCTCCATATCCTTCATTAAAAAAGGATCGTGCAGGTGCCGGTAATCGGGCCTGAAAAAGTAACGGGCATCTTCAAAAGTGCTGATACCGCGCTGCACCAGCAGGCTGCTTAAAACGGTATCTATATTAAGTTCGGCGGCTAATTTTATTACATCATCGTGGTTTATATTATCTCTTAGCGCCCAACGTTTATTCATATCTTTGCAGCTTTAAACAGTAAATATACTATGCCCTGTTAAAGCGGCAAAGTTACATCCAAAATCTGACAGATAGTTTACTATGGAATTTTTTGCTTTAGGCGAGGGCTCTTATTCGGTTGATGCCACTAAAAAGTTTATCCCTTTTAACCCCGAAACTGATAACCCGAAAGATCGTCCCGCCTCATTATTCATCCACGTTAACCCGTTTTTAATTAAAACCAACACCGACCTGATAGTTTTAGATACAGGTTTAGGTTTTAAGGATACCCGCGATGAACTGATGCTGCACCAGAACATCCGTAACGCCGGCTTCGATCCCGATGATGTAACCCTTGTACTGATGTCGCACCTGCATTATGATCATTCTGGCGGCCTTGTGGTAGAGCGGGGCGGCAAACTGGTTCCGAGCTTTCCGCAGGCCGAGCATGTAATTAACAAACAGGAATGGGAATTTGGCCTGAGCGGCAAAGGTTCATCCTATCACGTTGAAATATTTGAGGCTTTACAGGCCGGGGCTAAAATTACCTTTGTTGAAGGCAGCGGCGAATTTAAACCCGGTATCAGGTATGAGCATTCGGGCGGACATTGCCCCGCGCACCAGGTATTTTGGTTTAATATGGAAGGGGAAAAGGTATTTTTTGGAGGAGATGAATTGCCGGAGCCTGAACAACTACTGCGGAAATTTATTGCCAAATATGATATGGATGGCCGTAAGGCGATGATGCTGCGGGAAGAATATGGTAAAAAAGCCGCCTCCGAAGGTTGGAAATGCCTTTTTTACCATTCTAAATCATTTGCCATTGGTACGGTTGAAACAGAAGGCGAGCATTTTAAAGTGAAGCCGGTTTAGCTTTAGTCAGATACATCAAAAAGCTCCTTTATTTTTTCAACGTTAAGCGGCTTGGAAACAAAATCCTTTACAAGCGGGTATGAGCGTGCCTTATTGATATCATTACTGAATACAGATGACGAAATAATATAAATTTTGCTTTTACCCAGCGGGTCAAGGTTTAAACGTTGATACTCGTCTAAAAACTCCCAACCATTCATAATAGGCATATTAATATCAAGCAAAATATAATCAGGCAGTTTGGCCGGGTCGTTCCTCTGGATCTCAGACAATTGCTCAATCGCGTATTTTCCGTTAAGGCAGGCCATAATTTCCGTGTTCAATAAAGCCTTTTTTATCAGTTTTATCGAAATAAAGTTGTTGATCTCGTCATCATCAACCAGCAGTACACTTATGGCTTTGTTGTTAATCGTCATGTTTATAATTTAAAGCGCGTAATCGTTATACGGGAACATGGTTAAAAAGTTTTACACCTTTTTGTTGTAAAACAAAAAAAACTATATTATTTAACAATACACGTAAATAACCTATAGCAGGGTTAATTTATTTTAACGTGAAAATTAATAAAAGTTTCACACACAGAAATCAGCGCACAAAGATAACTAAGGCACGGCAACTGTTTAAAAGCTATAGTCGTGCTCAACTTTACAAATCCGCACCTGGTAACTTTCGTACCATTTTTCGCGCCCTTGCTGCTGGGCAAACAAATGGTGCGCATTAGCTTTCCAGTTCTTAATGGCATCTAACGTTGCCCAGTACGATACCGTAATGCCTACATCATTACGTGCCGACTCGACACCTAAAAAACCGGGTTGCTGCCTGGCCAGCCGGTCCATTTCGGCAGCCATTTCACCATAACCCTCATCACCCGGTGTACGTACCGATGTAAATATTACAGCATAGTAAGGAGGGCGCGGTGTTGAAGCGGTCATCTAATTGTGCGAATTTTAGGTTTCAGTTAATAAGTTCTACTTATGCGGATAAACCCGGATACTTGAATAGCCCGCTTATTCCGTAAATCTAAATTAAATAAAAATGTGCAGGTAATTCATCATCACCTGCACATTTATCAGCTGCATATCCGCAAATTTAAAATCTGCGTATTTGCTATTATTCAATCACGCTTTCTTCAAACTCATATTCTTCCACAGGGGGGCATGAGCAAATCAGTGTTCTATCGCCGTAAGTATCATTTACCCTGCCCACCGATGGCCAGAATTTATTGGCAGCTACATAAGGCAGCGGGAATGCCGCTTTTTGGCGGGTATAGGTATGCTCCCACTCGTTGCCGGTAATTACGGATACTGTATGCGGCGCATTTTTTAGCGGGTTGTCTGTTTTATCAGAGATCCCGTCCATCACATCGGCAATTTCATGGCGGATAGCGATCATGGCATCGCAGAAACGGTCAAGCTCATGCTTAGGTTCCGATTCGGTTGGCTCAACCATTACGGTGCCCGCAACCGGGAATGAAACGGTTGGCGCGTGGAAACCATAATCCATTAAACGTTTCGCGATATCGGTAACCTCGATACCAGCCGGTTTAAACGAGCGGCAATCTAAAATCATTTCGTGCGCGCAGCGGCCGTTAGCGCCAGTATAAAGCACAGGATAATGTTCCTGCAACCTTGCTTTGATATAGTTAGCGTTAAGGATAGCGTAACGGGTAGCATTGGTTAAGCCTTCGGCACCCATCATGGCGATGTAAGCATGCGAAATAATTAAGATAGAAGCAGAGCCCCATGGCGCGGCCGAAACCGCGTGGATTGATTTGCCCCTGTCGATATCTACCACAGCGTGACCCGGCAAATAAGGCACCAGGTGTTTAGCCACGCCAATAGGCCCCATACCCGGGCCGCCGCCGCCATGTGGGATACAGAATGTTTTATGCAAGTTAAGGTGGCAAACATCGGCACCGATATTAGCCGGACTGGTCAAGCCTACCTGCGCGTTCATATTGGCGCCATCCATATAAACCTGGCCGCCATTTTCGTGAATGATCTCGCAGATTTCGATGATGCTTTCTTCAAACACACCGTGGGTTGATGGGTAAGTAACCATCAAACATGAAAGTTCGTTTTTATATTGCTCGGCTTTGGCGCGCATATCGGCAACATCAATATTACCGTTATCATCACATTTAACCACTACTATTTTCATACCGGCCATAGCTGCGGATGCCGGGTTGGTACCATGTGCTGATGACGGGATCAAAGCGATGTTACGGTGAGCATCGCCCCTGTCGTGATGATAAGCGCGGATCACCATTAAACCGGCGTATTCACCTTGAGCACCGGCATTTGGCTGTAAGCTCATGGCTGCAAAGCCGGTAATCTCGCTTAACCAGTTATTGATCTCATCAAACAGTTGCATATAACCGCCAACCTGGTCGGTTGGTGCAAATGGGTGTATTTTGCTGAATTCGGCCCAGGTAACAGGCACCATTTCGGTAGTAGCATTCAGCTTCATGGTACACGAACCTAAGGCGATCATCGAGTGGCAAAGCGAAAGATCTTTCGCTTCCAATGATTTGATGTAACGCAGCATTTCATGTTCAGACCTGTGGGTGTTGAACAGGCTGTGCGTTAAATAAGCCGAAGTACGCTGCAACCCGGCCGGGATAACGGTTTCAACAGCGGCATTAAGGCCGTCAAAATCTACATCGTTAATTGTTTTACCTTTTACCTTGGCAAAAAAGCGCACAATGGTTTTAATATCCTCAACCGAAGTAGTTTCATCAATACTTATGGTAACTACCGAACCTTGGTAGTTCAGGTTCATTTCGTTGTTTAAGGCTTCAGAGTGGATTGGGCCTGCTAAATGGCCTACATCAAACTTAACGGTATCAAAATAAGCTTCGTTAAGCTGTTCGTAACCTAACTGGCCTAAAGTTTTAGCTGTTAACACCGCCAACCCGTGGATACGCCCGGCAATCCGTTTAATGCCATCCGGACCGTGATAAACAGCATACATGCCTGCCATAATAGCCAACAAGGCCTGGGCAGTACAGATGTTTGAGGTAGCTTTATCCCGGCGGATGTGCTGCTCGCGGGTTTGCAAAGCCATACGCAAGGCATAGTTACCGGCACTATCAATGGTTACACCGATAATACGGCCCGGAATTGAACGTTTGTACTCTTCTTTAGTAGCAAAGAAAGCCGCATGCGGACCGCCAAAGCCCATAGGTATACCGAAGCGTTGTGATGAACCTACCACAATGTCGGCACCCCACTCGCCCGGAGGCGTTAACAGGGCAAGGCTCATGATATCGGCAACAACGGTTAGCTTAATGCCTTTTTCGTGAGCTTTAGCGGCAAAACCAGTATAATTATAAACAGCGCCATCACCGGCAGGATATTGTACAATGGCACCGAACATATCGTCGGTAAGTTCCACCGTGCGGTGATCGCCTATCCTTAGCTCAATGCCATAAGGCTCGGAGCGGGTTTTTAAAATATCAACAGTTTGCGGGAACAACTCTTCAGATACAAAGAACACATTGGCGCTGTTGTTTTTACGCAAAGAGTATTGCATAAACATCGCCTCGGCGGCGGCAGTACCCTCGTCAAGCAATGAAGCATTGGCAATTTCCATCCCGGTCAGGTCGATGATCATGGTTTGGAAATTTAACAAAGCCTGCAAACGGCCCTGCGCAATTTCGGCCTGGTAAGGCGTGTATTGCGTGTACCATCCGGGGTTTTCAAGTATATTACGCTGAATAACACCCGGAACGATCACATCATAGTAACCTTTACCGATAAATGATTTGAAAACTTTGTTTTTTGAAGCGGTTTGCTTTAAGGTATTCAGGTAATCAAACTCACTTTTAGCCGGCGGCAGGTTAAGCGGTTTGGTAAGCCTGATTTTTTGGGGCACTGTTTGCCCTATCAGCTCATCGAGTGTTTCAACACCGATGGTTTTCAACATTTTGGCCGTATCGGCCTCACTCGGAGCAATGTGTCTCGACTGAAACTGCTCCTGGTAGGTTGTGTTCAACTTCATGAAATAGTCGTCCCTCTTAAATTTAGCGCAAAGGTACAATTTTACAACATGAGTAACAATTGGGTAATATGATATTGACAGTGCATTTACAGGGAAAAAGCGTTAATTTGCAGCAATTACCTAAACATAGTGGGCAGGCGGATTTTACTTTTCATCACAGTTTTACTTTTCATCAGCTTAAAAAGCTTTTCGGCTGTTTTTACCGTTACCAGTAATGCCGATTCGGGGCTGGGTACCTTGCGCGAAGCGTTGACGCTTGCAGCGGCTAATGGCAGCGCTACAAAAGATTATATTTATTTTAATTTGCCGGGATTAAGTGACGCCGCGAGAACGATACAGTTAGCAACGCAGCTGCCAGATGTTTCCCCAAACCTGGTTATTGACGCATCTGCACAGCCTGGACTTCCTTTTTTAACCAGTGATGCCAAAATAAAAATTTCAACTCCCGTTAATCTCGAGGCATGTACAATCCTAAACGGATCATCTGTTAACAATGTTGAAGTGTACGCCTTGTTTCTTGACGACTATTCGAGCATCGGCATTTTATACGTTGATCTTAAAGCCAGAAATGCCATAAATATATCTAACGGCAGTAATATAATAATCGGTGCAACCGGTAAAGGCAATCTTATAACAGGCTTTTATACCAACTCGATAGCGCTTAGCCATATAAACAACATAACTATGCAGGCCAACACCATTGGTTTACATGTTGATTACAGTGATTTTAGACAAGGCGCTCCCATAGACATTATTGACTGTAACAATATATTGATAGGCGGCGACAGCCAACAAGGGAACGTATTACTTTGTGCTACAAACATTAACTTTCCACAAAACTCGGTTGGCAATAAACTCGATATCAAATCAAATAACTTCGGGGTGCTTAAAGATGGTATTACAACAGCAGCTGATGAAATGTTTTACGTTCGCATAAATACCGATTTCATCAATGAATATGGCACTGATAACGTTAACGCAGCCGCAACCGTCGCTTTCAATTTTAACAATAATATAGCCGGTAATTTTGGTAATGTTTTCCGTATTAACGCGGTTAAAGGTACGGTAGATATCAACAGCAATTATTTCGGTATTGCGAGAGATAAGTCAACAAGGCTTAATTTTCCGCATGTTACTTCTTATGAAGGCACTGCAATTTCTATTCTCAATTCAAATGCACAGGTAAATATCGGGGGAAATGACAATAATAAAGGCAATTTTTTTGCTTACTCATTTTCGGCCGTTGGGGCAAGCAAATCAACTAATATACTGCTGCGTAATAATGAATATGAATGCCTGGTTTATAAAACGGCTTACACTAATGATAATACAGATGGCAGCATCCCCTATATTACAATCGACAAAACAATCACAAATAACCTGGTAACAACTTTAACGGGTACATCCACGCCTTTAGCCACCGTTGATATTTATTCGTCCGAATCATGCCAGTATACGCAATGCAGTATAAGGATGCTTATTAAAACCGTTACGGCAGATGCTAACGGCAATTGGAAAACGAACCTATCCGACTTTGGCGGAATATTTTATGTTTCGGCCACACTCAATAACCGGACATCGCTTTTCAAAACCTACGAGGTTGATACTAAAAATATTGTAATTGCCGATATTCGGTGTGGTACCAAGGGAACTATTTCGGGTATTGAAGTACCGCAAGGGCTTAGTTACCACTGGGAGGATGAAAATGGCATATTCGTATCTAATAATCTTATATTATCAACCGATAAACCCGGAAAATACAGGCTTGTATTAGGTACCGGCTGTATTACCAGCGATCTGCTTGAAATTAAGGATAACCGGATAATAATATATGATAACAGTATAACAAAAAACGATGCAAGTTGCGGCCAGCAAAACGGATCGATAAAAAACTTATTTATTTACGATCCAGAACTTAAAATCGACAAAACAACCTGGACTAACGCAAACAATACTATTATTGGCAACAATACTGATATAGATTTGCTACCGCCAGGTGCTTACACATTAAAGGTAACAACAACGGATGGCTGTACAACTACGTACGGCCCTGTAGTTATTAGAAACAGCAACGGCCCCAATATCGATCAATCACACCCCGATATACAATCAACCAGTTGCGGCCAATCAACCGGCTCCATTAAAAATATCATTGTAACTGGTACAGGCAACATTAAATACAGCTGGCTCAACGCCCAACACGAGGAAGTTTCCACCACCAACGAACTTACGGGACAACCAGCCGGTATTTATGTTTTAAAAGTTACCGATGATAGCCAATGCGGACAGATATTTTCGTCGGAAATCAATATTCCAGAGGTAAACAGCATAACACTCGATGAAACAAAATACGTCAACAACCCAACCACCTGTAACCAAAACAATGGCAGCATTAAGGGAATAACAGCAACCGGCGCAACCAAATACCAATGGTTAAACAAGGCAGATAATAGCACAGTGGGTACTAAACCCGATTTAACCGATGTACCACCCGGCGATTATCAACTTATTGCCAGCAACGATTTTGGATGCAGTAAAACAAGTCGTTCCTATCACATAGATGCCACACCCATCATAAATTACCCGGCGTATCCCTCGGTGATCAATAATAGTTGCCCCGGTCAAAATAATGGATCTATTTCGTTAATCCCTGATAGCCGAGTAAAATTTATCAGTTGGTCAGATGAAAACGGGCAGCCGGCAGGCACAGGACCAACCATTTCAAACCTGAAACCAGGCAAATACTATGTTTCTTTTGCTGATGCAAACGGCTGCCAAACTTTGATACTGCCCCCTTACATAATCAATGAAACACAACCATTACAGATCAGAGAAAACTCGGAAAGCCTTAACCACGACTATTGCGGTTTAAAAACTGCCGCTATCAGCAACATTCAAATCACCGGTGGTGTGTTACCTTATACCTATTTATGGACAGACGCGACAGGTGCGAGTTTAGGCACCTCGAAAGATATAAGCGGCATCGGCGCGGGTACCTACACTTTGCAGGTGAAAGATGCGGGTAATTGCGCACTGATTGCCAGCCATTCATACACTATCTTAAATACCGACAACATAGTTGATGCTCCCGAAATTAACAAATTACAGCTTTGCTCGCCCGGAGAGGCGCAATTATCTGTTAGTTCTCCGCAGGCCGGCAGCAATTATCGGCTGTATAGCTCGCTTACAGATAATACCTTTTTGGATGAGCAGCCTGGCGGTATTTTCGAAATAAATGCAAACGCAAGCAGCACATTTTACATCAGCAGAATATCTGGCACCTGCGAAAGTACCCGAACCAAGGCAGACATAACAATAAGCCTCTCGGCCATTGATATTCCAAACGTCTTTACCCCAAATGGCGACGGTAACAATGATTATTGGAAAATAAAAGGTGCCGAAAATTATCCGCAGGCCCATATACAGATATTTACACGTTACGGGCAAAAAATATATGAATCAACGGGCTACAGCATTCCCTTCGATGGCACTTACAATGGATTAAAGCTGCCCTCTGCGGTATATTATTATATCATCAATTTGGGCAAAAGCTGCAAATTGCTGTCGGGCAATTTAACAATCCTCAGATAGCGCAAGCCCGCAAATACATCTGGATGGTATTTTCCAAACCGTAGTACAAAGCATCGCTTACTAAAGCATGGCCAATACTCACCTCCAATAAACCCGGAATATTTTGGGCAAAGTATTTCAGGTTATGCAGATCAAGATCGTGCCCGGCATTAAGGCCGAGGCCTGCCTGTTGTGCAGCTTTAGCGGCTTCAATATAAGGTGCAATAGCCTGTTCTTTCCCTTGCGAAAAATGGGTTGCATAACCTTCAGTGTATAGTTCAACCCTATCTGTACCGGTTTTGGCGGCGCCTTCAACCATTGCTGGGTCTGGATCAACAAATATCGATACGCGGATTCCGGCTTCTTTAAACACCGCTATCATATCTTTTAAATAATGATAGTTGGTGATGGTATCCCAGCCATGGTTTGAGGTAATCTGCCCTAACACATCGGGTACCAGGGTTACCTGTTCGGGCTTGTTGGCCAGCACCAGGTCGATAAACTTTTGCTCCTGGCAGTTACCCTCGATATTAAACTCGGTGGTTACTATTTTTTTAAGCTCGAAAACATCATTATAACGGATATGGCGCTCATCGGGGCGGGGATGTACGGTGATGCCCTGCGCGCCGAAACGTTCGCAATCTTTGGCGACCTGGATCAGATCGGGATTATTACCTCCGCGCGAATTGCGCAGCGTAGCTATTTTGTTGATATTGACAGATAGACGGGTCATGCCATCAAAGTTAGGCATCATTTAAATAAATTGCCCGATATATTTAACTTTAGGGCATGAAACCTAAACAAATTATAATTGAACTAAGCATACTCATCGCCATATACTTAATAGCATACTTTTGCTGGCCGGTTTTATTTGGGGCGGTATATGGCAGCATGACGCTTGATATTAATATGCACGATACTTACTTCGCAATGTCTACCTCGCCATGGCAAACGCTGGTATTATCAACTTTCGTTATTTTGAGCACTTTACTCTATTTTATCCGTGCGGCTGTTAAATGTTACAAAAGCAACCTCGTTAACTTTATTTTGATAACCTGCAACTTCGGGCTCATTATTGCTTTGATTAAAATATACCGGTTTATTTTAATTATCGAACAAACATTTGATGCAAACTCCAAAGGCTGGACCATATACCCTCCCCTTTCGGCACTTGGCGGGCATGAATATCCTAAAGCACCTGTAACACATCCTCATTTTGATAGTTACATGTTTATTCCGATAATTATTTTTATGCTCACGTTGGTAATCAGCTGCATTTTTACCGGCAAAAACTGGAAAACAAATACACATGAACAAACATCTGCCTAAAATATTCCTTACGTTTTTAAGCCTGGTAACTTTTTGCTGTGATGCCTTTTCGCAAACCATCTACCGTAAAATAGAAAACTATAAAACCTATTACGGTTGGGCGCATAATTACCCGCAAGATTGGATGATACTGCGCCGCTTTGATAACGAGGACCGCAACTACCTGCTGATGGTTAACCCGCAAACGCTGGAAACCAAAATAAACGAAAGCAACTTTTACCAAATTAAGCCGATGAGCATAGAGCAGGCCCGCGAGTTTTTTAAAAATACGCCCTATGTTAAAGCCCTTAACAAAGCCGAAAAACAATCAGTAAGTATACAGGATGCCGGTATTGAAAGCGGCATCCCCAAACAAACGGGCATCAGCCTCACCGCCGATTTATGCCCATCACACCGCCCGCTTGATAAACGCATTTTTACCGATATTTTCACCGAGTTTAAAAAAGTAGAGCGACCTGTACCCGTAGCCCTATCAATAACAGGCATCTGGATGCGGCAACACCCGCAGGATCTGGTCTGGCTGAAACAGATGCAGGCCAATCGCGAAATTTATATCACCTGGATAAACCATTCTTTCAATCACCGGGTAAGCCTTAAAGCCCCGCTTAAAGAAAACTTTTTGCTGGAACCGGGTACCGATATTAGTTATGAGGTTTTGGAAACCGAAAAAGCCATGCTGCGTAATGGTTTGTTGCCATCCGTATTTTTCAGGTTCCCGGGACTGGTGTCGGATCAGCAACTGGTTTACCAGGTTACCAATTTCGGGTTGATCCCGGTTGGTACCGATGCCTGGCTGGCCAAAGGGCAGCAACCGCGTAACGGCAGCATCGTATTGATACATGGAAATGGCAATGAGCCTGTCGGGGTTAATGATTTCATCAAACTACTGCAATCAAAAACACGATCAATAGCCAGTAAACAGTGGCTGCTTTATGATTTGCGGGAGAGCGTGGATGAGGAATTTAGCGAAGCGCCGTGAGGAAGACTTGCAGTCGCGCAATACTTATTGATGTAAGTTTTGTGCGGGAGCCGTAAACAATCATCATGGCAAGCAAAATAAAAAAGGCATGGTCAAAAAACCATGCCTTTTCAAACAAAAACCTTTCGCCTTTATCCTTTTACCTTAAAAGATTAATAACGGTAGTATTCCGGTTTAAACGGACCATCAACAGTTACGCCGATATATTCGGCCTGATCCTGATCTAAAACTTCCAGTTCAACACCAATTTTGGCAAGGTGCAGGCGGGCTACTTTCTCGTCAAGGTGTTTTGGCAGGGTGTAAACTTTATTTTCGTAAGCAGCGCTGTTAGTCCAAAGCTCCAACTGTGCTAAAGTTTGGTTGGTGAATGAGTTACTCATTACAAAGCTTGGGTGACCGGTTGCGCAACCTAAGTTTACCAAACGGCCTTCGGCTAATACGATAACATCTTTTCCTTCAATAGTGTATTTATCAACCTGTGGTTTAATCTCAACTTTGGTATCGCCGTAAGCGCCGTTTAGCCAGGCCATATCAATCTCATTATCAAAGTGGCCAATGTTACAAACAATAGCTTTATCTTTCAAAGCACGGAAGTGCTGTTCGCGAACAATGTTTTTGTTACCGGTAGCGGTAACTACAATATCAGCTTCGGCAATGGCGGTGCTTAGTTTTTTAACTTCATAACCTTCCATAGCAGCCTGGAGGGCGCAGATCGGGTCGATCTCGGTAACGATAACACGTACGCCAGCATTACGCAATGAATCGGCCGAACCTTTACCTACATCGCCATAACCGCAAACAACGGCTACTTTACCGGCCATCATTACGTCGGTAGCACGGCGGATGGCGTCAACCAGCGATTCGCGGCAGCCATATTTGTTATCAAATTTTGATTTGGTAACCGAGTCGTTAACGTTAATAGCGGGCATTGGCAGGGTGCCTGCTTTCATGCGCTCGTATAAACGGTGAACACCGGTAGTGGTTTCTTCAGATAGGCCCTTGATATTAGCGATAAGTTCAGGGTATTTATCTAATACCATGTTGGTTAAATCGCCGCCATCGTCAAGGATCATGTTAAGCGGCTGGCGGTCTTCGCCAAAAAATAAAGTTTGTTCAATGCACCAGTCAAACTCTTCGGCATTCATACCTTTCCAGGCATAAACAGAGATACCGGCAGCAGCGATAGCCGCGGCGGCATGATCCTGGGTAGAGAAAATGTTGCACGATGACCAGGTAACTTCTGCACCAAGCGCCGTAAGGGTTTCAATTAAAACAGCGGTTTGGATGGTCATGTGTAAACAGCCGGCAATCCTTGCGCCTTTAAGCGGCTGGCTCGGGCCGTATTCTTTACGTAAAGCCATTAAGCCAGGCATCTCAGCCTCAGCCAGTTCAATCTCTTTACGCCCCCACTCTGCCAGTGACAGATCTTTTACTTTGTATTTAACGAATGCAGTTTCTACTGATGACATATCAATTTTTATTTTGAGACTGCAAAGTTAACTTATATCCTTGTGAAAATGAAATGTTTGATTTGGGGGCAGGGAAAAAGCATGAAGGAACAATTTGATAAAGAAGCATGATACTACGCTTCTAACTCATCCAGAATTTTTTGAAGCAACAAAGGATCGATCCGAAAATTGGTTGATTTAACCTTGTCAAAATACGGCTTGAGCAATGGGATTTTGTTTTTTTGTTTTGCGGCTATCAAAACACCAATTGTTCCTGTAAATTTTATATTGAGTTCATCAGCAAGCTTTCGCCCCTTAAAATCATCAACTATATGTAAAGCGTTGGGAATTTCCTGAGCTAACGCGATGGCGCTGGCCTCACCAGCATCTACCTTCAAACTATAATCGGCCTTCAATTGAATATTTTTAACCGGAATAACTTCAATCCAATCAGGTAAAGATTTTTGAAACTCTGCTACGACCTCTGGCGTGGTTAAAATATGTTCGTAAACCTCTGGTAAAATATGTAAAGCACTAATTTTATCCAGCAATATTAAACAGCTTGTGTCTGCAATAACTATTCAGCCATTGATACGCGCCAAATCAGCCATTACGTCCTCATAGGTATACTGAATGTAATTTACGTTAAAGCCAGCCAATACCGCGGGCAAATCTATCTTGTCAACTCCACACATCTCAGCTGCCTCACCCAATGATAACTTGCCTGCTTCATATAATTTGGCAGCAATAAAACGCACTGTTTCATCATGCTCCTTTTCAAGAGCATCCGGTACATTTAAAGTCATTGTAGTCATAGTATAAAGATACGATTTTTCAGTATCAAAACCAAAGTCCACTACCTACTCCGCTAATTGCTTTTGCGCCTCGCCTTGCTGCATACGCAGATTCCCGTTATAAACCCCACCATTTTCAACTGATAGGTGCTGCGTTTTGATATTACCGGTAATGCGCCCTGTAGCCCTGATCTCAAGCGATGAGGTAATGATATCGCCGGTTACTTTACCGTACACTACAATCTCTTTAGTGGAGATGTTGCCCTTTACCTCGCCTTTTTCGCCAAGGATCAAGCCCTCTTCAACACTAACATCGCCGTTAACCAGGCCGTCGATACGGGCAAACGCCGGGGCTTTTAAATTACCGTCTAAAACACTGCCTTCGCTAATAAGGGTTGAGACAGCCTGCTGATGTAGCGAAACCTTCTCCTTTTTTGAAAAAATAGTCATGCTTTTAAGTCGTAAGTTTTAAGTCTTTAGTCATAAGCTTCCGATCGAATGCCTGCATGGACATTCGACTTAGAACTCCTGACTTAACAACTTATTTATTCAGGGTTAAAAACTTAACAGGGTTTACCGGCTTGCCATCTTTACGCACTTCGTAGTGCAGGTGCGTACCCGTTGAGCGACCGGTTGAACCTACCCGGCCTATATTATCACCAACGGTAACCTTTTGCCCAACCTTCACGTCAATTTTAGAAAGATGGCCGTAAAGGGTTTCCAGATCATTGATATGCTTAATACGCACGCAGTTGCCATAGCCGCCTGCCCAACCGGCAAAAACAACTTTACCGCTGGCGGTGCATTTCACTTCATCGCCGCGGCGGCCCTGAAAATCGATACCCGGGTGAAACTCGGCGTGCTCCGAATTAAACGGATCGCTGCGATAACCGAAAAACGATGTGAACGAACTGATGCGCGGATAACCCATTGGGGTGAAGGCGATAGTACTTGTTAAATGCTTCAGGTAATCATCATATAGGCTGTATGCTTCGCTATCCGGAAGCTTTGCAGCTTCATTATTTCCGCTGCCGCCCGTACTTTTAATGGCAAAACCTTTCAGTCCGCGGCGTTTTAAATAATCATTAATAGTTTTAAGCTTTGCTTCGATAGATTGAATATAGGTTTGAGCGGAACCCTGCTGCACATTTGCCGCAGTTGCCACCGGGGCCGGTACGGCAATTTTAAGTTTCGCTATTTGCGCCTGTAATTGCCTGTTACGCTCTTCCTGCTGTTTGTTTTGGCTATGCAGGTAAAAAACCAGTCCGCTCAATAAAGCAACAATGCCAAAAATGCCCAATGCATAATGCCTGAGTCTTTCAATATGCTTGGTTTTAATTTGTAAAGATTTTGCCTGTTGCTGGTTCTTGTTGATGATAACAATGGTACTGATATCTGATGGTTTTGGTTTCATCAAAGTTAAATAGATTGGGGAATGCAAGATAAAAATTCCTGACAATAAAACGATAATAAATGTGTGTTAATGCACTATCAGTAAAATAGTTAATCCGGCAATCGTCAAACAATTGTTATTATTAGCTTTTATAAACGCAAACAAATTATCATTTCTTATTTTTGTAAGAGTGATTTTATTTAAAAGCTAAAAAAAGACATGATGTATCCTGAATATTTGGTAGCCCCTATGCGGGAAGACCTTACTAAAGTTGGTTTTGAGGAATTGAAAGATGCTGCTGCTGTAAAAAGCGCCATCGAGAGCGAAGGCACCGTATTTGTAATGGTTAACTCGGTATGCGGATGTGCTGCCGCCAATGCGCGCCCGGCCGCTAAAATTGCTGCCGCTAACGGTAAACACCCCGATAAACTGGTAACCGTTTTTGCAGGTATGGAAAAAGAAGCTGTTGATACCGCGCGTAACTACATGCTGCCTTATCCGCCATCGTCGCCAGCAATGGCCTTGTTTAAAGATGGCAAACTGGTACACATGATTGAGCGCTACCAGATTGAGGGCCGTCCGGCACAAATGATTGCCGATAACCTGATCGACGCGTTTGAGCAATACTGCTAATTTTTTTTTGGCGGAAGGCCTAAAGCTGAAAGCATAAGGCTTAAAGCGAAAGCTAAGTATGCGAAAAAGAGCCGGTGGATTTTCCATTGGCTCTTTTCTTTTTATATTGCAATTGCATTAAGCTTTTAAATGTGCTTACTACTCCGCCTTCAAACTCTTCACAGGGTTCATCCGGGCTGCTTTAACAGCCTGGCTGCTTACAGTGATCAGCGCTATCAGCATAGCCAGTAAACCGGCCAGCGCAAACATCCACCAGTCAAATTGAATTTTCAGAATTATAGAATCTTCAGAATTACCTTATCATTTCTATATATATATATATTTGTTAATTCTCGAATTCTGAAAATTCTGATTTGACAAACTCGCTTGCATCTTCAAGATAATCCTCCTAACTTAGTATCATGTTGCGCATCCAAATGCACTTTCTGTTTTCACTCGGCCTCACTTCCATGAGCGACGCATCATCCTTCAGGGATGCTGTGCTGGCCAAAATTGTGTTGGCGCAATACTAACCTTTTGTTTTTTGTTGTAAGGTTTCAAGGTTGTAAAGTTGGTTGGCGCTATAAATACAGCTGCTTTCATATCAATAACTAACCGTTCAGAGCCTGCATCAAACCATATTCGCTTACTGCTGTTCAATAAGTAACAAACTTTTAATGAGATTATTAACCTTACAACGTTAAAACTTTACAACCTTTAACATTCCAAAGGCTATTAACCTTACAACATTAAAACTTTTACAACCTTTAACATTATAAGCCATGCCTGTTTATCATAGTTTAGGATCAATTCCGCCTAAGCGGCATACGCAGTTCCGTAAGCCCGACGGTAGTTTATATGCCGAAGAACTGGTATCAACCGAAGGTTTTTCAAGTCTTTATTCGCTGGTTTACCATGCTTACCCGCCCACCATTGTTAAAACCCTTGGCGAGCCTTACTGCGTTGAACCCAAAATAGCGCGCGAAAAGCACCTGAAGCATACCAGCCTGATAGGTTTTAACATACAACCCGAAGATGATTACCTGCAAAGCCGTAAACCGGTACTGGTAAACAGCGATCTGCATATTTCGCTGGCAGCGCCACGCCAAAGCATGGTTGACTATTTTTACAAAAACAGCCAGGCCGACGAAGTGGTGTTTATCCACGAAGGTACAGGCACTTTAAAAACAGGTTTCGGCAATATTAAATTTCAATATGGCGATTACCTGGTGATACCCCGCGGCACCATTTACCAGATGGAGTTTAACGGCGCAGCTAATCGCCTTTTTATAGTGGAAAGCTTTAGCCCCATCCGTCCGCCCAAACGTTACCGCAACCAGTACGGACAGCTAATGGAGCACTCGCCATATTGCGAACGCGATATTAAACGCCCGGCCGATCTGAAAACTTATGATGAGCATGGCGATTTCAAGATCCTGATTAAAAAGCAGGGCCTGATTTATCCCTACATTTACGGAACGCACCCTTTTGATTTTGTGGGATGGGATGGTTTCCATTACCCATGGGCGCTCTCCATTCATGATTTTGAGCCGATAACCGGCAGGCTGCACCAGCCGCCGCCTGTACACCAAACTTTTGAGGGCGATAACTTCGTGATCTGCTCATTTGTGCCCCGCAAGTTTGATTATCACCCTTTATCTATTCCTGCTCCGTACAACCATAGCAATGTAGATAGCGACGAGGTTTTGTATTATGTAGATGGTGATTTTATGAGCCGAAAAAGCGTAGTAAAAGGACAGATGACCCTGCACCCCGGCGGCATCCCGCATGGCCCGCATCCCGGATCGGTAGAAAAATCGATAGGCAAAGAATCAACCGACGAACTGGCGGTAATGATAGACCCTTTCAGGCCGCTGATGCTTACCGAAGATGCTATCAGGATTGAGGATGAAAATTACTATAAAAGCTGGCAATATTAATAAGTTGAAAGGCGAAAGATAAAAGCTGAAAAGTTTTGGATGCAGATGCTTCAACAATCGCTAATTCATTAATTCACTAAATCAGTAATTGATCATGACCACACCAACTTTAGATAAAACAATCTCCCCTACCGGGGTAAATTTAGAGGGGGCTGCAGACTTCCTGCCCCTTAACGGCACCGATTATGTTGAATTTTATGTGGGCAATGCCAAGCAGGCCGCCCACTACTATAAAACCGCCTTCGGCTTTCAAAACCTGGCCTATGCCGGCCCGGAAACCGGGGTGCGCGACAGGGCATCGTACGTATTACAGCAAGGCAAGATCAGATTGGTGCTCACTACCCCCCTGCACTCAGAACACCCCATTGCCGAGCACATCAAAAAACATGGCGACGGTGTAAAGGTCCTGGCCCTTTGGGTTGATGATGCTTACGATGCTTTTGACCAAACCACCAAACGTGGCGCCGAACCCTATCAGCAGCCACAAACCCTAACCGACGAACATGGCGAAGTGCGCACCAGCGGCATTAAACTTTATGGTGAAACTGTACATCTTTTTGTAGAACGCAAAAACTATAAAGGCCTGTTTTTACCCGGATACCAAAAATGGGAAAGCCACTATAACCCAACAGGCGCGGGCCTGTTATATGTTGACCATTGTGTAGGCAATGTGGGCTGGCATAAAATGAACGAATGGGTTAATTTTTATGAAGAGGTTTTGGGTTTCCGCAATATCCTCACCTTTGATGATAAAATGATTTCGACCGAGTATTCGGCCCTGATGAGCAAGGTGATGAGCAACGGCAACGGGTATGTTAAATTTCCGATCAACGAACCTGCCGAAGGTAAAAAGAAATCGCAGATTGAAGAATACCTGGAATTTTATGAAGGCGAAGGCGTGCAGCACCTCGCCCTGGCCACAAATGATATAGTAACCACCGTAACCGAATTACAAAACCGGGGCGTTGAATTTTTAACGGTCCCCACAACATATTATGATGATTTAACCGACCGTGTAGGGCATATTGATGAGGATCTTGAACCGCTGAAAAGGCTCGGCATTCTGGTTGATCGTGATGATGAAGGCTACCTGCTGCAAATTTTCACCAAACCGGTTGAAGACAGGCCAACGCTTTTCTTCGAGATCATTCAGCGTAAAGGCGCTAAATCATTTGGCGCAGGTAACTTTAAAGCTTTATTTGAGGCTATAGAGCGTGAGCAGGAAGTAAGGGGAAATCTTTGAGTCGGAAGCCAAAATTCGATTTTGAATTTTGTTTATTATTGATTTGAAGCCGGGTTAACCACCCGGCTTTTTTGTTAAACTTTTAATGCAAGCTGAACGTGTGACAGCACCACACGTAAACCACACTGGGCAGGTTGAACATGCCAACATATAAAAGGGAAAAATTATCTATACAGTTAAATTTTATTATTTTTAGCGTATGCGTAAATTTCTATCCTACATTTTTATTTTATTGGGTAATGCCGTTTTTGCACAAAAAAATTTAAGCGCCACTGCCGATAGTTTATACCAGGTTAAAGATTTTAACAAAGCCGCTGCGTTTTACCTGCAATCGGCCAGTGCAAGTGATTTTAAGGTATTAGCCGCCGGTAACTATTATAATGCAGCTTGCTGTTATGCATTGGCCGGCAAGCCCGACAGCGCAATAATTTTCGCAAAACAAGCCGTTGCTTCCGGCTATCGCAACATTGATCATATGAAAAGCGATGCCGACTTCGCTTCGTTGCTTCAGCGCGATGATTGGCAGAAGTTTATAGCATCGTTAAAATTTAAACCAACCAGCACTTCCGACCCGTTGAAGGCCCGGATTATTACCACCGATATAGACAATTATTGGAAAGCTCATGACCTGGCCGAAAAAGACAGCAACAACCGTATAGCCATTTATAAACAATATTACCTTGACCACGGCACCCCCGGTTTACAGGATTACTTCGCATACAAAGTACATAGCCTTAAAAACTATGTAAAAAGCCAGGATACTAAGCATAGGTTTTACGCTGCTATCCGTAAAAACACGCTCAGCGTAAAAAAACAGAAACCACTATTGCAGGCCAGTTTCATAAAATTTAAGGAACTTTATCCCGCCGCAAGGTTTCCCGATATTTATTTTGTTATCGGGGCGTTTACGTCGGGTGGTACATCAACCGATAACGGTTTATTAATTGGCGTTGACCAGGCAGTACGCACTCCGGATATTCCGACGGATGAGCTTACCCTTTGGGAACGCAACAATTTCGGCGCGCTTGATTACATTCCTAATCTCATCGCCCATGAGCTTATCCATTTTAACCAAAACGGTATGGCTGCTGATAAAACACTGCTAAGTGCTGTGATGGTTGAAGGCATGGCCGACTTTTTGGGCGAACTGATATCGGGGCGTACCGCCAATGAGCGGCTTCACGTGTGGGCTAAAGGCCGTGAAAAAGCTATCTGGGCTGATTTTGAAAAGGAAATGAACCTGCAACGCGCCTATAACTGGATAGCTAACTCTAACCAGGAAACAGCAGATAAACCGGCCGATCTTGGTTATTGGGTGGGTTACCAGATATGTAAGGGATACTACGATAATAGTACTGATAAAAAACAGGCCATTTATGACATGCTAAATGTGAAGGACTATAAAGCTTTTTATAAAAAGAGCGGTACCGGCGAAAAGTTTGGCCGGTAATTTTATCCTGCACAAACCTTGTGGTTTTTGATATTGCTTTAATTCGTATGTTTTAATATCCAAATTGAGGGTAGCCGCTTTTAAAAACAGGTAGCGTGGTTTAAGCCGTACCAACTCCCGATTAAGATATTTGGAAGTACTATTTTATTAAATCTTCTCCCTTGCAGAGGATTTAGTTAAGGGAATATGTAATATTTTTTTAAGGCGTTATCACTGCATCCGGATTACCGGCAATTGCCTTATTGAAAGTATTTTCACCAAATTATCCGCCAGATAAAGCGATATCAGATAAAATATTACAAGTATATTTTATTTGTGTACTTTAAATAAGAATATTTACCTAATAAAAATACAAATCCACAAATACCAGTAAAAGAATATGTTATAAAATATAAAAATATTTATATTTGACCGGGCTGATTTTAATTTATGACTGATAAAACATTTGCAAGTTCACAACTTCTCGTTGTAATTTTCAACTTTTAAAATTATGGCACATATTTTACATGTAGCACATGGCAAAATGCCTGAATTAGTGAACTAAAGTAATATGAGTTTTACAGAGAAGGGCACCTCCCCTGGCAATAATGTAAGCCCTGCCCGTTTAACCGATGATCCGGATGCGTGCATTTGGGAATATAATTCAATTACCAAAGAGGTAAAATGGTCGGCAGGTTTTTATAACATATTGGGTTATCATCCCAATGAGATTGAAAGTTCAGCCCAGGTTTTCTTTGAACATTTACTTTATTACCAGGATAAGCATGTGTTTTTAGATGCCCTTTATCAGAGCCGTTTAAATCAGCAGGTTGCCCCGGTGCCGATAAGGCTGTTAACTAAAAACAACGGGTACCAGTGGTTTGAAAGCCGCATAAAAAACCCGGAGAATAGTTATAACGGCACCATACATGGCTTACTGGTTAACATAAACATTTATAAACAGGAAAGTATAACATTTGCCGATAAACAATTTATGCACGATGAGGCATTCAGGATAGCGCGCCTCGGGAGCTGGGAAATTAACCCGCTTAAACCCGGTGTCATCGCGCTATCAAATCAGGTTTATGATATTTATGATATCCAAAGTCGCCTGGAGATCAGTGCTGAAGAATTCATCAGTTTTTTTGAACCTTCCTATCGCGTTGTATTGCAACAAGCTATTGACCATGCCATAAAGCTTTGCAGGCCCTTTGATACCGAAGCGCTGTTACGAACGGCTAAAAACAACTTATTATGGTTAAAAGTGAAGGGCATACCCGTAATTGATAATTATGGGCATTGCATAACCTTAAAAGGGATTATACAAGATATTGACAACGAGAAAAGGAAACAGCTGAAGCTGGAGCAATCAGTTAATTTACTCACCGACCAAAACCGCCGCCTGCAAAACTTCGCTTATATTGTTTCACATAACCTCAGGTCGCATACCGGGAACCTGCAGTTTATGGTTAACCTGTTTGAACAAACAGACGAAGAAGAGGAGCGGATTGAAATATTCTCTTACCTTAAAACCATAAGCGATAGCCTTAACCTCACTATTGAGCACCTTAATGAAATAGTTAAGATCCAAACCGAGATCACTAACGAACGGAGCGTTGTTGAACTTGAAAAACTATTTAAAAGTGTGCGCTCAGCGTTAAAAAACAACATCGAATCAATAAACGCTATTGTTGAATATGATTTTAGCCAGTGTACCGAAATAAATTATATACCGGCGTACATGGAAAGTATATTTCAAAACCTGCTTACCAATTCGTTAAAATACTATTCGCCGGGCCGCCAGCCCATTATTCAGTGTTATACCCTTAGGGAAGGTAATCATATCTACCTCATTTTTGAAGATAACGGTTTGGGTATTGATTTAAACCGGCATGGCGATAAAGTTTTTGGCATGTATAAAACCTTTCATCAAAATACAGATGCCAAGGGAATAGGCTTGTTCATTACCCGAAACCAGATTGAAGCGCTTGGCGGCTCGATCACTGTAGAGAGCACTGTAAATGTTGGCACAAAATTTACTATCAGGTTGGTGTAGTAAAATTAGCGTGAGATGATGGAAGAAGAACATCCGATAAGTACCTGGATTGTTGACGACGACCCTATTTATGTTTATGGAATCAGGAAATTAATGAGTTTTAGGGGAGCTAATGCCCTTGTGAGCCATTTCCCCAACGGACAGGAAGCGATAAGCCAACTTAAAAACCTCTCAGATGAGTACCAGTTACCGGATATGATCCTGCTGGATATTAACATGCCTACCATGGATGGCTGGGAGTTTATGAATGAATTTGCGGAAATACGGCCCCGGTTAGGGAAAGAAATTACCGTTTATATGGTTAGTTCGTCGGTAGATTTAAACGATATTCACCGGGCAAAAAATATTCCCGAAGTAACCGATTACATATTTAAACCGGTAAAGGGAACGCATCTTACTGAAATTTTTAACATTGCCCAAAACAGGGTGAACGAAAGATTAAAAAAGTACGGAACCTGAAAGGTTCCGTACTTTGCAGACTAAAGTTTTTCTGAATAAAAACTTCATTTAAAAGTTAATTGCTCAACGCTATACCGCGGTTCAGTATAATTACCGGATGTAACTTTCCAATATTTTGAAACCGCCGGTAGTTTCAAGCTCAACTTTATCAATGCTTTTTGGCAGCAGGATACACTCGCCCATTTTAACGGCGTAAGCCTGATCATTATATTTTAGCGTGTAACCACCTTCAACACAAACGTGTATCACAAACGAATCTAACGAAGAATAGTCTTTAGCTGTACTTTCGTCAAAATCAAGTACGTTGGTGGTAAAATAAGGGCAGCTAACCAGTTCAACGGTTTCGTTTTCCCTCGGCTCGTATTTAGTTTTGTATTCCGGATAGTGTTTATAGTCGATAGCGGCAAGGGCTTCTTCTGTATGCAGTTCGCGCTTGTTGCCTTTATCGTCAACCCGGTCAAAATCATAAATTCGGTAGGTGATATCTGACGTTTGCTGAATTTCGGCAATAAGCAGGCCCTTGCCAATAGTATGTACACGACCGGCAGGTAAAAAGAAAACATCATCAGCAGCAGCCTCTTCCCTGTTCAAAATATCCATAATATGGCCGCTGTTTAAAGCGTCAACATACTTTTGCTCGGTCATTTCCTGGTTAAAGCCGGTAATCAGGGTCGAGCCCGGATCAGCCTCAATAATGTACCACATCTCAGTTTTACCGAATGAGTTATGACGTTCTTTTGCCAGCTTATCATCGGGGTGTACCTGTACCGAAAGATCGTCGTTGGCGTCAATAAACTTCACCAACAGCGGAAAAATATTGCCAAAATGATCGTATACCTTTTTACCAACAAGCTCATCTTTATATTGCTCCAGCAAACCGGCCAGCGATTCGCCTTCAAGCGGGCCTGAGGCCACCACAGAGACATCAGATTTTACGCCCGATATTTCCCAGGTTTCGCCGCAGTTGGGCAGATTCCCAAAATCTTTATGCAAATAGGTTTTGATTTTCTGACCGCCCCATATTTTGTCTTTGTATATGGTTTTAAATTTTAATGGATATAATGCCGACATAGTTTTTGTATTTGGTGCTAAGTTAGGAGTAAAATAGCTAATTGGAAAAGCTGAATTGATGTACTTTAAAATAACCTATACAAAAAAGGCCCGCTATAATTGCGGACCTTCTTGTATGCTTCAGGTTTTATTACAAACCTAATTTCGCCTTCAGGTTTTCGTCAATAGCAGCCAAAAATTCTTCAGTGTACAGGTAATCGGTACCATGTTCAACCTTTGGTTTAATTGCGATAGCCAAATCCTTAGTCATTTTACCGCTTTCTACAGTTTCAATACAAACCTGCTCTAAAGCCTGGCAAAAATCAATCAGTGCCTGGTTGCCGTCCAGCTTACCACGAAACTCCAAACCGCGGGTCCATGCAAAAATAGATGCAATTGGGTTGGTAGAAGTTGGCTTGCCTGCCTGGTGGTCACGATAGTGACGGGTTACTGTACCGTGGGCTGCTTCCGCTTCCATCACGGTACCATCAGGGGTAACCAGTGTTGAAGTCATTAAACCCAATGAGCCAAACCCCTGCGCAACAGTATCTGACTGTACGTCGCCATCATAGTTTTTACAAGCCCAAACAAAGTTACCGTTCCATTTCAAGGCCGATGCAACCATATCGTCAATCAGGCGGTGTTCATAAACAATACCGGCCGCGTCAAATTTTTGCTTGTAATCGTTTTGATAAATCTCTTCAAAAATATCTTTAAACCTGCCATCATATTTTTTCAGGATGGTGTTTTTGGTTGAAAGATACAGCGGCCAGCCTTTTGCTAATGCCTGGTTAAAGCAGGCATGGGCAAAACCTTTAATAGATTCGTCGGTGTTGTACATGGTTAAGGCAACGCCATCACCTTTAAAATTAAAAACTTCGAAAGATTGCTCAGGGCTGCCGTCCTCAGGGGTAAACTTTACAGTAAGCTTACCTTTGCCTTTGGTTACAAAATCGGTAGCACGGTACTGGTCACCGAAAGCGTGACGGCCGATGCAGATCGGCGCTGTCCAGTTAGGTACCAGACGCGGAACGTTTGACATCACGATAGGCTCGCGGAACACCGTACCATCAAGGATATTACGGATAGTGCCATTTGGCGATTTCCACATTTGTTTAAGGCCAAACTCTTTAACACGGGCCTCATCAGGAGTAATAGTAGCGCATTTAATACCTACACCGTACTGTTTAATAGCGTTTGCGGCATCAATGGTTACCTGGTCATCAGTTTGATCGCGGTATTCAATACCCAAATCGTAATATTTGATATCAAGATCAAGGTAAGGAGTAATCAGTTTATCTTTAATGAATTTCCAGATGATGCGGGTCATCTCATCTCCATCCAGCTCAACTACCGGATTTTCTACTTTTATTTTTGCCATACCAGATGTGGTTTTATTTACAATGGCCCCAAATATATAAATTGACTTTATCAATTTTCATAATAACACGATGAAAAATGATTGATTTCGCTGTAATGACAATTAATAAGCCGGGCATAGTTGTTTTTATAAACTTTGGTGCTATTTTTATAAAATTAAAATGTTTCACCAAAACAAGCGCTTTTAAAGCAGGTGCGCCGTTTACTATGATAAAATATATTCTACAATCGTCCATCGCAGTCCTGTTTTGTTTAATATTACCATTTGCAGTAAAAGCCCAGGTTGGATTTGATTACGCACAATATGATGTTGGTTTCGCGGCAGGTATTAACCAGGCCAGTTCAACCGATGTGCAAACGCTTAAAACCACTCCCTCTATCAGCTTTAACTTTAATTATAATCAAACCCCTTTTGTAAATTACATTTTTGAGGCGCAGATAGGGCGTTTAAAAGGCGGCGGCCCCGAAACAACTACGCAAAGAGAATTTGAAAACCACTTCGCGGCCTTCTCGTTCCGGGTACAGGTACAGGCCGGCGAATTGATTGACTATTCGCGAAGCGCGTTCGCCAACGTTTTAAAAAATATTTACTTATCGTCGGGCCTCGGTTATATTAGCAACAACGTAACGCGTACCGAAGATGTGCTTTTAGCGGAAGAAGGCAAAACTTTACCCGGCGAAAAAAAGAACGAGGAAATATTTATCCCGTTGAGGCTCGGTTACGAGTTTAAGATTTTTAACAGCTACAACCAGCCGGGCGTAAAGATAGATTTGGGCTACCAATACAATTTTATTATGGGCGATCAGCTTGATGCCTACATAGCCGGAAAGCATAACGATGCCTACTCCATGTTTACCCTTGGCTTTAAATTTGCCATTGGCGGCGTTACTTCGTACAGAAAACAGATTCATTATTAAGTTTTAGGTAAAAACATCTTTTTGCGGGTTTATTTGTTTTTTGGCAGGGTTTTTACTGCGTATATTTATCAATAAAACAAAAACCTATGAACAACGACCCAATTAACGAAGCAGGCTTTGAAGATGAGCTGCCCGACCGTGATGAAACACTGAAAGAAGAGTTAGGCGAAACCATTGATAAAAACGACCTTAACTATAATCCCGACACCAACAGCTATGAGTATGACGTAGCAAGCGACGACCCGGATTATGATCACCCCGATCCGTACAATACCACCGCTAAAAACGGCGAAGACTTTAACTCAACCTACGATGAGGCTAATCCGTATGATGTAGACGGCGAATTCGACGAAAACAGATCGCTGGAGACCGATGTAGATGATTTAGGGATGCATATTGACCACGGCCAAAGCGTAAGGGTTGACCCGGTAGATGAAAAGCTGTCGCACACCCCCGAAGATGACCGCGACGACCTTGACGAAGAAGGTTATCCTAAAAATGATGGCAAACATTTCAGATAAGCAGTTTAACTATGCGCGGCGATAATCTTCGCCGTGCGTACCTGCTACTTGCCGTTAATCAAAATCAAGATTAAACCTTGTTTTCAGTTCCATTAACTGAGGATTTCGGGCCAGCATATGCTGAAATTTCTCGGGGGCCGTATATGGCTTGCGAACAACCTGGTGCTCATCAACACGGGCATTCACTTCTATATTGAAATTTCTGAGTTCCGACCGCAGGTAGTTTAATATTGCCGGGCGTTCATCGCGGAAACTGGTTTCCTGAACCATGGTAGCAACAATTATTTCAAACACATAAGGCCGCAGCATTTTGGGCTTATTGGAGGCAAATATGGTAGTGAGGTTCTTTTTCCCTTCGTTTTTCGCCTTAAGTGCAAATTCATTCCAGCATCTTAAAAAGGCTTCCATCGTAAAATCCTCGTTGCTGTCGCCTTTTAAGTAAGGGTCTTCCTCTTCTTCCTGTATGGTCCCATCGGCTGTCCTGATCTCGCCGGTTAACGATGGTGTAAGCGTGCTTCGCAAGGGCATTACCACTTTGGGCTTTTCCGCTACCGGTGGCGCGGCTGCAGGTACAGCAGCTATCTTATCAGGCACATGACTAACAGGCGGCGTTGGCTTAGCTACCGGAACGGGATTGTTAGCAGGCGTATTATTTATTGCTGCGGGTGCTGAGGTATCAGGTTTTTTTTTTAGCCCCCCGTCGGCAGCGGAAGTTACAGTGAGCGGCGTAGTGGCCAGGTTAAATACCGAGGGCAGGTGGCACATTTTTAGCAGGGCGAGTTCAACCTGCAATCGTTGGTTTTTACTAAGCTTATAACTGATATCGCACTGGTTGGCGATATTCATGGCCGAAAGCAGGAAAGATACCGAAGCCTGCTGCGATTGCTGCAGGTACTTGTTTTTGATACCTTCGCTAACCTCAAGCAGTTTTAAGGTTGATTGATCCTTACCTACCAGCAGGTTACGAAAGTGCTCGGACAGTCCCGCTATAAAATGCGCCCCATCAAAACCACGCGAAAGGATCTCATCAAAAAACAACAGTGCTTTAGCAGTATCTTCGGCCAGCAAACTGCCGGTTATATTGAAATAGTAATCGTAATCAAGGATATTCAGGTTATCGATAACCGAGCGGTAGGTAACCTTTCCGCCCGAAAAGCTCACGATCTGATCAAACATCGATAGCGCGTCACGAAGGCCGCCATCTGCTTTTTGGGCTATAATGTGCAAACCATCAGGTTCATAGCTGATATTTTCCTTACCTGCTATTGAAGCGAGGTGATTGGCCATGTCTTCAACCCTGATGCGGTTAAAATCAAAAATCTGGCAGCGTGAAAGTATAGTTGCTAGAATTTTGTGCTTCTCGGTGGTAGCCAGTATAAAAATGGCATAATGAGGTGGCTCCTCCAGCGTTTTCAGGAAAGCGTTAAACGCGGCCTGCGATAGCATGTGCACCTCATCAATAATATAAACCTTATAACGGGCGGCCTGGGGCGGAATGCGCACCTGCTCAATTAAACTGCGGATATCATCAACTGAGTTGTTGGATGCGGCATCCAACTCGTGAACATTAAACGAGTTTCCGTTTTCAAATGCCTTGCATGACGGGCATTGACCGCAGGCCTCGCCATTGGGCTGCAAATTGGTACAATTGATGGTTTTGGCCAGGATGCGCGCGCAGGTAGTTTTGCCCACACCACGCGGACCACAGAACAAAAAAGCCTGTGCCAGCTGGTTGTTTTTAATGGCATTTTTGAGCGTATTGGTTATATGTTGCTGACCAACAACGGTTTCAAAAGTAGCCGGGCGATACTTACGGGCCGAAACAATGAAATTATCCACAAGCGCTAAGGTAGTGAGAAATTAGGTTTGGTGAAAGAGGCCTATGGCTGAAATTTTGAACACCGGTATCAGCTAAAATCTGTATTTTTGAATAAACACTGGTTGCTATGCAGTTTTCTGATCTCGATTTAACAAAAACATATACATACGCCGACTACCTGAAGTGGACATTTGATGAGCGCCTGGAAATTATTAAAGGTAAGATTTTTAAAATGAGCCCGGCCCCGGGATCGGTTCATCAGCGTATTTCACTTCGGTTAAGCAGATGGATTGGCAACCACCTTGACGGCAAATCGTGCGAGGTGTTTTCCGCCCCCTTTGATGTAAGGCTAAATAAGCGTTCGACGGAAAATAAAAGTATCAAAACCGTTGTACAGCCTGATATCTGTGTGGTTTGCAATCCGCTAAAAATTGACGAAAAAGGTTGTCTTGGAGCCCCTGACATCGTGGTTGAAATACTATCGCCGGGAAACAATAAAAAAGAGTTACAAAATAAATACGAGGTATATGAAGAAAACGGTGTGCTTGAGTACTGGATTATTCATCCCGCTGAAAAAACTTTTCTCAGATATACTCTTGTTGAAAATAAGTATCAGGCGTCGCGCCTGTTAACTACAGGCGATGAAGTTACTACGCCGGTGCTTCCCGGCTTTGTATTAAACCTTGATGAACTGTTTGCGGAAAAAATAACCTAACTCCCGATTACTTACTACAATACTTATCCATCTTCCTGTATGAAAATCATAACTACTCCTAAAAAAAACAGTACTTCGCCAAAATCAAAAACTTACGTTAAATACGAAAAACTGTTAGCCGAAATTGAAAAGCAAAAACAGTTTAAAATAAATATGGCCGAAGGCTTACAAAAAGCTTACGCCAAAATTGAACACGAACTTTTACCGCTTGAGCATGAAGCACAATTACTCATGCGCGATCTTTTGATCAGGATTGATGAATTGGCCACCCAAATTGGCGTAGGTAAGTATAACAAAGAGTACCTGGCAAACTATATGGGCCACGAATTAGATAGCTTACTTGATATCTTCGGACACCAGGATACCGTACTATCCAAACTTCATGAAAAATATACCGGTTACTCGTTAGATGAACTTGCAGCCGATGATGATGCCGTGCAGGTAGCTAAATCAATAAGCGATTTAATTGGCGTTGAGATAGATGTGAAGGAAATGCTAAAAAAAGGCCAGGAAGCATATTTTGAAGAGTTCAGGGAAAAATTTGCAGAACAAATTAACAGCAAACGCGAAGATTTCTTTAATACCCTGAATGCCGAAGCTGAAAACACAAAAGCTAAGACCGCAACCAAAAAAGGCAAGGATGAAACTGCGGATATAGCTAAAGACGCACGCAGCATTTATATGCGCCTGATAAAAAAGTTTCATCCTGATTTGGAAAGAGACGCCGAATTAAAGGAACAAAAAACAGAAATTGTTAAACAGGTAACCAAAGCCTACCAGGAAAATGACTTTTTCACGCTGTTGAAATTGCAACTTACCTATACGGATGATAATGAAACAGACGTAGCAACGGGGGCTGATAACATGCTGAAGCACTACATCAAACTGTTAGAAAGCCAGCTTCAGGAGCTAAACCGGTCCATTCATCAAATCCGTTACAGCAACGGCACTACCGTGGCCGATTTCATTGATAAAAACGGAAAATTCAGTCCGCAGAAATTTTCGGCCCAGCGACGCCGTGCCGAAAAAGAAGCCGCCATGTTCAAAATGCTGCTCGCTGATTCGAAAAAAAGACCTAAAGGCTGGTTTAAGGAACAGATAAACATGATGAAAGACGTAGTTATGCAACAAATGATGGAAGACATGTTTGGCGACATGTTCGATCATTTTCAATAGCAAAACCAGGCCATTTACCGGATGATCACTGCCAGTCGTCATCCGGTAAATGATCGTCGTCTTCGGGGTCGGGTTCATCCCGGTCATCATTTACCTGTATTTCATGCAGATCGTCCTTGTCGTCAAGTACATCATCAAAATCCTCATCCTCTTCATCATTCCAATCGCCTTCTAAAGGATCATCGCCGCCGCCCGACATTAATATTTCATCAAAAGTAAGTGCCGGGTTTGCATTAGTGTTCGCTATTGGGAGAGTTGCGGTTTGCATAGCCTTCTTTTTTATTTGATAAACTACCATGGTACAAATATGTTTGGCGCGGCAGTCACTAATTTCTTAAAATTAACCTAAAATCCTTGTTGTGTTTACACATTATTATTGTACCAAAAACCAAACTCTTTTATCTGCGGTAGCAACCACCATTTATTGTTGCTGTAAAACCTGATGTTTTTTGCTCCGGCCTGAGATAGCAGGGGTATAACCACCGCATTTCCTGATCGGGTAGCTTTATAACCATCTTTTTCAGGAACCACACAGCATATATGCCCGCTTCGGTTAGGGTTTTTATTAGGGCCGCTTATAACACCTATCTTTCCCTGATTCACGTTTTCCTGCAAATCGGTCAAATCGTAGGTTCGTACCCATCCAAATTTTTCGCCCCAGTTTTCAAGCCATCTAAAAATCGCGTTCGCGTTCAGTTCAATTACCGTATTGCCGTAGCTCGGCTTTACCGCGCCACCGGCAAGCACAGTTTGCAAAGCTTTATCCGTCCACCATACTCGGGGCAAAAAAACGTTGCATAAATAGCAATAATCATAGGCATATATATTGCAATAAGTATGTTCATCAACCCTGTACCTGGCGCTGGTATCAACCGCTATGTAGTTAATCACATTATAAATCTCGTTAATTCGCCCGGCTACATCCGTCGATGTGACTTTTGGCATATCCGGCTCGGATAGCGGATACTGCCATGCTGCATGGTTATTCCTTCGCGAAGCGGCATTTGGGGGCAGGTTAACAGGAACAAATTGGGCTGCCGCAGGTTGCGCGGCTGCATCATCAACCGTAACCTGTTTTAAATACCTGCTTGCTGCAAAACCTGTAACGTTAGGGTTTCGTTGTATGGTAGTAACCTTATACCAATCGGCCAAAGTTGCATCCATAACATCAACCTGCTCGCTGTTTTTTAAAACCGTGATAATATTAAGCTTATCACCGGATTGCGCGCTGCTCCTGAGGTAAAGGGCAGACGCGGTTACAGTATATAAATTTCCCATCTTCTTATCCGGCTATATCTTCTGTCGATTCTTCTGTTGATAAACCGGTTGCGGCGGATTGCCCCGTACCTGCTGCCCCAGACTGAACAGCATTAGCATCTGCAGATTTGTTTACCCCGCTATCTGATGACGGCAGAAACTTTTTGATAAAGCCCTCAATAAAGTCGGCACCGGCGTAGCCTATCGCTATTATTTCAATAGTAATATCCTTTGTCCAGACAAAATCCTTCGTAAAATCCAACTGCGCTAATATTCCAAGCAATCCGGCAACAAAGCCTATTAAAAGGCTGATCAGTAACTGGGCGGCCTCAAACGAATCTTTAAACCGGGTATTTTGTTGCTGGCTAACATCGAAGGTTTTCTTTAAACCAACTATAACACGGATACTTTGGCCGGTAAGGCCCAATAATCCCCCTAATAACAGTGGGTTAACTAAAGCGGCTGAATTCATTACATTAAGAATTAGGTTAGTGATTTGGTGATTAACAGGTTATACCAAGTTAACCAGTTTCAGGCCTGCCGTCAATACGTTAAAATACGGTAATTATAAACTTTGAAATGATTAAATTAATACATACATTTGCAGCCCCGTTATAGCGGGTAAATAATTAAAAATCAAGTATAATGCAACAGTACGAAATCGTGATCGTTCTAACCCCGTTGCTTTCAGAAGAAGTTGCTAAAGAGGCAAATGCCAAATTTAGCAAAGTATTAACTGATGGCGGAGCCGAAATTATCCAGGAGGATAATTGGGGTTTGAGAAAATTAGCGTACCCTATCCAAAAGAAAACTACAGGGTACTATCACTTAACTGAATTTAAGGCTCCAGGTGAATTAATTAACAAATTGGAGGTTGAGTTAAGGCGCGATGAGCGTGTTTTGCGTTTCCTGACCATTGCTTTGGATAAACATGCCATTGCTTACAATGACAAAAAACGTAGCGGTGCTTTCAACAAAAAACCTAAAGCAGAGGAGGCAGCAAACTAATGGCTAACGAACAAATTAAATACGTTACCGCTCCAAAAGTGGAGGATAACCGTAAAAAATACTGCCGTTTTAAAAAGAACGGTATCAAGTATATTGATTACAAAGACGCAAACTTTTTATTGAAGTTCATTAACGATCAGGGTAAGGTATTACCACGCCGTTTAACCGGTACTTCATTAAAATTTCAGCGTAAAGTGGCCCAGGCTGTTAAACGTGCCCGTCATATCGGTTTATTACCTTACGTTACAGATTCATTAAAATAATAGGAGATTTAAGAAATGGAAGTTATTTTAAAACAAGATGTAAAAAACCTGGGTGATAAAGACGATATCGTAAATGTGAAACCAGGTTATGGCCGTAACTACCTTTTACCA
This sequence comes from Mucilaginibacter oryzae, assembly GCF_003148845.1. Lineage (GTDB taxonomy): Bacteria > Bacteroidota > Bacteroidia > Sphingobacteriales > Sphingobacteriaceae > Mucilaginibacter > Mucilaginibacter oryzae. The sequence goes on along the minus strand of NZ_QGHA01000004.1, from coordinate 375,256 downwards.
AAAGGTTACGCCATATTAGCTACCGAAAGCGCGCGTAAAGTTTTAGCCGAAAACTTAAAACAAGCTCAATTTAAGCAAGAGAAAATCCGCAAGGATGCCGATGCGGTTGCAGCTAAATTAGAAGGCGTTAAACTTACTATTGGCGCTAAAGCCGGCGAAACCGGTAAAATTTTCGGTGCTATCAATACTATCCAGGTTGCAGACGCTTTGAAAAAAGAAGGCTTCGAGGTTGATCGTCGCAGAATTACTTTTGATCAGGAGCCTAAATTTGTTGGTGAATATGTAGCCAACATCAACCTGCACAAAGAAGTTAAAGTACAGGTTCCGTTTGAAGTAGTAGCGGAATAATTATATTTCGGAATTCGGATTTAAGATTTCGGATTTTGAAAAATAAAAAAAGGTGTTTTGTTAATTCAAAACACCTTTTTTTTGATACAGATTTAATAAAAAAACAAATCCGAAATCGAACCTCCGAAATCCGAAATCAAGAATATTTATTTCGGATTTCTGGAAAAAATTATAATTTTTGAGGGTGTTTTGCCAATGGCAAAACACCCTCTTCTTTTATAAGGCAATATTCATAACAGTGTTCAAAATTTTCGGCAAAAACAACCAGAAATCAAAGTCGGGCAATCGGAATTCAAAATGGGATTCGAAATATTACGGCATACCTAAACTTATATTCAGGATAGTTAAACTGACGTTTATCCTGTTTTTTGGTTTGAGCCTGTTGGGGGTAATCGCATATCGTTTTATAAACCCGCCTTTTACCTGGCTCATGGTCGAGCGCGGCTTTCAGCGCAAAGCTGCCGGTAAAGAATGGAAGATAGATAAGAAATGGAAAGACTTTGACGACATTTCCGACAATATGAAACGGGCTGCCGTTGCCGCCGAAGACCAGACCTTCCTCGAACATCACGGCTTCGATTTTAACGCCATTGAAAAAGCCATCGAAAAAAACTCGCACAGCAAAAAACTGATTGGCGGCAGCACCATATCGCAACAGGTAGCTAAAAACGTTTTTTTATGGGAAGGCCGCTCGCTGTTACGAAAAGGTATTGAGGCTTACTTCACTATACTGATAGAAACCTTCTGGAGCAAAAAACGCATTATGGAGGTTTACCTCAATGAAATTGAAATGGGCGATGGCATTTACGGTGTTGAGGCTGCCTCGCAGGCTTATTTCCATAAATCAGCGTCTGATTTAACAAGGCAAGAGGCAGCGGCCATCGCGGTGATCTTCCCGAGCCCGTTGAAATGGTCGGCTACTAATCCTACCAAATATTTAAGGCACAGGCAGTACCTCATCATGAAAAACATGCGCAGGCTGGGGCCGCTGGATTTTTAAGCGCTATTTTTAAACGATGCCTAATGTCTGAATTGAAAAAATAAATTTTGAAAAATCGATAGCCAGCCAAAGCGCAAAATGGGTTGGTGCCGATTTTATTTCAAAATACTACTATTTTTTATTGCCATTTCACTTTATAATTATATTCCTTATTGTGGATATAATTAAGATCAGCGACATAAAGCAAAATGGCATACCAACGCCATTTTTTATAATACTTCCAATCATGCTGGTGTTATCAATCCTGTCGCTTCGGGCTATTATCAAAAACAATAAACTTATAAAAGTTAACCTTGAGCAACCGGTTACAGAGTTGCGGGCAACTTTAAAAAAAGAACTTGAGCAGGCCGGTTGGCGGGTAAACCGCTCAAATGCAATTTTTTTAACAGCTCATAAAGAACGGCGTTGGACTATTGGCTCCAAAATAGCTATCCTGTTTAAAAATGATGAGGCCCATATCAATGTGCAGAACATGTATGGCAGCGGGTATTTCCCTTTCTCATTTGGCCGAAACAAGAGAATTACCGATGCCATTTCGAAACTAATCAAAAGCGGAGAAACAAGCGGCTTGTTAAATCAACTTTTATAAAAGTTGACTAAAGCTAATTACCGCGTTCCAGCAAAATCATCGAACCCTGATGATGTTTTCTATAAATACGTTACTCCCACGGAGTATAAAACGATAAAACTGGCTACCTGTAGGATATTAAACCTGCTTTTGGCTCGGTAGGTGCCTCGTATCCGCCTTAAATAAAAAAGCCCCTCCGAACCGGAGAGGCTTCCAAAAAACATATTATAATCAATTATTGATTAACAAACCTTTTAGCGTTGATTTTACGCTCGTTTTCGGTTAGGTAGATTTTACGTAAACGCATGCTTTGCGGCGTAACTTCAATGTACTCATCGGCCTGGATATACTCCATCGATTCCTCTAAAGAGAATTTGATGGCCGGCGCAATACGCACGTTGTCGTCACTACCTGATGCACGCATGTTGGTTAACTGTTTACCCTTAACCACGTTGATCACCAAATCGTTATCGCGGATGTGCTCGCCCAAAATCTGGCCTTCATAAATATCAACACCCGGGTCAACAAAGAAACGACCGCGATCCTGTAATTTATCGATAGCGTAGGCAGTTGTCTGGCCTTTTTCCATCGAGATCAATACACCGTTTGAACGGCCTGGAATCGGGCCTTTCCATGGCTCATAAGCTTTAAAGCGGTGTGCCATGATAGCCTCACCAGCAGTAGCGGTTAATACGTTGTTACGTAAACCGATGATACCGCGCGATGGTATCTCAAACTCTAAGTGTTGTAAGTCGCCTTTAGGCTCCATAATCAACAGGTCGCCTTTACGTTGGGTTACCAGCTCAATTACTTTACCGGCAACATCGGCAGGTACATCAACAATGAGGGTTTCAACCGGCTCGCATTTAACGCCATCAATTTGTTTAACAATAACCTGCGGCTGACCAACCTGTAACTCGTAACCTTCGCGGCGCATAGTTTCAATTAATACCGACAAGTGAAGGATACCACGACCATAAACGAGGTACGAATCAGGCGATTCGGTTTCAACAACCTTAAGCGCCAGGTTTTTCTCCATCTCTTTATATAAACGGTCGCGCAGGTGGCGGGAGGTAACAAATTTACCTTCTTTACCAAAGAAAGGTGAGTTGTTGATGGTGAACAACATGTTCATGGTTGGCTCATCAATTTTGATAACCTCTAATTGCTCAGGGTTTTCAAAATCGGCAATAGTATCACCGATGTCAAAACCGTCGATCCCTACAACAGCGCAGATATCTCCCGATTTTACTTCAGTAGCTTTAACTTTACCTAAACCTTCGAAAGTGTAAAGTTCTTTGATCCTCGATTTTTGGATGGTGCCATCGCGTTTTACCAACGATACCGGCATATTTTCTTTGATGGTACCGCGGGCTACACGACCAATAGCGATACGGCCTACGAAAGATGAATAATCTAACGAGGTGATCTGCATTTGCAATGTACCTTCGGCGATAGGTGCAGGCGGAATATTTTCCAAAATAGCATCCATCAATGGGAATATATCTTCCGTTGGCTTTTTCCAGTCGGTGCTCATCCAGCCTTGTTTTGACGAACCGTAGATCACCGGGAAATCCAGCTGCTCTTCGGTAGCTTCAAGGTTAAAGAATAATTCGAAAATTTGCTCGTAAACCTCTTCAGGGCGGCAGTTCTCTTTATCAACTTTATTTACAACCACAATTGGCTTAAGGCCTAAAGCCAAAGCTTTTTGGGTTACGAAACGGGTTTGAGGCATGGCGCCTTCAAAAGCGTCGCAAAGCAATAACACACCATCAGCCATTTTCAATACACGCTCAACCTCGCCGCCAAAATCGGCGTGACCAGGGGTATCGATAATGTTGATCTTAACATCTTTATACCTTACCGAAACGTTTTTTGAAACGATGGTGATACCACGCTCACGTTCAAGGTCGTTGTTATCAAGTATTAACTCTCCGGTTTGCTCATTGTCCCTGAAAATGGCACAGCTGTGCAGGATTTTATCAACCAAAGTAGTTTTACCGTGGTCAACGTGCGCGATTATCGCAATATTTCTGATTTTTTGCATGAAAATGCCTCTATAAATTTGGCGCAAAGGTACGGTTAAATTATGAGATTATAAAGCGTTTAACCCTTATAGTTTAGAATTAACATTGAGTTTACCAAACTATGTTTACAGGGTAGGCCGCAAAGTGCTGGTCAGCGGAGATAATTGTAAGATTCTCGGTAACAGCCTGAGCAATAATTAGCCGATCAAAAGGATCGCGATGATAATGCTCCAATTTGCCGAGTTGTTGAAGATGTTTAAATTTTATGGCCAGATCATTAAACATATTACTTGTAATAAAATCAGGAAGTGCTTCAAAGTTCAAAGTCAAAGTTAGCTTACGTAAGCTTATCTTTATCGAAATTTCCCATAAAGTAGCTGTACTGATAAACTTAACAGTATTTTTATCTTCAATAATAGCCCTTGCGAGTAAAGACAACTCAGTACTCCCATCTATATACCACAAAAAAGCATGAGTATCTAAAAGATAGTTCATGGCTTACATATAGTCTTTAAAATCATCTAAAGGCGTGTCAAAATCATCGGCCATATAACCAATAATCCCTTTTCCACCTCCGAAACCTGGCTTAATTTCAAGCACTTTATTTTCAGCTATGCTATTATGCTCTGCAGAATCGCTTATGCTGATCCCGTTCTCAATAAGTAAAGCGTCAATATACCCCTCAACCTTAAGCTTAAGGTTATCAGGTAATACTTCAAATTTTTTTGCAATTATCCCTGTTCCCATAGTAAAGCTAATTTACAAAAATATTCCCTATCTCCCATAAGCCCAAATCAAAAACTTAGCCATAGCCTTACCCCAGGTAGCGGTATCATGTGTCCCTCCCACCACTTCAACGTACTGAATATCATCAGGCCGTTTAAAGCATTTGGCCTCCATTTCGGCTATCAGGTCGGTAGTATCATCAATAGCATCTATAATACCATTATTATTCCGGTCGCTGACTTCGTCTTTCGTGCCGGTTTGCAGCCAGACTTTAATAGCCGGTTTATTTTTTGTTTCGCGAATTACCTGGTGCATCAGCCTGTCGGCATCGGTATAACCTTTGGCCAGGTCTTTTCCCCTCCACCAAAATGATCCTGAAAATACGCCCACTTTCCTGAACAATTCCGGGTTATTCCATACAATATCAAAAGCAGATAGTCCCCCTAATGAAAATCCGGCAAAAGCCGTGGTATCAAACTCACTAAAGCCTGTTAATTGTTCTAACCGAGGTAATAATTCCTGCTTTATAAATTGCGTGTAGATTTCGGCTTTACCGCCCCTGTGCTTAAAATCGGGCTTACCGGCAATACCATATTCATCAAGGCGGTTTTCTCCTGCGTGGATGGCTACAACCAATACAGGTTTTATGCGATGGGTATTGTATAAAGTTTCAAGGGTGCTTTTAAGGCCAAGGCTTTCCAACTCCTGCCCATCGTTAAGCAGCAGCAAACTCAGCGGTTCAATAACATCATTGTCTTCCGGTTTCAGGATAGTTAATGATACTTCCCGCTCAAGCAATTCGGAGTTTATAGTTATATTTTGTTGCGTTATCGTCATTTCAGTATCAAGCCACCCGGGGTACATCTCTATCTGTCTAAATTAAAATTAAGGCCGCAAAAGTAAGCTATACTTTTTACTTAGGCGGGTGTATGATTAATATTATCAGGCTGTTGCCTATGTCAAACAAAGCTGTTAACTTACAGTCATTATAAAAACTACACGCTTTTGACAGAAAATTACCATCGTTGGCATTCTCCCAATACCAATACCGATCTGGAAATGCTGGTATTTGGCACCCGGGGTTACCCTGTGATCCTGTTCCCCACCACCAAGGGCCGCTACTATCAAAATAAAGATTTCAGGCTGATTGAAAGTGTGCGCTGGTTTGTTGATAACGGCCTGGTAAAGATTTACTGCCCCGATACCATCGACGACCGCAGCTGGTACAACAAAGGCATCCACCCGGCCGACCGCGCCAAAACCTACGAAGGCTACGACCGCATGCTGGTAAACGAACTGATCCCCTGGGCCGTTCACGAAACCGGCGTTAGCCGCGTTGCCGTGGCAGGCTGCAGTTTTGGCGGATATCATGCCGCCAACTTCGCCTTTAAACATCCCGAAAAGGTGAAACACCTGTTTAGCATGGGCGGCGCCTTCAATATCAAAATGTTTACCGATGGTTATTATGATGACACCATATTTTATAACAACCCGGTAGATTTTTTGCCCGGCAATAACCATAGTGATTTATGGAAGATGAACATCATACTTGGCACATCCGAGCACGACATCTGCAAAGGCTACAACATTGAGCTATCAAACATCTTAAAGCGAAAAAACATTAAGCATTGGCTGGACATCCGCCCTTTTGCCAATCACGACTGGCCTATATGGCGCGAAATGTTTCCGCATTATTTATCAACCATAAGGTAATTAGTGAATTAGTGAGTTATTGAATTAGTGAATTATGAAATAGCAACCCCAAAAAACAATAAAATAAACTACCATCTACCATGAAAAAAATTGGCATCTTATTCGGACAGGAGAATTCATTTCCGCAGGCCTTTGTCGACCGTGTAAACCAAAAAGCAGAAAAAGGCATCAGCGCCGAATTTGTCAGGCTCGACAAAGTAATGCAGGCCGAACCGCTGGACTATGCCGTGATCATCGATCGGATCTCGCAGGATGTTCCTTACTATCGCGCAGCCTTAAAAAACGCGGCCATCTGTGGCACAGCTGTTATCAACAACCCCTTTTGGTGGAGCGCCGACGAAAAGTTTTTCAACAACGCCCTTGCCGTTAAAATTGGCGTACCGGTACCCAAAACCGTGATCCTGCCCTCAAAAGAACTACCAGACGATACCACCAACCTGTCGTTCCGCAACCTCGCTTATCCCTTAGATTGGGACGGTATATTTAACTACGTAGGTTTCCCGGCTTATATGAAACCTTTCGACGGCGGCGGCTGGAGAGAGGTTTATAAACTGGATGATAGCAAAGACTTCTTCGAGAAATACAACAAAACCAAACAATACGTAATGATGCTGCAGGAAGAAATTGTTTTTGATGATTATTTCCGCTGCTATTGCATTGGCGGCAAGCACGTACGCATTATGCAATACGAACCGCGCAACCCGCACCATTTGCGCTATGAGCATGGTAAAGCACCTGCTGCCAAAAAACTGCTGGATACGGTTAAAGATTACGTAATAAAGTTAAACCAATATTTAGGCTATGATTTTAATACTGTAGAGTTTGCGGTGCGCGATGGCATACCTTACGCCATAGATTTCTGCAACCCTGCCCCCGACGCCGACGTGAACAGCGTAGGCCAGGAAAACTTTGACTGGGTAGTAGAAACCGCCGCCGATTATGCCATTGAACGCGCCAAAAAACAGAAAGACGGTTTAGACAACCTTACCTGGGGCGAATATGTGAAAACGTCGGTAGCAAAAACATCCTTAGTGACGGCGGCTACCAAAGTTGTTAAAGCCGATGTTTCGGTAGCGGCAGTTGACCATACTATTGAGGATGAAGGAAAAACGAAGACTGCGAAAACCAAAGTTGTTAAGGCGCCGGTTGCAAAAGAAAAAACTGCGCCTGCTGTGAAAGAAAAAACAGAAGCCATTATCAAAGAAAAGCCTGCAGCTAAACAAAAAGCGGCACCTGCTGTGAAAGAAAAAGCAGCGCCTAAAAAGTCGGTTAAGAAATAATTGCCTGCGCGGCTTCCTTTTTGAGAGGATATAGGGTGTGTTTATCCGTGCTAAAACACACCCTTCTTTTACGCCTAACCAATGCACCCGCTCCCTGGAGAGGGTTTTAATAGCGAGTTATAACCAAACCAATTATGAACGAGTTTACCTTAGGTGTTGAAGAAGAATTTATGGTGATCGATCCTGTATCGCGGGAGTTGAAATCGCATGAGCAAAAAATTGTGGATAGCGCGCAAAAGATCCATGAAGACCAGGTAAAGGCCGAGATGCACCAGGCCGTGGTTGAAGTAGGCACACACATTTGCCGTAACACACAGGAGGCCCGCAAAGAGGTGAGCAAGCTTCGCACTACCGTGGCCCAACTGGCAGGCGATATCGGCCTGCGCATCGGGGCTTCCGGAACCCATCCCTTTTCACACTGGCAACACCAGCTTATTACCGACCACCCAAGGTATTTTGAAATAGTGGATGAAATGCAGGAGGCTGCCCGTTCAAACCTCATTTTTGGTTTGCATGTGCACGTGGGTATCCAATCAAGGGATATGGCCATTCACATAGCCAACCAGGTGCGCTACTTTTTGCCTCACGTGTATGCGCTGTCAACCAATTCGCCGTTTTGGGAAGGACGCAACACCGGGTTTAAATCATTCAGAACCAAGGTATTTGATAAATTTCCGCGTACAGGCATCCCCGATTATTTTAACAATATTGAGGAGTATGACCGGTACATTAAACTGCTGGTGAAAACCAATTGCATTGATAACGCCAAAAAGATATGGTGGGATATCCGGGTGCACCCCTTTTTCGAAACCATCGAATTCCGCATTTGCGATTGCCCGATGCTGGTGGATGAAACCATCGCTTTCACCGCCCTGTTCCAGGCGCTTTGTGCCAAGCTGTACAAGCTTCGCTCACAAAATATGAAATTCATCAATTACTCCCGCGCGCTCATTAACGAAAATAAATGGCGCGCCGCACGCTACGGTATCGATGGTAAAATGATTGATTTTGGCAAGGAGATGGAAGTAAATACCCGGTCGTTAGTACTTGAGCTGCTTGATTTTGTGGATGATGTGGTAGATGATCTGGGTTCGCGCGATGACCTTAAATATGTGCATAACATATTGGAACACGGCACCGGCGCCGACAGGCAACTGGCTATTTACCAGCAAAACCATAACTTTACCGATGTGGTTGATTACATCACATCACAAACGTTGAAGGGGTTGTAAACCCCACAACCCCACCCAACCCTCCCCGGAAGGGAGAGCTTAAGAAAGCTTAACGTATGCGAAAATTAAATAATGAAAATAAGAAAGTCTCCCCTACCGGGGGAGATTTAGTGGGGGCCTGCTTATGAAACCAGCAATAAAAGTAGCCATACTTGATCTGTACGATGGGATAGCGAACGAAGGTATGCGCGGTTTCCAGGACATTTTGAAAAGGTACAGCGCTAAACACGATCTGGATTTAACTTACCAGATTTTTGATGTGCGCCGCAAATGCGAAATGGCCGGTCTTAACTTTGATATCTATTTATCAAGCGGTGGCCCCGGCAACCCATTGGAAACTGAAGGCACTGAATGGGAGAAAAAATATTTCAGGTTGATGGATAAGCTGGAAGATCATAACCTGGGCAATAACAGCGATAAAAAGCATGTATTTTTTGTATGCCACTCCTTCCAGTTAATGTGCAGGCATTATAAGCTGGGCGATATCAACATGCGCAGGTCGCCGTCGTTTGGGATATTGCCGGTTAATAAAACAGCCCCGGGGCTGGATGAACCGTTATTTAAAAACCTTGCCGAACCGTTTTATGCAGTCGATTCGCGCAGCTGGCAGGTAATTAACCCGGATGATAGACGGTTTAAGGAACTGAACATGCAACTGGTTGCCATAGAAAAAGAACGCCCCCATGTTGATTTACCGAGAGCTATGATGGCCATCAGGTATAACGATTATTTTTTTGCAACACAGTTTCATCCGGAAGCCGACGCCATGGGCATGAAAGGCATGCTGATGCGCGAAGAAAAAAAACGGGAAGTAATTAACGAGCATGGAGAAGTAAAATATCTCGAAATGCTGCAGCGGCTTGACGACCCGGACAAGATAACGCATACACAAAACACCCTGATACCTAATTTTTTGGATGCGGCTTTGGAGAATATGTATGTGAAGTAATTTCGGAGTTCGGAATTTCGATTTCGGATTTTTTTGTTGGGAATACAATGATTTTTGATTTTACTGATTTTGTTCTAACAGAAATAAAAATGTCATTCAGATTGGATAATCTCTAATTCAAAAATATTCTGCTAATTCTCAAATTCTGTAAATTCTGATTCAGACAAAGGAATAACTATGAACCCATCAGTCAGAAAAACATTTAACGATAAATTCACCCAGGAGAAATATCAGCAATTCCTTGATAAGCTGAACGCCGGTTTAAAAGAACCCGTACCATTCCGCGTGGCCGAAACACCCGTTTTTTTAACTGATGATTTCAGGGATCGGTTGATAGCAGCCGGCAACAGCATCATTGACACCATTATGCAGCCCGGCTTTAAGGAAATGACCGAACGTGCCATTCCCGATTTTTGGCGCGTAGCCAACGAAAACGATCACCCGCATTTCATCGCGCTCGATTTTGGAGTTTGTGAAGATAACGAGGGCAACATCGTTCCGAAACTTATCGAATTGCAGGGCTTTCCGTCTCTTTACGGTTTTCAGCTTCATTTGGGCGATACTTACCGGGAGCTTTACGGTTTAAGCGCAGATGAAACCATATTTTTCGGTGGATTGGACAAGGACAGCTATCTCGATCTGCTCAAAAAAACCATTATCGGCCCATACCGGCCCGACGAAGTGGTTTTGATGGATGTAAACGCTCCCGAACAAAAAACGGCGGTCGACTTTTATCTCACCGAAAAGTATATTGGTACCCCGGTAGTATCGCTAAGCGATCTGATACAGGAAGGCAAAAAGCTTTACTACATGGCCGGCGACGAAAAAATACAGATAAAACGGATATATAACCGACTGATATTTGATGAGATAGCGGGCGACCCTGCCATATTTACCAAAGTGGCCGATATCCGTCAGCCACTGGAGGTTGAGTGGGTTACCCACCCCAACTGGTTTTATCGCGTAAGCAAATTCACCATGCCTTTTTTAAGCGGCAGCTACGTACCTGAAACCCGTTTTTTGCACCAGGTAGAAGTAATTCCTGCCGACCTCGAAAACTATGTGCTTAAACCATTGTTTTCGTTTGCAGGTCAGGGCGTGATCATCGATATTAGTAAAAAGGATCTTGAAGCTGTTACCGATCCCGAAAACTGGATCCTGCAGCAAAAGGTTAATTATCAGCCCATAGTGCAATCGCCGGAAGGCGGCGTTAAGGCCGAGATTAGATTACTGTACCTTTGGCCCGATGGCGACAAAAAGCCAACGCTGGCCATAAACCTGGCAAGGTTAAGCCGCGGGAAAATGATAGGTGTACGCTATAATAAGGATTTTAATTGGGTTGGCGGCACTGTAGCTTTCATGCCCTTGTAAAAATTGATACTAATGCCGCGCAATATACGTATATGTTAAATAATGCTTAATTTTGTAATATGAACATGCAAAATATCATTGTTATACTGCTTTTTGCAGCCGCGGTTATTTACCTGGGCCGCATGATGTATAAAAGCCTTACAACCAAAAAGGCTTGCGGTGGTAACTGCAAATGCGGAGTTGATTTTTCGGGCATTGAACCGGGTAAAAACGACCGGCGCTAAGCAATACCATTCATATAATCTTCATAAGTAACCTATACTTTTAACAAAGTAAATCACTTAATGTCATCAAGCAAGCAAGTTTTTCAGGCTGATAACCCAGGTAGGTGGAACCGTTTTAAATGGCTCAGCCGTATATTGCTGTTAGTATTGATTATAGGTATCGTAGCCGTAATCGTTACTATCCGTTCTACTTATTACCCCGACCTTCCGAACCTTAACCCGGCGCCCAAAAAAATGAGCAAGGAGGAGTTGGATCAGCTCAAAAGGTCGACGAAATTTAAATCCTTCCGCATTCAGAAATCCGAGATCGAGGCGCTTGAACGGGCTCGTAAACTGCATCAGCGCAAACAACCCAATAACAAAGACCGCATAAACGCGGCCTTTTATCGTGCCTGGGAGCCACAGGCTTACAACTCGTTGGTAGTTAACCTATCCCACCTTGACATGGTGGTAAGCGAAGGTTTTTTTATCGCACCTAAGGTTGATACGGTTATCACCAAACTGGATACCGGTTTGATGAACCTCAACAAAAAGTACAAAAAGCCTATTGTTGTATCGCTTTCAAACTATGTTAACTACAATAACGTAAGCGGCGGGTACGATACCAAAGATGTAGACCGCATAGTTAATAGCCCGAGGCTGCGTAGCGGCTTTATTAACAGCATTGTAAACGCGCTTACCAAATACCAGCTAAAAGGTATTAATGTTGATTTTGACGAACTTCGCGATCGCAACAGCAAAAACTATATAGCTTTCCAGAACGAATTATACAAGGTACTGCATGCAAAAGGTTTTCTTGTAACGCAAAACGTGGTGCCTGAAGACGAAGCCTATAACATATCCAGGCTTCAGCATATTAATGATTTCCTGTTCATCATGGCTATTGATGAGCACTATGAGGCAACCAACGCCGGCGATGTATCAAACCAACGCTGGGTTGAACAAATACTGGATGATGTTTGTTCGAAGGTACCTTCCGAAAAGATTATCTTAACTTTTGCAGGCGGCGCGTTCGACTGGCGCGAGAATAGTGTAGGCAAATCGATGGGGTACCAGCAAACCATCAGTACGGCCGATGAGCATAAAAGCAAGATCATCTTTGATCCTAATTCTGCCAACCTGCATTATACCTATATGGACAAGGACAGCCTTGACCATATCGTTTACTTTACCGATGCCTCTACCAATTTTAACGTGATCCGCATGGCGGACGACTGGGCAACGGGCGGCGTGGCCCTATGGCGTTTAGGTGCCGAGGATCCAAGATTGTGGACCTTCTTCCAGAAAAACCTTTCGATCGATTCGTTGAGGAAGACCGGTATCGACATGAAAAAATTAACCACGGTAGGTTTAAATAACCGCGTAAACGTTGATTACGATGGCGAGGGCGAAGTACTTGACCTGATTACCACTCCTACTACCGGTTTGATTGACGTGAAGATGGATACCACCACCTACACCATACTCGATCAAATTTATAAAAAGCTGCCAACCAAATACGTGATCCGCAGGTATGGATATGCGCCTAAAAAAGTGGTTTTAACTTTTGATGATGGCCCGGATCCTGACTTTACACCACGCATCCTTGATATACTGAAAAAAGAAAACGTGCCCGCTGCTTTCTTCGTTGTAGGATCGATGGCCGAAAAAAACATGCAGCTATTGCGGCGTGAATATGAAGAAGGATATGAAATTGGCAATCACACATTTTTCCACCCGGATATTTCAACCATCAGCCTGCAGCGCGTAGTACTTGAGCTTAATTCAACGCGTAAGCTTATCGAATCGGTTACCGGGCGTAGCACCATTCTGTTCAGGCCTCCGTTTAATGCCGATGCCGAGCCGCAAACACTTGCCGAGGTTATCCCGGTTGCCGAAAGCCGTCGCCAAAGCTATATCACCATCGGCGAATCTATCGACCCATGGGACTGGCAGCCCGGTGTAACTGCCGATAGCATCATCGCACGTACTATCCGTCAAAAAGATAACGGATCGATGATCTTACTGCACGATGCCGGCGGCGATACCCGCGAAGAAACTGTTAAAGCGTTGCCGACGATTATTCATTATTTTAAATCGCACGGTTACGAATTTACCACTATTGCGGATGTGCTGGGCAAAACCAAAGCCGATCTGATGCCTCCGATCAAGGCCGAACCCGGCATTTTTGGTCCGGCCTATGATATGTTTGTGCATGGTTATTATTACCTGAACTGGACACTCGTTTATATCTTCCTCTCGGCCATATTCCTGGCTATTGGACGTATCGTATTAATCGGGATTTTGGCGGTGAGACAGCGCAGTGAGGATAAAAAATCAAAAAGACTGAACCGCGATACCGATGCAATGCCACCGGTAAGCATTATAGTGCCGGCTTACAACGAGGAGGTAAACGCTGTGGCTACCATCCAGAGTTTGCTGAAAACCGATTATCCGTCATTCGAAATTATTTTTGTTGATGACGGATCGAAGGATAAAACCTATGCCGTTGTAGAGGCGGCTTATAACAATAACCCGCTGGTTAAAATTTTAACCAAGCCAAACGGTGGTAAAGCATCGGCCCTGAACTTTGGCATTACCCATGCTCAGAATGATTTTGTGGTTTGTATCGATGCAGACACGCAGCTTAAAACCGATGCCGTTTATCAGCTGATGACCTACTTTACCGATGCCGAGATTGGCGCGGTGGCCGGTACGGTAAAAGTTGGTAATGAAACCAATATCATTACCCGCTGGCAATCGATCGAGTACATCACGGCGCAAAATATGGACCGCCGGGCGTTCGATCTGATCAACAGCATCACTGTAGTGCCCGGTGCTATCGGGGCCTTCCGCAAATCGGCCATTTTTAAAGCAGGCGGCTTTACTTATGACACCCTTGCCGAAGATTGCGATTTGACAATGCGCATCCTTAAACAAGGCTACGTGGTACGTAACTGTGCCGACGCTGTTGCCTATACCGAAGCGCCGGAAACCATCAATATGCTGCTGAAACAACGCTTCCGCTGGAGTTTCGGCGTGATGCAAAGCTTCTGGAAAAACCGCGACGCGCTGTTTAATAAAAAGTATAAATTTTTCGGGATGGTAGGTATGCCTAATATCCTTATATTCCAGATCATATTGCCGTTGTTCTCTCCCCTGGCCGATTTGATGATGCTGTTTGCCTTGTTTGGCGAAAAACCGGAGAAAATGCTTCTTTATTATGTGGCTTTTGTAATTGTTGATTTTATCGTAGGCATCATCGCCTTCCGGATGGAGAAAGAAGATTACAGAAAACTCGTTTACATCATTCCGCAGCGCTTTATGTGGCGGCAGCTGATGTATTACGTGCTGTTTAAATCGGTGCGTAAAGCGCTTAAAGGCGAGTTGAGCGGTTGGGGCGTGTTAAAGCGTACCGGTAATGTGAAGGTTGGCGATACCGACAATAAGAAAACTAAGCCTCTTTATGTTATTATAGGCATTGCTTTGTTAATTGTAATAGGCTATCTGCTTTACAAACACTTTAGTAAATAGAAAAAAATCCTGTAGCTGATGGAACTACAGAATTTTTTTTTAAAAACAGATATTTGCCGCTGCGAAGTTTTGAAACCGCTGTCCGAAGTTTTCAACTTCGGACGATTATGCCTGGAGTTTGCAACTCCGGCTGTTAACCCCGCTCAATCAAACAAACGGCATAAGCCACAACACCTTCTTCCCTTCCAATAAAGCCCATTTGCTCGTTGGTTGTAGCTTTGATGGATATATCTTCTTCCTCAATACCGGCGGCCCGGGCAATATACCCTTTCATGGCCGGGATGTGCGGATTGATTTTGGGCGCTTCAAGGCATACCATGGCATCTATATTACCAATCGCATAGTTTTTCTCTTTCAGCAGCGCTACTACATGCTCTAACAGAACTAAACTGCTGATGCCTTTCCATTTGTCGTCCTTGTTAGAGAAATGAAAGCCGATATCGCGGAGGTTGGCTGCGCCTAACAAAGCATCGCAAATGGCATGTAACAATACATCCGCATCCGAGTGTCCGTAAGCACCCGCATGGTGCTCCAACTTAACTCCGCCTAAAACAAATGGATGATTTTCCTTTAACTGGTGTACATCAAACCCGAAACCTACTTTTATTTTACCCATCATTATTTTGTAGCGCCAAAATTTGCCGATAGCGTAAAACGCAATGTATTTGCCAGGGCGCTGTTTTGCTGGCTGGCTGCCAGGTATGAAAAATCAAAATCAAAAACGTTGTATTTAAAGCCCACACCCATAGTTAGGTAATGCCGTCCACCCTTCATCGGGTTTTCGTAAAAATAACCGGTACGGAGGGCGAACTGTTTGTTATACCAGTATTCAACCCCAGGAGAAAGTGTAACTTCTTTTATTTCTTCACTAAAACCGCCAGGAGCGTCGCCAAATGACTGAAAAATCCCTGCCGGAACCGATACATCGTTATCATGCCCTTTAATGATATTGCCCTGCGCATCGCGGATCGGCGGAGTAGGTACTAATAGTTTATTCAGATCCAAAGTGGCGGTAAGTTCGTTGGTTTCGTCAAGTTTCCAGGTATTGGCAACACCGATTTTGAGGTTTGTTGGCAAAAAGTACTTCTGACCGACATCGCTAAAGCCGATTTTGGTGCCCACATTGGAGATATTGGTACCGAAAGCGAATGTATTGCCATCGCCATAGGGTGCACGGTAGTATAAGGAAATATCGGCCGCGAAAGCATTACCGGCTTTGGTGGTTTGCCCTGCATTGGTAGCAAACGCCACGCTCGAGATATTAGAGTGGATATAACGCGCGGTAAGGCCAAGCGAAAAATTATCGCCAAACTTACGGGCAAAGGAAACATCAAGCGAAAATTCGTTAGGGGTGTAATTACCTTGCTGGTTAGCGTTATCATCGGCCAGCGGAATGGAGCCGTAATTAAAATAACGCAGCGAGGCCCCTAAAGTATTGCGCTCATCAATTTTGTGCGCATAGCTTAGGTATGACAGGCTGATATCAGGTACAAGGTGCCGCAACCAGGGGCTGTATGATAATGATAACGCATCATCTGCTTCTAAAAATGCAAGTTTTGATGGATTCCAGAAATTGGCGTTAACATCGGGCGTTAAAGCCACGCCGGCATCCCCCATTGCGCCGGAGCGTGAATCGGGCGAAATGTTTAAGAAAGCTACCTCGGTAGGTATAGCGTTAACATTACTTCCGTTGGTATTGGTACCTGTTTGAGCCTCTACCATAACAGGCAATAAAAACGGCGCTAATAATACAACGCGGCTAAACGTAAAAAACTTCATTTATAGCGATTAGGTGGTACGGTGTTTGTAAACACAAATTAACTAAATGTTTGGTGTATATTTTTCAAGCCGCGTTTTTATAGATAGCGAAATCAAAAATAAAATCGGCGCAACTAATTTCATCAATTTTTCGTTAAAACGACTGACAACTGTTGTAATTTATTTATAAATAATGGCATACCGAACTAAGCACTGTATACATTTTTTTATAAATTTACCACTTAATATAACTGTAAAAATATGAAAATACTTTTTACTAAAACTGCTCTTGGACTATTGGTTTTAGGTACCGTGATGAGTAGCTGCAGTAAACGCGAACAATCGCAAAAAACGGGTATCACCTACAACGACAAAAATAATGGTGGTTACCAGCGTTTCAGGCAGACACACCCTGCTCCGGGCCCCGGCCTGGTACCCATTGAAGGCGGAACCTTTGTAATGGGCGGCAGCGCCGATCAGGATGTAACCTACGATTACAACAACGTTAGGCGCAGGGTTACCGTTCCGTCGTTTTATATGGACGAAACCGAAGTATCAAACCAGGATTGGCTTGATTACCTGCACTGGATAGACATCACCTTCCCGTCTGACCGTGAACTATATTATAACGCCGTACCCGATACCTTGGTATGGCGCCGAAAATTATCATATAATGAGCCTTACGTGGATAACTACCTCCGTCACCCCGGCTTTCAGGATTACCCGGTTGTTGGTGTAACCTGGGACCAGGCACAGGCCTACTGCTCATGGCGTACCGACCGTACCAACGAAAATATTTTACGTGAAACAGGCCGCATGGTTGCCTGGAAAGATATGGGCAAAAAAGGCGGAGGCGGCGATGCGGGTATAGCTGCTAACGGACAGCCTTTCAATACCGATATCTACCTGAATGGCCAGATGACCGGCCCTGGTATCGACGGCAAAAAGATGATGCCGAACCTGAGCCCTAACGCCCAGGCCGGTACCGGTAAAGGTGGCAAAGCTGTACGCCCCGTACGTATGGAAGATGGTATCCTGAAACAAAACTATCGTTTACCATCAGAAGCCGAATGGGAATACGCCGCGCTTGCGCTGGCTGGCAATACCCAGTTCGAAAATATCGACGATGGCAAAGTTTATCCATGGAATGGCCTTGGCGTACGTTCGGCCAAAAAGAAAACCCGGGGTTTGATCATGGCTAACTTTAAACGTGGTGCCGGTGATAACGCGGGCGTAGGCGGCTACCTTAATGATAAAGCCGATATCACAGCGCCTGTGCGTTCATACCAACCTAACGATTTTGGCTTATACAACATGGCGGGTAACGTTAACGAATGGGTAGCCGATACTTACCGCCAAACGTCGTTTGAAGAGGTGGAAGATTTCAACCCTTTCCGCGGTAACGAATTTACCAACAAACGCCTGGCCGACCCATCTAAAGGCCGCTACGCAAAAGACAAATACGGCAAGCCAATTAAAGATCCGGCTTATTCAGGCAAAAAATTAAAATACGCCGACATGCTTGCACTGCAGCAGCAAAATTCCGTAGCGCAGTCTGCAAACCCCAACGCGCCGCTTAATAACACCCAAGCCTCGTTACCGGCAGACTCACTATCGCCTAAAAACTCGGGCAAAGCCTACAACCCTGACGCGAGGGGCGAAAAAGATGAAGTTAACAAAGCCCTTTACGGCACTACTACCCTCGTAAACGACCACTCCAAAATTTACAAAGGTGGCTCGTGGAATGATATGGCCTACTGGTTAAACCCTGCTACACGCCGTTTCATGGATCAGGATGAGGCAAGCGCCGAAGTTGGTTTCCGTTGCGCAATGACCATGGTTGGCGCACCTGAAATTAACCCTAACGGCAAACCGCATTACCCGGTAAAAAAGGCTAAACCTTATAAAGCGAGATAAGCTTTTAGATTTAGATATTTGAGTAAGGCCTTTCAGTAATGAGAGGCCTTGTTATAGATTAACAAAATTAAAAATATTTGCATTTCAACACAGAATCTTTGCGCGCCTAAAAATTTACCACGGCTGATAGAACGCTATCTATAAAAATCGTTGCTCCTTATCGCAAGCGCCAAAAAACCAAAGCCGAAGTTTACTTCGATACCATACCCGAAATAATATTAATGCTTAACGCAACAATAGCGGTATTGAACGCGAAAGAGATCAGGCCGTGCATCCATGCCAGCCTGCGGATAGCGCGCGAGGATATCTCAACGTCTGATACCTGGAATGTCATACCGATAACAAACGAGAAGTATACGAAATCGAGGTAATCAGGTTCCTTCAGATCTCCCGGAAATTCGAGGCCGCCCAGGGGTTTTGTTTTTCTGTCAGCATCGGGATCAGTAGAATAGTACATGTGCGCGTACCTTAAGGTAAAAATAGTATGCACCAACCACCACGAAACAACCACAGAAGCCATTGCCAGTGAAACCCGGGCTGTAACTACGGCGTCCGATTGATTTTTGGTTGATAAAAGCAACAGCACTATGGCCAGCAAACTCATCAGTGAGGCGGCTATCACGAATAAAAATATTAATGTCCGGCTCGAATCTTCAATACTTGCAATTTTGCGGATCTCGGCAGGATTGGCGGTAAGGATAATTACCCAATCCATAACAATAATGGAGAACCCGAAGGCCAGCCAGGTTACCAGCGCCACTGTAGGGGCCGAAAAATGCGCCCAGCTAAAAAACAGCGCTACGGCAGCAGTACCGAGGGATATGAGCAGACGGTAATGCGCATCAATACTAAAAAATACTTTTGTTTTGGTTTTGGCTTTTGGAGGCATATCAAATCATTTACACCTTAAATATGATTATGTTTGGTGTAAATTAAATGAAGATACAAAACTTTAATTGTCTTCTTCTACAATCCAGGCTACGCGACCTACCTGCCCGTCCTCTAATTGTACTTTAATACCGCGGGAGTGATAGGCGGCGCTGGTGAGCAGGCGTTTTACAAAGCCTCGGGTAAGCGTGCCGGTGCGCTGATCTTTTTTCAGGATGATGTCAACCTCAAGACCAGGATATATATCGCTTCTGTTTTGTCCGTTCATATTTTGGGGGATTACACCGATTGATTTTTGTTTCTGGGATTACACCGATTAGAGTTTTGATTACCCCCATTCATCCGACCGTTTTTTGAAGACTAAGCAATCCGAACTGTGAAGAACGAGCCTCCTGATTAAGGCTGATTTTTCAGAAGCAAATTCAGGATAACCGTTCCTCAAAATCACTTTTTTTGAGACACTATCGTTCTTATTCAACCAAACTTTTTACAGCTTCTTCCACTTTTCCAAAATCAAAATTACCTACCAGTTTATCAAATGCAGCCGTAATCTGGTCGTTACCCAGGTTACCGATGCTGCCTTCATGAGTATGGTTCACCGTTTTATCGGGGTTAAAGTTACCGGCCTCAATAGCCAAACCTACTTGTTTGTAAGCATCGCGAAAGGGTGTGCCGCTTAAAGTTAAACGGTTCACTTCCTCCACACTGAATAAATAGGCGTATTTGGTGTCATTTAAAATATCCGTTTTCACGGTGATGTTCTGCAGCATAAAGGTTGCCATTTGCAGGCAGTGCTTCAAATCGGCAAAGGCCGGGAACAATAATTCTTTTAATAACTGCAGTTCGCGGTGGTAGCCCGATGGCAGGTTGGTGGTCATCATGGCAACATCCGTTGGCAGCGCCTGCAGGCGGTTGCACTTGCCGCGCATAATTTCCCAAACATCCGGATTTTTTTTATGCGGCATAATGCTGCTGCCCGTAGTTAATGCATCCGGGTAACTTACAAACGAAAAATTCTGGCTCAGGTACAAGGTTTGATCCATAGCCATTTTAGCAAGCGTGGCTGCAACTGTTGAGATGGCCTGGGCAATAACGCGCTCGGTTTTACCACGGCCCATTTGCGCGTAAACCACGTTATAGTTCAGATTATCGAAACCTAAAAGCTGCGTAGTTAACGTACGGTTTAGGGGGAACGACGAGCCATAACCTGCCGCCGAACCAAGGGGATTTTTATTGGTGATACGATAAGCGGCCAAAACCAGCTCCAGGTCATCAACCAGGCTTTCGGCATAAGCCCCAAACCATAAGCCGAATGATGAGGGCATGGCCACCTGCAGGTGGGTATAGCCCGGCAGCAAAATATCTTTATGCTTATCGCTCAGCTCAATAAGCAGGCGAAACAGCGTTTCGGTACTTTCAACCAGATCCTGCAACTGGCTACGAAAAAATAGTTTCAGATCGACCAGAACCTGATCGTTACGGGAACGGCCGCTGTGAATTTTTTTGCCGGCATCGCCAATGCGTTGTGTCAGGAGCAGCTCCACCTGCGAGTGCACATCTTCTACATGCTCATCAATTTTAAAACCGCCTTTGGCTATATCGGAGTAAATGTTTTTCAGTTCGCGCTGAACAAGTTCAAGATCGGCATCATCCATCAGGCCAACGCTCTGCAGCATGCGGGTATGCGCCAATGATCCTAAAACATCAAAAGCCGCCATTTGCTCATCAAATTCGCGATCGCGGCCAACAGTAAAGTTCTCAACCAGTTCGTTAACGTTGGTGTTTTTTTGCCATAACTTGCTCATGGTGCAAATGTATAAATTATCTGAACTGTCTGAACCGGGATTTGGGGAGATTTACCGGATGCTCAGGATTTTGTCTGAACCGGGATTTGGGAAGATTTTTGGGATTAATGGAATTTTTGTATAAATCAGAATTTATGGAATTTAGGAATAAACAGAATGCTAAGCAAATCCGATAAATCATCTAAATCCCCCCAAATCCCGGTTCAGACAGTTCAGGATGCCAATCCCAACCCATCCTGTTAACATTGTTTAATTGTGAAAACATATCACGGGCTCCGGCCAATATTGTATAAACCGCTATATTAACCCACATGAAACACTTTTTATGTAAGCTCTCGCTTTGCATTATCCTGCTATTTTGTTTTTCTGCCCGTAACTATGCACAAACCCCATCTGCAGTTGGGCTTAAGTGCGAGTATTTGGTGAACCCAATCGGCATTGATGCCACACACCCCCGTCTTACCTGGTTAATGAACGATAAGGCACAGGGTGCCGCCCAAAGCGCTTACCAGCTTTTTATAAGTACCGATTCTGCCGCCGTTGCCGCCGGAAAAAGCAATATAATGCCGCCAACTAAAATTGCTTCGTCAAGTAACCTCGCTGTTTATAACGGCCAGCCATTAAAACCTTTTACCAGATATTTTTGGAAGGTGCAGCTTTGGAACCAGGCCGGTAAAAAACTCGCGCCATCTGCTGTAAGCAGCTTTGAAACCGGGATGCTGGGGATGCAAAACTGGCAAGGAACGTGGATCAGCGACCATAAAGGTATCGCGGTTAACCCCGCACCTTACTTCCGCAATACATTTAAGGTTAACAAAACAGTTCGCTCGGCAAGGGCTTATATCGCGGTTGCCGGCCTGTACGAATTGTACTTAAACGGCAAAAAAATAGGCAACCACCGCCTCGACCCGATGTACACCCGGTTTGACAGGCGTACGCTTTATGTATCGTACGATGTTACTCAGCAGCTGCAAAGCGGCAAAAACGCGGTAGGGGTATTATTGGGTAACGGATGGTACAACCACCAGAGCACAGCGGTTTGGTATTATCACCAGGCGCCATGGCGCGGCAGACCTGCTTTTTGTATGGACCTGCGGATCACTTATACCGATGGTTCGGTTGAAACCGTAAAATCAGGCGCCGATTGGAAAACATCACTAAGCCCGGTTGTTTTTAACAGCATTTATACAGCCGAACATTACGATGGCCGTTTAGAGCAACCTGGCTGGAATACCGCCGGTTTTGACGACAGCAAATGGGAACCGGTAATGGTACGCTCAGCCCCATCCATGAACATTGTATCGCAGGCCATGCAGCCAATCCGCGCGGTTGATACCATCAGCACCAAAAGCGTTACTAAAATTGATGATAACGTTTGGGTGTTTGATATGGGCAGGAATATATCGGGTGTAAGCCAGATTACCGTTAAAGGCGATTCAGGCACGGTAATCCGCCTGAAACATGCCGAAAGGTTAAATAAAAACGGCCATGTTGATCAATCAAACATTGACATGCACTACCGCCCCACTGATGATAAAGACCCATTTCAGACCGATATTTTTATTTTAGGCGGCCATGGCGAAGAAACATTTTCCCCGCGCTTTAACTATAAAGGTTTTCAATACATTGAAGTGAGCAGCAGTAAGCCCATCCGCATTGGCAAGGAAAACATCAAAGTTTTTTTTATGCATAGCGATGTGGAGCCTGTAGGGATGGTAAAAACCTCCAACCCAACTATTAACAGCATCTGGTGGGCTACCAACAATAGCTACCTCAGCAACCTGTTCGGCTACCCTACCGATTGCCCGCAGCGTGAAAAGAACGGATGGACGGGCGATGCCCATATTGCCAGCGAGACAGGCCTGTACAACTTTGACGGTATTACCGTTTACGAAAAATGGCTGGCAGATCACCGCGACGAGCAACAGCCCAACGGCGTGCTTCCGGCTGTCATCCCGACAGCGGGCTGGGGCTATGAATGGGCTAACGGCCCGGATTGGACCAGCACCATCGCCATTATCCCCTACAATATTTATTTATTTTATGGCGATAGCAAACTGCTGGCTGATAACTACAACGCCATCAAAAAATATGTAAATCATATTGATGAACTCTACCCAACAGGGCTTACCACCTGGGGCCTGGGCGATTGGGTGCCCGTAAAATCAGTTTCGCCGGTTGAGCTTACTTCATCTGCTTATTATTATACAGATGCAAGCATCCTGGCTAAAGCGGCTAAAATATTAGGCAAACAGGCAGATTATGTAAAGTATACCGCATTGTCCAACAAAATCAGGGATGCCATTAACGCTAAATACCTGGATACCCAAACCGGTATTTATGGCAAAGGCCTGCAAACCGAATTAAGCGTACCGCTTTACTGGGGTATTGTGCCCGATAATATGAAACACAAAGTAGCCGCCAACCTTGCCAAACGTGTTGCCGCCGACAACTTTCACCTGGATGTGGGAATACTGGGCGCCAAAGCCATTTTGAGCGCATTAAGCGATAACGGCTACCCGGATGTTGCTTACAAGATAGCCTCGCAGGAAACCTTCCCCTCATGGGGCTGGTGGATAAAAAACGGAGCTACCACGCTGTATGAAAACTGGGCCATTGATGCCAAATCTGATATCTCACTGAACCACATCATGTTTGGCGAGATTGGCGCATGGTTATATAAAGGCATAGCCGGGATCCACCCCGATCCCGAGCGTCCCGGCTTTAAAAATATATTACTGAAACCTCATTTTGTTGAGGGTTTAAATGAATTTACCGCTACGCACAAAGGCCCTTATGGCAATATTATATCATCATGGAAACGCGACGGCAATACCGTAACCTATAAAGTTACCGTGCCGGCAAATTCAACGGCAGTCATCAGCTTTCCGGCAGGCAAAGTTTGGTTAAACGGCAAACCCATCAGCAACCCAGCGCTGTATAAAGCAAATGCAGGCAGCTATGTATTTGAGATAAAATAATACGGCTGAATGCCATAGCATTTTCATATTTTAACATTCAACCCTATCAAATGACCTTTTACTGACAGGCCGGGCAATCCCGGCCTGTTTTTGTACATACCTTTACCAAACCTTATTTACACGTGCTACCATCATGTACCGGATACTTACTATTGCAATTTTATTATTTACAACAAGAGTTGCCGCTGCCCCCACTGCTACTGACGAACCCTGGGCTTTAAATACCAACAAAGACGGCATCAAGGTTTTTACACGCCATATTGCCGATTCAAAGATCAAGGCTATCAAAGTAGAATGCACCTTCAATGCTACAGCCGCCCAGTTGGTAGCCGTACTTATGGATATCAAAACCTGCAGCGAGTGGGTATACCACACCAAATCGGCCACTGTCATTAAAGAGGTTTCGCCTTCTGATATTTATTACTACTCGGAAGTGAACATCCCCTGGCCGGTACATAACCGCGATTTTGTGGCACATCTTAAGGTGACGCAGGATCCTAAAACGAAGGTTGTAACCATCGACGCGCCGGTTGTATCAAACATGGTGCCCGCAAAGGAAGGCATTGTCAGGGTTGAAAACTCGACCGGCCGCTGGGTGATCACCCCGGTTGACGCCAGTCATGTAAGTATTGTTTATACCCTTCACCTCGATCCGGGCGGCTCGGTACCGGCGTGGCTGATCAACATGTTTGCCGCACAAGGACCTATGGAAAGTTTTAAGGGACTGAAGAAGCAACTGACCAAGCCCGCGTATAAGGACGTGAAGCTGGCATATATACAATAGTTTGGCTCCCCGGCCCCCTGAAGGGGAGTATTTGGGGGATTTAATAATGAGAGTCTTAATTTGTATTAGGAAGGCAGCGGATACCGGCCACCAGGCTAAGAGCCTGTATAGTATGAGCGGAAAGCCTATGCGGTAGGTAACGCCATTTTGAACTGTTAATTTATTTGATTAAGTTGACTTTGCAGACTCTTTTGGGCTTATCACATGTTTATTTTTTATTTTAACACTTTTCAGGAACTATGTCTTGATCTGAAGATTAAGAGTTTATGGGTTCTGCATCAAAAAACCTAATGTCCTAAAATTAGCTCTCTGAATTTATTGAGCGATACTACATTAAGTTCAGGAAATTCAACATCCCGCAGAACATTAAAATGCTTATCATTCGTAACAATATAGTTTGCATTTCCCGCGATCGCTAAGTCTACAAATTTATTATCATCGGGGTCGTTCGCGATAAGGTTCCACTTAAAATAAGTTTCGATATAAAAAACGTTAGGCGCTACACTTAGTAAATTTAATACAATCGCAGCGGTTCGCTCAGAATAGTAAGAAGTAAGCAATTCATCATATCCTGTCAATACTTCGTTGCTTATTAATCATTCAAATTGGTGATCTCTGAAGGCCTTATATAGCCAGTAGTGCGGACTTTGAGCGGGAATTGATGCAATAAGGCAATTGGTATCAATCACAGCACGCATTAACTGTCGGCGTTTAACATATTATCAAAATCTTCCGCGTTATATCCCTTTTCTGATACTACTTTGTTCACTTCGTCTCCCAGTTGATCGGCGTAATAATCTGTCAATAGCTTTTTCAACTCCAATGTTTCTTTTTCAGACATCGGGCGGTTAAATAACCTAAGCAAGCTAACCTGCACCGGGTTAAGTTCTGTATGCGATTCTTTTGCTATTGACATTTTGTTGTTCCTGTAATCAAATTTACTGAAATTATAATACATCATCAATATCAAAGCATCACCCGTTCCTGCAAATAAACGTCAACATTTTGCAAATAAAATTGAAAACTGTTAAGCCGCTTAGCCGTACTTTCGATATTTGGTTATTAACTGTAAACCCGGCACAGGATACCAAAGGATGGATGTGCCGATAATAAACGCTATTATTGTTTTAACCAATAAAGTAAACGTGTAAACGATGAGAGTTGCCCTGTTTGTTCCTTGTTATGTAGACCAGTTTTATCCGCAGGCGGCCATCGCCACCCTCGAATTGCTGGAGAAACTTGGCTGTGAGGTTCACTATCCTAAAAATCAAACCTGCTGCGGGCAGCCTATGGCCAATTCGGGCTATGAGCATTTAACCGGCGGCTGCAATAGTTTATTTGTAGATAATTTTTCGGGCTTCGATTATATTGTTTGCCCTTCGGGAAGTTGCACGCTGCATATTAAAGAGCATTTGCATGCCGATGGCAAGGAAATGCAGGCTGCCGAAATCCGCAAAAAAGTTTACGAACTCACCGAATTTTTAGTTGATGTTTTAAGGGTTAAGCAACTGGGGGCCAGTTTCCCGTATAGGGTAGGTTTGCACCAAAGTTGTCACGGCCTGCGCGGTTTGCGCATTGCCCAGATGAGCGAACTTGTTGCTGATCCATTCAGCAAACCGGGCCAACTGCTGAATATGGTAAGCGGACTTGAATTGGTAACACCCGGACGCGCGGACGATTGCTGCGGCTTTGGCGGCACATTTTGTGTGGTTGAAGAAGCGGTATCGGCCAAAATGGGTAAAGACCGCGTGGCCGACCACGTATCGCATGGGGTTCAATATATAACCTCGGCAGACCTTTCATGTTTAATGCACCTGGAAGGTATCCTGCGCAGGCAAAACAGCGGTGTTAAAGTAATTCATATAGCCGAAATTTTAAACAACAGTTTGTAATGAGTACAGCTACCGATAAACATCACCCGCAATTGGCGGCCGACTTTAACCGCGACGAACCCCGTGTAAACTGGCACGATGAAACCCTTTGGTGGGTGCGCGCCAAACGTGATATGGCGGCGCACAAACTACCCGAATGGGAACTGCTGCGCGAAACCGCGTCGCAGATAAAACTCAATGTACTCTCCAACTTAAGCAGCTATCTTGAACAATTTGAAGCCAACGCCAATAAAAACGGCATTATAGTACACTGGGCTCAGGATGCAGCCGAGCATAACCAGATTGTTTACAACCTGCTTGAGCAGCGGGGCATCAGGAAAATGGTAAAAAGCAAATCGATGCTTACCGAAGAATGCCATTTGAACGAATATCTGAAAGAACAGGGCATTGATGTGATCGACTCAGACCTGGGCGAACGAATTGTGCAATTAGCTAACGAGCCGCCAAGCCATATCGTTTTGCCCTGCATCCACAAAAAGAAAGAAGAGATAGGTGATATATTTCACGAACACTTAGGTTCGGCCAAAGGCGAGTCGGATCCGAAGATCCTGACAGAAACCGCCCGTCAGCACTTGCGCGAAGTATTTTTAACCCGTCGCGCGGCGCTTACCGGTGTTAACTTCGCGGTGGCCGAAACCGGCGAATTTGTGATTTGCACCAACGAAGGCAATGCCGATATGGGCGCGCACCTCGCCGAAATTCACATAGCCTCCATGGGGATTGAAAAGATCATACCTGAACGAAAGCACCTGGGCGTGTTTTTGCGTTTACTTACGCGGAGCGCTACCGGCCAGCCGATCACCACTTATTCAAGCCATTTCAGCAAACCGCAGGACGGCAGCGAAATTCACCTGATTATTGTTGATAACGGGCGCAGCGTACAATTAGGGCGCGAGGACTTTCGTAACTCGCTGAAATGCATCCGCTGCGGGGCTTGTATGAACACCTGCCCGGTTTACCGCAAAAGCGGCGGGCATAGCTACCATACGGCTATTGCCGGACCAATTGGCTCGATACTGGCACCAAACCTCGACATGAAAAAATATGCCGATCTGCCTTTCGCCTCTACCCTGTGCGGATCGTGCAGCAATGTCTGTCCGGTTAAAATAGATATTCACGATCAGTTGTATAAATGGCGGCAGGTGATTGTTAAGGAAGGATATTCGCCCAAGGCAAAAACCATGGCCATGAAGGCGATGGCTTTAACCTTATCGTCGCCTGCCCTGTACCGCATGGGTGGCAAAACCGGCAGGTTTGTATTTAAATACGCGCCATTTGCGGTAAACAACAAGTTTAACCCATGGTACAACCAACGCGAAATGCCGAAAGCACCCGATCAATCATTTGGTGAATGGTATGCCAAAAGGAAAGGAGCAAAAAACTAATGAGCCGTGATAAAATATTAGCCGCTGTAAAGTTAAACCAGCCTGCCGCATTACCACTTCCGGATATGGACGTGCTGAATAATTTAACCAACGTAAGAACCGACCTCGTAACAAAATATAAAACCGTAGCCACAGCAGGCGGCACTTTTGTGCACGAGGTTAATGGTTTTGACAAGATAAAAGCCATCCTTAAACAAAACTTCAGGCCCGAAGTAAAGATCATTTCCGCGCTTAATGAACCGAGCGATTACATTTATACCGATACCGTAAAGTTTGAAGACCGCCATAATTTTGCCGATGTAGAACTTACTATCCTCCGCTCCAACCTCGGCGTAGCCGAAAACGGGGCGCTCTGGCTCACCGACAAGCAAATAGGTAGCAGAGTGCTCCCTTTCATTGCCCAACATTTGGCCGTAGTAATTGGTAAAGATGATTTTGTTCCTACCATGGCACAAGCCTACCAGGTTATAGGCGATGCTGATTATGGCTATGGATCCTTTATATCAGGGCCTTCAAAAACTGCAGATATCGAGCAATCACTGGTTATCGGCGCACATGGGCCAAGGAGCTTATCGGTTTTTATACTTTCCTGAATGCTGTTAAGCCTGATGTAGTTTTAAACGCGGTTCATCATCCGGCAGATAACTGAAACTGTAAATCCAGAGCTTAAACTCAGAACTGCAGGCTGTTATCTTATTGTTACAATTATTTGCCTATAACTTTAAAAACAAAATAAACACTCCGGGCGTTCTCAACTTTACCAATTAATATTTATGTCGAAAAAGATATTGATCCTTGATGATAACGAGGATATTTTGGAAGTGATGAAAGATGCCCTTGAAATGGAGGGTTATGAAGTTGAGGTACTAAACTACACCGACGACATATGCAAGGCGGCGCTATCAACCAAAGCCGATCTTGTGATATTGGATTACATATTGTTTGGCATCAATGGCGGCGAACTCTGCCATATTTTGAAAACCACACCGGCTACTGCCCATATACCGGTGGTGATGGTGTCGGCCTATCCGCGTGTGCTCGAATCGTTAGGCAACTATGGCTCGGATGTTTTTGTTCCGAAGCCGTTTAACCTGAGCGACATTATAGACGCGGTGAATCACTGCTTTTTAAGCGCGGGCGACGATGTAGCGCATATGGCTTAAATAACATGGTTAGTTAGTTTCGGCCTTTTATTGCAGGAACGAAGTAATCCCGGGTTTGCAGGGTCGCTCTGTACAGTTCGCCATTGCTTCGTTCTTTGTTAAAGACTATAAACCTGATCTCTTTACTACCTAAACAGATCAAAACTATATTGCGCCATGCTCCAAAATTCATCCAGCGCGATGATACGCGGTTTAAAAAAGGAAATGAGCGCGGGCCAGTCCTGTTGGTTAAACACACTTACATTAGGCAGCGTTTTTATGATACACGTTACAGTTTTACCGTATTCGTCGGTGGTGTGCAAATCCCACTCCCATTCCTCATCAAGCTGGCTATCGAGCACGTTTTTCAATTCTAAAAACTGTTCAAACATTAATTGCTGGATATCAGTATCCGGGTGGCTCATTTCGATAGCTATAAATGCCGACTTTTTATCAGCATCCATTTTAAAATAAAGATGCCTTATCCCGGTTTTATAATTTACCCAATTAATTTTGAGTCCATCGGCCGAAAGTTGGGGTTTAAGATACTGCCCGAACGCCGTCCAGAATGCCTGCTTTAACTGAGTTGCCTGTTCTTTTGAGTACAATTTCGCTTTATTTGATAAAAAACAAAAGTAAAGCTTTTAACATGAATGCCGGTTAAATCAGGAACTAACTACCGCTGTCTTATATAATAAATAATATCTTTACCAACACCGCAATTAAAATTTATGGCAAGCTACCAGGTAAACTGTATCAATAAACCTAAAACATCAAGTACTGTTGAACAAATAACCCATATCGGTTATTATGAATCACTGGACAATCCACGGGTAGTGATCTCTGTTGCCGAAGCTATAAAACGTATTCAAGCCAACAGCCAGGTTTTTTACGTAAGTACCGAACGAGGCAAAACCTATCTTACTGTAGTAAAGCCCGAAAACAGTGGTAAAAAACACCTATGCTCAATAACCGACAAAGCGGGGGTAGACAACCTGTTAACGCTGGAAGATGTTTAAATGTAAGAGACATAAAGTAATGCTTTATTATCTCCGCCCAACCAGGTAAAAAATTGAACATGATCTGGCTTTGGTTTATAACGAAAGGTCGGAGCCGAATTAAAAGTTTGTGTTGGTGTAAGTTTAGTTTACAAAAATATCGACATTAGCGAATAGCCCGCCCAACCATGTATCCTCAACTTATCAACCATATTAAACGATATGTTAAGCTAACCGAAGCCGATGAGACCACGATCTGCCAATACTTTGACCTGAAGAAATTTAAAAAAAAGGAGTTGATCCTTGAACCCGGCAAACTTTGCGTGGGCAACTACTTTGTACTTACCGGCCTGGTACGGCAATACTTTGTAAACAATAAACTTAACGAACAGATCATCCAGTTTGGCCTGGAAAGCTGGTGGATAGCCGACCAGGACAGTTTATTGAACCATTGCGCGGCCACCACTTACATTCAAACCATCGAAGCATCCGAACTGTTGTTGCTCACCGAAAAAAACAGGGTAGCCCTGTTTGAAGCTGTGCCGCAGATGGAAGCTTATTTTCGTGTGATGATGCAGAGAGCCTTTATAGCTGCCCAGCGCCGTGTTGGTTATATTTTTAATATGAATGATGAGGAGCGCTACCGCCACTTTACTAATTTATTTCCGGCTTTTGTTCAGCGTGTTCCACAGTATATGCTGGCATCGTATTTAGGTTTCACGCCGCAGTTTCTGAGCAGGCTGCGGGCTAAAAAAAGCTGATTTTCTTAAACTCAGTTCATTTTTTGAGGGGGTGTTTATCCCCAGCTTTGTATCAACAAAAAGATAAGAAAATGAACCGTTTAAAAATCAACACTGCCGAACCGGCAGGCTACCGGGCGATGATCGCCTTAGAGAAATACATGGAAAGCACCAAATTAACCACCCGTCATAAAGACCTCATCAAAATCCGGGCATCACAAATTAATGGTTGTGCTTTTTGCCTGGATATGCACACCACTGATGCCCGCAAAGCCGGCGAAACCGAACGCCGCATTTATAATATAAGCGTTTGGCGCGAAGCCCCTTTCTTTGACGAGCAGGAACGTGCGATCCTTGCCCTTACCGAAGAAATAACCCTGATTACCGGCCGCGTATCTGACGCCACTTACGCCCAGGCCGCCAAATTATTTAATGAGCTTTACCTGGCCCAGGTAATAATGGCCATCATCACCATCAACGCCTGGAACCGTATAGGTGTAGCTACAGAGTTACCTATTCCGCTTAATTAAGCTTTTCATTGTTTTTGATTATAAAGCCGCTTGTGTAATACAGGCGGCTTTATTTGCTTTATAATTTCACAGCTTGTTTGTTACGTATTCAGAATAGTACAACATTTTTGTACGCACATTTATAAGGTAAACAGTTTCCATCCGTACTAAATAAACCATTGGCCGATTCCTGAAATAGCTTTTAAACATCCGATTCATACAATATTGGTATCATGTTTAACATTATTTAAAAACACCGTTTTTATTATGTAAGTACATAAATAACAATTAAGCTATATTTGCGCCCGTCAGTTTGCGATAAAATGAAACTATCCATCGATCATAAAAGCCCCGTCCCGCTCCATATCCAGGCCGAACAATTACTGCGCGATTTAATAAAAGACCCGGCTTACAAGGCAGGGAAGTTATTACCCAACGAGGTTGAGCTGGCAAAAAAGCTGGCTATTTCGCGCACCACTTTACGCCAGGCTATTAACAAATTGGTTTACGAGGAGTTGCTGATTCGAAAAAAAGGCTTTGGCACTAAGGTGGCCACTTCTAAAATAAGCTCAAAAGCCATGAACTGGCTCAGCTTTTCGCAGGAAATGAAAGCCCGGGGCATTACCGTAAAAAATTATGAGCTGCACGTAAGCTGGGTATTTCCGGACGATACTGTGGCCGGCTTTTTTGAGATCGGAACCGAAAAAAAAATTGTGAAGATGGAACGGCTGCGGGGTAGCGCTGAAGATCCTTTCGTTTACTTTATTTCCTACTTTCATCCCCGCCTCGGCTTAACCGGCGAAGAGGATTTTAAACGCCCGCTTTACGAAATGCTTGAAGAAGAGTACTCGGCTGTGGCAAACTTATCCAAAGAAGAGCTTAGCGCTATTAGCGCCGATAAATTTATTGCCGGAAAGCTTGAAATTGACACCGGCAGCCCGGTGTTACTGCGCAAACGTTTTGTGTACGACCAGGGTGAGCGGCCAATGGAATACAATATCGGCTATTACAAGGCCGAAAGTTTTGTTTACACTGTTGAAAGCCGCAGAAGTTAAGCCAGGCACAGTTTGCAACTGCTTTGAAATGAATTGGTTTTAACTAAGCCACCCCCAGCCCTCCGCAAATTAGTGGATTGGGGGTAAGGCCATATGTGATATCATTTAAGTCGGCAGCTGGGTTTGGTTCCGATACTTGACCTATATGCTAAAAAAGACTTTAGTCTCCGGCACCTGCAACCAGCAGTTGCTCTACTATTTCGGTATATCCCCGCTCACTGGCAAAGTCCATAGCGGCGCGCCCTCCATTATCTACGGCCGCGGCATCAGCATTATTTTCCAATAACATAGCGGTAAAATCATTAAAGCCGCATTGTGCAGCCACAATCAATGGAGTTTCGCTGTAACTGTTGCGTGAATTTACATCGGCACCCGCCTTTAGCAACACTTTCCCCAGCCGGTAATTACCCTGCCCTGCCGCGTAATGCAAGGCCGAATTACCATTTAACACATGCAGGTTAACATCGGCCCCGCTTTCAATCAGGAGTTCTGCCAAATGCATGTTCGCATTATTTACCGCCAAAACCAAGGGGCTAACGCCGTCGTTATTCAGCTCATTTACATTTAGCGTTCCTGTTTTTAACAAGGCCATCACCGTTTCGCTTTGATTATTGTACACGGCCTGGTGCAGGGGGGTGTTGCCGTGGTCATCTTTCCGCGCGGCATCACCGGCAGAGAGCGCGGTTACTAAATCGCGCATACCATTGGCTGTAGCATGGTCAAAAATGTTATAGCCGCCATTGTCTTTAACCCCGGTATCGGCACCGAGCGCAATAAGGTATAAGGCTGTTTCTGTTTTACAGGCCAGCACCGCGTAAAAAATGGGTGTCTGCCCGCTGTTTGTACCCGAATTTATATCAGCGCCCGCATCTGTCAATAACTTAATTATTTCTTTATTACCGTTCCGGGCGGCCATATGCAAAGGTGTTTCGCTGCTATTGTTGGCAAGCGTTACATCTGCACCGGCATCAATCAGCATTTTAACAACATCTTTAGCGCCCTTGCTGCAAACGTAATACAATGGGGTATTACCCAGGCTGTCGCGCTTATCAACATTGATACCGCCTTTTTTTAAAAAGGCTTGAACTACTCCTTTTTGCGCGTTTTTACACGCGTTTAGAAACATGTTATCCATCATATAATGTGTATTAGGCCATGGCTTCAAGCAATTGTTTTACTACAGCTTCGTTATCGTTTTTTACAGCTATATCCATAGCGGTTTGGCCCGCGTTGTTTACTTTTTCGGCAACGGCCGAGTCCTTATCCAATAAAAGCGAGACTATCTTTTTGCCCGACATTTTATCCGGGTTGGCCGCCGCGTACATCAACGCCGTATTACCATTTTTATCAACATAAGCGGCATCCGCATCATGACCCAGCAATAATTCGGCAATGTTGTATTTTACCTCATTTCCACGCTCGGCAAATGACATCAGCGGGGTTTGACCGGACAGGTTAGGTTTATTGACATCGCAACCGGCCTCAATCAGTTCTTCGGCGAGCGGGGTATTCAGATCGGCCAGGTAGCCTGCCTTGCAAAGTATGTTTAAAGCCGTGTTGCTTTCATTATCAATGGCGGCATCCCGGTCGAGATTGTTTTTGATGAGCGTGCGCAGCATCAATACCACGTCTTTAAGGTCTTTACTTGATCCACGGCCGATATTGCTGATGGCTTTGGTAATCAAATAAAACACAGCGGTTTCACCATTTCCCGAACGAAAGTTTACGTCGGCACGGCCTTCGGCAAGCAGCTTTACCATATCGGCCGACGGATATTCGCAGGCCAGCATCAGCGGCGTACGGCGATACTGATCAGATACTTCGTTCAGGTCGGCCCCGTTTTTTATGAGCGCTTCAACCGCGGTGGTATCCCTGTTCAATACAGCTTCATGAATGGTCATTCCGCCGGTGGCCGTGTCACTTTCGTCGCCCGATAACAAGGCGGCGATCTCTTTAACGCCGCTGCGTTGCGCATAGGTTAAGGGTGTGGTGTTAAAAATATCTTTATCCTCCAGATCGATGCCGCTTTTATCCAGTAACGCCCGTACTGTTTTAGTCGCAACTTCTACAGCGCCCGGTATCGTTTTACGATGTACCAGTTTATCGCAAATGGCATGCAGCAGGTTTTTACCTTCATCCTGGGTGGCATCCATTTTTATGCCTGCATCGCCCATGGCCTCAATAAACGGGTACATATAAAGCAATCCGGCTTCAAAATAAGCGAGTTTACCCGAGTCGTTTTTCTTTTTGGGGTTAATGCCCAGTTCCAGCAACAGGGTAGCGGTATGCTTAATTTTAGCGGCCTTTGCTTCAAGATCGGGGTTGTTTAAATCAAACCTGGCGGTAGTGAGCGCATGCAAGGCGGTGTTACCGTATTTATCGGCAGTTGGTTTTAAACCTGTATTCCTTAAAAAAACAATGCCATCAACATCAGTAAAACGGGCCGCTAAATGGTAAAGGGATTCATCGTTATCGCCGGTGATGTTTACATCTGATATAGCCTGGTATAAGCTTATTGTATCAATAACATCATTGCCGGCGGCAAACATATTACGCATGTAGGCGTCTCTGATCTGGTTAAATCCGGTATTCATATATATAGTTGATTTTTAGCCAAAGCCAGGGCGTTGGTTATGTTCAAATAATTTTTATGTGCTATAGGGCCTGCGGTTTCAATCACTTTTTTAAAATCACCTAATTGCAGCCAGCAATCCGTTTTAAGCCGTGCAATAGCATCACGCGCCTGGTCGTTAAAAAGACTTACGTATTTGCTGGTAATGCCCTGCAAATAATCGGCTTGTTGATTTTGCAATTTGCGGAGGGCTGTATAAAGTTCGTCGGCCTGGATACGATGATTATAATTACCCGAAGGCCAAACCGATTGCGCTTTATCAAGACAAGCCAGCGCCCCGGCGTAGTTTCCTGTTTTAAAATAACATAAAGCCAGGTTGAAATGGGTAGCCGGCTCATCAGGCGATTCTCTTTTTAACAGCAGATAAGCTTCCGCACAGCGACCCTGGGCAAGCAGCTGCATAATAAAAGTTCCCTCATCGGGATATTGGTGACGGGTATCGGCAGAACCTAAAAGCATTATAAACGGCATTTGATGTATTATAAAACAAAGTTTTGAGCAATTGTTTTAACATAAAAGCAAACAAGCAAAATCTAACGACACTATCAGCCTTACTTTTGCCGCGATCGCGGCCACTTTAAGGTACAATAGTTGCCAGACAGCCGTATTAGCGCAATTAGCGAAGATAATACACTGGTACATATTGGGGGCTTGCATCATAAGCCGGACCATTATTGCAAACGCGGATTTTGGGAGCAGTTAATAGCATACGTTATTGCGCAATGAACGAAAGTTGAAATTGCCTTGACTTTTTGTGCCTTCGTTTAAATTTTCAAGTATATTATTTGCACTACATCAACCATAATCTGCACATTTGCACATAAGCATATCTGCACATATAAAAACCATGATCCACAAAAAAACAAGAACATATATCCCCGCTTCGCTCGATATTAAATGGGAAAACCTCAAACCATTTTATAAAGAACTGCTTGACCGGCCTATCAATTCGGTTGAAGAACTGGAAAAATGGCTGCGCGATAAAAGCGAACTGGAAGCCGCTTTGGAAGAGGATTTTGCCTGGCGGTACATCCGCATGACCTGCGATACAGCCAGCGAAGATCTGCTTCAAAAATTTCAATACTTTGCAACCGAGATCGAACCTAAGATAGCGCCTTACAGCAACGATCTGAACAAAAAGCTTGTCGCCAGCGAATATGTTGATCAGTTGGACGGCGAAAAATACTTTGTATTTCTGCGCGGGGTTAAAAAGGCCTTAGAACTTTTCCGGGAGGAAAACATCCCGGTGCAAACCGAAATCCAGGTTGAACAGCAAAAGTACCAGTCGATAACCGGCTCCATGTCTGTTCATATTGATGATAAAGAGTTTACACTGGAGCAGGCCTCGGTATTTTTAAAGGGTACCGACCGCGCCAAACGGCAGGAGGTTTGGGAAAAGATCACCGGCCGCCGCCTGCAGGATAAGGAAAAACTGGATGAGCTTTTCGATCACCTGCGCAAACTTCGCCACACGATTGCCCTGAATGCCGGTTTCGAAAACTTCCGTGATTATATGTTCCAGGCGCTTGGCCGCTTTGATTATACCCCGCAGGATTGCTATGCTTTCCATGCCGCTATAGAAACTGAAATAGTGCCTATATTAAGGGAGCAAGCCGAAAAACGCCGCGAGGCTTTGGGCTTACCCGCGCTTAAGCCCTGGGATATGGACGTGGATGTTTCGGGCAAGCCGGCTTTAAAACCGTTCCGGAATGGTGAAGACCTGATCGAGAAATCCATCCAATGCTTCAGCAACATTAACCGTTATCTGGGCGAGCGTTTGGAGATTATGAAAGATAACGGCCTGTTTGATGTGGAAAGCCGTAAAGGCAAGGCTCCGGGCGGTTACAACTACCCATTGGCCGAAACCGGCGCACCGTTCATTTTCATGAATTCGGCCAATACTTTCCGGGATCTCACTACCATGGTTCACGAGGGCGGCCACGCCGTACACACTTTCTTAACTGCCGACCTAGAACTGAATGATTTTAAACATTGTCCATCGGAAGTCGCAGAATTAGCATCCATGTCGATGGAGTTGATCTCGATGGATAACTGGAATGTTTATTTTGACAACGAGGAAGACCTGAAACGAGCCAAACGCGATCAACTGGTTGATGTGTTGAAGACCCTGCCATGGGTAGCTGTGGTTGACCAGTTTCAACACTGGATTTACACCAACCCCGATCATACCGACACCGACCGACGCACTGCCTGGGTGGAGATCTTTGAACCTTTTGGCGCTAATTTCGCCGATTGGAGCGAGCACCAGGAAGCGTTTCAAAACCTTTGGCAAAAACAACTACACATTTTTGAGGTACCGTTCTATTACATTGAATACGGTATGGCCCAATTGGGGGCTATTGCCGTTTGGAAAAACTACAAGGAAAATCCGGAAAGAGGATTGCAGCAATATTTGGCTGCCCTTAAACTCGGCTACACCAAAACCATTAAGGAAATTTACGAAACAGCCGGTATCAAGTTCGATTTTAGCGCGGGCTATGTAAAAGAATTGGCCGGGTTTGTAAAAGCAGAACTGGATAAATTGAATTAAGATAAAACGCTTACAATTTTAAACGACAAAAGCGCCGACGGCGCTTTTGTCGTTTAAAAAATATCTGCAGCGGGTTTAACGCTGCGTAACCCGTGGCAGTTGTGGCGACTATTTGTTTAATATTCGTTTATACAATTCCCAATAATCAGCAACCATCTTCCCGCTCGAAAACTGCGAGTTTGCCCAACCATAACAATCCGCACGACAGATCTGGGCAAGCCGGGCAACAGCATTGACCGCCTCATCAACCGTATTAACCAAAAATCCCGTTTGCCCATCCCGGATCAATTCAGGCATCGATCCGCGATTAAAAGCGATCACCGGCGTACCGCAAAGCATAGCCTCGGCAACGCTTAAACCGAAGGGTTCGTTAAAATTGATGGGGTGCAATAAGGCAGAGGCCCGTCCTAACAGTTCGCGCCGTTTTTCCGGTCCGGCATGGCCTATATACACCACATCTTCACTCAATTGCGGCTCCACCTTTTCCTTAAAGTAATCGGCGTCCTGTACAATTCCTGCTATTACCAATTTTCGTTTGCTTTTTTGGGCGATGGAGATAGCTTCAGCAGTACCTTTATCAGGGTGGATACGGCCGAAGTATAACAGGTAATCATCCGGCTCGTCATAAAAATGAAAGTCACGGGTGTCAATCCCGTTGTATACCGTAGCGATGTAATCCAATTCGGGGCTTCGGTCCGAATTGCTTATCGATACATAATACCCTTTATCGTTATACTTTTTATAAACCGGAATAATCCTTGGCGATGAAAAACCATGTATAGTGGTAATTACCGGCGTTTTGATCAGGCCCGAATAGGTAAGCGGCAAAAAATCGAAATTGTTGTGGATGATATCAAATTCACCCGCTTTTTCCATCAGGTTACTGATATGGAGGCATTCCAAAACCTTCGCATCCTGGGTACGGTCCTCTTCATAACCAGTGGGGCAAACGGCATCAAGTGTTGCAGCGGTGATGGAATCGCCGGTAGCAAAGAGCGTTACCTCCGCGCCAAGTTTCACCATCCCTTCGGCTATATTTGATGCGATCTGCTCCCATGGCCCGTAATGCCTGGGCGGTGTGCGCCAGGCCACCGGGGCTAATACGGCTACCTTCATTTAGCAGGTTTGCAATTTTTGGCCGTATTTATTGTATTCATATTCCAGCTCGAACGCTTTCAACACCGTAAGGTGCGAAATGAGGTAAGCGAGCGTACTTTCGGCCCCCTGGTTACGGTTAATGCCACCCGGAAGCAAACCGTCGCAGCAGCCCTTGGTTTCATGATCATACAACGGCGCGCGCAGGGTATTTTCTCCTAAAAACCATTTGTAGCTTAAAAACATCTTTTCGATATACTGCGGCACCCTGAAAATGCGGTAAGCCTGAAAATGCATCAACACCATAGCCATCGTTTCGATAGCCTGCTGATCGAAAGTTGGGAAGGTACCGCCACGATAGTACCAGCCATCGTTACCTACCGGGCTCAGGTAGCCGTTTGATAATGTGAGTTTATCAAGGAATGCCATGGTAGCCAAAGCAATGGTTTTGGCTTCTTCATTACCTGTAATCTCGCACGAATGCAACAAGGCCAAAGGCAGGATCGCGTTATCATAGGTCATTTTTTCTTCAAACCATTGCCAGTCGTCAGATTGGGTGTTGTTATAGGCATCAATCAGTGGCTGGGTTAAGTTAACCAGTATTTTTACCATGCCTTCATCTGTAGGGTATGCTTGCAGGTACAAACTGATGCCAATAATGGTATTGGCTATTCCCCTTAAATGTTTTAAAGTTGAGAAATGCGGGATAGATTTATGGAAAATCTCCAAGGAAAATTCGCGATATGAATTACTTGCAGCGCAACCTATCAAATGCCCCAAAGCCCAGATGGTACGGCCAAATGAATCTTCCGAACCCACCTCATCCAGGTATCGCCTGTCGAAGCTTAAAAAATTACGGAAGTTACCATCATCCGTTTGCATGTAGTGAATGTAACTGAGGTAAATAGGTAACAATTCAAACGCCTCCCGGCTTTTATTACGCTGATAGGCCATAAGGGCCATAATCAGCGCGCGCGCGTTATCGTCAAGGCAATAACCTTCTTTCAAATTGGGGATACCATATTTGGCATGTTGAACAATCCCGGTATCATCAGTTAACCTCAAAACATGGGTAAGGCTGAATTTTGGCAGGATCTCCGGGTCGACAATGCTGTTTCGTAAAATTTTGTCGCTAAAATCAAAACGGCTTAAGGCCTCCTGTGCCACCTTAATAAATTCGGCACCAATAACCGGCCAGCGCAGGTGCAAACCGTATTGGTAAGCGTTCTCTTTTAACTCGGATAATATCCTATCCTGATCCAATAGTTCAATAATCGTATCGGCCAGCGCTTCCGAATTTTTAAAATCAAACAGGCGACCACGATTATCGGCCAACAGTTCGGTAGCATGCCAATAAGGAGTTGATACCACGGCGGCGCCTGCTCCTACCGCGTAGGATAGCGTGCCGCTGGTAATTTGCGCTTCGTTTAAATATGGGGTTACATAAATTTCGCAGGCGGTTAAATAGTTTACCAGTTCCTCTTCAGATACGAACTTGGCAATAAACGCCAGGTTTTTTGATACCCCCAATTGCGCGGCGAGCGATTTCAGGTGATCCCGGTATTCCTCGCCCGAATTTTTAATTACACCCGGATGCGTGTTACCTAAAACCACATACATTACATCGGGATGTTTTTCGACTATTTTAGGCAAGGCTTTTACTACAGTTTCCAAACCTTTATTGCGGCTTAGTAAACCGAAGGTTAACATTACCCTTTTATTTTTAAAAGATGAGAGGTTTTTCACCGGGTTATCAACAGGAGCTTCTACATCAGGCACACCATGCTCAATAATCTGGATCTTATCGGCCGGGATTTCGTAAATAGTAGTTAAAAACTCAACCGCCCTTTTACTCATCACTATAATCTTTGACGATTGCTCGGCTATCTCACGGATAATGATGCGCTGTACATAGCTCGGGTCTTT
This sequence comes from Mucilaginibacter oryzae, assembly GCF_003148845.1. Taxonomy (GTDB): domain Bacteria; phylum Bacteroidota; class Bacteroidia; order Sphingobacteriales; family Sphingobacteriaceae; genus Mucilaginibacter; species Mucilaginibacter oryzae. The sequence continues at coordinate 334,247 of NZ_QGHA01000004.1, read as the reverse complement.
CAATACGGTGTGCAAAATAGAAATCAGCGGCTTTTCCAACCGGTTAATTAACGGTAAAATGTAGATACCGCTCTCGCCGCCATAAATACCAAACTCGTGTTCCATAATACATACATCCGCGTTACTGGTATTGATGTAGTTGGCCGCACGGATATAATCTTTCTGATGGTTTTGGCGGATAACATATTTAACCTCCTCAGGATATTCGTATTCTTGCAAATTTTCCGAATCGTTTAACGCCACTACAAAACCATTTTGAACCAGGCTTTTTCTATCAGGAAAATTTGAACTGATGGCATGCATCAGGTTATTATTAAACGTTGCAAGACCGCATTCGCGCGGTGGATAGGTTGATATATATGCTATTTTCATATGTAAATTGAGTGGATGCATTGTTATTGGTCCGGCTTTAAAGCTTTTTAATTAATTGTAAAATCAGGATGACCATTAAAAAGAGCATTGGGTGACCTGTTTTATTGCATTAACATCACCAAAAGCAGTTTTTTGCCGGATAATGATATAAATGCACAAACCATACCAATTTAATTCAAACTAAAATCTAAAGGCGGGTATTTGATAAAGTATCCTAATGGTTACTTTTATTTTGAAGAGAAGTAGTTTGACGAAATCATGTTAAGGTACACAAAATTAACGGATTGTTTGGCTTATAATTGAGGCTGCTTATTTACATGAAATACAGGAGCGCTAATAAAGGTTCAGGCTTTGCAGAAAAGAGCTCCACCCGAAGGGATTCAACCTACCTTTTGTATGTATACTATGCAGTGCCAAATGCCTGTGTAAAGCGGATACCGAAATTTATTTGGTATAATAATCTACCGCCTCAACAATTACTGCGCATGCTTTGCTAATCTCATCAGGTGTAATAATCAGCGGCGGGGCCAGCCTCATCGAATTACTGCAATGTAAAAACCAATCGGTAATTACACCATTTTCAATACAGCGGTCTATTATTTTTTTATTCAGGTCGAAGTCTTCCAATTCGGCGGCAAGCATCAGGCCTTTACCTCTAACCTGTTTAATAGCCGGATGAACCAACAAGGAGCGCAATAAAGCTTCTTTTTCTGCAACACCCGCTACCAGGTTGGCCTCCAGTAAAAACTCCAACGCGGCCAACCCTGCAGCGCAACACACCGGGTGCCCGCCAAAAGTGGTTATATGGCCAAGTATCGGGTTCTCCTTCAGCGCATCCATAATTTGGTTTGATGAGATAAACGCACCAATCGGCATCCCTCCGCCCAAAGCTTTAGCCAGCAGCAAAATATCGGGCACTATGCCGAAATGTTCAAAGGCAAACAATTTCCCTGTACGGCCAAAGGCAGCCTGGATTTCATCCAATATCAGCAAGGTGCCTGTTTCGGTGCAGCGGGCACGCAAGGCCTGCATGTAGGCCACGTCGGGCACCCTAACACCGGCCTCTCCCTGTACGGTTTCCATAATAACACAGGCCGTTTCTTCGGTGATGAATTGCAGATGATCCGGATCATTAAAATGAATAAAGCTGACACCGGGCAACAACGGACGGTAAGCCTGTTTAAACTCTTCATTACCCATTACGCTCAAAGCCCCGTGTGTACTGCCGTGGTATGAGTTATGAAAGGCAATTACCTGGCTACGGCCGGTAAAACGCTTGGCCAATTTTAAGGCACCCTCTACCGCCTCGGCACCCGAATTGGTAAAATACACCGATTGTAAACTATCCGGCAGTACCGATACCAACTTCTCTGCAAAACGCACCTGTGGGGTTTGCACATATTCGCCATAAACCATCAGGTGCATGTATTTATCAACCTGCTGCTTAATAGCATCAATAACATGAGGGTTATTGTGCCCTAAACTGCTTACGCCAATGCCCGAGATCAGATCAATATATGGCTTGCCCTCCGCGTTGTACATATAAATGCCTTCGGCGCGTTCAAACTCGAGTAGTAGCGGGAAGTTGGTAGTTTGGGCGTTGTTGGCTAAAAAAAGCTGGCGAAGGGTGGTCATGATGTAAGTTATAAGTCTTATGTTTAAAGTCTTATGTCGCTTTCAGGGGCGATTGTTATCTAAATATAAGGTACGAAGCAACTGCGAACTATAAAGGCCGAACCTGCTTCTGTCCTATTGCTTCGTACCCCGCAATAACGTCATTCGGATTTTGCAAACAAAGATAAACATTTACAGATGGACGAGAATCCATCTGTAAATGTTATTTTAAATGCGTTTGATTTATTCGGAACAAGGACTAACTAATCTCCAACCTCTAATCACTAAACTCAATTCCCCGCCCGCTTGCTGCGCTCGCTCAGCTGTTTAATAAGTTCGTCATTAAACTCCTGTTCGCTTTTGTACAGGATGCTCACTTTTTCGGGCGGAAGTATTTTGGCAAACAAATCGCGGTAGCGTTTGCGGATGCCTACCAACTGGCTTTCGTAATAAATTTCCTTATCTATCTGTTCGGTGCCGTTGGTGGATGAGGTTGAGTTGTTTAAACGCTTCAGGATCCTCACCGCTGTAAGTTCCTGCTGGTACTGGCTGTACAGGGGCCAGAACTTCAGCCTGTGGTCGGTATTTTCACCGTACCACATGATCTGAACAATTAGTATCGACTGAAACGAAATTCTATCTCGTGAGAGTTGTGCGGTGAAACGTCTATTATAATTTGCGCGCGTTTGCAAAGAGTACCCAACCTGGGTTTTCATTTATAACGCAACAGGCAATACAATGGCCGGGGTTCTTCATTTAACATCTTTTAACGGCTGCTTAACATCTTTTAACAGCTGCAACATCGCCATCAAGCTATTTTAGCATTGTGAAAGCAAACCTTTTCCTTACCACGATTAATATTAGCCCGGAAATAAGACTTGCCTGACAAAACTTTTCATTTAGCCTTTAAACCTAAATTATGCTAAAATCCGTTTTTGTTTTCCTGCTCGCTATGCTTTTTACAGTTATAGCCAATGCCCAAAAAAAATTCAATGTTACTATCAAATTGGATAGCAGTATAAACCCTCAAAAAGTTCATTATCAGTATTACAATGGTTATGATAAGGTGCTTTTACCTGATACTTTTGGTAACAAAAGAGCAGTGACATTAACTGATCAGTATTGCTCGCCGTTCGCCTCTGTAGTTGTTGCTTATGATGGCAGCGACGGTAAACGTTATAGTAGTGATGATTTTTTTGTAAGCGATAAACCAGCCATGATCAGCCTGAAGCTAAAGCCGAATAGTGATGCTTTAATAAATTACACATCCATAAAAAACGTAACTCCCCTTGATAGTGCTTATTGTAAAACAGTAGCGTTAAAGAAAGCCTTTATGATTGATAAATCAGTAACTAAGGAAAACGAGGCTTTTGACAATTTTTTAACGCAACACGGAAACTTTAATCAAAACGACTCCCTCAGAAGCGTATTCAGAGGGTTTTATAAACGCTACTTAAACAGAACAATGGCCTTTTTAAAGCAACACTCCGATGATTATTTTTCATTTTGGTATTTTATTGATCAGGTAGCACAGTTTGAAGGAGCCTTAGCCGATGATCCTGCCTATTTAAAAGAGCAACTGGTATACTTGAAATCTGTATTCCCGGCAAAGTATACTGGGAGCATTGAAGGTAAAAGGCTTATCAAAAAATACGAGAATGTTTTGAAAAGGAGGCAGCTGCAACTTAACGATGCCGCTCCTGACATTGATGTCACGGGCATTGATGGTAAAAAGATCAGTTTAAAGAATTTTAAAGGCAAGTATGTGCTGCTTGATTTTTGGGCAACCTGGTGCGGACCTTGCATAGTCCAATTACCTCATATAAAAGAAATCAGGCAGAAATACCCTGCAAATCAACTTGAAATAGTTGGCATAAGCAGCGATTATGATTCGAAAAAGTTGGCTGTATTTGTGAAGGAGCAAAACATGAGCTGGCTACATTTTTATGATAAGCATAATGATATCGCGCCGCTTTATGGCGTTAAAGGAATCCCTAACTTATTCCTGGTAAACAAGGACGGGAAAATTGTTTACAATAGTAGTTGGGAAGGGGCTGATAATAAAATGTTATCGAAGCTGCTTGACGAAATGCATTAAGCATCATGGTCTTGTCCGGTCAATTTAATACCAGCAAAATGAATCACCCGTTTCCGGTAAAATCTTTTATCTAAATTTTTAGGTCCTAAATAAATGATCAAATCTGTTTTCATTTTATTGTTAGCTCTATTTTTTACAGGGGGTGTTCGTGCCCAAAAAAGCTTTAGCGTTACCATTAAATTGGATAGCGGCATCAATCCGCAAAAGGTACGGTACCGGTATTATAATGGCAGCGGAACAGTGTTATTGCCCGATACCTTTGGCAATAGGCAAATCATCCTTTTAAAAGATCAGTATTACTCTCCGCTGGCTTCTTTTAACGTGAGTTATAACGATGGCCCAAAAACTTATTACAGCAATGACTTTTTTGTAGATAATAAACCCGCCATTATAAGCCTGTACTTTAAACCTAACGATGATGATCAGCTACTTTACAGTACCCTGATCAACGCAACCCCGGTTTATGATACCGTTGCCAACAAAACCTGGTCGGAATTGCAAACTTTTATGGCTGATCAGTCGGTGGCGAGAGAGAACCAGGCCTTTGATGATTTTTTGAATCAAAACAAAGGCTTTGCCCGCAACGATTCGTTGAAAAGGATCTTCAACGGGTTTTACAAACGGCGGTTAAACCGCACCATGCTGTTTTTAAAACGTTACGCGGATGATTATTTTTCGTTTTGGTACTTTATACAACAGGTGGCACAGGTTGGCTCTGTTTTAAAAGATGATAAACCTTATTTAAAACAGCAATTGGCCTATATAAAAGCGGTATTTCCCGCAAAGTTTACTGCCAGTTTTGAAGGTGAACGATTGATTAAGGCATACGAGGATGCTGTAAAATAAGCGTTGTTTTCCTTCGGTAGTAAACGGAGATGTTGTCTCATTTTGCCCGCTCCATTGCCATCCGTATATATTTCCTAACCTCATCATTAATGTCTTCTTTAAAAAACATCCTGAAGTAGTGGTTATACTGCGTGGTGCCTTGTACCTGTTTTATTTTGCTGAAACAGAGGTTATCATCATAAACCTCATTAAAAGGAAAAACCACGTCGATAAAATTTTTGCCCAACTGGCTAACATAGGCAAAGTTTACCCTGGTGCCTAAAGCGATCATGCTTTTAGTGGGATAAACCTTAACGGCACCTATTTGCAGGCATTCATCAACCAAATGGTCGAACAGCGATATGGTATGCGCGGTTTTGCCGTTCAATGCATCGGATAGCTCCCTGTCGCGGCAGGAATGCACCTGGTTGGTGGCCTTAAATTCGCGCTGACATTGTGGGCATATCCACATGGCTTTATTTTGTTTTAGCGTCGGCCTCTTTACCTATCACGCTGTTTTTATAGCTGTAGGTAAAGTAAATGATAAGGCCTACAATTAACCAAACCAGGAAACGGATCCAGCTATCGTAAGTTAATTCGGCCATTAAATAAAAGCAGCTTAACAGCCCCAGCACGGGGATAAGTGAAAGCTTTTTAATTACCGCCAGTACCGTTAAAACGGTAGATAATATGATGAAAAGGAAGAACGGGAATTTCTCATGAACGTTCTCCGCGGAAAACAAACCGAGAAATTTATTCCAGCAGATAACCAAAACTATGATATAAATAACCGGCGCAATCCACTGCGAGTTGATGTACGGCAGATGGAATTTCCCCCTGGCTGCTTCTTCGCGCGGCAGGAGCAATACGCCGCCGCACACCAGTACAAAGGCAAATAAGGTTCCTATACTGGTCAGATCGGTAACCACGGTAAGGTTTAAAAACAGTGCAGGCACGGCAACCACAAAACCGGTAACGATGGTCGAAAACGATGGTGTTTGATATTTAGGGTGGATGCGCGAAAAAACTTTCGGCAGCAGCCCGTCGCGGCTCATGCTCATCCAGATACGCGGCTGCCCCAGTTGAAATATCAATAATACACTTGCGGTGGCTATTACCGCGCTTATGGATATTACATAGCTGATATTATGCAAACCAACTTTGGCAAAAACAAAAGCCAGCGGGTCGCCCACCTGCAGTTCTTTATAGCTTACCATACCGGTAAGCACCAGCGAGATGAGTACATACAGTACTGTACAGATTACCAGCGAATAGATCATGCCGCGCGGCAGATCGCGCTGGGGGCGTTCACATTCTTCGGCGGTAGTGGATATGGCGTCAAAACCTATGTAGGCGAAAAACACGCCCGATACGCCCTTCATTACCCCGCCAAAGCCGTTTGGTAAAAACGGGTGCCAGTTGGCCGGTGTTACATAAAAAAAGCCGATCACGATAACCGCCAATACAATAGCTATTTTTAAGTAAACCATGGCGTTGGTTGCCCTTTTGGTTTCGCGGATGCCGATATAAACCAGGTAAGTGATGATCAACACAATTAGCAGCGCAGGTATATTAGCTACCAGCTTAAGGCTGCCAATGCCGGGGGCGCTATCCCATGCCGCGGCGTTTTCGCGCATCACATCAGTTATTTTTGAAAGCTGATGTGAGGCCGTAAAATTCACCACATCGTTATGGGCGCTAAACACAGTAAAATAATCGGTGTACAGGTACCGGGGTAAATGGATCTTAAAACCCTCTAAAAAGTTTACAAAATAGGTGCTCCAGGATATGGCTACCGCTATGTTGCCAATAGCGTATTCCATCAGTAAATCCCAGCCGATGATCCAGGCTATCAATTCGCCAAATGAAGCGTATGCATAAGTATAGGCGCTGCCGGCTACTGGTATGCGCGAGGCAAATTCGGCATAGCAAAGAGCCGAAAAACCGCAGGTGATAGCAGTAATTACAAACAGGATACTTACACCCGGCCCGCCCTGGAACGAGGCTTCGCCAATGGTTGAAAAAATACCCGCGCCCACTACGGCGGCTATCCCCATCAGGGTAAGGTCACGTACGTTAAGTTCTTTCTTGAGTTGTGATGTTGTTGTGCCCGGGTGCTCACCGTCTCCAAATCCGCATTCAACATCGTGTAATATTTTTTCTACCGATTTTTTACGAAAGATACTTTTCGACATGTAGTTTAATCAATTAAATAGCTAATCAATCTCAAAGCTAATCATTTTTTTGCTTTGAATAAGTATATGGCTTACTTTGCACCATGAAGATAGGAATAAAAGATGTTTTGCATAAAATACGCCCTTTTTTTATCCTCTACCTTATTTTATTGGCGTGCTGCCTTATTATTAAGCTGATATATAGCCGGGAAACCGTTTTTTTTGCGGTTAACGGATGGAACAGCCCCTGGGCCGACGCCATTGAACCTCACGTAACCGATCTGGGCGACGGCTCGACAATTATTATATTATCTATCATCTTATTGTTATTTAATTACCGAGGTTCGCTGCTGCTTATTTCAAGTTATGCTGTTACTTCGCTATTGGCCCAGGTACTTAAATATATTTATATAGCTCCGCGACCGCGGATTTATTTTAGCAGCGAGTGGGCTAAAGTACATGTTGTTGAAGGGGTTTATATATTAGAGAAATACAGCTTTCCGTCGGGGCATACGGTAACCGCTTTTTCGGCAGCGCTGGTATGTACATATTTGTGCAAAAACAAAGGCTGGGGTATCCCAGCCTTGTTTGTTGCCATAATGGTTGGCTATTCGCGCATGTATTTAACCGAGCATTTTTTTGAAGACGTGCTTGCCGGTTCTGCTATCGGCGTTTTTGTCACTATATTCTGGCTTACCTGGCTCGACGGCAAGCGGTTTATTCACACTGCCGGCTGGAACCGGGGTCTCCTTGATACATTGTTCAAAAAGAGGATGGCCGCTAACTAAACCCCGGCTTCAAGCTGCCTGTTTTTGCGGCGTATTACTGTAAAAACAATAATAAATACAAGGATAGCGCCACCGCCGTAAATACCTATTTTAACCGGCGATGATAAACCCTTCGCGTCAGACAGGTATTGGTCGCGGCGATCTAAACTTGGGGCTATGCTTATAGAACTTGAAAATTGTTTCAGCTCATTTTTTGCCAGGTCGGCCCGCTGTTCAGGGTAATTATATTCAAAGGTATAGGTAGCATCCTGGGTGTATAACAGGATAAAATTTCTCAACTCGGGCGATTCGCCGGTAGAGCCGCTGTTATCGATACGCAAGGTAAAAACCTTACCTTCCAGTTTTCCGATGGTGGTATCGCGCGGATACATCACGCTACCATTAACAGATTGTTTCTGGATGCCTTTGATGTAATTTTTAAAAACATCTTTCAGGTCCTTCTCCTTGTTCAGGGGTTTGTTATTCGCGTTTGGAACACGTAAAACAAGTATATTTCCTAATGATCCGGTACCCTGGTATATCTGCTGACCTAATGTATCTTTTTTAGTAAACCCCGTAGGCAACGATACCGTAACAAGGCTATCTATCTTTACGGGCTTCAGTGCCTGGCCAAAACCCGAAAGCGAAAACAGTATAATGCTTATGCTTAAAATTATCTTTTTCATACTGTATTTAACTCCAAAAACCAGGTTTGGTTTTATCTAATAATTTAAAAGATTGCTTTTTTGAAAATCAAATGACTTATTATCAGTTAATTGTCTTTTTTTTTAGCTTAATGCAGAATGCTGAAAGCGGAAAGCTTTTTGCTGCTATTAAACAGAGAAGCACCATTGCTTCGTAAGTCGCAGTGATGCTTTTTTATGGCTTTCGGCCTTAAGCCTTAGGCTTTAAGCTTATTTCGTTACAACAGCCTCACGCTGGTACGCACGTGCCGCGCGTTCCTGAACAAATAGAAAAGCTGTAGCATGCAGGGTGCACACGCGGCACGCGTGCGCCAGCTATAGGGAAGTTTTTTTTAGCTTAATGCAGAATGCTGAAAGCGGAAAGCTTTTTGCTGTTATTAAACAGAAAAGCACCATTGCTTCGTAAGTCGCAATGATGCTTTTTTTATGGCTTTCGGCCTTCAGCCTTAGGCTTGAAGCTTATTTCGTTACACCAGCCTCATGCTGGTGCGCGCGTGCCGCGCGTTCCTGAACATAGGATTACAATGATGCTTTTTTACAGCTTTAAGCGTTTAGCCCTCCGCTTTAAGCCCTAATGGCGTCGGCCTTAAGCTTGGCCAAAAGTTCGTCCAGACAAACCTCGGCAAACGCTGTGGATGAATCAGATACACCGTAAGGGATAATCAGTTTATTATTATGGATAATGGAGCCACATGAATACAATACATTTGGCACGTAACCCTCTCTTTCATCTGCATTAGGAATCAGCAGCGGTTCGCGCAGACGGCCGATCTCCACCGTAGGGTCATCCAGTTTAAGCAAACTTGCCCCCAGCACGTAGCGGCGCATAGGGCCGACACCGTGGGTGATCATAATCCAGCCTTCCTCTGTTTCGATAGGCGAACCGCAGTTGCCCATCTGTACAAACTCCCAGCTAAATTCTGGTTGCTGCAGTTTTATCGGCTTCTCCCAAATGTTGATCTTATCCGAATACATGATGTAATTATTGCAGCCGTCTATACGCGATATCATAACGTATTTGCCATTCACTTTGCGCGGAAACAGGGCCAGGTTTTTATTCTGCGCTCCCGCGCCATAAAGGGGCATGATCTTGAAATTGTAAAAATCGCTGGTTTGCAGTAGCTTGGGCATAATCAGCGAACCATCATAGGCCGTATAGGTGGCATAGTAAAGTTTAGTGCCGTCATCATTAGTAAAGTGTACAAAACGGGCGTCTTCAATGCCTTTACGTTCATACTCCGAGATCGGGAAGATTACCCTGTCGGAAACGTCGGTATCCAGCGAGAAAACTATTTCGTAGTATGAATCGGCCAGCCACAGTACCTTATCATATTCCAGGCGTTTAATATCATCTTCCTGCAATTGCTGCGAATCTGTAATGATACGGCGCAAATTGGCGTATTCAAAATGATGATCGAGCTTGCTTTCAAGCTCATTAATCACATCGATGCTAATCCGGGTGACGGCCGCTTTTTCAAAAAACAGTTTTTTGTTGTAAACCGCGTTGCGCACTATTTCGGCTTCGTCAATATAATCACCGGCGGGTTGGATAGTGATATTGTTAAATTTATCAATCATAGCCCGGCGAAAGGTTATTGACGAAATATGGCCTTCGCCCACTGCCCTGAAACTGATAATTACGCGGCGCTGCCCGTCTTCCAGTTCGGTTTGGTCGGGGTCTTCAATGATTGAAGGATTAAAAAACGCGGCCGATTCGATAGAATATTCATGGGTAAAATACGAACCGATCAGCAGTTTACGGTAAACCGAAAGTGTATCAAAATCAATATTAAGCTCCAAAAACAAAGGCTTTAGTTTGCTGCAATGACGGTTAAGCACCCGGGTTATATTGCGGTGGCGTTTGGAATATTCCTGAAGCAGCGGCGATACTATACCGAAAGCATCATCTTCGCTGATGCGCATTACACGTTCAATAACTTCCTTAGCCCTGTCGTTCCCGTTAAAAAAGAACCTGGCGATAACACGTTTCGGGTCGGGGTTTACTCTGATAGGCTTGCGTTCGATAGAAAGTCTCATAGTAGATATTGTGGCTTTTACTGGTAACAGCGATTATAGCAAATTGATTTGTACAATTTCAATTTAACGGAAATTTACGTTGTATAGTCCCGTCACGCCAAGAGGAAGGTATTTCTTCATTATTTACTAATCCTACCGCTTTAAACTTGCTTCAAATTGTGGAGCCTATGATTTTGGATAATTTTGTAACTTGCACAGATATGAACGTGTTAATTGTTGAAGACGAAAAAGGCCTTGCCCTTGAAGTCGACGAGTTTTTAAGCCACGAAGGTTTTACGGTTGAGCATGCCCGTACCAAAAGGTCGGCGTCTGAAAAGATCTTTGTAAACAATTACGATTTTATCCTGCTTGATCTTGGCTTGCCCGACGGCGACGGTTTCGACCTGCTCAAGATGCTGAAAGGCATGGGCGAGCGTGAAGACGCGGTGATTATACTAACCGCCCGCGGCGCTGTTGACGACCGGGTATCGGGCCTGGAGCAAGGCGCTGATGATTATCTTGCCAAACCGTTTTCGCTTAACGAGCTTTTGGCCCGCATGCATGCCATAACGCGCCGTAAACACCGGCTGGAAAGTAATGATATTAACGTAAAAGGCTTAAAAATCAATATCCAGAACCGCACGGTAACTTATAACGACGAACGCATAGCCCTCACCAAAAAGGAGTTTGAAATTTTTAACTATTTGGTGCTGAATAAAAACCGGGTAATATCGCGCACCAACCTTACCGAACACGTTTGGGGCGATGTGCTGGAAATCAATTCCGACTCGAACTTTGTGGATGTCCATGTGAAAAACCTCCGCAAAAAATTATCGGCCTATATCCCTATCGATTGGTTTGAAACCGTACGCAGCATTGGCTACCGGATCAACATCTAACATCCCCAGATGAAATTACAGGTAAAACTGGCCCTCTATAATACGTTAACCAAGTTAGCCATTATCCTTTTTACGGGCCTGCTCATCCTGCTTTCCATCGAAAAAATTTCGTACAACCACATCGAATTGCGTTTGGAGGATGATGAACGCGAAACGCTGAAAAACCTTGGCTCGAAGGATATCAACAGCCATCTTACCAGGCTTGAAAAATATACCGATTATAATATTTTACAGGAAGAGTTTATCACCATAACCCCTATAAAATTTCAGCCAACGGCTACAAACGGCAATAAGTTTACCACCGAAACCCGGAACATTGAGCACAACGAGCAAACTTACCGCATCCTTACCCACCAGTTTAATTTCAATAACCATAGTTACCAGCTGGAAATTGGTGTTGCTATTACTTCGATAGAAGAGTTAAAATCTATCATCAAAAGGTTTACGCTGCTCACTTTGATCATTGCCCTTGCGCTTACCCTGGCAAGTGATTTGATTTTCACCAAATTTTTGCTTGCCCCGTTTTACCAGATCATTGACCGGAAGCTGATTAAAGTAAACGACCCGCTGAATTTTGATTATGAAAAAATTAAAACCAGCACCCAGGATTTCGAATTGCTGGATGATAGCATCAGCTCGCTCATGAAGAAGATCAGCGCGCTGTTCAGCCTCGAAAAGCAATTTATAGCCAACGTATCGCACGAGCTGCTTACGCCTATTTCCATCATCAGTTCGAGGCTCGAAAATATCCTGCTGCAGGAAGAATTAAGCGAAGCCGGCGAAAATAAAATGCACGCTTCACTTAAAACGTTGAATCGCCTTAAATCAATCATTAACAGCTTGTTGCTGATCTCGAAGGTGGAAAATAACCAGTACGATAAGGCCGATGTGGTAATGATAGCCGGGGTGATTATGGAGATCCAGGAGGAACTGGAAGACCGCATGGATGAAAAACGGCTTAGCTTCACCAATAACATGAAGTACATCTACTCCATAATGGGTAACCGGCCGTTAATGCACACGCTGTTGTTTAACCTTGTTAATAACGCCATCAAATACAACGTTCCCAAAGGAAGCATCATCATAGCCGACGAATTAAAAGATGATGTTTATATACTGGAAATTACCGATACCGGTACCGGTATGGATCAGAAACAAATTGAAAACGCCTTTAACCGCTTCGAGAAATTTGAAACCGATGAACGGGAAAGTTACGGGCTTGGACTGGCTATTGTAAAAAGCATTACGGCTTTCCACGATATAAAGGTTAAAATTGATTCGGTTAAAGGAAAGGGAACCAGTGTTTATCTGGTATTTAACCGTGAATAATTCTTCATTATTTCTTCACGGGTTCCTCATCTTAGATCAGGTATTTTTGCGATAGTTTACTTTTTTAAATTCCCCTATTAAATAAACAATTGCAAAAGGCCGTTATCTGAAAAGATAAGGGCCTTTTTTGCGGATTTAACTCACGCGTTTAGCTTAGTCATCATATAATTTCCGATTATGTGATATACCTTGAGGTTGATGTAAACGTAATGCGCCTGAGGAAGCGGAAGTGTTTATTATATCATTTTGTTCCGCTTGATCAGGTAGGTATTTAAGATATGATGATATCCCTCGTTAACATCGGCATCAACTAAATCGATGTGGTATTGGGCGCATTTTAGCGCAAGCTGGTGATGGTATTGGTTTAACGATGCTTTATATGCTTCCCGCACACGGACCGGGTTCACCTTCAATTCTTCGCCGCTTTCAATATCCACAAAGTGGTGCGGGCGGTTATCAAAATTAAAGTCCAGTTCTTTTTGTTTATCGGTTACATTAAAAATAACCACTTCATGCTTGTTGAATTTTAAATGCTGAATAGCCGCGAACAGCGCCTGCTGTTTTTCAGCGTTCAGGCTGTTTTCCAGCATATCGCTAAAAATTATCACTAATGATCGCTGGTGAATTTCGCGAGCTATATGGTGAAGTACACCGGTAATATTTGTGGGTGTGTTTAGCCTGGGGGCGGCATACATTTTTTCAAGCTCGGCATAAAGGTAAAACAGGTGTGTGGTAGTTGACTTGGCCGCGCTGATCCAGTCAATCTTATCCGAAAACAGGCAAAGCCCAAAAGCGTCGCGCTGTTTTTTAAACAGGTACATGAGCGATGCGATGGCGTAAACCGAAAATTGAAGCTTGCTGGTACCGCTCTCCGGAAAGTTCATGGATGATGAAGTATCCAGCAACAGGAAACAACGCAGGTTGGTTTCTTCCTCAAATTGTTTAACAAACAGCTTATCGGTACGGGCCAGCAGCTTCCAGTCGATATTTTTTACCGATTCGCCGCTGTTATACAGCCGGTGTTCGGCAAACTCAACCGAAAAACCATGGAAGGGGCTTTGATGCAAACCGGTTATAAAACCCTCAACCACCTGCCGGGCCAAAAGTTCGAGGTTGGCCAGTTGCCTGATCTGCTGTTCTTCGTTTAATTTGGGCATAAGCTAATATAGGCATAAAAAAAGCGCTGCAAAATTGCAACGCTTTTTCACTTATATATGTTGTGTTAATGCTACAGTGAATAGCATCAGATAAATTTAATTGGGGTTATGCTAACTGTTTTGCAAGTTTATCAGTTAATACTGATTTTGGCACAGCGCCGATTTGTTTATCCACAATTTCGCCATTTTTGAAGAACAATAAGGCAGGGATGTTACGGATACCGTATTTTACAGATATACCTGGGTTGTTGTCAACGTCTACTTTACCAACAACAGCTTTGCCTTCGTATTCTTTTGCAATATCTTCAACTACCGGACCAACCATCCTACACGGACCGCACCATTCTGCCCAAAAGTCAATTAATACCGGTTTGTCTGATTTCAGGACAAGCTCGTCAAAGTTTGCATCAGTTATTTCTAAAGCCATGATTTCTATTTTTTAAATTTTGTAGTTACAAATATATACTATTCAAATTGCTTGCCACAAGTGCATTGCTGACATTGTGACAATTATATTAACATAACCCCCACCCTTAACGCAAATGTGACTATTTGTCGCGTTTGCGCCCTGGTGATATGCTTGCGACATGGTGTTATAATACAAATAACCTGTTTACAGTGCATATTTACAACTCATCGGCTGGGTTACTTTTTCACATCGGCGGTTTAATTAACATTAAGGGTGTCCGATCAAATTGTCTGAACTCGAATTTTAAGGAATTTAGTGAACGGGCAGAGTGCTTGGCAATTTTTATAAATTCTTAAAATTCCTTAAAATTTAAGTTCAAACAAAAAAGACCGGAAGCTAAGCCGCCAGTCGTTTTGCGTTACTCCACTCTTCATTCACCCCAATTCTCCAAAGAGTAACGTTCTTAAAGTCTCCCCTTCGGAGGAGATTTAGAGGGGTTTACGCGCCTTTCAAAGTAGCCATACCGCCATCTGCAATCAGCTCTGCACCGATCACGAAAGTTGAATCATCTGATGCGAAGAAGGTAACAGCTTTAGCAATTTCTTCAGCTAAACCAAAGCGGCCTACCGGAATTTGTTTTACCAACTCGGCACCCATGCCTTCCAGTTGTTCCTGGGTTAAGCCTAATTTATCTGCAGTGTGTAAAGGCGTTACAACCGGACCAGGACTTACCGAGTTAACCCTGATCCGACGTGGCAACAACTCGGCAGAGATATTTTTAGCTAATGAAAGCAATGCCGCTTTACTGGCCGCGTAAACTGTAGCGCCTGCCATACCAATGTGGGCATTAATTGAAGTATTGAGAATAATTGATCCGCCGTCATTAATTAAAGGCAGCAATTGCTGGATGCTGAAGTAAGCACCCTTAAAGTTAACATTCATGATCTCGTCAAACATCTGCTCGCTCATTTGCTCGGTCGAGTTGAACTGGCCTATACCGGCATTGATAAACACAATGTCAATTTTTTCGGTAATGGCTTTCACTTTTTCGCCAAGCTGGCTTACCTGCTGCATGTCGCCGCTATCGGCAATTACGCCTTTGGCGTCGGCGCCTAACAATTCAACGGCCTCGTTAATAGCTTTTTCGCTTCTGCCGGTAATAATCACTTTTGCACCTTGTGCAATGAATTCCTGTGCTGTGGCCAGGCCTATGCCACTGTTACCGCCTGTAATTACTGCTGTTTTTCCTTGTAACTTTTTCATTATCTTTGATTTGATACATCAAAGGTATACCGCCAAACAAGGCCGGTCAAGAATGCACCATTTAGTGTGCAACGCACTTTTTGGTAGGTTATGAGCCGGTTTGATGCAATCGATACATCGCCATTTTAATATGACAAAAAACAGACATTCAGATAATTCATGCACCATGGCGGCAGCGCTGAGCGTGATAAGCGGTAAGTGGAAGCTGAGGATAATAAACCAATTGCTATCCGGCCAGAAACGTTACAGCGAAATAAACCGCGCCATACCGGGCATGACCGAAAAGATGCTTTCGCAACAGATCCGCGAGTTGGAAGAAGACGGTATAGTAACCCGGAGAGTGTTCCCGGAAGTGCCGCCAAGGGTTGAATACGCGCTTACCCCGATTGGCGAAGAGCTATCATCCATATTCTATACCCTCGAAAGATGGGGCAGCAATTACATGACCATAACCAATGCCAGCGGCGAAGTGGTGCAGCCGGATTATACTTGTTATACCTTAGTCAAAGATCAGGAAGAAACGGTAAAAGCGGATATTTAAACCTGCTGCCACGTCAGCAAGGCCTGACTCAAAATAAAAAGCCTCCCGTTTTTTCGGAAGGCTTGCTTATTAGGATGTTTTTTAATTAACCCGGTGGATCTCGATAGATTCGGGCATGGCCAGTACCAGTGGTACTTTCTCTACCGTTACAAAGCTCAGGTCGAGGCCGAAACCGCGCTCTTCGGATAAACTCACTTTTTTAAGCTGCTTGTAGTAATCCATAATAAATCTTTCGATAAACGAAAGATTATGCGAGCGGGAGAATACCTTCTCGATCACCACAAAACGGAAGTCGCCTACAATTTTATGTTTATTGAGGGATTTGTAGGTACTGGTAATATCAACTTCACCTTTTTTAACCAGGTCTTCCACCACTTTTCTAAATAGCAGGTTGATCTGTTGTTCAACACGGAAACCTAATTTAAAATCAATGCGGATGAGCTTATTCGGCACCAGGTGGTCAACTTCATATTCGCGTTTGTAAGGCTCGTCCACAACGTCAACGTGTACCAGCCAGTATACGTCGGCACGTTTGGGCTGTTTCTGTAGTATCGAGTAAACAATTTTCGATTCAATTTCTGAATTGAAGTTGGCGCTGGTAAGGTAAACCAGCTGTGAAGCATATTTAGGCACGCTTTCGTCCATGCTCAACTCTTTAATAATCTCGAAGTAATCCTCAATCTCTACAAATTTCACATAGCGGTTCCTGATCTTGCGCGCGGTGTGCCAGGTCCACATTACGGTGAACAGCACGAAGCCGATAGATAAGGTAAACCAGCCGCCATCTAAAAACTTGTGCAGGTTACCGGTAAGGAAAGTACCCTCAATAAGAAGATATATAGCCAGGAACGTATTGATAATATAATTGGGAACCTTTTTGCGTTTCAGGAATTTGGATACCAGTATGGTGGTCATGAGCATGGCCACGGTAATACTTAAACCGTAAGCCGCCTCCATTTTATCTGAATGTTTGAAGATCAAAACCACACCCAGGCAGCCTGCCCAAAGCAGCCAGTTAACACTTGGTACATACAATTGCCCTTTTTGTTCGGATGGATAGTTAATGCGGACCTTGGGCCACAGGTTGAGCCTTACGGCCTCGGCTATCAGCGTAAACGATCCGGAAATTAGCGCCTGGCTGGCAATAATAGCAGCTACCGTAGCTATACCGATACCGAAGATCATGAACCACTCGGGCATGATTTTATAAAAAGGGTTGTTGGCGTTCAGGTCAAGCACGTGGCCGTTGCGCTGTAATAGCCAAACTGCCTGGCCCAGGTAGTTTAATATTAAACATACTTTTACATATACCCAGCTTACGCGAATGTTTGCTTTGCCACAGTGCCCTAAATCTGAGTATAAGGCTTCGGCGCCGGTGGTACACAGGAAAACCGCACCTAATACAATAAACGCGCCATCGCTCGAGCTTGAGGTAAGCAGTTTAATAGCATAATAAGGGTTTAATGACCGGATGATCAACGGATCATGAATAATGTAACTAACGCCCAGTACGCCCATCATGGTAAACCAGATAAACATAATAGGGCCGAATGCCTTACCTACAAGCGAAGTACCAAACTGCTGGATAATAAACAGCGCCGTAATGATGGCCATTACAATATAAACGGTCGGTAAATTAGGCTGATAGGTTTGTAAACCCTCAATAGCCGATGAGATGGTGATTGGCGGGGTGATGATACCATCGGCCAGGAGCGCGCAACCGCCCACAACCGCGGGTATGATGAGCCACTTGGCCCGGCGGCGCACCAGCGAAAACAGCGAAAAAATGCCGCCCTCGCCTTTATTATCCGCCCTTAAGGTAATAACCACGTATTTGATGGTGGTTTGTAACGTAAGGGTCCAGAAAATTAAGGAAACCCCTCCCAGGATCAACGTTTCGGAAATTTGTTGCTGACCAACTATGGCCTTGAATACGTATAGCGGGGAGGTACCAATATCACCGTAAATTATTCCTAAACTGATTAGAAAGCCGGCGGCCGACAGTTTATGCAGATCTTTATGACTTGACACTTTTATGATTTAGAGATGGCAAAAATATTAATTTTTTTGGTTAAACCATCAGGCAGGTTAAACGTATAAAGAAATATTGTGTCTATTGTACAATAAGTGCCTGTTCTGTTAAAAATTGTTAAAAAGTTTTACAAAAACCGCAAAATATAATTTGGTGAGCGCTTTATTTATACTTTTGTAGCATTAAACTAATATGAGGAGAAGTTTTACATATGCTTATGTGTATACCTATGCCTGGGTGGTGATGATTGCGGCAGCGATCTTCATAAGCTTTTCCTTTACCGCCGATTTGAAGCCGCCTAAAAAAGAGTTTAAAGCAGATACCATATTATTGCGGGGGAAGACCAAGCCGGTTAAAAATTCGTACTTAAAAAATGGGCTCCATTTGGCTTTGCCGCCCCTTAAGCCGGCGGTAACCTCAAATATAAAAGTAAACGTTGCCCGGCCGGATGATAAACTGCTCAGCGACGTAGAAGTTTACCCTAACCCGGTAACTGATCAGTTTAACCTTAAATACTCCATATCCCGCAACTCTAATGTTACCATAAAAATAAAGGATGTGTTGGGTAATGATATATCCACGGTGTTTTCGCAACGAGTTGAATCGGGCGACCATAACCTTAACTACCCGGTAGCGAATAAACTTACCCGCGGTTTTTACTTTGTTAGGGTAGTAGCCGGAACCGAATCCGTAATTAAGCGGATTTTGGTATTGTAATCAAATCACTCTTTTTAAAAACCAGCAGAAAACTTTTCTTGGCTTTTTGTGCTCGTTTGTTCTTTCTCTTGCGCTCGTTTGCAACGAGCGCTTAACGTGGTTTCGCGATTGTATCGCGTGTTTGCGTTATAAACGCAAACCCATATTAAGCGCTCGTTGCAAACGAGCGCAAGGATTAAGAAGGATTAGGGTTATGTGTAAAAAGTTGTTGGCGACAACACCAACAAAGCACGGAAACCACCCAAATTTGACTTCTTGCGCTCGTTTGCAACGAGTGCTTAACGTGGTTTCGCGATTGTATCGCGTGGTTTGCGTTATAAACGCGAACCAATATTAAGCGCCCGTTTACAAACGAGCGCAAGGATTAAGGATTATATGCAAAAAGTTGTTGGCGACAACACCAACAACACACGGAAACCATCCAAATTTTTTAGCTTTGGCGTTTACAGCGTTCATTATGAAAATTATTGCTATTGGCCGCAACTACGCCGAACACGCCAAAGAACTCAATAACCCGGTACCAACCGCGCCGGTAATATTTATGAAGCCCGAAACGGCTTTGCTAAAAGATAACAAGCCATTTTATCACCCCGAATTTTCGGAAGATGTTCACCACGAGATTGAGCTGGTTTTAAAGATCAGCAAGGAAGGCAAACACATCAGTGAAAAATTTGCTTCGGGCTATTACGAAGAGATTGGCCTGGGGATAGATTTTACCGCCCGCGATATTCAAAGCCGCCATAAAGAGAAAGGCCTGCCATGGGAACTGGCTAAAGCTTTTGATGGTTCGGCACCTATCAGCAACTTCGTGCCGAAATTGAAGTTCGAATCGGTTTATGAGCTTGATTTAAGGTTAGATATCAATGGCGAAACCCGCCAGCAGGGCAATACCCGCGATTTGCTTTTTTCTTTCGAGCGTATCATCGCCTTTGTTTCACAATACATCACGCTTAAAAAAGGCGACTTAATATTTACCGGCACCCCTGCGGGTGTATCAAAAGTAAAAATCGGCGACAGGCTTGAAGGTTATCTTCAGGATGAAAAAATGCTTGATTTTTACGTTAAATAAGCATGATTAAAAAGCTATTGGTTACAGGCGCGCTGTGCCTGGGTATTTATGCAGGCACAGCAGCGCAAACTATTATACAAAGCAGGCAATACCCGCAAAACTATTTCCGCTACCCGCTCGATTTAACACCGCCTACAACTGCCGGGTCGTTCGGTGAGTTGAGGCCCTCGCACTTCCATTCGGGCCTGGATTTTAAAACCAACCAACGTACCGGTTACCCGGTGCATGCCGCTGCCGAAGGTTATATCTCGAGGGTGAGGGTACAGTTTGGCGGCTTTGGCCGGGCTATTTATATCACCCACCCCAATGGGTACACTACTGTTTACGGGCATCTGGAAAGTTTTAGCGCGGCGGTTATTGAATTGGTTAAAAAATACCAGTATGAGCATCAAACCTACGAAGCCGATTTTAACCTGAACCCAACGCAGGTACCTGTTAAAAAGGATGAGGTGGTAGCGATCTCCGGCAACGCGGGGGCCTCTGCCGGGCCGCATGTGCATTTTGAAATCCGCGACAGCAAAACCGAAGAAACGATTAACCCGCAATTATTCGGCTTAACTATTCCGGATAAGGTACCGCCAACTATCACGTCTATCGGCATCTATCACCTCAATAACAAGCCATTCAGCGAAAAAACACCTAAGGAGTTTTTGGGTGTAACCGGTGCGGCAGGTAATTATCATTTAATAAAGCCCCAAACGCTTGAGTTGAGCGGCAACATCGGTTTTGGTATCAATACCACTGATATGAACAGTACCTCGTTCAACCATAACGGGATCTATTCTATCGAACTAAAGCTGGATGGCAAAACGGTTTATACATTTGCTGTAGAACGTTTCGCGTTTGATCAAACTCATGCCATCAACGCATATATCGATTTCCCGGCCTATGAATCATCCCGCCGCTGGATGCAGAAATGCTTTATTTTGCCGGGTAGCCATATTTCGCTGTACCCTCAATCCATAAACCGTGGTATCATCACTTTTAACGACAACGCCCTGCACGATGTTGAGTATGTGGTAAAAGATGTGGCCGGGAATGCCTCATCGCTCAAAATCAAAGTAAAATCATCGCCTTTTGTGGTGCAGCCTCCGGCTAAGCCCACCGGTACCATGCTGTATTATGATAAACGCAGCGAGTTTAGCAACGATAAGGTTAAGGTGATTGTAATGCCCGGCAATTTGTATGACGACCTCGATTTTCAATACTCGGCTTCAGCCAAACTACCGGGAGCTTATTCGGCTGTGCACCATATTCACAACCGTTTAACGCCGGTACATGAAAGCTACGAGATTTGGATCAAACCCGATGTTGATTTGGGTAAATATGCCGATAAGGCTGTTATTGTGAGTAGCTGGGGCGGTTGCCAGGGCGGGTATTATAAGGATGGTTACGTAGTATCGCAGGTTACGGCCTTTGGCGATTATTATATTAACGTAGATACCGTACCGCCGGTAATACATCCGCTCAATATTAAAAACGGAGCTAATATGAAAGCCGCCCGTAGTATAAATTTCAGGATGAGTGATAATTTATCAGGAATTAAAAGCTATACCGGCACCATCGACGGAAAATGGGTGCTGATGGAGCATGATTATAAAAGTAAAATATTAAGTTACACGTTTAATGCCGATATTGTACCCGGTAAACACGTGTTCAAGTTGGAGTTAGTTGATAACAAGAATAATTTTTCGGAATTTACCGCCGATTTTTACAGATAAGTACCTTATACCATGACAACATTAAAAGAAGGCGATAAAGCCCCTGATTTTACCGCTAACGATCAAAACGGCAAAGCCGTATCCCTTGCCGATTACCGTGGCAAAAATGTGATCCTGTATTTTTATCCTAAAGACGATACACCCGGCTGTACCGCCGAATCGTGCGATTTTCGCGACAATTACCAATCGCTTTTAGGTAAGGGTTATGAAGTAATAGGTGTTAGCACCGACGATGAAAAATCGCACAAAAAGTTTGAAACAAAATATAGCCTGCCATTTACCCTGATTGCCGACAGCAGCCACGAAATTGTGGAAGCCTACGGCGTTTGGGTTGAAAAAAATATGTACGGCAAAAAATATATGGGCACCGCCCGAACCACATTTGTAATTGATGCAGAGGGGATTATTAAGCACGTGATAACTAAGGTTGATACCAAAGCTTCATCACAACAGGTGCTGGACCTTGTAAAATAAGTGTTAAAAACACAATCATAATAGCTACTTTAGCATTCCCTATTATCAATTAATGAAAGCAGACTTACAAACTTTAGAAAAAACCGCGTCGCAAATCAGGCGCGACATTGTACGCATGGTACACGGCTGCCAGTCGGGCCACCCGGGCGGCTCTTTGGGCTGTACAGATTTCTTTACCGCGCTATATTTTTCGGTAATGAACCACGACCCTAAATTTAACATGGATGCCATTGGCGAAGATATTTTCTTCCTGTCAAACGGCCACATTTCGCCCGTGTTTTACAGCACTTTAGCACATGCCGGTTATTTTGATAAAGCCGAACTGGCAACCTTTCGTAAACTGAACTCACGTTTACAGGGCCACCCAACTACGCATGAGCACCTTCCGGGCATCCGCATCGCTTCGGGCTCATTAGGTCAGGGCTTATCGGTGGCTATTGGCGCAGCGCTTGCCAAAAAATTAAACGGCGATAAATCGTTGGTGTTTAGCTTACATGGCGACGGCGAGATCCAGGAAGGCCAGATCTGGGAAGCGGCGATGTTTGCTCCGCACAACCACGTTGATAACCTGATCTCTACCATTGATGTTAACGGTCAGCAAATTGATGGCCCTACCAAACAGGTACTTTCATTAGGCGATCTTCGCGCTAAATGGGAAGCTTTTGGCTGGGATGTATTGGATATGAAAGGTAATGATATGGCCGATGTGGTTAGGGTGCTTGAAGAAGCGAAAAGCCGCACCGGTCAGGGTAAACCGATTATGATTTTGATGCATACCGAAATGGGCTATGGTGTTGACTTTATGGTGGGCAGCCACAAATGGCACGGTGTTGCGCCAAATGATGAGCAGCTTAAACTGGCTTTAGCACAGTTGGAAGAAACACTGGGCGATTATTAAGCCCCCCGGCCCCCTGAAGGGGGAGCATTAAAAACATCAATTTATTATCACGATTTAAAACCAAATTCCTTTCCTTGGATGAGGGGAGGGTGAGGCAAAATGAAAAAATATACTTACACAGATAAAAAAGATACCCGCTCGGGTTTTGGCGCCGGATTGCTGGAAGCCGGCAGAAAAAACGACCAAGTTGTTGCCCTTTGTGCCGACCTGATTGGTTCGTTGAAAATGCAGGATTTTATTAAGGAATTTCCTGAACGTTTTGTACAGGTTGGCATTGCCGAAGCCAACATGATTGGTATTGCCGCCGGTATGACCATTGGCGGTAAAATTCCTTTTACCGGTACATTCGCCAACTTTTCTACAGGCAGGGTTTACGATCAGATCCGCCAATCAGTAGCTTACTCAAATAAAAACGTTAAAATTTGCGCTTCGCACGCCGGTTTAACACTGGGTGAAGATGGTGCTACCCACCAGATCCTGGAAGACATCGGCCTGATGAAAATGTTACCAGGCATGACGGTGATCAACCCTTGCGATTACAACCAGACCAAAGCCGCTACCATGGCTATCGCCGAGTATGAAGGCCCGGTTTATTTACGTTTCGGCAGGCCTGTGGTGCCTATCTTTACCGATCCTGATCAGAAATTTGAAATTGGCAAAGCCTGGATGGTAAACGAAGGCGCTGATGTAAGTATTTTCGCTACCGGTCACCTGGTATGGGAAGCTATCCTTGCCGGCGAGAAATTGGCTGAGGAAGGTATCGATGCCGAGATCATCAACATCCACACCATTAAACCGCTCGACGCGGAAGCTATTTTAAAATCGGTAGCAAAAACAGGCTGCGTGGTTACCGCCGAAGAGCATAACCGTTTAGGTGGCCTGGGTGATAGCGTTGCGCAGGTATTGGCTGCAAACAACCCAACCCCGCAAGAGTACGTAGCTGTAAACGACAGCTTTGGCGAAAGCGGTACGCCTGAACAACTGATGACCAAATATGGCCTGGACGCGGATCATATTGTGGCGGCAGCTAAAAAGGCCATCGAAAGAAAAAACAAAAAGGCTTAATAAACCTTTAACATTAATAAAATTCTAAAAAATGTCGGTACAGGTTGAAGATTCAGAGATATTAAGCAAATTTCAGGACGAAAAGACCCGGAATGAGGCGTTTAACCTGTTGTTGAAAAAGTACCAGCAAAAAATATACTGGCACATCCGCCGTATGGTTGTTGACCATGACGACGCGGATGACCTGGTTCAGGATGTTTTTGTAAAGGTTTGGAAAAACCTTGCCGGTTTCAGAAACGACGCGCAACTGTACACCTGGATGTACAGGATAGCATCCAACGAGTGTATTACCTTTCTGAACAAGAAAAAACAGAAAAATAATATACCGTTGGATGATGTTGCTTACGAACTGGCCGATACCCTGGCCGACTCGACCTATTTTAACGGCGACACTGCGCAGCGTAAACTGCAGGAAGCCCTGCTTACCCTGCCCGAAAAACAACGGCTTGTTTTCAATATGAAATATTATGAAGACATGAAGTACGAAGAAATGTCGCAGGTTTTGGGTACCAGCGTGGGGGCCTTAAAAGCGTCTTTTCACCTGGCGGTTAAGAAGATAGAAGCGCACTTGCTGGGTAAAGATTAATTTTTTAATTTACGTTAAACCTTTTAGCACATTACTAATCTATAGTTGTGTATGAAAAGCGATATGGACAATAGGGAATGGCTGGATGATTTCATCGCGCTGAAACAGGTTAGCTTAACTAACCCGTTTACAGTGCCTGAAGGCTATTTTCATGAGTTAGCGCAGCACATTACAACACGCATAAGGCTTGAGGGGTTAAAAAATTATCCATCTGCAGGGTACACCGTACCGGCAAACTACTTCAACGAATTAGAGAACAACCTCCGGAGCCGTATAAATATTGAAAGTGCTTTAAGCGCCGGAGATTCGGGATTTACCGTACCCGAAAACTATTTTGATGAGCTAAGCAGCAATATTCAAAGCCGCATTGTGGTTGATGAAGCCATAAAGGCGGGCGAGGGCTTTACGGTGCCCGAAAACTATTTCGACGAGCTGAGCAGCAATATCCAGAGCCGTATATTGGTTGAGGATGCGATGGGTAATGAAGGTTTCACCGTGCCGGAAGGCTACTTTGATGAATTGAGCAGTAACATCCGCAGCCGCATAGCTGTTGAGCAGGCCATGGGCGATGAGGGCTTTACCGTTCCTGAAAATTATTTTGAGGAGCTGAGCAGCAACATCCAAAGCCGCATAGCGGTTGAGGAAGCCATGAATGCGGAAGAAGAAGGTTTTGTTGTGCCAATTAACTACTTCGAACAGCTTAACCGGCGCATACTGGATAAAACCGTTAACGCAGAGGTTGAAGTAGTGCTTGAGCCGGATAACGTTGTTAGTATCAACAAAAACAAGCCTGTTCAGAAAAAAGGTATGGTTAGGAGGCTTTGGTCTTCGCCGACTATCAGGTATGCCACCGCCGCCTGCTTTGCCTTGATATTGGGTGTTGGTGTTATTTTTAGGGGAGATATCCAGTCTCCTGATCATGATCATTCATACCTGCACGAGGAGGTATCGTCTGTACCGGTTGATGAAATTAAAAGTTACCTGCAGTTGCATATGGACGCGAGCGATACCCGCACGCTGATGGATGCCAACCAAAAAGCCAATGCGGGTAATGCAGATGAAGATCTGTCGGATTATATAGATAATTAAACAGGGAGACAATAGTTAATGAATAGTTTGATCAGGCATATTTGTATTGTTTTATTTGTTGTGGCGATAGGCTATGAGGGGCAGGCGCAGGTAAACCGCTTTGTACCCGCTCAAACCCCTTCCCGGCCTCAGCTTAACCCGGCGCGCCCCAAAAAAGGCGGAATGGGCAAGAAGCTGGAAGCCGCCCGTAACAGGTACATCAGCAGGCAGCTTGATTTAACCGATGACGAAGCTACCAAATTCTGGCCCCTGTACAGCCAGTACCAGCAGGAACTTACAGCGGTGAGGATCCTGAAGCGTTTAAACAACTCAAACTCATCCACCAACGGCACCGAACAGATTGATAAGGAAATTTATTACGAAAGCCAGCTGGTAGGCATCCGCAAACGCTACCGCGATTTGTTTGCCAAAATACTTCCGCCCGAAAAAGTGAGCATCCTGTACAAAAGCGAACAGGAGTTTAATGACGAACTTATTAAACAGCTAAGCGAGCGCAGCGAGCGGGCGGGGAATTAGGGTTGGTGATTTGAGGTAAATTACCAAGAGGATTGATCATTATTACAATTCCTGATTTTGGCTTTAAACTCCTCCCAACTGATACCTTTAACTCTCCCACTCTTCTCATAATCATCAACCCGCGATTGCAATTCATTTAAGAAATCCGCGTCATCCCAATGATTCTATGGTTCTTCGTTCGGTTTAGTTTCACTCATAAGTTTAACTTTTTAACTCAGCACCGGCTCCTCATTAGTCAAGCTGAATATCCCTTCCATCAGTTCATCGCTGGGGCTTACTTTAAATGATTTGGATGATAGCTCAACCTGCATTAACTCTTCCCTGTCCCTGATCTGGAAGCGGAGTTTGCAGTTTTTTACCGGGTACTTCTCATTATTTTCATTGATCATCTGCTGTATATCATCAAGCAGCTTGCTGGTAAGCTTGTTCGCATCGATACAAACCGTTAATGATTTGGTAAGCTTATCGCGCATTTCGGATAGCAGGTCCATCACCGTAATGCGCAGGTCCCAGTTATCCTTCTGGCGGAATTTTTCTTCGATGGTGCCCTTGATATGCAAAAAGTAACCATCCATCATCATGTTCCGAAACTTCACATAATCATCGCCAAAAAGGGCAAACTCGTACGACTCATTATAATCCTCCAGCACAAAAGTACCGAAGGGTTTGCCTGTTTTGGTTATTTTATGCTGAACGTTGGCTACCAAACCACCTATTCTGAGTTCGCCTCTTCGGCGCAACTCGTTAAAGGCCGCGGTAACGTCTTCGCCGCCCTCGCCCGAGCGGGCTTTTTGCATCAGTTTCAAATCGCTTACCGTAGCGTTACAAAAACGCTTCAATTCAACCTTGTAATTATCCAGCGGGTGCCCGGTTAAATAAATGCCGATAACCGTTTTTTCGTGTTTCAGTTTTTCAATCAGCGGCCACTCGTCCACATCGGGCATGGCAGGCTCGGGCACGTAAGATGCTACCGAACCGCCGAATAATGACGATTGCGAGCTGCTTTGTACATTCTGGTAATCGTTGGCATACTTAATCAGCCGCTCTACACCTGTTAAGGTACCGAGCTCCGTTTTGGCGAAAAATTGCGCACGTTTAAGGCCGAAACCGTCAAAAGCACCGCCATAAACCAGGTTCTCGTACGATTTACGGTTAACACTCCTGGTATTTGACCGGCGCGCGAAATCATATACGCTTTCGAATGGACCATTTGCAGCGCGCTCTTCAATAATACTTTCAACCGCCTTATCGCCCACACCTTTAACACCGGTTAACCCGAAACGCACCTGCCCGCGCTTGTTCACCGCGAAGGCCATGTCCGATTCGTTGATATCCGGGCCCAGCACCTCTACCCCCATCCTGCGGCACTCCTCCATAAAGAAGGTGATCTTTTCGATGTTGTTCTGGTTGTTCAATACCGCCGCCATGTACTCGGAAGGGTAATGTGCTTTCAGGTACGCGGTTTGATAAGCCACAAAGGCGTAACAGGTTGAGTGCGATTTGTTGAACGCGTATTGGGCGAAAGCCTTCCAGTCGGTCCAGATTTTGGTGAGTTTATCTTTGGGGTGGCCTTTGGCAACGGCCCCGTCCATAAACTGGGCCTCCATTTTGTTCAGTACCTCAATCTGCTTTTTACCCATCGCCTTACGCAAAACGTCGGCGTCGCCTTTACTGAAGCCTGCCAGCTTTTGCGACAGGAGCATCACCTGTTCCTGGTATACGGTGATACCATAAGTTTCGCCCAGGTATTCCTCCATATCTGGTAAATCGAACACAATAGGCTCGCGGCCATGCTTACGGGCAATAAAGTTAGGGATATACTCGATAGGGCCCGGACGGTACAGGGCGTTCATGGCTATCAAATCCTCAAACTTATCGGGCTTTAACTCGCGCAGGTACATTTGCATACCGTCACTTTCAAACTGGAAAGTACCGTTGGTATCGCCGCGCTGGTAAAGTTCGTAGGTTTTCTGATCTGTTAGCGGGATGTAATCAATATCTATAGTGATACCATGGTTTTGCTTGATCATCCGCAGGGCATCCTTAATAATGGTAAGGGTTTTGAGCCCCAGAAAGTCCATCTTGATTACGCCTGCATCCTCAATTACACGGCCATCATACTGGGTAACCAACAGGTCCGAATCCTTTGCCGTTGCCACGGGTACAATCTCCGTTAAATCGTAAGGGGCAATGATGATACCCGCAGCGTGTACACCTGTATTACGTACCGAACCCTCCAGTTTTTCGGCCTCGCGCAGTACCTGGGCTTTCAGGTCGTTACCGTTCAGGATCTCTTTTAATTCCGGCACCTGCTCAATAGCGTCTTTCAGAGTGATCCCCAAAGTTTCGGGCACCAGCTTTTTCATGGCGCTTACATCGGCCAGGGGCATATCCAATACGCGGCCCACATCCTGGATGCTGGTACGGGCAGCCATCGAACCGTAGGTGATGATCTGGGCCACCTGGTTTTTACCATATTTATCAACCACATAGTCGATAACGCGCTGTCTTCCGGCATCGTCAAAGTCGGTATCAATATCGGGCATTGATTTACGGTCGGGGTTCAGGAACCTCTCGAACAGGAGGTTATATTTGATCGGGTCGATATTGGTGATCCCGATACAATAAGCCACCACCGATCCCGCCGCCGAACCACGACCCGGACCAATAAATACGCCCATATCCCGCCCGGCCTTGATAAAGTCGGCCACAATCAAAAAGTAACCGGCGAAACCCATGGTACGGATGGTGAACAACTCGAAGTTAATGCGCTCTTCAGCCTCCGGACTGATATCGATATAACGCTCCTTGGCCCCCATAAACGTAAGGTGCTTCAGGTACTCCCATTGGTTCAGGGTATCGGCATCGGGCGTTTTGTGAATTTTAAATTCTTCGGGGATGATATAGTTGGGCAGCAGGATGTCGCGCTTAAGCTTCAACACCTCTACCTTGTCAACAATCTCGTTGGTATTATCTAACGATTCGGGCAGGTCATGAAACAGCTGCCCCATTTCGGCCTGTGTTTTAAAATAAAACTGGTCGTTAGGGAAACCGAAGCGATAGCCTTTACCGCCTTCCTCGTCGGTTGCTATCGGCGTGCTTTGCATATCGCCGGTGTTTACGCAAAGCAAAATATCGTGCGCGTTCGAATCCTGCTGATCCACGTAATGCGAATCGTTGGAGCAGATCACCTTTACGTTGTACTTTTTAGCATAGGTAAGCAGTACATTATTGATAATCTGCTGCTCCGGGATGTCATGGCGTTGCAGTTCGATATAAAAATCCTCGCCAAACAGGTCAAGCCACCATTTAAATTCCTTTTCCGCGTTTTCGGGCGTGTCACGCAAAATAGCCTGGGGCACCGATGCGCCAATGCAGCAGGTGGTGGCTATAATGCCTTCGTGGTATTTTAAAATAAGTTCCTTATCAATACGTGGCCATTTACTGTACAGGCCTTCCATATAACCCAATGAGCATAATTTAACCAGGTTTTTATAGCCTGTCGGGTTTTTAGCCAGCATCAGCTGGTGGCGCCTTACATCCTTATTCTCTTTAGTAAATTGCTTTTTATGCCTATCTTCAACCACATAAAACTCGCAGCCCACAATGGGTTTTACATTGTGTTTACCGGCCTCGGCCACAAATTTAAATACGCCGAACATGTTGCCATGATCCGTAATGGCGAGGGCTTTCATACCATCCTTAGCGGCTTTTTTGTACAGCTTCGAGATATCGGCGGCACCGTCAAGCAGCGAGAATTGGGTATGTACGTGGAGGTGAGAAAAATCAGGCATAGTAAATCCGTTTCAACAAAATCGTTATGAAATGCAAAGTTATCAAAAAACAAGTTCAGCGATTGGGTGTTGAAAATAAAAAGCCTCACCCGATAGCCCCACCCAAACCCTCCCCGGAAGGGAGGGCTTTAAAAAAGTTAAATTAAAAGTCTCCCCTACCGGGGGAGATTTAGAGGGGGCTGACCGCTGCTTGGCGTTCTATTTGTTTATAATGAAGCTTAATCATCTTAACCTTTGAAATACTTATACCATTGAAAAAAATACTACGAATAACCCTTAAAACCATTCTTTGGATACTGGTAAGTGTAGTTCTGCTGGTTATCCTTGTAGTAATTTTGATACAGGTACCTGCTGTACAAAACTTCGCTAAAAACAAAGCTGTAACTTTTTTACAAAATAAAATTCATACCAAAGTCCAGATCGGGCATATCAGCCTCGGTTTGCCTAAATTATTGGTATTAGAAAATGTGTATTTTGAAGATCAGAAAAAAGACACCCTGATAGCCGGCGATAAACTGAAGGTTGATATCAGCATGCTGAAACTGCTGCACAATCAGGTTGAGGTGAACGAGATCAACCTGCAGGGCATTACCGCCAACGTAAACCGCGGCGCCGATAGTGTTTTCAACTTCGATTACATTATGAAAGCCTTTGCGGGTGAACAGAAAAAAGAGGTGAAGCCTACCGATACCACCTCAACCATGAAGTTTTCTGTTGATAAGATTATCCTCGATAAGATCAACGTAAAATATAAGGATGCCATTACCGGTAATGATGTACAATTTTTACTGGGCCATTTTGATACCCGGGTTAAGGATTTTGACCTGGATAAGATGAAATTCACCATACCAAAGATCACCTTGAGCGACGTGAACGCGAAGATCATCCAGACGCCGGTTGGTCCGCCGCCTCCAGATACCACAACGGCCCCGTTAAACATGGACCTGAACTTAGGCGTGATCGATATCTCCAAAATAAAAGTAGACTACCAAAGCGCCGAAATGGGTGCCAAAGTTGACCTGAGTAAGTTTTTGGTAGAGATGGATAAGATCGACCTGAAAAACCAGAAAGTAGGGATCAAAAACATCGAGTTAAGCGATACCAAAGCAGGCCTAACTTTAGCCAAGCCTAAAACCGTAGCCAAAGAGGTTGTTAAAGCGGTTAAAAAACTGGATACGCTGGTATCATCGCCAACTAAATCGGCCTGGCGGGCAACCATTGGCAAAGTTACTTTCACTGACGATGATATCAAGTTTGATAACGAGGCGCAGAAAGCTATTGCAAAAGGCCTTGATTTTGGTCACATGGATATCCGCAGCCTGAATGCCGAAGCCGAAGAAATTTCTTACAGTCCGGATACCATTTCAGGCAAGATCAATTCTTTCAGCTTTAATGAAAAAAGCGGTTTAAAGGTTAATAAGTTCCACACCGCGTTCCTGTACGGGCCGACCAATGCGTATATGAATGACCTGTTGCTGGAAACGCCGAATACCACGCTGCAAAAATCAATACAGGTGCGTTACCCATCTATTGATGCCATTACCAAAAACATCGGTGTGCTGGGCATCAATGCCAATTTAGATGGCAGCCGTTTGGGTTTAAAAGATGTTTTATTGCTGATGCCAACCATGGCCGGCATGGAGCCTTTTAAATCATCGCCGGGTACCGTGTTTAAAATTAACGGCAAAGTAAGCGGACAAGTAAACAACCTGGACATCCCTAACCTCGAAGTTACCGGCTTAAGCAGTACGCACATCAAGGCATCTGCCAAAATGAAAGGCCTGCCCGATGTAAATAAGGCAACCTTTGATGTTAACCTAACCGATTTTAGCACCAGCCGGAGTGATATAGCCAGGCTGGCCCCGGCGGGCAGCATCCCGCCAAATGTGAGTATCCCCGAAAAAATGAACCTTAAAGGTATTTTTAAAGGGAGCATGTACAGTTTTAACACCAAAATGGTGCTCCGCTCAAGCTATGGCGCGATTGATTTAATTGCCAACTTAAAAAACGGGCAAAATAAAAACGCGGCTGCCTATACCGCTAACATCAAAGCAAACGAGCTGAATGTTGGCGCGCTTACCAAACAGCCGCAAATGGTTGGCCGCATTACCATGAGCGCTGATTTGAAAGGAACCGGC
This sequence comes from Mucilaginibacter oryzae, assembly GCF_003148845.1. Classification (GTDB taxonomy): domain Bacteria; phylum Bacteroidota; class Bacteroidia; order Sphingobacteriales; family Sphingobacteriaceae; genus Mucilaginibacter; species Mucilaginibacter oryzae. The sequence goes on along the minus strand of NZ_QGHA01000004.1, from coordinate 301,980 downwards.
CTCGACCCCAAAAAGGCAAGCATAGCGTTTAACGGCAATGTGGCCAAGGCTTATGTAAAAGGTTATACCTATCAAAACCTGGTAATGAAAGGCACATCAAGCAACGGCGCTTATACGGCCGTTGCCACCATGAAAGATCCTAATATCAATTTCAGTTTGGATGCCAAAGCAAATCTTAGCAAAAAATATCCGGCCGTTAAAGCCACTTTAAATGTGGATAGCATCAACCTTAAAAATTTGAATTTTGTTAAGGATGAGATGCGCTTTCACGGCAAGATCGTGGCAGACATGCCAACTGCCGATCCGGATTATTTGAACGCCGATATCAAAGCCACCGACCTGCTGCTGGTGAATAAAACGCAGCGCATTAAAATGGATACCATCAGCCTGGTATCTACCGCGACTGCCGATAGCAGTACACTGCGTTTAAAAACCCCTGTCATGAGTGCACACATGGCCGGTAAGTATAAGCTTACCCAAATTGGCCCGGCCATTCAGGATGTAATCAACAAATATTTTAATACGGCCATAGCGGGCGGTCAGCAGGTAGCAGTAAAAGGCAAAAGCGGCAAAACGGTTAAAACCAAACCTGCACCGACAGCTAAATACGATGCGCAACAGTTTACGTTTGATGCGAGATTGGTTAAAACACCGTTGCTTAGCCAATTCGCACCTGATCTGAAACGGCTCGACCCGGTATTGCTTAACGGCAGCTTTAACAGCCAAACCGGCGAACTGGTGGTTAAAGGTTCATTGCCTAAAGTGGTTTATGGTACCAACACGGTTAATAAAGCATCGCTTAACATCAATACGGCTAATAATGCACTTAACTATAACTTCTCGGTTGATGAAGTGAAAGTTGGAAGTTCGGTAGACCTGTTGTACACCAGCGTTTCCGGTGCCGCGCAGAATAATAAGGCAGGTGTAAGCATACAGGTTCGCGATGCCGCAAAAAAAGAACGCTTCAGGATAGCGGGCACCTTCAGCATTTTACCTAACGAGTACCAGTTTAGCTTTAATAAAGATGGCCTGCTGCTTGATTATATGCCATGGGCTGTTAGCGATGACAACTTTTTACAATATGGGCAAAAGGGCATCCTGGCGCACAATTTCGCCATTACCAATAACAACCAGGTATTGAGCATTAACAGCAGTACCCAGGAATTTAACAGTCCGCTTAATGTGAAGTTCAATAACTTCCATATTGAGGCATTGACAAAAATGGCCAAACAGGATTCATTGCAGGTTGGCGGCACCATTAACGGCGACGCACAGGTGAGCAACTTCCAAACCTCGCCGGTGTTTACCGCCGCCATCAATGTAAATGATTTCAACTTTAAAGGAGATACCGTTGGCAACATCGCCCTTAAGGTGAACAACCAAACTGCCAATGCCTACGCCGCCCAAATGAACATTACCGGCAGAGGTAACCAGGTTGATCTGAACGGCACCTATTACACCGCGCCCGAGAGCCGTTTTGACCTCGACCTCAATATTGCTAACCTGAGCATGAAGAGTATCGAGGGCTTCAGCTTCGGTAGTATCCGCAATTCAACGGGTAATATTACCGGTGGCCTTAAAATATCCGGCACAACAGCGGCACCGTCGGTACGGGGCGACGTACATTTTAATAAGGTAGGATTTAATGTATCCATGCTCAACTCCTACTTCAGGATGCCGCAGGAAAGCATCACTTTCAACAACGAAGGCATTAGGTTTAATGATTTTACTTTAGTTGATTCGACAGGGCAAAAAGCGGTGGTTAGCGGCAGCATCTACACCAAAACCTATACCGATTTCGCTTTCGGGATGGATATCAATGCCGACAACTTCAGGGTGACCAACTCAACCCAGGCAGATAATAAACTGTACTATGGTAAGCTTTATGTAGATACCCGCATCAAAATCCGCGGTAATATGGCGAAGCCTGTAGTTGATGCCAACTTAACGGTAAACGATAAAACCGACATGACCTTTGTGCTGCCAACTAATGATCCGGCAGTTGAAGACCGTAAAGGCGTAGTTGATTTTATTGATAAAGACGCGCCTAAAATGGATTCGATTTTATTGGCCCGCCAGCTGGATTCGCTCAAAAAATCGGATGTTACAGGGCTTGATGTTTCGGCTAACATCACCGTTAATAAAAATGCCGCCTTTACCATTGTAATTGACGAACGCAACGGCGATGTGGTACACCTGAAAGGCGAAGCGAACCTGAACGGCGGCATCGACCCAAGCGGCAAGATCAACCTTACCGGTACCTATGTGGTTAACTCCGGCTCTTATAACCTGGCTTATGCCACCGTTAAACGTACTTTCAACTTTAAAAAAGGCAGTACCATTGTATGGACCGGCGACCCTACCAGCGCCAATATCGACCTGACGGCTATCTATGTGGCCAACGTTCCCCCTATCGACCTGGTTGAAAATCAAACCACCGAAACCCAGAACATGACCATGTACAAGCAAAAACTGCCTTTCAATGTTAACCTTAACCTAAAAGACCAGTTGCTTACGCCTAATATCAGTTTTGATATTGTGCTGCCGGATAGTACGTACTCGGTATCGTCAGATGTAGTGAGCACGGTAAATACCCGCCTCGCACAGATCAGGCAGGACCCTAACGAACTGAATAAACAGGTGTTAGGCGTGCTGGTGCTGGGGCACTTTATAGGTGATAACCCGCTGCAAAGCCAGGGTGCAGGTACTACTGTAGAAGGCACTATCCGCAACAGTGTAAGCAGCTTACTGTCTGATCAGTTAAACAGGCTTGCAGGCAGTTTAATTTCCGGTGTCGATCTGAATTTTGGCTTAACCTCCGGCGAGGATTACTCATCGGGAACAGCCACTAATCGGACGGATTTGAACGTTGGCCTATCTAAACGCTTCCTGAACGACAGACTTACCGTAAGCGTGGGCAATAACTTTAACCTGGAGGGCAACCAGCAGGGCCAGAAAGCATCCAATATTGCCGGCGACGTATCCATCGCCTATAAATTAAGTAAAGATGGCCGTTACACCCTGCGCGCTTACCGTCGCGATGAGTTTATTGTGATTCAGGGCCAGATTATTGAAACAGGTGTTGGCTTTACGCTAACGGTTGACTATAACCGTTTCCGGGAAATCTTCCGCAAGCGTACGCCTGAAGAACGCAGGCTGCGCCGCGAATACCAGCAAAAGCAAAAAGAGGAAAAGGAAAAAAAGGACCAACAGCAAAAGGAAGCCGATAAGGCGCTGGAGCAAAAAAACACGCAACAGCAGCAAGACAAGCAACCCCAAACAACTACTTCAAACTAAGCCTATATGACTAAAAATTTTAAATATATCCTGCTATCTTCTGTTTTGCTGAGTGCCTGCAGTACCACCAAGTTCCTGGCGCCCGGGCAGAAATTATACACAGGCGGTGAAGTAGTGATACAGGATTCTGTTTTGAAAAAGAGCGAAAAGAAAGCCTTAAGCGAAGAACTCGGCGCCTTATTGCGCCCGATGCCTAACAGCACTATTTTAGGCATGCGCTTTAAATTATGGCTATACTTTAAAACACAAACCAAAAAAACCAAAGGCCTTGCGCACTGGCTCCATAAAAAAGGTGAGCCGCCGGTACTGGCAAGTTCCGTAAACCTTGAACAGAACAGCAATATATTGCAAAACCGCCTGCAAAACGAAAGTTATTTCCAGGCACAGGTAAGCGGTGATACCGTGAGCAAACCAGGTTCAAAAGTAGCCAAGGCGGTTTATACTGCCGTAACCGGTCCGGGATATAAGATCAGAAAAGTTGTTTTCCCGCAGGGTAAAAGCAGTATCGATACCGCTGTTGCAGGTACATCGGCCAAAACATTGTTAAAGCCCGGCGATAAATATAACCTGGATGTAATCAAGACCGAGCGTTTACGGATTGATGCCAAACTGAAAGAAGAGGGGTTTTATTACTTCGCGCCTGAAGACCTGATTATGCACGTAGACAGTACGATTGCCGGGCACCAGGTTGATATTTTTGTAGCCGTTAAAAACGAAACGCCGGGCAGGGCGAAGAACATTTATACCATCAACAACATATTTGTTTACCCAAGCTATACCCTGCGCGATACCTCGCTGATGAAAGATAAAGCCATTTTTTACAAATGGTACAATATAGTTGAACGCCGCAATACGGTGCATACCTATGTGTTTGCCAATACGGTGTTAATGCGCCCCGGCCAGGTTTATAACCGTACGGCGCACAATAACTCCTTAAACCGTTTCATTAACCTGGGCCCGTACAAGTTTGTAAAAAACCGGTTTGAAGACGTATCCGCCGATTCGTCAAAACTGGATGTGTACTACTTCCTTACGCAGTATAAAAAGAAATCATTATCGCTGGATATTTTAGGCCGCACCACATCAGCCAACTACACCGGTACGCAGGTTAACCTGAACTGGCTAAACCGCAATGCTTTTAAGGGCGCCGAATCATTAAAAATCACGCTATTTGGTAGTACCGATGTGCAGGCAGGCGGGCAAAACGCGGGGTATAACGTGTACCAGGCCGGTATCCAGACAACGCTTTCGTGGCCACGTTTTATCGGCCCCATTTACCCTAAAGCCGCGGATGCCTATATCCCACATACTAATCTAAGTTTGGGCTACTCTATTGTTAACCGTCAAAAATTGTACAACTTAAATTCGTTCAACTTATCATTCGGTTACCAGTGGCGCGAAACCGAGCACCGTTCACATGAACTTAATCTTATCAATTTTCAGTTTGTGAACCCGCTGAGCGTTTCTGATGAATATAAACAAAGTATAAATCCGGCGAACGGTCCTGTTAATCCAGCCCTAAAGCATGTGATTGATAAGCAGTTTATATTGGGGCCAAGTTATAGCTATACTTTTACCAATACCAACGAGGATTATCGTACCAATACCTTTTACTATAATGGTAAAGTAACTCTCTCGAATAATCTCTACGGTTTGGTAATCGGCGCCGACAGCGCGGGCGGCAAACCTAAAAAGCTATTCGGCGCTATATTCAACCAGTTTATAAAGCTGGAAAACGAGATCAGGTATTTTCATAAAACAGCGCCCAACAGTACCGTTGCTACAAGGTTTATTGTAGGTGTTGGCTTACCGTACGGCAATTCAACCCAACTGCCTTATAGCCAGCAATTTTTTATCGGCGGGCCAAACAGCTTACGTGGTTTCAGGGCGAGGGCTATCGGCCCGGGTTCATTTGACCCGCAAACGGGCGTTGGTACCGGAGGATTTTTGGCCGATGAATCGGGTGATATTAAGGTGGAGGCTAATATCGAATACCGTCCAAAACTGTTCAGCATAGTACGCGGGGCTTTGTTTGTTGATGCGGGTAATATCTGGCTTCTTCACTCCAACGGCTCGCAACCGGGCGCGGTATTTACCAAAAGCTTCCTGAATGACCTGGCAATTGATGCCGGTTTCGGTTTAAGGTTTGATTTAACGGTGCTGGTGCTGCGCACCGACCTGGGTATCCCGCTGCGTACGCCTTATGTTAGGGCCAATGAGCCGCGTTGGGATTTTAACTTTAACAAGAGCGTGTTTAACCTGGCCATCGGGTATCCGTTTTAATTTGACATCACTATCATACAGAAGCTCTGGTTAACAGCCAGGGCTTTTTATTTGAATCAACTATTTTAATCAGCAAATTTGCAAATCTGTAATTTGCACATCCAAAATCCGCACATCTCACAAATGACCATTTCAGTTCCGCTACGCATCATCGACCTGCATGGCGATGGCTTCCATCCCTTAGTTGACGTTGTATTATTTGCCCAGCCCTTTACCATGGTGCTGGATACCGGCGCTTCCAAAACCGCACTGGACCGTACGATTTTAGCCGAAGCCAATAAACAGATGAACATTATGGCCAGCGACAAACTCTCTACCGGCCTTGGCACCAACACCATGGAATCATTCACGGCATCGGTAAGCGATCTGCACATCGGCGAACTTGCCGTTGCCGAATTTGAGGTGGCTGTGCTTGATCTGTCTACCATCAACGTAGCCTACAGCCATATGGGCCACCCGCAGGTTTTGGGTGTTTTGGGCGGTGATATTTTAACGAAATATAAAGCGGTTATTGATTATGGAAAGGAAATACTGAAACTGAAAACACGCCGGAGCCGACTGCGCGGCGCTATGAAAGTTGTCAAGTAGCTATCCTGTAACTATTTCCCGCATAAAAAAGCGAAAAAAGATCAAAAAAAACTGGTGTATACTAAATCGATTTTCAAACATTTAAAAGTATGATTTTCATATTGCTTAAATAAAACTATCCATAAAAAGCATATTTTATTCAATATCAATTAAATATTAATAACTTTTTATTTATATATTACGTATAAGTTAATAGCGCTGGCCAGTTGCTGAGAATTTATTACATCTAAACGTAACTAAAACAATGAAAAGAAACCTTTTAATTGGGATTGGGTTAAGTGTGCTTATCGCAATCTCCGTGCTATTCTCATGTAAAAAAGAAAGCAAAACACAAACCGGCACAACCGGTAAAACAGAAGTATCTGATGATGTGTTGAAAAACATAGCCAGCCTCGGTTTCAGCACCGATGATGTACACCGCCAGGGCGATAATTACCTTGTTGAAGGCGATATTTTACTAACCCCTGCCAACCTGGCAGAAGTAAGCACCAGCCCCACCCTGCGCATTGCCGATGTTGAGCAATACCGCACCACAAACCTGGTTAAAAACTTACCACGCACGGTTACTGTATCGGTATCAAACCTTCCTACTGTTTACCTCAACGCGGCTACTGCCGCCGTAGCACGTTACAACGCCTTAAACCTTACCCTTAAATTTCAAATGGTAAGCAGCGGCGGCGCTATTCAAATTATCGGTTTTAACCAGGGACCAAGCGGCGGTTACATTACCCTGGGCTCATCGGGCTTCCCTACATCATCCGGCAACCCTTACAGCCAGATCCAGATGAATACCAACGCGCAGGCCTACGGCAGCAATCCTGACCTGGGCTACGTTACCTCGGTAATACAGCACGAAATGGGCCATTGCATCGGGTTCCGCCATACCGATTACATGAACCGCGCGTTCAGTTGCGGCGGGGCGCGCGATAATGAAGGTTCGGCAGGTATAGGTGCTATTAACATTCCGGGTACGCCAACCAAGGCCGATGCAGGATCATGGATGTTGGCCTGCTCAACCGGATCGGACCGTACCTTTAACGCTAATGATCAAATCGCGTTAAATTACCTGTATTAATTGAGGTTTAGCTTATGATCAGCTAAAATACATTCACAAAAGGGAAGGCTGCAGCTTCCCTTTTGTGGTTTTGCCACATCAACCGCCTATGACTAAAACCGTACTTATTTCAATATTGCTTTTGCTCTGCTTCAAACTGTCCTGGTCGCAAAAGCCCATGAGTGATAAAGCCGTTGCATTGATATATAAAGCGCCGAATGCCGCGACACCAGGTTTAAGCAATACCAATCAAACCTATCTTGTTAAATTTAATGATCCGCTTAAGGCCCAGCATCAATACCACATCCTGAAACAGATCACCTATAACTACTTTATCGTATCCCACTCCCCCCAACTCAGTGCCGATCCCAATGTTAAGGATATTTATATTGCTACACCGCTATGGAAAGCGACAGACAACCTTGTAAAAACCTGGCAAAAACATCCCGATAAAACGCAAACTATCGAGGTTGCGGTAACGGCTTCAGATAGTGCCATCGCCCGTTTAAATTCCATAGGCAAGGTAATTACCCGGGCAGGTAACCTTGTACGGATCAACATAAAAAATGAAAACCTCCCTGAGTTGCTTCAAAACAATTTTGTACTATTTGCTAACGAGGTGCGCCAGGCCCACGAAGAACTTGCCGTAAACGATATTGATCTCGGCGTAAATACCATATCGGCTATCCGGGCCAACCAGCCCGAAATAACCGGAAAAGACATTAATGTAGCGCTAAAGGAAAACAGGTATGATGACGACCTTGATCTGTTAGGCCGGTCTTTCCATTCATTTAACACAGCTTCTATAACTTCCGGCCATGCCACTACCATGGCTACTTTGATTGGCGGTAACGCCAACTCCTACATCAAAGGCAAAGGCACGGCACCCGAAGTGAGGTTTACTTCATCAACCTTCGAAAACCTGATGCCCGATAGTGATGAAACTTTTAAAAAATTTAATATTTCGGTACAAAACCACTCTTACGGTACCGGCATCGAAAATTATTACGGTACAGAGCCCGCCGCTTACGATAAGCAGATTGTTGAAAATGATTCACTTGTGCATGTATTTTCATCAGGTAATATAGGCAATACGGCCCCGGAAACCGGAATTTACGCCGGGATTAACGGCTTTGCCAATCTTTCGGGAGATTTTAAACAGGCCAAAAATGTGCTGGTAGTTGGGGGCACCGGCCGTACCGGTATTGCGGAAGAACTAAGTTCGGCCGGACCCACATTCGACGGGCGCGTTAAACCCGAAATTATTGCCGATGGCGAAGATGGAACGTCGGGAGCAGCCGCGTTAACTTCGGGCGCGGTGGCCCTGTTGCAGCAGGCTTATAAAAAACAAACCGGTCACCAGCCTTCGGCAGCTTTAATAAAAAGCATCCTGATTAATACTGCCGATGCAGTTGGCGATACACCCGGCCCCAGCTTTAAATCGGGCTACGGCAGCCTCAATGCCCTTGAAGCTATCCGGACTGTTAATAATAAACAATTCATCAGCGGCTCGGTCACCAACGCCGGCGAAACCAGCTACCAGGTCGCCATTCCGGATAGCTGTAAAGAATTTAAAGTGACCCTGGCCTGGAACGATATACCTGCCGGTATTAACACCAGCAAGGCACTGGTCAACAACCTTGACCTCCGGGTTATCACGCCGGGCGGCCAGACGATTTTACCCTGGGTGTTAAGCAGCTTCCCTTCTGCAGATTCGCTTAAAGCCCCGGCAACCAGGAAGATGGATACCATTAATAATGTTGAGCAGGTAACGTTAACCAACCCGGCAGCGGGAGTTTACACCATACAGGTTAAAGGCAGCAGGGTAACAACTGCGCGTCAACAATTCCATATCGCTTATCGCAGCATCCAAGCCAATCATTTTGAGTGGATCTACCCTTCCGCAAACGATCAGCTTTTTGCCGATGATGATAATTACCTACGCTGGCAAAGCTCCTTTCCGGATGTTCAAGGTAAAATAAGCGTGAGCTATGATCATGGGGCATCCTGGCACGAGCTTGCAAACGCCTCGCTGAAAGCAAAATACTATACCTGGCATAGCCCGGATGTTTTTACCAGGGCGATGCTTAAAATGGAGACAGGGCAACAAACCTATTACAGCAAACCATTCAGCATTTCGCGCCCCCTGGCTTTAAATGTTGGATATAACTGTACCGATGGCACGCTATTGCAATGGCCTCCGCAAGCGGGCAGCCAGGGCTACACGGTTTATACTATCAAAGATAACCTGCTGCAAAAGCTCTCAACCACTGCCGATACCATGATGATTGTCCCGGCATCAAGCCAAACATCGGTATACTACGCGGTCAGCGCCGCCGGGAATGGCTTTGAAGGGATAAAAAGCTACACAATTGATGTTACTACACAGGGTGTAGGCTGCTATGTAAAAACATTACTGGCGGGCATTATTAACAATGCCGCGGTGCTCAGCTTAAATTTGGGCACTTACTTCAACCTTAAAACAATCAGCTGGGAAAAATTGACTTCACCCGGCATCTTTACAACTTTAGCTACCATACCCGTAAGCGCTGCTACCAGCTACCAGTATACCGATGGTAACCTAAAAAAAGGCAAACAAACCTATCGCGCCCAATTAACTACCGTTACGGGTAGCATCATCTATTCCAACCTTGCCGACGCCACTTACCTGCAACCTCAACAGTTTGTAATTTATCCCAACCCTGTTGCTGATCAACTTAACATCCTGAGCGGCGATATCAACAATTATCAGATTAAACTATATGGTATTGACGGCAGGCTCAACATCAGCCAAAACTTTAACGGGTTACAGAACAGCATCCCGGTAAGGCTTGCATCGGGCGTTTATGTTTATGTGATTGAACTGAACGGGAAAGTGGTTTATAAAGGAAAGCTAATCAAGATATAAAAAAAGCCTGTCCTCCAAAAAGAAACAGGCTTTTTTTATATCAACCATCCCTCCCCCTTCAGGGGGCCGGGGGGCTTTACGAATCTATCTTGGCATATTTAGCGTTGCGCTCAATAAACTCGCGGCGTGGCGCAACCTCATCACCCATAAGCATGCTGAATGTATGATCGCACTCGGCGGCATTTTCGATGGTGGCGCGTTTTAGGGTACGGGTTGCCGGGTTCATGGTAGTTTCCCAAAGCTGGATGTCGTTCATCTCGCCCAAACCTTTGTAACGTTGCACATGTACGCTATCTTCTTTACCGGCACCTTTAAGGCGCTGTATAGCCGCATCACGCTGCGCGTCGTTCCAGCAATATTCGTACTCTTTACCTTTTTTAACCTGGTATAGCGGCGGCGAAGCAATGTACACATAACCAGCCTCAACCAACTCTTTCATGTAACGGAAAAAGAAGGTTAAGATCAATGTGGTAATGTGCGATCCGTCCACGTCGGCATCCGTCATGATGATGATTTTATGGTAGCGGAGCTTGGTTAAGTTGAGCGCTTTATCATCCTCAGGCGTACCGCGGCTAACGCCCAGGCCGGTAAACATGTTCTTGATCTCTTCGTTTTCGTAAATTTTGTGTTCCATGGCTTTCTCCACGTTCAGGATCTTACCACGTAATGGCAAAATAGCCTGGTACTCGCGGTTACGGCCCTGCTTGGCGGTACCACCCGCCGAGTCACCTTCTACTAAAAACAACTCGCAAAGGGTTGGATCTGAGTTGGCACAGTCTGACAGTTTACCTGGCAAGCCCGAACCTGTCATCACGCTTTTGCGTTGTACCATTTCGCGCGCTTTACGGGCGGCTGCGCGGGCAGTGGCCGCAAGGATCACTTTATTCACAATCAGTCGGGCTTCTTTAGGGTTTTCTTCCAAAAAGTTACCTAAAATTTCGCCAACGGCTACGTCAACCGCTCCCATCACCTCGTTGTTGCCCAACTTGGTTTTGGTTTGGCCTTCAAACTGCGGTTCCTGCACTTTTACCGATACTACGGCGGTAAGGCCTTCGCGGAAGTCATCACCGCTAATCTCCACTTTTACGTTTTTCAGCAAACCTTCTTTATCGGCATATGCCTTTAAAGTACGGGTTAAACCACGGCGGAAACCTGCCACATGTGTACCACCCTCGATGGTGTTGATGTTATTTACGTACGAGAATACGTTTTCGCTGTAGGTATCATTGTATTGCAGGGCCAACTCAACCGGGATACCGCCTTTATTGCCGTCTACATAAATTGGCTCGGGGATGATCGGTGTGCGGGTGCCATCTAAAAACTTAACAAATTCGCGTAAGCCACCTTGCGAGTAAAACTCCTCACTGCGGAAGGTACCGTCCTCCATTATTTCGCGTTCATCGGTTAAACTCAGGCGGATGCCTTTGTTCAGGAACGAAAGTTCGCGCAAACGGGCGGCAAGGGTATCATATTTATATTCGGTAGTGGTGGTAAAAATTTCCGGGTCGGGCTGGAAAGTTTGGATAGTACCGGTTTTGTCCGATTCGCCTATCGCCTTCACCTCGAACATCGGTTTACCACGCTCGTACTCCTGCGTAAAAATTTTACCTTCTCGGTGAACTATAGTTTTAACGTGGGTTGATAGCGCGTTTACGCAACTTACACCCACACCGTGCAAACCGCCCGATACTTTGTAAGTATCCTTATCAAATTTGCCGCCGGCGTGCAAAACGGTCATTACTATTTCAAGCGCCGATTTACCTTCTTTGGTATTGATGCCTGTAGGGATACCGCGGCCGTTATCAGCTACGGTAATGGAGTTGCCAACGTGTATAGTAACCTTTATATCATCACAGTAACCAGCCAGGGCTTCATCAATGGAGTTATCAACTACTTCATACACAAGATGGTGCAAACCTTTAACACCGGTATCGCCTATATACATCGAAGGGCGCTTACGCACCGCTTCCAAACCTTCTAAAACCTGTATATTATCTGCTGAATAATTGGATTTGTCCTGAATTTCTTCGCTCATATTTATTTAATGAAACAATCTTCAAACTTACAAAAAATACCCCATAATAACGATTATTTGTGGATAAAAGTACGGTTGTGGAATTTGTCAGAACCGGGATTGTCTGAATCAGAATTTACAGAATTTTAGGATTAACAGAATTTGTCAGAACCAGAATTTGCTTTATTAGCTGAACCGGAATTAGTGAATTAACAGAACAGCCAGAATTTTAAAGCGCCAGGCAAAAATTTCATAATTCTTCCATTGGAGAAATTCCTGTTCAGAAAAAATCAGCAAAATCAACGCAAAAAATCATCAGCAGTCAAAATCAGTGTAATTCTGAAAACAGAAATCGGGGTAATCAAAAATTAACCGGTGTAATGGAAAATGAATCCCAAATCAAAATACCGCTTGTCCAAGAGCCGGAAGGAGGATCTATTTAAACCCCTTACCTGAAATTGGGGTAATCAAGATCCAATCGGTGTAATCCCAAAAAACAAAAATTAACCGGTTTAATCCACAAAAACAAATCCAAAATCGAACATCCAAAATCCCAAATCTAAATTAGGATACTTGCCACGAAAGATTATCTTTGTCAAAATTTTACAATATTTTTCAGAATTGACAAAATGAAAACCAGTGCTTCAGTTTTAACCAAACTTACTTTAGGATTAGCAATTGCAGGTAGCATTGCCGCCTGTACTCAAAATAAAACCGCCGATAAACCGGCTGCTGCAACCACCACGGCAACGCCCGATAAAGAAGCTATTGTTTATGTAAACTCGGATTCGTTACTAAACAAATACGATTATTTTAAAGATCTTTCTAAACGTTTAGAAGAAAAAGGTAAAGCATCGCAAGCCGACCTACAAGGCCGCGGCCAGGCATTTCAGCGCGAGGTTGCCGAATACCAGAAAAATGCAGCTACCATGCCGGCCGATCAACGCCAGGCTACTGAGCAACGCTTAGCTAAAAAACAACAGGAGCTGCAAGGTTATTCGCAAAACGCGGGCGCCGAGTTTCAGAATGAGCAGGCTTCCGAAAACGCTAAACTTTATGATAAAATCGCCGATTTTGTTAAAGGTTACGCTAAAGAAAAAGGCTACAAAATGGTGTTAACTTATTCAAAAGCTAACCCAACCGTACTTTACGGCGATCCAAGTTTAGACGTTACTTTAGACGTTGTGAAACGCCTTAACGAAGCCTACGCTAAAGACAAAAAATAACATCAATTTTAAAAATTTGATGATGCGGCGATTTGAACATTGCCTGTAATCGTCAAATTATCAATTGTCACATTTTTAAATTAAAACCTCAACTCCGGTTGGGGTTTTCTATTTTTAGAGAGCACAGCATAATTTGAAAATGAGTTATTGGTGCAAAGTTTTAAAGCTGAAAAAACTTAGTCTATCTTCAAATTAACCTACTATCAAAAAAACATATGGAAAACGCGGCACACGAAAAATTTATGCGCATAGCTATTGAGCTTTCGGAAGATAATGTCAGGCGGGGAATGGGCGGTCCGTTTGGTGCCGTTATTGTGAAAGATGGTATGATTGTGGCCCGGAGCGCCAACCGGGTAGTACCCACTAACGACCCTACGGCCCATGCCGAGGTATCGGTAATCCGCCTGGCTTGCCAGGAATTAGGCACCTACAACCTGGCCGGCTGCGAAATTTATACCAGCTGCGAACCCTGCCCCATGTGCCTCGGCGCCATTTACTGGGCACGCATCGATAAAATTTATTACGCCAATACCAAGGCCGACGCTGCAGCCATAGGTTTTGACGACCATTTTATTTATGATGAACTGGAGCGCGATATGGAAAGCCGCAAACTGCCTTTCTCCCAATTACTGCGCGATGAGGCTATACAGGCTTTTAAACTTTGGGAAAGTACGGAGCATAAGGAGCATTATTGAGCCCCCCAGCCCCCTAAAGGGGGAGCTCAAACCCGAGTTGATTCTAAGTCTCCCCCTTTAGGGGGCTGGGGGGTTACTCCTCTTCCTCCGTTTCAAAAAAATTATCCTTCAAATCATCAATTTCGCGTCTGTCGGCTTTTGTTGGCCTGCCCGTTCCCCTGTCGCGTTTAAGTATGGGTGCATGAAACATGGATTTGAAGGCCTGGGTTTGTTCAACCGGGGTGATATCTTCGTAAAAACCAACGGCAGTTTTGGCATCAACCCGGTTTTCGAGCAGGCCCACAACCCTCACCACTTTGCGTTCAATCCCTTTGGCTACCTGGTACACATCGCCTAATTTAACCTCGTACGATGGTTTGATGTTTTTACCATCCAGCTTTACCCGCCCGGCCTTACAGGCATCGGCAGCCAACGTACGGGTTTTAAACAGGCGAATGGCCCACAGGTATTTATCTATTCTGAGTTTTTCTTTTTCGGGCATTTTTAATTGTTCCTTTCATACTTATTGGCCAACCTGTCGGCTAAAGCTTCAATATCCTTATTGCGGGCCAGCATCAGCTTCCAATGCTCTGGGATAGTCTCGTGGCTATAACACAAAGCAGCCAATCCGCCGGTTACCGCGCCGGTTGTATCAGTATCAAGCCCCAAATTTACGGCTTTTAATACAGCTTCTGCATAATTTGAGGTGTTGAGTAAACACCATATGCTGGCTTCAAGGGTATGCAGCACGTAGCCGCTGCTTTGTATTTCGGCTTCGGGCAATTCATAAATATTCTCCTTCAGCAAACGGTTAAATAACAAAATTTCGTCGGGGCTGATAGTTGTCGAATTTAAAAATGAACTTACTTCATTCTTTAACTCATGGTACGTAATAAAACGATCATTACCCGTTAGTAATTTACCTGCAAATTCGAGGTAATAAAAGCAGGCAATAACCGAACGTACATGAGCATGAGTTATTGAAGAAACAGCTTTAGTAATAGCAAAACGTTCGTTTATGGGCTTATCTTTGATATAAAACAGCAGCGGCAAAATCCGCATCAATGATCCGTTTCCGTTTGACGACACTTCAAAACCACCTGCCAAATCGGGGCGCACTTTTCGCAAAACCCGTTCGATGGCATTTCGGGTAGCAAATCCAACATCAAACACTTCACCATGTGCAGTCCACTGTTCGTCATATAACCAACCAACAAAGCTATCGGCAATTTTTTGCAGATCATAATTATCGGCTAAAACATCGGCAAGGCAAAAAGTCAGCGAGCTATCGTCAGACCATGTACCGGGCGGCTGATCATGCGTACCAAAGCCAGCCATATCATTAACCGGCATTTGAGCTATACTTTCGCGCGATTTAAATTCAACCGGAACACCAAGCGCATCGCCCACGGCTACGCCTAATAATACATCCTTATAAAAATTACGTTGCTTATCCATCACACTATATTTACAAAAAGCAGCCGGGAGGTAAAATTAGATAACTGCTTTTACATTTTAAACCGGCAAATTCCTTTTTGTAATCTCACAGCGCAGGCATATAACGGATTCCATATTAACGAAACCAGGCTTACATCGCATTCTCTTTAAAATCAACCATAATTCCCTAAAAATCCTTTAATTTGCCAAAAGTTTAATTTTACCAATGCAAGATCTCAAAAAACTGATTGAAGAGGCCTGGGAAGACAGGAACCTGCTTAATTTTAATGAATACACTAACGCTATTGAAACCGTTATTGAGCGGTTAGATAAAGGCGAAATCCGTGTAGCCGAACCACTTGGTTCGCGCTGGCATGTTAATGAGTGGGTTAAGAAAGCGGTTGTTTTGTATTTCCCTACCAGGCAGATGGAAGAAATTAAAACCGGTCCGTTTGTGTTTCATGATAAAATGAAGCTTAAAACTGATTATAAACAAACCGGTGTACGCGTAGTACCCCACGGCATTGCCCGTTATGGCGCATACCTGGCCAAAGGCGTTATCATGATGCCATCGTACGTAAACATTGGCGCTTATGTTGATGAAGGCACCATGGTTGATACCTGGGCTACCGTAGGTTCATGCGCACAAATTGGCAAACACGTTCACTTAAGCGGCGGTGTTGGCATCGGCGGCGTTTTGGAGCCATTACAGGCTGCACCGGTAATTATTGAAGATAACTGCTTTTTAGGCTCGCGCGCTATTGTGGTTGAAGGCGTACATGTTGAACACGAAGCCGTGTTAGGCGCTAACGTGGTTTTAACTGCATCAACCAAAATTATCGACGTAACCCACAGCACCCCGGTTGAATATAAAGGCCGTGTTCCTGCCCGTTCGGTAGTGATCCCCGGCTCATACACCAAAAAATTCGCGGCAGGTGAATACCAGGTGCCTTGCGCCCTGATTATCGGCACCCGCAAAGAATCGACAGATAAAAAAACATCCCTAAACGACGCCCTGCGTGAAAACAACGTAGCGGTATAATATAGTCTGAAGTCGTAAGTTTAAAGTCATAAGTGATGGCATGGATAATTTTCCGAGCCTTCGCTTATGGCTTTAAATTTTAAAAGCGACTTAGAACTTTAAACTTCCGACTCAAGACTTAAACATGAAGATAGGATACGATGCCAAACGCGCTTTTTACAATAACACCGGCCTGGGCAATTACAGTCGCTGGTTAATTAAAGGCTTCGCATCCGTCAATCCGGCCAATACGCTCTATCTTTACACGCCGAAAGCCAAAGCCAATCCGCGGCTCAGTTTCATTGGCAATTTTCCAAACATCCGTACTGTAACGCCCAAAAGCAAATGGTTTACCTCGTGGTGGCGGAGCAGAGGTATTGTTAAAGATTTGCTGCGAGATGACATTGATCTGTATCATGGACTGAGCCACGAATTGCCATCGGGCATCGAAAAAACAGGTATCAGATCGGTAGTTACCATACACGATCTGATTTTTATGCGGTACCCCAAACAGTTTGGTCCGGTTAATTACCGCATTTACCTGGCTAAGGTTAAACATGCCTGTAAATTTGCGGATAAGATCATCGCCATCAGCCAAAAAACAAAAGATGACCTGATTGAGTTGCTTGGCATCGGTTCCGGAAAAATCGAAGTGGTTTACCAGGGATGTGATCCTGTTTTCGCTCTTGAGCAAACCGTCGCGCAAAAGTCTGCAGTAAAAGATAAATACAACCTGCCCGAAACATTTATATTAAGTGTAGGCACTATCGAGGAGCGCAAAAACCTGCTGCTAACGGTTAAGGCTTTGCAAAATGTAAATAACGGCACACCACTGGTTGTTGTAGGTAAAGAAACTAAATATGCAGAAGAGGTTAAGAATTACCTTACTGCAAACAACTTAAGCAACAGGGTAATATTTTTAAAAGATGTTACCTTTACCGAGTTACCTGCCGTTTATCAGCTGGCAACCATATTTGTTTATCCGTCGAGGTATGAAGGGTTCGGCATACCGGTATTGGAAGCCCTGAATTCAGGCTTACCGGTAATTGCCGCCACAGGTTCATGCCTTGAGGAGGCAGGCGGACCGGACAGCCTGTACGTTAACCCGGATGATGATACAAACCTTGCTGCAAAAATAAACCAGGTACTTGAAGATAGCCGGTTAAGGCAAACCATGATAACCAAAGGCCGCGCTTATGCAGCCAATTTTACTGATGATAAACTGAGCCTGCAGCTAACGCGGCTTTACCAAAATATATTGAACCATGCTTAAAGACGAAGTAGCCAAAGCGCTGAAAGTTGTTCAGGAAGGCGGCATTATCCTTTACCCTACCGATACCATTTGGGGTATTGGCTGCGATGCCACCAACACCGAAGCCATCCAGAAGATCTACCGCCTGAAACAGCGCGACGAAGCCAAAAGCATGATCATTTTGCTGGATACCGAAAATAAACTGGAAAGCTATATCGCGGAAGTTAATCCGTTAGCCTACGACCTGATTGAATACGCCGAGAACCCTTTAACGCTGGTAATGCCCGGCGCTAAAAATATTTCGTCCGCTGTTATCGCTGCCGATGGAAGCGTAGGCATCAGGATAGTAAAAAATATGCCTTTTTGCCAGCAATTGATTCAGCGTTTGCGTAAACCATTGGTTTCTACATCCGCCAATATCAGCGGTAAAGCATCACCGCAATATTTTTCGCAGGTTGACCAGGAGATTATTGACGGGGTTGATTACGTGGTTGACCTGGAGCAGCATAGCAAGGAGATCAAAACGCCATCCACTATCATGAGATTGGCTCCGGATGGGAAGTTTGAGTTTTTGAGGCGATAGGAGATTAGAGACTGGAGATTAGAGGTTAGGCAAAAGTATTTCAATATAACATTCTTGCGCTCGTTTGCAACGAGCGCTTAATATGGGTTTGCAACGAGCGCTTAATATGGGTTTGCAACGAGCGCTTAATATGGGTTTGCGTTTAAAACGCAAACCGCGCGATGCAATCGCGAAACCACGTTAAGCGCTCGTTGCAAACGAGCGCAAGGACAATAAAACATTATCGTCTCCGCTATCCGAAGTTTTAAACTTCAAACACACTATATCTGTAGTTTGCAACTACAGGATGCACAATCCCTAATTAATCTTACCTTTGTACCCTTATTAGCGTTTTCAAGCATCAAACCATGCAGCAACACCTCAGGCATCCCGTATTTTCTGTTATTTCCCGGTTGGCGGGCCAGCAAAATGTACAGGCTTATGCTATAGGTGGTTTTGTGCGCGATATTTTTTTAAACCGCCCATCAAAGGATATCGATATCGTGGTAATTGGCAACGGCATCGACTTTGCCGAAGCGGTAGCCAAAACGCTGAAAGTTAAATTGGCGGTGTATAAAAACTTCGGCACGGCATCGCTCAAATACCAGGACCTGGAAATTGAGTTTGTAGGCGCCCGCAAAGAATCGTACCGCCGCGATTCGCGCAAACCCATTGTTGAAAACGGCACGCTGGAAGACGACCAGAAACGGCGCGATTTCACCATCAACGCGCTGGCCATTTCCCTGCACCCCGATACCTACGGCGAATTGCTCGATCCTTTCAATGGCATCCAGGACCTTCATGATAAACTGATCCGCACCCCACTCAATCCTAACGAGACATTTTCGGATGATCCGCTGCGTATGATGCGGGCCATCAGGTTTGCTACCCAGCTCAATTTTAAAATTGATGATATCGCGGTTGAGGCTATTAAAAACACTGCCGACAGGATCAGCATTATCTCGCAGGAGCGCATTACCGACGAGTTGAACAAGATCATCCTGTCGCCGGTACCATCAATCGGGTTTAATTACCTGTTTGACACTAAACTGCTGCACAAAATTTTTCCGCAGATGGTTGCCCTTTATGGGGTTGATTATATTGATGGCAAAGGCCATAAAGATAACTTTTACCATACCCTGCAGGTGTTGGATAACATTTGCGAAACCACGCCCGACCTTTGGCTACGCTGGGCCGCCATATTGCATGATATTGCCAAGCCTGCAACCAAGCGTTTTGAGCCGGGCCACGGCTGGACATTTCATGGCCACGAGGATAAAGGCGCGCGCATGGTGCCCAAAATATTCACCCAGTTAAAACTGCCGCTCAACGAAAAAATGAAACAGGTGCAAAAGCTGGTGCAGCTGCACCTGAGGCCTATTGTGCTGGCTCAGTCTATCGTTACCGATTCGGCGGTTAGACGTTTGCTTTTTGAGGCAGGCGATGATATTGAGGGATTGATGCTGTTGTGTAAAGCGGACATCACCACCAAAAACGAGTATAAGATCAAAAAGTATCGTAACAATTTTGAGCTTGTTCAACAAAAATTAAAAGATGTTGAAGAGCGCGACAGCATCCGTAACTGGCAGCCGCCGGTTACCGGTAACGATATCATGCAGTTATTTGGCTTAAAGGAAGGCCGCGAAGTTGGCATTATCAAAAACCAGATCCGCGAAGCTATCCTGGAAGGCGAAATACCTAACACCCGCGAAGCCGCTTTAAGCTTTACCATAGCCAAAGGTTTGGAAATTGGCTTAAAAGTTGTGGCTGACACAAATTAAATTAAAACATTATTTTTGTCCAAAATTCCACTATAAACAATGGCACTATACAGGTTCAGGGTTACTTTTGAAGACTATGATGACGTTACGAGAGAGATTGACGTTAAATCGAACCAAACTTTCGAAGATCTTCACCGCGCAATTCATCAGTCAACCGGTTATAATCCGGAATATTCTTCATCATTCTATATCAGTAATGATCAATGGACCAAAGGTGAGGAAATAACTTTTATGCCAAACCAAAGACGCATTGACCGTGGCGTGGCCTTAATGGGCAAAGTGAAATTATCAAGTTATATTGATGATCCGCACCAGAAATTTTATTACACCTTTAATTTTGATCGCCCTTTTGATTTTCATGTTGAACTACTGAAGATCATTTTAGATGAAAAACCAGGTACTACCTATCCTTTGGTTGTAAAATCAGTTGGCGAGGCGCCTAAACAATTCGGCAATGTATTTAACCCAACCGTGTTACCGCCAACAACAGAAGATTTTGACTTTTTGAACGAAATGGCCTTCAACCCTGAGGATGCCGAAGATTTTTCGGAAGTTACTGATACCGAAGAACTGCCGGAAGAAAAAGGAGTTTCCGGCCACGACGAGGAAGAAGAGGAAGACGAGTTCAGCAACGAGTTTAGCGACGATGAAAACTTTGATGACGACGACAGATCGCACCGTGGTGGCAGTAGTGATGACTATTAGTACCCCACCCACCCCTCCCCGGAAGGGAGGGCCTTTAAATGAATAGTTTAACTAAAACACCAAATCAATTATTAAAAGTTTCCCCTTCCATAGAAGATTTAGAGGGGGCTTCCCTTATTGTAGTTGCCGGCCCAACCGCTGTTGGTAAAACTGCGGTTGCCATTAAGTTGGCGCAGCATTTCAATACGGTTGTTGTATCTGCCGATTCAAGGCAGTTTTTCAGGGAGATGAGTATCGGCACAGCCAAGCCTGATACTGATGAGCTTGCCGCCGCCAAACACTATTTTATTGATTCGCATTCGATAACGGAAAATTTCTCAGTAGGTGATTTTGAGCGACAGGGCTTACCACTTTTGAATGAGCTTTTTAAAACGCATGATAAAGTAATCATGGCTGGTGGATCAGGACTATACATCAAAGCCATCTGCGAAGGCTTTGACGATTTGCCTACAGCCGATCCTGAAATACGCGACAAGTTAAATCTCGAATTACAGCAGAAAGGCATAAGTTACCTACAGCAACGCCTTAAAGAAGTTGACCCGGATTATTACGCCGAAGTTGATTTGAACAACCCGCAACGCATTATCAGGGCATTGGATGTTTTTGAAACCTCAGGCAAACCTTTTTCATCTTTCCGTAATGCCAATTTCAATAAACGACCTTTTAATATTGTGAAGCTTGCACTTGATATGCCGCGCGAAAAGCTCTACGGGCGCATCAACCTCCGGGTAGATTTAATGGTACAACAAGGACTGATTGAAGAAGTGCGATCGCTCCTGCCTTACCGGCATCTGAATGCTTTAAATACCGTAGGTTATTCGGAAGTGTTTGATTATTTTGACGGGAAGGCCACGCTTGATGAAGCCATCGCCCTCATCAAACAAAACACCAGGCGCTTTGCTAAAAGGCAGCTTACCTGGTTTAGGCGAGACCAGGACTTTACCTGGTTTGATGCCGGCGCCCCGGATGTTATTAACCAAATGATCAAAACAATCCAGACGCGGGCCTAACTGTTTTTGCCCGATGGCTTTGTACCTATTTGTTCTGCCGGCTTTGCTAAATTCCAATTACATAGCACTATAATTGTGCATAATTATGTATAATTGCAGTTCAATAGCTAAAATCTACTATTTAGGTGGAATTAGCAGGGTATTCATAGCTAACAATGCATAAATATTATCTTACTCATCTGCAGGAACTGGAGTCGGAAGCCATTTACGTGATCAGGGAAGTGGTTGCACAGTTTGATCGTCCTGCCATATTATTTTCCGGTGGTAAAGACTCGATAGTGGTTACTCACCTGGCCAAAAAAGCTTTCTGGCCTGCCAAAATACCAATGCCGCTTATCCATATCGATACCGGCCATAATTTTCCCGAAACTATGGATTTCAGGGACAAACTGGTTGAAAACCTGGGCGTACAATTAATTGTTGGTTCGGTGCAGGAATCGATAAACAAAGGCCGTGCGGTTGAAGAAAGCGGCATCAACGCCAGCCGTAACGAGTTGCAGATAGTTACCCTGCTTGATACCATCGAAAGCCATAAAATTGACGCGGCTATCGGCGGTGCCCGGCGCGACGAAGAAAAGGCGCGTGCTAAAGAACGTTTCTTCAGTCACCGCGACGAGTTTGGCCAGTGGGATCCCAAAAACCAACGCCCCGAGTTATGGAATATTTTTAACGGCCGCAAGCGTATGGGCGAACACTTCCGTGTATTCCCGATCAGTAACTGGACCGAAATGGATATCTGGAACTATATCCTCCAGGAAAATATTGCTATCCCTTCATTGTACTTCGCGCATCAGCGCAATGCTGTTTATCGCGATAATACCTGGTTACCGGCATCCGAGTTTTTACAGTTGCGCGAAGGCGAAACCATTGAAAACAAACTGATGCGTTTCCGTACCCTCGGAGATATCACAATTACCGGCGGTATCGAATCTGAAGCGGATACATTGGAAAAAATTGTTGCAGAGGTATCAGCAACCCGTAGTACCGAGCGCGGCAACCGCAGCGATGACAAACGCTCGGATACATCGATGGAAGACCGGAAAAAACAAGGTTATTTTTAAAATTTGATCAGTAAACCTTCGGTTAATTAACCGGAGTACAATATACCACCACATGGAATTATTACGTTTTACTACGGCAGGCAGTGTCGACGACGGGAAGAGTACCCTGATCGGGCGTTTGCTGTACGATTCAAAATCCATTTTTGAAGACCAAATAGAGGCCGTAAAGAAATCGAGCGAACGCAAAGGCCTGCAACACGTTGATCTTTCGTTGTTAACAGATGGCCTGCGCTCTGAGCGCGAACAGGGTATTACTATTGATGTAGCCTATCGTTACTTCGCTACGCCGAAACGAAAATTTATTATAGCCGATACGCCCGGTCACATCCAGTATACGCGTAACATGGTTACAGGCGCGTCGACCGCTAATGTTGCCTTGGTATTGATAGATGCCCGCAAAGGCGTAGTTGAACAAACCTGCCGCCACTCGTTCATCGCATCGCTATTGCGAATTCCGCACATTGTAGTTTGCGTAAACAAAATGGATTTGGTTGATTACAGCGAAAAAGCTTTTAATAAGGTTGTTGAGCAATACACCGATTTTGCGGGCAAGCTTGATGTAAAGGATATTCGCTTTATACCGATCAGTGCACTCGCGGGCGATAACGTGGTTAATGAATCCGCATCGATGCCCTGGTATACCGGTACCAGCCTTTTACATACCCTCGAAACCATCCACATCGCAGGCGATGAAAACCATGCCGATGCGCGGTTTCCGGTACAAACCGTGATACGCCCGCATGCTGAGGAATACCATGATTACCGTGGCTACGCCGGCCGCATAGCAGGCGGTATATTTAAACCCGGCGATAAAGTTACTGTACTGCCATCAGGTTTAACTTCGGTCATCAAATCCATAGATACCTATTCGGGGCCGGTTGAAGAAGCTTTTGCACCGATGTCGGTATCAATTACCCTGGAAGATGACATCGATGTAAGCCGCGGCGATATGATCGTAAAAAACGAAAGCGAACCGGAGGTAAGCCAGGATCTGGATGCTATGATTTGCTGGATGGCAACCCGCGCACCCCGCCCCGGCGCCAAATATTATTTGAAAACCACCACCCGCGAGGTGATGGCGATTATTAAAGAAGTTTATTATAAACTGGATATCAACACACTCGAAAAAAACGAGGAAAATGCCGATATCAAAATGAACGACATGGTAAAAATACGTTTGCGTACCACGCAACCTGTTGTTTTTGATGGATACCGGAAAAACCGAATCACAGGGTCAATGATATTGGTTGACGAATCGACCAATGAAACTGTAGCGGCAGGAACGTTCCTGTAACGCTCATGAGCACGGTGAACTAAAACTAAAAATCCTCAACTTCCCTGGAGGATATTGAGGATTTTTAGTTTTAAACAGATATTGTAATTGATTGCTTAACGTTGTGCTACCATTTCCCCTTTACTCAAAAAATCATTATAAGCAAGCGTAATACCTTGTTCAAGTGTGGTGTGGTATTTCCAGCCTGCTTCGTTTAGTTTAGTAACATCCATTAGCTTACGCGGTGTACCGTCAGGCTTAGAGGTATCAAAATTAATTTCGCCCTCGTAACCAATTATCTTTTTAATAAGCAATGCCAGATCCTTTATGGAGATATCTTGGCCTGTACCTACGTTTACCTGTCCAGGCTCGTTATAATTCTGCATCAGGTAATAACAAGCTTCCGCAAGGTCATCGGCAAATAAAAATTCGCGTTTGGGCGATCCCGTGCCCCAGATAGTAACAGATGGTACTTGATTCTCTTTAGCCTCGTGAAAGCGGCGGATCAACGCCGGCAAAACGTGCGAATTTTGAGGATGGTAGTTATCGTTGTAACCATACAAATTAGTTGGCATTGCCGAAATATAATTACAGCCGTATTGAGCACGATAAGCATCACACATTTTTATACCGGCTATTTTTGCAATAGCGTATGGTTCGTTTGTATCTTCGAGCGGGCCGGTTAACAGGTAGTCTTCCCTTAGCGGTTGTGGCGCCATTTTAGGATAGATGCAGCTTGAGCCAAGAAACATCAGCTTTTTTACGCCGTTTAAATACGAGTTATGAATGATATTATTCTGGATCTGCAGGTTATCATACAAAAATTCGGCCCGATAAGTATTATTAGCTATAATGCCGCCTACTTTAGCCGCTGCAAGAAAAACGTAATCGGGCTTTTCTGATGAAAAAAAATCAGCTACCTGCTGCTGGTTACGCAAATCAAGCGTTGCCGATGTACGTGTAATAAAGTTGGTGAAACCTTCATTTTCCAGCTTGCGCAAAATTGCCGAACCGACCATACCCCTATGACCGGCTATGTATATTTTTGCATCCTTTTCCATTAAAGTCTTATTCAAACTGTTGTTTAATGCTATAGCCCGAATCTTCAAGCAGCTTTTCACGCCTAAATAAGTCAACATCCGCGGCTACCATTTCCTTAACCAAACCCTGCAAATCATACTTTGGCTCCCAGCCTAATTTTGTTTTTGATTTCGTGGGATCACCGATCAGGAGATCTACCTCCGTAGGGCGAAAATATTTCTCATCAACAGCAACTATCTCCTTACCAATAGCCACCTGAAAATCGGAATTACTGCAGCTAACTACATATCCCTTTTCATCAGCACCTTCGCCTTTAAATTCAACCTCAATACCAAGTTCTTTAAAGGCAAGGCGTACAAACTCGCGTACACGGGTTGTTACTCCGGTAGCTATTACATAATCTTCTGCAACTTCCTGCTGCAATATCAAGTACATTGCTTCAACATAGTCTTTAGCGTGCCCCCAATCGCGCTGTGCGTCAAGATTACCCAGATATAATTTATCCTGCAGGCCCATGGCAATCTTAGCAACTGCACGCGTAATTTTACGGGTAACAAAGGTTTCGCCGCGCAGCGGACTTTCATGGTTAAACAAAATCCCGTTGCAGGCATAAATACCATACGCTTCGCGATAGTTCACAGTAATCCAGTAAGCATATAATTTGGCCACGGCATAGGGCGACCGAGGATAAAATGGCGTGGTTTCTGACTGTGGTACAGCTTGTACCAAACCATAAAGTTCGGAAGTTGAAGCCTGGTAAATCTTGGTTTTCTTTTCGAGACCCAGAATACGGATTGCTTCAAGTAAGCGTAACGTACCTATGCCATCGGCATTGGCAGTATACTCCGGGGTATCAAAACTTACTTTAACATGCGACATTGCCCCGAGATTATAAATTTCATCGGGCTGCACCTGCTGAATAATACGAATGAGATTAGTACTGTCGCTAAGATCTCCGTAATGCAATATCAGGTTTTTATTAGCATCATGCGGATCCTGGTATAAATGATCAATCCTATCGGTATTAAACAACGAACTCCGTCTTTTAATACCATGAACTATGTAATCTTTGCAAAGTAATAACTCGGTCAGATATGCGCCATCCTGGCCTGTAATACCTGTAATTAGCGCGATTTTTACCATTTAACCAAATTTATTATGACTTTAGTTTAGTATAACGTTAATGCAGTATGATATAGACAACTTTACTGCCGGACAATGCTTTGAATATACTTACCATATCCGCTTTTGATATATTTTACCGCTATGGCCTGAAGCTCATCATAACTGATATATCCCATGCGGTAGGCAACCTCTTCAATGCAACCTATTTTTGTAGCCTGGCGCTTTTCAATCACCCTAACAAATTCAGTAGCATCACTCAATGAATCAAATGTACCAGTATCAAGCCATGCCGTACCCCTATCCATTACACCTACAAAAAGCTGCTGTTTTTCGAGGTATACCTTGTTAACATCGGTAATTTCAAATTCGCCTCTTGGCGAAGCTGGAATATTTTTTGCTATTTCAACAACCTGGTTATCATAGAAATATAAACCCGGAACAGCATAGTTCGATTTTGGTTTTAAAGGCTTCTCTTCGATAGAAAGCGCCTTAAAATTTTTATCAAACTCAACAACGCCATAGCGTTCAGGATCGGCAACGGGGTAGGCAAAGATAGCTGCTCCGTTTACATCATTAAAGCTTTGAATAAGCGTGCTGAAACCAGATCCGTAAAAAATATTATCACCCAGCACTAAGGCTACTTTATCATTGCCAATAAAGTCGGCACCGATAACAAATGCCTGTGCAAGCCCATTCGGAACCTCCTGCACAGCAAACTCAAAGCGGCAACCGAGTTCGCTGCCATCGCCCAATAAACGTTTAAATCCGGGCTGATCGTCAGGTGTTGTGATAATTAGTATCTCATTGATCCCGGCCAGCATCAATACCGACAGGGGATAATAAATCATTGGCTTATCATAAATAGGCATTAGTTGTTTACTGATGGCCTTTGTTATAGGATAAAGACGGGTACCTGAGCCGCCTGCCAGGATAATTCCTTTCATATTTTAGATCTGATTATGTTATTGTGCCGATTTTAGCTCGTTGATACAAACAATAAGACTATCCCGCCAGTAGGGAATCTGTAAACCAAAAGTGTGCTTGATCTTAGCCTTATCCATCACTGAATAAGCTGGTCTTGTTGCCTTTGTAGGATACTCGCTGGTGCGGATAGGATACACTTTTACTTTGGTGCATGATATGTCAAAAATACCTTTTGCAAAATCATACCACGAGGTTAGTCCCTCATTACTATAATGATAAATGCCATAGCTTTCTGATCCTGAAGTTATGATATCCAATACAGCACCGGCAAGGTCAATAGCGTAAGTAGGCGTTCCAACCTGATCGGCAATGATCTTCAACTCATCTCTTTCGGAACCAAGCTTTAACATTGTTTTGACAAAATTATTGGCAAATTCAGAATACAGCCAACTGGTGCGGATAATAAAATGCGCGGGCAAAATATCCCCTACCTCCTGTTCGCCTTCAAGTTTGGTAAGCCCATAAACACTTATTGGGCTTGCAATATCATCCTCCACAAGCGGATTAGGACTGTTACCTTCAAAAACAAAATCTGTCGAAATTTGTACCAATACTGCTCCGCATGCTTTACATTGAGTAGCGAGGTTAGCAGCACCTGTTTTGTTAATTCTACGGGCAAGTTCAACCTCATCTTCAGCTTTATCAACCGCTGTGTATGCAGCGCAATTGATAACATAGGCCGGTTTATATTGTTCAAATACCTGACTAAGCAAATCGGTATTCAAAATATTGCCTTCTGATTGGGGAAGAAAAAAAATTTCGGTTATACCTTTAATTGTTGCAATTTTTCTTAAGCATTGACCAAGTTGCCCGGAAGCCCCGAATACTAAAATGTTTTTCATGTTAAGATTTACAGGTATTTTTCAAAAGGTAAAATTAAACTTTAAAAGCCAAAATCACCCGCATCTTTCAAAAATGGTAGCTGCAGATCTTTTTCTGACACCAGGATTTCGGTCGCCGGTCTACCCCAATTAATATTCAGATCAGGATCTGCAAAGTGTAATCCTCCTTCAGCAGCTTTGTTATAATAATTATCGCATTTATATTGAAAAATGGCTAAGTCACTTAACACCATAAAGCCGTGAGCAAAGCCACGCGGAATGAAAAACTGTTGGTGATTTTCTTCAGATAATAATACGGCGTGATATTGTCCATAAGTAGCCGACTTTTGTCTTAAATCAACGGCAACGTCCAAAACTTCGCCTTTTGTTACCCTTACAAGTTTTGCCTGTGAGTATTCACCTTTTTGAAGATGAAGCCCCCTGAATACACCTTTTGTTGAGAATGACTGATTATCCTGAACAAAGTTAACTTCGTATCCAACAGCATTATTAAAAGATTGCGTGTTGTATGATTCAAAAAAGTATCCACGATCATCGTTAAAAATACGTGGTGTAATAACGATACATCCTTCAAGAGGTGTGGTTGTAACGGTCATAAAATCTATACCAATTTTTTATTAATTTTTTGCATATTGATTATCGTAGTAATGGGCGTAGGCACCACTGGTTACGTTATCCAGCCATGCTTTATTTGCTAAAAACCAATCAATAGTTTCTGAAAGCCCTTGTTCAAAAGTTACCGATGGTTTCCAGCCAAGCTCTTTGTTAATTTTGCCTGCATCAATAGCGTAGCGGCGATCATGGCCAGGGCGGTCTTTCACAAAAGTAATCAACTTCTTACTGGTACCTTCTTCGCGCCCAAGCTTTTCGTCCATCTGCGCGCAAAGTAAATGCACAAGATCAATATTTTTCCATTCGTTAAATCCACCGATATTGTAGGTACCTCCTATTGTTCCTTCGTGAAATATCAGATCGATAGCAATAGCGTGATCCTTAACAAACAACCAGTCGCGGGTGTATTTTCCATCGCCATAAACCGGCAATGGCTTGTTGTTAATGATGTTGTTTATCATCAACGGTATCAGTTTTTCAGGGAAGTGGTACGGTCCGTAATTGTTAGAGCAATTGGAAACTACAACCTTAACACCGTATGTATCGTGATATGCACGCACAAAGTGGTCAGATGACGCTTTGCTTGCGCTATATGGCGAGTGCGGGTCATATCTGGTTTCCTCGGTAAACAGACCTTCGTTGCCTAAGGCCCCATACACCTCGTCGGTTGATACATGGTAAAACAGGTGTGCACTATAGTCATCCTTCCACTTGTTTTTCGCCACTTCTAATAAATTTACCGTGCCAATAACATTGGTATAAACAAAATCCATCGGACTCAAAATTGACCTGTCAACGTGCGATTCGGCAGCAAGGTGGATGACGTCGGTAACCTGGTATTTATCAAATATGTTACTAATGGTTTCCCTGTCGGTAATATCGGCCTTCTCAAATTTATAATTTGCGGCATGCTGAATATCTTCAAGATTTTCAAGATTACCAGCATAGGTTAACGCATCAAGGTTAACAATGGTATATTGAGGGTATTTGGTGACAAAACGACGAACTACGTGCGAACCGATAAAACCGGCTCCACCGGTGATAAGAATTGTTTTCATGATTTAATAAACTGATATCTGCAGTAAGGTAATTGTGTAGGTGCAACAAAACCATCAATGCTTAATTTTAAAACTGATGAGTTTAGACATTTTTTTATTTAAAAATATCCTCGTTACCAACTATAGGCCTTCGCCCCCATCCATTTTCCTTGTGATTTTAAAACTTTCTCAATTACATCTCGCACACAACCTTTGCCGCCTGCCAAAGGCGATATGTAATTACAACAATCTTTTATTTCCTCTGCGGCATCACTGGGGCATGCCGGTAAACCTACCAATTGTATAACCTCCAGATCGGGAATATCATCACCCATGTAAAGCATCTGCTCAAAGTTCAAACCTTTCTCAGTAGCATAAGTATTTAGCACATCTGTTTTAGATTCCACTCCTATAAAAACGTCAAAAACCCCAAGTGAATTTAGCCGGTACTGAGCAATTTTAGATTTTGCACCGGTAATGATTGCTATATTATAACCACACTTTACAGCTAATTGTATGGCATAACCATCCTTGATATTAAAGCCTCTCAATTGCTCACCCGATTCGCCTACATAAACTGTACCATCTGTCAATACACCGTCAACATCCAATATAAATGTATTGATCGAATTAAATTTATCGGACATGTTTAAGAATAAAAGTGTTTGTTGTTTTCTAATTATGTTTAAGCAGAATATTATAAGGTAGACAACCGCTATTCTAACTATTTATAAGGCTTTAAAAGTCACCATGCCTTTCCCTTAGGGTTAAAACGTCTACCCCATTGGCAACTTCTGCTACAATTTTGCGTTCCTTTTTAATTACTTCCTTGCTTAGTTCCAATATCTGAGCTTCGTATTTTTGAGGTATAACAATAACGCCCTCCCCGTCTCCAAATATCAGGTCCTGGTGATCAATTGTTACATTTTCAATCTGTACCTGTTTATTATAATGGGCTACGGTTCCTTTATGTTTTATATCCTGGCAGTTATAACCTTTTGAAAATACCGGAAACTGCAGCGCGTTTACTTCAGAGTGATCGCGTGTCATGCCGCCGATAATTGCGCCCGACGCCCCGGCTCTCAATGCTAAGTTGGCATTTAACTCACCAAAATAAGCATACTGAGGTAATTCATTTTCCACAACGATTATATCATTTGGCACTATAGTTTTATAAGTGAGCAAAGCGTCGTAAATCGAATTAGTGTCGGTTGGAGTACGTTCTTTAATCTTCAATGTTTTAGCCCGCCCAAGTACCTTTTTACCATCGATATTAAGTTTCATTCCTTTGATAACTTTATTTTCGATGCCTAAGTCATCCATAATATCAGAAAGCATTGGTGATGTAAGCAACTGCGCAAGATTACGGAGTAGTTTTCTTTCATCTTCGCGTTTACCTGCAGCAATGTACGATGCAAGTTCAAAATCATCGGGATAGTTAACATCTATTGCTTCAAGACTACTGGCATCAAGCATATAGGGTTTATCACCGATGCGTCGTTGGGTACTGTAAGCTGTATCCTTCCTCACGATATACAAACCCATGGTTTCAATTATTGTATCGGGAAGAGTGAAACTGTTCGGAATATTATTAAGATCATAGTTAGTAAGCAATGTATCAGGATTCCAGGTATATTGTTTTTCCCTTTTTACCAAAACCACCGAATCATACTCAGATGAATTGGTCAGTACATCGATGCCTTTTTGTATAGTTTCGGGCTTGATAAACGGACTTGTACCTAATATCTGGATGTAAATATCAGCATCAACCTGTTTAACCTCATTAAAAAACAGTTGATGACCGTCTGTTTTGTTAGTTGCAAGTTTAGGGTCTCTCATCAGCACTTTGCACTTAACCTCACTCGCCAGGTCAACAATTATTTCAGATTCTGTATCCAGATATACTTCATCAATAAAGCTACACTGCACCAGTTTTTCGAGGGTGTGTAAAAAAAGAGGTTTACCGTCAAGGATGCGGGTGTTTTTATTTTCGATTCTTTCGCTGGTTCCTTTTACCGGCAAAAATGCTACAACTTTCATCTTTGATATATTAATTATTTGATTTATTTAGGTCAATAAATTTATGCGTATCACGTATAATTTTTTCAAAGTCAGCCAGATAAACAGAATTTGGCCCATCAGATAAAGCTTCTTCGGGATTAGGGTGGGTTTCAAAAAAGAAGCCTTTAACACCAATAGCCGCGGCAGCATGGGCTAAGAATGGCACATAATCACGATTACCGCCGGTTTTTCCTTCAAGTGATCCTGGCCTTTGAACAGAATGCGTAGCATCTAAAACTACAGGAACCCCAAACTTCATCATATCTATGATACCTGTAAAATCAACAACAATGCGCTCAAAACCATACATGCTTCCTCTTTCGGTTAACATAACTTGTTTATTGCCTGTTGAGATAACCTTGTTGATAGGGTACTTCATTTGCGCGGCCGATAAAAACTGAGCTTTTTTAATATTTACAATTTTACCTGTTTCTCCAGCCGCCAAAAGCAGATCTGTTTGACGACACAAAAAAGCCGGGATCTGAAGTATATCTACAACTTCGGCGGCCATAGCTGCATGGGCCGGTTCATGAATATCTGTAGTTACCGGTAAATCAAATTCTTTTTTTACCCTTTCAAGAGCCTTTAAACCTTCCTGAATACCGGTTCCTCTGAATGAGCTCAGCGAAGTACGGTTTGCTTTATCAAAAGAAGCCTTGAAAATGTAAGTAAAATTTTCCTTTTCGGCTATTTTCTTAACTGTTTCAGCTATTTTAAATAAAATGCTTTCAGATTCAATTACGCAAGGACCGGCAATAACAAAGTTATTGCTCACTATTTGTTCATAAAGTGCCATATTTTAGTTTTCTTTGATAAAGTATACCTACAAGTTTATTATTATCTTCTACAATCAATGAATTGATTTTATTTTCATTCATCATACTTTCCGCTTCGGCTATAAGTGCGCCAGGCCGGATCCGTTTTGGGTTTTTTGACATGATATCACTCGCTGTCAAATTAAAAAAGCCGTTGTCGTATTCAAATTTACTCATGGCCCTCCTCAAATCTCCGTCGGTTATGATGCCTATTATCGAATCGGCCTCATCAATAACCACGGTAACGCCAAGCTGTCCTGAGCCAATTGACATGATGACTTCCTTTATTTTGTCGTCGGGACGTATTACCGGCAAAGGATCAATTACCATTTCGTCTGATACTTTGCACAACAATTGACGGCCTAAACTTCCTCCCGGATGAAATTGAGCAAAATCATGCTCCTTAAAATTTTTAAGTTTCATCAACGCGACCGCCAAAGCATCGCCTATAACCAAAGTTGCGGTAGTTGAGGAGGTAGGCGCTAATTGTAATGCGCATGCTTCACGGGCAACGTGAACATTTAAAGAGCAATCTGAGTTTTTTGCAAGCGTTGAATTAGGATTACCGGTTATTGAAATATGTGGAATGCCCAGTTTTTTGATAATTGGTACGAGTTTCAACACCTCATCTGTTTCACCTGAATAAGATATGGTAATGATGGCATCGTTACTCATAATCATTCCTAAGTCTCCGTGGATTGCTTCGGCCGGATGAAGAAAAAAACTTGGGGTACCTGTGCTGGCAAGTGTTGCAGAAATCTTTTTTCCGATAAGCCCGGATTTGCCAAGCCCACAAATAATAACTCTGCCGCTTGCGTTGATCAGGTAACCGATTGCTGTGCAAAAGCTATCATTATTGAGACTTTTAAGATTTAATATTGCTGACGCTTCAATATCGATTACCTCATTTGCAATAGCGTTAATTCCTTCTACATCAAAATGATAATTACGAGGCGCAGATGAATTGGATCCGAACATAAAATTCACAATAAATTCAACAAAAGGTAGAAATAATTAACATAATTCAAATAAAAAATTTATTTTTTTACATAAATCATGTTTTTTGACTGTCAAAGATAATAATTTTAATAATGAACCCAAGAGTTTATTTTTATACTCCAGGCAACAAACACATATCAGGTTCACGTTAGCTGTACAACAAGGAAAAACTCCGATTCTGGAGTCGCTTTTTAAGTTGATTTATATCGTTATTCTTATTATGGAGTTTACTAATTATCTAACCGTAGGTAGCGTATCAAATTTTCATTAACCTATTTTTAACAATCGGTTTACATATCCAATTAAAAGGCTGAAATAACTGTTAAGTTTCTATTTTCTTTCGATATCCATTATAACGAGCGGAATAAAAATGCAATATTTGTTGAGATAAATGTTCGACAATCATGTACCACACAATTCATTAGTTAAAAATTAAATTTATTACTATTATGCCCCTATTAAACTTGATCCAGAATAAAAATTTACAATCCCCCCCTTTTTAGAGCTTTTTAATTGTACAAGTTTTGTTAAAAACACATCTTGAAAATGCGGCATCCGCATAGTACAATTTCACGAACTGATTTATTTGTTTTTCAACACAAAATAAAGCATTTCAAAAAAGCCACACTAAAAATATTGCTATTGCCATTAGTTTGAATTTAGATGACAAAGCATCAGTTCATTGACGTAACAATATTGAATTTTAAAATCTTTAGTAAATTATCAACAATGAAAAAAGAAAATACCCCTATTTTATTCTTTGTCATATTTATTACTTTAACTGCCTCTTCCTGCAAAAAAAATACTGTTAACTCAGCAATTATCGATCCACCGCCCGTTACACACGGAGTATCACCAGACAGTTTCTCTTCGCTCACATCAGATTCATCAACCAACACCTATTTCCTTTACAATGTGCCGGTAACCAACAAATATATTGCCGAACGTGGGTGGGAAGGTGTTTCAACTATCGGAATTAAAGATAGCGTATTGTATGCCGCCTGGTATTGCGGCAAAAAAGGTGAAGAGATTGGAAATTATATAACTATTTCCAAGAGTATGGATTGGGGGAAAACATGGATTAACAATGATGTGATAATAGCTTCACAAAACGATTTTGACCGACAAATTGACCCATCACTCTGGAACGACAAATTTGGCAACCTGCACATTTCCTGGACATCCATTAGCGGTGGCTGGGATGGCGGTAAAAGAGGAATGTGGAACATGATGATTAAACAGGAGAACAATCATACAGTGATGACTAAACCAGTACGGATGTTTAGCGGCGAAATGAGTGTTAAACCTACTCCTATCGGCCCCGATAGTTCAACCATGATATTCCCTGCCTTTGGACCGAGCCTGCTTACCAATACATGGAACGGCTATCCCGCTACGCCAACGCCGAGAGATTTAGACGGCCCTATATTATACCGATCAACTTATTTAGGTGACAAATCTGCCGTTTATAGTTTCTACTCAAAAATACCTGTTGATTTAACAAAACGAGATTATGACGAAGAAATGGTGGTAGCAAATAATGATACAGCATATACCGCATTGTCACGCGAAAAAGACGGTATTTATATTTCATATAGTCAAGATAAAGGACTTACCTGGACATCTCCTGTTAGCTTTACAGGTGTGAAACCTATGCCGGCAAGCAGGTTTTATTTTGGGAAACTTAAATCAGGAAACATTTTATTAGTAGGCGATCATAGCACATGGAGAAACAACCTTACAGCCTTTATATCTAAAGACAATGGAAAAACATGGCCATACAAGCTGGTATTAGATACCGATACACAATATGGTGCCGCTTACCCGGATGTAACGCAGGATAAAAACGGGAAAATTTATATAATATATGAACAAGGCAGGATTAAAGTAGGCAGAATCATTTTAGCCAAGTTTTCTGAGAATGACGTTTTAACAAAAAATCAGTCCGCCATTGAAAAGAATATGATATATCATTTTTAATTAAAGCATAGTGAACCCCTTTTAACGAAAATTACCTGAAATAATAACACTTCACTCATTTACCCGACAAAACAGGTCACTTTGCACACACTATTCTTTTAAAAGAGCTCACGCCGCCTAAACATTGGTTGAATCGGCCAGATAGCCGATCAACCAATGTTTAAGATAAGAATAAAGCGTAAGGCTGGAATTAATAAACGTTTCAAAGTTTATAAGAAAGCAATACACAACTAAATTAGTCAAGCGAGGCGATACTTCCACACCCCTTCCAAACTACAAGTTAATAAAAAGGTTTTATTGCGCTATCGCCATCAGATTTTCAAAAAGGAGGTATGGATTATGCATATGACATTACAAGCATTTCTGACCTCTTTTGCTTTTAACTAAATTACAAATAATTCATTCTCTAAGACACATTTCTTCAATTATCAACAAAAATTGAAGAAATATTTAGTTTTTTTTTACGATTTATGGCATTTCTTTTATACTTTCGTATTCAGTTAATCGAGAAAAACATTGTTTTTAATTAACAAATACATTCATACCTAAAACAACTCTTTAAAATGGTTATCAGATCTAAAGCTCCGCTGAGATTAGGGCTTGCAGGTGGCGGAAGCGACGTGTCTCCATACAGTGATATTTATGGTGGTTTTATATTAAACGCTACCATCGACCTGTACGCCTATTGCACAATTAATGTCAATGAAACAAAAAAGATAGAAATTGTAGCAGCTGATTTAAATCAAAAACTAAGCTATGATGTTCTGGAGGCATTGCCGATAGATGGAAACCTTGATATTATTAAGGGTGTTTATAACAGGCTTGTGAAGGATTATCACATAAATAATTTAACAGGTTTCCGTATTACAACTCATTCAGATGCGCCTCCGGGAAGCGGTTTGGGTTCATCCTCTACAATGGTTGTTGCAATTGTAAAAGCTTTTACAGAATGGTGGAACTTACCTTTAGGTGAGTATGACATAGCTCACCTGGCTTATGAAATTGAACGCATTGATTTGGCCCTTACCGGTGGCAAACAGGACCAATATGCTGCAACTTTTGGAGGGTTCAATTTTATGGAGTTTTTGAAAGAAGACAAAGTTATTGTAAATCCGCTGCGCATCAAACGTTGGATTATAGATGAACTTGAATCATCAATGGTGCTTTTTTTTACAGGCGCATCCCGTTCATCAGCGAAAATCATAGAAGAACAACAAAAAAACACTTCTCAAGGAAATGTTACTGCTATTGAGGCTATGCATAACATCAAACAGAGTGCAATAGATATGAAAGAGGCCTTATTAAAAGGCGATATTAGCAGTTATGCTAAAATATTAGGTAGCGCCTGGGTTGACAAAAAGAAAATGGCTACCTCAATAAGCAATGAATCTATCGATATAATATATGATACTGCTATAGCGGCCGGCGCATTGTCAGGCAAAGTATCAGGAGCAGGAGGCGGCGGTTTTATGATGTTTGTAGTGGACCCTGAAAAAAGAATAAATGTAATCAACGCATTAAAAACCTTTGACGGACGAGTAATGCCGTTTCATTTTAGTGAAGGCGGATGCCACGGCTGGAAGATTTATAATTAAAAAATACACATATGTTATCTATCGTTGAATCTCAAATAAAATCATCGATTGCGGTTAAAACCGCTTTTTTAGAAAGTCCGGAATTGTTAGCACAAGTTGCCGAAGTATCAGCAATTGTGACCAACGCATACAAACAAAATAAAAAAACACTACTTGCCGGAAATGGCGGGAGCGCTGCCGATGCGCAGCACATCGCCGGCGAATTTGTTAGCCGCTTTTATTTTGACAGGCCCGGATTACCTTCAATTGCCTTAACAACTGATACATCTGTATTAACAGCAATTGGCAACGATTATGGTTACGAAAAACTATTTGGACGCCAGGTGCAGGCTTTGGGTAACGAAGGAGATATATTTATCGGGATATCAACTTCAGGAAATTCACCCAATATCATAAAAGCACTTGAGGTTTGTAAAGAAAAAAATATCATCTCCATCGGGCTTACCGGCATGAGCGGCGGAAAAATGGCCGAGTTGTGCGATTATTGCATAAAAGTGCCGTCAAATGAAACTCCCAGAATTCAGGAGGTTCACATTTTAATAGGTCACATCATTTGCTGCATTGTTGAGGCGGAAATATTTTCTGATTATAAACCCGCAAAATAATGGAAGCTGTAGTGTTGGCTGGCGGACTTGGCACCCGGCTAAGGTCTGTAATTTCGGAGGTGCCTAAACCGATGGCGCCAGTAGCGAACAGACCTTTTTTGGATTACATTTTACATTATTTAAAAAAGCAGGGCATAACAAGGGTCATCCTGGCTGTAGGTTATAAGTGGGAGATTATTCGTGATCATTATAATGGCGTTGATGCGTCTTTCGGAATAGACATTGATTACAGTATTGAGGATGAGCCGTTAGGAACTGGAGGTGCTATCTTTAAGGCTGCCGACAAAATCATTGCCAATGATTTTTTTATTATTAACGGGGATACCTCATTTGATATCCCTTTAAATGAACTTAAAACATTTGCAACAGAAAAATCGGCAGAGATAACGATAGCCTTAAAAAAAATATCAAACTCCGACAGATACGGGTCAGTTGAATGTTCGCCCGATGGCCGGGTAATATCGTTTAAAGAAAAAAGCCCTGGCAACATCGTAACGCAGGCTGAAATTAATGGCGGAATTTATTTTATGCAAAAACATTTGATAAATAAATTTAATTTCCCGGGAAAATTTTCGTTTGAAACAGACTTTCTACAAGAAAATCTGCCTGGAATAGCTGCTTTCGCAAAAGCTTTTGATTCAACATTCATAGATATAGGTATACCTGAAGATTATTACCGGGCGCAAAAAATTTTTGAAAATGTTATCCCAATATAATAAAAAAGACACATTATTTCTTGACCGCGACGGTGTTATAAATAAAAAAATAGATCATAGTTACGTTTTGGAACTTGATCAGATTGAGATTATTCCGGGTATAAAAGATCTTTTGCTATTATCAAAAAAACATTTCCAACATATAGTCGTGGTAACTAACCAAAGATGTGTTGGAAGAGGTTTACTTTCAATGCAAAAGCTGGAAATAATTAACAATCAGATTAACCTTCTAACAGGCTCAATGATTGATCATTTTTTTGTTTGCCCACATCTTGATGAAGATAATTGTGATTGCCGTAAGCCCAAAAATGGCTTGTTTCTGCAGGCAAAAAATAATTATAACATAGATTTCGAAAACTCGTGGATGATTGGTGATTCGGAAACAGATATAATACCGGCTAAGAACTTAGGGATCAAAACGTTTTACTTTTCAAAGCAGAAGAGCCTTTTAGCAGATAAAAACATCAGCGATTACAATGAAGTTATAAGTCTTTTGGAATAAACTATCTTCCAAAACCTTTTTTATCAAGGGTAAAAAACAAACATTACCAAAATAAAATAAGCCAATTGAAAGTAATTCCAATTGGCTTATTTTATTTGCCAGACCTGTAATTTAAATCTATTTTACAAAGTACTTCAGGTTTAGTAAATCTAAATTTTATTAGGCGACCGAAGTTTAAAAAATAAAAATTTAATAAAAAATCTGGGGTATTGAATAAAATATCTCCTAAAAAGTTTAGGTTCATCAATTATCCTGTATATCCACCTTATATTCAATTTATCAAAAATGGCTGGGTAATAATTCTCCTTTCGTGCTATTTGATGCAAATAACCTCCGCAGGTAAAAGCATAACCGCTCCATCCAATTTTTTTTAGATCAATCAGGAAAAGCTCCTGGAGCGGAGTTCCCATACCGCAAATAAATATGTCTATTTGGCTGTCAATAATCTGCTTTAAACAATCCGCCCTATCCTGATCGGTGCTGAAATAGCCATCTCGATAGTAGCTTATTTTAATGTTATACTTAGATTCTATAACCTTAACGGCGCTTGTTAGATACTCGTGTTTAGTTCCAACAATACCAACTTTTAACTTATTCTCTAAAGCATAATTAAACACCACAGGAGCAACCGATGTATCATCAAAACTAAAACGACCAAACTTGGCCCCTTTATACCTATTAATTTCATTAACCAGGGAAATACCATCAATTTGCCAGTAATCTATGCCATTTGCGATATCTGGAAAATCTTTTAAAACCAACATTGAATATGGATTAACAAATGATGTTAACCCTTTCCTTATCGAAAAGTTATCTACTTTCTGAATAATTGCTTTCCAGGCTTCGTTTTTCAAGATAGTTTTGTTTTATTGATAAATTCGTACATAATCAATTTGATACTGTTGAGGGAAAATTGTGTCATCAACCATGCCCCCAAAAGCCCCCCCCAAAGACATGTTAAGTAATAAATAAAATGGCTTATTATACGGATTGGTTTCGGCTGGGCCGGCTTCACTCACCATAAAAGTATAATACAGTTTATCATCACAAAAAAAACTTATTGTTTTGCTGTTCCACTCAACAGCATAAACATGCCACTGACTACCCGATAACGGCAACTTATAAGCGCTTCCGTAATGTACATGCCT
Organism: Mucilaginibacter oryzae; assembly: GCF_003148845.1. Lineage (GTDB taxonomy): Bacteria > Bacteroidota > Bacteroidia > Sphingobacteriales > Sphingobacteriaceae > Mucilaginibacter > Mucilaginibacter oryzae. The sequence continues at coordinate 261,772 of NZ_QGHA01000004.1, read as the reverse complement.
ATTTGTTGCAGGATCCTTGTAATGCACATGCCCGTATATCTGACCAGGTACCCGCCCTACAAATTCCATGATATCAATTTCCCCGCATTGTGGCCACGGAGTTTCTTTTGAGAAAGAGGTTCCGAGCATCCATGCAGCCGGGACAACTCCCTTCCCTCTCGGAAGTTTAGCCCTTATCTCCACCCTTCCATACTTCCAGCTTGCTTTGCCCCTGGTTACTAAAGATGCAGACGTATAATGAGCTAATGAATCATATCTATTCCGAACCCAGGCCGGTATGCTATCGGCTGCTTTACCCCGGAATTGTTTTGGGTATTTAATTAACTCTGAAAAATACCTTTCCTTTGACATTAAGCCTTTGTAGTAAGCATAATTATAATTAACAAATTCTTCCTTTCTGGCTGTAATAGTTAAAAGGCCATTTCCAACTTTGGCATTTTCTACCCTATTCTTCGTATAGAATTCCTTTTCACCGTCCCTTATGAAGCCATCCTCGTAGGTCCACTTATTGCTATCAGGTAGTCCGTTATAATCAAACTCATCGTGCCAAACCAATTTCATACCTCGCTTTGTTTGGGCACTGGCAATGTTTAACCACGGCAAAAAAACAACAATAAAGATGAGTTTAGCTAAAACAAATACTCGATTTTTCATAATTTAAAGTTATTATATTATCAATCATATTATCATTCCCATTTAGGGTTACAATGATTTATAAAAGTCAATATAATTACTCAACATGATGTTTTTATGAAATTGCCTAAAGTAACTACTGTCAACAAAGGCTACGGCATTTTCTTTGTATTGAGGATAGTTTTGTATCATTAGTTTTATAGCATCGCTGATACCATCAGAACTATGTGGATCAACCAATATACCATTCTCCCTTACAATTGATTTCGATGATCCCACATCTGTGGAGATGATTGGCAAACCTACCGAAGCTGCTTCTATAAATACGTTGGGAAAGCCTTCAAAAATTGAAGTTTGCACCAATACATCGGCTATATTAACCAAATTTTCAACATCTGTACGGTGCCCTAAAAATATAACTTTTTCAACGAGACCGTTTTCAAGAACCAACTGTTCAAGCTCACTTCTCAAAGGGCCGCTGCCGGCAATCAGGCAAATAAAATTGGTGTCTTTTAACGCGGTTAATGAATAAATTAATTTTTTATGATTCTTTTGCTCGGATAACCGTCCTAAGCTTAGAATAACAAACTTATTATCATCTATTCCCAACTCATTTCTCAACGCCAAAATCTTCTCCTTATCAAACCGCTGATAAAAATCTCCCCCTATATTAATTGTTTTGTTTTTAAATCCTTTATATAATGACTTATAGTAATCTTCAACAATGCTTGAAAGATATATGATATAGCTGGGGGAGAGCAACTTACAAGCATAGTTAAACTTGAGATAAATGTTGTCAAAATTAAAAACGCTCGTAACTTTCAATACCTTCTCAGCGAGCAGCAGATAAGGCATCGTAAATCTTTTGTGCCCCTGAAGAATCGTCACCTGGTTATCTTTAATAATTTTAAGAATTTTAGGTAAATTCTTAATACTCTTAACATCAATTTTTACATGCTCTACCCTATTATCCAATAAAGCAGAACTTGTACCATCCGGTGCAAAAAGTATCACCTTTTCAAAATACCTGACATAGTTATTCGCAAAAAAAACAGCACGTTTTTCTTCACCACCGGCATCAAAATCAGGTATAATGATAGCTATTTTTGTTAAATTCATAAGGGTACTACAAATGTATTTTAAGCTTTATTCTTAACCTTTTTTATCAAATGCTTATAAAGAATATGCCCGCTTTGGTATGGATCACCTATTTTGATGCTCTTTTTAAATGCCTCTATAAATACCCCTGATTTAGTGTTATAATCATCTCTGGTAAAAAATATTTTTTTTTCAAAATCCAACTGATCAAAAGCCTTAATATCATTTTCGGTACATAAATCAAGCTGGGTGCCCAACACAATCAAATTATTCAGGTTAACCCGTTCAAGTCGTCTCTTCCACTTTTCCAGAGCTTCCTCCCTGCTGCTATAATGCAAAAAATGAATTTCCATAGAATTGTTCAGAAGCCCAATGGGATATTTATGCTTTGCTTTCTTAATTCTTTCATTTCCAAGCTCATATTTGGAAACATCGGTAAATGTTAAATCGGCATATAAGTTAGTACGCAGATCGGACAAAAATTCGATATAATCAGGAAAGAAAAAGTACATCCCTATGGTTGGACTGGTATAAGGAGTTCCGGTATCCTGATAAACAAAACCAGCAAGACAATTATTCGAAATTATAGTTGGATTATCAGAAAAATACGCCTTTAAATCTTCACTATACTTGCTTCGGAGAGACTTTAAATACCTTCCTTTATATCTTGATAAAAACTTCCTTATATTCATATCTGTATTAGTTATGGGTTACCTGGTTCAGTACATTGTTAAACATATTTACGAACTTTGAAGAGATCACCTCATCACTATATTTAGCTGCTACATAGTTCTTCTGTTCTATTTTCAGCTGTTGATAAGCCGTATCATGATTGTTCAATATCTTTAGTAACACGCTTTCGAGACTCTCTACATTACCTACTTTAAAAAGATAGCCATTAACATTATCAACTACATCTTCCGAAAAACTGTCGATATCGGATGCGATAATCGGAAGATTATAATTAAACGCAATTTTTAATGGTCCGCTTTGAGTTGCATCTTTGTATGGCAATATAAGGTAGTCAGCATTGGTAAACAGTGTTGCTATTTTCTCATTATCAATGAAGCCAATCATCCGTTCAATCTTTATATTATTTTTGATCAACGGCTCATACTCGGTATCCCAATCATTACACCGGCCTGCCAAAATTAGCTTGATATTACGCTCCTCCTTTTCATTAATATTGGAAAGTGCCTGCAACAACAAACCTAATCCTTTATAAGGTAAAATGTTACCAAAAAAAAGAAGCCTAATATTCCCGTCCGTTGGTAATACACGATCTGCAGTACCGAAATTTTTCAGTGGTGAAGGAATTAACGTAACTTTTTTACCGGGCGAAAGTTTCTTAAACAATCTAAATTGTGAATCAGAAAACACTTGAAAATTAACAAAATGCATTAATGTTATTTTTCGTGCTATTATTAGTATCTTTTTAAATTCAGCGTTGCTATGAAATTCGACATCGTGCAAAGCTATAACTGTCTTCCGCGGATCAAGCAGTAAACTTAATGCACTAAAAAAAACGTGGTCAAATGTTGGTATATATATAACATCTGATTTAGCTGCCTTAATTTTTTTTATAATTTTAAAAAATGTCAGGAATGTACGCGGATCCTTTTGCTGATATTTAAACCTGAAAGGCTCAAAATTTATATTACGCTCTTTACAAAATTTGCTTACTTCACTTTCGGTAAAATTGGCGTTTGTTTTTTGCAGCACAAGCCCGTAAGTAACATTATATACTTTTGATAGATACTCCAAAACCCCAAGGTCAGTATCTGTAAAGGAAGTAACTGATAGATAATATATATTCATTTAATAAATTTTAATCAAAAAACTTATCTCTTCACATTTACTTTAATCTTATTACCGCCGTAATAATTTTTTGATTCCTTTTACAGCTCTCGCCGTTATAACACGGAAATAACTGTAGCTGATTATCTTTAAATTTTTCGAATAATTTTTGCCAAGCCCCTTCAATAAAACAGGAACAAGTTTTAGTCTTACAGCAAGTTTAAATACAGACGCATTGTCTATACTTCCGAGGGCAAATCTGACCATCTTAGTTTGACTAACATTTACCGCAATATTATTCTTCTCGAAAAAGGCGGTTGCCCAATTGATGTAGCTTATTGTGGCATTAAGTTTCCTAGTGATGATTGAGATATCACTGGTTAATGATGAAACATTTGAACCGCTGTAACGCCATTTAACCAGGGGGCCGTTTATTGTATGAATTCCGTTAACTTTTGCAAACTTTATCCAAGTGGCATCATCAGCACCCCAGGCAAGATCAAAGTTTTGAAGTTTTCCTTCCCTGAAATACACATCCCTGGTAAATATATATTCAACCACAAAACTACTAAGTTTATAGTCTATCCGCTTTTCAAAAAAATCAGCTGCGGTCATTACATCCGGGAAAGGCGGGCAATAGGCTAAATGCTCGCTCTTATTATCAATCATTTCTATATTAAAATGAAGCAACTCTGCTGACCTATTATCGTTTATATAACGATAAAAAGAAGATACACACTCTGGCGACGCTATATCATCATCCGAGAAAAGCCACAACCATTTTTCATCCTGAGTCATGTCGAAACAACGCTCCCAATGAGCAACCAGGTCTTTACCCCCTAAATTATGCTCAAATCGTTTATAAAAAATGGTCAAGCGATCTTCGTAATGTTTTACTATTTCATACAAATTATCAGGGCTTGCGTCGTCACCTATGTAAAGGTTGAAGTTTAAGTTTGACTGATGCGCCAAAGAATCAAGAGCTTCTTTTAAATAAAGAGATTTATATGCGGGTATTATTATAGCTAACTCTTTAATCATGATAAATATTCTTAAGCAAAAAACCAATACTCAACACCTTCATATGTTTTTAAAAATCAGCTTACATTAACCATATCATCTTTAATTACGGCTTTTTTATAGGTAAGCATCTTTTGCTGGATAGATATTGAAACGCCAATCATAATAAAAAAGAATGGCATTGAGTTTAAAGTACCTGTTGTTAGTATAAACGCAAGATATCCCAAGATGGTCAACAGATTAACAAAAACAAATCGTCTGTCCAAACCACTAACCCTGAAAATGTTCCGAACATGGTATATTATCAAGCCAATAAATAAAATTAAATTGCCAATTATTCCTATTGTACCCTGTTCGATTAAAAGTACAAAGAAGTAACTTTCAAAGCCAAAAGCATCTGCGTCACTCTCGCGCTTTGATATATCGGCATTGAAACCCAGGTTTTCAATGATGTAATCAAATCCATTTCCAAATATAGGGCTATCATTAAAATACTTTGCCGAAATCAAAAGCTGTTGCTGTCTCATATCAACATTACTACCTTCGGTTGTATTTCCACCGTTAAAAACCACGTCGGTTAGCTGATCGATGGTTTTACTCACCTTAGGGATTTGAAAGGCTACCAAAAGTACAATTGGAAATATTAAAAGGTAAATAAGAAACCTGTCTGCAGTGATGGAAAACAGAGAATATAAACCATAAGCCAAAATAAAAATCAATAATATGGATCGTGAATTTGACAAAAAGATATTAACAACAAACAACGCTAAAAGCGCCAAAGCGATATTTTTAGGAATCTTTAAAAGCCCGCGTGGATGTTGATAATAATATATAAAAAAAAGCGTGGCTATTGTTAAAATGATCCCATATAAATATGGGTGAAAACTAAATGAATTAACCCTCGTTCTGCCGTCGGCATTTAAAAGATACGTTTTCATATAGTCCTGGATGTTATAAGCTTCAGCAAGTGCAGTAGCATAAGGATTTGCTTTGGTTACAAAACACACTACTCCATATACTGTGAAAACTCCAAGAATCAAAAAAATCTTACGATATAAATTAGAATAACTGTATGTTTTGTTTAATGCTATATAAGTAAATAAACAAAATAAAATATTTGATGTTAAAAATGATACCGCTTTCGCTATCTTCTGTACCGATGTCAACGTTCCCCTATGATCAAACAGTGCTATAGTTATCATGCAAATTGCAAATAATATAAACGTTCGTTTCAGTGGGAATGATCTTAGTGCTTCTAACCAGTCTTTGTTAAAAACAATACCCGCCAGTAAGATTAAGATCAAAAACTGGTTATAAGGAATAAAGAATAAAATAACAATATTGGGTGGAACAAATAAAATAAAAAGCAACACCCAATATACCTGATCAATACCGGTATTTACGCTCACCTTCCAAAGCAAAATCAAACAAAATACTGATACTAAAATGCTAATCATATGGTATCGTCAATAAATGACTGTTAATATTCTTTTACTTTTGCTTAATTTTAAGCAACTGCTTTATAAAAATTCTGTCACCTTCATCCATTACCAGGAAAAATATCACCGGTAGTAAAATAAACATATATATAGCCCCGCTTAAAAACACTTTATTGTAACCATGGTTGTGAAAAACATGCGGATATACATAAAATACCAAGCATGCTATAGCTGCCACAAAAACCGAAGGGATAAAAAATGATTTTATAAATATCTTAAGCGAATTTAATTGCATAACTCGTGGGTAATAGTAAATGTAATAAAAACCCATCTGGAAAATATTATAAAATAAATAACCGAATACTACTCCACCAACACGGTAAGAGGGTGTTAAAAACCAGGCTATTGTTAGCGAAGAAATTGATGAGAAAGACGACATTATAACTATCGGGCGCAAATTTGTTTCAGACAACACCAAACTTGATATCGCAGACGTATGAGCGGCTAATAACGTAATAATCCAAACTACTAACCAAACCCACAAATAATCGTAAGTATTACCAACGTATAAATTAAGTACATCCCTTGACACTAAAACAAACCCGAAAACGATTATTGACAAAAAAACACTCACATACTTGGTACCGTTGTAAGCGATTTTATCCATTTTAACTCTGTCATTCATTGCTTTAGCTTTTGAAGCTGAGGGTAAAATTACCGTTGTAAAACTCGATCCCAATAAAAGAACCATATTTGCAAAACCTTCCAATATCCGGTACTCGGCCACCGCGCCAACGTTTGACCGCATACTTAAAATAATAGGCCGCAGATATATTGCAGAAAACTGGAAAATGCCAAATGAAAATAAACTCAAACAATAGGGCAGTATTTTCTTAAATATCTCAGAGTGATATTTGGGGAAATAGGTGATTTTAAATTTTAATGTATTAATTTTCCAAACGCTGAATGGAATAATTATTAACGACGAAAAGGTAGTCAACGCAAAAAACAATTTCACGCTGAAATCAAACTTAACGGTCAGATATAACGCTAACACCTGAAGTAATCTGGAGAAGATCATTAATCGTTGTTCCCAGCCTATAATTTCGTTAGCCCTTAAAAATTGATCAAGTAACGCTGATAACCATCCAAAAAAGGCACTAATCATTAACACATAGAACATACTATGTAAAATATCGGCATCAGAATCTGATAATGAAAATATGGATTTGGCATAAAAAGACACCACACTTAAAATTATAGCATTTACAATACCAATTGTTCCATAAAAGGCCAAACTGGATTGAAACAGCTTATTTAAATTCACATATTCTTTCTTGACGATCCACTCAGAAAAGAACTTCACATTACCGGATGAAAACCCCATATCCATTAACTTCAGATAAACGTTTACAGACAAGGCCAACCCAATTAAGCCGTAATGTTGTTTCCCGAAATGAAATAAAAGTATCGGAACTGAAAAAAAGCTGTATAAAGCGCTTATAACATTGCCAAGAGAACTCCAAATAACTCCCGAAAGTATTCGCTTCGAACTACTCATCGTTTAAAATCATTTTATAATTATCAATACCCATTCCTAAAACAGTCACTAACAAATTGTCTATTTTGACATTTAAATCTTCATTTTCCATGTTTTTAAACTTATTGATCTGTTTCATTAAAGATTCTTCATCTCTAAATTTATCCTCAATGCCTTCGTAATCTTCATTCTCATCCTGGTCATATCTCAAGCAAACCAAACTATAATACATAGCCTCATAATATACCGTTGTGTTATAAGCAATGGCAAAATCATAACTACCTGTTTTGAGTATATCATTGATGGTATATTTTGTATCAACAACATCTATATCATAGTTCTTTGCCACAAGTCTTATTCTGTTTAAATCCGACCTGGGGTGAGGTTTTATTACAAATTTTATCTGCCACAATTTTGAAACTTCACCTACTATTTCAACTATCCTGACATTTTGATCATCATAAATATTCCTCCCTAAAAAAACAATCCCGGTTTTGAAGCTCTGCTTAACGTTTATCTTCCTTTTCGGGTATTTAGGATTCCCGGCAACTAAAATCTTCTCCGGGAAAATACTGTAGTTGTTGATTAAATCTCTTTTACTTGATTCGCCCCAAACCAATATGTTATCTGCAGTAATATTTTCGCCGTTGACCCTATCAAGCGGCATAGTCTTTTTATATTTTATATAGCTTACGCCGTGGGAAAGATGATAGGTAGTAACACCCTTACTTTTAAAAAAAAGGGTAATCAGGGTTTCTATATCATAAGCGCTATTAAACGCAACATACTTTTTTCCCTGCAAATTTATGCCGGCGAAACTATTTTCAAGATCATCCAATATACGCCTGTAATAAACTATAGCACCGGCAATGCAAAGTTTCTCTTTAAAACTATTGATACAACGTCTTTTCTTAAAAAAAACGTAATTAACAGCACTGAAAAAGCTTTTCAGGCTCAACTTTACCGTATATTCATTAGGTAAGCCAGTTAACGAATAATATGAGTAATCACTTAGGTCTTTTGTGAAGCCTTCTATAAGTTCTGTATAATCATTTCTGTCAATACCGTTAGTAACCAAAATATTCTTCGAAAACACATCTCTTAGTTTTCCCAGTTTTCTTACTTTAAAAAACAAAGAAATAATCTGGTAATATCTTAGCTTTTCAAATTCCGAACTTCGAAAAGTAATGAGTAAAAATTCATGTGCAAGAATCCTATTGAAATCAATGCCTTTATACTTTAAATCATATTCACTTTTCAGCAAAGAATATTCATTGAACAGGGCAGAATCCATTAAGACGTTGAATTATGATAAAAAATTTATATCTATTTACGAGACAAGAGTCTTCTGAAAAAGGAAGGCTTCGATTTATTATCAATATAACCGCCATAGTTTCCATAGCCATAACCATAGCCATAACCGTAGCCGTAGCCGTAGCCATAACCGTAGCCACCCCGACGCGATTTTATATCATTAACAACCAAGTAACAACGCTTAAACTTACCCGTTTTAACAAGGTCATTAATGATCATTAACTGCGACTTAAATGTATATTCCTGTCTTACTATATATAGATTGATGTCAACATATTTTTCAATTAATTGCGCGTCAGATACCAAACCAATAGGTGCGCTATCAATAATTATAAAATCAAATTTTTCTTTGAGTTGCTCAATCATAGTACCAACCTTTTCATTTAGCAAAAGCTCAGAAGGGTTTGGAGGAACAGGCCCCGCGGATATGATGAAAAGGTTTTCAGAAATAAATGTAGGTTTTATTATTGAGTCAAGATCCATATTGTTAGAAACAATATAATTTGTAAACCCAAAATCACTTTCCATACCCAAATTAAGAGACAATTTAGGCTTTCTTAAGTCCAACTCTAACAACAATACTTTTTTGCCACTCAACTGCAAAACGCTCCCAAGATTCATTGAGATGAATGATTTACCTTCACCACTCATACTGGATGTAACCATAATAACGTTTGATTTATTTTTTGAGTTTAAAACAAACTGTAGATTGGTTCGCAGGGCTCTAAATTGTTCTGATAAAATTGTTCTTGAATTTGGAGAAACGACAACCGATACATTTTCTTCATTGTTACCTATTTCTCCAACAACCGATACTTTGGTATGAGATTCAATATCTTCACGGTTAAGGATTCGCGAATTAAGCATTTCCTTTATATAGAAAAAAGCCCAGGGTATAATGCAACCCAAAAACAACCCTATTATATAAACAAGTGGCTTATTAGGCTTAAATGGTAAATAATCACTTTTAGCCGGATCAATAATTCGTGCTGTTGATAATGTAGAAGTTCTGGATATTGCAGTTTCTTCTTTTTTCTGCAACAAATACAAATATAATTGCTGTTTTAAGTCTTGCTGGCGGGAATAGTCGAGATAAATCCGCTCCTTCCTGGGTACACTTTTAACGGCGGACGTCAATGAAGCATTTTGCGCCTTTAAATTATTTATAACTATTACAAGATTCCTTTTATATGTTTCAAAACTTTTTACCAGGCTTAGCCTCACGTTAGCAAGTTGCTGATCAATATTTTGAACTACAGGATTATCTTCTTTATAAGATAAAATCAGGTTATCTCTATTAATTAATAACATGTTGTATTTCCCGATGGCTTCAGCAAAAACGGGATCCTGAACGGCAAGGGTGTTTGGAATTATTCTCTTGTTAGATGGGTCATTTATATATTTCTCAACATCTTTAACCACAGACAATTGAGTTTCTTGTTCGTTCAACTTAACATAATAATCTGATACGTTACCAGCTAAAGCCTTTCCTTGTGCTGTTACGTCGGCTATACCATTTTCCTGTTTAAATTGTTCAAACTTGGTTTCAACTCCTGATAGCTCCCTACTTACTATGTTTAATCTTCCTTCAATAAAATTCAAGGTACTATCGGCCACTTCTATTTTACTTTGCCGATTAGTTTGGAGATACAGAGCCATTAATTTTTGTAGAATAGCTTCTCCCTTTTTTGAATTGGAATAATTCAATGTCAATTGTAGAGTGGTACTTTTCTTATCCGTCAACTCAACCGCCAGATTATTAGCAAATGCCTCAACCTGGTCATCAATTGAATGGACTACTACCTTATACCCGTTACTTTCAATAGGATGTCCAGGAACACTTTTGAAAATCAGATTAAATTGCGGTAAACTAATAACTTGTCCGTACTTAAAAGTCCCGTCAATGTTGTCTTTTCCGTTGGAAATATGGAAATTATTATTGTTAACCTCAACGTCGTAAACCCGCGCCTTAATAGAATCGACTTTTGATATTACCTGAACACTAAACGGAGACTCATCAAATAACTCTACGCTATTTAACCTGCCTTTTCTATAAACAACTACATCAAGACCTAAATCTTTAACAACGTTAACCATCAAAAGCCTTGACTTTAAAATACTGATTTCGTTGTAAACGTTATTCGAAATATCTAAAAGGTCAGAAAAATCCATCATAGATCCATTACCACCTTTACCGCCAAGTAGCCCCCCAGATGCATCGTCCTGGATGATTAATTCGCTTGTAATTTTATATTGTGGTGTGCCATACCGTGCATAAGCAAACGCGCCTGCCAAACAAACAACAATACTTATTGCAAAAAGATACCAGTAATTAAGAACCCTCCCTATAAACTTTTTAATATCAAAAGATTCTCCCTTATTTAAGATTTGATCAACTTCCTGATCGCGAAATTCCATATACTTGATTATTTTCGTGTAATATAAATAGCAATAATAGATAAGATAGAGCCTATTATCGTATAGTTACGTGCCTGCGCAGCATCGGTTGCGGCTGCTTTTGCCCTGTTCGGTTCAACATAAATCATATCATTTTGCCTTAAGTAATAGTAAGGCTCGGACATGATATTACTGTTCTTCAAATTGATCCTGTATGGGGTCTTTGTCCCATCTGGATTTCCTCTTATTAACAAAACATTATTTCTGGTTCCGAAAATTGTCAAATCTCCAGCCATTGACAAAGCATCTAAAACGCTGACTTTCTCGTTTGGCATAATATATACTCCAGGCTTAGCTACTTCGCCCAAAATACTAACCTTAAAATTGGCAAAACGTACTATAACGGTTGGGTTATTATAGTATTTGGCAGCAAGATCACGTATAATTGCCGTCAGCTCAGTTGTTGAATATCCTAATACATTTATTTTACCAAGTACCGGAACATCAATAGTGCCCTGCTTATTAACCAGGTAACCACTTGTAATTTGAGATTGATTACCTGATCCCATCAATTGGTTTAATGTCGAATTACCATTACCCGAAGGCACCGCCCCCGAAATAGGCACATTACCGGCATTGATCATTTGAGAAGCCGAAGGGTCAATAGTTTGCACTATTACCGATATAATATCATCAACTTGAACCTTGGGCTCAATATATTCAGCAGCGGCAATCTTTTTCAGCATCCCCGAATCCGGAATATCCTGAAAATATTTAGTCTTCTTAGTTGATGAACAGGAAAACAGCCCTCCGGAAATGAATAAAATGAAAAGAATTAAATATGCATTTAGGATGTAGGATTTTCTCATAAAATTAGGACTCCCATGTCTTTGTAGGTATAAGTTTTAAATCGTTGCAATATATACACTTTTTTCTCAAAAACAACAATCAATTATTAAATTTTTCATAAAGAGGACTTTAACATAACTTTTTATTAAACAAAAGTGCGTTTTAATATAATATTGAAAATTAAGCCTGACCCATTGTGCCGCCAAAATTCATCGGAAAGCCCGGATGTTCCGGTTGAACTTTAATGCGACCGTTATTGGCCTCAAATTTATCAATGTTATCTTCCAGGGCTGTGAGCAGGCGTTTGGCATGTTCCGGCGTTAATATAATCCTCGACTTTACCCTGGCCTTGGGCGTGCCGGGCATCACTCGGATAAAATCCAATACAAATTCTGAACTTGAGTGGGTAATAATAGCGAGGTTTGAATAGGTGCCTTCTGCAATTTCTTCTGAAAGCTCGATAGCGAGCTGAGTTTCGTTTTGTTCTTCCATGCCACTAAAATAACAAAAAGACGTTCCTATTTAAGGAGCCTTTTTTAAAGGGATCGCTTGGCTTGCACAACTTTTAAGAATAGCAGAACAATCTGTACTCCACTGCGCAAGGTCTCGGGTATAACAAAGGTACAATTATATTGTTTTAGGTTTTTGTAAAAAACTTAAAACATAAAAAAAGCCTCCCGTTACCCGGGAGGCTTCATATTATCAGGAATGTTATATCATGCTTCCTGCTCTTCTGCTTTCGAAGCCATCAGTCGGTCAAATTCTTCCTGTGAGCCTACGCGGATATTTTCGTATTCGCGCAAACCGGTACCTGAAGGGATTAAGTGACCTACGATCACATTTTCTTTCAGACCAAGCATGTTGTCCTTTTTACCTGCTATAGCTGCTTCGTTCAGTACTTTGGTAGTTTCCTGGAACGATGCTGCCGAGATAAATGATTTGGTGCCCAACGATGCCCTGGTGATCCCTTGCAGTATCGGGCTTGAAGTAGCCGGGATAGCGTCACGCACTTCAACCAGTTTAAGGTCGCGGCGCTTCAATATCGAGTTTTCATCGCGTAAACGACGTAAAGATACGATCTGACCTGCTTTCAGCGTAGTTGAATCACCCGGATCAACCACTACTTTTTTGTCATAGATCTCGTCGTTCTCGTTCATGAAATCCCATCCGTCTACAGCTTCGCGCTCTAAGAAACGGGTATCGCCCGCGTCTTCAATCTGCACTTTCTGCATCATCTGGTGAACGATAACCTCAAAGTGCTTATCGTTAATTTTCACACCCTGTAAGCGGTAAACTTCCTGGATACCGTTAACAAGATACTCCTGTACAGCGGCAGGGCCTTTAATAGCGAGGATATCCGACGGTGATATCGAACCATCCGACAGTGGCATACCGGCTTTGATAAAGTCGTTATCCTGTACAAGGATGTGTTTTGAAAGCGGTACGAGGTATTTTTTAACCTGTCCGTCTTTCGATTCGATAGTGATCTCGCGGTTACCACGTTTCACGCCACCTAAAGTTACCACACCGTCAATCTCGGTTACTACCGCAGGGTTTGATGGGTTACGCGCTTCAAATAACTCGGTTACACGTGGTAAACCACCTGTAATATCCCGCGTTTTACCGGTTGAACGAGGGATTTTAGCGATAACCTGTCCTGTTTGTAGTTTGTCGCCTTCATCAACAGCGATGTGGGCGCCTACCGGAATGTTATATCCTTTAATTACGTTGCCTTTGTTATCGGTGATCTGGATAGACGGGTTTTTAGATTTGTCCCTGGTATCGATGATCACTTTTTCGCGGTGACCGGTTTGCTCGTCTGACTCTTCGCGGAAGGTTACGCCTTCAACTACAGCATCGAACTGGGCAATACCTGCAAACTCAGATATAATTACCGCGTTGTACGGATCCCATGAACAGATGCGATCGCCTTTGGTGATAGTAGCGCCATCTTTTACATACAGGTATGAACCGTATGGGATGTTGTTTGTAACAATCACTTTGTTGCTGCCCGGCTCAATGATGCGGAACTCGCCCGAACGGCCTAACACTACGTCAACAGCGCCATCTTCAGGGGTTTCGTAAGTTACGGTACGTACGTTTTCAAACTCGATGATACCATCAAACTTAGCGTTGATCTGCGATTCAGCCGCGATGTTTGATGCGGTACCACCCACGTGGAATGTACGAAGTGTTAACTGTGTACCCGGCTCACCGATTGACTGTGCCGCGATTACACCCACAGCCTCGCCTTTTTGCACGCGTTTACCGCTTGCAAGGTTACGGCCATAGCAAAGGGCACAAACGCCGCGTTTGCTCTCGCAGGTTAATACCGAGCGGATCTCGATACCTTCCAGCGGTGAGTTCTCGATCTTTTTAGCTACCTCTTCGGTAATATCCTGACCCGCAGAAGCTAAAAGTTCATTAGTTATAGGATCATGAACATCGTGCAGCGCTGTACGACCTAAAATACGATCATATAATGGCTCAACAATATCTTCATTATCTTTCAGCGCAGTTGTATAAATACCGCGTAAGGTACCGCAATCAACTTCACCAACAATCATATCTTGGGCAACGTCATGCAGCCTACGGGTTAAGTAACCGGCATCGGCCGTTTTTAACGCCGTATCCGCCAAACCTTTACGGGCACCGTGTGTAGAGATGAAGTACTCTAATACCGACAAACCTTCTTTAAAGTTTGAAAGGATCGGGTTTTCGATGATCTCACCGCCTGAACCTGATTTTTGAGGTTTCGCCATCAAACCACGCATACCTGCAAGCTGACGGATCTGCTCCTTAGAACCACGGGCACCTGAGTCAAGCATCATGTAAACAGAGTTAAAGCCCTGGTTATCGTTGCTCAGGATGTCCATAACGTTTGCTGTAAGGCGGTTGTTGATACGTGTCCAGATATCGATGATCTGGTTGTAACGCTCGTTGTTGGTAATGAAACCCATGTTATAGTTATTCATTACCTCGTCAACCTGCTTAGAAGCGGTTTCGATCAGGTTTACCTTCTCTGCAGGGATATTGATATCCTTCAGGTTAAACGATAAGCCACCACGGAACGCCATCTGGAAACCTAATTCCTTAATATCATCAAGGAACTGGGCTGCACGGGCCATACCGGTAATCTTAACAACCTCACCAATGATATCACGTAGTGATTTTTTGGTAAGCAATTCGTTAATGTAACCTACTTCGGCCGGTACGTGCTGGTTAAACAACACCCTGCCTACGGTAGTATCGATAATTTTATTAACGATTTTGCCATCGCGCTCTTTAACCCTGGTTTTAACCTTGATAAAGGCATGCAGGTCGAGTTTCTTCTCGTTATAAGCGATGATAACTTCTTCTGCAGAGTAGAAGGTTAAACCTTCACCTTTTACTACCCGGGTTTCATCCGTTTTACGGCCTTTGGTGATGTAGTACAAACCAAGCACCATGTCCTGCGAAGGTACAGTGATTGGCGTACCGTTGGCAGGGTTAAGGATGTTGTGCGAAGCAAGCATCAAGATCTGGGCTTCCAAAATTGCCGCGTTACCAAGTGGTACGTGAACGGCCATCTGGTCACCGTCAAAGTCGGCGTTGAACGCGGTACAGGTTAATGGGTGCAATTGGATCGCTTTACCTTCAACCAGTTTTGGCTGGAACGACTGGATACCCAACCTGTGCAGCGTAGGCGCACGGTTTAGTAACACAGGGTGACCTTTCAGTACGTTTTCCAGGATATCCCAAACTAAGGGGTCTTTACGGTCGACAATTTTTTTGGCAGATTTTACTGTTTTAACCACACCACGCTCAATCATTTTGCGGATGATAAACGGTTTAAACAACTCGGCAGCCATATCTTTTGGTAAACCGCACTCGTGTAATTTGAGGTTAGGGCCTACAACAATTACCGAACGGGCAGAGTAATCCACACGTTTACCTAATAAGTTTTGACGGAAACGGCCTTGTTTACCTTTCAGGATATCTGAAAGCGATTTCAATGCACGGTTACCTTCAGTTTTTACCGCGTTAACTTTACGTGAGTTATCGAACAACGAATCCACAGCTTCCTGTAACATACGTTTTTCGTTACGTAAAATTACCTCAGGCGCTTTAATCTCGATCAAACGTTTTAAACGGTTATTACGGATAATTACACGGCGGTAAAGATCATTCAAATCTGAAGTTGCGAAACGGCCGCCTTCCAGTGGCACTAACGGGCGCAGCTCAGGCGGGATCACCGGAACAATCTTAACGATCATCCACTCGGGGTTATTCTCAATCCTGGTTTTTGCATCGCGGAAAGCTTCAACAACCTGTAAGCGTTTTAAGGCTTCGTTTTTACGTTGCTGAGAAGTTTCGTTAGCGGCCTGGTGACGCAGGCTGAATGATAATTCATCCAGGTCAAGGCGTTTCAATAATTCTTCCAAAGCCTCAGCACCCATTTTGGCAACAAATTTCTGAGGATCTTTGTCGTCAAGGTACTGGTTCTCTTTTGGAAGGGTATCTAACACATCAAGGTATTCTTCTTCAGTCAGGAAATCCATTTTATTGATTCCGTCTGCTTCTTTGATACCCGGCTGTATAACTACATAACGCTCATAGTATATAATAAGGTCAAGCCTTTTTGTAGGCAGGCCTAATAAATAACCAATTTTGTTTGGCAATGAGCGGAAGTACCAGATATGCGCAACAGGCACCACCAGGTTGATGTGGCCCATACGCTCACGGCGTACTTTCTTTTCGGTTACTTCAACACCGCAACGGTCGCACACGATCCCTTTGTAACGGATGCGTTTGTATTTACCGCAATGGCACTCGTAATCCTTTACCGGACCAAAAATACGCTCGCAAAACAAACCATCACGCTCAGGTTTGTAAGTACGGTAGTTAATGGTTTCCGGCTTTAAAACTTCACCGCTCGAACGCTCGAGGATAGACTCAGGAGAGGCTAAACTGATGGTAATGGTGGTAAAGTTACTTTTGATTTTATTATCCTTTTTGTAAGACATAGCTCTTTTTTAGTAGGTTAAAGGTGAAAGGTGAAGGGCGAAAGGTTTTCCTTTTTGCCGATTCCTTCTCCTGTTATTTAATCACTTTTAAAGGGTGAAAGGTAAGGGACTTGACCTTTTACCTTTCACCTTTATCCTTTTACCTTATTCTAAGGTGATATCCAAACCTAAGCCGCGTAACTCATGAACCAATACGTTGAATGATTCAGGAACTGACGGCGTTGGCAGGTTTTCACCTTTAACAATAGCCTCATATGTTTTGGCACGGCCGATAACATCATCCGATTTAACGGTGAGGATCTCCTGCAGAATGTTTGATGCACCAAATGCTTCCAGTGCCCAAACCTCCATCTCACCAAAACGCTGACCACCGAACTGTGCTTTACCACCCAATGGCTGTTGTGTAATAAGCGAGTACGGTCCGATTGAACGGGCGTGCATCTTATCATCAACCATGTGACCTAATTTCAGCATGTAGATAATACCTACGGTAGTTTGCTGATCAAAACGATCACCTGTTAAACCATTGTACAGGTAAGTACGGCCTGATTCAGGCAGATTGGCTTTTTTGATCCATTCTTCCACCTCTTCGTGGCTTGCACCATCAAAGATAGGGGTAGCGAATTTCACACCAAGCTCTTTACCGGCCCAGCCTAATACAGTTTCGTAAATCTGGCCAAGGTTCATACGTGAAGGTACACCCAGCGGGTTCAACACGATATCAACCGGTGTTCCGTCTTCAAGGAAAGGCATGTCTTCGTCACGTACAATACGTGCCACAATACCTTTGTTACCGTGACGGCCCGCCATTTTATCACCCACTTTAAGCTTACGCTTTTTAGCGATGTAAACTTTAGCCATCTGCACTATACCTGACGGAAGCTCGTCGCCCACGCTGATAGCGAACTTATCTCTGCGGTAAGCACCTAACTCCTCATTGAACTTGATGTTATAGTTGTGAAGAAGGATCTTGATCTGATCATTCTTATCATCATCAGTAGTCCATTTAGTTGGGTTGATGTTATCGTAGTTAAGCTCAACCAAAATCTTCTGGGTGAATTTAACGCCTTTTGGTACCTGCAGCTCTTTATAAATATTATAAACGCCTTGCGAAGTTTTGCCGTTAACAATCTCAAATAACTTTTCAATCAAAGTGTTTTTCAGATCTTTTACAGCTTTTTCATGCCTTACGTCCAATTTCTCCAATTGTGCCTTTTCTTCAGCTTTTGAAGTCTTTTTAGCACGGGAGAATAATTTGGTATCGATAACCACACCGGCAATAGACGGCGGAGTTTTCAATGAAGCATCTTTAACGTCGCCGGCTTTATCACCGAAGATAGCACGTAACAGTTTTTCTTCCGGTGAAGGATCTGACTCGCCTTTAGGGGTGATCTTACCAATCAGGATGTCGCCTTCTTTAACCTCGGCGCCTACACGGATGATACCGTCTTCGTCGAGGTCTTTAGTAGCTTCTTCCGATACGTTAGGGATATCCGGTGTAAGTTCTTCCTCGCCACGTTTAGTGTCACGAACTTCAAGCTCGAACTCTTCTACGTGGATTGAAGTGAATATATCCTGTGATACCACACGCTCAGAAATCACGATCGCATCCTCAAAGTTATATCCCTGCCAAGGCATGAACGCAACTTTAAGGTTACGGCCTAATGCAAGCTCGCCGTTTTGGGTAGCGTAACCTTCGCAAAGTACCTCTCCTTTTTCAACCCGCTGGCCTTTTTTAACAATCGGCTTCAGGTTCATGGTGGTGCTTTGGTTGGTTTTCTTGAACTTGGTTAAGCGATAGCTCTTGATATCACCTTCAAACGAGATCAAACGATCCAGTTCGCTGCGGTCATATTTAATGCGGATCTCATTAGCGTCTACATATTCCACCACACCATCGCCTTCGGCGTTGATAAGTGTACGCGAGTCTTTGGCTACACGGCCTTCCAAACCTGTACCTACAATTGGCGCTTCAGGGCGCAATAATGGTACAGCCTGGCGTTGCATGTTCGAACCCATCAAGGCACGGTTAGCGTCATCATGCTCTAAGAACGGAATCAGCGAAGCCGCAATTGAAGTGATCTGGTTTGGCGCAATATCCATCAAATCCAAACGCTCCGGCTCGATAACCGGGAAGTCGCCCTCGAAACGTGCTTTTACACGCGGCAATTCAAACTCACCTTTGTCATTGTAAACGGCGTTGGCCTGGCCGATAGTTTTACCATCCTCATCTTCGGCAGATAAGTAGATAACCGGCTCATCAACCATTACTTTACCTTCAACTACGCGTTTGTACGGAGTTTCGATAAAGCCTAAGTTGTTGATTTTGGCGTGTACGCAAAGTGATGAAATCAAACCAATGTTCGGACCTTCGGGAGTTTCGATAGTACACAACCTACCGTAGTGGGTGTAGTGAACGTCACGAACCTCGAAACCTGCACGCTCACGCGACAGACCGCCGGGGCCTAAGGCCGACAGACGACGCTTGTGCGTGATCTCTGCCAGTGGATTGGTTTGGTCCATGAACTGTGATAACTGGTTTGTTCCGAAGAACGAGTTGATCACAGATGATAACGTACGCGCGTTGATCAGATCGGTTGGTGTGAACACCTCGTTGTCACGAATGTTCATTCGCTCGCGGATGGTACGGGCCATACGCGCTAAACCTACACCGAACTGGGCATATAACTGCTCGCCTACGGTACGTACACGACGGTTTGACAAGTGATCGATATCATCCACCTCGGCTTTCGAGTTGATCAGTTTGATCAGATATTTAACGATGGCGATGATATCCTGCTTGGTTAATACTTTAGTATCTTCTGAAGTGCTTAACTTAAGCTTGCGGTTGATGCGGTAGCGGCCCACATCACCGAGGTCATATCTTTTATCCGAGAAGAACAAACGATCGATGATACCACGCGCTGTTTCTTCATCAGGTGGTTCAGCGTTACGTAATTGACGGTAGATGTGCTCAACCGCTTCCTTCTCAGAGTTGGAAGTATCTTTTTGTAAAGTATTATATATAATAGTATAATCACCGCTGGTTGAAGCATCTTCCTTGTTCAGGATGATGGTTTTCACACCGGCATCGATGATCATGTCAATATGGTCGTCTTCCAGTATGGTTTCACGCTCAAGGATGATCTCGTTACGGGGGATAGAAACTACCTCACCGGTATCTTCATCCACAAAGTCTTCGATCCAGGTTTTCAATACCCTTGCGGCAAGCTTACGGCCGATATATTTTTTCAGACCTGATTTGCTTACCTTAACCTCGTCGGCCAGTTCAAACAACTCCAGAATGTCTTTATCCGAGTCGTAACCGATGGCGCGAAGCAACGTAGTAACCGGGAATTTCTTTTTACGGTCAATGTAAGCGTACATCACGTTGTTAACGTCTGTAGCAAACTCAATCCATGAACCTTTAAAAGGGATAACACGGGCCGAGTACAATTTGGTACCGTTGGTATGGCGGCTCTGACCAAAGAACACGCCCGGCGAACGGTGTAACTGTGATACAATTACACGCTCGGCGCCATTAATCACAAATGTACCTTTAGGGGTCATGTACGGGATGGTACCCAGGTACACGTCCTGTACAATTGTTTCAAAGTCTTCGTGCTCCTCGTCATTACATGACAGGCGAAGCTTGGCTTTTAGTGGTACGCTGTAAGTTAATCCGCGCTCAATACACTCTTGTATATCGTAACGTGGCGGATCAATAAAGTAATCAAGAAACTCCAGGACAAAGATGTTTCTTGAATCTGAGATAGGAAAGTTTTCGGCAAACACTTTGAACAGCCCTTCTTTATAACGGTTGTCAGAAGTAGTTTCCAATTGAAAAAATTCCTGGAAAGATTGTAACTGAACATCCAGAAAGTCAGGGTAATCAATAACCTTTCTGCTGGTTGCAAAGTTTACTCTTTGATTATTATTGTTTGCCAAGGTATTTAAATTTTAGTTTATTAATTTTTTAGACATGAGAGAAGAGATGTGAGATTTGAGACGTGAGACATGAGATTTAAAATGTTGACTTGAAAACTCACTTATCTCAAATCTCATATCCCATATCTAACATCTGTTGCTATCTCACATATAATTCAAAACCTTATAAACAGCAATAGACCCCGACCGTTTATGGTCGGAGTCTTTAGCTATATTTCCGAGGGTTAACTTATTTAACCTCAACTACCGCGCCAGCTTCTTCTAATTGTTTTTTCAAAGATTCAGCTTCTTCTTTAGTAACACCGGTTTTAAGTTCTTTTGGTGCACCGTCAACAAGATCTTTAGCTTCTTTCAAGCCAAGGCCGGTTAAGTCTTTTACTAATTTAACAACTGCTAATTTAGCGCCACCAGCTTCTTTCAGGATAACGTCAAATGCAGTTTGCTCAGCAGCAGCAGGAGCAGCGTCACCGCCGTCAGCAGCAGGAGCAGCAACAGCAACAGCTGCAGCAGCAGGCTCAATACCATACTCGTCTTTCAAGATTTGAGCTAATTCGTTTACTTCTTTTACTGTTAAGTTTACCAACTGTTCAGCAAACGCTTTTAAATCCGCCATTTTATTTAAATTTTTACTTTTAATGCTTTTTGTTTGTTATTGTCGAACTTTAACGAGGTGTCCGATTAACCTCTTTCCTGTAATGTTTTTACGAGGCCTGCAATAGTAGTTCCGCCTGATTGTAGTGCAGAAAGTACATTTTTTGCAGGTGATTGAAGTAAGCCAACTATCTCGCCGATCAGTTGTTCTTTCGATTTCAGCTTGGTTAAGGTATCTAACTGGTTATCACCAATAAATACTGCAGAATCAATATAAGCTGCTTTTAAAATTGGTTTTTCACCTGTTTTCCTCAATTGTTTGATCAACTTTGCCGGGGCAGTTGCTGATTTTGAGAAAAGGATTGATGATGAACCTTTCAATACATCATATATCGGGCTGAAATCGCCGCCTGCAGCTTCCATAGCCTTTTTAATCAAGCTATTTTTGGTTACCTGCATCGTAATGTCGTTTTCAAAACATTTACGGCGGATGTTATTGATTTTGGCTACAGTCAGGTCAGAAGTATCGGTGATGTAAAAATTACCGTACTCTTTGATCTGCTCAGTAAGGGCTACAACAAGGTCGAATTTTTCTTCTTTATTCATGATTAGATCCCCGCTACTGATTTAGTTTCAACTGTAATACCAGGCGACATAGTTGAAGAGATGTGAATGCTCTTGAAATATGTTCCTTTTGCTGCAGAAGGCTTTAATTTAGAGATTGTTTGCAATACTTCTAATGCGTTCTCATAAATTTTATCTGCAGAGAAAGATGCTTTTCCTATCGAAGTGTGGATGATACCGGTTTTATCAACCTTGAAATCGATTTTACCACCTTTTACCTCAGTTACAGCTTTACCAACTTCTGGAGTTACTGTACCTGATTTAGGGTTAGGCATCAGGTTACGAGGGCCTAAAATACGACCCAAACGACCAACCTTCGCCATCACGCTTGGCATAGTGATGATAATATCAACATCAGTCCATCCGCCTTCAATCTTGGCGATATAATCATCCAAACCTACGTAATCCGCACCTGCATCTTTAGCTTCTTGCTCCTTGTCAGGAGTACAAAGTACCAATACACGCACAGTTTTACCGGTTCCATGAGGTAATGTTGCAATACCACGCACCATTTGATTGGCTTTACGCGGGTCAACACCTAAACGAACATCTATATCAACTGATGAATCAAATTTGGTTAAGGTTAATTCCTTTACCAATGCAGATGCATCCTGTAATGTGTACGATTTGTTTGCCTCAATTTTGGATAGTGCCGCTTTTTGATTTTTTGTTAATCTTGCCACTGTCTTTAAACTGATTTGTATAAATTAATAATTTCTCAATTTCGAATTTCGGAATTTCGATTTCGGAATTAAATCCGAACTCCCAAATCCAATGTCCGAAATCAATTAGTTCCAGGGAGCTGTACCAGATACAGTGATTCCCATGCTGCGGGCAGTGCCTGCTACCATTTTCATGGCCGATTCAACTGTGAACGCGTTCAAGTCAACCATTTTATCTTTGGCAATGGCCTCAACCTGTTCCCAGTTTACACTGGCAACCTTTTTACGGTTAGGCTCGGCCGAACCACTCTTTAAACCGGTAGCTTCCAATAACTGGATAGCAACGGGAGGGGTTTTGATGATAAATTCGAATGATTTGTCAACATAAACAGTAATCAAAACAGGCAATATTTTCCCAGGTTTGTCTTGGGTACGTGCATTAAATTGTTTGCAAAACTCCATGATGTTCACACCTTTCGCACCCAATGCAGGGCCAATTGGTGGTGATGGGTTTGCAGCGCCGCCTTTAACTTGCAGCTTAACCATTGCACCGATCTCTTTTGCCATTTTAATTTACTTTAATTATAAACTCAATGTTAGTACGTGGAAGCTTAGTAACATTTAAGATTGTTTGATATCGGATTTGGGGATTTCGATTACGGATTTCCCCCGTTCTTCTATCTTATATTTTTAATTTACTAATTCCGAAATCGAAATTCCGAAATACGAAATAGTTAAATCTATTCTTTCTCTACCTGCATGTAATTCAATTCGAGCGGCGTACGACGACCGAATATCTTTACCATTACCTTCAACTTCTTCTTCTCTTCGTTTACCTCTTCGATAACGCCGCTGAAGCCGTTGAAAGGGCCATCCATAACTTTAACGTTTTCGCCTACATAGTAAGGAACGTTCATCGTTTCGGCCTGGCTTGTCATCTCATCAACCTTACCTAAAATACGGTTAACCTCCGATTGGCGAAGCGGGATAGCGTTTCCGGCTTTATCGCCCAGGAAACCTATAACGCTATTTATGTTTTTAATGATGTGCTCAGTTTCGCCATCCAGTACGGCTTCCATTAACACATAGCCAGGAAAGTAATTACGCTCCTTAGCGATCTTCTTTCCATCGCGCATCTGGTAATATTTCTCGGTAGGTATTAATACCTGAGGCACCAAATGACTGATGCCCAAACGGCTAATTTCGGCATCAATATACTGTTTAACTTTTTTTTCCTTACCGCTAATGGCCCTAACTACATACCATTTCAATTGATCACTCATTCTTATCTCCCTGATATTAAGTTAGCGATGTATAAAACAATTTAAGCAAATAGTTAATGATCTGGTCCATACCTAAAATAACCAAAGCAATAATGATAGCGGCAACCAACACCAAAACAGCGCTGCTTTGCAGCTCGCGCCATGTAGGCCAGGTAACCTTTTCGGTTAACTCGATGTATGACTCTTTAATATATTCAGCTACGCCTGCCATTTTTATATTGTGCTTAAAGCACGGGAACAAGGATTCGAACCCTGATCAAAGGTTTTGGAGACCTCTATTCTACCGTTGAACTATTCCCGTGTGTTATTTTTATAATAAGAAAACATAAGTTTGCCGTTGAAGGCTAAACTTATGTTTTCAAATTAACCTTTTATTGAAATGTTATTACTTAACGATTTCAGTTACCTGACCGGCACCTACTGTTCTGCCACCTTCACGGATAGCGAAACGTAAGCCTTTTTCCATCGCGATAGCGTTGATCAATTTTACGTTGATAGTAACGTTATCACCTGGCATAACCATTTCTACACCTGGCTCCAGTGAAATCTCACCGGTTACGTCAGTGGTACGGAAATAGAACTGCGGACGGTATTTGTTGAAGAATGGAGTGTGACGGCCACCTTCTGCTTTTGATAATACGTAAACTTCTGCTTTGAAATCGGTGTGAGGAGTTACTGAACCTGGTTTGCAGATAACCATACCACGACGGATATCAGTTTTCTCAATACCACGTAACAATAAACCTACGTTGTCACCAGCTTCACCACGGTCAAGGATTTTGCGGAACATCTCAACACCTGTTACGGTTGATTTCAAGTTCTCAGCACCCATACCTAAAATATCTACAGGCTCGCCAGAGTTGATTACACCACGCTCGATACGACCGGTTGCTACAGTACCACGACCAGTGATCGAGAATACGTCTTCAACAGGCATCAGGAATGGAAGATCTGTCAAACGTGGAGGAATTGGGATGTAGCTATCTACAGCATCCATCAATTCCATGATTTTTTCAACCCATTTTGGATCAGCGTTCAAGCCACCCAAAGCAGAACCCTGGATAACCGGGATATCATCACCTGGGAATTCGTAGAATGATAATAATTCACGAACTTCCATTTCTACCAACTCCAATAATTCAGGATCATCAACCATGTCAACTTTGTTCATGAAAACAACAAGTGCAGGTACACCTACCTGACGAGCTAACAGGATGTGCTCACGGGTTTGAGGCATTGGGCCGTCAGTAGCAGCAACTACGATGATAGCACCGTCCATCTGAGCAGCACCTGTAACCATGTTTTTCACATAATCCGCGTGACCTGGACAGTCAACGTGTGCGTAGTGACGGTTAGCAGTTGAATATTCAACGTGGGCAGTGTTGATAGTGATACCACGCTCTTTTTCTTCAGGAGCAGAGTCAATTGAATCAAATGAACGAGCTTCTGATAAACCTTTATCAGCCAAAACTTTAGTAATAGCTGCGGTAAGGGTTGTTTTACCGTGGTCAACGTGACCGATTGTACCGATGTTTAAGTGCGGCTTACTGCGGTCAAACTTTTCTTTTGCCATGATCTATAAATTATTTTTGTAGGTTAATTTAACTTTAATGTATGTTTTAATAACACTGAGCCAACAACGGGATTTGAACCCGTGACCTCTTCCTTACCAAGGAAGTGCTCTACCACTGAGCTACGTCGGCTTATATTTTGATTTAGGATTTCAGAAGTTCGATTTGGGATTTTATTTCCTTTCTCTACTTACCTCATCCGGCATCGGGCTTGCTGGTTCAAATTCGAACTTAAAAATCCGAAATCACCGAGCGGAAGACGAGGTTCGAACTCGCGACCTATAGCTTGGAAGGCTATCGCTCTACCAACTGAGCTACTTCCGCTTGTTAATTAATGAATGAGTGATTTAGTGAATAAGTAGTTTAGCATTTACTAAACCACTAACTCATCAAATCACTCATTCAAATAAGTGGGGAGAGAAGGATTCGAACCTTCGTAGCCGAAGCAACGGATTTACAGTCCGTCCCATTTGACCGCTCTGGTATCTCCCCGGTAGTTTATCCCGGTTTGTGATGTCCAAAATTGAAGCTAAACACCTCAATCCGAAAAAAACTGAGCCTCCTATCGGGATCGAACCAATGACCTACTGATTACAAGTCAGTTGCTCTACCAGCTGAGCTAAGGAGGCTTCTATATTTATCTTGCCTTTTGTTATTTTCAAGACTTGTGTGCCTTTCGATAACGGAGCGCAAAACTAACAAGCTTTTTGATATTTTAAAGAACTATTTTAACTTTTTTTTGAGGTGTTAAAACTTGCCAAATTGCGGCGCTGTACCTCCCCCGAAACGGGACTGCAAATCTACAAAAAATAAAACCCCTTCAAAATTTTTTATCAAAAAAAATCGACAGGCTTTAAACCTGTCGATTTTTGAGCTAAAAAAGCCCTTTTTATAATTAAAAACCGTCTTCAGCACCGGTTAATATGGCTTGTTTGGCTGATGCATCGGCTATTGCTTTCTTTTGCTTATGCTTTTCTATCTGTTTACGAAGGCTTTCAACCGCCAAATCGGTCGCCTCTTCAAAAGTTTTGCACTGCTCTTTGGCAAACAATTGGTTACCCGGTAACTGTAACTTTATTTCCGTTATCTTATTGGCTTCATCTTCCACATTCTCAAGCTTTAAGTAAACTTCACCGCTGATGATATGGTCATAAAACGTATCAAGCTTATCAGCTTTTTTCTGAATAAAATCTAATAATTTTTTGTCTGCGGTGAAATGGATTGACTGCACTGTAATTTTCATGGTTCCTCCTTTTTAAGCCTTTGGATGGGCGAGTTTATAAATAGATTTTAGTCTTTCAACTGAATTGTGCGTATAAATCTGGGTTGCGCTGAGGTTAGCATGGCCCAAAAGTTCTTTGATCGAATTTAAGTCGGCCCCTTTGTTTAACAACGTGGTAGCAAAGGTATGCCGCAGCACGTGCGGGCTGCGTTTACTTTGGGTTGATATGTTGGCCAGGTACTTTTGCACTATTAAATAGATCATGGCCGGATAAGCTCCGGCTCCTTTATTTGTAACGATTAATGTGAAGGAATTGTTATCAAAATTTTGATTTTTCTTTAAGTTGATGTACTCCTGAAGCAGGTTCTTCAACTCGGTGTTGATTGGGATTATCCGCTCTTTATTCCTTTTACCCAGTACCCTTACAACGCCTTCGTGCAGGTTAACATCCTGTTCTTTAACGCCTAACAGTTCGGCCAGCCTCATGCCGGTGCCAAACAGCATTTCTATCACCAGCTTGTCCCTGCGGCCCTCAAAATCAGCTGGAAAAATTTCGTCACTATCCAGCATTTGCGCCAGACGGTCGGCCTCCACCACAACGGGCAGGGTTTTAGGTATTTTTTGAGATTGGATGCGCGAGGCAGGGTTGGTTTCGATAATGCCTTCCTGCAATAAAAATTTAAAGTACTTGCGCAGCGTGGCCATTTTGCGGTTAACTGAACGGGCCAGCATTTTTTGATCAATAAGCTCAACCATCCAGTTACGGATGTCCTGATAGCTTATTTGGGATGGATGGGTTACAACGGGTTCGGGTGCAGGATCAGCACCGGACGGATTGTTTAAAAAGCGCATAAACTGATCCAGATCTGCCTCGTAAGCGGTTACAGTATGGGGCGAGTACCGCTTCTCGTACCTGATGTATTGGATAAAACGCGCTAAAAACATAAAAAACTATTTATACATCCTGAATGATGAATGTACAAATAGTTTTAATATAGTGTCAAGAAATTAATAAATTCTTTTCAACAAAAAGAACTTAAACTGTTTCCTGGTTTAAACCTTGTTTGTAGATGGCATGCTTAACAACATGGCGACGGGTTACAGATTTTTTTTCGAAAGCCTGACGACTGCGTAGTTCTCTTAAAACACCTGTTTTTTCGAATTTCTTTTTAAAGCGTTTCAATGCTTTGTCTAATGATTCGCCGTCTTTTACGTTAATAATGATCATAATTCCTAAAATACCTCCTTTCAAGGGAGGGCAAAGATAATCACAATGTTTTGAATATCAAACAGGGAATGAGGAATTTATTTTATTTTTGGATTGCACCGATTATACAATTGGCAACGCCGATATAGAAACTTTAAGGAACCTTGTATCTTTACACCTATTATTTTATAATAACCTCATTGCTCCAGATAATTAGCGGTATGTGCAAGGGAGTAAATATCAACTGGCAGTTGCCTCCCCTCTTTGTATTTAAACAGGCTCATTCCTATCTTAATTGTTTTAAACGTGAAAGGTTTATTATCGCCGGTATCTGTCAAATAAAAAACGGGTATATCAAAAATCACTTGCCTGTAAGGAGGCACCATATAAACTGTCGGGCTATTTTTCCAGCATTCCATCATCAACGCTGTGGGCAAAAACCGTATACATTCTTTATCAGCCCTAAATGCATCCAACCATGAGCATGACATATTTATGTACTTAAGGGTATCAGCAGACCTGTTATTTAACTGAACCTGCATAAACGTGTAGATACACCTATGAAGTTTACCATCATCATAACAAACAGTATCTTTTGCCTGTTTAATGGCATCCTGATTGATAATTATTATAAAATTCCGGCGATCAGAATCCGAGAGTTCTTCAAACCCCGCAGGATTAGCACTGGCAAGATCATGACGGTAAAAATCGCTATTAAATATTCCATCGCTCCAACCGGTACGAATTAGTTGTGCGCTTTCGAAATTTGGAGCCGAGCTTATACTCTTTAACAATGATAGCGGTAACGGGATATCCTTTTTTGCGGATACAGGAACTATTTTTCCCGTATCCAATTTTGTAGATAAACGTTCACCATAGCAATTTAAAACTACAAGAAAACACAGAATAATAAGGTACAGATTTTTCATTTATCAACAATTAGGGTATTGCCACCTCATTACTCCAGATCAGATTATTCCCAGTCGATAATTCATCCCATACCGACGAACTCCACAACTGACTCCATGACCTGTATAATACTATATTCATTCCTACCCTAAACTTTTCACCACGCACGTCTGTCGATTTCGCAATTTTTAACGGAAAGTTTATTTTACTTATTTGATGTGGGGAGATTAACAACTACAGGAACATTTTTGTCGCAACCAGACGAAAAATTACCTATACTGCTATTACTGATACGATAGATATCCCACCATGAACAGGACATATTTATATACTTCAGCGTATCATTTGTATTATTAGTGAAATTTAAAACAAACCTGACTAAGGGAATCTTCTCTCCAGATACCAAGGTATCTTTAGTCCTCGTTACGGTAAATTGGTTTATATGTAAAACATATTTGCCCTTGGATAACTCATGCACAGGTTTATTTTTGACCTGAAACAAATGGGGAACCCAACCACAATCAGGATTAAGCAATAAGATTACATACATGAGTGCGAACAGGTAAGGTTTATTCATTCATAAATATACCTTACAGTCACAAAACGCCAAAAGCGAAAACGTTAAATATTGTTAAAATCAACCCCTCACCTATCCCTTCAACACCTCCCGGCTAATCACAATCTTCTGGATCTCGCTTGTCCCCTCTCCTATAGTGCATAGTTTAGCGTCGCGATAAAACTTCTCCACCGGAAAATCCTTAGTATAGCCATACCCACCAAAGATCTGCACAGCCTCGGTAGCCGTACGCACGGCTGTTTCCGAAGCATAATATTTAGCCATGGCCGATTGCTTGCTTACCGGCAGGTGCCGGTTTTTCAAATCAGCGGCCTGCATAATTAATAGTTCAGAAGCTTCGATTTCTGTAGCCATATCGGCCAGTTTAAAGGCTATCCCCTGGAAATTGCTGATAGGCTGACCAAACTGGTGACGTTCTTTGGCATAAGCAACCGCGGCATCAAAAGCGCCTTTGGCTATCCCTAACGAGAGCGCCGCTATCGAGATGCGACCGCCGTCAAGCACCTGCATGGCTTGTTTAAAGCCTTCGCCTTCAACACCTAATAAATTTTCTTTGGGTACACGGCAGTTATCAAAAATCAATTCGGTAGTTTCAGATGCCCGCATCCCCAGTTTATTTTCCTTTTTACCATGCGTAAAGCCGGGCGTACCCTTCTCAATTACCAAAGCCGAAATACCGTGCGAATCGCCTTTTTCACCGGTACGTACCATAACCACGGCTACATTGCCTGATTTACCGTGGGTGATCCAGTTTTTTGAGCCGTTAACTATATAATAATCGCCATCCAAAACGGCAGTGGTATTCATATGCAACGCGTCTGACCCGGTGTTGGCTTCCGTGAGTCCCCAGGCGCCAAGCCACTCGGCTGTAGCCAGCTTAGGCAACCATTTATGTTTTTGCTCTTCGTTTCCAAAAGCGAGGATGTGGCCGGTGCAGAGCGAGTTATGGGCCGCCACCGATAAGCCTATCGCCCCACAAACTTTGGCAATCTCGCTGATCACTGTTACATACTCATAATAGCCGAAACCCGAGCCGCCGTACTGTTCGGGCACAAAAACCCCCATCATACCCAATTCTCCAAGCTTTTTAAATAAATCTACAGGGAAGTGCTGGGCCTCGTCCCATTCCATTACATGGGGTTTGATATAACGTTCGGCGAAATCGCGGGCCATTTGGCCAACCATCTGCTTATTTTCGTTCATGGCGAAATCATACCCGCCGTAATTTGGGGTATCGGTTAACATAGCATCCATACGTTTATAATTGGTTATTGTTGGTTACTAACAAAATAACGTATAAAATATGGTATTGGTTTGTTGCCCTAAGTCGCTAAATAATGAACAAATTGGTATCTGGTATAAATTATAGGTTTAGCTTGGATAGGGTGGTTTTGAGTAGGAAAAATTAGTAGAAAATATTTTTTGGAAAGATATGCCATTCGGGCACACCGATATCTTCCTGTTCAATACCCTTAAATTTGCTTTTAAACTCATTCCAATCATTAATCGGAATAAAAACCCCTGTAGTTTGGACTGTACTATCCGAAATAAATTGTAAACCCATAATATCTCTGATTTAATTTCCGCTTTATCTCATTATCATTTATGGCGTTACCAGCGGCCCGGGCTATCCGTTCCAAGTCCTCGCCTCTCCTACGTCCGGTCCCGCCACGCTCCGGGCTTTTATTTATGTGGTATGAACGCGGCTGACTTTCAGGCAAAAGTCATATTAGCAAAGAAACGATTGTACTACAATCGAAAAAAGACCATGTCAAGGCGCGATGCTCAGGCATTTAATAGCATTAATAAACAAAATCAAGTTTAGATACCGCCGGGAGCACCTATAAAATTATATATATTTTCATATATTGCCTTACATTTAATCTGACTGTTATAGCTATAATTCTACATCTTAATAATTAATGAACTTTTTTACCAGGAGCTTTTTTATTGTGTTCTTGACTGGATTGTATTGTGCCGCGCTTGCGCAAACCAAGGCTCCGGCGATACGGGGGAAAATTTTTACCGATAATAACCAACCCGCCGAGGCGGCAACAGTAATACTGTTTAAAATTAATACCCCCGATACTTCGATACTACGATCGGAATTTGTAAACCAGGCAGGTTTGTTTGAGTTTACTGATCTTAAACCCGGTAAATACCTGGTGCAAGCCAGCAGCATAGGTTACAGCAAAATTTATTCGGGGCCGTATCAACTGGCGCCAGACCAAAAAATAACCACGCCCGATATTATTTTAACGCAGCAAAACCACCAATTACAGGAAGTAAAGGTAGTTGCACGAAAATCGTACATCGAGGTGAAGCCAGGCAAAATAACCTTAAACATACAAAACAGCGTACTTGCCGAAGGTAATTCGGCTTTTGATATCCTGCGGCAATCGCCGGGCGTACGGGTAAACAGCAACGAAACGCTCAGCGTAACCGGGCGCCAGGCGGCGATGATCGCCATCGACGGCAGGCCCACCAACCTGAGCGGCGATGAACTTAACTCCCTGTTGCGCAGCATGCAAAGCAGCACTATTGATCAGATAGAAGTGATCAGCAGTCCGTCGGCAAAATTCGATGCATCTGGTGGTGGTGTCATCAACATCATCTTAAAAAAAGGCAAAAACATGGGTACCAACGGCAGCTTTACCGCCATGGCGGGCTATGGTAAATATTATAAAAGCACAGCCGGTATTGTTTTAAACCATCGCACCAAAAAGCTCAACATATTTGGCAACTATACTTTTGATGCCAACAAAAGCGCGCGCACCATTGCCACCCGTCGCAGTATTTTGTTTGATGATGTTTTAAGCAATTACAACGTTGATTACAACAACATCCAGACTACCCGCAACCATAACTTCAAGTTAGGGGCCGATTATTCCATCACCCCAAAACAAACCATCGGCTTACTGATATTCGGCGTGGTACGGGATGATGATTTTACCAAACACAACAACTTAGCCATTAGCAACCAGGGCAAGCTGGATTCGATGGTTAATGCCCGCTCCAATCTTGACAGGGGCAGCAGTTATTTAAATTATAATGTAAACTATAACGCGGTATTAGATAGTATGGGCCAAACCATAGCGGTAGATGCCAATTACTCAAGTAACCACCGTCATTCGAACGAGTATATCACCAACAGCTTTCTTGATGCCGCAGGCAACAGCTACAGCGACGATCTGGATCTCGAAAACCTTTCTCCCGCAAAAATTCATATCTGGACTTCCAAAATTGATTATGTTAACCCTTTCAGCAAAAAGGCAAAATTAGAGGCGGGCGTTAAGTACAGTCATGTAAACAGCGATAACAACCTGATTTTCGGCCCCAGAATAGGTGACACCTACCAGCCCGACGAGCGTTTCAGCAACCGTTTTTTATACCAGGAAACGATAACCGCCGGGTACCTCAACTACGTAAATAAAATTGGCGCCTGGGATATTACGGCCGGCATCAGGGCCGAAAATACACATACCAAAGGCAGCTCATGGGCTATAAACCAGGCAATGCCCGCGGTAAACATCAACAGCTATTTTAACCTGTTTCCGCAGGTGCAGGTTAATTATGAAGCCGACAAAAAAAACACCATCGGCATTGGTTATAACCGCGGCATTCACCGCCCCCTTTATGAGGATATTAATCCTTTTTTATACTATACCGATTTGTATGATTACCGTGCGGGCAACCCTAACCTTAAACCGGAGTTTACCAATACCATACAGCTATCGCATACCTATAATCAAACCATATCAACGCAACTGTACTTCAGCGTAACCAACAACGCTTATGACTTTCCGGTATATATGCAAAATGATACCACTAAAGTTAATATCACTATACGCCGAAATTTTGGGCAGATTTTTACCTATGGCGCTTCGTTTTATGCCCCCGTGCAGATTACCCAATGGTGGAATGCAGATTTTAACGCGGATGCCATGTATGTACGCTACAAAGCCTACGCCAGCGTTAGTAACTTTAACCGCGCAAAACAGGATATTATTTTAAGCAGTACCCAAACATTTCATATCAACAGCACCACTACCGCCGAAATATTTGGCAGGTACGAAACGCCTACCCTATATGGGGTAAACAATTTAAAATCCAGTTATTCGGTTAACGCGGGCATCGGCAGGCAAATTTTGAATAAGCGGGGCAACCTCAAACTAACCCTGATGGATATTTTTAATACCGACAGGGTACGTAACTATGCCATCTACCAAAACATTAACCTGAGCGAAAACAGCAAACGCGATACGCGCATTGTAAGGCTTAACTTTAGCTATCGTTTTGGAAAAAGCACGGTAAAATCGGCCAATAAGCGTAATACAGGTAATGATGATGAACGCCGCCGCACGGGCAATTAGTGAAAATGGGCGTAAAGCATTTTAAGCTCGGGATACTTGCCTTTAATGCGTGTTGAAAAGAAATGCCCTAATGATTGCGCGCCTATAAACCGCCTGTAGGTTCCTGGCAAAACGCCAAAGTATTGCCATACATCGCCGCTTTCCCTGAACTCCAGTTCGAGTATGCGCGATTCAGGATCGTAGCCAACGCTGCTTAAAGCCGATGATTGCACCCTTTGCCTCTGCATATATTTATAATACATGAAAGCGTAAAAGGTTTTTAAAAATATTAACCCGCGTGCCCGCTCAGCATACTTGAAAAAATAATGAGCAGAACCACCAAAGTGATGGCGGTGTAGAGATAATCTTTTTCAATAATAAAACCAATGGCCGAAAATATAACCCGGATAACCGGTGTGGCTATCAGCAAAATGATACCGGCCTGTATGATGGCCCGGCCGCGAAGCGTAAAAATTCCGCGTATAATGCCGCCGGGGCTGCTCACAAAATCGGGTACGCCAACAAACGTGGTGTAATCAACATGGGCATGGCCATGACGGTACAAATAAATAACCCCGCCAATAAAAACAATGCTCATTGATACCAGCACCCCGGCGCGAAGTATCCAGCCTATTACGGCCTGCATATCGGTATCTTTAAACTTTTTGGTCATTTCTTATCAGTCATTAGGTCATTATATCATTGCATCATTGAGCCATTTTTTGATTAGCAAACCGGCCAACCGTGTACGCCATGCAACAATGACTTAATGACGCAATGATATAATGACCAATTAAATTGTCCCGGTAATTCCTTTATATATCATTTGCGATGCTAAAATTGTAACCACTACGGCAAAAACCCAGCGCAGCCACCCCGACGAAGAGGTATGCACCAGTATTTTTGATCCGCTTAGCGCGCCTAATAAAACGCCTATGGCTACCGGCATGGCAATGCCGGGATCAATGTATCCCCTTTGCAGGTAAACCACCGCGCTGGCCGCCGCAGTTACCCCAATCATAAAATTACTGGTAGTGGTTGATACTTTAAATGGGATTCGCATAATGCCGTCCATAGCCAAAACCTTGAGCGCACCCGAGCCTATGCCCAGTAAACCGGAGATCACCCCGGCAAAAAGCATCATAAAAAAACCTCCGCCCACATTGCGCACCGTATAACTTACTTCGCCTGCAGGCGTGGGGAATGTGCCGTTTAATTTTAGTTTCTCCGCCAGTTCGCTTTTTTGCTGATGGATCTGTTCGGCTTTTTTTCGTAACGACATTACCGCGGAGAGAATGAGAATCACTCCGAATAACACAGCTATGAAATTAGTGGGGATATAAACGGCTATTAACGCGCCAACCATAGCGCCCGCGGTGGTGGCTATTTCCAAAAACATCCCCAGCCTGATATTGGTAATACCTTCTTTAACATAAGCCGCCGCCGAGCCTGAC
This sequence comes from Mucilaginibacter oryzae, assembly GCF_003148845.1. Taxonomy (GTDB): domain Bacteria; phylum Bacteroidota; class Bacteroidia; order Sphingobacteriales; family Sphingobacteriaceae; genus Mucilaginibacter; species Mucilaginibacter oryzae. The sequence continues at coordinate 226,279 of NZ_QGHA01000004.1, read as the reverse complement.
GAAGTAGCTATAACAGAAATGAGCGAAGCCCCGATAGCATAATGGATATTAATACCAAGCGATATGGTTAGCAACGGGATAATAACCACCCCGCCGCCCAGGCCGGTTAACGAACCCAGTAAACCCGCCAGGTACGAACCAATAAGTATAATAAGCGTTAGTACAGTTACCGACATAACAGTAATTAATATCCGGCAGCTAAAGTAAGGTTTTTTATTTTTTAGGATTGCACCGATTTTTAGATGATTTTACCGGTTAGTTATCTAAATAGTAATTGATAGTTTTTGTAACTTTTATTGCGGAATTGAAGACTGTCGGGATTTTTTTCGGGCCGATAAAATCCATTGTCGTTAAAATGTCATCAATCTTCTTTCGTACAAATAATCGGTGTAATCAAATCAATCGGTGTAATCCCCGAAAACAAAAAACCTTAATTTCGCCTCATGGGTTACTCAAGTTTACAAGCCTGCATTACCGATCTGGAAAAACACGGCCACCTTGTGCGCATTAAGGAAGAAGTTGATCCTTACCTGCAAATGGCGGCCATACATTTACGCGTTTTTGAAAACGATGGACCTGCCATATTATTCGAAAATGTAAAAGGCAGTAAGTTCCCGGCTGTATCAAACCTGTTTGGCACCCTCAACAGGTCGAAGTTTATTTTTCGTGATACGCTCGAAAAGATCAAGGTATTGGTGGATATTAAGAACGACCCGATCAAGGCTGTCAAAAACCCATTTAAATACGCGGGCGTAGGCTTAACCGCGTTATCCGCCCTTCCGATGAAGAGCGGCCTGGGCGCTCCGGTTAAATTTGGCAAATGTAATATCAGCGATATCCCCCAAATTGTAAACTGGCCCATGGATGGCGGCCCATTTGTGACCATGCCGCAGGTTTACACCGAAGATATTGACAAACCCGGCATTATGAATGCCAACCTGGGCATGTACCGCATCCAGCTGGCAGGTAACGATTATATTTTAAATAAAGAAATAGGCCTGCATTATCAAATCCACCGCGGTATTGGTGTACACCAAACCAAGGCCAACGCCAAAGGGCAACCGCTAAAAGTAAGCATCTTTGTAGGAGGCCCCCCGTCGCACCCGGTTGCCGCCGTAATGCCCCTGCCCGAAGGTTTATCTGAAATGACATTTGCCGGAGCTTTGGGTAACCGCCGCTTCCGTTATTTTTACGATCACGAGGGCTTTTGCATCTCGGCCGATGCTGATTTCGTAATCACGGGTACGGTAATGCCGCACGAAAACAAACCCGAAGGCCCATTTGGCGACCACCTGGGTTACTACAGCCTGGTGCACCCCTTCCCGCTGATGAAGGTACATAATGTGTATCACCGTAAAAATCCGTTATGGTCGTTTACCGTGGTTGGCCGCCCGCCGCAGGAAGATACCAGCTTCGGGGCGCTCATTCATGAAATTACCGGTTCGGCCATCCCTAAAGAGATTCCGGGCCTGCATGCCGTAAACGCTGTAGATGCGGCAGGTGTGCACCCGCTGCTATTTGCCATTGGCAGCGAGCGCTATACCCCCTACCTTAAAGAACGCAAACCCCAGGAAATTGTAACCATTGCCAGCCATATTTTAGGTAAAGGGCAATTGAGCCTGGCCAAATACCTGTTCATCGCCGCGCAGGAAGACGACCCTAAATTGAATGTAAATGATATCGGTGGTTTTGTGAAACATATCCTGCAGCGGATAGACCTGACACGCGATCTGCATTTTCAAACCAATACCACTATAGATACTTTAGACTATAGCGGCGAAGGCCTTAATTCGGGCAGTAAAGTTGCCGTTACCGTGGCAGGCGATATTAAACGCGAACTCTGGAACGAGTTGCCCGACTGGTTCAACATCCCACGCCCTGTTACCGGGTACAAAATGGCAATGCCCGGCGTATTAATGGTTGAGGTGCCTAAGCATGTTAACTACAAGGACATCCATAATGTGATCAGCGTTATTGAGTACGCCCTGCAGGATGAAGACCTGAACGGCTTGCCACTAATTGTACTGTGCGATGATGCCGGTTTCGCCGCCCAAAGCATCAATAACTTTGTTTGGGTAACCTTTACCCGCAGCAACCCATCGCATGATATTTATGGTGTTGGCAGCTTTACCGAGCATAAACACTGGGGCTGTACCGGTCCGCTGATTATTGACGCCAGGATTAAGCCGCACCATGCACCTGTATTGGAGCGGGTGCCTGAGGTGGAAAGAACGGTGGATAAGCTGGGGGAAAAGGGAGGGTCATTATTCGGGATGATTTGAGGGAGGTGAAAGATTAAAGGCGAAAGGAAAAGCCTATGGTCGGTGTTTTCACCGCACCACTTTCGGAGTACGATGTTTTCGTTTTAATTAGTGTAACTTCTTTAGATTATGTGGTACGGTGAAAAACACCGACCACAAGCTGAAACACCGACCACAAGCTAAATTAGTGTAACTTATTTAGATTATGTGTTACGGTGAAAACACCGACCACAAGCTAAATTGTTTGGGATGATTTGAGGGGAAAGGATAAAGGTAGCTTCGATGAATACCTTAAAGGGATAACTCATTTTTGCTTGTGGTCAGTGTTTCTGCCGCACTAAGTTCCATGATGGAATGTTATCGTTTAAATTAGTGCATTCTTCGTTAGATCGTGTGGTACGGTGAAAAACACAGACTACCGGCTGAAAAATTATCGAATCAAAAGAATTACCCGAATGCCAGGCAAATTCTATAAATCACTCCATTCGATAAATTCGAGTTCAGACAGCTCCACAATTCCACTTCATACAAATATTCTGCTCATTATCCAATTCAGAAAATTCTGATTCTGACATTAAATCCGGGATTTTCTCCCACTTTACAACACTTTCCATACTTATCGCGACCAATCCCCATAAACCACTGTTTACTAATAACTTTTAAGATAGCTTAACCTTTAAAAAATCTTCGAAAACGCAAAACCAGGCGCACCAAAAATTGTTGAAAACTTTTAGTGGAGCAAAGTGGTAAGAAGTGGTAAAAGTATTTACTTTTACAGTTAAAAAATTGCCCAAGTCATACAATGTCGTTTTTAACCGGTGAATTTGAGTGTAAGCTTGATCCTAAATTCAGGATGATGATACCGGCTGGCCTAAAGAAAAAGCTCCCTGAGCTTGAAACCGAGGGCCTGGTGATTAATCGCGGGTTTGAAAAATACCTTGTTATATACACTAAAAAAGAATGGGATAAACGACTTGAGGAACTGAGCAAACTTAACGAATACGAAGAGGATAATATAGCCTTTATACGATATTTTACCCGTGGTGCAACCGAGCTTTTGCCCGATGCTGCCGGCAGGGTACTGCTACCCAAATTTTTATTGGAGTACGCGGGTATAAAAAGCGAAGTAGTGCTGGCTTGCCAGTTGAATAAAATTGAGGTTTGGGATGCCGAAACGCACCGCAAGCTGATGGATGACGAACCGGCAAGTTTTGGCGCGCTGGCAAAAAGGGTAATGGGCAATAAAAGCAAGGAGCAGGAATGAGTGAGTACCATGTACCGGTAATGCTGGCAGAGTGCATTGAAGGGTTGAATATTGATCCTGATGGCACTTATGTAGATGTGACTTTTGGGGGTGGCGGCCACTCGCGCGAGATCATGAAGCATTTGGGGCCCAACGGCAGGCTGATAGCTTTTGACCAGGATGCGGACGCGCAGCGGAACTTGATTGATGACGAACGTTTTGTTTTTGTTGATCAGAATTTCAGGTACCTCAAAAACTTTTGCCGCCTGCACGATGCCATGCCGGTAAACGGGATCCTGGCCGATCTGGGCGTATCATCGCACCAGTTTGATGAGGCCGAACGGGGCTTTTCCATCCGGTTTGACGCCGAGCTGGATATGCGCATGAACCAGTTAAGCGATTTAACTGCAAAACAGGTAGTGAATACTTATGCGGTGGCTGATCTGCACCGGATCTTCGGCATTTACGGCGAGATCCAGAACGCGAAATCGCTGGCCGAAACTATTGCTACCGCGAGGCTCAACGCGCCGATAACAACCATCGCCGATCTTAAAAATATGATCAGCAACCGCATCCCGAAGGGGAAGGAAAATAAATACCTGGCGCAGGTTTTCCAGGCGCTGAGGATAGAGGTTAACCAGGAGCTGGAAGCATTGAAGGATTTTTTGATGCAATCGGCAGAAGTGCTGGCTCCGGGCGGCAGGCTGGTGGTAATGTCATACCACTCGCTGGAAGACAGGCTGGTTAAAAACTTCATCGCTAAGGGCAAATTTAGCGGCGAGGTGGAGAAGGATCTTTATGGCAATGATAATAAACCGCTTGATGCTGTAAGCCGCGGGGCAATAACGGCATCGGCAGAAGAGATAGTTAACAATAACAGGGCACGGAGCGCTAAACTAAGAATAGCTGTAAAAAAATGAGCAACCGTTTACGTACAGAAATTCAGGAAGAGGAAGAAATTGAGGAGATTGTTGATGAGCGGCCTGTAAGGGAGCTGCCCGACAATCTGTTTACGCAAATCCTAAAAAAAGGCTTTCTCACTACCGAGAGGGCTACCAATGCTTTGCCTTTTGTGCTGTACCTGGCCTTTTTGGGCATGGTATATATTGGCAACATGCACCTGGCCGAAAAATCGGTGCGGGAAATTGACGCGCTTAATAAAGAAGTAAAGGAGCTGGGCTGGGACTATAAATCATCTAAAGCCGACCTGGCATTCAAGAGCACGCTAACCGAAGTAGGAAAGCGGGCCGATACGCTGGGACTAAGCCAATCGGTAGACCCACCCGTGAAAATAACAGTAAAGGAGGTGGCTAATGGGAATTAGGACTAACATACTGCTCAGGGTTTATATAGCCTTCGGGCTTATTTTGTTTTTTGCGGTGGCCGTAGTTATACAACTATGCCGGGTACAATTTATACAGGGCGACAAGTGGAAAGCTATGGCTGCCGACCTCTCGGCCCAATACCAGACTGTTGAGGCCGCAAGGGGTAATATTTTTTCGGTAGATGGAAACCTGCTGGCTACCTCGGTTCCTGAATACGAACTGCATATGGATATGCTGGTCGGCGGCATCGCTTCGGATACGGCCTTCAATAACCATATCGACGAACTGGCGGCCAGGCTTTCGGGCATGTTTAAAGATCGGTCGGCAAGGGAGTATGCCCGTATTTTGCGCGACGCCCGTGCTGATAGCTCACGTTACCAGTTGATCAGGCGCAAGGTATCCTACCAGGACCTGAAAAAAATCCGCCAGTTCCCTATTTTCAATATGGGTAAATACAAAGGCGGCCTGATCGTGATCCAGAAAAACAGGAGGATACTGCCGTTCCAGTCGCTGGCTGCCCGTACTATCGGCTATAAAAACGAGAATGTAAAAAACCCGGTGGGTTTGGAAGGCGCTTATTCGACATACATTAATGGCGAAAGCGGCAGGCGGTTAATGCAACGCATCCCGGGTGGTACCTGGATGCCGGTTGATGATGACGACGAGATTGCAGCCAAAGATGGCGCGGATATCATCTCTACCATTAACGTAAACTTCCAGGATGTGGCGCAGGATGCCCTGAAAAAGCAATTGGTAAAAAGTGCTGCCGATCATGGTTGTGTGGTATTGATGGAAGTGGCTACCGGCGAAATCCGGGCTATTGCCAACTATACCCGTACCAAAGACGGCGATTACAAAGAGCTGATGAACTATGCCATCAGCAACGCTATTGATCCGGGTTCAACCTTTAAACTGGCATCGTACATGACCCTGTTGGATCAACATAAAATTGATACCAGTACCATTATCAATGCCGAGGGCGGTAAATATAAATTCCCGAAAGGGCCAACCATTACCGATACTGAGCACGACAATTATGAAATGTCGGTTAAGCGCGCTTTTGAAGAATCATCAAACGTAGCCGCGGCCAAACTGGTTGATAAGTTTTATCATAACAACCCATGGCAGTACATCAATAAACTGTACAGCTATCACCTGAATGAGAAACTGGGCCTGCAGATTAAAGGCGAAGGCCAGCCGGTAATTAAAAACCCGTCAAACCGCAGCTGGAACAAAAACTACAGTTTGCCCGAGATGGCCTACGGTTACGAAATGAACATTACGCCGCTGCAGATGCTGGCTTACTATAACGCGGTTGCCAATAACGGTAAAATGATAGCGCCGCTGCTGGTTCGTGAAATTCGCCGTTTAGGTAACCCTATCGAACAGTTTAAGGCCCGTGTAATTAATGAGCAGATCTGTTCGGAGCAAACTTTAGGTAAAGTACGCGGCATGCTGGAAGGTGTGGTGCTTAACGGTACCGGCAAAAACGTAATTAAAAACAAACTGTACAGCGTGGCCGGCAAAACCGGCACCGCGCAGGTGGCCAACGGAACAAAAGGTTATAAGGATAAAAAATACCAGGCTTCGTTTTGCGGTTATTTCCCGGCCGATAAGCCTAAATATTCAATGATTGTGGTGATCAACAACCCCACACAGGGCGATTATTTAGCAGCCAAAGTTGCCGGCCCGGTTTTCAGGGAAGTGGCCGACAGGGTTTATGCCAATGATCTGGATATTAACCAGACACCGCAAACCCGCTTTGTTGGTAACACTACCATGCCGCAGATAAAACAGGGTAACCTGAAGGCCCTCAAAAAAGTGTACAGTAAATTGGGTGTGAAGCCTTTGTACGCCTCGGCCAACAGCAGTGTTGATACGAGCGATGGTATACCGTACGAAGGTGTAAAATATAAAAGCGGCACAGTGCCATCAGTAACAGGTATGGGTTTGAGCGACGCGCTGTATGCAATGGGCAATGCCGGTTATAAAGTATCGGTACGCGGAAGCGGCATTGTGATCACGCAATCGGTTACCGGCGGAAGTGTAATACCAAAAGGATCAAAAATATTAATAGAACTGCAATGAGGTATTTAAGCGATATAATTGACGGACTGGCCTTCACTGAATTACAGGGAAGTGCGGATGTGGAGATTACGGCGATAGCGTTCGATTCAAGGAAGGTTATTCCGGGTTCGATGTTCGTTGCCGTTAAAGGTACAGTTGTTGACGGGCACGATTATATCGACCAGGCCATCAAAAACGGTGCTATCGCCGTTATCTGCGAAGACCTGCCGGCCCGTACCACAGGCGAGGTTGATTTTTTGATGGTGGCCGATTCGGCAGTGGCTTTAGGTATCGTAGCTGCCAATTTTTACGATAATCCATCGCAAAAGCTAAAACTGGTTGGCGTTACCGGCACTAATGGCAAAACTACAATCGCTACGCTGCTTTACCAGTTGTTCAGGGATTTGGGTTACAAATGCGGATTGCTCTCAACCGTCGAAAACCAGATTAACGGCAAAGTGATCCCGTCAACCCACACCACGCCCGATCCTATTGAGATCAATAAGCTGCTGGCCGAAATGGTGGATAGCGGTTGCGATTATGGCTTCATGGAAGTGAGTTCGCATGCCATATCGCAAAAACGCATTGAACACCTGGTGTTTGCAGGTGGTGTGTTCACCAACTTAACCCACGATCACCTTGATTATCACAAAACGTTTTTAAGGTATCTGAATGCCAAAAAAGCGTTTTTTGATGGCTTGCCGAAAGATGCTTTCGCGCTTACCAACAGCGATGATAAAAACGGCAACGTGATGCTGCAAAACACGGCGGCCCATAAAAAAAGTTACGGTTTAAAAACCATGGCCGATTATAAAGCCCGCATCCTCGAAAACCAGTTCAGCGGTTTGCTGCTGCAGATTGATGGCGAAGAAGTGTGGTTTAAAATGGTGGGCACGTTCAATGCCTATAATTTATTAGGGGTTTACGCTACCGCGATGTTGCTGGAGCAGGATAAAGCCAAAGTACTTACCAGCTTAAGCAAGCTAACCGGTGCCGAAGGCCGCTTTGAATATATCACGGCGCCAAATAAAGTGGTTGGCATTGTTGATTATGCCCACACACCCGATGCGGTACAGAACGTGTTAAGCACCATTCACGATATCCGTAAAGGAAACGAAAAGGTAATTACCGTTATTGGCTGCGGTGGCGACAGGGATAAAACCAAACGCCCGATCATGGCTAAAACCGCCTGCGAGTGGAGCGACAAAGTGATCCTGACATCAGATAACCCGCGAACAGAAGATCCGGCGCAGATCATCAAAGAAATGGAAGAAGGCGTCGATCCGGCATTTAAACGCCATACGGTGAGCATTATCGACAGGCACGAGGCTATTAAAACAGCCTGCATGCTGGCTAACCCGGGTGATATTATCTTGGTTGCCGGCAAAGGTCATGAAAACTACCAGGAAATAAACGGAGTGAAAAACCACTTCGATGATATGGAAGAGCTGGAAGCGCAGTTTAAGGATTTGATATAAAAAGTAAGGCTTTTTGCCTTACAATCGGTGAAACCAATAAAATCAGTGTAATCAGTAAAAGATGTTATACTATTTATTTAACTATTTAAGCAAAAATTACAGTATCCCGGGCATTGGTGTATTTCAGTACATCACTTTCCGCACGGCTATGGCTGTAATTACATCGTTGCTGATCACCACGGTTTATGGCCGCCGGTTAATTGATTACCTGCGTTTTAAACAGGTTGGCGAAACTGTAAGGAATTTAGGCCTGGAAGGCCAGATGCAAAAATCAGGTACGCCTACCATGGGCGGGATCATCATTTTGCTCGGTATCCTGATCCCGACTTTATTGTTTGCCAAACTGGAAAACATTTATGTGATCCTGATGCTTATCACAACCATTTGGTTAGGGGCCATAGGTTTTCTGGATGATTATATTAAAGTATTTAAAAAGAATAAAGAGGGCTTAGCCGGTAAATTTAAAATTATCGGACAGGTAGGCCTGTCGTTGATTGTAGGCTGGACGATGTATTTTAACAGTAATATCATCATCCGCCAGGAAGTGGTTTTACCCGTTAAGGCCGATGCTCCGGTTGAGTACCATATCAAGGCCGGAAAGCCGATCTATACACAGGATGTGCACTCTACCAAAACCACCATGCCTTTTTATAAAAACAACGAGTTTGATTATGCCAAGGTATTAAAGTTTTTAGGCGGAGGTTATGAGCAGTACGCGCTGGTGGTGTTCCTGTTTTTTGTGATCATCATTATCACGTTCATCTCCAACGGGGCAAACATAACAGACGGTATAGACGGCCTGGCAACGGGTACATCGGCCATCATCGGTATTACGCTGGCTATACTGGCCTACGTATCAGGCAACACGGTAATTGCCGATTACCTGAACATCATGTACATCCCCAACTCGGGCGAACTGGTAATTTTTGCCGGTGCCTTTGTGGGTGCCTGCGTGGGCTTTTTGTGGTATAACTCATACCCCGCACAGGTATTTATGGGCGATACCGGCAGTTTGGCCATAGGCGGGATCATCGCGGTATTCGCTATCATGATCCGCAAGGAGTTGATGCTGCCTTTACTGTGCGGCGTATTCCTGATCGAGAATTTCTCGGTGATCATCCAGGTATCATGGTTCAAGTACACCAAAAAGAAATTTGGAGAAGGCCGCAGGGTATTTTTGATGGCCCCCCTGCACCACCATTACCAGAAAAAAGGGTTCCACGAAGCAAAAATCGTTACACGCTTCTGGATCATTTGTATCATGCTGGCGATAGTGACGGTGATAACGTTGAAGTTAAGATAAGCCCCCCGGCCCCCTGAAGGGGGAGCAAAAGAGAGAATAATAAAATAAAAGATAAACAATAAAAAGGAAGAATCCGGTGAATACGCAAAGTGAACAAGCAAATCAAAAGCACCCCCTTCAGGGGGCGGGGGGGGCGCGGATCGTCATCCTCGGTGCAGGCGAGAGTGGTGCCGGGGCAGCATACCTTGGCAAACAGCAGGGCTTTGATGTTTTTGTGTCGGATTTTGGGGCTATTGCCGATAACTATAAAAAACAGCTTGAAGAATGGGGAATCCCGTTTGAAGAGAAACAACACACTGAAGAACTGATACTCAACGCGGTTGAAGTGATCAAAAGTCCCGGTATACCTGATAAGGCGCCGATCATTAAAAAGCTGAAGGAAAAAGGTATTCCTGTTATATCTGAAATTGAGTTTGCGGGCAGGTATACTGACGCTAAGATCATCGGTATAACAGGATCGAACGGTAAAACTACTACCAGCAGTCTCACATACCACATTTTGCATGAGGCAGGCGTGAACGTTGGTTTGGCGGGCAACATAGGTAAAAGTTTCGCCTACCAGGTAGCTACCGAAAAATTTGAGTGGTATGTGCTGGAGCTAAGCAGCTTTATGCTTGACGATATGTTCAATTTTAAGGTTGATATAGCCGTGTTATTGAACATAACGCCCGACCACCTGGACAGGTACGATTATAGAATGGAAAATTACGTGGCATCCAAATTCAGGATCACGCAGAACCAAACGGCGGGCGATTATTTCATCTACTGTGCCGACGACCCGGAAACAGCGGCAGGGATAAAGGAACGAACGTTCGGGGCGCAGCTGCTACCGTTTTCCATACAGCAAAAATTTGAACCGGGAGCATACCTGGACGAGAATAAAAATATTGTTATAAACACCAAACAAGCACATTTTACAATGTCAATTCAAGATCTGGCCCTGCAAGGCAAACACAACATTTACAACTCCATGGCATCAGGTATTGTAGCAAAAGTGTTGGAGTTGCGCAACGAAACGATGAGGGAGAGCATGGGCAATTTCAAAGCCATTGAGCACCGCCTGGAGTTTGTTGCCAACATTTCAGGCATCCGCTTTATTAACGATTCCAAAGCTACCAACGTTAACTCAACCTGGTACGCCTTAGAAAGTATGACCAGCGAAGTGGTGCTGATTTTAGGAGGCGTTGACAAAGGAAACGATTACAGCATGCTGAATGATTTGGTTAAACAAAAGGTGAAAGCCATAGTTTGCTTAGGTAAAGATAACCGCCGCATCCACGAAGCTTTTGACGACCTGGTAGAACTGATCGTAAACACCTCATCGGCCCAGGAGGCGGCACAGGTAGCTTATCACCTGGCCACCAAAGGCGATACGGTATTACTGTCGCCGGCCTGTGCCAGTTTCGACCTGTTTAAAAACTACGAAGACCGCGGCAGGCAGTTTAAAGCGGCGGTGAGGGAATTGTAAACCCCACCCAAACCCTCCCCGGAAGGGAGGGTTTAAGAAGGAGCAGAGCAGCCCGACCCAAACCCATCCCGGAAGGGAGGGCCTTAAGAAGGCTGTAGGATGAATAAGAGTGGAATAATGAACATAAAATAAAAAGTCTCCCCTACCAGGGGAGATTTAGAGGGGGCTTATGCATAGAATACTAAACAACACCAAAGGAGATCGCTGGATATGGCTGATAGTCATACTGCTTTCTGTTATATCCTTGTTGGCGGTTTATAGTTCGGTGGCAACGCTGGCCTTTAAACAAGGCAAGGGGGTGGAAATTCTGCTCATGAAACATGTATTCATGATACTCGGCGGCATCGCTTTGATGTATATATCGCACAAACTGGATTACCGTTATTATGCAGGTATTTCAAAAGTGATGATGATCATTACTATTCCGTTGCTGTTGTATACCCTGGTGTTCGGTAACCACATTAATAGCGCAAGCAGGTGGATAGCAATTCCCGGAACCGGTTTAAGTTTTCAAACTTCGGATTTGGCTAAGCTGGCCCTGATCACTTACCTGGCCCGTACCCTTTCGCGTAAGCAGGAAAATATAAAGGATGTAAAAGAATCCTTCCTGCCAATTATGGGCGCAGTGTGTTTGGTTTTCATCCTGATAGCATTAGCCAACCTTTCAACGGCGCTGATGTTGTTTGGTGTCAGCATATTGCTGCTGATCATCGGCCGTATCAGTATCAGACAAATTGCTATTACCTGCGGTGCAGGCCTGATTTTACTTTTAGGAGTAATATTCCTGGGCCCAAGGCGCCATACCTATGTATCGCGCGTTAACGTGTTTTTACACCCGGAACTGGCCAGGGCCGATAAATCCTTCCAGAGCGATCACGCCAAAATAGCTATTGCTACCGGCGGCATTTTTGGCAAAGGGCCGGGCAACAGTACCGAAAGGAATTACCTGCCCGAGTCGTATTCGGATGAGATCTACGCTATCATCATTGAAGAGTACGGCTTAATAGGCGGTTTAGCGGTAGTAGGAATTTATTTGTTCCTGCTGTACCGCTGTATAAAAATTGTAACCAAAGCACCAAAGGCATTCGGCGCGTTGCTGGCCTGCGGGTTAAGTTTCAGTTTAACTATCCAGGCTTTTGCCAATATGGCTGTAGCGGTTGGTTTAGGCCCGGTAACCGGTGTACCGCTGCCGCTGGTAAGTATGGGTGGTACATCAATATTGTTTACCAGCATAGCGTTTGGCATCATCCTATCGGTAAGCAAGGATATTGAGGAAGGTAAAAAAGAAAAAAGCGAACCGAAAAGAGATAATACCGGGCCGAATAAAATTATAGTAGGCGAGATCAGGACAGCGTAGGCTTGGCCCGCCTAACCCCCCGAAGGGGGAACAATGGTGGTGATTGAATAAAGAGTAATTAACAAATGGAAGATAAAAGCAATATGAAAGACGCAACTCAAAAGCCCCCCCTTCAGGGGGCTGGGGGGCCTCGCATCATTATAAGTGGCGGCGGAACAGGAGGACACATCTTCCCGGCTATCTCTATTGCCAATGCTTTGAAGACCATCAACCCAAATACCGAGATCCTTTTTGTGGGTGCCAATGGCCGTATGGAAATGGAAAAAGTACCGGCAGCTGGTTATAAAATTATCGGTTTGGATATTCAGGGTATACAGCGTGGTTCTGTAGTAAAAAACCTGATGTTCCCGGTTAAGCTGGTTAAAAGCGTTCTTGCAGCTATCAGGATTATTAAAGATTTTAAACCCGATGCAGCTGTGGGTGTTGGTGGTTATGCTTCCGGTCCGCTGTTGTATGCCGCTTCGTTAAAAAACATACCCTACCTCATACAGGAACAAAACTCGTATGCGGGTATTACCAATAAATGGCTGGGCAAGCATGCCCAAAAAATTTGTGTGGCCTTTGATGGCATGGAGAAGTTTTTCCCGGCTGCAAAGATCATCAAAACCGGCAACCCTATCCGCAAGGATGCGGTAAATATTGCAGGTAAGCACAACGAGGCCTTAGAGTTGTATAGCCTGTCGGCCTTTAAAAAAACCATACTGATAACCGGCGGGAGCCTTGGCGCACGCACGCTGAACAACAGTATTATGAATGGCTTGGATAAGCTATTGGCTGCCGATGTACAGGTGATCTGGCAAACCGGTAAGTTTTATTATAAAGGCATTATTGAAAAGCTGGGCGAAAATTACCACCCCAACTTACAGGTGAGGGAGTTTTTAACCCGCATGGATTTAGCTTATGCCGCTGCCGATATGATTATATCGCGCGCCGGTGCCGGAACCATTGCCGAGTTGTGCATGGTCAAAAAACCGGTGATCCTGGTGCCTTCGCCAAATGTGGCTGAAGATCATCAAACCAAAAACGCTTTGGCGCTGGTACACGAAAACGCAGCCGTGTTTGTGGCCGACAGCGATGCCGAAGCTAAACTGGTTGACAGGGCGCTGGAACTGCTGGAAGACCGCGACCTGCAAAAAAAATTGAGCAATAACATCGCGCAGATGGCTATGCCAAATGCCGATGAAACTATAGCAAAGGAACTTATCCAAATTATAAGTAACAATTAAAATGATGGTGCTCCTCCTGTAAGGGAGGAACACCTTTTTAAACCAAAGGAAAATGGAACTGCACGATATAAAAAGGGTTTACCTCATTGGCATAGGCGGCATCGGCATGAGCGGCCTGGCACGCTATTTCCATCATTTGGGTTGTATTGTTTGCGGATACGATAAAACAGAAACCGAATTAACCAGCCAGCTGCACAACGAGGGGATCCGGATAGTTTTTGAAGATCAGGCAGAATACATTCCCATGAGTTTCCAGGAGCCTTGTAATGATACACTGATTATTTATACGCCGGCAGTACCAAAAGATTCAAATATTGTTAACTACTTTAAAAACCACGGGTTCGAGTTGTACAAGCGTTCGCAGGTTTTAGGGTTGATCAGCAAAAGTTCTTATACCATCGCGGTAGCGGGTACGCATGGCAAAACCACCACATCAACCATGGTGGCACATTTGCTGAAGGCTTCGGGAAATGATTGCTCCGCGTTTTTAGGTGGCATTTCATCAAACTATCAAACCAATGTACTGTATGGCAGCAACAATGTAATGGTGGTTGAGGCCGATGAGTACGACCGTTCATTTTTAACGCTGTACCCTGACGTAGCCATCATCACCTCGATGGATGCCGATCATTTGGATATCTACGGCGATCATGCGCATTTAACTGAGTCGTTCAGATTATTTGCTTCGCAGATCAAACCCGGCGGAACGCTGGTACATAAAAACGGTTTGCCTTTGGATGCCGGTTATACCTACGCTTTTGAAGATGAAAAAGCCGACGCGTATGCATCAAATGTAAGGATTATTGACGGCGACTTTTATTTTGATTACAACAGTGCCGCGGTAAACATTACCGATATCAGGATGGGCATTGCCGGTACCCATAATATTGAAAACGCGGTAGCGGCTATTGAAGCGGTATTGAAACTGAAGGTATCTCCGGATAATATCAAGGCCGCGCTGGCATCATTCAGAGGGGTTAAACGCAGGTTTGAATACATTGTTAAAACGCCAAAGCATATTTACATAGATGATTATGCTCATCACCCCGAAGAGTTGAGGGCCTGCATTTCATCCATAAAAAGGTTATATCCGGCTAAAAAGTTAACAGCTATTTTTCAGCCGCACCTGTACACCCGCACCCGCGATTTTGCCGATGGCTTTGCCGAAGTGCTGGATATGGTTGACGAGCTGATATTGCTGGAAATTTACCCGGCGCGCGAGCTGCCCATTGAAGGCGTTAACTCGCAAATGCTGCTTAACCGTATGCATTTAACCAACAAAAAAATATTAAGCAAAGAGGCCGCCGTAGCCGCAATAGCTGCCGAAAAGCCCGAACTGTTGTTAACCGTAGGTGCCGGTGATATTGATACGCTGGTAAACCCGCTAAAACAAGTATTAAGCAATGAATAAAAAACTCATTTGGAAGCGCCTGCTGATTGGTTGTGCCTGGGTAATATGCCTGGGTGGCCTTGTGGTGCTGATGGGTTTTATTGAAACAAAAAAAGCGGATGTGGTTTGTAAGGCCGTAAATGTGAGCATCCCGGGCGGTCAGTATTTTATCGACAAGCAGGAGGTTGATCACATTATTGAGGCCGAAGGCAGATCGTTGATAGGCAGGAAGATTAAAAACATCGATATCCAGGCGTTGGAAGACAGGTTAAAGGCGAACCCGTTCATTGAGTTTGCCAAGGTTTATGCCGAAATGGATGGTGTGCTGCAAGTGGAGGTTAGCCAGCGCCAGCCTATACTGCGCATCATGAACCATTACGATATGGATTTTTATGTAGATCAGCATGGTTTAAAAATCCCCCTGTCGCAAAACTTTACCGCAAGGGTATTGGTGGCCAATGGCTTTATTGAAGAGTTGTTTACCAACCGGGTTGACTCATTGCATACAAGGCTGGCGAAGGATTTGTTTAAAACGGCAGATTATATCCGCAAGGATTCGCTTTGGGATGCGCAGATCGCGCAGATGTACGTGAACGCCAACCGCGAGATCGAACTGATTCCCCGGGTGGGCAACCAGAGGATCCTGATAGGGAATGCAGATTCGCTGGGTAAGAAATTGAATAACCTGCAGGCATTTTACAAACAAGTACTGCCGCGCGTAGGCTGGGATACCTACAGGATCATCAATGTAAAATACACCAACCAGGTAATTGGTATAAAAAATGAAAATATAAAAGCCGATTCGGCCAAAACGGCGGGCGCCGCCACAACCGGTTCGGATAAAATGAAGAAGGATACATCTCAAATTAAATTGTAATATGGACAAAAGCTCAACTCAGGAAAAAAGTTCGCCAATTGTAGTAGGATTGGATATCGGAACTACTAAGATATGCGCTATTGTAGGGCGAAGGAGCAGGAACGGAAAAATTGAGGTATTAGGTATTGGTAAAGCCGAATCTGCGGGTGTAACACGCGGCGTGGTTTCAAATATAGATAAAACAGTACAGGGTATCCTGCAATCGGTAGATATTGCCGGTTCACAATCAAACGTAGAGATCAGGGTGGTTAACGTGGGTATTGCCGGTCAGCACATTAAAAGCCTGCAGCACCGCGGTTTAATAACCCGCCGCGATCTGCAGACAGAGATCGGTCGCAAGGACATTGATAAACTGATTGAGGATATGTACAACCTGGTAATGCCTCCGGGCGAAGAGATCATCCATGTATTGCCGCAGGAGTTTACGGTGGATAACGAACCGGGTATTAAAGATCCTATCGGTATGGCCGGTGTGAGGCTGGAAGCTAACTTCCACATCATCTCAGGCCAGGTAACGGCTATTAAAAACATTGTAAAATGTGTTAACAAAGCCGGCCTGGAAAGCCAGGAACTGATCCTGGAGCCATTGGCTTCTTCCGAATCGGTGTTGAGCGAGGAAGAAAAAGAAGCAGGTGTGGTACTGGTGGATATCGGTGGCGGTACCACCGATGTGGCCATTTTTCACGAAGGGATCATCCGTCATACAGCAGTTATCCCTTTTGGCGGTAACAGCGTAACCGAAGATATCCGCGAAGGCTGTTCGGTAATGCGCAACATTGCCGAGCAACTGAAAGTAAGGTTCGGATCGGCCTTGGCTGATGAAAATAAAGAGAACGAGATTGTTTGTGTTCCCGGCTTACGCGGCCGCGAACCGAAAGAGATCTCGGTTAAAAATCTGGCTTACGTGATCCAGGCCCGTATGGAAGAAATTGTAGAGCATGTTTACTACGAAATCAAATCATCGGGCTATGAGAAAAAGCTGATTGCCGGCATTGTGATAACAGGCGGTGGCGCACAATTAAAACACCTGCGCCAGCTGGTAGAATTTGTTACCGGTTTAGATTGCCGCGTAGGCTACCCTACCGAGCACCTGGCCAAAAACGAAGTATTGCCAAAAGGCACTTACGAAGAATTGCAAAGCCCGACTTTTGCTACCGGTATTGGTTTGCTGATAAAAGGTATCCAGAAAATGGAATACATGAATGAAGCAATGCCTGCCGAAGTAAAAACGGTTAAGCCAAAATACGATGCTAAAAATAAAGAAGGCGGCTTGTTAGACAGGCTGCTGAAAAAAAGCATCACATTTATTAAGGATGACATTAAGGATGAGGACTTTTTGAAGTAATAAATTATTCACAACGGTTAAACTTTTACACATTGCTCACAAATGTGGAAAAACCTTGTTGAAAAAGTATTATTATTACAATGGTAAAATCTAATGTTGGTTGATTTACATATAGCTGAAAACGAAGATTATGCATTTTGAAATGTTAAAAGAAAAATCGTCTATCATCAAAGTAATTGGTGTTGGCGGTGGTGGTGGCAACGCGGTAAACCATATGTACAGGCAAGGAATTACCGGTGTTGATTTTATAATTTGCAACACGGATGCCCAGGCATTGGAGCTTAGCCCTATACCTAACAAGGTGCAATTGGGAGCCAGCTTAACAGAGGGCATGGGGGCAGGCTCAATACCCGAAGTTGGTAAAAATTCGGCTATTGAAAATATTGATGATATTAAACAAATGCTGGGCGCCAATACCAAAATGCTGTTCATTACAGCAGGTATGGGCGGCGGTACGGGTACAGGCGCAAGCCCTATCATTGCCAAAGCAGCCCGCGAAATGGATATATTAACGGTGGGCATTGTTACAACGCCTTTCTCATTTGAGGGCAAGCGCCGTAAAATGCAGGCCGATGCCGGGCTGGAAGAGCTGCGTAAATACGTTGATTCATTCCTGGTAATCTCGAACGACAGGCTCCGCCAGATTTTTGGCAACCTTACCATGAGTTCGGCATTTGCACAGGCCGATAATATTTTGACCACAGCTGCCAAAGGCATAGCCGAGATCATTACCTTGCCGGGCTACATCAACGTTGACTTTAAAGATGTGCGCACCGTAATGAAAGACAGCGGCGTATCCATCATGGGCAGCTTCAGCGCTGATGGTGAAAACCGTGCCCTGAAAGCGGTGGAAGGCGCACTGGCATCACCATTGTTGAAAGATAACGAAATTGAAGGCGCACGTTACATCTTACTCAATATCAGCTCAGGCCTTAAAGAGGTAACTATGGATGAGATCAGCATCATTACTGATTACATCCAGGAAGAGGCCGGCCTGGCTGCCGACCTGATCTGGGGTAACTGTATGGACGAAAACTTGGGCGACCAGCTATCCGTTACCATCATAGCTACCGGCTTCCAAACCAGGGACGAGCGCGAAAAGGAAAACAGCAACAAAAAGATCGTTTCGATGCTGGTGCCCGAAGAGCCGCAGCAGGCCAAGCCGGTTAACGAGTTTATTAAACCCGTTAAAGCCAACGCCCCTGCCGAGCCTTACATGAAACAGCAACAAGCTAAGGAAGATGCAAGGCAGGCCGGTTTGTTTGATATGTTTGCAGGAAGCCGCCAGGAAGAACCCGCCGTAGTAAGGCACAACCTGATGCAGGAAGAAGAACCTGAGCAGGACAATGAACCGGATGCCGTAGGTTTCACCTTTAAAATGAGCGAGCCCGTTAACTACGAACAGCCGCCTGTAAGGGAACAACCGCGTATGCCCGAGCCGGAGCCAGTTCCAACTCCCGCACCTGCCCCGCAACCGGCTGTTGGCGCTGATGATAACAAAACCAACGAATCGATAGAGGAGCAGTTGAAAAAATCGCGTGAGCGCATTATGAGGTTGAAAGACCTGAGCATGAAGCTCCGTACCGGCAATATCCAGGAACTGGAAAACGTACCGGCCTATAAACGCAAAGAAATAGCGTTGCAGGATACCCCGGCATCCGACGAAAGCCAGATTTCACGCTTTTCATTGATCCAGGATAGCGAAGGTAACGTAGAGATCAGGAATAATAATTCGTATCTGCACGGAAACGCGGATTGATTATAGAATCAGGACTATAAGAGTCAGGAGACAAGATTTGTAAAAGAATCAGGACATCAAGATTCAAAAAGCAAGAGAAAATTATAATAATTGAATAGGAGATCAACGAAAGTTGGTCTCTTTTTTATTTTCTTAATTCCTGAATCTCGATGCCTTGACTCTTTCCTCTTGATTTCCTGATTCTAAACCCTTTAAGTTATAACCTATTCTAAAAAGTTATAGCTATTGTTTGAACTTGTATTTACGGCTATATTTGCATTTAACTTTATAAAAACAATTCGTTTTGGATTTATTTGATAAAATAACAAAAAGCCTGGGTGGACCGATAGGTCAGCATCAGAAGTGGTCGCATGGTTATTTTTCTTTCCCTAAACTGGAGGGCGAAATTGGTCCGCACATGCAGTTTAAAGGTAAAGAACATCTGGTTTGGAGCCTTAACAACTACCTTGGCCTGGCTAACCATCCCGAAGTGCGGGAGGCCGACGCCAAAGCCGCTGCCGATTATGGTATGGCATACCCGATGGGTGCAAGGATGATGTCGGGCAATTCGATCCATCACGAAGAACTGGAAGACGGTTTAGCCAAATTTGTAGGCAAGCAATCGGCCTTCCTGCTTAACTACGGCTACCAGGGCATGGTATCGATCATCGACGCACTGGTTGACAGGAACGACGTGATTGTATACGATGCCGAATCGCATGCCTGTATTATTGATGGCGTACGTTTACACATGGGTAAACGCTTTGTTTACCAGCATAATGATATCGAAAGCTGCGAAAAACAGCTGGAACGCGCAACCCGCTTAACCGAGCAAACCGGCGGCGGCATCCTGTTAATTACCGAAGGTGTTTTCGGCATGTCGGGCGCGCAGGGCAAACTGAAAGAAGTTGCCGCACTTAAAAAGAAATTCAATTTCCGCTTACTGGTTGATGATGCCCACGGTTTTGGCACCATGGGTAAAACCGGTGCCGGCACCCACGAGGAGCAGGACTGCATGGATGAGGTTGACGTTTACTTTGCCACCTTTGCCAAATCAATGGCCGGTATAGGCGCTTTCGTAGCAGCAGACCAGGACATAATCCACTATCTGCGCTACAACATGCGTTCACAAACTTTTGCCAAGGCATTACCTATGCCTATGGTACTGGGCCTGAAAAAGCGCTTCGAGATGCTTAAAAACCAACCGGAGCTTCGCGAAAAACTATGGTTAATAGCTAACGCCTTACAATCAGGTTTAAAGGAGCGTGGCTTTGACCTTGGCGCTTCAAACACCATGGTTACCCCGGTGTTTTTAAAAGGCGATTTGTTTGAAGCTACAGCCCTAACCCGCGATCTTCGTGAAAACTATGGCATATTTTGTTCGATAGTAGTTTATCCGGTGATCCCTAAAGGCCTGATCGTATTAAGGTTGATCCCAACAGCATCGCACAGCCTGGAAGATGTGCAGCGCACGCTTGACGCTTACAGCGCGATAGGCGAAAAACTGAAAGCCGGTTATTATAAAGAAAATAAATTGGAGATTGCTTAATTGCAAACAACGATATATTGAAAGCCTCAAAGAAATTTGGGGCTTTTTGATTTTTACACGAATGCTTTGCATGGTGGCAATACAATTTAATCGAATTACACGAATTTTAAACAAGCACATAAATTCTGACCCATCATGTAAATTTCCGGCCTGGCTTGTTTTAGAGTTGTTGGTGACAACACAACACCGGCAGGGAATAAATTGGAGATTGCCTAATTGCAAACAACGATATAATGAAAGCCTCGAAGAAATTTGGGGCTTTTTGATTTTCACACGGATGCTTTGCATGGCAATACAATTGAATCGAATTACACGAATTTTAAACAAGCATATAAATTCGTAACCCTTCGTGTAAATTTAACGCCTGGCTTTTTTTAGCGTTGTTGGTGACAACACCAACAACGGCAGGGTAAGTGAAAACCCGCATTAACAATATCCACCAAAACCCCGATTAAACTATTCCTAAATTATTTTAGCAAGCTTGTTTGTATAACTAAAACGCTTTTCTATTTTTACAGCTACCATTACAAAACCCATGAAATTAAGCAGACGAAATTTTATAAAAATGAACAGCGTAGCCGCAGCCGGCATTGGTTTAGGCATCACTCCTGCATTTGCTTCTTTAGCTGCACCGGCCTTTGAAAGCCAGCGCCCAAAACCGGCCGATCGTAAATTTACCAGTAAAGCGGTTGAGGCGATGATCAAAAAAGTTAAGGCCGATATCAAGGATCCTGAACTGGCATGGCTTTTTGAAAACTGCTACCCCAACACTTTAGATACCACCGTAAACTATTCTGAAAAGGATGGTAAGCCCGATACCTTCGTCATCACCGGGGATATCAACGCCATGTGGATGCGCGATTCGTCAGCACAGGTTTGGCCTTACCTGCCGCTTATTAAAAATGATCCGGCCTTAAAAAAACTGATCCAGGGCGTACTGAGCCGCCAGGCCAAATGCGTAATCATCGATCCGTACGCCAACGCCTTTAATGAAGGCCCAACCGGCAGCGAGTGGGATAGCGACCGCACCGATATGAAAGCCGAACTGCACGAACGTAAATGGGAAATCGATTCGCTTTGCTACCCGGTAAGGTTGGCTTACAATTATTGGAAAATAAGCGGCGATACCGGTTTCTTTGATGAAAACTGGCAGAAAGCAGGAAAGATCATCCTCGCTACTTTTAAAGAACAACAACGTAAAGAAGGCAAAGGACCATACTTTTTCCAACGTAAAACAGAAACCGCCAGCGATACCGCGCCTAACCGAGGCTATGGTAACCCGGTAAAACCGGTCGGTCTGATCTGTTCCATCTTCCGCCCGTCAGACGATGCCACTATTTATCCGTTCCTCATCCCGTCAAACTATTTCGCGGTAGCAAGCTTAAACCAAATGGCCGAAATGTACAGCACCATTGGTCATGATAATGCTACTGCAGATGCCTGTAAAGCTTTGGCTTCAGAAGTACAGGCGGCACTTAAACAATACGCTATAGGTAACCACCCCAAATTTGGCCAGGTGATTCCTTTTGAGGTAGACGGCTATGGTAACCAGTTGTTTATGGACGACTCGAATGTGCCCAGTTTGTTAGCCCTACCTTATCTCGATTCGGTTAAAGTTGATGATCCCTTATATCAAAGCACCCGTAAATTTGTATTAAGCGACAGCAACCCTTATTATTTTAAGGGCACCGCCGCCGAAGGTATAGGCGGTCCGCACGTAGGCATAGGCTATATCTGGCCGATGGCTATTATCATGCGCGGTATTACCTCTACCGATAAAGCCGAAATTGTTCAGTGTTTAAAATGGCTTAAAAGCACCCATGCCGGTACCGGCTTCATGCACGAATCGTTTAATAAAGACGATGCCAAAGATTTTACCCGCAAATGGTTTGCCTGGGCCAATACTTTATTCGGCGAATTGATATTAAAGGTGCATCAGCACTACCCGGACATACTGCAACAAACGCTGTAACCGCTTTATTTATAAAAATATCAGCAGATATTTAAAATAACACCTTTTTTATTCGTAAATCCATATAAATATTATTTATATGGATTTATTTCGTTTATAGAAATACATAAACAAACACACATAGCAAGTTATAATTCAGGTATTAACTTTTTAATAAAAAATAAGTAGCAGGAAATAATGCTCAAACCTCAAAAATGTGGAAAAAAACCACCGTAAAGGCCGTATTTTTAGCATTTAAAAATTTTTAATTAGCAAAAAACATTTTAGCTTAGCTTCATTAAAACAATAAACCTCAAAATTTAAAAGGAGTAATTAAATGAAAAAATTTACTGAAGTAAAAGAGCTTGTAGCATCTTTAGAGGCCGACGCCGACAAATTCTACAATAAAGGAAACAGTGCTGCCGGTACACGTGTACGTAAAGGCATGCAGGATCTTAAAAACCTTGCCCAGGCTATCCGTCTTGAGGTTCAGGAAGCAAAGAACAAAGAAGCTTAGTAAGATTTTTATCATCTTATTCCAATAAAAAACCCGGACCAAGGCCCGGGTTTTTTATTTTGTCGAAGGAAGTGTTATTTGTGTAGAGACACATAATTGTGTCTCCCGCTATACAGAGCCATTGTAGATACTCTGCATTCGACGTTTTTATGCTTAAACGGTTGCCGGAACTAATTTCTTCAGTTCGCCTGCAATGGCACCGGCGGTTTTTTCGCTAACCTGAACCAATGGCAACCTAACCGTATCACCGCAAATACCTAATTGCTTCAACGCGGTTTTCACACCTGCAGGGCTACCCTCGGTAAACATTAAACGGGTAAATTCAATCAGGTCGAAATGAGCTTTTTGAGCGCCTCTGTAATCGTTATTCAACAATAACCTGACCATATCAGATAATTGCCGCGGCAAGGCGTTACCAATAACCGAAATCACACCAACACCACCTAAAGCCATCATTGGCAAAGTAACCGGGTCATCGCCGGATATAAAGAGGAAATCCTCAGGTTTATCGCGCATCAGCTGGTTAAACAGGTCGAAATTGCCTGATGCCTCTTTAATACCAATAATGTTTTTAAACTCTTTGGCCAGGCGCACCGTAGTCTCGGCACTTACAGTACTGCCCGTGCGGCTTGGTACGTTATACAAAATAACAGGCAGCTTAGCATTTTGTGCTATTGCCTTATAATGCTGATAAATACCTTCTTGTGTAGGCTTGTTGTAGTGAGGGCTTGCCGAAAGGATGGCATCATAACCTTCAATATTAAAGGCTTTTACCTGTTCAACAACTTCATGAGTATTATTACCGCCGATGCCGGCTACCAGGCCAACCCGCTTATTAACCACCTGGGCAGTAAAAGCCCAAACCTGCTTTCGCTCAGCCTCGCTCAATGTGGCACTTTCGCCGGTTGTACCTAATGATACCAGGTATTCAACCCCGCCATCAATTAAATGTTCAATCAGGTTGCGCAACCCATCGTAGTCAACCTGACCATCCTCCTGAAAAGGGGTTACCATGGCTACCCCTGTTCCGTAAAATATATTCATGAGTAAAATTAAAAGGATGCTAATATAGTGATTACAGATTAGAGATTGGAGGTTAGATGATGGTTTATTTTTGCAAAAAGTGCCTCTATTGAGTTTAAAGTTGGTTTTTGAATGTGCGGAACAGTATTTAAAGGTTTTGTGAATTGGCAAAATGATTTTGCGGCACAGCTTTAAATTAAATTGCTTAAGCCGGAACAACCTCCATTTTGCCGCGAACGCGCTTTATCTTCTTATTTTTACCAACACCAATCCGGTTTAACCACATCATTACCCCGGTTACAGGAAAAATAAGCGAAACCATACAAATTATAAAAGCTAATATTTTGGTAGGCCAGCCATAAATGGAACCGGTATGGATAGGTTTAATAACACCCCTGATGCGCTGCCCGAGGCTTTTATCGGCATAAATTACCGAGCCTGCTATCTTGCCACTATATTGATCTACATAATAAACATCGGTAGCCGCTTCCGCGGAACCTTTTTTTAGTATACTGAAACTATAGGTAGCAGCAGTATCTCTTGGAATTTTCAATGAGTAAGATTCGGCGTTGGCGATGTTATCGCTCAATGAAGCCAGGGCCAGTTCGGGCGATAATGCTTTAACGCCCGGCTGATAAACCGACAAAGGCGCTTTAAAATCTTCTTTACCAACTACCTTTGAACCGGTGAGGAAGAAGAGCGTATTGTTAGCCCATTTAAATGTCATCACCAAACCCGAAGCCGCGATGATGATCAGAAATATGGAGGTATAAAAACCGGTTACAATATGCAGATCATGCGTGAGCCGTTTACCGCTGCCGCCCCATTTAATTTTAAGCCTTTGCTTCATGATGGCCTTGGTTTTGGGCCACCATAGTATCACCCCTGTTATTAATATCACCAGGAAAAACAAGGTGGAAATACTGATCACCCAATCGCCAACACTATCCCTTTTCCCCAGCAAAAAGCGGTGAAACATCTCTACCGAATACAAAAAAGTTTCGCGGCGGTTAAATTGTTCAATGATCTGCCCGGTGTAGGGATTTATCATTACGGTTAAGTTTGCCCTGTCTCCCTCTTTGGGTTTATCGGCTTTACCGCCTTTTCTTTCTCCCGTACTATTCCCCGGCGCAGGCCTGCCTTCCTTCTTTCCCTTTTTGTCCGGTAAAAAAACACTTGCTTCTATCGAGCGCTCAGGATCATTGTATACGGTAAGCCCCAGCAGCTTTGCTTTAGGCAGCTGTGTTTTTATAGTGGCTTTAATAGTTGATAAAGGCTGCCGCGTTTGCCCGGGCTTTACAAAATAACGGTTGTGATGCATGGCCTGCTGAATATCTTTTTCAAAAACCAGCATAGTACCGGTTAAGCATGAGCAAAAAATAACAAGCCCGGCTGCGAGGCTTAAATAAAGGTGAATGGTACGGAAAAATACTTTCATACGGCTATAAACTATAAAACCGGGTATGTAGCTATACCCGGTTAATGCTGTTTTATTTAAAACTTATAGGTTAACGTGGTTAAAAACTGTCGCGGCGGTATCGGGTTAATACTGTAGTTTTCATGCACATTGTAGTTAAGCACGTTACCAATGTTTGAGATTTTACCGATGATAGACAGCTTTTTATAGCTGTACCCTACCGATGCATCAACCGTGGTAAAGCCGGGCACGTAAACTAACTTAGAAGTTGGAGGCGTTTGGCCAACCAAATTGGCATTACCTGCAACGCGGTTACCTAAGTAATACATAGATGCACCTACTTTAAAGCCTTTTAAATCGCCATTATAAAAGGTGTAAAACACACTTGTATTTGCTGTATGCTTAGGAACGTTCAGCAAAGGCTGACCTACAAAATTGCTACCCGGGGCAGTACCCGCTTTGGTGTATTTGGCATTGGTATAACTATAACCCGCCAATATATCCAAACCCTTAACCGGATGACCGGCGATATCCAGTTCGACACCATCACTTTTAGTAGCCCCGCCTATTACTTTAATATTAGCATTGGTATTCGGTGTAACGCCATCTAAGGCGAAGGGTGCCGGCTGTGCCAGGTTATTGTTTTTAATACGGTACGCAGTTAAATTTACCGACAGGTTACCGTTAAGGAAATCATTCTTAACCCCAACTTCGTACTGGTCAACCAATGATGGATCGATAGGTTTGCCGTTTACATCAGTACCTGTGTTTGTGATAAAAGAATTAGAATAACTGGCAAACAAGGCTGTATTAGCTATAGGCTTATAAACAACACCTACTCTTGGAGAAAACGCCTTATCTTCTTTACCTTTAGCCCGCGCCACTGTGGCTTCCGTTGAGTAGCTCGTTACATTTGTTGGTGATATGTATTGATATGACCAGCGAATACCCGCCAAGACTTTAAATTTATCGGATAGGCTAATCAGGTCGTTAAAATAAGCTCCAAAACGGTTTGTAGGTGTAAGGATGCTGTAAAACGGGTTCATCTGCGGCTTATCTGTACGAAGCATGTATTTATTTGGATTGAAGATATTTATAGTATCGTAAGTCGCCTTCTGCGCAGTCCCATTCTGGTCAAGATAGCTCGACACTTTAAGACTTTTTGATACTGTTACATAAGTATAAGCATTGTTGCGGTACCAATCGGCATCAACACCGGCTAAAATGTTGTGCTTAATTGCGCCGGTATTGAACTGGCCGGTGATATTAAACTGGCCGGTGTAGTAATCTTCCAGTGTACGGGCACGGTTAAGGGTACGGCCCCAGTCGCCGATGGCATCAGGCAATACGCGCTCGGTGGTTTGGTACTGGCGGTTAAAGTGCTGGTACGAAAAGCCGCCGCTTAATTGCCAAAGGCTGTTAAGCTGGTGGTTAATAGTAGCGGTAGCAGTAGTTTGCCTGGTATTACCGGTAGACCATGAAGCGCCCAAATACCTGTTACGCGGCACTTTGGCAATAACGTTGTTGATCTGGCCGGTACCAAAATCAGGGGTAAAATCGTAGTTCAGGTAGTCGCCTTCAAGAATCAAAGTTGTTTTATCGCTTATTTTATATAAAAACGACGGGTTAATGTACTCTCTTTCCGATTTTACGTTATCGCGATAGCTTTTAGCGTTTTCATAAGTACCATTTACGCGGTAGGCCAGTTTAGATGAAACAGGACCGTAAACATCAAACGACGGACGGTACAGATCATAACTGCCATAAGTCATGGATACCTGGCCGCCTTGCTCAAACTTTGGCTTTTTTGTTACCATGTTCAGGATACCGCCCGGGGCCACGTTACCATACAACAACGCGGCGCTCCCTTTAAGCACCTCAATTCGCTCTAATGAACTAATCTCGGGCACAACGCCGGAGTTAACCCGGAAGCCGTTTTTAAACATATTGGTGCTGCCAAAACTATAGCCTCGGGCGCCAAATGTTTCCTGGGTATTACCGCGGGCACTATATAGGTACACTCCGTTCACGTTTTTAATCACATCACTTAAACGTAACGACTGCTGCTGCTCAAGCACATCTTTACCTATTACGGTAACGCTTTGCGGCAGATCCATCGGCGCTACGTTCATTTTGCCGATATTCAGTTTTTTACGGTTGATGGTTTTGGTTGATGAGATCACAACCTCATCTAACTGCGCCGAACTTTCGTTAAGCTGAAAAGCGGCGGTTGAGGTTTTATTGGCATAAACGGTAACCTCCTGCTCTTCTGTTTTGGCGCCAACATAGGATGCAACGAGTGTATAAGTGCCGGGTTTAACGTTGTAGAAGGCAAAGGTTCCGTTATCGGTAGTGGTTGTACTTTTATTCAGGCCTTTAATGGCAACGTTTACAAACGCGGCCGGTTTGTTATCGCTGGTTTTAACAGTGCCGGTAATTTTGCCGTTATTGCCTTCGTCTTCGGCCTTTACTATCGTTATTGAGCAAAACAGGAATAAAACTAATAAGGTAAACTTGTGCAGGTGTGGTAATTTTCTTTGCATCTTTATTTAGATTAAGTCTAATCAGGCGCAAAAATAAATAAACAACTTTTAACTGCAAGCTTTATTTATAATTAGTTTAAATAACGATAAGGTTTTTTATCCATCCTATCAGTATGATGCCGCGGTGTTATTGAAGTACAATCTTTTCCGGTCCGGATATTTTAGCGACATGGCAGTTGCAACCGCCGGAAATTTTAAAAGATGTGGTTTGGATATGATTGGTTATGGCGTTGGTAGCTGTAAGTTCCACATCGTCACCATCGGTAGCAAATTCGTTTTTGTTATTATCTGTAGCAATAGTAAAAAAGTTAGGACCAAGACCCGGAATGGCAGGCCCGTTGCTTGTAGCAATTATCTGCCTGCCCGTACGCTTATTAATCACTCTTACATCTTTTGCGGGCACGAGTTTCCCATCCTTGTCGACAAAGTTTACCGAAATCGAAACAAATTCATAGGTGCAGGCTTTAGCAGCGCAACCATTTTCCTGGTTGTGTTTTTTACAGGCCGATGCAACGGCTATCAACAACAAAAGGCACAAATATTTATACATGGCTATTGGTTTATCTGTTATGATTTACGCATGCCACCATAAAAACGCGACAGCCCCATGAAAATTCATGAGGCTGTTACATATAACTTATTCTGTAACCCTTACTTTCAAATAACTCGGGCTGGCTTTGGAGGTATAAACCCGGTGCGTAGCCTTTTTAAAATCAGTATCCTTAGCCTTCATAATATCCTGAAATTGCTGTGTGTTTCTGTCAATAAGCGGAAACCAGGTGCTTTGAACCTGTACCATAATGCGGTGCCCTTTTTTAAAGGTATGCAGCACATCCTGCAGCTCGAAATTAACCGGGGTTACTTTGCCGGGCACAAAAGGTTCGGGTTTATCAAAACCATTGCGGAATTTACCGCGCATGGCTTCGCTGCGTACCATTTGCTGGTAACCGCTCAGGTAAACATCCTTGCCGACCCATTTGGTATTTTTGGTGGAGTCGGGGTAAACGTCAATCACTTTTACCACCCAATCGGCATCAGTGCCCGTGGTTGATACTTTCAGGTTAGCCCGGATATTACCAGCCAGGGTCACATCATTATCCAATATATCGGTTTGATAGGTTAATACATCCGGACGTTGCGAAGCAAAACGCTGATCGGCTGTCATGTATTCACGCTTCATGTCCATGTCAATACTGTTGATGAATGGTACAGGTTTATTAGGATCGGATATGAACTCATCAAACGTGTTGGCAACCGCGGCCGGAGCAGTGAACGATAGTTTGCCGCCCGGTAAAAAGTATAGATTTTTCTCGGTTGATTCTTTTGGCGGCCAGGTGTTGTAGTTTTTCCACTGGTTAACGCCGGTTTGGAATGTTGATACAGGTTGCAGATCCAGGTCGGTTCCTTTTAAATAATGGCTGAAGAAATTGAACTCGATTTTTTCGCGGTAAAACGGACCGGTAGGGCCGCCGAAACCTACATCACCTAAATGGTCGCCTTCACCCCTCGCCCAGCCGCCATGCACCCAGGGCCCCATGGCAAAGTAAACCGGCGTTTTAGGATTTTCTTTTACCAGGGTTTTATAGGTATTGATGGCGCCGTATAAATCTTCGGCATCATACCAGCCGCCGGTTACCAGTACCGCTGTTTTAATATCGTGCAGGTGATACAATACGTTCCTGTCTTTCCAGTGCTGATCATAATTAGGGTGATCAAGCATTTCGTTCCATAAACGGATGGTATCTTTATAGTATTTTGTATTGGAGTTTTTTACCGAACCCATTTTCAGGAAAAAATCATAACCATCCTCCGTACCCGGATCAAAGCCTTTACCGCGGCGCTGGGTTGGTTTATCATCCTGCCGGTTGGTAAAACCCGGGTAAAAGCCAAAGTTGGCCACCAGCATAAAAGCGCCGTTATGAAAAGCGTCATCGCGGTACAAATCAGCAATAGGCGCCTGTGGTGAAGCCGCTACCAACGCGGGGTGACGGCTCAGCAAGGCAGTTGTAGTATAAAAGCCCGGATACGAAATGCCCCATACCCCTACCTTACCGTTATTGTTGGGGATGTTTTTAAGCAGCCAATCAATAGTATCATAAGTGTCGGTGCCTTCGTCAACATCCTTATTTGTTTTATGATCTTCCTTTTCGGGGGTCATTTCTTCATAAATGCCCTCGCTCATCCAGCGGCCCCGCACATCCTGGTAAACAAAAATATAACCGTCGTGCGCAAATAACGATGATGGGCCAAGGCTGCCTTTATACAATTCGATACCATAAGGCGCCACGCTGTAAGGCGTGCGGTCCATCATAAAAGGATATTTTTTGCTCTGATCCTTCGGCACATAAACCGATGTGAACAGCTTTTTACCATCCCGCATCGGGATCTGGTACTCATATTTTTGATAATTGGCCTTAATGTACTCCGCATCGGGAGATTTGGGCTGAGCGAATGCGCCTAAGGCTGAAAGCAAAAGGCAGAAAGCGAAAAGTAAATTTTTCTTCATAAAATTTTATCAGTCGATCAAATGTAGCTGAATAAAGTATAAAGGGCAAAAAGCAATTGGATATTCGATATATGGTAACAAAGAATTTTTATACGATATTTTCAGGGAGGTTACAGTTATCCGAATTATACACGCGTTTGGCGCAAGTCTTGTGGGCTGGAAGAGGCTGGGTTGACTTGTGCCTTTACAAACTAACTATTTATTTTAATAAACAGCCTGTTATTATGCTGAAGTGTGGACCAACATATATCTTTAATAGCATGATAAACTTCAGCATCTTCAGAGTTATAATCATTTTCAATCATCACTAATTGATCATAAAATTCCTGGAGTCTCGTAACTTGTGAAAAATCAGCTCCCCATTTCAAATCGAGATTTAAGATTCGTACCAGGTTTTCAGAATGTGAGGTTTCATTATAAGGGATCCAATCGACAATGCTGTTAAAATCAGCTTGAAATAATTTTAACTCGTAAATTATTTGATCAGACCAATTCATTTCAACTAAAACAGCCTCCAGTTCTCCTATGTAATTCTCCGTATATAAATCAACTAAAATCATTGTTTTTTAAAATAGCCTCCTTAAAAAATCATCTATACTCCATCAAATAATAATCCCCCAAATCATCACTCCCCTCTCCAATAACCTGCCAACCCTTTGATTGGTAAAAGCTAAAAGCCAATTCATTTTTAACAAGGCATTTCAACTTAAGCGGTGCGGGATACTTTTCAGCCACCATTGCCAATAACGCTTTCCCCATCCCTCCTGCCCTATAAGCAGCATCAACATACAAATGGTGAATAAATGAATCGGGAGGCCACACAGCTACAAAACCAACAACATCGCAGCCTGATATAGCAACGAAGATATCTTCATCTTCGGTATGATTATCAAAATCATCAAATCGAAATTGTTCGCTATCGCACCAATAAAAGGTTTGAACCCGGCAAAGCAAATAAATTTCTTTAAGCCTTTTCCGGTCGGCTTCGATAAACGAGCGGATGCTGAGGCTGGTTTTGAGAGAGGCAGATGGCATATGCTTTTAACGCAAAAGAGGCCCGGCTGTTTACAACCGGACCTCTTTTAATATTCTGATTAAAAAATTAGTCGTTAATTGCTTTTACGCCCGGCAACTCCTTGCCTTCCATATATTCGAGCAAAGCGCCGCCACCGGTTGATACGTAGCTCACTTCATCGGTCATGCCGAATTTAGCAACAGCCGCAGCCGAGTCGCCGCCGCCAATCAATGAGAAGGCGCCGTTTTCGGTAGCTTTAGCCACAGCCTGTGCAATTGCTTTGGTGCCGCCTAAAAACTTATCCATTTCAAATACACCCATCGGGCCGTTCCATAAAATAGTTTTTGATTCTTCCACTACCTTACTGAAAAGTTCAACAGTTTCGGGACCGATATCAAGGCCCATCCAGTCTTCCTTGATCTGGCCGGTTTTTGCGATATCTGTATTGGCCGTTGGCGAAAACGCGTCGGCAATGATATTATCTAAAGGTAATAACAGGTTAACGCCTTTTTCTTTTGCTTTTTGCCTTAAGCTAAGCGCAAGGTCAAGTTTATCCATCTCAACCAATGAGGTACCAATGTTACCGCCATCAGCTTTGGCAAAAGTATAAGCCATACCACCGCCGATGATCAGGTTATCAACTTTATCCAATAAACGCTCAATCAGTTCAATTTTATCAGATACTTTTGAGCCACCCATAATAGCTGTAAATGGCTTAGGGGCGTTGTTCAGGATCTTCTCGGCATTGTTCAGCTCGGCAGCCATCAGGTAACCAAAATATTTTGCATCAGGGAAAAACTGCGCGATGATAGCTGTAGACGCGTGAGCGCGGTGAGCAGTACCAAAAGCGTCGTTTACGTAAACATCGCCTAACTTGGCCAGTTTTTCGGCAAAGGCAACATCGCCCTTTTCTTCTTCTTTATAAAAACGAAGGTTCTCTAACAATAAAACCTCGCCGTTACCCAAGGCTTTCGCTTTTTCAACAGCTTGTTCGCCAATGCAATCATCGGCAAATTCAACCTGCTGACCTAACAGATCAGATAAATGAGGTACCAGGTGCTTTAATGAATATTTATCGGTCGGACCATCCTTCGGTCTGCCAAGGTGCGACATCAGGATTACTTTACCGCCATCTTTTAATATTTTTTTGATGGTTGGCAAAGCAGCCGTCATACGGTTATCGTCGGTTATATTGTAATTTTCATCAAGAGGCACGTTAAAATCAACCCTGATCAGGGCTTTTTTACCGGCAAAACTAATTTGATCTACTGTTTTCATACTATTTAAAGGGTCATTGTATTGGACGGGCGCAAATTCAGCATTTTAATTCTAAATTCTTAACGAAAAAGTAAAAAAGCTGATTAAAACCGCCAAAATTCATTTTATTTTAACATACATCACGTAGTGCGGCCCTATGCCGGGTACCTCGAATACGGGCGAGATAACCTCCATGCCCAAGCCCTCGTAAAACCTTACCGCTTTTTCGCGCGCGTTACACCACAGGTAACCGGCCTGCAGCTGGCCTAAATAATTTAAAGCAAAGGTTACCAGCTGGGAGCCAAGGCCCTGCCCTCGGTATTTTTCGATAGTGGCCATGCCGCGCAACTGGTAACTGGCGCCGGTAAAATCGCCATAAGCCTGGGGGTGGAATGAGGCTACGCAGGCCAGTTCATCATTGACAAAATACCCCAAATGAAAGTTACCCGCTAAGCCATCTGAGGGAAAACGGCATTCATCAGGCGTAAGCAGCCCATTACGCAACACCAGGTTGCGCACCGGCAACAATTCATCAACTTTTATAAAGTTTATCATGCCGTAAAAGTTAGAAAAATATACGGGTTGCTAATTGTTATCCTGCCAAATACCATTTTTATCACATCGTTAACATTCGCTGCAGACCAAGGCAATCCATTACCGCTCAGGTCATCCTCCTTAAATCCTTGCGCGGCAGGCACTTTAAGCAGGCTGCTTTTTGAGTTCGGCTATTTTTAATACCAGATCGGCCAGGCGGCTGCTATAACCCATTTCGTTATCGTACCAGCCAACCACTTTTACCAGGCCACCCACTATCGAGGTTAACTGCGAATCAAAAATGCAGCTATGCGGGTTATCCAGGATATCAGTTGATACAATAGGATCTTCGGTGTATTCCAGCACGTTCATCATTGGCCCCTCAGCCGCTTTTTTAAAGGCTTCGTTAATCTGCGCTATGGTGGGTTGTTTTTTCAGGCTGCAGGTAAAATCGGTTAATGAGCCGTTTAATACAGGGACACGGATCCCGGCTCCGCCAAGGCGTCCTTCCAGGTGAGGAAATATCGCTGTTATCGCTTTAGCAGCCCCGGTGGTAGTTGGGATAATAGATGCCGAGGCGGCCCTTGCCCGGCGCAGATCCTTATGCGGCGCATCGTGCAGGTTCTGATCGCCCGTCATGGAATGTACGGTGGTAATATAACCATCAACAATGCCCCAGTTTTCATCAAGAATTTTCACCATGGCAGCCACGTTATTGGTTGTACATGACGCGTTTGACAGTATGGGCGATTGCAGATCGACCAGGCCGTCATTAACAGCCAGTACAACCGTGGGCACACTTTTATCAGGCGATGGCGCAGAAATAATCACCTGCTTTGCACCGGCTGTTAAATGCATCCCGGCCCCGGCCTTTGATGTAAATTTACCGGTCGATTCGATTACCAGATCGATGTCAAGCGCACTCCAGGGTAATTTAAGGGGATCCCGTTCGGCCAGTACCGGTATGGCTTTTCCGTTGATGATGAGGTTGCTGTCATCAAAATCAACCCTGCCTTTAAATCCGCGGTGAACAGAATCATACTTAAATAAATGGGCCAGGGTTTGCGTATCGGTCAGATCATTGATGGCCGCAACGTTGATATCCGGTTGTGCCAAAATATTTCTTAAAAAAATGCGCCCTATCCGCCCAAATCCGTTGATGGCTATATTCATGGTATACTTTTAAAGTGGCAAAGTTAGTTAACCTGCTTGTACCGGTGGGCTATTTAACAGAATAATACATACCGGTTACACATCACTATCCGGAAACAGGGCTTACACATATCTGCACGTGTACATTACGGGTAACTGTCTTTTCCCTGCCCGCTAAAAAAGGATTTAAACGTATCATTTTCACCTGCAGGCCGTATATTTGGTACTTTATAAAACAAGCACAAAAGCAGCAATGGGGCAAACCGACCTGTCAGCCTATAATAATTTTCCTTACCACCCGGGCGGCAGCGCTTTGAAACGTATGATCTGGTATTACCTAAACGCGTTGTTTTTTAAAACGAGCATTATCCCCTCCAGCAGGTTTAAGGTTGCTTTACTAAGAATATTTGGCGCACGGATTGGCAAAAACGTTACCATTAAGCCCTGTGTAAACATCAAATATCCCTGGAATTTAACCATCGGCGATGAAACATGGATAGGCGAAAACGTTTGGATTGATAGCCTGGTTGCCATTAACATCGGCGCACATGTGTGCCTCTCGCAGGGTGCGGTATTATTAACCGGCAGTCACGATTATAAAAAATCGTCCTTTGATTTAATAACTAAAGGCATAATTTTGGAAAATGGCGTTTGGGTTTGCGCTGGGGCTATGGTTACACCCGGGGTTACAGCGGCTTCGCACGCGGTACTTACCAGCGGCTCGGTTGCTACCAAACCTCTTGATGCCTATGGCGTTTACCAGGGTAACCCGGCGGTAAAAACCCGTGAGCGCCAAATTACTGCCGTTTAAAATACATCTGCTTAAAAACATCCTATGCTGAAACAGAAACTGCAAAGCCACCAAATTATTTTACTGGTAATAAGTGGCATAGTTTTAATAATGGGCATTATGCTGCTTATTGCCCCGGCTGCCGCGTATCCCGACCCAAGCTGGGGTTTTCAGGTGATGCGATCAATGGAGCTGGGACACGGTTTCAATATCAACTTTAAACCCGACCAAAACGATATCAACAAAAATATATCAGACTTTTTAGCGTGGTGGTCGCCGGGGCAATACCTTGTGCCTTACTTTTTTAAAACAGTATTGGGTATCAATACAGGCCAGGCTGCCGCAATTGTTACCACCTTATTTTCACTCTCGGGCATATGGGGCTTTTTCTTTTTCTTTAAAAAAGCGGGCTTTTCGCCACTTATAGCTGCACTGGGCGTGCTGTTTATCGTAATCCAGCAGGCGTTCTTCACTCCCTACATTTTTTACAATGGCGGCGAGCTGTTGCTGTTTGGCTACATAGGCTGGTTTCTTTACGGCTGCTTAGCATTGAAACAACCCGATTGGAAACTGGCCCTGTTTTTATTTATAGCGGGTATTTTAGGCTTTATCTGTAAATCATCATTTTTATGGATGTTTGCCGCCGGCTGTTGCTTTATATGGATCAGGCTTTCGTACGGTACTGCCGGGATTATCAACTGGGTTAAAAACGGCCTCTGGATTGGCATACCCGCCATCATGGCTTTATTTGTGATCATCCATTTTTACCTGTCAAAAGGCGGCAATCCATCATCAGCAGGCGAGGGCATTAAACTGCTTTGGGAAACCTTCGCGTTCCCCCTGGCCTCTCCAATCCTTACCGCTTTCTCGGTAGACGATCTTTCAAGCGGGCTCCTGTTTCATGATGATGCCCCCATGTTCAATTACTTTTGGTCGGTTGTTATTGTACTTATTTGCGCCATATTGAGTATTTTACTAATCCGCCTTATTGTGAAGCGGGTACCTAATAAAAACTATGTGCTTTTGCTGGTTATTTTTTACGCGGTATCAGTTTTGTTTTTTGGCCAGTCGTTTTTGCGGCAGGCTTCTATTTCGTACGAGGCGCGGCATTTCAGGGTGATCGGTTTGATCATCGCCCCCGGCATTATTTATTTGGTAAGCAGCTTAAAAGCGGTTTACCGCTACCCTTTTTACCTGGTTTGCCTGGTGATTGCCTACTCAAGCTATAAGTTTTTTGTGCCGAGTTATTTTCAAAACAAAAATGTAAGTGCCCACGGCTATTCCGGACTGGCGCAAATGTTTATCGATCAGCCTTCGTTAAATTACATCCGCAGGTTGGATGCTCAAAACCGAAACGCGATTTTTGTTTTTACCAGCCCGGATCTTTGTTTAGAAATTGAATACAACCGCACCATTACATTGGAAGCTATCGGCCCTGAAGTAGCCATTAATTATGAAGAGTACGCATACAAAGGCCATGCCGGGCCTTTGTATATTGTTTTGCCATCCACATACCTCGGGCCTAAATCAACTATTATGCGAAAATGTTTTCCCGGCTATAAAGGCTTTAAAATGACGATGCTGAGCAATGATTACATTTTGTGGGAGGCAAAATAGCGACAGAATAAAAGATGTTCAGTGCCGTTGTTGTTACTCTGCCGTTGTTGGTGTTGTCACCAACAACAAATTTTCTACCTTCGTTTTGTTTTGGAGAGCGAAATGCCGCTCGGAGAATATGGCTTAGAGTTGTTGGTGACAACACCAACAACGGCGAAAGACAACACCAACAACGGCATACAAGATTTTTTTTTTGCTGCCTACGCCTTTACGCCCCTGATCTATCGAAAAGAAGTTTTTGTTTAGTATAAACTAAAGAATATTAGCGTTAATCTCCTTCCAGAGCAGATCCTTCAACTGGTCAATATTTCTCTGCGCTACCGAAGAGATAAATACAGATGGGATCCCATCAGGGAGTTCCTTTTTCATTTCGGCCTGCAGCTCATCATCCAGCATATCGGTTTTGGTAACAGCCAGCACGCGGGGTTTGTGCATCAGTTCGGGGTTGTACTCCTCCAGCTCGTTCAAAAGGATGGCG
This sequence comes from Mucilaginibacter oryzae, assembly GCF_003148845.1. Taxonomy (GTDB): domain Bacteria; phylum Bacteroidota; class Bacteroidia; order Sphingobacteriales; family Sphingobacteriaceae; genus Mucilaginibacter; species Mucilaginibacter oryzae. The sequence continues at coordinate 188,852 of NZ_QGHA01000004.1, read as the reverse complement.
TATTCTTCTTTAATGGTGCGCGAGGTATCCGCAGGCACCATAAACAACAATACCGAGTTACGCTCGATATGCCTCAAAAAACGCAGTCCTAAACCTTTGCCTTGCGATGCCCCTTCAATAATCCCCGGGATATCGGCCATTACAAACGACCGCCCACCGCGGTATGACACGATGCCCAGGTTGGGCACCAATGTAGTAAAAGCATAATCGGCAATTTCGGGTTTAGCGGCAGATACTACCGAAAGCAGGGTTGATTTGCCCGCATTGGGGAAACCTACCAAACCAACATCGGCCAATACTTTCAGCTCAAGGATATTCCAGTCTTCACGGCCGTCTTCGCCGGGCTGGGCAAAGCGTGGTGTTTGCAGGGTTGATGTTTTAAAATGCCAGTTACCTAAGCCTCCGCGCCCACCGGGTGTCAGGATTTTGGTTTCGCCATCCTCGGTTATTTCAAACAGCACTTCGCCTGTTTCGGCGTTCTTTACGGTTGTGCCAAGCGGCACCTCTAATATCTCATCGCGACCGGTTTTTCCTGTGCGTAATGAACTGCCTCCTGCTTCCCCGTCGCCGGCTATTACGTGCTTGCGGTATTTAAGGTGCAGCATAGTCCAGAGCTGGGCGTTACCTTTTACAATAACATGGCCTCCCCTGCCGCCGTCGCCGCCGTCGGGCCCCCCTTTAGATGTTAATATATCACGATGCAAATGCGCCGAACCGGCACCTCCGTGGCCCGAACGGCAACAGATTTTCACATAATCAACAAAATTGGAACCCTGCGACATAGTATTTTGATTTGGGAATTCGGATGTTGGATTTCGGAATTAGCCCGCCGCGTTGAGAAGTTGACATCCGAAATCGAATATACGATTTTTTGATTTGGCAATTTCGGATGTTCGATTTCGGATTTACTCGCTTCGTTTAGTGAGTTAAAATCCGAAATTTTGATTTAAAATGCGAATGTTCGATTTTGGATCGCCTCGCCAAACAGACAAGCCCAAATCCGAAATCGAACATCCGAAATCCGAAATTAATTAATATGTTTCGATAACTTTAACTATAGCGGCAAAGATCTCATCAACCGAGCCAACGCCATTAATGCTTGTAAACTTATTTTGGCTTTTGTAGAAACCCGCTACCGGGGCGGTTTTATCATTGTACTCCTGGATGCGTTTGCGGATCACTTCCGGATTGGCGTCATCTGGTCTGCCGGATTCTTTACCACGCTCCAGCAAGCGGCGTTCCAGTTCATCATCACCAACCTCCAGGGCTATCATACCCGAAATTGCCGATTGTTTTGATACCAATAATTGATCTAAAGCTTCGGCCTGTGCAACTGTACGAGGGAAACCGTCGAAAATAAAACCTTTGGCTTCTTTATTGGCATCAAGCTTATTACTGATCATGCCAATTACTACGGCATCCGGAACAAGTTTTCCATCGTCCATTAATTTTTTGGCTTCCAAACCCAATGCTGTGCCCTGCGCAATTTCGCCGCGAAGTAAATCACCTGTTGAAAGGTGGATTAAATCGTATTTATCAATAAGTTTTTTCGACTGAGTACCTTTCCCGGCTCCGGGAGGGCCAAACAAAACCAGATTTAGCATGCTTTTTACAAATTAAAAGCCTTTCGGTAATACAACAGAAAGGCTTATACAGTTAGTTTTGTGCACCGCGGGCAGAAAAGATCCCGGTAATGTAGTGCTTTAGTGCACTCGAAGGGAGTCGAACCCCTAACCTTCTGATCCGTAGTCAGATGCTCTATCCAATTGAGCTACGAGTGCCTGTTCCGAAATGGAATGCAAAGATAGGATTTATATAACCAGTTGCAAATTTTATTTAAATTATTTTACAATTTCTGCAATCGCCTCAAAGTTTGGTAACTGCCCGGCATCTTCAAGTACCTCAGCATAAATAATTTGCTGTTCTTCATCAATCACAAAGGCAGCACGCTTGGAAACGCCTTTTAATCCCATAACAAACTGTTCATAAATGGCACCGTAGGCGGTTGACACTTCTTTATTGAAATCGGACAGTAAATCGAACTGGTAATTATTCTCGGCTTTGAACTTAGCCAAGGTAAATGGAGAATCAACAGAAATACCCAAAATAGTGGCATTTAAACCATCGTAGTAACCAAAGCTATCGCGCATGGTACAAAGCTGTGTGGTACAAACACCGGTAAAAGCTAAAGGAAAAAAGTGGATCACCACTTTGCGACCTTTAAAATCGGCCAGTGAAACACTTTTTAAATCGGACGAGATCAGGATAAATTGAGGGGCCGCCTGGCCGGGTTGTAGTGCCATATGTTATACTGTTTTTTATAAGCAAATGAATAAAAATAAATTGATTAAAGCTAAAAACGTGTTAAGATTAATTTGTCATACTATAGAAGTCTTCATAATTGTCACGTTCACTATACAAAAAAACATATTTCATAAAATACCACAAGAGGGGTAGAGCAACAGAGACTAATCAACATCTATACTCAAAAGCAAATTTTACAACATATTTTTTATCTATTTACAAGTAAAGCAAAATAAAATTTGATATTAAAAAACTAATAGTTAAATATGTAATAAGAACCTATTTTGTTCTAACTAAGAACCTTATTACATAAAAGCCTATGAAAAGAAACAACATTGCCGTTGTAATATCGAAATTTGCCAAAGGTTTAAACATCAATATTGATCATAATAAAGTTTATGATGAATTATTGACCCACCCCGATTTTCCCGGTTTACCTTCAGTTAGCGATATACTGTTAAATTTTGAGATTCCGAATGGTGTATACCAGGTAACTCTGGATGATTTGAAGGATATTCCCTGTCCATTTATAGCTTATACCAGTTCTGAACAGGTCGATCTGTTGATTGTGCATGAGGTTACCGATCAAAACATTATCGTATCCAACGAAAAACTGAACAGGCATAAGATGACCCTGAACGAGTTTGGTGACAAATTTACGGGGGTAGTTTTAACACCCGATTTGGAGGACATAAGCACAGTGAGGCGGGCCAATCCGGTCGGCATTATAAAACCGGCTCTTATTACCTTATTGATATTAGCGGCAATTTTTGCTATTGGCACTAACCCAACTTTTATCAATAACTTTAAATGGCAAACCGGGTTATTAATATCAATTAAAATAGCGGGCTTATTTGTATCAATATTACTGCTCATACAATCTATAGATAGTAACAATTCGCTGGTGCAGAAAATTTGCAAGGCAGGAAACAGCACAGGCGGTTGTAACGACATACTTTCCTCTAAAGCAGCCAAAGTATTTGATGGATTAACCTGGAGCGAAGTTGGCTTTGTCTATTTTTCGTCCACTTTTCTGTTTCTTGTTTTTGGCGGTGCATCGTTTAATACCTTACAAATACTTGCCATATTAAATATTGTTAGTTTGCCTTATACGGTTTATTCCATTTATTTCCAGGCGCGTAACAGGCAGTGGTGCATTTTATGTTGTACTGTTCAAACACTTTTATGGCTCGAATTTGCGTCGATGATTTCATTGTTCCGGTTTTCGGCATTAAACGCCGGGCTTGCTGATTTGGGTATCCTGCTGATATCAATTATGCTTCCTGTTGTGGCCTGGACATTATTAAAACCTGTTTTAATAAAAGCTCAGCAAATTCATTCATTTAAAATTCAGCTTCAGAAACTAAAGTTCAATAACGAACTTTTTGAAAAAACACTTACTGCACAGCCCCAATATGTTGAGCCCGAGAAAGACTGGAGCATAGTACTGGGAAATACCGAAAGCAGCAATGTGATCACGATGATCAGCAATCCTTACTGTACCCCCTGCGCTAAAACCCATAAAGCCCTGCACAACCTGCTTAATTTACGGCCCGACCTGCAGGCCCGCATTGTATTCGCGACATCGGGCCATGAGCAGGATCCCCGCACTTTAGTAAGCCGCCATATACTTAATCTGAACGGCCTTGCCGATAAAAGCATTGCAAAAGAAGCGCTTAGCGCCTGGTATGGGCAAAAACAAAGGAGTTATAAAAACTGGGCCGAAACTTATCCGGTAAACTCCAACATACCTCACAACGACCAATTAGACCGACAGATAGCGTGGTGTAACATGGTAGATATTACCAGCACTCCAACCCTGCTGCTTAACGGCTACCTCCTGCCGCCGTGGTACCAGGTAACCGATTTGAAATACATGCTGCAATAGCATTAAAAATACTTTGGCCAAAGAGAAGGAGCATGCACTTTAAACTACATGTCGCTCAACATGCCGGAGCGTGTTATCGGCTTAAACCTTAAATTACATTTTGTTATGAAAAATTTTGCAAGACTCAGTCGCACCGAAATGAAAAACATTTTGGGTGGTTATGTACAACAAGGACAGGCTTATTGCTCTTATTCGGGAAACTGCAGCAGTTGGGGCCCTACCGGACCGTATGATCCGGAGGAAAGCCAACCAACTGGGACCATCGTTGCCAACGAATTCCAACGTAAGGCTGATAGTTGGTGCTGGAATCACCCATGTTGCACAAATGCGGATTGCCCGGGTGCCACTGCATAAAATGGGGGGTGGGTAATTAAACCCACCCTTTTCACAACACTCATCTAAACAATCCATTTAAACCTCAACGACTATTAATCATGCGGGAAATAAAATTGTTCGCGTTACTGATGTTAATGCTTTTTAAATGCTATGGTCAAAACATCGTTATTAAATATGAAATAAAAAGAGACTCATCCTTCCATACAAAAGACAAAAGCATTGGACGCATATTCTTAGGAATAAGAAGAAACAAATGGGATGGATTTGATCCAGCCAGCTTACAAAACACAGTTGTTTCCCGAATTTCCTACTTAAAAGCCCCTACCCTTGAAAATGATATTGTTACCTACAATATAAAAGAGCGGGGGGTTTATTTTATTGATGATATTTCGGGGCATCAGATATTATTAGATCCCTCACTGATCAAAGACACTATCCGTCTGCAGCTGAGTCAAAATCATTTTTATAAAACCGATCCGTCCGGCGATAGAGGTTTATATCTCAATGATTCAATCATGGCTCCAGGAATATTCAAAATCACTTATCCTCCCCAATATAAATACGTCGGCTTTTTTGACAGTTTAGCTTATTTGCATGAGGAACTCCATGGTATGCAAGTGGGGCATAGCTTTAAAGAATTAAAGAATAATCTTGTTCCATATTTAAAAGGCATTACAAAAATTTACAAAGACAGGGTAAACTTCTTAAAAACCTTTACAACCCAATACGGCATACCTCAATCACTAAAACTATATGCACAAAAGGAAATTGAATATAGCTATTACGATAACTTGCTTATTCCTCTTGTACAGTGGGATACTGAGCTCTTTCAAAGCTACCCCCGTGATTTACAGGACACGATCAACAACTTTGCAAAAGACGTTAATAATATCAATCTGTTTAAAAACACATCGTTCCATCGATTGATACTTACGCAATACATTGCTTTGATAAACAGTAAACAAAATAAAGGCCCTGTAAATTTTAATAAGGATTTTTTAGACAATGTTGTGTATTATTTAAAAAAGCTACCTGATAACGAGCCGAAGGCCTATGTAATATCATGGCTGATGCAGGTTTACAGTGGCAAAGCTGATGAATCAGCAGTAGAAACACTTTATGAGCAATACACACCAGACCATTCACGCCAAGCCACTAATAGCTTGATAGATTCGGTTTACCAGGCAGTAAAACATCCGGGGTTCTCGCTGCAGCAAATGCTGAACCTCAGTTTTGAAAATACCTCGCACGTAAATAAAACTTTTAAAGAACTGGCCTCAAAAAAAATCATCTTGGTTGATTGCTGGGCTACCTGGTGTATCCCATGCCTTAAACAACTCCCTTTTTTAGATCTGGTTATCAAAAAATATAGCGATAGGGTTCAATTCATCTCGCTCTCGGCCGATCAAAACTTAAATAAATGGGATAGCTGGATAGCTAAAAACAGCGGTAACAGGAAGGATATATTGCAAATACATGCCCCTGGTGGTTTCCAAAACATTTTCTTTAAAAAATTACTGATCAACAGTATCCCAAGATACCTGCTCATATCAAGTACCGGCGAGATGCTAAACGCGGCAATGCCGCTGCCAAGTGATACTCAAGAGTTTGAAAAGGAACTAAATAAACATCTTTAATTTTTAAATAGTAGCATAACAGCGCTGCAATTTCATGTTAGCCTAAAACTATAATCAGCCAAAATGCCTTTCCCCTATTTTAAACAGCCTGATAAAATGGATTGCGGGCCAACCTGCTTAAGGATGGTAGCCAAACATTATGGCCGTAATTTCAACATTCAAACCCTGCGTCAGCTTTGCAGCATAAACCGCGAGGGCGCTTCCCTGCTGGCCATTAGTGAAGCTGCCGAAAAGATAGGTTTCCGATCGTTAGGGGCAAAACTGGATAGTGATAACCTACTTGAGGCCGAGTTACCCTGTATGCTGCACTGGCGGCAAAATCATTTTGTGGTTTTATATAAAATAAAAAAAGGTTTTTTTTTCATTGCCGATCCGGCATCAGGATTGGTTAAACTAACTAAGGAGGAATTTAATAATAGCTGGCTCGGCGATAAACAGACTAACGAAGGCATTGCATTACTACTAAGCCCTACCCCCTATTTTTATGAGCAGGAAAACGAAAAAGGATCGGAAGTAAGGTGGTCGTTTTTGCTGCATTACCTGGTAACTTACAGAAAGTTAGTAACGCAGCTGGTACTGGGCCTGGCAATAGGCAGTATCCTGCAGCTAATAACCCCTTTTTTAACCCAATCAATAGTTGATATTGGGATAAACACCCGCAACCTTGGTTTTATTTACGTTATCCTGATAGCCCAGGTAGCCTTGATTATCGGGCAAACGAGTATCGATTTTATCCGCTCATGGATCCTGCTTCATATAAGCACCCGGATAAACATATCTATCCTTACAGATTTCCTGATTAAACTTATGAAATTACCGATCAGTTATTTTGATACCAAAATGACCGGTGATATCATGCAGCGTATGAGCGATCAGCGTAATATCCAAAACTTTTTAACCAGCAATACGCTAACAACCATATTTTCGGTATTTAACCTCGTTATATTTTCATTTGTGCTGGCATTTTACAACCTGATTATTTTTTTTGTATTCGCAGCAAGCAGCGTACTTTATATCAGCTGGATAATGATTTTTTTAGGCAGGCGAAGAGTGTTAAACTACCGGAGTTTCGACGTGTCGGCCCGAAATCAAAGTTCGGTAGTACAGCTCATCAGCGGGATGCAGGAAATTAAAATGAACAACTGCGAGCAGCAAAAACGCTGGGAATGGGAACACTTTCAGGCCCGGTTATTTCGGTTCAATATTAAAACCCTTGCCCTTAACCAATACCAGCAGGGCGGCGCAACCTTAATTAACCAGGGCAAAACCATTGTGATAACCTTTTTAAGTGCCCAGGCTGTTATGAACGGCAATTTAACCCTCGGCGCCATGGTGGCGGTTCAATACATTGTTGGGCAATTATCAAACCCTGTAGAGCAGTTGCTTGGCTTTGTGCAATCGTTTCAGGATGCAAGGATCAGCCTTGAACGTTTAAATGAGATCCATCAAATGGCTGATGAAGAACCGGTCGACCAGGAATGGAACCAGGAATTACCTTATCAAAAAAGCTTAAGTATTCAAAACCTCTCATTCAGCTATCCCGGGATAGGTAACGAGCCTGTATTGAGAAACATTAACCTGGTAATACCGCAGGGCAAAACAACCGCTATTGTTGGGATGAGCGGCAGCGGCAAAACAACTATTCTGAAACTACTCCTACGCTTTTACGAATCGCAAACCGGGGTGATAAAAATTGGAGATCAATCTATCAGCAATTTCAGTTTTAAAACCTGGCGCAACGCATGCGGGGTGGTTATGCAGGATGGCTTTATATTTTCTGACACCATTGAACGCAATATTGCCGTGGGTGCCGATTTTCCGGATAAAACCCGCCTGGAACATGCTATTAAAACAGCCAATATCCAGGAGTTTATCAACTCGCTGCCCCTCGGACTAAAAACAAAAATAGGTGCCGAGGGAAATGGTATAAGCCAGGGACAACGGCAAAGGATACTGATAGCCCGAGCCGTTTACAAAGACCCCGAATTTATACTTTTTGATGAAGCCACCAATGCCTTAGACGCTAACAACGAACTTGTAATTATGAATAACCTTGCCGACTTTTTTGTGGGCCGTACTGTAGTTGTTGTTGCCCACCGCCTAAGTACCGTAAGCAATGCCGATAATATTATTGTTTTGGATGGAGGCGTAATTATAGAGCAGGGAACGCATGCTGAACTCACAACACTTAAAGGTAGCTATTACAAACTGGTAAAAAATCAACTCGAATTAGGGTCATAAAATCATGCCTGAAACAATAATTGACGATCAAGACCAGGGTCTTCACTCTGATGATATGAAGGATATCGTAACAGCCGTTCCGCATTGGCTGCTACGGTGGGGAATAAGCGTATTTTTTTTTATCGTGATGCTGGGAATAGCACTTTCGGCCTTTATCCGTTATCCTGACATACTCAAAGCACGGCTAACAATAAGCTCGCCCGATGTGGCAAAACCAGTGGTATCAAAAGTTTCGGGAAAGTTGGTTGCGCTGTTTGTAACAGATAAGCAAAAAGTAAAAGCAGGGCAAACTTTGGCATATCTTGAAAGTACAGCCGATCATGACAGGGTGTTGCAATTATTGAAAAATCTGGAGCAAATGCAACAGGATGCTATTCAAAACAAACCACTTACAACCTATTTGCCCACTGGCGAAAACAATATGCAACTGGGCGAATTACAAAGCGCTTATCAAACCTTCTTTATTGAGTACCTCAATTATCTCTCATCGGTAAACAGCGGTTTTTTTATTAAAAAAAGAAAATACCTCGAAGGAAATCTTGCGTCAATTACACAGCAGCAGCAACAACTTCTGGTTAAAAAGAAAATTGAACAGCGCGACTCGGCCCTGGCTCAGCAAAATTACGATGCAGCCCGGAAGCTGTTTAACGAAAAGGTAGAAACCAAAGCCGAGTTCAGGCAGGCAGAAAGCCAATATCTTTCAAAAAAATCACCACTGATTCAAACAGAAACTTCGCTCATCAACGGAAAAGACAGCTATGCCTCCAAGCAAAAAGAATTATTGGAATTAGATAATGATATTCAGCAGGGCCGGTCGAAGTTTCTGGAAGCACTTAACAGCCTGATCAGCAGCGCAATGGGCTGGAAAACCAAATACGTATTATCGGCTCCCGAAAATGGAAGGGTAACCTTTGTTCGTGTAGTTCAACCTAATAGCGTATTACAGATTGGCCAGGAGGTTTTGTATGTAAACCCGGGCAATGAGCAGTTCTTTGGCGATATGGCTATACCTCAAACCAATATAGGTAAAGTTAAAGTGGGCCAGCAGGTGCTGATCAAATTAAAGGGATATCCTTACCAGGAGTTTGGTATGCTTCGGGGCACCATCAAAAACATTGCAGATATCCCTTACCAGGATAGTGTTTTTGCATCAAATGTTGCTATCAGCGTTGGGCATTCATCTGATTTGAAAAAGCCAATTCATTTGAAACAAGGAATGACAGCAGATGCGGAGATTGTTACGGAAAACGCCACCGTTTTACAAAGAATTGGCTGGAGTTTGTTTAGATTTAATCGTTAACAAAGGTAACAGAGAAGCCTTACAGATGGTTATCCTATTGCTTTATTTCAACCTAAAACATTTTCATCTTAACTTAGCTTTCAACATAAAACCCATGAAAGCAACAGCCATCACCCGACACGGCGACCCGGAAGTATTACAGCTAACAGAACGGCCTACCCCACAATGCCAACACAACTAAGTGCTGATCAAAGTATTCGCAGCAGGGATCAAGTAATACAAGAAAGTCTTCGATACTTAAAGCTTCTTATTGCCAAAAGTATTGATAATGGGCTTGACGGGTAATAACAAGTAACCGCCGTAGTCTTACAAGGCTGATCTTCGTATACATGCCCTTCATCTAATAGATCACTTGGTATCCGACTTTTTTGGATGGGAATATCAAGATCACATTCCGCGATCTCGATCATGCGCTTATATAGCTCACTGCGAAGCTGTTCGTCTTCCGGCGAGCGTTCGAGTGTTCCTTAATGCGTGGTTGTTCTTGCGACAAGGCACCAAAAGGCTGATCCTTGTTTATTTTCTTTACAGGAAAGGATAAGGGATACGACGGGCAAATATCCATCTTTTACCGGAACTTCTGTATTCCTAACTGTCGCATCCAGCGTATGATCCCGCTATTGATCCTGATATCGTACTTCCGTAACAATGCCTGATGGCCCGGCTCGCCTGATAAATAACCTCTAATAACTGCGTACTTAAACTCCAGTGGGTAATGACGACGACCGTCAATAATGATCTTTTCCATTGAGTTTACTTTGTGTAAACTCATTTCAAGACAAGACACTCAGATCCTGCCGAAAATTGCATTACAAAACATGGCATTTTAAAAAGTGCCGATCCACTTAAGGTTCATTTTTTGAAGTTAAATACTTCCCTGTTTAAGCAAAAATACAAACAACTGATAAACAAAGCACTACAATTCGCTTATTATTTGTAATTAATCTAAATAAGAATAATTTTGCACTACAAAAAACCCGGTGATCGGTCGGCAAACTTAGCACCGGGTTGATTGACAAAATCTGTTTCACGATCTCATCAACAACAAAGCTATGGATTCTAATCTACGCATTAGTAAAGCAACGCGCAACGCGTTGACAAATTTTTTTTCGCTGCTATCCCTGTTAATGGCAGTATTTATGATCGCCCCGGCTTCAGCCCAGCAAACGGGCACTATCAGGGGTACGGTAAAAACATCCGATGGTAAACCCGCCGAGGCCGTAAGCATTAGCCTGAAAGGAACAGCTAAAGGTGCCATGGTAAACGAAAAAGGCAATTATCAAATCAACCATGTTACTCCCGGCACTTATACATTAACAGCCCAGTTGATAGGCCTGATGCCTCAAAGCCAAACGGTTGAGGTAAAAGCAAACGTAACAGCAATTGTTGATTTTACCTTATCAGAAAACAACCAGAAACTGCAGGAGGTTATTGTTAGCGGCAACAAACCCAACAAGTTTGGCAATAAAGAAAGCGCTTATGTAGCCCGTATGCCACTCAAAAACCTCGAAAACCCGCAGGTTTACAGCGTAATATCAAGCGAGCTGATCAAAGAGCAGGTGATAACCAGCTTTAACGATGCCTTGAAAAATGCTCCTGGTATTGATAAGCTATGGACCTCGACCGGTCGCGGTGGTGATGGCGCGGGCTATTTTTCATTGAGGGGATTTGCCGTACAGCCAACTATGGTTAACGGTTTACCCGGTCTTACCAATGGCGGCCTTGATGTTGCCAACATTGAACGTATTGAGGTTTTAAAAGGCCCGTCGGGAACTTTGTTCGGCAGCAGCCTGATTTCGTACGGCGGGGTGATCAACGTGGTAACCAAAAAACCCTTCGATACCTTTAAAGGCGAGGTAAACTATACCGCGGGCAGCTTTGGTTTAAACAGGATCACAGCCGATGTAAATGCCCCTTTAGATGAAGATAAAAAATTACTGTTGCGCGTTAACGCCGCTTATCATGATGAAAACAGCTTCCAGGACGCGGGCTTTAAAAAAGTAAGGTTTTTCGCCCCGTCTTTATCGTACAAGGTTGATGACAAGCTATCATTTTTGGTAAACGCCGAATTTTTAAGCTCAGAAGGCACCAATCCTGCCATGCTGTTTTTTGACCGCGGAACAGCCCTGCGCGTAACTACCTTAAGCGAATTAGGTTACGATCCTAAAAAATCGTACACCAGCAATGCCCTTACCATCAAAAACCCTACAACTACCTTACAGGCCCAGATGAACTACAGGTTTAACGATCAATGGACTTCGCAAACCGTATTATCGCGCAGCACAGCAAAATCATTAGGGTACTATTCCTATTTATATGAGGTTTCGCGGTACCTGCCGGGCTACCCCAATGTGTCGTCAACCTTTGGGCGTTACATCAGCGACCAAAACGCTACCACCAACACAACAGATATCCAGCAAAATTTCAACGGCGACATCAAAACAGGCAGCATCCGTCATCGTATTTTGGTTGGGTTAGATTACTTTAGCCGGGTAGCTATTGATAACGGAACCGGCTACGCGGCAGTTGGCAGGGTTAATATGGCCGGCGAAGATACCGGCAACTTATCGCGCCAGTACGTTGATTCGGTTTTAACAAGCGCCAAGGGAAGCCCAAGCAATACACAACAGCAGGTATACAGTGCTTATGCATCCGACGTAGTTAACTTTACCTCAACCCTTTCGGCTATGTTGAGCCTGCGTGTGGATCATTTTAAAAACGGCGGCCTTTCGGCAGCGGCATCCGATAAATATTCGCAAACCGCCTTATCGCCAAAATTTGGCTTAGTTTACCAGCCTGTTGCCGATAAACTTTCGGTATTTGCCAACTACATGAACGGCTTCAGCAACGTAGCCCCGGTAAGGACGCAGGAAGGACAAACCATTGTTTTTAAACCGGAACATGCCAATCAGTTGGAGGCCGGCGCCAAAATGAATTTATGGGATAGCAAACTTACCGCTACCGTAAGTTATTACGACATTAAGGTATCAGATAAGGTAAGGCAGTTAGGCCCGAACCAATACCTTCAGGATGGCGAAAACTCAAGCAAGGGCTTTGAGGCAGACATTGCAGCCAACCCGGTACCGGGCCTGAACATTATCGCGGGCTACAGCCATAACACCAGTAAAGTGATCAAAACCGCCGATCCCGATTACCTTGGCAGAAGGCCGGAAGAAGCAGGCCCGCAGGATATGGTGAACGCCTGGATCAGTTACCGCTTTGAGCAGGGAGCTATAAAAGGTTTCGGACTTGGTTTTGGCGGCAACTACGCGAGTGAAAACAAGATCCTGAACAGGCAAACTACCGGCGTTTTTGCGCTGCCGGCTTATACCGTGCTTAACGCTTCGGTGTTTTATAATGTAAAATCATGGGCCTTATCCCTGAAGATGGATAACCTCACCAACAAGGAATATTATAAAGGCTGGTCGACACTGGAGGCCCAACGCCCGAGAGCTTTTTTAGCGAGTTTAGCGCTTAAGTTTTAAAGGTAAATAATACCAACAAGGCTGCCTCCTGTCAGGGGCAGCCTTTTGTGTTTTTACGGGTCATCAAAAAGCCCACCGACAAACAGCGCGGCAGGCTTTATAAAAAATCAGCCGGATCGCTCTAAAAACCCGGCCGGTTTCATTTTTATGCGTTATTTCACCTTCAAATCCTTGCCCGCAATATCCTCCCAGCGGTAATAGTGAAAAGTTTTATCAGTGCTCATTACTACAAACAAGCCATGCTTAAAGGTATCATTCAATGGCACGTTTACCACATCCGATCCATCGCTTTCGCGGGCAGCTACATTAGCCACCTTCAGCAACTTGTGCTGAAACGGGTTTTGTTTGGTACCCCCCCGGCTGAAGATCTGGAAGCGGTTTGCCCCCTGATCTGACACGAGGATATACCCTGTGCTATCTGTCAGCTTATAAATAGAGATCCCTTCATGATCTGCCGCGAAACCACTTGTTCCGAACATGGATAATTGCTTATCCCCTTTTTCAGGGTCGGCGTAATACTGGCGCACACCTGTTTGCTCGTCCGAATAGTAGATGTAACCCAGCTCATTATCAACCGCGATAGATTCGATCTCTTTTTTGCCGCTGTATTCACCAAATTTACGCACAAGCGTTGCCTTCACATTGCCGGTACCATCGTCGCTTAATAAATACTGCCAGATGTATCCGCCTGTTTTAGGGCCGTTTTTACGACCTACAATGGCATACATTTTACCATCTTTAGCCGTATAGATCGAAATCCCCATCAAATCGCGGTATTCCGGACCAGTTTCGCCAACAAACATATCAATGCCGCCTTTATCAACCGGCTTCATATCCGGCAGTGAATAAATGCGCAGTTTATGGGTGATCCGCTCGGTGGTGATAGCGATATCGGTTGGTTTGCCGTTCAGCATTAAACCGTAAGCCAGATCAACATTGTTTGGGCGTTTCAAGCCTCTCACTACCTTATCTTCAATAATCTTACCCTGCAAATCAAACACATATAAAGCGCCGTCGGCATCTTTATCTGTACCTATCACCAAACTCTTTGCCGGATCGGCTTTGTTAACCCAGATAGCAGGGTCATCGGTATCATATTTAACCGGCTGTGTAATCACCACCGGCTTAATATCGGTGGTATCAACCGCGGGCTTGCACGATGTTAACGACAATAAGGCGAGTGGCGCTAAACTGAAAATATTATTCCTCCGCATCTGTTACAATTTAGTTCCGTAAGCGCCAATGTAGGTTGCAGGCTCGGGCGAGATATAAGTTAAGCCATTGCTCATGGTTAAACCGGCTTTGTGGTGGCGGGTAAAAGTGGTTACACCTTTTCCTAATGCCGGTGAATTACCCTGCAAATGAAAATCCCAGGCAGTATTGTAATCGGGGCTGCTAACCGGGTTATCTAACGGGTAGTTTACAAACTTAGGATCGTTTTCGCCGGCTTTAGTACCTCTTACATCATGAGCGCCGCCTGCTACAACATCATTAGTGCCCACCTGAAACTGGTTAACTGTAGTTTGGTCATAACCGTAGTACCAGTTATAGTCATTTAAAGATCGCGAATCTTCCTTTTTCTTCGGATCGCGTTTGATGCCGAAACGGGTATTGGCAAAAAGGTTGTTATACAAATCGGCATGTACGGTAGCCTCTAACCAAACCGAACCACCTTTTGCTGTCGGCCTGCGCCAGCCGGTATTAACCATGGTATTGTTATAAGCGATGATATAAGCCTGCGGGTTACGGTCGCCGCTGTTTGATAGCTTAAGCGCATTAGTGTTGCAACTGTAAACAAAGTTGTAAGCAACGTCAGCCAAACAACCCGATTTAAAGTTCATGGCTTCACCGCCGGTTACACCGGTAGTATAGAATACATTGTTTGAAAAAATGATCTTGCCTCCCTCTATATAAGTACAGTCTTCCTGGAAGTTACGTATAATGCTGTTGGTTACAACCAGCTTACCGTTTACGTTCGAAAACCAAAGCGCAGGCAGGTTCTCGCCGGCAACCGCCTTATATAAACCCATTTTTACCGATGTTGAGGCATCAGAGGTAGTGTTGCCGCCGTACTCTAAAATAGTGTGATCAAGCAGCACCTCTGTACTTGTTGGCGCGGCAAGGATCCCGCCCCAAAGTTTTCCAAATTTATTGTCGGCAGTGCGGTAAGCATCACTCACGGTAAATTTAACCGGGTTTTCGGCAGTTCCTAATGAGTACAGGTTGCCTTTAACAATTACTTCCGGTTTTGCAGTGGCGTCCATCAAAACGGTTACACCTTCTTCAATAGTAAGGGTTTTACCTTCGGGGATGATGATATCACCCTTAATTTCGTGCACGCTGCCCTTAGCCCACACGCCTGATACCTCACCTGTTGCCGATCCGTTTTGCGGCGTGGTATCAACATCTTTATTCGCTTTTTCGCAGCTTGTGAAAGCCAGCGATGCTGCCGTTAACACGGCTATAATCTGTTTAAATTTCATCTCAGAATTACTTTAATATTTAACTGATTAATTGAGTTTATATCGCACGCCTATCAGGTAGCTTTGACCGTAATAATCAGCGCGGATAAGAGTCTGGCCATCCTGAACAAGCTTTTCAGCAATCTTGTTATTTTCGGAGTTGGTGCCTTTAATGAATAACTTAGCAGGGGTATTAAGAATATTGTTTGCCTTTACAAAAACACTGATCCCGCCTTTAAACCTCTTCTCGGCCGAGGCATCCATCTGGATAAAGCCTTTTTGCCATAAGTCGTTGTTCAGGAACTGCGATACCGTGTTGATACGCGGACCGGTGTAAGCCCCGGCTACCTGCGCGTCCCAACCTTTTTTAGTGTCTTTATACAATAATGCCAGGTTGGCAATGTGCGCCGACTGACCATACAAAGGTCTTGACTGATCAACCAGGTAAGCCTCAATATCGCCGGTTGTTGAGTTGATCCTTCTTGCGGTTTTTGGGGTAGTAATGCGTGAGTGGGTGTAAGTATAGTTGGCCCTGATACCAATTTTATTGAAAAACCTGGTATAATCAACCTCCGCACCGTAGTTTTTGGCGGTACCAAAGTTACCCGGACTGTAGTAAACATCCTGCCCCCTTACGGCATCTGGCTGGAAGGTATACTCGATAGGGTTATTGATCCTTTTGTAAAATACGCCGGCCAATAATTGCTCAGAAGCACCGGGGAACAACTCATAACGCAAATCGTAGTTATCGGCAATGGCTCGTTTCAGGTTAGGGTTGCCACGCTCCTGGTACTCTTCGTTAACAACTTTACTTGGCACAATTTCATAAAAACCCGGACGGTTTACTGCTTTATAGTACGATGCGTGTAATTGTGATTTGGCATCTAAATGATATTTAACAATAGCGCTTGGCAATACATCGGTATAAATCTGGCTGCCAGTAGGTTTTGATTCGCCTGCCGGGAATAACAGGTTATAACCCTGGTTAGTATGCTCAATACGTACACCACCGGTTAGTTCCAGTTTTTCGGAATTGTATTTGAACATACCATAACCCGCGCTTGTTTTTTCAGAAGCGTCGTACGTAAGCGGGTTGGCCACCGCGCCGGTTGGATTGGTTACAACCAGGTTAAGGTCGGTATAGTTTTGAAAATCTGTGCCGTATTGGTCACCTGCATGGGCAGCGGGCTGGGCAAGGGTGTAGTTATTGAAAAAGCTGCTGCGTTGTTTATCGCGGTATAAACCACCAACCATTACATCAAGCTTTTTGTCCCCTCTGAAAATATTGTAGGTAAGATCCAGATAACCAGCCTTATCCTCGTCGGTGTTACGCTCCCAGCGGCGTTGTACCGGCGAAGTGTTTACCAGCGAGGTGCGCTTATCCTGGAAGTTTTGCTCTATACCGTTTACGCTGATGGTAGTGTTATCTGGTACATCATTTTTAGCTGATGAATACACTGCCGACCATTGTACTTTAAATTTGCTATCGAAAAAGCTGTGATCGCCATGCAAAGTACTGTTATAAATCTGCTGTTCGGTTAAGCGGCTACGGGTAGTATAAGTTAACTCAGCGTTACCGGCCGACGGATTATACACCCCATTGTATGAAGTGCTTAACCCATCGCGCAATTGCTGGTTAATTAAGTTAACATACACATTGTAAAGGCTGATCTTGTTGTTTTTATCAAACACATAATCAACTTTGCCATGCAAACCTAAACGTTTTTGCTGCTCAGAATACTGGCGGTAATCTTTACTGGTGATAACGGCGTACTGATCGGTACCGGTTACCGACGAGTTATAAAAAGTACTGTTGCTGCCGCGGTAAGTATTTTGATAACTTCCGGCTACAATAATACCCAGTTTGTTGTTTAAAAACCGCTGACCGATTGAAAGGCTACCGATCAGGTTAGGAGCAGGTTTTTTGGAGGTATAATCTAAAGTACCTTTGGCAAAATCGGCCTGGGTTGCGTTGTAGTTACGGCCATGTAACTCGTAGGGCGATTTGTGGTTAATGCCGGAAGCGTCAAAACTTGTAAAATTGCGATCAAAAAACAACTGGCTGTAGCCGGTGGCAATGTTAGCGTTGATCTGCAAGCGCTCTGGCGCGTTTTTCATCACCATGTTTACAGCACCACCAATAGCATCGCCTTCCAGGTTAGGGGTAAGGGTTTTGTAAACTTCCAAACGTTCTAAAAGGTCGGAAGGGAAAAGGTCGAGTGGTACGTAACGATATTTGTTATCGGGGCTTGGAATTTTAACGCCGTTTACCAAAGTATAGTTATAGCGTTTATCCATACCGCGTAAAATAGCATACTGGCCATCGCCATTGCTGTTACGCTCGATAGATACGCCGGATACACGCTGCATTACGTTGGCTACCGTTAAATCGGGCGATACTTCGATGGCTTTGCCCGATACGATATTCATAATCTGTACCGCGTTTTGCTCAATACGGCGGGCTTCCCTATCGGTAGACCCTCCTGCCGATGCTCGTACAGTAACCTCTGTGATATCTTTAGAGGCAGCCTCCATATAAATTTTTAAATGAGGGTTATCCTCTTTCAAAACATTAATTTGCTGGGTAACGGTTTTATAGGTGATGTAAGTTACCCGGATAGTGGCCGACCCGGTTGGTACGTCCTTCAGTTCGAACGAACCGTCGAGGCCGGTAACAGTTGCTTTGTTGGTTTGCTCTAAAACAACTGTCGCGCCAACAAGGGCCTCGCCCGTTTGCTTGTCATAAACATGACCTTTAATTTTTGCAGCGCTGGCTACCGAGGCGCAGAACAGCATCGGTAGCAGGATTTGTAAAAGTTTATTCATTGTATTACGATAACGTCCTTGATTTTGATTGACGATGCAAAGTTGTGTAACTGTCTTAATTGGAATGAAACTTAGGCTGTTACATTAAAGCAACAGCGTTACCAGGTGCGTATATCAAAAAGAAACAAAAACAAACAAAAAACTGATTTTCAAAACATTATATCATTTAAAAACCTCCGTTATCGTTTAGTTACCGTTACATTAACAAATTGTTAACCATATTTTTGACCTAAAAACAGCCAAAAAAAACGTTTTATGTAACGCTATTATAAAGCCTGTATAAAGGCGGTAAGGTTATCGCCCTGCGGTATATTGAGCTTTTTGCGCAGCCGGTAGCGAGATACCCGCAGGCTATCCGGCGAAATACCGAGCAAAGTGGCGATATCGTTCGAGTTGAGGTTGATGCGCATCAGCGCGATGAGCCGCATATCGGCAGAAGTGAGTTCGTTGCTGTATTTACGGATATTATCAAAAAATTGCTGGTGTACCTGCTCAAAGGCTGTAGTAAATTCTTTCCAGTATTGTTCGTGGTTAAAGCTGTCGTTAATCTGCGCTATCAGTTGCTGCATTTGCTTTTTCTGGTCGCGCTTATCGTCTTTTACCATCGCGTGGAGGCTACTGCGCAGATGCTCCAAAAACTGGTTATTTTTAATCAGGTTCAACGTGTGGGTTGATAGTTCCTTACTTTTTATTTCGAGCTGCTGCTTCAGGTTTTCTTCTTCCAGTTGCTTGTTTTTTAATTGCATCTGTACCAGTTCATGCTCGGCTTCCTTTTGCCTGGCCAGCGTTTGCTGCTCCTTAATTTTAAACCGTTGCCGGCTAAAGATCACCAGGCTCAGGATGATGATCAATACCGCCACAATTACCCCGGCAATGGCTATTACCTGGTTTAACTTACGTACGCTGTTCAGCCGATTGATCTCATCGCTTTTTTTATTCATATCATACAGTACCTGTAAAAAAGCGGTTTGATTTACGCCATCCTTCGAGTAAACTTCGAGCGAATATTTTCTGCTGAGTTCGGCATAGTGATAGGCGCTATCCATCTGGTTCATCAGTTCGTACACCTTACCCAGATCTTTGCTGCACGATGCCAGTTGATAAATATTACCCGTTTGCCGGGCAAGTTCCATAGCCCGGCGCGATTGCACAATGCTTTCCTTATACTTCCCCGTTTTACGAAGTATGTCGCCCAGGTTATTGATTACTTCTATTGATCCTATTTCGTTGTGATCTTCTTTATACAACTCCAACGAGCGATTAAAGCTTACATACGCCGAATCGTATTTTGCCAGGTCTTCATATACACTGCCCAGGTTTTCGTATATCTTTGCAGCGCCCTGCCTGTAATTTGCCTGCTTATAACATTTTAGCGCCAGGTTCTGGTAATAAAACGAGCTGTCGTATTGGTGGCTTTTTTCGTACAGGTGCCCGATGTTGCCCAAAATAGCGGCCTGCCCTTTCAGGTTATTATTCTTTTTGTAGATGGCCAGCGCTTTATTATACATCTGTCGCGATTTGCCTACCTGCTTGTTGTAGTAATATAAAACGCCCATTTCGCCCATGTTAGCGGCCAGCAGGTTTTGATTGTTAATCTTGTTAAAAACCTTATCGGCATGCAGGTAAAACTCCAAGGCCTGCGCGTAATGACCCTGGTTAAAGCAAATTTCGCCCATTTGCTGCAGGCACATCCCTTCGGCTGCACCGTCGTTTTTATCAACAGCGCGGGCATAGATTTTTTTTAAAATGATCAGTGCCGAATCAGGATGTTTTTGGCTAAGGGAATGGATAGAGAGGAGTTTGTCGTCTTCGGCGCGGGCGGTTAAACCCGGTAATACGATGCCAAAAACCGCGATGAGGAAACAAAAACGTTTAAACATTTGCTAATCAGCTGATTTAATAAGCGGATAATCAGCAAATGAACGGCTTTAATGTTAATTTAATATTAACAAAACCCAACAATCAATCTATGTTAATCGCATCAAAATCATCAATTCAACTGATCAGCAATTTGTAACTTTTAAAAATGCAACGAAACATCCCTGCTGTTCGTGATATATTTGCAGGCATCCGCCAATTATTTACCATGACAAACATCCAGGCCCGCATTTATCCATCTAACCTGCACTTCCTGCAACAGTTGAAAGAGCACAACGAACGTAACTGGTTTAACGCCAACAAAAACACTTACCTGAAAGAGCTTGCCGATATTGAACTATTTGCAGGGGAATTGCTGAAACTGATGAACACCCATGATGTTATAGAAACTCCATCGGGCAAAAAGAGCCTGCACCGCATTTACCGCGATACGCGTTTCAGCCTTGATAAAACTCCTTTTAAAACCAATTGGAGCGGCGGCTTTAAACGTGCCGGTAAAACCCGCAGGGGTGGTTATTATTTTCACATTGAACCGGGCAACAGTTTTGTAGGCGGCGGTTTCTGGGGGCCCAATGCCGATGACCTGAAAAGGATCAGGGAAGAAATTGCTTATGATGCCGGTCGTTTAAGAGAAATACTGAACAGCCAGCTATTCATAACTAACTTCGGAGCGTTAGAAGGCGAACAACTTAAAACTACCCCAAAAGGCTTCAACGCAGATAATGACGCCCTTAATCTGCTCCGTTACAAACAATTTCTGCTCAGAAAGCCATTCAGCGACGAAGAAGTAGTAAGCGGCGATTTTTTATTTAAGATGAATGAAGCATTCAAGGCTATGCGGCCGTTTTTTGATTATATGAGTGAGGTGCTGAGTACGGATATCAACGGCATTGAGATCATCTGAAAGTCAGCAGGGCCATCATTTATAACTTTTAAGTAAAAACGCGCCAGCCTTGCCATTTTAGTAAAGTTTCAGTCTGTTCATTGCTTAACTTCGCGCTATTATCGGCCGGGGCGTCGATGTGATCAAATCTATCCACACCCTTGTAAAGGCCGTTAAACGCTATAACAATTGGTGCGATGTTAAAAGAAAAAAATCAAAAAATTGCCACCTTGCTGGCATTTTCCCTTATACCATTATCGGGCTTTGCCACTGATATATACATACCCTCATTACCCAGCATGGGGCTCAGCATGCATGCGGGCAGCCTGCAGGTACAAATGACGTTAACCTTCTTCCTGATCAGCTACGGCATATCACAGCTTTTCATCGGGAGTATCCTGGATAGTTTTGGCCGTTACCGTTTTAGCCTGGTGGCTTTGCTGGTATTTGCCGCTGCCAGTTTTATTATAGCTTTAACGCATAATGTTTATGTAGTGTACCTGATGCGTATTATCCACGGCATTACCGTTGCGCTCATCGTGGTATCAAAAAGAGCGTTTTTTGTGGATGTTTATAAAGATAAACAGCTAAAACATTACCTCAGCCTGTTCACCATTATCTGGTCGGCCGGGCCAATTGTGGCGCCTTTTTTGGGTGGCTACCTGGAAAGCGCCTTAGGCTGGCAGTATAATTTTTACTTTTTAGGAGGTATGGCATTGGTAATAGCCCTGCTTGAATTTATTTTTAGCGGCGAAACATTAAAAAAACCGGCAGAATTTCATCTCAAAAAGATAACAGGCGTTTATGCTGACATGATCCGCGCAACCGATTTTACGTTGGGCTTATTGATGTTGTGTTTCGCTTATTCGATGGTGATGGTCTATAACATGACCGGGCCATATATTATTGAGCACCAGTTGCGCCTTACCCCGGTTACAGCAGGCTATTGTTCGCTGATATTGGGCTTGGCCTGGATGATTGGCGGCTTCATCGGCAAAGCCACTATCGACCGCCCCTTTTTCAAAAAAATGGCCACTAATATTACCCTGCAACTGTTATTGGTAAGCATCATGATCATCAGCCTGAAATTTATAACCGGGTTGTACGCTATGGTCACCTTCGCGTTCCTGATCCACGTTTGCGCGGGCTACACCTACAATAATTACTTTACTTACAGCATGAGCAGGTTCCCTAAAAACGCTGGTATTGCAGGCGGTTTAACAGGCGGCGGCGTTTACGTGCTGCTATCGTTTTTAACCTATGGTATCGTTTACCTCATACCGGCACGTGATGAACGGAACCTGAGCTACAGCTATATGATCCTGATCGTGTTATCGGCCATCGGTATGTACTTTATCCATCGTTTAAATAAAAAGCAGGAAGCCAAAGTATCCTCATTAGCGGCAGCTTAAGCAAATATCGCCTGTTAAAACTTGGTGTAAACAGACTTTGCTTCCGGGTAGGTTTTAACAGGATAGGGAGTTATACTAAGCTTATTAAAAAAGTCGGCAGTTTTTTGAATATTGGCTTTATCATTCACAGCAAAATACCAAAACTGCTCACGGTCGCCATCGTTCATGCCCATCTGTGCAAAACCCTGCGATTTATGTTCGGCAATTTCCCAGTTGGCTATCACTTTGTAGTTTAAACGGTTTTTATAGCTGAATGAGGCCGTGCGGTCAACCCTGAATAAAGCGGTATCTGCTATGGTTTGTGTTTCCGGATAACCTTTATAAAATGCAAACCTGCTTACCAGATCGGTTTTGTTGGCGGTAGCTGCCCCTAAAATCACCGGCCGGTTTTGCGGCGGCAAGGCTTGCACTGCATCCAAAGCTAATATTGCGGCAGCCTTATGCCCGCCGTGGGTACCGTTAACAGGCAGCAATACAAATAGGTAATCATAACGACCGGCTGTTAATACCTCTTTCAGGCGCTTTTTCACTGCAGGAACATGCCAGCTGGTATCCAGGGCTTCTTTTTCATCAAGGGTAAAATGGGCATCCAGCTGATCCATAAAGTAGCATTTATTAACGCCCAGTATTTTACCGGCACCGGCCAGCTCTTTTTTACGGATGCGGGGCAGGTTTGCCCGGCCAACCGGTTCATCTGTAAGTTTTACACCGTAATAATCCTCGGCAAGCGTTGAGTACTTGTAGCCCGCTTCTCCGTTGGTAATCACAAACAAATCAACAATGCCATGCTGCTCTTTAGCTATTTTGTATAGCGTTACCGAAAAAGTGCTTTCATCATCCGGGTGCGCTATTACCACCAATGCACGTGGGGGCGGCGTAGTTATCTGCGCCCTGGAACCGGCAACACCCAGGCAAATCGCCATTATAGATAATAAGATGCGCTTTTTCACGCTGATCATATGTTATAGTCAATTAAATTTTAGCTTTTTGCCTTCCGCTTTAAGCTTAAACAAGAGGCGTGAGGACGGATTCGAACCGTCGTAAAAGGTTTTGCAGACCCCTACCTAACCACTCGGCCACTCCGCCTTATTTGGCGGCTACAGCTTTGAACCATAGCCGCCGTTTATTTTAGTTTACGTCAAACCACAATTTGGTGGTTAATGCGTCCGCGCCCTGGCTGGCTACGGCCGCGTTATAGCTAGTTTTATTAAGAGTTTGCTCGCTTCCCGGATAAATAAACCGAACCGGTAGTTTACCATTTAAAGTAGCCGCCGGGCCAGGCTGCAGCACCGGGTAATCAAGCCTGCGCCATTCTGTCCATCCTTCAAGGCCCTGCCCAAATAAGGCGATCCATTTTTGTTCGCCAATTGATTTTTTGTAGTTTGATGCATCGTACTGCACAGCCGGTTGCGCCAGGTAAGTAGCTATATCCGTTGCGCTTACACCATACTGAAGCAATGCTGCGGTAACAGCTTGCTGATACAATGAAGCGGCATCTTCAGTAGTGAACCCGCGGGCAGCCGCTTCGGCCCTGTCAAACAAACTTTCGGCGTAGCTTAATATCACAGCCGGGGCATTAGCGCCTCTGAAATAGGTACCCGGTTTTGAGGTTTTTGTGAAACCATAACCACTTGCATCTCCTACCAATAAACCATTAGGCAGGCCCACATAATTTTGAGGCGTCGCATCCTGCGTTTTGGAGGCGTATATAGGTAAACGCGGGTCATTCAGGGCAAACAGTTTATCAACTATGGTTTTACTGATGCGGTAGTCATCGCGGGTATCAAACAAATTGCTTACCGGGTTTTGATTGGGTGAGTTCACATAAACAAACTGCGCCGTTTCGGCATTAGCGCTAATGTAACCGCTGCCGTCTGTCTTGATATCATCCAATACCTGTTTTGCTTTAGCTGGTTCCCTATCGGCAATGCGTAAAGCGATACGGAGCCTTAAGGAGTTAGCAAATTTTTTCCATAGCGCGATGTTACCGGCAGCTTTACCGTATATCACATCGCCGCCGATAGCCTTGCCCGATGGGTTAAGCGCGGCTTGCGCGGCCTTTAAATCATCTAACAATGCAAAATAAACATCCTTTTGGCTATCATAAGCCGGAGTAAGATATTGATCAATATTTACCGATTGCTTGTAAGGGATATTGCCGTAAGCTTCGGTTAATAAGCTAAAAACCCATGATCGTAACACCAACGCTACACCTTTGTAATTTGAATTTCCCTGCGCGTCGGCAAGTTTAATGATCTCGTTAAAATTTCCTATTCCTTTGGTATAGCCTGTAGTCCACAGTTCCTCAAAAGCGCTACTTGCATAAATATAGCGGTCGGGATCGGTGTACTGTATTTTCGACCAGTATTGCGCAAAAAGCAAACTGGCATCCATGTTATTGGCTACTCCCCAATAAGTATCGGCAGTTGCCTTGGTGGCCGCGGTTAAAAGGTAATCGGGCTGTGCAACCTCCGATCCGTTGGGGTTTTGATTAATCCTGGAAAGTTCCTTTTTGCACGATGCAACAGATAATAAAGCCGCGCCGGATAGTATAGTGATGTATTTAAATTTCATGATATTTTAAAATTTAAGGTTTACGTTAAAACCAATGTTACGTACCGTTGGCAGGGTCAAATCTTCCAAACCTTGCCCGTTGCCCGAGTTGAAAGCGGTTTCGGGATCGATGTTAGGCGCATTTTTATGGATAATCCACAGGTTGCGACCGACTACCGAGAAGGTAGCACCCTGGAAACCTATTTTATTGATCCATTTGGCTGGCAGGCTGTAGCCTAATTTCACCTCGCGCAGTTTGATGTATGAGGCATCATAAACAAAGGCCTCATCAACATTGGTAAACCCTTTATAGTATGATTGTGCAGGCAGTATGGTAGTGTTTGGTGAACCGTCGGCTTTAACACCTTTAAATATCATACCATCATGATAAACAGTTTCTCCGTTAGGTGCGGCACCTGTTACCTGTACCGCGGCAGCAGATGTATTGTTGCCCGGATAATAATAGCTTAAGCCCCCGTTGGCAGCGCCGCGACCCGGCAAGGTAGAGGCCAGTACACCGGTATAGGTGCCGGTACGGTTGGTATTGGAATAAATCGATCCGCCAAAACGTGCATCAACCAAAAAGCTTAGGTTAAAGCCTTTATACGTGAAACTATTGTTGATGCTTCCCTGCCATTTAGGGGTGTATTTGCCAAGGTATTGTTTGGTAGGGTTGATAACCGGGGTTCCGTTAGCACCGATAATGATCTGGCCCTGGGCATTACGCTGATAGGCGTTGCCGTAAAGTGTGCCGTAAGGCTGGCCCAGTGCTGCCAGTACCTGTACGGTACGGTCAGTACCCAAAACAATGCTTTGCAGGCGCCCGTCGGCATCAAGCGAAACCACCTTACTGCGGTTTAACGAATAATTGGTGGTAATATCCCAGGTAAAGCCTTTTGACTTAATTGGTGTGATACCCAGTTGTACCTCTAAACCTTTGTTGTTGATGCGGCCGCCGTTAATTACTTTTTGGCTAAAACCTGTAGTTGGGCTTACATCTACCGTGAGGATCTGGTTTGTACTATTGGTATTATAGGCGCTCACATCGAGATGCAGCCGGTCGTGAAAAAAGCCCAGCTCAAAACCAGCCTCTGCCGATGTTGTGGTTTCGGGCTTCAATTTGTCATTCAAATCGATAGTTGGCGAGCTCTGTTGCGGATTTGAACCAAAAAGTGTTGAAGAGATATAAGCATTGTTTAGCTGGTACGGATCGGTAGCCTTACCCACTTTACTCCAACCGCCGCGCAGTTTGGCGTAGGTAAGTATATCGCTCTTAATGTCTAAAGCCTCCGATAGCACCAGGCTACCGTTTACTGAAGGATAAAAGTATGATAGGTTATCTGCCGGCAAAGACGACGACCAATCGTTACGAGCGGTAACGTTCACAAAGGCGTAGTTGCGGAAACCTACCTGCGCCGAGCCGAACAGGCTGTAAGTTTTTAGTTTGGAATAATAGTTTGATGATACCAGCGGATCGCGGGAGTTGCTCAAGGTATATAAGCCGGCAACGGCAAGCTTTGGCGCTACCTGGTCGTTTTGCTCAAAAGTACGCACAGCAATATTGCCACCGCCAAAAACATCGAGCGAAAAATCGTTGCTCAGCTTTTTGGTGTATTGCAACCTGCCCTCGGTATTATTTTCGTTTACGCTGTAGGCATCTTCCTCGTACGAGCCAAAGGGTGTACCGTTGGTGCCGTAAGCTACTTTAATTTTGCGGCGATCGTTATAGTAATCGGTACCGGTACGGAAGTTTGCCGACAGGCCATCGATAATTTTGTAGTTTAACTCCACGCTGCCTATCAGGTGGTTTTTGTGCTGGCCTACCGTGTTTTCATACGCAAGCCAGTAAGGGTTGCTGTAGTAACTATTGTTCCAGTTAAAAGTGTTACCATTGGCATCTTTATAATTTTTTAACCGGCTGATATCAACCTGGCGGCCAAACCAGGTAAACTGCAGCATGGTGCTCGTAGCGCGTTTACCATAAGTGCCAGGCAAATTATCGGCATCATCCT
Organism: Mucilaginibacter oryzae; assembly: GCF_003148845.1. GTDB lineage: Bacteria > Bacteroidota > Bacteroidia > Sphingobacteriales > Sphingobacteriaceae > Mucilaginibacter > Mucilaginibacter oryzae. Next base: position 161,635 of record NZ_QGHA01000004.1, on the reverse strand, counting down.
TACTGTAATTAACAATGGTATTGACAGTTAATTTTGAGTTGACACGGTAGCTTGAATTTAAAGCGAACGAGTTGCGCCCCTGCGAAGTATTTGGCACAATACCGGTTTGGTGCAGGTTATTGTATGAAAGCCTGAAATCGCTTTTGTCATTACTGCCTGCTATGGCTATGCCGTTGTTAAGGGTAACACCGGTGCTGAAAAAATCGCGTACGTTATTGGGGTGTGCCACAAAGGGAACAGCCTGCCCGTTTGAATAAAACTGCGGGATGAGCGAACCATCTAAGGCAGGTCCCCAGCTCTCATCAACTCCATCGTTAACGCCGCCACCCTTGCCATCCACATAGCTGAATTTTCCGTTTGATCCCTGGCCATACTGGTTCTGATAATCGGGCAATATTTGCACGTTAGAAAAGCTGGTGTTGGAGTTGATCGTGATTCCGAGGCCCTTTGCGCCTTTACCTGTTTTTGTACGGATAAGAATAACACCCGCTGCCGCGCGCGAGCCGTAAAGCGCCGCGGCATTTGGCCCTTTTAACACACTTACCGATTCGATATCTTCCGAATTGAGATCAGAAATGGCATTGGCAAAATCTCTTGAGCCGCCGCTACCTAAAAACTGGCTGTTATCAACAATAACCCCATCAACCACAAACAAGGGCCGGTTGTTACCTGATATGGATGTTTCGCCGCGGATAACGATACGCGACGATCCCATATCGCCCTGGCTGTTGGTAACCTGTACACCGGCAACTTTACCGGCAAGGGCGTTAACAAAATTGGTTTCCTTGGCTTCAGAAATATCCTTTGATTTTAATCCCTGAACCGAATAACCCAGTGATTTTTTATCCTTCGAGATGTTCAGCGCCGTAACCACAACCTCGTTAAGGGAGTTGGCCTGTTCAACCAATACCACATTAAGCGAGGTTGTACCGGCTGTTACCGCGATTTCCTGCGTGGTATAACCTATATAGGCCACCCTGAGCACATCATTAACATTGGCGGTAATAACAAACTTTCCATTTACATCGGTTTGCCCGCCGGTATTTTTTCCTTTAACCGATACACTTACGCCCGGCAATGGCAGGCCGTCGGCTTTGGCGGTTATCACCCCGCTTATTTTAACAGATTGCGCCGCAACCGTTTGGATGAGAATAAACGGCAATAAAACTGCCAGTAATACTTTGTAAATTTTTAACATGATGTCAAAATAATTGTGATTGATTTTTAATGTCGATACAAGCTTGAACAGGGCATAGCAATGGCTAACACAGGGGTTATTTAACCCTGCCCAAAAGCTGTAAACCGTAATTTTTAACTGATTGCCAGGCTGATAATACGCCTTTAAGCCAATAAGGCTTAAACGTTTGCTGCCTGCTGTAGGAGGATCAACAGCAACAGCGCATACTTAAAAGAGGGGTTGTGCAGGCAAACTGCAATGATGAATTGGAGGCAGGAACCAGGCCGCTTTGTGTTACGGGGTTAATGGTTTTGTTCATGACGATAGTAATAATTATATATGCTGATAGATTTGTGCTTTTTTAAATGGCGACCGGACAGGCCGGCCACCATAGTTTATAGTTTTAGTTTAGTGATGCGGTTTTACTGTTTACCAGGGCATCAACGGCTTTCAGCATCGATGCAAATTCCTGCTTATCATACAGGCGGGTGAGGTAAACTATTTTGCCATCCCTGTCAATGACCACGTTGCGGGTTACGCCGCTTTTTTTATTGGCAAAACGCCCGAAAATATCGGCGCCGGGATCAAGCGCCAGCGGATAGCTGATGTTCATTTGTTGCTGGAAACCTTTCACTTTCTCCAGCGGTTCATCGCGGTCAACGCCTATTAATACCAGGCCCTTATCTTTATAAGGCTGCCATACGTCGCTTTCCAGATGGGGCATTTCTTCGCGGCATACGCTGCACCAGCTTGCCGTAAATTGCAATATCACCACTTTGCCGCGCAATTGCTGCAGCGATGTTTTGGTGCCATCGGTTAAAGCCAGCTCAAAATCGGCAGGGGCCGTATCGCCAACTTTTACAATGTACCCCTTGTTGGCATCGGCGGGGTTAGCAACTGTTTTTGTCTGGGCCGATGCGAACGCGGCAACTGCAACCAAAGAAAAAGTAAAAAGCAGATGTTTAGTATTCATTGTTATACATATTAACCTCAACACTTAATTACCAGGAAAAACAGAGAAGAAAAGGAAGATGCACGGTATGTAAATCATGCACTATTTACTTTTATTATCTTCTCTGCCATGTAAACGGCAGACAGGAATTAGCACCTTTATAACAATGGGCTTACAGGTTGCTAAGACATCACAGGGCCTTTCCCTCAGTCTTTCTTGATAATTAAAATATTAAAGAACCATTTGATGATGCAAATGTAAACAAATAATCTACTATTTACATAGATATTATAGATTTAATTATATTTTTCTTCAAATGACATTCTGATTACTGAAAAGCCTATTGCAGATTTAATTATTTAAACATCGCGCAGCTTGTGACACAATTTATATTTAGTTATTTTACAGCGCCTTAACTAACCAATTAAACCCTACCTTATGCAGGCAAAAACCATTGACGAAGTAATAACAGCCTTACAGGCGATTATTGACGATAGCAAGAAAAACAACAGCCGCCTCGGCTACTTTGCCGTATTATACTACAAAGTAACCGCCAGCGTGCGCGATGGCATCAGGAACGGCCAGTTCCAAAACGGGCCGCGAATGGAGCAACTCGATGTGATCTTCGCCAACCGTTACCTCGAGGCTTACACTCAATGGCAGCAAGGCGCCGAACCATCCTACAGCTGGAAACTGGCTTTCGAAATGACCAAAAAATCATCGGTTTTAATTTTACAGCACCTGCTGCTGGGTATGAATGCCCACATTAATCTTGACCTGGGCATAGCCGCCGTTGAAGTTTCGGGCGATAAGCCCTTGCAGGAACTGCATAATGATTTTAACATGATCAATACCATTATATCCTCACTAACCTACCAGGTATTGAGCGAAATTGACCGGTCATCGCCCCTGCTTTCGTTGTTAGGCCTGCACGCGGGCAACAGTAATTCGGTACTCATTCAATTCAGCATTGATAACGCCCGCGATGGGGCATGGTGCTTTGCCGAAGAGCTTTATGCCAAAACCGTTGCCGAAAGGCCGACAGAGATCAAAACCCGCGACCAGAACGTTTTGGCCATAGGCAAAAGCCTGGTTAACCAAACCGGCTTCCTGAAGTTTACCGTTTGGCTTATTCATTTATTTGAATGGAAAAACCCGCTAAAAGTGATTGAATTACTACAGGAAAATCAAAAGAAATATTTTAGCGTGAATGATCAAATGGAGGTAAAGGCATCATGAGTTGATTGACGGAAGGTATGATCTAAACGGAACCGCTTACTTAACAGCCTCATCATAATTGATGAACAGATCGTCGTTATCATCATCATAAACCGCGCCCGCTATAATGCTTTGCCCGGTAATTCCGGGGTTATTACCACTCCCCAACGGCCACGAACCTTTAGAATTGGTAACACCAAACCCCGCGAACGAGGCCGCCTGCAAGGCAAAATCAGTACAGTTATTTTTGGATAAGTGATATTCCAAGCCTTCGTAACGTTGGGTTAATTTCAGGATGCGTTGAAATTTCCGTTCAGAGATAAACTTACCCATCACCTCGTCCCAGTGATGGTCCGAATCATTTTTAAAGCCGCCGGTAGTTTCCGGTTCCCAGGGGGTGGCCGAAAATATATTATCCTTTACGGGATAAAACCCGAATGAAACGGAAACCGAAGTTGAATCGGTATTGTATTTGATGAGGGTGATAAAAGTATGCCCCGTATTAGCCCTCACAAATACCGTTGGCTTGCCTGGTTTGGGTTGCTTAACATGAAACAACAAGGCATAGGCAGCGGCTTTTTTACCATCATTAAATGTATTGAGGATACGGTTATAAGTAATGGATTTGCTTTTCTTTTCCTTCTTCTCCTTAAGCTGTACAGGGCTGTTTACAAATACGGAGTCGTCGACCGCGTTGATGGTTAGCGCAAATCGGTTAAACCCTAAACCGGTTTGAGCCGCCATTACCGAATCGGGCTTATGTTGTGCCTTCTGCTTATAACCCATCGTTTTAAAAAAACACTTCATGGCCAAAGGATACAACCGCAGCTTAGCGAACAGACCGGCAAGTTTATAATAGCCCTGCGCTTTTGCCTGGTTGTAGGCAAGCTCATCGCTATTGTTATCGCTTAAATCCTTCAAATACTCCAGTAATTTCTCACGACCGACACGGGTATCCAGCTGGCTTTCTATGTTACTTTCAAAGCTTGATATGCTTTCGGCGCTTAGTTTTTTATCAGTTTTGGGGGAAGTGATGGCGGCGGTGTAATTATCATCGATAATACGCAGTAGTGTATCGGGCAGCTTATTTTTGATCTTTAGCGAAGCCGATAGCTGTGCGGAGCCTGTAGAGGCAAAGAAAATAAAACCTACTATGGTATATGCAGTAAATTGATACTTTATGTTAAAGGTTTTCATGGTAAAATTTTTAAACTGTTATTGTTGTATGATAGAGCTTAACGCGCTTATTTATCAGCATCGGCAACAACAACACCCTGGCGGGCTACAGCTTAAAAGTTGAAAACGGAGCATTATGTTTTGTTATATCGCTACAAACGTAAAAACAATTTAAATAGTCTACAATATTAGTAGATTATTTTTATTTAAACTTGCAACTCGTTAATATCTGAAACCGATGGAAGGATACGCTTTAATAACCGGCGCAGGCAAAGGCATAGGCCGGGCCATGGCATTACAACTTGCGCAAAAAGGTTATAATTTATTGCTGGTTTCCCGCTCAGAAACCGACCTGCGTGACCTGGCCCGGCAACTGCTTGCCGAATATAAAATTAAGGTTGAATACCTCGCCGCCGATCTTTCGCTTGATAACGCGGCTTCAACAGTATACAACCGGGCTGCTCAACTCGCCGTTCCGGTATCCATTTTAATTAATAATGCCGGTCATGGCCTTTGGGGCGATTTTGAACAACTGGATCTTCAAGCGCAAACCGGTATGATGCAGGTGAACATGAACGCGCTTATTGAACTTTCGCACCTTTTTATACCCTTGTTAAAAACACAGAAGCAGGCTTATATCCTCAATGTAGCCAGTACTGCGGCTTACCAGGCTGTGCCAACACTGGCTGTTTACGCTGCCACCAAGGCTTTTGTATTGTCATTCAGCAGGGCGTTACGGTTAGAGTTAAAAGACACATCGGTATCAGTAAGCTGCTTAAGCCCCGGTCCTACCGATACCGGTTTTATCAAACGCGCGGGCATGGAGGCTGTTGCGGATCTGGCGGCAAAATTTAACATGGATGCCGGAGAAGTAGCCGGAACCGCGTTGAAAGGCATGTTTCACAAAAAAGCGGAAATAATACCAGGCCTGTTAAACGTGTTTTCGGCATTTGGCGCACGGCATATTCCCAAAGCATTTGTTGAGCGTATAGCGGCTAATCTGTACAAGCGCTAAAAAATATTTTTAGAAAAATTTGGTGCGATTAACATTTTCTTTACATTTGTATTAATCTACTAAAAAGATAGATTTAATATACATTGAACAATTACCACCACATATCGCTTGCATCCCGAATGCGAATGCCTTTGTTAACAAGGGAGATGTGTAGCTGTTGTTGTTAATTTCCACTTTCAGGACTATTGTCCTCCACTCGTCCCATGCGGGCAATCCAAAAACTTTCTTAACTCATTTTCCAGGTACTTTAATCATTCTGTTTTATGGCATCGTCATATCAAAAATTCACCTTAGGCTCAACAATCACACCCCAACAGCAAGCTTTTTTCAATCAAAACGGTTACATCCACTTTAAAAATTTCATCAAGCCCGAAACGGTAAATGATATTATCGAGGCGTCTAAAAAGGTGGAGCAAAAATGGATCAGTGAAAAAACCGAAAAAGTGAATGGCGTACCCATCAAGTACGGGAAAGACCTTGACGGAGCGCCCATAGTACAACGCTTCGCTTTTATCAACAAGCATAGCAGTACGCTTGATGAATTTTCGAAAGATCCGCGTTTTCAGATCCTGTTAAGCCTTGTTGGAGATGGCGCGAGGCTCGGCACCGATGAAAAAGACGGGATGGTTTTTAACCACTACGTAAACGGCCCTAACAGCAGCTTTACCAAAATGGGCTGGCATACCGATGGGTTGCGCGATATTTTCCACGGGCAAAAGCTGAACCCGATGCTGAATGTAGGCATCCACCTGAGCACCCTGAAGCCTGAAAACGGCGGTTTAAGGATTTTGCCTGGTACCCATAAACAAAACCTGTATCAGCTACTATTCCGTAAAAAGTATTTCCTGGATCACGATACCGATGAAAATGAGATTGCCATTACCCCCACCGCGGGCGACCTCACCATACACGATGGCCGCCTGTGGCACCGCGTAGCCCAATCATTGGTAACCGGCGAAGAAAGCCGCCGCAGGGTGATCTACATTCCCATCATCGCCGGTAAATACGAGCCCAAGCATGCCGATAGTCCGACAGCTTTTTATCAACGTTTTGCAGGTATAATAAAATAAATATGTTTAAGTAAAATATCTGTTATACTGTTAATTAAGCGCTATTTTCACTAACTTAAAGGCTCAAATTAATTTAGTAAAATGACTATATCCTGTGTTTCAAGGTATGGCAATCTGCTGATCGGGATTTTACCCGTATTGGCAGCGCTTACATCGTGCCAAAAAAACAAACAGGCTTTTCAAAGCAACTGCAACGCGGGTACTAACTACAAAAAGGTATCCTTTGCCGAACTGGTGAATCATGCAGAAAAATACCAGCATCAATATGTCGAGGTTTCAGGGAAATACAGGGAGGGATTTGAGCAGTCGGCTTTATTTAACGGCGAACTTTTTGCCGATCATTCAAACGCCAGCGCTTTATGGGTTGACTTTAGCCAGGATTGCCCCCTGTACATTCCCGGTACACAAACGGGGCTTTTTACTTACAACAGCGGGGAGTTTGTACAAATCAATAACCGCCCGGTTATCATCCGCGGCATAGTTGATGTAAAAGATAAAGGCCACCTGAACCAATACCGGGCCACTATAGATCGGGTGAGCTATATCGAACTATAAAAACAAACCAGTTAAACGGACATCGGCAGATACTTTGAAAACAGAAAAAGTAAATTATTATATTTAACCATGCTTACGCTGCTTGTAAGTCATCAAAAACCGGTTTAAACTACACTATCACTTATGAAGATCTTCAACATTGTTTGGGTTGTGCTTTTTATCATTTTTGCAGGCCTGCAATACAATGACCCCGACCCTTACTTATGGATCCCTATTTACCTGTACTGCGCCTGGTTTTGTTACCTGGCCACCAAAAAAGAGTTTTACCCTATAGGTTACGGTGTTGGTATAGTTATATTTTCGGGGTATGCTATCTATAAAGTTTTCGATAGTAACGGGCTCATCGACTGGTTTAAGTTTCATCATGCGGAAAGCCTTGTACAAACCATGAAAGCTGAAAAGCCATGGGTTGAGGAAGTACGCGAATTTTTTGGCTTAGTGATCTGTATAACGGTTTTAGGGATAAACTGGATCTATGCTGCCAGGCAGGACAGAAAATCGGCACCGTTAAAATCAACCAAAAAACGTTAAACCGGCCTACAGGTAAGTGATGCCCAAAAACTCATCTTGTTTGTAAAAAAATGGCTCGAAACAGGTGTCAGCCAGTTCGCAGCTTACCTCCATACTGTTAAACATCACATCGCCAAAAATATTCGCCACTGCCGAGTCGGCAGCGTCAAAACCTGTGGCTATTTTAACAAAACCGTTAAGAGGTACCAGTCCGGTGGCATCAAACAACACCCATTTGCCGTTTAAAAAAGCTTCAAAACAAGCATGAAAATCGGCAGGGTAAAGCTGGTAGGCGTAGCCGGTAAAATATCGTGCCGGAATAGTAAGAGCGCGGCAAAGGGCAATCCCCAGGTGTGCAAAATCGCGGCATACACCTGCCTGTTCGGTAACGGTGTTAAAGGCTGAGGTTTGCGAGTTGGTTGAACCGCTGAGGTACTGCACATTTTTGTTGATCCACCCGGTAAGCGTAAGCACCTGCTGAAAAGGATTTGAAATATGGCCAAACATGTTGTGCGCCATCCGGTACAGCTTATCCGACTCGCAATAGCGGCTTGGATTAAGGTAAGGCAACACCGAACTGTCAAGCGCCGATACATGTGTTTCAGTAGCATAGCTAAAATCATTCACCTCGTAACAATTATCAACCGTAGCCTGATAGGTGGCGCTAATGTTAGGTATATATTCGTTAACATCAAATCTTACTAACCGCTTTTCACCCTGCGGTAATTCAAACTGGTTGTAATTAATATAGGGTTCTAACCAAAATTCCTCGTTAATTACAGATTGCTTCCATGTATTAAGCGCATGAATATTGAGCACCAAAGTACCTGCGGCATGCGCCGTATATCCTAACCGGCTAAATACACTGAACTTCATAACTATTTATATCTCTTTCTGATGGCTAAGCTGTAACTGATGGCAGGTAATTAGCGGAGGTTGTTCCGCCGGTTCACATTGCTGTTTAATAATACTAAATATTCTTAAACTATTGGTTCATTTATTGATAAATCGGCAATAAAACTATGATTTGTTAATAACATTTATTTATCTTGCTTTGCCTTTTACCTTGTATAGCAATGAGTTGTAAGCCATTCCTGCTTTTATTATTCGTTATTATCATCAACACTGCCTTTGGCCAGGCGCGTAAACCGGTACCCGTTATTTTTGATACCGATATTGCAGGCGATTACGACGACGTGGGTGCTATGGCCCAGTTACACGCTTTTACAGATCAGGGTAATTGAACAATTAATGATGCACCAACCGGTTAAAAAAGCTTAAATAAACATTAAAAAAACGTCCACCGTCCGGTATGTGTAATTTTATAAAATGACAGCACCTTAGTTATATTATGAACAGGTTTATAAAAATTCAGGATTCTATTTTTGTTGAAAAGTGCATTGTTTGCGGCAGCCGCCCCGTTATTCAGCAGGCGCCCGGAGGTAAATTTATTGTGCGTTGCAAAGCCAACGCCGATCACTATAAAACCCAACCCGGCCTTATTGATATCGATGCATGGAATAAACATAACCGCAAACCCGATAACGGATCAGACAATATCAGGCACCTGAAGCGTGGCTAAACGCCTGTTAATTAAACAGGCGGGTTACTGAATAGCCAATCACTTCTTTGATATACAAACCCCAGCCCGCCAAAGCGCCGGTATTTGGCAGTAAATCATCCACGGAAATGGAAAGTTGTTTACTTGAAAAGTTACAGGGATAAGGAATTACGTCAATTCCCTGCTTTTTAAATATCATTACCGAACGGCGCATATGAAATGCCGAAGTAACCAACAAATACGGTCCCTGCAACTTTTGTTTTTGAAGCAATGCCTTTGTAAAGGCAGCGTTCTCGATTGTATTGCGCGATTTATCTTCTACCAGTAAACAACTGTCAGGCACCTTCAAATCTATATACTGCTGCCTCACCCAATCTGCCTCCCTATACCCCGACGGAATGAGCAAACCATTTCCGCCTGTTATCAAAATTTTACCAACCTGCCCGGTACGCTGTAAACGGAGCCCCTGGATAAACCTGTCTGCCGCCATATTGAAAAAGCCGCCGCCCTTACCATCATCCGAACTAAAACCGCCCAGCACAATAGCGCAGCTATACTTCTTATCAGCCAGAGCTGTAGTGTCCCGGATATCCCAGGCCGAGCTAACTATATTAATAAGCACCGAATTAGAAAAAACATACAGTAATACAATCCCCCAAATCAAAAATCTTTTCCGTTGTTTCACATTCTTTGAACATAGCGCTATTAACAAAAAAGCAAACACCCATAAAAGCAGGTTCATTAAAAACGAGAGTACTTTGGAAAATATAAAAAACATTGCCAACAGTTAGGTGCCTCAAATATAGAAGCTTTTAATAACGATAGTAACAAACTGGCATTATCATTGTCATATATCCAAACAAATAAAAAAGGAACAACATGGGCTTTATAAAAACCATTGCCATAGGCGCAGCTGTTGCTTACGGCATTAACTATTTAACAAAAAAAGGACCTGATGGTAAATCAATCATTGATAATTTGGTGGATAACGCTCCTGACTGGGCCGAACGTGCAAAAAAATATGGCGAGCTTACTTTAGAGCAAATTGCTGTTCGCGCTCAAAACATCAGGGATAATACAAGGGGATAATCATCTCCTGCACATATGCACAACATATTGTTTTTCGGCGATAGCCTTACTGCAGGCTATGGCCTTAAAGATGCAAAAAATCAATCGTTGCCGGCTCTCATCCAGCAAAAACTGCGGGATGAGGGCCTGGCTTACCATGTTATTAATGGCGGTGTAAGCGGCGATACTACATCGGGCGGGTTTTACCGGCTTGACTATTGGATCAATCGCCCTGTTTCGATTTTCGTGTTAGAATTGGGGATTAATGATCTGATCAGGGGAATGTCTCCGCAAAATACAGCTGATAACTTACAAGCTATCATTGACAGGGTAAGGCAGAAACATCCGCAGGTAAAAATAGCGCTGATGGGCATGGAAATCCCGGATTTTATCCCGGGTACATTTGCCAACCGTTTTAAAGCCATTTTCCGCGAAATCGCCGAAGCTAACGATCTTGCCTTTTTGCCGTTTTATTTACAGGGAGTGGCTGGCATTGCGCATCTTAACCTGCCTGACAGGCTACATCCGAATGCCGAAGGCTATAAAGTAATGGCCGAGCATGTTTGGCCGGTAATAAAAAAACTATTGCCTGTTTAAAACCCGCATAACAGATTTTTCTTGCACATCCGGATGCTAAACATCATAGCTTGTTTTCATTAACCATTGCTCGCGGTATTGTTTGGGCGTTATGCCCTCAAAGCGTTTAAAAAACTTGGTAAAATTTGATGGATCAAAAGTAAGCCGCGTAGCTATTTCGGCAATACTTAACTTATTTGCCTGGAGAAGGGCTTTGGCTATTTCCATAATTTTCTCTTCGAAAAAGAAACAGGGGTGCCGCCCGGTGGTTAATTTTATGGTATTACTAAGGTGTGTGGGGTGAATGTGCATTTCATCTGCAAAATCGCGGATCTCGTACATATCCTGCACCCGGTTATTCATCACGTCATCCAAATGCTTTTCTATCGCCTTTAAATAATCGGCGGTAATTTCATGCTGCCGGGCCAGGATCTTTTTGGGGATAGTGATTGTTGCTTCCATATCATCACAAAATTAACCAAACAAATCGGGCTTATACAATGGTGCTACCCGCTTGTTGGAAGCCTGCTCGTAAGCGTAACCCATTTTTATGAGCTCCCCCTCGCGGTAAGCAGTGCTGAAAAACGACAATCCTACTGGTAAGCCGTGCGCTAACCCCATAGGCACTGTAATATGCGGATAACCCGCCATAGCTGCCGGTCCCGAAAAACCAAAGCCGTTGTCATAATCTCCGTTTACCAGGTCAATGCAAACCGCGGGCCCGTTAGTGGTGCCTATAATGGCATCCAGCTTGTATTTAGCCAGCATATCATCAATAACCTTGCGTGTGCCGGCATTGGTTTGCTTAACGGCGTCAAGATACTCTTTGCTGTTTAAATCGCCTTTGGCCTGGGCCAGTTCCATGGTTTCCTGTTTAAAAAATGGCATGGCTTTGGCCTCGTTTTGTTTGTTAAAAGCTATCACATCCGCCAGCGACTTAACTTTGCTGTTGGCGCTGGCAAGGTACTGGTTAAGGCCATCTTTAAACTCATAAAGCAATACATTAAATTCATTTTTGCCGATATCCTTCATTTCGTGATAAAGTTGCACCTCTATAACTTCAGCCCCCTGTTTTTTCAGGGTTTCGATGGCATCTTTTAACAAAGCCACAACGGCAACATTACCTTCCAAAGCATTTTTTTCAACGCCAAGGCGTTTGCCCTTTAAACCGTTAATATCTAAAAACCTGGTATAATCAGCTTCAACCTTCCCTTTGCTATCCAGCGTAGCCAAATCAAGGGTATCAATACCGGTAAGCAGCCCGAGTAATATGGCCGCGTCTTTAACCGTACGGGCCATGGGGCCTGCTGTATCCTGTGTTTTTGAGATAGGGATAATACCCGACCGGCTCCATAAACCAACAGTTGGTTTAATGCCAACCAATCCGTTTACCGAAGACGGCGATACGATGGAACCATCCGTTTCTGTACCGATCCCTATCACACACAAGTTAGCTGCAACAGCAGTACCTGTTCCGGCGCTCGAGCCGCTGGGGTTCCTGTCTAAAACGTAAGGGCTTTTAGTTTGCCCTCCCCTGCTGCTCCAGGCACTGGTTGAATGTGTTGAGCGGAAGTTGGCCCATTCGCTTAAATTGGTTTTGCCTAATATTACTGCGCCGGCCTCCCGCAATTTATGCACAATAAAGGCATCCTGTTTGGCAAAATTATCGGCAAGGGCCAATGAACCTGCCGTTGTATGCATGTTATCGCCCGTGTTTATATTATCTTTAATGAGCACCGGGATACCATGCAGCGGACCACGAACTTTACCTTTTTCGCGTTCCTTATCCATCGCATCGGCCATATTCAGGGCGTCTTTATTTAATTCGATAACGGAATTAAGCATAATGCCCTTCTTATCTATCTGGTCTATGCGTTTCAGGTAAAGCTCGGTGATGAGGCGCGAGGTAAACTGTTTAGACTGCATCTTTTGCTGCAGGTCGGTAATAGTTGCTTCGCTCAACTCAAATATATCACCCTTGGCATTGGCGGTAGCTGTACTATCTGAACCCTGATTTTCTGCCGATGGTTGGGCACAGGATGCGGCTACGAGAGTTGACAAAGTTAAGCCGGCCACCGAACCCGTTTTCAGGAAATTTCTTCTATCCATAAACGTTTAAAATAAAAGGCGTTACAAGTAACAAAATATTTAACTATTTTGAAAGTGGCAAAGGCGCTATGTGGTTAAATGTGGCGAATTAATAACTCTCGCAAAGCCTCGGTGACGCAAAGATTGTAAGTGATTTTTTTATGATGTCCCCCTTGTGCGGCTATCTATAAAAAAGTTTGCTTCTTAGCGTGTGCGTACCTAAAAATCTCCTACCAGAGCCATCGTTTATCTAAGATAATCTTAATAATCAGCCAATACCACCAGCTTATCACAAATAGGCGCTATCCGCTCCCTCCCGTTCAAAAAGCCCAGCCCTACTACAAACGAAAAGCCTGCTACCACACCGCCCATCTCCTTAATCAGTTCGCTGGCTGCAGTAACTGTACCGCCTGTAGCCAACAGGTCGTCATGTAATAATATATGCTGACCGGGTTCAAAAGCGTCGGTATGCATTTCGATAGTGGCGGTGCCGTACTCCAGCTTGTAGGCTTTTTGTTTAATGGTAAATGGCAGCTTACCCGCTTTGCGTACAGGCACAAAAGGCACACCCAATTTAGTAGCCAGGCTTAGCCCGAATAAAAAACCGCGGCTCTCTACACCGGCAACGGCATCTATGCGGATATCTTTTAGTTGCTCAACAAAGGCATCCACAATTTTTTCGCACAGGGCGGGGTTTTTCAATATCGGGGTAATATCTTTAAATACAATTCCGGGTTTCGGGAAATCCGGGATATCGCGTATGGCGGCTTTAATTTGCTCGGCTATCATTTAAAAACTAAATAAGGCTCAATTTTACGCAAAATTTGGGCATTTAGGATGGCTATATTTTCCAGATCTTTTACCGACCGGTAATTACCGTGTTCATCACGGTAGGCTATAATGGCATCCATCTGTTTATAGCTTAAATAAGGGAAGCGCTTCAGGTCATTAAACACGGCCGTATTGATGTTCACCTTAATAAGGTATCTGCCATCAACACTTACTCCATCCTCTATCTGCTTATACTTCTGTTCGTCAATACCGTAAACTTCCTTTAACTGCGCTTTGCTGTAAAACCCGCCTACCCGCTGCCGGTAACGCACAATGCGCCGGGCAAAGGCAGGCCCGATCCCGCGAATCATGGTGAGCTTTGCCGAATCGGCTGTATTCACTTCAATCACCTCGCCGGGTTTGGCTTTATTCATACGGTAGGCCGGACCATCGGGCAATTCAATATAAGGTTCAAGCCGTTTGTAGGTTTCGGCATTGATGCTGTACATTTTCTGCACATCGCCTTTGGTATAAAAACGCCCGCCTTTTTCCTGGTAGTGTTTAATAACCTGGGCCTGTTGAGGGCTAAGGCCGAGTTTTACCCACTCTGTAAGCGATAGTTTATTGGGGTTGAACCTGAAAAGTGAAGCGCGTTTAGCCACACCGGCATTTATTTCTGTATCATCAGCATTAAAACCGGCATTTCCGGGCGCTGTATTCGCCGCTTTATCAAATGCCTTAAAGTTTATTGTGTTATCTTTGTGGTTTGCCTGCTCAATGAAGGGGGCAGCTAAAACCAGAGCGATTAAAATAATCATTACCACCATTCCGTTCCATTCTTTTTTACTGACGGACAGGTAGTGTTTGATTCGCGGTATCATTATACAGGTTACGGCTGTTAAATTAAATAAAAATTTAAGATATTTATTTGTTAAAACATACTGCTTATAAACAATATGAAAGTTATAACCACCGAAGAGTTTGCCAAAGCCACCAAACTGGATAAGTTAAAGATGCCTGGCCTGGCCGCTTTATTGATGGAACTGATGAAGATAAACCAGGTTAACGACCTGTTTGCCCAGGCCCAGCCCAAGGTAGGTCCGGAGTTTGTGGACGCCATTTTAGAGGGCTGCGGTATCGACATTGAATTTGACGAGCGCGAACTGCGCAACATCCCAAAAGACGGCGCCTTTATAGCCATTGCCAACCATCCTTATGGTGGTATTGAAGGCATGGTATTGTTAAAAATACTATGCATGGCCCGGCCCGATTCAAAGCTGATGGCCAACTTCCTGTTGAAAAAGATCCCCAACCTGGCCGATTATTTTATAGCTGTAAACCCGTTTGAAAATGTGGAGCATTCATCAAGCATCAGCGGCCTTAAAAACACGTTGGAGCTTTTAAGTAATGGCACGCCAATAGGCATATTCCCCGCTGGCGAGGTATCAACCTTTAAAGTAGAACAAAAACAGGTAACCGACAGGATGTGGCACCCGGTTGTAGGCAAAATCATTGCCAAGGCTAAAGTACCGGTTGTACCTATTTATTTCCATGGCAATAATGGTTTACTGTTTAACTTCCTGAGCCTGCTCCATCCTACCCTGCGCACCGCGAAGTTGCCCTCAGAGTTATTTAATAAGCATGGCCATACCATTAAGCTACGTATAGGGAAACCCATTAATGTAACCGATATTCCTGATTATACCAACAGTACCAAGCTGCTTAACTTTTTACGTGCCCGCACCTACGCGTTGGGTACCGGTTTGGAAGAGGAAAAAAAGATTTTCAGTCCGCGCAACCTGTTTAAAATTAAACGCGAAGCCGAAGAGATCACCCCCGAAATAGACAGCGCCATTCTTGAAAAGGAAATTGAGCCGCTGCGCGAAAGTTATAAAGTATGGACCGAAAAAAACTACGAAGTATTCATCGTACCAACCTCAACCATACCCAATGTTATCCGCGAGATAGGCAGACTGCGCGAAATTACCTTCCGCGAGGTTGGGGAAGGTACCAATAAGTCGATCGATCTTGACGGGTACGACATTTACTATCATCACCTTTTTATATGGGATTTTGAGGCCAAACGCATAGTAGGCGCTTACCGTATAGGCCTGGGCGACGAGATTTTTTACAGCGTAGGCAAAAAAGGTTTTTATATTAACGAGTTGTTTAAACTTAAAACGCAGTTTACGCCGGTGCTGCGCCGCAGCCTTGAGCTGGGCCGATCATGGATCCGCAAGGAATACCAGACCAAGCCGCTGCCGCTTTTTTTACTATGGAAAGGTATTTTGAAGTTTTTGCTGGATAACCCGAGGTACCGCTACCTCATTGGCCCGGTAAGTATCAGCAACTCGTTCTCCAAATTCTCTAAATCGCTTATTGTTGATTATATCAACCGTAACCATTTTGATCATGAAATGGCGCAGTACGTTAAACCGCGCAAAAAGTTCAAGGTTAACTTTGCTAAAATTGATACCGACCTGCTGATGGCCGGCGAAGATAGTTTTAAAGGCCTGGATAACCTGATCTCGGAAGTGGAAACCCGCAATATGAAGGTACCGGTGCTGCTCCGTCAATACATCGCCCTTAACGCCAAAATCATCAGCTTTAACATCGACCCTAAATTTGCCGATTGCCTGGACGGCTTTTTGGTGCTCGACCTGGAAAATGTACCTCAGGATACTTTGGAGAAGCTGGGAAGGAATTTGTAATACTAACTTATCAGCATAAACTTATCAATGCCGTTTCATATTTTGAAGCGGCATTTTTTGTATTACCACATTAACGCCGGTTATTTAATGTTAAGCAATGTTAACAGATTGCACAGGCCGCTTATAATCAATCTAAATTTATTGTAAGCAAATAACTCAATGAAAAAGAAACTTAAAATTGTATTAGCACTGATAGCATTATCGCTAAGTGGCATTATTATTTTCCAAACCTATTGGAGTATCAACGCCTACCAGGTAAATAAAAAAACATTCGATACCAACATTGATGCAGCCATGCAACATGCGCTGGATAGCTGCAAAAAAGATTATTTCGATTCAATAAGGGTTGTATTGGTAAGGAGGCTTTCGGATACAAACGTTGTTATCAAAATTGATACGGTACGTGTTCAAATTATACACAAACAATTCTCGCCCGGCGTAATTACGCGCGTTATACCTTCAACACCCGAAAATAACGCTAATGCAACGCTCAATATCTGGATCTCAAACCGTCACTCCGAATCCAGCGATCCTATCAGCACAAGTATTCCTATTTATAATTACTACAAAAACAAAGTGGCTGAAACGGCTACCATACCACAAGTGTTAACTGAAATGGCTTTTTATAGGCCCGAAGTTGCATCATATATCATCAGCTTACTTAGCATTGGCGATATACCAACGTTTCCGCTACACCCAACGGCTTCAGGCAAACCACTGCCCTACGACTCTGTCTTTAAAAACGCTACTTTCTCGCTACCCCAAAACTATCGTGAAGCTACGGTTTTAAAAGTCAGTAAATATTACAGGGCCGAGCTAAAAAAAATGCATACTTACAGCCCGTTCAACCTGACTGTAACCGAGGGTTCAACTCAACCTAAAACGCCAACATCAAGCTACAGCGAAACCAACGAGTATGATTACAGGTATAATGCTTTCCTGCTTTTTAATCAGCATAACTTCCATCCCATATTTTTAAGGGCCGTTTTCCACCAACCGCAATACGCTGTAATAAAAGGAATGTTGCTTACGCTCACTTGTTCAATATTACTGATTGCGCTCACTATTTACTGTTTCTATTACATAATCAACACACTTAATCGGCAAAAGCGGCTTGCCGAATTGAAAGACGATTTTATAAACAATATGACGCATGAACTCAAAACGCCTATTGCCACCATGACAGTAGCTATTGAGGGCTTACAAAAGTTCAACGGATCAAATGATCCGGATAAAACACAGCGCTACCTGCAAACTTCCCGTAACGAGTTAAACCGGCTTAACGAACTGGTTACCAAAGCGCTTAACGTAGCTACTTTTGAAAACAATGAGATCATCCTGGTAAAAGAAAAGATTGAAATAGATACGCTGATCAATGAAATAATAGCGACGGAAAAGCTGAAAGCCGATAAAGAAGCCTTGATCACCTATACCAATAAAAATAATATCAGATACATTACAGCAGATCAATTGCATTTCAGGAATGTGATCACCAATCTTATTGATAATGCCATCAAATATTCAAATGAACCAGCTAATATTCAAATCATTTTGCAACAAATCGGCGATAAGCTTCAGCTATCTGTTAAAGATCAAGGCATTGGTATACCTCCGGCCCATATCAACCATATATTTGATAAGTTTCACCGCGTGCCAACCGGCAATATACATCATGTAAAAGGTACCGGACTTGGATTAAGTTACGTTAAATATATTGTAGAGGCACACAAGGGCAGTGTTACCATAAAAAGTGAAGTTAATGCCGGCACTGAGTTTATTGTTACCATACCATTAAACCAATGAATAAAATACGGGTATTATTAGCTGAAGATGAGCTGGCGTTGGCACATATAGTGCGCGAAAGCCTGGAAGAAAGCGATTTTGAGGTAACATTATGCGCTAATGGCGAACAGGCCCTGCAGAAATATCAAACCACTAAACCCGATATTTTAGCGCTCGACGTAATGATGCCCAAAATAGATGGCTTCCAGGTAGCCAAAAAAATTCGCGATACGGACAAGCTAACGCCAATAATATTTTTAACAGCCCGCTCGCAACCCAAAGATGTGGTGGCAGGTTTTGAGTACGGAGCTAATGACTATTTGAAAAAACCATTCAGCGTAGAAGAATTGATTGTACGGATAAAAGTACTGTTAAGCAACAACCGACTATTGGACCCGCCCAGGATTAAACCCGAAAATGAAAACTACCAGATAGGCAGCATTACCTTTAAACCCCTTAAAAACACAGTACAGCAAGGCATCAATACCTGGCAGCTCACCAACCGCGAAAGCGAGATCCTGAAACTGTTATGCAAAAAACAACATGAGATTATATCCCGCAAAGCGCTACTTGATGAGCTTTGGGGCGACGATAGCTTTTTTAATGCCCGGAGCCTTGACGTGTTTATCAACAAGCTACGCGGTCATTTAAAAGCCGACCCTAATGTGCAGATCATGACTATAAGAACGGTGGGCTATAAATTGGTTTGGTAATACAAACTTCCTGTTACAAAGAAAACGCCCTATCGGATACCGATGGGGCGTTTTCAGTTTGTTTAATCTTAACTATTATACTTTGTTTACAATTACCAGCTGTAACGTATACCAAACTGCATTTGCCAGCGTGAAGCGAACAAATCAACTGAGTAAGGTACACCCGGATCCACAAATGTATATTTAGGATAAGTTGTAGCAGCCTTTTCAAACGACGGGGTTCCACTCTTCACTGGTGTTAAACCAACACTTGATGTTGAATTATAGGTATTAGCTGAGAAATAATATTGTCCCCATTTCTTATTCAACAGGTTAGTCAAATTGATAACGTCGTAAGTAAACGTAATCATTTGTTTGTGTTTGTCACCAAATTTAAAGTCTTGAGTAAACCTGAAATCCAATTGGTTATTCCAAGGAGTAAATGCGGCATTACGTTGAGTAAAGTTGCCACGGCGAGATGACAAATAAGCACTCTTGTCGATAAAGGCATCAAATGCCGCAGCTTGTTGTACCGCTGTTTGGCCGCCTGCAATGTCGGAGAAGAAGTTAACTGTTTCGCCGCGTTTAGGGATGTAAGCTAAGCTAACTTGTTGACCAGTTCCGTCGATAGCATTTGGATAGAAGCCATAAGTATATGGATTACCAGATTGTGCGCTAAAGAAAAATGAAAAGTTTGCAGTATATTTTTTAGCCGCGTCCCAATCTTGTTTGAAATTCAAGTTTGATACGATACGGTGACGGATATCAAAGTTTGAATTGGCTAAGCCCGGGTTGTTTGGATTTAAAGCCTGGTTCAATTGCCAGTTTGACTCCATTGAGTTACGGATACCGTTGGTAACATCTTTTGAATGGCCAAAGGTATATGCAACTGATACATTCAGGGCGCTGGTTGGGCTAAATTGGGTATTTTTAGCTATTTGTGCCGTTAAGCTGTAACGGTAGCCTTCGCTTGTATTTGATAATAAGTAAGCGTTGGTATACAACGGGTTAATTTTACCTTTATTAAGAGCAGTGGATGTGTTATTAAAAATCGGCTGTTGTTTTTGGGTATCGTAAACGTAATAAGTTACCTGATCAAGCGTGTTTACCTGTTGGAATTTTAGGTCATGAATAACTTTGGTATAAATACCTTCGCCGGTAAATTTCCACTGATCATCAGTAGTATAATCAACAGCAAGACTGCTTCTCCAAACCTGTGGCATTTTGAAGTTATTGTCAATCATATCTACCTGGGTTGCTCCCGAAGCAGAAGTATTAACAGCAGGTAATTGTTTGTTCACGTAATTCAACTCGCCGTTTGCAGCAGTTTGTACCGGATTAGTGCCAGGTGTTTGAGCTGAAATACCAGAACTTGGTGCTTTTACATCATAAGCGCCATAGGTTCTGCCATTGTTATAAAACGCATAGCCAAACCATGCAAATGGAACACGACCGGTGAAGAAACCACTACCACCACGTAAAATAACGCTCTGATCGCCGTTTAGGTCGTAGTTAAAAGACACACGCGGGTTCCATTCAATATTACCCAAATAATTTTGTTTAATATCCTTTGGTTTAGTATAAGTATAAGTGGTGCCGTAATTAGGATCAACCGGCGCGTTAGTTGTTTTATCGCTTAATGGTTGTTTATTAGGTACACCTGCGTAATCAGCACGTAAAGCTATCGTTAATTTGAAATTATCTGTTAACTGAATTTCATCCTGTCCATACAAACTCATTAAGTTAACTTTGAACTGAGCAGAAGGATTAGCCAGGATATAATCGCGGGTATTATTGGTATAATTAAAATTGGTACGTACACGACTTGGATTATTCGCTATAAAATCTTCAATGCTGCTGTAAGCAACACGACCGTTCCATGCGTTAACGAAGTTATAAGTGATGTTATAAAACTCGTTGTGGGTACCAAAAGTAAACGTATGCTTGCCTTTAACCAAAGTTAAGTTATCAGTAAACTCGGTGGTTTTTTGGTGCATATCAAAAATAGCCGCTTCACGGTCGGTACCCATAAAAATTGTGGTACCAGGGGTACGGCCGGTAATTTCGATCTGTGGTAATGACGGATCTCTGTTAGGATCACGATAATCATGCACGTTAGAATAACCTAATACTAAACTATTGCTCAGGCTATTGCTAAACCTCGATTTCAACTCAGCAACTGTTGATGTTGAGTTGTTGTGCGAAGTGTAGTCAATACCGCTGAAACGGAAGTTTTGCTGATCGCGCTCTAAGTTAGTAGCTTTTGAGCTGATGGTATTGTTACGGATAGTTAACTGGTTATGATCATCGATATTCCAATCCAAACGGTTAAAAAATTTGTTTGAGTTAGAGAAGATGGTAGTATTTTTGTAAGTACCCGGATCAATACCATTTGGATGCGCCGCATCTGTGGTATACTTTACAAATGCGTCAATCAATTTATCACCATCCGCCTGGCTCAGGATGTTCGACGCGCCGTTGTGATCAAGACCGCGGATAACCGGATCCTGCCTGCGGGCAAGCTCTTCGTTGGTGAAGAAGAATAATTTGTTTTTAATCAACGGAAAACCTAAACGGATACCGGTTTGATAATCATGGAAATCTTTCAGTTTTGAACCATCGCCACCAGAAGCAGTTGCTGCATTGTTTGGACCAACCATGAATGAACCGCGACCGTAACCGTAAACAGCACCGCTAAAATCGTTTGTACCACTGCGGGTTACAGCGTTGATACTACCACCTAATACGTTACCGATTTTAATATCGTAAGGGGCAACATAAACCTGGATATCCTGGATAGCATCTAACGAGATAGGGCTTGTACGGGTACTGCTACCTACCTGGCCGGAAGCATTGTTCTGGCCGCCTAATGATGGGCTGAAACCAATCGCATCGTTATTGATAGCACCGTCAAGCGTTACGTTATTGTAACGGTAGTTGGTACCCTGAAACGAGTTGTTGTTGCTTTGAGGGGTGTTACGGGTTAAATCCTGTAAGCTGCGGTTGATAGATGGCGCAGTACGGATCTGGTTTTGGTTGATGCGGGTACTTGCACCTGTTTTGGTAGGACCGGCAGATGCCCTTACTTTAACTTCCTGCAGGGTAGTGGTTTCATCCTGCAATACAAAATTAAAAGTAGCGTTACCTAATTGTAAGGTAATGTCGCTGCGTTCGTCTTTTTTGTAACCTACAAAAGTGGCGGTTACAGTATACGGACCACCCGGGTTAATGTTGTTAACCGAATAACGGCCTTCGGCATTGGTTTGAGCGCCATACCTGGTACCTGTACTGGTATTAACTACCGAAACGGTTACACCCGGCAGGGCTGTACCTTTTTGGTCTGTCACTTTACCGGTGAGTACCGAGGTTGTGATCTGCGCATTTGCTATGCCCGCAACCCCGATAATCATCAGTGTTAAAATAATAAAGTAAAGCTTTTTCATTTGTGATTTTTTGATGCACAAAATTGCCCACACAATGTTAAGTTTATATTAACATCAGATTATTATATTAACAACTGCTTAATGATTTCTTTTTTACTTAACATTAGCGGGGAGAAGTCAA
Organism: Mucilaginibacter oryzae; assembly: GCF_003148845.1. Taxonomy (GTDB): domain Bacteria; phylum Bacteroidota; class Bacteroidia; order Sphingobacteriales; family Sphingobacteriaceae; genus Mucilaginibacter; species Mucilaginibacter oryzae. The sequence goes on along the minus strand of NZ_QGHA01000004.1, from coordinate 139,149 downwards.
AACAAAACTAACTGGTTATCAATAAAATAAAAACAAACACCAAACAATAATGTTAATTTTTCGTTTACGGCGGCTTACTTTAATCACGGCAAACATGACTTTTTACTGAATAAACACGGTTGTTTATCGCCTTAAACAAACACCTTGAAAACGAACGTTTTAATAACTATTTAATACGCAAAGGGCAATATCAATTTTTGATTCTCAGTTTATTAAGTAATTGATTTAAGAGGTAGGCAGGCGCTATGATCAATGATTTGGCGTTAAGCCCGTTTTGCGGATAGTTAACCTCACGTGTATTACCTATTAACAGCGCCGATAATGAAGGGATAAACACCAACAGGCAAAGCTCCCACATGGCAGGGCCGCCGGTTTGCTGCCAGTTTACCAGTTCCATAATCGCGTAGCTAAAGCCTAATAATATAAACAGGATAAAGTAAGAGATAACAGGCGAAAGCTTCAGGTAAAAATAAATGGCGATAGCTATTACAAACGATGCCCAGTTGAAGTAACCGTTATAAATACCTAAAAAACCAAGGTGAGGGAAAGGGATAGCCCAGATTAACCCGAATAAACTGAAACCGAGCAAAGGAATGCAGAAATAATGGATAAGCTTATTTACCGGATCCTGGTGCCCGGCGGCATAATCTCTGAAATAACGATCAACCGGGCGCTCATCAATATGAACTGATGTTTTAGCCGCCGGTTTGTTTGGGGTATTGGATTTTTTTATAGCCACGGTACAAAAGTAAAAACCCTCCCGGTTATTACACCGAAAGGGTTTTATTTAATTTTCATACCTGCTTACTTGGCAAACGCCACCGAACGGGTTTCCCTGATCACGGTAACTTTAATTTGCCCGGGGTACGTCATCTCGGTTTGGATGCGGTTTGAAATATCGGCAGCCAATACTTCTGATTGCGCGTCGCTGATTTTTTCGCTTTCAACTACTACGCGCAGTTCGCGGCCGGCCTGGATAGCGAAGGTTTTTTCAACGCCCGGGTATGACAATGCCAGTTCTTCCAGTTCCTTTAAACGTTTGATGTAGCTTTCAACCACCTCGCGGCGTGCTCCAGGACGAGCGCCTGAAATAGCATCACAAGCCTGGATTATCGGCGATAGCATCGAGGTCATCTCAATCTCGTCGTGGTGGGCGCCGATGGCGTTGCAAACTTCAGGGTGCTCTTTATATTTTTCGGCCAGCTGCATACCTAAAATAGCGTGTGGCAGCTCCGGGTTATCATCAGGTACTTTACCAATATCATGCAGCAAGCCGGCACGTTTGGCCAGTTTCACGTTCAGGCCCAGTTCGGCAGCCATGGTAGCGCAGAAGTTGGCAACCTCGCGCGAGTGCTGCAACAGGTTTTGTCCATATGATGAACGGTAACGCATCCGGCCAACCATACGGATCAGTTCAGGGTGCAAACCGTGGATTCCCAGATCAATTACGGTACGCTCGCCTATCTCTACAATTTCTTCTTCAATTTGCTTTTTGGTTTTGGCAACCACCTCTTCAATACGGGCCGGGTGGATGCGTCCGTCCGTCACCAGGCGGTGCATAGCCAAACGGGCAATCTCACGCCTTACCGGGTCGAAGCCGGAAAGAATGATGGCTTCCGGGGTATCGTCAACAATAATTTCGATACCGGTTGCGGCTTCCAGCGCGCGGATGTTACGCCCTTCCCTACCAATGATGCGGCCTTTGATCTCATCATTTTCGATATTGAATATCGATACCGTGTTTTCAATAGCGCTCTCGGTAGCGGTACGCTGAATGGTTTGGATAACTATCTTTTTAGCCTCTTTGGTAGCGGTAAGTTTAGCCTCGTCCACAATATCTTTGATCTGGATCATGGCTTTGCTGCGGGCCTCTTCACGCAGCGTATCAACCAGCTGGGTTTTCGCTTCCTCGGCAGATAAGCCGGCGATGGTTTCCAGTTGCTGTACGTGCTGGTTTTTCAGGTGTTCAACCTCATCCTGCTTTTTAATAACAATTTCGGTTTGTTTTTCGAGGTTTTTGCGTGTGTTATCTAACTCGTTCTCTTTACGGTTCAGGTTTTCCAAACGCTGGTTAAGCGATTGTTCTTTTTGTTTGATACCGTTTTCACGCTGATTAAGCGTGTTGTTTTTGTTGTTTACCTCCTGCTCGTGCTCTGCTTTCATCTGCAAAAATTTCTCTTTGGCCTCAAGCAACTTATTCTTCTTCAGGATCTCGGCATTATTCTCAGCGTCTTTCAGTATCTTTTTAACTTTATTCTGCGCAGCGGCTTCCTGGTCTTTAAACAGCTTTCGCAACAGGAAGCGGCCTATCAGCACGCCAATAATGGCGCCTACCAACAGGCCGATGATAACGTATAGTAATATGTCCATTTTAGGTTTGAGTGGTGTGTTATGTATATGTATGTAAATAAAAAACCGCAGCTAACTTTTAAGTATCATGTATTTAAAACCTCATTCCGGATATTGGGGACCATGGGTTTGTTAACGTTAATGGTAACTAACGCATGCCTCTTGATCCGCTTAATATTGAAGCGTTAAGTTTTTAATAGTGAAACCTAAAATTTAACTGCGGTTAAATCTTATCGTGCTCTTATAAATTATGTAAAGAACGTTTATTACTTCGAAAAAAATTCGTTCAGCAAATGATCTAAATGATAAACTTTTTCTGTTACCTCAGTATCTTCTACAGTAACTTTTTTCTCGGCCTTTAATGATGATGTTGCATAATGCAACACGCACATTGAAAGTAAATCCTGCTTATCCCTAACCGAGTAATTCTCCTGATATTCCTTTATCCGGTCGTTGATCAGCTTCGCCGCCCTGCGTATTATTTCTTCTTCTTCCATGTTCACCTTTAAGGGGTAAACACGGTCAGCAATATTTATTTTTATGGAGATTTCTCCCATTTGAGCTTTTCACTTTTTGCGTTATTTTTTCAATAACACAATACACTTATCTATTTCCTGCACAAAATCGTTAATTTTTTGTTTAATGTCAACAGTTTTTTCATTTGTTTCTGAAAAAGCCTTGGCAACTTTAACAACTTTAAGCTTTTCTTCCAGTTCTTTTGTCTTGGCCTTACTGGCGTTCAGCGCCACCGTAAGGGCCTCGCTTTCCAGTTTTAAAAGGTCGTTTTCTTCCTGCAAAGCAGCGCACAACTCAATCAGGCGCTCGGTTTTATCTACAATTTTATTTAACTGCTCTGCTAACGAAGGCATTTTTTCAATTACTGAATTATTGATTTAATGAATTACTGAATTCTAAATCCGAAATCGAACATCCGAAATCCGAAATTACTTCCTGATCTCTGCTCCCGCTTCTTTTCCTAAATTATAAATTAATTTCTGCATAATAGAATCGATAGCCTTATCGGTTAAGGTTTTCTCTATATCCTGGATAATAAAGCTTAGCGCGTACGATTTTTTGCCGGCCGGCAGCTTATCGCCCTGGTATACGTCAAATACGTCAACCGCTTTCAGCAGTTTGCGCTCGGTACGTAAAGCTATCTGTTTCAACTGGCCAAATGATACGCTTTGATCTACCAGCATGGAAAGGTCGCGTCTTACGGCCGGGAATTTGGAAATTTCCTGGAACACGATCTTGTTTTTACGAATGGCGTTCAACACCAGGTCGAAATTAAAATCGGCATAAAACACCTCTTTATCCACATCGGCCTTTTTTAACGATGCGGCAGCTACGGCACCAAATTTTACCAATTGCTTACCATTAAGCATGTATTGAATGCCAAACGACATTTTTTTGCAGGTGGCATCCTCAACCGTAAAGTTGCTGATATTTAAACGCTGTAAAATACCGTCAACAACAGCCTTAATGTTGTAAAATGTTACCGGCTTAACCTTTTGGTTCCAGTGTTCGGCAGTATTGGCGCCGGTTATGAAAATACTGAAACGCTGGGTTTCGATGTATTTTTCATTTTCCAGTTTGTAAACCTTACCAAACTCATAAAATTTTAAATCGGCGGCACGGCGGTTCTGGTTGTAAGCGATGGCTTCCAAACCCGAATACAGCAACGTTTGGCGCATCACATCCAGATCGCTGCTTAAAGGGTTAAGGATTTTAACAGCCGTATCCAGGTTATCCGAATAAGCCGATTTGGTAAGCGAGTTAGCCAGTATTTCATTAAACCCATTGGCGCTTAACAAATCAGAAAGCTGGTTTTGAACGGTATCTTTCTCCGGGCGGATGGAGTTATTTAACGAAGCCCTGATCTGTGTCGGGATTTCGATGTTGTTGTAGCCGTAAATACGCAGGATCTCTTCCACCACATCCACATCGCGGGTTACATCCACGCGGTATGGCGGCACTTGTAACGATAATGAATCCGCAGTTTCATTCACTATCTTTATATCAAGCGCGGTGATGATACTTTTAATGGTATCATTGCCGATAGCTTTACCAATCAGTTTATCAATGGTATGGTAAGTGATCTCCACGTTAAACGGAGCAACCGGAGCAGGGTAATGATCAGAAATTTCTGATGATACCACACCACCTGCAACTTCCTGAATTAACAAGGCCGCACGTTTAAGCGCAAACACTGTCATGTCCGGATCGGTACCGCGTTCAAACCTGAACGAGGCATCCGTTTTTAATCCATGTCTTTTTGAAGTTTTCCGTACCGATACGGCGTTGAAATAAGCGCTCTCGAGGAAGATATTTTTAGTTGATTCCTTTACGCCCGATTTTGCGCCGCCAAATACCCCGGCAATACACATCGGCTCTGCTGTATTACCGATCATCAGGTCATCGGCAGAAAGTTTGCGGTCAACCTCATCCAGCGTTTTGAATACAGTTCCTTCGGCATAGTTTTTTACAATCACTTTGCCGCCGGTTATTTCATCGGCATCAAAAGCATGCAAGGGCTGACCAAGTTCGTGCAGTACGTAATTGGTAACATCCACAATGTTATTGATAGAACGGATACCGATAACCGCCAAACGCTCCTTTAACCATTTTGGTGATTCCTTAACTTCAACCCCGCTGATGGTTAAGCCCGAATAACGCGGCGCGGCAGCCTCGTTTTCAACAACAACCGGGATAGTTAAACCGGTATTATCAACTTTGAACGCGCTTACATCAGGTTTTTTAATCGCGATTTTTAAGAAAGCCGCAATATCCCTTGCTGTACCTAAATGCGAAGCCGCATCGGCACGGTTAGGGGTTAGCCCTATCTCGTACATGTAATCATCGTTCAGCTTAAAGTATTCTTTGGCTGGGGTACCAACAGGGGCATCGGCCGGTAAAACCATAATCCCTTCGTGGCTGGTGCCTAAACCTATCTCGTCTTCAGCGCAGATCATCCCGTGCGATTCCTCGCCCCTGATCTTTGATTTTTTGATAGCGAACGGCTCACCGGCTGTTGGATAAACGGTTGAACCAACAACAGCAACCACCACTTTTTGTCCGGCCGCAACGTTGGCAGCGCCGCAAACAATCTGCAGGTCTTCCGGTGCGCCTACATCAACTTTGGTAACATGCAGGTGATCGGAATTGGCGTGGTCAACGCATTCTTTTATGTAACCAATTACCAGGCCTTCCAGGCCGCCGGGGATGGGCTGTACCTTTTCCAGGCTCTCCACCTCCAAACCTGTACCGGTAAGGATAACCGAAATTTCCTGGGGCGTTTTATCAGTATCAATAAATTCTTTAAGCCAGTTATACGATATCTTCATTATTCTGAAATGATAATCGGCAAAGATATAAAGATTTCGGATGTCGGATTGGTTGATTTAGGATTTCGGATGCTCGATTCGGGTTTTATTTTTGATTTTGGACGATTGGCGTGCTCCGGTTTAACCTGTATGTCAAAATCAAGGTAATCACAACTCAGCGGCATCAAAATCCAAATCAACGGTTTACCTTTGCACCATGATCAAGAATATCATTCCCTGCTTTATAATAGTATTACTTGCCCTGGGCTGTTCAAAAAAAGTACCTCTATATACCATATCCCGCGTAACCAAAACAGATACAGCCACCAAATTAACCGTTAACATAACGGGCAGGCTTAAATGGGCCGAGCTGCTTGGCATCACCTCTAAAATAAAAGCCGACAGCGCCCAACTGCCCAACCTGCAACTATATTTTATGCTGCCGGGCCATAATGATAAAAGTACTGGCACCAATAATTTTTACGCCATTGCCCGGTACCCAAAAACCAGCCAGGTTACCATGCAGGATACCACGAAGGATGCCGACGGCAATACGGTGCGCCTGAGCATCCTGGGCCTCTCTGCCGAAAAAGCTAAACACCTGTTAAGCCTTAACCCTGACGACCTGAACGGTAAAAACATCATAGGCCGCTTTATTGATGATAATAACCATACCCTGATTGTGCCTTTTACAGATATTGCCGATGGTAAAAAGGAAACTTATATTATTGAACTGGATACCCTCGGCAACGTAGTATCGCGCACTATCCCGCTTGTTGATAAGCGCGATGGGGTTGAAAAGCTGCATGTAACCCAACGGGGCGATTACATCACCATAAAAGACAGCGTGCTTACCCAATACTCGGTAGATGACCTGGGTTTGCCTTATAACAGCATCAAGGCCGGGATCTGATTACCGGGTGGCGTAATGTGCAAAAATCACCATTGACTTATTTTTGCGTTAAAAATTTAAGGTCTTAGCCGGTAAATCATTTATTGTTTAAAATTATACCGATATATTTATAATGTTTAAAACATTTATAAATATGAACCGAAATTTTATCAAAACCTTTGCGTTCACCATTGTTGCGGCTTTCAGTGCCTTTGTGGCCACCGCGCAGGTGAGGCTGCCCGAGGGCTATTTCCTGAAAACACTTCCCAACGGATTGCGGGTGCTGGTTATTGAAAATGCCAAAGTGCCTTTAACCACTATCGAGATTGCTGTAAAAAATGGCGCCTACACCGAAGGGCCCGAATACAGCGGCTTATCGCACCTTTTTGAGCACATGTTTTTTAAAGCCAACAAGGTATATCCCGACCAGGAAAAGTTTCTGAAACGCACCCAGGAACTGGGGGCCATCTGGAACGGCACCACCGGCAACGAACGCGTTAATTACTTCTTTACTTTCGATAGGGACAGCCTTAAAGCGGGCCTTAACTTTATGAACGCCGCCATCCGTTTCCCTATATACCGCGAGGAAGACATGAAAAAGGAACGCCCTGTGGTTGACGGCGAGTTTCAGCGCGCCGAGAGCGATCCGGGTTTCCAGCTTTGGTATGCCATGCAGCAAAAACTTTGGGGCGACCTCATCACCCGCAAAAACCCTATCGGTATCCACGAAGTGATCAACACGGCTACGCCCGAAAAAATGATGATCATTAAGGATAAGTACTATTTCCCTAACAACAGTTTGCTAACCATTTGCGGCGATGTGAAGCATGATAACGCCTTCGCCCTTGCCGAAAGCATTTTTGGCGACTGGGCAAACAGCGGTTTCGATCCGCAAACCAAATTCCCGATTCCGCCTTTTAAACCTTTGGCTAAAACCGAGTATTTTGTTAAGGAAGCCACCATTGCCCAAACCCCTTATATGGATTTTACCTGGCAGGGCCCTTCGTACCCTACAGATTCTGCCGCTACCGTTGCAGCCGACGTGTTCTCGACCATCGTAGGTTTAAACTCGTCAAAACTGCAGCAGGCTTTGGTTGATAAAGGTTTGGCCAGCGGCGTTTACGTTAGCTATAATACCAGCCGTTATGTTGGCCCGGTAGATGTTTTTGTAGTGCCCAACCCCAACAAGCTGAAAGAGTGCTATGCCGAAGTAATGAACCAGATAGGCCAATGGGCTAAGGACGATTATTTTACTGATGAGCAAATGGCTACCGCTAAAGCCATACTGCACCGTAACGATATCAAAGCCAAAGAAAAACCATCATCATTACCAAGCCAGATCAGCTACCAGTGGTGCAGTACATCGTTTAATTACTACACCGATCTGGATAGCAATTACCAGAAGGTTACCCGTGCCGATATCAAACGGTACCTGAACACCTATGTAATTGGTAAACCTTATGTTGCAGGTATGATCATTGCGCCCGAGTTAAATAAAACAGTGAACGCGGCTTCATTTTTTGCAGCCAAATAACCTAACCATTAACCATCATGAAAAAATATATAATTGCCCTGCTGGTTGCAGCGGCTATAACCGATACCGCAAGTGCGCAAAACAAGGCCTACGAAACCACGGTTGATGGCGTTAAGGTAATAGTGCAGCCCAGCGGAAACGAGATTGTTGAGGTGCAAACCATCATTAAAGGCGGCGTACAAAACTACCCGGCTACCAAGGCTGGTATTGAATCATTAGCCATGAGCGCACTTACCGAGTGCGGCACCCTTAAGCACGATAAAAACAGCTTTAAAGATGAACTGGATAAAGTAAGCGCCACCGTTTACGGCAGCAGCAACAAAAACTATTCGGTAGTGAGGATGAACTGTATTAAAGGCGATTTTGATGTGGTTTGGCCTTTATATGCCGAAGCGATAACACAACCAAAATTTGATGAAAAGGAGTTTGCCCGCATTAAACAGGATGCCATCAACAACCTGAAACAGGAAGATTCGCAGCCGGATAACGCCATTGATAAGTATGCTGATAAAATTGCTTTTGCAGGCACCAACTATGCCAAAGACCCAAGCGGAACAGTGCCCATCATCACCGCGTTAACCGCCGCCGAAACCAAGGCTTACTATCAATCTATCCTCACCAAATCGCGCATGGTGATTGTGGTTGTTGCCGATCTGGACCAGGCTACCATCGAGGCGAAGGTAAAAGCCATGCTGGCCGGTGTTAAGCAAGGCGCACCGTTCAGCTTTAAAAAGTCTACTTTCAGCGCGCAGAAAAACAGCATTAATGTTGAAAAGCGCGACCTGGCTACCAATTATGTGGAAGGTATTGCCAGCGGCCCTGCCGCGGGTACGCCCGATTTTAACGCTTTTAACGTAGCTATGCGCATTTTCAGCAACATGCACTTTTTAGAGGTTCGTACCAACAATGGTTTATCATACGCGCCGCAGGCCTGGTTTAGCGCAGGGCAAACATCAACCGCCCGTTTCTCGGTTTCAACCACCCAGCCCGATAAGTACATCGCCGTGTTTGATAAACTGGTTGACCGTATTAAACGCGAAGGCTTTAAGCCCGAAGATGTAGCCGATATGAAGATCACCTACCTTACCGGCTTCTATTACAAAAACGAAACCAACAGCGCCCAGGCATCGGCCTTAGCCGCAAACGAGGTACTGCATGATAACTGGAAACGTTCAATAACCCTGGTTGATGATGTTAAAAAATTAACCGTTGATGATGTAAGCAACGCCTTCCGCAAGTACATCAACAACATTGTATGGGTTTACCAGGGCGACCCCACCAAGGTAAACCAGATCTTATACATCAACGGCACCCTGAAAGGCGGCGAAAGCCCGGTGAACCACTAAATTTTTAGGGTAAAGGTTAAAGGCGAAAGGTAAAAGGTAGCACAGCCATGCTGATCCTTTTGCTTTTCGCCTTTTGTTTTTCTACGTTTCGCCTTTAACCTTTTGCCTTTCACCTAAATTTTTAGGGTAAAGGTTAAAGGCGAAAGGTGAAAGGTAGCGCAGCCATGCTGATCTTTTTGCTTTTCGCCTTTTGTTTTTCTACCTTTCACCTTTCGCCTTTCACCTTTCGCCTTTCGCCTTTCACCTCAATCCGGCAGCACCGCCTTGTTGCGGTTTTTGGTCCAGCCGGGGCCCTTGCGGCGGGTGGGTACGGTATCGCCAAGCAGTTTTCCCCAGGGTTTGAGGTCTTCTATCCTGTCGAAAATAATTTTCAATACTGCTATGAACGGGATGGAAAGGAACATGCCCGATAAACCCCAGAGCATATTACCCAATAGCACCACCACAATAGATACCAGCGCGTTGATCTGCACTTTTGATGATACGATTCGCGGCACCAGGATGTTGTTATCAATAAACTGGATAACAATATAAGCGATGATGACGCCTAACTGCGTGCTATAACCGTCTTTAGTTACCGTAGCCATTAAAACAGGTAATGCTATGGCTATAATGCCGCCAATATAAGGCAGCAGGTTAAGGATAGCGCCGATCACGCCGATCAGGATACCGTATTTAACGCCTAACAGCATCAAAGCTGCCGAGTTCATGATGGCTACGATCAGCATTTCAATCAACAAGCCCTGGATATAGCTTTGTATGGCTGCTTTGGTTTCTTTCAATACCTCGGCTACCTTTTTGGAGTTCTCCTCCGAAAATACCTCGAACAGAAAATTGAGGATCAGGGTTTTATAAAACAAAATCAGGAATACGTATACCGGCAGCACAAACAGCAACCCAAAGGTGCTTAACACGTTGCCCAACGTACGGCCAAGCAGCGCCTGGCTGTTATCCATGGCATCCTTAATCATCTGGTCCTGCTTTTGAATGGGATAGTTGAGGGTTGTGGCTACCCATTGTTTCAGGGTAACAAACAGTTCGCCAAACTTCTTTTTAAGCATCGGCAGCGAATCGCCAAACTGAATGATCTGGGTTGATAAAAAATAGAACAAGCCCGCAAGCAGGATAGCCCCAAGCAGCATCGCCAGGCAAATGGATAACACCTGCGGCACTTTACGCTGCTGCAGCCAGTTGCTTACCGGGTTAAGCAATATGGCAATAAAGGCGGCAAAAGCCAGGGGAATCATTACATCTGCCAGTTGGGCAAAAACATAAACCAATAAAATCAGCCCGAAAAGTACAACGGTACTTTTAAGGTAAAAAGGGTATTCTTTAACAGGAGGCATGTGAGCAGGATTTAATACGCAAGGAACAAGATAGCGAATTGTTTTATTGAGGAGGATTTTGTGCGAGGATTGGTGTACGTCCGTCCGGTTGGGGAACCGGAGTGGTTGGAGACGAGGGAGGACAAGCATAAAAACGTCATTGCGAGGTACGAAGCAATCGCGAACTTTACAGGGCGTACCTGCTTCCGGGCGATTGCTTCGTACCTCGCAATGACGTGGTGTAGAATGACTTAATATCTTATTAACTCAACACATTCCTCCAGCTTACCAGATCGCCGATGATTTTATCCAGCTGATCGGCGGCTACGCGCTCCTGAGCCATGCTGTCGCGGTGGCGGATGGTTACGGTATTATCTTCCAATGTCTGGTGATCTACCGTAATGCAGAACGGTGTACCGATAGCATCCTGGCGGCGGTAACGTTTACCGATGGCGTCTTTTTCTTCGTACTGGATATTGAAATCAATTTTCAGTTTATCCATAATCTCGCGGGCTTTTTCGGGCAAACCATCCTTTTTGGTTAGCGGGAAAATAGCGGCTTTAACCGGGGCAAGGCATGGGTGCAGGCGTAATACAGTGCGACTGTCTTGCTTTTCGTCGGTGCTCAGGTCTTCCTCTTCGTATGCATTGATCATGGTAAGGAGGAACATCCTATCCAAACCAATCGACGTTTCAATTACATAAGGCACGTAGTTACCGTATGGCTTACCAGTTTCAGGATCAACCTCCGGATCAAAGTACTGCATTTTTTTGCCCGAAAACTTTTCGTGCTGGCTCAGATCGAAGTTAGTACGGCTGTGGATCCCTTCAACCTCTTTAAAGCCGAACGGAAACTCAAACTCAATATCATAAGCCGCATCAGCGTAGTGGGCCAGTTTGGTATGCTCGTGGTAGCGGTATTTAGCCTCGTTGGTACCCAGGGCAAGGTGCCATTTTAAACGGGCTTCTTTCCATTTATCAAACCACTCTTTTTGTGTGCCGGGGCGAACGAAGAATTGCATCTCCATTTGTTCAAACTCGCGCATGCGGATAATGAACTGGCGGGCAATCACTTCGTTACGGAAAGCCTTACCAATTTGCGCTATACCGAAGGGGATTTTCATCCTGCCCGATTTTTGCACGTTCAGGTAGTTTACAAAGATCCCCTGCGCGGTTTCGGGGCGCAGGTAAATGGTATCGGCATCATCAGCCACGGCGCCCATCTGGGTGCTGAACATCAGGTTAAACTGGCGTACTTCGGTCCAGTTGCGGGTACCGCTTACAGGGCAGGCAATTTCATGCTCGATGATCAGGTCGCGCAGGCGCGGCAGGTCTTCGGCTTTCAGGGCCTCGTCCATGTCGTGCTGTAACTGCTCGGCTTTATCTGTTTTGCCTTCGCTATCGTATTTGGCTATTTTATCTTCCAGTAGCTGATCGGCACGGTAGCGCTTTTTTGAATCTTTATTATCAATCATCGGGTCGCTGAAGCCATCAACGTGACCGCTCGCTTTCCAGATTTTGGGGTGCATAAATATGGCCGAATCGATACCTACAATGTTTTCATTCATTTGCACCATGGCTTTCCACCAGTAGGTTTTGATGTTATTTTTAAGCTCGGCACCGTTCTGGCCGTAATCATAAACTGCACTTAAACCATCATATATCTCGCTGGAAGGAAACACAAAGCCATATTCTTTGGCATGTGAAATAACATTTTTAAAAAGTTCGTCGGTTGATTTGCTCATAATAGCTGCAAAGATACAATTTAGGCACAAAGCAAAAAGCAAAAGGCAAAAAGCCTTGAAATACAGTTACGCCACCTGTATGGTGATGTTTTGTACGTCCGTCCGTCGGGAGGAGTCCATTCTTAAATATAAGCCATGCGACACTTCTAACTAATACCTGTCCACATTGCTTTTTTAGGGTTGGGCACAGTGTGACGGACGGACGACAGCCTTTTGTAAATATATTCTTTATTTATAAAGAAATTTCTTTATATTTGTATAGCCAAACTTCAATATCAGTTTAGCACCCGTCCACCTTTGGCTGCTACAGTAGTGACTCCATGTTACGGACGGACGTACAAAACAAGCTCTACGGCTTATCTCCACATTTTCTACAGATCGGTTGCATCCGCTTCCCTTCCATGTTAATATATAAATTAGCTAATGGAGGGGTATTTTTTAAAAAACTCATTTTTCGTTTTTTGAGATCAAGGAGAGATTTCGCAGTTAAATAATCTCCAATAAGCAAAGCAAGAAGCAATCTGTTCACCATCAAGTCATGGCGACGTACGAAGCAATCGCGAACTATACAGGCGGATTTGCATAGCTACCCTACTTCCGTGCGATTGCTTCGTATCTCGCAATGACGGCTTTAAGATATGTTTTGCAATCTTCAATAAGCAAAGCAACCAAGCAACCCTTTCTTCATCACGTCATTGCGAGGTACGAAGCAATCGCGAACTATACAGGCGGATTTGCATGGCTACCCTGCTTCCGTGCGATTGCTTCGTACCTTATAACGACGTGGTGTTAAATAATCAAAACCATCTTCTCATTTCTGCGCTTACTATTTGAATTAAAGCCGTTAACAATGGAATATATAGTAAAAATCATCTCCGTAAAACAAATTACCCACAATGTAAAACAGTTCAGGCTGGAAAAACCACAAGGCTATACCTTTATACCAGGGCAGGCTACCGAACTATCCATCAACCTTGAGCAATGGAAAGATGAAAAGCGCCCCTTTACTTTCACTTGCCTCAACACCGACGACTACCTTGAGTTTACCATAAAAACCTATACCGACCATAATGGTGTTACCAACCAGTTGAGTAAGCTCAACATAGGCGACGAGGTAATTATCCGCGATGTATGGGGAGCTATCGGGTATAAAGGCGAAGGTTATTTTATTGCAGGAGGTGCTGGTATAACGCCATTTATCGCAATTTTAAGGCAGCTTAATAATGATGGGGCTATAGGGAATAACAAGCTTTTCTTTAGCAATAAAACCGATAAGGATATTATTTTGAGCGATGAACTGAAAAGCATCCTCGGCGCCAATGCCGTGTTTACAGTTACAGGGCAAAAGGATAGCCAGTACGATACCCGCCGTATTGATGCCGATTTTCTGAAAGCCGAGGTGAAAGATTTTAAAAAGCACTTTTACGTTTGCGGGCCTGATGCTATGGTTGAGGAGATTAGTGGAGTGTTGGCAGAGTTAGGGGCTGATACGGAATCGGTGGTGTTTGAGCGATGATTTCGAATTGGGCTTGTACGTCCGTCCGTCGGGGGGAGTCCAACTTTTAAAAATGGATGTGGACGGTTTAATTTTAGAAGCCGTTATCACCATCATGTCATTATAAGGTACGAAGCAATGACGTGGTGGAGGTTTTTTCCTCACAGAAATCCTACTTCGTCTTGAATTATTCCTCCGTCCACAGCCTTCCGCCAAACCACCAACTCCCCGTTACGGACGGACGTACAACCCCAAAATCTTAAATCCCCCACCCCACATCTCAATTCTAAAACATATTTTTACAGCCATGAGTATCACGGTTGAGGCATTAACAAAGGTTTACGGCACACAAAAAGCCGTTGATGGCATTAGTTTTACGGCCTCGCCGGGCGTATTGGGCTTTTTGGGGCCTAATGGAGCGGGCAAATCAACCACCATGAAAATACTCACCGGCTTTATTCCGCAAACATCGGGCACGGCATCGGTTTGCGGTTTTGATGTGGTGAAGCAACCTTTGGAGGTTAAGCGCCGCATAGGCTACCTGCCCGAAAGTAACCCTCTGTACACGGATATGTACGTGAAAGAATCGCTGGGTTTTGTTGCGGGTATCCATAAAATACAGGATCCGGCCAAACGCATAGCCGATATTATTGAACAAACAGGCCTCGGCCCCGAGCAGCAAAAAAAAATAGGGCAGCTATCAAAAGGCTACCGCCAACGGGTAGGCCTGGCACAGGCTATGCTGCACAATCCCGAAGTGCTGATACTGGATGAGCCAACCTCCGGTCTTGATCCCAATCAACTGATCGGCATCCGCCAGTTAATCCTCGATCTGGGTAAAACCAAAACCATTGTACTATCCACCCATATTATGCAGGAGGTTGAAGCCGTGTGCAGCCAGGTAATCATCATCAATAAAGGCCGCATAGTAGCTAACGATAGCCTCCATCAACTCCGCGAAAGCTACGGCGGCAAATCGCTCGAAGAGGTGTTTATCAGCCTTACCAATAATTAAGTTTCTTTAACGCCAACGGGTTATGTCCCACCCGGTGAACGGAGGAAAAACGAATTTTAACTGGTTAATTATTAACTATTTAATATTTTTTTCAAATTTCTCTGTAACAAAATGCTGGCTATGTGCATCTTTGCATATAAACCGGCAACGCGGAGGTACCCCGCGGCGCCAAACTTTATTACAAATTATTATGAAAAAACTATTATTATCCTTAGCCTTTTTAGGCTTCACCGCTATCGCGGCCCATGCACAATCAGCAAATTCAGACGGAGGAAAATTCAGTATCGGTATTGAAGCCGGTCTTCCCGTTGGCGATGCGCACCAAATTTCAAATTTCACTATCGGCGGTTCGTTAAAGTACGATCACCCTATTGCCGATCAGTTATTTTTAACCGGTTCGGCAGGTTATACCCGTTTCCTGTATAAAAGCGAGATTAAAGATTTGTTCGGCAAATCGGGCGAAGGTTTTATCCCGGTTAAAGCTGGTTTAAAATACTATTTTGACGATGCCTTTTTTGCCGAAGGCCAGTTAGGTGCGGCATTCAGTACTGAAAACGGCGGCGGTACTTTTTTTGCTTACGCGCCAGGTATCGGTTATAGTTTTGCAGGCGGTTTGGAAGCTGGCGTACGTTACGAAGGCTGGTCGAAAAACGGAACCATAAGCCAGGTGGCCCTACGCGTAGCCTTCAGGTTTTAATTAAGTAAAACATCAATATTATTAGGATAAAGGCCCGGGATTTATTTTCCGGGCTTTTTTTATTTCGAAGAACTATATTTTTAACACCTTAGTGTGCAACGATCACATTGCGTAAAGACGGATCTTTTGCCTCGTATTTTCCCTAACCCTCTTTGCGGCTTGCCGCAGAGAGGGTCCAGCGAAGTGTAGTCCGGGTGAATAAATCAGGCGATATGCGAAGCCTGTTAACCCCATGCTCCCAGCAACCTCCTGATCACAATGATCTCAGCCATATGGTAAGCGTTGTGATCTGCCGCCTGCAAGGCCTCACGTAACAAGGTTTGCCCGTCGCCATGAGGGATCTTTTTATAAATATCTTCTGATTTCACCAGGCCGATCAATTCCTCCAGGTCATCATCAATTTGTTTAATGGATTTTTCCCAGGCAGCATCATTTGCGGGTGCAAGCTCTTTTACCCAGTAATCATCGGGCCAGTTGGGCGATTGGTGGCTGCCATCTTTACTAAACTCCAGCATATCCCATTGCGCAATGCGGATATGCTCAACCAGTTGCCATATGGTGTAGGGAAGTTTATCAACCTTAACGCCCCGCATATTGGCAGGTAAGCCATCAAGCGCTTTTTTTAAACCCGCATGCGCGTTACCGCCCTGCAACAGGTGCAAAACCTCGTCAATTACTATTTGGTGTTCGTTGTTCATCGGTATTTAATCTTTCTAAAAGTAACAAATTAGCCAACGGTTTGATTTATTCGGCTTAAATGTTTTAAGTTTATGCTTCATTGTAAAACACCCGTCAGTCGTGATTAAAAACATAACTTTTAGATTAGCATTAGCCAATATTTTATTGATAGTTGTATTAACAGGTTGTAAAAAGGAAGGAGGGTCAGGCACGGGCCCGTTGCTGGGTAAAGACGACGAAGCGTTTGTTAAATATGAAAATACGTTTTTAGATAATTTCTGGAAGCTGAACCCCGATTGGGCAACTTCGGCAGGTTATCATAAATACGATAGCCTGATGGTTATACCCGGCCAGCAAAGCCGTGAAAAACTGCTCACGTTTGCCAGGTACCAGGTTGATTCGTTAAGCCGGTTTGAACCTAATACCCTTAACGAGGGTAATCGTATTGATTTTAAAATACTGCAAAACCAGTTAGATTACCTGCAATGGCAAATTACCCATTTAAAACAGTTTGAATGGGACCCATCATCATACAATGTAATAGGCACCTTCGCCTATATTTTGAACGAACATTACGAGCCTTTACCAAAACGCCTGCGCCATTTTTATGAGCGTATGGCATTTATTCCGCCGTATTATAAAGAAGCCCAAAAGCAAATTAAAAACCCGGTTGCCGAATTAACCAGCCTGGCTATTGAACAAAACCTTGGCGGGCTTGAGGTAATTGCCAAAGACTTTGCCGATTCGCTTAAGAAAACCAATATCCCCAAAGCCGAGCAAAAACTCATGACCGACAGGGCCGCGCAAAGTGTTGCGGCTATTAAAGCCTATGCCGACTGGCTGAAAGCTTTAAAAAATGATCACCCGCGAAGCTTCAGGTTGGGCAAAGATTTGTATGAGGATAAGTTTAAGTACGAGATAGTAGCCGGGAACACCGCCGAAAAAACATACAATGCCGCGGTTGAGCGCAAAAAATATACGCACCGCGAAATGGCGAAGATCAGCAGGCAGCTCTGGCCAAAATATATGGGTACGGCGGCTATGCCTAAAGATAGTTTGGAAATGATCAGCAAGCTAATTGATACCATTTCTGTTAAGCACGTTAAACCGGAGGATTTCCAGTCGGCTATCGAGCAGATCATCCCCAAACTGAACAACTTTGTAAAAACAAAAGATCTGCTTACGCTTGACCCTACCAAGCCATTAATTATCCGTAAAGAGCCCGGTTATATGGCCGGTGTTGCGGGCGCATCCATGAGCGGCCCCGGTCCGTATGATAAAAATGGCAATTCGTATTACAATGTTGGCAGCCTGGCCGGCTGGAGCAGCGAAAAAGCGGAGAGTTACCTGCGCGAATACAATAATTATATTTTACAGATCCTCAGCATCCACGAGGCAGTTCCCGGGCATTATGTACAGGGAGTTTACGCAAACAAGGCGCCAAGTATTATCAAGGCGGTGTTTGGCAATGGTGCCATGGCCGAGGGCTGGGCTGTTTACACCGAACAAATGATGCTGGAAAACGGCTTTGGCAACAACGAGCCCGAAATGATGCTGATGTGGTATAAATGGAACCTGCGCTCGGTATGTAACGCGATATTAGATTATAGCGTACACAACGGTAATATGACCAAAGATGAAGCCATTAAAATGTTAACACGCGAGGCTTTCCAGCAGCAGGCCGAAGCCGATGGCAAATGGAAAAGGGTGAGTGTTACCAGCGTACAGTTAACCAGCTACTTTACCGGGTATAAGGAAATTATTGACCTGCGCGACGCCTACAAACTTAAAATGGGCGATAAATACAAGCTGAAGGAGTTTAATGAAAAGTTTTTAAGCTACGGCAGCGCCCCGGTTAAATTTATACGCGAAGCCATGCTGGCTAAAACAGCCGCTACAAGCAGTACAGGCAAATAGAAAATTAATTGATAGTCCATGAGCAAAAAACTCATGGACTATCAACCATGAGATCACATCCCACGAACTATCAAAATCTTTACGCGTAGTGTTCTTTAATCTGGTGCGATAGCTGCGACAGTATTTTTGGTTTTAACCTGCCTTTGCAGCAAACACAATTGTCATGATCGAAATTAACTTCAGCTATGATGTTACCCTGATCAACCACGCGGAACCTTCCTGCTTCATTAGGTAATACGGCCAATACTCGTTCGTCCTGCTTCGAAAAATTGATCAGCACGTGAAACTGGTGCTGCGGTATAAATGCTAACTGCTTTAACATAAAACCTCCCTTTCCGTTTATAAAATGGTTTAAATAGAATAGACGCTAACTATGATAAAGTTAACGAATTATGTTTTAATTAATTGTTATATCGGCCCGGGTTTTTTTGCCGGAATATTGTGATACCTTTACCCTATATATCACAGATCATGAAAAAAAATTTATTAGCGGCTGCTATGCTGATCATAGCAGCAAGCGGTTACGCGCAGAAGGTAAAACCGGTGTTGAAATTAGTTAAAGGCAACACTTACTACCTGGCATCTTCAGCACATTCGGTTGTTAAACAAACCATTAACGGGCAGCTCAATAATATTGATATGACGATTGACGGTAAAATGTCATTCAAAGTATTAAATGCTGATGACTCATTGTATTATATGGAAGTTAACTATACCAAAGTAGGTATGAAAATGGTGTTGGCTACAGGTACGGTAGCTTTCAATTCGGATAGCAGGGATACCAGCAATATTATGGCGCGGATTATGCAGGGCATTACCAACAAGCCCTTTACCGCTTCCATTACCAAAAGCGGAAGGATCCGTTCGGTAGAGAACGCGGAGAATATGATCTCGGCCATGATTGATGGTATTAAAGAAGTGCCCCAGGCTCAAAAAGATCAGCTTAAAACGCAGTTAACACAATCATTCGGCTCGTCGGCACTGAAAAGCAACCTGCAAATGTCTATGGCGGTATTGCCGGAAACTGCCATCGCCAAAAACGATAAATGGACCATCGGCACCAAACTGGAAGGGGCGATGACGGCGCAGATCAACTCGGTTTACCAGTTAATGGATGTAACCCCGCAAAGCTATGTAATTCACGGTAGTTCAACGCTGGCCACTGATAATGCTGCCGGATACAGAACCATAAGCAACATGCCCATGAAATATAACATGAAAGGCACCATGACATCTGATGTGGTGGTTGATAAGGCAACCGGCTGGATCAGCAGCTCGAAAATGAAACAGAATATTGATGGTACCGTAGAGATTAAAGATAACCCACAGGTGCCGGGTGGCCTTACGTTCCCGATGACCGTAACCACCGAAACCACCACCGCCGATCATTAAGGGATAGACCATCTGATTAAGATCATCTGTTATTTTCCTGGAGCTAAGCCAAAGGTTGGGTGTTTTGCTGTCCCGGAAATCCACCCAACCTATAGAGAAATTCCCAATCTGAACGCAGATTTTGCCTCGGTACCGCCATGGTATGATATGCCGTACATGGCCCTGATATTAAGGTACTGCAAACCGAAGCCCAGTTCGGCATAGTTCTTTAATTGGGGTGTATACAGGTAATTGATATCCACTATTTCCTGCAGTTTAAACTTGCGGATCAGCGGGATTTTATTGGTAATGA
Organism: Mucilaginibacter oryzae; assembly: GCF_003148845.1. Taxonomy (GTDB): domain Bacteria; phylum Bacteroidota; class Bacteroidia; order Sphingobacteriales; family Sphingobacteriaceae; genus Mucilaginibacter; species Mucilaginibacter oryzae. The sequence goes on along the minus strand of NZ_QGHA01000004.1, from coordinate 119,150 downwards.
AACCGGAGAAGTTGTGTTCAAAATGCCCTTCAAGATATTTATCCGCAGTGCTGAAATCATAATAATCCAGTAACAGGAAGCGGTTGATCCTCGGTTTGTATGAGAAAACTTCATTCCCGGTAAAATGGAAGTAATCGGGGTAAAAAACGCTCTTCGCATTCAGAAATTTACCTGCGCCTATAAAAAATGAACTATTACCATAAAAACCCATGCTGATGCCGGTTTTGGAAATATCGGCGCTGATTTTATCATAATCCACATCCGAGCCTAACGCATTGCTGATACCCCTGGTATAATTTACGCTGATAGTTGGATACTTTGACGGTAAATACCTCCTGCCCGACGGATAAGTTTCATACTTGTTACTGAAATCATAACTGGCCCGCAGGTTAACCGTAAGCGATTTATTTTCGGGGAAGAGCGGCACATCCTGATCGGGCACTAACGGGTTGTTAGAGGTAAACTGGTGGCCATGCGGATTAAAAATACTGAACGAAGTAGCATTTGGCAACCATTTGCGGTTAGCCCACTCAATACCGGCGCTGCCCTGCAAGCCACCTGTTATCCTCCCGGATATTGAGGCCGACGCGAATTGCTTCTGATACAGTTTTTTAAAGTTTTGCTTAGCCAGGAGGGTGTGCAGGGTATTTACAAAAGCCGACATCGGGGCGAGGTTATTCAGGTCAACCACATCCGAGCCGCCGTTCAACCCCAGCGTAAACCGCTGCAAAGGGATAGCCGCCCCTGTCGAGCCGTTAAACAAATGGTTAGCAAAACCGTAGCGTAGCTTACCATTCAACATAAAATAACGGTTATTGAGGGTATCAACCAGTTTGCTGTAGCCGGCCCCGTAATCTATCGCCAAACCCTCAACGGTATTGTACAGCATCGATCCGATCAGTGGGTCGTAATGAAAGTACTCTTTTTTGTAGCGGTTGCGGGTATCGATACCGGTAAACAGCAGGTTAACGGGTTTAAATTTGTTATTGGCTTTATCCAGCGAATCGAGGTATTCTTTTGATTCCCTGCGTTTGGCCAGCTTGTCCTTGGCCCTGTAGTCAATTATTTCTTCGCCGGTTAAAGGGATAGGCCGGGCTTGCTCCCAGTAGGTCGAATCTTTGGCGGTACCTTTGGTTATGCGGAGTTGTTCATTAAAATTGGCTTTGCTCAGGTCGGGGTCCAGATTGTAGTTTTTGTATATCGATATAAAATATCCCCCTATTTTAAAGCCGAACAAGCCGCCTGTAAACTCAAACTTGATGGACGAGTTCATCCATGTTTTTTCATTTACCGGAAAAAACTGCTGGTTAACTTTAAGGGTATCAACAAAATTAATGTTGGCTTTTTTGGTGATGTAAAGCTGAAGCCCGTAAATGCGCCAGCTATCATCCAAAATATAAATAACGCCTTCAAAACAGGGGTCGTGCGCCCGTTTAGGGATCACCTCAATTTTGTTAATGGTTTCACCGTTCTCTACCGAGGTGCCGATATATTTAAAATTATAATAAAACAAAGCGTTATCGGCCACGGGCGATACCAGCGGACGGTTGCTGAGCCCCTCCCAGTTTTCAAAGTTTTCATAAAAATTAACCTGCATGTCTGATGCCCGGTTAAAACTGAAGGCCCGGTTGTGCCCCGATACTTTGGATGATACCTGCTCCTCATGCACCTGATCCGGACGGATAAAACTATATTTTGATTCGGATTCGGAAAGATAAACAATACCGCGGCGGTTTGAATCCAGCCCGGCTTCGTTGGTGGCCTTCTGCACATCAAAGCCCATAAAGGTTTTAGGGGCGGCAAGCAGCTTTTGCAGGCCTTTAATGTAGATGTCGCAGGTGTAGGCTTTTACTTCGTTTAAGTAGCTTTTACGTTTTTTGATGGCCTTGCGCATAATGGCATAGGCAGGGTCTTCGCCGCCTGCATGTACGGTAACATCTTTAAGCTGGTAGGTTTCGGTTTGCAGGCCGATGTTGATCACCCTATCGGCAGTAACCTCAACAGTTTTACTTTGCTGGGCGTACCCTACGGCTTTGTACTGGATATCGTACTTTCCGGCGTTAACGCGCAACTGGTAGTTACCTTCGTTATTGGCAGAGGCGCCTTTGGTGGTGTTTTTAATGTAGATAGACGCAAAGGGGACAGGTCTGCCGCCCTCATCGGTTATTTTGCCGCTGATAGTAAATTGCTGCGCGAATAAAGAAGAACTGAAGAGAGAGAGAAGGATAAGCAGGACTGGCTTCATTGAGCTGATTTTTACCGCTAAGATGAAGTTTATAAATTGATTGTTACAGCCCCAAAATGTTAAATAATGTAAAAAGGCATCCCGTTTAGGATGCCATTTCATTTGTTTTGTAATAATATAAGCGCTTACAGTTATTTAATCATCGCCAGTAATTCATCATCGCTGATGATAGGGATGTTTAGTTTATTGGCTTTTTCCAGCTTAGCGGGCCCCATATTATCACCGGCTACGAGGTAATTCAGCTTGGCCGAAATACTACTCAATATTTTGCCGCCGTTTTGCTCGATCAGGTCTTTCAACTCATCGCGCGAAAACTTTTCGAAGGTGCCCGAGATGATGAAGTTTTTACCAACCAGCGTATCGCTTGCCAGTACCACCTCTTTTTCTTCGGCAACAAACTGCAGGCCGTGGCTGCGCAGTTTTTCTATTTGCTCGCGGTGTACTTCGCCTGTAAAATATTCGGTAATACTTTGGGCTATGCGTTCGCCAATTTCCTCGGCCGCTGTAAGTTCTTCAACGGTGGCAGCCATCAGCTTATCTATCGATTTAAAATGGAAAGCCAGCTTACGAGCTACTGTTTCACCCACATAGCGGATCCCCAAACCAAAAAGCACTTTTTCAAAAGGCATTTTTTTGGAAGCCTCAATGCCATCCAGCATATTGTTGATTGATTTTTCGCCAAACCGGTCCATCTGTTTTAATTCGGCGGCGCGGGTGTGCAGTTCATAAATATCGCTGATGTGGCTGATGAAACCTTTGCTGTAAAGCGTTTCAATCGTTTCATCGCCAAGGCCATCAATATTCATGGCTTTCCTGCCAATGTAGTGCTGCATCTTGCCAACTATTTGCGGCGGGCAGCCTTCGTCATTAGGGCAATAAAAAGCGGCTTCACCCTCTTTGCGCTCCAATAGCGTATTGCAGGCAGGGCAGGTGGTACGGTAAACTACTGGCGCCGCACCCGCTTTACGTTTTTCGGGGTTTACGCTGATAATCTTCGGGATGATCTCGCCTCCTTTTTCCACAAAAACGGTGTCGCCTTCATGCAGGTCGAGCCGGATAATTTCGTTGGCGTTATGCAGGGTGGCACGTTTTACCGTAGTACCTGCCAACAGCACCGGCTTTAAATTAGCCACCGGTGTAACGGCGCCGGTGCGGCCTACCTGGTAACTCACTTCCAGCAGTTCGGTTTCAACACGTTCGGCTTTAAACTTATAGGAGATAGCCCAGCGCGGCGATTTGGCGGTAAAGCCAAGCTCCTGTTGCTGCGAATAATTGTTTACCTTGATAACAATACCGTCTATATCGTAACTCAGGTTAAAACGCTCCTTATCCCATTTGTTGATAAACTCCAGTACGCATTTAATATCGGGACAAAGCTCGCTATGATCATTGGTATGGAACCCCCATTGCTTAACATGCTGCAGGCTTTCCCAATGGGTTTTAAACAGCGGCTTTTCGGTGTATAAAAAATACAGGAAGCAATCCAGCGGGCGTTTGGCTACCTCGGCCGAATCCTGCATTTTTACCGTCCCCGACGCGAAGTTACGGGGATTGGCATAGGCCAGTTCCCCGTTTTCTATGCGTTCGTTATTTAACCTGTCAAAAGCTTTGCGGTGCATAAACACCTCGCCGCGGATATCGAAATAAGCAGGGTAGCCCTCGCCGTGCAGGCGTTTGGGTATGGTGTGGATGGTTTTAATGTTGGTGGTTACATCATCGCCCTGAACGCCGTCGCCGCGGGTAACAGCGCGCGCCAGTTTGCCATCTTCATAGGTAAGGCTCATGCTCAGGCCGTCAAACTTCAGTTCGCATACATACTCAAAATTGTCGCCTATGGCTTTGCGCACACGCTGGTCAAAATCAAGCAGTTCCTGCTCGTTATAAGTATTACCTAATGAGAGCATCGGCCAGCGGTGGCGCACGGTTTCAAACTCTTTGGTGATATCGCCGCCTACTTTTTGTGTTGGCGAATCAGGGTCGGCAAATTCAGGATATTCTTTTTCCAGCCTGTTAAGCTGCTCAAGCTTTTTATCAAAATCAAAGTCGGATATGGTAGGCATGGCCAGCACATAATAGTTGTAATTGTGCTGTTTAAGTTCGGTAGTTAATGCCTCTATTTGTTTTTTTGCTTCAGCTGATGACATAGGTACGAAGGTAATAAATTAGTTTAATTGCTTGTTTTGGTTGGATTAAATAGGAGCGCCGGTTGAGGGCATAGGGAAGCTAAGCCCGCTGCCGGTATCACACCAACAACCTGCGCCATAATACCGGCAACAGGCAAAATATTATATTATTAATATGAATAAAAAAATATCATAAAATCCTTTTATATCTGCTTTACTCCTGTTAGTTTTAATACACCAAACCACATCAACATGAAGACACTTAAATTGCTGCTGTTAGCAGTGCTGTTGCCCTTTATAACAACAGCTCAATCCCAATCTGTACAACAACATGGCCCGCATGCCGCCAAATTACATCATGCTATCGTACGTGGTGTTACCTACGCCGATTTTAAGGCCTCGGTAACCGATTTTGCCGATACCTCGGCCAAAAAAGAGTATGCCGATTCGGCCTGGGTACTTTGGAAAGCCGAAAACTGGCCTGCGCTTGAGCAACTGTTTAATGATAAGCAATTAAACGGCGGCTGGCCTCCAAACCGAGGCGCGGTTAACCTGCTTATTGTTACGCTAAAAAAGGGCTTTCTAATTGATCGTTACGGTGGTTATACTGACGCCAATGGGGTTTTTCAGGATAAGGGTACTTTTGTTTCGCCTAAAGGCGTGCCCTTCCCTGAGCGCGCCCTGCCCGATGCTACATTGAAAAAGCCTTATAAAATATATGTGATATTGAAACCGATACCTAAAGTACGTGAAGGGAAAATTATCCCCTGGTTTGGCCAACCGGGTTTAGGTATCCAGTATGAATTACCATACAGTATCAACGACCTTAAACAGCAGGGTTACCTGGAAGAGCAAAAACAATAAACCTGATCATGAGATAACGATGTCGGTTTGAAGGTTGGTTTATATTGCCTTTAAACCGGCATTCGTTTTTAATATCTTTGTTGATGATTAAAAGATACGAGATAGCAAAATCACTGCTGTTTGATAATACAGATGATACCCTGTTCAATAAAACCTTCGATATTAAACTACCCCATGGCTCAATAAGTTTTGATGATTTTGCAAATAATAACTTTGAGGGTCTGGCTGATGTTATAGGTGCTGATAACTTTAATAGCATTGTAAAAACCGCAGGTTTTAAAACTGATGGCGGCTTTTTAAACCTTTACCAGGGCAGCGACGGCCTCAGGCTTTACTACGCCAAAAAAGGTCATCATATTTTTGTTTTTGCCTTCGGCGAGTTTCAGCCCCAGCGCTATAAAGTTTACCTTGAAGGTGTTTGGGAATTGCAGTAGCAAACCGGAAATATAAAAGCTCACATCAGCCCGTCATCGCCCAGGCTGGTATAAGCGCTATCAGTTATAATTAAATGATCCAATACCTTGATATCTAACATCCGGCCGGCTGCCGCTATTTTTTTAGTGAGATCAATATCCTGCTGGCTTGGTTTGAGGTTGCCCGACGGATGGTTGTGCACCAGGATCAGGTTGCTGGCCTGGTACTGCAGGGCTGCATAAAAAATAATCTTCGGGTCGCATATGGTCATTGATAATCCACCTTTGCTAATCAGCTCTGTTCCTAATACTTTGTTTGACCGGCCCAGCAATATCACCCAAAACTCTTCGTGGTTTAAATCCATCAAATGGCGGCGCATGATATTGTAGCCATCCCTACTGGCGGTAATAAACTCAACTACCGAAGCTTCCGAATCATTGCGCCTTCTGCCTATCTCAAGCGCGGCGATAATGGCTATCGCTTTGGCCTCACCTATGCCCTTAAATTTGGATAGCTCGGTAATGGATGCTTTGCCCAACTTATTCAGGTCGTTATCATAATGGTGCAAAATGCGTTTGCTTAGCTCTACGGCGGTTTCGGTACGGCTGCCTGAGCCTATCAGTATAGCTATCAGTTCGGCATCGGTTAAGGCCCGCCTGCCCTGGCCGCTTAGCTTTTCGCGGGGGCGGTCTTCTTCAGCCCAGGCTTTAATGCTGATTTTGTTTGCGTAGTTTTCCACGGCATTAATGTATAAAAAAACGCCAAACAAAAAAAGGGACAGTACCGCTGTACTATCCCTTTAATATATCGTTGAAGCTGAGATTAGCTTAAGCCGTTAACAAATTTAGTAAGCTTTGATTTATTGTTCGAAGCTTTGTTTTTGTGAATAACGTTCTTTTTAGCTAAACGATCAAGCATCGAAATCACTTTGCTCAACAATACTGAAGCATCAGCTTTGGTTGTAGTGTTTCTTAATTTTTTAATAGCGTTCCTGGTTGTTTTAGCCTGGTACCTGTTACGCAGACGCTTCGCAGCATTTGCCCTGATTCTTTTTAATGATGATTTATGATTTGCCATCTCGTATAGCTTGTTATTCTTTTCTACTTATTTTAAGGACTGCAAATATAGGGTGATTAAAACTAATATGCAAGTTGTTTTTTAATTTAGTTTTTAAGCGCATCGTGCTGATTTTCTGCCGGGCCGCTTATAAAATCTGAATTTTGCGGCTTGCTCATTTAATTTTCCTTTAACCATAATTTCACTGCGTGTTCATACAACACATTGATTTTTGTAACGTTATTTTAAGCAAAGCGATTATGATGGTTAACGATAGCACCACAAGGTTTAGCAACAGGGTTGAAGATTACGTAAAATACCGCCCGGATTATCCTGCGTCAATCGTTAACTTTTTACATAATACCTATGCCCTTACACAGGATAAACTGATAGCCGATATTGGTGCAGGTACAGGTATTTCAGCAGCTATATTTTTAAATAAAGGTTACCGGGTTATAGCCGTTGAACCTAATGCCGAAATGCGTGCCAAATCTATCGAATTATTAGGCGCATATCATGGTTTTATGGCCCATAACGGCACTGCCGAAAATACCGGGCTCAGCGACGCAAGTATCGACGCTATTGTTGCAGGCCAGGCTTTCCACTGGTTTGATCCTGTGCTTACCCGCACCGAATTTAAACGGATATTGAAACCCAATGGCATTGTAGCCCTGATCTGGAATGAGCGAAAAACCGGCTCTGCATTTGAACAGCAATATGATCAGCTAATTATCAAACACGCGCGCGATTACGTTAAAGTTGATCACCGAAATATAGATGCAGAACGTATAGCCGCTTTCTTTACCCCGGCAGTTATGCATCTTGAAATATTTCAAAATAAACAGGTGTTTGATTTTGAAGGGCTAAAAGGCAGGCTGGTGTCATCATCGTACATGCCAACTAAGGATGATGCGGGTTTTGAAGCCATGATCACCGATCTGCAGGCGCTTTTTGATAAGTTTGAGCAGGGTGGGGTAATTACTATAAATTACGATACCAAAGTTTATTCGGGAAGATTATAGTACCAACTTTCGGCCTGTTTTTATACCAGTGAAACCGGGTAATATTAACAAGCAAATACATTAGCTTTATTAATATTACTTTTAACCATGTTTTACTGGATTATTGCTGTACTGCTACTACCTTTTGTCGTTATTTTAATAAGCTACTTAAAAAGTAAAGCCAAACAAAAAACAAAGCTGGCCGAAATAAAGGAGCGATGGGCTAAACCTATTATAGCAGGCAGAAACTTTAAGCTGATCAGTTACTATTTAACCGCTTATGGCGGCACCAGCCAGATCGCTGCCAGTACGGCTGCCGATCTTGACCTCGATAATGTATTTGAATTTATTGACCGCACTAATTCCCGGCCGGGTCAGCAATATTTATACAAGCAATTGCATTCGCCTCAAAGTTCGGAGGGATATTTTAACGCGCTTGAACAGCGGATTAGCCATTTTACCGCTGACACTGAACTTAGGGAAGCTACCGAGTTCAAACTCTCCCAATTAGGTAATAACGATGCCTATTACTTACCTCAACTATTTAAAGAGCCACACAGATCTTTTTTCCCCGCTATCGGGAATATGTACATCAGCATTGCACCTTTTTTAATTGTCGGGGTAGCATTAAGCCTTTTCATAGCAGCCAACCAGTTTATGATGATGTTGTTATTGGTTTTGATGATTGCCAATGTGGTTATACATTATAGCAACAAAACGCAGATGATGAGTTATACGCATTCATTACCGCAATTGCTGGCGCTACATAAAGTTGCCGCCTGGCTGGATGAAAATAACTTATCAGATCAGGAGGAGAATATCCGTACCAGTCTCGCCAACTTAGGCAGGCTCAAAAAGTCTCTTAATTTTATCACGCTGCAAAACAAAGCATCGGTTGACCCTACCGATGTGGCTTACCTGGTAAGCGAATGGCTTAAAATGTTCCTGCTTATTGAGCCAATGGTGTTCATCAAATCTATCAGTAAGGTAAATAAATACCTTGCTGATATTAAAGTTGTTTATGAAGCTGTAGCCAAAGTTGATGTTGCTATTTCCGTCCTGTCAGTACGGGATGGTGCCCGGCATTATTGCATACCGCAGCTTGAAACCGGCAATACCAATATATCGATTACAGATCTTTATCATCCGCTTATCGAAAACTGCGTACCTAACTCAATTTCGATAGATAACCGGCATGGCGTTCTGATTACAGGCTCAAACATGTCGGGTAAAACAACTTTCATCAGGGCTATAGCTATTAACGCCTTACTTTCGCAAACTATAAACACCAGCTTTGCCACAGCATATAAAGCCCCGCCGCTTAAAATATTTACCAGTATCGACATGACCGACGACCTTGGCGATAACAAAAGCTATTTCCAGGCCGAGGCTTTGGCGGTTAAGAACATTGTTGATCAAACTATCACCTGTAAACCCACCAATAGCCTGGTAATTATCGACGAGATTTTTCGGGGCACCAACACCATCGAACGCATAGCCGCAGCCAAAGCTGTACTAAGCTATTTTATCCAAAATCAAATTTTTGTGTTTGTTTCTACCCATGATCTGGAACTTGCCGAATTATTGGGCACCGATTACAAAGTTTTTTCATTTGAAGAGGTGATTGGCGATGATCGGCTGGTGTTTGACTATAAAATAAAAGAAGGGCTTTTGAAAAACAGGAACGGCATAGCGGTTTTAAAAGGTGTAGGCTTCCCGTCGAGCATTATTGACGAGGCAAGTGCGGTGAGCGGGCAGCTCAGGGAGAAGTATAATTTGTGATTTAAAATTCGCGTTTAAGTAGCATCTTTACCTTCATGAAACGCCGGATAGCCTTGATCACAGCAGGTATGAGTATAATGATGCTGTGCTCATCATGGGGTTTCTTCGCCCACTACCGCATTAACCGCCTGGCAGTTTTTACTTTGCCCAAACCGATGGCCGGTTTTTATAAAGCTAATATCAATTATATAACAGAGCATGCCGTAAGCCCCGATAAACGCCGGTATGTAGATTCGGCAGAAGCGCCACGCCACTTTTTTGATGCCGACCGTTATGGCAAAAAGCCATTTGAGGTGATGCCTGAAAAATGGAAGGCTGCCGTTGCCAAATACTCAAAAGATACCATTATCAAATATGGCACCGTACCCTGGAGTATTCAATATCAATACTACCGGTTGGTTAGGGCTTTTAAAGCGCATGATACTACAGGCATTTTAAATGCCTCGGCTTATTTAGGTCATTATATTGCCGACGCGCACGTGCCGCTCCATCTCACCCAAAACTACGACGGGCAATTAAGCGGGCAGCAGGGTATCCACGCTTTGTGGGAAAGTAGACTGCCAGAGTTATTCGGCAATAAATACAATTATTATGTGGGTAAGGCCCGTTATATTGATAACCCGCTTAAGGAGGCTTTTCGTATTTGCCGGTCATCATACAAAAGTGTCGACAGCGTTTTGCGCTTTGAGCGGATGCTGAACAAAACTTTTCCGCAGGATAAAAAGTTCGGGCTGGTACAGCATGGTAAAAGGCAGGTGCAGGATTATTCGGCAGCTTACGCGCTGGCCTATCATCAGATGCTGAAAGGCATGATCCAGCGAAAAATGCGTACGTCTGTCCGTTCGGTGGGCAGCTACTGGTATTCTGCCTGGGTAGACGCCGGTCAGCCCGACCTGGATAAACTGATTACCCAGCCTTTAAGCGCCGGGCAAAAGGCTGATCTGCAGAAAGAAGAAACAGCCTACAGGCAGGGGAAGGTATTGCCGGTTAATAAATAATATTAGTTCAGGATAAGAAAACCGCGATGTCATTTCGAACGAACAGCGAGGGGCTGCGGCTCGGGGTGAGGAGAAATCTTATACGCCCTGCTTGTATCCATGAAGCCACTTTGCATGACGTATAAGATTTCTCTTTCGCGCCACCTCTCAGTCCGTCCCCCCGCTATATCGAAATGACATTACGTTAGTACCAGAGATTAATTTTCTACACCCGGATGCTTTACTGCTGAACAGTTTTCTTGCCTGTGCGGCTTTTAATAGCTGCTACTATCGGCGGTAATATAGATACGAGGATAATGATCACCCCAACCAGCGAAAAGTTTTTGGCAATAAACTCCACCTGACCCAGCTTATATCCTGCAAAGAGAAATACTATGATCCATGAGGCGCCACCGATGATGTTGTAAAGGCTATATCTTAAAAAAGGCATCTTGCCCACACCTGCTACAAATGGCGCGATGGTACGGATGATAGGCATAAACCTGCTGAAGATAACGGCTTTGCCGCCGTGCTTATCAAAAAAAGCCTGGGTTTTAAGATAGTATTCCAGCTTCAGGATCTTGTTTTCTTCTTTAAATACTTTAATGCCAAGGTAATTACCCACAAAGTAGTTTACCGTATTGCCGATAAAGGCGGCTGCAATTAAAATAATGCCCAGGAGCCAGATATCCAAACCCGAGCTGCCACCGGCAATAAGCGCGCCTGCAGCAAATAACAATGAATCGCCAGGTAAAATGGGGAAAATTACCAGGCCTGTTTCGGCAAAAATAATCAGGAACAGGATAAGGTATGTCCAGCCCTGGTAAGCGCTTGTTATTTGCACCAGGTGCTTGTCAATATGCAGTACAAAGTCGATAATGCTTTTTATTACTTCCACAGGCTTAAATTTTGCCCAAAAATATAAATATTAAGCAAATAGCCTACTATTGAAGTGTTTTAGAAAGCAGATTATTGGTAAGCACCCCGGCGCCAAAAGCCAGCGAATCGGCCCGGCCCACTACGCCAAGCGTGTAAATGGTGTACGCCCTGCCATCCTGTATGGTAACATTGGGTAGTGTTTTTTCTATTTGTTTGGGTGTGGCTGTTTTGGTAATGGTAAAATTATAGCTCCCGGCGGGTAATTCCACATAATTAGAAACCTTATTAAAGGTTACGCCCTTAATAGCCAGCGTATCATTAGCCCGCAGATCGAGCGCGGGAGAAGATACCGAAGCATTTACAAACCTTACCTTGCCTTTACCAATAGCAGGCAAACTTGTATTATCTGATACAATGAATGAGTTAGCTATCGTGCTATCCTTGCGCAGGCCGGTTATAAAAAGGGTGTACTTGCTGTTGGCCTTAAGCGTAGTATCAAACTGCAGCAAGGTTAACGGTGCCAGTGTCGCCGTTTTGATCTGAAGCGGCGGCTGTAAAGTTGAAAGGTAAAAATACCCCGAACTGTTTGGATAGGTATAAGTAGTTGTATTGTACCTGATAAAATGTTGGTACAGGTAAACCGCCTGGATATCCGAGCTAAGGTTAACTATCTGAATACCCGTGTTAATACCTACCGATGACGCGTTTGCTCCCTTACCGCATGATGATATGCCGCAGGCAAGCATGGCAAATACAATCACCGCGAAAAATGAAACCAGTACCTTGCTTTTTTTCTTCTCAGTCATTTTTATTTATTGTTGAAAACGCCGGCGCCTAATCCTGTAGTTTTATTACCAAAGCCGTAATAGGTGTATACTTTGCCGCCGCTAAGCAGTACCGTATCTCTCATTACAGCTGTAAGCTGGCCATTAGCGTATAACGCAATGTTATGTACACCGGGTTTTACCAATACAAAGTTGGTAGTGGTTTTAAATGGTACACCCGGGAATTTATTGGTGTCGGCACTACCTTCAAAATGCATACTGAAATTCCCTCCATCCGGCGAAGCATTAACCAGTCTTATTTTGGCTTGTGGTGAAGAGCCGGTATCTGAAACAAGCACATCGGTAGTTTTAAAAGCCATGTCGGCAGTAGTACCGGCTACGTAAAACGAATAAACCGAATCTTTACTGAGCGTCATGGGGATGCTGAACAACTCAATACCGGTGCCGTTTATTTTAGCCGAATAATTTTGGGTGCCTGATTTTACCGAAAGGTAGCCCAGCGTACCACCCGGATAATAAGTTGATGTTTGGTTGATGCGGTTGCCATTTAAATAAACATTAACATCATTAAACGTAGCATTGATCACGTTTAAGCCCGATACATCTGAAGCGGCATCCGGCTTATCATTAGTGTTTTTTTTGCAGGCTGCAAGGCAGCTCGCAACTGCGGCTGTTATCAATAAAGCTTTAACCTTTATATTCATATACAATTATAAGCTATAACTGCTTACTGTAATTTTTGGTATCGGTTGCTGAACAAAAAAAGTCCGGTTTTACGTGCCGGACTTAGTTTTTGGATTTATAATTTAAGTTTACACTTAAGCATAGCTATTAAGCATCACCGGCATTACCAGCATCAGCACATCTTCGTTTTCATCACCACCCTGCGGCAGCAATAAGCCTGCGCGATTTGGCGTTGACATTTCCAAAGATACTTCTTCACAGCTTAAATTCTTCAACATTTCTATCAAAAATCTCGCGTTGAAGCCAATTTCCATGTCGTCTCCCTCATATTGGCAGCTTAAGCGCTCATGGGCCTCGTTTGCAAAGTCAATATCTTCGGATGAAATGTTCAGCTCGCTGCCGTTTATTTTAAGCCTTACCTGGTGGGTGGTTTTGTTGGCATAAATAGCCACACGGTTTAATGAACCTAAAAAGGTAAGCCTGTCGATACTTAATTTATTAGGATTGTTTTGAGGTATAACCGCTTCGTAATCAGGATAGCGTTCATCAATTAAACGGCAAACCAGGTTAATGTTGCCAAATTTAAAAAAGGCGCTGGTTGAGTTATATTCAACTGATACGTTTACATCATCGCTTGGTAATGATGATTTTAAAAGCGTTAAAGCTTTTTTAGGTAATATGAACGATGCAGTGCTTGCCGCTTTTGCATCTTTACGGCGGTAGCGTACCAGTTTGTGCGCATCGGTTGATACGAAGGTAAGCGATGATGTGCTGAGCTGGCAGTAAACACCTGTCATGGCGGGGCGTAACTCATCATTACTTACCGCAAAAATAGTTTTGTTTATGGCTTCGGCTAAAACTGAAGCGGGCAGGTTAACTGACGACGCGTTTTCAACAACCGGGATTTTCGGGAAATCCTCACCGTTTTCGCCGCTTAGTTTGTATTTACCATCACCGGCGTTAATTTCGATGGCGAAGGTTTGATCATCAACCGCGAAAGCCACAGGCTGCTCGGGCAATGATTTAAGGGTTTCCAGTAATATACGCGATGGGATAGCGATCCTGCCATTCTCTTTAGCCTCAACCGGCAATGAGGTGGTCATGCTGGTTTGCAAATCGGTAGCAGAAATGGTCAAGTTTCCATCCTTTATCTCGAACAAAAAGTTTTCCAGAATAGGCAATACCGTGCTGCTGCTTAGCGCGCCGCTCACTGCCTGCAGTTGTTTGAGTAATGTTGATGTAGAAACAATAAATCTCATATGGTTGTATTTAAGCAATCAAAAATATAAAATTTAACGGGCATACTTTTGCCTGCGTAAATAATGTTGAAAAATAGCACATATTAACACTAAGGCCAGCGGCGCGGCGGTATTTAATATTTGCCAGTACATTTTTTCGGTACGCACACGCGCCCTGTCAAGCAAACGCACCTTAAGTTCTTTGGTACGCAGGGCTATCAGGCCCGAATCGTCTGTCATGTAATCGGCAATATTAAGCAGCAGGTTTTTGTTGCCGTAGGTTTGGTGCGTATAATGATCATAGCCCAGCGGGTAGGGCGAACCATCGCTGCCTACCTGGTTCTTTAAAATATCGCCATCGCTTATCACAATCATTTTGGTGGGTACGCTTTGCTGCAGTATGGTTACCTGCTCTTTCAAACCTTCTGGCAGCGGGCGGTTTTGCCAGTCGCTTACAAACCGGCCCTCCAGTAAAACACCTGTTATTTTAGGCGCACTCTGAAACTCTTTGGGGTTGGGTTCCTGCTCTAACGCCTGTAACGACAGGATATGCGGCGCGCTTATTTTTTTATTATAGGGCGATGAGTTTAAAAGCACCGTTTTAGTTACGTTTTTGGTATGGAGGATATCAATGGTGCTGGCAAACTCGCTGCTGATGCCATCAAGATTTTTTACTATGGGGTGTTTGCTAAGGGGGATAAACACCGGGTAATATAGCCAGGGCAGCATCTGGATTTGTGCCTGCCCGCCCACATTGCCGGTGCTAACCGGGATTTGGGAACAGTTCATGTCGGCAATCAGGTCATCATTGATGCGGATGCCGTAGCGGAAAAGCTGATCGTCCAGGTTAAGCTGTTTGGCAAAGGCCAGTTGCTCGCCGCCATGTCCGCGCAGGCTGTCCAGTTCGGCGCTTACCTGGTCGATAGCCCAAAGTACACGGCCCCCGTGCATAATGTATTGGTCTACTTTAAATTTTTCTATTTCGCTGAACTTTTGATCGGGCTTGGCTATTACAAGGAGTTTAAGCTTTTGCAGATCGGCTATTGAGATCGCGTTCAGGTCAACCCTGCCTACCTGGAAACCTTCAGCCAGCGATTTCATGGCGTCATTAAGCTGTACGTCATTTAACTCGTGATGACCTTCGGTAAAGCCTATCTGCGGCCTGCCGCCGTTAACGGCTTTTTTGATGGCTGATGAGAAAGCGTATTCAAGGTTTTGGATGGAATTATTGAGCACTTCGTCGGGCCCGAGACCTATCCTGCTGAGCAATAACTTTACGGGGATATCCTTCCCATCTGCCGATACCAGCGCCGACGGGAAAATGAGTTTCTGGCTCACCCCGTTATCGGTTTTAACGCTGAGGTTGGTGGGCTCAACACCTTCGGCAGCCATGTTCTGGATCACGTCGTTTTGCTGATCGTTGGTTAAGCCCTTCAGCGGGTCACGAAACTCAAACTGTATTTTACCATGACTATAGGCCTGCAAATCGCTCAGCATATCTTTGGCGGCAGTTTGCAGGCGTTTAAAACCGCCGGGCAGGTTATCGCCCTGTAAATAAACCACCACTTTTACCTTTTTAGGTAATTTATCCATGATTTGCCTGCTGATGGGCGAAATGGTGAAACGCTTTTCGGCAGTAAAATCAAACCTTGTAAAAGTTAATGAGGATAGTATCCCTGTAAAAAACAATACACCTAGGGTGCTGATCATTACCGTGCCCTTTAAGTTTTTTTGGCGTTGCCGGGCTAATACAAACAACGTAAGCCAGATAAATACGCCTGCGGTGATGATGAAATAAGCCAGGTCGCGGGTATCAAGCACGCCACGGCTAACCGATTCGTAATGTTGCGTAATGCCCAGGTTTTGCAAACCCAGGTCCTGCAAGGAAAGCAGCTGACTGATAGAATCAAACCCGCTGTAAAAAAAGAAGCAGAGGAAAACGGCTATGGTAAAAGCGATGATCTGGTTTTTGGTGATGGACGAGGAAAACAAACCTATCGCCACAAAAACACCTCCCAATAAAAACAAACCGATGTATGAGCCTATAACTGCTCCTGTATCGATATTGCCCTGCGGCATACCCAGCGCACTTACCGAATAGTAATATACCAATGTGGGCAACAAGGCGAACAATACGATCAATAAACAGGCAAGATACTTACCTGTCACTATCTCCCAATCTTTTAAAGGGCGGGTAAACAGCAGCTCAAACGTTCCCTCCTTACGCTCCTCGGCCAATGAGCGCATGGTGACAGCCGGGATCAGGAACATGAACAGGTATGGCGCGGTGCTGAAAAGGCTTTCTAACCCAGCATAACCATACTCCAATATGCTCGACTCGGGGAATACCCACAAAAACAAGTCCAGCACCAGTAAAAACACGCCAATGGTTACATATGCCACCAGCGAACTGAGGTATGATATAATTTCTTTTTTAAGGATGCTCAGCACGTTATAATATATTGTGTTAAGCGCCGAAATTACGACAATATTGTGCCAAAGCAAAGTGCAAACAGCGCGTTCCGTCCGTCCGTTCAGGGGAGCCGGGGTGACGGTACAGCACTGCGGACAAAATACAGGTTTGAAACCGAATTGATCCCCCCGGCTATATGCAGAACAAACTAAACAGGATTACTGCATTGCACTATGATCACACTCAGAACCTGTATTTATAAGCCACATTTAAACCCAAAACGCTTATTGGCTGGTTATAATGGATGCTTTTGTAACCACGCCCAAAGGCAACCCCAAAATCAATAGCGTTATGCACACCTATAGGCGCAACAGCCCCCGCACCTGCTGCATATAGAAATGAGGTGTACTAATTATTATTAAGCTTGAAAGCAACGCCTGCTTCGGCATTTAAATAAAAGTACTTTTCCCAGTAATTTATTACCATCGTTTTTATCAATACTTCACAGAGCGAACTTTAGGTATAAATACTGAACCCGCCCTGTTAATAGTTGTGCACGGTCACGCATTCATAGAGAGGGGTGATAACCGCGGCGATATTTTTTTTTGGGGGGGGAAGTAACCTACTTAGCCGTTTTTGTAATAAAATTGATAATCGCCGTTACAAACTCAGGTTTCAGCGGCAAATCGGGTTGGCTATAGGTTTCTTTATTCTTTTCTTTATCGGCGGGAGCTTCCTTCAATACGTGGTTCATGTTGGGAATGATGGTAAGGATCGCATCCGATTTTGCTTTCTTCAGTTTTTCGGCGTCGGCAACAGTTACCTGCAGATCGGTAGTGCCCTGGATAATGAGTACCGGTGCTTTTACCTTCCTGATCTCGCGCTGAGGGTTATACCTGAACCACGACATCAGGTATTTCTGAATGCTCGGCCTTGCTATAAAATACAGGGCGGGATCAATATTATCGGTTGTTTTACCGCGCTTTAAGCTATCCAGCATGCGGTTAAAACCATCCGAGATAAAAGAAGGCTGCGATTTCATCTGCTCTGTAAGGATCTTGTCTGCCGAATCGCCTGCGCCCGCTACCGATATAAAACCTTTGATGGGTTCATCAGAGGCGGCCATCATACCAACCAATGATCCTTCGCTATGCCCTAAAATAATAACTTTTGAAAAGTGCTCGTCGGCAGTGACGGTGTTAAGCAACGCTGCCGCGTCTTCTACATAATCTTCAAACCTTATTTCATTTTCTTTAATAGAGGTTGTGCTTTGGCCCACCAAACGCTTATCATAACGTAACGAGGCTATCCCCTTTTTGCCCAATTCGTTGGCTATCATTTTATAAGTATTGGCATGCAGGCCCAGTTTGGGGCTATTGCCATCCCTGTCGGTAGGGCCCGAACCGGCAATAATCAGCACCAGCGGCACTTTGCCGTTGGCTTCCTTCGGCATAGCTAACGTACCCGATATAGATCCCAACAGGGTTTTAACAGATACCGGCGATTCGGTTAATGACGGATCGGTAGCGATAGTATTGCTTACCGGCGCCGTTGATGCCGCTGTGGCCGGCGCGGTATAAGGAGTTAATGAAAGGCCGGTAAACTTGTTATCTGAATTTAAGGCCAGGTTAAGCAAAAAAACACCTTTTTGAAAAGTTGCCTTATAATGTGCTATAGGTGTTTCATAGCTGGCAAAATCGGTTTGCAGCAAGGTGCCTAACTGCACCCTTAGCTGGCTGGTAGTGTTCCTGAAATCAACCGGCGTAAGCGCCTTCATCATTTCGGGGCCAAACATGGCATACACGCTATCGGGGTGATTGTTATTGTATAACTGCTTAAACTTACCCAGAGCCACGGCATAATTAGCAGGTGGTAACTGGGCAAACAACTTACCCGTAAAACATGATAACAAAACCAACAGAAAAAGCTTTTTCATTTTATAACCGGTGAAAATAACGTTCAAATTAACAAAGTACCAGGCCGAAAATAATGAAAAAAATCAGCTTGATTTTTTTTATTGTGTTATTAATAACCAGCGGTGGCGGAAACGGCTTTATAGCTGGAACCGCATCTCGCCTGGCCGGCTCTATTTTCATAATATTTTGACGGTCTACTTTTTCTGAGTTACCTGTGAGTGGCGATATATCATTTTTTCTGTTTTTCCCATCGAATTACACGAATGCTATAATAATATAATGGGAAATAACCATTCGTGTAATTCGTTTAATTTTGTCCGAATTAAAAGATCATTCGTGTGAAAATTCTTCATACAATTTCTGTAATAGCAATAACTATTTTAAAAGTAATTTCCCTGGGCGTTAAAAACTCATCGATTTTTAATACTTTTTTAACATTAGAGATCATTCGGGTAGTTTTAACTTTTTTTAACGCCCTTGTAAAGCTTAATTTTTTAATTTTAAAAAATGTTTCGTTCAGCTTTAATACTCCTGCTTTTATTGATTGCATCCTTCGCTTATGCCCAGCATAGCCAGGAGGGCATTGTTTATGAAATTAAAACGCATATCGCGCTGCCAGATATCCGTGTTGAAAACCTTAACGGCAAGTTTAAAACCCAAACCGATAAACAGGGCCATTTTTCTGTTCCGGCTAAAGGCGGCGATCTGCTCGTTTTCAGCGGGATGTCCTACAAAACCGATACCGTGGTGGTTACCAACCTCGATGCCCGCTATTTTTATCTTACCCCGATCCAGCACCAACTGAACGAGGTAGTGATTAATGGCAAAGGAGCCGGTGCGGTAAATCAGGCGGCATTTAAGCCGCAGGTCGATCCGCTGTTTCATAACCAAACCATGACCTACCAACGCAATACCGATGGCCCGTATGCGGATGGCTCGGTAAAAGGGGGCGTGAGCCTGCGGGTATGGTCAAACAAATCCACCGAAAACAACGCCAGGAAGCAGGCGCAATTACAGGAGCGGGATAAAACTATCACAATCATTCAGCAAACATTCAGTGATGAAAACATTGGAAAATATGTGCCCCTGAAAGACCAGGAACTGCATGCCTTCGCTGTACGATACACGCCCGACATCAAAACTTTTACCGCAAAAGAATTTAACCTTGCAACCTATCTCAGCAAATGTTATGGGGAATTTATGAAACTTTCGCCGGAGGAAAGGCTGAAGCTACCTGTTTTTGAGCACCATGAAGATCAATCGTCAAATTGATCCGGATCCCAACCTGCCGAAAAAGCCAATAACCGGATAAAAAGCACTTCAATAAATCATGACATTTAACAAATAAATGTTTAAACATTTATTTGTTAAATTTGCATTGAACGCTTTTACATATTAAAGCTTATGAAAAAGATAGGATTTTTATCATTCGGGCATTGGTCTGATCATCCGGCATATCAAACCCGTACAGCGGCTGATACCCTGCTGCAATCCATTGATCTGGCTGTAGCGGCCGAAGAACTTGGTATAGACGGGGCCTACTTCAGGGTGCATCACTTCGCGGCGCAGCTGGCTTCGCCGTTTCCCCTATTATCCGCTGTCGGCGCTAAAACAAGTAAAATAGAGATTGGCACGGGCGTAATTGATATGCGTTACGAAAACCCGCTGTATATGGTAGAAGATGCAGGCGCGGCCGACCTTATTTCGGGCGGACGGTTACAGCTGGGCATCAGCAGGGGTTCGCCGGAGCAGGTGATAGATGGCTGGCGCTATTTTGGTTATGAACCGGCTGAAGGAGAGACGGATGCAGACATGGGCCGCAATAAAGCTTTACAATTTTTGCAGCGGCTGGATGGTGTTGGCTTTGCCGAGCCTAACCCCTACCCCATGTTCCCTAACCCGCCGGGCTTATTGCGTTTAGAACCTTATGCCAAAGGGTTACGCGAACGCATATGGTGGGGAGCGGCATCAAATGCAACAGCGGTTTGGGCTGCCGAAAACGGGATGCACCTGCAAAGCTCCACCCTTAAGTTTGATGAAAGCGGCAAACCATTCCATATTCAGCAGGCCGAGCAGATCAGGCTTTATAAAGAAGCGTGGAAAAAAGCCGGTCACCAACGTGAACCGCGGGTTTCGGTAAGCCGTTCAATTTTCGCGTTGGTAAACGAGCAAGACAGGTATTTATTTGGCCGTGAAGCCAGGCAAGCCGATAAGATTGGCTATATTGAAGCTGATAAGCGTGCCATATTTGGCAGAAGTTATGCCGCCGAACCGGATCAGCTGATCAAAGAACTGGCTAATGATGAAGCCATTAGGGAAGCAGATACGCTGCTTTTAACCATACCCAATACATTGGGCGTTGATTATAACATACACGTACTCTCGGCTATATTAGAACATGTAGCGCCCGGCCTGGGCTGGCGTTAAATATAATCTTTATCTGCTATGCCTGGAACAAAGGCATAGCAGATAAAGATTATGCGCTGTGAATAACTGTTGCCTTGAACTTTAATGATCGTCCGTTTCTTTTCGAAAACACGGCCTTAATTTCAGCTATTATTGATAGCGCTATCTCTTCCGAAGTTTCCGAACCGATGTCGAGCCCAACCGGTCCGTATATTGTTTCCAGGTTGCTCTCGCTTATTAATGTGCCGCCCTGCTCCAATTCATCAAGCATGCGTTCCAGCTTTTTCTTCGGCCCTAAAATGCCGATATAAGCGGGATTAAGCGGAAGTAATTCCCTTAAAAAAGCTATTTCGTAATTGTAATTATGGGTCATTAACACAAAGGCGGCCGGTTGTTTTAGTTGCAGCTTTTCCAGTACCTTGTCGGGTTTGGCAATTACCTTTTTCACTCCCGGAAAACGTTCTTCGGTAATATATATTGGGCGGCCATCAACAACCGTAATATCCCAGCCCAAAATACCGGCCATTTTCACCACCGGAACAGCATCATTACCGGCGCCAACAATAACCAACGGGATAAGCGGCTTCACAAACTCAACAAAGGCGGTATACTGTTGGTATGTTTTTATAGCGGAGACCCGTCTGGTTAATGTATTCCGCGCATCTTCCAGCAATTCGTCAAAAAACGGTGTCTCGGGGCTTTTTGACAACACTCCGTCGGCGGTAAGGCATAAACAGGAGCCCGGTTGCGGCCCCTTGCGGTTCTCCATCGAAAACAAAGTCACTAAAACTGAATTCCCGTTGGCCGCCATGGCGCATTTTAATAAGGTAATAGGATTGGTATTACCCTCACAAACAGGCTCGATCAGGATATGGATAATGCCGTTACAACCCAGGCCAACGCCCAGCTTGGCATCGTCATCGTCCATGGTATCGTAAGTAACCAATAAAGGTTCCTGTTGTAAAATAACCATGCGGGCCTTGCGCAGGGCATCACCTTCCAGGCAGCCGCCGCTGATGGCGCCGGTTAGTTGCCCGTCTTCCGTAATAAGCATCCTTGCCCCCGCCCGGCGATAGGCCGAACCTTCTACCAGCACCACGGTGGCTAAAGCGGTTTTCTTATTTTCGGCTATGGCACGCTCGTAGGCTGCTACAATGTCAGCAATTTCCTTCATTATTAACCTGCCTGCCGCTGTTTAAATTATTATACCTCATTTAAATTAAAAGGCAGCTTGCGGATCCTTTTGCCCGTCAAATCAAAAATAGCATCGGTAAGCGCGGGTGCAAAAGGCGGCAAGCCGGGTTCGCCCACACCACCCGCATTAGCAGTATTTTCCATAATGTGTACCTCAACCGGCGGCACATCGCTCATGCGCGGCATCAGGTAATCGTAAAAATTATTTTGTTCTACCAGGCCATTTTTAAAAGTAATCTCATGGATGGTTGCCGCGCCTAAGGCCATCACCACCGAACCTTCAACCTGCGCGCGGATGATGTCCGGGTTTACGTACCAGCCGCAATCCATCACCGCCCAAACCTTATCTATCTTCACTTTACCGTTTGGTTGGCGTGATACTTTTACGATCTGCCCAACGGTGGTTTCGAAACACTCGGTTATGGCTACGCCATAACCTTCGTTCTGTTTCCTCGTTTTCCATCCGGATACCTCCTCCATCCTGTCAATCAGGCGCTGGCTGCGTTCGTCCTTTAAATATTTTCTGCGAAAATCAAGCTGATCCTGCCCGGCCAAAACCGCCATTTCGTTCATAAAACTTTCGTAGGCAAAGCCGTTTGTTGAGGCATAAACCGAACGCCACCACATATTGGGCAGCGGCATTTCATAAGGTACATCGGCAAAGCTGATGTTTTTGATGCTATCATAATAGGGCTTCAGGAAACCTTCGGTAGTGCTGCCATTGGCCTTGTCGCGCCCCGGACCGTTCCAGTGATCGATATTTTGGCCTGCCATTTTAAATTTAAGGGCAGTGATCTCACCGTTTTCAATGGCCCCCTGTCCGCGGTACGAAATCCCGGCGCGATATGGTCCTTGTTTTACGTCGTCTTCCCTTGTCCAGATCACCTGCACCGGGCCGCCCAATTCTTTTGATATGGCAACCGCTTCATGCGTATAATCCAGGAAAGCTTTACGGCCAAATCCTCCGCCTAAAAAGGTCATGTTCACAATTACCTTTTCCTTCGGCATTTTAAATTTATCGCTGATATCACCCTGCACCCAATCCGGCGCCTGTATAGGTCCCCAAATCTCTATTTTATCCTGCTGATAATGGGCTATGCAGTTTAAAGGCTCCATAGCGGCATGCGCCTGGTAAGGGGTTTGATATATTACATCTATCTTTTTATCGGCCTTTGCTAAAATGGCATCGGGTTCGCCTTGTTTTTTTGCAGGGAGGCCTTCATTAGTTTTAAGCAGATTTTCGTGAGCCTGGTATATATCTGCGGTGTTTACATGATCGAACCCGGTATCATCCCATTCAACTTTTAACGCTTTCCGGCCCTGCATAGCGGCCCAGGTGCTATCGGCAACCACCACAACGCCATCGCGGGTAGTTTTAAAAACCATCATCTGTATTTTAAATACCTTTTTTACCCCTGGAACTTTTAATGCAGCCGTGGCATCAAAACTTTTAATTTTACCTCTAAGCCTGGGGTTGCGCTCTACCGAAGCGAAAAGCATCCCGGGTAACCGTTTATCCAAACCAAAAACCGCTTCCCCGTTGGTTTTCATCGGGGTATCCATCCTTTGCAAGGGTTTACGGATCAGTTTATATTGCGATGTTTCTTTCAGTTTAACCTGGGCAGGCGGTGTAATTTTCGAGGCTGCGGCCACCAGTTCGCCATAGTTTAACTTTTTGCCGGATGGTTTATGAATAACATGCCCGCCTTCGGCATAGCACTCAGCTGCCGGAACGTTCCATTTATTGGCGGCGGCAGTAATCAGCATTTCGCGTGCGGTAGCGCTCAGTTTAAGCAGTTTTTTATAGGAGCCACGAATGGTTGAGCTCCCCCCGGTAATCTGGCTGCCGTATTTAACGGGATTGCCCTGGGCAAATACCACATGAATATCGCTCAGGTTAACCTCCAGTTCTTCGGCAATGATTTGCGGTACCGATTGGTAAGAGCCCTGCCCCATTTCGGCACGGTGATC
The DNA here is from genome assembly GCF_003148845.1 of Mucilaginibacter oryzae. GTDB lineage: Bacteria > Bacteroidota > Bacteroidia > Sphingobacteriales > Sphingobacteriaceae > Mucilaginibacter > Mucilaginibacter oryzae. The sequence goes on along the minus strand of NZ_QGHA01000004.1, from coordinate 95,202 downwards.
TGTAAGGGTAACTTTTCCATCAGTATCTATCCTGATCCAGGCATTAAAGTCAAAACCAGATTCGGCGGTTGCTGCTGCCAGTTCTTCTTTTTTCGCGTTGGCAGGCAAATAAAAACCCAGGCAAAGCGCGGCACCGGCAAGTCCGGATGCCCGGAGAAAATTTCTTCTTGATATGGTGTTGGTTTCCATCATGATTCGTTTAGCGTTAAACCTGTTATTTTGCTTTGGCCGACGGAGCGTAAGCACCCTTGGCTATCCATAAACGTACCTGCGCAGCAAAGGCTGCACGGCTCATTGGCGGTAAAGTGCGGCCATCGCCGGGGTGCCAGGCCCAGCCAACCAGATCATCTTTAGCCATATGGTCGATAAGTTGCTGCTTGCTGCGGCCACCGTTTTGTTTCGGATCGAGCAGTTGCAGCGCCAGTTGGCGCGGCGTACGGCCCTGGAACACCATTTTCATATTTTCGGGAGGCAAGCCCCATTTAGGGTTACCCGGCGGCATGTGCAAACCAGCCGTATTTTCGGCCTGGTGGCAGTTGCTGCAACGGGCAGCATACAGGCCGTGTCCGTCTTCTCCCCGTTTTACGTTCATGGTGTGAATATGGCTGTCATCACCCTGCAAAGGCGCGTTGCCCGCCGGATGGCAGTTCATGCAGCGCGCGCTCATCAATACTTTATATACCGACATGAAGGCTTTCACCGAACCAACGCTATCCTTTGGTAAAACGGCGTAGCTGTTTTTTTTCCTTTCGGCCCTGAAAGAGAGTGAAACGCCGCCTACTATCAGCAACAGGCAGCTTATTACCAATAACTTCCTCATATTTTCGCCCCTTCCATCTGCATAGCCGCCGCCTTATGAATAGCCGCCCTGATCCTTTGGTAAGTTCCGCAGCGGCAGATATTGCCCGACATGGCATCGTCGATATCCTGATCGGTAGGATTTGGGTTTTCGCGCAGCAGCACTGCCGCCGACATTAACTGGCCCGACTGGCAGTAGCCGCATTGCGGCACATTCATCTCGTTCCAGGCTTTTTGCAAGGGGTGATCGTTATTGAGCGAAAGCCCTTCGATAGTCACTATTTTTTGCCCCGCGGCCCGGCTTAATTTAGTTACGCACGAGCGTACGGCCTCGCCGTTTAAATGCACGGTGCAGGCCCCGCACTGCGCGGCCCCGCAGCCAAATTTAGTACCGGTTAAACCGATAATATCCCTGATGGCCCAAAGCAAGGGCATATTAGGGTCGGCATCAATATCGTGTTTCTGACCGTTAACAGTAAGCGTGATCATAAGCAATAAATTGGTTAGGTAAATTTAATTAAAAACCTGAGCAAACCCCGAATCGTCCAATATTATTTTGGTTACAAAACATAACGTAACAGGTTAAGGTAAGTTTCCTCTGATTAACATAAAAGCCGGAGCATGGTTTTAGTTTAACAGATAGACGGGCTACAATAAAACCTGATGCTGATTTTACAAGTGATACCGGCTATAGAAAACTGAATTTTAAACCGGCATCATTAACAAATCAAGATCCGGTCAGGGAGTAACCAACTCAACCTTCATGTTAAAATCTTCGCGGTTCAGCTTACCCCTTCTCATCTGGCTAATGTATTTTATTACGCTCAGGCGATCAAGTTCCTGCTGATAGCGCTCACGGTTTGCCGCTATACTGGTTTGATCCTGCAATTTTAAACGGATAGAGGTACGGGAAATTTCACCTTCCAGCTCGTCAAGCGGACAGGTTTGAAATTTTTCGAAGGTTTGGCGTGAAAATGCTATGCGTATCATTTGATTTTAATGATAGCGTTTATATGCAAACTGGCTTTTAACGAAAAATGAATAAATTGTTATGAATTAACCTCACCTCAGACTGCTCCTTTGGAGCACAATCCATCAACTTAAGCAAAAAAGCGATGGATTGTGCGATTCCCCTCTTGAGAGCGTAGCCATCAAGTAAGGCTGGGACAAAAATTTTTTAGAGCAAAAATCGGCAAATCAAACATGTAGGGTTTATTTAAATGCTTAAAATCAGCGTTATTCAATTCATGTTATCTTGATAAGCTTGCAAAAAGCAGCGGAGCAACCAAGCGCTTCAAAAAGATATGCGGGACAGAACTGCTTGACATGTTACTGTTTGGCGGGAGCAGTCGTTCAACGGGATGAGTAAGCAGCTGATGCTCAGGCAGTCAATTAATACTTCCAGACAAGCGTTGCATCAAAAGTTTAATGCGGGGATGCTTGAGTTCATTAAAGAAGCGTTTAAACTCCTTTTAACGATAGAACTCCCGGCAGCGCAGCTCAAGGGGCTTGAAATAAGCATTAAGGATTCTACGCGTTTTGCTTTACCCGAAATAATGGTTCACGCAGGAATCAGGTGGTCAATATAAGCGAATTCTACATGGTAATAATCAACGCCATGAAAGGCCGCGAGGTACAGCTTGACCTGGGCAAAGTAATGGCGAAAAGGCTGACCATCACCGGTTCTATGCTGCGAAGCCGGGAACAGGAATTTAAAACCGCCATTGCCCGAAACCTCGAACAAAATATCTGGTCTTTAATATCCGCCGGAAAAATCAAACCCGCTATCTATAAAACCTTCGATGCCGGGGATGCCTCAGCTGCTCACCAACTGATGGAAAGCGGCGAACATACCGGTAAAATTGTGCTCACTTTCGCGCATTGAAACCGGGTATTTAACAATCTTAAAATTATCCTTTAAAAAACTCAGGGCACTATTTAAATAATTGGATATAAATAGTAACTTTGCGCCTCTGAAATAGCATCTTATACATTCCTGTTACAATTAATGTATGTTGCTGTTCAGTAAACGCATTTTTTAAAAAACACCAGGTTATATATGCCAAACATTGGAAAAATTTCACGGATCATCGGTCCGGTAGTTGACGTAAGTTTCGCTGATGACGCTCATCTTCCAAAAATTTATGACGCGTTAGAGATCACGAAAGACAATGGCCAAAAAGTTATTTTAGAGGTTCAGCAGCACTTAGGCGAAGACCGCGTTCGTGCCATCGCGATGGACTCGACCGACGGTTTGTTACGTGGTATGCCGGTATTGGATACCGAAGCCGCTATCAAAATGCCTATCGGCGATAACATTAAAGGCCGTGTATTTAACGTGGTAGGTGATGCTATCGACGGTATCGCCGACCTTGATAAAACTAACGGTCGCCCTATCCACGCAACTCCTCCAAGGTTTGAAGACCTATCTACCGAAACCGAAGTACTTTTTACAGGTATTAAAGTTATCGACCTTTTGGAGCCTTATGCAAAAGGTGGTAAAATCGGTTTGTTTGGTGGTGCCGGTGTAGGTAAAACAGTATTGATCCAGGAACTGATCAACAACATCGCGAAAGCTTATGCAGGCTTATCTGTATTTGCCGGTGTTGGTGAGCGTACACGTGAAGGTAACGACCTTTTGCGTGAGATGCTGGAATCAGGCATTATAAAATATGGCGATGCTTTCATGCACTCGATGGAAGAAGGCGGTTGGGACTTATCAAAAGTTGATACCGAAGCCATGAAAGATTCGAAAGCGACATTCGTATTCGGACAGATGAACGAGCCGCCGGGTGCACGTGCACGTGTGGCCCTTTCAGGCTTAACTATTGCCGAGTATTTCCGTGATGGTGATGAAGATGGTAAAGGCCGTGATATCCTTTTCTTTATCGATAACATCTTCCGCTTTACCCAGGCAGGTTCAGAAGTATCGGCGCTGTTAGGTCGTATGCCATCGGCGGTAGGTTACCAACCAACGCTTGCTACCGAGATGGGTGCCATGCAAGAGCGGATCACTTCAACCAAACGTGGTTCGATCACTTCAGTACAGGCCGTTTACGTACCTGCGGATGACTTGACCGACCCTGCGCCGGCTACAACCTTCGCCCACTTAGATGCTACTACCGTACTTTCACGTAAAATTGCCGAGCTTGGTATTTACCCTGCGGTGGATCCTCTGGATTCAACCTCGCGTATCCTTAGCCCAGCTGTTTTAGGTGATGAGCACTACAATACCGCTCAACGCGTTAAAGAAACTTTACAACGTTACAAAGAGCTTCAGGATATCATCGCCATCTTAGGTATGGATGAGCTTTCTGAAGAGGATAAACTGGTTGTATCACGCGCCCGTCGTGTTCAGCGTTTCCTTTCTCAGCCGTTCCACGTTGCCGAGCAGTTCACCGGCTTAAAAGGTGTATTGGTTGACATTAAAGACACTATCAAAGGTTTCAACATGATCATGGATGGTGAAGTTGACGAATACCCTGAAGCAGCTTTCAACTTAGTTGGCAGCATTGAAGATGCTATTGAAAAAGGCAAAAAGCTGTTGGCTGAAGCCAATAGTTAATAAGAAGCAAGAAAATAAGAGTCAAGAATCAAGAAAGGGAAGTCTCCTGCATCTTGGTTCCTGATTCTTGAATCTAAAAAAGATGACATTAGAAATTCTTACTCCCGATAAAAAAGTTTACGAAGGCGAGGCTACCTCGGTAACAGTGCCGGGTGCTTTAGGATTATTTGAAATACTGAACAACCACGCCCCTATTATTTCAACCCTTCAAGATGGCAAACTTACCGTACGCGGTGGCTCAGCCAAAGAAGAAGTGTTTTTTATAAAAGGCGGTGTTGTTGAAGCTTTAAACAATAAAGTAACTGTTTTAGCCGAAGGTATTTTGACTAAATAAGCTTTGCTTTATTAAAAGTATTGGAGCGCCCGGATAAAATCCGGGCGCTCTTTTTTTGGGGGTAATTTTTATATTTGTGTTGATGGATTTTATAGAAGAAAACCAACAGGAGTATCCGGAATTAACCGAAGAGCAGCTTCATTTTTTGGAGAAGGAGCGGGGATTACATTTGGCTGGCAAAACGAAGTCTTATACTCGGGAAGAGGTCAATGAGATAATAAAAGCAAGAAGAAACAATATTCCAAGCTCGCAATCTATTTAAAAACCTCTGCCAACATCAACAAAAAAAGCAAAGCTTTAGAATAATCCGGCAACTCATATTCCAGACCAAACAGTCTTATATTGTTATAGTAGGTTTGATAGCTGGTCGTTTGCTTTTGGCCTCGTGAGCTATTGTCTTTAATGGCAATTCTTGTTGGTGAATGGCCAAAGATGGGGAGGGTTGTTTATTGTGGCTGTTACGTTGGGCTTACGGTAAGTGAGATTATTTAAAACCGTGTTTTGCTAATTCCTCACTAATTTTAATGACTCTCAAATCATCCTTATGGATTCGATCATTAAGCATCATTTTTATTTTTTCAAGTACCTTTTCATGCGGAAATCCATATTTCTGCATAACCTCAACCAGTTCGTCGTTATCTTTTGCTCTTTGAACCACATCTGCTACGTGTTGCAAATTTTCTTCGGTTTCCTCATTGTACCTTATTTGATCGGCCAAATGAGCACTAACTGCGTTAGGTTTTCCTATAATCCAGTCTTCACAGTTTTTCTCCAATTGTAAGTTTGTGGTTAATGCAAACCATAGGTCTCTGTCTGCTCGATGAATTGTGTCTAACATCGCTTCTTCAGTATTAGGGAAAATTGTCAAATAATGCTTGCTGTCGAGCGGGAGCGAAATTATGTTGGTGTGGTCAAATAAATCAAAAGCATTCCCTGCGACACTATCCATAATAACAGGGTTATCGGAAGTGATTAATTGAATATCATCATAGATTCGGTAAACAGCTATTGCTGAATAAAGCTTAAATGTTATGAAGTCGTGCCAATCCTTTAAATGATTTTTTAAAAACTTAATCTTATTATCAATTTTTAATTGAGTACGAACTTCATCAATATCCTTAATGTTGAAGTTTAAATCTATATCCCGATATTTAAACTGTATATCTCCGTTTTGATTTTGAAAATTTCGCGAAGCATAATTTATAAGAGAGTTAATGGTACGCTGGTTATGGTTTAGAAATTTCGGCGTTCTAAAAAATAAACTCATTGTTGTCCGAATTATTTGAGCACGTTGCTCAGCTGTTATTTTCGTAACATTTGGATTGACCAATAGGTCGTAAACTTCTGGATAAACAGCATCTATTTCTCGGGCGTAGTAATCCTCTAATGCATATTTTTCATCTTCTCCCTTATTCGGTATCGTGTAAAGATTTTTGTTAACGCAAATATCTTTAATGCTTATAAGCTTATCTTTTGGCTTTTCTTCAGAGCGAAGTTTTGCTTCGACAAATAATTTGTCGTCATCGCCAACTGCAAAATTTTTCAGATAAGAACGTGGAATAAAGTGCTGATGTTGTTTAGCCATAAACGATTTATTATTTAAATATAAGTGTAAATACTTTTAACAGGGTGGTATTTCATCAAAATGTCGATTACCCTTAACTTAACGTAATAACCCACCTCTGAACCCAATTTCATATTTTCTAACTGGTCGAAGTTTAGCGATAGCGTAACTTCGTCCAATACTGTGTTAAGCTTTCAGCTTAACTTTATAAACCATAATAACCTTCACCCAAAACAAAACTAAAACAGCGCTTCGCAAGCAGAATGCTTGCAACAGTTTAGGTCGAAGTTACGCTATACGCTAAACTTCAACCAGTATTAGACCAGTATTAGAACTTCGACCAGGTTTTGAAAACTCAAGCGTGCCCACTTAAATACCCTCCCAAATCCCCCATTTTCTCCAACCTCCAACCCCATTCCACCCATTTCAGGCAGAAAATCGGCAACTTACTATGCATGCATAAAAAACATACCGAATACCGTTTTAAACTTTGGTCTATTTTATAAAAAATTTTATATCTTTATAAATAAAAATAACAGAATTAAATTTTACAAAATAGAATAAATTAAAATTAAATACTTATTTCAAAAAATCAATATAGTCTATTGTTATTACATCATGCGATGGCTACCTTACATATATTGATTTTCGATACCTGATAAACCTGTATCAATAACAAAATACGAGTACTAAAACAGTTTATATATCATATAAAAATGAGTTCATCATCAGATACCACCAAGGCTATAGAATTGAACAAGTATAGCAAAACCTTTACCCAGGATCCAACGCAGCCTGCAGCTCAGGCCATGCTTTACGGGATCGGCTTAACAGACGATGATATGCGCAAAGCACAGGTCGGCGTGGCCAGCATGGGTTACGATGGTAACACCTGCAACATGCACCTTAACGATCTGGCTAAACTGGTGAAACAAGGTATCTGGGATGAAGATATGGTGGGTCTCATTTTCCACACCATTGGCGTAAGCGATGGTATGAGCAACGGTACCGAAGGTATGCGTTACTCGTTAGTAAGCCGCGATATCATTGCCGATTCTATCGAAGCTGTTACCGGCGCTCAATATTATGATGGTTTAATTACCCTGCCCGGCTGCGATAAAAACATGCCTGGTTCGGTAATGGCTATGGGGCGTTTAAACCGTCCATCAATCATGGTTTACGGTGGTACCATTAAACCGGGCCACTGGAAAGGTGAAGATTTGAACATTGTATCAGCATTTGAGGCTTTGGGCAAAAAGATTGCCGGCCAAATTGATGATGTTGATTTTATGGGTGTTATTAAAAATGCCTGCCCAAGCGCCGGTGCCTGCGGCGGTATTTACACGGCCAACACCATGGCGGCCGCTATCGAGGCATTGGGTATGAGCTTGCCATATTCATCATCAAACCCGGCCTTAAGCGACGAGAAAAAAGCGGAATGCCTCGCGGCCGGTAAAGCGATCAAAGTATTATTAGAAAAAGATATAAAACCGTCGGACATCATGACCCGCGAAGCGTTTGAGAACGCGATAGTAGTGATTATGGTATTGGGTGGTTCAACCAACGCGGTATTACACCTTATAGCGATGGCAAAAAGCGTAAATGTTAAATTAACGCAGGATGATTTCCAGGCTGTAAGTAATCGCATCCCGGTACTGGCCGATATGAAACCGAGCGGTAAATACATGATGGAAGACCTCCATAACATCGGCGGCGTTCCTGCTGTTATGAAATACTGTTTGGAGCAGGGATGGTTACATGGCGATTGCTTAACTGTTACCGGTAAAACCCTTGCCGAAAACCTGGCCGATATACCGGCATTAGAGTTTGAAACCCAAAAGATCATCAAACCAAAAGAAAACCCGATTAAAACTACCGGTCACCTGCAGATCCTTTACGGAAACCTTGCTGAGGGTGGTAGCGTTGCCAAAATTACCGGTAAAGAAGGCGAGCGTTTCACCGGCCCTGCCCGTGTATTTGATGGCGAGTTTGAACTGATAGCAGGTATCCAGAGCGGCCGTGTTAAAAAAGGTGATGTTGTGGTGATCCGCAATGTAGGCCCTAAAGGCGCGCCGGGCATGCCCGAAATGTTGAAACCTACTTCGGCCATATTTGGTGCCGGTTTGGGTAGCTCAGTTGCATTAATTACTGATGGACGCTTTAGCGGCGGTACTCACGGCTTCGTCGTCGGTCACATCACACCCGAGGCTTACGATGGCGGGTTTATAGCGATGGTGCAGGATGATGATATTATTGAGATTGATGCCATTGCCAACACCATAAATGTTTCGCTGCCGCAAGAAGAAATAGCCGCACGCCGTGCCGCATGGCAAAAACCGGCGCTGAAGGTTACCAAGGGTGTGTTATACCGTTACGCTAAAAACGTAACTACCGCTGCCGAAGGCTGCGTTACCGACGAATAATTAATGAACCAATGGCCCATTAAAAAGCCATAAATAAAGTGAACGGAAACAAAGCGCGTTCATTTTAGCCAATCAGAAAAAACGAGAATAAAATCCAGTTTAGCGCCCTAAAAAGCGCTATAAACATAAAAAACTAACAGGTATGGAAACTGCACAAGAAACCTTAACCGCGCCAGCCGCCACCGAAACCGTAAACGTTTCGGGATCGGTAGCATTATTGGAAGCATTGATAGCCGAAGGTACCGACACCATTTTTGGTTACCCGGGCGGCGCTATCATGCCCATTTATGATGCTTTGTATGATTACAATGATAAACTGAACCATATACTGGTACGCCACGAGCAGGGCGGCATTCACGCCGGCCAGGGCTACGCACGTACATCGGGCAAAGTGGGTGTGGTATTCGCCACCAGCGGTCCGGGAGCAACCAACCTGGTAACAGGCTTGGCCGATGCCCAGATTGACAGCACCCCGCTTGTTTGCATCACCGGCCAGGTATTTGCGCACCTTTTAGGTACCGATGCCTTCCAGGAGACCGACGTGATCAACATCACTACCCCGGTTACCAAATGGAATTATCAGGTAACTGATGCCACCGAAATTCCGGAAGTTATTGCCAAGGCCTTTTACATTGCCCGCAGCGGCAGGCCGGGCCCGGTATTGATAGATATTACCAAAAACGCACAGATCCAGCTGTTCGATTTCCCGGGCTACCAGCCTTGTAACCATATCCGCAGCTACAGACCGAAACCGATTGTTCGTCCGCAATATATCCAACAAGCCGCCGAGCTGATCAACAGCGCTCAAAAACCTTTTATCCTGTTTGGGCAGGGCGTTATTTTGGGTAGTGCCGAACAGGAGTTTAAGGCATTTGTTGAAAAAAGCGGCATCCCGGCAGCGTGGACCATTTTAGGCGCGGGCGCTATCCCATCAGATCACCCGCAAAACGTTGGCATGTTGGGTATGCACGGTAACTACGGCCCTAACGTTTTAACTAACGAGTGCGATGTGCTGATCGCTATCGGGATGCGTTTTGATGATCGTGTAACCGGCAGACTGGATAAATATGCCAAACAGGCAAAAGTTATTCATTTAGATATCGACCCGGCCGAGATCGACAAAAACGTAAAATCAACCGTACCGGTTTGGGGCGATTGCAAGGAAACCCTTCCGATGCTTACCGCAGCCATCGAACAAAAACAACACACCGAATGGTTGGCTAAATTTAACGATTATACCCGCCAGGAAGTTGAAGCGGTTATCCATAATGAGCTTAACCCCGCTACAGAAGAAATGACCATGGGCGAGGTAATTAAGCACCTGAATGAATTAACCAACGGCGATGCCGTTATTGTAACCGATGTAGGCCAGCACCAGATGGTGGCCTGTCGCTATGCCAAATTCAACAAAACGCGCAGCAACGTTACCAGCGGTGGCCTGGGTACTATGGGCTTTGCGCTGCCTGCTGCTATAGGCGCTAAATTTGGAGCGCAAGACCGTGAGGTAGTAGCCATCATTGGCGACGGCGGTTTCCAGATGACCCTGCAGGAATTAGGTACCGTAATGCAAAGCGGTATCGATGTAAAGATCATCATCCTGAACAACCGTTTCCTGGGTATGGTGAGGCAATGGCAGGAGCTTTTCAACCAGCGTCGTTATTCGTTTGTTGATATCCAGAGCCCTGATTTTGTAACCCTGGCTTCGGCTTATGGCATCCCCGGCAAATCAATTGATAGCCGCGACGATCTGCCTTCGGCGTTGAGCGAAATGTTGAACAACAAAGGCTCGTACCTGCTTGAGGTAATTGTAACCAAAGAGAATAACGTATTCCCGATGGTACCGCAAGGATGCAGCGTAAGCGAGATCAGGTTAAAATAAAGCCAGCCCCACCCAACCCTCCCCGGGAGGGAGGGCTTTAAATATCGGGTTCAGAGATATTAATGCTTCTAAACGAGGATAAAAAAGATAATAACAATGGAAAACAACCATAAAACAAATCATAAAGTCTCCCCTGCCGGGGGAGATTTAGAGGGGGCTTCTAAAAAGGAATTTAACATCACCATATATACCGAAAACCAAATTGGTTTATTAAGCAGGATAGCTATTATATTTACACGCCGTAAAATCAATATCGATAGCCTGAATACTTCTCCGTCGGAGATTGACAGTATTCACCGCTTCAATATCGTGATTAACGAGTATGAAGAAGTAGTGCGCAAGCTTACCCGCCAGATTGAAAAACAGGTTGAGGTTTTGAAAGCATACTATCACACCAACGAAGATGTGATTTGGCAGGAATTAGCGTTATACAAAGTATCAACCGATGTAATTGCCGAAAAGGTTAGCGTTGAGCGTTTGCTGCGCGAAAACGGTGCCCGCGCGGTAGTGATACGTAAAGATTACACCGTGTTTGAAACCACCGGTCACCGCGAGGAAACCGATAACCTGATCAACATATTACAACCTTACGGCCTGATAGAATTTGTACGCAGCGCCCGTGTAGCCATCATCAAAGACAGCGAAGGCTTCAACAGCAAACTGCGCGAATTTGAAAGGCTTGAACCAGGTGAAGAGGTAATTGAAAACGAATACCTGAACCAGGGGCAGAAGGTATTTACGATGTAGAGCTTAAGGCTGAAAGCCGAAAGGTTAAAGCTAAAGCACCAGTCCCACATCAGGAAATGCCCTCCTAAGTTATTTTAGGAAAGCGTTTCCCGGTTTTGAAGAATTAAGATTGCATACCAGAGAAACAGAAATTAAATAAGTGAATAATAAAAGACAAATTGGTTGGGCAGTGTTTTACAATCTGCTTAAAGAAAAAAGGCCTTTTTCTTTTATGGGGATCACATTTACGGGCGGTGCGGTATTGATATTGCTTCCTGTAGCTTTAATTATTTCGGTAGCGGGTACACAACCCTATGAGAAATATGATAATGAAGCAATACAGAAAAACGGCATAGAAAAGAATGCTAAGATCACCTACATTCAGACAATGCAAAACGTAAGTGAGAACGGAGAACATCCGGTCACCATCAGTTATGAATATGAAAACAATGGATCTGTGGTTAAAGATAAGTTTGAAACCTTCGATCTGGAAAAGATTTCCGGTTTAGCAGTTGGAAATGAAATAAAGGTATTGAGTTACAAAAACCAATCTGTTATTAAAAACCTGAAACCTTTTAGTTTTCCATTCGGAGTGTTTTTCATTTTACCTGGTATTTTTGGATTGATGGGCGTGATTTTCTTATTTATAGGTTTTTTCCCGGCCTTAAAAAAATTCAATCTTTATAAAACCGGAATAATTAGGGACGCGAATGTAGTTTCAATATCCTCACATAATGGGACGACTACATTCAGGACATTTCAATCAAAATTCCTGGTAAATTACTATTTTTCGGATGGATTGGGCAATAAAATTTTTGGTAATTCTACTACAACTGATTTCCTTTTAGTCAACGAAAAAAAAGCTGGAGATACTGTTAAAATATTTGTAGACGAAAGCGATCAAACCAAAACATGTTTGGTACCGCGACTGGAAGCAATGAAGTACAACTGGAGTATATAAACTTAAATTAGCATAAAATAAAAATCGGTGAAATCAACTAAATCATTGAAATCACCAAAAAAATCAAATAATAAAACAATGGCAAAACTAAATTTCGGCGGCACTGAAGAAAACGTAGTAACCCGCGAAGAGTTCCCTTTATCTAAAGCTCAGGAAGTATTAAAAAACGAAGTTGTAGCGGTAATTGGCTATGGCGTACAAGGTCCTGGTCAGGCTCTGAACCAGAAAGACAATGGTATCAACGTAATTGTTGGTCAGCGTAAAGGCACCAAAACATGGGATAAAGCTATCAGCGATGGTTTTGTTCCCGGCGAAACACTTTTTGAAATTGAAGAGGCCCTTGAAAAAGGAACTGTTATCTGCTACTTATTGAGCGATGCAGCCCAGATTGCGTTATGGCCAACTGTTAAAAAACACTTAACTCCGGGTAAAGCCCTTTATTTCTCTCACGGCTTTGGTATCACTTTCAACGAGCAAACAGGAATCGTTCCTCCTGCTGATGTTGACGTATTTTTGGTTGCGCCTAAAGGTTCGGGTACTTCGTTGCGTCGTATGTTCCTGCAAGGCCGCGGCTTAAACTCAAGCTTTGCTATTTTCCAGGATGCTACCGGCAAAGCATGGGATAGGGTAATTGCATTAGGTATAGCTGTAGGTAGCGGTTACCTGTTCGAAACCGATTTCAAAAAAGAAGTATACAGCGATTTAACCGGCGAGCGCGGTACTTTAATGGGTTGTATCCAGGGTATCTTCGCTGCTCAATACGATGTATTACGTAGTAAAGGCCACACCCCGTCTGAGGCATTTAACGAAACTGTTGAAGAACTTACCCAATCATTAATGCCGCTTGTTGCTGAAAACGGTATGGACTGGATGTATGCCAACTGCTCAACTACTGCTCAGCGCGGCGCGCTTGACTGGTGGAAAAAATTCCGCGATGCTACCAAACCGGTATTTGAAGAGCTTTACGAAAGCGTTGCTACCGGTAAAGAATCTCAACGCTCTATCGATTCAAACAGCCAGCCGGATTACCGCGAAAAACTGGATGCCGAACTGAAAGAATTACGCGAAAGCGAATTATGGCAAGCCGGTAAAACAGTACGCAGCCTGCGCCCTGAAAACCAGGTTGTAGAAGCTTAAGCCAGCCCTCCTAAATCCTCCCCGGAAGGGGAGGACTTTTTAATAAATACTACAGTTATTATGAGCGAAGAAAAAAAAATAAGTAATCATGTCTCCCTCCCTACCGGGGAGGGCCGGGGTGGGGCTACATTATTTGATAAGATCTGGGATGCGCACGTCGTCAGCAGCAGCGAGGGGTTCCCGGATATTTTGTATATCGATACACATTTCATTCACGAGGTAACCAGTCCGCAGGCATTTGATGGCTTGCGTCAAAGGGGTTTACCCGTTTTCAGGCCAAAACAAACTGTGGCCACTGCCGATCATAACGTTCCTACTATCGATCAGCACTTACCTATTAAAGAAGAACTTTCACGCTACCAGGTAGATATGCTCACCAAAAACTGTAAAGAGTTTGGTGTTGAGCTATATGGCTTAGGCCACCCGTACCAGGGTATCGTTCACGTTATAGGCCCTGAGCTGGGCATCACCCGTCCGGGTGGTACTTATGTTTGCGGCGACAGCCACACTTCAACCCATGGCGCTTTCGGTGCTATTGCCTTTGGCATTGGCACATCGCAGGTTGAGCAGGTGCTGGCTACACAATGTTTACTTCAGTCGCGCCCTAAACGCATGAAAATTGAAGTGAACGGCAAATTGCAAAAAGGCGTTGGCGCTAAAGATATTATCCTTTACATCATTGCGCAGATCTCGGCTGCCGGCGGTACCGGCTATGCCGTAGAATATGCGGGCGATACCATCCGCTCGTTGAGCATGGAAGGCCGCATGACCATCTGTAATATGAGTATTGAGATGGGTGCCCGTTGCGGGTTGATCGCTCCCGACGAAACCACCATTAACTATGTAAAAGGCCGCGAATTTGCCCCTAAAGGCGAAGAGTGGGACAAAGCGGTTGCCTACTGGCAAACGCTGTACTCTGATGAGGATGCCCAATTTGACGCGGTGCTTTCATTCAAAGCAGAAGATATTGAGCCGATGATCACCTACGGAACCAATCCGGGTATGGGTATCGGCGTAACACAACACGTTCCTGAAACTGCTTCGTTCGAGGCCAAAGAGCAGGGATCATATAAAAAAGCCCTCGATTACATGGGCCTGCGCGATGACGAAACGCTATTGGGCAAACCGATAGATTACGTATTCATCGGCAGCTGCACCAACTCGCGCATTGAAGACCTGCGCCAGGTAGCCGAGTTTGTAAAAGGCAAACACAAAGCCGATAATGTTACCGTATGGGTAGTTCCGGGCTCAAAACAGGTACAGCAACAAGCCATAGCCGAAGGCCTGGACAAAATATTTAACGAAGCCGGCTTCCCGCTAAGAGAACCAGGCTGTAGCGCATGCCTTGGTATGAATGAGGATAAGATCCCCGCAGGTAAATACTGCGTATCAACCTCAAACAGAAACTTTGAAGGAAGGCAGGGACCTAACAGCCGTACTTTCCTTGCAAGCCCTTTAACAGCGGCTGCGAGTGCTATTACGGGGAAGGTTACGGATATAAGGGAGTTCCTCGCGGAGGAAGTTGTCTGAACCGGAATTAAACGAATTTGTTGAATTACACGAATTTTAGAATTTTTTGAATTGGCTTTTGAAATTCGTGTAATCCTTTAATTCGACAAATTCAGGTTCAGAAAAATAAAATAAAATGAATTTTTTGAATGGGCTTTTGAAATTCGGGAAATTCCTTAATTCAATAAATTCAGGTTCAGAAAAATAAATGGAGAATCTCAAGAAAACGCCCACGGAATTTAAAGACTGCTCAAGCAAAATCATCGGTTGTGCGATGAGGGTTCATTCAGTTTTGGGGAATGGTTTTCAGGAGGCAATTTATCAAAGGGCTTTAGAGCTTGAAATGGCTCATGAAGGCTTAGGATTTGTAAGAGAGAAGGAGATGCCGATTTTTTACAGAAACGAGCAGATTGGTACGCGACGGGTTGATTTTTTTGTTGAGGGTGAAATAATGGTTGAACTGAAAGCGATTATATTTTTGGAAGATGTTCACCTTGCCCAGGGCATTAATTACCTTGAAGCATACAATATAAAAACCGGGTTGCTCATTAATTTTGGAAGTAAGAGCCTCCAGTTTAAGCGATTATTGAATAAGAAGTATAATCCGGATAATGTCTGAACCGGAATTAACCGAATTAAAGAATGATCAGAATTAAAACCTGATTCAAAGAATTCTAAAATTCGTGTAATTTAAAAAATTCGACAAATTCCGGTTCAGAAAAAAAGAAAAGAATGGCGACTAAAATATTTAAACACGTTCAAACCACAGTGGTGCCGCTGCCTATCGAGAATATCGATACCGACCAGATCATCCCTGCAAGGTTTTTGAAAGCCACTACCCGCGATGGTTTTGGCAATAACTTGTTCCGCGACTGGCGTTTTGATGAGAACGATAACCCTAAAGAGGATTTCGTACTTAACCACCCAACTTTTAGCGGTAAAGTACTGGTAGCGGGCAAAAACTTTGGTTGCGGCAGTAGCCGTGAGCATGCTGCCTGGGCTATTTCTGATTATGGTTTCGATGCCGTAGTGAGCAGCTTTTTTGCGGATATTTTTAAAGGCAACGCCCTTAACAATGGTTTATTACCGGTACAGGTAAGCGACGATTTCCTGAAAAAGATCTTCGACGCGGTTTATGCCGATCATAAAGCCGAAATAGAGATCGACCTGGAAAGCCAGACCATCACTATCTCATCAACCGGCGAGCAGGAAAGCTTCGAGATCAATCCATACAAAAAAGCCTGCCTCATCAACGGCTACGATGATATCGACTACATCCTGAGCCAAAAAGGCAAGATTGAGGAATTTGAATTAGCGAGGTAAAAGGCGAAAGGTTAAAGGCGAAAGGTAAAAGGTCAGAAAAAAATGACTCAATGACCTAATGACTGCGAAGCAAACAATGACCGCAAATCAAAATGACTGAACAAAAACACATCCAAAGAGAAGGCAAAGGTACCGCCAAATTATTCGATGAACGGAGTTTAGCGAATGATTATGCTACCCTTGCCCCTATGCTTAGGCCGGGCCTGAGGGTATTGGATGTGGGTTGTGGTACAGGCGCTATATCTAAGGATATAGCGATGCTGGTTGGTGAAAGCGGTTATGTTACGGGTATTGATAATACGGCCTATTTTATTGAGAGCGGTAAGGAAACTTATGCCCCGGTAAAAAACATGGATCTGATCTATGCCGATCTGTTTAGCTTTGAACCTGGCGAGCAGTACGACCTGATCGTATCTGCGCGGGTGCTGCAATGGCTCAGCAACCCGGTTGAGGCTTTGAAGAAAATGTATTCATTGGTGAAACCTGGTGGTATGGTATCCATTTTGGATTACAACCACGAGGCTTTGCAATGGCAGCCGCAGCCGCCGGTAAGTATGCAGCGCTTTTATGCTACCTTTTTAAGGTGGCGGGGCGATGCAGGTATGAACAACCATATTGCCGAAGACCTGCCCGGCTATTTGCAGGAAGCAGGTTTTACCAACATCGAAACCTTTGATGCCGATGAGGTTTACCTGCAAGGTGAAGCCAATTTTATAAGCAAAGTCGGCATCTGGGCCAAGGTAGCCCAATCCAAACAAATGGTTGAGGAAGGTTACATCGACGATGAATTGCGCCTGCTGGCTATTGATGAGTACACCCAATGGGTAGAAACCAAGGCCGAGCAAATGGTGATGAAATTAAAAGAAGTAAGAGGAACAAAAAATAATAATTAACTCAAAAATTCCCCCTTTAGGGGGTTAGGGGGCTTATGGGAATTAAAAAACACATTTTAGTAATACCCGGCGACGGGATAGGCCCCGAGGTTACCACCTGGGGTAAAGCAGTTTTAGAAAAGATCGGTCAGGATTTCGGCCACGAATTTACGTTCGATGAAGCCCTGATGGGCCACGCTGGCATCGAGGCAACCGGCAATCCGCTGCCTGATGAAACGCTGGAAAAAGCTAAAGCAAGCGATGCTATCCTGTTTGGCGCTATCGGTCATATCAAATATGATAACGATCCGTCGGCTAAGGTACGCCCGGAGCAGGGATTGTTGAAGATCCGTAAAGAGCTTGGCCTGTATGCCAACCTACGCCCTATTATGCTGTTTGATGAGCTTCTGGATGCATCAAGCCTGAAGCCCGAAATATTGAAAGGTACTGATATCCTTTTCTTCCGCGAGCTGACCGGCGACGTTTACTTCGGAGAGAAAAAACGCAGTGAAGACAGGAATACCGCTTCCGACCTGATGATTTACTCTCGTTACGAGGTTGAACGCATCGCCATCAAAGCTTACGAGGCGGCACGGGTGCGCGGCAAAAGGTTATGTTCGGTTGATAAGGCAAACGTACTGGAAGCTTCACGCCTGTGGCGCGAAGTGGTACAGGAAATTGCCAAACAATACCCTGATGTTGAAACCGAGCACATGTTTATCGATAACGCGGCCATGCAGCTGGTTAAAAACCCTAAAAAGTTTGATGTGGTATTAACCGCCAACCTTTTCGGTGATATTTTGACCGACGAAGCTTCGCAAATTGCAGGTTCGATGGGTATGCTGGCTTCAGCTTCGGTAGGTGATGGTACCGGTTTTTTTGAGCCGATCCACGGTTCGGCACATGATATTGCCGGCCAGGACAAGGCTAACCCGCTGGCCTCTATCCTATCGGTTGCACTGATGCTCGAAATCAGCTTCGGTCTGAAGGAGGAAGCCAAAAAGATAACCGACGCTATTGATAAAGCGCTGAAAGACGGCTACCGCACCGGCGATATCGCTGATGCCAATACCGACAAAGCCAAAATTTTAGGCACCACGGCTATGGGCCAAAAAGTGCTTGAATATTTATAAGCCCCACCCAAACCCTCCCCGGGAGGGAGGGCTTAAAAAAGGGAACTTAATAATATTATATAAAAAAATAACATAAAAAAGTCTCCCCTACCGGGGGAGATTTAGAGGGGGCTGATACATGAAATGGAACGCTGATTTATACGACCAAAAACACGCCTTCGTATTTAAATACGGAGAGGATGTGTTGGAGTTTCTGGATGTGAAACCTGGTGAGCGCATCCTCGATCTGGGTTGCGGTACAGGCCATTTAACCAAACAAATCCAGGATAAAGGCGCCATTGTAAAAGGCACCGACTATTCGCCCGAAATGATAGCGCAGGCTAAACAGCTTTACCCGGATGTTGATTTCGCGGTGGAGAACGCGGCCGATTTTTACACCGACGAGAAATATGATTGCCGTATTCTCGAACGCGGCCCTGCACTGGGTACTTGATGCGAACGGCGCAATCCGCAGCGTATTCAACAGCCTGAAAAAGGGTGGCAGATTTGTTGCGGAGATGGGTGGCAAAGGCAACGTTGAACGCCTGATCCACGCCACCAAACAAGTACTGCACAATCATGGCTACAATGAAAAAGCTGATACCAAAGTTTGGTACTTCCCGTCAGTAGGCGAATACACTACCAAGCTGGAAGAGCACGGTTTCAGGGTTACTTATGTAATTCATTACGACCGTAAAACCCCGCTTCAGGATGGCCACCAGGGCGTAGCCAAATGGATCACTATGTTTGGCGCACAATTTTTAGACGGGATCCCGGCAGATGAGAAAGAACAGATCCTGGCCGAGATCACCAAAAAGCTCGAACCTTTTTATAACGAGAACGGCCAATGGTACGCCGATTATAAAAGGTTAAGGTTCATTGCAGTGAAAGAGTAAATAGAGGACGAAGAAAATCGCTTTTAGAACACGAGGCTCCTATGGAGCCGGGAGAACGGAGCAAAACATAACTATAAAACACGATACTCCTAACGGAGTTATAAAAGTACCCCAGAGGGGTAACGTGTTTATAGCAGGAGATTGAAAGAATTTTAAGGCTCCATAGGAGCCACGTACCGCCGATTTGTAAAAGCGATTTCGAGGAATTTGAGATATGAGATTTTTTTCTCTAACTTGAATGTCCGCTCTAAAAAGATATGAGACGTGAGATTTGAGACATGAGATTTCTATCTATCTCAAACCTTACTTCTCACAAAAAATAAAAGGAACAAAAAACAATAACACTGATGATTAGGCATGAGTCTCAAATCTCATATCTAACATCTCAAATCTAAAATAAGATATGTTACACGATCCCAACCGCGTTTATGTTTTTGATACCACGCTTCGTGATGGCGAGCAGGTACCGGGTTGCCAGTTAACAACCCCCGAAAAGATTGAGATAGCTAAGGAACTGGAACTGCTGGGCGTGGATATCATTGAAGCAGGTTTCCCGGTTTCAAGCCCGGGCGACTTCCAGAGCGTCGTTGAAATTTCAAAGGCTGTTAAAGAGCCTACCGTTTGCGCGCTTACCCGTGCCAACAAAGGCGATATTGATGCCGCTGTAGCATCGCTGCAATATGCCAAACGTCCGCGCATCCATACGGGTATCGGCTCGTCGGATATGCATATTAAGCACAAATTTAACAGCACCCGCGAAGAGATTTTGGAGCGCGCTGTTGAAGCTGTGAAATACGCCAAAAAATCGGTTGAGGACATTGAGTTTTATGCCGAAGATGCCGGCCGTGCCGATGTGGTTTATCTGGCCCAGATGGTTGAGGCCGTTATAGCTGCAGGCGCTACCGTGGTGAACATCCCGGATACCAATGGCTACTGCCTGCCGGATCAATACGGCGCCAAGATCAGGTTTCTGAAAGAGAACGTTAAAAATATTGATCAGGCTATCATTTCGGTACATTGCCATAACGACCTGGGCTTGGCTACTGCCAACTCCATAGCCGGTTTGCAAAACGGTGCCCGCCAGATTGAAGGTACCATTAATGGTATTGGCGAGCGCGCAGGTAACACCTCGATAGAAGAGGTGGTGATGATTCTGAAAACGCACCATACCTTAGGCCTGCATACCAATATCGATTCGAAAAAATTCTACGAGCTGAGCCAGATGATCCGTACGCAGATGCGGATGCCGGTACAGCCAAATAAAGCTATTGTAGGTGCCAACGCCTTTGCACACAGCTCGGGCATTCACCAGGACGGCTTCCTGAAAATGCGTGAAAATTACGAGATCATTCGACCTGAAGATGTAGGCTTTCCGAGCGCCACAATAGTGCTAACCGCGCGCAGCGGCAGGCATGCTCTGAAATTCCATCTGGAGCGTTTAGGATATACGCTGGATAAGGAAGAACTTGCTTTTGTTTACAATAACTTTTTAACGCTTGCCGATAGCAAGCTTGACATCAATGACCAGGATTTGCAAAGCCTGATGGCGCACCGACTGGTAAAAAATTAACAATGGAAACTGATACAAAAGGCCTGCTTGATTTTGAAGCGGCATACCAGCGGGTAAAGGATGTTGTGAAACATACCCCGCTGCAATATAACGCCGGGCTTTCGGCAAAATACGAGTGTGAGGTTTATTTAAAGCGCGAAGACCTGCAGGTTGTGCGCTCATACAAATTGCGCGGCGCCTATAATATGATCAGTCAGCTGAATGATGATGAGTTGAGCCGTGGCGTGGTTTGCGCCAGCGCGGGGAACCATGCCCAGGGCGTAGCCTTTTCGTGCAATAAAAAAAATATTAAAGGCGTAATTTTTATGCCCGAAATTACCCCCAAACAAAAGGTTAAACAAACCGCCATGTTTGGCAACGGTAATATTGAGATTGTGCTTACCGGCGATACGTTTGACGATTGCCTGGCCGAAGCGCTCATTTACACCGAAAAAAATAAAATGACCTTCATCCCCCCTTTCGATAATTACCGGATTATTGAAGGCCAGGGAACCGTGGGTGTTGAAATACTGCAAGACTTACCCGATGTAGAAGTGGCTATTATGCCTATCGGTGGTGGCGGCTTTGCATCAGGCACAGGCACCTATCTTAAAAATAACAACCCGAACATCCACCTGATAGGCGTTGAGCCTGAAGGTGCCCCATCAATGCTGGGCGCTATCAACCATGGCAAGCCCATCACCCTGGATGAGATAGACCGCTTTGTTGACGGAGCCGCCGTAAAACGTGTAGGCGCCTTAACCTACGAGATCTGCAAAGAGATCCTGGATGATATGCTGCTGGTACCCGAAGGAAAGATCTGCACCACCATCCTGAAATTGTACAACGAGGATGCCATTGTAGTTGAACCGGCCGGCGCGCTATCGGTAGCCGCGCTTGATACCTGCAAAGAGCAGATCAAGGGCAAAAAGGTAGTTTGCATCATCAGCGGCGGCAACAACGATATTGCCCGCATGCAGGAGATCAAGGAAAAATCGCTGTTGTACGAGGGATTGAAACATTACTTCATCGTAAGGTTCCCGCAACGTCCGGGTGCTTTAAAACTGTTTGTGACCAATGTATTAGGCCCCGGAGATGATATTACCCGTTTTGAGTTTATCAAAAAGAATGAAAAGGAAAACGGCCCCGCGCTGGTAGGCATCGAGTTGAAAAACGCGGAGGATTACCCGGCACTGTTACAGCGGATGCACACGCATAGGTTTAATGTGATTGAATTGAATAAGGATCAGACTTTGTTTGAGTATTTGGTGTAGCTTAGTTTTTCCTGTTAAAAACAAAATGGAACCTACCGCACACTGGAACTTTCAGACCTCGGTAATCGACGGGCACCGTTACGACATCGATGGCTTAAACGTCTGGGATTTTGATTGGAAATCAACCGGCGAGAGCTTCTCCGCAAACGACCCAATTTATAACAATACCATCATTGTTGTAGTATATGAGATAAGTTCCGGTACCAGGAGTGTACAATTTGGCGCGGTTGAAGTTTCAAACCTTATCTGGCTTATTTATCAAAAGGCGGATAATAGCTGAAGCCAACACTCAATTATACGCTTATACAAGCTTCAAAAAGTTTAATACAAAGAAGAGAGCCGGATCAACTACCCGGCTCTCTTTATATTCTGCTAATTCTAAAATTCTGTAAATTCTGATTCAGACATTATTCAGCCACTTCTACATCAATCCAATTCCCATCAGCTTTTATGATATTGATCAACTCATCAAGCGCATTGGCCGAACTGATATTCTTTTTCACCGCCTCTTTACCGCGGTAAAGGGTAATCTTATCCGTACCCGACCCTACATAGCCATAATCGGCATCGGCCATTTCGCCGGGGCCATTTACTATACAGCCCATAATACCAATTTTTAACCCTTTCAGGTGACTGGTACGGCTGCGGATCATCTGGGTAGTGATCATCAGATCGAATAGCGTACGTCCGCAGCTCGGGCATGAAATATATTCTGTTTTGGAGATCCGTGAGCGGGTAGCCTGCAAAATACCAAAAGCGGTGGAGGTGATTACACCGGTAGGTAATTCAGGAGCATCTATCCAGATGCCATCACCAAAGCCATCAACCAACAAAGCGCCGATGTCTGTTGAAGCGTAGAGCTGCAGTTTAGAAACAGCAGCTTCTAAATCAGCCCCCTCTAAATCTCCCCCGGTTGGGGAGACTTTTTGCGTTAAAGCCCTCCCTTCCGGGAAGGGTTGGGTGGGGCTGCTGTAACTCCTCTTCACAATCACCGGTACATCCAACCCTAATTCTTCCATTTTAAAGAAGAAGGCGCGCTGCTCGGCCATTCCGTGCAGGGCTTCGGTTTCCAATACCAACACTAATGAGTTATCCAGGGGGATCGACCCAAAAGCATCCGAATCAATATCGGCAGGCTGCAGCCTCACCATGTTCAGCTTTGACGAACGGTCGACGTCGCCAATATATTCCTGCAAGGTAAATACCGGGTGGCAGTTGGTTTTATCGGCCAGTTTAAGCCAGGTGTTGTAATTATATAACTGTTTCAAATTGCCCGGCAAGTTGAACGACGGCAACTCATCGGCTAAGTAAACAAAATCAACCGACGCTTCGGCCATGTTATATTTATCCAGCAGCGGCGAGTACAGGTAACCGGCCTCGTTCAAAACAGCCGGATCTTTCAGGTTCTTTTTTGATAGATCAATCACCACGCGCGGCACCAAGTGCCCGCCAATAAAAGCGTTGGCCTCGTAGGTTTCGCGCTTTTTGTAGTTATAGGGAGAATGAGCCCCCTCTAAATCTCCCCCGGTTGGGGAGACTTTGGGTTTTAAGCCCCTCTCCCCCGGAGAGGGGTTTGGGGTGAGGCTTTTCCGCTCCGTGTAACGGCGAACTAATTCAATCGCTACAGGTGCTTCTGCTTCAGGTTCTTCGGTTAGGGATACGCGTACGGTATCGCCGAGGCCATCCTCTAACAAAGTACCTATACCTACGGCAGATTTAATGCGGCCGTCTTCGCCATCGCCGGCTTCGGTTACACCAAGGTGCAGGGGATAATTCATTCCTTCGGCAACCATGGTTTCAACCAGTAAACGGTAGGCTTGTACCATTACCTGCGGGTTGCTCGATTTCATGGAGATCACAAGGTTATAGTAATTCAACTGCTCGCACATCCGCATAAATTCCATTGCCGACTCTACCATGCCTTGCGGGGTATCGCCGTAGCGGCTCATGATCCTGTCGCTCAGCGAGCCGTGGTTGGTACCTATACGCATGGCGGTGCCATACTCTTTACACACTTTTACCAGCGGGGCAAACTTTTGGAAAATGCGTTCCAGCTCGCACTGGTATTCCAGGTCGGTATAATCTATCTGGTCGAATTTCTTTTTATCGGCGTAGTTGCCGGGGTTTACGCGTACTTTTTCAACTATGCGGGCGGCTACCTCGGCAGCATTGGGGGTAAAGTGGATATCGGCAACCAGCGGCACGGTGTAGCCACGGGCACGGAGCTGCTTTTTAATTTCGGCCAGGTTTTGGGCCTCTTTGATGCTGGGCGCCGTGATACGCACATACTCGCAACCGGCATCAACCATGCGGATGGTTTGCTCAACGGTACCAATGGTATCCATGGTATCGGTAGTAGTCATGCTTTGTATGCGGATTGGATTATTGCCGCCCATGGGCACATCGCCGATATTAACCTCGCGGGTAACAAAACGCGAATATTCGGTTAAGGAGTTACAATAACGACCGGGCAGCACTTTAACAGCATCAGTATTCATCAGTGATGGAAATTAATATAATGCAAATTTAGTGAATATGTTGAGATTAGCTTGAGCGTAGATAAATGATAATTATTATCAAAGTAATTCTCAATTTGCCGGAAATATCTAATTTAGCTCCATCGTTAACCTTATCAGCAACAAATGAAATATAGATGGCTTCTTGTCGTGATTGCAACAGCTTTTATATCCTGTAAAAGCAAAACTAAGGCACCCGTTTCTGATACTGTTTTGCGCGTCAAAAACACAAATACTATCTCCGGGCTGGTACAGCAATTCAAACCATTTATTCAAGGTATTTGGGTTACCAGCGATTATATTACCGATCTCAGCCGTACCAAATCTCCATATATATCGTCAAAAAAATTAGCCGGAGCTGCGGCACTTGAAATCAATTTAGATTCCGCAGAAAAAGACAGTACGGTAGTTGGTGTAAGTTTGAATAACCATGAAGGCGCAAGCTTCACGCTATTTTTTAAACCGGGACATCAACCAAATTCACTAAAAACCAATTGGCCCGACTATGAGGTAAATAGTAATTTTTATGAACTTGGATATCAGATAGCAGGCGGCGACACTACCCTGCTGCTTTATCACTACAACAAAAACAACCAGGTTATTGACAGCGTAAAATACATCAGGGTTTTAGCCAAACAGAAAGATAACGATTTGGGATATGGTATAACCTATATTACCAACAAGCTGCTCATTAGTGGAAATTATGAATTGACCGACACTAACGGGACAACATCCAACATCTCCTTTAATAACGAAGGTAAGGTAAGCGGCTTTACTGGTTATGAAACCTATTATGTTAACACCGATTTTGAGGCGGGCCCGCAAAATGATCTCGACCAGTTTAGCTTTAATATTTATACAAAACAACAAAAGGATTATCTTTTTAAGATAAAAGGTGACACTTTAAACATTTACAATATTGATTTCAGTGCAGATTCGGTTCATTTGAAATGGGGAGAGTTGAAATACAAATTGGTGAGGCGGAAATGACATCTAAACCGGTTTTCGATTACAGATCGTCTATATCTATAATCCGTGTT
Source organism: Mucilaginibacter oryzae (assembly GCF_003148845.1). Classification (GTDB taxonomy): domain Bacteria; phylum Bacteroidota; class Bacteroidia; order Sphingobacteriales; family Sphingobacteriaceae; genus Mucilaginibacter; species Mucilaginibacter oryzae. Next base: position 69,724 of record NZ_QGHA01000004.1, on the reverse strand, counting down.
TCACCCTTTTCTATCTGTTTTTTGCTCTCTTGTATCTTTACTACAAATTCTGGATCATAACTCTCATTATTTTTAAATAGCAGAAGCTTCTCTATCAGCTTTTCCGTGTCAACTTCGTCACCGAAAGATTTAAGTATTTCAAGTACAGTTGCCTTTTTCATATCAACAAGCATAAACTAATATACAAAATCACACCAACCTATCCTTAATCACCAACGTACCAGCAATCATATCATGCAAACACTGCTGCTGCTTATTAAAAAAGGCTATCAGGTACCCAACAAAAAATGTAAGTACCGAAAACGTCTTGGCAAGGTTACGCCCAATTGCCTTCCCAACAGAAATCCTGTTGCCATCCATATCCACCACCTTTATTTTGAGCACCTGCTTACCGATGGTTGCCTGTTTATCCGAACTTTCCATCACAACTTGATAAATAAATTTGCCGACAGGCGTAAACCCAACGATAGCTAACGAAGTAAAAATCCGCGCCTGCTTGTCGGTTATAAATACAAAAACCACCAATGCCGCCAATAATACAAACGCCCCAAAAACAATAAACCAATCTAAGGCTGAGGCCAGCCAGCGCTGATCAAAACTGCCATAATACTGCATAAGCAGCTTAGGCTTTGCAAAACCAAACAGTTCGCGCAGTTCCGGAACTTCATGCGCCTCTTTGTAATCAACCATATCATCGGTTTTCACAAAATCGCCGGGTTTAATACCACGGCTTTTTAGCTCGGGTATGGTAAACGGCCCTTCGGGTTTACCGTTTACGACTAAGATATAAGGTTGGGACATCGAGGCAACTTTTGTTTTAAGGTTGGAATGTTGTAAAGTTACAAAGCTTATCCCATCACGACAAAAAGTCTCCTCCCTTTAGGGGGAGATTTAGAGGGGGCTCAAATATTCCTTCCACCAATCAGAATTATATGCGCCTTTTACTTCCGTCGGCTCGCCGGGTTTGGGTACAAATAAATCAATATGTTTTTGCACAGCCAACGGTACCAGCCATTCAACAGGTTCGTACCAGGCGTGGGGGGCAAGGTTAAAGGTGCCGTAGTGGATAGGCATCATGAGCTCGCCTTTCAAATCGCGATGAGCGTTGGAGGCATGATCAGGCCCCATGTGGATATCGGGCCAGTATTTACCGTAAGCGCCAATTTCCAGCATGGTTAAATCAAACGGACCAAATGTATCTCCTATCTCCTTAAACTGGGGCGAATAACCCGAATCAGCCCCGAAATAAATATTATGCTCCGGCCCTTTAATTACAAACGAAGCCCAGAGTGTTTCATTACGGCAAACAATACCCCGGCCCGAAAAATGGCGCGATGGTGTTGAGGTTAACACAATTTCGTTGCTGATCAGCGCGCTGTCACCCCAGTCCATTTCCGTTATAAGATGAGGTGCTATACCCCATTTTTTAAGATATTGCCCCACCCCCACCGAACAAAAGAAAGGGATATTTTTACCTGCAAAAAAATGAATAGTGGCTTTATCCAGGTGGTCATAATGATCGTGCGATTGGATCACGGCATCCAGCGGCGGCAAATCTGCCAAAGCTATCGGCGGCTGAAAAAAACGCTTAGGGCCGAATGACTGCGAAAACGATGCCCTATCGCTCCAAACCGGGTCGGTTAAAATGCGCTTACCATCAATTTCAATTAAAATACTTGAATGTCCTATCCAGGTAATGCGTAAACCGGACGGCGGCGGGGTATGGTAAACCGATGGGTCTGTTTTAAAAGGCCCCAGGGTTTTCTTTGGCGTATTCTCGGCTTTGTTGTTCATGTACTCCCTCAAAATCGGGACCATTTTGCCAAAGCCGGCTTCATCTGTGGGTATCGTATTTTGGTATTTTCGTCCTTTTTTGCGCGATGCAGGTAAGCTCATAACAACAATTATAGCACTTATATAGGCTATGATGTAACTAACGCAAAAAAGTTACGATTGATTGAAAGATACTCAATTTTATTTACTTAAAAATGATATCGCGGTATCGGCAAATTCCTTCAGTTGGGCAGGCAAGGTATCTCCAGCAAACGGGTGCGAGCCGCCAAAAGTGTGATCGGCTCCTTTTTGTACCACGTAAACGGCCAGCGGGTTGGCCTCATGCAACAGTAATGACCGTTCTACCGGTACGGTTGGGTCGGCATCGCCATGAACAATAAGCCATGGCCGCGTTATTTTTGCCGCCTGCCTGGCAATATCTAATCTAAGCGGGTTCGCGTCCAGATCGTCCAGCAAGGTTGATTTGATAGGCATTTGCTGACCGGTACGTTTATTTTCAAAATAAAACACACCCTGTAAACGCCATTGCTGCTCAATCTGCTGCGGCCAAAGGCTGCTAAAGCCGGATATAGATGCCATGGTGACCAACTTTTTTATGCGCGGGTCTTCGGCTGTTTTGATGATACTTACACCACCACCCATGCTGTGGCCTATGAGGTAGATCCCATCAGCAACGGGCATACTTGCACCGCTGCAGGCAAAATCGATAATAGTATCGAGGTCTTCCAGTTCGATGCTGATGGTATTATCGGCAAAGGCGGTCAGATCGGCAAAATCCTGCGGGTGAGCCGGGGTAGTGCCGTTATGCGAAAAATTAAATTTGAGAAAGCGAAACCCGTTTTCAACAAAATAACGGGCCAGCAGATCATGCGTTCCCCAGTCTTTAAACCCCTTAAAACCATGCGCAAAAATTACCAGCGGCGCGTTTTTAAAAGTGTCATCGTAAGTAACGTCAATAAGCATAGGGCGGCCCTTAGCGCCGGGAAGGGTAAAGTTTTCTTGCCTGATCATGGCGGCTAATTTAGTGTTATTGGGGGAGAAGATAAGCTCAAAAAAGTAATGGCATAGTAATTAATATTGGTCGATGATATTCTGTAGAATACATATGCAGGAGGCTTCTTTGCGCTTCGGCCTGACACCATACCTTCGCTTGCCTTTGCCCTGCAAACCGGGCAGAACCACGGGCTGCTAAATTTTGCCCTACTTCGTTCGCTCATTGCCCCGGCCTTCTGCAAAAAGCAGCTATGCCTCCATCAGGGTCCTCTGCGAGAGACCCTGATGGGACGAATTGTCATAAGCTTGCTTGCGAACCAGCGTCTCCCCTGGCATCATGCGCAGCGGGTGCCTGGTGTCCCTCCTATTAGATTTATTGCAAAATAATCCTAAGCACATTAAATGTAACGGGGCGGGGCAATATATTTTTTACCTTGCTAAAGAGGTATCCGAAATAGTTTCGCAATTAGAACAACAATTAGTGCAACAAATAATGCAACAATGAGAAAACCTACAGCCTTGTATCTTTGAACAGGGCTTAAATATATATAAGAGGCAATTAATATTAAGAAGCAAACAGATAATACTATTATATCAACATAATTAACTTTTTTAATCTTAATTAATACATAAATCTTTCCAATTAGGTAGATTGGCCCTAAAAATGATACTAAAGCTGTAACGTATTCTAATTCCTTTTTATATTGTCCGAATATGGTCTTCATCGTTTCTGTTTATCTTTACTATCATCACTTGTTATGGCATTAACAACTTTGGATACAGCGTTAAAACCTACAGCACTAGCAACTCCAGCCTTTCTGTCCCCTCAGGGTCTCTCGCAGAGGCCCCTGAGGATGTCGGTTATTGCTCCAAGCACAAAACTTCACTATTACAACGTAATATTATCCAAAATCGATAACTATATCTACTTTTAAATATGGCGACCCGAACTTTACACGATAACTCAGGCGAAACATGGTTTATTACTTTTACCTGTTATGCCTAGATTCCATTATTTGAGATCACAAATTCCTATGATTTATTGTATAACTGGCTCCAGTTTATAGCCAATCGATATCAAGTACAAACCCACGCATTTGTATTTATGCCCAATCACGTTCATATAATTATTAAACTATATGAAAATGAGAACGGACTCAATAAAATTATAAGTAATGGTAAAAGATTCCTTGCTTATGAGCTTACTAAAAGATTAAAAGCATCATGTAAAACAGATCTGTTAGAGCGACTTTCGGCCGCATGCACGGAAAAAGAAAAAGCAAAAGGACAAAAACATAAGGTTTTCGAACTATCATTTGATGCCAAGCCTATATTTTCCACAGCATTTCTTCATCAAAAAATAGATTACATACATCATAACCCTGTAATGGGTAAATGGTCATTATGTAGCGATTTTACTATTTACCCGCATAGCAGCGCGGCTTTCTATCATTTATCTAAGCCTCATGAGTATGTTGCCATTGCAGATTATCGCGATTTTTGGACGGACATTAATCAGATAAAACCAGTGAGTTTATTCTAATATGGGCTTCAGAGCTTATCGCAGTATGAATATCGCAAATATCAGCGTCCTTTGGGAGAGACCCAGATGGGACGGTAAGTTTATTCTATATGCGCTGCAAAATTTATCACGATATACGCATCGCAAAACCATCAGGGTCCTCTGCGAGAGACCCTGATGGTACAGTAACTATAAACAAACATTCTGCTACAGAACAACGGGGGTAATCAATCCTGCTTACACCCTCTTCCCGTTAAAAGTAACATTATACAGATCAGTCCTTCTATCCTTAATATTCTGCACACTACCGTACTCATGCAACTCATCTAACAAGGACAGATCAACATCCGCGATAACGATCATCTCGGTATTAGGTGTAGCCTCAGATTGAATACCATTAGTAGGAAACCCAAAATCAGAAGGCGTAAACACGGCCGACTGCGCGTAGCTCACCCCCATATTATTAACATTGGGCAGGTTACCTACACAGCCTGCAATGGCCACATAACATTCGTTTTCCACGGCGCGGGCCTGGGCGCAAAATTTAACCCGGTTGTAGCCGTTTTGCGTATCGGTAAGGAAAGGTACAAACAGGATCTGCATATCCTGCCCTGCCAATATGCGTGAAAGTTCCGGAAATTCCACATCATAACAGATCAGGATCCCGATTTTACCCGCATCTGTTTCAAAAACCTTTACCTCGTCGCCGCCACGGATCCCCCATGAGCTGATCTCGGCCGGCGTGGGATGGATTTTAAAAACCTCTTCCATGCTGCCATTACGGCGAAGCAGGTAGGATACATTGTATAACGATTCCTCCTCAATTTTGGGCATGCTGCCTGCTATGATGTTCACGTTATAGGATACCGACAGTTTGCCAAACTCTTCTACAATCTGATCTGTATATTTCGCCAGTTCGCGCATGGCCTTGGCCGTATCCATGTGGTTATAATCGGCCATCAACGGCGTATTGAATAACTCGGGAAACAGGATAAAATCGGCCTGGTAATCGCTCACCGCATCAATAAAGTACTCCGCGTGTTTAAGCAGCTCGCTGATGTTATTGTATGATCGCATCTGCCACTGCACCAACCCTATGCGCACCACCGTTTTGTGATTAATGGCATTGCTTACCTCTTCATAATACACATTGTTCCATTCAATCAGTGTTGCAAACCCTTTTGAGCGGCTGTCTTCCGGCAAATAGTTTTTCAGCACTTTTCGTACGTGAAAATCATTGGAGAGCTGAAACGACAAGGTAGGATCATAAATCTCCTTATATTTCACCTTATCAATGTATTGACGGGGAGTCAGTTCATTCTGATATTTTTGATAGTTGGGGATGCGCCCCCCGGCAATGATGCTTTTCAGGTTCAGCTTTTCGCAGAGGGCCTTACGGGCCTCATATAATCTGCGGGCCAGGCGCAATCCCCGGTAATTGGGGTGCACAAAAATATCGATGCCATATAATACGTCACCTTTATCGTTATGGGTTTTAAAGGTACTGTCGCCGGTTATTTGTTTATAGGTATGGTTATCACCAAATTTCTGATAATCAACAATGATGGATAAAGCGCACCCTACTACCACATCGTTAACCGTAACACAGATCTGCCCTTCGGGAAAAAGCTTAATGAGTTTTTTAATGGAGTTGGCATCCCAATAATCTTCGTCCATATCCATATAGGCCGATTTCATTGATTTTTTTAACTCCTGGTAATCCTGTACCTCCAGGTTGCGCAATTCAACACTTTGCAGATCCATATATTGTATTTAGATATCCGTTTTTGTTTACTCACCCCGACATCGCTGCGCTCGTCAGCCCTCTCTACGGCAAGCCGTAAAGAGAGGATTATTTGTTGTTCACCCCCTTTATCCGAGGATAGAGAAAGTGGCCCAGCAAAGTGTAGGCCGGGTGAGTCATTTCTTCCAACACCCAAAAGCTCAATTGGTTTAAACTAATTTCTGCTTGTCGTTGGTGTGCCGGTAAACCCAGGCTATCAGTAAAAACTGTGCCGCAAGCCTTAGCCAGGCAAACAAGGGCGTTACCGTTAAGCCCTCTACCTTAAACGGCGCTTTAAATATCATACCCACGTGCACCGTTAAAAAAGCAACCAGCATTAATATAATGCCCCAGGCGGCCCAATACCTTGTTTGGGTTGAAATAAGCAGTAAGCCGAGCGCTATTTCAACTATCCCGGCAACAATATTTACAGCCTCCGGATACAAAAGGTTATGGGGCATTACGGCATAATAAAAAGCCGGATTAAGAAAGTGATTGCCGCCTGCCAGTATGTAAAACGCGATGAGTATGATGAGGCTTATTTTTTTAAACGTATTCATAATTTAATTTACGAATATTTCGTTAAATAGTCTATAAAACAGTTTAAATACGGTAAAAGAAGCCATTTTCCTAATTTATAAACATTCCAAATAAGCCGTTCTGACAAAGTATTGACATTGAATGTGCTGAATAGTGATACTTTTGTTCGGTCAAATTTAAAACTGCTTTGAAGTATCTAAAGGTTATAGCTTTTACGCACAAACAGATTGAACTGAAGGAATTGGGTAGACTGGTGGTTTGTCAGGAAAATCTGTCGGAAAAACTGGCGCAGGTAAAAGCCCAATTTAACATTCCCGAGATCTTCTACCTGGCTACCTGCAACCGCGTTGAGTTTGTAATGACCACCCCTCAAACAGTTGATAAAGATTTTGCGAAAAAATTCATAGAAGCCTTTAATACAGAACTTTGCCACGATTCGCTGAGCACTTTTATGGATAGCGCGTCTATCTATGAAGACCAGGAAGCGATGGTACACCTGTTGCGTACATCATGCAGTTTGGAGAGTTTGGTAGTAGGCGAGAAAGAGATTCTGGCCCAGTTGCGCAAAGCTTATGAGCATTGTAAAGAAGCAGGCTTAACCGGCGATGCCATGCGCATGATCATGAATTGTGTGGTAAAAACGGCCAAGGAGGTTTATACCCATACCAATATTTCAAAAAATCCCATTTCGGTTGTATCACTGGCCTATCGTAAGCTTAAAGACCTCAATTTGTGTTCAAACGCCCGTGTATTGATTATCGGGGCAGGCGAAACCAACCGCAACCTTTCTAAATATCTTCAAAAGCATAAATTTTCAAACTTTACGGTATTTAACCGTACGGTAGCCAATGCCGAAATATTGGCTAAAGACCTTAACGGCGAAGCTTTTGGCCTGGAAGCGTTAAAAACCTATAATAAAGGTTTCGATGCCATTATCACCTGTACTTCGGCAGTTGAGCCTATCATCACACCCGAAATTTACAAATCGCTGCTAAACGGCGAAACCGGGCGCAAAACCATTGTGGATTTAGCCATTCCTAATGATACCGCTCCCGAGGTTTTGGAGCAATTCCCGGTTAACTTTATCGAGGTACATTCGTTAAACGAAGTTGCCAAAAAAAACCTGCAGGAACGCTATCATGAGCTGGTACATGCCGAAGCCATTATTGAGCAAAACATTGCCGAGTTTATTATGCAGCTTAAACAACGCCGCATAGAACTTGCTATGCGCCGGGTGCCCGAAAAGATCAAGGAGATCAGGAACACCGCCATCAACTCGGTATTTGCCGAAGAGGTGCAAGGTATGGACGAGCAATCGCGCGAGATCCTTGAAAAGGTGATCAATTACATGGAAAAAAAATATATCAGCGTACCCATGATTATGGCGAAGGATATATTGATCAATGAAAATTGAGAGCGGTTGTAGATTTCACAAACAACCTGTATAGCTTACCCGTATAAAATCCTCAAACTAATTATAAGGCACCGCAAAGCACTTCTTTTTTCTATCTCATATCTGCAAGCGTTCAGCCTTTAGTTTCTTCTGCACATCCTGCTTATAATTACGCCCTATAGGCAATTCATGCCCGCCAATATCAATACTGTAGGCATAAAAAGAATCGATTTTGTTCAGCGCTACTATAAACGACCGATGAATGCGCACAAACCTGTTTTCGGGCAGCATCTCTTCCAGTAAACTTATTTTTTGCCGGGTAATGTAAACATGGTTATTGAGGGCAACCACTTTGATATAATCGCGCAGGCTTTCTATCCATAAAATATCATTGATATTCACCTTAACCGTTTTGCGGTCAACTTTCAGGTAAATGAAGGTATGGACATCGCCAACGGGCTCTTCATGGCTTATCAGCGGCTTGCCTTTTGGTTCGTTCAACTGGTAGATCTTATCAACAGCTCTCAAAAAGCGTTCGAACGAGATCGGTTTCAGCAGGTAATCAACCGCGTTCAGTTCAAAACCATCTAAGGCGTATTCGCTGTAGGCTGTGGTGAAAATTACTTTTGGTGGGTTTTTAAGGCTTTTAAGCAGATCGGTACCTTTGATACCGGGCATTTGGATATCGAGGAACATCAAATCAACAGGCTTTTGCTGTAGCAGGCGGAAGGCCTGGATGCCATCGGTACAGGTAGCGGTGATTTCCATTTCGCTAAAGCGCGAAAGGTAGTTCTTCAGCACCTCAATGGCGTGCGGCTCATCATCAACTATCAGCGTGCGGATTTTCATGCCAATGCCGGTTGTGGGGTTAAAGCAGGTTTAGGCTGCCTGTTTATCTTCAGGTCGAGATCGAGCACTACAAAAAAAGTATCTTCTTCGTCGATGATCTTAAGTCGTGAGGTATTAGGGTAGAGCAAATTTAAACGGGTGCTTACATTTTTCAGGCCGATATGCCCCGGAGCGTCATTGCCCGTATCAACAGGTCGCTCTGGTTTGCTGTTGGCTACCTTTAGTTTAAAATGGTTGAGGGTAACGCTAACATCGATATTGATCCAGGTATCGCCAACCTTTTCGCTGGCGCCATGTTTAAAAGCGTTTTCAATAAAGGGAAGAATAAGCAGCGGCGCTATGGTTTTATCTTTCAGATCGCCGGTGATGGTGAAATTAATATCAATACGGTCTTCATAGCGCAGCTTTTCCAGCTTTACATATTGCTGCATCATAAAGATCTCTTTCTCTAACAGCACTTCATGATCCGAACATTCATAAAGCATATACCTTAAAATATCCGACAGGCCCATGATGGCCTGCGGCGATTTAGACGAATTATTAAGGCTGAGCGAGTAAAGGTTGTTTAAAGTATTGAACAAAAAATGCGGGTGAACCTGCGCTTTCAGGGCGTTCAGTTCGGCCTCCAAAGCGGCCTGTTTGCGCTCGTACCACATCTTAAACAGCTTAATAGCCAATACAAACCCGGTAAACAGGTTATTGCCTTTAAATGAATTGACTAGGCTTTGCCCATCAAACAATTGCTCCAAAAACGGGCGACTGGTTGATTCGAGGTAACCTGCATCGGTAACATGCATCACCCTGATGAGGTAAGGAGCCACAAACAGGATCCCTATAGTGCGGCTGATAAACATTACCGCAAAAACAAGCGGTATTAGCATCAGCATAAACATTAGATAGCGTTTTTGAAAAACATATTTGGGTATAAGCCAATAGGCAATGGCATAGTAGTAGGCTATCTGGATAGGCATGTAAAGCAAATTATTGCGGAGCGACACCCAGAAGTTGGTTTGCAGTGAATACAGGCCGGTAATAAACAAGGAAACAATGATCCAGAATACGAGATGCTGCAAAAAGCGAGGCAGCCTGATATTACCCAACGGGAAACCGGAACCATGATTCATATCACTAATTTACGCTAAAGCGATGATATAGTGCTTCTACAACCAATCAATTGCGACAAAATACCTTGGTTTAACGACGAACAACATGAAAAGCCGGGTTTCCTGTAATGTTTATACGATAAACGTACCTAAAAGTAACACATCCACAGTTCATCTACAGATAGCGGCGGTATGGCTGCAATGTTTTATTGATAGTTGAAGTAAGCCTAAATTGGTTTCATCATAAAATAAAACCATGAGAAAAATTATCACAACCATCGCCATTATTGCCGCCCTGATTACCGGTAGCCGGGCACAAGATAAAATAACTGCCAACCAGGGTTTCTGGGTTATTGAAAACAACATCAACCTGCCTAAGGTACAAACGGTAAAGTTTTACGATGCCCGTAACAGGCTGATGTACGAGGAAACCGTTTACACCAAACTCAACATCAAAAAGAAAAAAATATTGGTAGCGTTAAACCAGATCCTGGATAAACTGAATGAACGCACCGCTTACATTGAAAGCCGAAACCTGGTAACACTTAGCCTTAACCTGAAACATTAAGACCTTTTTTTAATATACGTTTAAGGACCGGTTGTCGGCGCGAGGTACGGCAGCGGTCCAAAATTTTAATACTCCAGCCATTTATCCACCCGCACAGCCACCTGCTCCCCTTCTGTATGCATGCCGGGTTCTTCGCTCAAAACCCGCATTTCGGTTTCACCTTGCCGCAATATTAATTCCTCATAAAAACCTTTAAACAGCACCTGTTTTACCACCCAGTTTTTTGCAGGGGCGATGAGTTTTATTTTCACATGCTCCGGGTAAATAACCACATACTGTGCCCCGGTATTGATGCCCGAAAAATGGGCTTCGGCAGCATTGAAGATATTGCAGTTGGTTAAAAGCTTAGCTGTATAAAGGTTTTGCGGATGCTTATACATCGTCTTGGGGTTGCCGGTTTCAACTATCTCGCCCTTATTTAAAACGATGAGTTCGTCGGCCATCGAAAGCACCTCAGCCGGATCGTGCGATACCATGATCACCGTTATGCCGGTTTCCTTCACTATCTGCCTGATGTCATGCTGCAAACCCTCCCTGAATGAGGTATCTACCTGGTTAAAGGGTTCATCCAGAAATAAAACTGCGGGCTGAGTAACAATGGCCCTGGCTATGGCCACACGTTGTTTTTCGCCGCCACTTAAATCGGCCACGCGTTTATCGGCCATGGTAAACATGTTAAGCTGCCGTAGTACACGCTCGGTTTTTTCCTGTTTGGCTTTCAGATCGGTAGCCGGGAGCATGGCTGCTATATTATCCCATACTTTGGCAAAAAGGTTCAGATCATCAGTATGCTGGGTTACCATTTTCATGGCATCATGACCGGGAATCAGTTTTTCTTCCGGTCCCCAGATACGCTCACCTTTAAAGTAAACCTTACCCTCATCCGGCGAGAGCAATCCGTAGAGCAGCTTTAGTAAAGTACTTTTGCCGCTGCCGCTTTCGCCGATAATGGCCGTGATCTTCCCGGGAGCAATCGTTAAATCCGTTTTTTTTAAACCGGATTGCTGTTTACCGGGATATATTTTACTTACGGCAACCGCCTGGAAAAATGGTATATCTGACATCAGGGGTAAAGATACGCCGTTGATTTTATTTTGGGGATTACACCGATTATTTTAGTGATTACACCGATTTTTTGAGGATTGATTATTTGTGATTATTCCATTCTTCATGTGGTTATGTCCGCTGATTTGAATGGGGATTTTATCAATCATTAAAATATCCAGAATTGATTCTGTTCTTAAAAATCATCTTTCGGCCACCGGTAAGGTATCGGTGTAATCACTAAAATAATCGGTGTAATCCCACAAAAAATCAGAAACCGAATGTTAAACCAAACGAAAAGTTTCTCAAACCCTTTTGCGCCGGGCTATCCTCGAACATATCGTTGAAGTAGTATTTGGCATATAAGCCCATGATGCCGTAACCCATGCGCACAAATACACCTTTGCGCAATTTGGCAAAATGGTAGTCATCGTTAAATTTCTGCTTGCCGTTTTCCTCGCTGATCTGCTTTACACGGCCGTTTAACAATATTCCAATCTCCGGACCGGCAACCAACCTGAAGTAGTTACCCCTGTCATCCTCATGGCTGCGGTAGTAAAACGATAACGGGATGCGGAGGTAGCTTGACGAAAAACGGTTTTTGCTGAAATGGATGCTATCCTGCACGTAAGTAAGCACCGGCGCGTTGCGCTGTATGGTAATATCATTACGGATGCGGATATGCGTCCAGTCAAAACCGCCGGATACGTAGATCTTGAAGGCGCTGTTAAAGCGATAGCCAAATTGGAGCACGTCAAAACCAAAGTTGCTGGTTTTCCACTGGCGGTAGCTCAGGAATTTGTTGTTTTGCGACAGGGTGAAGCTTCCGTTATCAATCAGGGTGGCAAAACCAAGGTCGATCCTTGAAAAAGTAATGCCAAATGAAAAGCCCGGCGCTTTGTGGGCATGGTATGCCGTATCCGGATCATTCACGTTAACCTGCGCCACATCATCACCAAAGCCAAGTTTTACTTTAACGTGCTTCCTATGGGTAGTAGTGGTATCTATCTGAGTTGAATCGGGAGTGCTGGTTTGCGCGTAGGCAAAACCAGCGGCAAGGGATATTATGAGGGTAAAAAAGAGACGTTTCATATCTGTTGCAATATATCTTTTCTATTTAATCTTATTTATCTTTTTCTTTTTTCACTTTAATGAAGCCGAGGTTTACACCTGTAATGGTGGCATCGTCATCATCTGTGTTGGTAAACTCAATTACCTTGTCTTTCCGTTTATCCACGGCGGCTATCATCACATTAAACACATCGCCAATACTGCGGATGCGGTGATGTTTCTTTGCCGGTTTTGCATCTGTTGGAGCAGGCCGGGCAGGAACCTGCGCTATTAATGCCTGCTGCGATTTGTCATCATTAAGCACAGCTGGTTTGGGAGTGATAACATTAACCGATGTATCCGGTTTTGAAATGTTAACAACATCATGGTTTACAACAGGAGCTTGCGCAACAACAGGCTGATCTGCAAGGGCATCTACAGGAGGTTTGTTTTCGCTAACGGGCTGTTTTACAGGCTGGGCCAAATTGTTTTTTGTTTTAGGTTTATTTGTTTGCGCTAACGTATTAACAGGTGCTATAACCGGGTTAACTGTTGTTTTGTTTTGAATTGGTGTTGGAGGTGCCACGGCATCATTTTTAACAGCAGCTGGTTGCTTTACAGGTTTAGCTATTTTAACTATTTGGTTTGAATGTTGGGCATCAGCACTTTTAACCGGTTTTTTGGGGATAAACAGTATTCCGGCAGTAACCAGCAATATTACGCCTGCTGCCGCGCTAAGCAGGGGCAATAACATCGTTTTACGCCTGTGGGTATTTAATCCGGAGCTGATGCCTTGCCATACCTCGGCCGACGGTTGTATTTCCAGGTCATCGAGCTGTTGTTTAAACAGCCTGTCCAGTTCCTTATCCTGCATATCCATAACTTTTGCCCTCCATTTTAGCAATTTGTTCTTTCAGTATTGTGCGCGCCCTTGATAGCTGCGATTTGGAGGCACCCTCGGTAATGCCCACAATTTCGGCTATCTCTTTATGCGAATAACCTTCAAGCGCGTAAAGGTTAAATACGATGCGGTATCCCGGCGACAGTTGCTGGATCATGCCCATCAGCACTTTGGCATCCAGGTTGGCCGAGGCTATCGGGTTTACCGAAGGTTCGTTGCCCGCGGCCTCGTCCATATCAACAACCTGCATCATTTTATGATGTTTTCGGTAATACTCGATAGAACTATGAACCATAATGCGCCTAACCCAGCCCTCAAATGATCCGTCGCCCCGGTAATCCTGCAGTTTTTGAAAAACCCTGATAAAACCATTCTGCAGCATATCTTCGGCCTCCATGCGGTCGGTAGCGTAGCGCATGCATACCCCCAGCATTTTCCCGGCAAACTGTTTGTAAAGCAACTCCTGTGCTTTACGCTCGCCTGCCCGGCAGCGATCAATCAATTGGTGAATGGTATAGTTAGGTTCCAAAAACATCATTTATAGGTAAGATGGTGGGGAGATGTAAATGGTTGCATGGGGATTGAAATATTTTTGGTGAATAAATTTAGCAATGAATTTCTAAAATGTGTATATTTATTAAAATTTATGTGTATGAGAACGAATGTAGATTTAAACGACGAATTGATAGCAAAAGCTCAGGAATTGGGTAATATAAAAACCAAGAAGGCTGTTATTGAAGAGGCTTTGAAATTATATGTCACTATTGAAAATCAAAAAAAACTTGCAGAACTGTGGGGTAAAGTTCAACTTGATGATAAAGCTTTTGAATAGTGGATATTGTTTTAGTTGACACATCAGTCTGGATCAATTTTTTTAAGGGCATCGAAACACAAGCAAGTAAGTTTTTAAGGAGTAATCTTGCATATATTGTGGTGGCTACCTGCCCTATAATAATGCAGGAAATGTTGCAAGGCATCGCTTTAGATTCTGAAGTAAAGAAAATCAAATCTTATTTTGATAGCATGACCAAGTTGGCGGAAGACCCCTACGAAATGGCTATTGAAGCTGCCAATTTATATCAGAATTTACGAACAAAGGGGATAACAATTAGAAAGCCGAATGATTGCTTAATTGCGACATACGCAATTAAAAATAATGTTTTGCTTCTACATGATGATCAGGACTTTCAATTTATAATCCAAAACTCGGGGTTGAAGACTGTGAATTTTAATTAACAATCTTATTTCCTCTCCCTAAACCGCTTATAGATTTTCACCGCTATCATCAAGATCACAGCCAGCGAGACCAATCCCACAACGCCGAAAATCCAATTCAAAGCACTTTTAAGTACTACAAGGAAAACAATGGCGAAAAGAAAAATTGTGGCAACCTCATTCCATAAACGGAGTTGAATAGATGTCCATTTGAATACACCATTACGCATCTGTTTTATTTTATTTTGGCAGATAAAATGGTAAACTACCAACCCCAGTACAAAGGTTAGTTTAATATGCATCCAACCAAAATGCAACCAAATTGGTTTCAGGATAAGCATTGTTGCACCCGCCGCTATGGTGAGGTACATAGAGGGGATGGTTATGATATTCCATAACTTGCACTCGATGATCTCAAATTGTTTGGATAGTATAGTACGGTCAGGCTCGGGCTTATCCTGTGCCTCGGTATGATAAATAAACAAACGTACGCTATAAAATAAGCCCGCCATCCAGCAGACTACAAAAATGATGTGTATAGCTTTTACGTAATCGTACATATGTCCCCGCCCCTAAATGGGTGTATTTATTAGCGTTATTCAATGTCCGGCGGTTTACACCCCCACTTGAGAGGGGCGCGGTGGGAAAGAGCGTAAGCAGGGGTGTGTTTCATCCGCGTTCTTATCGCCTTGTTAACACACCCCTCCACCCCTCTCAAGAGGGGAATCGCGCTTCCCGGCCCTCGCCGGTTTATATTCTATAATTTATTTAAAGCCCCTTGTATCGTTGCACTTAGCGCCAATCCCCTCATGTTCTTAAAACTCCCCCTTTAGGGGGCCGGGGGGCTTTGCGCCTCAGTTCCCCCTTTATGGGGTTAGGGGGCATATTCTTTAATCACTTCCACCGCGTACTTCACATTATCAAATGGAATATCCGGCATAATGCCGTGGCCCAGGTTGAAAATAAAGCCGTTCTCTCCTTTCATCCTGTCGAACAAGCGGTAGATGCGTTCTTTAATTACTTTCTTATCAGCATACAAAATATGCGGGTCGAGGTTACCCTGTACTGCGATGCCTGCTGGTAAACGTTTTTTGATGTCTAAAAGATCAACATTCCAGTCGATAGATACCACATCCGGTTTGGCCTCCGCCATTAGTGGCGCGAAAACCGAGCTGCCTTTGCAGAAAGAAATCACCGGGATATCCTTACGGTTTAACTTGCTGATGATTTCGGCAATATAACGGTGGCTAAACTCTTTGTAATCATCCCAAGCCAAAGCCTGTGCCCAGCTATCAAAAATTTGCACGGCGTTTACACCTGCAGCTATCTGCATATTCAGGTAATCTGCCGTAACTCTGGCAATTTTTGCTAACAGCTGATGTGCCATTTCCGGCTCATTGTGCAGCATCAGCTTGGTGCGTTTAAAATCCTTTGATGATCCGCCCTCAACCAGGTAACTCATCACCGTAAACGGCGCACCGGCAAAACCGATTAAAGGGATGCGGCCAGCCAGGCGTTGCTGAATTACTTTAATGGCATCACCCACATATTGCAGTTTATCCAATACATCGGTTTGCAAAGCGTCGATATCGGCCTGTGTGCGCACCGGGTTCGCGAACAGCGGACCAACACCCGCGTTAAAACTCAAGTCGCCACCCATGGCTTCGCCGGTTACCAGGATATCCGAAAACAGGATCGCGCCGTCAATACCCAGCAGATCAACCGGCAGCATGGTAACATCGGCAGCAATCTCCGGTGTTTTGCACATTTCAAGGAAGGAGTATTTGTTTTTGATATCCCAATACTCTTTCATAAAGCGGCCTGCCTGCCTCATCATCCATACCGGCGGGCGTTCTGTAGCCTCTGAAAATGCCGCTTTTATTAATAACGAATCTCTCATAATTTGTGGTAGAAGCAAGAAATCAAGAATCAAGTGCCAAGAAGAAGAGAATCAGGAAGTAAGAAATCAAGATGCAAGAAAGAACTACTCTTCCTTACTCTTATTTTTTGCTTCCCTCGCTTTTTATCTTGTTTCCTGAATCTGTCCTCCCGTCTCTTTATCTTTTTTATTGTCTCTTGCTGTCTTGACTCTTACTTCTTGCTGTCTTGACTCTCTTTTTAGTGCTTTTTCAATTCCTGTTGAAGGCGGTTAATTACCTCCTTCATTTTTGCGGTTATCGTATCCCTGTGCTGCTCGGCCAGTTGCAGGTAGGCTTTGGCTTTTTCGTAGTTGCCGCGCCTTATGCTGATATTGGCCACGCTTACCAACGCGGCTACGTGATCATTTACAGAACGTAGAGGATATTGCGCCGCTATTTCATAATGCCTTTCTGCCCCTTCAAAATCCTGCTTTTGCAGGCATACACCGCCGTATATAAACTCATAATAACCGCGGCGCTTTTTGCTGAGCCATTCGGGTTTCATGATCTGGTTTAGCGAGGCTACCGTTTTATCATAATCCTTAACATGAAAATGTTTGGCTGCTACCACCAACGTACCTTGCCTGAAATAATCCCAGATTAGCAAAATGATCATCATGGCAGCTACAGCGGCCAGCTCATAAATGCGGAAATACAATAACACCCCCAACGATAGCAGGAATACAAAAGCAATGAATATGCGTACCCTGTTGCTGAACATTAATGCTGGTTATCGGTAAATTTATAGCCTACACCGCGGATAGAGTGAAAATAAACCGGGTTTTTAGGATCCGGTTCAAAATACTTACGGAAGGTTAGGATAAAGTTATCGATAGTACGGGTTGACGGGTAAACGTCATAGTTCCAAACAGTTTCCAGGATTTGCTCGCGCGATACAGCGTCGTTACGGCGCTCAATCAGCAGTTTCAGCAGCATGGTTTCTTTTTTGGTAAGCGCGGTGATCGAACCATCTTCATTAACCAGTTCAAACGAGTTGAAGTGGATGGTTTTATCGCCTATTTTATAGCTGTTAAACTCTTTCAGGTCTTCGCCTTTCAGGCTGCGTTTCACCAGGTTGTTCACCCTTAAAATCAACTCTTCCAGGTTAAACGGCTTGGTCAGGTAATCATCAGCTCCTTTTTTCAGGCCCGAAATCTTGTCCTCGTTGGTGTTTTTAGCCGTCAAAAACATGATAGGCACCTCGGTATTTTCAAGCCTGATGGTTTCGGCTACCACAAAGCCGTCAATCTCGGGCATCATCACGTCTAATATCACCAGGTTAAAACGTTCTTCTTTAAAAAGTTGCAAGGCTTTTTTGCCGTTTTTAGCCGGCGAAACCTTGTAGCCCTCAAGCTCAAGGTTAAGCTTAATAGCCTCTAACAAATGCTCTTCGTCTTCGGCCAGTAAAATTCTTTTTTTGTTGGGCGTATTGTTCATCTTGTAATTTAGGTTAATCCAAATGTAACTTCAAAAATGCTGCCAACCGGGCGGTTATCTTTCACCCTGATGCTGGCCTGGTGTTTATCCAACACCTCCTTAACGATGTAAAGGCCCAGTCCGGTGCCTTTGGTGTTACGGGTATCTTCACTGCCTACGCGGTAAAACCGATCGAAGATGCGTGTTTTTTCTGAATCGGCAATACCGATGCCGTGATCTGATACCTGCAAATAAACCTTATCATCTTTCGAGAAAAGTTTTACACCTACCGACGAACACGGACTTGAATATTTTACGGCGTTCTCAATCAAATTAGTCACTACCGAGGTAAGCGCGAACTTATCGCCGATAATTTCCACCTTAGGCTCAATCTCTGCTTCGATGATCTGCTGGTTACAATCGCATTTGGATATTTGCAAACGGTTAACAATGCTGTCAACCAAAACCGAAAGGTTAAAGCTGGCCTTAGGAAAGCTGTACGATTGGTTTTCGAGCTTGGATGCCAGCAGCATGTTCTCCACCATATCATCCAAACGCTCCACATCGTTTAATGATTTATCAATAAAATCGAGAATCTGCTCCCTGGTAAGCTGGCGCTTCTGGATGGTTTGCAAAAGGATCTTGATGGAAGCCAATGGCGATTTCAACTCATGCGTAACCGACATCAGGAAATTCTTTTTCTGCTCCTGTAACCGGCGCTCTTTGTTAAACGAACGGTGCAGGTTAATAGCGCCTATTAAAAACACGGCAATAAACATGGCGCCTTCGCCCATGATCATGCCGGTACGGCGCGGCTGCAGCGTAACCAGCATATAGCCCCACCAAACCAACTCCGCAACAGCGTAGGTAATGAGCGCATAGAAAATTACGAATGTCTTTTTCATTGTACCTCCTCTAAATCTCCTCCAAAGGAGGAGACTTCAAGATTTTATTTTAGCCCTCCCTTCCTGGGAGGGTTGGGTGGGGTTTAAAAACTAAATCCAAACTATCAAATATAGCACGTTTTGTTTTCTCCAGGTCTGTTTTGGTATGGGCTGATGATATAAAGCCAACCTCATAACCCGACGGACCTAAATAAATGCCCCTGTTCAGCAACTCGCGGTGAAGCTTTTTGAATTTCTCCATTCCAGATGCATCTATATCTTCTGCCTTACGAATATACTCTTTATCTGTAAATGCGAACCAAAATATGGAGCCGATGCCAAATACCTTAAATTTATAATTGCGGGCAGTAGCAAACCGCTGAATTGCTTCTACAAACTCTTCTGTTTTATTGTTCAGGTCGCGGTAAAAGCCTGCGCGTAAAAGCTCGCTGAGTTGAGCAATGCCAGCCCCCATGGCAACCGGGTTACCTGATAAAGTACCGGCCTGGTAAACAGACCCTTCCGGCGAAATATTACTCATTATAGCCGCCGATGAACCATAAGCGCCCACGGGCATCCCGCCACCGATAATTTTACCGTAAGTAATGATATCCGGTTTGATCTGGTAGTAACCGGCAGCGCCCTCAAAGCCCACACGGAAGCCCGAAATCACCTCATCAAATATCAACAGGGTACCGTTTTGGGTACAGATGTCGCGCAGGTATTGCAGGTATTCTTTTTCCTGCAGCAATAAACCGTTGTTGGCCGGTACCGGCTCAATAATTACTGCCGCTATCTGGTTTTTAAACTCCTCAAATGCCTTAATTAAAGCTTCCTTATCATTCAAAGCTACCACAATGGTTTCATCAGCTACTGATTTTGGCACACCTGCCGATGAGGTTTCGCCGAAAGTAACCAAACCCGAACCCGCTTTTACCAGCAGGGCATCGGCATGTCCGTGGTAGCAGCCTTCAAACTTCAGGATCTTATCGCGTTTGGTGTAGCCCCTGGCCAACCTGATAGCCGACATTACGGCCTCGGTGCCTGAGCTTACAAAACGGATTTTTTCGATAAACTTGTTGTTTTTGAGGATCAGCTCGGCAAGCTCGTTTTCTAAAGCTGTTGGCGCGCCGAAACTCATGCCGTTTTGCATTACCTCGGTTACTTTTTCGCGTACTTTGGCGTTGTTATGGCCCAGGATGAGCGGCCCCCATGAGCAGCAATAATCTATAAACTCGTTGCCATCGGCATCCCAGATATGCGCACCATCCCCTTTTTGAATAAACAACGGCGTACCGTAAACCGATTTAAAAGCCCTCACCGGCGAGTTAACCCCACCCGGAAAATAAGTTTGCGCCCTGGCATACAACTCTGCCGATTTTTCGCGACTAATATCCGGCTTACCCGTTGTATTTACCGGTTCATCCTCTGCTGAAAACATCTTTTTTATTGAATCAAACATATTTATTTAAGCTTAAAGCTTTTTTTGAGCGTAAAGCAGAAAGCCAAAGGCTTAAAGCTGTTTTTATTAGCTAAAAGCAAAAAGCTCAAGGCTTAAAGCTTTTATTATTGTTGTTTATTGAGCTCTGGGCCTTTAGCCTTCCGCTTTTAGCTCCCCTACAACCACTTATTCTCCAAAACCTCCTTGGCGTGGTAAGTTAAAATGGCGGTTGCACCTGCACGGCGGATGCTGGTGAGCACCTCGGTAATGGCGCGCTGCTCATTAAGCCAGCCGCGTTGTACCGCTGCCTTGATCATGGCATATTCGCCGCTTACGTTGTAGGCAGCTACCGGTAGCTCGGTGTTATCTTTGATCAGCTTGATCACATCCAGGTATGATAATGCCGGTTTTACCATCAGGAAGTCCGCGCCTTCCACCTCATCCAACTCGGCCTCAATCAGGGCCTCGCGTTGGTTTGCAGGGTTCATCTGGTAGGTTTTTTTATCGCCGAATTTAGGCGCCGAGTTCAAGGCATCCCTGAACGGCCCATAAAACGCACTGGCATACTTGGCCGAGTACGACATGATAGATACATTGGTAAAGCCATTATCATCCAGCACATTGCGAATGTAACCCACACGGCCGTCCATCATATCTGATGGGGCGATGATATCCGCGCCCGATTGTGCATGTGCCAAAGCCATTTTACCCAAAACATCTAAAGTTTCATCATTCAGGATCACACCATTCTCTACAATGCCGTCGTGGCCATCGCTGCTGTAAGGATCCATAGCAACATCGGTAATTACGCAGGCTTCCGGAAAGTTTTTCTTTACCTCGCGGATAGCGCGCAGGTATAAACTTTCGTCGCGGTAGCTTTCGGTAGCGAATTTATCTTTCAGTTCCTCGGCAATATTCGGGAACAGATCGAACGAGTTCAAGCCCAACTTCATGCAGCTTTCAATCTCGCGCAGCAAATTATCAATAGAATAACGGAAGATGCCCGGCATTGATGCCACTTCACTTTTCTGGTTTACGCCATCAATAATAAACAGCGGAAAAATCAGGTTAGCCGCGCTAACATGCGTTTCCTGCACCATCTGGCGGATCACTTCACTCTTGCGGTTCCTTCTTGGTCGTTGTAACATAAGCCCCCCAAACCCCCTAAAGGGGGAGTTTTAAAATCAAGTTATTAATTATACACTATATCATTCACCCAACTAATTGTTCCCCCTTTAGGGGGTTAGGGGGCGGGGCTTATATCCCAAACACCGCCTCTGCCAGCCCAACTTCGTCGGGCGAGTAGGGAAGCGTGTATTTTACACCCATTTCGTCAAATTTTTTGCCGGTTGATTTGCCTATCGCCACTACTTTCTGGTAAGGGTCGAGCAGGTTATTGGCAAAGTAGGCTTCCACGTTTGACGGACTGGTAAACACCATCACATCCGCGCCGCTGGCCTCAACATCCTCTTCCAGCACGGTTTCGTAAACGGGCAGGTCGATTATTTTGGTATCGGCCGAAAGCCCCTGCTGAATGCTCCTCATCGGGTTTTCAGCCCCCGGGAACAGCACAATGCTTCCGTTGGCCAGTTTGGCAAATTCTTCGGCTACTTCGGCGGTGTCGGTACCTTCGCCCACATAATCGGTAAAGTGGCCTTTGCGGCGCAACATTTCTTCGCTGCCGCTACCCATTACCCCAAACTTCACCTTTTTAGGAAACTGCGGGTTAAGCTGAAAAAAGTATTCGACAGCGTTTTTGCTCGAAAAGAAGATCCAATCCACATTTCTTAATATGTATGAATCGAGGTGCGTCATTACCGGCACGGTGCGGATCAGTGAGCGCGCCTCTACGGCGATGCCGTGCTTTTCAATCGCTTTGCGGAAATAGCTTTGCTCACCCAACTCGCGCGAAATGAATACGCTTGCAGGGCGCTTGCGGTCCTTGTCAAATTTAGCTACTACCCGCTCGGCAAGGCCTTCGGTGGTTGGCGCTTCTAAAAACAACCTGTCCGGAAACTGGTCGCCTTCTTCAGCTTTCGAGGTGAATACCTGGAACTGCCCCTCTTCTTTACGGCAGTAGCAGCCTAAAGGCAAATGGCAGCCGCCGCCAAATAATTTTAATACAGTACGCTCAACTGCTAATTCCTCGGCTACATCGGCATGATGTAAGGCCTGCAGGGCTTCAAAAAGTTCGTGGTCTGTTTCGCGAATCTGGATAGCCAACGCCCCTTGCGCCGGGGCCGGGATCAGTTCGACAGGGGTAAGTTCCTCAACGTGGAACTCGCTCAGGTCGATCCCTAAACGGGCAACACCGGCTTTGGCCAGCATAATGGCGTCATATTTTTCGTCGCGCAGTTTCCCTATCCGCGTAGGTACGTTGCCGCGCAAATCTTCAATTTCAAGGTCGGGACGGTGGGCCAGCAACTGGGCTTTACGGCGGTTTGATGAGGTACCTACTATACCGCCATATTTAAGCGACAGTTTCTGGTGCACATCAACGCAATCCTTCAATATCAACAACAGTTCAGACGGATCTTCCCGTTCTGAAACTGCCGCGATAATGAGTCCCGGAGGGTTTTCAGTCGGCAAATCTTTATGCGAATGAACGGCCAGATCTATAGTGCCGGCTAATAATTCTTCTTCTAATTCTTTGGTAAAGAAACCTTTGCCTTCCAGCTTATCAAAGCTAAGGTTCAGGATACGGTCGCCCTGTGTTTTGATGATCTTTAACTCGGCGGTAATGTTGATGGCAGCAAGGCTGTCTTTAACAAAATTGGCCTGCCATAAAGCCAATTCACTGCCACGGGTTCCTATAATCAGTTTTCTGTCCAAAAGAATGAATGTTTAACGGTTGCAAATTTAATTTTTTGTGCCGATGATAAGGTACAACAATGGCATGAATTATTGTTAATTGCAACTAAATGACGTATTAAGGTAAAGGAGGAATGTTAAAAGGCCAAAGGTTTTATACTACGGTCCGGATAACGGCTGATGTTTACTGACAGTGTAAAACGGGAGGATCGATTGTGTAAACTATTTTACAAAGCATTCTCACCAACAATACATTAAGAAGCTTATCTTAGTGATCAATAAACCTCACATCTAAATATGAAAAAAGTAACAGGCATTGGCGGCTTATTTTTTAAAAGTAACGACCCAAAATCGATGAACGAATGGTATGCAAAAAACTTAGGTTTCCCTGTAAGCGCGTACGGAACAACTTTTGAATGGCGGCATGATGATGATCCTTCAAAAAAAGGATCAACAACCTGGAGCGCCTTCCCGCAGGATACCAAGTACTTTAACCCATCCGAAAAACCTTTTATGATCAATTACCGGGTAGAAAACCTCTCCGCCCTGATTGATGAATTGAAAAAAGAGAACGTAACTATTGTTGATGAGATTGCCGAATACGATTACGGCAAATTTGTACATATCCTCGACCCCGAAGGCAATATCATTGAACTTTGGGAGCCTAAGGATGAAGAAGAGGGCGCGGCAGAATAAGCTGGTTTAGATATGGTTGGCAGCCTAATTTCTTTTAGGCTGCCAAAATACCCCAGTTGAAATTACGATACCGCTAAACTTCGACCCATAAAGAACCTTCGGCCAACACCCCATTCAGTGTATATTTCCGAACGCTCCACTGTTCGTAAACGGACGATTTAACTTTGGTTTGATATTTTACTGTTTGATATACAGTTTATTATAATGCAGGCATAATATTGGCATGAAAAACGAGCGTTAGCTGACCGGACATTTTTTTTAACATAATAGCTTTAGCTAACAGGGCCTGCTTTATCATTAACACTAAAACAAACACCTATGCTAAAGACCAACCTCGTACTCGCGTTCCGCAACATTTTTCGCAACAAACTGTACTCGGCCATTAATATTATTGGCCTTGGTATGGCAAGCGCTTTTTGTATCCTGATTTACCTGCATGTAAAAAACGAGCAATCGTTTGATAAATTTCATAACGATGCAGATCAGTTGTACAGGGTTGAAGAAACGGGGCTTAACCCACCTAAAGCAGACGATCAAAAGCCGAAAAGTATTTTCTCATTTTTAACCAAAACCGAAGATGAAGAAAATACCCCTGTTACCCCACCGGTTTTAGGTCCCGCGCTTAAGCAAAACTTTCCCGAAATTGAGAGCGCCGTAAGGTTTGATGGCTATTACAAACCGGTTATTAAAGTTGGTAACCAAAGCTTTCAGGAGGACAAGCATACCCTGGCCTTTGTTGATGCCGATTTTTTTAAAACATTTAATTTCCCCCTGCTGCATGGCGATCCGGAAACCATATTATCGGGCCATAACCAGGCTGTAATCAGCGAGCGGCTGGCTAAAAAATATTTCGGCATTGCCGATCCTATCGGTAAAACCGTGCTTATCCCTGGCGATGCCCAGCCTGTGCCCGTAAGTATTGTTGGTTTAATGAAAAACTTCCCAGCCAATTCAAGCATGCAGTTTGATATGGTGATGCCAATTACCTCGATGGACGGTTATGCCGGTAAAATGAAGGATGGGCTTAATACGTTTAATGAGATACTTATTATCAAGCTAAAAAACGGTACGGATATGGCCCGCTTTCAGCAAAAGCTGGACGCCTTTTCTAAAACCTATTTTAAGCCGCTAAATAGCAGCGTTCAAAGCCAGTCGCCAGATACCAAAGTGCCTGATACCTATATCCGCTTAAGGCCCTTTGCCGATGCGCATTACAACACAGGCGGTTCGTGGGAGCATTACACCAATCTTAAAAATATTTATCAGCTGATGTGCCTGATGGTATTGATTTTGGTGATAGCCTGCTTTAATTATGTGTTGCTTACACTTACCAACGCGGTATCAAAATCGCAGGATGTGGGGGTGCGCAAAACTATTGGCGCGGGCAGGCTGCAAATTATTGTACAGTATTATACCCAAACGCAGGTGCTTGCATTTGTTTCGGTAGCGGTGGGTTTTGTACTGGCGGTGGCGGCTATGCCTTTTTTTAATAGTGTTACGGGCGCAGACATCTCGTTAAACAGTTTTTCGTTTGCCGATTTAGGCGTTTTGCTGATGGGGCTTGGTTTACTGCTTGGCCTGCTGGCGGGTATTTACCCGGCCTACGCCATGTCGGGCCTGAAACCTTTAAATATTATGCGCGGGTTTTCGGCTTATCGCATTAATCCGGTGTTATCGAAAGGGCTTATTATGGTGCAGTTTGGTGTTTGTGTGGTGCTGGTGATATCATCGCTCATTATTAACAAACAAATGCGTTTTGTAAGCCAAACCGAAATGGGTTTTGATAAAGACCAGGTAGTGATGGTCGAAAACCCTTATTGGTTTACCGATAAACAACAGGCCACGGCCCTGCAAGCACAGCTTTACCACTGGACCGAAATGCAGCCCTTTATGGCCGGAGCCGTAGCAACCTCATTCGGCTTTGGCGGAGCTAATATGAATACGCACCTCGTGAACGGCGAAAAAGTACAGATAGATCACCTCAATGCCGATTTTGAATACTTTAAATTTAACAAGATCCCCATTGTACTGGGCCGCGATTTTTCGCGCGACATAGCAGCTGACAGCGCGAAGTTTGACCTAACCGACTCGCAAAAGAAATCGGAAGGCACCAAATTGAGGCATAACACCATTGTTAACCAAACTTTGTATAAAATGCTCGGCAAACCGCCCCTGAATGTTTATAACGAAACCATTGGCGGCGTAATTATAGGGGTTTGTAAAGACTATCATAATCGCGATTTGACGCAGGCCATCAAACCTGCTTATCACACGGTAAACCGCGGGCTTACGTTTTTAATCTGGTTCAGGATCAAGCCACATCAAAGCATCCCCCTGGCTATGGAAAAACTGAAAGCCGAGTGGGATAAACTAACCGGTAAGCTGCCTTTTAATTATACTTTTTTAGATGAGGAAGTTGCCAAAAGTTATGATGCTTATTTGAGCTGGATGGCTACGGTTACTACATCATGCATTATGGCTATTATTTTAGCATGTCTTGGTTTGTTTGGGCTGTCGGGACTTACTACCATTAACCGCACTAAAGAGATCGGTATCCGTAAAGTGCTGGGAGCATCGGTAGGCAGCCTGTTTGTGCAGCTTAACCGCGGTACCATGTACCTCGCCGCAGGCGCTTTTGTGATAGCTACTCCGCTGGCCTGGTACCTGGCCAACAGCTGGCTGCAAAACTTCGCATACCGCATTAAGCCCGATTGGCTGTTGTTTGCTACCAGTGCTGTAATATCAGTAATTACTGCCCTGGCTGCAGTTAGTTATCATACCTTAAAAGCAGCCCGCGCAAACCCTGTTGATAGTTTGAGGAACGAGTAATTTTGGACGAGGTGAAAGGATAAAGGTTGAAGGCAAAAGGTAGGAGAAATAGCAAATAATAAGGCTGCTTGGCAACGCGGCCGGAATTACCGCCGTACTTGTGAGTAATGGAATCACAGATACGGCTTTCAACGGCCAGCAGGCCAACACAATTTAACAGTATCCAGGTACTCAGGTTTATAGCGGCACTGATGGTAATTATCTGCCATTCGTCGTTTTATACTCATGAGCGCCTGGTTAAAGAATCGTACATTTATGGGCAGGGCGCCAACGGTGTCGAACTGTTTTTTGTGATCAGCGGTTTTGTGATGATTATCTCGTCGCAAAGCCTTACAGGCGTTAAGGACGGCTGGCAGCGGTTCGCGGTTAAACGTATAGTAAGGATAGTGCCTATCTACTGGCTTATCACCACATTCAAATTACTTTTGTTGCTCAAAACACAGGGCATGGTTTTGCACTCGCAGCTTAGTTTTTGGCTTGCGGTTAAATCCTATTTGTTTATCCCGGCCCTAAATGTGGATGGCGAATACCGTCCGCTTTATGGCGTTGGGTGGACATTGAACATGGAAATGTTTTTTTACATGCTGTTTGGTATTTCGCTCGCCTTTAAGTTTAAACCAATCCATTTTTTTGCCGCGCTTTTTTTGCCCCTGGCTATCCTGTCGTATTTTAAAAAACCGGGATGGCCGGATCTCGCTTTTTATGCAGATCCGGTTGTGCTTGATTTTCTTTACGGAATGATAGCCGCGAAGCTGATTTTAAAGGGGTATAAAATGCCTGCTAAAGTTGCAATCGCTCTCGTTACAATTGGGCTGCTTTATCTGGTTGTTCCTGCCGCTATCGTTTTTCCTAATTTCGGGACTAATCAAATGATTTTCGGTTTAGCGGCCTTTTTAATTATCTATGGGGGTGCATCTTTAGATGGTGCCAGGATACAGTTTAGCAGCAAACTTGTTTATTTAGGTACGGCTTCCTATTCACTTTATTTAATTCACCCGAGTGTGGCTCCGTTAATTCCTGCAGTTTTAAATAGTTTTGGCTATAAACAGCCTTTAATATCAATTGTATTAAGCGTTATTGTAGCCGTTTTTGTCGGCATCGCTTTTTATAAGTTCTGTGAAATGCCGGTTACAAATTATTTAAAAAAGGTGCTTAAAAAGAGCGATATTAAGGGTGACATAGACATTCGCTGCGCACAATAAGTAAGATGCTGCCTCAGTTTTGGCTGAACCGTTACCAGGTAGGAAACATTAAACCACCCACCAGTCGTTCACCAGATTCAGTTCATCTTTGGCCCGTGTAACCGCCGTATACCACCACTTGCAAAGTTCATAGTACGGCGCGCCAAACATACTTTTATCTAAAAAAAGGTAAACTTTGTTCCACTCGCCGCCCTGTGCCTTGTGGCAGGTTACGGCATATCCGTAGGTGGCCTTAAGGCAATTGAGATAAGGGTCTTCGCGCATAGCGGTCAGGTATTCTTCACTGCCAGAGGCTATTCCTTCCGTTTTCATGCGGTTGTTAAAACTCACCATCAAAGCCTTTGATTCATCATTGTCATGGCTACCCTTTAAACTTTCGAGCGCGTTGAGCGATAAGAATAACTTAAACTCTTTTCCGGAGGCTATGGCGGTTACCTGTACCTTTTGAAATTTGATGCCCACTTTTTCAGTAACTTCTTCCAACTGGTCTACCACCACAAAATCGCCATTGGTTAGCGGCACAGCATAATTATTTTGTGTAACCAGCAAAACATCACCCACCTGCAAAGGCACATAACCCGAACCAAAAAGCTCCCGGCGCATATCGCGGTTTATTTGCTGCACCGTTTTATTGCTGCGCGCTATAGCCAGGCATTGGGTTGGGCCGAGGGATTTATAGTTGGCTGCATAAAGCCGGAACATTTCTTCATCCGATTGGTGGAGCTTGACATTACCGAGGTTGCCTGCCGGAATTTTAGGAAACCTGATCCGTTCACGGCTTTCACTCAAATCGCGGATAGCGCCGGCAAGCACCAGTATATCATTATCACCTTTAGTGCGTTCAATTTTTGATAACTGCATTGATATGGGTACTTTCTGCTGCTTTGAAATCCAATCCACATCCAAAGCGGGGCTAAATGATTGCCCAACCGGCGGCAACTGGCAGGGATCGCCCACAAAAATGATCTTGCTTTTCCCCGCTACCTGGAAAAAATCGTTCAATAGAATACCTGAACCAAATACAGCGAAATCGTTATTATCCGATAATTCTCCCGAGAGCATGGAAGCTTCATCGACTATATAAACGGTTGTTTCCTCATCGGGCTGGCGGGTGGTAAACTGTAAGGTCATCTGCCCTGAAATACCGGCCGGCGAATTTTCGGATAACGTTTCCTCATCCAACCCGTCAATCCTGCTGAAATTATAGAGTTCACTATGTACTGTAGATGCGGTGAAGCCTGTTTTACCCCTTAACACAGTAGCCGCCCTGCCGGTAGCAGCAAGCATGCAAAACTTTTTCTTTTTATCCTGCAGCCATTGGGCTATGTGCTGCATTAAAAAGGTTTTACCTGTACCGGCGTAGCCTTTCAGCACAAAAACGTTGGCAACAGGATGATCAAGAAACTTTTGAATTGCCTTGAAGGCAGCTTTCTGATCGGCATTTAACGTAGTAGCCACAATTATTTTGTTAGTTAAAAGGCGTAAAGCCTGCAAACATATCGCCTGCCTCTTTCAGGGTATTCAGCGGTACATAATCACACACTTCCGCATATTCGGCCCACATTTGTTGTACAGCCTGATTATTATGCGCGTTGGCTATGGCTTCGGCGCTGAGCCATTCAAAAACTTCGATGATAGTGCCATCTGTGGCCTCCATAATGATGGACTGGCGATCGGTAACCAATCCTTCCTGCTTAAGGCGCGTTAAATGTGTTCGCATTAACTGTTTCAGCGCCTGCTCCTTACCGGGTTTAGGTTTGTAGGCAACAATTACAATTTGTCCCATAGGATGAATTTTGTTGAGGCAAGTTACTAAAACAAGGTCATTTTTAAAACTTACAGGTATTTGCCGGTTTAAGCGTGACGCTTAAACCGGCAGTTCCTTTATTCACCTTCCGGGAAATCGGCACCGGTAGTTGTATCTTCCCATGCATCAAAATCCCTTTGCAACTCCTGTAATTTGTTACGGGCGCCTTTCAACGCGGCCTTGCCCAGTAATAAACGCAATGGCGGGTTTTCTGCCTCCACTGCCGCAACAATTGCTTTGGCGGCGCGTTCCGGGTCGCCGGGTTGTTTGCCGCTATAACCGCGGATATTGTTTTTGTTGGTTCCGGCAGTTTCCTTATAATCGTCAATAACAATTTTGCTGTTATTGGCCGAACGGCCGGCCCAATCTGTACGGAAACCGCTTGGCGCTATTACCGTAACTTTAATGCCGAGGTGTTTGGTTTCTTTAGCTAAGGCTTCCGAATAACCGTCTACCGCAAACTTAGTAGCGTTGTAAAACCCAACGGCCGGGAAAGCTACCAGGCCACCTATCGAGGCTATGTTAACCACATGGCCGCTGCGCTGCGCACGCATAAGCGGCAGTACGGCTTTTGTCATGTTGGCCAATCCGAAGAAATTAATCTCGAACATGCGGCGAACCTCGTCTTCTTCACTTTCTTCGATAGCGCCGAAATAACCTATACCGGCATTATTTACCAATACATCAATAGTGCCGAATCTTTCCTGCACTGTTTCTATAGCCGCTTTGATCTCGTCAGATTTTGTAACATCCAATTTAAGCGCAACGGCTGTTTCGGGATAAGCTTCTACTATATCCTTCACATCATCGGTATTGCGCGATGCCACGCCTGCTTTATAACCTAAATCTAAAACCAGTTTGGCCAGCTCGCGGCCAAAGCCGGTAGAGCAGCCTGTTATTAACCATACTTTTTTACTCATGATAGCTTGTGTTTTTATATCAAATTAACAGGTAAACGGGCAATTGTTTGTCAGGCGTGTTTCATTGTTGCAGAAGTTGGCAATTATTAGGTATTTTTATACCAAATCATTAATCAAATGCTACACCTAAATCTAAAATTAATTTCGTCTGCCATACTGCTGTTTGTTATTGCTCTTTTGTTTTCATGCTCCAAAAACAGCGAGAATCCAACATGGCCCAAAACAGACCCTCCGGCCTTGGTCATAAGTTCAATCAATGTTAATGAAGGACCTTTTAATACCTTGGTTGAGATAACCGGCGCCGGCTTTAGTACCACCTTAGCCGATAATAAAGTATTTTTTAACGATAAGGAAGGTTTTGTAAAAACAGCTACAGAAACCACACTTACAGCAAACGTACCTGTAGGGGCAGGAAGCGGAGTTATAAAAGTTACGGTAAGCGGCAAAACTGCCACCGGCCCACTATTTACCTATTTGTTAACACCAGTAACCACCACCATTGCAGGCAGCGGAACAGCAGGTGCAAATGATGCTGATGGCACCCTCGCAAGTTTTAACGAACCAATTGGTATAGTAATAGACAATGACGGAAATTTATATGTTGCCGATGCAAAAAATAACAAGATCAGAAAAATAAGCCCAACCGGTACGGTAAGCACGTTTGCAGGAAGCGGTACTGCAGGCCTTGTAAATGGCGTTGGTACAGCAGCTTGCTTTAATCACCCGGATGCGCTAACCTTAGATAATGCCGGAAACATTTATGTTGCCGATGAGTTAAACCATGTGATACGAAAAATCACCCCAACAGCTTCAGTAAGTACTTTTGCAGGCAGTGGTACTTATGGCCTTACAAATGGCTCGTCTGCATTGGCTGCATTTAAAAACCCGACAGGCATTACCCTTGATAACTCAGGTAATTTTTATGTGGCCGATCCGCAAAACAATGTGATCAGAAAAATTGATAATACCGGTATGGTGAACACTTTTGCCGGAAATTCGATATCGGCATTAACCGATGGCACCGGAACAACCGCGAGTTTCAATTTGCCGGTAAGTGTTGCTGCCGACAAAAACGGAAATGTTTTTGTAGCCGATCTGTTAAATCAACGCATCCGGAAAATAACTTCTGCCGGAGTAGTTACAACAGTTACAACAACAGGCGTTCGTATCACATCCTTTGATGGAATCAATGCAATAACTGCAGATGCTACAGGCAATTTATATGTTAGCGCAAACTCATCGGTAATAAAAGTTAATACAGATAACGTTACTACCCTTATGGCCGGTGGCTTAGCTGATGCAGAAGGGCATGTAGTTGATAAAAGCGGCAATATTTTC
Source organism: Mucilaginibacter oryzae (assembly GCF_003148845.1). Lineage (GTDB taxonomy): Bacteria > Bacteroidota > Bacteroidia > Sphingobacteriales > Sphingobacteriaceae > Mucilaginibacter > Mucilaginibacter oryzae. Next base: position 37,706 of record NZ_QGHA01000004.1, on the reverse strand, counting down.
ATTGCCGATACACGGAATAACAAGATACTTAAAATATCATTTCAATAAGCGAGATGTGCAAATCCGGATTAAAGATATTTTGACAACACCGGCGATGATTACTAACAAAAACGGCGATGAGCATTAAACTCACCGCCGTTTTTGTTAACGTCTCCCCTTCAGGGGAGATTTAGTGGGGCATCGGGGTTTTATTTTTTCCAAACGTTATTGTCTGAATTATAATCAGGCAATACTTTGTCAGGATCATAAGTAACCGATTCAATTTCTTCGGTCGACGGATATTTGAACGTCCAGGTGGCGTTACGCTCCCAAATTTCAACCGGTAATTTTATACGGTCGGTTTTACCGCTGGTGGTTTTCACTTCGAGGATCACCGGCATGGCCATTTTACCCAGGTTATTGATGGTGATCAATGAACCTTTGGTTGGGTCGTTATCCACATATTTCACGTCGCTTACTGATACGTCTAAACGCCAATCGTTCATAAACCAGCCTCTCCAAAACCATTGCAGGTTTTCGCCGGCAGCATTTTCCATGGTGCGGAAAAAGTCGTCGGGTTGCGGATGTTTAAATGCCCAGCGGTTAATGTAGGTTTTGAAAGCGAAATCGAAGCGTTCAGGGCCCAGGATCTGCTCGCGCAGCAATACCAACCCAGCGCTTGGTTTTGAATACAACAAAGTGCCGGTATTTCTTTCCTTCAGGTTAGCAGGCTGGCTCATCACCGGCTCCAGATCAGGCTTGGTAAAAAAGTCGCCTATGCGGTGCATATCCAGCGGGCGGTTATTTTTGTATTCGCCGTTATTAAAATCGGCAGTTGAAAGGGTGTTGATGAAAGTGTTAAAGCCTTCGTCCATCCAGCCGTACATACGCTCGTTCGAGCCTACGATCATCGGGAACCAGGTATGGCCAAACTCGTGATCATTTACGCCCCAAAGGCTTGCTTTTCTGGCTTTCGATCCGCAGAAAACAATACCCGGATATTCCATGCCACCAACAATACCGGCAACGGCTGTGGCGGCAGGGTAAGGAAATTCGAACCATTTTTTCGAGTTATACTCGATAGATTTTTTTACGTACTCGGTTGAGCGGCCCCAGGCATCGTTACCATCGCTTTCAACAGGATAAGCCGAAATAGCGGTTGATTTTTTTCCGCTTGGCAAATCCATTTTAGCGGCATCAATAATAAATGCAGCTGATGAAGCCCACGAAGCGTCGCGCGCGTTTTTGATTTTAAAGTGCCAGGTTAAGGTTGGCTTACCGGCCGGGCGTGATTTTGGATCAGTAACCTCGTTAGCGCCGCGGATAATCACGGTAGTCTCGCTTTTTTCGGCAGCTGCCCAACGTTTTAATTGCTCAGGAGTATAAACTTCCTGTGGATTTTGCAACTCGCCCGATGCTACAACAATATGGTTTGCAGGAGCGGTAATACTCAGGTCAAAATCGCCATACTCTAAATAAAACTCGCCCGGGCCGCTGTATGGCAGGGTATTCCAGCCCATTACATCATCATACACACAAACACGGGGATACCACTGTGCAATGGTGTAAATTTTACCGTTTTTGGTTTGCAGGTAACCCATACGGTCTGAGCCGTAGTTTGGCGATACAAACGAATATTCAATTTTCACTTTAGCCTGGCCTCCGTTGGCAGCAATATCTTTGGGTAAAAAGATCTGCATGCGGGTATCGTTAATCAGGAATTTAACATCGTTGTATTCGCCTTTGGCGTTGGCTACTTTTACTGATTTAATTTTATAACCGGCATCAAAAGCCTCGCCCCTGCCCCAGTTACGGCTACCCGAAGGCGGCACAATGGCGGTGCCCCTCGAATCGAGCTTAAACAAATTCTGATCCAGCTGCATCCACATAAAGCCCAAAGTTTGCGGACTGTTGTTGGTGTAGGTTAAAGTTTCAGAACCGGTAATTTCGTTGGTTTGGTCATCAAGTTTGGCGGCCAGTTGGTAATCGGCACGGTTTTGCCAGTATTTGGCACCCGGTTCACCGCTGGCGGCCCTGAATTCGGTACCGTTTTTAGTGTAAAAGCCCGGACCAAAAGTTTCGTGGTAATCATACACCGAGCCCTGCGGGGTGGTGGATGATGCCTGCTGTGCGTTACCTACGGCGGCAGCCAATGTAAGGGCAAGGCTGCAACCTGCCATCAGTTTTAGTTTCATTGTTCAGTCAAATAAATTGCGTAAAGGAACAAGTATACTACAAATTAAGGAGATGCGAAAGTTGGGTAAAACGATTGTTACGGTTTTATTAACGAGGAAGGGTAGATTTAATTCGAGACTCTTAGCTTCATTTTATTTCGAATGTTTTTGCATAAAATGCAACACATTCCTGAAATAAGCTTCCAAATTTTCGTAATAAATGCTGCCTGGTATCCAATTGGCAAACTTCAAATACTTCCAATTAACTGCGCCTGGCAAAGGAGGAACAAGTAAAAAATACTGTTCCGCATCAATCCCTGCAACTACTATGCTTCGTTCCAGGTCAACACGTTCATCCAATTCTGTTTCATTCCAAATTTCCACCAAAAAGGGATCTATATTTTTCAGGAAATCCACCCGATCTGCCGGTTCAAAGCCCGGCTCAATATCGTTGGGCGCAGAAAAACCATTGGCTATTAACAAAAAATCCTTGTAATCAGCAGGAAACGCTACGCCCAATCTATCTTCGGCAGCTTTTATCTCATTTTCTGAAGCCGGTGGTTTACCTAACCACTCTGTTTGAATCTGTTCATCTGTTAACAGGTTCCACCTGTCTTCCGGGATAGCTAAACGGGATATTTCTTTAAGGATGTATTTCATGTATTTGTTATCATTCACTAAAGATAAAATAAAAATCACATCGCCGAATTCCCCGGGATTGGTGTTGTCACGGTTGTCACCAACAAAGGCATACGGGCTTGCGATATTTGATGCTCGTAAGCCACCGCTCTCTTACCTCCCCAAAAAATGATCGGCGTAAACCTTTTCATCAAATCCAAAATAAAGGAAACCGCCATCCTCAATAACCGGGCGTTTAATCATACTGGTTTTTTGCTGCAATAGTTGCAGGGCATCGGTATTGGTTTTGATGCTTTCTTTAACAGCCGGGTCGAGCTGTTTCCAGGTGAGGCCCTGTTTGTTCATAAACTTTTCGTAGCCTGCCTTGGTATCCCATTCCTGAAGCTTTTCGGTGCTTACGCCAAGCTTTTTAAAATCCTGAAAATCGTAGGCTACATTATTTTGTTTTAGCCAGTCGAGGGCTTTTTTTACTGTGTTGCAATTGGTTATTCCGTAAACTTTCATGGGGTAAATTTAATCATTAAAACTACAGGCCTATCAGCGCATAAACAAAACCTGCAGGCCTCTGCAACAGAAAAGGCGCCTCACGGCGCCTGATGGTTATTAATAGTTGTATATGCTCAAATAGTTAATTATCCGTTACCGCCGCCATTGCTTTTGCCGCCGCCTTTGGTATCATCATTGTTAATACCGCGCTGATTCTTTTTAATCTCGCTGTTGAGCTTACCGAATTTAAAGTTAACCCTCACAGCAAAGTTTCGGTAGCGGTTATGGAACAACGATTCCTGGTCAAAATCGGCGGTATGGGTGGTCGACCGGAAAGTGCGGTACCTGCTGTACGGGTTATTGGCTACTGCCGATATGGTAAGCTTTTTATTCAGGAACTCTTTGGAGAGTACGTACGAGTTAAAAATAAAATTGCTCGATTTGCCCTGCAGCGTAACATCGCCGCTAAAAAAACCGGCATCAAGCCCCAGGCGGTAGCCACCGTCAAATTTATAGGCTAAGTTGGCGAAAGCATTGCCTGTGTACCCATCATTTTTATAAAACCGGCCATTATAGGTACCCTTTAGCCAGATGTGCGAAACCTGCCCGTTAATATTAATCGTAAACTTTTTAGTGATAGAATAATTGGTATTTAGGTTTAAACCTAACGAACGGTTGCTGCCCAGGTTTTGATATGTGGTGAAGGTAACAGTGTCGATATGATCGCCCATATTATTCTGGACGAGACTGGTTACATTCTGGATAGCATTGTTGGAGAACGCGTAGCTCAAGCCAACATTGATTGACCCTTTAGAGAAATTGCTGTAATTCAACTCGAAGGTATTGTTCAGTTCCGGCTTCAGATCAGGGTTACCGGTGGTGATAAATTTGGGGTTTGATTTATCGATAAAAGGGTTTAACTGGTAAATACCCGGCCTTTGGATACGTTGGGTAAAACCAAGGCTCAGGCTGCTGCTTTTCAGCGAACGCTGGATGGATACCGACGGGATCAGGTTGTTATAACTTTTATCAAGTGGCGTACCGGTAAATACGGCATCCACCTGGGTGTGCTCCAGGCGTAAACCTGCTTTACCCGTCCATTTATCAAACTTTAACTGGTACGAGTTATAGGCGCTGTACACATCCTGGTGATAATTAAACTCGCCGGTTTGGCCTGCGTTTACATTGTATATGGCGTTGGGAGCCGCGGTGGTCGAGTCTTTATCTTCACGCCTGTAATCGCTGAAGTTATTACGGAGGATCACTTTGGCCCCTGCCTCGATGCTGATCTTTTTTACCGGGTAGGCATAATCCAGCTGGAAGGTATGTTCGCGGTTACCGGCGTTATTGTACTGCCTGAAATCGGGTTGAATAGCGTTATAATAATGATCCCTGTCGGTAAACAGGTTATCGCTGTAGTTTTTGCCCGGTCCGTAGCTGTATTTGTACGATAAGGTCAGCAACTCATCTTTATGCCCCTTAAAACCCAACTGGTAGTTGATGGATGCGTCCAGTCCCTGGTCGTGGTTATAACCGTTGGTAGTTAAAAAATAGCCCTGCGTTAAAGCGTCGGCCGCGTTGATTTGTCTTAAGCGTTGGGCGCCATTCTGATCAAACTCGCCATGAAAAAACTCAAACGAACCGGTAAGCAGGTTCAGCGTATCAATTTCATAACTCATTTCGGCATTGGCGTATCGGTATTTTCCGCCGAACGAATTATCGCCCGTTTGCAGAATTGTTGACTGCGGATTAAAAAAAGTTTGTTTGGTGGTTGATGTATTGGTGTTACGTTTTTGATTCCCGAAACCCGCATAACCCGAAATACCGAATTTACCTTGTTTGGCGGTAATATTAAGGTTATAACCCGCTCCCCAAACGGTGTTGTAACGGGAGTTTACGCTGCCATTAAAGCCCTGGTCGGCATTTTTTTTGGTGATGATGTTGATGATACCGGCTAAACCTTCAGCATCGTATTTTGCAGGTGGCGTGGTGATCACCTCAATTTTTTCGATATTGGTTGCAGGCATGGCTTTCAACACATCCGACGGGTTTTTAGCCATCAGCGCCGATTCTTTTCCGTTAATCAGGATCTTGTATTTGCCACTGCCCTTTAATTTGATGTTATCGTCGCCATCAACAGCTAAAAGCGGCACTTTCCGCATCATGTCTAATGCTGATATGGCTTTGCTTTCCGGGTCGGCAGTTACATCGTAGCTCAGCCGGTCAACCTCCTGCTTCATTACCGGTTTTACGGCGGTAATGGTTACCTCGTTCAGTTGTTTGTTAGATGTGGCTACCAGGATCCGACCCGCATCAAAGATACTCCCATTAAGTTTTACCGGGATAATTTTGGTAGCATAGCCAACCGAGGCCACTACCAATTGGTAGGTTTTGCCTTCGGGTGCTTTCAATTCAAAGCTGCCGTCATCTTTGGCAAGGGTGCTTTTTACAGGAGCTTTGGTAGCAGCATCCTGCAGGGCAACGGTGCCATAGCCTAAAGGCTTGTTAGCCGCCGAATCGATCACTGTTCCCTTCACCGTTATATTTTTAACAGGCACTGTTGTGGTAGTTTGGGCCATTGCCAGGCCCGTTACAAAACAGCATAACACTGTTAGTAAAACTTGTTTCATAATTGCGATTTTGGTGATAAGACGTGTAAGATATCCGACCGTTACAATGAAAAATGTGCGTTTAACACTTTTTAACTTCCGGCCGCTATAAGCGAGTTGGAAGTAACAGAATAGTTACCATAGCTAATAATTTAGGCCATTAAGTGCAGTCGGCAGCATTTCAGCATGTAGGAGTTTTTAACCGTTGGTATTTTGAACACCGGCGTTGTGGCTGAACAAATAAAAAAGGCTCTCCTCACGGAAAGCCTTCTTCTATATAAAAGTACTCTTAAACTTAGTTACCGCCTGATAGGGCTGCCGCACCGCTCACAATCTCGGTAAGCTCGGTAGTGATGGCTGCCTGACGGGCCTGGTTGTATGAAAGTTTTAGTGATTTTAAAAGCTCACCGGCGTTTTCGGTTGCTTTATCCATCGCTGTCATACGGGCACCATGTTCAGATGCGTTCGAATCCAAAACAGCACGGTATAACTGGATCTTGATATTTTTAGGGATCAGTTGTTCAACAATTTCCTGTTGTGAAGGCTCAAGGATGTAATCAACGTTAGCTGCTTTGGCTTCTTCCTTCTTCTCAGGTTTTGGCACCGGCAATAACTGCTCGGTGATCAGGTATTGTACAGCCGCGTTACGGAAGTGGTTGTACACCAATTCCACACGGTCGTAATCGCCGTTTACAAAACCCTGCATAATGGCTTCAGTAATTTTTGAAGCATTTTCAAAGTTCAGATCCGAGTACAACTCATTGTTGTTACCAATAACGTTGTACTTACGCCTTTGATAAAACTCCTGTGCTTTTTTACCGATGGCAACGATAGATACGTTACCGGCAGCCAATTGCTTAGGATATTTCTCGGCAATTAAGTTATTGGCCGTTTTGATAACGTTGGTGTTGAAAGCACCGGCCAAACCACGGTTTGATGATACCACAACTACCAAAACACGCACCGGTTCGCGCTCCTGCAGATAAGGCGAGGTATTATCTTCCAAACTTGCCGACAGGTTAGCCAACAAATCCTTCAGCTTACTTGCATAAGGGCGCAATTGGATAATAGCGTTGGTAGCACGTTTCAACTTGGCAGCCGAAACCATTTTCATGGCCTTGGTAATCTGCTGGGTTGAGGTTACAGATTTGATCCTGTTTCTTACTTCTTTTAAATTAGCCATTCTTTACGATGTGCAAATTTTAAATGTGCAGATGTGCAAATTGCCCACCGCACCGATTTATTTAATTAAAATCATTTGAAGAGATATGCTGATCTGCACATTCGCACATCAGCATATCTGCACATCAAAAGATTAATACCTTGCTGCCAGTTCTTTAGCTACTGTTTCCAGTACGCCGGTAAGCTGGTCGTCAAATTTACCTGCTTTAAGGGCAGCTAAAACTTCAGGGTGACGGGCTTCTAACTGGTCGGTAAATTCGGTTTCAAATTCCCTCACTTTATTTACCGGTACGTTACGCATTAAGTTTTTGGTACCTAAGTAAATGATAGCAACTTGTTTTTCTACAGTAACCGGAGAGTATTGACCTTGTTTAAGGATCTCTACGTTACGGATACCTTTGTCCAACACGTTTTTGGTTGAAGCGTCAAGGTCCGAACCGAATTTAGAGAAAGCCTCTAACTCGCGGAACTGGGCCTGATCCAATTTCAAGGTACCGGCAACTTTCTTCATCGATTTGATCTGCGCGTTACCACCTACACGTGATACCGAGATACCTACGTTGATAGCAGGACGAACACCGGCGTTGAACAGGTTCGACTCTAAGAAAATCTGACCATCGGTAATCGAAATTACGTTGGTTGGGATGTATGCAGATACGTCACCGGCCTGTGTTTCGATAATCGGAAGCGCTGTTAATGAACCACCGCCTTTAACGATATGTTTGATGGACTCAGGAAGATCGTTCATTTGCTGCGCGATCGAATCGTTTGAGTTGATTTTAGCGGCACGCTCTAATAAACGGCTGTGCAGGTAAAATACGTCACCAGGGTAAGCCTCACGGCCCGGTGGACGACGTAATAATAATGAAACCTCACGGTAAGCAACAGCTTGTTTCGACAAATCATCATAGATGATCAGGCCCGGGCGACCTGTATCACGGAAGTACTCGCCAATAGCAGCGCCTGCAAACGGAGCAAAGAACTGCATGGTAGCAGAATCTGAAGCGTTAGCGGCAACTACGATAGAGTAAGGCATAGCGCCGTTCTCTTCTAACGTACGAACGATGTTGGCAACAGTTGATGCTTTTTGTCCGCAGGCTACATATATACAGATAACAGGCTGGCCTGCATCATAAAATTCTTTCTGATTGATGATGGTATCGATACAAACCGCGGTTTTACCGGTCTGGCGGTCGCCGATTACCAACTCACGCTGGCCACGACCAATAGGGATCATCGCGTCGATAGCTTTGATACCGGTTTGTAATGGCTCGGTTACCGGCTGACGGTAGATTACACCCGGCGCTTTACGCTCAAGCGGCATCTCGTAAGTTTCGCCGGTGATGGGTCCTTTGCCATCGATAGGGTTACCTAAGGTATCCACAACGCGGCCAAGCATGCCTTCACCTACTTTAATAGATGCGATCCTGTTGGTACGTTTAACGGTATCACCTTCTTTAATATCGTCAGATTTACCCAACAATACCACACCCACGTTATCTTCTTCAAGGTTAAGTACGATGCCTTGCAATCCTGTGCCAAATTCAACCAACTCGCCCGACTGTACTTTAGTTAATCCATAAACGCGTGCGATACCATCACCCACCTGGAGTACAGTACCCACTTCTTCTAATTCAGATTCTGACTTGAAGCCGGCCAACTGCTGACGCAAAATTGCTGATACTTCGTCTGGTCTTACCTCTACCATTGTTTAAAATTTATTTAGAGTTTTACTTTTAATACTTATTAATTATGCCTGAACAGCAAATTCTTTTTTCAATTTCCTAAGGCTTGCAGCAATACTGGTATCAACCTGCCTATCGCCAATGGTTAGTACAAAACCACCTATGAGGGCCGGGTTTATTTTAGTTTCCAACAACACAGTACCGCCAATTACTTGCTGCAACTCGGCAATCAATGTAGCCTTGTTAGCTTCAGAAAGCGGAGTAGCCGACGTTACCTGCGCTTTGGTAATATGATTTTTAACATTGTACTGGTTAATATATTCACCTGCCGTAAAGTACAAAACTTCGCCGCGGCCTTTGTTAACCATTAGCTTAAAAAAAGCGATAGTAGCCTTGTTCACCTTGCCCAAAAAAATCTCATCAAGAATTTTTATTTTTTTTGAGTGAGAGATGATCGGGTTGGCCAATACGGCTACCAGCTCGGGGCTGCCCTTCAGGGTTTTAAGAAAAAGGTCCATATCGGCTTTGATCTCCGCAACAATACCTTGTTCCTGGGCAAGATCAATGATCGATTTCGCGTACCTGGTTGCTACCGTTATTTCTGACATGCTGTTTTAATTTCGGATTTCGAATATTCGATTTCGGAATTTTTTATTTGAATTAAGGAATTAAAAATTTGGATGCCCTGCCGGACGTAAATCCGAAATCGAACATCCGAAATCCCTACAATTTCACTTCTTTTAATAACTGGCTTACCAGTTCGTCTTGTTTTGCCTGATCTTCAAATTGCTTGCGAAGGATTTTCTCAGCAATCTCTAAAGATAAAGTAGCTACCTGGTTTTTAACATCTGCCAAAGCAATTGCTTTTTGGTTGTTAATTTCCACACGGGCAAGTTCAATCATGCGGGCGCCTTCTTTGTGGGCGGTTTCTTTAGCTTCGCTGATAATGCTTTCTTTCACTTTGCGGGCTTCAGAAAGGATCAGGTCGCGCTCGGCGCGGGCCTGTTTAATTAACGATTCGTTTTCGTTAGTTAAACGGCTCATTTCTTCTTTAGCAGCCTCGGCTTTTAACAAAGCATCTTCGATAGAACGCTCACGCTCGGTGATGGCGCCCATAATTGGTTTCCAGGCAAATTTAGCTAAAATAAAAAACAGAAGAGCGAAAGCTACTGTAGTCCAAACAACTAAACCTAATTCCGGGGTAACTAATGGATTCATTTTATATTGACCTCTTTTTTTTCTCTTTCAATTAAACATTTTAATAAGAACCGCTCCGGCGCCAACCGCTCCGGCCGCGGTTCTAAATTTTAATGGGGTTGATTATTTCAAGCCCAGGAATGATACTACCACACCGAACAGAGCAGCACCTTCAATAAGAGCTGCAGCAATGATCATGGCAGTTTGGATTTTTGAAGCAGCTTCCGGCTGACGTGATATACCTTCCATGGCTTTACCACCAACCTGACCGATACCGATACCAGCACCGATTACCGCTAAACCTGCACCTAATGCAGCAATACTTCCAATCATGATTTTTAATTTAAAATGTTAATATATATTATAGTTGTTTACTAATTAATGATGGTGCTCCTCTATGGCAGTACCAATAAACAATGCGGTAAGCAATGTGAAGATAAACGCCTGTAACATCGCTACCAATAACTCAAGTACATCCATAAATACTACGAAAGCAACCGAGACTGGCGCGATAGCTACCGATTTGAATACGAATATCAATGAGATCAGGGCAAGTACAATGATGTGACCTGCGGTAATGTTTGCGAACAAACGGATCATTAACGCGAATGGCTTTGAAAAGATACCCAACAACTCAACAACCCACCATAAAGGCCATAACCAAACAGGCACAGTGCTCGGCACAAAAATATGTGCCCAATAGTGTTTATTACCATTAAGGTTGACCACCAGCAAGGTAATTACCGATAACACCATGGTTACCGCAATATTACCGGTAAGGTTTGACCCACCCGGGAAGAACGGCACCAAACCAATCAGGTTGTTGATCAGGATAAAGAAAAACACTGTTAATAATAACGGCATAAAGCGCGCGTATTTGTAACCAATATTCGGCAACGCGATATCATCACGCACAAACAAAATTATTGGCTCAAGGAACGATTGTAAGCCTTTCGGCGCTTTGCCTGCACGTTTTTTGTAAGTTGATGCTACGCTCAGGAACACCAACAGCAAAATCACCATCGATAGCAGCATGGAAGCTACGTTTTTAGTGATCGACAAATCATAAACTTTGGCGGTGGCATCCTCGGTTTTATCCTCGCCGGTTACCGCCTTTATTTTATCATGAATAAGGGCATACTTGTAATATTTGCCTTCATGGATTTTTTCGCCTTCTTCAAATACCGACGACATGAAAACTTCAAGCCCTTTATCAGTATAAAGTATTACCGGAAGCGGCATTGCGAGTTTTCCACCTATGTGGAAATAATGTGAATCCGAAATGTGCTCCATAATGGTTTCAGTCGGATCAAATTTGCCCTCTTCTTTAGTTTCAGTGGCCGGTTCAGCGGCATTTTTTTCTTGAAAAGCGAAAGCCTTTACAGATACAAACAGCGAAAAAACGCTTAAAACGATACCTAAGGTGATTTTTTTTGAGTTCAAAACAGGCCTAAAATCCATTAGCAGAGAGTTTTTTACTTTATTTTTTGGTTGCGCAAGGTACACAACAAACCGTAAATTTCAAAGGCTATGTTTAAGAAATACACGTAAAAAAAATCGGCCAGAAAAATCCCGTTGTCAGGTTTAACCTTCATGAGGAAAAACAGGGCGAAAAACATAGCGGCTAAAATTTTAACCGTAGTAGCCGCCAGGAAGGTTTGTGTATACAGCGAGTAGTTGATTTTACCTACAAAATTCACCATAAAAACGGTGATAAAAGTGAGCGCCGAGATAAAAAAAAAGATAAGCCAGAAACGGGGTACAAGCCAGCCCGAATGGCCGGTATAAGTAAGTAAAACCGGGGGTACCGCAGTGATAATTACAAACAGAAAAAAGGATAGGATAACTCGCAGCAATTTTTTAATTTTTTACAGATCGGATAACAAGAAATAATGCGATAAATACACCCGCAAGCGAAAGCGCGGCGGTAACCCATTTTACCGTATGCCCGGTACGCTCATCAATTTTATAACCCGCGAAAGCGCAGACACCAATAATTACGATCATCTGGAAAGCGATACCTGTAAACCTGGCGTAGCTGCTAACCTGCTTGCCCGTATCATTTTTATTACCCCGTTCATTTTCTGGCATGCGCAAATTTATTAAACCTATTGTATAATCTTTAGTATTTTAGCAATGCTTTTTAACCCACCGTATTACATTGAGGCGAGGAACATCAACCATTACACCAAAAACCGGCATTTTTTTCCTGTTTGCTTTAATAGTTACGGCAGTTGGCTGTTCGCTCGAAAAGCAAAGCGGCTTTAACCGCGCTATGCAAAATCTTACGGCGCATTATAACATCCTGTTTAATGCCAACGAGATTTTACGGCTGAAACAGGAAAGCTATGCCCTGGCCTTTCCGGATGCCTATAACGAATTGTTGAGCGTATATCCCGATACTACTGCTCAAACAGGCACCCCGGATAAAGATCTGGAAGAGGCGGTTAAAAAAGCCAACAAGATCATCAGCATCAAAGAACAAAGCCATTACCTGGGCGATGCTTACCTGGTTTTAGGCAAGGCACGCTACCTGGAAGCTAATTATTTTGACGCGGTTGAATATTTTAATTATGTGATCCGCTCGTTTGGCGATGAAAAAGGGCAGGCTAATCTGAAACAGGAAGCATTGGTTTGGAAGGCCCGTGGCCTGATGTACCTTAACCAGCTACCCCTGGCCCAAACAACCATCGATACGGCCATTCGGAACATCAACCCCAAAAAAAGTATCAGCGCTGATGTTTTCGCTACCAAACTGCAGTACGATATCATCACCCAAAACTACACCGAAGCCGAGGAGATGGCCAAACAGGCTATCAAATACAGCCGTAACCAAAACCTTACCCTCAGGTGGACTTTTATACTGGCACAACTGCAGGAGCTTAACCTTAAAGCGGGCGACGCTTATCAAAATTATACTCGCATTGTTAAAAGCAATGCCAGTTTTGAAATGGCTTTTAATGCCAACCTTAACCGCATCGGCATCCAGGATAATCAAAACGGTATTAAGGCCGGTAAAATATCGTTGTTACGCAGTTTGCTTAAAAACGAGGATAACGCGGACTTTTACGACCAGATTTATTACCAGATAGGCGAACAGCAATTCAAAGCCAACGACATTGAAAACGCCCTTAAAAGCTATCAAAAATCGGTAAGGCTGAGCACCAAAAATCAAAACCAAAAGGGCCTCTCCTATCTACGCATAGCCGAGATCAACTTTAAAAACAAGGCCGACTACGCAAGTTCAAAGTTATACTACGATAGTACGCTTCGTAACCTGCCGGTGAATTACCCGGGCTATCAGCTTATCCGCAAAAAAGCCGATAACCTGCAGGTTCTTACGCGCCTGCTGGAAACGATCTCGCGCGAGGATACCCTGCAGATGCTGGCCTCGCTCGACGAAAAAACAAGGGATGCGCGGATTGATGCCATGGTGGCCCGTAAAATGCGCATCCAGCAACAACTGACCCTTGCCGAAACAAACAACGCCGGTAACGGCGCCCCTCTAAGCAACAATTACGACAGTGACAACCGGCAATCAGCCTCAAAAGGCCGAAACAACGGCAGCACCTTTTATTTTTATAATAACAGCGCCGTAAGCCAGGGCTATAATGATTTTAAGCGGCTTTGGGGTAACCGTAAACTTGAAGATAACTGGCGCCGCAGCAGGCGTTCTAACGCCGTTGTATCTACCGGGGCCTCGGGTATAGCGCAAGTTTCCGATCCTGACGCACCTATAGGAACCGCGGCATACAACGCCACCAATACCTCGGCAGGCGCCTACCGGCAGGAACTAACCAAAAACCTGCCGCTTACCCCGGCTTTGCTGCAGCAATCAAACATGCGCGTATATGATGCCTATTTTGAAATGGCCAATTTTTACCGCGACGTGCTGGAGGATAAAAAAGAAGCTATCGCCACTTACGAAGCCCTCCTGGCCCGCTTTCCGCAAAGCAACGACAGGCCATCCATTTATTACAACCTGTACAGGCTGTATGCGGGTATTGATGAAAACAAATCAACAGGCTATAAAAACCGGGTACTGAAAGAGTATCCGGAAAGCGTATTTGCCAGGGTTATCACCGACCCGGATTATGCCCGTAAACTTGATGATGTAAATGCTGAGTTTAACGGCTATTACAACCAGGTTTATCAATTATATGCCGAAAAACAATATGCCCGGGTGGTTAGCAGTGCCGATGAACTGCTAAAAAAATACCCTGACAACCGCTATTCGGCCCAGTTATATTATTTAAAAACCATCGCAGCCGGGCACCAGGAAAAACTGGCTCCTTTCCAAACCGATCTGCAACTTATCGCCGCAAAATATCCGCAGGATAAACTGGTAACGCCATTAGTTAACCAGCACCTGGCTTATATCGACTCCAACCGGGCCGAGATTGCCGCCCGCCCCGTGGTTTTATATAACGACGATCCGAACGAGATCCCGTTTACGCCGCCCGTGGCCTATCAAAAACAAACGGAATACCGCAAGCCGTATGTTGCCGAAGCCGTAACCCCGCAGCAACGGATAGAACGTGACAAACAAATAGAAACGGCGAAAGCCCCCGCGGCCAAAATCGGGCAGGAGGCAGCTCCGCAGCAAGCAAAAATCAATGATATCCGGATTCCGATGCCTAAACATGATATCCCGCCGATGTCAAACGCACCTGACCTTGTGATGCAGTCAGCCCCGAAAACAAAAGACAGTGTGGTAACCAAACCGCCGGTAGCTATCAGTAATGTACCCACTGTTAATTATATATTCAGCAAGCGCGATAGCAGCTTTTACTTTTTTGTTATAAATGTAGCTACAGGTACAACTAATCTGGCCTCATCCCGTTTCGGTATAGGGCAATTTAATAGAACGCGTTACGCTAACACACGTATATTTCATCTAATTAAAAGTGTAGGAGACGATAACCAGCTGATATATGTTGGCCGTTTTTACAGTTTGGAGGATGTTAAAGCCTACGCAAGGGCAATTATACCGCTGATGCCTGATATTATGAAGGTACCCAAGGAGAAATACAGCTTTTTTATTATTACGAAAGAAAATCTGGATAAATTAGCAACCCCGAAAACATTGGAGAGTTATATTGACTACTACCAGAAATATTATTAAAAAATGAGAATCACTAATACCGGATATAACCCGAAAAACACCCTGCAGCCCGCGGATATCAGAAGATACAACTGGTATATATGGCGAACTGTAATAGCATTGTTTGCCTTTGTGGTGATCATGATCACCTTAACCATTTTTGATGTATTTGGCCAGCTGCCTTCCTTCCGCGATCTGGAAAACCCTAAAAGCAACCAGGCTACCGAGATTCTCTCGTCAGATAAGCAGGTTTTAGGTACTTATTATGTTCAAAACCGGTCAAACGTTACTTACCGTGAGCTATCGCCCAACGTAATTAATGCCCTGGTAGCAACCGAGGATAAACGCTTTTATGAGCATTCGGGCATTGATTTCGGTCGGAGCTTTACTATTTTCGCTCACCTGCTTATTGGCGAAAAGCAAGGCGGCAGTACCATCACGCAGCAACTCGCGCTCAACCTCTTTTCCGAGCGGTCGGCCAATCCATTTAAACGTATTATCCAGAAATTGCAGGAATGGGTTACCGCTGTTAAGCTGGAACGCCACTACACCAAGGAAGAGATCCTGACGATGTACCTGAACACGGTTGATTTTGGCGCCTATAATACCTTCGGCATCAAATCTGCAGCACGCACTTATTTTAATACTACCCCCGATAAACTAACGCCCGATCAGGCCGCTTTGCTGATCGGCATGGTTAACGGGCCAGGCATTTACTCGCCTATCCGTCATCCGGATAATGCCATCAAACGCCGTAACCTCGTGCTAAATCGCATGGCCGAGCAAAAGTACCTGAGCGAAGGCCAGGCAGAAGACTTTAAAAGAAAACCGCTGGGCCTGGATTTTCACCAGAACAATCATTTTGACGGTTTGGCGCCTTACTTCCGTTCGGTTTTGAAAAAAGAGGTTCAGAAGATTTTTAAAGAACAAAACATCAACCGCCCGGATGGTACCCCTTACGACCTTGACCGCGACGGCCTGAAAATATACACCACCATTGATGCCACCATGCAGCAATATGCCGAAGAAGCACAAAAAGAGTATATGAAGGATCTGCAGGCGCAGTTTAACAACCATTGGCGCGGCCGCAACCTGTACAAAAGCATCCATAATTTTAAGTTTTTACTGGACCAGGGGATGCAAAAATCCGACAGGTACAAGCAGTTGAAACAACAGGATAAAACCGACGAGGAGATCCAGGAAAACTTCAATACCAAAACAACCCTCAACCTGTTTACCTGGCATGGCAACATCGATACGTTGATGCGACCCATAGATTCTATCATATACAGCAAAATGCTGCTTCGTAACGCCCTCATGAGCATGGACCCTACAACCGGCTATGTTAAAGCATGGGTGGGTGGTACTAATTTCGAGCACTTTAAATACGACCAGGTAAAAAGCGGTACGCGCCAGGTAGGCTCAACAGCTAAACCTTTTACCTATGCCGTAGCTATTGATAATGGCTATTCGCCATGCCTCAAAATCAATAACGTGCCCGATACCATCCGCGGTTACGGTGCCCCATGGTGCCCACGCTCATCGCCGGCCGAAACGCTGCCGGGTTTCATCACGCTGAGACAGGCATTGGCACACTCGCAAAACTGGGTTACAGCCCATATTATGGGCGAAGTTAAACCCGAACCTGTGGTTGAGCTGATTAAGAAAATGGGCATCACCTCCAATGTTCCGCCGTACCCATCTATTTGCCTGGGTACTTTCGATGCCTCTGTTTTTGAAATGACTGCCGCTTACTCAACATTTGCCAACCATGGCTTATGGACCGAGCCTACCTATATTTTACGTATTGAAGATAAAAACGGAAACGTATTATACACCCATACACCACGCGTGGTGCAGGCCATGAACCCGCAAACCGCCTATGTAATGACCTATATGCTTAAAGGCGTTATTGAAAATGGTACCGGTTCGCGCCTGGCCTATAAATATGGCTTGCGCAACCCTATTGGCGGTAAAACGGGCACCACCCAAAACAACTCCGACGGCTGGTTTATCGGCATCACCCCCCAGTTGGTTACAGGCTTGTGGACAGGCTGCGAAGACCGGGACATTGCTTTTCAAAGTACACGCCTGGGTGAAGGTGCCAACAGCGCCCTGCCGATCTTTGCTTTCTATATGAAAAAGGTATATGCCAACCCGGCCCTGGGGATCAAAAAAAATGTAGACTTTGATGCCCCGGCAAACGGCGTAAGCATTGAAATGAACTGCGACGTATATAACCAGCAACAGCAAGGCAATAATAGCGAAGTAGATAATAAGTTAGGGTTTTGATAGCAAAGGGAGAGATCGAATAGAATAGCTTCTGCCGCTTGAGAGGATATTGGTATTAAGTGATATATTTTGACAGCAATGCCGTTAAGGCAGGCATTGTATTGGTTCATGTGCTGATCAGTTTATACCGCTTATTATTGTTCATCATTATATATAATACCGAAAACATTCATAGGTTTCCTTATTTTTAAGGACGCGATCACAGAGGATTTCAGCGTAGTCTAAGTTCAAATGGTGATTATAACGCCCCTTGTTTAACCGTTCCTTTTCTTAGCCTTTCCCAATCTCACAAGTCGTTTACATTCACAGGCAGCGCCCTCCCAGACGAAAAAATACCGGTATAATACAAGCGCGGTAAAAATCACCGCGCTTGCATTATAAAATCCCTTTAGCTTAATACTGCCAGAGGTTAAGCTCCCAGTCCATCAGCTCCTTTTTAATCCTTTCAGATTCATAAAGCCTGTCTATACCCTGCGCATAATCTTTTATACGCTCGTCTTTATCATTGCTTTCTTTAACAATATAGCTGGTAAAAATGCGCTTCATAAAAACATCGTCAAAGCTTAAGCCGGTAGCATCATTATTACGGCTGATAACCTCTTTGGTTGCCAGTACCGCACGGGCGTCGGGAAAATAAACCCAAAACGCCGGCTGAAAATCAATATCCAGCGAGCCTGCACCTTTAGGTTTAATCAGCGGTGCTATACCTATAATCCGCGGCTCAAATACAGAACGTTGCTTATCAAAAATCCAATCTTCCTTAATACGGAATTTTAATACGCTATCGGGATTAAACTCACCGGCCACCATTTGTGATGATATCACGTTGTTATCTTTATCGCGTTTTTCAACTACGCTGCTGTCTGATGCCAGGCGGCCGCGGGCCTGGGCACCAGTTAACGGCGTGCTGAACTCATCGCCCCCAACATCATCCTTTTTACCCGGGGTGGGGTCGTAAGCGGTAAGTTCGCCTGCAACAATGGCATCCAGCAGTACGTCAATTAAACGGCGCTTGGGTGATGCGAGGTACTGGTTCATTTTTTCGCGAACATCAATCTCGCGCCATACCCGTTTTGAAAAAACCACGTCATTTTCGCGCACATTTGGATATGGCGTAACCCTTGCACTAAATATGTTATTCTTTTTATAATAGCCATCAAGCGGCCTTTCAAAAGGCTTTCCGTTTATTTTCCTGATAGAATCGGTGCCGCCGCCCATTGGCTGCTGACTGGTCACGTTATCCGGCTGAACCTGAGTTTGCCGGGCTGCCGCTGTCTTTTTAGCCGGAGTACGTTTAGTACGCTTTTTTTGAGCATAAGCGCCGCCCACGCAAGCCAGGCAAAGGATAATAACTAAAATCTTCTTCTTCATACGCGTTTAGTTTGCCGATATAACAATCGGATCAAGTGACCTTGGTTGACGATCAGGGCCTACAGCTACGATATCCTTAAATACAACCGTAGTTCCGGGTGTAACCGTATTTAAAGCGCTATGCATGGCGCTTGTTAACTCGCCGCTGCTGCCCGATAAAATGATAGCATCCTGACGTGGCTTAACAACCAATAAAGTAAAGTGTGTTACGTTAAACTTGGCGTCGAAATCAAAGTTATCCAGTTGCGCGAAAAGCCTGTCCTGCGCTTTAATATTGGCAGAACTGGTGTTACCGCCGCTTTTACCTGCAAATTGAGGCTTAGGATCAGGGATCCGTTTGATGCGGAACTCGTTTGAACCTAATACCATTCCCTTTTCGCCGGTAACTGTGATGGTTGCTTTACCAATACTGCTTACGGTAGCTGTGAAATGGCCGCCCGAGCCGCTCAAAGAACCACTGCTGATACGCGCATTGATACTGGAAGTTAGTACACCAGGAGCCGAAACCGAGATCGGGTTAGGCACACCGATGTAAAGTACATTCATTTTATCCGGAGAGATAACCGCCGAGGGTTTCGCAACAGTATACTCCTGCTTAAAAGGATAGGCGTCGTCTTTCCCGGTTGTATTGTTTTTAACTCGGATAAAGCCTTCAAAACTATGTTTGCCTTCGCCACTTGCGGTAACTGTATAATTGCCCTTACCATCGGTTACCGCTACCTTGCTGCCGTTAATTGTAATGTCCGGGTTTGATTTTGAATCGTACGCTGTTAAAAAGATTTGAGCGGTGTACGGCTGGCCTGCTATAATATAGCTGCTTGGTGCTACCACAACTGCGCTGAATTTATCAAGTGTAACCTGCGCCTGATCTATTTTACCTAATACCTTCTTAACTACTTCGTTCTCTGCATTTTTATTATCGGCTTCAATTTTAGCTAAAGTGGTAAGTGTTGCTCCCAGCGGAATACCGTCACCAAAATTTGCTTCCTCCCATGATTTTTTAACATCTCCATGTGTTTTAGGAGCAACAGTGTTTAGCGAAAACTGTACACCAACGCTATCCTTGTCTAAAACTTCAAGTAACTTCCGGCGTGTTTCGTCAATTTTAGCTTTTAACTTTTCGCCATTTTTTTGATTTATCATGATGCGCGGCGAGATGTCAAGATTATCACGTCCATCAACGTCGTCTATTTCTGGATTAATCCCTCCACCCTCAGCTATCAGTTTCGCTTTTAACTCTTCAATATAAGTATTCAATTCGGCAGCAATAGCACTTGCTCGCTTAGCCTTTTCATAAATAGGCTTAGCTCTATCTGCCTGTTCTTTTAGTTTAGTAGCTTCAAACGCACTGTAAGTGGCCTGCAGGCCGGTATTAACGTTTTTGGTTGATGCATCCAAACTGTTTGTTATATTTTTAAATGCGTCTAACAGGCTATCCGGTACATTAAGGGCTATAAGGCCCAATAGTACCAGGTATAATATACCTATCATTCGCTGTCTTGGGGTTTCCTTACCTCCGGCCATCTATTTTAATTCTTTTCTTGTAATCAATCAATTAATTATAATTAAACGCGCGGCTGGTTCATGGCAGTAAGCATATTGCCATAAATCGAGTTTAATGATGCCAGGTTTTTAGCCAAACGGCCAACCTCTTCCTTAAACTGTTTCGAATCGTCCATCGATTCGTTAAAGTTGTTCATGGTAAGGGCAAGGTTCTGGTAAAATTTATTCATTGATTTTAAGTGTGCGCTCGAATCCTGCAATTCAAGTTCGTATACAGCATTTAAAGCCGAGAGGTTTTTAGCCAGTTGGTTAACCTGGTCATGGTAAGCTTTTGAATCAACATTTGAATTGGCCATTTCAACCAAATTGGCCGACGCCTTTTCGAAAGAGTTGCTCAACTTATCATAACTTTCGGTGGCTGCTTTAACTTTACTGGTAAAAGCTATGGTTGCTTCTCCGGCATCGGTAACGCGCGAAATAGCAGCTACTTTATCGCCAAATGAACGCAGACCATCGCCAAGACTGCGAACCAGTTCAGGACCAATTTTGGCGTCCTCCATCATTTTATCCAAAGCGGCAGTAGTTGACGGACCAGGATTGCTGCTAAAGCCTCGCACAGTAGCTTTTGGCAGTTCACCCTGAAAATCTTCGCTTAATTCGGGATACACCCTAACCCAGTCAATTTCCTTGTCTTCGCGTTGAAAACCTAAAATAAAAAACAAGATAGCTTCAGTTATAAGTCCAGCCGCTATCCAATAGGTGGCACCAGGCCAGTGTAATATTTTAAACATTAACCCTATAATCACCACTGTAGCACCCCATGATACGATGTTACCTATTCCGTAAGGTTTTTTCTTTCCAGCCATAATAATTCAGAGATAAACTTTTTTTATTAATTGTTTTTTTGATTTGTGCGATGATAAGCTAACGTATGGTTAGCGTTTGTCTTTAATATCCCGGCCCAGGTAATGGGTCACGCAGCGGAAACCGATGTATGATTTAGCGGTGTCCTGGTACTCATAAGTGCGGGTTGAGTTTTGAAGAAAATAACCTATGTCTTTCCAGGAACCGCCGCGTACAACTTTACGTTTTAATACTTCAGGGTCGGTTGATTTGGCTTCATAGTTAAAAGTTGGTGCGAGGTCATGCACAAAAGAAGAGGCCGATTCGTCGAACGCAGATAGTGTCCATTCGGAAACATTGCCTGCCATGTTATACAAACCGTAATCATTAGGGAAATAAGAGCGTACGTTTACGGTATAAGGGCCCCCATCATCGGTGTAGTTACCACGGCCTGGTTTAAAGTTAGCCAGTAAACATCCTTTGGCATTTTTAATATACGGGCCACCCCATGGGTAATCGGTACCAATCCTGCCGCCACGTGCAGCGTATTCAAACTCGGCCTCGGTTGGTAACATATATGGGGCGCGGTGTGGCAGGTGGCGTTTATCTTTATAGGCATCGTTGTAACGGGTACGCCATACGGTGTAGGCACGGGCCTGTCTCCAGGTAACACCAACCACCGGATAGTTGCGGAATGCAGGGTGCGAAAAGTAGCTTTCAACCATAGGCTCATTGGCCGCATACGAAAAGTCGCTTAACCAAACCAGGGTGTCAGGATAAACGGGAACTGTATCGCGGAAAATGAAATCGGAACGGTGTTTACTTTTATCGTTATGATAGTTGGCGGCATCACGCAAGGTATACAGCGCGTAATTATATTTTAAAACACGAACGTCAACTTCATCGCGGTCAAATACCCGGTCGTCGCCCTGGTAGTACATGCCCTGCAGCTTCTGGGAGTTATTGGCTTGCCCCTTTTTATTGCTCCAGATAGGGTTTTTCTTTACGTAATCCCAGTTGATATATTTTTTACCGTTAGCGTTTTTACCGGCACCGCCCTGGGGCTGGATGTAATACTTGTTATCGTTAATGTATTTTGAGATAGCAATAGAATCTCGGACCCAGTTTACAAACATTTTGTACTGGCTGTTGGTGGTTTCGGTTTGATCCATAAAAAATGGCTGGATGGTAACCTGCTTGGTTTGGGCGATCTGCGAAAAAGTTACGTCCTGATCGGTTTGCCCCATCAGGAAACTGCCGCCCGGGATATAAACCATGCCGTAGGGCACCTCGGCCCTGAATGAACGCGCCGGAACGCCTACTACCTCACCCCTGTCTCCGCCGCCACGGCCGCAGCCACTTAAAACACCTCCCGCTAAAACAACAATTAAAAAGTATATTTTCTTCATTTCCAAATTCAAAATCAATTAGGTTACCGTAATGCAATACGCCGCCCGAATATATTACATTTTGTGCAATGTAAACGATAAAAAAAAGATAAAGTGGCAGTAAAATACCTCAAAATCGCTAAACATGCGCTAAAGGCAACACATTTAACCTTAAGCTAACTAATTGCTAATACATCAATTAGTTAGCTGTTATACGGTATAATACAACTGAAAGTTGCAAATGTTGGGAGAAAAGGAAATTTATTTATTAACCAGCTTCACATATTGCTCAATGGCCATGGTCATAGATGGCGCAACGGGCGTTGGCGCGGGGATATCTAATATTAGCCCGGCTTCAAGCACTGCTTTGTGTGTAGTGGCGCCGAATGCGGCTATGCGGGTATTATTCTGTTTAAAATCAGGGAAGTTTTTGTACAGCGACTGGATACTTGAAGGACTGAAAAACGCGATTACGTCATAAAAAACATCAGCCAGATCAGACAGATCGCTGCACACCGTGCGGAAAAGTACAGCAGGCGTAAAGTTATACCCGTTTTCCAGCAGAAAGCGTTGAGTTTCTTCGGCAGCAACGTCTGAGCAAGGATAGAGAAATTTTTCTGACGAATGTTTTTTCAGCACTTCAGCCAGATCGGCAGCGGTTTGCTTACCGAAAAAGATTTTACGCTTACGGTATTGAATGTATTTTTGAAGGTAGAGCGCGATAGTTTCGGAAAGGCAAAAATATTTCATTTCTACAGGCACCTCGAAACGCATCTCTTCGCAAATACGGAAAAAATGGTCGGCCGAGTTGCGGCTGGTGAAAATTACGGCCGTAAAATCGGCCAGGTTAATCCTTTCTTTCCTGAAATCTTTAGCAGGCACGCCCTCAACATGAATAAATGATCTGAAATCAATTTTCAGGTTAAGCTTTTTTGCCAGCTCGGCATAAGGATTTTTGTCGTTGTCGGGTTTAGGCAAAGTAACCAGTATGCTTTTAACCTTTTTCTTTCTATCTTCCAAATCAGAGTGCTTTTAATAACCTAAATTTTAATATTCAATGCCTTTATTAAAATCAAAACAGGGCAAATTTCGAGGGCACAAAGATACGTAAATAAATAAAATTTATGAAACCGAAAAGTAGAAATTATGTTCACGCTGCTCCGTAAGTATTGCCAAATAAAAATTATGATGATGATAATAAGGGTTAATGTAAGTAAAAACGGGATATACTGAGCCCCCAGCAGGCTGAAACATATCACAACCGGTAAAAAAACAAACGCTATATTAAAGTAAGTAAGGTGTAATATGTTTAAATATTCACTTACCAGCTTATTAATATCAAAAATAAAGCCCAAAAATTTAAGTATTAAAAATTTAAGCGAGAATAATACAATAACAACCACTACCAGGGTTATAAATAAGCTACTGCCTGCTATACGGTAATAAACCCCTTTATAGGCCGCCAGCTGGTATAAAAACAGGCTGAATGTGGTGCAAAAAAGCAAAAATAACCCAATAAATGCCCATGTGCTTACCGGCCCCTCCTCTTTACCTGCGATGGAAAGTACCCGCTTGCTGTAAAACGAAGTATACACGTTGCTTACGTCTTTACTTAAAACAAGGTTCAAAATAGCGGTATATAATAGCATACCAATAATGGTAATAATAGCCCAGGGGTCGCGTACTGCCCTGGCATGGCCTTCCATTACCCGGTTTTTTGATTGCGAATGCAGATCGAGAAAACCGTAGCCATGATAAAGTTCATTTTTAAAAACGCTGTCGGCATATTGCGCCCGCATAGCCGCGTCGGGCGGGCGCAGGTAGCGCATCGAAACAGAATCGGCTATAAATTGATCACGGCTTTGCATGGCTTTGGCTACTGAATCCAACACCGAATTACCCGGGCGGAAAGCATGTACCCGCGTTGTAACCGGAGTATCAACTGCTGTTGTATCCCGCTGCGCAAAGGCCGCAGAGCAAAATAGTAATACATTAAGGCAACAACAAATAAATAAACGCATTTTTAAAGCTTAAACCCCTGCCTGGTAATTTGCTGCAAAAATAGGGTAATTATCCGAACCCGAATTTCATCAAATGAATAAATTTTATCTGATCGCAAAGGATCGCCCCGCGAAGAAAATTATTATCGATTTACAAAACCTTTTGATTTTTTTCCGGTTACTTCCAGGTATTTTGGAGGTACCAACCTGGGGTTAATTCACCTATAATGAACTGCTTAAGCCATAGGGAAGAAGCTGGCAAAAGGGCTTAGGTAAACATAATCAAAACCCGCCGTTAACTTTTAGATAAAAAAAGATAAATGGACTTGTTTAGCCTTGCAACACCTCTATAAACCAATATGTTAATCAAATACCAGCAATACCAAAGTTTTCTCCGTAGCTTAAAAAAGAGCCTATCAGGTATCGTTTGGGCCTAATGCTTACTCCTATTTTGTTTAAAATTGCGCATCCTTTTATTTATTGTATGGAAAGCAGTTTTACTTTATCAGAAATTTCTAAACCACAAATTAACAAATGTCCAAAATGCGGATCACTGATAGACCGCAGGCCCAGGTCGCCGTTCTTCAAGCGCTTTTTTCCTTACATCAAAAAATACTTTTGTTATAAATGCAAGCGCTCTGTTTATGTGAGACGCCCAGGGAAATCTGCAGAAATTCCCGAAAACAACAATTCGCTATGATCTATGTCTGAATTCAATAATGCAGTATAATTAACCGAGTTGACCGCAGAATAAATTATGGCGTTATTAACAAAATGGCGAAATATCAACCTTAGTCATGAGGCGCCGTTTATATACCTACGTTATTGTAAAAGCTATTCCAGTTTGTCGGGGCTGGTTATTAAAAGTAAGTTTTACTTAAACGAGGAATACGCATCGGGAGAAGTGTTTTTTGAAAAAATACAGGAAGGGTTTGGCATGCTTGCTATGGAAATAAAAGCAAAGCAAAACACCCATTACTATGTGATGCCCAGGAATAAAACCGATTTATATTCGGTAAATTTTTTTTCAGGATCAAAAAAGATAGGATATAAAAACGGCAGCGATATTTATTGGTCAGATAATCATGTACTTTCATTTGACCCGGGCACTTCTCACGAAATTTATCTTGAAGCAGACACGATATTAAAATGCAGCAGGCTTATTTATACCGATACTTTTCTTAGTGCCCTCACAGATACGGATCAAAATGTTTCATCAGCGATAATCAGCATCTTCAAAAACCTTGGCAACCGGAGAGCTGTTAAAGCCGAGCTTTTTCTTCAAAACCGCCTGTTTAACATTTTACGGTACGAGCGCGATCAGGCGCATTACCGGGCCTCGCTTTTTAGCGCGGTTTACGGTTTAACAACCTCGTTCATCAAACTTTCGGCAATTAAAAAAGATACCGTGAATAACGATTCGAAAACGCGTAATGTTTACATCATGTCTAAAGCTGTGATGATACTTGAAGCGCACTTATCGGAAGGCTTTCCCGGAATTTTAAAGCTGGCCTCAGAATGTAATATATCTGTTTCTAAACTCAAAAGAGATTTTAAGGCAACCTTCGGGATAACGCCGCTTAATTATTTCAGAAACCTGCAGATTAATTATGCAACAGCCTCTTTTAACGGGCGGGAAAAAACGGTTAAACAAATAGCTAATGAGCTGGGGTTTAAAAAAAGCAGCACTTTTTCTACATGGTATAAAAAATTAAATAATCATCAGCATGGCATGGCGAACGAACTTTGAGGAAACAAATAAATCAATAACGGTTGCCATCATTGACGATGATGAACTACATACCGCTTTAATTACCAGGCAATTGAAACGGGCAGAGATGGACGTAAAATTTTATGCTCAAAACGGTATGTGCGGGATAGCGGCATTACAATCCATGTTAACGCTGCCCGAAGTAGTGATAGTGGATATAGAAATGCCCGTGATGAGTGGCTTTGAAGTGGTTAAATATTTAAGGCAAGCGTGGCCGTATTTACCAATTATCGCCTACTCTTCACTAACCTCTGCTGAGGTGCATCAACGTATCATGGCTGATGGCGCTAACATGTTCATTTTAAAACAGCCGGTTGCGTCGAAACTGATCAGTGCGATTAAAATATTGTCGGCCGTAAAAAATTAAAAAAATGCCTGTCCGGAATCGCAAATATGAAAATGCCCTTCAGTTTATTTTTGGCGCACTGATATTCATTGCATTGTGCTATAAGATTTTAGTTTTAGTCATAAGCGCTATAAGATCAGCTTATAATTGTTTATAAACAATTAAACCTTTTGCATGTTGATGTTAATCTGTAATCCAAAAACCGCCGTTAAAGCGAACGAACAGATAATCCCTGTCATACCCGCGAAGCAGGCACCGGAAATTCAATTGCTTTACTACATCAAAACGACATAAGCGTTCGGGAACCGTAACGCAGCACA
Organism: Mucilaginibacter oryzae; assembly: GCF_003148845.1. Taxonomy (GTDB): domain Bacteria; phylum Bacteroidota; class Bacteroidia; order Sphingobacteriales; family Sphingobacteriaceae; genus Mucilaginibacter; species Mucilaginibacter oryzae. The sequence continues at coordinate 10,817 of NZ_QGHA01000004.1, read as the reverse complement.
GGCGTTTTATTACTTTTGTTGCATGGCCGGAATCAAATATTAAATTGATTTATAAGTACTTACAATCTTAAAGCAACAAACAAGTAACAAAAGTGACGAACAAAATTCAAAAAATTTAGCCTGCATGGCATGCAAGAGGTCATCGGTTCGACTCCGATATTCCCCACCTTGATAATCAGGGAGTTACAAAACAATGTAGCTCCCTTTTTTTATCCGATAAAACCGTGATTAAACATCAAGTGGTTTCACTTAGTTTAAGTTAGGCAGTAAAATCAAAGAAATTGCCCAGAATTTATCCTTTTAAACTCAAAAAGTCTAAACCATTTTTGATCATATCCCTAATTTCATTGTTCGGACTTTCAAGTTTTTTCAATACTTCATCCAAATCATTAGTCTCGTTTTTCTTCACCGTTTGAAAAATGGCAAATCTAAAAATCTCAATAATCGAAGGTAAGGTTTTATTCAACTTAGCCATGGCCATTTCATTGCTGATTCCAGAATGTTGAATATAATTCCTTTGCTCATATACCTCCAATAATATTCCAGCATAGAATGATTTTAAATCTGATACGAGCTCAAAAATCTTTCTTTTATTGTAGTTGGATAAATGATGAGTTATAAAGGGGCTATTGATTATATCTGGAGATTCTGTTGAACTTGACCACTATGTTCCGGGACAAACTGACCATCTATTCCGGGCGAAACTGACCACCTGATTCCGGGGCAAACTGACCACCGCAAACACGTAGCAAATGCTGTAGAAGAGACCATCATTTGAGGGCAAATACACCTTCCTAAGAATGGCAAACTTAACAATCAGCATGAGTAAGATCAGAAAGATATTAAAGATGTACAGCCAACAGCGGCCTTTAATGACCATAGCTGCCCAGGCTGATGCATCGAGAAACACGGTAAAAAAGTATGTAGCAACATTAAAAGCCAGTGGCCTCATCTTTGATGAGGTTAATGCACTGAACGACAAAGAACTGGAAGACCTGTTCGGAAAGTCTAAAGAACACCCGCCTAACGCACGTATGCAGTCCATGCTGCGCTGTTTCCCCCACGTCGATAAAGAGCTTAAAAAGACCGGCAGGAACCGGCAGATCCTATGGGAGGCCTACTATAAAGAGTTTCCTGACGGGTATCAGTACAGTCAATTCTGCTTTTATTATAACCAGTGGAAAGCCAGGGTCAACCCGACCATGCATATGGATCACAAAGCCGGTGATAAGCTTTATGTGGACTTTGCAGGCGAAAAGCTAAGCTATACCGATAAGGATACCGGTGAAGTTATTGCAGTAGAGGTCTTTGTGGCTATCCTCGGAGCCAGCCAGTTAACCTATGTTGAAGCAGTTATGAGCCAACAGAAGGAAGACTTTATTGCTGCCTGTGAGAACACCCTGCACTTTATTGGTGGCGTTCCTGCGGCCATTGTACCCGATAACCTGAAGGCAGCCGTAACCAAAAGCAGCCGCTATGAGCCCACCCTGAACGAAACGTTCGAAGACTTTGCAGATCATTACGGCACGACCATACTACCAGCGCGGGCGTACCGCCCGCGTGATAAAGCGTTGGTAGAAGGTGCCGTTAAGATCATTTATACCAAGATCTATGCACCGATCAACCGGGTTACCTATCATTCTCTAAAAGAGTTGAATAAAGGTATCTGGGAAGCATTGGAAACCCATAACAGTCAATTACTTAAAGGTCGCAACTACAGCCGAAGGCTACAGTTTGAAGAGATCGAGCGGCATACGCTGATGCCGTTGCCTGTCCTGCCTTACCAGTTCAAAAAGCACTTCTACGCTAAAGTGATCAAGAACGGCCATGTCAACCTCGGCCCGGATAAACACTATTACAGTGTGCCATATCGCTTCATCGGCAAGCGGGTTAAGCTTTTGTATTCCAGTACTATCGTAGAGATCTACTCCAACTACGAGCGCATTGCTTTGCACAAACGGGCAAAGAACCCTTACGGTTATAAGACCGACAAAGACCACATGGCTACTACGCACCGCTTTGTAACCGACTGGACGCCTGATAAGTTCTTAGAATGGGCTGCTTCCATCCATGAGGATGTCAGACTGTATACCCTTAAGATACTTGACCGCAAACAGCACCCGGAACAGGCTTACAAGTCCTGTCTGGGGTACTTGGCTTTGCGAAGAAAGCAGGTAACGAGCGGTTAATAATGGCTTGCCAGCGTGCACTCAGCTATGGTATTTACAACTGTAAAACCATACAAACCATCCTGGAGAATAAGATGGACGGCTATGAGGAAAGCTTGTTTGCCGATGAGCTGCCGATGCCTAACCACGATAATATCAGGGGAAAAGACTATTACAAATAACCATTAAAACAACAATAACATGAACACAAGTACATTAGAAAAGATGAGGAAGATGAAGTTCTTCGGTATATTCCATGCTTTCAAAAGCAGCATGGAAACGGGTAAAACTAACGATCATACAGCGGATGAGCTACTCGCTCTGTTGGTAGATGCAGAATGGGACGACCGGCAAAACAGGCGTATAGAAAGGACAATACAATATGCCAAGTTCCGCTATAAAGCTTCTGTAGAGGACATGCATTACCATGCCGAACGAAGTATCGACCGCAACCAGATCATGCGCCTGGCAGACTGTACCTTCATTGACCGCAATGAAAACGTACTGGTTACTGGTAGTACCGGCATTGGTAAAAGTTATGTGGCTTCTGCTATTGGCTATCAGGCCTGTATGCTGGGCTACAGGGTATTCTACGCCAGTACCCCCAAGCTATTCGCTAAACTGAAGATGGCAAAAGCAGACGGCTCCTATATCAAAGAGCTGGCTAAACTCGAAAGGACACAGCTGCTCATACTGGATGACTTCGGTATCCAGCCTTTTGATGCACAAAGCAGGGCTGCGCTAATGGAACTTATCGAGGACAGGCATGGCAAGACCTCCCTTATCATTACCTCACAGCTACCGGTAAGCAAATGGTTTGAAGTGATTGGTGAAAAAACGGTTGCTGATGCGATCCTTGACCGGATCGTTCATGATGCGCATCGTATCGAACTGAAGGGGGAATCTATGAGGAAAAAACGTAGTGTTGAACCAGCAAAAAGCTACTAATGGAAATACCTTTTAAATAACTATTTTGTACACGCTTTTATAGCATTTGCTGCAACCCAAAAGTCAGCTAACCCAGTGGTCAATTTGGCCCGGAAAAGGGTGGTCAACATATCCATAACATACAGATACGCTTCAAAATTCAAACTTTGACAGGAATTATGATAATCATATAGAAAGCATTTACAATGAATTTCGGGCGCAGGCCGATCTTAAAAAACTGTTTTTCAAATCCGCTGGCATTTATGATATCAGCATACTATTGACTAATACAATAAAGATAAAGGAAGATATAACCAATAATGTCATAACAGATCATAATGTCTCGTCTGGAACTTATATAATTAATAACTATCTAACTAACAGAAGTCGCTACACGACTACGGATGACGTTCCGTCATTATCGTTTTTCAGAATATTCAATAAAAATTTTACCAACAGGTTCCGTAAGTCGCTCTTCCTTGGAACTGATATTCAGGAACAATTTTATAATCAACATAATACTTCACAACATAAGTTTCAGAACTTTAACCACTGCTATGCGTTTTTCCTGCCGCAAGCTGATATAACCTATACGGATGACCAGTTTGGCGACCATTTAATAACATTGAAATCGAACTATTCCTCAAGTATTGGTTATCCGACAGTCAACCAGATCACGTCGCTTATTGATAGTACAAATACTTATTTCCAACAATATGGAAATCCAGACGCCCGGCCTTTTTACAAGAGAGAGCTGTCGTTCAACTTTTCCTATATTAACTTTCGATCAAAAGGATTATTCGACAGCTTTGTAACGTACGTAAACTTAGGGAGCTTGCGAAATGCACTTGTTGATAGTATCATTTACGATGGGGCCGGTCGTGCCGCCAATTATTCGATTAATGTCCCTGATGCCAAATATTTAAAAACTAAAACTGAATTTTATAAAGCTGTCAAAATGAACAAAAATCAATTACAGGTGAACGGAAGCACAGTTTTTACTGAAAGTGTGCAGCCTCAATATATTAACGGTTTAGTCACCCATGTGAAAAATTTCTACAATGAGAATGTCTTAAATCTACTCTATACATTAGGGCATACTTTTGCTTTAAAAGCTTCACAGTTTTTTTCCTGGTATCGTTCAGACCAATTCGGTGCGAACAATGCCCAATTAAGAAATTCCGTTCAACGGACAATTGTCAGTGGGAGTATGAATGTTCCTGGCCAGATTACTTTTAGTAGCAATATCACCTTCAATAAAATCACTTCATCGTATGTACCTCCAAGTACTTTTAATATTTGGAACGCCAGCGTAACCTACAGATTTTTGAAAGGCAATAAAGGTGAGATTAAATTCTCGGCTCTCGACCTACTTCGTCAAAATAAAAGTGTGATAAATTATGGGGCGGGTAACACACTTACTATAGGCAACGTAAATGTTTTAAAACAATACTATATCTTAACTCTTGCCTTTTATCCGCGGAAGTTTGGAAGAAACGGAAATCAATAATCACCACTGCTCGGCTGTTTTATTTCGTAGTTAGTTGAGGTGAATAACCCGGTATCCTGAATTTTAAAAAAATCGCAAATCATGAAACTGACGAAGTAATTGAACTCTTTCCGTTGCGCTGACATAGGAGAAGAATACGCTGGTTTTTCAATAAGGCGTTTTATCATCAACGATCATCTTGTGGTCATTTGTTTAAAATGAATTATTATTTTGTATTGAGGGATAATAGAACCAACTGGACGGACTAAAGATTGAAGGCCATTGGACAACTCGGTAAAGTAGAATTTTAATTGCCTTATACTACAAAAGAAGGTGAGTAACAGCTTACGCCACCTCTGAGGGCTAAATTTCGTAAATTGAAGAATGAATAAAAGTATTATAGCTATTATTTTTAGCACAGTGATGTTATGTTTTTACGGATTTAGGAATAAGTTTCCGTTATTAACATTGGATTCAGGAAGTTTTATCAATTCTGGCTTTGACAGGACTTTACTAAACCATTCGACTTCTTTTTACGGCTTATTTATTGCTCACATCAGTTGGGGAAAATCTATATGGTTAGTGATTCTCGGTCAATCATTATTACTTTCAGTAACCTTAGCCTTGTGTTTTAAATATTTTTTCCATGAAAGAAATAGAGCAGTACTTTATGTCTCCTATGTATCTATCATTACATTACTTTTACCTGCATCTTTGATTACCAGCACGATATCGCCGGGAATATTTTCATCCATCACCATTCTAATCCTAGGTGTATTTTATTGCGCCGATGGATTGTCAAAACGGGATTTATATTTGATCGCTTTTATTCTTATAGCATGTTCATTTGTCGATTTTATTAATATTTTATTCATTTTACTTTTCAGCTGCTGCTATAAATTAAAATTTGTTTTGAGAAAAAGGAAAATTATAGGCGGTTTTCGCAGCTTTAAATTTAAAAGATCCGGCGTTTTATCTTGTATTGCTTTGTTAACACTTATATCGATTTTCTTTAGTCGCAGGATTTCTCAGAGCAAAAGTGAAGCTGATTTGGAAATAATTACGGCCAAATTCTGTTATTTTCGAAATACAGGAATACTTCTCGATTATCCAAATCAAACTCATGTCAGTAAATTACTCGTGCCGGCTATTCTCCACAAAGGAGGAACTCATTTTTATGATTTCTCTTCAATTGGTGTTGACCCCAATTCAACGAAGAAGATTGTAAGTCAAATACAAATTGAGAAGGCACTCAATTGGAGAATCTTGATTAGAACTATACAAAATTTCTACACTCGTTTAACGAATTTTGGAATTGAAAGTTATGAAAAGCCGGATGTGAACTCGGAAAGTTTTGATTCTATTTATCATTGGTATAACTGGGAGTCGCGGGAATGCATGATTTCTCGCCAGTTCCAGAATTGGCTTTGGCTCGACTATCTAAATTATTCGCAAATGATCGTTATTCTTTCAATTGCTATTGGTTTTGCGTGCTTGGTTTTTTTACGTACTAAAAAAGATGTTACTCTAACTTCTTACTCGATAGTCGCAATCATTGTTTACTGCTTTATCAGCGCTGCAATTTACGGCGGTGATAAAAAACCTGACTCACAAATAATATGGATACTTTCTCTTCCTTTTTTCGGGCATCTATGTAAAACACGTCTGGGAAGGTTAGGTTTAGCGAATGGGCAGAAATCATCAGTAAGCCAATCAAAGGAAGTATAGAGAATGGGAAATTACGGAAATAAAAGGATTGCTAAAGCGGCCGCAATTCTCGCGACAACTATTTTATTGTGCTGGATGGCTTTTTATAACAGATATCCTTTAACGTTTAATAATGATACAGGGTCGTACATTGAATCGGCATTCAATGGCTTCGTCCAACTTGATCGACCGATATTATACGGACTCTTGATATTTTGCTCCAGCTTATCAACGTCATTATGGCTTGTAGTCATTTCACAAGGATTAATCACAGCCTTAGTTATATATTATTACTTCCGATACTTAATTGGGGGAGAGCGGTTTTTATATTATTATATTGCTTTCATTTGCATGGCATCATTTTTCATGGGGGCTTCATTCGAAGTTAGTTGGATAATGCCAGATATATTTACTCCTATTTTAGTTCTTTGTATTGGACTTTTGGTATTTGTCAGAGATTTGAAAAGCAGAGATCATATAATAATATCGTTAGTGGTTATTCTGAGTAACGGGGTCCATAATTCACATTTTTACATATCAATATCAATCTTGTCCATCTTATTTGGTGGGTGTTTTTTTAAAAGAGTTAGATACGGGTACAATATAATTGGGCTTGGCTTGAAACGTAGCGTTTATATTCTTGGCCTCGTGCTATTTAGTCAAATATTTCTAAGCGGGGTTCACTACTTTTTCAATAGTGGATTTACCAGCTCTCGCGGAGGAATCATATTCCTGATGAGTAACGCAGTGGAGATGGGGTTGATAGATATTTATCTTGACGACAATTGCCAATGTCATCAATTCAAAATTTGCGCATATAAGGATTCTTTGCCTAATAATTTCATATGGGATGGAAATAGCCCATTGCAAAAAACAGGTGGCTGGGTGGTTAATGATAAAGAATACACTTACATACTGAAAGACATCGTCACACGGCCAAAGTATTTAAAGACATTTCTTTTTCAGTCGGGGCTATATAGCATCAAACTTTTTTTTAACTACGATATGGAAGAAATAGCGCCGGCTGCTGAACGTGTCAAGCGTGCCGTCGCGACCAACTATGACGAGGAATATACTGTATTTTTGGAATCGCGGGAAAACACCAATCATTTGAAAGTGGACTTTATGAACTTTACGCAGGATGTTATTGTTGCGATATGCTTGGTCTTATACTTTTTTTCTTTTTTAAATAAGAAAGTAGATCGACGTACACGAATGGTGATGGTGTTCTTTTTAATAGCGCTTATAGTGAACGCCTGGATATGTAGCACATTTTCAGGCGTGTTCCCACGTTATCAAACCCGTGTTATTTGGCTGCTACCATTGCCTTTATTTTTATATTTAGGCAAGGTTGGTTGCTTTTCGGACTTTTACAGTTTCCTATTACCATCTATATACAATTTAAAACCTAAATCGTGGAAATAACAATTTTAATGCCCTGCCTAAATGAAGAGCAGACCATTGCAATATGTATAAAAAAAGCTCAATTTTCAATCGAGCGTTATCAATTAAATGCTGAAATATTGGTGTCTGATAATGGCAGTGCAGATAATTCAGTATCCTTGGCTATTGATGCGGGTGCCCGGGTTATAATTGTAAAGGAAAGAGGATATGGAAATGTATTGCGTGCGGGGATCGAACATGCGAAAGGACAATATATTATCATGGCGGACTCCGATGACAGTTATGATTTCTCTGAGATTTTTCCGTTCGTCTTGAAATTACGGGAAGGCTACGACCTTGTTATGGGAAACAGATTCTTAGGCGGGATTGAACCGAATTCAATGCCTTTTCTGCATCGCTATTTAGGTAATCCCGTATTATCATTTGTAGGCAGGTTGTTTTTTAAGATCCCGGTAGGAGACTTTCACTGTGGAATAAGGGGGGTTAACCGACAAGCTATGGCAAGTATTAATTTATTTACAACAGGTATGGAGTTCGCATCTGAAATGATCATAAAGTGTTCGTTAAGTGGACAGAAAATAACTGAAATACCGGTCAGGCTTTATCCCGACGGACGTTCCCGTCCTCCTCATTTACGGACGTGGCATGATGGCTGGAGACATCTCCGCTTTCTTTTTCTTTACTGTCCTACATGGCTTTTCCTTTATCCTGGCTCCATATTAATGGTCGTGGGAATTATGATCACCACATTGTTGTTACCTGGTCCTGTGCCTCTCGGACACGTAACTTTCGATGTTCATACGATGGTTTATTCAGCCTCCGCAATTGTTATTGGTTTCCAAACTCTTACCTTTTACTTTTGCTCGAAACTATTTGCTGCAAAAAAGGGGTTCGATTACAAAAATAGATGGGTCGGGGAATTCAATCATTATTTCACTTTAGAACGGGGGTTGATAGCGGGAGGGATCATGTTGATTTTGGGGTTGTCTCTGACGTTATATGCGATTCATATGTGGATTGGAAAGTCTTTCGGAACTCTTCAGCCATCTAAAATGTTAAGACTCATCATTCCTGCCGTTACATCTTTAATGTTAGGTACGCAAATAATATTTAATAGTTTTTTCGCTAGTATGTTAAACCTTAATTTGAAATACAACAAGAGTATACCTGTGGTAAATCAAACAAAGGAACAGATAATTTTGGCAACTATAGTATAAGTTTCCTTTGATTAGACAATGTAAAGCGGCCATTATAAAGTTAAAATTCTGGTTATGAAAGTTTCATCGCATAAATACATAGGAAATGCAGAATTTGCGTTGCAGGCGAACATGCAATCCACCCTCGGGATGCGGTAATAATGATAATAAGTTATGATTAAAAGAATTCTATTAGTTTTCGGTACGGTTTGTCTTGTCATGGCAAGCTCACTCGCACAACAAAAATCGCTGATTGAGACCTCGGACATTGATTTATTTTGGGAGGTATACGATAAAGTCATCGCAATACCTGATTCTGTAACTGCGGTTCAACTAATTCAGCATGAATATATCGATAAAGGTTCTGAAGCTTTGTCCGCGATAAAAAATTTCAATTTTTTTGAAAGCAGGGATCTATATAAGTTGATAAAAGATAAACATGAATATTTAAATTCGATAAGAAAGGCAACTTTAAGCGTAAAAGCGGATAGTGCTAAATATCTGGCGATTTTTGATAATTTTAAAAAAACTTATAATAATTACAGCTATCCCAAAATACGATTCACTATGGGGGCAATGCTAATCGGAGGATTTAATAAAGGAGATAATAGTATTGTTATAGGAACAGAAATTGCAACAGGCACAAGAAAATCAAAAATAGAGTCTCTTAACCCTTACTTTAAAATGATCGTTTCCGACAATCAAAGTATAGAATTTTTGGTCGCTCACGAACTTGCGCATACTCAGCAAAATCCCGGCTATTTAGAAAATATGAACCTCCTGTCTCTTTGTTTAATGGAAGGTTCTGCAGACTTTATTGCTGATTTTCTGTTAAACAGGAAGAATACCATGCCATACACAATTTATGGACGGAAACATGCCAAAACATTGAAGAAGTTATTTATAGAACATATACAATCTGATAACCAATCTGATAAGCAATTTATTTTTAACAATTGGTTATATAATGCTAAATTATTCATTTCAGGCGCGATTAGCACAAGGCCAGACCTCGGATACTATATCGGATATGAAATTTGTAAAAGTTATTATAGACAAGCAGGAAATAAAAAAAAAGCGATTGCTGATATTTTGAATATCAATTACGATGATAAGAATTCAGTAACAAAATTTTATGGCAAAAGCGGATTTGCAAAAGATTAATTTTAGTCTTAACGGTAGTATGATGATCGTATGTGGTTGTAAGGAATAACGGCATTGACAAAGCTTTAATATCAAAAATTCCAGGAACTAACTTGTTTTGTAAATGCTGACTTCTGATAACTTTAACAACCATCTCACTTACTACTCGATGGTATGTTCTTTGCTGATCGTGAAGAAAACTGCCTTGTCGTACAATTATTCTCCCTGGGTCAATTCTATATGGAACGATATTACGTTGAAATAAGTTACCAGGACTGTTATACAATTGATACCTGACGACACATTGCAAAATTTTTGAAAGGCGGATTTTAAATTGCAAGAATGACTATAATGAAGTACTTGGCTCGGAAGATGGTTATATACCAAATGAAATTGTTTCATACCTGGTAACGATAGCAGGAGCAAATTACTCATTCATCAAGGCGGCTACCTTGCGATTTATGTTGCTTAAATACATCAACCAGCATAACGGGCTTTTCTGTTTTGCCCAGGAACCGATTTTTAATTTTTTCCGCAGTAAATAAATGAGGGAAGTGGACGTGGATGCCGTAGTTATTTTTTATAGAAAAAGCAGCTCCCGGGCTGCTTTTTCCATTTATTTCTTCAATTATAAATTGAAGCTCATTCTCAAAGATTTTTGAGACCTCAAATAATTGAGATAGTCACAATTTAATCTGACAATTACGATTAATTAACGCACGTAACAGAGATTAGCATTATGACAATCCAAGCAAAGATCATCAAAAACAAGATGGGCATATT
>NZ_QGHA01000003.1:90927-648376 GCF_003148845.1 Mucilaginibacter oryzae | reverse complement strand
AATAAAGATAGAAGTGCTTAAGGTTGGTAAAATGTCCACTATGAAAAGCGATCAATATCGTGATCAGTTCGCTGTCGGACAGTGAGGTTTTACGGTTTCTGACCTTGTAGCTACCCGCATCAAGTTGATGCCTGGCTATTTCAGACTCAGATTCTTTGCAAAAGTCATCGACCATAACGAAAATTTTAATAATTTTATCAGAAGTAAGCATAGATTGATATCATTTAAATTAGACACTTAAATATAACAAAATATGATTACTTATTGAAATTCAGATAGTTAAAATAAAAACTATTCGGCGATTGTTTTCTTCTCTTATCCCGAACTCACGTTAATTAGTTAAAATTAAAATAACATATCCCTAACTTTATGATTGTAAAGTAAATCCCATGGGCAAATTCACCATACCTGATAAAGTGCTGTACGTATGTGTAGGCAGCAAATGCGGAAAACGTGGCGGCAAGGACATGTATAAACTGGCCAAATCATATATCAAACATCATGATGGCCCGGAAGAAATAGAAGTTATTGAAACCGAATGTACCGACAGGTGCAAGTACGCGCCTGTGTGCAGTATCCAGCCGGGTAATACCTGGTTAAAGGAATATCACCCTAAAGAGGTTTTGCAGGCGCTTGAGAACCCTTATAGGAAAGACTTTTAGATAGAAAAGGTCGTTTTGCTTTGCAAAACGACCTTTTCATAAGCCCTCCCTTCCGGGGAGGGTTTGGGTGGGGCTATGCCTCGCTATCGTATTTTATCTGACCAACATGTTTGTCAATCTGCCACCTGCCGGTACCTTCTTCGCCGATAACTTCGAACAGTTCGAGGGCGCGGCGGGCTTTGTATTCTTCTTCGCGTTGCTCTTTAAGGAACCAGTTCAGGAACTCCATGGTAACAAAATCCTGCTCCTTTAAACATTTGGCGTAAATATTTTTGATGGAGTTGGTTACGCTGATCTCCTGATCTAAAGCATCTTCAAACACTTCGCGGAAGGAGTTATATTCCTGTTTGATGCCGGTAACTTCGGGTGATACCGCGTTGCCGCCCATATCCAGGATGTATTTGTAAAATTTTAATTGGTGATGGCGTTCTTCTTCGGCTTGTTTAAAAAAATATTCGGAAGAAAAATCATAACCATTACGGTTGCACCATGATGCCATAGCTAAATATATAGAAGAAGATTGGGCTTCTTTTTTAACTTGCTGGTTTAAAAGTATTTCGATGTCTGACGAGATCAGGCTTTTTATACGAAGTAAATCTTTCATGATTTATTAAATTAAACGTTAAAGGTTTATTGCAGGAAATTATAATACAATAATAATGCTGCAACAGCATTTTAGTTTAATAAAAAAGCAATATGAATTTAATCTAAATTGTGTTGAAATTAGCCTGGTTACAGCGGGTTGCTGTAAATACGGTCGTGGATAATGTGGTTAAGTTCCAGCATTACGAAAGAGCCTTCCAGCAATTCTTTCAGGTTAATGATCTGGGCCAGCGAAAGTACATAGCAGTGATCGCAGGCGCAGATAAAAATGATCTCCACATCCGGGTCTGTCGTGGTGTTCAGTAGCTTTTGTTCGATATCAATAGCATAAACCGCCTTGCGCAATTTCATCAGGCAACGGTGATCAAACCTGGCTACCTTACCGGCGAAGTCTACATACCAGCAACGCTCCGTATCGCACTGGTAAACAGCGCCGGTTTTGGTGCTGAAAACATCGGTCCATAAAGATAGTTCGTTGGTTGTAGTCATAAAACTGACACAAAGATTGTGTTTATTTGTAATTAATCCAAATAAATATAGAAAAATAATTTTTAACACGAATACCTGGCACGTCGCACACAATTTAAACGAATTACACGAATCGTGGTGTAAAATAACGTTGGTGTAATTCGCTAATTCGTTAAAATTCGTGTAGGAATTTTTAACACGAATGCCTGGCACGTCGCACACAATTTAGACGAATTACACGCATCGTAGTGTAGAATAACGTTGGTGTAATCCGCTAATTCGTTAAAATTCGTAGAAATTATTTTAACGCGAATGCCTGGCAAGTCGCACGTAATTTAAACGAATTACACGAATCGTGGTGTAGAATAACATTGGTGTAATTCGCTGATTTGTTAAAATTCGTGTAGAAAGTTTTAACACGAAAGCCTGGAATTTGACAAACAATTAAGCGCATCACTTCAAATCCATGGCGTGAAAATTCGTGTAATTCGTCTCAATTCGAAAAAATTAGTGCCAATTATATTTTTTCCATACAAGCAATTAATTTTATTATAAATTTGGAACGTGGTTGTGGAGTGGTCCATAGCCAAACCAATTATCCCTTTTATCATTTTTTATATGAGAAAAACCTTACTATCCGCCTTTTGCTGCTTACTGGCTGCCTTGGGTGCAAAGGCACAAACGCCTGCTCTGGAGCGTGTTGAGCCGATGTCGTGGTGGGTTGGCATGAGTAACCCTAACCTGCAGTTGGTGGTTCATGGCAGCAATATCGCCTCGCGCAATGTATCTTTAAGCTACCCCGGCGTAAAGCTTAAAGCAGTGCATAAAGTTGAAAATCCGAATTATTTATTCATCGACCTGCAAATTTTTTCATCGGCAGTACCGGGAACGTTCCCGATAAAGTTTAAAAAAGCGGGCGAAAAAGACCTGAGCTATAGCTACACGCTTAACAAACGCGATAAATCGGCAGGGCGCATCCAGGGTGTAACCAGTAAGGATGTGATCTATCTGATTATGCCAGACAGGTTTAGCAATGGCGACCCCTCAAACGACTCGTTCGATCACCTGCGCGAACGCGGCATCCACCGCGATTCGATGTTCAGCAGGCACGGCGGCGACCTGCAAGGGATCATCAACCACCTCGATTACCTTAAAAATTTAGGTATAACTGCCATCTGGCTCACCCCGGAAATTGAGAACGATGAGCCCCAGGCCTCGTATCATGGCTACGCCGTAACCGATTATTATAAAATTGATCCTCGCTACGGCACTAACGATTTATATAAAAAGTTTGTAGAGAAATGCCACAGTATGGGTATCAAGGTAATTAAAGACCTGGTGCATAACCACGCCGGTACCGAAGGCTACCTGATCCGGGATATGCCTATGAAAAGTTGGGTACACCAGTGGCCAACGTATACCAAATCAAATTTCCGCGACGCGGCCGTGATGGATCCGCATGCCTCGCCAATGGATCGCAAGCTGATGCAGGATGGCTGGTTTGATCACCGCATGGCCGATCTTAACCAAAACAATGTTTATGTACAAAATTACCTCACCCAAAACCACATCTGGTGGGTGGAGTATGCCGGTATCGATGGCTTCAGGCTGGATACTTACCCTTATAACGAGCCTGTTTACATGGCCAAATGGGCTAAGGATGTAAAAGCCGAGTTCCCGAAACTTTCCATATTTGGCGAAACCCTGGTATGGTCGGCCGCAAACCAGGCTTTCTTTACGCAGGGTAATACCGTTAACCGTGGTTTTGATACACAATTGCCGGGTGTAACCGATGGCGTTTTAAAAGATGCTATTTACGAAGCCATTAACGGTAAAGATGGCTGGACGGATGGCGTAGGTCGGTTGTACTCGGTTGTAGCGCAGGACTTTTTGTACCAGGATGCTACCCGCAATACCATATTTATGGATAACCATGATATGAGCCGTTTGTTATCAATGGTGGGCGAGGATGTGGTGAAATACAAATCGGCTATGGCCATGTTGTTGACTATGCGCGGCGTACCGCAACTGTATTACGGCGATGAGATCCTGATGAAAAACTATTCTAACCCGGATGGCCTTGTTCGCGAAGATTTCCCGGGCGGCTGGGCCGGCGATAAGGATAACAAGTTTACCGCCGAAGGCCGCAGCAAAAAAGAAAATGACGCCTTTAACTACGTAAGCAAACTTGCCAATTATCGTAAAGGTACCACAGCTTTGCAAACCGGCAAACTGATGCAGTATGTGCCGGAAAATGGCATCTACGTGTATTTCAGGTACGATGCGCAGAAAACGGTAATGATGATGTTCAACAGCAGCGAAAAGAATCAGGACACCACTACCGGGCGCTATTTTGAACGCATCGGCGATGCCAAAAAAGCAAGAAATGTGCTTACAGACGAAGTAATTAGTCTGGACAAAGTAAGCATCCCGGCAAAAACAACACTGGTATTAGAATTAATACCCGGTGTAACACATTAAACAATATCTTTAGGGCGTAACAACCAGCCTTTTAACTAATTAAATGAACACGATTAAAGCTTGCATTTTCGATCTTGACGGGGTGATTGTTGACACCGCCATTTACCACTATAAGGCCTGGAAAAGGCTGGCCAACTCGCTTGGTTTTGATTTTACCGAACACCAGAACGAGCAACTGAAAGGTGTAAGCCGGGTACGCTCTCTGCAACTGATATTAGGTTGGGGCAACGTAACCAAAACCGAAGCCGAGCAGGAAGAACTGGCTACGCAAAAAAACACCTGGTACATGGAAATGGTAAACCAGATGACACCGGCCGAGATATTGCCTGGAGCCAAAGAATTTTTACAGGCCTGCCGTGCGGTTGGTTTGAAAATAGCCTTAGGTTCGGCCAGTAAAAACTCCATGACCATTTTGGATAAGCTGAACCTCACCGATATGTTTGATGCCGTGATAGACGGCAATAAAGTAAGCAAAGCCAAGCCCGACCCCGAAGTTTTCCTGGCCGGCGCGCAGGCCTTAGGTATGCAGCCCGAAGAATGCGTGGTATTTGAAGATGCCATTGCCGGTGTTGAAGCCGCCCTGGCCGGAGATATGAAGGTAGTAGGCATCGGCTCGCCGGATGTGCTGGTAGGCGCCAACCTGGTGATAAAAGGTTTGGATGAGATGACTTTGAATAAATTGTATAAGTTGTAAGCCCCACCCAACCCTCCCCTGAAGGGAGAGGGCTTTTGATTGGCATAGTGGTGTAAACTAAAAACTTAAATTATTAAAAATTTTTAAAGTCTCCCCCTTAGGGGGAGATTTAGAGGGGGTTATGAAAAACTACATAAAAGCAGATGAATGGAGGATTATTGAAGAAGGCTTCGATCCTCATTACAATAAAATTTCTGAAAGTATTTTCAGTTTGGGCAATGGCCGCATGGGACAACGCGCTAATTTTGAAGAGGCTTACAGCGGCGATACCCTGTTGGGCAACTACGTAGCCGGGGTTTACTACCCGGATAAAACCCGCGTTGGCTGGTGGAAAAACGGCTATCCCGAATATTTTGCCAAAGTACTGAACGCTGCCAACTGGGTAGTTATTGATGTGCTGTTGGATGGCGAACAACTTGACCTGGCCAAATGCGAAGTGATCAGTTTCCGCCGGGAACTGAACATGAAGGAAGGTTATCTGAAAAGGGATTTTCATGCCAAAACAGCATCAGGTAAAGAGGTTAAAGTGGAGGCTATCCGCTTTTGCAGCATGGCCGATGACGAAACCGGGGCTATCAAATACACCATCACTCCCTTAAATTTCAGCGGCGAGATTACTTTAATCCCTGCCATTGATGGTGATGTGGTGAACAAGGATTCGAATTACGACGAGAAGTTTTGGGATGAGGTAAGCAAAGCCACCCAACCCAACGGCGGTTATGTGGTAATGCGCACCAAAAAAACAGGTTTCGAGGTAGCCACGGGTATGCAGTACAGCATCCTGCAAAATGGCGAAACCATCAAACCTGTTGCCGAGGCTATCGAAAAAGAGAAATACGTGGCCTCAAAAGTTACGTTGCAAGCCAAAGAAGGTGAAGCGATCAGCATCATCAAATATGCAGCCAACCTTTCATCACAAAACTACAAGCCCGAAGAGCTGGTTGAGCGGCTAAACGCCACCTTAAACCGCATCAGCAGCAAAGGTTTTGATACCATGCTGGCCGAACAAGCCGCTGCCTGGGCCGAAAAATGGAAGCATAACGATATTATTATTGATGGCGATATCTCGGCGCAACAAGCTATCCGCTTCAATATCTACCAGCTTAACCAAACCTACACCGGCGAAGACGACCGCCTGAACATTGGCCCCAAAGGTTTTACCGGCGAGAAATACGGAGGCTCCACCTATTGGGATACCGAGGCTTATTGTGTGCCTTTTTATCTTTCAACAGCGCCGCAAAAGGTTACCCGCAATTTGCTGTTGTACCGCTATAAACAATTAGGTAAAGCTATTGAAAACGCGCAGTTGCTCGGCTTTAAAAACGGCGCGGCCTTATACCCGATGGTTACTATGGATGGTACCGAATGCCATAACGAATGGGAGATCACCTTTGAGGAAATTCACCGGAATGGCGCTATCGCTTTTGCTATTTACAACTACGTGCGTTATACCGGCGATGAGGCTTACCTGGGCGATTATGGTTTGGAAGTATTGCTGGGGATAGCGAGGTTCTGGTCGCAAAGGGTTAACTGGTCGGAAGATAGGGAGCAGTATGTGATGCTGGGCGTAACCGGGCCAAATGAGTACGAGAACAACGTAAACAATAACTGGTACACCAGCACCATAGCAACCTGGTGTATGCGATATACGATTGAAGTTGCCGAAAAGGTAAAAGCCGAAAACCCGGAAAAATATGCCGCGCTGGTAAGCAAAACCAACCTCGACGAAGAAACCGAGTTTGGCAGGTTCAGGCATATCATCGAAAAGATGTATTATCCTTACGATGAAAAGCGCCAGATCTTTTTACAGCAGGATGGTTACCTGGATAAAGAGCAGATCCTGGTTAAAGATCTCCCAGCATCCGAGCGCCCTATCAACCAAAAATGGAGCTGGGACAGGATTCTGCGTTCGTGCTATATTAAACAAGCCGACGTACTACAGGGGATCTACTTTTTTGAAGATCAGTACGATATGGATACCATTCGCCGTAACTATGACTTTTATGAGCCCCGTACCGTTCACGAATCGTCGCTTTCGCCATGTGTTCATGCTATTATAGCCGCCAAATTGGGCGATGAGGCCCGTGCTTACGAGTTTTATCTCCGTACAGCCCGTTTAGATCTCGACGATTATAACAACGATACCGAAGATGGCTGCCACATCACTTCGATGGCCGGCACCTGGATGGCTGTAGTTGAAGGTTTTGCCGGGATGCGTGTTAACGATGGCAAGCTATCGTTCCAGCCGTTTATTCCGGGCAAATGGTCGTCGTTCTCTTTCCATATTGGTTTCCGCGGTGCTTTGCTGAATGTGAAGGTGAGCAAGGATGGCGTGCAGATCAAAAACGCATCGGATGTGGAAACTAAGGTATTGGTTTATGGTAAAGAGCGGGTGGTGAAAGCCAACGATGATCTTTTAGTTGAAGCCTGATGAACCGGAAATGGATTTTTGGATGCTTTGTGGGCGTAACCATGTTGCCAATGTTTACGTTTGCGCAGGCAAATCACCACCAAAAGAAAAACAAAATGGAACAAACTACCAACCACAAACTCATTATATACCAGCTGCTGCCGCGCCTGTTTGGCAATGTCAAAACGCTTAATAAAACCAACGGCTCGATAGAAGAGAATGGCGTTGGCAAGCTGAATGATATTAACGATAAAGCCCTGCAGCAAATCAAAAAAATGGGCTTTACCCATGTTTGGTACACCGGTGTAATTGAACACGCCACCATGACCGATTATTCGCAATACGGTATCAAAGCGGATGATCCGGATATTGTAAAGGGTAGGGCAGGCTCACCTTATGCCATTAAGGATTATTACGATATCGATCCCGATTTGGCTGTGGATGTTAAAAATCGCATAGGCGAGTATGAAGCGCTCATCAAACGTACCCATGCCAACGGTTTAAAGGTATTGATGGATCTGGTACCTAACCACGTAGCCCGTACCTATGGCTCGGATGTTAAACCTGCCGGTGTGCGCGATTTTGGTGAAGATGATGATAAAAGCAAAGGCTTTAGCCCGAAGAATGATTTTTACTATATCCCTGGTCAGCAATTTGTGGTACCGCAGGGCTATAACCCCGGTGGTGATGAATTTAAAAGCCCGCTGAAGGATGGTCATTTTGATGAAAATCCTGCTAAAGCTACCGGTAACGATGTTTTCAGCGCTACCCCATCTATTAATGATTGGTTCGAAACCATGAAGCTGAACTATGGCGTTGATTACATGGATCACCGCCGTAACCACTTTGATCCCATTCCGCCGCTGTGGAATAAGGTTTATGATATTCTGCATTACTGGAGCGAAAAAGGCGTAGATGGTTTCCGCTGCGATATGGTGGAGATGGTGCCTATCGAGTTTTGGGGTTGGGTGATCCCGAAACTGAAAGCCGAGCATCCCGGCCTGGTATTCATCGGCGAAGCTTATGATAAAGGCAAATACAACGATTATATTTTTAAAGGTAAGTTTGATTACCTGTACGATAAGGTGGGGCTGTACGATGCCATCAAACGCTTAACCCGCGATGAGCAACACTCCTCAACCTGGGAAATTAACGCCGTTTGGAACCACGACAGCAAAGGGATTGACCAACATATGCTCCGCTTTATGGAAAACCACGATGAGCAGCGCATCGCATCGGGCGATTTTGCGGGTAACCCGTGGCTGGCTGTTCCGGGTATGATCGTGACTGCCACTTTAAATACCGGACCTGTAATGGTGTATTTTGGTCAGGAGGTGGGGGAGCCTGCGCAGGGTACCGAGGGCTTTAGCGGAAACGATGGCCGCACCTCCATATTTGATTACTGGGGAGTACCAGAGCATCAAAAATGGGTGAACAACCATGAGTACGACGGCGCTAATTTATCTGCCGATCAGCAAAAGCTCCGTGGCTTTTACCACAACCTGCTTACCGCGGTGCATAATAGCGATGCCCTAAAATCAGGCGCGTTTTATGAACTGATGATGGCTAACGAGCATCAGCCGGGCTTTGATACCCGCCTGTACATTTATGCCCGTTACACCAATAACCAGCGTATATTGGTGATAACCAATTTTAACCGGAGCGATCGCAAACTAACCTTGAAACTTCCGGATGACCTGTTAACGAAATTAAACCAAAGCGGCCATAAACAATTTACCGACCTGCTAAGCGGCGCCAAATTCAATACCGACGATATCAGTAAAGGCGTTGAAGTAAGCCTGCCTGCCATGAGCGGCTTGTTAATGGAGTTTTGATCAGAATTTACAGAATTTAAGGATTTACAGAATGCTTAGCATGTTTGAATTGAGTTGAGAATGAGCCTGAGAGGCGGCATGTATCCACTATGATATTCTGATCATTCTAAAATTCTGTAAATTCTGATTCTGACATTATTAAACCAATTATGAATAAACCAACCATCGCGCAAAAGCCACGATTAAGCTTTTGGCAGATCTTTAACATGAGCTTCGGCTTTTTGGGCATCCAGTTTGGTTTTGCCCTGCAAACAGGCAACGCCAGCCGCATCCTGCAAACTTTTGGGGCCGATGTTGAGCATTTGTCGTGGTTTTGGCTGGCCGCGCCTATTACGGGTATGGTAGTTCAGCCTATTATTGGTCATTATAGCGACAGAACCTGGAACCGCTTGGGGCGTCGTCGTCCGTATTTTTTAACCGGGGCAATCCTGTCCGGGTTAGCATTGTTCTTTATGCCTAACTCATCTATGCTGGCGGCTATTATTCCGCCCATCGTGGTAGGTGCGGGGATGCTCATGATCATGGATGCATCGTTCAACGTTGCGATGGAACCTTTCAGGGCCCTGGTAGCCGATAACCTGCCCGACAGCCAGCATACCACCGGCTTTTCCATGCAAACCTGTTTAATAGGCCTGGGCGCGGTAATAGGCTCGTGGTTGCCCTATGTTTTTGCCGAGTGGTTCGGCATCGCTAAAACGGCTGCTCCCGGTATCGTGCCCGATAACGTGTTGTACTCCTTTTATATCGGCGCAGCGGTATTGATAGGCGCTATTTTATGGACGGTTATCCGCACCAAAGAATACCCTCCCGAAGTTTATGCCACCTTTCATGAAAAGGACGAATCGGCATCCGGCCATAAAAGCGGCCTGACCGAGATTTTTAGCGACCTGGTAAATATGCCCAAAACCATGAAACAGTTGGGCCTGGTGCAGTTTTTCTCCTGGTTCGCGCTGTTTTCTATGTGGGTATTTACTACCCCGGCCGTGGCTGCTCATGTGTATCATATTCCCGCAAACGATACCTCATCCGTGGCTTATAACGATGCCGCTAACTGGGTAAATGTATTATTTGGCGTTTATAATTTTGTTTCGGCCATATATGCCTTGCTGCTGCCGCGCATTGTTAAAACGCTGAGCCGTAAAAAAGCGCACGCTTTTTCGCTAATAATGGGCGGTTTGGGCTTAATTTCCATCTATTTTATTACTGATCCTAATTTTCTGGTTATATCAATGGTTGGTATCGGCCTTGCCTGGGGCAGTATCCTCGCTATGCCATACGCTATCCTATCAAGCTCAATACCAGCCAAAAAGATTGGCGTATACATGGGCATCTTCAACTTCTTTATCACTTTCCCCCAAATTGTTAACGGAATCATCGGCGGACCGGTTGTAAAGTATATTTACGGCAACCAGGCCATTTACGCTTTGGTAATGGCGGGCGTTTTTATGTTTTTAGCAGCGGTTGCGGTATTATTTGTTAACGATGGTAAAAAAATCCAGATTATTGAGTCCGCAAATTGATTAAAAGTTAAGGAATTGGCACGGTAAATGGTTTTTTGGTTAACAACATTATTGTATATTGCGTAGTAAGTACGCTTTGTAAATATTTGCAGAACCCACTAATTGAATTAAATGGAAAGCAATACCCCAAATCCAAATCCGGAGTTGATTACCAGCAAATTGACCGAGATTGAGAACCTTATTGAAGAGGAAGAGGAGTTTCATCACCTTAATAACCCTGCCGATGGTATTAAGCCTGTAGTAAAAAAATACCTCGGCGTACCCACCCATGCCCAGCAGGTGGGGAATAAATTTTACTTTACCGATGGCGATGCCAAAGTTGAAGTTGTAGTGGTTACCGACGAGATTATTCGTGTACGACTTGCGCCGCATAGCGTTTTTTTAGAAGATTTTTCGTACGGGGTACCTAAACTGCCAGCAAAAGCGGTAAGTTTTAACCTGCATGAGGATGAAAACGAGTTTCGCGTATCAACTTATAAGGTAAACTGCCACATCCGCAAAAAAGATTTCTTTATCTCATTTTCGGATAGCAACAACCATGTAACCAGCATGGATGCCACCCCGATGCACTGGGAAGAGAACGTACAGGCCGGTGGTTACTACGTTTTCTGCACCAAAACCTGTGCCCCTAACGAAAGCTTTTTTGGTTTAGGCGACAAACCTACCGAGCTTAACCTGCGCGGCAAACGCCTTAAAAACTGGAATACCGATGCCTATTCCTTCCAATGGAACCAGGACCCGCTTTACCGCAGCATCCCTTTTTACATCAGCGTAAACGAGGGCATAGCGCACGGTATTTTCTTCGACAATACCTTTAAAGCCCAGTTTGATTTTGGCTCGGAAGATCGTACAAAAACCAGTTTCTGGGCTGATGGGGGCGAACTGCAATATTACTATATCCACGGCCCGCACATGATGGATGTGGTAAAAAGTTACCACACCCTAACTGGTACGCACCCTATGCCGCCGCTTTGGGCGCTGGGTTACCACCAATGCCGCTGGAGCTATTACCCGGAAGCCAAAGTGCGCAAAATTGCCCGCGGTTTCCGCGAAAACAAGATCCCCTGCGATGGCATCTACCTGGATATCGATTACATGGACGGCTACCGCTGCTTTACCTGGAACCGCAAGTACTTCCCCGATCCTAAAAAGATGATCAGCGAGCTGGCTGCCGATGGTTTTAAAACCGTGGTGATCATTGATCCGGGCATCCGGGTAGATGACAATTACTCGGTGTTTAAAGAGGGCAAGGAGAAAAAGTACTTCTGCCGCCGCAGCGACGATTACTTTATGGAAGGCCACGTATGGCCGGGCCGTTGCCAGTTTCCGGATTTTACCAACCCCGAGGTACGCGAGTGGTGGGGCGGTTTGTTTGACGAGCTGGTGCAGATGGGCGTAGCCGGTGTTTGGAATGATATGAACGAACCTGCCGTATTTGGCGCGGGTACTTTCCCCGATGATGTTCGTCATCAATACGATGGCTACCGTGGGTCGCACCGTAAAGCCCATAATGTTTACGGTATGCAGATGGTGCGCTCAACCTACGAAGGTTTGCGCAAGATTATGAAAAATAAACGCCCTTTTACCATTACCAGGGCAGGTTACTCGGGCGTGCAACGCTTTTCATCGGTGTGGACCGGCGATAACGTAGCCAGCTGGGAGCACCTTAAAATAGGTAATATCCAGTGCCAGCGCCTCTCTATATCAGGCATCCCTTTCTGCGGAACTGATATAGGCGGTTTCAGCGGCGAGCCTGACGGCGAACTGTTTACCCGCTGGATCCAGATGGGTACTTTTTCGCCATTCATGCGGGCGCACTCGGCAGGGGATACCAAAGAGCGCGAACCCTGGAGTTTCGGCGAGCCATTTACGGCTATTAACCGTAAATTTATTGAGTTGCGTTACCGTTTAATCCCATACCTGTACTCAACCTTTTGGGAGCACCACCGTTACGGCTTCCCTATTTTGAGGCCGATAGTGATGCATGAGCAGGATACCCAACTCAACCATTTCCGCCAGGATGAGTTTACCTATGGCGATAAGATTTTGGTTTGCCCCGTAATGGAGCCCGGCCAGCGTAAACGTAATGTTTACCTGCCCAAAGGCAAATGGTACAACTTCTGGACTTATGAGGTTATAGAAGGCGGCAGAGAGGTATCGGTAGATACCCCGCTGGAAACCATGCCATTATTTGTAAAAGCCGGCTCGGTAATTCCTGAATATCCGGTTATGCAATACGTTGGGCAGCAGGAAATTGAGGAGGTTAAGCTGAATATTTATTATACAGATTACGAGGTTAACTCCTTCCTGTTTGAAGATTACGGCGAAACTTTTGCCTACGAGCAGGATATTTACCTCGAGAAGAAATTTGTGGTAAACGGCGATGATCAACACTTAACCATTCACCAAAGCCTGGAAGGTTTATATACCCCGCGCTATGATGGCTATCACTTTAACCTGATAGGTTTCCCTTTCAAACCATCAAAAATTACTGTTGATGGCAAGGATGTTAAAGAGTTTACGCTAAATGACGATAATACCATTGAGTTTAAATACACCAAAACGTTTAAGCATATCGAAATCAGCAGGTAGTATAAGAAAGCTTTCGTCGCCGCGTTATTAAGGTACAAAGCAAGCCAATGATCAACGGGTGTTCCGCTTTTTAAGGTGGAACACTCGTTTCTATGCAAATCCGCCCTGCACAGTTCGCGATTGCTTCGTACCTCAATGACGGGGATTTACCCGGCTTGTGTTTGGTAAGCGTTTTTATTAATGATATTCCACATCATTTCATAGGCGGCACGAGGTATATCAATATTTACAGGTTGTAAATACTGATGATGTAAGGCAGGAACAACCCGCTTAATTTCCGCGTCGGCAAACGCAAGTGCATCAGAAAATATGTGCTCTAAATCCCTGCGATCTTTTTGCTCCGTATCAACCTCAAATGTTAGGGTATCGATGTGTTTATAGCTTATCGAAAAACTACGGGAATTTTGAGGTTTATAATTGATTTCCAATTCCGAATTTAGCAGGTATAAATCCGCCGAAGTCTTACTAACGTCATGCCTATGATTTATTTCCCAAAAATATTTTTCCTGTTGTAATGGCTCCTGGTTATCAGCTATTTTACAGTACAATAATTCGGTTTTGTTAAATTTGACAATCATAGCACTCGTTTTTACTAAATTAATCATTATTTAAAACCCATGTGCCCCTCATCGCTTAAAATTCACGGGTACGGAGCGCTTTTTCCCATCGCTGAATATTGGCGTCACTGCATTTAAAACAGAAAAAACTATCTTCACAAATCCAATCCGGCAAATTATTAAACAACCCAACTGGCACATCAAATAGTGGCTATTACAAATGATGAGAAAGATTTTAACCGTTTTTTTATTTACAGTGATTTCAGTTTGCAGTTATGCACAGGTAGTAAAGGAACCAGATGCAACTAAATATCCGGAATGGACAAGGCCTGTCGATCCGTTCAGGATAGCCGGTAATCTTTACTATGTTGGTACCGCCGATCTCGGATGCTATCTCATCACCACTAAATCCGGTCATATATTAATCAACACCGGGCTGGCATCATCTCAAACCCTTATATTGAATAATATCAAAAAGCTGGGTTTTAAAATAAACGACGTAAAAATTTTGCTGACTACACAGGCGCATTTTGATCACCTGGGTGCTATGGCGGCAATTAAAAAAGTAACCGGTGCAAAGCTGCTTGCTGATTATGCCGATGTGCCGGTTGTGGAGGATGGAGGACTTTCTGATTATGACCTCGACGGTAAATTTCGCACGTTTAACCCCATTAAGGCAGACCGCATCCTTCATAACGGTGATCATATTGTGTTAGGCGATATCAATTTGACCATGCTACATCACCCCGGGCATACCAAAGGCTCCTGCAGCTACCTGTTTAATGTAAAGGACAAGAGCCGTACCTATCGGGTTTTGATAGCCAACCTGCCTACAATAGTTACCGACAAAGATTTTAATGCGATTCCGGCTTACCCGCGCATAGCCAGCGACTATGCCTATACATTAGCTGCTATGAAAAAACTCAAATTTGATATCTGGCTGGCTTCTCATGGTTCCCAATTCAACCTCCTTCAAAAGTATAAGGCTGCAAAAAACTATAATCCATCGGTGTTTATGGATAAACAAAGCTACTACCAGGAACTTAACGAGCTGGAAGATCAGTATCAAAAGAAACTGGAAAGCCAGCGCAGGTGAAAACCCTTAAACAGCTCTGTTAAATATCAGCATTAGCCTTCAAATCTCGAAACTTTCAGGTGGGTTTTACTTAAGCTTCGGTCCCGGGCTTGCGGCAGCATACTTGCGCTAGTTGGGAAGTTTAACTTAACTTATTTATTTAAAAAGAATATGGTTCAAAATAAGAAATACTGTTGTAACTCATTTCTGGTCGAAGTAAGCTTGCCCAATACAACGGCGCCAAATATACGAATTGTAGGGTTTAAGCCCCGACCGGGCTGGGAGCAGGATAAATTGTATCTGAATTTCTTTTTCACCATGGGTTACAAGGAATTTAGTTTAGACTTGCCTAATATAAGGTTTGATTTTTGCCCTTTCTGCGGAACAACCTTAAGAGAGTTTTACAAATTGAAGGATTACTGTAACGAATTTGAAGGTGAAACATTTACCATACCGTTTGTATGATCCAACCTCTGGTTGGCGTTTCAAACCCCTCATTATTATATAGTTTTTACATGTTGATGAGCAAGGGATTTGGATGGTTTTGCGTCTCGGCATTTTTTGCCGGGCTAATTTTCGCAGCGCTAATTGCATATAGGGAGCAAAAAGCCCAAAAAGATGGATATACAAAAACTTTCGAAAGCGGTTTCCGGGGAGTTATAACACATATAACCGATACTCATTCCACAATCGCGATCAAACTCGACCATAACAGGGAATATATTTTTGTGCAAGAAACAAGCTCTTACCTTAAGCGGGACGCGATGAAATTTATTGAACCAGGCGATAGTATATCAAAAAGAGCATTTTCTGATATCATCCTGATCCGGCAACATGATTATGTCGATTCCATACGAATAAATAAGCCGGAATAGCTACTTGCCAGCGTGAGTATACGGGGGATGATAAGCTTTTTACCGGCGCGAGTATGCAGCGTGGGGTTGCGAAATGGCGTACTCGTGACCTTCATCTAAAAAGTCACGAGTACGCCACGCTTTTGGCCTGCGCTGCATACTCATATCTTTGCGTTGTAAACAATTAACAGAGCTAAAACAGTACTTACGCTGTCATACAATGCAAATGAATTTCATTATGCTGCGCGCGAGGCAAACCTGTTTTAGTTTCTTCTTACAAAGCCAGGATAGTACTTAAGCATATCGGCAAAGTCTGATAATGTTGTATAAAACATGAGTAAAGGCAGTATGAGAGGATTCTGTTTCTAACTTTTTTATAATGCTAAAGTATTCGGTAGGCCTTGATATATCGGCCAGGACAATTTATGCGTGTATCTCATCAATCGATGCAGTACAAAGAGTATCCGTAAAATCAAGTTGCAAGATCGATAATACCCTGTCCGGATTTAAGCAACTACATCAATGGATAACCAAGCACCATAAACAGAAGCATATCCCTTTGGTGGTAAATATGGAAGCTACGGGAGTTTATTATGAGAACTGTGCCATGTACCTGTTCAAGCAGGGCTACTCCTTATCCGTATTGCTGCCAAACAAAGCTAAAAAGTGGTTGCAGTCCGAAGGGTTAAAAAGCAAGAATGACAAGATAGATGCCCAGGGATTAGCTAAAATGGGGGCTGAAAAAGCCTTGGAGCTATGGCAGCCGACAGCTGAATATTATTATCAGCTGCGTGCCATGACCAGGCAGCATCAAAGCTTGCAGGAGTCCAAGACAGCAGCTAATAACCAATTGCATGCCGAGGAGCGCGGCATGTATAAGAACAAAATGGTCGTAAAGCAGTTAAAGCAACAGATCAACTTTATTGAGAAACAGATAGCTGATTTAGAAACAGCGATAGAGGCGCATATAGCCTTGAATAAAGAGGTAGCTGAAAAGGTAGATGGTATTTGTAAAATCAAGGGCTTAGGTGTCTTAACAGTGGCCGTTATACTTGCGGAGACCAATGGATTCATCCTATTTAAAAACGGCCCACAGTTGATAAGCTACGCTGGTTATGATGTGGTAGAGAACCAATCAGGCAGCCACGAAGGGAAAACAAAAATATCCAAGAAAGGAAACTCAAGGATAAGGCGAATTTTGCATATGCCAGCGTTCAATATGGTAAGGTATAAGCAAAAGCCATTCATTGGCCTGTATGAACGGACGCTGGAGAAACACGGCTTGAAAATGAAAAGTTACGTTGCCATACAAAAGAAACTATTAGTGCTGATCTATTCGCTCTGGAAAAATAATGCAGCTTACGACATCAATTATAGAAACAAATATACCAGAGAATTGGAGCAGGGGCTTCCTCTCGGCATGGCTTCGATAGAAGCCAATTAACAAACTATACAAGCAAAAATAGCCCAACTAAAAGCTGGGCTACACAAGGTAAACATACCA
Organism: Mucilaginibacter oryzae; assembly: GCF_003148845.1. Classification (GTDB taxonomy): domain Bacteria; phylum Bacteroidota; class Bacteroidia; order Sphingobacteriales; family Sphingobacteriaceae; genus Mucilaginibacter; species Mucilaginibacter oryzae. The sequence continues at coordinate 631,121 of NZ_QGHA01000003.1, read as the reverse complement.
TCGAAATATCGCAGTATGCTTCCTCTCGGCATGGCAAAATTAAAAAGAATATATTCTATTTTTATTTGTTTTTAATGATAGTACCTCGCGCCAGTTGGGGGGTGATATTACGAAAAATGCAATATCACATCATTGAGATAGCCTTAATTAGATATGATTATGCACTTAATAACTTAGGTAGATAATCTAACGCTAAATCATCTTTACCTTTAAAATAACCGTATGCTTTTGTTGGTATCCACACTTCATGTAAATATCTAATAAACAGATGTAGCGCCTCAATTGGATACATATTGGCTTCAACTTGCCTACCGTCAGGAAACGAGTGTGTATATTTTTTTACTTGCTTGTAATATATTTCATTTTTTTCCTTTAGATACGCTGAAAAGCAAATACCAACGCTTATGTCAGGCATCATCTTTTTTTGATGTAGGCCCTTATCTGGAATTACGTATCCTACTGCTTCTAAAGCTGAATAAAGACGCCCGTACATTTCTGTGATCACTGAGAAATAATTTTTATCTATTTTATGATAGTTATCTTTATATCTCTCTAAAAAATTAGGCAAGGCAGATCTATCTATTTTACCATAGAATCCCTTTTTCCTTATTGAAGGTAATACTTCCTCAAAAAGCCAAACCTCAAACTTTTCTGCACTTTCTAATTGAGATTTAACGATTAGACGATAAATATTAGCTTCGTTAACTAATGTTAATTCTTGTTCTCCGCCATTTGTAGGCAGTCGATATTTCCTGGTTCCATTTAATTTACAATGTGAACGAATGGCGTCGTTTGGACTTTTATATCCAAGAGTACGAGCGACGTCATTACCTACAAACCAAATTAATCCGTCAATTTCAATAGTTCTAATATCCGCGAAATGATGTGAGCCATCATCAAATTTATGAAGTCCTAACTGCATAATAGTAGTTTTTTAATGTATGGTTAAATTTATTTTGAGACAATAAATTTGCATAACTACTATATATAGGATATATTAGCATAGCAAATCTGCCAATGGGGATGGAAGGAGGCTCGTCCAAAAGTTACTCCCACCACCCGTCAAATGGCCGTCATGAGTGGTTTTATCCACTTGTATCGTATATTAGGGGTAGCCTTGCTACCCCTTTTTATAAGTTCAATAAATTATCTATTTCCTTGCCCACTCTAACTTCAAATGGTACATCTTTTGATTTTATTTCTTTAAGTGAATATTTATATTTTTTCTTAGTTGTATCCGCATAGATTTTCCCTGCTCTAAACAAACCAGATGCTATATCTCTGAATCTGCCAAAAACGTGAGGCTGATCTAAAGAACTGTCTATTTCTAAAACGTATTTTACTAACTCGTCAACAGTCCCTTCTCCTAATTCATCTAATACATAAAAAAACAATTGTATTGTTGTTAATTCTCTATTATATGCCTTGGGTATATCTACTTCTACGTTCTCGTAATAATTTTTCCGTTGGTTATTTTTATCTGTGTTATTTGTTATATTTTCATTTGTTAATTTGTCAATGTTTACACCATTCTTTAAAATTGTCAAACTATTGATAGTCTTCTCTAAATGCTCTAATTCTGCGAGCAATCGAGTTTTTTCGACACTCAACTGCCTTATCATTTCATTATATGTAGCTTTGTTCATCTGTGACTATCTGAAAAATAACGTTTACAATATTACGCAATTAATTTTTGAATATCAGCGTGTTGTAATTCTTAATTTTGCCTAATTAATATGCAAGTTTTCCACACCGAAGATTAAATCATAATTAACAGCCTTTTGAAGCATGTATCCTGTGCAAAAAAAAAGGGCTCTCGCCGCATATTTGCAGGCACAACTGCCGTCCACCACCCGTCCCTAAACACAGTAACCCAACTCTACGGACGGACGTACAGACCAAGCCTTGCGCGCAGGCCGCGTTCGGGATTGCAGTGTAAAGCCCACAGCGTGCGCAGGAAATTGCGGGCAGGCAAGGCGAGGACTTGCAACTGAAAGCCCGGGCCGCAGGTAACGCCATTGTTATGATTTGGGATTTCGGATGTTCGATTTCGGATTTTTTAATTAGTCAATCTTGTTACGTTGTTATGTGGTTAAGTTGGAACTTAACCTGTTTTTCCCACGGGTTACGCATACGCTAAACCCGCGGTAGGTTATGGATTGACGGACAGCTAAAAGATTTTCTCCCTCAATACCTCTACCTTGAAAATTTTCCATGCGCCATCAATCAATTTCCATTTATAAATTCCTTCCCTCTCAACGGTCCATTTTTTTGAAAAGAAAACGAATACACGGATTGAAACTTCGCTATGTTGTATTAACCGCTCTGTAACCTCGTTTGCCGAAAAATTAATTTCTGTTCGCTGGTAACTGCTCGATAAGCTTTTTACCCTATTAAAATAGTGTTTAACATTGGCTGCTAATTGTTTCTTTCCTATGGTTTTTCCGTTAAGTTGTTTGTATTGCAGGTCATCGGTAAAAAAATCCATATAGAAATCGAAGTCTTTATTTTGTTGGGCTTCATTTGCGGCTATGTGCGCATTATCAATCGCTTCTAATAGCGTATTATCCATTATATTAAGGCTTAGTTGCGAGCGCCAAATTAGACAAAAAAAACGCCCTCCGGCTAACCGGAGGGCGTTTTTTATACAGTTGAAACGGGCTATTATAATTTGCCGATTTCCTGAACAAGGTCGATCAGTTTGTTTGAGTAACCCCACTCGTTATCGTACCATGATACCACTTTAACAAAGTTATCATTCAGGCCGATACCGGCTTTGGCATCAAAAATTGAAGTGCGTACATCGCCTTTAAAATCTTCAGATACTACTTCGTCTTCGGTGTAGCCCAGGATGCCTTTCAATTCGCCTTCCGAAGCTTCTTTCATTGCAGCTTTGATGGCTTCGTATGATGCACCGTTTTTAAGGCGTACGGTTAAGTCAACTACAGATACGTCGGCAACTGGTACGCGGAAGCTCATGCCGGTTAATTTACCTTTTAACTGAGGTAATACTAAACCTACGGCTTTAGCGGCACCGGTTGATGAAGGGATGATGTTTTGGTAAGCACCACGGCCGCCTCTCCAATCTTTAGCAGATGGGCCGTCAACTGTTTTTTGAGTTGCTGTTACCGCGTGTACGGTGGTCATTAAACCTTCTTCAATACCAAATTTATCATCTAACACTTTAGCGATAGGCGCTAAACAGTTGGTAGTACATGAAGCGTTTGAAACGATGTTTTGATCGGCTTTTAACGCTTTGTGGTTAACACCCATTACAAAGGTAGGGGTATCATCTTTTGCAGGGGCGCTCATTACTACTTTTTTAGCACCGGCGTCGATGTGTTTCTGAGCAGTTTCCTGGGTTAAGAATAAACCGGTAGATTCGATTACTACTTCAGCGCCTACTTCGTTCCATTTAAGGTTAGCAGGGTCTTTTTCGGCAGTAACGCGGATGGTTTTACCGTTAACAACCAAATGACCGCCTTCTACGGCAATAGTGCCTTTGAAAGGACCATGAGTTGAATCGTATTTTAACATGTAAGCCATGTAATCTGGCTCAACAAGGTCATTAATACCAACAACTTCAATGTCTGGTCTTTCAATTGCAGCCCTGAATGCCAGGCGGCCAATACGGCCGAAACCGTTAATTCCTATTTTCATGATTTTTTAATTTTTACTTGAATAGTAGGTTAATAAATTATTTATGGGTTCTTTAATAATATTAGTGATCTGCAACCCGGCCCCGGCGGCGGCCTCATGTAAATGCTCCTGAAAATTAAAGGCAACCGAACCGGCCAGGTATATTGACGCCCCCGGGTGTTGCTGATATAAAGGTAGCAAATATGTGGAAATTAGCTTACTAAATCCTTTTTTTATGACGCTTTGCAGATGATGGTCGGCTTTGTTATCGAGGTAAAAATCGGTAAAGGAGCTTAAAAACAAGGCGGGCTGTTTTTGGCGGTAAACCTTTTCGAGCAGGTTTTTACGGTCGGCATCGTACTTGTGGATAAACTTTTTACGCAGGGCAGGGGGCAGGGTATCGTTCATGAAACCTTTTATCAGCTGGCGGCCCAGCCAGTTGCCGCTGCCTTCATCGGCAAGGATATAGCCTAAGCCGTAGTTATTAGGTTCAACCTTTTTACCATCGTACCAGGCGGCATTGGTGCCGCTGCCGCAAATGCTGATAATGCCGGGCTCGTTTTTACAGCAGGCAATGGCGGCGCCTGCAATATCATGCTCCACGCTTATTTTACCAAATTTAAAAAATTGGGCAAAGGCGTTGTGTACAATCTCCCGGCGCTCATCAGACGAGGCGCCCGCGCCAAAAAAGTAAATACGCCTGATCTCTTCGGCGTGGTGTATGAGGTTGATATTTTTGTTAAGCAGCTGCAGGATGTGCTTCTCGTCGTTAAAATAGGGGTTAATGCCATTGGTTTTAAACGAGGCTACTGTACGCCCTTTATCAGTAAGCCGCCAATGTGCAAAGTACGATCCGCTATAAACAACTGCAACCATTAATTTTTTATATCGATAATATATCCATCATTTGTAACAAATCGGGCTCCAGCTTAAACTCATGATGGTTTAGCGCCTGTTCCAGGTCGGTCATCAATATCTGGTTGGCCTGTAAACCTACCATTTTCTGCGATTCGCCGGCAATCAGTGCGTTCACCGCCGCGAAGCCCAGGCGGCTGCCCAAAATACGGTCAAAGCTTGATGGCGCCCCGCCGCGTTGCAGGTGGCCTAATATAGTAACTTTTATATCGTAATTTTTAACTTCCTTCTGCACAGCCTTAGCCACATCCCAAACACCGTTTTTATCGCCCTCGGCAACAATTACAATGCTTGATGATTTTTTGTTCATGTGGCCATCCTTCAGGTTTTTGATCAGATCATCAATAGCGGTGGTACGCTCGGGCAGTAAAATAGCCTCGGCCCCGCACGAGATCCCGGCCCGCAAAGCGATAGCGCCCGAATCGCGACCCATTACCTCGATAAAGAAAAGGCGGTCGTGCGCGTCGGCCGTATCGCGGATTTTGTCGATGGCCTCGATCACGGTATTGGTAGCGGTATCAAAACCAAGGGTATAGGTTGATCCGCAAAGGTCGTTATCAATGGTGCCCGGCACGCCCATAACGGCAATGTCAGGATATTTGCGCGAAAAGCGGAGGGCGCCGGTAAACGTACCGTCGCCGCCAATAACCACCAGGCCGTCAATGCCGCGGGCTTTGGCGTTTTGGTAAGCTATCTCCATGCCTTCGTCGGTTTTAAAGGGAAGGCAGCGCGCGGTTTTTAAAATGGTACCGCCTAAATTAAGGATGTTACTCACCGAGCGATGTTTCATCTCCATCATGTCGTTGTCAATAAGGCCTTTGTAACCCTGCCTGATCCCTACAACTTCCAGCCCGTTGTAAAGGGCTGTTCTAACAACGGCTCGTATACAAGGGTTCATACCGGGTGCGTCGCCGCCCGAGGTTAAAACCCCTATTTTTGAAATTTTACGCATCTTTAACTCTTTGGTTTATCGGCACGAAGATACTGTGTGTAATTTACACCATTAAATTTTATTTATTTTTTTTTGGATTAGCAATTAAGGCTATATCTTTAAACTTATTAACTAAATCTCACCAACAGTTTGGAACTAATGTTACCTAAGTTTGATTCCGTATTCTCGATAGACTGCGTGATATTCGGCTTTGAAGCCGGCGAGCTTAAAATTTTGCTCATTGAGCGAAACGAAGAGCCCTATAAAGATTGGCTGGCGCTGCCCGGCTATATTGTTGAGCAGGACGAGAGTATTGATGATGCTGCCGAGCGGATTTTGTATGAGCTTACCGGCCTGCGCGATATGCACATGCAACAGTTTCACACCTTTGGCGAGGTAAACCGGCACCCGCAGGGCCGTGTAATTACCGTGGCCTACTACGCGCTCATCCGCATAAACGGCCAGAAAGAATTACGGCCGGTAACCCAGTATGCCAAAAAAGCCTTCTGGCACCAGGTAAGCGAGTTGCCCAAACTGGCTTTTGACCATAGCGAGATTTTTAAAACCGGCTTTAACAAAATTAAACGCCGCCTGCACTATCAACCCATAGCCTTTGAGCTTTTGCCCGAAAAGTTTACCCTTACCCAGCTGCAATCGCTTTACGAGGCGGTGCTGGATAAAAAGCTGGATAAACGCAACTTCCGCAAAAAAATGCTGAGCTACGGCTTTTTAAAAGAGCTGGACGAAAAGCAAAAAGGCGTATCATACCGCGCCGCCAAATTGTACAAGTTTGATAAGCGCAAGTACGGCAAGATTTTTCAGGGAGAGATGAATTTGGTTTGAGGATAGCTGCAGGAAGTCAGGAATCAGGAAGTCAGGAATCAGGAAGTCAAGAATCAGGAAGTCAAGAATCAGGATGCAAGAAGAGAAATAGAAATACCGTCATTGCGAGATACGAAGCAATCGCACGTAAGCTGAGCGGCTATGCAAATCGGCCAGGTAAAGTTCGCGATTGCTTCGTGCCCCGCAATGACGTGTTGGGAAAAGAAAAAGGGCCGGAATAATCTTCCAGCCCTTTTTCTTTTTAATCTTAAATCTCAACTTTTCGTCTTGATTCCTGACTCTTGTCGTCTTGAGTCTTTTCTTACAAAGAGCTCGGCGCTAACTCCAAATGGAATTTCACCAGGTTATCTATAGGCGAGCGGATGATGCTGCCTACGGTCATGCCGTTTTCGGTTGCTACTTCTTCCAGTACGTTGCGGAAGTTGTAACCTACCGAACCGATACAGTTGAAGGTGTATTTTTGATAATCAGGGTAATGGGTTACCAGGTTACGGAAAAAGTCTTCGAACGAGGTACGAACCAGGTTGCGTGAGTATTCGATGTGTACGTTGTTATCGTAAACAAATTTGCTGAAGCTTGCGCAAAAACGGTTGGCGCGTGGCTGGGTGTAAACCTGCTCGTTGATATCATCGGGCGTAAGTTTGTAGGTTTCCCAGAACAGGTTACGCACCGGCTCGGGCATATAGCCGCGCAGGTAATCGGTTAACAGTTTTTTGCCGATGTAGCAACCGCTGCCTTCGTCGCCCAAAATGTACGCGCCCGAATCAATGTTGTGGGTAATATCTTTACCATCATAAATGCAGGTGTTGGTACCTGTGCCTAAAATAGCGGCAAAACCTTCGGTGTTGCCCAATAAAGCGCGTGCGGCAGCTAACAGGTCATGACCTATGTTTACCTTCGATTTTGCGAAAACCACTTTCATGGCATCTTCAACAATCTTACGCATTTCGGGCGTTGAGCAACCGGCACCGTAGTAATTAACTTCGGTAATCAGGTCTTTTTCAAGATCGGTAGGCAGGCTTTCATTAAGCGATTGGATGATGTAATCTGTGCCTGAAAAGTATGGGTTATAACCCTCTGTGTTAAAGTAAACTTTTTTTCCGTCTTCGGTAACCAGGCACCAATTGGTTTTGGTTGAGCCACCGTCAGCAATTATGATCATAAATTATGTTTTTTTGAAAAATCTGTTAAAAGTAGGATTAACTTATTGTAAAAAGAACACTTTGCTTTTCAAAAATTGAAAATTGTTATTTTATTATAAATTATGCCTGGTTACTGTATAAATTTAATTTAAAAGGCGCTTTCGTGTAAATATTATCAACAATTGTTAGTGAAAATTATACCGCTTTTTAAATGTAAAGTTTACAGATAAGGATGCTCGCCTCACACTTAAATTCTGAGTAATTTACAATTGTACACAATTGCGCCATATTTAGCAAAATATTGGTTTTTTTTAGTGCTAAATCGAGGGTTTTACGGGGGGATAGATGCCGGTGTCCATTTGGTTTGGTAAAAGATTGGGCACAGGGCGACGGACGGACGACAGGAAGAGGGTGCAAAGAGAATTTACAAATTAGGTTATAACAACTGCTTATCGAACATAGCAGCTGTATAGCAAAAGTGCCGGAAAATATATCCCCGGCACTTTTCACTATTGGCTTGGTTTGGATTATTAGGCCACATTTTTTACGCTGTAAACCACAGAGTCAGGAAACCTGACACCATCAATGTAATTTTCCCTGAAAACTTCTTTGAAGATCTTTTCTGAGGGACTAAATCTTTTTCTTAGAAGTTCAAATATCGTACTCCTATCGTCAACAAGTTTCACATCGTTTAATGATAGATCTAAATTATTTTCTTTAATTGTGTTATAAATTATTTCAAACGCTGCTCTCGAGCCTTTTTCCTGTAAATGCGGAATACCCAAAACAAGATACCAGTCTTCCGCATCATGATTTTTCATTAAAGCCGCATTCGTAAACGAAAACCCCTTTGCATTTAATTTATTAACCAGATTAAACGCATTTTTATTTAAAACATCTACCAATATTGCTGTATCCATGCTAAAATCCCTCCTTTTACATTTGTTATTGCATTGTACAAATCATTCGCCTCCACATCTGTCCATTCTTTATATCTGGCACCTTCACTCCAATCCTTTACTATACCCCAATTGATAGCAAAATCAGCATCAACTTTCTCTTTCAATGCTCTATGATATTCAATCCCGGCCAGTCGAACCTTGGTTAAATCATGAACATAAAAATCATTTACAAACGCTTTAGCCGGAATTTGATATTGATTGATCTGCTTTGCGATACACGCTTTCAAGCCAAGTTCAATTGAGTAACCGGCAAGATAGTAGGCACCACTATAACAATTATTATCCAACAACACCTTGCATTCCTTAAGTCTTTCAACAGTTAGTATCTCTAACGTTTGCTTAGTCATATCATACAAATATAATCATTCAAATCTACTGTAAAGCGACTCTTTCTTAATTCTAAATCGATGCTTTAAATTAACGACCGGCAGGAGGAGCGGAGCGTCCATGGGGTGCTGAAAGATGCCGGGTACTGTTTAGCGGTTTATCGGGAAAGATTTATTATTTTCGATGTATCAGCTAAACCAGTAATCGCAAATGCACAATGGGCTTATTCGATCTTTTCAGAAAAAAACAAACGGCGCTAAATCAGGCAGAAAACAATGCTTACAGGCCTGTGAATACTAATGCATATATTATTGAAGTATTAAAAGCAAAACTGATCCTGGCAGGTTACAAGGTTGAGCGGCATCCGCAATATCTTACCTTGATCGTTAATTCCGAATTGGAGATCTCTGCAGCTGTCTTTGATACGCCCGGCGCCCATCCTTATGTTATCCAGGTGATGTTCCTTACCGCACATCCTTTGCATTTTCCGAAAGGGATAGTTGAAAACCTTGCGGGTATTGGCGAAACCCCGGAGAAGAGAGTTGAAGCGGCTGTGGATAACTACCTCACCACGATATATCAAACTGTGATGGATGGATTTACGGATACTCATGATCCGGGTTTCGACTTTCCGGAAAACGAGGTACTCTGGCATCCTAAATTGGGTAACTTATCCACCCAGGGACAATGGGAAAATTTGCCACAGGAAGATCATCTGTATAAAATCATAAAAGAAAAATTTAAACCAATGCTCACGGCAGATAAATTTAACTGGTTGAAAATTTACGTTTCAAAAAGTGCCGCCGGAAATGTTATAGGCGAATGTGTTTTCAATAATCAACTATGGCCGGAAGGCACCGAAGCAATCCTGGCAGATGCTAACTTATGGCAGGTTAAGGGCGAATTTATGGCTTTGAAGCAATTTATCATGTTTAGGCGATGTGATAAATATGATCCGTTGCCCCCGGTTTAGCGGCAAATTAATGTAAATCAATTGAATGATAAATTGTATCTTAGCTTAATTCATAAGCCTTTTAATCCAATTAACCCGACCAGCCGTGACAGCTCATTCCCCAATCCAAATCCCCTTAAACAAAACCAAAATAATTAAAGGCGCTTTAGGCTCTGTAGCCTTTGTTGCCATCTGCACCTGGATCCTGGCTTTTCAGCCGCATATTGGTAACCCTGTTTTTGATAATATATTGGTTAAATATGGCGTAACCTGTTTAGGAATTGTTTTTTTTGGTTTTACCGCCTTTTTTTATGTTAAAAAACTAAGCGATAAAAAGCCGGGCTTAGTGATTGATAGTAATGGTATTTTTGATAATACGGGCGCAAGTTCGGTGGGGTTAATTCCCTGGGATGATATTACCGCGTTCGGCATTGAGGGTGTGATGAACCAGCGATTCCTGATCGTTGGCCTTAAAAACCCCGAGCAGTATATCGAAATGCAAACCAACCGGCTTAAAAAAAAGAGTTTCGACTTTAATTATAAAAACTACGGCTCGCCAATAGCCATAGGCGCAAGTACTATAGATTATAACTTAAGCCAGCTTGCCGCCGAACTTAATGCGAGATTAAACAACGATACCGCTAAGTTGTAGTTATGTAATGGTTTCCGTTTTTGTCCGGTTAGTAAACAAAGGCCTGGAGACGGGGAGACGGACGGACGGAATCAATTACTTCGCCGTTAACTCACATCAGTTCATTATCCTTTTTAACATGATAGGCCTTGTAGGATAAGTAAAACAAAGCCAGCGCGGGCAGCGCGCCCAGCACAACGCCCGTGGCATTGAGGTTGGGATAGGTTGCCACAATTTGCACAATGAGCAATATGGTTGCTACAATGCCGCCTGTAAGGTAAAGTAATTTGAATTTAGGGTTCATGGTAGTTGTAACGATTGAAAATTGTACTTGTTTACAAGGTTAACAAATCAGTAATTTCAGGATGCGAAGCAACCGCGAACTTTACATCGGGATTTGATTAACCCCTCTGTATGTGTACGATTGCTCCGCTACTGATAACGACTGCCGAAGATTACCTGTTACTTTTTCAACTCGTATTTGGGCGGTACATCGGGCAGGCGTTTAAACACCGCGGCCCCAAGCGGCGGTATGCTTATTTTGATGGATTGCGCCTTGCCATGCCAGCTTACGGCATCACTTTGCACGGCATCGTAGTTAATGATACCGCTGCCCCAGTATTTTTGGTTATCCGAATTGAAAATTTCCTGCCACTTACCGGCTGCGGGCACACCTATGCGGTAATCGCGGCGTACAACCGGGGTCATGTTCAGTACAATCATCAGGTCGTTTTTGCTGTCATGCCCCATGCGGCGGTAAACCAGTATCGAATCGTTGGCATTGCCGCCGTCAACCCATTCAAAACCCTGGTGCGAGAATGCCTTTTCGTATAAAGCTGGTTCCCGGCGGTATAAATGGTTAAGCGCTTTCATGGTTTCGCTGATGCCTGCGTGGTTAGGATATTGCAGCACATGCCATTGTAACGACTGGCTGAAATTCCATTCATCGCCCTGCCCAAATTCGGCCCCCATAAACAGTAGTTTGGCGCCCGGGTGCGTAAACATGTAGCCGTACATCAACCTCAGGTTGGCAAATTGCTGCCACTCGTCGCCCGGCATTTTGCGCAGCATCGATCCTTTGCCGTACACTACCTCATCGTGCGAGAAAGGCAGCATAAAGTTTTCGGTAAAGGCATATATCGTGCTGAAAGTTATTTCGTTATGGTGGTATTTGCGGTGGATAGGATCCTGTTTAAAATAATCGATGGTATCATGCATCCAGCCCATCATCCACTTCATGCCAAAGCCCAGCCCCCCCAGGTAAACCGGGCGGCTTACGCCTTTAAACGATGTAGATTCTTCGGCAATGGTTTGCGTTGATGGGAAATTGGCATAAACGGCCTCGTTAAATTCTTTGAGGAAGGAGATAGCTTCGAGGTTTTCATTACCGCCGTATATGTTGGCTTCCCACTCGCCATGCTTACGCGAGTAGTCCAGATACAGCATCGAGGCAACGGCGTCAACCCGTAAACCGTCGGCATGGTACCTGTCCAGCCAAAAAATAGCGTTACTGATCAGGAAGGCCCTCACCTCATTGCGGCCATAGTTAAATATGTACGATTTCCAATCCGGGTGGAAGCCTTTGCGGCTGTCGGCATGCTCATACAGGTGTGTACCGTCAAATTTATATAATGCATGGGCATCGCCGGGAAAATGCGAGGGCACCCAATCCAGGATCACCCCTATGCCTGCCTTGTGGAACTCCTCAATCAAAAACATCAGTTGTTGCGGGGTGCCGTACCGCGATGCCGCGGCAAAGTAACCGCTTACCTGGTATCCCCAGCTTGGGTAAAAAGGGTGCTCCATTATCGGCATAAACTCTACATGCGTAAAGCCCATTTCTTTAACGTAGGGCACCAGCTTTTCGGCAAGTTGCGTGTAGCTCAAAAACTCGTCGGGGCTTTCGGGGTTACGCGCCCACGAGCCTAAATGCACCTCATAAACCGAGTAGGGCCTATCCAGCGCGTTATGTTCGTGGCGGGTTTGCATCCAGCTTTCGTCTTTCCACTCGTAAAAAGTATCGGCCACTATCGATGCCGTGCGCGGGGGCAGTTCCCAGCGTAAAGCAAACGGATCGCTCTTTTCCAGGTCTTCGCCGCCTGATGCTTTTATAAAGTATTTATAGGTTTCGCCGTTGCCAATGTTTGGAATAAAACCTTCCCATATGCCCGACGAATCCCAACGGGCGTTTAAGCTATGCGAGCCGCGGTTCCAGCCGTTAAAATTGCCTATAACCGATACATACTGCGCGTTAGGGGCCCATACCGCGAAGTATGTACCCACAACACCCAAATGCTCCACCACATGCGAGCCCAGTTTTTCGTACAGTTTAAAGTGCTTGCCTGCTTTAAACAAACTGATATCAAAATCGGTAAAGCGGCTGTAAGGCTCAACGGCCTTTAACTGCACAGGCTGCTGCTGTGCCGTAACTTCCACGGCTTCAACCGCGGCCGCTTTAGTTTTAGCCGCAGCGGCTTTTTTTACAGCGGCAGGTTTATCAGCTGGAGCCGCTTTTGCAGGTTTTGAGGCAGCAGGTTTATCGGCCGTTGCAACAGCTTTAGTTTTAGTAGTTTTTTTTACGGGCGCCGCCTCAACCGGTGGCGTAACCTGTTCTGTTTTGGCCTTAGCGCCTGCTTTTTTTGTTTTTACAGGCTTCGCGTCTGGTAAGGGAGTTTCGGTTTTAGTATTTTTTTTGGCCATGAGATATGAAATTACCTTTTAGGGTACGGTATGATAACCCAAAATACCGGATTGGGTTTGGTTTATATACAATCAAATATAACAGGATTAAAATATTATGCAGGCTTTTGGGAATTTATTTTGTGGGAGCCAGGATTTACAGAGTTTGACAGTCGGCTTTTTCTTGCGCTCATTTAAAATGAGTGCTTAACGTGGGTTGGCGTTTGCAACGCCAGGGTTATTTTTTTACTTGCACCCGTTTACAAAGGCCCTTAACATGTTTTACGTTTATAACGTGAACACTGGCGTTTGCAACGCCCGTGTTATTTTTCTTGCGCTCATTTAAAATGAGTGCTTAACGTTGGGTTGGCGTTTGCAACGCCAGTGTTATTTTTTACTTGCGCCCGTTTAAAAAGGTACTTAACATGTTTTACGTTTATAACGTGAACACTGGCGTTGCAAACGCCAGCCCACATTAAGCGCTCGTTGCAAACGAGCGCAAGTTTTTGGCGCAAGCTTTTTAGAATGGTCCTTAACATGTTTTACGTTTACAACGTGAACACTGGCGTTGCAAACGCCAACCCATATTAAGCGCTCGTTGCAAACGAGCGCAAGTTTTTGGCGCAAGCTTTTTATCCCTTAAACCCCGTAACCTCGTCCTTTAGTATCGCCAGCACTTCTGGCCGTACATTCCCAAAAAACGATATGCCCATAGCGCCGTTTTTAAGCGCTACCTGTATCCCCGTGCGGATCTCCTCATCGTTATTAAAATCTGAAAGATATAACCCGGCATACAGCGGGAATTTACCCGCCAAAAAATGCACACCCTCGGCTACGGCATCACCTATCCAGCTCACACCTTCCTTGTAAAAGCCGTGGTAAATCATGGGGCAAATGCCGTCCATTTTCCAGTTGGTCCAGTCCTGGCGCACATTGCGGCGGGCTACTTCGGGGGTAGGGAATACGGCGGCTGTTATTTGTTTTTTATGCTGATGGGCCACGGCCGAGATGCCGTTAACCACCCGGGTAATGTTATTGTACCTGAACAGGCGCCATGATAAGCTTGCTTCAGGGTATTGGATATGGTCGAGATCCTGGTTGTATTGCTCTTTAAATTTGGCCTTGCAAACTTCGCAGTAGCAAAAATCGTATTCGGGCAGCTCTTTGGTTTGGTCAAGCTTGTAGTGTTCCCACAGGTTAACCGGTAATATCACATCGCAGTAGCGTACATAATCCAGGTGGATGCCGTCTACATAGTCTTTAGCCAAAATATCATCCGCGGTTTTGGTAAGGTACTCCTGCACTTCGGGGCGCGAGGGGCATAGCCAGCGATAATACTGCACATAAGGCGGATGGTCGGCACACGATTCGCCTTTGCGGTTTTTGCTGTACCATTCGGGTTTTTCGGTAACCAGTTCGGCGCGGTTAAAGGTCCAGATCCAGCGGTGGGCCTCCAGGCCTTTGGCTTTGGCCGCGCGGAAATGGCGCTCGCTGTCGGCCTCAAAAAAAACACCCGTTATGCCTGCTTCTTTGAAAGCCGTATACCGCGCCGCCAGCTGGTCGTCGGTATCTTTTGGGTCGGGGTTGGTCCATACCCAGTTTTTCATTGCCTTTTTTTTATTGCTTTTGGCTGTTTCAACTGCCGCGTTGCTTAGCAGCGGCAACTGCGCCGCCACACCGGCCATCAAACCGGCTTTCAAAAATTCGCGCTTATTCATGGGGTTAAGGGGTTAGCTGTTGCTGTACCAGGCCATCCTGATTAATCATATAGGTTAACCTTGTTTTGCTATCGGTAACATAGGCTGTAAACTGGTGAGGGGTAGCCTCCAGTTTCAGCTCGTTAGGATAGCCGGTGATGGTTATTTGCGGAGCAATATGGAGCTTTTTTAATGACAGCGCATATTCGTGATGCGCTGTCTGCCACTCTTTCTGTTTGTAATAGATCAGCCAGAGATATTTTTTCTGTTCTTCGGCATAAGGCATCCCGAAAGTTACATCGTCGGCCTCATGATCGCTGAAGAGCAAATAGCCCCAGCGCTCGGGGTAGTGCATGGCAATAAGCCCCTGGTTGCTCCACACCCAGTTATGTTCGGGCAGGTCGCGGCCCCCGGCATCCTTAAGTTTTACGTTTTTGCCGTTTACTACCCGGGTATCATACTCCACGCGCGAAAAATTGATGCGCCATAGTGTGCCGTGCTTCATTTTTACTTTGCTAAAACCATCGTGCAGGGCAGTAAAAGGGATAGCCATTTCAACCGTCCAGCCCTGGTCAGTATCTGCTGTATTGTTGAGTGTGCCCTGTATTTTTACGGCCGACCGCAATCCATGCGCGTCCCAGCCGGTAACCGCGGTACCACCGTTGCGGTAGGGGCGGGTTAAAAACAAATCAAAAATGGTGTTGAGGGCGTTTACCTCAATCTCGTAGTAGTTATGGGTACTGTTTAAAGGGTCGATAAAAATCTCAAAATCGTTATCCAGGTAAATAATATCATCATGATGGGTGAGCGTTGCCCACACCTGCGGATCATATAAACGCGCCGCCACGTACAGGCAGCTATCATCCCAAAGCATTTTGACATTGGTTTGCAGTGGCGGTTTGGGCTTCAAATCGCCTTCAATATCCTGGAAATCGGCACTCCATTTGGCCTGCTGCCATACCGCGTCATCCACATCGCCATCAATTACCGGTGGCTGTTTTACATGCCTTACCACATAATTATCGGGCACCGTAAATAAATTAGCGAAAGCACTAAAAACATCCTGCGCCTTAACTAAAGTGGGCGATATCAATAACGCAACTACAAATCCCGATTGAAAAAAACGACGGAGGTAAGCGTAGCCAAACCTCATTTGCTGCCCAGTTCTAAAATGTAATCAAACTCCTCGCGTTTTAACCCCATCACCGACAGGCGGCCCTGTTTTACCAGACCGATATCCTGTAGTTTCGGGTCGGCTTTGATCTGTTCGAGGGTTACCGGCGTTTTCAGCGTTTCAACCGGCGACAGGTCTACCACTACCCAGTTGGTATCATCGGTAGTTGGGTCCTGGTAGGCTTCCTTCACAACTTTGGCTACGCCAACAATCTCTTTGCCTTCATTACTATGGTAAAACAGCACCAGGTCGCCCTCCTGCATGGCGCGCAGGTTATTGCGGGCCTGGTAATTGCGTACGCCATCCCAAAAGGTACGGCCATCTTTATTAAATTTTTCCCAGCTATATTTAAAGGGCTCACTTTTAACTAACCAATGCTGCATGTAAACGTTGTGATTTTAATCTAGCGTAAAAATGTAAAAAAGCACGCATAAAGTAAAATGCCCGGTGCCTTAGGTAAGGGATTGTTACATTAAAATTATGGGATGGAGTGTTATGTAGGGCCGACGCTGATCAATGTCAAGGTTCGGTCGCCCCGGACTCCTCTGCCAATAAACCCTGAGTGTAGCTGCAGCACTTTTGGCAAGCTTTGATTTCCCGGCTCAGATATTCCACAAAATAAAAGTATCATAACAAGAATTTTAGGTGAATAAACAATACGTTGATCTTTCACTCTAATTGCAGATAGTTGCATTTTCAATTATCTTCAGCCTCTGATAGCTAAACCATACTTCACAAATGAATGAATTTAAAATTACCGGCGGAGGATACATAGGCAATGCCAGTGCTACCTGGCCTTTGGCAACATTAAGTGTTACCGCCGATATGTTATCAATAAATATGGGTTTTGCCGGGCAAGTATTTTTCAATGCAGGGGATATTACTTCTATTGAGCCTGCACCGGGACTAAGTGTCGGCGGAATCAGGATAAATCACACCGTAAACTCCTATCCCAAAAAGATAGTTTTTACAAGTACGACCCCATTCCACAGCATTATTGAAAGTATAAAAGCGACCGGACTTTTTGACAAAGAGAGAGTGCATGATCAATCAACATGGTACCAGGTAAAAAAGCTACAGGAACAAGGCCGGTTCCCTATTAAAACAACGGCCATTATCGTTTTTATTATAGGATGGAATATACCTCTTTTAATAGGATTTTTCAATAATAAAATCAACGGCTTTTCTAATTACGAACCCGTTTCGTTAACGTTTGCTTTTTTGTTTATTGTATTAACCTTGTTTGTTGAACCATTCAGGCTTTTGGTATTAAAGGAAAACCGCGACATCAAAGATCTTCGCAAAACGTTGTACTTTCTGTTGATTATCGTTTCGCTGATATTTGCATTTTCATTGATATTTAAACACCTTCCGCCGGTTCATCGTTAACCTGCTTAGTGGTTATATCGGTATCTGCAAGCTCCTGGTCATCATCCTTGCCCTTTATAAAAAGCAGCACCAGTGCCGTTAGCAGCATCAAATCAATGACTATAGCCATCAATGCGGCGGCGATATTCTGGCGGATAGTTGATGGCAAACCAATTATATCGGGTGTGATGGTAAGGATCAGTAAAACAAGCAAAACCCATTTTGGCCAGGCATGCCCGGCCCGTATAAACATGGCTAACACCAGCAAAATGCACAAAACTACGCACATGGCTATTACCATGCTGTACGATGCAAACCTGCCGCCAATCAAATAATAATCAACCAGATATAACACTGCCGATGCCCGGAGAAGGTTGGAAGCTGTGTTTGCCTTAGTTTTTAATGTAAGCTCCATAGATATAATGCACAATATTAAGGATTTTTTTTGCCGGATGTTCTATTTCTATTACCTTGGTAATTACAAAATTTAAACCTGTCATGAAAAACCTGATGTTGCTTTTTGTTATGCTAACGGTAATTTGCTCTTGCAAAAAGAACGCTTCACTGCCGGTTTTGCCTCCTCAGCCTCCTGTTGTTAAAAACGATAAGCCCCCAAAATACAAGGTAACCTTTATTGTAGCAGGTTTTACCAAAACCGTAACACCTATTAATACATCCTTGCGGAACAATGCATTAACGCCGAATGTGACAGTATTACCTGCAGACGATAAATACTACCCTAAAATTATGTATATGGTTTATGATTCTGCAGGCACGCAGGTTAGTCGTCTGGAAGAAAACTTATCACCCGATGAAATCGATAAATTGTTTAGGATAGAGAACAACTCCAGACAGGAAATTAATAACTCAACCTCTTTTGGTACGATAACCGATTCGCTAAAGGCTGGTAATTACACCCTGGTAATTACAGCTGGTACGCAGCGCGGGGGAATGAATAATCCGATGGAGTTTTGGAAAATTCCATTAGCAGGACAGGTATATCCCGACAATCCGCTTGCTGAAGCAAAATTTTATCCTGCTAACGATCACAACCCTTTCTTTATGCTGATGGATGATGCATTTGTTTATAAAGCCCCTCTAAAGGTATCCGCAGCTGATTTAGAACAAACTATAACTCCTGAGCGCGTAGTTGGAAAGGTATTAGTAACAATAACAGATGCTATACCAGAACAAACGTCATACCTACGAATTTATGTAAACAATGAACTATATTATTACAATATAGATAAAGCCAAAGCAGAAGGGATACGAACCGATTTGGCTTCAAATTATTACGGAGTTTACAACAATTGGGGCCAGGTAAATCATACCTTTTCCTTCAAAGTGTTAAATACTGAAAATCCGTTTTCGGTGAAAATTGAAAGTTATAAAGGCTTAGATAAAATAACAAGTAAAACAATCCCTAACATCACCGTAAATAAAGGGCAAACTGTTCAGATAGCTACCAAATTATTTCAATAAGCGCCGACCAGATTTAGTGTAATATCTTAAACATCAGCTCTTTCATCAGCTCGCCATGCGGCGCGTTTGATTCAACGCCTTTGCTTTTTAAATCGTACTCGCGCAGGTAGCTGATCACCTGGAAAACCTTGCCAAGGGGGTAATTGCGGGCGGCCTGTTCGTAATCTTTAATAAAATAGGGGTTTACGCTCATTTCTTTAGCCAGGTTTTGCGGGGTTTTATCTTTTACGTAATGATACACCAGTACCTTGCTGAAAAAATTGTTCAGGTTGCCTAATACCAGCACAATGGGGTTTGATTTGGGGTTGGCCTCAAAATAATTGATGATCTGGTTAACCTTAAAGGCATCTTTTTTGGTAAGGGCCGTTTGCAGCTCAAACACATTGTATTCTTTACTGATGCCGATGTTATCATGGATGTGTTTCAGGGTAATCTCCTGGCCGCTGCTCACGTTCAGCATCAGCTTTTCAAGCTCGTTGGCTATTTTGGCCAGGTCGTTACCCAGGTACTCGGCTATCATGGCCGATGCCTGTGTGTTTATTTTATAGCCCTTTTCGCTTACATAGCTTTCAACCCAGCCCGGAATCTTATTATCATACAACGTAGCCGATTCAAATACTATCCCGTGCTTATCAATGGCCTTGTAAGTTTTTTTGCGTTTATCAAACTTGCCGTATTTATAACAAAAAACAAGTATGGTACTGGGCAGCGGGTTTTCGAGGTAGCTAAGCACCGGGTCGAGTGTTTTTTTACTGTCGTCTTCCTTGCCCCACTTCATATCCTGGGCTTCCTTTACCAGTACCACCTGGTAATCGGCCATCATTGGGTAGCGCTTGGCCGCGTTAAGTACGGTCATGATATCGGTATCCTTGCCGTAAACCACCGTTTGGTTAAAGCCCCGCTCGTGCTCGGGCAGCAGTTGATGCTCAACGTAATTACTAATCAGGTCGATAAAATAGGGTTCATCGCCGTGCAGCAGGTACAGGGGTTTGTATTTACGGTTTTTAAGGTCTTTAAGTATCTCGGGCGCGGTCATCTTTTATAAAGCCAAAAGTACTAAGTAGTAAGGCAAAAGTGGAATGTATTTTTATTTAGCGGGATGCTAAGCGGATATTTTTTACTTTTGAAGTTGGACTCAGAACTACCAACTCAGAACTTAACACGTAACAACAAAATGCTCCGGCCCCTTAATCTTCCGCCATACCCGTTCAAAATAAGCGATGATCAGGGTACGTTGACCTTGTTTGACGAGATCCGAAAAAAAAACATCATCATCACCCCCGAGGAGTGGGTAAGGCAGCATTTCGTACAATACCTCATCAGGCAAAAAAACTATCCCCGCTCGCTCATCAAACTGGAGGGAGGCCTTAAGCTTAACACCCTACAAAAACGCACCGATATTGTGGTTTTTAACCCCGACGGCCGCCGGATATTAATGGTGGAGTGCAAAGCGCCCTCGGTTACCATCGATCAAAAAACATTCGACCAAATTGCAAGGTATAATATGGTGCATAAAGTTGCCTTGTTGGCCGTGAGCAACGGCTTGCAGCATTACTATTGTTCGATAGATCATGAAAATTGTACTTATCGGTTTATTGAAGAGTTGCCGGGGTATGTGAAGGGTATATGAATCGGGATTTACGATTTTGTCAGACAAATTGTTTATCCAATCCCATAATCCTAAAAATCCCCCCAAATCCCGGTTCTGTTTGCTATTTTGGCCTCAAATACATCACCCATGCAGGCATATATTTTAGGCATTGATATAGGGACAGGCAGCACCAAAGCTGTAGCCATCAGTTTAACCGGCGAGGCTTTAGGCACGGTATCGGCACATTACCTGATCAGCAGTCCGCAACCGGGCTATAGTGAGCAGGATCCTGAACTGATCTGGAATGCTTTTGTAAAATGCCTTTCAGATGTCACCGCTAAATTGGGCAGCCCGCAGGCTGTAAGCCTGAGCAGTGCCATGCACAGTATTATTCCTGTTAATGATGTAGGAGTAGCTTTATACCCGATGATTACCTGGGCTGACGCCCGAAGTGAAAACATTGCCCAGGCATTAAGAACAACTCCAAAGGGGGCCTCACTGTATCATCATTGTGGTACGGCTATTCATCCCATGTCGCCTTTAAATAAGTTGTTATGGCTCAAGGTTAACGAAACTAATGTTTTTGAATCGGCAGGTAAATTTATATCCATTAAAGAATACATCTGGTTCAGGCTGTTTGAAGTTTTTGAGATCGATTATTCCATAGCTTCGGCTACGGGAATGTTTGATATTGTTGCCAGGAATTGGAGTAGTGAAGCCCTCGAACTGATCGGGATACCGGCAATTAAATTATCGCAGCCTGTTAATACCACTTATTACCGTACTCATGTAAAAAACGATGTGGTAGCACTAACCGCAATTAACGCTCAAACACCTTTTGTTATAGGGGCAAGCGATGGCGCTTGTGCCAATTTAGGCAGCCATACCACAGGCGAGGGGATAGCCGCTTTAACTATCGGCACCAGCGGCGCGGTAAGGATAACCCATTCTAAACCGGTTTATAATTTTGAAGCGATGGTGTTTAACTACCTGCTTGATGAGCAAACTTTTGTTTGTGGCGGCGCGGTAAACAACGGTGGGATAGCGCTGAACTGGCTGTTAAAGAATTTCCTGAAAAAAGAAAACCCGGTTGGTGCCGATTACGATGCGTTGTTTAACGAAATAGCAACTGTACCGGCGGGCAGCGAAGGCCTGTTGTTTTTACCCTACCTATATGGCGAGCGCGCCCCGCTTTGGGATACAAAAACCAGCGGTACTTTTTTCAATATCAAGCCGGTACATACCCGTTCGCACTTTTTACGAGCCGGGCTCGAGGGCATCTGCTTTGCCCTGAACAATGTGCTTAAAACTTTAGAAGATGCTTCCGGGGAAATTCACCAGGTAAATATCAGCGGGGGCTTTACCGGCTCGGTGGTGTGGACACAAACATTGGCCGATATCACGGGTAAAAAGCTGGCCGTGCTGCAATCTGAAGATTCATCAGCTATGGGCGCTGTTTATCTTGCCGCTAAGGTATTGTATCCTCATGGTTATGAACAACTTACCCGGGTTGAACACCAGGAAATAATTGAACCTGATAAAAATAACCACAAAGTTTACAGCCGCATGTTCCCGGTTTTCAAAAAGCTTTATACCGATTTGAAAGATACCATGCACCTGATGGATAGCTGGGAATAAGGCTTACTGCAGGCCAAGCCATTTGGTTAGCCGCCAGCAGCCATATACAAAAAATGGCGCTGCCATAATATCTATGGAATAATGGATATGCTGAATGAGTAAAAGTACGGCTAATACTATGGCGCAAATGAGGGCGATGAGCTTATCACTGCGTTTTTGCAGGTGCAGGTAAACAAGTACCATGGTGGCCGTGTGGCCCGAAAAAAACAAATCTTTAGTGATAAAAGTATGCCCGTAAAATACGCTTGTGCTCGGATCGATTAATGGTACCAGGCCAATTGGCGGGTTAAGTTTAACCACACTTATGGTGATAAAACGGGCAATACATACAAAATTAAGTGTCCAGATATAACTGATGCACACCTTCGGATTGTATAGTCCGCGCCACATCATCAGCAACCCCATGCTCCAGATCAGGATAAAGATCGGTACTGAAAGATCGTACGATGGCAGTAGGGCCAGCAGTCGGTCGTGCAGTACAACGCCATCGGTTCTCCGTTCAATATGTTTAAAAAAGGAAGGAAGCAGGTTTACAATAATTACGATAACGATGGTTGCGCCTAATAACTTTAACCGGCTGCTTCGGGTATTATAAGCCTCTTTCCAAAGTTGTTTTATATGATATAAGGGGGCTAAATTCAAAGTATTGTTAAAATAAAGGCCGCTAAAATACGGCTTCATTTACTAATATTAACTAATTGTCATGATTTTGTTAATTTAAATAAGTGTGGAATATTGACTTTTTAAATGCAATAATGTTGCAATAACTTGTTTATATTTGCGGCATGAACTTTCAAAAGCTATCACCGCTACTGGACAACATAGGTTTAACAGCCTCAACTTTATGCGCTGTGCATTGCGCCGTGGTGCCCCTGGTGCTTACCGGTTTGCCGCTTATTGGTCTGGGTTTTTTAGCCAACGCCTGGGTGGAGTGGGCGATGATTATTTTTGCCTTAGCCATAGGCGCTTATTCGATAGGCCTATCTTATACCCGCACCCATCACCGTAGTTTACCGCTGCTGATGCTGGCTACAGGTTTTGGGCTGATTTTGGCCGGGCATGTTTTTTCGGCTTTTGTTAATGAAGCGTTGGTGGTACCGGCGGGCGGTTTGCTCATCGCTGCGGCTCATTATGTTAATTACCGGTTTACCGGCACCTGTAACCATGATCATAAAGTTTATAAACTTAAAAAAGTTGAGTGATGCAAAAACGCCACCGGAAATTCTTTTACGCTTTTTTGATTTTTAATTGCTTTTTAAGCCCGGCCTGCAACCATAAGGGGCATGAGCATGATGCGGGTAGCCCCGATACTAACGGTACAAAAAATACCGTTATAAAAACGAGGGTTAATGCTGCTAATTATAAACCATTGTTAAATTTGCAGCCTTATAATTAATAACCCTGATACTTTCAATGATACAAACCCGCGATATACAGCATTTTGAGCACCTGCTTGATAAGCATCACCTGAAAAAAACCGCGCCGAGGTTACGCGTTTTATCGATGATGTCGTCAAGAAGTACGGCCACCTCACAGCCCGACCTGGAGAGCCTGATGCAGGATATTGACAGGGTTACCCTTTACCGGATCCTTAACGCTTTTGAAGAAAAGGGGATCATCCATAAAGTGTTCGACCTGAACGGAACGGCTAATTATGCCCTCTGTTCATCCAAGTGCGATGAGCATGATCATCACGATGAGCATTTGCATTTTAACTGCATCCAATGTAAAAATGTATATTGTTTAAATGATATGAATTTGCCTGCCATCAGTCTCCCGGCCGGGTTTGAGCCGCAGGGCTTTACCGTTTATGCCAATGGATTGTGTCCTAAATGCAGCAAGAAGGCGGTAGACAAATGAAATCCTGCTTTTTCTTAAGGATAATTTTCCTTTTATTTTTATCTATTCCTTTTGTATGCGCCGCGCAGCAAAAGGATACCATCCCGGCGGTTACTACCTTTAAGTTTAAAACGGTTATTATTGACGCCGGGCATGGCGGGAAGGATGCCGGGGCGAGGGGATCGCATTCGTTTGAAAAAAATGTAACCCTATCCATCGCGCTTAAACTGAAAGCCGCGCTTGATACGGCCATTACCGATGTTAAATCTATCCTTACCCGTTCTGATGATACTTTTATTCCGCTCAACCAGCGCTCGGCTATAGCTAATCAAAATAAAGGGAACCTCTTTATCTCTATTCACTGTAACTCGTCACCGGAGGGTACCGCCGCACGCGCCCACAAACAAAAAGGTGTACTGATGCTGGTTTACGGTTTCCACAGGCTAAAAGAGCAGGAAGAGGCCGTGCGAGAAAATGCTTCTATCTTCCAGGAAAAGGATTATAAGCAAAACTATGAAAGTTATGATGAAAGCGATCCCTCAAACCTCATTATCCTCAACGCTTATATTCAGAAGTACCGCAAGCAAAGCATCCTGTTTGGTGATCTGGTTGATGATGAATTTACCGGCATTGATGGCCGCGAAAGTAATGGTGTTAAAGAGCAGGGTGTGTTGGTGCTGGCCCACAGCGCTATGCCTGCCGTACTGATAGAAACCGGTTTTATCAACAACCCTGAAGAGGAAGAGTACCTGAACTCCGATGAAGGACAGCATGAAATTGTGATGTCGATCATTAGGGCTTTGCGTAATTATCGTAAGGCGATAGGTTCGTAAGCGCGGCACGATTTTGTAGAGGGGCATCACATCCGTCTCTACGGTGATAAAAAAATATCTGTCGCCATCATCAAAAAAGCTATATTCGGTTTTACATTTACTTTTGATGATCAACTATTTCCGACTCCCAATCAGATTCATAAAAACTACTGTTCTTGTTTTGCCTTGTTTTGTTTTTGCTATTCAAAGCAAAGCGCAAACCGCAACGCAAGGTATAATACCGCGGCCCGTAAAAGCAACCTTCGGTAAAAAAAGTTTCGTGTTTTTTGATAACGCCATTGGTCGTTTCGGTAAAAGCATAAGTGAAGATAATTTGATATTCTTCAGGCAATATTTTCACGCCCTAACCGGAAACGATCTGTCCGTAAGAAAATCGTCGAAAATGATAGCTGATATGTGGCTGGTGCTCGATTCTAATAATGTCATCGAGCCGGAAGGGTATAAGTTATCTGTTTCTGACAAATACATTATGATTAAAGCGCATGATGAAGCAGGTATTTTCTACGGCCTCCAATCGTTAACACAATTACTTAGAGTTAAAGATGGAAAAGCAGAAGTTCCATATTGCGAGATCTCCGATCACCCCCGCTTCGCCTATCGCGGCATGCACCTCGATGTAAGCCGCCATTTCTTTGAACCTGCCGCCGTCAAAAAATGGATCGACCTGCTGGCATTGTATAAAATCAATACCTTCCACTGGCATTTAACCGACGATCAGGGCTGGCGTATCGAAATCAAAAAATACCCGTTGTTGCAGAGTATTTCGGCTTATAGGGATGAAACCATTATCGGCCACAAAAAAGATAGTCCACACCGTTTTAACGGTAAACGTTACGGAGGATATTACACCCAGGATGAGGTAAAGGATATTGTAAAATATGCCACGCAAAGGCATATCACCGTAATACCCGAAATTGAAATGCCGGGTCATGCGCTGGCAGCTTTGGCGGCTTATCCGCAATTGGGTTGTACCGGTGGCCCGTACGCAACCGCTACCTTCTGGGGTATTTTTGATGATGTATATTGCGCCGGTAACGATGAAACATTTACCTTTTTACAAAATGTAATGGACGAAGTGCTGCCGCTGTTCCCATCCAAATACATCCACATAGGCGGAGACGAGTGCCCCAAAACCAAATGGAAAGCCTGCCCCAAATGCCAAAAGCGTATTCAGGACGAGCATCTGAAAGATGAAAAAGAACTGCAAAGCTATTTCATAGGCCGGATGGAAAAATACCTCAACAGCAAAGGCAGGCAGATCATCGGCTGGGACGAGATACTGGAAGGCGGCTTAACCCCCGGCGCAACCGTAATGAGCTGGACAGGCGAAGAAGGCGGCATAGCTGCGGCCAAACAGCACCACGAAGCCATCATGACGCCCGAAAAGTATGTTTATCTCGATTATTACCAATCCCTTTATCCCGAAGAGCCATTGGCCGGCGGTGGCTATACCCCTTTAAGCAAAGTGTACAACTACGAACCGATAACCAACGAGCTAAACGGCGAAGAAGCGAAATATATTAAAGGCGTACAGGCCAATGCCTGGAGCGAATACATGGCCAGCCCGGAACAGGCCGAGCGGCAACTGTTCCCACGGATGTTGGCTTTGGCCGAAGTTGCCTGGAGTTCGAAATCAAATAAAAACTACGTGGATTTTTTAAAGCGGTTAAGATATCAGCAGCCCTTATTAAAAAAGCTTAATGTAAATGCTGCCGATGTTTTTGACGAGATAACTGACTCGGTAACAGAAACAGCAAACCACCAGGTAGCTTTAACCCTTAAAACAACGCTGCCCGGCGCTAAAATAGCTTACCGGCAGGAGGGTGATAAAGCTTACACAACCAGCAAATCTAATTCAGTTACCATACAACCGCATTCCGGACTTGTTAAGGGTATTGTTTTGTTAAATGGCAAACAGGTTGGCCGTACTTATGAAAAATCGTTTACTTTTCACAAAGCCATAGGTAAAAAGGTAACGCTTAAAAACCAACCGCAGGGCGGTTATAACCCGGGCAATACCTTCGGCCTGGTAAATGGTGTTTTTGGCAGTAAACTGTATAACGATGGCCAATGGTACGGTTTCAGCGGCGATGACCTGGATGCCGTTGTTGATCTGGGCAGCGTTCAAAGCGTATCGCGCTTAGGCATCAACATCCTGAAATACCACTGGCAAAAAATGTGGGAGCCAACGTTGCTAACGTTCGAAGTATCTACAGATGGAAATAGCTATACCGAAGTTTACCGCCAAACTGATTTTCCGGACAATGGCATTAACGAAGTAAGGGCCAATATCAAAACCCAGCAAGCCCGCTACGTAAGGGTGAAAGGAACCAATAAAGGCATTATCCCGCCGGGCGAATACATTGCCGGGGCAAAGGCCTGGCTGATGGTGGATGAGATAATGGTGAATTGATGTGCAAATGTGCAGATGAGTGGATGTGCAGATGGCCTGATAATGTTTTAAGATGATAAAATTGCTCTAAAGGCATTGACGCATTTATATCTGTCTGCATAAAATTTGCCAATCAGCGCTCATCTATCTGCACATCTGAAATCCGCACATCTGTACATTTTTTTTATATTTTTATACCAAACACTAATGCATGCGTTATGTTGAGTAAAAAGTTTTAATATTTGTTACCAATACTGATTCCCCAAGTATAAATAATGAGCAAAGTATTTACTATTACCGAAGGTTTGGAAAACATGGGGGCTTTACGAACGGGAGGCCAGGGCTCCGTTTATAAAGGTCGCCGTTATGGCCCGATTATTACCGCGGTAAAACTCCTGCCTACCCCCATACACACCGAAAGTACCGACGATAAAAACTTCCGCAATTTTCAGAACGAGGTTGAAAAACTTAAAAAGGTAAATGAAGAACCTAACCCTAATGTAGTTAAGATCCTCAATTCGGGCATTACCGAAAGCGGTTCGTTCCCGTTTATTGAGATGGAATTTATTGACGGGCCCGACCTGGAAGACCTGCTGAAACCACCGCACGAGCCCGTTTTTACTATCAAAGAGATTATTAAACTGGCCGACCAGCTGGCCAACGCGTTATCGCATTGCCACAAGGTATCGGTTAAGCATGGCGATATTAAAAGCAATAATGTAAAATTTAATGTACATACCGGTAATTATGTTTTGCTGGATTTCGGTCTTTCCGCGATGTCTGATGATCAGCGCCGTACCAGCATCCGCCATGCAGGTGCTATCGAGTTTATGGCGCCAGAGCAAAATGAGGGGCTGATGTATTTTCAGACCGATGTGTACAGCTATGGCATCATCCTGTACGAACTGATTGCCGGCCGGGTGCCTTTTCCGTTAAAGGATAATGGTGAAACCGCCCGAACTGCCGTAATGCTGGCCCATATGGAACTGGAAGTGCCTGATGTGATGGAGTTACGGCGCAAAAACCTGCCCCAAAGCTGGACCGACGAGAAGAAGGAAATGGAAATGATGGTGCCCGCCTGGCTGCTGCAAATTGTAAACAAATGCCTGCAAAAGGATGTCAGCAACCGGTTTGCCAGCGGTATTGAACTACAGGAAGCTTTGGTGCAGGGCAGCATAGGCGCGCTTAATACGAGCCGTCCGGATGAAGCCTGGAATACCGATGTGTTATTGAAAGAGAATGAACGCCTGCAGGGCCTGGTTTTATATTATCAGGAAAATGAAGCAAAACAACCTGCACCAACCATTGTTGCCGCTCCGGATGATCCAAAGTCGGTAAGGATGTCGAAAACGGTATTCATTATGTTTATGATATTGCTTTGCGGCTTTACCGTATTTTCGGCAGTGGTGATGGATAAATTTGGCGGGCGCATTTATCATGGTGTGGTAAACAGGTTATTTAAACCATCAAAAAAGAAGCCGGATAGCGCACGGATCAGTTCCCCTGTACAAAGCGACACGCCTCAGCAGAAACCTATCGAAAATAAGCTGCCGGAAGAAGAGCAAACTATTCCTCCTGAAGTTGATTCGACGGCTGACTCGATTTTGAGAAATATCCAAAGGGCTAAACAACGGCATGACAACCCGCAATTTTACCGCGACAGCGTGAACAAGGCGGATACGTCAAACTTAAATTTTTAATGATTTGGTAAATAATATATGGAACCTAAATCAACATTCTGGCAACGCATCGGCCTGCAGGATTGGTTTTTACCCAACGGCAAACCTCTTAATAAAGAGGCCGAAAAGGTAAAAGCCCTTACGCCCGATGATGTGTACCTGTACATCATCGAAAAATTCAAAGAATCGATCAAACAGCTTTCATTTGCCGACAGGATTGTCTTTTATCATGAGTTTATCATCAGTTTCAATGAAGATGATTACCAGGAATTTGTAAATAACCGCTCGGGCCTGTTGGGCATTATCGTAAATGAATCAGTAAAAAAGTTTTATGAACTGTTGCGCGAATACCAGGAAGTAGGCAAAAAGGTTGAACCCTCAAGCTCAAAATGGGTTTTCAGGCTGGTATCGCACCCCGATTATAAACGCGGCGACAAAGGTTTTATAGGTAAGCTATTGCCGGGCAGTACTGCCAAAAAAGAGGAAAACCTCAGGGTTACTTTTATTCCGCGGCAAACCGGCGTAGCCCAAACCTTAGATATCAGCAATGATGTGCTGAAGGGGTTTACGTATTACAGCGAGGGCTATTATGAATTGCCCTACGCTAATGATCTGCATTATAACGAGCGCGAGGCATCCAAAGCCGGTAACAAAGTACTGGCCCGCCTGGAAACCATTATGCCCGATAAGCAGTTTGTTGGCCGCAAGGTGGAGTACCTGGTTAAAGACGATGATATTGTGGTATCAGGCCAGGACGAAGAAAGGGATGAGCAGGCGGTATTTAAAGTGCCGTCTGAATGGGTGAATACGCCGCATTTACGCATCAGGCTAAACAAAGCCGACGGTAAATTTTACATGGCCTCCTTTGGTGAACGCACCCTTATTAACGAGCAGGAAGTTGCCCCGAGCGATGTTAACGCCCCTGTTTGGGTGGAACTGCCCTTTAACTCGCGCATCCTGCTTAACGGAATTGTAGGTATTAATATTTTCAAACCCGAACCATAATGTCGCAAATATTATCAGTAGGGCTGTTGGCCATATGCGTGCTGTTACTCATAGCCCATTTTATCGACATAAAAAATTCCAGCAAAAATCATGGCAAATAACTTTTTCGGAATAACAGATACCGGTAAGCAAAGACAAAATAACGAGGATGTTTTTATTGCCGAGAAATCGGGCGATGGTAATTTTATTATCGCTTGTGTGATTGATGGGGTTGGTGGCTACGCAGGTGGCGAAATTGCCGCCGAGATTGCGCGCGCTGCCATTTTAGAGCAGCTGCAATACATAGCCGGCGACATTGTGCCCCTGCTGGTAAATACGTTTAAGCTTGCCAACCAGCGTATTTATGATGAAAAGGAGCAAAACAAGGAACTGGGCAGCATGGCCTGTGTGCTTACGCTGGCAGTTGCCGATGTACTTAACAATAAATTTTACTATGCCCACGTTGGTGACACCCGTTTGTACCTGCTTCGTGATTATTCGTTGATTAAAATTTCGAAAGATCATTCGTTTGTAGGCTTTTTAGAAGATTCGGGAAGGCTTACGGAAGAAGCCGCGATGGACCACCCAAAGCGTAATGAAATTAACAAGGCGCTGGGTTTTACCCGCGAGATTGATCATGATCCCGAATTTGTGGAAACAGGCAGTTCGCCTTTTTTACCCGGCGATATTTTGCTGGTATGCAGCGACGGCTTAACCGACCTGGTTGATAAAAATAAAATAACAGATATCCTGATCACCGGCGAAGATCTGGATGCCAAAGGCAAAAAACTTATTGAGGCAGCCAATAATCGCGGTGGCAAGGATAACGTTACCGTAGTGCTGGTGCATAATGATAAGGAGCGCAGGCAGCACGGCGCAACAAAACCCGCCGCTGCAATGGTAAAGCCGGTTGAACAGCAGGAGGTGACCGCGAAACCGGTTACCAAAGAAGAACAGGAGCAGGTAGCGGCGGTGAAAACCAAAAGCAACGGTGGTACGGTTGCCATACTGAGCATCCTGTGTTTTGTTTTTTTAGGCGGCTTTATCTGGCAGTATAAAAAGAACAACGAGCTGAATAGTATGCCCAAAACGCCGGATACAATTTCAGCAAAGCCCATTAAAAACGCGCAGGAGTTAAAATTGCAGGATACTATCAATAACCTCAAAGGCAACACGCTGGTAATAACCGCTGCCGATTTTAAACAACCCATTTTGTTGACAGATACGCTGCACATCAACAAGGATAGCATCTACATCAAAGCTAAAGGTGAGATCCTTTTCAGAAAAGATTCAACCTATAAGGGTCCTGCCATAGTGCTTTCAGCCAAATGTAAATATGTGGTTCTGGATAGCGTAGCGTTTGATGGCTTCAGGGTGGGTGTTGCAACCCGTAACGACGCCCTGGTGCTTAAAAATGTACGTTTTAACAACTGCGCCATCCCCGTGCTAACCGGCTACCTGTTGCCTAATATGAAATATATTTCGGGCCGGTCATTAGGCAGTATGTTCAAAGCCGATTCCGTTCCCTTAAAAAATACCCACTGATAAATGGCGCAGGAAAAAACTAAATCGCCGGGACGAAGGCTGGAACGCGTTTTCCTGCTGCTTACAGGCATTGTACTCGCTGTTTTGTTTGTAAGGCTATACGGCGTACAGCAGCTTAAATTTACCGATGTTGACAAACGGCTTAAGGATGGCACCGTGGTTAACCTTAACGCGCCCAACACGGCTCAAAATGTGAAGGCGTTGCTGCAAAAAGGTTATTACTTTGATGATCGGAAAGATATCGATTACATTGAATCGGTAATAGCCGAACGTAAATCTGCCGGTGATGTGGTGGATAACACCGGCGAACTGAATAAACGCAAGTATTATGTAAATGCCGATGAAGCTTTTATTAAAGGCGGCGAAACTTTCAAAAAGCGCGTACTTACCTCACGTGCCTTGCTCGGCTATACCGGCGATGATTCCGTACGTTTTGAGCAGGAGTTGAAAAACCCTCCGTCTTTAGGAGCGCAAACCGACCTTGGTTTGGGCGAATACAGCCTTAAAGGATCCATTGAACACAAAGGTGAACCCGTTCCCGGCGTATTGGTAAAACTTACCATGATCTTGCCGCGCGACAGTATTTTCAGCGATGAAGAAACCGGCGCCAGATCATCATATTCAGAAAAAGGCGCGGCTTACAAAAAGCTGTATGTAACAAATGATCAGCATAAAAAAGTACTGCAGGCTCTAACCGCTTTTGCCCGAACCGATGCGGAGGGCCGGTTTGTATTTGCCCAGTTACCTGCAGGCAGGGCTTTTTCGGTGCTGCCCATGCAGCCGGGCTTTGAGTTTGGCAGGTCGCAGGGTGTTGATGACCTGGAAAAGGATGTAACTTTTAAATTTTCGCAGGCACCGCATAGAATCAAGTTGCTTTCAACACGCGATTTTAATATCCTGAAAAAGGAGGGAGCTTTTATTGTGCGCTACCAGCATGAGTTTAACGAATGGTACTGGATTATAGCCGCCAGTTTCTTTTTAGGTTTTATCCTGCTGCACCTGTTGCTCAGCGCCCGTTATCCCGAGGCCGATCAGTTGATATTGCCGTTGGTGATGATGCTCACCGGGATCTCATTTTTAACATTACTGAGTTTGCAGGACCCCTTGCGCGACAGGTTTTTAGCTAAGGATACGCTGATTTATTTAGGAATAGGGGTGCTCGGCATGTGCATTGTTCAACTGTTCAATCTTCGTAAACTTAACCCCGACTCGGGTTTTTACCGCCTGTTCATCTTTAAATGGAGCCGGAGCGCGGCCAATGGCTGGCCATGGGCCATCGCAGCTATGGGAATCCTGTTCAGCACCATTTTATTTGGGTCGGGGCCTGAGGGTAGCGGTGTTAAGGTAAACCTGCTGGGCTTTCAGCCGAGCGAGATCGTTAAATACCTCATTGTTATTTTTCTTGCGGGTTTTTTCGCTGCCAACGAGCGCTTTATCAGCCAGTACTCCAGCTGGAGCAAGCGCTGGTCGTTTTTTTCTTTCGCGCTTATCGCTACCATGATCACGCTGCTGCTGTTTTTAATTCTGGGCGATTTAGGGCCGGCAATGGTGATCTGTTTTACTTTTATTATCCTGTTCTCCTTTTCGCGGGGCGACTTTTTGTATATGGCCGGCTTTGTGGTACTGTTTGTACTGGCCACCTGGTTTTTTAATAACGTATGGATCAGCGCGGGTATCACCTTCTTTTTGCTGGGCGGTGTAGTGTTTTTCAGGCGGAGGAGCCTGAGCGAGTCTGCTGTAATGGCTTTGGTTGTGATCACGGCCTTTCTTACCATTGATAAGATTCCCGGTTTAGATAAGATCATTCCCGGCCCGGTTGAGCGATTGGTTGAACGCAAGGCTATCTGGCAGGACGCCTGGAATAATGAGGTTTACGGTGGCGATCAGGTAGCCAACGGTCTTTGGGCCATGGCCAGTGGTGGTGTAACCGGGCAGGGCGTAGGGCAGGGCTTTGCCAAAACCATCCCCGAGGCCCACACTGATATGATCCTGCCATCCATAGGCGAAGAGTTTGGCTGGGCAGGCATGGCCGCTGTATTCATCCTGTTTTTGATGTACCTGCACCGCGCCATTATTATAGGCAGGCAAACGGGTGCGCCCCTGTTATTTTACCTTAGTGCAGGAATAGGCGTGTGTACTTTTATTCAGTTTTTGCTGATAGCAGGCGGTTCTATCGGCGCTTTACCCTTATCGGGCGTATCATTACCTTTTGAAAGCTATGGCGGTTCATCCCTGGTAATTAACCTGCTGGCTGCGGGTTTCCTGTTATCTGTATCGAGGGTAAGGGGTACGGCCGTGCAGATGGATTACATCACCAAACAGCAGGATAAAAACCTGGTACCGGCTTTAGCCGCCGCGCTTACGGGTGTGGTTTTGCTGGTTGTTAATGTATCGCGCTATACATCAAACAATAAACAATGGGTAGTAAAACCTGCTTTGGTTGCTGATAAAAGCGGTTTGCGCATGTTTAGCTATAACCCCCGCATAGCCATTTTGATGAACAGGTTACAGGCCGGTACCATTTATGACCGTAACGGTTTAATTTTGGCCACAAGTAAGCCCGAACTCATCGAAAAACAAAAGAGGAAATTGGCTGAATCCGGCATGCAGCATTACAATCTCGATTCGGCCATGCACAAAAGGCTGGAAAGGTTTTATCCATACGAAGAGCAAATGTTTTTCTGGACGGGCGACCAGAATACCGGCGTATTTAACGGAAGCACCAACGGCTACTTTGCCGAATATGAACACGCCGCCGAACTGCGGGGCTTCCACATGCCTGTTACCAGTTACAACGTAAAAGCATCCCGCTACCAGGAAGACAGGTTTTTATCCCGCGGGATGAAGGAGATGACCGTTGCCAAAAAAGATTACAGCGCGTTAGCCGGTCTGCTGATCAGTGATATTAACGGCCCGGAAGTAGCAGCCTTTAAAAACAAAAACCGCGATGTAAAACTAACCATGGATGCCGACCTGCAAACAGGCATCCAGCAATCAATGGCTTCGGATACCTCTTTGCTGGATAACCGGGTATCGGTGGTAATTATGGAAGCCAATACGGGTGATGTGCTTACATCTGCCCAATACCCCCTGCCGCCCATCCATAACTGGGACCAATTGACCATGCCCCTGGCTGATCAGAATAAACTGGCCACCTGGCTAACCACCACTGATCTTGGTTTTACTTATGCCAGCCAGCCGGGTTCTACGGCCAAAGTGCTCACGGCTATGTCGGCATTTAATAAATTGGGGATGGCTGCCTCGGAGATCCAGTACCATGTAAGTACCGAGGAACGCATCCGTACTAAAGGCATCGAACCCGACGAAACCGGCATGATTACCATGGAGCGCGCCATAGCCAAATCGAACAACGTGTACTTTATCAAACTTGCCAACCAGGAGCATTTGCAGGAATATATGGCTACGCTTTATATGAAAACCGGCATGTTTTTGCATGGTGTTGGCGGTTACTATTACAATAAACCTGCCCTCAACGATGCCCAGGAGGAAAAGTGGCGCACGTTGTGGCGAAAAACCGAGTTCGATACCCGCCCAAGGTACGATCCTAACAACATCCATAAAACCAGGGCCAAAGGTATTTCGGGGATGGCCTGGGGGCAGGGTGAATTGATAGCCACCCCGGCGTCGGTAGCCCGGCTGGTATCGGGCGTAGCTAACGGTGGTGTTTTGCTGCCAAACAGGTTTGCCTTAAAAATAGCTGATTCGGCTGTGGCCGTTCAGCATGGCATTAAGCTGGCCGAAGATCCGCGCTATGCCGGCTTATTAACGCAGTACATGATAGAACAGAGTGCGCCTAAAGAGCCGATACTGGGTATAAAAGTAGCAGGTAAAACCGGCACACCCGAGCGCATTGTGCATAACGTGAGCGTAAACGATGGCTGGTATGTTTTCTTTGCACCCGAAGCGAAAGGGAAAGGCAACATGGTGGTTTGTATCCGGATCGAATCTACACGGGGATCGTCGGACGCGGTGCATCTGGCAGCCAATCATGTAATACCATTGTTATTGAAAAAGGGTTATATAAAAAGCATGAGACCCGAAACCACCGTTGATGAATAGTGTTTAAACAGAAAGGATTTTTATGGTATTTAATTTATTCAGAAAAAGTGACGATAACCGGCCTCATGATGTGAAAAGTCTCCGCGAGGCGATACTGCGGTTTATTAAAGAATCGTTGCAGAAAATTGAAGGTGGTGAAGGCGGACATATCAAGGAACTGAAGCTTTTTATTGATAGCCATACCGAAGATTTAAGCATGTACGAGGGTGCTGTTTATGTGCATGATAAACAGCTGTTCAAAAACGAGATCCAGCGCATAGCCGATGATTTTGCCATTAACCTGCCTGCCGACTGGACGCTTGATGTTGAATTTACCGATCGCCTTCCAGCCGATGCCCGAAGGGCTGATGAGCTGGATGTGGCCTTTGTTATGAATACCCGAAAGCAGGTGGCCCATAACTCGGCGGCTTTTGTGGCCTATATCCGCATCCTGAACGGCGAAGCGGAGCAGGAGGAATACCTGATCAAAGCCACCGATCCGAAGCTGAATATCGGCAGGGATAAAAAATCCCTGACTGAAAACGGCTCATTCAGGTTAAACCAGCTGGTATTTCCTGGCGATAGCAAACATGAAAGTAATAAATACATCAGCAGGCAGCACGCCCATATTGAGTTTGATATGGAGAGTGAGCGATTTATGATCTTCGCAGATGACGGCGGGGTTCCTCCGCGTAACAAAACCAAAATTCATATAGCCGCCGATGGTAAAGTGATCAAGCTTAATTCTACCCAGATAGGGCACCCGCTAAACGAAGGTGACCAGGTGATATTGGGAGAATCGGCGGTGTTTTTGTTTAGTGCACAAAAATAAAGTTAACCCCGTTTGTCATTTCGATAGAGCGGAGGGGGAGGGCAAGATTGAAGGGGCGAAAGAGAAATCTTGTGCGCCACGCAAATAAACTATGCAAAGCGTTCCGCATTCCCTTTATTCTCCAACTTGTCATTTCGATAGAGCGGAGGGGGCAATAGTGCCCGGGCGAAAGAGAAATCTTGTACGCCCTGCAAATCAACTATGCTAATCAAACTAATATGGTCATAAAACTGTTGATTACTCTTTGCGGTAGAAATAACATTTTATCCTACTTTTAAATCCATGTGGAATCACAACTATTACGTCTATATCACAACCAATTCCAACAGAACGGTATTATACATTGGCGTTACTAATGATATAGCCGTACGTGTCTCACAGCATCATGAAAATAAAGGCACCCAAAAATCCTTTACCGGCAAATATTATTGTTATCATTTAGTTTACTACGAACACTTCACCCACATTGAACATGCTATCGCAAGAGAAAAGGAAATTAAAAAGTGGCGAAGGGAAAAGAAAGAAGCCTTGATAGCGTCGACCAATCCAACCTGGACTTTTTTGAATGATAGCGTGATTAATTAGCAGACCAATTATTGTATGCTATCACTTAGCATAGCGGCTTTGCAGGGAGTATAAGATTTCTCTTTCGCCCCGGCACCCCTGCCCCCTCTGCTCTATCGAAATGACAAATTGGGAGTTGCACGGGGTTATAAAGCTTAGCAAGGTTTATTTGCGCGGCGTACAAGATTTCTCTTTCGCCCCCTCGCTCTTTCCCCCTCCGTTCTATCGAAATGCCAATTTGGTAAAGGAAAAAAAACTCCCCGTTTTTCTTATCCTACATCAAGTGTTGCCTGTAAAATCCGTTGTAATTTTGAATCATAATAACAAAGCAGTTATTACAAATTTTAAAAACAACGAAGACAATGGAAAACACAATAAACGGCATTCACCACATTACAGCAATTGCTGGTAACGCCAAAAAAAATTATGATTTTTATACCCGTGTGCTGGGTTTAAGGCTGGTTAAAAAAACCGTAAACTTTGATGATCCCGGTACCTACCACTTATATTACGGCGATGGCAACGGTACACCCGGCACCATCCTTACTTTTTTCCCATGGGAGGGCATCGCAGCGGGCAGGCGCGGCGCAAGGCAGGTAACAGAAATTGGTTATTCGGTACCCGAAGGGAGCCTTGATTTCTGGTTGAAAAGGTTTGAAGATAACAATGTGATCTATAATAAACCGGCCGAGAAATTTGGCGAGCGGTACCTTACCTTCCTCGACCCTGATGGCTTGAAATTTGAGCTGATAGTGCCCAAAACTGCCGATAACCGTACACCCTGGGAAACTGCCGAAGTAACCGCGGCTAACGCAACCAAAGGCTTCCACAGCATTACCATTACATCAAACAAAATTGAGGCTACAGCCAAAATACTTACTGATGTTTTAGGCTACCGCTTGTTGGAACAACATGTTAACCGTTACAGGTTTATAACCGATGCAGTTGAAAATGCAGCGATAGTTGACCTGGTTGAAGTTCCGGGCGAAGTGGCCGGTCATGTGGCTGGCGGCTCGGTTCACCACGTAGCCTTCCGGGTTCCAAACGAAAAAGTGCTGATGGAATACCGTGATAAAATTGCCAGGCTTGGTTTGCACATCACCGATAAAATAGACAGGAACTATTTCTACTCCTTATACTTCCGCGAACCAGGTGGCGTATTGTTCGAGATAGCTACAGATAATCCTGGCTTTGCGGTTGACGAACCGGTAGAATTGTTAGGCACCGGATTAAAATTACCTGCGCAGCATGAACACCTGCGCGGTGAATTGGAAAAAACATTGCCATCATTAGTATAAGGATGTTAATTATGTACAGGCACACTAAACAGGTTGTTTCGGCGGGTATTCCCGCCGAACAAGCCAAAAAGGCGATCATTATGCTGCATGGCCGCGGCGCTTCGGCATCTGGTATTATCTCATTAAAAGATCATCTGGATTTGCAGGATTTTGCCATAGTTGGCCCGCAAGCTACTGAACATAGCTGGTATCCATACAGCTTTATGGCTCCAGTTGAAAATAACCAACCGGCGCTTGATTCGGCACTTGAGGTTATCAGTGATACGGTTGACGATCTGAAACAGCAAGGCATAGCGCAGGAAAACATCTATTTCCTGGGCTTTTCGCAGGGGGCATGTTTAACGTTGGAGTATACCACGCGCAACGCGGGTAAGTACGGTGGAATAATCGCCTTTACCGGGGGGCTGATAGGCGAAAAACTGGTAAACGAAAACTACCAGGGCAATTTTGATAACACCCCGGTATTGATCACCACCGGCGATCCTGACCCGCATGTTCCCGTAAGCAGGGTTAATGAAAGCGTTGATGTTTTAAAAATACTGAATGCAGATGTTACCTTAAAAATATACAAAGGCCGTCCGCATACCATAACCGGCGAAGAGCTGGAAGTAGCCAATGCTATTTTAAAAAGATAATTGTTTTCAGCGTTGAGTGTTTTAAGAGTGGAGGGCGGCCCGTAAAGGTCGCCCTTTTTTATGCGAACAAAACCGGAGGAAAGGAAATATTTTTTACAACCCCGAATCATTTTAAGCCCGTATCAGGAAGTTTTTTTTGCAAATAGCAAAGCTGCGTTAATTAGCGATAAATGGTTTATAACCAATAAGTAAAGTCATTTGTACTTTTTAGAGATAATAAATTAATATTTAAGTAATTTTAGCATGGCTTTTTTTGACTTAATTATAAACTATGCCGGATAAATTATTGATGAGTGATGTGCAACTCATCGGCTTGCTAAAAGCTGATGACGAGGCGGCACTTACCATTATTTATAAACGGTACTGGGCTTCGCTTTTCAGCGCCGCATATAATATTTTAAAAGACAAACAGGCTTGCGAAGACATTATCCAGGAGTTATTTATTAAACTTTGGGATTGCCGTGCAGAGGTTGTGATTAATGTATCGCTTAAAGCCTACCTGTATGCTTCGGTGCGTTACGGGGTTTACAGGCAAATAAAAACAGGTTCGGTAAGGAGTGAAATTTTTGACGATCTGATAGAGCGGCTGCATACACCAACCGCCTACGGAAGCATTGAACATAAAGAACTTCTTTTGCAGATTAACCGGGTTATTGATACCCTCCCCGAAAAATGCAGGGAAGTTTACAAGCTTAGCCGCGAAGAATGCCTCAGCCATAAGCAAATAGCAATGCAGCTCAATATCTCCACCAAAACGGTCGAAAATCATTTAACCAAGGCTTTGCGCGAATTGCGCGGTTCTTTAGGTGCCGCTTTTATTATGGAAGCATTAATGTTTTTGCTGGATAAATAAAAATCATACGCCCGTCTCTGGTTTTAACGGCATTACTCATCCCGGTAATTTAATTTTTGTCATTAAGATTTTAAACGGCGGTTAATCGCTCTATCTTGCAATTGATAATAATTCAATTTCATAGATCAAGACAGATCCTGGCTTGATATTTCCGGAAACTGTTTTTCCAAAACCAAGGTTTGGCGGTACAAATAACTTGTATTTGCTGCCCACGTTCATTAGCCTGATCCCCTCCGAAAAACCGGGAATTGCGCTTTTAAGCGGAAGTGTTATCGGATCGCCCCGTCCTTCCGTAGTGACAAAAACCTCGCCATTAATCAATGTTCCCTGGTAATTTACCGTCACCCTGTCGTTTATCGATGGTTTTTCACCTGATCCGGTTTTTATTATTTCGTATTGCAAACCACTGGGCGTAACCTGTACACCAGGTTTTTTTAAATTTTCGGCTAAAAAGCGTGCCTCCGGGTCTTTTTTATCGGGTACTATATCAGGCGCTTGCTTTGGGGTGATTTTTTTAGGATACGAATTATTAGTAATGCTTTTGGTGTTGACCGTTGCAATACCCCAGGCATCCAAATAGCAACTTCCGTTACTTATGTTTATTCGTTGTCCATTTTTTAATATCACGTAAGCTGCGTTTGCCTGATTGATACCCACTATATAAACATCGTCGCCGGCTACCGCAATCGCTGTTGGATAAACCCGCTCAAGATCACCTGTTAGTTCAACGGGCTTCCCATTCTTCCAATATCTTCCAAGGCCCGGATTGCCGTATCCCGGGTACAGGTTTGCAGTATAGTCGCCTACAACCCCTGCCACGTACACATCGTTGCCCGATACCGCTATCGCGGTTGCCAGGCTTTCTTCTGTAGTAAGTACAATAGTCTGGCCGTTTTTCCAATAAGCCGCCTGCTTATTACGTGAACCTACGGCATATACCTGTCCGTTGATGGTAGTGATCGCCGAAACCCTATTTAAATCGGCGCTGATATTGTCTACCAGGCGCCCGTTTTTCCAGTAAACCGGCATATAAGCATTCCTGCCAATTATATAAACGTCTTGGCCAACAACGGTAATTAAATCTACGGTTGCCTCTCCCTCATATCCATTGGGGCCCGGTGGCTGTGGAAGCAATATTTCCTGTCCATTTTTCCAATATCTTGGTTGTAATACATTTCGGCCTTTGTTTCCGTTTCTGTCGTAAAAAGGCTTAAATCCCTGCCCCGCTACATATACGTCATCACCTGATACAGCTATAGAATAAGCACTACACGGTGCAATGGCTGTGCCCGATAGCGGTACCACCTGCCCGTTTTTCCAATATGCCGCTTGCCCATCAAGGTCGCCTGCTATATAAACGTCGCTTCCCACCACCACAATGGAAGTGGCCGACCCTCTTTCGCCGTTTATTAGCGGTATGCCAGGTTGTCCGTTTTTGTAATACATCGCAGTAAAATCACCTGCGTTATTTTGACAGCCACCTGCAACATACACATCTGTATGAGGTTGAGTTGCATTGCCGGCCCTGCGCGTTTGGGCAGAGAGAAAAGAACTAAGTAACGTGAATAACACAAGAGAGCAGAAGGAAGATAACTGTGTGTTCATTTTTTTGACGTATAATCGGTTGGTTTAATAACGATACAGGTATAATTTAAACGCATGCCATACCATCAGCTGCGATAAGGTTTTAATTAGAAAATTGTGTTTATATGATTGTTGTGCAAAGCATGGTGATGAATTTATAGTTTAAATAAAATAAGGTTGTTACAAGTTGTGTAAGCTATAAAGGCGTTTTAAACAATCTAATTGATGAAGCTCGATTGAACTCAAATAAAAATAATAATTTTTTTCATTTCCGCGTAGGGGATACCCCCTGTTTTTTACTCTCCCTATTAAAATCGGCATTGTGCAAAAACACGAATTTTTAGAATTGATAGATAAATACCTCTCCGGGCAGGCCACAGCTGCCGAGAAGGAACAGCTATCTGTTTTTTTTGAAAGTTTTCAGGGCGATGCCGAATGGGATGAAAAAGTATTAGGCGTAAAGCAGGAACTGGAAGATAAAATGCTGGCCACAATCCGGCAGGCTATCGTACAACCGGAATTTGCCGCCCGTCCTAAAATTGTAAGCCTGCACCGTTTCCGGAACGCGGCAGCCGCTGTTATAGCTTTCGCGGTAATGGGCACGGCTGTTTATCATTGGGTTGGCAAACATCAACACCCGGTTCTGGTTGCTCAAAACAAGCCGGTGGTTAAGCATGATGTTGATCCGGGAGATAACCGGGCGGTTTTAACACTGGCCAACGGGCAAAAAGTGCTGCTGGATTCGGCCAAAATAGGCTTGCTTAACCAAAACGGCGATATCAGTATCAATAAAACAGGCGATGGGCAGGTAGTTTACACCGACGCGGATAAAGACCACGCCCCGGCAGGAGCCCTTGCGTACAACACCATCAGTACACCGAGAGGGGGGCAGTTTCATGTGGTTTTACCTGATGGTACCATGGTTTTTTTGAACGCCGCGTCATCGCTTAAATTCCCTACTGCCTTTTCGGGTAACGAGCGCGATGTTGAATTAACCGGTGAGGGCTACTTTGAGGTAGCGCGTGATAAAGCTAAGCCTTTTATTGTAAAGGCGAAAGACGCGCAGGTTAGGGTATTGGGCACGCATTTTAATGTATCGGCCTATAACGATGAGAACGGAATAAAAACAACCCTGCTTGAAGGCGCTGTTAAACTAACCCGCGGTGATGTGAGCAATTTGCTCAAACCGGGGCAGCAGGGCATTATTAATAATAACGGCATTAAAGTAATTGATGTTGATACGGACGAGGAACTGGCCTGGAAAAATGGCTTGTTCAACTTTAACCGGTCAAACATACAAGAT
The DNA here is from genome assembly GCF_003148845.1 of Mucilaginibacter oryzae. GTDB lineage: Bacteria > Bacteroidota > Bacteroidia > Sphingobacteriales > Sphingobacteriaceae > Mucilaginibacter > Mucilaginibacter oryzae. Next base: position 588,750 of record NZ_QGHA01000003.1, on the reverse strand, counting down.
ATTATGAGAGAGCTTTCGAGGTGGTATGATACCGAAGTAGTATACGAAGGTAAAATACCTGACGATGAGTTTGTTGGTAAGATCAGGCGCGATGTAAAGCTGTCGCAGGTGTTGCACATTCTGGAGTTAAGCCATGTGCGTTTTAGGATAGAGAACAAAAAAATAATTGTTACACCTTAAAATACCGTAACTGAATTTAAACCCTGCCAAACTTATGAAGAAACACTAACTAAAAGCCCTCCAAGAAGTTCCAACCTAAATCCCTTGTCTGAAAAAAGCCGGAAGCGCTGCAACGCTTCCGGCATAATGTTGTGGATCAAGCTTGTCGTATTTCGTTAACTCAATTTTTAACCCAAACATTACGAAGTTATGCATTTAAACTTTACTGGTAAAGTATTTTGTGCTCCAGGTGCCTATTCAAAGCTATTTTTGACCATGAGATTAACGGTCTTATTAATTACTATCGGTTGTTTGCAGTTAAGCGCTAAAAGTTTTTCACAATCTATCACCCTGAACGCGAAGTCGATCAGTATCGACAAGGCTTTCAAAGCCATTGAAAAGCAAAGCGGTTACTATTTTTTTTACAGGTATAAAGATATCGCGAAAATAAAGTCGGTTTCTTTACAACTTACCAATGCCTCTTTAGACGACGCCTTAAAGCAATGTTTTAAAGATGAACCTTTAACCTACGTTATCGAAAACAAAAATATCATAGTCAACAAAAAGGATGTTGCCGAAACGGAGAAGGTAGCTCCGATAACCATAACAGGTACCGTTGTTGACGATAAAAACCAGCCGCTGCCGGGCGTTAACGTTAAAGTAAAAGGCACCAACGTTGGCGCAATTACCGGGGTAGACGGCAAATTTACCATAAGCGCCGAAGATAACGCCACGCTTGTATTCACTTTTATCGGCTTTCAAACCAAAGAAGAACCTGTAAATAAGCGAACCACTATCAACGTAGTTTTAAACGAAGATAATAAGGAACTTAAGGAAGTTGTGGTGGTAGGCTACGGAAACCAGGAACGTAAAGATGTTACCGGCGCCGTAGGCTCAGTTAAAATGAGCAACATCAAAGAGATCAAAGCCGCGAGCGTTGATCTGAAGTTGGCCGGTCAGCTGGCGGGTGTTACTGTTAACCAGGTTACCGGCACACCTGGCGGCGGCGTTTCTGTAAATATTCGTGGTGCCGGTTCTGTTGGTGCCGGTGATGATCCTTTATATGTTATCGACGGTTTTCCGATCTCGCCGGGATTCGATCAGTATTCCAACCCTTTAAGTACAATCAATCCCGATGATATAGAGAATATCAGCGTATTGAAGGATGCGGCCTCTACAGCTATTTACGGTTCGCGCGGGTCAAACGGCGTTATTTTGATCACAACCAAACGCGCTAAAAAAGGAGAATCAAGCGTTTCTGTAAATACGTCTACGGGTATTCAAACCATCTTGCCTAAAAGTAAGCTTAAAATGATGACCGCAACTCAGTTTGCCCAGTGGCGAAAGGAAGCTATTGAAGATGCTAACGCAGTAAACGGAACTAATACTCCTATTCCCATCGAATATCAAGATCCCTCTAAATATGGAGTTGGTACCAATTGGTTTGATGCGGTAACCCGCAACGCGCCTATGCAAAATTATGATGTTACCGTTTCTAACGGTACTGAAAAAATAAGGTCGTTATTTTCGATGGGTTTTTTCGATCAAAGGGGAACGGTTTTGAATACAGGTTTCCGCCGTTATTCAATTAAAGGAAATATGGATGCCGATATCGCTAAAAACCTTACAGTTGGTTTAAGCATTGCGCCAACTTACAGTTTGCGCAACCTGCAACAAACAGACGGTCATTTTCTTACTGCTACGTTAAGTCAGGCCTATTTGGAAAGCCCCCTTGTGCCGGTAAAACAGCCCGATGGTTCATATACGCATGTAATTGGTTCGCCTGGTACATTTCAAAACAATAACCCGGTGAGTGCCCTGGTTAACACAACCAATATGTACAAGAATTTCCGTACGCTGGCCAATACCTATATCACCTGGCAACCTATTAAAGGCCTTGATATCAAATCAACCTTTGGAGTTGATTATCAGAACAGTAATGGTGATTATTTCAGGCCATCATTCCTGGGCGGTTTTAACGCGCCTGATGATGGTACCGGCCAACGTGTTAAAGCGCAAGGTAATTTCAGCTCGTCAAATTCTTTAAACTGGCTTAATGAAAACTCTGTCACTTATAAAAAAACATGGGATAACCATACTTTAACTGTTTTAGGCGATTATTCGATACAACAGGAAAACTCGCATTACAGGTTTGCTTATGGAACAGGCTTTCCTGATGATGTAATTCAATCGCTCAATCATGCCACATTAATTACTGCTAATGCTGATGATCAGGCCTGGAGGCTGCAATCGTTAATTGCAAGAGTAAATTATGCGTATAAAGATAAATATCTCCTGGGGGCCTCAATTCGCCACGACGGATCTTCAAGGTTTGCTCCGGGGCATCAATGGGGTACATTTCCTTCAATATCGGGTGGTTGGCGTATTTCGGATGAGTCTTTTTTTCCTAAAACCGGCTTTATCGATCAGCTGAAATTTACAGGTAGTTATGGACACGCGGGTAATAACAGCGTAGGCAACTATCAACATCTTGCTCCGGTTGATCCTTTCAATTACACGTTTGGGGGCGTACTTGTACCAGGCGCAGCTCCAAGTGATCCGGGAAACACCCAATTAGGATGGGAAACAACCAGGCAATTGGATATTGGCATGGATCTCTCATTATTTAAAGGTCGTATTTATATCATTGCTGAGTATTATAACCGCTATACGCAGGATATGCTTCAATACATCTCAATTCCGGCATCATCTGGTTATACCGGCGCTTTATCAAACGTGGGAAATGTGCGAAACCGTGGCTGGGAGTTTACAGTTACCACAAAGAATATTGTTGGAAAAGGCTTTTACTGGAATACAGATTTTAATCTTTCGTTCAACCGTAATATGGTATTAAGCCTCGGTTCTACAGATCATATTTACGATGCGCCTATTAATGATAATCCAACCAACATCACCAAGGCGGGATTGCCACTTGGCCAGTTCTTTGGCTATGTGTTTGAAGGTATTTTTCAAAACCAGGCCGAATTGGACAAATACCCGCACTTTGACGGCGAGCAGGTTGGTAATATCCGCTATAAAGATATCAATGGAGACGGCGTAATTGACGGCGCCGACCAGGTTCCAATAGGTAACCCATGGCCTAAATTTACTTTCGGCTTCAATAATCATTTTACGTACAGAGGTTTCGATATGAATATCATATCTGCCGGCTCTGTAGGAGGGCATGTGTTTAATATGTATAAGCAATTTACTACCAATTTGGATGGGGTATTCAATGTAGAGCAGAGCGTGATACAACGCTGGCGTTCAGAAAAACAACCGGGTGCCGGTTTACTTCCCACTACTGTATCAAATACTAACCTCGCCCGCGATTATTATCCATCATACTGGGTTGAGAGTAACTCGTACCTGGCCGTGAAAAACATCGACCTCGGTTACAACTTCAAAACCAAATTCAGCAAAAACTTCAGGGTGTATTTCAGCGCGCAAAACGCCATATTGATAACCGGCTACAAAGGTGGTAACCCGGAAGTTGGTATTGAGGGGCAGGACGGTAACCGGTCATTATCCCCAAATGTAAACTTTACCGGTTACCCGGTATCGGCAATTTATACACTGGGTTGCAACGTTACATTTTAATTGTAATAGGTATGGTTAATTATCAATATTTTAATAATCAACAGATCATGAAAATATATCTATATCTTTTTCTTACTGTTATTACATTGGGTCTTGTCGGCTGTAAGAAAGATTACCTTTCGCTTCAGCCTACAGATTCACAAACTAAAGAAAACTTTTATAAAACCAAATCTCAATTTCAGCAGGCCATAAATGGCGCGTATGCGCCGTTGCAAGGTTTGTATAATGGTTCATTCTGGGCTATGGCCGAGATGCGGTCCGACAATACTTCCTATGAGTACGATCCTTATGATCGTGCATCTACCAATAAAGAGGAAATAGACGAGTTTAGGGAATTGAATAACAACGATATTGTTGAATCATTTTTTAACGCGAGTTATGTTGGGGTACAAAGGTGCAATATTATTCTAACCCGTTTACCTTTAGCAAAACTGGATTCAGTAGCCACTGATACAATTGCCGGTCAGGCTCATTTTTTGCGTGCCTTTAATTACTTCAATCTGGTACGCATGTTCGGCGATGTACCGTTGGTTCTTATCGAAACTAACTCGGTAGGAGATGCCTTTAGCCAGGCGCATAAAGCTCCGGCTGCTAATGTGTATAACCAGATTATTGCCGATGCAAAAGTGGCAATTGCAAAATTACCCCGCAGTTACGGGGTTAATGCAATTACTGATAAAGGCCGTGTAACTAAAGGCACTGCTGAAACAATGCTGGCTGAAGTTTACATGACACAGAAAAAATTCGATCTGGCAATCCCTCTGTTACGTGATATCATCAACTCAAACATATACAAGCTCAATGCCGATTACGCCGATAATTTTGATGTTTCGAAGGAAAATGGCCCCGAGTCTATATTTGAGATCCAGTACATCGAGGGAACTAACGGTTTAGGTAGCGACTTTGTGGATACCTTTATTCCCTGGGATTATTATGATACTGATATAACCGGCTATGAGATAGCCAACGGTTCACCGAATGGTTGGAATATTCCAACGCAGGATCTTGTAAACGCTTATGAAGACGGAGACAAACGAAAAGACGCATCGCTAATTGATTTTACCTCCAATGAATATGGTATCGACCTGCCTTTCATAAAAAAATATACCGGGCCGAAAACACAGCAGCAAGGCGTTACACCCAACAACTTCCCAGTTTACCGCTATGCCGACGTTTACTTAATGCTTGCCGAATGCTTAAACGAGCAGGGGTTTGGCAGCAGCGATGCCTTTAAATATCTTAATATGGTACGGCAGCGTGCAGGTTTAGAACCAAAATCGTCAGGCAATTCCAATCCTGATCTTAACGTAACTACCCAGGAGCAGTTTCGCGCGGCTATCGCTCACGAGCGCCAGGTTGAACTCGCGTTCGAAAATCACCGTTGGTTCGATCTGCTGCGCACTGGTAAAGCTACCGAGGTAATGAAAGCTCATGCTATCAGCGAACGAGCTTACAAAAACGGGTCATGGCAAATCAATTCGGCAGCGTACAGCAACATACGTTTATTGTTCCAGTATCCGCTTAACCAGGCCAACCTCCAACATTAATAATGTTACATGGTCCGGTAAAACTTTTGCCGGGCCATAATACGTTTATAATGTATATTGCAACGAATGCATGGTTTTGTCCCCTGCCCGATAAATACCGTGCATATCAAAACAATATCGCTGTTAAAGTATATTAATAGCAATGAACTATTAAACCCCTAAGAGGTATGTGTAAAAAGGTATGCACACGCATCATTCTATTGCTTTTTTTGTATCTGCCCGTAACTGTTGCACAAGCGCAAAAAGCGCCCCCTGTTCCGCCGCCCTTTCGTGTTGATAACCTAGTATGTGAGTATAAAACAAACCCTATCTCTGTTGATCAGGCCAATCCGCGCCTGGGTTGGAAACTCATAACCCGCGATCGGAATGTGTGGCAAACCGCTTATGAAGTGAGGGTAGGCAGCAACGCGGTTGCTCTTCTGAAAGGTAAAGAACTGATCTGGACATCGGGCAAAGTCGCATCCAATGAATCATTACATATAACATACGGGGGGCCAATGCTGGCTTCCCGCCAAAAGGTTTACTGGCAGGTGCGTGTATGGAACAACCGGCAGCAGGTTACCCCCTGGAGCATGGTAAACTCGTGGAAAATGGGCCTGCTGAAACCCTCCGACTGGACCGCCAGGTGGATCGGGGATAATTATCTGTCGGATACTACCGGCGGTCCCTGCCCTATGTTCCGCAAAGCATTTAAGCTTGATCATAAAGTGCGCGCCGCGCATTTATACATTACCGCCCACGGCCTTTACGAGGCCGAGTTTAACGGCAAACGCGTAGGTAACGATTACTTCGCCCCCGGATGGACCAGCTACAACAAACGCCTGCAATACCAGGTTTATGATGTAACCGCCAATTTGTTAAAAGGTGAGAATGCCATAGGCGTAACCCTTGGCGATGGCTGGTACCGCGGCTACACGTATAATCGTAAAAAAAATGTTTATGGCTCAAAACTGGGTTTGCTATTTCAGTTAGAGGTAGTGTATACCAACGGCAAGCGCGTACTGATTAATTCGGACAAAACCTGGAAGGTAGCTTACGGGCCTATCCGTTCATCCTCATTTTTTGATGGTGAGGTTTATGATGCCCGTAAGGAAAAGAAAGGCTGGTCGACCATTGCTTATAAAGATGCCACCTGGGATTCGGTACGTACCGACAGCGTAAAGGAAAATCTGGTAGCCATGTTTGGTCCGCCGGTACGCAAGCACGAAATGTTTAAGCCGCTTAAAGTATTTACTACCCCTGCGGGCGAAAAAGTTATTGATTTTGGGCAAAACCTGGTAGGCTGGGTACAGTTTAAGTTTAAGGCCAAAGCGGGCGACAGCGTCAAATTATTCCATGCGGAGGTGTTGGATCAGAAAGGGAATTTCTACACAAAAAATCTCCGCACCGCCAAACAGGAAAATACCTATATTTTTAAAGGGGATAGCGTTGAAACTTTCGAGCCGCATTTTACCTTCCAGGGGTTTAGATATGTAAAGGTAGTTGGCTACAACGGCCCTATCGACTCTACAAGCGTGGCGGCCTACGCCCTTTATTCAGATATGGCGCAAACGGGCAGCTTTGCTACCTCCAACCCGCTTATTAACCAATTACAGCACAACATTCAGTGGGGGCAAAAAGGAAATTTTATTGATGTCCCTACCGATTGCCCCCAGCGTGATGAGCGTATGGGCTGGACCGGCGACGCGCAGGCTTTTTCGCGCACCGCCACGTTTAATATGGATGTAGCCGGGTTTTTTACCAAATGGCTGAAAGATTTATCTGCCGATCAGCATAGTAACGGGGCCGTTCCATACGTGATTCCCGATGTGCTTGGTGATATAAGCCTGTCGGCGGCATCGGGCTGGAGCGATGTGGCAACAATAGCCCCCTGGAATATCTATCTGGCTTACGGCGATAAAAAAATACTGCAGGACCAGTATGCCAGCATGACGGCCTGGGTAGGTTACATCACGGCCCACACCCGCGCCGGCCTTTGGGATACCGGTAACCACTTTGGCGACTGGCTGTTTTATGCCGGTACCGATTACGCCGATGGTGCCGCGCTTACCGATAAAAACCTGATAGCGCAGGCTTTTTATGCCTACTCAACGCAACTGGTTATCAACGCAGCCAACATATTGGGAAAACAGGATGATGTTAAAAAATATACCGCCCTGTTGGCCGATATAAAAAAGGCTTTTCTGGCCGAATACGTTACCCCCAACGGCCGCATGATTTCGGGTACGCAAACATCCTATGTGCTTGCCCTTAACTTTGATCTGCTGCCCGAAAACCTGCGCGAATCTGCCGCTAAAAGGCTGGTTAACAATATTGAGGATTATGATGAACACATCACCACAGGTTTTTTAGGCACGCCCTACATCTGCCATGTGTTAAGCCGTTTCGGTCATACCGATATCGCCTACGATCTGTTGATGAAAGAATCATACCCCTCATGGCTTTATCCCGTAAAAAACGGGGCTACTACTATATGGGAGCGCTGGGACGGCATCAAACCTAACGGCACTTTCGAAGATCCGGAAATGAACTCGTTTAATCACTATGCCTACGGTGCCATTGGCGATTGGATGTACCGTGTGGTTGCCGGTATCAGCACGGACGAAAGCGATCCGGGTTTTCACCGGATCCATATTTTTCCGCACCCGGGCGGTAAATTAACCAACGCCCATGCCGAACTGGAGACCCTGTATGGTAAGGTAAAATCGGCATGGAGTATTGACAATGGTGTTTTTACGTTAGATGTAATCGTACCGCCAAATACTTCGGCTGTAGTAACACTACCCGCTGTTGACGGCCCCGTTACCGAGGGTAATATTGATATCACTGCCAGTAAGGATATCACCAATATTAAACCGGCAACCGGCAATGATATGCAGATGGATATCGGCTCGGGCACCTATCAATTTAAGTATAATTTAAAAACGCATAAAAAAAACAGTTAAGCAGTAATCACAACAATGGCAACTATTGTATTCAATCCGCAGCAATCCGTAACACAACCCGCAACTGCCAAACCCAAACCCCCAAGGCTTTTATCGCTCGATTTTTTCAGGGGATTTACCGTAGCCGCCATGATACTGGTGAATGATCCGGGCGATTGGGGCCATATTTACTGGCCGCTGGAACACTCCAAATGGAACGGCTGCACACCAACAGACCTGGTGTTCCCCTTTTTCCTTTTTATGGTGGGGGTATCCATCGTATATGCCATGGAAAGCAAAAAGGCGGCGGTTGAAAACCACAACAAGCTGCTGTTGTCCATTTTACGCCGTACAGTTATTATCATAGTGCTTGGCATTTGCCTGCCTTTAATAAACAATTTTCAGTTCGCGCATTTGCGCTTCCCCGGTGTGTTGCAGCGCATCGGGCTTGTATTTGGTATAACAGCCCTGCTGTATGTTAAAACCGGTATCCGTACGCAGGTTGTTATTGCCGTATGCTGCCTTATAGGCTATTATTTATTAATGACACTGGTACCTGTGCCGGGCTTTGGTACGCCAAACCTTGAACCTGCAACCAATTTAGGAGCCTGGATAGATAGAACGGTATTTACCGAAAACCACCTTTGGAGTTCGGCCAAAACCTGGGATCCGGAGGGGCTGCTGGGCACCATCCCATCGGTGGCTACCTGTTTGCTGGGCGTGTTTACCGGAACCTGGCTTAAGGCCGGCAAACTTAAAACCGGTACCGACCTGGTTAAAATAATGGGTGCGGGGATTCTATTGATTGTATTAGCCCTTATCTGGGATACCTTTTTTCCTATTAACAAACAACTTTGGACAAGCTCATTTGTGCTTTTAACTGCCGGGCTGGCCATCAATATCCTCGCATTTTCTTATTGGCTTATCGATATAAAAGGAAATAAGGCGCTGCTGCCGCCGTTTCTGGCTTTTGGGCGAAATGCTATAGCTGCTTACGTATTGGCTGATATTATACCCGCTGTAATAGCAGCCATCCCTGTGCAGAAAACCAATTTATGGTCATACGTTTATAATCACGCGTTTGTACCCTACCTCTCGCCCGAAAACGCGTCATTGGCCGGGGCGATCCTTACCGTGCTGATCATCTTTGTGCCGGTTTGGGTACTTTACAAAAAGAATATCACCGTTAAAATATAATGTATTCCCGGTTTTTAGCTATGTATAACATTTCATCACTTAAATATATCCTGCTATCCGCGGCCCTGTTTTTATCTGCAGCGCTAAAAGCACAATTCCATATCATACCGCAGCCTGTAAGTATCAAGGCAGGTTCCGGGAGCATTGTTTTAGCTAAGAATGCAGTTATCGGAGTTAATAAAGAAACCGAGCCGGTGGGCAGGTACCTGCAGGATTACCTTAATCAAAACTACAACCTGCAAGCTACAGTAAAAGTGTATGAGCAGATCCCGGCTAAAACGCCCATCAGGCTGAATAACGTATGGTCAAACCAGGAAGGTGCTTACACCATGCATGTGTCCAATGCTTCGGTAAGCATAAGCGGTAACGGAGCCGGTGTTTTTTATGGGGTACAATCGCTCATACAACTATTGCCAACAGATAAAGGTGTGCCTTTAAAAGTAGCGGCCTGTACCATTGCCGATCAGCCCCGTTTTGGCTGGCGCGGGTTGAGTTTAGACGTGAGCCGCCATTTTTTTACGGTTGATGAAGTGAAAAAATATATCGACGTAATGGCGCACTATAAGCTCAATACCTTCCACTGGCATTTAACCGATGATGAGGGCTGGCGCATCCAGATAGATAAATATCCAAAGCTTACCGAAGTTGGCGCAAAGATCAGTTATTATGCTAAACGTGGTGAATTCCGTAAGCTGGATAACCTGATTGATGATGGCAGGGACGGTTTTTATACCAAAGACGAAATCCGCGACGTGATCAAATACGCGCAGGACAGGTTTGTGACCATCCTGCCCGAAATTGAAATGCCCGGCCATAGCGAAGCCGCCATTTTTGCCTATCCGCAACTGGGCTGCCAGGACTCGACCGGGGCTAAACACCGCGTACGCATGCTCGACCCCGGTGAATATACTTTTAAGTTTATGGAAGATGTGCTTACCGAGGTTATCGAGCTGTTTCCCAACCAATATGTACACATTGGCGGCGATGAAGCCGAAATGGTTGACTGGCTGAAAAGCCCCACCGCTGTATCCTTAATGAAACGCGAACATCTTAAAAACGAAAAGGAAGTACAAAGCTATTTTATCAAGCGGATCGAAAAGTTTTTGCTTTCTAAAAATAAACGCCTGGTAGGATGGGATGAGATCTTGCAGGGAGGCCTCGCCGAATCGGCCACGGTAATGAGCTGGCAGGGTGAGGCCGGCGGCATAGCGGCCGCCAAAATGCGCCATCACGTGGTGATGACACCGTTGCCCTACATGTATTTCGACGCCCCGCAAGCCAATGAAGACCTGGAGCCGATAGGCTGGAACCCGCCGGTTACCTGGCAAATGGTATACAATTACGAGCCGCAATCTAAGGAGTTAACAAACGCCGAAGCCGAATATATTTTGGGCGCTCAAGGTAATATCTGGAATGAGAAGGTGCCCAACGCGCAACATCTGCAATACATGGTTTACCCCCGTGCTTTAGCCGTGGCCGAACTAACCTGGAGCCCGAAGAATGAAAAGAATCTCGACCGTTTTGGCTGGAAGATGAAAAATCAATATGGATTGTTCAAACTTTGGGATTTTAACGCCCGCCTGCCTGATATTGATGGCATTGATGATGTTGTTACCAATAAAAGCCGGTTTAAAGTAACGTTGAATTACCCTTTAAAAGGCGCTAAAGTGCGTTACAGCCTAAACGGTAAAATGCCGGATGCCAATAGCTCCGCGGTAGCTTTCCCTGTAAAAATTAATGTGCCTTTAAAGGATAGTATCGGTTTAAGAACTTTCACAACCTGGACATTGAATGATCAGCATATCCGCCAAACAGCGAACGTTAAGCGGGTAACGATCAGGGTTGCACATGTAAAGGCCGCGAATCTTAAACCGGGTATAGCGTACGAAATATTTAAAACCAAAGAACAGCAGATAGCCAGGCTTGAAGGTGAAAAGCCTGCCGAAACAGGCGTAACCAGCCTCGTTGTCCCGGTTAAATCAACAGGCGACGAAACCATCAATTGGGTGAAGATTAAAGGATTTATTAAAATAAATAAAGAGGCGGATTATGAACTGACGTCGGGTTTTGAGGTTACGCCTGCCTTGTTTTTGGATGCCGTGCCGGTGATCAAACCAGGTTTAAATACCTATGTAGAACATCAGAACGCCTTACTGCATCTAAAAAAAGGTGTATACGCATTAACCGGAAATTACATGGCCAATAAAGCCAACGAAAACCAAACACTTATTGAGTTGAAAGTGGATGGTGGGGAGAAACTTTATCCAAAGTTTTATTTGGTGCATTAGGAGATCATTTCTTATACGTTCGCAAAATTCCCGTCTCGAGAGCGGGCGCGTAGGAAAAGAGTGACAGCAGGGGGGATGCGAGCGATAAGTCGCGTGTAGATAAACACACCCCCTCCGCCCTTTCAAGAGGGGAATCGTACCGCCCCCTCGCTTTTATGATTTAAGTGTTGTAATATCATACCTATGCAAAAGAAAACAGCCTTACTCATCGCCTTTGCTTTTGTAATAAAAACCGCCGCCGCGCAGGTTTATAAAAACCAGAAAGCGCCGATAGCCGAACGGGTAAAAGACTTGCTGGGCCGCATGACGCTGGAGGAGAAAGTAGGCCAGATGAGCATGAATTCTTTAAAAGGCTCCATGCAAAACCCCATAGCTTACGGCGTTTGCGAAAGCCCTTTTACCAATATCCGTGATATTGCTTCGCTCTCCGTCTCCGCGAAAAAATATGCCAGGGAGAAAACGCGTTTAGGCATCCCGCCCATACAAATAGGCGAATGTTTGCACGGTCAGTTGGCTGCGGGCGCTACTATTTTCCCACAGGCTATAGCGCAGGGGAGCACCTGGAATCCGGCACTCATCCAAAAAATGGGTTCGGTAATAGCTTATGAAGCAAGTTCATCGGGAGTTGACCAGGCATTATCGCCATTATTTGATCTCATCCGCGATCCGCGCTATGGCCGCAATGAGGAATGTTATGCCGAAGACCCATACCTCGTAAGCCGTATGGGGACCTCGTTTGTGATCGGTATGCAGGGCGATCCTGCACAAACCATTAACGGTATTGGTAAAGATAAAGTAATGTGTACCGCCAAGCATTTTGCCGCTTACAGCATCCCGGTGGCGGGCATTAACCTGGCCCCGGCATCGGTAGGGGAGCGCGAATTACGGTCGATGTTTTTGCCTCCTTTTAAAGATGCCGTGCAAAAGGCAAACATTTACGCCTTAATGCCCGCTTATAATGAAATTGACGGGGTACCCGCCCATGCCAATAAATGGTTACTGCAAACCATATTAAGGCAGGATTGGGGTTTTAAAGGCTATGTATTTTCAGATTATGAGGGACTTAAACATTTATACACTTTCCATCATATCGCCAAAGATGCCGGAGCAGCCGCGCTTACAGGTTTGAATGCTGGCATTGATCTGGAAGCGCCAAGTTCGGATGTTTATGGGAAACTGATAGAGCTGGTAAAAACAGGAAAAGTAAAGGAACAGCAAATTGACAGCGCCGTGGCCCGCATCCTTACCGTAAAATTTAAGGCAGGGTTGTTTGAAAAAGCGTTGCCGGATACTTCGGCATTAAAAAGGCGGGTGCACACGCCTGATCATATCGCGCTGTCACAACAAATAGCCGAGGAGTCTATCATCTTGCTGAAAAATGAAAAACAGCTATTGCCGCTTAACGTAAATAGCCTGAAATCGCTGGCGGTGGTTGGCCCCAATGCCAACCAGGTGCAATATGGCGATTACAGCTCTACCCGCGATAGCCGGTCGGGAACAACAGTGCTGGAAGGCATTAAACAATTGGTGGGTAGCAAAGTTAGGATCAACTACGCCAAAGGCTGCGCGCTTTCGGGCTCCGATAAAAGCGGCTTTGCCCAGGCCGTTGATGTGGTGAAGAACAGCGATGCCGTGGTTGTAGTGTTAGGTACAACCAGCGTAGTATTTTCGGGCGTAGGCTGGAACGGCCACGCGCCCGAAAGCGAACCTGAAGACCCTTTTACCTGCGGGGAGGGCTACGATGTTACCGATATTAACCCCGATGGCGTACAGCGCGAATTGCTGCAGGAAATTTATAAAACCGGTAAGCCGGTAGTTTTGGTATTGGTGCACGGTCGCCCCCAAAGCATCACTTGGGAAAAGGAAAACATCCCGGCCATTATTGAGGCCTGGTACCCTGGTGAACGCGGCGGGAATGCCATTGCCAATATCCTGTTTGGTAAAGTGAACCCGTCGGGCAGGCTCACGGTGTCAATCCCGCAATCTACCGGCCATATCCCGGTATTTTATAACCACGTGGCATCCAATAAAGGTTTTTACCACAATCCCGGCTCGCCCGAAAAACCGGGGCAGGATTATGTTTTTTCATCGCCGGATGTGCTGTTTCCGTTTGGTTATGGTTTAAGCTATACATCGTTTAAGTATAGCAATTTGCAGGTAGCAGCGCAATTATTCGGCAAAGGCGGGGAAGCGATTGTTTCAGTAGATGTAACCAATAGCGGTAACAGGGAAGGTAAAGAGGTGGTGCAAATGTATTTGGGTAATAAAGTAAATTCTGTAACTACCCCCGTGATGGCTTTAAAGGGGTTTGACAAGATCAGCCTGAAACCCGGTGAAACCAAAACGGTAAAGTTTATGATAAAGCCCGAAGATATCGCGATTTGGAATAATGACATGAAGCTGGTTACCGAACCTGGTACAGTTGATGTGGTGATAGCCCGCTCGGCAGAAGATGTTGTATTGAAGAAAACTTTAGAGTATAAGGAATAGGTATATGAAAAAACTGGTTACTGTTATCATGCTTTTATACGCCGCGTTTGCCAATGCGCAATACGGTAAATATGTCAATCCGTTTATTGGAACATCGGCAACGGGCCATACTTTTCCGGGCGCTACAGTCCCGTTTGGTATGGTTCAGCTCAGTCCCGAAACCGGAAATTTTGGCTGGCATTACAGTTCGGGTTACCGCTATGAAGATACGGTCATCACAGGTTTCGCGCACACACATTTAAGCGGCACCGGCGGTGTTGACCTGGGCGACGTGTTGTTTTTTCCTTTTCAGGGTAATGATCCTCAAAAGTTTCAAAGCAGCTTCTCGCACAAAAATGAAAAAGCATCACCGGGTTATTACGAGGTGCTTTTAAATGATCACCATATTAAATCGCAACTTACAGCTTCTGCTCACACTGGACTCCATAAATATACATTCCTTAAACCCGGTAAAGCGCGATTGCTGGTAGATATGCAAAGTGGCCTGGTTGAAAGCCCCGGGGAACTGGCCGGACATGTATCTGAAGGAACGATCAATATCGATAGCAAAACAAATATCAGCGGATATGCTTTTTCGAGCCAGTGGGTTGATAAGCAGGTGTACTTTACGGCTGTTTTTAATCATGACATTACCGGTCATCATTTTGTTGATGGCGAAAATAAGCGCCGCCTCATTCTCGATTTCGATTTGAGAGCCGGAGAAGTTCTCGAAGCTAAGGTCGGGATCTCGGGCGTGAGCATAGCAGGTGCCCGTAAAAATCTACAGGCAGAAACCCTGAATAAAACCTTCGAACAGGTAAAAACCGAAGCTGCCCGGGTTTGGGAAAATAACCTTGGTAAGCTGAAAGCCCAGGGTGCAGAGCGTACAAAAATCTCTTTTTATACCAGCCTTTACCATGCCTTGATCCAGCCCAATAATATTGCTGATGTTGATGGGCAATACCGTGGTGCCGATAGCTTGGTGCACCGCTCGGCCAATAAAGTTTTTTATTCCACATTATCGCTTTGGGATACCTACCGGGCGGCCCATCCGCTATACACCATCGTTTGCCCGGAACGCGACGGGCAAATGGTCAACACCATGCTGCAGCATTTTGACGTTGCCGGATTGTTGCCCGTTTGGACGCTTTGGGGCAAGGAGAGTTATGCCATGATTGGTAATCATGCCGTACCGGTTGTTGTAGACGCCGCTTTAAAAGGTATTAAAGGTTTTGATAAGCAAAAAGCTTTTGCGGCAATCAAATCTACCCTCACCCAAAATAAAAATCCAAAATATGATTGGAGCCTGTACTTGCGCTACGGTTACCTGCCTTCCGATACCATTCGTCGTGAAGCAGTTTCCCGTACTTTAGAGGCTGCTTATGACGACTGGTGCGCCGCGCAACTGGCCAAAGCACTGAACAAAGCCGCCGACTATCAATATTTCAGCAGGCGATCTCAATTTTACAATAACCTGTTTGATAAAAGCACCCGCCTGATGCGCGGCCGTAAGTTGAATGGTGATTGGGTGCAGCCATTTGCCAACTTAGATAGCGGACAGCTGGCCATTGGCGGTGATTACACCGAGGGCAATGCCTGGCAGTATACGTGGCAGGTACAGCATGATATCTCCGGGTTGATTAAACTGATGGGCGGCAAAAAAGCTTTCTCCAAAAAGCTGGATTCGCTTTTTACCATGGATTCGAAAGTGTTTGGCAAAGGCTCAACACTGGATGTTACCGGTTTAATAGGCCAGTATGCCCATGGTAACGAGCCAAACCATCATGTTGCCTACCTATACACGCTTGCAGGCAACCCGGCCAAAACCCAGGCGTTGGTGAGGCAAATAGCGGATGAATTTTACATTGATAAGCCCGACGGCCTTTCGGGCAATGACGATTGCGGACAGATGTCGGCATGGTATATATTTACCGCGATGGGCTTTTACCCGGTTAACCCGGCGGATGGGCATTATGTTTTTGGCGCACCTCTGCTGGGTAGCGTAAGCATTACTTTGCCTGGCGGCAAAAGCTTTTCCATTGAGGCGAAAGGGTTATCTGAAGCAAATAAATATGTGCAGAGCATCAGTTTGAATGGAAGGCCTTATACAAAACCTTATATACCCCATAAGGATATTATGACTGGCGGTAAGTTGGTTTTTGTGATGGGGGATAAGGCGAAACCTCCTGTTTTTTAACAATTTCATCATTCCCGATTTGTCATTTTGATAGAGTAGCGGAGGGATTGAGCGCAGGGGCGACAGAAAAATCTTATACGCCATTAAAACAAATATGCCTTGTTGAATAGCATGGCGTATAAGATTTCTCCTCACCCTCCGGCGCAGCCTGTCGCTTGTTCGTTGAAATGACAAGTTTTATAGCAATACCGTGTATTCGTACCCAAGCACCCGCCCAACATTCACGCTCTCCACAACTTTCCACTCTTTCAACTCGTTGATAAACTCCGGCTTTTCAAACCCGGATTGGATTGCTGCTTGTGTATAAAAATCTGCTTTAGCGGGATGAGTGGGCGAACATCCGTTAAATAAATATCCAAAAGCGTCTTTACCTAATATTGCTCTGCTCAAACCGATACAATCATCCAAATGGATCAAATTTACGGGTGCATCGCCGTTAGGTATATCTTTTTTCCCGGCAAAAAACCTACCCGGGTTACGGGCCGGGCCAATCAACCCTGCAAAGCGTATAACGGTGGTTTTAAAGTCTGTTTCATGCCTCAAAAGGTTTTCGGCCTCAAATAGTATTCTGCCGGCCTCTGTATTTGGTTGAGGGTCCGTTTCTTCATTCACATGTTGGTTGCTATCGGCATAAACACCCGTCGAGCTGATAAACACCACCTTTTGCACATGATATTGTTTTATGGCCTTAATAATTCCCTTTATCTTATCTGTAAAAGCGGAACCCTCGCCGCTGCGGCTTTTGGGCGGAATAGCTATCCACAAAATATTGCAATCAAAAAAATCAGCATCATAAGTCTCCCCGCCGGGTAAAAAGTTAACCAGGTAAGGTTTGATACCCGTTGCAGCCAATTCATCCAGCCTGGCGGGCGAAGTGGTTGAGCCTTTTACGGTTAATCCGTCGGCAATAAAAGCCATTGCCAACGCGCTGCCATACCAGCCGCAGCCTAAAATACTGATGTTTGTTTTACCGGGCATGTCGCAAAATAATCCTTTGGGGCAAAGGTAATTAAATAATGATATGCGGTTAGGTTGCCATTTATGCAGTTTTAGCTTAAACTTTTTAGGTGTACCGGGCGTTATTGGTTTATGAAGAAAGAGATCATTGCAGGCTCTGCAGTATTAGGTTTAGCTGCCTTAGCTGTGCAGGTATTGCGGTGCGAACCGCTTGAAACTGTTCCCTATGTCGACCTGAAAAAGTATGTTGGTTCGTGGTTTGAAATTGCCGCGTTCCCGCAATGGTTTGAGTCGGGATGCACTTTTACCTCGGCAGCTTACGGTTTAGCTCCGGATGGTGGAATCATCGTTAAGAACCGTTGCATCAAAGAAAATAAAATAAAGATAGCCGAGGGCCGTGCCTTTGTGGCCGATAAAACCAGTAACGCTAAGTTGGAAGTCCAGTTTCAATGGCCTTTTAAGGGCAAATACTGGATCATAGCCCTGGGTGATAACTATAGCTACGCGATGGTTGGGCATCCCAACCGCAAATATCTTTGGATATTAAGCAGAAGATCCACTTTGGATGAACAGACGTATAATAAGCTGATTGCGCAGGCTGCTGCCCAAGGCTTTGATGTAAGGAAGTTGAAAAGAACAGTGCAGGCGTAAAAGTTTGTCTGAATCAGAATTTACAGAATTTGAGAATAAACAGAATTGAAAAAGTTCGCGACAAATGATCGCGAACTTTTCCGTTTTATTCTGAAAATCCTAAAATCCTGTAAATTCTGATTCAGATTACTTCGCCACCCTGATCTTGATCACCAGTTTTTTTACCTTATCATATCCGCCAACTTTAATGTTAGGCCGGTGCCCGTCGCCCGGAAAGAAGAGGAAAAATTCGTCGGGTGTGGCGGTATAATATTTACCGTCGCCGCTATAATTAGCGCCGTCTTTAGCAGCATCATAGGGCTGGGTAACGGTTAAGCTTTGTACAGGGGCAACGCCGATTTTTTCTTTACCGCTGATGACGTATTGCAGGTCGATATAATTTTGGTGCGATTCCCAGGCCGATTGCTCAAACTCTTTCGACGGGCCTTCGGTTACGGAAGCAAATACATTATCGCCATCAATCGGGTATTTGCCGGGAGGCAATAAATCGAGGTTGCGATCGCGTAAAAATTCAAAGGCTTTATCCCATAACGCTTTGTTGGCTGCATACTGTTTGGCAAATTCAATGTTATTGGTTGATGAATTGAGCTTCAATTTTAATCCATTTGCCCACACCCTGTCTTTAACCCAGGTTTTGGCGCTTTTGGCGTTCCAATCTTGTTGTTGTGCCGAAGCTATGTCTGCGGCAAAAAATAAAAATACAGCGAGTAATGCAAGGTTTTTATAAGCCGGTGAGTGTTTCATAATTTGGTATCTTAACGGTTCTTTTTTGGTTGATGCAGAGTTGTTGCGTATCAATTATACAAGCTTATTCAAATAAAAAACATCATCTGAACTTTAAATATTTACTTCAACGTTATAGCTGGCCGTTTAATAGCGAGCGGCCTTGTTTTATAACTACAACGTTAGAGTGAAAATACGAATAAAAGCTTTTTTTATCATTTATAAGGTTGTAGACTTGTGCTTATCAATTATTCGCTTTGAAAACATTACACGCCGTCCACCCTTCTGATTTTAAAAGGTACGATACCACCACCATACGCCAACGGTTTTTGATAGATAAACAGGTACAGTCTAATGAATTGAATTGCACCTATACACATTATGACAGGATGATTGTAGGGATGGTTAACCCCGTAAACCAGGCACTTGAGTTACCAAACTACCCCAATCTTCGCGCCGGATATTTTTTAGAACGCCGCGAGATCGGGATTATCAACGTTGCCGGTCCGGGTGTGATCAAAGCGGATGGGCAGGTGTTTGAGCTAAACAAGCTGGATTGCCTGTATATAAGTAAAGGAACCCAAAAAGTGATATTTGAAAGTACTGTTTCCGCTAACCCGGCTGTATTTTACTTTTTATCGTCACCCGCACATGCTGTTTACCCAACAACATTGCTTACCCATGCAGATGCTGTAAAAGTTGAGTTAGGCTCATCGGCTACCGCCAATAAACGAACCATCAATAAGTACATTCACCTGGAAGGTATACGCAGCTGCCAACTGGTGATGGGATTAACCATACTGCATGAAGGTAGTGTTTGGAACACCATGCCGGCCCATGTGCATGACAGGCGCATGGAAGCTTATTTTTATTTCGATGTTCCGGCGGGACAGAAAATATTTCATTACATGGGCGAGGGACAGGAAACAAGGCATATCACTATGGATAATTACGATGCCGTTGTGTCGCCGCCATGGAGCATCCACTCGGGCAGTGGCACGGCCAGTTACAGTTTTATATGGGGAATGGCAGGCGAAAACCTTGACTATACCGATATGGACGCTATCGCGATAGCGGATTTGAAATAACAATACATCAAGCTAAAATATAATTTAAGTGGATAATCAATTTTCTTTAGCCGGTAAGGTAATCGTAGTAACCGGCGGAACCGGCATATTGGGCAAAGCGTTTATTGATGGCATAGTGGAGGCCGGGGGCACGGTAGGCATTTTGGGCCGGAATGCCCAGGTAGCTGAAGAACGTGCCGCTGCAATAAACGAAGCCGGCGGCAAAGCCATAGCGCTGGTTGCCGATGTAATGGACGAAGCCGAACTGGTAGCCGCCAAAGATAAAATGCTGGCTGCCTTCGGCCGGATAGACGGCCTGGTGAATGCGGCTGGTGGTAACATGCCCGAAGGTGTTTTACAACCCGACGAGGATATTTTTAAAATGAATATCGAAGGCATGAAAAAAGTGATGGACCTGAACACCTGGGGCACACTCATCCCTACGCAGGTGTTTGGCGAAGCCATTGCCAAAACAGGTAAGGGCAGCATTGTCAATATCTCATCCATGAACTCAAAACGGGCTATTACCAAAGTTTTGGGCTATAATATGGGCAAGGCTGCGGTTGATTGTTATAACCAATGGTTTGCCGTTGAACTGGCCAATCGTTACGGCGATAGTATCCGTATGAACGCGCTGGCCCCTGGCTTTTTCCTTACCGAGCAAAACCGCAACCTGCTTACCAAACCCGAAGGCGGCTACACCCAACGCGGCGAATTGGTTATCAAACAAACACCGTTTAAACGTTTCGGCCAGGCCGATGAGTTAAAAGGCGCGCTGGTATGGCTGCTGAGCGATGCTTCGGCTTTTGTAACCGGATCGATGATATGTGTGGATGGTGGGTTCTCGATTTTTGGGGGTGTGTAAGGAAGTCCGGAATGGAACTTTGTTCAAATCAATACCAATGTCATTTAGATTGAGCGGGGATGGAGTAAGCACGCTGGGGAGAAAGATAAATCTTATACTTCAAGCAAAGCCAATGCACAAGGTTCGCAAGTAGGGTGTACAAGATCACTGAATCCCTGCCCGGATCGTCGAAATGAACATTTAAGTCTGCGTTATGAAATTTAAATCAACATTAACAGCGCTATTCTTCATCACCGGCTTTGTCGCCAACGCTCAAACCGTAACGCTTGATTATTACTTTAATCACGAAGTACATCAAGGCAAAAACGGGAAACCCGAGCGTTTCCATTACCTATGGGATGAAACGGATAATAATGGCTTTAAGATTTTTGGCGAGGCTTTTACAAGCAGAGGAGCAAAGTTGGATACGCTTAGTGCAATGCCTACTTTGGATAACCTGAAAAACTCGGCAGTGTATATTATTGTTGATCCGGATACTAAAAAGGAAAGCCCGAAACCCAACTATATCCAGGAAGATGATATCGAAAATATTGCTGCCTGGGTTAAAAAAGGAGGGGTGTTGTTGCTGATGGCGAATGATAGCGCTAATGTAGAGTTACCTCATTTTAATAATCTTGCCGCTAAATTCGGGATGCGTTTTAATAACGATCTGCAAAACCACGTGATAGATGATGCCCATTTTGAGGATGGCACCATCTATATTAAAAACAACCCGGTATTAAAAACAGCAGGTAAAATTTTTATGAAGGATGCCTGTTCCATAAGCTTGAGCGGCACTGCTGTGCCTGTACTTAAAAACAAGGAAGGTGCTGTGATCATCGCCTCAACCAAATATGGAAAAGGAACTGTTTTAGCTGTAGGCGACCCATGGCTATATAACGAATATGTAAATGGCTGTTTGCCCGCAGGCTACGAAAATGATAAGGCCGCAAATGATATTGCAGCATGGCTACTGAAGCAGGCCACGAAGTAACACAATTAAACAAAAGCTGAAATTAACCACCACGTCGTTGCGCAGAACGGCGTGGTGGTTAACGTATTTACAAGCCCTTTTCCTTCGGCACAAACTCATTCATCACCGCTTCGCGAATCAAAGCAGGCGGTAAAATTCCTTGCGATAGAATGAAATCATGAAAGTGCAAAGCGTTAAACTTACTGCCTAAAGCGGCCTCGGTATCCTTGCGCAGGGCTATCATTTTAGTAAACCCGTAAAAATAGCTGTTGGCTTGTCCGGGCGCGTTGATGGTGTAACGCTCAACCTCCTGGCGGGCAAACGCACGCGATTGTACTACATCGTTCATCAGCACATCCAACGCCTGCTGCTGGGTGATTTTGCCTGCCTGTAATTCGGGGTCGAGAAACGCGCGGGCTGCCCTCAGCAGGCGGTAATCTAACGATACCAGTTGCCCTTCTAATGGCATGTAAGGGCGGGTTATGTATTCAGAATATAAGCCCCAGCCTTCTACGTTGGTTGAGTTAAAGGCATACAATGCACGGGCCTGCGATACGCCTTCTTCAACCATTTTATCAAACTGCAGTTCGTGGCCTGGTCGGGCTTCGTGGGCGATGATGGTCCATGAGGCGGCATCAAAGGTGAAGTCGTCATACTTATCGGCAGCCTTTTCGCCGGGCGAGGCAGGCATATTTAAGGGCAACACAAACACCCCACGCTGTCCGGTATTATTCAAAAAGGGCGGCGGTACCATGTGGGGGGCCGGGCTTTGCGCGGTTTCGGCAGCCGAGGCCAGGCGTATAATGGCCGGACGGGTTGGCAAGGTTACCAGTTGGTGGTCGCGGATAATGGCCTCGATATCCTTTAAATGTTGTTCATACAACGGAATGATCGAATCGCCGTGGATCTGTTCTTTTTTCAATTCACGGATCACATCGCGGTAGTCACTGGATTTTAAATTGCGTTTTTTCGCAATCTGCTCGGCAATGGGTTTCATCTCGTCCTGCAATTCTTTGAACAGCGCATGTGCCATTTCTGCAACCTTAGCAGGTGGTATATCTATACCATACGACTCGAGGCTCATCGCATATTCCTCAGGCGGCAGGCGGAAGTCTGTGCGGGCCTTCGGTAAAACGTTCGTTTTGGTCCATACATCATAGGCTTCTAACTGCTTTTTAAGTACAGCGTAAGGTTGCTTCCATCCGGTTACCTTGTATTTGACGCAAAGCTCGGCGATGCCGCTAATGATGCTGGCGTTGCGCGACAAATCGGTCTCCATACGTTGTTTTGATGGATAGATCATGTTTTTACCTGCCATTTGCAGCTGTACACGCTCTTTATAAATATCTACCAGCGGTTTATAACCTTTTTCCAAACCGGCATATTTGCGTATACGCATTACGGCCGATTGGCGGCGGGCCTCAGGCGTTTGATCGTCAAGCAAAGTCTCCAGGCCGCCGTAAACTGTCGAGGCCGCGTTTAAAAACGGCACCTGCCTGCTCAATTCAAAATCCTGCTGGCGGAAACCCAGTTTCAAATGCGTAATAATGATATTGATATCCTGCTTGATGAAATTGTTTTGCTCGGTTTTAAGCGCTTCGGTAAGCCTGGTAACTACAGCTTCTTCGTCCCGGCGCTCAGCTTTAATGTTTTGTAGCGTTGGTACTGCTATATCTTTATCGTATTCGGCCAAACCCTGTGATGAGCCGTACTCCGGCGAGTATTTTTTATCCAGGTCGATAATGATTTTAGTGTACTCGTTGGATTTGGCTACCCAGGCTTTGGTTTCTGCCGATTGCTGGCCATAGGACGCAAAACAGGCACCGGCTATTAAAAGTATTGTGCCGGTTATTTTTAATGTAGATGTTTTGATCATATCAACTGTAAATTAAAAAGGCAAGTTAATGATATTAACCGTCGAATTTGTCTGAATCAGAATTTACAAAATTTTAGAATTAGCAAAATCTGATTATTCCACAAAAATTCTGAAAATTACATAATTCTGTAAATTCTGATTCAGACAAACAAAACAGCCTTTTCGCTAAGCAAAAAGGCTGTTTGAAAAACTTAACGCAATCAGCGTAATGAAAAATATCAACTGTTAAAAGCGGTAACCTAAAGTAAGGAAACCATTATTGTTGTTTTTATTCAGATTGGCACCGGGGCTTGTAGCACCAACCTCGTAAGGGAAAATAGTTTGTTTAGCGTTTACATGAGCGTAAGTGGCATCAACAAAGTAACTGCCAAAGCGCAGGCCAATACCCCCGGTTACTGTTTTGGTATCCTGGCCAATGCTGCGGTCTTTAAACGGGTTGCCTTGCTGGCTGTAGCCGCCGCGCAGGTAAACAATACTGTTTACATTAATTTCGGCACCTACGTGCAGGTTTACGGTTGAGCGGTATAGCGATTTGATGGTGGCGTTATCCTCATCGGCAGTATAACTGTCATTACTGCTTAGGTGGGTGGTGGTATAATCAATATATTCCACATCGCCGGTTATAAAGCCGTATTTGCCAATAAATACCGAAGCGCCACCCGCAACCTTGAGTGGTGTGCGCAGGTTATAACTTAACTGGTAAGGGTTGGCGGGATGGTTTTCGTAACTCGCCGCGCCGGTGTACCTGGTAGCCAGTGATTCGGTATACGAATCGTCGATGTTATAAAAGGTAGGGGTGGTGAATACAAAACCCAAACGTAAGGCCTGCACCGGTTTGTAAATTAAGCCCAGTTTGGCGTTAAAGCCCGAACCGCGTGTAGTTTGCGTTTGCGCGAATGTAGACGTGAATGGCGATGACGGACCGTTTTCAATAACGTTAGCATTTCCGCTTTCTGTAAAACGGGAATAAGAGTCGTATCTCAGATCGGTAATGGCCAAACCTAAGCCTAAGTATAATTTATTGCTGTAGTTGGCACCCATAGATAAGTTAAACTCCGATTGGCCACCTGTGCGGTTAATGCCCGCTAATTGCGTTACGGGCACATTTACAGTGCTTTGATAGGAGTTGGGATTGTTTGCCGGGCCAAAATTGTCAATCAGCACATGATCGTAAGCCCAGCCGTCAAGTCCGTCGGGGTTTACGCTGCCATATTGGGCAACCTCGCGTTTGGCTATACCCGCATAGTAATCAGATATGGAACTGGTAGCGTTTTGGCCGCCATAGCTAATATTTTCGTAATAGTTGTTGGTGCGGCTATAACCCGCGCCGTAGTTAAGGCTTAGCCACCCTTTGCCCTTATCGCGGCCACGCGGGGTACTTAACTGCTGATAAAATACGATAGCCGCGTGGCTCATATTCACATCATTGCGGCTGGCAGTGCCGGCCTGGCCAAAAAAGCTTGAGTTAATTTTTGAGTTATCAAACTCGGGGGTAAGGCTCGCCTCGGAGTGGGTGAAGAAGCCCAAACCTGCCGGGTTGCCGCTTACCGAACTCAGGTCGCCGCCTATAGCCGTACCCGCGTTACCAACGGCTTTTATACGTGCGGTAGAACCGGTTTGATAGGTAGAAAACCTGATGGCATCCTGCGAGTATTGCGCAAAGCTATTTTGAGTAATTGCTACTATAGCAATTACGCTTAGTAAATATTTTATTTTCATAAAATTCAGGTAAATACAAATTTAGGTTTATGGTCTTGAAGGGCGTCCGCCACCGCCGCCGCTGCTGCTGCCTGTACTGCGCGAACCGCCGCCGGAGCTTGATGACGGTGATGGTGTATAAGATGGCTGCGGCGAACGATCAACCTGGGGTTGCCTGTAAACAGGCTGGTTATCGCGGCTTGGCGCAGCATCGGTACGGGCCGGGCGCGCGTAGCGGGTACCGGTGTTGTCATTACTAACACCGTTATTGTAAGCGTTAGATGCATTGTTACCCCGGGTGTTGTTCCTGCCGCCGGGTATATAACCTATGCCTGATGAAATGGTATTGGTTGCCGTGCGCGGAACCACGCGGTTTGCAAACGGGTTACCTGTACCGCGGTTAGGGCGCGGTGTGCCCGACGACGCGTAACCACCCGCGTAATAGCCTCCGCCATAGTAACCACCGTAGCCATAGCCGCCACCATAATAGCCGCCATAACCACCGTATCCCCAGCCGTTATAATATCCGCCCCAGCCTAAACCATAGCCGTAACCCAGGCCTAAACCCCAGCCGCCATAGCCAAGTCCCCAGGTACCGCCATAGTAGCCATAACCATAAGGGCTGCCGTAACCATAGCCGTAGTACGGGTAAGTATTATAGCCGTAATACAGATCATCGTAATAGCCAAAAGGTGAGTAATAGCTGAAACGGTTTATGCGCGATGTGTAATCATCGTAATAAAAATAATCATCGTCGTCATCGCTGTAGCCATCCGCGGCAACAGGCGTTTGGTTATATGCGGGCTGCTGGGCGTAAACAGGTGCATCTGCCGCCTTCGCGTCAGAAAAGTAAACATTGTCGTTACTTTGGTTTGATGCAAGCTTGCTTGTGGAGCAGGAACTCAGCGCCATGGCACCGATAGTGATTATTCCAATTGCGATATACCGTTTCATAATAAGCAGGTAAGTAAAAAGTTCAAGTTCAAATAAGTTTTAAATTTATAAATTTGGCAGCAATATACAACTAATTATATAGGTGTTAATTCTATCCAAACAATATGAGCAAAGGTGTTATCAGTAAAGACGAAGATTATTCGCAATGGTTTAACGATTTGGTAATTAAATCTGACATGGCCGAATATTCGCCGGTTAGAGGTTGCATGATCATTAAACCCTACGGATATTCGATATGGGAAAAGATCCAGGCAGTGCTTGACGGAATGTTTAAAGATACAGGGCATAGCAATGCTTATTTCCCGCTTTTAATACCCAAATCTTTTTTTAGTAAAGAGGCCAGCCACGTTGATGGTTTTGCCAAAGAGTGCGCTGTAGTTACCCACTATCGCCTTAAAAATGATGGCGAAGGCAATATTATTGTTGATGAGGAAGCCAAGCTGGAAGAAGAACTGATTATCCGCCCTACGTCCGAAACCATTATCTGGAACACCTATAAAGGCTGGATCCAATCATACCGCGACCTGCCGATATTGGTTAACCAATGGGCCAACGTAATGCGCTGGGAAATGCGTACACGTTTATTTTTACGCACCAGCGAATTTTTATGGCAGGAAGGCCACACCGCCCACGCTACCGCCGAAGAAGCCATAGCCGAAACCGAGCAAATGCTGGATGTATATGCCGATTTTGCCGAAAACTGGATGGCGTTGCCGGTAGTAAAAGGCCGTAAAACCGCTAACGAGCGTTTTGCGGGCGCTTTGGATACTTATTGCATTGAGGCATTAATGCAGGATGGCAAAGCGCTGCAGGCCGGTACTTCGCACTTTTTAGGCCAGAATTTTGCCAAAGCTTTTGATGTAAAGTTCACCAATAAAGAAAATAAGCTCGATTACGTTTGGGCTACCTCGTGGGGCGTATCTACCCGTTTAATTGGTGCCCTGATTATGGCGCATAGTGATGACGCAGGTTTGGTATTGCCGCCAAAACTGGCGCCTATACAGGTGGTTGTTGTACCGATTTATAAACATCAGGAAGAGCTGGATAATATCTCGGCATATGTAAAAGAGCTAAGCAAAGAACTCAAAGCTAAAGGCATTTCGGTAAAATTTGATAACCGCGATACCCACCGCCCGGGAGCTAAATTTGCCGAGTATGAGCTGAAAGGTGTTCCGGTACGCGTTGCCATTGGTAGCCGTGATATGCAGAACGGTACTGTTGAGCTGGCCCGTCGCGATACTAAAACCAAAGAAACTGTTGCTCAGGAAGGCCTTGCCGGTACAATTGAAGCGTTGTTGGAAGAGATCCAACAAAATATCTACAAAAAAGCGTTCGATTTCCGTGCAGCGAATACTACCGAGGTTGATACCTGGGATGAGTTTAAACGCATGTTGGACGAGCAGCCTGGCTTTATATCAGCACATTGGGACGGCACATCAGAAACCGAACAAAAAATAAAAGAGGAAACTAAGGCGACAATCCGTTGTATCCCGTTAAATAATAAACAGGAAGAGGGCAAATGTATCTTAACGGGTAAGCCGTCGACACAGCGGGTACTGTTTGCACGGGCGTATTAGCCCCCCGGCCCCCTGAAGGGGGAGTTTAGGCGGAGATGGCTTATTTGAATATCCTTCCCTAAGGATTAAATACAAACAGGTTTCATTTTAGGGGATGAAACACATTCCAAACTCCCCCTTTAGGGGGCTGGGGGGCATATGAAATTCGCAACTAAAGCAATACACGCAGGGCAGGAGCCCGATCCAACTACCGGCGCTATCATGACGCCGATATACCAGACATCAACCTACTGGCAAAAATCGCCGGGAGATAACAAAGGTTATGAGTACTCTCGCGGCACCAACCCAACCCGCAAGGCTTTGGAAGATTGCCTTGCAGCTCTGGAAAATGCCAGATTCGGTTTGGCTTTTTCGAGCGGGATGGGCGCTACCGACGCGGTAATGAAACTGCTTTCGCCCGGCGATGAGGTGATAACCGGTAACGACCTGTACGGTGGTTCATACCGCATTTTTACCAAAATCTTTGCTAACTATGGTGTTAAGTTCCATTTTTTGGATCTCTCTGATCCGGAAAATGTTCGAGCTCATATTAACGATAAAACCAAACTGGTTTGGATAGAAACGCCTACCAACCCAACCATGCGCATTGTTGATATAGAAGCTATTGGTAAGATCACCAAAGAAAAGAACCTGCTTTTTGTGGTGGATAACACCTTCGCCTCGCCATACCTGCAAAACCCTATCGATCTGGGTGCTGATATCGTCATGCACTCAGTAACCAAATACATTGGTGGACACAGCGATGTGGTAATGGGAGCCTTGATGATGAACGACGAAGAGCTTTATAAAAGGCTTTGGTTCATTTACAACGCCTGCGGTGCTACTCCTGGACCGATGGATAGTTTCCTGGTGTTGCGTGGCATTAAAACCCTGCATTTGCGCATGAAAGCTCATTGCGAAAACTGCAGGCTGATAGCCGAGTTTTTGAAAGATCACCCTAAAGTAGAGAAAATATACTGGCCGGGCTTTACCGATCATCCTAACCATGAGATAGCTAAAAAGCAAATGCGCGATTTTGGCGGTATGATCTCTATCGTATTGAAAGATGCCGATTTGCAGGAGACTTTTCGCGTGGCATCATCATTTAAAGTATTTTCATTGGCCGAATCATTAGGCGGTGTTGAATCGCTGATTAACCACCCGGTAAGCATGACCCACGGCTCAATCCCCAAAGCCGAGCGTGAAAAGGCTGGCGTGGTTGATAACCTGCTGCGTTTGAGCGTAGGGGTAGAGGATATTGAGGATTTGCTGGAGGACATTAAACAGGCATTGAGCCCCCCGACCCCCTGAAGGGGGAGGAATTGCCGATGCAGTTTACAGACGCTAATGGTTCCCCCTTTAGGGGGGTAGGGGGATTCCTCGACGCTAAAGTTGCGCAATACAACCGCCCCGAATTTATTGAGAACGACCCGATAGTTATCCCGCATTTGTTTAGCCGGAAGCAGGATATCGAGATTATGGGTTTTTGGGCGGCTACCCTGGCCTGGGGTCAGCGGGTTACCATCATCAAAAAATGTAAGGAACTGATCGCCCTGATGGATGGCGCGCCTTACGATTTCATCATTAATCACGAAGAGCCTGATTTGAAAAAAATGCTTCAGTTTAAGCACCGCACTTTTAATGATGTAGATACATTGTACTTTATAGCCTTTTTCAGGCAGCATTATGAAAAATATGAATCGTTGGAAGATGCATTCTTACGCTTCGATGGCGATTACTCCCCCTTTAGGGGGTTGGGGGGCTTCCGTTCCTACTTTTTTTCCCTGCCCGATTTTCCTCATCGTACTAAAAAGCATGTGTCATCGCCTTCGCAAAAATCAACCTGTAAGCGCCTGAATATGTTTCTGCGCTGGATGGTGCGTAAAGACGATAACGGCGTAGACTTCGGTATCTGGAACCGCATTAAGTCCGCCGACCTGATCTGCCCGCTCGATTTGCACGTAGATAGGGTCTCGCGCAAACTTAACCTCATCACCCGCAAACAAACCGACTGGCAAACCGCCGTTGAGTTAACCGAAAGGCTGCGGGAGTTTGACCCTGCCGATCCGGTTAAATATGATTTTGCTTTGTTTGGTTTGGGGATTGAAGAGCGTTGGGGTGTGCAGTTTTGACGCCTTATTTGTTAGTTTTAACAACATTCTTGGCAAACTATTTGGTTGGCGCAACTACTACCACAGGGTTTGGGTTTGTAATATCTGTTCGTAGCATTCTTACTAATTTGCTATTTTCAAAATAATAATACGTATAGGAAGTAGTACTTGTTACCCGCCTGTAAACAGTTTGGCCTTTGACAGCCTCCATCATGGTGAGGTTGTTTTTATGCGACAAAGTGAAATCTTGTTCGCTCATGCCGAGCTGATAATAAGGAATGCCGTAGTTCTTTTTAAGGGCATCGCAACCGGTAATAACGGAAAGAAGGATGATGATAAAGAATAGCCTTTTCATTGTGATATGTTAGTGGTACATTATTTAACTTTACGACTTATCACAACTGTAAAGGTTTAGCAGGCTATATTTTTAAAATATAACGTGCTGTTATACTGAAAGAATAGTTTTTTTATGCCTTATGAAATATGGGTTAGTTACCCCTCCTCCTTAAAATAAACCTTATAATAATTCATCGCCCGGCCATCGTCAAAACCCTTTTCAATCAGTTCTTTATCGCCATGAATGTAAATGTGGAAGTTTTTATCAAGCTTTAATACGCTTTTGTAAACCCGGGCCTGTTTTTTTACAGCGTTTTCAGAAATAATAAAATTATCGGCAATCGGGCTGTCGAACTCCTGTTCATATTGGTTTTTAAAGTTTTTGAACGATTCGATGGCCTGCTCGTTACCAATCACCTCGTTCGAAAACTAAAAAGCATGTGTCATCGCCTTCGCAAAAATCGACCTGTAAGCGCCTGAATATGTTTCTGCGCTGGATGGTGCGTAAAGACGATAACGGCGTAGACTTCGGTATCTGGAACCGCATTAAGCCCACCGATCTGATCTGCCCGCTCGATTTGCATGTGGATAGGGTATCGCGCAAACTCAACCTCATTACCCGCAAACAAACCGACTGGCAAACCGCCGTTGAACTAACTGAACGGCTGCGGGAGTTTGACCCTGCCGATCCGGTTAAATATGATTTTGCGTTGTTTGGGTTGGGTATTGAAGAGCGTTGGGGCGTGCAGTTTTAAGTAAACGCGTCTGAAATTACTTGCTTAATAATACAACATCTGGTTTTGGTGCTTCGATAAGCTGTGTACGTACCAATGTTCCGTTGTTAAAGTAATAATAGTAGTATGATAGTGGTTTCATTTGCGCATCCTGAGTTGCTATTCGCCTGTAAACTGTATGTTGGGATGTTTCTTCAACTAACTGTAAATTGTATTTTTCGGAGTTTTTAAATTGGCTTTCACTCATCCCAATGGCGTAATGTGTTACACTACAACTTGAAAGTATCAGCAGGATTAGAAAACAGATAATGGGATGTTTTAAGTAAGACATGTGATTAAGTTTATTTTTGTTTTGAGGGTATGACATCACCTTAAAACAAAGGTTTATTCACTATCTGCTATTTTCCGTAGTTACGCCTCTTCCTTAAAATAAACCTTATAATAATTCATCGCCCGGCCATCGTCAAAACCCTTTTCAATCAGTTCTTTATCGCCATGAATGTAAATGTGGAAGTTTTTATCAAGCTTTAATACGCTTTTGTAAACCCGGGCTTGTTTTTTTACAGCGTTTTCAGAAATGATAAAATTATCGGCAATCGGGCTGTCGAACTCTTGCTCGTATTGGTTTTTGAAGTTTTTGAACGATTCGATGGCCTGCTCGTTGCCAATCACCTCGTTCGAAAATTCTTCGATATCAAAAGTTTCCTTCTCTTTAAAATACTTCATCGAGCGGTTAAGCAGGTCAATTTTATCGGCCTTGCTCATTTCAAACTCGTCGTCAAGCTTTTCGGTCACAAAGTTTTTATAAATGCCGAGCGTATTGCTGGTTTGGTTAAAGCTGTCGTTACGGATTTTGAGTTGCAGGAATTCATCTTTCCAGTAACGGGCTGCTTCCTGCCCGCCGTTGGTTTTATCAACCACAACAACTTTATAGCCGTTCTCTTTTTCGATGTTGAATATCAGCACGCCTTTATCCAGCTTGTTGATGTTGATGGCGTCCTGCTCATAATCCACTTGGAAACCGCCCTGGTCCGGGTATACTTTAAGGTAAGTTTCCTTGTTCTCTGATTTAAAGATACCAATAACATCCAGCGGGTTGCCCTCAATTTGCACCTGTTTAAAATAAACCACGTACAATTCACCCCCTTTAATATTAGGGTGATTGGTAACTTTATACAGGTGGCGGGCTATCTGCTGCGATGCCTCGTGAAATTTGCTGTTATCCTCAAATACCTGTGAGGCAAAGTGGTGCAGCTCGTTCAAAGCCAGATCGCCGCTGCTATGCATCAGGTGGTAAACTTCATTAGCTTTCTCAAAGGGTTTCAGAAAGTATTGCATCAATAAATTGGGAATCAACTCATCCTTCAGTTCAAGTGGCTGGTCAGAAAGCGCGTACATTTCTTCCTGCGTTTGATTGCCTACGTGATGTACCGAAATAGTTTCGAGCGAAGCTTCAAAAAAAGTTACCATAGTGCTGCGAAGGTAGTATTTTTAGTTCATGGTTGATGGTTCGTGGATCATAGCAGGAAGCCTTTTTAATAAGACAGTCATATCAGCTCGTATTATGACCAACCTGCAAAGAAATACCCGCAAAATAACGAACTTTGAACATTGGCGAATGAGAATGGTATTTGGCTATGATCTATGAACCATGAACTATCAACTAAAAAATGACTGATAACACTGATACCATAGTAGCCCTTGCCACACCAAACGGTGTTGGTGCCATAGCCGTGATCCGCCTTTCGGGGCCTGAAGCCATCACTATTGCCAATAGTGTTTTTAAGGGCAAGGATTTAACCAGGCAGGCATCCCACACTATCCACTTTGGCAATATTGCCGATGGCGATTTGATTTTGGACGAGGTGCTGGTATCCTTGTTTGTCGGTCCGCGATCGTACACCCGCGAAAATGTGGTGGAGGTTTCCTGCCATGCTTCGGGCTATATTATTGAAAGCATTATTAAGCTATTTATAAAAAAGGGGGCACGATCTGCAAAACCCGGCGAGTTTACGCTCAGGGCTTTCCTGAACGGGCAGCTTGACCTGAGCCAGGCCGAGGCCGTGGCCGATTTGATCGCCTCAAACTCCAAAGCATCACAACAGGTAGCATTGCAACAGCTGCGCGGCGGCTTCAGCAGCCAGCTAAAAGGCCTGAGGGAACAACTGGTAAACTTTGCCTCGCTGATTGAACTGGAACTTGATTTTGCAGAAGAGGACGTTGAATTTGCCAACCGCGACCAGCTGAAGAACCTCATCCACGAAATAACCAAAATTGTTGGCAGGTTAATCCAGTCGTTCGAGTTAGGTAACGCCATTAAAAACGGCGTGAATACGGTAATTGCCGGGCGGCCTAATGCCGGCAAATCCACCCTGCTCAACGCGCTGTTGAACGAGGAACGGGCCATTGTAAGCCATATTCCGGGTACAACGAGGGACACCATTGAAGAGGTACTGAATATTCAGGGAATCAATTTTAGGTTGATAGATACTGCCGGCATCCGCGAAGCTACCGATGCCATTGAGCAAATAGGGGTGCAACGCACGATGGAAAAGATCAGCCAGTCGGCCCTGTTGGTTTACGTTTTCGATGCCGCCGAAATAACTATTGAGGATCTGAATAAGGATATTGAAAGCCTGCAAAAACCGGGTGTAACCATGCTGGTAGTTGCCAATAAAGCCGACTTGCTTAACCCCGAACAATTAGCCGCTTTACCCCATACCGACAGGGCGATCATCATTTCGGCCAAACAGAAACGCCATATTGACGAATTGAAGCACAAAATCTATTCATCGGCAGTGAAAGACCAATTGAGCGGCGACGAAACCCTGGTAACCAACATCCGCCACCTCGAAGCCCTGCAAAAAACTGAACAGGCCCTGGTAAGGGTGCTGGGCGGGATTGACGGCAGTATTACTTCCGATTTTTTATCGATGGATATTAAGCAGGCGCTGCATTATCTTGGTGAGATAGTAGGGGTGGTTACTACGGATGACTTGCTGGAAAATATATTCAGTAAGTTTTGTATCGGCAAGTAGGAAGATAGGGATGGGTTTCGGGATAATACTACTGTGAACGGTAGCCATTTACAAGATACGCGTTTTGCACAATCTATTTTTTACCTAGTTAAATTGCACCTGTAATTATTGTTGTATTTACAATTAATAATCGGCGAATTTTGTAATTTTAGTATGATAGTGCCCGGCCTGATCAAACTCTGATTAATCATATACACAATCTTTATACTTATTAAATGTCCGGGCAAACTGCTACCGGTGCTTAGGAAAATACGCTATATAGGAGCGTAGGTTTGCCATGGCTAATAAAGAAACAAGATTTCATTATCTTTTCGTATAATCATATTATTCGCTAATTTCCCCTTCAGCACAAATAATAATTATATCTACCTTAAACTTGATTATATTTGTTAAAACAACACCAATTAATATAACCTGATAGCCGGTATTGGTCGCGGCACGTATTGTTCATCAAATTTTTTATTATGCTTAATTGTAAAAGGTGTTATGTATTCGCATGCCTGATTTTTTTGTTCGCCGCACGTCAAACTTATGGGCAGGCGAATATAAACTTCACATCTATCACAATTAAGGAAGGATTGTCGTCGAATACCATCAATGCCATCGTAAAAGACAGGTTTGGATTAATGTGGTTCGGGACCGGAAACGGGCTTAATAAATTTGATGGCAGCAATTTTACGATTTACAGGCATGGCTTATCCGGTAATGGCATTCCATCCAACGAAGTGCTGTCTATGTTTGAAGATAATACCGGGCGGATCTGGGTTGGTACCAGCGGAGGAGGACTTTCCTATTATGATCGTAAGGTTGATCAATTCAAACGTTTCAGGGGCGACGGGTCCTGGCGGGAAATTTCAGACGTATC
This sequence comes from Mucilaginibacter oryzae, assembly GCF_003148845.1. Classification (GTDB taxonomy): domain Bacteria; phylum Bacteroidota; class Bacteroidia; order Sphingobacteriales; family Sphingobacteriaceae; genus Mucilaginibacter; species Mucilaginibacter oryzae. The sequence goes on along the minus strand of NZ_QGHA01000003.1, from coordinate 553,986 downwards.
AATCAGGGCCATTTGCCAGGACCATAAGGGTGATTTATGGGTAGGTACTTATGAAGATCTCCGGACGATTGATGTAAAAAGCGGCAGAATTACGCGCATGAAAATTCCGGAGCCGGATAACAAGGATATGGGTGCTTTTGTAGTCCTTTCTTTGTTTGAAGACACCAGGCACCGGATGTGGATCGGTACCAATTACGGTTTGTACAGATATGATTGGTCGTCCGGTGCCTTCAAAAGATTTTCTCATAATCAGCAGGACAAGTCCACACTAAGCAATAATACAGTTAAATCTATCATCGAAGACACCAGCGGCGACCTGTGGTTTGGCACCTATGACGGGCTTAACAAATGGAAGGATAATGAAAGCTTTGAGGTCTACCGCCACAAAAATCAGTCACCGCAAAGCCTGGGCAATAATGTGATTTTCACGATGCGCGTGAACAGAAACGGTCAGATCTGGATTGGTACCGAAGGTGGTATCAATATATTCGATCCCCAATCAGGAATTTTCCGGCAACTGACAGCAGATCCGAGGAATGCCGCCAGCCTGAAAAGCAATTCCATACGTTGTATATTTATTGACTCGGGGGATATTTACTGGATCGGAACTTTTACTGAGGGAATAGAGAAATACGACCCGCATCTTGTTCTTTTCAACCAGAAGAAAAGTAACCCTTTCGATCCCCTCGGTTTGAAATCGCCAATTGTAACCGCTTTCGCGGAATGCAGCAACGGCAATATTTTTATCGGTACGGAAGCTGGTGTCGCTTTATTAGACAAAAAGACCGGTTTTTTGCACTCCTTTAACATACAAAGTAAGTTGAGCCCACCCGGAGGCGCGCTGTCTGTAACATCACTGTATATAGACAAAAAAGGAAACCTTTGGGCGGGAACTTATCACAACGGTCTTTTCAGAATAGATCCGGCTACCCGTAAATATACACAATATACAGCCAACGAAGCCGGTAGTGGTATTTACAGCAACGATATTACCTGTATAAATGCCGATACAAGGGGTAGGATCTGGGTTGGTACGCTGGGGCGGGGAATAGATATTTACGACGGCAATAAACATTCATTTTCACACCTCACATGCCGTAATGCAACTGATGGCCCTGGAATGAACTTACCCCTCAACGGCTTTATATCATCTATTGTCAGGAATAGCGATGGGCGTATGTGGATCGCTTCGATGGGGACCGGAATTGCCGTTTTTGATACAGAGCGCCAAAATTGGGTACATTACAATAAAAAAAATTCGGCACTGGCCGATGATATTGTTATGAACCTGTTTGCTACTAATACGGGAAGTGTATGGGCCGGCACTAACCAGGGCATCAGTTACTTTGGTAATAATCAAAAAAAAGCGGTGTCTTATGGCGAAAGCCAGGGCCTGGCTAATTGCTTTGTAAAAACCATTTTGCAAGATAATAATGGTATCCTGTGGCTAAGTACTGATCGCGGTATCAGTTCTTTTGATTCCCGTAAAAAAGTATTCCGCAATTTCACCGGTGAAAACGGCGTGCAGCAAGGGGCTTTCCTGCCGGGGGCTGGAATAAAAACCCGGGAAGGCGATATATTTTTTGGAGGACAGGACGGCTTCAATTTTTTTAATCCGTCAAGATTGCCGGTTGTTTCTCCGCCCGGGCGGGTAATTCTCAGTAGCCTGACTGTTGATAACGCAGCGGTTAACCCGGGAAGTGAATCACCCATCCGCGAACACATCAGTACAGCAAAAGACATTGTTTTAAACTACGGTCAAAATTTCGCCATCAGCTACGTCGCACTGGATTATACATCGCCTAATCAAAATCAGTACGCGTACCGGCTGAGGGATTTTGATAAAGGCTGGAATCACGTTAAGGGCATCAGGACAGCCAGTTATACCAATATCGATCCGGGTACTTACAACTTTGAAGTAATGGCCAGTAAGGATGGAAACCGATGGAATAACCCGGTAACGACAATCAGGATAACGATACTGCCTCCTTTCTGGCGGACGGTTTACGCCTATATTGCTTACCTGCTTATTTTAGGATCAGCTTTGTTTTTTATAAGAAGGCGTGGTATCCGGAAGATACGGAGGCAATTTGAGCAGGAGCAGGAGAAACTTCAGGTTAGTCAGCTTATTGAGCAGGAAAGGCGGGAGGCCGAACGCTTACATGAACTTGACTTGCTGAAAATAAAGTTCTTAACAGATCTAAGCCATGAGTTTCGCACGCCGGTATCACTGATCCTGGCCCCGGTTGAAAAGCTGCTTGAAAAATCTGTTCCGGGAAATGACACCGAAGATCTGAAAATGATCAACAGAAACGGTCGCAGGTTACTCAACCTGGTTAACCAGTTGCTTGATTTTCGTAAAATGGAAGAACAAAAGTTGAAGCTCTGCCTTTCGCCGGGAGAGATTATGTCTTTTATTACCGAATCATGCGAAGCGTTTAAGGACCTTGCCTTAAAAAAGCAGGTTACCCTGGAGGTTAATGTACAACAGGAAGCGTTGCGGGCACACTTTGATCCGGATAAACTGGAACGGATCATTTTCAACTTGTTGTCTAACGCTTTTAAATTCACGCCCGCCGGCGGGGTAATTTCAGTCAGCACCCGCATTGAAAAGGAATCGTTGTTGAACGCGTACCTGCTGCTTAAAGTTACAGATACCGGAATTGGTATACAGGCCGATGATATCGAAAAAATATTTGAACGCTTTTATCAATCGCGCCAAAGCAGCGCCATAGTTAACCAGGGCACAGGTATAGGCCTCGCCATAACCAAAGAGTTTGTAGAACTTCATGGCGGCACCATTCAGGCGAAAAGCGTTGCCGGGCAGGGTGCAAGCTTTTTAGTTAAAATTCCTGTCACGGTTATAGTGGAACCTGATCACGACGAGTCCCACTGCATCCAGGCAGATAAACACATTGCAGACGAACCGGTTAGAGGCGAAAACATGGCACAGATGCCTACCATACTACTGGTAGAAGATAATGACGAATTCCGCTCTTATTTGTCGGATCACCTGAAGCAATACTATCATATTATTGAGGCCGCCAACGGTAAAGAAGGCTGGCAAAAAACACTCGGCGCCCATGTTAACCTGGTTGTCAGTGATATCAACATGCCTTACATGGATGGCATTGAGTTAAGTAGAAAAATTAAAGCCGATAAACGTACCTGCCATACCCCGGTAATCTTATTAACAGCGATGACCGGGGAAGAGGATCAGTTAAAAGGCCTTAAAACCGGCGCTAACGATTATCTGACCAAGCCTTTTAACTTCCAGATTCTGCAAGCCAGGATCGATAACCTTCTTGACCTGAATAAAAATTTAAAAGACACCTATTCCCGGCAGATACAGATGGTTGGCTCACAGGTTGAAACGGAATCAGCCGATGTTAAGCTTCTGAACGCGATTGTGAAATATATAGAAGAGCAGTTGAGTGAGCCGGGGCTATCGGTTGAGGAACTGAGCCGCCACGTGGGAATGAGCCGTGGTTCGCTTTATTACAAGGTATTGGAAATAACCGGGCAAACCCCGGTGGAGTATATCCGCAACGTTAAACTTGATAAAGCGGCCCAATTGCTGGAAAGCAGTGATTATAATGTAGCTCAAATAGCTTATACCACGGGTTTTGGTACCCCCAGTTATTTTTCGCGGATCTTTAAAGCACGCTTTGGCATGTTACCTTCCGAGTATTTGATCATCAAAAGGAACCACGTAAAAAGCAAGGGTACGCTTGTAAGTTAAGGTGCCTGGCAATAAGATTGATCATGGCCTATCGAAATACATCGGTCCTATCAGTAAGGATGCATTTTTTTAGTAATTGAAATTCGTTAGGCTTTGGTTAAGCTTTAAAGCCCGGTCATGGTTATATGAAGCGGTGTCAGGCTCCTATGGCTATCAGCCGGGCTGCGAACCTGTAACATACCGCAAAATTTAACAGCATTGAACAAAATTCTCATGATTTTGGCGATTTGTCCTACCTTAAACACCTTAAAGAGATGATCTTCGGCTTAGTGATGAGGGCATTCCTGCCGCCATACACAAATTATAAACTAAAAAACAGCTTGTATTTATTTGATATCGTCCGGATTAAAGGTCCGCGTCATGTCACGCCCTATTTCGCAATCGATTGCGAAGCGGAGCACAATAAAATTATCGTTGTATTTCAGCAAACCTATAAAATGAAAAACCTGATCAGAGGCCCCGACCTAAAGCATTGTATACTTAACATGAGTTAACCGCTCCATGGCATAAAAACTTCAATTTTTTAAACCTGAATTATGAAAAAATCATTACAAACTATTCAAAAGAAACCATTCCTGCTGATGCTGGCGGTTTTGCTTTGCAGCCTGACAGCATTTGGACAAGGCAGGAAGATAACCGGTACGGTAGTGGATGAAAAAGGTTTGCCTTTACCTGGTGCTACCATAAGGGCGAAAACAGCTAAAGCGACATCGGTAAGCGATGTTGGTGGCAATTTCACCATAACTGTTCCTGCAACCGAGAAGACGCTTATTGTAACTTTTATCGGCTATGCCGACCAGGAAATCCAGATAAACGGGCAAACCCGTTTATCCATTCGTCTTAGCCAAAACAGTAACAACCTGAACGATGTGATCGTAATAGGCTATGGCAGCCAGAGGCGGGAAGCCGTAACAGGTTCGGTAGCGTCAATCAGCGGCGAACGCATCCGGGATATTCCAGCGCCAAATATCAGCCAGGCTATACAAGGCAGGTTACCCGGTGTAGAGGTTTCTCAAACATCTACCAAACCAGGCGCAACCATGCAGATCCTGATCAGGGGCCAACGCTCGCTCACTGCAAGCAATGATCCTTTGATTGTACTTGATGGCATTCCTTTTATCGGCTCTCTCGGAGATATTAACCCTAACGACGTTAAAAGCATCGATATTCTTAAAGACGCTTCCGCGACAGCCATTTACGGCTCGAGGGGAGCAAACGGGGTTATACTTATTACCACTAACAGGGGCCAGATGGGAGGGGCCGCGAAAATTACCTATAATTCCTATTACGGCGAGCAAAAGCTTTTCGCCAGGTACCCGATGATGAACGGTACCGAATTTTTAAAACTACGTAAGGCTGCAGGCCTGTATACCAACGCCATAGATGAAGCTGATAACGTTAATACCGACTGGCAGAAGCTTTTTTACAGAACCGGTATGGTTTTCAGTAATGATGTGGGCGTTTCGGGCGGGAGCCAGACAGGCACCTATAATTTCGGCGGTGGTTATTACAAAAACCAGGGCCTTATTCCTACGCAGCAATATACCCGATACTCCATGAGAGGTTCTGTTGACCAGAATGTGGGCAAATACTTTAAAGTGGGCTTCACTACCAACAATAACTATAACCTTACCGAAGGCAACCAGGTTAGCGTAGGGAGTGTTTTGGGCCTGTCGCCCCTTGCCAATCCCTATAATGCTGACGGAAGCCTGAAAAGAACCGTTAAAACCCCGCTATCCGAAACTTTTGTTTTAACCAGGGGCATAATCAATAACCTGCATAACCAGTGGCTTAACGAAACAAGAAATTACGCCACCTACAACTCCGTTTATGGCGAGGTGAAAATTCCGTGGGTGGAGGGCCTGAAATACAGGGTAAATCTTGGTTTGGACTATGTGCAAAGCAACAACGGCAACTATACCGGGGTGGGGATCGGCAGTTCTACGCCTACTACGTCTTCAACAGCCGGCGTGAGTAACTCCGCGCAATATCACTGGGCGGTTGAAAATTTGCTGACCTACGAGCATACCTTCGCCCAGAAACATAACATCAATGTAGTAGCCCTTTATTCCAGCGAACAAACCCGGTACAATTCTTCCAGCATGTCGGCCAAAGATATCCCAGCTGATGCCTTCCAGTTTTATAATCTGGGCGCGGCCACCGGCGAAATCACCATCGGCAACGGTAACTACAGCCAGAGCGGCCTGATGTCGTACATGGGGCGTGTGATGTATTCTTATGACGATCGCTTCCTTTTGTCGGCAACAGTGCGCTCGGATGCTTCTTCCCGCCTGGCTCCGGGGCATAAGTGGCATACTTATCCCGCGGTTTCAGCCGGATGGAATGTTATGAACGAGTCTTTCATGAAAGGCATTTCGGTGATCGATAACCTGAAACTGCGTGCAGGGTTTGGACAAACCTCCAACCAGGCAGTAAATGCTTATCAAACGTTAGGTACTTTGGGCACGCGCCAGTATAATTTTGGTGATACCAACTATGCTACAGGTTATTATGTAACCCAGCTCCCGAGTCCGTCTTTAGGCTGGGAATATTCCAAGACCTGGAACTATGGGATAGACTTTTCTTTGTTTAAACATCGCTTATCAGGTACTGTTGAATATTATGTTACCAATACCAACGATATTTTACTGGGCGTTGGGTTGCCGCCTACCGCGGGCGTTGGAAGCTACACCGCAAACGTAGGGCGGACCCAAAACAAGGGGCTTGAGTTAAGTTTAAATGGTACGCTTATCAATAAAAACGGGTTTACCTGGGATTTAGGCATTAATATCTACGGAAACAGGAATAAACTTGTGGCCCTTGCTTCAGGCCAGACACGTGATGAGGGCAACGCCTGGTTTGTTGGCCATAACATAAACGCCATATACGATTATAAGAAAATAGGATTGTGGCAATCCGGCGACCCTTACCTGAACATACTGGAACCGGGCGGAAACGTGGGCATGATCAAAGTGCTGTATACCGGCACTTATGACGCCAACGGTCAGCCAACAAGGGCTATCGGGGCTGCAGATCGTCAGATCATCGATGTTGACCCTAAATTTGAAGGCGGCTTTAATACGCGTGTGGCATACAAAGGTTTTGATCTGAGCATTGTAGGAGCCTTTAAGAAAGGCGGCACGCTCATCAGCAGCCTGTACGGCTCCGGGGGCTATCTGAATTTGATGACAGGCCGTAACAACAACGTTCAGGTAGATTACTGGACACCAGACAATACGGGCGCAAAATATCCTAAACCGGGCGGCATCCTGAGCGGCGATAACCCTAAATATGGTAGTACCCTCGGTTACTTTGATGCATCCTATCTCAAAATCCGTACAATGACGCTTGGCTATGATTTCAGCAAGCTGCTATCTAAGCACGCCAACATGCGGCTGCGCACTTATTTCACGGTGCAAAATCCATTTGTATTTTTCTCTCCTTATCACAAAGAGTCAGGGATGGATCCTGAACCAAACTCTTATGGTAATGAAAACGCGGCGGTGCCCCTGTCTAACAGTCTGCGGCGATTCCTGACAGTTGGCAGTAACGCCCCTTCCACCACGAACTATGTACTTGGATTGAATTTGACATTTTAACATTATCAACATGAAAACTTTAAAGATAAAAAGCGTCATCAAATCCGCGCTTTTGATAACGGTCTTATCTACGGGATGTAAAAAAGTGCTTGATGAACAGCCGCGTGCCACCTTCACTCCCGAATATTTTAAAACGGTACAGGGCGTAAACGGAGGATTAACAGCCATGTACGCCCACCTGCGTAATATTTACGGGCAGGCTTATTACTATAATTCGGGTGTTACAGGTACTGATGAGGCTACCTGGGGCCAAAGCGCAGACGGAAACTTCAAAGATCTGGATTGCTCAGGCGTAGGCGTCATCTCTTCAACCAGCTATCCTACCAGTATCATATGGGGCGAGTCTTTTACCGATATCAACACGGCCAGCGGCGTAATTGAAAACGCCAGCGCTGTAGGCATTTCCGCCGCGCTGATTGCCGAGGCCCGCTTTTTCAGGGCATTTGATTATTTTTTGCTGGTACAATCGTACGGCGGCGTACCGCTTGATCTGGGTTCGGGCGTGTTGAAATTTAATATCACGCCTTCAAGAACCTCAGTGCGTAACACCGTACCCGAAGTTTATACAAAGGCTATCTTCCCGGATCTGGTGCAGGCGATCAATGACCTGCCGGAGACAGGCCGCGTAACCGGCGGACTCACCAAAACTGCCGCCCGCCTTTTCCTGTCTAAAGCCTATTTAACTTATGCCTGGTGGTTGCAAAATCCCAACGGTATCCCAACCTACCCTGCAAGCAGCCGTACAGACCCGAACGGGCACGACGCCGCGTGGTATTTTCAAAGCGCCTACGATATTGCCACCATCGCAATTGATAACCCGGGCCCGTTCAAATTACAGCCCACATTTTACGATGTGAATGTTGGATCGAATGATCGTAACAGCGAAATGGTACTTTATGCAGACCATACGCAAAGCAGCGAGAAATATAACGGCTCGAGTTTGACCTACGGAAGCGGCGGCGCTCCTGACAACTTTGCCGGCTGGATGATGACCTGGAACTATCCCAATATAGTGAGCGGCGGGATAAACCCTGTTTTGCGTGAGGCAGACCAGCACCTCGGCCGCCCCTGGGTTCGCATGGCGCCTACGGTTGAAGTGCTGAAAAATACATTTGCCGATAAAGTGAATGATTCAAGATATGACGGAACTTTCACAACCGTATACCGCGGAAACTGGCAAAAGGGCGGAAATACAGCCCTGACTGTCACTAACGCCAACGGCCTGCCCGTACCGCAGGGTGGCGCGATACTCACCTTCCTGGATAATGACGATCCGAACGTTACATACGCCAAAGCAAACGGCAATGTTGGCGCCGGGTTGCTGCCGGGGAGATCAGACTGGGTGGTTAACCCGGGCGATATAAGCCGGATCATTTATCCGGGGCTCTGGAAACTGGGGCCGTATCGTACAGATAACGGCACTGGTTTAGGACAGCCAAATGCCGGTAGTACGCGTCCGTTTCCAATTGCCAAATTTTCGGAGCTGTACCTGATCGCGGCAGAGGCGGCAGTTAAAGGCGCTACTGTTAAAGCCGGAAAATCAGCACGCGAACTTGTTAACGTGTTGCGGGCCCGCGCAGGCAAATGGCGTTTCAACAACAACGGTAATGTGGTGAAAATTGAAGACGACAGCCAGGCAATGATCGCTGCTACCCCCGCAGTTATCGATTTGAATTATGTATTAGCCGAACGTTCCCGTGAATTTTATGCGGAGGGCGGTCGCTGGTTCGATCTGGTACGTACCCAGAAGTGGGCGGAACTCGCGGCTTCGTTTACCATATCAGGAACCACCTTTGGCGACCATACACCGGTTAAAGTAACCCGCACCATCGACCCGCATCTTTACCTGCGCCCTATCCCCCAGGGGCAAATAGATGCGTTGATCATGAGCCCTGCGGATAAAGCTGCCTATCAAAATCCCGGCTATTAAGCAGGGAATATAACCGTATTTAATAAAAGAGGCCGTTCAATCGCTTGAACGGCCTCTCTTGCTTTTGTATTTTTAGCCTGGTATAGTGTGAAGAATCAGCTACGGTCTTCAATAAAATTAAAGACCGTAGCTGATTTCTTTGATTTGATTGGCCGCTTCCTTTTAGGAATGGCCATCGGGAAGCCATGAGAAGGCCTGCCTTATGCCCGATCAATATTGGGGCGGCAATAAGTTTATTTAAACGATAATGATCTTATCGCCAAAGCATCCTTAGCCCCTTTTATCTTCACATACACGTCATGCTGACCGGCAATGGCGGGGATTTTTGCAGTTAGGGTTATCCATTTATCTAATGAGCCGGTAGGTTTAACAGGTATTACCGCTATTCTCCTGCCGTCTTTGTTCAGGTCATCTATCCATATTTCAACGCTGCCGCTACTAAGCGCCGCTGCTGTTAAAGAAATACCGGTTGTTTTGTTTGCCCCCCTTCCAATATCCACTCCGCCCAGCATTACCCAACCTCCGGCATCATTATTTAAGGTAGCGCCGTTAAGTTGTGATAAAGTTACGCCCCAATAGTTATTGGCGCCCGCCAAAGGCAGTTCCGAATAACCATCTTTATAAACAAAAAGATCAAAATCCGCGTCCTTTCCTTCGGCAAAAAGGCCCATGCTCGTACCCACCCATGAGTTAAAATTAGGCTGGGCCTTATCCAGCTCAGCTGCATTGATAGCCTTACCGATCTGGCGCCATTGCCTGCCGTCGGCACTGTAGTAACCGGTTAGTTCATGCGCTTGGCGCTCCAGCTTTAACCATACGCTTTCGCCAATGGTGTTTTCTGCGCTGAACAACTGGCCGCCCATCGCAAAATTGAATGTTTTTTTGCCATCGTTAAACCCTGTGCAAAGACGCACGTTTACTGATTCATTGCCCGAAGCAAGGTAAATCCCGGCCGCCTGCCCCGGTGCCCCGGCATTCAGCTTTACCCGCGTAACAAGCGAATAATAATGTCCCGCTTCTTTTTGCAGGATGTGGGTCCTGCCGGTGTCGGGCTTAAGCCTGAGCCAGCCTTTATTTTCGGCGATGGAATACCGCCGGGCGGCGTTTTTGTTGAGGAAATGCCAGTACAGCGATAAATTTGAACCCGAAAACTCATCCGACCTCGGTAAGCGCCAGGCCAGGCCGTTATTTTTAAGATCAGGACGTGTAAGGGGCTGATCTGAGGGGTAAGGAACAAACGGGCGGCCATCGGCTGTCCACTGAACCTGGAAAATCAGGTCCTGCCTTCCCTGTCCGCTCCAGTCGTCGCCTTTGGGCGCATCATAACTTTGCGCTATGCACCACCAGGTACCGTCACTTAACTGAAACGGAGACGACATGTGATTAACCGACCTGAACCTGTTATCCGGATCTTTTGAAAACGCGAATATGTTTCCAAGGTTCTCCCATTTAGCCGAATCGGCAACAAGCGATCTTGAACGAAGTATATACTGTCCACCGGTAACATCACCGGCCATAAAGTAATAATACCAGCCCTCCCGCTTACACATTACCGGGCCCTCGGCCCAGCTATATTTTTTGTATCGGTTAATCCAGTCCAGGTTAATCAGTTTACCCGTGAGGTGGCCCGAATGATCAATCTGCTGGATGCGGTTAGTAGTTTGGCTGGCTTTAATGATCATGTACGGTGTGCCATCGTCATCTACAAAAATAGAATTGTCGTACCCGATGGGGCCGGTATCCGGGGTGGTCTTCACTTTTTCAGGCGCAGACCATGGCCCCGAGGGCTTCGCCGCGCTCGACATGTATTGCCCGCCCCCCGCGCTGTTAGAGAAATAAATACGGTAAGTTCCATAAAAATAGGTTATGGCGCCCTGCCAGATGCCTGCACCCGGCGCCCCCGACTTGAGCTCATTCCAATCCGCGGGCACCACCCTCGAAACAAGCTCCCAATGCAACAGGTCTTTAGAGTGAAGAACAGGCAGGTTTGGCACAAAATGAAAACTGGAGCCGCACATATAAAAGTCATCACCCACCTTTAAAAGTGTCGGATCCGGATGGTCGCCCGCCAGCACCGGGTTAACATAGGTGCGCACCTGTTCGGCCACGTCAGTGGGATAGGGTACCGGCCTGATCTCCTCAACCTTATTGAGTTGGGCCATGGCGCCCTGATACCAGTACGCGCAGCAAAAAAATGTTAAACAACAACGGGAAATAATAGATTTAAAATTCATCGGCGTTTGTTAATTTATTAAACCTAAAACTATCACCATCGCATCCGTCCGGCTATCCCATATGTAACTGATTGTACAACGAATGTACAAAGCCTTCATTTTTTTGATGGATCATGTGCCTGCGCAATTGCCGGTTTGAGTTTACAAGCGGTAGCCTTATTGTTTGCGCCATGCAAATAAGTTGCGGATATTAATTGATACCCATTATTGCATCCACGTATTATCCGGCTTATTATTTACGCGCGGTCCGTTTTATTTGCTGATATTTAACAAACAATTATTTTATTTGTTAAATGAATACCGCCGTACATAATAAACTTGTTTCCTTTATTTGGTCTATTGCTGATGATTGCCTGCGCGATGTTTACGTTCGTGGTAAATATCGGGATGTTATCCTGCCTATGGTGGTTTTGCGCAGGTTGGATGCCCTGTTGGAGCCCACCAAGGCGGCTGTTTTAGAGGAGCTTGCCTTTCAGCGCGATGAGGCCGGCTTTACCGAATGGGAAGACGAAGGGCTGCGCCAGGCATCCGGCTACGTTTTTTACAATACCAGCGAGTGGACCTTACAGCGCCTGTACAACAACGCCACCAATAACCAGCAAATACTATTGGCGCATTTTGAAGATTACCTGAACGGCTTCAGCGCCAATGTTAAGGAAATTATCGATAAATTTAAGCTGAAAAGCCAGGTAAGGCACATGGCGCAAAAGGATGTGCTTTTAAACGTGCTCGAAAAATTTACCTCGGCCTATATCAACCTTACCCCCTTTGAAAAAAACGACCCCGACGGGCGCAAACTGCCCGCCCTCAGCAACCTGGGTATGGGCTATGTTTTTGAAGAACTGATACGCCGCTTTAACGAGGAAAATAACGAGGAGGCCGGCGAGCACTTTACCCCGCGTGAGGTGATTGACCTGATGACCCACCTGGTTTTTGAACCCGTAAAACACAGCCTGCCGCCGGTAATGACCATTTATGACCCTGCCTGCGGCTCGGGCGGGATGCTTACCGAATCGCAGAATTTTATTAAAGATCCCGATGGCGAAATAAGGGCCAAAGGTGATGTGCACCTGTACGGCAAGGAAATTAACGACGAAACTTACGCCATCTGCAAATCGGATATGATGATAAAGGGTAACAACCCCGCAAATATCCGCGTGGGCTCAACCCTAAGTACCGATGAGTTTGCCGGTGTGCAGTTTAATTTTATGCTCTCCAACCCGCCCTACGGAAAATCGTGGGCGGGCGAGCAGAAAAATATCAAAGACGGTAAAGACGTGATCGACCCGCGTTTCCAGGTTAAGTTAAAAGATTATTGGGGTACCGAAGAAGATGCCGACGCCACGCCCCGCTCGTCCGACGGGCAGTTGCTTTTCCTGATGGAAATGGTAAGCAAAATGAAACCAGCCGATAAAAATACCACAGGCTCGCGCATAGCCTCGGTACACAACGGCTCGAGCCTGTTTACGGGCGATGCCGGTGGTGGCGAAAGCAATATACGCCGCTATATTATTGAAAACGACTGGCTGGAAGCTATTATACAAATGCCCAACAACCTGTTTTACAACACAGGTATAACCACTTATATATGGCTGTTAAGCAACAACAAGGCGGCAAACCGCAAAGGCAAAGTACAATTGATTGATGCCGGGCAGCTTTACCGTAAACTGCGCAAAAATTTGGGCAATAAAAACTGCGAATTCGCGCCCGAACATATCCGCCAGATTGTTGATGTTTACGAAAGCCTGCAAACTGTTGACCGCGCGGGCGACGATGGCATTGCCTCGAAAATTTTCAGCAATACCGATTTTGGCTACTACAAGGTAACCATTGAAAGGCCTAAACGCTTAAAAGCCCAATTTACTGCCGAACGTATTGAAGAGCTGCGCTTTGATAAAACCCTTCGCGAGGCCATGGAATGGGCCTACACCGAGTTTGGCGATGCCCTGTATGATAACCTGGCACAGCACGAAAAGGCGATATTAGATTGGTGCGAAAAAAACGACTTAAACCTGAACGCCAAACAAAGCAAGGCCTTGGTTAGCCCTGCCACCTGGCAAAAAGGCATTGAACTGATAGGTGTAGCCAACCAACTGATGCAGGCAATTGGCAGCGACGAACATAATGATTTTAACCACTTTTTAGCATTGGTTGACGGCCATCTGAAAACCGCTAAAATTAAACTCTCCGCCGCCGAAAAAAACGCCATCCTGAACGCGGTAAGCTGGTACCATGCCGACGCCGAAAAAGTGAAAAAAGGCGTGGTTAAATTAAGCGGCGATAAACTGGATACGCTTTTGCAGCATTTAGGTTGCGAGGAAAGCCAGCTGCCCGATTATGGCTATTACCCCACCGCCACCAAAGGCGAATACCAGCAGTACGAAACCGAAAGCGACCTGCGCGACACCGAAAACGTGCCCCTGGCCGAAGATATTTATACCTACTTTTTACGCGAGGTAAAACCGCACGTAACCGAAGCCTGGATAAACCTCGATGCCACCAAAATTGGCTACGAAATAAGCTTTAACAAATATTTTTACCGCCATAAGCCCCTGCGTAGTTTGGAAGAGGTAAGCGCCGATATTTTAAGGCTGGAAGATGAAAGCGAAGGTTTAATACGCCAAATTTTAAACCTGGCCTGATATGGAAGCAACAACAACAAAAACAGGCTTTGAAAAATACCCCGCTTATAAGGATAGCGGGGTGGAATGGTTGGGCGAGGTACCGGAGCATTGGGAGGTGGTTAAGCTAAAACGATTGTTTCATGAGGTAAAAAAAAGAACAAACGTCGAACTTAATTGCGGATCGATAAGCTTTGGAAAAGTAATTTTTAAGGATGATGAAAAAATTCCGGAGGCAACCAAAAAGTCATATCAGGTAGTTTTAAAGGGTGATTTCTTAGTCAATCCTCTAAATTTGAATTATGACTTGATAAGCCTTCGAATAGCGTTATCGGAAATTGATGTCGTAGTAAGTTCAGGATATATTGTGTTACATAATTCAGTTTCTCTGGATAAAAATTACTTTAAGTGGCTTCTACATCGATTCGACGTTGCTTATATGAAAGTATTGGGCTCTGGCGTGAGGCAAACGCTTAATTTTAATGATATTGGTAATAGCGATATAGTACTTCCCCTCATTGCCGAACAAACCGCCATTGCCAATTTCCTCGACCGGAAAATTGAATTGATAGATCAGGCCATCGCCCAAAAAGAAAAACAAATTGAACTTTTAAAAGAACGCCGCCAGGTGCTCATCAATAAAGCGGTTACCCGCGGGCTTGATCCTGATGTGCCTTTAAAAGATAGTGGGGTGGAATGGATTGGTGAGATACCGGAGCATTGGGAGGTGAAGAGGTTGAAATATATAACTACAAAAATAGGCAGTGGCGTTACTCCATCCGGAGGAGGGACATCATATTTGGATAGCGGTATACCTCTTTTAAGAAGTCAGAATATTTTATTTGGCAAAATTGATTTGGAAGGGGTTGCTTTTATTTCAGATAAGACTCATAATTCTATGAATAATAGTAAGGTCTATAAAGGTGACGTATTGTTAAATATAACAGGAGGTTCGATAGGTCGATGTCATTTTGTTGAACTTGATTTGCCATTGAACGTAAATCAACATGTTTGCATAGTGCGACCTTCAGAAGATGTTTTAACTGTTTTTCTGAATGGATTATTAGCTTCCAATGTTGGCCAGGGTCAAATATGGTTTAATCAACAAGGAGGAGGAAGAGAAGGTCTAAATTTTCAGTCGCTTAAAAACTTCAGTTTGCCATTACCGCCAATAGCAGAGCAGGCAAAAATCTCATTATACATCGAAGATTTTTCTAAAAGGACTTATGACGCTATTTCTTCCAAACAAAACGAAATCGAAAAACTAAAAGAATACAAAGCCACCTTAATTAACAGCGCCGTAACCGGTAAAATAAAAGTAAACTAAGCACCAAACCTATAACCTATGCCCAGTCAAACCAACGAACAAGCCTTAGAAGCAGCGATAGAAAAAAAACTAACCGGCACTACGCTCGAGGAGATCAGGGCTGCAAGCGTTGCAGGCGCTTTTGCCGAGCGCAGGGAGTTGTACCGCTCGGGCAATGGGTATTACATTGGCGCCGCTACCGATTTTAATGCCCGGTTCGCCATTGATGAAGAACGCTTTTGGGATTTTTTAAATAAAACCCAAAAAGATGAACTGGCCAAACTGCAAAAACAACACGACTGGAAGCTGAAAATACTGGAGCGGCTGGATAAAATGATCAAAAAGCACGGCATTATCCGCCTGTTCCGCAAAGGTTTGGAGGTTGATGACGCGCATTTTGTTTTGCTATACCCACTGCCATTGGCCAGCAGCAGCCAAACGGTTAAAGATAATTTTGAGGCCAACCAGTTCAGCGTTACCCGCCAGGTACGTTACTCGTTAAGCAATGCCAAAGAAGAGATAGACATGGTGCTGTTTGTAAACGGCCTGCCCTTTGCCACCATGGAACTTAAAAACCACTGGACAGGGCAAAACGCCAAGGTACATGGCCAAAACCAATATAAATTTAAACGCGACATCAGCCAGCCCTTACTAAACTTTGGGCGCTGCATAGTACACTTTGTTGCCGATACCGACGAGGTATACATGACCACCAAGCTGGATGGCGCCAACACCTTTTTTCTGCCTTTTAATTTGGGCCATAATTTTGGTAAGGGTAACCCGCCAAACGCCTTCGGCCATAAAACAGCCTACCTTTGGGATGAGGTTTTAACCCGGCAAAGCGTGGCCAACATTATACAGCACTTTGTGCGGTTTGATGGCAAGGAAACCGACGCGCTCAATAAAAAGAACCTGTATTTTCCCCGTTACCACCAAATGGATGTGGTGCGGCGCTTAATTAAGGATGCATCGCAAAAAGGCGTGGGGCAAACGTACCTGATACAGCATTCGGCAGGTTCGGGCAAATCAAACTCCATTACCTGGGCCGCCTACCAGTTGATCGAAGCCTATCCCGAAAGCGATACCACGCCGGGGGGAAGGGGCGTAAGTAACCCGCTGTTCGATTCGGTAATAGTAGTAACCGACAGGCGCTTGCTGGATAAACAACTGCGCGAAAACATCAAAGAGTTTTCGGAAGTAAAAAACATCGTAGCCCCGGCATACTCCTCCCAGGATTTGAAAAACAGCCTCGAAAGCGGCAAACGGATTATCATCACTACCATACAAAAGTTCCCGTTTATTGTAAAGGGGATTGACGATTTAAGCGACAAACGTTTTGCCGTAATAATTGACGAGGCCCACAGCAGCCAGAGCGGCTCGGCAGCCGATAACCTGAACCGGGCCATGGGCTCGGTTATTAACGAAGAGGAAGACCCCGACCCGCAGGATAAAATATTAGAGGCCATGAAAGCCCGTAAAATGGCGGGTAATGCTTCGTACTTCGCTTTCACGGCCACACCCAAAAACACCACGCTCGAAAAATTTGGGGTAAAGCAGCCGGATGGCAAGTTCAAACCCTTCCACCTGTACTCCATGAAACAGGCCATTGAAGAAGGTTTTATTTTAGATGTGCTGGCCAACTATACCACCTATAAAAGCTATTACGAAATTGAAAAATCGATAGAGGATAACCCCTTGTTTGATACCGCCAAAGCCCAGAAAAAATTAAAGGCTTACGTTGAGCGGCACGAGCAAACCATAGCCACCAAGGCGGGCCTGATGCTTGATCATTTTATTGATAAGGTGGTTAACACTAAAAAGCTGAAAGGTAAGGCAAAGGCCATGGTGGTTACCCAAAGTATCGAATCGGCCATCAGGTATTACTTCGCCCTGCAAAACCTGCTCAATAAAAAGGGCATGCCTTTTAACATCGCCATAGCCTTTTCGGGCAAAAAAACGGTTGATGGTATCGAGCATTCCGAAGAAACCTTAAACTATTTCCCCCAGCATTTAGATACGGCCAAACCTGCCGATCCGGGATACATCAGCGATAAAATTGCCCGCTACTTTAATATGGACGAGTACCGGATGCTGGTGGTGGCCAATAAATACCTCACCGGTTTCGATCAGCCAAAGCTAACGGCCATGTATGTAGATAAAAAACTGCAGGGCGTATTAGCGGTGCAGGCGCTATCACGCCTCAACCGCGCGGCCGACAAACTGGGCAAAAAAACGGAAGACCTGTTTATCCTCGATTTTTTTAACTCCACCGATGATATCAAAGCCTCGTTCGATCCGTTTTACACTTCCACAACCCTCAGCAGCGCTACAGATGTAAACGTACTGCACGATTTAAAAAACGACCTGGACACCGTGGGCGTGTACGAGTGGCAGGAGGTAGAAGATTTTGTTGCTAAATATTTTGAGGGTGTTAACGCTCAGGATTTGAGCCCGATAATTGATGTTGCTGCCGAAAGGTTCAACAACCAGCTTGAACTGGCTGATAACGACAAGGCCGATTTTAAGATCAAGGCCAAACAATTTGTAAAAATATATGGCCAGATGGCCGCCATTTTACCCTACGAGGTGGTTAACTGGGAAAAGCTGTTTTGGTTTCTGAAATTCCTGATCCCCAAATTGTTAATTGCCGACCCGGCCCAGGATGCTTTGGATGAGCTGTTGAACTCGGTCGATCTTTCAACCTACGGCCTGGAGCGTGTGAAGCTGAACGCCGCTATCGGCCTTGATCAAACCGAAACCGAGCTCGATCCGCAAAACGCAAACCCGCGCGGCGCGCACGGCAGCGATACGGAAGAAGATTCGTTAGATATTATTATCAGGAGCTTTAACGAACGCTTTTTTCAGGGCTGGGATGCCACACCCGAAGATCAGCGGATTATTTTGGTAAACCTGGCCAAAAAGATGCAGGCCCACCCCGATTTTAAGGACAAGTACGCCGACAACACCGATGAACAAAACAGGGAAATAGCGTTCAACAAAATTTATGATGAGGTAATGGCACGCCTTCGCCGCGAACAGTTGGACCTTTACAGGCTTAACGCCAAGGATGACAGCTTCAAGGCAGCTATGCAAAGCAGCCTGAAAAGGGTATTGAATATCGGTTTGTAAACATTTACCTGGCCGGTTTTCCAAACCCGTGCTTAATATAATAATCAAGGGTTTGGTTGCTCCAGTAGCCGCAGTCAATTACCCGCCTTATGGTCATGATGGGGTCGTTGTTATCCCTTGGCATATCTAACTGAAAGGCTGCCTTAAAACCGCGCCGGTGCAGTTGGGGCAGGCCCGCCGGGTTCCAGATGCCATAAGGGAACGCGAAGTATTTGATGGGCTTGCCGGTAATTTGTTCCAGTTTTTGGGTAGGGATATTGATCTGTGTTTCCCAGTCGGCGCCTTTTATTTTATTAAAACTCATATGGTCGCGGGTGTGGCTGGCAATAATATGTCCTTCATCGGCCAGTTGTTTTACCTGCTTCCCGTCC
Organism: Mucilaginibacter oryzae; assembly: GCF_003148845.1. Lineage (GTDB taxonomy): Bacteria > Bacteroidota > Bacteroidia > Sphingobacteriales > Sphingobacteriaceae > Mucilaginibacter > Mucilaginibacter oryzae. The sequence goes on along the minus strand of NZ_QGHA01000003.1, from coordinate 535,054 downwards.
ATATAATACTTGTTTTTGCCCAGGTTATTGGTTACAATAAAATAAACGCCCTTAAAACCGTATTTGTTCAGTTCGGGCCGGGCAACGCTAAACTGGTCTTCGTCGCTGTCGTCAAAGGTGAGCATAATGGGTTTGGGCGGCAGGGGGGTACCCGAGGTAAGATAGCCGTACAACTCATCGGGCAGTATGGTATGGTAGCCGCTGTCGGCCAGCATTTTCAGGTGTGCCTTAAACGTAGCGGGCGGTATAATATAATCTTTATCTTTCTGGCTGTCGCCCGCGCGCCAGTTGCGGATCTGGTGATAGCATAAAACCGGTACCTGTTTACGGGCCAGAACGGCCTTGCTGTTAACGGGCGGCTCTGCATTTAAAAACAACAGCAGGCTAACGGAAGCGAGGGTGATAAGGGGCTTAAACACAATTCAAAAAATCTTGGTCGAATGTAAAAACGGAACCCGGTTTTTGCAAATAAATTGCTCATTTTAAAAGCTTCACCCCGGCCGGCTGTAAGCTGCTAAACCCGCGGCAGTTTGGCGGTAACCTTACTTCATACACTCCCGCTGTATCTCAAACAAAAACTCAAATAAATTAACCTCGGTAGGGATCTGCAATTTTTTGCGCAAACGGTACCTGCTGATCTCCACCCCACGTACCGAGATAGCCATTAGCTGCGCTATCTCTTTGCTGGATAGGTTCATGATCAGGTAAGCGCAAAGCTTCAGTTCCTGCTGGTTGATGGTTGGGTAGCGATCTTTAATTACCGTCAGGAAATCGGCATGTACCTTATTAAAGTGCATGCTGAATTGTTCCCACTCTTCGTTAATCTTATTTTCTTCGGTAAGCAGGCGCAGTAGTTTTTTGATCTCGGATGTTTCAACCACATCCCCGCCCGCTTTGTGCAGGCGCTGCAGTTCTTCCTTCACCTTTACCAAAAACTCTTTTTTCTGTACCAGGTTCATGGCAGTAGAGGCCAGTTCAGAGTTTTTAAACTCAATTTCGCTTTCCAGTTTTTCGTTTTTCAGTTTTACCAGTTCTTTTTCAGATCGCTCCAGCTCTATCTGGTGCTGATAGGCCATACGGCGCTGCTCCTCCTCGTTTTTTTGTTGCTGGGCAAGCAGGCGTTTCTCGTTGTTGCGGGTGTGCCGTTTTTCCTGCAGGCGATAAAAATAGTAAATGAGGTAGGCGAATATGCCCAGGTAAATGATATAGGCCAACAGGCTTTGGTACCAGGGCGGATTGATGCTGAACGAGTAAACCGCCTCGGGCGAGATGTGATCATGATGGTTGCGCGCCCTCACCTTAAAGGTATAGCTCCCGGCCGATAGGTTGGTATAATCCTTCTCCGTTTTTTTCGACCATTCCGACCATTCCTTATCAAACCCAACCAGATAGTAGCTGTACTCTACGTTTGATTGTTCTTCAAACACAGGCGTTGAATATTCAAAGTGCAGCGAGTTCCAGAGGTAGCTTAATGAGGGCATCGCCGCCGCTGGCTGTTTGTCATCATCATTTACATTGGTAAAATATCCGCCAAACAGCAAACTATCAGTGCCCGCGTTGGCTTTCACCTTGCGGATATAAGTTTTTAAAGGATGTATGTTTTGCTTGTACCTGGCGTAGTTGATATGGTAAAAGCCGTTTTCGCCGCCAACAAAAATGTTGTTCTCATTTACGGGATATACATTTTCAAAGCCGCTCAAAATTCTGCGGCTTAGCTCGGGGATATAATTGATAACAGGTTTAACGCCCGAATAATCAGCCACACCAACGTTTTTTTCCTGCACAAACCAGATATTGCCCGATGGGTCTTCTTTCAGGTACCTTAACCCTAAGGTGCCGAATACGTTTTGATATTGCGCCGAAACCTGGAAGCGGTCGGTTGATTTGTTGTATTCATATATGCCCCTTTGGGTGGCTATAACAACCTTGCCTTTTATTTTGAAAACAAAATTATCCAGCGTAGATGGCAGGCCGTCGGCCTGGGTATAAACCCGTAGCTTCGGCGAACCCGGAACCAGCTTATATATACCCCGGTAAGGGTGCGAGGTCCAGATTGTATGGTCACTGTCAATTTCTACAAAGCGGGCCGATTCATTGTAGGTCTTATTTACACTGCCCTTGTTGATGAGTACGTTGCCGGTATCTTTAAACAACCGTACGCCATTATAATTGCCCGCGGCGATGTACCCCGCCGAATTTAAGGCAAGAGGCCGGTAAAGCCAATAGCCCGAACTTTTATCAACCGGTTGTAGTTTACCGTTGATGATCTGGTAGGCGCCGTCATCAGCGCCGGCCAGTAACTGACCATCCACTACCGATAGGTTCCAGGAAAGAATTTGGGATAAGGCCCTGAAGTTATTGGGTGTGTAACTCAGATCGGTATTGTTAAGGGCCGGAAGTTCATAAATACCGTTTGATAGCGCGAAGTAAAGCTTATGGTCAAAAGCCGCCACCGAAAAGCCGCCGCCATCTTTAAACACCGCCGGGTTAACATGCTTAACCGCGTTATTATAAGCGATAAAATCAATCCCGTTATCAAGCCCGAGCCATACGTTATGGTTATTATCCATAAACATGCTGCGTACATTGCTGTTTTGCAGGCCTTCTTTTTTGGAGATGTTTTCGATCACGTTGCCCTGCCTGTTTACCTGGTAAAGGCCGTTGGCATAAGTACCTATCAAATAGCTGCCATCGCCCAGCTTCACCACGCCCGAAAAATGCTCATGGTTATCTATCCCAAAACCCTTGATATTCCAGCTGCTTAGCTTGTTGCCGCTTAGTATAAATACACCGTTTTTGGCTGTGGTAACCAGGCTCGAATCTTTATTGATATTGGCAATACCGGTGATGAAAAATCCGCCGGGCAGATCTTTTTTATTGATAAGCGTTTGCCAGCTGCCGTTTTTAAAAACGGCAATACCCCGCTGCTCGTCGTGTGCTATCAGCTGGTTTTGGTAAGTGCCTAATGAAAGCCAGGATGAATAGGGCGGGTAAGCGTTTATTTTACCGTGATGGTACCTGAAAATCTTGTTCCTCGACCTGAAGAAAATATCATCGCCATAACAGGCAATATCCCATATATCAGAAAATAACCGGTCGGCTTTGGGCAGCAGGTTTTTTAACGAAGTGAATTGCAGCAGGCCATTCTTCCCCGGCGAAAAATAACCGAACTCATCCTGCCCGCCCGCGTACAGCTTTTTATCCTTGCCAAATTCTATCGACCATACAATGGTTTTATTGGGCAATGGATAAAGCTGCCAGTAGGAACCATCAAAAACCAGTACGCCCTCGTTGTTGGCAAAGTACATGCGGCCCTGCGCGTCCTGGATGATCTTCCAGTTTTGGGTACCCGCGTTGTATTGTTTTTTTTCATAGTTAACCGTTTCCCGCTGGCCGATATAGGTCTGTGAATACGAGCATAGGTTACCTGCAAGCAGGATAAAAACAAAAACAACAAGTGGGCGCATATAGGTTTTATGGGCGAAAGCCCAACATTTTATTAAATGTATCAAAGATGGGGCGAATATCAATCATTACAACAAAAATTTCAAGGTGTGTGGTAGTGATGTAGTCCAAAATTTCACTGTGGGTTAATGAGCATATACATTTGGGGCCATAAACCTAATGCCACGGCATTACTATTTAACCAAAATTATAAACCTGTAAATGAGTTATTTAAACTTGTGCCCGCCCTCTGTTGCCATAAAAACAACAAGCAATTGCCACGCGGCAGTTGTGTACGAGGTATTGCCCAACTTTCCACCCTGAAAAATGAAAACCGATACTTGCTTTATGCCGGATGTAACGCCCTGCAGGGTTTTAACCGGCCCCGCTACCATTAACTAATTATCATAATAACCTTAAAAATAAATTATATGCAATCAAAATTACGTTTTTGTATATGCCTTGCACTGCTGTGTTTTTTAGCAGGGCGGGCTTATTCCCAAACGCTCCGGATAACCGGAAAGGTTACGGAAAAAAAGACCGGCGATCCGTTGCCCGGCGTAACAGTTGCCGTTAAAGGCACCACCAGCGGTACCGTTACTGATGTTAACGGAAAATACACATTACAAATACCACAGGGCGGCGCTACCATTGTAGTATCATTTATAGGCATGGCTACCGTTGAACGCCAGGTAACTCAGGCCGGAGAGGTGAACTTCGCCCTGGAAGATGCCGCAGCCAATGCCCTGAACGAGGTGGTGGTAGTTGGCTACGGTACCCAGAAAGTAACCAATGTATCGGGCGCTATCTCGGTAGTAAAGGCAAGCGATATTAAAAAGCTAACCCCGCTACGTGCTGAAGAAGCACTGCAAGGCCAGGCCTCCGGTATTACCGTGATCCAGAGCGGTTCGCCGGGCTCAAAGCCTACGGTACAGGTTCGTGGTATTCCATCATTTTCGGGTAACGATCCTACGGTGATCATTGATGGTTCGGTACAAACACTAACCGATTTTAACTCGATTAACCCATCAGATATCGAATCGATCAACGTGTTGAAAGACGCGGCTTCTACAGCTATTTATGGCTTAAAGGGAGGGAACGGTGTTATTGTGGTTACCACCAAATCGGGCGGAAAAAATCAAAAAACACAGATCAATATCAATTCCAACTACGGCGTACAAAGCGTTTTGCATAAAGTAGGCGTACTGAACGCTACCGAATACGGCGCTATTGTTAACGAAGGCAGCGTAACCTCGGGCGGCCCGGTAATTTTCCCGGATCTATCAATTTTAGGCGTAGGTACCGACTGGCAGGACCAGGTTTTTCACACCGCGCCAATGCAAACGCATAACCTTTCGGCCAGCGGCGGTAGCGATAAAATGCAGTATTTTATCTCGGCGGGTTACCAAAGCCAGGGCGGTATTGTTGGCGGCTACGATAAATCAAGGTTTAACAGGGGCAATTTTACAGCCAACCTTTCTTTTGATATCACCTCAAAATTGAAATTTTTGGTAAACGCTACCGATGTGATCCTGAGTGGCCGTTCGGTGCAGGAAAACTCCTTTAACAGTATCCTGGGCAGCGCGTTAAACTTTGATCCAACCGTTCCGGTTGTTAACAATGACCCTAATACGGTTGGTAAATACGGTTACAGTAACCTCATCCTGTCGGAAGTGTTTAACCCGCTTACCAAACTTGATAATACTTACAACCGCAGCACCGGTAACAAGTTATACGGTAAGTTCGAGGCACAGTATGACGTAATTAAGGGCTTGAAGCTGAACAGCCGCTTTGGTTATACCAAGTACGACGATAACTCTAAAAACTTTACCCCGCTCGTTTTTTACGGTCCGCAAAACGTAAACAATACCATGAATGCTGATGGCACTACGGTTACCGGCTCGCACAGCAGCGTATCGCAAACTAAAAACAGCAATTTCAACTACACCTGGGAATCGTTTGCCAACTACAACTTCAGCGTAGCCAAAGATCACCACTTTGAAACTGTAGCAGGTTTCTCGATGGCTAAAACCAGCGGTAACAGTATGAATACCAGCAGGCAGGATGTGCCGTTTAACTCGTGGGAATTTGCCGATTTCAGCGCCGCCACAGGCACCAATACCGCCGATAACCTGAACGCTGTAACCGGGTCATATTACCAGTACTTTAAACGCAACCTGTCGTATTTCGGTCGCGCTAATTACGATTATAAAGGTAAATACCTGGCATCGTTCTCTGCACGTCGTGATGGTTCATCGGCTTTTGGTAAGGATAACAAGTTCGCCAGCTTTTACGCGGGTTCATTGGGTTGGGTAGCAAGCAGTGAGGATTTCTTTAAAGTTCCGTTTATCGACTATCTGAAAATCCGCGGCAGCTACGGTTCAACCGGTAACGAAAACGTGAGCCCGGTTTATGTATCTATCGTAACCGGCGGCCCTGATTACGGCCCTACTGCCAACAGTAATGGTTACAACTTCAGCAACATCTTTTATCCGGGTTCAACCGTAGGTTCGGCAGCTAATAACAGCCTTGCCTGGGAAAAACAGCTTCAAAGTAACGTTGGTTTTGATTTAACTGTGTTTAAAGGCCGCATCTCGTTATCTGCCGATTATTTTGAGAAACGTGTAAGTGGGTTATTGTTTACCCCATCGGTATCGTTATACCTGGGTACCATCCCGCCGCCTACAGCCAACATCGGTTCAACCAAAACAAACGGTGTTGATATTACCCTGGGTTATAACGAAACTATTAACAGAGACCTTAAATTCAGCAATAACTTCACCTTCACTACCAGCAAAAACACCGTTACGGCAACCAATAGCGATGGTACAGCCCGTATAACCGGCGGCAGCTATTTTAACGGTCAATCGCAAACCGTAACAGTTTTTGAAAAAGGCCATACACCGGGATATTTCTACGGATATAAAACCGCGGGTATTTTCCAGAACACGACCGAAATTGCCGCTGCGCCAACACAGGATGGCGCACAGCCGGGGGATATCCGCTACGTTGACATCAACCACGATGGCAAGATCACCGCTGCCGATCAAACGCAAATTGGTAACCCCTTCCCTAAATTTACTTTGGGCTGGAACCTGAGCGTATCGTACAAAAACTTCGATTTCAGCGCCTTTACTTATGCGTCGATAGGTAATGATGTTTACAGGGCTTATGAGCGTAACCAAAACTACACCAACAAGTTTCGCAATGTGCTTGCCCGTTGGACAGGCCCCGGATCAACCAATGATGCCCGTAACCCAAGGTACTCTTTTAACGATCCTAACAGCAATATCCGGGTATCCGACAGGTATGTAGAAGACGGCTCATTCGTAAAGATCAAAAACCTCCAGTTAGGTTATACGCTGCCAAAATCATTCGGGCGCAATGTGTTTAAAAGCATCCGCATTTACGGCCAGGTTAAAAATGCCTTCACCTTTACCAAATACACAGGCTTTGATCCGGAAATTGCCGGCGACGTGATGGACACCGGTATTGATCGCGGCGCTTACCCGCAGGCCCGTATGTACGCGTTCGGTATCGATATTAAGCTATAAACCTAAAACAGAAAAAAGAATGAAGAAGATATATATACGTTTTGCAGGCATGGCTTTGTTGATGGCCATGGCCGGCTCATGTAAAAAGTTTGTGGATTATAACCCGCATGAGGATTTTAAGGTAACCGACCAGGATTACCTGAAAACCGAAACCGACTACCGCACCATGGCGGTGAGCGCCTACACCCCGCTGCAATGGCTAAACCAGATGGTGCCTATAGGCGATATCGCCTCAGATAACTCGGTAGCAGGCGGCGAGGCAGCATCTGATGTGCTTTCGTTGCAGCAGATTGATGACTATACGCTTACCCCCGTAAACTCAACCCTTACCGATTTATGGCAGGTATCGTACGAAGGTATTAACCGTACAAACTATTTAACCCAATATAAAGACAAAAATCCGGGCGGCCAGCAAATCAATTTTGCAGGTAAAGATGCGCTTTATGGCGAAATCACATTTTTGCGCGCTTATTACTATTTCTCGTTGGTGCGGATGTTTGGCGATGTGCCGTTGTTTACCGACCGGCGCCTGGAAGTTAAAGATTCCAAAACCCTTAAACGCAGCCCTAAAGCCGATGTGTACAAACAAATAGAGGCCGATTTAAATAACGCTATTGCTGTTTTGCCAACCACCCAAACACAAAAAGGTCGTATCACCAAATACGCGGCTCAGGCTATGTTGGGTAAAGTTTATTTGTACGAAAACAAGTTTGATGATGCTAAAAATGTATTGGAAAGCGTGATCAGTTCAGGAGCGTTCACTTTGGTGCCTGACTTCGCTTCGATATTTTTAGCAGCCGGCGAAAACGGCCCTGAATCTGTGTTCGAGATCCAGTACAGCAACAACTCGCCTTATTACAACTGGGGAGGCCAAACCCGCGGCCAGGGTAACTATTCGGTACAGCAATGCGGTATCCGTGGTTTGAATGGCTCGGCCAGTATGCCTTATGCTGCCGGCTGGAGCACTAACCTGCCTACGCAGGATCTGGCTAACGCTTATTCGGCAGGTGATCAACGTAAAGCTATCACCGCATTTGATATTGAAGCTTACAAAGCAGCCAATCCATCGTACAATATCACCTACCAGGTTGCGCCTTATAAAAACACAGGTTTGTATAATGGCAAATACCTGCCACGCAAAGGCGAAACATCGGGTCAGGTAGAACTTAATTATCTTAACAATTTCAGGACTTTACGTTATGCCGAGGTATTGTTGATGGCCGCTGAAGCCGAGAACCGCTCAGCAACCCCTAACGATACCAAAGCGCAGGGCTTCCTGAACCAGGTACGCGCCCGTGCCTTTGGCGATGCCAATCACAACATCACATCAACAGGTGCTACATTAAAACAAGCCATATGGGATGAAAGAAGGTTGGAGTTAGGTATGGAGGGCGACCGCTTTTTCGACCTGGTGCGCACCGGGCAGGCTGCAAGCAAGATCACAGGGTTTAAAACTGGTAAAAATGAAGTATTCCCGATACCACAGAAGGAAGTGGATATTTCAGGGTTAACACAAAATCCGGGATACTAATCATTAACCTCAAACAAAAAAGATCATGAAATCAATGAAATATATTTTAGGTATTTCCCTGGTGCTTGCCATAGCGGCGGGCTGTAAAAAGGAGGAATTTACCGATACCTCATTTGCCAAAAATGCCCCCGAACCCGGCAAGTTATCAGTACTGTTTGATATTACGCATGATAATACCGGTTTGGTAACCATTACCCCGAACGGCGAAGGCGCGTCATCATACGATGTGTACCTGGGCGATAGCGGCGATACCTACGTGAAGGTAGCGGCAGGTAAAAACGTACAGCATAAATATGCCGAAGGCAATTACACCGTTAAAATTGTTGGTCACAACCTAAGTGGTAAAACCACTACGCTAAGCCAACCTTTAACCGTGGCCTTCAGGGCACCCGAAAACCTAAAAGTAACTTTATCAACCGATGGCCTCAATATCAGCGTAGCCGCTACAGCCGACTACGAAACCTTGTTTAAAGTGGCTTACGGTGATTCTACAGCTACCAACCCGGTTGCATCAGTATCATTTTTAGAGGGGCAAACTGCTAAGCATACCTATGCAGGCGCGGGTACTTATACTGTAAAGGTTACAGCATTAAGCGGTGGCGCGGCAACAACCGTGTTTACGCAGGATGTTAAAGTAGGCAAACAGATCGATCTGCCGGTTACCTTTGATGATCCTAACTATGATTATACACTGAGCGATTTCGGCAACAACCAGTCGTCATTAGCTGCCGACCCGGCCAATGCTGCCAATAAGGTAATGAAAACCCTTAAAGCGGCAGGTGCCGAAGTCTGGGCCGGTACCACATTGGGTACAGCATCGGGCTTCGCAACAAAAATCCCGCTTACGGCTGCCAACGCAAAAATGAGCGTAAAAGTTTACTCGCCTGCCGTGGGGCTGGATATCAAGCTTAAAGTAGAGGATCATGCTAACGGAAACCACTCGGTTGAAACCGATGTAAAAACCACCAGGGCCAATGCCTGGGAAACTTTGGTATTCGATTTTACCAAACAAGCCGCAGGTACACCTGCCTTTGATGCTACTTATACTTACGATAAAGCTTCCATCTTCTTTGATTTTGGCAACCCGGGTAGTGGTAAAATATTTTATTCTGATGATTTTCAGGTGGTAGCAGCTCCACCGGTGTTAAAACAAATTAACCTGCCGGTAACTTTTGATGCCTCAGATGTAAATTATGCCGTAACCGATTTTGGTAATAACCAAACTGCCGATGGTGTTGATCCAACCAACGCTTCCAATAAAGTTAAGGTAACCACTAAACCTAACGGTGCAGAAACATGGGCAGGTACTACTATCGGTACGCCGGCCGGTTTCTCGGCAAAAGTTCCGCTTACGGCTACATCAACCAAAATGAGCGTAAGGGTTTACTCGCCGGCAGCGGGTATCGATATTAAACTAAAACTGGAAGATCATACCAACGGTGCAAAATCTGTTGAAACGGATGTGCTCACCACCAAAGCTAATGCGTGGGAAACCCTGACGTTCGACTTTAACAAAAACTCGGCAGGCACACCGGCGCTCAACCTTTCTACCAATTATGACAAGGCTTCCATCTTTTTTGATTTTGGTAATGCAGGCAGCGGTAAAAAGTTTTATTGGGATGACGTGATGTTTGTAGCGCCTGATCCGGGTTCGACCGTTTTAGGCTTACCGCTTACCTTCGAATCATCGACAGTAACCTATAACTTTACTGATTTTGCAGGGGGCGTACTTTCGGTTGTGAACAACCCGCATGCAACAGGCATTAACACCAGCGCTAAAGTTGCACAAATGGTTAAATACAACGGCGAAACCTACGGCGGCAGCTTTATCACCCTTGATAATCCTATTGATTTTTCGACCAGCAAAACCTTTAAAATGAAGGTGTACTCGCCACGTGCAGGCGCTAAGGTATTGTTAAAGGTGGAGAACCTGACCGACGGCAGCACATCGTTCGAGAAGGAAGTATCAACCACCACGGCCAACGCCTGGGAAGAGCTAACGTTTGATTACAGCGCTATCAATACGGCAAAATCTTATCAAAAAATAGTGCTGATTTTTGATAACGGCACCAAAGGCGATGGATCAGCCAATTATACTTTCCTGATAGATGATATCACCCTTAATTAATAACAGATCATGAAAATCAACATCAAAGCAATAGCGATAATTATCATAGCGGCTGTTATTGGTTACAGCAGCTGCAAAAAGCCCGAATATTCGTTCGGGCAACTCACCAGCCCGTCAGATTTAAAGCTGACCTTGGTGGTAGACAGCGCCGATGCCGCCAACCCGGCAGGCATGGGCAGCGGCAAGGTAAAGATCACCCTGGCCTCCAATAACACCATTACCTACAGGGTTGACCTGGGCGATGGCCGTACCCAGGTAATGGGGGCAGGTACCACCACGGTTAAATACAACAATCCCGGTACCAACGATTATACCATTACCGTTAACGCTGTTGGCACAGGTGGCAGCACCTCAACCATCAGCAAAAAAGTGACCGTATTTGTAGCCTTTGTGATCCCCGCAGACATATTGAATAACCTGACCGGCGGTTCATCAAAAGTTTGGGTTACCGACAGGACAAACCCCGGCCATGTTGGTGTTGGTCCGGCAGATGGTTTTACACCATCATACTATGCCGCGGCTCCCAACGAACGTGCCGAATGTTTATATGATGACGAGATCACCTTCATCAAAAACGCTAACAACACGGTAAGCATGAGTATCAACAATAAAGGTCAATCGTTCTTTATAGCCGCGGCTTCAACATTTTACGGTAAATCGGGCGGCGACAATTGTTATGATATCGATGTATCGGGCGTTCGCAACCTTAGCTTTATGAATGCTACCTCGGGTTCAAACTCTTCGAACTCTACCGGCTACCAGTTTTTGGTTCCCGGTAACGGTTTGATCAATTTTGGTACAGGTGGCAATACTTACGAGATCTTGTCGCTTACTTCAACACAAATAACCCTGCGTAACATCGGTATCGACGGCCTGGCCTGGTATCAGAAATTAAAAGTTAAACCGTAACAACATGAAAAATTTACGAATATCATTATTCATTATGTTAGCCTCTGTTCTTTTTGCCGCCTGCGGCAAAAAGAACGAGGGACTGGGCTCGGTGGGTACGCCGCCTCAAGGCCTTGATCTTAAAGCCGTGGTAGCTACAGACGGAAGTGGCAGCGTTACATTCACCGCTACGGCTACCAACGCGGTAAGCTATGAGTTTGATCTGGGCAATGGCAGTTTCCAAAACTCAACCAATGGTTCAGTCACCTATAAATACCCTGCCGAGGGCAGCTATACCGCTAAGGTTACTGCAAAAAGCAGCACAGGCAGTACGGTGTCAAAAACGGTGTCATTCAATATTTCATTCAGCAATACCGGCGGACCAACGCCAACCTGGTCGGAAGAGTTCAATACCGATGGTGCACCTAATCCGGCGGTTTGGGGCTATAATCTTGGTGCAGGCGGCTGGGGCAATAACGAGTTGCAGTATTATACCGATAGGGCTACCAATGTTATCGTATCTGGTGGTACGTTGAAAATCACTGCCAAAAAAGAAAATTATATGGGCAGCGCCTATACCTCTGCACGTTTGGTTACCGAAAACAAGCAGGTATTTAAATACGGCCGGTTGGAGATTAAAGCCAAATTGCCTGCAGGCGGCGGTACCTGGCCTGCTATCTGGATGCTGGGCAGCAATTACGCAACTTCGCCGTGGCCGGCTTGTGGCGAGATAGATATCATGGAGCATGTAGGTAACAACCTTAACAGGATCCTTGGCACCTTGCATTATCCCGGTCATTCGGGCGGTAATGGTAATGGCGGCTCAACAACTATTACCAATGCTACCACCGAGTTTCACGTATATGCTTTAGATTGGTCGCCTGCTACCATCAAAATTTCGGTAGATGGTAATGTGTATCATACGGTGGCTAATGATGGTTCATTGCCTTTTAACCAAAACTTTTTCCTGATCCTGAACGTGGCGATGGGGGGAAATCTGGGCGGCGCGGTTGATCCGGGCTTTAGCAGCGGAACCATGGAGGTTGATTACGTCAGGTTTTATAAAGCAAATTAAAAAAGTGCCGGGCCGCAGAGCCCGGCTATTACCCCCTGTTATAATTTATGGAACTAAACAAATACAGATACAAGCGGACCGTAGCATTTGTGTTCTTTGCCGTCTCGGTATCCGCCTGTTATGCACAAAAAAAGCATGCTGCTGCCACCTCAACCGGCAAGGTGATATTTTATGATGATTTTAACGCGGATAAGATAGACCGCAGCAAATGGAATTTTGAGATAACCGGCAAAAACAATCATTTTAATGATGAGTTGCAGGCTTATGTTGATACGCCGTCTACAGCTTTCATTGTACATGGGGCAGCTGCAGAGGGAGCTGACGGAGGTGCGCTGGAGATCAGGCCGCAATCGGCCCCCGGCTTTATTACCAAAGACGGACAGCTTTTTGATTTTATATCCAGCCGGATGACTACTCAAAACAAATTTCAGTTTACCTATGGTACTGCTGAAGCCCGGATCAAATTAGTTAACGGTGCAGGCTTATGGCCTGCCTGGTGGTTGCTGGGTACCGGCGAATGGCCGCACACCGGCGAAACCGATATTATGGAATACATTGGCGAAAAAGACTGGGTAAGCGCGGCTGTGCACGGCAGCGGTTACAGCGGCGAAACACCGTTTGTTAACCGCCTGTACCTGGATGCTAAAAATGATGTAACCCACTGGCACACCTATGCTGTAGACTGGACACCAGAAGAACTATTGTTTAAATACGACGGCAAACTCATGTTCCGCGTAACCAAAACTATGGCGCAGCATTACGGCAAATGGGTGTTTGATAACCAGCAATACCTCATCCTTAATTTTGCCTTAGGCGGAGCATATCCGGTGAAGATAAACGGCGTAAAAAAGCCTTACGGCATGCCCGAATCAACCGTGCAAATGGTTAAAAATAGCCAGGCCAAAATGCTGGTAGACTGGGTGCGGGTAACCCAAAAATAGTGGCCCATTATGAATTGGAACGCCGTCGGTAAGCAATTACCGGCGGCGCTCTTGTTTTAATAAGGTGGGGTGGTGTAAAAAAGATTCCTCCTCAGCTGCTTGCGCTATAACTAACGCAGTTCGTCGATGACATTTTTTAATTTATTAGAATCAATTTGTCCTGTCATAAAACATTATTGTAACAAAATGTTACTATAGTATTGCAAGTTGACTTTCTCATCGTTAATTTTAAGCAGATTAAATACTTACCACCAATTAACCTTTTGCTATCGTATGAGAAAATCTTTATGTATTGTTGTATTACTGCTTTTGCCCGGCCTGCTGAGCGCCCAGTTAACCGCCCCCAAAAAAAGCGCGCAGCTGCCAATTATTGATGTACACGTGCATGCCATGAAAGCATCACCTGGTGTGCCGCCATTATGCCCCTGGTTTTTGAGAAACATGCCCGGGGGAGATCCTAACTCGCCGCCGCCATCTTTTTTAAGTACGGGCTGCGCCATCCCGCTGCAAGCTGCCCATTCGGATAAAGAAATGCAGGATTCGATTATGGCTACCGTCAAACGCCTTAACATGACCATGGTAGTTTACGGCGATGCTGGTATTATCCGTAACTGGAAAAAAGTAGCAGGCGACCGCATTATTCCAGGCATAGGCGTGAGCTCGCCAAAGGATATGAGCGTGGTAGCCTTTACCGATTCGCTTTCATCCGGATTTTACAAGGTAATGGGTGAGGTAGCCCCGCAATACCAAGGGCTTTCACCTTCGGATATGTCGTTGGATGGTTATTTCGCGGCGGCCGAGAAGCTGAATATCCCGGTAGGTATCCATATGGGTACCGGTGGCAACGGGATGGCTAACCTCACTTCGCCCAAATACCGCGCCTCCATGGGCGACCCGCTGTTGTTGGAAGATCTGCTGGCCCGTCACCCCAAATTAAAAGTTTGGGTGATGCATGCGGGTTATCCACTGGTTGATAATATGATAGCCCTGATGGGTGCCAATGCTTATGTTTACGTAGATATTGCGGGTTTGATCTGGAGCTATTCGCAGGTAGAAGTGAACGCTTATCTGAAACGTTTGGTGCAGGCGGGCTTCGGCAAACGGATTATGTACGGTACCGATATGCTGATCTGGCCTAAACTGATTGAAACTTCCCTTAGTATTATTGAAAATGCCGATTACCTGTCAGAAGAACAAAAAAGAGATATCCTGTTTAACAATGCCGTACGCTTCTTCAGGCTCGATCCGGAAAAGTTTAAATAAGATATCAGCAGTTTTAGAATAATCAGCGTGGCTTGCAACTAATTTCATCGGTCTGTCGTCTTCCTTAAAAAACGACAGACCGATGAAAATATTAATTACCGCTGCGATAGCCTTGTTACCTTTTGCCCTTAAGGCACAAACTACAGAACACACTCCCTTTTACTCGTACGAAAAACTAAGCTTTCAAACCGGCGACTTTCTGGTTAAAGACTATTACATCCCGCTTGATGGTAATATCAACAATCCGAAATCAATTATGTATGTAGCCAAAAAGCCCGGCATGAACGACATTTTTGAAACAGCCGTTGGTTTTAAAACAGATTCATTTACTGTGGCAAAAGGGGAGAGGCTTGTTTATTCGGTTAACCTGTTTATAAACCCCTCATCAACCTTTGCCGAAGTTAAAAATCTCACAACCGGCGGGCAACAAACCATTAACCTTAAACTTGATGGCGTAATATCGGCTAATCGTGCAATTGAAATAACGGGGAAGGAATATGACCGCAAAGCCTCGGTTGTTGATGGTGTATTTAGCTTTAACCGCAACAAGTATAAGATTGTAAGTAACAAGGAAATTCAGGAGAAGCTTAGCGATGTATTAAAGGGTATCACTATTTAAAACAAAGCTGTTCTAAACCAGTAACAAGCCCCCGACTTCGACCATTGATGAGAAGTGTGCTGATTGTATTTATGCCTCAGCTTTTTCGTAAGCTATCTTAAACCTGATGCAGCAGCCCCTGCCTGCCTCACTTTCAATATCAATGCTGCCTTTTTGCAGGTTAATGATTTCGCGGCAAATATACAGGCCAAGGCCGGTACCGGGTTTACGCCCGGCCTGGTTGGCCTGGTAGTAGCGGGTAAACAATTTATCCTGTTTTTCTTTTGGTATTCCTACACCGGTGTCGATAACGCTTACCTGCAGCTCCACTTTCTGCGTATTTAAACGGGTAATAACGGCCTGCACTGTTACGCTGCCGGTATCTGTATATTTGATGGCGTTGCTTAGCAGGTTCA
Organism: Mucilaginibacter oryzae; assembly: GCF_003148845.1. GTDB lineage: Bacteria > Bacteroidota > Bacteroidia > Sphingobacteriales > Sphingobacteriaceae > Mucilaginibacter > Mucilaginibacter oryzae. Next base: position 519,216 of record NZ_QGHA01000003.1, on the reverse strand, counting down.
CCATAACCTGTTTAAGGCGAAACGCGTCGCCTTTAATTAACGTTTGTTCATCGCCGGTAACGTTAGCGGTGATGTCGAGTTCCTTGTTCTCGGCCATAAATTTAACAGCCTCTACCGCTTCCCTGATTTCCTGGCCGGGATTGAACGATGTAATGGTAAGTACATCGGTCTGCTGGTTCTCCATCTTCCCGGCATCAAGAATATTGTTGATGGTACCCATCAGCATGGCGGATGAATGCTTGATGGCTGCTATCTTTTTTTGCTGATCATCCGTAAGCGGCGTTTTGTTGAGCATATAAATAGCGCCGTTAATAACCGTAAGCGGGTTGCGGATCTCGTGGCTCATAGTTGCCAGAATCTCTGATTTCTGACTTGCCAGCGCAACTGCCCTTTCATTTTCGGTAAGGTAATTCTGCTCGGCGGTACGGGCCCTGAAAATGAATACAATGAGCAGGGGGATAAATAAAAGCACCACAATAATCGCTATGCCGGTAAATGTGTTCATCTCGTCGGTAGCGGCCTGGTATTGTTTTAAAATGTCGCTTCGGTCTTTGATCCAGGCGCCAAGGTCAATATCCCGGAGTTGCTTTAACAATTCGCGGATTTGCGATACAAAATCAAGATTAGCGGCCACAAGACGTTTGTTGGAGCCTATCAGCTGGTTGTTTTTTTCGTTAAGCTTTTTGAGCAGATCAGTAATAATGGCTTCATGCTTTTTGTTAAGCGCGTTGGTAACCGAATCTTTAATTTGCCTTTCGCGCCTGATGGTAAGCGTACGGGTTGTAGCCTGGTTTTTATTGGCGATAGCATCACGCAACCTTTTGAAAAAACCGTTTTTGTTTTTGTTAACAGTTACTGTGGTATCTGCCGATTGCTTTACTTTAACCTGGCGCTTAAACTGGAAATTCACATTCTGGTTTGATGGCGCCGATACGTTAATACCTTCGATGGTAGTTACTTTGAGCAGTGAATCAAAACTTTTTTTCAGTACAAGTACCTGCTCTGACAACATCAGTTTGTTTTTTAACGAGGCTGAGATCTGTTGTCGGCTACCCGGGAAATACCGTGCGCTATCGGCCTGGTAATCTTTTAAAATGCCCTCAATCCGGCTGAATATGTTTGTAAGCCTGTTTTTATAATCATTCAGTTTTTGAGGCTCGTGATACAGGCCCGCCTGCTGAAAATCGTTTTCGGCAGTGTTCAGGTCAATCAGGATATTGCTGATATCCTGGGTTTTTGATGGTTCCCTGAATTCGCGGCTCAGCTTATCCAGTTTCTTTGTTATTGAATATTTTAATATCAATGAGCCGGTAGCAACCAGGAAGGTGAAAAACAGGGAGATGATAAACAGGCGATAAAGGTTTTTTGAGGCTTTTAATTGGGGTATCAGGTTGTTCATCAGAAATGTGCCGGTTTGTTAATTTTATCAGCGCAAGATCCCGGTAAACAACCGTTTGGCGCGGCACAAAGATATTGAGAAAAATGATACGGTGATTGGATTGGTTTACACCGATAGTAAGAGTGTGCTTGTGCTCGTTTGCAACGAGTTCTTTGTACTTGCGCTCGTTTGCAACGAGCGCTTAATATGGCTTTGCGTTTATAACGCAAGCCACGCGATACAATCGCGAAACCAGGTTAAGCGCTCGTTGCAAACGAGCGCAAGGTTTTGGCGAGCGCAAGGTTTTGTTAGGAGGTTGTGTTGCGATTTCGTCAATGCGCAGGCTTATTATGCGCTAAAATCACTGCTCTACAAAGTGCCAGCAAACACCTGCTACATCAATAATATCTACCTCCCGGCCATAAGGCTGTCGCGAGATCCCGCCGATGCGGATACCGTATTTTTCGGGCAGCTGCCTGTTCAGCACATCTGTTCTGAATTGATCAACATCACTCACTTTTACACTCAGCATAAAATTCTGAGCAAAATTGATTTCCTCATATTTCTGAAGAATAAACCGGCATTCATCTTTTTGAAAACCAATATAGCCATCCACCTCCCAATTGATATGAAAGCCTAATTCAAGAAAGAAAGCCCGTGAGCCTTCGAAGTTGTTGCCGGATGGGACAAATGGTTCGAGTGATAAAAATTTCATAATGATGAAAAATAATAAAGCCTGCCGATCACATCGGCAGGCTGATAGTATCTGTTAAACAGCGTCAGATAAAGAGCTGAATGTAAAATCCCTGATCTTCATCGGCGGGATCAGGTAACTGCGGTAGCTTTCAACGCTAATACTGCGTTCCTGCTTGCCCAGGGCTTCGAGATTGTTCAGCATAATAACCGGGCTTTCATTAAACCTGAAGTTTTTAACCGGGAATTTGATCTTACCGTTTTCAATGTAAAAGGTACCATCGCGGGTAAGGCCGGTTAACAGCAGCGATTGGGGATCAACCATGCGTATGTACCAAAGCCTCGATACTAAAATACCACGTTCGGTACTTTTGATCAGATCTTCAATGCTGGCATCACCGCCTTCCATAATGATGTTGCCCGGTCCGGGCAGCGGTTTTACGCCTTTTTTATCGGCCCAATAACGCGAGTAGCTCAGGTTTTTAACCACGCCTTTATCAATCCACATGGTTTTTTCGCGAGGCAGCCCTTCTCCGCTCCAGGTTGAAGAGGGCAGGTCTGCATTGAACGGATCAGAGTAAATGGTTACTTTAGGATCAACCAGTTGTTCGCCTAAACGCGTGCCTCCGCCTTTTTTGCTTAAAAAGCTACGGCCTTCTTCGGCGCTGCGGGCATCAAACCTAAACATGTTCTCCATCATATAGGTTGCCGCTACGGGTTCCAGTATCACGGTGTATTTTCCCGGTTCAATGGCTTTTGCTCCTGATGAGCTTAAACATTTGGTTGAGGCGATTTTGGTTGCCGAAAAAGTGTCGAGCTTGCTCACATCCGTAAAACCCCGTGCGGCATAGCCCGATGCGGTGCCTGCCTCGTTACGGGTAGTTACCGAAAAAGTTACATCGGTACCTTTGGTGTAAGCGAAAAGACCTTTTGAATTCATCACCGCGCTGAAACCAGTTGAGTTTTCGAGGAAACCTGCCGCGCTTAGCCCTGCTTTTTTGGTTACTTCCAAACTTTTAGCCACCAGTTCGGCGCGGCTATCAGGTGTCATAGCGGCGGTTGTTGGGTTAAAAGTTATTTCTTCCTTAAATTCACTTTGCCCTAACATAGGCATGTATTCGGGGTTGGGAGGGGCCAGCTGGGCTAACTCTTCCGAGCGGCGAACCACCCGCTCCAACGCGGCATCACTAAATTCATCAATAGTGGCGGTTCCGGCCTTTTTACCGTAAACGGAGGTTACGGCCAGGCCCATGGTGCTGACATCGCCTGCCGTTGATACGGCGTTTAAGGCGTACCTGATATTGCCGCCTTCACTGCCGTTTATACTTACTTCGCATTCCTCGGCTTTTGAATAAGCAAGTACTTTTTTCAATAAAGCCCGGGCTTCTTCTTTAGTTAATATTGCCATTTCAATTATCCGATCTTTCTTTTGGTGTTAATTACGTTTACTCCTTTAAATAACGCGGTTGATGACCCATGCGATACCGCGCTTGATTGGGCTGGTTGCCCCTTACCATCGCTAAACGCGCCGCCCAAACGATAGTCGCTTTCATCACAAACCTGCGCGCACGAGTTCCAGAACTCCTGGGTATTGGCCTGGTAGGCAACATCGTTCAGCATGCCCACAATCTTACCCTCTTTGATCTCATAAAACAACTGACCGCCAAACTGGAAGTTATAACGCTGCTGATCGATAGAGAATGAACCATCGCCAATAATATAAACGCCTTTTTCTACATTTTTAATCATGTTATCAACGCTAAGCGGTGTTTTGCCCGGTAGCAGCGAAACATTTGGCATGCGCTGAAACTGTACGTCCTGCCAGCTTTGCGAGTAACAGCAACCCTGCGATTCTGTTAAACCAATGATATGGGCCTGATCACGAATGGCCTGGTAGTTAACCAAAATGCCATCTTTAATGATATCCCATTTTTTACATTTAACGCCTTCGTCGTCGTAACCAACTGCGCCCAATGAGCCAACCTGGGTTTTATCGCCCACAATATTAACCGCCTTGCTGCCGAAGTTGAACTTGCCCGATTTCCATTTATCAAGCGTTAAGAAACTGGTACCGGCAAAGTTTGCCTCGTAACCTAAAACGCGGTCTAATTCGGTAGGGTGACCAACGGATTCGTGAATGGTTAGCCATAAGTGTGATGGATCAAGCACCAGGTCGTACTTGCCCGGTTCCACTGATTTGGCTTTTATTTTTTCGGCGGCCTGCTTCGTGGCATATTTAATATCCTCCAGCATGTCGTAGCGTTGTTTATAGCGCGGAGTAATGCCGCCAACTTTTTCACTCTCCAGCGCGTCGAGGTATTCATAACCCATACCCACCGGCGAACTTAACGAGCGGCGGGTTTCGAACGAGCCTGCCGAAGGATCGATTTTAGTAACTGTAAAACTTGGCTGGAGGCGGTGTACATCCTGATCAATATAGGAGCCATCTGTTGAAGCAAAGTATTTTTGCTCGTTAACGGCAAACATAACCGAGTTTACAAAATTGGCGCCACCCGCCATGGCTATGCCGTTGGCATTCAATAGTAAATCAACTTTTTCTTTTACAGGTACCTCAAAGGCGTTTTTGGTAAGCGGGGTTTTCCAGCTTACTTCGCCGTAGCCTTTTTGCGGTGCCAGTTGTACCGGCGCGCCGCCAATTTTAGCGTTAGCTTTGGCAACAGCAACTGCTTTAAGGGCTGTTTTAGCCATGCCCTCTTTGGTTACATCGTTGGTGGCTGCAAAGCCCCAGCAGCCATTGGCAATAACCCGGATACCGATACCGTACGATTCGGTGTTGGCTACGTTCAGTACCTTGTTTTCGCGGGTAACTACAAACTGGTTCAGGTAGCGGCCAATGCGCACGTCGGCGTAGGTTGCCCCGTTAGATTTTGCGGTGTTGAGGGCCACATCGGCCAGCTCCTTTTTAACGGCCACATCTACCCGCTCGAGGGCCTGTGCCGGATCAATCGTTTTACCGAATGCAGATAAATCGGGCAGCATTAACGCGCCTGCCCCAATACCTGATAAATAAAGAAAGTCTCGTCTTCTCAAAATATTAGTCCTCCTTAACGCTTTAAGCCTCCCTGAATGGGATTGCCCGGCGTTTGTTTAAAAAATAGGGTTGTTTTATAGCTGCCCTTTGCGAGAGGTTGTTGCTGCCCCTGCCGTTTTAGCTTCGGCCCACAGAAACGTGCATGCTAACAAGAGCAAAATATAAGCATATATTTTCGATACCAAAATTGTTGCTTTTTTCTGTATCTGTTTTGTTACATCGTTGACGCCTGCAAGGCTAAGGCTGTAGTGCCTGGTATCTGCCTGCTTTTTTAATTTGCGGATGCTTTGCCATTCCTCATCGCCATAAACATACCACCAGTTTGTAGCGTTGCCGGCTTTTACTAACTGCCAGCCCGTTTTTTCAGGCCGGTATTGATAATGATATTCAAAGGGGAGCAGTGGGTTTTGATCGGGCGGTAAAGCGGCGCTGCCGGCAGTAGCAATTTCGGCAATTTCGCTTTGCAGCAGCAGATCAACAGGTTCAGATACCGATGGTATGTCAGTGTGGATGGCCCAGTTTGCTTCCGGCGGAGTTTTGCGGGCAGCTTGCCGGATTAAAGCCGACCATAGTTTTGCATAATCGCCTTTATTGCCTGCCAATGCCCAGCTAAAGGAATTGTTTATCAGTGTGTAAACCAGTTTACCATTACCCGTTAAGGAGGTAGCCGCCAGCAAATGCCCGAGTGTGTTTGTAACCAGGGGCCGCATACCATCCTGGAATTGAATTGAAAGCGGCCCTGTTGTGATCCGGGCAAGGGGTTGTTGGTTGCCTTGTAGCAAGATAGGGTAAGCCAGCGTATCGCGCCGGGGCGACAGCGCGGTTTTGAAACTGCTTTGCAGCCATGAATTTCCCGCGGCGCTATCTGCCCGTATAATAACGCCGAATCCTTTTTCTGTTACCGCCTTATGAAGTGCAGCTGAATTTTGCGGTGAAAATGTTTTTAATGCAGATAGGTCACCGATCAGCAAATCAAATTGATCCAAAACAGAACCTGAAATGTTTTCTAAGGGGATGGCTGGCGTATTGATGAATTCAGTACGGAATTTATCCTTGCTGATAGCCGAGCGTACAGCTACCGCATAGCCTTTTTCGGATAACCAGTTTTTCAGGAAACGGCTTTCAAAATCGGGCGATGATGTAAGCATCAATACTTTCAACGGCGCAGTACTGTCAACCTGGAAAGGAATGCTGCCATTATCAACCGTATCTTTACCCGAAATAGTTAAAAGGCGGTATATAGCCTTTCCTGAAATTTTAGGCGTATTTTTAAGTTCGAATGTGCCGGTTTCCCCTGGTTTTATAGATACCGAATCGAGGGATGTGCCGAGGCCTTGAAGTACTAATTTAATTTTGTTAGCTGATGTGTTTTTATAGGTGCCCTGTACCTTTAATTCGTCGCCGTTTTTAATGCGGGTATTCCAGTTTACAGCTGTAACGCCTTGTTTAATTTGCCCGGGATGGAAGGATACCGGCAAATTATGGAGCTGCGATAACTGATAAGCGCTTAACCCATCGCCTAAAATATGCAGCCTGGTAATGCCCGAGTCGGTGTAGAGGTTAGCTAATTCATCAACTAAAACAAGTTTAGGATGGCGCTTTTTAAGAGCTGGGTTTATCGTGAACCGCTTTAAGTTTTTATAGGCTGATAAGCTGGCCGGATTAAAACCATCGGTTACCAAAACAGCCTCCGTTTGGTTGTCAACAGAGATCTCCTTTTGAAAACTTATCGGGATAGCAATGCCGGCTAAAGCGGTACTCGCTATTATAACGGCAAGGATCCGCCAGCTAAGTAATCTTTTATTGACGCGCCTAATTTCCTGCCATGTCACTACCGCGCCAATTACCAGGCAGATAATCAAAACTAATATGTTCCAGTTGTTTTGCATCATTGCCGGCTACGGTTTAAGTTTTTAAAATACTGCTCCGATAAGCCCATATCCGGGCTGTTTTGCCCGGCAACAGGCGTTTTACTTACTTCATGAAGCGCTTTTTGGATAGCCTTTTGCACTAAAATGATATCGCTTTGCTTAATTTTTCTGTTAGGCGATAAGATGCTGTTTAGCGCGTTCAATGCCGATAGGTAACTGCCTGGTGATCTGGCAGCTTTAGCGCTTAGTTGCCGGTTCACCGGGTTTAATATTTGCTGTTGTTGTATGTTTACAGGTGTATCGGCTTTTAACTGACTTAATACTTCTGCAGCCCTACGCAGGCTTTCAAGCTCATCTTCTTTGGGCTTGATCTCCTGCTTTATCGACGCCGATTTGATGGCAGACAAGTCGCCGCTTAACCTTTTCTCTAATTTTAATGGGGTAGGGTTGTAGCCTGTTTTGGCCACGTACACACGCGATTTTTGTTGCAGGTCTTTTAGCAGCCGCAATGCTTTATACTCAAAAGCGAGGGCGTACTGCGGTTTGTATAAACGGAGCTGTAATTCGGCCTTCCACATTTCGGTCAGGGTGGCTTTTAGCTGTGCTTTTTGCGCGGGATCAAAAAAGCCCGCGTCTTCGGCATTATCGTGTTTATCGGTGTATTGATCCCTGATCACATCGGCGTTGCCAAAATTATTGAGATCACTTACCGCGTTGTTGTCATCGCCCCCGATGTCCGATTCTGATTCCTCGCCCAAAAACTTTCCATACCGCAGGCGTAATAACTTTTGGTCGGTAGCAAGATCATTACTGCGGTTTTTAAACTGCACTGCAGTGATGCTGTCTTTTTCCTTCAGTAACCGTTCCGAATCAAGGATGATCTGCCTTTCGCTCCTGAAAAATTCCGGTTTTTGATCGGTGCCGGTTACAATGCCGTCCATGCTTAACAGTTTGGCGGTATCCTGTATTGATACGGTGTAAACATCGGTTCGGCTTTGCTGCTGATGGGTGTCGGTGGCCTGGATGTAAAAATACAATTCATCGCCCGGCTCCATATTTAAGGCGGGCAGTTTTATTAGTTTTTGCAGATCGTAATGTGGCAAACGGCTGCCAAAAGATAACCCTGCATCTAACTTATAGTCTTTAAACTTTACTGCTTCGCCGCTGCCTTTAGCAACAGTAGCAAATATCATCGCATCGGCAATGCCGTAATCATCATTGATGCCGGCCCGAATGTTCACCTGCTGTGCCTCGCCGGCGTCGATATAAGTGTAGGGCTGCGGCGCCTGGATATGGATAACCGGCGGAAGATCATGAATAATTTGTATGGCACAGCGTTCTGATAGTTTATCGCCAATACTTACCTGGTAAAATACGGCCTGGTTGATAGTTGCCTGCACTTTCCATGTTTGCTTATCGTTATCAATAGGCTTTAAATTGATAATACGATTGTTATTAATCAATAGCGCAACATGTTTAACCGGCGTGTTGGTACTAACCTCCCATGCTATTGCCGAACCTTCTTCGGCCTCGATGGTCAATTTATCCTGGGTGCGTTTAACCTTCCTTGTGTAGGCGGGTGGGGTTATCGTTATCTTAACGGCGTTTATTTGCGGCAATAATTTTTCAACCGTTTTGCCCGCTTTTACGGCTGCTTGTTCGTTACCCGGTAAATTTAACCCCGGTTTAAGATGAACCAGGGTCGCCAGCAAAGCGCCAACAACCAAAGCCGCTGCCAAAACTATCCCCGCTTGCTTTACCGGCTTCCAAAAATGTTTTTGCCTTATAGGTATGTTGATAAGGTTCTCTTCAACTTTCGATAGCTGCAATCGCTCTAACAGGTTAAGTTCATCCGGATTTTTTAACAGCAGGTTGCCGCTTTCCTGCAATTCGGGGTAATGTTGATTGAGGAAATTCAGGATGCCCGCTTCATTAGTAGACCATGACTTTTGATAAAGCAGTTGGCAAATGAAGACTATAAATAAGATGGCTACTGTCCAGGTCAGCCACGCATTTAGGAATATCAGCAGTAACGCGCCCAAAACAACCGCTGCCGATAAGGAATACAGTAAACATGCAACAAGCCTGCAGCAAATATAAAATCGCCGTATCTGCCCAATGTGTCGATATACTGTTCCTCGTTTATCCATCAGTGTTTTTGAAGTTGATATTGATGATGGGCCATAAACCGTTCTAAGAGAAATAAAGCAACCAACAGCAGCCAGAAATAATGAGACAGATCGGTAAGAATATCGGGTTGCTGCCCGGTTACTGTATCTTTTCCGTTGTTATTACCAGGGAGTAATTGCCCGTTGCTGATAGCCCGGCGTTCGTGCCTGCCGGCAGTCATTTGCATCCGTTCGTCAAAAACCAATCGGAATAGCCATTGCGGGAAGTTATTATCCCAAACCAGGTCTGTCCAGGCCAGGTTAAAATGAGTGTATAAATAATAGTTGTGGCCGGGCAGGTTTCTGCTCAAAACAGTTCTGCCGAAACCATCGGTCCAAAGCGCTTCGCCGGTTGCATTGCCGTTGATCAGCTGGTAAAGCCCCGGTTTACTAATTTGCTCCGAGATATTAAATGCCCCCTTGTCATTTATCCATGAATTGGTCCTGGTAACATTTCCGGGGGCGTAGATCAGTACGTTGGTTGTTTTTTTTGCTATCGCCGATGGAAGCTTTTGGTCTGATAACCAAAACAACCAGTTTTGCCCGGCGGTAATTTCGTTCGGAGTTTTAAATTGTTTTATAACCGTTTTTCGTCCGCTAAAACTACCCAGGGCTTGCAGGGCGGCCCCCACATAAGCGGCATCAACAGCATATCGATCTGTGTAAACAGTAAGTTTGATAGCTGTGGTATCAATTATAACGTCACTTGTATCGCCTTTTTTCAGGCTGATGTAAGCTTTGCCATCAAGGGTGCGTAACCTGAAATCAGCGTTATGATCTACTGCCGAATTAATGATATGCCTGGTAAAATTAGTTCCGCCCGGTTTGCTGTGACCCTGCAATACCTGTATGTTTTTTTCGCCGGTGAACCAGGCATCGGCTATCCAGCTGCTTGTGGAATCATCGGGCGTGTAGGTTTTCCATTTGATATTTAAAGCTGTTGATGGCCTGTCGCCTTTAAAATGATTGATGCCGTTTGGGGTGATCAGGTACACAGGCAGCCCTGCCGGAATTTGCCTGTTCAGTTTATTAATAAGCACCCAATAATCTTCATCTGCTGGTGATTGCTTCGATGTGTCGGCCAGCGCTTTGCCCATCTCCGCTGCAGTAAATCCCTCGTTAAAATAATGAAACAGGTACCCCATGCGGGTTAAAGAATCAATCTGTGGTTTCAGCTTCCGGTAGCTTTCGGTAAGGTTTTCGCGGGGGATCAGCAGCCAGCCCCTGGCGTTGGATGTATTAGTTTCTTTTTTCCAAACAGGTATTGATAAAAGTAAGGCCAACAGTATAAGTAATAAACACCTTACCGCAAGCAACAATTTATTGGTTACTAATAAGCTTCGGCTACTTTTTTTTGCTGCAGCGCTAATGAGCGCTATGCTGCCTACTTTCAGCGTTTTGCCGCTTTTAATATTCCACAGGTGGATGATTACCGGGATACTTACCGCGGCAATTGCAAACAACCATATGGGATTTAAAAACTGCATTAATTACTTTGATTAGCGCTTAAAACCTGCTTTTATTTCGCTGAACCAAAAAGCTGCGCAAAGCTTCATCCAACGGTTGGGAAGTATTGATCATCCGGTAAAAAATACCGTTTCCTGTTAGTTCTGTCCGGGTTTTGTTTAGGTGCTCCTGTAGCTTATCCCTGTAATAGAGCGACTGCGTGGTGTTGATATCAATAGTTTCCCCCGTTTCCAGATCTTCCAGTGTTCCATAGTCGTGGAAGTCGAAATGAAGCTCATTTTGGCCCATCAGATGAAAAACAATGATCTCGTGCTGATGTGCCGATAATGAGTTGAGCAGCCTGCTGATCTCTCCATCAGTTTGATACATATCGGTAATAAAAACCAATAGTTCCTTACGGTTTGTACCTGCAAACAGTTCTTTGTAATGTGCGGGATTAGTAAACGTGCCCGAAGGCTGGATCTGCGCCAGATGGTGGTACAAGCGTTGTAAATGCCGGGGATCGGGTTTAGTAGCGAGTGAAAACAAATCTCCCTCCTTAAAAATATATAAACCAACAGCATCTCCCTGTAAATTGGCCAGATAAGCGAGCGCCGCCGCCATAAAACGGGCATAGTCAATTTTTTTAATGCCATTATCGTCGTGCGCCATCGAAGCGCTGGCATCCACCAAAAACCGAACGGCAATACTGGTTTCCACCTCCGATTCGCGGATGTAATACCTGTCTGAACGGGCGTACATGCGCCAATCCAGCCACCTGAGGTCATCGCCTGGCTGATAGCTGCGGTATTGGCTAAATTCAAGTCCGGGCCCTTTAATGCTGCTTTTATTAAAACCATTCAAAAAGCCATCTATCACCGTTTTGGCGAGTAAGGGCAGATCTTTAATGGTCATTAATACTTTTGGTTCGAGCATTTTTTTAGGTCGGATTTTATATGTAGAGACGCATAATTGCGTCTCCGGCATGCAATTTACGCTGGAATGGCGGCCCTGTAAAGCCAGCGTGTTCTCCAGAGAGACGCAATTATGCGTCTCTACAGGGAAATGTTTTATCAGATAGCCTTTGGCCTTTCAATGGCTTTGATCAGCTCCGCGGTAACATGGTCTGATGTAATGTTTTCAGCTTCTGCTTTAAAGTTCATCAATACGCGGTGGCGCAGAACTGCCGGGGCCATGGCGTGGATATCTTCCATCAAAACAGCGTACCTGCCCTTTAATAAAGCACGGGCTTTGGCGGTCAAAATCAAAGCCTGCCCCGCGCGCGGACCTGCCCCCCAGCGTACCCAATCCTTAACATAGGCTAATGAAGTGGTATCGGGGCGGGTGGCGCGTATCAGCAGGCTCACATATTTCACCAGTTCATCATTGATATTTACCTGCCTAACTAACGCCTGCGCCTGCTGTATGTCTTCGGCGTTAATAACCGGTTTTACATCAGCTTTTTTGGTGCCCGTGGTTCTGTTCAGTACTTCAAACTCTTCCTGCTCGGTTGGGTAGCCCATTTTTACGAGCAGCAAAAAACGGTCTAACTGCGCTTCGGGCAGGGGGTAGGTACCGGCCTGTTCAATAGGGTTTTGGGTGGCAAGTATAAAAAACGGTTTGTCCAGCGGGTAGGTTTGACCGCCGTAGGTAACCTCAAACTCCTGCATGGCCTCTAACAGTGCGGATTGTGTTTTAGGCGGTGTACGGTTTATCTCATCGGCCAAAACAATATTGGCAAAGAGGGGACCTTTGTTAAATTTAAAAAAACGCTTGCCGGTGGCATGGTCTTCTTCCAGAATCTCGGTGCCTACGATGTCAGTAGGCATCAGGTCGGGGGTAAACTGGATGCGCCTGAAGGACAGGTGTAATGCCTGCGACATGGTTTTCACCATCAGCGTTTTAGCCAGGCCGGGTACGCCTTCCAGCAAACAATGGCCTCCCGCCAGGAAGGCTACCAGCAGTTCATCCAGTATGGCATCCTGGCCAACAATTACCTTTTGTATCTCGCTTTTTAGCAATGGCAGTTTAGCCAATAATACTTTTACGTTATTTTCGGTAAGTTCCAAAATATGAGATCAGTTTTTATAAGTCATCCAATATATCATCCTTTTGCCTAAAAACGGGCAGCTGTTAATAAAAAGGCAACAAAGTATCCGAAACTTTACAATATACAAAAACAAAAGCCCCATTGAAACAGAATAATGTGCTACTTTTAAAATCTGAATATTAAAATGCGTTACAGCGGCAAATTTACCTTCACAAGGTTAAGTTATCATTCGGGCGATTGGGATACCGACCAGCGCATGCCTTCCAACCTGCTTAACTCATTGCTGGAGTACACTACTATTCCCATCGATCCGCACGAAAAAGTGATCCCCCTGAGCAGTGAGGATATTTTCTCGGCTCCGTTTTGCTATATCAGCGGTCATAAACTTGTTCAGTTTGATGCTAAGGAGAAAGCTAATTTTAAACGCTATGTTGAGAATGGAGGCTTTGTTTTTGCCGATGACTGTAACCATGATATCGATGGCCTCTTCGCCCGCTCATTTGAGGCCCAGATGAGCGCCTTATTTGGCCCGGCGGCATTGAAGAAGATCCCCAATAACCACCAAATCTATCATTCGTTTTTTCCTTTTGACAAAGGGCCGCCCAATACCAGTTTTGAGCTGAACGGCTGGGGGGATGACCTGGTGCATGACTATCTGAAAGCCATTGAGTTTGACGGACGGATTGGGGTTTTGTACAGTAATAAGGATTACGGCTGCGAGTGGGACTACGATTTCAGGAACAAGCGTTTCCTGGCCGAGGATAATACCAAATTCGGCGTTAATATTATCATGTACGCGTTGAATTTGTAAACAACAAAAGGGTGCCGCCCCGCCGCCGCTCGGCTCCAGCCGAGCTGCGGCGTTTTTTTTAAATTCGCTTTAAAAACTGCATCCTGCTTCAGGAACTATACCCTCATGATCCACATTTAAAACAGCTTCACCATTTTTAAAGCTCACTATCCAGATACTATCATAATCATCATCGGGCCATTTCAAGCCTTGCTTTTTTACACCTAATGATCGTACTATCGGCGCTATGCCGCCGTGTTCCCAGCTTATCAGTACAACTCCGTTGCGGCTTTTTAAATCGGCAGCCATCCCTAACGAATCCTTTTCGGCGCGGCTGCTGTTGATGGTTAAATTGTATTTGGCCGCTAAGGGAACAACGGTTTCAAACATGCGGGCATGTTTGGTAGTCTCGCCCAAACCCAAACCCGGAACAAACAAGTAAGTAGGTACGCCAAATTTAGCATTGATAACAGCCGGCAGTTTTAATGAGCGATTGATACCCGCGCAGGTAAGGTTATCGCCCTTAAGCGGTTTTTCGGCATGGCGGATAAATACAATCTTAAGATCGGCAGATTGAGCCTGAACTTTTAATGAAAATGCCTGGACTACCACAAGCAGGGTTAAAATATTATAAATGATCTTTTTCATTTGTAAAATGGAATAAAAAAGGGCAATTGATTGCTCAATCGCCCTTTGGGTGAGTACGTTAAATATTAGTGTTTGTTGCCGCTGCCGTTAAGCTGGTAGCAACCCAGATCGGCGCCCGGTAAAGTAGCTTCAGATAAGCCGTAGATCTTATCAAGCGGTACCGTAATAAGCGGGGCAATAGTGGTGTTGCCTTTGCCTATTAATGGCGAACTTGCCTGTAAATGGAAGTTATAGTTTCCTACTGCTGTGTATTGCGCCAGCGGATGTCCGCTTGTTGGCAGCGGGAAGTTGGTAAACATAGGGTTGTTTTTTTGCACCGCATCGGTACCATCATAAATAGAACCTAAGGTATAACCGGCTGGTAAATAATTAGCTGACGTTTTTATAGATGGAATATCGGTTGGCTGAGGTTGCGTAATGTAACCTGTTGGATAAAACTGGTTGGCAACTTTCACCGAATCAGCCCATTGATAGTTATTGCCGTATGATAAATGGGCCACATCAGCAACGGGACTGCCAACCACCCTGAAACCAAAACGGCAGTTAATAGCCACGTTGTTATAGTACATACCCGCGGCACCTTCCTCAAAATTAATACAGCCACCCCTGCCGCTTTGTACCTGCCGGTAACCACCGCTTACAAATGTATTGTTGTACATTACAACATTAGTTTGCGGAGCACCGGTAGCCTGTCCTTTGTTTGATGCCTTTTGGCCATTGGTTGCTGTACCTATAAAAAGGTTATAGGCCATGGTACCGGTAGTGCCACCTTTAGCATTTATACAGTCGCCGCCGTTTAAGCCATTTTTTTCGAAGGTGTTGCGGAAAATGGCAATTTTACCGGCCGATATACGTATGGGGTCGTCAATACCGCCGTACAACCACGAGTCTTCCAAAATAAAGTTGCCTTTGTAATTGGCAAATAATATGCTGTACTGGTTGCCGGCGCCTGATCCGGCAATCTTTGAGGTGGCATCGCCCTCCTGTAAACCGGCATATTCAATATGTGTCCAGCGCAACACCATTAAATTGCATGTGCTGCCGCCTACAATACCTTTCCATTTACCTGCATACGCCGGGTCGTTGGCAGGCGTTACGCCTCCAGGTGCATCGTTTTTAGTAATGCCCGGTGCAGTGATCCAGTTGGGCGCATCTTTCGATCCGTTGCTTACCAGTGTACCCAACACGATCAAACTGCTGCCGGTACCCATATTAAGGGTTACGCCGGGCTGCAATAAAAGGGTATCTAAAGGGTTGATTACCAAGTCGCAGCCACCTTCAACCGTGTAGATTTTGCCACTTAGCATGGTGCCTTTCACCGGCACTACAGTACTGCCGGTACCGCTGCATGAAAGTGGGGCTTTATCGCTAACCGGGTTGGCGGCCGGCGGGGTATAAGTATAAATGTCGGTGTGTTCGCCTTTCCATTTCTGGCAGCTTGAAGCACCTATTGCCATAATGAGGCAAATGATTGGAACTATATATTTTTTCATCGTTGTGTTTAATTAAAATTTATACCTGAAACCGCCCAAAAAGAAGGTTTTATAAAAATCGCTCTGAACCAGTGTTTGCGATGTTATATCCTGTTTGCCTAAAAACTCCTGTTGCTTGCTGTCGATCTGTCCGTGCGGGAATTTCAGGTAGATTTTGGCTGCGGCATTGGTTATGTTGTTGATTTTGCCGTAAAAAGACAGTTTTTTGGTAATCGTTTTCTCGAAGGAGAAGTCGAGCTGATTGTAAGCGTGCTGATAAAAATCAAGGTTGTAGTAAGGCGATACCTGGAATAGACGCTCGCCGGTGTACACAAACGCAGCCTGCATATCCAAACCTAATTTAGCGCTCTTGAACAGGATCGACGCGTTGCCTACGTTATCGGCCTGGCCTTGCAGCGGGCGGGTTTCGTTCACAAAATCCTGGGTGGATTTTTGGTCGGCACCCTGCTGGTAAAGCAATTTAGTAGTGGTGATCCTGGAGTGGGTATAGGTATAGTTAACCGAGAAACCCAGTACACCAAAAAACTTGGTGGCCAATACTTCTAAACCATAGTTGGTTGCATTGCCTGCATCATTCATCGGTTTAATGACCTGGGTACTTGGGCCACCATCGCGTACCACAAAGTATTCGATAGGATTGTAGATCTTTTTATAAAACGTACCGATCAAAAACTGGTCGGCTCCGCCCGGAAACAGTTCATAACGCAAATCGTAGTTATCGGCAGTGATGTGTTTCAGGTGGGGATTGCCTTCCTGGTCATAATACTCGCCGGTAATTTTGTAAGGTACGATCTCGCCAAAACCAGGGCGACTGATAGAGGCGAAATATGATGCCCTGATATTTTGATTGTCGGCTAATTCATATTTCAGGTGGATGCTTGGCAATACATCAGTGTATTTGATATTTCCGCTACGTTCAGTAACCGTAATTGGCGATTGCGTAGCATAGCTCATATCTGTATTTTCAACCCTTACACCACCTAAAACCTGTAGCTTATCTAAGGGGTTAAATTTAAACTGAAAATATTCGGCGTTGTCATTCTCAATAAAATGGTAGTTGTTTTCTAACCTATCGTTATTGCTGCCCAGGCCGCCCGCCGGGGTAGTAATGGCAAATGGCAACGAATTAAAGTTGTTGTTATAATAAGTTAAACCTCCTTTAAGGTGATAATCGATGTAATCAGCATCCCGTGTTTTGTGGCGATATAGGCCACCTATCGAAAATTCAACGTCGCGGTTACCAATTTTAGGCGTGAAAATCAGGTTACCATAGCCGCTCAGGTCACGGTCTCGGTTGTTTTCCCAATGATGAATAAGCTCGGTATTGTTATCATACTCGGCGGTAACAGAGCCTGCGCTGTTTAACGATTTGTTGGCATCGTATAAAAACTCGGTCCTGTCGGGCATGTGTCTGTTGGCAACCGAATAAACTCCATCCCAGTTAAATACCAGCTTACTACCTAAAATATGATCGCCATGCAGAGTGGAGTTGTAAATAGACTGTTGGGTTAGGGTACTCCTGTTTGATATGGTGATCTGCTTGTTTAAAGCGGTAGTATTTAAGCCTAAACCCAAAGTATCAGCTGTTAAACGCGCTTCAGATTCGTCCTGGTGGATATACAGGTTGTATAACGATAGTTTGTTTTTATCGTTGATTGCATAATCAATTTTATTGTGGACCCCAATCCGTTTGGTTTGCGTTGAGTAGGTACGATCATAAGCATCAGAAAACTGAGGTGTGTTTGGTGCAGGAATAGCCGATGGCTGGGCGTTTGGCGTTAACTGTTTTGAATCGGAACCACGATATACATTTTGATAGCTGGCCGATAAGATAACGCCTAATTTGTTATTGGCAAACCTATCGCCGATGGTTAAACCCGCCGTTGAGCTGAACGGGTTGTTAAGGCTGTGACCGCTGGTTATGGCTTTGTTATTAAAATCGGCAGGGGTAGCCGCGAAGTTGTTGCCGTTAACAATGGCCGGCGACTGCTTATTAGGCGAAGCATTAAACGCGTTAAACAACCTGCCATCTGAAAATAAGCCCGAAAAGCCGCCCGATACGTTGGCGCTGAGCGTAAAATGGCTTGGCGCGCTTTTCATTACCAGGTTCATAGCACCACCAATGGCGTCGCCTTCCATGCTTGGCGTTAAGGCTTTGATCACCTCAAGGCGTTCAAGCATTTCTGATGGGAAAAGGTCCATCGGTACAAAACGGTATTGCTGATCGGGGCTTGGTATTTTAATGCCGTTAACAAGGGTTGAGTTATAACGCTGATCCATACCGCGGATGATGGCGTAACGGCCCTCGCCGCTTGCTGAGCGCTGGATAGTAACACCACTTACACGTTGCAGGGCGTTGGCAACAGTAACATCGGGCAAAAGTTTAATGGTGTTGGCCGATAGGATATTAAGCACCATAGGCGATGTTTTTTCTATAGTGCGTACAGCCCTATCAGATTCTTTGCCGGTTGAGGCGGTGATCTTTACCTCGGTCATTTGCTGACTCGCGTCTTGCATACTTACATTGATAATTTTAATTTCATCGGTTGATGTAATGGTACCTTGGTAGTTCTGTGAAGTTGTATAGCCAACATAGTTTACCTGTAGCTGGTAAGCACCGCTTTTTACATTTTTAAAGCTATAAGAACCATTTAACGATACAGCAACAAACCTGCTGGCGCCGGCCTGTGTTAAATGCACAGTAGCGCCGACAAGGGGTTCGCCGGTTTTAAAATCGCTTACCTTCCCTTTTATGGTTTGCGCGATAGTTTTAATAGAAAATAACAGGCTTAATGCCACGAAGAGCAAAAGCCTGTGATTAAAGTAATGGTGTTTCATGAGCAACGGGTGATTTTTTCGCAAAGAAACTTGCCAAAAGTTGTAGGAAATTTGAATAATTGGCTTCGGGATTATTCGATAATGAAAACTTAATATATGCTTAATGTAACTTGAGGTCTACATGTTAAAAGTTCAATCGAAACCAGCGGTTTAAGTTGCTTGTAAGCGTGGTACTATACACGTCAACTGCCCCGCTCAGCATGTTTCACTTGTTGTGCAAACTAAAATATTTTTAATTTAAGTGTTTTAATTACAATTAATTTCTATCTTGCTTCTCAATTATAAACCATCAAAACCGGCGTTTGTGGCATTTGAAAATCATTCGCCCATTTTACGATTTACGTTTTAAACAAAGTTTATAAGCCTGTTGGGCTTTTGATATTGAGGGAATTAAATGCTGATACTTTTACATCGTAAACAATCTTCTTGTTTTTTAATAAGGCTTTCGGTAGTGGTGCTTTTGCAGCTAAGTTTTACAGTGCTGCATGCCCAATCGCCTATAAAAAACAAGGCTTTAAAATATTCGCTAAAGGATGGGCTTTCGTTCGGCATCGTGAACAGCATTACCCAGGATGCGAATGGTTTTATGTGGTTTGCAACCAGCGATGGGCTTAACCGTTTTGACGGTACAACATTCAAAGTATTTAAATCAAAACAAAGGGATTCGTCCGGCTTAACCAGCAATTATGTCGAAAAAGTTTTTACAGGTAAAGACGGTTATATCTGGATAGGATCGAGAGATGGATTAAGCAGGCTGGATACCCGTACAGAAAATTTTACCCATTATAAAGTAAACATTGGCCGGGCCCAAAAAGAGGATGTAAACAACATCGTCTCTTCGCGGGGTAACAACTTCTGGGTATCCACTTACGGTATAGGCTTTTCATATTACAACGCCAAGACCGCCAAGTTCACCAATTACAGGCAAAAAACACTTTTATCGCTGACCGACGATAGGGTGATTTCGATGCTCGAAGACTCGCAGGGACTGTTCTGGATAGGTACCCAGGAGGGAGGGCTTAACGTGTTTATGCAGGTAAATGGTGTTATCGGAAAGAAACTGGATATTAATTTACCCCCCTCAGGGCGTATCAATGATATTTTTGAAGACCATTTTCATAACATTTGGATAGCCACCGGCAACGGCCTGGTTTGGTACAACCGGCAGTCGGGTAAATTTTACCAGCTTCCCAATGAAAAAAGCGGGGCTAAAAGCAAACGTTATATAGCGCTTAACGAAACAACCGATAAGAAACTTTTGGTTGGCCTGCAGGATGGCGGTCTGTACAAACTTGATCCGGGCTCATCCGCTAACTATAACGTTAACAGTTTTGTACTTGAGCCTGTTACCGGCGATGACGGTTTTAATCTTACCCCCCGCTCCGTGCAAACCCTTTATATTGACAGGGATAAGAACACCTGGCTGGGTACCTATGGCGATGGCGTTTACATGGTAAGTAATAAAACAGAAAAATTTACCCGTATACAACGCAAAAACATTGATAAAAACGGTGAGAGCCTGGTGCGTTTTTATGGGATGACCATTGATAAAAACGGTAACTTGTGGTTTGGTACAGATGGCGACGGGTTACTCAAAACCAGGCCTGATGGTACGCTGATAAAACGGTACAAAGCCGATGGGTTGGCCGGAAGTTTAACCGACAACGCCATTTTAAGCGGGTTTACCGATAGTAACAACAATGTATGGATTGGCACTTATGCGAAGGGATTGTTTTTATATAACCGGTCTTCCGATTCGTTTACCAATTTTAGCCATATTGCCGGTGTAGCTAATAGTCTTGGCGGTAATGATGTACGTGCAATTTATGAGGATAAGCGTAAACGCCTCTGGATAGGCACTAACGGCGGTGGGTTGAGTTTATATGAACCTGTAACCCGTTCATTTAAAAATTATACCCCGGCCAACAGCAACATCAGTTCGTATGATGTAAGGGCGATTGCCGAAGATGAGAACGGTAACCTTTGGATAGGCGCTTACGGCGGAGGACTGGACTATTTTGATGTGGGCACAAACCGCTTTACCAGGTTTTTAAAAACGGCTGATGAAAAAAAATACCTGCCCGGGGCGGTAATATTTTCGCTGTACCGGGATGCGCGGAATTGCTTGTGGATTGGCACAGAAGGCGATGGCTTGCTGAGGTATGATCTTAAACAGCACTCGCTGAAAGCATTTAACGAAAAAAACGGACTGGCAAATAATACAGTGTATGCTGTAAAAGATGCTGGCAACGGCAACATTTGGGTAAGTACCAATAAAGGCTTATCCAGCATTAACGCCTCTACCGGGAAAATAGAAAATTACGACCAGTCTGATGGTTTGCAGGGTGGGCAATTCAATGTCGGCTCAGTAGCTTTTGATGTCACCCATCGTGTAATGTACTTTGGCGGTACCGAAGGGCTAAACGCTTTTGATCCGTCACAGGTAAATAAAAGCTATTACCGTCCCGGCGTGGTGATTACCGGTTTGCAGATTTTTGGTAAACAGGTAGAAGCCGGTAACCGTGATGCCAATGGCGTAGTGCTGCCTGCCGCAGTAAATGAAACAAGGAAAATCGTTTTGCAGCCCGATCAGTCGGTATTTTCCATTCAATACACCGCCTTAAATTATGCTTACCCGCAAAAAGGCGATTTTGCTTACAAAATGGAAGGCCTCGATAAGTCGTGGAACTATGTGGGTAATCAACGTTCGGCCACATATCGTTACCTTGAACCGGGTACTTACACCTTTAGGGTAAAGGCATCAAACCAGGATGGCATCTGGTTTGATAATTATGCCACCTTACAGGTAACCATACTGCCGCCTTGGTATAAAACCTGGTGGGCCTATATTTGCTACATCGCCGCTGCCGGTTTTATGATCAATTATTACAGGTTGTACAAAATAAACCAGGCAAAGCTTAAATTAGAAGTTCAGGTAGCCCAACTTTCTGCCGAAAAGGACAGGGAATTGAACGAGCGTAAACTCTCGTTCTTTACCAATATCTCGCACGAGTTCCGTACGCCTTTAACCCTCATCATTAACCCGGTAAAGGATATGCTGTTTGGTAAGGGCAGCGGGCCGGATGACAATGGTAACCTGCATATTGTTTACCGCAACGCGCGCCGTTTGTTGAGTTTGGTTGATCAGTTACTGCTTTTCCGTAAGGCCGAGAGCGACACCGATAAGCTGAAAATAGTAAAGCTAAACATCGTTTCGCTGTGCCACGAGGTATTTTTATGTTTCAATCACCAGGCGCGGGTCAAGAATATCCAGTTTGATTTTATTACCGACCGGGATAACATTGAAATATATGCTGATAAGGAGAAGATGGAAATAGCGATCTTTAATCTGATCTCCAATGCGTTGAAATTTACACCCGACGGAGGCATTGTAAACTGTACCATAACAGATAGCGAAGATGGTGTTGCCATTGCCATAAAAGATAGTGGTTGCGGTATAGCCGAGGGTACGGGCGATGAGTTGTTTGACAAGTTTCATCAATTACAAAACCCCATGGCTAATGCGGGGGGCTTTGGTATAGGGCTTTACCTGGTTAAGGTTTTTATTGAAAATCATAAGGGTAACATTACCTATCAAAGTAAGACGGGCGCGGGCACAACCTTCTTCGTATCGTTATTGAAAGGAAAAGAGCATTTTGGTCAGCAATTTATTTTTGAAGATGTTGCTGAAAGTTCGGTGTTTTTGGATGAATTGATGGAGAGCAAGGATGAACTGGTATCTCCTGAACCGGAATTGATGACACCCGTTAAAAATCAGGAAGCGCTAAGCTCGGCCACCAAAACCATGCTGCTGGTTGATGATAACGAACAGATCAGAACGTACCTTAAACAGATTTTTAGCGCCGAATTCGAAATATTTGAAGCTGATAACGGCACGTCGGGCCTTGAAGCGGCCTGCAATCTGATGCCTGATATTGTGATAAGCGATGTGATGATGAACGGCGTGAGCGGGATTGAATTATGCAGCCGGATAAAAGAAGACCCGGTAATGAACCATATCCCGGTGATATTGCTCACCGCCAGCTCATCGCCCGAGATTAAACTGAAAGGCATTGAGGGCGGGGCCGACGATTATATCAGCAAACCGTTCGACAGGGATATCCTGATAGCCCGTGTTAACGGCATACTTAAAAGCCGCAATAACCTGCAAAAATATTTTTATAACGAGATCACGCTCAATAAATCAAATGATCTGAAGATTTCGCAGGAATACAAAGAGTTTTTGGAGAGGTGTTTGCAGATAGTGGAACTGCACCTTACCGATCCTGATTTTAGCATTAAAACCCTTGCCGCGGAAATTGGCATGAGCCACTCCAATTTGTATAAGCGCATCAAATCTATCTCCGGTCAGTCGGCCAATAGTTTTATCCGGTTTATCCGCCTGCGTAAAGCCGCCGAAATTTTGCTCTCATCTGATAGCACGGTTTACGAGGCAGGCTACAAGGTTGGTTTGAATGATCTGAAATATTTCAGGGAACAGTTTCATAAACTGTTTGGTATTAATCCTTCAGATTATATTAAGAAGTACCGCAAGCCCTTTCATAATAACTACAACGTTAACCGGGATGTGATTAAGGAGAATTGATCGGGGGCATATTGAAACATAAAGCCCCCGGTTTTATAAAATTGCCGTTTCCAAAAAATGCCGTCGCGATAAACGATGCAATTGCATGGGCAGTTTTGCCGCGTTTAGTTATTGATTACTTCGTATATCAATAACGTTTTGCATGAGATAACTCATCGCTTTTTTCTTAGGTTTTGCCTGCCAGTTTCGCATGCTTAGTGTATCGGGTGTTTCAACGAAACTTCCTCCTGTAAATTTTACCTGTATTAATTTACCCCCTGTTTAAAATGGCCCGTAAAGCGGTAAACCAGCACTTTTTTATTAAATACCCCCCGTCTTAATCAGAATTTACCCCTCACTTATCAGGGTGTTTTTCGTGCAATTTAGCCCTTACCAATAACCATGGTGTAAACCAAACTAAAGTAAAAGGACATTTATTTGAAGCGCGGGTAGGCGGCCAAGCGGAGATTATCGCTAAGGCTTACCGGTAAACAGAAATGCCTTAACCGCGGCGAAGTTTACTTCATTTTAAAACCAATTTAAAAAACCGTATGAAACCAAATTTACTCGAAAAGGATTCTCCCCACCGGAAATGGTCACCCCGCTTTTTCGCCCTTGCCACAAGCATGGCTATGGCTTGCTTTGTTACGGCACAGTTGCCGGCAATGGCAATGACAGGCAGCATCAATGAGCAGCGCCTGCCCGTTGACCGTATAAGCGGCCAGGTAACCGACGAAAAAGGCCAGACTTTACCAGGCGTAAGCGTTGCTTTAAAAGGTACATCAACAGGTGTAGTTACCGATATTAACGGTAAATTTAGTATTAACGTGCCAAACGCGTCATCTGGCACTTTAGTGTTTAGCTATATAGGCTACAACAAGCAGGAAATCATTCTTAACGGCCAAACAACCATTAACGTACAATTACAGGCCGATTCAAAATCACTGAACGAGGTTGTAGTAGTAGGTTACGGTACGCAAAAGAAAGCCACTTTAACCGGATCAATATCGCAGGTAAAAGGTGCCGAACTTGTGAAAAGTCCGCAACCTAACCTTTCAAACTCCTTGGCAGGCCGTTTTTCAGGCGTAATTGTAAATAATCGTAGCGGTGAGCCGGGGTATGATGGATCAAGCATTACCATTCGTGGGCAAGCTACTACCGGCAGCAACGATGTACTTATCGTAGTTGATGGTGTACCTGGCCAGATTGGCGGTTTGGAGAGGCTCGACCCGAATGATATCGAAAGTATGTCTGTGTTAAAAGACGCTTCGGCTGCCATTTATGGTAACAGAGCGGCTAATGGTGTGATTTTGGTAACTACCAAACGTGGTAAAACCGGCAAGCCAACTATCAATTATAGCTTTAACCAAGGCTTTAGCTCACCAACCCGTTTGCCAAAAATGGCCGATGCGGCAACTTATGCCCGCATAGTGAACGAGATTGGTTATTATGCAAGCCAGGGAGGAGGGCTAAATCAAACGTATTCGGAAGCTGAGATACAAAAATTTAGAGATGGTTCCGACCCGCTCAATTATCCAAATACCGATTGGGAAAAGCAAACGTTAAAAAGCACAGCGCTACAAAATCAGCACAGCCTTTCGGTTGCAGGTGGCAGCGAGGATGTTAAGTATTTTGTTTCTCTCGGTACAATTTACCAGGACGGTATTTATAAAAGCGGGGTAACCAAATATCACCAGTATAATTTCCGTTCAAATATCGATGCAAATGTAACTAAGCGTTTAAAAGTCGGGTTGTCTTTATCCGGTCGCCAGGAAGACAGAATTTTCCCGCAGATTGGCGCAGGAGATGTATTCCGTTCGGTATATAGAGCTAAACCTACCATAGCGGCATTCTATCCAAACGGCTTGCCTACGAGGGGAATCGAAGGTACTAACCCTGCCGTAGCGGTAACCGATATTGGCGGTACTAATAATAATCCAAAACAAGTTTTTAATGGTATTTTGAGGGGTAGCTATGCTATTCCGGGGATTGAAGGCCTATCTCTTGACGGTTTCTTTTCAATAGATAAATCATACACGTTTGATAAAAACTTTAGTAAGCCTTACATCTTATATAATTATAACAAATCTACCGACGTTTACGAACAAAATATAGTTGGTGGCAACAACCAAAAAGCTACCCTGTTCGAATCGCAAAATAACGAATCGCTAATTACCTCAAACATCAAACTTAATTTTACAAGGAAGTTTGGCCTACATGATATTAACGCGTTTGTGGGTTATGAGCAAAGCCAAAATCACCTTGAGTATTTTGATGCAAATCGCTATAACTATTTATCAACTCAATTACCTGAATTATCACAAGGTGGCGGTGCGGCTACAGACTATTTAAACTCTGGCTATAGTTCAAATTATAACCGCCGAAGTGTTATTAGCCGTTTAGCTTACGCTTATGACGAAAAATACCTGTTTGAAGGTCAGTTACGTGCCGATGGTAGTTCCATATTCCCTTCTGGCAAACAGTGGGGGTATTTTCCATCGGCTTCAGTAGGCTGGAGGATCTCGAAAGAAAACTGGTTTAAAAACAGCGTTACCTTTTTTGATGATTTGAAATTAAGGGCATCGTACGGTTCATTAGGTAATGATAACGTGAAGGGATTTCAATATTTTGACAACTATATTTTAGTTAACAACGGTTTTGTAGCTTATGACCCAAAAGTTAGTACAAACGTTATCCAGCCAAACGTTAATCTTGTAAAGCTTGCAAACCCAAATATAACCTGGGAGGTTTCCAGAAAACTGGACATCGGTATCAACGCTACTTTCCTACACAACTTTACTGTTGAGGCAATTTATTTCAAACAAAAAAGGTCCGATATCTTAACTTCACGTAATGCTTCATTGCCTGGCTCTTCGGGCATTGTAAATCCTTATAATGACGGGAACCCAAACTATACACCATTGGTGCCTTCAGAAAATATCGGAAAGGTTAACAGCCAGGGTTTTGAAGCCACTTTAGGTTATAACCATACAGGCGAGAAATTTAGCTGGGGTGTAAGTGGCAACGTCACCTACGCTAAAAGTAAGATCATATTTATTGACGAAGCCGCCGGAACACTCCCTTATCAACGTAAAACAGGAAGGCCTTTAAATACTTACCTGCTTTACAATGCTATAGGTATTTTCCGTACCCAGGCCGAATTGGATAGCTATCCGCATGTGCCCGGAGCGCAGGTGGGCGATTTGAAATATGAGGATTATAACAAGGATGGCAAATTGACTGCTGATGACCAGACCCGCTCTAAATACGGCAATATTCCACAAATTACTTACGGCATGACCGTTAATGCCGCATATCAAAATTTTGATCTGTCGCTGTTATTTTCAGGTCAGGCGCAGGTTAGCCAATATGTATTGCCCGAGGCTGGTACTGTAGGTAACTTTTACAGTAGCTGGGCCGATAACAGGTTCAGCCCTACAAATCCAAACGGCACCTATCCAAAGGTTGCAGATCGCTCGTCTAACTCGGTAAGCGGGTCGTATCAAAATACCTTTTGGCTTAATGACGCGTCGTTCCTAAGGTTAAAAAATGTTCAGTTAGGTTATAATTTCAATGCTCCTTTCCTTTCAAAACTTAAGATTGGTGGTTTAAGGGTTTATGCCAGCGCGTTCAACCTGTTCACGATCACAAAAGTAAAAGATTACGATCCTGAAGGCAACAGCGGCAGCGGCCAGTTTTATCCGCAGCAACGAATTATAAACTTAGGTGTTAACGTGAAATTTTAATTAGTAAACAACAATGAAACTACAATATAAAACCCCGCTGTATTTAATAATATGCGGTGCCATGCTGGGTATCTCGGCATGTAAAAAAGACCTGTTGAATGTGCAGGCAACGGATAGGATCTCAACCGCTGCAATTGAGGCGGACACAGCCGTATTTGAGGCTTTTGTAACTAATCGTTACATTGGCGAGAGGTTACAGAATAAAGAGGGCGATGGGACTAACCCTGGTTTTGGCCGTGGTTTTGAATACAGCATGTGGAGTTCACTTACTGATGAATCCATTTATAATAACGATGACGATACTTGGTTGGTACAAAGAGGCCAGCTTGCGCCCGAAAACTTAGGCGGCGCTGGTGTTTTATGGGGGCGCAGCTACAGGAGCATCCGTGAGTGTAACTACGCGTTAAGTATTTTGCCAAAAATGCCATTCAGTGCAATCCACAAAGCGCGTTTGGAAGGTGAATTGAAATTTATCAGGGCGTTCCGTTACCAGGATCTGATCCGTAACTATGGTGGCGTGGTATTAATGGGCGATAAAGTGGTTAACCTTACTGATAACCTGCAAGATGCGTCGCTGTTTAAAAGGGCTACTATCAAAGAAAGTATTGACTACGCCGTTGCGCAACTTACTGATGCCGCCTCGAAACTTCCGGTTGATAATGACGAATCGTGGATGTTAGGGCGTGCGACAAAGGGTGCCGCATTGGCTTTGAAGTCAAGGCTAATGCTTTATGCGGCAAGTCCATTATATGCCGCCGGTACGTGGGCTGACGCTGTTACTGCCGCGCAAGCTGTTATCAGCCTTAATAAATACGGTATTTATGCAGGTGGTTATGGTAACCTGTTTTTAAACAACGTTACCAACGAAACCATTTTTGAGCGTTTATATACCAAAAACGATAACCACACCCATCTTGAAATTGCAAATGGGCCTAACGGTTATGGGGGCTGGGCAGGTAATACACCGCTGCAAAACCTGGTTGATGATTATGAAATGGATAACGGTAAACCTATTACCGATCCAACATCCGGATATGATGCTACAAAACCATATGAGCATCGCGACCCAAGGTTTGCCGCTACTATATTATATAACGGCGCTCAATACCGCGAAAGATCTATCGAAGCTTTTATTCCTGGTGGTAGAGACAGCAAAGACGGACCAGACAACTGGAATACTACCAAAACTGGCTATTATCTTAAAAAATTCATGAACGATGGCTACCCACTGCAAAACCCATGGGGTAATGCGGGCTTTCAGCCATGGATCTACTTCCGCTATGCCGAGATCTTGCTGAACTTTGCCGAAGCCGCTAACGAGGCTTACGGTCCGGATGTGATTCCTTCCGGTTCTACCTTATCAGCCCGTACTGCCATTAACCTGATCCGTTCGCGCCCGGGTGTCAATATGCCTCCGTTGGCTGTGGGCATGTCGCAAGCAGATATGCGTAACGCTGTCCGTTATGAACGC
The DNA here is from genome assembly GCF_003148845.1 of Mucilaginibacter oryzae. GTDB lineage: Bacteria > Bacteroidota > Bacteroidia > Sphingobacteriales > Sphingobacteriaceae > Mucilaginibacter > Mucilaginibacter oryzae. The sequence goes on along the minus strand of NZ_QGHA01000003.1, from coordinate 490,987 downwards.
CGCGTAGAACTTGCCTTTGAAGAGCACCGTTTTTATGATGTGCGTCGCTGGAAAATTGCCGATGTTACCGAAAACAAGCCGGCTGCAGGTGTAATTATCACCAAAAATGCCGATGGCTCGTTTACCTACACGCCAAAAGTGGCTTTGGATGGCCGCTCATTCAAGCCTCAACATTATTGGCTACCTATACCAAGGGCCGAGATCCAGGCTTCGAATAATCAGCTGCAACAAAATCCAGGCTATTAATAACCGCTTTACAAAAAAGGGGGAGAAAGTTCTTTCTTCCCCTTTTTTCAATCCAATCATCAACCTATGCAAAATATGAAGAACCTGGGTTTATTATTAACGGCGATATGTTGTTTAATGGTCGGCTGTAAAAAGGACAATGTTATAACCACTCAACCGGCGACAACAGGCGAAACCAAACCCGCCGCGGATATTGTCACCACCGATTCCACACCCGCAAGCGCTCTCAAAGGCGTAAACTGGGCGGCAGACGGTGATAATTTTAGTGATGGCATTTTGGTACTGAGTGGATTGGCATCAACAGATAGCTATGCCACCGTATCGAGCAAGGCCGATGCTGTATTAACCGGCATCCAGAATAACACGGGCGCCAATACGTTAAGGTTACCGGTAAATTATTCAACCGTATCTCAAACCTGGTGGAACTCATATACAGGCGTAATTGATAAGGCCCTGAGTAAGGGGATGAATGTAATATTAGGCTACTGGGAAGGTAATTCATCTAAAGATGGTAAGATAGATAACACTACCGAATTCTGGTCGATGTGGCAAACCATCGTAAATAAGTATGGCAGCAACACCCACGTGTACTTTGAAATTTTTAACGAGCCGCATGGCTACACTTTAAGCGAGTGGACAACCATCTGCGCCCAGTGGTTAAGCAATTATCCAACGGTGCCGCAGGGCAGGATCCTCATCAGCGGTACATCTTATTCGCAGGATATTACCGGGGTAGGGGCCGATAGCCGTTTTTCAGGTTGTTTGCTCTCGATACATGATTATACGTTTTTCAGTAACGGCACACTTACAACAGCTCTGCAATGGGAAAACCGTTTTAAAGCAAACATAGGCGCTTACAGCAGCCGCGCGGTATTAACCGAGTTTGGTATCCCGATGACGGGTGGTAAAAATTATACCGGCGCTATCAATGCAGATCAGGAAATAGCCTACCTGCAAGGTTTAACCAACCAGGTTAGGGCTTACACTATGGGGGCAGTTTATTGGCCGGGTATCCGCACCGGCGATAGCTATGCTATACAGCAGTTAAATGGAACAGCCCCTAACTATACGGTATCAACCACCAATGCCTCGGGTTTAAGCCGCATTAAATACGCCTGGGGTGTAGGCGCAGGCGGTACTGATACTTTTTATACCGGAGCTTACTACCGCTTTTTAAACCTGAATAGCGGTCAGGCGCTTGATGTAAACGGAGCATCTACCGCCAACGGTACCGGTATTATACAATGGCCGCAAAACGGCGGCAATAACCAGCAATGGATAATAACTGATAACGGCGGCGGTTATTATAAAATAACCAACCGCAACAGCGGCCAGGCGCTTGATGTGAACATGAGTTCAACAGCTAACGGCGCCGGAATAATACAATACCCCTGGAACGGCGGCAATAACCAGCAATGGCAACTTACCGGCACCGGAACAGGTATTTACAAAGTAATTAACCGCAATAGCGGCAAGGCTTTGGATGTAAACGGGGCTTCAACCGCAAACGGAGCAAACATTATACAATATGCCTATAGCGGGGGTAATAACCAGCAATGGCAAATTGTACAACAGTAATAAACACATAGCAACCTGCTTAGGGCAGGTTGCTATGTTGATTTAACATGATGATATTTAATTCTACCATAAAAAAAATACTTCCGGTTGTTGCCGCGATAGGGTTTAATATACCTTTGGCGTTTAGCCAGGTTAAAGTGGTTACCATCAAAATTGATGTTTCAAAAACCTATCAAACCATTAATAACTTTGCCGCTTCCGATGCATGGTCGTGCCAGTTTGTAGGCAATTGGACTGATGCCAAGCGAAACCAGATTGCCGACTGGCTTTTCAGCAGGGATACTTTTGCAGATGGTTCGCCAAAAGGTATAGGCCTTTCCATGTGGAGGTTCAATATCGGCGCGGGAAGTACGCAGCAGGGCGAAGCAAGCGGCATTAAAGACGAGTGGCGCCGTGCTGAGTCTTTTTTAAACAAGGATGGAAATTACAACTGGCAAAACCAGGCCGGACAGGTTTGGTTTTTAAAAGCAGCGAAGAGGCGGGGGGTAAACCAGTTTTTAGGGTTTAACAACAGCCCGCCGGTACAGTTTACGGTAAATGGTAAAAGCTATGCAACCGGTGGGAAGGTGAACATCGCCCCCGATCAATATGATGCCTACGCTAAGTTTCTGGGCGATGTTGTGAAAGGTGTTGAAAAAACAAGCGGAATCAGGTTTAACTATATCAGCCCGATCAATGAACCGCAATGGGATTGGAGCGACGGAGGCCAGGAAGGCGCTCCTTATAATAATACAGAGATAGCCGGTGTGGTACGCGCTATCAACAAACAATTTACAGCGAATAAAATAAACTCAAAAATATTGGTTGGCGAGGCGGGCAGCATCAACTATCTGTTTACCAAAGGTGATAAGCCAGGAAAAGGCAACCAAATCAGCGACTTTTTTAAACCCGGCTCTGCAAATTACATTGGCAATCTGCCTTCGGTAGCTAAAGCCATTGCCACGCACAGCTATTTTACTACATCGCCAATGGCGTCATCGGTAAAGTTGCGTACCGCGTTGGCTGATAGTATAGCTACTATTAAAGGACTCGAGCTTTGGCAATCGGAGTATTGTATTTTAGGCGATAACGCAGGTGAAATAGATGGCAACAAACGCGATCTGGGAATTGATGCCGCTTTGTATTTGGCCTCGGTTATTCATACCGACCTCGCGGTTGCCAATGCATCCGCATGGCAGTGGTGGACCGCCATTTCAGCCTATGATTATAAAGATGGATTGGTTTATGTGGATAGAAATAAAACCGACGGCAATTTTTACTCCAGCAAAATGCTGTGGGCCCTGGGCAACTACAGCCGTTTTATTAAGCCCGGCGCAATAAGGGTTAACGCCGAAGCTTCATCAACAGCTAAGCCTTTGTTGGTATCGGCTTATAAAAATGATAAAAACCTTGTTTTGGTGGTGGTAAACAACTCTGCAAATGACGTAAGCGCGGATATTAATGCAGGTAGCAATAAACTAAAACTGGTTTCATCCTATCTCACATCACAAAATGCCGAACTAAAAGCAGGCAAGGCATCGGTACAAAAACAAATTATCCCGGCCCGCTCGGTAATCACTTTTACCGGAACTATCAATTAGCACACACTATCGCCAAATGAAAAATAAAAATTACCTGTTTCTGCTTTTTGCTTTCCTTGCGCTGGTTCCGGGTTTGGTAAAAGCCCAGGATATGAACGGCAAAACCTTGTTTAATTCGGCATGGAGTTTTCACAAGGGCAATATTAATAATGAAATCAGCGGACTTACAACCGAAACCGGCTGGCAAACCGTAAACCTGCCGCACGATTGGAGTATTGAAGGCCCTTTTAGCGATGAATGGGCAAGCGCCACAGGCTATCTGCCCGGAGGTATAGGCTGGTATAAAAAAAGCTTTTCAGCCAATAACGCGTGGAGAGGTAAGCAGGTATTTATTTATTTTGATGGGGTATACAAAAACAGCGAGGTATGGCTCAACGGGCATTCGCTCGGCAAACGGCCTAATGGCTTTATCGCTTTTCAATACGAGTTAACCCCTTACCTCAATCTGACAGGAAAAAACACCATCGCTGTAAAAGTTGATCATAGCGAATTTGCCGATTCGAGGTGGTATACAGGCTCGGGTATTTATCGTAATGTATATCTGATTGTTAAAAATTCCGTGCATATCGGTTTGTGGGATGTAGCCTTCGCCACTCCGGAGGTTTCGGTAAAAAATGCTACCGCGAAAGTTATTATAGATGTTACCAATAGCACCGGCACTACCGCCCTGGTATCTGTAAATGTTAGCCTGCTTGACAGGAGCGGTAAAGTTGTGTGCAACGCACAAAAACAGACACAGATCGCACCAGGGAAGCAGCCCGTTGAATTTGAACAGCAAATCCTGTCGCCGCAACTGTGGGATCCTGAAAGCACGAACTTGTATAAACTTAAAGTTGTGCTTAGCAGTAAGGGTAAAAAAATAGATGAAATAACACAACCGGTAGGGATCCGCAGCATCCGTTTTGACAAGGATAAGGGCTTCTTTTTAAATGGAAAAAGCACCAAACTGAAAGGCGTTTGTATTCACGATGATGCGGGTGCATTAGGCGTAGCTGTTCCGGAGGAAGTTTGGGTGCGCAGGCTAAAGATCTTGAAAGACGCGGGCGTAAACTCGCTGAGGTTAAGCCACAACCCGCATGCTGATTATTTATATGATCTGTGTGATAAAATGGGCTTCCTGGTAATGGATGAAGCTTTTGATGAGTGGGAGATAGGCAAAAACAAATGGGTTGCCGGCTGGAATGTGGGTACGCCATCGAAAAACGGCTATCACGAATATTTTAAAGAATGGGCCGACAGGGACGTACACGACATGGTTTTACGCTCGCGCAATCACCCATCCATTATTATGTGGAGCATTGGTAATGAAATTGATTATCCTAATGACCCTTATACGCATGAGGTGTTAAACACAGGCCGCAATCCGCAGATCTACGGGAAAGGCTATTTGCCCGACCACCCCGCGGCAAGTGGCTTAACCCCGATAGCTAAAAGATTGGTTAAAGCTGTAAAGGATATTGACACCACCCGCCCGGTAACTGCCGCGCTGGCCGGTGTAGTCATGTCGAACGAGGTGGGGTATCCCGAAGTATTGGACATCGTAGGATATAACTACCAGGAGTACCGCTACCCTGAAGATCATAAAAAATACCCTAACCGCATTATTTACGGCAGCGAGAACGGCCATCAGCTACAAGCCTGGAACGCCGTGGATAGCAACGAGTATATCTCTGCCCAATACCTGTGGACCGGTATTGATTACCTGGGCGAAGCCGGAAAATGGCCGCAGCGCAGCAACGGCGCAGGCCTGATAGACCTGGCAGGATTTAAAAAGCCCGAGTACTTTTTCAGGCAGAGTTTGTGGGCCGCTAAGCCAATGGTTTACATAGGCGCACGTGCCGTTACCGGTGCCGAAGATCGCGGTATCTGGAGCCACCGCACTGCCGAACCTGTTTGGAACTGGAAGCCGGGCGATAAAATAAAGGTAGACTGCTTTACCAACTGCCAGGAAGCAGAACTGTTTTTGAACGGCAAATCATTAGGAAGGCAAAAATTAAGCGTAGCCCGTAACCGTACCCCGTCATGGCAGGTTGATTATGAACCCGGCGAATTGGTTGTAAAAGCTTACAACAACGGCACCGAGGTATCCATGAACAGCATCAAAACGGCAGGCGAAGCTAATCAACTTAAAGTAGTAGCCGACAATACAACTTTTGGCATCAAGACCAAAGGCCTGAGCCAGGTGGAGGTTTATGTAACCGATAAAGATGGTAACCCGGTATTTAATGCTGATGACGAAGTAACCGTTAACATAACCGGCCCGGCTAAATTATTAGGATTGGAAAGCGGCAGTACCACCAGCCACGAAAACTACCAGGCAAACCGCCGTAAAACCCTGCACGGCCATTTACTGGCTTATATTCAAACCAACGGTACTCCCGGTAAGGTAAACGTTCAATTTAGCGCCGGTAAGCTTAAACCATCAACTGTAACATTAATTGTAAAATAGGCATCGGCATAGTAACACAAAAATTAACACCCTGCATTTTTAATATATGAAGTTTATAAAACTGTTATCCCTCTTCTTTTTTTTGTTGGTAACCGGTAGGATTGCCGCCCAGGATGTGAAACATACCTTCGCGCTAAGTGATACCGCGTTTTTACTGGATGGCAAACCCTTCCAGATTATTTCGGGCGAGATGCATTACACCCGCGTACCGCGCGAGGCCTGGCGCCAGCGTATGAAAATGGCCAAAGCTATGGGCCTTAATACCATTGGTACCTACGTTTTTTGGAACGTGCACGAACCGCAAAAAGGACATTATGATTTTAGCGGTAACCACGATGTTGCCGAGTTTGTAAAAATTGCCAAAGAGGAAGGCCTTTGGGTGATTTTAAGGCCAAGCCCCTACGTGTGCGCCGAATGGGAGTTTGGCGGTTACCCTTACTGGCTCGAAAAGGAAGAAGGCCTGCAGGTACGCAGCAAGGAGCCTAAATACCTTGAAGCGTATCATAAATACATCATGGAGGTGGGCAAGCAACTTGCTCCCTTACAAGTTAACCATGGCGGCAACGTGCTGATGGTGCAGATCGAGAACGAATACGGATCGTACGGTGCAGATAAGGATTACCTTGCCCTGAACCGTAAAATGTTTATTGAAGCAGGTTTTGACGGACAGCTTTATACCTGCGATCCGGAAGCGGCTATTAAAGATGGTCACCTGCCTGGTTTGCTGCCTGCTATTAACGGTGTAGATAACGTGGCCAAAGTGAAAAAGCTTATCGGTGAAAACCATGGCGGCAAAGGCCCCTATTTTATTGCCGAATGGTACCCGGCCTGGTTTGACTGGTGGGGAACCGCTCATCATACTGTTCCTGCCGAAAAGTACGTTGCCCCGCTTGATTCGGTGTTAAGTGCCGGGCTCTCCATCAATATGTACATGTTTCACGGTGGTACCACCCGCGGTTTCATGAACGGCGCAAACTTTAACGATCAAAACCCGTACGAGCCGCAGATTAGTAGCTATGATTATGACGCGCCTTTGGATGAAGCAGGTAATGCTACCGATAAGTATATGAAATTCAGGGAGGTGATCAAGAAGCACCTGCCTGCAGGTGTAACCTTGCCCGAAGTTCCGGCAGCTAAACCTGCTGAGGCTATACCAGCTATCCGTTTTACACAAACCTTCGGTTTGTTTGATCATTTACCCAAAGCAGCATTGCACGCGGCACCACAAACTTTTGAAGATTTGAACCAGGCTTACGGTTTCGCTTTATATCGTACCTCGGTTACCGGGGGCAAAACAGCCATGCTTAAAATAGATGGCCTGCGCGATTACGGGATTATTTACCTGAACGGTAAGCGGGTTGGGATCCTTGACAGGCGCCTGAAACAGGATAGCCTGCAAATTACCCTGCCAAAAGGTAAAGTTAAACTGGAAATTTTGGTAGAAAACCTTGGCCGCATCAATTTTGGCCCATACCTGCTTAAAAACAAAAAAGGCATTACTGGTAAGGTTACTTTGAACGGTACCGAGGTGAAAAACTGGTACAGCTACGGGCTGCCTTTAAATACTTTGAACTTAGCAGGAAAAGGCGTTGAAATATCAGGCGGTAAGCCGGTGATAAAGAAAGCCGTGTTTAGCCTGAAGAAACCTGTTGATACTTACCTGGATCTGAGCAAATGGGGTAAGGGAACCGTTTGGCTAAATGGCCATAACCTGGGCCGGTATTGGAACGTTGGTCCGCAGCAAACAGTTTATGCCCCGGTTGAGTGGTTTAAAGCGGGTAACAATGAAATTGAAGTTTTGGAATTGATTAAAACCGACCAGAATGTTTTGCCAAGCCTGGCTAAGCCGGTTTTGAGCGAGTTGCAGAAGTAAAGGACTGATTTTTGATAATATTTACAGGAGCAAGCTTTAACCGTTTGCTCCTTTTTTGTTAATAAGAGTCGGTGCTCAGGCTAACTTTTTTCCACGCAGGACAGACAGGGATAGAGAAGACTTTCGCGATGCCTACTTTTATCAACCATCACCAAAATTGTTAACCTTGAAACATCGCCTGCTTTTTTCTGCCACCTCCGTGCTTTTTTGCCTGCTTTCGTTAAAATTGTTAGCCCAAAAGCAACCGCACGAAGCGCCTTCCCCCAAAATCGTCAACATAGTTAACTTTATCCGCCTGCTTGAGCCGCGTGATGCTGCCATTACTGAAGATGTATTATACCAAACGGTGGTTAAACAGGTAGAGGTCATGAAAAAATATCACCTCGGCGGTACGTTTTTACTACAGTATGATGCCCTGATCGACCCAAGATATCAGAAACTACTCAAAGCCTTACCCCGTAACTCGTTCGAAATAGGTGCCTGGTGGGAGATCCCGCAGCCTCAGGTAGAAAAAGCCGGACTAAAATGGCGTGGCCGTTATCCCTGGGACTGGCGGGCTAACATCGGTTTCTCAACCGGATACACACCAGGGGAGCGGGAAAAACTAATTGACGTTTACATGGCCGATTTTAAAAAGATTTTCGGCTATTACCCCAAATCAATAGCATCATGGTTTATTGATAGTTACAGTTTGGATTATATGTATCGCAAGTACCACATTGTGGCATCGGCCAATTGTAAAGATCAGTATGGCACCGATGGTTATACCCTTTGGGGCGGTTACTGGAACCAGGCTTATTATCCAAGTAAAATTAACTCATACATGCCCGCTCAACATGCCCAAAACCAAATCCCGGTACCCATTTTCAGGATGCTGGGCAGCGACCCGATCCGCCAGTATGACAATGGTTTGGGTACGGCAAGGCAGGGTGTGGTAACCCTCGAACCTGTTTATAAATTTGGCGGCGGCGATTCAGTCTGGGTTAACTGGTTTTTGAAATCATTTACCGAAGATAAGGCGCTTGGCTTTAATTATACCCAGGCAGGGCAGGAAAACTCCTTTACCTGGGATGCCATGGCCAAAGGTTTCGAAATTCAGATGCCGCTGATTGCCCGCCTGCGCGATGAACAAAAAATAACGTTGGAAACCATGGAGCAATCGGGCTTATGGTTTAAAAAGAAATATAAAGTTACCCCGCCAACATCGTTCACGGTAAGTAAAGATATTGAAGGCAGCGATTTAAAAACAGCCTGGTTCAACAGCCGCTTTTACCGCATCAATATGCTTTGGGAAAACGGCAACCTCCGTATCCGCGATATCCATTTGTTTAATGAAAATTTCCCGTCTGTTTATACCCGGCAGGTGGCTACCTCCAACGAGTGTACATTTTTTACCCTGCCGGTTGTTGATAGCTACATCTGGAGTAAACCTAACGAAATTGGCGGCCTGCGTTTGAAAGCTGTTATAGATGGCAAGGAAGTGTTAGTGCAGGGTGGCAATCCTGTATTCACCAATAAAACGGCTGCTTCTATGCACATATCATGGCCGCTAACATCGGTAAAAGGTACATTGGAAGTTGACATGGACGAGCGGCAAATAAAAATGTGGTTGGTAAGTGACAAGCCTGTTGACTGGTACTTTGATATGGCTACTGCTGCCGGCGTGAAGCTGCCTTATACTAACATCGGCAGGAAACAAATAAAATGTAAATTTGAAGGGATGAGTTATGCTTTTAAAGCGGTAAAAGGTAGTTTCGGTAAGCCGGTTGATGGTATTATATTCAGATTGAAACCGGAGGGGAATGTTGTTTGGTTTGATTGCGCAAGCCCCCTCTAAAACTCCCCCAGTAGGGGAGAGTTTTAGGATATGTTTTTGCTTTTTAAGCCCTCTTTTCCGGGGAGGGTTTGTGAGGGGTTAATGCCCTACACTCACCACCCTCGCCACTTTCCATTGCCCGTCTTTTAACTGCCAGAGATGTACAAACTTCATGGTGCCGGTAATCTTATGCCCGTTTTCGGTATGCGTGAAAATGTGTGTGCCCATTTCAATAGCGCCATAGCCGGGCATAGGGTATACCTCAAGGCTTTCTTTTACCAGGTCGCGGCGTAAATCGGCAGCCTGTTTGTTTTCAAAAATACCTTTAAAGCCCGCCATGGTGGCATCATAACCGGTAACGCCTTTACCATCGTTATAAAATTCAACATCGGGTGTAAAGAGTGTTTTCATTACTTCGAGGTTTCGGCTGTTGAAAGCGTTAAACATCACGCTATCCATATGGGCAATAGTGTTATAAAGCTGAACATCCTTAGGTTTAAAAGCGGCGGTTTGCGCGTCGACTGAGGTTGTAGACAACGTACTAACGCAAATAGCAGTGATTGTTATGGCGAGTATATTTTGGATTAACTTTTTCATGAATTTTTAAATATAACACATTGACGCCCGGCAGTACATACTTGTTACGGGAATAAAGCTAAAATGAAAACGTATTTTGTGTTAATTGAAGCGTATACCGGCCTTGTGGCTAATGCCTGTGCAGTATGAGCGTAAAGCCCGGGCCGCAGGCAACACCCTAATTTAATTGGCTGTTATTGATGGATAGCTTGCGGTTGTTTTTATTTTTGGGGATTGCACCGATTGATTTTTTGATTACACCGATTTTGCCGTAGCGGGTTTAATTTTGCTGATTACTTTGATTTTGTCCGGATTGAGCAAATAGACTTCTGTAAATCCTCAAATTCTGCAAATTCTGATTCAGGCAACTAAACCTTCTTTTCATACTAACGTCAAAAAGCAATCAATCTAACATAATTTAACATTTACCAGGGGTAGCGCTGTAATATTTGGTGTTGCTTTTGCGTAATTTTACTTATTAAATTAATCACAATGAAACAGAACATCATTATTGCGGCCTGCGTACTTGTGTGCAGCTTATTTAGCGGCATAGTGAAAGCTCAGCAGCAAACCGCCTTATTGCCCGATCAAAACCCACGATATGCCGAAAGCCAGGCTAAATATGCGCGCGTAGCCGATACGTTAAACAGTTTACATGGTGTTACCATTCAAAATACCTATAAAGCTTATGATTGGTATGAGGCCCGTCAGGAACGCCGCCGCCAAAACCGCCAATGGCGCCATGAGGAACGCATGAATGGTTATTACGATTATTCGCCATCATGGGGCCTGTATGGTGGTTATTCATACTCGCCGTTTTTAAACTACGGCTGGGGTAACCGCTGGGGTGGTTACGGTCGCTGGGGCTGGGGTAACCGCGCCAGTATAGGTATCGGCTTTGGCTGGTAACAATTGCGCCAATACACAATCTAACATATCATAATTTACAACATATACTACAAATGAAATTTAACAGGATCATAGCAGTTGCTGCCATCGCGTTTTCAGGAATATTAATTAACTCGTGCTCCCGCCAGGTTACCCGCGTAAGTACCGATGAAACTATAGATGTAAGCGGCAACTGGAACAACAGCGACGCCCGTATGGCTGCCGACGAACTGACAGGCAAAATTTTAGGTGCTAACTGGATAGACACGCACATGAACGAACACCAGGGTAAACGCCCGGTGGTGATTGTTGGCTTTGTTCAAAACAAGAGCCACGAACATATTGATGCCGAAACCTTCCTTACTGATATTGAAAGTTCGTTCATCCAATCGCAAAAAGTACGTTTAGTACAAGGCGGCAAAAAGCGCGAAGAACTACGTGCCGAAAAGGCAGATCAGCAGACCAACGCCACCGTATCCAGCATGAAAAAATTCGGTATGGAAAATGGTGCCGATTATATTTTGCAAGGCTCAATCAACTCCATTGTTGATGCGCATAAACGTCAAAAAGTGGTTTACTACCAGGTAAACCTTGAGCTTACCAATATCCAAACCAACGAGGTAGTTTGGATTGGCGAAAAGAAAATTGCCAAATACGTTAAAAATTAATACCACATATCAGTTATATCGCCCCGAACACGGTTTACCTGCGTTCGGGGCTGTTTGCATCATATAATGATCAATTTACGTACGCATATATGCCGGGTATTTGCTTTTGCCGGGCTGATGCTTTGGTTATCGGGCTGTGCCACCTATAACCAGAGTGTAGCGCCTTATTATAAAAGCGTATCTGCCGGTAATTATACCCAGGCCGAAAAGGACCTTGATGGTAACAGCCTGATTAAGAAGCCGCGCAACAAGCTGTTATACCTGATGGAAAAGGGGCGCATCTGCCATTTGAAAGGCGAGTACGATAACAGCAACAAATATTTTAACGAGGCAGATCAATTATTGGATCAGGGCCTCGGCGGAGCCTCAGATGCGGCGGTTGGTGTATTGCTTAACTCCGCATCGCAAACTTATAAAGGTGAGGATTTTGAAAAATTCATGATCCATTACTACAAGGCCCTCAATTACATTTACCTGAACCAAACCGACGAGGCCATTGTGGAAGCCCGCCGCATTACGCTGCAGGCACAGGAACAGGGCGATAAGTTTAACAATAAAGATAACCGTTATACCAACGACGCTTTTTCACTGATGTTGCAGGGTATGCTTTATGAGGCTAATAATGATGTTAACAATGCTTTTATTTCTTATCGTAACGCCGCCGAAATTTATTTGAAAAGCCCCGATAAAACTTATTACGGCACCACCATACCCGCGGGTTTGGAGCAGGATGTGATCCGCACGGCTAAGCTGAACGGCTTTACAACCGAAGCCGACGAGTTTGAAAAAACATTCGGCATTAATTACCAGCCCGCCAAGCCATCGGAAGGGGGGGAACTCATATTTTTTTGGGAAAACGGCCTCGCACCGGTTAAAACGCAGGTTAACATGTTTTTTAGTTTGATAAGAAACAGCAATGGCGATTTGTTTTTTTCGGATGCCGCAGGCGGTATTGTTGTGCCGTTTAACTACACCGGCGATAGGGGTAAGGTAAATACTAAATCGGTTGAAAGCTTAAATGTAGCCTACCCTAAATACGTTGCGCAAACGCCTTATTATACAAGCGCTTCGATCACCAGCAACGGTCGGGAAGCCTTTTTAACCAAGGCCGAGGATATTAATGAACTGGCATTCAAAACCCTTCAGCAAAGGGCGTTAAAAGAAATGGGTGGCATTTTGTCGCGGTTAGCTGTTAAAAAAATGGCTGAGTATTCGGTGCGGGCGGCTGCCAAAAGCGATGGTAAAACCAATGGCTGGCTGGAGGGATTGGGTTATGGCATCCAACTGTACAGCCTGCTATCCGAAAAAGCCGATACCCGTAACTGGCAAAGTTTGCCGGCCTATATATCTTATACCCGTATCCCGCTGCAAAAAGGTGATAATAAGATCAGTATCACGCTGAAGAATGCACAAGGCGGAGTTGAAACTAAAACTATCAATGTGCAGGGCACTGGAAGGTTACAGTTTTATAACTACGCCACGCTCAGGTAATATCAATAATTTGTATCAATAAAAAGCCGCCGGTGTACATAACATCGGCGGCTTTTCGTTGTAAATGGTAAAGAGTTGGATCACAGTTTCAAACACCAACAGGCGCATGGGAGCTGTTATTCTTCAATTATTTTGTTCCGGAAGGCACAGCTAACTGCTCGCCATCCTTAACAGGCACCCCAAAATTGGGCGAACCATCCTTATTCCAGGTAAACTTTTGTGCTCGGGGCGAGCGTTTATTGCCGCAACCCTCGTTAGGGTTTGAATTAGCATGGTAAACAATCCAGTCTTCCTTCTCATCCGGCGATTTAAAGAACGCGTTATGGCCGGGTGCGTAAACGCTGTTTTGCGGTGATTGCTTAAATACCGGCTGAGCTGATTTTTGCCACGAAGCGGGATTTAGCAGATCGCTGTTTTTATCAGCAGTAAGCATTCCTAATGCATAAAAATCTGTCCAGCAGCCGCTTGCCGAATAAGTAAGGAAGAGCTTGTGGCCATGTTTCAAAATTTCGGGCCCTTCATTTACGCTTACGTGCGTCAGCTTACCATCATGAAGATTGCCATTGGTTTCCCAATCGTAAGTGGGGCTTGATATTTTAACCCGTTCGCTGCCAATGGTCAAAGCATCCTTCATTTTAGCTATATAAATATTTTGCTGCCCGTTATGGTCGCCTTCCCAACCCGACCAGATCATGTACCAGCTGCCCTTGTTTTCAAACACCGAGGCATCGATAGCCCATTTATCGGTGCTATCGGTTATTTTGCCCTTAAACTCCCAGGTGCCTTGCGTTGGGTCGGCCGAGGAATTTTCGATCACATAAATGCGGTGATTGTTATTATCGCCGTTATCGGCAGCGAAATAAACATACCATTTTCCTTTTACAAAATGTAGTTCGGGCGCCCAAAGCTCTTTTGAATAAGGGGTGCCCTGAGGCGGCGACCAAACGGCCGTTTTGGGCGCTGTACCTAAAGCCGTTACATCTTTGGTTTTCCAGATCACGATATTGCCGCCTGTTGTGTTGGTATAGTAGTAAAATCCGTCCTTATAAGTAACCCACGGATCGGCCCCGGAAGGCATTAAGGGGTTAGTAAAAGTTTTACCTGCGTTTTGCGCAGTGGCGGCTTTTGAAAATAAAAGCAGCAGCAGGCAGGCGTTAAATAGTTTTTTCATAGCGCTGAAAGGTTTTAGCTTGGTTTATAACAGCGCTAAAAGTGGGCAAAAGATTTTATAAAAACAACAAACGTAAATAATACAGTTAATGCCGGTAGTTCAGTAATAATCCGTAAGCGCTTTATCATTAAAACGGATTACACTCAATAAAAAGCCGTAAATCAGCATAAAATGTTCCAGCAGAAGTCAGGTCGACAGCCTCTGCGGCTGCGATGAGGCCCTGATAAATACTTCGGTGGGTAACACCATTGTTTCAAATTCGGTAACGGGATATCTGCTTTCAATAACACTGATCAGCATCTCGGTGGCCTTTTTTCCCATTTCAAAACCCGGTTGGTAAACCGAACTTAAAGGCGGGTTTAATACTTCGGCCAGTTGGGTATTAGTGAAACCTAACAGGGCGATATCTCCCGGTATTTTTAAACCCAACTTATGCAGTAAGGATAGTGTAGTTGTGGTGATCCTGTCGGATGCTGTGAAAATAGCGTGAGGCCGGTTATCATGATGAAATAACTCGCCGAGGGCATTTTCAATTTCGGCAGAGTCTTTGCCGCCGTGCAAACAATATTTGATCAGGCTTTCATCAATGTCGATATGATGCTGCTGCAGGGCGGCCCGGTACCCCTTTAAGCGCTCGGCCGTGATAGATGCGTTTACCGAACTGGTAATGTGTGCTATTTTTCGGTAGCCGGCCTTGATAAGCTGGGTTGTGGCATTGTACGCCCCGGCATAATTATCGGCCACTACTTTATTCGTATTGATCTCATCGCTTACCCTGTCAAAAAAAACAATAGGAAGGCCTTTGCTGTGCAAGTATTTAAGATAGTCTACATTATTGGTTTCGGTTGATAAGGAGATCAGCAAACCATCGATAGAACGGAAGGTGAGGTGGCGTACGTTCTGCATTTCCAATTCATACGATTCGTGCGTTTGGGTGATGATCACGTTATACCCCCTGCTATGCGCAACCGACTCAATACCGTTAATTACCTGCGAAAAAAACTGGTTATCAATGGTTGATACTACAACCCCGATGGATTTGCTGTTGCCCTGCTTCAGGCTTTGCGCGTTAAGATTAGGCTGATAGTTAAGTCTTTGAGCGCATGCTATTACAAGCGCTTTTGTTTTTTCGCCAATTTCGTGACTATCTTTTAATGCCTTTGACACAGCCGAAGGTGAAATGCCCAGCTCCTTAGCAATATCCTTTATAGTAACCCCACCAAAATTCATATCTACCCTTACTTATCTTATTTTGTAACCGGTTATTATACCGGATAGTAAACATAAGAAAAATAGAGGCTATACAACTGATAAAATTAAGCGGTAACCCGCGACTTTTGCTCCAAACGCTATTTACCGAAAACCACTTTGCCTCCGGCTATGGTCATTGCAACTTTAATATCGTAAATCTTTTCCGCATCAATTGTTGTCGGGTCGCTCTCCAATACAACCAGGTCGGCCAGCTGTCCGGCCAGCAACCTGCCTTTTTTCTGTTCTTCAAAAGTGGCGTAAGCGCCGCCGTAAGTATAGGCCTTTATGGCTTCCTCAGCATCAATACGCTGGTTAACGCCTATCACTATGCCGCCGTCTTTGGTTTTACGGTTAACCGCGCTGCCCAAACGTATCATGGCCGGATAAGGCGATATCGGTGCATCCGAGTGCAACGCGTAAATGATACCCATATCGGTTGCGGTTTTGGTTGGGTGCAGCATGCTCATCCGTTTTTCGCCGTAAACCTGCATTTTATCGCCGAGCTCGTACATGTAGCAGTGAAATACAGGTACAATACCATCTACCTTGATCTTATACAAAATATCCTGGTTGGTAATGCTGCAATGCTCAATCCGGTGCCGGGCTGCGCCCCGGGGATAAGCTTTTTGCGCTTTTTCGATGGCCGAGATCACCATGTCTATCTCCCTGTCGCCGTTGGAGTGGCAGGCAATCTGCAAACCGGCCTTATGGATAGCCAAAAATAAACTGTCCAGCGAGGCCTGGCTGCGGGCAGGTGCAATACCGTAGTAATCTTTTTTACCCGTAGCGGGATTGATCATATCGTAAGGCTCGTATAACCAGCAGGTTTTACCGCTCAGGGAATTGCCATGAACTACCTTTACACCTTCAATCCGCAAGTGATCGGTATTGCTGCGTTTTATCTTTCCGCTGATGAGGTCGGCGGCGTAAGGCGTGCCCATCAGTACGTTGAAACGCATTGGGAAGCCTTCGGCAACCAGTTTACGGTATATCACCACTTTTTCAGGTGTTGTCCAGGCATCGCCGATGCTGGTTACGCCGCTTGCAAGTACTTTATTAAAATACAACCGATAGCCTTCCATTTCCTCATCCGCTGTAGGTTGCGGTGGGTATTCAATTAGTTTTGATTTGCGGAGATATGAAGCTGCCACCTCCTTACAGATCCCATCCGGGCGTTTGCTGTTAGGGTAACGCTCAAAGGCGCCGCCTGCCGGATCGGCAGTATTCTCATCGATGCCGTTCATGTCCATCAGCATAGAGTTGGCAGCCGAAAGATGACCGCTTACATGCGAAATAATGATAGGGTGATCGGTAGATGCTTTATCCAGGCTGTCGCGGATGGGCTGGCCACCCAGCCTGGTTTCGTTATAACCAACTCCCCTTATCAGCATGCCTTTGGGCGTAATGGCTGCTTTCTTTTTCAGCAAGGCTATTAAATTTTTCATGGACTTTACGGTATCCAGTTCGATGGTGGCATAAAGCTTATCAAAAGTATACAGCGGTGCCGGGTGCTGGTGAACATCGTTAAAACCCGGTATCACGGTTTTGCCTTTTAAATCAATAACCTTTGTTTGTTTGCCAATGTATTTGCTGATGGCTTTGACCGGGCCTTCGGCAATGATCTTATCGCCGCTTATGGCAATGGCTTGCGCCCTGTCGCCTTTTTGTTTCAGGGTGATGATATTACCATTGGTTAAAACCAGGTCGGCCTTTTGGGCGAGGGTGTTAAAACCGGTTAGCAGAAGAATGAAAATGCAAAAATATTTCATGATAAATGTTTTATAATCAGATAAAAAGCATAGGGATAGCCTCGATGGTAAACTGCTCGGGGTCAAATACCAGCACCCCGTTGTTAAAACTGCTGCGGGCCACACAAGGGCCATACAACCACTGCAACTGATCTGTTAAGCGATATTTGCCAAAGGGATTGCGTTCGATATGCTCATCGTTGCAAATGCTAACGCCCTCAAAGTGCATATGACCGCTAAAACCGGTACGGCAGCCATTTTGCTCAATAAATTCTAAATGTTCATGATAGGCTTCGGCAACCTGCGGGAAGCTGGCTTTAACGCCGTGCAGATCGGGATAGGCAAAATGCGAGAATAAAACTTTATGGCCATTAAAATCGCGCACAACAAAATCCGGAACAGATTCCAGCCAGGCCTTATCTTCCCTGGTCATGAGGGCGTTGAGCTGCACTTCTTCAAATAAAAGCACCCGGCCATCGCTCCATTTTTTACGTTCAAAAAAATCAAGTTCATACCAGTTTTCAGGGAAACCCAGGCCCCCGTCATATTTAGGGAGCTTTTTTACCTGGTACAGGTCATTATTACCAATCACTACGGTGCTGCAATTGGCGCGGATCATGGCAATGCACTCGTGTGCGCTTCGGGTATCCAGGTAGTAATAAGTGTTTACCCGGTACCCTACAATATCGCCCAGGCAAATCACCTCGGTGCAGCCCGCTTTTTCCAACACATCAAAGGCTTTTTGCAGCGCTGTAATATCTTCGTGGATATCGCCTATAATACCTATTTTCATTTTTTAAGATTAAAATTGATGAACTGGATAATCATCCTTCTTCATAAAATCGGCCAGGTGGTGGTACCTCCGCAAACCGGTAAGCGCTATATGGAAGTAGTTTTCTTCAAGGGCCAAACCCTCATTAATCTCACTGATTACCGTGGCTAAATGTTCCTTCTGGTTTTTATTGAGGCTTTGTTCGATATAGGTTAGGGTGATGTGACCGATAAAGGGGCGGGTCATCTTAACATCAAGCTGGGCCAGTTGCTCATCAGCATAAAACGCCGAACGGAAATTAACGATCCGGCTGTAATCAGCCTCATCTTCAAAAACGCCTAAAATACCTATAGCTGTACCAAATATGCTTAAGCCTACCATCTTCATCCTGATAATTGATTCGCCTCCGGTTGAAGGGATGCGGTTAAAAGCATTGGCTACCATAGCCGGGTAAGTTTCTTCAAGCCCTACGTGCAGAATATGTTGTTTAAACCTATCGGCAGAGAGGGTGTTGGCTACCGTTTGATGAAAACTTTGGGGCGGGAGCTGGTAAAAAGCGCTACGGGGCGACAGGTTTAAGCTTAACTCCTGCTGTATGGCAATGAGGCGGGCGGTAAGCGGTTCGTTGCCGGGGTTTTCATTCAGCATGGATACAACGGCAAAGCCTTCGTATTCCAACGGTTGCCAGTCCGGGTTCTTGTATATAAAATTACCTGCGGGCCGGGCATTCCAGGCCCGTTCCCTGTTTTTCTCTGCCGAAATTTCGCCAAGCTGCCTTTGATTATAAGCTTCAAAGGAAAGATCCATGGTGTTTATTGCCTGCTTATAGTTCATTGGTTAGTGATAAATTATTATCCGGTTGATGGTCCTTATGATAATTTATTTTGTTGCTGGCCTGTGCCACGATATGGCCGCGTACAATGGTGTGCGTTACCATCGGGATGCCATCGGGTAGTTTTACCAAAACCAGGTCGGCATCCTTGCCGGTTTCAATACTGCCGGTATGGCTGCTTATTCCCACGGCTTTAGCCGGGTTAAGTGTGGCCATTTTTACAGCCTCGGGTAAGGGCAATCCCTCTTCCTGATATAATTTAAATATAGCATGAATAATTGCCGGCGGATAATAATCAGAGCAGAGCGAATCAACCGCGCCCTGTAGAACCGCGTCCTTCATATTCAGGTTACCGGATAACGAGCCCCCCCTTAAAATATTTGAGGCGCCGCCAACCACATGCATGCCTAAGTTAACAGCATGTTTCGCGGTTTGCATGGTGATGGGAAACTCGCAGATCTCAACACCCAGGCCGCGCATGTATTCCACTTTTTTTACGCTGTCATCATCGTGCGATGCCACAGGGATGTGCAGCTGCTGTGCATGTTTAATCAAGGTTTCCAGTTTTTCGCCCCGTATAACGGGCATAGCCAGTTTATCAATAAAAGCCTGTTCAGCTTCTTCGGCCGTTTTACCCATTTTCTTGTAGTAGTCTATAAAATAGCCCTTACTGATCTGCCCCTGGCCGGGGGTATGGTCCATTACCGATAATAGCTGTACATAACCTTTATCCATCAGGTCAAAGCAGGTTTGATAGGCTTTTACACCCGATAATTCGAACCTTAAATGGATCTTATTATTCAACAGCGTACTGCCTTTCGCGGCACGGTGAACCGTTTCAAAAACCTCATCGCGGGTGTATTTGCTGCTGGCGTTCAGCTCGGCCATATCGTAACCTAAATGCATGGAATGGTACACGGTTGTAAAACCACAGCCGCTCATTTTGCGCTCCAATTCGCGAAAGGCCACATTTATCGGGATATCAGCCCCGGTGCGGGGTACAATCTCGGCGTCCATGGCATCGGTATGGATATCGATAATGCCGGGCATCAGGATGGCGCCTTCGGCATCGATATTATATTCCGCCAGTTGCTCATCAATTTGCCCGGCTATATGGGTAATAATGCCATGCTCAACCAGTACGGATGTGTTTTCAAGTACTTCGGATGGTGTTACCACCCTGGCGTTACTGATAATGAATGATCTCATTTTTAAAATATCTTTTAATCGTACTTTTCTTTTGTGGGGATATTTTCACCGTTCCCTCAGGGTCTCTCTCAGAGGACCCTGAGGCTCTGCGCTATGCAAGTCGCAAGCCTTGTGCTCCACACAATTGCCGTAGCTTCATTTTTATAAACTGGAACCTCAGGGTCCTCTGAGAGAGACCCTGAGGAGACTTTAATCAATTTGTTTATTTGTAGAGACGCATTACATGTGTCTCCCATAGTATCTTGGAGACGCATGTAATGCGTCTCTACATTAAATCATTCAACAATCTCCACCTCATTGATCCTGCCAAACTGCAGATCAATCCTCCTGTCACACAGCCTGTCCAAAGCATATTCATCGTGCGAAATGCACAACACCGATGTGCCGTTTCGCTTCAGGCTTAATATCATATCAATCACTACATCTTTGGTGCGGGCATCCAGCGAGGCTGTAGGCTCATCTATCAGCAAAAACCTTGGTGAAGCGATGATGGAGCGGGCCACATTAACGCGCTGCTGCTCGCCGCCGCTGAAGGTTACCGGGAAGGCATCAAACAGTTCGCCGGGGAGCGCCAGTTGTTCCAGCATCTGTTTAGCTTTGGCGCGGGCTGCCTCTTTATCCTTTTCTATCCTGAACAGGTTTTCGCAAACCACGTCGACGGCGGTTACGCGGGGGATCACGCTTAAAAACTGTGAGCAGTAGTTGATCTCATTTTTACGAAGTTCGATGATGCGATGGTCATCGGCTTTTACCAGGTCGAGATAGCCATCTTTCGAACCGTAAATGATCTCGCCCGATGAGGCCAGGTAGGTGCGGTAAATGCATTTCATCAAACTTGATTTACCCGAGCCCGATTTACCGGTAAGCCCGATGATCTCTCCCTCCTTCATCGTAAAGTTGATATCGGCAAGGGCCTCAAGCTTTTTGTTGTTGAGGATATGCAGTTTGAATACCTTGCTCAGGTTGTTAACTTCTAATATGTTCATTATTATTTTATCAGCCTGTATGTTTGGTTTATAACAATGAGCTCACCAGCAATTGTGAATATTCATGCTGCGGATCCTGTAAAATCTGGTCGGTAAGGCCGCTCTCTACAATCCGTCCGTTCTTCATTACCATCACCCTGTCGGTCAGCATCCTGATCACCGAAAGATCATGCGATACTACGATCATGGCGATGCCGAGGGTAGTTTGCAGTTCGCGGATCAGGTCGAGCACTTTGGCTTGTACAGATACATCAAGCCCGGTAGTTACCTCGTCCAAAAACAACAAAGGAGGGTTATTGGCTATGGCTTTAGAGATTTGTACCCTTTGCTGCATACCACCGCTGAAAGTACCGGGCCGGTGATCCATACGCTGCACCGGCACTTCGGTTTTGGTGAGCAGGTCTGCCGCCCTTGCGCGGATACTGCCAACATTCATTTGCCCGGCCATGATTAGTTTTTCGGCAATGTTGCCGCCCGATGAGAAGCCGAAGTTTAGCCCGTCGCGCGGGTTTTGATAAACCATGCCCATCAGGTTGTTGCGGATATAGCGCTTGCGCTGGTTCGATTCCTGCAGTATATCAATCAACCCGTTGTTATATGGCTTAAGCCATGCCGAGCCAAAAGTTTTTTCAAAATCAAAGTACAGCATTTTAACTACCGTGCTTTTGCCCGATCCGCTTTCGCCAACGATGCCCAGCACCTCGCCAGGGTACAGATCAAAGCTGATATCGGCACAGGCCACAATACTCTCGGTTTCAGGGCAGATGTTGGAGCCAAACTCCGGACCGGTTTGCGCCAGTGTCCTTTCGTTCGGTTCGCCGTATATTTTAGTCAGGTTGCGCACCCGCAGCAACCAGTTATCCTGGTTAAAGGTCATATGCTTGCAGTTGATCTATGTATTTATTGCTGTATTGCCGGGTTTCCTGCCTTTCCATCTTCTTATCCAGGAAATTGCTGTCGCTTATTACAAATTTGCGCCCGCCATCGTCTGCGTAGATCTCATCCAAAAACGCTTTTTTATAACCCGTTTTATAACACCCGCTGTTACTGAAATCCTCTATTTCAAAGTTCACATCCTCAAACTCCAACGGCTCCACATCAGTGTAAGGTGGCACGGCGTAAAGTCGCTTCTCTCTGCCAGCTCCAAATAAAAACAACGTTTTAGCCTGGTTCAGGTTAGGGATATCCCAACGGGGAATCGGCGAAGGCGACATCACATACCTGCCGTTTACCATAACCGGGTAACCCGCCCCCTCCATAATAGCTCCATGGCGCACGTACGATTCATAAAGTGAAACGTACATTTTTGCATAATCTGCCTCGGCATGCATTTGCAGGGTTTTATACTCATACCGCTCCACCATACGTAAGGGCTCGGGCAGGGGCACCTGGAAAACGATGATCTGTTTTTCCGTCAATTCTTCCTCTGTAATACGGTGGCGGGTTTGGATCAGGGTGGCTTCGGTAGTATCAAATGTTGTTTTGCAGCCGGTCATCCTGTTTACAAACTCGCGCAGGTTGCAGGCATTAACGCTGGCATCGCTGCCCTGGTCAATTATTTTAAACACATCTTCGCGGCCTATAACAGCCAGTGTAATGTGCAATCCCCCTGTTCCCCACCCGCGCGAAATAGGCATTTCGGGCGATGAATATGGCACCTGGTGACCGGGGATGGCTACGGCCTTCAGCAGTTTGCGCCGAATCTCCTTTTTGGTGGCCTCATCAATAAAGGCAAAATTGTATTTGTTGGTGTACTTGGTGTTTTCAATCATGGTGGTGTGCTTTAAACTGATTGCATCTGGATCAATTGCTGTTCAAGCTCTTTGCCTGCCTGGCTGTTCCGTTCAATCGCGGCGCGGGTATTGCTCAGGCTCGACTGAAAAGTAACGTAATGCGGCAGTTTAAGGTGGTTGGTAAAACCCATGGCCTCAACGCCTTCGGTATGGTATAGTACAAATTCCTGGTCGTTTGCCGGGGCCCCGTTTTCGGGCCGACGCATAGTGGTATCCAGCGTACTCATGCATATCGCCTTGGTTTCATTGTGGCCAAAGCACAATCCGTAGCCAATGGTGAAGTATGGCGGAGCACCTTCTTTGGCGGCCTTGCTGCCGGTGATCATCTCGTTTTCGGTCACTTCAATTTTGCCAATATAGCGTTTGCGGCCGCCGGCATCCTGCACATGTACGGGCACATTGCC
The DNA here is from genome assembly GCF_003148845.1 of Mucilaginibacter oryzae. Classification (GTDB taxonomy): domain Bacteria; phylum Bacteroidota; class Bacteroidia; order Sphingobacteriales; family Sphingobacteriaceae; genus Mucilaginibacter; species Mucilaginibacter oryzae. Next base: position 467,656 of record NZ_QGHA01000003.1, on the reverse strand, counting down.
GTAACGCAGTTCGCCAACGGTTGGGTGTACGCTGCCAAAGCCGCGCTGACTGCTATAACCGAGGGCCATCAGTCCGCCTGTTTCGGCGCGCGCCATCATTTGTAACCTTGCCGAGCGCGGAGCCGGAAATTTGATCGCTTCGCGGGTGATATCGACCAGGCGGCGATCTTCGGTTTCGTCGGGCGGGGCCAATAAACCTTCCTGCTGAAGTAAGTCGATCACTTTGCCGAAAGTGCTGATGCCTTCCATTTTTTCAGGATCAACCTTAGCGCCGAAGCTATTTAAAAAGGCATCGATGTCGATAGATGTCTCCGTAGCTTTGGCCGTATCAAGGGTACGCTGGGTATAATCGCGGGTTGGCCCGAGGATTTGCCCGCCGGGAATTTCGCGGAATGATGCCGAAATTTTGCGTTTCACAAACATTTCGCGGGTATTGATCACGTATGAGTAATAATTGCGTTGCAGCGTGGTGCGGAAAGCCCTCAAAATAAACGCGGCCTCGTACACATCACCCTCTGCCTGCTTCAAGGCTATGGCCGCGTATTCGGGCGCGTAAATACCGCCCTCGCCCATTACCTTATCAATAGCCAGGCGCATCTGCGCGCGGATTTGTTGAATATCTATCGGGGGTGTATCGCCTTTTATACGGTAAAACTCTGCCAGTTCGCTTGCATTGTGAATGGCTTCGGTGCCGCCCTTTACTGCTACGTATCCCATGTTTTAGTTTGTTTGAGTGTAAGTAAACCTGTTGCTGCGTGGCAGGCAGAGCACATTGTTTTGCCCGTCGGTAATTATAAGGTCGATACCCAAAGGGTATTCGCTGTTCTGTTCTTTAAGATAATTCAACAAATCGGGGTTAATGCCTTTAACCCATACCGTAGCTTCGCCATTTACGCCGGGGCCATTCATGGTGATCTTTAAAGAATCTGTCATAGCCACGGCGCTTATCACCTGAGCGGCAGCTATCAGCGTGGCGCTGTCTTCTGGGTAAACCGGTGTTCCCACCCGGGCTTCGTGTAAACCCCGGCCATCATGGTTTTCGGGTAAAAAAATATAATCGGCCACAGCAATATCCACTTGCTGCGCAGCGGTATTCACCAACAGGTAATCGGCAATATCCGTGCTGTTTTGGACTGTGATATGGTAGTTGGTATCGGCATTCAGCAAAGCAAAGCCCGTAAGCGCAGCAGCTTGATTTAAACCAGCCGGTGGCAAAATATTCGATGATGGAAAAGTATTGATCTTACCGGGGCGGGACATGCTATCCAGCAGCAAACGGAAATGCTGTTGCGCATCAAAAACAGTATTGTAATGTAGTTCAGGTTGCATATTATTCCTGTTCCATCAGTTTAAAATCAACGCGGGTGCGCATAATCTGGTTATATTCCAGTTGCTCGGCTTTACGGATGAGTTGTAATTGTTCGTTCAGAAAAGTGTATACAGCCTGTAAATCGGCACCGGGCAATTGGGTAAGCGCATCTATAAAGCCAATGCAATAAGCGCGCACGGGCTCGTCGCCCAGGCAAATACCATAGCCGCGTTGCCCGTTCACTAAAATTTCGCATTCGGTGGTGAGGGCTTCACCCAGGTAAAACTCCTGCAACTCTACCGTGTCTTGCGCCCGGATCATGGTCATACAGGTTGAAGGGGCTTTGGCAATGGTCACTTCAAAGTTCTCTTCTATCGAGGCTACGAAAGCCCGGAGGGAGGCCAGTTCGCACTCGCATAATATAAAATCCTGTTCTTGCATCGGGCTTAATGATTTGAATCAAAATTAGGCCGCAATTATTTGTGAATAATTAGGGAAGGGATATTGTTTTGTTAGGGGATTGTTAGCCCCCCGTCCCCCTGAAGGGGGTGTTTGTTTGCAAGGGTTGTCTGGACTGGGATTGGGTGAATAGAATAACTTAGTAAACTCCGGTTAAGGGGAATGACAAGCATGCTGCCCTGAGGACACGGCAACCGGGTTGAATTAATAGTATTTGTTGAAATTGCTTAGTATTTGCTTATCTTTTAATTTCATAAATTCTTGAAAATGGCAAACGAGCTGCCGTGTCCTCACGGCAGTCGGGGATAGGTGGGTAAGAGTTGTCAAAATCCAGTTCAGACAAACCGCTCATTAAATCTATACCCCACTGACCTCACCGTCTCCACTGCATCCTTATACTCGCCCAACTTTTTCCTCAACCCGGCAATCTGCACATCAATGGATCTTTCGGTAGCAAAATACTGCGAGCCATTAATGCGCTCAATAATCTGGCTGCGCGAAAAAACTTTTCCGGGTTGTTTGGCCAATAATTCGAGTAGTTTAAATTCGCCTATGGTTAGTTCTAACAGCTCATTATTAATGTACACTTTGTAGCTAACGAGGTTCATCCGCAGTACGCCGCACTCAATAATTTCCTTTGCTTCTTTTCGGGTACTCGCGGTGTCTTCGGTGCTTTTGCGGCGCAGGATCTTTTTTACGCGGCTCATCAGCTCGCGCATCCGGATGGGTTTGGTCATATAGTCTTCGGCGCCTACCTCAAGGGCGGTTACGGCATCAATCTCGTCATTTTTGCCGGTGAGCATTACCAGGGGGATATCCCGTGTGGAGGGGCTCATTTTGAGGTTGCGGCAAAGTTCCAGGCCGTCCATCTCGGGGAGCATCCAGTCGGTTACCAGCAGGTCGGTGTTATCGGCGTTGATGTATTTGAGGGCATCAACCGCGTTAAAGAACATTTTAACCTCGTAACCTTCCTGAACCATGTTATGTTTTAAAATCTCCAGGATGTCGTAATGGTCATCAATAATAACGAGCCGGGGTTTTCTCATAAGCTATTTTTACCATTACGATATTAGTCACCGTAGTTAAACTAAAGATTAGCCCATTGTTAAATTCTAACAATAAAAGCCGCTTTCTCTGTTAAATTAAGCGTCAGAAAATCTAATGCTAACTTTTCACTAATTATTTGCTAATATTTTAGCCGTGGCGCATTAAAACGGAGATCGACCTGGCCCAACTTTTCTCTAACCCGTTTCAATTTAATACAGAACTAATACAAACCTAATAATTACCCAATGTTGATTGTACAACTTAGATTCCTGATATTGCCTTTGTGGAAAATGTTAAAATAATAACCATAAATACCTGGAAATGTGACGGGGATTACCGGCTGCGGATGCGTATACTGGCCAGGCAACTGAAGGAATTAAATCCTGCCGTGATAGCCTGCCAGGAATGCTTTTACAGTAAAGAAGCCAAAGCTGATACGCTGGGGTTTTTGGCAGGTGAACTGAATATGAACTATTGCTTTTTGCCGGGGCGATCAAAAAGGCGCCTGTTTGAGGGGCACCTTGTAAACAGCACTTCCGGTTTAGGTGTATTATCGGTTTATCCGCTGAGCGAATTTAAACATATAAATTTACCGGTTGTACCGGATGATAATGACCGCAAGGCTTTTACGGTATCCGTAAGCCTGCCAACAGGAACAAATATGTTGCTTACCACGACACATTTAACCCACTTGAGCCATGCCAGCGGTTTACGGGGACGCCAGGCCGAAGCTTTGGCTTCCTTTGTGGGTACCGATGCCGCGCATCCCTTTCATATTATTTGCGGCGATTTTAATGCCACGCCGGATTCGGACGAAGTAAAGGCCTTTTTAGCCAAATCGGGGGCGATTGATTGTTACACGGCAGGCAATGGCACCGAACCAAGGTACAGCCTTACCGACGCTTACTACAAAGCCAATAAACAGATCTGTATCGATCAGATTTTTGCCTTGCCTTTACCTCCTCACGGCGGTTACCCGGCATTTATCAACTCTGCCGTTACCCTGAATGTGCCCGACGAGGAGAGCGGGTTATATGCAAGCGACCATTTTGGCATTACCACAACCCTTATTACCGGCTAATGGAGAAAGTACCGCGCATTCAGGCAACCGGCAGTTTGGCTGTTGATGGAACAGCAAGTTTAAAAACAAAGTATGAGTAAATTATTTTACGTTATCGGCCCATCCGGAGCAGGTAAAGATACCCTGATGAACTATGCCCGCAAACAGATTAACGGATCAGAAAACGTGATGTTTGCGCATCGTTACATCACCCGGCCGCCATTTGCCGGCAGCGAAAACCATGTAAGTTTAAGCAACGAGGAGTTTGAACTAATGAAAAAGGCAGGCATGTTTGCATTACAGTGGGGCAGCCACGGCAAGTATTATGGCATAGGCCAGGAAATAAACAGCTGGTTGAACAAAGGGTTTAATGTGGTAGTCAATGGCTCGCGCGAATACCTTCCGGTTGCCAGGCAGCTTTACCCCGACCTTTTTGTTGTTTTAATCACTGCCGGTGCCGAAGTGTTAATAAAGCGACTGGCGGGCCGCGGCCGTGAAACACCTGATGAAATAGCCGCCCGGATAGCCCGCACCGCGGAGCTTGGCGAAAACATGGAAAACTGCTTCATCATACAAAATGATGGCGAAATTGAAGAAGCCGGCAGCAAATTGGTAAATCTTATTTCTGCCGCACAAAAAATCCTCATTTAAACAATCATGAGAATAAAAATATTACTTACCGTTTCGGCCATATCGGCGATATTTGGTGCCGCTTGTAACTCTGTTAAAAATGATAATGGATCAGGTATTTCTGAACAAACCGGTATGCACAGCGCTTACGATGATAGTACGCTGACCAACAGGGTGCTGCCTGTGGTAATGCCCTACAACCGTATTATTGATCCGGCCGGCAAAGTGATCAGCTTTGGCGATCCTAACCTCGAAAATCATAGTCTTGATGTGAAGCTGATCCCGGAAAGCACTATACTGGCGGTTGAAGACCGTTATGGCATTACACTTATTGATACGGTTAAAAGCAAGGTGATAGCCAAATGGACTTTCACCGGCGATAAACAATACAATGGCCTGATGAGTACCTATTCGGGTATCAAAGTTCTGAAAAAGGGCGATAAAACTCAGATCTTCTGGAGCGCTTCAAATGGTAATAATCATCAATCGTTTGTGATGCAGGCCGCCTGGAACGGCGAGAAACTCAGCATTGAACACGCTTTCCCGTTTAGTCCCACCGCGCCGTCGCCTTTGGCCCTGCCTAACGAGCTTGTTATCAACAACGAAAACGGAACCGATTTTCTATATGTAGCGCTGAATGGTAATAACCAACTGGTTAAAATTAATCTGTATACCCGCCAAACTGTATGGACAAAGCCAACCGGCGTAGCCCCTTATGGCCTGGCCATTGTCGGGCATCATATTTTAGTAACCAACTGGGGCGGCCCCATGCCTGCCGATACCGTTAAACATGAAACTGCCGGCGTGCCTTACGGAAGCACTTACGTCAATCCTAAAACGGGCGCTACATTAATGGGAAGCGTGCAGGTTACTGATATCAATAGTGGCGATGTGGTTAAGGATATCCCGGTTGGCCTTCATCCAAACGTTATCATCAAAAGTAAAGACAACCGCTTTTTATACGTAGCCAATGCCAACAGCGATAATGTATCGGTAATCAGCATACCTGACTATAAAGTAGTTGAGCAAATTTCTGTTCAACTTACCACCGCCAAAAACAGCTATATAGGCGATTCGCCAAATGCCCTGGCTGTAAACGATGAGGGTAGCACCTTATATGTTGCCAACGGGCTCGATAATGCAGTAGCTGTAATACAGCTCGGCGCTAAGGCATCGGCCAAAGGCACAGGTAAATCAACTATAAAAGGTTTTATTCCTACCGAGGCCTATCCGGGCGGTTTATTGGTTGATCATAATACGCTGTTTGTAACCAACCTGGAAGGCGAGGGTTCGCGCCTTAGCACTAAAGAATTTAAATCAGAAGTTCCTGATCAGGTTACGGCTTACAATTCGCATCATGAAAAGGCAACCATCTCCATGATCCCGCTGCCCGATGAGCAAACCTTAAATCAATATACCCAAAAAGTAAAAACGCTTAACCTCACCTTCAGGCAGGAAATAGCGCAGCAATTGCCCCGTAAAAACATCGCGCCCAAACCAATGCCCGAGCGTATTGGCGAACCATCGGTATTTAAACACGTGCTGTACATTATTAAGGAAAACCGCACATACGACCAGGTTTTAGGCGACTTGCCCACGGGTAAAGGCGAGCCGTCATTATGCATTTACGGCGATAAAGTAACCCCAAACCAGCACCGGTTAGCCCGGGATTTTGTTTTGCTGGATAATTATTATGCCTCGGGCAAATGCTCGGCCGAGGGCCACCAATGGACGGATGCAGCCATGGTGACCGATTATGTGGCCAAAAACGTAAGGGCCTGGTTCAGGAGTTACCCGCATGTGCAGGAAGACGCCCTGGTTTATGGCAGTAAGGGTTTTATCTGGAACAACGCCGCCGATCACGGCAAAAAAGTAAGGATTTACGGCGAGGCTTCAGTACCGCATTACGACGACAAGTTGAGCTGGACTGACATATACAACCAATACCAGGCCGGCACACCGTTAAAGTTTCATAACACCAGCACCATATCAAGGGTTAGGCCTTTGCTGTCGCAAAACTACCCCGGATCAGACGAGTTGAAAATAACTGACCAGATCCGGGCATCCGCATTTATTAAAGAACTGGAAGGATATGAAAAACAACCAGGTGATGAACTGCCCCAATTAATGGTAATGGCACTTTCAACGGATCACACTCAGGGTACCCGCCCGGGTTTGCCTAAACCTGAAGCCATGGTTGCCGATAACGACCTGGCCCTGGGCCGGATTATTGAAGCTTTAAGCAAAAGCCGTTTCTGGAAAAATACCGTTGTTTTTGTTACCGAAGATGACTCGCAGGCGGGTTGGGACCATATTTCTGCTTATCGCACCACCGGGTTTGTGATCAGCCCCTACAGCCAAACGCAAAAAACAGTATCAACCAACTATAATCAAACCTGCGTGGTGCGGTCTATCGAACAGATTTTAGGCATCCCGCCTATGAATATTATCGATGCAACCGCTCTCCCCATGTTTGATTGCTTCGGGCAATGGCCATCTTTATATACCTACAAAGCCGTCCCAAACCGTATCCCACTTAATGATATGAACCCCAAACTGGCATCTTTAAAAGGGCAGGCCTTGTATTTTGCAAAGGCATCGTTACGACCCGAGTTTAACCATATTGACGGAGGTAACGATGATTTGCTGAACCGCATTTTATGGTACGCCGCCAGGGGTAAAAAAGCCTACCCGGCAAAACTGGCAGGTAAACCTGTTGATGACGATGATGATTAACGTTTAAAGTGATTTCACAAAGCCGGATGATTTGATCTCGTAGCCCATTTTATGATAAAAAAGATGGGCTACTTTTCTGTCATCGCGGTTACCGCTGTTAATGAGCACGGTACGCAGGCCTTGTTCGGCGGCGTAGTCTTCCCAGGCTTTAACCAGCACTTTCCCTACGCCAAGGTTTCGCGCGGTTTCTTTAACTACAAAGGCCAGCACACGCAGGTAGTTGCCGTTTTTTTCGTAATACAAACCTTTTTGCAAACCGGCCAGGCCTACAACCTCGTTGTTGTAAATGGCCAATAGCGTTCTGTAATCAGGATGGGCAAATATGGCTTCCATGCGGGCCTGCATATCGGCAAGGCTGGTAGGGTAGCTCATATCATTCATTAACCCGGCAATGGTTTCAATATCGGCAGCGTTGGCGTCTCTTAGTGTTATCTGGTTGGCAGTCATATCGCAAAGTAATATTACAACGGGTTAAAGCTCCGTATTAATTATTAGCGGTTTGTTAGCACTTTTAAAGTTATTTCCTTTTTAGCAAACAGGTTTAATATCCGCCGACGCGTATTCAACCGGCGGGTGCAGGAGTTTTGCTTCTTGATAAATGTCAAGTTTCTTTTTATCATACATCAATGTGCAGGTTTGAGGGGCAGGATACATTTGTATCAACAAAAACGATACAAAATGTCAAAAACAATTTTTATAACCGGAACAAGTACAGGGTTTGGTAAATTAACCACAATAACCCTCGCAAACGCAGGCCATACCGTTATAGCAGGTATGCGCGGAGTTAACGGCAAAAACGAAGCTGTAGCCAAAGAATTATCAGCGCTGCCCAACATGGAAGTGGTTGAAATAGATATTACCAACGACGAATCGGTTAAAGCCGCTTTCGGGCACACTTTAACTAAATACGGCCATATTGATGTGTTGGTGAACAACGCGGCGGTATCGGGCTTTGGCTTGCTGGAGGCTTATTCGCTCGATCAGATCAGGCAGATGTTTGAAGTGAACTTTTATGGTACCCTGCGCACCATTTTCGCGGTACTGCCCGGCATGCGCGCGGCAAAAAGCGGCCTGATCATCAACATCACAACCGGTGCCAGTGGCCATACGCTGCCGTTCATGATCCCGTATTTCGCTTCAAAATTTGGCGTGGAAAGCATTACTGAAGGTTTGCAGGACGAGCTTGCTCAATATAACATTGAAAATGTAAGTATCCAGCCGGGCGTTTATCCTACCGAAATGAACAACGGAAGCAAGGCCGGTGTGCATGCAGATAAACCTAAGATTATTGCTGAATATGGCGATGAAGCCGCTCAAAAATTCAACGCCATGGGCACCGCCTTGTTCAGCAAGATGGCCGAATTTAATATGGATCCGCAAACCATTGCCGATGGTATCCTGCACCTTGTTGAAATGGAAAAAGGCAGTCGCCCGTTGCGTTACCCGCTTGATGCCGTTGCCCAGGGTACCGACCAGGAATTTATTGATGCCCGCGCCGCCATTAAGGCAAAATGGCTGAGTAAATACAATAATTAATGTTTTACTTATAAAATATGACCTGTAACAAAGCGGATATCCCGGATAAAAAGGGATATTCGCTTTTATTATGTTCGGTCCGTTAAAACAATACATCAGCAACAAAATAACCCTTACCGAAGCCGATTACGCTAAAATTGAAGCGGTTTGTATTTATAAAAAGCTTCGCAAAAGGCAATACCTGTTGCAGGAAGGCGATGTTTGGAAATACAACTGCTTTATTGTGAAAGGCTTGCTGCGGTTTTACAATGTTGATGACAATGGCAGGGAGAACATTATCAGTTTTGCCCGCGAAGATGGCTGGACCGGCGACCGGGCAAGTTTGCTTACCGGTGAGCCATCCCAAAATAACATCGACGCCATTGAGGATTCCGAGCTGATCCTGATTGCCAAAGCCAATTTCGATAAACTTTGCCGCGATATTCCGGCCTTTAATGATATGGTTAACGCTATTCTCAACAAAAGTTTTATTGTTAGCCAAAACCGAATCCATGCGGCTATAGCGTTTACAGCCGAACAAAAATATCTTGATTTTGTACAAAAATATCCTGATCTGTCGGTCAGGGTGCCGCAGGCCATGATCGCTTCATATCTGGGCATCACGCCCGAAACCCTGAGCAGGGTGCGTAAAGAAAGCGCCAGGAAGCATTAGTTTTTACGCTGCATCAATTCAATATTCTTCTGCTTTAAATTTTGCAAAACTGTTTTACCATAATCGGTAAAGTATTGATGATGTTGTAATATATGCAGGTTGAGATCCTGCCATTCGGTATCGGTGTAACGCTTATCTAACTGATCTTCCCATTCCGCTTTCAGGTTCCGGGCAAAATCCTGGTAATTTTCGGCGGCGAAATGGCGCATATCGGCATCGCAGATAACCTGCTGGGTAAGGTTTTTAGGCGATTGCGGTACTTTTGTAGCTTCAATACAATCCCATACCTGCTGTATAAAATCGTTGCCATAATGGTGCTGCATCAAAAATGTGCCGGCTATCACAATGCTGGTATCTTCGTGACCTTTGTAATGATATAAATACCCGGTATCATGAAACCAGGCTGCCACCTTAACTATGGTAGTTTGATCGCGGTTCAGTCCGCTTTGTTTGGCAATTTCAACCGCGGCATCCACTACATATTGCGTATGCTGCAAATTGTGAAAGTGCATATTTACCGGCAGGCTGCTTTTTAAAAGCACCTTAACGTAAGCAGCGGCTTTTTGTACTATGTTTATTGCAGGCATGATGACCGCTATAGTACCTTCACATTCTGTAGTAAATTTGGATAATTTATAGCCTTGCCATCCTTTCAACATAAAAATGACACTTTGCCTGGCTTTTGTTACCTGTAAGGGCAAGGTGTTTAAACAAGGTCATATTCTTAACTGCGGGGCCTTAATTGATGATAAGCACTATGCTTTTTAAAATCGGAGAAGTTAGTGCCGGTTGCGTTTTTGAAAAATTTACTGAAGTGGGCCAGGTCGCAAAAGCCCAGATCGTAGGCTATTTTTTTCATGCAATTATCCGGATGCACGGCCTGGCGTTTGGCCTCGTTGGCAACCCGTTGGCGTATATGGTACCCGGCCGGCTGGCCTGTTAGTTTCTTTACCACTTCGTTCAGGTAATTAGGGGTAACAGACAAGCGATCGGCATAATCAGCAACCATTTTATATTCCCTAAAGTGCCTGTCGAGCAGGCTCATAAAGCTTTGAAGTATTTCGGTGTTCCGCGATTGTTTTAAGGGTTGTGATACCACTTCCAGTTGCCGGTATAAATAAATCAGGAAAATTTTAAAATAGCGCTTAAGGATCTCGGCACGGTATAAATTATTCCTGCTGTATTCCTTTATCATTATTTCGCTGATGTCTTTCATATCTTCGGCCAGTTCGCTGCTAATAATGGTGTTTTGCGAATTACCGAATAACTGGTAAAAATGATTATAAGCAGTTTCACGGCCATAGTCATCGGCGTCAAGAAACGAATCGGTGAACTGAATTACGTAGCCCTGCAACCCTTCGCTAAATTTAATATCATGCAATTGCCCGGGCCTGATCAGCAACAACTGGTTGATAGTTATGCTGTGCTTTTGTAAGTTAAGTCTGTAATGTCCGCTACCGGCCATAATCCATATTAACATGAAGTAACCATTAGGCAGTTCGATACCGTTTTCCCTTACCCATTGAATGGTTTGAATTTTGAAAGGAAGGCAAATTCTGGCCTTTTCGACAAGTGGTGACGCAAAATCGTTTAATTGTTTCATGGCTGCTTAGTTTAGGGTTGTAAAGCAATTCTGTGTTGTCCAATATCGTGCCGTTGGTGTTAAATTTCTGTTTGTTAGTGTTTTATGTTTTTTTAGGTATTGAAGTTACTAACGATATATCATAAAATATCCGTTTGCCAATCGAAATAACGTACCCGGTTATGCTTTTTTAAATATCATCTCCATACCGATGTAACCGGAGCAAGACATAATTTATACATCAACATCCCTGTTTAATACATTGCTTCATGAACTTTTATAAGTGACTTTTAGGAGTTGAGCAAGGGCCTGTTTCAATTGGCGTAAAATAAGCTTTTAAAGTTTAGCCGCTTGTGAGCCTTTGCTTTGTAAAATAGTATTAAGTGAACATCATTATAAGCACCTCTTTTTCGGTTTATAAATCGATGCCGCCAGGCCGTTTTTTTTTTCGGCCGGCAGCTGCAGAAGCGCAATTAAATTTAAGCTTAACGGTGATTGCCTGTATATTGCTTATGGCCGTGGTTTTAATTTCAGTTTATCATACACGCCGTCTGAAGCGAACCAATGAACGCCTGCTGGCTGACATGCAAAACAAGATCAGGGAGCAAGAACTGGCTTTACAGCATTTGATTACCGATAATCATCGCCTGCTTAACGAGAAGGACTGGCTGCTGAAGGAAGTTCATCACCGGGTTAAAAATAACCTGCAGATAGTAATGAGCCTGCTGAACACTCAATCGGCTTTTTTAAAAAACAATGCCGCGCTGGCCGCTATTCGCGAAAGCCAGAACCGGGTACAATCTATCGCACTCATCCATCAAAAGTTGTATAGCCATGCGGATGTGGCCTTTATTGATATTGCGGTTTATATTAACGAACTGTTTAATCACCTTGACGATTGTTATAAGGCGCGCGAAAAGGGGATTAGGTTTGAACAACTGATCCTGCCTGTAAAAATGGATGTGGCCCAGGCCATACCCGTTGGCTTGATGCTTAACGAGGCTATAACCAATGCCATAAAATATGCCTTTGCAGCCGGACCGGGAATTATTAAAGTATCGCTCGAAACTTTAAATGATGATAACATTGCTTTAAGCATAAGCGATAATGGCGTTGGCCTGCCACCCGGTTTTGATATTAAGCAAACCTCAACATTAGGGATGGAAATGATGAAAGCGCTGAGCAGGCAATTAAACGGTAAATTTACCATAAAGAACGAAAATGGCGTTTTGATCTCCCTCATCTTCGGTATTGAAAACAAATTTGGAAGCGATGACAACGGTAGCCGCAGATAGCCCCGGCCTGTTTCGGTCACGTAATTTATACTACTGAAACCTTAATTAGTACATTGATTGTACATCGTTTCGCCTCGAACTTTACATTATTACACAACGGTTAATTATTTAGTATTAATTAACAAGGATAAAAAAGTAAAGATCGATCATGAAAAAGCCCGTTTGTTTTTCCATCGCTTTTTTAGCAAGCGTTTTGATGTTTTTATCGGCAGCTATTTTTATCCGGCTCAACACCGGGCTTATGCAGCCGTTTATGCCAGCGGGGTTTTTCATGATAGCTGTACAGGCCGTGTGCGCTTTAAAATTCGCGCTGCTCGTTATTATACTGATGCCGAACAAACCGGCGCTTACACAGGTTGCCTCGGGCTTTGTATCGGCCGATATGCTGATCATGTATTTATGCCTCAGGTTTAATGGCAGCTTAACGCTGCCTGTGGCGCCTTTCACGGTTCAGGTCTTGTTTATTGTTTATTACATGACAGTTCAGGGACGCCTGTGGATTTATAAAACCGAAGATAACGCCGCTAAAGTAAAAGGTAACCTATCCCCCGCATTTAAAAGCAGATTGATATGAAACATAACTACAAACTGATAGATGTGATTACCGACCTGCAGGAGCGGGGCTTTAACCATGATTTTGTTATTGAGAAGGAATACATCAGGTGCCTGCAGCATAATGAGTTGATCTCTCCTGATGATTTTGAGATTTCGGAAACCTACCACTGCGGAAGCAAGGACGGTGATAACCTTGTGTACGCTATCCGGCTAAGTAATTATGATGTAAGCGGGATCCTGATGAGCAGCTACCGCACGTACATCCGGGGAATGTCTATACGGTTGTGGTCAAAATTTAACAACGTAATCAAATTAAGCTTAACAGCAGCAAAATAAAGGCCTAACGCATCAACTATGAACAGGGGAATAAGAAACATTAACAGCCTCGGCGCAACTTTACCAGATTACGCTACCAATGTAGCTTACATCGGTAACTGGAAAATTCAGCTCCGGTCAAACAAAATAGCTGTTTGCCCGCGTATGCGTAAAATACTTGAGTTTGAAAAGGGGGACTATGAAAACCTTAACGACTTTTTCGACCTCGTTAAGCCCTGCCAGGTCAGCCGGTTAATCCACGAGTTTAAAGCCGCCTGTTTTAACGGAACGAGATTTGAAAAACGGGTGCAGGTAATAACGCCGCGGGGAACTGAAAAATGGATTGAGCTAACAGGCGTGTTATATTCGCGCAGGTGGGGTACCGCCGAGCAGATGGTTGGGACGGCTGAGGATGTTACCCAAAAGGTAAATGAAGAATGCCTGGGGATGGCTATCATTAACCATGAATTGCGTGCGCCTTTGTCTATCATTAAATTAAATACCCAAACTTTAATCAGCCAGTTGGGGCACAGCATCAACAAGCAGCCGGTTAAGCTTTTAAACATGGTCGATCAGCATATTAACGGTTTTACAAGGCTTATTGAAGAGTACCTTTCGGCCTCGGCAGGCGACGACAAGGCCGGGCAGCTCAACTTTAGTTTGTTTGATTTGAACGATTTGATTGATACCGTACTTGGCGAAATGCGCATTTTATACAGCAGTCACCGGTTTTGTAAATTATCAGCCCATGAGCCGGTATTGGTAAGGGGTGATAAGTACAAAATTATGCAGGTGCTCATTAACTATTTTAACAACGCGGCAAAGTTTTCGCCGCAATGTTCGCGCGTTACTATCAGTGTAAGCCGTACTGAAAAAGATATTGAAGTTGCCATAGCCGATGAAGGAACGGGGATTAACCAGGAAGAAGGGCAGGCGCTGTTCCAGAAGTTTTATCCGTGCAATCTCAAATCGGTACGGCAAAAAAACAGTAAGGGTTTAGGGTTATACATTGTTAAAAATATTATTCAAAAGCACGGCGGCACGGTGAGGGCTAAAAATGGTGAAAATGGTGGCGCTGTATTTTATTTTAGTTTGCCGGTTAGCGAGCAAAGCAATTTTAACACAACCAGGCAGGATGCGATAAAGCTAATGGCATAAAAGGGTAATCGTTAAGTAAAAGGAATAATAAAAGACAAAAACATCTTTTATTATTGAGGCTAATGCCTACATTTGCTTTGTAAAGCAATGGGGATATTTTCAAAAACATGCGAGTATGCGTTGCGGGCAGTTTTTTTTATAGCCCGGCGAACGGTTGAAGGCAATAGGGTAGGGATAAAGGAAATAGCTTCCGGCATTGATTCGCCCGAGCATTTTTTGGCCAAAATACTGCAGGATTTAACCAGGCGTGGTATCGTTCAATCGGTAAAGGGACCTAACGGCGGCTTCTATCTCAATCAGCAAAGCCTTGCCCGCCCGTTAATAGAGGTAATTGAAGCTGTTGATGGCGACGGCTTATTCAGGGACTGCGGTTTGGGTTTGAAAGAATGTTCGTCAAAAAATCCGTGCCCGCTGCATTCCGGGTTTTTAGAGGTGCGTAACCGTTTACAAAGCATGCTTGAAAGCATAACTATAGGCCAGTTTAATGAAGATTTAAACTTAGGTATCGTAGTGCTTAAAAAGTAACCCCATTAAATATCGAAGCATTATGAGTGATATACAAAACCTCGCATCAATTAAGTTAATGGTTGATGATTTTTATACCAGGGTACGGCGCGACGGGTTATTAGGGCCGGTTTTTAATAACGTAATTAAAGACGACTGGCAGCCGCACCTTGATAAAATGTACGCCTTTTGGAACGCAGCGCTGTTTGGTGTAGCCGGTTTTAAAGGTAACCCTTTCGCCAGGCACGCGCCGCTGCTTATTAACGCCGGTCATTTTGAGCGCTGGCTGGAACTTTTCAACCAAACTATCGACAGTCATTTTGCCGGGCCCATGGCCAATGACGCGAAAAACAGGGCCGGTTTAATGGCTGCAATGTTTCAAAGCAAGCTGGCTAACTTGAAGGGCGGCCCGGAAAGAGTGATTGTTTAATTGATTTCTAAAAAAAACAACCGGACCGTTCTTCGCCCGGCCCGGTTGAATAAGCTATGGGGTTTGTGATTTACTTCACGTAATTAAACGATATACTATCGGCAACAGCCAAACCACTCATGTTTTGACCCACATACACAACCGTGTACTTAGCGGGCTTACTGATATCAAATGCTTTTAACAAATCGGTGGTTACAGATAAACTGTCTTTAGCGTTTACTTTAATGTAGCTATCGGCCGGAGGCGGCATAACGCGTTTGGCCATAGCGCCTTTATATTGCATTTCCTGGCCGCTTTCATCTTTTACTTCCAGGTATTTGCTGATTAGTGGCTCAAAAGGCGTATGCCATTTGCAAAACCGGCGGGCGGTATCGGCAGTATTGTAAACTGTAAACTTCAGTTCAACGGGTTCGCCGACTTTAACCGGGTTTTTGATGCTTATTTTGGCAATAAGGCTATCGCTGACCGGTTGTTTAACGGCTTGAACGGCGGTTGAATCGGTAGCAGATGTGGCTTTTTGCGACTTGTTAACACCGCAGGCAGAAAATGCCAGCAGGGCGGCAGATAAGATTATTTTATAGTTTTTCATGCGCAAAGGTAATGATTACATGAGTGCGGATATTTTAAATTATCCGTTACAGTTTTAAAATAGCCCGTTTATCTAAAGCCTTTTTCTTTCAACTATCTTTTAACCGGTTAAAGTTCGACTAACCCGTTCGCACCATCAATCACCCGGGTTGATTTAACCCTGCCTTAATAATACTTGCGTATTTTTGCACAATGGAGCAAACAACAGTAATTACTTCATTGAAATACACTACCCCGGTTATTAAAAAAGATCAGCCGGACGATAGCCATAAATTTCAAAGCCCTCCTGGTGCTTCGGGCAACTATCCCTACCATTTAAATATAGATGATGTTGTGCCGGGCATAAATAAGGACAAGATGGTGTTCCACATGGTGGGCGATACCGGCAGCATCCGTAACCCCGGCTCGCAAAGGCACATCGCGGCCTTAATGGCCGGGCAGTATGGTGCTGTTGCAGATGCGGACAAACCTCAATTTTTATATCATCTGGGCGATGTGGTTTATAACCATGGCGAAGCTAAAAACTATTACGACCAGTTTTATGAACCCTACAGCGTTTACCCTGGCCCTATATTGGCGATAGCCGGCAATCACGATAGTGACGTTAACCCTGCCGCCGAATTCCCTTACCAAAGCCTCGACGCGTTTACCACCGTATTTTGCGATACAGTTTCGCGCCCCGTGGCGTTTAGCCGCGAAATTGACCGGATGAGTATCACCCAGCCCAACATCTACTGGACAATGGACACCCCGCTGGCTACTATTATCGGCCTGCATACCAACGTGCCCAAATACGGTGTGATTACGCCCCGGCAGCGCGAATGGTTTATAGAGGAGTTGCGGATGGCCGATAAGCAGCGCCCCGGTAAGGCAGTTATACTCTGTATGCACCACGCGCCTTACTCGGCAGATATTAATCATGGGGCCAGCCTGCCCATGATCGATTTTCTGGAAGGTGTTTTTAGCGAAACCGGTATCAGGCCTGATATTGTTTTTAGCGGGCACGTGCATAATTACCAGCGTTTCAGTAAGCTGTACAGCGATGGATTGGTAGTGCCTTTTATTGTAGCAGGTACCGGCGGCTTTGACGAGCTGCATCCTGTAGCTTTAACAGATGATGAACGTTTTACTGCCGATGACTGCAGGTTTGAAGGTGTTAACCTGGAATATAGTTGCGATAGTTGTCACGGCTTTATGAAAGTTGCACTGGAGAAAGCCGATGGCGCGATCACTATAACAGGCGAATACTATACAGCTACGGGCGAAGGAACAGCACTTTTAGCTGATAGGTTTGCATTAATCGTTTAGGGCTATTAACAACGGGCATGCAAACGGATAATGTTGTTTGCATGCCTGCTGTGCATCGGGAAACCGCTACAATTCGATACTTTCTATGGCTTTATCCAAAGCGTTTGCCTGGAGCTGGGGTACTTTGGTGCCCTCCACTCGGAAAGCTTTGATATCCGTCATGCCCATAAATCCCAATACAGCCCTTAAATATGGCTCGGTAAAATCGTACGCTTTCATAAAGCCTTCAGAGTAAACACCACCCGAGGCGATAGCCAGGTAAACCTTTTTGTTTTTAACCAGGCCTTCAGGTACTTTGCCGTCATATTTAAAAGTTTTGCCGGCACGGGCTATATGATCGATCCATGTTTTTAGGGTTGATGGGATACTGAAGTTGTACATAGGGGTATCAATTACAATGGCGTCTGCATCTGTCAATTCGGCAATAGCAGCATCCGAGTGTTTAACGGCCTCAGCCAGTTCGGGGGTACGTTTTTCTTCGGGCGTGTAAAATGATGCCAGGTGCGCTTCTTCCAGGTGCGGAAAAGGGTTAGCTGCTAAATCGTGTGTGGTTAAGGCGCAACCCGGATTGGCCGATTGCAATTCTTTAACAATCGCATTACCTAATTTTACGCTGAACGAAGCCTCGCCCTGCGGGCTGCTGATAAGATGTAATATTTTCATTGTTGTTTGTTTGAGAAAGCAAAGCTACTGATGTGTACTATCAAAAAGATACTACTATCCCAAAGGATATCGGTATCCTTTGGGATAGTAATCGAAGTGGGTTTGCTTGATTAGTGGGACACGATGCAACTCTTTTAGGGTTCGCCCTCGTTGATTTTGATCACTCCAATTTTGGATGAAATGATTTAGCTGTAAAAATAATGTTACAACCGGCATGCCTTTCATATAACCAATACAACAAAAACCTTAAAACATACATCGGTTTTAGCATACCCGGGCGATAAATTTATTAAAACCTGTTGTTGTATTTTTATAGCTGCGGCCTGATTACCAACTAAATAAATAAGCGCGATTTGACCGGAAATGAATAAATTTACTTGTCAAAACCTGTCATAGTTCCGCCTGTATTCACCCGGGATGAGCAGTGTTGCGGTATGCTTATGAGTCTTTAACACAATAAAATACGCTGTTCATGTTTAAATATATAACGTTATGTTTTATTGTTGCTTTTTTTGCATCCGGCGTGTCGGGACAAAAAAAGATGGACGTTGCTGCCATTAAATTAAACCTGCAAAACCTTAAATCCGGGCCGGATACCGATATCCTTAAATTACAGATTAAGCTTGGTACTTATTACCTCAATAAAATAGGCGATCATCAAGAGGTGTTGGATAGCGGTATTACGGCGTTCACTAAAGCTATTCAGATGAGCATGGCCCTCCACTCGGCAAAATGGCTTAATGAAGCCCTGATGCTCAGGGGCGCGGCATATATCAAACAAAACAATTTGAAACAGGGCAAAGCCTCCTTTATGCAGGTGATAGATTATTACCGCAAAACCGGGGATAAGGATGCCGAAGGTAAAATCCAGGCTCGTTTAGGCGATAATATTTCGGTAGATCTTAAAGATGGCTTGCCGGATAAAATGGCAGTCTACCAGCAGGCGCTGGCCCTATTTAAGCAAACCGGTAACAAGCTCGGCGAAGCCGATATGATCCGGAGCATTGCCGATGTTCACCTCTTCCAAAAAAAATTAGACATTGCCGGTGATGAGCTGAACAAGGCACTTAAACAATATCAATCAATCGGCTACAAAAAACTGGCTGCCACCTATCATTCCATGGCCGAGGTAAGTAAACAAAAGGTTGATCTGCATAAAGAACTTTACTACCGGCTTGAAGTAATTAAAAGCATGAACGAAACCGCCGATACTGCCCTGGCCGATTTTTATTATGCGAAAGTGGCGCTGGTTTATGCCGACCTGGAGAAGTACGATCAGAGCCTGGTTTACATCCTCAAATCGGCCGAGATCCTGAAGCGGCGTAAACAGTATGAGGATTTTTACGGTTACCTGAGCCTCATCATTTATGATTATATCGCTGCTAAACGGCCTAAAGAAGCGTTAGCCTATCTTAAAAAGGCGGTAGCAGAGGTACCGCCGGTTATACTTGCGCAACAGGTTGATATGTACGAGGCTTTCGGTAATATTTATGTGGCGCTTACAGATTACGCCAAAGCGGAGCAATATTACCTGAAAATGATGGAGGTGTACAAAACCACCACCTATAACAAAGATTTTTACACCACCAACGAACAAATGGTGACCGATTTTGTGCATTATAATGAAACTATGGCGGGTTTTTACCTGCTTACCCGCCAATTTAAAAAGGCGGGTATTTACACCAGCCGGATCCTGGAATTAAAACCCGGCGCCATCCGGCCGGTTACCCTCACCAAAATCCACAGGATGCAATTCAGGGTTGATTCGGCATCCGGTAATTATGTGGCTGCCATAAAACATTTCGAGATTAATAAACGATTAGACGATTCGCTGTTTAGTGCTATTAAAAATAAGCAGATAGAAGAGTTGGAAATCAGGTATAAAACTAAAGAAAGCAGGCAAAAGATAAAGCTTTTGCAAATGCAAAGCGACGGCCAGAAGGCCGAAATCCAAAAAGCAAACATGCAGCGCAATATCACTTTTGCCGGTATCGCCATGCTTATCATCATCGTTGGCTTTGCATTTAACGGGTACAGGCACAAACAGGAAACCAATAAGCAGTTACAATTAAAGCAGGCTGAAATTAACGAGCAGAATACGTCGCTGCAGCGGCTTGTGTACGAAAAAGATAACCTGCTTGAAGAAAAGGATTGGTTGCTGAAGGAAGTGCATCACCGGGTAAAAAACAACCTGCAGATAGTGATGAGCCTGCTCAATACACAATCCGCTTTCTTAAAAAATAACGCTGCGCTTGCAGCCATCCGCGAAAGCCAGAACCGGGTGCAGGCCATTGCCCTCATTCACCAAAAGCTGTATAGCAATTCAGCGGGGTCTTATATTGATATGTCGGTATATATTAATGAATTGATCAGCTACCTGGCCGATTGTTACAATCCTGCCGGGCGTGGGATACGCTTTGAGCAAATGGTTGAGCCGATAAAGCTTGATGTTGGCCAGGCTGTGCCTTTAGGCCTTGTTTTAAATGAGGCTATTACCAACGCTATTAAATATGCCTTTGGGCCACAGGGAGGTGAAATCAAAATCGCCCTGCAACTTGCTGAGGAAACTATTATACTCACCATAGCTGACAACGGGACCGGGCTGCCGGCCGGTTTTGATTTGCGCCGGGCAAACTCCCTGGGCATGGAAATGATGAGGGCCCTGAGCAAGCAGCTTGGCGGGTATTTTAAAATTGAAAATTGCGGGGGAGTGCTGATCACGGTAGAATTTAAAGCCGAGACCAGATTAAGCAAGACAGAAACAGACACTTTATATAGTTAAACCTATGAGCAGAAAAATATTAATAGTTGAGGATGAATCGCTGGTGGCTTACGACCTGAAATTAATATTGACCCGCGCAGGATACCGGGTTTGTGGCATTGCCGATTCGGTGCCCGAAGCGCTTGAAATAATGGAAGAGCAAAAGCCCGAAATGGTATTGCTTGATATTTTTTTAAAAGGAGATTTAAACGGTATAGATCTCGCCGCGATGCTCACCGCGAAAAACATCGCTTTTGTATACCTTTCTGCTAATTTCCAGGAAAGTATCCTCGAAAAGGCTAAGGCTACCCAGCCTTATGGTTTTTTGGTAAAGCCTTTCAGGGAAAAGGAATTACTGATTACGCTTGATGTAGCTTTTTACCGGCATCAAAACAGCATCGAATCAAAATTACGCAGGGAGCAGGGTTTAGAGCAGCTGTTTAAAAACATAGTAGCCGAGCCCATAAACTGGAAACAGAAACTGCTTAAAATAGCCACCAGCTTACAGCCCTACGTTCCGTTTGATTATTTAACGGTGATTGTTAGAACCTCCGCCGGATTCTCGGACGAAGCTATTTCATTTTTACGTACCGGTTTTGATGAATACCAGGTTATCGGTATCAACGAATTTTTAAATATAACAAACATTAGCCGGGCACGGTTAAAGGAAATGCAGGCCGAGAGCCCGCTGCTTACTAAAACCGCCTTTTATAACGACGGCGATTTTACCACATTACAATCGCGTTTTCCGGTTAAAAAACTGCTGGCAAACGCTCTTCATATGGAATCGTTTTTGGGAAGCCCCTTGGTGAATTCAAAAGGCGACAACGTATGTTTTTCGTTTTACAGCCGCAAACCCGATTGTTACAGTACCGATCATGTAGTGCTGCTGGATAGGTTGCACCGGTCGCTCTTAACCGCCATGGAAGACATCATCCCGGTAGATCACGGCGAAACAGCGCCTTTTAAAAATGATGTGTACGCTGGTAAGGGGCTAAGTGAGCAGAATAAGGCGGCAGGCTTTCGGGATATTATATGCAAAAGCCACCAAATGCTCACCGTGCTGGATCATATCGCTATTGTGGCGCCGCTCGATACTTCGGTATTGGTTTTGGGCGAAAGCGGCACCGGCAAAGAGCGGATTGCCAAAAGCATCCATTATCTGTCGCCCCGAAAAAATAAGCCTTTGGTAGTAGTTAACTGCGCTTCGATGCCGGCCACCCTTATTGAGTCGGAGTTGTTTGGTCACGAAAAGGGCGCGTTTACCGGGGCTGTTGAAAAACGTACGGGAAAGTTTGAACTGGCCGATGGCGGAACCATTTTTTTGGATGAAATAGGGGAGATGCCTGCCGAATTACAGGTAAAACTACTGCGTGTGCTGCAGGAACAGGAGATTGAACGTATTGGCGGTAAAGGACCAATTAAAATTAATGTTCGCATCGTAGCGGCTACGAACCGCAACCTTGAAAAAGAAGTTGAGGAAGGCCGTTTCCGGCTCGATTTATATTACCGTTTATTCGTATTCCCGATAACAATACCGCCTTTGCGTGAGCGCAAGGATGATATCCCGGTTTTAGTTCGCCATTTTTTAGAACGTTATGCGCAAAAAAGCGGCAAAAATATTACCGGTGTCACACCTGATGTGATGACACAGTTGCTTGAATACCAATGGCCGGGCAATGTGCGCGAGCTGGAGCATTTTATTGAGCGGAGTGTGCTGCTTGCCGATGGCCCGATGATAAAACACACATACCTGCCCAAACTGCAAAGTAAAAAGGAAAGCTCCGTTTATAAGGATGTTGCTACCGACCGGCTAAAAACCATTGATGAAAATGCACGTGAACACATTCTTGATGTTTTAAGGCGTTGTAACGGAAAAATTAGCGGTAAGGACGGCGCTGCTTCCAAACTGGGTTTACCGCCGTCTACCCTGCACTCAAAAATGCAGAAGCTGGGAATCAGGAAGTGGGAATAAACATAGAGCGTTGAAGGATAACGCAGTTATTAAGCTAATAACTGCGGGTACTTAAGGCAAAGTTTTACACGTTCAATTGCCTTTGGGTTGAGTTAATGGTTTTGCTAACCGATGTTTTATCATTTTGATAATACCGCCCTACCAAAATGGTAGGTCCGTTGCTGTGGTTAAATATCAGTAACCAACAATTTAGGCCTACTAACGCCCTTATCGCGCTTTTAACAGCTTTTTGGCACAAACTTAGCCAACATTGAGCTTTATCATAAAATAAAGATCATGGCATCGTTTTATAACATACTTGAAGTTATAGCTTTAATAGCAGTAATCATAATCCCGCTGGCCGGCCCTAAAAAGAGGAAAGCACCTTGCAAAACAGAGTTGAGCACACTTGCCGTTAATGCCGATGGCTACCTGGAGCATTTTAACAGTAGCCCGGAGTACCACCAAACACATTATTAACCTTCAAAATATCTTGTTTTGAAAATAAAAGCCTTTCATTTTGATAGGCTTTTTTTATGGCCGCAAAACGGGGGTAAACATAAAATCTTCATTTACATGGCCTAAACCCGTAAATAGCCCCGGTGTGTTGCAAAGGGCATCCTTTTGGCATTGGCATAAGTACAGTTATGATGCAAATTATTGCAGGTAGCTGAAATAAACACATAAAATGGAAGAAGAACGAATTATTGTGCGACCGGCCATCCCGGCTGATGTGGTGTTTGCCGATGAGATTATTAAGGAAATGGAAGCTTCGGCCATAGCGAGGGGCTCCGGTATTTCAAAACGGTCGGCCGCTTCCGTGATTGAAAAGATTGATGAAGGTAAGGCGATAGTTGCCGTAACTGAAACCGGCGAATGGGTGGGGTTTTCCTACATCGAAACCTGGGACAATGGCGGGTTTGTATCCAACAGTGGTTTAATTGTATCTCCCAAACACCGTAACCAGGGCGTTGCATCCGAGATCAAGAATAGCATTTTTAACCTGTCGCGCAGCAAATACCCTACAGCGAAGATCTTCAGCATTACCTCCGGGCTTGCAGTTATGAAAATGAATACCCGGCTGGGTTTCGAGCCTGTAACTTATTCGGAAGTAACGCGCGAGGCCCGTTTTTGGGACGCCTGTAAAAGCTGTGTAAACTATGATGTGCTTCAAAATAAAAACCGCTGTAATTGCCTGTGTACTGCCATGTTGTTCGATCCGCAATTAAACTAACCTGCCATGATAAAAACATTAAACGATACGCAGCCTGCAGTAAACCAAATGGCGCATGCGCTGCCCTTAAACCCGCATTTTTTTAGCGAAAGTGTTGTTTTGCTGCAAAAAATGATCAAAACGCAATCATTTAGCGGTAATGAATCGGCTGTAGCGGCTGTTATTCACCAGTATTTGTACGAATACTCGGTAAAGGTGAACCGCAGGGGAAATAATATCTGGTGCTTTAATAAATACTACGATGAAACTAAACCAACAATACTGCTTAACTCTCATATGGATACGGTTGTGCCAAACGAGGGTTATACCAAAGATCCGTTCTGTCCGGAAATAGCCGATGGCAAACTTTATGGCCTTGGCAGTAATGACGCCGGCGGTTGCGTGGTATCGTTAATTGCTGCCTTCCTGCATTTTTACAGTTACCATGGCCTTGGTTTTAATCTTTGTTTAGCCATTACCGCCGAAGAGGAAAACGCTGGCGAGAATGGTATTAAATCCATCCTGCCGTTATTGGGTAATTGCGAACTGGCTATAGTTGGCGAGCCTACGCTGCTGCAAATGGCCATTGCAGAAAAGGGCAACCTTGTTATTGATTGTATAAGTAATGGCCGCCCCGGCCATGCCGCGCGCGAAGAAGGTGATAATGCTATCCATAAATGCCTGCGCGATTTGGAATGGTTTAGCCTGTACCGGTTTCCGCAGCAGCTAAAGGCACTGCCGCCGGTAAAAATGACGGTGACTACCATCAAGGCCGGCTCGCAGCATAACATAGTGCCCGGCCGTTGCGAGTTTACGGTAGATATCAGGCATGATGATACATTTTCGCAAAAGGAGATTATAGACATAATCAGGCGGAACGTATCCTGCCAGGTAAACCCACGTCCGGGTTCGCCGGGCGCTTCATCCATATCGCCCGCGCATCCAATAGTTAAAGCGGGAATTGCAGCAGGCTGTAAAACATATATTTCGCCTACTACATCAGACCAGGCGTGGTTGTCTATCCCGTCGGTTAAAATTGGTCCCGGCGATTCGGCCCGGTCGCACTCGGCAGATGAATTCATTTACCTCGAAGAAATAAAAAAGGGAACAAGTTTATATGTAAAGCTGCTGGAAATACTGCCGCTTATGCTTATCAATAATCCAAACAAATACAAAAATGAAACCGGGCATATTAATAATTGACGACGAGATTAAGCTGAGCGAATTGATGGCCCGCATACTTGGGCTGGAGGGTTACCACGTTATACAGGCGCCTAACGCAAAAGCCGGATTGAAACTGATTGAGCGGGAAGACATCAGGGTTGTTTTAAGCGATGTAAAGCTGCCTGATGCCAACGGCGTTGAGCTGGTACAACGTATTAAACAAATAAAGCCCTACATTGAGGTGATTAACCTCACGGCTTTCGGTACCATAAGCGATGGTGTATCGGCCATTAAAAACGGTGCTTTTGATTATTTAACCAAGGGCGATGATAACGACAGGATCCTGCCGCTGGTAAGTAAGGCTTTGGATAAAGCTAATCTGCAATACCATATCAGCGAGATGCAGAACGAGGTAGAAACGCAGCACGGCTTCCCGATAGTTCTGGGGCAGTCGCCGGCGATACTTGAAGCTGTTGAACTTGCCAAAAAGGTAGCCCGTACCGATGCTACCGTATTGCTTTTAGGCGAAACCGGAACCGGTAAAGAAGTATTTGCCGAAGCTATTCATTACGAAAGCCAGCGTAAGGATAAACCTTTTGTTGCCGTTAACTGCAGCGCTTTTAGCAAAGAGTTACTGGAAAGTGAACTATTTGGTTACAAGGCAGGGGCCTTTACCGGGGCCATTAAAGACAAAAAAGGTTTGTTTGAGGAAGCCAGTGGCGGCACCATTTTTTTGGATGAGCTGGGCGAGATGAGCCACGACCTGCAGGCCAAACTTTTACGGGTGCTGGAGAATGGTACCTTCATCAAAATAGGCGAAACCAAAACCATTAAGGTTAATGTACGCCTGATAGCCGCCACCAACCGCGATTTGCAAAAGGAATCGGAAGACGGGCATTTCAGGCTCGACCTGTTTTATCGCCTCTCCGGGTTTTCAATAGTGCTGCCGCCGTTGCGGGAAAGGATAGGGGATATTGAAGTACTGGCACGGCATTTTATTAAACTATATTCGGCCAAGGTAAAAAAGAAACAGCCTGATGTGGATGCCGATTTTTTCAAGCTGCTTAACCAACATCAATGGAACGGAAATATCCGCGAGCTGAAAAACGTGATTGAGCGCGTCATTATCCTGATGGACGAGCCGGTGCTTACCCCCAAGCTTTTACCCAATGAGTTTCATAACGGAGGTTACTATGACCTGGTGGCGCTTGATCTGGATAGCGTTGAAAAGCATCACATCCGCAGGGTTTTGAAGTACGTAAAAGGCAATAAATCTGAAGCGGCGAGGGTGTTGGGAATTGGTCTGGCCACTTTATACCGTAAAATTGATGAGTATCATATATTAATGAACTAATTTTAACAGTGAGTTAAGAATAGGCCCCGCCTGGTTTTGCGAAACCTTGCGGGGCTTGTTTGTTAAATTGTTTTTGGTCCGGGTATCACTAATCTGCCGCTAAACCCTTATCAAGCCGCGGAGGCCGGCACTTCAACACGAGAAAACCACCATCTCAAAATGAGATAACTCGTTAGTATATCTATTCTCAAAAAACAAAATGAAACAAATAAGGTGTTGATTATCAATTTGATTTGGTAATGTGCTTTCTGTATGGTACAGCAATTGGCATGCATGCCATAATTAACGCAGGCAGGCGCAATTTAAATTAAACACTGCAACCGCACCTGCCGCGAACAAATAATATCATATTTAAAATGAAAAAACTTCTCTTATTCGTTGCTTTAGGCCTTACACTTCTTTTAGCCTACGCACAGGCAAACGCTGCTTCTTTAACCGATACTATCGCTGTTAAAGACCCCGTAAAAACTAAACCCGAACCATTTGCCTTCGGCGATTTTACCTGGCTTAACGGTAACGACCGCCGTCATAAAGCCCTGTTAGATACTAAGTATTTTACCGGCAGGTTTTTGTTGGATTTTAATTATACTGCCTCAAACAATAACCCGGTAGATCATACTGTGGTAGGCTCAACCGCGCTGGCCCGCGATCATGAGTTTGAAATTTCTACAGTAGCGTTTGGCGGCGATTTTCATTATGATAACGTGCGTGCCAGCGTACTTACCCAGTTCGGTACCCGTGCCACCGTAGTGCCCCGAAACGATTTAAGCGTAACCCGCGGGCAGTTTGATCTGGGCACCGCCTACCGTTACCTGAGCGAGGCCAATGCCGGTTACCATTTTGACGTATTGAACGGTATTAACGTTGATGCAGGTCTGTTTATGTCGTACGTAGGCCTGTTCTCTTATTATAATGCCGAGAACTGGGCTTACCAGCCATCCTTCACCAGCGATAACACCCCATGGTTCTTTAACGGCGTAAGGGTTCAGATCTTTGTGTCTGATAAATTGAAAATCGAGCCGTGGTTAATTAACGGCTGGCAATCATATGGTATGTTCAATAGCAGGCCCGGTGTTGGTGGCCAGGTTCTGTGGAGGCCCAAAGAATGGCTGCAGGCTTTAAGCAATAACTACTATGGCGCAGATACCCAGGACAAGCCCGGCCGCAAGCGTTTTCATACCGACAACAGTGTTGAAGTACGTTATTTTAAAAGCACTAACAAAAACAGTTTTGTAAACAGCGCCGCTTTCTCCCTTACCGGCGATCTTGGCTACGAAAAAGGCGATGGTGTAAACGGTTTCAAATCAGACCCGGTTAAAGGCCCCGCCCAATATTTTGCCAGCGCTATGTTTTACCACCGTATGGTAATGGCCAAAGGCCACCTGGGCTGGACAATAGGCGGCGGTGTAATGAACAACCCCGGCCGTTACCTGGTGCTTTACCCAACCGGCGATGCTAACCCTATCCCGGCAGTAGGTACAGGCACCACAGGTACGCACCCGTTTTCGGCAAACCCAGGCGATCAATTCCATGCTTATGATTATTCAACAACTATCGACCTGATGCCAAACGACTATCTAACGTTCAGGATGGAAGTAGTGCACCGCCATGCCGACGTGCCTTACTTTGCAGGCCATGGCGGTGTAACCTCGCCGGATGGGTATAACACCACACCGATTGGCGGTACCAATTTTACGCCCGATCTGGTTAATTCTGAAACGAGGTTCATAGCCGCGCTGCTGGTTAGGTTTTAACAAAGCATAAACCGGTAAACATACTTTAAAACCGCGATAATCTACCCTGTTTGATTGTACAGATAGATTTAGTAAAGGTTGGAGGCCGGGTTTTGCCGCCCGGCTTTTTTATGCCCTTAATTTAACAATTTATTTAGTAAACAAAATGAAAAATTTAATGAAGATGATCATCGTTTTAATGATGATCGGTACACAAGTGAACAGCCTGATGGCGCAAAGTAACAGCACCGGTATATACATCA
Source organism: Mucilaginibacter oryzae (assembly GCF_003148845.1). GTDB lineage: Bacteria > Bacteroidota > Bacteroidia > Sphingobacteriales > Sphingobacteriaceae > Mucilaginibacter > Mucilaginibacter oryzae. The sequence goes on along the minus strand of NZ_QGHA01000003.1, from coordinate 439,387 downwards.
CTGCACAGGATTACAAAGCAGGTAAATTAACATATACCGACGCTAAAAATTTAAAGCTTAACCAGTTTTTAGGAGGCAGCCATATCAGCCTGATCAGTGATGGGAAGAAAGTGAAGCTGTTAAAAGCCGACGTGTTTGGTTATCGTATTAACGGGGTTAACTATAGATTTTACAAAAACGAGGCCTATCAGGTACTGGATACGGCAGGTTTTACACTTTACAGCCACGAGCAACTGGCGCCGCAGGGCAAGGGTTATACAACCAATGCCAGTTATTTTTTTAGTTTGAATGAGAATACCCCGGTTACAGCATTGACCATTGCAAACATCAACAATAGTTTTGCCGGTCAGGCCGATTTCAGGTACAGCCTTGAGAATTATTTCCACAGCGATTCGGATCTGGCTATTTACGACAGGTTCAATAAGCAGTACGAAATTAAATACCTGTATTTTGAGCACCAACACCGTACTGCCACACAGCACGCGTCACTGTAACTCATAAACAATAATCTTCAATAGCCGGACAGGTCGGACTTCCGGAGTGAGTAAAAGTCCCGGCGCGAGGCCGGGCTTTTGGTTTATAACCTATTCAGCGCTTGTTCCAGGTCGGCAATTAAATATTGCGGATCTTCAAGGCCGATGTAAATCCTGATGAGCTGGTGGCGCTCATCGTGTTCATTATATTGATTTTCATTAACCGAGGCTATAGCGGGTACGGCAAGGCTTTCATGCCCGCCCCATGATACCGCCAGCAGGATATGCTTTAAGCTATTGCAAAAGGTTTCTATTTTATCAAATGTGCTGTTTTTTAAAGCAATGCTGAACAGGCCGCCGCAACCCTGCATCTGCTCGCGGGCCAGTTCGCTTTGTTTAAAACCTTCGCTAAATGGCCAGATCACTTTTTGTATTTCTGGATGAGCGGCAAGCCATCCGGTAATAATTTTTGTGCTTTCAAAGCTGCGCTGCAAACGCAGGGGCAGCGTACGCAGGCCACGCAACAGCAGCCATGCGGCGGGAGGGGAAAGCGCGGGGCCCAGGTTCATAAATTCGTGCTCAAAAATATGTTTAAGCATAGCTTTGCTCCCGGTAAGTATCCCGGCTACCACATCCGAGTGCCCTCCAATATATTTTGTTGCCGATTGCGCTACCAGGTCTACGCCAAGCGCTATGGGTTGTTGAAAAAGCGGGCTGCAATAGCTGTTGTCAATCAGGGTTATGATGTTTTTTGAACGGGCCAGCGCGGCTACCTTTTTTATATCCTGCAAGTCATAACAAAAGGTATTGGGGCTTTCCAGGTAAATTAAACGGGTTTGAGGCTGAATGGCAGCTTCAAAATTTTCAAAAACAGTCCCGTCTATAAAGGTGGTTGTGATGCCAAATTTAGGCAGCAGATCCTGGAAAAGCTTTATCGTCCAGCTGTAGATATTATCAACCGCAACAATATGATCGCCCGATTTGAGTAGCGACAGGATGGGAACGCTGATAGCGCTGATCCCGCTGCTGAACAACAGGGCGTCTTCGGCGCCATCAAGGGCGGCCAGTTTCTTCCGTAAAATATTAAGCGTAGGGTTTTGTCCGCGCGAGTACAGGTTGCCTTCAAACTCATTAGCCATGGCGGCCCTAAGCCCGGCAACATCTTTAAAACAGAAGTTGCTGCTTTGCATAATAGGCGGCGAAACCGCGTTGAAGTATTGTTCTCGCTCTTCCCCCAGCTCGTTTAATATAAATGAAATATCCATAATTAAGGTGCAGTATAAGGTTTTTGGGTTCGTTTTTTGGTAACGAAGTAAATTATAAGCCCGGCTATAAACGCCAGAATACATATTAATGCCGCCTGGGGGTTATCAATAAAAATGCTGATGGTAACAAACCAGTAAGTAATTATAAATATAACGGGTATAAGCGGATACCACTTCATGCTGTAAATGCCGGTATGGTTTAAATGTTTGGTTTTTCGGCGTAAAATAAAGATACTCAAAGCGGCGGTAGACAGGCCAATGGTATCGAAGAACATCACATAACTCAGTATTTTTTGAAACGACCCGGCAAAAAACAAAATCACCAGCACTGCCCCCACAAAAAAGCTAAGTCCGAATTCCTGCACCTGGGTTTGGCTGTTAACGTGTTTAAACCTTGCCGGCAGGATCCCGTCTTCGGCCATGGCATAATAAACCCTCGGGTTTGCCATAATATTTACATTCACAAATGCCAGTACCGAAACAAACATCAGCAGCGATACAATTTTATAGCCCGCCGTACCGAATAATACGCCGGCCAGCGTGGCAGCCAGCGTTGTTTTTTGCTGCAACCCGCTCAACCCCAGTGTTGAATAGTAGGCAAAATTGATGAGCATGTACAACGATATAACGGTGGCTATGCCAAAGAAAATGGCTTTAGGAATGTTTACCTTGGCGTTTATAATGTCTCCTCCAAAATTGATGGTTTGCTGATAGCCTCCATACGTAAAAAAAACAGCTACCAGGCTTAGCCCGAACGCGCCGATGCCTTTAGCGTTATGATGGCCGATAATATGATCGGCCTGCGTTATGTTGCCTTTAAAAACTGCCGCGCACAAAATCAGGATCATGCCGATTTTGAAAAGTGTAAGCACATTTTGGGTACGTGCGCTCATTTTTATGCCCAGGTAATTGATGATATACAGTATCAACACCGAGCCGATGGTCATGATTTTTAAACCAGTATCATTTTGCAAACTTCGCGGCATTATAACGGGGTTAATGTATTCGGCGCCTATTAACGCTACGGCCGCTACGGAGGCGGCGTTGCTTATTACCAGTACCCAGTTAATCATAAATGCAAACGCCGGGTGGAAGCAAAAGGAAAATACCTTGTAAAAACCACCGGTGGTAGGGTAGCGTGCACCTATTTCGGCAAAAGTGAGCGTACCGCAAAGGCTTACCGCGCCGCCAAGCAGCCAGGCCCCGAAATACAGGTACGGATTACCGGACATTTTTGCCACCTCGGCAGGAGCGGCGAATATACCCATCCCGATAACAAGACTTACAACAATCATTGAAAGATCAAAACGGGTGAGTTTGGGCGTTATGCTCATGTAGTTTTAAAATATCAATTAATAAGGTTAACGCGAAGATAAAAGTAACATTTAAAAAGCTTTAATTAAGCGGCCGCGTAATTTATATGCTAAAGCCACCGTTGGTGTTTGATATTGATGAGTTTATATTCATATGACCATTTGTGTAATTCGTTTAATTGTGTCCGGGTTGAAAAATCGTCTGTGTGAAACTTTCCTTAAAAAATTTCTATAAATAACAATAACTATTTTAAAAACGATTGCATGGTATAGGTATCAAATGTTGACCAAAAGGTATCTTTTTTGTAATATAGGCGGGCCTTTACTGTGTGTTGGGCTTGTTTTATGGTACAAATATAGATGTAAGGTATCAGGTGGCTGAAAATGCGATACGCTCGTATAAACTATAATGGATAAATCTCCGTTAATAGCAAAATTAACCATGTGATGAACCTAACACCTGGACTGAAAAAAGACAATGATTAAAAAAAAGATATCCATTAAGGATATAGCGAAACTAACAGGTACATCAATAACAACCGTATCATTCGTGCTAAACGGCAAAGGCCGCATCAGCAAAGAGATCAGTAAAAAGATCCTTGACGTAGCACAGAAAAATGGCTACGAACCCAACCGTATGGCTGTGGGCCTGCGCACCGGCGTATCAAAAGTTATAGGCCTTATTGTAGAAAATATTGGTGGTCCCTTTTTTGGCGAAATGGCCAAAGTAATTGAGGAGGAGGCCGAGAAAGACGGATACCGGATTATTTATTGCAGCACTAACAACAACCTGCAAAAAGGTAAAGACATGATCAGGATGCTGTCGCAGCAACTGGTTGATGGCTATATCATCACCCCAATGAAAGGTCTTGAAAAAGAGATCAGGAGCCTGGTTGATAATGAAAAGCCGGTAGTGTTGATTGATGGGTATTTCCCAGGTATGGACATTCCGCATGTATTGGTAAATAACTATGAAAGCGCCTATGCCGCGGTAAGCTGTTTCGTCAAATCGGGCTATAAAAATATCGGTATGGTTACGGCCAACCTTGAACTTGTGCAGCTGAATGATCGCTCGGCAGGGTTTAAGGCGGCTTTAAAAGATCATGGTTTAAAAGATAACAGCAAAATGGTGTTTAAGGTGCCGTATGATATGAGCAAAGCTGATGGCGTAACTGCGATCAAAGAATTTATTGGCAGGCAAAAACGAATGGATGCGCTCTTTTTTACCACCAATTATCTTGGCACCATGGGTCTGCAGGCTATCAGGGATCTTGGACTTGATATTCCCGGCGATTTGGCCGTGATTAGTTTCGACGATAATGAGATCTTTAACCTGTATCCGCCGGGCATCACAACCATACAGCAACCCACTTATGAAATAGCTAAATCGGCTATTGATATTTTAATGGAACAGATTAACAACCACAAGCTGGATGCTTCGAAAATTGATTTGCAGATTCCTTCAAAACTAATTGAACGCGGATCTACCCGGGCCAAAGTTACCGCTTAATTAAAAATGAAAAATTAACGGGGAATAGTTAAAAAAACCATTTGGTAAAACGTTTTATTTGTTTAAATTTGAAAACAGTTGAGTAATACCGTAGGTCAGGCCCAGCCAATTTGTGCTGCGTTGCTATCTTAAAATGCTTCTCAGTTCTTTCTCCCTTAATATTGTTTAATTAATCATAACGCCTGCTGGTTGAAGGCAGCAGGCGTTAGTTTTTGATAATTTTGTTTATTATTTAGCAATAATATTATAATAAAGTATACCTGTTTAGATAAAACGTTTTATCTATATTTGGCCGGTTTTTAACCTCAACATCAATTAACACATCAAATCAATAAATGAAAAAAACACTCATCTTTTTTTCGCTCATTATTTCGGGCATTTGTTCAAGCCATATTACCGCGGCGCAGCAAGTTTTTAAACAGAAAGGCTACCAGGTAACTTTTATCAATAAAGATCCGGCTTTCAGCACTACACTGAAGGACCGATTGGTTAAAACCTTTTTTGAAGTTTACCCAAAACTGGCTAAGGAATATAACAAAAAAACATCAAAAAAAGTAACGTTTGTTATTGATACCGCTTACGATGGTGTTGCCGCTACAGGTAATGATACCGTTGTGTTCAGCGCTAAATACATGGCCAAATATCCCGGCGATATAGATGTGGTTACCCACGAGGTAATGCACATTGTACAGAATTACGGTAACAGCGATGGGCCGGGCTGGTTAACCGAAGGTATTGCCGATTTTGCCCGCAATAAATTTGGTGTGGATAATGCGGGCGCCAAATGGGCATTGCCGCCATTTAAATCAACCCAAAATTATGATAACGCTTACCGCGTAACAGCGAGGTTTTTGCTGTGGATTGAAAGAAATGTAAAGCCCGGTTTGGTAAAAACGCTGGATAAGCAACTGCGAGAACATACTTACACTTCCGATAGCTGGAAAAACCTGACCGGCAAAACAGTTGATGAGCTATGGGCTGCCTACGCCGCTAACCCGGCTATTTAAACCTTTACAAACGTTTGCGTAACAAATTAAGCCACTGGGTATTAAGCCGGAGGTTTTATATAAATTAGCAACCTTGTCAAAACAAAAAATTAAAGTTTATAACATACACAAAACGCACCTGTGCTGATAATAAATTCCTGCTGAGGGAATTAATGATATTAAATAAATGAAGCGGATACTTACAGTATTATTAATGGGTTCGGCGGTATATGCGCAGGGCCAGAACAAAGCCGAAAAACTGGTAGATTATGTAAACCCCATTATCGGTACACAGCGCATGGGGCATACCTACCCGGGCGCTACAGTGCCGTTTGGCATGGTGCAGCTTAGCCCCGAAACAGATACGGCCGGTTACGAAAAAGATGGTCATTACAACCCGGATGTTTACAAATACTGCGCGGGCTACCAGTACGACGATAAAACCATTGTGGGCTTCAGCCACACGCATTTCAGCGGTACGGGGCACTCTGACCTGGGCGATTTTTTAATTATGCCTACCGTTGGTAAGCTGCAGCTTAATCCGGGTACTGCCGATAAACCAGGTAGCGGCTATCGTTCTGCATTTTCGCACCAGAACGAGGTAAGCGCCGCCAACTATTACAAGGTAAAGCTTGATGCCAACAACATCACTGCCGAGTTAACCACCACGGCGAGGGTAGGTTTCCATCAGTACACCTTCCCTAAGTCAGATCAATCGCACATTATTCTTGATCTGATGGCGGGCATCTACAACTATTCTGATAAAAATGTATGGACTTACCTGCGCATAGTAAATGATTCAACCGTAACAGGCTTCCGTCAAACCAACGGCTGGGCCCGTACGCGTACCCTGTATTTTGCCATGAGTTTTTCAAAACCATTTTATCAGCATGGCTACAAAAAATATGACAAACGCGAGGTGTACGGCGGTTTCTGGGGTAAATTCAACCAGGTAAAAAACTTCCCTGAAATTGCCGGAAGACAGCTGCGTACCTATTTCGATTTCAAAACCGAAGAGGGCGAGAAGATCAAGATTAAGTTCGCTATTTCGCCGGTAAGCATGGACGGCGCGCTGAACAACATGCGCACCGAGGTGCCGGGCTGGGACTTTGATAAAGTAAAAAACGATGGGCAGCAATTGTGGGAAAAGGAACTGCACAAAATTGAAATTGGCGGAAGTAAAGAAACTAAACTGAATTTTTATACTTCCATGTACCACACCATGATTAACCCAACCGTGTACATGGATGCAGATGGTCAGTACAAAGGTTTAGATCAAAACGTACATAAGGCCGATGGTTTTACCAATTATACTACCTTTTCGCTTTGGGATACTTACCGCGCGCTGCACCCGCTGTTTAATATCATTGAGCCGAAGCGCAACGCGGATATGGTACAATCCATGCTGGCCCACTATGATCAAAGCCCGGAGCATATGCTGCCGGTATGGTCAAACTCGGGTAATGAAAACTGGTGTATGAGCGGTTATCACAGTGTGGCGGTAATTGCCGATGCCGTGATAAAAGGCAATGCAAACTTTGATGCCAATAAAGCGCTGGATGCCTGCGTAGCCACCGCCCGCCACCGCGATTATGAGGGTATTGGTGAGTACATGGATAAAGGCTATATCCCTGACGAAAGAAGCGGCGTGTCGGTATCATCAACCGTAGAGTATGCTTTTGATGATTGGGCTATCGCTCAGTTAGCCAAAAAGTTAAACCGCAATGATATTTACCGGGAGTTCATCAAACGGTCTGAAAACTATAAAAACGTTTACGATCCGACGATAGGTTTTATGCGACCTAAATCGGCTGCCGGTGTATTCCGTGCCAAATTTGATCCGTTGAGCACCATTAATGAAGGTTTTATTGAAGGCAACAGCTGGAACTACACGCTGTTTGCACCACAGGATCCTGAAGGATTGATTAAAATGATGGGCGGCGATAAACGTTTTGTACGCTACCTCGATTCATTATTTACCATGAACCTGCCCGACAAATATTTTGCTGAAACGGAAGATATTACCCGCGACGGCATCATTGGTAACTATGTTCATGGCAACGAGCCATCGCACCATGTGGCTTACCTTTACAACTGGACAGATAAACCCTGGAAAACCCAGGAGCGTGTACGTATGATTTTACCGATGATGTACAAACCAACTCCCGATGGTTTAGGTGGTAATGACGATACCGGCCAGATGAGCGCCTGGTATATATTTACCTCGCTTGGTTTTTACCCGGTGGCGCCAGGCTCGGATGAGTATTCAACCGGCAGCCCGGCGGTCGATCACGCTGTCATCAACCTGGACAACGGCAAAACATTCACCATAAACGTTAAAAACCAGGGACCGAAAAATGTATATGTACAAAAAATGGTACTGAACGGTAAGCCGCTTGATAAATTGTTCATTAGCCATACCGATATCATGAACGGCGGCGAGATCACGTTTTACATGAGCCAGAAGCATAAATAAGAGATTAGAGGATGGAGAACAGAGATTAGTTGTTTTGGGGCTAATCTTTGATTTTTTTCAGGCCCAACCTTCGTACTTCAGTATGGCAACGGGAACGGCTAAGTGCTCTTATCCTTCGCTTAAAAAAGCATTTTAATATTACAAAATCTATAAAAGTGTATAGTAACAAGAAATCTATCCTTGTAATTGGTGCATTGGGGCAAATTGGTACCGAACTTACTGCTGCCCTGCGTTTAAAATATGGTGTTGACGCGGTTACCGCTTCAGACCGTCACCCTGTAAATGAAAAAACAAGTTATGTAAGCCCTTACGTTCAGTTAAATGTGCTTGATAAGGCGGCCCTGCAAGCCTTGGTACAGGAAAAAGAAATTACCCATATATACCACCTCGCGGCTGTATTATCGGCCACGGGCGAACAAAACCCTTTAATGGCCTGGGATATCAATATGCAGGGCCTGCTGAATGTGTTGGAAGTTGCCCGCGAAGAAAAACTGGAACAGATTTTCTGGCCAAGCAGTATCGCTGTTTTCGGTCCGGATGCTCCGAAGGCTGATTGCCCGCAGGATGGCGTTACCAATCCGTCTACGGTTTACGGTATCAGTAAAATAGCGGGCGAGCAATGGTGCCGTTATTATTTTGAAAAATACGGTTTGGATGTTCGCAGTGTCCGCTACCCGGGATTGATCAGTTATTCGGCTCCTCCGGGTGGCGGTACTACCGATTATGCTGTGGCTATATTTCATGAAGCGATTAAAACCGGCAGCTACGAATGCTTTTTAGCAGAAGATACCCGCCTGCCAATGTTGTACATGGATGATGCCATCCGTGCTACACTTGAGTTGATGGATGCGCCTGCCGAACACATTAGCATCCGCACATCATACAATTTATCGGGTTTAAGTTTCAGTGCCGCCGAACTTGCTGCCGAAATACAGAAGCACATACCTGAGCTAAAAGTAAGCTACCAACCGGATAGCCGACAGGCTATCGCCGATAGCTGGCCTCAAAGCATTGACGATACCGTAGCCCGCAACGATTGGGGCTGGAAGCCGAAATTCGATGTTGGGCTGATGACGGAAGATATGCTGCTGAATTTAAATGATAAATATGCCGAGAAAGCTAATTAATACCTATGTTCATCAAACCGAAATGGCCGTCACAAATCGACGGCTATTTTCGTTTTTATGAAGCCTTATTAACGGTAGTGATAAAAAATCCCCCTGTCAAAAGGTGTCCATACGCAGGCTTTTTGGCCTCCGGCCTTTAAGGCGTTGTTAGCCCAGGTGTTGCAGGTATAAAACAGATTGTACTTGCGCTTAGCCTCATAAAAAGCGTCGTTGTTATTATAGTTAGCGTTTGTTTTTATGTTGATCACATTGCCGCTCTCATCCAGCTTAAAGCTGCTTTGGATATAAGCTACTACGCGCTTGTATTGATCATTACTGATCATTATTTTCCTGCAATTGTTATTAGTTTGCATATCAGGGTGATACGTTGCATGAATGGCCGATGTGCTTAAAGCGAAAGCAGCCCTAAAAGCCGTGCCGAATTTTAAATCGGCCCAGGTGGGGGTATTAAGGTAAAAGCCTTTATCGCCCCAGCCAAAAGCAATGTATTTGCCGGTGGTATCTCTCGCAATGGTGTTTTGATAACTCATTTCTTTGCCCCAGTCGATAATATTGGTTTTTACCGGTACAACTATATCGGTATGGGCGCCGTTGGTGAGTATGTAGATGGTGACATCGTTAGGTGTACCTGGCTCTTTATCTACACTCCATACCGAAAGGATCAACGCCGAAAACAAGTAAAGCAGTGCAAATGCCACAAAGCCTAACACAAATTTCAGGATGAAGCGGGTGGTTTTTTTGATGATGTTCATAATTAAGGCTAACAGGTTCGGTTTCCTTAATTAATACCGGAACGGTGTAAAGGTAACCCGAAGGTAATTGTTACTTCCCGCCATTCCCGCCGTTGTTGGTGTTGTCACCACCAACGGCGGAAAAAACACAACATCGCCGTTGGTTTTAACCAATTACAATGATGTGTTATAAGTGGATGGTTAAATTTATCAGCAGCTTACACTGTAAAATTCTGTCCTCATCTGCCGTAAAACTTCTTCGGCTTTCCGTACATCCGGCCTGTCGGGCAGTGGAGATGTACGATATAGTTCGGAAATCTCCGTCATTTTTTCCTCAACCATCAGGGTCAGGCCATCAAACTCAAACTCACCACTGCGGATCTTCAGCAGGAAACCCCTATCTGGCCGGTTTACTATTACCTCGCCATATTTAGCTATTTCGGCGGCCATATTCAACAGCCGGAAGGTGTGCATCATGTTTTTCGCATCATAATTTTTACCCTGCGATAGGGTACTTTGATACCGTAATTCGTTACGTTTAGCTACCCATTCGTGATACTCCTTATATTCTTTGCAGTATACCGAATAGCCGTCTTTGTTAAAGTTCATTACGGCAAGATGCGTTAATCCTTTGGAGACAGGGCTTAGTTGTACGTCATCGGCTTCATGCCCCGAACTTATGCCTCTAAAATAGCCGGTAGTTAACTGGTGCTGATGATACAACAGGTAGGTATCCCTAAAATGATCCACCGCAATAAGTCCGCAATTCTCCTGTACAAAACCGGTTTCTTTTAACCAATCCTTTAGCGGGATGCTTCCGTTGGTATAGATCACAAAACAAAAATCTAATATCGACCGGCGCTCTCCCTCCATCGGCCTGTTGATTTTTTTATTTAACCCCCGTGCCTTTTTTATCTGCGAATGCGCGTACCCTGCAAAAGTATCCAGGCAAAGTTTTGACAGGAAATCCTCCGGCTTTATCAGGTCCATTAACTGATGGCGGTATAATACAAACTGTTTGGGTGTACTTAACAGTTCCAATATGTTCGGATTGTTTTTGGTAAGTAACTCTAAAAAACGGCCTGCTTCAAAATAAACCTCATCATTACTATCATTGGTTACCTGGGTGGTTTGCGCGAATCCGTAAAGCTGTTTTTGAGGCATCATAAAGATGCCTTTTTTATCCGTATCAGAACCTTTAACATTCAGGTTATACGCGGTACTCCCGCTGATACAATCAAGCAGGAGCCATTGCGGGTTTTGCTTTAACTGCTGAAAATTCATTGTTGTATGTGTTTTTTGAACAATAAGTTAAGCTCACCGGGTTCTCTCTTACTTGACGGTAGCCCGGGTATTTGTTGTTTACAATAGCTTAAAGTTTCGGCAAGCCACTGCTGTAATACCGGAACAGATTTAACCGTCGCTTTTTCATTGGCTTGCCCCTTTCGCTCAAGCAAGGGCTCTATGGCTTGTTGAACGGCTGCATCGGTTATCATCACCCGCAATTTAGTAAATTCCATAGGCGGCACGGTTTTCCGGTCCGCTATCCAGAGGCAGGCCAGTGCCGATCGCAGCGCATAAAAGCAGCGCTTGAGGTTTATATCGTCCGACTGCAAATCGTTGGTGAAAGCATTGAATGCCAGCGAAACATAGTGGTTAGCTGTCGCCCGCGTTGAAAAATAGCCGGGCATGAGCACCCGCAGCTCTTCGGCGAAAACAGTTTCTTCCCTGTAAACTACCGGCGATTGCAGCCATTCGTACGGCGATGCGTTCGACTTAAGAAATAGCTTAAGTGCCTTACGTATATCCCAGCCTCTCAAATCCAGTTCATCATTAAGCGGAAGATCAAGGAAGTCGGGCATGCCGGTTATGCCAAGATAGTAATCAAGCGGGCGCACATAAAAAAAGCGCACATCATAATCACTATCCGGCGAGGCGAAGCCCCAGGCCCGGCTACCTGATTCGCAGGCGTAAAGTATTTTTATATTTTCAGTCTGCTCAAGCTCCAGGAGTTTTTGTTGTATGGTTGGTGTCATGGTTATTTTCGTAAAAAATAAATAAAGAAACCAGGAGCTACATTGAGCAAGCGTTTTGTTTAGCGTGACAGGCGAAGTAACACTTACTTACGGCATCCCGGTTTCTTTTACTGATAAAGGTTAGGTTGCAAAGTTTTAATAAACAGCGGTAAAGGCGAATAGCCGATAAGTAATCGGGGTCCCATGCTCTACGCTGCTGAGCTACCTTAGCTTTACGCTAAGGACCGGACTTATACCGGCGACCTTGGGGTTATGCGAAGTAATACTTATCTACGGCACTTTAACCGCTGTTCATTTTAAAAATAAGGGCAATTGTCAACAAATCTTCTACATTATGCTTTAACCACCTGAGCTACCGCGGTTACCCGCAGGCCGGGTTCGAACCGGCGACCCGAATGTCCCTAAACGAAGTATTACTTGTTTACTGCACCTTATTTTATTTTCAATGTTTTAATAAGAAGGGTAACTGGCTATAAGTGTGTGCTTACACCGGGTTCTGATCTTAACTACCCTTAAGGGCGTGATTAAAACGGGCGTTCGGTAATGTATCGAAGTAACACTAATAAACGACACCTCCTTAATATAAAGAGCAAAGGCGGCAAGGGGCTTTGGGGGCTTGCAAGCGAGGACTTGAACCTCCATCACGGCTTTCACCGCAATGCCCTCCCCATGGTCTGCTGCGAAGTATCCCTTACCTACGGCATCCTTATTTTTTTCAGGAGAGTTAAAACTCTCCGTGTTTTTTAGTTTCAGTATTTTAAAAGAAGGGCAACGGGTTACAAGTGTTTGCTTACCCTGTGTTTAACCATCTCAACTACCCTTTCGGGGCCGGATTCGAACCGGCGTCTCAGGCTTGGAAATCGAAGTAACACTTATATACGGCACCTTCTTTATAAAGAGCAACGGGTATAAAGAGCAACGGGCGGCCTGCGTAGGTTTTAATTTTATTGAAGTAACGCAGGCATACGGCATCTTTATATTTTTAACAGGGGAGGCCTTTTCCTCCCCATTATTTATAAATCAATTTTGTTAATTAAATCAAGTGCCGGGCTGCCTTTTTCAATGGCTGCCAGTACATCAAAAACTTTATCGCTCCAGCCTGCAATGAGGTACACATCGTTTTGCAGCAACTGCAATGGCGTTTGGCCATAACCTGCCAGGTCAAACAAGTACAATTTGGCGTTTGGCGCAATGTTTTGTTTATAATAAACCCACTGCTCCTGGATATGATTAGTGCTGTTGTTGCTGTTCCACAACTGGCAGTCGGTAAACAGCATTACTTTATCCATCTTTACACGACGGATACTCAGATCATAAATAACCAGGTAGCCATTGGTTGAATAACCCACTTCACCTTCGCGGCGGTAAAATTCCTGCACGTTGCTTAATATGTTATGGCGCGGTATGGCAATAGTTTTCCAGGTATCGCCAAACATACCCACTTCCACATTATTACAGCGCGATTGCAGCAGCATGGCCAGCATCAAACCTATATCATACAGCAATACTTTTGATTTTGCCGAGATCGGTTGTTGCATCGAACCGGATACGTCGCAGGCCAGCAGTACACGGGTGTTTTCATCAAAACCCCTCATGTTTGCAGCGCTTGCCCGTACCGCTTTTTCTAAGGCATCCAGCAATTCGCCGGTATAGCCTTTGTTGCCTGTTATGGCGGCTTTGGCGGCCCTTACAATGTTTTGCGCCGCGTTAGTTGGTGTGATCAACTCGCGGTAAGCTGCCAGGTAACGGAACGGGAACTGTTTGGCCTTAGCTACCTGTTCGCCATCTGCCAGGGTTGCGCATACTTTTTTAAAGTGCGCATAGCTTACGCCTGCATCCTGAATGTTACGCAGGTTACGCAATAAAGCCATGTAGCCCAGCTTGCCGCTATCTATCAGTTCTTCCCACTTAGCCCGGAACGCGGTAGCCCTGGCTTCAACGCTATCAAAATTCAGCTGACCCAAAGCGGATAACTCGGTTTCCCATGTATAAGGCGTTTGCAGATTACCGGTCACTATTTTGTTAAATATCAGTTGCTGCAAGTCATCCTTGGCACGTGGGTGTACCAGGAACAGGGCATCGCGCAGTTTAACGGCGCCATCGCGATTATATTTGGCAAACTGGTACTCATCAAAACGGTTAAATGCCATTGCTAAACCTTTCTGCATTTGCTTCGATAACCGGTTTAGCTTTTTGGTGCCGGTACGCCGGTTCATTACCTGGTAACACGCCAGCAGCTCCGTAATTTCATCGGCCCGGCCAACAACGGCGTCGGTAACCCGGGCAACCAGATCGTCGCCCGAGTGCAGCTTAGCCAATTCGGTAACCAGTAACAGCGGAACCGAACGCATATACATTTTAGTACGGGCATATACCGCCAGCTTACCCACAAATACCGGATTGCATTGGGCGATCAGCATCTGCAGGCGCCCCATACGTGTTTGATCTTTTTCGTAAAAGGTATCGTTCAAGCTCCAGGTTACTACCGTGGTGTACAGTTCCATTTCGGGGCTCATTTTAAAAGCTTTCTCCCCTTCATGGTTAACCACTATTGATTTCACTTTGCTTAACAGGTTGAATTTCATTTTATACCTCCTTTGTTTGTTTTGACGATACAAAGGTTGGAAGCTGCTGCGCAGTGTATTTGCGCAGTGAAAAAAAAGTTGATTTTTTTTTCAGAACAGGGATTTTGTTGGAAATGTTAAGTGTTTGTTACGTATTGACGCATCACATACGTCTTCTTCAGGACAAGCGAGCCCACAATCATCTACCCAAGCCCCAATTATGTAAGCTGCAAGTCATTAAATTCCTATTACCCTGCTATTAAATAATTGTTAATCAATTTTATTTACTTTCGCCACCTGTTAGTTTCTACCGCAACGGGCAATGATCTCCCTGCCGATCCGGCCTAAAGGAAAACTAAAAGCAACGTAGTTTAATGGAAAGTAAATGGAGGCTGGCCGAGTATAAAGTGCTTTTATACAGGCTGTTTTTAGGGTATTTGTTTTATTTTATCGCAAGGGTGTTATTCTTCGCGTTTAATACACACCTTTTCGCTGTTGATAGCTTTTGGGCACTGCTTAAACTTTGCTACTATGGTATGGCCTTTGATACCACGGCCCTGCTGTATACCAACAGCCTTTTCATACTGCTCAGCGTATTACCGCTGATAGTGAATACCCGCCCGGGTTTTCAAAAAGGTATGGCCATTTTGTATTTCATTACCAACCTGCTTTGCTACGCTACCAACTTTGTAGATATTATTTATTACCGCTTTAGCCAGGTACGCTCAACCAAAGCCACCCTTGATGTACTGGCCGATGAGAATAATAAAAAGCTATTATTTACCCATTTTTCTGAAGCTTACTGGTACGTAGTGGCCCTGTTTATTATTTGTGCCCTTAGCTGGATCTGGCTGTATAAGCTGGTAAAACTGAAGCCGCAGCGGGTAACCGACAATAAGGTTTACTTTTTATCATCGGTGGTATCATTTTTTGCCATCCTTGCTTTGGTGATCGGCGGCATCCGCGGCGATTTTGCGCACAGCACGAGGCCTATCAACATGGTTGATGCCTATAAGCATATCACCATCCCAAACCAGGGCGATATTGTACTGAATACCCCGTTCGCTATTTTCCGTACGCTGGGTACCAATAACTATAAGCTGCAGCATTGGGTTGATGATGCTTACATCAGCGCTAATATCAAGCCCATCAAGCAATATAATAACCAGCCCGCCGCCAAACCCAATGTGGTGATCATCATTTTGGAAAGCATGGCCCGCGAATATTGGGGCAGCATGAACAGGGACGTTAACATCCCGGGCTTTAAATCATACACGCCGTTTTTAGATTCGCTATCAAACAGCAGCCTCATATTTACCAACGCCTATGCTACCGGCAGGCAATCTATTCATGCCATGTCGTCGGTATTGGCAGGTATCCCTTCATTTCAAAACGCTTTCACCTCGTCGCCTTATGCCAAGCAAAATATCCAGTCGATCGTATCGGTTTGTAACGATATGGGCTACGAAACCTCGTTTTTTCATGGCGCGGCAAACGGTTCGATGGGTTTCCAGGGCTTCGGCAGTATTTTGGGCTATAAGCACTATTATGGCCGTACTGAATATAATAATGACCGTGATTTCGACGGCATCTGGGGTATTTGGGATGAGCCCTTTTTTCAGTTTATGGGGCGCACGCTTACGCGGCAAAAGAAGCCCTTTATGGCTACGTTGTTCACGCTCTCATCGCACGACCCATATCAGCTGCCCGAAAAATATAAGGCCAGGTTTACCGGCGGTCCGCTGGCTATTGATAAGTGCGTACAATACACCGATAACGCCTTGCGCGAATTTTTTAACTATGCCAAAACACAGCCCTGGTACAGCAACACCATTTTTGTGATCACTGCCGATCATACCAGCCAAACCTATTACCCCGAGTACAGCAAGCAGGTAAACCGTTTTGCCGTTCCCATCCTGTTTTACAGCGCCAACCCGGCGTACAACCTTAAAGGCACCCGCACAGATATCGCGTCGCAAATGGATATATATCCCACCCTGGCCGATTTAACGGGTTATAATAAACCTTTCCGCTCATGGGGGAGGAGTTTAGTTAGCAAAGTGCCCGATGAGCAGCCGAGGCTCATCAACTCCACCGGTAATATTTACCAGTTTATGCAGGGTAATTACACCTACCTGTTTGACGGTAAAAACTTTACCGGGATTTTTGCCGTGGAAGATAAAGGTTTGGATAAAAACCTGATGCCCGGCGGGTTAAACCCCGAAATGCAGAAAGGCATGCAGGATTGCAAAGCGCTGATACAGGATTATGTAGATAGGATTGTGAATGGGAAAATGGTGGTGAGGTAAAGGCGGTCTGGTGATTTTATACCTGGGGGCACTTATTCCACATCACCCCAAATTTTCCACATTACCCTAAAACCCCTGCCAATGCATTAACTTAGCCGATTAATTATAAGGATAAACCGCTTGGCTAAAGATACTACCAAAGAAACCCCCTTAATGCAGCAATACAATGCTATTAAAGTAAAGTACCCCGGTGCTTTGCTGCTGTTTAGGGTGGGCGATTTTTACGAAACATTTGGCGAAGATGCCGTTAAAGCCGCGGGCATTTTGGGCATTGTGCTTACCCGCCGCGCCAACGGTGCCGCTACGCATATTGAGCTGGCGGGTTTCCCGCACCACTCGCTGGATACCTACCTGCCCAAACTGGTACGTGCCGGGCAGCGCGTGGCTATCTGCGATCAGCTGGAAGACCCTAAAACAACCAAAACCATCGTTAAGCGCGGCGTAACCGAACTGGTTACCCCCGGCGTGGCTACCAACGATAATATCCTGCAGCAAAAAAGCAACAATTACCTTGCTTCGCTGCATTTTGAAAAAAATACAATCGGCATCGCGCTCATAGATATCTCTACCGGCGAGTTCATGACGGCCCAGGGTAACAGCGATTATATTGATAAACTGCTGCAAAGCTTTTCGCCCAGCGAGGTGATTTACCCTAAAAGCCGCGCCCGCGATTTTAAAGATACTTACGGCGACCGCTTTTATACCTACGCCCTTGATGAGTGGCCTTACAGCGGCGATTATGCCACCGAAACGCTGCTGAAACACTTCGGCGTAAAATCATTAAAGGGTTTCGGCATCGATAAGCTGCAGCTGGGCATTATAGCCGCAGGTGTAGCTATTCACTACCTTAACGAAACCGAACACCGCAACCTGGGCCATATCTCGGCCATCAGCAGGATAGAGGAAGACCGGTATTTGTGGCTCGACAGGTTCAGCATCCGCAACCTGGAGCTGGTGGGTTCGGCCAACGAAAACGCCATGACCCTGGTTGATGTGCTTGACCATACCTGCTCGCCCATGGGGGCGCGTTTGCTGCGCCGCTGGATTGTGATGCCCTTAAAGCAGATCAAGTCTATTAATGACAGGCTTGGCGTGGTAGAATACCTGATAGGTAATGAAGAACTGCGTGAGGAGTTGCTGCAGTACCTGCGCCAGATAGGCGATTTGGAAAGGCTGATCTCGAAAATTGGCTTGCAAAAAGCCAACCCGCGCGAGGTTTGCCAGCTTAAAAAAGCTTTAACGGCTATAGCCCAGATCAAACGCATTGCCGAAAGTTCGGGAAGCGCGCCGTTACGTGCCATAGGCGAACAGCTTAACCCCTGCGCCCTCATTTGCGAAAAGATAGAACGCGAACTTAACCCCGAGCCGCCGGTGATGCTGGTAAAAGGCTCGGTAATGAACGATGGCGTTAGTGACGAGCTCGACAGGCTGCGGAAAATCGCTTTTGGCGGTAAAGGCTACCTGCTCGAAATCCAGAAACGTGAGGCCGAGTTAACGGGCATCCCTTCGCTTAAAGTATCGTTTAATAACGTGTTCGGTTACTATCTCGAGGTTACCCACGCTCACCGGGATAAGGTACCCACCGAATGGATCCGCAAGCAAACCCTCGTGAATGCCGAGCGTTATATCACGCCCGAATTAAAAGAATACGAAGAGCAGATTTTAGGCGCCGAGGAGAAGATCCTGGCATTGGAAACACAGCTGTACAACGATTTGCTGTATTCGCTGGCCGAGTATATCAAGCCTATCCAGCTTAACGCCCAGCTGATAGCCCGTTTGGATGTGCTGCTCAACTTTGCAACCATCTCCATCAAAAATTACTACGTTAAGCCCGAAATAAACGAAAGTAAGGTACTGGACATTAAAGGTGGCCGCCACCCTGTTATCGAAAAAAATCTGCCGATAGGTGAGGAGTACATCACCAACAGTGTTTACCTCGATTCGGAAACGCAGCAGATCATCATCATTACAGGGCCTAACATGGCCGGTAAATCGGCTTTGTTAAGGCAAACCGGTTTGATAGTGCTGATGGCGCAGATGGGCTGTTTTGTGCCTGCTAAAGAGGCGATCATCGGTTTGGTTGACAAAATTTTTACCAGGGTAGGGGCATCCGATAACCTTTCGTCGGGCGAATCGACCTTTATGGTAGAGATGAATGAAACGGCCAGCATCCTCAATAACCTATCCGACAGGAGCCTGATCCTGCTGGATGAGATCGGTCGCGGTACGTCAACTTATGACGGTATTTCCATTGCGTGGTCAATTGCCGAGTACCTGCATAACCATCCAACGGCAAGGGCCAAAACCCTTTTTGCCACCCACTATCACGAGCTTAACGAGTTAAGCAACTCGTTTAACCGCATTAAAAACTTCAACGTATCTGTAAAAGAGGTTGGCCAGCAAATTATCTTTCTGCGTAAACTGGTGCCGGGCGGCAGCGAGCACAGCTTCGGGATCCATGTGGCCAAACTGGCCGGTATGCCATCCAAGGTATTGAGCCGCGCCAACGAGATCCTGAAAAAGCTGGAGAACGAACGCACCGGCGGCGAACATATTAAGGAAAGCATCCGCAAGGTTCAGAAACAGGCCGTGCAGATGCAGATGTTTTCAATAGATGACCCGGTGCTGGTTAAAATCCGCGATACGCTGAATAACCTCGATGTAAACACCTTAACCCCTGTAGAAGCTTTAATGAAACTGGACGAGATACAGCGGGTGGTGAAAAGCTGATTTTTTTGATGTGCGGATTTCAGATGTGCAGATTTCAAATGTGCTGAATTTAGATGTGCGGATGTGCTTGTTGCATTTGAGCCGGGTAGGGGTTTGTCATATGGAACGTAGCGAAACAGCTTACTCGCCCTGCAGGCAGGCAATTTTGCACCCGTTGAAGATATTTCGCCATCGCTCGTACTAAGAGAATTGATTATCTGCCCATTTATTTGAAATCCCCACATCTGCACATCTGAAATCCGCACATGCGCACATTTGCACATCCGCCACATCTGCACATCCATTAATGTGGATATGTTAATAACACCGGGCGGCTATTTTTTACAGCTTGTTTTACTTTTGCTTTATGTCTATCCCGTTTCCCCGTTTATATTATTGTTTTTTGGTGCTGGCGTCCGTAGCGGTTTTAACCTCATGCCATAGCCGTAAGGCCGTTATGCGCGGCCAGCCTGGCGAAGTTGTAAAGCCATCGGGCGATATCGCTTCAAAGTATGCTGAAATTATGGGTGTTGATAAAAGCGATATCCAAAACGGGCGCCTCTATGCCTTTATCGAGCAGTGGATGGGAACGCCGTATAAATTTGGCGGCCTGGATAAAGACGGGATCGATTGCTCGGGGCTTACTTTTTTACTGGAACAGCAAGTTTACGGGATTACCATCCCCCGCATGACCAGCAAACAGATTACCGTGATCAAGCGTAAATACGAAGATGAACTGAAAGAAGGCGACCTGGTGTTTTTTGATTTCGACGGAAAGCAGTTCAGCCATGTTGGGGTTTACCTGCAAAACGGCTACGTGGTGCATGCCAGTTCGCGCAAGGGGGTGATGATTGTAAGGTTGCGCGATCCGTCGTTGTATAAATACTTCTCCAGAGCCGGTTCCATCGAATATGCGCCCACAACCAGTATCAATAATTAAAAAGTCATCTGAATCAGAATTTACAGAATTTTAGAATGATCAGGATTTTGAAAGTAATTAGAAATAAACCAGATCAGATATCTATTCTGTAAATCCTCAAATTCTGTAAATTCTGATTCAGACGCAAATTTCAATATTTTTGCAGCATGGCACCCCAAAACAAACCCGACTATTCATTCTGGACAAAATACAAGCGCTTTGCCGGTAACGAGATCATGCTGTACGTAATTATGGTTATCGGGATTATCCTCGGTATAGTGATTATTAGCTACCTTTAGTAAGGGTGATGTTATCGTCGTCGCTATCGGTAACCTGTTGGTAAAAGTCAACCATATCCTGGTAAGTTTCCTTGCTGTAATCGCCGTCAATGATCTGCAGTTTGCGGCTGTAAATAACCTTGTCGCCGTTAACGGTAACCGAAGCTTCAAACCTGCCAAACGGCTTTTCTATCTTTACATTCTTCGGGCGCAAGTCAATTTTATACCCGGCAGGTATGGTGTAGGTTATCTCATCTTCATCGGTATAGCCCCGGTTAATATGCACGTCAAAATGCCGGTTCCGCACTTCGCGCAAGGGGGTGGTAATACGGTTGGCGGGGTTAGCCATGAATACAATTTTGTCACCGCTTGCCGATCCGTATTCAGATGCTGTTATTTTTAAAGTTTCGGTGGTATAAGGCTGATCTGTTTTGTATTGTTTAAGGTCGGCGCTTTCTATTTCAAGATTGTTGATAGGGTAGATCTTCTTCAGGTCTTTAATTTGATCTGTTTTGGATTCATAGATCACCTGGTCGCGGTCTTCATAATTTACCCCTTTAAAATTGGTGATCATAGTGCCCGAAAGATCGCCCTGCGCGTTCAGCGTAAATGAGGCCTTGCGTTGTTCAAGGTTTGCCTGGGCGGTATATTTTGGCGTACGGATCAGCTTGCCTCCCTGGGGCGTACAGGCCAGTACCAGCCGGTCATCGGTAAAGTTGCCCAAAAAGCCGAAGGGCATGTTCTGGCTGGTACACTCTAAAAAGGTGGTGTCGTTTTTAAACGGAAGGCAAAGGATCACATGATCGCCCTGGTCCATGCTTGCAAAATCGGGCAGCATGCTTATTTTCTGACTGCCCGATTTTACCACGCAGTAATAGGATTCTATATCCACAGCTTTCAATAGGGCCTGGGTATAGTTTACCAATGCCTTACAATCACCATAGCTTTGCTGGTCAACATCCGCGGCCGGAAATGGCTGCAGCCCGCCAATACCAACCGAAATATTTATATAGTGCGTTCTTCCCTGCATGTATTCATAAATTTTGCGGGCTTTGGCTTTCGGGTCGGTAACGTCGGCAGTAAGTTCCTTCATTTTTTGCACGGTTACCGGCGATAGCTGCTGCCTGCCTGCGTTCAGCTTTTCGTACTGCCACTGACCCAGTTCCTTCCAGTTGGTAACTGTTCCGCTTACGCCCCGGTAAGTAAACTTATCGGGCGCCACCTTAAGGCTCGGCATCCTTTCGCGGTATATCGGGCTGTAAGGCTCGCTCCGTAAGGCTTTCAGGTTACTGATTTGCCAGGTATAAGTTTGCAGGCCCTGTTTATTGGTGGCTATAACCGGGTTTACGTGCAGGTTTATGGGCTTATACCTTATTTTAAAATCGGGTTTGCAAATGAGGGTATATGAACTTTTTTCGACTGAAATCCCGTCGGAAGCAAGTGGGTGCCAGTTTTCCAGGTCGAGCGATTGTTTCGATTTTACATCGTACTCATAACTTACCGTATAGGGATAATCGGTACTCCGGGGCTGGTAATGCTTCAACTTCAGATCGGTAAACAGCGAAAAACCGTCGTGCTGGCTCTCGTCATCAAAATCACTTTCAGAAAACTTGCCTACCGGTTTACCCCACTGGTTGTATATTATTCCCTTTACATCTTTTATTATATTGCTTTTATCATACCAGATCACCAGGCCGGCTTCATCATCGCCGTTCTTGTTTAAAACCGTAATGGCTTTTTTAACATGGCAAAGCGTGTAATCAAAGTCTTTCACCTCAACGGTGGTTTCTTCGTTACGCACCACGGCGCCGGCATAAGGTAAAAGGTCGTTCGGGATCAGGGAGGTGTCATAATTATCCTGCGCTTTAACACAGGTTATTGCCGATAGTAAAAACAGCGCTGTTAAAATTCTCTTCATTATTTTTTCCTGAATACCATTTCGCCTTTTTCGGTGAGGATGATCTTGTTGTACAATTCTTTAAGATAAGGGTACTCGGCCGGATCATAAACCGTTTTGTTAAACTGCGTGATGTTCGAAAAGGTGAAGGTATTGTTATCCTGTGTTTCGAACGCGGTTGCAAACATGCCGCCTTTGTTTGGCAGGCCATAAGCCACAACCTGGGGCGGCGTTTCAATAGTATATTGAGGCGGCAGGTGCATTACCAATACCAGGCGGCTGTCTGACGCGTAGCCCCAGTCTACAGGGTAATCGCGCTCGGCCAGTTTAAACGGATTGGTGGTGCGCTTTTCCCAAAAATAGGGATTAAATAAAAGCCTGTCGTGATTGTTGTTGTCGTAAGCATCTATCTCCACCTCAAAGGTTTCCCGCAGCGGGTTGTCCAGGCTATCGAGGTTAAGAATATCTGATTTAAGAACCTTCAGCTTGGGGTGTTTCTCGTCAAAATCCTCTACGTACTCATCAACCGAATTAAATTTCTTAATGATTTTACGTCGTTCGTAAGCCTCGTAACCCTTGTAGTATGAGATAATGGTGCCCTTTATTTTACCATTATCCAACAGCGTAAGTTCGAGGGTGCGGGTTGTCGCACCTTTTTGCTGCGTTCCCAGGTCTATCCAGTATGATGGTTTGTTGAGGCTCACCACCCGGCCCTGATCATTAACACAACGTAACGGCAGCAGGCCAAATTGAAGCAATGGGTCGGTAGCGTCAAGCAGGTAGGTATTATTACCAATGTTAACCTTGGCTATCACATAATTAAAGTCGTTTAATACGGGGTAAAGCGTATTCACCATACCATGCTCGCGGGTTGAAAGTAACACGGCCTCGGCATTTAAACCCGCGGCATTCAGGGCGGTAACCAGCGTCAGGTTGATGTCGGCCACACTGCCCGAGTGTGTTTCAATGGCCTTCTTTATATTCTCGCTGTAAATACCGTAATAGTCGTTAAACTTTATCTGCTTTTTAACCCAGCTATACAGGGCTTTGGCTTTTTCAAGCTCGTCGGTTTTACCTGCTATAACGGGCGCTATATATTCCTTAAGCAGGCTGCCACGCTTCAGTTGCGAGCCAAAGCTTTCGCTTGTTTTCAGTATCCGGTCAACATCGCTCCATTGTTTGGTTACTACGGTTTTTACCCCGGTGTAGGGGTTGGTTACCTCTACCAGTTCAAAAAAGATGGCGGAAAGGAAGTTTTTACGGGCCGTCATGTAATCTTCCTTAACAAACGCGGGGATATCCTTTATGCCATAGGTAATGTGCGAGCAATCGGCTTTTGAACCGCCTGATATAAAGCATTCGCGCTCCACTTCTGATGCGCTTTTGGTAAGTTTCAACACGCCGCGCAATGAAGCGTTAAATGTCCAGAAACCCGGGATATGAACCTCGTATTGTGAGTACATTTTAGGGATATCGTCCTGGAAATACCAGTCCCTGAAATAATCAATATATGGTGATACCAGCTTGTATTTAAACTCGATAACGCAACCGGGGTGTAGGGCAGGCAAGGCAAATTTTACGGTGCTGCCATATTTATAATCCTTTACGGTAAAAACCTTTTTGGGGTCGAGTTCGGCCTTCTGGATAATGCCGTTTTCGTCTTTATAGTAGGTGGTGCCGGTAACTTCGTCCACATCTTCGGATACGGATTCGTTGTGGTGGATCGGGATTTCGATAGTGCCGTTATTGAAACCCTCTTTGTTAAAAATCTTGATTTTCGCGTGGTAAGTGTAGATCAGCCTTACGTGGTCGTTCACTTCATCTATCCGGGTACTGCCAAATTCATTTAAAAAAACCGCGTTGGCCTGCGGGTCTTTATCATACGCGGTCATCTCAATTTCCTTATCGGTTATGCCCGGTTCAAAATCCTGGGCACGGGTTGTTTTAGCTAAGCCGATAAAAATGAGCGCGATAAGAAATAATTTCTTCATGTAAATTGTGATAATTAGGAAGCGTCAAAATAAATAATAATTCGGTATAATAAATCAATTAAAAAATTTATTGTACTGATTAATTTTAGGACTTTTGCGACCTTTGTATCTCTGATCATCAACAAATGAAATTAAAACTAAAACGTCCGCTCGCCTTCTTTGATCTTGAAACTACAGGTACCAATATCGGTGCCGACCGCATAGTTGAAATATCTGTTATCAAGCTTTATCCTGATGGCACCGACGAAGTTAAAACCTGGCGCGTACACCCTGGCATCCCTATCCCGCTCGAATCATCATTAGTGCATGGCATTTATGATGAGCATATTCAAAATGAACCTCAGTTTAAAGAACTTGGCCAGTCGATAGCCGATTTTATTGGCGAGAGCGACCTGGCCGGCTATAATTCAAACAAGTTTGATATCCCGATGCTGATGGAAGAGTTTTTGCGCGCGGGGGTTGAATTTAACCTGGATGCCCGCCACTTTGTTGATGTGCAAAATATATTTCACCAGATGGAGCAGCGTACCTTAAAAGCCGCTTACCAGTTTTACTGCAATAAGGTGATTGAAAACGCGCACTCGGCCGAGGCCGATACCCGCGCTACCATGGAGGTGTTGCTTGCCCAGATTGAGCGCTACGAAAACGTGGAATGGGAAGATAAAAAAGGTAATAAATTAGTGCCGGTTGTGGGCGATGTGGAAGCTTTGCACCTATTTACCAACCTGAGTAAACCTGTTGATTTTGCCGGCCGTATGGTTTACAATGAGCAGGGCGAAGAACTGATTAATTTTGGCAAGCATAAAGGTAAACGTGTTGAGGACGTGTTTACTGTTGAACCGAGCTATTACTCGTGGATGATGCAGGGCGATTTCCCGCTTTACACCAAGCGCAAACTGGAGGAAATTTATAACCGCTGGAACGCTAAACGGGTTGCCGAACGCCAGGCTAACCGTGCCGCGCAACCAAAACCCGCCGAGCAGCAGCAACCGGCGGCATCAAAGCCCGAGTATCAAAAAAAGGAGTTTATTAAACCCGATCATACCCGGAATAATAACTACCAGCAAAATAAACCATTTAAAAAGAAGGAAGAGCCTGCAAAACCTGTTGATGACGACATGTTACAGCAGTTAGCGCTGAAGTTTAAAAAGGGATAAACCACAAATTATATACAAAAAGCCTTTGCGAAAAATCAACCGCGAAGGCTTTTTTGTTTCAATTGACTTGTCAGGAATTGTTGAGAAAACTGATATTCCTGGTTAAGCCACTGAACCTGGTGCGCTTAACCGCCGAGTTTTTGAATACTTTTTGAAAAACATCCCGGGTGATTTCCTGCCAGTCGGCTTTTTTTAAATGGAGCAGATCGGGGTGGGGGGTAAAGGCAGGTTCGGTATGGATTACCGAAAAGCGGTTCCAGGGGCAAACATCCTGGCAAACATCACAGCCAAACATCCAGTTATCCATTTTACCTTTAAATTCCTGCGGGATCTCATTTTTCAGTTCGATGGTGAGGTAAGAGATGCAGCGGCTTCCATCAACCACATAAGGGCCAACAATAGCATTGGTAGGGCAGGCGTCGATACAATTGGTACAGGTGCCGCAATGATCGGCCGTAGGCGCGATGTCGTATTCCAGCTCCAGATCAATGATCAGTTCGGCCAAAAAAAAGAACGATCCCGCTTTTTTATTGAGCAGGTTACTGTTTTTTCCTATCCAGCCCATACCCGCCTTTCGGGCCCAGGCTTTATCCAGTACCGGCGCCGAATCTACAAAAGCCCTGCCTCCCACTTCGCCTATTTTTTCGTTGATGATTTGAAGCAGTTGTTTAAGCTTATCCTTTATCACGGTATGGTAATCCATCCCATAAGCATATTTGGATATTTTGGGCGCCGATGGGTCATCCTGTGTTTGATCGGTATAGTAATTTATCCCGAGCGAGATAACCGATTTGGCACCGTCAACCAGCAACCGCGGATCGAGGCGCTTATCAAAATGGTTTTCCATGTAGGCCATTTCGCCATGCATGTTTTTGTTAAGCCAGGCTTCAAGGCGCGGGGCTTCCTCCTCCAAAAAATCGGCTTTGGCAATACCGCAAAACAAAAATCCAAGCTTTTGGGCCTCGCTTTTAATGAGTTGGCTGTATGCCTGTTTGTTTTGCTGCATTTTGCAAAGATAATATAAATGGAACCGATAACTAAGGCCCGGTAAGCCAGGGAAATGTAGAGGCCTTCTCCAATGGCAATAGCAACTCTTTTTTTAGTGATATCGCTACGGGAAAGTATACAGCGAGCTGATTTTAAAGCCTCACCTAAATCCTCTCCAAAGGAAAGGGCTTTAAGAACAAAGCGTTCCCCCTCCTTTGGAGAGTGCTGGGGTGAGGTCTTTTTTACGTTCTGATCATTAATAAATACTCATTTTTTTAACCATTGGTGCAGTTTTTGTACTTATAGTAAAATATAGGTTTAACAACACATGCTGGAGCATATAAAATATTTGCCATCGCATGTATTAGGGATGCATGCTGTTGGCCACGTAACAAATGATGATTACGAAAAGGCTTTACAACCTTTGCTGGAAGAAAAGGTAAAACGCGTTGGGAAGATCAATTTTTTGTTGATACTGGAAACTAACATCAAAAACTTTAGTCCCGGTGCCTGGTGCGGAAACGTGAGGCTGGGACTTAAATATTTTACCCGTTGGAATAAAGTGGCGGTAGTAACTGACCAGGAAGGGGTGAGGGAATTTAGTCATCTTTTTAAATACATCCTTCCGGGCAGTTTTGAAGGCTATAAACTGGAAGAGCTGGACGAAGCGATAAAATGGGTAACAGGAATTAAATAAATTATATAATATGGAAATTTCAAGGAAAAGGCCGGTACATGATGGTAATAATGATGATTCGGATCTGCACAATGACGAATTGGGCGAAAACAGCGGTGCTGATACCGCAATAGCTAAGGAGGGTGCGCCGGAGCCAGGAGAAACCGGCAAGGATAAAACAGCTCAGGCAGCATCTTCAAACAAAGGACAGGGTCCCGCGGGAGAGGACTTGTAGCCCCGCGGCGACGCCCCCCAGCCACCTAAAGGGGGAGGAAGAGCGCTTATTCTCCATTGATAAATTATAAAACAGAAAATGCCCGGTTTTGCCGGGCATTTTCTATACATATCCTCGAGCTCCCCCTTTAGGGGGCCGGGGGGGTCCGACAGCCTTAAAAGCTATTCCTGATGCTTTTGCTCAAGGTTTTGGTGCTCCAGTAACCGCTATCCAAAATACGGCGCACGGTCATCAATGGGTCGTTCGGGTCGCGTTTATCCGCCAACTGGAAAGCCATTTTAAAGCCGTGTTTACGTAATTCAGGCAAGGCTGCCTTGTTCCAGATGCCGAACGGATAAGCGAAGTAATCCATTTTTTTGCCGGTTATTTCTTCGAGGGTTTTGGTTGGCTTATCAATCTGGGTAACCCAATCATCCACCGGGCGGGTAGTTATTTTACCATTTTTACCAATAATTTTAAGTGTTGAGTTATGTGAGTAGCGGTCAACACGGTGGTGGTCCCAGGTGTGGCTTGCTATGGTGTTGCCTTCGTCTGATAGTTGCTTAACCTGCTCTTTGGTCATGTAGTGCGGGCGACCTAATGATACGGTCATCACAAAATAAACCGCTTTAAAACCATACTTTTTTAGTGTAGGGTTGGCGATGGTGAACTGATCCAGGTCCGTATCGTCAAACGTTAACATGATGGGTTTTTTGGGCAGTGGTGCGCCTTTGGTAAGGTAAGCGTAAAGCTGATCGGGCAGGATGGTATGGTAACCGCTGTCGGCCAGCATTTTGATGTGTTCTTTAAAGGCGGCAACCTGTACTATGTAATCTTTAGCGTTTTTGGAGTCGGTCGGCTTCCAGTCACGGATCTGGTGGTAACAAAGTATGGGTACCTGCTTGCGGGCCAGTATAGCGGCGGCATCACCGGCTTGCGGTACGGCGTTGCCCGTTGCCGGTGCGGCAGCAGCCGGAGTAGTGGTTGGAGTTGATTTATCAGCCGGTTTTGACTGACATGAAACTGTGCCGAAAGCGCAGATAAGCAGCGCTGCTAAACTTTGTTTTATCATATTATAGGTTGGTTTTTTCTTGTTTTAAAGGCCGCTAAATTAATAATTATATCACATGCCAACCTTTTATTGTAATGAAATTTAATTATTAATTTAAAGATAGCCGAGATGAACGCTTCTTAACGTTTCTTATTAATGATGTATTGTAACCCCGGCTTGCAGGTTAACAGGTGCCATCCCCCAAAAACAATAAATACCTTGTTGTTAGTTTTTAATAACCCATCAATAGTGGCGAGCAGGTTTTGATCTCTTATTTCTTTTGAGGCCCTGCCGATCTCCTGAAATTTACCGTTTGGATTAAAGGGATTGGTAGGTTCTAACTTTTCAATTTCAAACGGGCGGTGCAGCAGCTTTTGATAATTTGCCTTGTAAAATTCCAGTGTTTGCTCTTGCTGCGATAGCTTTACCCCGCCTGTTTTCATGATATAATTTTGAATAAACTTGGAATAGTTCGCTTTAAAGGCGGCACTGTCAGTTATAGGGGGCCTGATTCCCCACATAAACCTTTCTGTAACAATATAAGCCAGCAACTCGCCTTTGGTATAACGCTTTAAAAGCGCTTTAAACTCCAGGCTATCGCTCATGTCGCCATTTACGGTTTTTATTTTCAGGCTGTCGGCAAGCATTTTGGTCAGGCCAATCTCGCCATCCTTCATAATCGCTTCTTTTTTTGATGCGAATACTTTTTTTGAAACATCACCCCCTTCGTTAACACAAACGTCTGGCCTGGCATCAAAAAAAGCTTTTTCGATGCCCTTAAACATGGGGTTATCGATGTCGCTGTTATTTTCAAGGTGATTAACGCCGCAAAAAACGATTTCTTTAGCGCCGTTTTTAAATGTAAGCACGTAAGGATTTGACGGAAGGTGCCCTGATGCATCCAGTTTTATTTTCAGATAGCTTACTGTAGGGTAGACTTCTTTGGCAGGCGGTTTGTCTTTTTTATTGGTGCAGGCGGCAAGTATGGCGAGCAATGCTAACAAAGTAATTTTAGCTTTCATGGGTTTTAATCGAACGGCTTTTAATGGGTATCTTTTAGATCGGCCTTAAGCCTCAAAAGTTACATAATTAAATGTTTAAGCCATAAAAAAACGGGGCTTTCTCATCGAAACCCCCGTTTAAATAATTTGATGTGAATCGGGTCCAAATCAGGGCAATGCTTTTAACATTTTGCAAGCGTTGCCCAATGCGATGGCCTTGAGATGCAATGATATTCATTGTCCAAAAAGACCGATTAGTCATCTTGAACGCAGTGAAACATTTTATTCGCCCTGTAAGTAGGCGACTTTGCACCCGCAGAAGATATTTCGCTATCGCTCAATATGACAAAAAGTTTAAAAGCGATTGTGCTCGGATACACACGGTCCACCGCGATAGTTTGAGCTTATAATACTATCCTTTTACCTTCTTTTATCGATCGCTTGGCGGCGTCTAAAATCTGCATCACTATCATGTTGTATTTTAACGATGAGCGGTCGTACTCGCCGGTTTTTAAAGGGTGTTGCAGGGCATAGGTAAAATAAGTTACCGGCGCCTCATCAGGCGCGGCCAGTGGCGCGGCTACGTAATTACGTGCGTGATTATCGGTTTTTAAAAGTACGTTATCTTTATCAAAAGCATGGACATACCCCTTGGTGCCGAATATCTCCAGATCCTTAATGCCGAAAGGCCAGTTCCAGGACGCTTCAATTTGCCCCGTAGCGTTTGGATACTCAACTAAAATGGTAGCGTCATCTTCTACCTTGGGGTAAATATTGGGCTTGTAATGCCGTGCAATGGCCGTAACGGCAATAGGGCGCTGGCCTTTCATCAGCCAGGTCATTAAATCAGCGCCGTAGCAGCCAAAATCATTAAGCGCGCCTGCCCCGTTCAATACCGGGTCGGTAAGCCAGCTCAGAAAATCTTCGCTGCAGCCAATTTCTTTTGGTCCCTGGTGGCCGTCGTGCACCACCATTTTACGGATCATGCCGATACTGTCTGCACGTACGGAATTATAGGCATGCTGGAAAGACGGGTACCAGGTAGTTTCGTAGTTGGTTAATACCTTGATATAATACTTCAGCGCCAGGAACTCCATACGCTTTGCCTGGTCTAAGGTTGCAGCCAATGGTTTTTCAACCATCACAGAGATCCCCAGCGGGGCGCAGGTTTCAACAATATCAACATGTTTGCTTACTTCATTATAACCCAGTACCATGGCCGGCTTGCGGGTGGTACACATCTTTTTCAGATCGTCAAAAAACAAAGAATCGGGCAGGTTATAGGCCTTGCCAAATTTTTCCCTGAGTTTTTTGTTAGGCTCGGCAATGCCTACAATATTCACATTGCCTTTGCTGTACTCGGTTAGTATGAGGTGGATATGATCGTGGTTTAAACCCATGATGCCTACTTTTAAGTCGGGCAGTGGTTTTTTAGCCGGTATGGTGTCTTT
The DNA here is from genome assembly GCF_003148845.1 of Mucilaginibacter oryzae. GTDB lineage: Bacteria > Bacteroidota > Bacteroidia > Sphingobacteriales > Sphingobacteriaceae > Mucilaginibacter > Mucilaginibacter oryzae. The sequence goes on along the minus strand of NZ_QGHA01000003.1, from coordinate 408,266 downwards.
CCTGGTTTTAGCAGTATCACCGGGCAGCTTAACAGAAGTTGCCGGGGCAGGCGGATTAACGGGCGCAGGGGGCGTGGTTTGCGCCGATACCATGCCGCTGATTATGAGCGCGCATGCGGTTAACAAAAGTTTTAATTTAGTTTTCATGGTAGATAGGGGGATGTTTATACAGGTTTATCTTAAAATAACGATGGGTTTCCGCCCAGTTTTATTTTTCCTAAATGTTTGTAGGCCGCTTCGGTGGCTTCGCGCCCCCGGGCAGTGCGCATTAAAAAACCCTCCTGTATCAAAAAAGGTTCATATACCTCTTCAATTGTGCCCTCATCTTCACCAACAGCGGTAGCTACAGTTTTTAAGCCAACAGGTCCGCCTTTAAACTTATCGATAATGGTAAGCAATATCTTGTTGTCCATCTCGTCAAGGCCATGGCTGTCAACATTCAGGGCGTTCAAGGCATATTCGGCTATTTCGGTATCAATTTTACCGTTGCCCTTTATCTGGGCAAAATCACGGGTACGACGCAGTAAAGCGTTGGCAATACGTGGGGTGCCGCGGCTGCGGCGGGCAATTTCGTAAGCGCCTTCATCGGTTATCGGCGTTTTTAATATCGAGGCCGAGCGCAAAACGATGGTGGTGAGTAATTTGGCGTCGTAATACTCCAAACGCGAGTTGATGCCGAACCGGGCCCTTAACGGCGCTGTAAGCAAACCCGACCGGGTGGTGGCGCCAACAAGGGTGAAGGGGTTAAGCGAAATTTGCACCGAGCGGGCGTTGGGCCCGCTCTCCAGCATAATATCTATCTTAAAATCCTCCATCGCCGAGTACAGGTACTCTTCAACCAGCGGACTTAAGCGGTGTATTTCATCAATAAAAAGGATATCGCCGTTTTCAAGGTTGGTTAACAACCCGGCAAGGTCTCCGGGTTTATCCAGCACCGGTCCGGAGGTGATCTTGATGCCCACACCCATCTCGTTGGCAATAATATGCGACAGGGTAGTTTTACCCAACCCCGGCGGGCCGTGCAAAAGCACGTGGTCAAGCGCTTCGCCTCGCTGGCGGGCCGCCTGTACAAATATTTTTAAGTTGGCTAATATTTTATGCTGACCGGTAAAATCCTCAAACTGCTGCGGGCGCAATACTTTTTCAATATCACGTTCGGTATTGCTGAGGCGTTCACGATTAGGATCAAGATGCTCGTTCATTGCCAACGAAATTAGTATTTTTTAGGTGAAAGGTGAAAGGTTAAAGGTAAAAGGTTTGTTTCTTTTTTTGAGGTGAAAGCTTTTTTGAGATGAAAGGATAAAGGGGAAAGGCTTTTTTTGTGGGATTAATGGATAACAAGTTCTTGTGGATTAAAACGATAAAAGGCGAAATGCTTTCACCTTTCGCCTTTTACCTTTATCCTTTCACCTCAAAACAATCATCCCTCCGGATACTTCCTGAAGATACTGTTGATCTTCATCTGGATGACACCGAGGAAAGCTTCACGGAAAATCCGTGTCGACATTTTGGAGGTGCCGGCTGTACGGTCGGTGAATATGATCGGGATTTCGATCACCTTAAAACCGTGTTTAATGGTGGTATATTTCATCTCGATCTGGAAGGCGTAGCCTACAAATTTGATCTTATCGAGTTTTACGGTTTCGAGCACTTTGCGTTTGTAACACATGAAGCCGGCGGTTGCATCCTGTATGTTCATACCGGTAATAAACCTTACATATACCGATGCAAAGTAGCTCATCAATACGCGGCTCATAGGCCAGTTAACCACATTTACGCCGTTGATGTACCTGGAGCCGATGGCAGAATCAGCGCCATCTATACAGGCCTGCCTTAACCGCAGCAAATCATCCGGGTTGTGCGAAAAATCGGCATCCATTTCAAAAATATAGTCATAACTGCGGGCTATGCACCATTTAAAGCCATGGATGTAAGCTGTACCCAGGCCTTGTTTACCTGCACGTTCCTCTATAAACAGGCGCCCCTCATATTCAGATTGCAGCCTTTTCACTATAAGCGGCGTTCCGTCCGGCGATCCATCGTCAATCACCAGTAAATGAAAATCATGAGGTAAGGAAAATACCTTGCGGATCATCCGTTCGATATTTTCCTTCTCATTGTAAGTAGGAATTATAATAATGCTATCCGGCACTTAAAAAATCAATTAAAATAAAAACAGCCAAAGCTAATTGATTTAAACCGGCTCTGAAAATGAAAAGAACCGGCAGCCTTTTCTTTAACTGTATTTAACAAATAGTTGTTTATAAATTGTTGGTTTCGGCAATCACCTCGTTATCCTTAACATAAGGATCGGTAATGTAGTTCCTTTCTTTAAGGCGCGGTGCAACAAACATAAATATGATGATAAACACGCAGATAAAGGCGACAAAAAACCATTCGTAATTAGCACCCTTCAAATTTTCGGCCCACCAGCCGCCATCTTCAATAAGCCCGTTAACCAAAGCGGTGATCAGGTTCCCGAATGACACCACCAAAAACCAGATGCCCGACATGGTGCTTTTCATTGATTTTGGAGAGTGGGTGTAAGCATATTCCAAACCGGTAATGGATACCAGTACTTCGGCAGCCGATAATATTAAAAACGCCAGTACCTGCCACCACATAGATGGAGAGCCACCATGATCAATACTTACGTGTGTAAAGCCGATGACTACGAATGATAGCGCTGTTAACACCAAACCGGCGCCCAGCCTGCGTAATGGTGTTGTTTTTAAACCGATCTTATCCAGGTTAGGGTAGATCACATAGTTGAAGAGCGGGATGAACAATAAAAGGAAAACTGTATTAAACGTCGACATCGAGCCCGGTTCGATCATGAACGAGGTAAAGCCAAGGTTAATGTTCCTGTCCATTTTGGCCGCGTAAAGTGTCCATTCAGAAAGGCATTGATCCCACACAGCCCAAAACGCAAGCGCGAAAAAGAAAACAGAAATTACGCGGTAAACAGCTTTAACGCCCTCAACCCGTTCAGGGTCATAGCTTTCTTTGGCGATATCAAGTAACGACTGGCCCGGTTTCTTTTTGCTTAAATTGGTAAGGGCGTACCAGGTGATAAACACAAGGTTGTTGCGGTTTACACCTTGAGGAGGCACTTTTACATATTTTTTACGGCCCATGAAAAATATAAGAGTAGCCAAAGCCATCAGGATCCCGGGAACGCCGAAAGCCCATTGCGGACCGTAATATTTGTAAATAACCGGGATAGCAACGGTGGAGAGCATAGAGCCGGCATTGATGCTAAAGTAAAACCAGCCATAAACTTTCGAGAGCAGATCCTGGTTGCTGGCGTCAAACTGGTCGCCCACATTAGCAGAAACGCAGGATTTAATGCCGCCCGCGCCGATAGCCACTACAAGCATCCCGAATTCAAAACCGCTTAAGCTGGTATCAAACATGGCCAGCAACAGGTGGCCAACGCAATATACCAGTGAAACGTACAGGATAAGCTTGTATTTGCCGGTAAACCAGTCGGCTATCATACCGCCCACAAATGGCAGGGCGTAAGCCACCATTACAAACAAGTGGTTCAGTTTATTGGCATGGGCATCAGCCTGTTGGGCCAGTGCTTCGGCGCCTGTAGGGTTAAAAAACTGTTTTACCAGGAATAAGGTTAGTATGGAACGCATGCCGTAAAAGCTAAAGCGTTCGGCTGCTTCATTGCCTATGATATAAGGTACACTCTTGGGGAATCGCGACTTTGCCGGAGCGGTTTTTTCTTGCATTTAGTTAAATTAAAAAGTCTGTAAAAATAATATAAATCTTCTTATTCAAAATTTAATACCGAAAGTGTTACAATTTTAATAATAAATGCTTCAGTTTTTTGCTACAGGTAAAGTTTAATTTCTTTTTTAATTAACGGGCACGCTGGCGCGGTCGCGGGCGGCTTGTTTTTTGGGGTCGATATAACCCGCGCCGGCGGCTGCATCGGTATTATCAGGAATGTTGCGCATATCCAGCGTTTCTACAAAACTCCACCGGCCGTTTTTTAGCTTGTAGCCATCGTAGCTCAGGTCGGGGCCGTAAGTTTCGGGATGGTTTTTCATCTTATCGTCGGGCGCGGTGAGGTGGTCAAAAACAATAAGGTTTTGATCGGGGATATACCTTAATAACATCGATACCTGGCGGGCATATTCAAATACCACCCGTTTGCGGGTTTTATGGTTGCCATCAAAAACAGGCAAGCCAAATTCGGGCTTATCATTGTTGAATGATAGCACATCCAGTACTTTTTTGGTTGATTTTACGGTATTGCCTTTCCAGCCAATAAGCACATAATAGGGTTTAATGGCATGCACGGGCACAATTTTATAGTATTGGGCTCCATACCATTTGCGGTTGTCGGTTACCGTATCTTCAGGATTTTTAATCAGCGGCGAGTAATCCTCCAGCGGGTACATTTTTAATTCGCCGGTGGGGGTATTCATTTGCACCGTGCCGTAAAAACGGTAGCTGCCGTCAAGGTTCATTACGTGCCAGCTAATGATCCGGAAACGGTTATCGGGCGATTTAACAATGGTTACGGCCTTCACCGAATCGAAGGGAAAGGCGAACGAATTATCTGTTCTTAAAGCCTGTACCAGGGTAGGTATAAACTTGTAGTTGGCGTTTTTACGCTCCATATCGTTCTCATCGTTCACCATTTTGTTGCTCAGGTGCGCAAGGCTGTCTTCAAACATGGTAAGCCGTTTAAGCCGCCCGGCATCACCGGTATGCTGTGCAAAGGTTTGTAAACAAAGCAGGAGGGAAAGGATGGTAAGCGCTGTTTTTTTGGTCACGGTTATAGTTTACTTGATTTTACTTTAAGTGGTGATTTGTTTGGGACTGTATTTTGGGTTTAGTGAAATCGTTTTAAAAAAAAGTTGCCATTGTCTACGAAAAAAGGCCTCACCCCAGCCCTTTCCTTTGGAGAGCGCTGGGGTGAGGCTAAGCTTTGTATATGTTTTAAAAGTGATTTCACTTATCTGAACAAATCAAATCTTTAGCAACTGTTTAAGTTTACTTTTTTTCTGTAGATAGAGGGATATTTGTGTCTTAAAATTGCTGTTTACAGTAGCAGTATAACCTGCAAAGCCGCTTGTCCTGCAGGAGACACAAATATGCGTCTCTACGTGAAATTTTTAACGGCTTCTAACTAATCTCTATTCTCCAACCACTAATCTCTATATCAACGTAAATTTTCAATAACAATTGCGCTGGCGCCGCCGCCGCCGTTGCAGATTCCGGCAGCGCCGTATTTGCCGTTGTTTTGTTTCAGTACGTTTAAAAGGGTAACAACAATCCGCGCTCCCGAAGCCCCCAGCGGGTGCCCGAGGGATACCGCCCCGCCGTTAACGTTTACTTTTGCGGGTTCGATATTTAAAAGCTGGTTATTGGCTATCGATACCACAGAAAAAGCCTCGTTGATCTCAAAAAAATCAATATCATCGGTTTGCAAACCTGCCCTGTGCAAAGCCAGCGGAAGGGCCTTTGAGGGTGCCGTGGTAAACCATTCGGGTGCCTGTTGCGCGTCGGCATATGATACAACCCTGGCCAGTGGTTTAATGCCAAGCTCATCGGCTTTTTCCCAGCTCATCAGTACAACGGCCGCCGCACCGTCGTTCAAGGTAGAGGCGTTAGCTGCCGTAACAGTTCCGTCTTTTTTAAATACAGGTTTTAGTGTAGGGATCTTTTCAAATTTTACCGCGCGCGGTTCCTCGTCTTCGGTAAACATGGTGATCTCGCCTTTTTTATCTTTCAGGCCAACGGGGGTAATTTCCTCTTTAAACTTTCCGGCCGCCTGGGCCGCCAGCGCACGATTGTACGATTCGATGGCGTAGGCATCCTGTTGTTGGCGGGTAATGTTGCAGTCGGTAGCGCAAAGCTCGGCTGCCGAACCCATGTGGTAGTCGTTATAAACATCCCAAAGACCGTCTTTTACCAGGCCGTCGGTTATCTCGCCATGGCCCAGCCGGTAGCCGTTACGTGCTTTATCAAGATAGTAGGGCACATTGCTCATGCTCTCCATGCCGCCGGCAACAGCAATATCATTCTGGCCGAGCTCGATACTTTGGGCGGCCAGCATAATGGCCTTCATGCCCGAAGCACAAACTTTATTAACCGTAGTGGCAGGCAGGTAGGGAAGGCCCGCGAAAATGGCCGCCTGGGTAGCCGGAGCCTGCCCGATATTGGCCGACATTACATTCCCCATATAAACTTCCTGCACCTGACCGGGCTGTAAACCCGCTTTTTCAACTGCCGATTTAATGACCGCGGCGCCCAGTTGTGTGGCGCTGATGGCTGCCAAACTACCACCGAAACTGCCTATGGGTGTGCGGGTTGCCGCTACTATTACTACTTCTTTCATGTGTTTCGCTTTAAAATTGGTGGCTAAAGTTAGTGATTTGTTGTTAGTGATTAGAGATTAGTTAACCTATGTGTTATTAATGGTTGGATTTATTTAGATGACAATTTTCCTAAAGTCCATCCTCTAACCACTAATCACCAATCTCTTTCCCTTTCTTCTTCGCCCCCTTCTTTCGCGCCAGCAAAGCCTGTTGCAGCAGGTATTCTACCTGGCCGTTGGTGCTCCTGAATTCTTCGGCTGCCCAGGTTTCAATTTCTTTCAGCATTTCGGGGTTAATGCGTAATACAAATGCTTTCTTTTCCGCCATATCAACTCACGGCCGCAGCTTCGGCTTGTTTAAGTAATACCAAATTAATGCCCATTAAGGCGAGTAATGGCAGGTGGGGCACCGTTTTAGCCATTTCGGGTTCAATCTGAACTATAAACGGACGTTTCCAGCTCCAGAATTTGGTTTGCACCACCAGGATATCGCCATATTGGTCGCTAACCCAGGTGTAGTTGTGCGATAAAACCTTTTTATTAAAAAAAGTTGCCGTAAAGCCCTTATTCAGGCTTAATTGTATTTTGCGGCACCAGCGTTGCGGTACTACCATGCCAATTTCTTCTCCGGCGGGTTGTTCTATAACCAGCTTGCGGCTTAACAGGCCTTTGCGCCTGATGTTCCAGCTGCCGGTTGCCGTTTCCAGTAAACAACAACTTTTAAAAGCGTTGGTGTAGGTAAGTTTGCCGTAGGTAAACTGCCCGTCGGTAAGTTCATACCACGGTCGCCAAAATCCGTGTTTAACTACGGGCAGACCCGTGGTTCGCAACTGGTCGAAATTTCTGTAGTATTCCATGGCTGTTAGTGGTATAAGGTACCTGTATTAACAACGGGGTTTACAGCTTTATCTCCGCAAAGCACCACCAAAAGGTTGCTCACCATGGCCGCCTTACGCTCTTCATCAAGCTCTACAATGTTTTTTTCGGATAGTTTGTTCAGCGCCATTTCAACCATGCCAACCGCGCCTTCAACAATCAGCTTGCGCGCCGCGATGATAGCCGATGCCTGCTGCACCTGCAACATGGAATGCGCAATTTCGGGTGCGTAGGCCAGGTGCGAGATCCGCGCTTCCAGCACTTCAATGCCCGCACGGTTCAGGCGCTCGTTTAATTCTCTTTCCAGCATTTCGCTTACTTGGTCGGCGCCGCCGCGCAGGGTGATCGTTGCGTTTTCATCTTCCAGGTTATCATACGGGAAAGTATTGGCCAGGTGCCTCACAGCGGCCTCGCTCTGGATATTTACATACTGGATATAATTTTCAACCGCGAAAACGGCGGCGGCGGTGTCTTTAATCTGCCAAACAATAACAGCGGCAATTTCGATGGGGTTACCAATGCTATCGTTCACTTTCAGTTGCTGGCCGTTCAGGTTAAATGCCTTTAATGATACCTTCTTTTTAACGGTAAAGGGGTTAACCCAAAAAAAGCCGTCCTTTTTTACGGTACCTATATACTTGCCAAAAAACGTCAGCACTTTAGATTCGTTAGGGTTTACAATGATGAGGCCCGGTAGCAAAAAGACGAAGGTGATGATCAATAGTATAATGGCAATGGCTATTTGTTGCTGTACAAATAACAGTGCTGAACCAATTAATAATACCATCGAGACAATAAATGTAGCAAAGCCGGACGGCGGGTTGATGATTTTTTCAGGATTCATGATTTAGTTTGATTTTAAAATGATATCACAAAGATATCATAATCAATTCCACAAAAGCAAGAAAAACTGCATATAACAGAAACTTATATTATTTTTGGCAGGTTAAATACATCAATGGCAAAACTATCCACTTCGCGCCAAAAGGCTTTGCTGCGCAAATACGCCCGTAACGTTAAATATTTAATGACACTGGCCAGTATCGCGCTTATTGTTTACTTTTTACCCAAGCAGGCAAAATTTAGCTACGAGCACGAAAAAGGGCGCATCTGGAACCAGAAAGACCTGGTATCGCCTTATAACTTTGCCATATTGAAAACACCGCAGCAGATTATGAGCGATCAAAAATCGGCGCTGCTAAGTGTAACGCCTATTTACCAGCTTGATGCCGGCATGGGCAACGCGCAGATAGATGGTTTTAAAAGCGATTTGGAAATTAAGTGGCATAACTCGGGCCTGAACGATAAGCTTAAATCAAAGTATCTGTCAACCGGGGCCGATCTGCTTGCCGAAATCTACCAAACCGGCGTTTTTAAGCCTAACGCCAAATACCAGCGCGGAACCGAAAATTACCAGGTGCGCATCCTGAATAAAAACGTAGCTACCGACCGTAACACCGGCGAACTTTTTACCCGCGAAAAAGCGCTCGCTTACTGCGATAAGGTATTAAGCCGCCATACCGACCTGGATAAAGCCTTTTTGCTCGACCTGGTCAGCAACCGCCTGCAAAACAACCTGAGCTATGATAATAACCTTACCTCAAGGCTGGAGAAGGAGGTGGTTGACGGCCTTTCGGTAACCCGCGGCATGGTGCAAAAAGGCGAGGTGATTGTTTACAAAGGCTCGGTGGTTAATGATGATGTTTACCAAAAGCTCGAATCGTTTAAAAAAGCCTTTGAAGATAACGCCCGGGTAAACGGCAACCGTAACCTGGTGCTGTTGGGCCAGTTTTTTTTGGTGGGGATAGCCATTACCCTGCTTATGATATTTTTATACCTGTTCCGCAAGGATATTTATGCGGATAACAGGTTGGTGGGGCTTATTTTGCTGGTGATTACCGCTATGCTGTCTACCCTGAGCCTGGCCATCAAGCTGCAGTTCCCTACCAATTTATACTATATACCTTACTGTATAGTGCCCATCATTATCCGTATTTTGTTTGATACCCGCCTGGCCCTCAATATCCATATGCTTGTGGTGCTGATGGCCGGTTTTTTTGTGCCCAACAGCTTCGAGTTTGCTTATTACGAGATCACGGCGGGTATGGTATCTATCTACAGCATTAAAAACCTGGTGCGCCGCGAGCAGTTCCTCATCTCGGCAGTAATTATCATATTTAACTATTTTGTGGCCTTTTTAGGGATCACCTTTGTGCGCGAAGGCGATTTTATGAATATCGACTGGATGGAGTTTTTGCCCTTTGTGGTAAGCGTACTGCTTACCCTGCTGGCCTACCCGCTGATCTACCTGTTTGAGAAGGTTTTTGCCATCACATCCGAAATTACGCTCATTGAACTTACCAATACCAACGCGCCCCTGCTGCGCGAACTGGCCTTTAGCGCCCCGGGCACATTTCAGCACTCGTTGCAGGTAGCCAACCTTGCCGAAAATGCTATTTATGCCGTAGGCGGCAACGCGCTGCTGGTTAGGGCAGGGGCTTTGTACCATGATATCGGTAAAATGGAAAACCCGCTGTTTTTTATCGAAAACCAGGCATCCGGTTTTAACCCGCATGATAAGCTGCCTTACGAAGAAAGCGCCCAGATCATCATCCGCCACGTAAGCAAGGGTATTGAAATGGCCCGCAAGGCAAACCTGCCCGAAGTGGTGATCGATTTTATCCGTACACACCATGGCAACACCCGGGTTGATTATTTTTACCAGTCGTCGCTCAAAAATTTCCCCGAAAAATTTATCAACGAGAATATTTTCCGCTATCCCGGACCGATCCCTTTTACCAAGGAAGGCGCTGTTTTAATGTTGGCCGATTCGGTTGAGGCTGCCTCCCGCTCATTAAAAGAACCTGATGAAGAATCCATCAGCGTTTTGGTTGACCGGATTGTAAAATATAAGCTTGATCAAAACCAGCTGAAAGACAGTAATATAACGTTAAAAGATATTGAAACTATTAAAGCTATTTTTAAACGGATGCTGATGAGTATTTATCATGTGCGGATAGATTATTAAAAATGTAATTTTTTTTTGAGGGGATAGTTGAATTACTATATTTGCAGTCCCCGAAAAAAGGGAAACAATAGCTTAACAAAGCAAAACGGAGAGATGCCTGAGAGGCCGAAAGGAACAGTTTGCTAAACTGTCGTACTGGAAACGGTACCGAGGGTTCGAATCCCTCTCTCTCCGCCAAAAGCCCCCAAAGGGCTTTTTTTATTGCATTATAGCTGCTTGTGGTTTTAAACAAGAGCAGCAGGTAAAACCGGAGAGATGCCTGAGAGGCCGAAAGGAACAGTTTGCTAAACTGTCGTACTGGAAACGGTACCGAGGGTTCGAATCCCTCTCTCTCCGCCTTCGCACGCCGAAGCGGACTATGGCGGATGAAATCCGCTGTAGCTGCGTAGGAGGGCTTCGCCCGAGTAATAAGGAATTGTGCTCTCTATCGGTGAGTGCATCAAAAGATAAATGGAAAAAGCTGGATGAAAATTCCGCATTTTTCTGTTTTAGCCTTAACTAAACCTTTCGCATGTGGTATTACGTATACATTCTTGAATTGAATAACGGCAAGCATTACGTAGGATGTACTGTAAATCTAAAGGAGAGGTTTTCCCGGCATATAAAATGATATGTGCCCGCAACTAAGTCTCATCTTCCCCTAAAATTAAACTGGTGCTGTTCTTTTCATGATAGGTATAAAGCTTATGAGTTTGAGCGTTACCTTAAATCCGGTTCTGGTAGAGCATTCGCTTCGAAACACTTATATTGAAATTATATCTGAGAGTCAGAAAAGCAGTTAGTGCAACTATAATACTCTGAAGTACAAATTTTTGTTATTTTTGATTAAATAGTAAAATAGCCTTATGAAACCAATCTTATCACTGATTACCGCACTCCTCATTTGTTCTGTCAGTTTTGCACAATCAATAGAAGCGAAACTTTGGTCTATCGCTAAACAAAAATACCCTACCGATGCTGAGATGCAACGTTATATTTATAACGAGCAAAAAAAAGCTTATAATTATATTACAAGAGTAGCTGATGCAGAAATTAAGCGTTTTGCTGAAAAGAAATATCCCGACGATTACAGCATGCAGGTTTACGTATATGACGAGCAAAAGACCGCCAAGTTCAACATGGCTAAGGTTACCGATGCTGCTTTGAAAGCTTTTGCGATAAAGAAGTATCCGGACGATTTCAGTATGCAGAAATATATTTACGATGAGCAGGCCGCCGCGAAGGACTTTATGCAAAGCATACCCGATAACGCAGCAAAAAAGAAAGCCCAAAAGGAATACCCGGACGACTTCAGCATGCAAAAATATATATACGAAAACCAGTAATTTAAAACTAAGCTTTGCTTTAACGCGGCCTTAGGTTAAACACCACGTAGGGGCCTAAATCAGGAAACCAGCTGTATCCTAAAATTGTTGTATTTGCGGCAAATAGATTATTGTGTGTTGTTGAAAATAATACATCGATTACAGGAGTGATATGTGTAACGCTGATTGGGTATTCTGAAAACGAAATGGAGGAAGTGCGCAAGTTGATGGCCATGAAAAGGTGATGAGCCTTTAACTGTTTTTGTTGAACTTAGGTTGCGCAATTCAGAAGCGCAGGGAACGTTGCATTCCCCCACGTTTAGGTTAATGAAATTCATTCCTAAATCTACATCCCCCAGCTTTTATGCTTCACCCACAGAGTCTTTTGGCAAAGATTAGGCATCGAAATTTCGGATATGGAGCACAGATTGGGATGAAAGCAAGATTGCCTTATTTATTGATGATTAATTAATGTTGTCAGCCCCGGCCGATTCTGTATTTATGCGCGGGCGGTTGAGTGATCACCTAACCGACAGTATTTTATCTATTCTGAGCAGGATATTAGCAATTTAACTGTAAAAGAGACATTAATTAGGATAGCCGACTAATTTATAACCGGATATACATATTATTGTACAACAAAACCGAACCAATCCGTAGTAAAGTACTCAGCGGCTCATAGATTGTTTCGTGTACATATCACCAAACCAATTGATTATGATAAAGAGATTATTGATTGTTGTAGCTGCAATAGCAACAGCTCTAACCACAGCCTTAGCTCAACCTAACAGCCAAACGCAGCAGATAGCGAAGTTTGTAAGTGGCAACACTAACATTCAAGTGCAATTTTATTCACCTTCAATTGTCCGTGTGCTGAAAACGCCGGTAAACAAACCCTATTCGCCCAAAAGCCTGGTGGTTATCAGGGAACCCGAAAAAACACCGGTAAAAATACATAGAAACGGCGATCTGTTTATAATGGCTTCATCTGCAATAAAAGTGATGGTTAATAACAAAAGCGGCAGAATTGCTTTCTATAATGCTGCAGGTAAACAACTACTGATAGATAGCACAACTTCATTTTTGCCAAAGGATGATGCCGGTAAACCATCTTACACGGTAAAGGGATCGTTCGTTTTGCAAAGTAAGGAACCAATTTATGGCATAGGGCAGATAATGGATAATAAATTTAACAGAAGAGGATCGTCATTACAGTTGAAGAACGAGAACATGTCCACTTACTCTCCTTATTTTATGTCTGTTTTGGGTTATGGTGTGTATTGGGATAATTACTCTATTTCAAACTTCACTGATAAACCCGGTGAGCTGGCCTTTGAAAGCCTTGGGCATTGTGCAGATTACTATTTTATGTACGGCGGCAATGCAGATGGCGTAATTAAACAGGTTCGTAAACTTTCCGGACAAGCGCCCATGCTGCCGTTGTGGGCCTATGGCTTCTTTCAAAGCAGGGAGCGTTACAAAACGCAGGATGAAAGTATAAATGTATTGAAAAAGTATAGGGAACTGCGCGTGCCAATTGATGTGATTATACAAGACTGGCGCTATTGGCCGGAATATAAAGGGACAGATAGCGCATGGAATTCGCAGCTTTTTGATACGGAGCGTTTTCCGCGGCCAAAGCAATGGGTTGATGAGATCCATAAATTAAATGCAAAATTGATGATTGTTACCTGGCCTGGATTTGGCCCCAAAACCGATCAGCGGAAGGAGTTGGATAGCAAAAATATGATCATCAACTTTGATACCTGGCCGCCAAATAGCGGTGCAAGGCCTTACGACGTTTATAATCCGGCTGCTCTTGACATCTATTGGAAATACCTTAATAAAAGGATATTTAGTTACCTTGGTAACGATGGCTGGTGGCTGGATTCGACAGAGCCGGACCATATCAATGTTAAGGATGCTGATTTTGATCTTCCTACTCATTTGGGTTCATACCGGAGCGTAAAAAACGCGTTTTCATTTATGCATAATGGCGGTATTGCCACGCATCAAAAGCAAACTTCAAAAAATAAGCGGGTGGTGTTGTTAACCCGCTCGGGCTTTATAGGGCAGCAAAGATTTGGCTCTAATACATGGAGCGGCGATGTAACATCAAGTTGGGACATGTTGCAGAAGCAGATACCGGCAGCGCTGAACTATACCTTGATGGGCATTCCCAACTGGAACAGTGACATAGGCGGTTTTTTTGCCGGGGGATGGAATGATGGCGGAGGCGCTAAAAATCCTGGTTTTCAGGAACTCTACCTTCGTTGGATGCAGTTCGGTGCATTTTGTCCGATGATGCGTTCGCACGGTACTGATATTCCGCGCGAAATTTACAATTTTGGTAAACCCGGCGATTGGTGCTTTGATGGGCAACAGAAAATGATAAATCTCCGCTACCGATTGTTGCCATACAATTACAGTACAGCCTGGGACGTATCAAAAAACGATGGCACATTTATGCGCCCGTTGATCATGGATTTTGCTGCTGATAGCGCATGTTACGAAATTGGTAATGAATATCTGTTTGGCCGCTCATTACTTGTTAGCCCTGTAACAAAGCCTGATGTAAAAAATTGGCCGGTTTACTTGCCTAAAGGTGCGGATTGGTTAGATTTCTGGACCGGTGAGAAATTAAATGGTGGCCAAACCATCAACAAAGAAGTGCCAAAGGATATTATACCTGTTTACGTGAAAGCCGGGTCGATATTGCCATGGGGGCCTGCAGTGCAATACACAGGTGAAAAGGCCTGGGATAACCTGGAACTCAGAATATATCCCGGCGCTAACGGAAGTTTTAATTTTTATGAGGACGAAAAGGATAACTATAATTACGAAAAGGGTTTCTATTCTACAATTGAATTTCATTGGGATGACGCTAATAAGCAACTAACCATCGGTGCCAGGAAGGGTAAGTTTCCGGGAATGATCTCGCTACGCAGGTTTAAAATATCGGTGGTTAAACCGGGAATGAATATCGGTATGGGAGACAACAATACTGTAAAAACAGTTGAGTATACCGGCAAAAAACTGATTGTTAAAATATAACGCATAAAAGTTCATTTCTATCCCTTTCCGCTGAGTAAACAAGAGGCTGTATCATAAATAATTGGTACAGCTTTTTTATTGAAAAAAGTAAATAATTCTGTTTCATGTATTGAAAAAGCTGAATTTTAAGATAGGCCCTGGTTACTTTCTCAACCAAAAAATAAGTAGTGTTTGAGCCTGAACGTACGTGATTTGATGATTGGAAATTCATTTTATTTTACTTTCTGTTTTTTAAGTATTTGATATTCAATATATTAAAATTTTTAATATGTTCCAGGCAGGCTTGATAAGCGCGTTTTAACCGTAGCTTATGAAATTTTATAAAAGAGTTTTTTTATGGTTTGATACGTATAAATACCTATTTTATTTATACAGTATTTTATCTCTAATAAGCTGATTGAAATAACCTGAAGTTTGTGTTGTGATAAGCTAAGAAGAAAAACCGGTTAAGAAAGCGCTTCGGTCTTTTTGGTTTTGAACAAGGAGCTAGCCCGAAAATCCTTAAAGAGTAGGGCCATTTATTTATCCTAACAACCTTTTTAGTCATGGCAATCGACAGCGAATTTCTCTCCTCCTCGCAGGAAATCATCAACATTCAGATAGTTATTGATACCGATGCAATAACTAACGACTATCCAAATCCAAGCCAGGATCCTAATAATCCTACAGGCTTGCCTCACACCTACATGTATATGGTTGCTACCCGCGGTAACACCATTGGCGGTTCGGGCGGAGCCGACCTGAACGTTAAAGCTGATGTAGGCGATGTTATACGCTGGTACGCAGTATCCGAATACGGTAACTTTGATTCGTCGGTAGTTATTTACAAATTGGCCTGGTACGCCCAGGATGTGGTATTTGACGGCGAAACTTTTAATGTTTATAACCGCACGGGTATTTTACCAGCTAAGGGCACCGCTATCCCTGTTGGTTATTCCGTACAAAATTTCTGGTTTAACCAGGCTACGGTAGTTGCCAAAGGAACTGAGCAATACAATGTGCAATTTGCACTTTATGTACGTCAGAGAGGTGTTGACCAACCGGTATTGTTCGGCTACTATTACTGGGACCCAACCATAACTGTACAAAGCTAAACCAGTTTATCCCCCCAATAATAAAAGGCATAAGCCCGGGATGTCAGTACATGCCCCGGGTTTATTGCCTTTTTATATTTTAACCAAATTAATTTATAGTGAAATGTAGTCACCAAAATACAATAAAATGGTTGGTACCGGCACTATAAAGCAACCTGGCTCACTTTGGAATTAACCGGATACTCTGCCATCACAATCTAACGATCAATTGATGTGCCCGGCATTCAATCTGGCAATACAGACAATAGCACTTCCGCCGATTCCAATTGACCGAATTACATGGATTTAAAAATTCAAGGCCGGACAATAATTCGTGTAAATCAATATTTTCGTAGAAATTCATAGCACTATGTTATCCGCGCGTAAACTTCAGCTTACCCTTGGCGTATTATCTTTTTTGTATGGTGGCGTTGTTAAAGCCCAGAGCAGGTCAGATCAGCGACTGGCTTATCTGATAATGAACGACCACCGGATGGACACCATACAAAAACGGGCGCTTGCACTGCTGAACGGGTTTTCTGCGGGTACATCCTACAACGAAGTCTGGATCCGCGATTTCAATACTTTTATAAACGGTGCCATCAAAGTGCAGGGGGGAGAAAAAGTAAAAGAGATGCTGTTACTGTTTTTCAGGATGCAGGGCAGCGGCGGGGATATTGTAGATGGTTTAGTTGATACGGCAAGGGCACATGTTGGCTATAACTACCGGTACTCGAAAAGCCTGCCGGGTTGGGCCGCCCATAAAAATACGGTTGAAACCGACCAGGAATCCTCATTAATTCAGGCGGTAAAAAAATATATCGATGTAACAGGCGACAGGGCGATATTGAGCGATCAGATTGATGGGCGCACGGTGATTGCCAGGATGGAGGATGCTTTAAACTATATTGTGAACGAAAGGTGGTCGGCGCGATATGGTTTGGTAAAAGGCGCCACTACCATTGATTGGGGCGACGTACAGCCTGAAAACGGCTGGGGCGTAAATATCAACAAAAAAACCAAATGGGCCATTGATGTTTATGATAACGCCATGTTTGCAAAGGCCGTTTATGATTTTATAGCCATGATGCCCGGAAATTATAAGCCATTCCGTAACTGGTCGGCGCTTGCCGCGCGTTTAAAAGCAAGTGTACGCCGGTATTTATGGGATTCGGACAGGCAAAAATATATCCCGCACTTGTTTTTGGGTAATCAACCTTTTTCTGGAAAATTTGATGAAAGAAGAAGGATTTATACCGGGGGATCAATCTGCGCGATTATCGCGGGCTTTAACACGCCCGCCGAGGTTAAAGAAATTAACCGCCAAATGCTGGCTGCCGCCGCTCATGAAAAATTTGCCACTATCGGTATAACCGTTTACCCGCCTTATCCTAAGGATGAATATCCCAACATGCCGCCTTATGTTTACCAAAACGCGGGCGACTGGACCTGGTTTGGTGGTCGCGTAGTAGGGGCCTTGCTTCCCTATAAACTGGTTAATGATGCCTATAATGATTTACAACCCATGTTACAACGTACCATTGATCACCAGGGGTTTTACGAGTGGTATGATGTGCAAAATGGTACGCCTAAAGGCTCCGGCGATTTCAGGGGGGAAGCAGGTGTACTTTATGACGCCATCGTTTTGCTAAGGGAGTGGGCCCTTGTAAATAAATAGGGTGTACAAGGTAACTGCTTAATAAAGATCACTTTTGTTGCTGAATTATCGTTATACATCCTGTTACCACCGGCAATGATCTTTCCGGTTATATGCGGCTTCGGTGTCCTTTCCCGTCGCGATTAACCCTTGATTTGCCGCATATGCACCTTAGTGCTTAAAGTATGCCTGCCTAACTTTGTTTTGTAAGAAATCCAAATTTGAGTTGCTATGAGAAAGATAATCGTTTTAACATTTATTTCATTGGATGGTGTGATACAGGCACCGGGCGGACCGGGCGAAGACCCGTCGGGGGGCTTTGAGTACGGTGGCTGGATTGTGCCTTACAGCGATGAGGTTTTGGGTAACGTGATGCAGCAGCAAATGGCGCCAGCCGATATGCTGCTGGGGCGTAAAACATTCGAGAATTTTGCGGCTTACTGGCCGCAGCGCGCCGACAATTGGCCCGGAATAAACGATGTTACCAAATACGTGTTGTCAAACACCGTGACCAAATCCGACTGGAACAACTGCGTATTCCTCACTAACGTTGCTGATATCGAAAATCTAAAAAAAACGGAAGGTGGTGATCTTAAAGTATGGGGCAGCGGCCAGCTTGTACAGCTATTGTTAAAACACAACCTGGTAGATGAACTTTGGCTTAAAATATACCCGGTGCTGCTTGGCAAAGGGAAAAAATTGTACAATGATGATATTGTACCCGCCGCTTTTAAACTAACAGAAAGTACGGTAACGGCAGGCGGCGTTATCGTTGCCAATTATAAGCGTGATGGCGATGTTAAAACGGGTAGCTTCGGCGATTAGATACCGGTATTTCCCTGTTCGCTGACACAAACCTAACACATAGTTAATTTAAAATACGCCGGAATCATTTACCGTCCGTTTGGGCTTAAAAGGAGTTGTTGTGCAATGCCCATTTTTCCAGTTTGCTAACCACATCTTCCAGTTTAAAGGGCTTGCTGATATAGTCGTCGGTGCCGGCATCCATGCAAATCTGTAAATCGGCTTTCAGGGCATTGGCCGTCATGGCTATAATAAACGGACGTTCAGGAAAGCGCCTTTTTATGATCCGCGTAGCTTCTATACCGTCCATTTTGGGCATCTGTACGTCCATTAAAATAACGTCGTATGTTTTTTTGTTCACCATATCCAGCGTTTCTAGTCCATCGGTTGCCAAATCTGCCTCGTAACCCAGTTTATACAGAAGTTTCATAATCAATCGCTGGTTCATTTTATTGTCTTCAGCAACCAGGATATTTAACGGGTACTTTTCCGAAAAGTCTGGAGGGAGTTTATGTTTACTTTCCTCAGCGGGCATCGGTTCAGCGCCTGTGGCGTTTGTATTCCGGGCAAGCCCTTTTAAGATATGCCTGTATAAACTACTTTGCTTTGCAGGTTTGGTTAGTATCGCGCTGAAAAGGCCGGGATTATCCTTATGAAATATGTAACTTATCGAACTTAAAAGTATGATCGGCATGTCGGGATAGTCGGCCCTGATCAGTTTGGCTAACTCAATACCATCCATAAGCGGCATCTGCATATCGGTAATTACCAGCTTGAAATTATGCGGGTTTGATAAGATTTGAAGGGCCTCCGCACCCGAATTGGCTACCACAGGACAGAGCTGCCATTGTTCCAGCTGGCTTTTTAAGATCCGGCAATTGGTTTCGTTATCATCAACAATTAAAACCCCGCTGTTTTCAAACCCCTTGATACTGTGATGTACCTGCACCGTATCTTGTTTTAAGCTTTTTTGGGTATGGATATTAAACCGGAAGGTACTCCCTTTGTTTACTTCGCTTTCAACGGTAATTTTGCCGCCCATTAACCGCACAAGTTGCTCGCTGATTACCAGGCCAAGGCCCGTACCGCCATACTGGCGCGTGGTTGACGAATCCACCTGCGAAAAGGCCTTAAATAAACGGTGAAGCTTATCGGCCGAAATACCGATGCCGGTATCTTTAATCTCAAAATTTAACTCTAAGCGGTTATCATCCGAAGCTGAAACTAAATGTACAGCTACAAAGATTTCGCCTTTTTTGGTGAATTTAATAGCGTTGCTGATCAGGTTGATGAGGATTTGCCTGAGCCTTAAACTATCGCCAACAAGCTGCGCGGGCACATCATAATCAATCTGGTACACCAGGTCGAGCATCAAGTGGGCGGCCTTCAGGGCAAAAACGTCAAAAACCTCTTCAATGCAGGTGCGAAGGCTAAAATCCTTTTCCTCCAGCTCCATATTGCCCGATTCTATTTTTGAGAAATCTAAAATATCGTTGATCACGCTCAGCAAATCTTCGCCGCAGGTTTGTATAGATTCGGTGAGCATCAGTTGCTCCTCATTCAGCGGTGTTTCGGCAAGTAACGATGCCATACCAATAACGCCGTTCATAGGCGTGCGGATCTCGTGGCTCATGGTAGCCAGAAAGGTGCTTTTGGCCCGGTTGGCTTCTTCTGCTTCTACCGCTAACTTTTTCTCTACCTCTATAGCTGCTGCCAGCTGTGCTGTACGCTCCTGTACCTGGCGTTCAAGTTCGGTTTTCTGTTTTCGCATAGCGCGTGTACGGATAATGTAAAACGCCGGACCGACGGTTACAAAACTGGAAACCAAAATTAACTTAAACCACCAGGTAAGCCAGAAGGGCGGGGCAATGTTAATGGTGATGGCGCTGCCCCGCGTGTTCCATTTTCCGTCGTTATTGGAAGCCTTCACCCTCAATATGTACGTCCCCGGATCAAGATTGGTGTAGGTGGCGCTGCGCCTTGTGCCCACATAGTTCCAGTCGCTGTCAAAGTTTTCCAGCTTGTAGGCATATTGGTTTTTCTCGGGGGTATTGTAGTTCAGCGCCGCGAACTCAAATGTAAGTACCGATTGTTTATAGGATAAATTAAGAGAACTTGTTTCGCTGATGTCTTTTTGCAGCGGCGAGTTTTTATCGGCAATGGTTACCTGTTTGTTAAAAATCTGTAACCCGGTAATATAAACCGGCGGAATAAAATCGTTATCCTTTAAGCTATCCGGGTAAAAAGTGCTGAAGCCGTTTACGCCGCCAAAAAACATTTCACCATCGGTAGCCTTAAAAAAGGAGTGGCCTTTAAATTCATCACCCTGTAAACCGTCGGCAATACCGTAGTTTCTGATGGCTTTGGTTTTGGGGTTAAACCGCGCTATGCCCTTGTTGGTGCTCAGCCAAAAATTACCCTTGGTATCCTGCAAAATTCCAAAAATTACGTTGTTGGGCAATCCTTCCCTTTCGGTGTAGATGGTAAACGTTTGGCTGCGTTTGTTTAGCAGCGCGAGCCCGCCGCCATTGGTGCCTACCCACAAATCGCCGTCATCTGTTTCGGTAATAGATTCTACCGTGTTGTTTGGCAGGCTGTGTTGAGCTTCCTCGTTATGCCTGTAATGGGTAAAGCGCCCGCTTTTGGGCTCCAGCATATCCAACCCGTTATCGGTGCCTATCCATATGTTGCCCCGTTTATCCTCATATACAATGTTAATGATATCGCTGCCAATGCTGTTAGTATCCTTTGGGTTGTACGTGTACCGCGTAAAAAGCCCCGTTTTTATATTGAAGTAGTTAAGGCCCCCTTTCCACGTACCCAGCCATATGTTACCCTCACGGTCTTTATAAGCATCGGTGATATCTGAAAGCGATAGGCTGCGCAGGTTATTGGCCTGCGGCATGTAATGTTTAAAAGTACCTTTCGTAATATCAAACAGGTCAAAACCGCCCACGTGATAGCCAATACCAATAGTGTTTTTATTTACCGGCACTATGGCTATGGGGTAGTTGTTGCTTATGGTATTACTGTTGTTATCGCTGTGTAAATAGCGCACAAAAGTTTTTTTGGTCCGGTTAAATAAATTAAGGCCGCCTCCGTCTGTGCCTATCCAGATATTTTCATTGCTGCCATCGCCTGATATGGCCAGCACGTTATTGTTGCTAAGGCTGTTAGGGTTGTCGGGGCTGTGGCTATAGGATGTGAATTTATTGCCGATGGCCGGTAAAAAGTCAACCCCACCCGAGTAAGTGCCAACCCATAAATTTCCGGTACGGTCCTGGTATAGGCAATAAACAGAGTTACTGCTCAGGCTGTAAGGGTTATATGAATCATTCTGGTAAGCGGTAAACCTGTTGGCCGGATAATCCAGTACGCTGATGCCACCGTTTTCTGTACCTATCCATAACTTTCCTTTATACTCATGTATCGAAAGAATATCATCATGGCAAATACTGTTGTTGTTTTTAGGATCGTGTTTGAAATTGGTGAACGAGTTATTATTTCTATTGTATAACGCCAGTCCGCCGCCGTGGGTGCCTACCCAGGTATTTCCTTTGCTGTCGTTATATACCGCTTTGATCCAGCTGCTGCCAATACTGCTGTTGTTTGCCGGGTTATGAAAGTAACCCGTAGACTTGCCGCTTTCCGGATCAAAATGATACAGGCCGTTATCGGTGGCTATCCACAGCCAGCCGTCGTTATCGCCGGTAACCTGGCTGATAAAATCATCCGTTAAACCGGCGGGGTTTTTACCTGCATAGGCGATTTTTTTAAACGAACCATTTGCGGTATTAAAAAGATACAAACCTTTACCGGTGCCCAGCCAGGTCCTTTTTTTGCTATCCAAAAAAATAGAATTGACAGAAAAAACAGACTTGCCGGAGTAGTGAATAAAGGTATCCGTAGCGCGGTCAAACCTGTCGAGCCCGCTTTCTGTGCCTACCCATAAATTATGCGCATCATCTTCCATTAAGGATAGCACGTAGTTATCAATAATGGAAGCCTTGTTGTTATGGTCGTGCTTATAGGGGGTGAATTTATAGCCGTCGTACTTATTAAGGCCATCTTCGGTGCCAAACCACATATAGCCCCGGCTATCCTGTAAAATGGTAACCACATGGCTTTGTGAGAGACCCTGGTTTGTGCTGAGCTGTTTAAATTTAAGCGCCGATGTTTGTGAATAACATAGTGCAGGGAAAAGCAGGTACAAACACCAGGTTAAAGACAATTTTGGCCTCATTATTTAATAGGTTAATGCTGATTCTTCGATATCATCATGAAAAAAATTACAGCGGCCAAATGATAAGCCTGTTTCAGAAAAACCTTTAGGTTTATTTTATATAATAAATTTAAACAACTTTTGCCCGGATTATCAAGTATTATTTAAACAACACATTGAAATTGATAACAATTACAGCGGTTCAAAAACTTTAATTTAAGTTAGTTGCCGCGTTTATTGTTACGTGATCAGGGCAAAATAGTTTCATTTATTATTTATTATGGAGCTACTTTATACGAGTGCCCTATTATCGGGGGAATAGCTTTTAATCCGTTACAAAGATATCGGTATATAAAGCGTAAAAAATTTCAAACGAATACTTACGAATTACACGAATGCTGTAATAATAAAAAATGGACATTCGTGTAATTCGTTTAAATTGTGTCCGAATAAAAGTTAATTCGTGTTAAAATTTCTTTATACGATTTGATTTCTATAAATAGCAATCCCCTTTCCTGGTATAGCACACTGCCTGCCGAATAGAAATACGAATAGATATATTATCCTCTAATGCATAATTAGCAGTTGCGGGTGATGCCACCTTACAATGGCAACCTGAACCAAAAAGTGCTGCCCTTGCCTTCCTCGCTGTTAACGCCGATGGTACCGTTGTGGCGGGTAATGATCTCGTCGCATATATAAAGCCCCAGGCCCAGGCCCGAGCCCTGGTGGCCCGATGGGTCTACACGGTAATAGCGGTCAAACAGGTGTTCCTGTTTTTCTAACGGGATGCCCGGGCCGTGATCGGTAACGGAAACGATTACATAATTATCGTCCCTGCTGATGTCAACTTCAATGGTTTCGGATAGGGGCGCGTATTTAACCGCGTTGTTTAAAAAGTTGGTGAGTACCTGGTCAATACGGTGTTCATCGGCATAAACCTGCAGTTCAAGTTCGCCGGTTATCATAATTTTATGTCTGGCTATGATGCTGATAGGGTTAGCCACCGCGTTAACCAGTTGCGACAGGATGAAATAACTTTTATTTAAGCGGATATCTGATTGCTGCAGGCGGCTAACATTAAGCAGGTCCTCAACCAGGGCGCTCACCCTTTCTACGCTTTTGCGCGATTGCATAATCAGTTTGGCAATCATGTTTTGCTCGGCCTTATCCTTAATCTTATCCATCAGCTGCAGCGAAGCTTTGAGGCTGGTGATCGGCGTTTTAAGTTCATGGCTGGCAATACTGATAAAATCGTCTTTTTGCTGCTGCAATTCTTTGTAGGCGGTAATGTCAAGCACGGTACCCAGCATGCGCTCGGGCCTGTTATCTTCGTTGTAAAACACTTTTCCCTGAGCCCTGATCCAGGTAATGGTATCGGGTTGGGCTAAAATCCTCGCTTCATAAAACAAATGCCCGGTGCGCAGGGCTTCCGCGTGGGCCTCGGCCCGCAGTTGCCGGTCTTCTTCATGTACCAGGGCTGTCACCGTATCCTGATCGGGCGGCGAATCGAGGTTGAAGATCTCATTAAATTTCCCCGACACCACCGGGATGCCGGTGTCCAGGTCGAGGTCAAAGATGCCGATGCCCGCGGCATCTACCGCCAGGCGGCTCCTTTCTTCGGCCTGTTCTATTTTTTTACGCGCTATAACCATATCGGTCACCTCGAAGGCGAGCACCAGCACGGCATTCACCGTGTCGGCATGGCCGCGGATGGGTTCATACACAAAGTTCAGGTATACCTCTTCATCATTGCCTTCGCGGTTAAGGATCACCCGGTGTTCGTTAGCAGTGAAGGTGTTGCCGGTTTCAATTACCCCGTTCATGATAGGTGCATAAGCCTCGGCAGCCTCCGGCACTATTTCCCAAATAGTTCGCTTTTCAAAAACATCACGGCTGCGGCCAATCACATGCAGGTAGGCGTCGTTCACTTCCTGTACCATCAGGTCGCCTGCGCCTATCAGGCAAATGCCAACCGGGGCCTGCCTGATCAGTTGCCTGAAACGGGCCTCGCTTATCGATAACTCATTATTGGCGTTTTGCAAAAACTCTTCAGATAGGCGCAGCTCTTCGGTTATGGCCTGCAGCTCTTCGTTAATGGCGGCCAGTTCTTCGTTGCTTGCGCGCACTTCTTCGTTCGATGCCGTGAGTTCTTCGTTTAAAGCGGTGAGTTCTTCAATCAGCTTTTGCTCGCGGAAACGGCTGTGGTACCTTTCGGTTACATCGGTAGCGGTGTGCAGTATGGCATAGGTTTTTCCGTCGGCATCCTTAATGGGGCGATACTCAAAATCAAAGTAAAAGGTTTGCAGTATGCCGTTAACCACCAGGTCGGCAGGGGTATCCGTGCCCGAAAAGGTTACGCCCTCGTTCCAAACCTGTTTAAACATATCAATAAATGGCTGTCCCTCCAGTTCGGGCAGGGCATCAGCCAGCGATTTGCCTATCACGCTGCGGTTTTTACCCCAAACGTTTATCATGGCATCGTTAGCTGCCTGGATCACAGCATCTTCAGATACATGCACCGCCATAGGTTGGTGGCCCATGCATAATACGTCAATCAGTTGTTTATCAGTTAACAGGTAAGGCGAAATGTCCATCGTATATCAAGCCGATTGTGCAAAAAGTTGCGCAATGTATTAAATATTACAATAAAACAGGTGTTTTGTTTAGGCGGATTAAACTGTTTTTTTAGTTTTCATTATTGTTAGTTTAACGGGGATTTTTAAGCACGCAGGCGCTAAAATGCCAGGATTTTTGAGGTTGGATAGTTTGAGGTTTTTAAGCATGCAAAGCCGCGGAGCCGCAAAGTTTTCAGGACAGTTCCGTGAATTTTGAAAGTGGTTTTAATGCGGTTGATTTTTCGCTTTTTAGGGTGCGGCTGCGCGGCAAATTTCAATGAGGTGGAAAATAATCAGCGCTATGGCGGCAATGCCCCCCTTAAAGCATCTAAAACAGGAAAATAATCACTTAATGTCAAATATTTCAGGTTGTTTGTAAAAATATAAACTCTCTACAAAGTAACAATTTGTATATTTATTTTTTTAATAACCTAAATGAAATATTTAAAGTACTGCCTTGTCTTTTCGCTTCTTTTAAGTTACGAAGCTACAAAAGCACAAACTTCTGGTAGCATAAACGAAGCGTTTTACGAGAATTGCGCTTTGATATCTTATAATAAAGATGGCCACGATGTGTTTTCAAGTGGTTTTATTTTGCTTCAAGAGGTAACTCCAAATACTCAAAGATGGAAAGGGTTTTTAATAACAACAAAGCATACTTTGCCGCAAGAAGGATCGATTAACGCAATTAAGCTCAGATTTTTTACTAAAGACTATAACAATACGAAAAATCGAATGGAATTGACGGTGGAATTAACGGATAAAAAAGGACGTTATCTACCAAAAATGAGATTTAACAGGAAAGGAGCTGATGTTGTAGCAATAGAAATTACAGAAGAATTTGTAGCGGATGGGATAACTTCGCGTGGAATTCCAATGGGACTATTACTTTCGAAAGCAGATATGAAGAGTAAAGGTTTCACAGTGGGTGATGAAATATATAATATTGGGTATCCCGATGGCATTTATGACGAAAAGAATTATTCGCCGATGTTTCGTTATGGTATTATCGCCACACTACCTTATGAGAGGTATAACTTTAATAAGAAATTGCGAGATAAATTGGGTTTAAAGAGTAGTATTGATGGGTTTCTTATTGATGCAAATGTTTATCCTGGCTCAAGTGGAAGTATGGTCATTTATAAGACTTTGAATACTTCTTTAACTGGCATAGCCTCATTTAGCGGCCCAAAGGGCACGCCGTATATTTTGGGAATCGTATCGGATTCAATTCCATTCGAAGACATTTCACCCAATAATATTCAGAGAATGGGATTGGGAATTGTTTATTCTTCGGATGCAATTAAGGAAACTATTGAACAAGGAACTCGGTTGTCAGATGAATAAAGTAGTGTTAATCAAGAGTATCTTATTGTCTGTGTTTATTTTATGTGTTTACAACATTAAAGTCCGCGCACAAAATAGTTATCAGGTCTCGGACTTTAATGTTGTGGTTGGAAAGATAACGGATGACGAGGGAAACCCTTTACCGGGAGTTACAATTAGGATCAAAGGAAAGACGATCGGTACTGTAACTGATGGCGGTGGAAACTTTGTTATTTATGTTAAAAAAGGCGATGAACTGATTGTGTCGTTTATAGGATATTCAGCATCCGAAATACCTTTAAAAGATCAGCCTGCATCACTCAATGCGAATGGGTTGAAAATTACGCTTAATTATAAAAATATCTTACATGTGAGTGGAGAGGAAGTGCGGGAGAGTCCAATCAATGTTTTTCCATTTCCACCGTTAAGTGGTTACACTTTGGCTGTTTTAGACAATGAAATTTTTGATAAGACAGAAACTCTCGGACAGATGGACAAAGTTTTAATAAGAGCGTTAACTTCTGGCGGATACGATGAGAGAAGCTATTTTATAATTCCGGACGGATTTGCTTTGGTGACAAGAATAGAATCGATTACAGACGATGGTTCTTCAATTTTTAATAGCGAGAGATTTGCTATCAATGAATTGAAAAGCCCAACATTTAGTGATTTCTTTGCACCAAGATCCGGGCTATTTAGAATGTTTGCATTTATTGTTACTAATAAGCCATTCAATCCCAGTTTGAAAGATGCCGACTTTGAAGCCCTAAAAAAGCTTTCAAGGGTTGGTTACAATATTCTGCCAAGCGATCTTGCGAATAAAAAAAAAGGGAAAGACTATTTTTGTACTGTTTTAGTTTATGAATTTGTTTCAACCAAACCTAATTCAAAGCTTACCGTTCAGTCGGCTCATTTGACAGCTTATGAACATCTGCAACGATCAAAACTACTCTTAAAATTGAATTCAAAATGAAAAAAACTACAGCTCAAAATACCTTGGCAATTGTTTGGGGAGGCTTTTTTCTAATAATATTACCTTGGAGTGTTTTATGGGCCGTAAATAGTTATTTTTCTGAAAAAACTAAAGACATAGTAAATTGGGTAACTCAATCGTCGTTACCATACATTTTGTTAATTCTGACTGTCTATTTTTCCTCAAAAAAGTCTACTAAAATACAATATACCGACCGATGGGCTTTCGTGCTTGCTTTGGTGCTATCATTGGCTTATATATTTTTTGTACTTGGGGTTTGCTATGCCTTGGCTAAGGCACAATTTTTATCTCAAAATCCGATGAAGGTTATTGAGAATACGAACATGTTTTCTACTTTTTTTCAAGTGGCTCTATCGTTGGTTTTCGGATTTTACTTTGCTAATAGTGCAAAAAAGTAAACAGATAGTTTGATTTTATTAGCTGGTTTTACGACCGTTTTTTTTCAAAAAAACCAAACCCCGCCTCCCGTGTTATAAAACAATGACAAAGAAACACACCTCAATCCCCTTCGAGCCCGAAGAATTCCCGATAAGCCCGGAAAACCCGGAGATCAGGCAGCCAACGGATCCGGGGGAGCCGGACGTACCCGAGGAAGCGCCGGAAAATATCCCCAATGAGGTGCCCGACGAGCAATCGCCGCAGCCGGAAGTAAACCCGGACGAGTTTGAAAAGTAAAAGCTTGTTATCAACTATCTCCGCGCAACAACGGGGAATCTGCGTTTAAAATAAAAGTTGCAGCTCATGTTTTATAGCGCGGTTTCGGCCGGAGATAGTTATTTTGCATCATGAAAATTGCTACCTATAACGTAAACAGTATAAACGCCCGGATGCCGGTGCTGCTGCGCTGGCTGGAAGAAACCCAACCTGATGTGGCCTGCCTGCAGGAACTGAAAGCCCCGCAGGAAAATTTCCCGGAACAGGCCCTGCTTGATGCCGGTTATAATGCCATTTGGCACGGCCAGAAAAGCTGGAACGGCGTAGCTATACTTACCCGCAACCGCAATATTACCGAGGTGCGCCGCGCACTGCCCGGCGATGAGGAAGATACCCACAGCCGCTATATTGAAGCCGTGGTGGATGGCGTTACCATTGCCTGCCTGTACCTGCCCAACGGCAACCCGGCTCCCGGCCCCAAATTCGACTATAAGCTGGCCTGGCTTGATCGCTTTAAGGCCCATGCGGCGCAACTGCTGGCCACCGGCAAGCCCGTTATTTTAACCGGCGATTATAACATTATCCCCACCGGTGCCGACGTGTACAAACCCGAACGCTGGGTTGACGACGCGCTTTTTCGCCCCGAATCCCGCGAGGCTTTCCAAAACCTGCTGGCCCAGGGCTGGACGGATGCCATCCGCCATTTATACCCCACCGAAACCATCTATACCTTTTGGGATTATTTCCGCAATGCCTACGGTAGGGACGCTGGTTTGCGTATCGACCATTTTTTGTTAAGCCCCGACCTGGTACCCCAACTGGAAGCTGCCGGTGTTGATAAACACGTACGCGGCTGGGAAAAATCAAGCGATCATGGTCCGGTTTGGATCAGGTTAAAGGATTGATATCAACCGGGGGTGATCTTATAAAAGTTAGCCGCGTGATTTTTACAGCCAATTAAAAAACACAAAGCCCGGCGTTTGCGCGCCGGGCTTTGTGTATAGGATGTTATAAATTATTTAGGCATCAAAACGGTATTCACCACATGGATCACGCCGTTTTTCTGAAAAACATCGGCAATGGTAATCCATGATTTGCCTCCTTTTTCATCAACCAGATATAACTTTTTACCCTGCTGCATTACGGTTAAGGTACCGCCGCTTACGGTTTTGAGTTCGGCCTTGCCCATGCCTGCCTTTACTTTGGCCATCAGGTCGGCCGCGCTTAATTTACCGGCCACTACGTGGTAAGTAAGCACTTTGGTAAGGGTTTCCTTGTTTTCGGGTTTTAACAAGGTTGCTACTGTTCCCTTAGGTAATTTATCAAAAGCCTCGTTGGTTGGCGCAAAAACGGTGAAAGGGCCGGTACCTTTAAGGGTTTCAACCAGGCCTGCGGCTTTAACGGCAGCTACCAGGGTGGTGTGGTCTTTGGAGTTAACGGCGTTATCAACAATGTCTTTAGTGGGGTACATGGCTGCGCCGCCTACCATTTTAGTTTGAGCATAAGTTTTTGGGGCCGCGGCTAAAGCTACCAAAGCGATAGCCATTACAAATAGTTTTTTCATGATATTATGTTTAATGATTTGAAGTAACTAACGGAGTTTTTTTACCGGCGGATTGAAAAATGCTACGCCAAAATGAAGTAGAAAATAGGGCAGGCCATCCCAAACCGCCTGTTATTTTTAAGCGTATATCAGGCATACGGGCGAGGTGAAAAAGCACGCCGGGCACTTGTTCACTCCTGTTAGGGGTACAGCCGAACTTTTATTACAGCGTATTGTTAATTGAAAACTAAAGTAAACCAATGAGCCAAAACGATATCGGGCGCATAGCAAACTACATCAGGCAACTGCGCGAAAGCAAAAATTATTCGCAGGAATATATGGCTGCCAAAATGAAGATGAGCCAAAACTCCTACAGCAAAATAGAGCTTAATTACTCAAAACTCACGGTAGACAGGTTAATACAGATAGCCCGCCTGCTGGATACCGATGCAGGTACCCTGATAGCCGCCTGCGGGTATGAGGAGGATTGTGCAGCATAAGGGGTATACGGTGATTGTTCATTACTTTTGTTTACCTTTAAACCGTGATAAATATGAACCTTGACCAGATCTTTCCGCTAATTGTACCCCGTAGTTATTACCATGAAAGTACATGGCCATCACCGCACCAGCAATTAAACAATAAAGAATTTCTGCTTACCTGGGTGTTTTTTACGGGTCCCGGCCAAATGACGTACCTTACAAAGGATGAATTTGCTTTATTGAATGAAAGCCACAAACACTGGCAGCAAACAGCATTTGAAAACTTGCGGCATTCGATAACCGATAACGAAAACTTTTTTACGCACCAGGCGACAGGAAGCGATGGCAAAACCATTAAATTTTTAGTGTTTATGCATGCCGATGGTATAGGCTCAAGCAGGATCTTACTTTCGCATGAGCTAAGCGCCATATTCCCGGATGGCTACCGGGTTGCATTGCCCGACAGAAGTGTTGGAATGGTAGTGCCAAACAGAATAAACCAACACGACCTCAAAGAGGTGAAACAAATTATAAAAGGTATGCATCAAACGGCTACAACTTCAATGTCCGGGCAACTGTATGATGCTGAATGGTTTGCTTTACCGGCTGGTTGGCTTAAGCCTGTAGACGATGCTTTTTCCGACAGATTGATTAACGAATCGCGTAGCGCTATCGGTTATTAAAGGATAAATTTTTTTGCCACCGGGCCTTGTTGACCTGCCTAAAATATAAAAGCCGCACACGAGCTTACTGTGTACGGCTTTAAAGCATATATAACTATTAACTAAAAGAACGAAGCTGCAAAGTATTAGTTATGGGTTTATGGGTGTAGGTTTATAAATTTAATTACCAATCTGAAAGTAACCCAACCGACAAACCGCCACTATCATAACCTGTAAATACTCATCATTAATAAGGCAAAACGGTTTTAACATTGCGATTGGATAAAATTGGCTCGGGATTGGTAAAATCAAGGAGAGGCATGTTGCCGCTCCTTGATTTGAAATAATATTATTTACGTTTGATGGTTTCTTCAACAACGCGGTCGCCCGTACTGGCTGGGTACCTGTAGTTGAGGATAAAACTTTTTGTTGCCGGATCGTAAGTATTTGTTTTGCCAGCAACCGGAAGTAACGGTTGAGTAGCACTCACATTACCAGAAACGGTCACCTCGTTTGTGGCTTCATTTACTGTTAAGGTCATAACGCCGCCAATATCCCCAATTTCGGTAGTTACTGATGAAGTGCCGGCTGTAGTAAGCGTTTTGGGTCTGTTTGTAATAGCGCGGTCGCCATTAACGGGGTGATGAAAGATGCCGTTTGACAGGTAATCGCCATCATACTTGTTTTTGATGGCAAAAAAGGTATATAAGGTATCCTTGCTGGCTGCATGAATATCCAAACCTCCTGCATTACTGATTACATAAGCAAGCGCATATTTTTTGGTCAGATCAAACTTCGCACCATTCAGTTTTATAGTGAAGTAGTGCTGAAAATCGCCTGGTGCAAACTTTGCTGTTAAATCGCCCCCGGCACCCGCCGTAACGCTTGTACTGCTTACAGTGTAAAGGCTTGCTGGTAATAGTTCATACTCCGTGTCATGATCTTCATTGTATTTATCAATTGCCGCAGGAATTGATTTTAATGTGATAGTTTGATCTTTTTGCAGATCGGCCGAACTTTTAGCGTCCCTTTTTATCGAAAATACATCCACTGTTTTAATGTTTGTGAACGGATCGAAGAAATGAGGCTGCTCCAAACCATCGGGGATTCCTATGAATGATTTTCCGTTATCCATCGCCTGACCACCAACTTTATCGGCGGCCGTTTCTTTACGGCAACCTGAAACTGCAACAGCAGTCACTGTACCGGCAAGAAACAAATATTTTAATATATTCTTTTTCATTTTGTGTACTGATTTTGAATTAATTACTTAACATCCCACCATACGCGCGAGTCCTGGCTGTCTCCTCCGTCTAAATTTGCTACGGCTGCCGCTACGTTTTTACCATTGGTATTATACTCTGAAGTAGCATACACAAATCTTCTTACAATTTGCTTAGACGAGTTAGTAGCGTCAGGGGCCGGTTTCAGTTCCGGGTACCCGCTTTTCCTCCATATATCCCAGGCCATGTGCCCGTCCGGATAGCTCGCCACCCAACGCTGAGTTGAAATTAACTTGAAATCAGGTGTGCCTAAACCTTGTGCAAAGCTTTTACCTGCAGCAGCAGTTAAACCCCACTGAACAAATGATTCGCCAATGCCGGTTTGGAAGTCTTTGGCAACTGTTTCATCAGCGGTTGGCGTGATCCAGCCCAGGTTTACTGCTTCGGCCCTTGCCAGCCACACTTCAGCGGCTGTGATCAGGGTTACGGATCCATTTTCAAGCCTGAAGTCGCCGCGTAATACACGGGCCCATTTGGGGTTGGCATCGGTAAACGCTGTTACAGATAAGCGCGCCAAACCGTAAGGAACACCGATATTTGAGGTGTTTAAGTTACCCGCTTGCTCACTTTCGCCACCAAAGGCTGCCTGGCGCGGGTCGCTGGTGCTTGCAGTATAATCAGTAAGCGTTTTTGATTCGGCAAAGTCTTTACGGCCATTATACAAGTTCCACCATGGGCTTTTGTAAACACCGCCCGGATATTTAACCGTAAAGTTTTGATCAGTACTGGTAATAACACCGCCACCTGAGGCAGCAATTGCTTCTTTTACGGCGGCAGATGCTGTTGCTGCATCGGCTGTTTTTGACATTTGAACGGCTATCAGTAATTTAAGCGAGTTGGCCATTCGTTTCCAGGAAGCAACATCACCCCCATAAATGATATCACCGCTAATCGGCGACGAATCAAACGAGTTTACGGCTGTTGTTAAGGTGGTTAGCATACCCTTATAAATATCCTGCTGTTTATCATATTTGGGCAGGATATTGGTAGCGCCTTTTAAAGCCTCGCTGTAGGGAACGTCTCCCCAGGAATCAGTTACCACCCAAAATATGTACTGTTGCAGGATTTTTGCAACGTTTACCATGTTCTTGGTTGGTGCCAGGTTAACAATAATCTGGAGATTATTCAGGTTACCCGCGTAGTTGCCTGTAAATGAGTTTTGTGGTAAGTTATATAATGAAGTTCCCGAATACTGGGTTTCAGTAAAATATTGAGCGTATTGACCGCCGCTGATGGCCTCAGTACCTGTTGATGCATAACCGCTCAGGCCAGCTTCAACGTTTGATAACAGGGCCGAAGGTATAGGTGTTGTTGTTGCGCCCGGATTACTGTTAACATCGCCAAAATCCTTAATCTTATTACAACCCGCACCCGAAAGCATAAGTGCGCCTGCTAATGTATATAAAAATATTTTTTTCATTTTTCTTGATCTAATAGTCCTTATCACTTAGAAAGTTACTTTTAAGTTGAAACCAACTCCCCTTGTACCTGGGTACTGTGCAGTTTCACCTTCTGTTGCACTGATTTCTGATGGATCAAAATCTTTTGATTTCGCATAAATTAGCAACAAGTTACGACCGGCAAACTCAATGCGTGCTGATTGTAATGCTTTGCCTAAACCCCATTTTTGGATTGGAAGTGTATAACCAAACGCAACCTCACGAAGTTTAATGAACGTTAAATCGTAGATGTACGGATCGTAAGTTTTGTTGTTGGTTAAGCCCTGGTAATAAGATTTTGCATCTACATAGTAAGTAACAGGGTTGTTGTTTGCGTCAACACCGGTAACTTTTACACCGCCGCCGTCAGCAACAGGGTCACGTACCGACATGCCTTTATCGTTAAGCGCCGCGGTATTAGCAGTTAAGCCGCTATACTGGCCCCAACGGTTTGATAACGATACGAATTTACCACCAAACTGGTAATCGATGTTAATGTTTAAGTTAAACGATTTCAGGAAAGTGAACGAGTTTTGTAAACCACCGGTATATTTTGGTAATACGCTACCAAAGTATACGTTAGGATCGTTGATGTAAGCACCTGATGAAGTAAGGATAGGTATGCCAGCAGAGTTACGTTTGATGCCGTTACCGTAAATTTGTCCCCACCATTTACCTTTCTGGTTAATAAGATAAGGCATATCTGAACCCCAAACACCTGCTACCTGTACACGGTCAACACCGTATTTGTTGCTGATCTCAACAACGGTATTATCGAGCAATTGTGAGAAGTTAGCGTTGATAGTCCAGTTAAAGTTTGGTAATGCAACCGGAGTACCGCCTACTGTTATCTCTAAGCCTCTTTTTTTGATCAAACCAACGTTTGTTAAGATCGATGATACACCGCTGGCAGCGTTTACAGCCAATGAAAGCGGTATGTCTTTATCGTCGGCTTTCCAGTAGGTACTTTTAAATGTTAACCTGTCGTTAAAGAAACCTAAGTCTAAACCGATCTCCTGAGAAGTAGTTGTAGTACCGTGCAGGTTAGGATCAACAAATTGAGTAGGACCGCCTTGTAACAGGTTGCCATTCCATTTATTAGCAGCAATACCATACACAGTGTTGTTACGGTAAGCACCAAATGTTTCGGTGCTTGTACCTAAAGCCAATGGTACCTGGCCCCAGGATGCCCTTAATTTACCAAAGCTCAACCAGTCTTTAAATTCAGGGAGCAATTCGCTGAAAACTAATGAACCACCAAATGATTTTGATAATACAGAGTTTGCACCATTTGTAGCTGCAATAGTTGAATACCAGTCGTTACGTAAAGTCGCATCTAAATAGGCAAAAGCTTTGTAACCAACGTGAGCTGAACCATGAACTGAACGGTATTGCTCTTGTGTACGACCGTTACCGAAGGAGATTGGATCCACAGAGTTTGACAAACTGTACAAATCAGGTACACTTAAACCATTTTGAGTACTTGCCGAGTTGTCTTTGTAGCTCCAGTTGTAAATATCTGTACCTACGTTGGCAGTTACGTGGAAGTCTTTGATCTGTTTATCGTAGTTCAACTGTGTTTCATAGTTTTCACGGTTTGAATACGTGTTTGAAGTAGCGTAAGTAGCTTTTTTACCTGTTTGCGTACCGCTGGCCTGGATTTCAGACGAAACTTTGTTTTCGTTCCAGGTGTTGGTTTGGTTACGGCGGTAGGTTACTCTAAAGTTTAAATCTTTATTGATCTTGTACTGGAAGTAGATATTACCGAATAAACGGTCGCGGGTATTCAGGTTTTGCCACTGTTTTTGCCATAAGTATGGGTTATACCAATAGTTACCACCGTAAAATTGATCTGGGTGTGCCGGATCATATGAGTTTGGATTAGCGTGGTTCCAGCTTACGTAAGTACCATCTGGCGATTTAAGGTCTTGCAACTCTTTCATGATACCCATGTCAAGATCACGGTGAAACCATGAGTTGAACGAACCGCTTGATGCACTTGCATAAGCATCATCAATTTGGCCATGAAGTTGTGAACCAGCAAAGTTAATGTTTGCGCCTACAGTAATGTGTTTGTTAAGATCAAAGTTACCTACTAAAGCGAAGTTGTTTTTGTTTAACCAGGTTTCAGGAACAATACCTGTTGTATGCTGGTTATTGAACGACATCCTGAAGTTATAGTCGTCTGCCGCTTTAGTGAAAGCTACAGTGTTGTTTAAAGCTACACCTGTTTGGAAGAAGTCTTTAGCGTTGTCCGGTTGTGGGGTCCATTTAGCTGTTTTGAATGAATATTTTGTTCCGGGAGCCCATGCATACCATGGAATATACTCCTGACCAACCATTTTAGGGCCCCAGCTGCTATCATCGGTATAATCCGGATAGTATTTGCCATCTAAAGCTTTCCAACCTTCAGGATCGCCATCTTTGTAATGGTATTGGATAAAATCTGCAGATGCACCACCACCATAGCTGTTTTGATAGTTTGGAAGAATGTAAGCTTTATCAAAGTTGGCACCCAAGTTAAACTCAACGCCTACACCTTTTGATTTCTTACCTTTTTTGGTTGTAATTACGATAGCACCGTAAGCACCTTGTGAACCAAACTGGGCAGAAGCTGCCGGACCCATCTGTACGCTGATATCTTCGATATCGTCATTGCTGATGTCATCAATGTTTGGCAAAATGGTACCGTCAACAACATATAATGGGTTGTTACCGCTACCAAAACCTGTAGCGCCACGTAACCTGATGTTTGTATTACGGCCCAATGCTGCTGCAGATTGGCTTCGTACCTGTATACCGGCTACTTTACCAGCCAGGGCATTGTTAACGTTTGGCTGACGAACTGTGTTCAGTTGCTCTGCTTTTACAACCTGTACAGCGTAAGAAGCCGAACGTGACGATTGTTTAGCGCCGTAAGCACCTGAGATTACTACCTCTGATAGCTTGTTAGCAGAGCTTTCAAGCGAAACTACTAACGGGCCGTTTCCAATTTCAACGCTTTTGCTTGCGTAACCAATAAAACTAAAGCTTAATGTTTTTGCCGAGGAGGGAACATTCAACACAAACTGGCCATTTGCATTGGTTTGGGTACCGATAGTTGTACCCGTAACTCTTATGGATACACCAGGCAACGGCAATCCATCATCTTTCGAAGTTACCCGGCCGGTAACTGTTTTGTTTTGTGCTTGTACCACACTAATAAATAGCATGATAAAACACCAGCTTGCGAGTAGGAGTTTTTTCATTATTAAAAATCAGTTTTAGTTAATACCCAAAACTACATTTTTTGCAATAGAATCAAAATAATTTTGATAAAAGTGTAAAAACGGCAATGATATATTGTTATATATGTAAAAATCATTGCGATGCGTGTTGTGTTTCTAAAGCTGACAATTAATTGACGTGGATTTTACATGAAATTTATATTGAAAAAAGGCTAAAAAAGTGATTTTCGCTCATTTTTTTGTAGAAAGTGCATGAAAGTTTAATGCTTATTAATAATAAGTGTTGAATTGACAATGAAAATGACTAAGATGGCTTAAAATATAGACTTTGATAGCTTGAGTATCTTCAATTGTAACAATTGTGATACGGTTCGTTATGCGGGTTGTAACTTAAAATATATTGTTTTGTAACAAAAATGTTATGGATTGGATATGATTTTGGTTTTTGAGTTAAAAATGTTTTACCAAAACTATTTTAATTGTAATTATTTATTTATAGTGTTTTGATATATAGTGATTTATGTTTGTTTGAATAATTTTATTAAAAATTATATTTTTATTTTTTTAGATATTATTAAAAAATTATCGTGTTTTTAATACGTTGATTGTTGGTTTTTGGAAGAGTTATTTTAAATACAAGACTCTCTTGGGCGATAAAAAGTTGCAATTGTATTCTACTTTTTTTTCAGAATCTGCATTTTAACCAAACAAAAGCCGGATGTTTTATATTCTTTTACTTCTAAAACTAATTTTTTAGGTGTAATGTTTTCTGAAATGTAACTTTTTGAAGTCTTTTTTAACTGTTATCAATGTATTCCAGCTCTTCCTGTCGTTAATTTTCACTTATTAGAAACCGAAGAAGGTAAATTTTAGCATCTGCGATGGTTTTTCTGTTCTTTTATAGCTGTTTCTATAAAGTTGATCACTTTTCTTCGCATTGTTTTTCCGATCAGTCGCTATTTACAGTCGACGTAAAATAATATCATAATACTGGCGTAGTTTAATTAATAGATAACTTCTGTTCATTATGATATCCATCTTTCCGGATTTAAGCCTTATTAGCTCGAACTGAAGCTTGCATCTCAAGGCTATCAGCTGCAGTTTTGCCGAAATATTAACCCTTAACTGTGGGTTAATTACGTTGATTGTTGTTTTTTGGTCACTTGGTTAAGTAACGGAGCGATACGCTACCTGTTGTTAGAAATAACAGTCCAATTAGCATCTTCCCATACCAGGTTTAACAACCTTATAAACCTATTTTTATTATGAGCCTGTTGTTCTTACAATAAGGTATAATAAACGGGGTTGCCTATCAAATATGCAGCCCCGTTGTTGATTTAAAGGTTTCAATCACCGCAATGCATGAAAATTATTCGCAAAACAGAAATTATCGTGTCATTCTCTATAGCAAGTTATGGATAGGTTATAAAAGCCGGCTTTGGTAATACGAAACCGGACCGACGGTTACGGCTAATTATTTTTCAAACCGATGCGGTGATTTCCATAATCGGTAAGGTACTCGTTGCTGATGAAAAAATCCAGACTGAAAATGGTTCGCGTGTCGCCTGTGTTATTGGGATTTTGCACCTCGGTAAGGTTTGCTGTGCTGGCTGTAGTATACGTATAGGTGAAGCCCTTGTTAGTGGTTATGGTTACCGTTGAATTTGCCGGCAGGTTACCGATGGCGTTTGTAGCCGTTTTGTCTTCTATTACAGTGGTTGAGGGGGTACCCGTATCGAAAAGGATTTGCCCCGATATGGTTTTGCCGTTATAGCTGATGGTTGCCGGAATATTGGGCGAATATCCGCCTGCATTATAGTAATTGAGGTTATGCATGATAAAGCCCTGCGAAGAAAGATCGGAACCGGTGAGGCCGATGGTTAACAGGTTGCTCACGTAATTACCTGCCGAACTGAACATACTTTTGTTTAAGGTAGCCAGCTTGAAGCCGCCGGTAAGATTGCCGCCGGTGTTAAACCTCTGCAGCGGACTTTGAATAATGTTGGTTACATAGCTGGTGCCCGGGCCAACGCCAAACACATCGCTTGAATGGGCGCTTAGTTTATTGCCATCGCCATCAACTATTTTATAGTACAGGAAAAACGGCACGCGCTTTAAAACGAGGTTGCCCAGCTGATCGCCGATAGTGATGTCGGCATAGGCAAGGTTGCCGTATTCTTTAGTGGAGCTGATGTTGTCTCCAAAACTGATTGTGCCGGTTGTTTTGGTAACTGTGATGCCGTTTACCACAACGGAGTCGCCGGTAAACTGGATCCCCGATGAGGTGATCATGGATGCCGGTAAAATGCCATCGGCGTCGAGCGTCATGCCCGACGAGCCGGTGTCGAACACGGTGTAGTACGTTACCGTTTTAGTGCCAACCTGCGAAACCGGCAAAAAAATGCGCTTGTTAACGCCCGATGAGTACTCGTACAAGCCCAGCGTTACCGGCTTTACCGTTTGCACCTGCGGTGTGGCGGTTTTATCCTTTTTGCAGGAATTAAAGGCTAAAATAATTATGAAATAACCGAATAGTTTCGGCATTAATAGTAAGCGTTCTTTTGTCATACAGGTGCGTTTTTGCGATCATCAATAAATACGTAATGAGCCCGGCAATAGTTGGTCTCAAAAATATAATAAGTTTAACTGTAAGTGAGCGTTAATCGACAAACAAAGCAATTGACCCGGTTAATGAACATTGTTACCGAAAGGCAAGCGTTTTATCCAATTACTGTTACCTTAATTAACCGGGTTGTTATCTATTATAAAAGCGTTGAATTCTGGCGGGAGGGCTAACGGCGAATCTTAATTTTCTGGTCGTGACTTTAATAAGTTAACAGGCCGCTTATAGCTATTGTATAAAATGGAAATTTTTTAATTGATCGATATTCAAATAGCGCTGCAATTCCATTGGTTTGCCCCGGCTAAAGTGTAATCGCATTTAACGGTATTTGTGTTGAAATCGCTATCAGTAATCCAGATTAGTTTAAAACCATTCAATAGTGCCGAATGGAAAACCAGGGAAAGAAATTACAAATGAGTATGTTATGAAATTGTAAGGAAATTCTTTCAAAAAAAATTTTGCAACTTGATTAAAAATCATACTTTTGCACACCCAATCAGGGAGACGGGATGTAGCGTAGCCCGGTATCGCGCCACATTTGGGATGTGGAGGCCGCAGGTTCGAATCCTGCCATCCCGACAAAGCGATACCCAGTATCAAAACCCTCTAAATTGAAAGTTTAGAGGGTTTTATTTTCTGATTGGAAACATTAAATAACCCGGCAAAAGCCAAACGGGATGTAGCGTAGCCCGGTATCGCGCCACATTTGGGATGTGGAGGCCGCAGGTTCGAATCCTGCCATCCCGACGACACCAGCAGAACCGCTCTTGAAGAGATTTAGGAGCGGTTTTTTATTTGCTGTTCAATCAAATTCATCGGGTTTCGAATAATGTTGGGTTTTGAATGGAAAGGACCGGCGCATCTAAAAAAAGCGACTTTGTAATCATCTGGATCAGCTGAGCCTTACGCCCTCAATATTATGGAGTCACTTTTAATGAATCAATGAGGTTATCCTTTAGTTCCAGATGAAATTGCAGCACTATGGGGCTTCCGGGGAAAGTGCCGGACACCTCTGCTGTCAGTACCGCTTTCAGGGCGGTTTCCTTGTATTTAAGTGGTTTCATCAAACTTTTGTACTTCTCATTAGCTTCTTCAATCCATTGGCGAATTTCTTCCTTCCCGTTATATTGCTTGCCTTCGTCGTGAACAATAGCCGTATTTGTGAAACACTCCGCATAAGCCTTACTGTCGTATTTGTTTTGCGCGTTTACTAATCGGGTAACTACTGCTGGTAAATTCATGGTATTTGCTATTTAGATATGATGCTAACTATTAAATTGTTGGTATGGTTCCTCCGTCTATGACGAAATTTGTTCCTGTTAAGTAACTGGCTCTTGGTGAAACCAAAAAGCCAACCAATTCAGCTACTTCTTCCGGTTCGGCGGGCCTACCGTACGGTATTCCACCTAATGCATCCATTACACTTTGCTGCGCTTCTTCTATTGTGCTATTCGACTTTCTTGCGATCTCGCCCAACCAGGCTACAGATGCTGTTGTATTTATCCATCCTGGCGAAACAGTTAGTACACGAACACCTTTTGGGGCAACTTCATTCGATAAACTTTTGCTGTAATTGATCAAGCCTGCTTTTGAAGCTGCGTACGGCAAGGTAGAATCATATAGCGGCAACAGCCCCTGGATGGAAGCGATGTGAACGATAACACCACTTTTCCGATCGATCATTTGCGGTAAAAATCCCCTGTCAAGCCTTACAGGGGCCAATAAATTAGCTTGCAGGGTTGATAGCCAGTCCTCATCATTCAATGCTGCAAAACCGCCAGCGGGTGTTGACGAAGCGCCAAGGTTGTTTACCAGGATATCCAGCCTGGCATAGGTAGACAGTACTTCGCTGATCATATTTTGTGCATCTTCTGCCTTGCTCAGGTCGGCTGCTATATAATGCAGGTCGGGATCATACTGACCGGGTTTGTTTCTGGCCGTAATAACCACTGTGGCGCCTGCTGCTTTTAAGCGTTCGGCAATCGCTTTTCCTGTGCCTTTTGTACCACCTGTTATCAAGGCTATTTTACCGGATAGTTCATTACTGTAATTGATCTGTTGTTTCATAAATGTTTTATTTTTACGCAAATCTCAACAGTACTCCGATACTATACAATTACGGGCTTACGAATCAAATAGGGATAAATTTGTCCGTATTGCTTGCACATAACGGCTGTTGTATATTTGTAGTTATGTACGTGAAAAAGATTGCTCCATCTCTTAACTGCGGCCTTGATTTGGTTGGTGAAGTGCTGTATGGCAAATGGAAGATCCGTATTTTATGGTTCATTCACCAAGGGCACTTAAGGCCCGGTGAATTGCAGCGTAAGATTCCGGACGTTACCAGGCGCGTACTGAATGTACAGTTGAAAGAGCTCGAAGATCATGAGTTAGTAATAAGAACGATCTATCCTGTAATGCCTCCAAAGGTAGAATATCATCTTACTGACTTTGGCAAAACACTCATCCCCTTGATTTCTTCCATCGGCTTATGGGGCGACGAACACCAGGAACGGCTACGCAGAGTTATTTTGAAGCAGAACGCGCTATTAGTGGCTGAACCGGAAGACGCTTTTGAGGACGACACGCCAGTTCACGCACCTTAGCCTGTTTGTACATCGGTGCCGCCGGTTATGTCAAATATCTAAAGCCGCTAATTTTCTCAGATCATGCAGGAAAAGATTCGAAATTTGTACAGGCAGGGCGACGATAAGCGATACCAATATCCAAGGCAAAACCCGCTGATTAACCAGATTAGCGGGTTTTCTATTTTTATTCTGACCAAAACCAACCAATATAAAGGCAACGTAGCCTACACCCGGATTCTGTTTAATAACTGTTCAATTTCCCCGGTTGTTTTGGTTATAAGTTCGTCCAGTTGGGCAAAATCTCCGCCTTTATAATGTTCAAGGGTATTTGCCAGGCCGGCCAAAATTCCCATTCCGGCGGAGGTAGCTGTTCCGTAAAGTTTATGACCCTGCTCGTTAATCAGTTTGATATTACCACTGTTTTGTGCAGCGGTGATCTGGCTTTTTGCCTGCTCAAGCTCGCTCACAGCCGCGTCAAGCGCTTCTTTCAGGCTTGCCGGGGCATCGCCTAAAAAAGTCATCAATACCTGCGGGTCATAATGAGGATCCGTGTCGCTGCTATTCTCGTGGTTACTAACTTCATGCCCGCTATCATGGTCAAGCCACTTGTTCAGGATCAACGCAATGGTATCTGCTACAACCGGTTTAACCACAAAATCATCCATACCGGCGTCTATGCATTTCTCTTTTTCTCCTTTCACGTTGCCCGCCGTGAGCGCAATGATGGGGATCTTCTTAGCGGTGTCGATCAGCCTTATCTTCCGTGTAGCGTCATAACCGTTCATCAGCGGCATTTGTACATCCATAAATATGATGTCGGGCATATACTTTTCACAGCAGGTTACTGCCTCTATCCCGTTATGCGCCTCAATCAATTCTGCATGCGGCGAGACGTTGCGGATTAACGTTTTGGCTAAAAGCATATTAACCGTGTTATCTTCGGCAATCAATACCCGCAAAGTGGCCGGAACCGGGGGCGAATTGTGTGCGGCATGTTCGGTTTGACGATCATCATCACTATTGAGCCTGGAAAGCGCGCCATAAAGTTCCTGAATTTTGAGGGGTTTAACAATGCGTTTCCGTACATCCAGTTCTTTACACAATTGCAGGATAAGCTGATCATCTGATGAGCTGTGCAGCAAAACAACCGGCTGCTCCTCGTAAGTACGGGAGAAGTTTTCCCTGATCTTGCGGATAGTCTCCAGTCCGTCCATATAAGGCATGTTGTAATCCATCAGGATTACATCGT
Source organism: Mucilaginibacter oryzae (assembly GCF_003148845.1). GTDB lineage: Bacteria > Bacteroidota > Bacteroidia > Sphingobacteriales > Sphingobacteriaceae > Mucilaginibacter > Mucilaginibacter oryzae. The sequence continues at coordinate 365,217 of NZ_QGHA01000003.1, read as the reverse complement.
AGCGTTCGCCTTTGGCCAGCAACTGCAATGCTTCGAAACCATTTGTCGCTTCTGTTACCGAGATATTTTTTAAGGCCAGCATTTGGTTAATGATAAGGCGGTTATTAGCGTTGTCATCAACTATAAGCACCTGGTTCACGTTATCCAGGCCGGCCCATTCAATGGCCTCGCCCTGCTCGGCGCGGAAACTGATGTCAAAATAAAAAGTACTGCCCTTACCTGGCTGGCTGATGAGCTGCAAACGGCTGTTCATCAGCCCCAGCAATTTATTGGATATTGTTAGGCCTAATCCGGTACCGCCATATTTTTTGGTGGTCGAGCTGTCCTCCTGCGAAAAGGCGTCAAATATTTTAGCCTGTTTTTCCGGCTGGATTCCGATACCGGTGTCACGCACGGCAAACCGTAGTGTCTGTTCATCCCCGGTCGCTGATAATGTTTCGATATGTAATTCTATTTCACCTTTTTCGGTGAATTTCGCGGCGTTGCCTAAAAGGTTCACCAGGATCTGTTTAAGCCTGATGGCGTCAGCGTAAATAAAACGTGGCAGGTCGGCCGCTACATTCAGCAACATTTCCAACCCTTTATGTTGTACCTGGTAGGTGATGATGTCAGTGGCCTGTCCGCATAGTTCATACAGGTCGCAACGTTCAATATCTAATTCAAGCCGCCCGGCTTCGATCTTTGAAAAATCAAGAATGTCATTAATGATACTCAGTAAAGCGTTGCCGGATTGATTGATGATCGATACATATTGATGCTGTGTTTCGTTCAGCGGTGTTTTCAGCACCAGGTCGGTAAACCCGATAACGCCGTTCAATGGTGTCCTGATCTCATGGCTCATGTTGGCCAGAAATTCCGATTTGGCCTGGCTGGCCTGTTCTGCCAGCGTTTTAGCCAGCTTCAGTTCTTCCCGCTGTTTGATGATTGGGGTAATGTTCTGGGTAAAGATCATGATGCCGCCCACCTTATCGTCAAACCGGAACCAGGGCCGCATTTCCCAGGTGATGAACATGTCTTCCGTATCAAACGGTAACCTGTAAGTATCTTCGTCCTTGCGTTCAACGGCTCCGTTCAACACGCGCTGATGCCGCTCTTTTCGCTCGGTTTCAAGGCCGGGGAACACATCATAATATGAGCGACCGAGCACATTAACACCCGAAAAATGATAATCTTCCAGCCAGCGCCTGCTTACCGCAACAAAACGCATCTCTTCATCCATCATGGCTACAGCCGCCGGGGCATGCTCTACAAAAGCTGATAGTCGGCCTTTTTCGGCAAGCAAGGCGTTTTCTGTCAGTCTTTTATCGGTAATGTCTATCGCTACACCCAGGTAACCGGTAACCCGTCCCTGGTCGCGAATAGCCGTCACCATCAGCGATACGGTACGCCGTCGGCCACTTTTGGTAATATAGGTCCAATCCCGCCGCTCCGAACCTTGTTGCTCAGGAACGGTGACAAAAACGCGGAAGCCTTCAACCGGATAGCCCATCTGTTCAGAAAGTTCCTTTCCGCGGGCGGCTGTCTCGGCGGCATCATGAATAATGGCAGGTGTTTGTTTACCGATCATCTCCTCGCAGGCGTAACCAAGCATCTTTTCTGCACCGGCGTTAAATACGGTAATCAGCCCTTCCGGATCTGTAGCTATGATGCTAACACCGGATGCAGCGTCAAGTACATCTTTAAGCTGCTTTTGGGAACGGTGAAGCTCGAGATCTGCTTTTTTAGCTTCGTCGATGTCCTGGAAAGTGCCGTAAAGCCTTTTACAAACGCCGTTTTCCATTTCCGCTTTGCCGATAGCCCGCACCCAGATTTCTTTACCCCTGGCATCCGTCAGTTGCAGTTCCAGGTCCCAGGGCGTACCGTTTTCAATAGCGGTATTCACTGCTTTTGTCACGGCCTCCCGGCTCTCGCCGGCTTTATAAAATTCGATTGCCGTTTCCATGTCTGGTTCATAATCTTCACCCACCTTATGAATATCACGGGTTACTTTGGTCCAGCTTACTTTTTGAAGGACGAGGTCTACCTCCCAGCCGCCCACTTTGGCTACTTTATTGGTTTCTTCCAGTAGCTCACGCGTTTTTCTGAGAGCATCCTCCAGCATCGCACGGTCGGTAATATCTATCGCGTTGCCGATAACGTAGTCATCTTCGTCCTTAAAGCCATTTTCCAATACATTGTTAAACAGCCAAATCCGCAGCGACCCGTCTTTGTGCCTGGTTATCATTTGTCCCTGCGCGCTACCTTGGTGCCTGATGGCTTGTAAGTAGGCGCGCACTTCGGTATGATGTTCTTCCGGCACAATATCAAAAAGGCCAAGCTGCAATATTTCATCAGGCGAGTAGCCAAGGATTCCGGCCCCGGCGTTATTCACCGATAAAAACCTTCCGGTAAGGTTATGCGTACACATCAACCCCTGCGAGTTTTCAAAAAAAGCGCGCAACTTGCGTTCATTCTCTGCAAGCTCTTTCGCTTGTTTTTTTTCATGGGTGATGTCCCGTGCTATCGCGAACAAATAGCCGGTTTCAGGTTCGGGAGTTGCCACCCATTGCAGCCAGCGGTAATCGCCTGTCTTACACCTAAAGCGGTGCTCAAAGTTAACTGTAGGCTTGCCTGAGGCAAGCCGGGTCATCTCCTGTTGGGCGGCTTCTAAATCCTGCGGGTGCACCAGATCCCAAAATGACATTTTAAGTAGTTCGTCGCCCTGCCAACCCAGCAGTTTCCCGAATGAGGGGTTGATCTTTTTAAAAAAACCATCAGTGTCGACTATGCAAAGCAGATCGTCGGAAAGCTGGAACAGAACTTCAAAAGATCTTAGTTCTTCTTTTTGCCGCCGTTCAAGGATCAGATCCATTACCTCCCGGGACAAAAGTTTTAGCGCCTCTTTCTGATCAGGCCTCAGCAACTTGGGTTCTCTGTCAATCACACACAAGGTGCCGAGGGCATAACCGTTAGGATCAGCCAGCGGCTGACCGGCATAGAAACGAATATGCGGGTCAGATAGCACCAATGCGTTGTTTTTGAACCGCTCATCGCTCAGGGCATCCTCTACCTCCATAATTTCGCTGCCCAGTATGGCGTAGTGACAGAAAGCGAGGTCACGGGATGTTTCTGAAGCTTCCAGGCCCTGGCGCGACTTGAACCACTGCCGATTCTCGTCAATCAACGATATCAGGGCTATCGGCACCTCACAGATGATGGAGGCCAGTCGTGTAATCCGGTCAAATGCCTGTTCAGGCAAGGTATCCAGGATATGATAGCTGTGAAGTGCTTTGAGCCGGTTTTTTTCGTTATGGTCTGTCAATTGTTCGGGTTTTGGGTTTATACGAATTTAGTTATTCCGGGTTCTATTAAAAAATATTGTGGAGCGTATGAACGAAAAAAAATGATCATTAAATCGATATGGTATATTTTTCACTATATTCTAACCCGTAAAATTGTCTGATCGTGCCCACATGAACCCGAAAGACTGCTTTTGTACTTAAGGGAAATGGATGCCCATTATCGCACAATTTTTTCAAAACAAAGCTCCGGGAGTACAATTTGTATTTCTTGTTTTGAACCCTCTTTTTGCCAGTAAATAACGAAGTTAACCACCGCGTTTTTTATAAAATAGCCTTTTGCTTTCATCGATTCGATCTCCCTAACAAAACTTCCGGAAAATTTTAAAACCGATTGGCCCGCGGTGTTGAAGCATTCATCACTACGTACAATGAGCTTATCTCCGCTTATCAACTGTGATACCCAGGGCTGACGACCGGAAAAATAATTGAGCCAGACATCCTTATGGGTTAGCAGTTTGGTTAACTGGCTGGGTTGGGTATGGATATCGGTGTTATCTATCCACCGAAGGTTATTTGCAGCAGCATCATTAAAAATATTGGTATTTAAGTGGATAGTTAAATTTTGTTTGGCCCGTGTAATGCCCACATAAAGCTGCCGTTTCTTTTCGTCGTTAAGGGCATCAAAATTTTCAAGCATCATAAAAACGTTATCAAACTCGCGGCCTTTGGCTTTATGTATGGTTGATACAAATATGGTTTCGCTATCCTCATCAAAAAAATCCTCCAGTTTGGAGTCGTGAATAAAGGTTTCGAGATCTGATTTGTATTTGCTCTTGGTGTTGGTTGCTTCAAAATCTTTTAGCAGGTTAATGCAAAGTTTAAGCTTGTTGCTTTTTTGATATTGTTTTCCCAGGTCGCGCCGGGCGTTTGCCCATTGGGTTTCATCGATACTATAAACGCCGTCATCAAGGTTAAGGCGGCTTAAAAAGTAACGCACCTCGGCAAGGTTGTAAAGGTCAAAACCATCGTTACTTTGAATTAGCTTTGCCGGGAAGTTATTTTTTAAAAGCAAACCGGTAACTTTTAAGGCTTCATCATTTGTGCCTGTTAAAACGCAGGTAGTACCTGAAAGCCCGGTTGTGATGATATCATCAACAAGCGGTGTAATAAGGTTTTGATGCGCATGTTTCACCAGCTTTATTTGCCCGTCACCCTTTTGGATAGCCACAATGGGCGTTGTCTTTAACCGGCGACGGATGGTTTGCACAAACTGGTTGCTGAACTGTACCAGGTTGTTTTTGCTGCGGTAGTTCTCTATTAATTCGTGCCGGGTAGCTTTGTTTATAGTTATAAATTCTTCGAGGTGTTTGGAGCTTGCCCCTCTGAATTCGTAAATATTCTGGTCGTCGTCTCCTACGGCTATTACCCGCATTTCGTCGTTGCAATCCATCAGTGTCCTTACCAGTTCAAACTCGTCGCGGTCCATGTCCTGGGCTTCGTCAATCACTAAAACTGTTTTGGTGATGCGGTTTATCTCCACTTCGTTATTCCTGATCTTGTTGATGGTGTCTTTAAGGATGTGACCGGATTTTTCAAGGCTCCCCACTTTGCCAAGCAGATCAAAACAATAGGAATGAAAAGTTTTAATCTCAACAAATAATGCAGCGTTTCCTATCAGCTTAATTAACCTTTTTTTAAACTCCGTAGCAGCCGCGCGCGAAAAAGTAAGCATCAGCAATTGCTCATGCTTTACATCTTCCATCAATAATAACGAAGCCAGTTTATGTACCAGTACCCTGGTTTTACCGCTGCCAGGGCCCGCCGCTACAGCTATATGTTTTGCATCTTTATCATTAATTATCTTTAACTGCGCGGGAGATAGCTCGCCGAACAGTTGTTTGAATTTTTCGGGGGTAATGGCACGCGTAATTTCCTGTAACCGGCTTCCTTTAAAATACTTATTAAGGAACGATGTGTAATTTAGCTGAAAGTAGTCTTCAACAAATTGGAGCGCTTCTTTATAATCGGCTATCATTTTTTTGGCGTATTCGCCAACGATGTGTATCTGCTGGATTTTGTTTTGGTAAAACTGGTTAAGTTTTTGGTAGTCCTCGTTTTTGTAACTGATCTTATTATTTAACTCAAGCCGCTCAATTTTGAGGCTGTTGTATAACACCATAAAGCCGCCTTCAATTTTTATAGCCTCTATACGCGACAGGTAAAAGAGGGTGTCTTCTACATCATCTGTTGTAATTTCCTGTTTGAAAAGGTTTGCCTGGTTTTGGTAGGCGCTTTTTAACTCATGTACCGAAAATTCGATCAAAACCTCGTCGGTGTTTTGCTGGATAGGGGTGGCATCTGTAACGCTGCGTTTGTATAAAAAATTAACTATAAACCTGGCCAGCTCATATCGTTTTTGAAGTTTTTCCTTCAGTTCAGATTCCGGATAAAGGGCTACAACAACAAGGTGATTTTTTGAATAACCCAGGCCCGACCGGTTAATCCATTTTTTTATCGCCCAAAAGTTAATGATGGTTTTGATCCGGTTGGGATTTACGCCGTCTATGCGCTGATCTTCCGCTTCCTGGTTTAACTCCCTGAGCTGAAAAGTTTTTTCCTGCTCAGCAAAATGGGGCAGTAAAAACTGTTCTATTCTCATAAACGTGTCCAAAATGCTTAACGACCGGTTTTTATTTTCGGCGCGCTTAATAAACGCGGTTAGGTCTTTGGCATCGGCAAGGATCTTTTCTTCACGCAGCATGGTGATGATGTGGATAACCTCATCCTTTACAATCCCTAAATAATCGCTGATGTAATCAACACGCGATTCGGCTGCTTCGTCGGTAGATTGTTTCCTGCTTTTACTCGAGAACAACTTTTTGATAATACGGATGGCTTTTGCGCGCTGTTTATCATCAAATTTCGACGAGGCATTAATTTTATCTATGGCTTCCTGCGCTGTTTTTGACAAAATACTGTTGGCAAACACTCGGGGCATGTTTTGACCGCGTTTTAAATACCCGGCATCTTCAAGGGCGGCAATGGCGGTGGTTACCCGGGTTTCAATCTCGGCCACATTGTCGTCCCAACCGGCCTTACGGGCAATTTCGAGCGCGGAGTTAGATACCGACGCCCTGAACCTGGTGATGTCTTTAATTGCCTTCCAAACCTGCTGGATTTCTTTTATGGAGAGCTTGGTTTGGTTAAGCAGGATAAAATGTTTGCTTAAATCTTCTTCGTTAAACAGGACGTAGCATTCTGCAGTGATGTTTTCATCCCTTCCGGCGCGCCCTGCCTCCTGTACATAGTTCTCCAGCGAGTCGGAAAGCTCATAATGGATCACCAGGCCCACATCCTTTTTATCAACCCCCATTCCAAACGCCGATGTGGCTACCATAATGGGTACTTCGCCTGCTATGAAAGCGTTTTGATTGGCGGTTTTAGCTTTGGCGTCCATCTTGCCGTGAAAGGCTTTTGCGTTAAAGCCATCGCTGTTTAATCTTTCGGTCAGCTTTTCGGCGTTGCGTGTACGCGATACATAGATAATGGTAGGGCACTTTTTTTCTTCAACAAGGTCGCGTACGGCGAGGTATTTGTCTTCTGGATCCTCTTTCCTGTAAACCTTGTATTGCAGGTTGGTACGCGAAGCTTTGGAGGTGAACAATTCGAGATCAAGTGAGAGTTTATCGCGGAAATATTCGCGGATATCATCAATCACTTTTTGTTTGGCTGTTGCCGTAAAGCAAGATACCGGTATGGCCTGTTCAATATTTTTTTTCTCCTGTATCAGCTTAATAAAATCGCCAATGTAAAGGTAATCTACCCTGAAATCCTGCCCCCATGATGAAAAGCAGTGCGCTTCGTCAATCACAAAACGGGCTATTTTACGGCCCAAAAGCAGGCGTTCGATTGTTTTTGACCTTAACGATTCGGGCGAGATATACAGGAGCGAGGCCGATCCGTTCTCCACCCGTTCGTATGATTTTGCCCGCTCTATCGGATCGAGCAGGCCATTTATCGTAACGGCTTCGGTAATACCGACCTTTTCAAGGTTATCTACCTGGTCTTTCATCAGCGATTGTAAGGGCGAGATCACAACGGTGAGGCCCTTGCTGTTTCGCCCGGCCATTAGCGCGGGTACCTGGAAGGTAATGGATTTACCGCCTCCCGTTGGGAAAACTGCCAATATGGATTTATTATTGATGGCCGCCTCAACTGCTTTTTCCTGCAAAGGTTCATCGCCGAATTTGCGGTAGGCCGTAAATCCGAAAAATGTTTTCAATCCCTCATGCGGGTCGAGTGCTTTTAAGCAGTAAGGGCAACCGGTTAGGCAAGGATTGCTTCGGAGGATGAACATGATCCACTCCGTTTTGGGGTAGTTTTTCAAAATCCATGGCGGTGTAATGGAATAACGGTTGTTGGCATTGATAAGCGACAGGCAATAGGCCAGTTCGACCGGATGCGACAGGATTAATTCGCTTAATCTGGCCTGCCTGCAAATGTCGCCGTTAAATTTTTGATGGATGAGCCCTGCAATATGGTCTTCGTAGCAGTAATAACCCGTAAATCTGAAAAAGGCGCTAAATTCTTTCCGGTTGTGCAGCAACAGGTAGTAAATTTGTTTGAGTATTTTATCTGTTTGCCTGAAAGCCTCGATTTCATCATAAAACAAGTCTCGTGCTTTTATCGAATCATTAAGCGGGTTATTCAGATCATCCGATTGCAGCTTATCATCTTTTAATAAAGCATGATAAGGCTCGGTGGGAAATAAAAGCGGCGAAAGATAAAGCGTGTCTATAACATCAACCTCATTGATGCCCGCTTCAACAAGCTCTTTACCGATGTATTTGATATCGTGATTGAAAATATTATGCCCGGCTATATATTTCGAACCTTTTATAAACTGTACAAAATCAGCCGCCGAAGTTTTGTGGAAAACGTTTCCATCGCTCCTGATGCCGCCAATATCCATTATTTTATGGCTTTTGGCATCAATCTCTGTATCAATAAAGGCAATAGGTTCCATTTTCTGATCAGGCTTTATCAATTTTAATTGCTGTTGATCAATAAATAAAGGTTATTAAACCGGCTAAACCGTTAAATATATGTAAATAAATTACTAAAGGTTGGTTTAATATACATTTTCATACGGAATGGCTTTTAAACTTTTCATATCAAGCGACAGCGAAATATCTTCTGCGGGTGCAAAGTCGCCTACTTACAGGGCGAACAAGATGTTTCACTACGTTCAACATAATAAATTGGTTTTTGGCGGTAGTGAATATGATTGCATGTCAAATCCATCACATTGGGGAACGTTTACAAAAATGTTAAAAGCTATTGCCCTATACATTTTCATGATCATATGTATAACTCGTATAGATTTTCTTTATTTAATTTAACAAATTAAATAAATTAGTCTTATCTAATTTTTTATTTATGTTTGTTTGAATTTACTTAATGGGCATCGCATTGTATTTATCAAACAAAACATCCATGAAAATACCCTATATCCTGTTATTGCTAATCGTGATAACCATACCTGTCGCCGTTCGTGCTCAAACCGGGATTTTGAAGGGGCGGATAACCAGTAGCGGCGATGCGGTGCCTTACGCTACCATCGCCTTAGCAGGTAGCCAAACAGGCACCAACAGCAATGATCAAGGTTATTACGAACTTAAAAACATTCAACCCGGGAGGTATGAAGTATGGTTTTCGGCCATAGGCTATTTTACCGAAAAGCATGAAGTTACCATACCAAAAGGATTGGTGACCACGCTTAGCTGCAATTTAAAAGAGAACAGTTCTAAACTGAATGAGGTGGTGGTTACCGGAGTATCGCGCAAAACCGAGCTGCGCAGAAACCCTATCCCCATAGCCGTGATAACCAAAAGGGAAATGAACCAAAATGTGAATAATAACATAATTGATGCCATTGTTAAAGGTGTTCCCGGTGTTAGTGCGGTAACTACCGGCCCTAATATTTCAAAACCCTTCATCCGGGGTTTAGGTTATAACCGGGTGCTTACTTTGTATGATGGCATAAGGCAGGAAGGGCAGCAATGGGGTGATGAACATGGTATTGAGATCGATGAATACGGCCTCGGGCGTGCCGAAGTTGTGAAGGGGCCTGCAAGTTTAACTTACGGCTCAGACGCGTTGGCGGGTGTGATTAACATGATTCCGGCTATGCCCGAGGGGGCGGATGGGATATGGAAAGGTGATTACCTGGTAGATTATCATACCAACAACGGCATGATCGGTACCTCGTTGGGGCTGGCTTACCAAAAAGCCGCTTGGAAATATTCCTTCCGCGCCTCGGCTAAAACGGCGCACGATTATCAAAACAAAACAGATGGTTTTGTTTACAATACCGGTTTCAGGGAATATAACCTGAGCGGCAATATGCGGACGGATAAAAAATGGGGTTCGTGGCAATTATCAGGCACATGGTATGATAATAAACAGGAAATACCTGATGGCAGCCGCGATTCTGTTACCCGGCGTTTTACCAAACAGGTTGCTGAGGGGGCGGGCGATGATATTAAAAATCGCCCGTTGGTGGGCGATAATGAACTTAAATCCTATGCGATTGCGCCCTTGCACCAACGCATTCAGCATTACCGGCTTTACAGTTATGGCAAGATAAAAACGGGGCAGGGGAGCATCGACGTAGCGCTTGGGCTGCAGCAAAGTGTCCGGCGCGAATATAACCATTCTGTTATGGTGAACCAGCCTGGTTTATATGTGGTATTGAATACGCTTAATTATGATGTAAAATATAATTTGCCGGTTTTTCGGGGCATTGAAAGTACTATCGGTTTAAACGGTATGTGCCAAACTAACCGGAGTAAAACCGCTACCGATTTCCCGATCCCTGATTATAATTTGTTTGACGCGGGTGCTTTCTTTTTCTCCAGGAAAACTTTTGGTAAGGTTGATATTTCCGGCGGTTTGCGGTATGATAGCCGTGCCATCCGCTGGCATGATTTTTACGTAGGCCCTAATCCTGCCAATGGCTTTAACAGGCATGTAATCCCGCCTGATACCGCCGGTGCCAATTTACAATTCCCGGCCTTTAAACATGCCTATCATGGCTTTTCGGGTAGTTTAGGTTTAACGTATAATGTTACCGAGAAATTGCTGCTTAAGGTAAACATTGCCCGCGGCTACCGTGCCCCCAATATCACCGAAATCGGCTCGAACGGGCTCGATCCGGGTGCTCACATTGTTTATCTTGGCGATCGTACTTTTAAACCGGAGTTTAGTCTCCAGCAGGATGTGGGCATTATATCATATCTTAACGACCTCGACCTGATGGCCGAACTGTTTAATAATAACATCGATAATTATATTTACCAGGCTAAACTGAACGATGCCAACGGCAACCCGGTAGTTGTTGTTCCCGGAAATAGTACCTACAAGTATCAGCAATCCGCGGCAAGGCTTTATGGCGCAGAGCTTACCGTTAACCTGCATCCACAAAAACTGAAATGGCTGGCTTTTAATAATAGTTTAGCCTATGTTGCCGGTATTAACAAAAACCGGCAGCTAATTGCCCAATCAAATGGCGCGGCCAGGTACCTTCCTTTTATTCCGCCGCTGCATGTGCGGTCGGAATTGAAGTTTACCCTGCAGCAAAGCGGGAAAATCTTTTCAAAAACTTACTTTAAGGTTGAGGCCGGGATTTATGCCGCGCAAAACCGTTATTACGCTTTAGATAATACGGAGACGGCTACGCCCGGTTATACATTGATCAATGCAGGCGCGGGTACCCGGATCAAAACCAAACCGGGAAGAACGCTTTGTGAGTTGTTTTTGCAGGTAGATAATTTGTTCGATAAGGTTTATCAATCTAACCTAAACCGGTTGAAATACTTTGAGTATTACACCGCATCGCCCAATGGTCGCTCGGGTATTTATAACATGGGGCGTAACCTGAGTTTTAAGGCGGTGTTTCCGTTTTAGCTCCCTCTAAATCTCCCTGGAAGGTAAAAAATAAAATTCTGTTAAGCCCTCTCCTTTGGAGAGGGTTGGGTGAGGCTTCCCGTTGATTCCCTCACCACCAACTCCGAATCTAAAACTAAGGTTTGATTTGGCTCAACCTCTTTCCTGTTTAATATTTTAAAAAGTATCCCCGCCGCGGTTCGGCCCATTTCAAAAGCCGGTTGGGTTATGGTTGTAAGCGACGGGTTTAAAATGCCGGCTGTTTTAAGGTTTGAAAAGCTGATGATCTTTACATCCTCCGGGATCTTTAAACCTAAATCCCGGCAGGCGTAATAGCAGGGGAGGGCCAGGTCTTCGATAGAGGCGATCAGGCCATCCGGTTTTTGGCTTAATAAAAGGTTTTTAACAAGGTCGGGGTTTTCCTGCTGTTCATCGCCGGTAGCTATCATCAGCCTGTCATCAAACAAAATATCGCTATCCCGTAAAGCGTCAATATATCCGGCTATCCTGTTTTTACCTGCGGGGGTATGATCAATCCCTTTCAGGTAGGCTATTTTTTTGCAGCCGTTTTCAACCAGGTGTTTAGTGGCGGTGTAGCTGCTCTGGTAATCGTTAGTGGTTATTTTAATGGCTTCGATGTCTTCATAAACCCTGTCGAAAAATATCAGTGGCAAAACCGGCAGCACATCCTTAAAATTCCTTTCGCCGTTTAAGCCGCTGGCTATCGATATTAAAATGCCATCCACCCGTCCGCTTAATAGGCTGCGGATAAATGCGTTTTCGAGTTCAACGTTTTCGTGGGTTTGGTAAATCAGTACGTGGTAGTTATGTGCACGGGCAATCTCCTCAATACCATTAATAGCCTGCGAAAAGAAACTGTTGGCAATTTCGGGTACAATAACCGCTATGGTTTTACTTTTATGGCTGCGCAGGTTGCTGGCCGAGGGATTGGGCACATAATTCATTTTTCGCGCCATTTCCATTACCCGCGCTTTGGTGGCAGCGCCAATTTCGTGGCTGTCGCGCAGCGCACGCGATACCGTGGCGGCAGAAAGGTTGAGTTCGGCAGCGAGTTTTTTGATGTTTACTTTGTCCACGGCAAGGGCTGTATCAACGTTTTTTACACCGCTAATGTAGCAGATTTACGTAAACGTTTACGTAAATAAATCCGGTACGATCCATAAAAAGGGCATCTTTTTTTAGGAATTTAGTAGTGTGATAGGTCGGTATAACCTTGGGTAACGGCTTGTTACAAGCTAACCAACCAGTTATAAAAACCAAAAATACCAACATGGACAAGTTAACCGAAAAGGAAATTTCGCCGCTGGCCAGTATCGAAGAATGGGAAGACGATGTATTAGAGCGCTACCCCGAACCCGGACCCGCCAAAGCGAAGGATGAGTTCAGAGTTTACAGCGAGGCCGAAGATAACCCGGTACGCGAGTTTTACAGGTTAAATCACAAATATCAAACTTATGATAACGTTTTGGCTAAAAAGGCCAATTTTTTAAAGTTTGATGAAATGGAAATGCCATGGTGGAAAGCCATGGAGTATTTAAATACGCTGGTTGATGATTCAGACCCGGATATCTCGCTCGATCAGCTACAGCATTTGCTGCAAACTGCCGAAGCTATCCGCGCCGACGGGCACCCGGACTGGTTTGTATTAACCGGTTTTATACACGACCTGGGCAAAGTGCTTTGCCTGTTTGGCGAGCCCCAATGGAACGTGGTAGGCGATACCTTCCCGGTAGGATGTAAATTTTCGGATAAGATAGTGTATCCTGAGTTTTTTGCCGATAACCCGGATAGTTACGATGAGCGCTTCAATACCAAATACGGCGTTTATACACACCAATGCGGTTTGGATAACGTGCACATGTCGTGGGGACATGATGAGTATTTGTACCACATTACCAAAGATTATCTTCCCGAAGAGGCGTTGTATATGATCCGTTATCACTCGTTTTATTCGCAGCACCGCGAAAAAGCGTACGATCATTTACTAAACGCGCACGATCAGGAGATGTTTAAATGGGTAGATAAATTCAACCCTTACGATCTGTATTCAAAAAGTCCGAAACCACCCGTGGTTTCGGAACTGAAACCATACTATGAAGATCTGATAGCCAAATATTTACCGGCTACAGTGAAATTATAAAAGAGCAACAATTCACTTTGGTTAAGTTGAACTGTAAGGTCGGGTGTATGTAACCACCCGGCCTTTTCTTTTTTAGGGGGGCTTTTTCTGATCCTGGTTGAAGTTACGCTGCGCTAAACTTCGACCAGAAATGAGAGGCGGGAGTGATTTTTTTTAGAGACGAATAATTGAGTCTCCCGCATGCAATTTACGTTTGCTTGAGATGCGAAAAGGTTGTCCTATGCGAGATGCAAGTATGTGTCTCTACATCGAAATAGAGATGTGATCAAAGCAAGGACGTTAAATGCCTGATTTGATTATTTTACCTGCGGCCCGTAAAACTTAAGCCCCAAAACCCCGGTCATAATCAGCAGCATGAAAAATATCTCCACAAATGATAGCCGCTCGCCTAAAAAGGTCATTTCTACCACTTTAATGAGGATCAGTGTTACCGCCGTCCAAACTGCATAGGCTACGGCTGTAGGTACCGATTTAATGGATAACGAAAAGAAGTAGATATTACCGATGCCAAACAGCACATATCCCACAAAGGGCAGCCAAACCGGCAAACCATATTGCAGGCTTAAAACGGAATTCCAGCGTAAAGCTTTTAAATCGCTGAATTTCATGAATTTTAAGCAGAAGGTCCATGCAGCTTCAAACGCGGCTGCTATTAAAAGGTATAACCAGGCCAATGTATTAGTTTTATTGTAAAATGTTTTCTTCCTGCGGTATTGCAACAGCCGGTTCTGATTTTTTTTCCGCTTTTTTTACCGTAGTTAATTTAGCCGGCAGCATTTTGCCGAACCTATTCATTAAACGCGGCCTCAGGTTATAATACCAGTTGAATAAGGGGTACTTAAGCAGTTTTTGCTCATCAAAACGTTTTACGCTGAAGGCATGCTGCAAAAAGTAATCGCGCGGGTAATCATAGTAAAGCCCCCAGTTTTCGGGTTTATCGCCCGGCGCGTGGCCCGGATCATAAACCGATTTAAACAGGTAATCCCAAAATGAAAACTTAGTGGCGAAGTTAGCATGAAAAACTTCAATATAATTGGCGTGGTGCCATAAATGTAGTTGGGGCGAGTTGATGATATATTTCAGCTTGCCCATGTTTACCTTGATATTGCCGTGGATAAACATGCCAAACATGGCATCCAGCATGGCTTTAATCGGTACAACCACCGGGTCGGCACCTAACAAAATGATAGGTGCAAACTCGATGGTTTGGTTAATGATAATCTCTACCACGTGCGACCGCGAACCGGCAAGGAAGTCGACTTCCTTACCTGAGTGGTGCGCTTCGTGAATCCGCCAGAAAAATTTATTGGAATGCTGAAAGCGGTGAAACAGGTAGATATACAGATCGTGCGTAAGCAAAAAAAATAAAACCTGCACGGCCACCGGCCAGTTACTCACCAAATGGAAATGCGACAGATCCCAGTGCCTTTGCATCGGCGCTATGATATAGTCGAAAATCAGGATTTTCAGAAAGTAGCTTTGTATCAGCGTATACCATACCAGGTCAATCCAAAAGCCTTCCCTGAAAAACTTGAGACCTTTTCTGTAAGGCGAGATCCGTTCCCAGGCAATGATAATTGCTATCCAGCAAAAAAGGATAGTGGATGTGATGGTAAGTACTTTTTCCTGTGGCATTATTATTTTACTGTTGGTTTTTCTTTGTATTCGTCGCTGATGTTAACACGCAGGCGTTTCATTGGCCCTAATTCCGATTCGTAAACGCGTTTTTCGCCATCACCGGCAGCGGTTTCCACATCGCGGATATCACGAACAAGGCGTTGGAACCCTCCCGGCTCAACTGATGCGGCATGGTCTGATCCCCACATAGCACGGTCAAGCGTAAAGTGGCGTTCAACGAAGGTTGCGCCCATAGCTACTGCGCCTACGGTGGTAGCTAAACCTGTTTCGTGGCCGGAGTAACCGATTGGTATGCCCGGATATTTATTCTCCAGAGTCTGGATCATTTTAAGGTTCAGCTCGTGCGGAGGGCATGGGTAAGCCGATGTTGAATGGGCGATAAACAGCGGATAGTTTTCATCAAACTTGTTGATATAATCCATTGTGGTTTCGATCTCTTTCATGGTCGACATACCGGTTGACAGCATCAGCGGTTTTCCGGTTTCCAATATACGCTGAATCAGGTCAAAATCAGTTAACGATGCCGAAGCCAATTTGTACAAAATGGTATCAAACTGCTCCATAAAATCAACCGATGGCGCGTCCCAGGCAGATACGAACCAGTCGATACCCACTTTTTTGCAATATTGGTCGATAGTAGCGTATTCGGCAATGCCAAATTCGGTTTTACGTTTGTAGTCGATGTAGCTGATGCGGCCCCATGGGGTATCGCGCATAATTTCCCACTGATCGCGCGGTACGCAAATTTCGGGTGTGCGTTTCTGAAATTTAACCGCATCGGCTTTGGCTGCTACGGCTTCATCAATCAGTTTTTTGCAGATTTCGAGCGAACCATTGTGGTTGATGCCGATCTCGGCAATGATATAGCTTGGCTGGCCTTTGCCAATAACGCGCCCGTTATGTAAGGTAACAGTGCCATTGCGGTTACTTGTTAAATATTTGTTACTCTTAGCTTCGATGATAAACTCGGCAAACTCGCGGAAACAGCCGTCTCCGCCGTTCAGTGTGCTTACAAAATCAACCTGTGCCTTAACCTGTGGCAGGGCGTCGGCAGGAGCGGCGGTAAGTCCGGCAAGCTTCATCACCTCCAGGTCGTTGGTATCGTCGCCAATAAAAGCCACCTCATTCGGCGAGAGGTTCAGGCGGCTGCAGATCTCTTTGAAGGTTGCGGCTTTATCTTTTATACCTAAGTGCAACTCGGTAATATTTAATTTTTCGGCCCTTTTCATCAGCGATGGCGAATGTTCGCCGCTTACAATGCCTGTTTCCACATTGGCCAGTTTACGCAGGCGCTCAACCCCCATACCATCGCGCATGCTGAATTTTTTAAGCAGTTCGCCTTCCGCGTTGTAGTAAACGCCTGCATCTGTTAATACCCCGTCATTGTCGGTCAGCAATAGTTTAATGCCTGCCGCTTTTTGTTTTAAAATCTCGTTCATAATAGGTTTAAATTAAATTGCTGTCCATCCTCCGTCTACCACGAGGTTAGCGCCGGTCATGTAAGCCGACGCCTCGCTGGCCAGAAATATCAATGCGCCCTGATAATCAGAAGCTTTGGCCATTCGGCCTAATAGTGTTTTTGCTGAATAGTTGCCTATAAAATCTTCGGTTTGCCCGGCCTCAACGCCGCCCGGTGATAATGTATTTACCCTTACACCGGTATGGCCCCAATAAGCGGCCAGGAAACGGGTGAAGTTGATAATAGCCCCTTTGGTTACCGGGTAGGCCGCCGATTTATAAAAAGTTTGCTGACCCTGTGCATCACGATAAATGGTTTGATCGGGCCCAACCATACCATAGGTTGAAGCGATGTTGATAATGCTGCCGCTGCCTTGTAATGACATCTGTGTGCCAAATACCTGCGAGCATAAAAACACGCCGGTTACGTTGACGTTAAGCGATAACTGGAAAGCCTCCAGCGGGTAGTTTTCAAAAGCCGAAAGCTCTTTGGCCATCGCCGGGTTTTCAAACTTATCGTTAATAGCAGCGTTGTTCACCAGTATATCAACCGAATCATATTTGTTTAATACGGCGTTAAGCGCGTCAACTAACGATGCTTTGCTGGTTACATCAACTTCAAGGCCCAAATGGTTTTCGCCCAGTCCGGCCGCGAATTTTGCAGTTTGCTCTGCGCCCAAATCAGCTACTACCACGTTGGCGCCAGCTGCTGCAAGGGCTTCGCAATGTTTCCTGCCGATAAGGCCCAAAGCGCCGGTTACTACAGCCGTTTTCCCTTTTAATGAAAAAAGCTCCATGGCTTAGGCGGTGGTTTTAGGTTTGATATTGTAATTGCTCACCTTGCGGAAAACAGCCTCCAGCACTTCGCCTTTCAGGTATTGTTTAACGTTGCCGCTTTCTATGGCTTCTTTAACCAACGGCAGCACATCGCGGTAAGCCGAAAGGATGTAGTTGATATCCTCGGTGGTGTGACTGTAGCACATGTTGTGGAAACCGGCCCAAAGCACCCCGCGTTTTATCATTTCCTGCTGCATCAGCGTTTTTACTTCCAGTCCGTTGCCGACATCCGGGGTAAAAGTTACCATGCTGCGGCAGTTGAAACCTACCGCACGTGTGTATTTATCCATACCTAATTCAATAGCCAGCCCGTTGTAACCATCTTTCAATAAGGCTCCATGCTCATCAAGGTACTGAGGTACGTTTTTATCGCGAAGCTCATTGATGGTAGCGATGCAGGCCGCCAATGATAGGGCCTCGCCGCCAAAAGTGGTATAGCTGAATACTTCTGAATTGAACAGCTCCATTACATCGGCCCTGCCTGTTAATAAGGCGATCGGCATACCGTTGGCGCATGCTTTTGAAAATACGGCCAGATCGGCCTTAACATTAAAATATTCCTGCGCGCCACCCAGGGCTACGCGGAAGCCTGTCCACATCTCATCAAAAATAAGCAGGGTGCCATTGGCCCTACAAGCCTCGGCCAATTCCTGCAGGTAGCCTGGTTTTGGCGCCTCGAAAATAAATGGCTCCAGGATGAGGGCGGCAACGGTTTCATCCAAGGCGGCCTTTACCGATTCGATATCGTTATACTCAAAAGTATAGGTCATATCCTGGATGGCTTCAGGAACGCCCGAGTTGCGGCTGGTGATGCCGATATACCAATCGTGCCAGCCGTGGTATCCACAGCAAAATACTTTATCCCTGCCGGTGAATGCCCTTGCCACGCGGATAGCTGCCGAACAAACGTCGGCACCGGTTTTTGAAATTTTAACGGCTTCGGCATTAGGTACAACCTGCTGAACCAGTTCAGAAAGCTCAACCTCCAGCGGGTGCATCAATGAAAAAGTGATGCCATCGTTTAATTGAGTGCGGATAGCCTCATCAACAGCGGGATAAGCATACCCCAATGAAATAGGGCCGATAGCCGCGTTCAAATCAATAAATTCGTTACCATCCGCATCCCATACATGCGAGCCTTTGCCTTTTACAAGGTATTTAGGCGCTACGCCCTTGGTGAACTGTCCCGGCCCTTTTGCCAAAGTCTGGGTAACCGGTTTCTGCACTTTTAAAGCACGTTCGTATAGTTTGTCCGATTCGGTGATGATCGGGAAATCGTTATTAAGCTCAATTTTATTGGCCATGGTAAATATTTTTTATTCTGAAAATTCAGGGGTTAAAATTTCGGGTTGGTGGTGCGCGGTCTGGTAACCTAAAATCTTTTCGGCTATCTGTTTGCCGGTAAAGCCTTCGTATTCCAATACCGAGGGCAGTAATGCCGGCCTGAACCATTTTTCATGCAGGGCGATAGGCAATACGTTGGCGGTGCTGCGGTTTTTTAGCAAAACTTCGGCAACAATGGTGTAAAGGCCGCCTGTTACAAAGTGATCTTCCAGCGTTACTACCAGTTTGCTTTGGGCCGATGCTTTCAGGATCGCTTCCTCGTCAACCGGTTTAAGGCTGCGCATATTGATCAGGCCTACGGATAAACCTTCGGCTTTCAGCATTTCAACGGCTATCAGCGCCTGTTCAAACAGCAGGCCGTAGGTTAGTATGGTTACATCGGTACCTTCGGTAATTACTTCGGCTTTGCCCATCACAAAAGGCGCGTGGTTGTAGCCGGTTTGGCGGGTATTGATGCGGGTATAGGCGGGGCTTTTGCTTTCCCAGATCTGCGGCAGCATTTTTACCAGGTCATCCTCATCGGCGGGCGCGAAAACGGTTACGTTAGGGATGCCGCGCATGATCGAGATATCCTCGATGGCCTGGTGGGTTGGGCCGTTTCCATCCGATAAAAATCCGGGGATAAAGGAACTTAGCTTTACCGGCAAATTGGCAATGCCCACATCGGTGCGTACAAACTCAAAAGCGCGCATGGTTAAAAACGAGGCCAGCGCGTGAATAACCGGCACACGGCCGCGCAAAGCCAGGCCTGCAGCGGCGCCAACCATAGTTTGCTCGGTTATACCGGTATCAATAAAACGTTTGCCTAATTTGGCGGGCAGGTTGCGTACCAGCGCGCGGTTTTCGGCGGTCATTACTATCACCTGCTCATCGGCAAGCGCGGTTTGGGTTAAAAGTTCTTCGTAACTCATCTTATCTCACCACTAAAGTTTCGGATGTTAATGTTGTATTGTGTTCGCCGTGCAGTTCGAGCAGAAGTTGCTCAACTTCGCCAGCACTGAAATTACAGAACCAGCGGTCGGCACGCTCCTGGATACTTGGCAGGCCTTTACCGCGCATGGTATCGGCAATAAGCACATTCAGTTTACCGGTTTGGAAAGGGTAGGCATTCAGGGCTTCGTCCAGTTCGGCAAAGCTATGCCCGTTAACGCGTTTAACGGCTGCGCCAAAGGCAGCGAATTTATCGGCAAGCGGCTCCAGCGGAATCAGTTCTTCCGTACGCATATTGGCCTGGAACTGGTTGCGGTCAACAATAAAGATCAGGTTATCCAGTTTGTAGGCGTTGGCTACCAGTACGGCTTCCCAGCAGGTGCCTTCGTTCAGCTCCCCGTCGCCCAAAATGCAGATTACTTTATTGGTACTGCCGCTGATTTTCAGATCAAGGGCAACACCAAGCGCCACAGATGGCAAGTGGCCCAACGAACCGGAATGAAATTCGATACCCGGGATTTTGGTGTTGGGGTGCCAGTAAATATGATCGTTTAATAAAAGGTGATTTTTAAGGCGTTCTTTTTCCAGTAAACCCAACTCGGCAAAGGTGCCGTACAGGGCGGGTACGTCATGACCCTTGGATAGGAAAAGGTAATCGCGGTCCGGATCGTTCAGGTTATCCTTGTTGATGTTTAAAAAACGGCTGTACAGGTACACGATCAGGTCCACTGCCGATAGCGACGCGCCGGTAAAGCACCCCCCGTCTGTCGACATACGGATAATATGCTCTCTTACTTTAAGGGCCGTAGCTGTTAATTCTTCGTAATTCTTGTTCTCCACGCTATGTTCTTCTTTGTGTTGCTATAAAGTTTCTGAAGGCGCCTGCCGGGTTTTATCGGCCGATACGGTTTTCAGTTCGTTAATATGGTGACGGTACCAGTTCACGCCCGCGTATTGGGCGTTGATGTTGTAGATTTCGGGTTTTTGATTTAGCAGGTCAAGAATATCCTGGCATGAAAAGGCCGCGTTTTCGGGGTAAAGTTCCCTGAAAACCCTTTCTATAAAATAATAGTCCTCCGCATAATCAATGGTAAACCTGTGCGACATGGAGTAATCAAGCCCTGTTGTCCACACGAAATTGCCTATCCTGAAAAGGCCGGGGTTTTCCCATATGTAGGGGGTGGTATGCTCCAGCTCCAATGGCCTTGTCGCTTGCTCGCGGGCTTTGGTGAGGCACTCCATGGTCATGATCTCCACATCGTTTCCGTCAGGGTAGGTGGCGGGATGCAGGTTGCTTACAAAATCGTATTGGTCCCTGTTGGCAAAGAAGTAATCCAGCACTTCATCAACAATTCGCGGATCGATCAGCGGGCAATCAGACGGGATTTTCAGTACGACATCGGCATGGAATAATTGAGCCGCCTGATAATGCCTGTCGAGCAGGTTGTTGAGGCTGCCGCGAAAACAGGGTATGCCGATGGCCTCGGCCTCGGCCTCAATAACATCATCATCCGCAGTTTCGGATGTGGCAACCAGCAGTTGTGCCTGGTGTTTGATCATTTGCAGGCGCTCAACCATCCGCGCAAGCAAGCTTTTGCCCAATATCGGCAGCATTACTTTGCCCGGTAAACGGCTTGAGGCCATGCGGGCCTGTATTACTATAAGTATTCTCTCTGTCATGGTAATTTGATTACCAGCTTTCTACTAATTCGGGCTTCAGTTGCAGGCTTGCTTTTTTAGCCTGGTATTGCGCTAAAACCATATCTGGGCTGTAGTTTTCGGGGGCGCCGTTGTAGTTGATATAGTCCCGGCAAAGGGCCGCTATATTTCCTGCAGATGCGCCACCGTTTTGAATTGGTGTAAGCCGTTTTAACTCATCCACATCAAATAAGGAATGCACTTTTTTACCAAGCGCAATGCCTGTATAAACCACGGTTGAGTACTGGGTGATGAGCTCGACACAATTGGCTATCATGTGGTTGGTGTTGCCTTTACTATAAATAAGTGTACCCGCCGGGGTGTTGGCCTTAATTTCCCGCTCGGCCCGTTCAACATTTTCGTTTGGGTGAAGCTTAAACAGCAAGGGGCGGCCATTGGCAATAGCAATTGCTTTTTTAATAAAAGCTACCCGGTTTTCAAAACGGAAGGTTTCGCGCATATCTGTAGTGGCAACCATTACATAACCATGGTGCGGGAAATCGTTATTGATATGCTGCGCCAGGTTATCGTAGTTAGGGATGCCTGTTACCACGATTTTGTTTTCGGGTGTGCCCTTGGCAGCAAAATACTGGCGATACCCCTCGGATGCGGCGCAATAGATATCGCAGCGGTTTGACGAGCCGTTAAGTGATGTATTGCCGCAAAGCGTTGGCGGTAATTTTAAATGGCGCACCACGTGGCTCCAAGGCGTGTAACGGTCTATCATTCCTTCCTGCACCCAAATAGTTTTGGTTTGGCGCATGCGGCGCGGTACAATCAGGTCGGTACAAAACACCACAAGGTCGTATTTGTTTTTGCGGGCAGCAAAATCAATCTGCAGGTTGTGATTATTTAAATATTCTTCAGCTATCAGCCTGAATTTGTTGGATAATACCGTGCCGTTTAGCAGGCTGGTATCATTTAAAATATAGTTAAGCGTGGTATTATCTGTAAACAGCTGGCTAAACCAGCAATCAAACTCAGGCAGCTCATTGGCTATCTGGTGCATTTGCGTGGTTTGGTTAATTGAGCCGGTAATGAATAATATTTTCTTCATCCTTTTATTTCAATCAGGTTTAGTTTAATGAAATTTCCCTGCTGATGAACAACTCAAGGTATTATTCGAATTTGGAGTAATTCTGTAGAAAGTCATCAGCAAACAGCATCTCCCGTTCGGGGTGCTATCCGTTCGAATGTATTTCATATCAAATATTCTTAGGGGCATTTCTTTATAAATTCTTCAAAAATTATGTGATTAATAATATGTAGCTTAAGTCACATAATTAAGAAAACTATAATTTGATAAATGTAGGCTCACTGTTTTTAAATAATACGAAGTTATTGTTATTAAATTATTAAGCCCATATTGCGAGGAAATTATTTATTAACAAGAGGCTGTATAGTGTTAATAATCAGGTCGTCAGGTTGTAAATTAGAGGTTTATTGTCAGGTAATTTGACATTAAGTTTACACAGGGTACATGTGTTGAGCCCTTAAGTAAGTGCCCGGCGCAGGAGAAGTTTAAAAAAGCAGTACCTTTTATGTTAAAGAGAACCGCTTTAAGGTCTGTTCCTGTTATATATAATATTCCGCTTGGGAGATTTATTGGATGAGATTCCCGTTTAAGTGTGGGGAAGACCGCTAAACTCAGGGCGTTTTTGTCATTACAAAGTATAAGTGATAAATGTTATTTTTTATAAGCGCTGTGCTTTCTATTTTAGCGCCGGTTAGTTGGACCAATACAGGTACAGCTTGAATCGACATTGAACAATACATCTATAAAACATAAAAACATGGAACCTAAAATTGGTATTACCCCCGAAAACCTGGCTAAAGTTGCCCATGCGTTAAACGCTATATTGGCCGACGAATTTGTATTATATACCAAAACCCGTAACGCGCACTGGAATATTGAAGGCCCCGATTTCCACAGCAAGCATTTATTTTTCGAATCGCAGTACAATGAGCTGGACGAGATTGTGGATAGCATAGCCGAACGAATCCGCTCATTAGGCCATTATGCTCCGGCAACCCTGAAAAGCTTTTTACAATTAACCCATCTTTCAGAGCAGTTGCACGAAAAAAATGACGGCGATGGTTTTATCCGCGAATTGCTTAACGATCATGAAAGCGTGATCATCAACCTGCGCGAAAATATCAACTATTTTGCAAACGATCTGCATGATGCCGGTACCAGCGATTATATCACAGGCTTGATGGAAACCCACGAAAAAATGGCCTGGATGCTAAGATCGCATTTAAGATAAGGCTAAAAAGCAGCACTATCTTTTATTGAGTTTTATTTTTGGTGATAGCCTGGCGGGTAGGGATACCTGCCAGGCTATTACATTAAATAAGATCCGGATGGCGGTAATGATTAATACTATCATTTCGCCTGAAAAGTTAACCGGCGCGTCAACAGATTTATAAATGTAAATCAGCATAAAAAACTACCGTGTTAAGGCTGCCGTTTCGTCGGTAAAGGCGCGCCAAGGCTACGGCACTCTGGATTATGCCGTATCAATTACCGGGATCATTATTGGTTAAATAACGATATATCGCCGTTTGATTAAAATTGTTTTTGTTTAATTTATTGATAGTTAAGTGCTTGTGCTTTGGCGCGCAACTTGTTTGCGCATTTTTGTATTTTTAAGTGCCCACATGTAAAGCAAATACCCATGATAAAAAAATTACTCCTGTCTTCTTTATTAATACCCGCCGGTTTTTACGCCCGGGGGCAGGCTATAGCCCCTTCGGCCTGGCAAAAGTTTCCTGATAGCACGGTTGTAGCTGTGCATGCCTCTTATGATCAGGTGAGCAGGATCCACCGTTGGTTGTTTGGTGAAAATTACCGTAAAGACTGGGCCATGAAGGTTAAACTGCCCGTAATCAAGTTATCGCAGGTAAACGGCGGCTTAAGCCCTTTAAAACAGGGTGGGGGTATGGAATCAAAATCGTTGAGGCTGGAAGATAAAACAGGCCGTGAATGGGTATTGCGAAGCGTTGAAAAAGTACCCGATAAACTACTCCCGCCAAATTTACAGGGAACTTTCGCGGTTGATTGGGTTGGCGACGAGTTTAGCGGTCAGCATCCGTACAGCGCTTTAGTGGTGCCGCCGCTTGCCGAGGCCGCCAACGTTCCGCATGCAAACCCGGTAATAGGTGTTGTTGCAGACGACCCTGTGCTGGGCCAGTACAGCAAAACTTTTGTTGGGTTGGTATGCCTTTTAGAGGAGCGGGAACCCGTTGGCCACTCTGATAACACTTTTAAAATGCAGGACGCGCTTTTAAAAAGTAACGATAACCGCGTAGATGGCCGCGAATTTTTGAGGGCAAGGCTGCTCGACCTGCTCATGACGGATTGGGACCGCCACGAAGACCAATGGCGATGGGCAGATACCAAAAATGGTAAGGGTAAACTTTATACCGCCGTTCCGCGCGACCGCGACCAGGTTTTTCACGTTACACAGGGTGTTTTCCCGTCAATCGCTTCATGGTCATGGATCGATCCTACGTTGGAAGATTTTGATCCGGCTATTCCGCGTGTTAAGTATTCATTATTTAAAACCCGGTTTATGAAGGAATATCCCGACGCGCAGCTTCCTTACGATGAATACATGAAGATAGTGAATGCGTTTGTAAAGGCCGAGACCGATGCCGTACTTGAAGCAAGCTTGCAAAGGTTGCCCAAGGAAATTTACCAATTCCGCCACGATGAGCTGCTGGCTAAACTGAAGCAACGGCGCGACGATATCCCCCGGGCAATGACCGCTTATTACAAGTTCATTAACCGGATAGTAGATATCCGCACTACCGAT
This sequence comes from Mucilaginibacter oryzae, assembly GCF_003148845.1. Taxonomy (GTDB): domain Bacteria; phylum Bacteroidota; class Bacteroidia; order Sphingobacteriales; family Sphingobacteriaceae; genus Mucilaginibacter; species Mucilaginibacter oryzae. The sequence continues at coordinate 340,105 of NZ_QGHA01000003.1, read as the reverse complement.
AAAAGCGAATTGATTACCGTAACCGATGGCCCTGATAAGGCTACGCGGATAACAGTAGCAAGAATAAATAAAGAGGGCGAAACCAAAGATCAGCTCATGGATATGCTCTATCAGCCGGATATTACGAAGGAGATCAGGCTTTTTACATCTGCCGGTGATGATAAAGTGCAGATCAACACCGCGAATTCACCTATAAAATTAAGGCTGATAGACAGTGTTGGTGATAAAACTGTTGATGTAAAACAGGCGTCGCGCCGGGTGCAGTTTTATGGCCGCAAAAACAATATTACGTTTATCGGCGATACCGACAGGCTGAACAGGCATTTATCAAACGATAGCTTAAATACACAGTTTTTGCCAACCAACTTATATAATGTATGGATGCCGCTGGCTACCGCCGCGTTAAATAAGGACGACGGCTTTTTATTGGGCGCAGGTTTTAAATATACCGGTTATGATGGTTTTAGAAAGTTGCCATACTCAACCGTACAGCAGTTAATGATCACGCACTCGTTTGCTACCGACGCGTTCAGGATCAGGTACAGCGGCGAATGGATAGACGTTTTTGGCAAAGCGGATTTTACCATGCAGGCCAATATTCAATCGCCGGATAATACCGTGAACTTTTTCGGGCTTGGTAACGAAAGTACGCTTAACAAATTTAAGGGTTACCGCACCTTTTACCGTACACGTTATGATATTTACCAGTTTGATCCGGCATTGCGCTGGCATACCGGTAAAAACAGCGATATCAGCGCGGGACCATCATTTCAGTTTTATCATCTCGATCTTAACGATAACGCCGGCAGGTTCATCAGCCAAACATCGCTCATCAATTCGTACGATAGCCTGACGGTTGGTAAGGATAAGGCCCACCTTGGCGCGCTCATTAATTATACCACCAATCAGCGTGATAATAATATCCTGCCTAAAAAGGGTTTCTATTTTACGGTAACCGCGCAGGGATATACCGGCCTTAATGATGATTCAAAGTCGTTTGTGCAGATAAAGCCTGAATTTACCTGGTACCAAAGCCTTACTCCGGGCGGTGCTGTAGTGCTTTCGGACAGGGTAGGGGGCGGCGTTAGCTTCGGTAAACCGGCATTTTATCAGTCGCTGTTTTTAGGTGGCCAGGGCAATTTACTGGGTTACCTGCAAAACCGTTTTGCGGGCAAGCATATGGTATTTAACAATCTGCAGGCAAGGGTTAAACTGGCGGATATAGCCAGTTATATATTACCGGGGCAGCTGGGCCTGGTAGGTTTTTACGATGCCGGCCGCGTTTGGGTTGATAACGAGCATTCTGATAAATGGCATACGGGCACCGGCGGCGGCTTATATTTTGCACCCGCCAGCTTAACAGTGCTTCAGTTACTGGCAGGCCATTCAACTGAAGGATGGTACCCCTACATATCGCTTAACTTCAGGTTGTGATTTGTTCATAGGATAAATTGGATAACGATAACAAAAGAGCCGAAACCCTGCCAACCAGGATTTCGGCTCTTTTTTGTATTGGAGATTCTTTTAAGTATGTAAGCCGTTGCCGTGCCAAATGGTGGTAATGTTAAAAGAATTAAGAAATATTTAACATTAAGTAATAAAACGGAGCTTAAAAATATATTTGTTTATAATTCCTTATTCTTATATTATCAATGTGAAAATCCTGTCTTAATACTGCTAAGGTAGCTTTGTTGCAAACTAACTGTATTGCAATGAAACAAAATTTACTCAAAATTTCACGGTTGTTCATGCTTTTAGCGATAGGTGTGCTTGCTTACAGCACTTCTTTCGCACAAAGCCTAACAATCAGGGGTATCGTTTTAGACGAAACCAATCACCCGCTTCCGGGCGTAAGTGTACAAATTAAAGGCACAACCTTTGGTACGGTAACAGGCACCGAGGGCCGTTTTACGCTTGCTGTTGAAAAAGGCAAAGTATTAACTTTCAAATTTATCGGGTATACACCTCAGGAGGTAACCATCGGTAACGAAACCAATATTTCTGTTCAACTAAAATCTGATTCAAAGGCATTATCAGAGGTTGTGGTAACTGCTTATGGCGTGAAAAAGGAAACCCGCAGACTGGGTTATACCGTTCAGGAAGTTAAAGGCCCTGAATTGGTTAAAGCCCGTGATCCGAACCCCATCAACTCGCTGGCCGGTAAAGTAGCAGGTTTAACAGTAGGTACCAATGCCGAGATGTTAGGCCGCCCGGAGATTGTTTTACGTGGTAGCAAAGACCTTTTGTTTGTGGTTGACGGCAGCCCCATCAACTCCGATACCTGGAACATCAGCCCTGATGATATCGATACTTATACCGTGTTAAAAGGCCCTAACGCCGCTGCGTTATATGGTTCAAGGGGTATCAACGGCGCTATTATCATCACCACTAAAAAAGGTACTACAGATAAAAAAGGCTGGGAAGTTAACGTTAACAGCAGTACCTTATTTGAAGGCGGCCTGATCGCTTCGCCGGAGGCTCAAACTGAATACGGTCGTGGTAACGCTTACCACTACGAATATCAGGCAAAAGATAACAGCAACGTTTACGTTCCTTCTGCCGATGTTTTGTATGATAACGCTAACCGTTTAGGCGAATATGGTCCTCGTTTTGAAGGCCAGTTATTACGCCAATATGATAGCCCTTACGATCCGGTTACCGGCAAACGTACACCTACGCCGTGGACCGCGCGTGGCAAAAATAACTTTGATAACTTCAGGCAAACCGGTTTAATTTCAACCAACAATTTAGCTGTGGCTGCAAGCGGTTCAAATTACAACACCCGGTTTTCATATACCCACATGTATCAAAAGGGTATGTTCCCTAATACAAAGTTAAATTCTGATAACTTCAGCCTTAACGCCAGCTATAACATTACACCTAAGTTGACTATTGACGGAAATATCAACTTCAACAAACAATACACGCCGAACATCCCGGATGTTAGCTACGGCCCTAATAGCTACATCTACATGTTTAAGGTTTATGGTTCGGCTGATTATGACGTTCGTGATCTTGAAGATATTTACAAAGGCCCGATGGGTGTGCCGGATCTGGTTCAGTACGCGCAGGAGTATGGTCGTTTAAATAACCCATGGTTCATGGCAAAAAAATGGCTGCGCGGTCATGACAAAACTGATATCTACGCTTACCTGCGTTTAAATTATAAAATCACCAATGATTTGAACGTAAGTTTGCGCTCGCAAATCTCTACCTGGAACCAAGAAAGAACCGAGCAGGTGCCATCATCAGCTAACTTAAATGCCTACACCAAGTGGTATTATTTTGGCTGGTATGGTGACTATCGTCAGGACGACCGTAAATTGTTTGAAAACAATACCGACCTGCAAATCAACTACAACAAAACTTTTGGTAAGTTTAATGTAACGGGCTTATTAGGTGGTAATTCACGTTCATTTACGTATAATTCGTTTTATGGTACAACCCGTGCTTTAGCAGGCCCTAACGCTTATATTTTATCAAACTCGCAGCAGTTAGCGCTTACCTATAACTGGGATTCAAAAATGCAGGTTTATAGCGGTTATTATTCATTTGATATCGGTTATGATAAATACCTTAACGTAAACACAACGGGCCGTGTTGATAAATTATCAACTTTTGCTCCTGGTCATGATAAATTTTTCTATCCTTCAGTTTCGCTTTCAACCGCTGTATCTGATTATGTTAAATTGCCGGAGGCTATCAGTTTCCTGAAATTCAGGGCCTCTGAGGCAGTGCTTAAAGCTGGTTTGACGCAATCAACCGTGGCAAGCGCATATACACAGGTTCAAAACACGCCTGGTGTAACTACTAATACCTTGCTTGGCTATGGCACTGAGTTATATAGCTCTTATGATGGACCAAGCTACGGCAACCAGGATCTTGCCTCTTACACATCCCTTTACAATAATACGCCATCGGTTGTTTATTCAAACACCAAGGCCAATCCAAACCTGCATTCTTTAAAAAGGGTATCATATGAAGCAGGTATGGATGTTAAGTTCCTGAAAAACCGTTTAGGCCTGGATGTTACTTATTTTGATACGCAAAACGGTCCGCAGATTTATCCATTCCCAACTGATCCTGCTACCGGTTACAACGCTAATAACCAAAACGCGGTTACTACGAAAAGAGCAGGCTGGGAGATTTCATTGTCCGGGTCTCCTTTCCGTAATAAAGACGGATTTTCATGGGATGTGAATGTAAACTATTCAACATTTAAGGAAACGCTGAAAGATATCGGTTATAATAACGTTCAATCAATTGCACTTGTGGCTAACCATAATTTTGCTATAGGTGATAGGGTTGATGAAGTATTTGGTACCAAATTTTTAAGAGACCCGGCAGGTAATATTATTTATGATGCAGGTGGTGCTTTGTTAAAGGCATCTGGTTCAAACAGCCAGGTTTACGGATCATTGGGTCACTTAAATCCTGACTTTACTTTTGGTGTGAACAACCGCTTTTCATACAAAAATTTTAGCTTCAGTTTCCAGTTTGATGGCCGTATAGGTGGTGTTATTTATGATTATAACTACTACGCGGCACGTCAGGGCGGTACTGATCTTTCAACAGTTCAGGGTGTTATTGGTGCAGCCCGTTTGGCTGAGTGGAATTCTACCAAGGTGGGTACGCAGGCGCCTACTCCGTCTTTATTAGGTAATGAGCAAGGTGCAGGCGTTAAAATTGTTAGTGGTACGCCTAAGTTTCAAAATGGTGTTATCTCAAATTTAAGCGAGTTAACATTTGCTCCTAACACTACTCCTATTACCGTTCAGGGTTATTTAAATGGTAACGTTAAATCTATCGACGAGGCCTTTATGATCAGCAGGTCATTTGCCAAATTACGTGAGGTTACTATCGGCTATAACGTTCCGGCAAAATATCTCAGAAACTCAGCTATTAAAGCAATATCGTTCTCCTTAGTTGGTCGTAACCTGTTGTACTTTGCCGCCCGCAAAGACTTTGATATCGATCAATACGCTTCTGGTTATAACTCGGCCGACGGTACAACCGGTGGTGCGCCTTCAAACGGTGCATTACAAAGTACAACTGCCCGCAGGTACGGTTTTAACCTCAATGTAACATTCTAAAATATTTTATAAAACATTTTTATAAAGATGAAAACTTTAAAAGCAATAACAGCTGCAGTGATCTTGGCTACGTCAATCACGGGTTGCCAAAAGGGTAACCTCAATTTAAGTCCCAACGCTGTTAACTCAAATTCAAGAATTCCGGTGTCGCTGATCGTTAACCACCTTACAGCGGTATTAGTACGTTCTGAAGAAGCGCCTTTTGGTGATGTAAATAAATCAAACCAGTTCCAGGTGTCAAACTATACTAAATATTGGGGTACTAACGAGGATTCCTGGTCGTATAGTGCGCATAGCTATGAATTGTTAAAATATGCAGTGCAATTGGAATTTCAGGCAAAAAACCAGTTTGGCAATACAACCAATAAGTATTTTGCACTATCTAAGTTCTTTCGCGCATATTCCGCAATCTGGTTGTCTCAAAGGGTGGGTGATGTTCCTATGAGCCAGGCGGGTGATATCAATTTCCTTACGCCTGTTTTTGATACGCAGCACGATGTTTATAAAAACTCGTTGCAGTTGCTTGATGACGCTAACAAAATCTTGGCTACTTTAGGTTCTCCCGGAAGTGTTTTTGATAGTGGTGATATTTTTGGCCTAACTAATTTGCAGTGGCAAAAAGTTATCAATACCTACAGGTTAAGGATATTGATAAGTTTAAGTAAAAGGGCAGACGATAACGCGGATTTAAACGTTAAATCGCAGTTTGCAGCTATTGTTGGTGATCCGGCTACATATCCGATCATGACAGCCAATACTGATAACGTAGTATATAAATATACAACGGCTACTCCTTACCCGATTTTCGCTTCGGGTAGTAATTCATACAATAACTTTATGAATGTTGGTAAAACCGTATTGGATATTACAACGTCTACAAAAGATCCCCGCACATTTTTAATGGCTACGCCTGTAACTAAAACAAATGTCGGCGATTTTTCAAACTACATAGGCGCTGATCCGGGAACACCGATATCAACCCTGCAAAACGACGCCGCCAAATATTCAAACTTTAATGGTATGCGTTATTTTGGTTCAGCTACCGGCGCTACTGCCGAGCCGTTTATATTTATCGGTTATCCTGAATTATGCTTCAATATTGCCGAAGGTATTAACCGTGGCTGGGCTCCAACGCTTACCGCAACCGATGCAAAATCGTGGTATGATAAAGGTATCGCTGCTTCATTCAGCAATTTCGGTTTAAACGTTAATGCAAATTCAACGGTTTCGATATCCGAAGTAGGTGGTAAAAGCATAGGTACAGTCACTACAGATAACGCGACATTTCTTGCTAATGTGAGCTATAATTTAAGTTCACCTACAGCAGCTCTTGCTCAAATTTTACAACAAAAATATGTTGCTTTTTTCATGAACTCGGGTTGGGAAGCATATATGAACCACCGCCGTACCGGTTTACCGGCATTTAGCGAAGGTGGCACCGGTTTAGGTACTCCTGGTGGTAAATTACCACGTCGTTGGTTGTATCCTTTAGATGAGATTAACGCCAATAATGCTAATTACCAGAAGGCTATCGCCAGCCAGTTTGGCGGTACTGATGATGTATTTAAAGATACCTGGCTTACCAAATAAAAAAATATATACGTACACTAATTAATTGAAACAGCGGCCCGGTTTAGGGCCTCTGTTTTTTCCATTTAAAACGGATATGAGAAAGTTAATTTTAATTTTAGCTGTTTGCCTCGCGGGGCAGGCTGAAGCCCAGATTGCCGATAGCGCCAAACGTAAAGTAGAATTACAGGGCGCTGTAAACTTCCGGGATCTTGGCGGTTATGCTACTAAGGATGGACACCATGTAAAATGGGGTAAGGTATACCGCAGCGCCGATATGAGCAAGCTCACCGATCAGGATCTGGTCGCCTTAGCCGAACGCAAAATAGCCTATGATGTTGACCTGCGCGGTACCCAGGAATCGAAACAGGCGCCGGATAGGCTGAACCCTAATACCGATTATATTTTATGCCCGGCCGGAAGTGATGATGCCAACAGCAATATGATGCAGAGCCTGAGGAAAACAACCCATGGCGATTCGGTGATGACGGCCTATTACGCCAACACTACTTTCCTGGCCGAAAGGTACAAGCCGTTTTTCGGTAAGTTGCTCGCCATGCCCGAAGATAAGAGCCTGGTGTTTCATTGTACCGCCGGTAAAGACCGCACCGGTATAGGCGCTGCCTTATTGCTGTACAGCTTGGGCGTGCCGTACGAAACCATTATGAAAGATTATGAAGCCTCGAACTATTACCGCGCTGCCGAGAACCGGAAATCGGTTAACGGCATGGTGAAATTTATGAAGATTGACGAAAATGTAGCCAAAGATGTGCTGAGTGTTAAAAAAGAATATCTCGACGCTACTTTTACCGCCATTAAAAAGCAATACGGCTCGATAGATAATTATCTGAAAACCCAGATCGGCTTAACAGATAAGGATATCAAAGCGCTGAGAGCTAAGTTTTTGGATTAAGCGGCACTGTATAACATAAAAAAGCCGGAATGAGAATAGTTCATTCCGGCTTTTTATGTTTTTGGGCATTAAAAAGTTTAAACGGTCGCTCACCCCTTAGGGGGGTGGGGGCTACTTCGTCAATGTAGTTTCGTACAAAACCTTACCAGCCATGTTGATAGCTTTCACATGCAGTTTATTACTGTTGATGGCAAAGTACATAAACCCATGCTCCGACGCCTCAAATTTACTGTAGGGGATGCCCGATGTAACCGGGGTAAGTTCAGAACCGGCACCCGATATAAACTGGTGCGTATATCCTTCAGGTTTGAGGTGCTGCAGGGAATGATCATGCCCCGAAAGGTAAACATCAATTTTATACTTCTCAAAAATACCGGCCAGCTTTTCGCGGATGGTTAGCGTATCGTAGTTTTTAATCCGCGGGCCAACGGTGTAGTAGGGGTGGTGCCCGATGATCATTTTCCATTTAACATCGGCCCCCGCGTTTTTGAGTTGCTCGTTAATCCATACCATCTGCTCCTCAACCTGCTGCTTTTTATCGTCGTGAAGCATAGGGTCAGTATCAATCATCAGCATTAATACTTTATCAGTTTTGCCCAGCGAAAATTCTTTTTTATAGTATAGAGAGGGCATATTCCAGCGGCGGCTTACCTTACTGTAGCGTACCTGCGCCAGCGGATCGGCCCCCCAGTCGTGGTTGCCTAAAACCGGGTACCAGTTACATTGCAGCGAATGCGCGGTATAAATATTTTCGAACGAATAGTGGAAAAGCGGGTCGTTTTCACTGATTACGCCCAGCGGATAAAAGTTATCCCCAACAGAAATCACAAAATCGTTGGGATTGGCTGCGCCCCACAGGCCCATTTGCCTGGCTACCTCGGTCTGGTCGTATTCGCCATTGCGGCCCCAATCGCCGATAGCCATAAAATGTACGTTAAATTCATCTTTCAGGCTTGCCGACGGCGAAAGGTCATCGCTTTCAAAATGGGTTACATTTTCAGAGGCCATGGCGGCTAAGGGTGTTATAACAGATGCGCTGAGCGCCGTAATGGTGGTGTTTTTAATAAAATCCCTACGTTTCATTTAAAATGAGTATTTGGTTTCAAAGGTATTTAAGTTGCCCTCCGCCGATGATAAGCAAAATTTAACTAACTGTAATCATTATGTTAAACAGGCTTGGTTTTTTCTTTTTGTTTAAGCCGGATTGGATGGGAACCGTCAGGTAATTAGTGATTTACGGTTTAACTACTTTCTTCTTCGTTAAATAAAATTGCCGAAAAGTTAATGTTTAAACTTTTAAACGGAACCATTTAGGTAATAGCACCGTATAAGCACTACCTGATTAATTGTACCGGCGCTGTTGAGTTATTTATCGCCCTGAACATAAATACTCAGCAAATAGTTTGTCCGTGACAGCCTTATGGAGTGCTAACAGAGTGGTTTAATGGATTTTTAGAGGTTCATGCGCAATCTTTATTTTGTTGTATTATTATTTTTGTTTCTGGTGCCGGGATGGAATGCGAAGGCGCAAAATTGTACACTTACGGTAGCCCTGTCATCATCAGAAACCATCATTTGCTCAGGGGGGCTGGTGGTTTTAAAGGCCACGGCTTCGGCCGGTACGGGGCCTTACACTTATTTATGGAACACGGGCGAAACCGGCGAAAGCATCAGCGTTAACAAAGCGGGTACGTATACCGTAACCGTTACTGATAAAACACCGGGTTGCAAAGGCGTTGTTAAAAATATCACCTTAACCGAATCAACTACCCCGGCGGCGCCTACAGCAAAAAACGCGGTGATCTGTCATAACAGTCCGGCAACGCTTACGGCCACCGCCCCGGGCGGCGATTACCAATGGTACGACGCTGCGGTTGGCGGCAATTTTCTGGCAAGCGGCGAGACCTACGTTACCCCGGCCATAACGAGTACCACAACTTTCTATGTACAAACTACAATCGGTGGTTGTACAAGTCAGCGTACCCCGGTTACGGTTTTTATAACTAACAAACCAACTGTTACCGGTGCCACTGTTTGCCAGGGGGGGATCGCGACTTTACAGGCCAGCGGTGCCGACAGCTATAGCTGGTATGATTCGTCAACCGGCGGTACGGTTTTGCAAACCGGGCCATTGTTTAAAACACCTCCATTGCTTAACACAACCGTTTATTACGTAGTTGGGGTAACCAACGGTTGTACCAGTTCGCCGGTGCCGGTCACGGCATGGGTTAGCCCGCCGCCGCCAACGCCTGTAGTAAAAGATGTGAAGATCTGTTCAGGAGACGTAGCCTCCTTGCATGCCGATGCGCCCACCGGTTTTTTTGATTGGTTTGATGTTCCGCAGGGAGGTACCTCGCTGATCTCCAGCCCCGATTATACTACCCCGGCTTTAACAGCCAGTAAAACATACTACGTGCGGGTAAGGCTTAATGATTGCGAAAGCCCGCGTGTACCGGTAAATGTAATAGTAAACCCTATTCCGCAGGTCCCTGCCGCTCAAACCACAACTATCTGTTATCATACATCCGCTACCTTAACGGCCTCGGCAAACCCGCAGGGTACTTACGCCTGGTATGATGCCGAAACCGGCGGCCGCCTCCTTAAAAGCGGACTTACATTTACCACGCCGTTATTGACAGGCACTACTACTTATTACGTTGAAAACCATTCGGATGCGGGTTGTATAAGCAAGCGCGCCCCCGTACAGGTTATAGTTAACCAGCCCGTAGCCGCGCCGGTAATCGCGGGTGCTACAATTTGCCCGGGATCGCAGGCTACCTTGTCGGTGATCTCGCCAGGCAATGGTATTTATCAGTGGTATGATGCCGCTACCGGCGGGAAGCTTTTACAAACAGGAACAAGTTATACTACACCGGCATCAACAGTTAACAAAACCTATTACGTGCAATTAACTGCCAATAGCTGCACCAGCGAGCGTACCGCGGTAGAAGTTACCGTATTACCGCCGGTACCAGCCCCAAAGGTACCTGATGCCACCGTTTGCTATAACGGCGCGGCGGTACTTAACGCGACCGGGACAGGCGGGAGTGTTGCCTGGTATGACAGCCCGGTGGGCGGAACCCTGTTATCATCAGGCGAAAGCTATGTTACGCCTGATTTAACTGCTTCAACCACCTACTACGTGGAGAGCAGGGTTAATGATTGCGTGAGCGGGCGCACTGCTGTTAGGGTTAATGTTACTCCCCGTCCATCAGTGCCAGGTGTTGAGGATGCTTCCGTTTGTTCCGGTTCATCAGCCAGGTTATCGGCTACGGGCAGCGGCACTATCGAGTGGTTTGGCTTGCCGACAGGAGGCGCTCCCTTGTTTACCGGCAGCGTTTATAATACGCCGGTGATCTCCGAAAAAACCACCTACTATGTACAAAGCCGGCTGGGTGATTGTACAAGCCCACGGGTACCGGTAACCGTAAGCATTAACAGTAGTGGCAGCGATGTCCGGTTTTCGTACTCCTCAGGTACATTTACGCCTGGAAGCCCAAACCCGAAGCCGGTGATCACAAGTCCGTCCGGAGGTACTTTTACCTCGTCGCCGGAGGGTTTGGTATTTATTGATAACCATACCGGCGAAATTGATATCAAAGCAAGTAAGCCCGGCCGCTATACTGTTACGCTAACGGGTAACGGCCCCTGTGCTGCAACTTATAGTGCCGGGGTGAATATTGTTTCGGTACTGAGCCCCGGTTTTAGTTATGACGGGCCTTTTTGCCGGTTTGGCGCCAACCCAAAGCCTAAGTTCTCTCCAAACGCGGGCGCGGGCGTTTTTAAGGCCACACCCGCAGGATTGGTATTTGTTAGCGCTGCCACAGGCGAAATTGATCTGCGTAAAACACAGCCCGGAAAGTACGATGTTACCAATACCATTTATAATCCCGACGGAACAGTTGCCGGTTCGGGAACCGCCAAGGTTACCATTGACCCAGGCGCGACAGCCAATGCCGGTCCCGATCAAACCGTACAACCAGGCGAAGCGGTTCAGCTTAGCGGCAGCGTAGAGGGCGTTACAGGCGGACGATGGTCGGGCGGGCTGGGCAAATTTTCTGATGCTACCAAACTGGATGCAGTATATACCCCCGCCGCGGGCGAAAGGCAGGTAACACTTACCTTAACTTCAAATGATCCTTCGGGAAGTTGCGGCCCGGGTGTTGATAGGGTTGTTATTACCATAAACAGCACGGTACCGCCGCCCACCGCCGTCGGCACCACTACCTGTTTGGGGAGTATCGCCACGGTATCGGCTACAGGGCCGGGTGGTACCTACAGATGGTACGGTGCGCCCGAAAATGGTAAAGAACTCTCAACCGGGCCAAACTTTATTACGCCGCCACTTACGCAAACCACCACTTACTATGTAAATACAACCATCGGCAGCCAAACAAGCCCCATGACAGCCGTAACCGTAACGGTTAACGGGCAACTGCCTGCGCCGGTAGCCAAAAGCCAGGCAGCCTGCCAAAGCAGCCGCACCAGCCTTACGGCAAGTGGATCGGCGGGGAGTTACCAATGGTACGACGCGCCTGTCGGCGGCACCCTGCTTTGGGTTGGCGATACTTATGTAACGCCGGCTATCATAAGCAATACCAGTTATTATGTACAGGCAGTTGTTGATGGTTGCGTGAGCCCACGTACAAAGGTTGATGTAACGGTAACGCCATTGCCCAAAATAACAAGCGCTTCGGCCAATATTGTTTGCAGTGGCTTAGCCCAGGCTTATACCATCACTGCCGATCAGCCGGGGGCTGCGTTTATATGGTCGCGTGCAGCGGTAGAGGGGATCAGTAACCCCGCGGTATCCAACCAGTCATCGTCTCAAATTAACGAAACGCTCACCAGCACTAAAGCCGATCCTGTTGATGTTACCTATGTTATTACCCCGGTTATCAAGGGCTGTTCGGGTAACGCCTTTAATTATGTGGTTACCGTGTACCCAACACCAATGGTTACCAGCGCGCCGACGTCAACACTTTGTAATATGACAACCGGTAACTATGCCGTTGCTTTTAGTACGCCTGTGATGGCTTTTAACTGGTCGCGCGAGGCTGTGCCGGGCATTAGTAACCAAACGGTTACGGGGCAGATGGCAAGCGTGATCCGCGAGGTGTTATATAACACAACCAATGCCCCTGTTAACGTAACTTACACGTTTAATTATCAAACCGGAAACTGTACAGGACCTACTTTTAAATGGGTAGCCACGGTTAATCCGTCCGTTACCGTCAACAGCAAGGCTACCGACGAAATTTGCAGTGGTTCGGCTTTAGATTATACCATTACCTCAAATGTACCTTCGGCAACTTTTACCTGGAGCCGGGCGGATGTTACGGGTATCAGCAACCCTGCTTCGGGCACACAAACGGGCAACAAGATCAACGAGGTATTGGTAAACAAGGGCGTGTCTGCCGTAAACGTTGTATACGTGATCAGACCATCGGCATTTGGTTGCGATGGCAATCCGTTTTTCTACGTGGTTAAAGTTGAACCTGAAATTCCTCAAAGGCGGATCCGTGCCAATTCGCCGATCTGTTTAAATAGTGATATCAAATTGAATGTTGATGCCATAGCTAATGCAACTTATGCCTGGACTGGTCCCGGCAATTACAAGTCATCAGCACAAAACCCGGTGATAAAAAACGCTACGACCAATATGGGTGGCTTGTATAGTTTATATGTTACCATAAATAACTGCACCACTTTGGTTGACACCGTAACCGTACGCGTAAACCAGCCACCAACCGCCAATGCCGGAAAAAACGTTACCGCCTGTTTAACCGATCAGTACGTTCAATTGGGCGGCGAAATTGGCGGCGGAACAAAAACCGGTGTATGGTCAACCAGCGGTAAAGGACGCTTTTTGCCGCTGAATAATGACCTGAATGCCCGTTATGTACCGGCAGAAGAAGACAAAGCAGCCGGTTCGGTGGTTCTTACCCTTACGTCGACCAGTAAGGATCATTGTAAGGTGGCCACCTCCGATATGACCATCACCTTCGGCAGGGTGCCGGGTGTTGAAGCTGGCGCGGGTATTGACGTTTGCGAGCAGCAACAAAAAGTAAAGCTGGATGGAACTGTTTTTGCGCCGGGCGGCGGTAAATGGTCAACCTCCGGAACGGGTACTTTCCTCTCGCCCGAAAGCGAAAATGGCGCTGTATACCAGCCATCTGCTGATGATGTGAAAAAGGGTTCGGTTAAACTCACGCTTACTGCCAACAACCCCGGCCAGTGTTATTTAGCAACGGACGACGTGACCATCACTTTTCTGCCGCCGCCAAAAGTTAACGCCGGTGGGGTACGTTATGTGCAAAAAGGTCATACCATTACTTTAACCCCAACCGTAAGCGATGAAAACGTACAATACCGCTGGGTTCCGGCCAGGGGCCTGAACGATGATAAGATTAAAGAGCCAACGCTTACCGGCGATGCGGATGCTGTTTATACCTTGTATGTAACCGATAAATTAGGCTGTGTGGCACAAAGCCAGGTATTGATAAAAGTATCGCCGGATATTACCATACCTAATACCTTTACGCCTAACGGTGATGGTTTTAATGATTTTTGGGAGATCAGGGGCCTGGTTGCCTATGAAAGCACTACGGTTGACGTGTTTAACCGGTATGGTGAAAAGTTATTCCATTCGATAGGGTATGGCACGCCCTGGGATGGTGCTTTTAACGGTAAACAACTGCCTCCGGGCGTTTACTATTACATTATTGATATGAAACTGGGAAAGCCGCCCTTATCCGGGTCGGTTACTATTTTACGATAGGCTATAGCGTAAATGTAAAAAGCATTGCAACGTTTTTAAAGGTGATGTCGTCATATAAATAAAAAAGGCGATCATGAAAAAACTAATCTTCTCGTTAATGGCTTCTGTACTGGTTGTTTCGGTAGCTGTTAAAGTATCTGCGCAAACGGTAACCCGCGATGTTTCCGGTTATAACGGTATAGCCTGTGGCGGCCCTTTTCATGTTTTTATTAAAATTGACGGAACAGAAGGCGTAAAGCTCGACGTTGATGCCAACATTGTTGATGATATCAAAACCGAGGTGGAAAACGGGATCCTTAAAGTTGAATTTAAAAACCACTGGAAAAGCCATGGCAACATACAGCGTGCTGATATTTACATTTCGGCCAAAACTGTAGCCTACCTGGCCAACAGCGGTTCAGGTAACACCACTGTTGATGGCGTGATGACAGCCGAAAACGCGAAGATCGCGCTAAGCGGTTCGGGTAATATTAAAACCGCGGTTAAATCGGGTACGCTTGATATAAAGATCAGCGGTTCCGGTTCGATAGATGTTAAAGGCAGCACCGGGTTGGCCGAGTGCCGTATCAGTGGTTCGGGGCAGATCAACGGTAAATCATTAAGCACCGAAACAGTAGAGGCTTCGATAGCCGGATCGGGTGATATAAATATTATGGCCAGCAAAAAGGTATCGGCACGTATTTCCGGTTCGGGTAGTGTGCTATATTCTGGTTCGGCAAGCATTGGCGAAACCCGCTATGCCGGCTCGGGCAGGATAAGCAAGGCTGATTAGATAAACTGGGTTCAGATCTTTGAAAGACCGCCCGCATGTATTTTTTGTATTACGGACGATTGAGTTGAAGAGCTCAATTTCAAGAGGTTGGACACTTATCTTCTTTAAAAAAACTAAATACCCCCAAAAAAGCCCTCCAACAAGGAGGGCTTCAATCAAAATATGCCGCATATAAAATATTACATAGATGGACTTAGCGCCGCTTTTCGTTGCTTGCGCAGCTTAACGGCCTGGTAAATCATGATAGCGGCAAATACCGTTAACAGTACCAATAATCCTGTTTTAACCACCGGTGAATCCGGGCCATTGGCCAGGGGTTGCTCAACCGGGAGGCGGGTAAGCGTTTCAACAACTGCCGGCACTAGCGAAAAAAACAAGGTAGCCGTCATACCCACGGTTTGCACATAATCTGCCTTGCCGTCAAAAATGCGTAATGCGGGCGCGTAATAAACAAAGGGCAGCAATATCAGGATAAGGAACGAAAGATTATGGGCACTGCTCAGGTGACCGGTTTTCATCACCAGGAACGACGAGAGGCAGGCCAGCACAGTGAATACGCCATAAATTTTTCCGTTTTTTGATTGTGGACTGATTTTCCCATCCTGGAATAAAGCCATAAAACCTACGGCTACGCCAACAATACTGATGGCAGTATGAATGGCTCCGAATGTTGATAAAGCGTTTGGCATGATAAAAAGTTTTAAGGTTAAAGTATTGTTTTTTAATGATTTGGATTTTTGTATACCATTGTTTATTCAATACTTATGCCGCCGCTTTAAGTTATTGATAATAAGCTATTTGTGCTTTGTGTTGTTGGCTTTTTATGACGATATACCGTTAGCGCGGTTCGTTAATTACGATATACAGCAAAACCAATGTTTTGTTATACGCAAAATCATATCCAACAAGGCCTTGAGCAAATTATGCAATGCCGCAAACTAAGTTACACTAAGTTACCGCTTTATAAATCAGGTTCCAGATAACAGGTTGCTGTAATATGAATTACAGCCGCCTGTCTGCTTCTTTAATCGGCACATCATTGATACTGGCATAACGTTTTTGCATTAACCCGTTTTCGTCAAATTCCCAGTTTTCGTTACCATAAGCGCGGAACCATTCGCCATCGGCATTTTGATATTCATACTCAAAACGCACGGCTATGCGGTTATCGGTAAATGCCCAGAGTTCTTTTTTAAGCTTGTAATTGAATTCCTTTTGCCACTTGCGGGTTAAAAACTCAACCACCTGTTCGCGGCCGTTAACAAATTCCGACCGGTTGCGCCATTCGGTATCGATGGTATAAGCTAACGATATCCGTACCGGGTCCTGGCTGTTCCAGGCATCTTCGGCTAATTGAACTTTTTGTATAGCGGTTTCCCGGGTAAAAGGAGGGAGCGGAAGTTTCTGTTCCATATTATAATAGTTTAATTATACAACAAAAGTAGTGGTCTGTAAACCAATGCAATTGTACTATTCAGGGATGTTGTTGTACTTGTTTTATTGATACCGGACAAGCAATTAACACTGTTGCACTCCGGGCAGCCGGTAACCGTAATCCTGCATAAGGCCTTTTGACCGGCCGGCGAAGTAAAAACACACTCTATCCGCTATCTTTGCTTTATGGAAAATCAGTCTGCCGCGTATTACATCCGGACATTAAACCTGCTGCCCCACCCGGAAAGTGGTCATTATAAAGAAACTTTCCGATCTGCACGTCAGGTAAACCGCGTTGGCGCGGAAGATGTAAAACAGGCATGCACCTCCATTTATTATTTACTGGAGAATGACGACTTTTCGGGCTTTCATCGTATCGCTTCGGACGAGCTCTGGTATTTTCATAAAGGCGCGCCGTTGCTGATCCATGTAATCGGTCCGGAAGGTAATTTGATAAGCCACGAATTGTCTGACCTTGATACCGGCAATTTTTCGGTTATTGTTGAAGCCGGATCATGGTTCGCGGCAAAAATTAAAACAGGAGCCGGTTTTACTTTGGTAAGCTGCGCCGTTGCTCCGGGTTTTGACTTTAACGAATTTGAAATGGCAAAGCGGGATGAGTTGATTGTAAAGTTTCCGCAGCATCAGGAATTATTAACCCGGTTGTGCAGGAAGTAGGTCCCTTAACGGTAACGGTAGATACCTACCTTTCTACATCGTATAAACTCGCCACTTTAATATAGCCAATCCGCTCATTTTATTTAATTTTGCCCTATGGATTTTATTATTGAAGCAGCCGTAAAAGCAGTTAAACATTTATACCAAACTGATATTGAACCGGCTGCTGTTAGCATACAGGAAACCCGTAAAGAGTTTGACGGGCAGGTAACCATAGTAACCTTTCCGTTTACCAAATTTTCGCGCAAGGGCCCCGAGCAAACCGGTACCGAAATAGGCGAATATGTTAAAAACGAATTGAAAGAAGTAGCTTCTTTTAATGTAATTAAAGGTTTCCTCAATATTTCTATCAGCGATGAATACTGGATTAACCGGTTATACCATACGATCACTGCCGACGATTTCGCGGTAGCCAAACCAAACGGACAAAAGGTAATGGTTGAATACTCATCGCCAAATACCAATAAACCCCTGCACCTTGGCCATGTCCGCAACAACCTGTTAGGTTATTCGGTTGCAGAAATTTTAGCTGCCGATGGTTACGAGGTAATTAAAACCAACCTGGTTAATGATCGCGGCATCCACATCTGTAAATCGATGCTGGCCTGGCAAAAATTTGGCAATGGCGAAACACCTGAGTCATCAGGTATGAAAGGCGACCACCTGGTAGGTAAGTACTATGTGCTTTTTGATAAGGAACTGAGGGAACAGCTTAAACCGATATTGGCCGAAGTTTATGAAAACAATAACCTGTCGGCGTTTAAAGAAGCCCAAAAAGTAAAAATAGAAGAGGCTTTAGCCACCATCGCCAAAGTAAAAGATAAGCAAGCGCAAACGCCCCAAAGCAACGCGAAGCTTTTAAAAGAGCTTGCCGATAAAATTGAAGCTGAGGAGGATAAGATTAAAGAGGTAGCCAAAAATGTTACCCCAATTATGATCGAAACCCAGCAAATGCTGCAAAAGTGGGAGGCCGGAGACGAAGAGGTGATGAACCTGTGGCGCACCATGAATGGTTGGGTGTACGCAGGTTTTGCCGAAACCTACAAGCAACTGGGCGTTGATTTTGATAAATACTACTACGAATCCAATACTTACCTGTTAGGAAAGGATATTATTGAGGAAGGCCTTGAAAAAGGTGTTTTCTTTAAAAAAGAAGATAACTCGGTTTGGATTGATTTGACTGCCGATGGTTTGGATGAAAAGCTGGTGCTGCGTGGAGACGGTACTTCGGTTTACATTACCCAGGATATGGGTACTGCGCAACTCAAGTACAACGATTACCATATGGATAAATCCGTCTATGTGGTGGGTAATGAGCAGGACTATCACTTCAAAGTTTTGTTCCTGATATTGCAGAAGTTGGGTAAAGTAGGTGCCGATGGGTTGTTTCACCTGTCGTATGGGATGGTCGATCTGCCTTCGGGTAAAATGAAATCGCGCGAGGGTACAGTGGTTGATGCGGATGATCTGATGGCCGAGATGGAGGCTACAGCGAAGCAGCAAACCGAAGAGATGGGTAAAGTTGAGGGCTTTAGTGAAGCAGATAAAGCGGAACTTTACCATACTATTGGTATGGGGGCGCTTAAGTACTTCCTGTTAAAAGTTGACCCGAAAAAGCGTTTGTTGTTTGACCCTAATGAGTCGGTGGATTTTCAGGGACATACCGGGCCATTTATTCAGTATACCCACGCCCGTATCAAATCGGTATTGAGCAGGGCCGGTTATCAGCCTCAAAACAAACCGGCGGTAACTGAGCTTGCAGATGTAGAGCGCGATCTGGTGGTAATGCTCGATAAATACCCGGAAACAGTTAAAGAGGCGGCTAAAGGGTACAGCCCGGCAGTTATTGCCAACTATGTATATGAACTGGCTAAAACCTACAATAAGTTTTACCACGAAAAATCGATACTGCAGGCCGAAGATGAGGATTCGAAGCAATTCAGGCTGATTTTATCGGCATCATCAGCCAAAGTGATTTCCAAAGGGATGAAATTGTTAGGGATAGAAGTGCCGGAAAGGATGTAAGCCCCCCAACCCCCTGAAGGGGGAGCAACAGCGGAAAACCAAAAGCCGGGAGCAAAATTGATTTGCTTCCGGCTTTTGTCATTTATAACTCCCCCTTTAGGGGGCAGGGGGGCATGACTATCTCCAATAACCTCTTATCCAAACGTAACCGCGGTTGGTTGGCTGCCAGTGGCCTTGTACATACACTCTGTTATAACGTGGTCGTGCGTAAAAACCCCGGTGGTATACATAATGGTTGCCGCGCCAAACCCACTCGCCCGGAACCCAAACGGCATTGGGGTATGGTGCTACCGGGCGTACATAAACAGGTTCAACAGGTTGTTCGGTAACATAAGCCTGGCTTGCGCATGAGGCAAATAATGAACCTGTTAAGGCAAGCACTATTCCTAATTTAACTATGGATTTCATTTTAATGATGCTTTTGTTGTTAAGTTTTTATTTTTTGACAACCACAAACATCAAAAGTTTAACCCGCTCAACGGCTAAACTTACCGGCTACTACCAGTTCTTTACTACCCGGCGTATATTGATAAAAACCCTTGCCGGTTTTTGCACCTAAATGCCCTGCTGTTACCATATTTACCAATAAAGGGCATGGGGCATATTTAGGGTTGCCAAAGCCATCCTGCAATACTTTTAAAATAGCCAGGCATACATCTAAACCAATAAAATCGGCCAGTTGCAGCGGACCCATCGGGTGGGCCATACCCAGTTTCATTACCGTGTCAATTTCCTGTACACCGGCAACGCCTTCATATAAGGTATAAATGGCTTCATTAATCATGGGCATTAAAATGCGGTTGGCAACAAAGCCGGGGTAATCATTCACCTCAACGGGCTCTTTACCCAAGGTGCGCGAAAGCTGCATCACAGTTGCCGTAACATTATCGGTGGTAGCATATCCTCTTATTACCTCAACCAGTTTCATCACTGGCACGGGGTTCATAAAGTGCATACCAATCACATTGCCCGGGTTTTTAGTTACCGAAGCTATTTTGGTGATAGATATAGAGGAGGTATTAGAGGCAAGGATGGTGTTTTCACCACAAATCTCGGCCAGCTGTTTAAATAGTTTCAGTTTTATTTCCTGGTTTTCGGTAGCGGCTTCAATTACCAGGTCGGCATTTTTGGCGCCTTCAGCTAAATCGGTGAATACGCTGATATGATTCAGGGTATCTGCTTTGGTTTGCTCGTTGATGACACCTTTTTTTACCTGCCTGTCTAAATTAGCGGCAATGGTTTGCAGGGCTTTGCTCAGGGCATCGTCGCTGATATCAACAACGGCTACATTAAAGCCGTATTGCGCAAAAGTATGAGCAATGCCGTTGCCCATAGTACCCGAACCTATCACGGTAATGTTTTTCATAATGAGGTGCTAATTGCCTTTTAAAGATATTTTAAAAATAACGCCATTACAAGGTAATCAACTTCCCCGCTTCCTTAACAGTTTTTTTGTCGATAGTTTGATAATCCGGGATCTGGCCGAGATCGTTCAGTTCAGAATATTCAAGGATATAGCTTTTGGAATAAATATCCTTTGGTCCGTTAAATACGATACCCATAACCGGGATGCCGTATTTTTTAAGCGCATGTATCGATAGCAGGGTATGGTTAATACTGCCAAGGTAATGCCTGCTTACCAGTACTACCCGCGCGTTTAACTGTTTAATGAGATCGATAATTAAAAAATTATTATTCAGTGGCACCATGAGGCCACCGGCTCCTTCAATGATCAGCTGGTTTTGTGTTTGAGGGAGCACAATTTTTTCCAGGTCGATGGTAATCTTGTCGAGTGCTGCCGATTTATGGGGCGAAAACGGTTGTGTAAGCGCGTATGCTTCGGGAAAAAACCTGGTAACTTTGTTCGAAATGAGGCTTTTAACCGTAAGCGTATCGCTTTTATCCAGGTCGCCCGATTGTATGGGCTTCCAGTAATCTGCCTTTAGTTTTTCGGTTAAAATAGCCGATATTATTGTTTTACCAATGCCGGTGCCAATACCGGTAATAAAAATAGGTTGCTTATCAGGCATGTACTTGTGCTAAATTTTTAAGGGTATCAGCCAGCAAAGTTAATTCATTTTCTGTATTAAAACTGTGCAGGCAAATCCTGATGCGTTCGGTTCCGGTTGCAACCGTAGGGCTTAAAATAGCGCGCACATCCAAGCCGTTTATCTGCAACTGGTTAGCTGCCTGGCGTGCCAGTTGGTTGCTCCCTAACAAAATACACTGTATGGCGCTGTTACTCTCTATCAGCGTAAAATCCTTACCTGGTTTAATTTTATCCTTAAACAGGCAGATGTTGTTTCGGAGCTCACGCATGTTATCTGCCGATGTTTCAAGGAGTCCGTAAGCCATTTTTACGGCCGCCAGCTGGTGAAACGGGGCGGCGGTGGTATAAATAAAAGGGCGTGCAAAGTTTATGAGGTAATTGCGCAGGTTATTGCTGCCCAGCACCGCAGCGCCGTGACTGCCGAGCGCCTTGCCGAAAGTAACCACACGGGCAAAAACGCGCTGCTGTAAATTAAGGTTATGAACCAGGCCTTTGGGATACAGGCCTACCGCGTGTGCTTCGTCAACAATAAGCGCGGCATTATATTTTTCGGTGAGGGCTACAATCTCATGCAGAGGGGGGGTATCGCCATCCATCGAGTAAACACTTTCAATAATCACGTAACAATTGCCTTTGGCCAGTTTTAATTTATTTTCAAGGCTTTCGGGATTGTTATGTTTAAAGCTATAACGGTTGGCATAGCTTAAACGGGCACCGTCGATAATGGAGGCATGTACCAGATCATCTAAAATTAGGGTGTCGCCGCGCTGCGCCAGGGAGGAAATCAGGCCGAGGTTGGCATCATAGCCTGAGTTAAATAATAAACCGGCTTCGCTTTCGTGCCAGTCGGCTATTTGCTTTTCCAGCTCTTCGGCATATTGTATATTGCCATATAGCAATCTCGACCCGGCCGAACCATTTAAGCTAAGCGGATGATTTGCCGTCTCGGCTGCAATACTTTGCTTTAAAGCTTCTGAGCGGGCAAAGCCGAGGTAATCGTTCGAACAAAAATCGGCGAGGCCGCTTTCGCTTTTCAAGGCCCTGTAATTACCCGCCTGTTGCCTTTCGGCAAGTTTAAATATCAAAAAATCTTCGGCCTGTTTCAATGCTGCTGTTTTATGCAAAAATAAAAAAAGCGGCTAATGGCCGCTTTCAATTTATGGTAATGTTTAATGCTTATTGACCGCCACCCTGGCGCATACGCTCCATACGTTCTTTCATGGCTTTATCGTAAGCGGCAGCTTGTTCGGGAGTTAAAATGGCTTTGATTTTGGCATTCGTAGCTTCCATCATCGGGCGCATTGCCGAACGCATGGCATCCCTGTCGCCGTTAGCGGCAGTACGTACGCTATCCATTTTGGTAACCTGTTCTTTATAAACCGCAGTGATCTTAGCAGTTTGATCATCCGTTAGTTTAAACTGGGTTTGCAAATCCTTAGCTCTTTCTTCAGGGCTTTTCCTCATCATGCCTTGCGCATGGCTTGCTGCCGAAATTCCTAATACGAAACAGCACATTAACAATAATTTTTTCATAGCTTTTGATTTATTTACGTTTTAATCTTATGATAAAGATATACCGTAATGGTTTAAAAAAGCCGATGTAACTTAATTGTTGCCTTGCTGTAGGTTGGATATCGAACGCTGCATCTGGGCCATCATGCTGGTTAAACTTTCCATGGTAGGCTCGGGCGATGGCTCCGGTAAATGCATTGAAATGTAGCCTTTGGCTTTCCATAACTCCAGTACATCCTCGCCCGATATTTCATAAGGCTCATACACCGGGTTGTCTGATATCAGTTTCAGCTTTTTGTTCTCTTTAAACTTATTGCCGATACGCTTATAAACCACCCCGTCGTTTTTAGAGATCACCACGTACGTTTCACCGCTTTTAACATCTGCCCAGTTTTCTACGTATTCACCTATTATAATAGTACCCGATTGTAAGGGCAGCATCGAATCGCCTTTAATTTCGAAAGCGCGGAACGTACCCTGCTTAAACATAGGCAGGTAAAACTTAGGCAACTGCGAAACGTATTCGGGATCGGCGTAGCCGTTAAGGTAACCGGCGCTGGCTTTTACAGGCACCATCTCAATATTTTCATTATCTTCTTTATCAACCGAAATGCTCAGGATCCGGATGTTGGCCGGGTTGCCTTTTGGTTTGGGCTGCCATTTTTCGTTGATGGTTTCGTTGATAAAGTCATCAATAGTAACGTCAAAATAGGTTGCTAATGTTTTTAGTAGTTCGTATTTCGGGTCGGCACGGTCTTCTTCGTATGCACCTACTAATGAACGTTTTATACCTAATTCATCCGCGAATTGCTGTTGGGTAAGCCCCTTTTTTTTGCGGAGAAATTTAATATTTTGTGAAATTATTGACATAAAATTTGGATTTGCTAAATTTATTAGTAATTTTATGCTCATAAAGTTAGTAATAATTATTTGTTCACCAAATTTTTTATCATAAAATGAAACGTTTCGTTTATATCATTACCGACAGGAACCGCAAAAATCTGCACGTGGGCCTATGTTCTGACCTGATGAAAACCCTCCAGTTTTACAGCGAAATGCCAACCTTGTTCTTTGATAACGCGCAGCAGCTGAACCGACTCGTGTACTTTGAAGAGATCAATACCGAGGAGCAGGCTATGGAACGTTTTAAAGTGGTGAGCACATTCACCCGCCCTCAGAAAGAAAAAATGATCCGCGCGGTTAATCCGGATTGGATTGATCTGACCATCGGCTTAAAATACGAAAACGGTTTGCGCGTAAGGCCCCAACTGCGCCCGTCGCTCAATACCAACCGCAGGGTTTTGGCTTTTTAAGAAGCTTTTACGCTATGTACTGTTTATGGCATTGTTAAATGGTGTGTGCCATCAATACCAGGCAGTGTGTCGTACTCGGTGCTTCGGCAATAGCTGTCATTCATCATTATAGAGGCCGTTACAGCGGTGGTGGCTTGGAAACAGGCATGGTCCGGCATCCCGGATATTCAGTTGTGTCCCCGGGTGAAGTAAGAACAGGTGATTTTTAAATCACTCTTTTTTTGGGTATCAGTACTTTGTTCACAACGTGGATAATCCCGTTGTTTTGAGCGATATCCGGCTGGTTAATCATGATTTCGCCGCCGTTGGCGTCAACTAAAATAATATTACTGTTGCTATCAAACTTAGCTGTAAGTATCCCGCCCGATAGGGTGGTAAACGTAGCAACTCCTTTGTGCTTATTGATTTGTTTCCTGATCTCTTTCAGTTTGTATTCTCCCGCTAACGCGTGATAAGTAACCAGATCGGTTAAATCCCATATATAGCCTGGTTTGCTTAGCGAGTCGAGCTTGCCTGCTGGCATATCGGTATAACCCTCATCAACGGGCACAAAAACGGTGATTGGTCCGCGGCTGGTATATGTCCGCATCAGGTTTGTTTTCCTGATGAACGAAGCAAACCTGCTCATATTGGGTATCAATGATATGTTTTTTACAATATCATTTGTCGGTAGCATAACCGGGATCACCGGCGCACCGTTTTTATCGTTGGCCTGTGCAAATAATAGGGCTGAATAAAAAAGCATCGATACTGATAGTAGTAACTTTTTCATGGTGCGTAGGTTACAACTTAAACATACTAAATATAAAAGTGTTTTTTTAATCAATTACCATATGCTGAACAGATTGTTCAGCACAATTGCTTTAAAGCAGTTAGTACTGTTTGACTAAGTTTTATAAGGAAACTTACATCAATTATCTTTCAAGTCTGACAACCTTAAGGGGAATTCACCACTGATCACTTTATTTATTATCCAGGCATTGGTGTAATCGCTTTTAAAAGGCATCTTATGTTTAGCCTCACCTAAATCCTCTCCAAGAAGAAGCGCTTTAAGCGCTCCCTCTACTTTGGAAAGGGCTGGGGTGAGGTTTTTACATAGGCAATAACAAACTCTTTTCTTAAAAAGCTATGCCCTGTTTAAAAGCATTGGTGTAATTCGATCATCCGGAAAAATTAGTGTGAAAATCTCTAATCTATACCCCCTTTAATTTTTACTACAGGTTTACAGCGATTTTCGCTATAACCGGAAATCTCACCGTAACCGGTAAAAGCATACCTTTGCTCACCTATGGAAATTTTCCCTACCCAGTACTCAACCTTATCATCAAAGGCTTTAAACATTAGGCTTAGTGAAAATTATGGCTTAACCGGTACAACCTGCAGGCTGCTGATCCGCAATGTTAGCGATACTTACATTATTGAGAATAATGCTGAAAAATACATTTTCAAAATTTACCGCGATTCGCACCGGAAATTAGCGGAGATAAAAGGCGAGGTAGCGTTACTGAACCTCCTGGTCGAAAATGGCGCGAGGGTATCAACGCCAATCCCTGCAATAAATGGAGAACTATTGCAGGTTTTTAATGCCGCCGAAGGTACCCGCTACGGCGTGTTATTTTCGTGGGCGCAGGGAAAGCCGGTTTATACCATGACGGATCACCAGTTAGATACGGTAGGGCGGGAGATGGCCCTCCTGCATCAGATAAGTTCATCAATTCAGTTGAACTACCCCAGAAGACCTTACTCGGTGGAAACCGCGATTATAAATCCGCTGCGGGTAGTTGCACCAGCCTTTGCCGGGCTTGATGATGAATATAATTATTTAAAGAATACAGCTACTGAGGTGATTGCCCGGTATGATTATTTCACTCCAAACTTTAGTTACGGTTATTGCCATTTTGATTTCTTACCCAAGAATTTTCACTTTGACGAAAGTGACGGGATTACTTTTTTTGATTTCGATTTTGCCGGACAGGGGTTGCTGGCTTATGATATAACCTCGTTTGTTATTCATTTTTTTTTAGAATTTACATTTGGCAGAATTATGCGGGAGGAAGCCCGCAGGGCGGTGGGCGTTTTCGTTGAAAGTTATCGCAAGGTGAAACCGCTATCGGATGAGGAAATAGCTGCAATACCGTATCTGGGGTTTGGGTTCTGGATCTTTTATCTCGGTTTTCAGTATGAAAACTATGATGACTGGTCGAACATATTCTGGGGTGTTAAGTTTTTGAAAGAGCGAACTGCACTGATTAAGAAATGGATGGAGACGGCTCATCTGCTGCTGCCATAACAAAAGCGATACTGCATTAAATAACAAAAGCGGCCTAACGTGCCGCTTTTGTTATTTATACATCAATCGCGCTGTTACCAACCCGGAGTAAAGCCAAGGCCAAATACCGGTTTTTTAACATCGGTACGGTTGAAGGGCACAGCCAGGTATGGCTCCAAAATAAAAGCGCCGAAAACGTTTATCCTTAATGATACACCCGCGCTTAGTGCCGGTACCCGGCCATAAGTTGTTTGGGTACTCAAAATATTGCCGTCCTGATCCAGAATGTTTTGCTGGCTCAGCACGGGCGGGTTCTTTTGGAAATAGATGTGATCTCCGGCGTTCCAGGCCAGTCCGGCATCAAAAAACAAGTTCAGATCGGTAAACAGGAACTTTGATTTAATAGCCGCCAGTTTCTCCGGCCCGGTAAAGGGTAAACGCGTTTCGAAATTGAAAACTGCCAAACGGCTGCCCGACAGCTGATCGATATTGAAACCATTAGTGGCCGTGGCCTGGTTGCGGTTATAAAATGTTTGCCCTTCGTAACCACGGATGTAAAAAGGATAGCCCACAAACAGCGGGTACAGGCCTTTATCTTCGCCAAAGCGGCCGGTTGCAAAAAAGCGGGCGGCAAATGTTACCGGCGCAACCCTTACGTATTTTCTGAGATCGATGGTGGGCGAGAAAAATTTATAGGTGCCAAAGTTATAACCCGCTTCCAGGCGGTACCTGAAGCCATTAAGCGGCGCGGTAACGCCAAAAAATGAATTGTCGCCAATGAGGGCTGTTGAAAGTGTAAGGATTGAATATGATTTGAGGTTATAAAAGTACGCCGAACCGTAGTTGTTGTTCAGGGTAGCTGTCTCTTCCTCATTCGGAATCTTTTTCCTGTCGGAGCCAATATAGTTACCAATGCTGATCTGTTGTTTACCGTTTACTACCGCTGTATCCAGTCCGTAATAATCGGCATACCTGTCAACACGATAATAGTTGTGCGATGCAGCGCCGCTTACCTCAAAACGCGTAGTACGCGAAAAAGGGTAGGAGGTAAACACCCGTCCGGCATCCTCAAAATTCCGGATGATATCGATGTTATCAGAATATACGGTTTGGTTTTTGCCGCCCACGTTTCTAACCGGGTAGGTAGCCGTATTAAAACCGAACTGGTAGGGTATGTGCGAAGCCCCGACACCGAGGTTCCAACGGCCGGTTTGGTTTACATAGGTAACTGCCGCACCCGAATCATAGATCTGCCCGTTAACCGAAGCTGCGGCAAAAATCTGGTTACGGCCCAAAATATCGCTGAATACACCCTGGATGCCGCTTGATAGGCTGGTGCCGTAAAAGTTACTTACCCCCACGCCAATGCCGCTGCCTGCCAGGTAATCCAGCTTAAACTTGGAGCGGAAAGGGATCGCCTTCACCGAATCAGCCGGGATTTTGCGGTAAGCGAGAAAATTGTTCAGGTTAGAGTTGATCAGATCGACACCTACCGAGCGGTTAGGAGGTAAGGTTCCTGCTGCAAAATTTACATCGCCGGGCTGTACCACAACCGGTGTAAAATCTGAAGCTTTAGCATTGTAAATGGCGTACTTCTGCGCGCGATAGTACGAGTAAACCACATCATCATGATTGGAGATACTCAAGGCCGGCGAATATTCGGTAATGCCCGAAATACCGGTAAACAGGTTGGTCATTTGTTCAATCTTGCCGCCGTCGATAGTATACCGGTAAAGGTTCCGGAAGCCGTCGCGGTTAGACAGGAAGTAGATCTGTTTGCCGTCGGCCGAGTATTGCGGATTGAGGTTATTGGCGGTATTGAAAATTTTCAGGTCGGTAACTTTACCTGTTGCCAGGTCAAGCTCGGCAAGGTTAAAGGGGATATCTTGCTCCAGGCTCTGATCATAAGTAGTCCTGTCGCTCGAAAAAACGATCTTTTTACCATCAGGCGAGTAGCTTGGCTGGTAATCGGAATATTTATCATTGGTAAGCTGCGTGATCTTTTTGGTATCAAAGTTATAGGAGTACAGGTCGCTTTGTCCCTCAACCAGTCCCTGGAAAGCGATATCCCTGCCATTTGGCGACCACGACAGGTTGCTGAACTGTTCAACCTGCTCCATCGAAATATCATCAACCACATTGCCGCTTTTTAAATCAACCACATCCAACCGGTTTCTACCTTTGCTAAACACACTGAACGCGAACTTTGTACCATCGGGCGACCAGGCGCCTGCCGATTCGATGAAGTTAAATTCATCAATATGAGTGTTGGATACCTTGCTGGTGAGCTTTCGTAATATTCGCCCCGTTTTTGCATCGGCCAGATACAGGTCAATACTAAACAAGCTTTTCGCCGAAAGGAAGGCCACATATTTACCATCGGGGCTAACCGAAGGCGCAACTACCAAATCGCCGCCATTTTTACTATCTACCAGTTTAATGCCCCTGGGTGTTTGTGTGGTATCTTTCAGGAAAGGTTTGTAGGTAGCTTCTATCGAGTTTTTCCAGAGGCGCGAAAGCGTTTTATCATCATAACCAAATGTTCGCCTGATGCCGTACTCCAGGCCATACCGCGCCGCATTTTTAAAAAACGGAACGATCACCGTATCGCCATAAGTTGAACCGATAAACGACCAAAAGGCCTCGCCATAGCGGTAAGGGAAATATTTGCTGCTCTCAGTTAAATCCCGTACTGTAGGGATATCTTTATTCAGGTAGGCATCGCGCATCCACATGGCTGTGTAGGTGTCTTTTTTACCTAATGAGAGGTATTCGGCCATACCTTCAATCATCCAGAGGGGGATGTTGTTGATATTTTCGTACTCTGTTGAATCATGTCCTAACAATAACCGGTATTGGAACGCATGCACCAACTCGTGGCCGATAACGTGACGGGTGGTTTGGTTGGTTTCCATCACAGGCATTACCACGCGGTTTTTAAGTCCTTCGGTAACACCGCCGGTGCCCACGCTAATTTCACCATCTATCGCCGTGGTTTGCTGAAAATCGGGGTGATTGGCGTAAAGGATAATGGGGTTGGCATGTTTAAACGTATCCCTGAAAACCTGCTGGTGCAGGGTGTACCACAATTCGCTTTCCTGGGCGAAGCGCTTTACCATGCTATCGTTTTTCAGGTAGTAGTAAATCTCGAAGTGCGGGGTTTTGTAAACGTTAAACTTCAGGTTTTTATACCTCACTTTATTCTGGCCAAAATACTGTGCCCTGGCATTGGTGCTCAGCAGCAATGAGCCAACAACGGCAATAAATATAATGGCATATTTTTTAACCCGATTGAAAAGTGAGTAAGCTTTATTCATATATTATTCAAGTAATAGATAGGGCTAATTTAACAAAATAAGGCTGTTCTTAATTAAAAAACAACCTTATTCATTTTATCTTCACCAAGTAAAATAACTACCTGTTTTGTGCAGGCGGCGTACTTTCCGGGTTTTCCGGCGTTGGTTCCTGTACAGGCGGTGTTACGCCGGTTGTATCAATAGGGTTGCTTAAGCTATCTGTTGATGTGGTATCTTCCGCGATATGCGGCGATGGGCAGTTATAGGTTTTGGTAATCTTGGTCCACGGTTTCGGGAACGGGCCATATGTATAGCCCAGCGACTGATCGGCATAAACTTTTTCCATAAACCTGCCGAAGATAGGCAGGGCCGTATGCGAACCTTCGCCGGTTTCAGAACTGGTAAAGTGAACCGAACGGTCATCGGCACCAACCCAAACGCCGGTTACCAAATCTTTAGTGATGCCCATATACCAGCCGTCCACATAGTCGGACGAGGTGCCGGTTTTACCGCCAATCTGGTTATCTTTTTTCCAGAGACCGTTGTATTCCCAAAGCGCCTGCGAGGTACCGCCCGGCTCCTCCATACCGCCGCGGAACATGTATAGCATCAGCCAGGCTGTTTCTTCGCTCAGTACCTTTTCGGTTTTCAGTTTAAATTCCTGTATTACATTGCCCTGCTGATCGGTGATTTTGGTAACCAGCAACGGATCGATCTTTTCGCCTTTATTTAAGAAAGTGCTGTAGGCCCTAACCATCTCGTAAACCGATACATCGTTAGATCCTAACGATACCGAGGGCACCGATTTAAGCGGGCTTTCAATACCGCACCGGTGGGCGTATTCTACAATTTTGTCCCAGCCTACCTTTTCGGTTAGTTGTGCGGTGATAGAATTGACAGATTTACCCATGGCCCAGCGTAACGACATCTCGCGGTACGAGAAATGGAAATCGGCATTGTTGGGTTCCCAAACCTCGTCTTTACCATTGTCTTTGTATTTGATGGATACAGGCTTATCGGTAAACTTATCGCAGGGGGTATAGCCATTATCCAGCGCGGTCAGGTAAGCGAATGGTTTAAATGTAGAGCCTGCCTGCCTGCGGGCCTGGTTTACGTGATCATAATTGAAAAAACGGTGATCGATGCCGCCTATCCATACCTTTATTTTTCCGGTAGATGGCTCGAGGGTCATCATGCCGGTATTCAGTATTTTGGCGTAATATTTAATCGAATCGATGGTGGAGAAGGTGGTGTCCTGCTCGCCGTTCCAGGTAAATACCTTCATCCGTTTTTTGGTTTTAAAATACTCCTGTATTTTAACGGTATCACCATTATACTTTTTGTCCAGAAGCTTGTAAATGGGCAGGCGCTGCTCATTTTTCAGGATAAAATCCTTAATCTCCACTCCCTTCGAGTCGCGCCATGGTATTTTATTGCCCCACAGGTTGTAAAAGCGCTTTTGCAGCATTTTCATCTTTTCGGCAACGGCCTCTTCGGCATAGCGTTGCATCCTTGAATCGATGGTGGTATAAATCTTCAGGCCGTCTTCGTACAGGTTATAGTCGTTTTCCTTGCACCATTTGTCCAGCCATTTTTCAACGGCGCGGCGCAGGTACGAGTCGCCGTGCGAATCGTCTTCCACATAGCTCAGATCAAGGCTAAGCGGCAATGCGGTGTTGGCTTTGTATTGCGCCGGAGTGAGGTAATGATATTTTTCCATCTGCCCCAAAACCACGTTTCGTCTTTCGGTGGCGCGTTGCGGGTTGCGGATGGGGTTATAGCTTGATGTTGCTTTCAGCATACCAATCAGCAGGGCCGATTCGGCAGGGTTTAATACATTGGGCTGTTTGTTAAAGTATTTTAACGACGCGGTTTTTATTCCATAAGAGTTATTGCCGAAGGGGACAGTATTAAAATACAGCGTTAAGATCTGTTGCTTGTTGTAAACGTGTTCAATTTTAAAAGCGGTGAGCCACTCTTTACATTTATAAACAACGGTACGCAGTACGGGGATGTGTTTTATCACCCCCTGCGATTTCTTTTTCCGTGTTTCAAAAAGATTTTTGGCCAGCTGCTGCGTTATGGTACTACCGCCCCGTTTATCGCCTTTGGCGGTTGAAAGCGCGCTGGAAAAAAATGAAAAAAAGTCTACCCCGCCGTGATTGTAAAAACGGGCATCTTCGGTAGCTATAAGCGCGTTTACCAGATTGGGCGATATCTCTTTAAACTCGATAGGCGAGCGGTTTTCTTTATAATACTGGCCAATCAGCTTACCATCGGCCGTAAAAACTTCCGAACCTACCGATAGTACCGGGTTTTTAATATCCTGCATATCAGGAGAGTATCCGAAAAGCCACAGGAAGTTAAGTTCTATCGAACAGAAAAAGATAATTACAAAATATATGAAGATGACAAAGTATCGTAGAAACCGGTTGCGTATACGTCTGAACATTGGGTAAATATCAAAAATTATGGCACTATATCATAGTCCGTTTAACAAATAATAACAACGCTAAATACAAGGGTAAATTTTAGGTTGATACCGGATTGATTGTTATTTATGATATGCAAAGTACACAATAAATAATTTAATGTTTATTGCAGGCTAAAATAAGGGCTTTAGGCGCAGGAGGGGGCTTTAGCGATTGTCGGCGTTGCCGTGTTAAAACCGGCGTAACCGGTGCTGCCAAACCAAATGAACGAGAGGGAGAAGGCTAACTTTGATAGATATCCAAATAATTTAACCGCTCTCGCCGCTGTTGGTATTGAAACAGCAAAACTTACAAAGCATTGCAGGTTTGTAAGTTTTGCCGGGAGTACTGTTATTATATACCAGAAAACATATTTTGGGCGGGTTCACCAATAAGCGGCATCGGTTTTCTTTCGCCGTTTATAGCGCCTATAAGGCCGATGATCCAGATAATTAAAAAACCAAGGCGAATAATCCATAAAATGGATACGCCAATAAAAACCCCGGAAGTGATAAAGGCTGCTCCGATAATAAAGCCTGCAACCCATGAAACCAGGATAGAAGCGAGGTGAAACAATAATGTTTGCCTGAGCTGGTAAGATGCCAGCGCGGTTTTGTTGTTATTATACAACGCAAAATAGGCGATAAGCCAACCAATAAGCGTAAAATAGCTTATGATGCCGGCGGTTTTGCCGTCATCAGTAGTAGGTTTGTAGTTTTCCATGCTGTGGTAAAGTTTTTTGCAATTAAAAACCCCGGGGATGGAAAAAGGTTTGGTGTATTTTTAACTATTGGTCAATATTTGGGGATTTGGCGAAAATATTCATTTTCCTCAATTCGCTGTTCCAGGTCTCCGGCTTCGAATGAGCTATGCCCGGAGTTTGAAACTCCGGGGCTGCAGTAGCAGTCTTTTCCTGTAGTTGCAAACTACAGGCATATGGACAGCGAATCACCATATCATGTAGCTGATAAGAGGCAAACTATTACAACTATTCTCCAATCAATATTCACTAAATCACAGCTATTTCACTGTTATCTCATCCGCAAAAATGTACGATTGGCTACCCTTATTCTCATGCCAATCAGGCAGCGGACCGTACTGCTTGGCTATGATCTTAATGTAACGGGTATTGGTATTTAGCGCTGCGGAAAAATTTTGCGTTTGCAC
This sequence comes from Mucilaginibacter oryzae, assembly GCF_003148845.1. Lineage (GTDB taxonomy): Bacteria > Bacteroidota > Bacteroidia > Sphingobacteriales > Sphingobacteriaceae > Mucilaginibacter > Mucilaginibacter oryzae. The sequence continues at coordinate 306,762 of NZ_QGHA01000003.1, read as the reverse complement.
GTCGGTATCCTTAATGTCAACTTTAGTATTAATGGTGGCCGCCAGTTTATAAGTTTTGCCATCGTTTGATGTCCAGAACTGAACATATTTAGGGAATACGATCCAGGCACGGCTATCCTGCAAGGTGTTTAAACCTATCTCTGCAACCGGTTTAACCGGTCCCATATCCACAATGCCTATAAAATCCTTGCCCTGGTAGCCCTGCCAGTTGCCCAGGCGCCAGTTGGTGGTGCCGCGCTGCCCGTCAATCAGGCTTTCATCGCCTTTGGCGGCGTAGTTGGGCAGGTATTTGTTTACTATAGTTAGTTTAATATCATCGCGAAGCTTGATAAAACTGGCCTCGTCAACAAAACTGCTTTTTCCGTTTTTTATAGCGATGGCCTTTACTGTGATATTATTGTTTATGCTGATGGGCTGGGTGTACAAAGTAGATGCAGCGGTAGGGGTAGAGCCGTCCAGCATGTAAAAGATCTTCGCGTCGGCATCCGGGCTTTTAATCTGGATGGTGAAAGGATGTTTAAATGATTTGGCCGGGGCTATAATGTAAGGGTTGGCAACAATGAGGCTATCGCTGATTTTTGAGGTTGGTTTTTCCAGGTCCTGGGTAAAAATACGGTTGGCCAGCCTGCCGGTAAATACTTCGAAATCGCCGCCTTTGGCTATATCATCATAGTTGATAAAAAGCTTGCTGTATACCTTTTTATCAAGGTTCATGCCCTGCAGGTAAATATTGGCGCGGGTTATGCCTGCTCCCGGGTTTATGATGTTAAACTTTTTGCCGTTTTCGAGGTTGATGGTGGCCTTGTCAAACTGCGGGATGCCGATCTGGAAATCCTGCTGACCGGGAGCGATGTTGTAAATGCCCAGCGAACTCATTACATACCAGGCCGACATCTGCCCGCAATCCTCATTGCCTGCCAGTCCGTCGGGCTTGTTGCTGTATTCCTCGCGCAAAATGCGGCTTACATAAAACTGCGTTTTATCGGGCGAATCGGTGAAGTTGTACAGGTAAGCGATGTGATGGCTTGGTTCGTTGCCATGCGCGTATTGTCCAATCAAGCCGCTTACGTCCGGCACATCCGCACCGGATAGTTTTGATTGAGTAGTGAACAGTTCGTCCAGTTTCGCTTCAAAGGCCTGTTTGCCGCCCATTTTTTCTATCAGCGTTTCTACATCATGCGGTACTAAAAACGAGTACTGCCAGGAGTTACCTTCGGTATAATTACCGTTGATTTCGGTAGGGTCGAAGGGTTGGAACCATCCCCCGTTAAAGCGGGCCTGCATAAAGGTATTCTGGTTGTTGTAAACGTTTTTCCAGTATTGTGCCCGCTGAATATATTCGGCGTAATCCTGCGGCTTATTTAACATTTTGGCCATTTGGGCAATGCACCAGTCGTCATAAGCGTACTCTAAGGTTTTAGATACCGATGCGTCTTCAACATCAGATAGTACCGCACCGTTTTTACGGTAAATATCCAAACCAAACTGGTTGCGGTTTACTGCCGCTTTCATAGCCGTAAAAGCTTTTTCGGCATCAAAATCGCGGATGCCCTTAGCGTAGGCATCTACTATAACCGGGATCGAATGGTTGCCGATCATACAATAGGTTTCGGTGGTAGCCAGCGGCCAGATGGGAAGCAAACCACCCTGCTCGTACATCGCCATAAAGCTTTTAATGAAATCAAGCGTGCGCTTCCGATCAATCAGCGTTAACAGAGGGTTTTCGGCCCGATAGGTATCCCATAGCGAAAATACCGTATAATAATCAAAGCCCTGCGCGGTGTGCACCTGCTGATCGAGACCGCGGTACTGCCCGTCGATATCGCTGTAAATACTGGGCGCTACCATGCTGTGGTAAAGCGCGGTGTAAAATATAGTTTGCTTTATTTTAGCATAGTCAACCTGTGGTGTTTTTTTGGCAGGGGGCGCATAGCCATAAGGCCCTGTGCCGCCTGCGGGGTGGCTTTGAGGAGCCTGGGCGGGCGCGCCGCCCTCTACCTGGATTTTATTCAGCTCGTGGTTCCAGGCCGTTTTCGCATCCTTCTGCACTTTTTTGAAATCGAAATCTGGCACCTCGGTATCAAGATTTTTTAATGCCCCCTCGGTACTTACGGCAGAGATCCCTACTTTGCTGATTACTTCCCCAGGGTTATCAAACTGCAAAAACAACTTTACATCTTTACCCTCAACTTTGTTCCGTCCATTCTGCACCTCATTGTTTAGCGCTATACCATAAGTTTTAAATGGTTTAGAAAATTTGGCGTAGAAATAAACCTGCTGTTTATCCGCCCATCCCTTCGACATCCGGAAACCACGCACCTCATGATCATTAACAACTTCAATCCATGAATCCAGCACCTCGTCGCGGTGCTGCAGATCGATTATGATATTCGCCTTGTCGGTTGATGGATAGCTATAGCGATGCACCCCTACCCGGGTGGTAGCGGTAAGTTCAACACCTATGTTATATTTATCCAACAGGGTATGGTAATAGCCGGGCACGGCGCTTTCATTTTTTTTGCTGAAGTGCGACCGGTATTCGGTGTTTTTAAACTTTGGTTCGCCGGTGGTTGGCATAAACAGCACATCGCAATAATCGCCTACTCCGGTTCCGCTTAAGTGAGTGTGCGAAAAGCCGTAAACCAAACTATCGGTATAATGGTAGCCCGAACAGCCGTCCCATCCTTCCAACCGGGTATCGGGACTAAGCTGCACCATGCCGAATGGCATTACCGGCCCTGGGTAGGTATGCCCGTGACCGCCGGTACCTATAAACGGATCAACAAGCTGGGCATAGTCTTTATCTTTTTCTTTTTTCTTTTGTGCCGATGAGATGAGGGGCACAGCAGTTAATAACGCGATTGACAAAGATGAGCGGAATACGTTTTTTAGGATTGACATATTAGTTGCGGGCAGTTCGATTTGAATGGGTACAAATTACATTAATTACGATGAATATTTGTTAACCCGAACGGTCACGATTTTATTATTTGATAAGATAAAAAAAACGTCATTGCGAAGTACCGCAATGACGTTTGGGCATTATTCCGATGAATTCGAAATAATGAATGTTTTATCCTTTAATCATACCCACCTTTTTCAATAATTTACGGTTTTCACGACGGTGAAACAAACGATAAACTATAGCGTAGATGATAGGTAATATCAGCAAGGTTAATATAGTTGAAGTAACCAAACCACCAATTACCACAATGGCCAAAGGTTTCTGCGTTTCAGAACCGATGCCGGTTGAAACGGCTGCCGGCATCAAGCCAATAGCAGCCATTAAAGCGGTCATCACCACAGGGCGCACACGTGATATCACCCCCTCGCGGATGGCTTCATCCAGGTGCATTTTTTCTTCAAGGTTTTTCTTGAATACCGATATCAGGATCACCCCGTTCTGGATACATACGCCAAACAGCGCAATGAAACCGATACCTGCCGAAATACTGAAGTTGGTGCCTGTAATATGCAGGGCCAGAATACCGCCTATCAGCGCGAATGGTACGTTCAGGATCACCAACACGGCATCTTTAGCGTTACCAAAGGTAATGAACAGGATCAGGAATATCACCAGTAAACAAATAGGTACCACGTGGGCCAAAGTATTTGATGCCCTGATCTGGTTTTCAAACTCACCATTCCAGGTGAATGAGTAGCCTTGATCAAGTTTTACGGCGGCGCCTACCTTTTCCTGTGCTTCGGCAATGGTACTACCCAAATCGCGGCCACGTACCGAGAATTTCACCGCGATGTAACGCATGTTGTTATCGCGGTAAATAAATGCCGGACCGGTTAATGTGGTAATTTTCGAGATCTCTTTAATGGCGATTTTTGAACCGTTAAGCGTAGGCACCATCAGGTTTTCGATCTTGCTTTGGGTATCCCTGAACGGTTTTTGATAACGGATCCGGATATCAAACTTGCGTTCGCCTTCGTATAATTGCGAGGCTGCCTTTCCGCCTATGGCCATTTCAATAACCGAGTTGGCATCAGCGGTTGATACGCCGTACATCGCCATTTTACGCTGGTCAAGCTCTATCCTGAATTCGGGCTGACCGAGGTTGCGCAATATGCCTAAGTCCTCAACGCCCTGGATTTTTTTAAGTACGGCCATTACCGAGTCGGCCTTCTGGTCAAGTACCTGGAAATCGGGACCGAATATTTTTACTGCCATCGAAGCCGGTACACCCGCCACCGCCTCGGCCACGTTATCAATAATAGGTTGCGAGTAGTTGAACACAATCCCCGGGAACTGGCTCAGCTTCTTGTCCATTTCGGCTATCAATTCTTCCTGCGAAATAGGACGTTTCCATTGTTTTTTGGGCAGCAAATCCACCTGGATCTGTACGTTAAAAAAGCCCTTGGGGTCGGTACCGTCATTGGTGCGGCCCACCTGCGACAGCGTTTGTTTCACCTCGGGGAAGGTTGACAGAATTTGCCTCATTTTATCAGTAACCTTAACCGAACTTTCAAGCGAGGTACTCATGGGCAGCTGCGCGGTAACCCAAAGGGCGCCTTCGTTAAGCTGTGGCAAAAATTCCGAACCTAAAAACTTAGCCGAAAAGAAGGTAACCGCCATAAAGGCTATAGCTACGATGAGGCTTAACTTTTGGTTACGGTAAGTATAGCTGAACATCCGGCGGATGCCATTCTCAAAGAACAATACTACCGGGTTGTGCTTTTCCCTTACGTTTTTATTAAGCAGGATGCTTGATAGCGCCGGTACCAATGTTAGTGTAAAGATCAACGCGCCCAACAATGCGAAACCTAATGTATAAGCCAGCGGCGAGAACATTTTACCTTCTACTTTTTGAAAGGCGAAGATGGGCACCAAGCAGGTTAAGATAATCAGTTTGGAGAAGAAGATAGCTTTCCCCATTTCGGCGCCGATATTTTTAAACAAGCCAAGTTTGGCGAGTTTGTTAAACTTCTCCATGCCAACTTCTTTGGCCCTGTGATCAAGCGCCACGAAAATGCCCTCAACCATTACCACCGCGCCATCAATAATGATCCCGAAATCCACCGCGCCCATCGAAAGCAGGTTGGCGCTCATACCCTTCAATCTTAAACAGATAAAGGCAAACAATAAGGCCAGCGGGATGATGATTGCCACTGTAAGCGTAGTACGCCAATCGGCCATGAACAGCAATACGATTACGGTTACCAGGATAATACCTTCGCAAAGGTTGTGGATAACGGTTTCAGTACAGAAGTCCATCAACGTGGTACGGTCGTAAAAAGTAGAGATCTTTACATCGTTTGGTAAAACGTGCGCGTTCAGGTCTTTTACTTTAGCGTTGATGCGTTCCAATACTTCGGCAGGGTTTTCGCCTTTGCGCATCACCACAATACCTTCAATAACGTCATTGGCCTTATCGCGGCCAACCTGCCCTAAGCGCGGCAATCCGCTTTCACGTACATCGGCAATGTCACGTGCAAGGATAGGCACGTTGTTTACGTTTTTGATAATGATATTCTGGATCTCGTCGATATTATTGATGAGGCCTATACCGCGAACCACATAAGCCTGGTCGTTCTTCTCAATCACATCGCCACCCACGTTGATGTTGCTGCGGTTAATGGCATTATAAACGTCCAGCGAGGTAAGTCCGTATTTCTGCAATAACGATGGGTTTACGCTTACCTCGTAAGTTTTTTCCTCGCCGCCAAAGCTGTTTACGTCGGCCACGCCTGGGATTGATTTAAACTGGCGGTCAAGCACCCAATCCTGTATAGCGGTAAGCTCATGTAATGATTTGGTGCGGCTTTTCAGCGTGTAACGGAAAATTTCGCCTGTGGGGCCGTACGGCGGTTCAACTTCTGGTTTAACGCCGTCGGGTAAATCGGCATTGCCCAGGCGGCTTAACACCTGCTGGCGGGCAAAGGCATCATCAACATCATCGTCAAAAATGATGCGGACATAGGAAAGGCCGAATGATGATGTGGTACGCAGGTTAGCTTTTTTTTGTACCGAGTTTAAAACGGTTTCCATTGGTATGGTCACCATTTTTTCCATCTCTTCGGCGCTGCGGCCCGGCCATTGGGCTATAATGATGATCTGCGTATTGGTAACATCCGGAAAAGTCTCGATAGGGGTGTTCGAGTAACTCCAAACACCAAGCACCACCAGTACCAGTGTCATAAAAAACACAAAGTAGCGGTGCCTTAGCGAGAAGTATATAATATTTTTGATGAACTTGTTCATTGTAGTATCTCTGTTTTAAAAACGTGAGCGCCGGTTTTGAGCCCGGCAATTTTAGTTTGCCGGTACTTAGTTATTGCCTGCAAGGGCATCATAAAAAAGCAACTGGTTTTTAGATATGATCTTATCGCCGGCCTGCAAGCCCGATGATATGTAGGTGGTATCCTCAACGGTTTTAATTACCGATATCTGCCTTACCTTCAGATCATTTTTATTGTTATAAACTACTACAAAGTTTTTGCTGTTATCATAAACCACGGCTTTGGCAGGTATAGCTACCGATTGCGCTTTTTCGCTGTTGGCAATTATCACGCTGGTAAACATTTCCGGTTTAAGCATCATGCCTTCGTTGGGCAACACGATCTTGATTTTCATTACTTTATTATCAGGGTCAAGTACCGAACTGATGGCGTCAACCTTACCGGTAAATACTTTATCAGGATAAGCAATTGTGGTTACTTTGGCAGTATAACCAACTTTAACGCGGTTGATATCCGACTCGAAAACGTTGGCCCAGATCCATACATCTTTCATATTCGAGATGGTGAACATGCTATTAGCATTATCCGGGCGGATGAAGCTGCCCGCTGTGATATTTTTCTCAACCACAAAACCGCCTTCAGGAGCCTTAATCACCAGGGTGCCGCCGGCTGAGGTATTACCGCCGCCGTTAATAGCTATTTGTTGCTTTACCTTGTTATAGGCAGCCTCGGCTTTATTGTAATTTTCTTTAGCCTCGGTATAATCGCGCTCGCTCGAAATGCCGTTTTTATAAAGATATTCGGCTTGTTCAAGTTGCCGTTTTGATATCGACAGGTCTGATTTTGAAGAACTCAGATCTGTATAATTACCGGCCACATCCGCGCTGCGTATAATGGCCAGGGTTTGACCTTTAGCTACCTTATCGCCAAGGGAAACTTTAACGTCCATAACCTGTCCGCTCGAAAAAGGGAATACCTTAACAACGGTATTGTCATCGTACGAAACTTCGCCCGAAAGCGTAAGCTCATTTTTTATGGTGGCTATTTTGGCGGTATCGATAGTAATGATCTTCGCCATCGAGTCGCTTACAGTTACCTGTTTATTTTCAACAGCGGGAGGGGTTTTGCCTTTGCAGGCGGCAAGCAATAGCAAGGCGGAGATGCCGGAAAACAGCGTTTCTCTTTTCATCATGTTAGTCTTTAATAGTAATTAGTCAGGATTTTATTACGTTGGTGCCAACTGCGAAGTTGAGGTCGGCAATGGCTTTTTGCAGGTTAAATTGCTGCTGCAATATTTTAAGCTTGGTATCTTTATAGGTGTCAAAAAAGTCCACAAACTCCACCAGGCTTATCTGGCGTTGCTGAAAGCTTTTCAGCATGCTGCCAAACAGTTTATCATATTGCTCGTTAAAGGCAATTTGCTGGGTTGAAAATAGCTGTTGGTTTAACTTATACTGGTTAACCGCGGCCACAACATCATTTTTTAGCTGGAACTCGCTTTGTTTTAAAGTGCTTTCCTGGCTTTTGATATTGTATTGTGCCGATTTGATATTGCCCTGGTTGCGGTTAAACAGCGGGATAGGGAACCCTATTTGCAGGCCGTAATAGTGCCGCGCGTAACTGCTGTTTTGATCGTACGAAAAGCCGGCTGTGATATCCGGTACAGCCAATGCTTTTTGATAGGCGAGGTTGTGCGTTGCCGAACTTAACTGGTACTGGTTGGAAAGATAGTCGGGCCGGTTAGCCATGGCCTGGTTAATGAGCGATTGCACGTCCAGGTCAACGTTTTCAACCGGTTTATCGTTAACTATGGGCTGTATAAAAGTGGTCTCTTTGGTTTGCAGCAGTGTTTTAAGCTCGGTTTGCAGATCATTGATCTGGCGGTTATTTTCTACCATATCATTTTGCAACCCGAACAGCAATGCCTTCAGCCTGATCAGATCTCGCATGGAGGTGTTGCCCACATCATATGATTTTTGAATGGCGTTAACCAGTTCTGTAGCTGATTTAACCTCGTTTTGATAAACCGCCTGTTGCGCGTTAAGGGTAGCCAGCTGACTGAAATCCAGTTGTAGGTTGTACTTCAGGTTCCGCATCAGGTCGTTAAAAGCGGCTTCCTGAACTTTGGCGTCATCTTCGGCTACTTTAACCTGTTTGCCGCGTTTGCCGGCTGTAGTAAACACCTGGCTTAGCTGAACAAAAATTTGTCCGCCACCATTGCTGTGGTTAAAAAATTTATTGGTGCTCCCGTCATGAATGTTCTGATCGGTGCTCAGGGTAGGGTTATCCCACAGTTTAGCTTGTTGTATCAATGCCTTCGAGGCATCTACATTATACTTTTGGGCGAGCAGGCTTAGGTTATTTTCAATGAACTGCTTTTCGGCGTCCTGAAAATTAATTTTTAATGTGTCTGTCTGTGCATCGGCCTTTTGTGATAATAAACTAAAAAACAAAGGGGATATTAATAGCAGGGATTTAATAGTTCGCATTTCCTTCTTCTAATTCAACAAAACAAAAATTCAAATTAGTTATGAATTTTGTATGAAGTGAAGGAAATCAAAATGAAGATTGTCTGAATCTGAATTTGCAGGATTGATACGTTGTAATTAAATTTTCTTGCGCTCGTTTTCAACGGGTGCTTCACATGGGTTCGCGATTATATCGCGTGTTATGCATTAGAGATGCGAAACCATGTTAGGCACTCATCAAAGATGAGCGCAAGAAAGAGTGTCACGCATCAGAGATGCGAAACCATGTTAAGCGCTCATCGAAGATGAGCGCAAGAAAGCTAGTCCTGATTCAGAGAAACCTCTGATCAAACGATCCTAAACTCGTCCGCATCCTTCAAAAAAGGTAAGGCTCTGCGCACTTTTTCAACCTCGTCGCCAATAATGCTGAAGGTATAAAGGTCTTCTTCGTCGCGTTTATAGTAAACCACGTTTCCGGCCGGATCAATACACGTTGAATCGCCGCTGTGGTACACCTCGTTACCGTCGTGACCAACACGGTTAACCGCAATTACATAAGCCTGGTTTTCAACGGCGCGGGCCGGGATGAGTGTACGCCAGTGGGCCGCGCGGCGTTCGGGCCAGTTGGCTACGATGATGAGCAGATCATAAGGATTTGCTTCAACATTGCGCAGCCATACCGGGAAACGCAGGTCATAGCAAATAACCGGGCAAATGCGCCATCCGTTTAACTCAACAAAAAGCTTTTCGGTGCCCGCGGTGTAGGTTTCATCTTCTTTGCCCATACCAAAAAGATGGCGTTTATCGTAATGGCTATATGTACCATCGGGCCGCATCCAAATGAGGCGGTTGTAATAGTTACCGGCTTCTTTAATAATGATGCTTCCGGTTATCACACAATCATACTGCATGGCTGTTTTTTCCATCCACTGCATGGTTTTGCCGTCCATTGGTTCGGCCAGTTCTGCGGCGTTCATGCTGAAGCCTGTAGAAAACATTTCGGGCAATATAATGAGGTCTGTTTTTTCGCGGATGCCACCCGAGAGCCGGAGCGTGATATTCTGAAGATTCTTATCGGTATTCTCCCAAAAAAGATAGCCCTGAAAAACGGTAATTTTAAGATTGTCCATAGTAGTTGGTTCATAGTTGATGGATCATGGTTCATGGCAGAAAATGCATGACGACAGGTTGATCCATCCTGATTAAACTTTTACAATATGGCTATGATCCATCAATAATGAATCATGAACCTACTTCAAACTCAAACAATCCGGCTATGATCCATCAACTATGAACCATGAACCCAAAAGTTAAATACGAATTAATCTATCAACGGCTTTATCCAAAGTTTCTTGCCTTTTGGCGAAACAAAACCTTAACACATGATGGTCAATACCCTTGCTGTAAAAGGCCGAAACAGGTATGGTTGCCACCCCAAATTCTTTTGCTATGCGGATGGCGAAGTCGGCATCCTTTTCGTCGGTGATGTTGCCATAACTTACTGATTGAAAGTATGATCCTGAGCACGGCAGCAAATTAAAACGGGTTTGTTCAAGGCCTTTGCGAAAATGGTCGCGTTTCTCGGTGAAAAACGCTGTTAAACCCAGGTAAGTTTCTTCATTTTTTAAATGTTCGGCAATGGCATACTGGATAGGCGTATTTACCGCGAACACTAAAAACTGGTGAATTTTCCTGAACTCGTTCATCAGGTAAGCCGGTGCCATACAATACCCTATTTTCCAGCCCGTTACATGAAAAGGTTTGCCAAACGATGCTATAATAAAGCTGCGTTGCTGTAATTCGGGGTAGCGGGCCAAGCTGTGGTGGGTTTCGCCATCGTAAATCAGATGTTCGTAAACCTCGTCGCTTAGTATCAATATATCCTGGTTTTTAACCAGCGCACTCAACTCGTCAATATCCTCTTTGTGCAAAATAGTAGCCGTAGGATTATGCGGCGAGTTAAGGATGATCATTTTTGTTTTCTGGTTAATCAGCCGCTTCACCATATCCCAGGCAATCCGGTAATCGGGCGGTTCAAGCGCCAGCGATTTTACCACGCCACCCATCAGTTTAATGGCGGGAGCGTAGCAATCAAAAGCCGGCTCGAAAATGATCACCTCATCATTGGGGTGGATCACCGCGCTTATGGCGGTAAATATAGCTTGTGTGCCCCCGGCGGTAATGGTGATCTCGGTTTCGGGATTGTATACCGCGCCATAAAGCTTCTCGGTTTTTTCGGCAATACGCTCGCGCAGGGCCATTACACCGGCCATGGGTGCGTATTGGTTGTGCCCGGCTTTCATGGCCTTATTAACCAGTTCGACCAGGTCGGGCGAGCAGTCATAATCCGGAAAACCTTGTGACAGGTTTATAGCACCGAGCTCGTTGGCCAGGGCCGACATTACGGTGAAAATGGTAGTTCCGGTTTGGGGTAACTTTGAAACAACAGGTATCATTGATGGCTAAAGTAGGGAAAAAACCTCAGCAAGCTATCTTTGTAAGCAGGTATTTTTGTATTTCGAAATAATTTAATTTAAAGGTTTAAACTTTTTTTGGCCGGAATTGATGGAATTAAGGGGGTTTTGAATTTGCAGTACATTCTGTAAATTCCTTAATTGTATAGATTCGAGTTCAAAAAAAAACAGAGAATCCTGTTCATCCCCAAATTCTGCTACGGGTAATCAACTACGCTGTACAACCATCGGCGTTACAATTAATCCCACCATAAAAGCTGATATGCCGGAAACTATAACATTGGCGATACCCCTGTAATCGGGAATTATCCAAAATCGTACTGTTAGAATAATTACGCTTAACAATGCAATACAAGCCCAGTATAGTAATGTGGGTTTATTATCCGCATCAGTTTTTGGCATCTTTTGGATGTAATAAACAATATATAAGGCACTTAGTGATGTAAACGTGTGTTGTAATATTTTAAAAAGAGGTATCGAACCAACTATATGCCGCGTGAAAAAGCCAGGTTCAATCTTTACAAAATATCCCTGCGCGTGCGTAAAATCGTCAAGAAAGAGATGCGAGCACGCTCCGATCAAAATCGATAACAGAACTACTGGCCAGTGCTTTTTAAAGTATGTGTTCCAGTTGAATGATTTGTAAGGATACAGCCGCGCGCTTATTATTGATGGCAGGTTATCATAAAGTGAATTACGGACGAGGTTATGGAACAAAAAGGCGATGAGCGTACCCATCGGAACATCGAACCAAAACAACCCTGAAACGGTATGGCTGTAAATACTATATATGCGCATCCGGATAAAGTATTCAAAATCAGGCGCGATAGCGCCCGTTATCAGGCCGGTTAGCGATAGCCCTCGTTTATCGCGTTTGGTTAGCGGCAATATTATGGCCGGATGTGCAAATGTGAAAGGCATAGGTTTAGTGTTGGTTATTTAGCTTAATCTGTCAGTATTCCATCAGTTACCTTCGCTATATCATAACTGATCTTGTTAATAAAACCCAGCTGCTCTTTTAGCAGCACATCTTCGGCGCGTTGTACCGCTTTTTCAGTTTCCGGATCCGGAACGGGGATCTTGCCAATGTTAAAATCTACATTCTTGCCCCCCAGTTTTTTGCCGGTGTCATTTAGCACCGTTATGCTTTTTTTAATCAGCTTCATGGCTTCGGGATGGGCTACCGGGATTTCTTTTTTGCTTTGCGCGGATGCTATGGTGGCGATGTATGACGATAGGATATGGTTTAACACCACAAACTTATGCACATCTTTTACCTTACGCTGCTTGCTTTTAGGCTCAGACGTCATGCGCTCGAAAGCTGCCGAAAGGTTGGCAGATTTTACGTAAACCTCTTTACGGGCCAGCTTGTAGGTTGTTACGCTGATGGTTTTGCCCGAAATGCTTTCGGCAATGGTAGCAAGGTAGCTGATATTGGCCACAATCACATCACGCAGCGTTTCCTGGATCTGTTCAAACTCCCAGGTTGGAAAAATAAGATAGCTGGCAATGAGCGCTATGCTCGATCCGATGATGGTATCAAGGATGCGTTCCTGCGCTACGTTTAGCAACCCCACCCCCAAAAACTTAAACAGGATCAGTACATACGGTGTCATGAAAATTACGCTTACCACATAATTAAGGCGTTGGAAACTGTAAGCTCCCAACATAAATATCACCAAAAAAATAAACTGTGCCGTTGTGTTGGGTATAAAGGTTAATACGGCAATACCAATAACGCCCCCGCCAATAGTGCCTATTAAACGCTGGTAATTACGCTGTTTGGAAAGGCTGAAACCTGGCTTTAAAATTACTATAATGGTAAGCAGCACCCAATAACTGTGGTGCCCCAAGGATACAAGTTTGGCAGTAATAAAGCCTATTAAACAAACCAGGGCCACCCGCAAGGCGTGTTTAAACGCGCCCGAGGCAAGCGTGAAGTTATCAAAGAAAATATGCGGGGCGAAATCCTGGTGGGTTACAAAGGCCGTGTACTCAACATCGGCTTTGGGCTCGGTTAGTGATTCGGCTGCTTTTGTACTGTAGTACTTATAAATGTTATTAATACCCTCGTTTAACGAACGCAGGTTAATCAGGATCTTTTTTAGTACCAGGTTGCTGGTCTCGTGTTTGCTTTTGCCTATCGAATCGATTTTTAACTTCAGCTTTTCCAGTTCAACGGTAAAGTCGGTTATATGACGGCGACGGGTGTTGGATAATATAATGTAGGCGATGTCGTCCAGCTCATCGGCCATATTATGGATAATGCGGGCTATCTCGGGCAATATGCCGGTATCTTTAAACTGTTCGCGAATGTGGCCGTAATCGTAATGGGTGGCCATAATCTGCTCGTAAATATCTACCAGGTCAACAAAGGTTAATACCAATATCCTGCTTGGCGCTGTTGATTCGCGGGCCATAATGCGGCTTTTAAACAGCAACTCGCGCACGGCATCCTGGTGCTGGCTCACCTGGATCTGTTTGGAAACCAGCTTCCGGTAATTTTCGTCGATATCCGTATCTGATAAATAAAAATCAGCTTTAATACGCAAAAAACGGGCTATATCGGTCACGTTTTCGCCAAGGGCCTGTTGTGCCGCGCGATAGGGTCGGATGCCAAAAAACAGCAGGCTGAATATCATATACCAAACCCCGCCGGCTAATATGATGGCGCTGTAACCTAATATTTCAGGCGCATCAAGTGCTTTATCCATCATAAATATCATGATGAGTAAAGAGCTGGTGCCTACCGAGGCCGCCCTGTTACCGTACACGGTAAACATTGAAAACAAAAAGGCGAAGAATGTGATCTCCACCCCGAGGGTGAATACATTAAGCCTGGCAAACCCCGTTATAACAGCCACCAGAAACAGGCACAGGTTGCCTGCCGCCATGGCGTTACGCTTATGCGAAACCGGACCGGGCGTATCAATAACGCAAATACACAGCGCGCCCAGCGAAAGGGTAAGCCCCAGATCAAACTTGCCAAACTGCATTAACAGCAGCGAAGGCAGTAAAATGCCTATACAGATCCTGATGCCATCGGAAAAATATTGACTGTAAAAAAAACTTTTTACTTCCCTTGTGTTTATTGACATGGTAACAGGTATACGTTATAAATAACAGAACGATTATAAGAAATTTTGTTTAGCCAGGCGCTGTTTTTATTTACATAATTTACATGGCGTAAATGCCGCGGTAAATTTACATAATTTTAATTTAAAGCGCTTTTTTTGATTGAAATCATATTAATTACACAATGGTGTTAATAAATATTTACTTTTTGATGAAATTAAATTAAAGATCATTAAATTCACCCCCCGGAAAAAGGCCTAAGGCTAAACCAATCAATTTACCTCAATTTAACTTTTTACTATGTCGCCAACGTTAAAACTCAGCCAAAGAGAAGCAGCCTTTAATAGTGAGGTTGTTACCCGATTTGAGTTATATAACAGTTTGTTTCAAACGCTTCCGTTTTACCAGGTAAAAGATACCGGTATCTTATTGCCGTTCTTTAGCTCGCACTGCGAAAAGGGCGCTATCACCCACGATTCGCCGACCAACATCATACAATCGTTTTTTGAAAAGTATGTACCGGATATTGACCATCGCGAGCAAATTAACCGCATGTTCAGGTTTATCCAGTATATTGAACGCCAGGTGGTTTTGTTTGATGCCATTGAAGATTCGTCGTTTAACAAAATAGGTAAGTTTGATGATAGTGGTACCCTGCAAAGCCTTTTACAACATGCAGCCATCAGCGAAGAAGCCCGTCAGGACATCAGCGAAAAACTGAAGGATTTTTCGTTGCGCCTGGTGCTTACAGCGCACCCAACCCAGTTTTACCCGGGCACGGTGCTTGGTATCATGACCGACCTTATTGAGGCCGTTAAAACCAACGATATTACCAATATCGATGTGTTGCTGCAGCAATTGGGCAAAACCCCGTTTTTTAATAAAACATCGCCAACGCCTGTGGATGAGGCCATCAGCCTGTCATGGTTTTTGGAAAATATATTTTACCACGCCGTATCAGATATTCAGGCTAAGCTTGAAGAAGAATTTGATATTGATGCCGCGAGCCGCCAGATCCTGGAACTCGGCTTCTGGCCGGGCGGCGACCGTGACGGGAACCCTAACGTAACCACGCAAACCACCAAAGATGTAGCCAGCTTTTTAAGGCAGCGCCTGTTCAGGTGCTATTACCGCGATTTCCGTACGCTGAAACGCCGCATTACTTTCCGTGGTGTGGAGCAGGCCATGGCTAAACTGGAAACTTTGTTCTATAAAAACGCTAATGAGCAGCTCACCCCGGTTGATCTGCAAGGTGAGTTACTGGAACTTTTGCTTTCGATAAAAGAAGTGATCCTGAAGGACCATGATGGTTTGTTTGTTGATATTGTTGAGGATATGATCCAGAAGGTACGCCTGTTTGGATGTTATTTCGCAACGCTTGATATCAGGCAGGATAGCCGCATTCTGCGTAAGGTTTTTGAGTACTGTACGCAAAATATCGATACAGAAGTGCCTGAAGGTTATAACGAGCTGAGCGAAGAAGAGAAAATAAAAGCCCTTGTATTTAAGGAAGCTGATTTTGTTTGCCCTGAGGAAGAGCAGGATGCCATGATCCACGATACGCTGGATACCATCAGGCTGGTTAAGGAAATTCAGAAAGGCAACGGCGAAAAGGCTTGTCAGCGTTTTATTATCAGTAACTGCCAGCGCGCATCAGATATTCTGCAGCTTATTGATTTATTTTTATGGAGCGGTTGGAAAAAAGAAAGCCTAAGCATTGATTTTATGCCGCTGTTTGAAACCGTGAATGACCTTACCCATGCCGCAGGCATTATGGAGCAGTTATACACACATCCGTTTTACGCCGAGCACCTGAAAAACAGGGGCAACCAGCAAACCATTATGCTTGGTTTCTCGGATAGCACCAAAGATGGCGGTTATTTGATGGCCAACTGGTCTATCTATAAAGCTAAAGTTGAGCTTACCGCTATGGCCCGTAAATACGGCATCCAGCTGGCGTTTTTTGATGGCAGGGGAGGCCCGCCGGCACGTGGCGGCGGTAAAACACATCGTTTTTACGCTTCGATGGGTAAGGAGATCGCTAACGAACACATCCAGTTAACAATACAGGGGCAAACCGTAAGTTCGCAATATGGTTCGGTGGAAACCGCGAGGTTTAACATGGAGCAGTTGATTAATGCCGGTGTGATATCTGCCCTTCACCCTAACAGGAATGATTTGCTGGATAGCCGCCATAAAGAATTGATTCAGCAAATGGCTGATATCAGCTATAAACTGTTTGTTGATTTGCGTGCGCACCCGTTGTTTGTTGAATACCTTGAAAAATTTAGTCCGCTGAAGTTATTATCAAGGATCAATATCAGCAGCCGCCCAACCAAGCGTAACGCTGGTGCACAGTTGAAACTGGAAGATTTGCGGGCTATCAGCTTTGTAACTTCGTGGAGCCAGTTGAAACAAAGCATCCCCGGTTTTTATGGTGTAGGTACTGCGCTGAAAAGCGTTAAAGAAAGCGGCGGATGGGATGAGGTTAAAGAGTTGTACCAAACATCAGGTTTTTTTAAAACCATGCTGGATAATTGTATGATGGCGATGTCGAAATCAGATTTCCGTGTTACCGCGTACCTGGAACATGATGAAAGGTTTGGCGGGTTCTGGAAAACCCTGAAGGATGAGTTTGTACTTACCCGCGAAATGCTGCTGGAACTGACAGGAAGCTCGGTACTGATGGAAGAATACCCGGTTGAACGACGTTCGATCGCCATCCGCGAAAAGATTGTATTGCCGCTGGTAATTATCCAGCACTACGCCCTGCAATGTTTAAATAACCAAAAGGATCCCGGGCTTAATGATGTTTACAACAAGCTGGTGATCCGTACGGTTTACGGTATTGTAAATGCCGGCCGTAACCTTGCTTAGCAGTTTATTGTTTTAATTTTATATCCCGCCACCTGTTAGTAATAACAGGTGGTTTTTTGTTTTGGCGAGATGTGTTATTTAGAGTAGTTAGTAACGGTTGATGCCAGGAACCTTGCTGTCTGCAGTTATGCTAAGCCGGGAAACCTACGAAGGTTTGCTAACCGAATTTATTAATAGCCTTGGTTACGAGGTTACGATTATCCGCGGGTTAAGGAATGGCTCCGACCTGCAATATGAGTTAAACCAATACCGCTATCTGCAGGAATTAGGTGGTAAAGAGATCAACGTAACCGCCATTTTTTGCGATATGGAGTTTGAACATATTTCAAGTACAGGGATAAGGCAGCTGGAAAAATACGGTAAGGCAGGGGAGTATTTGTTGTAGGTGAGTGGTTGATTAAGTGAGTGGTTGGCTGAAGTTTAACGAAATTTGCGTTAGCGATAGGAGCGGATACCGGCCTTGCGGCTAAGGCCCGTGCAGTATGAGCGTATAGCGCGGGCCGCAGGTAACGCCCCTGATTTCGATAGGTAGCATTAGCATTAATTTGCTTATTTTTGTTTATCAAGTAAATACATCGTTATGAGTGCGGTTGAAAAATTAACCAATATGCAATTGGAGTTGCTGAAATTATTTCCGTATAACCTGCCTGAAAAGCAATTGGCGGAGATAAAGGATATTCTTGCGCAATACTTTGCAAAATCGGCTACAGAAGAAATGGATAGGTTGTGGGATGAATATAATTGGGACGCTGAAACTATGGAAAGTTGGTCAAAAGAACATTTAAGAAAATAACGTTAAATGACTATTGTTTTAGATCCCAACGCGCTTTTGGTATCGATCCCTAAAAAGTCAATCTACCGGCCAATTTTTGATGCGCTAATTGCTTCAAAGTTTGAATTGATATTAAGCAACGAAATTCTTTCTGAATACATAGAAAATTATCCAGCAAAAGACCAATAATATTGTTGCCAGCAATATTGCCGAAATGCTATTGAATTTAAATAACGTTCGTAAAGTAGATGTTTATTTTGGATGGAAATTGATTGAGCAAGACCCGGACGACAATAAGTTTGTTGATGCGGCAATAGCTGGAAGCGCTGATTTTATAGTAACTAACGACGCACATTTTCAGGGATTGATTTTGATTGACTTTCCGAAGGTGAACGTGATAAGCATCGACACATTCCTTGATCTGATATCTAATCAACCACTTACATAATCAACCCAATCAACCACTTACTTAAAAATCACCCACCCCTTGCAATTGCGTAATTAATCACTATCTTTGCACCCACAAATAACAAAATAGTTAACGCTTTAATATTATTCAAGTAATGTATTTAGGTAAAGAAGCAAAGGCAGAGATCTTTGCAAAACATGGTAAATCAGCAACCGACACAGGTTCTGCCGAAGGTCAGGTAGCTTTATTTACTACCCGTATTGCTCACTTAACAGGGCATTTGAAAAAAAACAAAAAGGATTTTTCAACTCAATTATCATTGCAAAAATTAGTAGGTAAACGTCGTGCTTTACTTGCTTACCTGTATAATAAAGACATTGAAAGGTACCGTGCTATCATCAAAGCTTTACAGCTTAGGGATATCATTAAGTAATTCTCTCCTTTTTTATTTAAAAGCCATCCTGTTTTGAGGATGGCTTTTTTACTTTTGAAACAATATATTTACACACATAAAATCCCGGTGCGCTCCCGAAGATGAAAAGCGCATCACAAACAAAAAAAGATGAGTTTAAACGTAATTAAAAAAGTTATCGATCTGGGCGACGGACGCACTATCGAGATCGAAACAGGTAAACTGGCCAAACAAGCTGATGGCTCGGTAGTAGTGAAAATGGGTGATACCATGTTATTGGCTACCGTTGTATCATCGCCTGAAGCAAAAGAAGGTGTCGACTTTTTGCCGTTATCTGTTGATTACCAGGAAAAATACGCTGCAACAGGCCGTATACCTGGTGGTTTTTTACGCCGTGAGGCCCGTTTGTCAGACTATGAGGTTTTGATCTCCCGTTTGGTTGACCGTGCTTTACGCCCTTTGTTCCCCGATGATTATCATGCTGATACCCAGGTGATGATCTCATTAATATCTGCCGATAAAGATATTATGCCTGATGCTTTGGCCGGTTTGGCAGCATCTGCTGCTTTAGCAGTATCTGATATTCCTTTCAATGGTCCTATCTCTGAAGTACGTGTTGCTAAAATTGACGGCCAGCTGGTGATTAACCCAACCTTAAGCCAGCTTGAAAAAGCTACCTTAGAATTTATTGTAGCCGGCAGCGAGCACGATATCAACATGGTTGAAGGTGAATCGAAAGAGATCCAGGAAGCTGAATTGGTTGAGGCTATCAAATTTGCCCATGCCGCTATTAAAGTTCAGTGTTTAGCTCAAAAAGAGTTGACCATTGAAGCCGGTAAAACTGAAAAACGTGTTTACAGCCACGAAAACAACGACGAAGAACTGAAAAAAGCTATTTACGCTGCTACTTATGATAAAGTATACGCGGTTGCTTCTTCGGCTTCGGCAAAAGACGAACGTGCTGTTAAATTTAAACAGGTGCGTGATGAGTACATCGAAACTTTAGGAGAGATTGATGAGGCTACCAAAACACTTGCTAAAAAATACTACCACGATGTGGAGTACGATGCTATCCGTAACCTGGTATTAGACGAAGGTAAACGTTTAGATGGTCGTACCACTACCCAGATCCGCCCGATATGGAGCGAAGTTGGTTATTTGCCATCTGCTCACGGTTCGGCGGTATTTACCCGTGGCGAAACCCAGTCATTAACTTCTGTTACCCTCGGCGGTAAGGATGATGAGCAAATGATTGACGGTGCTTTCATTAACGGTTATCAAAAATTCCTGTTGCACTACAATTTCCCGGGTTTTTCAACCGGCGAAGTTAGGCCAAACAGGGGTGCCGGTCGCCGCGAAATTGGTCATGGTAACCTGGCAATGCGTTCGTTGAAACAGGTATTGCCTTCTGAAGATGAAAACCCATACACAATCCGTGTAGTTTCTGATATCCTCGAATCAAACGGTTCATCATCAATGGCTACCGTTTGCGCGGGTACTTTGGCTTTGATGGATGCCGGCGTTAAAATTAAAGAACCGGTATCAGGTATAGCGATGGGCCTGATCACCAACGAAATGGGTACCAAATACGCTATCCTTTCAGATATCCTTGGCGACGAGGATCACTTAGGTGATATGGACTTTAAAGTAACCGGTACTAAAAACGGTATTGTTGCAGTACAAATGGACCTGAAAATTAACGGTCTTTCGTACGAAGTGTTAACCAACGCTTTGAACCAGGCTAAAGAGGGTCGTTTACATATTCTTGGCGAAATGGCCAAAACCATTGAAAAACCACGCGAGGATTACAAACCACACGCTCCGCGTATCGTTACCATTAAAATTGATAAAGAATTTATCGGCGCGGTTATCGGGCCAGGTGGTAAAATTATCCAGGAGATGCAACGCGAAACCGGCGCTACCATTTCTATCGAGGAAAAAGATAACCAGGGTATTGTTCAGATCTTTGCTGATAACAAAGCTTCTATAGATGCAGCTTTAGGCCGCATCCGTGCTATCGCTTCAAAACCTGAGGTTGGCGAAATTTACGAAGGTAAAGTAAAATCGATCATGCCATTCGGCGCGTTCATTGAAATTATGCCTGGTAAAGACGGTTTATTACATATCTCGGAAATTGACCACCGCCGTTTTGAAACGATGGACGGTATCTTCCAGATTGGTGACGAGGTAAGGGTTAAATTACTTGATATTGATAAGCAAGGTAAACTGAAGCTTTCAAGAAAAGTATTATTGCCAAAACCGGAAAAACCGGAACAAAAACCGAATAATTAATCAGTTATTGATAATACAAAACCCTCTTTAAGAGGGTTTTGTTATTTTGTTTTAAAATTTTTCATTTTTTTAAAACAAAAAGCTGATGTTTAAACTTATAAGCAGTTAAGATGTAATTGGTAAAGCCGAAATCCGATCCTGTTTGATAAAAATGACCCCTGTTACTAATAATGATCCTTTAGACTTTCTGAACAGCAACCCCCAGGGGATGCAGTCGGCCGGCTCGACCGATCTGGTGCAGCAGCTTTTGTATGAAATTATCAGGGTTAAAGAAATTATCGTTTACTACGACTCCATCCCCAACGGAGGCGGCCAGCTGGGTTCATCGATATTGAATGAACTGGTATCAGAAGCCTATCAATCATTAGTGAACTACGATACGGTGCTGATGAAAAAATATTACGATTTGTTGTTGAATTGCGATTGAGCCCCCCGGCCCCCTGAAGGGGGAGTTTGCAGGCGGAATTCATTGTCTGAACTCAAATTTTAAAATAATTTGAGAATTTATCGAATTTGCTTTCCGCCTTTTCAAATTCTGTCAATTTCTTAATTTCCCCAAATTCCGGTTCAGACAAATTACAATAACAATATATCAATCTGGTGCGCATGCACCATCCCCACTATCGGCGACCATGCAAATACCGTAAACCGGCCGTCCTGCGATGCTACAAGTGCCAGGGCATCCCTTTGATCGTAAACAAACTGTGCCGCGGCCAGGTGACGGGTGCCGCCGTTTTGCGCCGGGTGGATAACGCGGGTTGAACAGCCTACTATCGGTTCGGTAACTACAATCTCTTCAACAGGCGAACTTTTTGCCGATCGGCCTATTTTAGCGCCGAAAGCCAGTAGTTCATGTTTATCGTTTATCAGTGTTGCTCCGTCTATAGAGGTTAAGCCGCCGATGGTATCTACCGCGCGGCGCATTTTTTCCTGCCAGGAGGTATGGTATCGGTCGATACCCTCGTGGATCATCAGATCTGTTAAACCTGAAAACGGAGGATTAACCGGGTAGGAGATTGGGCTGATGATGGATTCGCGCCATTCGTCGCTGTTTGATGGCACCACCAGTAATATGCCGCCGCGCTTGTGGGCCTGCATAGAGGTAGCCAGTTGAACCAATACATTCACCGGGTCGTTCCACAGGGAAGGCAAAGTAAAATCAAGCATGGCAGAGAGTACATTGGGGCAATCAGAAATACTGGAGCCATGCTCATCAACTACTTTAATTTCGTCGCCTTTTAATATGGCTATATTTACAAATTTACCGAAGCCCTCAACGCGGCGGTGTTTAATTACCAGCAAGCCCGGTTCAATTACTTCCAATACAAAGCAGTAAGCCGGGATAGCGAGGGTAGTTCCCCAGATGTATAGTTCATCATCCTCTAACCACACGCCCAGATGAATACCCGGCTGTTGTACCGCCGAAGCGAACTTAGTAAGAATATTAGGCGCGAGTTTTATTTTACTGCCAAACAATAAGGGTTGCCCGGCTGCCTCGGGCGGTAAAAAAGCCAGCGTAAACTTAGGCGAAAAGCCCTCCTCACGGCGCAAACTTGCCCAAAATGAGATATCGATAAGCGATTCGATAGTAGTACAGCCTGGTGTAGGAGCAAGGTCTATCTCGTCATTATCGGCAAGTGCTTTGGCATGGAAGTGCCTGAAATGCCTTTCGATAATGGTAGCCACTTTGCCCGCAGCTTTATAGGTAGGCCCTGAACCCGGAGTTTTGGTAGTGTTTTTCATTTAAATACTTATCTCAAAAGTAAAGCTAATTAAATAGGCAAGCAAACAAACGCCTCAATATTGCAATTGGATGAAGCCGCATCCTAAAAAACCTATCCAAGGTATACCCGTCGAGTTTAGCAAAAATCGACGGTATTGTGCGATTCCCCTCTTGAAAGAATAATAACCCATCATTAGATGATTTATAAAATTATTACCCGCATATTTATTTACCCCGGATTTGCTGCGCTTGCCAACCCACGCTGTATTTGTGTGACTGTTGCACAATTAAGGGATTAACAATATAGTTATTTGAAATATTGATTTAAATGCTGTTTTTAAGTAAATTGAGGCATACAAGGCAAGCAAACACAACGGGAAAGTTTCTTCACATTAGTTTCAGCTTTCCGGTCACGCTACGGTTGTTAATTTTTACCTTCGGTTAAAAGGCTGCTTGATTTATACTTTTATATCAGTTTACATTAAAAATTGCCATCGTTTTAATGACTACTTCGAATAATGAAATCGCATTATAATTACTGAGCCGACGTTGTTAAAGATTATGCAACGGTCACAAGCGTAGAGAGGGGTGACAAGCGAAGCAATGCCGGGGTGAGTAAGCTGTTTTAACCATATGCAAACCCACCGTTGATATATTGTTAAATATTAAAATAATTAGTCTAAAGTCGGCCCGATTGTTTATTTTCATAGCCGGTATGCAACGGTTTTTTAAAATAGTATTTGGGTTTTCGCTTTGTCTGGTGTTTTTGTTTTGGTGTAGCGGGGCGGCTTTCGGCAATGCGCCTGTTGTGCATATCTCGGCAAAACCGGCATGGGCCGGCAACCTTAAACCTTACAATCAGCGCCCGTCGGCACGTACCATAGAACGCGGGTTTTACTACGCGTTGATAGAACAGCAATTGCAGGTTGAAAAGCAGGCCGATTATAACCACGTCATCCGCGAAATAGTTTCTGAAACAGGTATTCAAAACGCGTCGCAAATTTCAGTGAGTTTCGATCCGGCTTACGAAAGGCTGGATTTTCATGATATTACCGTATGGCGCAACGGGAAACCCTTAAATCGTTTAAAAGCTTCGTCGTTTAAGGTTCTGGCTGACGAGCAGGACCTTTCCAATTTTATTTACCAGGGAAGTTTTTCGGCCCTGTGTATTCTTGATGATATCCGTAAAGGCGACAGAATTGAATATTCATACACCATCACCGGGCGCAATCCCATCCTAAACGGACGCTTTTGCGGCGATTTATATTTTCAATGGGGTACGCCCATCGCTCACCACTATATAGCCCTCATTGCTTTGTCAACCCGGAAGCTTAATTTTAAAACGTTTAACACGGTGCCCAAACCTCTGGTAACCCGGGATGGCGGCTTAACAACTTACGCTTACGAGGGCTTTCAAATTCCACCCGCGCATGATGATAATACCCAGCCATCCTGGTACAACGAACGCGGTTTGATACAGGTAAGTGAGTTTAGCACCTGGGCCGATGTGGTAAACTGGGCCCTAAGCATTAACCCGCCCTCGCTCAATATAAAAGGCGAACTGGCTGCGCGCATAGCGCAGCTGAAAAAGGATGCAGGCAACAGTAAAGAAAAGTATTTCAGGGCGGCAGTGCGTACCGTGCAGCAGGAAGTGCGTTACATGGGTATTGAAATAGGAGAGTACTCGCACCGGGCTAATAACCCCGAAAAAGTATTTAAGCAACGTTACGGCGATTGCAAAGATAAATCGCTGCTGCTGGTATCCATGCTGAAGGCAAACGGCATTGATGCGCAAATGGTGTTGGTTAACGCTGATCTGAACGAGCATGTGGAGCAATACATACCAACGGCCTATGCCTTTAACCATGCAGTGGTAACGGCTAATGTAAACGGCAAACAGGTTTGGGTTGATGCCACTATGGATAACCAGGGAGGGGAGGGAACCGATATTTACTTTCCCCGTTATGGTAAGGGACTTGTTTTAAAGGCGGGTAATGACGCTTTAACAACTATTCCGCCATCAAAAAACGGGATGATAACCTGCGAAGATGTTTATACCATTAAAGATGTTAAATCGCCCGTTTTATTTACGGTAACAACGGTTTACAGCGGTGATGAAGCCGACTATGTAAGGGGCAGGCTGGAATCATCCGGGATCAACGAAACCGAAAAAAACTACCTTGATTATTATTCGAAGATTTATAATAAAATTGAAGCGAGGGATTCGATCCAGGTAAAAGACGATATTTCTAAAAATATCCTCACAACTATCGAAACTTATAAAGTGGGTGACTTTTTGAAGAAAGATTCTGCTTCGGGTAAGCTCAATGCCGATTTGTTCGCCAATTTTATCAATAATCAACTCCCCTCAATAACCGGCCGTACCAAAACGCCGGTCGCCCTCACTTATCCGTACAATGCAGCTTACACCATTAAGGTAGTTCTGCCTGGCGGCTGGGACATTAGCGAAGATCATGATGCCATCAACCGCGATTATTACCGTTACGAATCAAATTTTACATCGGCCGGGGATACGCTCAAGCTTAACTATAAGCTTGCGTTTTTGAAAGATAATGTGCCCGTAAATAAACTGGATGAGTTTAGGGCCGACGTGAAAAAGCTTAATAATACAAGTTTGGGCTATAGCTTTTCCTATACGCCAGATAAAGCTAACCGTCCGTCAACCATAAACAATACACTGGTTGCTTTTGCTGTAGTTGTCGCTTTCGGCCTTATCCTTCTGGCCGTATGGCTTTACCAACGCGAAACGCCTGGAATAGTTTTCGCATACGGATCAACTTTTGTTCCTATAGGCGGCTGGCTCATTTTGGTAGCTTTGGGGTTGGCAGGTACCACGCTAATCACTGCTTCCAGGATCATATCGGTTGATTATTTTAGCCTGCATAGCTGGAATTTATATCATAATACACGTTATGCGTTTAGTTTCAGGATTTTATTGGTGGTAGAGATGTTGGGTAACCTGGTACTGATGGCATATGCCCTTTTTTGCCTGGTGCTGTTGCTTAATAAGCGGGATATTTTGCCGACATTTATTACCGGGTATTTTGTTTTTGGCTTTGTGTTTTTCCTTGCCGATTATATTTTGGCCGCCGGCATCAGCAGCAAACTTGCCGGTTCGGCGCTTAACCCGCTTATCCGATCGGTTATTGTAGCTGCGATATGGATCCCTTATTTCAGGCGCTCATCGCGCGTACAGGAAACTTTTATAGTGCCGCATCCGCCTTATAATTACAGTTATGAGGGGCCTGAAAGCCCGCAGGCTTAATATTTTGAATGCCCGGTCCTGATTTGCATACTTCTTTTTTTCGGCACTTTACGATATATCGTTGTTTGGAAGCTTTTGTTTTTTGCTCAAGCGTTTGATAATCAGCGATAAATTTTGAAGGTACGCGCTTTGCCTGGCTGAAAATGATAAAACCCCTGCGTGCCCGGTAAACAATTACACGATATTTAACGTTTATGCCTCTTCAAGGCTGTAAATAGGGAATTTTAAAATAAATTTGATTTACTTTTAACGATAAAAAACCACAATGAAATTTCAACCGCTGTTAGAACAGGTTAAGCAGTACGTTATATCCTATTTTGATCTTCACCACGATCCCGATCTTGTTTATCATAACCTGAGGCATACAAAGGATGTTGTTGCGGCGGCCACCCAGATAGCTAATCATTACCAGTTAAGCGATGAGGATTTTTTTGCGGTAGTTTCGGCAGCCTGGTTTCATGATACCGGGTATTTTACAGATAAAACCGATCATGAAGCGAAAAGCGCGGGCTTAGCCGGGCATTTTTTGAAACAGCACAAAGTTGAACAACCTGTTATTGATAAGGTAAACGGCTGCATCCAGGCCACCAGGATGCCGCAAAACCCCACCGACCTTTTACAGCAGATACTTTGCGACGCCGACCTGTTTCACCTCGGTACCGACGATTTTAAAGAAAAAAGCAAGCTCCTGCGTAAAGAGATGGAGGCGTTTAAAAAAACTGAAATCGATAAGGATCAGTGGCGTACCTACAATATCGAATTTTTGCAGGGACATGACTACTACACCGATTATTGCCGCCTGTTACTGAACGATCAGAAACAAAAAAACCTGCAAAAACTGGTTGAAAAGCAAGCCGAAGTTGAGGTTAAAGAAACGCCGTCCGCCATCAGTGCAGCTGTTGATACCGGCGGAGGCACCATCGTTGCCCACGAAAAAGAAAAGGAGCCGGATGACCACGACAAAGATAAAGACCATGGCAAAAAGCATAAAAGCGACCGCCCCGACCGTGGTATCGAAACCATGTTCCGGATCAGCTCAAGCAACCACCAGCGCTTAAGTGATATGGCCGACAATAAGGCGCATATTATGATTACCGTTAACTCCATTATCCTTTCAGCCATTATCAGCCTCGTGCTGCGCAAGCTGGATGAGCATTCAAACCTCCTGATCCCTACTTTGATGCTGCTTTCTGTTAGTTTGGCTACCATGATTTTTTCGATACTCTCTACCCGTCCGTCAATTCCGGCGGGTTTGTTTACGCCAGAGGATATCGACAGTAAAAAAGTTAACCTGCTGTTTTTTGGTAACTTTTACCGCATGTCGTACGATGCTTATAGCGATGGTATGGAAAAAATGATGGACGACAGGGAGTTTTTGTATGGAAGCCTGATCCGCGACAATTATTCGCAGGGGGTGGTATTGGGAAAAAAATACAGGTTATTACGTGCTGCCTACAACATTTTTATGTTCGGGTTGATAGTTTCGGTTTTGGCATTCATTATATCATCATTGTTATAAGTCAAGATAAGTCGAAAGTTTTTAGTCTGAAGCCTTGAGCCAAAAGTTACCTGATTTTATTAACTTCTGACTAAAGACTACCGACTCAGGACTTAAACTAAGCAAAAACACTATGGAATACTCATTTTTCGACAGGGACCTGAGCTGGCTGTTATTTAACGAACGCATTTTGATGGAGGCCGAAAGCGAAGATTTACCTGTAATGGAAAGGGTAAGTTTTTTGTCGATATTTTCATCCAACCTCGATGAGTTTTACCGTGTGCGTATGCCCGTGGTTATGGCACTGGGTAAATTAAACCTGCTTGCCAAAAACGAGCAGAGTGAAGACGTGCTTTATAAGGCCCAGCAGCTGATTGAACACATGCAGAACCGGTTTGGCCAGGTTTTTACACAAAGGCTCATCCCGCTGTTAAAGGAAAATAATATCCACCTGCTTTTTCATGAGCCCATTCCTGCAGCTATCCGCGATACCGTAAACGATTATTTTTATAGCCAGGTGCTGGCGTTTTTGCACCCTGTTGATTTGACTGGCGGTAAAAAGCAATTCTTCCCCGAAAATAATCAGCTTTATTTTTTGGTGAACCTCGCTTTAAAAGACGGGAAGGAGAAATCGGTAATACTTAATATACCTTCCAATCAACTGCCGCGCTTTTTCAGCGTTAACCAGGATGGCAGGCAATACATTGTGTTTTTAGATGACATCATCAGGTATAACCTTGATAAGATTTATAAAACAGAAACGATAAAGGGCTGCTACAGTTTTAAGATTACGCGCGATGCCGAACTTGATCTGGACGGTGACTACAACGGCGATGTTCAGGAACAGATTGAAAAGCAACTGGCAAAACGCGACCTGGGGCTTGCCACCCGGTTTTTACACCAGCCGGGCATCCCGCTGCGCATACTTCATTTAATTGAGGATAAACTTGGCTTACAAGGCTCAAGCATTGTTGAAGGCGGTTTTTATCATAATTTAAAAGATTTAACCGGCTTACCGGCAGGCGGCCCGGGTTTGAAATATACAAAATGGCCAGCCTTGGTTAACAGGCAGATCGGCGCAAACGAATCGATATTTGATTTTATAGCTAAGGGCGATTGTATTTTTCACGCGCCCTATCAATCGTACAACACCATCCTCCGCTTTTTTAATGAGGCCGCTATGGATGAGGATGTAGAAGAGATTTCGGTTACACTTTACCGGGTAGCGAGCGATTCGCGCATTGTGAACGCGCTAATCAGCGCCGCCGAAAGGGGAAAAAAGGTACGTGTACTTGTTGAATTGAAAGCCCGGT
The DNA here is from genome assembly GCF_003148845.1 of Mucilaginibacter oryzae. GTDB lineage: Bacteria > Bacteroidota > Bacteroidia > Sphingobacteriales > Sphingobacteriaceae > Mucilaginibacter > Mucilaginibacter oryzae. Next base: position 277,974 of record NZ_QGHA01000003.1, on the reverse strand, counting down.
TTGATGAGGCCAATAACATTAAATGGGCTAAGAAACTGAAAGCAGCGGGCGCCAGTATTATTTACAGCGATAAAGCTATAAAGGTTCATGCCAAGGTGGGCCTGGTTAAACGGGTGGTTGATGGCCGCATTAAATACGCGGGCTTGCTGGCAACAGGTAACTTTAACGAAAGTACGGCAGCGTTTTATACCGATCATATCCTAATGACAACCAATCCGCTACTGCTTCGCGATATGGACCTGTTATTTATTTACCTCGCCAAAAAGGCAAAATCAGCGGATGGCTATGATATTGATTTTCAGCATCTGCTGGTAGCACAGTTTAACCTGCAATCAAAGTTTATCGAGCTGATTGACCGGGAGATTGACCAGGCCCGCAAAGGCAACCCCGCAGCCATTACCATCAAAATGAACAACCTGGAAGAGCGGGTACTGATAGGCAAGCTTTATGAGGCATCACAAGCCGGGGTGCAAATTAGGATGATAGTGAGGAGTATCTGTTGCCTGATTCCGGGCGTAAAGGGGATGAGCGAAAATATCACCGTAAGGCGTATTGTAGACCGTTACCTGGAGCATGGCCGTATTTTTATATTCCACAACAGCGGCAAACACGAGGTTTTTATGGGATCGGCCGATTGGATGAACCGTAATATTTATCGCAGGATAGAGGTTTGCTTCCCTGTTTATGATGAGGGTATCAAAAACGAGATCATGGCTATGATTGAGTTGCAGCTCAATGACAACGTAAAAGCCGTTACTTTAAACGAACAATTACAGAATATAAGGGTTCATGGAACGGAACCGTTGGTACAATCGCAACGGGCTATTTATGAACTGTTACAGCAAAAAGTATATGAACAGGTTTAAAGCGCAGGAGTGGTTACGCGTGGCTGATTTTTATAAGATGAGGCCATTTTTGTTCGCAGCCATGGTTTTAACAGCCTCCTGCAAAAATAAAGAAAAGGCAATCCCGGTTAGTCCGCCGGGATATGACCTGAATAAACCGGTGAAATATAAAATGCCTGATGACCTTACCGAGATCTCGGGTTTCGCTTTTCATAACGGCAACGCTGATTCGGTTTATGCCGAGCAGGATGAAGAAGGTAATTTGTTTAATCTCAGGTTTGGTGATACCAAAGCCTCCTATACCAAATTTGCCAAAAGCGGCGATTATGAGGATGTTGCCATCTGCCGCAATTGGGTAATCATGCTTAAAAGCGATGGTTCACTATTCACATTCCCGTTTAGCGAAGTAAGAAATAAAGAGGCTGCTAACGTACAAAAACAAAAAGGTTTGTTGCCCGAAGGCGAATTTGAAGCCATGGCAGCCGATGAAAAAACAGGTTTGGTTTATATACTGTGCAAGCACTGCGCCGACGAAAAAACATCAAAAAGCAGCAGCGGGTATATATTGCAATTAAATGCCGATGGTTCGCTTAAACAAAGCGGTAGTTTTGTGATTGATGTGAAAGAAATTGAACGGCTTGTCAATAAGAAGCGGGTGCCTTTCCGGCCCTCGGCTATGGCCAAAAACACGGCTACAAATGAGTGGTATATCCTGTCGTCAGTAAACAAGATGCTGGCGGTTGCCGGCGCGGACTGGAAGGTTAAAGCGGTTTATCCGCTTAGTGTTACTATTTTTATCCAGCCCGAAGGGATGGCGTTTGATAACCGGAGCAACCTTTATATTTCGAACGAAGGGGATCAGTTAAGCGCCGGTAATATTCTGAAATTCAGCTTTGTGAAATAATTAAGAAGCTTCCTCATACAGCTTGAAAACATACATCTTAAACCGGTCCATATGATCAAAAAATTACCCTTGCTGTTACTTTTATTGGCTGGCATGCTTAAAGCACACGCCCAGGATTCGGTTAAGTACCGTATTATTCTTATCGGCGATGCCGGCGAAATGGATACCCGGCAGGGTATGGTATTGAAACACGCCGCGGCCAATATCATCAAAAATAAAACCTCCGTTTTTTACCTTGGCGATAACATTTACCCGCGCGGTATGGGTTTGCCCGGTAGCCCGGAAGAAGCGGAAACCCGGAAGATCCTGCAATCACAGTATCTGCCGATGCGTGCTGCCGGTGCACCGGTTTATTTTATACCCGGAAACCACGACTGGGACAAATCGGGGCCGCTGGGCTTAGCCAAAGTGAAACGCCAATGGGAGTATTTGCAGGAGCAGAACGATAAAGGGCTTAAAATGGTGCCGGAAAATGGCTGCCCGGACCCGGTAGAGATTAACCTCGGTGATCAACTTACCGTTATCGCTTTCGACAGCGAATGGTTCCTGTACCCCTTCAGCAAAAGCAATCCTGGTGCCGAATGTGATTGCAAAACCAAGGACGATATTGCGGATAAAATTAAACTGATTTTCGAGCGTAATAAAAACAAGGTTATCATCCTGGCATCCCATCATCCCTTTCAGAGTTACGGAACGCACGGAGGTTATTTTTCGTTGAAAGATCACATTTTCCCGCTAACCGTGGTCGACAAAGATCTGTGGATCCCGTTGCCGGTAGTCGGTTCGTTGTACCCGTTTTTAAGATCGACCTTTTCCAACCCCGAAGATCTCGGTCATCCCTTATACAAGGATATGATCAAAAAAGTGGATGCCGTTTTTGCCGGTTTCCCAAACCTGGTACATGTGGCCGGGCATGAACATGGTTTGCAATTTATCAAAGGCAAACAGGTACAGGTAGTAAGCGGTGCAGGGGCTAAGCAAACCTACGCCGTTAAAGGCAGGTACTCGTTATTTGCCGATGCTACCCAGGGTTATGTAACTGCTGATTTGTTGTTAGATAACAGCCTTCGCTTTACCTATTACAGTGATAGTGATAAAGGGATGAAGCAGGCTTTTACCTATACGCAGCCCTACACCTCGGTAAAAAATGTGCCCGATACACTGCATACGCCAATTAAGGGCGATAGCGTTATGGTCAGGGTTCACTCTAAATATGATAGTGTAAGCAACTTTCACCGCCGCTGGTTTGGCGAAAATTATCGTAAGGAATGGGCTGCCGAAACTAAACTCCCGGTGATCAGGCTATCGCAGGTTCATGGCGGCTTAAAAGCCGAGCAGCTTGGCGGTGGTTTTCAAACGCACTCGTTAAGGCTGATTGATAAGGACGGTAAGGAATGGGTTTTGCGCAGTGTGGAAAAGCAACCCGAAAGAATTTTGCCCGAAGAGTTCCAGGAAACATTCGCGAAAGATTGGGTTAACGATGCCATGAGCGCGCAGCATCCTTTTTCGGCATTGATAGTGCCGCCATTGGCTACAGCCGCGCGTGTTCCTCATGCCAACCCCATGATCGGCGTAGTATCGCCCGACCCTGCTTTAGGTGAATATGCCAACATTTTTGCCAACAAGGTTTGCTTACTGGAAGAGCGCGAACCGGGAGGAAAATCAGACAATACCGTAAAGATGATCGGTAAAATGTTGGATGATAACGATAATTCAGTTGATGGGGAGGAGTTTTTACGCGCCCGCCTGCTTGACTTGTTGATAGGCGACTGGGACCGGCACGGCGATCAGTGGCGCTGGCGGGATGAGCAAAAAGGAAAAGGGAAATTATACACCGCCGTTCCGCGCGACCGCGACCAGGTATTTTACACCAACCAGGGTATATTGCCAACCATCGCCGCCCAGCCATGGCTTGCACCAAACCTGCAGGGTTTTAGCGGCGAGATCTACAGCGTTAAATATTCCCTCTGGAAAACCATGTTTATGCAGCGCTGGCCATCGGTGCAATACAGCCACGAGCAGTGGACCAAAATTGTAAATGATTTTATAGCTGCCGAAACTGACGAGGTACTGGAAGCGGGCCTGCGCCGTTTGCCCGAATCGTCATACAAATTAAGGCACGATGTGTTATTGCAGCAATTAAAAGAGCGCCGGGCCAATATCCCGGCGGCTATGGAGTATTACTATAAGTTTATTAATAAAATAGTTGATATCCATGCATCGAATAAAAATGAACTTGTTACGGTAAAGGATGAGCCAAATGGGAGCCTGAACGTGGTGATCAACAAGATTAATAAGGAAGGTGAGGTAAAAGATACCCTCATGAACCAGAGTTATCACCCCGATATAACCAAAGAACTGCGCATTTACGTAAGCGGCGGCGATGATAAGGTTGTGCTTGACAACGCCACCTCGCCCATTAAACTGCGCTTTATTGATAGTACCGGCACTAAAAACTATCACATTGTAAAATCTGTGAACATTGTACAATTATATGATAGGGGAAAAAAGTTAACTATTACCGGAGATGAATCGCGGGTTAACAAGCATATCAGCAGGGATAGTGCCAATACCTCCTACCTGAGGGTGAATTTGATGAACGTGTACGCGCCGTTAGCCAATGTTTCTTACAATCCGGATGAGGGCGTGTTAATTGGCGCCGGTTTCAGGTATACGCACCAGGAAGGCTTTCAAAAACTTCCTTATAATGATCAGCAAACAGTATTTGCAAGTCACTCGTTTAGCACCAAGGCGTTCAGGTTTAAATACAATGGTGAGTGGATCCACGCGTTTGGCAAGGCCGATTACCTGATGAGCGCCGAACTCAACTTTCCCGATAATATCAACTTTTTTGGCCGCGGTAATGAAACACAATTTATCAAAGAGGGCGATTTCAGGAGGTATCATCGTACCCGTTTCAACATCATTAACTTTAACCCGGCTTTCAGATGGCGCAATGAGTCGGGTACTTCGCTAACTGTTGGTCCGTCGTTTCAGTACTATAAATTAGATGTTGATGACAATGTTGGCCGCTTTATTACATACCCGTTACTCACCAACTCGCCCGATAGTTATACCTTTGATAAAACAAAGCTGCACGCGGGTTTGGTTGTTGATTTTGTTAATGATAAGCGCAATGATAAGGTTTTGCCGGCCTGGGGTAGCTATGTTAGCATTAAGCTGCAAGGCTATAAAGGCTTAAACAATGCATCAACCAGCTTTGCGCAACTGATACCGCAGGTAGCATTGTACAAAAGCCTGAACGCTAAAAGCACTATAGTACTGGCCGACAGGATTGGGGGCGGTATTACGGTTGGTAAAACTTCCTTTTACCAATCATTATTTTTAGGCGGGCAGGATAATTTGCTGGGGTACAGGCTGTACAGGTTTTCGGGGCAGCACAGTTTTTATAACAACCTGGAGCTGCGCGTTAAACTTACCGACTTTGCCAGCTATATTGTTCCGGGCCAGATTGGGTTTGTTGGCTTTTATGATATTGGCCGCGTTTGGGAAGCCGGGCAAACATCAAATAAATGGCATAACGGTACCGGAGCCGGGCTTTATGTGGCGCCTGCCAGGTTAACTGTAATAAAAGTTGTAGCCGGCTACTCGGAAGAAGGGTGGTACCCATACCTTTCGGCGGGGTTCCGGTTTTAAAAAAGAAATTTAATAATGCATACCGAAGTATTAAATATAAGCAAGGATGAATGTTCTGTTTGCCAGGTTGAATCCTGCCTGACATTTAATCCCTTCGTTGAGCATTTACGCGAAAGGGTATCGACAGAAAAAACATTGAAAAGCGAGTTTTACCGCTATGTTTTAGAGCGTTTTGAACAAGATATTTGTATTGACCTGAACATGCGCCCCGCCGATGCCGAAAGGCACCGCGAAATGCTGGAACTCATTTATTCGATACTTACACCGCCTATTGCCAACGAAAAGGAATTTTACTGGGCTTTAAGCACACCAGTGCCCGATAAGGTTTTTTTAAGCACCGAGGCCTTTTTTGATTTTCATTCCAGTCAGCGTTCCAACCTGTATGCCATTAACGAGTCGCGCAACGAGATGTTTGCCGACAGGCAGAAGAGGTTTATTTATAGCCTGATCCTGGAGCGTTTGTACGGTTTTTCATCAGCTATACGTAATGAATTGCTGTTCTCGTACGTTGACCCTGAAACGGGGCTTTCAAGATACTTTAATATTCAAACAGATCCGCGCTTTGTGGAGATTGAGTTGAAAGGCCAATTGCCCGAACTTAACTTTGACGCCATAGAGCCCTATTTGCACAGCAACACCAGCCTCGATTTAATTGAGCAGGCTTTGCCCTTGCACCTGTTTAAGTTTAAGGGCTTTACGGTGATATCCCTTACAGATATCACTCTACAGCATGCCATGGAAAATATCCGGACCGAATTGGTTAACCATACGGCCAACGAGGAGGAACAGTATGAACATGTGATCCATTCACTCAAAACCATCAGCGAAAACCAGGGCATTGAGTTTGCGCTGATGCCATTTTTGAGCATTAATAACGAGCCGATATTTGATAACGACCAATGCTCGCAAAGCGCGCTGTTAAAAGCCGCCAAAGAGTTTCACCTTGCCGAAGAAACTTTTGATGCCGTAGTTGACGATTACAGCACCAATCCGCGACCGATATTTTTCAACTCGCTAACTGACGAGAAGATAGCCAAATTTCCGTTTTTGCAGGTATTGAAAAAGGCCGGCATAAAATCGTACGGTATTTTCCCTGTTTATTACAACAAGAAAAATGTTGGCATCATGGAGGTGTTTTCGTACAACGAGATTGTGTTTTACGAAAAACTGCTTTCCAAACTACAGGCTACCATACCCATGATAGCCCAGTTACTGCAAAACAGTATTGACAGGTTCGAGGCGCGTATTAACAGTGTTATCAAAAACAAATTCACTTCGCTGCAGCCATCTGTACAATGGAAGTTTAATGAAGTAGCCTGGAAGTATATCAGGCAAAAGGATAAAAAGAAAAAGAACCCAGAGATAGAAACGGTAACCTTTAGCCATGTATATCCGCTGTTTGGCGCTATCGATATCCGCAACTCAACCGTTGAGCGTAACAGCGCCTTGCAGGAAGATTTGAAAAGCCTGCTTACGCTGTTGGCAGATACACTGCGGGCATTGAGTAAACATATCCGGTTAAGCCTTACCGGCAAACTGATTTCAAAATGCGAAGAGTGGCTGGACCGGATCAGCGGCTATATCACCACCAACGATGAGTTATTGCTGGATACTTTTCTTGATAATGAGGTAAATCCGTTTCTCGAACACTTCAGGAAGAATTATCCAGCCGAAAAGGAAACCATTGATAAGTATTTTGAGGCCCTTAATGAGGAAACAGGCGCGGCCTACGCGCACCGGCGTAACCTCGAAACCTCCATGCAGCTGATCAACACCTCCATTAACCAGTACCTCGAAGCCGCGCAAACCGAAGTGCAGGAGTCGTATCCCTGCTATTTTGAGAAATTCCGTACCGACGGCGTGGAGTATGATATTTATATTGGTCAATCCATTGCGCCGCAACGCGCTTTTGACGTGTTGTATTTAAAAAACATTAGGTTGTGGCAGGTAAGATCGATGGCCGAGATTGCCCGGATGACTAACGGCTTAGCCGATCAGTTGTCGCGCCCCTTGCAAACAACACACCTGATATTTATCCATTCAAACGCTATAGATATCAGCTTCAGGAATGATGAACGCCGTTTTGATGTGGAGGGTGCATATAACATCCGTTACGAAGTAATCAAAAAACGTATAGATAAGGTACTGATAGCCGGTACTTTTGAAAGATTGACCCAGCCGGGTAAAATTGCCATGGTATACTTTAATCCGGGCGAAGCTGCCGAATATGACGAGTACATCAGGTACCTGCAACTGGAAGGTTATTTACTTGACGACCTGGAATATCTTGAACTGGAAGAATTGCAGGGCGTAAGCGGTTTGAAAGCCTTGCGGGTTGGGGTTAATTTTGAAACTGAACTGCCGGCAAATTAATATTTACACGAATTTTTTACGAGTTGAAACAAATGGTTAGGAATTGTTTAAAAGTTGCAAAGCGTACACCGAATGATAGGCATTGAGCACCTTTTAGCGACAGGAAATTCTGAAAATCCTATAATTCTGTAAATTCTGATTCAGACACCAAAACTATTTTGTAATATAGGGTTTTAGTACTATCGTTTAACTAAAAAACTATGGGGCCCGGTAAATACCTGTTTAACTCCTTATTACTTGTTTTAACCACAGGCTTTTTATTCAGGGCCGACATTGGTAACGCTCAAACCACGCCCGATAGCATCAAACTGGCCATCGAACCGCAATACAACCATGTTAGTGGTACGCATCGTTTCTTTTTAGGGGATAATTACCGCGCGCTATGGGCAGCCCCCGTTACGCTCCCTGTATTTCATATTGATAGGGAAAAAGGCGGGTTGAAAATACTGCAGCGCGGCGGAGGTAAACAAACCAAATCATTACGCCTGCAGGATCCAACCGGTCAGCAATGGGTAATCCGCACTTTACAAAAATATCCTGAAAAGGGCCTCCCTGTTAATTTACGGCCCACCATCGCTAAAGATATCCTACAAGACCAGGTATCTGCCGCCCACCCTTTTTCGGCGCTTACTGTTCCGCCGCTGGCCGAGGCGCTTGGCGTTCCGCATTCAAACCCTAAAATTGTTTATGTGCCCGATGATCCGGCTCTGGGCGAGTACCGGCAGGATTTTGCCAACCAGGTGTTTCTGTTTGAAGAGCGCGAACCGCTTGATGCCGAAAAAACGGATAACACCGAAAAGGTGCAACGCAAGCTAAAGGATGATAATGATAACCGGGTTGACCAGAAAACGGTGTTGCGCGCCCGCCTGCTGGATATGCTTTTAGGCGATTGGGACCGGCACGAAGACCAATGGCGCTGGGAAAAGATTGACGGTAAACACGAAACTACCTACGAGCCTGTTCCCCGCGACCGCGATCAGGTGTATTACAAAACATCAGGCGTATTTCCGTGGATTGTAGCCCATCAATGGTTGAAATCAAAATTTCAGGGTTACAGCAATGAGATCAGGGATATTAACGGCTGGAATTTTAATGCGCGCTATTTCGACCGGTATTTTCTGAACGGCTTAAGTGAGAATGACTGGAAGGAACAGATTGCTTTTGTACAAAGTAAGCTGACTGATGATGTGATTACGAAAGCGGTTAAGCTAATGCCCGATACCATCTATAAACTATCCGGTCCGGAAATTATCAGCAAGCTGATAGCGCGGAGAAATATTCTCCTGAAACAGGCGCTTGAATACTATAAGTTTATCTCCATATATGTCGACGTTCCCGCAAGTGATAAAACAGACAAGTTTACCATTGCCCATAATGCTAACGGCGATATTACGGTTACGGTGAACAAGATCAAAAAGGATGGCAGCATTGATAAAGTAACTTATCAGCGTACTTTTAAACCCGGTGTAACCAAAGAGGTGAGGCTGTATGGTTTTGACGGTAACGATCAGTTTGAGGTTATGGGCTCAACACCGTCATCAATCATTGTGCGGATGGTAGGCGGGGAGGGCAGGGATACTTTTAAAGTGGATAGCTCGCTCAATAATAAATCCAAAAACTACATTTATGATCGTTCGGACCAGGAGAATAACTTACCCGCTCCGTCACAAGTCCGTATCCGCACATCTACAGATACTGCTGTAAATAGTTATGATAAAACAGCATTTAAATACGACAGGTTTGAACCTATAGTGCTGGCTAACTACAGTAATGATATTGGTATTTTGCTGATAGGCGGATTTAGTTATGAGCGGCATGGCTTCCGTAAAGAACCTTATGCTTTTCGGCAGGAATTCCTGGTTAATTACTCGCTCGAACGTAAATCGTTGCTGTTTACCTACGTAGCCGATTGGAAAAAAGCGATAGGCAATAATGATCTGCGTATTAATATGCTTTCACGTGGGCCGCACAACCTGAGTAACTTTTTCGGGATAGGTAACAACACTGTTTTTGAAAACCAAGGCGACCGGGAAATTTCCTATTACCGTAACCACTATGACTATGTTACCGGCGATGTTTCCCTGCACCGCAATTTTGGTAACCTGCATGTAAGCGCCGGTGTAGCCGGGCAGTTTTACAATAGCAAGGCATCCAATAATGATGAACGGTTTTTGAATGGCTATAACGCCGCGTTCCCTGGTGAAAAAGTATTTGGCACCAGGGTTTACGGAGGCCTCACCGCCAACGCTACCATCGATACCCGCAACAAATTGATCATTCCAACCAAAGGTATTTTATGGACAACCACGGCGAGCGGTTTTAGCGGCGGCGGATCAGGCAGCCATAATACGTACGGGCAGATACTATCTGAGTTTAGTTTTTACCTTAACCCGGATAGGGATTCGGTGTTGGTGATCGCCAATCGTACCGGTGTTGGTACAACGGTAGGTAACGCAGCTTATTTTCAACAGATGAAATTAGGTGGTTCGCAAAACTTCCGTGGCTTTCATACCAACAGGTTTACCGGCAAAACAGTCGCCTACAATAACCTCGAACTAAGGTTAAAGGTGACGGATTTTACATCGTACCTGCTACCCGGTTCATTCGGCCTGATTGGCTTTAATGATGTTGGCAGGGTATGGGTGCCGGGCGAATCATCAGACAGGTGGCATGACGGCTACGGCGGCGGCGTTTACGTGATCCCGGCACAATTGGTGTTGATCGAAGCGGTGATGGGTTTTTCAAAGGAGGGATCGTTGCCTTATATTACTATAGGGTTTAGGTTTTAGCGGTTATCGTTTCTTTTTTACAATTCTCCCATAAAAATAATTAGCCGATCAAACCCATAGATTACCTGCTTTTATATATTTGCATATGAATCACCTCATAGCACCATCTATCTTAGCAGCCGATTTTGCCAACCTGCAGCGCGATATTGAAATGATCAATAACAGCGAGGCCGATTGGATCCATGTTGATATTATGGATGGTATGTTTGTACCCAATATCTCGTTCGGGTTCCCGGTAGTGAGTGCTGTTAAAAAGCATGCCACTAAGCCGCTGGATGTTCACCTGATGATTGTTGATCCCGACCGTTACCTCAAAGCTTTTAAAGATGCCGGTGCAGATAGCATTACCGTACATTACGAGGCCTGCCCGCATTTGCACCGCACCATACAGGTAATTAAACAATTAGGCTGCAAGGCGGCCGTAGCCATTAACCCGGCAACGCCTGTTTTTTTACTGGAAGATATTTTGGCCGAGTTGGATATGGTTTTGATCATGTCTGTTAATCCCGGTTTTGGCGGGCAGCACTTTATCGAAAACACTTATAAAAAGATCAAAGAGCTGAGAACACTAAGTAATGAGAAAAATCCAGGTTTGCTGATTGAAATTGACGGTGGGGTAGATGCTAACAACGTTGCTAAACTGGTAGAAGCCGGTGCGGATGTTTTGGTTGCAGGCACTTCGGTGTTCTCGTCGGCGAGCCAGCCGGCAGCCATTTCACAACTCAAACACGCGTAAAGTTATTACAATTGTAATAATTACTACCAGCCCTGTAGGGTTAATTTAATTATTTGCAATCAAAAGGCCGTTTGTTGATTAATTGTATATTTTTTCAAAAAATGTAAATAATCTCTATATATTTTGTCAAATTAATTAACTTCGGCCCAACAAAATATAAACTTTCTAATAGTTTATTACGAACCTACAATTCTTTAATTATATGAAACATAATTTTGGTGCCGGACCAGGCATTTTACCACACGAAGTTTTAAAGCAAGCTTCACAGGCAGTTATTGATTTTAATGGTACCGGACTTTCTTTGCTCGAAATTTCACACCGATCAAAAGAGTTTGAAGCTGTTTTAGACGAAGCTGTGGCACTGGTAAAAGAATTATTCAGCGTTCCTGAAGGTTATTCGGTGTTGTTTCTGCAAGGTGGCGCTAGCACCCAGTTTGCATTAGCTCCTTACAACTTGTTGCCCGAAGGCGGTAAAGCAGCTTACGTTGAAACCGGCGTTTGGGCTAATAAAGCTTTAAAAGAGGCTAAATACTTTGGCCAGGTACAAGTAGTGGCTTCATCAAAAGAGGCTAACTTTACCTACATCCCTAAAGATTTCGAAATTCCGGCCGATGCGGCATATATCCATATCACCTCAAACAATACCATCTACGGTACACAGTTACAGGAGTTTTTTAAATCACCTATCCCGGTGGTTTGCGATATGTCGTCAGATATTTTTAGCCGCGTAGTTAACGTTGCCGATTTTGGTTTAATTTACGCCGGTGCCCAGAAAAATATGGGTCCTGCAGGTGTTACCCTGGTTATTGTAAAAGATGAGCTGTTGGGTAAAACCGGCAGAAACATCCCTGCTATGTTTAACTACCAAACGCAAATTGAAGGTGGTTCCATGTACAACACACCGCCGGTGTTTGCCATCTATGTATCAATGCTTACCCTTAAGTGGTTAAAAGCCAAAGGTGGCGTTGCTGCTATTGAGCAGGAAAATACAACCAAAGCCCGCGTATTATACGAGGAAATTGACCGCAACCCGCTGTTCAGGGCAGTAGCCGCCGTTGAAGACCGCTCAAAAATGAACGTATGTTTCGTAATGGAAAACCCGGAGCTGGAAAAACCATTCCTGAAACTGGCCGAAGAACGCGGCATTGTTGGTATAAAGGGCCACAGGAGCGTAGGTGGTTTCCGTGCTTCTATTTACAACGCCTTGCCAATAAGCAGCATCTACGTATTGATTGATGTAATGCAGGAATTTGCTGAAAAGAATAAATAACCCCCTAACCCCCTGAAGGGGAACTATAGTTTATAATTACCTCCGGCCTTCAAAGGGTTATTTACTCCCCCTTTAGGGGGCCGGGGGGCAAAAATTAAGACATGATTAAAATATTAGCTAATGATGGTATCGACCCGATAGGCAAAAAAATGCTGGAAGACGCCGGTTTTTTTGTTGATACCAACAATATCCCACAGGAAGAGCTTCCTGAAAAGTTAAAAAATTATGATGCCATTACGGTACGCAGCGCTACTAAAGTACGTAAAGCATTGATCGACGCTACGCCTAACCTGAAACTGATTGGTCGCGGTGGTGTAGGTGTTGATAATATTGATGTTGAATATGCCAAGGAAAAAGGCATCGGCGTGTACAACACCCCGGCATCTTCTTCATTATCAGTAGCCGAATTGGTGTTTGCCAGTTTATTTGGCGCCGTACGCTTCTTGCCCGACAGCAACCGCAAAATGCCGCTTGAAGGCGCTACCAACTTTAACGGTTTAAAGAAAGCTTATGCCAAAGGTGTTGAGCTTCGCGGTAAAACTTTAGGTATTGTGGGTTTTGGTCGTATTGGCAGGGAAGTAGCGAAAATAGCTATCGGTGTTGGTATGGATGTTTTGGCTTATGATCTTTTTGATTTTAACCCGGAACTGGATCTTGTTTTGGGTGGCGGTACAACCGTTAAAGTAGCTGTTAAAAAAGCTACACTTGATGAAATCATTACTTCTGCTGATTTCATTACCCTGCATACGCCATTTATTGACAAAGCCCTTTTAGGCGCTGAAGAACTGGCTAAAACTAAAAAAGGCGTTGGTCTGGTAAATATCTCCCGCGGTGGTTTGATAGACGAACTGGCCCTGGTTGACGCCCTGAACAGCGGCCAGGTTTCATTCGCTGCACTTGACGTGTTTGATAACGAACCAACCCCACGTGCCGAGATCTTAACTCATCCTAAAATTTCGTTAACCCCGCACATCGGTGCCGCTACCAACGAGGCACAGGAGCGTATTGGTGTTGAACTTGCAAGCTTGATTATTGAGCATTTTAAAAACGCTTAATAAAGCGGTCAATTCAAATAGTATAAAACACAAATGGATGTATCTGCACGATACATCCATTTGTGTTTTATAACAACCTACTGCCGCGGGTTTAGCGCAGCGTAACCCGTGGTGTAAAATAGTTTGAGCCTTCAGCTCAAATAGGTCGGGACTTAAGTTGAAAACTTAAGTAATGGTGTACCACCGGTTGCGCTGCGCTAAACCCGCGGCAGATATCAGATATTTATATAATATAACTCACGCCCTTCTCAGGCATAGTAACGCCATAACCTTCTTTTTCCAGATCATTGGCTAAAAGTTGCATACTTTCGCTCTCACCATGCACCAGGAATACATGTTTTAGCTTATCAGGGCCAATCGTTTTAATGTTATCCATCAAATCGTTATGGTCGCCGTGCGCGCTTAGTACATCGGTTTGTTTGATGGTTGCATAAACAGCCAGGTCGCGGTCTTTAATGTGAACGATAGCATCACCTCTTAGTAAGCGGTGCCCTAAGGTGCCCTTGGCGCAATAACCTATAAAAAGTATGGTAGCGTAGTAATTCTGGATGTTATAGAACAGGTGGTCCTGAATGCGGCCTCCCTCCAGCATGCCCGCCGAAGATATGATGATACAAGGTTCCCAGTAATTGGAGATCTGGCGGCTATCCTTCAGCGTTTCCACATAAGTGAGATTATCAAACTCAAATTCATCGCCACGCTTTTGATAAAAATCCTGGGCCTCCTGGTTCACATGGTTGTGGAATTTGCGGAATACCTCGGTAGCTTGCGTTGCCATCGGACTATCAACGAAAACTTTAACCGGCGGCAGTTTTCCGGTACTGAAGATTTTGTTTAGCGTATAAACTAATGATTGTGTGCGGCCGATACTGAAAGCCGGGATAATTAAACGGCCCTGCTCTCTGATACAAGCTTTTTCGATGATCTCAATCAGCGTGTCCTCAACGTTTTTATCTTTAGAATGATAACGCCCTCCGTAGGTTGATTCTGAAACCAGGAAATCAACCTGAGGCAGCGGCTGCGGATCATTTAACACAGGGTAATTCTTTCTGCCGATATCTCCCGTAAACGCTATCGATTTTTCCTCCCCCTTGTCATTTACCTTAAACACCGCTGCAGCTGCACCTAACAGGTGACCAACCGGCACAAAAGTAAGCTCGATATCGCCGGTAATGCGGAAGGGCTTGTTAAAGCCGATGGTTACAAAACGCTCCACAGTATCCATTACGTGTTTTTGCATGTACAGCGGTTGAGCGTGGGTGTTAAACCGGCCTTTACCACGCCTGTGTTTGCCTCCGCCATTATTAGCCGCGGCTTTACGCATAAATATATTTACCGAATCGAGCAGCAACAATTCTGTCAGATCGGCGGTAGGAGGGGTACAAAGTATCTGCCCCTCAAAACCTAAACGGATTAGGGTAGGGAGGTTGCCCGAGTGGTCGATATGGGCATGCGTAAGAACAACCACATCAATATCTTCGGGATTAAAGGGAAAGTTTTCGTTTGATAATATACTGCGGTCTTTTTCGTAATCCAGCCCGCAGTCTACTAATATTTTATATTGGCCAACCTCAAGCAAATGCATGCTCCCGGTTACCTGACGGGCCGCCCCGTGTATGGTTAATTTCATTTTGATGTACAATACGTGTTGTTCTCCACGCTGCAATATTTATTACGTTTGTAGGTAATATCTTTACCTGTGAATATAATAGTTTAATCTGATTTTATTAGCTGTAAACGTATTCCCGGGCTTTAGGTTGGGATTTTAAGCGAATAAAAATTTAGCGGGATCTAAGCCTGGTTAGTCTCAAATTGCAGCTGGCTCAAATAGCGGTATAATCCCTGCTCATTATTAATAAGTTCGTGGTGACTGCCGCTTTCAACAATGTTACCCTTCTCAAGCACAACAATTTTATCAGCTTCGCGGATGGTTGACAGGCGGTGGGCGATGATGATGGATGTGCGGTCTTTCATCAGCTCTTCCAAAGCTTCCTGCACCAGGCGTTCCGATTCAGAATCTAACGATGAGGTTGCCTCGTCAAGTATCAGTATAGAAGGATTTTTAAGCAATGCCCTGGCTATGGCTATCCGCTGGCGCTGACCGCCGGATAATTTTACGCCACGCTCGCCCACAACGGTTTCGTAGCCCTCGGGAAAAGATGAGATAAACTGGTGCGCGTTGGCGCGTTTAGCTGCCTGCATAATATCTTCTTTCGAGGCATTTAGCCGCCCATAGGCGATATTTTCTAAAATGGTACCGCCAAACAACAATACGTCCTGCGGAACGATGGCTACCTGGTTGCGGATATCGGTTAATGAATAGCTGTCGGCAGCTTTGCCATCAAACAAAATACTACCATTTTGAGGGTGATAAAACTGCAATATCAACGATGCCATGGTTGATTTACCCGAGCCGCTTGGCCCCACAATAGCTACGCGTTGCCCTGCATCGGCATTAAACGAAATACCTTTTAAAACGGTGATCTCCGGGCGGGAAGGGTAGGCGAATACCACATCGTTAAATTCGAGGTCGCCTTTAATGGCTTGTTTGATGGCGTTGTTGCTATCTGTCATCGAAATATCTTCGCCTTGCTCCGCCAATATTTCCAATACGCGTTCGCTGGCGCCAACGGCTTTTTGCAGGTTGGCGTACAAATCAGGAAAGCTGCCCATGGCCGCGCCCACAAATATCGAGTACATGATAAATGTGGTAAGGTCGCCCACATAAATTTCATGATTGGCAACCAGTACAGATCCATACCAGATAACGCCTACAAATGTTCCGAAAAGGCAGAACACGATGAATGACGCGAAGGTTCCCCTGAACTTTGCACCCTTAACCGCTATATTTACCACTTTTCGTAATAGCACATCGTATCGGTTTGCCTCATACGCTTCGTTTACAAAAGCTTTCACGTTGGCAATGCCTTGCAGTGTTTCTTCAACTATGGTATTTGATTCAGCTAATTTATCCTGTGCCTCGCGCGAAAGCTTACGGATATAGCGCCCAAAGAATACCGCGAAGGCAACCAGGAAAGGCAGGATCGCTAACAGTGCCAGCGTTAATTTGATTGAAACGATTGCCAATAGGGTGGTGCTGCCTACCATGATCACCAATTGGCGGATCATTTCGGCAAAGGTGGTGGTCAGCGTGTCCTGGATTTGTGAAAGATCGGCGGATATGCGGCTATTCAGTTCGCCCACCCTGCGGTTGGCAAAAAAGTTCATGGGCAGGGTAATGAGCTTGAAATACGTATCGCGACGGATATCGGCCAATGATTTTTCGGCTACCTGAACAAACCATACTACCCTGAAAAATGACACAAAGGCCTGCGCGAATAATATAATGAAGCCCATGATGGCGATGGCATTTAAGCCATGCGGAAGGTATTTGTATTTATAAATTCCCTGCGCCGCGTCAATCAAGGCACCCAGGATAGCCGGGAAGGCTAAACCCACCAAACTCGATAAAAACAGGAAAACCAATCCGGCTATAAACTTAACCCTGTAAGGTTTAAGATAAGTAAGCAGTTTGGCAACATTGCGTAAGCTGCTGCGGTTTATTTTTGCTTTAGGTAGTTCTGCTTCGGTTTTAGCGCCACTATTCAATCGTCCTCTGGCCATGTATGCGTTATCAGTTAAAGGCGCAAATTTAAGCTTTAACCCGGTTTTTACGCAGCAGGAGTAATAAAATTGACGCACCCATGAAAACTATTACCGCGAGGTATATATTTTGCCTTGCGGCAAAATGCTCTCCGGCTTCTTTTACCTGTTGCTTAAGATGGGTATTTTGCTGCTGTAAATGCGTTACTACCTTCAAGTAAGCGTCATTCGCGGTTTCAGCCTCATGGCTGTGGTTCTGGATCTGTTTCTGCTGAAAATCGCGGTATTCCAGCAGTATTTTCAACTCCCGGAAAATGGCGTCGTCTGTTTTGGAGATCTCCATCAAAATACCCGCTGATCGGCGGATATCATCTTTGGTTTGAAAGCCGAAAATGCCGGTATGCTGGCTCAGGCTTTGTTGATATTGCCCAAACTTTTGTTTGCGCGCCGCCAGCATCCTGTTTATTTTTTGTCGTTGCAACTGATACGCCACCGAATCGGAATTGACGGGGCTCTGGCCAAATGCTGTTAAGGAAGCGATTGCAAAAAAAATAAACAGTGCAAGTTTTTTCATGGATCAATTAAAAGGGTTATTGAAATTCGATGATCACTTTATCGTTTAGGTTCAGGCCCAGTAAGCCGCTGGCGTTGCCTTTGTTAATGGCAATTTCCAGGTGGTCGCTAATGCCAAACAGGCATAGTTTTTCGCCAACGGGCACCTCGTTGTAATGCCAGCTTAAATCGGTAATGGTTTCGTTCCGTTTAAAATTCAACACAAACCGGCGGCCCTGCTGTACGCGGTTAAAAAACTCTTTAGTAATGTTGGTGATCACATTCTGGAACGAATCGATATAAATCACCACACCTTTTATCTGGTTTTTTTCGATAACCGGCTGCAGGTTCATTTTGTTTTCAATCTCTTCTACCGGTAAGCCTATTTCGTTAAGTTTACCTCCCCGCGCCAAATGGCATGCCGCTTTAACAAAAATATCTGCCAGAGGAAAATGCAGAAATTTAAGGTCCTGCATAATATTGATCTCAACAATCTCTTCGGGCGGGCTGTCAAACATCAATGAAAAAATACCGTTATCAGCGCCCACAAAATAATGTTTTTTATAGCGGATAGCGAGGTACTTGGTATGATCGCTGTAAACAGTATCAATTCCTATAAGGTGTACGGTATCGTCGGGAAAGTAATGGAAGCTGTTTTTAAGTATAAAGGCGGCTTGCTGTACGTTAAAGGCCGCAACGTTGTTGGTAATATCAACAATATTTACTGTAGGCAATGATTTGTAGATACTGCCTTTCAAAGCAGCCTGGTAAATATCCTTATCGCCCAGATCAGTAGTTAATGTTATAATTGCCATTAATTTTATAAATATTTATTGCTAATCTTGTAGTAGCATTTGAAGCTACAAATATTCAATTTTTAATTCATAAAAATCTGTAACTAAAAATCAAATTAGTATTGAACGAACTTAAGCTATCTATTGAAAACGTGAACCCCGCTGTACTTTGGGGGCCAAACAATGATCATTTTGAGATCATTAAGAAACAATACCCCAAGCTTAAAATAGTTGCGCGTGGCAGTGAGGTAAAGGTTTTGGGCGATGATAATGAATTGAATATTTTCCAGGAAAAGTTTACAAACCTGGTAAACCATGTCGAAAAATTTGAAAACCTCAATATAACCGATCTTGAACGTATCCTTGGCTCTAAAGCCAATATCAATACAATGCCTGCCGAGGCTGCTACTGCCGATAAATTTGCGAGTGGTGAAGTAATTGTTTTCGGGCCTAACGGGGTAATGGTGCGTGCGCGTACCACCAACCAGCGCCGTATGGTTGATGCCATTAACAAAAGCGATATCCTGTTTGCCATAGGGCCTGCAGGTACCGGTAAAACGTATACCGCGGTGGCCTTAGCTGTACGGGCACTTAAAAACAAAGAAATAAAACGGATCATCCTTACCCGCCCGGCGGTTGAGGCGGGGGAGAACCTCGGCTTTTTACCCGGCGACCTTAAGGAAAAGATCGACCCATATTTGAGGCCTCTTTATGATGCGCTTGATGATATGATCCCGGCCGAAAAGCTGAAGGTATACCTCGAGAACCGCACCATTGAGATAGCCCCTTTGGCCTTTATGCGCGGCCGTACGCTCGATAATTGTTTTGTTATTTTGGATGAGGCCCAAAACGCCACCGATATGCAGCTGAAAATGTTCCTGACCCGTATGGGGCCATCAGCCAAATTCATCGTAACCGGCGATGTAACACAGATTGACCTCCCTAAAAAACAGCAATCGGGGCTGCATACCGCTTTACGTATTTTAACCGATATCAAGGGCATTGAAATAGTATACCTGAGCGGCGAAGACGTGGTAAGGCACAAACTGGTTAAGCGGATATTAGAAGCTTACGGGGATATACAGTAATTATAATTGGTTCATAGTTCATAGTTGATGGTTCATGGTATTTGCCCAAATCAACTATGAACCATGAACTATCAACCATGAACTAAGGAATGAACGCAATAAAAGAAACACATTTTAACTTTCCGGGCCAGACAGCTTTTTATAAGGGGAAAGTACGCGATGTTTATACGATAGATCATAAATACCTGGCTATGGTGGTTACCGACAGGATCTCGGCCTTTGACGTGGTTTTGCCTGAAGCGATTCCATATAAAGGACAGGTGCTGAACCAGATTGCCGCCCGTTTTTTAGAGGCTACCGCCGATATTGTGCCAAACTGGGTGGTTGCGGTTCCCGATCCAAGTGCTACCATCGGCCGTATTTGCGAGCCTTTTAAGGTAGAGATGGTGATTCGCGGATATTTGGCAGGGCATGCCGCCCGCGAGTATGCGTTGGGTAAACGCCAGGTTTGCGGCGAGGTTTTGCCCGAGGGATTAAAGGAAAACGATATCCTGCCCGAGCCTATCATTACGCCTACAACCAAAGCGTCGGTAGGGCATGATGAGGATATCTCGCGGGCTGATATACTTGCTAAAGGTATTGTTTCTGAACAAGATTACGTTAAACTGGAAGCCTATACCAAAGCTTTATTTAAACGCGGTACCGAAATTGCCGCTAGGCAAGGTTTGATTTTGGTGGATACCAAATACGAATTCGGAAAAATTGGTGACCAGATTTACCTGATTGATGAGATTCACACGCCCGATTCGTCAAGATACTTTTATGCTGATGGATATGCCGAACGCCAGGAAAAAGGCGAGCCGCAAAAACAGCTCTCGAAAGAGTTTGTGCGTAAATGGCTGATCGAAAACGGTTTTCAGGGAAAAGAGGGACAAGTAGTGCCCGAAATGACACCCGAAATAGTTAGTTCCATATCGGAGCGTTACATCGAGCTATATGAAAAAATTACAGGCGAAACATTTGTTAAGCCCGAAAACAATAACGTAATATCACGTGTTGAAACAGCTATAAGCAACGCGCTTAGCAATCTGTAATTTTTAAATATCAACAAAATATTTATATTAGCTTACAATTTTAAATAAGAATGAAATTTACTGTAGATAAACACGAGAAGTATATAGTATTGAAGCTTAACGAATCAAAGTTAAATTCGATAGTTACACCACAGCTAAAATCGGAGTTGATTTTGATCAACACGGAAGGGCAGCGCAATATTATTCTCGATCTGTCGCAGGTTAAATTTGCCGATTCATCGGGCTTAAGCAGCCTCTTGGTTGGTCATCGCTTGTGTAAAAATGCTACCGGATCATTTATACTGGCCGGCTTAAATGATGCTGTTTCGCGTTTAATCGCTATTTCGCAGCTGGACAATGTATTAACTATTGTGCCAACTGCCGAAGAAGGTGTCGATCTTATTTTTATGGAAGAGATTGAAAAGGAATTAAAGAAAGAAGCAAGATAAACCATTTATTGTTTACCCTTTATGACATTTGAGGTAACAATACTTGGCAGCAGTTCGGCAACACCGATATTCAACAGAAACCCCACTTCGCAGGTGCTCAACATCAATGAGCGCCTGTATTTGATTGATTGCGGCGAAGGCACACAGCAGCAA
This sequence comes from Mucilaginibacter oryzae, assembly GCF_003148845.1. Classification (GTDB taxonomy): domain Bacteria; phylum Bacteroidota; class Bacteroidia; order Sphingobacteriales; family Sphingobacteriaceae; genus Mucilaginibacter; species Mucilaginibacter oryzae. The sequence goes on along the minus strand of NZ_QGHA01000003.1, from coordinate 256,693 downwards.
ATGTTACGCTATGATATTAAAGCCAGCCGTATTGATCATATCCTCATCAGCCATCTTCACGGCGATCATTACTTAGGCCTTGTTGGTTTATTATCATCAATGCACCTTAACGGCCGTAAAAAGCCGCTGGTATTGATCTGCCCTGCACCGCTAAAGGAAATTATCGATTTACAACTGCGCTATTCAGATACCGAACTACAGTTTACTTTAAACTATATTTTCACCAGCACCGACAAACCGGAAGTAGTTGTGGTTAACAATGATGTGATTATCGAAACTATTCCGCTTGATCATCGCATTGCATGCACGGGCTTTTTGTTCAGGGAGAAAAAGCGTTTGCGTAAACTCATCAAGGAGAAAATTGAAGAACTGAACATTTCGGTAGCCTATTATTCCATCCTTAAAAAAGGGGGCGATTATACCGACGAGAATGGCAAGGTTTATAAAAACGAAGAACTCACTATCGATTCGGCCGTACCCAAATCATATGCCTACTGCTCAGACACGATGTATAACGAAAGTTATTTTGAGCAGATCAGTAATGTTAACTTGCTTTATCATGAAGCAACCTTTTTACATGATATGCTGGACAGGGCGGTAATTACCCATCATACAACCGCAGTGCAGGCCGGGGAGATTGCGTCGAAAACAAATGTTCGTAAACTGCTTATTGGTCACTTCTCGGCCCGTTACCGTACACTTGATGAGTTGCTTTATGAAGCGCAAAGCGTTTTTCCACACACCGAACTGGCTATTGAAGGCAAGACCTTCGTTATTGAATAGTTATTGAATACACCGCGGTTTCTCTTAAACGTAAACAATCCTTATTGAGTTTTGCTTGTATATCAGGGTTAGCCCGTTTGTCCGAAAAACAAAACAGCGATTGCCCGATGTGAGCAATGGCTGTTTTTATGCATGGTATGCTAACGAAAAATCCTTTAATCTTTTTTACCACCAAATACCGAGAAGCTTACATAGCGTTTTGGATGGGCCTTCAAATCAATAAACAGGTTATTCAGGTTGTTTGAAGCATCGGTAAGGTTTTTATACATCTTATCATCGTTCATCAATAAACCTAATGATCCCTGGCCCGAGTTGATTTTGGCGATAGTAGCCTGCAGATCGGCCATGGCTTTGTTGGCGTTGTCTAACGTTTGTTTGAGGTTTCCAGCTGCAATATCGCTGCTCACTTTATCAAAATTAGCAGTCATGGTGGCCAGGTGCGCGGTACTGGTTTTTAAGCTGCCTGATGCTACGTCGGCATTAGCCAGAATATTGCCGATATGCCCGGTTTGGGCGCCAACCAGGTTGTCAATTTTTTTAGTGGTACCTTCCAAAGTTTGCAACGAGTTGGCGATACTCATAAAACTGCGGTCGATATTTTTTTGAAAATTAGGGTTCAGGATCTTGTTTACAGCCGAAAGCGATGAGTCAAGCTTACTGATCAGCATCTCGGCCTTTTTCTGAATGGGCTGCAGGCTTTCGGCCAGGCTTCCCTGTATATCAGCTTTAAGTGTGTCCCTGTCTTCAGCTGGCGCCTTACTGTCGCCTAATTGAAAAACAACCGCTTTGCTGCCTAAAAGATCTGTACTTTCAAGTTTGGCGAGCGTATTCTTGGGTACCACAACATCCGGATCAATCTTAAATTCAACTACTGTACGGCCATCGTGCTGCAGTTCCATTTTTGAGATCCGGCCAATCTGGTAGCCGTTTACCAGCACAGGTTTTGATACGGCCAGGCCGTCTACACTATTGTAAATAGCGTAGTATTTATTTGAGCCCGAAAAAACATCGTTTCCGCGTAAATAGCTGTATCCTAAAATGAGTATGGTAATTGCTATGGCTGTAAGTGCGCCAATTTTGGTTTCGTTAGAAATTTTCATTAGGTAGATTTTAACCCTTGTGTATTTGTTTAAGTTGATAAACCTGCAAACAGGCCGATATGTTTTATATGTACGTTATATTTATATGTACCGTAAAAGTTAATGGAGCGAAATTATTGCGAAACCTGCTCCATATCCTTTTTATAAATGGATAGCGCCCTCACAATAGATGCTACGATTTCGTTCTGTCCTTCTTCCGAGTTCAGGTATTTTTCATCATCCGGATTGTTGATATAGCCGGTTTCAACCAGTACCGATGGCATGGCGCTATGGCAAAGCACGTAAATGCCCTGCTCGCGGATACCCTCGCTTTTTCTTCCGTCGGTATCGGTAAATTCACTGTTGATAAGTGTTGCAAGCTTGATACTTTGCAGGCGGAATTTGCGCTTATACTCGTTTGTTAAAATAATGGTTGTCGGATCATCCGGGTCAAGTGCGCCGCCGTCAAGCTCGGTTTCTTCACCAACCTGGTTGTTTTGTATCGCTTTTTCCTCTTCGCGGGTGCGGTGCAAACCGTAAACAAGCATCAGTACACCTTTCCCTGAACGATCGGGCACCCGTACCGAGCGGTATACCGGCTTTTTATGTTTGGTGCCCACGCGTTCGCGAATAACCCTGTCTGACAGGGAATTGCAATGGATGGATATAAAAAGCTGGCCTTTGTTTTCGTTGGCTATCTGGGCCCTGCGCTCAAAGGATACGTCATCTTCGGTGGTGCGGGTCATTACGGCCTTAACGCCGCCCAATTCTTTTTCTATGGCAGCCTGCAATTTAAACGCGATAGCCAGCGTTACATTCCTTTCTGATGAATATGAGCCAGATGCACCGTGCGAATAATGCCCCACATTACTTGATGGCTTACCGCCGTGCCCGGGATCGATAATGATTGTTTTTATTTTGAAGCCGGTGGCGGGTACTACGGTATCCCTGTTTGCAACAGGCCTGCTACCGGGTATTGAACAAAATGAATTAAAAGGATGAACTGAAAGGAAAACCAACAACACACATAAACGATAAATCAATCTTTTCAATGCCTTATTTTTCATTATTTTTGAACGCTGTTAACTATATCTGCAAAAATACTATTCATAATCAATTTTGAAATCCACAACCTTCTTTTTTCTGCTTGCAATTATATTAATAGTAAACGGGGTTACACATGCCAGCCCGGTTTTAAATTACGAGTATGGCTGCAAGCCGGTAACGGATACCATTGTCAAACTCGATTCGCTTCGCGATAAGAAACTTCTTAAAGGTAAGCAATCGGGTTCAATTACACCCCTGCGCAATGGCAAGCCTGTAAATTCTTTACCTGCCAATGATACCACAAAGAAAAAGAAGAATGGCGGCCTGGAATCGGAAGTAAAAGCAACAGCTGAAGATTCCACCCATGCCGATAACGATCATAACATCCTTCATTTGTATGGTAAGGCGCGTGTAACCTACGAAGATTTTGAGTTGGATGCCGATTATATCCGTGTAGACAGGAATAACCATATCGTATTCGCCCGTGGTAAAATTGATCCGGTATCCCACAGGTACCTTGGAGGGCGGCCAATCCTTAAACAAAAATCAGATAAACCCGTAGCTGCCGATTCGTTGTTTTTTAATTACGAAACCAAAAAGGTGAAAATTTACAACCCCGCATCCGAGCAGGATGGTAACTTCATATCGGGCGGCCAGGCAAAAAAACTTAACGATGAAGAAGTAGCCTATCGTAACGTAATTTACAGCACCTGCGATTTGCCCTATCCCGATACGCACTTTGGCATTGTGATTACCCGCGGTATCGGCGAGAAGAAACGCATCATCTCCGGTCCGGCCTATCTTGAAATTGAAGGCGTTCCCCTGCCGCTTGCTATTCCCTTCGGCTTTTTCCCAAAACCAGATACGCGTACCTCAGGTGTTATACTGCCTACCTTTGGTGAGGATAATACCCTTGGTTTTTACCTGAGGGGATTTGGTTACTATATCGGTATAAGCGATTATGTTGATTTAACCACAACTGCTACCGTCTATTCAAAAGGGTCGTACGAACTGAGCAGTACCGCGAGGTATTTAAAACGCTATAAATATACGGGTAACGTTACGCTGAGCTTCGGCTCGCATAATTACGGATTGGAAGGCGATCCGGCGCAAAAGGATGCGCATATTTACTGGTCGCACGTTCAGGATGCCAATGCCAACCCGGGCTCCACTTTTAGTGCATCTGTCGACGCGGGAACTTCAGGATTTTTCAGAAATAACCCGGCTTCAAGTAACTATAACGTGAATGCGCTTGCCCAAAGCAGTTTAAGGTCCAGTATCTCTTACGGTAAAACCTGGGCGGGAACACCTTTTAACTTAAGCGTGGGTATTTCGCATAGCCAGGATATAGCCCGTAAAACCGTAAGTATCGAGTTGCCTACCATCGCCTTCGGCATGTCGTCCATAAACCCTTTCGATTCGAAGGATAGGGTAGGCGAGCAGAAATGGTATCAAAAAATTACCGTAAGTTATAACCTGGTAGGTACCAACAAGGTGAATGATGTACCGGAAAGCCAGTTATTTAAAAGCGAAACTTTATCAAAACGCCTGCAAAATGGCTTTCAACATACCATACCGGTAAGTTTGGGCTTAAACGTACTTAAATATTTCCAGTTTAACAGCAGTGTTAACTATGTTGAACGCTGGTATTTTCAAAGCATTAACGAAAGGTTTGAAAGGGGAAGTATCTCCGGGTCAAACCAGCTGGTTATTGATACGATACCCGGGTTTAAACGCGCGGGCGAATACAGCGTAAGCACCGGTTTTTCTACCAAGTTGTACGGTACCATGTATTTTAAACATGGTAACCTCAAAGCCATCAGGCATGTTGCTACGCCATCTATCAGCTTCAGTTACCGGCCCGATTTTAGCGATCCGAGTTTTGGATATTATAAAACAGCCGTAAGCCAGGCAACTATACCTTACCCTTACAGCTATCAAAAATATTCTATTTTTCAAAACGGTGTGTATGGCGGTCCGTCGGCGGGGAAACAAGCCGGCCTGAATTTTTCGGTAGATAATACTATTGAAGCCAAGGTTAAAGCCAAATCAACCGATACTACCGGCACCGACAAGAAGATCACCATTTTACAGGGCTTATCTTTTTCAACTTTTTACAACTTCGCGGCCGATACCATGAAATTATCTGATATTTCGTTTTCGGGTCATACCGCTATTTTTAATCAAAAACTTAGTATCAGCTTTTCGGGGGTGTTTAGCCCGTACGTGATCCGCGTTAGCGATTCGATAGCCAATAACCAGATTGTACGCACAAGCCGCTATATTAACCGGTATGCATGGCAGGACGGTAAATTCCCGACCTTAACAGGTTTGAATATTTCTATGGGGGGAAGCCTCAATTCAACCAAAGCAACTCCCGGCAATGCCGCGTTGAACACCATCGCTACCATGAACCCTAACCAGGCCCAAAGGCTTGCTTTGGTAAACAGCGATCCCAACGCCTATGTGGATTTCAACGTACCCTGGAACCTGTCGCTGAATTATAGTTTCAGCTATCAAAACTATCTGAATAACAAAAATACCAGCAACACCTTGCAGGTATCGGGCGATGTGAACCTTACTCAAAAATGGAAAATTCAGGCTACGACTACCTACGATATCAAGGCCGCCAAGTTTGCGAGCGCTACATCGTTTTCCATTTATCGCGACCTGCATTGCTGGGATCTTTCCTTTCAGTGGATCCCGTTTGGCGTTTACAAAATGTATAACGTAACTTTAAAAGTAAAAGCATCTATTTTGCAGGATTTGAAATTAAGTAAACGAAGCGATTACAACCCAACATCAACCTTTTATTAACTAAACATGCTGGCAGAGATTATTACCATCGGCGACGAGATATTGATAGGACAAATAGTAGATACCAACTCCGCCTGGATGGCCACCGAGCTTAATAAAATAGGTTTAAGGGTGAAGCAGATCACCTCAGTAAGTGATGACCGGGAGCATATCCTGAAAGCTTTATCGGAAGCTGCCGGTCGCGCGGATGTTATCTTTATAACCGGTGGTTTAGGGCCCACCAAAGACGATATCACCAAAAAAACCTTAGCCGAATACTTCGGTGTCGGGTTTGTGGAAAATAAGGATGCTTTAACCAATGTGGAGCGCATTTTTGCCAAGTATAACCGGCCTTTATTAGAAGTAAACAGGCAGCAGGCCCTTGTACCCGCCAATTGCGAGGTGGTGCTTAACCAAAACGGTACCGCGCCGGGCATGTGGTTTAACCACAACGGGGTAATTTATATGTCGATGCCGGGCGTACCGTTCGAAATGATGTATATGATGGAGGGGCAGGTAATCCCTAAACTAAAAGCCACGCTTAAACTGCCGGTTATCATCCATAAAACTCTACTTACAGTAGGTGAGGGTGAATCGTTTTTAGCTGAACGGATTGCCGATATTGAAAATGACCTGCCGCCATATATCAAATTAGCCTATCTGCCTAAACCCGGGCAAGTACGTTTGCGTTTAAGCGCTTTTGGCGAAGATGAAAATGTTTTACAGGCGCAGGTTGATATTTTCGCAGCCAGGTTTATTGACCGGATAGGTTCGCCATTTGTCATTGACCAGGACATCCCGCTTGAGAAGGCGATATTGGATAAAATGGAAAGCCGCGGCCTCACTTTATCAGTAGCCGAAAGCTGTACCGGCGGTTATTTGTCGCATCTCTTCACGCAGCATGCGGGCTCGTCGCTGGTGTTTTTAGGCGGCGCTGTATCGTACTCGTACGAGTTAAAGGAGAGTATTTTGGGAGTGCGCAATGAAACTTTATGGCAACACGGAGCCGTTAGCGAGGAAACCGTAAAGGAAATGGTAGAGGGCGCGCTGCTTAATTTTAAATCAGACCTGGCTGTGGCTATTACAGGTGTTGCCGGCCCCGGCGGCGGAACCGAAGATAAACCCGTTGGCACCGTATGGATTGCGGTTGCAGGCAAACAAAAAACCGTGATAAAGAAATACACATTTGACGGTAAACGCCGTCAAAATATTGAAAGGAGCGCTGTAATGGCCCTGGCGATGTTGAATAATTTACTTGCAGAAATTGACAAGTAACAGCGAAAATTAATAAATTTGAGGTCAAACTATATTGTACGCATGGCCAGATATCAACTATTGTTGCCAAAAATGGGGGAGAGCGTTGCAGAAGCAACTGTTATTAAATGGCTTAAAAACCCCGGAGATAAAGTGGATGCTGATGAAGCGGTAATGGAGATTGCAACCGATAAGGTTGACTCGGACGTGCCTTCGCCTGTAGCGGGTAAATTAGTTGAACAACTGTATAAGGAGAATGATGTTGTACAGGTTGGGGCTGTTATAGCGGTTATTGAAACCGGCGAAGCTGAAGAGGTAACCATCCAGCCCGAAAACGCGGTAAACGTAGACACCGCCGCGAGTAACGACAATTTATATCATGAGTCGGTTCCGTTTACAGCTATAAAAGACCAGCCTGAAGCCGAACCGCAGCAGGCAAATTTTGACGATATACCGGGCATCGAGCAGTTGGAACAACGATCTGTACCGCAGGCTCCTGTTTTTAAAGCTGAAGGACGTTTTTATTCTCCTTTGGTACGCAATATTGCCGCGCAGGAAGGGATCAGTACTGATGAACTTGACCATATCCCCGGAACAGGGTCTGACGGGCGCTTAACCAAGGATGATCTGTTAAACTACCTGCAAAACAAAACTTTATCTGTTGCTAAAGTGCAAAATGCACCACCGGCGGCTGCGGATTTTACCACACCGGTACAGGTTAATTCATCAGCCGAAGCACCTTTGCCGCCCGCTGTTGAGCCCCAGACCGTTAAAAATAATGATCAGCAGCCGACTATCACTCCGGAAGCTCAACCTGCTGTGAGTACCCCTCAGTATGCTGAACCGGTTAGCTTTGAAAAAGCTGCAACTCCAGCTGCGCCCGCAGAAACAAAATCTGAACGAAATACACCTGCGTCGGCTCCGGTTGCCGCATCAATATCCGGCACTGACGAGATTATTGAGATGGACCGGATGCGCCGCCTCATTGCCGATCATATGGTGATGAGTAAGCAAACATCCCCCCATGTAACCTCATTTGTGGAGGCCGATGTAACCAGCCTGGTGCTGTGGCGCGAAAAGGTTAAAAACAGCTTTGAAAAGCGCGAGGGAGAAAAAATAACCTTCACACCCATATTTATTGAAGCTGTTGTTAAGGCCATTAAAGATTTCCCGATGATTAACGTAACGGTTAACGGAACGCAGATCATCAAAAAAGCTGCCATTAACATCAGTATGGCTACAGCTTTACCAAGCGGCAACCTTATTGTGCCGGTAATTAAAAAGGCCGACGAATTGAATCTTGTTGGTTTAACAAAGGCTGTTAATGACCTGGCCGGTCGCGCGCGCAACGGCAAGTTATTACCTGACGAGGTTAAGGAAGGTACCTTCACCATTACCAATGTGGGTTCGTTTGGTAATGTAATGGGTACGCCTATTATTAACCAGCCCCAGGTGGCTATTTTGGCCGTGGGCGCCATTAAGAAAAAGCCCGCCGTAATTGAAACCAAAGAGGGCGATGTGATCGCCATACGCCATATGATGTTCCTGTCCCTGTCGTACGACCATAGGGTTGTTGACGGCGCTTTAGGCGGATCGTTTGTAAGGCGCGTGGCCGATTACCTTGAAAAGTGGGATCCTGCAAGGGATGTATAATATTTGACCATCAATAAAAGGAAACGCCGGGCAATTTTGCCCGGCGTTTCCTTTTATTGATCTGTTTCGAAAATTAAATTTTTACTAATGAACCACATAAATTATTGTGTAGCCTAAAACAGGCTACTGGCATAACCTATACCAAAAAACGTGTTAACTTTGCCTTCGAAATGTCCTATAAGTATATTGATAATTATCGCGAACAAGGTGCCCGGAAAAGGTTGGTTGATGTTTTAAGAAAAAAAGGAATAGGTGACGAACACGTGTTGGAAGCGATAGGCAGGGTAAAACGACATTACTTTTTTGATGAAACATTCTGGAACCAGGCTTACAAGGATATCGCCTTCCCGATAGGCGAGGGGCAAACCATATCGCAGCCTTATACGGTAGCTTATCAAACCGAACTGCTGCATATCCGTAAAGGGGATAAGGTATTGGAAATTGGTACGGGCTCCGGTTATCAAACCTGTATCCTGCTGGAACTTGGCGCTACAGTTTATACTATTGAGCGGCAGGAGAAACTATATCATCGCACCAAATATGTGTTGCCCGAAAAAATGGGTTATAACGCGTTTTTTTTTCTGGGCGATGGTTCGATAGGTAAAGCCGAATATGCTCCCTATGATAAAATTATTGTAACAGCCGGCGCGCCAACCGTGCCCGAAATACTACTGAAACAATTGAAAATCGGCGGAATCCTCGTTATTCCGGTAGGCGATGAAGAGACACAAAAAATGGTTACGATATTAAGGGTTGGCGAAAATGATTACGAGAAGATAGTGCTGGATACCTTTAGGTTTGTGCCCTTAGTGGGCGACAAGGCCTGGTAACCAACTGCTGAAGCCAAAGGGCATTATGGCCTGTTTTTGAAGGACTAATTTCATCTTTCCAATTCCAGGCCCCAGTCTTTCCCTTTATCAACCGCGGGTACACCCTTGTCCATCCAGGCCGGCATAGGCCCTCCCTTTAAAAAATGATCAAAAAACTGCAGCTCCCTGATGGTGATATCCTTTCGGTTTTGCCGCAGCACTAAATTATGGGCCTCGCCATTGTATTGCAATAGCCATACCGGTTTGCCCAGGCGGCGCAGGGCGGTAAACATTTCAATACCCTGGTACCACGGTACGGCGCCGTCAGCATCATTACTCATAATCACTACCGGGGTTTTTACCTTAGGGAGTTGAAATAGCGGCGAGTTTTCGATATATAAATCCGGTTTTTCCCAAAGTGTGGCCCCGATGCGGCTTTGCGATTTTTCATACTGGAACTGGCGGTTCAGGCCCGACTCCCAGCGGATGCCGCCATAGGCCGAGGTCATGTTAACAACCGGGGCACCAGCCCAGGCCGCCGCATACATATTGGTTTGGGTAATGAGATAAGCCACCTGGTAACCGCCCCAGCTTTGGCCCTGTATGCCGATGTGCGCCCCATCAACCCATGGATTTTTTTTCAATGCTTCGACCCCCGAGTTGATAAACTCAACGGCCGAAGCCCCCGGGTGCCCTGTTTGATAGCTGATATCCGGCGCGAAAATCAGGTAACCATTGCTTACAAAAAAAGATATTGGCAGGCGCGACGGGGTGGGGGCCGGTGCTATGTAATTGTAAAGCCCGTCCGATAGTTTTTCATAAAAATAAACCACCATCGGGTATTTTTTTGCCGGGTCAAAATCTTCGGGTTTGTACAATATCCCGGTTGATTTGTAGCCTTTAGGGGTAATCCATTTAACCAATTCGGCGGTGCCCCAGTTATATTCATCCTGTTGCGGGTTGATATCGCTTAGCCTTGTTTCCTTTTTTAAATCGGCCGAAATGTACAGGTTGGGAGAAAGTTTGTAGTTTGCCTTGGTGTATATATAAACATCAGCCTTTTTTGCTTTTAACAGGTTATCATAACTCATGGCGGCCATCATCACCTTATTAGGCGGGTTTTGGCCGTTTGGCATTTTTTTATAATAGCCCCATTGCTTGGTTTCTTCGTTTTGGGTTAAAAGCCACATTGGTTCGGTGGCCGGTATAAACTTTTGTTCGGGGTCGGTTTGATCATACCTCATGATGAGCTTGTTTTTCCGGCCTGTGCCACCAGTGAAATTAAAGGCATCACCTGTAGCAGGATCAATGCTCCAGATATCGTATCTATCGTAAATAAAAACCCGCTTATCACCTTCTGTCCAACCGGCCAGCCCGTAAGCTGATGGAAATCCGGGTACGTCGTTCAGCTCGTCACCCATACTCGTACCTGTAGATTTGCCCAGGTTTACCCGTTGCCCGTTGGCGATGTTATAGCTGAACCAGGATTGTTGTTTGCTGTCGAACCATAAAACATAATTGCCATGCGGCGAAATATAATAGCGGCTAAAAGCCGGTCCGTTAATAAGGCGGTGGTTGCCGCTTTTGGTATCAATTAAAATAGCCTGTTGCCTGGTGCCGCCTTCCCATTGCGCCGGTACCCGTGCCCCGGTATCTGTAACGCCCAACACATAACGGGCATCCTTATTTTCGGCAATTAATATCTCAGGGATTGCTTTACTGCCTAATTGCATGATTTTAGGGAAGGGCTCGTTGGGTTTTATTACGGCAACGTAACTTCTTTTTAGTTCCGCTTGCAGGTTTTTGAGTTGCTGGGGCTGCAGGTAGTCGTCCTTATAATTCCAGATATCAAGCCTGGCAACCTCAAAATCAACAAGCGTAGTATCGGCGGGTTTGGGGATAGGGGCGGTGCCAAAGAAAAGGCTATTGCCGCTTTTGCTAAAACTAACTTTACCCTCGCCGCTCACCGCCCAGTTATCCGGTACGCCAGCAAACCCCTCGGCTGCAATAACTTCGGCGGTATCCTTTGTTGTATTGTAGTAATACAGTTTAAAGGGTTTCACCAATGCTTTTTCGGGGTTCTTTTCGGCGGTGAAAGCTAATTGCCGGGCGGCATCATCAAATATGATATTGTGATAGCTACCTTTAACTGTGCTTAATCGTTTAACCGTATTCGTTTCGCTGTCGAACAAGTACAATCCGGCTGTCATGTCTTTTTGCTTGGGCGAAGCTGTGACGGCAAATGCAATCCATTTTCCGTTTTTACTGATCTGGTAATCGGTAACCTGTTTAAAGGTACGTTCGGTTTTATCGGTTAAATTTTTAATGGTGAGATCGGCGCCGTTAGGGGTTGGCGGGGCGACTGCCGCAGCAACAGCTTTTTTTGAGGTATCGCCGGTGGCCGGTTTTTTTATCGTGTCGGCAGCTGCGAGGTAAACCAACACCGGCACGTTTTCGGCCATTTTAAATGAGCGTATCGCCGCAACCTTACTCAGGACACCTGAACTTAATTGAATAATGCCGAGCGTATCTTTGGGAAAATCGGCCTGTTTTTTCTTTTTAATTTTCGCCTGACGGATGTCTTTATAAAACGGCCGGATGAGGCAGACAGCGTATTTTGAATCGCCGGTTATTTTTACCGTGTCGGCACGCGGAACTTTTTTTGTGCTTTTGTTTTTTGAATCTTTAATCACAAGCTCGGCATCGCCCTGCTGCGGTTTTACAACGTACGCCACCCATTTACCGTCGTTGCTAATCCGCTGGCCGGTAACGCTTTGCCAGCCATCAAAAACAGAATGATCCAAAGGTTTTTTACTTGCGTTCTGCGCACATAAGTTGAGCGAAACAAACAATAAAGCAACTGAAAAAAGTAAATGTTTAAGCATGGCAGGCACATGTAAAACCTAAATATCCTGAAAAGTGCCGGCTTTTAAAAAATATGCTGTGCTAATGTTACAATTGTCCGGCCTTATGTGTTATGATTTTTGGATGGAAAATCCCTGTTTAATGCGCCCGATAACCGCGGTTAAGCTATTACCGGATTTTTCCCATTCGGTTAATATAGCTGATGCCTGCGCGTCAATTACAGGTTGTTTATTGGCAGCCAATACTTCAAGATAAATATCAAGCAGTTTTTTGGTGTTGTTTACAGGTTTTTTGTTCATGCTACTGATACAGGCTGTAAGTAATTGTTCCATTTCCCGGTCATGAACCGGAGAAATGTGCAGCATGCCTGAAAAGATGAGATCTGTAAAACGTTTAAGGGGAGCGAGGCCGTTGTACTCGTGTTTACCTATAATTTCACCAAGCTTTTTACTGTTTAAGGTTTGTTCTTTCACCCCCTTTATCCATAGTTCGGCAGCATATAAACGTACGGTTTTGTCGTTAAGCAGCATACAGGTAGCTATAAATAAATGACCGGCTTCGCCATAGTTGTATTTAAGCGTCATCAGCGCCTCCAGGGCATAAATTACAAGCTTTTTGTCGTTTTCGCCCTGCAGGTCAAAATAACGGAAAGCGTCTTTATTTATATACATTAACCAATGCTCAGGCCAATGGGGGCTTAAGTAAATTAATCGCTTAATGTCATTCTGCTCGGCCGAAATGTATTTATATTTCAGCTCAACAAAATCAAAATAGCCTTCTTCATACGCGGCCGCGGTTTTGTTGCCGGTAAGCTTATTCCATAAACTCTTAATACCTGAGATAACCGGGGTGGCCTCTTTTTTATCTATCGATACGATTACCGCCTCCCGGGTAGCCGGTATCTTTTCGTTTACCCGTGTTTGATAGTTATACCTGTCCTGCTCGTAATGTTCTATGTAAGATGACCAGCTGAAATTAGCCAATAAGTATTCTTCACTCCACTTGCTGTACCCCGCCCATTGGTTTATCAGATGGCGCCGGTGGGTTAAAACCGCCGCAAGCCAAACCGGCTGCAGGTGATGTTGTGGGGCAGGCTGATGATCTTCGCCTAAAATAAAACCAATCAATTGACGCGATTCGCCTCTTAAAAGCGTATTTGCAAGTGAAATAGCTTCATCCCGGTTATCTGCAAAGCAGCGCATCACAGCTACCTGGTAGTCCATTAAGCCCGGGCGGGTGTTCCTGCTTTGATACACGCTGATCCTGCGGATCAACTCTTTTACGTCAACAAGCGAAGGCTGGTGAGTTGGTGTGGAAAGCAGCGGTACCTGGAGGTTATGCTCAAGGGCCCAAAAGGCATTAAGCAAAATGTGTTTGTGGGGTTTATAGCCTTTGGAATGTGTATACACTTCCCAGGCTTTAATGCCGCTTTCAAACCACCTGGTGTCCTGGTTTTTTTCTTTTAATTTACTGAGATGGTCGTCGTACAGGTCTTTAAATGATTGCGCGGCGCTGGGATAAAATTTAATCAGCAACAAACCATAGCTTGTTAAAAACTTGGACAGCAAACTGTCAAGGTAGCCACGGTCGCTCACCCAATCGCCGGTGGTGGTTTTAAAAGCGCGCTGAAACGCAGGAAGTAGTTTGCGGATGTTGTCTTCCGTCATTTCGTGCTGAAAGCTTAATATGGCTGCCGGAAGCAGATCGAAATGGTAGGCCTCATTCTGATCAAAAGCCTGGCTGGCCAGGTATACCAGTTCATCAAAATTTTTCGGAAAAGGAATCGGTTCGCGTTCTGCCGGTTCCGTTGTCAGGTTAAAATGAGCAGCTTCATCGTCAGCCGGGGCTTCAGGTATCAGGAAAGGCTCAAGAATAGTTCTCGCTTCAAAAAGCAATCCCTGCTGATAAGCAGAAACGGCCTCCCAAACATCTAACGAGGTGCTGTCAGCGTATTTGGAAATGAGCTTGGCGGTGCGTACCTGTAGTTTATCGTCCTGGTGAATGAGTGCCTGGCTGGCCAGTATACTTATTTCGTTGCGCCTGTTCTGGTGCTTTTTTGCCAGTTTTTCGAGGATCATCAAGGTGTTTGTGACCGTTGTTTTTGAATCGGACGAGAGCACCAGTGGGCAATGTTCTATAAATTGATCTTGTTCGAAACCATCGTCTCCCGCTATATCTTTAAGCAGTTTCAAGACAGTGTTAACTGGTTTGGAATGCGGGGAGTTTAATGTATTCAGCAATATTGATTGTAATTTGATCAGTTCGGCTTTATTAGGTTCAAGGTAAACCAGGAGATTAGTAAACCAGCCTGCCAAGCTTTGGTTAAAATTGCGGTTAAAACACATTGCCGCCTCTTTCAGCACTCTTGAACGTTCTAAAAGACCACGTTCGCAGAAATCTTTAAAAGTTTTGAGCCAATACTGTTCATTTCCATCCGACCAATGCACCTCGCCGCCATGTTCAAATATATACCAGATATGTTTTTGCAACGTAACCGGTCGTTCAGCCAATAGTTCGGGATGGTAGGCCTGTCCCCGGTCGAGCGGTTTAAAAATGGCACGCGGCAAAATCCTGGCAATTAACGATGCCGATTCGGTTACATATCCTCCCTCTACCAATTCCATATACCATTCGTAATCAATAAAGTGTGGTATAAACTCGTTACCGCCAAAGCTATTCATATAGTCACTAAACCATGTGGGGCAGTGCCAGGGCAAAATGGTATCCAGCACCTTTTTTTTGATCACACTTCCGGAGTTGGCTTTTTCAAAATCTTTTCGGTTGTAAACTACAAAATGAGTAATATTAAGTATATATCTTTGAATATCTGTAGATTTAAAACCGTACTCATCGCCGCCCCATTTAGATTTACCTATAATTTCATATTTAAAATATTGGGTATCCAGCTTTTTTAATTCCGGCACAAATTTCTTTTTCTCTGCATCAGTAAGCGTCTGTAGCAGCGGAAAAAGATCGGCCTGGCGTTGCTCTTGTAAAAGTTTCAGATATTGTTCGGCAAAAGTGCTCATCTCAATCAAACAGCTTAATTGGCCAATAATTTTTTTACCGCTAAAATATGCTTGCAAACACCGCGTTCGCCCTGGTTTTTGCTATACCACATGCAGGTGCAGCGTTCCTGGCCGTTTTCCAGCAGTACCATATGGTGTACGCCGCTTCCTTCCACTTCGGCCTCTATACGGTTGCCGGTATTTGATTTGATCTGTACTTTTCCTTCTGCTATTAACTTTTCAGCATCTTTTAACCTTGGGTTTAAGGTAAGGATACGGCTTGTTTTAAAGGGTAAACGACGGTAAAAGAAATTATTATCATCCAGGTCAAACCCCAGTAAGCCAATGGCAGATAGCCTGCCCGTTAAATTTTCAACCTTTTTTAAATCAAGGCCTTCATTTACGGCAAGCAGCGTAGGGTTAAACTCCTGGTTGGCATAGCTGTAACTATCCATCAGCTCTATCCAGTTTTCGGGCACATCTTCTATCAACGATTCAAGCGCTGCACCCTCTCCGGAAAAACCGCGCCATGCATCCCGCGATATTGAAAGACTGAACCGGACCGCGCCAATGTAAACCTGCCAAGTGGTTGATTGCTGATTTTTATGGGCAAAAACCTGTAGTTGATCGGCAATCAGCAATAATGGTTCAATTAATTTAAGGCGATGAACCCCGCCAACGGTTATGGCGTTTGCTGCCTGCACCGGCGAGAACATCGGTTTTCCGCCTCTTACCAGTAAATAATAATCGGTTTTGGGTTTGCCAGGTGGGATGCTTTTAAATAGTTGTATAGCCTGCAACCGGTTAAATTTGCAGGCCGGTTCTGATTCGGACAGGAATACCTGTACACTGGTTAAGCCCTTGATCCATTTGGTTGGCAGCGGCACCTTACGCTCAACCACTTTACCCTCCTCCCGGTGTAAAGTAACCTCCTTTTTACCGATAGAAAGCAATACCTCTTCATTACGGCGAACGCTACTCAGGGCTGATAGCATAGGCTGGTTAAAATCGACATTAGTAGTGCCGTTTTCCAGAAACTCGCCATCGTGCCCGTCGCCCAGTACATCAACACGGGCGTATACCCCTGCACAATGCGAAAATCCTTCAAACCTTATTTTTTCATTACCGGCGGTTACAATAGGATCTTTCAGCATCATCAAATCAAAGGGCGAGAGGCTGAAACTTGATTTTACCACGTTTGAAAGCGTAAGCAGGCAACGCGAAACAACATAAGGATCGGTAAGTTTGCCCCAAAAAAAGCAGGAGGCATCTTTTTTTTGCACTTCGCTGTATTGAGCCAGGAAAAGTTCGTCGCTGTTGTTTACCTTGCTTAATGACGAAGGCTGATTATACTGGTATGTTAAGGTGTCGGACATGGAGGAAGTTTAGGATAACACCGCTAATTTATAAAAATAAAAGGTTAGTTACCTATCGCAACTAACCTTTCGCCTTTTACCTTTATCCTTTCGCCTCAAATCAGCACATGGCCTTATTCAAAGCGCGGATGGCTTCGTTAAAATCTTCCCGTGCCACCAAAAACTGGATGTTTACCATTCTCAAAGCAAAACCACAGCTCCTGATATTGATACCCTGCTGAGCCAACGCAGTTGCAGATTTGGCCAGCAAGCCCGGCTGATCCATGTTAGAGCCAATTAAGCAAACCATCGCCATTTTTTCAACGGCTACTTTTTCGTAGTTATCTTCAAGTTCGGCAATCAGTTTTTTATTATGATCTTTCTCCCATATAACAATTGAGATGCTGTTTGCGCTGGTAGCCTTAAAGCTATAGCTTACACCATATTTGTAAAACAGCTGCATAATGTGGAAGTCGGTACCTACGTTTCCCACCATCGACGGATCGTAAATATCGATCATGATCACCTTATCGGTACCGGTAATCACCTCAACACGCTTGGTATCGCAAATGTATTCGCGGGTAATGAGCGTGCCGGGGTGTTCGGGCTGGAAGGTGTTTTTGATCCTGAGGTCGATATCGTTTATTTCCAGTGGTTTGGATGCTTTAGGATGAATGGCTTCCATACCCACATCCGCCAGCTGATCGGCAACATCATAATTGGTATTACCTACCGGGAAACAGTTTTCAACCCCAACCAACTGCGGGTCGGCGGTACACAGGTGGTATTCTTTGTGGATAATCGCTTCCTGCGGTTTTACGGCAACGGCTATTTTGCTGAACGTAACTTCAGAGTAGCCACGGTCAAACTCGCGCATAATACCTTCGGTACCTTTGGCGTATCCGGTAACAATGGTGATGGTTTTTGAAAAATCGATATGGGCAAGCTCTTTCCTGATGCGCTGATCGATAGTTAATGCCCGGTGATCGTGAAAGCCGCTTAAATCAACCAAAGTAGCGTTGATTCCCATGTTTTGCAGGATATTGGTAAAGTTAAATGCCGAGTGGCTTTCACCAATAGATGCCAGGATTTCGCGGGCGGCCTGTAAAATACCTTCTTTACCTACATAGCCCGATGCCAGGATGTTGGCCAGGTTTTCGAGGTAAGTTTGCGCGTCTTTAATACGGGTTTCAATAAACTTATCTGCTTCGGCCAGGTTAAGGCCAAGGCTTTCGTAGGTTTTATTAAGCTGCTTAAGTTTAACAATCAATTGCTTAAGCAGGGGATGAAAATCCTTATAAGTGGCCAGCTTATGGTAAACACCGGGGGCGCCGGTCTTCTTATTTTCAAGCAGGAGATTGGTTACTCCCGAAAAGGCCGATACTACAAATATGCGGTTGTAAAGCTGGTCGCCGCTGCGTTCAAACTGGATGATGTTTTTGATCACATCGCCCAAAGCGGACATGGACGTTCCGCCGATTTTTTCTACTGTTAACATTTTATAATTGAAAGTTCAACAGGCAAAAGGCTATTATTATGCCATATCAGGTACTGTGCTGACTAATAATAACTTGTGTTTTTACTGTTGTTTAAAAGTTTCCCGTTTTGATAGCCTGTATCAAAACGATCGAAATATAATGATTTTTGTGTTTATCGAATTTGTTTGTGTCGTCAGGCTTTCTGTTTTAAGCTGATATCAATCCTTTTTATACAGGTCGCCCGCTTTCTCAGCCGAGAGGCGGATCCCTTTGATCATGGCCGAGCTGAAGCCATGGTGTTCCATTTCGTTAAGGCCTGCAATGGTACAGCCGCTTGGCGATGTTACCTTGTCAATTTCCTGTTCCGGGTGCGATGCAAGTTGCAGCAGCAGATCTGCCGCCCCTTTGGCAGTTTGTGCCGCCATTTTAAGTGCATCATGCGCATGGAACCCAATTTCGGTACCACCCTGCGAAGCCGCACGGATGGAACGTAAAAAGAAAGCGATACCACAGGCACAAAGGGCTGTAGCCGAGGTCATCAGTTCTTCGTTGATCTGTATGGTTACGCCAACGGTATCAAACAGCGAACGCGCGAGGTTGATATTTTTGTTGGTGCCGTTATCGGTAGCGATACAGGTCATGGAGTGACCGATGGCAATAGCGGTATTGGGCATGGCGCGAATGATCTGCACGTTAAGATCCAGGTGCTGTCGGATATCGGCACAGCTAACGCCCGATATCACCGAGATGAGTAATTGCTTATCCGGTTTTAATGATGGCTTTATTTCATCCAGCAGTTTGTTAAGCTGCTGCGGAAGTACGGCCAGCACAACAATATCGGCTTTGCGCACGGCGCGCAGGTTATTATCAGATACATGGTAACCCTGCTCGGCATATTGGCTAAGAGCGGCAATATTACGGCGGGTGAGGGAGATTTGCTGGGGTTTACAAATTCCGGCTTTAACTAAACCTTTGGCTAATGACAGGCCTATGTTACCAGAGCCTAAAATAGAGATGTGCTGTTGTGAGTTCATGCGTTGTTAGTTAAACGTGTTCCAAATGGTTTTTTATCTTTCAGCTGTCCAAGTTCGTCCGACTTGCCTATGATTACCGCTTTTACCCCGCATGATATGGCAGTAAAGGCGTTATCGAGTTTGGGCAGCATGCCGCTGTGTATTATTTTTTCTTCTTTCAGTTGTTCGTAACGTTCCGGATCAATCTCGCTGATCAATGATTCTTCGTCGTTAATATCTTTCAGTACACCTTTCTTCTCAAAACAATAAATGAGGGTAGTTTCATACAGCGCCGATAACGATACCGCCAGCGCCGAGGCAATGGTATCGGCATTGGTATTAAGCAGTTGTCCATCGCCGTCGTGCGTTATCGCGCAAAAAACGGGGGTAAAGCCGGCATCCAATAACTTGCCGATGTTTTGCGGGTTAATAGATTCCTTCACTATATCACCCACATACCCATAGTCGATTGTTTTTACGGGCCGTTTCACCGCTTTAATAAAATTACCATCGGCGCCTGTTAAGCCAATCGCGTTATTACCAAAGCGTTGTAGTTGCGCTACGATGTTTTTATTAATGAGGCCTCCATAAACCATGGTAACCACACGTAACGTTTCAATATCCGTGATCCTGCGGCCATCAACCATTTTCGATTCGATGCCCAGGTCTTCCGCCATCTGCGTGGCCACTTTCCCGCCCCCATGTACCAGGATCTTATTGCCTTCAAGCGCCTCAAAGTCCTTTAAAAAATGATACAGGTTTTCTGAATTATCAATAACATTTCCCCCTATTTTGATTATATAAAGGGCGTTATTTGATGCCAATTTATCCAATTTGATATGATCTGTATCAATTTTGCTCATTGCTGTTGTTAATATAGCTATATTTTTGCCAAATTTCCGATTTTTTTAATAAAAATCACCCTAAATTAATAAAATAAGCCGGTTTTTTTAATAATATCTTGCAAAACGATGCGACGAAATGTTGCGGAGAGTTTACATTTTGATTATGAAAGTTTTAGTAATATTGACAAACTTTAATGCATCATTATTGCTTATATCTACCTATGGAGCAAAAAAAGAGTACCAGGCCACGCGTAGCTATCATCGGCGGAGGTTTCGGGGGAATTGAGTTAGCTAAGAAATTAAAAAACGCGCCGGTTGATGTGCTGATGATCGATAAGCACAACTATCATACTTTTCAGCCTTTGTTATACCAGGTGGCTGCCGGTTCTATTGCTGCCGATTCGATCGGTTTCCCTTTGAGGCGTATCTTTACCCGGCAGCAAAACTTTCGTTTCGCACTTGCAGACGTTAAAAAGATCAATCCTGAAAGCAACACGCTGGATACTGATATCGGCACCATTTATTACGATTACCTGGCGATAGCCACCGGTTCTAATACCAATTTTTTCGGCAATAAGGAGATAGAGCGTTTTGCCATGCCGATGAAAAATATCCCCGAGGCGCTCAATCTCCGCAGCCTGATACTGCAAAACCTCGAGATGTCGCTCGTTTCAAAAGACCCGGAAGAAAAAGCCGCACTAATGACTTTTGTGGTAGTAGGAGGCGGGCCTACCGGTGTGGAGCTGTCGGGCGCGTTGGCCGAAATGCGGGAACTGATTCTGATGAAGGATTATCACGGCTTGCGCAAACATGCCATGAAGGTTTACCTGGTTGAAGGCAAGGCGGAACTGCTTGCCGCCTTTTCGCCCAGGGCCCGGGCCAAAGCCAAAGAGTTTCTGCAGGATATGGACGTGACCATTTACAATAGCGTACACGTAGAAAGCTATAATGGCTACCTGCTTAAAATTAATGACGGTACCAACATACTTACCCGCAATGTATTATGGGCGGCCGGCGTAAAGGGCGAATTTCCGGAAGGTATCCCCGCCGAAAGCATCGCGAGGGGCAACCGGATCCTTGTTGACGAGTTTAACAAAGTAAAAGGCTACGAAAATATTTATGCCATAGGCGATGTGGCCGCCATGATTACCGACGAATACCCCAACGGGCATCCCGGCGTTGCCCCCGTAGCCATTCAGCAGGGGCAAAATTTGGGCGAAAATGTTCACCGGATGTTTAAACGTAAGCCTTTAGTACCGTTTAAATATAAGGATAAAGGTTCGCTGGCAACTATTGGCCGCAATAAAGCTGTGGCTGATTTGGGAAAAATTCATTTCCAGGGATTTTTTGCCTGGCTGGTTTGGGGGCTGGTACACATCATGTCGTTAGCGGGCTTTACCAACAAAGGCATCATCTTTTTTAGCTGGGCAATCAACTACTTTACCAAAAACAGCGATAACAGGTTGATTATTCGCCAGTTTAATACCAAAACAGGAATGACCGACCCCGAGGTGAGATAATAGCAAACAATAATCCTTTTAAATCCTTAATGGTAAGTATTTATGGATCTGTTTGTTGTAATTGCTTTATTGGTTATCGTCAGCGCGGTTTTTTCATACATCAACGCGCGCTTTATTAAACTGCCCGGTACAATAGGGCTGGTGTTGCTGGCTACCATCACATCCATTGTGATATTGGTTGTGGA
Source organism: Mucilaginibacter oryzae (assembly GCF_003148845.1). Taxonomy (GTDB): domain Bacteria; phylum Bacteroidota; class Bacteroidia; order Sphingobacteriales; family Sphingobacteriaceae; genus Mucilaginibacter; species Mucilaginibacter oryzae. The sequence goes on along the minus strand of NZ_QGHA01000003.1, from coordinate 235,003 downwards.
TAAAGTAAACCCATCCGTTGCCAATTATTTTGGAAGCCTGTCAAAAAATATAAATTTTTCAAAAGTAGTACTTAATATTCTTTTGGGCTTTCTGCTGTTTTCAAGTTCCTTTAACCTTGACGGGCGGAAATTAAAGCGCGAAATGCGGCCAGTTTTTGTGCTGAGCACACTCGGCGTGATTTTATCAACCGCGATATTCGGGTTATTGTTGTTTTATGTGGCCCCGGTTTTTCATATTCATATGCCGCTGATTTATTGTTTGTTGTTTGGGGCGCTCATCTCACCTACAGATCCGGTAGCTGTATCGGCAATTATTAAAAACTCTAAATTGCCCGCACATCTTGAAACCATTATTTCGGGCGAATCATTGTTTAATGATGGTATCGGATTGATGTTGTTTGTGGGGATATTGGAGGTTGCCCGGGTTGGCGAGGAAAAAATTGAGTTGGCAAAAGTAGTTATGCCCCTCATCAAAGAAATAGTTGGTGGTATTTTGGCAGGCGCTGTTTTGGGCTTTATAGCACATAAACTGATGCATTCGGTAAAGGATTTTCAAACCATAGTACTTATTTCGCTGGCCCTGGTGATGGGTTTATCAGTACTGGCTGTTTTGCTTAATTTTTCCATACCGCTATCTGTTGTTACTGCCGGCTTGTTTGCAGGGAGCCAATCCATTAACCAGGACGAAAAGGAGCGATCGCACCAGGCGTTAGAGAAATTCTGGAAGCTGGTAGATGAGATCCTGAATACCATACTGTTTGTAATGATTGGGCTGCAACTAATCAACCTGCCTTTCGTGAACAATTATTGGGTTACGGGTAGTTTATCAATTATAACCGTTTTAATTGCGCGGTGGTTAAGCATTATGCTTCCGCTCACTTTTTTAAGGCGTAGTTTAAACGTTAACTACAGTAATATCAACATCATGACCTGGGCCGGGCTGCGGGGCGCCATATCCATAGCGCTTGCATTATCGTTACCCAATACCCCGTATCGGCACCTTATTCTCTCTGGATGTTATTTTATCGTGATATTTTCAGTTATCGTGCAGGGCTTAACCTTGAATGCGATGATCAACAGGGCATCTAAAAATACAGAGGAATAAATACATGCGCAATCTGCCGCGGGTTTAGCGATAACGTAACCCCGTTGAAAACTTAACCACAAAAGCTTATCCACTAACAATAGGGTGTAATATTGTGTTGCCGAAATGCAATGCAGTTAAGATGCTTTAAAACAACGAATCATTATACTAATTATTAAGGATATGAGTAACCGCGAAATATTAGAAAAAGCCAACGAAGCATTTAGCAGAGGTGATTACGAAGGATTCCTGACTTATTGTACGGAAGATACGAAATGGACATATGTGGGCGATCGTATCCTTGATGGTAAAGATAAGGTACGCGAATATCTTGCGAATGCTTATGATGAATCAACATTCCAAATCAATAGGTATGTAGAAAGTGGTGATGACCTGGTTGCTATCGGATCAATCCAACTAAAGGATGATCGGGGGAAAATTGTAAACTATGCTTTTTGCGATGTTTGGAAATTTCGTGATGGCAAAATGGCAGAGCTAAATGCTTTTGTTATTAAAAATTGATATTTTTAAGTTAGAATGTTTGTATTTGAAGTAGATATATTATCGGATTTGTATTTGAGGTATAGTTAAGGGCATGTAACAGTACAAAGATTTTTTCTGCGCCGCATATGCGCCAGTTGGGCGTATGCAGCATTTTTATAAGGCAAGCGCCTGAAACGTCTTTGTCTGGTTGAAGTTTAGCGGTAGCGTAACTTCGACCTAAACTGTTTTAAACTTTCAGCTTAACTTTACGGTTGTCGATCCATAGAACTTTCAAAGTAATATCTTGATATGTCACGCAAGCAGGATGCTTGCGTGAGTTTAGGACGAAGTTACGCTGGCGCTAAACTTCGACCAGGCGGGGCTACGCAAGCAGAATGCTTGCCTCAGTTTAGGACGAAGTTAAGTTGCCGCTAAACTTCGACCAGTTGGGGGTTATAGACTTAAACGCGGGCCACAAGCGAGTACGCTTGCTGCAGCGTGGGGTGGTCATCATGCTAAGTTATATAAGCGGTATAGCATGTTGTAAACCTAAACGCGGGCCACAAGCGAGGACGCTTGCGGCAGCGGAGAATTAGATTTAATCGGAGGAAAAGTATTTAATAATTTCAACATTTTTAAATCTTTAATTAATTATTGTATTTAATTTGTTGATAAATAGAATTTTATAAAATAAAAAAAAACTATTTATATATATTATATATAAGTTACTTCGTATATTCGAAAGTGTTTGCAATTAGGCATATTCTGCAACAATAAACCAATTGCTACATCGGGGTAAGCCGAAAACCGCATATTGTAAGAGTAGGCAACAAATTCAGTCGTATGGCGGCAACCAAAAAAACTTGCAAAAGTTGTGATGGCACACGAAAATGTTATGGCTGTGGAGGAACAGGTAAAGGATTGTGGTGGGGGAAATGTTCAACCTGCGATGGCAGAAGAAAATGCCCAACTTGTGACGGTAAAGGTTATTATTACAGTGATAGATGACCACTGTTAACGGCTGGCAAAGTTAGTCAGCCGTTTGTTGTTTTATCGAGAATTTCTTTCTCTGAACGAAGTTGACTATAGCGTAATTTTAACCCAAGGCGTTTTAAATCTTTAACTCTGCAGTAGTCGAGCGATAAGGCTTGAAAGCTTATAAAAATATACAGTTTTACAGGATGTTTGAGTAGTTTAGGATGAAATTACGCTACACTAAACTTCGACCAATTAGGGAACTTATTGCATTCATAAGATTATTTAATGATAAAATTAAAATGTGATATGAAAATATATATATTTAAGCGCATTGTTGCTTAAACCAAATATCACAAACCGATGTCAATTAAAGCACATATTGATAACTGGATATCTAAAGCCGATCCAGATTACTATGTAATGTTTATAAAGGCTTGGATCCCTCTCAATGCCTGGTATTTTTCTGAATATGCGACAACTAAAGATAGTGTAGCTCTTGAAAAAATAAAAAATACAAAGAATAAGGTTAGGAACAGAATTCAAGCTCTGCTTGACAATGAAAAGGATTTGGATAGCAGAGATTTTAGATTTCGCTTGGCGCAATTGCATGAGGAGTTAGAAAAAAGAAGTATTACTAATTATGGAAAAAAGATTTCGTTTAAATCAGTAGTGATTGACGGCGTAATCCCTGCGCCTGCTACAGATACCGACAAGAGAGGTACTATTTATAAGGCTATTCCAAATAAGAATACTGGCTACAGAGCTGTTATAATAGACAAAAGTAGTAAAACTTTGATGGATAAGACATTTAATCCGTATGATTTTAAGGCTTTTCTGACTGATAATCAATATATAACGCTTGACGCAAAAAACAAAGAGAAAATAAAGAAATGTTTCCAACTTATAGATCCGAATAAGGGGACTGATTTTATTTCAACTTCAAGAGTGAAAAGTGATTATATTGAGCTTGATGCACATGCTAAAATTAGATTTAATAATGATACAGAATTAATAGCTAAGGGCCTCGTGCAGATTCTTTACGAATTAAGATGCTTGTTGTTTCATGGACTTTTAGATCCAACACAAATAAATCAACCAATTTATGAACACGCATTTTTTATCCTTAAACATATCATAAAAGAACTTAAGTAATATGGGACATATAGCAAATAAGATTGACGCTAAAGATAAAAAATTAACAGAGGTACTTAATGGTCAAAGATATCGGATTGATGCGTTTCAACGAGAATATAGATGGCAAAGAAAACATATTGAAGCGTTGATTAGTGATTTAACTACCAGTTTTTTAAATAACTACGATGAGGGACATCAGATTGATGACTATGATCAATATGATTGTTATTATATGGGGCCGATTGTTCTTTGTGAAGATAAGAACGAATTATCAATTGTTGATGGTCAGCAGCGTCTTACCTCTTTTACTTTATTACTTATTTTCCTTAATCACGCACAATCACATTTAGAGTTAGGTAAAAATCAATTGCGAGATCTCAATCCCTTCTTTTACGTTACCAAAGCAGGTAAAAGAACTTTGGTCTTAAATGTTGAAACAAGAAGAAAGGTTATTGAACACTTATTACAGAGCCCTGATACAATATACAGCAACGTTGAAGAATTCGATAGCAAAGAGCAAGATGGTAGAGATATTCAATATGATCAATCAGTTTTGAATATTATTGACAGATATGAAGATATAACCAAGTTATTCCCTGAAGATATTCTTAGTCAAAATAAATTACCTCTTTTTGTAGAATGGTTGCTCGAAAAGGTACTACTTGTAGAGGTAAAGGCATATAGTATGGAAAATGCTTATACGATTTTCGAAACAATGAACGACAGGGGTATGACTCTTAGCCCCACTGAAATTCTCAAAGGCTTTCTTTTATCGAAGATAAATGACGAAGAGAAAAGTGATGAAATGAATGAATTTTGGAAGTCGAGAATTGCGGAGATTAATAGTCAAACAGACGGCGATTTAGATTTTTTTAGAGCTTGGCTGCGGGCGAAGTATGCCGTATCGATAAGGACTAAACAGAGCGGTGCTGAAAACGAAGATTTTGAACTTATTGGTACTCAATTCAATTCTTGGGTTAAGAATAATCCATCTAAAACCTTTTTAAAGTCACCTGATGATTATTACTTTTTTATCCAATCTGATTTTGATTTTTATTCGTCATTATACATTAAAATATACAGTTTGAAGGAGACCCACGATGAAGATTTTGATATTATTTACATTGCGAATTTTTACCCATTAGCCGATTCAATATTCTATCCTTTGATGTTATCTCCAATTTCTAAAATAGATGATGAGAAGGTGATAGATGAAAAGTTGGTGCTTGTAGCAAATTTCATTGATTGTTATACAAATGTTAGGTCTATATTAAGTAAGCCGATCACTCAGAGTACGATAAGGTATTCTATGTATGATTTTATTAAAAATATAAGAAACTTAGATGTTAGTACGCTAAAAGAAAAGCTATTTTCAGAATTGGAGAAATCGATGAATGAAGGAACATTATTATCACAATTTCATCAAATGGATAATTGGGGCTACTATCATTATTTCTTCGCACGAATATTGTATTATCTTAATACACATGATTGTAACTTTGTTCAACTCATGAGAAGTAAAAGGCAAAGTTCTTTTGTTCTTGCAAGAATCTTTGAAACTGTAGACAAACCAGAAGAGGTTGAAGATGGTCAATGGGAAATGGTTATAAATTCAGTAGCTAACTACTGTTTAGTGAGGAGGCATGATATAGAAACGATAGAAACGAAACGTTCTCCAGCTACAAAGTTGAAGTATCTCTTAAAACAAGATTATTTACCTGAATTGACCGGAGTTATCAATATATCTTCGGAACTTTTCGAGTTCATTCAACAGCGGGACGCTGTTTTAAGAGATTTGGCATCGGATATTTGGAATTTATCTAATGTGTAACTTTGAATAATCTAAGCAGGTATGAATGGCTACTCCTGCTTAGATTACTCCCCTCACCCTCAAATCAAACCCGCCACACTCTTCACCTCCACAAAATCATCCCCCTCTAAATCCTTGCAATTCACATGCGTATCGGTACAGATCAACTTCTTAATAACCCTGCAAGCCTTTAACTTCCCAATCCCATCATTCACAAACAAACCATGGGTAGTGATCACATAAATATCACCGGCACCGGCGTTTTTATAGGTTAGGGCGGCATTTACAATACTGCCGCCCGAGCGGATCATATCATCGTAAATAATAACCGTTTTGCCGGCTACGTCAGCGTTGATGGCGCTTACTTCGGTGTGGTCGCCTTTTAGGCGGCGTTTCAGGATGAAGGCGGCATTTACGCCCATATCGTTGGCTAATGATTCAACCCATTTGGCGCGGCCGGCATCGGTGCTGGCCATTACAAAATTGTCGCCGCCGTAGCGGGTGGCTGCCTCAATCACAATGTCCTTGCAGTACACGTGTACAGGGTACAGATCCTGCTCAAAATAGTACTGGATGCCCTCGCTATGCAGATCAAACAGCATTACCTTGTTGCCCCGGTTTGATTTGGGTATGGCCGAGAGCAGGCGGGCGCGGGTTTTGGCGGTCACAATTTCGCCGGGCTTTACGGCGCGTTCCATGGTGCTGTAGCCAAAGTAAGGGATCACCAGCGTAAGCGAATCGGCGCCGTAGCTTACCAGCGATGAGGCCAGATCGTACAGCTCGAGGGTGGCGCTATCGCTTACGGTACCGCCTATCAGTAGCACCTCACGGCCTTCAACGTTTGATAGGATGCGCTGGTAGCGCTCCCCATCGGTAAAGTGGCTCACTTCAATTTCGCCGCGCTCGCAGTGGCCAAGGGCCAGCACTTTTTCGGCAAGGTATTCGTATCCGGTTATGGCAAAAAGTAGTTTTTTCATTTTTTTTAAAAAAGCTAAAGGCTGAATGCGCAAGGCTTAAAGCTTTTGGATTGCTGGGTGACTATTAATTATTAATTCTGCAAATTATTAATTACCTGCTCAAAGGTAAATTCTTTAATGATATGGCCGTTCTCAAAAACGGTTTGCAGCTGGTCGGCCAGCTCAGGTTGTTCGCCTTGGTGAATGGTTTTGTAGCCTTCGGTAGTTTTAACCAGTTTCAGGCGGCCGCCTTTGCTCTTTTTAAAGCTTGGGGTAATGTTGCCGTCGGCATCCATTTCGGTAGGACTTTTTTCTACGTTAACCTCTTTGCCATCAATTACCGCAGCGCTGCATTTCAGGGCGAATTTCTGGGTGTCGCGGTCAACCTTTTGCAGTAGGGCGCCGCCCATGCCCAGTACCAGGTTTTCGGCGCTGATGCTGTTGGCTTTAAGGGCTTCGTATATTACACCTATCTCGGTATAGTTAACGCCATCGCCTTGTATCACCCTAACCTGTGGCGGCAACACTTTGTAGCCCTTGGCATTGGTGGTAAAGCCGAATTTATCAAACAGGATACTGAAAATCTCGAGCAGGGTACGTACCGGGTCGCCGCTATCGGGGCGGATCACCAGGGTGCCGTCGCGTTGCAGGATTTCCTGTTTCAAATCTTCGCCCCAATACTCGCTGCAGGCGCGGAAAATGTTAAAGCTATCGCTCACGCAGGCAATAACGCCGGTTGGGAAGCTGCGCAGTACATGTTTAAATACCTCGAGTTCGCCTTCTTCGCCAAGCAGGGTACAAATGCTGTGCTCAGTAGCGGGGATGCTGAGGCCATGCACCTTATCGGCATGATAGTATTTGATAGCCATGCCTGATCCGGCCAGGTTATCGCTGCCTGCAAAGCTTAATAAATGCGCGGCACCGCCCAGTTTGGCGCTCTCCACGCTGCTCACCCCGCGGAAACCGAAGTCATTCAGCACAAAACCAATCCCGCCAAAAGCTTCGGGTGTGGCGGTTTCTTCATAGTAGCGGGTAACCACTTTTTTAACCTCGTGGCTTAAGGTGGCCACGGTGCAGGGGTACCAAACCTGCATCAGCAAGGTTTCTAAAAAGTTGGTGAGCCAGTAGCATTCCGGGTCGGTGTTTTCGATGGTCATGAGCACGTTGCCGGTGGGTACGCTGCTGCCCTCGGCCACGGCTTTGATGCGTACAGGCAGGTGTCCGTTGTATTTATCCAGTATGTATTGAAACTTGCTGCAATCAAACACATCGTTACGACCAAAAACCTGTTTTAAAAACTCGTCGGCCTCGTCCAAATCAATTTGGTTAAAGGCAGGCCCCTGCAGGTATTCCTTCAAAAAATATTGCAGACCGAAAAAAACGGTTTCGTTAAACATACCCCCACGGCTTTCCAGGTAACTGTAAATTTGGGTGGTGCCGGGGTAGTAAAATTTATGGTGGGCGTATTTATATGCGTCGGCTAAGAGGATCAGATTTTCCTTTTTCATGGCTTTAGTTTTTAAGGTATTTGCCGGTGATGAAATTAAACAAATCAACGTGTTCTTCACTTACAGAACCGTCTTTTATCATGAATGGCAGGTCGGTTAATTTAAACCAGGCCAGGTCGGCAATATCATCCTGGGCTTGTGGCTCGCCATCAATAAAATCGCAGCTAAACAGCAGGGTAATGATCTTATCGGCCTCGCTGCGGTAGCGCCAATCATTTATTTTGGCCGATGTTTCGTATTGCATGGTGGTTGTTTCCATTTCGCCGCACTCTTCAGTGAGTTCGCGTTTGGCGGCATCCTCGTAACAGGCATCTTCCGGATCAGAAAATCCGCCTACAAAGCGCCATTTATTGTTGATGGCCTTTTTGCCAAGCAATATCTCGCTGCGGTTATTCCTGAACAGGGCGACATCCACGGTTGGGTAAACTTTAGCGTACTGGTTGTAGTAGGCGTACAGGATGCCCGCGCGGAAATCTTTTGAGTCAAATACCTTATCGGCATATTGCTTACGCAGCTCGGTAGCGTTGTAATCGCCGTGTTCGGGCAGCTCAACGGTTTCAAATTTGCCGCTGTAGTAGGGGATAAAACTATCGCGGCTACCGTACAAACAAAACTGCTCGGCGCTGAAAACGCTTTTCAGCAGGTTATCCAAATTCTCCGACCAGATCTTATCGCTCGGGTTATCGCTTATCGGCAAAACAACTACCTCGGGGTAGTCTTTCTTGATCATTTTTTCGCGGGTGTAATAGTCGTAAGGGTTTTTGCGGCTGCCTTTAATGGGGCTTACACCCAGCAAGATAATCAGCTTGGCGTGTTTTTGCTTAACCTGTGCAATCAACTCCTTATGCCCTTCGTGAAGGTAAGGCGTTTGGAAGCGTGCTATAATTACTGCGGTTTTCATTTTATTTTGTGTTAATTATACGCAAATATAAATATGCGTTTTTAATACGCAAATTATTTTTTTATTTTTTTGTAGATGCTTATCGTAAAGCGGGGAGGGGTGGGTTTTGTTTGGGAGGAAGCATACTAATAATGCGGGGGCACACGCGACACGCGTGCGCCAGCAGCCATAGTTACGAAGATGTAAAGGTTTTTCGAGATGGCAATTTTTAAAGTCTCCACTACCGGGGGAGATTTAGAGGGGGCTGGCTGCTCATATCTCAAAGCTAATCCCTTCCTTCTTCAACAAAAAATACTTCTCTTCGTTAAAGCGGAACAGGTTGCCCGGGCGGCCGGCGCCTTCAAGGGCTTGTTTTTCGTTGGTCTCTTCCAGAAAGCCGTATTTGGTGATCTTCTTTTTAAAGTTACGGCGGTCAAAAGGGCGGTCGAGTACGGCGAGGTATAGTTTCTCCAGTTCGGAGAAGGGGAATTTTTCTTCCAGCAGTTCAAAGCCTACTGGTTGGTACAGCATTTTGCTTTTAAGGCGCTCATGCGCCACGCTGATGATGGTAGTATGGTCGAAAGCCAGCGAGGGGAGTTTTTTGATGTTGAACCAGGCTACGTCGCTGGCATCGGTATCTGCTTTTACATCAAAGGCATCTGGTCGTACCAGGCCGTAGTAGGTGATGGAAATCACGCGGTTACGTGGGTCGCGGCCCGGCTCGCCAAAGCTATACAATTGCTCAAGGTAACTGATACTGATGCTGGTTTCTTCCCTCAGTTCGCGCTGAACGGCGTCTTCTAACGATTCATCATCGCGTACCAGGCCCCCCGGTAGTGCCCAGCTGTTTTTAAACGGCTGGATATTGCGTTTAATAAGCAGCACGGATAGTCCTTCTTTCGAAGTATATCCGAAAACTACGGCATCAACAGCAACTTTTATGTTTTGAGCACCCGGCATATTACAAAGTTATGCAATGGGAAACGGCGGGGCAAGAGGGAAAAATAAGTATTGCGGTTTATGTTACCGGCTTACCCAAACAAATTATTAGTGAATTCCAGCTTGATCCTGGTTTGGAAGTTATCGATCGTTTTAAAGATCTCCTTCAACGCAACCTTTTCAATTTTGGTGAGCTTATCCGGGTCGATGTAATTATCTGGTTCGGTGCGGTCCTGTATAATTTGAGATGCCTGGTTACGTAACCTGAGGCTCATCAGGAAATAATACGATTGTGTAAGCTCTTGTGCTTCCTGTTCGCTGAATACGCCTTTTTCTTTCAGGGCTTTGAGGCGCTCGCCGGTGTTTACCTCAAAAACACGGTGGCGCAGGGCATAAACGCGTACCAGGTCTACAATAGGTGTCATCGATTTTTTGATATCGAATACTTCCTGGCTGCCTTTGGTAAAGGTTTTGATGTTTTTAAAAAAGGTTAGCGGCGGCTCATATTGCAGGGCATTTTTTGCCAGGTGGAAAAAAATCTTGCCCAGTGGTTTTTGCAGTTCCTCATCCAGAAACTCTTTAAGTTCATTCATGATACCCGCTTCACCATACAAATAGCGGCAATCAAAAAAGGTAGAGAACTGGATCACTGTTTCGGGTACGGCCTCGGTCATCCAGCTTTCATAGTTGCGTTTCCAGTGCGAAAGCGAGTGTGTCCATTTGGGGTTTTGGGCCATGTAGCCGCCTGTACAAAAGCTAAAGCCAATATGGTCCAGCTTTTCGGATACCTGTTGGGCAAAGTCAAGGAAATACCCGCGCACCTGCTCGCGGTGCTCGTTGGCCTTATCTTCGTAAATGATGGCGTTATCCTGGTCGGTTTTAAAGGTTTGTTCCTTTCGGCCTTCGCTGCCAAGCACCATAAAAACAAATTTGGCAGGCGGCTGCCCCATGGTTTCAATAACACTTTCAATCACCTTAACGGCTACGGTATCAGCAATTGTGGTAATTACCTGGTTCACTATCTCCGCGTTAACGCCCCTGCCAAGCAATTGTGTAACCATTTGCGGCACAGATTCCCACTTACGTTTCAGTTCCTGTACCGAAATGGCTTGTTTTACTGACTGGATAAATACCAGTGGCGATTGCGCCTGCTCGGCCAGTAATTTATTCCTGCTGATACTGCCCACAAACTCGTTGCCATTTTTTATCAGCAGGTAACGCGTTTTGGTGCGGAACATCATCAGGATAGCTTCATAAACATAGGCGTTGGTGCTAATGCAAACAATAGGGTTATCCATTACATTGGCTATAGGCTGCGCGGTATCAACCTGTTTGGCTGTTACATTATCGCGCAGGGTAATATCGGTAGCGTAGCCAATAATTTCGCCCTGGCTGTTCCGGATAAAAATACAGCTTACTTTATGTTTGGCCATTAAACGGGCCGTTTCAAAAACAGGTGTTTCGCTGCTGCACGAAACAATGTCGCGGTATTCGATATTTTCAATCTTGCGCGAGTAAAGCTGTTCTGAAGCGATATAGCTTTCCTCGAAAGTAGCAGGTTTTTTATAAAAATGAGCAAATTCGTCATTCAGCATCCGCTTGCCAAAATCAGAAGTGAAGTATTGAAAAAACTCTTCGTAGGCTTTACAAAGCGAGCGGAAATCTTTACGGTGCAAAAAGAAAACCGTGGTGCCTTTTTTAGCTATAACCGTGCGGATAGATTGCTTTCGGTTTAGCAATACCGAAATACCACCGTAGCAATAGCCCGGGTAATGATGCTCAAGCAGGCGCTTGTTTTGCTTGCTGTCGTAAAAAAAAGATTCATATTCGCCTTCGGCAATGATATCAACGCCGCGCATTTTAGTTACTTCCTGCTGATAGATCAGGGTATCCTTACTGTAGCGGATCTCCTGCAACTGATCGGCAACTTCCTGTAATACATCCTGCGGGAGCAGATCAAAAGGAGCAACTTTGCTTAAAAATTCAAGACGGTGAACCATATAACCAAAAAGCTATGATGATAATTAATATTAAAATAATGGCGGCAGGTAAAAGGTATTTTTGTTCGGAGCGGATTTTTTGCAGGTAAACTTCCTGGTGCTCCACGCTGTCTTCGTTAACATCGCCGCGTTTACGCATTTCAAAAAAACATTCGGCCGTGGCTTCGGCGTCTTCTATGGCGTTGTGCTGCCTGTATAAGGTCTTGCCAAATAAAAACTCATACAATTGGTTTAACCTAAGGTATTTGGCCTGCGGGTTTTGCACCCATTTGGTGGTGGCCAGCATGGTGCAAAATGTTTTCAGGTTATCCAGCGGATTGGCGATGCCGGTGCGGAAAAATTCAACCCCGGCAACATTCAGGTCGAGCTCAATGAAATGGCCTATTACCAGCGGTTCAAATTCAAGCAAATCATTGGCAAGTTTGCGCATTACATCTTTACGCCACTCGCCATTCTTTAATAAAAACTCAGGTGTAAGTCCGTGTACTTTAAAAGCCTTTTCGCTGATGATGAAATCGTTATCTTTTATGTAATGATCTTCCCGCTTTACTTCCCGGCCATCATTAGTAAACACTATCCACGATACCTGGAGCGCGTAAGGCCAGTTATCGTTATTACAATAGGGCTGGTCCCACTTAATGGGCAGGCCGGATGTTTCGGTATCTATAAATAAAAGGTAATCTTGCACATGCTAAATTTATGAATTTATTTGAATGATGATACATGATGGCCTTCACAGATCAAATAAAACAGATTTGCATGCCGCCAAGCGGCCCTTTATATTATGTGAAAATTAACGATTGAAGGCGCTTTGTTCTTCATTAGTCAAATAAGTCCAAGCCATCAGGCGGCTCATCTTTTGCCCTTGCGACATGTTGATGGTTTGCACATCTTTTACGCCTTCTTTTTGCAGGGCGTTATACAATACCCTGAGGTTTTCTTTTTTTGATACGAGAGTGGTAAACCATAATACCTGTTTTTCAAAAGCCTTGCTTTGAGCGGCCATCAATTTCAGGAAGTTGGCCTCGCCGCCGGGGTACCATAGTTCGGTATTTTGCCCGCCAAAATTAAGTATCGGTTGTTTATCCTTACGCAAGCCAAGGTTGTCCCACTTGCGTGCAGAGCCTGCCGCGGCTTCTTTGGCCGAGGCGTGAAACGGCGGGTTACAAATGGTTAGGTCAAACAGTTCGCCGGGTTTGATAATGCCTTTAAATATATCGGCCTTTTTGCTTTGCTGCCTCAGCTCAACAGCCAGTTTTAGGTGGGTGTTTTGTTCGATGATTTTTTGAGCCGATGCCATGGCTTCCAAATCGAGTTCGGCTCCCACAAAATTCCAGCCGTATTCTTTAAAACCTACTATCGGGTAAACCAGGTTGGCCCCCGTGCCAATATCCAGCACCCTCACTTTGCGGCCTTTACGCACAACACCGCCGTTAACAGCAGCCAGTAAATCGGCCACATAATGAATGTAATCCGCCCTTCCGGGTATCGGCGGGCACAAAAAGCCATCAGGAATATCCCAATGCGCTACACTGTAATAATGCAGCAACAACGCCTGGTTAAGCGTTTTTACCGCTAATGGGTTGGCGAAGTTGATGGTTTGGTTGCCGTAATCGTTCATCCGCACAAAGGGGCGCAGCGCCGGTAAGGTTTTGATCAATGCCTTAAAATCGTACCCCTCACGATGTTTATTGCGGGGGTGCATATTGGTTTTTACCTCGGGCTGGCTGTTTGCTGGTGATGATGACAAAGCGGTTAGTTTTTAGTGAATGATTAGCCTATAATACCTTTTAAATCGGCAGGCGAATAGTTGATTGATTTTAGTGTTTTGTGATCAGCGGTACGGTATACCAGGTACAGGCCGTCAATTTCTTTGTAATAAGCGTCAGTACCGGATTTTGCTTTGTAATGGGCAATGGTTGCTTCGGCTTCTTCAACGGTTTTGCAGGCTTTGCTCATGTTTGAGCGATGAACTTCATCAAACAACTCCTTAAACCTTGATCCTAAACCAAATTCAAGTACCGCGCCCGATAATACATACTGCAAATCGCAAAGGGCATCGGCTACTTCAATTATATCATTATCATTAATAGCCTGTTGCAATTCCTTTAGTTCTTCGGCAATCAGTTCAACACGCAGGTCTGAACGTGATTTTGATGGGATGGCCGGCTTTTCAATAATAGGATGTTTAAAGGTGCTGTGAAATTCGGCAACCTGGGTTAACGCGCTTAAATCTTTAATCATGATGATCGGGAGCAAATACAATTAAGCGGCTAAGGTATGAATTAACCCACAGGCCATCAAAAAATTAATAATTCAACGCTGATAAAATATCCTGGCTTACGAAAGAAATACGATTTCATTTTTTTTATTCCTGCTGATTCTCAATTAATAAAAAATTAACAAATATTACTATTGTTAACATAAAGATAATATTAAATCAACTTGAATTTAACTTACTTTTGTGTGTCAAAATATTGATACGTTCAACCAATCTGATTTCTAATCCATTCACATGAAAAATATTAAAGATAAAGCAGCTACCAAACAAGCCCGTAAAGCATTAAAAAAGCAGTTAAAAGAAAAGCTGACCTCTCAGATAGAAACCCTGGTAAGTGAATTTGGCCCCGACATTAAAAAAGCAAAAAAAGCTATTGATAAAGCTTCAAAAAACCTGGCTAAAACATTGGCTTCAAAACTAAGTCCCGTGGTACACGTGGCAACAGTAGCCGAAGCGCCCAAGGCAAAAAAAGCCAAAAAAGGCGACGCGGTAGTGCTTGCAGAAAAGGCGCCGGTTGTTGCAAAGCCGGTAAAACCGGCTTCAAGCAAAAAAGCTGAAGCTTCTGAAACTGAAAAAGCGGAATAAGTACTGCTTAAAGTAGTTATTTTGTTTATTTTATATCCTAAAGTTGGCTGATTGAAAAACTCTTCAGTCAGTTTACATTCTAATTTATTGCATTACTGATTTTATAAGTTAAGCCGCTCGTTTTTGGGCGGCTTTTTTATTTTATGGAGATATTGCTTTGTCTTCCGGAAAGAGTCAATTACATGCCTTTACTTTCAGAAACAAAAAATCACTGTAAATTCGGTGTTTGTAAAATGCCTATGTTAGAGATCATATACCGCGATGAAAACCTTGTAGCTATTAATAAACCTCATGGTTTGCTGGTTCACCGGTCGCCCATAGCGGCAGATGCTTCTCAATTTGCCCTGCAATTGTTGCGCGACCAGATTGACGCAAAGGTAAACCCTGTTCATCGTATCGATCGTAAAACCGGCGGCATTTTGCTTTTCGCTTTTGATAAGCAAACAGAGATAGCCATGCAAAAGGCTTTTATGGAGAACCGGGTAAGTAAAAAATACCTTGCCATAGTTCGGGGGCATACTATCGATGCCGAGGACATTGATTATCCGCTACGTAAGGAGAACGGCACACTTCAGGATGCTTTTACATCGTACACAACCTTAAAACGCGCGGAGCTTGACATCGCCTTCGGCAAGCATCCAACATCAAGATATTCGTTGGTTGAAGCCGTACCCGCCACCGGCCGTATGCACCAGCTGCGCAAACACCTGAGCCACATTTTTCACCCCATTATAGGTGACCGTACCCATGGCTGTAACAAACAGAACAAGCTGTTTTCAGAACGCTGGGAAATGAATACCATGTTGCTGCACGCCTCGCAGTTAACTTTTGAACACCCTGTTACCGCGATGGAGATAAATATAGAGGCCGGGCTTCAACCCGAGTTTAAACGGGTAATGGATATCATGGGCTGGTAGTTAATTAACCATAAGGCAAACTTTTAAACAAAAAGGTGTTCCTATTGTATAATATACATGAAACAACCTGTTATTTATGATCTGGATACTGATGATGGTTTGCGTCATATCACGATCCGGCCGGTACACCAGAAAATGCCCGGTACAGATGTTTACGCCACAGGGGTGTTTAGTTTAGATGAAGGCGAAACCGACCTTGGCGATATTGTTTTTGATGATAACATGCAAGAGTGGGAATATACGGGCATGGGTAACCTGAGCCATAATGATGCTAAACATATAGCACGGTTTGTAAAGCTTAACCTGAATGCCCTCGTTGCGGAGTAGATAAGAGAAGCATACCTGGAAACATTTTCTCTTTCCCCTTTTCAACCAAGTGTAGATGTAACTCCTGGTCTTCGCCCCCGAATATTTACCGTATCTTTGCGGTTCATTAATAAATTCGATGATTAATCAGGCGCTTAGTAACCTTGGCATAACTGCCCTTAACCCCATGCAGCATGCCGCGCTCAGCGCCGCCAAAACGGGAGATGTAATTTTGTTATCGCCCACCGGGTCGGGCAAAACGCTTGGTTTTTTATTGCCCTTGCTTGGTATGCTTAAAAAAGACGTAAGCACGGTACAGGTAATGATCCTTGCCCCGTCGCGTGAATTGGCTTTACAGATAGAGCAGGTTTGGAAAGCTATGGGCACCGGCTTCAAAATTAATTGTTGCTATGGCGGGCATGCGGTTAAAGTTGAGCGTAATAACCTGTCGCAGCCCCCGGCGGTTTTGGTAGGTACACCGGGGCGGATAGCATATCACTTACGCGAAGAAAACTTTAGTACCGAAACCATACAAACATTGGTGCTGGATGAATTTGATAAGGCGCTCGAATTTGGTTTCCAGGAGGATATGGCTTATATCATCAGGCAGATGCCGGCAATTAACAGGCGCATCCTTACTTCGGCTACCAAAATGGATGAAATCCCGGCCTTTACCGGGATCACTCAATACAAAGAAGTCAATTTTTTAACCAATACACTATCGGCCCCCGATATCAAACAAATGGCAGTGATCAGCGAGGCCGCTGATAAGCTTGAAGCCTTGTTCGCTCTCATTTGCAAAATAGGAAACAAAGCTACGCTTGTATTCTGTAACCACCGCGAAGCGGTAGACCGCATTAGCGAGTTACTGTGGTATAAAGGTTTGGAGCATGATATTTTTCATGGCGGTATGGAACAGGACGACCGGGAGCGCGCGCTGCTTAAATTCAGGAACGGGAGCCACCGCCTGCTGATCACTACCGATTTGGCATCGAGGGGGTTAGATATCCCAGAGATTGAATTTGTAATCCACTACCAGCTACCTCATAACGAAGAGGCATTTGTGCACCGCAATGGCCGTACCGCCAGGATGAATGCCAAAGGCACCTCGTACCTGATGCTCGCGCCCGATGAAAAGTTGCCTTATTTAAAAGAGTTACCCGAAGTTGAAGTACTGCCCGAAAAGTTAATTTTTCCGCCCGCATCACCATGGGTTACGCTTTATATAGCAGCAGGTAAAAAAGATAAGGTGAACAAGGTAGATATAGTAGGCTTGCTGCTAAAAAAAGGTGGATTAGCAAAGGATGACCTCGGGTTGATAGAGGTGCTCGACCATTCGTCGTACGCGGCTATTAAGCGCGATAAAATAGAAGCTGTGGTGCGACAGATCAAAGCGGAAAAAATTAAAGGAAAAAAAGTGAAGATGGAGATTTCGCGATAACTTTGTTTTAACGAAAAAAGAGATAAAGATGAGCAATAATGATATAATGAAAAAGCTGCGGGTGGCTATGAAATTTACGGATGATGATATCATCAAAGTGCTGGCGTTGGTTAATTTCAGGATCACCAAAGCAGAAATAGGGGCCATATTCCGCGCCGATGATCATCCCAACTTTAAACCCTGCGGAGACCAGATATTGCGTAACTTTTTAAACGGTTTGATCATTTATAAACGCGGACCGAGAGAGCCAAAGCCGAAACCACAAGCAGAATAAGTTGTCTGACCCCGATTTTTTGAATTTAACGAATGCAAAGAAAATTTCCCCAAATTCGAGTTCAGACAAATCTCAATGCCGCTCAACCGGTTTTTCCTGTATTAACCTGTATTTCCCGGATTTGATGAGCTTTTGCTGCTGAGCCGAGAACTCGGTACGGCCACCAAAATCCTGCACCCAGTAATTTTTGTATTCGGCAACGCCAATTTCTTTAAAATCGGGGTTCATCAGGTTTTGGCAGTGCCCTTCGCTTTTAAACCAGCCATCCATTACTTCGGGAATGCTGAGTTGCCCCTGCGCTATATTTTCGCCGATGGCAAAGCTTTTATAGCCTTTAAACTTGTAACCTGCAGAAACTATCCTGTCTTCCATGCTACGGCCGTCTTTACTGGTATGGCTGAAATAGCTTTGCCGGGCCATATCTTTAGCATGGGCAATCGCCGCATCCTCCAGGTCATCGTTCCAGGTGAGGGGAGGGGCAGGCGGGAAGTACTTATTGCCGCAGTTGCAGCCTTTTTGCCGGGTGGCGTTTATCCGTGCTAAAAATTCGGCTTTAAACCTGCTGCTGCTTTGGCTGTAGGCACTGTTAAAGCCAAACAGCACAATCAACATAATTATCAACTTTTTCATGTTAATGTTTTGACACGATTAAACGCTTGCAGTTTAATTTATTTTTTTTGCTTTCGGATATGTAAACGCCGGCGGCCGCCTCTCTTTCTCTTATAAAAAATAAAGGCGCTTATAACGATGAGGACAATAACAATAATGAGGAGGATGGAAATGCTACGCTCCTGGCTGATTTGAGCATGGGCCTGCGCCTGAAGTTGGCGGTATAAACTTTTTTTTTAGCCAGTATCGAATCCTTCTTTTTAAGCTGGATGGTTTTGGCAATATTTACCTGGGCAATGCTGTCTATCGTTACCTGGTTCAGGCTATCGTCCAGAAATTCGTGTCGTTTGATGGCGATGGCAGCCTTTTCAAAATCATTCATTTTACGATAAAGCTCGGCGTAGCCAACCTGAACTATCGACTCTTTTTTAGGGTCATGCGTTTTTAAGGATAAGGCCAAAGCATCGTTCAAATCCCGCATACTTAGCTTATAATCTTTTATATCGCTTTTAATGGCAGCAAGTTCAACCAATGAGGCGATGATGTTCAGCGTATCCTTCCGTTGCCTCGATATGGTGTTCGACTGTAGTATAAACCATTTGGCCTGGCTAAATTTACGTTGCGAGCGGTATACCTTAGCCAGCGCGTTAAAGCTGGTGCGCAGCCCTAATGTATCATTATAAGCCGAATAGCTGTGCAGGGCAAGCATGGTATAATTTAGCGCCTCTGTTTGAAAATAGTATTTCATACGGCGGGTGGATACGGTGTCGTAACCTAAGTAATGAGCCGCGATCTGGGTGTAAATCGGACCTTTAAGCGAATCGCTGGTTACCTGTAATTTTTGTTTAAGACTGTCCAGCTCACTTGCGCGCGCGGTCAGATTAAACACAGCGGTGATAATAATAAGTAGAGTGATAAGTCTCTTCATATGAACCGATTACCCGAATATACAATTAATGTTTCTATTTTTTCTCAAATAGTGTGCCTGTTCAAGGGAATAAACGGCGATTTAAACAACTTATAGGGCTTTTTGTGCGATTGCAGCGCCTTAGGGCTTGTTTTTCAAATTGATAGGCACGAAAAAAATGTTCAACATCTGTTAATAGGCTTTTGAAGGCGACTTGTTGAACCCGCCGAAGCGTATATAAAAAAGGAATTGTTGTATTTAACTTATAGCGAAGTGCAAATGCCGTCAAGATTGCATCGGTAGCAAAGACTCCCCTCAATAATACAAGCGGAAATAAATTTAAAGCCGTTTCGCGAAATCAACGACGCTCTCCCCGTAAGTCAGGGATATGGTGTTTTATTTACCCTGAAAATGATTTGAATTTAATGGTTCTAAGAAATTACCCGCTGATAACTATTGAGAGCTTGTTGCATAGCGGGAAATTTCTTCACTGAAAAATTGAAAAGCGCTATGCCCAGGCAAGCTGTGGTAATACCCGCCAATACGTCCAGCACATAATGATGGCTCGCGTACACCGCCGTAAACCAAATACCAACAGTAACTATCGCGAAGAAAACATTAACCCAGCCCAGGCGGTTTTTTAACCCATAGTAAAGTACAATTACCGGGTAGGAGGAATGCAACGACGGCATGGCCGCGAACACATTGGAACCTTTTGTATAGATGTTTTTAAAGATTTCGGCGTGGAAAAATGCATCAAACCGTGCCAGGCCCGCGGTATTACCCATGGTTAGCGGGATAAAATGAAACCCGTGTTGCTGTACAAACCATGGCGGAGCTGCGGGATAAGCGTAGTAAACTATAAACCCCAGCATGTTCACCAATACAAAAGTTATTGAAAAATTAAGGAACTGCTTTTTGTTTTTAAAAAACAAATAAGCCGCGAAACCCAGCGGTACAGGGATCCAGCACAAATAAAACAAGCCCGATATTACATCAATATAGGTTTGGGTGTTGGCCAGCCAGTACTCGTTAGGGGTAAGTAGCTTGCCATTAAAATGGATCCCGAACAAGTGCTTTTCGGCATTGTAAAGCTGGGCTATGTGTACCGGGTTATAGTTGTAGTTGGGGAAGGCCTTCATGTAATCAAAAATGATCCAGTACACTATAAAAATAGTGAAGCCTAAAATAAACTTACGGGTTATGGCCGAAGCATAAAAAAGCACATTAAAAATCAACACAAGCGTTAGCTCATCCGGTTTGTACCCTATCAGGAATGTTGAAAATGCCAGGTAAGCGATAGAAAGCAGCGAAATGATAATGATCGAGCGGATATTTACCTTAACGCCGTGGTTGGCACTGCCCATGCTATTTTTTTAAGAAATCTGAACGGAAAATTTTATCCCAAAACGGCGAGCTTACACCGTAACCTTTATCAGGGTCCTGGTAGTGGTGCAGCATATGGTGTTGCTTTATTTTTTTGAATAAACCACTTTTAAAGTTAAAGTGGTGCATGGCATAATGCGAAATATCATAGATCAGATAGCCTAAAATAAAGCCTGGAAAAAATCCCCAGATGTAATTAACAGGTAATAACCATTTAAACAAAAAGAAAAACCCGGTAGCTAACGGAATGCTTAAAGATGGTGGTAACACCAAGCGTTTGGCGTCGCTCGGATAATCGTGATGTACACCGTGCATAATGAAGTGTAAACGTTGCGCCCATTCCAGTTTTTCGCTCGGGTGATAGTGGAATACAAAGCGGTGCATCACATATTCTGTAAGCGTCCATATAAACAGGCCGAAGAAAAACATGCCGATATAGCCCAGGATATTGAACCCCATCGTGTCGAAATATTTGTAGCTGCAATAGCCGATAACAGGTACAAAAATATACAAAGGCACCGTCCAGTGAACTTTTGAAAGAGCCTCTAAAAAATCGCTTTTAAACATCCTCACAGACTCCTGCGAGTTGGATACATATTTCTTTTTCATGTTATAATCAGGTTTGAAAATGCTTTCAGGATCTCCCTGCCTGTTTATGGTGTGTTTAATTATTTAAGGGACGAGCGGTTGTTAACCGATAAGGCAATTTTAGCAAAGAAACGAGCTTATGTAAAGGCCTTTGTTTTAATGTTGCGAAGATATGATATTTGTGCCTAAGTCGAAAGTTCTACGTCTGAAGTTCTAAGTCCGAAGTCAGCAGTCGAGAGCCTGAAAGTATTTAAACCCTCGACTTAGAACTTAAGACTTCAGGCTCGGAACTTTAGACTTATTTCCCTTCCTCTTCCAGTTTTATCAATGCTTTTTTAGCCTCTTTTAAGCGGTTAAAGGCAGTTATGTTAGTAAGCACTGCAAGGATTACCAACGGGATGGTAAATATCGATATGGTTTCAAATACATGGAATTTAATTCCGGGGATAAATAACTTGTAGTTACCGCCTATATATTGGGCCACAATGCCTGATAGGGCCGCGCATAAACCAATGGTAACTACACGTTCGGGGCGCTGCATTAAACCGCCTTTAATTTCAACGCCAAGGCCTTCGGCACGGGCGCGTACGTAACTTACCATCATAGAACCTATCAAGGCTATAAACGCCGCTATCGAACTTAAAAAGTAGTGATGGGCCACCAGGTAATAGCAGATGCCCAAAAACATAATCAGCTCACTGTAGCGGTCAAGCACCGAATCATATAATGCCCCAAATGTTGATTTCATGTTACCTAAACGTGCAACCTGCCCGTCAAGCATATCAAACAATCCAGCAAACAATATCAATCCGCCGGCCCAGCCAACATAACTCAGGTCGCCGCGGTTACCTTCTTCCGCTCCTAAAATAAATATGCCTGCTACGCCCACATTCAGCACAAAACCGATAGTGGTAACGGCATTAGGAGTTAAGCCGATTTTTATGAGGATCTTTACAAACGGATCAATAACCTTATAAATACCTAATTGAAGGCTGGTTCTAAAAGATTTTCTCAATGTTGTTGCTTGTTGTTCCATTTTCTCTACGTATTAGGCGCGATGTTTAAAAGTCGAATTTAACCCTTGTACGAAGTCCCCATTGGGCAACATTTGGCTGATCAAGGTAATTAAAGCGTCTTACAAAATCTATGCGTATAAATTTAAATATATTTTCGATACCAACACTACCTTCAACATAAGGCGTTTTGCCCAAAGTGTAAGTAATAGGTACGCCATCGGTACCAACCGGTAACTGGTATAAGGCCGGGTGTATTGATGGGTTGTTCTGATCAGACAGGCCACCGTAAAGTACTTTAACCGATGCTGTTTCGCGCCATTTCAGTTTCTTTAGCAAAGGTATTTTGTTAAAGAAGAAACCGCTGAAGTGCTGATCGATCCTGAAACTCGCGTACTTATCGCTCACAAACTCCAGGAAGTTCATCAGGTTATACGAATCAATATCGTAAGCGTAGGTTTGGTTGGCCCGGTGAATAGTTAACAACGGATATGGAACGGTACCGAAGATTTTGCCTGCCGAAACATTGATATCCGCGTAGCCTAACTGCGAAAAGTAAAAACGCTTATCGGCACGGAAATCAAGTTTCTGGTAGTTGTATTCGCCGTTAAATAAACCTTTTATCCCTGCTGTATAGTCTAACTCAAAGGCGGGGTATTTGTTTGGAATAGGTATCCTGTAAATCTTTCCCTGGTAAAACTGCTCATGAGGTGCCCAGCGCACGCTACCGGTTAACTCGGTAGTAGTAAGCTGGTGAACCGAATGGGCAAAGCCATCAATTACATTGTTAAAATATAATGATCCTGCGGGTTCCTGTGTCCACCTTTTAAAACCCATCTCGTACGAGAAATGGCTTTCCAGTTCATGCACATAGTCAAAGCGGTAAAAATCGTTATATAAGAACTTGTCGTTCACGCCGCGCTTAAATGATAGCAGGAAGTTATCCTCCTGCACAAACTGCAGGCTTGCGCCCGGAATTTTTGTATCGCGCTGAAAGCTTGCACGGATATAGTTTTGCGGAAAACGATAGATGGATTTATCGTTAAGCGAATAGGTAGCACTTAAGAAGTATTTCCAGCGCTCATCTTTAAAACCGTAAGCGGCATAAGTTTCAAAATAATAACGTTTACTCAGTTCGGGCGTGGTACGGCCACCCACACGTAACCTAAACCCTTCAACCGGGTTGAAGCTGTAAAACGTGTTTGCGGGGCCTAACTCAAATTTGCCAAAACCTTTATAGCCTGCCAGTAATAACGTAGCAATATCTACCGTACGTTTAAACGAGGGCATATTGCGCAAACTATCAATATTTTTATAAACCTTACCCTCGGCAGCGGTTAGCGTATCGGGTCTGTTTTCCTGCCAGAACGATTCCGGACGGTGCTTCACTTCATCGCTCAGTTCGGCATATTCCGATCCCTCGTAGGTGGTATCCGGCCGGGCTTTATTCACCACATAATTGCTGAACGTTATGGCCCTTATCCCAAACAACCCACTCTTCGCATCTTTTTTAGAGGCGCCAAAATCTGCAATGGTAGTGCTTTTGCTCAGGTGGTAACGCCCGTCGGGGTTTTGCTGAAACTCCAGGTTAACAGTCATCGACCTGATGAAGTTGATATTGATATGCTTGTTGATGGTCAGATCACATTTCTGAACGGCAAAGTTACCATCCTGCGTAATGTAAATACTACCTTCAAATAATACATCAGTAGTGTTGCGCGGGGTAAAATCAAGCTTGATCAGCTTTTGGTTGTGCTCATCAACAATGGTATCAGCAATAAAAAATTTGTAATAGTTTGGCGAGTTGTCTGAAATAGGACTTAAAAACTGGCTGGTTATTAAAAATACGTTATTGGTGTAAATATCAACCTTGTTGTACAGGTGTTTAAAATATTGGGTAAGGCCTTCATTATCAATGCCCGGCCCGTAATTAACACTTTTTTGACCTAATACGTTTTCCCGGGTTTTTTCAGGTTTTTTACGATAGTAAACCTGCTGTACTTTTTCATCCAAATAAATTGGAAGCAAGGATTTACCCGGCACCAATGAGCTGTCGCGGTTATCTAAAATGAATTTGTATTTGCGGAAAAACTTCCTGTCGGAAAACTGCGCGGATACATTGCTCAGCGCGAACATCATTTTGTCGTATTCCTTGTACTCTACGTAATTATAAGCTTCAGGGCGGTTTTTTTCCTTGTTTTCAATAACCTTACGAATCAGTTCTACAGCCGGGTTATCTTTATTACGATACCTGGTAGTTCTTTTGGCTGATTTTACCACAACTTCGTTCAACTGTTGCGAGGCGGTGGACAACCGTACATTAATTACCTGTTCTTTACCTGGCACAACGGTTAAAAACGCGTCTTTATAGCCTAAAAAAGAAACTTTTATTTGTTTTAAATCCTGGTTTGATGTTACGAGACGGTATTTCCCGTTTACATCGGCAGTGGTGCCTATGGTGGTACCGGTAAATGAAATGCTTACAGAAGGCAGGGTTTGTTTGTTACCGGCATCTGTAACGGTACCGGTTATTACCGTTTGCTGTGCATACAAAGCCGAAGCTGAAAAGAACAGTATCAGGAAAAATAAGCTTTTATAAATTCTTTTAAAATCCATGTATCTTGAGCAATTGTGCAAATACAAACTTCTTTTTTCCACTGTAATACTGCTATACTTGTTATAAAGACGTATGTATTAGTTTAATCTATACTTTTGGCAGATATATTGTTCCGCCCCTTTTTTTACAGGTATCCGCCTGATAATAACCTGTTTTGTTGAACATTAGTACGCTCCCGGCAGATAATTATCGGAGCTTGCAATTAACAGGCCAAAGGTAAAAAAAAAACACTACAGACTAATGTGGTCAAAAAGTCAAATATTGTTTACCCATAGCCTTATATAAGTCATTTAACTTCTGCAACCTGGTAAAATTGTAACCTGTATAGCATAATAACACTTTTTAACATATCGTTTTACAAACCGCAATTACAACAGCATGTGTAAATTATTGTTACCGCAGATTGCAGATTTTTACCAAACAAAAACAAACAGCCGTGAAGCAGCATCACTACCCACGGCTGTTTGTAACGTTATGTCGTTAACGGCGATTATTGCCCGGCAAACGCGTCTTCGTAATAATCTAACCCGAGGTGGGTGATCAGGTCTTCACCCATGATGTAACGCAGGGTGTTTTCCAGTTTGATCAGTTGTTTAAAGATATCGTTTTCGGCCGGTAAACCAGGCGCGGTTTGAGGCGATTTCAGGTAGAAGGACAACCATTCCTGCACACCGCTCATACCGGCACGTTTAGCCAGATCGCAGAATATTGCCAGATCCAGCGCGATAGGAGCTGCCAGGATCGAATCGCGGCAAAGGAAATTGATCTTGATCTGCATTTTGTAGCCTAACCAGCCAAAAATGTCAATGTTGTCCCAGCTTTCTTTGTTATCGCCATGCGGAGGGTAGTAGTTGATGCGGATCTTGTGGTAAATGTTACCATAAAGCTCCTTGTTATCTTCCGGTTTAAAGATATCTTCCAATACACCCAGTTTTGATACTTCCTTGGTTTTGAAGTTATCCGGATCGTCAAGCACCCAGCCGTCGCGGTTACCTAAAATGTTGGTTGAAAACCAGCCATGCACACCCAATGAACGGGCAGCCAAACCCGGCGCCAAAACGGTTTTCATTAAAGTTTGACCGGTTTTAAAATCTTTACCGGCAATAGGGGTTTTGGTTAATTTAGCCAACTCCACCAAGGCAGGGATATCAACAGTTAAGTTAGGGGCGCCGTTAGCGAAAGGTACGCCCAGTTTTAAGGCCGCGTAAGCGTAGATCATACTTGGAGCGATCAGCTTATCGTCGTTTTTTAAGCCTTCTTCAAATGCCGCTAACGACTGGTGCACAGCCGATGCTTCGTAATAGATCTCGGTTGATCCGCACCATACCAAAACAACCCTGTCAAGGCCGTTAGCCTCTTTAAAGTTTTTGATATCATCCATCACCTGCTCGGCAAGTTCAAGCCTGGTTCCGGTTTTAACGTGTGTACCATCAAGGTTTTTAGCGTAGTTTTTATCAAACGCGGCTTTCATCGGTTTAATAGCTTCCAACTCGGCTTTCACGGCATGTAACAACCCTGATTCAAGCACTTGCGCGTTAGATGCGGCTTCAAATACGTTATCCTCGTAAACGTCCCAGCCCCCGAAAACGATATCGTTAAGATCGGCCAGCGGAACGAATTCTTTGATTTTAGGGTTACGGTTTTCGGTCCGTTTACCCAGGCGGATGTGCCCCATTTGCGTGAGGGAGCCAATTGGCTGCGAGATGCCTTTTTTAACGGCCTCTACGCCGGCAATCAAGGTAGTGGCTACCGCACCCAATCCGGGAATCAGGATGCCGAGCTTACCATTGGCAGGTGTAATGTTAATTTTCATTTTATGTAACAATTTATTTGGTTAAGCAAATCTGGAGGGTTTAAAGCCAATTGTTGGCTTTATACCATTTTAGTGTTTCGGTCACCCCGGCTTGCAGATTGTAGGAGGGATAAAAACCGAGATCGGATTTAGCTGCTTCAATATCACAGTGCCAGTTAACAGCCATCAGTTCATTCAATTTTTCAACGTTCAGTATCGCGGCTTTATTTCTCAAATAACTCAGTTTTTCAGAAACCACCGCAATTATTTTTACAAAGTTTACAGGCAAATGAAACTTAAGGGGTTTGAGTTTCAGCTCATTTTTGGTGATGTCGCCTAATTCATAACGGCTGTAAAAATTGCCGTCGCTCAGGTTAAATGTTTGGTTGTTAACGGCATAAAGCGCTTTAATGCAGGCCTTGGCCAGGTCTTTAACATATATAAAGCTCAGCTTTTGTTGTGCGTTGCCAATGTAGGGCTCAATGCCCTTAGCCACCTGTTTAAAAAATATAAATATGCCGGTGTCGCGCGGGCCATAAACCGCGGTAGGCCTCAGTATGGTGTAGCTCAAACCTGTAACCGTTTTTAGTTTTTGCTCGGCCAGTAGTTTGCTCCGACCGTAAGCGGTAACAGGCCGGGGGATTGTATCCCCCGTTATCAACCCGTTTAAGGTATTTAAAGGGCCTACTGCGGCAAGGCTGCCAACCAATACAAACTTTTTTAAAGTAGGGCAGGCTTCTTTTGCCGCCAGGGCCAGGTTGTAAGTATAAGTAGCGTTAATGCGGTTATATTCGGCTTCAGACCGGGCGCTGGTAACGCCCGCGGCGTGGATAATGTAATCGGGCTTAATTTCGGCCAGTTGCCGTTTCAAAGCTTCCGGGTTGTTAAATTCGGGGTAGATGTATTGGATGTCGAAGTTTTTAAGATGATCGATCCTGCTGCTTTTTCGTATCGCTATAAAAACTTCAAAATTGTTTTGTAATGCCTCTTCTATCAAATGATATCCTACAAATCCGCTTGCACCGGTTATTAAAACCCGCTCCTTCATATCGCTTTTTGGTATAGCCTGTATTTTTTGTACGGATCGCCTTTTATCGCCTCAATGGCGCGGTTCACCATGTCGTTGTTTTCCAATGTCCAGCCTGCTTCGGCATGCGCGTAGCCTTTAGCTTTATACTCCCTGATGATGGTGCCATATAAACAGGCTTCAATGCCCATTTTGCGGTAATCTTCAATAACACCCAACGCGTAAATACGGATACCTGTAATCGCTTTTTTGCCAAACAGCAATTTGAAAATGCCCGTAGGCAGCAACCTGCCGCGTTTAATGGTTTTAAAAATATCATTGTAGTTAGGCAGCGCCAAACCAAAAGCCACCAATTTGCCTTTGTGCTCGGCTACAATGGCAAAGTCGGGGTCGAGGATAAGTTTCAGGTCTTTGGCCAGGTAATCAAACTCTTCATCGGTGAGCGGTACAAAGCCTGTATTTTTATCCCAGGCAGAGTTGTAAACTTCGCGAAGTTTTACCGCCTCTTCCTTGAAATTTTTCATGTTGATTTTACGGATCACGATATCGTTGCGTTTTAAACGCTCTTCGAGCGAATTTAACAGGCGAACCGATTTATCGTCGTAATTTTGCCCATCCCAGTGCCATGCTATCAGGTCAACATCTTTGGTAAAGCCAAAAGCTTCAACCAAATTGGCGTAATAGGCAAAGTTGTAGGTGTTCATCAAAAATGGCGAACTGTCAAAACCTTCAATCAATAAGCCGCATGGCTCGTTGGTTGAAAAGTTGGTAGGGCCTAACAATTTACCGGTTACACCTTTTTCTTTAAGCCACCTGGTAACGGTTTCAAACAAAGCGGTTGAAACCGAAGTATCGTTGATGCAATCAAAAAATCCCCAGAAACCATCATTCACATGGCTGTACTCGTTATGCCCGTTATTTAAAATAGCGGCGATTCGGCCAACAATTTTATCGCCATCGTAAGCCAGAAACGGTTGTACAGTATTGTGTTTATGAAACGGATGTTTAGTTAAAAGATCCCTTTGGGCGATAAAAAGCTCAGGAACGTAGTACGGGTCGTTCTTATACAGGTCGTGAGGAAAATCGATAAACGAAGCCAGTTGTTTTTTTGATTTAACCGTTACAATTGTAATCATGCTGGTAAATGATTAATAGGGCAAATTGGTATGCCTTATAAATAATAATGTGCATCCGGTTTACTTTAGTTTAAAAGTAAACCGGATGCACAAAACAATATTTCATTATATTTTTTCCTTAACAGAAGCGGCGTCTACGCCAACAGCTTTAAAGGCTTTTGTAAGTTTATCAACGGCTTCATCAATTTGCTCGAAGGTATGGGTTGCCATCAACGAGAAACGGAGTAATGATGAATCGGAAGGAACGGCAGGGGACACCACAGGATTTACAAACACGCCAAGGTTTTGCAGGTATTTGGTAACCGCGAAAGTTTTTTCGTTGTCGCGAACATAAATCGGCAAAATAGGGCTTTCAGTTGGGCCAAGATCAAAACCTTCTTCCAGTAAAAGCTTCATGGCATAGTTGGTATTATCCCATAGCTTTTCGATCCTTTCGGGCTCAGATTCGATGATATCCAAAGCAGCAATAACGCTCGCTACCGAACCCGGCGGCATACTTGCGCTAAACATCAATGAACGTGCGCGGTGTTTGATATAATCGATAGTGTCCTGATCGCTGGCAATAAAACCTCCTAATGATGCTAATGATTTGCTGAAAGTGCCCATAATCAGGTCAACATCATTGGTAAGGTTAAAGTGCGAGGCTGTACCTGCTCCTTTGTAGCCAATTACACCAAGGCTGTGCGCGTCATCAACCATAATGTTGGCGCCATAAGTATCTGCAAGCTCAACAATTTTAGGCAATTTAACAATATCGCCTTCCATGCTGAAAATACCGTCAACCGCAATGATCTTAACGGCGTCTTCGGGCAGGATGCTTAATTTACGCTCCAGGTCGGCCATATCATTATGGGCGTACTTGATCACTTTTGAAAACGATAAGCGGCTTCCGTCAATGATACAGGCGTGGTCATACTCATCAAGGATGATATAGTCGTTCCTGCCGGTAACGCACGAAAGTACACCCAGGTTAACCTGGTAACCGGTACTGAACAAAACAGTAGCCTGTTTACCAACGTAACTGGCAAGCCTGTTTTCAAGCTCGATGTGGATATCAAGTGTACCGTTCAAAAAACGTGAGCCGGCACAACCTGTACCGTATTTGTCGATTGCTTTTTTTGAAGCTTCTTTAATTTTAGGGTGATTGGTAAGGCCTAAATACGAGTTAGAACCAAACATTAAAACCCGCTGGCCATCAATGATAACCTCTGTGTCCTGGGCAGACTCGATAGGCCTGAAGTAAGGGTACAGACCACGCTCCCGCAGCATATTAGCCACCTGGAACTGAGCAATCTTCCCATGTAGTTTTTTAACCATGTATATTAACTCTGCTTAAATTTTGTGTAAAAATACCATGAATAAGCATATAACTTATACGGTGTGTGTAATTTTTTTTAAATAATGCTTATTACGTATTAATAGTACTTAAGAAGCACACAAATTCTTACACAGCAAATTAATTAATTTTTTTGTTTATTTCGAGGCTCTTATTTTCATTTTTTTGTAAAAACCCCATAAAGTCTGCGGATTTGTTGAAGTTCTGCAAATTTTACGTAAAATTCTTGTTCTTAAATTAAAAATCGTAATATTAATTACATATTCGCATTCCCCTGTACAAATCAATCATAAATTTTAAAACTTTTGTTGGCCATTTTTGCTTGATATACACCGATACTGTTTCGCCCTATGAAAAAACGCAAGTACATTCTATCTCAATTGGTACTTTTATTAACACTAACTTTACACAGCACTGTTTTTGCCCAGAATTTAACCGACAGCATTGCCGGGCCGATAACTTTAAAGCAGGCTATTAACTATGCATTAAGGAATCAGCCTGCTGTTAAACAGGCATCGATTGATGAGCAGATCAATGAGCGCGATATCCGCATTGGCTTATCGGGCTGGCTGCCGCAGGTTAACGGTTCGGGCTTGTATAACTATTATTTTAAAGGCAGCCCGCAGGCTGGCGCTTCGGGCGCTAACATCCCAAGCAACGTAGGGAGTATCCGCAACCTTTCAACTTTGGGTATAACAGCAAGCCAGGCAATTTATAATAATGACGTTTTTTTGGCGTCGAGAGCCAAAAAATACTCCCGCCAGTATTATAAGGACAATACGCTGAGCAGCCAGATTGACGTGGTAAGCGATGTAAGCAAAGCGTTTTTCGATGTTTTATTGTCAGAAAAACAGCTTGACATCACCATTGCCGATATTACACGTTTACAACGCAGCCTTAAGGATGCCAAAAACAGGTATACCGCCGGCGTATCTGATCCTACCGACTATAAGCAGGCTACCATCGCCCTAAATAATTCGCTGGCCACACGCAAGCAAACCGAAGAAGCTATTAAAAGTAAAACCGCTTTGCTGAAGCAGATCATGGGGGTTAACGGTTCTACACCGTTAAGCCTTTCCTACGATTCGACCAGGTACGAACAGGAAATCAGTATCGATACCCTGCAGGCGCTCAATGTAAACAACCGCATCGAATACCGTTTGTTGGAAAGTACAAAGGCTTTGAATAACCTTAATGTAAGTTATTACCGGTACGGCTTCTTACCCTCGTTATCGGCAACGGGCAGCTACCAGAATGCTTATTTCAGTCATGACCTGTCAGATTTGTACAATAATGGCTTTCATACCGGTTATGTAGGCTTAACCCTGGCCGTGCCTATCTTCCAGGGAACAAAGCGCCTGCAAAACCTGGCGAAGGCCAAACTACAGGTTCAGCGCACCGATCTTGATCTGGAAAATACCAAAAATGCCATCAATACAGAGTACACCCAGGCTCTTGCGGCATACAAAAGTAACTACGCCAGCTACAGGCTGATTCGCGAAAATGTCGATCTCGCATCGGATGTTTATAAGGTGGTGAGCCTGCAATATCGTGAGGGCGTGAAAACATACCTTGATGTGATAGTAGCCCAGTCAGATCTGCGCACGGCGCAACTGAGTTATTATAACGCGTTGTTCAATCTTTTAAGCAGTAAAATTGATGTACAGCGCGCTTTGGGCATTTTACCGGTTGAGCAGCCGCAATAACAATTCGATAAAACGAAACGAGAATACACTATAAACACGAACAACCCTTTCTACATGAAACACAGATATATATATTGGTTAGCCCCTGCGGCATTACTCACATGGGCAGCATGCGGTAAAAAACAACAGGCCGGCGCACCGGCAGCGCCGCCAACATCCGTATACCTTGCCAAAGCTAAAACCGCCGAAGCCGTTTATTATGATAAATACCAGGGCATTGTTGTTTCTATCAATACAGTTGAGCTGCGCAGCCAGGTGCCGGGTTTTGTAACCGGAATATTTTTTAAAGAAGGTGATGTGGTGCAGAAGGGAAAGGTATTGTATGAAATTGATAAACGTAAATACCAGGCCGCCTATGATCAGGCTAAGGCTAACGTGTTAAGTGCTGAGGCGAACCTGGTTAAAGCGCAGAAAGATATAGACAGGTATAACATGCTGTTGAAAAACGATGCCATTGCCCGCCAAACGGTAGACCAGGCGCAAGCTACTTACGAGACCAGTAAAAGCCAGGTAGCTGTAGCCAAAGCGGGTTTGGAGTCGGCACGTACCGATTTGTCGTATGCTACCATAACCGCCCCTTTTACAGGCCGGATCGGTATCTCGCAGGTGAGGCTGGGCGCACAGGTGGCAGTGGGTACAACGCTGTTAAATACCATTTCGGCCGAGCATCCTATAGGCGTTGACGTAGTGATTAATGAGCAGGATATTAACCGTTTTTACAATCTTCAAAAATCAAGCACCGACAGCACCTTTAAACTGGTATTGCCTGATGGCAGCAAATATAATAAGCCGGGTAAAGTACTGGCTGTTGACAGGGGGGTAAGCAATCAAACAGGCAGCATCAGGGTGAGAGTTCAGTTCCCGAATGAGGATGATGTGTTGAAAGATGGGATGAGCGCTGTGCTGCAGGTATTGAACAACCAATCGGGCAACAGGGTACAGATCCCTTATAAAGCGGTTACCGAGCAAATGGGCGAGTTTTTCGTATTCACCGCCCGCGATACCGTTGTTAAAGATACAGCGGCTGATAAAACTGTTAAAGACAGGCGCGATACCATTGCCAAACAGGTTAAGGTAAAATTGGGTCCCCGCGTTAATGATGATGTAGTGGTGATGGATGGCATTAAGCAAGGCGATAATGTGATAACCGATGGCTTTACCCGCTTGCGTGACGGGGGCAGGATTACCACCGGCGCCGCCGCTCCGGCTGCAGGTGCCGCGCCAAAAAAATAACCGTTCAGCAGCAAAAAATTTAAGCTTAAAAAGGGGCGACATCTACCCCGGAAAACTTAATGTAAAAAATAATGATCGCAGATACCTTTATAAAACGACCGGTTACCGCCATTGTAATATCCCTGGTGATATTAATTGTTGGGATCCTGTCAATAACCAGCCTGCCTATAGGCCAATACCCCGATATTACGCCGCCAACCGTATCGGTTAGCGGTAACTACGTAGGCGCCGACGCGTTAACCGTTGAGCAAACCGTTGCCACCCCTGTTGAGGTGCAGGTGAACGGTGTACCGGGCATGACCTACCTGCAAAGTAACAGCAGTAGCAACGGCCAGATGAGCATGACCGTTAACTTTGACGTAGGTACCGACATCAACATTGCCGCGCTCGATGTGCAAAACCGCGTAGGCATAGCCCTGCCAACCTTACCGCAGGAGGTACAGCGTTTGGGTATGGTGGTACGTAAACGTAACCCAAGTATTTTAATGCTGGTGGCCATGTACAGCCCTAAAGGCACACATGATGTTACCTTTACCGATAACTATACCAACGTATTTATTAAAGACGCCATTTTGCGTACCAAAGGTGTGGGCGACGTAGTTACCCGTGCCGATGATTTCAGTATGCGTATCTGGCTTAACCCGGATAAACTGGCCGCTTTAGGCATGAGCGCTGCCGAAGTTACAGCGGCCCTGCAGGAGCAGAACGCGCAGGTAGCCGCCGGTACGGTAGGAGCCACCCCACAGCTGAAGGGCCAGACCTTTGAATACTCGGTAATTGTAAAGGGCCGTTTAACCAAGCCCGAAGAGTTTGGTAATGTAGTGATCAAAACACAACCTAACAACGGCGGTATAGTGCATTTGAAAGATGTTGCCCGTATTGAGTTAGGTAAATTCAACTACTCGGGCAACTCGTTTGTGGATGGCAAGCGTGCTTCCTACCTGCTGGTTTACCAGGCCCCCAACAGTAACTCGCTCGAAACCGCAGATAACGTTTATGCCACTATGGAAGAGCTCAAGAAAAGCTTCCCGGCTGATATTGACTACGTAGTACCGTTTGAAGCGGTTACCGTGGTAAAAGTATCGGTTGATGAGGTGGTTGAAACACTCGTTATCGCACTGGCATTGGTTATCCTGGTGGTGTTCCTGTTCCTGCAAAGCTGGCGCACCACGCTGATCCCGGTATTGGCTATCCCGGTATCTATTATTGGTACTTTCATCTTTTTTATACCGCTTAATTTTACTATCAACACGCTAACGCTCTTCGGCTTCGTACTCGCTATCGGTATTGTGGTGGATGACGCTATTGTGGTGGTAGAAGCGGTGCAGCACTATATGGATGAGGAGGGCATGACCCCGAAGGAAGCAACGCAGCACGCCATGGCCGATATCTCGGCGCCGGTAATAGCCATCGCTTTAATTTTGGCGGCGGTATTTGTGCCGGTAGGCTTTGTGCCGGGTATAGTAGGCAGGCTGTACCAACAGTTTGCCATCACTATTGCCATCTCGGTATTGATCTCGGCGTTTGTGGCGCTATCTTTAACACCGGCCTTGTGTACGCTGATATTAAGACCGCATAAGATCGACGAAAAATCAACAGGCTTAAATAAGTTTTTCTTTAAGTTTAACAGTTGGTTTACAAGAGTAACGGGCAGGTACCGTAACACGGTGGATAAGAGTATCAAAAACTCGCGCTACGTGATCATTGTGCTGGTTTGTATCATTATCGGTACGATATTATTATTCAAAAATAAACCTTCAGGCTTTATTCCGCTGGAGGATGATGGCCGGGTTTATATTACCTATGACCTTCCCGAGGCTTCGTCAACAGGCCGTACCGTTGATGTGCTGAACAGGATGATGCACACGCTTGACAGTGTGCCCGAAATTGCGCATTATGCAGCTTTGGGCGGGTTAAACGCGATCAGTTTCGCCAGTAAATCAAACAGCGCCACCATATTTGTGCAGCTTAAACCCTGGGATGAGCGTAAAGATAAATCGCAGCAGATAACCGCGCTTGTTGGTCGCTTAAATCAAAAGCTGGCCAAATATAAAGAAGCAAACGTGGTGGTAATCCAACCACCGGCAATTCCGGGTTTGGGTAGCACAGGTGGTTTCTCCTTTATATTGGAAGAGAAACAGGCCGGTGGCGACATCAAGGTGTTTGAAAAAACGCTGCGTACTTTCCTCGGTGCTATCAACCAGCGTAAGGAGATAGCGAGGGCATTCTCGTTCTTCACCGCGAGTACACCCGCTTACCAGTTAACCATCGACAGGGAAAAGGCAAAAAAATTAGGCGTTGCCATATCTGATGTAAATACCGCCTTGCAAACCTATTTAGGTAGTACGTATATTAACGATTTTACCATTTATGGACGTAACTTCAGGGTAGTGGCCCAGGCCGATACCAGTTACCGTACCAATGTGCAAAACATAGGGCAGTACTTTGTAAAAAATTCATCCGGTGCTATGGTGCCTTTAAGTACGCTCACATCCTATAAAGTAATTGAGAACTCGCCATTGATTTCGCACTACAACCTGTTCCGCTCGGCCGAGATTAACGGCAGTACCAAACCTGGTTACAGCAGCGGCGACGCGATCACCGCGCTCAAGGAAACCGCCGCGCAGGTACTGCCCCAGGGTTACGGTTACGAGTTTTCTGGTTTAAGTCGTGAAGAGTTGTTGTCAGGATCGAAAACAGTATACATCTTCGCGCTGTCAATAGGTTTCGTGTTCCTGTTCCTTGCGGCATTGTATGAAAGCTGGTCGGTACCTTTCTCGGTATTGTTATCGGTACCATTGGGGGCCTTTGGTGCGATATTGTTCCTGACCTTCTGGCCCGACTTAACCAATAACGTTTACGCGCAGATCGGTTTGATCACGCTGATCGGTTTGGCGGCCAAAAACGCTATCCTGATTGTGGAGTTTGCCAAGGAGCGTGTGGACGCCGGTATGGAGCTTGAAAAAGCGACACTGGAGGCGGTAAGGCTCCGTTTAAGGCCAATCATCATGACCTCGATGGCCTTTATTTTAGGCGTAGTGCCCTTAATGATCGCATCTGGTGCAGGTGCCGAAGCGCGTAAAACTATCGGCTGGACGGTATT
Source organism: Mucilaginibacter oryzae (assembly GCF_003148845.1). Lineage (GTDB taxonomy): Bacteria > Bacteroidota > Bacteroidia > Sphingobacteriales > Sphingobacteriaceae > Mucilaginibacter > Mucilaginibacter oryzae. The sequence continues at coordinate 198,974 of NZ_QGHA01000003.1, read as the reverse complement.
TGGCGGGATGCTTACCGCCACATCGCTCGCTATATTTATAGTACCGGTATTGTTTTATATTATCACTAAGGCGGCATACGGTAAAGAAAAGCTGGCCGAACTTGAGAAAAACTACAAACCCGGAAAAGGGCACGAGCCGGAAGTTTAATTTCAAAATACATTGTTTAATTTTTGTAAAAAGAGAGTGGCGCAAGCTTCTCTCTTTTTCTTTGGTACGTTATTGCATATCGTTAATCGACGTTTTTTCGTTCCAAAAAATTCAGGTTTGTGTACACTTTTGGAGCCTAAGCAGAACAGTTTTTCAAAAAAAAATCAATTGGAAGCAGGCTGTTGAAATGTATAAATATCGCCAAAATCATTATCGAAATCTGATTGATAGTCAATAAATAAGCAATTTAACATAGGGGATTTGTAATCTGTTATGGTTGATGATTGCACTTAGATACCGTCAAATTTTAGTTACAATGGCAAAGTATTTGTTAAGGAGGGGTTAATACAATGAAAACTTAACCAACAACATTGTAGAATTTGACTAAAAAAGAGAACTATGAAAACAATGACTAAAATGATGGCTTCGGCGTTTACCGCGGCGGCTATTTTTATCGGAACAAACGTAAAAGCTCAAACTACACCTGCTAACGCGCTGCGTTTTGGTGTTGGTTTGGAAGCAGGTATCCCAACAGGTAATGCTCATGATCATTCAAATTTTGAATTGGGTGGTACTGCACGTTTACAATACGGTGTTAGCAATGATTTGGCTTTAACATTAACTTCTGGTTACTACAATTTTTTTGGCAAAACCTATACCACTTCTTTTTCTGATAACAACTCTACAACAACCATTTCAGTAAAAGGAAGGTCTTTAGGTATGATCCCTGTGAAGGCAGGTATTAAAGCCTTTGTTGGCGATGGCTTTTATTTTGCCGGTGAGGTAGGTGCCGGTTTTGAAGTGCATCCTATAGTGGCTGGCGCAGATAAAAACACCAAACTGATCCTTGCTCCCGGCGTTGGCTACGCTACCAAATCTTGGGATATAGGTGTACGTTACGAAAACTTCTCAGGCCAGAGCAATAATTACGGCCTGGTAGGTTTACGTTTAGCTTATGGCTTTGGTCTGTAATAAACCTTTTTAAGGATTACCTTAATGCTATACCAAAAAGGGTCGGTTTGCCATGCAAACCGACCCTTTTTGGTATGAACGGGATTGTCTGAATCAGAATTTTAGAATTCCCAAAATGTTATTTTGAATCATACAGTTTTTAGAAAAGCAGTATTCCATTCTGTTCATTCTAAAATTCTGGAAATTCTGATTCAGACAATATTCCAAAATCGAAATCTAAGCTAATTTGCCCAACGCCTCTTTCAGCCTTCTCATGGCTTCTATCAGCTTATCTTCAGCGGCAGCGTAGGATAAACGGATAGACGATGGGTCGCCGAATGAATCGCCGCCTACGGTAGCCACGTGGCCTTCTTCCAATAAATATAAACTCAAATCATCCGAATCGTTGATTACCCGGCCTTCGTAGCTCTTACCGAAGAAAGCGGTAACATTAGGGAAGAAGTAAAACGCGCCATCCGGCAGGTTTACTTTAATGCCTTCAATCTCGCTTAATAATTTATAAACAATGTCGCGGCGTTTTTTGAACGCGGCCCGCATCTCCAACACACTTTCCAGGCCACCTTCGTAAGCGGCAATACCCGCGCGCTGGGTAATTGAACAGGTGCCTGAAGTTACCTGGCCCTGCATTTTGTCAAACGCGGCTGCAAGTTCTTTAGTGCTGGCGGTGTAGCCAATCCTCCAGCCGGTCATGGCAAATGCTTTCGACCAGCCGTTGATGATCACCACGCGATCTTTAATGGCGTCAAACTGCGCGATCGACTCGTGTTTATCAACAAAGTTAATGTGCTCGTAAATTTCGTCGCTCAGGATATAAACGTGGGGGTGTTTTTCAAATACTTTGGCCAGGCCTTCCAGCTCGTCTTTGCTATAAACACTGCCGGTAGGGTTACATGGCGATGAAAACATAAACAATTTGGTATTTGGCGTAATAGCGGCCTCCAATTGTTCAGGCGTAATTTTAAAGTTGGTATCAACAGTAGTATTGATGAATACGCTTTTACCTTCGGCAAGTTTAACAACTTCGCTGTAGGATACCCAGTAAGGCGTAGGGATAATTACTTCCTGTCCCGGATCAACCAAACACAACACCGCGTTGGCTATAGCCTGCTTGGCGCCTGTAGAAACAACTATATCGGCAGCATCGTAATCCAGGTTGTTCTCGTTCTTGAGCTTGGCAACTACTGCTTTACGAAGGTCGGGGTAGCCCGCAACCGGTGTGTAGTAGGTAAAGTTTTTATCCATGGCCTGCTTGGCGGCTTCCTTGATATGTTCAGGGGTATGAAAATCAGGCTCGCCAAAGCTAAGGCTGATCACGTCGACACCTTTAGCGGCAAGTTCACGGCCCAGTTTGGCCATTTTAATTGTTGCAGATTCGGACAGGTTTTGTATCCGGGTACTTAATGCGCTCATATAAATTATGTTATCGCGGCAAATATAGAAAATAACTTTACTGCTACTTACGGTTGTTATTTTTTAAATTTGCGGCCTAATAACCCCTTGCTTTGAATCAACAAAAAAGGATCATATTAATTTCGCTTGTTACGGGTATAGTGCTGATGTCGGCGAAATTCGGTGCCTACTTTTTAACGGCCTCCAACTTTGTACTAACCGATGCCGCCGAAAGCATTGTCAATGTAATAGCCAGTTCCTTCGCTTTTTACAGTATCTACCTGTCATCGCTTCCCCGCGATGAAAACCATCCTTACGGGCACGGTAAGGTAGAGTTTTTCTCGGTGTTTATTGAGGGGGCTTTAATAGGTATAGCCGGATGTATCATCATTGTAAAATCAGTTTACAGCTTTTTTTATCCGAGCGTTATCCATGATCTGTTTACCGGCGCGGTGATTATCGGTATTACGGGTGCCATAAACGGCGGGCTTGGTTACTACATGATCCGCAAGGGAAGAGCGCTCCGTTCCATGACTTTAGATGCCGACGGGCGCCATTTACTGGCCGATACCGTTACCAGTGGCGGCCTGGTAGTTGGTTTGTTGCTGATAGAATTTACCCATATATTATGGCTGGATAGCGCCTTATCCATTTTGGTTGGTTTGTATATAGTTTACAGCAGTTACAAACTGGTACGTAAATCGGTAGGGGGGCTGATGGATGAAGCTGATACCCAGGTGGTGAATGATATTATTCAGGTACTAAGCGAAAAACGCCGCGAATCATGGATTGATGTGCATAACCTGCGCGCGCAAAAATACGGGCATGAGCTGCATATTGATTGCCACATGACTTTGCCAAATTACTTTGATTTGAACACTGTACATACCGAGATCTCGTTGGTCGACAAGATGATTAACCAGGATATGGGGATCAAGACTGAACTGTTTATCCATGCCGATCCATGCTTGCCCGATTGTTGCCATTATTGTAGTATGCCCAATTGCCCCATCCGGTCGGAAGCGCAAACGGAAACCATAGTATGGACAATGGATAAGGTTGTACGTAACAAAAAACACTTTGAATAAATGGAATACTTTAATGTAAGGGTTTACGGTTTGCTGCTGAATGATGACGATGAGTTGCTGATAAGCGACGAGCAGGAATATGGCATGCGCTTTTCCAAGTTTCCGGGTGGCGGGCTGGAGTTGGGCGAGGGGCTGATAGATGGCCTTAAACGCGAGTTTATGGAAGAGTGTAACCTGGAAATTGAAGTTGTCGGTCATTTTTATACTACCGATTTCGCCGTAAAGTCGGCCTTTAATAATTCGCAGGTAATCAGCGTGTATTACCAGGTGAGGAGTCTGGGCACGGTTAACCTCAATATAAAAACGGCGGCTTTTGATTTTGACGGGGAAGGAGAAGTATTGCAGGCTTTCAGGTGGGTGCCGCTAACGGCATTAAGCACCGCCGATTTTGAATTTCCGACAGATAAACGTGTGGTTGAATTATTACAAAATGAATTATGAGCCTTACCGAAAGAGATTTACAGGTAATATGGCATCCTTATACCCAAATGAAAACCGCCCAACCGCCCATTGGCATTGTGCGGGGGGAGGGGGCGCTGCTTTTTGACGAAGAAGGCAAACAGTATATCGACGCGGTATCATCCTGGTGGGTAAATATCCATGGGCACGCGCACCCTTACATCGCTAAAAAGGTATCCGAGCAATTGCACAAGCTGGAACATGTAATTTTTGCCGGTTTCACCCACCAGGGTGCGGTTGAACTGGCCGAGCGCCTGCTGGCCATCCTGCCATCAAACCAGAAAAAAGCATTCTACTCCGATAACGGATCGACCGCGGTTGAGGTAGCCATAAAAATGTGCCTGCAATACTGGCTGAATAAAGGCGATCAGCGCACTAAAATTATCGCGTTCAATAACGCATACCACGGCGATACTTTCGGAGCTATGGCCGTAAGCGGAAGAAGCGCGTTCACCAAAGCCTTTGACAGTTTGCTGTTTGAGGTTGAGTTTATCGATATTCCCACAAAGGAGAATATTGAAATTCTCAAATCTCAAATCTCTGATCTCAAATCTCAAACCGCCTGTTTTATCTTCGAGCCATTGGTTCAGGGATCGGCGGGGATGATCATGTATGAGGCCGAATATCTGAACGAGCTGATGGCGCATTGCCGTAAAGAGGGGGTATTGCTGATTGCAGATGAAGTGTTTACCGGCTTTGGCCGTACAGGAAAGCCTTTTGCTACCAACCATGTAGAAGTTGAGGCCGATATCATGTGTTTCTCTAAAGGGCTTACTGGTGGCACCATGGCTTTGGGGCTAACAACCTGTACGCAGCAAATTTACGACGCGTTTTTATCAGATGATAAACTCAAAACGCTTTTTCACGGGCATTCATTTACCGCTAACCCTATAGCCTGTGCATCGGCACTGGCCAGTCTTGATTTATTTCAACAGCCTGAAACCGCCGAAAATATAGCCCGGATAGCGGCTTCTCATGCTGCTTTTGCCGGGAGGGTACGCAATCACCCTAAAGTTAAAACCATCAGGCAAACCGGTACCATTGTGGCTATGGAATGGGAAACGGGAGATAATACTTCTTATTTCAGTTTGCTGCGCGATAAGCTTTACCATTACTTTTTAGCGGCAGGTATTATATTGCGCCCGCTGGGCAACGTTATTTATATTTTACCTCCGTATTGCATTACTCATGAGCAACTCAATTATGTTTACAGCAAAATTGAGCAGGCGCTCGAAGAAATATAACTATGCTAAATAAGATACTACCTGTTATAATTGCCGATAACCAATTGCATTCGCGATGGTTAAATACGTTATCGTTGATGGAAAACACCGGTGCCCGTAAAATTTCGGCCAGTGAAGATCCGCTTACCGTAACCTACATTATACTGAAGCACGCTGCCGAAGAGCACCGCCATGCCTTCTACCTGAAAAAACAACTGGAAAAAACAGGCGTTACCTTGCCTACTTATGCTGCGGAGTATCTTTTAGCTCCGGGCTCAAGTAAATACTTTTTAAATCAGCTGGATGTTGATGTGTGCCGTTACCTTAAAACCGAACTGGATTTGAAAGGTGCTGAATTACGTTTTGCAGCTTACTTATTGGTTACCTACGCTATAGAGGTTCGCGCCGATGAACTTTACCCAATTTACCAGGAAGCGCTTGAAGAGGCCGGTAGCAAGGTAAACGTTAAATCAATTATTTTAGAAGAGGAAGGGCACCTGGAAGAAATGATCAACCAGTTAAAACACTTTTCACCCGATTGGGAACTTCATGCTCAAAAGGCCGTTGAATTTGAAACGAAGCTGTTTAACCAATGGGTTGAGCAGTTAGGGAGAGATATAGCCGCTTAAAACGAATTGCTAAAATGTTTGTTTAAGTTCCGAAGCGTCATTGCAAACAAAAACGGGTTTCTTGACATCAAGAACCCCGTTTTTGTTTGATGAAAGCTATCTTTTAATTATCTGCCGCCGCTCATAGCTTTTAGGTCATCCATGGTGATCTTGTCGAAATCAGCAGGGATACCGAAGGTGCCGGCCGGGTTTTTTTGTTCTACAATGCTTTTAACGGTAACCTCGGTAGTTTGCCCTTGCGAAAACGAGGTGTACTGGATAGGGAAGCCACCCGCGTTGCGGTAATATTTAGCAATACCTGTTACCGGTAAAGTAACATCATTGGTTACCCAAACATCGTAGGTTTTGTTGGTTTTGGTATCGGTAGCAACTACTTTTTTGCAGTTAAAACCCGAAATTACTTTGGTTTCGGTACCTGGCGCGAAAGTTAAAGTAGGCAGGGTAGCCATAGCCTGGTCAACTTCATCAGGGGTTGCGATAGCGGCTTTTTTAATTGATGCCACAGGTACATCAACCATAACTACTAATGATTTGCCTTCGGCATCTGTAAGTATTTTAATGGTAGCAGGTCCGGTAGTGAATTGCGATGCAGCTGAATCAGCCCTGAAATAGCTTTTTGCTTCAACTTGTTGTCCCTGCATTGCCGTTGAGATAGTTACAACACCTTCTTTGTAAACTTTTTGAGCTTTTGCACTGATAGCTGTTGCGGTAAGGGCAAGGCCTAAGGCAACGTTGAAAATTTTAATGTTCATGTTTTTAGTTTGATTTAATACCAAATTAACTTTTTTTAATTAAAAGACAAATTTTAAGGTACGTAGTTTAATGTGTTTTGCTAATTAGATGTAACAACGTACGATTTGTTACGCCGTAAAACGATATAATTAATATGTTTTGCAGCTAATTCAGCAATAAGGCGTTGTATTGTTTTTGGCGAATTAGTGGCATCAATAATTACAGTATGATATTCGTAATTTTTATTAACACTATCAAGAAAAATTTCAGGATTTTGAGTGATGTAGAGGTAGCTGACATTGGTTTTGGAACCAGTATCGCGGGCTGCCGTTTCTTTATCAATAATAGCTAAGGTTTGATCATTAAACCTGATCAAACCATCGTTTTTATGCAGCCAGGTAAGCATGATCTCTTTTTCAGGGCTATACACTTCAATATGGCTTATTTTACAGCTATCAAGGTAAGGTTGTACCGAATATTTAAAGCTTTTGTCGGTATCTGCCAGGTTGCTTAATACAACAGCTTCGTTACCTTTTTTAAACACAATACCCATGTTTTTGCGCAGATTTAAAAAAGCGATGGTGTTAGTATGGTAAGCGCGGTATCTTTTAACGCCGGTGCTGATAGCCAGCAGCAGCGTACCTACAAGCGTTAGCCTTAACAGCCACTTTTTTTTGTGATATAAATAGGAAAATAAAAAGATGATGATGGCGTAAAGCAACAGGTATTCGGCAGTGGTAAGCCATATTTTAGTTATAGCTGCAAAAGGCGCATGTTCTATCCATCCCAACACATCATTCATGATCAGGATAGTTTTTTCGAGCACAAACGCCAATGCCGATGACAGATATGGTACCCATGAAAGCGCGAGTAAAGCCAGTCCGCTACCCATAATAACCGCCGACGGAATAACGATAAACAAGTTGCTGAACAAAAAATAAACGGGGAACTGGTGAAAATAAAAAGCGCTGAGCGGAAAAGTGATTACCTGCGCCGCGATAGATACCGAACAATATTGCCATAATTTATCCATCCATTTGCGCTTAAAGCCGAGCCATTTATAAACAACCGGCTGTAAAACTATAAGCCCTGCAACTGCAAGGTAGCTTAGCTGGAAGCCTACGTCTGTAATATACAATGGATTATAAAGCAGTAACACAAAAGCGGATATGGCCAGGATGTTCAGATTGTTTACATAACGGTTGTAGGTTTTGCCAATAACAACCATGCTGATCATGGCGGCTGCCCTGCATACTGCCGGTGAAAAACCACTGAGCATTGCATAATACCATATAAACGGGATGATGATACAGGCCCTGATGAGCCTGCCATATTTAAACCTGTTTAAAAATTGAAGCAGGAAAGCCAGTATGGCCCAAACCAGCCCTACATGCGCACCCGAAACCGACAGTACATGGATGGTGCCCGTTTTTGAGTAAGCCTGCAGTACATCATCACTCAATTCGGCTTTATAGCCCAATATCAGCGTTGAGGCCACGGCAATGGCGTTTGGGGTATGAAGGTGCTGTTTAAACCTGGCAACCATTTGTCGCCTTAGTTGCAGGGCCTGCGCTATAAAAGGGTTACCGGTGGCGGTGTTAACCCGGCGATACTGCCCCGGGTATAAAAACTCCTGGTAATAAATGTTTTGATGGGCAAGATATTGTTTATAATTAAATTCGGCAGGGTTAAAAGGCGGATCGATAGGGATGAAGCGGCCCGGGATCAGTAGTTCATCGCCGTAATTCAGGGCGAGCGCCGCGCTATCTTTTATAGCGATTAACAAAGTTCCGGTAGTTGCCAGGCTCCGGTGTTCGCTATCGGCGGCTAAAACAGTGGCGGTTAAACGTACAATGCCATTTTTAAGCTGCGGCTCGTTATTTATCCTTACGAGCAACCGTTTAGCATGTTGCTTCGCGAAATGATTGCTTTTGTTCAGTTCATTATGGTTGATAACGGCTATCCAGCCCGCAAGCAGTAATAGTATATGCATCATTACGCCGCCTGCCCATGGTTTTTTATAAACATTAAACGGTTTGTAAAGCAGGTTGAACGATAAAAAAACGAGCAGCAAAACCGAAAAGCTAACGCTTAAAACGGGTAGGTAACGAGCCGAAGAAAAGTTAATACCAGCAGCAATTCCCAGCAAAAACGGAAGTAATAAAATAACAACGGGTACCTCGCCCTTGTGCCTGGCGATCATATCCGGCTATAAATTTTGTTGAGAGATAGCATGCAAGGCAAGGTTATAACGCTCCTAAAATAACGATAACTTTTTAAAGAGGCGGCAGCAAATTTTCAGATGGTAATTAGGTACTTACATCTGGTCGCGCACTTCTAACAGGAATTTTTTAAGGTTTTCGAGCGAATCGATAACGCGCTGGTTATCTCTCGTATCGCCCATATTGTTTTTCAGGTGCTCTTTTGCGCCGTTAAGCGTGTAGCCTTTATCGCGGATGAGGTGGAAAATGATTTTGAAGTTTTCTATATCTTCCGGGGTAAAATAGCGGTTGCCCTTTTTGTTTTTTTTAGGCTGAAGGATATCGAACTCTTTTTCATAAAAACGGATCAGCGACTGATTTACATCAAACATGGCCGATACCTCGCCCATGGTGTAGTACATCTTGCTTATTTCACGTTCTTTATACGGCATAATACAAATGTAAGTGTTTGTTGTTGAAGTCCGCAAGTCCGCAAGTCGGAAAGTCCGTAATTTTTGTTAATCATTTATAACTCAATAAACAAATGATTTTGCAAATGTTTTAATACAGACATTTTACACCGCTAACTTTCCGACTTACGGACTTTCGGACTTTCCGACTATTATTTACCTTTGCCCCATGACTGCTACCGAAATACGCCAGGCTTTTCTTGATTTTTTTGTTTCCAAGGGGCATACCATTGTTCCTTCGGCACCTATTGTAATTAAAAACGATCCAACCCTGATGTTCACCAACGCGGGGATGAACCAGTTTAAAAATATATTTTTAGGCGAGGCCGCCCCCAAAGCGCCCCGCGTAGCGGATACGCAGCGTTGTTTACGTGTATCAGGCAAGCACAACGATTTGGAAGAGGTGGGTATCGATACCTATCACCACACCATGTTTGAGATGCTGGGTAACTGGAGCTTTGGCGACTACTTTAAAAAAGAAGCCATTGCCTGGAGCTGGGAACTGCTTACCGAAGTGTACAAGCTGCCTAAAGATCGCCTGTACGTTACCTACTTTGAAGGCGACGAAAGGGAAGGCCTTGAAGCAGATACCGAAACTTACGAACTGTGGAAACTGTATGTAGACGAAGCCCACATCCTCCGCGGAAATAAAAAAGACAATTTTTGGGAAATGGGCGAAACCGGTCCCTGCGGTCCCTGCTCGGAGATCCACTTCGATAGCCGCTCGGATAACGAGCGTGCCGGGGTTGAAGGCGCCAAACTGGTAAATGCAGATCATGACCAGGTTATCGAGATCTGGAATAACGTGTTTATGCAGTTTAACAGGCTTAAAGATGGCTCGTTGCAATCGCTGCCTGCCAAACACGTAGATACCGGCATGGGCTTTGAACGTTTGGTGCGCGTGCTGCAAGGCAAAACATCAAACTATGATACCGATGTTTTCCAGCCGATGATCCAATTTATTGCCGAAAAATCGGGCAAAAAATATAACAGCGCTGCCAAACCCGGCGATGCTGATTGGAATGATGCTGTAGCCATGCGTGTAATGGCCGATCATATCCGGGCTATCAGCTTCGCTATTGCCGATGGTCAGTTACCGTCTAATAATAAGGCGGGTTACGTGATCCGCAGGATTTTGCGTAGGGCTGTGCGGTACTCATATCAGTATTTAGGCTTTAAAGAGCCTTTCCTGAATCAATTGGTGCCTTTGTTGGCTGATCAGTTTAAAGGGGTATTTGATGAATTGTATTCCCAAAAAGATTTTGTGCAGAAGGTTGTTTTGGAAGAAGAAAATTCTTTCTTAAGGACCTTAGAGAATGGAATAGACAAATTTGAAGAGTACACAAGTCTCATTAAAACCGCGAATACATCCAGATTAGTAGAAGAGGTTGAATTAGACCAAAATGTAAAAAAAGTTTTAGCAGGTAAATTGGCTTTCGAATTATCGGATACGTTTGGCTTTCCGATTGATTTAACTGAGTTAATGGCTCGTGAAAAAGGTTGGACAGTAGATATGAACGGGTTTGAAGACGCTCTTGCTGAACAGAAGACGCGCTCCCGCGCGGCCACTGCCATTGACACCGGTGACTGGATCGTCCTTAAAGACGACGAATCGGTAGAGTTCACCGGCTACGATGAAACCGAAACTGTTGCCCACATTGTAAAATACCGCAAAGTAACCGCCAAAGGCAAAGAGCAATACCAATTGGTGTTGGATAAAACACCTTTCTACGCCGAAAGCGGTGGCCAGGTAGGGGATAAGGGCGAACTGGTTTTCCCGGATGGCGAAATCATTGAAGTTACCGACACCAAAAAAGAAAACGGACTGATAGTTCATTTCACCGATAAACTGCCGCAGGATATTGACGATGCTTTAACCGCCATTGTTGATCCGGCTTTGCGCAGCCAAACCAATAGCAACCACTCGGCCACGCACTTGCTGCATGCGGCCATGAAACAGGTGCTGGGCACGCACGTAAACCAAAAAGGTTCGTTGGTGAATGCCGATTACCTGCGATTCGATTTTTCGCACTTCGCCAAAGTTACTGATGAGGAACTGGCGCAGATTGAAGCTATCGTCAATCAAAAAGTACGCGAAAACATCCCCCTTAAAGAAGAACGCAGCGTATTATATGCCGAAGCTATTAGCAGCGGCGTAACCGCCCTGTTTGGCGAAAAATATGGCGAGTACGTACGCGTAATCACTTTTGATGATAATTTCAGCAAGGAGCTTTGCGGCGGTACGCATGTAAAAGCAACCGGGCAAATCGGTTTCTTTAAAATTATTGCCGAAAGCGCTGTAGCCGCCGGTGTGCGCCGTATAGAAGCCATTACCGGTGTAGCTGCCGAAAAATATATCGTTACGCAAAACGCGTTGGTTAATCAACTGAAAGAGCTACTTAAAAATCCAAAAGATCTTTCAAAAAGCATCGAAAACCTGCTGGATGAAAACGCAAAACTGAAAAAGGAGATCGAAAAATCGATCCTCGAAAAATCAGCAGGCTTAAAAAACGAACTGGCTCAAAAAGCCGAAGCTATTGGCGATATTAATTTTATTGCCCAAAAAGTTGCCCTGCCTAATGCCGATGCGGTTAAAAACCTGGCTTACCAGTTAAAAGATATCGTAAGCAACCTGTTTTTGGTATTGGTTGCAGATTTTGATGGCAAACCCAGCATCACCGTTATGATTGCCGAAAACCTGGTGAAGGAAAAAGGCCTGCATGCGGGTAACATTGTAAAAGAGCTGGCTAAAGAGGTTAAAGGCGGTGGCGGCGGTCAGCCGTTTTATGCTACTGCCGGTGGCAGCGATGTAAGCGGGTTGGATAATGTGCTGGTAAAGGCCAGAAGTTTTGTAGGGTAATATAAATCCAAAAAATGTAAACCTACAAGTCATTATAAGGTACGAAGCAATCGCAAGGAGGCAAGGTTGCCCTGCATAGTTCGCGATTGCTTCGTACCTCGCAATGACGGTTGGAGGTATAAAAAAAGAGACGACCACCCGATTCGGGTGGTCGTCTCTTTTTTTATTAAAATTACTATTGGACAATTAATGGCGGTGGCCGTTATGACGCCCGTTGTCATGTCCATGTTTTACAACTACTGTTCTGTTTATTACCCGGTTATGCGGATGGTTTATAACCTTTGTACGGTTCACCACTCGGGTGCGGTTTACAACGCGGGTGTGATAATTATCGCGTACAATTACGTTACGGGTGCCGCGGTAACGCGCGTAAGTGTCGCGGTCGTGTTTAAAATATGTGTATGCCCTTGGGCGGTTTACGGCTACTTTATAGCCGGTAGCAATGTTATAGCTCGCATAGCGCGGAGGTAACGAATTTCTCCAAACCCAGTTTCCGCCATCTAAATAAACATATTGATGGGTGGGCACATAGTAATAGCTTTCCACATCCGGTAAATAATAGTAATTAACGCCGGCATATTCGGCAGGCGGGTTCCAGGTGCCAATGTGCACATTTAAACTTACCTGGGCCTGTGATTGGGTTACGGAAGCAGCCAATATAAAACATCCGGCAAGCATTCCTAAAATTAACTTTTTCATGGTACGTGTATCTTCTAAAAATATTGAGGCACTTAATTCAATTTTTGTGCCGTTTACTTAGATAGACATATAGCTGTCATAATGGTTTAATTTTGGCGCCATGCAGCCTCATTGCAACCTGCTGTATGGTACAGGGTGTTCAATTTTAAAAGTGTGAACACTTTAGTTTTTTTTAAAATTGTATTTTATTGTTAATCAATGTTTTAAGAAAGTTGTATTTTATTCCAAAGTGCCATTCTGAACACATTGCTGTTGATAGTCAAGTACTTGCGATTTTTGCTTTTAAAACAGTGAACACCCGTTTTTAAAAAAGTGAACACCTGTGCCGGCACCAATCTCTATAATTTCCACCTCACAACTATGGTATTGTACTTTTACCCTTGTTTTTAAAAGTAAAATGCTGCCGATACTGTATTAATCTTTATATATTTGACTTTTATAGCTCAGTAAAATCATAGCTGAATTTTTATTTTTATGACAGTTCTCGCAGACGGGGTAGCTGAAAAGTACGAGGTGGTAATAGGCCTTGAAGTACACGCGCAGTTATCTACACTAAGTAAGGTATTCTCGGCAGACTCTGCTGCTTTTGGTGCCGAACCTAACCGCCATGTTAGCATGGTATCGCTGGGGCATCCCGGTACATTGCCTTTTATCAACAAAAAAGCGGTTGAATATGCCGTTAAAATGGGCCTGGCTTGTAATTGTACCATCAATTTGAATAATAGCTTCGCCCGTAAAAACTATTTCTACGCCGATTTGCCTAAAGGGTACCAGATTAGCCAGGATCAGGCGCCTATTTGCCTTCGTGGTTATGTGCCGGTGAAACTGGCTGATGGTACTGAAAAAAATATAGCCCTGCACCACATCCATATGGAAGAAGACGCGGGCAAAAGCATGCACGATCAGCACCATGCCGATTCCCTGATCGACCTGAACCGGGCGGGCGTTCCCCTCGTTGAGATCGTATCTGAACCCGATATGCGCAGCGCCGAAGAGGTTGGCCAGTTCCTTACCGAAATGCGTAAAATACTTCGCTACCTGGATATTTGCGATGGCAATATGGAAGAAGGCAGCATGCGTTGTGATGCCAATATTTCGGTACGCTTAAAAGGTGCCACTACTTATGGTAACCGTTGCGAGGTTAAAAACCTCAACTCTATCCGTAACGTGCAACGCGCTATCGAACATGAGTTTATCCGCCAGGTAAATATTATTGAGGCCGGTGGCCATATCGACCAAAATACGCTGAACTTTAATGCCGATACCGGCGAAACGTCGGTATTGCGCTCAAAAGAAATGGCTAACGATTATCGCTATTTCCCCGAGCCCGATTTACCGCCGCTGAAGTTAAGCCTGGAGTATGTGGACAACATCCGCAAAGCCTTACCGGCCTTGCCTGCGCAACTGGTTCAAAGATATACGCAAACCTTAGGCCTTTCGGCTTATGACGCCTCGGTAATTACTGCCGACAGGGATACCGCGTTTTACTTTGAAGAACTGATAAAACATACCGATCATTACAAAGCGGCTGCCAACTGGATGATGGGCGCTGTGCGCTCATACCTTAATGATCATGGCCAAAGCATTGGTAACTTTGCTGTTACGCCTGCTAACCTTGCCACCCTCATCAAACTAATTGACAGCGGCGTGATAAATAATTCTGTAGCTTCGCACAAATTGTTCCCTGTCATGATCAGTCAGCCGGGTAAGGATCCCCATGATCTGGCTAAGGAACTTAACCTGCTGATCAGTGCCGATGGTGATGATGTAAGCCGTTTTATTAAAGACGCCATTGCCAAATTTCCTGATAAGGTTAAGGAATACCAAAAGGGAAAGAAAGGCGTTTTAGGCCTGTTTATGGGCGAGATCATGAAAAGCTCGAAAGGGAAGATTGATCCGCAAAAAACTAACCAGCTGTTGATAAAAGAATTAGAAGCTAAATAGATGAAAGTTAAAAATATGGCTGCAGCCGCGTTGCTATTGCTTAGCGCGGGCATGTACTCTTGTAAAAACGAATCGCAGTTCAGTGTTTCGGGAACCATCAAAAATCCGGGCAAACTTAAAGGGATTTATCTGATCGAAGTGGATAGCTCGGGTTTAAAGGTTGTTGATTCAACTTCGCTGGGCGAAAATGGTAAGTTTGAATTTAAGCATGTTGCGCTTTATCCCAACCTGTTTAAGTTAAAGATAGGCAATACCAGCCCGCAGGGCAGCGAAATGCAGGGCGAAAACCTGTACGATTTTATTGCCAAAAACGGTGATGACATCGAATTTACTACCGATAATAACGACCCTAAGCACGATTATACCATTAAAGGTTCGGACGATTCGGACAAGATCAAAGAGTTTAACCGCATCAGTAATACCTACAGCGATAAAAACGCCAAACTTTTTGCCGAGTACCAGGAGAAAGCGCATGGCGAACGTAACGATTCGTTACTGAAAATTTACATGCCGGTGTTTTTGAAAAACGTTAACGATGGCGCGCAGGCGGTATTAAAGTTTGTAAATGATAACAAAAAATCATTGGCAGGTTTTTACGCGGCCACGACACTCGATCCTACAAAATACGAATCGCAGTTGATAAAATTTGCCGACGAGATCAGGGGCGAGTTTAAAGATAACCCAACCGTGCAAAAGTTTATCGCGCAGATGGATAAGGTAAAGCCGATCTCTATCGGTCATAAAGCCCCGGAGTTTACGGTTACCGGTATTGATGGCAAACCGATAAAGCTTGCCGATTATAAAGGTAAATATGTAATGATCGATTTCTGGGCATCGTGGTGCCAGCCTTGCCGCATGGAAAACCCTAATGTGGTAAAGCAATACAACACCTTTAAAGATAAGGGCTTTAATATTTTAGGGATCTCGTTGGATAAAGGTAAGCAGGAGTGGCAAAAAGCTATCAATGATGATAAGTTAACATGGGCGCACGGCTCGGATCTGAACGGCTTTGAAGGCCCTACAGAAGCGCTTTATCATATAGAGGCCATTCCCTCAAATTTCATTATCGATCCGCAGGGAAACATCGTTGCCAAGAACATCACCGGGGCCGATCTTGAAGCTTTTTTAAATAAAACATTTAAATAGCCTCAATTTACGGTTAATATAAGGTAACGTTTAACAATTTGTTAATATTAGTTTAACCATTAGCTGTTGTTAAGCGTATACTTTTACACAAAGAAATTAACGCAACATGAGCAGCACCGCCAAACAGAAAATACTTATTGTTGATGACGAACCCGATATCCTCGAACTGATTGAGTACAACCTCAAAAAAGAAGGTTACCAGGTTTTTTTAGCCCGCAATGGCCAGGAAGCTGTTGCCGAAGCTAAGAAAGCGCTTCCTGATTTGATTGTGCTGGATATCATGATGCCTAAAATGGACGGCATTGAAGCCTGTCGTATTATGCGCACAATGCCCGAGTTTAAGAATACATTCATGGTATTTTTAACAGCGCGCAGCGAAGAATATTCGGAAATTGCAGGTTTTAACGTTGGGGCCGACGATTATATAGCTAAGCCCATTAAGCCGCGCGCCCTGGTGAGCCGCATTAATGCTATACTGCGCCGTAACGCCCCAGCCGAAGATGTAATTGATAATAAACTGGAAATAGGCGACCTGGTGATTGACCGCGAGGCATACCTGGTTTATAAAAACGGTGTTAAAGTGGTTTTGGCAAAAAAGGAATTTGAACTGCTTTACCTGCTGGCCTCAAAACCGGGCAAAGTTTATACCCGCGAGGTGATCCTGAAAAATATCTGGGAAGATTCGGTAGTGGTAACCAACCGTACTATTGATGTGCACATCCGTAAACTGCGCGAAAAACTGGGCGACGATTGTGTTGCTACAGTAAAAGGCGTAGGTTACAAATTTGAAGCATAGTTAAGCAGTAAAAACTTACTATAAAAAAAGCGATCTGCACCAGATCGCTTTTTTTATGCCGGTTATTTTTACAGCTTTGGGGCTAAGCCCTGGTTGTATCAGGAAAATACTTGCCCCGGAACCAGTAAGCCACGTTAACCAGCGCGATTAATGCGGGTACCTCAACAAGCGGACCGATCACGCCGGCAAAAGCCTCGCCCGAGTTAATGCCGAACACACCAATGGATACCGCAATGGCAAGCTCAAAATTATTGCCAGTGGCTGTAAAGGCAATAGATGTACTTTTCGAATAATCGGCGCCAAAATATTTGCCCGTGAAGAAGCTAAGCAAAAACATGATGGCAAAGTACACTATTAAGGGTATGGCAACGCGCGCTACATCCATAGGTATGCGCACTATCAGCGCCCCTTTAAGGCTAAACATTACCACAATGGTAAATAGCAAGGCAATAAGCGTTAGCGGTGAAATAAACGGAACAAATTTATGCTGAAACCAATCCTGTCCCTTTATTTTAATTAACGTATACCGGCTGATAACGCCCGCGGCAAAGGGAATCCCGAGGTATAAACCAACGCTTTCTGCAATCTGGACAATGGTAATCTGTACATTATGCCCTTTAAAACCAAACAGCGGCGGAAGTACCGATATAAAAATATATGCGTACACGCTGTATAAAAACACCTGGAAAACGCTGTTGAGTGCAATCAACCCGGCCGCGTATTCGGGGTTGCCATCAGCAAGATCATTCCAAACCACCACCATCGCTATGCAGCGGGCAAGACCTATCAATATAAGCCCATACATGTAGTGTGGATAATTGTGAAGAAAAGCCAGGGCCAAAATGAACATCAGGATGGGGCCTGCTATCCAGTTTAAAGTAAGAGAAGCAATCAAAACTTTGGTGTTTTTGAATACCTTACCCATTTGCCCGTAATTTACCTTAGCCAGGGGCGGGTACATCATTAATATCAACCCGATAGCCAGCGGTATATTGGTTGTACCGCTCGAAAATGAATTGATAAAGGCGGGCGATGATGGTATAAAATAGCCTATAGAAACACCCGATATCATCGCCAGAAAAATCCATAGGGTAAGATAACGGTCAATAAAGCCAAGGCGTTTTCGTTGGGCAACGGGGGAGCAATTATTGGCAGCCATATCAAATAGTTTTAGTTAGGTATTGGTGGCTAAACTTTTGGGTATACTCCTTGATCTGTTCGCGTACCTGCCTGAATGATGTCATTATCTCCTCTTCTGTCCCGGCGGCTTTTGCCGGATCTGGAAAATTATGGTGAAGGCGTTTTACATTCCCCGGAAAGAAGGGACAGGCTTCGTTGGCGTTATCGCAAACGGTGATTACATAATCAAAGGGGATACCGGTATACTCATCAACATGGTTTGAGGTATGATTGGAAATATCTATACCATCTTCGGCCATAATTTGAATAGCCCGCGGGTTTACGCCATGCGTTTCAATCCCGGCGCTGTAAATGTTTGCTTTGTCGCCTGCGAAATACTTTAAATATCCATGGGCAATCTGGCTGCGGCAACTATTGCCGGTGCACAATACTAATACGTTTTTCATGTTGGGTTATTAACAACAGCCCGGCTCACAGCAGGCCTTTATTTCGGGTTTTTCGGCATAAACGGTAACACTTACAATGGCGCCCCTGCCATTTTT
The DNA here is from genome assembly GCF_003148845.1 of Mucilaginibacter oryzae. Lineage (GTDB taxonomy): Bacteria > Bacteroidota > Bacteroidia > Sphingobacteriales > Sphingobacteriaceae > Mucilaginibacter > Mucilaginibacter oryzae. The sequence goes on along the minus strand of NZ_QGHA01000003.1, from coordinate 180,536 downwards.
AAATTCGGCTATTTCTTCTGTTGAAAGGTAATTGCCCAAAATATCATCAGGGATAATGATTGATTTTTCTTTTTGAACAGTGATATTGCTGAACCCGTTTTTGCTGATCAGCCCAAGGTATTCCTCTTTTTGAATAGCGCCCGATACACAACCGGCATACATTTCTGCCGCCGAGCGGATTTTTTCGGGCAGGGATCCGGTTAAAACAATATCCGAAATGCTGAAGTGCCCGCCAGGTTTCAACACGCGATAAATATCTTTGATAACAGCATCTTTATCAGGCACTAAATTTAAAACGCAGTTGCTTACCACCACATCGGCCTTATTGGCTGTTACCGGCATGTTTTCAATATCTCCAAGGCGGAACTCAACATTGTTATAGCCCAGCTTATCCGCGTTTTCGCGGGCTTTATTAATCATGGCTTCGGTAAAATCAATCCCGATCACCTTACCTGTCTCGCCGGTTTCGGCCCGGGCAATAAAGCAATCGTTACCGGCCCCGCTGCCCAGGTCAATTACCACATCGCCCTTTTTTATGCGCGCAAATTGGGTTGGCAAGCCGCATCCAAGCCCAAGGTCGGCGCCGGCGTTATAGCCCTCCAGTTCGGTATAATCCTCACTCATAATGTTATAAACTTCGGTGGAGCAGCCGCCCGCGCCGCAGCATGATGCCTGGTTGGTTTCCTTATCCTGTAAGGCTATTTCGCTGTATTTCAGCTTTACCAGTTCTTTTAATTCGTGATTTGTTTTCATTTATTTATTGCAATATTGCGATTAATTAAAGCAAAAAATTTTAACAGCAGTTGTTAAAGTTTTGGTACGATGAAAAGAGTTTATTCAATTCATCATTTAAACTTTTCCAGGCCACAGGTTCAATACAATAGCATACGCTAACGCCTTCAATAGAGCCTTGTATCAGTCCCGCGTTTTTTAATTCTTTCAGATGTTGGGACACCGTGGGTTGAGCTAACCCCAATTCAGCCGACAAGTCGCCACAAATGCAGGCTTTAGCCTCGATGATCAGCTGTAAAATAGCTATGCGGGCCGGGTGCGCTATGGCTTTAAGCTGAATAGCGAGTTTGTTTTGCTCGTCGGTAAATATTTCTGTTTTAGTGATTCCCATAAATTATATTGCAATATTACGATTAAATAAATTGATGTCAATAACTAAATGTAAGTTTTTAATAGGAAAGTAATTGGTGATTTATGAACCGGCTGGCAAGGCTTACGAAGTAATTAACTCCGTAAGCCCTGAGGATGTGTTATTTAGCTGCAGCAGCAGCTTTCTTTTTCACTGCTGTTGCCGCTTTTGCCGTTTTTGTTGCAACTGCTTTTTTGGCGGTATTTGCTTCTGTTTTTGCTTTTGTTGCAATCGTTTTTGCTTTAGCAGCGGCCTTGTCTTTTACTGCGGTTGCCGCTTTTCTAGCATCGGCAACTTCGGTTTTTGCTTTGGCGGTAATTGCTTTGGCTTTGGTATCAGCTTTGGTTTTGATATCCGCAGCTGCGGTTTTCGCTTTCGCTGTCACTTCATCAGCTTTTTTAACGGCTGCTTTTTTGGTAGCAGCAGCTTTTTTAGTGGCTGTTGCCTTTTTGGTCGTTACTTTTTCTTTTATGTCGTCAATTTTTTCTTCGGCCGCTTCTTTTACGTCTTCGGCTGTATCTTTGGTGCCTTCCCAAAGGCTCTCAATGGTTTCTTTAACCTTCTCGAAAAATCCCTTTTCTTCAGGTTGAGTTGAGTTTGTACTCATGATGTTTTTATAGATAGATTAATTGAATATGATATAATTATGCAATCAACACCGTTGTTTATATATTGTTTTACAGGGAGTTGATGACTGTCGTTTAAATAACTTGCAGCGAAATCGCCTTTAAACATATCGGCTGGCAGTTGATAGCGGTTTAAATTATAAACCGTACTTTTGCAGGCTATGAAGTTTCCGAAATTTGCCGACCAGATACTGTTTGAAAACGATGATGTGATAGTGGTAAACAAGCCGCCGTTTATCAGTTCGCTTGATGAGCGTGGCGACGCTGCAGGCGAGATCAGTATGCTGCGTTTGGCTAAAGCCTACTGGGCTGATGCCCAGATTTGCCACCGGCTGGATAAGGAAACCTCGGGCGCTTTAATTTTTGCTAAAAACCCGGAAGCGTATCGCTCGGTATCTATGCAGTTTGAAAGGCGCAAGGTTAAAAAAGTGTACCATGCTGTTATTGACGGTACCCATACCTTTGATAACCTGGTGGTTGATTTACCCATACTGAACGTAGGCAAGGGCACGGTAACCATTAGCCGCCAGGAAGGTAAAGCCGCCGAAACCTGGTTTAATTCGTTAAAATACTACAAACATTATACGCTGGTAGAGTGCCGCCCGGTTACCGGTCGTATGCACCAGATCAGGATCCACCTCGCTACGCAACGTGCCTCAATAGCCGGCGACGAGATGTATAAAGGCCAGCCGGTTTACTTATCTAAACTGAAACGAAAATATCACTTAGGTAAGGAGCAGGAAGAACTTCCTATCATGAAACGCTTCGCCTTGCATGCATACGAAGTGACTTTTAGTTTGGGTGTTGATAATGAGTTAACTATACATGCACCGTACCCTAAGGATTTTGAAACGCTTTTAAAATTGCTTGATAAATTTGATAGTTAACCAAATAATGAAACAAAGTGTTTGATATTACGTATAGCCAGTGTATTTTTATGCCTAATGTCCAACTGTTTTAAAAAGTTATCCCTGTTTGCTTTATTGGTGATGTTTGGTATTGGCTGTGCTGAGGCCCGTTCCTTCGTATACCTGCCCGAAGACAGTTTGCTTAGTTTTATTAAGATCAGCAATAAAAATCAGCAGCAAAAAAAACTGGTTAACTATATCAAGCTCCGCTTTCAAAGCGGGCCGGAAGCTTCTATCCCGCAAGGTAAACTGGAAGTGTTCCGCGAACTTGATAAATTCGAGGTAAGTGACAGGGAAGCCCTGAAGTATTTCATCGAAAGTACTATACTACGCCGCTATTCTAACCTTAACGGGGCCGAGGGTGCCATGATTAAGGCTATCAACCAGGCATCGAAAGATAAATCTGATTTTTTAACGTACTCGTTTTTAAGTCACCTTGCTTTTATCCAAACAGATAAGGGCGATGCCATAGGCGCTATATATAGTTATGGCCTGGCGCAAAAAGAGGCCTTGAAATTAAACGACCCGCAGTTGCAGGTAGTGCTCAATATCAATATCTCAGATCTTTACTATAAACTTAACCTGTACGATCAGTCGTTATTTTATCTTAACCAGGCCTTTGTGGTGAAGGAGCAAAATAAGATTAACGATGACAGATTCTATACGGTTATCAGCTATAACAAGGCCGAAAATTTTTTTAGAATGGGACTGATCGATTCGCTGAAGCTTTGTCACGATCAGTTGCTCGGGCCTAAAAACAAGAGTTATAAGCTTTTTACCTACCAGGGCCGCACCGCGTATTATCTGTCATTGCTTAACCACAGGTATCCTGAAGCCATTGAACAAATTAAAGCGCTGCAAGCCAGTAAGCAATATGTGGCAAACGATGTTGATAATCAAAACCTGGCCGATTGTTTTTATAAGAATTCGCAACCCGATTCGGCAAAAAACATCGTGGATGAATTGCTTGCTAAACCTTATTCGGCAAATCATCCCGAAATAAAGTACCACCTGTACGAATTGTTGGGTAAGATAGCCCGCGACAAAGGTGATTATGAAGCTGCAGCCGCAAATTTCGATCTCGCGCTTAAGCAATCTGAAGAGCGGATCAACAACACCACTCAGCTGGGTAATATATCAGCGCAGATCAAGATAGATAAAATTGAAAGCTCATTTACCGATACCGCCGAAAGGTACCGTCGTGAGCGCCTTATTTTGATTCTAATTATTGTTGCCTTTGTGTTTATGCTGGCCGTAATTGTACTGCTTTACCGCAGCATAAGGCAAAAGCGCCATTACGAAAAACTACTTTACGATACCAAAAAACAGGAACTCGCCTTTATCAACTCGCACGAAGTACGCAAGCACCTTACCAATATATTGGGTATTGTTGAGCTGATGAATGAAAGTAAAGACAAGCGGGCCGATTTTGCCGAGGTTGAGAAGCATCTTTACAGTTCGGCCAGTAAATTGGATGATGCCATTAAAAATATCTCCGAAAAATTGAGCGATTAACACCTGTTATTCGCTTTTTTTATATCTTATGATGTCGCAAAATTCCTCTGTTTGCAATATTGTTAAAAAAACAGGCGGATTTATGTAGTAAAATATCAAATTGTTAAAAATTTGTTTTTTAATGATTTATATTATGTTTTTTTAGCGGTTAGAGCCGTATTCTTGAAAAAAAATTCAAAATTTCTTAACATTTGTAATGATTTTTGTAAAAATAATTTAAATTCGCCTTAATAATTATTGAGATTAATACAAAAACTATAATTAGAACCCCAACTTTACAAATTAATTAAAAAATGGCAACAAAACTCGAGTACATTTGGCTTGATGGCTACAAACCAACTCAAAGCCTGCGTAGCAAAACAAAAATCGTAAAAGAATTTAGCGGTAAAGTAGAAGATTTAGATAACTGGAGCTTTGACGGTTCTTCGACTGAGCAGGCACCAGGTGGTTCATCAGATTGTATCTTGAAACCAGTTTTTGTTGTTCCTGATCCGCAAAGAAAAAGCGCTTACCTGGTAATGTGCGAAGTATTAAGCGCCGATGGTCAGCCACACGAATCAAACGGCCGTGCCACTATCGCTGATGATGATAATGATTTTTGGTTTGGTTTTGAGCAGGAATATTTCCTGTGGGATCCATCAACCAACAAACCGCTTGGTTTCCCGGCAGGTGGTTACCCTGGTCCGCAAGGCCCTTACTACTGCTCGGTAGGTGCTAAAAACGCTTTCGGTCGCGAAATTGTTGAGGAGCACTTAGATGCATGTTTAGAAGCTGGCTTAAACGTTGAAGGTATCAACGCCGAGGTTGCTGCTGGTCAGTGGGAGTTCCAGATCTTTGCTAAAGGCGCTAAAGAAGCCGGCGACCAGATTTGGGTTGCACGTTATTTATTGGAAAGAATTGGTGAAAAATACGGAGTTGCTGTTAACTGGCATTGCAAACCGCTTGGTCAATTAGACTGGAATGGTTCTGGTATGCACGCTAACTTCTCAAACTCAACTTTACGTTCTGCCAACAGCAAAGAAACCTTTACAGCTATCTGCGAAGCTTTCCGCCCTGCCGTTGCCGAGTGTATTGCTGTTTATGGCGCCGATAACGATCAGCGCTTAACCGGTAAACACGAAACCGCTTCAATTCACGACTTTAGCTATGGTGTATCTGACCGTGGTGCTTCTATCCGTATCCCTCTTTACGCTGTTGAGCACAACTGGAGCGGTTACCTGGAAGATCGTCGCCCTAACTCGGCTGCAGATCCATACAAAGTTGCTGCTGTGATCATCAAAACTGTAAAATCAGCAAAATTGTAATTATTCCCCTTAAATAACTTATAATACGCCCCTCCCGATGTAAAACTCGGGAGGGGTTTTTTGTTAATCTTTTTTGGTTTCGGTATCCATCAGTTTTAATATGGATGGCATCCGGTAAGCGCCTTTCATCGCTTTATTTGAACAGGTTGCTCATCGGTCCAATTAAACAAAACGCCGACGGCTTTGGCCTTGTCTTCGGTATAATAAACATCAATGGCAAGCAGCATGTTATTTAAGCAGATTTATTTGAAAGGTATTCAACATAGTTTCCGTTTGCTATTTGAGGATATTGATTAACCGGAAGCGCGTATAAATATACCCAGCAGGTTACCATACCGTTGCAGGTTTCAACCTCGTGAAGCACCCGTTTGTACTCGTGAGGCGGCAGATCGGCAGGACCAATGCCTTCATAATCGTCAAGTACCGTTAATACGCCTGTTATATCGTTCATTAAAAATATGGTGCCGTAAACGTAGGTGCGCGAATTTTCATCTGCTATTGCACCCGGGTATCGGCCTATATCATAAAGCCTGCCCTTTAATCTGCCGGAACTAATGAGTTGGCAATGTTGGTTGAGATATTGACCAAACTCGTTCCCCGGCAACAGCAACGTTCCGTAAACAAACAAATAAGCGTTTTCAGTTTCCATTAATAATAAAACAAAGGTAACGGGATGTTCGTATTAAACAGGCGACGGCTTAATTTTTAGTTTAAGCCATAATAACTATCTTGCTCAACCTTAAAACCGGCCATAACTTTTAACATGAACGCAGAACAAATTAAAGCTTATATCGAACAAAACAACATCCAGAAAATCAAATTCGCTTTTGCCGATATTGATGGCGTTTTGCGCGGAAAGGTAATCCATCCCAAAAAGTTTCTGGATGGTTTGCAAAGCGGTTATGGCTTTTGCGATGTTGTTTTTGGTTGGGACAGCAGCGATGTTTGTTACGATAACGTACAGCTTACCGGATGGCAAAGCGGTTACCCCGATAAACTGTGCCGTATTGATCTGTCGACCCTGCGCAATGTGCCATGGCAGGATGATATTCCGTTTTTTATAGCTGATTTTAGCAAGCCGGATGGTAATGATCTGCCCGCCTGTCCGCGCAGTTTATTAAAACATATTAAGGCGCAATGCGATGATATGGGTTATCACGCCGAATTTGCGCAGGAATTTGAATGGTTCAACTTTAAAGAGACACCCCAGAGCCTGGCCGATAAGAAATTTACCAACATCGAGCCGCTTACACCGGGGATGTTTGGCTATTCGATATTGCGCACTTCAGAAAACAGCGATTTTTATTATGATCTGTTTAACCTGCTCACCAAATTTAATGTACCTATTGAAGGGTTGCACACCGAGACCGGTCCGGGCGTATATGAAGCCGCCATTTTGCATGATGAAGTTTTAGCCGCTGCTGATAAGGCTGTTCTGTTTAAAACAGCGGTAAAAGAAATAGCTTATAAACACGGTATTATGGCCTCCTTCATGGCAAAATGGACTGAAACTTTGCCGGGTTGCTCGGGCCATATTCATCAAAGCCTGTGGACCAAAGACCAGTCCAGAAACCTGTTTTACGATACCGGTGATTTAAATAAGATGAGCGATTTACATAAGCATTACCTTGCAGGCCAGCTATATTGCATGCCGCATTTATTGCCGATGTATGCGCCAACCATTAACAGTTATAAACGCCTGGTTGAAGGTGCCTGGGCGCCTACCACCATTACATGGGGTGTGGAAAACCGCACTACAGCCATCCGCATCATCAATACTACCGAAAACTATACCCGCCTCGAAACGCGAATCCCCGGTTCAGATACCAACCCTTACCTGGCTATGGCTGCCGCGTTGGCTTCGGGCCTTTATGGTATTAAAAATAAGCTGGAGTTGACTATTGAACCAACCGTTGGCAATGGTTACCAGGATAAGCGCAACGGCGTGTTATGGCCTAACCTGCATGCTGCCGCTACCGCTATGCAGCAATCTGATCTGGCCAAAGAGTTGTTTGGCGAGGGTTTTGTTGAACATTTTACGCAAACAAGGCTATGGGAATACCGCCAGTTTGCCAAAAGTGTTACCGACTGGGAATTGAAGCGTTATTTTGAGATAATCTGAACCGGGATTTGGGGGGATTTTCCGGAGGGCAGGATTTTTTTGTCTGAACTCGAATTTGGGAGAATTGTTAGAATTTTTCGAATTAGCCTGGCATTCTGTTAATTCCTTAATTCGATAAATTCGAGTTCATACAAAAATCGCGCCCCTTTTTTAAAATCCTACCCATCCCAAAAATCCCCCCAAATCCCGGTTCAGAAAATATCATATATTTGCATCCTCATTATAAACCGAAGCTGCCATTGGCGTAACTTTGCCGGCAGAATTATACAAATGGACTATTCTTTTATTATCCGCAAGGCCTGGGAGGGGTATGACGCGTCGAAAACTATCCGCGACATTGAAGAGATCAGCGCGATGGTATCCACCAATCACGTTTACCGCATTACGTTCGACGATGACGATATTATCATTGCCAAGCTATCCTATTTTGGCAAATTTGAAAACTTTAAAGAAGATCATCGCATTATCCAAACCCTGGCCATTAACCTGCTTTATCCGTTTGAAAACTTTTTGGCACGCTCGCTACAAAAAAATAATCGCGTTTATATTTATCATCATAAGCAGGGCAAAGTGGATGCCTGGGTGGTGTTTTATAACCCAACCCGTATTTTAGAGCGTTTACCGCGTAGGCTGGAAGAAAAGCATATCAAAAAGCTGGGCCAGCAGGTAGGCAAATTTCATAAAGCCTGTTCGAGGGTTAAAAATGTATTGCCCAAATCATCAAAAACATTACGTACCGATATATCGGCCTTGTTACAGCAGCTGGATGCCGATCCTAAGCAATTTGGTAGCGGTATGCAGGCCGATTTTCTGAAATATCATTGCGAAACTTTCCTGAAAAACCGCTCTAAATATAATATGAGCTCGTTCGAGATCATCCCGGTATTTATCGACTGGAATATCGGTAACTTCTCGGTAACGCCCGACCTGGAACTGTATTCGCGCTGGGATTATGATTGGTTCAGGATGAGCTATCGTTTGCTGGATTTTTATTTCTTTAGTCGTGTGGTATCTGATGTTGGCGACCGTACAGTATTCAGCTATGTAATTAATACCATGATGGAAGACCGTTTCATCATCTTTTTAAAAGAATACCACAAAGTAAACCCGCTTACAGCCGATGAGATCAGGTTTTTGAAAGAAGCTTACCGCTTTTTTATCCTGAATTACGTGGTTAAAGATGGAAAGCACTTTTTTAACGAACAATATGCCAAAAAACTGCAGGCTGAAGCATTTGATGTGTATTTACCATCGGTAGACAGGGATTTTGATGCCGAAAAAATTATCGGGGCTTTAAAATTAAAATAGGTTAACTATCTTTCAGACCTGTTTAATGTGCTAACCCTAAAATATCTGAAAGTATGACCCGAATAGACAACTTTAAATCCATTATTGATAAATATGAAGTTGTTTTTTTTGATGCCTTCGGGGTTTTGAAAAATTACGGGGGCTTACTGCCGGGAATTGAAAATACTTTTGCTTATCTGCAGGAGCAAGGCAAAGAGTATTTCATTGTAACTAACGATGCCTCGCGCAGCCCGGTACAACTGGCTGAATCATATAACGCTAAAGGCCTTACCGCTATAACTCCCGACAGGATCATATCATCAGGGATGCTGACTAAGGAATACCTCGATTTAAAGGTGAATGATGGTATTGTAGCCTACCTTGGCACGCCCGATTCGGCCCATTATATTGATAGTTCCGGCTTGCACACCTTACCCGTTAGCGAGGTTAACGCGGGCAATATAGATAGTGTAAACGCGCTGGTGTTTTTAGATGATGAAGGCTTTGAATGGGAACGCGACCTGAACAAAACCGTTAACCTGATGCGGAAGCGTACCATCCCGGCTATCGTAGCTAATACCGATCAGGCTTATCCGGTTACCAAACAGGATGTATCGATAGCAATAGGCGGTCTTGCCAGCATGGTTGAAAAAATTGTGGGTAAAGCCTTCATCCGCTTTGGCAAGCCCGATTCACAAATGTTTATGTTTGCCTATGATCTGCTGCGCGAGCGGAGGCCCATCAGTAAAAAGGATATCGTAATGGTAGGGGATACCCTGCAAACCGATATTTTGGGCGGTAATAAATTTGGACTGGATACCGTACTGGTACTATCCGGCAACACTCAGGCTAAAGATGCAGAAAGCAGCATAACCTCAACCGGCATTGTACCAACCTACATCTGCGATTCGGCAGTGGTGGAGCTGGGTGGATTGGGATTTTAAAGACACGAAGCAAGTTTTTAATGTGTTTCATGCAAAGGCGCTAAGCCGCAAAAATTTTTAGATTGCCTGTGGCTTTAGTATTTGAAACTTTGCATAATTAAATCTGCTACAAGCCGGACCTTACTTTTTTCTTGGCGCCTCTGCGGCTTTGCGCGCTTAAAAATCTTCGCCATGCAAAATCCGCAACCATCACACACGTTATGTGCTCAAACCCATCGCAGGTTTAGTTTTCTTCCACAAATCGTCTCAATCTTTCTACCATTTCTACTTATTTAAAAAATGCTATTTTAAATGTAATGTTTACATTTATTTTTGCCACCTTTGAAATCGTTAAGGTATAACTGTCTGCCTTACATGTATAGCCAATTATTACCTGATTTTAAAAACTATGGACACAAACTTCGACTTAAAAGAGCATCCTCACAGTAGGTTAAACATTTTAACAGGCGACTGGATCCTGGTATCGCCGCACCGTACCAAACGCCCGTGGCAGGGCAAGGTTGAGGCTGTACAGGCAGATGATCGTCCGCAGTACGATCCGGCCTGCTACCTTTGTCCAACCAATAAACGCGCCGATGGCAGCGAAAATCCAGATTACAAGGGCAGCTTTGTATTCACCAACGATTATTCATCATTATTATTAAACACCCCTGATGGTGGTTTAAATGAGGATGAGTTACTGGTAGCCAACAGCCAGAAAGGAATTTGCAGGGTAATCAGCTTTTCGCCAAGGCACGACCTCACCCTGCCGCAAATGACCACCGAAGAGATTGCCAAGGTGGTTGACGTATGGCAAAACGAATTTCAGGACCTGGCTTCATATCCATGGATCAAACACATCCAGATCTTTGAAAATAAAGGCGATATTATGGGCTGCAGCAATCCGCACCCGCACGGGCAAATCTGGGCGCAAAACAGCTTACCGGTTGAAGTTGCCAAAGAAACCCAGCAGCAAAAACTGCATTTTGAGCAAAGAGGTACCAGCCTGCTGGCCGATTACCTGGCGCTTGAATTGAAAAAACAAGACCGCGTGGTATTTGAAAACGAACATTTTGCGGTATTGGTGCCATTTTGGGCCGTTTGGCCTTATGAAACCATGATTATCAGTAAGCGGCATGTTACCAGTATCCTTTACTTTACCGACGAGGAAAAAGTTGCTTTGGCCGATGCCATCAGGCGATTGACCATCAGGTACGATAACATGTTCGAAACCTCATTCCCTTATTCGGCTGGTATGCACCAGTCGCCGGTTAACTCGGGCGATCATCCTTACTGGCACTGGCATATGCATTTTTACCCGCCGCTGCTGCGTTCGGCAACGGTAAAAAAATTCATGGTAGGTTATGAAATGCTGGCCAATCCGCAGCGCGATATCACTGCTGAATTTGCCGCGGAGAAGTTAAGGGGCTTAAGCGAGGTACACTACAAAGCGAGGGAGTAAATGAAAAAGCGCTATTTTTAAACCAAACTATAACCAGGCCATTTATGAGAAATTTATTTAAAGGCATTTCGTTAGCAATTTTACCGGCGTGTAGCCTATATTTGGCAGCTTGTAATCAAAATTCAACCTCACAGAAAAACACTACTATGGCGGATAGTACCCAAACAACAGCATCGGCATTCGAAAAAACAATCGATGGAAAACAAACTCATTTGTTCACCCTTAAAAACAAAAATGGCGCTATCGCTACCATCACCAATTACGGTGGCCGCGTAGTAAGCCTTTTAGTGCCCGATAAAAACGGCAAACTGACCGACGTAGTTTTGGGTTTTGATGATGTGGAGGGTTTTGAAAAATCAACCGAGCGTTATTACGGCGCTACTATTGGCCGCTATGGTAACCGCATTGCTAAAGGACACTTTAAAATAGATGGCAAGGATTATCAGTCGTCAATCAACAATGCGCCAAATATGCTGCACGGCGGTAAACACGGTTTTCAGGAAGTGGTTTGGGATGGCAAAATGATCGATTCATCAACGGTTGAACTTACTTACCTGTCGAAAGATATGGAAGAAGGCTTCCCCGGTAACCTGAATGTTAAAGTTATCTACAGCCTTACTGATGACAACTCGTTTAAATGTGAGTACGAGGCTACAACTGATAAAAAAACCGTAGTTAACTTAACTAACCATGCCTTTTTTAACCTGAACGGCGAAGGCAGCGGAACAATATTGGATCACCTGGTGCAAATTAATGCTGATGCTTATTTGCCGGTTGATGCAGGTTTGATTCCAACAGGTAAAATTGAGAAGGTTGCCGGTACACCTTTTGATTTCACCAAACCTGAAACTATTGGCAAACGCATTAACGAGGATAATGTACAGTTGAAAGACGGTAAAGGTTATGATCATAACTTTGTATTAAACAAGCATGACATGGCTACCCCAATTGCTACGGTTATCGGTGATAAAAGCGGCATCAAAATGGAAGTATTTACCGAAGAGCCGGGCTTACAGTTTTATAGCGGTAACTTTATGCAGGCTAAAAACGTGATGAAACGCGGCATTAAAGATGAATACCGTACCTCGTTCGCGATGGAAACACAGCATTTTCCTGATTCGCCTAATCAACCGCAATTTCCATCAACCGAGTTGAAGCCGGGCGATACTTATAAAACGCAATCTATTTACAAGTTTTCGGTAGTGAAATAATTTGTGTGGAGATATCAATTAAGTCCTGCCCAACGGCGGGACTTTTGTTTTTTTATAAAATAAGTAACTTGTATATATAAGTTTGAATGAGTGCCTGGAGAAGAAGAGCAATAGAATGCCTGCCTGATTTTAAAAAAGAGTTTGAAGACCCTGAAGCTTCAATCTACAGCGTATTTATGCATTTACTCCCAGGCACCGTGGTTGCGCATCAAACCAATGATATAATTCAGCTAAAACGTGTTTATGATTTTGCCGAATGGTGTTTCAACCAAAAATCGAAGGATTTGTGGAATGCCGCCGGCGTGAGTTTTTATGAGCATTTAGGCGATAGGATGGAAACCTTACAGGCCATGCATACTTGGGTGAAGCGAGATATTTATTTAGAAATAAGAGGACTTTTAGAGCAAAGGTTGGATGATGTAACCATGAAGGAGTTGGATGGGCGTTATGGGATACGTAAATGAATTTTCCCTATAAGGCAATGTATCTATTAGCGATTACCGACAACCGGTCGTGACGACACGACCTCGTGGGGAGTAATTGAAGTTACAACTTCTCCGCAAGGCCGTGTCTTCACGGCCGGTTCCTTATCCTCCTCGCTCCCTCACAATCCCTTAACAAAACCATAATTAATCTCCTGATTTTTCCTCGTTTAAAAAGCGTACCTTTGCGCCGTTATTTTCTAAAAGTCAGTATTTTACAATTTACACAGCTGTCTTTCAACGGAAATACCCCAAAATCAGCATGAAAAAAATTGTCGACTACAGGAAACTCTTAGGCGTAACCGAAACAGCCGAATTAAGCGAATTAAGGTCAGTATATAAAAGCCTCATGAAAACCTGGCATCCCGACAGGTTTCAGGATGAGGGTAGGGTTGAAGCTGAAGAAAAAAGCAAAACCATTATCGAAGCTTATCACTTTTTGGTAAGTATAGCTCCCGAAACCCGCGCCCAAACCCTTGCCGAATACACCGCAACCACTACGCAATCAAACATCGCCGATTTTGAATACAAACAGCAGGTATTGAAAGTTGAGTTTTTGGATGGCAACGTGTACGAATATTTTGACGTACCCCGTGCAGTTTACACCAAACTGGTTAATGCCGATTCGCCCGGCCGTTTTGCGCGCAGGCATATTTTTAACGAGTTTGTTTACCGTAGCGTGAATAAGCTTGTAGCTTCGGCCCAATAAAAATCAGCCGACCTGGTTTAGTCTTTCCAGATCGTCGGTGGTATCAATATCAATAGCCCCCAAAGGGAAAGGAATAGTTAATAGATCATCGGGGTGTGCCCCGATGATTTTTTTTGCGCCTTCCTGTCCTTTTAACCGGAGTAGTTCGGGGAAATATTTAACGTCGAATAGTGCCGGGGCGCCAACTACATCCCGGTAGCTGCTGGCTATAATGCCGCAGTCGCTATGCTCTTTTTTATCGGTTAATTGTGATATTAAAAAGGGATCGACAAATGGCTGGTCGCACAACATTAAAATAACGGATGTTACCTGTGGTTGCAACCGCAGCATTTCTGACACGCCCAAGCGTATAGATGAGGCCATGCCTTCCTGCCAATCGTTATTATAGCATATATGCACTGCTTGTTCAGATAGGTTAGGACGGATCACCGTTTCATTGGCGCCGAGCACCACAATAACTTTTTGACAATGCAGGCAGGTTAGCGCCGTTTGAACAGCACGCTGTAACAGGGTTTTACCCTGGTAGATAAGGTTTTGCTTTGGCGAGCCGAAGCGGCTTGAGGCGCCTGCTGCTAAAATAATGATCCCTGTCATTGATAAATTGTTTAGTTAGGCCGATGTGCTGCGTTCATCATCCTGCGCGGTTGGCACAATGCTGCAAACGCTTTTTTAAAATTTTCCTTTAATCCGGGCTCAGGGGGCTTCCCGTTTATAGTGCTATATAGCAGACATGTCTTTATTACGGTAAATGTTTAATTAAAGTTATAGTTACGTGCGTTAATCGATAATAAATTGATTTTTTTAATGCCTGGGATTGTTGTTGGTAATGTTTTGGTTTTTATAAATTACTTATTGGTTAAACTTTGAATTTGGCGGGACACATATCCCGGTAAAAATACATTTCGTTAACAAAAATCTACAAGGTTAACGTTTACCTTTACCTTTCATGTACATAAACTTTAATGTATGGCATACGTTTATTGCTTAAATTTACAAGGTAAAGGAGATTGTTTTGCTGATTGATAACCACGGCCGACCGATAAGCTATCTGCGCCTCGCGGTAACAGATAAATGTAACCTGCGTTGCTTTTACTGCATGCCCGAGGAGGGGCTCAACTGGCTGTCACGTGCTGAACTGATGACCTATAACGAAATGCTTAGGGTTTGCCGGGTAATGGTAAATATGGGCATCGAAAAAATCCGTATTACCGGTGGTGAACCTTTTGCGCGTAAGGATATTATGCAGTTGCTTGCATCTATCTCAGAACTTGAAGGTTTAAAGGAACTTAGCATAACTACCAATGGGGTATTAACGGCTCCATACGTACCCGAATTAAAAAAGATAGGCGTAAAATCGGTAAACCTGAGTTTGGATACGCTGGATGCCAATCGCTTTTTTACCATAACACGGCGGGATGAGTTCGCCAATGTCATAACCGCATTAGAAACGATGCTGTACCATGATATGGAGGTAAAGATTAACGCGGTAGTAATGGACGGCAAAAACACCCAGGATATATTACCTATGGTTGAACTGACCAGAAACCTACCTGTAAATGTGAGGTTTATTGAGGAAATGCCTTTTAACGGCGATGGCCACGTTTATGATGGTTTGCGTTGGGATTATGTACGTATTTTGAACGAAATTAAAACAGTTTATCCCGATATCAGCAAGTTGGACGACCCTGCCTGGTCTACCGCTTATAATTACCAGGTACCCGGTCATAAAGGTAGTATAGGTATAATAGCAGCTTATTCGCGTACTTTTTGCGGTACCTGTAACCGGATCCGGATCACTCCGCAGGGGCAGTTAAAAACCTGTTTGTACGATGACGGAGTACTTAATGTAAGGGATTTGCTTAGAGAGGGTGTGGCCGACGACAAATTACAGGATATATTAGGGGATGCTTTTAAGCACAGGCCAAAAGATGGCTGGGAGGCGGAGCGAAAAAGGGAGCCAAGAACAGGCATCCACGAATCTATGGCTACTATTGGCGGGTAAACAGCAAACTAAAATTAAAAAAATGATAACCGTTGCCGAAGCCGAAAAATTGGTACTTGCGCAAGTAAGAGAGTATGGTACCCAAACGCTCCCGTTTGAGCAGGCTTTGGGCTATGTACTGGCCGAAGACCTTAAAGCTGACCGTGACCTGCCACCCTTTAACCGGGTTACTATGGATGGCATAGCTTTAAAATACGCGTCTGTTAAAAAGGGTATCAAAATATTCCGGATTAAGGCTACGCAGGCAGCCGGTGAAAAGCCGGTTGAGTTAGCGCAAGAGGACGAATGTATCGAGATCATGACCGGCGCAGTATTGCCCTTGTCGGCAGATACCGTTATTCGTTACGAAGACTTAGAAATTAGTGAGGGTAAGGCAACGTTGCTTCCGGCGGAAATGAAACAGGGGCAGAACCTGCATTTACGGGGCGCGGATAAAAAGCAAGGCGACATGGTGGCTAAGGCCGGTGTGGTGGTAAGCCCCGCCGTAATCAGTTTAGCGGCATCAATAGGTAAAAGCCAGTTGTTGGTAAAAACGGTGCCAAGGGTAATGATCATATCTTCTGGCGATGAACTGGTTGATGTCGACGAAACGCCATCGTCCTTCCAAATCCGTAAATCAAACAGTTACACCATAAAGGCAGTACTTAAAAAGCACAATATAAACGCCGATCTCCTGCACATTCCCGATGACCCTGTTATCACCAGACAAAAGATCAGCAACTGTATTCAAAACTATGATGTACTGCTGTTAAGCGGCGGAATTTCGATGGGCCGGTTTGATTACATCCCGCAGGCACTGGAAGATTCGGGTGTAGAAAAACTGTTTCACAAAGTAGCCCAGCGGCCCGGCAAACCTTTCTGGTTTGGAAGGCATGGCCAGAGTGGCGCGTTGGTGTTTGCCTTTCCCGGCAATCCCGTAGCCACATTTATGTGTCTGCACCGGTATTTTTTAACATGGCTTAACGCTACGTTAGGATTACCGGCAAAAAAAGTAACCTATGCGGCTTTAGGTAATGATTTTACCTTTAAGCCAGAATTGCGATATTTTTTACAGGTAACTTTACAAACCAATGAGCAGGCCCAACTGATAGCCATACCCGTTGAAGGGAATGGATCTGGCGATTTTGCTAATTTAGCCGATACCGAAGCTTTTTTAGAGTTACCCATGGAAAGGAGTGAGTTTAAGAAAGGGGAGGTATTTAGAGTTTGGAGATTCACTGATTAGTTTTTTGGGATTTAACGATTAAAAAATGATTACACAGATTTTTTTGGATGATTTCGAAGATCAGAAAGATAATTTCAGTGGTTTAATCACGATAATGAATGAATAAAATGGTAGATTAAATGATCAAATAAACCCTAAAGACAGAAGGACATAAAATCAAAAAAACACCTAAAAAGAAATCGGTGTAATCACCATATCAATCGGTGTAATCCCAGAAAAAAAATGTTAACCCACATAAACAAACAAGGCAACCCAAATATGGTTGATGTAACGGAGAAGCCGGTTACACACCGCACAGCTACCGCGCGCAGCATTGTGGTTTTGCCGCCCGAAGTTTTTGAGCTTTTATCGGGCGATGAACTGCAATCAAAAAAAGGCCCTGTTTTTCAAACGGCTATTATTGCCGGTATCATGGCCGCAAAAAAAACCGGCGATCTGATTCCGCTTTGTCACCCGTTGGGTTTAGATAACTGTAATATCAGTATCCAAATTAACGAACAACAGGAAGTGGTGGTTGATTGTACAGCAAGTATTACCGCTAAAACTGGCGTGGAAATGGAGGCCCTGGTAGGCGCTTCAATAGCCGCGCTAACCATTTATGATATGTGTAAGGCCATGAGCCATCATATAGTGATAAAAGAAACCAGGCTGATAGCAAAAACAGGAGGTAAACGTGATTTTAAGCGATCAGAATGAAACAGAAAAAGGGCATCTTAAACATGCCAAACTGGCCAAACCTTCAACCGGCAATTTCGGGCGAAATGAGTGGGCAATTTTAGGTGGCCCGTGTACGGTTATCAAATTACTGGCCGATGAGGTGATCAGGGCGCTTTCGCCTGTTTACAAATGCGCTTATGCGGATACGTCACACCATGATGATTTTACTTCGTTGCCCGGCAGGTTAGCTACCGGCGCATCATTAGAGTATACCGACCAGATCAATCATCAGCAATTCAATTATCCCAACCCGGTTTTTCCGTACCAGATCAAACAGCAATTTTCCTCTGCCGATCTGATTTTGGTAAACGGTAACCATCAGCAAGCCTCAAGGCAGGTGGTGATCATTGATAGCAATAAAACAGCATCCCTTCAAAAACGGGTTGAACAGCTAACCAATGTACAGTTGTTCTTGCTCGCAGATAACGCTCATGAAATTCCCGCTTTTATCCGGGAGTCCATCCTCAACTGGCAACAGATCCCTGTGTTGAAGGTTGACGATTCGGAAAATATTATCGCTTTTTTTGAAAAGGCGTTAAAGTTGGCTAAGCCGGTTTTAAACGGCTTGGTGCTTGCGGGCGGTAAAAGCACACGGATGGGATTTGATAAAGGAGCGGCGATGTGGCATGGTAAGCAACAGCGCTATTACCTGGCCGATATGTTGAAAAGTTTTTGCAGCGAAGTTTATATATCCGGCAGGCCAGGGCAGCGGCAGGAAATAGAGCTTCCCTATCCTGTTATTGAAGATACTTTCACGGGGTTGGGGCCATATGGTGCTATCCTCTCCGCGTTCAGGGAGCAGCCGGATGCCGCGTGGCTGGTGATAGCCTGCGATTTGCCTTTAATGGATGAGCCCACATTGCGAAACCTTGTAGCCTGGCGCAACAGTTCGTCCGTAGCAACGGCCTATCATAGTCCGGCTACAGGTTTTCCCGAACCTTTGATTGCCATATGGGAGCCTAAAAGCTATCCTGTTTTGTTATCCTTCCTGGCGCAGGGATACTCTTGTCCGCGCAAGGTTTTGATCAATAGTGATATTACATTACTTAACGCCCCGGATTTTTCGACGTTAACCAATGTAAACACGCCCGAAGACCTTGAAAAAATAAAACCGATGATCCACAATAAAATAGTTGCCGCTAATGAATGAGGATTTACAACGATATAGCTGCCAGATAGCCCTGCCGGGTTTTGGCCGGGAAGCGCAGAATTTAATAGGGCAGGCCCGTGTATTGATAGTAGGCGCAGGTGGTTTAGGTTGCCCGGCAGGGCAATATCTTGCCTCAACAGGCGTGGGTACCCTCGGCATTGCCGATTATGATTCCGTTTCCATCAGCAACCTGCACCGGCAGGTATTATATACCCCGGCAGATGAGGGTAAAAATAAAGCTGAAGTTGCCTGCGTGAAACTGGCACAGCAAAACCCCGGTATCAGGCTGGTTGCGCATACACAAAAGGTAACCTCTGATAATGTGATGGAAATTATAGCCGGTTATGATATCGTACTTGATGGTACCGATAATTTTGAAACCCGCTACCTGCTTAACGATGCCTGTGTTTTAAGCGGGAAGCCCCTGGTGTATGGAGCTATTTACCAGTTTGAGGGCCAGGTTGCTGTATGGAATATAGACTTAGGTAAAGGCACCCGGTCGCCAAATTACCGCGACCTGTTTCCGGAGGTGGATGCAACGCAGATTCCGAACTGCACCGAAGGCGGCGTGATCCCTACCCTGGCCGGTATTATTGGCGCTATGCAAGCCAACGAGGTGATTAAATACATTGCCAAAACCGGCGATCTGCTGGCCGGTAAGGTGCTGATTTTTGATGCGCAATCGATGCAGAGCCGAATTTTTAAAATGGGTCCGGTTACCAAAACGCACATCAGGCGCTTAAAGGCAACTATTGCTATCCCTGGCATTAACGCTGCTGATCTGAAAGAAAGGATGCTGCATGATGACACCCTCGAATTGATAGATGTACGCACCCTGCAGGAACGCGATGCTTTCGATATAGGCGGAACACATATCCCGCTTGATGAACTGGAAAAATACATGGCTTATTTTACCAGCGCCAATACCAAGGTGCTGTATTGTTCATCGGGCAAAAGAAGCAATGAGGGCGTTAAACTGATTCTGAAGCATATTCCCGAAGCAGATGTATTCTCGTTAGAAGGCGGGTTGGGAAGTTTTAAGTAATCAGCGATTGTTTTTTGGAGATTCGAGATTAGGGACTTCCCCTAACCTCGAATCACTGATCTCCAATCTCTCACCTACGGATGCGCTGCCACCCAAACATCGCCATCCTCAAAACTTTCCTTTTTCCAGATGGGTACGGTTTGTTTGAGTGTATCAATAATGTATCTGCAGGCTTCAAAAGCGGCGTCGCGATGGGCTGCGGAAACGGCTATGATAACCGGTACTTCGCCAACTTGCAATAAGCCGGTGCGGTGATGGATCAAAATTTTTTGAACGGGCCAGCGCTCAAAAGCCCGGGCGGCAATTTTATACATCTCGCTGATGGCCATGGGTTCATAAGCCTCAAAATCAAGCTTTAAAACCTTTTTTCCCTTGGTTTGGTTACGCACCGTGCCTATAAATACGTCTATCCCACCTGATTCCGCAGACATGGTCCATTCGATACACGATTGGATGTTGAGCGTTTGCGCCGATAATAATATTTGCGTATTCAAAATAAGCCGGGTGCTGATGTTAGGTAGATGTTTTTTGACAGTCAGTGTATCAGTTCTTAAAATAAGCTATCCAGACGGAATCATTAACCTCCGCTTACAGGCGGGATAATCGCTACTTCGTCGCGTTCATGAATGGTGTCGCCGGGCAGGGCATATTCGTTATTAACCGCTACCATGTATGATGAAAGCTGTTTAAGGCGCGGGTATTGTTGCTCGAGCAGGTATTTTAAATTATAGATGGTTGCATCGTTGCTCATTTCCAGGCTAACCTCACCGCTGCCAAAAATATCTTTAGCCACTCCAAAAGCCAATACGTTGATCTTCATATGTCAAAAATATTCAAATTAGCCCATAAAAACAGGGCTGCAATTTAATTTAATGAACAACATTTTTCGCCGCAGGTTTTCAGGCAGGTTGCACCAACCTGCCGGTGTTAGGTAAACAAGCTCCAAAAACTTAGTTGTATATTTGATTTATGTCGGCATCCACACAAATTATACCTATTGTAAAAGTGAACCATACACAAAGTACCCGTACGGATGCTAAGATTGCCATTGAAGAACCCCTGGAAATAAAACTGGAATACGGCCCTGTAGACAAACGGGTGATACAAAAAATTTCAGTAATGATGCGTACGCCCGGGCATGATGCTGAACTGGCAACCGGGTTTTTATTTACGGAGGCGGTTATCAAAAATGCAGACGATGTTCAATCGGCCAGGCATATTTCTGCTGCCGGTACCGAAGATAACAGGAATGCCATTTTGCTGAGCCTTGCCCCTGAAACAGAGCCGCATTTTCAAAACACCGGTTTCAATTTTTCTACTGTCGGCGAAGACGCAGTCAGCGCAATCCGTACGATTAGTCCCTTCGCCGGTCAACCTGATGATACGGTTTTGCATGGCGCTTTGCTTTACCAGATCCCTGATATCCTGCGCCGTCATCAGCGTGTATTGGATGACGCGGCAGGTCTGGATGTATCCGCGTTGTTTACCCCCGTGGGCGAGTTATTGTTGTTACGCCAGGATATTGACAGGCACAACGCTTTGGATAAGATCATTGGCGCTGCTATGATGTATAACTGGCTGCCATTGAAACAAACCATACTGTTATTAAGTGGCCGGGTTGGCTTTAAGCTTGTCCAAAAAGCCGCAATGGCTGGTATCAGCATTATAGTGGCTGTTGGCGCTGCTTCAAGTTTGGCCATACAATTGGCTAAAGAATTTGATATAACGTTGATAGGGCTTTTGAGTGCTTCGCAGTTTAATATTTACGCTGGTGCGCACAGGGTTTCGTTACCGGTTGATCGTGTGGGTTTAAATAACAATTTGGCGGATGAGGGCTGATTTGAAACCGCAGCCAAGGTTAAGATGTTGCAGGTGAAGCGTAAAAATATGATATGTTTAGCGTTATTCTTTTGTTAAAACAATTTTATTGCAAGCCTATAATGTTATCTTTAGCGCTTTGAAATTGAATTGCCCTATTAAAAAGTGATATGATCTGGTACGAAGAGGACGTTAAGCAACTGGAAATTAAACGAACAAAACTTAACTACGTTCCGCGTGTAATTTTTTATGGCAGTTCGTCTATCAGGTTGTGGGAAACGCTCGATACTGATTTTGAAGAGTTTCAGCCCGTTAATCTTGGCTTTGGCGGATCTACCCTTGCTGCCTGTGTATGGTTTTTTGAGCGCATTATGCACTCATACAACCCGGAAGCGATGGTGATATATGCGGGCGATAATGACCTGGGCGACGGTCGTAACCCCGAAGAAGTTTTTATATTTTTTAAACAGCTTACCGATGAGGTAGCCCGGCTTTTTGGCGATATCCCCTGTTATTTTATATCATTAAAACCCAGCATTGCCCGCTGGCCGCTTGTGGATAAATACAGGTATACCAATAGCCTTATTGAAAATGAAATTATACATCGCCACAAAAACTGGCAGTTTGTAAATATATTTAACCAGATGATGGATGGTTCGGGTAGGCCGGTGAGGGAATATTATGATAAAGACGGTTTGCATTTAAGCAGCGCCGGGTACGCTTTGTGGAAGAACGCGGTTTTACAGCGGATGCTGCAAAGTATCAAATTAACTTAATACAGGGTTTACAGCCATTTATCATCTTTCGGCGGCTTAAAAGATGAAAAGAGAGTACCACAAGTGGTTCAGTCCCTTCCTGCAACGCAATATGGAAATGCTGGTTTTCGGCCATTCCGGTGCCTCTGTCTTATTTTTTCCAACCCGCACAGCCCGCTTTTATGATTATGAAGATTGGAAGGTGATCGAAGCCATGAAATGGAAGATTGAGGCTGGTCACCTGCAGATTTATTGCGTTGACAGTATTGACAGGGAAAGTTTTTACAACGAGTACAGCCACCCGCACCACCGCATTGAGCGGCACCTGCAGTACGAGCAGTATATTTTGCAGGAAGTGATCCCCTTTATGAAGAAAAACAACCCAGGTACGGCGCTCATCTCGGCCGGGTGCAGCATGGGGGCTTACCACGCGGTAACCACAGCTTTTAAACATCCGCATTTATTTAAAAAGGTGGTAGGCATGAGTGGTCGTTATGATGTAACGCAAACTATGGGTAATTTTCGCGATCTGCTTGACGGTTACCGCGATGAGAATGTGTATTTCAATATGCCCAACCAGTTTATGCCCAATCTGGGCAACCCCGATATCATTAATGCGCTTAAACGGCTCCATATTGTTATTGTAATAGGCGAGGAGGACGCCTTTTTGGAAGATAACAAATACCTCAGTTCGGTACTGAATGCCAAGGGTATTAAAAACGACCTTTACATATGGCATGAGGAGGCCCACCGCGCCCGCTACTGGCGTAAAATGGTGCAGCTTTACATATAAAAGTCAACAAAACCGGTTACCCCGGGTTTTAACTTAAATTATCATGCAACCAAATATTGAACTTATACAGGGCGATATCACCCAAGTTGAAGCTGATGCCATTGTTAATGCCGCAAATACTTCGTTAATGGGTGGCGGCGGTGTTGATGGCGCCATTCACCGGGCAGGTGGGCCGGCTATATTGGACGATTGCCGTAAAATAGTAGCCCGCCAGGGTGGCTGTAAAACAGGCGAAGCCGTGATTACAACCGGGGGCAAACTTCCTGCCAGGTACGTGATCCACACGGTTGGGCCGGTTTATAACAGCGGAAAACCGAAAGAGTTGGAGTTGCTTCGCTCTGCATATCTGAACAGCCTGAAACTCGCCGCCGAAAATGGTGTTCGCACTATCGCTTTTCCAAATATCAGTACCGGTATTTATCGTTTCCCGAAAGATAAAGCTGCCGAAATCGCCGTATCTACGGTCAAGGAATTTTTGATTGATAACAAGATTGTTGAAAAAGTAATATTTGTTTGTTTTGATGATGAGAATTATGGGTTGTATAAACAATTGCTGCATAATTAATAAGTTCACAGAAACGCATAATATAGTTGGCCTTTAGAAACAGGTGCTGTTATTAAGCATGTAAATATTACCTTGCAGCTATGCACCCGGCTTTAAAACATCATATTGAAGGTAAACTTGATCTTACTCCGCAGCACGAGCAGCTGATTGATAGTTGTTTTAAACCCCGGTTCACCCGGCGTAACGAGATTTTGATTGAGAAGGGAACCATAGCCAGGCATTTGTTTTTTGTGGTAAAAGGCTGCCTGCGTGTTTTTTTAACGGATGATGACGGTAACGAATCAACCCGCTTCTTGATATTTGAGGGGCGGATGGGTACGGCATTTCCGAGTTTCATCCTCAGGGAACCCTCAGTTGCAACTGTACAAAGCCCGGAACCGTCTGAACTGCTTGTTTTAAGTTACGCCGATAGGGACCGGCTGCTGAAAGAAATTCCCGGTTTTGAAACGATGTATCGTTCGGGGCTGGAACTGGACTATATCGCTTCCATACGCCGTATTGAAAGCCTCATTACCATGGATGCCAAAGAACGCTACAACATCCTGATGCAAACACATCCCGAAATTATCCAAAGGCTGCCTAACAAAATAGTTGCAGATTACCTCGGCATCTCGCAGGAAACCCTCAGCCGCCTTAAATCAAAAAAATGATTTATTGACTATTGTCAATCTTTTTTGCCCGCTAAACAGGTTGTTTTGTGATATCAACAACAACCAGCCATGATTAAACAATTACTCGCTATTGTTGCATTTTACTTGCAACGCACACCATATCGGCCCAGAATTTAGGCCAGCGTACTTTTAATTTAAAAGATAAAAGCCGCGATAACCGCCCGGTAGTTACCGAGCTCTGGTACCCGACGGCCGATACATTAAAAGCAGCCGACAAGCACTTCTCACCGTTTTTAAGGCAGTCAACCGTACAAAACGGCAAACTACCAACAGGTAAACTTCCGCTCATCCTGCTTTCACATGGTACCGGCGGGGGGAGGTTAACGCTCGAATGGCTGGCACAAGCCATTGCCAACAGCGGCTGTATGGTAGCCGCTGTTGATCATTATGGTAACACTTATGATCATAAAATACCGCTGGAGTTTGTAAAGCCATGGGAGCGCCCTCTGGATATCAGCTTCGCGATCACCTCGCTCTTAAATATGCCGGATATCGGTCCGCTGATCGATCAGCGAAAAATCGGGGCTGCCGGTTTTTCATTTGGCGGCTACACCATAATTGCGCTTGCGGGCGCGCAACTCGATTTTGACCAGGCCCGTAATTATTACAAAACCATCGGCCGTAAGGAACTGGAGATTCCGGAGTTTCCGGGCCTGGTTAAATTGTTGGATGATAGTTCACTTATTGCCGGATCCAGACATGTGCCGCCGTTAAAGGATAAAAGGATCAAAGCGTTCTTTTCCATCTCGCCTGCTTTAGGTTTCGGCTTTATCCGTAAACAGCAGGTGGCTGATGTTACCGGTCCGCTTTATATTGTTGGTTCGCAAAGCGATAGTATAGCGCCGGTGAAAACCAACGCGCGGCATTATCACCGGCTCATACCAAAATCTACTTATATGGAACTGCCGGGCAAGGTAGGGCATTATGTAATGCTTGCCGAAGCGATAGACGCGGTAAAAAAGGAAGCACCGATCTATTTTACAGATGATATTTCAGTAAACAGGCATGCCGTTCATTTAAAGGTTGATAGTCTGGCTGTTGGTTTTTTCAGGAAGGAGCTGAAGTATTGATTTTAAATTATAACGTTTTCAAAGCCCGGTGGTAGAGGATTTTGCCCATGTCAACCATCATGATAGTAATGATGATGGTAAAAAGCACCTGCTGGTTGTTTGGTTTGTTTGATGGAATAATAAGTAAACCAATAATCAGTATCATCAATGGTACAGCATATTTAAGCAGTTGCCACTTGCTGTTGACTTTAAATTCAATCATGTTGTAAAAAATGTAGCTTACAAATGCCAGCACATAACCATGTATGGTAAAAAGCCCAAACATGATGGCCGCACCAAACTCATCCCCCTCGCGCGATATGCCATAAATAATAAGTGCTATCAACAAAAAAGGCGCGCACAGCGCTGCCTGGACCAGTGAACGTGAAATTAGGGTGACAGGTTGTTTTAAACTCATTTAACGCTAATGTAAATAAAAGTTTGGAAGATATTAGTTGCTTTATACGGGAATGTTCTGTTGGGCGGCACATCATCGATTGATATGAATTTTTCCTGCTGCCCGCGCTAAAGCCCATGTTCTATCTTTCTCAAACGATGTAGTTAAAATACACAACTGTTCAGCGGCGATACCACTACAGGTTGCCCTTAAACTTATATATTTGGAATCACCAACCGTGATAACAACTTCGCATGAGAAATAAATACCAACTGCCACGCGCTTTTGTGGCATCCGCTTTATTCATCAGCTTCAGTCTATCGGCTTCTGCACAGCAGAAAAATATTTACCATAAAGGCTGGATAGATTTCAACAAGAACGGCAAAATGGACGTTTTTGAAGACCCGTCGCAAAGCATTGATAAACGTGTGGCCGACCTGGTGAGCCAGATGAACGTGGAAGAGAAAACCTGCCAGATGGCTACGCTTTATGGCTACAAACGTGTACTGAAAGATGAAATGCCCGTTGCCAACTGGAAAAACGAAGTATGGAAAGATGGCATAGCCAATATTGACGAGGAGCTAAACAACCTCACCTCGCATACAGATGATGCGCCTACACAATATTCATATCCATTCAGTAAGCATGCCTCAGCTATTAACACCATCCAGAAATGGTTTGTTGAAGAAACCCGCCTCGGCATCCCGGTTGATTTTACCAACGAGGGGATCCATGGCCTTAACCATGACCGTGCTACCCCGCTGCCCGCGCCCATTAGTATAGGCAGTACCTTTGATAAACAACTGGTTTACCAGGCCGGTAAAACAGTAGGCCGCGAGGCCAAAGCCTTAGGTTACACCAACGTTTACGCGCCCATCCTTGATCCGGCCCGCGACCAGCGCTGGGGCCGTGTAGTGGAGTGTTACGGTGAAGATCCATTCCACATTGCCGAAATGGGCAAACAAATGGTATTGGGCATCCAGGACGAAGGTGTGGCCTCAACCCTTAAGCACTACGCGGTGTACAGTGTGCCTAAAGGCGGTCGTGATGGCAGCGCCCGTACCGATCCGCACGTGGCCCCGCGCGAAATGCACCAGCTTTACCTCTATCCGTTCCGCAGGGTAATCCAGGAGGCTCACCCTATGGGCGTAATGAGCAGTTATAACGATTGGGATGGCGTACCCATCACCGGCAGCTATTACTTTTTAACACAGCTTTTGCGGCAGCAGTTCGGCTTTAACGGCTACGTGGTAAGCGATAGCGAAGCGGTTGAGTACCTGTATTCCAAACACCATGTAGCTGCAGATTACAAAGAAGCAGTAAGGCAGGCTGTTGAGGCAGGCTTGAATGTGCGCACCAACTTTACCATGCCGCAAACTTTTATTATGCCGCTGCGCGAGTTGATTAAGGAAAACCGCATTTCGATGAAAATTATCGATACCCGTGTGAGCGAGGTTTTGAAAGTGAAATTTAGGTTGGGTTTGTTTGATAGCCCCTATGTTAAAGACCCAAAAGCATCCGATAAAATTGTGCATACCGAAGACGATAAGGCCATGAGCCTGAAAATGAACCGCGAATCGATGGTATTGCTTAAAAATGCCGGTAATTTATTGCCTTTGGATAAAAGGAAATATCCTAATATCCTGGTAACCGGCCCGCTGGCTACTGAAACCAATTACGCCATCAGCCGGTACGGCCCATCGCACAACCCGGTTACCACGGTTTTTGACGGTATAAAAAATTATATGGGTGCCGATGGCAAAGTGAGCTATGTAAAAGGCTGCGATATGGTTGATGCTACCTGGCCCGAAAGCGAGATCATTGAAACGCCGCTAACTGCGCAAGAGCAGGCAGGTATCGATTCGGCGGTGGCTGCGGCTAAACAGTCGGACGTGGTAATAGCCGTTGTGGGCGAGGATGTGGATAGGGTAGGCGAAAGCCTTTCACGCACCGGTTTAAACCTGCCGGGCAGGCAATTAAAACTGATCCAGGCTTTACAGGCTACAGGCAAACCTGTGGTTATGGTGATGATTAACGGGCAGCCGCTTACCATTAACTGGGAAAACAAATATGTGCCGGCCATTTTAGAAGCCTGGTTCCCGAGTGTACAAAGCGGGCAGGTAATTGCCGAAACCTTGTTTGGCGATAACAACCCCGGCGGCAGGTTACCCATAACCTTCCCGAAAACGCTGGGGCAACTGGAATACAACTTCCCGTTCAAGCCCGGATCGCAGGCCGAGCAGGGCGGCGGGAACAGCTGGGGTAAAACCAGCGTTAAAGGCGCGCTCTATCCTTATGGGTTCGGCTTAAGCTATACCACTTTTGAGTATAGCAACCTGCAGGTATCTCCCGAAAAACAAAATTCGCAAGGTATTTACCAGGTTAGCGTTGATGTAACCAATACCGGCCAGCGCAAGGGCGACGAGGTGGTGCAGCTTTATTTAAAAGATGAAGTGAGCAGTGTTACCACTTACGAATATGACCTGCGCGGTTTTGAACGGATCACTTTAGCGCCCGGCGAGAAGAAAACCGTGCACTTTACCCTGCACCCCGATGACCTGGCCCTGCTGGATAAAAACATGAACTGGACAGTTGAGCCCGGCAAGTTTATGGTGATGGTAGGCAGTTCATCGGTTGATTTGAAATTGAAGAAGGAGTTTGAAGTGGAATAAACACCTTGTAATTGGATATAAAACATACGATGTTCCCAAAACTGCGTATATCTTAAAAAGGCGACTTAATTTGATGTTAAGCCGCCTTTTTAAGATGCCATTTCCTGTTTTTTCTCTAACTTTCACGTAAATTTAAACCTATGCTATTAGATGATACCTGGGTAGCTATTGAAGCTGTATCCGACGATAATATCCCTCTGCTGGTTCGCTACCGGCCAAATCTGACTAATTTTTTTGAAAGTGGTATATATCTTCAGCGAATGGATATTACCTGGAACTACGAAGCTACGGATTCATCATTGCTTCCGCCCGCCGAAGAAATGGTACTGATGGAGCAGGTTGAAGATGCCCTGGTTGATATGCTGGAGGCCGATCATCAAAGTATACTGGCCTTTGTATTTACCGGCGAAAACGAACGCTGGTGGGCCTGGTATACCACCAATATCGATATTGCCGGCGAACGCCTGAACGATGCTTTGGCCGATTTTGATGAACTCCCAATCAACATCACAGTTACGGATGATCCGGAATGGGACGAGTATTTTGGGGTGATAGAAGATTTTGGCGATGACGATTAGTTGTAAGCAGCTTAAGATATCGCTATGAAAATCCCCAAAATAACCGGAGTTATTGATCGCCGTATCCTTGTTAATTTTACGGTTGATCCGGAGATTGCCAAAACCATTGTGCCTGCACCTTTTAGCCCCAAAATAGTTAATGGTAAGGCCATTGCCGGTATTTGTCTTATCAGACTTAAAGAGGTAAGACCAAAAGGATTGCCTGCTTTCCTTGGTGTCTGCTCCGAAAACGGTGCTCATCGTATAGCTGTTGAATGGAATGAAAACGGCGAAACAAAAGAAGGTGTTTACATTCCCCGGCGGGATACCTCTTCATCGTTTAATGCTATGGTAGGCGGCAGGGTGTTCCCCGGCAGGCATTACCGGGCTGTGTTTGATGTTAACGAAGCTAATGGTAATTATCATGTGGCATTTAAAAGTTCGGATGGGACGGCTATAAGTGTCGACGCGAAAGTTACCGGTAAACTCAATCCCGATTCTGTTTTTGGCGATTTAGATACCGCGTCGGAGTTTTTTAAAGCTGGTTCAACAGGCTATTCTCCCAATGGCAATCAATATGAATGCCTTGTGCTGCACACCGATAACTGGAAAGTGCAGGCGCTGGAGGTGAGTTCAGTTAGTTCAAGCTTCTTCGAGAACAATGATATATTTCCGGCAGGCTCCGTAAAGTTTGATAATGCTTTACTCATGAACAATATAAAGCATGATTGGACATCAGGCAATAATAAGCCAATGGTTGTATAAGGCCATGTTTATGCATTGCCAGATCGTAGCCTTTAGATAACTACTACTTCGGCCGTTCGAGCTTTTGAAAAGGAATCTTCAGTATATTTAAAAATCTGCCAGTAGTGTTTTTATCCATATGGGTATCAATACCAAAGCGGGTTTCTTTAACATCAAGCTCACCGAAGGTGCCGAAAAGCCTGTCCCAGATGCTCAGCACATCACCATAGTTACGATCGGTGTGGGGTAGCTGGTAGTGGTGATGTACATGATGCAGGTTAGGCGTTATAAAAATTAATCCAACTACTTTGTTAAGCCGTTCGGGTAACCTGAATTCGGTATGGGCCAGCACGTTAAACAGCGACTGGAATGTTTGCCTCAGTACCAGTACACTTACCGCGGGGCCCAATAAGTATACCCAAAGCATCTGGAAGCCGGTACGCACACAGGTTTCGCCGGGGTGTTCGCGTACTGTTGTGGAAACGTCAACGTGCTGGTCGCTGTGGTGTACAAGATGGAATTTCCAAAGCGGATCAATTTTGTGCATCACTACATGATATATATACTCGCAAAGGTCAAGCAGCATAAATAAACTGATGTAATAAATCCACTTATTTTGATGGCCCGGAATGTAGTTGATCAATCCCCAATGGTGTGTGTTGGTCCAGTTAACTATCAATAAAACAATTGTAGTTAACATGAGCTGGATGGGGAGCGCGGTAAAAATGAATAATAAATTGGTTTTATTATGTTGCCAGCGGTTTTTTACCGGGATAAGGCCGGCAGAAAAGCACACCTCCATTAACCATAGCGAGGTTATAATTAAAGCATACAAAGCAATCTGCACAGTATCCTGATGTGTGCCTATAAATTGGGTAACAGTCATATTAAATCAATAGGGATGCCTACCTTACAAAATGCATTATAAAGTAAAACAAAAGCAATTTCTTTCTTTTTGATGAATGTTTGATGAAGTGTGTTAACAGCAGGTTACCGCATTGTTTAGTTTTACAAAAAACATGCTCCCTAACAGCGGCTAAACAGTAGCCGATTTGTGATATATTTGCCGCTATTTAAAAATGAAACTCTCGGTAACAGAACAATCCACAGGTGGCGATTTGCACCTCCTGATCAACGAAAAACATTTTGACCGGATGTTTTTTACCCGCGATCGCGAACATAAATACCTGACCATTGCCTGGAACCGGGGCGAAAAACAAACGGTTGTTATTGATGAGGTAACGTACGATTTTTTGCCCAACAGCATGCTACCCTTAATGGTAAACCAATCCTTCCGTTTTGAACATCCACAGGATATTGTAGCCTGGCAGTTTAACCGGGATTTTTATTGTATTGTTGATCATGATGAAGAAGTAAGCTGTGTGGGTTTCCTGTTTTATGGTAGCGCGGGGCAGGTTTTTGTTCAGTTAGATGATGCCATGCAGTTTAAAATCCAGCGCCTGTTGGATATTTTTATCGAGGAGTTTGAAACCGCCGATAGCATCCAGGTGGATATGCTGAGGATGCTGTTGAAACGCCTTATTATTTTGGTTACCCGTTTGGCCAAGGCCAGCCGGTTAACTGATCCCGCACAAAATGATGAAAGGTTTGCCATTATCCGCAAATTCAATTTGATGGTCGAAAATAACTTCCGCCAGCATCATACCGTTGCCTATTACGCGCAGCAGCTTAATAAATCGCCTAAAACGCTATCCAATGTATTCGCGCTGTACAATCATAAAACACCGTTGCAAATCATCCAGGAGCGCTTAATACTCGAGGCAAAACGCTTATTGTATTACACTGATAAATCTGCCAAAGAAATAACTTACGATTTAGGCTTTGACGATGCCGCCTATTTTAGCAATTTTTTCAAAAAACACACCTCGCTTTCACCTACCGATTTCAGAAACAGCAAAGTTTTAGTGGCCGACGGGAAATAGTTACAAGCGCTCGGGAAGTTTGTCTATTTTTTGGGGGGCTTTGGCACCGCATCTTTGTATTGTTAATTCAAAACAACAAAAATTAACATTACAAAAATGAAAACTTTCGCAATTCCAACCAGAGAACAAGTAACTCCTGAAAACCAGGCCATATTTGATACACTAACCAAAGTAGTAGGCCGCGTGCCAAACCTGTTTGCCGTATTCGCAACTTCAGATCATGCGCTTGCCAACTACATCACCCTTTCAAACGGTAAATCATCATTACGCGCTAAAGAAAAAGAAGCCGTTAACCTTATTGTTAGCCAGGTAAATGAGTGTGCTTACTGTTCTGCAGCCCACACAGCCATCGGTAAAATGAATGGTTTTACTGATGATCAGATCGTTGAAATCCGTAAAGGTGGCGCTTCTTTCGATGCTAAAATTGATGCTTTGGTTAAAGTAGCCAAATCAATCACCGAAAATAAAGGCCGTGCCGATCATCAGCTGGTTGAAAACTTTTACGCTGCCGGTTATACCCAGGCTAACCTGATTGACGTAGCCGTTGCCGTAGGCGATAAAACCATCACCAACTATGTATACGCCTTAACCCAGGTACCGGTTGACTGGCCAGCTATCCCTGAAGTAAAATAATTGTCAGTTTATAATTTAGTTTACGCTTTTATGCCCGCCTTGCTATCGTAAGGCGGGCATATCTGTTTATTTTTATTAAAAACCTGTATCATGAATTTCGCACGATTCGCTTTTACTGATGGTGTTAAAAAACTCCAGGAAAAATACGGCAGCCGCCCGGCCTACGCCCGCATGGAAAATATGCTGGCCGATAAAGAAGGCCTTACCGAAGATGAGCAAATGTTTATTGAAAGCCGCGACAGCTTTTACATGGCCAGCATTGGCGAAAACGGTTACCCCTACATCCAGCACCGGGGAGGGCCCGCCGGGTTTATTAAGGTGATTGATAACCACACCCTTGGCGTAGTTGATTTTAGGGGGAATAAACAGTATATATCGGTTGGCAACGTATTGGCGCATCCGCAGGTATCCCTGTTTTTGATGGATTATCCGCATAAAACCCGCCTCAAAATATTTGCCGATGCCCATATAGTTGAATTGGCCGATAACCCGGAATTGTTTGATCTGATCGATCCATCCGAATATAAACACACTGCCGAGCGTATGCTCATTTTTGATGTAAAAGCTTTCGATTGGAACTGCCCGCAGCACATCACCCCACGTTATACTGTGGATGAGATCAAAGAGGCCTTCGCCCCGCAAAATGAGTATGTGCTTAAACTGGAGTATGGGCTTGAAAAACTGAAAAAACAGTTAGCCGCGAAGTAAAGTTTTGATAAGTGTGTTAATCATCAAAACTTCGCTTATTTTTTAATGTACACAAATTTTATAGATATTTTTGCAGTCTGTAGGCAAATGTTGTCATTATGATGTCCATCTACTTGCATAGCGGGCCTAAACTGTAATTATTACAGTTGTACTTTGTCACTTTATTTATAATTTTATAAAGTATACTCACTTATTAAAGAGGGAGCCTGTTATAAACCAAACTATACTATTTTGTTAATGGAACTTACGACTAAAGGGGTAAAGGGCAGTCAGTTAAAAAATATGATCATTAAAAGGCTTTATTTTAATAAGGCCATGTCATGCGCCGGGCTAAGCGAGTTGTTTGATAAGAGTATCCCATCCATAGCCAAGGCTATCAATGAGTTGATGCAGGAAGGTTTTGTGGTTGAACAGGGCTACGCACCGTCAAGCGGGGGCAGGCGGCCCTTAATGTACTCGGTAAAATCAAGCGCCATGCATATCCTTGCCATCGCGCTCGATCAGCTCACTGCCCGCATCCAGATGTTTGATTTGCTGAACAACCCTGTGGCAGATATGCTTACCTTCGAGTTAAAGCTGCTTAATAACCCGGACGCATTGCCAAAACTGGTTAGTGAGATTAACCGGTATATATCAAATACGGGCATTTTAAAAGACAAAATAGCCGGCATCGGCATTGGTATGCCAGGCTTTATCAATGTAACCGAGGGCATTAACTATACCTACCTCGATGCCGGAGGCCAAAGCTTAACGGCTTATTTAACAGAGAAAACAGGCATTGCAACCTATATTGACAACGACTCAAGTTTGATAGCACTTGCCGAACAAAAATTCGGTATCGCTAAGTCGCAGCAGGAAGTGATGGTGATCAACCTTGGCTGGGGTATTGGTTTAGGGATGATTGTGAACGGAAAACTTTTTCGCGGGCATAATGGCTTCGCTGGGGAGTTAAGTCACATCCCGCTATCAGAAGACGGCTCGCTCTGTGAATGCGGTAAAAGGGGCTGCCTCGAAGCCGAGGCTTCATTACTGGTTGTGGCGCAGAAAGCCATAGCAGGTATTAAAAAAGGCCGGGTAACCAGTTTAAAACACAGCGAAGACGATCATTCAAAACTAATGGGTGACGCGCTGATTGAGGCTGCCAATCACGGCGACCAGTTTGCCATCGAACTATTATCAGATGCAGGTTACAAAATTGGGAAGGCTCTGGCCATCCTGATCCACATCATGAACCCAGCAATCATCGTGTTAAGTGGTCGTGGTGCCAGAGTTGCCAAAATATTAATGGCGCCTATCCAGCAGGCCTTGCATAAATATTGCATTCCGCGCCTTTCAGCAGGAACAGAATTGCTGGTGTCCGAATTAGGCTTCGATGCTGAACTGATTGGCGCGGCGGTACTGGTAATGGAAAATTTTGACAGAGTTGTTAAAAGTAAACCGGTTAAAGCGTCTAAGAGCGCGGCCGCGTAAAAGGTTTGTCTGAATCAGAATTTACGGAATTTTAGAACTTGCAGAATGAATAGTGAACATTGGTTGTAATTTCATTCCCTTGCAACAGCAATTCTGTTAATCCTCAAATTCTGTAAATTCTGATTCAGATAAACACCCTTCCCGCATAATCCATCGCTTCTCTAAAATTATTCATATCAAGCCCTGTAAGCTCACTTTGTGCTTCGAGATAGGCAATTAGGTTTTCAGTAGCAATATTGCCCGTAAGCTCATCTGCCGCCATCGGGCAACCGCCGTAGCCCTTTATCGCTGTGTCAAATCTTTTGCAGCCGCTTCTGTAGGCCGCGTTTATTTTCGGTTGCCAGGTATTAGGAGTAGAGTGGAGGTGGATGCCGAATTCTGTGGCGGGGAATAATTCAACCAGCCGCGGATAAATCCGGGCTATCTGCGCTTCGTTGGCGACGCCTGTAGTATCGGCTAAGGCTATATTTTTAATGCCTTCAGTAACCAGCTTTTCTGTCCACTGTTCAATAATGCCGGTATTCCATTCATCTCCGTAAGGGTTGCCAAAACCCATGGACAGGTAAACAAGCAGGTATTTATTATTTACCAAGCACAACTCATGAATGCGTTGTACCGTTTCAAAAGCCTGGGCTATGGTTGTATTGGTATTACGGAGCTGAAAAGTTTCGGATATGGAAAAGGGATAGCCTAAGTATGTAATTTCAGGATGTTTTGCAGCCTCTTCCGCACCCCTGTAGTTGGCAATAATAGCCAATAATTTTGATCGTGTACCGCCAAAATCAAGTTTTCTTAACACGTCGGCGGTGTCGCGTAACTGTGGTATAGCCTTGGGCGATACAAAGCTGCCAAAATCTATCGTGTCAAAGCCCACCTTTAAAAGCCGGTTGATGTATCCGGCCTTAACATCTGTCGGAATAAAATCATGAATGCCTTGCATGGCATCGCGCGGGCATTCGGTTATCTTAATTGGCATGATGTTGAAGTCTTAAGTCGGGAGTTATAAGTCTTAAGTCAAAAGTAAGAAATAAGGGATAAGTCGGGTAGTTTTAAGTCTTAAGTCTTAAGTCAGATTTTTAAGGCAGACTTAAGACTTAAAAACTCCCGACTTAAGACTTTCCAACTCAATTCACGGTGTTAGGCAAATGCTGGTCTTCCGTTAAGCCTTGTCGCTCAAATTTACGGATTATAAGCCTTGTACCGCCATTATAGTTTACATAGCTCGATACCCAGTTGATAAATACGATCACCTTATTACGGCCGCCTAAAAGCGAAATCAAGTGTACAAACATCCAAACCAGCCAGGCAAAAAATCCCTGGAATTTTATTTTACCTAAATCTGCCACAGCTTTATTGCGCCCGATAGTAGCCAATGAGCCTTTATCGTTGTATTTAAATGGCTGGGTTTGTTCGCCGTTAATAAGGTGGATGATGTTTTTAGCTACGTTTTGCCCCATTTGTATAGCTACCTGGGCTACACCGGGATGGCCTTTAGGCGTTTCGTCGGTGATCATAGCGGCCACATCGCCAATTGCAAAAATGTTGCTACTGCCGGTAACCCTTCCAATATTGTCAACCCTGATGCGGTTGCCGCGTTCAATGCTGTCTTTGCTAAATCCTTCCGGAACAACGCCCATAACCCCCGCGCTCCAGATCACGTTTTTGGTGCGGATGGTTTTACCGCCTTCAAACTTAATCTCTTCGCCGTCGTAGCTTTCTACCTTTACGCCTAACAAAACTTCAACTCCCATATCGGTCAGGAAATCCTTAGCTGCCTTGGAAGCCTGGTCAGACATTGGGCCCAAAACTTTTGGCAAAAAGTCTACAAGGTAAACCTTCATATCCTCTTTTTTTAACTCCGGGTAATCTTTGGTGAGTACGTGATTACGTAATTCGGCCAGCGAACCTGCAAGCTCAACACCGGTTGGGCCGGCACCAACCAGTACAAAGGTTAAATAAGGGTCGCGTTCGGCTTTACCTGTTTTCAGTAATGCCTCTTCAATATTTTGCAAGATCGAATACCTGAGGTTAAGTGCCTCGGGGATTGATTTCATCGGCATGGCGAAGTGCTCAATATCCTTATTGCCGAAGAAGTTGGTGGTTGATCCGGTTGCTATTACCAGGTAATCGTAGCTGATATCACCAATGGTAGTTTCCAGGGTATTGGTTTCGGCATTAACCCGCGTAACCTCCGCTATCCGGAAACGAAAATTTTTCTGGTTAGCGAAATTTTTCCTGAGTGAAAAAGCGATAGATTCTGATTCGAGGCCACCCATGGCTACCTGGTAAAGCAGGGGCTGAAATACATGGTAATTATGCTTATCCAGCATCAGCACATCAACAGGTTTGTCTTTAAGGTGCTTAGCCACTTGCAGGCCGCCAAAGCCGCCGCCAACTATAACAACTAACGGAAATTTTGATTTATTGAGGTTGTCCATATTGTTTAGCTTAAAGCTGAAGGCAAAAAGCCTAAAGCTGTTTTTATTTACTTTTAAAGCCTTCAGCCTTCGGCTTTAAGCTTTACGCTAATAACGTAACAAAAAAGGCTCCAAATGTTCTTTGGAGCCTTTTCAAAATTTATTTTATTACATTATTTTTTGAGTTGCTTTTTCCCAAAGTCTACAATCACCGGTGTTGCCACGCAGATCGACGAGTAAGTACCGAATAATACACCGATCAGCAAGGCGAATGAGAAGCCTTTGATGACGTCGCCACCGAAGATGAACAATACCAATAACACGAATACCACGGTGAGGGCTGTGATAATAGTACGGCTTAATGTACTGTTAATAGCACGGTTAATAACGTCTTCCTGTTTTTCATTACCTGAGTGATCAAGGAACTCGCGGATCCTGTCGAACACTACCACGGTGTCGTTAATTGAATAACCGATAACCGTTAATATCGCGGCGATAAAGGCCTGATCGATATCCAACGAGAACGGTAAGAAACCATTGAACAACGAGAAGAACGATAATACCAACAGGGCATCGTGCGCGGTTGCAACCATCGCACCCAAACTGAACTGCCATTTGCGGAAACGGATCAGGATGTAAGCGGAGATCACGAATATGGCGAAAATTACCGTATAGATAGCTGATGTTTTCAACTCATCGGCAATTGTGGCGCTAACTTTTGATCCGCCTAAGATGTTGCTGTCGGTAATTTTAGTTTCAGCTTTGTTACCCAGCGCGCTAACCAGTGTCGATCTCACTTTAGCATCGGCAGCGGTTGAGTTATCATTAAACAGGTAGTTGGTTGTGATGCTGAATTTATCGGTACCCATTGTTTTAACCTCGGTACTACGGCCCAACGTAGCATCAATGGCATCGTGAATCTGCTCGGTAGTAACCGATTTGTTAGGGAAGCCAACAATATAGTTACGACCGCCCTCAAAATCAACACCATAGGTAAAGCCGCGGGTGAAGATAGAAATTAAGCCCGCTAAAATGAACAAGCCAGAGATAATGTAAAACTTAAAGCGGTTTTTAACAAACGCGAAGTTGGCATTTTTAAAGGTGTGTGAGCTCCATGGGTTGGAAAATTTAATATCCATGCCTTTATCGAGCATCCATTCAAATATCACCCTCGAGATCAGCAATGAACAGAACAACGAAGTGGCGATACCAATCATCAACGTGGTTGCAAAACCCTGTATTGGACCCGAACCGAACACAAACAGGATTAAACCTGTAAGGAAAGTACTGATCTGCGAATCGAGGATTGATGGTAAAGCGTGTTTAAAGCCATCGGCTATGGCAGCTTTTAATGATTTGCCCAGGCCAAGTTCCTCACGTGTACGTTCGTAAATCAATACGTTAGCATCAACGGCGATACCTAAGGTTAATACGATACCTGCAACACCCGGTACGGTTAATACCGCGCCAAGGCTGGTAAGTACACCCATCAGGAAGAATACGTTGATGATAACCGCAACCACCGCTACTGTACCTGCACGGTTGTAATAGGCAATCATGAAGATCAATACCACTACCAAGCCTAATACGCTTGACAGGATACCTGCGTTGATCGCTTCCTGACCTAACGACGGACCAACAATCGATTCTGACACGATGTGCGCGGGAGCCGGTAAACGACCAGCTTTTAAAACGTTGGCCAAGTCATGCGTATCGTCGATGGTAAAGTTACCATCGATAGAGGATACACCGCCCGAAATTTCGTTTTGTACGGTAGGGGCCGAGTATACGTTATCATCCAACACAATGGCGATAGCTTTTTTATTCTGACCGGAAGAAGCCTCGGCAGTAATAGTACGCCATTTTTGAGCACCTTCCGAGTTCATCACCATCACCACATCAGGTAAACCTTTTTGGTTATTATCGGCATGCGCATCGTTAATTACATCACCTGATAATACCGGTCCGTTATCGGCACCACTAAGTTTGATAGCATATAACAGGAAATTCTTGGTGTTTTTTTGAGGTTTTACTTCCCACAAAAACTTGATATTGCGGGGCAATACCGCTTTAACATCGGCACTGTTAAGGTAAGCGTTTACTTTAGCGGTATCCTGTAAAGCAGCTATACCTACAACCGGGCCGCCACCTAATTGCTGCTGGCCGTTAGGGCCTGGTATAATGTTTAAACGCATTACGGCAAAAAGCGGGTGCTCTGATGCCTGTTTTGATTTGTTTAAGGAAGTTGCTGATGTATCGTTTTTAGAAGCGCTTTTTTGAACCTTGCTTAACAGCGAACCGCCTTTAGCCGTAGTATCCGTTTTTGCTGCAGCAACTTTAGCTGTTGTGTCGGTTTTAGCAGAGTCTTTTTTGGCTGTTTTGTTTTTTGCAGCCAATACGTTATCCGCATTGATCAGATACTGGTAAGCTTCGGCGTTGTCAAAAGTTTCGTAAAATTCCAACTTGGCCGAACCTGAAAGAAGCTTGCGCACACGCTCCGGTTCTTTTACACCAGGCAGCTCAACCAAAATTCTGTTCGATCCCTGTTGTAACTGGATGTTAGGCTGGGTAACGCCAAACTGGTTGATACGGGTGTTTAATACCGTGAATGATTGTTTTACCGCGGTAGCTGCCAAATCTTCAAGGTAAGCTTTAACCTCGCTGTTTGAAGCGTTAAATTTCAGGCGGTCCTGGTTGTCTTTGGTTGAAAAGATAGCGGCAAGCTTACCGTTAGGGTTTAACTTTTCATACTCGCTTACAAATAGCGCGATGTAATCTTTCTGGCTGGTTTGCGCGTTTGCCTGTAATTTATCGGCATTGGCCAAAGCCTGGTTAAAGATAGGATCGGGATTATTGTTGGCAATTTTACGCACCAGCTCATTCAACTGAATTTGCATAGTTACGTTCATACCGCCTTTAAGGTCCAAACCTAAGGCAATTTCCCGTTGCTTTACATAAGAATAGTCGTGTTTAAGTAGCGGATAAACCGGTTGATTGGACATTGAATCCAGATAGGCGGTGTATTTTGCCGGATCACCTTTTGAGTACGCTTTGGCATCACTCTCAACATTA
Organism: Mucilaginibacter oryzae; assembly: GCF_003148845.1. GTDB lineage: Bacteria > Bacteroidota > Bacteroidia > Sphingobacteriales > Sphingobacteriaceae > Mucilaginibacter > Mucilaginibacter oryzae. Next base: position 140,443 of record NZ_QGHA01000003.1, on the reverse strand, counting down.
TGGGCCACCCACGTAAATGATAGCTGGTACAAGCACACCACTGCCAGTAGTATGGCGAAAAATTTAATAACCCCTTTGCCTTGCATCGAATTTGTAATATGTAAAAAATTAGTTTATAAGCTTTTTTTAATAAGGCAGCAAATCTAATAAAATTTCGTAAGCACAAAATTTTAAATTAAAACAAAATCATGACAAAAAATGTTAGCGACGGTCAAGTGTGATGAACGAATATTTGTACCGGTTTTTTTCGTCGGGTTCAAATTCTTCGCGTTTCGTTTCCTGCCAATCGTCCTGGTTTAATTCCGGGAAAAAGGTGTCCCCCTCAAAGTTTTGGTCTATTATAGTCAAATAGATGCGATCTGTTAAAGGAATGGCCTGTCGGTATATCTCAGCGCCGCCTACTACAAAAACTTCGTCCTCGGCCTTGCAAAGCGCTATAGCGGCCTTCAATGAATCAACCACCTCGCAGCCCTCAATGCTGATGGCCTGCCGGGTAATCACAATATTGCGGCGCCTGGGTAAAGGCTTGCCCACCGAATCGAAAGTTTTGCGACCCATGATCACGGTATGGCCTGAAGTGGTATCCTTGAAATGTTTCAGATCGTTAGGTAAGTACCAGAGTAATTTATTGTCTTTGCCGATAGCATGGTTTTTAGCTATGGCTACGATGATGGATAATGTCATTTCTTTTTGGTCATTAAGTCATTGGGTCATTAAGTCATTTTTTTGACCTCTGCCTACAGGTTTCCCTTCCCGATGAATTTGATGTAGATGTTGAGTTTTATAGAATGGTTTCCAGTTCTTTCAGTAGCGATTGATAATCTTCTTCGTTGATCAGGTTTCTTGTTTTTGCTTTTTTGAGCCAACCTTTGGTTTCAATTACGGAACCACAACTAAAGTAGCAGAAGTTTTTATTTTCCTTGTAATCATAGCGGCCAAAGCCCTCGGCAATATTCGCGCCTATCGAGTCGGAAGAACGCACAATCTGCTTCCCTAAAGTATCCTTGGCAAAATATTCCCACTTCGCAACCAAACCAGATACGGTCGCCAAAGGCCTCCGAAAGGTTATAAACCTCTAAATCCTCAATTCGGTTACCCATGATAAGTCAGGATCATAAAACAGGATAAGCAAAAAATGACTCAATGACCCAATGACGCGAAGCCAATGACTAAAACTAAACCGCCACTTCCGCCTTGATATGCGGCCACGGATCATAATTCTCCAAAGTGAAATCCTCATACTTAAACGAGAAAATATCTTTCACTTTCGGGTTGATCTTCATGGTAGGTAACGGGCGTGGTTCGCGGCTTAGCTGCAGGCGTGCCTGGTCAAGGTGATTGTTGTACAGGTGGGCGTCACCAAAGGTGTGTACAAAGTCGCCAAGGTCAAGATCGCATACCTGCGCCATCATCATAGTGAGCAGGGCATAGGAGGCAATATTGAACGGCACACCCAGGAAAATATCGGCACTGCGCTGATAGAGCTGACATGATAGCTTGCCCTTCAATTCTCCCTTCAATGGGTTAGGGGGCGCTACGTAAAACTGGAACAGGCTATGGCATGGCGGCAGGGCCATCTGGTTTACCTCGGCCACGTTCCAGGCCGATACCATAATGCGGCGCGAGTCGGGGTTGTTTTTTAGCTGGTTGATCACCTGCTGGATCTGGTCGATATGGCCGCCATCGGGTGTTGGCCAGGAGCGCCATTGCTTGCCGTACACCGGACCAAGGTCGCCGTTTTCGTCAGCCCATTCATCCCAGATGCGCACGCCGTTTTCCTTCAGGTAGCGAATGTTGCTGTCGCCGCTCAAAAACCAGATCAGTTCGTGGATGATTGATTTAAGGTGGAGCTTTTTGGTGGTCACCATCGGGAAACCATCGTTCAGGTTGAAACGCATCTGGTAGCCAAATACACTTATCGTACCGGTGCCGGTTCTGTCGTGCTTTTGTGCGCCGGTTTCCATCACATGCCTCATCAGGTCGAGATACTGTTTCATTTTTGTTTTAGTTAGATTAAGGTGATAGCGTTAGCGAGGGTTACCAAGCCGGAATAAAAAATGACTTAATAACCAAATAACTCAATCACCAATTTGCAAAGAAAAATAATCTACTTTTGGTTTCCTACTGATGTTGGCAAAAACAACAGCTGTTAATTACTTTGTATGATTTTATTTCCGAACGCAAAAATAAACATTGGCCTCAATATTACCGAGCGCAGGCCTGATGGCTACCACAACCTCGAAACCATTTTTTACCCGCTCGATATCAAGGATGCGCTTGAAGTAGTGCAGAGCGGCAGGCTTAGCTTTACCTCATCAGGCCTTGATATACCGGGCAGGATGGAAGATAACCTGTGCGTTAAAGGCTATCATATGCTGAAACAGGATCACAACCTGCCGCCGGTAAGTATCCACCTCCACAAACAAATCCCGATAGGCGCCGGACTGGGGGGCGGTTCATCAGATGCCGCGTTTTTTATCAGGTTGATGAATGAAGAATTCAAGCTTGGTTTATCAGTTGATGACATGACGGAATATGCCCGCCGCCTCGGCGCGGATTGCGCTTTTTTTATTGAGAACAAACCGGTGTTTGCCTTTGAGCGGGGCGACGAGTTTGAACCTGTTAAACTTGATCTGTCGGCTTATAAAATTGTACTGGTGATGCCGCCTGTTCACGTATCTACCGGCGAAGCTTTCAGGGGTATTGTACCCGCGCAGCCAAAGGAATCTTTATTTGACCTGATCAAGCTGCCGATAGCCGACTGGAAGAAGTTTATCAAAAACGATTTTGAGACATCCATATTTAAAAACCATGCGGAGATCCGCGGTATCAAGGCAGCCCTTTATGAGGCCGGTGCCATCTACGCGAGCATGAGCGGAAGCGGGGCTTCAGTATTCGGTATTTTTAAAGATACGCCCGATGTGAAATTCCTGGAACAGGAGAACGAAGTGTTTTATTGTTGATTTCGGATTTCGGATTTTCGATTTCGGATTTGGTTGATTTTGGGAAAACTGAAAAAAGGGAAAAGGCGCCATTGCGGGATATTGCGATGGCGCCTTTTTTTTGTTACAATCGTCCGTAAGGCCCGAATAATTCTGCATATAATGAGAATCGCTTTCCGACCTGGATGTTCCACTTACTCACCCCGTCGTCGCTTCACCCGACACCCCTCTTTTCGGCTGTGCCTAAGAGAGGGTCGGTCAGCGAAGCGTCGCCGGGGTGAGTCCTCTTGGTCGGATAAGAAAATGCCGGAATATTATATTGACCTGTAAATCGCCGATACATCATCCAATACTTCACTAAATTCAAAATTCGATTCCAAAAATTTCCAATCAAAAAATCAAAACTTCTAACTCCTAAAATCCGAAATTGAACTTCCGAGATCCGAAATCAAAGCCCCGCGTCGTCGCTTACGCCCCGGCTTACGCCTTCCACCCAGTCTGTCTCTCCCCAGCCTTTGGCTACTGCTGTTAACAGGCGGTTATGTACAGTATTTACGGTTGGCATAGGCATCTCGCTGGTTTGCGATAATTTAAATGCAAGGCGGGCGTCTTTGTAACCTAATTTTGATTTGAAGCCTACCGGCTGGTATTGCTTATTGGCGATGAGCTTGCCATAGTTTTGGAAGATAGGAGCGGCAAAAAGTGTCGACCCAAAAAACTCCGAAACCTGTACCCGGTCGAGCCCGTTTTTTTCGGCGAGCGTATAAGCTTCTGCCATCATTTCCATCGAGGCCATGATCATGAAGTTCCCTGCGATTTTAACCACATTGGCGCCGCCGGTTTTATCACCAAAATCAATCACGGCCTGGCCCAGGCAATCCAGTATCGGGCGGGCATTTGTCTTGGTCTTTTCGTCGCCTGATATGCAGATCCAGAGCTTGCGCGCAGCCGCGGCTTCGGGCCTGCCAAACACCGGTGCGGCCAGGTAACTGCTACCTGCCTGTTGGTGCAATTTGGCCAGCTCTTCGGCCGTGTCCGGCGAAATGGTGCTCATGGAGATGTGTACGGCATTTGGCTGTAGCGTTTTTAAAATTCCGCCGTCGCCTGTAGTCGATTCCCGCAAAACCTCGTCGTCTGATAGCATGGAGATCACAAACTGCACCGAAGCAGCCGCCTCGGCAGGGCTCTGGCATTTGGTAACGCCTTCGCTTCCCAGTTCGTCAATTTTAGAAAGTGTGCGGTTGTAAACCTGTAAGTGGTAGCCTGAAGCAAGCAAGTTTTTAGCGATGGGCGTACCCATGTTGCCAAGGCCTATAAAGCCAATTGTTGTTTTCATATATTAACTGATGTATTCTCTGTCTTCGTCACTTAGTGTATCGGTATCGTTTTTGTCGCGCAGTGCGTCGTGATATCCTCCTATGTCAAACTTTTGCTTTTTGGGCCAGGCAACAATAAGGCCAAGCACAAAACCTGTTACGGCCACCACCAGCATAATCATCAGTTTAGAAACCCTGAAAGTGGAGAACAGGAATTTGAAATAAACCTCGTCGGTATTTTGCATTAATACGATGGTCAGCAAAACGGCTACGATTACAACGGCAATTGTTTTAATACTCATGGCGGATCTTGATTTTAGATAATACAATATTCGCTTTTTAAATGTTTAAATAAAACTTCAATAAAATATAGCAGTAGCTACGGTAGTACTGTTTGGCTTTTTGCAACCCCGGTGGCTGGTCGCATTTTGTTACCGGTTTTTTGACGACTGCCAAATATCCAACCAGGGTGGCCTCTATCTCAATCTCCCGGGCACGGTTGGTTGTCATAAAAATGATTAACGCATTCATTTGGTTTTATGGGAGCCGTAGGTAGCCCCATCAATTCCTGCCGCGTGTAAGGTTAGATGGTTTCCTAAATCCCGGATCTCTTTTTCTTGGGGGCGTTTATTATGTCAAAAGGTATTCGCAGAATCTGTCTTGAAATTCCACGAAGAACATAAGCGGGAGATAAGCACCGGATTTTTACCAATTCTCATTTTTTAACTCTGTACACTAAGCTAAATCCTTTCGCTCTTGTTGGTTTAATGAAGTTTATAGTTATATAAAGTAATATAAGTATTTGATTTATAATTTTTAGTGTTGTTTAAAATTGTCTCTATTTTGAAATGCTAAATTTATTAGTTTTTTGACTTTTTATTTAGGCTATTTTTGTGTATTTTTAATTTAGTTAAAATTTATATTTAATTGATTTTTAAAGTTTTAAATTTTGTTAATTCTTCTAATTTTAATTTTTTAATGACGTTTTTTATGCTTAAAAACCTTAACAGGCGCTGTTTCTTTTTTTTGAGGTATTGAATTTTAAGTACACTAACTTAAAATTCAATTTTGCCCCTGTTTGCCGCGAAATGTTTTTGAATTGATAAACCTGTCGAAAAATTATAATGGCTTATAGAGCCTAAAAATGCCTTTGTCATCAATTGGGTTTTTCCTCCCCTTTTGAAAAATATGAGAGCTGATCAGGGATGCGGATAGCTTGAATCAGGATGGAACTTAAACGAAAAGCCGTCCTGGTAAGAGACGGCTTTTGCGAAAAAATTGTTGATGATCGGCGGGGAAATTACAAGATTAAGACGCGTTTTTTCTTTTTGAAATTTGAGTCCGGACTACCGGGTATAGAAAGATGGTAGACAAAATAAGCACCGCGCCTCCCCAGAAACCGAGCGTCATTTTATTCATATCGCCAAAAAAAATGAACGACATGATGATGCCATATACCGGTTCGAGGTTGGTGATAAGTGCAACCCGGAACGCCGAAAGCTCGCGCATTACTGATACCCCGGCAACATAAGCCAGCGATGTACATATGGTGCCTAACAACAATAGGTAACCGATATCGGCAGGCTTCAGGAGCATGTCGCGGGTAAAACCAGAGGTAGCAAAAAGGTAGGCGGAGATCCACACAAATGCACCTGATAGCTCATAAAAGGCTATAATCGGCGCCTCGAATTTTTTAACCTGGCGCGAGTTGATAATTGAAAAAAGGCTTGCGCAAACCGCGCTTACAAGGCCCGCTATGATACCCTTAGTGTATCGTGATTCGAATTTGAAAATTAAAATAATGCCGGCGATAATCAAAATTCCCGCGAGGATCTCGAGTTTGGAGATACGCTTTTTATTGATGAGCGGCTCGAAAATTGCCGTAAATAAAGTAATGGAAGAGAGGCAAACCAGGGTGACAGCAACGGTTGAAAGTTTGATCGCAGCAAAGAAAAGGATCCAGTGGGCGCCCACAATTGCACCCGTGGCGATTAATTTTACCAGCGATTTCCTGTCTACTTTGAAATCTGTTTTATTGAATTTAAAATATAAAAATAACGATACCGAGGCAATTAACACCCGGTACCACACCAATTGTACGGCCGAAATGGTGATTAATGCGCCTAAAATTCCTGTGAATCCCCACACAAAAACGGTAAAATGGAGAATTATCAGGTTCTTGTTTAGGCTTTGACGGGCTGTTTGCGACATTATTTGGGTGCTTTTAATAACAGATAATAGCCCAACATACCGAAAATGACATTAGGAATGAACACGGCCACCAGCGGCGGCATGCCTCCTTTTACCGAAAATACAAGGGCAAACCGCTCTAATATAATATAAGCGAAGCACAAAAGAATGCCGATGCCAAGCGGCAAGCCAACCCCTCCGCGAACCTTTCTCGATGAGATAGAGACACCGATTAAAGTGAGTACATAAGCTGATAAAGGATATACAAAGCGGTGGTATTTTTCAAAGTAGATCGACTTTAAATACTCCGGCCTCCGCAGTTTTTCCTTCTCGATATTCTTATTTAAATCGCTTAATGACATGGCCGTATACACATTATCATACACAATAAAATCGCTCGGATGCATGTCCAAAACAGTGTCTTTTTGCGATTGATTTGGCAGGAATTGTTCTTTCATTCCGTTAACGTATTTAACAGAATAATCCTTTAAACTCCATCTGTTTTTCACCGAATCATACTGTACCTGGTTAGCGATTAGCTTTTCGCGAAGCGTATCACCGTTAAATTTTTCCATGATAAAATTGTAACCGAGGTGCGTGGTAGGATCATAATTGCTTAAATAAACAAACGTATGCTTGTCAATTTGCATGTGTACTTCGCTTTTGGTCGGGTCGTTATCAATCATTCCGTTCGCATTTTCAAAATCTATTTTTAAGCGATTGGTATATGGAATAAGATAAACATTAGCAAAAAATGATACGATAAAAATTAGCGTGGATGCGATTACATAAGGCCTCAAAAAACGGTTGAAGCTCGCTCGGCCACTTAAAATCGGAACGATTTCTGTTTGGTTTGCCATCTTTGCCGTAAAGAAAATTACCGCTAAAAAATTAATCAGCGGCGACAGCATGTTCAGGTAAAACGGCACGAATCCGGCGTAATATCTGAAGATAATATCATGCAAGCTGGCGTGCTTGTTCAGGAAATTATCAAGCTTTTCTGATACATCGAACACTACGGATATCACCATAAAAATACCCATGGTAAATATAAAAGTACCCAGGTATTTGCCGATGATAAACCTATCGATAATTTTTAAATATCTGTGAAAAACAGCCTTCATTTTCCGATTATTTTGTTTGTTTTTTTGCTTTTATTTCGGTGAATTTTCGTCTGTTTATAAACGCTGACCAAAACGTTTTACCATAGTGTTTTTCCAGTCATAGAACTCGCCTGCGATGATTTTTTTTCGTGCTTCTTTCACCAGCCATAAATAAAAATGAAGGTTATGAAGGGTTGCTATCTGCGCGCCCAGCATCTCGCCCGAGTGGATTAAATGGCGTAAATAAGCTTTGGTATAAGCTTTATCGGCAAACAGGTCACTGTCGTCTTCAATAGCTGAGAAGTCGTTTTTCCACTTCTCGTTTTTGATGTTAATGATGCCGTTTTTGGTAAACAGCATGCCGTTGCGGGCATTGCGGGTTGGCATTACGCAATCAAACATATCAATGCCAAGGGCTATGTTTTCCAGTATATTTACTGGGGTGCCAACGCCCATTAAATAGCGGGGTTTTTGCTCCGGCAATATGTTGCAAACTATCTCGGTCATGGCGTACATTTCTTCGGCAGGTTCGCCTACCGAAAGGCCGCCAATGGCATTGCCCTCCCGCTCAAAGGATGCAATTACCTCGGCCGAACGCACACGAAGATCTTTATAAACCGAACCTTGTACTATTGGGAAAAGTGTTTGGCTGTAGCCATATTTTGGCGCAGTGCTGTCAAATCTGTCGCAGCAGCGTTTAAGCCAGCGGTGCGTCATTTCTATTGATCGTTTGGCGTAATTATAGTCGCAGGGGTAGGGGGTACATTCATCAAAAGCCATAATGATATCCGCGCCGATTACCCGCTGGATGTCCATTACATTTTCGGGCGTAAAAAGATGTTTTGATCCGTCGATGTGCGAGCGGAACGTAACGCCTTCTTCCTTTATTTTACGCACTTCGGTTAACGAGTAAACCTGGTAGCCGCCGCTGTCGGTCAGGATCGGGCCATCCCACCCGTTAAATTTATGCAGGCCGCCCGCGCTTTCAAGCGTATTCAGGCCGGGGCGCAGGTATAAATGGTAGGTGTTACCTAATATAATCTGTGCCTCAATGTCATTTTTAAGCTCATGCTGATGTACTGCCTTTACGGTGCCGGCTGTACCTACAGGCATAAAAATAGGGGTTTGTATACTACCGTGATCGGTAGTGATCTCGCCGGCCCTTGCCTTCGAAAGCGGATCTTGCGTTGTTAAAGTAAATTTCATTTTGAGGTGGCAAAATTAGCAAAAAAAAGCCTCAACCCTGTTGTGTGGTTATATAAGAGTGCCTGAAGGCAATTGGCGAACGCGCTGAATATTAAACCCATGTTGATAAAGTTGAGCACTGTTGAGAACTATTGTGTTAATACATGATTAAACTTTAAATTAACGCTGAACCCCCGCCTTAATTTCATTGATTTTTAACAAATTTGCCTGATTATATTTTTTCTTTGGAAACGTACGTACAAAACGCGCTTTTTATTCTTTTTCAGCTTTGTTTTATAGTTCAGCTGTATTATTTGATAAGCAGGCACACCCGCCTTGCAGGCTATAAACCGGCCATGGGGCCGCCTCCGCAGGTGTTGATCCCGGTATCTGTCATCATCAGCGCCCGTAATGAGGCGCAAAATCTGCAGGAAAACCTGCCCGCTATTCTTGAACAAAAATATCCCGATTTTGAAGTTGTGGTGATTAATGATTGCTCGTACGATCGGTCGGACGAGGTGCTGGAAGAACTGGAAAAAAGGTACAGGCACCTTAAAGTGGTTACCATAACCGAGCACGACAGGTTTAAAACCGGGAAAAAATTTGCGCTTACCCTGGGAATAAAAGCCTCAAAAAACGAATATCTTTTATTTACCGATGCCGATTGCAGGCCTGCGTCCGAAAATTGGATCAGCCGGATGGCAGCTAATTTTTCGGGCGGCGTTGAGATCGTTCTGGGGTATTCGCCTTATACCAAACGCCCCGGCTTGTTAAACGCTTTTACCCGTTTTGAAACTGTTAAAACCGCTATAAATTATTTATCAGGAGCACTCACCGGCGACCCATACATGGGCGTAGGTCGTAATCTCGCGTATACAAAAACCTTGTTTTTTAGCGCCAAGGGCTTTGCATCGCACATGCATGTGCTATCGGGCGATGATGATTTGTTTGTTAACCAGCATGCCACAAGCAGCAATACGGCGATTGAACTAAATCCGGAAACCTTTGTTTATACAGAAGCTAAAACCGGGTTTAAATCGTGGTTCAGGCAAAAAAAACGGCACATGGGCGTGGGTAAACTTTATAAAAATAAGCACAGGCGCATGATTAGTTTTGACGCCTTAAGCGGTTTTATATTTTATATTCTGTTAATATTATCTTTTAGTTTAAAATACGAACCGGTACTGGCATTGGGTTTGTTTGGTTTGAGAATGATACTACAACTGGCCATTTATAATCGTATATTCAAGAAGCTCGAAGCAAAAAACCTGTTGTGGTATTTCCCGATTTTTGATTTGATATATTACATGTACTTAACTGTTTTTGGAGTGATCGGTACATTTTTTAAAACGAAACAATGGAAATAAACGCCAACTTTACCGAAAATGCTAAGAATGATTTTCACCTGGTGGTAAAGGCCCGCCAGGGTAATCAGAAAGCTTACGCCGATTTGATGCACCGCTATAAAGATTCGATTTATTTTATGGTGCTTAAAATGGTAAACAACAAGGAGGATGCTATGGATTTAACCGTAGAAACCTTTGCCAAGGCTTTTGAAAAGCTTGATAAATACCAGCCGGATTTTGCTTTCAGTACCTGGCTTTTCAGGGTGGCCACTAATAATTGTATCGATTTTATCCGCAAAAAGAAACTCAATACCATGTCTATCCATGGTATGACGGATGATGAAGGCGATGAAAAACCGCTGCAAATAAAGGCGGATACGCTCAATCCCGAAGAAACATCTATCAAAAAACAACAAACCCAGGAATTAAAAACGTTGATAGAAAGCCTGCCTACCCGTTATAAAAATCTCATTACGTTAAGATATTTCGACGAACTTTCGTACGAGGAAATAGCGCAGCAACTTGATTTGCCGCTGGGTACGGTGAAGGCGCAATTATTCAGGGCGAGGTACCTGCTGGGTAATATTATTAATCGTTTTAACAGGGATGACATCTGAAATAGTTTTACAATATTTTCCGGATCTTACTACAAAACAGCGTGAGCAATTTGAAAAATTACCCGCGTTATATGAACATTGGAACAGCCAGATCAATGTAATTTCGCGTAAGGATATTGATCTTTTATTTGAAAGGCACGTACTCCACTCGCTCGGAATTGCCAAAGTTGTGGCGTTTTTGCCAGGCGAAAATGTGCTTGACGTAGGTACCGGCGGCGGCTTTCCGGGCATCCCCTTAGCTATTTTATTTCCTGAAACCAGGTTTCACCTGGTTGATTCGATAGGGAAAAAAATTAAGGTTGTTACCGAAGTTGCGGCTGCTTTAGGCTTAGAAAATGTACGTGCTTCGCACCTTCGCGCCGAACAATTAACTGAAAAATTCGACTTTGTTGTATCGCGCGCGGTTACCCAACTTAAGGATTTTTATCCATGGGTTAAAGGTAAATTTAACAGGCAATCCAACAACAAATTACCCAATGGTATCCTTTATTTAAAGGGTGGCGACCTTGCGCAGGAGATCAAAGAATCGGGACTCAACGTTGTTCAATATCATTTAAAAGATTACTTCAACGAAGAGTTTTTTGATACTAAACAGGTGATATACGTGAAGAACCCGCTGTAAATCTCCCCCGGAAGGGGAGACTTTTAAGAACGTTTTAAGCCCTCCCTTCCGGGGAGGGTTGGGTGGGGTTTATATCAGGTGATCGTGGTGTTGGTTATCAGTCCGCGAGGCCGCCCAGAAAACAAAACCGAGAAAAAAAACTGCGCCGCCTGCAAAAACAGGTAACTTAAATGTCCATCCGCCGCCGGTTCCTGTGGTGATGATCGAACTGCCCGAGCTATCTACAGCGTTAACGGTAGAGCCGTAAAAAAAGTTACCGGCAATAAGCACTACAATGCCTACAATTGCCAAAATGATACCGAACTTTTTCATATTATAAAGTTTAAAAATGAATAATCAGCTGGCAGGTTCAGGGTTGTATAAACTGTATTAATACTACAAAAGCAAAAGGGTATTTGTTTTTTCTTTCGCGTTAAATCACTAAAAAAGAGGAAAGTTATTTACGCCAAAAATTGCCGGGACGGGTGTTAGGCCGGTCGGCAATTAATAGGGCTTTGAATGCCCTTAATTGATAAATTGCAGGCGAAATTAAGCGCCGTAACCTATCACCACCACCTCTCGCAGCGTTGTAGAAGGCTTATTGGGAGCGGTTGCCTGGTAAATTTTGGGTTGGGTTGGAGGAAGTGCATGGTCGTTGGCATCCTGAAGCCCCATGTATACCGGTATGCTGTAGAAGCCTGATTTTACTGCCAGGTTACCATCAAATTGATTTAAAACCCTAAGCACTTCGTTATCAATAGATTCGTCAACGCCTCTTACAAGTTTTACGTCGCTTATTTTACCGTTATTAATATTAAACGTTAAAATTACACGGCCGGTAAGGTGGTTTTCGCGCGCTTTTGCAGGATAGCGTGTGTATCTTCCTATATATCTATACAACTCATAAAACGGATCGGCAGGCGGCGGTGGCGGCGGTACATTCTCGCCGGCAGCGGGTGGCGGTGGTGGCGGCGCCACATTTTCCCCGTTTGCAGGCGGCGGTGGAGGCGGAAGCAGATCCACTTCTACACTCTTAGCTTTTTTACCTTTTTTAGGCGGCGCGGGCGGTGGCGGAGGCACTTGCCTGTTTAATTTTTGCGAAGCCTGAACCGGCGGTGGCGGCGGCGGAAGTTTGGCAAAAAATTGCGCGTCGGGGAAGGTATAACCGTATTTATTCTTCAGCATGGCCAGTTCTTCCGGGCTGGTTTTGCTTTTGTAATATTCTTTTTGCTCGCCGTTTTTTTCGGTGATCATTACCCGGTAATCGGTTTTACCATTGTTAAGATAGCCGGTTTCTTCAAATTTATAACCTTTTGAAGTATTGTATGTACGGGTAACCGTTGCGGTTTTATTCGTATCTGCTGCCGATGCCGTCGGCATTCCGTTTACCTGGTGTTTAGGCAACAGATCAATAAATCCATAAGTTTTACTGAATACCAGCGTTGATGCGCAAAGCAGGCCGCAACTTATAGGCACGGCCGCGAGGTATTTTAGCCTGGCTAATTTCCCCGAACGTTTTTGGTTTAACATAATGATCCTCTTTTTTAGTAAATTATAATTGAAAAATGAATTTGATAGTGCGCTGCCGCTAAGCCCGTAAGCATTGCTTACCAGGAACGACGAATAACTGATAGCGTCACTTTCTTCGGCGGCTGTTTGCTCATCGGCAATGTACTCGTGTATGGTTTTCAGGCTGATTTGCAGCAGGTAAATAAATGGGTTAAACCAGTTAATGATCTTGATGAGTTCCAAAAAAACAATATCGGCCGAATGCTTTTGGCGGATATGTACCAGCTCGTGCTTAATAACGATATGGTTTGCCGCGGTTTTAGTGCCTATAAAAAGATAGTTAAAAAATGAAAACGCGGTATTGGTTCCTTCAATGTTCACCAGTTTGTATTTATCGCTGATGCGCGTTTTGCTCAATTTTGTTAACCTTAAAAGCTGGTAAAATTTTATAATAAGCAACGCGGCAAGCACCACAACACCAATAATATATGCATAAATCAATACATCGTTGGTGGTTAACCGGTTGGCAGCAGTTGTTGTTTCTGCCTGTGTTTGCAGCTGGGGCACCCCCTTTACTATAAAAGTTTGTGCCGGCTGATGGCCGGGTTTCAGCCAGCCAATCTGCACCACCGGTATAATGAATGATACCACACAACTTAGCAGCAGGTAAGCCCGGTTTAGCGTGTAATGGGTTTCCTTATTTAAAAACAGGCAATAACAGGCGTAAAATACGCACAGGTACAGGTTTGCCTCTAAAAGGTAATACAGCCAGTTCATTGTTTTTTGTTTTTAAGTTGATCAATTAATGAGGTTAACTCATCCAGTTCCTGTACACTTATCTTTTTTTCATCAACAATGAAGGATACCAGGCTTTGGTACGAATTGCTGAAATAGTTTTTCATCATCTTATCAAACGTAAACTTTTTATAATCCGCTTCGCTGATGGTGGGAAAGTACACGTGCGAGTTTCCGTAGGCCTTATGATCTATAAAACCCTTGCCTTCCAATACCCTAACCACGGTTGATACGGTGTTATAAGCAGGCTTGGGTTCGGGCATTTCTTCAATAATATCTTTCACAATGGCTTCATTTAGCTGCCAGAGGATCTGCATGATCTGCTCTTCGGCCTTGGTTAATTCTTTTATAAGCATACTAAACTATTTTTATAGTTAGATAAAAGTATAACTATTTTTATAGTTTGCAAACTATTTTTGTAGTTTTATTTATTGCTAATTTTTTTAGGATTTATTTGTACTTTAGCGGAAGCCGGATAGGATGTGCAGATGTGCAAATTACAGATGCAGATGGCATATTTAAAAAAATTAATTGAAAAGGAGAGGAGTTCCTTCATTTGCACATTTGTAATTTGCACATCTGCAAATCAATAATCTGCACATCAATAATCCGCATACTTAAAATCAAATCTAAGCCATGTCATTACTACACCAGGTAGCATTAACTTTTATAAAAAATATTGGACCGGTGGCGTCAAAATCACTCCTTGCCTATATGGGCGGCGCCGAAGAGGTTTTTAAAGCTTCGAAAGAAAAGATGCTGCGGGTACCCGGGATTGGCGAAAAAACAATAGCACAGATTGATTTTGATGAAGCGCTTAAAAAGGCAGAGGCAGAGTTGCTGTTTATCAGGAAAAACAATATCGAAGTTATATTTTATACCGATGCCCGTTACCCTAAACGGCTCAAAAATTGTAACGACGCGCCGGTGCTGCTTTACGCCCGGGGCAACATGGAGCTGAACCCGCCGCATATTATCAGTATTGTAGGCACCCGCAATGCAACCGACTATGGCAGGCAATTATGCAGGCAACTGATAGAAGAGTTGCAGCAATACAATGTATTGATCATAAGCGGACTTGCCCACGGTATTGACGTGGCTGCCCATAAGGAATGCGTTAAATCGGGCGTGCCTACGGTAGGTGTTCTGGGCCACGGACTGGACAGGCTCTATCCATCACAAAACCGGGCAATCGCCGATAAAATGCTTGAAAACGGTGGTTTACTAACCGAGTATCCATCAGGAACCAATCCCGACAGAGAGAACTTTCCGCAGCGTAACCGGATAGTGGCCGGTATTGCAGATGCTACCGTGGTAATAGAAGCCAGTATAAAGGGCGGCGCCTTAATTACAGCCGAGATTGCCAATTCATACAACCGCGACGTATTCGCTTTTCCGGGCAGGATAGGGGATGAGTTTTCGGAGGGCTGCAACTTTTTGATCCGCAATAATAAGGCAAGCCTGCTTAGCTGCATGGCCGATCTGGCTTTTAGCCTGGGTTGGGAAAAGACAGGTGATAACAAACCGGCTATTGAGCAGTTCTCGCTCCCGTTAGATCTCTCGGCAGAAGAACGCGTGATTTTGGAGCTCATCCGGCAAAGCACAACTCCCATTGCTATCGATGATCTTACTTTAAAAGCGAATATGCCCTTAAGTCAGCTAACTATGAACCTGCTTAATATGGAGATGCAGGGATATATCAGTTCATTACCAGGGAAAATGTATAGAATAGGTTGATTTTAAAGTCTGCAGTCCGGAAGTCCGAAGTTTGCGGGCGGTTCGTTTGGATTTTCCAATTAAGGTTAGAAGAAACTTATTCTCAAATAGCTTTTTGTCTTCGGTCTTCTCAAACTTTCCAACTCCGAACTTCGGACTTACGGACTTCAGACTGCTGACTTCTCAGACTTTCCGACTTCTTAGAATCACCCTTTCGGCGAATCAAAATGCACCAGTTTGCCATCTTCTTCGTCGATGGATTGCCAATCGTTATTTTCAAAAGTAACGACGGCTACGGCACAGGTAGGCATATCTTTTACCTGCCCGGTTAAATAATATAGTATCTGGCTTATGCCTGGGTTATGGCCTACTACGGCTATAAAATCGTGATTGGCAGGTAAACTGTTTATAACCTTTATCCAGGTATTTTCTGCGGCCTCATAAATTCTTTTATCGGTAAGCGGAGCCGGGATTTTGAACTGGTTGGCAAATATTTCGGCGGTAGTAAGCGTACGTAACGCCGGGCTGGTAACAACAACTTCGGGGATCTCCATTCGCCCTCTTAAAAGCGTAGCCATAAGCGCGGCATCCTGTATTCCCGTTGATTTAAGGGGCCTGTCAAAATCGGCATAACCACTCTCATGAGTAGCTTTGGCGTGGCGAATGAGCATTAATTTTTTCATGGTTATAATTGAGAAGCAAACAGGATAATAGTGTGATAACTTTGTAAATATAACGTGAATTTTTTTGAATAGGTTTTCAGTTATGCCAATAAAAAAGAGGCCGTCTTTTTGAGACAGCCTCTTTTTATCAAATACATTCCTTTACCGAAGTTTAGAAAGCATAACCTACAGAAACGCCGAAAACGCGATTGGTAAGTTTAACACCGTTAACATTGGTAATGTTGGTTAAACCTAAATCGTAATTGGCATTGATCAGGAAGCCGGTTTTAAATTTGAAGCCCAAAATGGCGTTGGCTCCGAAATCTGTTCTCTTAATGTCGTTTTCTGTACTGCCGAAACTGATGTTTTCAGAATTGCCCTGATCGTCTTTCGCTTTACCCGAAACACCCACGCCAACATAAGGGCCTGCGCCAAAGTAAAACTCACCCACAGCAGCAGGTACATGGTAAACAACATTTACAGGCACCTGTAAATAGTAAAGTTTTACTTTGCCTGATGAACCGGCCTCTTGATCAATTGATACGCTTGACGAGCCTCCTTTACCGGTAAAATTTAAAGCAGGTTGTATTGATACGTTGTCAAATTTAAAATCGACAAAAGCGCCTACATTAAATGTAGTTAAGCTTCCTGAATTTCCTGATCCGCTTACACCGTCAACAGTGGCATGTAAGGTTGCAAAGTTAACACCACCTTTAACACCAAAAGTTGGTAATTGAGCAAATGACGCGAAAGAAGCTGTTAAAAAGCAAAGGCTTAGTAAGATTTTTTTCATGTGTGAAAAGATTTTAAGTTAAGTCGCAAAGATATATAAATAATACAAATAACGCGGATTTTAACTTTAAATCACGTGATCGGTATTTAACTTGCAGATTTATAAGTTGTTGGATGGTTTGTAGGTGTTGGCAAAATCCGCTATCCCGGTTTCGGGTATCTCGTTCATGCACTTAAAATGCCCGAGCGGGCATTTTTCCAAACCAAATTTTGAGCAGGGCCTGCATGAAAGTTCAATACCGGCAATTAAGGAGTTTTTGACTTTATAGGGCCATACACCCAATAAATCTGGCGTGGTACCGCCCCATACCGAAGCTATAGGTACATTAAATGCTTCGGCGATATGGGTGAGGCCCGTATCAAACCCTATCACACTTTTAGCTTTTGATACCAGGAAAACAGATTCATCCAACGAGGTAAGGCCGCAGGCGTTATGCACCTGTTTTCCTACAGCAGCCGCTATTTCGTCGGCATTTGCTTTTACATCGTTGCCGCCTAAAAGTAAAACCGGCATGTTCAGCTGCTTACAAATACTGATGATTTTGTAGTTAGGCATCCGCTTGGTAAAATGGGTGGCGCCTATTACAAAGGCTACATATCCGTTTTGGTGGCCTGGAGGAAGAAGTTTATTGATATCATGTTGATTTTTAACATAATAATCAATAGGCTTATCATCATTCACCACGCCCAAAAACTTAACCGCTTTTAAATACCTGTCTACCAGGTGTTCCGGGGCAATCAGATTCAGCTTGAACTTGAGCGTTAGCCATTTGCGTACAGGCTGCTTTTTATAAGTTGATGCCCTGATGCCGGTTCGTAGTTTAATAATACCGGTGCGGAGGTTATTATGCAGATCGATGATCTGATCATACTTTTCAGCTTTGATCTCGTTAATGGTATCAGTTAAAGAAGGCTTTAGCAACAGTAATTTATCAACATAAGGATTACTGTCATAAATATATTTGAACGCCGGTTTGGTTAAAAAATGAATCTCGGCATCCGGCAGTTGTGTTTTAAGGCAGCGCACAACAGGAGTAGTATATATAATATCTCCCATCGAACTAAAGCGGATTACCAGTATCTTCATATCGCTAAACTCTTTAGGAAATTTGGCTCCTGATTTTTTCAATTATCGAAGTGGATGAATATCCGTCTACAAAATCAATAGTTTTTACCTCTCCGCCGTTAGCCAGTACCTCTTTGGCGCCCACAATATTTTCAACGGCGTAATCTGCACCTTTTACCAAAATATCAGGCAGCAGTGTCGAGATCAGGTTAAGCGGTGTGTCTTCTTCGAAAACCACAATGGCATCCACAAAAAAAAGCGCAGCCAATAAAGCCGCGCGGCTGTTTTGATCGTTAACCGGCCGGGTAGGGCCTTTAATACGCTTAACCGAACTATCGGCGTTCAGACCTATAATCAGCTTATCACCCAGTTCGGCTGCTTTGGCCATGTAGGTAAGGTGGCCGATATGCAGCAAATCAAACACGCCATTGGTAAACACCACTTTTTTACCCTCGCTTTGCCAGGTTTTTACCTTTTGCCGCAGCGATGGCAGATCTGTTATTTTATCAAGCAATGTTTTTTCGAAACCTGTTCTCATTTTATTTTTTTGATGTAGAGACACAAATATGCCGTCTTCGGATGATTAGTATTTTTCTTAATGTTCCAATTAAAAAAGATCATCTACAGCGGTACATAAGATATGCCCGATCAGAATGTGCATTTCCTGGATCCGGGCTGTAATGTTTGATGGAACGATGATATTCAAATCGCAAAGCCCGTTCATTTTACCGCCGTCGCGGCCCGAAAGGCCCAGGGTTTTAACATCCAGTTTCCCGGCCGATTCAAAGGCAGCCAATATCCCCGGACTGTTGCCACTGGTTGATATACCTATAAACAGATCGCCCGGGCGTGCAAATGCCTCCAACTGGCGCGAAAACACATGCTCATAACCATAGTCGTTGGCTATCGATGTTAAAGCCGATGTATCAACCGTTAACGCGATGCCAGGCAAGGGTTGCCGGTCTTTCATATAACGGCCAGTAAGCTCTGCCGCTATGTGCTGCGCGTCGGCCGCACTGCCGCCATTGCCCGCCAATAGCACCTTATTGCCGTTTTTTATGGTTTTGGTGATCATTTCGCAAGCCGTTTCAATATCATTCCCTAGCGTATCAATTACACGTTGCAACGTTTCCTGGTGATCTTTAAGTTCGTTTAATATTTTACTCATTTCTTATCAGTCATTAGGTCATTGAGTCATTAGGTCATTTTTCTTCCGGCTCATAACCTTTCGCCTTTAACCTTTTAGCTTTCGCCTCTCTCAATATCTTCGATAATTTCCTGTATGGTAGTGGTGGCGCTTCCAACACGGCGAATCACTATGGCGGCCGCATGGTTGGCCAGTTCACAGCTTTCTTCGAGCGTAAGCCCTCCGGCCATAAAATACGCCATGGTTGCCAGCACAGTGTCGCCCGCGCCGGTTACGTCAAATACCTCGGTGGCTTTTACGGGCAGCAAGCTGTAGCCGTTTTCGCTTAATATCACCATACCCTCTTCAGATAGGGTAACCACTATATATTCGGCGCCTGTTTGCTCCAAAATAATCCCTGCAGCCTGTTGCAAGCTTTCAACCGAGTTTATTTTCTCCGTTTTTGCCGCTTCTGCCAACTCTTTGCGGTTAGGCTTAATGATAAATGCGCCCTCGTATTTTTTATAATTAAGCCCTTTGGGGTCAATGATCACTCTTTTACCTCTTGCATTTGCCGCCCTGATCACAGCCTGTGTTAAAAACGGCGAAAACAGTCCTTTGTTATAATCAGATAAAAGCACCATATCAACCTCGTCAAGGTAGCCGTTCAGTTTGTCGATCAGCTCAGCGCTTATGGTTTCGCTTACCTCGTCTGTAACTTCCCGGTCAACACGCACCAGCTGATGGCTACCCACCAAAACCCTCGTTTTCACCGTGGTGGGTCGGCTGCCATCTTTAATAATCGTATCGGTTTCAACGCCTTCCTTGGATAGTATCGAAATCAGGTCGCCGCCCGCGCTGTCATTGCCTATAATACCGGCTACAACTACTTTTGCTCCTAACGATACCAGGTTTTGCACCACATTGCCCGCGCCGCCAAGGGTGGTAGTTTCATTTTTTACATTAACTACCGGCACCGGAGCCTCGGGTGACAGGCGCGAAGCGCTGCCGGTGATATAATGGTCAACCATCAGGTCGCCAACTACCAAAATAGATGGTGTTTTGGCAGATGCCTGTATGGTTTGTACTTTATCTTTTAAATTCATCTCCTTTTTGTTGTTAGGTCATTAAAGTCATTAAAGTCATTATAGTCATTAAAGTCATTAGGTCATTGAGTCATTTTGCCAAATTCATTTTTGCCTAACCTAATCTCTAATCTCCAACCTCTAATCTCTAATCTCCAACCTCTGATCTCTGATCCCAACCTCTAATCACTAAAATTAACCTCTTTTTTTAGCAAACGCTTCGGTTATTTCCTGCAAGGATAACGCGTTATAGCACCTTTCTTTATATAAACCGCCTTTGCGGGCAGCCAACACACCGTAATGCACATCGTTAAAGCCCTCAATACGGTGAGCATCCGGGTTTATAGAGAGCATTACACCCTTATCCAAGGCATACTGGTGCCAGCGCCAGTCCAGGTCGAGCCGGAGCGGGTTGGCGTTAATTTCTATCACTACTTTGTTGGCGGCACAGGCATCTATTACTTTTTTATAGTTGATAGGGTACCCGGCGCGGCTTAGCAACAGCCTGCCGGTGGGGTGCCCTAAAATGGTGGTATAAGGGTTTTCGATTGCTGTAATAAGCCTTGACGTCGCTTTTTCTTCGTCCATTTTAAGGGTTGAATGCACAGATGCTACCACAAAATCAAATTTCTGTAATATCTCGGCAGGGTAATCCAGCGCGCCATCGTATAATATATCCGATTCGATACCTTTAAATATATGGAAGCCGTTTAATCTCTTGTTTAGGGCATCTATCTCCTCATGTTGCTGCAATACCCTTTCAATGCTCAGTCCCTTGGCATATACGGCGCTTTTGCTATGATCGCACATGCCTAAATATTCCAGTTTCAGGATATCGCGGCAGTATAGGGCCATTTCTTCAATGGTGTTTACCCCGTCGCTCCAGGTACTGTGGTTATGGAGGGTTCCTTTAAGGTCGTGCAGGTTAATCAGGGTAGGGAGTTCGTTCTTTTCTGCCTTTTCAATAAACAGGGTGCCTTCGCGCAATTCGGGCTGCATCCAGCTCAGGCCAGCCTTGGTGTAAATCAGTTCCTCGGTTTCCGGTTGTTCTATAGGTACATTGATCCGGTCAAAAACCGCCTGTACATGCTCGTCGGTACCGGTGTTGATAAACAGCTCTTTATAATAATCGGCTTTATCAACACAAATAATATCAACTAACAATCCGTTTTTCAGTTCGCCCTGCACATGGTTTTTGTTTTGGGTTACATTGCAAAGTATTGCCGAGTTTACCAGGGCATCAAAGGCAACGTGGTGGTTAATGCTGCCAACTACAATTACAATTTCGGTAATGATCTCATTCAACCGCCTGAACTCGCCCGCGAAGTGTTTCAGGGCGTCCGGAAAGATCGCCTTAACCTCTTCCATCAGCTCGTTGGCTTCCTTCTCTACCTGTGCAAAAAGGAATTTGCCATTGCTGGCCATCCTGAATTCGATGGCTTTACGAATTTCTTCCTGGGTTTTTAAACCAAAACCCTTCGCTTCTATCAGGCGGTTTTCATTGCAGGCATAAAAAAGTTCGCCGGTGTTTTCGATGCCCAGCTCTTTCCAGATGATGGCAACCTTTTTAGGGCCTATACCTTTAATGCCCATCATCTCTACAATGCCTGCCGGGGTTTTATCCAGCATCTCCTGCAGATCGGTCAGGGTGCCGGTTTCCAACAGCTCCGCCACTTTACCGGCTATACTTTTACCAATGCCATCAATCTTTTCCAGCTCCTCCAGCTTTTTACCCGCAATAGGGAAGGGCAACTTGTCAATTTTGAACGCAGCGTTAGCCACCGATTTGATTTTGAAAGGGTTAACCTCATGCAGCTCCATGAGTTGTGACAGCAAACGAAGCGTACGGGCTATGGGTTTATTTTCCATAAATACAGTGAGGGCGTAAAAATACAAAAAGCCATTGTAATGACAGCTTAGGGGGCGGGTTTGTTTTTAGATACTATACAATACTTCTAAAAGTATCAGTATATTAGACATATAATAACACTATCTACATGTTATGAAAAAAGTATTGGTTTTGCTGGGTTTGGTACTTACACAGGTTAGTATTGCCTCGGCGCAGGATGCGGTTTTAAAGAATGACACGCTTGTTTATAAAGGTATAACAATTTATCCTTCGCAAAAAATCCAGCTTTTGTATGGTTCTAAACCGGATAAGGCTTTTGTTTTTGTTGGAAATAACAAAAGGATGGATTTTCTTTTACCTGCAATTGTTTCGAAGCAGAAAGGCGGAATACTTAAAATAATAAAAGAGCATAGTAAATATTATGCGATTGGTTATTTACAGGATGCTCCTTCATATATAAGTAAAGAAATTGTGATTGATATTGAAGGTGCTATTGATTTCAATGAGATCAAGATAGAAAGTAAATGATTGAACCTTGAACCCACAGTTATTTAATCACCAGATCGTAAGGTAACCGGGCCTGGGGTGTACGCATCATTTGTGTTAAGCCCTTTATTTGCTCGTAAACGCGGTAGTTTTCGCCAAGCTCGCTTTTTACCATTCGGGTTTTTACTTCGGCGCTCAGGCCGTTACCCAGTTTGTTGAAAAAGCTTTTTTGCTCCGGGTAAGCCACTAACCTATAGTTTTTGATCTTAGCTTTTTTGGCGGCCGAGGCTATGGCATCATCTATGTTACCCAACCTGTCAACCAGACCGTTTTTCAATGCCTGTTCGCCTGTCCATACACGGCCCTGGCCAATACTGTTGATGTAAGCCTGCGTTTTTTTGCGGCCTTCGGCTACGGCTTTGGTAAAATCGTCATAGCCATGGTTTACGCTGTTTTGTAAAATGAGGCGTTCATTGGGGCTTAAGGGGCGGCTCACATCGCCTAAGTCGGCATACTTGCCGGTTTTTACGCCATCAAATGTTACGCCAAGCTTATCGTTAAACAGTTTCTGCATATTCGGCAGTACCGCGAAAATACCTATCGAGCCGGTAATAGTGTTGGGTTGCGCGATGATAGAATCGGCGGCACATGATATATAGTAACCGCCCGAAGCGGCATAATCGCCCATGGATACAATGATTGGTTTTGTTTCATGTATAAGTTTAACCTCACGCCAGATCACGTCGGAAGCCAGCGAACTGCCGCCGGGTGAGTTTACACGCAGCACTACCGCTTTCACCTTGTCATCTAACCGGGCTTTACGCAGCGCTTTTGATATCGTTTCAGAGCCGATGGTGTTATCCTGCCCCTCGCCGGTATTAATATCGCCCGAGGCGTAAACCAGCGCTATGCGGTTTTTGGATGCCGAATCGTCAGATTTATCATCGCCGTCGTCTGCTTTGTTTTTGGCATAATCGTTTAAATCAACGCTTTTTAAATCATCCTTTAAATCGGTGCCCGTACGTTTTTTTAAATCGTTAAGTATTTCGTCTTTATATTTTAAGCCGTCAACCAGTTTAAGTTTGTATGCGTCTTCCGGAAACTGGATGCGCATGTTATCAGCATAAGTAAACAACGAATCTTTATTAATACCGCGGCTTTTGCTGATGCCGGTTAAAAAATGATCATATAATGAGCCGAGGTAGGAGGTTACCTGCAGTTTATTGGCATCGCTCATTTTGGTAAGGAACAATGGTTCAACCGCGCTTTTAAATGTGCCAACTTTAATAATCTGCGCTTCAATGCCCAGTTTATCCAGCGCGCCTTTAAGGAAAGTGGTTTGCGAACTAAAGCCATGAAATTCAAAAACGCCTTTAGGGTTAATATAAACTTTATCGGCAACCGAGGCCAGGTAGTAAAATCCCTGGGTGTAAACTTCGGCATAGGCGATGATGAATTTGCCTGATTTTTTAAAGTCGATCAGGGCGTTGCGGATCTCTTCGGTGGTGGCCTGCCCGGCGGTCATGTAGCTTTCATCAAGGTAAATACCTTTGATATTGGCATCTGTTTTGGCTTTTTTAATATCTGCCAGGATATCATTCAGACCGATAGATTTATCTTCATCAAGTCCTAAAAAACCAAGTCCGGCCAGAGGGTTGTTAGGCGTACGTTCGGTGATCTGGTTTTTAAGCGACATGTAAAGAACCGAGTTAGGGCTAACTTCGGTTACTTTATCGCTGCCTGCCGAGGCTACAAGGCCTGCGATAATCCCTATTCCTATAACACCGATAATAATGGCAGATATAACTACCCCTACAATTGTAGCCAGAACGAATTTGAAGAATTGTTTCATTAACGTTATAAATCTTGTTATCTATGCGCAAACTTAATAATAAGGCACCGTATAATGCTAAGAGCGGGTTCCATTATATTTGTTACAACATGATAAATGTTTTTTTACTATTGGGTAGTAACCTCGGCAACCGCGAATTGTTTCTGCAGCAGGCGATTGAGCTGATTTCGGCAGAGGTTGCGGTGCCGGTAACAGTTTCGTCGGTATACGAAACGCAATCGTGGGGGAAAACGGATGAACCCGACTATCTGAACCAGGTGCTGATGCTGCAAACCACCCTTACCGCACAGCAGGTATTGAAAAAGGTATTGGCGATTGAATTAAAGATGGGCCGCAGGAGGGAAGTAAAATGGGGCGCCCGCACTATTGATATCGATATTTTGTTTTATGGCGATAAGGTTATCCATGAATCAAACCTGGTGGTACCGCACCCCGAGTTATATAAGCGGAGCTTTACGCTTATCCCCCTGGCCGAAATTGCCCCTCAACTGGTACATCCTGTATTCGGAAAAAATATTTTAGAGTTAAAGGCTCAACTTAAAGACAATTTAATCGTAAAAAAGTATACTTTTGAATAATACAAAGCTCTATATATGGCATATATTTCACCAGATCAGGATCTTGACTTATCCTTTTTATATGAGATTGCTGACGGCAGCGACGATTTTATTGTTGATTCGATAGGCATGTTCCTGGAGCAATCGCCCGAGTTATTGAAAAATATCGGTAATGCCATCGCCGCACAGGATTGGCCTGTAGCAGCCCAGGCTGCACATAAACTAAAACCCAACCTTGGCTTTTTTGGCATGCCCATAAGCCAGGCCATTATACAGGAAGTTGAACTGGCCTGCAAAGCCGGAGGCCAGAACCCTGCCGAAATCCAGGATAAATTTAACCAGGTAAACGCCCTGGTATCGGCCAATTTAAATACCCTGAAACAAATTAAGGAAGAGAAAGAAGCTAATTTGTAAGCTGAAAGCCCAAGGCTTAAAGCATAAAGCCAACGGCCAAAACCTTTTCTAATATAAATAGGAACATCATAAGAAAAAAGGCAACCTTAAGGGTCGCCTTTTTTCTTATATCGAATTTTTTATATTTTTTAATATGCTTTTCGCTTTAAGCCTTCGGCTTTCAGCTTTAAGCAACCTCAGAAACCTTAAAGGTATAGCTTTCCATAATCAGGTTAGCCAAAAGGCTTTTGCAGGCCTGGTCAACTTTGGCTTCGGCGGCTTCGGCGCTTTCGGCTTCAAGTTCGAGTGTAATGTGTTTACCTATGCGCACGTTCTGGATCTCGGCAAGGCCAAGGTTTTTCATGCTACCGGTTACCGCTTTACCTTGCGGGTCAAGTATTTCTTTTTTGGGCATTACGTCTATTTCAGCCTGGAATTTTGTCATTTGTGAGTTTTGTTTGAATTAAGGATAAGGTGATATAAATAAATATAACCACCGGAACGGCCACAAATTTAAAAAATAGTATCAGTATTGCCGAAAACATGAGCAGTAAATAACGGAAAATGTTCTTGTTAAAGTCGCGGTTTTTAAATTTAAGCGACATCAGCGGTATTTCAGACACCAGCAGCGAACACATCACCAATATCAAAACAGTAAGCAGGTAAGGGCTTAATATGTAATGCGCCAATACATCATACTGTTGCATGATTAAAGGTAATGATGCTATCAGTATAGCGTTAGCCGGTGTGGGCAAACCTATAAAACTGTCAGACTGCCTGGTATCATTATTAAACTTAGCCAAGCGTAACGCCGAAAATACTGGCAACAGAAAAGCGGCATACTTTAACAGGTGGCTTATACCATCTATTTGAGGGGCTTGTAAAAACAACTCATACATGATGGCCGATGGTAATACACCGAAGCTTACCATATCTGCAAGCGAATCGAGGTCTTTACCGATAAACGAGTAGGAATTTAAAACCCTTGAGGCAAGGCCGTCAAAAAAGTCGAATATCGAGCTTAAAAAAATGGCATATGCAGCCACAATAAGGTTACCCTGGAAAGCGAAAACTATACCGATGCAGCCGCTGAAAAGATTGGCACAGGTAATAGCATTTGGAAGGTGTTTTTTTACGCGTCTCTTCATTTCGCCATCGAAGTTATCAGGGTTTTATTAAGTAATAATGAAGTTACAAATAATATTCTGCATTACTTATAACTTCATTATCGCTAAAATATTACGAATTCATCGAAATCAAAAATTCTTCGTTGGTTTTTGTTCCGCGAATCTGGGCCTGTAAAAACTCCATCGATTCCTGAGAGTTCATATCGGCAAGGTGGTTGCGCAGAATCCAGATGCGTTGAAGTGTCTCACGGTCAAGCAGTAAGTCGTCGCGACGGGTGCTTGAAGCAGTGATATCGATAGCAGGGAAGATACGTTTGTTGGATAGTTTACGATCCAGTTGTAACTCCATGTTACCGGTACCTTTAAACTCCTCAAAAATAACTTCGTCCATTTTCGAGCCTGTTTCGGTAAGTGCCGTAGCGATGATGGTTAACGAGCCGCCATCTTCAATGTTGCGGGCCGCGCCAAAAAAGCGTTTGGGTTTGTGCAGCGCGTTGGCATCAACACCACCCGATAATATTTTACCTGATGCAGGGGCAACGGTATTATAGGCGCGGGCCAAACGGGTGATAGAATCCAGCAGGATCACCACATCATGACCGCATTCTACCATACGTTTAGCTTTTTCAAGTACAATATTGGCTATTTTTACGTGGCGCTCGGCCGGCTCGTCAAATGTTGATGAAACCACTTCGGCGCGTACGCTGCGGGCCATGTCTGTAACCTCTTCAGGGCGTTCATCAATCAGTAATATAATAAGGTATACTTCGGGGTGGTTTTTTGCTATTGCGTTAGCCACATCTTTCAGCAACATGGTTTTACCTGTTTTTGGCTGAGCCACGATCAAACCACGCTGGCCTTTGCCAATTGGCGAAAACAGGTCCATGATCCGGGTTGAGTAGTTGTTAGGATCGGTAAAGAGGCTTAGTTTTTCTGACGGGAAAAGCGGCGTTAAGTGATCAAACGGAACACGGTCGCGAACTTCGGCAGGAACACGGCCATTGATGGCTTCCACGCGTACCAGCGGAAAATATTTTTCGCCTTCTTTTGGCGGGCGGATACTGCCGCGCACGGTATCGCCTGTTTTTAAACCGAAAAGTTTGATCTGCGATTGCGATACATAAATATCATCGGGCGAGGTGAGGTAATTGTAATCAGATGAGCGGAGAAAGCCATAACCGTCGGGCATAATTTCCAGTACGCCTTCGTTAATGATAACGTTATCAAAATCGAGGTTAATTGCAGGTTCCTGCGCTTTTTGCTGGTGTTGATTGTTTGGATTAACACGTCGCTCAAATTTTTGTGTACGGGCTTCCGAAACCAATTCTTCCATTTTCGCCGCCGTTACTTCACCAGGTTGCGGTGTTTCAGTTTCGGCGGGGGCTGCTACCGGCGTTTCATTTTCGGCTTCATCCTGTGCAGGCTCATCTTCGTGCGTATCAAAGAGGTTTGTATCGTCTAAAGGTACTTCAACCCGTGGTTTTGATGATGATTGTTTGGGTTTTATAACACGGGTCCGTTTACGGGGTTTCTCTGCGGTTTCAGCAGTAACTTCGCCAGCCACGGGGGTGGGGGTATATGCTGCTTCAATTATATTTTGCTGAGCCCTGGCGGCTTCAATTAATTGTTGTTGTTCATTAATGCGGGCTATAAGCTGTGCCTTACGAAGCTCGTCTGCTTCGGTAATACCTAAATTTTTGGCAATTTCGCGCAACTCAGAAACGAGTTTGTCGTTCAATTCAATTTTATCAGACATGATATGAATTATAGTTCAAAAGGGATTTTTTATTGTATCTTTTTTCAAATGGTAATTTCCAAGCAAGTGTTAAAGCTCAGCGTACGCAAAAGCGCGCAAGGCAATAATTGAAAGAAATTGATCTTGAAACCTGTTTTTAGTAAACATCCAAACCCGTGCCAGTATTATATGAAAGTGATAATAAAAAGCGTGGTGATTTAAATTGTTTCTTTAGTGCAAGAAAAATTCATTGGAAAACGATGCAATTGTAAACAATTATTTCTTAAAATCAAATTATTAAAAATAAATATCTGTGCTGAGATAACGTGTAAGCTAAATTTTTAGTTTTTTTGACAATTAAAATATTTATTACCCTTATATGATGTCGCGCCAGGATTTAATTGAACAGATCAAAAAGAAGAAGTCGTTTTTATGTGTAGGGCTCGACCCGGATATCAATAAGATCCCCGAATTTTTAAAATCTTACCCCGACCCGATATTCGAGTTTAACAAACGGATTATTGACGCCACCAAAGATTTGTGCGTAGCGTATAAACCCAATGCCGCTTTTTACGAAGCGTATGGCATCAAAGGCCTGCAGGCCTTGATTGATACCTATAAATATCTGCCCAAAGACTGCCTGAGTATTATCGATGCCAAACGTGGTGATATTGGTAATACTTCGGATAAATACGCCCGCGCTTTTTTTGATGAGCAATCGGGCGGGATGAGTTTTGATGCTATTACTATTACGCCTTATATGGGTAATGATAGCGTTACGCCTTACCTGGCTTACGAAGGTAAATGGGTGATTATTCTGGCTTTAACCTCTTCGGTGGGGAGTATGGATTTTCAATACCTGCAAACGGGAGATAATTTTTTGTACGAAACCGTGATAAAAAAGGCCAATACCTGGGCCGGTGCCGACAGGATCATGTATGTAGTGGGCGCTACCAAAAGCACCGAGTTTACTAATATAAGGCAGTATGCGCCTGATAATTTCTTGCTGGTGCCGGGTGTAGGCGCGCAGGGCGGCAGCCTGGAAGATGTTTGCCGGTATGGCATTACTAAAGATTGCGGTTTACTGGTTAATTCGTCGCGTTCCATATTATATGCAGGCAGCGGAGAGGATTTTGCCGAAGCCGCAAGGGCCGAAGCATTGAGCTTACAGCAGCAAATGCAGGCAGAGTTGGAGAAGGCTAAAATTATTTAATGTGTTCAGCGGGAATTCTGAAGGCTTTAAGTACGTAGCCACATAAGCTTTGGGATGATTTGCATACGCGAAAACCTGCCTGTTCCCTTTTCGGTTCAGTGAACAGGTATTTAAAGTTGCCGTTAAACAAATTCATGAATTGTTTAACGGCAATTTTATTCAAAGCAGGTTGATTTTACCTTGTAAAGTCGTGGTGCCGATACTTTGCGGGTAACCTATTGCCTCCTAATTACCCATCATTATTTAATGAGACACTACCTATGCTGTCAATCTGAAGCGCAAATTCGGTACGTTTTAATTATTAAGAATGGTTCTAAATAATACATATATCTTGTAATAAACTTATTTAGCTGCATGTTTTGTATTTTTGCAAATCGATTTAAATTAATATAAACCGTAAAATGAAAAAGAGCGCTATTTTTGGTTTGGTTGTTATAGCAGTTGCTATAGCGGTTATTATAAGTGTTTATTCAAGTTCAAGTACCTATGCTACTTTTGCAGAGGCGCAGCAATCGGGTACCGAGTTGCACGTGATCGGGCACCTCAACAAAAAGAAGGAACTTGTTTACGATGCCACCAAGGATGCGAATTATTTTTCATTTTACATGAATGATAATAAAGGCGAAGAGCGTAAAGTTATCATCAACAGCACAAAACCTGAGGATTTTGAGCGTTCAGAGCAATTGGTGGTTACAGGCCAAATGGTTGGCAACGAATTTCACGCCAGCAAGATCCTGATGAAATGCCCATCTAAATATACCCAGGATAAATTAGACGTTACCGAAGTAAAGGCCAAACAAGCCAGCATTTAACCATTTTTGATGAATACAGTATTTAAGGGCGAGCACCTTCTACCGGGGCAGATCGGCCAGTTTTTTATCGTTCTTTCGTTTGGAGCAGCCCTGTTGTCGTTTTTAAGCTATTACTTTGCCACTACCGATGATGCCGGAAAGCTGGACAGCAGCTGGCAGCGTTTAGGTCGGATAGGCTTTATCGTTAACTCAATCGGCATTTTGGGGATGGGTATCTGCCTGTTTTATATCCTTTACAATCATTACTTTGAATATCATTACGCATGGTCGTACACTTCGCGTTCGTTGCCGGTTTACTATTTGGTATCGGGTTTTTGGAACGGGCAGGAGGGCGGCTTTTTGCTGTTTGCATTTTGGCAGGCCGTTTTAGGTAACCTGTTAATTGTTAAAGCAAAATCGTGGGAGCGTCCGGTGATGACGGTTGTGGCCTTATCGCAGGTGATCCTGGCTACCATGGTGTTGGGCATTGATATTTTGGGTACCCGCATAGGCAGCTCGCCGTTTTTGCTGTTGCGTAATTCGGGTATTGAAGCGCCAATTTTCTCGCAGCCAAACTACCTCGATTTTATAAAAGACGGGCAGGGCATGAACCCTTCACTGCAAAACTACTGGATGATCATTCACCCGCCTACATTGTTTTTGGGTTTTGCTTCGCTGGTTGTTCCCTTTGCTTACGCAGTGGCCGGCCTTTGGCAAAAACGCTATAAAGAATGGATACAGCCTGCTATTTCATATACCTTATTTGGCTCGATGATTTTGGGCACCGGGGTGATTATGGGTTCGTTTTGGGCTTATGAATCATTAAACTTCGGCGGCTTCTGGGCCTGGGACCCGGTAGAGAACGGTTCTATCTTTCCCTGGTTAACCATAGTTGCTGCATTGCACGTACTTATCGTATTTAAAAATAGCGGTCACTCGTATTTTACAGCTACATTTTTAGTGCTGATCAGCTTTGTGTTGGTTTGGTACACCTCGTTCCTTTCACGCAGCGGTATCCTTGGCGAAAGTTCGGTGCATGCCTTTACCGATCTGGGCATGTTCTGGCAGCTTGTAATCGGCATCCTGATATTCCTGGCCATCACCATTGGTGTTTTGGTATGGCGATGGAAGGAGCTCCCGATCACCAAAAAGGATGAAGAAACCTACTCGCGCGAATTCTGGATGTTTGTAGGCTCGGTGTTTTTGGGCCTGTCATGTTTCCACCTTATCGTTGTTACATCGGTACCGGTGTGGAATGCTATGTTCGGTACTAAAATAGCCCCGCCTGCCGATGCCGTTAAACATTACAATGTGATTCAATCGGCATTCGCTTTTGTGGTTACCATACTTACCGGCTTTACACAGTTTTTAAAATATAAGAAAACAGATATTACCCGTTTCTTCATCACTACGGGCGTTTACTTTGTTTTCGCCATGCTGATCACTGCTTTAATAGTGGTTGTTACGGGCGTTTACAAGCTAAACGTTGTGTTTATATTGGTGATGTGCGGCTCGGTTTATTCGGTAGTGGCTAATGCCAAAGTTTTGGTTGATGCCTTTAAAGGTAAATTTAAGCTGGCGGGTGCCGCTGTGGCGCACCTTGGCTTCGGTTTTCTGTTAATCGGCGCGGTGATAGCGGCTGGTACCAGCAAAGTGGTTTCGCAAAACGCAAGCGGCGAACTTGCTGTGCAGGGTTTTGACGAAAAAGCTGGCAACGTTAAGGAAAACATCATGATTTATAAGAATGTGCCGGTAAAAATGGGCGATTATACCATTACCTACCTCGGCGATTCGATTTCCACGCCCGAGCATTTTTATAAGGTTGATTACAAAAAACTGGATGCTAACGGAAAAGTGCTCGAAAACTTTGTACTGAAGCCAAAGGTACAGGCCAGTCGTGAAGCGGGTTTTGCTTCATCGCCGGATACCAAGCATTATCTAACCAGCGATTTGTATACCCACATTACTGCCGTGCCAAGCCAGGGCTTTAATATGCAGGGCGGCGAAGCGGCTCATGATGAAGGTAACGACGATAAAAACTACGATGAACCTGTTGCGCACGAGGTAGCCGTTGGCGATACTATCAGATATCGCGATGGTTTCATAATCCTGAAATCGATCAACAAACAGGCAAGTGTACAAAATATTAAGGTTGGGCCTAATGATGTTGCTATTGGCGCTAACCTCGAGGTGCATGCCAACAATACCGTTTACAATGCCGAGCCGGTATTTATGATTAAGGATGGTAACGTATTTGATTTTGCCCGCAAGGTTGAGGATGCAGGACTGAAACTCCGTTTCTCGAGGATTAACCCGGAGAGCAAAAAAATGGAGATTACTGTTTACCAACAGCCTCAAAATAAAAAGCCATGGATAGTGATGCGCGCCATCAGCTTCCCTTATATCAACTTCTTTTGGAGCGGGTCTGTAATTATGGTAATAGGTTTCCTTTTATCAATCAGGCGCCGTAATAAAGAACTTAAAACCGTTTAAGTGGACATTGCCCGGCATCAGCATAAAATCAAAACCGACGGTTTTACCGTTGTTAATGCTATTTATACTGATGCCGAGGTGAATACTATCATTGCTGCCATTGAACGTGCCGATAAAACCGGCCCCTTGTTCAGGCAAACCGATGATCTGTTTGCCATCCGGCAGTTTCTTAAGGCTATTCCTTGCATATCTGCCTTAATTTTTACAAATAGACTCCATGCCTGCCTTCAAATGCTGTTTGGTGAAGGCTATTTTGTAGTAAAGTCCATTTACTTTGATAAGCCGGCCTTATCTAACTGGTTTGTAGCATGGCACCAGGACCTGACAATTTCGGTTGATAAAAAAAACGACATTGCAGGATATGTCCCCTGGACATTGAAGCATAACCAGTTTGCCGTACAGCCCCCTTTAAACATTCTTGAAGATAATTTTACCATCCGGATCCATTTAGATGATACTGATGAAGGTAACGGCGCTTTGAAAGTTATCCCCGGTTCGCACCTTGATGGCGTTATTCGTCCTGAAAGTATCAATCATCAAGTTTTTACTTCTGTAACCAGCAATGTGCAGGCAGGGGGCATGATGGTAATGCGGCCTTTGCTGATGCATGCTTCCGGCCGCACTTCTGATAACAGAAAAAGGAGGGTAGTGCATATCGAATTTAGCAGAACTGAATTACCTGACGGACTTAGCTGGGCCGAGAGGTTTTAGTAATTGATTTTTTTGCAAAGTAAAAGTGTCTCTTTGCATCTGATATTTCGATCTTGTTTGTAAAGGATTTGTAGTTTATTGATTTCTAATCTTCGTATTATGCGCATAACAATAATAGGCTCGGGCAATGTGTCTACCCATATGGCAGCCGCGTTTAAAAATGCCGGGCACCGTATTGTACAGGTGTATAGCCGCGATCTGCAAAAGGCATGGTTATTAGCTTATCATGTTGGTGCCGAAGCCGTTGATCATTTGGACCATATTTTACCGGATACCGATTTATTTGTAATCGCGATAAAAGACGACGCGATAGCGCAAGTTGCCCGGGCGCTGGCCGTTCACAATAAATTGATGGTGCATACATCAGGAGCTACCGACCTTGATACCCTAATTGCGTTTACTGCCAATGCAGGCGTTTTTTATCCGCTGCAAACTTTCAGTAAAGTACGTGAGGTTAGTTTCAGGTCAGTTCCGCTTTGTTTGGAAGGCGGGAACGATGAGATATTGGCGCAATTAAAAGAATTGGCCTACACCATAAGCAATAATGTATATGCCGTTAGTTCTGCACAGCGCAGGGTATTACACCTGGCAGCCGTATTTGCCTGTAATTTCCCCAATTACTTATATAACACGGCACGGCAAGTACTTGCCCGTAACCAGATGGACTTTGAAATGTTGCGCCCCCTGATCCTGGAAACCGCGCTGAAAGTTCAGGAGCAGATGCCGGGAGAGGTACAAACCGGTCCGGCGGTTCGTAACGATACGGGTACCATGGCCGCGCACCTGCAAATGCTGAACGATACGCCTCTGTTACAAGATATTTATACTTTGTTAAGTCAGGGTATTATCAAAAACAATAATGAGATTAGCGCAAACGGGTAATTTTGTTACTTTTGCCTAAATGAACATTTATAAGATAAAGGTCAACTTTGAGGAAAAAGGGCACGAAAGTATTGAGTTGCCAATAGCCGAAGGAGAATCTGTATTGGACGTATGCCTCGAAAATGGCATCGAGCTTCAGCACAATTGCGGTGGTGTTTGCGGCTGCAGCACCTGCCATGTTTACGTAAATAAGGGGATGGACAACATTCAGGAAATATCAGATAAGGAAGAGGATTTTATTGATAGGGCAGTAAACCCGCGCATCAACTCACGCCTTGGCTGCCAGTGTGTTATCATCGATGGCGATATCGAAGTTACTTTACCTGATCAGTCGCAGTTTTTAGGCCACTAAATTGCAGCAATCCCTTTAAAACACTAAATAAAACGTATAACTTGCACCGTATTAACAAGATCGGGGTAATACGTAAAATCAATAGAAATGAGCGATAATAAATTTGCCTTACCAATTCATTGGAATGATTATGAAGATATTGCTATCGAACTTTATGAGAAGTTTGGTGACGATTTCGACGAGTCAAAGATATACCGTATCCGCTTTACCGAACTGCTGGAGTGGGTGCTGAGCCTGCCAAACTTCGCGGGTACCCGTGCCGAATCCAACGAGGGGCATCTCGAACAGATCCAATCGGCCTGGGTTTACGAATGGAGAGATAACCAATAGTTTCAATTGGTGGTTGGCCATTAGTGGAAGCGGCAATTGCAGTTAAGCACAGCAAACCCAGATCTGCAAACGGTAGAATCGGTGTAATCATAAAATAATCGGTGTAATCCCGAAAATAAGAAATCGGCGTAATCCCTAAAAAATGGAATCGTTCCTTAACAAATTAAAAGATATTACCACCCTCATTTTTGATGTAGACGGCGTATTAACCGATGGGTCGGTTTTTGTTACTGATACCGGCGAGCAAAGCCGCGCCTTTAATATTAAAGACGGTTATGCACTGCAGCTGGCTGTTAAATGCGGCTATAATGTTTGCGCGATATCGGGCAGCCGTTCAAAAAGCGCTATGTACCGTTTAAATAGTCTTGGTATCCAGGATGTTTATATGGGAACGCATACTAAATCGCAGAGATTTAAAATTTATCTTGAAGAAAAAAGTATCATAGCTGCCAACGTACTGTACATGGGCGATGATATTCCCGACCTTGAAGTAATGAAACTTGCCGGTTTGCCGGTTTGTCCTGCCGATGCTGTAGAAGAAATTAAGGCGGTAAGCGCCTATGTTTCGCCCTATGGCGGCGGAAAAGGCTGCGCCCGCGATATCATCGAAAAAGTGCTCAAGGTACAGGATAAATGGATGAGCGAGCAGGCCTATAGCTGGTAATAACCCCACCCAACCCTCCCCGGAGGAGAGGGCTTAATAATCTTTTTATATTTATGAATTCATCCTTTCCTAACGAATATCAAAAAGTCTCCCCAGCCGGGGGAGATTTAGAGGGGGGTATTCCACCTGTAATTCTCGCTTCAAAATCGCCAAGGCGGCAGGAACTGCTACGGCTGATGGATATCGATTTTCGTGTTGTGCTGAAGGATGTTGATGAATCGTACCCGGAGGGCTTAACCCCGCCTGAAGTGGCCTTATATATAGCCCGAAAAAAAGCCGAAGCTTATACCGAATCAGTAACCGATGAAGTGGTGCTCACCGCCGACACCATTGTTTGTATAGATGGATTAATATTGGGTAAGCCGGAAACACCGGGCGGGGCTGTTGAAATGCTGCAAAGATTATCGGGCAGGGTACATGAAGTAATTACCGGCGTTTGCCTGCTTTACAAAGGTACTTACAATATGTTTTTTGATCGGTCGGAAGTGTTTTTCCGCAAACTTACAGACACCGAGATCAAAAGCTATGTTGATAAATACCAGCCGCTTGATAAGGCGGGATCCTACGGTATCCAGGAGCGTATCGGTTTAATCGGTATCGAGCGGATCAACGGTTCCTATACCAATGTGGTTGGTTTGCCTACCGAGAAGGTTTACGCGCAGTTGCTTAGCTTAAGCAGGTAATCATTTTAAACGGTACCGTACTTCAATAATCGTCCCGCTGGAAAGCAAAAGCGATCGCCGGTCTGCTTTTTCCTGTTTTCCGCCTCTGCTATCTGTTTTTTCGTAATCAATCTCTGGCTCTTCCAGATTCCATATCCCGTTGTTTAATAAAATTATTTATCTAAATTAAACCTTTGTTTTGCGCATAGTCTAATGTTATAAATAAAGGGAGTAATTTGTCATGAAAAAATCTATTATCACAGGGATGGCGTTTTTGCTGCTGGCCACCTTGTCGGCTTGTAGCAGCTATAGTTATTATACAGCAGCCCGTAACAAAACCGATCTCTCTTCTTACCGCACCTTTGCCTGGCTACCTCCTGCAACCATGACCAATAAAGCCGGCGCAGTTGTTAAAAGAGAAGTGGCAGATGAAAGAGTAAAAGACGCTGCTATAGCGGCGCTTGAAAGTAAAGGCCTTAAATACCAGGAAGGTGATGCTGATTTGTTGCTTAGTTACTCAACCATAACAGGCAGAGGCATGCGTACCGAGTTTTACCCTACCTATTATGCCGGTTGGGGTTATCCCGGTATAGGCTTCGGTTATGGCTGGGGCTGGGGTTACCGCAGACCGTTTTACGGTTACGGCGGCTGGGGTTGGGGATACCCGTACGGCGGCTGGGGCTATGGCTTTGGTTACGGCGGCGGCGGTTATGCCCGCGTTCCTTATAAAGAGGGCACCCTGATTATCGATTTGGTTGATAACCGTACCCGCAAACTGGTATGGCGTGGCTTTGGTGTTGGCGAATTGCACAACCCGCAGAAAACCTTAAAAGAACTGCCCAAAGTGGTTGACGGTATTATTGATCAGTTACAACTTAACCAGTTACAACAACAAATGCCTGTTAAAAAGGCCTGATAACAAAACCAGGAAAAAGAAAAAAAAACAAAAACACCTCCGGGCCTGAAGCCCGGAGGTGTTTTTGTTATAGATGAAAACTAATTGAATCCCTGTTGGCTTACGCCCGGACAGATTTTTGTTTGCGATATAAATGAACAATCGTTACGGCAAAAGCCGCTACAGCCAACAGGGCGACCCAGCTATCAAGCGGACAAACCGCATCCGCGTCGGTACCATCACACGGAATATCAAGTTGTGCAAAACAGCTTAGGGTGGTTGTTATAAAAAGCACGGTGGTTAATAATATCTTCCTTATCATATTCACAGATCGTTTATTACAACTTTACAAATTTAGCTATTCCAAATAAGCTTTTGGTTTTATTATCAATAACCTGGATCATATAAGTTCCGGGTATCAAGTTGCTGACGTTGTTTTGCCAGTAAAGTTGCGTGATATTTACATTTTTTAACAGTATTCCGCTACTGTTGGTTATGCGGATGTTGTAATTTGATGATGCTTTGGTTTGCTTAATGCTCAAATTAATCATATCTGTTGCCGGGTTAGGGTATACCAATACCTGGTTGTTGCTTAAATTATTATTGGTGTTCGCGTACATCAGCGGCAGCTCTTTAGACAGGCTGATCTCGTTATTGACATCGGTAAGCTGCAACCTGTATTTGTTCAAGCCATTGGCAGGGTTAAGGTCTGTATAGCTGTAAGTGCCCAGGCCGGTTGATTTAAATACACTAATGTTATCCCATGTTTTTCCATTATCCGTACTCCGCTGAACGGTGAACAAAGTATAATTAGCTTCGTTTTGAACCTGCCAGCCGGTTTGAGCGCCGGTTGCCACCTTGGTAGCCGTAAAATCGATAAGGCGCAGGCCAAGCACGGGATTTTGGCGTAAAACAAGGCTAAACCTGTTTTTGCCAAATGACGCGGCGTTGCCTTTATCAATATTGAAATTGTAAAGCTTGCTTGCTTTAATATCCACCGAGTCTTTAGTGAAGCTATCTTTAAGCCAAACCTCATACAAAGCGGGCAGATTGCTTACATCCGATAAGTTTAACTGGTAAGCCCCCGAGGTTGTAGCATCGGCGTACAGCGGGATCACCTGCTGTACTTTATGCGGGTAGGGGCTGCGGTAAATCGTAGCCTTAACGCTATCACTCGACATGGCCGAGAGGCTTACCTGCGCACCGTTGCCGCCTAAATCTTCAGCGTCTTTATTTTCATTATAAACCGGGCTGATGTTGGTTCGTAAGCCTATTACAATGGCGTCGGTATTAATGCTATCCTTAATCAATTTAAACCTCAGTAATGATTCTCCTCCACTGCTTAAGGTATTTGCCGCTGTCGCCGCAATTTGCTCAGTCGGCATGGCTGCGAAGGCTGCGAATTTTGATGTCGATGCCAGTACCGGCCTGTCGGGCGCGCTTAATATAGCCTGGGTGATTGCCGACGAGGGCTGACTGTTTGTTTTGGCCGATTCGCGGAACGTCAAAGTTTGTCCCGCGGCGGTGGCCCGGATAAAGAAAGCCTGGCCCGAAGCGATCAGGTTACTTGCGTAGCCGTCGCTCGAGATACCCGGATTTGTATTGGTTGTAGTATCAGCCACCGAATTGATGGAAGTTTTTTGCTCGTATGTTGAATATTGTTTGCTGGTAGGGTTATAAACCCAGATTTTTAACGGGCTGGTCAGCGTAGTGCCCGATTGGTTCGGGAAGCCGTTACCATATATGGATGATGCCGCCTGGTTTGATTGCCTGTTAAATTTTTCCATATTGATGGTGCTGGCATACGGGTTAGCCACAAGGTTATAGCCTGAAACACTCTTAACGCCGTTGTTGCTGGTTGTGCTGTAGAGAAGGCTTTTTGTTTGATCGTACCAGTTTTTTACGGTGATATTGCCGGTATTAAGCGTACCAGTGGCTGTGAAGGTGGTACCCGTTGGCACATAGCTTGCAACGGTTTCTGTAGCGATATCGGCAACGCTCCTGTCTCCCCTGAAAAAGAATAAGAAACCATTCCCTACCGGCAGCGTGAAAGTACCTGATTCATTATCAAAAGAATAGCTGGGCGCGTTATTGATGTTGTTTACCCCGCGGTAATTACCGCTGCTGAAGGTGGTGTTGGATATAGCTGTATTTTCCCTGAAAAAATAAATAGAAGGGTTATTGGCGTTTGGCGAAACATCAAAACCTCCCGAGGCCTTGGTTGTACCCGTTACATAAGCCGAGTTTTTAAGAAAGTTGATGCTGAATACACCATTGCCATTATTTACCGGCGACGTTAGCAAGCGGTAACCGCGCTTTGACGAGCCGCCTGCTATATACCGTTCAACGCTTACGTTACCTGTAACGGTTAAACCCGAAGGGATTGCTGTTACCGTAGCTGTTTGTGTCGAATTGCTTTTTAATGTAAAAGTAGCAGGCGAACTTACCGCGAGGCTTCCGCTGGTTAACGTAAGCACGTTATACAGGTCAAGCTTGCCCGATGCAAGTGTTACCACTCCATTAGTCGCGGTGTTATTTACCGTCATGTTGCCTACATCTGTTGAAGCCGCGGTGCTGTTGCCCGTAAATGACTGCGCGGTTACCGGCGATACCCCATTCCAGGTTATTGCCGAATTATTATAATTTGTGGTGCCTTTGGTTAGGGTGCCGCTGTTAAATATATTACAACCCACACTCAGGGTAAACCCGCCAAGGTTCAATTTGGCGCCATTTGCTATATTTAGTGTGTATACGCTTTTAGCTGCTGTTAAAACAGGGTAAATATTTGAGCTATTGGTTGGTATAACAATATACTCTGTGCCGTTTAAAGCCGGCGCAACACCCGTTATGCCGGTTGATGTATTTGTCCAGTTATTGGCATTGGTTAAATCAGTTGTACCGGCAGCGCCCGTCCAGGTATAGGTTGGTATGGCTGGCGTTACAATAGCGGTGCTTTGGGTACAGCCATTGGTGGTAGTGGTTAACGTGTAGTTAGTTGTAGTGGCTTTGCTAAAAGTAACCTGGCTGCCTGTACCTGTAAGGCTGGTATTGGCGTTGTCAACCCAGCTGTAAGCAGGGCTGCCGGGCCAGCTTTGCGCGTTAATAGTTATAGGATTATTGGCGCAATAGGATGAGGAGAACTTATACAGGTTCATATCGTTCGAGGCGATCTCCGAAGCCGAAAGTTCATGATTGTAAATAGCGATATCGTCCAGAACACCAACAAAATAATCGTTTGAGGGGCGGCCAGGCCAGCCCTGCAGGCTATCGCCGCCTATCCGCCAGTATTCGCTGATTTGCTGCGGTGTGGTATACGTTGCTGTTGATGCCTGTAAGGTTCCATCTACGTAAAGCCGCATCCCATTGGTTGGTCCGTCGGTAACAACCACGTGGTGCCATAGCCCGTCGTTGTAGGCCGTGCCTGCCGGGGTGTTAATAGTTACCGCGCTGCTGCTGTAAACCCCGTAATAAAGCTGGCCCGAGTCGTTCATATACAAGTTACGGTCCTGGGTGGCGTTGCTGCCGGTTTGGTTGCCGCCAATGCCTATCAGTTTACCTCCGGCAGTGGTTGTTTTAAACCATATACTGTAGCTAAATATTAACGGCGAATACTGTGTTGTGGTTGAAATATATTGAGGGCTGGCGTTGCTGCCGCTAAAGCTGTACGCCCCGTTGGCCAGGCCGTTCCTGTCGGCAACGGTGGTTGGGAGCGTGCTGCCTTGCAGGGTACCGTTATTGCCAAGGCCCGACCAATCAGTTAAACTGCCGTTTTCAAACGGGTAACTCAGCATAGGGCTGTTAATCGATGACGATGCTTTAGGGTTTACAGTAATTGTTACCGCGGTGCGTGAGCTTGCGGAGCCGCCCGATGTAAACGAAACATATAAAGTAGTAGTGCCGCCAATAAACGGGGTATAAGTGTTTGTGGTGCTGGTATAAAGCGGTGTTGTGGTTGTGTTATCGATATACCAGTTATAAGTGCCTGATCCTGAAGTGCCCGTTGCCGTTAAAGTAGCTGAACCCGCGCCGCAAAGCGTAACCGGTGCAACACTTGGCGGCGAAGGCGGCGGGGTGTTGGTAAAGGTGATCACATTGCCGTTTGATGACGGGCCGGTGAACGGTATTGCCGAGCTGTTTTTCGTGCCGCCTGTAAAAGTATTAATGTTAGTAACGGTTATTGTGCCATACGGAGTGTTCCCGAAATTGAGTTGTGATTTTATAGTGCCGGTAAAGAAGTAATATCCTGGAATCGAGTAAGTTCCATCGGTATTGCCCGATGTTGCTAACAGGTCACTTATGCCGTAATTCTGTATAGCGTTTCCGGTAAGGTCCATTGAGCCTATATATGAGTCGGCAGAGGTTGAGTAATAAGAATCAACAGAACGGTACAGGCCACCAGTGCGATTAAAATATCCTTCAAACCCCGCACCGGATGTATTCAACGCAAATTGGTTAACTAAAAAGTTACCCCTTGCGGTAATCTTCATACCATAAAATATAACGTTTTCATTCGGGTAGTAAGCGGGCTGTGTAACGTTATTAGCTGTGCCGTTAACCCCGGTTGCGCTGAATTGTAAAACACGGGTGTACATATCAAAGTTATCCCACTGGAAACGGGCGGCGGTAGTACAGGTTGATTCAAGGTACGAGTAGTAATAAGTGCTGTAACCATTGCCGGTATTGTTTGTGCTTGATGCAACCAGTGTTTTTGCCGTTGTCATGCCCGGTACAAAAACGTCTTTAAATATTGTCCAGGTTCCATCTTTTAATCTCTGCACTTTGATCATGTAAGTATTTTGATCATTAGCCATCGAGGTATTTAACAACTCATTATAATGGCCGCTGCCCGAGTTGGTACTATTCCTGTATCTTAAACTGAGCGAAGTGCCGGTATGAGTTATATAAAAGCCCTGCATGTTGTTGGTGGTATAGCTGTTGGCCATCAGCCAGTAACGCCAGGTGTTGTTGCCAACGGTCATCACATCCGGGTCGTCCGGACCATTAGTGCTGTTATTTTTATAGATGAAGTTCCACTCAAAATCGTTTTGGGTCATGTCGACACCTGATGTGCCATTACCCACAAAATCCCATCTGATAGCACTGATGGCGTTTGTTGCCGGAACAAGCGATTGTAAACTTACCGATCCGTTAAGGGGGGATGTAGTTGAGGCATCAATGGTAACAGATGAACTTGTGCGGAAGGCATTACCCATACTTGATGCGCCTAACGATGCCGTGTTGCCGGCAGTAGCGGTTTCAAAGTTGTTATAGTAATATGTTGCATTGTCGCTTGTTTCCTGTGCGGAAACCGCACTAACCAAACAAAGCAGCATGCCGCAAGCTATAAACCGGAGTAATTGTGTTTTCAAAATGATAGGTTTTAACGATCGCAATTGCAATAATTATGCTAATTCCAATATATATGCCTGTAAGGTGTGAGTATTAAATCCGGAACGCACTTGCGTTAAAAACAGGGCACCGCACGTGCGCTTTTATTGCAAAAATGGAAATGTAGTGGGTATTAAATTCCAAGTTTAAATTACCCGATTTGAGGAATTTTTTACCCGTTTTTGTCTAATGGGTTTAGATGGCTTTGATTGGCAAGAGGTAAATTACCTCGCAATGAGCACTTTTGAAATGGTCGGCTAAACCGGAGTACCTGGTGGGCAGCACCTGGCCGGTTACTGATGGGCGCGTTGATAACAGCGCATCTGTAATACCAGGCAGGATGTTAATGAGGAAAAGCCCATAAGCGCTTTTAGCAGAATGCCGACGCTTATGGGTTTGGTGTTTATTTTATTTTTTGGGTGTTATTGTTCCTGTTTAAATCGGGTAGGGCCGCATCAGGGTCTATGGTTACTGATTCGGCTTCCCGGGTGGTGGGCAGGGTATACGTAATCTGTTTGTATTGCAGCCAGGTTTCTACCGGCATATAAAAACGTTTTTTGCTGCCATCTTTAAATTTCACCTCAACGGTAAACGGCATTGGCAATTGCTCTTTGTTCACTACTTTGATGGTGATACCTTTTGAAGCGTCTTTACCGGCATATCGGGCATCAATCAAAGCGATATCCAGCAGCCAGTTGTTATAAAACCAGCCTTTCCAAAACCACGACAAGTCTTCGCCAGCCCCGTTTTCCATCGACCTGAAAAAATCATCGGGCTGCGGGTGCTTGTAGGCCCATTGCTTAATGTAATTTTTAAAAGCATAGTCAAACCTGTCTTTTCCCAATACCTGCTCGCGAAGCAAAACCAAACCAAAGGCCGGTTTATAATAGGTAAGCGGGTGCCGGTATTTTTCGGGAATGGCATCTGGCGCGGTCATGATGCTCGGGCTTTGCGGATCAAGCATGGCGGGGATTATTTCGTCGGCAGGGTTGCCGCCGTCCGGGGCATATTCGCTATCACGCTTAGGGGCATATTCGCCTTTGTTAAACGCGTCAGAAGCATAAATATCAATAAAGGTGTTCAGGCCTTCATCCATCCAGCCGTAACGGCGCTCGTTCGATCCTACGATCATCGGGAACCAGTTATGGCCAATTTCGTGCGCGGTTACCCAATATAGTACGCTGCCTTTATCGGTAATACCATCAAAAACAATACCGGGGTACTCCATACCGCCTGCTATGCCGGCCTCGTTTATTGCAACCGGGTAGGGGTACACAAACCATTTTTCCGAAAAATACTCTATCGATTTTTTCAGGTATTCAGTCGCCCTGCCCCAGGCATCGTTACCATAGCTTTCGGCAGGGTAAACGCTCATGGCCAGGGATTTCTTTCCGCCGGGCAGGTTAACCCGCGCCGCGTCCCAGATATAGGCCTTCGATGCGCCGAAGGCCACATCGCGGGTATTGAGCATTTTAAAATGCCAGGTAAGAGTACCTTTATTAACCGGGCGGCTGGCCGGGTCGTTTATCTCTGCCAAATCGCGGATCATAATGGTTTTATCGCTGTTGCGGGCCTGTTCCAGGCGGGCAATTTGTTTGGCGGTCAGTACATCCTTAGGGTTTAGCAACTCGCCTGATCCGGCAACGATCATATCCCAGGGCACGGTAACCGAATAATCGA
Source organism: Mucilaginibacter oryzae (assembly GCF_003148845.1). Classification (GTDB taxonomy): domain Bacteria; phylum Bacteroidota; class Bacteroidia; order Sphingobacteriales; family Sphingobacteriaceae; genus Mucilaginibacter; species Mucilaginibacter oryzae. Next base: position 96,332 of record NZ_QGHA01000003.1, on the reverse strand, counting down.
TATCGCCATAATCCAGGTAAAACTCGCCGCTGCCTAAAAACGGTAGGGTGTCCCAACCGTGGCTGTCGTCATAAACGCACATCCGCGGAAACCATTGAGCTATCTCGTAGATCTTGCCGTTTTTGGTATCACAATAATCGGTACGGTTGCCAAAGTTGCCAGGGATGGTGTAGTGATATTTAATACGCAGTTTAATGGCCCCTTTTTGCAGCGGATGCTCCAAACGTACCTGCATGCGGGCGTCGGTAATTATAAAGGGCACGGCTTTAGCAACGCCGCCATCATCTACCAATACCGACTCAATCTGGTAGCCATTGGTATGCTGATCAAATGCAGGTGTACGATCGGTAAAAAAGTTTGAACGGGCGTCTTTTTTATAGGTGTTCTGGTCCAGTTGCAGCCATAAAAACGGGAGGGCGTCCGGGCTGTTATTGGTGTAATTGATAACCACCGTGCCGCCAATGGTTTTACTTACGGTATCAAGTTTAACATTCAGGGTATAGTCGGCGCGGTTTTGCCAGTATTTTGGTCCGGGTGCACCGTTGGCCGAGTGGTAATCATTGCCCTTTTCGGTATAAAACATCGGCGAAAATGCCGCTGCCGGGTTATAATTTGATGTGGTATCGTTTGGGTTGAGTTTTTGTTTTTGCGCAGCCGCGCTGATAGCTAAAACCGACAGTATGCCAATGCCGATATATTTTAATTTCATGCTGTGTAATTAGGCAGGCAATATACAAAGGATGCCCGGAAAATCGGTTTACCAAAAAAGTTTTAAAAGAGTTTATGGAATAGTAAGCCTCACTGCATCATATAACTAAATAGACAATAAATGCATCCAATCCAGAGTATAACAATCCCAGAACCATGCCACCAGGAATGGCAACTGATGACTGTGGTAACCGATGGCCGCTATTGTGACCATTGCTGCAAAACGGTAGTTGATTTCAGTGCGATGAGTAATCAAGAGATCATTACCCATTTATCAGCTAATGAAAATGTTTGCGGCAGGTTTAAAAGGCAACAATTAACCGCCACGCATAGTTCCGCCTCCGATAAAAATACATCACGATATTTTAGAAAGGCTATATGGATCGCTGCTTCAGTAATAGGTGTGGCACCTATTACCAATGCAAAAGTAACTACCGCCTGGTTGAGGCCCGTTGATTCATTATATACAAAACAAAAAACAAAGTATATAGGGAAATTACAGGTACGCGCGTTGAATAGAAAAACTGTAGTCAACAAAAAAGCCGGAGGCAAGTCATCCGCAAATAATAACAGCGCCGTTAAAGCTGTGAGATACCCAAGTTTGCCATATGATGATGCTATAGTCGGGAAAGTAAGCTATTCCTTCGTAGATTCCAGTCAGGTAAAAAATTTCCAGATTATCCGTGCAGCCGATACTACGGCGCACGTTTTGGGCGGTGTGGTTAAAGGCTTGCCGATTAAAAAGGAGTAAAATGGAAGCTTGTAGGCGGCGCCTTTGTTGGTCATTCTTTTGTTCATCGCCTATGGCATAAAATAAAAAGCCTATTTTAGTGCTTTATAAAAGCCAGACTTGCATTTTCCTGTAAATATTCCTTTAGGCCGGTCGGCAATACCGGTACACTTTGTTTGCGAAACGCTCGCGTACTTTTTGGGTTACCGATACTATGCCTGGTTGCGCCGCCATACGCACGACCTGATCACCGCCGAGCACCGGCTCATTATTTTTATCGGCGCGGCGGCAGGCGCTTTTTTTGGCTCACACCTGGTAGGAGTTTTTGAAAACCCGCAGCAATTGTTTTCGCATTTCAGCCTGTTTTATTTCATGGGGAATAAAACCATAGTTGGCGGTATGCTGGGTGGTTTAATTGGTGTTGAACTTACCAAAAAGCAGTTGGGCGTAACCGTTTCATCGGGCGATATGATGGTTTACCCGCTCATTTTGGCTATGGCCATCGGTCGCACCGGTTGTTTTTTGGCCGGGTTGGAGGATGGCACCTTTGGAATATCTTCCGATTTACCCTGGGCTATCGATTTTGGCGACGGCATCCACAGGCACCCCACCAATTTGTACGAGATTTTATTTTGGCTGATGCTGTGGCTCGTGCTGAAACTCATCGAAAAAAAAAATCATTTTGCCGATGGGGCGAGGTTTAAAGTTTTTATGGTAAGTTACCTTGTATTCAGGCTTTTGGTTGAATTTATCAAGCCCGATTATTTTTTTAGTTTCGGTTTATCGGTGATTCAGTTGGTTTGTATCGGCGGTATTTTGTATTATTATAAAGTATTTTTATACCCTAAAACCCTGTTTACAGATCATGCCTGAACGCCCGTATATATATTATGATTTTACCCTGAGCATTTGCTCAACCTGCCTGCGCCGTGTGGACGCTAAAATTGTTTTTGAAGATGACAAGGTTTACATGCTTAAAAACTGCCGCCGGCATGGCTTTGAAAAAGTGCTGATAGCCACCGATGTTGAATACTATAAAAACTGCCGCAATTATGCCAAGCGCAGCGAAATGCCTTTGAAATTCAACGCCAAAACACATTACGGCTGCCCTTACGATTGCGGTCTATGCCAGGATCATGAACAGCACTCGTGCTTAACCGTTGTGGAGGTAACCGACCGCTGTAACCTGAGTTGCCCTACGTGTTACGCCATGTCATCGCCTACTTATGGCCGACACCGTTCTTTGGCCGAAATAGAACAGATGCTGGATGTAGTGGTAGCTAACGAAGGCCAGCCTGATGTTGTACAGATTAGCGGGGGAGAGCCTACCGTACACCCGCAGTTTTTTGAGATCCTGGATATCGCCAAAACAAAGCCCATTAAACACCTGATGCTGAATACCAACGGCATCCGTATTGCTAAGGACGAGGCCTTTGTTAAACGCCTGGCCACTTACATGCCCGATTTTGAGATCTACCTGCAATTCGACTCCTTTAAAAAAGAAGCGCTTGAGCAGTTAAGGGGCGAGGATTTGCGCGAGGTGAGGTTAAAAGCCATCGAACATTTGAATAAATATAACCTGTCTACTACATTGGTGGTAACCTTGCAAAAAGGGTTAAATACCGATGAGATAGGTAAAATTATTGAGTATGCCCTGCAACAGCCCTGTGTGCGCGGCGTAACTTTTCAACCCACCCAGGAGGCCGGTCGGCTGGATCATTTTAACAGCCAGACCGACAGGTATACCATGACCGAAGTGCGTAACGCCATACTGGACCAGACCAAAGTATTCAACAAAAACGACCTGATTCCGGTACCCTGCAATCCCGACGCGCTGGTAATGGGTTACGCGCTTAAAATAGGGGGTGAGGTGATTCCGCTAACCCGGATGATTAACCCCGACGATTTGCTGGACAACTCGAAAAATACCATTGTGTATGAAAACGATGAGCGGCTGAAAGGGCACCTGCTTAACATGTTCAGCACGGGCAACTCGGTTGATAAGGCTAAAGAACATCTGCATTCGCTGCTATGTTGCCTGCCCGAGATTGATGCGCCAAACCTGGGGTATGATAACCTGTTTAGGGTGATTATTATGCAGTTTATTGATGCGCATAACTTTGATGTGCGGGCCATCAAAAAATCGTGCGTACATATTGTCAATAAAGATCTGCAGATCATCCCCTTTGAAACGATGAACCTTTTTTACCGGGATGATAAGCGCCAATACCTCGAACAGCTGCGGGAGGAGATGGCGATATGAGCGGTGATATAAATACAGACCAAACACAGCCGGGTGAAGAAAGCCGAAGAAATAACAACAGGATCAAAATATTGGGATTTAATTTACTTGCGCTTATAGTTTATACCCTGTTGTGTAAACTGATTAATGATGTTGGCAGCCTGATGCTCGAAGCTTTTCTTGTTTTTTCGCAGGTGTTGATATGTCTGGTTTTATCGGCTGTGCGCAGGGATGTGGTTTGGTTATTAAGTGCTTTTATGGTACTCGCCATCGGCTTTTCCACCTGCGTATATGTCGGCGAGTTCAGGTTATAAGTTTTAGATAATATAAAATGGATGAACACAATTTAAACCCGCAGGCCGCCGGAAGCCCGGCACCAGGCAATACACCTTTTGGCGGGCATAACAAAAAGCCCAATAACATGAAAATAGTGGGCTACAACCTGTTGGTATTGATAGCTTATACAATTATCTGCAGGTTTAACCTGAATGATGGCGCCATTTTAGATATGTTTTTTATCGGGATACATGTTAGTGCAGGGATCATACTTGCTATAGTTAACCGGAGCTGGGCCTGGTTGCTGAGCGCCCTTATGGTTTTGGTTATCGGTTTTTCAACCTGCATTGGTATGGTCAACATCAGCGGGCATTAAGCTTTAAGCTAACATCCCCGCCAAAACACCTTCTTTTAATGAGTTGGTACACATGCTTACCTGATGGATATGTAGCCGTTGCATCATAAAGCGGGTAACTAACGAAGCCGCTACGATCATATCAACCCGCACCGGGATAATCCCCGTGTTTGCCGCCCGCTGCAGGTGGGTTGATTGGACTATTTTTCCGGTGAGCGCCAATAGCTCTTCCTCATCAAAATCACAGCTTTGAATGTTTTTTAAATTAAAAGGCTCTCCTTTTTCGGCGGCTATCAATCCAGCGAAAGTTTCGAACGCGCCCGACGAGCCTATCAGTTTATCAATTTCGGTATCGGCGGTGGCAGTAAACAGGTCGGTCAGCTTATCTTCAAGGTATAAATTCAAGGCTTCGACAGAGGCCGGTGGAATCGGGTCGGTACGATGAAACAGGTCCATCAGGCGTGCTGCGCCAATTTCAAAGCTTTGCTTCCAGGTTATCTTATCGGCATTGCCTAAAATAAACTCCACGCTGCCGCCGCCAATATCCATAACCAGCGATGTTTTTGCCGAAAGGCAACCGCTCAGTTTTACACCCTGGTAAATAAAACCTGCTTCCTGTTCGCCATCAATAATTTCGATGGCGATGCCGGTTTTATCTTTTACAGCTTCAATAAAATCATGTCCGTTTGATGCATTGCGCAAGGCCGATGTGGCAATGGCCCGCACTTTGGTTGCTTTGTTGGCTTCAATAAGGTCATGAAAACGTTGCATGCAGCTAACTCCGCGGGCAAAGGCCCTGGGAATAATGTACCCTTTGTTGATGCCACCTTCGCCCAGTTTTACCGCCTCGGTAATGTGTACAATTTCGTGGTAATGATGGCTTTCGCCTTCGGCAATCAACAAATGGAAGGTATTTGTGCCCAAATCCATTACTGCAACGCGTTTACTCATGCGGCTAAAATAGATTTTTAAGGCGAAAGCCGAAAGCAAAAAGCCGAAAGCAAAAAGCTGAAGGCTGAAAGCTTAAAGCAAATAAACGCTTTATGCCTTCAGCCTTATGCTTTCAGCTTATAAAAATGCTTTATGCCTTCAGC
>NZ_QGHA01000003.1:0-90917 GCF_003148845.1 Mucilaginibacter oryzae | reverse complement strand
GCTTTATGCCTTCAGCCTTATGCTTTCAGCTTATAAAAATGCTTTCAGCTCAAAAAACTATTCTTTATAAAAAAACCACTTGGCCATTTCTTTAAAGCTTGCTTTTTTACCGTACATCAGTACGCCAACCCGGTAAATGCGCGAGGCCACGTAAGTGGTAAATAAAAATGCGGCAATCATCAGGCACATGGATATGGCTATTTGCCACACCGGTGGTTCAAACGGGATCCGCACCATCATGGCAACAGGTGCAGTAAATGGGATCATGGATAACCACACAGCCAGCGGGCTATCGGGCGCCCTGAATAAAACGGAAACGGAGAGGATATATGTAAATAACAAGGGCAATGTTATCGGAAACATAAACTGCTGCGTTTCGGTTTCGCTATCAACCGCCGAACCTACAGCCGCAAACAGTGCCGCGTACAACAGGTATCCGCTTAAAAAATAAAATATAAAGCAGCCTAAAATAAACCCGAAGGGAATTGTCTGTATCACCTGGAGGGCGTTAAACAGGCCACTGCCCGGAGTATTGAATGAATGACCAGCAATTTTAGTGGCCATAGCAGATAAAATAATCCAGGCGCTGAACTGCGTTAAGCCAACCAGGCCCACACCTATAATTTTGCCCAGCATTAGTTGAAAAGGCTTTACCGACGAAATAACCACCTCTATAATGCGGTTGGTTTTTTCTTCAATTACGCCCCGCATCACTTGCCCGCCGTAAATAAACAGCGAAAGGTAGATGAATATGGCACAGGCAATACCAATGATCATGTTTTGCCCTATGTTAGCGCTTTTATCGCCCTTATCAGATATTTCGATAGCATTTAAGGAAATATTGGTTTTCTTGATTGATGAAAGCAATGCCGGGTCGATATGGTGTTTGAGCAGGTTATCGGAAAAGGCGATCTCGTTCATTTGTTTTTCAATCTCATCAGACAGGGGTAGTGACGCTTTCTTTTTTGAGAAGATCTGTACCGAATCCTTCTGAAGATAATCAGGCGGTATATACAATATAGAAATTCCCTCGCTGTTTTTCAGGAGCTCCTTAGCAGATTTGAGATCGGTTAGGGCGTAATTGAATTTGATGTTTTTATCGTTACGGAATTTATGGTCGAATACGCCGCTTTTGTCAATTACATTAACGGTTTCAAGCGTAGAGAGTTTGTCGCTATCCTCGGCCACCAGTTTAATAACAAAGCCCATTACCAATATCAGCATCGGTACAACGAAAATCATGACAATGAACGATTTTTTGCGTACGCGGGTAAGGTACTCGCGCTGTATAATGAGTAATACTTTATTCATGGCCGGTGGTATTTAGGTTTACTTTTTCAATGAAGATCTCGTGCATGCTCGGGATAACCTCCTGCAGCATGTTTACCCTTACTCTTGGTATCAGGTAGTGTAAAATATCGTTGGAGTTATGGCCTTCCGCCAGCTTTATTTTGATGGTATAGCTGTCGTCGCCTATCGCTTCGTTCACCACTTCAAATGGTTGGTTGCCGTCAAATATAATTTGCTCGCCCGCGTATTCAACAAAGTAGGTTTCATTGCGGTACGAGTTACGGATGTGTTTCACCTTGCCATCCAATATCTTGTGCGATTTGTTGATGAGCGCGATGGCATCGCATAGTTCCTCAACCGATTCCATGCGGTGCGTGGAGAACAGGATGGTGGCGCCTTTTTTGTTCAACTCCAGTATCTCATCTTTAATCAGTTCGGCGTTTACCGGGTCGAAACCGCTGAAAGGTTCATCGAGGATGATCAAATCGGGCTCATGCAGTACGGTAGCTACAAACTGGGCTTTTTGCTGCATGCCCTTTGATAGTTCTTCGATCTTCTTTTTCCACCAGGTTTCCATACCCAACTTTTCGAACCAGAATTTGAGGCGCTTTTGGGCTTCAGCGCGGCTCAGGCCTTTCAAACGGGCCAGGTAAATCATTTGCTCGCCTATCTCCATTTTTTTGTACAGGCCGCGCTCTTCGGGCAGGTAGCCAATACGTTCAATGTGCGATTGATTGAGCTTTTCGCCCTTAAAGTACACTTCGCCCGAGTCGGGCGCGGTAATTTGATTTACAATACGGATCAGGGAAGTTTTACCGGCGCCATTAGGGCCCAGCAGACCGAAAATCTGCCCGCTTTCAACTTCCAAACTTACATCACTTAAAGCCCGGTGACCGGCGTATTGTTTAACAATGTTGCGGATGCTTAGCATTAGTTAAGGTTTATGTAGCTGTTTTGCCTATTAGATAAAGCTAAGCAAAAAATGTTACAAGCCCGGTTTATCGTAAGGCGGCCAATCGGGCTTTTCCGTTTGGTAAAATGGCTTTTGCCATTCTTGCCGACTTGAAAGGTTTAAGACGGTTATGGCTACATAAAGTTCGGCGGCTGACACGACCATGTAGGAGAGCCCGCCATACCTGAAATATAAGGTCATATCGGTAATGTGTATGGCAGATAAAAGCATGGGCACCGCAAGGTAAAAGAGCATAATGAACAGTTCGCTCAACGCGAACAGCTGCAATGATAACCTATAAGGTCTATCGCGCAGCATAAATACAGCTATTACAAGCAGTATCACACCCAACGAATTGATGGTGCCGGAAACCTGGTAATACATAATCACCTTATCGGCGGTTAAGCCCAGCAAGCCAATGCCAATATTGATGATGTGCTGCAGGGTGGTATAAGCAAGGTAAATGATAAAAACGTTCAGTACAAAAGGCCGTTCTTGGGTATAGTTTAAAATACTGATCGCGAAGAGCATGAACCACGCGAAGCAAATTACCGGCACCAATGTAATACCGTAGCCAAGTACCTCCGGAATTGCGAGCGCTAATTGTTGTGAAAAATTGACTGCTAAAACTGTCAATCCGCCTATAATAGCTGTAACAATCGTTATTAATGCGGTATCGCGCGTTGGTTTCATCGGCAGGTTTAAATTTTAACAGGTGATACGGATGGATGGGTTTCACCATAACGGCCCATTTATTTAATGAATAAAAAAACGGCGCTATTGTTTTAAGCAACAGCGCCGTTTTTTAATTTGCGAAAACCTGTAGTTGGCTACTTTAACTGTTTTAAACTAAACCTTAATATTTCAATTGATTCTTTTTGACGCGATATGATCACATACATATAGCCATCATAAATAATGGTATGCGGGTAACCGTATTGCCCGCCTTTCCAAAGCCCTTCTTTTTTAAGATGATAAATCTCGTTGGCGATGATGTAATTTTTATTGAACGATTTGCCATCCTGCGAAAGTGATAGCACTAATGGGTTCCGGTCATAATGGTGCAAAGTATCCGGGATGCCTACGTAATAAAAACGCTTATCCGGCAACCTGCCGAAATGAAATTTGCTGTCGTTATCAGAAAAAGGCGCTTCGGCCGGGCGCGACCAGCTTTGGCCGTTATCCTTACTTTCTGTAAGCCATAACCGGCCTTTCCAGCCTTTGCCGGTTACCCGTAACAGCATATGTAATACGTTATCATCGGTCTGAAAAAATGATCCTTCACAAAGGGGCGGTAAGCCGGATTTTGCTGCCGGGGCGTAAAACATAGCCGGGTTATCCTGCTTGTAAAGCGAATCGGGATAAAAGCTACTCATTTTCCAATCCGAAAGCCCGCGCGGATCATCAGTGTAAGGGAAAGTGAAGTTGTCGCTGATGATGAGGCGACCGCTGTTGGTTATTTCCGGTCCGTGGTTGGGTACAACGGGCAGGTGCATATCCAACGGTTCGCTCCAGTGTTCGCCGTCGGTGCTGGTTTTAGCCCTTAGGTGGGTATTGTTGCGGTGCCTGTCGTAATCGCCGTAATAGGCCACTAATGTTCCTTTATACTGATATAACCCTGCGGCCGTTAACACGGTGAGCGTATCGTTGATTTTGCCGGGAGCGGCCAATACTTTTACGGGCGACCAATGCTTAAAATCTTTCGAGGTGGCATAAACCACCCTTTGTCCCGGCGAATCTTCATCCTTAATACCGTTGCTCCAGATGGCTACAAACCTATCCTTAAAATGAATAACAGAAGCATGGTGGTTATAAAGCCAATCCTGATCGGGCGTGTAGATCATTGATCGCTCTATGTTTAGTTTGGGTACACCGGCTTCGGTTTGGTAGTTATTGCGGATGGATGGGGTTTGGGCGCTTGCGTAGGCTCCGCCAAAAAACAAGGAAAGTAGGGGTAGAGATTTGAATTTTAGAGGCATATGCCTAATTAACGGAAAATATCCGGGTAGGGGAAATTGAACCCGACAGAATATTTATTTTATGCCTCACCAGCCTCAACGTTTTTAAGATATTTCTTTATCCCGAAAAATAGGTACAGCATAGCTATGGGCAAAAGTATTTCGGCCGGAATGGTAGCAGCAAAAATTGTATTGCCGTAGTGGCTGATCATGAATAAAAGGCCTACTAATTTAAAAAAGGCTATCAACAGAAATACAAATCCATAAACGCAAAATGGCCTAACTATTTGCCGTGTTTTCAAATTGAATGCCTGAATGATCATTATATTGATGAGGGTAACACTTAAAGCACCTAAAACAAGATAGGCTATATATTGGCCTGGGCTGGGTTTGCTGAAGAAATAGTAAAGCACCAAGGCTATATCGAAGAAAATAGCAAAGGTATAAGTAGCTACTGTGAGTTTTTTTTCGTTGAGGCGCTTCAATACCATTACCGCGTAAATAATTGGCAGAATATAGGTTACCTCAATAGCTGCAAGCAACGGTTTGGGTGGGATGGCATTGCCAAGCCTGATTATAATGGATATTGATATCAGAATAGCATAAACGATGGTGATAATAATGGGAAGCCAGGCGGTTTTAGCGTTTATTTTCATATTGAAGTGCAAGCTTGTGATAAAGTTTCGATGATCTAAAATAACAAAAAAGCCCGAAGTAAAACCTCCGGGCCATTAAAAGCTTTAAACTTTCGGCTTTCAGCCTTAAGCTTTATTCAAAATATTCCTTCATCCGCTCAAAGAAACTTTTCTCGTTCTTGCCCGGATTGGGTTTAAAGTTTGGCGAGTTTTGCAGTTTTTCCAGTATCTCGCGCTCCTCGCGGCTTAACGCTTTTGGTGTCCAGATGTTGATGTGTACCAGCTGATCGCCGCGGTGGTAGGAGTTAACTTCGGGTAAACCTTTGCCTTTAAGGCGCAGGATTTTGCCGCCTTGCGTACCCGGGTCGATTTTTATTTTCACCTTACCATCTATGGTTGGTACTTCGACAGAGGTACCCAAGGTTGCATCGATGAAGTTTACGTGTAAATCAAATATTACGTTATTACCATCGCGTTTTAACGTTTCGTGAGGTACTTCTTCAATCAGGATGATCAAATCTCCCGGGACGCCGCCGCGTGGGGCAGCGTTACCTTTGCCGCTCATGCTTAACTGCATGCCTTCGCTAACACCGGCAGGCACCTGGATGGTGATCAGCTCTTCGCCGCGCACCACGCCATCACCATGACAAACAGTACATTTTGACAGTATGGTCGATCCTTCGCCGTTACAGGTAGGGCAGGTGCTGGTAGTTTGCATCTGGCCCAAAATGGTATTGGTTACCCTGCGCACCGCGCCGCTGCCGCCGCAGGTTTTACAGGTTTGGAAGGATGATTTATCCTTAGCGCCGCTACCATCGCAGGTTTTACAGATGATCTGTTTGTTAACCTTAATTTTCTTTTCGGCACCATTGGCGATTTCTTCCAGCGTTAAACGCACTTTGATGCGCAGGTTGCTGCCACGGGCTACACGCCTGCCGCCGCCACCGCTTTGCCTGCCGCCGCCAAAGAAACCTTCAAACGGACTGCCGCCGCCAAAAATATCTCCAAACTGGCTGAATATGTCGTCCATATTCATGCCGCCGCCACCATAACCGCCTCCATTGGCCGATGAAGCGTTAGCCGCATGACCAAACTGATCATAACGCTGACGCTTTTCGGGGCTGCTCAGTACTTCATAAGCTTCGGCAGCTTCTTTAAATTTTTCTTCGGCCTCTTTATCGCCCTGGTTTTTATCCGGGTGATATTTGATAGCCATTTTACGATACGCTTTTTTTATATCATCAGCGCTGGCGCCCTTCGCAACCCCAAGCACATCGTAATAATCTCTTTTAGCCATAGTATTAAAAATTTCGGATTCCGAAATTTCGATTTCGGATTTGTTATTGTACTCAATTGTGTAAGATCAGGATAGGAAGCCCTCACAGAAATAACTCCGAAATCGAACCTCCCAAATCCGAAATCAACTTACGCGCCTACCACTACTTTTGCAAAGCGAATTACCTTGTCATTCAGGGTATAGCCTTTTTCCATTTCGTCAATCACCTTGCCTTTCTGATCATCGGTAGGGGCCGGAACGTTGGTAATAGCTTCATGCAGGTCGGCATCAAAAGCATGGCCTATTGATGTCATTTCCTTAAGGCCTTTGTGGCCTAAAATATTTTTTAATTTGTGCTGGATCAAAGTAACGCCTTCTTTAACCGATTCAACTTCGGTAGCTTTTTCCATGGCACGCTGCGCACGTTCAAAATCGTCAAGTACAGGTAAAAGAGCTACAATAATATCTTTGCCTTCGGTTTTACGGGCTTCGTCTCGTTCTTTAATAGTACGCCTTCTGAAGTTGTCAAATTCGGCATATAAACGCAAGTACTTGTCATTAGCCTGTGCCAGTTCGTCTTTTAATTTTTCTTCGGCAGTAGGTTTGGCAGCTTCCTGTTGTGTTTCGGCAGCTTCAGTTTCGGGGGCTTGTTCCTGCCCGTCTTGTTGTAGTTCCTCGTTATTCACGTCGTTTATATTTTCTGTATTATTATTCACCGGCTTCTTTTTTTTCAACATGTCGTTAAATTTCATAGCACGTAGTGCCAATCAAGTATCCTGCCATAACCGCAAAACGGTCAAGCTGTCAGTGGTGTGCAATAAATTTAAGTAAGGGTGACAGGGAAAGCGACAAATTAGCCTCACCCAACCCTCTCCGGAGGAGAGGACTTAAAAAGAATTATTTTGAAGTCTCCCCTTTCGGGGGAGATTTAGAGGGGGTTCATATTGCTACATCTTCCAAAACCTTACCGTTTTCGCATTTGATAATGCGCGACGGGAAAGCCCGGATAATATGATAATCGTGTGTGGCTACCAATACCGCGGTGCCCGATTGGCTGATCTGTTTTAGGAGCAGTACAATCTCTTCGGATGTTTCAGGGTCGAGGTTACCGGTTGGCTCGTCGGCCAGGATAATTTCGGGGTCGTTAAGCAGGGCGCGGGCAATTACCACACGTTGCTGCTCGCCGCCTGAAAGTTCGTGCGGCATTTTTTTGAGTTTGGAGCGCAGGCCAACTTTCTCCAACACATCAAGAGCTTTTTCTGCAATTAGTTTTTTATCTGTCCAGCCGGTGGCGCGCATCACAAAGTTGAGGTTTTGCTCGATGGTACGGTCGGTCAATAATTGAAAATCCTGGAAAACGATACCCAGCTTGCGGCGCAAATAGGGGATATCCCGGCCGGGCAGCTTGCTCAGCTCATAGCCGCAGGCATGGCCGGTGCCGCCTTTGATACCCAAATCGCCGTAAATAACCTTCAGCAGGCTACTTTTCCCCGAACCTGTCTGGCCAATCAGCCAAACAAAATCGCCTTTATCAATGTGTAGGTTAACGTTGCTGAGTACTAAGTGTGCCTGTTGAAAAATATCAACGTTGTTTAGCTTTATTATCGAATTTCCAATCATTGTATTTTATAGCTCTAATTTTAAGATCTGTCCAAAGGGCAAATCCTTGATAATATTCATGATGTGATCGGCCTTATCACCCAACCCCACCTTGTCCAGCGATTTATCCGGCCTGTCAACCCTGAAATAAGCAAGCAAGGTAAACTTTTCGTCACGTAGCTGCACGTAATCAGGTATTTTGGCAACGCCTTTTACTTTTATGATATACATTTTTTAAGGTTAAAGGCGAAAGGTTAAAGGCGAAAGGTAAAACGAAAAAGGTTTCTCTTCAATTGAGCGTATTAACCTTTCACCTTTCACCTTTTACCTTTCGCCTCTCTCCTCCCAAAGGTATTGTTTATTTAAAGATTTGACAAAAAATCCATCGTATCCACACCATCGGCGTAATCCCATAACGCGGGTTGCTGGCTTTGGCCAAATTTTACCAGCTGGTTGGGGATTTGAAGTGGCAATTCGCTCACTACGCACTGGATATTTTCAGTGTTTTGATTGATGATATCTTCTGCATCCGCTACATCACGGTAGTAGCCAAAAAATAATACTGACAACGGTGATGTCAGCCTGTCATCTTCTTTTACCATTAAAAAGCCGTTATCATAGTGCTTATCACCGTTTACCAGGTAAATGGATTTATTGTAATCGTAATTGTTATTGTATTTATGATGGTTGATGATGGCTTTATGATCTTCTATCGATTCGAAAAAGAAGGTAAAGTCATAACCCTCGGGCACCAGTACTTTAGATACGTTACGGCAGCCCAGTCCAAAATAATCCAATATATCATGGCCCAATGCAAAAAGCTGCCCGGCAGTTTCATTACCGCTTAAAACCGCTATGCTGTTGCGGTTTTTACGGATGATGTTTGGCACTTTACCAAAGTAGTAATCAAAATAACGCGAACTGTTATTGCTGCCGGTAGCTATCACAGCGTCAAAGCCTTCCAGGCGATCAAAAAAGCTATAGCTATCAGCAAATGATGGGTCGATGGCAACCAGTTTATCTAAAACGGCTTTAATCAGGCGGGCGTCCTGGGAGGAGGCTTTAATCAGGGCCTTATTGCCCGATGCTATTACACACAGCACATCATGAAAACCAACCAGCGGAATATTGCCCGCCAGGATAAGGCCGACTTTTTGGGCCGGCTTTTCATTTTCAAGGTTGTATTTTGAAAGCCAGTTCTCCAGATCGGCCGGATTAAGCATTTTGCCTATCGCAGTTACCGCTTCAGTTACACTGGCTGGCGTAAACCAGGCATTGTGGTATTGCTCGTTTTCTATGAGCGCGGTAAGTGTAGCATCCGGCGATAAAAGCTGCCTGCCCAGCTCCGCAAATGAATTTATTGAATTTTTTATATTAATTTTTGACATATATATGTTAGGGGACTAAACCCTCAAACCCTTTTTTTGTTATATTTGTACGCTTGTAATTTGCAGGCAAAGTTAATTGAGATTATTAGATATTTAGAAATATGGCGATTAAAATCACCGACGAATGCATAAACTGCGGGGCCTGCGAACCCGAATGCCCTAATAATGCCATTTATGATGCTGGTGCGGCATGGCGTTTTAGCGATGGTACCGGCTTGAAAGGGGTAATTGATTTTGGCGATGGTAATACCCTTAATGCCGAAGAGTCACAAGCTGCATTATCTGACGATATTTATTACATCGTACCCGATAAGTGTACGGAGTGTGTAGGTTTTCATGATGAACCGCAATGCGCTGCCGTTTGCCCGGTTGATTGTTGTGTGGATGATGAGGATGTGCGCGAGACCGAAGAAGAACTGCTTGCCAAAAAAGATTGGCTGCACATGAACGAATAGTAACCGTTTTTACACGATATTAAAGGGGAGCCACTTTTGTGTATCCCCTTTTTAATTTTTAGCCCGAATATCATCGTACAGTCATCCCCCGTTGACCGGTACAGGTACCAATTATAAAACAATATCTTTTTTTGATACGTTTCGTATACAGCACTTTACGCGCTGTACGTTTTTGTTAATTTGACGCTTACATCAATTATGGAATACGGGATATGTAACCTTGCCGTTATACCGCTCAGGGCCGAACCCAATGAACGGAGCGAGCAGGTGTCGCAGTTATTATTCGGAGAAGCTTTTGAAATAACCGAGTGGCAAACCAACTGGGTTAAAATTGTTGCCGAAGCAGATGGTTATGTTGGTTGGATAGGGCGGCTGCAATTTGCAATGCTGGGCCATATCGCCTATAAGCACATCAAACATACGGTTCCTCAATTAACTTACAGGGCGGTTACCCAGGCCTGGAAAATAAGCGATAACAGCGTAATGTATCTACCTGCAGGTAGTTCGCTGCCTTTTCTTGAGGGTACTTTGTGCCGCATAGGCAATGAACGTTATGAAATTATAGGCGAAATTGGCGAGCGGGAAGATATCCCGGCAACTGCTAAATCTTTTATTAACTCACCCTATTTATGGGGCGGGCGTACACATTTTGGCATCGACTGTTCGGGCTTTACCCAGGCAGTTTATAAAATGAGAGGTATCAGGTTAAAACGCGATGCCGGTATGCAGGTAAAGGAGGGCACAAAGGTTGATTCGCTGCAGGATGCAAAAACCGGCGATCTGGCCTTTTTTGATAATGCCGAAGGTAAGGTAACGCACGTTGGTATCCTGCTAAACAACGAACAAATTATCCATGCATCCGGCAAGGTGAAAATAGATACTATTGATAATGACGGAATCTATTCGGCCGATCATAAACGCCATACACATCATTTATGCGGTATCAGGCGTTTTATGCTATAGCAGGTTTATTTAACGGCTAAAACTCAATTTGCCAGCTGATAATATTCTTATCGTCACTTACCGAAAGTAATTGCCCCTGTCCGTTCCAGGCCAGTTTATTAACTGAAAGCACGTGGCCTGGATATCCTTTTTCCCTGCTGATGTTTTTGTAGAGTTTAAAATCGTCGGCCCCCCAGATCTTGATGCTTTTATCCATACTGGCCGTAGCGAAATAGGGCAGGGTGGGGTGAAATGCGATGTGGTTAACCGCGAACAGGTGTGCAGGGATATTTTTAATTTCCTGGTAAGTGCGGCTATCCCAGATCTTCACCTGTGCATCGCGCGATCCGGTGGCCAGATAAGCACCGTCAAGGCTGTAAGCCGCCGAAAAAACGGCCATAGTATGCCCATGCACTGCCTTAATAATGGTATAATCTTCCAGATCGTAAACGCCGATGTGATTATCGCGGCAGCCAAAAGCAACCTGTTTCTGATCGGGAGCTATGGCGATGCAGCGTATAGTATCTTTTGATACATTGATGGTATGCACCATCTCTAAGGTTTTCAGGCTCCAAACGGATACCGTACCATCTTCGGAGGCGATCAATAACTCATCTTTTTTTACCGACGATTTGATATCAAAAATAGCCTTTCGATGATGCCTTAAAGGTTTAAGCAGCTTTTGTTGTATAAAGTCGAAAACCAACACTTCGCCGCTGCGCAAGCCCGCAAACATCAGGGGGTAACCTTCAGGGCAATGAATAGCATAAATGGAGGCGTTAACCGGAAACATCACCTTGATGAAAGCAGAATCCCTCAAACTCCATTCAACCAAACCTTTATCATTGCCGCCGGTAAACAATATCCCCGGCTTTTGCGAGAGCTCAAGCGTAAATATTGGGTTGGCATGGCCTGTAAGTTCGGCTGTTTTTTGTACGGTGATCATTTTAGTTCATGGTTGATGGTTCATAGTTCATAGCCGAAGAGATTATGGCTGTTTAGCCATGAACCATGATCTATGAACCATGAACGAAATTACTTATGCCTCGATTCCAGGTTTTTGGCAATGGTTTCTAAAGTCAGGCCTTTTTCACGGAGTAGTACCAGTAAGTGGAAAACCAGGTCGGAGGCTTCGTTAATCAGGTCGGTTTCAGTTTCGGCCAGGGCGGCTATAACGGTTTCAACGCCTTCTTCGCCAACTTTTTGGGCTATTTTATTGAGGCCTTTATTACGCAGTTTGTTTACGTACGATCCCTCAACCGGGTTGGCGTATCTATCGGCAATGATATTTTCCAGCTCAAGGATAAAATTTTGATTGTATCCGGTATTGAAGCAACTACGAGCGCCTGTGTGGCAGGTAGGGCCATCAGCTTTGGCTTTAATCAATAAGGTGTCGTTATCGCAATCAATGCTTATACTTTTTACATGCAGAAAATTGTTGCTGGTTTCGCCTTTGGTCCAAAGGCGGTTTTTTGAGCGTGAATAAAACGTTACGATATTTTCCTGAACGGTTTTGTCATAGGCTTCCTGGTTCATATAGCCCAGCATCAGTACCTCTAAAGTTTGCTCGTCCTGTATAATTACCGGTACAAGTCCACCGGTTTTTTCAAAATCTATATTCATTTTTAATCTTTCTCTCGCGGCTGCCGTGAAACATGGCAGCTTGATTTACGTTATTCAACGTTTTATGTTTAGCTTTTCAAAGTCTTCGACTTCGAATTAGCCATGCAATTAGTTTGCGACTATATAAGGCAACGGCAGTCGACTACCGCCTGCCTATTCGTCCGGATTCTATGACTTCGGGCAGCGTTTTTTTTCAGGTCAGATCCTAACCTCGATCCCATTTCCCTGCAAAGTCCGCTTCAAATCGGGTATCAAAATCTCGCCGTAATGAAATACCGAAGCTGCCAATGCCGCATCAACATTGGTTTTTCCAAACACATCAACAAAATGCTCAACCTTGCCTGCGCCGCCCGAAGCAATTACCGGTATGTGAACAGCATCGTTAACCGTTTTCAATAAACCATTATCAAAACCGCCTTTAGTACCGTCGTGATCCATCGAAGTAAGCAGGATCTCGCCCGCGCCACGGCTTTCAGCTTCCAATATCCACTCCAGGGTTTCACGCTCAGTTGGTAAACGACCACCATTCAGGTGAACGATGTTTTTGCCATCGATATAACGTGTATCTACCGCGATCACTACAAACTGAACGCCAAAGGCGGCGGCCAGTTCATCAATCAATTTAGGGTTGCGCACCGCGGCAGAATTGATAGAGATCTTATCAGCCCCTGCATTCAATAACGCGTCAGCATCGGCAATTTCGTTAATGCCGCCACCAATGGTGAATGGGATGTTGATTTGCCGTGCAACAGCTTTTACCAGCTCAACCATAGTTTTACGACGTTCTACCGTGGCGGTGATATCTAAAAATACCAGTTCGTCGGCCCCCTGGTTAGAATAATTCCAGGCGAGTTCAACAGGGTCGCCGGCATCGCGCAGGTCAACAAAGTTCACGCCTTTAACGGTGCGGCCGTCCTTTACGTCGAGGCAGGGTATAATTCGCTTGGCAAGCCCCCCCCGCCCCCTAAAGGGGGGGCTTTTTATTTGCATGTTTATGGTTTCCAATACTCTATTTAAGTTGTTGAATACTTCCTGATTAGTAAATCTTAAAACAGTTAAGCCCTGACTTTCAAAAAATGCTTGTTTTTGAAGATCATTATCAATAACCTCGGGAAGTTGGTGAATGCTTCCATCTAATTCAATCACAAGTTTGTGCTTGTGACAATAAAAATCAGCTATATAACTACCCAGCGGATGTTGTTTCCGAAATTTTGTTCCTGAAAAAGCAACATTCAACTGACTCCACATAAAAATCTCAGCAGGAGTCATATTGTATCTCAATGCTTTTGCATTAACAAATATTTCTGCATTAGCACCAAGAAAAAGTTTCTTCTTCATAGCATAAGTAATAACCTACCCGCAACATTCAAGCAAATTTGCATATTAGTACCCTCTTTAGGGGGCCGGGGGGTTATATCGATATCAACGCTTCTAAATTCCAGTGCTTTACATCTTCAATGCTGATGCGATTTTCATAAATAGCCTTACCAACTACAACCGACTCTATCTTTAATCTGTTTAGTTTTTCGATATCGCTCATTGAGCTTACGCCACCTGATGCAATCAGTTTAATAAACGGCGAATGGTCAAGCAGTTTTTCGTACAGTTCGATGCCTGCGCCGCCCAGTTTACCATCTTTACCGATATCTGTGCACAGGAAGCGGAAAAAGCCTAAGCCCAGGCATTTGTCAACATAATCCATCAGTTTGATGGGTGAGCTTTCCATCCAGCCAGAGTATTTGATCACCTCGTCCAGTACGTCTATCGCCACAACTACCTGGTCGGAGCATTTTTCTTTACCGCAAATTTCCTTGCTCAGTTCCGGCAGAAAGTTTGGATTGGTAAGGGCCTGGGTGCCTACAATAACGCGGTGAACGCCGGCATCAATCAGTTCTTTTACCTTTTCAATGCTGCGGATCCCTCCACCATATTGCACCTTCATATCGGTTTTGCGGATCACGTCAAACAAATATTGCTGGTTTACAAAATCGTTTTTTGCGCCGTTAAGATCAATTACATGGATAAAATTGGTACCGTTGCTTTGGTAGCGTTCAATCATTTCTTCAAGGGTAACATCGTATTCGGTTACCTGAGCGTAGTCGCCTTCACGAAGGCGCACTACCTTCTTGTTCAAAATGTCGATAGCAGGAATAATGTACATATCCTTATATTTTTGAGAAATTAGTTAACAATGTTTCGCCAAATTCGCCCGATTTTTCCGGGTGGAATTGTACGCCATAAAAATTATCAAGCCAAATTGATGCCGAAAACCGGTTTCCGTAATCGGCAGCCAATAAGGTGTATGCTTTATCATACTCAATAAAGTATGAATGTACAAAGTAAAAGTGTGAACCTGACGGTATATTTTCAAAAAGCGGGTTCTCTGTTTCCGGGAATACCCTATTCCAACCGGTGTGCGGCACTTTATGCTCGGCGCTATCTTTAAATCTTAAAGTTTTAACCGGGATGATGTCCAATAGGTCTGAATCGCCCTCTTCCGAATAGGAGGTAAGCAACTGCATCCCAACACAAATACCCAGCGTAGGTTTCTTTAATGCTTTAATAGCTGACACCAGGCCGGTAGCCTTAAGCTTGTTCATGGCCGCGCCTGCATGCCCAACCCCCGGAATAATATAACGGTCGAACTTATCAAGATCGGCCTCGCTGTTCACAAAGCCATAAGCAATGCCCAAACGCTCAAGAGCGGCAGTAAGGGAAAAGATGTTTCCGGCTCCGTATAGTATGATACCGATACCCCCCCCGCCCCCTGAAGGGGGAGTTTGTGATGCCCCCCGGCCTCCTGAAGTGGGAGTTTTTGGGAGGTCTTTTTTATCGTTGTTTTCTGTTGATTCCATATTATTAAACTATCCCTCCCCCTTTAGGGGCTGGGGGGCTTGGGGGGGTTACAAAAGCCCCTTGGTGCTTGGTAAAACCATTTTATCTGCATCGCGTTTAACGGCCATTTTTATGGCTTTGGCAAATGCCTTAAATATAGCTTCAATTTTGTGATGTTCGTTCTGTCCTTCGGCTTTTATATTCAGGTTGCTTTTTGAGGCATCGCTGAACGATTTAAAGAAGTGGTAAAACATTTCGGTTGGTACGTCGCCAACTTTTTCGCGTTTAAAGTCGGCTTCCCAAACTATCCAGTTGCGGCCGCCAAAGTCGATAGCGGCATGGGCCAGGCAATCGTCCATCGGCAGGCAGAATCCGTAACGTTCAATGCCCATTTTGTTGCCTAATGCGGCGGCAAATATTTCGCCTAAGGCGATGCCGGTATCTTCGATGGTGTGGTGCTCATCGATATGCAGATCTCCTTTGGCGGTTATCTCCAGGTCGATGCTGCCGTGGCGGGCTATCTGATCCAACATGTGATCAAAAAAATGCAGACCGGTTGAGATTTTTGCATCGCCTTTACCGTCCAGATTAATTTTGATGTGGATATCAGTCTCCTTAGTAGCACGGCGGTGCTCAAATACCCTTTGGCCGAGTTTTAAAAACTCGTAAACCTTTTGCCAGTCGGTAGTTTCCAGGGCTATCACATCATCAATAAGGTCGGCATCGGTAAATTCGTTGCCGCCAAGGTTGCTGTTGTTGTTCAGCCAGATGGCTTTTGCACCCAAATTTTTAGCCAGCAGCACATCGTTTTTACGATCGCCGATGGTGAATGAGTTTTTCAGGTCGTATTTATTCGCGTCGAGGTATTGTGTAAGTAAGGCAGTTCCTGGCTTGCGGGTAGGGGCGTTGTCGCGGGCGAAAGTGCGGTCTATGATCTGGTTGGCAAACGTTACGCCTTCGCCTTCAAAAGTTTGCAGGATAAAGTTATGCACCGGCCAAAAAGTATCTTCGGGGTAAACCGAAGTGCCGAGACCGTCCTGGTTGGTAACCATCACCAGCTCAAAATCAAGTTCTTTAGCTATTTTGGGCAGATAGGTTAACGCGCCGGGATAAAACGAAAGCTTGGCGAATGAGTCTATTTGCTCATCCGGCGTTTCGTTGATCAGGGTGCCGTCACGGTCTACAAATAATATTTTCTGTAAATTACTCATTGTATACAATTAGCGATTTTTGAGTTGTTGAATTAGCGATTTTTTACTCAAAAGTTTTAAGGGTTTCGAGTAGGATAGTGTTCTCATCCGGTGTACCGATAGTGATCCTCAGGCAACCTTCGCAAAGCTCCACTTTTGAGCGGTTGCGCACAATGATGCCCTGTTTCACCAGGAAATCGTAAATGCCGTTTGCGTTGGTGGTTTTTACGAGGATAAAGTTGGCATCGGATGGATAAATATCCAACACAAACTCCAGGTCTTTCAGGGCTAACACCAGCCTGTCGCGTTGGGCAAGGGTTTCTTTGATCCACTCGTTCACCTGGCCAACATTGGCTAAAGCGGCTAAAGCCAGTTGTTGTGATGATTCGTTTACGTTGTAAGGCGGTTTTACCTTGTTCATCACCTCAATAATCTCTTCGCTTGCAAAGGCCATGCCTACCCGCAGGCCTGCCAGTCCCCACGCTTTTGACAGCGTTTGCATTACCACCAGGTTTGAATATTCAGTTAACTCCTGGATAAATGACTTTTGCCTGCTAAAATTGATGTAAGCCTCATCAACAACCACAATACCGCTAAAATTGGCCAGTAAGGTTTGGATATCATCGCGGTTGATGGAGTTGCCGGTAGGGTTGTTTGGCGAGCAGATAAAAATGAGTTTGGTGTTTTTATCAATTGCTTCAGCAATGCCCTCCAGGTTAAGCTGGTAATCTTCGGTCAGGTTAACTTTGCGGGCTTCAATATCATTGATATTGGCCGATACCTCGTACATGCCGTAGGTTGGCGGTACCAAAACCACGTTATCTACCCCCGGGTTACAGAACGCTCGGAACAGGATATCAATAGCTTCATCACTGCCGTTGCCAATAAAAATATTGCGTGGCGGCACACCTTTAATTTCGGTGATGCGTTTTTTTAGATCAAACTGCATCGGATCAGGATAGCGGTTAAACTGCTGATCTAAAGGTGATCCAAAAGCATTTTCGTTGGCATCCAAAAAAACGCTTGCTTCGCCCTGGTATTCATCACGTGCCGATGAGTAAGGCACAAGGCGCTTTATATTTTCTCTGAGGAGCCCCCCTAACCCCCTGAAGGGGGAGTTTCCGTCGGGCCCGCTATAATATTGTTGTTTTATTTCTTCACTCATTGTAATATTCTTTAAGATATGAACTATTCCTCCCCCTTCAGGGGGCCGGGGGGATCCTCACGCTCACGGCATTCCTATGCGCATGCAAACCTTCCAGTTCAGCCAAAACTTCCACTGTATGGCCAATATTGCCAATCCCTTCGCGGGTGATATGCTGAAAGGTGATTTTCTTCACAAATGAATCAACCGATACGCCCGAATAAGCCCTTGCATAACTACTTGTTGGCAGTGTATGGTTGGTTCCAGACGCATAATCGCCCGCACTTTCGGGGGTAAGGTTCCCTAAAAATACCGAACCCGCATTAATGATACTGCCGGTAATCTGTTCCCAGCTTTCGGTGGCCAAAATTAAATGCTCTGGCGCATATTGATTGCTGAAGTTCATGGCTTCGGTAAGGTTATCGGTAATTACCACGTACGAGTTATCGATGGCCAGTTTGGCAATCTCGGCACGGGGCAGCACAGGTAACTGTTTTTCCACTTCGGCAATGGCTTTTTCTGCTATCCCGGCCGAGGTACAAACCAAAACCGACTGGCTATCGATACCGTGTTCCGCCTGGGCCAGCAAATCTGCAGCTATATAGGCCGGAACAGCGCTGTCATCCGCAATCACCAAAACTTCCGATGGACCTGCGGGCATATCAATAGCCGTGGTAGTGGTTGATTGGATAATGGTTTTAGCCTTGGTTACAAACTGGTTACCGGGCCCGAATATTTTATCAACTTTCGGAATGCTCGCTGTACCGTAAGCCATCGCCGCCACCGCCTGCGACCCGCCCGCAAGGTAAATTTTATCAATACCCAGCATCAACGCCACATAAGCGATAAAGGCATTCACCTTACCGTTTTTCTGCGGCGGCGAACAAACCACTATCTCGTGGCAACCGGCTATGCGTGCCGGAATCCCCAGCATCAAAAACGTACTCGGCAACACCGCCGAACCGCCCGGAATATACAGGCCAACCTTTTCAATCGGCCTCAATTCGCGCCAGCAGGTTACGCCGGGCATGGTTTCAACCTTATCTTCGGTTTTTAGCTGTGTTTGATGAAATTTGTAGATGTTGCTGTAAGCAGTTTCCAAAGCCGCTTTCTGATCGGCAGATATCGCTTGCGCTATTTCTTCCAGTTCGGCTTTTTCAAGGTAAAGCTTGTTCAGTTCAACCTTGTCAAATTGTGAAGCGTAATCAAACAAAGCGCCGTCGCCATGCTGCTGCACATTGGCAATCACATCTTCAACAATGGTCCGTATCTCGTTGGCCGGGTCAACATTGCGCTGAACCAGTTTCTGAATCTCCGTAGATGAAAGTTCTGAATAATTGTATGTTTTCATTCGCCCCCCAACCCCCTAAAGGGGGAGTTATGTTAGCAATAGCCGCCCACCCTTTTACTCCCCCTTTAGGGGGCCGGGGGGCGTCGGTTCTATAAAATGATCTTCTCGATAGGCATTACCACAATGCCTTGAGCGCCGGCTTGTTTCAGCTGGCTGATGCGGTCCCAGAAATCGCGCTCGGGGATTACGGTGTGTACTGCCACCCAGTTTTCTTCGGCCAATGGCACTACCGACGGGCTTTTTACGCCAGGTAATAAAGCCGTAACTGCTTCAAGGTTTTGTTTTTCAACGTTAAGTACCACGTATTTAGTCTCTTTAGCGCGTAAAACCGATTGTACGCGTTGAATCAACTCCTGTACCAGATCGCTTTCGGCAATCTCCTTGCTGCCAATCAGTACCGCTTCCGATGACATTACATCGGCAAAAGGTTTCAAACCGTTGCTTTTCAGTGTACCGCCGGTTGATACCAGATCGCAGATAGCATCGCTCAGGCCTAAACCGGGAGAGATTTCAACCGATCCTGAAATGGTGCGGATATCTGAAGTAATGTTTTGTTCTTTTAAAAATTTGCCGAGGATGGCGGGGTAGGTGGTAGCTATGGCTTTGCCGTTTAAATCGGCCAGGGTATTGATATCGCTGTTATTAGGCACTGCTATTTTTAGCGAGCATTTGCCAAAACCGAGGCGCTGCAGGTAGCTTACTTCTACTTCGGTTTCCTGGATCACGTTTTCGCCAACTATGCCCAGGTCTGCAATGCCGTCCTGCACATATTCAGGGATATCATCATCACGAAGGAAAAGGATTTCTAAAGGGAAGTTTGATACCGGCGAGATGAGCGAACTTTTGTAGTTTTCAAAATTTAAACCGCAATTTTTTAATAATTCGACAGATTTTTCGTTGAGCCTGCCAGATTTCTGGATAGCTATTTTAAGTGTTTTCAAAAGATTTTGAATTTAAGAGACTATGATAAAAAAGGGTATAAACGGAGGTTGTTATTTCGCGTAGAAACATACATATTAACTGATCACCACATGGTGGTGATGCAGATGAAGATGATGTAGTGCGATGCCGTTCATTTTTTATATAGTAAAACTATAGATAAGCATCGCAAATATAGACAGATGTTTTTTAAAACAAAATTTATTGTGAAAAAGTAGGTTGGCGGGTGAAATTTTAGGGAGGTTTTGCCGGGAACACGGCAGGGTTTTAGAATTTTATTTTGTCTGAACCGGGATTTGGGGATTTGTGGAACGGGCAGGATGTTAAGTAAAACAACTAATATCTAAATTTAGGGCGTTGCCTGCGGCCGGGCTTTACGCTCATACTGCACGAGGCATTAGCCACAAGGCCGGTATCCGCTTCAATCCTGAGGACAGACTCGATTATGCAGGGACTAACTGCATGTTAAACTGTAATGCCATTTTTTCGAGTTGCTTCCTTTTTTGCTCTTTTAAATGATTTTCGTAGGCCTCTATCCCTTTTTCTACAAATTCATTGCCCTTGGTCATTACGCGATAATAATAACATGCTATCTTCCGGGCGATCGCTTTAATCGCGATAGCACTTCCCCGCCTTGCACGGATCCGCCGACCGAAAGCACCCAACGCAAGATGTTTACTGTTTAAAAGCCCCTGGGCCAGATTTCGAAATATTAAGCCTGCATTGTTTTGCCGCTTCATCCGAACACGCTTATTCATCTTGCCCGAACTTGCGCTCATCGGTGCCAGCTTTAACCATCCACTAAAGTGTTTCTCGCTTGGCCAAGCACTCATATCCGTTCCTACTTCACTTACTATCTGCAGAAAACTATAATCTGTTATTCCTGCTATGCCTATTGGGTCTTTTCCTCCTGTTAATTTCAGTAGCGGTTTATGAAGGTTATCTATTTCCGGTTTATGGTAGCGGATAGGCTTGCGTTTTGCATTCATTTCTACATCGTCTTTATCTTTTGACATATGCAGTAATTGCCGCTCTATTTCCACATCACATTCTTTGATCAGGGCATTATAATAATTCCACGTACCATAGGCTTGACGCAAAGCAAACAGTTGATCTTCGCTATAATGACCCTCCAACGATTTTATCACCAGATCTTTTTTCCTTTTCAAGATACTTTCATGGCAATATTCTACCAATGTGTTTGCATCCCGCTCGCCTGTTAGTATCGCCGTTATTATTCGCATCCCGCTCGCCCCGCTGATATCGTTGATCACTTCTGCTAAACGAAGATTCATTTGCGTCAATGCCTTCTGCATCAAATGGACCTGGGTTGCCGCTGCACGGATATGATCCTGGCGTAAGCGTAAATAGCTTCGTACTTTTCGAATATCCGTTTCCGGTATAAAGCTCTTACGTAAAAGACCATAGCTATGCAAACGCCTTAGCCACTGGCAGTCTTTCACATCACTCTTTCGCCCTGGTACATTTTTTACATCACGACCATTCACAACGTAAACTTCTATCCCACATTCCTCCAATACTGCATATAACGTTACCCAGTAAACACCCGTTGACTCCATCGCTACTGTTGTTATTCGCTGCGAAAGCAGATAATCTCGTACTGCCTGGCAATCTGCCGTAAATGTTGGAAATACCCGAATACGATCTTCTCCTGCATCTACATAAAAACTTCTACTCCCTATATCTATCCCTGCTGCAAAAGGATGAACTATCTCAAGCGTTTTTGACATCTTTTTTCTCCTTGATTAAGCTTTAAGGCCTGTTGTTCATTAAATCTGATAGCATCCTGCTCGGGAATACCGCTCCATTTGGGCATCACCAATAAACCATTCTTTAAACAACAGGAACAAGACTCCCTATCAGGTATTAAACACTAATTTGTAACGCTGCTACTTCCTTTAAAACTTAATACAAAAGTAAAAAACTGTCCCTTACTAAACCAACCGGCTTTCCGGCTATACTTCCCTAACGCGGCCCTCGCACATTGTCTGAACTCGAATTTATGGAATTAACGAATTTATAGAATTTGCTCAGCATTCTGCCTATTCTCTTAATTCCCCCAAATTCCGGTTCAGACAAAATCACGGCTCCACATACTCGTAAATCCCGCCCTCTTCACCAAAATCCTTGATCAATTTTAGTTTCTTAACTTTTTGAATATCTTTCAAATTAATCAATTCGGGGTTTTCCAGAACATTAAACCAAATAAGGTAATAATGCTTAGCCTGGTAAAACTTATCAATATCCTTTGTGAAAAAACGGTGCGGAACCAGGTATGACGATAACCCGGAGAAGAAATACACCGCCTCATGAGCATCGGTATAAATTTTTACACCGGGCTTAAACAGGCTTTTGTCGCCGCTGCGCAAATAGGTGGCAAATTCCGAGTCGATCCAGCTTTCGTCGGTAAAGCCGGGGTTGCCGTATTCGTCGGCTACCTGGTCGGCGTAGCGGGCCTTGTCAATCAGGAACTCGCTTGTAATAAAGCCCAGCATCATTACAATCATGATGGCGCCGACAATACGCCGGATATTTTGGTTCCTTAACTTTTTAAGTAACAGCAGCCCCCAACTGGTATAACCCCATAAAGCGGTAATAAATAACGGTGAAAGCAGGCGGTGATTGATCCGCTCGTATCGTGAAAAGGTAGATGAAAGCACAATAAACGCGCCGTAAACCAAAGCGAAGGTAATGGCAAGGTTTTCGAAACTATCCAGTTTGCGGCGGTAATAATTATATCCCAACGCTGCAATAAAACCCAGGAAGATAATGATAGCCAGGGGTGTGGCTGCCCGGTATTGGTTAGGTGTAAGCCCCATCCAATCGCACATCACGGTGCCGAAATAATATAAGTTTTGGCTAAACGGAGTTATGGAAGGCTCCCGCGGACCGGTAGTGGTGCCTGTTACAAAAGCATTGAAAACCAGATTGCCAACTAACAGCGAAATGCAAATTACCCCGTAAATTACTATGTGACCTATTTTCTTTTTTAAAGGTAAAACCCTGTCTAACAATAAAAGTAAGCCACCCGTGCCCACAATGGTAACAGCCGCGTAACGTGTTATACAACTTACCGCGGCTATCACCGCAGCTATAATGAGGGGCCTAAGTGTATGTTTTAATAGATATTCCCTAAACGCGATCAGGAAAAACAGGATCTCCAGAATAAACAACGTCTCCGACCATAAATAGGAGTACACCTGCAACAGCGGCGGGCTTAACAAAATAGCAGCCAGTATCAGCCATTTATAAATTCTTGATGCGGGTACAAAACGTTCGGTGATCCACCCGCTGGTAAATATCAGCGTGGCAAACATCATCCCGTTTAATACAGCGCCAAACTTAACAGGCTCAATTTGTGTAATGATAGAGATAATTCCCAGGTAAACCGGGTAAAAAACAGGGAAATCTACAATAGGTACATGATTAAAGGTGAGCAGGTTGCCCTGTGTTTTAAGGCTATGCGCCGCGCTGGTGTACATGATGCTATCCGGAGAGATCCCTACGCCGCTGTACCTGAAAAATAAACTCAAAACAAACCAGCCTATCAGGGCGGCTAATACGGCATCGAGGTTTTTAAGGTAGCGGCTTTTTTGCATAGCGTAATATAAATATTGGTAAAAAGCAGGTAAGAGGAAAATGTTTTAAAAAAAAAGGGAGCCCCCTGTAAATCTCCCGCAGAAGGGGAGACTTTTAAAAGCACTTTTTTGATAGGTACTCAGTTAAATTTCAGACCATCATAAGCCCTCCCTCCCGGGGAGGGTTTGGGTGGAGCTACTTATGCTATCTGATCCAGTATGGTGCTGAGTGGCTGATCACTATCAATCAAAATACCTTTAACTCCCGCCGCGGTACCGGCCTCCACATCGCGCTCACGATCGCCGATAAAGTATGATTTTGACGGGTCGATATTGTATTTTTCAATTCCTTGCAGCAACAGGCCTGGTTTCGGCTTGCGGCAATCGCAATCGCCGGTAAAGTTGGGGTGGTGCGGGCAGTAAAAAAAATCGGTTATCTCAACGCCCCGGTCCTGGTAAACCTGTTTCAGGTGATTGTGCATTTTGGCAAGCTCTTCTTCGGTATACCAGCCTTTGGCTAAACCACCCTGGTTGGTGGCAACCAGCAGCATATAGCCACGGTTTTGCAAGGTTTTCAGGGCTTCAAAGTTATCCAACACTTGAAAATCCTCAAAACGGCGAATGTAATCGCCCATTTCGTGGTTTAACACACCATCACGATCTAAAAAAACAGCTTTAATTTTATCTGGCATCTATTGTAAATTTTTGTGCAAAGTTATGGTTTTGCGCTCATAGTTCTGATAGCCGACGGGCCTATTGATTACTGGAGATAACTCGTAGCAGCATCTTTTATACAAATATACCTTCACCGTCATCTTCAAATCCCGGAAATGAGGGTTCAGAATCTTTTCTTAACTTACACGCTTTATCATTTATCCCCTTATGAAGCGCGTTTTATTCTCCATCATTACGCTATTTCTCACTTCAAC
This sequence comes from Mucilaginibacter oryzae, assembly GCF_003148845.1. Classification (GTDB taxonomy): domain Bacteria; phylum Bacteroidota; class Bacteroidia; order Sphingobacteriales; family Sphingobacteriaceae; genus Mucilaginibacter; species Mucilaginibacter oryzae. The sequence goes on along the minus strand of NZ_QGHA01000003.1, from coordinate 66,812 downwards.
GCTTTCCGCCCAGGAAAAGAAGACCTTAAAGCCGACCGATCTTTACCGGATTCCGGCAGTTAGCGATGCCCAGCTTTCGCCGGATGGCAAGTGGGTAGCCTATAGCGTATCGGAGGTAGATACCGCGAAGGATCGCCGAGTATCGCACCTGTGGATGCAAAGCTTTGATAGTAAGGAGTCGTTACAGTTAACCCACGGAGATGAGGCAGCCTCCTCGCCGCTTTGGAGCCCGGATGGCAAATACCTTTCGTTTCTTTCCTCCCGCGATTCAAAAACAGGCTCGCAGATCTGGCTGATAGACCGCAGGGGAGGCGAGGGGGCCAAAATTACCAATATTAAAGGTAGTTTAAGTGAATACGCCTGGAGCCCCGATGGCAAACGCATCGTAATGGTAATTGGCGATCCGGAAAACAAGGGAAAAGAAGAGCCTAAAACGCCCAGGCCAATTGTAATAGACCGTTATCATTTTAAGCAGGATATTGAAGGTTATCTGCAGCACCTGCACAAGCATTTGTACCTGCTTGACATTGCTACCCAAAAGTTAGATACACTTACCCGCGGAGAGAAAGACGAAAGCTCGCCGGTATGGTCGCCGGATAGCAAAACCATCGCCTTTGTAAGTAACCGCAGCATCGATCCGGATAAAAACCAGAATACCGATATCTTTACTATTGATGCCCGGCCCGGCGCCAGCATGTTGCAGCTTACCTCATGGAAAGGGAGTGACAACAACCCGGAATGGAGCCCCGACGGTAGGTTCATTTCGTACCTGCGCAGTACGAGCGATGCTGATTATATGATGTATGATCAGCAGGTTTTATGCGTGATGGATGTGGTAGGGGAAAATAATAAAACGCTGACCTTATCCCTCGACAGGCCGGTAAGCACCCAAACCTGGACTAAGGACAGTAAAAATATCGTATTTATTGTAACTGACGACCGGACACGCTACCTGGCAAGCATTAATATTGGCAACGGTAAAATAACCACCATAAATAAAGGTGATTATGTGTTTAACGATATCAATACCAACCAATCCGGCAATTGGGTAGTTCAAAAAACAGATCCTTACACACCGGCCGAGTTGTATGCCCTGGAGGATAAAAAATTGCGCCGCTTAACATTTCATCATCAAAACTGGCTCAATACGGTGCAGTTGGCCTATGGTAAAGGTTTTGAATCAACCAGTAACGATGGCACCAGGGTATCCGGCATAGTTTATACGCCTGACAGCGTTGGCAACAAAAAGTATCCGTTAATATTGTTTATTCACGGCGGACCCGTAGGCCAGGATGAGTTTGGGTTTGATGCCACAAGGCAAATGCTGGCTGCTGCCGGTTATGCCGTGGCCGCCGTTAATTATCGTGGCAGTAATGGCCGGGGACTGGATTATTGTAAAGCTATTTATGCGGATTGGGGCAATAAAGAAGTTAAAGACTTGTTAGGCGCCGTTGATCAGTTAGAGCGATTAGGTATTGCCGATCCGGACAAACTGGGCATTGGAGGATGGAGCTACGGCGGTATCCTTACCGATTATACTATCGCATCAGATACGCGTTTTAAAGCTGCCGCAAGTGGGGCGGGCAGCGCGCTGCAATTATCAATTTATGGTAGCGACCAATATGTTTTACAATATGACAACGAACTGGGCGCACCATGGAAAACAGCCGATACCTGGATCCGGTTATCATACCCGTTTTTTCATGCCGATAAAATAAGAACGCCGGTACTGTTTATGTCGGGCCTGAAGGATTTTAACGTACCGACTATAGGGAGCGAGCAAATGTACCAGGCTTTGCGGTCGCAAAATATCCCCACCGAACTGATCCTTTATCCAAACCAGTTTCACGGCTTAACTAAACCAAGTTACCAGGTTGACAGGTTGCAGCGGTATATAGATTGGTATAATAAGTATTTAAAAAAGTAGGATTATTGTAAAGAGATGTAAACGCGGAGCCCTACAATAGGTTTAATTAATAAATTCACAGCCATTGCAAATCCTATGCACAAAAACATACTTTTCGTTATCTCGCTTTTGATATGCAGCTTTGCCACGGCCCAAAATGTAAAGCATCCGCTAAAACCTGCCGACCTTTATAACCAGCCGACATTAATGGCTCCGCGGCTTTCGCCCGATGGTAAATGGATTGTGTATGAACTATCTGAAGTTGATACCGCGAAGGATAACCGTGTTTCACATCTATGGATGCAAAGCTTTGATGGTAAACAATCCATCCAGTTAACCTATGGCGACGACCCGGCTTCAACCCCTAAATGGACACCTGATGGCAAGTTTATTTCTTATCTGTGTGAAAAGGGCTCAAAAACCGGCGCGCAAATTTGGCTGATGGACCGCCGCGGAGGTGAAGGCCACAAACTGACTGACATTAAGGGCGACTTGCAGGAATATGAATGGTCGCCGGATAGTAAACGCCTGGCCTTAATTATCAAAGATCCCGAATATAAGGGCAAGGAAGAGCCGAAAACTGTTCCCCCTATAAAAATAGACCGCTATCATTTTAAACAGGATATGGAGGGCTACCTGGAACACCGGCATTCGCATTTATACCTTTATGATGTCAGCAGCAAAAGATTGGATACTTTAACCAGCGGTAACATGGACGATAGTTCGCCCCAATGGAGCCCGGATGGTAAACGGATAGCCTTTGTCAGCAACCACACCCCCGACCCCGACCGGAATGAAAACACGGATATTTTTGCGATAGAAGCCAAAGCAGGGGCTGAAGAAAAGCAACTTACTACCTTTACCGGGCATGATATCAACCCGCTTTGGAGCTCGGATGGTAAAAGGATAGCCTATTTGCGGTCAACCAGTGATGCCGATTACTTTATTTATCAGCACGATATATTGTGCCTGATGGATGCCGACGGCAAAAACAACAAACTGCTCACCGATCAGCTTGACAGGCCGGTAAGCAATATAACCTGGAGCCGCGACGGGAAAGACCTGGAATATTTGGTAAGCAGCGACAGGATACGCTATATTAACCGTTACAACCTGTTAACCCGCAAATCGTTAACGGTATACAAGGGGGCCGAATGCAGTTTTTCGGATATGATAGGTTCATATTTAGGCGTCTGGATCGGTAAAATGACCACGCCATATATGCCGCATGAGTTGGTAGCTATTGAAAACGGAAAAATCCGCAGGTTAACCTTTCACCAGGAAAAATGGCTGAGTAAAGTTAAACTGGCTCATGTAAAGGGCTTTCAATCCTTTAGTAGTGATGGTACCCTGGTATCGGGTATTTTGTATACGCCCGATAGTGTGGTTACCAAAAAAATGCCTTTCATCCTTTACATCCATGGTGGGCCAACAGATCAGGACGAATTTGAATTTGATGAGATCAGGCAGACCCTGGCTTGTGCCGGGTTCGCTGTAGCTGCCGTAAATTATCGTGGAAGCACGGGCCGGGGCATCGAATATACCAAAGCCATTTATGCCGATTGGGGCAACAAAGAAGTAAAAGACCTGTTAGGCGCGGTAGATGAGCTGGTGAAACTTGGTATTGCTGATAAAGACAGGTTAGGCATAGGCGGCTGGAGCTACGGCGGTATCCTTACTGACTACACCATCGCTACAGACGCCCGCTTTAAAGCTGCATCGAGCGGGGCAGGCAGCGCCCTGCAATTAGCCATCTATGGTGCCGACCAATGGGTGGTTCAATATGATAATGAACTTGGCGTGCCATGGAAAAACGCTGATAAATACATCAAGCTTTCATACCCGTTTCTTCACGCTGATAAGATCAAAACACCAACGCAATTTATGTCGGGGCTAAAGGATTTTAATGTGCCGACTGGTGGTGGAGAGCAGATGTATGAAGCATTAAAATCGCAAGGCATACCTACGCAATTGGTATTATATCCCAATCAATATCATGGTATTACCGTGCCAAGTTACCAGGTAGATAGGTTGCAGCGTTATATTGATTGGTTTGGGAAGTATTTAACCAGCCCCCTAACCCCCTGAAGGGGGAACGAAAGTTTACATATAAAAGGCTTGAGCGTAAAACTCAAGCCTTTCTCTATCTGTTATTAGTTCTTTAATTCAATAAATTTCGGTTGAAACAAATTACACTTCCAGTTTTCCCTCAACCGAATCATCTATGGTTTTTCCGATTGCGGCACCGGCCAGTCGCTTTATAAAGGCTACCGCGTTGCCATGCTTGTTATCCCAGTAATAACCTTCTGTTGGTTCAACTTTGATAACGCTGATCCGCGGATCGTCGACACCTTCGGTAAACCAAACTTTTAGTGTAGGTTCCCACAGCTCTTTAATTTTTTCCTTGTCTTCTGTAACAGTAGCAATACCGTAAATGTTCAGGAAATCAGAATAAGCCGAACCCTGGAAAAGCAGGTGCACAAACGGATCTGTTGAAAGTTCTTCATTTTTGTGGCTGTCATTAGCGCTCAGGAACCAGAAATTACCTTCATCATCAATTTTCTGGGCCGACATTGGCCGTACAGAAGCAGGTACGCCGGTTTTGATATTGCTTACAAAAAAGCAGCTTTTAGCGCTCCCGGCCAGTTCTTTGATCTTATCCATGGCCTCGGGCCCGATCAAATCCTTAAAGTTATCTTCGGGCTGTTGTTGGTTAATGCTATCCATTATCTTGTAGTTTTTGTTGGTAAATGATATATGGATAACCAGCCTGGGTAAATATTGTGTGAATGAATTTTAACTTTAAGGATATTTTTTATTTTATACTGATTTTTGGAGCGTGTTAGGGAAATAACTTTAAAACTTTTTGTCATATTGAGCGATAGCCAAATATCTTCTGCGGGTGCAAAGTCGCCTAATTGCCGGGCGAATAAGATGTTTCACTACTTCGACATGGCAAATTGGAATTTTATCATTGTATCTCAAGACCCTCACATTGAGGAACTTTTACAACAAAGGTAAAAGCGATTCACTGGGAAGTGTGTTAAGAAGTTTTCAATTTGAGCTTAAAAAAAGCGGTGCCGTTTTAGGCAAATACCACCATCCGCTCCGGGTATTTAGAGGCGTAGGTAGCTATGATATTTTTGATATAATCATTCCCGGGGTAAGGCGTAAGATGGTTTTTAAGCTGCTGCACATTATCAGCGTCAAAATAGTGCGAGATATAGCCCATTCCGTAAAACTGTCCCTTCTCTACCAAAATGCAGCTGTGCTCATCGCCGGTTCGGCCCTCATCACGAATGGCATAGGTTGGTAAAGCCTGTTTAAGCTGATCAATAGCATTATTCACCCGTTTATTATAAATGTCGGCCGGTTCAATGCCTTCGCAGGCACAGCTACTTCCGAGGCTGCTTGCACATACGTCGTTGTTTTTTTGTATAAAACAAAGTTTCGGGCACAGATCAAAAGCCTCTATCAGCTTATTGAGCAGGTTATACCCATCAAGCAGCGAATTACAGGTATATATCGGATCGCTGTATTTACGGTACTTATCAACGGCGAGGCGGATGTAGCCGCGCTGATCTTCAAACGCATATAAACAAAAGGCGTTTTGAAAGCGCTTTAACGACCGGTTGTATTTTGGCCAGAGGCGTTTTATTTCAATGGCTTCCAACACAAAGGCAATCAACTCGGTGCCGCAAACCTGGTGGCTGATCTGGTAAATATTCTTTAAAAACTCTTGCCGCTGAAAACCGGGGTTATTGCCGGTAAAATGGCTGCATACCCGTTTTTTAATGTTTTTGGCTTTCCCTACATAAATCACTTTACCCTTTTGATCATGAAAGTAATACACGCCGGGAGTATAAGGCAACTGGTCGATATCTTTTTTGGACAGGTTGGGTGGTAATACCTGGTCTTTCGAGCCTTGTTTAAGCGATTGTTTGATGTAATTTTCGGTATCGCTATTCAATAGTAAAGTAAATAATTCGGCGGTGGCCTCGGCGTCGCCCATGGCCCTGTGGCGGGCCTGGTTGTCAATGCCTAAATGCTTGCATAACCTGCCTAAACTGTATGATGGCAGGCCCGGCATTATTTTGCGGCCCAGTCTAACGGTGCAAAGCTTATTGCTTTGCAAATCATATCCCGCCGCGTCCATATGATAACGCACAAACGAAAAATCGAAATTTACGTTATGGGCAACAAATATTTTCCCGTGGATGAGGTGATAAATATCCGCTGCCACATCCTCAAATATGGGCGCGTCCTTCACCATTTCGTTAGTAATACCGGTTAAGGCGCTGATATAAACAGGGATGTCGCGCTGCGGATTGATAAGCGACTCAAAGCGTTTTATAACTTTTTTGCCATCGTGTATGCAAATAGCTATCTCGGTAATGCCATTAGCGCTGGCATGCCCCCCGGTGGTCTCGATATCGACAATTGCATACATTATTTCAAATGTAAAACAATTTTGCTAATTATTTTAGTGTTGTGCTGAAAAAGTTGGAAGTTGGAAGTCCGCAGTCCGGAAGTCCAAAGTCCGCAGCTGGGAAGTCCGGAAGTCTGAAAGCATTTTGAGAGAAATGCTTTGGTAACCTCATCAATGCAAAGAGCCCCCGGAAACTTAGTTTCCAGGGGCTCTAATATCTTCCGACTTTCGGACTTCCCGACTGCGGACTTCCGACTTCCCGACTAAAGACTTAAGACTTCTTATTCTTATTAGCCTGGATTTGCTGTTGCTGGCGCATCATCTCTTCCATTTTAGCGCTGAAGCCTGATTTTTTCTTTTTGGCATCTTCAGGTTTCTTTTTGTTTTCCTGGATCTGGGCATGGATCTTTTTGTCATCAACCATGAATTTAATCAGGTATTGCTGTAAAAAGGTGAACATGTTGGCCAAAAAGTAATAGTAGTTCAAACCGGCAGGATAGCTGTTAAGGGTAAAAAGGAAAATGATCGGTGTGATGTAACCGATATATTTCATTTGCCCGGTAGCACCCGAAATCTGGTTGTTGAAATAAGTGTATATCAACGTTGAAATAGTCATCAATAAACACATCAAGCTGATGTGGTTAACGCCGCCCAGGAAAGCAATCGGCGCAAATTTAATAACGGAATCATAAGTCGACAGGTCATGCATCCAAAGGAAGCTTTCGCCCCTTAACTCGAACAAGCTCGGGAAAAAGCGGAAGAACGCGATAACGATCGGCATCTGGATCAGCAATGGTAAACAGCCGCCCAATGGGTTTACACCTGCTTTTTTGTAAAGCTTCAGGTACTCCTGCTGTAGCAGGGTAGGGTTATCTTCGCCAACCTTCGCCTTAATTTCGTCCATCTCGGGCTTCAGCACGCGCATTTTTGCCATCGATAGGTACGATTTATAGGTAAGCGGCGATAATACCAGTTTTAGTAATACCGTCAACACTAAAATAATTAAACCGTAGTTCCAGTTAAATTTATTAAGGAAGTTGAATACAGGTAATACCGCGAAACGGTTAATGTATTTTAACGGCCCCCAACCCAGGTTCACCAGTTTTTCAAGGTCGTTACCCTGATCTTTCAACGTATTGAAGCGGTTGGGCCCAAAATAAAACTCTAATGGAAAAGCGCCATCCGTACCGCGGGTGAGCGATAAATCAGCCTTCATTTGTTTTACATCGGTAGTATCATTTACATTGGTTGATACTGCGACATCAGTTTTTGCTATACCATTTTTTGCTATCAGCACATTCGAAAAGAAGTGTTGCTTAAAGGCAACCCAAGCCATTTTTTTGTCACTTATGGTTTTTTGGTCGTCTTTTGTTTCGCTCAGGTATTCAACATCACCATCAGTATTATAATAGTAAACGTTTGCATACTGGCGCTCCTGCCTCATATCCTTTTCCTGTTTGTGCAGGCTGGCTGCCCAGTTAAGGTTTAAGGCGCTGCTGTTGGCAATTACGGCGTCTAAACCAACCGGTTTAATGGTTAAGCCTAATTTAAAGCCTTCACCTTTTAAGCTGTACACATAATCAATGTATTGATTAGGGCTGTAGCTTAAACGTAAGGTAACCGCGCCCGAGTCTCTTTCAGCAACGTTCAGTTCTTTTACGCTTGGGGTAAAAAAGTAATTGTTGGTATTGATGTTGGCTACACCGGCGGCAAATTTTAAGCCGAAATTGTTGTTATCACCGCTAAACAGTACCAAAGGTTTTTTATCAAAAGTTTTATAGTTCTTTAATTCAACCGATGCTACTTTACCGCCCTGGGTGCTTAGTTTAACAACTAACTCTTTATTTTGCAGGGTTACAAACTCCTGTTTGCCTACAGATGCGGCACCAAAAGGCAGCTTAAGCAGGTTTGAATCAACTTTTGCGGTTTTGCTGGTATCAAAGTTGGCGGTTGCTTTTGCTTTATCGGCTTTGGCCAGTCCTGCTTTTTTCAGCGAGTCCTGGTGCTGTACTTCGCGCTCTTTTTTCAGGTCGGCTTCCGATGGCTTTAAAAAGTATATCGAGCCGGCAATGATCGCCATGATCAGGAATAATCCTGTAAACGTATTTTTATCCATTATCTAATTATCGTACAATTACTTATTTTTTGCGGGCATAAGCCAGCGAAGCGGCGACAAAGTTAATAAAAAGTGGGTGCGGATTAGCAACTGTTGATTTTAATTCGGGGTGAAATTGCGAACCAACAAAAAACGGGTGACTTTTAAGTTCAACAATCTCCACCAGGCCATTATCAGGATTTATGCCAGATGGGATCAGGCCTGCGGCCTCGTATTGTTTCAAATAATCGTTGTTAAACTCGTAACGGTGGCGGTGGCGCTCCGAAATATGGTTTTTTCCGTAGATAGCGGCCGCTTTGGTTCCTTTTTTAATATCGCAGGGATAAGCACCCAAACGCATGGTACCACCTTTGTGGGTAATGGTTTTTTGATCTTCCATCATGCCGATAACCGGGTGAGGTGTATCGGGGTTCATTTCAGTACTGTTGGCGTTTTCCAAACCTAACACGTGGCGGCCAAATTCAACCACGGCACACTGCATACCCAAGCATATGCCAAAGAAAGGGATATTATTTTCGCGCACGTGGCGGATGGCTTGGATCTTGCCTTCAAAACCGCGCTCGCCAAAGCCGGGAGCAACCAATACACCGTGCATACCTTTTAATTTTTCAACGGCATTTTCGGGCGTTAATTGTTCGGAAGGGATGTATTCAACCCTTACTTTACACTCTTGTTTAGCACCGGCGTGAATGAATGCTTCGGTAATGGATTTGTAAGCATCCGGCAGCTCCACATATTTACCAACAAGGGCGATGCGCACATCGGCAGTTGGGTTTTTGAGGCGACCCAGAAAATCTTTCCAGTTTTCCAAATCAGGTTCCAGTTTATGCGGAAGTTTCAGTTTGGTCAGCACGGTTTTGTCCAACTGTTCTTTCAGCATCAGCAACGGCACATCGTAAATGCTCTGCGCATCTATCGATTCAATAACCGCGTTGATGTTTACGTTACAGAACAAGGCTATTTTTTTGCGGATATCGTTGGTTAAGTGATGCTCGGTACGGCAAACCAGGATATCGGGTTGAATCCCGTACTCCAACAACATCTTAACCGAGTGTTGCGTTGGTTTGGTTTTCAGTTCGCCTGCGGCGGCAAGAAAAGGAACCAGCGTAAGGTGGATCACCAACGAGTTGTTTGAGCCGGTTTCCCAGCGAAATTGCCTTACGGCTTCAATGTATGGTAACGATTCGATATCGCCTACGGTGCCGCCTAATTCGGTGATTACGATATCGTACTCGCCGTTTTCGCCTAAAATGCGGAAGTTTCTTTTAATCTCGTCGGTAATGTGGGGCACTACCTGTACAGTTTTGCCTAAAAATGCGCCTTCACGCTCTTTATTAATTACATTTTGGTAAATACGGCCGGTAGTGATGTTATTGGCTTTTGAAGTAGGTGTGTTCAGGAAACGCTCGTAGTGGCCAAGGTCAAGATCGGTTTCGGCACCATCTTCGGTAACATAACATTCGCCATGCTCGTAAGGGTTCAATGTTCCCGGATCGATATTGATATAGGGATCAAATTTTTGGATGGTTACACGATAACCGCGCGCCTGAAGTAGTTTGGCTAATGAAGCAGAGATAATACCTTTTCCTAACGATGAGGTAACACCGCCCGTAACAAAAATATATTTAGTCATGATTTTTTAAAAATGACCGGGCTTTTATGCCCCGGCCAATTGTTTCTGTACGGGATACAAAAGTACGAAAAATTTTAAGGCTTCGCCATAGCTGTTTTTAAAAAATGGAAGGGCTGATTTTGTGTTGAAAGCACGCAACGCTTTTGGGTTTACCTACAGCAATTTAGCACACTTGTCAGAACTCAAATTTAAATTTCTCCAGATCTTCCGGTACATCTACCGCGTGTGTTTCCAAATTGGTTTCCGCAACCTTTATGCGGTAGCCGTTATCTATCCAGCGCAATTGCTCTAAGCTTTCCGCTTTTTCGAGAGGGGATACAGGTAGTTGGGTTACTTCCTGTAGTACGTCTGCACGATAACCGTAAATACCAATATGTTTAAAGAAAGGATAAAATTCGAGCCAGTTTTCAGGCTCCTGTCCGCGGATGTGGGGTAAGGTTGCCCTCGAAAAATAAACAGCTTCCGATTGTTGGTTGATCACCACCTTGGGCGAATTACTGTTATGCAGTTCCTGTTCAGTAAGGATGCGTTTTACCAGCGTGGCCAGTTGTGTATCAGCATCATTGAAACAGGCGGCCAGTTTGCTGATCTGTTCCGGGTTAATAAACGGTTCATCACCCTGGATGTTGATGATTACATCGTATCCGGAGTGCAGGCGGGCTACCTCGGCGCAGCGGTCGGTGCCGTTTTGATGGTGGGAGCCGGTCATCACCGCCAAGCCACCAAAATCGCTAACATGGTTAAAAATGCGGTCGTCATCAGTGGCAACAATTACCTCGTTAAGGCTTTTGCATTTTTTAGCCTGCTCGTACACGCGTTGGATCATCGTTTTTCCGCCGATATCAACCAAGGGTTTGCCGGGAAAACGTGACGACGCGTAGCGGGCGGGAATGATGCCTAATATCTTCATTGGGTTTTTATCACTATGGTTTTAAACATTTGCAAAGCAAGGTTCTGATCCTGTTTTGACAAATTATATGCTGATAACTGGAAGTTCAAATTTGACGATTTACTTTGATAATAAATACCGGTTATTCCGTTTGAGGCAATTTTGGGGTAAATTGTTTTTACGATAAAGCCATCTTTTGATTCTTCGCTGATGCAATATGCTTTGGTTTCGGCAGGAATAACGATAGGTACTTTATGTATCGAACCGTCTTTATAAGTTACACTGGCTAAATAGTCAATGCCTGGAAATTTCTGTATTTCAGATTTTGATAGCTTGTTTATTTTTATGCTGCTATCGGTTTGTGCAATTTGCTCCCTATCAATAGGCGTGTGGCAAAGTCTGCAATCCGTCAGCCAGTAATTACTATTTAGATATTCCTGTTCTGAATTAACAAGATGGCTGGCATATCCCATCGAACTAAAATCAAAACTAAAGGAAACATTGGGGCCAACAATATCAGCTACAAATGAATCAACACCCTGTTGCTGATGATAACGCCAGTTTGGCGGCAACCATAACCTGAAAGCCTCCAGGTCGAGAGTATGCCAATGTTTATAATCAACGGTATTTTTAGGCTGATGCTTGCAAGCCATAAAAACAATTAGTAATAAAATGAAGAACAGTAATTTCTTCATTTTATTATGTTAAAACAACCCGTTAATTTCCCGTTCTATCAAATTAACAATGGTACCCATATCCTCGGTGTTATTGGCAAAGTCGAGGTTATCTTTATCCAATATGAGCAGTTTACCCAGTTTGTAGTTGTTTATCCATTTATCGTATTTCTCGTTCAGTTTTGAAAGATAATCCAAACGGATGCCGATTTCGTATTCACGACCGCGGCGCTGGATATTGCTTACCAGGGTTGGTACCGAAGCTTTAAGATAAACCAGCAGATCGGGCGGTTTAATAAACTCGGTTATATTCTGAAAAATAGATTCGTAGTTTTCGTAATCACGGGTGGTCATGAGGCCCATATCGTGCAGGTTTTCGGCAAAAATATAGGCGTCCTCATAAATGGTACGGTCCTGGATAATATTGCGCCCGCTTTTCTGGATATCGATGATCTGGCGGTAACGGCTGTTTAAAAAATAAATCTGCAGGTTAAAGCTCCAGCGTTTCATGTCGCTGTAAAAATCCTCCAGGTAGGGGTTATTATCTACAGCCTCATATAAAGGGTCCCAACCGTAGTTGCGGGCCAGCATTTCGGTAAGGGTGGTTTTTCCGGCGCCTATATTTCCTACAATAGCTAAGTGCATATTTTTTAGTTGTGGGGTATGGTTCATGGTTCATAGCCTCTTGTTTGCGAAGCTGCCTGAAACGAACTCCGACTAATATACACCATCAACCATGAACTATCAACTACCCGCTATTTAAAATTTCCTGAATCCGATGATCTCCCTTACTTCCCTAATCGTTCTCGAAGCGCTTTCGCGGGCCTTATCGGCTCCCATTTCAGCAACTTTGCGCAGGTAGCCGGCATCGTTTGCAATGGCATTGATCCTGTCGCGGATAGGGGCGGTAGCCTGGATCATATCTTCAGCAAGCTGTTTTTTCAGGTCGCCGTAACGGATAGCCATTTTGTTATAAGCCTCGTCAAAGTGAGCTACGGTATCAGGTGTTGACACCACGTTCATCAAATCAAAAAGGTTTTGAATTTCTTGCGGTTTTGGCTGGTTTTCAACCGTAGGGCCGCTGTCGGTAACGGCACGCATTACTTTTTTGCGGATGGCCTCGGGCGTATCGCTCAAGAATATGGCGTTGCCTTCCCCTTCTGATTTACCCATTTTACCTTTACCATCCAATCCTGGAATTTTTACCAGGCTTTCGCCAAAGCTAAAAGCGTATGGTTCAGGGAAATAATCGTGGTTGTATAAGCGGTTAAAGCGGTTGCCAAATGTACGGGCCATTTCAAGGTGCTGCTCCTGATCTTTACCCACAGGTACTTTAACGGCTTTGTGAATAATGATATCGGCAGCCATCAGTACCGGGTAGGTAAGCAGGCCCGCGTTAACATTTTCAGGGTTGGCGCGCACTTTATCTTTAAAGGATGTGGCCCGTTCCAGTTCGCCCAGGTAGGCGTTCATGTTTAAGTACAGGTACAGTTCTGTTACCTCGGGCACGTCCGACTGTACATAGATGGTCGCCTTTTCCGGGTCGATGCCGGCGGCTAAATATTCTATCAGCACCTGTTTTACATTGCCATGCAAATCGGCAGGTGTGGGGTGGGTAGTTAACGAGTGGAGGTCGGCAATAAAGAAAAAGCAGTTATATTCATGCTGCATTTTTATAAAGTTTTGCAACGCCCCGTAGTAATTTCCTAAGTGTAAGTTTCCGGTCGACCGGATACCACTAACAACAGTCTCCATAGTGTGGCGAAAGTAAGGATTTTTTATATTTTTGGTGAGGATGAAAATCATATTGAGAAAAGCACACGTGTATTTATACATGGGCAGCGTTGCCCTGGGGTACTTTTTAATGTGGCCGTTTTTATATTATTTTTCGCGTAAACCGCAGCGTTATCCTGCGCTCAATAAATTCAGGCGATTTTTAGGAGCGGCAAGTTCGGCCTTTGTTGGCATATTTTACAGCTTCGATTACGAGCAGGCCATCAATTGGGACAGGCCTTATATTATTTGCGCTAACCACACCTCCAATCTCGATATTTCGGCGATGAGCATCCTGGTTAAAAACAATTGCTTTTTTATGGGCAAGCATGAACTGGAGAATGGCCTTGTAACCGGTTTGTTTTTCCGTACGGTTGATATTCCCGTAAATAGGGAAAGCAAAATGTCGTCGTTCCGGGCCTTTAAAAAAGCCGCTGAGCGGTTGCTGCACGGCATGTCATTGATTATCTTTCCGGAAGGAAAAATAGCCGACGATTATCCGCCCAGGCTTGGCGAATTTAAGAATGGCCCTTTCAGGCTGGCCATCGAACTTAAAATCCCCATCATCCCGGTAACATCCGCCAATACCTGGCAAATACTTTGGGATACCGGTACCAAATTTGGCAGCAGGCCCGGCGTATGTAAATTTAAGGTTGGAAAGCCTGTTGAAACTTCGGAACTAACCATAGATGATGCCGATAGCCTGCGCGATAAGGTATATGAACTAATGAGCGCCGCTTTAAAACAGCAGGATCAGGTTCATGTACCTGCGTAATCAATTATCCGGTAATACTGCCACACCATACTAATTTGTAATATATTTGTAAGTAACCCTGATTGAAATTCAGTTTTTTATTTTTAACAGCTGCGTATTACACAATCAGGTTTTAAATAAAATAAACATACCGCATGACCATTGATAAAGAAACCGTAGAAAAAGTAGCCCAGCTGGCCCGTTTAGAACTTACCGAAGCCGAAAAAGAAGAAACCATGCAGGATATGAGCAAAATACTTGATTTCATGGCCAAGCTCAACGAGGTGGATACTACGGGTGTTGAGCCGTTGATATACATGACCGATACGGCAAATGTACTGCGCGAAGATGTGGTTAAGCACGAAATAACGCACGAAGAGGCTTTGCAAAACGCCCCTAAGCACGATGAAGATTACTTTTTGGTAGCCAAGGTTATTGAGAAGTAGTTTTAGTCCGAAAGTAGGGAAAGTCCGAAAGTCGGTATCCGTGAGTCGGTAAGTAGGGAAAGTGCGAGAGTTGTAAATAGTGTGGACATTGCATCTTTCGGACTTGCGGACATCTGACTTCCGGACAACAAAAAACTTTTCGTTCTGTAACATTCCGGACCCTTGCGCAGTCAAACCGAAAAATAATTCATGGAGCCAACAAATACTGCCAAACCGTTAATAACTATTAAAGATATCGGGCGTAAATATGTGATAGGTGCCGAGGTGATCCACGCGCTTAAATCTGTTTCGCTATCTATTAATAAAGGCGAGTTTGTTGCGCTCATGGGCCCTTCCGGTTCGGGAAAATCAACTCTCATGAATATTTTAGGCTGTTTGGATACCCCAACCAAAGGCCAGTACGTGCTTAACGGGATAGACGTGAGCCGCATGACCGACAGCCAGCTTGCCGAGGTACGTAATTCTGAAATTGGTTTCGTATTCCAGACATTTAACCTGTTACCGCGTAATACCGCCTTGGATAATGTGGCCCTGCCGCTGGTTTATGCCGGTGTCAGTAAAGAGAAACGTACTGAAAGGGCCGCGGGCGCTTTAAAAAACGTAGGCTTGGGTCACCGCATGGATCATAAACCTAACGAGCTTTCGGGCGGGCAGCGGCAACGTGTGGCTGTGGCGAGGGCGCTGATCAATAATCCATCCATTATCCTGGCCGATGAGCCAACCGGTAACCTCGATACCAAAACATCAATCGAGATTATGGGCTTGATTGAGGATATCCATGCCAAAGGCAACACCATTATTTTAGTAACCCACGAGGAAGACATTGCCCTGCATGCCCACCGCATTGTGCGCATGCGCGATGGTTTGATTGAGAAGGACTATATGAATACCAATATCCAAACGGTAGACAGGAGGGCGATAGAAGAAACGCCGGATACGTTGGAGCAAAAATAGTTGGTTAGATCATATTCATGAGCGCTGCTTGCTAAACGCACAATCTTATTGTGAAAGCGCTACTGAATTATTAGCTTAAATATGAAATGGTCCCGCTTGTCATCAAAGTAAAAAAAATCAAGATCTTTTAAATGATATTGTTTTTGAGTAGCTAAAGCATAGTTCAGGTAAAATTTTAGCGGCTCGCCTTCTTTGGCCGTGGTAATCATAATGCGCTTTTTGTTAGCACCTAAAATATACAGACCAGTGTGCTGAGCATCGCCGGGAGTGTCATCGCCGTAAGTTACCAGTAGTATATCTCCATCTTTAACAGCCGATTTTTTAATTCTTATTGGTGCTTTATCAAAAGCGGTATAACGGGCTATTATTTTTGAGTTGTAAGCCACATGCCAGTAGTCGGTTGTATCGGTTTTGAGAAACGAATTGCCGTTGATTGTTATAGCCAGCAATAACGAGAGTAAATTCATGATGTAAGGTTTAGCTATTGTTTGGATAATAAATATTAATCACACGTAGTACACAGCCTCGAAACAAACTCCGCCAGATGCAGCGCTTTTTCGGCACAGCGAGTTTTGGTGTTACCAATAATAAGCGTGTGTTCAACAATCTCAATTACAAAATCATCCAAACGTACATCCATTACCACATTCCGGAAGTTGCGGTTGGCGCCGCTCACGGCTTTTTGACGATCGCTTACCAGCATGTAAAAAGTATCGCTAAAAGCCTTGTCTTCGGCAAAATCAAGTTCTACCGGGTGGATCAGTTCCTTGATTTTATCAACCAGGGTTTCGCGCCTGATGAGTACGCGGCCAAAATCGTGCTTTAAATAGGCAAGCGCCCAAACGTGTTGCTCAATAGGCATGGCTTTACCATGGTCGTTAAGCTTTGGCCGCGCTTCGGTGAAAAGGATATAGCTATCGTTATTTTTGTTTTTTACCGCATGCGAACTGAGCAGGTTAACATCTGTATAGTTTTTAAATACGCTGAATTGTCCCAGGTTAAAATCGATATGCCCGGTTTGCTCAATCCTGAATTCCTGTTTAAGGGATGCAAGTATGTCGGCTATATCGGTTACGGTTGACTGGATTTGCGCGGTATCAAGCAATGATGACACTTTGTTAAAGTTTAGTGTTAAATATTAACACAATAATAACTTTTTTGCAACAAAATTCAAAAAGCTATCAATAATGATACGGTTTCATGGTAGCGCATGAACAAGCGCAATTAGCATCGGTAATACCCAGTTTCTTTAAAAAAAACTGGTAAAAGCCAATCCTGTCGTTCATGTTATACATGTTTTCGCCTTTGTTGCATTCCACTTCGCCGTTTACGATATTGATGGTCATGCCGAAACCTGGTTTACGGCCTTCGGCTTTATCTTCGGCATTGGGTTGCCATTTGCCGGTCATTACATCATGTGCCGATGGCTTGTGGGTTTGCGGCGTCATCCAGAAGTAAATGGCGGTTTTAAAAGCCATCACCGGATCGGTTTCAACCATTTCGGGGTTTTGCAGCAGGATCCTGTCATCACCCAAAATACAATCAGAAGCGTAGCCGTAATTACCGTTATAACTCAATTGCATTGGTCCGCGGCCATAATACTTTTTGCCGGCAACGGGCGGGTATTCGTCATTTTCGGCAATATAGGGGAGGGTGGTATTGCTCTCGTGGATCAGCATCAACCCATCGGTATAGGTTGCATTAACACCATGGCGGGTTTCGTGCGCTATGTGCGCAAAAAATGCCGCAAGTTCTTTTTTGTTGATATCCGCGTTAAATTCGGTACAAAAATTTCCGTAGTTGATGGTGTAGTTGCTATCCGGTTTGGCCTTGGCCCAGTCTTCGTTCCAGTCGGCATCCTGGCGCACAACTTTGCTTTTGCCCGTTTTTTTATCGGTGCGTATCAGTTGGTACACCGAGGTGGCCCGGCGGGTTACCTTAACTTTAATCATGCCCAACTCATCGGCCGCCTTAATAAAGGCCGCGTAGGTATAAAACTTATCGCGTTGCGGAAAAAGATCATTAAACTGTTGTTCGCTTACGAGGGTAGCTATGCTAACTTTAGGAGCTACAGGCTTATCGGCCGATGCCTCACTGCTCTCATTGCCGCTGCTGTTACTATTGCTGCCCCCGCAACTGAAGGCTGTAGATAGCAGGATAATTAATGATAAACAAAGCAGTTTGGATGATAATATGATCGATTTCATAGCTTACCAGGGATGTATTTGAGATATTACAATGCAAGTTTAAGCTAACATTTTAAAAATTACACTTCGTTAGCAAAAATTATATCAAATTGCCTGGAAATGCAATAATTAAGATGATAGATTTGAATAACAGTAAATGGTGAAAAAAGATTTGATCAGGTTGTTTTAATTAGCTGACAATGAATTTATGTTAGGTTGATAACTCCCGACTTAGCGGAAGGTTTTTAAAATTCCGGACTTTTTACGTTGAAGTAAAACTTTCGTCTTGAAAATAGATTTATTTAAAATTAAGCATGAAAATATATACTAAAACGGGCGACAACGGGTTAACCTCACTGATAGGAGGTACCCGCGTACCCAAGCATCACATCCGGATTGAGAGTTATGGTACGGTGGATGAGCTGAACTCGTACATCGGGCTCATCCGCGATCAGGATATCGACGCGCATGATCAGGAGGTATTGAAGCAGATACAGGACAGGCTGTTTACTATCGGCGCCTCGCTGGCCACCGACCCGGAAAAATCAAAAATGGTTACCCCGGATCTGGAACCCGGTGATATAGAGCTGCTGGAAATTGAAATGGACACCATGAATGAAAGCCTGCCCGAGTTGCGGCATTTTATTTTGCCCGGCGGCAATAATGCCGTTTCATTTTGCCATATTGCCCGGTGTGTTTGCCGCAGGGCCGAAAGGGTTACCGTGCAGCTTGCCGAACAGAGTACAGTTGACGAAAAAGTGAATATTTATCTGAACAGGCTGAGCGATTACCTGTTCACCCTGGCGCGTAAAATTGCAAATGATAATAAAATAGCTGAAAATCAGTGGGTACCGCGTGTTGGAAAAAATGAAAAAAAATATTGATTTTCAAATTGAAAATGTTATACTTTTGCGAAAACGTAAAATTTACCGATAATTATAAATATAAATAAAAACGATGTATTGGACACTTGAACTGGCATCGCACCTTGAGGATGCACCATGGCCCGCAACAAAAGATGAATTAATTGATTACGCTATCCGTTCAGGCGCTCCTGTAGAGGTTATAGAAAACCTTCAGGCACTTGAAGATGATGGCGAACCGTACGAAAATATTGAAGAGATCTGGCCGGATTACCCTACAAAAGATGACTTCTTTTTTAATGAAGACGAGTACTAAAAAATAAAGAAACCCTTAGCAATAAGGGTTTTTTTGTTGGTTAGCGCTTTTTGGAATGGTTTTGGTATAGGTGACAGCACATTTACTTAAAAAACATTTCAAATACTATGAGAGGTCTACTTTACGTTATAGCTGTTATCCTGGTGATAGGATGGGCTATCGGATTTTTTGCTTATTCGGCGCCTGGTTTAATTCACGTATTGCTTGTAATCGCTATTATAGCCTTATTGTTAGGCGTAATCAGGAGGGCATAGCACCTCGCCGGGTTAATGCATTAAAAAGCCGCAGGTTTAAAAAAGCTGTGGCTTTTTGCTTAAAAGCAGTTCGGCAATGGCTATATCTTCAGGAAAGGTGATCTTGATATTACTGTGATCGCCTTCGGTTAATTTTATTTCAGTTCCGTATTGTTCAACAACACTGGCATCATCAGTAAACTTTGGATCGAACGGTTGTTGATAAGCCTTCCTTAATAACGATGCTTTAAATGTTTGCGGGGTTTGTACCAGGTAAATCTCATCCCTCATCAAACTTATCGATTTGCCGTTTTTTACCTGCCTGATAGAATCGCGGCTTTTAACGGCCACAACCGCTGTTCCGTGTTGGTTAGCGCAATGATATGCTTCGTCAATAGTTGATTGGCTTGTAAGCGGGCGTACAGCGTCGTGTACGGCAACCAATGCTTCTTCGGCTTCAATTAATGCCAATCCGCTCTTCACCGAATGAAAGCGGGTTTCGCCCCCGGTTACCAGTTGATGGGTGATGGCGAACGAATGCTCTTTAACCAGTTGCTGCCAGTATTGATGGTAATCTGATGGTAAAACAAGTATGATTTCCGGCTTTGATTTTGTGCCGTTAAATGCTTCCATTGTGTGCATTAGAACCGGCTTGCCGCTTAGTAATAAAAACTGTTTAGGTACTGCCGATTTCATGCGGCTGCCAGAGCCTCCGGCTACTATAATAACGTAATGCGGGAGATTAGTGATTGGAGATTGGAGGTTAGAGGGCATGTAAAGTTGATGAAAATAGAATTCTTGTGTGTATGGGAGGACTTACGTAAGGCTTTGCGGGTTACTTACGGCTTTGTGCAATTATACAATCATTGGCCGCTCATTTGCCACGGGGGCTGTTACTTTTGTCTTGACACAAAAGTAACCAAAAAGTCAAGACAGAAAAAAGCTTCTGCCCGCGAGGGCATACATTCGGCCTGCTTCTGTTGGGCCACGGCTCGTTTTGATCGGGAGCTAATGGGTTAACCTAAAAACTGCCGCAAAAAAAATGAGATGCCGGAAAAATCCCGCATCTCAAATTTATATATGCTATTAAAAAACTTTTAGATGATAAGCATGGCATCGCCGTAGCTGTAGAAACGGTATTTTTCTTTCACAGCTACTTCATAAGCATTCATTACGTTTTCGTAACCACCAAAGGCCGCAATCATCATCAACAGGGTTGATTCGGGTGTGTGGAAGTTGGTGATCATTGAGTTGGCAATGCTGAAATCATACGGCGGGAAAATGAATTTGCTGGTCCAGTCGTTAGCGGCTTTCAGGGTTTTGTTGGCCGATACTGCCGATTCGATGGTACGCATAGAAGTTGTACCAACCGCGCAAATCCTTGCTTTGCGCTCAATGCCGCGGTTTACGATATCGGCTTGTTTTTGTTCGATAATGAACTGCTCCGAATCCATTTTGTGTTTGGTTAAATCCTCAACCTCAACCGGGCGGAAAGTTCCCAGGCCCACGTGCAGAGTAACCTCGGCAAATTCAACGCCTTTCAATTCAAGGCGTTTCATCAGTTCGCGGCTAAAGTGCAGGCCGGCGGTAGGAGCGGCAACAGCGCCTTCGTGTTTGGCAAAAATGGTTTGGTAACGCTCTTTGTCTTCGGCAGTGGCTTTACGCTTAATGTATTTAGGAAGCGGTGTTTCTCCCAAAATTTCAACATTGCGGCGAAACTCTTCGTCGGTTCCGTCAAATAAGAAACGGATGGTACGGCCACGTGAAGTGGTGTTGTCAACAACCTCGGCAATCAGCAAATCGTCGTCGCCGAAATATAATTTATTGCCTACGCGGATCTTACGGGCCGGATCAACCAATACGTCCCAAAGGCGCAGCTCTTTATTCAGTTCGCGAAGCAGGAATACCTCAATGGTAGCACCAGTTTTTTCTTTATTGCCGTATAAACGGGCCGGGAAAACCTTGGTGTTGTTAAGGATCATTACATCCTTATCATGAAAGTAATCAAGTACATCTTTAAATATTTTATGCTCAATTTTGCCTGAATCTTTGTGTAAAACCATTAAACGTGATTCATCGCGTGTAGCCGAAGGTGTATGAGCGATAAGGGAGTCAGGTAAGTTAAATTTAAATTGAGATAATTTCATGTTTATGTTTATGAATTTTCAAGGGCGCAAATGTACGATTTTTTTTTGTTAATTTAACGGATTTTTTTAAGAAGCATTTTATTGCACTCCTGTTATATTAATTGATAAATGCTGTAACTTAATAAGCGCGCCATCGTCTAAAAAAAATAATGCCCCTGCGGGGTTTGTTGTTTGTTAAATCTGGTTATTAGTATATCTCCACGTAAAAACGTGCAATAAAATTGATTAACACAAAATATCAAAATTAGTTAGATGCTTTTTTTAAAACTTTTAAAAGAGAGCTTTTTATTCGCCGGCGACGCGCTAAGGCAAAATAAAACGCGCACGTTTTTATCATTGCTGGGGGTAACCATCGGGATTTTTACCATCATTGCCGTACAATCTGCGGTTGATACTCTACGTAATAACCTGCAGCACAGCGTTGATAAGCTCGGCAATAACAGTATTTACGTACAGAAATGGCCATGGGTGGGAGGGAGCGACTTCCCCTGGTGGAAATACCTGCAACGACCTGAATCAGACTTGCGTGATTTTAACGAGCTTTCCCGTCGCATAACTACTGCCGAGGCTTTATCGTACGAGATCAATATCGACAACCGAACCATCAAATACAAAAGCAACACGGTTGAGGGCGCCCAGGTTGACGCCGCATCGCATGATCATGATAAAACCTGGAATTTTGATTTTGAAAGTGGTCGTTACTTCACCGAAATCGAATCAAAAACCGGCGCGCCTATTGCCAATATAGGTTATGATATAGCACAAAACCTTTTTCCTGACGGCGACGCAATTGGTAAGCAGATCAAGGTGATGGGGCGTTATGTAACCATAGTAGGTGTATTTTCAAAGCAGGGTAAGGATATGTTGGGCATCTCTACCGATAAAGAAGTATTGCTGCCACTTAATTTTGCCCGTAACCTGATTGATATTCAAAGTTCAAAATATGGGCCGGCTATCATTGTTCGCGGCAAAAAAGGTATCCCTACCGATGATGTGGAAAGCGAAATAAAAGGCCTGATGCGCTCTATCCGCAGGTTAAGGCCTGGCGTTGAGGATAATTTCTCGCTCAACCGCACCACCATGATCACCAAGCAACTCGATGATTTGTTTGGCATCGTGAATAAAGGCGGTTTTATAATAGGCTTGTTTTCGGTTTTGGTTGGTGGCTTTGGTATAGCGAATATCATGTTTGTATCGGTAAAAGAACGTACCAACATTATTGGTATCCAAAAATCATTAGGGGCTAAAAACTATTTCATATTATTGCAGTTTTTAATTGAATCGGTTTTGCTTTGCTTATTTGGCGGCTTCATCGGGTTGTTTTTTGTGTATCTGGCTACTTTTGCTGTTAAGGCTGCGGCTGATATACAGGTGATACTTGATGCCGCTAACGTGATAAGGGGGTTAAGCTATTCGGTTATAATAGGAGTGATAGCGGGTATTATCCCCGCTTATTCGGCCTCAAGGCTTGATCCGGTAGAAGCTATCCGTACAAATTAATTAAAATATGAAAGTTAATAAAAGGAGAGTTATAGTTGTAGCGTGTGCCGCTATGGCATGTACCCAGGCAGCAAAGCAAAAGCAAGAAACAGTTAAAGCCGATAGTGTAGCTGCCGATTTGGCTAAAACGGCAACCGCGCCGAAGATAACCGATACAGCAGGTGTGGTTAAAGCATATATCGCGTTAAAAGATGAATTTTTAAAATCGGACGTAGCCGGCGTTAAAACCGCTGCCACCGCTTTAGAAACCCACTTGGCCGGTATTAAAGGTTGCACCGAAACCGCTACGGTAGCGCACCAGATAGCTGCCGCGGCAGACATCAAAGCCCAGCGCGATTTGTTCC
Organism: Mucilaginibacter oryzae; assembly: GCF_003148845.1. Classification (GTDB taxonomy): domain Bacteria; phylum Bacteroidota; class Bacteroidia; order Sphingobacteriales; family Sphingobacteriaceae; genus Mucilaginibacter; species Mucilaginibacter oryzae. Next base: position 43,649 of record NZ_QGHA01000003.1, on the reverse strand, counting down.
TGGTTTTAAGTAAAGATGTGATTGACCTGGTTAAAGGCGGCAAATTTAAATCGGCGCCAATTTACGTTGATTTTTGCCCGATGGCTGATGGTGGAAAAGGCGGATACTGGTTATCGGCAGCCAAGCCTATCGAAAACCCATATTTCCCCGAGCACATGAAGGAGTGCGGATCAGTAAAGGAGCAGATCAATTAACCTTGTGTTTGATTGCCTTGATTTGCTGATTTTTTGTTACCAAAAATAAATCCGAAATCGAACCTCCGAAATCCGAAATCAAAATTACGCCGGCTGTTTCAAATGTTTAGCCAGTTTGGCGTACAATACCTCGGGCACAAAAGGTTTGGTTAAATAATCAACCATATCGGCGGCCAGGGCTTTTTCATAGGTTTCGGGCATGGCGTCGGCCGTCAGGGCTATGATCGGTAGGTCGGGGTGAGTTTGTTTAATGATGGCGGTTGCTTCAAACCCGTCCATCACCGGCATCTGCAGATCCATAATCACCACATCATAGCTGTTGGCAATCACCATATCAACAGCAATCCTGCCATTCAAAGCTTCGCTTACCAGCGCGTTCCAGCGTTTTAAAAATTTGGCGGCTATCATCAGGTTCATTTTGTTATCATCAACCACCAGTATGCTCATACACTGCAGGTTGTTATCGCTAATGTTTACGGGCGCAGGCGGCGTAACAGGCGCATCGGCATCGGGAGCAGGCACAAAACTTATGGTAAAGTTAAAGGTTGTGCCTTTTTGCAACTCGCTTGATACCGAAATAGTGCCTTTATGTAACTCTACAAGGCGTTTGGTAATGGCTAAACCAAGGCCGGTGCCGCCGTAATCGCTGTTAATCACCTGCGAATCTTGTGTAAACGGATCGAAAACGATATTAAAGCTCTCCGGCGAAATCCCTATCCCTGTATCAATAACAGCGAATTTAATGCCTATCGCGCTTTGGGTGATGTTGTCCCGGTCAAGCCTTATGGTAACGCCTCCCTTATGGGTAAATTTGATGGCATTGCTCACCAGGTTATTTAAAACCTGGCTCAGGCGCATGGCATCGCCAATTAATTCGGCAGGGATACTGCTATCGATAATAATATCAAGTGCCAGCTGTTTTTCTGAAGCGCGCTGTATAAATGATTGCTTTATTTTATGGATGAGATGATGGATGTTGAACGGCGAGTGGTTTAATTCCAGTTTCCCGGCTTCTATTTTATTGTAATCTAAAATATCGTTAATAATAGCCAGCAGGCTTTCACCCGAAAATTTGAGCGTATTTAGATATTCCATTTGCTCGGGCCTCGGGTTCTCGCTCAGTAACAAGTTGGTTGTGCCAATTACCGCGTTCATCGGGGTACGGATTTCGTGGCTCATGATCGAAAGGAACTCCGATTTAAATTTCGACGATTTTTCAGCCACTTCCTTGGCCCAAATCAGGTCTTGCCGGGCTTTTTCCTGGTCGGTTATGTCTTCGCCAAGGGCGGTAGTTTCTTTAAGCTTGCCGTTTTCATCGTAAAAAACGGCGTTTTGCCAGCTAATGATACGCCGTTCGCCATTGCGGCATATAATTGGATTAACATAATGCGGTAACACGGCATTATTTATAAACCAGCTTTTCATGTAATCCTTCAAATCATCCGGAATAAAATGATCCATCCAGTTCTTACCGATGATTTCGGTTTGTGTACAACCTAATAAATTGGCCAGGTAGGTATTACAAAAGGTAACAATGCCTTTATCATCAATGGTTATGGCGGCCATGTTAATGGTTTCCAACACCTGCCGGTATTTACTTTCGGCACTTCTGTAATCAAGTTCGGCTGTTTTCCGCTCGGTAATGTCCTGCAGGGTGCCTATAATTTTGCGTACGCTGCCATCGTCATTATACAAGCGTTTACCTACTATAATACTAAGGTGCTTGATATGGCCTGCCGCTGTGATGACCCGGTATTCGTAAGACGGACGTATGTTGTTTACATCGCTCCGCAATAACTGTTTTATTAAAGGCCTGTCGTTAGGATGGGCATATTTATGCAGTAACCTTACAAAGTATCGGTAATGCGATGAGGTTTCCTCACTCAATTCAAAAATATTATTCAACTCTTCCGACCATGAAAGGTTCCCTGACGCGACATCGTACTTCCAATTGCCTATTTTGGCAATGGCCTGGGCTTCCATCAATTCCAGTTGACTTAGCTTAACCGCCTTTCCTGTTAAACGCGCCTCTGTAATATCCTGTATGATACCAAAAGTGCGGGCCTGGTTGTTTGCCGATTGTTTGTTTTCACCGCGTTGAATCCTGATGTATTTTAAATTACCCAGTGGTGTGATCAACTTATGCTCAATTTTATCCTGTGTATGCAGGCGGATGCCGTTAAGGAATTCAAGTACCTCTTTCCTGTCGTCGGGGTGTACCAGGCTCATGTAATAATGAAACCGGTTTATCCCATCGGGAGGGTTTTCTACTTCGAGCAGGGTGGCAAGGTTGGCCGACCAGAACGTTTCTGTCGTTTCATGATCATACCACCAGTTGCCCATTCTTGCAATGTGTTGCGCCTGGAGTAGCTGCTCCTCGTTTTCTTTAAGTTTTCGCTCGTATTTTTTTTGTTCTGTTATATCAACAACTGATGCCGAGATTCGACCGGTATACCCGGAGGCCTGATCAAGAATCGGCATGAAATTGGCCGTAAAAAAGTGACCGCTGTCAAAATCAGATTCAAACTCAATTGATATCGGTTTGTGGGTTTCTATTACGTAATTTAAAGCGAGGTGGTATTTTTCTGCTTTTTCGCGGCCTACCACCTGGTCAAGCTTTTTGCCTACTGCCACCCTCGGGTTAACAACCCTTTCGGTCGTTTCATTAAACCAAACATTAATGCAGGTTTTGCTTTCGTCAAACTCAAAAATAATATCGTTAAGTGAGTTGATGAGCGCGTTAAGGTGCTCACGGCTTTCGCGCAGTTCGGTATCGTTAGCCATTAAGCTTTGGTTTAGCTTCATCACATTTTCTACCGCGTTTTTTAACTGGTATTTGTAGGCCATCAATACCAAAAAAGAAACATAGGCTATCAATGTAAAAACAATAATAAGTACCACCAGCACAGCAGGCGAAATAGCGAGTTTGGGCGCTGTAAAGTAGGCAATTATAACAGCCGCCAGGTTAGCCTCGCTTATTAGCACAAACTCGCGGCGCCTTTTACAAAAAAGCGTCAGGGCGACAAAAATAGCTATCGCACTTAAAAGGTAAACATGTTCAAACCCGTTTTTGCCAAGTAAAACACAGTTATTGATCACCAAAAAGGATGATATGGTGAGCCCCACACTTATATTGTAATAAAGTTTATTGCTTGAAAAAGAAAATATTAAAGTGGCAATACAAAAAAAACAGTTGATTAAGCGCAGCCAAACAGGATCATAGGTTTTATCAAAACAGAGGTAATGTAACGACGGGCTTGCAATGAGCAGCCCTAAAAGCAATAGCCGGTAAACGGTGGCATTGTTTTGGATCAGAACCAAAGCGTTGCTTTTTAACGAGATGATGTTAAGTAATTTTTTAATCAATTATTAATAAGAATAAAATAAGGATACCGCGCTCAAATTAATAAATTTGCCCGTAAATTTTACAAACAGTAATTTATATTAGCGGTTATTAATACGCAGATTTATTTACATTTGTTGCAGATACAAATTCTCTATGGCTCAAACAGCACAATTAATACTTGATGATAAAACAATCGAGCTGCCGGTAATTGAGGGCACTGAAGGTGAAAAGGCGATCGATATTTCTAAGCTTCGCGATCAAACAGGTTATGTTACCCTCGATATAGGGTATAAAAATACAGGCGCTACCAAAAGCGCCATTACTTTTTTAGATGGTGAGCAGGGCATCCTAAAATACCGCGGCTACCCGATTGAAGAGCTTGCCGAAAAATCGTCATTTATTGAGGTTGCTTATTTGCTTATTTACGGCGAATTGCCAACTGCCGAAAAACTGAAAGCGTTTCAGTATGAGTTAAGCCACCACACGCTGGTGCACGAGGATATGAAGAAGTTTTTTGACGGTTTCCCGTCAAAATCACATCCGATGGGGCAATTATCATCGTTGGTGTCTGCTTTATCGGCATTTTATCCCGAATCATTAAAACCATCACAAACCACCGAAGAGCTTAACCAGAGCATTATTAAAATGCTGGCCAAAATGGCTACCGTGGTTTCGTGGATCTATAAAAAATCACTGGGTCACCCGGTTATTTATCCTCAGAATAAATACGATTATGTTACCAACTTTTTGTACATGACTTTTGGGCAGCGTACAGAAGAAGTAACTATCGACCCGGTGGTGATTGACGCCATGAACAAGCTGTTAATTTTACATGCCGATCATGAGCAAAACTGTTCAGCGTCAACAGTTCGTATCGTAGGTTCTTCGGATTCTAATATTTATGCTTCGGTTTCTGCCGGCATTTCGGCGCTTTGGGGACCGCTGCACGGCGGCGCCAACCAGGCCGTGATTGAAATGCTGGAAAAAATTAAAGAAGACGGCGGCGACACCGACAAATGGATAGCCAAAGCAAAAGATAAAAATGATCCTTTCCGCCTGATGGGCTTTGGTCACCGTGTTTACAAAAATTTTGACCCGCGCGCCAAAATTATCAAAAAGGCCTGCGACGATATTTTAGCAAAACTGGGCATTAATGATGAAGTATTGGATATTGCCAAAAGGCTTGAAGAAGTAGCTTTGAAAGATCCATACTTTGTTGAGCGTAAATTATACCCTAACGTTGATTTTTACTCAGGCATTATTTACCGGGCCTTAGGTTTCCCTACAGATATGTTTACGGTATTGTTTGCACTTGGCCGCTTACCGGGATGGATTGCCCAGTGGAAAGAAATGAAGGAGAACAAAGAACCGATCGGGCGCCCACGCCAGATTTATGTTGGGTCAACCTCTAAAGATTATGTGGAGATTGCCAAAAGGTAACTGTTTTTTTGTCCATGGTTGATGGATCATAGTTCATAGAAAAGAAAAATAGCATACTTAAATAAGGAAAGCGATGGGGGAACCTCATCGCTTTCCTTATTTAACAGCTTTAAAAGTGGTTGGTTAATTAATGAAACGTAAGACTTATACCTTGGCTTGAAGCTGTTAAATTAACACCTGTAAAGGTAATAGTATTGCCGCTTATGGTACCATTTCTTAATCCCCAGAAACCAGATAGCGTAGGTGTTGTTGGCATATGCCCGGAGGTAACCTGAACAACTACAGTTGAATTTGAGTTAGGGATAATTCCTGAAGCCGCAACCGTGTTGTGTTGGTTTTGAGGCGCAGTTCCGCGTGACCCTGAAACGTTTGTTCCGTTAATGAAAATTATAAAATAAGTTGAACTGCCCGAAGGAGGATCTGGATAGGTGCTAACAACGTCAAAGCTGGCATTAACTACTTGTTGGCAAGATCCGTTTGCATTGGCGTAAGCCTGGGCGTTTGCATTAAAATAATTTTGGGCCTGGCTATTTGCATCTGCCTGCGAAACAGTAGATGTAAACTGGCCAACAGGTACGGTATAGGTTACTGTGCTGCCTACGTAGCCGGTTCCGCAATCATTTTTTGTAAAATTACCGGTCACTGCCGCGCTTTTGTAAACAAATTTGCAAGTGCCATCAGCATAACCTTGCCCGTTTGCAGCAATTTCTGCCTGCGCTTTCGAATCGGCATCTGCTTGCGAAATGGTTGATTTGTAAGCACCGGCGGCAACAGTATAAGTAACTGTAGGGCTTGATGAAACATAACCTACACTGCACGACGGAGTAAATACCTGCGAAGCTGCAACATTGTAATATAGCAATTTACATGTAGTGTTTTGATTAGCTTTTGTTTGCCCATTTGCGTTAATATCAGCCTGGGCCTTGTTATTAGCGTCAGCCTTCGATATCTGGGAGCTGTATTTATTGGCCGGTACAAGATAAGTATATGGGTCTGAACCATAGCCTGAAGCGCAGGTGTTGTTATAAAAAACAGCCGATTTCGCATCATTATAATAAGTTGTGGGAGTAGTAGCAGGTGGTTTAACCGTGATTGCTATTACACTACCCCAATTGGTGTTTTGGCTACCGGTATTATCATTGTTTACAGTACCGGTAACACTAACATTAACTGTTTGATTGGTGGTTGTGTTGTTTACAAATTTGCATTTGAATTTTGAACCTACAGTAGGCGAAAACGCGCTCCAATAAGTATCGCTGCCGCTAACAAATGATATACTTACCTGGGTTACGGTTGGTGGAATTGAAGCCAGACCAAAGGCGATAATGTGCCCGATAACACTTTCATTTTGCGCTGTAAAAGTTACTTCACTTCCCGATTCGACTGTTGTTGGGCTTGCAGTTAAAGTTTGAGCACTACTCAGATAACAGCTCAGAATTAAACTGCAGAATAATAGAATTTTTTTCATGTTTATAATGATTTGGTTTATATTCAAATATAATAATAAAGCTTGCACGGATTTAATTAATGTTATTGAATTTATAATTAAAACCTATTATAAAATATCTTTTGGTATTTGAGTAGTGAATGGAGGTAACGTATGATGGACTATAGAAATTATTTTGGTAATTAAATGAGTTGAAAAGATCATAACCTTGTATCCAAATCATTCCGTATTTTTTGAATAAATTCCTTTTTATAGCCCCGTTCATCGAAAAAGTGGTCCGGCTGCTTATGTTATGATTATAGTTAACCAATGGGAAGAAATCAACTGTGAATTTGGCAATGGATAAAGAAAATTTATCCGAATATGTTAAAGTGATAATATTTGAACTTGATGACTGGTAATAGTATTTGCTGTAAATAATAGCAAGAGTTGGTGATATCGATAATACATTTTTAAAAATTTCTTTATTGGTTGATAATAGTTGCGTAAAAGCTATACCGTTATTGCGATTCAAATCGTTATTTATAATAGTAGGTTGTTCCTGGTAGGCTATATTGGTGTTGTAGTTGATAAAAAACTTACCCCCCACATTTAATGGCATGATTAAACCTACTGATGCATTAGTTGCATTACCAATATTATCAACAAAGGCATTTTGAATTTTATTAGGTATTGCGGTTACATTGAGCCCATATTTTGACGAGTATTGATTTAATTCGGCATTTAGGGTATAATCATGTAAGCTGCTAAATTTATAATCTACCCTGATAGTATTGTTTGTTTGTGGTTTAAGATTAGGGTTGCCATTAGTTTGATAAAGCAAATCAAAAGAATTATTGATATCCGTTAATTGGCTCATTTCGGGATAGGTAGTTGTTTTTTTATAATATACTGCCAGGTATTTTTTTTCACTGGGCCGGTAATCAATTTTTAAATCGAGATTTAGGTTAAAGAAATTTTTATAAGTAATCTGATCATATGTTTTATTCCTTTTCAAATCGGCCAGTTCTGTCACTGTGCTTTCAAGAGATATTTTTTTAAATGTTTTTTGAAACCGGGCCCCCAATTGGATAAATTGATCGGCAATATCAAATTTTAAATCAGGCAGGGTATTTAAACTGTCGCTTGCAATGGTATTTGCGTAACTAATCTTATCGTATTTGTAAGTCGAAAAAAAATCAATGTATGAACTGTTAGAAAGCGGTTCTGCGAAATTGGCTTTGACGCTCCATATATTTTCGTTGGTGTTTTTTGAATTTTTTACGTAATACGCTTCGATAATTGTATTTGTTAAATTAAATATATCGTCCGTTTCGCCACTGTTTATAGTATTGCTGGCGTGGCTCGCGGTTATATCGATAGACCGCCCTTTTTTTGAGGAGAATTTATGTACAAATGCGAGCGTGGTAAGCAGCGAGTTATTGCGCTTGGTTTGGGTTTTGCCTAAGTTGGAAATTGTATTTGAGGTGTCGGATTTTACCTTATAGTTAAGAGAATCTATTTCTGATAATTTATTGTAAGTATAGCTCTGATTGAGATTTATAACGTTTAACGTATCAAAAGTATAGTTTAAACTTAATTTACTATCGGGGATGCCTGATGTTTTTGAATTTGATTTATTGGTTATTCCTGATAAAATGTTTATGACCTGATCTCTTCTCTCTGTTTGACTGGTAAAACTATTGGTATTTGTTTTATCTTTTATCGAAAACCTGAGTTCGATTTTTTTTCCGATAAAGTTGTTATAAGTTAGCAGAGTACTCCTGGCAACTGTATTATTGCTATTGGCCGAAAAGCTGATTATCGGTTCTATCGGTGAGTTATCACCTATGTTTATATTATTGGTGTTTAATGATAATGAAACCTGCTCATTGTTTTTATAGTAATAACCATTAGATGATACCAAATATCTGTTTAAGGTTCCATAACCTGAGCTTATATTTCCAAACCCGGCTTTATTATATTTTTCTTTAAGCTTTAAGTTGACTTTAATAGTAGGAGTAAGCGTTGTGGTATTATAAACACTATCAATATTGGTTTCAATAATCTGTATGCTTTGAAGGGCGAGTGCCGGTAGCAGGTTATAGATATCGGTATTGTTTTTGCCAAAAAAGTCTTTTCCGTTAACTGTCAAATCAGATACGCGCTTGCCATTATAGTAAAGCTGGCCTTTATCATCTTTGTAAAAGCCATAATCGTTTGAAAACAGTTCGTCAATCATTACAGATCGATCAAAGTTCTTTTTTGAAAGATCAATTATTGCGGTGTCCCGGTATCTGTTAGAGCTTTTTATTATTACTTCTTTTATTAATATACTTTTGGAAGTAAGCCTGAATAAGCCTAAATCAAATTGATTATTATTTATAAATTTAGTTAGTTCTGTGTTTTTAATTTGTAAATCCTCATGGGTTAAGCTATGAATTTTTATTAGCGTACCTTGTTTAAAAATCGAAGCCTTAATGTTGAAATTTCCAGAACTGTCACTAAATGTGTGATAGATAACCGTGTTGTTTTTGTAAATTATTAAACTACAGTTTGAAATTGGTAGTGAGGTTTCATTATTTACTATTTTGCCCTTAAAAAAACTATCCTGAGCGTAAATATTACCTGATGACAAGATAGTAAGTAATATGTATATTAGCAAGACCTTTATTATTGGCACTTTATATTTATAATAGGTTTGCGCTAAAGATAATAAATAGAACAACTATTCTATAAATTGAAAGCCCCGCCGGTTTTACCGGGCGAGGCTTTACTTATAAATCAATCAACTGTGTTTATTTTTTCACCAGCGTGTACGTTGCTTTGGTGTTATCAGCCGCATTTAGCGCAAAAGTAAAATAGTAAGTACCTGCTGCTGCAACCGGGATGTTATCCGTATCGGATGTGGCTAGGGTTGATCCGTCGGCACCCACCTTAGGTGGCCCGTAGCTGGTACCCCAATCGTGGTTACGGCGTACTTTCATTTCGCCTGCATTTAACTTAACTGTTGCTTGCCAAACCTGGTTGCCGTTATCATATTTTAAGTCGGTATCGTCATTCCAGTTCCCGCTCGGACTGGCAACTCCTATCAGGCTGTAATAATATTTAACAGGCTCGAAGGTGATGGTTTTGTTGTTCATATCAACAGTTACCCAGGTTAAACCCGCTGCCGGTGCCGTGATATTTGGTGGGTTTCCGGTACCCTGAGTTATTTTACCCGGACCATCAGAACCGTAATTGCCATCAAAATTTTTCTTGGTGGGTAATACTTTAAACTCCAGTTTACCGGCAGGGAAGTTGATGATACCGGTATAAATACCATTGCTGGTTGCAGATAATAAGCTATCTACATTAGGGCTTGGCACTGTCCAGCCTTCATAAGCTCCACCCAAATAAATAAACGAGGTTAAAGCGAAGGGCGTTACATTCAGCGAAACCACGGTTGAATAGGTAGGTGTAACTACCGAACCCGAAAACTGGGTTTTTAACCTGGCTTTAACAGTTGTGGCTACGCCTGTTGGCAGGTTCAGGCCCAATAAAATGTTATTGAAATCAAGCACATTGAAGGCTTTGCTGGTAGCTTTCAAATCCAAAGATACCTCTTTAGTGTTAGCGGTTGTAGCAAAATCATCTGTGCTGATCTGGATGCTGTTTGATACGGCAGATTTAAACCCGTAATCGGGCGATTTGATGGTAAAAGTTATAGCTTGGTCGTCAAGATGGTCTTTGCTCAGTGCCGGAGTTGTTGTGCTTGCAGTAAAAGTGCTTTTGGCTTGTGATGTGTTGGCAATAACCTTTGTTTCATCCTTTTTACATGATGCCAGCAACAACAAGGCAATGCTGCCCAATGCCAGGAATTTCGTAAATGATTTTTTCATATCTTTTTTCTGAAATTGAATTTGAAATATCGTTAGGCAGGAGGAAGCATAATTGCAGCCTCCTGCATTAAAACCTTTTTAATATCCTGTGTTTTGTTTCAGGTTAGGATTGGCTGCAACATCACTTGTTGGTAACGGATAAATGGTGCGGTAGCTTTCAACACCTTTACCCGCTTTAACGCCACCCTTAAACGGCCATAGATAGCTATCTTCAACAAACTTTTTATACCTGATCAAATCTGTACGGCGAAAACCTTCCCAATATAGTTCACGGCCCCTTTCGTCAAGGATCTGATCTGTAGTGATGCTGGTAACGTCGCCATTGGCATTGCCATAAGCTCTTTCACGCAGCTTGTTGATATATCCAATCGCTGTGCTCAAGTCGCCGCCGGTACCGCCGCGAGTAGTAGCTTCGGCGTAGATGAGGTATTGTTCGGCGAGCCTGAAAATTGGAAGGTCCATGTCGGCATAGTCAAGGCTTGATCCTTGCGAACCATCAGCTATTTTTACGTTTTTAAATTTGGATATAGCGTATCCGTCTGTAAAAGTGCTTATGTCTGTGATTTCTAAGTTTTGACCGGCAGTATAAAACTGCGCGCGTTTGTCGGCACTTGACGCCCCGCCCGGGAACAGGTTAACCAATGCTTTAGTAGTGCGTAAACCAGCCCATCCACCACTGATGCCAAACTGCGCAGCCGGCATAGAACCTCCGACAGGGGCGTGGGTCATGAAGGTAGCGCCACCGTAACTTTGTGTGCGCAAGCCATCATAATTAATGGTGAGAATAAATTCATCGGTATTCAGATTGTTATCTGCACGCATCAGTTTGGTATAGTCGCCAATTAATTTGTAACCGCCTTTGTCAATGACCATCTTCGAGTAAGTGATCGCATCTCCATAACGTGCGGTACCAGTATAAACCTCGGCATTTAGATAAATCCTTGCCAGCAAAGCCCATTCGGCTGCTTGGTCGGCACGACCGTATTCGTTTTGTTTTGGTTTTACTAATTGTCCGTCAATAGCTTTTAGTTCACTTTCAATGTAATTAAACAGGTCTTTACGTGCAATTTGCTTCGGCAGCGTTGAACCAAGCGGGTCTTTTTCGGTAACGAACGGCGGGTTGGCGAACAAATCCATCAATATCGAATACTGGTAAGCCCTTAAAAAGCGCGCCTCGGCAGCGTAAACGCGTATCTTGTCTGCATCAGCGCCAGATATGCCACGGCTGCTTAAATTAGCGTCGGAAGATTGGCGGATAAAATCATTAGCCAAAGTGATCTGGTAAACAGCTCTGTAATAAATACCCTTCAAAAACAGGTTGCTTGATGACCATGTCATATTATGGAAATCGGGCAGACCGGGGTCGCCCCAGCCAACTACTGCCTCATCGGTAGGTAATTCCTGGGCGCACCACATTAGCCTGAAAAAGTCTGATGTACCTTCGTCAATACCCTGAACGTCGCCGTTACCTGAAGGGCCTGAGTTGCCGGTTAAGGCAAACGCGGCGTAAACTTTTGCAAAAGCTTTTTTGTAACCATCGGGCGAATTATACACCTGTGCCGATGTCAGGTCGTTGGTGGGAATCAGATCGAGCTTTTTATTGCACGATAACAGCGAGCCTGCGGTAAATAAGCCACCAATTAATATAAGTTTTATTGAATTTCTTTTCATGTTAATTTCTTTTTAATGTGACTGGCTATACAGGTTATAGTGATAAATTAAAACCTAATACATAGGTGCGTGGCCTTGGGTACAGGTTGTTATCTATACCGGTACCTATTTCAGGGTCAACACCTTTGTATTTGGTGATCACGAACACATTTTGAACGTTGGCACTTACACGAAGGGCGCCGCTGTTTTTAAACAGTTTACCGAAATTGTAACCCACATTAACGTTATCCATGCGGATAAACGACGCGTTTTGTATGTAGTAATCTGAAAGTACATTTTTATCACTGCTCCCGCTGAGTCCACTTTCCAGTACATTGGTTGAACCGTTATTGATAACGCCGATAGGGTTTATGATGCTTCGCTGGGTGCCTGTGTTTGAAAATACGTTGTTATAAGCATAGTTACCCACGCTGGCTCTTGCAGTAAAACCAGCCGACCATTTTTTATAGTTTACGTTTGATGTTAAACCAAAGTAGCCTTTAGGATCGGGGTTTTTGTAATGGTACAAATCCTGTTCGTTAATCACGCCGTCGCCATTGCGGTCAACAAATACACCATCAAGCGGTTTGCCGTTGGCATCGTAAACCTGTTGATATACATAAAAAGCATAACGTGGATAGTTAACAGAATTGATTTGGATATTTTGGCCTGTACCGCCAGATATCCCACCGGTTGGGCTACCCGCGTAGCTTGGATCAGGAGCAATGGTTAATTTGGTGATCTTGTTTTGATTGTAAGTAGCATTCAGACCAATGCTCCAGGTTAAATCGCTGGTACGGATCACATCTGCATTGATATTAAACTCTACGCCGCTGCTGGTGGCATCGCCAATATTGGCTACGATCTCATTAGAGAAGTTTGATCCGGCCGGTTGAGAGATCCTGTTTAATAGGTTTTTGGTTTTGCGGTGATAGTAGTCTACTGTTCCGGTTATACGGTTATCGATAAAGCCGAAGTCAAAGCCAACATTGGCAGATGTTGTTTCCTCCCATGTTCTGTTAGGATAATAACCTCCCGGACGGTATAAATTATAAAAAGTATCACCTAATTGATATTGAGCTGTGTTGTTGCTCAGGTTGTAGTATGAGATATAGCTGTAATTCTCGCCAATATCCTGCTGCCCGGTTTTACCCCAGCCAAGACGTAATTTTAAATCAGATAAGACTTTTGATCCCTTAAGGAAATCTTCATTGATCATTTTCCAGGCAAAGGCGGCCGAAGGGAATGTCCCATATCTTCTGTCTGGTGCAAACCTTGATGATCCATCGCGACGCACAGTACCGGTTAAAATATACTTATCATCAAAAACATAATTTAAACGGCCATACACTGAGATTAACCTGTTTTCGGGCTTATCAAACGGATAAACCGGTTTTGAAACAATCGTACCATCCGCGGTGATATCCGGAAAATTGTAATTTGTTGTTAAAAAATCCTGGTATGAGTAACCTGCAACCGCGTCAACATGGCTTTTAATGCTTTTAAAATCTTTAGCATAGCTCAGATAGCCTTCAAATATTTTGTTTGATTGCAGTTGTTTGTATTGGGTTTTGGTTCCGCCGTGGAAAACGCCGTTGGCATCTTTAAATCTTTTATAACCTACAGCAGCGCTATCGCTTACAAATACATTACCACGGCCGTTTGATACATCGTAACCAAGGTTTACGTTAGCGTGTAATTCAGGCAGGAAATGGAATTTGTAATCAATGGTTAAGTTGCCTATGCTGCGGTACACGTTACTTTTATCGTCGCGCTGTTCAAGCATGCCAAGCGGGTTTAATGGGGCTAATGATTTTAAGCCATTAACGGATGACGGGTCAAGCCACTCGTAGTAACCGCCAAAGCGTTTGCTCCCAGAGTATACTGGTAGGGTGGGGTTAAAGCTAACCGCTGCACCGATGGCATCCTGATTAGCAAATCTTTGTTTTACGTTTGCGCCTTTAATATTAAGATTCAGTTTCAGATGATCTGTGAAAAAGCTTGGGCTCAGGTTGATAGCACCAGTGAAACGACGTAGTGAACCTGTTTTCAGAATGCCCTCCTGGTTAAGATATCCGGCAGATACGCGGTATGGAAGTACCTTCGTTGCGCCTGATACGCTGATATTGTTATCGGTAGTGAGTGCTGTTTGGTAAATTTCTTTTTGCCAATCGGTATTAGCGTTGCCTAAGAGGGCCTGCTGCGCCGTTGTTCCATTGGCTTTAACATATGCCCGAAGCTGATCGGCCGTTAATACGCTTACTTCTTTACCAAGTTTAGATACCGAGAACTGCGAGCTGAAATCAAGAGTCGGTTTGCCTTTACCTTTTTTTGTGGTGATCAAAATTACACCGTTCGACGCCCTGTTACCGTAAATAGCGGTAGCTGATGCATCCTTAAGGATAGAAAACGATTCGATATCGTTAGGGTTTATTAAACTTAACGGATCGGCAACACCTGATATTTTTGAAGTACCATCAGCATTACGGGCATTGTCTAAAGGAACACCATCAATAACAATAAGCGGATCGTTGCTGGCGCTTAATGATGCGCCGCCACGGATACGGATCTTGCTACCTGAACCCGGCGCACCGCTGTTTGATATTACCGATACGCCGGCTACCTTGCCTGCAATCAGTTGTTCAGGCGTGGTGATCACACCTTTCTGAAAGTCTTTGGAGGTAACGTTGGTAATGGCGCCAGATAGGTCTTTTTTGCGTTGGGTACCATAACCGATCACCACAACCTCGTTAAGGCTTTTGCTTTCGGGCACCAGGCTAAAGTTTAAAGCGGTAGCGCCGTTAACGGTTACGGCTTGTTTTAAAGTAACGTAACCTATAAACTTAATGCTGAGCGTATAGCTACCGTGCTTTACGTTATTAATGGCATAATTACCATTAGCATCGGTAGTTGAGCCGATAGTGGTACCATCGATAGTTACTGTAGCGCCAGGCAGGGGCTGGTTGGTTTCATCGGATACCTTTCCTTTAATGCTTCCGGTTTGTGCAAATGCCATGACTGACATCATCAGGAAAGCGCAAAGAAGAACATACTTTTTTGAGTAATTTTTTCTCATTTACTTATTGATTTTAATGGATAAAAAAAGGCTTAATTTGTCGGCTATAATTGGTTTATAATAGTGGCCGAAACAGCATGCGACTAATTTACATTTACCAATATCAATTGCAAATTTTATGTAAAAGATAATTTTAGAGGGTCTGATTAATTAAAAATTAACTAAAAAGAAATATTAAAAAGTATTAAAATCGAGGCGAAAAAGTATTGTTTTTATGCGAAATTTGGATTTAAAGCGAGGTTTATTGAAAAAGTAAGTGTTAAGAATACACAATGGGCTATTTTACTTTAATGCAATCAATTTCCGGGAACGTTTCCGGGAACGTTCCCGGTTTTTAGTGTTTTACCATGACGAAAAAAATAATTTTCTGCGCGTTTTGGCTTTTTGGCCAAAATTTTTTGCTTTTTGCACAGGTCAAAATCAGTGTTTTTACCGGCAAAATTCCGGCCCTGAAAAATGCCTCCGAACGCCTGTTTCTGGCTGGCGATTTTAATGGATGGAACCCAGCCGATAAGGACTGGGAGCTGCTCAAAACCGATGGCGAAAAGTACAGCTTAACCAGGCATCTGAACGCCGGGATTTATCGCTTTAAAATAACCCGCGGCAGCTGGAAAACAGCAGAATGCGATGCCGTCGGCAAACAAACTGACAACCGGCAGTTAAAACTGAACGCCGATACATCTATCACAATAGATGTGGCCGGATGGCAGGATAATTTTGCACAGGCTCAAAAGAAGCATACAGCCACGGCGCGGGTGCGTATCATCAGCGAAGAATTCAATATGCCGCAGCTTAACCGTCGGCGGAGGATTTGGATTTACCTGCCTGCGGATTATGAATCCGTTAAAAGGAGGGTCCCGGTTATTTATATGCACGACGGGCAGAACCTTTTTGATGAATACACTTCGGGTTACGGCGAATGGGGGATAGACGAGCTGATGGACCAGGTAGCGGCCAAGCGTCATTGTATTATAGTGGGCATTGATCACGGTGGCGAAAACCGGATTACAGAATACGATCCTTACGATTCGAAATACGGCAGGGGCAGGGGTGCTGATTATGCGCGGTTTTTGGTTGAAACGCTAAAGCCCTATGTGGATAGCCATTACCGCACCCTGAAGGATGCTGAACACACAACAATAGCAGGCAGTTCGATGGGAGGTTTAATATCACTGTACGCCGCCGTTAAATATCCGCGTGTTTTTGGGAACGCCGGGATATTTTCGCCCGCGTTCTGGATAGCGCCACAACTATATGACCTGGTTAAGCAAGCGGAGTTTTACAAAAACACTCGTTTCTACTTTGTCTGCGGTGATGCGGAAAGCGATAGTATGGTTGCAGATATGCAGAAGATGGCGGATTTGTTAAAGGCAAAAGGCATCAAACCGCAAAACACTCCGGTGGTGGTGGTAAAAGGCGCTTCACACAATGAAAAACAATGGAATGGCGATTGGCCGGGGTTTTATAAGTGGTTGCTGGGAAGGTAGTACGGAAGTCCGGAAGTCCGCAAGTCCGAAAGTTGGAAAGTCTGAAGTGCGGAAGTCGGAAAGTGCGGATGTATAAGGTCAATAAGTTTCAGGCAATCAATTTAGATAGTGAGTATATAAATGCGGAACCCTCCGCTGATTTCCAGCTTTGGAACTTCCGCTTTCGATTTCCAGACTTTCGGACTTCGGACTTCCGGACTTGCGGACTTCAGACTTTCCAACTAAATTACACCCCTCATGACCATCGAAGAAATTCTAAAACAATACTGGAACCACGATAACTTCAGGCCTATGCAGGCCGAGATTATCCAGTCTGTTTTAACCGGGCACGATACTTTGGCATTGCTGCCCACCGGCGGGGGCAAATCGGTTTGTTTCCAGGTACCTGCTTTGGCAAAAGAGGGCGTTTGTATTGTTGTTTCGCCGCTGATCGCGCTGATGAAAGACCAGGTGGAGACCTTGCGCGATAAAGGCATCAACGCGATTTCGATAGTATCGGGCATGGGCAGGCGCGAGATCGACCTGGCGCTGGACAATTGCATTTATGGTTCGGTGAAGTTTCTGTATTTATCGCCGGAGCGTTTGCTGAGCGAACTTGTTCGTGAGCGCATTAAATATATGAAGGTAAACCTTTTCGCGGTAGATGAAGCGCATTGTATCTCGCAGTGGGGCTATGATTTCCGGCCGCCATATCTGCATATCGCCGATCTGCGGCAACTGCATCCGGATGTGCCCGTTTTAGCCCTCACGGCCACGGCCACTGCTGAGGTTAAGCAGGATATACAGGATAAACTGCAATTCAAAAACGCCGTAGTATTCCAGCAAAGCTTTGAGCGCAGCAACTTAAGCTACGTGGTGCAATATGAGGAAGATAAATTCAGGAAATTACTGGATGTGGCCCGTGGCGTAAAAGGCTCCGGAATTGTTTACGTACGCAGCCGCAAGGAAACTTTTGAAATAGCAAAGTTTTATACAGATCATGGCATTAAGGCCGACTACTACCATGCCGGCCTCACCACCGATCAGCGTGCCGAAAAGCAGGAGGCCTGGAAAAATAACCGGGTGCGCATTATTGTGGCCACCAACGCCTTTGGGATGGGCATTGATAAACCCGACGTGCGTTTCGTGATCCATAAAGACATGCCCGAAAGCCTGGAGGCCTATTACCAGGAAGCGGGCAGGGGAGGCAGGGATGGCCAGAAAGCTTACGGCGTACTGCTTTATACCGCCGCCGATAAGCTGCGGCTGGAGAAGATGTATGAGCTTAGTTTCCCCTCGGTTGATGAAATAAAGCAGGTGTACCATTACCTGGCCAATTATTACCAGCTGGCTTATGAGGCTGGGGAGGGTTTGAGTTTTGACCTTGATATAGGCGAGTTTTGCGCCCGTTTTAAACTCGACCCTATAAAAACGCTCAATGCCCTGAAATTTTTGGAGCGCGATGAATACCTGGCGTTTAACGAAAGCGTGTTTTTGCCTTCGCGTTTTCAGTTTGAAGTGGTGAATGAACAATTGTATAACTTTCAGATTCAAAACGCGGGCTGGGACCCCTTTGTTAAAACCCTGCTCCGGTCGTACGGTGGCGCGTTTGATGGATATGTGCGGATCAAGGAGTTTGATATCGCCCGCCGCACAGGCCTCAGCGTACAGCAGGTTATTGAGGGGATGGAGAAGCTGCAGCAGTTTGGACTGATCAGTTATATGCAGCAAACGGATAAACCCCAGGTTACCTACCTCAAGCCACGTGTACAGGCCGGTCATCTCATTATCGACAGGAAATATATTGAGGAGCGCAAGGAGGTTTACCGAAAAAAAATGGAAGCGGTATTTGCCTACGCCGTACGAAAAAAATGCCGCAGCCAGATGCTGTTGGACTATTTTGATGAAGCGAACGCCCCCAAATGTGGCGTTTGTGATGTTTGTATTGAAGAAAAGCGACGCGTTAACGAAGCGGAGATTTTTGATAATATCACCACCGAAATAGTGCAGCTGCTACAGGTATCCTCCCCGGATATCGGCGCGTTAATAACCGGCATCAACACCGGCACCGAAAAGGAAAAGCTGGACACAGTTAGGATGTTGCTGGATGCCGGGAAGATTAAAACTGATGGCGAAGTGTATTATTTGAGTTAAATGAGGCGGGAAGCTTCGGGATTGCAGCAAAAATCAAATATTAGTTTGCGCCAATTATTTTATAAAGATCATCCCTATACTTGTCTCCAATGGGAATAACGGTGTCACCTATAAAGATCCGGCCACGTTCTACAAAAGTTATATGACGCAGGTTGATGATAAAAGAGCGGTGCACACGCATAAAATCCCCCGCAGGTAATTGTTCTTCCAGGTTTTTGAGCGTTTGCAGGCTCATTATCCTCGCATCGGCGGTGTGGATAGAAACATAATTTTGTACCCCTTCTACATACAACACATCACGAAGAGTTACCCGTTGGATACGGTGTTCTGTTTTTACAAACAGGTATTCGGTGGCTGTTTTAGTTGCCGGTATTGGCTGGACATAAGCTGATGTTGATGGTGGTGATAATTGTTTTAACGCCTTTTCGGCTGCACGGTAAAAACGATCAAATGCTATAGGTTTTAACAGGTAATCAACCACATCATGCTCATAGCCATCAAGCGCATAATCAGCATAAGCGGTGGTAAGGATAACCAAACATTGTTTCCCGGCAATTTTCATAAACTGCAGTCCGGTAAGCTCCGGCATCTGGATGTCTAAAAACACCAGATCTACCTTTTGATCCCTCAATATGCCAAGTCCTTCTATGGGGTTTAAGGTGCTGCCAACTAACTCCAAAAATGGCGTTTTGTGTACGTAGTCTGCCAATATATCAATGGCCAGCGGTTTATCATCTATAATAAGGCAGCGTAAACTCATGTGTTAAGTTGCAGTTGTAAATGTGCAATATAATGATCGTTAGCAGTTACAGCTAATTTATGCCTGCCGGGATACAAAAGCTCCAACCTGCGTTTAACATTGTTAAGCCCTATACCGCCTGCTTTATCTTTTTGGCTATTGCTGATCTTGTTACTTACTGTGAAGTCAATACGGTCATTAGTAGCTAATATCCTGATATTAACCGGCGTAGCAGCGTTGTTAAGCACCCCATGTTTAAAGGCGTTTTCTACAAAGGCAACAAACAACAGCGATGCCACTTTCTGTGCCCCCACATAACCTTCAATCTCAAAATTGATGTATGCATTCCCTTTAGCACCGATGCGTTGCAGTTCGATAAGATTGTGAAGATAGTCTATTTCGCTTTGAAGCGGCATAAAATCATCAGCGCCTTCGCGGAGCATATAGCGCAAAAGTTCTGATAGTTTGAGCAGGGCCTCGGGAGCCTGTTCCGATTTTTGGTAGGCAAGCGCGTAAATATCATTAATGGTGTTAAATAAAAAGTGCGGGTTTACCTGCGATCTTAAAAAGGCAAGTTCTGTTACCAATTTCTCTTTTTGCAGCGCCTGTTCCCGGTTACGGCTCCGCAGCCAGTTCTCCCCAAAAAAGTACATCAACCCGTATATAAAGTATTTGGGGTAATAGTACCAAAACACATTCCCGATGTAATATTGCGCCGATACCTGGTTGCCTCTATAATTATCAAAACCCAATACAGGTTTAAAGAAACCAAACTCGACAATGTATCGCCAACCCGCCAATACCCCAAGCATTACCACTGCCATACAAATTGCTTTGATAAACCTTTTATGCAAAAACAACAGTGGTGCTACCACCAGGGAACTGCCATAAAAACATAACGCGGCAACGGTGTAAAAGCCAATGCCAATCAGTGTATATCTTAATAACAAACCGGCATCTTTAGGCAGTGCCCTAAATGCAGCATATTCATTACCTAAAAAGTGCGGAATAACATCATTAAATACCAATACTAACCATACCAGTACATGCAGCAATACTAAATTTTTTTGCCTCATGCGGTAAATATAGGGCTTGATAGGGCATCAATTGATTGCAGAAAGGTTATCAACCATATTTTATTGACCAACGGGCTAATGTTGATGATGAAACTTTATAAATCGTTCATCAATGAAATTCGCCGGTTTATCAATTGCATTTAGCAGGTCTGTTTTTCAGGAAGATATTTGGTTTAAATCATTCAACAAACCATGAAAAGAATACTATTACTTATCCTTATCGTTTTAAGCAGCCCGGCCTATAGCCAGGTAAAAGACCAGCTTAAGGTAAATGTGCACCCCGGAGTGGAGTTGTTCACTATAGTGCAAATACTTGCCGATAAATATCCTCAGCCCAATCCGTCGGCTTATAGTAAGGAGGCGCTTGCATACTTTGAAAAATACAAAGATCATCCGGCGGTGAAAAAGGTGGCAACCTTTGGCCAAACTTATACCGATCTGGTTGAACTCGGCTGGTGTATGAGCGATTTTCCGAACATTAAGATCTACGAACCCGCGGAATTATCCTGGTATAAAAACTATGGTAAGGAAAATGTGCTGGAGTACATTAAGCTTTGCCGCGACTTTTTTAACGCCACCCATTTTTGGGATTTTTACCGGAAGCATGCCGCTCGTTACACGCGATGGGGCAATAGCTTGAAAGCCAGCGTTGATTCGGCGGGTTTAGTGCAAAAGCTACAGGGCTTTTATAAGTATAACGCCGATGTACACTGGTGGATTTGTATTGATCCTTTAAACAGCTGGGGATCGCACGCTATTACAACTAAAACTATTAATCCGCAATTTGCCGATTGGATAGTATATAACACCGGATACTTTGAACGTAATGCCGACCCGCAAAAAGACCCTTATTTTGAGTTTGCCAACTTTGATAACCTTGTATTTCATGAAGGCAGCCATATTTACCTGAATGGATTGGAAAAGCAATACGAAAAGCAAATAGACGAATTGGCTTACCTGTTTAATAAAAATGACGACGGCATGAAGCGTAACAGCATCAGCAACTGGCGTTACTGTTTCGACGAAAACATGGTGCGCTCTGTAACAGCTGCCTTGTATCATCAATACCGCGAGCCGCGCGCTTATAAAAAGCAAATGGCTAAAGAACTGCTTAGTGACTTTATTTATGTAGAGGAACTGGAGCCTTTTATATATGAGCGCTACCTAAAAAGCAACAAGTACAAATCTTTTGTCGAATTTTTCCCCGAAATACTTAAGTATTTGAGGGAAAAGCATACGCCTCCGGTTCAAACAACAAATAAGGAATAGCTTATAAAGCTATTTAGTAATGTTTTGTAAATTGCTTATTTTCAGTAGTTTTCATGATTTTCCGTTCATGTTGTTATTCAATATGAACGGGAAATTGACGGTTATTGCCCCGTTATTTCAATACCGGCGCAAAGGTCCTTTATTCAGCAGGCTTGCAATACGGTTATCATCGCTCCCAAATCTGATTGTCCGCCTGGCATCCGAAATCTGCAATCCGTACAGTAAAATTTCCTTCCCTTTTCACCGCTAAAAACCGCCGCTTTACCGATAAAAACCTGTCTTCCATCTATTTAGCCCAATGCTGCTGTAACGTTTTGAAACTGAGGGCGTCTTAACAGTGTATTTAATGAAATAAAGTAATAAGTAACTCACAATCAAAATATTAAAGCCATGAAAACTACATTGATCGCCATCGCTGCCGTATTGTTTATGGTACCTGGATTCGCAAAAAGTGCAAACGCAAATTCAACCACGGATAACGCCGCTGTTGTTTTAACCAACGTAAGCAACATCAACAAAATTGAAGTTTACGGAAACGTTGAACTTTATGTATCAAGCGGTCCGGCAGACCAGGTTAAGGTTTATAACCACTACTATGCTGAAAGCGCATTGGTGCAAAGCAAAAAAGGTGTATTGCGTATTTCATCCTATAAAAATGAAAAGCTGGTGGTTTGGGTAACCGCAAACCAGTTAAGCGCCATCACCGCTTATGATAATGCCGAAATTAAATCATTCGGATCATTGAACAGTGTTGAGCTTAACGTTAAGCTGTACAACAACGCGTCTGCTGCATTAAAGCTCGATACCTATGCAGCCAGCATCAGCCTTGCCGAAAACGCCAAAGCCGAGCTAAGCGGTACCACTAACGAATACAGCCTGACCCGCACCCCGGTATCAAACGTAAACAGCAATGGTTTAAGCTATGCCCATGCCACCGAAACGCTGAACCGCGAAACCAAACGCGTAGCAACCGAATACGCTACTTTATAACCGCCATTTTTTTAGAGTCAATTATATAGTGGAAGCCGTTCTCTGTAAAGGGGCGGCTTTTTGTTTTTGAGGCACGCGAAGGCGCTAAGACGCAAAGTTTTAAGTTTTTTAAGTACGGAAGGCTACAAGTTTACTTTCAATAATTATGCAATAAAAATTGTGGGTAACAATTACCACCGTACAATTAAAACTTTGCGTCTTCGCGTGCTTATATATCTACGCCAGGGAAGATCCAACAGGCCAAAAAAGGCTTTGTGGGAATTATCCTCACGTAACCGAATCTTCACACAATTGTCACCAAATAAAATAAAGTTTCTATTTTAGACTATTTAGTCTATTTTCGATTCGTCAAACAAAAACAACAATGGGCAAAGCAGAAAGAACCAGGCAATTTATCATCGAACAGGCGGCACACCTGTTTAATGAAAAAGGCATTGCCGGTACCACCATTGATGATATTTTGGCGGCTACCAAAATGGCTAAGGGCGGTCTTTACGGTCACTTTGAAAGTAAGGAAGAAATTGCCCGGGTGATGGTTGACTACCTGCTTGGTAAGCTGAACGACAAGATAGCATCTGCCATAGCTCACCAAAAAACAGCGGTTAAAAAGGTGTTCGCTTTTATTGATGTGTATCAAGATCCGATTAAATCTTATATCGATGGCGGCTGCCCGGTTTTAAATTTCGGGGTAGAGGCGGATGATAACAACCCCGAACTGAAGGCTAAGCTTAAAGTGATCATTGAAAATGGCATCGAAACTATAAAATTGATTATTGAAAACGGCGTAGCCGGGAGGGAATTATCGCCCGGAATTGATGCCGCAGGATATGCTATTAAAATGTTTGCCTCGCTTGAAGGTGGAATGTTGGTTTCGAGGGTAACCGGCAACCGTAAGTATATGCACAGCCTGATAAAGATGCTGAAAGACGAATTGAAAAGCTATGAGCTGAACTGATTTTTTTGGCCTAAAAATAGACTTTTTAGTCTTTTTTATTTTTAGATAAATAACTGTGGCTTGAACGGCTTTTTTTAACGAATTAAAATAGACTAAAAAGTCTCAAATAAATATAAAACAAAACAAAAATGAAAACTCAAAAAGTAATATTAGTTACCGGGGCCTCTAAAGGTTTTGGTTTGGAGATTGCCAAAACAGCGCTTGCAAACGGCGATAAGGTAATAGCAACTGTGCGCAGCAAAGCTGCTGAACTGGCAGCCTCGCTGAACAATAACCCTAACCTGTTGGTGGTTAATATGGATGTAACCAACGAAGCGCAGGTTAAAGCCGCTGTTGAAGAGGGCGTTGCTCATTTCGGTACTATTGATGTGCTGATCAACAACGCGGGGTACGGCATGGTAACCGCCATTGAAGAAGCCACCGATGCCGAAACCAAAGCGCAGTATGCCACCAATGTATTTGGCCTGCTGAATGTGACCCGCGCGGTTTTACCTTATTTACGCGCTCAAAGATCAGGGCATATCATCAATATATCATCATTATTTGGTTATGGCGCCTACCCGGGCTGGGCTTTGTACGGGTCGACCAAGTTTGCAGTTGAGGGCATTTCAAAAGGCCTGGCTTTAGAACTGGCGCCGCTGGGTATCAAAGTAACTTCTGCCGCCCCCGGGTTGTTTAGCACTGAGTTTTTGAGTGCCGAATCATACAGCGCGGGTAAAAATATTATTGAAGATTATGCCGCTACTGTTGGTCCGATGAGGGCAGGTGCCGATCAATTGCATGGTAACCAGCCCGGCGACCCTAAAAAACTTGCCCAGGTACTTGTTAACCTGGCTCACCATGAAAACCCTCCTTTGCATTTACCGATAGGTAAAGATGCTGTAGGAATGTTCAAAGCCAATAGCGAAAAGGTTAATAAAGAGGTTGATCAATGGCTGGAAGTATCAACCGGCACCGATCACGATCATATCGTTGCAAATTAATGATCTTCAGATAACAAACATCGCATTGACGAATTAATTTGCACCCATAGCGGGGGCGTAAATGTGGTGTTGATCGAATACAACTTAGCAGATTAGCAAAAGTTATTTTTTGACAGGGCGTTGGTAACAATGCCCTGTTTTGGCGAAAAGGGTATTGGTGTTACTAAAAGAATAACCGGCTGTTAATTATTTATTACCGGAGGTGTAAATTACCTTAAATGCCATATTATTGTACATGCTGTTATCACAAAAAACCTTTTAACTTATCTTATTGCTTTTGTATGCTGCAGTTTTAAGGTATCCGCGCAGCAAGCCCTCGTGTACCCTCGCATTGTAGGGTATTTTAGTTTCACCGATCCGATAGGTACCTGGACTAAAGACGGTTTTAAAAGTAATTTTGACAGAAATGTTTATACCATAGCGTTCCCTTTTGGTATGAACATCATCAAAAGCGATCATTTTGGGGTAAGTTTTGAGATATCACCTTCCATTCGTACCGAAAAGCACATCGCTAAGGTAAATACTGTAGTGTTTCATCCCGGAGCCATGTTCAGGTTTAAACATGGTTTTACCTTTATCAGTAGGGTGGCATTTGAAACTAACGGCAGGTTTGGGGTAACGCCTGTTTTTAACCAAGTGGTTGTTCGCGGTAAAAATGTCAACTTTTTTGCGTCGGTACCGGTGCCGGTCAGGTTCGGGAATGATCAGCCTACCTCTATTGGTACCGGGTTGCAGCTGGGGGTATCGTTTTAAATATTCTACTCCTTACTCTTGAATTTATCAAGGCTGTCCGTAGACTCCTGTTTGCGGACTGATATGCTTGTAGTCTCCAGCTACAATCCTGAAGGTAATTGATACCCTGGTTCGCGGGTTGTAAACCCGAAACATCATAATTTGAAGTTGAAGACTTCAGACAGCCGCAGAGATAGCTCGCTTAAATCAAATCATGATCCATTTCCACATC
Organism: Mucilaginibacter oryzae; assembly: GCF_003148845.1. Lineage (GTDB taxonomy): Bacteria > Bacteroidota > Bacteroidia > Sphingobacteriales > Sphingobacteriaceae > Mucilaginibacter > Mucilaginibacter oryzae. Next base: position 18,040 of record NZ_QGHA01000003.1, on the reverse strand, counting down.
TGGAATCTGCACATTTGAAATCTGAAATCTGCACATCAAAATATTACCCCTCACATCAAAAAACTTCCTCTTTTCACCGATGATTTTCGGCCCTTCACCGACTAAAACCTGCTGTACATCTAATTGGGCCAAAACGGCTGTAACGTTTTAAAAATGGGGGCGTCTTATGAGTGTATTAAATAAAATAAAAACACAAATAATTGACAATCAAAATATTAATCATCATGAAAACTACAATATTAACAATCGCAACTTCATTGGTTTTAGCACTTGGTACAACAGCTAAAAGTAACGCGGCAACAAAAATTGATAACAATGCCGCTGTGGTATTAAACAATGTAAAAGGGATCAGCAAAATAGAAATCCGCGGTAACGTAGAGGTTTACGTATCCGCCGGCGATGCCGACCAGGTTAAGGTTTACAATAAATATTACGCTGAAAACGCGTTGGTTCAAAATAACAACGGTACTTTGCGTATCACCTCATACAAAAATGAAAAACTGGTGGTTTGGGTAACCGCTGCCGATTTAAAAGCCATCAACGCTTATGATAACGCCGAAGTGAAATCATTTGGTAAACTGTCAATGATCGATTTAAACGTTAACCTTTACAACAACGCATCGGCCAATTTGAAACTCGATACCTACGCCACCACCATCAATGTAAACGACCACGCCAAAGTTGAGTTGACCGGTACTGCAGATGTATACACTTTAAATCATACCCGCGAATCGTTGGTGAACAACAATGCTTTCGCCGCCAATCAGTACGTTGATCAGGTAACCAACGCGCCGGCCAAACACACTATAGAAAACGAACTGGCAGGCCTTTAATAATCACTTTTGCAAAAGTCTATCATATATTCTAAAAGCTATCGCCTAAAATGTGGTAGCTTTTTTTAATTTTGAAGTAACACTAAACTGCCCCCGGGCGTCATACACCACAACCATGAAAAAACACTTCTTAACCATCACTATTATAAGCGCGTTTATTGTAACCGGGATCTTATCCTCATGCCGACTGAAATGCGTGCATGGCTCAGGTAACCAAACCACCGAAAAGCGCAAGGCCGACGATTTTAAAAAAGTGGAGATCTCGGGCGCGTTTAAGGTTCATTTAAAACAGGACAGTACTTTGGGAATCACGATTACCGCAGACGACAACCTGATCAAATATATTTCTACATCGGTTGAAGGTGGTACGCTCCACATCAAATCAAAAAAGAATTTCTGCGATCCGGGCGATATGGTGATCAATATCGGTGTGAAAAACCTTGAAGAAGTTAAAGCCGCGGGCGCCGTTGAGGTTTTCAGCGATGGGAAAATCACCGCCAAAGATTTTAAACTTGATCTTTCCGGAGCTACCAAGGTAACGCTTGATCTGAATGCAGCAAATGTATCAACAGAAGGAAGCGGCGCAACCGAAATCACTTTGAAAGGCCAGGCCGCGTCGCATAAAATTGACCTGAGCGGTGCTGGTAAAGTAAATGCCTTTGATTTTGTTGTGGGTACTTATGATATCGAAACATCTGGTATCGGGCATTGTAATATTAATGTATTGCAAACCCTTAATGTACACACCAGCGGCGCGTCTGAAATACAGTACAAAGGCTCGCCATCTACCGTTAATAACGATAAATCCGGAGCCTCGTCTATTAAAAAAGTAGACTGATCGATCATCATAAATCACAAAGAAACGGCCGGGGACTATGTAATATTCTCCGGCCGTTTTAATTTTCCGTCACCTTACACTAATTAAAAATCAAATGAAAAAGTTTTTAAAATGGACAGCGTATGCAGTTATAGCGCTGGCGCTGATCATTGTTGCAGGTATAGCTTACATAACGCTTGCACTGCCCAACGTGGGTAAACCCGAGGCCATTAAAATTGATGCCACCCCGCAACGCATAGCCCATGGTAAGTACCTGGCTAATCATGTTACCCTTTGTATAGATTGCCATTCGGCCCGTAGATGGGATAAGTTTGCAGGGCCATCAGATTCAACCACGTTTGGCGGTGGCGGCGAAAAATTTGATGCCGCGGTTGGTTTCCCCGGTACGGTTTACTCGCCTAATATTACGCCGGTCAACCTGGCTGGCTGGAGCGATGGCGAAATCTTCAGGGCTATCACCACCGGTGTAAAAAAAGATGGATCAGCCATATTCCCGATCATGCCCTGGCCTTATTATGCCAAAATGAGCAGGGAAGATATTTATGATATTATCGCTTACATACGTACTTTAAAGCCAACGGGCAAAAATTATCCGGCGCACCGGTTGGATTTTCCGTTAAGCATCATTGTGCATACCATGCCTAAGCAGGCTCAGCCGGGCACGGTGCCAAACCCATCAGATACTATTAAATATGGCGCGTATTTGTTAAACGCAGCGGCCTGCAAAGAATGCCATACCCAGGCGGACAAAGGAAAACTGAAAGAAGAGTTGGCTTTTGCCGGCGGACAAGGCTATCAATTGCCGGGAGGAGGGAAGGTTTATTCGGCCAATATCACACCGGATAAAACAACCGGAATAGGTGGCTGGACAAAAGAGCAGTTTGTAAGTCGTTTTACGCAATATGCGGATGGTAAAGTCCAACCAATTTCAGTGAAACCAGGCGAGTTCCAGACGATTATGCCCTGGTGGAAATATGCCGGTATGAAAACGTCCGACCTGGAGGCCATATACGCTTATTTGAAAACCATTAAACCGGTTAAAAATGAGGTGGTGAGGTTTGTTAGGTAGAGATTAGAGGTTGGAGATCAGCAGTTATCGTTTCCGTTGATGCATCGTCAGATCATGATGTTTAAAGCCTGGCTAAGAATAAAATTAAACGCCTTATTCTACAGATTTATAATAACTTAAGTATATATCGAACTCGTTTTAACTTAAATAATACGGTATGTTTTGCCGGTCTGTGTTTGAAAATTATAAAGCAAGATTTCGGGTAATTTTACTGTGCAACGGGAATAGGTTCAGAAATGCCGGTGCTTTCAATCAGCAGGTAATCAAACCTGTTTACCTGCCGCTTCGGTAAACTTTATCAGGCTAACAAACCGGGGCGGCTACTATTTAATAATACAGATTTTGGCTTATAACCCGAGTTTGGCATGTACAAGGATGAGCTTGGCGATAAGTATTACAGTAGGATAGTGTTTGAAATGCGGCTTAAGGAATTTAACTGCCAGCGAGATCTGGTTTTCAACCGATCTTTTTGAAATAGAAAGGCGCTCGGCTATCTCTGCGTTGCTCAAATGGCTCACCCTGCTTAAGAGGAATATTTCTTTACATCTGGCAGGTAATTCATCAAGTAGTTGATCCAGGTTGTTTCTAAGTTCATCGGCTTCAATACTGCTTTCGGCATTATTGTATACAATGCTTAAATCATCCAGGTCTTCATAGTCTTTAACAAATTTTACCGGCGATGAATTATTGGCTTTGATGGCGTTATATACCCGGTAACGGGCAGCAGAGGTAAGGTAGTTTTTAAACGTGATAATGTTAAGCAACCCCCGTTTTTCCCAGATATTAACAAATATATCGTTTACGATACCCATGCAGGTTTCGGTATCACGTAAATAAGAGAAGGCTTTTTTATAAACCACTTCCCAGTAGCGATCATAAAGCAGGGTGAACGCCTTTTTATCGTTACGTTTTACTGCGGCAAATAAGTCTTCATCTGATGGTTTGGTATGGTTCATTTAAAAGGAATCCGATCTGAGCTTGAACCATGCAAGGTAATAACAAAGTTTTATTGTTGAGGGATAGTTAAGCCTTATTACAGATTCTTTAAAAAAATCTAAAAAAAAAGAAAAAAAGTATGTGAGTTATTGCCGGGAGGGTTGTCTATACCAATAACCGTTATAGCCATGTTGTACCAGGAATTTAAAAAATTGTACGAGCGTTGCACATTAGGCAACTGTACCCCCGAAGAACAAAAACTATTTGAAGAGTATCGTGATAGCTTCGATTTATCGGATATGCCATGGAGCTCAGACTTTGGCGATAAAGCAAAAATTGAGCAACGCCTGAAAGCAGATTTGCATAACCGGTTATTTAAAAAACAGGTAAAACGTATTACCCCAATACGTTGGTGGGCGGCCGCGGCGGTTGCTATTTTTACGTTGGGCGGATTATTGTTCGTTAACAAGTACTTTCACAATCCTGCTAAACCTCATGAATTGGTATCCGATCAAAACATTATTAAACCAGGCAGCAACAAAGCCATATTGACCCTTGGCAACGGAAAGGAAATTATTCTTGAGGGTTCGCCCAAGGGGCAATTGTTTAGGTTTGATGATGTTACCGTTAATAACGCTGCAGATAGCAGCGTGGCCTACCAGAAAACTCATGCTGAGGCCACCGGTAAATTACAGGTTTACAATATATTATCAACACCCCGTGGCGGAAAGTACCAACTTATACTGGCCGATGGCACAAAGGTTTGGCTTAATGCAGGCAGCAGCATTAAATACCCGGTTCACTTTGCAGTTAACGAAAGAATGGTTGAGTTATCTGGCGAAGCTTATTTTGAAGTTGCCCGTGATGCTAACAGGCCGTTTAAAGTGGCAGGTGCGGGTCAGGTAGTGCAGGTATTGGGTACTCACTTTGATGTTAACGCTTACCCTGACGAAAATATAGTTAAGACAACCCTGCTTGAGGGTAGCGTTAAGGTATATGGAAAGTCAGGCCCTCCGGATTTGCCCGGTTCAGCAATCACTTTAAGGCCAGATGAACAGGCTGTTTTCAAAAACGATCGGTTATCAAAAGTAACTGTAGATGCCGACGAGTTTGTGGCCTGGAAAAAAGGCGTGATCTTATTCAGGGACGCGGATATCCATGATGTTATGCGCAAAATTTCGAGGTGGTACAATGTTGAAGTAGAATACCGGGGCCGGTTGGGTAATGATACCTACAATGGGGAAATCCCCGGTAACGCTGCATTTTCAGAGGTGCTTAAAATCCTGAAACTTGATGATATCAATGTAAAGCTAAACGGGCGAAAGCTCATCGTTTCTCAATAACAACCCTACATCAATCCTAATAAAAACCAATAACCAATTATTAACCTCAAAACCCAATTTATGATGAAGAAAAAAGATACTTAAAAGCTCCATTAAAAATCTCATCCATAAAAAAAGCCGGTAGTGCTTCCAACACTGCCGGCGGGTTCCGCTTGCGCGGTAGTTTCTGGATCGGAGATTAATAGAAAACCAGCACAGTTCAATTTTAATCCAACCAAAAACCTAACTAAACTATGAAAATTAATCTACGTAGTTTGAAAAACTGCGAATTTCTGTTTTTAAGTCGAAGAACATTTTTAGTGATGAAGCTAATTATTTTTTTAACTATCGCTTTTACTTTACAGGTTAAAGCGGATGTATTCGCCCAAAAAATCACCCTGGCCGAAAACGGGGTGTCGCTCGAAGACGTATTAAAAGATATCAATAAACAAAGCGGCTATACTTTCTTTTATAAAAAAAAGCTGCTGCAAAACTCGCCGCAGGTATCTATCAATGTTAAGGATGCCGATATTAAACAAGTGCTTGATATTTTATTAAAAGGTCAGGCATTGTCGTACAGTTTTGCCGATAAAACAATTGTAATAAAAAGCAGCGGCGAACCTGTTGAGGCCGGTCCCGATAAAGATAAAATGACGGCGGCAAATATTGAAGTTAAGGGAACGGTGGTTGATGAGGCCGGAAGGCCTTTGCCCGGAGCTTCAGTAAAAATTAAGGGAACAGGGCAGGGGATGATCACCAACGAGAAGGGTGAGTTTGTGTTTAAGAATATACCAGACAACAGTACGCTGGTCATCTCTTTCATTGGCTATACCACTAAAGAAGTTCAGGCCGCAAAAGATCTCGGTATTATCGCCCTTGTTCCGGGTACCGGCCTGCAGGAGATTGTTGTGGTTGGTTACGGAACCCAGCGTAAAGAGCGGGTTACCGGTTCAATAGTATCTGTTGGTACTAAGGAGCTGCAGCAAAGCCCGGTTGCCAATTTAAGCAACGCGTTGGCCGGCCGTTTACCAGGCTTGTTAACCGTTCAAAACAGTGGCGAGCCGGGCGCCGATGGCTCATCCCTGAACATCAGGGGCTTCGGTACAACCAATAATTCATCTCCGTTGGTTTTGGTTGATGGTATTCAAAGAGACTTTAGTGGTATAGATGCCAATGAGGTAGAAAATGTAAGCATTCTTAAAGATGCCGCCTCAACCGCTATTTACGGTATACAAGGCGCTAATGGCGTTGTGTTGGTTACTACCAAACGCGGAAAAATTGGTACATCGCGCATTTCGGCAACCGCTCAAAATGGCTGGCAATCGCCAACTTCACTACCCCAGTATGTCGATTCATATACCGGCCGCAAGCTTTATAAGGAAGGTTTGATTAATGACGGTCTTTTCGCCGATACCAGCGCCTACACCGATGTTTTGCTGAACAAATACCGCGATCGCACTTACCCTGCCTACCAGTATTTGTACCCTGATGTTAACTGGACAAAAACAATGTTGAAGCCGTTTTCATACCTTTCGCAAGGTAATTTGAACGTTACAGGCGGTACCGAGAAAACAAGGTATTTTATCTCTCTATCGTATTTACAGCAAAACGGCCTGTACAACTATGAAGACGCCGTAAGCCAGTACGATATCCAGGCCATAACCCATAAATACAACTTCCGCTCTAATATCGACCTGAATCTTACCAAAAACCTGTCGATGGAGTTGAATTTGGGAGCCATAGTGTACGACAGGAATTATCCCGGCGCAAATGCCTCGCAGATATTTAACGATATCAAACAAACTCCCGCGTGGTATTACCCGATAACCAATCCCGATGGATCGCCCGGTGCAGCGCCTAACACCAATCAGTCGCCTTATGTCGATTTAACCCAATCGGGTTATCAGCGAAACTTCGAAACCGAACTGCAGTCAACAGCGGGTTTTAAGTGGGATCTGGGCTGGTTAACCAAAGGTTTGAGTACACGTGTGAGATTATCATTTGATAATGATAATTTCCGGAATGTAAGCAGGCCGCTATCGAATATCACATACCAATACTTATTAAATCAGGGTGTTGCTGATACCGAAACAGATTTGGCAGCCAACGGTCATTATGTAATTGTAAACAACGGCAACGGCACCCTCGATTATAATGTAAACGCCAATGGATCGCGCCGTACAGTTTTAGAGGCTTACATCAATTATGACCGGGACTTTGGCAAGCATTCCGTAAAAGCTATGGCCATTTATAACCAGTCGAGCTTTTTTGATGCTGTAGGTGGCGGCGTACAAAACGCGAGAGCAGGTTTGCCCTACAAATACCAGGGAATTTTAGGCCGCGCCGCGTATGCTTATGACGACCGTTACCTTGCCGAGTTTAATTTTGGCTATAACGGCTCAGAAAACTTTGCCGAAGGGCACAGATTTGGTTTTTTCCCGGCTGTTTCGGCAGGTTGGATAGCATCAAATGAGCATTTTATTAAAGATAACGCTTCGCTTAGTTTTATCGATCAAATTAAATTGAGGGGATCATACGGTATTGTTGGTAACGATAAGATAGGTTCGAGCAGGTTCCTCTACCTCAGTTCGTGGGTAACGGGAGATTCGTATAGGTTCGGGTTTAACAGCAACGGAAATGGTTATACAGGTTACCTGGAAGGCCAGGCAGGTAATACATTGTTAACCTGGGAACGATCAAAAAAAATAAACCTGGGGCTTGATCTTAGTTTATGGAAAGGGATGTTCTCGCTGTCGGCTGATGTTTTTAAAGAGCGCCGTAATAATATCCTGGCCACCTCACAGCTGATTCCGTCGTTTATAGGCTTACCGCAAATACCGGCGGTTAACGCGGGCATAACCGATAACAAGGGGTATGAGATTTCGTTAAGCCACAGGCACGAGTTTGGCAAAAAGCAAGGATATAGCATTACCATCAATTATGCCTACGCAACCAACAAGATTTTGTTTTATGCCCAGCCCGATTACCCGGGCCGTGAATGGCAGGCTTTAAAGGGAACAAGCATCAACCAGATTTACGGCTACACAGCCCTCGGCCTGTTCAAAAGCCAGCAGGATATTGACAACAGCCCTTCGCAGGCAAGCCTTGGCGTTACCAAACCGGGCGATATTAAATATAAGGACCTGAACGGAGATAACGTGATCAATAGCCTTGATGCCGGTTATCTTCCCGGAAAAGTAGCCAACCCTAAGTCGCAATTTGGCGTAGCGCTGGGTTATCACTATGCCAATTTTGATTTGAGCGTATTGTTTCAAGGCGGTTTGGGCGGTTCTACCTTGCTTTCAGGATCAGGGGTTTATGCCTTTTCACGATTTGCCAGTTCGTTGGTGCAGGTGGTGGATAATCATTGGGTAGCCTCTAATCCGGATGCTAATTATATGTTCCCGCGTATTTCATCGGCCGATAATGTGAATAATCAGCAGGCTTCCACCTTCTGGATCTATTCGTCAAATTATATCCGCTTAAAAACGGTTGAGCTGGGCTATACGTTGCCGGTAACCTGGATGAAAAAGATAGGGATAGAGAATGCCCGCGTTTTTGTTAACGGCATCAATCTGCTCACCTGGAGCAAGCTTAAAGATTTCAATTTTGACCCTGAAATTGGCAATAATGGCACCGGAACCTATCCGCAGCAAAAAGTGATCAATGCTGGTTTACGATTTACATTTTAAAACATTAAACATGAAAAGCAATAAACTTATATACCTGTTTTTAATTGCCTGCATTTCTGTTGTTTCCTGCAAAAAATATCTTAATGTAGTGCCAACAGAACTGGTTACGCAGGACGCCGTTTTTAATAATATCCAAAATGCCGAGGGTGCGTGGAACCATTTGTATGCATCTTTAAACAATAACGATATCCAGTACATATACGGTGGAGGAACGGTTTTAGGAGCATGCACCGATGAGTGTAAAAACCATTGGGAAAATGTACCCGAGCTGCCCTTTAACTCAGGTGCCTGGAACGCTACCAACAATTCGCTTGATATCTGGGGCAGGGCTTACCAGTATATCCGATCGGCCAATATATTCCTGGCAAGTATTGATAAAACGCCTATCCCAGCCTCAAGGAATGATTATTACGCGCCCCGCATTCCGCTGTACAAGGCAGAAGCACGATTTCTGCGCGCTAATCAATATTTTGAATTATTCAGAAGGTATGGGGCTGTTCCGCTAATCAATGCAGTTTTAGCTACAACAGATCCCGCCGCTACCACAACAACAAGAAACACAGTTGATGATGTGGTAAAGTTTATCACAGCAGAATGTGACGCCATAGCTGAGATTTTGCCTTTAAATTATGCCAGCGGTTCGGCGGATTACGGGCGGATAACAAAGGGTGCCGCCTTAGCATTAAAGGCACGTACCTTACTTTATGCTGCCAGCCCCTTGTTTAACGGTAATGCCATGTATGCCGGTATTAAAAATGCCGATGGTACGCAACTGTTCCCTCAAACCTATGATAACAATAAATGGCTGTTGGCCGCCAACGCCGCCAAAGCAGTGCTTGATCTGAATGCTTATTCGTTATCTAATCCAAATCCTTCAAACCCGGTTGATAACTACGCGCAGTTGTTTTTTACCCGCAATTATGACGAAATTATATTGCCGTATATTATGGGTACCAACAGGGATTTTGAAGGTAACTACATGCCCAACGGCAGGGACGGGAACGCTGTGAACGGAAACGGAAAGATGAGCGTATTCCAGGAATTGGTTGATTCGTACGAAATGAATAACGGCAGGCCTATAACCGACCCTCAGTCAGGTTATCAAACTACCGGCTTTTGGAACGGCCAGTTATGGGATGGGGTAAGATATACCCCGGTTTCCAATATATCAAACATGTATAAAAACCGTGATCCGCGTTTTTACGCTACCATATTTTTTCAGTACGATGTTTGGAATTATAGCAATAATGCAAGGCCGCTGAAGTTTGCCTGGTTTGGCAATAACGGCGGCGGTTGCGACGGATGGCCTAAACCCGGTACCAATTGCGAAACAGGCTACAACTGGCGCAAATGGGCCGATCCAAATGTGAATTTAAAAGGCGGAGGCAGTGCCAACCGTAATTTCCCGATCATTCGCCTGGCTGAGATCTATTTAATTTATGCCGAAGCCATGAACGAATATTTAGGCGCACCAAACACCGATGTGTATAATGCTGTAAACGCGGTACGGAGCCGTGTATCTATGCCCGGGCTGCCAATTATAGCTTCAGATAATACCAAAGAAGGCATGCGGCAAAGGATCAGGAACGAAAGGCGCGTTGAATTCGCTTTTGAAAACCAGCGTTTTTGGGATGTGCGCCGTTGGCTGATAGCCAAAACTACCGACAATGGTAACATGCACGGTATGAACGCCAGGCCTACTCCCGCCGAGCTAAACGCTACCGGCCTGGATCCGAACAGCGAAGCTGCCGGTGTTGCCGTGTTTTATAAAACCGTGGTTGATCAAACCCGCGTTTTTGCCGACAGGCACTACCTGATGCCGATACCTCAAACCGAGATCAATATCGATCCGGCACTGGTACAAAATTATGGATGGTAACCTAAACCGAAATACCGGCGTGTTTTCTTTTAATTAAGGTTTTTAATCAAACTCATTTAGAAGATCAAACCCGGGCAGCTAAATGAGCGGTTGTTTTGAATAAAACAACCGCTTTTTTCAGGCTGATAATAGCCTTGAAATTAATCCCGTGGTTTAGTCGCGTTTAATTTTACAGTTAATCTTGTTTTAAAAAAACAAACAACACCGGAGTTTTTGAGCCGGGGTAGCTGTTTTATGCCCGTTCCCGGATTATTCCCAATCACAATTGATATTTACATGCGCATCACTTTTCAACAAAAAATAATAACGCTTTTTAAAACGATAACCTGCTGCTTAATCTTCATAACCGGCAGGGCCTATGGTCAGGTCGGTAACCAATTAACGCCCGACCCCAAAGCAGTTGTACAATTAGGAAACGCCTGTTTCACCGTGCTTACCGATCAAATGGTGAGATTACAGTGGGGGCAACCTTCAGGCTATGATAACCGGGCTTCATTGGTGGTGGTTAACCGCAGGCTGCCGGTTCCCGCGTTCACTACGCGTACGAGCGATAACTGGTTTTACCTCAAAACAAATAAAATAGAGCTTGCTTATAAAATCAATTCAGGCGTATTTGATAGCACTAACCTTAAAATCCGTTTTTTGAGTGCCGACACCGTAGCGTGGAAACCCGGGCAAAAGCAGAAATTTAATTTAAAAGGCACGTCCCGTACGCTGGATGGCCAGGACGGTGAGATGAACCTGTACAGCAATCAGAAATTGCAGCTGGAAGATGGGATCCTTTCACGGGACGGCTGGTTTTTCCTGGATGATTCTCAATCCTTAAGACTGGATCATTCTGACTGGCCATGGGTAGCCCCTCCAGGCACTCCGAAATTGGATTGGTACTTTCTGGCTTATGGCGATAACTATCAATCAGCTATATTGGATTTTAGCAAAATTGCCGGCCGTGTTCCCATGTTACCGCGCTACGTGTTTGGCTACTGGTGGTCGAGGTATTGGAGTTATTCAGACAATGAGCTCCGGGAGTTGGTTCAGAACCTGAGGCGCTTTGATGTGTCTACCGATGTGCTGGTGATAGATATGGATTGGCACACCAAAGGCTGGACTGGCTACACCTGGAACAAAAATCTTTTTCCGGATCCCGGCAGGTTCCTGAAATGGACCAGGGATAACCATTTGAAAACAACCCTGAACCTGCACCCGGCGGATGGTATTCAACCAACCGAAGATCAGTACCGGAGTTTCGCTGCTTACATGAAAGCGGATACTGCTCAGAAGAGATCCATCCCTTTTGAAGCATCAAACAAAGCATTTATGCGCGGCTTATTCGATATCGTTTTAAGGCCGATAGAAAAGGCCGGTGTTGATTTCTGGTGGCTTGACTGGCAGCAATGGCCCAACGATAATAAAATACCGCAACTAAGTAATACCTGGTGGCTTAACTATACATTTTTTACAGATATGGCTATGCACAGCCAAACCAGGCCTTTGCTATATCACCGTTGGGGCGGTTTGGGCAACCATCGTTACCAGATCGGCTTTTCGGGCGATACTTTCATGTCGTGGGAATCATTGGCTTATGAACCTTATTTTACCAGCACGGCTTCAAACGTTTTATATTCGTACTGGAGCCATGATATAGGCGGGCACATCCTTAAAGGAAATGAAAAAGGCGTAGAGCCAGAGCTTTATACCCGCTGGCTGCAATACGGAGGTTTCAGTCCCATCATGCGTACCCACTCCACTAAAAACGCGGCCATTAAAAAGGAGATCTGGAATTTTTCGGCGGAGTATGCAACCGCCCAGCATGATGCCATCAGGCTGCGTTACGCGCTTGTACCTTATATTTATACCATGTCCCGGAAAACGTTCGAAACGGGGATCGGGCTTTGCCGGCCAATGTATTATGATTACTCGAAACAGCCGGAGGCTTACAGCTATAAAGAACAATACATGTTTGGCGATAATATGCTGATCAGGCCGGTTACCACGCCATCTGTTGATGGTTTTGCTACCGTTAAGGTTTGGTTACCTAAAGGAAACGACTGGTACGAATGGTCTACCGGAACATTGCTTAAAGGCGGCCAGGTACTTGAACGCTCGTTTTCTATCAACGAATACCCGGTGTATGTAAAAGCCGGCTCGGTGATCCCGATGTATGATGACCAGGTACAAAATCTCGATAAGGATCCGGACAATCTTACAATAGGGATATTTCCCGGTAGCACCGGTAAGTTCCGGGTTTACGAGGATAACGGGAACGATAAGAGTTATGAGAGCCAATTTGCTAAAACGAACATCGAATCGCGCATCAACGGTAACGTGCAGGTGGTGAATATCGCGCCTCCTGTTGGCAATTATCCAGGAATGGTCGAACGGAAGAAATTTACGATAAAACTGTTTGGTACCCAGCCGCCCGCAAAGGTATCGGTAAACGGCAAGCTCGTGCAGTTTAATCCGGATAGCCGTGATGGTAGCTGGAATTATGACGGGAACAATCTGTGTTTAAATATTTTACTTCCGGATCAAAACCGTAAGGTTGCCCGGGAAATACGGATAACCTACAAGGTGGCACCCGGAGGTCCGGTAACATCGGGGCTTGTAGAAAAGTTTAAACGCCTGACGATGATAACGGCGGCGTTAAAAAGCAGTGATAATGGTAATGATGGTATGTACATCCCGAAAAATCTCGGTATTGCTGAGGAAACCAATCGCTTGTTTAGTTATCATCCCATGGATTTTGAAAAGTACCTGAGTCAGTTTGAAACCTCCTATAAGCTTATACCGGATGAGATTAAATCATTAAGGCAGATTGGTGAGCAGGAGAGGGCGAAGCTTATAAAATTGTGCCGTAAAATGCGATAGGTATTTAATTTATGAAGGTTTGCTTCAATTAATAGTTTGAGAGCGGATATGTTTGCATGGTGCTTCCTATTGGAGAGTACCGGCAATCGCCGGTCAGAAATTAAAACTTATCATGTTTGAGAAACATGCCCCTGATCTGTAATTAGCCTACAAATACCCGTAATCCGGCTACAAAACCCATCGCCCGCTACTGGAACTTTGTGCCATTAAATAAAAAATAGCATGACACAACAAACAAATAAAGTGTGGTTTATTACCGGCGCTTCACGCGGCCTGGGAAGGATCTGGGCAGAAGCAGTACTTCAGCGCGGCGACCAGGTAGCTGTTACCGCCCGCAATTTGAGTAGCATAGCAGCCCTGAAAAAACAATATGGCGATCAGGTATTCTTGCTGGAACTCGACGTTACCAATGCGGCCCAGGTGAAAGAAGCGGTTACCGCGGCACATGCGCATTTTAAACGGCTGGATATTATACTGAACAACGCGGGTTATCCGCTGGTTGGTACCATAGAAGACGGAGCGGCAGATGACATCCGCGCCTTATATGAAACCAATGTGATAGGTCCGGTTAGCGTTATCCAGGCGGCGTTGCCGCTGCTGCGCGGGCAGGGTTACGGTCATATCCTGGGTACTTCAAGCAATCTGGGGCACCTGGCCATGCCCATACTCGGTTATTATTGCTCGTCTAAATGGGCATTCGAGGCCATCCATGAAAGCCTGGCGCTGGAAGTAGCGCAATTTGGTATCAAGGTGACCATTATTGAGCCGGGCGCTTATGCAACTGAATTTGGAAGCGATCAGATCGGGAAGATTTTTGAGGGAAACCCGGTTTACCACGATTTCAAGGCAGATTTTATGGAGCGTATGAAAGGAATGGAAAGAGGCAACCCGCTTGCCACGCCTAACGCGCTGTTTAAATTAGTGGATGCCGTGAACCCACCGCTGCGGTTAAACCTGGGTAGCCACAACCTGCCCGGCTTGAAAGCTGCTTATGCCGACCGTATTGCCACCTGGGAAGCGTGGGACGAGGTTTCACGTTCGGCACAGTAAAATGAATCAATAATGACAACCGGGCATGAAAACGATGCCCGGTTGTTTGTAATTTAGTTAATGATGAAAAAAGAAGAGGAACAGCCGCTTAAGCTGGAATCGCTCACCGAGGCGCACCGCCTGTTTGGCTTGCCGCAGCCTAAACACCCGCTGATCAGCCTGATCAACGGCGCGCATACGGTATTGGAAGGTAAATTGCCAACGCGGCATGTGCTGGCTTATTACAAAATAGCTTATAAACCGAAATTGGGAGGTAAGTTGAAATATGGGCAGGGTTATTATGATTTTGATGCGGGCGGCTTGTTGTTTGCGGCACCAGGACAGATTATAGGCGGCAATGACCAGGAGGGGGCGGTGTGTTCGCAATACACCCTGATCATTCACCCGGATTTCTTTTTAGGCTACCCGCTGGCTAAAAAGATCAAACAATACGGCTTTTTTTCCTATAGCACCAACGAAACGCTACATCTTTCGGAAGAGGAAAAAAACATCATTTTGTCCATCTTCAACTTTATGGAAAGGGAACTGGACAGCCGGATAGACGATTTTAGCCAGGAAGTTATGATCTCCCAGATCGAGCTGCTGCTGAGCTATGCCAACCGCTTTTACAGGCGGCAGTTCCTGACCAGGAAAGCGGCCATTACCGATATCCTGCAACGGTTGGAGGAAACGCTAAATACCTATTTCAACGACGAACAGGCGCTGAGCGGGGGTATACCTACGGTGGCTTACCTGGCTGCAAAGCTAAATCTTTCGCCAAATTACCTCAGTGATATGCTGCGCTCACTTACCGGGCAAAGCGCTCAGCAGCACATTCATGACCGGCTTATTGATAAGGCGAAAGAAAAGCTGTCTACCACCAACTTGTCGGTGAGTGAGGTGGCGTATGCTTTGGGGTTTGAGCACTCGCAGTCTTTCAGCAAATTATTCAAAACTAAAACCAGGCTGTCGCCCCTTGAATTCCGTAAGTCCTTTAATTAATTCTCGGATTTTAACAATTGATTTCGTAACCAGCCCGCTGATTTAATATATAGACTAGCATCATGGACATTAATTGATTATCCCGCCTTTATTAGCCTTTAGTTTTTCGCGCCATTGCTGCAGTTGTTCAGGTGTTTGCCTTTGCCATTCGGTCGCTTCACCAATGATTTTTAGTGGTTGCAGGCTACGGTAGGAACGGGTTGGGTTTCCGGGAAATTTTTTATTGGTTACGTTGGGATCGTCCTCAAAATCGCCGGTAGGTTCCACCAAATAAACGCGCTCAGCGCCTTCGCCGTTGGCTAAAGCTGCCGCCAAACCTGCGCCGTTGATCAGGCCGGTAAAATAGATGTGGTTCATCACCAGTTCTGACTGATAGTTAGACATGTATCCAGCGTTCAGGAGATCTCCGGCCTGCAGGTCAGCTTTTGTACCGTGATAAAAAGGGCCTTTATCCAAAGGCGGGCTAACCGATGACAGGGCGAGTTCCTGGTGTTTCCTGGCATGACTAACGTCGCCCAGTTCCTGGTAACATTGAGCGATATATTCATGTAATGGGGGAAAAGCCGCCCTGACCGGTTCATTATCCAAACTCAGGCCTAATTGTAATGCCGTGTCATACCACATTAACCTGCCGGTAGCTTCGGGCTGGAGCCTGGCAATGAACCAGGCGGCCAGAAACTTTTCAAACTCGTTTGAAGCGTCATCCCAGGCTTGCCTGTATAAATTAACGGCATCCTGAAACTTGCCGGTTTCTTCCATAAGCATTCCGCGCATACACATCTGTATAATGTGATTATTTGGATTAAATTCCATATTAACTGGTTGGTTTTTTGCCGAAAGTAGCGGGCTAAAATGGTAAAAAGGAAAGTTTTGAAGTATATTTTTTTTAGCGCACTAAGGCACTGATACCTGCGTTATAACTACAACCAGATCGGGATTGACAAAGCCATTTTTATACAATTCCGGATGTTGCCGGAGTGTCAAAAAACTACCGTTGCATAGCAATTTTCAATCCATTTTATTGAGTAGTTAGCTATCATATTTACTTCTTGTTGCTAAACAAAAGCCGGTTACAATAGTTGTAAAAAGCAAATACTTTAATATGGATAATTTTCCGGTAACTATCAGTGTTGATAAAGAGGTACTGCGCTTTGAGGTGGGTGAATACCTGCATCACAGCGGCCAAACCTGTAAGTTTAAAGTTTTTAGGGATGGCGCCTGGGTTGCCAGTTTTGAACCTGACCCGCATGAGTACCTGAGGGTTTGCAGTAATCCAGGTAACCTCCAAGAGCAGGTACTGCATTTATTGGCCGATGAGATAGAGAACCACCATCCGCATCAAACGAATGATCACATCAAAACCATAAAATCATGAGGGCTATCTGGAAAGGCTCTATCGGCTTCGGCCTGGTAAGCATCCCTGTAAAACTATACTCGGCAGTGCAAACTTCAGGTATCGACCTGGATATGCTTGACAGCCGGGATCATGCGCATATCAAATATCAGCGGGTAAATGAGAATACCAAAAAAGAAGTTCCCTATGATAAGATAGTTAAAGGCTACAAGCTTGATAACGACGAATATGTTATTGTGGAAGATGCCGACTTTGAGGCTGCCGCGCCCGAAAAGAGCAGGGTTATAGAAATAGAAAGCTTTGTTGACCTCGAAGAGATTAACCCGATGTACTATGAAACTTCCTATTACACCGAACCTGATACTAAAAACAACAAGGCCTACGCGTTGCTTTTTCAAACCCTGCAACAAACAAAAAAAGCCGGTGTGGCCAGATTTGTATTACGAAGCACCGAAAGCCTTTGCGTGGTACACGCGGTGAAAAAAAGTATGGTGGTTACCCGTATCCGCTTCGAGCAACAAATCCGCGATCAGGACGACCTGAATATCAGCGATAATGTAAAAGTGAGCAAAAAAGAGCTGGATGTTGGCCTCGCATTGGTTAACCAATATGCTGAAAAGTTTGATCTGTCGAAATACAAAGACGAATACCATACCGAGTTACTTGAACTGATCAAGGCTAAAGCGAAGGGTAAACGGCCAACCATCAAAAAGCTTAAACCGGCCAAAGCCAAAAACGATGATCTTTACGACCAGTTAATGAGCAGCTTACAAGCCAAAAAAGGGGCATAGAAAAACTGGAAAAGTTCTGAGCCGGGTTAATGGGGATAAGCTTCATGACCACATTAGTTGCCTGATGTCTGTACCTGTCGATGAAAAATTCTGAAAGCCAGAACACCTGGTTTGCAGGCTTTGGAGATAACACCGTTTGAGATGGATCTCTTTATAGAAAAAACACAGCGCCGGATTTAATCCGGCGCTGTGTTTTAGGTGAGATAGTCACAATTTAATCTGACAGTTACGATTAATTAACGCACGTAACAGAGATTAGCATTATGACAACCCAAGCAAAGATCATCAAAAACAAGATGGGCATATTGGAGCTTGCCGAGCATTTAGGTAACGTATCACAGGCCTGTAAAGTGATGGGCTATTCCCGTGATAGTTTCTACAGGTTCAAGGAACTTTACGAACAAGGTGGCGAACTGGCCTTACAAGA
>NZ_QGHA01000002.1:418973-932958 GCF_003148845.1 Mucilaginibacter oryzae | reverse complement strand
AAGCAGAAAACTTTCTCATATCTTTTCAAAAACTCAAGACAAAGGTGTCGGGTTAACAAAACTTGCCCGGTGGTATGATGAAGTGGAAAGATCGGGTATTAAGGCTTTTGCTACCGTTTCCAGAACAATCCAAAACCATTATCAAACCATTCTCAATTACTTTGACAAAAGGCACACTAATGCCTCAGCAGAATCTTTCAATGCAAAGATTAAAGCCTTAAGAGCACAATTCAGAGGAGTAAGAAATGTCGAGTTCTTTATGTTTAGACTAATGAAAATCTATGCCTAATAAAACTATCCCCCCAACTTTTTTGCTTGATCCAAACATTGTTTTGTAAAATATACTAAAAAGTATAATTAATTAAACTTTTTAGTATATTTTTGCATCGTTAAACTCATGAGTATGATTACCAAAGCGGAAAGAACAAAGCAATTTATTTTGGAAACAGCGGCTCCTATTTTTAATCAGAAAGGGATATCCGGCGCTAATATAGACGACGTGCTTGCTGCTACTAAACTAACAAAAGGATGCCTTTACGGTCATTTTGAAGGTAAGGAGGACCTGGCCTTACAGGTTATTGAACATATGCTGAATGCTAACGGCGAGAAAATGTTATTGACCATCAGTAAGGGTAAAACAGCCAAGGCTAAGGTATTTGCTTTTCTCGATTTTTATAAGGATCCTTTGAATACTTACCTTAAGGGCGGATGCCCTATATTTAATATCGCGGTGGAATCTGATGATAACTTTCCAGCGATAAAGGAAAAGATTGCGGGTGTCATTCGCCATGGCCAGGAATTGTTTGTCAGCATTTTGAATCAAGGTATTGAAAACGGTGAATTTTCTAACAAACTTGATCCTGTTGTTTACGCTTTTAAGGCAGTAGCTGCCGTTGAAGGTGCTGTTGTGATGTGCAGAGCTATGAATACAGCAAAACCTATGGCAAGTTTACTCAAGAGTCTCAAATCGGAATTAGAGGGCTATGCGCTCTAATTTTTTTTAATATAAAATATACTAAAAAGTCTAAAATAAAAGATTATGAAATTAAAGAAACAAACGGTATTAGTCACCGGTGCTTCATCGGGCATCGGGCTGCTTGTCGCCGCCAAGCTCCACGAAAATGGCTACCAGGTAATCGGCACAAGCCGTAACCCGGAAAAGCACCAGTCAACAGTGCCATTTAAGTTACTGCCATTGGATCTGAATGATGACCATTCTATAGTATCTTTTAGTAAGGAACTGTTCAGCGAGATTAAAACTTTAGATGTGCTGATCAACAACGCGGGCTACCTGGTTAACGGACTTGCCGAAGAAACTCCTATTGAGTTAGGCAAACAGCAGTTTGAGACTAACTTTTGGGGAACCATCAAATTAACCAACGAGTTGCTTCCTCATTTCAGGAAGCAAAAACATGGAAAAATTATTACCATCGGTTCTCTCCTCGGTTTAGTGAGCCTACCATACGTGTCCTACTACGCAGCTTCCAAACATGCCCTCGAAGGCTATTTTAAATCGCTTCGGTTTGAATTGAACCAGTTTAACATCAAAGTGGTAATGGTGGAGCCAATGAGTTTTAAAACTAATATAGGCGAAAGCGGAATGGTAGCAACCGGGAAAAATATCGCAGATTATGATTCGTTCAGGAGAAAAATTATCGCGTACACTAAACAGACATTTGATAAGGCACCCGAGCCTGCACCGGTTATCGATGCCTTGCTGCGGGCGGTAAGGGAAAAAAATCCAACGTTTGGCTTCCCTGTCGGAAAAGGCTCATCGATCATACTGCTGCTTCAACATTTCGCCTATAAGCTGTTCGAAAAATCCATTCTGAAGTCGGTTAACGCATCGAAATAACACTCACATTAAAAAGTATATCATGCAATTAAAAGGGAAAACGGTATTGATCACGGGTGGTGCATCGGGTATCGGGCTGGAAGCAGCAAAACAATTTTTAACCAATGGAGCCCAGGTAATTATTACCGGCAGGAACCATGCAAAATTAGATGAAGCAAGGAAACTGTACCCGGCTATTACGGCCATAAAAAGCGATGTCTCAGATGCAAGTGACGCGCAAAAACTTTTTAACCAGGTACAGCGACTCGGCGGCATAGATATCTTATATAACAACGCAGGGGTGCTAACCGACCCGATCAACCTGGGAATAGCAAACGACCGGCATTTTGAAGACGCGGCTTACGAAATGAACGTCAACTACCTCGGGGTAATCCGGCTTAATAACCTGTTCATGGATATGCTGAAGTCAAGGAATGAAAGTGCTATTATCAATACCACGTCCATACTCAGCTATGTACCCTCATTACTGGAAGCCACTTATTCAGCATCCAAAGTTGCTTTGCGGTTTTATACAGAAACGTTGAGAAAGCACCTGCAAATTTTGAATAGCAGCGTGAAAGTGTTTGAGCTGTTACCACCTGTTGTGGCTACCGAAATGACCGCTGAGCGGAACGGTAAAAAAATGACTTCGGAAGATTTGGTGAAAGCACTTATTCGAGGTTTGAAGAAAGATCAGTTTACGATCAGGGTTGGCGACACGAAAGCGCTTTATATCGTCAACCGGCTTTTTCCAAAGTTGGCTTTTGGTTTGGTTAACCCCAAGCAAAGTCACGCGGTGATAGCATCATAAAATCATTACAATACTAAAAATAATTAAAAAACTAAAAATCATGCGGGCATTCATCGTAAATGGCTACGGCAAAAAAGAAAAATTACAGCTAACCGAATTGCCGGAACCAGCTTTAAAGGAAAATGAGGTATTGGTGCAAATATACTCAGCAGGTGTCAATTTGTTGGATTCGCTTATCAGAAACGGCGATTTCAAATTGTTTTTACCCTACAAGCCACCATTCATAAACGGCCATGATATGGCAGGTGTAGTAACTAAAGTTGGGGCAAAAGTCAGCCGGTTCAAAATCGGTGATGAAGTGTATTCAAGAGTGGGCGATCACAGAATAGGCACTTTTGCGGAATACATCGCAGTAGATGAAGATGATTTAGCCTTAAAGCCTAAAAACCTAACTATGGACGAAGCAGGCTCCATTCCATTGGTTGGCTTAACCGCCTGGCAGGCACTGGCTGAAATAGGGAATGTAAAAAAAGACCAGAAAGTTTTCATTCAGGCAGGTTCCGGTGGTGTGGGTACATTCGCCATCCAGTTGGCCAAACATTTAGGTGCTTATGTTGCCACCACGACAAGTGCGGCTAATAAAGATTGGGTAAAAAAGCTTGGTGCCGACCTCGTTATTGATTACAAAACTCAAGACTTTGAAACCTTATTGAAAGATTATGATTTGGTTATACACAGTAATCGTGACACCAAAATCTTCGACAAATCATTCCGTATCCTGAAAGCCGGCGGGCAGCTGATTTCATTGGTCGGGCCACCTACGCCGGAATTTGCAGCGGAGATCGGCTTGCCGTGGTATCTAAAATTGGTGACAAAGCTTCTGAGTTCCGGCGCAAAGAAAAAAGCAAAAAAAGCAAATGCGACCTTTCGCTTCTTATTTATGAGGGCAGAAGGCAATCAACTTTCAAAAATTACAGCATTAATAGAAGCAGGGGTTATTAAACCGGTGATCGATAAATTATTTGCGTTTGAGCAAACCAACGATGCATTGGCTTATGTGGAATCGGGCCGCGCCAAAGGAAAAGTGGTCATTAAAGTTAAATAATGAATGTTTGAGTGACTGTCCACTCCATCACAGTTGCAAAACAAAGTGTAGGAGGTTATAAATTAAGTCATAAGTATTTGTGTCGCTTTATGTTTAAACCGCCACATTACCGGCTTAACATTGAACTTACTACTTTAGGTTGGTAGGGCACTTTGGCGGAACGGTTTATACAATTGAGATAGTATTGTAGCCCCCACCCGCATGTTGAACTTAAAGCCAAACTATGTAACAGTAACGAATTCTGATTTATTTTAAGTTAGTTATGTATCCACCTGAAACTCCTTTTCGTTGTGCATTAATCCATTTAGAATTTTGAAAGGAATGCAATAACATCCGGCAAAAGTCTGATAAAGTTGGCTATGTTTTTTTATGTAGCTGTGAGATTACCTAATACCGATAAATCTTTTAAAAACTGGTTCGAATTCTGTACCGTCAGGTGCACTTAAAAGTAAGAGCCTTCAAAATCATCGATTTTGGAGGCTTTTCTATGTTCAAATTGACCCGGCCTAATTCAGCAGATCCAGCAGGTCATCCTTTGAAAGCGATGCCACAACCGCTTTATCGGGCCTGATGAGGTTATCGGCGAGGTCTTTTTTGGTTTGTTGCATGATCATGATCTTTTCCTCAACCGTTCCGGGGCAGATTAGGCGTACAGCTACTATGTTTTTATCCTGCCCGATACGGTGACAGCGGTCGATGGCCTGATTTTCAACCGCGGGATTCCACCATGGGTCTACCAAATACACGTAATCGGCTTCAGTTAGGTTTAAACCGGTACCGCCCGCCTTAAGGCTGATGAGAAACACCCGGACACCCGGATCGTTTTGAAATTCGGCTACTGCTGCTTCCCGCTTACGCGTTTGGCCGGTGAGGTAGGAGTAGCGGATATACCGGTTTTTCAACTCCTTGCGGATAAGATCTAGCATGGATACGAATTGCGAGAAAACCAGTATTTTATGCTGACGCATTTTACCCTCAATTTCCTCCATCAACATGTCGATCTTCGCGGATGCTTCACCGGGCATTTTTTCACCCTTTAATAACATAGGCGAATCGCAGATCTGCCTTAGCTTTCCCAAACCCTTTAATACGTTCATGGGGCTTTTTTTGAGCACCTCATTGGTAGTAGCCGAAATGTATTCCCTGAATTCTTTCTCATACGAATCGTAAATATAGCGCTGTTCCTGCTGCATTTCGCAATACAGTACCATTTCGGTTTTTTCGGGCAGGTCTTTAGCTACTTGTTGTTTGGTACGCCGAAGAATGAATGGTTTAACTTTGTTTTGTAATTCGAGCGCCCGCTTGCTGCCTTTAAACTTATCGATAGGCACGGCGTAAATATCCTTGAAATACTGCTTGCTGCCCAATAAGCCGGGGGATGCAAACGAAAGCTGACCATACAGGTCAAAAGTGTTATTCTCGATCGGGGTGCCAGTTATGGTGATCTTGTTACGCGATTTTAGCAATCGCGCTGCCTTGTACCGTTGCGATTCTGGATTTTTGATATTCTGCGATTCATCCAGGAAAACATAATTGAACCGGAAGCTTTTTAAAAAGTTAATATCCGAAAGCAGCGTTCCGTAAGAGGTAAGTACAACTTCATATTTATGCAGATCATCCGCATGCCGGGCCCGGTCTGCCCCATAAATTGTATGTACGCTGACAGAAGGCGCGAATTTCCGGAATTCCTGTTGCCAGTTAAACAAAAGGGATGTTGGTACCACGATCAGGTTGGTGTTGTTATCCGCTTTTGTTCTTTGCAAGAGTATAAACGCTATGATCTGGATCGATTTACCTAATCCCATATCATCAGCCAGGCATCCGCCAAAATTAAGTTCATCCAGATAGTTAAGCCAGCTTAAGCCCCGCCGCTGGTAGGGGCGAAGTGTACCGTTTAGCCCCTCAGGAACGGCGACCTCCGCAATTTCATCAGTGTTGCTTAGTTTCTTGTGGTAGGTATTGATCTCGTCGCGCACATCATTATCCAGCATCTCTTCATCATAAAACTGTTGAATTGCGCTGTAATTGCTTTTAGATGTATGTAGGGTGTCGTCATCACCAATCTCGCCCGAGTTAAAATAATCTGTAAACTTTTCAATCCATTCGGCGGGTAAAATGCCTTGGGTACCGTCATCCAGTTTAATGTATTTATTTTTGTTTTTAACCGCCTGGTGTACCTGTTTTAAGCTTGCCCGCTTTTTGCCAAATTTTACATCAATGATGGTGTTAAACCAATTGATTCCGCTTAACACCTTGATGTGTATGGTAACTTTATTGGCGTTTAATTTATTACCTTCCAGTTCGTTAAAGCCAAGTATCTCGATCTGGTGGGTACGCCATTGTTCAAAAACATCCAGGAACCAGTCCTCATCTAAAAAATGCCTTTTATGCAGGTAAAAGTATTCCAGGTCGTTATCAACCTGCTCGTCAAAATAAGGGTGCTGTTTCATCAGCAGGGCGGTAAACGCAATCTCCTCGTCGTCGCGCCGCTTTACCATAAACTGGTTACCCTTTTCGTCGGTACCGTAAATTTGTTTTTTGGTGCGGATGGGTATCTCCGCCTCGCCGTAACGCATCACCGGGATGATCATCACATGCGCGCCAAAATCCGAAAGGTAGATGATCTTTTCGGCAGGTTGGTCAAAACCTTCGTCTTTTATTTGCGTTGGTGTCGCCGGTTTAATATAAGTGTAATCGATAGTAAGCCTGGTTTCCAGTTTGTTAAGCAATTGCGTTTTTACATCGGCATATTTGCTTTTATGCACCTGCAGGCTGCCTTGCTTTTTCTTCAGTAACTCTACCACATTTAATACCTGCAGGTTATTGATAAAGTATAGCGTATCCCCAACCGAAATAAAATAATTGAACTTAACTTCAAGATCTTTAACATCATAAAGTAAACCATCAATATTAAATACGCCGTTTATTTCATAAAAATCGCCCCAGGTATTCACCTTCAAGTTGATGTCGCTTTGCAGCAGTTTCACTTTCACAGCGCTCACAGAACCTGCTGTAACATTGTTGGATATGTTAATGTTGTGAATATAAAAACTATAGTTCAGCGGGTTTTTAACTATAGCTTTCAGGGCTGACAGATCAGCTGGCGTCCGTTGCGTATTAATATGGTTTTGAAATTTGTGTACGCCGGTAAAAAACCTGAGCCTTGCTGCATCTTCCGTATCCCAAACCTGATCTAAAGGCGCCACAGGGGTTAAAGGATTTTTGATATTCCCGTCTTTAGTAGTCTGGGCGTTGTAAAGTTCAACAAATAGGTAATTGTAGTATTTGTGCTGTTTAAGCACCACACAAACTATCCTGTCGTCGGTCTCCGGGGGCGAAGATGGTTCGGGGTTATCTTTAATAATGACTGATTGCAGCGCGGCCAGGCTTTCTTTAGTTACAACTGTTAAGGCTGCTGAGCGCGGCGTTATTTCGAAACGTTTATGATGATAGCTTACCTCGAAGTATTGGTCGAGGTTGGTTTCATTTTCCAAACCGTAACCTCTCGCTATTTTCCTGATGTTTTGCTGCCTGAGATCATCATCAAAAAAAATGCGCAATTCATCGCGCTGAATAATAGCTGATAGCACCTGGGCCTGGTGCTCGCATAATTTATCATTTGGGGCGCTGCAGGCGCACGATAGTGAAAGCTGCCCGGGCTGTGCGGTTACCACAACTTCCGGAAAAGCTACTGCGGCGGCATGGTTAGTAAAAGCGCCATGATCAATTTCGATATGTTTTGGTATGATTTGCCGGTAGCTTTCTTTATCAAAATAAATACCCGCAGCGGTATGCCGCGCTATCAGGCTTTCGGTAAGGCCGTTAACAGTAATACCTTTGATGATGATATTGTGATTACCCGAATTATCGTCCCTATAGCTTGTTATCCCGATCAAGTGGCGTTTCTTTTCAGGATGGAATATTACGCATTATTTGGCAATAAGCCGAAACAATGTTTTAAACGCCGGTGGTATTCAGCAATTCTTTATTTACACTTGCAATAAGCGCTTCAAATTCTGGAATAGCTTTTTGATATTCGCTTAGCAACCTGAACTGGTTTTTTGCCCGCATCAGGTTATGCCCTTTGTATTGTGCGCCATAATAAATATCGTTATTTAAAAAATCAGTTAAAAAGCGCAGCCCCTGCATGTAGATCATCATCTCGCCCGAAAAAATAAACAATTGCTTTTCGGTTTCAGTGAGTATATTGCCCATTTCGGCCATGTAGCCGCCGTATATCGCCTTGAAAAAGTTATGCCTGATAACAATTTCATCCAGTTTTTTTTCCTCTTCATTTGCTGCGGATAGATACGTGCGCATCATATCGCCTACGTCGCTCAGGTAATAGCCCGGCATAACGGTATCCAGGTCAACCAGGCACAGGGCATTGTGGTTGTCATCAAACAGCACGTTATTTATTTTTGTATCGTGATGAATTACCCGAAGCGGGATTTCGCTGTTTTTTACTATCTGGCTGTAAGTATGGGCAATATTGGCGTTACCGTATGCTTCCCGTATCTCGGTAGCAGCTTCTTCCAGTTTATCGGTGTCGGTATGGGTAGCAGCCTGTTTAAACTGATCAAAGCGCAGCTTCAGGTTATGAAAATCTGGTAAGGTATAGCTAAGCTGATCAATGTCGAAATTATTGAGCAAACGGGTAAAACGACCGAATTGAAGTGCCGCGTTATAAGCTTCTTTCTCTGCCTTTAAAAAATTAACGGTGTGCGATCCTTCAATAAAAGGAAATAAACGATAATAGTCGCCGTTGGTATACCGGATAATTGATTTGCCATCCTTGCCTTTAATGGGTGCTACAAACAGGTAATCGGGGTTGTTTTCGGCAAGGTAACCCTTAATGAGGGCAAGGTTTTGGTCTATCGCGTCGGGGTTTTTAAATACCGCGTTGTTAATCTGCTGTAAAATATATGATTGGTTAACACCGCTTACTTTATAAGTATGGTTAATAAGGCCTGAACCAAACGGCTGCGCCTTGTAATCAGAAGCGTTTAATCCAAAATTAATAAGGATATCTTTAAACATAATACGGGCATTAACTCGCTCCAAACATAGCCATTTGGTTAATGATAGCCATGCGCAAACGTTTGACTGTTTTTTTATTCAGGTTTATTTTTTGTTCTCTACCAGTTGCGATTCGATGATCACCTTATAAAACGCGCTTGGTTCATTACCGGTGGCGCCCTGGTGGTGCAGCAAATCCATTAAAATATCGGTGGCTTTTTGCCCCTGTAAATAGGGGAACTGCTCAACCGAAGCCGCCGGGATATTCTCCATATAGTTAATGATCGGCAGGTTGGCATAGCTCACAAACTCCAGTTCTTTGTTTATGTTGATATGGAGCTTTTGCGCGTATTTGATGGCAAAAAGCGCCACATAATCGTTAAATGTTACAATTGCGGTTGGTTTACGTTTGTTGTTAAGCAGTTCATCAAGCGCTTTTTGGGTGCCTTGCTCTGTAAGATCGCAGGATACGATAAGCGACGGATCATATTTAAGCCGGTTTTTGGTCATGGCCTTGATATAACCCTCTTTACGCTCGCCGGTAGCTACCATAGTTTGCGGCCCGTTGATCATGCCGATGGTGCGGTGCCCCTTTTTCAATAAATAACTCACAGCTTCGATAGTGCCTATCTCCATATTGCAGGCCACATAATGGATATTGGGGATAGAAGGGATCCTGTCGAAATAAACAACCGGGATATTATATTTTTTAAGATTTTCGAAATGCTGGTACGATGAGGTGTTTTTGCCAACCGAAACCAGCAGCCCATCAACCCGGTGGTTTTTCATCTTTTCAACCAGTTGCTTTTCTTTTACCTCATCATCGTGCGATTGTGCCAATAATACCGTATAATTTTTCTTGTACGCGGTATCCTCGATGGCGCTGATGGCCGAGGAGAAAAAGGCTTCCGAAAGTTCGGGCAGGATAACGCCAATGGTGTGGGTTTTTCCTTTTTGCAGGAATATGGCGGTTTGATTGGGTTCGTAACTGAGTTCGGTAGCCAGCTTTTTTACTTTGGCCCTGGTGGTAATACCAATACTCGGATGATCATGCAATGCCCTCGAAACTGTTGAAACAGAAATACCTAAAATTTGCGCTATCTCTTTAATTGTAGTTGGTTTGCCCTGCATGTATGCCCTTTTTTGCCCGTTTTATTTTTAAAGTTAAATGATTATATCGAGATAAGCTACTGCAAACGTTTGCGTGGCACTTTTGCTTAACGGAAGAATTGACTGTAATGTGCCGCCCGATTATCTCAGTTGAATATTGGGCAAATCGCTGCCGTATTGTTTTGATAAATAACCGCTTATCATCATACTGTTTGTATAGCAGTCCATGAGCAATTATGGCAATATTTAAGATAAAAACAGCCATATTTCAAACGTTTGCGTTAAAATTACGCGTGGTATTCTTTTCCAAAACAAGTAATGCAACTACATTTATAAAAACAAGTCGCTGATAAGCCGATCATGAAGAAAATCATTTCAATTTGTGTAACCCTATTTTTCGCTTTTACTTACTGCCATAACGTAATGGCCCAGGAACCCCGTATCGATGCATCAAAACTGCGGCATAGTATTCCGCTTGGAGGCAATGCATGGGTTAACAGGCCTGACTCGATTACCGATGAGGGCCTTTACAACTGGAGTAACCCCAAATCAACTGCCAACGTGTATGTTAGGTTGAGTGAGGCGCAGGATGTAAAACTCGCTTTAAGGGTAAGGGTGCAAGAGGGTGTAAGCACCATAAAGCTATCCGCGGCGAAAAAGGAGTTTATAAAAAAGCTGAGCAATAAAGCGTTTGATACGGTTGAATTCGGCACTATCCATGTAAGCCAGGCCGGTCATTTGAAGGTAAGCTTAACAGGGATCAGCAAAACAGGAAAGACTTTTGCCGATGTATCTGATCTGATCGTTACCTTGCAGCACCCTGATCAGGATATCGCTTATGTTCCCCAGGGCAGTTCATTCCATTTTGGCAGGAGGGGGCCATCGGTACACTTACGCTACCCTGTTGCCGAAGACAAACACGCTAAGGTAAAGTGGTTTTACAACGAGATTATCGTACCTAAAGGGCAGGATGTTATAGGGTCGTATTTTATGGCCGATGGCTTTGGCGAAGGTTATTTTGGCATGCAGGTAAATTCAGCTACCGAGCGGCGGGTACTGTTTTCGGTATGGAGCCCTTTCAACACCGAAGACCCGAAAAGCATTCCTGATAGTATGCGGATAAAGCTGGTTAAAAGCGGTGACGGAGTTCATATAGGCGAATTTGGCAACGAGGGTTCGGGCGGCCAAAGTTATATGCGCTTTACGTGGAAAGCCGGACAAGCCTATGCCTTTCTGTTAAGCGCCGAGCCTGATTTTGCAAAGAAAACAACCACTTATACCGCGTACTTTAAAGATGTTGAAGCAGGTAAATGGTATTTAATAGCAAGTTTTACACGGCCGCAAAAAGCAACTTATTTAACTAACCTGTATTCGTTTGTAGAAAATTTTGAGCCGGAGAACGGCGATAAAATCCGCAGAGCGTTATTCACTAATCAGTGGATAGGCGATAGCAACGGAATTTGGCAGGAGCTAACCCACGCCATTTATACGGGCGATGCAACAGCCAATGCCAACTACCGTAAAGATTATGCGGGTGGAACAGAGGGCAACAAATTTTACCTGCAAAACGGCGGTTTTTTTGATAATTATACCCGGCTTAAATCGCCATTCGACCGGAAAGCAACAGGCCAGAAGCCGGTAATCGATTTTAAAAATCTACCCAATAAATAAGCCCCAAAACATAGAAATATAAATATGGAAAGAAGACAGTTTCTTAAAACCGGCGCCCTTGCGGCGGCAGGTTTCAGTATTTTACCAACAGGGAGCCTTTTCGCTTCGGCCCCGGCAAAGGTAAGGTTAGGTTACATTGGTGTAGGTGCCCGCGGCATGAGCCACATTGCCGAGGGCTTGCTGCGCGATGATGTGGAAATCATAGCTATTTGTGATACCCAGGAAAGCTCCCTGAAAATTTGCCGTGAATATATCGCCAAAAAAGGGCATGCACCGGTAAAAGAATACACCGGCGGTTTAGACGCTTACAAGAAACTGCTCGATCATAAAGATATCGACGCCGTGATCATTGCTACCCCATGGCAGTTTCACCACCCGCAGGCTATCGATGCCATGAAAGCGGGTAAATACGTAGGCTGCGAAGTAATTGCCGGCTTAACGGTAGAAGATCACTGGGATATTGTCAATACTTCCGAAAAAACAGGTATACCTTACATGACCCTCGAAAACGTTTGCTACCGCCGCGATGTAATGGCCGCCCTGAACATGGTACGCCAGAATTTATTCGGAGAAATCATTCATCTTGAAGGCGGTTATCAGCATAACCTGCGGCAGGTATTGTTTAACAATGGTAAGCAATATTATGGCGGCGGCGTGGAGTTTGGTCCAAAAGCGCTAAGCGAAGCACAATGGCGTACACAATTCAATATTGATGTAGATGGCGATATTTACCCCACCCATGGCGCAGGCCCCTGCATGCATTATGCCAATATCAATGCAGGTAACCGTTTTACCAACCTGGTATCATTCAGCAGCAAGGCCCGCGGTTTGGCAGCCTATGTTGAAGAGCAATCACCAGGGCATCCCAATGCCAGGATCAAGTATAAAAACGGCGATGTGACCACCACCATGATCAACTGCGCTAATGGCGAAACCGTATTGCTCAGCCATGATACCCATCTGCCGCGTCCGTACTCATTAGGTTTCCGTGTTCAGGGCACCAAGGGCTTGTGGATGGATGTAAACAAAAGTGTTTACATCGACCATCAATCCAAAGAGGATGATGTATGGGACCCGGCCAAAGACTGGTTTGATAAATACGACCACCCGCTATGGAAAAAATACGAGAAGTTTGCCGAAGGCGCGGGGCATGGCGGTATGGACTGGTTTGTATTCAACGCCTTTATCGAATCGGTTAAGCAAAAACGCCAAACGCCTATTGATGTTTATGATTCGGTTACCATGAGCGTAATTACACCGCTATCAACCCAATCGCTTAAAAAAGGCAATGCCAGCGTGGAGTTTCCCGATTTTACCAGGGGTAAATGGAGGGAGAGGAAGAATACTTTTGCGCTGGACGACAGCGGATTTTAATTATTAAGTTCTGATAGTTTAAATACCAGGCCCGGCGCAAGCCGGGCTTTTTTATTGTAATAGGCTACCGCGGGTTTAGCGGCAGCGTAACGATCTCTGGTCGAAGTTTAGCGCACCTTCGGCCGGTATCGGCTTACACCACGGGTTACGCTATCCTAAAACCGCGGCCGTTGGGGAGGGGGAATCGCCTCGTAATCAATTTCTTCAAGCTACTCATCAAAACGCGCCGATTCTCTCAAATTGATAATCAAAAGCTTAGGGTAATCCATCATAATTACCTCAAAAAACTCCTTATTTACCCGATTCTTTCCCCGCAAACCGCTTCTGGTCAAACGTTTGCGTAAAGCTAAAATCTTCCAAAACAAACGTTTGCGCTGTGTTTGAGGGCCTGATTTTTTGCTTTCGCATCCCGGTATCTCTAATTTCCAATATTCAAAAACAGAACTAAATCACAACAAAAAACTAACAATTAATTAATACTAACACCCACCACGTATGATTAAAATCTACTCAACCCCAAAACAGGGTTCAGGTAAACCGATTAATTTAAGAGGGCAGTTGAACGGCCTTTTTAAATTAATTTGCTGTACCCTCTTTTTTTTATTGCCGGTACTGGCCAGTGCGCAAACAGTGATCAGCGGCAGTGTAAAGGATAAAGACGGACCGATAATAGGCGCCACCGTTACTCAAAAAGGTTTAAAAAACACCACCTCAACAGATGTTAACGGTAAATTTAAGTTAACGCTTAAAGGTAACGCCACAGCGCTCCTTGTTTCGTACATTGGCTATAAAACCCAGGAAGTAGCCATCGGCAACTCAACTGAGCTAACCATCACCCTGCAGGAAGACCTCAACAAACTGAATGAGGTAGTGGTGGTGGGTTACGGTACAGTTAAAAAAGGAGATATCACCGGTTCGGTAAGTTCTATAAAAAGCGATAACCTTACGTTGGGCGGTACCACAACCAACATCGGCCAGGCTATCCAGGGTAAAGCCGCCGGTGTGCAGGTGCAGCAATCAAGTTTTGCGCCGGGGGCGGGCATTAATATTACCGTTAGGGGTGGTAACTCTATCAATACATCTACTCAGCCGCTATATGTAATAGATGGTTTTATCAGCGAAGTTGGTAACCAGGTTAACCCTAATGATATTGAAGATATCCAGGTTTTAAAGGATGCCGCCGCTACCGCGATTTACGGTTCAAGGGGAGGAAATGGCGTTGTTTTGATCACCACAAAAAAGGGAAAAAATGGTAAGGTTACCTTAGATGCCGACATATCCGGCGGTACGCAATATCTCACTTACAAGCCCGATTTGCTAACCGGTCAGCAATATACTGATATACAGAACGCTACTGCCATTGAAGATGGGAAACCACAACCGTATCCTTCAAGCTTTCAGGTGGCCAATACAAACTGGTTGAAGCTGGCTACCCGTAACGCAACGGTGCAAAATCAAAGCATCAGTTTAAGCGCCGGCGATCAAAGCTCAAAAATTTATGTTGCCGGTAATCATATCAGGCAGTTTGGTGTGTTGCAGCACACCGGCTTTGAAAGGTACACCGCACGAATTGGCGCTGAAAAAACGGCGAGCGAAAACCTGAAGATCAGTGCTAACTTTTATGGTGCCAGTTCCACATCAACGTTACAATCTTATTCGGGCGA
This sequence comes from Mucilaginibacter oryzae, assembly GCF_003148845.1. Taxonomy (GTDB): domain Bacteria; phylum Bacteroidota; class Bacteroidia; order Sphingobacteriales; family Sphingobacteriaceae; genus Mucilaginibacter; species Mucilaginibacter oryzae. The sequence continues at coordinate 918,430 of NZ_QGHA01000002.1, read as the reverse complement.
TATTACTGCGCCTCTGTTTAGTTTACTTACCGCGCCACCAAATGTTGCACCCTATAATGCCGATGGTACTTATAACTATTATGTTACCCAGGGCACTAAAACCAATGCTTTGGCGGGCCTTTTGGAGCCAACTAACAATAGTGGTAATAAGTTATTCAACGCTAATATTGGTTTGGATTATAAAATCATCAACGGCTTAACTTACCACCTTAACGCGGGCAGCGAATATAATCAAACCACTACCGGCCAATACCTGCCAACAACTACTATTGCGGGCGCGAAACAGGGTGGGGTAGCCGCCGAGCAGATCTACTCGAATTTCAGATGGATAGTGGAGAATTATCTAACCTACAAGTTCAATATCAAAAAAGATCATGATTTTACAGTGTTGTTAGGTACTTCTAACCAAAAAGACGTTTCAGAATCATTGCTCTCCGGCTCTAAAGGCTTTTCTACCGATGCTTTTTTATATTACAATCTTGGCGCGGGATCGTTAACTAATGGCTACGGGAGCAGCAAAGGCGAGGCTTTCCTTACCTCTTATTTTACCAGGTTAAACTACGCTTACAAGGATAAGATACTGGCATCGTTCTCTTTCCGTGATGACCGTTCATCTCAGTTCGGCCCCAACAAACGTTCGGGCTTCTTCCCTGCAGGTGCTATAGCTTACAAGCTTACCGATGAGGACTTTGTGAAAAATCTCAACACCTTCTCCAGCTTAAAGGCACGCGTTAGCTACGGTATCACCGGTAACGACCGGATCCCATCGAGTCTGTATCTGGCTACCTTTGGTCCTTACGGTGTTGTGCTTAATGAAAGCGGTAATTTGCAAACAGGCATCGAACCTAAAAATCTTTCTAACCCTAACCTCAAATGGGAAAGCACCAGGCAACTTGACATTGGTTTGGATATGGGTTTTGCCAATGGTCGTATTAATGCCACTGTTGATTATTATAGTAAAAAGACTACCGATTTACTGATCCAGGTGCCGATTGGAGCACAGTGGGGCTCTACAAGCGGCACGCAATATATTAACGGCGGCGCAATTCAAAACCGGGGTATCGAACTTTCGCTAAATACCAGTAATTTACGGAGTAAAGATCTGTCGTGGAATACTACAATTACCTTCGCTTATAACAAACAGAAAGCTTTGGACCTTGGCCCAGGTGTAAAGATCATCAGCACTAATACCGCAAACCCAAGCGGAACTGTTTCCGGACAGGAGTTTACGAGGGTAGTTCCGGGTATTGAATTGGGTGAGCTTTACGGGTATGTTTACGAGGGCGTAATCAAAACCGGCGAAAAATACGCGCCACAGCCAAATTCAAAACCAGGTGATCCAAAATATAAAGACGTTAACGGTGACGGCGTGATTACTCCGGCCGACCGTACTTATCTCGGCAATTCGAATCCGCATTACATGGCCGGTTTTGGTAACGATTTTCATTACAAAGGCATTGATCTGGGGATCTTTTTCCAGGGCGCGTTTGATTATTACCTGTACAACATGAACGCCATGGTATTGGAATCAACCACAGGCGTTGCTGCGCTGAACAGGTTTGTTGCCGGTAAAAACGAAAATACCTCTATCCCCCGCGAAGGTTATTACTTAAGCACTTACGGCAGCTACGTAAACTCACGCTTTGTTGAAAATGCCTCTTATGTGCGCCTGAAATCGTTAACACTGGCTTATAATTTCCCGTCGGCGTGGTTCCAAAACATGAGGATATTACAGGGGGTGAAAGTTTATGCTGAGGCACAAAACCTATGGACTATCACCGGATACAAAGGTACCGATCCCGAAGCGAACGTGCATGCCGATGATACCGGGCTACATCCTGGTCAGGTAGCCTTACGATCGGCGCTTGGCGGCGGCCTGGATTTCAATTCCTTCCCGGCATTTAAAACCGTGACCTTCGGTATCAAGGCATCAATTCATTAATGAATAATCCGTTAAGGGATCATAAAATTTAAATCGAAAATGAAAAAATATAATATCTTCCTATTGGCCGCGGCGGTACTTACACAGTTTTCATGTAATAAAACCAGTCTCGAGCCTAAAATATACAGCAGCTTAACCAGCCAGAACGCTTTCCTCACCAAATCCGACGCTATCGCGGCTGTTAACTCTGTTTATGCCCGCCTGAAGGGCCCGGCTGTTGGCGATAACTTTGATTACTGGACGGTGAGGCACTTCGCCCTTACCGATTTAACTACCGACGTTGGTCACTGCAGTTATGCGGGCGACCCCGGTCAGCTATCGCAGGTGCAATGGAATTCGGCAAACGGTTTGATTGCCGAAGACTACAGGCAGATCTACAAACTAATAGCCAACGCCAATAACGCTATCTACAACATCGGGGGCATGAGTAGTATTTCGGCTGCCGAAAAAAGCCAGTTTTTGGCCGAGATGAAATTTTTGCGCGCAATTGCCTATTCTGATTTAACAGATGCCTGGGGCCCGGTAATTCTGAATACCGAAAAAGACGTAGCCAACCCCGATTATAAAGCGCAAACCAAACCGAGCCCGGTGGCCGATGTGGATGCCCTAATGATCACCGACCTGGAAAATGCCATCAGCGTTTTGCCAATCGATTACACTAAAAGCAGCATTTATTCAACCAATGATGTTGGTCGTGCAACAAAAGGCGCTGCCATGTTTTTACTGGCTAAGATATACCTGCGCGAACATAACTGGCAAAAAGCTGCAGATTTAACCAAACAGGTGATGGATCTGGGTATTTACCAGCTATACCCAAGCTATGCCGGTTTGTTTAAAGAATCGAATACCTGGTGTTCTGAAAACATCTTCTCAGTATTAAGCGATGCCAACGTGAATGGTACCGAACTGCTGAACCACTTCGGGCCGTTAAGTCACCCGGTATTAACCGACAGGTGGCAATATTACGCTGTAACATGGGATTTTTATAACAGCTATGGTGATGAAGACGACCGCAAAAAAATGTTCTTTACCGAATATCAGGGCGTTGACGGTTTAACGCATAAACAGGCCCCATCATTAGGCGCAACCGCTCCGGACGGTGTTTTGTACATGCCCGATGTTGCCACCATGAAATACGCCGACCCGAACGGCGCCAATACCTACTATGATGGCCATAGCGTGGATGTTTTACGCTACGCGGACGTATTACTGAGCCGCGCCGAGGCCCTAAACGAATTAGGCGGTCCTACTGCCGAAGCCGTAGGTTTGGTAAACCAGGTAAAAGCCCGTTCACATGCCAAGCTTTTGGTAGCCGCGAACCTTACACAGGCAACCTTCCGCGACGCGCTGTTGCAGGAACGTGGCTGGGAACTTTACTATGAGGGAAAACGTAGGGCCGATTTGAAACGTTTTGGTAAATACGACGTGATTGTGAACGCATACTTAAAACGTATAGGCTCTACTAACACGGTACAATTACCGCGCGACGAGTATTTTCCATATCCGCTTAACCAGGTTAATATCAACCCTAACCTGAATAATGCGGGCAGGCAGCAATAAGCTTAAATGATGACAGGATAAAGAATATACGGCTCACAAAGCCGTGTATTCTTTATCATTTAACCGCGATACCAAATTAAGTAATGAAGCATTGGTTTAAAATTTTTGCAGCAGGATTGCTGGTAAGCGTTATCAGCGCCTGCTCGGAAGGTAGCCTTGTCAAGGAAATTCACCTTGGGCTTTACAATCATAACGAGTTGAAGATAAGGCTGGACGTTACTACAGCAAAGCCTGTTGAGCTATATGCTGAATATTGGATTGATGGTAAACAGCCCGAAAAATACCGGTCGTTAAATACCGGTAAGGCCTCACCGTATAAGTTGTTGCTCACTAATATTTTACCCGATACTACTTACTCGTATCACATTGTAACGGTTGATAATGGAGATACTACGGTAGGTAAAACCTACAATTTTAAATCGCACCGCTTGCCGCTGTTTTTGCAGGAGCAGTTTAACGCGAAAGTAGCCGCGAACACCACATTACCGGGCGAGTTTAAGGACGGACTGATGCTGATCAATAAACGTTACGCGCCCGGTGTGGCTTATTTGGTTGACTATAAAGGGCAGATCAGGTGGTACCATACCATAGATGACCTGGGCTTTAAGGTGATCAATTTTACTAAAGATAAAACCCTGCTATCCATTTTAGGCCGCAATGACGAGCCAACCAGCTACGGCAGCGAGATATTGGAAATCAATTTATTGGGAGATACTTTGCTGCACCTTAAAAAAGGCCTGGGTGATTTTAAGCAAACCATTCACCACGAAATTTTGAAGAATGATAAAGGGCAACTGGTAGTTATTTATGTAGATAAGCGGGTGACAGACCTTTCGTTAGTTGGCGGGGCTAAACAGGATACCGTAAACGGCGATGGCATCATGGTGATGGATAAAACCGGTAAGCAGCTTTACAAATGGAGTGTGTTTGATGTAATGGATCCGCTTAAAGACCCCAAAATCCTCAAAACAAAAAAAGACTGGATGCATGCCAACAGCCTGAGTTACGACCGGGACGGCAATTACCTGATGTCGTTTTATAACAACGGTCAAATCTGGAAGATCGATGTCAAAACAGGCCAGGTAATCTACAAATTCGGCAAAGGCGGGACGATTGCAATGCCTGCCGGTTGCAATTTTACACAAGCTCACGCCGCACACATCAACGCGCAAGGCAGTCTTATGTTTTTTGATAACGGGGTAGAGAAACATCAATCGGGGGTTTACGCGATGAAGATAGATGAGAAGGATAAAACAGCATCCATAGCGATGCATATCCAATTACCCAAAGAAATTTTTAACGGCCGTATGGGGAGCGCGTATCAAATTAATGATACTACTACGCTTGTATGCTGCTCAAAAAGGCACATTGTGGTTCTTGCCGATAACAAGGGCCGCCTGCACTGGACAATGGAAACATCTGTACCAACCTACCGCGCCGGTTTCATAAAATATGAACAGCTCAGTCCTTATTTAAAACCATAAATGATGATGAACAGGAAATTTAAATATTTAACCATTTTGCTGCTGTTGTTTGTTTTTGCTAACGCGATGCAACTAATATCGTGTAGCGGAAGCAAAGCGGAAGACGCTAATAATGCCGATTCCACGGCATCCGAAAGGCTGGTTTCGGTGGATACCACCAAAATACCGCGTGGCAAATACGGCGCCGCTGTTCGTTATGGTCGTGAACTGATGTTGCATACGGCTTATTATATCGGGCCAGAAGGCATAAACGGCCATTACACCGGCAATAAAATGAACTGTACCAATTGCCATCGTGATGCGGGTACAAGGCCTTACGCTTTTAACCTGATTAGGTCGTTTCGCGATTATCCGCAATACCGGGCCAGGGAGGGGAGGATCCTTTCATTGGCCGAGCGGATCAATAACTGTGTAATGCGGCCAAATTTAGGAAGACCGCTGCCGCTGGATAGCAGAGAGATGGTATCGATTATGGCTTATCTGAAATTTTTAAGCGATTCTTCGGGCGTTACCAAATCAACCAAAGGCATTAAAAACCTGGAGGTGGAGTTGCCTGACGTTGCCGCGTCATCAGACAGGGGAGAAGTGCTGTACGCCCAAAACTGCGAGCGCTGCCATGCCAAAAACGGCGAAGGCAAAATGCGTTTTGATAACGTAACTTACGAGTACCCGCCCGTATGGGGCTTACTGGCTTACCGTCCCGGCTCGAGCATGCACCGGGTGGTTAAACTGGCACAATGGTTAAAAGCTAATATGCCATATGATAAAACAGAGGTGGGCAAACCTTATCTTAGCGATGCCGATGCGCTTGATATTGCCGCTTATGTTAACGATGATAAAAAACACAAACGGCCTTTACCATCAACCACTAAAGAGGTTGATTATCCCAACTACGAAGAAAAGGCGATAGATTATGATAAAGGGCCATTTAAAGATCCTTTTTCAGAACAACAGCATAAGTACGGGCCTTATAAGCCTATTATTGATTATTGGGAAGGAAAAGGAATTACGCCGACGATATAGAAGCCTAAAAACGGATGAAAAAAATCCGAAGGAGATTATAAAAAAGTACTGACTAAATTTATTCCATGAAAAAACAATTTTTGGCTGCAGCCATCCTCTTAACCGGTTTTACGGCATCAGCACAAAATATTCGCTATACCAATTGTGAAAATTGCTGGCTTGCCGATTCCTTAGGCAACCACCGCGTGGTTTTAACTTTTAACGGTACAGGCAGGGTAGCTAAAGCATTGATTAACTGGCGAAGAAGGGATGAGAACCCCGAAAACAAGCGGATCATTATTGAAGATGCCAAAACCAAACAGAAAATAACCAACGTAAAAATCGGTTCCATAAACCGGGAAAGCGGGGAGTTATATTTCGAGCCGACATCGGGTAAGGGCGAATATTTTGTATACTACATGCCTTACAAAAATGAAGGCCGCTCTAATTACCCCAAAGGCGTTTACCTAAAACCGGAAAATACCGCCTCGGGGGATTGGCTGAACATCCTGACCAGTGATGAGCAGATTCCGTTAGCAACAGTAAGGGAATACCAGTCGATAGATGCTTTTAACAGCTTTTACCCCATGGAGGTGATTGCGACCAAAGCCGAAATTGGAGCATTGATCAGTAAGCATAAAGCCGAACCATTCCTGGTTTTCCCGGAGGACAGGATGAACGCTATCCGTATGACGAGGGATTTGCCGCAACGGTGGATAGAGGCCGGTCCGCAGGCAAAATATACCGGGGAAGCGGCCAGGGGCGAGAACTTCGCTTTTCAGTTGGGCGTTTATGCTTTACGAGATGTGGAGAACGTACAGGTAAAATTCAGCGATATGAAAGCGGCTAATGGAAAATCCATCCCCGCAGCTAACCTGTTTTGTATTAATACAGGCGGTACAGCTTATGATGGCAGACCGCTTTCCAAAACCGTGAATGTAAAACAGGGGGAGGTACAGGCCATGTGGTGTGGTATTAACGTTCCTATGTCGGCAGTTGCAGCTACTTATAGCGGAAACGCAACCATCAGCGTTAATGGTAAGGTCGGAAAAACCATTGCGATAACTATCTGTGTAAACAATAAAGTATTGAAAGACGGCGGCGTAAGCGAACCTTACAAAATGACACGTTTAGGCTGGCTAAATTCAACCATGGCGCAGCAAAATACGGTTATTGCGCCTTATACGCCTTTACAGGTGAGCGGCAATACTATCAGTTTATTGGGCCGAAAAGTTGAAGTAAACCAGGACGGTTTCCCTAAACAGGTACAAACATTTTTTACCCCGGAAATGACGGAGTATACCACCGCGCCAAACAACCTGTTAACCGAGGCCATACACTTTCATTTTGTAAATCCCGCCGGCAATAAAGCAAACCTGAAAAGCCGTGGTGTGGTATTCACAAAAAAAGAGGGCGGCACGGTTCAATGGACGGCAATAAGTGCCAACGACAGCCTGGAGATGAATGTTAGCGCCTCGTTGGAGTTTGACGGTTTTATGGCCTATACCGTTAAAGTAAAAGCGTTGAAGGATGTGAGCCTGAAAGATATCACCATGCATATTCCCTTTAAAAAGGAATTTGCAAAATATATGATGGGGCTGGGTCAAAAGGGCGGCTATCGCCCCGAAAACTTTGAATGGAAATGGGATGTAGCGCATAAAAACCAGGACGGGGCCTGGATAGGTAACGTAAACGGAGGCCTGCAGTATTCCTTACGTGACGAAAAATACGTGCGTCCGCTGAATACCAATTTCTACCTGCAAAAACCGTTATTACTGCCAACATCATGGGGTAATGATAACAAAGGCGGTATTAAAGTAGCCTTCGATGGTAACGCGGTGTTGGCTAACAATTACAGCGGCGAACGCGATTTGAAAAAAGGCGATGAGTTGTACTATAATTTTACGTTGCTGATCACGCCGTTTCATACTATCAATACCGATTTTCAGTGGGCTACAAGGTTCTATCATGCCTATAAGCCTATCGATACCATTAAACAGGCCGGTGCTACGTTAATCAATATCCATCACGCCACTGCCATTAACCCAACCATTAATTATCCTTTCATTGCCTGGCAAAAAATGAAGGCTTATGATGATTCGGCACACGCGGCAGGGTTGAGGGTGAAAATTTATAATACCATCCGCGAATTGTCAAATCATGCTTACGAAACCTTTGCCCTGCGCAGTTTGGGCCACGAAATTTACTCGCCGGGTAAAGGGGGAGGCTTCAGCTGGCTGCAGGAACATGTGGGCAACGATTACATAGCCGCCTGGTTTGTACCGGAAATAAAAGACGCGGCCATTATTAATAGCGGTATGAACCGCTGGCATAATTATTATGTTGAGGGGATGAACTGGTTAACCCAAAACGTAGGTATCGATGGTATTTACCTGGATGATGTGGCCTTTGACCGTGTTACCATGAAGCGGATTAAAAGGGTATTGACCAAAGACGGTCACCCCGGTATTATCGATCTGCATTCGGCCAATCAGTACAACAAAAGCGATGGCTTTAACAACAGCGCCAACCTGTATATGGAGCATTTTCCATACTTGAACAGGCTTTGGTTCGGCGAGTATTTTGATTATGAAAAAAATGATCCCGATTTTTTCCTGACCGAAGTTAGCGGCATCCCGTTTGGCTTAATGGGCGAGATGCTGCAGGGGGGCGGTAATAAATGGCGCGGCATGGTTTACGGCATGACCAACAGGATGCCATGGAGCGACGGCGCCGACCCGCGCCCGATCTGGAAAGCCTGGGACGATTTCGGTATGAAAGGCACCAAAATGATTGGTTATTGGGTTGATGATAATCCTGTAAAAACGGATAAAGAGAAAGTGATAGCCACGGTTTACAAAAAAGCCGGAGCCGTTATGGTTGCGGTAGCAAGCTGGGAAAATAGCAATACTGATTTCAAGTTAAACATTAACTGGAAACAGTTAGGCATCGATCCGGCGAAAGCTACCATTACCGCACCCGAGATCAAAAGTTTTCAGGCTGCTAAAACTTTTGGCCTGAACGACAGGATCCCCGTTGAAAAGGGAAAAGGCTGGTTGTTGATCATCAAATAGATAACCCATGCGTAAAAAATGGTTTATAGCCCTGTGCCTTTACATTAGCGGGTTAAGTGCCCTGGCCCAACAACAGGCAAGCGTGCACGAGTACCAGAAAGCGATGACCACTTATCCATTTTCGGACCCGAACGCTATACCGGCGTTTACCAATATTTATCCGTATTTCCGTTACGACGGATTTACGGATAAACCCATCCAAAAACAATGGAAAGTGGTAGAACTGGAAAACCAATATATCCGCTTAACCATTTTGCCGCAAATAGGCGGGAAAATCTGGTCGGCTGTCGAAAAATCTACAGGCAAACCAATTGTTTATGAAAACCACGTTGTAAAATTCAGGGATATTGCGATGCGCGGCCCCTGGACAAGCGGCGGTGTCGAACCTAATTACGGAATTATTGGCCATACCCCCAACTCGGTTACCCCGGTAGATTACCTTACCCGCAAAAACACCGATGGCAGCGTGAGCTGTTTCATCAGCGTTTTAGATTTGCTTACCTCAACCACCTGGACGATGGAAGTAAACCTTCCGGCGGATAAAGCTTTTTTTACAACCAGGTCGTTTTGGCATAACTCAACACCGCTGGAGCAACCTTATTATCATTGGATGAACACCGGTATTAAAACCGGCGGCAAACTGCAATACATTTTTCCGGGTACCCGCTATATCGGTCACCAGGGCGAATACAGCGACTGGCCTATAAACAAACAAAACGGCAAAGACCTTTCGTTTTATGATAACAATAATTTTGGCGGTTATAAATCGTACCATGTATTCGGTAAATACACCGATTTTTTCGGCGCTTACTGGCATAACGACAATTTTGGTATGGTCCGTTACAGCAATCACGCGGATAAAGCCGGTAAAAAGATCTGGATCTGGGGATTATCAGACCAGGGCATGATCTGGGAGAAGCTGCTTACGGATAATGACGGGCAATACTCTGAAATCCAATCCGGCAGGTTATTTAACCAAACCGCCGCCAAAAGCACTTTTACCCCTTTTAAGCACAAAGGTTTCGCGCCGGGCGCAACTGATACGTGGACGGAATATTGGTACCCTGTGCTCAATACCCGCGGCTTTGTAGAGGCCAATAACTACGGAGCCCTTAATGTTAAGGCCGAACAAGGCTGGCTAAAATTATACTTTAACCCTGTACAGCATATTGATGATTTACTGGAAGTTAAACAGGGAGATAAAGTGATCTACACCAAAAAAATAACACTATCCCCGCTTCAGCTTTTTGCTGATTCGGTAAAGGGCGTAAATGGCGATGTGCTGGTAACCTTGGGCGCAAACAAGCTCGTTTATAACTCCAAACCCGATGCGGATAGTTTAAGCCGTCCGCTTGATCTGCCTGAAAATTTTGACTGGAACAGCGCCTATGGTTTATACACGCAGGCAAAGGAACTGATGGACCAGAAAATGTATCGCGAAGCGGAGGAAAAGCTGCAGGCATCTTTGAAAAAGGATCCATATTTTCTGCCTGCCGTTGTACAATCGGCAGCGTTAATGTACCGCGATATGCGCTATGCCGAAGCGCTAAGTTTTGTTAAAACAGCATTAAGCGTGAATACCAATGATGGTGGTGCAAACTATTACTACGGCATCGTCAACGCGCAGGCAGGAAATACGGTTGACGCCAAAGACGGCTTTGATATGGCAGCTTTATCTTTTGAGTATCGCAATGCCGCTTACTCGGAGTTAAGCAGCCTTTATCTTAAAGAAAAGAATTTTCCTAAGGCCCTTGAGTTCGCTACAAAGGCTTTGGATTTTAACCGCTTTGATATTTCATCTTTACAGGTTAAGGCTATGGCGTATCGTTACTTAAATGACAACCGGAACGCCGACCGGGTTTTAGATACCATACTGGCTTATCAGCCGCTAAGCCATTTTGCCCGGTTTGAGCGATATCTTCACCAGCCGGGCGATGATAATAAAACCGCGTTTATATCCATGATCCGCAATGAACAGCCGGTTGAAAGTTATCTTGAACTGTCAGATTTCTATTACAAGAATGGATGTTTTAACGAGAGTGAAAAAGTTTTATTGCTTGCGCCCGTCAACTCGCTGGTAAGCTATAAACTCGCCTACCTTCAAAACAAAACGGGTAAACGCTATACAGAAGAGTTTAATAAAGCTAATGCCTCATGTGTTGCATTTGTATTCCCGTTTCGTAACAGCGATGAAGAGGTATTACAATGGGCTATGCGGCAAAGCAGCAGCTGGAAACCAAGATATTTGCTGGCTTTGCTTTATAAAGACAGGAACCGTATTGCCGAAGCCAGGCAACTGTTTGCCGCCTGTGCAAATGTACCCGATTTTGCTCCTTTTTACGCTGCACGCGCCGCTTTGCGATCGGGGGCTGACCAGCTGACCGACTTAAACCGGGCCTATACGATAGATAAGGACTGGCGTTACAATAAACTACTTGGCGAATATTATATAGACCATCAACAATATGCAATGGCTTTGAATACCGTAGAGCCATTTTACAAATCGCATCCGGCTAATTACATTATTGGGATGTTATATGCCAAAACATTGTTACTGAATAAGCGCTATCATGATTGCGGAAAGCTTTTGGCGCGAATCCATATTTTGCCATTTGAGGGCGCTACCATAGGGAGGGAATTGTACCGGGAAACCGAACTGATGCAAGCCGTTGCAAAAATTAAATCCAAAAACTACAACGCCGCCTTAAATTATATTGCTGAGGGAAGTAAATGGCCCGAAAACCTTGGTGTTGGCAAACCCTATCCCGAAAATGTTGACGACCGGCTGGAGAATTGGATGAGCTACCTGTGTTATGTTCAACAGGGAAAAAGCGATGTAGCCACAGGGTATTTACAAAAAATAATGGCATTTAATCCGCATATCGACAACACGGTAAGCAACTTCCTTTCGGCTAATCACCTCGTAACTGCCTGGGCTACCGAAAAGTTGGCAGGCAAAGAGGCTGCCATTAGATGGCTGGATGCTGAGTTGCAAAAATACCCGGACGATAAACTGATCAAATGGAGTAAAGATGTTTACCTGAGCGGCAAATTCAGTGATGTTGATGTAAATGACGCCGGGGTAAGGATCCTGAAAAGTTTATCGTATAGATAGCGCATAAGGGGTTAGCTGCCGCTTGTCATGTTAAACTCTGAATTAGGTCATCCGTTTATCACAAGCAATGGATTTAAATTTTATTTAAAATGTTTTCGTGAGCTTCGCGTCTGTATTGGTATAACGTAAATACACGCTCATGAAAAACTTCGACGTAGCATTAAACGGAGCATGCTCCATCAACATAAACACCTCTGCCGACGAGGAAAAAGAGTTGGCCATTTTATTTCTGGATATCCGCAATTTCACCGGCCTGATGGAAGCGCAACCGGGCCAGGTAGTGATTAACGTAGTGCGCCGTCTGTTTACCGCTTTTAACCAAATAATCAAAAACTTTCAGGGTAAAGTGGTGGAGATTGCAGGCGATAACTTATACGCCGTGTTTGGTTTACAAACAGGCATCCGCGAAGCGGCTAATAATGCCTACCAGGCAACTAAAGCTATATTTCAAACCGTTGGTATGTTTAATGAAGCTTATGCCGAACCATTTTATGGGGGGCCGCTGGAAATAGGGATAGGCTTGCACACCGGTAAAGTGTTTGTGGGAGAATTTGGCTTGGATGGTACGAGTAACTTAACTGTAATGGGTTTACCTGTAAACATTGCCGCAAGGTTGCAGGCAAAAACCAAAGACCTGAATAACGATCTGTTAATCTCCGAAGAGGCTTATAGCTTATTGGAAAGCGATAGAGATAGTTTCCCTGCGCAGACAATTAACCTGCAGGGAGTATCCTATGGTCAGCAGATACGGTTGGCGGGTAAACCTTATAATAATGGTAAGTATTTAAACGGCGGTGGTCAGGATTTTGATTATTTGCTGGCTATTTCGGGTTAAGAATAAGGTCGCTTACTACTTGTTAGAATGAATTGAATATTTTTGGATCATCTTCTCCACCTTTCGCCGCATTTGTTTTTACGATGGGGTGTATCGTGTCTCCATCGTCGCGGGGTGATTTTTGACCAAAACTTGCCAATCCCGAAGTCCAATACATGATCATTTCCTTCCAGTAAGGTATATCCTTTTTGGCGGCATCAAGGTATGCCCGTTCTTTGATTTCTTTCAGTTCATTGATGTCTTCCGGATAATAAATGCCGTATTCGTCAAAGTAAACAAACGTGGAAAGATTCAGATGAACGGATAACTCATTTAATAAGTATAAACGCATGTCCCAGCCATATACAATAATATCCGACCCCCATACTGATAACACAGGCCTGTCAGCAAGGTAACTTTCGCTTACCAAGAACCGGTGCGATGTTAAGGGGAGCAACCTGGGAACTTTATTAAACCATGCGGAAAATATTGCCTCACGTGCCTCGTCTGTTTCCGGCCGCTTTCCCCATGATTGCAGCCATACGTTATTTACTTCTTGAATATCCTGCAAAATAGTTTCATAAGGCCATTCAAGCTTCTCTTTAATTTGTTCGTCGTCGGTTAACCAGTTGTAAAAAAAAGGGCGCTTATTAATCGTCTGTTTTCCATCGATGTTGTATTCGATTTCTTCTTTCCTGTCGATGGCGTGTAGGATTTTTAAAAATTCGCGGTGTTCGGGCATAAATCTGATGCCATATTTTTCTTCTGTGGCATTGATATCTTCTTCTTTCATCCCAATCCACCGGGCACCCTGCATCCATTTTTCGCAGCCAAAATCTTCGGCAGATGTATCAGGGTTTCTACTCCAGAATAATTCGGTTCGTTCTCTTACCCAATACAAAAAATCGGTGTAGTTCTCAGGTATGCGTAACATGGGTATATTTATTGCCGAACATGTGGTAAAGCTATGCAAGTTTTTGGATTCTGCGGCCACATTTAACCTAAAGTGATTACTTTACACCTTCAATCCGCCTATGGTGCTGAACAGCATTACGCAAAGCACAATGGTGGTGATGGCTACATAAAGCCAGTCTTTTTCTAACCCGAAGCCGAACAATGATAACGCTATCCGTAAAACAGGCGTTGCAATCAGCACCATTACCCCGAATTGAATAATTCCTTTGGGGTTGAGCTGCCAGGTGTTTGAAATAATACCACCGAAGGTAGTGTAATCCATATTCTCGCCATTAAAATGATGATAGGACGGCATTGGTGCCGAGCCATGCCTCATAAGAAACACGATCCCGCCGATCAGTACAATGCAACTCGCGGTTATTACACCTGCACGCAGCAAACGGCCAACAAGCAATTCAATATCGCGGTCGGCCAGGGAGTTGGTTTTATTCTTGATGTCCATTTTGTTTAATTAAAATTTGTGTTGAAATCCATTATAGATCATTTCGGCGGCTACAAATACGATGGCCGCGCAAAAAATATAGCGCAGCACTTTCGGGTCGAGCCGTTTAAGCAGCTTGGCCCCGGTAAAAGCACCGCCTAAAACACCTAAAACTACCGGAAATGCAATAGCCGGATCCATGTAGCCACGCTGCAGGTAAACTACCGCGCTGGCAGCGGCGGTAACGCCAATCATAAAATTGCTTGTGGTAGTGCTTACTTTAAACGGGATATGCATGGCCGAATCCATGGCCAGTACCTTGAGCGCCCCCGAACCTATCCCGAGCAACCCCGAAAGTATGCCGGCCAGTGTCATGATAGAAAAACCTGCGCCTACGTTTTTAAGCTTATAGCTAACAGGCCCGGCAGGGGTAGGGTAGCTCCCGTCGAGCTTTAAAAACGCCGAGGTTTTGCTTCCCTCGGTAAGTGCCACCTGGTTCTTTTTTCTCAACGTCATGGCTGCCGAAAAAAGCAGGATGGCGCCAAAAAGTATAGCGATGGTGTTGGTTGGGGTATATACGGCCAGTAAGGCGCCTATTACCGCGCCAACCGTAGTGGCAATTTCCAGGAACATGCCCAGGCGGATATTGGTGATGCCCTCTTTTACATAGGCGCTTGCCGCGCCCGATGAATTGGCTATTGAAGCAAGGAGCGCCGCGCCAATTGCATAGCGGATATCTACCTGGAATACCAGCGTTAACAAGGGGATTACAATGACGCCCCCGCCGAGGCCGGTTAATGAACCCAGCAGGCCGGCAAGATAAGATCCGGCCAATAGTATGAGGGTGAAAGTTAAAATGGTCATGATTTTTAATAATTATTTTTTAATATTTCGGTAGTGATCTGCCTTGCGGCTTCGGCATTGCCTTTTGCTATGGCCTGGTAAAGCGCCTCGTGCAGGTGATGGCTCATCGCAAAATGACTAATGCCCTGTTTTTCGCGTTTTTCAAAAAAATCGCGGATGATGATGGTGAAGCTATGGTACAGGTCGGCCAGTACGCTGTTTGCGGAAGCCTTTGCAACGGCCGAATGAAATGCCAGGTCGGCATCTATACAAGCCACACGCTGTTCGGCCATGATCGCATCTTTACGTTGCTGCAATTTTTCTTTTATCTCCCGCAGGTTATTTGCTGAGCGGTTTTTCGAGGCCAGTGTAGCGATCTCCAGCTCAAGCATCTGCCGCACCGCGTTGATCTCATCAAAAGCGGCCCTTTTTAACCGTTGGTCAATATTTTCTGATTCAGTTATCGGGTTTACAAATGTTCCAGATCCCTGTTGTACGCGTAGTATTCCGGCATCGGCAAGCGATTTAATGGCCTCGCGTATGGTTGAGCGGCCAACCCCATACAGTTCCATCAACTCAAATTCCGAAGGCATTTTACTTCCTTCGGCCCATTTGCCGGCAACTATATCATTCTTTATGAGCCGGATTATCTTGTTGCTAAGTTTTTCTGCCATTATCTTTTCATTAACGTTGCAAATATATGATGTTTATTTAAACATCTGATGTTTTAAATTATTTTTTATTTCAGAATGAATATTTGTTCGAAGGGGGGCTGTTGATCCTGAGTTTATAAATCGAATGGATATATATGGATGGTGCTTAATGAGCGGGGAGATTTATCACTACTGTATTATAACATAAAAAAGGCCCTCTTTTAGGTTAGGATAGGCCTTTTTTACGTTGTTCTTTATCGGCGTTTTATTTTGCAAAGGCAGCTGCCTGCTCATTTAACCTTAACACGGTGCTGGTTCGTGTACCGTTATGTATTATTATGCGGTACCTGAAGGTAACCGATTCCCCTTTTCTTAATTTCAGGTTTTTTTCCGATTTACCGTTAGTGAAAATCTTTTCGCCAAGAGGGTTGGCTGCAAACAGGCCGTAACCACGAGCATGCCAAAACGTAGGATAGTTTGGGTTTTGCGGATGATCGATAATTGCAACACTTACCGAGTCTGTACCTATTTTACCGTAAACTTTACACCATACGCCGCGGGTACTCCAGGCATTGTTACCGGTTTTGCCCTCGCTGGTAAGGTAGGTTCCGCTGGCGGTTTTATCTGTGCCCCCCTTTACTATGGTTACATTACCTTTGTCATCGGTAAATTTCTGATCGGCGGTATCGGGTATCTGCAGTTCATGCGCCAGGCGCAAACCGAGCATACCATCCTTGGCATCCTTAAAAAATGCCGCTGTATCGGCTGTTAATGTGGTAATCCTGTCAATGGTCCTGTAATGGGCTGTGCCGCTAAATTCAAAGCGGGTGTTTTCCTGCAGTATACTATGCTTTTGTTGATCTGTCCAGTTGGCATGATAAGCGAGGATCCCTTTTTTGCCGCTTTGTATTTTCGTGATCCTATCAGTACGGATCCAGCCATAACTGCCTTTTTTATTGACAGGTATAGCGTAAGAGTTATTCCAGAAATCGAGCCCGTTCAGGTTCTCAAAATTAAACCAAAGCCCGATGTGGTGCGGATGGTCGGTTGGGTCGCCCGGCCGGGTGGCCAGCGGGAAGCCACGGGTAATCAAGGTGCCATTTGCCGACCGGATAGGGTAGAGCACCGGTTTTTCCAGGCTATCTGTGTAAAGAAAACCGGTAAAAGGTTTCCCGCCTATCCAAACCTCAATTTTGTTTTTTGTAGTTTGGGTGATTGTTACTTGTTCGGCTTTTTGGGCCTGAACCGGCAACGCAAGAACGACATTGGCGATGATGCCAAAAATACACTTTCTTGATATTTTCATGTTTGGCAGATGGTTATAGCAAAACCTTTACGGGCGATTGTATAATAACCAGTAAAGGAAAAGCCAGGTTAATATTTAAACACTTTACCATTGGCCATTACTTCCTGCGTGGCTTCGTTAAAGGTGGCCTTATAACCTGTATGTACTGCCGCATTGGTCATGATGTTGGCTATCGAGTGGCTATAGCCCGCCTCCACTGGCGCGTTGGGTTGCTTACGGCTGCGCACACATTCCATCCAGTTACGCACGTGGTTGGAGGTGAGTACATCGCCACCGGTATTTGCCGATGCCACTACCTTTTCGGTATTGGCCAGGCTTAGTTCGGGCAGCAGGTTGGCATTCATGTGCATGGCATCAGCCATTTTTTGGGTGAGGCCGCCTTCGGGCGATACCTTGTTGGTGTTGAGGTTAAGTTCGCCGCCGTTTGAATAATAGATTTCGGCGGGGCGCTCATCGCCGTTGTGCATGCGCGAGCCAAAAGTAACCTGGAAGCCTGTTGTAAGATCATCAAGCGGACCATAATCAAAGGCGGCCAAAATGGTATCCCAGTTGCGGCGCCCATCTTTCCACATATAAATACCTCCGTTGGCAACCACGCTCCGCGGATGTTTCAGGCCCGTAAACCAGTGTACCGTATCAATCTGGTGGCTCATCCACTGGCCCGGCAACCCTGACGAATAGGGCCAAAACAGTCTGTATTCGAGATAAATCCGCGGATCGAAATCTTCATACGGTCGGTTCATGATAAAGCGTTTCCAATCGGTATTCTGTTCTTTTAGCTGGCTTAACA
Organism: Mucilaginibacter oryzae; assembly: GCF_003148845.1. Lineage (GTDB taxonomy): Bacteria > Bacteroidota > Bacteroidia > Sphingobacteriales > Sphingobacteriaceae > Mucilaginibacter > Mucilaginibacter oryzae. The sequence continues at coordinate 900,451 of NZ_QGHA01000002.1, read as the reverse complement.
ATTCCGGCCTTCGCCAGCGCCCGGGTTGGTTTACATTCCAGGTAAGTTCAACCATGGTTATCGGGCCAAATTTACCCGAACGGATAAACTCGTTGGCCGCATGGTAATTGGCGCCGCTGCGGCGCTGCGAGCCGATCTGCACGATTTTGCCCGATTCTTTAACCGCCTTTAGGGCGGCACGGTTATCTTCCATGGTTTCGGCAAAGGGCTTTTCTACATAAGCGTCGCAACCGGCTTTTACCGCTTCGATGGTATGGCGGGCATGCTGAAAATCGGCCGTGCTGATAAATACGGCATCAACCGTTTTGCTGTCATAAAGTTCCTCATTGTTCCGGTAAGCCTTTACATCGTGCTGCATTTTATCTTTCCACAGCGCGGCGCCCTCTTCACGGCGTTTGTTCCAGATGTCGGATACGCCTACTACATCAAAATTTAGCTCTTTATAGTGGTTCATAAAGCTTGGCACGTGCGAGCCTTTGTGCCTGTCTGAAAAGCCTATTACGCCAACCCTTACCCTGTCGTTAGCGCCGATAATACGCTTATAGCTTTGGGCGCTCCAGCCTTTTGAACTTACAATAACGCCGGCACCGGCCAAAGCGGCCTGCCTGATAAAAGTACGACGCGATTTTTCCATAATGTAGATTTTGAGTTGCAGATTTTGATACAGCAATAACGCATACCAAAGCCATACGCTATTGAGTTGTTAAAGGTAAATTGGTTTAAAAGCCTCGCTTAAACGCAGCTAAATCAAATATCGAAGAATTGCATTAAAATGCAAACGGGGTTGGTAACTGTTACTGTAACAATTGTAGTGAGATACACCCTTTTAGCGCCAATTGGTATTGAACGGCAGGTTTACACATACTTGCCATTAGGCCTTTTCATCATTTTATATGCTGCCCTTAATACATTAATCAGCGCTTCGGTTTTCATGGGTTTGGCAACATAATCGTCCATACCCTCGGCAATGCAAAGGTCGCGGTCGTCAGGGCCTGCGTTGGCTGTCATGGCTATGATAAAAGGTTGCTTAAAGGCATATTGCCTGATGTGCCGGGTAGCTTCAAAACCGTCCATTTCAGGCATCTGCACGTCCATAAAAACAACATCAAAATTTGGGTCGGCTTTTAATTTTTCGAGCGCTTCGTAGCCGTTTTGAGCAAGCGTGAAGTGATAACCCAGTTTTTCGAGCATGCGGCTTATAAGTTTCTGATTTATCACATTGTCTTCGGCAACCAATATGTTCAAAGGGTGGGCACCGGCAAAACCGGCATCAAACAATTTATCTGTTTTATCGCCTGCTGATGGAGCAACTGCTTTGCCCTGAAACTCGGCCTGTATGCTTTTGCCTAACTGAGCCTGCTTTACAGGCTTGGTCAATATACTTGAAAAAAGGCCCGGATATTTACGTTTCGATCCATCGCCTATGGAGCTTAACATAATTACCGGCAAGGCAGAATACTTTTCTTTGATAGCCCTTGCAAGGCTTACCCCGTCCATTTCGGGCATTTCCATGTCGGTGATTACCAGGTTAAAGCTATCGGCTTCGGCGAGGATCTCCATGGCCTGCTTACCCGATGCTGCCACCGCTGTTTCAATTCCCCATTGCTCCAGTTGTGTTTGTAATATAAAACGGTTGGTTTTGTTATCGTCAACAATCAATACGCTTTTACCCGCCAGTTCGGCTGCATCAAATATGATCGGGGCTTTCGATGTTTTTTTACTGATCGTTGTTTTAATGGTAAATACAAATACAGATCCCTCACCAAAAAAGCTCTCCGCCCAAATTTCGCCACCCATAAGTTTCACCAGTCGCTCGCTGATCACCAGCCCCAGGCCTGTGCCGCCGTATTTCCGCGTGGTCGACGAATCTACCTGGGTAAAGGCATTAAAAAGCGTTGGAAGTTTATCTTCGGGGATGCCAATGCCGGTATCCATTACGCTAAAACCTATTTCAATTTCCCGGTCGTTAATGGTTTTCGACAAAAATACCTTGATAAAAACCTCGCCGTGCTCGGTAAATTTTACGGCGTTGCCGGTTAAGTTGGTAAGCACCTGTTTAAGCCGCAGGCTATCGCCGATAATTTGGCCCGGCAGGGCAGGATCAATCTGGTAAACCAGTTCCAGTTCGCGTTTGGCAGCGGTTTGCGAAAAAATGTCCATCACTTCTTCAATACAAAGGCGCAAATCAAAATCTTCCTGTTCCAGGTCCATCTTGCCCGATTCTATCTTCGAAAAATCAAGGATATCATTAATTACATTCACCAGGCTATCACCGCATGATATGATGGTATCGGTATAATCCCGTTGCTCGGGGTTAAGCTCGGTTTCGCCTAACAGGGAAGCCATGCCTATAACACCGTTCATCGGGGTCCTGATCTCATGGCTCATGGTGGCTAAAAATACGCTCTTGGCCTGGTTGGCTTTGTCGGCTTCTTCGCGGGCCTCACGTTCCTGTTCTCTTTGTAATTGCAATTCTTCCGACTGGGCCAGTAATTCTTCGTTAACAGCCTGCAACTCTTCCGATTGGCTTTGCAATTCGTTATTTAATTCCTTCAGGTTTTCAGATTGCACCCGCAGTTCTTCCGATTGCTGCATCACTTCGGCTGTGCGCTCAGCAACTTGTTCTTCAAGTATTCGCTTTTGCCTGATCAGCAGGTTTACCTTATAGCGGTAAGCTCCGTAAATAATGGCGGCTATCAATAAAACAGCGAGGCTGATAAACCACCAGGTAAGCCAGAAAGGCGGCAACACAGTTACCTGAAGGCTAACCTCGTTTTTTGACCATCTGCCTTCAGTATCCCGGCTTTTTACCCTGAAGGTATAGTCTCCGGGCGGGAGATTGGTATAGGTAGCCGAGTTTTTGTTGCCCACATAATTCCAGGCTTTATCAAACCCCTCCAGCATGTAGGCGTAAGATTCCCGGTTGCTCAGCGCGTAATCCATCGAAACATAATCGAAGGAGATTACCGATTGCGAATGCTTCAGGGTGATTGATTTTGCTTCGGAAATGTCTTCTTTTAGCGGCGATGGGTCATTGCTGTTTTGCGCTACCCGGATGGATTTATTAAAGATCTGAAAATCAGTTAATACCAGGGTCGGGTTATAAATATTATCCGCGATGTTATCCGGACGGAACATATTAAAGCCGTTAACGCCGCCGAAATAAAGCGTGCCATCGTGGCTTCGCATGGCCGAATGCGGTTTATACTCGTCGGCCTGCAGCCCGTCTTCGATATTGAAATTTCTGAATTTATTGGTCTGAGGGTTATAACGGGAAAGCCCTTTGTTGGTGCTGATCCACACATTACCTTTATTATCTTCCCTGGCCGCGTAGGTGTAATTGGCCGGGAGACCATCCGCCATCGTGAAATTAGTGACCTTACCTGTAGCCGGATTTAAACGGTAAAGGCCACTGTAAGTACAAATCCATATGTTGCCCAGGTGATCTTCAAACAAATCAAGGGCGGTATTATTGTATAAGGCGCTGTTCAGCTTTTTGCTTTGTACCGGTTCAAACCCGTTAGTCAGGCTATCGTACAAACTAACGCCGCCATAGTTGGTACCTACCCAAAGGTTCCCCTTCGAATCGGTAAGCAGCGAATTGATATTGTCGCTGCCGATACTCCTGGGATTGTTCGCATCGTGCCGGTAATGGGTAAACTTATTGGTTTTAGGATCAAAACGGTCAAGTCCGGCACCTATGGTGCCGAACCACATCTTTCCATCCTTTGTTTTTTCAATGGCGTAAATGTTATTCCCACCTATGCTGTTGGTATCCTTATCATGATGACGGTATGATTTGAACGAGTTGTTTTGCGGGTTCATCACACTCACCCCATCGCCCCAGGTGCCTACCCAAAGGTTGTTTTTGGCATCCTCATTTATAGCCAGTACATAATTGCCGCAAACGGTGTTTTTATCGTTATCGCTGTGTTTATAGGCTTTAAAATTTCCTGTTTCCTGGTCAAAATAATTAAGTCCGCCGCCATCGGTACCCAGCCAGACCCTGTTTTTCCGGTCCTCGTAAATGCTCAGTACAAAATTGTTCGAGAGGCTTGTTTTGGAAGCGTTATGCTTGTAATGGATAAAATTTTCGCGTGTTTTTTTATAAAAATTCAAGCCCGATGCAAAAGCGCCAATCCAGATATTGCCACTCCTGTCGCGCAGGATAACATCTACCGAGTTGTTGGCGATACTGCTGTTATCTACATCATCCTGAAGGTGGTTGTTAAAGTTATTGGTTGCATAATTAAAAATGCTCAGGCCGCCGTTTTCGGTACCTATCCAAAGGTTGCCGCCGCTATCTTCGGTAAGGCACTGCACACTGTTGTACGACAATGAATTACTGTTATGCGGATCATTTTTAAAATGGGTGAAATTTTTTGTTCCCGCGTTGTACAGATTAATCCCGCCATCGCTTACACCTACCCAAAGGCGGCGCCTGCTATCCTCAAAAATAGCGTTGATTTTGTTTGATGAGAGCGATGAAGGATCGCCCGTAACCTGCGTAAACCGGGTGAAATTGTTGGTTTGCCGGTTATACAGGTTAAGGCCACCATAAGTGGTGCCTATCCACAAATTATTTGCCCTGTCAACATAAACAACGCGCGTATTATTGTCGCTCAGGCTATTGCTATCGGCTGGGTTATATTTATAATGGCTGAATTTATTTTTGCCGATATCAAACCGGTCCAACCCTTCCTTCTGATTGCAGATCCACAGGCTGCCCGTTTTATCGAAGGCTATTTTAACCAGCATATCGCTGCTGATGGAATTGGTGCTTTTTGTATTATGACGATAGTGGTAAAAGCGATCTTTGTTGCGATTATACATATTCAAACCGCCGCCGCTGGTCGAGATCCAGAGATTGCCCTTTGCATCTTCAACAATATCCTGCACAATACTGTTGCTAAGGCTGGTGGTATCGCCGTTTATATTTTTAAATACCTTAAATTTATTGCCATCGTAACGGTTAAGCCCATCGCGGGTTCCCACCCATATAAATCCCCGGCTATCCTGGAAAATAGCGTTGATATTTAGTTCAGAAAGACCTTCGTTACTACCTATATGCTGAAAATGGAGCGGACGGTTTTGCGGAAATGCGCATAGTGTAATAGCCTGCAACAGCAAAACAAGGTAACACTTAAAGCTATTCATTAAAATATTATTGGGCAATTTGAAGCAGCGGTTTAAAGGGCGCCTTGCAGCTTTAAATTTAATAAAATTTATTATTTATTAAACGTCAGTCCATAAGCGCTTAGCTGTTTAAACGGAATGTTAACAAATTAGGTTATACTATTTTACCGAAACAAAGATTTACTTTTGTGCGATATGCAACAACAGCCCAATAATCCGCTCCACGGAAAAACACTTGAAGCTATAATAACCGAGCTGGTGGCTCATTATGGATGGAAAGAGCTTGGCACACGTATCCGCATTAATTGCTTTAACGATAACCCGAGCATTAAATCGAGCCTGAAATTTTTAAGGAAAACGGATTGGGCCCGTAAAAAGGTTGAAGAATTATACCTGAACCGCGATTAACTGATTGGATGATCAATTCAGGATTTAATTATTGCCCGGTAAAAAAGCCGGGCAATAAATGTTGCATATCAACGGGGTACAAAATATGTTTGTTTCCGGTACTCATTAACGGTACATTTTTAAATAATATTCGTCGGCCATCCTGGCCGAATCGAAGGCCGGGGCCACGTCATTTGCCGCCTGCTTCATAACAGAGAGCCATTGATCCTGGTTATGATAATACATAGGCAGTACCACGTTTTCCAACGTATCCATAAGGTTCCTGTTCTCTGTAAAATCCTTTTCGTCTTCAGATTCAGTACCCGGAGCAGGCTTAATCAGGAAGCAATTATTCCCGTCCTTCGCAAATTCAGGAACCCAACCATCTGGCATTGAAATGTTTATGCTTCCGTTCATGGCTGCCGTCATGCCGCTGGTGCCCGATGCCTCATGATAAAGCCTCGGGTTGTTAAGCCATACATCCGATCCTTTTTTTAACGTAGCTGATAGTGTAAGCTCGTAACCGGTCAATACCGCGCAGCGTTTAAACAGCCTGGTTTTAACAATGATCTGGTTAAACTCATTTATAGAGTCTTCGTCTTCGGGATAAGGTTTACCTGCCCAGATTAACTGTACCGGTAAATCACTTCGTTCTATCAAACGGGTAAAACGCTCCCAGTCCTTCATGATCAGGTCGGCCCGTTTGTAGCCCGCGAAACGCCGCGCCCAAACAATGGTTAATATGTTTTCGTCAAAAAGCTTACCGCACTGGTCGGCAACCACTTTGAACAAGTTCCTTTTCATTCGTTTTTTCCAGGCGATCATGCGGTCGTCAGCATTACCGGCAAACGCTTCGTTAAGTTCCTGCTCGCCCCAATAAGCTTTGTTTTGCGCGTTGGTGATCGAGGTGATTTCGCATACACCCTGGTTTCCACCCCACATTTGCCGGGCAACCTCACCATGGAGTTTTGAAACACCATTCGCTTTTCCTGCAAATTTGAGTGCCGCGAGGGTATAATTAAACCGGTCGCCTTCTATGCCGGGCATTAGCTTCGCCTCAGCATCCGGTAGGTGATAAAAGAACGACATCTCTTTTAACAGCTTGTAGCTGTGCGATTCGTTACCGGCTATTTCGGGGGTATGGGTTGTAAAAACTACGCGCTTTTTTATTTCGGCAAGGTTTTTAAATTTATCAAACAGGTAAAAATTAAGCGCTACCGAATGCCCCTCGTTCATATGATAGATCTCCGGTTCCAATCCCAAAAGGTCGAGCAAAGTTGCACCACCAATACCCAATACAATGCTTTGCGCGATGCGTGTGGCTTCATTAGGGTCGTACAGGCAATGGGTTATTGACCGCGAAAGCTCATCGTTTTCGCTGATATCAGTACTCAGCAGGAATAACGGGGCCGTTCCGAATGTTGCAGGCGGCAGCAAATATGCCTTTACATGCACAGGGGCATCATGAACGGTTACCTGGAAAACGATGCCTGAATCTTTTAAAAACGCGTATTCTTTACGTATAAACGCTGCTTTCATCAGGCCTTCGCTATCCCTTAACTGGTCATAATAACCATATGTCCACAAAATGCCAATCCCGATCAGATTTTGCTTCAACTCATAGGCGCTACGCAAGTGCGAACCCGATAAAAAACCGAGCCCGCCGCTGTAAATCTTCAGCGCCTGGTCAATAGCAAATTCCATCGAAAAGTAGGCTACGCTGGTTTGGTATTTTTCATCGGGCGTATACCCGAAAATTTCATTCCTGGTTATCATAAATAGTTTGTTTAATAAATTATTTGCGGCACGGCCTTTATACTTACCCCGCCTTTAGTTCCTTGCTAAATATGGCCATTGCCAAGTTTAACAATGCCGCAAATTTAGGTTGCAGCTTTGGCCGCGAAATGACAATACCGCTGTAAAAAAATTGATGATGATCATTTATGCCGTTAAACGTTGATTTAACCCTGCATGACGAAGATCACACTTGCAATTGTCGGCCGTCATTCCGCTCATGCAGCGTACACTGCAGCTTTGTACCATGAAAAATCATATCAATATCAAATACGTTAAAAACCTCAATAATGATGCTTTGAGGGCCGTTGAGTTTTATATACAAGAACTTAACATTTTACAGGAGCGGCTACAGGAAGTAGCGACAGATAACACAGCGCGTGAAGTGCAGGAAAAAGTTGAGCATTTTCAAAATCAATTCAGCATCCACCACGAATATCTGAACAAGCTGAAGGAGGATATTCAAGCAAACGACCAGGAAATAGAGGCCGAATTATTGATTACCGGCAATGTGATTTCTGAAAACGTTGCCGCCGGGCACGGCCGCCTACACGAAAACTATATTACCGAAGAAAAGATTTTTAACGATCTGCGGCACGAATTTTACCGTTTCGCCGCGGAATGGATGTAATTTTATACTATATTGTATAACTCTTTTAATACGTGTTATTTAGATTTTGTTAAAATGAGCGAGGTAACTAAGCAGGCTTAAAGTACAGGGTTCTTTTTTAATCGATGCAAGTAACCAATGACTGAAAATAATTTCGATATCCGGGGTTTGAGCCAGGCGGAGGTTATTGCCGCGAGGGAACGGTACGGCCTTAATCGTTTTTCGGTTAAAAAGCGGTCAGATTTCCTGACTATGTTAAAAGACCTGGCCGGAGAGCCGATGGTTATTTTACTGTTAGTTACCGCCGTTATATATTTAATAAGGGGACAAAATGGCGACGCCTTGTTTTTAGCGCTGGCGGTATTTTTAGTAGCCGGAATTTCTGTTTTTCAGAACGCCAGAAGCAAGGCTGCCTTGGATAAGTTGAAAGACTTTACACAGCCCAAGTGCAGGGTGATCAGGGAGGGCGTTGTGGTTGATATCAATAGCGACGACCTGGTTGTGGGGGATAGCCTGATGGTGGAAGAGGGGATGTCTGTAGCTGCTGATGGAAAGATAGTGCGCTCCAACGACTTTTCTGTTAACGAGAGCGTGCTGACAGGCGAGTCGCTACCCGTATTTAAAGATCCTTTGAGTGAAAACCCGGCTGTATTTCAGGGTACAACAGTGGCGAGCGGGCTTGCGGTTGTTGTAGTTTCTGCTATCGGCAACCAAACCCGCCTTGCTGAAATTGGCAGGGGGCTGGAAGCCATAGTAACAGAAAAAACACCTCTTGAGTTACAGATCAACAAATTTGTAAAAAAGATGGTTGTTGCTGGTGTAATTGTGTTTGTGGTTGTTTGGGGCATCAACTATTTCCGTTTTGCCGATTGGCTGGGCAGCCTTACCAAGGCGTTAACGCTGGCCATGAGCATTTTGCCCGAAGAGATCCCCGTAGCTTTTACAACCTTTATGGCTTTGGGGGCCTGGCGGCTGATGCAGCTGGGGGTTGTAGTAAAACAAATTAAAACAGTTGAAACGCTGGGCAGCGCCTCGGTAATATGTACTGATAAAACGGGTACGTTGACCGAGAACCGGATGAAGCTTGCCAGGTTGTATGTATTTGCTTCCGGGCAGTTTTTTAATGCAGACCAACCGGTGGATGAAGATGCAAAACAACTGGTGGAACTGGCCATGTGGGCAAGCGAACCCATTCCTTTCGACCCTATGGAGGTTGCTTTACATGAAACCTATAAAAAGAGTTGCAGTACCGATGAACGCCCGCGATACCACATGGTTCACGAATACCCATTAGGTGGCAAGCCGCCAATGATGACACACGTGTTTGAAAACAACAGCGGCTCAAGGATCATCGCGGCAAAGGGCGCCCCTGAGGCATTGCAGGCAGTATCCGGTTTGAGCGTTGAAGATAGTAAGATTGTTGAAAGCGCTGTCAGGGAATTATCTGCAGAAGGTTTCCGGGTATTAGGTGTAGGAAAGGGGCTTGTTGAGGGGGACGGGTTTCCTGCAACACAGCAGGAAATCCGGTTTAGTTTCGCGGGCCTTGTGGCGTTTTACGATCCGCCCAAAAAGAACATCAGGCAGGTACTGGAAGCTTTTTACAACGCGGGGATCAAAGTGAAGATCCTAACCGGTGATAATCCCTTCACTACACGGGCAATTGCAAAAGAAATAGGCTTTCGTAACGGCGATGAAACGCTATCCGGCGATGAACTGCTGTCCCTGCCCGGAAACGAGATCAGGGAAAAAGTAGAGCGCGTGAATATTTTCAGCCGGATGTTTCCCGATGCCAAGCTTAAGATTGTTAATTCGTTAAAAGCCGCAGGTGAAATTGTTGCAATGACCGGGGATGGGGTTAATGACGGGCCTGCCTTAAAGGCGGCGCATATCGGGATAGCCATGGGTGCCAATGGAACAGAAATAGCCAAAGATGCCGCTTCGTTGGTGCTGGTAGAGGATGACCTGTCAAAGATGGTTGACGCCATAGCCGTGGGGCGGCGTATTTACACCAACCTTAAAAAGGCTATACAGTACATTATTTCTATCCATATACCTATTATTCTCACCGTTTTTATACCGTTGGCATTAGGATGGGTTTACCCTAATATTTTCTCGCCGGTTCACATTATATTTCTGGAGCTGATCATGGGGCCCACATGTTCTGTAGTTTACGAAAATGAACCTATAGAAAAGAATACGATGCTGAGGCCGCCGAGGCCACTGGCCGCTACCTTTTTCAATTGGAGCGAGTTGATGACCAGTATCATACAGGGTTTAGTAATTACCGCGGGAACCTTGTTGATATACCAATATGCGGTAAATAAAGGTTTTAACGAGCAGTTAACCCGCGCCATGGTTTTTAGCTGCCTCCTCTCGGCCAATATCATGCTTACCCTCGTGAACCGGTCGTTTTACTATTCGCTTTGGGTTACCCTTAAGTATAAAAACCGGCTGATGTTCCCGATGCTTGCTTTTACCCTGTTGCTGGGATTAGCCTTACTTTATATAGGGCCTTTGGCAAAGTTTTTTGAATTTGAATCGCCCACCGCATCACAGATAATGATAAGCGTAGGGGCGGGGGCTTTATCTGCCGGGTGGTTTGAAGCCTTTAAATGGGTAAAAAGAAAAAAATAGAAATACCGCTGAACCGGGTGAGACCGCTTGGGGGGCCAACCTGGAAATCCGTTGTTGGGTTTCTATGGAGGCTGCAACCTATGGCAGTTTAGTGCTGTTTGCTTTTAAGCGTACAGGTGTTTTTTTAGTTTCACTATCAAATCGTCGGGGTTAAACGGTTTAACTATGCAATCCAGCATGCCGGCCTCTATTACCTTTTCGAGCACATCGCTTGTAGCGGAAGCGGTAAGGGCAATCATGGGCGTTTCTTTGTTAAATGTTCGTATTTTTTTTGCGGCGGTGTAACCGTCCATTACCGGCATCTGCAAATCCATTAACACCAGATCGTAGGTTGCTTTTTGCACCATCGCCACCGCTATTTCGCCGTTATCTGCTATGTCAACGCTGGCATCCCAGCCTTCCAATAACTGCGTAGCATACAGCACATTAAACAATGTGTCTTCAACCAGCAACAACCGTTTGTTTTTCAAGGTAAAATCCGCTATGTCGTTTTGTAGTTCATTAACGGCTTGGTCGTTAACTATCGGCAAATCTAAAACAAAGTGAAATCTGGAGCCTTTCCCCGGTTCTGATTCTACATGAATATCGCTCCCGTAAAGCTTCAAAATACGGCGCGTTATAGCTAAACCTAAACCTGTGCCGCCGTATTGCCTGGTAATAGAGGTTGATCCCTGCATGAAAGGGATAAAAATATTTTCGAGGTTTTCTTTTGCGATGCCTATCCCGGTATCGTGTACCGAAAAGTGCAGAGAAGCATGGTCGCTCTTTAGCTTTTGAAGGTCAACACGTACAGAAACGAAACCTCTTTGCGTAAACTTTACGGCATTTGATATCAGGTTGTTTAAAACCTGTCCAAGCCTTAAAGAATCGGCCAGGAAATAATCAGGCAGCCTGTCGTCTAAAACCAGCGACATCCGGTTTTCACGTTCGTTGGCGGCATTCGTATTGGCGGTTACAATATCCCTGACCAGTTTTTTTATATTGAAAGGAGCATTGTCAAGGTGCAGTTTGTTAGCTTCTATTTTGTTGAAATCAAGAATGTCATTAATCAGCACCAACAGGTTATCTGATGATGTTTTTAATGTCCGCAGGTTATCTTCCTGGTCGGGGCGTGGGTTGTTTTTTAGCAAAAGGTGGCCCATCCCGATTACGGCGTTCAGCGGGGTACGGATTTCATGGCTTATGATAGAAAGAAAATCAGATTTAGCGATGTTGGCTTTTTCGGCTTCTTCCTTCGCGAAAATCAGTTCAGATTCAACTTCCTTCCGGCGGCGTATTTCGTCATTTAACAGGTCAACAATCTCAAGCAGGTCGCCATATTCGCCGTCTACAGCGTTAGTGTTATCAAACTTGATGTTATTGAGGGTTTCTTTTAGTTTTTTAACCGATAGCTTGCGGTACTCGATCTCTTCATGAAGCTTTTGATTGATGTCGGCAAATTCCTGCTGGCTAACGGTAAAGGCATGGTCTGATAATTCCTTATCCCTGTCGAAAGCGATATACGACTGGTTTACGGCGTCAATAAACCCGGCAAAAGATACGCCCGACGAAAAATTATCATCGTCATAATATTTTTTTAATTGCCTGGCTAAAAGTTTATGATAAGACATCCTGATCAGTTTCTTCAGTAAAGGTAGTTATTGTCATGGTTTGATTTTGTAACGCACAAGGGTTATTTTCAGTTACAGGTGATATTTCACCGTACGAATAAAAGCCGGTTAAAATAGTTTCGTTACCAAAAATTTCCTTTACCGCTTCCGTTTCCTCATCTATACGGCTGCCTAATATAAGCTTTCGGCCCACGCAGCTTATCAACAAGGCCAGTTTAGGTTTTTTGCCCGTGAATTTTACAAGCGATTTATTGGCCGCGGACGTAGCCGCGTCGATTATTTTATCAAAATTGGCCTTCATAAATCTCACATATGCACCTTCGGGTATATCGCCTGCAAAGATCATGCTTTGCTCATCATTATCTATCGACAAAATTGTACGTACCACCGAATCGCAATTGTCGTCTGATCGTACGTAAAGCGGAAACAATAACGCAGAGCGAGGCAGTTCATCCGCGTACCGGCCAAGATATTGTTTATAAAGTTCGAGCGCGCTTTTATGGTCAATTTCAAACAGCCGGTTTGATACCGACCGGGTAACCCGCTTTTCGGGGCCAAATATATCCCAGCCACCCATCGAGCCGTGACCGACTTGTAAATTACTTCCGTAAAAACCTATCGCGGCTATGGCTCCGTGTTGCGGAGGGCCATTGCAACCTACTATGGTGCTGATAAACTTATCGCCATCGCCGGCCAGGCCGCCTGTAATAGGTATTTTTCTATTGTTTTCCTGTTCAAGCCCCCTCACCAGTTCGCTCCCGTTAACCAGGCTCCCATCTGATATGATGAGCATATAACATAACCCGTTCATGTTTAGGCTGCCAAACAGGGCCCGGCCTGCTTCATAGCTATTGGAATGGTCCGCTATGTTTATACTCACCGTTTTTGTGGCGGTTTGCTCAAACAGGATTATGCATACCGACACGGTTTCATCTAAAACGGTATCATCATATATTTCGCCGGCTGTTGAGCAAAGTACAATATCGCTATTAAAGAAACGGGCCGATAGTTGCCCATAAATATCATCTGCCATTAAAACCTGCTTGTCGCCAAAAGCAAGAATAAGTGCCTTCGCATCACGCGGAATCCGTTCGCCGCTTTCTAAAATGAACCGGCCGTCGCTGTATAACATTTGTGCTACTTTCATGATACGCGTTGTTAAGCAGGGTATTCGTTTTTTATTTTTTCAATTACTTTCTCAACGGTGGTTTGCAGTAACTGTATGTTTTGTGCTAAAATGGTTGTGTCGGTTTCATTGGGATCGCAGTTTTCTATATCCCTGATGGTTTGCTTAATGGAGTTTATTTTTAAGTTATCAATGCTCGGCTTCATTTTATGTGCCATAAGCCGTATAACCTCCCAATCGTCATTATTATAAGCCGTTTGCATATCGCTTATCATCATGGGGGTTTGTTCACAAAATATGTTCACCATTTTTTGCACAAACGCTTCATTGTTTTTACTGATTGTTTTAAGCAATGAAAGATCATACATCGGGCTGTCGTTGCTCATGTCGGTATCTGTTTTAGGGCTTATGGACGAATTGGGCCGGAGCCAAAGATCAAGGACCTTTAAAAATTCGGCCTCATTTATCGGCTTCGTAATATAATCATTCATCCCGGCAGCCAGGCATTTTTCCCGTTCTCCTTTTATCGCCTCGGCTGTAAGTGCTATAATTGGGCTGTTATTTCCGGTTTCCCTGATTATTTTGGTGGTTTCCAGTCCGTTTATTCCCGGCATCTGGATATCCATCAGTATAGCGTCGAAACTTTGTTTCTTAAGAAGTTCAAGCGCGTTCACCCCGCTTATCGACTCGGTAACCATCGCCCCATAGTTTTGCAGTATCACCAGGGCTACAAGGCGGTTTAGCTCGTTATCGTCTGTTACCAGGATATTTTTGCCCCGCAAAAATTCCACATTACGATATTTTTCCGCTTTGTCAGGTAAATCGGCGGTCTTGCCTTTTTTAAATTCGATGGTGAGCGTTATGGTAGTACCCACATGTTTTGTACTTTCGGCAAAAATACTGCCGCCCATCAACTCAACAAGGTCCTTGCAGATACTCATGCCTAAACCGGTACCTCCATACTTCCTGCTTACCGATCTTGTTTCCTGGCTGTATTTATCAAAAAGGTGTTTTAAAAATTTCTCGTCCATACCTATACCTGTATCTTTAACTTCTATTTGCAAAAGCTGTGAATCACGGGTATCGCTGATTAGTTTAAATGTTAAATCAATTGTGCCCATTTCTGTGAATTTTACCGAATTATTGACCAGATTTAGCAGGATCTGATTTAAGCGATAAGGATCGCCGACGAGGATAGGCGATATATTTTTATCAAAATAGGAATTTGTAAGCCTCAACCCTTTTTCTTCGGCCTTATGCGATAGTACCTGTATAACCCTCGCTGCCGACTTTCGGGGCTCAAAACCAATATTTTCGATATTCAGTTTTCCGGCCTCAATTTTTGACAGGTCGAGAATATCATTAATAATGATCAATAAACTCTCCGAAGCATTGTTAATAACATCAAGGTAAAATTGCTGTTGTGGTACCAGCTCCGTTTTTGAAAGCTGGTTGCTCATCCCCATAATGGCATTCATGGGCGTGCGGATCTCGTGGCTCATATTAGCCAAAAATACCTCCTGTACGCGCGCCATGTGTTCGGCATGCTTTTTAGCTTCTATCAGCTCTGTTTCCTGGTTTTTTTGATCAGTAATATCCAAATGGATACCGATTGATCCCACTACCTCGCCTTTATTGTTATAACGGGGGGCACCGCTTATCAGCCACCATTTTTCCTTGCCATGTTTATCATATACCCTTGCCTCATACGCGTCGGAAACACCTTGTCTGCGAAGATTATTTTTCTCTAAAAAGAAATCTTTTAATTTTTCGCCCGCCAATAATGATATGGCATTTTTACCCAACAGTTCATTTAACGTGTAGCCGCTCATGGCGCAAAAGCTGTTGTTGGCAAATGTGATGTATTCATTATTATCAACTTCGGCCAAACCAAGGTTCATGTTGGCAATAATGCCGCGGTATTTTTCCTCTTCATTTTTCAGGGTTTCTTCAATGGTTTTACGTTCGGTAATATCATTCATAAAACCCGTAAAAACCTTTGCCCCGTTGGCGTCTATGTACGAAAACGAAGAATATACAGAGTGCCACCTGGGTGGCTGACCGGGTATCAACAAAACCGACTCATCATAAAAAGGCTCAAGCGTGTTTTTGCAATGCTCATTTTTTTTGATAATCCTGTCGCGGTCTTCCGGATGAATATAGTTGAGGTAATTTGAAAAATCGTCGGGTTTTATTCCAAATATCCGTTCAATTGCCGGGCTGATATAGCGGAGCCCTTCAGTGCCATCAGGCCTGAATTCGTATTCATATATCACGCCGGGTATGTTTTCAGACAGGGCTTTAAACTGTAAGGCACGGTTTTCAAGTTCCATTTCGGTTTGTTTAATTTTCGAAATGTCGGTATGCGTACCCGTTATCCGCAGGGGCGTATTGCAACTGTTGTACTCAATTACTACGCCACGGTCCAGTATCCACCTCGTGGCTCCGTTGCTGTCAATAATCTTGTATTCGAGGTTGTGCGAGTCTATCTCGCCTCTTTTGTATTTAAGATAGGTTGCTTTAAGTAACTGCTGATCTGCCGGATCGGCAAGTTCCCACCAAAACGAGTTCTGGTCGGTTTTAGAATGCTTTCTGTAGCTTAACTGATGTTCCGAATTTGAAAAGATCGTTTCGCTTGTTGCTAAATTGTGCTCCCAGACATTGTCTCCAATTTTTTCAAGGGCGAGCCTGAAACGGGCTTCCGATTGTTTGACACGTTCTGAAGCCCTTTTTTCATTGGTGACATCCTCTTCCAACGCGAAAAAGCCGGTCAACTCCCCATTAGAGTTAAGTATGGGCTGCCCCTGGATGCGCACCCAGTATTCTCTGCCGGATTTTGCGTAATTTATAATTTCGGCGGCAAAAGGCAGCCCTTGTTTTACCTGGTTACTCAGGTAATCACTGGTTTGCTTATCACTTTGAGGGCCCTGGAGCAAATGTCCCGGTTTTTTATTTAAAACCTCTGCAAGGGTGTAGCCGGTTATTTTGGTAAAGCTTTTATTAACCCAGGTAATATGGCCATGCTTATCTGTAAAGATAACGGCGTTGATGTTCTCTTCGGCTATTTTCGATAGTACTTCAAGTTTTTCTTCCCGCGCCTTTTCCGCGCTGATATCTTCAACAACTGCGAAGTATTTCAGGGCTTTGCTTTCGCCCCAGGTATATGATCGCCCCTTTACCCGGGCCCAAAACCACGTACCATCTTTTCGGTAATGGATCAGTTGTTCGTTAAATGATGTACTGCTGCCGATAGCCTGTTTGATGTGTACTATCGTTTCGGGCCGCGTAAGCGGCCCCGTGCAAAAATCAAGCGTATATTTTCCTATAATTTCCCGGGCCTCATAGCCCATCATTTTACAAAAGCTATCATTTACCCAGTAAATTTTACCGGTATCATCATTAAGCACAACACCGTTTTCGTTTGCTGCGGCAACAATGGCAAGTTGTTGCAATTCATCCTCGTTAAAACCTCCGGGCGAGGAAAGAGGGGAGAGAAAGGTACTTATGTGCTCCATTTGTTAACAGCTGTTTAAACCGCTGCGCCCACGGCAACCGATGCGATAAGCGCTTTTGTCCTATTTGCAGTAAAAGCGTACCAAATGAATATTTATGTGTTAAGTAACTGGTAGTTAATTTATTAATCGTGGTTTGGTTTAGCTTGTTTTCCGGATTTTGGAATTTAATCCGGATAGTGGAATTATTTTAATTCGCCGTCCTGTATCATTTTATAAATGGTGCTTTTGCCTATATCAAGCGCCCGGGCAGTAGCTACAACGTCATCGTTATTTTTCTTCAGGTACATTTTAATGATTTCAATAGTATATTCCCGGAGTGTTTTTTGACCGGATAAAAAAGGTGCATCCTTGCCTGTAGAATTAAACATGATATCGCCCGCCTTAATTTCGTTGTTATTGCACATTACCGCGGCCAGGTCTATAATGGCTTTAAGTTCACGCACATTGCCCGGGAAGCGGTAATTTAAAAGTTTGCTTTTGGCATCTGAACTTAAGGTGATAGTTCCCAGTTTGTTTTGTTTGGCAAAGTCGTCGGCAAAATAGCGGGCAAGAATCAGGATATCGTTTCCACGGTCTCTGAGCGGCGGTAAATCGATAGGGAGGCCTATGATCCGGTAATAAAGATCTTCCCTGAAATTGCCTTTTTTAACCTCCTCGGCAAGGTTTTTATGGGTGGCCACCATCACCCTGATATCCAATTTTATTTTCTCGTTACCGCCTATGCGTACCACTTCCCGTTCCTGCAGCACACGCAAAATTTTACTTTGAACGCTTAGTTCCAGTTCGGCTATTTCATCTAAAAAAATGGTGCCGCCGTTGGCTTCTTCAAATTTGCCGACTTTACGGGCCACAGCGCCGGTAAACGCGCCTTTTTCGTACCCAAAAAGTTCGCTTTCAATCAATTCACGCGGTATGGCAGCCATGTTTACCGGTACAAAAGCTTTCCTTTTCCTGTCGCTGGCGTAATGTATACTTTTTGCCACCACCTCTTTACCTGTTCCCGTCTCACCGGTTATGGAAACATTGATATTGGTTTTCGATGCTTTTTCCATCATCGAGAAGATCTGCTTCAGCGAGTCGCTTTGGCCGAGAATGGTTTTCTCAAACGAAAATTTTTGGCCCAGTTCTTCCCTCAGCGTTTCCACTTCTTTTTTAAGGCTTTGGTTTTCGCGGATCCTCACAATACTGTTCCATAAAAGATCCTTAGTCGAGTCGTCCTTTACAATATAATCGGTAACGCCCATTTTGAGCAGGTTTACTGCCACGGCTATCTTTTCCTGCGAACTGATGATGATAATGGGTACGGTTGAATTTATCTCCCTTATTTTTTGAAATAACTTATCGCCCAGCATGTCCGGCAGCGAAAAATCGAGCGTGATCAGATCGGGCTGCTGGTACAGGTTATTTAAAAGCTCTTTGGCGGTTTCAAATCGGGTTACTTTATAGTCTGGATTTAAACTGATATGGTATTGAAGAATTTCACCGTACCAACGGTCGTCCTCAACTATAAAAATATGGTAAGCGCTCATGTAATTAGGTTATACGGTTTTTAATACGCAAAGATTGAATAAAAGTTACCTGGTCATCAACAAGATAAGCGATATCAACAGGATGAAGCTCTCTGAACAGGTAGCCGTGGTCCTAAAATAAAATATTTTCGGGTTAGGCGCCATTTACACAACCTTTTACCCGGTAAATATCGTTTAAATAATTATTGGAGATATAGTTTTTTTTTCTAACATTTATAAAATAACATCCTCAAGAACTCCGAACCTGTTTATTTTAAGTATTATTTCATAGAGAATGCTCGGTAAGCAATATTTCTCTGTTACTAATTATAAATATTATGCCGTTTCAACCTGAACGCAATACGGAGCCGAAGCACCTATATGATGAGCGGGGCATACGGCACATTAACTACGCACGGCTATGCAGGGCCATGATCAATAATATAGTGCAGCACCGTGCATTGATATTAACTGATCCCGACGGCATCATCATCAGCTTAAACAAGGAGGCCGAACTTCTGCTTGGATATCAGGAAGCCGAAGTTTTGGCCGAATCGATCGCTCTTTTTTATCCGCAGGAAACACTTAAAACGGATAGTCCTATTTATAACCTGCAGGAGGCGCTGATCAATAACAACTATCAGATAAACGGATGGCGGTTAAAAAAAGACGGCACCGTTTTTTGGGCAAGTATCCGGTACACCGCGTTGTATGATGAAGACAGGGAACTGCTGGGCTATACCAAAATAATTGATGATATAACCGTAACCGGTAGTATTGCCGCTGGACATATTATAATGCATGAGCCTGCAAGGGGTAATTTAAGCTTTCGCAAGTTAATTGAAAACAGCTACAGCGGCATCTCACTGCTTGATGCCTCTATGAATGTGATATACCGCAGCCCCTCAGCTGTGCGTATAGCGGGCTGGAACGATCATGAGCGGGCTAAGCTTACCCTCGCCGATCTTGTTCATCCTAACGATATAGCGATGCTGCGCGGATTGCTTGACGAGGTGTTAAAATTACCCGGAGTTCCCAAAGCCGCCAGTTTTCGTACAAAACATGCCGATGGCGGCTACGTCTGGCTCGATTGCGTGTTTTCAAATTTTCTTCATGAGCCTGATGTAAATGCCATTGTTTGCAACTTTATTGATAGCACCGAACGCAGGTTAAGCCAGGTAAGGGCGGCAGAACGGGAAAATTTTATAAAAACTATCACCGATAACGTGCCGGCCATGATTGCCTACTGGGATACAGGCTTAAAATGTCTTTTTGCCAATAAAGCTTACTACAACTGGTTTAACAAAACGGCCACAGAGATTATTGGTATGAATAAAGCCGATCTGATGTCGGCAGTAGGTTTTGAGCAATTAAAGGACAGGGTTGCAGGGGTGTTGGCCGGCTCACCGCAAAGTTTCGAACAAACATTTGTAAACTCCGGAGGCACTGAAATTTATACACATACCCAATACATTCCTGATATTGCAGATGAGGTTGTAAAGGGTTTTTATTCAATATTTTATGATGTAACTGATACGAAAATTGCCGAGCGTGAATTAACTGCGAAAAACGATCAGATTGAAGATTTACTTGAAAATATAGCAGATGGTTTTATTGCCCTTGATGAACACATGTGTTATACCTACGCCAATAAAACTGTCGGAAAGCTTTTGGGGATGCCTACCGCGGCATTAATTGGTAAAAATATATGGGAATTATTTCCTGACGCTGTAGGATCTAAAACTTACGATGCAATTATGGAAGCTTACAGCCGTAATGTATATGTATGTAATGAGGATTACTATCCTCCCTTAAACCTGTGGCAGGAAAACCGGGTGTATCCATCAGGCAAAGGCGTTTCCATGTTTATCAGAGATATAACCGGGCGAAAGATCAATGATTTGCACAAGGCTTTACTTGCCGAAATTGCCGCCATTTTTAATGAACAGGCTACTCTTAAAGAAATGCTGTTCAGGGTTTTAGGCGAAATTGCCCGTTTCGGCAATTTTAAAATTGCGGAAGTCTGGTTGGTATCGTCTGACAAGAGAAAGATTAACCTGACCGTAAACTACTGTGAAACGGATGAGGCCCGGTCTTTTTATAATGAAGGCGGCACGCAACTTAGTTTTGTAAAAGGAGAAGGTTTGCCCGGAATGGTATGGGAAACCAAAGCCATACAGTTTTTCGCTGATGTGCAGCGGAATGATTTTTTTGCACGTAAGCCTGAAGCGCTTATTGCCGGGATCACCAGCGCCTACGGGGCTCCGATAATGTTTGGAGGCGAGGTAATAGGGGTTATCCTATTAGGGTTATCGGTAACTGATTACCCGGAAAGCTTTTATACCTTGCTATTTGAGCGCTTTAGCCAAACTTTTGGCGCGGAAATATGCCGTAAACAGGTTGAGCAGGAACTTGACCAGATTTTTACCCTTGCACCCGACCTGATCTGTTCCACCGGCACAGATGGTTATTTTAAAAAGGTAAACCCCGCCATGATTTCATTACTTGGCTACCCGGAACTGGAATTATTAAACAGGCCTTTCGTTGATTTTATACATGTAGATGATAGAGAAATCTGTCTTGCTCAATTCCATACTATCCTGCAGGGAGAAGCCACCACTTATTTTGAATGCAGATTTGAAACCCGGGAACACAAAACCAAATGGCTTGCCTGGACAACCTCGGCCCCCTCTGAAGATGGTTTGATTTTTTGCGTTGCCAAAGATATTACAGAAAAGAAGGAGCTTGAAGATTTGCTTGCAAAAGCCAACAGTATGGCCCGGATAGGAAGCTGGGAGTTTGATTTGCGCACGGGAAGCATTTACTGGTCTAACGTAACCCGGGAAATCCATGAAGTGGATGATGGTTTTGTGCCTGACCTTGATACAGGCATCAACTTTTATAAAGAGGGCGAATCAAGAAATATCATCAGCGCAAAAGTTAAGGAGGCCATTGAAAAAGGTGTATCATGGGATATTGAGGTGCAAATAGTTACCCAAAAAGGTCACGATAAGTGGGTAAGATCAATAGGCGAGGCCGAATTTGCCAAAGGCAGGTGCCTGCGGCTTTACGGTAGCTTCCAGGAAATTGATGCGCGTAAAAAAGCGGAAATAGCAGCTTCGGAAATACTGGAAGAACGAAACTTAATATTGGAAAGCATTGGTGACGGTTTTTTTGCAGTGGATAAAAATTGGGTGATAACTTATTGGAACAGCATGGCCGAAAAGGTGTTGGGCAAATCCAGGGAAATCATGCTTAATTCCAATTTATGGAATGTGTTTAATGAATCGGTAAATTCTAAATCCTACCATAACTATCACCAGGCTGTGGAAACCGGGAAAGCCGTTCATTTTGAAGATTTTTATGATCCCCTGCAAAAGTGGTACGAAATTAGCGCTTATCCATCGGCTACGGGGTTGTCGGTCTATTTTAAAGATATCACCGAGCGTAAGCTTTCTGATCAGCGCCTGATGGAGTTAAACGAGAGTTTAAAACGTCAGACCAAAGAGCTAACCGCATCCAACGCCGAACTGGAACAGTTTGCATACGTTGCATCGCACGATTTACAGGAACCGTTAAGGATGGTTACAGGTTTCCTTTCGCAAATTGAAAGAAAATATAACGATAAACTGGACGAAAAGGGCTTGCAATACATAAACTTCGCTGTAGACGGCGCTAAGAGGATGCGCCAGATTATACTTGATCTGCTTGAGTTTTCGCGGGTAGGATCAATGGCCGAAAATATTGATGATGTTGAGGTAGACCGCTTAATTAAAGGCATACTGGCGTTTTATCATAAACGGATAGAAGCAGGGAAGGCAACCGTTTTGTTTGCAAATATGCCGGTGGTGCGGACCTACAAGGCCCCGTTGCGGCAGGTTTTTCAAAACTTAATAGGTAACAGTTTAAAATACCACGACCCAAAAACGAATGTACACATAGAAATAAAATATGAAGAAACAGAAGAGTACTGGCAATTTTCGGTAGCGGATAACGGCATCGGTATCGAGCCGCAGTATTTCGATAAGATCTTCGTGATATTTCAACGGCTGCACCACAAGGATCAATATTCAGGAACCGGAATGGGGCTTGCCATAACAAAAAAAATAGTAGAGAACCTGGGAGGTAAGATTTGGGTTGAATCTGTTTATGGACAGGGAACTACCTTTTATTTTACCATAAAGAAAACAGAGTTATGAAATCGGTAAGTATTTTATTGGTTGAGGATAATGAAGGAGATATCCTGTTAACCACCGAAGCACTTGGTGAAAGCAAAATCATTAATGAAATAACCATTAAGCGGGATGGTAGAGAGGCGATAGATTTTTTTGAAAGCCTCAACTCAAAGGATTTACTGCCCGACATTGTGCTGCTGGATATTAACCTGCCCAAAGTAAGTGGGCATGAGGTGTTGATGTATTTGAAAAACAGCGAAAAGTACCGGCATATACCGGTTATTATTTTAACAACATCGTCATCTGAAAAGGATTTGTCCAAATCGTACAACAATCATGTTAACTGCTACATTGTGAAGCCCATTGAAGCAAATGACTTTATCAACGCGGTAAGTAAAATAGAAGATTTTTGGATAAACATTGTTTCAATTCCCCCCAGGTAATCATGTCAATGTCGGTGGATACAAGAGATTATAGCATTTTAATTATTGAAGACAACGCGGGCGATTTAGCGCTTATTGAAGATTTCCTGTTCGAGGAGATCGAAGTGCCTCACATCAGGCATTGTTTTAATTTTGAAGCCGCCCGCGAGGTGTTGTTAAACAACACCTTTGATATTGTTTTGTTAGACCTCACTTTACCCGACAAAACAGGGGAGGAACTGATCAGAAATATTCTTGATTTGATCGGCTCGTCGCCTCTGATTGTGTTAACGGGTTACACAGATATCAATTTCAGCGTTAAATCATTATCAATGGGGGTTGCCGATTATCTTTTGAAGGATGATTTAACCCCAACTGCGTTGTATAAAAGCATTTTATACAGTATTGAACGTAAAAAGAAGATCATTGAATTACAGAACTCCGAAAGGCATAGCAGTAACTTATTTAATTTCAGTCCGTTACCCATGTGGGTGATGGATATTGAAACAATGAGGTTTCTGGATGTTAACCAGGCCACGGTAAACCATTACGGATTCAGCTATGCGGAGTTTTCTGTTATGACGTTGAAAGATATCAGGCCCCCCGAGGAAATACCGCACCTGCTGAATAGCCTTGCCAAAGCCGGGGCAAACCCTGAAGAAATAGCCCGGGAAGTGTATATCCACAAAAAAAAGAGTGGCGAATTAATAACTGTAAAAATCCAGGTATCGCCAATACAATATAAAGGCCGAAACGCTAACCTGGTAATAGCCACTGATATAACAGAACAGTTAAAACACGTTAAAGCCATAGAAGAGCAAAATAAAAGGCTTAAAGAGATCTCCTGGATACAATCACATATTATACGCGCACCTCTGTGCAGGATCATGGGATTGGTACCACTGATAGATGACCCAACTGTTACCGATAAACAGCAAGTACTCGACTATATTCTTTCCTCTGCTTATGAACTGGACGACGTAATTAAAAAAATAACGGATACGTCAAATCTTTCTGGCTTATAACTTACTGGCAACCGGTTATCACCAGGCTTTGAGCCTTTTTTAGAAGCATTTTATTATTTGCAGTGAACCCGGAATAATTGTTATATTGACACCAATTTTCCGGCCACCTATAGCCGTAGCTAATTAAACCAAAAAATGAAGATATTCCGGCGTACTCCTTCGCTGCAACAGCGAACAACTGGGTGGTTTTTGATCCATTGGCTTTTTTATTCAGCAATATTTGCCGGTTGCGGCAATAACAAGCCTGTTGCAGATACAAATACCCCGCTGTTTAAACTGCTTGCTCCCGAACAAACCCATATTGATTTCGCTAACACTTTAACCGAAGGCTTAAATACCAACGTACTCATGTACGAATATTTTTATAATGGGGGAGGCGTTGCTACCGGCGATTTAAATGGCGACGGCCTGCCCGACGTGTATTTTACCGGCAATATGACCGATAATAAACTATACCTGAACCAGGGGAAACTGCAATTTAAGGATGTAACTGCCGAAGCAGGCGTAGCCGGTAGGCCGGGCCCCTGGAAAACCGGGGTAACGATGGCCGATGTGAACGGCGATGGTAAGCTTGATCTGTACATATGCTATTCTGGTAAAGTGCGCGCCGAAAAACGGGTCAACCAGTTATTGATAAACCAGGGGAACAACGCGGCCGGAGTCCCGGTGTTTAAGGACATGACGGCCGACTATGGTTTAGATTTTCCATCCTTCAGTACCCAGGCTTATTTTTTTGATTACGACAGGGATGGCGACCTCGACCTGTTGCTGATCAACCACAATCCCGGCCGTATCAGCATTATGGATGAGGCTTTTGTAAAAGATATGGCCGCGAAAAGGGATGCTGAATCGGGTATCCGTTTATTAAGAAATGACAATAACCGGTTTATTGATATTACCGAAAAAGCCGGTATCGTAAACAATCCGCTATCATATGGCCTGGCTGCCGGGATTGCCGATATTAACGACGATGGCTGGCCTGACATTTATATTTCTAACGATTACAGCGTGCCCGACAGGTTGTATATCAACAACGCGAAGGGCGCTTTTACGGATGAACTGCAAAAGCAAATGGGCCATACCTCATTTTACTCAATGGGCAACGATGTAACAGACATCAATAACGACGGCAAGCCCGATATTTATACGCTGGATATGCTGCCCGAAGATAATAAGCGCCAAAAGCTGCTTTTTGGTATTGATAATTATGAGGCGTTTGATCTGAACCTGAAGGTAGGCTTTTATTACCAGTATATGCGTAATATGCTGCAGATCAATAACGGCAACAATACCTTTAGCGAGGTTGGGCAACTGGCCGGTGTTTCCAATACCGACTGGAGCTGGGCTCCGCTCTTTGCCGATTATGATAACGACGGCTGGAAAGATCTTTTTGTAAGCAACGGCTACACGCGCGATTATACCAATATGGACTTTTTAAAGTTTATGGGCGATAACCTGAAAGACAGGCGGGTAATGCGCGAAGATCTGCTCAATATTGTAAACCAAATGCCGTCGTCGCAGGTTAAGAGTTATTTTTTTAAAAATGAAGGTAATGCCATGTTCAGCAATGTAAGCAGCCAATGGGGTATTACCATGCCATCAAACAGCAACGGGGCGGCCTATGCCGACCTGGATAATGATGGCGATCTTGATCTGGTGATTAACAACATTAACCAACCTGCGTTTGTATATGAAAACCAGGCATCCGCGCAAAATAGCAATCATTATTTAGCAGTCAGCCTTAAGGGCGCAGGCGGGAATACGCAGGGCATAGGCGCTAAAGTTTCTGTTTATAGTAAAGGCAAACAACAACTGCTTGAACAGATGCCAACCCGTGGTTATCAATCTACCGTATCATCCGTATTACACTTTGGCATGGGTGCTAATCAGGTAATTGATTCATTAAGGGTTACCTGGCAAAGGGGTGGTTCGCAATTACTCACCAATGTAAAGGCAGATAGGCAGGTTACCTTGAATGAACAGGATGCCAAAGGCACAAAACCGTTCCTTAAAGCGATAAAACCCGTATTTAAAGAAACAGCTTCGCCCATAATAACGCATCAAATCGAAAATACAACCAACGATTTTAAACGGCAGCCTTTATTACCCAATTCGATATCCTTTTCGGGCACCTGCCTTGCCAAAGCTGATGTTAACGGCGATGGTTTAGAAGATGTGTATGTTGGTGGCCACGATGGGCTGCCGGGTGCTTTATACCTGCAGCAAAAGGATGGTAAGTTTACCGCTAAAGCCAACGCAGCATTTACGGCCGACCAAAAAAGCACTGACGCAGCCGCACTTTTTGTTGATGTTAATAACGATGGCAAACCTGACTTATACGTGGCCTCTGGTGGGTACGCCGATTACAAAGTGGATGACCCTTTATTACAGGACAGGCTTTACCTTAACAATGGCGGGGGTAATTTTACCAAGGCCGCGCAGGCGCTGCCAAAAATGACCGGCAGCAAAAGCTGCGTAAAAGCGGCAGATATTAACGGGGATGGTTTTGCGGACCTGTTTGTAGGAGGCCGGGTAATACCCGGGCAGTATCCCGAAGCGCCGGAGAGCTATATTTTAATTAATGATGGCAAAGGCCATTTCAGCAACCAAACGGCTAATTACAACCCGGCCATAAAAAATATCGGCATGATAACCGATGCCGCCTGGGTAGACATGAACGGGGATCAAAAGCCCGACCTGGTGTTGGTGGGCGAATGGATGCCGATCACCATTTTTGAAAATAACAACGCGAAGCTAACCGATGCTACCGGAAAATATTTTGATAAAAAATATACAGGCTGGTGGAACTGCATCACGATAAGCGATATTAACCATGATGGGCACCCCGATATTATAGCGGGTAACATCGGTCTCAATACCCAATGTAAAGCTACCGATGCTGAACCTGCCGAAATGTTATACAAAGATTTTGATGACAATGGCTCTGTGGATCCCATCCTTTGCTTTTATATCCAACATGTTAGTTACCCGTATGTCACCCGCGATGAAATGCTTGATCAGATGAGCATCATGAGGGGCCGTTTTCCTGATTATAAAAGCTATGCCGATGCTACCGTTGATAAGATCTTTACCGCCGAAGAATTACAGGGGGTAAAAAAACTCAGTGCCAATCATTTAGCTACAAGCTTTTTCCTGAGCAATGCGCAAGGTAAATTGCATGAAAATAACCTGCCTGCCCAGGCCCAGTACGCCCCGGTTTATACCATCACTATCCTTGATTATGACCATGATGGCAAAAACGACCTGCTGCTTTGCGGTAACCTAAACCACGCCCGCATCCGTTTTGGTAAATACGATGCCAATTACGGCGTATTACTTAAGGGCGATGGAAAAGGCGGTTACAGCTATGTAAACCAACCCGAATCGGGCTTTAACTTAAAAGGAGATGTAAGAAGCGTACTTCAATTAAAAAATATGCTTCTTTTCAGTACGGATCAAGGCGGTCTTAAGGCCTATAAACAACAGTAACAGGTTATGAAAAGAAATATATGCATATGGGTATCAGGTTTATTAGCATTAAGCGGCTGCCACAAAACACCACCGCCGCGGTTGGGCAACCGCGATATCGGTAAGGTAATTAACCAAATGGCTGATGTAATGATCCATGATGTTACCAACCCACCATTGGCCTCCCGCTTTTTTGCCTACACCTGCCTGGCGGGATACGAAGTAGTAAGCCGGGACAATAAACAGGTAAAAAGTTTGCGGGGTAAACTAAATGATTATCCTGTAATTGATGTGCCCAAACAAATTTCGGGATATAGTAATGAGCTGAGCGCGGTACTCGCTATGTATGAAACAGCCGCCAAGCTTCAACCTTCGGGCAGTTTAATGCTTAAAAAGGAGGAACTCTTTGTAGATTCGTGCAGAAGGATCGGTTTCAGCGACGCAATAATCGACAGTTCAAAAAGCTACGCGAAACTGATCAGCAAAAAGATCCTGACTTACGCCAAGGCCGATAACTATCGGAAAATAAGCAACTATCCGCGCTATAAGCTCAAGGGCACTCCCGGCAGTTGGGACCTAACCCCGCCGGCCTATATGTTGCCGGTTGAGCCTTATTTTAATACGGTGAGGCCTTTTACACTTGATTCGGCAGCACAGTTTGTTCCGGATCCGCCAATTCCTTTTTCTACCGATAAAAATTCGGCTTTTTATAAATTCCTGTTAATGAGCTACGCTAAAAGCGGAAGCGGTTTAAAGCAGGAAGAAAAGGATATAGCCAACTTTTGGGATTGCAACCCTTTTGCCGTTCAAAACGATGGTCATATGCTTATCGGTTTAAAGAAAATTTCGCCGGGGGCGCATTGGATGGGTATTGCCAATATAGCCTGCAGGCAAAGCAATGCCTCTTTCGCCAAAACAATGGAGGTGAACACCGTTGTCGCCATAGGCTTGATGGATGCTTTTATTTGCTGCTGGGACGATAAATACCGCACCAACCGCATCCGCCCCGAAACGGCCATCCGCAAATACATCGATCCGCATTGGAAACCGCTGCTGCAAACACCGCCTTTCCCGGAGTATATCAGCGGGCATTCGGTGGTTTCAAGTACATCAGCGGTTATCCTTACGCATTATTTCGGTAATAATTTTGCATATACCGATAATGTGGAGGTAAGTTACGGGGTACCGCCAAGGCGCTTCGCTTCCTTTACGCAAGCGGCTAAAGAAGCCGCCATATCGCGCTTTTGGGGCGGTATCCATTTTATGGATGCTATTGATAACGGTGTCATGCAGGGAAATAAAGTGGGCAACAGGGTGTTAAGCAAACTAAGTATTGATCTGCATTAAAGAATTTTACGTTTAGCAAAAGCGGTTTATAGAAAGCTATAAGCCGCTTTTGCTTTTATAAACTATTTGGTTTGAGCTTTATAACGGTATTTTTACATACCGCCGGCACATTTTGCATACAAACAGTTAAATAAAACCTTTTACATCTGTAAAAAATACATTTATTTGTATTGTTAACCGCAATTATAAACCGCCTTAAACTTTTTACTATCTATGACTAAAACGTTTTTCCTGAAAAATAACCTTGTTTTGTTTAGCCTTAGCTTTATTTTTTGCTGTAAGGCAGGCTTCGGCTTCCAGGCGCCTGCGGGCAGCAGGTTATCGGCGACAGATACCGCTTTTGTACCTAAGGAAATTGAAGACCCGGAAAATATCGGTATCAATAAAGAAGCCAGTCATGCTACGCTGATGCCTTATGCCTCTTTAAAGGAAGCATTAGCTGCCAACCGTCATGCATCGTCGTTTTGTCGCAGTCTCAACGGCTTGTGGAAATTTAACTGGGTTGACTGGCCGCAAAAACGCCCTGTTGATTTTTATAAGCCTGGTTTTGACGTATCTAAATGGAAAGATATCAAAGTGCCCTCTAACTGGCAGATTGAAGGTTACGGCACACCTTATTACAGTAACTACAACTATATTTTTCAAAAAGATTTTCCGAGGGTAATGAGTACCCCGCCTCAAAAATTCACCGCCTACACCGAGCGCAACCCGGTAGGCAGCTACCGCCGCGATTTTACAGTGCCTGCCGAATGGAGCGGCAGGCGCATTTTTATCACTTTTGACGGCGTTGATGCGGGTTTTTTTATCTGGGTAAATGGTAAAAAGGTAGGCTATAGTGTTAACAGCCGCAATGCCGCCGAGTTTGACCTTACCAAATACATTAAGCCCGGTAAAAATACATTAGCTGTCGAGGTTTATCGCTTTACGTCGGGCAGTTACCTGGAAGACCAGGATATGTGGCGCCTGAGCGGCATTTTCAGGAATGTAACGCTGTGGAGCAGTCCGCAGGAGCATATCCGGGATTACTTTGTTAAAACCAATCTTGATAAACAATATAAAAACGCAGAGGTACTGGTATCGGCCAAAATAAAAAATTACAGTACCGCCGCGGTTAAAGCCCGTGTGCTTGATGTTGCGCTATATAATGGCACCATGCCGGTTCCCGGAGCAATAGCAAAGAAAATTATTCCGGCGCTTAAACCGGGTGAAGAGGTTACTGTGGAAACCAGTTTTCATGTAAACAACCCGCAAAAATGGACCGCCGAAACGCCCAAGCTGTATACCACCGTAGTTAAAATTAATGATGGCAATAACGCGGTTGAAACATTATCGTCACGCACCGGCTTCAGGAGTATTGAAATTAAAGGCCGGTTGTTTTTGGTTAACGGTGTGCCGGTTAAGCTTAAGGGCGTAAACCGGCATGAAAACTGGCCGAACGACGGTCATGCAGTTACAGAAGAACAGATGATCAGGGACCTTGTAATGATTAAACAGGCCAACTGCAACCATGTACGTACCTGTCATTATTCCGACGATCCCCGCTGGTACGAACTATGCGATCAGTACGGGATTTACCTGGTAGCCGAAGCCAATTTGGAAAGCCACGGCGCCTGGGATGAGTTTAACGAAGAGCCAAGGATTAAAGCCGCGCTGATTGACAGGAACGTTGCTAACGTACAAAATTTCAAAAACCATCCGTCAGTGATTATCTGGAGCCTGGGTAATGAATGCGGCAGCGGAGGATCAAACTTCCGGGCCATTTTAAAAGCCATTAAAGATATCGACACTACGCGGCCAACGCACTATCAGGGTTTCGGCATCGGTAAAAACAACCCTGCCGATATGGACAGCGAGATGTATACCGATGTGCAAAACCTGGAAAAGCATGCCAACGATAACACTTTAACCAAGCCGTTTTACCTGTGCGAGTATGCGCACGCTATGTTCAACTCCATGGGGTCGGTAGATATTTACAACGAGTTGTTTGATAAATACCCGCAGTTACTGGGTGGTGCGATATGGGAATGGCAGGACCAGGGCATTTACAATAACCGCGACCCTGAACACCCGATAACGGCTTATGGCGGCGGTTTCGGCGAATTCCCTAACGATCATTATTTCATCCACAAGGGCGTTGTGTTTTCTGACAGATCGCCAAAACCCCATTATCCCGAGCTAAAGCATGCTTATCAGTGGATCGGGATTCGCGCTAAAGATTTGAAAAATGGTGTGGTGACCATTAAAAACCGGTACCAGTTCATTACCTTAAACAGTTTTACCGCTAAATGGGAAGTAAGCGAAAACGGGAATATCATCTCATCCGGCAGTTTACCTTTAAAAGAGATTAAACCGGGAGCAGAGCAGGATGTAAAAGTACCATACCATATTACTCCGAAACCTGGTGCCGAATACTTCCTGCGTATATCTTGTGATCAGGCTGCCGGCAATATGTGGGCCGCCAAGGGCTTTGAAGTTGCGGCGCAGCAACTGGAATTGCCGATAGCCATCCCGGCAGCGAAAGAACAACCTGTAACCAACCAATTGACTTTAGCCGATGGTAAAGATGAGATCAGGGTAAAAGGCAAGGGCTTCGCGCTTGAATTTGACAAAGCCAAAGGTACGTTTAGCAAAATGGAAACAGATGGCGGTAACCTTTTAGAAGGTAACGGCGGCCCGATGCTGCATCTTTGGCGCGCGCCTCACCGTATTGATGATATGTGGGCATACGATGATTACTGGGTTAAATACGGCTTGAAGGAGCTGGCCTGGAAAGCCGGTGATGTGAAAGCCACTCAACTGCCTACCGGCGAAGTGGAGATAAAAGCAAGCCTTACCGGCACCGGTAAACATGATTTCGCAGTGCATCACCAGGTGGTTTACACCATTAACGGCAACGGTAATATCAGGGTTGATAATAACGTAAGTTTTGATGGGAATGATAAAATTGTATTTGCCCGCTTAGGTGTGCGCCTGTTCCTGAAAAAGGATCTGGACAGGTTTGAATATTTTGGTCGCGGACCGATGGAAAACTATGCCGACAGGAAGAGCGGCTTTGACGTTGGCCACTACAGCAGCAGCGTAGCGCAACAGGTTACTCCCTATGAAAAACCGATGGACAACGGCAACCATGAAGATGTGCGCTGGGCTAAGCTGTTTACCGGTAAAGGATCGGGCATTGCGGTAAAGCAAACTGATGAACTTTTACAGGTAAGCGCGCAGCCTTATTGCGATGAAGAAATGACCGATGTTGAATACAAAATTGACATGCCAAAAAGCAAATGGACTGTTTTGTGTATCAGCCATAAAACGCTCGGCGTAGGTTCAAATGGTTGCGGACCAAGACCATTGGAGCAATACCGGGTATATTCCAAACCAACGTCATTTAGTTACCAGATTCGGTTGCTGGGCAGGGAATAGCCTGAAGTTCAAAGTCTTAAATTCTAAGTTGGGTAGCGGACGCTTAAACTTAAGATTTGCACAGTTGCTTTCACTAAGCATGTTCCGGTGAATAACTTTTAAATTCATCAAAAAGTTGATAGCCCGCGTGTACCTCTTAACCTCACAGGATTAAACGGTACACGCGGGCTATCTGTATTTAAAGAGCCTTTATGGCAGAGCCGGTACCCGGCTCTTTAGTACTCTCTTTCCGTTCCGGCTGCTTATTGCCGACTTTTAAAGCTTTTAGTTAGGGCCGGTCGTCAGTTTTAGCGGTTATATAATTATAGATGGCTACCCGTACATAAAAATCCGCAAAGGCTGTGGCAACCGTACTTGCTGCTTGCTGATAAGCGCTTTGCGCATCAAGTACCTCCGAAATGGTAGCCAGGCCGGCCTTGTAATTGTCCTTGTTCACTTTTAAATTTTCAGTGGCCTGCTCCAGGTTGTCCTTGGCGTAATGAATCTGCGTTAGTTGGTCCTGCATATCGTACCAATAGCGCATAATGCCTACCCGCAGTTGGTTCTGCCCGTCTCGGTAATCATTTTGTGCAATTTCTTCGCTGATCCTGCGCTGATTTACCTTTTGCTTACCACGGCCCCATAAGCCGCCGGATATAGGTATGCTCAGGGTTACAAAACCCGCCGGAGAAAAGGTGCCGCCTACGCTGTTGCGGATAGTGCCTACCTGCGAAGCGCTCAGGCCTACAGCCAGGCTGGGCAGGTTATCGCCGTTGGCCAAACGGGTTTGCAGCTTTTCGCCTAACACACGTTTGGTTAACAATTGGTAATTGGTATTCCTGTCTAAGGCGGTATCTGGCTGCAAGGCCGGCAAGGCAGGGATGCTGTTTTTATTCAGGGTATCCTGCATCACCATCAGCGAATCAAAAGGGATGCCGGTATATACCGAGAAATCCAGCAGGGCCACCCGGCGGCCGTTCTGTAATTTACTTTTAGATACCAGCAACTGGCTCAACTGTACTTTAACCTTGAGCAGGTCATTACGGGCTATTAAACCGGAGGCCAGCATGTCCTGCTGCATTTTCAATACGCTGTTTAACAAGGTTTCGTTAACCGCCAGCGTTTTCTGCTGTTCCTGTATGTTCACCAGGTTCCAGTATTTCTGCTCGGTGAGCAACAATACCGAATCTGCTGATTGTTTTTTGCGGATCTCGTTTACCTGTAGTTGCAGCGCTGCCAGTTCGTTGCCTGTTTTAACTTTGCCGCCGGCATAAATTGTTTGTGTGCCGGTAACGCCTACAAGGTAAGCGTTGTTGATGCCTTTGGTTAATACGCCGGGTATTGCAGGTACAAAATCTTTAAAACCAAACAGGCCTACGCCTGTGCCGTTAACCGAAGGCAGGTAATCTGATTTGGCCGCGGCAACATCCGCCTTTGCCGAATTTACCCGCAGCAGGCCATTTTTAAGGGCATAGCTATAGGCTATGGCGGCCTGCTTGCTTTGCTCCAGGGATATGGTATGCTGCTGCGCGTTAGCCTGCAGGCCTACCAATAAAATAATATATATGATAACTGATTTCATGATGATAAACTTATTCGGTTACGGTTTCCGGTGTTTCCTTCGCCGGGTTAATGTTGTCTTCCTTGCGGAAGAACAGCCAGTATAAGGTTGGCAGTACAAACAGGGTGAACAGCATGGATACCAGCAAACCGAAGCAGATCACGGTACCCAGCGGCCCCCAGAGGGATGACCGGCTGATCACCATTGGTATCACACCAACTGCCGCCGCCGCGGAAGTTAAAAAGATAGGGCGCATTCGGCGTTCGGCGGATAGCTTTGCCGCTTCAAATACCGATTTACCTTCGTGCAGCCTGAGTTCTTCTGCAAAATCTATTAGGATGATGCCGTTACGTACAACTATACCGCAAAGGGCCAACAAACCAAGGAATGACGTAAACCCAAATGGGTAACCCATAATCAGCAGGCCGGATGCTGCGCCCAATAAGCTTAACGGCATTGTGGTAATGCTGAGCAGGGCGTGTTTAAGGTGTTTAAAGTGCCACAACAGGATCAGGAATATAAGAATGATGCTTACGCCAAGCGCCGTGCCCATCGGGCCCTGGTTTTCGCCTTGTAATTCCAGTTCACCCCCATAACGCAATTCAACGCCTGCGGGAAGTTTTATTTTTTCGATGGCGGGCTGCATGTCCTGCAATACGGCATTAGCAACTGCGTCTTGCGTTACATCCATCCTAACGGTAAGCGTACGCACACTGTTTCTGCGGGTAATCTGCCCATCGTTCCATTCCTGGTTAATGTCTGCCACCTGCCTCAGCGGAACCAATGAATGGTTTTGCTGCGAAACGATGTTCAGGTCGCGCAGCGCCGAAAGGTCGCTCCGGGAAGCTTTAGGCGATTTGATCTTTACGTCTATCGCGTAGTTGTTTTCCCAAACCTGGGTTGCGGTAATCCCTTCCGAATGCATTGCTACGGTGTTGGCGATATCGGTTTTACTTATGCCGAGCCTCGACGCATCTGCCGTTTTAATATCCAATTTAAGCGTAGGTTGGATCTCATTGTAGTCTGTCCTTACCCAGGTAACCTGTTTGTGCGTTTTGCCTATGGCTATCACCTGGTTAGCCACCTGTTTTAAGGCAGGGATATCATTACCGCTGATCCTTACCTCGATAGGGGCCAGGGCATTGATCATGTTCAACTGCTTCATCCGCACGTAAGCGGCCGGAAAAAGGTTGCTGTATTTATGCTGATAGTCTACAATCACCTTCGCGGTAGCATCTTCTGATTCAGTTTTTACCAGGATCTGGGCATAGTTCTTCGACGGCAGGTTTGGAGCGTAAACCGAATGGAAGCGCGGTGAACTGCTGCCGATAAAACTGGTATAATTTAGGATGCGTTTGTCCTGCTTTAATATCTTCTCCATGCCTTTCACTACGCTGTCTGTTTGCGCGAGCCTGTAACCGGATGGCAGGTATATTTCCATGGCAAACTGGTTCCGTTCAACTTTCGGGAAAAGTTGCTGCGGCAGTATCCCCATAATGGCCATACCTGCCACTACAGATAGCGCCGCGAAAAATACGGTTAGTTTGTAGTGCTTCATGGAGTTGCCGATATGGTTGTCAAAGAAATCCTGCAGCCTGTCAAGAAACGACCGCTTTTCGGCTGCTTTATTGTGCAGCAGGCCCTTTTTGATGAACAGGGTATTGAAAAAAGGTACAATCATCATAGAGATGATCAGGGAAAGTGTTAAAGCGATCATGATGGTTACCGGGAACACCCGGATAAAATCCTTGGCGGTGCCCGTCATGAAAAATGCAAGAGGTACAAAGGTTGCCGATATGGCCAGCGTAGCGGTGAACACAGACGGGAATAACTCCTTAGCGCTGCTGATGGCCGCTTCCCAAACCGACATCCCGTGATCCAGTTTTTCAACATGGTTATCAATTACTACAATCGGGTCGTCCACCACAATCCCCAGTACAACAATCAGCGCTGCAAGGGTAACGGTGTCCAACTCAATACCGGCCATGTACATGATGGCTAATGTTGCTGCTATGGTGATGGGAATAGTTGCGGCGGCAACGGCGGCAACCCTGAACGGAAGTAATAAAAGGGCTACGCAAACTACGCCGATAAGCGCGAAGGCAAACTCCTTCATAAAATGGTTGATGGAATCATCTACTACTTCCGATTGGTCGGCCAGTTTTACCAGCTGGATATCGGGCGGCAAATGCTGCTTTACCTTTTCGATATGTTCTTCCAGTTCTTTACCAAACTGTACAATGTTTTTACCGGCGATCATCTCTAAAGAGATCACAATAGATTTGGTGCCGTTAGAGGTTACGTAGCTGTCCGGATCGTCATATTCCCGTTTAAGGGTAGCTACATCGCGCAGGCGTACCACATTGCCGTTCGCATCCTGCCTGATGATCTGCCCGGCAAGTTCTGCCTCTGTTTTATAGTAGGTACTCAGGTGGATAGGCTCGTCTACCACTTTGCCTTCTTCTTTACCGGCAGCACTGATAGCGCCTTCGTTTTGCAATACCTGCATCACATTACCAACCGATACCCCTTTTTGCAGCAGCTTATTATTGTCTACATAAATGGTGATCTGCTCGTTTAGGTTTCCGGTGTGGGATATTTTGGCCACATCCTGAACCTGCCTTAATTCGGCCTCAATATCTTCCACATTACGAAGTAATTCTTTGTAGGGCCGCGTTTTTGATTCTACCGACATCAGCAACGCGGATGTATTACCGAATTCGCTGTCGATGTAAAAGCCTTTTACCTCTTTAGGGAGCTGACTTTGCAGGATGAGCATTCCGTTTTTGATCTTGTTCCAGAAAGCTTTGGTCTGGATGGCGTCCTGGTTATCTGCTACCTCCACAAAGATGTACATTACGCCATCGCGCGAAAAGGAATAGGTTTTTTTCTTGTTAACCTCGTTGTTGCTGAAAAGGTATTCCTCTACTTTTTTGGTTAGTTGTTCTTCTACCTGTTTTGACGAAGCGCCCGGGTATTGGCCCACAATGAGGCCCTGCCGGATGGTGAAATCAGGGAATTCGTTCCGCGGCATGTTAACCAGCCCGGCCAGACCGAGCAGTACTAATATGGCGGAAAGCGCCAGCGGGAATACATGGTATTCCATGGCCCATTCAATTAAATTTGAGTTCTTTTTCATGATGGGCGCTTATTTACTAACTATCACAGGGGTTTGATCGGCAAGTTTCTGGTAACCGGATGTGATCACTTGCTCATTACCCGAAAGGCCAGATTGGATGGCGATGCCGTTGTTGTAAAGCTGCCCGGTTGTAACCTCTTTTCGCACTGCCTTATGTTGGGCGTTCATAATGTACAAGAAATTGTTTCCTTTTTCATCTACCTGTACGGCTTCAACAGGTACGATAATTTCTTTGGCACCGGCGGGAGCATTTGTTTTTTTAGTAGCGGCGGCAAAAGTAACTTTACAAAGCATACCTGGCCTTAATTTCAAACCGGTATTAGGGATAGCTATTTTAATATTGTAATTGGCGCTGCCATTTAAAGCGGTTACACCAACCTCGGCCACTTTGCCTTGTAACGGCTGATTGCCCAGCGCGTCGATTTTTATGGTTGCGGGTGTACCTGCCTGGTAACGGTTTACCTCATTTTCGGGCACGGCAACCAGTACCTTTACAGATCGGGTATCCAGCAGCTGTAATACCGGCTGCCCGGGACCGGCTACCGCGCCTGCTTCGGCCATCTTATTGCCGATGTAACCGCTAACAGGGGCATATAAGCGGGTATGCACAATATTTTGATAGGTGGCGTGGGCGGCCGCGGTTGCCTGTTCGTAATTTGATTTGGCTTCCAGCATTTTGATTTCCGCAACACTGCCTTTTTTAAAAACCTCGTTAATACGGGTGTAATTTTCATTGGCCAGTTTAGCCTGTGCCAGTTGCGCGTTGTACTGGCTGCGGTAGGTGGTTTCATCTATAGATGCCACCAACTGACCTTTGTTAACATAGTCGCCTGTTTTGAACGGGAACGATACGATGGTTCCGGAAACCTGGAAGCTCAGGTCGATGGTTTTTTCCGCTTCAAGGGTACCGTCATAAACAATACCATTGTTGGTCGTCGCGGTGTCGGCCGACAAATTAAAAACTTTTACAGTGAGGGTATCGGAACCCGTTTTGAGTTTGGTGTTGCTGGAGCAGCCGGTTATCCACAGGGTGGTCAATACCGCTCCGGCCATTGTAATTGTTGTTTTCATTTAATCAATTGAACGTTTAGTGTTTTTTTGTCGACTATTTTGCATGGCATTGAACCGGATTCCATCAACCCTCCATATTCGCAGTTTGAACCAACAGGTTCATGAAGCCGGATAAATTTTTAATTTTCGACAAATATACATTTTTTGTATCTGCATTGTTTTTAATTTTATTGTCATAAATGTATAAATACAATGTTTTCTAATTAAAGCCATCAATTATGCTGGCTATAATGAACAAATAATGTATTTTTGTCGACTATGAAAAGAACAGAAAACGATCAGGTGCGGGAAGAAATAATTTTAGCCGCGGAAGTGGTTTTTGAGCGTTACGGTTATATCCGGGTTTCCATGCAGGATATTTCTGATGAGTGTAAAAAGGGAAGGAGCACCATATACCATTATTTTAAGAACAAGGAAGAGGTTTTGGACGCGTTGTGCGAGAAGCTTTTTTTAAATTGCCTGGCAGAGAGCGAAGCTACGATAAGTAAAAGGCGCTCCTTTTCGGCCAATATCGAATCTTTTAATATCACCAAGCTAAAAAATCTCCGTCACTTTGCCGCGAAGTATAAGTTGGCGATCGACGACCTGCGTTTAGATCTTGCAGGCTTTATACTGAAAATGCGGGCATTTGCCGAAAGGGAGGTTGCATTAGTGCGGCAGATCATAGAATGGGGTGTTG
The DNA here is from genome assembly GCF_003148845.1 of Mucilaginibacter oryzae. Taxonomy (GTDB): domain Bacteria; phylum Bacteroidota; class Bacteroidia; order Sphingobacteriales; family Sphingobacteriaceae; genus Mucilaginibacter; species Mucilaginibacter oryzae. The sequence goes on along the minus strand of NZ_QGHA01000002.1, from coordinate 861,848 downwards.
AAAACAAAGACATCAGCCAATTCACCACCGAAGAGATTGACTTTTTGTCGGTAACATTGAATTCTGCTTTTAAAAGCTTTGAGCAGGAAGTTATTGTTTTTGGGAAGTTTCCGCAAACCGATAGCCAGGTTGCCTGGCTGGCGCAGATGATACATAAAGGTTTGTCATAATTTTTAAAACGGGTTGTTGCCTGGTTATACAACAAATTTTATGCTTTGATTTGCGCGTCTGATGTTGTTGTTGACGAATTTTGAACCCGTAATGGCTTTCCGTGTCTGGCCGTGATGTCATGATCAGCGCGTTTTGTTCCGCCGGCATTTTTCTGAACAGTACTTAACTTCTTCCCAAACTTTTTCCCATTTCTTACGCCAGGTAAAAGGCTTGCCGCAGGTTAGGCAATTTTTTTGCGGCAAATGTTGTTTTTTAACCCCTTGCATATCCTGGTATTTTTTAGATCGTATTGATCATTATTTGCAAAATGCGCGAAATACTAACCGCAAAGATAGTTTTTAGGCGTCTCGCACTCCAGCTCATTTTTGCACAACTAAAATATCGCTATAACCAGGTTAATTTGTGGCATACCTTACGCGCTCCCATTTATCAGTTTCCTTGTTGTAGCACTTAATTATTTTAGCCGGATTGCCTGCCACCACGCAAAAGGAAGGTACACTTTTGGTGACTACAGAACCGCCTGCGACTACGCTATGTTTTCCAATGGTAACACCGGCTGTAATCACTGAGTTTGCCCCAATCCATACCTCATCTTCTATAAAAATATCAGCGGTAGTCACTTTTTGTAACCTGATGGGGGTATTAATATCCGTATAAGTATGGTTAAGGCCGCTTAGCACAATGTTTTGTGCAAGGATAACGTGGTTACCTATGCTTACCGGGCCAATAATTACATTACCGATCCCCACGCGCGTATGATCGCCGATAATTACTTCACCAACGCCATTGTTTACCGTGCAAAAATCTTCAATGGTTGAATATTGGCCTAACCGGAAGTTATTGAACGGTAATATATCCATTCTCGCGGTGCGCCTGATAGCTGATTTTTTGCCGCGTTTATAAAAAAGCGGGCTAACGAAACAGCGCACCCACCAACGCGGCCTCGCGTTGCTGACAATGAGCTTATAAACAAAGGCTTTGATTGCCGGGTTTGATTTAATGGCAGCTTTAAGGCTCATGATTAACTATGAATAAGGTTTGATATTTCACGATTGATGAGGGCTTCATCTTTAAGGCTTTTAATAAATTTAGCCGGTACGCCGCCAACCAGCGTGTGCGGCAGCACATCTTTGGTAACTACAGCACCTGCCGCAACTACGGCGCCTTCGCCAATAGTTACACCTTTTAAAATTGTAGCCCGGGTGGCTATCCAGGCGTTATCACCAATAATGATGGCCTCTTTTACCGAACAGTTTTTCTCGGCGGCATACACATCATGGAAGTCATCATCCATAATAATTACCTGGTTAGCAATCTGGCAGTTTTTTCCTATCCTGATATTCTTCCGGGAGGTAATGATTGTGCCCGTATTGATAAATGTATTTTCGCCTATTTCGATAACCGCGCGGGGGCCTGCCGATAGTTGTGTTGTACCGATGTGCGACCAGATGCGGCAGCCATTGCCAATTATTATTTTGCCTTCGTTCCTGACCATTAACCGGCCCTTTACGGTGACTAACCTGCCCGTAAGGCAGTTGCGCAGACGGTATTTGGCGTTCAGCACATTAATTACGCTGCTTAACAATCTCCTGAGCAGCACCCAATAAATAAAAAGTTTTTCGCGGGCTGTTTTTGCCCTGCGGCCATAGTAATCAGTTGCCAGGACATCAACCTTATCAAGTATTCTTTTTTTCATTTACTTAATCATTTTTTCTACTTCGTGATAAACTGAAACCGTTTTTTTTGCCGCATCTTCCCAATTAAAGAGCGCCGCTCTTTGTGTGCCGACTTCAGACAGCCGCCCCGCAACTGTCGGATCGGTTAAAATGATGTGCGCTGCAAATGCCAGTGAAGCAGGTTTTCCGGGATCAATATAAAGGGCGGCATCACCGGCTATTTCGGGCATACACGATACTGATGAGGTGACAACCGGAGTGCCCGACGCCATTGCTTCCACAATCGGTAAACCAAACCCTTCGCTGAAAGATGGGAACCAAAGCATGCTTGCGCCCTGGTAAATCATAGGCAGGTCTGCGCAGTCAATGTATTCTATGGTATCTATTTTCTGCTCTAACCACTGTAAATCTGTTTTGGCAAGCAATACATTAAGTTTTTCCCGGTTTATGCCTTTCATGAGCAGCCTGGGCGCATTGTTGTTATGTTGTAGCAGCTTTGCATAGGCTTTTAAAACACCGGTAGTGTTTTTACGTGGATCCGTGTTGGCCATGAAAAATATGTATCCCCGTAGCAACCCCAGCTTACCAAGCGTGTTGCTGATAGTTTCCTGGGTATGACGAACAAAGAAACGTTCATCGGCGCCGTTATACACTACCTTTATTTTGTCTTTCGATATCTTAAGTTTTTCGGCTATCACATCCCGTTGAAACTCGGATACGGTAATGATCTTCAGCGCCTTTTTGGCAATTTTTGTTACGATCAGGCCGCGATAGATATTTCCTAAGCGCTGGTACCAATTGGTATTGGCCTGCCTTGCAGATTTTTCGAGGAATATAACATCATGAAGCGTTAAAATAAGCGGCACCTTGCTGTTCAAGGGGGCGGTATTTGCCGTACAATGCAAAACATCGGCATGATACTGGCGGCAGGCTTTGGGTAAAAAATATTGCTCCCAGATAAAATATGGCGCCCTGCGTATAGTATGTATAATGCGGTGGGGGATGCTTGACAAACAGGCGTCGGCATCCGGTTTAACCATAACGTGGTAATCAAAGCTGTCTTCACCATAAGGGAGCCTTTTTAGCAATTCATGAGCTACAACATCCATTCCGTGTTTTCGGGGCCTGAAAATCCTTTGCACTTCTATGGCTATTTGCAAATTAGGAGATAGGGTTTGAGAATTTAGTAACATGGCGTTTAAAAATTTATAATCAGATAGTTGCATTGCCCTAACCTATAAATATGCCAGTTGTTAAATTGTTGTAAATCAGATATTTATTTTAATTCTAAATTCCGGATATTGGAATAATTCCTGTTTTTAGCATGAGGAAACCGCTATAAAAAACAAAAGCAGGAACCGGATGGTTCCCGCTTAAGGAGATTGAGATATAGTTGATTTTGGTTGTTATTGCTTATTTGAAAGTCCCTTTCCATACGGCCCCGTTAATAACCAGGATTAGGATATAAACCGGTTGCTGACCGGTAAGCGTGTCAGGTACGTTATCTATAATTTATTCATCATCATTTTACCTATGTATTCTTTAAGAGTCTTTTGCAGAGACATCATCGGCAATCAATATTTAAAACCATTGTTTTAATAATACGCGGTTGACTATTTTCCCTATCTGCTAAAAGTATGCCGGTATTTTAATTAATTTATTGTCAGAATGTTGTAATATCCGGTAGTCTAACAAATGGAAAAAGTATCCATTTGTTGGACTTATAGCGAGTGTATGGGATAAACGTAACAGCATTCCGTAATGAACGCGCCGTTAAAGCGCAAAATCCCCACCAATCGGCGACCAAAAATTCCAGCAGCAAGAAAGTTTTCCATAAAATGGAAATTAAATAATTTGGTTCTTTATGTAAGCTATTGGTAGTCAGCAGGTATTGTGAATTTTTATAATTGGTATAGTTGATGGTTCTAACGGAGGAGACAACGCTATCCTCAAACTATATTTTAAGAATAAAAAATGCGATACTTTGTAATTATATATTTCCTCCTGTTAACTGCTACGGTTCCCTCTTTCGGGCAGGCAAAGCAGGCAAATCCAAATAAAGTCCCGCCCGCGCTTGATGAAAGTGCAGATCTCCAGGCGCAGTTGGTTCCGCTCGATAGTATCATTGACCTTGCCATCAAAAATTCACCTTCAGTAAAATTCCAGAAAGACCTCGTTGAGTCGTCAAAAGCGCAACTTGATTTTGCGAAGAGGGTTTGGACCAATAACATCATGGGCTTCGTAAACTACTCTACCGGCAATCAAAGCATCGTATCGTCTGATAGCCAATCGCCGGGTTCGGTGGCATCGTCAAATATCACCAGCGGTTTCCGGATGGGGGTGCAGATCAATCTGCCGCTTTATGAGCTTGTCGGGCGTAAATCGCGGGTTAACCTTTATAAATATCAATACAATTCATCCATTAACAAGCGCGATGAATCAGTACAGGAATTAAAGAAAGAGGTAATACAAGCCTATTATAACCTCTTGTATGCCAGTAATGTATTATCTATACGTAGTGAAGCTAAAGAATCAGCTATCAGCCAATATTCCATTGCCAAAAAGCAATTTAAGGATGGCGCGATAGACGCGCTTGAACTATCCCGGTTAAAAACCATTGAGGTTAACGCCCGGGCCGATTACGAAGAGGCCAAACGCCAGTTTTCAACCTATTACGCGCAGATGGAACCCATGGTTGGCGTACCATTTAACCAATTAGTAGCTAAAAAATGAACCTGATCCATTATATAAAGTTATTGCTGCGGCACAAAACCTGGCTGATATCAGTACCCTTAATTTGTGCTTTAACTGTGTTTTTTTTAACCAAAAAAAGCAAAAAGCAATATACAAGCTCAACAACCCTTTACACCGGCGTAGCCAGCGGTTATTCAATTACCAGCACCGAGGACGAACGGCTTGACTATTTTGCCGTAAACAATGCGTTTGATAACCTGATGGCTTCGGCAAAATCGCGCGAAACTATACAGGCCGTTTCCCTGCATCTTTTAGCAGAACACCTTTTATTAAAAAAGTCCGATTTTCATGTATTAGGTACTGTTGACTTTAATAAGTTAAAAAAACTGGTTAGCCCTGATGTGATCAATAAGGCACAAAAGTTGGGTAATGAACCGGCGGTTTACAGTTATTTAAACGCTCTTTACACCGATAAAACCAATAATACAATTGCTTACATTCTTGATAACCCGGGATCATTTTACAGTATTGACGATTTGAAATCAAACCTGGCGGTAACCCGGTTAAATGCCAGCGATATTTTGCAGGTGGTGTATACATGTACCGATCCGGCCGTGTGTTTACGTACGCTTGAGTTACATAGCGCTATTTTCACTGAAAATTATAAGCGTTTAAAGGCCGACCAAACCTACAGCGCGGTACAATATTTTGAAGGTAAACTTGCAGAAGTTAAAGCCAAGCTTCAAAAATCAGAAGATGATTTGAAACTTTTCGGTCAAAAAAACAGGGTAATTAATTATTACGAACAAACGAGGTATATAGCACAATCAAAAGAGCAGCTGGAAAAAGAGATTTATGCCGAAAAAGTTACCCAGAAGGGCAGTCAACAAGCTTTGGGAGCTGTCGAAAAAAAATTAAACTCCCGCAATCAGCAAATTGATAACAGCCTTAACGTAATTAATACCCGGCAGCGCCTGAGCCAGGCAAAGTCAAACCTTGAACGCGCCAAATTATATGGCGATAATGAAAAAATAGCGCAGTATTCATCCCGCGTGCAAGTACTGGAAGACTCGCTTAAAACGGCATCCGACGATTATCTTAAACTAAATTACACCCTCGAAACGGTGCCCCGCTCAAACCTCATCCAGGAGTGGGTTGATAACGCCGTTACCGGGCAAAAGGCAACCGCTGGTTTGGATGTTCTTGATAAACAGCGTCAAAACTACCTCAACCAGATCGATGAATTCGCACCGCTGGGCTCAACGCTCAAAAGGCTTGAAAGGCAGGTGGATATTAACGAAAAAGAGTTTTTATCTATTTTGCATGGCCTTAACCTTGCCCGGCTTCGCCAAAGCAACATCGCGCTCAACTCAAACATTGTGGTGCAGGATAAGCCGTTTTTTCCGCTGCGTGCCCAACCGTCAACCAGGGGTTTACTGATAATCGTTTCGTTTGTTCTCGGTTTTGTTTCGGTGGTTTCGGTGGTGGTGGGCCGCGAGTTGATGGATTCATCCGTTCGCACAGCCGAGAGGGCTGAAAAAAGCATTGGCTTACCGCTTGCAGGTATGTCAATAGCATATAGAAATGAAATCTTGCTGCCTTATCAAACGCAGTTAATGCATTTGCTGGCCGAGCGCCTTACCAGCGCTATTTTACCCTTTGTTTCTGCGGGTATTGAAAGTGAGGGTAAAGCTACCCTCGCTTTGATTGCCACAAGGCAGGAAGTTTATAATCCAGTTGACGTACAACTGTTGCACCAGTCGCTGCGGGCCGTATTCAAAAAGGTGTTTTGGGTGGTGCCGGTTGGGTATTCTCATATTTTTTTGGCTGCAATCCCTCCTGAATCCATATACATATATACGCCGGCGCTCGAACAGTTAAATTATAAAGACGTTCGCAATTTTTCTGAAGATTCAATTCCGCAGGATGGTCTGGTGGTATATGTTTCGCCCAATTTATCATTGAACAGCCTTCCTGTAGCTGTTGCCAAAGGGGCGGAAATGATGTTGTACGTGTTTAACGCAAAAGATACTAACCAGCAAGCCGACAGGCAGGTGATCACTAAAACCCAAAATGCGGCTCCCGGAGTGCCTTTGTATACCTGGCTTGTCAATGTTGATGAAGCCAATATTGATAATACAATAGGTGAAATTCCTAAAAAGCGCAGTTGGTTGAGGCGTAAAATTAAAAAAATGATAACCCTTAATTTACGATAATATGCCTGATACCAAACCCCGGCACATTGTTTGCCTGGCGTTGCCCGCCTGGGAAGCCGAATACCTCAGATCCACAGTTGAATTGATGAAAAGCCTTTCGGAACGGAACCTGGTTTTATACGTTGACTACGCCTATACCATATCCGATCTGATTAAGGGTATAACAGGAAAAAAGAAATTTGACTGGAAACGCCTCATCGGTTTAAAAAAGCGGTTGCGGAAAATCAGTGCCGGTAAAGATGGTACCGGTTTGTATGTGTTGTCGCTGCCGCCGGTATTTCCGGCTTTTATGTTAAAATCAGAGCGGTTGTTCAGGCTCGCAAACAAATTTAACGCGGCAATAAGCGGATACTTCATCAACAAAGCTATAGCACACCTGCAAATGCAGGATGTGATAGCTTTCAATTCGTTTCAGCCCTTTTTGGGCAAGTATTGGAATATCAGCAACGTTACCTTCAACGTTTACTATATCTACGACGATTTTTCGAACGTCCCATGGTTTAACGGCTTTGCCGTGTCGGCAGAGCGGCAATATTTAGCCAATACTGATTTGGTAATTGTAACCTCCTCCGAACTGAAGAAAAGACAGCAACTGTTAAACAAACCGGTTGAAATTGTAAACAATGGCGTTCATTTCGATTGTTTTTTCAAAAACAGGAATTTGAAACGGTTTAATGAGGGATACATTAAAACCGTAGGTTATACCGGGGTGATAGACAATCGTATTGATGTTGAGATGCTTGAACGCGTAATTGGATCGATGCAAAAAACGCGGTTTTTGTTTGTTGGTAAAGTTGCTGATCAATCAGTTTACAACCGCCTTGTTAAGTATATAAACGTTTGTTTTGAGCCTCCGGTGCCCGTTAACGAGGTGCCTCTGATACAGAGCCAGATCCATGTTGGTATTATTCCATACGTCTGCAACGAACTAACCGCAGCCATATACCCCCTTAAAGTTAACGAATACCTGGCCATGGGCCTTCCGGTGGTAATGACATCCTTTGCCTTGCTAAACGATTGTGCCGACGTAGTGTACGTTGCCGATGGCTATCATGATTTTAAACATCGCCTGGAACTGGCCCTACTTGAAAACGATACGACTTTGCAGGAAAAACGGATCTGCATCGCTAAAAAGGCCGACTGGCAGGTGCGGGCCGACCAATTACAAGACTTGGTTGACGAATATAAAAGTCGTCAATCTTTAATTAAAGAACAGGTTAAAGCATAGTTTATGGTCAGGAAGCTACTGTATAGCAATACCTCGTGGTCGTTAATTTCAAATGGCCTCACCGCAATTTTAGGTTTTGTAAACCTTGCTTTAATTGCCCGGCTTTTCAGCAAAGACGAGGCCGGCATGTGGTTTATGCTTTTAACCGTTTACACCCTGTTAGAAATGCTTCGCAGTGGTTGGGTGCAAACACCATTTATCCGTTTTTACGTTTCTGCCCGGCATGAAAACGAGCGGCGGCAACTAACAGGCGCTTCATGGCAGTTATTACTGTTTTTTACAATAGCTATTTCGCTGCTGCTTTTACCGGCCTCTTTATTTAAAAGCTTCGATCAGCCCGCTTTTAAGCTGGCAAAGCACTATACGGTTGTTTGGTTGTTTTGCGCGCTGCCTTTTCAACTGCTGCAGTGGCAATTGCAGGCGCGCAGCCAGTTTAAAAAACTTGCTGCCGTAAAGATATTTTTTGCGCTGTTATTTAGCGCCTTGCTGCTGTTACAGTTCAGGCTAAAATCTGGTATCAATATAATTGTCCTGTTTTATGGGGGCATCCAACTCTTTATCGGCATTGCAGGTATGGCGTTTAATTGGCTCCGGCTTGGTAAGTGGACAAATACATCCGCCGAACGCAAAAGTTTGTCGGGGTTCGGCAAATACAGCATGCTTACAATGATCGCGTCAAGCCTGCTCAGAAGTTCAGATCAGTTTATCATAGCCGCCTGGCTGGGGCCTTCGGCGCTTGCGCTGTATGCCATCCCCCAAAAACTTGTAGAAGCCATCGAAATCCCGGTGCGCTCATTTGCATCAGTAGCAATGCCTGCAGCCACCGCTTTATATCATAAGCATGACAGCCAGGGCTTAAGGAAGCTTTTTTACCGACAGGCCGGATTTTTAAGCTTTCTTATTTTACCCCTTGCGGCCGCATTTATGTTGTTCCCCGTGCCGGTGGTCAATTTATTAGGGGGCGGTAAATACCTGCAGTCTGCCATGTTATTGCGGATCTTTTGCTGCTATACCTTATTGATTCCTTTAGATCGCTATTGCGGCTTACTGCTCGACGCCGCTAACAGGCCTGGTTATAACACCCTGAAGGTAATTTCCATGTTAATAATTAACGTTGTTTTGGATATAGCAGCGCTAAGTATGGGCGCGGGTTTGTATGGCGTTGCCGCAGGCTCAACCATAACTTTTTTGCTGGGCGTAGTTATTGGCTGGGTGCAGCTGAAGGATATCCTTTGCGCGTTTAAACCGATACTGTTTTGGAGAGAAGGCATTACCGGGTTTTGGGGTTCTTTGAAAAATACACCAATCCCTTTAAAATGATACTAAAAATGGCTGCGGAAAACAGGTTGGTGAAGGTTTTTTTTGTGGTGAGCCTTGCTGTTTTGCTGGGTTTTGTTGTGGCTCATATTGATGTTGCCGGAACTGTGGGCTTAATAGCCTTACCGTTTGTGGCTTTGTACCTTATCTGGATATTCAATAAACCCGTAAGGGGGCTTTATACCGTGTTGTACGCGGGTTTTTTTGCCAACGGCATGGTACGCTATTCAACGGCGCCTTTCGGGTTATCAATTGATATTTTTTTGCTTATCACACTAATAGCTGCCCTTGCCAAACCTAAAAAGGGGAGGGCTTTACTGCTTAGAAATCCATTTGTTTATGCCATCTCGGTTTGGACCGCCTTTACAATTTTCGAGATCATAAACCCGGAGGCAAGGAGTTTCGCGGCCTGGTTTTATTCCGTAAGGGGCACCGCGCTGTACATGATCCAGTTGGTTGTACTGACCACCTTACTAATCGACGATAAAAAGGGGATGCTAAAGTTTGTTAATATCTGGATCTTTTGCTCGGCTCTGGCCGCGATTTACGGCATGAAGCAACTTTATCTTGGTGTAAACCATGCCGAGCAGGTGTGGCTTGATGCCGGGGCTTACAAAACACATCTTTTGTTCGGCAGGCTGCGGGTGTTTTCGTTTTATTCAGACGCGGGCCAGTTCGGCGCGGCCATGGGGCACATTTTGCTGGTTTGCCTGATCCTGTCGCTCGGGCCTGTTAAACGGAAGCTTAAGCTCGGTTATCTCGCGTTAAGCTTGCTTTTCTTTTGGGCCATGGCTATAAGTGGTACGCGCGGGGCTCTGTTCGTTCCGCTTTCGGGCTTTATGGTATACCTGTTCTTAACTAAAAACTTTAAGATTTTGAGTGTTGGGATAGCGGTTGTTGTCATATTATTCGGCCTGTTGAAGTTTACTACCGTAGGCGCCGGTAATTACCAGGTGCAACGGATGCGCAGCGCGCTCGATCCTAACGATCCGTCGTTACAGGTTAGGCTTGATAATCAAAAAAAGTTCGCGGCCTACCTCAAATCCCGGCCAATAGGAGGAGGCATCGGCTCGGCCGGTTCCTGGGGGCAACGGTTTTCGCCCGGCACCTTCCTCGCCGAAACGCCCACAGATAGCTGGTATGTAAAAATATGGGCCGAAACCGGTATTGTTGGTTTATGGATCCACCTGGGGATGATCATCACCATAGCTATAACCGGCACAGTGATGATTTTCAGGATGAAAAACGATCTGCAACTGCGCCAAATCAGTATGGCCCTTTTTTCAGGATATATAGGGATAGCCTTTGCAAGTTACAGTAACCAGGTAATAGGCCAGGCGCCCAGCGGTATTGTGGTATTTATGAGTATTGGCTTAATCTGGCTGGCTTATAAATGGGACAAAGCCGGGCAGTCCGCCGGTAATAATGAAACAAAAAATTAAAAAATGTATAGCGAAACTAAATTCCCGCTGGTGTCTATAATTACGGTTAATTATAATACCGATGAGGTAACCGCGGCGTTGCTTAAATCCCTGCGAGGTGTTACCTATCCCAGCCTGGAGATCATCGTGGTAGACAACGCTTCGGATTCAGATTGCGCTTATCTCAAAAACAGCTTTCCTGAAATTTTATTGATCAAGAATGGTTGTAATGAGGGTTTTGCCGGCGGTAACAACCGCGGCATTGAACAGGCAAAAGGCGATATTATTTTTTTGCTTAATAACGATACCGAGGTAGATCCTGGTTTTATTGAACCAGTGGTTAAACTTTTTATGGCAGATCAATCCATCGGGATCGTATCACCTAAAATTCATTACTATCACTCCCTTGGAATAATTCAATATGCAGGTGGCGAGCCAATTAACCCGTTTACTGCCCGCGGCAAATTTATCGGCACCGGCGAAACTGATAACGGCCAATACCAGGTGCCCGTTAAAACTCAGTTAGGTCATGGCGCCGCTATGGCTATCCGCCGTACAGTTTTCGATAAGGTCGGGTTATTGCCCGAAAAATATTTCCTGTATTATGAAGAACTTGATTTTTGTGTGCAAGCGAAAAACGCGGGCTTTTCTATCTGGTACCAACCACATTCGCTGGTGCTTCACAAAGAATCGATGAGTGTTGGTAAAATGAGTAGAATCAAGGTTTATTACCAAAACCGCAACCGTTTGCTATTCATCAGGCGAAATATTAGAGGTTTGCAGGGTTGGATAAGCAGGCTGTTTTTTGTGCTGATCTCTGCTCCTTTAGCCATGCTCAGGTATATTTTTAGCTATACCCCGCGCTATGCCACCGAAATATGGAAAGGGTTGATCTGGAATCTTCGTAACACTTCAAAATAGATTAGTTTCACGCCGTTTATCAGGGCGGCACTGAGGGTTGTTTAGAACTGTCACTATTTTAAACTTTTTACCTATTGTCGGGATTGACCATCATGGAGGCAGCGCTATTACATTATATTTCCCCGTGCTTTAAAGTTGCCATAAAGGCCTTTCGTAAGACAAAAAAGTCATATCCGCCAGCGTTATTATATATGTTTTTATGAATTTTATCCGTGTGAACATGTGGCGATTGGAAGCAAGCCTTGAACTTTAGATTGTTAATGACGTTTTATCAGCAATAAGTGGTGCTCGTATTGGTTTCTATAGAATAACATTCATAGCTAAGTTTTAACCCAATCTTTTCATTCAGGAAATTCAGGTATCTGAGTTCGCGCTCGTCTGGAGGTTGAGTACCAACCACAACTAAATGTTTTTCCAATGATGTTTTTTTACTGAAGGCATAATCTGTCAATTGCCCTAAAGCTTCCCTAATACAGGTGAAAGCAGAATTATAAGGTTTGACCTCATAAATAAAAAAAGAGAAATCGTTACGCCGCCAGATATCAATACGCTTTCTTTCAGTACCCACTTTATCATCCGGAAACATCTTTTTTAAATATTGGGCAAACCCATTTTGGATTTGGTTGTGAACCTGTTTTACAAGTTGGGTAGTTTCAATATTTCGTGTAAAAGAAAAAGTGTCTTTGGTTCGGATATCATCATCCATCGGTTCTTCGTCTGTAGCATCTCCTTCGGTCGGTTCTTCTAAAGAAAACTCATCATTAACACCGGTAATAGCATAACTGCCGAATATTTTTTCAAAATGTCCCTCTTTTTCGCCGGGTATAATTTTATGTATCGTAAGGGCATAGTTGAGACCGGTGTCTATTCGCAAGCCTGTCTCCAAAAAATTTACGTTAATCAGATGCCCGAGGTCCGGGTCGCCGAACTGATATACTGTCCCGTTTACTTCCGTTACTTCCGCATAAGCGATGATAGTGAGGTTATTAAAACGACCGTGCGACTTTACAGCTACCAAATCACCCTTTTTAAGGTTTAGAAAATATTTGAGAGTTCGGGAAGAGGTATCAAATTTAGGTTCGTCATGTGAAATGTTTTCGTTAATCCATTTACCGATAGTTGTAAAATCTTGGCCGACCAATCCGGAGAAATCGGTATTCCAGAAAAAACCGGTGGCGATTGCGCTTTTTTCCAGCATATCGGGAAAAACGTTAACAACATCATTGCCGTTATCATCTTCGTATTTGGAACCAATGATATAATAATTGCGATCAGGAATATCGGTCGCGATCTGATAATACTTACTCGCAAAATCAAAAAAATCTTCGTCAGTTTCCCTTTTGGTTAGAATAAATTGATGTAAAACCGAAAGTGGCGCGGTCGCATAATCATCATATTCGAAATGTTTAGCTAATTTCCGGATAATCTCTTTCTTATATATTGGGAGCAGCTTGTAATTCGAATAAATGAAAGCGATTTTCCATTTAGTCATGCTGTCGATATCGATGGTATCAATTGCCGAGAAATTTCCAGCCTCTGCGTTTCTGATAATGGCGACAATATTGGCTTTAACCCTTTGAAAAGCTGCTCCCGGATCCTCTCCGTACTTTTTGAACCATTTGTATTCGGGTGTGAAAAGGAAGGCAGGCGACGAACCGTCTTTATCTGAAGCGCGGCTCCAGATTCCGAATTTAGAGGACGTGCCGCCGCCTAAAATACCGATGGACTCAGAACCGTGTTCCAGTAAATAAGTAAAGGTATCGGGGTTCCCCACTTGGGTATAATCCGTAAGTGCCATGGTTTCCACTGCATGCAAAGGCCAGCGCGCCAAAAATTCGTTTAGTTTATTGTAAGAAATTTGCGGATCGGAGGTAATAATGCTCATGAACTAAGATTAGGGTTTGAATTCTGTAGCTAAGATATTGTTCATCCGGTTAATTGCGCAAATAGACTTTGCAAATTAACTATGGCTTCACTGATAGTGGTGTCGTAGATTAATTTTTATAGATGAGAACGGTCGTTATGGGAAAGATTAGTTCATATAGACTAAAAAGCATTGAACTTAACTCACAGTTGTCCACTTAGCTTACAAGAGTCTTTTTAACAAACCTTTAAAACACACAAAAGGAGCGGAAAACATGCTTCCACTCCTTTTCACTCCTTAAATATCAAAGGGCTTTTTATGAGCAATTGTCGAACCTGGCTTTTTATTCCATTAAAAACTATTTCTATTTTCTATATATCATCGATTCATTTCGGTTGCCTGCTGTACTCAGGTACCAGTCAGGGTGTAAAGCCCCGCCTGATTTTGCCCATTGCAGAAAGTAGTTGTAAGTTTTGCCGATGTTGCTGCCTTCCGACGGGTAGTCAAACTGCTCCACAAAGTTTAAAGCCCATGGCCATGCGTTTTTAGTTTTGTAGTAACTGTTTAACCCGGGTTTGGAGTAATCCTGCAATGTACCGAACAGTTTTTGGTCTGCCAGATCTGTAGGCAGGTTATTAGGCAGGTGTACTTCGTAGCCCCTGCGTTGATTGCTGATCAGGAAGGGGTTAAAAGGAGCTGTACCTAATGTGGCGGCCGAAATAGGCGTAGTAAAGTTAACACGGATATGCACGGTATCGCCGGTTATAAAAGGCGCGCCATTTTGCGTATTGATATAATAACCGCCGGGCCGTTTTATTACAGCCTGGTAACTATCAAACGGAATAATAACCGCCTTAGCCTGGCCGGATTCGGTTCCGTTGCCGTTTTGTTTAATGTAATTGGAGGCTCGCTTTTGTCCGGTTACGCTCTGAACCATATTTGAACCAAAAGGAAACTGTACGCCAAAACCGCTCACAAACGAAGCGCCTGAAGCTTTTACAGCGTAGTCTGCATAAATTTCTACAGCCAGATTTTTGGCATTGGTAACGGTTTTGTACCTGTAACCTATTACCATATCATTCATATCATAGTCGCCGGTTGCAGGCCATAGGTCTTCAAATAATGTTGTTCCGAATGTTGTTTTCGAAGGGTAGTAGCTTACATATGCCCTTGTCGGGTCGGTAGGGAACTGGTCGAAAGTATCTGTTACGCCGTCTCCATCGCTGTCTATGGGTTTGTCAATTGGCTGAACGTCAGTTTGCGATATCGCTTTTATCGGGTTTGATGTGGCGTAAAATACAATATCGTTAAAATCATTGTCGCTGCCGCCTGTCTGCCGGTTTTGATCGTCAATACCAATCAGGAAAAGATTTTGAGTTTCAGAATAAAGTAATACGGTATGCTTTTTAAGATCAGCGGTTGTTTCAGGATTGCAGGCCGTTGTTGAATAAAACTTGGCTGTACTGGTGCTGACGGTTTTTGAGCCGCCATCCCAGGCGTTGGCTAATAGCACAAAACCTATTGATGTGCCTGCATTAAATCGGCCGAGTTTCACTTTGCTGCCCGAACGCAGGTTACCGCCCGAGCCTGGCAGCGACGCGTTAGGGAAAATATAATTAACGGTAGCTATGTCTGCAGGGCTTTTTGGCGGGTTGCCGGTAGTATAGGTATAATAACCAAGCGAATTGAGATAGCCCGCACCTTCACTTACAAAAGTTATCCAAACATCCGCGGTTTCGGTAACATTAAGGTCGGCGACTGCGGATGACTGCAGGTATTGAGGGTGGTGTTTTCTTACATCTATAGTTTCAGGCAACGAAGCGTTGATAAACGATAAAAGATCAGCGGTAATCACATCGTAAGTAGGCTCCAGGTATTTTGGAACACCGGAATTATCGTACAGCCCCATGTATTTGTAAATGGTATTTGAACTATTGGAAGCCATGGCGCTGAATGAGTTCAATGTTCTCATTTTACTTATGCTTTTGCTAACATAGCTGTTTTGAGAAATATTACCTGAAAACCCTGCCGAACCGCCGATAGTACCGTTAACCGCGTTGTTTACTATAACGGCTTTAGCATTACGCATAAGGCCGACATATTTTGCATCAACTATCAATGTATCAACATAAGCAGGCAAGTTAACCTGGGCCTGTAAAAGGCCGTTATTGTCGCTAAGGCTTGTTAATATGGGGGTGCTTGTTGCAGGATCGCCCACAAATACATCTACCGGCACACCTGCAATAGGCTCATTGTTGTTAGATTGCAGGTTGATTTTCAGGGAAACAAGTTTTGTAGTGCTGAAATTGAAGTTTTCAGGCGCTATAACACTGTCTCCAGGAGTGATAACTACCGGAGGTGGCGTATTGACCAGGCCGGAGCTGCTTTCTTTTTTGCAGGATGAGATCAAAATTGCCGACACAAATAATATTAACAACAGGTGTATTTTCACTCGCCTGTCTGAATAAGTTTTTAAGGATAAAGGATTCATAATTTTGATTTTACAACTCCTTTTCAATTGCTGTGCCTTGTGATAAATAATTGTAAATCAATTACTTGAAATTTTTCATTATTCTATATTTTGGAATTTTTCCAATTTTAAAGCATAGAGTTCGGCGTATATTAACGATTTTGTAGAGGAGAAAGTAAAATTTTAATCCTGTAATCCCTACAGCCGGGTTCAGGTATCACTTGAAACGGAGTAAAAGAAAGGGCGATGATCCCTCATCGCCCCCATATGCTAAGAAGCTAACTAAAGCGCTATGTGCCAGTCCCTAAATTATCGAATTTAAGCGGTAACAATATGCTCTTTGGCTGCCAGATAACGCTCGGCGTCTATGGCGGCCATACAGCCTGTGCCTGCTGCAGTTACAGCCTGGCGGTAAATATGGTCCTGAGCGTCGCCGGCGCAAAATACGCCTTCAACGTTTGTTTCTGTCGATCCCGGGCGGGTAATGATATAGCCTGTTTCATCCATGTGCAACCAACCCCTGAAAATATCGGTATTGGGATGGTGACCTATGGCTACAAAGAAACCGGTAACATCCAGGTCGGTTTCGGCGTTGGTTACATTATTGATTACTTTAACGCCGGTAACGCTTTGGCCGTCGCCCAAAATCTCCTTGGTTTCGGTATTGTAAAGCACTTCAATGTTTGGGGTGTTCAATACACGGTGAACCATGGCTTTTGAAGCCCGGAACTCGTCGCGACGAACGATCATGTAAACCTTGCGGGCCAGTTTGGCAAGATAGGTAGCTTCTTCGGCAGCGGTATCGCCGGCGCCAACAATAGCTACATCCTGTCCTTTAAAAAAGAAACCATCGCAAACCGCGCAGGCAGAAACGCCAAAGCCGCTGTATTTCTGTTCCGATTCAAGGCCAAGCCATTTGGCAGATGCCCCTGTTGAAATAATAACGGTATCGGCAGTAATAGTTTTAACATCATCAACTATTACCTTGTGCGGAAGGCTTGAAAAATCAACCGCGCTCACATAGCCGTAACGGATGTCGGTGCCAAGGCGCTCGGCTTGCTTGCGGAAGTCTTCCATCATTTCGGGGCCCATAATTCCTGTAGGATAGCCCGGGAAGTTTTCAACTTCGGTGGTTTGGGTAAGTTGCCCACCGGCCAATAAGCCGGTATACATAACCGGTTTCAAATCAGCGCGTGATGCATATATGGCGGCAGTATAACCCGCCGGGCCCGACCCGATGATCAGGCATTTTACGTGTTCTGTTTCCTGAGACATTTTATTATAAATGAGTTGCGAATTTACGTTTTTGAGCCTGAAAAGCAAAGCCCTTATCGTCAGGATAGTGACATCATTTACCCGTATTGGCAGCAAGTACCCGCATCACATTGCCGCCCAATATTTTAGCTACATCTTTTTGCGAATAGCCGGATCTGAGCAGTGCTTCGGTTATTTTAGGATAGTCGGCCACGCTGTTCAGCCCCAGAGGGTATGATTCGGCACCGTCAAAATCCGAGCCTATACCTACATGATCAACACCTATCAATTTAGCAATGTAATCGATATGCCTGATCAGCAGGCTTAACGGCGGGCGCATTTTATCCGATTCATTCCTGTAAATGGTATTTAGCCTGATGTTGGCCAGGTCGCCGTCATGGTAAACCCGCGTTAATGAATCCAGTTCGGCGCGATGTTGCCGCGAAAATTTGCCTGCCTTTGCCGAATAGGTACTATCAACAAACGCGCTGTAAAAATTAATACAAACTACGCCTCCGTTTTTTGCCAATGCTTTTAACTGTTCATCCTTCAAATTACGGCGATTGGGATCGAGGGCATATGCGCAGCTGTGCGAGGCGATAACCGGTTTTTTAGTTGTTGCCAGCACATCATAAAAAGTACGCTCGCCAACGTGCGATACATCCACCATTACGCCTAAATCATTCATGTGTTTTACTATTTGTTTGCCGTAGGCTGTTAAACCAAGGTGTTTCAAACTGTCTTTTTTAATAACCTCATCGCGGGCGGAGGTAGCCCATGTGGTGCTGTTGTTCCAGGTAAGGGTGAGGTAGCGCATGCCGCGTTTGGCTAGGCTGTCAATATAATCCATGCGGTCTTCAATCATGTGGCCGCCCTCAACACCTATCAGGGCGGCAAGTTTTTTCCGGGCTACCGCCTGCCGTAGTTCTTTGCTGTTTTTTACAAGCGTAATTTTACCGGGGTTGCGTTTGATGAGCGCGCAAAGCGAATCAATTTCGCGGTTGGCGAAGGCAAAGGCGGCGCCTTTCCCATAATCTTCACCGCACCAGATGGAGAAGATCTGTGCATCCAAACCACCTTCCCTGGCACGGTCAAGATCAAAGTTTCCTTCGGTTTGACGCTTGCCCAAATCAAGCTTAGTGATCAGCTCGTTCGAGATCACATCGTTATGGGTATCTATCAGGATAGCTTGTTGATGGATTTGCCGGGCGTTTTGGGCGCTTAGCTTCATCGCAAGTATCAGCGGAAATAACAATAGCGATTTTTTCATTCGGTAAGATAGGTAATCTTCACCGTTGATTTTTTGATTACTTTGATTTTTTGAATAAAATATAACTTGCTTTCTTGGATTGTGCCGGTCTCTGAATCATAATATAATGAATAATCCGCCTCCGGTTGATACTATGCCCAATATCAGCACCAGCCAGGGTACAATTTTGGATAGTTTATCATTAAGCATAAATGTGGATGGGTTTTCAGGATCGTAAAAAACGGTTACACTTTCGCCTTCTTTAAAAGTGCTTGGGTTGCTTCCTAAGGTATACTTTTTGGTGATCCACTCACCGTTATTGGCAACATACCTTATTACCGGGTAATATTGTCCACTGTAACCTTGCGAACCAGGTTCGTATTCAATGCTAAATACTATACCCTCAACTTTAATCCCTGTCTTTAAAAGGCGCATCCTTCTGTATCGAAGCACAACTCCTGCTATGGTTAATCCGGCTCCTATTATCCCGGTTACCACTGCTGTGGTTATGGGATTATAAGTGGTATGGCGCGTAATGGAAAGTAAAATAGTTGTGATCATGGTTTGGTTAAGTGTATATCAATTTCTTTGTGTTCTATCTATCGATAAATGCCAAATATATTGAATAACCATATAATTAAGGAAGCAAAATATACTCGCCGTCAAACGGTATGTACATATTTAATAAAAATTATTCATCACATTTGTAAACAGCACTTACCTCTTAACTATGTATTTTTTATACCCGGCTTTTTTGTTTGCGATGCTTAGCCTGGCCATCCCGGTGATAGTCCATCTTTTTAATTTCCGCAAGTACAAAAAGGTTTATTTCAGCAATGTGCAGTTTTTAAAAGAGGTGAAGGAGCAGCAGGCTTCGCATCGTAACCTTAAAGAGCGGTTGATATTGGCGGCGCGCTTGCTTGCCCTGGCTTTTTTAGTGCTGGCTTTTGCGCGGCCTTATATTCCCGGTCGGCAAAAAATGAATGCCGGCAAACAGCAGGTTATCAGTGTTTTTGTTGATAATTCATACTCAATGCAAAACCTCAGCCGCGAAGGATCATTGCTTGATGAGGCCAAAAGCAAGGCTAAAGAGATAGCCACGGCTTATGGCATTAACGACAGGTACCAGCTGCTTACCCATGATTTTGAAGGAAAACACCAGCGGCTGCTTAACCGCGATGAGTTTAACGATGCCGTTGATGCCATAAAGATCAGTCCGCAAAGCCGCACCCTTAAAGAGGTGATCAGCAGGCAGGAAAGTTTGCTGGAAACGGAGCCAAGCTCGTTAAAATCGATCTTTATCATATCCGATTTTCAAAAAAATAAAAATGAAAAACCGGTTAAGGCCGATAGTGATATATCAGTTAACCTGGTGCAGTTAAAAGCAGGTAACCTGCCAAATGTGGCCGTTGATTCGGCCTGGCTGCTCAGTGCCGTACACCAACCGGGCCAAAGCGAAAAGCTGGTGATCAAATTACATAATTACGCTGCCGAACGTGCCGAAAAAATCCCGCTGAAGGTTTTGATCAACGGAACGCAAAAAGCTATAGGCAGCTTTAGTATTGATGCCCGGTCGGCACAAGAAGATACCTTATCATTTTCGGGCCTGCAGGCCGGCTGGCAAAAAGGGGAGATCCAGTTACAGGATAATCCGGTTACCTTTGATAACCGGTTTTACTTCAGCTTTAACGTAAACCGGCAAATGCCGGTTTTGCTTATAGATGGCGGTACGCCCAACCCTTATCTGAAAGCGGTTTTTGGTTCAGATAATTTTTTTGCCGTTCGGCGCGTAGCGGATGGCGGGGTTGATTATGCCGCCTTAAACAGCTATCCGGTAGTGTTCATCAGCGATGTTAAAGCCATAGCCACCGGTTTGGCCCAGCAGCTAAAAACATATGTGGCCAGGGGCGGCTCGCTGGTGGTATTCCCGGCGGCTGATGCCGATCTGGTTAATTATCGCTCATTTCTGCAATCGCTTAACGCCGGTTTTCCCGAAAAACTGGTTACCCGTGATGTTAGGGTAAGTGAAATTAACAGGCAAACCCAGATATTTAAAAACGTGTTTGAGAGTTTTCCGCCAAACCCAGATCTGCCGGTCGTGAAAAAATATTACCAGTTGGGTAAAGGAACCGGTGCTGCCGAAAACCTGATGTCGCTTGCCACGGCCGAGCCGTTTTGGGCATCGTATCAAAACGGCAAGAGCAAAGTTTATGTTGTATCGGTACCGCTGAATGAGGATTTCAGTAATCTGCCGCGGCACGCGTTATTTGTACCGGTTTTATTCAGGATAGCCTTACTAAGCGGGCATGAGCAACCTTTGTTCTATACCCTTGGCGCCGATGAGCCCTTGGAGATAGCGCCTGTTCACACCACCGAAAAACAGTTGCTGAAGTTAACCAGGGACAGCCTGAGCATTATACCGGATGTAAGGCAACAGGAAGGTGGCACTACCTTATATATATCAGACCAGCTACGCGAAACCGGTATTTACGCTTTGAAAAAACAGGACAGTACCCTTGCAATGTTGGCATTTAATGATAACAGGGCAGAATCAGACATGAGTTATTTTACCCCGGCTGATCTTCAAAAACTGCTGCCTGATGCAAAGCCTTTATTAACAGCCGGTAACGGCCGGTTAAAAAGCGTGATTGCCGAATCAAATTTTGGCACACAATTATGGAAACTTTGTATAATTTTGGCCCTGATCTTCCTGCTTGCAGAAATATTGCTGATCAGGTTTTATAAGCCTGAAAATCAGGCTACAACCCAGGCAGGTTAGATTGTTAAAAATCCATACATAAAGCGGTGCTAATGAATTTGCTTATCAAATCTGCCACTATCCTTGATCCCGGATCGTCCTTTCATCAACAAGTTGCCGATATTTTAATTGAAGATGGTGTGATAACCCGTATAGCGGATGTTATCGATGCCGATGCCGAAATTGTTGATGCCGAAGGCAAGTATATATCGCCCGGCTTTTTCGATCTGAACTGTAATATCGGCGAGCTTGGCCTGGAAACCAAAGAGGATTTGGCTTCCGGAACCGCTGCCGCAGCCGCGGGTGGTTATACAGGTTTAGCGCTGATGCCCAATACCCAACCGCCCGTTCATTCGAAAGCGGAGGTTGAGTACCTGCGTAACAGATCAAAAGGTAATATTGTTGATGTTTATCCCTTAGGCACCATCTCACAAAAGCGCGAAGGTAAAGACCTTGCCGAAATGTACGATATGTACCAAAGCGGTGCCAAAGCTTTTACCGACGGCAACCGCCCTGTACAGGATGCCGGTTTAATGGAACGGGCTTTACTATACGCGCAGGGGTTCGACGCGCTGGTTATTTCTTATCCGGAAGATACCGCTATAGCCGGTAAAGCCAAGGTAAATGAAGGCGAGATCAGCACCCTGCTGGGAATGAAAGGCATCCCTTCACTGGCCGAAGAACTGATGGTGGCCCGCGATCTTTATCTTGCTGAATATACCGTTTCGAGGATCCACTTTACTACCATATCCACTGCGCGCTCGGTCGATCTGATCCGTGAAGCCAGGCGTAAAGGCATTGAGGTAACCTGCGATGTTGCCGCTCACCATCTGGTACTTACCGACGAGGCGCTGTTAGGTTTTGATAGTTTGTATAAAGTAAAACCACCCCTGCGTACTGCCGATGATGTTAACGCGTTATTAAAGGGTTTAAAAGATGGTACCATTGATGCGATTGTATCACAGCATACCCCGCATGAAATCGAATTTAAAGATGTAGAGTTTGAGGTTGCCGAATACGGCATGGTTGGTTTGCAAACAACGTTAGCGCTTGCATTGAAAGCCGGTTTGCCGGTTGAAATGGTAGTTGAGAAACTTGCAGTTAACCCACGCGAAATATTAGGTATTGAAGTACCAGTAATTGCCGAAGGGGAAGCGGCTAACCTCGTACTTTTTGATACCGAAGCAGAGTGGGAGTATAGCGCTGTTGCAAATAAATCAAAATCGGCAAATTCGCCTTTCAGGGGGCAAACACTTAAGGGAAAAGTGTTGCTCACTTATAATAACAATCAAATATTTAAATAACATACCTATGATCGATCCGAAAATTGAAACAGCCTTTGTAGCGGCGCTTGAGGCTTTCTCTAAATATAGCAGCTTTGATGCTACCAGCTTAACCGACGACTTTGCCGAAGTTTTTGCATCGGAAGAAGACTTTTTGACCAAGGTTGACCTGCTTGATGATGTGTTTGACGAAAATCCGCAGATTGAAGGTCTTCGCGAAGTTTTTTTTGATTTGCTGATGATCAACTTTTTCAGCGCCGATGTTAAAAAGCTGGAAGAGGATTACCTGGATACCCCTGAGTGGGAAAGCATTGAAGAAGAAACGCTTGACCGCGGCACCGAACTGCTTAACCTGCTTTTGTACCTGAATGAGTGCGAAGACGAAGATATTGAGCCCGAGCTGGAAGATTACCTGAAAGAGTTTTTATTGGTTGATGAAGATGAGTTTCAGGATGAGTACCGCATTTATGAACCGATAATTGCCAACCAGATACTGATGGAAAGCCCCGTGGCCGAGATAGCCAAGGTTGCTGAGGCTTTGCCTGCTGATTCGGAACTGAAGGAATTGTTTTACCCGGTAATGTGCTTCTTCCAGAATATCGACCCAACCGATGAGGAAGTGAATGAGATTGCTGACAACGCCCTTGACCAGGAATTTGATATGGCAGTTTACCAGATTTTAATCAATTTTCAATAGTTATTAATGAGTGCTGAGATAGATAAAACCATAAAAATACAGGGGCTTATCAGAGGACTGCTCTTAGGGGCGATCTTAACGGTAATAAGCATCGGTTATTTTTATTTTATGATAGGCGTGGCGTCGGCCGTGGCTATAACAGTAGGTTCGATGTTATTTACCTATATATTACCTATTGCCGTAGCCGCATTATTTTGCCTGGGCCTCCGGAAAAAAATAGGAGGTTTTTGGACATTGAGACAGGCTGCTACCGGGATTTTTATCATGTTTGTAATTTCTTACCTAACCATATTTATTGCACGCGACCAGGTTTTTGCCCGTGTAATTGAGCCCAATATGGTTGAGAAAACTAAAACAGCCATGATCAGCGCTTTAAACAAGCTTAAAGACGCCACCACCAAGCCCGACGAAAAGAAAGCTGCCGATGCCAAGATCCTGGAGATGAGAAAAGGTTTTGATTCCGATAAAAACGTATCAATCGGTCAGCAAATTCAAGGTTTTGGGGTAACCATCATCTTTTTGTTTGTTTTAGCCATAGCGTTCGCGGCGTTTTTTAAGCGCGAGCCGCCCGGTTACGTAGCCGGAAATTAGGTTGATGGTTCGTTAATTATTATAAGCAAAACGGCTCCTTTATAAAAAGGGGCCGTTTTGCTTATAGTTGGTTTTACCGCAAATAAAACTTTGAGTTTTAAATAAATTGGCTAAATTTAATTAAAACTTAACAACCTCATTATCATGGAAGTGAAAAAAGCGAGCCCCTCGCAACCTGCCCTTAAATGGGCATTGATTAACCTGATAGCCTCAATAGTGATCACCTATGCTTTTCAGTTTTTAAATGTTGATCAAAGCACATCAGTAAAATACCTGAGTTTTCTACCTTTTATCATTTTCCTTCTGTTAACTCAAAATGAATTCAAGGCGCAACTTGGTGGCTATATGACCTACGGCAATGGCTTTTTATCAGGTTTTTTATACGCCATTTTTACCGGGATTTTCATTGCAATATTTACATATGTTTACTATTCTATATTAAGCCCCGAAATGGTTGATAAAATAATGCAATCGTCGCGTGCTCAGATGGAGGCCAAAGGGAACATGACCCAGGAACAAATTGATACGGGTATGGGTATAGCAACCAAATACTTTGTAGTTTTTGCCACTGTGGGTATTGTTTTTTCTTACGCTATTTTTGGCGCTATTGTAAGCCTTATATCGGCGGCGATATTTAAAAATGAACGGTCGCCTTTTGATATCCCAGATAACTACGACACACCCACTTCCTCAGATCCGACAGTATAAAGCTGCAAAAAGTTAATAAATCACACTAAAAATAAAACAGGCCTTCATACAAAGGCCTGTTTTGTTTTTATCATACTAAATTGCGAGGAGGAAGCGAAAACTAATCTCCAACCTCAAGTCTCTAATCTCTATTTCTTCGTAACTATTTTTAAAATATCGTTTCCAAAAACAAACACCATCAGGCAAACCAATATTACAAAGCCTACAATCTGCGCACGTTCCAGGAATTTATCACTTAACGGTTTGCCTTTAATCATTTCGATGATCAGGAATACAGCGTGACCGCCGTCGAGCGCGGGAATTGGCAGCAGGTTCATCAATGCCAATACCATCGATAGGAAGCCTACCAGTGTCCAGAAGTGAACCCAGTCTACCGTGCCGCCAAACAGGTTGGCAATAGCCACAGGACCGCTCACCGCTTTACGCGGGTTAACATCACCTTTTATCATTTTGCCAATGCCTTTAGCGTTATCCCTGAAAGTGCTCCATGCCTTTGCTGCGCCAATCGGGAACGACTCGAAAAAGCCGTAGTTAACGGTACGGAGATCCGGGAAATCATTTTTCGACCGGTAGAAGCCCAATTTTCCGTCGGGAGAAACCGTAGCTTTTAGGGTTACCAGCTGATGGTTGCGTTTTACACCCAGATCAATCTGTTTGCCTTTGTTAGCGGCAAGTTGCGCCTGCAGTTCATCCCAGAATACTACAGGGAGATTGTTGGCCATTACAATGCTGTCGCCTTTTTGTAAACCGGCTTTTACCGCGTTGCTTCCCGGCTCCAACGAATCCACAACAAACTTAGCACGTGGTAAACGGCTGATAAAGCCTTCAATGTCGTGATCGTCAAGATCATTCAGGATAGTTTTAGGGATGCTGATCTGTAGGGTTTGCGCCCCGCGCTGAACCGTGAAAACAGTATTATCCAATAAAACATTTGGGCTTGTTAAATCGTCAAAACGCTCAAACGGCTTACCATTGATGGCTGTCACCTTATCGCCAAGCTGTAAGCCTATTTTTTTACCTACAGCGCCAGGCACAATGCCGTATTTGACGCTCGAATTAGGGATATAGGTATCGCCAAAGCGCATGGTCAATACCCAGAATATTAAAATGCCGAGGATGATGTTCACCGTTACGCCGCCAAGCATCACAATTAAACGCTGCCAGGCCGGTTTTGAACGGAACTCCCAGGGCTGCGGCGGACCGGCCATTTGTTCTGTATCCATCGATTCATCAATCATACCGGCAATTTTTACATAGCCGCCAAGAGGTAACCAGCCGATGCCGTATTCAACACCTTTATAAGTGAATTTAAACAGACTTATATTCCATGCATCAAAAAACAGGTAAAATTTCTCTACCCTGATGCCGAAGGCCCGCGCTGCCAGGAAATGCCCCAGCTCGTGCAGGATTACTAAAATTGAAAGGCCCAGTATCAGCTGGCCCACCATGATCACTATACTCATTATCTGTTGTTATCGTGTATTAAAATTGTAATGCTTTTGAAGGTAATTGCTTGATATAATTTTGCGCAAAGATGCGTGTTTCTTTGTCAGTATTCAAATAATCGGCAAGGGTAGGGGTGCTGATAAAGTTAATTTGCTGCATACATTCTTCAATAACGCCGCTCATGGTTAAAAAACCGATATTGCCGTTTAAAAAGCCTGCCACGGCTATTTCGTTTGCCGCGTTAATGATACATGGCATATTACCGCCCTGTTTCAGCGCCGTGTACGCTAAATTTAAATTACGGAAAGTATCGGTATCCGGTTTTTCGAAGGTAAGGTTAGGATAGTCCATAAAATTAAACCGCTTAAAATTGGTTGTAACTCTTTCAGGGTACGTTAGCGCATACTGGATGGGCAGTTTCATATCCGGCAGGCCCAATTGTGCTTTGATCGATCCATCCCTGAACTGCACCAGCGAATGAACGATGGACTGCGGGTGTACCACCACTTCAATCTGGTCGGCTTCTATATCGAACAGCCATTTGGCCTCAATAACTTCCAGGCCCTTGTTCATCAGGGAGGCCGAATCGATAGTGATTTTTGCGCCCATTACCCAGTTGGGGTGTTTTAACGCATCTTCGCGGGTTACATTGGCTAAAAAATCAAGCGAGCGACCGCGGAAGGGGCCGCCAGAAGCGGTGATGATCAGTTTTTCAATAGTCTGGTAATCTTCACCAACAAGGCATTGAAAGATGGCCGAATGTTCAGAATCTACCGGTAAAATACTGATGCCGTGTTGTTTGGCAAGCGTGGTGATGATGTCGCCGGCAACTACCAAGGTTTCTTTGTTAGCCAGGGCGATATCTTTACCGGCTTTAATGGCGGCGATGGTTGGCTCAAGGCCGGCAAAACCCACCATCGCGGTAAGTACAACCGCGATATCCGGGTGTGTAACCAAATCAATAATAGCCTGGTGACCGTCCATTACCTGTATGGGTAAATGAGCCAAAGAATCTTTAACCTGTTGATATTTGCTTTGATCACATATAATGGCGTACTCGGGCACAAACTCAATGGCCTGGCTAATCAGCAAGTCGGCATTGGAGTGCGCGGTCAGCATAAACGCCCTGAATAAGTTACTGTTCCACCTGATCACATCAAGTGTTTGTGTACCGATGCTGCCCGTTGAGCCAAGGATGGCTATGTTTTTTACCTGATTGTCCAATTAATATTATTTTTTCCTGCTTCCAGCTTGTGTACGGTGTTATCACCGCACCACTTCGCTATTCATATTAATACACGCCCCAAAAGTCGTATGGCGCGGTGATAACACCGTCCATAGGCTTAAAGATCGCTTTTTTCAATTAGCCCCCCCTGTTAATCGTATGGTGCAGTAACAACACCAATCGTAAACATATTCATTAAGTCTCCCCGTCTGGGGGAGATTTAGAGGGGGTTTTTATATTCTTCCAATCCCTCAGCTATCTTCCTGTCGTTCGATAGCCTTGGTACTTTATTTTGGCCGCCAAGCTTACCTTCCGAACGCATGTAATTAATAAAAGCGTCTTTTTGCAGGGTTTGGATAACCAAAGGTTGTAAAATGTTACCTTCAATCAGGTCAAAATAGTAAATATTTTTTTTCTGCAAGGCTTTATCCACTTTAAGGGCAAACGACTTGACATCGGCAGGGGCGGAGCCAAATTCTATAAACCATTCATGGTAAGGTAATTGACCTGGCCCAGGGTTAACCTGCGGGGCTACGGTAAATTCAACCACATCTACACCTTCCTGTTTGGCAACGCTCATCAACGCATGTTCAACCTCTTCGCCAATAACGTGCTCGCCAAAGGCCGATATATAATGCTTTATACGGCCTGTTACGACAATACGATACGGATCTTTCGAAACAAACTTTACAGTATCGCCCAGGCTATACCCCCATAACCCGGCATTGGTATTAAGGATGATGGCATAATTTTTATCCAGCTCCACATCTTTTAGGTTAATGCGGGCCGGTTTATCGTTGAAAAACTCTTCGGAAGGAATGAATTCATAGAAGATACCGGAATCAACCAGTAACAAAAGCCCTTTTTCTTTCTGCGAATCCTGGAAAGCTATAAAACCCTCGGATGCCGGGTATGTTTCTATCGAATCGATCTTGAACCCAATGCTTTCTTCCATACGGGTGCGGTAGGGTTCGTAATTTACGCCGCCGTACACATAAAGTTTAAAGTTGGGGAAAATGTCTTTGATTTTTTTGCCGCCGGCTTTAGCGGATAACCTGTCGAAATACATCTGGCACCAGGGTGGGATCCCGCTGATGAGGCGCATATCTTCATTAAAGGTCTCTTCCACAATGGCATCCACTTTTTGTTCCCAGTCTTCAATACAATTGGTTTTGTAGCTGGGGAGCCTGTTTTTTTGCAGATAAGCGGGTACGTGATGGGCCACTATACCGGATAAGCGGCCGGTTGAAATGCCATGCTTTTCGGCCAGGATGGGGCTGCCCTGCAAAAATATCATCTTGCCATCCACAAAATCCGCCTTACCCGTTTCATGAATATAGCTGAGCAGCGCGTTCCGGGCAGCTTTGATGTGCTCGGGCATGCTCTCCTGCGAGATCGGGATGTATTTTACGCCCGATGTTGTCCCCGAAGTTTTAGCAAGGTAAGCGGGTTTACCCGGCCACAGTACATGCTCTTCGCCGTTCACTACGCGGTCGATATAGGGGCGCAGATCTTCATAATCATGAACAGGAACCAGGCGCTTAAAATCCTCATAATTATTGATAGCTGCAAAGTGATGATCTTTACCAAAAGCGGTGTTTTTGGCGGCGTGAATAAGATCGGTAAAGGTTTTTTGTTGCAGGGGTACCGCGTTTTTACGCAAATAATTGAGTTGCCTGTTAACCCGCGCCGCGAATATTTTGCTTAATGCTGCTTTCAGTCCCATGATTAATCGGTTTCAGACAGGTCGTCATCTACATCCTGGTGGCTGTAAACCAGTTTGCGATAGGTTACCATGATGATCACCTGAATAAAAGGAAAAGTTAAAATAAACCAGCAGTAAAAAGCCAGCCTGAAAACAAAGCTACCGTTATCTTCATCAAAACCAAGCAAACCTATAAAGGCAATAACCGGAATTAATACCACAGTCAGTATTAAAATGATGATGGCAAAAATGCCAAGCGTTTTAAAAAAGTTGTCTTTAGTAATCTCAAAGCTTTGACGTAGCGATTCAATAGGAGAGGAGTCGTCATCTACAATAAAGCAGATGCAAAAAATACTACGAAGACTTACATAAAGAATAAGCAGCAATTCAACAATTTCAAAAATGCGGTCGTAACCTATACTGCGTTTCCCTAAAACATATAAAAAAACAAGCAGGGCAACAAAAAAGCCGGTTAAAATACCGATAACAACAAAGTTAAAGGTCATTTTAAAGGTTGGCAGAATATCTTTAAACTCAAATTCATAGTACTGACGGTCCATAAGCGTCAATATGAGTTTATAAAAGCTAAGACCGATGAAACATTGTACTATCAACTGAATAACGATAAACACCATTTGGGTTGCCGTGCTGTCATCAAGAACAATAAACGTTTTTAAAAATTCAACAAACTCGTTTATAAACAGCGAAATAACCGAGTAAACCACCAGTGGTACAAAATTTTTCTTTAAAACATTCCATGCGGTTTTAATGGTTTCCGCTACAGAAAAAGGGTGGTACATATTGCTTATGATCTACTTAAAACTTTCCGCTTCCAAAAATCCTGTATAAATCCTAACCCGTAGGCAATAAGTTGTGTGAAGGCAGCTACAATGCTCAAAAATGCGATTTTTAAAGATTTATTTTTCACCAGCGAGTGAAAAAATATCAACAAAGTGAAAATGGCTAAAATAATATTACCTAATTGCGCAATTGGCCATCTAAACAGGTTGCTTACAATGGTGATGATAACGCCGATGGTGAACGCCGCCGGGAAAAAATGAACCAGCTTTAGCTCGGCGGGGAAGAATTTGGATATGTTGATCCTGGCCCGGCCAAAAAAATGTAGCTGTTTATAAAACTGGTGAAAATTAGTGCGGCGCTTATGGTAAACAATAGCCTCGGGGATGAGCCCTATTTTAAAACCGGACGAATGAATGCGGATGCTGTACTCGATATCCTCGCCCAGGCGGGTGATGATAAAGCCGCCCACCTTTTCCCAAACCTGCCTCGAAACGCCCATATTAAAACTGCGCGGATGAAACTGGCCAATCCCTTTTTTGTTGCCGCGGATGCCGCCGGTGGTGAAAGGTGAGGTCATGGCATAGCTGATGGCTTTTTGGGTGGGGGTGAATGACTCGTGTGCACCGTCCGGACCTCCGTAAGCATCAAGATAATTGGTACTTAATGAATCATTAACTATTTGCAGGTAAGCCGGGGGAATGAGGCAATCCGAATCAAAAATGATAAAGTAATCGCCTTTAGCGCGTTCAAAACCAAAGTTGCGGGTAAAACCCTGGCCCTCGTTTGGTTTTTTAAAGTAACGCAGGTTAAGCTGATCTGTAAAGGTGTTAACAATAGCTTCGGCATCGTTTACAGAACCATCCTCAATCACCAAAACCTCAAAATCCCTGTAGGTTTGCAGGCACAGGCTTTCCAGCAGTTCTTTAATCTCCTGCGGGCGGTTGTATAACGGAATGATGATGGAAAAAAACATGTTTTGTAGATAGATATGAGATTTGAGACAGGAGATTTGAGATAAAAGGCGTTTTGAAACATCTCAAATCTCAGATCTCCAGTCTCAAATCTAAATATTAAATCGTTTCTTCAATTTGATAATGGTTGCGTTCGCTGGCGCTGCGTGACACCAGTTCGGCAACAAAGCCGGTTAAAAACAACTGCGAACCTAATATAATAGCCACCAAAGCGATGTAAAACAGCGGGTTATCGGTAGGCTGGCGCACGGTAATGCCATGGGCAAGGTTGTATAGCTTTTCGCTAATGATCCAGATAGTGATGATGAGGCCGGTAAAGAAGCTCAGGGTACCCAGGCTGCCAAAAAAGTGCATGGGGCGCTTGCCGAATTTGCCTACAAAAAATATCGAAAGCAGATCGAGAAAGCCGTTGATAAACCGGCTTAAACCAAACTTAGTTTTGCCATATTTACGGGGACGGTGCTCAACAATCTGCTCGCCGATTTTGGTGAAGCCGGCCCACTTGGCAATAACCGGGATGTAACGGTGCATCTCGCCGTAAACCTCGATGTTTTTAACCACGGTGCCCCGGTAAGCCTTTAAGCCGCAATTAAAATCGTGCAGGTTATTGATACCACTCATACGGCGCGTGGCCGCGTTGAACAGTTTGGTTGGGATGGTTTTGCTGAGCGGATCGTGCCGTTTGGCCTTCCAGCCCGATATCAGGTCGTATTTTTCTTCGGTAATTCGGCGGTAAAGCTCAGGGATCTCATCGGGGCTATCCTGCAGGTCTGCATCCATGGTAATCACCACATCGCCTTTTGATGCTATGAAGCCGGTATTGAGCGCGGCCGATTTACCGTAGTTACGCCTGAATTTAATGCCTTTTATAAAAGGATTGGCGGTTTGCAGCTGCCTGATCATTTCCCATGATCCGTCTTTACTGCCATCGTCAACCAAAATAATCTCGTAAGTGAAACGGTTTGTATCCATTACCCGGCTAATCCATGCCGTTAATTCGGGTAACGATTCTACTTCATCGTAAAGTGGTACAACAACTGATATATTCATTTATACGGAATACGATAAGGGCCAATAGGTGCTCCAGATCAACCGCAAAAATATAAAAAAATAGGGATGATTATGAACCCGTTTTTTTGTTTGCAGGAGCGTGTATCAACTGTTAAAAAAAGTTAATTTGGTAAATATTCAACGTTTATAAATTGATATTTGTGTACGAAGTATCTGATTAATTACGTTTGCTGTTCAATATAATTTGATATCTTTCCCTCACAATTAATTAATTATAAATGAAGCTTTATAAAACCGCGCTTGCGGTCCTGTTAATTTTTAACGGTTTCTGTTCGTTTGCTCAAAATACCGATCAGGCCCCTAAATACGATCAGCATAAAGTGTTTAATCCCATGTTTTATCCCGAACGTGGCGGCGAGTACCGGCAGGCCAATGGCGCGCCGGGGCCTAAATACTGGCAAAACCGGGCCGATTATAAGCTGGATGTTACCCTTGATACTGCCAGGCACAGAGTTGAAGGTACTTCCTTAATCACCTATACCAATAACAGTCCTGATGCGCTGGGTTTTTTATGGCTGCAGATTGACCAGAATATTTATAAAAACGACTCGCGCTCGGAAGCTACCAGCAATATATCCGGAGGGCGATTTGCCAATAAATCGTACACCAAGGGAGCCGAAATAAAGTCGGTTTATGTAATTAACAAAGGCAAGGCCACAAAAGCCGACTACCTGGTTACCGATACCCGGATGCAGATCAGGCTTAAAGACTCTTTGAAAGCGGGCGGGAATAAATTACAGGTAAAAATTGAATATGCTTTTGACATACCTGAATACGGAACCGACAGGATGGGCCGTGTGCAAACTAAAAACGGCTGGATTTATGAAATTGCACAATGGTACCCCCGTATGGAGGTTTACGATGATGTAAGCGGCTGGAATACCATCCCATACCTCGGGGCGAGCGAGTTTTACCTCGAATACGGTAATTTCGATTACACCATAACCGCGCCTGCAAGCCTTGTAGTCGCAGGATCTGGCGAATTGCTTAACTCAACCGAGGTGCTGTCCGCAACAAGCATCAGCCGTTTGGCCGAGGCCCGTAAAAGTGATAAAACGGTTACCATTAAAGATTCGACGGATATTTTGCGCAATAACGATTATCCTAAAAAGCCGATGCTAACCTGGCACTTTTTGTGCAAAAATGCCCGTGATGTAGCCTGGGCGGCATCAAAAGCATTTATATGGGATGCCGCGAGGATTAACCTGCCCAGCGGAAAAAAGGCGCTTGCTCAATCTGTTTATCCGGTTGAAGCCAAGGGTAATAATTCGTACGGCCGTTCTACCGAGTATGTGAAAGCAGCCATCGAGCTGTATAGCGAAAAGTGGTTTGAATATACTTATCCGGTGGCAACCAATGTAGCAGGTATAGTTGGCGGCATGGAGTATCCCGGCATCGTGTTTTGCGGATCAAACAACCAGAACGGCGGTTTATGGGAGGTTACCAACCACGAGTTTGGCCACAACTGGTTCCCGATGATTGTAGGATCAAATGAACGCAAATATGCATGGATGGATGAAGGCTTTAATACTTTCATTAATAGTGTAGATACAAAGGTGTTTAATAAGGGCGAATATTACGAAAAGCCCGATGCTCAGAAAAGCGCCCCAATGATATTTGGCGCGGCTGCCGAAGCCATCATGAATACGCCCGACGTATTGCAGGAAGATTACCTGGGATATGCCGCCTATGAAAAACCTGCTTTGGGCCTCACTATTTTACGCGAGCAGATACTGGGGGAAGACCGTTTTGATTATGCCTTTAAAACTTATATTAAACGCTGGGCATTTAAACACCCAACCCCATGGGACTTTTTTCATACCATGGATAATGCCGCGGGCGAAGACCTGAGCTGGTTCTGGAACGAGTGGTTTTTTACAACATGGAAG
Organism: Mucilaginibacter oryzae; assembly: GCF_003148845.1. Lineage (GTDB taxonomy): Bacteria > Bacteroidota > Bacteroidia > Sphingobacteriales > Sphingobacteriaceae > Mucilaginibacter > Mucilaginibacter oryzae. The sequence continues at coordinate 828,222 of NZ_QGHA01000002.1, read as the reverse complement.
GTTGACCAGGCTGTAAAGGATATTACCTATCCGGATAATGATGCATCTAAGGGAGCGCTGATCACTATCGAAAACCTGGAAGAAATGGCACTTCCGGTTACTGTTTACATAAGGGAGGAAAACGGAAAAACGGGTACGGTGAAATTGCCTGCCGAGATCTGGCAACGGGGCGATACCTGGACGTTCCCTTATAAATCAACATCAAAAATAACTTTAGCGACGATAGATCCCGACCATGTACTGCCCGATATCAACCCCGAAAATAATTCGTACAGCGGTTTACCCATCGCGCAGGGCACAACAGCGGCTACAGTGATTAAAAATTACCTCGACGCGATAGGCGGGGCGGATAAACTTAAAAACATACGTGATCTGCAAACGTCGGCTACAGGCTCGGTACAAGGTTCGGAAGTACAACTGATCACCCGTTATAAGATGCCTGATAAGTATTTCCAGGAAGCTACAGTGCCATCGTACAATAACCTGGTGGTAATGCATTTATCTGTTAACGGAGATAGCGCCAAAGTTAAACAGCTAAATAAAGAAATACAGCTTGATGAAAACGGCAAAAAGCTGCTGAGGCTTAAAGCCAGACCGTTTCCTGAGCTGGATTATGAAAGGATAAATCAAAACCTCACTCTGCAGCCAACGCTGCGCGTTGTAAACGGTGAGCTTGCCTACGAAGTTGATGTTACTTTAGGAACAGATGTGCATATTCGTAATTATTACAGTACCAAAACAGGTTTAAAGCTCAAACAGGCTATCGATGGAGCCGCCGATGCATCGGTTGAATATGGAAATTACGAGGGAATAAACGGCGGAGTTAAAATTCCGTTCAGTATTAAAACCACGTTGATTGGGCAGCCAATAGAGTTTAAAATAAAGGAAACGGCAGTAAACTCCAATCCGGCGAACGAATCGTTTAGGTAGATATATTTTACCCTCAAATAAAAAATCAAGCTCATATTCCGGACCCGATATGAGCTTGATTTTGTTTGAGGGATGAGCAGAATTAAGCCAGTCCCAAAATTTCACTGGTTCTTGCCCTCGTAGCCTCGCTCAATGCCTCGTTATTGGCAAGGGATTCGCCGTAGGATGGTATCATTTGTTTAAGCTTCTGCTGCCATGAATCTGTTTTAATGTGATTTTTGAAGCAACGTTCAATCAACTGGATCATGATAGGTACCGAAGTTGATGCCCCCGGCGAAGCGCCCAACAGGGCCGAAATACTGCCATCGGCGCTGCTTACTACCTCTGTACCAAATTCAAGTACGCCGGTGTGTTTTGCATCTTTCTTAATTACCTGCACACGCTGGCCTGCAATATCCAGGTCCCAGTCTTCGGCTTTGGCGTTAGGCATGTAATCTTTTAACGCGTTTAACCTGTCGGCAGGCGATTGCATTACCTGCTGAATGAGGTATTTGGTTAAAGGCCAGTTATCGCGCCCTACGGCCAGTAAAGGCAAAATATTATTCAGTTTTATTGATGTAAAGAGGTCAAGCAACGAGCCTTGTTTTAAAAAACGGGTTGAAAAGCCCGCGTAAGGGCCAAAAAGCAACGCGCGTTTGCCATCAATCATCCTGGTATCCAAATGCGGTACCGACATTGGCGGCGAACCTACTGAGGCCTTTCCGTATACCTTAGCTTCGTGCTGTTTAACTATATCCGGATTATTGCAAACCAGCCACTGCCCGCTTACCGGGAAACCGCCAAAGCCTTTACTTTCTTCAATGCCCGATTTTTGCAGCAGGTGTAAAGCGCCGCCGCCTGCGCCAACAAATACAAACCTGGCGTTCAGTTTCCTTTTAGTCCCGGTCGATTTATCTTTTACAACCACCTTCCAGCTGCCGTCGGCATTACGTTTCAAATCATTAACCTCATGGTTAAGGTTAACGGTAACACCCGGTTTTTTATTCATTTCGCCAATCAGCGCGCTGGTAAGGCTGCCAAAGTTTACATCGGTGCCGATGTCCATAAAAGTTGCAGATACCTTTTCGTCGGCATCTCGCCCTTCCATCACCAGCGGAATCCATTTTTTTATCTGTTCCCGGTCTTCAGAATATTCCATTCCTTTAAAAAGGTGATGCTTTACCAAAGCTTCACGGCGCTTTTTAAGATACTCTACATTTTTTTCGCCCCAAACAAAACTCATGTGCGGCACCTTGCGGATAAAATTCTGCGGGTTGCCCAAGTGCCCTTTTTCAACCAGGTAAGCCCAAAACTCTTTGCTGGTTTCAAATTGTTCGGCAATTTTGATCGCTTTTTTAATTTCGATGCTACCGTCGGGCAATTGCGGTGTATAGTTCAGCTCGCAAAATGCAGAGTGGCCGGTACCGGCGTTATTCATCGGTGCCGAACTTTCGGCCGCAATAACATCCAGTCGTTCAAAAAGCTCAATCGTAAAATTGGGTTGAAGCTCTTTAAGCATTACACCAAGGGTAGCGCTCATAATACCTGCGCCAATTAAAACCACATCGACTGTTGAATTTGAAGCTGTACTGTTGTTAGTCATCTTATTATCGTATACCGCCATGCGTTAGCAGGCAGTTATAATTTAACACAGGTATAACCCTGTTTTTTTTAAAATGTTATGATGGTTCAAGGCCTGCCTTTGGCAATTGGGCGGGCAGAAATTAAATCAGGCAATTTTAAGAAAATTTTATAGAATAACTGTCGTCCGCTTGTTTAATAAATGCAATAAAAAACGGGTTTAAATTACTTAAAGCTATTTTTTACCCGGATTATAATAAAGGGAAAAAAGTATTGTCACACAAAATGAGTTAAAGAATGTATATCTTCATAGTAACCAATTAGCCAGTTATGTTTATGTTAAAATTACGCACTTATATTTGTATTTTTTTAGTTACAGCTTCCGCCTGCCAGCAAGCTAAAAATAAACCCGCATCAAAAGATAGCTCTAAAACTTCCGCGACGGTAGCCGACAAAACAGATAGCGTGATCAATAACCCCACTAAAAAGTACGGCTCGGCCACTGTTCCTGATCCTTGTGTCAAGTGTCTGCTGGAAGTTGTAAAGGATAGTAAAAGCTACAAGGAAAGTACAGAGAACGTATCCGAACAAAATATAGGTTATACCATTAACTGGGTAACCGCGATTGCAAAAAACGGATCGGCAAAGGAAGATAATAAAACCAATGCCATCAGAATAGACGTTAAAAAAGACGAAGACGGGGAGGCTACCCACTTATGCTCTTATATGTACAACAATGTAAACGGAACCATGTTTGTACTCACCGATAAAGATAAATATCAACACGAAGTATCAGGGATAACGCCTGCCATCCTCAAAAAAATCCGCAATAGCTGTTACTGGGGAGTGGCATCGGCGAAGTAGAGGTTGGAAATAGGAAATTGAATGTTTAAATATAAAGAGGCTGTATCATAAATCATTTTACACTTTTGGTGTCGAAATTAAATTTTGTTAAGGTGTAAATAGATCTCAAAACGTAATAAAAAAGGGCAATTTTAAATCGAAAATTGCCCTTTTTTTATTAGTGACCAGCCGATGTCGAAATTTTATTTGGCCACAGACGGCCAATTTTGATTTATGACACAGCCTCTTTTTTGGCTGGTTCAGTTAAGTTTTGAAAAAGAAAATTAATCTTACAAACTCCGAACACAAATCTCTCAAGTCGTATAACCGAGTATCTTCAATACCTGCTTGCTGTTTTGCTCTTCGCCAAACACCTCGAAGTTAAAGGTCTCGTCGCGGTTGCGGCGGATGATCACGTGTTTAGGCGATGGTAGCAAACAGTGGTGGATGCCGCCGTAACCGCTCAATACCTCCTGGTAGGCTCCCGTGTTAAAAAAGCCGAGATATTGCACCTTACGGGTTTTAGGCATAAATACGCTGTTCATATGTGCTTCCTGGTTATAGTAATCCTGGCCGTCGCAGGTAATGCCGCCGAGGTTTACGCGCTCATATTCCGAATCCCAGTTGTTAACCGGCAGCAGAATATACTTTTGGTTTAGCGCCCAAACATCGGGCAGGTTGGTGATGAACGAACCATCCAGCATCAGCCAGCGTTCGCGATCATTTTGTTGCTTCCGGCCCAATACTTTGTACAGGATGCCCGATGCTTCGGCCACGGTATATTTGCCAAACTCGGTAATGATATCGGGTTCCATGGTATCATGTTCGGCGCAGATTTCCTTAATACGGCTTACAATTTCATTGATCATGTACTCATAATCAAAATCAAAAACCAGCGAGTCTTTAAACGGCATGCCGCCACCGATATCAAGTGTATCCAGGTGCGGGTTCACCTTTTTTAATTTACAGTAAAGTGTTACATACTTTTCAAGCTCGTTCCAGTAATAGGGTGTATCCGAGATACCTGAGTTGATAAAAAAGTGCAGCAACTTAACATGGAAGTTTGGGTTATCTTCAATTTTATTATGATAAAAATCAATAACATCCTCCATGCGCACACCTAAGCGCGAGGTGTAAAATTGCGAATCGGGCTGCTCTTCGGCGGCTATTCTGATGCCGAGGTTGCATGGGGTGTCCATCTCAATCTCATCGTCGTACAGGTTAAATTCTTCTTTGTTATCCAGCACCGGGATAATATTTTTAAAGCCGTCGTGCAGCATATCTATGATATACTGCTTGTACTGGAAAGTTTTAAAACCGTTGCAGATAACCGTGATATCCTTGCTTACAACACCCTTTTTTTCCAGCGCGTCAATCATCGGCATATCAAACGCCGATGATGTTTCCAGGTGGATATCGTTTTTAAGCGCCTCTTCCACAATATGCTTAAAGTGCGAGCTTTTGGTGCAGTAGCAGTATTTATACGTACCGCGATAGTTGTTTTTGATGATGGCCTGCTGAAACAGCAACTTTGCCTGCTGGATTTTTTTAGAAACTAAAGGCAGATAAGTAAAACGCAAGGGGGTGCCATACGTTTCAATCATCTCCATTAAATTCAAATCCTGGAAATATAATTCATCGTCGATGATCTCAAAACCATCCTGGGGGAAACCAACACTTAAGTCAAGAAATTCCTGGTAACTCTGCATCCTTAAAAAATTTGGGGCAAAAATGTAATTTTTAAATGGAATTTACTGTTATTTACCAACATAAAATTTATCGCTAAAATGTAATGTTTTTGATGTGTTTTAGGTGATGAGAAGCCAATGTTATCATTAAATGTCTTTTATATTGATAATATATTGATTTTTAGATATTTACAGAGGTTTTTTTTCTTGTTAAGTTATTATTAACTCGTTTGTTAAACCAGTGGTAAATGTACTTCGGCCATCATACATCTGGCGCTGCCCCCTCCGTTGCTTTCTATGGTGTTAATATCCGCGTAAACCGGTTTGCCAAATTGCTCAAGTTTCAGGCGTTGTTTATCGTCAAGCGCGTTGTAGGCATTGGCTGACATTACAATCAATACCTCCCCGGCTTTGTTTTTCACTTCCAGCATGTTACCTGCGAAGCTGTTCATTTGTCCGAAAGAAATATCGATAATCTCTTTACCTGTTGATTTAAGACTGTCGATAACCGTCAATCGCTCGTGCGGGTTAGGGATGCTATCCAAACAAATTACGGCAAAACCGCTGCCTACGCACATCAATACGTTGGTATGATAAATTGGCTGCCCTTTCTCATCGGCGGCATCAAAACTAACCGCGGTGTATCCTGCATGCGCGCAAAAAAGGTTTAACACCTCTTTGTCGGTACGGGGCGAGAGGCAGGCGTAGGCTATTTTATTTTCCCTGTCCAACACCATGCTGCCGGTTCCTTCTAAAAACCTGTGTTCGTTTTCAAAGCGGCTCAGATCTATCACATGGGCTACCTTAAATTTATCTTCAATTCCTGTAATGATATCTTCCCTTCGCTCCAGGCGGCGGTTTTCGGCCTGCATCGGGTAAAGGAACACCGTGCCATCGGCATGAAAGGAAACCCAGTTGTTGGGAAATATGGAATCGGGGGTGTATGGCTCCGGCGTATCTTCAATAACGGTAACGTCAACCCCGTTGTGCCTTAAAATATTAACCATGCTGTTAAATTCCTTTAAAGCTTTTTCTTGTACGCCCTGTTTTTCGGCATTACGGTTTTGAAATGCGTTGCTGGCTGCGGTTTCCTCGTTAAACCCGAAGTTTACCGGGCTTATCATTAATATATGTGATGTTGACTGGCTCATTTTTTTGGTCATTATGTCTGAACCGGGATTTGGGGAGATTTTGGGGATTAACGGGATTCCTGTTTTTGACTATCCAAACAAAATCTTTTGAATCAAATAAATCCCCCTAATCCCGGTTCTGATAATTAAAGTACCTGATCTCTTAATAACGGCATGCTCATGCAGTGAAAGCCGCCCCGCGCACGCGAAAGCTCGGCTGATGGCATCAGGATCAGGGTATCTTTCATATCCTGCGGGTTAAGTTCGTTGTTTTCAAATTTCTGAAGCAGATCTGTTACCCTGATGATGTTAAAACCAGCTTCTTTAAAAGCTTCCGCGGTTTTATCATTACGGTCGTAGCCTACCACAACACCCTCCTTCAGGGCCAGCAGGTTGCAGGAATCGGTCCATTGTTCGCGGGCGTCAAACGGGAATGTATTATTGCCCGAATAAATGAACCTGGTTTTGGTGCCGCTTTTTAAATCATTTTCGCTGATATCAGCCAGCAGGTCTTCAATACAGGCAAACACCTTTGGCTTTTCGTCCTTTTCAAACTGAACAATCTCGGTACGTTCTTTTGATTTTTTATCGGTGAAAAACGAAATCGGCTCGCGTTCTTCAAGTGGCGCTTCGGCAACCGCCAACGAGCGCAATAATACCCAGGTATCGCGTTTTACCTGGGTAAATACCGTATCGATGTGCATGTAATCGCGCTTGTGGGGGATTTTCACGATGGTCACCTTTTTTACCACATTATTGGCAAACAACAGCCTGATAGCCTCGTTGGCGCCGCTGATAGATGTTCGTTCGCTGCAGCCAATCAGTAAATGATCGGGGCTTACCATCATTACGTCGCCACCCTCTAAAGTAGTGCGGCCTTCGGCTTCTTCGCCGGGGCGCAAAAAGTGCTGCGGTGTTTCAGGGATCTCTAAAATGTTATCGCGATAGCCTGCAAACAAAGGATGGTTAAAAAATATATAACGCATGAGCAGGGTTTCGCGGAAACGCGCCTTTTTTGCCGGCTTGTTCAGCAGGATATGATTATTGACGGTAATACCCAAATCGCGCGAAAAAATGAGATTGGGGATAGGGGCAAAGATCATTTCTTCGGCGGTAAGCGAGCCTGAAATGAAGATCTTTGCCAGCTCAATAGGGTCGGTATCTATCAGCCGTTGTTGCAGGCGGTAGTTGCAGCTTTCAATAGCGCAAACAGAAGCTACCATTTTTTTACGGATATCTGCCTGCTGCAAAATATCGGAAAGGAGCGTTTGAATCTCTATCACTTTACCCGAGGCATGAAAAGCCGGGTTGTCCGGTTTAAAAAAGGCACGGCGGGTTTCTGTAGCATCAACCTTGTTCTTCTTTCCTTTTATTTTGGCAGGATCAAGAAAGTAAAGCAGCAGTTTTACGTAGTGGTCGTACTCGTTTTTGCGCATGGTATCCAGGTGCACAATATCTTCAAAAAGCCAATCCTGCGCTTTGGATGGCACCACTTTGCCCAGTCCGCTGTCGGGGCTGTGAATAAGCAGTGAACGCAGTGTACCAAACTCGGACGTTACATCTATTTTAAAATCATCATTTTGGGGTATCATAAATAAGTATCGTGTAATGCAAATCTATCAGAAATAAGATAACAAAATACCAGCTGGAAAAAATTGCAGCCATACGAGGCGCAATTGACTATATAAGGAACTGTTGAATTAGCTAATAACGCTGATATGTTTTGAAGCAGATAAATCCCAGTTTTCCGGGATTTGCAATTCTTTACATATTTAAAAAGACAGGGAATACACGGTGAGGGGGCAATTCTTAAAAATAACTTTTTTAGCGAAAAGTAAAGGCATTGGGGTAGTTCAATAATCCTGGATGCCTTAAAAAAAACCGAATTTTCCAAAATTATTCCTAATCATAAATCATTGCGTGTATTTTTACATCACCTGTAAAAACGTTTTATCAAAAAAAGTAAATAAACATGCCAAGTCCACTTTCCCGGTTGTTAAAACCGCTGTTTTTGTCTACGGTCATCAGTATCAGTACCTTTTTTTCGGCGGCGTATTCGCAAACCAAAGACGACGGCAACCTGCAATACATCGATCCGCATATTGGCAATGTCGGCGCACTGCTTGAACCTACCCGACCAACTACACATCTGCCCAACCAAATGATCAGGATGGTTCCTGTACGTAACGATTACATCGATGATCAAATCTCAAGCTTTCCGCTTAATGTGGTATCGCATCGCCTTGGTGAGGTATTTTCTGTAAAGCCGGATAACCAGGCTTTAACACCCGCCTCCTGGGACGAGCGGATGGCTTACGATCATGATTTAGAAGTTAGCCGCCCCTGGTATTATTCAACCTATCTGATTGATAAAGACATAACCGTTGAGTTTGCTCCAGGAAAAAAAGCAGGCGATTATAAGTTTTCATTTCCCGCCAAAAGCGCGTCGAAAAGCATTTTGTTTGGTTTGTATAACGATGGCGTTGCCAACCTGACTTTCACCGGCAATAATGAATTAACCGGCTTTGAAACCTATAATGATGATATTAGGGTATATGTTTACGGGCGTTTTAACGCGAAAGGAATAGCAGGTGTAGTAAAAGATAATGCTTTGATTAAGCAGAACGCTGCCGATGGAAAAGGGTTGAAATCGTATATCACTTTCACGGCAGACGCGCCAGATGTAATTGAATTTAAATACGCCATATCCTATGTAAGCCCTCAACAGGCAAAGCAAAATTTTAATAATGAGTTTGCCGATGCCGGGTTCGAAATCTTAAAGCAGAACGCAAAAGCCATATGGGCAAAAGTAGTTGGCCAAATTGAAACTGAAGGCGGTACCGAAGCCCAGCGCCGCTCATTTTACACTGCCTTATACCGTTGCAACGAACGTATGGTTGATATTAACGAAGATGGTCATTACTATAGCGGATATGACAAAAAGATTCACGATAGCAATCGCCCGTTTTATGTAGATGATTGGGTTTGGGACACTTACCTGGCTTTGCATCCATTGCGTACGATACTTAACCCTCAGCTCGAATCGGATATGTTGAACTCATATGTTAACCAGTACGAACAAAGCGGTTGGATGCCCACTTTTCCCGTACTTTTTGGTGATAACCCTTGCATGAATGGCTTTCACTCAACGATAATGTTTTTGGACGATTACCGCAAAGGTATCCGCGGTTTCGACATTAATAAAGCTTATGAGGGCGTGTTGAAAAACGCAAGGGAAGCCACTATGCTGCCCTGGAAAAATGGCCCTAAGTGTGAACTGGACGATTTTTACTATGAGAAAGGTTATTTCCCCGCTTTGAAAAAAGGCGAGAAGGAAACCGTAAGCCTTGTAGACGGCTTTGAAAAGCGCCAGGCAGTGGCTGTAACCCTTGGCGGCAGCTACGACGATTGGGCTGTTGGGCAATTAGCGGGTGAGCTTAATAAAACTAAAGATGAGCAACTGTTTGCCAAACGGGCCCTTAACTATAAAAACCTGTGGAATAATGATAAACAAATGTTTATCCCCAAAGATAAAGACGGTAACTGGATTGATATCGACCCGAAGTTTGATGGCGGTTTAGGTGGCCGGGAATTTTACGATGAAAACAACGGTTGGACTTACCTGTGGCAGGTTCAACACGATATCCCTGGTTTGGCCAATTTGATGGGTGGGCAAGATAAATTCCAGAACCGTTTGGATCAGTTATTTCGCGAGAGCCTTGATCGGAGCAAATACCAATTTTGGGCTAAATTTCCGGATGCCACGGGCCTGGTTGGACAATTTTCGATGGGTAACGAGCCGAGTTTCCATATACCGTACCTGTACAATTTTGCCGGCGCGCCCTGGAAAACGCAAAAGCGTGTGAGGTTTTTACTGGATGTTTGGTACAAGGATAATATTTTCGGTATCCCCGGTGATGAAGATGGCGGCGGCATGTCGGCATTTGTAGTGTTCTCTTCGATGGGTTTTTATCCTGTTACACCCGGTAAACCGGTTTATACTATTGGCAGCCCTGTATTTAGCAAGGTTACTATTAACCTGCAAAACGGCAAGCAATTTAAGCTGGTTGCTAACAAATGCTCCGTGATCAATAAATATATCCAGAGTGCTAAGTTTAACGGTCAGATACTTAACAAGCCGTTGTTTACACATAAACAGTTGATGGCTGGTGGCACACTTGAACTGGAGATGGGGCCGAAGCCTAATAAAAGTTGGGGGATCTGATTGAGGACCTTGTCACCTTTATAGGCCGTGGCTACAATTGCTTCAAAAATCCCAACAAGGCAATAGCAACACCTGCCAGTACGGCAATCATCTTCCGCATATTAAACCGGTGATCAGCGCTCGATTCAAACAGAATAGTGGTGGAAATGTGCAGAAAGATCCCGATAACCACGCCCATAATCCGGTTAAAATAATGCTGCAGGTTGCCAATATTGCCGTTGCTTAGCGCATCGCTAAAAAAGTACCCTGCCGGAGCCATCAGCGCGAATACAGCCACGAAAAATATGGTTTTGTTTTTACCTTGTTTATTAGTGAGCAGCACGGTAGCCAGCGCGAAAGCTGCCGGGATATGGTGCAGCGCTATACCGTAAACCAGTTGGTCCTGGTTACCCTGCGCAAGGGGCATACCCTCTAAAAAGGCATGAAGGCACAGGCTGGCCATAATGCCTATCGGGAAAACTGCAAGGTCATGCGGGTGTTTGTGCATATGGCCATGTTCAATCCCGTCTGAAAACTGTTCCAGCACAATTTGAAACAGGAAACCGATCAGTATAAACACGCCAACATAGTTGTCGTTATCATGATAGGCGTCTGGTACCAGGTGTAAAACGGTTATGCCAAACAGGTAAGCGCCGCTAAAAGATAGTACCAGTTTAAGGGTTTTATGATTATCGCCCTTAAATAAAAAAACAGATGTGCCGCCAAAAAAGGCCGCGAAAAAAAGCAGAAGTATTTTCCAGTATCCCATTAAAAGGAAGGTTGTAATTTTTTAAATAATAATGAAAATAGCCAGCCAACAAATGCACCGTAAATAGCCCCGCAAACCACATCTACCGGGAAATGTACGCCTACATAAACCTGCGCGAAGCAAATGCTGCCCGCCCAAAAAACACACCAAAGCCAGATCCATTTCCATTTACGGCCCAATACAAAGCATAGAAATATGGCTATAGCAAAATGGTCGGTAGCGTGCGTTGAGGGGAAACTATAGCCGCTACCGCAAGGTACACGACTGATATCGGTTGCAGCAACAAGCGGATCGCGGCAGGGGCGGAGGCGTTGGATGTTATGTTTCATGAGCACGCCGCTTGTAAAGTCGGCCATGCCCACCGCGGCAATTAACAGCAGGATGATAACCAGGCCCGTTTTTTTATATTTCCATAAGCAGAAAGCGATGATAAAAACATACAACGGGATCCATGTTTTGGGTTCGCGCAAAATAGGCATGATCCAATCAAAAAAAGCATTTGACAGATCATGATTAATAAAATAGAATAAATGCCTGTCGAGGTTTAAAATAAAATCGGGCATTGTTTTTTACTATAGGTGTTTGATGCTGTAAGCTCCAAAGGTATTAAATAGCGTAAAAAATCCCTTAAGTTTTAATGTATGATGGCCCTGATTAACCGTTAAAGCTTTAAATAATGCCAAATAATGACAAACAGCAGGTAATCGCATCGCATGAAAAGCGTTGATTTAACCGTAGCATTGCATGTCGGCAGCAGCGTAATTACGTAAAACGACACTATTTATTTAAGGTATAGCTTATATTTTTTAATTTTACCTCACCAAAAACAGTTCATTTTGACATTAATAAAATCTATTTCGGGTATACGCGGTACCATTGGTGGCGCTGTTGGCGATGGTTTAACACCGCTTGATATTGTAAAGTTCACATCGGCCTACGGTTCGTGGGCCGTTAAAAAATCGGGGATCAAAAAAATTGTGGTTGGCCGTGATGCCCGTCTTTCGGGCGAGATGGTGAACAACCTTGTAATTGGTACTTTACAGGGTTTGGGTATTGATGTGATCGACCTTGGTCTGTCGACAACCCCGACTGTTGAGGTTGCCGTTACCGGCGAGCAGGCCGCGGGGGGCATTATCCTCACCGCAAGCCATAATCCTAAACAATGGAATGCCCTTAAGCTTTTAAACGCTGCCGGCGAATTTATAAGCGACGCCGACGGTAAGGAAGTATTAGCCATTGCGGAGGACAGCGATTTTCAATATGCCGAGGTAAACAATTTAGGCAAAGTAACCCACAGTAACGCCTGGCTGCAAAAGCATATCGATTTGATATTGGCCTTACCGTTGGTTGACGTGGCCGCTATAAAGGCCGCCAATTTTAAAATAGTAATTGATTGCGTTAACTCTACCGGTGGTATTTTCGTTCCGGCTTTATTAAAGGTACTGGGGGTTGAAACAATACACGAGCTATATTGTGAACCGGATGGGAACTTCCCGCACAACCCCGAACCGCTTCCTGAAAACCTGGTGGCATTATCGAAAGAGGTTTTAAACAAACGCGCCGATCTGGGTATAGCTGTAGACCCGGATGTTGACCGACTGTGCTTTGTTTGCGAAGACGGTAATATGTTTGGCGAGGAGTATACGCTGGTTGCCGTAGCCGATTATGTGTTGAAAAACAATGTGGGTAATACGGTATCAAACCTGTCGTCGACCCGTGCCTTAAGGGATGTGACCGAAAAGGCGGGCGGTGAATATCATGCTGCCGCTGTGGGAGAGGTGAACGTGGTTAACCAGATGAAAGCGGTAAACGCTGTGATTGGCGGTGAAGGAAACGGTGGGGTGATCTATCCGGAATTACATTACGGCCGCGACGCATTGGTAGGCATCGCTTTGTTTTTAACGCATCTGGCTAAATACGGCAAGTCGGTTTCGAGCCTGCGCGCTTCATACCCGGGTTATTTTATTTCGAAAAACAAGATTACCTTAACGCCCGAAATGGACATAGACGCCCTTTTGAGCAAGGTAGAAGAAAAATATATCAAACAGCCACACTCCACGATAGATGGCCTGAAAATAGAATTTGATAAAGAATGGGTACATTTGCGTAAGTCAAACACCGAACCTATTATCAGGATTTATTCTGAAGGCAATTCTGAAACGGTGGCAAACGGGCTGGCCAATAAGATCATCGCTGATATCAAGGAGATCTTACAGCTGAAGGGTTAATTTTTCCGGCATTCAAATAACGGGCAACCGGCGATAAAATCGTTGGTTGTTCGGCATTTATCGTATTTCCGGGTTTGTGTTTTGAAGTTTACTGATCCATTAATTTATAAATTTTAAAAAAGAATGCGCGTTTATTTTGATAATGCCGCTACTACACCGCTTGATCCTGACGTAATGAAGGAGATGTACAAGGTAATGGAGAACCAGTTTGGTAACCCATCATCAATACATGCCCACGGCAGGGAGGCCCGCACCCTCATTGAGCGTTCGCGTAAAACCATAGCCGGTTTGCTGCACACCTCGCCCGCCGAAATTTTCTTTACATCAAGCGGTACCGAGGCCGATAATACCGCTATCAGGTGTGGTATTATTGATCACAACATTACCCATGCCATCACCAGTCCTATTGAGCATCACGCAGTGCTCCATACCCTGGAGGCCATGGAGAAATCTGGTTTAATTAAACTGAGCCTGGTAAATATCGATAGCAAGGGCGCTGTTGATTATGATCACCTCGAAACTTTGCTCAAGGAAAACGAGCGTAGTTTTGTATCACTGATGCACGCTAATAATGAAATAGGCACACTATCGGATATGGAACGCGTTGGTGATCTGTGCGAAGCGTACAACGCTATTTATCATTGCGATACCGTGCAAACCATGGGGCATTACCCGCACGATCTGAGTAAACTAAAAGCTCATTTCCTGGTATGTGCAGGGCATAAATTACACGGCCCTAAAGGCGTAGGCTTTTTATACATCAACCATAAAATAAAGATAAAACCTTTTATTTACGGCGGCGCTCAGGAACGCAACATGCGCGGCGGTACCGAAAATATTTACGGTATAGTAGGTTTGGCCAAAGCGCTGGAGCTGGCTTATCGCGAAATGGAGCAGCACCAAAACCATATTCAAGGCTTGAAATCTTACATGATGGAGCAGTTGACTGCCCATGTTCCGGGTGTAAGCTTCAACGGCGAAACGGATCCGGCTACAAGTTTGTATACGGTATTAAACGTAGCTTTCCCCGAAATGGAAATGAGCGACATGTTGTTGTTTAACCTGGATATTGCCGGGATCTCGGCATCGGGTGGCAGCGCGTGTAGTTCGGGTAGTGATATTGGCTCGCATGTATTAACCGCTATCGGTGCAAGTTCATCCAGGCCATCGGTGCGTTTCTCGTTCTCAAAGTATAACACTAAAGATGAGGTTGACTTTGTGGTAGCCAAAGTGCGTGAGCTTTGCGCGGTGAATGTGTAGTGCTGAAATTTCAAGAGAAATAGCAAAGGCGGATACAAAACCTATCAGTATTTATAACCGAGCAATACATTCGTAAACAACATAGCCGGATTTTAAACCGGCTATGTTGTTTACGAATGGTTCGAAAAAAAACTGTTACCGGTATTTTAAAAATACCTAATAGTTGTACCTGAAATAGGCGTCCTTATAATCGTTGCGCATATCAATAAACCGGGTTGACACTTTTTTTAGAAATTCTTCATCCAAAAGTTCAAAAACACTGTTAACACCATCTGTTAAATCCATCTCCGGGATCTTGTAACTTTGCTCCAGCGCGCCCTGTTCTATCTTCACAATAAATTTATTGTTCATGCTGAGGATAGATATTTTAAAATCGGGGTGTGGTAATTCGGCAATAATTCTCATTTTTTTAGTTTAATAATCCGTTTAAAGGATCCCGTCCGTTTAATGTTCCGAAGCTTGCAATAGGTTTAAACCGGGCGAATAATTCTTCGCTGTACCAATTTTCGCTTCTTGTTTTTTTTATCACTTCCGCGTGTTCCCTGCTTTGGTAGGCAAAGGCCTTTACATCGTCCATGTTTTTCCAAACCGAAAAGGTAGCCTGTTTGTAAAACGGCGCCTCTCCAACTCCGAACGAGGTGATATAGCCTGGGGCCCTGGTCATGATATTGGCTACGGTATCAACATTGGCCCAAAAGTTTTTCAAGCGGCTAAACCTGATGGTGGCGCGGGTGAGCACGGCCACCGGCCCGTCGGGTATGATTTCCTTTGGATGGCCGAAGGGTTCTTTGCTGCTCCATTTGCCGTGGCTTTGAAGCGGAATGCATAACATCGTCCATTGTTCGGTGCCGAAAAACTTCCACCAACCCGCAACGAATGACGTATTTCTGAATCTCTCAAAATCCTCCCGGCTATCCCAGCAGGCCAGTAAGCCCCATTGCTGCCAGTCGGGTGCGAGATCAAATGTGCCGTTTTTGCCCGAGCCAAGTAACTTGTAAAAACTGCAGCCTTTTTGATAAAATAAAGGGAGCCGGTGTATAGCCATGGCCAACAAGGCAAAAGGCATAAGTAACCTGCGGTAGCGCACAATGGTAAGACTAACGATCATATAAATGCGAAATAAAAAATTTAATATGATATTAGACTTATTTACTTTCAATACTACATTATTAAGTTTGCAGCTATGGCAGAAGATTTGAAAATAACCTTATCGACAAATAAAACAGAGCAATACACCACACTGATTCCGCAGATTGAAGCTCTGCTTTCGGGCGAGGCAGACCTTGTGGCAAACCTTGCTAACATTACCGCAGCACTTAAAGAGCAGTTTAAATGGTTTTGGGTAGGTTTTTACCTGGTAAAGCATAACGAGCTTGTTTTAGGGCCTTTCCAGGGGCCGGTAGCCTGCACAAGGATCGGTTTAGGCAAGGGAGTTTGCGGAGCGTCATGGCAGCAGGCAAAAACTTTGATAGTGCCCGATGTAGAGGCTTTCCCCGGACATATTGCTTGCAGTTCACTTTCGCGTTCGGAAATTGTTGTGCCTGTATTTAAAAACAGCGAGGTTGTGGCAGTGCTGGATGTTGATAGCGAACACCTTGATCAGTTTGACGAAACCGACGCCCAATATCTTGAGCAGATTGTTAAACTCGTTAATTTTTAATGGACAGGATATACCTGATAGCCGGCCTCGGCGCCGATACGCGCGTTTATAATAACATCAGCTTGACCGGCGACTGCGAGCTGATCCGTGTAGATTGGGTTGAACCTGATTTAAACGACACTTTAACAGCTTACGCGCAAAGGCTTATCTTTCAATATAATATAAAGCCTGGTTCGGTATTGATAGGTAATTCTTTAGGAGGTGTAATCGCGGTTGAAATGGCCAAATTTATGCCTGTTAAAAAAGTGATCCTGATCTCAAGCATCAAAACAAGCGATGAGGCGCCCTGGTATTTTAAACTTTTTCGCACGCTGCCGGTTTATAAACTAATACCCGGTAAAGTTTTTAATTTGATGGCGGTATTTATAAAACCGGTGTTTGGGCATATGAGTGCAGAGGATGCGTGGCTGTTTGGCGATATGCTCAGAAAGTCATCGCTGGTATTTATTAAATGGGCCATGTATGCCATACTACATTGGAAAAACAGCGTTGTTCCTCCAAATTTATATCACATCACCGGCGATAAAGACCTGGTTTTTGATTACAAGCGGATTAAAGGCGCTACCATTGTTAAAGGCGGTACCCATATCATGATCTTTGATAAAGCCGAAGAGATTAATAAAATACTTAAAGGTATCCTCGAAAATGAAGCTTCCTGAAAATTATTATTTGGGCAATGATGTAGTGGCCATCAGCAGAGATTTGATAGGTAAGTTTCTGTTTACCTGCATTAACAATGTAGTTACCGGTGGATATATTGTTGAAACGGAGGCTTATAACGGGGTTATAGATAAAGCATCGCATGCTTACGGTAACCGCCGTACCGCCCGTACCGATACCATGTTTAAGCGGGGAGGGATCAGCTACGTTTATCTGTGTTACGGTATTCACGAAATGTTTAACATAGTAACTTCGGTAGAGGGAAATCCCCAGGCTATCCTGATCAGGGCCATTCAGCCAACCGAGGGCATTGGCGAGATGCAGGTACGGCGCAATATGCCCCAGCTTAAACCCACGGTAACCAAAGGCCCCGGATCTGTAGCTAAAGCTTTAGGTATTTCACGTAACATCAACGCTTTCAGTCTTCAAGGTGATGTTATATGGCTCGAAGACAGGGGCCTGACTTTTCCTGACGATCAGGTAGCCGCCGGTCCGCGGATTGGTGTGGCTTACGCACAGGAGGATGCTTTACTGCCTTACCGATTTTACGTAAAAGGCAATATTTACGTAAGCAAGCCCAACAAATAAGAGTTTGAATTTGTAATATTGGGCAATGAATTACCAGAATGATTTAGCTTTTGCCCGGGAGCAGGACCGCCTCGACCCGCTTAAAAACTTCAGGGAACAATTTCTTATACCTCAGCATAACGGGGCCGATGCAGTTTACCTTTGTGGAAACTCACTTGGCCTACAACCCGTGACGGCCCGAACCTATTTGAATGACCAGTTAAACAACTGGCAAAACCTGGCTGTTGAAGGCTGGTTTCAGGGTGAAGATCCCTGGCTTGATTATCATCAATCCTTATCAGGATCCATTGCAAGGATAGTTGGGGCGCAGGAGAATGAAGTAGCGGTGATGAATTCACTTACAGTGAATCTTCATTTACTAATGGTAAGTTTCTATAAACCAAATAGTAAAAGGTTTAAAATAATCATAGAGGGAGGCGCTTTTCCTTCAGATCAATATGCC
The DNA here is from genome assembly GCF_003148845.1 of Mucilaginibacter oryzae. Classification (GTDB taxonomy): domain Bacteria; phylum Bacteroidota; class Bacteroidia; order Sphingobacteriales; family Sphingobacteriaceae; genus Mucilaginibacter; species Mucilaginibacter oryzae. Next base: position 810,260 of record NZ_QGHA01000002.1, on the reverse strand, counting down.
GTGGAGAGCCAGGTAAAACACCATGGTTTCGATCCGCAAAGCGCTGTCATTGAAATTTTTCCTCGCGAAGGTGAGCTTACCTTACGTACCGAAGATATCGTCAATACCATCGAACAGCATAAAAACGAGCTGGCGGTTGTACTTTTTGCCGGCATCAATTATTACACAGGGCAGTTTTTTGATTTAAAAGCTATAACCGATGCCGCTCACCAGGCCGGAGCTTACGCGGGTTTTGATTTGGCCCATGCTGCCGGTAATGTGCCCTTGCAGCTCCACCAATGGGGCGCTGACTTCGCTTGCTGGTGTTCTTACAAGTACATGAATTCGGGCCCGGGCGGCATAAGCGGTATTTTTGTACATGAACGGCATTTTACCGATACTACAATGAACCGCTTTGCCGGATGGTGGGGATACCGCCGGGATATGCGTTTTTTAATGGCCCCTGGCTTTGATGCGGAGCAGGGAGCCAATGGCTGGCAGGTAAGCACAAGTCCAATACCTCTTCTTGCGCTTTTTAAGGCCTCTATGGCAATTTTTGATAGTGCAGGCAATATGAGTATCATCCGCGATAAAAGCTTGCGATTGACGGCTTATTTGGAGTTCCTGATTAACGAAATTAATTTAAGGCAGGGAGAGGAGCTTTTCAGGATCATAACCCCGGCAGATCCGCAGGCGCGGGGTAGCCAGCTTTCGGTGGTTTGCAAGCGCAACGCCAAGTCGACGTTTCATTTTCTTGCCCAAAACGGTGTAATAGGCGATTGGCGCGAACCCGACGTAATCCGCTTAAGCCCTGTGCCTTTATACAATACTTTTGAGGATGTTTATAAAACGGCGGCACTCATGGAAGCCTCAATTAAAGCTATATAGAAATTTCATAACATGGTATATTACAACCCAAAAGAGTGGTTTTCTTCAATATTTAAAATAAACAGGGCCGATACCGTACGCGAGCTTTTTCCGCTCATTTTGGCGGTTAGCGCTTATGCCGGTGTAGTTACCTACCTGTTAACGGATGTATGGGAATTGCCCGATAACAGCATCTTGAAAAAAGTAAGTTTTATCCACCAAACCATCGGGTTTGTGTTTTCGTTGTTACTTGCCTTTCGTATCAACTCCGCTTACGACAGGTGGTGGGAGGGTCGCAAGATCTGGGGTAGCCTGGTGAACAACAGCCGCAATTTCGCCATCAAACTAAAACATCTCGTAAGCGAACAGGATATGGATTTCTTCAAATTCGCTATTCCGTTTTATGCCCGCTCGCTTAAAAATCATTTGCGTGACGAATATGTACCTGAAGAACAGCAGTATATAGTGATTGATCCTAAAAAGCATGTGCCCAACCAAATTGCTTCGGCAATGGTTGAGCGGGTATACAACCTCAATAGGGCGCAGGTGATTAACCCGGAGCAACTGTTTAGTATAACATCCGAAATCACTTCTTTTACAGATAATTGTGGCGCCTGCGAACGGATCAAAAAAACACCGATACCTTTCTCGTACAACGTATTTATCAAAAAGTTTATTTTTACTTATATCATGACGTTGCCCTTTACCTGGGCCTTTGAATTAAAGTATCTTATTGTTCCGATCATCGGCTTCGTGCTTTTTGTATTTGCAAGTATTGAAATCCTGGCAGAAGAAATTGAAGATCCGTTTGGCCGGGATGCCAACGATTTGCCATTGGAAGGAATTTGCGATACCATCAGGAAGAATATCGAAGAGTTATAAACCGATATGCTCAAGATAGCTTACGATCCCAGTTATGCGCATCCGCTGCCTGAGGGACACCGTTTCCCGATGCTTAAATACGAGCTTATTCCTGACCAGTTGTTACATGAAGGCGTAATCACTTCCACAAACCTGTTTTCGCCAGGTTTGCTTGCAGAGAATGTGATCACACAAACACATGATGTTGATTACTGGCATCAGTTACGCGATTTAACCTTGCCCGCTAAAGAACAGCGCCGCACCGGCTTTCCGTTATCCGCCCGGCTGGTTGAGCGCGAAATACGTATTGCCCAGGGAACAATTGATGGTTGCAGGTTTGCTGCTGAGTACGGCGTAGCCTTTAATGTAGCCGGTGGTACACACCACGCGGGCAGTAACTGGGGCGAAGGGTTTTGTTTGCTTAATGATCAGGCTATAGCTGCTAATTGGTTGTTAAATAACAATTTAAACAATTCTATCTTAATTATTGATTTAGATGTACACCAGGGTAATGGCACCGCGCAGATATTTGAAAACGACGCGCGGGTGTTTACATTTTCTATGCATGGCGCCAACAACTTTCCGTATAGAAAGGAAAAATCAGACCTTGATATCCCCTTGGCAGATGGAATATCGGATGATGAATATCTCGGGACGCTCACCGCTGTACTGCCACAGCTGATAGCCCGGCATCAACCCGATTTTGTTTTTTATCTTTCCGGGGTGGATATCCTGGCTACAGACAAACTTGGTAAACTTGCCTTAACCAGGGAAGCTTGTAAAGCCCGCGATCAATTTGTGTTTGAACAGTGTATCAAAAACGGCCTCCCGGTGCAGGTAAGCATGGGAGGAGGCTATTCGCCGGATATCGGGGATATTGTAGACGCCCACTGCAATACCTTTAAAGTTGCCGCCGATCTGTATTTTTAATCCTGAGCTACTATCGGCACTTCGTGATAATGCCTGGTTTTGCTAATGATGTTAAAGCGGATAAACAGCAGCACCGATGCTGTGGCGAGGCCCAATACCAGGCCGTACCAAACACCATTAATACCCCAATGCAGCGTAATACCTAATACATAACCAATTGGTAAACCAACTACCCAATAGGCCAGAAAGGTGATAAGCGTAGGGATATTCACGTCACCCATTCCGCGTAATACGCCAAGGCCAACAACCTGGGCGCCATCAAACAATTGAAATAGTGCCACGATGATAAGTATCTGTACTGCAATATGTATAACACTTTCATCTGAAGTATAAATCCATGGTAGGTAGCTGCGCAAAACGGTGAACAGCAAGGCAGTTATGCTCATAAAAATCAACACGATGTGGTAGTTGGCTATTGCCGAGAGCCTTAACTTATCGCGTTTTTTTGCCCCGAAATAATTCCCCGATTTGATCGCTGCTGCTGCCGAAATTCCGCTCGCGGCCATATAGGTCATGGATGCCAGACTGATAGAAACCTGGTGAGCGGCCTGCTGTACTAAGCCTATAGTACCAACTAAAATAGCCGCGCCGCCGAAAGCGCTCACCTCAAAAACATATTGAAGCGCAACCGGCGCACCTATTTTCATGATCCGCAAGCCACGGATGCGGTCGATGTTTCTGATAGAAAAATCCTTTAGGTATGCTTTGAAGTTCTTTGATCTGAAAACGTAGAAAGCCATTACCACGGCCATCACACAACGATCAATTAACGTGCTGTACCCAACGCCCCTGATCCCCATTGCAGGTATCCCGAACAAGCCCTTAACAAAAGTGATCCCGAGGCAGATATTGATTACGTTTCCCCAGATAGAGATCATCATGGCCTGCTTTGTAAAGCCTAAACCTTCGGCAAACTGCTTAAAGGTATTAAACACCAAAAGCGGGATCAACGATAAACTCAGCAGCAACAAATAGGGCCTGGCTTCGGCTACCACAGCGGGCGATTGACCAAGGTGACCAATCAGCAGCATCGTACCAAAATAGATCAATGCAAACAACAGTACCCCGCTAAGCATATTGATCAACAAACTGTTTGATAACAGCATTCCGCATTCGCGCTTATTACCGCCGCCGTTATTTTGTGCAACCAGTGGCGTTAACCCGTACGAGATGCCCATCCCGATTACCAGCGGAACCATAAATAAACTATTAACCAGCGCTACAGCCGCCAGCGACGATGTGCCCGCAAAGTGCCCCACAATAATGGTATCCGATGTTTGCACCAGCGTATGGCCCACGTTGGATAGTACAACTGGGATGGCAAGCTTAAGGCTTTCGCGGTAAAATGGTTTATATTTTGAGAAGGTACCAGACATTACTTTTAACACAGGGTGCCAAAAGTAGCTATTTACATGTTAACAAATTCAGCAGGCCGTGTAATATTCTTCTTTTTCGGTGGTGTTTATTTTGATAATACCTGAAAGGATCAAATCTACCAGCAAATTTTGCGCCCTTCGCCTGCCCACTTTTAAAAGTTCGGCACATTCTTTTATGGTAACACGCCCTGCTTTTTCCAGGTGCCCCAGTAAGGTTCGTTCGTTGTCTGAATATTCAATTAAAACACCCTGATCATTTGATGAGCGCTTCAAAACTTCCAGTACAATTTTACTGGCCAGTACGCTTTTATCCTGCACGCGCACATACACCCACCACTTGCCGTCTTCGGCAAGCGCGTAATGGGGTTTGAGGTCGCTTGGCGGGATATCAACCAGTAGCACTACTTTATCATCAACATAAACTTCCTCAAAAACGGGTTCGAGTGCCGGGCGAGAAAAAAGGTGCGCGGCCCGGGTTATCATGTATTTTTCCTCTTCTTCGGATTTTACGCCTTTAATAGTGCCGTCATCAGCAACGCCGATCAATAATTTGCCGCCCTTGTTATTGGCGAATGAAACCATGGTGCGGGCTATTTTTTCGCAACTTGTAATTGTTTTTTTGAAGTCGAGTATCACGCTTTCGCCTTCAAATATCAGCTTCTTTACGTTTGTTTTATTCATAGCCTGGGGGTTAATTATTGCGGTTTACTGTAAGGGGTATAAATCTCCATCCAGCTTTCGGGCTTGGCAATGGGCGAAAAACCAAATTGGCTGTAAAGGTTATGCGCATCGGCCGTAGCCAGCGACCATCTTCTTAAACCTTTTAAGTCGGGATGTTTAACGATAGTTTGAATCAGCCATTTTGATAGGCTTTTGCCGCGATATTTGGGTAACACAAACACATCGCATATATAGGCAAAAGTTGCGTTATCGGTAACAACACGGGCAAAACCGGCTTGCTCGCCATTATGATAAATACCAAAGCACATGGAGTTTTCAATTGCCCGCGCCATTTTTTGACGTGGGATGCCTTTTGCCCAATACGAGTCGTTATTTAAAAAATCATAAATAACGTCAACATCCAGCAAGTTCTTATCTGTCGAAATTTTAAATCCTTTTTTTTCAAAGGCCTCGTCATTCATGATCACAGTCATCAGCAGCTATATATTAGTAGTATCAATAAAGTTTAAGTTTCGTACGTATACCTCGTTCATCAACGATACGCATATTTCGCCATCTTTATCGTAAATGTCAATAGGGAAGGAGCTTATAAATTTTCCGGCTGTATTTAAAACCTGTTCTGCCTGCTCAATGTCACTGTCGTTCAGCCTGATACTGAAATGTAAATTTGTAGTAGCCGGTTTTAAATACTGTATGGTGGCTGATTTTGACCATACAATCAACTTATATCCTTTGCGGGTTAACAGTTGGTGAAAGAGTAGGGGGTAAAAGGGATCGGCCGCGCAAAAAAGCGTACCGCCAAATATGCTGTTATTATAATTTTTATTCAGAAAACTTTTCCTGATCCGTACATCAACGCCCTGGTAGCCACTTAAAAACTTAACAACCCAAATACGTTGAAAAAGGAGAGGGGGATAGAGCCTCATCACCCATTTCAATAATCCTTCGGATATTACCATAGCGCTTAAATATCAGAAAAAACGGCGGATAAAACTGAAAATGTTGATCAAAACGCTCAATGTTAAAAAAAATGCCGCCTTTTTAAATATTGGTTAAACAATAAGCGTATCACCGGGTTTATAGTAAGGTTCACCATAAATTGACAATCTTAATTCTAAAACAAATAACTATGAAAAAGCAATTTTTAAGTTTCGCGCTTGTCGCGGCAATGATCGGCGCTGTTGCTACCGGCTGCAGTTCAGAAAAAAAAGCAGGCGACGGCTCAGACACTACTAAAATGGATTCAACAAGCCAGAGCGCTCCGGCCGGTGCCGATACCATGAAAACAGATACTACTAAAAAAGACACCACCAAAATGTAATTTTAAAGGTGCATTCATAAAGAACCCCCGTACTTGAATTGGTACGGGGGTTCTTTATTTCGTTAAACTGACGATTTAAAACGAAATGACGTTTAAAAAGCAGTTTTTATAACACCACCATCGGCACGTAAAGTTGCTCCGTTGGTGGCTGCCGATAAGGGACTGGCAACGTAGGTTACCAGGTTGGCGATCTCATCTGTAGTAATGAAGCGTTTTAACAGCGAAGTACCGCGGATATTTGCAAAGAAGTCTTTTTCAATCTCGGTTGTGGTAACACCTTGTCCGTCGGCTAAGGCTTTAACAAAATCGCCTACGCCTTCAGATAATGTTGGCCCAGGTAATATGGTATTTACGGTAACGCCGGTATTGGTAGTAAGTTCGGCCAGGCCGCGGGCCACGGCAATCTGGGCGGTTTTGGTCATGCCGTAATGAATCATTTCGGCAGGGATTTGGTAAGCAGATTCGCTGGAGATAAAGATGATCCGGCCCCAGTTTTTGCTCAGCATTTTATTGAAATATGCCCGCGCCATGCGCACGCCGCTTAAAACGTTAACTTCATAAAATTTCAACCAGTCTTCATCAGTTATCGCCAAAAAATCTTTAGGTTCAAAAATGCCGACGTTGTTTACCAAAATATCAACCTCGGGCAATTGTTCGATCAACGCGGAAATCTGCGCGGGGTTAGCAAAATCAGCGGCTATTCCTTTGATATTTTCATTGCCGGTTTCTGCAATCAGTTTCCGCGCGGCTTCATCAACCTTAACCTGGCTGCGGCCATTTATATAAACGCTAACGCCTTCGGTTGCCAAAGATTTTGCGATAGCATATCCAATACCGGCTGTTGATCCTGTAATCAGCGCGGTTTTATTTTTTAAATTAAGATCCATTTCGTGGGTTGTTTTTGGGGTTAAGTTTACAACTGTAATGCCGCTTTGGGCGTTTGGCAGCGTTTTAATCTTAAAATTAAACTAAGCTGACATTTGATGAGCTTTGGCGGTTAACTGACACTGAGAACTAATGATTATGTGTTAATTATACCGTCGATTTTTGCTTAATGATTTATTTACTATAATTAACATTATGTTAAATAGTAATTTTAAGAGAAAAGGCTTTTGCAAGCCCTTTCTCTTTTAGTTTTATTGATTTGCCGGTAAAGCGTCAATCTGTGCTTTGATCTTTGCAGCATTGGCATCATCCCTTACACCCTGGTAGTAAGTTCTGAGGTTTTGTAATGCATCAAGTGATTTTGGCTGTAACTCAACTGCTTTTAACAAATATGGTTTAGCCAGGTCAAACTGTGCTTTCGCTTTAGCGATAGCCGCGTCATACTCTTTTTGTTTATTAGCCGGTAATTTATTGGCCGCGTTATACGAATCAATGGCCGGGTTCAAAATAATATAGCCCAGGTTTAAATTGGCTTCAAAATAATTCGGATCTAATTCCAAGGCTTTTTTATACATCTCGCCAGCTTTGCCGTAGGCTTCGGCTTTTGATGCCTGCAATTTGGTTTTGGTAGCCGGGTCTTTAGCGGTTTTCGCCGAATTTGCGTAACCATCGCCTGCCTGCGAGTAAGTTAAGCCTGCGTAGTAGTACAAGGTTTTATTTTTTGGATCATTAGCTAAAGCAGCCTGAATTTTATCAACAACCTCCTTTTCCTTGCCGGTTTGCAGGCTGATCTCGATTTCGCGTTTGCGTAACTCACTGTTGGCCGGATATTTGGCAACACCATCGGTTACGGTTTTCAGCGCGTTTGTGGTATCTTTGCTTGCCAGGTACAACGACGAAAGATCAAGGTAAGTTGTTTGATTTTTTGAAAAGTTGGTTGTAAGCAGTTTAGTGTAGTTGGTGATAGCAGCCGGGTAGTTTTTCGCGTTAGCGGCAGCCAAACCGGTGTAATAAATAGCGTTGGTATCCTCAGGCGCAACGGTACGGTAAAAATCGAACGATTTGTAAGCCTGGTCATATTTGCCTGCTGAGTATTCTTTAACTCCTTTGGTAAGCTGGTATTGGGCCAGGTTTAAATAAGCATCGTTAATCATTTTAGCGTTATCGCCTTTGGTATCTACTTCCTTGGCTTTTTTCAAAGCTTCTTCTGCCGTGTTAAATAATGGAAGCGAAGTTGCCGCAACGGTATCCTGTAGCGCGAGCGCTGAATAAATCGAACCTTTTACCGCGTAGGTAAGCGGCATTGTTGCGGTTTTTTCATTTGCCGCAGCTTTATCTATAGATTCTTTGGCGGTGCTTAAGCTTTTATTCGCCATTGTTGCCATAGCTGCCTGGCCCCTTAAACCGGAATATTTTTCGTATTCTTCTTTAGCCGTGTTAAGCTCGCCTTTTTGTGCAAACGCTGTTGCTGAAACTAAGCCCAACAGGCCCGCCATCAAAAGTTTGATTTTCATGATGCTTTGTTATTGATTGGTTAACTGTTTTAGTTTATTGTTTACTCTTTCTAACATGTCCTGGTTGTCAGACCGTTGATAGGCCGTTCGTAATACCTGCAGACTTTTAACGTTGTTCGGTGATATTTCATTAGCTTTTTCAAGCCATTGTATCGCCCTGCCTAAATCCTGGATGTCGCTTCCCTCCTTTTTGCCAGCGCTTTGTTTTAAATATAACAGGCCAAGATTAAAAGCCGGATCGAAATCGGTGCCGCCCAGTTCAATCGCACGTAAATATAATGATTCGGCCAATTCAAATTTATTTAAATGATCATAGCAATTAGCGGCAACAAATGCTATATCCGCGTTATTGGGGTTGATGTCAAGCAGCGAAGGCAACAGCGGCTCTAACGCTTTATAATCTTTTTTGTTGTTGTAGATATTCGCCTCATCCAGCAATAAAAACCTGTCGTTAGGTAACAATTTCCTGCCTTTTTGTAGTATTTGCAGGGCTTTGGCGGTATCACCCAAGGCTTTATAGATATTGGAAGCGGTTTCGATATACTCGGTTTTTGCGCTGTCTGTTTTTAATAAACTGGTATAATATTTAGCGGCGTCCTGTAAATTTCCGGCTTTATTGTTTGCAAAAGCTATATAGGTATTGATCTGGTTCATGCCCGGAGCATACTTTTTTGCATTTTCAAACGAGGTTTTGGCGTTGTTGAAATCGGAGTTATTTACAAATTCAAAACCTTTACGGATATAAACATTGGCCAGGCAGCGTTTGGAATAATCAAGTTCCGGCTGATACCTGAAAGCTTTACTCTTGGCAGATAGTTTATCAACCAGTTGCGAGGTTTGCGTAAGTAAATCGGCCGGCATGCCCAGCTTGTTCAGCGAATCGATATATAAAATGCTTGAATTTACAATTGCCCTGTAAAGGTTTTTTTCGATATCGGTGGTGTCTGATTTTTTAATGATCAAACTATCAGCAGATTTCTTTGCCGCCGCCAGGTATTTCAGATCGCCTTTTTGTTTATAAAAGGCCAGGTTGTTCACTACAACTTTCAGCGCCTCCTTTTGGGCAAACGCGAAAGTTGTAGTAATAAATGATATTAAAACCGTTAAAAAGATTCTGCGGTAATGCATAATTTATTCAGTTGTATCGTCGGATGATGTTTCTGCGTTATCATCGGCCGTATTGCTGTCGCCGGTCGTTTCTCCGGTAGCATCAGTGCCTTCAGCAGCAGCAACATCCCCCTCGCCTACTTCTTCCTGCTCTTCGTCGTGCTCAATTTTGGCTACTGAAGCAATTTCGTCATCGTTTTTAAGTGTGATAAGTCTTACGCCCTGTGTAGCGCGGCCCATTACCCTCAACTCGCTAACTGCAATCCGGATGATAATACCTGATTTGTTGATGATCATCAGGTCTTCCTTATCTGTAACACCTTTTATGGCTACAAGGTTTCCGGTTTTTTCGGTAATATTTAAAGTTTTTACACCTTTACCGCCACGGTTGGTAACGCGGTAATCTTCAATATCGGTACGCTTACCGTAGCCTTTTTCAGATACCACCAGTACGGTAGTTTCAGCATCGTCAATACTGATCATGCCTACTACTTCGTCCGTCTCATCATCAAGTGTAATACCACGAACGCCGGTAGCTGTACGGCCCATCGGCCTTACTGTTGATTCGTTAAAGCGGATTGCACGGCCCGATTTCAAAGCCATCACAATCTCGCTGTTACCGCTGGTTAAGCTTGCTTCCAGCAGCGAGTCGCCCTCATTAATGTTAATGGCATTAATACCGTTTGAACGCGGACGCGAATAGGCTTCGAGCGAGGTTTTCTTGATGGTACCTTTTTTGGTACACATGATGATGAAATTATTTTCAAGGTAATTCTGATCTTTCAGGGAGATCAGTTTAATATAGGCCTTGATCTTTTCTTCTTTAGGGATATTAATGATATTCTGGATGGCGCGGCCCTTGGAGGTACGTGTGCCTTCCGGAATTTCAAATACCCTCAGCCAGAAACATTGACCCGACTCAGTGAAGAACAACATGTAGTTGTGGTTCGAAGCGATGAGCAGGTGCTCGATAAAGTCTGCATCACGGCTATTGCTGCCTATCGCGCCTTTACCACCTCTGCCCTGCCTGCGGTATTCGGTAAGCGGGGTACGTTTGATATAACCTTCGCGCGAAATGGTGATTACTACGTTCTCGTCCTCAATAAAGTCTTCAGTCTGCATTTCGGCAGATGAATGAACCATTTCGGTGCGGCGCTCATCGCCATATTTTTCTTTGATCTCGGTCAGCTCATCTTTGATAATCTGCATCCTCATGCCTTCGTCGCTCAGGATGTTTTTCAAATGCTCGATGAGTTTCATTAAAGCGGCGTATTCGTCTTTGATTTTATCACGCTCAAGTCCTGTTAACCTGCGCAGGGTCATATCAAGGATAGCGCGGGCCTGGATATCTGTCAGGCCGAAGCTGCTCATCAATCCTTCCCTTGCTTCATCCGGGGTTTGTGAAGCGCGGATCAGGCGGATCACTTCGTCCAGGTGATCTAAGGCGATCAACAAACCTTCAAGGATATGCGCACGTTTTTCGGCCTCGTTAAGCTCAAATTTGGTGCGGCGTATAACCACCTCATGACGGTGCTCCACAAAGTGATGAATAAGGTCCTTTAGGTTAAGCAACATCGGGCGGCCATTTACCAGCGCGATATTGTTTACGCTAAATGAAGTTTGTAAAGCCGTATATTTGAATAAGTTATTCAGCACGATAGCTGCGTTGGCATCACGTTTTATTTCGTAAACAACACGTATACCTTCCCTGCTCGATTCATCGCGGATGGCTGAAATGCCTTCCAGTTTTTTCTCGTTAACCAGTTCGGCGGTACGCTCAATCATCAGGGCCTTGTTTACCTGGTAAGGTATTTCGGTTACCACAATGCGCTCACGTTCGCCGCCATAAGTTTCAATTTCAGCACGGGCACGGATCACTACGCGGCCACGACCGGTTTCCAGCGCCTCGCGTGGGCCGTCATAACCGTAAATGATACCGCCTGTAGGGAAATCGGGGCCTTTTACATATTTCATTAACTCGGCAACCTCAATCTGGCGGTTATCTATCAACGCTACGGTGGCATCAATAACTTCCGAAAGGTTATGCGGAGCCATGTTGGTGGCCATACCTACCGCTATGCCCGAAGCACCGTTAACCAGCAGGTTAGGGAATTTTGACGGCAGTACAGTGGGTTCCTGTAACGAGTCGTCGAAGTTTAACTGGTAATCGATGGTATCTTTGTTGATATCGGCCAGCATCTCTTCGGCAAGCTTTTGCAGGCGGGCCTCAGTATAACGCATGGCCGCGGGCTCATCGCCGTCAACAGAGCCGTAATTACCCTGGCCTTCAACCAGCAGGTAACGTAAGCTCCATTCCTGGGCCATACGTACCATGGTGTCATAAACTGATTTATCGCCGTGCGGGTGGTATTTACCCATCACCTCACCTACTATACGGGCTGATTTTTTGTAGGGTTTGCCGTTGGTTAAACCAAGGTCGAGCATACCATATAATACACGCCTGTGCACTGGTTTCAGTCCGTCGCGGACATCGGGCAGCGCCCTCGAAACGATAACCGACATTGAATAATCAATGTAAGCCGATCGCATTTCTTCATCAATATTTATCGAAATTATCCTGTCTTCTGCGTGTGAATTATCGTTTTCTGTTCCTTCAGCCATTTTTAATTATTTGTAGAACCTTCTCTTATAATTGCGTTTTAAAATTGATTTTTCAACGACCTGCGAAGTTAAAAAAATAGTTGAAACCACGCCACTTTTCGTAATAATAAACGGTGGATTTACAGGTTTACGTATCAAAATTCCGTTACACTAAGCCGGTTTATTTCAGCTTAACCCAATAGTCCTCAACCTTGTTCCCGTTTGGTAACACCGACAGCAATTTCAGGGTATCGTTAGTAAGGATATAGTTGTATTTGATGGTTTTATTAAGCAGCTTTGATTCCTGCATGCAATAGGTTTGCGTTTCAAAGCAGGTATCGGCACTGAGGCGGTAATCGCCTTTTTCATAGATCTGCGTTTTCTCCCCATCTTCTATCACCCTGGCTTTATAGTGCTCATCATCATAAACTCTTTGAAGCCTATAGTCTTTTGGAGCACCGTCAAGCTTGCCGTTGATCATGCCGCCGCGGTATTCCCAGGTGCCTTTTAGCGGACTACCATCGGGCCGGAAGGCACATAAAAATAACGTAAAGATTATAGATAGAACAGATTTCCTCATAGGTAATGATTTTAACCCCAAGCCCTCATATTTTATATAGGCTTCCAGCTTTAAGCCTTTCGCTTTTAGCTCCAACCTAAGCCCAGTTAATCCCTTTTTTTAATAAAGATAATGTTTTTTCTTCGTCACTGCCGGGCTGCGGGTGGTAATCGTACAACCATTTGGCGGTTGGCGGCAGGCTCATGAGTATGGATTCGATCCTGCCATTGGTTTCCAGGCCAAATTTGGTACCGGCATCATATACCAGGTTAAACTCGGCGTAGCGGCTGCGGCGCTGGTATTGGAAAAGCTGATGCTGCGCGGTAAATTCCTTGTCACGGTTACGGTTTACCAGTTCGGTGTATAACGGCGCAAATGAGCGGCCTACTGATTTTGAAAACTCAAAGATCTGTTCCCAGCTCAGTTCGTCGTTGGCGGTAAGCCTGTCGTAAAATATACCGCCTATGCCGCGGGTTTCCTGGCGGTGTTTGATGAAGAAGTAGTCGTCAGCCCATTTTTTAAAACGTGGGTAAAAATCGGCATAATATTGATCGCATACGGCTTTAAGTCCGCCGTGGAAAAAGCGGGCATCCTCCTCAAAAACATAATGTGGGGTGAGGTCGATACCGCCGCCGAACCAGCGCACCGGTTTGCTCTCGCCGCCCATGGTTGATGGCATTTCAAAATAGCGGATATTCATGTGGATGATGGGCACCATCGGATGGTTGGGATGGATCACGATGGATACGCCGGTGGCAAAAAAATCGTCCTGCTCAACCTGAAGGGCTTTTTTCATGGTATCGGGCAGATGGCCATGAACCGCCGAAAAGTTAACGCCGCCTTTTTCGATGATACTGCCGTTTTGGATAACCCGGGTACGGCCCCCGCCCCCGCCTTCGCGCTCCCACAATTCCTGTTCAAATCTGGCTACACCGTCTAACTGTTCAAGGGCGGCGCAGATCTCATCCTGTATCAGTTTATAATCTTCGGCTATTTGTTCTTTGCTGATCATAGGGCGTAAAAGTAATGAATTTTGAGGACTGCCGGGGAGGTGCTATACAGGCCTGTGTTATAAAAAATGAAGGTGTTCATTTTTTTAAAGTGTGAACACCTCGCAAAAATATCATTATTGATAATCAGCGACTTATGTGTTCGGTTTACATCAGGTAAAATGTTAAGTTATTGGTAATCAACACATAAATATTTTTTATTATAAAACCATGAACACCCTGTTTTTAAAAAATGAACACCTGCTTTTTACACATTTGACCAGTTGCCGGTTTAGCTTATCTCCAGGTAATCCAAATCCTTACCGAAGGTTTCTTTTAATTGGCTTAAAGCAAACAGAGACACAATGGTAAGTATCACCATCATAATATAACCGGCATGGATATATCCGTATTTGTCTTTAAAAGCGTTAAATGCCAGGGTTATCGGTATAAGTGATCCGCGTACAAAGTTTGGAACTGTAGTGGTAACGGTAGAGCGGATATTAGTACCAAACTGCTCGGAGGCGATGGTAACAAAAGTTGCCCAGTAACCAACGGTACACCCCATAAAAAAGCTTAGTACCGCAAACCTTTCGGGAGTAATACCGGTATCGCTCAGGTAAAAATATACACTTACCAACGACAGGATTAAAAATACAGCCATAGTGAGTTTCCGCGACCTGGTGAACTGGGCAAGCAGGCCGGCTACGATATCGCCTATCGCGATACCTATGTAACTGTAAAAAATGCCGTCGCCGGGTTTGATCAGCGTTTTTGCACCCAAGGCCGCGCCAAATTTATCTGAAAAACTGATGAGCACTCCAACAACGTACCATAACGGCGCACCTATCAAAATACAAAAAACATACTTTTTCAACCTTTCCCAATTGGTAAAGAGCATCAGCATGTTGCCTTTAGATACCTTGCTGTTTTCCACGTTTTTAAACATGCCCGATTCAAAGGTACCTACCCTTAATAACAACAACAGTATACCCAGCCCGCCGCCCACAAAATAAGCGTTACGCCAGCCAAATTTAGCTACCGCATAAGCCGCGGTGGCCCCAAATAAACCAATAACAGCTACCATCATGGTGCCGTAACCACGGTTCTCCTTACTTAAAGTTTCGCTCACCAGGGTTATACCCGCGCCCAATTCGCCCGCCAGGCCGAGGCCAGCAATAAAGCGCACCAAAGCGTAAGTATTTACATCATGCACTAATCCGTTGGCAAAATTGGCTAACGAGTAAAGCAATATCGAACCGAAAAGCACTTTAATGCGGCCAAGTTTATCGCCAATTATGCCCCAAACAATACCGCCTATGAGCAAGCCTGCCATTTGTACGTTGATGATAAACAGGCCTTTGTCAGTCACATCCTGGTCATTTAAACCTATAGCTTTAAGGCTCGGAATCCGGACAATCGAAAAAACCAAAAGATCATAGATATCAACAAAATAGCCAAGTGAAGCTACAAGCACTAAAAAAAATGCGTTCCGTGTATTTTTGGAAGCAACGCTGTCAATCATATATAAAGTGTAAAAATTGGTTGGCTAAAGTAGTTGATTTATAAAAATAAAAGCAAAAAATCAGGCACAAAAAAACCCCTGACCGTGCAGGGGCTCAATTAGTAAAGTTTATCAATAATTTTATACTTTTTTTACGTTAACGGCCTGCAACCCTTTTCTTCCCTCTTCCACTTCGTACGTAACGCTGTCGTTATCTTTTATGGCATTTACACCGCCTTGTACATCTTTAAAGTGAACAAAAAGGTCTTTACCTTCTTCGGTAATTATAAAGCCATAGCCTTTTTGTGTGTTAAACCATTTTACTTTTCCAGTTTTCATAATTATAATAATCGTAATAAAAAATTCAATTAAAGTCGACTAAAACCAAACTGAAAATAAAATAGGTTTATATTGTTCAGGAGAATTAGCTATTCAGTCTTTACCAAATATATAAAATTATTAAATAAACCAAATAAAATTATTTATTTGGTTGAGGGGTTATGCGTAAATAGGGTTTAACCGCTGTATAACCTTTCGGAAATTTGGCAGGGATGTCTTCAGTTTTAATGGCAGGCACCACTACAACGTCCTCTCCTTCCTTCCAGTCGGCCGGTGTAGCCACACTGTAGTTGGCGGTTAATTGCAGCGAATCAATCACACGTAAAATCTCCTGGAAGTTACGGCCTGTTGATGCCGGGTAAGTGATGATCAGCTTAACGGCTTTATCCGGCCCGATAATAAACAGCGAACGCACGGTAGCGTTAACCGAAGCATTAGGGTGGATCATATCATAAGCTTCAGAAATTTTGCGGTCTTCATCGGCAATGATCGGGAAGTTAACTTCAACTCCCTGGGTTTCGTTAATGTCGTTGATCCAGCCATGGTGCGATTCTACCGAGTCGACACTCAGCGCCAGTACCTTAACATTACGCTTTTCAAACTCATTTTTTAAAGCCGCGGTTTTGCCCAGTTCGGTGGTGCAAACCGGTGTATAATCGCCCGGGTGCGAAAATAATACGCCCCAGCTATCGCCCAGATATTCGTAAAAGTCAATGTCGCCTGCTGATGTTTTTGCCTGGAAGTTTGGCGCCTTATCGCCTAATCTTAAACTCATAATGATAGATTTTTATATTAAATTAATACTACTAAGTTACTATACATTATTACACAAATGCAAACAAACTTTAAATAATCCTATTATTTACGCCAACATTACAAAGGTTGTGTTGTTGAGTTTGGAAAATAACCACAACCGCTACCAATGAGCAAACACACCTATAATACCGGCATTATTGGCAATTGCGCCTTTTTAGCCCATATTAATAAAAATACCAATGTTGATTGGCTTTGCTGGCCCCGTTTCGACAGCACATTTATCTTCGGCGGCTTGCTTGACCATGATAAGGGAGGCGAGTTTTCTATCCGCCCCGAAGGCGAGTATGAATCAGAACAGCATTACCTGGAAAACACCAATGTACTGATTACCGAAATAACCCCCAAAAGCGGCGGCAAGTACCGGATCACAGACTTTGCGCCGCGCTTTTACCAGCACCAGCGGTATTACAAACCTTTAATGCTGATCCGTAAGATAGAAGCCATAGAGGGCTCGCCAAGAGTGATCGTTAAATGCGAGCCGGTATCTGAATACGGCGCGGTAAAATTAACCGTTAACCGCGGCAGCAACCATATCCAGTACCAGGGCGGCGAAGAGAATATCCGCCTTACCACCAATATCCCGATCAGTTATATTTTTGATGAGCAGGCTTTTGTGCTTAACGAAACCAAATACCTGGTAATGACCTATGGCGAACCGCTTGAAGCGCCGCTGAACAGCACTGCCGAGCGTTTTTACTCCGAAACGGTTCAGTACTGGCGCACCTGGATCAAGCATTCATCCATCGCTACCTATTTTCAGCCCTTCGTAATCCGGTCGGCCCTGGCCCTTAAAATACACCAGTACGAAGATACCGGCGCCATCATAGCCGCAAGTACTACCAGTTTACCCGAGTCGCCGGGAAGCGGCCGTAACTGGGATTACCGTTATTGCTGGCTGCGCGATACCTATTATGTGATCACGGCGCTTAACCACATCGGCCATTTTGAGGAGATGGAAAAATATTTCAGCTATGTTACCGATATTACCATCTCTGAAATGGAGCGTTACCAGCCCCTTTACGGCATCACCGGTAAAAAAGACCTGGTAGAAACTATCCTGACCGACCTGAACGGCTATATGGGCAACCAACCGGTACGTATAGGTAACCAGGCTTCAGAACATATTCAAAATGATATTTACGGCCAGGTGCTCATCTCCCTCCTGCCATTGTATACCGATCACCGCTTTGTGTTTTCTGAAAGAAAGGATTCGGTGCACTGGATCCAGTTTTTACTGGATAAGATAGAGCACACCATCGATGAGAAAGACGCCGGCATCTGGGAGTTCCGGAACATGGCCAATATTCACTGTTACAGCAACCTGTTTCAGTGGGCCGGCGCATCGGCTGCCGAGAAAATGGCGCGTACCATTCAAAACCAGCAACTGATTGATAAAGCCGTTTCGTTAAAAGAACGCGCGGCGGCACATATAGAAAGCTGCTACGACCCGGTGAGGAAGGTTTATACCAATTCGGCAGGGAGCAGTAACCTGGATGCCAGTACCCTGCAACTGATCATGATGAATTACCTTGATCCGGCTTCAGAAAAAGCACGTGACCATTTAGCTGCATTAGAGAAAGAGCTAAGAACACCCAATGGTTTATTTTACAGGTATTTATATGCTGATGATTTTGGCAAACCTAAAACCACTTTTCTGATTTGCGCATTCTGGTATGTAGAAGCTTTGGCAGCCGTTGGCCGTTTGGATGATGCCCAGCGCGAATTTGGTAACCTGCTGCAATACTCAAATCACCTGCAGCTTTTCAGCGAGGATGTTGATGAAAACGACGGCAGCCAGTGGGGTAATTTTCCGCAGGCTTACAGCCATGTAGGCCTGATGAACGCCGCTTACCGCATAGCCATGAAGCTGGACAGGCCGATATTTTTGTAGGGCATGATTTGGGTTGGGTATTAATTTGCTGATTCTTTTGCAGGGGGATTTAACATAGGGTTGCGTGGTTTTTTAAACGCAAGCTTATGTTAAGCAACCCGTTATAAACACTAACGGATATTTACAGATAATTTGATAAGTATATATTAGTTTACAGCAATTGGTTATCATTAAAGCACTGCTTTTAGTGGGCTTATTATTTATTCTTCTTTTTTCGGATTAAAACTAAGCGCTGTTTTCAGATTTGTGTTGAAATCTGATAGAGGCTTTTCTTCTTCTGGTATTTGCCCTATAGGTTTTCCAAATAAATCAGTTTGGCCAGGTTCAAACATCAGATATTGTTTTGCAGATACTTTTGGAGTTGACTTTTTGAATTTGGGCTGCACCGATAATTGCATTAAATCCTTTTGAAACTTTTTACCGAATAACCTCAAAAATTCATCCCAATTTGATGAAATATTCATTAACGTTATAACAGATATAAGTTGCTTTTCGAGGTGTGGTTCTCCAATATCAAGTGTGAGGCTTTGATGAAATCTCGCAGTTCTGTTTCCAGCTTGGCTTATAGGCGTTTTTCTCTCTAATTCTTCCAAAACGCCCTTAGGCAATAAATTATAGATTAGCTTTTTTGTCCATGTCCCTATTACTCCTGGTCTATTCTGTATGCCGTTTACAGTATAATCCCATCCGTTTAACCTAAATATTTCCTGATAAAATTCGTCGGGAAAACGTTTTTGCCACGGCAGTAATTCAGCAGCTATATAAGCACTTAAAATCTTTTGAAGTTCATCCTTTTCACGATTATGCTGATAGCCGGTAGCCTCGTCAATTAAGGCAATTATACCTACCTTTGCTACCGATCTAATTATGACCTCTGCCTGCTCCGCAAAAATCTTTTGATTATCTCTTAAAATGCCGGCTTTATTTAGGGTTATCAGTGCGTCACACAAGTCTATAAGAGCCGTAGCGTCATATCCATAAGTAGTTGGCTGTGAGCCTCCTGCGTCAACTCTTTTAAATTTTATTGGCTTTAAAATGCCGGCTAAAATTTCAGGAGGAATATTATTATTGATGTTTTTATTGGCAATAAAATTTTTAAGCCAATCTCCACTACTACCTTCATATCCAAGGGCCTTTTGCATAGCTCTGCCGGATAAAACCCTTGTGCCGTCTTCTAACACATAACATGGTATTTCAACTGCCCCTAACTTTAAAGGGGTCTTGTCAGAGCCGTAAGCGGCTTTTAAAATCTTACTCATTTTGTTAATTGGTTATTATTGTGTCTGCCCGCTCCTTTTCCAGATATAACTTTATTGCGCTTTTTAATATGTTCTTAACCTTCCCTCTTCTTATGTTTCATCCTCCTCAAATATTACATCTGAACCACTTAACTTGCCATCGTTATCAATATCTGTTTCAACAGAATCAATACCAAAGCAATTACGAATCCTCTTCAACATAAACCAAGCAGTTTTTTGGGTTACATTTAGTTCTCTGCCTAATTGGATAGATGAAATGCTTTTTTTATGAGCGGTTGCTAAAAATATGGCTAAAAACCAAGTCCTTAATTGAATCTTAGTATTATCGAAAAGGGTTAAGGTACGAACGTTGAAATATTTGCCAGTGTTACGACATTTGTATTTATTCCCGGTACATTTGTAAACCTTAGAAGTTGCGTCAAATGGGCTAACAACATTACCATTCCAACGTAATTGCTCTAAATGGTTAATGCAAGTTTGCTCATCGGGGAAAGCTTTTATTAACTCCCTAACTGATTTAAACTCCATGTTTATCATATTGCAATTGGATTACAATATAAATATAGTAGTTATTTACACAATTTGCAATTTTTATTTGTGTAAAATTATATATTGTCGTAATTTTCTGAATTGTCGTCTCCCTTAGTTAAACTGTTAAGTAACCTATATTTAGTCAGCGTTACCTTGTTGTTTTCGGATATTTAGGTTTACCAAGCATCTATAAATAATGTGTATGAAAACAAATATCAATCAAATCCGGATGGTAAAAAACTCACTTAATGGTGTACGTTTCCTTATTCATGCCCACGCCGGTTATTTTTAATGATTTCCAATTACCCGGCAATTTACTTTTAACCTGCACAATACCCGCCGGGGTAATATCCAAACCGCCAAAACCCATCAATAAACTCTGAATAATACCGCCTGCTCCTGTGGCAAAATAAGGATTGGTGCCGCCTTTGGTTTCGGCAATTACCCTAAACGGCGGGTTCAGGTTTGGCTCATAGGCGTCTTTAAAAAAGTGATAAGCCTTTTCGCCGTTACCCAAACGCGCATAAAGTAAGGCGAACACCGCCTGGGTCATGGCCGGGGTGCCCTCATTAGGCACACGCGTTTCATAATATTCCAGGTCTTTTTTTATCTGTACCGGGTTTGTTATGGTTTTAAGCGGGTAAGCCAGCAGGTTTACATCGGCTTGTTTAATGCCCTCGCCGTTGTAGGAAGCATGTTCGCGGGTAACGCCGTTATCCAGTTTTAGTATCGGGATATTCTGAGCAACGTTAGCCCAATCGGCATCGGCCTTTTCGCCTAATATTTTCGCCGCGGCTGCTGCGTTTAGCAGGTTGGCTTTGGCTGCGGCATTGGTAAACGCATTGTTGTCAATATTTTCGGCCCACTCATCGGCTGCTACCACATTTTTGATATCATAGTGCCCCGGCCCGTTGCGTTCAACGCGACTGGCCCAGAAATCGGCAGTGGCCGAAAGGATAGGCCAGCCTTTTTCGCGCAGCCATTGTTTATCCTGGGTAACGCAATAATAATTCCAGGCGGCAAGTGCCACACAAGCGGTGATATGGTGTTCAAAGGGGCCGCTCAGCGCCCAAACAGGGGTTTCCTCTACCCCGCTGTCGGCGCTCTCCCAGGGGAACATGGCCCCTTTATAACCGTGCGAAAACGCGTTTTTGCGGGCCGCCTCCAAACGCTCAAAACGGTATTCGATCATCGATTTCGCTATTTCGGGATGTAAAACCAGCATGGCCGGGTACATCCACACATCGCAATCCCAAAAAACATGGCCATTGTAGCCCAGGCCGGATAGGCCCATCGGCGATGGCGAATAAGCCGTACCCGCGCGCGAAAAGGAATATAAATGGTAAAGCATGCTATGGATATCCTGCTGCGACTGGTCGTCGCCCTCAATCCGGATATCGCTCGTCCATAAATCATCCCAGGCCTGGTTATGGAATCTGATCAACCTGTCGCGGCCCTCCAGTTTGGCAAAAATGGTAAGGCGCTCGGCTTCATTGAGCGGATCGGCATGGTGAGCCGAAGTTATGGACGAGCCCGTTACCGCGTAACTGTAAGTTTGCCCGGCGCTTATCGCCTTGCTAAACTTCATGAGGTGCATGTTGTTATCCCACATCTCATGTATAATGCGGGGCTCCTGCCCGTGCGGTTCGTTAAACAAAAACGACGTTGACGCGCAGAGTTGCATTTTGCCGGTTGGGCTTTTAGCTGTTGAGGTGAGCAGGCTGATGGTAACATGCGGCCTGTCAATCTCATTATAATAATTCTGCACATCTTTTAGGGCGTCGGGCGCTTCCATCACGCTGGCCGATGTGATATTGATAGCCTGTTTGGCAGTTATGGAAACATCCATCAGCACCGTAAATGGCAGC
Source organism: Mucilaginibacter oryzae (assembly GCF_003148845.1). Lineage (GTDB taxonomy): Bacteria > Bacteroidota > Bacteroidia > Sphingobacteriales > Sphingobacteriaceae > Mucilaginibacter > Mucilaginibacter oryzae. Next base: position 788,382 of record NZ_QGHA01000002.1, on the reverse strand, counting down.
TGCCTTAATGAGTAGTACGTGTATTTGATAGCAGCCTTATCACCATAATCAAAACTGGTGGTAAAGGCGGCATGCTGCATATCCAGTTCCTGTTTAAGGTTGCTTATATTTTTGGCGTCAATGCGCCTGCCATCAATCTCGAGGTACATATTGAGCAGGTTGAAACTGTTCAGAAAGTTGCTCACCCTGCCCCTGCCGTAAAGATCATAAGCGCCGGCCAGCACCACGTTTTTAACCTTAAAAGGTTCGGGGGCCGATACGATGCCGATCATGCCGTTGGCTACGGTTATGCCGTAGTAATTGGCCGGATCAATCTTATCCGCCTTTATCTTCCAGGTATCGATATTTTGCGCCCTGCTTATTGACGGCAATAGTAAAGCTAGGTATAAACTATATTTTAATTTCAAACTCATTATCAGTAACTTAAATTGCTAAAACTAAAATATTACTTAACCTTCAATTGCAGTTTTTTAACAACCAGCTGCCCAATCTCTGCTCCTTGTTTTGTTCCGATTAAACAGGCGTTTTTAAAGTGTATCCCACCCAGCACCCGCGACATGGATGCCGATCTTGCAGCTTCGCGGAAAGACTTGAAGGATAAGGGCTCGATGCCAAACTCCATCTCCGACGAATCGGTATAGGCGAAATGATCACCGATCCTGCTGGTTAGCACTTCGGCCGCGGCCGACGAAATTACCGCATGCCCGCTGCTGTATTCCGGGAAAGGCGGGGTTTGAATATATGGCCGCCAGTCGGCATTGATATACTTGGTAATAATGGTTTCAGGGCGTACGTAGTTAGACCGGTACTTGAGGTACCAGCAATTGATAAAACCATCAAACAGGGCTATCGATGTTTCGGCATAAACGCTTACCGTGGTGCCAAAGTCCATTTTTTTGGCGCGGGTGGCCATGGCGGTGATATTCATCCAGTGCCCTCCCGGCGAAAACTTTTTGGTGGCGAACGAGGCATGCCCCACTACATTAAGTTTGAAGGCATTATCATCCCAAAAATCGGCCTGGTGCTTTTGCTCTTTGGTAAGGCTGTCTACAATCTGCATCACCTCAACCGCCTGTTTATAAAAAGGACTGTTATGATCTTTAATATTGAAAACCGGCGGATCGGGCGGTATAAACTGGGCCGTGGAGTCAAGCACCATCGGCCTGATTTCGCCCCAGTGCGCTTCGAGCGCCTGGGCGTACATAGGCGGCGTGGGGATCCAGCGCCCATCCTGCTGTTTTACCACATATTTACTGGCCGAACGGGTTTGCGCGTAATTATCGCCCTTGCTCCATTTCAGTATAAATTTGGCAACTTTAGCGGCGTAATTTACCGAACCTTCAAACAAATCAGAGGGCATGCCCGCGTCTTTAGCCTTTTGTTTCAGGCTATCAACATATACGTCCATACTGCCTTCAGGAAAGGTAACCGCGTTACCAACCGTACAAAAGGCCAGTAAAGCGGCAAACTGGTAATCAACCGCTGTATCTTTTGATGCCGCAGGCACTGCGGGCAGGTGCCTGATCTGCCCGGATAAGGAACGGTAATGCGCCGGATCGCCGGAGGCTATTACCTCGTAGGCGGCTATGTTGGCATATACATAATTACGCGAGGCCGTAACCGGGGGGAAGTTATTTTCCAGCACAATATCGTTCAGTTTTTTTACTGTGGCACGATATAGTTCAGGATCATGTATTACTTTTTTATAATCAGTTTTTTTACAGGATGTAAATAAAAACAATATGCCCAAAAGGTAAAATACAAAGGGTTTCATCAGTTATAAAATAGGTTAAAAATCAGGAAGGGGTACCGGGAGATAGCCACCATTCGCTTACATTGATCAACAGCCAATATAAGGTTTTTTTAGCAGGCTGCCGCATAACCGGCACCGTTTTTAGGTAAATAAAACAAACTTTTTGTTTTATTTTTCGCTGCTGTTTTTGGGAGAATTGCTTTTAAGATAGTATGCTACTTATAAAAAATTGTATGGAGAAATTTTCACACGGATTATCTTTTAAGTCGGACACAATCAAGGGAAATCTCTTTTAAACAACATCCTAATTATAGCCTCACCTAAATTCTCTACAAAGGAGAGGACTTTAAGAAACAAGGCGCTCCCTCTCCTTGGGAAAAGGTCGGGGTGAGGCCTTTTAGCACAGGCGATGACAACTTCTTTTAAAGTGATTTCCCTGGGCCCAATTAAACGAATTACACGAATGGTCATTTTCCTGTTATTACAGCATTCGTGTAATTCGATAATTCGTGAAGTCAGTAGAAATTTTTAACACGAATGCTTGGCACGTCGTACACAATTCAACAAATTACACAAATCATGGCACAGAATAATATTCGTGTAATTCGATAATTCGATAAAATTCGTGTAGAAATTTTTAACACGAATGCTTGTCACGTCGTACACAATTCAACAAATTACACAAATCATGGCACAGAATAATATTAGTGTAATTCGCTAATTCGATAAAATTCGTGTAGAAATTTTTAACACGAATGCTTGTCACGTGGTACACAATTAAACAAATTACACAAATCATGGCGCGGAATAATATTGTTAGCTATACAGATCGATGGTTTTGTAACAGTTAAAAGCAATTCGCTGCTGTTTTTATCCTTGAATGCGCTAAATATTATTTAAATTTATCACCCTTGTTACCCGTGCTCTTATAAACCAAATGAAGAAGATTGTTCTGATTGTTTTAGCTGTTATTATACTATCCGCGGTGAAATTGATGTTCATGTCCGCAAAACTTAATATTAACCAGGGAGTTGCTATCGACGCTTCGGATGCGATCGCCTCGAAATTCCTGATCAACAAAAACGGATGGGATAAATGGTGGCCGGGACAGAAAGTGAACGATAATCATTACCGGTTTAAAGGCTCAGACTTTTATATCACCAAAATAACCAATGGCGATGTATACCTTCAAATAAAAAATAACGGACTAACATATGACAGCGACATCAGTTACCTTGCCGGTGAAGAGGGTTCGGTTAATGTTAGCTGGACCGGCCGGGGGAAAGGAAAAACAGGCTTGCTTTCGATTGTAAACAATGCCACTACCAACAGAGCGGTAAGCGAACAAATCGTGGAAATATTAGACAGCATGAACCATTTTTTAACGGATGAACGCAATACCTACGGCTATAAAATATACCTGAACCATGCAAAAGATACCGTTTTGCTTGCAACATCGGGCAGTTACGTTGCCGCGCCATCTATCGAATCAATTTACCGCATTATTGATAGCTTAAAATACCAGGCAAAGCAACAGGGCGCAACCCCAACCAATTTCCCGATGCTTAATGTTACCCAAACAGATCAAGATGCATACACGTTAAACGTTGCGCTGCCTATCAATAAGCCAATTGCCCCGGCGGGGAAGACAACCATTAACCATATCCCTAAAGGTGGGAATTTATTGGTGGCCGATGTGCGCGGCGGGCAAAAAACAATTGATAACGCCCTGGCACAGATGAAAATGTATATGAAAGATCATAGACTGATTTCGCCGGCCATGCCTTTCCAGTTACTCATTACCGACAGGCTGACCGAAAGGGACACATCAAAATGGGTTACTAAAATTTATTACCCTATCTTTTAAAGGCAAACTTTCCACCGCGAAAAGAACGTAAAGTCATGTAGTTTTTGCTGTAGATGAACCCGGAAAGTTTACTGTTTTTCAGCGGTTTATCAAAATCACCCTACCGTCGTAAGTTACCGCTATATAACTATTTGGTTTGCTGCCTTTAAGTTCAGCAAAATACGTAAGCTCCTGTCCGTTAAGCGCGGCATTGACAAAATACTTTGGCGCTTTAAGTTGTTTTTGTTGCTGGTCATAACCAAGCGAAACCAAACCAAGCGCATCGTATTTACCTTCGTACGGCACAACACCCCAGAAATTTCCATTCAGCAGGATTTCGCCAGTGCTGCTTTTCAATATCGATTTAACCGGGGCTTGCTGATATAAATAAGGCAACGCCGTTGACGACGATGCATGCAACACATCGCTTACAAAAATGCTGTTAAACTGGTTTGCAGAGAGCTTTTTGCTATCATCCAGTTTATCTTTAAAAACCTCGTCGGTGGTTTTATCGGCCATTTTTTGATAGCTGAGCCATTCTTTTTTGATATAGGGCAGTTCCTGCTCCAGGTCGTTTTTGGGGCGGAAAGGATAGTAAAGCCCTTTGTAGCAATATGATAAAATCAAATCATTTTTGCCATCGTTATCCAGGTCATTATTGTAGGCATAAAGCGGGGCATCGGCGGTTACATTGTATTTGTTGTTTTGCCCCCAGTTTCCGGCAATTAAATCCGCCTTGCCATCGCCGTCAACATCGGTAATTAAAGCCGATTGCCACCAGCCCTTTTCCTTATCCAATACCGGCGAAGCAAACCGGTTTAATTTTTTTCCGTCGTTTAAAAATAAATAAACAGGCTGCCATTCGGCAGTAATCAGTAAATCCGGCTTACCGTCGTTATTGGCATCTGTAACCGATATATCGGTTATGTGCGATAAATTGCGGATTTCGTCGTAGTTTTTATCCGTACTTATTTCAAACCTGCCGTTGCCCTTGTTAATCAATATTGTCGAGGGTACCGTAGCGGTATAATCTCTGAAGGATACGGCGCTGGTAAATAAAAGATCTTTTAAACCGTCTCCATTAAAATCAAACGGGGTGATTTTTGAAGCCTGGTAGTTGAGCTTAGGCAAAGGTTGGTATTCAAACTGTAAATCACCTTTGTTGATGTAGAGGCGAGGCTGTACCAGTTTTCCAGGTTCTAAAAAAGGGTGATTGGCAGTGATCACGATCAAATCGGGCTTACCATCGGCGTTAACATCAGTCCAGATTGCCTGCTCATCGCCGAGCTCTTTATCATGATCAAAAGCCGGTACGGTAACCTTCTTAAAATCCCCGGATTTATCGGCAACAAGCAGATATTTTTCTTCACCTGCGGTGCCGCCCACATAAATATCATCAAGGCCGTCGCCGTTCGCGTCGGCTACGGCTATGGCTGAGGTGTGCGGCAAATAGGTATGCGGCAATAAAGCGTAGTAGTTAAAATCGGGCGTATCAAAAGTTTTTACTTCGGTTAAAACTTTTGACCGGACAGGCTGCGTGCCGAACTGTTTACTATTGCTGATGAAACCGGCAATTACCTGCGAAATCTGCTTGCCGGTATCAACCGATTGCCTGTTGTAACTGATGGCGATCTTTTCGCCGGGCATAAAATCATTGATCACCTGGTAACTGTTATCCGGCCAAACCACTAAAAGCTGCTCGGGCTTATCGCCGGGCGCGAAAGTAAATAGCAATTCGTTATTCAGGTTACTTTCATAAGCGCTGCTGGTTTGAATTTCCTGGTGATCTATATGTCCGCCCGATTTCAGGAATAATTTAGTGCCAATACCGTCGCGGTTTCCCCCCTTGTACTTCACATTGTATTTCAAAAACAGTGGCCTTGCACCCTTTTGGTTTTCGGCAGTGGTATTTTGGTAGATGTAAGCCGGTTCGTCCATATTATTGGTTACGATATCCAGATCGCCGTCGTTATCAAGATCCACAGCTACCGAGCCGGCAGATATGGAGGCCCGCTGCATATCATTAACCGATGAAACATCTGTAAACTTCAGCTTGTCCCCGCCGTGATAAAAATAATTGTGAACGCCGCCTTCGGGCATTTTATTGATCTTATCTTTATCAAACACCCGGCTTTCTTTGTAAGCCTGCATCACCGAAGGATCGCCGAGGTATTTCAGGTAGTCCATATCATTAAGGCGGCGCTTAATGCCGTTGCTAAAAAACAGGTCTTTGGTTCCGTCCATATCAAAGTCCTGCACCAGGGGGCTCCAGGTCCAGTCGGTTGCGGATACGCCGCTGTACAAGCTCATGTCTACAAACTTTTGGCCGTTGCCCACATTTAATTGTAGGCAGTTTTTTGAATATTGATAGTAGTACCCGGCGTTAACTTCCTGGTTGTAAATATCCAGCGGTTCATCGTTAATGGTGGATTTAAGCACCTTCATTTCTTCGGGTAGCATATCGGTGGTAAGCACATCAAGGTAGCCATCCTTATTGATATCGCTGATGGCGTTCCCCATCGAAAAGAGGCTGGTATGCCCGAAGGCGCTTTTCAACTGCTCCTTAAACGTGCCGTTGTGCTGGTTGATATAGTAATAATCCTGCTCAAAAAAATCATTGCTTACGTAAATATCGTCCCAGCCATCATTGTTTAAATCGCCAATGCTAAGGCCGAGGCCGTAACCTATCGGGGCCGAGTAAATGCCCGAGCCGGCGGTAACATCGTTAAAATGACCGTTATCGTTTCTGAAAAGGTGGTCGCCTGCATCATGGCTGTATTTAAACCTCTGGGTCGAATCGCCGTAGGTATCATTGCTATGCACCGATGATGTTAGCAGGAACATATCCAGGTCGCCATCTTTATCATAATCAAAAAATGAAGCCTGGGTTGAAAGGCCCGCAAAATCAAGGCCGTATTTCGCTGCACTTTCGGTAAAGGTAAGATCTCCGTTATTGATAAAAAGCTGGTTTTTACCTTTAAAAGTTTTGTAGCCCGATACCACACTCAGGTAAATATCCTTTAAGCCGTCGCCATTGATATCCACAACGGTTACCCCTGTTTTCCAGTTACCGGTACCCGCTACACCAGCCTTTACGGTAATATCCTCAAACTTCATCCCTCCTTTATTGAGGTAAAGTTTGTTATCGCCCTGGTTAGATACAAAATACAGATCGGGCAGGCCATCGTTATTAAAGTCGGCTGAGGCCACGCCTGCTCCGTTATAAAAATACAGGTAGTCTAAAATATTAACCGAGTCGGTTACAATGTTTTTATTGACAAAGCCAACCCCGGTTTCGGCAGCAGGCAACAGTTTAAATATTTTAGTCTCCACCGCTTTCTGTTTGCACGAAAACCAACAGGCCATTGCAAGCCACACACCAATACAAAGCAGCAAGCGTTTTTTAACATTCAGCATTGAATTGATATTAACGTAGTTCATAAGCTTTAAGCGGTTGGTCATTAATACCAAAAAGGTAATATTTGCTACCCTTGCTGTTTTTTATTGTTAAAGATGATCGTACCTGCCCGTTCAGGTCCAGGCCCGTTACTGCGGCAGGCGAATACACGAACCCGTTTTTGGCGTACCGGTAAACCAAACCACGGTTGGCGTCTAAACGCCCAACCTCGGGTTTAAAGCCGTAAAAGTTACCTCCCAGTATTATTTCTGTCGACCCGGTGTTGCCTATATCATCGCACAAAATGGTATTCACCATGGATAGCTGCGCATCGGCAGGTAAGGGTTTGCAGGTAAATTTGCCGCCCTTATTAAAAAATACTGCCGAAGCCAGGAAATTCATCTGGTGGGTTTCGGCGCCATCCAGCATATCGTTGGTAAACACTTCGTTAAAAGGTTTCCCGGCATAGTCCACATATCTCAGAAAACGCTTTTTCAATATGGGCATCTGCCCTACCAAATCGGGCTTCATATGGAAAACGTAGTTTACACCATCGCTTTTATACATGGATGTAACACACTCTTTGGTGCCGTTATTGTCAAAATCCTTGATATGAATTTCCATCGGCTGCGTAAACGAAGCCTTGAATTTGGAGTTGAGACCTATATTGCCGCCAATAATATCCAGGTTACCATCGCCGTCAACATCGGCTACTTCTAAACTGCTCCACCAGCCTTTATAATTATTAAGCTGCTTATCCTCAGTAAATTTGCCTTTGTTGTTTTTAAAGATCCGGATGCCCATCCAGTTACCGGCAACTATTAAATCGGGCGAACCATTTTTGTCGATATCCACCCATTTTGCGGCTGTTACCATCCCAAGTTTTGTATCGGCTCCCAAAACCTGCTTTGATACATCGGTAAAATGGCCGTTGCCATCATTATGAAAAACATACGATTTTGGGTAACAGCCATAGAGCCCCGGTACGCTCCTGCCGCCGATAAACAGATCGGGCTTACCGTCGCCATCATAATCGGCAGCTACAATTACCGAAGCATTAACGGCCGCAGGCAAGGTGCGGCCCGCGTCGCGCGTGAAATTCCCTCTACCATCATTTACAAAAAAGCGGGGGGTGTAAACCGGTGTTTCCGCCTCGTCGGCGTTGCCACCAACGCCGATAATTAAATCCTGGTCGCCATCGCCGTCAAAATCACCAAAAACAGCTCCGGCGTTTTCGATGTACTCCTGTTTGGCAAAATCGGCAGGGATAGTTTGTTTAAACCTGCCGTCCTTTTGTTGAATATAAATAGCGGCGAAGCTGTTTTTAGAACTGCCGAAGTAAAAATCAGTCAGGCCATCACCGTTAACATCGGCGGCTGCCATGTATGGATTTTCGGTAGAGAGCATCTGCAGCATCAGGCGCTCATTATCAAAATCGATAAAATCATCTTCCCTGTGCTTCGGGATGCTATCAAATATGGCTTTGGTAACATCGGCAAACAGGGTTTTAGCAGTGGGCTTATCCCAATTATATTTTAAGTGCGCGTTAGTTTGTTGAAAGGTATATGCGCTATCGGCCTTTACATTTTTTATCAACTGGTAGTTGCCCCCCGGCCAAATTAACTGTACCGAGTCGGCAATGGTATTTTTACCTATTCCTATGGTTAGCAAATTGGGCGCGGTGCAGCTTTCAAAACCACGCGTAGGCTGGTTGTAATACAATACCGATGTGCCTTTCATAAATACTTTCACAGTAGCGCCTATGCCCGAAGTATTTAATCCACTGCCTTTTAGTTTGATCCTGATATAATGATTACCGCTTTTATCGGCGTTGTTTTTATACACGTAAACCGGCGAATTCTCGTTGTTAACAATCAGGTCGTTATCCCCGTCGTTATCCAGATCGGCATAGGCCGATCCGTTACTGAATGCAGGCTTGTCCAAACCAAAATCTGCCGATTTGTTGGTGAAGGTAAGGTTGTGATTATTCAGATAGGCGTAGTTGGATAATGGCGTTGAAGCCATTTTGTCGGTAAAGTCTTTATAATCAAACTTCTTCCTGCCCTCGGCTATTTTGGCCATGTTATCGCGGTTACCTAAAAACTCAATATAGTCCTGATCGGTAAGGTCTTTATAAATACCGTTTGATACAAAAATGTCTTTCCATCCGTCGTTATCCATATCAAACATCAGGGCACCCCAGCTCCAGTCGGTAGCTGCTACGCCCGAGTAAAACGCGGTTTCGGAGAAGGTACCATCTGCATTGCCGATCTGTAAACAGTTTTGCATGTATTGATTGTAATAACCATCGCGCTGTTTGGCCTTGATCACGTCGTACGATTCGAACGAGGTCATTTTTTTGAGGCGTTTATCGCCCTCTGGCAGCATCTCGGTGGTAAAAATATCATAACGCCCGTCGTTATTGATATCAGCAATATCCGATCCCATCGAGGCCAGGCTCAGGTGACCTGCAACATTCTGGATCTCTTCTTTAAAAGTTCCGTTTTTTTGATTGATGTAGAGGTAATCGCGCTCAAAAAAATCATTGGAAACATAAATATCCGGGTACCCGTCCTGGTTGATATCGGCAACTGATACGCCCAAACCGAAACCGATATCGCTTGAATAAATGCCGGCCTGTTTGGTTACATTGGTGAAATGGCCCCCATCGTTGCGATATAGGCGTGCACCGCCCAGTTCATCAACCACCGCCCGGAGGTTTTTACTGAAATCGAACGATTCGATAGGCCTGAACGAGTTATTCAATACAAAACAATCGAGGTCGCCATCGTTATCATAATCAAAAAATATGGCCTGGGTTGATAAACCATTATCTACCAGCCCATATTTTTCGGCTTCTTCTTTAAACGTGCCATCGTGTTGATTGATGAAAAGTTCGTTCCCTTTTTCTTTACCGTGGGCGTTACCGCTATGGCAAACATAAATATCCAGCCAGCCATCGCCGTTAATATCAACCATGGTAGCGCCGGTGCTCCAGTATTTGGTGCCCTTTACCCCCGCCCTATCCGTCACGTTCTCAAATTTCCAGTTCCCCTTGTTAATATATAACTGGTTACCCCCCATGTTGGAGGTGAGGTAAACATCATTAAGCCCGTCATTATTCACATCGCCGATGGCTACGCCACCGCCGTTGTAGTAATTGCGGTAGGTAAACACATTGGTGCGGTCCTGATCGTTTAACTGATTGATGAAATTGATACCAATCGCTTCATTATCCTGCAAGGTAAACAAGGTTTGCTTGTTGCCCCCCTTGCATGAGCACAGGATAACCATCGCGGCAAAAAAAAGTAACCGGGGTATTTTTGGAAGCATATACATGAAGATAAAACAAACGTAGCGGAGTTTTTCCGCTACGTTGCTTTCAATCAAATAAATCTCAATTATTAATAACCTGCGTTTTGTTTCAAGTTAGGGTTGGTGTCGATAGCGCGTTGTGGTATCGGATAAACAGTTTTGCTTTTGTCTGTTTTGTTAGGACGCTGATCAACCGGGTCATTAAATTTCTCAAAGCGGATCAGGTCGTTCCTTCTCCAGCCTTCCCAGTAAAGTTCACGGCCACGCTCAGCAAGCATCACAGTCAAGTCTACTGAAGTTAAAGCCGAGGCACCACGGGGAACCCGGATCTGGTTAACAAGCTGCAACGCGGTCTGACCTCCTGTAGGTGTACCTCCACGTAATATGGCTTCTGCTTTTTCAAGCACCACGTCGGCATAACGTAAAAGCACATAGTCGTTTGACGAGTTGTCGTCGTTAACGGTATTATCGGCTTTAGGCTGAGGGAAGTACTTAAATACCCTGATACCCTGCGCCTCGGTAGAGAAGTTAAGATTTACATCCGGCGTAAAAACCAGGGGTTTACCGCTACGCTGTGTTAAGGCTTTATGGCCGGGACCATATTGCTGTCCAACGGCAAAGCCTGCCCTTAAACCAACCCTGTCGGTAAGGCCCGGATAATCTACGCCACGGCGTTCGTCGGTAGCTTCAAACGAATTGTAAAAATCGGCAAGCGTAGTAAAACCGTTCCATCCATCAGGAGTCTGGTTGTAGTGCAAGCCCATCCTCCAGCGGTTTTTAGCAGAAGCCGGCGCATTGGTTTCGGTGTTATAAAAACCAAAAATATTTCCGTGCGATTTTTCTGAGTTATCCCAGGCAAAATCCTGGAAGTATTTACCGGCTGGCTCTAAGGTATATCCTGCCGCAGTTACCTTATCGGCATATTCAATAACCTTATCCATATCGGCCTTATCAAAAGTAAACGGGCCGCCTACTGTAGTGGCTTTATAAACAGCTTTATTCAAATAAATTTTTGCCAATAAGGCCTGCGCAGCAGCTTTATTAGCTATACCTATATTGGCAGTGGTTGTAGCCAGGTTAGCTTCAGCAAACTCCAGGTCTTTGATCATGAAATCTGTGGCCTCCGGGCGTTTCATAACTGTTGGTATAGATGATGTTGGGGCATCAGGATCGCGAAATGGCTGTTGTCCGTACAAATCAACTATCTGGAACATAAAGTAAGCCCTCAGGAAACTGGCCTGTGCTTTGATATTATTATCAGTAGCTTTATTTACAACCTGCGTTGCTCGAAACACACCTATATTCAACTGGTCCCAGGTATCATTAACCTGGTTATGTATCGGTGTCCAGGTATGGGTATGCAACTTACGCCAGGTACCAAAATCTCCCCAGTCTGTACCACGGGTCGGTCCCATCATTTCGTCTGTTGGGTGCTCTTGTAAGGCATATGTATTTGCCTGGTCAGTTTGTCCGTAAAGCTGAGAGTAGACACCGTTAAGCTGAGCGGCAGACCCGGTAGGGTTATCATCTATATATTTTGACCCGTATGTTTTCTCATTCAGTTTTGCGCAACCGCTTGCGACCATCAAAGCAAAGCAACCGATAGCTGCCTGTGATGTAATTTTTTTCATTTTCATGTTGTTAAAAACTTGCGTTTACACCTAAAGTAAATATTCTGGCCTTGGGATAAGAGGTATAATCAATACCCTTAGATGCCACGTCGTTTCGTTGTTTATCTGTATTAACTTCAGGATCAAGACCTGAATAATTGGTGAACAGAAGCAAATTCTGTCCTGTAAGTGATACCCTAAGCGTTTTAATCGCATTTGATTTAATTGGGAAAGTATAGCCTAACGTAGCGTTACTTAGCCTCAGGAAATCGCCTTTTTCAAGGAACCGGGTAGATACCTCACCCGAGTTAAGCGGATTTTCGTTAGTTGCCGCTACTGCTTTAGTTACGTTACGGCCGCTAAGCAGGTTGCCTTTGTAGAAGAACGCGTTGGCTGTATTGTTGTAAATATAAAAGCCGGTAGCCGCGTTTAAGAAAAAACTGAAGGTCCAGTTTTTATAACCAAAATTGTTGGTTAAGCTGGCGGTAAATTTAGGATTCGGACTACCCTGTAATGACGGTACGTCAATACCTTGCGGATAAATACCAAAACCATTTTTATCCAACCCTGCATAGTTTGGCATGTTGAAAGTATACAAAGGTACGCCATTGGTAATAATCTGCGCGTAAGCACCGGAAAGGCCCTGTCCATCAATATTACCGGTAACAATATATGCATTGAAATTTTTAAGCGTGTTTTTAATAAACGTCATGTTATAGGCCACATCCCATGAAAAATCTTTACCCTGTACCGCGGCAAAATTCAAACCTACTTCGACACCCTGATTGATCACGTCGCCATCAAGGTTTCTGTAAAGGCGTGGCGCGGCTGTTGGTTGAGGAAGATCCTGGAGGAACAATAGGTCTTTTATAGACTTATGAAAATAATCTACCGAACCGTTCAAGCGTCCGTGAATGATTGAGAAATCCAAACCGGCTCCATAGGTAATGTTAGACTGCCATTTTAAATCAGGGTTGTTTTGGTGTAATTGTTCTGTTCCATCACGAGGGAAAGTTATGTATTGCCAAAGGTTTTGTGAACCTAAATCAGGAATTTCCTGATTACCGGTTTTGCCGTAATTTAACCTCAAACTTAAATCATCAAACAAACCGCCCTTAGGCATAAATTCTTCATTGGTAATACGCCATTTTACCGCAACCGCCGGAAAATTGCCATATTTATGACTATCACCAAAACGCGATGAACCATCTCTCCGGATAGTTCCAGTTACGATGTACCGGTCTTTATATGAATAATTTACACGCGCAAAGTATGACTGCAGCTTGTAGCTTGAACTATCGCCAACAGGGTAAGGCAGATGGGTTTTAAAATCGTCATAATTTTTAACCAAAACTCCCGGCGTAGAGGTTCCAAAGCCAAATTCGTTGCGGTTAAAGTTTTTGAAAGTCTGGTATGAATAACCGGCCAACGCTGTGATCGAACTGCCGTCCTTCCACTTCTTATCATAATTCAAGGTATGTTCGGTAGTGTAATTGGTAACCTCGTTGTGCGTGATAATAGCTGTACCATTACCGGTTGGTGAAGGGTAGTTTATTTGCTTAATACCTATTGCATCGGTAAAACCCACGATTTTAGGATCATAGAAAGCTTTTCTTTGTCCTCTTGATATATCCGCGCCGACGTTGCCCTTATAGTAAATGCCGCCAAATAACTTTAAGGTAACAGTTAAGTTGTTCAGGAACCTGTTGATGTTATCACGGTCATCTAACTGATTTAGTAACGAAACCGGGTTCCTGAAACTATTTCCGTTTGGATATCCTGCATCATTATACCCGTTTATATCATAATACCTGCCCTGCGTGTCAAACACCGGAACTGTTGGATTTAATTGTATCGCCGCACCAATTAAACTACCATTAAAACCGGCGTTGTTGGTAATGGGCGCAAACTGATCTTTTACATTTGAATAAGTTGATTGCAGATCAAACTTAAGCCTGTCGTTTAGGAAAGATTGTGAAGCATTGATACGACCATTCAAACGTTTTAAACTTGAATTTTTAACTATACCCTGTTGATTGTCATAGCCAAAAGAAGCACGGAAACTCCCTGTGTTATCTTTACTTGCACCACCGAAGCTAAGGTTATAGTTTTGCGATACCGAAGTGCGGAAAATCTCTTTCTGCCAATCGGTATTACCGCCATAATCAACACCACCCTCAGAAACCGGCCCTGCATTGGCACCAACTGAGGCAACCGCCTTCAAAAAGGCGTCCCGGCCAAGCACATCGTAACGTTTTGCCGGCGATGAAACACTTGTATTTGAAGAAAACTGGATACCCTGACCTTTGCGGCCTTTGCGTGTAGTAATTAAAATTACACCGTTTGCTCCACGAGAACCATAAATTGCTGCCGAAGAAGCATCTTTTAAAACAGATATATTTTCTATATCTGCCGGGTTTAAAAATGATAATGGGTTACGTGCAGACGAGCTACCGGCACCAACGCCATAGCTGCCAGTTGTACCGCCGCTGTTATCGATGGGGATACCATCAATCACATACAGCGGTGCATCGTTTGCACGAAGTGAACCGGCTCCACGTATAGCGATAGTTGCACCTGCACCGGGTTCACCGCTTGAAGGAGTTACCTGTACGCCAGAGATACGACCCTGCAGTAACTGATCGGGAGTTGAAATAACGCCTTTGTTAAAGTCCTTTGTACCCAAAGTAGCTACCGAACCTGTTGCGTCTTTAACTTTTTGGGTACCGTAACCAATTACCACAACTTCGTTCAGAGCGCGGTTAGCCTCTTCCATCTGTACGTCAATAGCGGAGCGACCGTTGATAGGCACGGTTACATTCAGGAAGCCTACATAAGTAAACGTAAGACTGGCAGCGTTTGCAGGTACCGAAATTTTGTAAGCGCCGTTTGCATCCGTAATTGCGCCGCCCCGGGCACCTATGGCTGTTACTACCGATACCCCTATTAAAGGAGAGCCATCTTTTTTGTCAGTTACTTTACCTGTTATCACCTTATTCTGCGCCATGGCGGGCTGCAGCATAAGGCATAACACGGCAAAGAAACATACACTGAGTAAATGTTTAATTTGCATAAAACTTGAGATTTAGTTGAAATTGGTTTGTTGTTTGGCTTAGATTTTAACAGGTAAAATTGTTAGCCGCTGTTTTATACGAAGTTGCGCTCATATAGTTCGGCATTATATTGAAAATAATACCTAAAATATAAGCATACAGTTAGCCAGGCATCACAGGCACCAAACAGCTGTGCAGGTTAGTACAGGACCAAGGTTAACAAAAACAAGGTTGTTTAAAACGTAATGGTTTACAATTATTACAGATCAAAATCTAACGCAATTTAGATATAAAAAAGATCAGAAAAAGATGTTGCCGGGGCCGGAAAGTTTAAAACCGCTTATTTTAATATTTTTATAACTTTTTTCGGCGTTTTTAAAATGTAAATAATTGAAAAACAAATTTTTATATTTTATGATAGGCAAAAAAATATAACGCTTTTTTAATGCTTTATAATACTGAAAAAGCAAAAAAGCGGGCTAAAATCAGGTTTAAGCCGACTTGCGGGGCATAGTGATATCGCGAAATAATCAATCATAGTCGAAAGCTTTGATATCCATAATGCGTTGCTCAAAATGCTCGGGGTGTAATGATTTGGCTTTGATGCGCATTTTATAAACGTAAATGGTATTAACCGAATACTCCAGTATTTTTGCTATGGTTTCGTTATCGTTAATACCCATCCTGATAAGCGCGAATATCCTCAGGTCGGTATTTAATACTTCGTCTTCGTCCGGCCAGATCTGGTCTTTCTCGGCGAACAGGCTGTTAAAAACGGTTATAAAGTTAGGGAAGATCTTAAGGAAAATATGGTCAAAGCTGTAATATAAACTTTCGCGCTCCTTTTTAATGTCTATCGCATCAATAAACGTATGGATAGCATCATACTTTTTCATGGAGAGCTTGGCATCTATTGAGATTTTTAAATTTTCGAGTTTAACAATGTAACCCGATATCGCTTTAAAAAACTGGCCGATATACTCTTCCTTGATCCTGGCATCTTCAATCAGCTTGCCGTTGATGTTTTTTAACTGGATGTTTTTAGCCTCTATTATACTTTCCTTAACTTTAAGTTTCTTTAACTGCTTCGCTATCATCACCAGGAAAAACACAACCAGAACAGCCAGCAACGTGATGATGATTAAAAAAACCAGAAACCTGTTTTTTTGATGTTCCGTGTTATCCAGTTCGGCAGCTGCTATGAGCGGTAAAACGGCAGCTATCCTGATTTTGCGTTGCCGGGCGCCATAAAAATCCGCGTCTTCTTTTGCTATCTGTATAAAATTATAGGCGTCCTTGATATCGCCTTTTTTGTAAAGAATTTCCGCTACGCTGTGTATTGCCATGTTTTCGCGGGTGGACGACCTGATGTCAGCAATAGCAGACTGGATCATCTGGTCAAGCGCCTCATCACTGCGCCCATCTTCGAGGTTGATTAAACCAAGGGTACATGACACCATCGCCCTTAAATGCATAGAAATGGGCATATTTCGTTCCAGCAGCGCGGCAAACCTCGCCCTACCCTCTTTAAAGTCCTTTTTGTGAAAACCCTGTAATCCGATGAGGTAGGTTCTGGAAATCTGATCTGTACCGCAATAAACTATCGCCGAATCGATACTTTTATTACCGGCTTCAACATAACGGGGACTAAAATACCGGTCGTCGTTATAATTGGCGAGATCGTAATAGCATCGCGCCAAAAAAAAGTAATAATCAACTTTATCCGGGTTACTGAGCGCCTGAACATTAATTTTGCGCAGGTAATCGAAAGTTTCGTTAAACATGCCCGAAGAAAGCAGGATGAAGGCCATTTTAACATAACTGTGGTATTCTTTAGGTTTATTGCCTGTAGCCTTGCTCAACCCGATCATCTTATCAACATAAACGTAAGCCGAATCGAACTGGTATGATTTATATTCGGTGTACAGCTTATCCCAGGCATCAAAGCGCGCATCCTGCTCTGTAGACGGCAACCTGAGCAATAATGATTTTATACTTTTTATCCGTTGCTCCTTCGCCTCCTCATACGCCGGCTTCTTCGCTATTTCGGTTTTCAGTTCTTCCAGTAAAGCATCCGTGTTGGTAAAAGCATTTACATTCACACTTATCAATAAGAATAGCAGGCAAAAAAAATATCTCATTTTGGTTTAACAGCTGAAAGAATAAGCAGGCTTTGCTTAATACCGGTTTATATATCCAAATATATACATTACAGGCATTGCTAATACCTGTTATAATCGATTTGTTTTTAACATAAGCCTCTTGTTAAAGCATATTGGTTGATAGTTACCGGTAATAAACAAACCACATGTATCAAATTAAGAATTTTATTAAATAAAAGCTAAAGTGTTAGTAATAAAAACTATACGCTGTTTGATTTTTGATACAACAAATAAGGTGCAACGACAAGCATTTTTTGATAAATTATCGCTTAACAGACCTGAATTATATGAATTACATAAAAGTTAATAAAAATTAACCTATAGGCAGCTATGGCATCGGCCTTGTTTGGTTTTGTTTAAAAAATCCGACTATGAAAACAAGCCAAAGCTCCGCGGTTCACAGCCTGTTAACCGGGCTGATCTTAGTTATAGCCTGCCTTTCGCCTTTATCGGGCTGGTCGCAATCGTCAAAACCCGGTTCGGTTGAATATCTGAATTTTTGTAACGGCATCGGGAACCTGCTGCTCGGTCAGAACATTAAAGATCTACCAGCCGGCAATCTCAGCTATCTTGACGGCGACAGCCGTATTGACCAGGATAGCTGTCTAAAATATCAATACCACGACGAAAACCTGATGGCCCTGGGCGACAGTTTATCGTTAGATGCTATCGGCTTACGAACCTACCGGGATAAAATAGTTAATATATACCTGTTTTTTAAAATACGTGATGCCTACAAAGTGCTAAGTAACTTTTTAAAAGCCTACGGCCCCTGCACCTCCCGGCCCGATGATTACGCCGATATTTATAATTGGGATACCAACCAGCTGAGCCTGAGCCTTAGATATGAAGTCAAAACAGATCTCGGGGTGGCCATATTTACCAGCAGAGACCTTGAAAGCAGGATCACTGCCAATAAAACCAATCAGGGCATCAGCACTTACAGCCAGTCATTATCTGCATTGCGTTGATTATCATGGCATGCTATAATTTCTCGTTAGGTGAAAAAAACTTTGTACCAGGTTGAAAACATCCTTTTATTTTAAAAAAATGAAACGAAATTTGCGCCAGGTGGTTTTTTTATCATCATAAATATTTAATTTTATAAATGGTCAAATTATTTGTCGGCGGATTTCCATTGGAAATGACCGAACTGGAAATTGTTAAAATGATAGGTCCGCATGGCGATGTGGAAACGATTAAAATTGTACGCGATAAAAAAACCCGGGTTTGCAAGGGTTACGCCTTTCTTGAAATGAAAGATAGGACCGGCGCTGAAAACGCCGCAATAGCCCTTGATGGTATGCAGATAGGAGACCGTGTGCTGAGCGTTAAAATAAACGATGATTTTGTAAAAAAGGCACCGCCTCCACGTAAATCATTCGGCGGCGGGTATGGTAACAATAACCGGGGTACTAATTCAGGTCCGCGCAGCTATGGTACAGGTAGTTATGACCGTAATAAAAGCGGCACAAATTACGGAGCCAATAATAACAACAACAACAATGGTAACCGCGATTCATCAGGGGTACCATCTGAGCGCCCGCGCCGCCCGAGAAAAACAATGTAAAACCTTTTACCTGCAAATAAAAAATCCCATCGGTGTATAACACCGATGGGATTTTTTATTTGTGGAACGTTTATATTAAACGCCCAGGTCCTGCATAATTGAAGCTACTTTGGCATCAAGTTGCTTGTCGGTTTCGGCATAAGCCTCTTTACTTTCCAACTTGCCATTCACGCTGCAATAAAACTTAATTTTAGGCTCGGTACCCGATGGGCGGGCCGAAATGATGCTGCCATCTTCGGTAATAAACTGCAGCACGTCTGATACGGGCAGTTCGATAGGCCTGGTTGTATTGGTGGTTAAATCAGTTTCCACACGTTTTTCGTAATCTTTCAGCGTAACCACTTTTGATCCGCCTAAGGTAGCCGGAGGATTAGTGCGGAATTTCTCCATCATCTCTTTAATCTCTTCGGCGCCGGTTTTACCTTTTTTGGTTAAGGAGATCAATTTTTCTTTATAAAAACCGTATTGCACATAAGTTTCAAGCAGGGCTTCGAACAGGCTGCTGCCTTTATCCTTGTAATAAGCGGTCATCTCGGCAATAAACGCGCTCGATACTACGGCGTCTTTATCCCTCACCAGTTCGCCAATTAAATAACCGTAACTTTCTTCGCCGCCGCCGATAAAGGTTTGCTTGCCCTCAAATTGGGTCATCAGCTCGCCGATATACTTAAAGCCGGTAAGCGTATTGTAGCAGGTTACATTTTTGGCTTCGGCGATGCGATCAATTAAATTAGTGGTTACAATAGTTTTTACAATATACTCCTTGCCGGTGAGCTTGCCTTTATCTTCCCAGGCGCTTAACAGGTAATTGATGAGCATGGCGCCGGTTTGGTTACCATTCAGCAAAATAAACTCGCCATCGGTATTTTTAACGGCTATACCTACGCGGTCGGCATCAGGGTCGGTTGCCAG
Source organism: Mucilaginibacter oryzae (assembly GCF_003148845.1). Taxonomy (GTDB): domain Bacteria; phylum Bacteroidota; class Bacteroidia; order Sphingobacteriales; family Sphingobacteriaceae; genus Mucilaginibacter; species Mucilaginibacter oryzae. Next base: position 768,764 of record NZ_QGHA01000002.1, on the reverse strand, counting down.
TACCAGGTCGGCATCGGTTTCCTGCGCTTTTTTAAGGGCAAGCGTTAAAGCCTCCTTTTCTTCAGGGTTAGGATAAATTACGGTCGGGAAGTTACCATCAGGGGTAATCTGCTCTTCAACCAGGATCACGTTTTCAAACCCAAAGCGTTTTAAGGCCTGCGGTGTTAGGGTGATACCGGTACCATGGATTGGTGAATAAACAATTTTAAGGTCTTTCTGACGCTGAATAGCTTCCGGAGAAACAGATAATTCAGCAATCTTGCTCAGGTAAAGCTCGTCGATATCCTCTCCTATTTCTTCGATGTTGGCATCAACGCGGGTAAATTTAATTTCGTCGATGCTGCTGATGGCTGCAACTTCGTCCATCACCGCTTTATCATGCGGCGCAACAAACTGGCCGCCATCGGCGCCGTAGGCTTTGTAGCCGTTATACTCTTTCGGATTGTGCGACGCTGTTAACATTACGCCGCTTTTGCAACCTAACTGGCGCACAGCAAACGAAAGTTCGGGCGTTGGGCGCAGGGCTTTGAAAAAGTAAACGTAAATATCATTGGCCGAAAACACTTCGGCGGTAATAGTTGAAAAAAAGTCGGCGTTATTGCGGCTGTCATGCGCGATAGCAACCTTGATCTTTTCGCCGGGATAAGTTTTTTTCAGGTAGTTGGCCAGGCCCTGTGTGGCCGCGCCAATGGTGTATTTGTTGATACGGTTTGAGCCGGGCCCCATAATGCCGCGTAAACCACCGGTACCAAATTCCAGGTCGCGGTAAAAAGAGTCTGTAAGTTCGGTGTACGCTTTGTCATCAATTAACTGTTGAATTTGCTGCTTTACATCAGCATCATAATTTCCTTCGAGCCATGAATTGGCTTTGGCGAGAATGGTAGGGTCTAACTCCTGCATAGTGGGTATGTGTTTTCAGTTTTTCGGGTTTGGTCCTGTTTTACTGCCGACCATAAGTGCCGGTTTATAAACAGGCTAAAGTTAAATCATCTTTTTCAATATGCCAGTTCAAAATACAATAAGTTCAAAAAAATGCTGTCAATTTCGGTACGGCGCGTCTTTGGCAATCAACAATACCGGCAACGTAAAGTTTGAATGGGCCTATATATTAAAACGATGCAGGCTGAGTAACTACCCTACTCCTGCCGGTGTTACAATTCAAATTTCTCACTCTGATGAGTTCGGTACTATTTATCGAGTTCGGCTATTATCTTTTTTGCGTTATCATTGGTTGGGTCGAGCTGCAACGACTTTTTGTAGTTGAGCAACGCCAACGGCTTATTTCCCTGGTTATAATACGCTTCGCCTAAACTGTCGAAAACATTGCCGGATTTAGGAAATAATTTGGTGTTGTATTCAAAAACGGTGATAGCATCGGCCAGGCGCTTATCTCCCATCAGGTAGTAACCTAATTGGTTAAGGGTGTCCTCACCGTCAAAGCTATATTCATCCGCGTGTTTAGCTTTAACATCATTATAAAAAGCGATGATCTGTGCACCATTTAAAGAATCAATTTTAGCTCGAAATTCGTCTGTAAACGATTTTTTGATCTGCGCGTAAGGTTTTCCTTTTAAAATAGCTTCTATTGATCTGCTGATGGCGTAAAGGTTTCCTTGTTTGTTGTTGGTCATTAAAATGATGGTGACACCCTCGGGTACTTTGCTTACCAGTAATGCCTGGTAATTCCTGCTGGTGCCATCATGAATGTGGCTTATCATTTTATCGCCACTCATGCTCCCACCGCCAAGCCCCGATTGCCGGTTTGCGCTAACGCCGTTAATGATCTCGCGGGTGGTTTGAGGGGTAATTAGTTTAAATTTGGTTATGGCGTTCGCCCAGGCATAAAAGTCATCAAGTGTTACAGCCGTCCATCCCGATATGGGGTTAAAAAACGGATCGGTGTTGCCTTTATTATCATAAGCCCGTGCTATAAGAGGATCTTTTTCTGTAGGATCGATAACCGCTGTGTTCATTCCTAAGGGTTTCAGTTCGTAGTCTTCAACAAACTGTTTAAAGCTTATGCCTGTTATTTTTTCGATAACCCGGCGTTGCAAAAACACATTGTTATTGTTGTAGTTATATTTCTTTCCCGGTTCTGAATTAAGCTGCTTGATCTTCATCAAATCGGCCATATTATCGGCGTCGCTTTTAACCGTTTTCCATTTTACATCTGGCAGACCGCTGGTGTACTGTAGCAAATTAATGATCCTGATCGAATCTGCCCAGGAAGGTAATTCGGGCAGATATTTGGATAGCTTGTCATCCAACTTAAGCTTTCCCTGCTGTTGCAGCATCATAATGCCAACTGCGTTAAACTCTTTGGCTATCGAACCGATGTGAAAGCGGTAAGCCGTGGTTAACTTCGTTGTTTTGGAAGCATCGGCATACCCAACTGCTGCTTTGTATATTATTTTGCCCCCTTCGGCCACCAACACGTTACCATTAAACATCCCGAGCCGGTTTGCGCGGCGAATCAGCGTGTCAATCAGTACCTCCTTGTTTTGTTGTGCCTGCACGAAGCTTGTCGCCGATAAAAAAACTATGATTGACAGCAAGTTGTATTTTAATTTCGATTTCATAAGTAAGTTGATGATGATGATATATAGACAACAACAAAACTCTTATGTTACAAGGAAAGTGGTGGTGATTTCATTACTCCAGGCCAGGTTCCGGCAAAAATAATGCACTTCAGCAAACTCAAGAAAAATCAGTTTGATTTTACACCATTTAATTAATGATGAGGCCGGTTACGATGAGAAACTATGATCATCTTGGGGCTCCTTTGGTGAGGGCGATCTGAAGGGTTTCATTTTTAATGGCAGGCGGCACAATCAGCATCGGCTTCGAAACAATTTCTTTACCGCTTAACGGCGAGGTACAACTTCCTGTTAATACAAAGCAACCTTTAGTATCGTTAAAGGTTACCGTTATTTTTAGTTGTTTTAATGCTTGCAGATCCTGATAAGCTGTCCGGGTACTTATCCGGAAATGTTGTTTGAGCAGGTCGATGGTTGCTATCTCCCTGCTTTGCAGCAATACCAATATTTTAAGCAACCTGTCGGCCCGGTTCATACCTTAACACATTTTTTCATACAAATGTGTTAAGGTACGATGACAACAGTATGTCAGCAGATAATTCTGTCCTCAGCACGGAAATATTAAAAATGGGAATTGTGTATGGGGCTCCCCGGCATGCGCTTCATAATGCTCCCAAACCGCGCTTAGCTGCGAACTGCGGTTGCAGAGCACAAAAAGATCAACCTGCATAATATTGGTCAATACATCGATTGTTTTGTTCATGTTTCTTTCCCTGATGTTTATGAGGTTTAGGCCATGGTTTCCGAAGGTTTCTGCAAATAAGGTTTCGGCGTAACCCTCGTGCATAAAAGGAACACCCGGTTCAGCTATGTTAAATAAACCGGCGCTGATGTTTGCCGACGAAACAAGTTGATTAATAAAACAGGTGATCGATTTTTTGGCAAACCTCAAATCGGTTAAGTAGCCCAGGTTATGGAGACTGCAAGCTGCATCTTCCGGAATTGCGAGCACAGGGCAAACGGTATGGTGCAAAACCGGCTTAAGTTCTTCATATGCCTCCTGGGCGGTACCTGAAATACCTTTTACAATAATCCCGATGTCGTACCTCACGATGATGTCATGAAGCGATATGCCCATCGTATCGAGATAGCCAAGGTGAACTATATTGTCGGCATTATGTGCATGCTCGTGCGCATCATCACACAAAAGACTATCGTCGAAAACCGTATGTTGCGTGGATAAACTGCGCGACTCAGGCACCGTGTAGGTAACTACAACCTTAACATTCAATTTTTCACTTAATTCACCGGCATAAGCAAGGGCGTTCCGGCTCTCACTTTTAAGGTTGTGAATTACCAAAATAGATTTCATATATAGCAGATGTTAGATGAGATGTATTTTGATATAACGACAGAAAATTGGATTAGTTTTATTTAATTTCTAATTAATCCGTCATGAAATTGTCAGTTCATTATTGAAAACAAATAATTGGGATTTTCAAGTTAAAAAGGTAAGTAATCCCGGCAAAACAAATATTAACTATAGATTAAAAATACAGATTTTAAAAATAGATAAAGCCTGTAAAGCCTTAATAATTAGGTGGCATGTAAAAAGTATTGTTTCTTTCCGGATAACAAGGGAGTAGCGTGTTTATAGCATAGCATTGCGGGCAATGCCCCACTTTACTTTTCAGCCGCCCAAAAAATAGCGTTACTGAACAAGGTCGTATAGTCCTTGCTATCGAAAAGTACGGGCGAATGCCCCATAAAAATGTAGACATTGCGCGCTTTTTTAACGGGGTTAGTCCAGATCACCGGGTGATCGCCCATGGTGATGCCGTCTTTAGGCTCATAGGTAGCTTCATCCACCGAGGCCAATACATGGACATTGGTCCGCGGACTTTTATCATACGTATACCATTCCTCCTTCTGCACCATAAATGACGGAGATACGCCTTTCATCACCGGGTGTTTTTTGTCTTCCACATTTACCGTCCCCTTAGCAAAGGTGGCTATGTAGTTTTTAAACCTGATGCCGCCCATATAATTCCAGAACCAGTTCCACATGGGGTAGCCGTCAAACTCACCCAGCAGGGTTGCGTGGTGAAAACCGATCCAGCCGCCTTTGCCCTCATCAATATACTTTTCAAAGGCTTTTACAGCCGGTTCCTTCCAGGCATAGGGCGGATAATCCAATTGGATAAACAATTGGTAATTAGATAAGAAAGCGTCATTGATCTTATCCGTATTCTGAATATAATCGATAGAAAAATTACTGTCGGCAGCCAGTTTATTGAGCCAGACTTTAGCCGCTTTTGAATATTCAACGTGGTGGCCGCCGTTTTCGTAAAGGGCGATGACTTTAAAACGCGGCGCTTTTTGCCCGAAAGCGGCTACAGTTAACAGGCAAAAGCTGAATAGCAGGGTTATTTTTTTCATTTGATGTTTACGGTTGATGTTCTATTTATAGATTCTGCCCATCATGGGTATGACTCTCAACTATTCAAAATTAAAAGATAAAGCCGCCGAAGGATATTTTACTGCCCCTACTTTAGCACTACGCTTTGGCAAAATAGCCCTAAGTCTTTAGTCTTAAGTTCAAAGTGTTAAGAATTAAGTCTCAAGTCCTGAGTTGGAAGTCTTAAGTGCGGGGGGCTCCTAAATCTTTATTTTAGGCTCACTGCTTAGAACTTAAGACTTCATACTCAAGACTTAGCACTATTTAACTCAAGCGTAGTGCTAATGTAGTGCCTTCAAAATAGCAATTGAACAAAGTTTCGTGGATAATTGCGGAGGATTAAATTTCATCCATGATATAAACCAATGTTGAAACGCCGCGCCGCAAAGCGCGGGTATAAAACCTTAGATTGTTAATGGAGCATACCAAAAGCACACGAAAATTTCTGATAGCAACGCATGGCAGGCTGGCCGGCGGTGTAAAATCATCCCTTGATTTGATTACCGGCGCTGTAGATAGCATTTTTTTGATAGAGGCTTATGTAGATGAAAACAGGTTGATTGAGGATGATATTAAAGCGGTGATTGACCAGGTTGGCGATCATGAGGAGTTGATTGTTTTCTCGGATATCATGGGCGGCAGCGTTACCAACCAGATTTTGCAGTATGCCCGCAAAAGCAATGTACACATAGTATCGGGCTTTAACCTGCCTTTGGTAATTGAAATTATACTGGCTGATACCAATACCTCCGCCCCGAAAGTGATTGCCGAAGCCATTGAAAACGCCAGACAACAAATAGTTTATGTAACCCAGATTTTAACCACGGCAAAACAGGAGGACTACAATGATTAAACTAATTAGGATTGACGACCGGCTGGTACATGGCCAGGTGGCTTTTACCTGGACACCCGCCCTTGGTGCCGATTGCCTGCTGATAGCCAACGACAAAGTAGCAAAAGACGAATTTATGAAGATGACGCTTAACCTGGCCAAACCGGCTGGCACCAAACTGCTCATCAAAACCGTAAAAGACGCCGCCAATTTTTTAAACGACGAGAAAAGCAGGAACGCCAAAGTGCTGGTACTCACTAACAATATCAAAGATGCAGCAGCTTTAGCTGCCGATGTGCCTGAAATTACATCGATAAACTTTGGCGGCTTACGCTCTAAAGAAGGTTCGAAACTGATCTCCAAAGCCGTAGCGGTAAACGATGAAGATCTTATCATCATCCGCCAAATGCTGGCCAAAGGGCTTGAACTGGAAGTGCGCCAGGTACCTACCGATAACAGGCGGCTTGTGGAAAGCCTGATTTAATTAAACAAATTTAAAATCCATATAAACAAATACTTATATCCTTGTCAGCATCATACTTACTCATCGCGCTGATAGCGATGTTCGGACATTCGGAAGACTTTTTGGGCACTACCCTGCTTAGTCGCCCGCTGGTGCTTGGTCCGCTGGTTGGCCTTGCGCTTGGCGATGTAACGCAGGGCGTGATCATTGGCGCAACCCTGGAGCTTATTTTTATGGGCAACATCAAAGTGGGCGCGGCCATTCCGCCCGATGTAATTACCGGAGGGGTGTTGGGTACCGCTTTCGCCATGATCTCCGGCAAAGGGCCTGCCATCGCCTTAGCCATAGCCGTACCGGTTTCCATCCTTGCCGAAATGGTGATCAGCGGCTTGTTCGTATTGCGGGCTATACTCAATAAAAAGTTCAGCCAATATGCCGATGAGGGAAATTTTGCAGCGATCCAACGCCTCCATATCCTATCCGGCTTGTTAAGGCCACTGCTGATGGGCGTTATCATTCTGCTTGCGCTGCAATTAGGGGCTGGAGCAATGAAATCGTTTTTAGACATGATCCCCGCATGGGTACAAACCGGCTTACAGGTTGCCGGTAATATGCTCCCCGCGTTGGGTTTCGCCCTGCTCATGAACCTGATGTTCAGCAAAAGCATGGCTCCTTACTTTTTCATTGGCTTTCTACTGGCCGCTTATTTAAAACTCCCTGTAATTGCCATCGGGGGTTTTGGGGTGATCATCGCCCTATTGGTGAAACAGGTTGCCCCTAAACCGGCTATGGATGATGATGACAATTTCGGTAGCGAAGATGAACCTGCCGAACCCCTGAAGCTCAATCCCAAACTAAATAAAAAGGATCTCCGTTCGTTGTTTTTCCGCTCGCTGGCTTTAGAGGCCAATTTCAATTTTGAAACCTGGCAAAATACCGGCTTCGCTTTTTCCATCATACCGGTTTTAAAAAAGCTTTACCCTGCTAAAGAAGCAAGGGCGGCGGCCTTGAAAAGGCATTTGCAGTTTTTTAATACCAGTCCCTACGGCTCGACCCTTATTATAGGTATCACCGCTGCAATGGAAGAGCAAAATAGCAGCGACGAAGATTTTGATGAAGAATCCATCAATTCTATAAAGCTTGGTTTGATGGGCCCTTTAGCCGGTGTGTTCGATTCCCTGTTTTGGGGAACTTTTAAGGTGATAGCTGCCGGGGTTGGCACCTCGCTGGCCATTAAAGGGAATATCACGGGGCCGTTATTGTTCCTGCTGATTTTCAATGTTCCTCACTTGTTGCTCCGTTATAAATTAACTTTTGTAGGGTATGGCGCGGGCACAAGGTTCCTGCAAAACCTGGCCAAAAACAATGTGATGGACAGGCTCACTAAAGGCTCATCTATTTTAGGGTTGATGGTTGTTGGCGCGATGCCTGCCACGCTGATGAACATCACCACGCCGCTGCACATCGGCGCGGATAAATCGGCGCTGGGCATCCAGGGTATTTTAGACCAGGTAGTGCCGGCCATGATCCCACTCGGGCTTACCTTTTTAGTGTACTATTTTGTTAAAAAAAATATAAAAACCACCTACCTGTTGTTAGGCCTGCTGTTGCTTGGTTTTGCAGGGAGTATCATTCACCTTTTTGCATAAAGAAAAGAATTAAATGAAGGGAGTTGGAGTTTCACCGGGCATAGCCATAGGCAGGGCGTTTGTAATCAAAAAGAATGCGCCTGCCACCAACGGTATTGTGTTAAAAAGCCAGGCAGAGATAGCGGCCGAGATCGATCGCTTTGATAGCTCGGTGGTAAATGCTTTGGGCGAGATCGATGCCATCAAAAACAGCTCGCAACTGATGCTGACTGATGATGATATCGCGATACTGGAAACACAGGTGGAACTGATCAACGATCCGCAGATCCGCGAGGATGTGGTGGCCAAAATTGAAACCGAAAAAAAGACTGCCAACGATGCTTTAATAGAAATTACGGCGGGCATCGTAGCGCTTTTTGAAAGTATGGATGATGAATACATGCGGGCCCGCTCGTCCGATTTCCAGGATATCGGCAACCGCATCCTTAAATATATTAACCGTACCGGCGATATCAATGCCCGCTCGTTCCAGCCGGATACCATTGTTATTGCTGATGACCTTACCCCTTCTGATACCATTACATTAGACCTTAACCTTGTTACCGGTTTTGCAACACAGGCAGGCAGCCGTACTTCGCACGCGGCCATCATAGCCAAATCAAAAGGGCTGCCTGCAGTTGTAGCCTGCGGCGATGAGCTAATGACCATCAACCATAACGATTTTATTATCCTCGATGGCCTGAGCGGATTGGTTTATGTAAACCCCGGCGAGGAGATCATCAGCCGTTATTCGGCCAAATCGGCATCCTTCAGGCAGCAAGCCGAAGTGCTGAAAGAAGTAAAAGACAAACCGGCTATCACCGCCGATGGCAAACGGGTGACCTTATTTGCCAATATATCCAGCGCCGAAGATTTAGATATGGTGCATGATAACGGCGGCGAAGGCGTGGGCCTGTTCCGTACCGAAATGTTGTTTATGGATAGGGATACTTTCCCTGACGAGGAAGAACAGTTCGGGTTTTATAAAAAGGCTGTACTGCAGGCCAAAGGCAAACCTATTATTATTCGCACTATCGATATCGGCGGAGATAAACACCTCTCCTACTTTAACTTACTGCCCGAACTTAATCCATTTCTTGGCTACCGAGCTATCCGGATCTCGTTGGACCAGGAAGGCTTATTTATGGTACAACTGAAAGCCATATTACGCGCTTCGGCGTTCGGACCGGTAAGTATCATGTTCCCGATGATCTCGAACGTAAAAGAGATCCGCGATGCTAAACTTGTCCTCAATAAAGCTAAAACCGCGCTTATTGAAGCCGGAATTGCTTTTAGCGATGATGTAAAAGTTGGTATGATGATCGAGATTCCATCGGCTGCCGTCACGGCGGATATTTTGGCTAAAGAGGTTGATTTTTTCAGCATCGGCACCAATGATCTTTGCCAGTATACTTTGGCTGTAGACAGGATGAACGAGAAGATCACCCACCTGTACGATCCTTTCAATCCGGGCGTATTGCGACTCATCCTGAACGTAATTGAACAGGGCCGGGAGCACAATATCCACGTAGGTATGTGCGGAGAAATGGCTTCCGACCCATTGGCTACCTTGCTGCTGTTAGGAATGGGGCTGGCAGAATTTTCCATGAGCGCGGCGTCCATCCCAACAATAAAAAACATCATGATCAATAATACCGAAGTCCGCGCCAAACAGGTATGCCGACAAGTTATGGCTATGGATAGCTCGGACAAAATTATTGCTTATTTAAAAGAGATAACTCAATGATCACCAAACATTATGTAATTACATCTGTACAAGGCATGCATGCCCGGCCTGCAACCCAATTGGTTAAACTGGCCAAAGGCTTTAAAGCCACCACCAGTTTAAAAAAAGGCGATAAAACCGTTAAACTTAACAGCCTGCTCAATATCCTCTCACTCAGTATTAAAGGCGGCGAAACCGTTTCGGTAATTATTGATGGCGAGGATGAAGTAAGCGCCGCCGTGATTATTGATGATTTTTTCACCAAACAGCTTAAAGAGCTATAAACAGCATCAATAAAGTAACCATAACCGCTGTCCGAAGTCTGTAACTTCGGAAGACTATGAAAGTAGCTTCGACTACAGTGCCGTTCAGGTAAATACGATTATATGCCGGTAGTTGCAAACTACCGGCATATAACATTCGAACAGCGGAGGAAACTTTGAGTACCTTTTTATCTTAAACATTAATACCATAAATGAAAGTAACCATAACCAAAAGCGAACAGGAGTTTGATGTAACCGCGGCATGGCGCATTATAGCGCAGATGCTGGAGAAAAGAAATTCGGTAATTGGCCTCTCAACCGGGCAAACCACCATTGGCATGCACCGAATTGTATCTGAAATACATACCAGATATCCATTCGATGTATCGAACATCACGCTGTTTAATGTCGATGAACTTACCAACCTGGAGCGGGAATATGCTGGTAGCTGCTATACGATGATATTGAACCAGATTGCCGGTCCGCTGGGGATACCTGAAGAGAATTTTATTATGCCGCCTACCCTTTCGGATGATTTTGTAGCCGAGGCCATCCTGTTTGAAAAACGCCTTGCCGAACGCGGTGGTGCCGATCTGCAGATGCTGGGCATAGGCAGCAACGGCCACATCGGCATTAACCAACCCGGTACGCCTTTAGAAAGTGAAACCTGGGTATCGCCTATGGACCCGGATTTTGAGGCCCGCGTTCGCCGCGAAACCCAGGTTCCGCCCGAGATTGAGCTGGGCGGCTTAACCCGTGGAATTAAAAACATCATGCATACCCGCAAGCTGATCCTGATTGCTAAAGGCAGCCACAAGGCCGAGATTGTGAAACAGGCCATACTTGGTCCCGTAGGCACAGAGATCCCGGCCTCGGTAGTGCAATTGCATCCCAATTGTGAGATTTTGCTGGACTCGGATGCGGGGGCTTTGGTTGCAGATTATGCCCGGGAGCGCGGGTATAGTTGGTGATTTTATGGCTAATTGCGTTACAAACGCAAACTCATGTTAAGCGCTCATTACAAATGAGCGCAAGAATAAAGCTGGGGTACAGTTGGTAACCTAATCGCTAATTGCGTTACAAACGCAAACCCATGTTAAGCGCTCATTACAAATGAGCGCAAGAATAAAGTCGCCCCTATACCTGGCGACTTTATTCTTGTATCAGATTTTGCTTGCTGTTAGTTCAAATGAGCATTTGCAGCATCCAGTAAATATTCTTTTTTATCGTCGGAATATTCCCAGAACATCACGCCTGCCATTTTATGTTTTTTAACGTATTTGCATTTCTTTTTAACCGACCATTCATCATCAAATGATATAAATTGGCGGGTAGTTGGATTGTATAGATATGGTGCCTGCGCGCTTTTGTCGCGGTAATATTTAAAGGCTTTATCACTTAAAATACTATCCCTGATCAAGGTATAGCCACCGCCGCGCATCCTTTCTAAAACTTTTGAGCCAAGGCCCGTTTGGGTACTGTCAGATACCCTGGCCGAGCGGCCATAAAAGGCCAAGCCCATCACCAGTTTTTCGTTCGGAACACCGGCATCAATAAAGGCCTGCGTACCCGCATCTGCGTTGTTTTCAGTTTTAAGATACTTTGAAGCGTACAAGCCGGTGTGGTGAACAGCCACATCCGCGCCGTAATCGTAGGTCATGAGGTTGATGTAATCCAACAGTTTGCTTACTTTATCCATTTCGGTATTTTGCGTAAAGCGTTTAAAGGCCCCTACGGCAGCTGTAAGTAAATGCTTTTTGCCGGTTTCTTTTTCCAGTTTATCCAGTTCGGCACGCAGCTCACCAAACATCAGGGTATAGTTCACTTTATCTTCGGGACGGTAGATGTTGCCGGCACCGTAGGCGTTAGGGTACTCCCAGTCAATATCCACCCCGTCCATTTTAAACCGGCGAACAATATCTGCCGCGCTTGCGGCAAAGGCTTTTCTGCCGGTATCGGTAAGCGCCATATCCGAAAAATTTTTGCTCCATGTCCAGCCGCCAATAGAGATCAGGATTTTGAGCGCCGGGTTTCTTTTTTTCAGGCTAACCAGGTACCGGAAATTAGTTGTGTCGGTGCGGCGGTGCGTTAACCAGGCGCGGTTATGCTGTACATCAACAAAGGCATAATTAATATGTGTGAGCTTTGCCGGATCGACCATGGTGGTGTCGATAAGCCCCCGGTAGCCGCCAACGTAGCCTATAATTACATGTTTTTTTTGCTTTATTTTTTGTGCATCCGCTTTAAAGAAGCAAGCAAACAGGCACATGATCAGCGCCGCGGGGCGCAATGCCCTGTTAAATTGAAAAGTTGTTGTCATTATATTGATTCAGGTAGAATTGGTTTAAATTTTTAGGCGTAATCGTTTCTTTTCCATCAGCCCTACCAGCAGGACGATTAAAAAAGCCGTGGCCAATGACCGTAACAGGCCGGGGAAACCATTATTGAAAAAGCTGGGGTACCGTACATTCAGCAATTCGAGGATAAACACCTGGAAATAAGGAATCAGGTAACAGGTTAAGGTGCTGGTGCCGGCAGGTTTGATCCACTTAAAGGCATTTGCCTTGCCTTTAAAATCAACTACATAAATCAATATCAGGAACGCCAAAGTGGTAATGCCAGAGCAAATCAGCACCCAGGCGGGTGTTGAGCGAATTTTAGAGATCCCCTCGGTATAAGGCCTGATGGCAAAGCCTGCAGCCAAAAATAATATGCCGATGATAGCCAGCGTAGCCCAGATCCGTTGTGTTTTACTCTGATTAACCAGCTTTGCATAAATGCCGGAGATCACTACACCACCCATAGTTAAGGTCATGGTTGATGCATCGTGGATAATCCAGAGTGGTTTCAGAAATATAATGGCATTGCCTATGAAAGTGCCTGTCACATCATCACCCGCAACGTTCACTATCGATTCATCGCGCGTTATTTTTATTTTGAATACACTATGGGCGATGATATTGATGGCTGCCAGCACTATCCAGGCTACAATAAGTGAATTAAGCTTCCCCTTAACTCCGAAATAAATGAGCGCGCACACCAGGTACGACCAGCCGATCAGCCCCAGGATGCCCCACCACGAAGGTTCCATGCCATGCACATCGCCATCTTCGCCGCCTTTATAAACAACGGCCATAGCTACAAGCATGGTTATTCCCAAAATCTGCAAAGTATACCTTTTACCCTTAGCCATAGTTTCGGGATAATCCAGCCAGATCAGGAAGAACGCGGTAGTGATTACCAAAGCCCAAATTGCCCTCGAAATCATTGCCGCCTCTTGATTAAATTCCTCCAGGTTTACATGGAAAAACCCCATAATAAGGAGCGCCGCGCTACGCACAAGGATATAGAACAACACTTGTTTGGCTGTATCGCCTTTTTTGATGCGGTTATTGATAGCGAAAGGCAACGACAAGCCAACAATAAATAGAAAAGCCGGGAAAATAGTATCGGCAAAGCCCATCCTGTCTTCAAAGCCTTTGGCATGGTCAATCCATTCGGGGATGTGCCTTACACCGCTGGCATCGTTAACAAATATCATCAGGAGCATAGTGATTGCCCGCAGAACATCAATAGATAAAAGGCGCTTGGGTAATTGTTGCATTATAATCAGCTTGTTGTTTTGTTATGACAAGAATTGTATTGGCGACCGGTAATATACAAAGTATCGTTGTCCGGCAAAGGTTAACGATCTTTAAAAATTACCGGTAATGCCTTAGCTAAGTCCATTGTACGTAGTTCAGAAGCATCAAAGGTTTTAGATGGAGATATTATTATTACACACCGACAAATGTACCCGATATCGATAAGTAATAGGATTGTAAAGACACTACATTACCACTACGGTAGCATATTATAGCCTGAATAATTAATCAGGCTGGCGGATATCAACCGGAGGTAAAAGCCGGTGAAGAGAAAAATCGGTTGCAAAAAAAATGGGCAAGCCGGAGGCCGCCCATTCCTGATTTTTTTCAACCTTAAATTACTTGGCAGTTTTTCTGGCAGGAGTTAAGGGAACGATAATTACAGCTAAGAAAAGGGCAACTTCTAATACGGTTAACATGACTTTAATTTTTTATATTTTGATTATTGAATTATTTTACCGGAATAACACAACCGTTCCTGCAGGCATGCCTTGCGGCCGGGATGCAAGAACAATTGTACCTATCCCGGCAGCCCTTGCACTAAAGCTGTGCCAGTAAAAAATCAGGCCTATAAATCAATTGATTAGCTAAAAAAATGAGTGTTTTTAAAATTGACTTTTTGTTGAAATGAAAGATAAAAACAAGATTTTGAGCTATTAAAACTTATTCTTTGAATAAAGAATAAGAAAAACACGTCGATTTTGAGCTCTAAAAAATTGAAAAGCCGTTTTTTTCAAAATAACTTCAGCATAAAACAGCGAATACACGGCAATTTATTTTTGAAGAAATATTTTTCGCTGCTTACGATGATGCTAAACAAAACAGCCATCTAAAAGTGAGAGGTGGACATCTGTTTGTAACAAAATATCATAAGTTTTAAATAAAAAATCCGGCTTATGAATTTATAAAATAAATTACGCCATTTTGTCACCTATATGACAAATAGATATTTTGGCAGAATTCTAACTAACTAGTAGCTGACAAAGACTGCCATAAACATGACACGTTGCCCAAAATACACCCTAAATAAATTGCATACCCCTGTGCCAAACTCTAAATATTACCAAAGTACTTTAACGATGTTTTTGGAGTGGTAAATTAACTACCAATTTTGATAGACATGCCGGATCAAATTCCGGTTAAAGCCGAGGGTGTTTATCCTTCAACTTGACAATAATAGTATCGGATGATATTTCAGGACTGCGGTATACGATTTGTAGTTTTTTATTATCGATCTTTTTGACAAGGCCCTTAAATTTACCAATTTCTTTTAACAGCCGTAGATCCCCCGTATCGACAACGTCTTCCTGTACACCAAAACATTTAAAATTATATGCATTCAGGGGTAAATCAGGCAATTGCCACTCCCAGATCGGGAACCAATATAAAGTATTCCATTTACCATGCCTGTAGGTCATGATGGTATATTCATTAAGGTTCGACCAATCGGCTTTATTCGTTACAAGAGATATCTCATCCTTGCCATCTCCATTCAAATCGCCTTCATTTTTCAGGAAATACAGTCCGAAATTCGGTAAAGGTTCAATAGGCGGCGCATCCATCAAAATGCTATCGCATTTCAAAAATGAATAACACTTTCTGCTGCCAAGCATTTTTAAATTATAATCATAATCGCCGGTATAAAATTTATTTACTTCTTTACCGGTACTATCACAAAAATGCTCTGTTAATTTTTCCTGCTTACCATCCCCATCAAAATCTCCGGAAATAACAAAACGATAGCCAAATAATGGGGCAGGCTTTTGGGCCGTTGGCTCTTTTACCTTTCCTGTATTTAATTGCGGCTGGGGATGAGCCCGGTTTTCCGGCTGATGGCTGCATGAACACACACATAAAAAAAGGAAGATGATAAAGTATAGGCGCATATAATGTTTTTAATTAGCTAAAATTAATCAATTATATAGCAGTATTAATACACGCAGGTATAATTTATCCGTCTGAATTTTCCGCGTAAAAAATATGTTATAAATTGGTTTTACAAAGCTCATTGTGTTATATTCACACAATAAATCCGGTAAACGGATTTGGCTTTATCCCTGTTATCCCCGCCACAGGGATAACCTGCTTTGTAACCAATTAACCAATATATCATGAAAAGAAACAGTACATTTTTGTTGCTTTTATTCACATGTGCTTTATCATTGGCGGCTCATGCCCAATCCAATAACCCGGTTATAGCCGGGAATGACATTGCAGTAACCAATACCTTAAGCGGCAAGGTAAAGGGCTACATTCACAACGGTATTTTTACCTTTAAAGGCATCCCCTACGCCAAAGCCGACCGCTTTATGGCGCCGCAAAAGCCTGACGCCTGGACGGAAGTACGCAGTTCAAAAACCTACGGCCCTGTTTGCCCTACCGACCCGACCCTTACCGTAAACGACGAGTTTGAATTCGCCTTTCAGCACGACCTGGGTTACCAGAACGAACACTGCCAATCGCTAAACGTATGGACACAAAAACTAAACGATGGCAAAAAACGCCCGGTAATGGTATGGCTGCACGGTGGCGGCTTTACAGCAGGCTCATCTATCGAGTTACCATCTTATGATGGTGAAGCACTGGCCAAAAAAGGTGATGTAGTGCTGGTATCCGTTAACCACCGCCTAAATGTTCTTGGTTTCCTTGACCTATCAGCCTATGGTGATAAATATAAAAGCTCGGCCAATGCGGGATTATTGGATTTGAAGCTCGCTTTACAATGGGTGCATGACAACATTGCCCAGTTTGGCGGCGATCCGGATAATGTAACCATCTTCGGCCAATCGGGCGGGGGCGGTAAAGTTACCTGCTTAATGAACGCGCCATCGGTTAAAGGTTTGTTTAAAAATGCCATTGTAGAAAGCGGCAGCTACATCACCAGCTTTAACGAAAAGCCTGTTACACAAAAAGTTGCCGCTGCCTTACTGGCCGAGTTGCATTTGCAGGCATCGCAGGTAGATTCACTGCAAAAGATCCCTTATGACATATTGAATGAGGCCGGCAAAAAAGCCATGACTAAGGTATCTGCCGAACTACGTAAAGAAGGTAAAAGTATGAATGGTTGGGGGCCCGCTTTAGATGGCGATTTCCTCCCCTATCAGCCATCTGACCCTGCGGCTAAAACCATTGCGAAAGATGTGCCCTTATTGGTGGGCACTACCAAAAACGAGTTCACGCCATTTTTTCCGGGTTCAAAAAACCAGACGATGGATGAGCTGAAAGCCGCCATGCAAAAAAAATACGGCGATAAAACAGAGGCTTTTATGGCTGCCGTAAAAAGCGCTTACCCTACCATTTCAACCCCGGCAGGATATACTGATATTGATTTTAGCTTCAGGCCGATGGCTGTAAAACAGGCAAATGATAAAGCGGTAAGCGGCGCCGCGCCGGTTTACATGTACCTGTTTACCTGGCAATCGCCGGTAAATGGCGGTATGTATAAAGCCATGCACTGTATGGATATCGCGTTTCAGTTTAACAACATTGCCCGCTGCCAGGAAATGACAGGCGGAGGTAAGGAAGCTTATGCATTGGCCGATAAGATCAGCAGCGCATGGATCAGTTTTGCTAAAACCGGTAATCCTAATACCCCGCTGCTACCAAAATGGCCCGCTTACACCGCCGAAAACGGGGCAACCATGATTTTGGATAATCAGTGTGTGATTAAAAACCACCCGGATGATGAATTGCTGAAAATAGTGGCATCGGCTACGCCGAAACCATAAAAAGGCCGTGCGCCAACAAAAAAACTTGCTCTACTCTTGCGCTCATCTATGATGAGTGCTTAACGTGGGTTCACGTTTGTAACGTGAGCCTATATGCTAAAACGCGTTACAAACGCGAAACCACGTTAAGCGCTCGTTACAAACGAGCGCAAGGTTTTAGGTAATTCAAAAAAACTTTACTCTTGCGCTCATCTATGATGAGTGCTTAATGTGGGTTCACGTTTGTAACGTGAGCCTATATGCTAAAACGCGTTACAAACGCGAAACCACGTTAAGCACCCGTTACAAACGGGCGCAAGGTTTTAAAGGTTTTGCTTTTAGGATGTACCTGTGCGCCGCTGAAAATCATCAAAATTACACCAGATGAAAATACCTTGCTTAATACCGGAGTGAGTGCCAAACTATGTTTCAAATTATTAAAAATTGGCAAACCTTTACCTAAAGCAACCGGATGTACCCAGATCTGGTATTCATCAACAAGGTTAAAGGCAATAAGGCTTTTTACCAAGCTAATGCTTCCGTACGTAAGAATATCGCTGCCCAGCTGATTTTTTAGATTAACCACTTCCTGCTTTAAATCCCCCTGCAACAAAACTGAATTATTCCAGGCCACAAGCTGCGTTCCCGACGAAAAAACCACTTTCCGGCAACTGTTCATCATTTCGGCATAGGCGATATCCCGGCGCGGAAAGTTTATATTTTTTGCCTGCCCTGGCCAGTAAGCCGCCATGGCCTGGTATGTTTTACGCCCAAGCAACAAGGTATCTGCATGGCTTAGGATTTCGGTAACGGCATCGGCCTGCTCACTGCTCCAGCTTTGCAGGTGCCAGTCGAGGCCACCATTTATATCAGCCACAAAACCATCAAGGGTGATATTTACAGACACAATGAGCTTGCGCATGGAGGTATGATAAACCGGCCCTGTGCCCGGCATTCTGATTAAGCCGCTTCGGTATTACCGGCAAGCGTGTTATTGGTTATTTCCAGATCTTTTACCTGTTCGTATTTTTTCCACAGATAATAGGTGAACAACATGATTGCCAGCATTACTACAGGAGGTACCAGGTTTGCGATATCCGGCGCAACCGCGGCCCATGATAAAACCGCGCCCACAAAGCTGATGGTAAACCCGGCGTAAGCCCATTCTTTAATAGCTACATACCTTGTTTGCAGGATTGCGGCAACACCCAATATCTTGGCCGATCCCATAATTACCAGCAGGTACATCGGGTAGCCCAACCTGGCCAATGAATCTGTGCCCGCTTGCTGCATAGTTATACCGCCATAAGCATCGGCAAGCATAGCGAGGGCGAAAAGCACAGTGAAGATGTAATATAGAATTTTGATGGTTTTTGGTTTCATGATCATATGGTGTTAGCGTGATTTGATGTAGATTGATTAATGATGCTAAAGTATAATCGCCATGCTGCAAACATGGTGTGCAAAAAGGACAAATAATGGGTTGATTGCGACTTTTGTGTTTTCTATCTTTATCAAAACCAATTTACAAAATCTATATATGAAACACGTAAGCATCCTGATCCCTAATGAAGCTGTTTTGGCAAGCATTGTTGACGCCCGCACCATTTTTACCGGCGCTAACGATTTTTTACAGTCGATAGGCAGGGAACCTGTGTTTGAGGTGCAGATGATTGGCCTGGCCTGGGACACCAAAGTACATAATGGCATGTTCTCGGTACACTCGGATTTGTTACTGAGCGATCTGCACCGTACCGATATCATCATTATCCCGGCCATCAGCGGCGACCTGGAAAACGCCGTTAAAATAAACCGGGAATTTGTGCCCTCGATCATCAATCAATATAAAAACGGCGCCGAGGTGGCCAGTTTATGTATCGGTTCGTTCATCCTGGCATCAACCGGGTTGCTGAACGGCAAGGAATGTTCAAGCCATTGGCTCACTGCCGAAAAGTTCAGGGCCATGTTTCCGGAGGTTACACTGGTTGACGGACGTATTGTTACCGAGCAACAGGGGCTTTACTCCAGCGGAGGAGCCACTTCTTACTGGAGCCTGCTATTGCTTTTAATAGAGAAATATGCTGGCCGCGAAATAGCCATTATGGCCGCTAAAATTTATGCACTGGAAATTGACCGGAAAAGCCAGTCGCCTTTCGCCATGTTTACGGGGCAAAAGAAGCATGAAGATAACCCGATAAAACAGGCACAGGAATACATCGAGAACAATGTAACCGAAAAGATATCGGTTGAAGAGCTTTCCTCAAGATACGCCATCGGCAGGAGGCACTTTGAGCGAAGGTTTAAGAAAGCTACCAACAACACCCCGGTTGAGTATATCCAGCGCGT
Source organism: Mucilaginibacter oryzae (assembly GCF_003148845.1). GTDB lineage: Bacteria > Bacteroidota > Bacteroidia > Sphingobacteriales > Sphingobacteriaceae > Mucilaginibacter > Mucilaginibacter oryzae. Next base: position 749,160 of record NZ_QGHA01000002.1, on the reverse strand, counting down.
GAAGATTGAGGCCGCCAAAAAGCAGCTGGAAACCTCGCCTAAAAACATTAACGAGGTAATGTGGGAAGTTGGTTATACCGATGCCAAAGCCTTCAGAACGGTGTTTAAAAAAATCACAGGCTTATCCCCTATTGATTACCGTAATAAGTATAATAAGGAAGCGGCGGTAGCTTAGGCGGCTTCCGGATGATGATTTGCAGGGTTGTCTCATTACAGGTCAGGGTTTAGTGCTTTCAGGTTAATTCAGACAACTGAAAAATTCTGTACGGAACGATATTCAACCTTGCCTGCGCTTAAAAACATGATACAGAACCTTGCCCCGCAATTCATCGGGTAAAAAGGGTTTCATCACAATATCATCAAAACCAACTTTAATGGCATCTTCCTCTACATCTTTGGGTAAATTGGCGGTAAGCGCTATAACAGGGATGTCTATGCCATTTGCCCTGATCCGTTTGGTGGCTTCGTAGCCATCCATCACCGGCATCTGTAAATCCATCAGTACCAGCCGGTGCTTAGAGGTATCCAGCAAATCTAAAGCTTCCTGGCCGTTTACTGCTACCTGGGTAATGGCCCCCCAGCGCTTTAAGTAGGTTTGGGCAACCAGCACGTTCATGGCGTTATCATCAACCAGCAGTATGTGGATCCCGTTAAGCAGTTTATCGGCATCTTCGGTATTCGCTTTAAGCTCGGCGGGCTGCGGCTCACCGGCTACTTTTACAAATGTTTTGATGAAATAAAATATCGATCCGACACCTTCCTGGCTAATAAGCTGCAGCGAGCTGTCCTGCAATTCGAGGATTTTTTTGCTGATGGCAAGGCCTAAGCCCGTACCGCCAAAGCTGCGCGAAATGGATGAGTCGGCCTGCGTAAAGCGTTCGAAGATAAGCTTTTGTTTCGCATCCGGAATACCGATACCCGTATCTTTTACAAACACCATTAGTGTAACGGATGTTTCCGTTTCCTCTTTTACTTCTATCCCTAACACCACCCCGCCGCTCGGCGTAAACTTAATGGCATTGTGTACCAGGTTAGTAACTACCTGCGAAATACGGGTAGGGTCGCCCATTACTTTATGCCGCAGATTTTTATCAAGGTCGAGCCTCAGGCCGATCCCCTTGTCGTGAGCGTTGGTTTGCAGGCCGCCCACCACGTTGCGGGCAATGGCTGCAAGGTCCATTTCAATATATTCGAGGGTGATTTTGCCGGCCTCTATCTTGTTATAATCAAGCACATCATTCACAATAGAGAGCAGGTTATTAGCCGAAAAAAGCATCACATCAAGCTGCTCTACCTGGTCGGGCCTGGGATTGTTTTTTAGCAGCAGGTGGCTCATCCCGATCACCGAGTTTAGCGGCGTGCGAATCTCGTGGCTCATGGTACTTAAAAACTCGCTTTTGGCTTTAAGGCCTTGTTCGGCATCGGCCTTCGCCTTTTTCAGCACAAACGATACCCGGTGCGCCAACACCAGCGATTGCAAAAAGAAAAAAGTGAGGTAAGCTAAAAAACTCACTATTTGCAGCGGGGGGATCAGCCCCCAGTAATGGAACAGCGAGATACCGAATACCGACATCAGCGCAAGGGCGCTCCACAAAGCGTAAACCGAACCCGGGCGCTGGTTACGCCAGGCCTGCGAATAAACATAGGGAATATACACCAGGCAAAACAGCATTACCACTAAAAATGGGTTAACCAATTGCGTAAAAAAGCGCGGGGGTAACACCAGCGAGGCCAGCGCGAATAAGGCGCAAATGCTGTTAACAACGGCAACTATACGCTTATTTATATCAAGCGGATACAAATAAAGGGTGTATAAACCAAACAAGCCTATCCCTAAAAACAGGCTGGCGTATTCTATCCTCGCGGTTACGTACCAGCTGATGTTGGGCAACAGCGAATGAAGCACATAATTATCGGTGCCGATGATGCGGTAGCTGTAAACCAGCGAGAACAAGGCGAATAGTAGGATGGCCTTATCCCGGCTGCCTAAAAGGTACAAACCCAGGAAAAACAGCCCTCCCATAATCAAACAGCCGGTCAATAACAGGTCAATGGCCGCTGCACGATACCGGGCCAAGGCAATTACCTCGCGGGGGCCGATAAATATCGGTTTACTGACGCCCCCTTTGCTGTGTACAAAATTGGCTACCTGGAGCGTTAGCCTGATGGTATCGATATTGGCAGGCAAATCGACAGCTTTATATTCCCAGTGAGGTACAAAACCCGTTCGGGAAGTGCTTACCTGTCCGTTGGATGCGCATTCTTTATCATTAACATACAAACGATATGCGCAGTATACGTCGGGCATGGCTATGCTGAGATCCTTGCTTCCGCGGGGTAATAAAATGGTTAAGAGGTAAGTGGCATAGCCGTAAGGCGGCAACTCCTGCCCCTTCCGGTTAAAGCCGTTCCATTTAAAAGGGAATTCAACCAAAAGCCTGTTTTTAATCCCGGCGGTATCATTGGGGCTAACAAGCCGGTTCCAGTAAAACTGCCAGTAGCCGCGAAGTTCAATTTTACTGGTTACAGGATGATTACGCAGATCGAGCACGCCATGTACAGCGGCTACATAATTGGTGGCTCCCGCAGGTTTAATAACTAAACCCGAGAGGTTAAAAAATAACAAATAAACAAACCACCTGATTTTCATCGCTTTTACAAGAACGCTAAACAACACTGCCTCATGGGTTTAGCATTGCACTTATACGTAAGTACTTCACCAAAAGTCATAGCGTTTTTATAACATTCTTTCTAATAGGGTGTGAATATAACAACCACTGTGAATATTTTTAATTATTTGCTTAGAGTAAGTGGCTGATATAAACAATTGGTTAATATTGACAGCAAACTAAATAGTTTCAGTTAATTTCAGGATCCTGATCCGGTTATACTGCTGCAGCAAAATGGGGCACAAATTATAGATGATGTTACTGATCATGATAATTAGCGCTATCATAAATTTATTTTCCAACAATGCCCCTGTAGCGGTAAAAACAAAAAACAGCAGGCACAGGAGATGGAAGCGCTCATACATGGCAATGGTTTTAAGGTAAGCGCGGGCGGCGTTTTTGGGACCGGTAACCCGGTAACCGGGTTTGTTTTTGCGCGAAAAGCGATTAGCGATATCGCCATGCTGCACAAACCTGCGGATAAATTTCACGCCCAAACGTTCGTAAAACCGGGTACTTCGGCTTAGCTGAAACCGGTCAAACACCTGTCGCGGTAAAAACACCGGGACAAAGCTGATCATGATAAAAACATAAAAACCGGTTGATAATCCCGCGGCAGTCCAGTACAGCAATACACCGGCGAAGCAAAGTATTGTCCAGAAAAAACTGATAAACTGGTTCATGTCATAATGAAGGTGATCGGACAACCTAATTTTTTGCTTTGTAACTAACGGTTTAATTAACGCCCTTGACATTCATTTTAAAGGTGTAAACCGCTTTGGATGCTGTGATAAACAAGGTATCCATATCCTTGCCGCCGAAACAGATATTGGCAGTCCATGGTTCGTCGATATCAATGTGCCCTATTTTTTCACCCTGGGGGTTAACAATGGTTACGCCCTGGCCGCACATATAGATGTTGCCCAAACGGTCAATAGTCATGCCGTCGCAGCCCATGGCTATAAAAAGCTTACGGTTGGTGAGCGAACCGTCTTTATTAATATCAAAGCGATAGGTTTTATTGTCGCCAATGTCAGCCACGTACAGATATTTGCCGTCGGGAGTGCCGATAATACCGTTAGGCTTCACAAACTGGTCGTTAACTATTACTGCCGGTGCCTTTCCTTTGGCCAGGTAGTACAATTTCTGCCCGTCCAGGTCGGGTTGCTTACGTGTCCAGTAATCGCGTTGGTAATAAGGGTCGGTGATGTAGATTCCGCCGTCCGGGCGCACCCAAACATCATTAGGGCCGTTAAATTTATGGCCTTCGTAATCCTTTAATAAAACGGTCACCTTTCCCTTAGGGCTGATGGACCATAGCTGGTTATCCGCGTCGGCGCAGGTAATCAGGTTGCCTTTTTTATCAAAGTACATCCCGTTTGATCTGCCTGCGCTATCCATAAATACCGAAAGTTTGCCATCGGTATCATATTTCCAGATCTTGTTATTGGGTTGATCGGTAAAATATACATTGCCTTTCTTATCCACCGCCGGGCCTTCCGTAAACGAGAATTGTTTAGCCACGAGTTGCGCTTTGGTTCCCGGTTCATACAGTTTTGTTTCGGTTTGCGCGGATAAACCGCCGCTGAACGCGGAGAATAATAATATAAGTGCAGAGAGTTTTTTCATGGCCGGTGCAGGTTACGTTTTACTTTAGCTAAAGTAACTTATTTTTCGGCGTGGTTATTTTACGGGGGTAAAATATTTGATACAAGCGATGTTTGGGTATTGCCTGTTGAAATCAACAGTATTCAAAATCTCATTAAAAAGAACAATTAAAAAAACCTATTTTTGCCCCTTTATTAAAATACCGTACATCACATGAGTATTGCATTATCCGAACAGGAAATTATTCGTCGCAAATCGTTGCAGGAATTACGCGCGTTGGGCATTAACCCCTATCCCGCCGAAGCTTTTAATGTTAACGCCTGGGCTCAGGACATTGCCGATAATTTTAAGGATAAACCCGAGGCCTACCAGGATGTTGTAATTGCCGGCCGGATCATGACCCGCCGTATTATGGGCAGCGCTTCGTTTGCCGAGTTACAGGATTCAACCGGCCGCGTACAGATTTACCTGAAACGCGATGATATTTGCCCCGTCGAAGACAAAACCTTATATAATACCGTATTTAAAAAGCTACTTGATATTGGCGATTATGTGGGTGTTAAAGGTTATGTTTTCACCACCCAAACCGGCGAGATCTCGGTTCACGTTCGCGAGCTGATTGTACTATCAAAATCATTGAAACCGCTTCCGGTTGTTAAACGTGAAGAAGATGGTACCATCCACGATGGTTTTACCGACCCTGAATTACGTTACCGCCAGCGCTATGTTGATTTAACGGTTAACCCCGGCTATAAACAGATTTTCATCAACCGTTCAAAAGTGATCAGCGCCATGCGCAATTACTTTAACGCGCAGGGTTGGATGGAAGTTGAAACCCCTATTCTGCAGGCTGTACATGGTGGCGCCGCGGCCCGCCCGTTCGCTACACACCACAATACGCTGGATATGCCCCTGTTTTTGCGTATAGCCAACGAGTTGTACCTGAAAAGGCTGATCGTAGCGGGTTTTGACGGCGTTTACGAGTTTGGTAAAATGTTCCGGAACGAGGGTATGGACCGCACCCATAACCCGGAGTTTACCGCCATGGAAATTTATGTAGCTTACAAAGACTACATCTGGATGATGGCCATGGTTGAAGATTGTTTGGAGACTGTAGCCCGTGCCGTTCACGGTATTCCGGTTGTACAGGTTGGCAATAACGAAATCAACTTCGCGGGGCCTTACGAAAAACTATCGATGTATGATTCGATCCTGAAATATACAGGCATCGATGTATCTGCTATGGACGAGGCCGGCTTACGCCGGGTTTGCGCCGAACTGAAAATAGAAGTAAACCCAAGCATGGGCAAAGGCAAACTGATTGATGAGATCTTCAGCGCGAAAGTTGAGCACCACCTCATTCAGCCTACCTATATTACAGACTATCCTATAGAAATGACACCGCTTGCCAAAAAGCACCGCACTAAAGACGGACTGGTAGAGCGCTTCGAACTGTTTGTTAACGGCAAGGAAATTGCCAATGCCTACTCCGAACTGAACGACCCGATCGATCAGCGTGAACGCTTGGAAGAGCAACTGATCCTGGCGGGCCGCGGTGATGATGAGGCGATGGCTATGGATGATGACTTTTTACGCGCCCTTGAATATGGTATGCCGCCAACATCGGGTTTGGGTATTGGAATCGATCGTTTAGTCATGCTGATGACCAACCAAAGCACCATCCAGGAGGTATTGTTCTTCCCGCAGATGCGCCCGGAGAAAAAAGTAAAAGTGGCAAGTGCCGAAGATTTTGTTAAAATTGGTGTACCTGTAGAATGGGTGCAGGTGTTAAACAAAATGGGCTTTAACACAGTTGAGGAATTAAAAGCTGCCAACCCTAACAAAGTGTTTAACGATTTGGGGGGAATGCGTAAAAAATTAAAACTGGATATTTCCATGCCTACTAAAGATGAGGTAATGGCCTGGTTTAATTAATAAAGCGCGTTAAGCCTCAAAAAACAAGTTGATTTATACAAAAAAGGCGCGGCATCTAAATATGCCGCGCCTTTTCTGCTTTCGCCAATGCCTCGCTTATGCCTGTTTAAGCTTTGCTTCCATGCTTTGCGTGGTATGTGGCACAGCACGCAACCGCTCTTTAGGGATCAGCTTGCCGGTAGAGCGGCAGATACCGTAAGTTTTGGTTTCAATGCGCATCAATGCGGCTTCAAGCTGTTCTATGAACTTTTTTTGGCGTGCTGCCAACTGATTGGTTTGCTCTTTCTCAAAGGTAGCTGAGCCATCTTCGAGCGTTTTGCCTGCTATCGCGGCATCATCGCCGTTTGAGTTGGATGCGCTAAGCATACCAACCAGTTCCTGGAGTTCTTCACGTGCCATGCTGATCTTGTCTTTAATCAGTATTCTAAATTCGTTTAATTCCGTGTCGTTGTATCTCGTTTTTGTATTTTCCTGTTGCATGATGAGGTTAACAATAATCTGTATAAATAGTTGTATAAATTTAAAAGGGAATAGTTCTGATTAAAAAATACCGTTTATAGTATGTAAATCAGCACCGAAATAAAATTAAAAAGCTCCTTTCGGAGCTTGATTAATTGTAGATTAAATTCCAGATACATTAATCGTATTCGCTTAAACTACCGATCTGCCCCGGATAACACCCAGTAGCACGGCAATTATGGCAATTACCAGTAAGATGTGAATTAAACCGCCTGCTGCGTAAGCAAATGTACCGATAGCCCAGCCTATTACCAGGATAACGGCGATGATGTAAAGAATAGAGTTCATGTTTGATATAGTTAAATGTTATACCAACAAGTCTTTAGTACCCCAAATTGTTTTACATTAATAATTAATTTTTTTTCAGAAAAAATTAATTACATCGATATAAACACACCCATCTGCATCGTGATGCTAAGAAGATATATAACGAATTAAAAACGATTAACATGAAAGCTAAGTAAAGTTGCAGAAAAAGAGAACGACACCTAACGCATGGTAGTTGAAAATACCTGGTTAAACAGAAAAGTCCCACCACAAAATCTGACAGCCTGGCGCATAAGCATGGTTAGGTAAGTTACCTGTTTAAGCAGGCGTATTTAGCGTACCCTAAGGATGCAAAAATTTAGTTTACATACTGTTCAATCTTCTTCAACAGGAAATCAAGGTCGAAAGGTTTGGCCATAAAATCGGTGGCGCCTGCATCTGCCGCAATCTGCTGACCATCCCTGCTGGCAGAAATCACTATAACCGGAAGCTGGTTTGTCTGCGGGTTTTTACGCAGGCTTCGTAAAACCTGGTCGCCGGATAATACCGGCATCCATAAATCCAGTAGTAAAAGATCGGGATGCTCCCGTTCTATCACGTCGTAAATATGCAGGCTGTTTTGCACCGGAATGATGGTATAACCGCTACCCTCTAAAACAATCTCCAGCATATCCAGGATGCCTTCGTCGTCATCACATATCATAATTCTTTTTGTATCCATCAGGCAGGCTGTTTACTTAAGGGGAGTGTAAAATTGAAGGTAGATCCGTGTCCGGGTTCGCTTTCTACCCAAATGGTACCACCATGGTTTTTGATAATCTGATCGCAGATGTACAGCCCGATGCCCATACCTGGGAAACGTTGCTGTATATCACCTACACGATAAAAACGGTCGAAGATTTTTTTATGGTCTTCCACCCTGATCCCCATTCCCTGGTCTTTGACAGATAATTTAACAAAGTTACTTACCCGCGAAAGATACACGTCTATATCCTTATGGTCGGGCGCATATTTGATAGCGTTGGATAAAAGATTGTTGATCACCTGCAAGATGTGCGATTCATCGGCAGACACCATTTCGCCGGTGCTCCCGGTTATCCTGATCTCGTGATATTTGGTAGCAGCCTGTATGGTATCTACTGCCTCCTGCACCGCCTTATCAAAGTCAAAAACTTCTTTATGTAATTCGATATTACCTGTCTGGATACGGGATACATCCAAAAGTTCGGCTATCAGGTTATTTAACCGGTCAACATAAACGGCTGTTTTATTCAAAACAGCTCTGAACTTTTCGCTCGCTTCATTAGGCACCATGCGCTGCATCAACTGCACCAGGCCCTTTATGGTAGTTAGCGGTGTTTTAAGTTCGTGGCTGGCTATTGATAAAAAGTCGTCCTTACGCCTTTCAATCTCGCGGCGGTCGGTAATATCCTCAATGGCGATCAGGATCCGGTCTCTGTATTGGCCATCCAATTCAATACGGTGGGCGTTAAGCACCATGAGTTTCTTGCCGATATATGGAAAATCATGCTCCACTTCAAATTCCTCTACGGGGTTATTAGTAGGCAGGATATTCTCCAGCAATTCTTTAAGTGCCACGATATTCCATTGGCCGTTACCGAGGTCATAAAGTAATTTACCTTCGGTTTCCTCTGCGGTTACTTTAAACGTTTTTAAAAAATGCTCGTTTACGCTTAAAACTTTAAACTCCTGGTCTAAAACGATCAGGCTTTCCCTGAGGGTTTGCACAATACTGGCGAGATAATCTTCGCTTTCTTTCAGGCTTTTTGTACGTTCATCAACCCTGCGTTCCATCAGCTCCTGCTGGTAACGGAGATCGAGCTCCGCCTTTTTGCGGAGTGTTACATCGTTTTGAACGCCTATAAAATAATCAACCTGACCGTTAGCGCCCTTGATGGGCGACATGTACAACTCGTTGTAAAACAAGGTGCCATCCTTGCGGTAGTTGCGAATATCAACGATACAACTTTTACCATCACGGATGGCGGTACGCAGCGTTTCACGCTCTTTCTGATCGCGGTCTTCCTTCTGCAAAAACCGACAGTTATGTCCTATAATCTCATCTCTGCTATATCCTGAAATATTCTCGAAAGCCTTATTGCAGTAAATGATGGGATTGTCGGGAAGACGATTATCCGTTATGATGATACCCGAAATGGACGCATCCAGCGCCTGTAAAAGCAGGCTGAAGTCCTCTTTCGCCGTTTCATGAGAAATATTAAACTTGCCGTTGTGTAAACTGTCCACTTAAAAAAATTTATATAATTGATCGCCGGTAATACAAAATCCTTGCCACTCAATTTTCATCCTGATACAATACAATAATTCTCCTCATAGGTTTTGTAAAAAATTAATAAAAGTCGTATCAAGGCGGATAAAAATCACTTTGAATTTCGTGGTCTCCCCTCCTCCCGGGTAATTTCCTCAGCCAAAGCTTTAAGGTCTTCTTTGCTGCTTATCGTTTTCTTTTCGTAATGTTCAAGGTGAAAGTTTTCTAACTTTTGCAGCAGGTATTGCAAGGTGAATTTCTCCGCTACAGTTAATTTGCCTGTAATGATTTTACCTACATAGCTGGTATGTTCAAATATGCGGTATAACAATGCTTTTCCCTCATCGGTAATGGCGATGTGTTTACTTCTTTTATCTATGGCATCGTCCCATTGCCTCACCAAACCGTTAGCAACCAACCGCCTGATCACTTCGGTGCCGGATGTTTTTTCCTGCAGGTTATAGCTGATCAGTTTACTCTTGGATAAATGTGGATGTGTAAGTAAGATGGCCAGCGCCGTAAAATCTTCGGCAGTTTGCAAAGGTGTACCTTCCAGCGCTTTTTTGATGTATGATTTTGCATAACGGCTCATAAATACAAACAGCCGCCCTATGTTATTATCCAACTGATAGGCTATATTCAAGGCCGTGCTGTCGCCATCGCCAAAACGCACCTCGTTAATAGATACATCCCCGTTAATGTTCCCAACCTTATTCATTAAAAAACCCGCAAAATCCTGTATCGAAATTTCATGCCCTGAATTTTCTGCTTCCAGTTCTTCAACAAGGCTGATCAATTGGTGAATAAGTTGGTAAGATTTCATATTTTCATAAAATTAGGTTCAAAGGTATCGCTAAGTTTATTTTATTTTCTTTTCACTTGTTCAGGGTTCTGTAATTTAAACGCGGAGTAGGCTTTTCTGTAACTTTGCCTGGTGTCCGGCTGCGGTTTAAGGCCCTTTAAAAAGTTCAGTGTTTTAATCATCGTTAGTTTGTAGGCAGGCAGAGCAGGCGCTTCAATTCCCAGCATACCGGCAATTTCCGGGCCAAGGAGGTAACACATTAAACCAAGGATATCATTAGCAGTAGCTTTGCTTTTGTTAACCGATAAAATGTGAGTGGTTAAAGCGCTTGTCAATTCCCGGCCATGCGCGGAAACTGCAAATTGCCGCGATTTAATAACCGTGTCCAACTGTTGGGCCATTTTGGAGTTATCCGGAATCAGGTCCTCATCCAAACCGGTGAGGTAACCCACCACCGCCCAGATGTGCATAAAGGCGGTCTGATCATCCTCGCTAACCGTGTAACCCAGCATCCGCAAACCGCGGATCACGATGAGCGAAAAGGAAAGATTAGTGCCCGCCATGTCTTCCTGGTTAACAGGTAAGCCCCAGCCCATATCCCATTTACCACTATTCAGGGTATAGTATCGTGCCGCTGCATGCATCAACCTTACTTTCAGGATCTCCTCAAAGGCATTGCCCTCCGGGCCGAAGGCATCAGGACCCATAACTTCCCACACAAAAACAGCAGTATCATAAAGCCTTTTGGTGGTTTGTTTACGGATCAGCTCCGATAAATAAAGCACCATAGCGCCGTTAGCAGCCGTATAACAGTAAGGGAGCGAAAGCAAGCCCAGCAAGCTCATGATAATCTCCGAATGGCGGGCATAAAAACGGGCACCAGCCTTCATCAATCGTGGTTTGGCCCATGGCGGCAGCTGACAGGCATGGTCAATTAAATTAACACCCGGGAACAGCGCTTTCAGCTCCGACAGGCCACCTGCGCCGGGCCGACCGGCCATCCATTGATATAGCTGTTGTTTCTTTGCGGGATCGGCAAATACGGCTTGTATAAAGGCATCAGCCCGGGTATCGCCCGATAGCCTTTTCCTGTCTAAAAACTCTTCAGTATATAATTCCGAACCGTTCATTAGCTCATGGTGTTTATAATTGCTTCCGCAGCCAGTCTTCCGCTTTTCATAGCTGCATTAATCGAGCCATTCATCAGGTAATCGCCACAAACAAAACATTGCTCATTCAGTTGCAGCGCTTTACTGTCAGGCTGATTCACAACATGGTCGTCGTTCGGGAGTGCATACTTGATATGGTATGTTTTCAGGTGCTTCCAATTCACCGCGTCCGGGTACCAGAATTTCAGTTCGCTGATCACATTCGCCTGCAGTTCAGCCTTATCGGCACCGGAGTGGTCGCCGATAAGCGATAAGGAGATTAAGCTTTTACCATCAGGAGCATAGCCCGGAGCTATCCTGTCCATTACCGCTATGTTATTAACCAGTTTTCGCGGCAATGTATTCAGGGCGATTAACGGCTGTTTAAATGGCCTTTGCCCGGCAACGAAATACATATTGCTAACCGGGTGATAGCTGATCGTTGAATTTTTATCACCTAAAGGTGAACTTAACGGGTCTGTAGCTACAAGTACAACGTCGGCTTCGTAGTTAACCCCTTCTGTGGTTGAAACCGTGCCACCCGCTATTGCGGAAACGTTTTGATGAAACAGTATTTCATGCGGTTCAAGGCAGCTGGCAAGTTGTTTAGGGATCATCCCCATACCTTTTGCAGGGATGCACGCATCGCCCTCGCTGAACATTTTGAAAACAAATTCAAACATCCGGCTTGAAGTACTTAAATGATTTTCGAGAAAAATACCGGTCATGAACGGGCGGAAAAAGTTATTCATGATGGTGGCGCTGAAGCCTTTGTTTTTCAGATATTCGGTGGTGGAGATTTCCTGTTCTGAAAAGATTTCGTCTATACGTTTTCCGGATAACATCAGCTTTAAACGGAGCATCCGCATTTTATCAGCGAATGTAGCTGCGCCGGAAAACAGGGTGCTAACCAGCGAGCCCGGCCGCCTGATCGGATCGCCCAGCTCGGTAATTCCATCCCGGCTCAGGATCAGTGCGCCGGGGTCAAATTTGCAAAGATCAAGCGCTTTATAGTCCAGGTGTTTTTGGGCTTCGGGGTATGCCGTTAAAAAAACCTGGAACCCCCGGTCGAGCAGGAAACCGTCTACCTCGTCTGTCCGTACCCTGCCTCCTACCGCATCGGATGCCTCCAGAACCAGCACAGATTTTCCGGCGGCTTTTAAAACCTTGGCTGCTGTCAAGCCCGCAAGCCCGGCACCAACTATAATTACTTCTGCATTTTTTTTCATACGCTAAGCTTTTGCAGGGGCTTCTTTTACGTGCGGTTCAACGCCAGGCTTGGCGTAAGCCAGTTGCCCCAGCGGCTGTGGCAGATAATAGGTATCCAGTCCGGCTACCGTCAGGGTTTTGGCAGCGCTGTGTAATACGGTGCCATCTTCAGCAATCAAATCATTTTCCATTAAAATATGTAGGATTTCGCCAACCACGATCGTTGTGCCATTAATTTCCATGTCGACCACCTCCCGAAGTTCAAGGCCGATGCGGATATTTGATTCACGCACAAACGGTGCCTTAAAATCCGGAAGATACAATTTGTGAAAACCACAGGCATCAAATTCGGATACCCCGGAAGCATAGCTGGCACTGGTTTGATGCGCCTGCATATACCATTCGGGCAGTACATTGTTAAGCGTATACTGCCCGGTAGCCCTGATGTTACGTAAAGTATCGTTATGTTCACGTTCGGGCCGGATCACCAACCCGATAAGCGGCGGGTTTGCCCCCAGGTGAAACGTCGAACTGATGATACACAAATTGGTAATACCGCTAACCCCTGCCGTACCCAGCAGGTTAAGCGATCGGTAACCTATCAGGCTATTGATCAAACTGATCCGGTAATATTTTTCTAACCGACCGATTTCTTCACTCGTGATCTTCATGCTATCAGCTTGTTTTTAAATTTCCTAAACCACCGTCAACCCCAATAATCTGACCTGTCATCCAGTTGCTTTCGTCAGACAATAAAAAAGCGATCAGCTGGCTGATATCCTGGGGCCGCCCTATCTTGCCCATGGGGTGGCGCTTTGCCGAAGCTTCCCGTTTTTCGGGGGTATTCAGCAGGTTCTGCGCCAGCGGCGTATCGGTTAAAGCGGGCGCGGCTACATTTACCCTGATCTGTTGCGAGGCAAATTCGGCAGCCAATGAAAGCGCCATACCCTCTACAGCGCCCTTGGCCGCGGCAATGCTGGCGTGGTAAGGCATACCTGTTGCGGCGGCAACTGAACTAATTAATACAATGGATGCGCCCCCGGCTTTTTTGAGCGGCACAACCGCATGCCTGATCACGGCGGCTGCCCCCAAGGCGTTAAGTTTAAAGTCGTTTAAAAAATCTTCGGCAGTTAACCTTGTAAAGGGTTTCAGGTTGATGCTGCCCACCGAGTAAACCAGGCCATGCAGCACTTCCGGCAAAAACGCCTCCAGCGCATCCAGGTTACCTGTTACATCTGCTTTGAGGTAATGAACCGCCTCCGGCCACTCCTGCGAGGCTGATCTCGACACCACATAAACATTGGCATTTTGCGCATGTAGCAATTTAACCAAGGCTAAGCCGATGCCGGAACTGCCGCCAACTACGACAATGTTTTTTTCGTTAAAATTCATGATCCGATGTATTTCAAAAATTCGGTTTTGGTTTCCGCGTTTAAAAATCGGCCGCTGTATTCGGCCGTGAGCGTTGTACTGCCTGCATCCCTGATCCCCCGGCTGGAAACGCAATGGTGGTGCGCGTCAACAATAACGGCTACATCCTCGGTTCCCAAAGCTTCTTTCAACATGCTTGCAATCTGGATGGTCAGCCGTTCCTGCACCTGCGGCCTTTGACAACAATATTGTACAATCCTGTTCAGTTTGGATAAGCCGATTACCTGCCCGTTGCTGATGTAACCAACATGGGCTTTGCCTACAATAGGCACAAAATGGTGCTCGCAATTGCTAAACACAGCTATATTGCGCTCAACCAGCATCTGGTTATAGTTGAATGGATTTTTAAATAAGGTGGGCCTGGGTTTATTGGCGGGGTTAAGGCCGCTGAATATTTCCTTCACATACATTTTGGCAACGCGCCGGGGCGTATCTTTCAGGCTGTCGTCGGTCAGGTCCATTCCCAGGGTTTCCATAATGGCGGTAAAGTGCCGGGATATCAATTCAACTTTGGTATCATCGTCCATTTCAAAAGCGTCGGGACGGAGCGGCGTGTTCAATGAATAATTGTAATGGTTATCGTCAAGATCAGGAACTATCTGTTCCAGGGTTAAGTTGTTTTCAGCTTCGTTTTTTAACATGAAATTGCATCAGCATAAGTTAACGGATAAGACCGGCGGGTAAATTGCCGACCAGCAAATATGTCTTCGGGACAATAGCATTTGTGTAAGAACATTCATCGTTACACAATTTGATAATAGATCTCTAATACCTTTTCTACACAAATCTTGAACCAGGCGGTAAATTCATCCGGCCGCTCTGATAATTCCAATGCCAATTCATCTACAGAAAGGTATCGGAAACAGGCTACCTCCGCCGGATCTGGCAGCGGCAGATCATCAGTAATGCCCAGGAATACATGATCATACTCATTTTCGATGAGCCCGTTATCAAATTCGTGGCGGTAACTGAACGCGAATAGTTCTGTCAGTTCGCAGTCCACACCCATTTCTTCCCGCAAACGGCGGTGTGCTGCGTCGGGTGTAGATTCCCCAAAACGCGGATGGCTGCAGCAGGTATTGGTCCATAACCCTGCCGAATGGTATTTATCCAGGGCACGCTGCTGGAGCAGCAACCGGCCTTTGCTGTTGAATATAAACACAGAAAAAGCGCGGTGCAGCGTACCCGAACGATGTGCTTCCATTTTTTCCATGGCCCCGATGGATTGACCATCAGCATTTACAATGATTACACTTTCCTTCAATTCTAACTTATTTAATTTTTTAGCTAACCGGCGGCGGCGCGAATCAATAGGTTATTGCAGCGACGCCACGGGTTTATTATATTTTATTGATGATTAAAGACATTTATCATGGTTCTGTATATCACACAAAACCGGCAGCGAATTACTACAATACATTTAGCTTATAACGTACAAGGGAATCGAACATTAAGTAAAACTTATGACCATTAGATACCCGGATTCTTTCCTGCATTACTTTTTGCGCAGGAACCTTAGCTATCTTGGTAAATAACTTGCGATAATAAACATAGGCCAGATAAACCCCCTTGCGGCAGGAACGCGGTAATTGCCTGATGCCGCCCAGCGCCTCATCAAATTCCCTCAAAATATCGTCCTCGATCTCCCGCTTGTCGGCATCCGAAAATGCGGACAGGTCGACATTGGGAAAATAGGTCCGGTTCAAAGCCTCGTAGTCCGCGTTCACATCTCTCAGAAAATTAACCTTTTGAAAAGCGGAACCCAATTTCATAGCAGGGATCCTCAACCTTTCAAACTCATCTTGGTTACCTTTAGTGAATACATGTAAGCACATCAGCCCAACCACCTGCGCAGATCCTAATATATATTCATCATACTTTTCCGGATTGTAAACCTGGTCGGCCAGATCCATTTCCATGCTTTTCAGGAACAGTTCAATCCATTCGCGTTTGATGCCAAACCTGTTCACCACCTGCTGAAAGGAATTGATGACCGGGTTGATACTGATGCCGCGTTCAATGGCGGTAAACGTTTCTTCCTTTAATTCGGCCAGCATTTGGGATTTGGGATAATCGTGAAAACTGTCTACAATCTCATCGGCCAACCTTACAAATCCATAAATGGCATAAATAGGGTGACGCACCTCCTTATCGAAAAAAAGTATACCTAAAGAAAAGCTGGTACTGTAAAGGCGCGTTGTTTCCCGGCTGCACTTGGCAGATAAAACATCAAATCGTTCTTTCATTTATGATTGAGGTGTTGAATGAGTAATTGAGTGGTAACCCTTGCCGTTAATGACAAAGGGAACCATACATCGGTGAGTTTCAAGAAAACTACCAATCCGCCGGAAAGTATTTTGATCTACCCTAAAAATAACAGCAATTGTTCCAGGAAAGCCGACTGCCGAGCCTAATCCTGAAAGTATGGAATCAAGGAAAGCTATATTTCCTTTTGTGATAGTAAAACCAGGTAAGGCGAAACGAATCATAACAGTTATATTTTACGTAACAAAAGAATAAGCTCTACCAAAAGTAATTCAATATTGTATTAAAATCAAAACATTAATACAATATCATACTATTTAAAAACAAATGAACGAATCTTTTAAGTAATTGTTCTTTAAAGCTCAAACTTTTGTGGATATAATGCTTCATTTGTGAAATAAATGACTGATATAGAAATTGTTAAATCAGATGCTTTTTTTTTACAAACAGAGCATAAAACCATCATCAAAAGGATAATCAGGCTTATTAAGCGCCTGCTTAAGCAAATTTTGATGATTAGAAAAAGAAAAAATTTAACAAGGAAATGACAGCTTCAATTATAGCAAATCAAAAAGTACCCTTTCTGCAAAAAATATTGATTGCATAAATGCCTTATCCAATATAAAGATTATCAATATTTTGAATAAAAAAAAGCCGGACAAAAGAATTGATGCGATGATTTGAAATCTTTAAAAAAATGTTGAGGACAAGTATTTATCAAGCAGGCCGAAACCGATTAACCTCGGTTACAGCCCTTTTTTAAGTACTTTCACCGTAACAATCATCTGCCCCAAATGCCGCATGGTATGCTCGGCAGCATGGGTATACAAACCGATAACAGTGGATGGCAGTTGAGCCCGGCCCACCCCTCTCCAATCGGTTAATGTAGCTTGCTCTGTAGCCTTGAGTTGTCGCAAGGCTTCATCAACCTGATCATTAAAGGCTTTGATCAATTGAGATGTAGTTATTCCGGTATCATCCGGCTTGCCTTCGGCAGCAAGGTAAGCCAATTGCTCCCCGCTTAATAACTCCCCTTTTGCATAGGTAAACAGCCTGTTGAGCACCCCCGTTAAGTGCTGTAAATGAAAACCAGGCGATGCCATACCGGCAACCTTTTCCCAAAGCAAGTTATCCGGAAAACCAGCCATCAGTTCGTTCAGCTCTTCGCGGGCTTGCAGCAAAGCATGCGCTACAGGTTGCAGCAAAGCCGGTATATCATTCAACGGACCGCGAAGCCATACTTCAGGTAGTTTATCGGCAGATTTCATTGTTTTTTATAAGGCTTATATTCGTCGTAATTAACTGTTATGAGCAACCGTCAATGCCCGTGCTTGATGTCCGCAGCCGGTTTGTTGAATCCGCACCGAAGTGTTCGTCTCCATAAAGTACAGAGTCCAAACTCCATGTTGCCGGGAACCGACCGGTAACAGCGCTGGCAATGTCTGAAAAAACGTCACAGTCACCACCATGATTTCGCTGAACTGACAAAATATATTTGCCTTTTTACCTGAACAAAACCCCGGGCAATTTATTTACCTGCAGCGATGCTTCTTTATTTACAGGTTTAAAACCTTGTGCTAAACCCATGAAACGCAGCAACATGATTCGGGCATAAGGCAACAGCGTTTTCATTTTAATTAAAACGGTTCGCGCCGGTTTAAGTTTATTAACGATTGTGTCCAAAAATAATTAAAAATGATGGCGTTTTATGGTATGGCTATTGCTATGCAATATTTAACTATCTTCAAAGCAATATGATACCTATCCCTATAAAAAAGCATTTTATACCTATTATTCTTTCCACGTGTTTGATCGCCTTGCTTACCCTGCCCGGTTGTAAAAAAAAGCACTCGGTCATCGCCGACGAAATGTTCAGGGTTACCCAAAACCCGGTCTTTAAAAAAGCCGACACCTCCGAATACATCGCGGTTTTCAATAAGGTGTTTGCCAGGTACAGGAAAAAGATAGCCAACCCTTTGGTTATCGAATCGTTTTTCAAAAAGAACGAATACGAACCACTGCTGGTGGTAAACCACTTGAACAACGGCGATTTTGATGCCCTTACCGAATATATCGGCAGGCTAAACGAACATGGTTTGGATCCATCCATTTATCCTACTGATGAAATTAAAACGCTTACCGCTAAACTAAAGGATAAAAAAGCCATAAAAACCATCGAAGATGGGTACGAAACGGTAGCCAAACTGGAAATCCTGACCGCCGGCGCGTTTGTTAAATATGCAAACGCCGTGCAATACGGTGTTATTAACCCTAAAAAAATATACTCGAGATACTTTATGGCAACCCGCCGGCCCGATAGCCTCGGGATGCTTGCTACCCTTGGTAATCATGATTTTAAAGCCTATCTTGACAGCATTCAGCCCAAAAATCCGCAATATTTAGCCATACAAAAGGCTTATCGCGACAGCGCCACCATTGAGGGTTTAAGCCGGGAAGAAAGTAAGCGTTATTTATTAGTGGCACTTGAACGTTTACGCTGGAGAAACAAGCCTTACGAGCCTAAATATGTGATTGTTAATATCCCGGATTACCGGTTAGACGTAATGGAAGACGGCAAATCTGTTTTAAACATGAAGGTTTGCGTTGGCCAGGGCCGCAACATGCAGAATCAAAATACGCTTGAACATTTTGACGATACCGCCCGTGTTGATAAACCCTTCCCGCGCGAAACGCCGATATTAAACAGCGTGATCCATAGCGTACAGGTAAACCCGGTTTGGAATATCCCGCGCAGTATAGCCACCAAAGAGATCATTGTGGAGGCTGCAGAAGACCGCTATTACCTGGCCAATAAAA
The DNA here is from genome assembly GCF_003148845.1 of Mucilaginibacter oryzae. GTDB lineage: Bacteria > Bacteroidota > Bacteroidia > Sphingobacteriales > Sphingobacteriaceae > Mucilaginibacter > Mucilaginibacter oryzae. The sequence continues at coordinate 730,200 of NZ_QGHA01000002.1, read as the reverse complement.
ACATAGATGTATTTAAAAACGGGAAACGGATAGCTGACCCGGAAACAATTGACTGGTCGCAGGTTACGCCCGATAACCTTGAGTATGAGTTTAAGCAACGCCCGGGTGATGATAACTCATTAGGCAAAATTAAGTTCCTTTTCAAGAACCGGAGCAGCGTTTACCTGCACGATACCCCCAATAAGTCGGCTTTCGGGCATGCCATGCGGGCTGTAAGCCACGGATGCGTACGTTTGGGCGATCCGCTGGGCCTGGCCAGGAACCTTTTTGGCGAGGGTGCCGTCCTGGATACCATTGCTAACGACATGGTGGTTAATAAGCCAGAGCCAACCAATATAGGCTTGCCGAAGAAAACCCCAATTTACATTACTTACGTGACCTGCTGGGCGGACGAAAACGGCGTGATCCAATATCGCCCGGATGTTTACGGTTTGGATATTGTACTTTATTCGCATTTGCAGGGTTTATTAGCCAGATAAATAAAAATGCCCGGCGAACTGTTAAGTAAGCCGGGCTCATGATTTGGTTTATACTTGGTTTGGATTTAAAATTTAACCGAATCAAATGCTGTTGTATCGGCGCTGGCCATTAAGCTGAAAGGCCCCGCCTCATCAAGATATTTTGAAGTGTACGAAATATCGTTGCCATTAATAAAAATAACGGTTTTGCCCTGTATGGTGTTGATGATCTTATTCACCAATTTTGGTGATACCGCAGGACAGCCAAAACTTCTGCCTAAAAAACCCTGCTCATTAATTGCTGACTGGCTTACGTAATTAGCGCCATGCAATACAATGCTGCGCATACGCGCGCTACCGTTAAAACCCTCGTCCATACCGTCAAGATATAACGAACGGCCATGTTTGCCAATATAAGGTTTGTCGGTAACGTAAAAACCAAGGCTGCTTTGATGCGAATCATTCCTGTCAGAAAAACTGTTCGCCATTTCTTCGCCGCTGCCGGAACCATGGGCCACCCAAGTATTTAATACCAATTGCCTGCTTAACAGGTCAATAATCCACATGCGTTTTTCCCTGCTGGATTTTGCAAAATCAATCACCGTTAATACCGAGCTGTTTTCGGGTACTATATGATTTAATTTCAGATTGGTATAGCCCATAACCGCTTTCTCAAACACGTTAAAAGCCAAACCGGCCTGCTGTAGCTGCGCGGCCTGGTAAAGGGTATTTACGTACTGATCAAATAACTCTTTGGGCGTAAACCTTCCATTTTTTTTCGCTCGCACTGATCTGCCTGTACCATCCGATTTCCAACTTAAAATTGTAGCCGAAAATAATAAAATCGACATGGCGACCCACAAAAAATTTTTCCTCATACACTTTGCGTGAGTTTAATTTATTTTAATTAATTAGGGTATAGTAACAGGGTTTGGATATTGGGTTAACCTGCTGTTAACAGATCGATACAAAAATATGGTTTAAAACTTTATTTGCAAGTCTAAAATCTATATTTTTTTTACTAAAATGAAAATTACTTAAAATTTAAGAAATAAAACAAACATCCTACGCCATAGATCAGAGAAAGTATCGGTAGAATTTACTTCACCCATTTTATTTTATCCTCTAACGGGATGGTACGTTTCCCTTCAGGATATTGATCGGCATAGCCAAGATATAATACCCCCATCACTACATCTTCTTCGCGAAGCTCTAAAAACTCCTTGAACGCCGGTTTAAGGATGGCGCCGCCGGTACTCCAAAACGAAGCGATATTTAAGGCAGTTGCCCCCAACAGGATATTTTGGATAGCGCTCGACGCGGCTGCGATCTCTTCAAAAGGCGGAATCTTCGGCAGGTCGCCACGCTTCATGATTGAAATAATGACATGCGACACCTTGTTACCCAGATTTTTAAGGTTGTTATAGGTAGTTTCGTTGAAATCATCCGCCGTTACACTTTTCTTGTAAACTTCGGCATGTTCAGCAGCAAAAACGGCCGGGTCTTCATAAACTGTAAAACGCCACGGCTCTGTGTATCCATGGGTTGGTGCCCAATCGGCCAGTTCAAGCAGCGCGGCCACATGAGCATTAGGAATTTTATGACCGTTCATTGCCGCAGGTTTAACAGAACGGCGTGTTTTTATAACTTCAGCTATATTTGAAAATGTTGTAGAATCCATAAAAGTAAAATAACATAAGATATTGTTGATTAGTGATTTAAATACACTAATCAGCAATAATTAATTAATAAATGGCCGGATATTTTGAGGGGTTTGCCTCGTTCATCATGGCGTATACCGTTTCGATCACATCATCAACAGATGGTTTACTAAAGTAATCGCCATCCGATCCGTAAGGTGGCCTGTGCTCTTTAGCCGTTAGTGTTCTGGGCTGAGCATCCAACGAATAATAGCCATTTTGAGCTTCCAATATCTTTTGAAGAATATAGGCAGAGCCCGCACCCGGAAGGTCTTCATCAACCACTAATAACTTATTAGTTTTCTTTAATGAAGTACCGCAAATATTCTCTTTATCAAACGGATATAAGGTTTGCGGGTCAATAACTTCAATATGGATGCCCATTGCAGCAAGCTCTTCAGATGCCTCCTGTACAATGCGTAAAGTTGAGCCGTAAGATACCACTGTAATATCATTGCCCTCGCGTAAAATTTCGGCTTTACCAAGCGGCACGGTAAACTCGCCGACATTAGCCGGTAATTTTTCCTTCAAACGGTAACCGTTGAGGCACTCAACCACCAATGCGGGTTCATCCCCCCGTAATAAAGTGTTATACATACCGGCTGCCTGCGTCATGTTACGAGGCACACAAATATGAAAACCACGCATAGATCCTAAAATAACACTCATTGGCGAGCCTGAGTGCCAGATACCTTCCAAACGATGGCCGCGGGTGCGGATAATTAACGGCGCCTTTTGCCCGCCCATAGTGCGGTAGCTTAAGCTGGCAATATCATCGCTGATGATGGTTATGGCATAAATCAGGTAATCCAGATATTGGATCTCGGCTATTGGTCGTAAACCACGCATGGCCAGCCCCATGCCCTGCCCTATAATACTGGTTTCGCGGATGCCGGTATCGCTGATCCGGATATCTCCGTATTTTGCCTGTAAGCCGGCAAAGCCCTGGTTTACGTCGCCTATCATACCCAGGTCTTCCCCAAAGGCTACGATACTTTTATCACGGGCAAAGTTGGCATCGAAAGCGGCGTTGAGCACTTCCCTGCCATCCATTACCTTTGCATCTTCTGTATAAATAGCGGGCACAACAGGCACATAAAGAGGCGATTGTGGTGTACCAGTGAATAGTTTTGAGTTATAGCGCTCGTTGTTTTTATCCTGCTCGGTTTTTAACCAATCAACCAAACGCGTACGTTCCGGGTTATTTTCGTGCGTGGTTAAGCGCAAGGTTTTACGGATAGCGGTAAAGATCTCACGCCGACCAGCGTCAAAGGCCGACTGTAAGGTTGCCGACACAGCCAGAATATCGTCTTTTTTTAAAGGAACGGTTTCGGCAAACTGATTGATCAGTTTAACCGCTTCTTCAAGCTCGGCTTTAAGAATAACGGCCAGCTCATTGGCTGCTTCGCGCTGGCATTCACGAACGTATCGTTTAGCTTCGCCCTCCAGTTCTTCCAGTTCAATTTCGGTAATGATAGCCGAAGCGATCATCCATTCGCGCATCTTTAGCAAACAATCGTGCTCTTCCTCCCAGGCCAGGCGCTCTTTACTTTTATAACGCTCGTGCGAACCTGAAGTTGAGTGCCCCTGGGGTTGAGTCATTTCGGTAACGTGGATCAGCACCGGAACATGCTCCTCGCGGCAAATATTGATTGCCCGCTCATAAGTTTCGCAAAGGCCTATATAATCCCAACCCCTAACCTTGAATATCTCATAGCCGTTACTGCCGTTTTCACGCTGAAAGCCTTTCAATACTTCCGAGATATCCTCTTTGGTAGTTTGCAGGCTTGCCGGAACCGAAATGGCATAGGCATCATCCCAGATAGAAAGCGCCATAGGCACTTGCAATACGCCGGCCGCGTTAAAAGTTTCGAAAAAAGAACCCTCAGAAGTAGCGCCGTTACCTACACTACCAAAGGCCACCTCGTTGCCGTTAACCGAAAATTGTTTCAGGTAATCAAGTTCTTTATTTTGACGATATAGCTTTGAAGCGTAGGCCAAACCTAACAACCGCGGAATTTGCCCGGCGGTGGTGGATATATCTGATGAACTGTTCATCGTTTCGGCCTGGTTAACCCAGCTGCCGTCGGTATTTACAAAACGTGTGGCGTAATGACAGTTCATTTGCCTGCCGCCCGAAGCCGGATCTTTTTCAATATCAGGATTTGCATAAAGCTGGGCGAAAAACTCCTTCAGGTTGCTCATGCCGGTGGCAAACATGAAAGTTTGGTCGCGGTAATAGCCCGCGCGCCAGTCGCCGGGTCTGAAAGCCTTGGCCATAGCCAGTTGTGCAACCTCTTTTCCGTCGCCGAAAATACCGAACTTTGCCTTGCCCGTTAGTACTTCCCTCCGACCGATTAAACTGGCCTGGCGGCTCTCATAACCAATACGATAATCATTAATAACAATCTTTTTGAAATCATCAAAACTGAGCTCGGCAGCAGTAAAACCGCTGGTAGCTCGTGTTGTAGTTTCAGGCATATAAAATTTTGTTTAGACCGTAAAAGTATAAAATTCTATTTTGTATCGGGCAAACTAACAGATAAAACCCGGAGTTTGAGTAATAGTTTTGTAATTACATTAAACCTTTTATATTTGTAATAATCAAATAAACATATGAAAAAGATACTAATGATTTGTGCGGTGGTATTAGGTTTTGCCTTTACCGCTTCGGCGCAGGATAGCGGTAAAGCCGAGTTTAAATTTAACGAAGAAAAGCACGACTTTGGCAAAATTCCGCAAGGCACCCCGGTTACCACTGTATTTGAATTTACCAATATTGGTAAAGAGCCCCTTATTTTAACCGAAGTAAGGCCAACCTGCGGTTGCACTATTGCCGATTACACTAAAACCCCTGTTAAAAGCGGCAGTAAAGGTGTAATTAAAATTACTTACAATGCAGCTGCAGCCCAGCCATTTAACAAAACAATTGTAGTTAAATCAAACGCTGTAACGCCTGAAAAGTACCTCAACATTGTTGGTGAGGTTGTGGCTAAACCTGCTACCAGCAAGTAAAGCCAGCACCACCCAACCCTCCCCGGAAGGTAGGGCTATAGATAATATTTGAAGCATCGCTATGGCGGTGCTTTTTCTTTTTATGATAAACTCCAAAAAGTCTCCCTTTCCGGGGGAGATTTAGAGGGGCATATATTTTACTTTTTTAGTAATTTTGCAGGATGCCAAAAATATCTGACAAGGGGCAACGAATGCCCGCATCGCCGATACGTAAGCTAACACCTTACGCTGATAAAGCCAAGCAGGACGGAAAAAAGGTTTACCACCTCAATATCGGTCAGCCCGATATTGCTACTCCCGATGGGATGCTTAACGCTATTAAAAACATCGATTTTAAAGTTTGGGCCTATACGCCAAGCGAGGGTACATTAAGCTACCGCAAAAAGCTTACCGAATACTACAATAAATTAGGTTACGGCATTACCCCCGACGATATTATTGTAACCACCGGCGGTTCGGAAGCTATTACCATAGCCATGATGGCCTGCCTTGATTCGGGCGATGAGGTAATTATTCCGGAGCCATTTTATGCCAACTATAATGGTTTTGCCAGCCAGGGTGATATTGTTGTTAAACCAATATTATCATACATCGATAACGGTTTCGCGCTCCCTCCTATCAGCGAGTTTGAAAAACTGATCACCGAGAAAACCAAAGCCATCATCATTTGTAACCCCAACAACCCTACAGGTTACCTATATTCTAAAGAGGAAATGGACGCGCTTAAAGAACTGGTTTTAAAGCATGATCTATACCTTTTTTCGGACGAGGCTTACCGCGAATTTTGTTATGATGGCCGCACTTTCATTTCGCCAATGCACCTGGATGGACTGGAAGAAAATGTGGTAGTGATGGATACTGTAAGTAAACGCTATAGCGCATGCGGTGCGCGCCTGGGCTGCATGATCACCAAAAATAAAGAACTGCGCAAAACAGCGCTGAAATTTGCCCAGGCCCGTTTAAGCGCAGGTATGGTTGAACAAATTGCAGGCGAAGCGGCAGTTGATACGCCCGACAGCTATTTTGAAGCGGTAAATAAAGAATATACCAGCCGCCGCGATACGCTGGTTGCCGCTTTGAACAAAATGGACGGCGTTTACTGCCCTAACCCGGGCGGCGCATTTTACGTTGTTGCCAAACTGCCGATAGACAATGCTGATCAGTTTTGCCAGTGGATGCTTGAAACATTCAGCCTGAATAATGAAACAGTGATGATGGCACCTGCAACCGGTTTTTACAGCACACCCGGAGCAGGCGCAAACGAGGTGCGTATGGCCTATGTTTTAAATAATGATGACCTAACCAAAGCCATGGTTTGTTTAGAAGAAGCTTTAAGGGTTTATCCCGGGCGCGTTGAAGCCGCAAGCCTAAATCAAAAAGCAGCAACTGTTTAACAGAAACTAACGGCGGGCGTTTACAATATGTAAAACGCCCACCGTTGACTAAAGAAATTTTTTGTATATTTGTAATCGCTTAACTGCGATTACTGCCCGCTGGTTGGTGCAAACTAAAAAAATGGGGTCGACCGGAATTGACAGGATGGAGATAAGTAGGTAAGCATGCAGCGCGTTGGGTGAATTAGCGCTTTAATCTGAACGCTCAAACTTACAAATGGCGAAAATAACTACGCCTTAGCTGCCTAATTTAGAATTAGCATAGCTTTTGTCCCGCCGGTTTTCTGTTTTGTTGGATCGGCAACTGGGGCATCGAAAAACGAAACTGGTTTGCTTAGGGTGTGATAAGCAGATAAGATAAAGCACCTAAGGAAGACGGTACAGGTAAGCGGCTGACCTTCCCCTTCCCTACAATTAAACAGAAGCTAAGCATGTAGAAAGCTTACCTTATACCATGTTTGGACGAGGGTTCGAATCCCTCCGGCTCCACTTAATTCAATGTCAAAACAGACTAAAGGCCTGCAAATCAAATGATTGCAGGCCTTTGTTTTTTAGTCAAATGACCATATTATTCACCAATTCGCAATAAAAAGGAGCGTAATTCGGTGAGTTAGTTTTATAAACTCCTTACTCACCAAAAAGACATATTGCTTTGATAATCAACGTGTTCATATTTTGAACATCTTGTACAGATGTGATTGCAAGCTTAATTTTGTTTCACTTTTTAATGCTTAAAACATTATGAAAACTAATTTCAGCTTGCTTTTTTATTTAAAAAAACCAAAAACTATCAAAGCGGCTTGGTGCCGATTTATCTACGTATTACCGTAAACGGTAAACGTTCCGAAACTACTACAGGGCGGGAATGTGAGCCATCTCAATGGAACAGCATTGCGGGAAGATTAAAAGGAACTAAAGAGGACACCAAGTCTTTTAATGCCTATTTAGACACATTGCAAAAACAAGTGTACGAGGCGCACAGTCAATTGACTGAAACAAAAAGCATTATTAACGCTGAAACTCTAAGGGATAAACTATTAGGAAAAGCGAAAAAACAAGAATGCTGATAGACATATTTAAAGACCATAATAAGAAAATTGCCACGTTAGTTGGTAAACAGTATGCCGCAGGTACGTCGATTCGCTATCAAACCTCACTAAAACATACACAAGAATATTTGCAGTGGCAATACAAAGTGTCGGATATAGATATTAAAAAAATCGACTATGATTTTATTACCAATTACGAGTTTTATCTCCGTTCAGAACGTAATTGCGCTAATAACTCTGCTTTTAAATACATAAAGAATTTTAAAAAAATTGTTGGTATTTGTTTATCAAGCGGGTGGTTGGATAAAGACCCTTTTATCAACTACAAAATAAGAATTAAACAGGTCGACAGAGTTTTCCTTAATGGGGATGATTTACAAGCAATGGCTGACAAATCATTTTCAACAGAACGCTTAAACCAGGTAAGGGATATTTTTTTATTTTGCTGTTTTACGGGCTTAGCTTATGCAGATGTAAATAAGCTCAGACGCAACGAAATTGTTAAAGGTCTAGACGGAGAAATGTGGATCTTCACTAAACGTAAAAAAACGGATACTCCAAGCCGTATTCCGTTATTACCGTCTGCTTTAAGTCTACTTAATAAATATACTGATCATCCGGTTTGCAGTAACTTAGGTAAAGCACTTCCAGTAAGTACCAATCAAAAAATGAACGCTTACTTAAAAGAAATTGCGGGTATCTGCGGTATAGATAAACCTTTAACATTTCACATTGCCCGACATACTTTTGCCACTACCGTTACACTGTCCAACGGTGTACCTATATAGACCGTAAGCAAAATGTTGGGGCATACCAATATTAAAACAACACAACACTACGCTAAAATATTGGATTTAAAAGTTAGCCAGGACATGGCCAAACTCAAAAAGAAGTACGGTAATACTAAGCCATGTAACCATGCCCGTCCACTGGATCCAATGCAGGCGATTAACAATAAGTAACAAGCCAATAAAACTGACCGTCATGCTCGAACAAATTTTAATATCCGACAGTAACATACAGAATAAGATATACTTAATCAGAAATCAAAAGGTAATGCTGGATTTCGACTTGGCCGCACTATATGAGGTTGAAACGAGAGCCTTAAAACAGTCTGTTAAAAGAAACTTGATACGCTTTCCCGAAGATTTTATGTTCCAATTAACTAAGAATGAATGGACAGAGGTTATCACAATTTGTGATAACCTCCCAAGAAATATTAAGTTCAGCCCTTCTACCCCATACGCCTTTACAGAACAAGGTGTGGCTATGTTATCAAGCATATTGAACAGTGAAAGAGCGATAATAGTAAACATCCAAATTATTAGGGTATTCACCCGTGCAAGGCAGTTTCTTTACGACAAAGCTGAATTGCGGATTGAAATCGAACATATCAAAACCAAATTGAGCAATCATGACAAAAACATCGAACTAATATTTCAGTACCTCGATGAGTTATTGGTTAAAAAGGATGATCTAAAACAACGTAAAAGGATTGGATATAAGCCTGATAATTTATGAAATTGCTAGTGGATGGGACAATAACTTTTTTTCATAACATCCTGAATTTCGATATTTAATAAATTGCAAAAGGGTAGTTCCCCAATTATCCACAAAAACTTTGCAATAACTTGATTACTGACGATTTACAACAAAGACAAGCGTTAATTCTGATTGATGCAATATGTACGGATTGAAAAAGGCATCTTTAATTAGTTACAATTAAATTAGCTAAACGGAAACCAGGTCTGTACTTTTTGCTATGCACAGTTATTCAAGCCCTGTAATAAAGATCGATGGCGATACCGCTACAGAAAATAGGTTATTTTGGATAGTGAGTAAAATGGAAGAAGATAAAACAACCCAAGTATTCATGAGCCAGGATATCGTATATATAAAAACGTCTAATGGATGGCGCATAAGTAATATTATATTACATTTTGGCACCATTATAAAAAATCAAAATCAGGAATAAATGAATTGACCGCCGCGTTTGCTACCGTAATCACGACGTAATACGAAGGGTTAAAAAGAGGTATATGGAGTTTCGTGGCAATAATTTTATTCAATTTTCGCAAACGTACAAATCATTTCATTTCATACGCCATTGCCCATGATTTAACTTTCAAAACGAGCGATGAGCCTTACTACCAAGCCCATTATATATTATATCCTTTGTTAAAGCATTTAAAAACTTGCAATTGAGCAATTTTTTATACATTTGTATTGTAGCATTTGCAGCTGTTACAAAGCGGATAAAAGGTAGTGAGTAATTCGGTGAGTACAGAATTCAAAACCCTGAAAATATCAATATAGAGCGGAAATTAAAGGGTATTACAAAACCCTCTCTCCGCCAAAAAATCCTGTTGAAAACACGGGATTTTTTTCTTTTATAAAATATACGGAGAGGTGTCAGAGTGATCGAATGTGCCTGATTCGAAATCAGGTGTACTGTAACAGGTACCGGGGGTTTGAATCCCTCCCTCTCCGCCAAGTATTACTTAATTGAACCTAAGCACCGTAAATAAATGATTTATGGAGTTTTTGGCTTTTAACCTACACCAAAACGAACCAATAAATCGCTTCGTCCCGGTGACTTGTAGGTGACCTGATTTAAACGTAAAACTACGGCGCACCTTAGTGCTTATAAGTTGCTGTAATTGAGTTTATTTAGTATTTAAACATCTTGATTGCAGGAGGATATATAACTAATTCTATTCCCTTTAAAGCTTCGCCGATGAACAAATCTTTTAACCTACTCTTTTCCGTAAAGAGATCAAAAACAAATACCGAATGCTTCGCCCCTGTTTACCTATGCATCACCATTGATGGTGTGCACATCGAAATCTCCTCTAAACGCTATGTCAATCCCGACAAATGGAATATAAACGGCCAGAAGTTAACCCATAACAATGAGGATAAAAAAGTATCAATGCTTACCTCAAAACTTTAAAACACGAGGTGTACGATGTTCACTGAGATAGGATACTTTACATTTTGTCATCTTTCCTTCCTCTTTTGTTAACATTTTCTATAAATCTATTTCAGGACAGGACAATCTCCTCTAATCTCTGAACTCCAACCGCTAATCACTAAGTCTGTATCAACCCAACATTAAACGCCTTTTCAATCGGCGCATGGTTGGCGGCCTCAATCCCCATCGAAATTACTTTACGGGTTTCTAAAGGGTCGATAATTCCATCCACCCAAAGCCTCGCCGCGGCATAATAGGGAGTTGTTTGAGAATTATATTTTTCGGTGATCTGTTTCAATAACTCTTCTTCTTTGGCTTTATCAACATCCTCGCCCCTGGCCTTTAATCCTGCCGATTGAATCTGCAATAAAGTTTTGGCGGCCTGCCCCCCGCCCATCACTGCTATTTTTGCTGATGGCCAGGCATAGATCAATCGTGGATCATATGCCTTGCCGCACATGGCATAGTTACCGGCGCCGTAACTGTTACCAACCACAATGGTAAACTTAGGCACCACCGAGTTAGCCACCGCGTTCACCATTTTAGCGCCATCTTTAATAATCCCCCCTTGCTCAGACCGGCTACCAACCATAAAACCGGTAACATCCTGCAAAAACACCAGCGGAATTTTTTTCTGGTTACAGTTCATAATAAAACGAGTGGCCTTATCGGCCGAATCGGAGTAGATTACCCCGCCAAACTGCATCTCACCTTTTTTTGATTTGATCACTTTACGTTGATTGGCTACAATGCCTACTGCCCAGCCATCTATACGGCCGAGGCCGCAAATGATAGATTGCCCGTAACCGTCTTTATAAGGTTCAAATTCCGAGTTATCCAGCAGGCGCGAAATGATCTCCATCATATCGTAAGCCTTTTCGCGGTTATCGGGCAGTATACCGTAAATCTCTTTTTCATCGAGTTTCGGAGCAATGGATGTTATCCTATCGAAACCGGCTTTGGTATAATCGCCGGTCATGCTCATAATGTTGCGGATCGAATCGAGGGCAGCCTGGTCATTAGGCTGTTTATAGTCTGTAACGCCTGAAATTTCGCAGTGCGTGGTAGCGCCACCCAACGTTTCATTATCCACATCCTCGCCTATAGCAGATTTTACCAGGTACGATCCAGCCAGAAACACCGAACCGGTACCCTCCACAATCATAGCTTCGTCGCTCATTATTGGCAGATAGGCCCCACCGGCCACGCATGAACCCATGATGGCGGCAATCTGAATGATACCAATGCTGCTCATAATGGCGTTATTGCGGAATATGCGACCAAAATGCTCCTTGTCCGGAAAAATCTCATCCTGTAAAGGCAAATAAACACCCGCCGAATCCACAAGATAAATAACAGGCAAACGATTTTCGATAGCTATCTCCTGCGCCCGCAGATTTTTTTTGGCGGTTATCGGAAACCAGGCCCCCGCCTTTACCGTAGCATCATTGGCAACAATTACACATTGCCTGCCGGATACATAACCTATCCCGCAAACAACGCCTCCCGAAGCGCAGCCGCCATGCTCAGCGTACATGCCTTCGGCTGCAAAAGCGCCTACCTCAAGCCAGGGTTTATCTTTATCAATTAAATACGCAACCCGTTCACGAGCCAGCATTTTGCCTTTTTCCTTTTGTTTGGCCGCGGCTTTTTCGCCGCCGCCCTGATATATTTTATTAAGCCGGGTGTTCAGTTCAAAAACAAGCTGCTTATTAATATCTTCATTTTTGTTGAATTCGATATTCATAACTGGTTTCAGATAACTCAGGTAATTTAGAAAATTTCTTATCAGAAAAATGAAAATGCGGGCTGTTTTGTTTTAAGCAACAGCTACCGGATCAGGAGGTGTATCACTTCAGGGAGATTAGCATCAGAGGTGGTCTTAATACGTTTTATATAACGGATCTCAATATTTTTAACGCCAAAAAGCCTAAATACTAAAGGCGCGTTTTCATGCTATGTAATATTTTTGTCTTTAAACCAAACTTCTTCAGGCTCAGGCTTTAAATTATCCATCAGGTTTACCAGTTCAATGGCATCGGCCGAAGTAATAATCAAATCGCGGTTCACTTTTTTCATAAAGCGCTGCTCAACCATTAAATCCAGTTGCTGCAACAGCAAATCGTAAAAGCCGTTAACGTTTAGCAAACCAATGGGGTGGTTGTGCAGCCCAAGCTGTAACCAGGTAAGTACCTCAAAAAATTCTTCGAGGGTGCCTAAACCGCCCGGTAATGTTATCACCCCATCGCTCAGATCATTCATCATTTGCTTGCGCTGGTGCATGCTTTCAACAATGTGCAACTCGGTTAAACCGGTATGGCCAACTTCCTTATCCATTAAAAACTGTGGGATAACGCCAATGGCTTTTCCGCCACGGTTTAAAACGGCATCTGCAATTAAGCCCATAACACCAACTTTTCCGCCTCCGTAAACCAGGCTTAGGTTACGGCTAACCATCACTTCGGCCAATTGATCAATAGATTGTTTTAATACCAGGTCGCCATTATAGTTGGCGCCACAGAAAATGCAGATTGCTTTCATGCTCAATTATAATGAAAATTGAATGATGCATAAATTAAGATTTTATTAATATCTCTTAATCATTTATTGCTGCATACCCGGGTATTATTTAAGTTAGCAAAAAACGATATAAACGAATTATTTACATCGTTTTTTGTTTTCAGACTTACAAACGGATAAATCAAAAAATCGCTTAGTTTCGGTACCTATAAATAATATTTCAGGGATATTACCAGCCGACTATCCAAATTACCCTTCCCATTGCCAGTCCCTGATCTCAGGCATATCCTCGCCGTGCGTGTAGATAAATTGTTTATGTTCAATTAGCTTGTCCATTAGTTTTTGTTTTAAATAAACGCCTTTACTGCCGGGGATATGCACCCGGTCAATAACGTCAATCGCCAGGTGAAACCTGTCCATTTCATTTAACACAGTCATATCAAAAGAAGTGGTTATAGTTCCCTCCTCCTTATATCCCCTTACATGGATATTGCTATTATTGGCGCGGTTGTAGGTAAGTCTGTGAATGAGCCAAGGGTAACCATGGAAAGCAAATATTACAGGCTTATTGGTAGTAAACAGGGCATCAAAATCATGATCGGTTAAACCGTGAGGGTGTTCAGATTTTCTTTCGAGTTTCAAAAGGTCAACCACGTTAATCACCCTTATTTTTAAATCAGGCAAGTTTTCCCTTAAAATAGATACCGCGGCAAGAGTTTCGAGGGTTGGCACATCCCCGCAGCAGGCCATCACAACATCCGGTTCGCAATCCTTGTCGTTACTCGCCCAATCCCAGATCCCTATCCCTCTTGTGCAATGATTAACGGCGTCGTTCATATTCAGCCATTGTGGTGAGGGATGTTTCCCGGCGATCATAACGTTTACGTAATGACTGCTGCGGAGGCAATGATCCATAACGGATAAAAGGCAATTTGAGTCGGGCGGTAAATAAACCCGCACAATCTCCGATTTCTTGTTGATCACATGGTCTATAAAGCCGGGGTCCTGGTGCGTGAAACCATTGTGATCCTGCCGCCAGACGGTAGATGTAAGTAAAATATTTAATGAAGCTATCTTTCTTCGCCAGGGTATTTCGCGGGTAAGTTTCAGCCATTTGGCGTGTTGGTTAAACATCGAATCAACGATGTGGATAAATGCTTCATAACAATTAAATACCCCATGCCTGCCGGTAAGCAGGTAACCCTCCAGCCAACCTTCGCATTGATGCTCGCTTAGCATTTCCATTACCCTTCCGGCTGCTGCAAGGTACTCGTCGTTTGCTTCAACGCGGGCATTCCATTGGCGGCTGGTAACTTCAAACACAGCTTCCAGTTTATTTGAAACCGTTTCATCCGGTCCGAAAACGCGAAAATTTTTAGGGTTGAGCGTGATGACGTCACGCAGAAAACGACCGGAAACATGTACGTCACCCTCTCCTGCAATGCCCGGAGCCGTTACGCTAACCGCGTATTGCCTGAAATCCGGAAGGCGCAAATCTTTCAGCAATAATCCCCCGTTAGCGTTCGGATTCGCGCCCATCCGCCTGTCACCTTTCGGGGCAATTTCCGCGATGTCCCTATTCAAAGTACCATTTGCATCAAACAACTCTTCCGGCCTGTAGCTTTTCATCCAGCTTTCAAGCATTTGCAAATGATTACCAGAGGTTGATGAAACCGTAAGCGGGATTTGGTGCGAGCGGAATGTACCTTCTATCTTTTTGCCATCAACAACCTTAGGGCCGGTCCATCCCTTCGGCGACCGGAGGATGATCATCGGCCATCTCGGCCTTTCGATGCCGGGATGCTCCTTAGCGTTGTATTTAATTTGTTTAAGGTAGTGGATCGATTGCTCTAAAGCCGCCGCCATAGGCTGGTGCATCAGTTCGGGCTCTGATCCTTCAACAAATATCGGGCTATACCCGTAACCCTGAAATAACTGTTCAAGTTCATCATGTGGTAAACGGGCCAGCAAGGTAGGGTTAGATATTTTATACCCGTTGAGGTGCAATATCGGTAATACGGCGCCATCAGTAAGCGGATTTAAAAACTTATTGGAGTGCCATGCAGTTGCAAGCGGCCCGGTCTCGGCCTCTCCATCGCCAACTACGCAGGCAACTATCAGGTCGGGGTTGTCGAGCGCGGCACCGAATGCGTGGCTTAGCGAATATCCCAGTTCCCCGCCTTCGTGCATCGATCCCGGTGTTTGCGGCGACGCGTGACTGGAAATACCGCCCGGAAACGAAAACTGTTTGAATAGCTTTTTCATCCCTGCTTTGTCCTGCGTAACTTCAGGATATATTTCGCTGTAAGTGCCTTCAAGATAGGTACCGGCAACAACTGCCGGTCCGCCATGTCCGGGGCCCGAAACATAAAGCATATGGAGATCATAACGGTTGATCAGCCTGTTAAGGTGGGTATATATAAAGTTTTGCCCCGGCGTGGTACCCCAATGCCCCAATTGCATTTTTTTGATATGTTCTATTTTTAAAGGCTCATCCAAAAGCGGGTTATCGCACAGGTACAACTGGCCGACTGATAAATAATTAGCCGCACGCCAGTAAGCGTCCAGTTTCCTCAAACAATCTTCTGTTAGCGGCGCGCGTTCGTTTTGGGTAATATCAGCTATCATTTTCATTTATTTTTCAGCTTTAAACGTTAATCAGTTCTTTAACAATCTCGGCCATCACCAGCTCTTCATCCGTAGGCAACACGTATGTTTTAACTCTTCCGCCGGTAACAGATATCTTATTTTTGTTTTGCTGGTTTGATTCATCATCCAGCTTGATGCCCAGAAATTCAAGCCCAGTACATATTTGTTTCCGGATTTCGGGGGCGTTTTCCCCTATCCCACCGGTAAATACCAGCACATCAATGCCGCCCATGGCTGCGGTAAACGCACCTATGCTCTTTTTAACATAATAACAAAAAAGATCTACAGCTTCCGCCGCGAATCGGTCGGTTGCATATTTTGAAAGTAAATCGTGCATATCTCCGCTGCTTCCTGAAATACCCAAAAGCCCGGATTCGTGGTTTAGCATCCGGATCAACTCATCGGCATTAAATCCCTCATGCTTCAAAATATGCCAGGCTACTCCCGGATCAATATCTCCCGACCTGGTGCTCATCGGCAATCCGGATGCCGGTGTAAAACCCATAGTGGTATCCACGCTTTTACCATCTTTTACAGCCGCCAGGCTCGAACCATTCCCCAGGTGCGCTATGATAATTTTGCCGTCGGCCTTACCAAAGGATGTTAACCTTTGCATAATATATTGGTAAGAGAGGCCGTGGAAACCGTAACGCCTGATGCCGGATTGCGTAAAACGCCTTGGTAAAGGCAGCAGGCTCGCTACCGTTGGCATATCCTGGTGGAAGTAGGAATCGAAGCAAACATATTGGTTTACCTGCCTGTAGCGGGATGCAAAAGCTTCGATGAGCTTAATTTCATTTGGAAGATGTTCTGGATCATCCCCCGCTTCCTTTTTTAACCTGGATAACAAACTATTGTTAACAATAGCTGGCGCGCAATTCGGCATACCATGTACCATCCTGTGCGCTATCACCGTAAACTGAGAAAATAACGGGTGGTTCCCCAGCCAATCAACCACAAAGTTTATCGCCGATGCATAATCAGTAACTTCATCCGGGAGCGGTTCAGTTTGTGAAAGCCTGTTCTCCGTAAATTCAAACAACATTCCGGGCAAACCGATCCGGCTTATCCGCCCCTCGCCTATCTTTTGAATTTTAGCAGCCAGGCTAAACAAAGAGAATTTTATACTTGACGAACCCGCGTTAATTGCAAGTAATTTAGCCGTAGCTGTATTCATTTTTCAGATTTTTAAAAGAAATAAAAACTTTGAAAGCCTGATAGTTAAAGCAGCAGAACCTCTATTTGTTTCTCATCCCGGTTATTTTACTTTTTATCCGCCTATGCGATGGCTTAGTTCTTTGATCTTAATTGAAATCACTACCCTGAATATTCCGGCACCAAAAAAAGCAAGTCCGGTCCAGATAATCAGATTTGCGATGCCAAAGGCGGGATAAGCCAATATGCCTACCGAGAAGAAAACGACAACGAGGCTGTTAAACAGGATCCAACCCCAGTTTGAAATGCCGTAAGCGCGCATATCGATGGCGCTTCCAATTCCCATTATCCCCCTAACCAGCAGCCAGAAACCTACAATTACGGGTAGCAGCATCATGGTTATGGCAGGATAACTAAACAGGTAACTCCCGATAGCGATATCAATAAGCCCGCTTGCCAGGAGCCATCCCCAGCGCTCAATATGCCTGGTACTCATTACAGATACAGCAGTTTCGAAAAATCCTGTTGCTATCATGCCAATAGCAAACGTGAGGCTGAGCGAAAGGTAGGATTGCAGCGGGGATAAAATGATCCATACACCTAACACCGAGAGTAATATCCCCGAAAGCAGCATCAACACCCAATATCTTGAAGGGATTATCGTTCTTTTATCAATTACATTTTCCATCGCTTGATTTTTTTAAGGCTTCATTCAGATAAAAGTTGCACCCGTGCAGCGAGGCACAGGCGCAACGTATTTGATCAGTCAATGTTAATCTTCTTTTTGGCTGCTTTATCCGGCGTAGTTTTGCGCACCTCAATAGTTAGTAAGCCGTCGTTGTAATTTGCCTTGATATTGTCTTCATCCACGTTATCCGGCAAACGAAAGCTGCGGGTAAACGAAGTTTTAGTAAATTCCTTACGGGTATAATTCTTCTTTTCCTCGTTGTGCTCTTCGCTGGTTTCGGCGCTTATGGTTAGCAGGCCATTTTCGGTACTGATATTAAAATCATCTTTCTTAAACCCCGGCGCGGCCACTTCCAACTCGTAATTGTCATCAGTATCGCGGATGTTTACCGCAGGTAGCAATTCCTTGTTGAAAAAAGGACGTGTAAAAAACCTGTCGTTGTTCCGAAAATCTTCCATCATTGAACGCAATGAAGGTGTGCTGTTTGATTTTACCAATGTTGACATAGCTGTATGTATTAAGTTTATAACCCAAAGTTGTGAACAAACCAATCAACTCTACATGACCGCCGTCATGTAGTTAAATGACCTTGAGCATCAAATCATTACAAGCTACCGGCAGCAGGTGCCCAATGTCAGTATTCCGGGTGACTACAGTCATTTGCGCCCCGGCTGATTATGCGAACATTTGTATAACAAAGTCGATAACATAACATTAAAACATTATCATCATGAAAACGATTTTCGCACTTACCGATTTTTCTGATAATTCAGTAAACGCCGCCAACGCCGCGGTGCTGCTGGCGGGTAAAATACACGCCAATGTACTATTGTACCATAATTATGAAACGATGGCGGTAGCATCCACCTTTTCAGGCGGCCCGTACGTTAATGAGGAGTTCTTTTTAACCACAACAGAAACAAAGAAAAACCTTGATCACCAGCTAAAGGGACTTCAATACATTGTCGACAGCATTGATAAAAACGACCGCCAGCCAACACTTAAAGCCCTGAGCGGCGATGGCAACCTGGAAGACAATCTTAAACAGGCCATTGATGAAAACCAGATAGAGTTTATTATCATGGGTACGCCATCAGGTACCGCTATTGATCATCTGTTTTTTGGGAGTGAAACCAACACTATATTACAGCATGCCCACAAGCCCGTATTGATCATACCGGCCAATAAAACTTTGGGCGACATTAAAAATGTGGTATTTGCAACAACTTTTGATGAACCTGATATCCAGGCCCTGCACTACCTGATAAACCTTGGCAAAACATTTCATTTTAACATCGAAGTTGTACACGTAAACCAACCGGTTAAAGACAAGGCGCAACAAATTGAAAAAGAAGCTGCTTTCCAAAAGCACATCGCCAGGTTTGGATATGATAAGATCTCTTTCAAAGATATTGGCGGGCACGATGTTGCCGACAGGCTGCACCTGTATTGCGCCGAAGAAAAACCGGACATATTGGCTGTGGTTCATCACCAGCATTCATTTTTACGGCGCATTTTTGAACACAGTACAACTAAGGATGCCCTTACTGATTTAAAACTACCGTTGTTTATATTCCCTACTGTTTTATAAATATTTAAAAGCCCAATACCTTTTTTCAATAAAAGAGGCTGTATCATCAAAATGATCAGCCTCTTTTTCTTTGATCTGGCCGGGGGATGTTTTAAGTCGGACATAATTAAACGAATGGTCATTTTTCTGTTATGGCAGCATTCGTGTAATTCGGTAATTCATGATAATTAGTTTGAAATTCAAATCAATATATACGGGTAATTTTGTGACGAATCAAAAGCGATCTCCGCATTTATGCCATACAATTAACCCGGTTTACGCAACAGATTTAAGTTGGGTAAACCGGGTTAAGGATTGTTAAAATTATAGGCTTTATTAAAAGTGTACAGGAGCTAATTTTTCCGGCAACACCAGCAGGGGTATATGAATATGATGAGAGAGTTTTTGCGTGTAGCTAATGCCAAATAACCGTTCAATGGGATTAGCCCTTCGGTGCACCATTACCAGCATATCAATTGCTGTATGTTGGCACAGCCAGTCCAGGCCGTGCATCACATCCTTACTTTTGATGTGCCTGTAGTAAATTTTAGGGTAATTGGCTTTGCAGGTTACATCCTTTAAAAAATCATCGGCTTTTTGTTTATCATCAGCCTCTTCAAACTGCTCGTCGGTAATGTGGGCTATCAGCAATTCGGCGTTAAAATAATTGGCCAGGCTTGCGGCCGAGTAAATCAGTTGGATATCGCCGCTGTCCAGATCGGTAGCGAAAGCTATTTTGGTGATGGGATGAAAACCTACCCCCGCCGGGATCAGCAGTAATGGGAAGGTTGCCTTATTGATCACATCCCGGGTATTACTCCCTAAAAAGAACCTGTTTACAGCCCCCGCCCCTGACATCCCCATTACTACCATGACACATTTTCGCTCTTCAACTGTGTTTCTTATCATATCCATTACCTCGCCGGTAGCGCTGCTGGTATTGATAAATTCGTGGCCGGAGCTTGTTTGCTCAATTCCCGCTTCATGGTACAGGCTTGCCGACAGACTGCGAAGCTCCCGATCGGTTTCTACTTTTAATGAAGTATAATCTTCCAGCGGCCACGCCACCTGGGCGGCCATTGGCGCCTCCGACGGCACCTTAATGGCATGGCACAAGGTTATCCCCGCGCGAATATTTTTTGCAAAATTTGCCGCGTAGCTCGCCGCGTTATTGGCGGTTGCCGAAAAATCTGTTGGTACCAGGATGGTTTTCATAACTGATTGATTTTAATACACCGTTATTTGGTTTTACTGTTAGGCTTAATATTATAAAGCATATTTTCTATGCGGCTATCCAAATGGTAAACGTCGTTGTATTTAACAAGCTGCCCGTTTACAATAGCGGCTGTAATATAAGTGACGCTCAGGGGGATGGGCTTTTTCAAACCAAAAACCCTAACATCATGGTTGATCAGGGCACGGCGCACAGCTTTAATATCACTTTCGCTATCGCCTGTTTTCAGCAATTGTTTTGCAAGTTCCTCACTGCGCTCAATTTTTATCGCACCGTCAGTCAGCGCTCTTTCACGTTTGTTGAATAGATTTTTGTTTGATACGCCCAGCAATTCAATACCCGCTTTATTACCGGGCATAAGGTATATGTTGCCATCCTTATTACCTGCAGTCGGTTTAGAAGATACATCCCCGGAATTAAACTTATCCGGGCTGCCTTTTTCCGCTACCACCGGCCGTGCCGAAGTGGCAAAATCCCGGAGCAGGCCAACCATTATCGGCGTAGGCGTGCTGCGCTTCCCTACCATCACTTTAAAGTGAAAAGTTGTATCCCGCGTGGCCAGTTTTAATGAATAGGTTGGGATGTTGATCTGGATATAGGTGCTGTCATTTAATTCGGCCCAGCGTAAGCGCTCCATATTCACGGCTATTTTTCTTACGTCAGCTTCCGGTGTTTCATAGCAGTCGCCTTCATAAACACCTTTAATCAGGTGTAATTGATATTGAAGCGCCTTGTAATCGGCATTGGCAGGCTGCGCTTTTAGTACAGCGTCCATAAAAGCAGGCTGATTAAGCGCGTTAGCTAAAACATCAGTGGCGTTAAAGCTCTTCACCGTTTCTCTGTCAGTTTTTGAGGGTGGATAATAAGGGTTTAACTTGCCGAAATGAACGTTATTGATAAAATTCAGCATGGCGTCGGTAAGCAATATTTCAAAACGGGCCTTTTGTCGGCTGCTTATTTTTTCGGGCTGTTCAAGTATTTTATGCAGCAGCGGATACTTTAGTTCTTCAGGGTGGTAATCTTCATGTCTTAAACCAAACTGCAATACACAATCAACCAGCAGCATGGCAGCCCAGGTTTTATTCTGGTCTTTTTGCTGCAAGGTCCAGATGGGGGCATAACTACGTTTAGCGTAAAAGCGCTTTGTTGATAACGGGAAATACAACAAGCTGTTTACCGCCCTTTCATTCAGTTGCCGGGTGATCTCCGCCTTCACCGAAGTATCGCCATTTAAGGTTACCGGGCCATTTGCTTTACAGCTAAGCGGAGTAAAAACACTTAAAGCAAAAAGGCAGGCCAAGGTTTTTTTAATTGCCGCATGAGTAACTGCACTTGTTTTCATAACATCTTCTTTATAACGTAAAGTTGCGTTGAACCGGCTACCAAATAAGTGATAACGATCACATTTTCCGCTGATCCTCAACACGCTACCACACGCTAACCCATTCTGAATCAATAAGGAAAAACTATCAGCGGAACGGTAATATGAACCGGCACCGAGGCGTCGGCACCCTCTGCAATCAATTCCTGGCAATGAAAACGGTGATGAACAACGGCCAGCAGATCTGCATTCATGTTGTGCACCATAACATCTACGGCGCGGGTAACGTCCCGTTCTCGGGTGTTGTTAAAATACAATTGCCCATAATTAACACGTTTACTTATTTCGTCGTTAAATAGCGTGAGCGCGTAACCTTGTTCAATATGGGGCAACCCCTTTGCCGATAAGTGCGCAAGCAAGATCTCGGCTTTACAGGGCCCGGCCAGTTGGGCAAGGTACCTGAGCACATTTAAACGACAATACCGCAAATCGGCAATATGGATAATATGCTTAAAGCCCAGGCCTTCATATTTTTCGGGGATAAGCATCAGCGGGCAGGCTATTCTGTTTAAAATAGCATGGATTTTTACGTTGTTGCTTATTGATTTAAATTCCGTTACCCCTTTCATCAGCAACCAGGTGTTGTTTTGGTTGATATAAGAAATTAACCGGGCTTCGGTATCAAACATCGCGTCAAGCTCGCTGATCAGGGGCATAAAACCGCCTTTTTCCGCCGATTTCCCTTTCAATTCTTCAAAAAGGCTCCGCCGCGATTTATAGGTATGAAATTCAGTTGTACTCCGGCCTGCCAGTTGATATTGTTTAAAAACCGCAGGTTGCTTTAAAGCACAAACACGTGCCAAAACCAGGTCTGCCTCCACCTGAAGTGCAAGGTCAAGCGCAAAATGTGCTGCGTGCTGTGCTGATGCTGAGCCATCGTCAATTACCAGGATCGTTTTCATAATCATGTTTTTTTAGGTTAATAACTGGGTAACAACAGCAAAATAAAGCATAGCGTAAATTTTATTCACTGATGATTATCAGTTATTTATGTGATTTTTATCATGCTGTTTATTTACCTTAAACAGCAATTTTATAATCATTAAATCAGCTCATCATGAAAACTGTTATAGCCCTTACCGATTTCTCGCCAAACGCAACGCACGCCGCACACTTTGCACTAAAACTTGCCATGAGCTTAAAGGCAGATTTGCTATTGTGCAACGCTTATATTATGCCTGCCGAAATACCAAGCCCGTACACCATTGCCTGGCCGTTTGAAGAATATGAAATGCTGAACGAGGAAAGCACCGCCATGCTCACACTTTTGAAAAGCCAATTGGAAACCTGGCAGGAAACTTTAAATACCCACGACGGATTTGATACCCGGATTACTGTTAACAGCTCTTTCGGAGACTTGTGCAGCGTTATAAAATTACTGTCATCTGCAAATGATGTTGCTGTGGTTGTAGCGGGCATGCACGATAAAGACGGATTAACCACGGTTTTGCAAGGCAACCAGATAAAGCGCATGATTGATAACATTAACCTGCCGTTATTACTGATCCCTCCGGCCGCGGTTTTCGATCATATCAAACGGATAGCTTTTGCAACCGACCTGACTTCTGTAAAAGATGACATTGAGGCGCTGTCACTGTTAAATAAACTGATCCGGCCACTTGATGCCGAGATCCTGCTCACAACCATTGACAATAAGGATAATTACCATGTTATTAATGAGCAGTTTATGCAGGAAATACTAAACACCATGGCATTGAAAAACCATAATAACATGCTCAATACAAGGATTTTAAGATGCAAACAAATTGAAGACGGACTTACAAGGCTTTGCGCCGAAGAGCGCCTGGATATGCTGGTGATGGTGCACCACCATTTCGGGTTTATTAAACGCTTATTTAAAGGCAGCCACACCCATCAAATGAGTAAAAACATCAATATCCCCTTATTAATATTTAACACCCATACAAGTTAACCAAAAACTTTGGCTAATAAACTTGTGTGCCGCTCGGAACGGGCCTGTTTGATGATTAATTCATTTTAAAAACCGCTTATAAAACCAATGTTTAACAACTTCTGCTGATAAGATATAAGCGATAACTGTTCCGAGCATTAACAAGTAGTACCTCCACGATAAAGTTGTAAAACCGAAGGTACCGGCAAAAGGCGTGAGTGGAACAGCCAACACAAGCAGCAGGATAATGATAGTTACCAACGACAGGTATTTACCAGGCAGGCTTTTAAAAAATGACAGGCGTGTACGAACTACCAAAACTATTAAAACAGCCGAAATAACCGATTCGGTAAACCAACCTGTTTGAAAAACCTGCTCGTTGGCATGCAATACAAAAATAAGCACCGCGAAAGTGAGATAGTCAAAAACAGAACTCAGTAAACCGAACACGATCATGAAGCGCTGAATAAAGCGGAGGTTCCATCGTTGCGGGGTTTTAAGATTGATGTCATCTACTTTATCTGAGGAAATAGTCATTTCCGGGAAGTCGGTTAGCAGGTTGGTGAGTAATATTTGCTTAGGTAATAAGGGCAAAAACGGCAGAAACAACGATGCACCCGCCATACTGAACATATTGCCGAAATTTGCGCTGGTAGCCATGAAAATATATTTCATGGTATTGGTAAAAGTTTTACGTCCTTCAATAACGCCGTTGATCAAAACATTGAAATCCTGGTTTAACAGTACGATATCGGCAGCCTCCTTGGCCACATCTACGGCCGAGTTCACCGAAATACCCACGTCTGCGGCGTGCAGGGCAGGCGCGTCATTAATGCCGTCGCCCATAAAACCAACAACATTGCCCGCCTTTTTCAAAACGCTGATGATGCGCTCCTTTTGATTGGGTTCAACCTCCGCGAAGATATCCGTAAGCGGAGCGCTATGCCTGAGCGCGGCATTACTCATATTTCGAATTTGCT
The DNA here is from genome assembly GCF_003148845.1 of Mucilaginibacter oryzae. Taxonomy (GTDB): domain Bacteria; phylum Bacteroidota; class Bacteroidia; order Sphingobacteriales; family Sphingobacteriaceae; genus Mucilaginibacter; species Mucilaginibacter oryzae. Next base: position 705,521 of record NZ_QGHA01000002.1, on the reverse strand, counting down.
GCCCCGTAAGGATCCGGGCAGATTGAAAGCAGATTTGCTGCGCAAGGTTCCTGGCTACAGGCGCATTATCCCCGGTGATTATTTTCAACTTGATACCCAGGTTCTTCAGCCTTTCAATTGTTTGCGGCATACCCGCCCGGGGCGGATCAAACAGGGTTACAAATCCAATAAATACCATATTATTTTCGCTATCCCTCGTAAAAGCACGATCATCAGCCACTTCCTTATAGGCAACCCCGAGCGTTCTAAGCCCCGAATCGCTTAATTGGTGATAAATATCTAAAATAGCCTGCTTACGGTTGCCGATATCTTCAACAACACCTTCAGATACCTCAACCCGGTTACAGATATCAATAATTACGCTTAAGGCGCCTTTGGTTATTGCCAGATTGGACGCAGGGGTTTTAAGCAGTACAGTTAGCCGCTTGCGGATAAAATCATACGGAATCTCTTTAATTACAGAAAATGCTTCCGCCTCTTCCTGCCGGTTGGCGGCCGCGCAGATCGCAACATCTATAGGATTGGCAAAGCCCTGCTGCGATCTGGCATTAAGCCAGGCATATGTAAAAACCTTATCGTTGCTCTCGCCCTTAAAATCAAGGGTATCTTTTAAATTAACTTTGCCCTCGGTAATGGTACCTGTTTTATCAGAGCATAGTATGTTCATGCTGCCAAAATTTTCTATGGCGCTGAGGCGCTTTACAATTACCTGTTGTTTAGCCATCCTCCGCGCACCAGACGAGAGGTTAACCGTTATAATTGCAGGTAAAAGTTGCGGGGTAAGCCCAACAGCCAGGGCGAGCGAAAACAAAAACGAATCGAGCACGGGTTTATGCAGCAAAACATTTATCGCGAAAATAACCAATACCAATACAAGCGTAATTTCCATTAATAAATACCCAAACTTCCTGATCCCCTTTTCAAAGTCAGTTTCGGGAGCCTTCAATAACAGGTCGTTTGATATTTTGCCGAATTCGGTGTTTTTTCCGGTTTGTGTAACAAGCGCCTTCCCGATACCGCTTACAATACTCGACCCCATAAAAAGACAATTGCTGCGCTTTGCCAGGGAAGTGGATGCGGGCACAACACCGGTATTTTTTTCAACAGGATAAGTTTCACCGGTAAAAGCGGCTTCGTCAACAAACAGGGATTCTGATTCGATGAGCAGGCAATCGGCAGGAACGATATCCCCGGCCGACAGACAAATAATATCCCCCGGAACCACTTTGGTTACCTCAAGCTCCGCTTTTGTACCATCCCGCAACACGGTGCAATGCAATTGAACTATTTTCAATAGTTCGTTAACTGCGCCTGCCGCTCCCTTCTCCTGCCAAAAACCCAGCACACTGCTAATCAAAACTATGCCTATGATGATTAGTGTATCTGCGGTATCGCCTAAACCGGCCGATAATAGTGCAGCCGCGATCAGCAACAAAGTAACCGGGCTTTTAAATTGAGAAAGCAATAAAAGCAGATTATTGAATCTGCCCGCTTTTTTTAGCGTATTGGCACCATATTGTTTAAGCCTTTCATCAGCTTGTGCCGAACTGAGCCCTGTAGCTTCCGTTTGAAGCAAGTTCAGGGCATCACTTACCGTAAGCCGCCAGAAGTTATCTAATTGATTATTTTTTTGTTCCATTTTTTTGGGCCGAAGAGGGATTTGCGAAGTACCCTTCAAATTAAGCCTATATTGCCGGGTATTTTATTGCTCTGTATCAATACAGTAAATGATCTGCATCATTATTTTGGGTTTTAAGCAGATAAAGTTACAGGGATAATGATTTGAAATATAATGATTTGCTAAAACCTGCGACCTACTATGATCTTAACAATAGCCCTGTCGGCATTAGAGGTAAAACCATACCCCAGTCCACCATTAAACTCCCATTCAGGGTCAACGTTCAAATCAGTGGCAACAAACAGTTGGTGGTCCTGCTGCTTGAAGGGGTCATAATGAAAGAAAGGGCCCGTACTGCCATAATATTCCAGGCCAAGCGCAACGGCTTTGGTTAAATCATAGCTGCCCTTTACGTTTGGTGAAAAGGTGAAGCCACGGTTCTGATCTGGCCCTTTAAAACTTTTTTCGAGCGTTGGGTTAACGGATAAATAAAGTTTGTTCCATTTTTTATCAACGATCGGCCTGATTTCCAGAGTGGACGTGTTGGCAGAAAATGCGGCTTTTTGAAAACCAAACTCGGTAGAAATGCTTACGCCTACCGGCCAGTTCCAGCTTTGGGGCACTGCAACCCTCGGCCTGATGTGAGAGCCTACATAGGCGGTGCGGCCAAAACTACCTATTGAATTAAAAAAGTAAAAGCCGGTTTCAAACCAGCTTGTCCAGCCATGGGTAATCTCAACCGTTTCGTGTTCAACATGGTTGGTGGGTAACACGCCGTTATTTTCTGTTTTGCTTCCGTTTATGGTATAGTTACTGTGAAGCTCAAACATGGTTTTCTGTTTTTCAACCGTTTCTGAGCCATAAACCTGAATTTCGTAATTATCCTGTGCTTTAACCTGCAGAACGCTGAAGGTAAGGATCAGCATGTATACATATTTCATCGATATTGAGCTTTAAAACATTGCAAATTTTATCCGCGCTAAACTATTGTACCAATCTGGAGCAAAATTGTAGTTGATCCCGGCTTATAAAAAATGTGACGAGGCAACAACTTAAGGCAAACTTTAAACCGATACTTGTATTATTGCAGGTAAGATGAGTGAACTAAATCCAGCCATGAAACTGGCTTCCGATTATCTGGAACATACCAACACAGTAGTTTTCCTGACGGGTAAGGCAGGTACAGGTAAAACAACCTTTTTGCAAAATTTGAGGCAAACCTCTAAAAAAAAGCTGGCTGTTGTAGCTCCCACCGGTGTGGCGGCAATTAACGCGGGCGGTATGACCATCCACTCACTCTTCCAGATCCCTTTCGGTCCGGTGGTTCCCGGCGGCAGCACTCACCCCGAGGCAAGTTATAATGATGAGAAAAAGGAGCTTCTTACGGCCTTAGAACTCCTGATCATCGACGAGATCAGTATGGTGCGTCCCGATGTGCTGGATCAGCTTGATCTCATCCTGCGTAATTTAAAAAAGTCGCCCTACGCCTTTGGCGGTACGCAGCTTTTATTAATCGGCGATCTTTCACAGCTAAGCCCCATTGTGCGGGATGATGAATGGGGCATATTAAGGCCTTATTACGCCACACCATATTTTTTCAGCAGCCATGTGCTGCAAAAAACCGCCTTTGTGCGTATTGAGCTTGACCATGTTTACAGGCAAAAAGAACAGGCCTTTGTAGATATATTGAATGAGGTGCGTAACCAAAATATAAGCCAGGCAAGTTTGGATTTGTTGAATGCCCGTTACCTGCCCGGTTTTAAGCCGACAGTTGATGACCCGTACATTACCCTTACTACACACAACAACATAGCCCAGCAAATAAATACCGAATACCTGGACGCGTTGCCCGGCGCCGAATTTGAATTTGCAGCCACCATCAGGGGCGAATTTCCAAAAGAAGCCTACCCAACCGAAACCAGTTTGAAACTTAAAATTGGCGCGCAGGTGATGTTTGTAAAAAATGACGGCTCGGCCAAAAAGTTATATTACAACGGCAAAATCGGCTCGGTAAGCCGTATAGAAGGCAATACCGTATTTGTAACTACCGGCAGCGAACGGGAACTGGCCGTTGAACCGGTAGAATGGACCAACATCAAGTACCAGATGAGCGAAGGCGAAATGAGCGAAACCAACGCAGGTAGTTTCGCACAGCATCCGCTTAAGCTGGCCTGGGCAATCACCATTCATAAAAGTCAGGGCCTAACATTTGATAAAGCTATTATTGATGTAAGCGAAGCCTTTACCCATGGCCAGGCGTACGTGGCCTTAAGCCGTTGCCGAAGTTTATCGGGTTTGGTTTTACGCAACCCCATCGGCGCGCATAACATCATTGGCGATCCGGCGGTGGCACGCTTTAATGAACAGTCCGCAGCTATCAAACCAGACAATCAAACCCTTGAGCGGGATAAGGAGTTATACCGGATATTTTTACTGAGCAGCTTATTCAACTTTAACCAGTTACGTGTAAGCTCCAAAGGATTTGAAAGTATCATCCCCAACCTGGAAAACGATATTATAGATGTTGGCGAAAAGTTTAACCGGCAATTAAAAGCCGAACGCAGCCAGCAGGCAGCAGCTTATTTCCTTGATAAACTTAAATCAGCAACCGAAAACCTGCACCGCCACTTACCCGGTATCATTGGCGAATCGAAAGAAAAAGCAGGGAAGGCAGATAAGCTTATCAACTGGCTGATGCACCGCATTAACCTGCTGGAATATTTCGCGCAACATCCTTTCTCTACAGATAGTTACCTTGAACTATCAAGAAACAAGCCCGGCACCAATGCGTCCTCTTGTCTTAAGGCGCTGAACGCCAAAGCTAACGAAGAGTTATATGAACAGATGCTGACCTGGCGGGAGCAAACAGCCACCAAACAAAAAATTATGCCCAACATGGTACTGTCGGAAAAAACGCTGGAGACTATAGCCGCAAAACTGCCCGACACGCTGAGAAACCTCGGCGGTGTTAAAGGCGTAGGCCCGCAAAAGGCCGCCTTATACGGCGCAGAACTTATTGGCATGATCAGGGCTTATAAGCAGGCACAGCAGGGTGGCGGCGCTGACCAGGTGAGTTTGTTTTAAAGTTGGCTACTCCACCCCTAACTCGCTCATCAACCTGGCCACGGTTTCTTTTAAACCGGCCAACTCCTGTTCAACAGCGGCAAGCCTGGCTTCAAGCGCCGTTGATGAGCGGCCTGATGAAACTTCTACTTCCGGTTCGTCCTCGTTAAACTCGGGTGTGCCGCCAAGTAAGTGCGCGTAACGTACTTCTTTCTGGCCCGGGCGTTTGGGTAACTGCACCACATACGGTACTTCTCCGGCCGCCAGTTTATCCAGTACTTCCTGAACCTCCTCTATCGATTCAAATTCGTACATACGGCCGCTATTGGTATTCAACTCTCCCGGAGTTTGCGGACCGCGTAATATCAGCAGGCAAATAATGGCCACTTCCGATGGGATCACCGGGTAAACAATGGCGAAGTTGTGTTTGTATTTTACCGCCCGGATAGAGCCGCCGGTAGCTGTAGAGATCAATCCGCGTTTTTTTAGAGAGTTAAGGGCATTGATCACGGTATCATCATCATAATTAACCACCGGCTTACGCGATGTTTTCTGGTTACAGGCAGCCACAAGGCTGTTGAGAGTCATGGGATAGTAATCGGGCGTGGTTTTGGCCTTTTCCATCAGGGTGCCAAGCACACGCAGTTCTTCGGCGTCGAGTACGGGTAAAGTTTGCGGTGAATCCATGGCTAAATATAAGCAGGTTTTTATAGGGTCAAAAAAAATCAGCGTTTTTTAAATGCTAAAACCTTTAGGATTTCAAATATTTGCTTACTTTGTATCTTCATGGGTTTATTCATTACATCATTAAATTCGGGAAGTAACGGCAACTGCTATTATGTAGGGAACGATCAGGAGGCAGTATTGATTGATGTGGGCATATCCTGCCGCGAAACCGAGAAACGCATGGCCCGCCTGGGCTTATCCATGCAAAAGGTGAAGGCCATTTTTGTATCGCACGAGCATTCAGATCATATCCGCGGTATTCCGGTATTGGCTAAAAAGTACAATCTGCCGGTGTATATCACGCCAGGTACGCTAATGTATTTAAGCGGTACCAACTATTTCAAAGTGCATCACCTCAGCCCTTTTCAAATTATTCAGATCGGGGCACTGGAAGTAACCTCCTTCCCAAAAATGCATGATGCTGCTGAGCCGCATAGCTTCATGGTTCAGCAGGGTGATGTAAAAGTAGGCGTATTTACTGATTTAGGTGTGGTGTGCGACCAGCTGATCCGATATTTCAGCCAGTGTCACGCGGCTTTCCTGGAAGCTAATTATGATGACGATATGCTGGATAACGGAGGCTACCCCTACCACTTAAAACGCCGTATCCGCGGCGGTAAAGGGCATTTATCAAACAAACAGGCCTTAAGCCTGTTCACAACGCACCGCCCGGCCCACATGACACACCTGCTGCTTTCCCACCTTTCTAAAAACAATAACGACCCTAAACTGGTGGAAGAACTGTTTAAAACCTGCGCAGACGGCGTTGATATTATTATAGCCTCCCGGTACGAGGAAACGCCGGTTTACCACATCAGCGCCGCTGTAGTTCAGCACGAACCCTTGGGGCAGCTTGGGTTTGATTTTTAACTTTGATCGGTCTGGAAATTATTGCGCCGCGGGATCCTGCGCGAAAATACGGCTCAGCATCTCGTATAATTCAGGATGTTTGTGTTTAAGCTGACCGGGCTTCTGAAAAAAGTATTCGGAAACCACGGCTAAAAACTCGGCTTCGTTGGTAATAGCATAAGGGTTGATATCTGATTTTCCTTGCTCAATCTTGTTGATCTCCTGGTGAATCATCTTTACCCAGGGCAACACGTATTGATGCGCCAGCAGGTTTTCGGGCACACCATCGGTAGCGCCGTCCGATTTATCAAGCAGGTGTACAAATTCGTGAATGGCGGTATTCTCCATCCCTGCCGATTTGCCAAAGCCCTTCAACAAAGCAGCCCGCGACAGGATCATCTGCCCGTTCATATAGCCGCTACCCACCATGCCTAAAATGCTCCTGTTTTCCCCCTCAAACTGAAAATCACCATCAAAGGTATCCGGGTATAAAATTACATTGGTAAGGTTACGGTACTCCCAATCATTAAAACCAAATATCGGGATCACCGCGCTTGAGGCTATCATTACCTTATCGATGTCATCGACAGCCGTACCCACGCCTTCAATAGTGATTCCGGTCAGAAACTTCTTAACTTTTTGCTCAAATAAGGTTTTATTTTCTTCGTCAAGATTTTGATAATAAGCGATGTGGGTACTTAAAAGCTGTTTAAGATCAATAGGTTGTGATGATCCGGCATCCGCTCCCTTTTTCTTTTTCAGAGAATAAAAAGCAATGATCAACAACAAAATAACAAGAACTACTGGAATCATCTTTTTAAAAAATCAAGTAAAACAACAACATGAATATCGCGGCGGCAAAGGTGTTTAAAAAGTTAACCATATTGTTGCCGATGAAACCTTTACGCTCCAGAACCGCCCCCAAAACCGAATCAGTGATATTGCCAAACGTACCCGCCAAGACAATTCCCAACAGGAAAAAGCCTAATCCATGCCCAAAGGCGTAAACAAGTGCTATGATCATAGCGCCGCCAATGCCTATCAAAGTACCCTCAGCACTGATCACACCATCAAGTCCACGCGCATCGGCCTTAAAGGTAATAATATTAAAAAACCGGCGACCGTAAACCATCCCCAGCTCTGATGAAAGGGTATCGGCTGCTGCCGATGCCAGGCTCGCGGCCATCATCAGCTGAAACAAAACTGCCTGCGAAGGGATCATCAAAACCATCAGTCCGCAAAAACCCGCTGTACCAGCATTGGCTAAAACCTGCCCTGCCGTACGCCTGCCCTTTTCTTCGGCATTAAATTGCTGTTTGCTTTTAAGCTGCCACGATGTAGCAGCCGAGCCCAAAATAAAAAAAATGGTCATCATGGCTAATCCGGTAAAACCGCCCCCTGCAAAAACCATACAGGCAACCAAAGCACCGGTAAAGGCCGCTGTTACGGTTAGCTTACGTGCGGCTATACTGTAGCTTATGCCTGCCAGTAAAACCATTGCCAATATCAGGTAGCTTAACCACATATTATTTTTTTAAGTCGGGAGACTTAAGTCTTAAGTCTCAAGTCAGTAGTTTTAAGTCGGTAGTTCGAAGTCAGAGCAAACGTCCTTGCGATTTTCGACTTCGTACTCAAGACTTAGGACTTAAGACTTATGACTTGAGACTTACGACTTAACAACGCTGCTAAATTAAACTTTCAATTCATACTTTTGGACACATGAAAGATATACTTGGCCAGGCTATACATGATCGTTACCATAAATTGGGCAACCACAAATTGTGGATCAACAATCAATACGGCCCTAAGGAAGAGATGCCCGTTGAAATTTATTTCAGGGATGAAGACGATATGCCGGATTTGGAGTGGCTGGCCATGAACGAATGCCGGGGCACAGTGCTTGACATCGGCGCCGGAGCAGGCAGCCATGCGCTGGTATTGCAGGAAAGGGGCTTTGATGTTACCGCCCTCGATATCTCGCCCATGGCCTGCGATGTGATGACTGCCCGCGGCGTTCAGAAGGTAATTAAAGCAGATATTTATACTTATAGCGCGCAAAAGTTTGATACGCTGTTATTATTGATGAATGGCATCGGCTTAACCGGTTCGCTCGAAAACCTGGAGGTATTTTTACAACATATCAAATCGCTGCTTAATCCCGGCAGCCAGATCCTGTTTGATTCATCGGATATCGCTTATTTATATGAAGAAAGCGGCCTGCCTGAAAAAGGTTACTACGGAGAGCTTTTATACCGGTACGAATACAACCGGCAAAAAACCGACTGGTTTAACTGGCTTTATGTTGATGAGAAAACGCTTGAAACGATAGTTAACCGCGCCGGATTTGATATGGAAGTTTTGCTGGAAGATGAATTTAAACAATACCTGGTAAGATTAACGTTTAACAAATAATAACTTTGTTTTACCCAAGGATAAAAATCCTTAAATGTTTTTACAAATACGGATTAACCAATTTAGCTGATGAAAAAAGCAATCACCCATATACTTGCCGGTCGTGAAAAAAAGATTACAGCCGAAGAAACTGTCCGTCAGCCGCTGCCGCATAAAGATTTCAGGTTTGCTAACCCATTAATTGTGCTACACCATATGGGCCCGCAGGTAATTGAGCCGGGGCAGGCGCTTCGCATCCACCCTCACCCGCACCGCGGTTTCAGCCCATATACCATTATGCTGCAGGGCGAGGGTTACCATAAGGATAATGCCGGGAACGATGAAGTGATAAAAGCAGGCGGGGTACAGTGGATGTTTGCAGGCAAAGGGATTATGCACAGCGAAGGGCCGACGGAACAGCTTTTAAAAGATGGCGGCGTGATGGAACTGATCCAGCTTTGGATTAATGCACCGGCAGACAAAAAATGGGATAAGCCATTTTACCAGGCTGCCGCTGCACATGAATTGCCTGTAGTTTTGGAAGGAGACGGGCTTGCTTTTAAACTGGCCAGCGGCGATTATGAGAGTCAAACAGGTCCGATAAAAAACTTTACACCGGTTATTTCTATTGTTGGCACGATGGCCAGCGGTAAACAGGTTAACTTTACAGCCCAGGCGGGCTATTGGACATTACTTTATATTATCAGCGGAAGCATTACTGTTAACGATGAACCCGTATCGCGCTACAACCTCATAGTGTTTGATAAAGAAAACGGGGACATTAACATAACCGCCAATGAAGATTCACAAATACTTTATCTGTCGGCCGAACCTATTGAAGAGCCGGTTGCAGCAAAAGATAACTTTGTAATGAATACGCCAGCCGAGGTAGATCAGGCCATTGAAGATTACCATAAGGGTGTATTCGGCACGTTAAACTACTAATCCGTCTCATTACTTTTGGTTATTGGCGATTGCGTTTTATGATAAAAACACAATCGCAATTTCATTCACTTTTGTGCCATTAAAACAAAAGAAAAATGAATACACAACCAATAACCAATACCGGCGGATTACTGTTAAACCTTAGTCAAAACGCTCGTAAAATCATCTTCGCCATAGGTATAGTGCTTTGCCTGATGCCCTTTATGAGCCCGGCGATCGCGTTACTATCCGGATTAATTGTGGCGCAGCTTTCAGGGCACCCTTATTTGCATCTTAACCATAAAGCCACCCACATACTATTGCAGGTTTCGGTTGTAGGGTTGGGTTTCGGCATGAACGTGAACAGTGCTTTACAAGCCGGAAAAGAAGGTATTTTGTTTACCATCGCCTCTATAACCGTTACACTCTTGTTCGGCACGCTGATGGGGCGGTTACTAAAAATCGAAAAGAAAACATCTTATCTTATCTCCGCGGGTACAGCCATCTGCGGCGGCAGCGCCATCGCGGCTATATCACCCGTTATTGAGGCCGAAGAAGAGCAGATTTCAGTGGCGCTGGGCTGCGTATTTATACTTAACTCAATCGCGCTGTTTATCTTCCCGCTTATTGGTCACCACCTTAATTTATCGCAAACACAATTTGGCCTGTGGTGTGCAATCGCTATACATGATACCAGTTCGGTAGTTGGCGCGGCAAGCAAATACGGCCCCCACGCCCTGGAAGTTGCAACCACCGTTAAACTGGCCAGGGCTTTATGGATCATACCCGTGGCATTTATATCGACATTTGCTTTTAAAAACCGGTCGCGTATAGTTAGCATCCCTTATTTTATAGGTTTATTTGTGCTGGCCATGGTTGCAAACACCTACCTGCCCGTTGTAAAACTGATCAGTCCGTATGTGGTTAACATAGCTAAAACCGGTTTAACACTTACGTTATTCCTCATTGGTGCGGGGCTATCGCGCAAGGTGCTCACATCGGTGGGGTTAAAGCCATTGTTTGAGGGTGTCGCGCTTTGGGTGGCTATTTCAGCGGCGGCATTGTATTCTGTAATACACCTGGTTTAAAAAAGCATTTGCGGCAGGGAGCTTAATAACCTTTTAAATGAGCAAAAAGCATAGCTTTTGCCCATTTAAAAGGTTATTTTCTAACACTACAATACCACTACAGCAATCGGTTGCCGGTTTAAAAAGAGGCAAATACAGCGGACAAACAACATTTTCGGCCTGTTTATGATTTAGTTTATGTAAAATGTTGATTAATTTACGGCTCGCAACCGGGTTGGTGTTAATTAAACCTGCCTGCATTATAAACTGAGTTATTGCTTAACCGCCACAGCAATTTGTTAATGAAGAAGTGCATTCTTTTTATCCTTGTTCTACGTGCTTTTATTTGCACTTCCACCGCACAAAACACGCTCGGTACGCCTACCATAAAAAACTACACACACAATGAATATAATGGAGGCAGCGAGATTTGGGATATCAAACAAGGCAAAAACGGCTTGCTTTATCTGGCTAACGAGGAAGGTTTGCTCAGTTTTGATGGCAGCTACTGGAAAACCTATCCCCTGCCCAACCGCAGTGCCATCAAGTCGGTAGCTATTGACTCCGCTGGCCGTATTTATGTTGGCGGGCAGGACGAGGTGGGCTATTTTTTCCCCAACCAGGCCGGAATCCTGAAATATCATTCGCTCAAACAATTACTCCCGCAAAAGGCACGGCAGTTTGCCGATATCTGGGATATCGTTATCCATCATGATGAGGTTTTTTTCAGGACAATTGAATGCATTTTCGAACTCAAAAACAACGTGATGCGCACCTTCGACGCCCCGGGGGGATGGATGATGTTACACCGGGCTGGAGGGCGCTTGTTTGCGCACGATCAAGAGTTAGGGTTGGTTGAGTTTAAGGATACACGCTGGCAAGCCTGCATTGAGCAGCCAACCGCCAACATCAGAGTTACCGGCATTACTGAATTTAACCGCGACAGCCTGCTTGTTACTACCAGAAAACATGGTTTGTTCTTTTTAACAGGAACAAAACTTTACAAAGCCCCCACAGCTATTGATGCAGCGCTGCGTACCGACCTGGTGAACCTGTGCGAAAAAATAAGTAACAACCGTTATGCTATAGGTACAGCGGCAAAGGGTTTATTCATTATTGACAATAAGGGTAACCTTATCGAACAGTTTTCGAACAAGCAGGGCTTACAAAACAATAATATACACAGCTTGCTGCTTGATAGCGACCATAACCTTTGGATAGGGCTTGAAAACGGACTTGATTTTGTAAACTACAATACATCCGTTAAGCACATTTACCCCAACCGCGAAAACGAGGTAAAGAGCAACGCGGTCAGTATTTTTAATAATAAACTTTATATAGGTACCTCCAACGGTTTGTATGTAGCATCAGTAAATCCTCAACAAAAGGATATCAGTATGGTAACCGGAGCCTTTGCTGAGGTGGAAAACACCAGGGGCCAGGTTATGAGCCTTACACAGATCGGGGGGCACTTATTGGCGGGCCACCAGGATGGTGTATTACAGGTTAATAACAACGTTGCAAAAGCAATCACCCCGGGGCCGGGCGCGTGGATGTTAAAGGCATTTCCGGCATCGCCGGATATTGTGGCCGGTACTTATACAGGTTTCCAGCTGTTGAAGTATAATAACGCAAATTTCAGCTTTGAAGGTAAAATAGATGGCATTTATGAATCCTTAGGCAACCTCGCACTCGATAACAGCAATCAGATCTGGGCTACGCATCCCTATAGGGGCATCTTCAAAGTGCAGTTATCGGCAAACAAAAAGAAAGTAAGCGCTTTTACCCGGTATAGCGAAAAAAACGGGCTCCCTTCTGCGCTTAATAACCACGTATATTTTATTAAAGGTAGAATAATAGCCGCTACAGAAAAAGGAGTGTATGAATACGATGCCAATAAGGATACCTTCGGCAAATCGCCGTTTTATAAACCAATTTTTGCAGATGCAAGAGTAGAATACTTAACCGAAGATGACAAAGGCAATGTCTGGTTTATCAGTAATCAGCGCGTAGGGGTTATTGATTTCAGCAAAAAACCGGCAGGTAAACCTTACACGGTAATCTACTTCCCGGAACTTGCCGGACAGACGGTTAAAGGTGCAGAATATATTTACCCGCACGATCAGAAGAACATTTTCATCGGTTCGAATAACGGCGTATTTCACTTAAACTATCGCCAGTACGTATCATCAGAAAACAAACTGAACGTTTTACTGACCTCGGTAAAAGCCATTGCCGAAAAGGACAGTGTTATTTTTGGCGGGTATTTTGTTAAAGGGAACCAGATTACATCGGCCCAAAGCGCTGAACAAATGGTAAGCCTTTCCAACCAATGGAGTTCATTTCATTTTGAATATACCTCTACGCTTTATGCCCAAAAAAGCAACGTAGAGTTCACTTATAAACTGATAGGCTTTGATCAGGAATGGTCTAAATGGTCTGTTAAAACCGAAAAAGATTACACCAACCTGCCTTATGGAACCTACACGTTTTCGGTAAGGGCACGAAACAATTTAGGCGCGGCATCGGCGCCTGTTAATTATGCGTTTATTGTTGAACCGGCATGGTATCAAACCATATGGGCCTACATTGCCTATTTTGCGATTTTTGCCTGCATGGTTTATATCGGTATAAAATATCAGCAAAAACGTTTCGAGTTGCAGCGGCAAAAGCATGAGGAAGAACAAAAACGCCTAAGCTACCTGCATAGCCTGGAACTTGACAGGAATGATAAAGAGATTATGGCCTTGAAAAACGATAAGCTGGAGGCCGAACTCAACTATAAAAATAAAGAACTCGCTACGTTGACGATGCAGATGGTTGATCGCGGCAAGCTGATGCTCAATATCAAAGATGAGTTGATGGTACTGATCAAAAAACTAAATATCCCCGATGCCTCGTACCAATTCAGGAGCGTATTTAAATTACTGAGCGATACCGAAAAGAATGAAGGTGATTGGGATAATTTCGCACTGTATTTCGACCAGGTTCACAATAACTTTTTAAGCACCATGAAGGCTAAATTCCCTGGCCTGAGTTCAACCGACCTGAAGCTGTGCGCTTATCTACGGCTAAACCTGTCATCCAAAGAGATAGCGCAACTGCTCAATATTTCGTTAAAAGGTGTCGAGATCAGCCGTTACCGGGTACGAAAAAAGCTACAGCTATCCACCGAAACCAACCTGTACGATTTCCTGATAGAGGTTACCAAATAGCGGTAACGTTATTACTGCCTGCTGTAATGATGCACCCCGCTTTGCACCGAATACTTTTGATAGGTTTTCCCCCGCGCGTCGGGCACAAATATATCGGCAGTGGTGTTTGGCGGTATAGTAACAACGAGGTCGAGTTTACCTGCCTCTATCTTCCATTTGCTGCTGATACGGCCGTAAGGGCAATCGTAACCGGCTTCGGCCCAGGTAAGGTTGCCGCCTATAAGCGGTTTAATGATGATCTTTTTATAACCTGCTTCCGCCGCTTGTATACCCGCTATATTTTGATACATCCAGTCGCCGATAGCGCCATAAGCATAATGATTATAAGAGTTCATGGATGCTTCCTCAAAGCTACCATCAGTCCGGATACCATCCCACCTTTCCCAGATAGTGGTGGCACCGGCTTTGATAGGATACAGCCACGACGGATAGGTATCCTGCAACAATAGTTTATAGGCAACGTCAGCATGATTAAATTTACTTAATACATCACATAAATACGGTGTACCTAAAAAGCCTGTAGTAAGGTGATAATTATACAACTTAATGTTTTTAACCAGCCTGTCTGCAGCTTGTTGCCGCAGGTTTGCGGGCAGCATATCAAACTCAAGCGCAATCACATAGGCGGTTTGGGTATCCGACGAAATCAGTCCGTTAGGGGTAACATATTCGCGCAGATATGCGTTTTTAATTTTTTGCAACAGTTGGGTGTAAAATTGTTCGTCGGCTTTTTTATTTAAAAGCCTGGCGCTATTGAGTAAAATTTGAGTTGAGCGCGCGTAAAAGCACTGTGCTATCAGGTATTTACTGGTAATGGCCGATATGCCGTCCCTGTCGTCGTTTACACTGTAAAACAGCCAATCGCCAAAGTGATTGCCGGTAGCCCACAAGTTATTGCGGCTTTGCCTGGTGATAAAATCAACCCAGGCTTTCATGCTTTGGTATTGGGTTTCCAGTACCTGCTTATCGCCATAAGCTGTATAAACCGTCCAGGGTAAAATGGTGGCTACATCTCCCCAGCCGGCGCTTCCGCCAACCTCGTTGGTGCCCGTTTTAAAAATATCCGGAACAACATATGGCACACTGCCGCTCGGGTACTGATCGGCAGCCACATCTTTAAGCCATTTGGTAAAAAAGTTATGCACGTTCATATTAAAGGCTGCCGTGCGCGAAAAAACCTGGGCATCTCCTGTCCAACCCAAACGTTCATCACGTTGGGGGCAATCGGTAGGCACATCTAAAAAGTTGCCCTTTTGCCCCCACTGTATGTTATGCTGCAGCTGGTTAAGCATCGGATTTGAGCAAGAGAAACTGCCGGTAACCTTCATATCTGAGTATAAGGCAATGGCCGTAAAATCATCAGGGTTTAAATCACCTTTAATTCCCTCCACTTTAATGTACCTGAAGCCCTGCCAGGTAAACTGCGGTTCGAAGGTATGCTTTTCTCCGTCGTTTAAAATGTAAATATTCTGAGCTTTGGCCGAGCGCAGGTTTTCAGTATAAAAGTTACCGGGCTTATCCAGCACCTCGGCGTGTGATATCCGGATCGAATCGCCCGCCTGGCCTTTTACAGTTACCCGTACCCACCCCACCAGGTTCTGGCCGAAATCAATTATCTTTTCACCCCTGGGCGTGGTGCTGATTTTAAGCGGTTTAAAAGTTTCATGCTGCCGCACAGGCTCGTTAACGGTAGCTACAAGGTTATTGTTGCTGTAAGATTGTACTTTTACACTTTTCCATTCGCGGTCGTCAAAACCTGCCTTATCCCATCCTTTTTGCTCAAGCCGGGTATCAATAATACAGCCATTATAAATTTCGGCAAAGCGTACCGCGCCTGTCGATGATTTCCAGCTTTCATCAGAAACAATCAGCCTCTCTGTACCATCGGCATACACCACTTTTATCTGCAGCAAAAGCGCCAGTTCTTTTCCATAAAAATCGGCCCGGGGTGCAACCGGCCCCAGCGGACTCCTATACCAGCCATTTCCTAAAGTTACGCCAACCGCGTTTTCACCTTGCTTTAGCAAATCCTTAACATCATAAGCCTGGTATTGGAGGCGTTTAGTGTAACTGGTCCACCCCGGGGTAAGGTAAGCGTCGCCAACCTTTTTTCCGTTGATCCTCGCCTCGTAAAACCCGTATGAGGTGATATAGGCAGTAGCCTCCTTTATTTCCTTGTTTAATGAAACCGTGGCGCGTAACAATGGTACAGGGCCGTTAGATGACGGACTGATCCATTTGGCTTTCCAATCCGCGGATGATAAAAGACCCATTTTCCAGGAAGCAAATCCGCTCCATGGTGAAGGGTTTCCTTTTTCATCCCAAACCCGTACTTTCCAAAAATAGGAACGGCCGGATTTCAGCTGCTTTCCGCCGTATGGAATATATAATGATTGCCCGGATGTTACCTTACCGCCCGACCAGAGTTTAACATAGCCACCATTGTTCGTGCTGATGGTATCAACCTCAATTTCATAAGCAGACTGAAAGCCTGTTTTGCCTTGTTCCGGGACTATTTGCCAGCTAAAACGGGGACGGGCAGCGTCAACACTAATGGGATCTTTTTGCGCTTCGGTTAACAGGTTAGTAACGTTTAACTGTGCTAAACCGTTTTTGCGAAACAGCAGGAAAAAACAGGCAATAATGGCGGCAGGCTTCATATCTTAATTTTGTAAGGCGATGATATAATTGGTTTGCCTAAACTAAAGTAATGAGGTAAGTAAACTGTCCTCCTCTGTCTGACTACTCTGTAAAGCGCCCGCTCCTACCTGATCTCTACAATATCCTCAGCAACCTTCGGGAAAATCTCCATTTGTCTGTCATCGTGACCAGGGATAATAAATTTAGGGTTGCCAACAAGTGTTTTCATGCGTTCCATTGCTTTTACATATCCCGCCGGGTCGAGGGTGCCGCCTGCTGAAGACGGGACAAGGTGTTGCAGGCTGTAATAAACCCAGATGTTATCTGATGCGAGGATTACTTTGTTGCTACCTGTATTAACCAGCACATATTGCGAATTATAGGTATGCCTCGATCCCGTATACACCCGCATTCCTTTAATTATTTCTTTATCATCGCCATCAACCAGTTTAAGCCTGCCGGCCAGGTTTAAATTGACAGCATTTATCACGTCGCGTTTTGCAAAGCCTCCCGCTTCGCCCGGCTTTTGCCAGGCTGCCCCTGTAAAAAACTCATAATCCTGTTTTTGCATCCATACTGTTGCATTGGGGAAAAGCCCCAGGCCGTCGATGTGGTCCCAATGCGGATGGCTTAAAATAATATCGGTTATATCACCGGGTTTTACACCCAGTTTTAGCAGCGCCGAGTCGGGGCGCCGGTAGGTTTTAAGCTGAAAATCTTTAGCATCTTCAATATCACCCAGAAAGCCGGCATCAACTAATATGTTTTTACCATTGCTCCCTCTGATCAGCCAAACCATAAAATCAATTTTAACAGGTTCGTTAGATCCGTTCAGCGCCCAATCCGACACTTTAAAAGGATAACCCGATTCCGCGAATTTTACACTATAAACTTTATAAGTTGGGGTTTGAGCATATGCGGCAAGTGTAACTAATGTTGATGCAAGTACAAGCAGGCAGACTTTCTTCATAATCAGGTTATATTATTACAGGCCGAATATAAAAAATGCCCGCGGCTAAACCGTGGGCATCATTAATTATTGTGTAACTGACAATGAAACTTTAGTTGATACGAAAACCAAATCTATTTTTCTAATTCCACTTCGGCCGGGGTATGCCTGGCAAAACTGGTGAGCAGTTTTCTAACCTCGGCCGGGTTACGCAGGTAAAATTTCGCTGCGGATAAGTTACTGCCTACCTTAATAGTTATAGCGCTTTCGGGCAGGGCCTTAAATATATCTTCATCTGTATAATCGTCGCCAAAGGCAATAACAAAATCATAGTCTTTCCCTTCAGTTAGTGTTAAAGCTGCTTTACCTTTGTTGATATCCATATTCTTCACTTCCAGTACTTTATCACCCGCCAGCAGTTGTAAGCCTTTATCACTTGCAAGATACTTAAGATTGTTCATCAACTCGTTGGCTCTCAGTTCGCCAAGACCTGCCTGGGCCTTACGGTAATGCCAAACCAGCGAATATGTTTTTTCTTCGATGAATGAGCCGGGTGTACGGTCAACGTATGTTTCCAGTATCGGGTAGATGTCCTGCTTCCACTGGTCGCTCAGGCCACCTATTTTATGCCATGATGTACCTTGCTGCTTAAACCACGAGCCATGTTCGGCAATAAGGTAAATATCATTGTCCTTAAACCAGTCATCAAGATTTTCATGCTTTCTGCCGCTTATTAAAACCAACTGATTGGCAGGATCTTCTGCCAGTTTATTAATAATTTGATACAACTCCTTGTCGGGGCTTGCCTGCTCTATATTCGATTTGAAGTTTACCAGCGTACCATCATAATCTAAAAATATGATACGCTTTTTAGTTTTAATATAACGGTTAATAATGCTTTGCTCGGTAGTGTTGCTTACATGGCGCGCCTGGAGCGACCGCTGCATCAGTTTCACCTCCTTCAATCTATCCATAAAAATTTTAACCCAATGTGATGTATTGAATTTAGCTACCAGCTGCCTCATCGGAACCATGCGGCGGCGCTGTTCTTCAGGTTTCATATTGATGGCCTGCAATATAGCGCGGCACACCTCGCCGGTATTGTTAGGGTTTACTATAATAGCATCTATCAACTCTTTAGATGATCCTGCCATTTCGCTCATAATCAATACACCATCATTATTAATCCTGCTGGCTACGTACTCTTTGCTTACCAGGTTCATACCATCGCGCATGGGGGTAACCAGGCAAACATCCGCCGAGTAGTACAATGCCGATAGTGTTTCAATGGGGAATGAGCGGTAATAGTAATGTACAGGGCTCCAGTCGATAGTACGGTAAAGGGCATTTATTTTACCTACCTTTTTGTCGATCTCATCACGGAGGTGCGCATATTGAGGTACGGTATCGCGCGATGGCACAACAATCATATACAAGGTGATGTGTTCCTTGCACTCGGGGCACATTTTAAGAAATAGCTCAAAGGCCTCCAGACGTTGCAGGATGCCCTTACTATAGTCCAGCCTATCAATTGAAAGGATGAGTTTTTTACCTTTAAAACTCTCCTTAACAAGATCAATCTGCTGCTTCACTTCCTCCTGAAGGGGCAGCGAGGCATATTTTTGCTCATCAATTCCCATCGGGAACGATTCAACAACAACCGACCGTTCGCCATTGCTGATGATATTGGCATTTGACGTTACCGGGAGCAGACGTGTTGCCGAGCCAAGGAAATGGCGAACATCATCAAAAGTATGAAAGCCTATCAGATCGGCCCCCAACATCCCCTGCAACAATTCGGCACGCCAGGGGATCAGCCTGAACATCTCATTGGATGGAAATGGAATATGAAGGAAAAAGCCAATGGAAACATCGGGCATTTCACTGCGTACCAATTCAGGCAGCAATAACAATTGATAATCATGAATCCAGATTACATCGCCGGGCTGGGCAACGCTGAGGATCATGTCTCTGAATTTTTTATTTACTGCCTGGTAATAATCCCAGTTTGATTGTTTATAGGCCGCATAGGTTGAGGCGTAATAATGAAAAACAGGCCAAAGCACCTCGTTGCTAAAACCCTCATAATATTGATTGATCTCTTCCTGATCTAAAAAAACAGGGATAAGGCTTAAATCCCTTAATTCGGCTGTAATCTGATCGCGGTCCTCCGGGGCGCTGATCTCAACCCCTGGCCACCCTATCCATACGTTATCGCCCTGTTTATATATTGAACCTAAACCTGTTGCAAGTCCGCCCTCGCTTGGAGATGAGTGATAAACATCGTCAACCTTTGAGATTTTAACCGGCAATCGGTTTGATACAATTATTGTTTTAGGCATATCATATAAATGTTGATTAATAGTTAATTAAAGGCTAAAAAGCCCGTTTTGTTTTAACAAACGGCCTATTACGTTGATAAAAGTTTGATTTTTAAGCATAAAAAAAGCCGTTCCCGGTATCGGAACGGCTTTTTTTATGCTCGTTACTGAACGAATTATTTTACTTGTTGGAAAAACTCAATGTTAGCTTGCTGAGTGATCCTTACCAACACTTCGTGGTTATCGCTTTTCAGGTCAACAAAGTATGAAGTTGGCTCAATGCTGTCGTTGATCTCGGTGTTAGCCTGGTAAACAATTACTTCACCCACGTTGTAACCTTTGTACTCTTTGTTAATTTGAGCAAGGGCTTTTGCAGGGATAGCTTTGTTGTCAACACGTTGAGTTGTACCTAAAAACTCACCTTGCAGGTTGTAGAAAGCGGTTTTCTGAACGCCGTCAACAGTGAAAGTAGCTTTTTGAGTGTTTTTGGTTACAGTCCAGGTAACGTCTGTAGCGTCAGCGAAATCAGCGGTAAAGCCATGAAGCGCGATGTAAGAAACGTTAGTACCGCCGTCTGATTTTTTGCCGCCATCGGCGAAAGCGTTAACAGTAAATAAAGCTGCAGTTGCAATTGTTAAAAATATCTTTTTCATGTTCGTTTAAATTTTAAATCCGCAACAAATATACGCCTGATTTATCAATATCTAAAATTTTGATTAATTTTTATGAATTTTTAATAATTACAGGCTTTTATTGGTTAAAAATTTAAAATTTCACAACCACCTTAGTGTATATTTTACAATATCTAAAACAAAAAACGCCAATTAAATGGCGTTTTCGTTTTGCTAAACCGATTTCTCAGTCATAAAAATGTCATTTAGCCGTTATCTGCAAAGCCGGGATATAAGGTCATGCCCCCATCAGAGAAAATAGTTGTACCGGTGATATAATCCGACTCGTCTGAAGCCAGCCAGACTGCGAGTTTACCAATGTCGTCCGGCTGCCCTATCCGGTTGTAAGGGATGAGCGTGAGCAGTTTATCCAGGGCTTCGGGCGTATCCCAGGCTGCTTTGTTAATGGGCGTTTGAATGGCGCCCGGCCCGATGCTGTTCACCCTTATTTTATGGGGTGCCAGTTCCTGCGCTATGCTTTTCATAAACATCATGATACCGCCTTTGCTTGCCGCGTAGTTCACATGGCCGGCCCAGGGTATTACTTCATGTACGCTGCTCATGCAAATAATCTTGCCCGCGGCTTTGCTTGTTTCTTCTACAATACCGCGCCTGATAAACTCGCGGGCGGCCTCGCGGGCGCATAAAAACTGGCCTGTAAGGTTGATGTCTATTACCTTTTTCCAATCGTCCAGTTCCATATCCACAAAACTTGAGTCTTTTTGCAAACCCGCGTTGTTCACCAAAATATCAATAGTTTGATATTTAGCGAACATAGCGGCAAACATTTGCTTAACCTCCTCTTCATGGCTTACATCAGCCTGAAAGGCAAAAGCTTCGCCGCCTGCATCCTGTATTTGTTTTACCACATCTTCGGCAGATTCATGATTGTGGGCATAGTTGATAAGCAAATTTGCACCCGCGGCTGCTAAAGCGAGCGCCACGCCCTTGCCTATACCACTATCGGCACCGGTAACCAGCGCTGCCTGCCCTTTTAATAATTGTGTATTGTTGCTCATAGCTAAACATTTTGTGTTTAATATAAGCAATACAAACAGCGGGGCTTTGGTTTTAATTATTTTGTGACGATTGCGGGAGATAACCCACTATTTCAATGACCGCTAAAATTCAGGTTATTTTTTACGGGAGTAATTAAATACATCTTTTTTCCAACCACCAGTTTTATCCTTTTCGTTGAGGATGACATCCATCTTATCAGGTGCCGCAAGTTGATAAGTTAACTTTACTGATTTATTTTTGAGCTCAAATTCAGCTTTGTTTTTTTCAATATTTACAAGGTAAAATAAAAGTGGCTTATTTTTATCCTCCCAGGCAATGCTCCCCCTGTTAAAGTGCCGCATTTTCAGCACCGGCGAGCCATTGGCTTCTTCAATCACTACAAACTCGTAAAATTCAACTTTACCATCTTTAACTACCCTAAAACTACTGATCATGCTATCGCCCATAGGTTGGCCCCAAAATTCTTCCATATCACCCCATTGGTGCTTTTGCACCCAGGTCCCGGCCATAAAACCTAATTGTTTCAGGTCAGCCTTAACCGTCTGGGCCCGACAGTGGTTTTTAAAAAAGAGGAAAACAACTATCGCAGAGATGATAAGCTTTAATTTCATAACAGCAAGTTATGAAAATTATCCCCTATATCCCCTTCCACTCATAACTTTCATTTTGTAACCCGGCTAAATCAATAACCCGGTTAACAACGGTCATGGCCAGTTCTTCGATGGTTTGCGGTTTACTATAATATGATGGAATGGCCGGGCAGATAATGCCGCCGGCCTCGGTAACGGTGGCCATGTTACGGATGTGGATGAGGTTAATCGGCGTATCGCGCGCTACAAGAATCAATTTGCGGCGCTCTTTCAGTACCACATCCGCGGCGCGGGTTATCAGATCGTCAGAGATCCCTCCGGCAATGCGGCCGAGGGTACCCATAGAGCATGGTACTACAATCATGGTATCAAACTTTGCCGATCCGGAAGCGAATGGCGCCATGAAATCATTTTTGGCATAAAATTTAAATGGGAGTTTGGTATAGTCATCATTATCCAGTTCAAAACGCCAAACGTCTTTAGCATTATCAGACATTACTACGCCCACTTCGGCTATCTGGTTTTGCAACTGAACGAGTTTTTTTAACAGCAGACTGGCATAAATCGCCCCGCTTGCCCCGGTAACGGCTACAACTATTTTTCTCTTCATGGATTTTCCTTCAGCAACTTCACTAACGCACAAAATTTAGGGTATAAAAAAGGGTCGAATAACTTGTACCCGACCCTACATCTACCTATGAAAAACATGCCCTTGAGAGGGCACTACAAATGTACAAACAGTTTTTAAATTAATAAACAATTTATTAAAATAATTTTAACCTGCTTATTGTAAGTTTTTCTCTATCAAAATTTGAATAATACCATCAACCATACCTACCCTTGGCACGTAAATATTTTTGATATTGGCATTTTTCATTACGGTAAGGTAAATTTCACAGGCCGGGATAATCACGTCGGCCCTGTCGTGGTTAAGGCCCAGTACATTGATCCGATCTTTTAATGAAAACGAACTGAGGTAGGTATAAAGCTGGCGTAACCTGGCGAAAGAAAGCGGCAAACCGTCTTTTTCGTCAGATAAACGGAAAAGCTTATTAATATTACCGCCCGTACCGATGCCTGATAATTGTTTAAAATTACGGGTATTATCGCGGATAAAGTCGCGCATGTCGTTCCAGGTTTCTTCGGTATCCTGGTTATCAAGAATGCGGATGGTACCGATGTTGAAAGAGCGCGAAACTATCATTTCGCCTGCCGAGAACAGCGAAAGTTCGGTACTGCCGCCGCCAACATCAATATAAAGATAATTTTTGCTTTTATCGATGTTCTGATCAATATGGCTGGCATAAATTACACTGGCTTCCTTCGATCCGTGTACAATTTCCAGATCGATATTGGCCTGTTCTTTAATAATTTTTACCAGTTCGTCGCCATTGTCTGCCTCGCGCATAGCTGATGTGGCGTAGGCCAGGTAATCGGTAACTTTATAAACGTCCATGAGGTTGCGGAATGCCTGCATCGCTTTCAGCAGTTCGGCGGCTTTTTTATCAGATATATGTTTCTGGATAAAAGCATCGTCGCCAAGACGAAGCGGAACACGGATCAAAGTATTTTTCTTAAACGAGAACGAACCCGTATTTTCAATTATATCAGCAATTAACAGCCTCACGGCGTTCGAACCTATGTCGATGGCAGCGTATCTCAATGTTATTTGTTTTTACTTTTTAGATAATTATATATTTCTATTTGCGCCCGGTGGCTTTCAGGCGAATCTGTTTTATGGTATTTATTGGTATTCTGGCTATTGATTTCCCTTGACTTGGTATTATCAGCCAACTGGATGTCAATAATATCCCTTATTTCCTTCTGCAGTTTCGGGTCGTACACCGGGAAGCCAACCTCAACCCGGTTATCAATATTGCGGGTCATAAAATCGGCAGAGGTAAGATAGATCAATTCATTACCACCATTGCAATAAATGTGTACCCGGGCATGCTCCAGGTATTTATCAACTATACTCACCACCTCTATATTTTCACTATACCCCTTTACCCCGGCTATTAAGCAGCACATCCCGCGGATGATCATCTTAATTTTCACCCCGGCATTGCTGGCCTGGTAAAGCTTGTTGATCATGTCTTCATCGGCCAGGCTGTTCATTTTCAATATCATGTAAGCCTGCTTGCCTGCTTTGGCATTCCTGATCTCGTTATCAATCAGCTTGTAAATGGCCGGGCGAGAATCAATAGGTGATACAATAAGGCTCTTGAGGCCTTTGGGCAGTAACCCGCGGTTAACGGCTTTAAATACATTCACCAAATCGGCAGTGATTTTTTTATTGGCAGTAAGCAGGGTATGATCGGCGTAAATGCGGGCCGTTTTCTCGTTAAAGTTACCTGTTGAAAGGCAGGCGTAGTAAGCCGGTTTCCCTTTTTCGGTGCGGGTTACGAGGCAAATTTTAGAGTGTACCTTGTAGCCGGGAATACCGTAAAGTACAGTTACCCCCTCCTCTTCCAGGCGGTTACTCCAGTGGATATTGTTCTGCTCATCAAAACGGGCCCTGAGCTCTACCAGGCAGTTTACCTTTTTGCCGTTTTTCGCGGCATTGATCAGCGCGTGGATCACCCTCGAATCTTCGGCCAAGCGGTAAACCGCTATGCTGATCTCTTTTACTTTGGGGTCGATAGCTGCCTCCCGTAAAAAATGGATCACATAATCGTACGATTGATAGGGAGTACTAACCAGGTAATCTTTTTTAGCGATAAGCTCGATCAGGCTTTTTCCGAACGAGAGGTCGGCTACCGGCAGCGCCGGATACTTACTGTATTCCAGTTCGGGCCCGCCAACGTTTGGAAACGAAATAAAATTTTTGAAGTTATGGTACCTGTTACCCGGAATCAGGCTTTCGCCATGCAGGCCCATTTTATTAACGAGGTACTTCAGCATATCCATCGGCATATCCGAATCGTACAACAGGCGCATCGGCTTGCCCTTTTTACGTTTTTGAAGGCTTTTCGCAAGCGCGTCTACAAACTTCTCGCTTACTTCCTTATCCAGGTCAAGCTCGGCATCGCGGGTAAGCTGTATCGAGTAAGCTTCGATACTGTCATGCTCAAAAATGAAAAATATATCCTCCAAACTGTACCTGATGATATCATCCAGCAGGATAATAAACTTAAGGTTGTTGGTATCAGGCAGTTTAATAAAGCGTGAAAGGTTGTCAGGAAACTCAATCAGCGCGTAACGCACCTTTTTATTGGTGGTAAGTTTTACGAAAAAATAAACCGCCCTGTCACGTAACTCGGGCAAAGGCAGCGAATCATTCAGCATGATGGGCACCAGCGTAGCCAGCAGCTTTTCCCTGAAATAATCCTTTACGAAGGCACCGCGGGTTACGTTTAGCTGCTTATCGTTCAGGATAAAGATCTTCTCTTCGGCAAGCTGCTTTACAATGATATTCTCGTACAGGTTGTTAAACTTACGCTCCTGCCTTACTACTATATTTTTAATCTGGTTGAGGAGCTTTTTAGGGTTATAACCTAAAATCTCCTTCGACTTTTCGTTCAAAGCCGCCAGACGGCTTAAGGTAGCTACCCTTACACGGTAAAATTCATCGAGGTTAGACGAGAATATGGCCAAAAACCGCACCCTTTCTATCAGGGGCACCGTTGGATCGGCAGCTTCCTGCAAAACACGGTCGTTAAAATAAAGCCAACTAATTTCTCTGTTAATTAAGGGAGCCTGTTTATCCATAGTATTGTTGCCACGCGGCCACATATTTACAAAACTGCTTATTTATTTGTTAACTTAATATTAAGTCATTTGCAATTCGGTAGTTTTTATTCATTGTAATTTATTGCAGAAGTTAAACAAATTGTTGCAATATTGCGCTGTATTTAACAATAGCTTAGCTTTGCCAATCAATTTATAAACAATAAACTGCTTATGCCAACTTTTGATATAGTAAGTAAGATAGACGGACAAACCCTGGATAACGCTATCAATACAGCAAAAAAAGAGATCCTGAACCGTTATGATTTTAACGATTCGAAAAGTACGGTTGATCTGGATAAAAAGACAAACACCATTACCGTAGTTACAGAAAACGATATGCGCCTTAAGGCAATCCAGGACAGCATTATCAGCCGTATGGTAAAACAACACCTCGACCCCAAAGCGCTTGATTTTGGCAAAGAACAATACGCGTCGGGCAGCATGATCCGTAAGGAAATTAAAATAAAAGAAGGCATCGACAAAGAAGCTGCAAAAAAAATAGTTAAAAAGATAAAAGACAGCGGCCTTAAAGTACAGGCCTCCATCATGGACGACCAGGTACGTGTACAGGGAAAAAAGATTGATGACCTGCAGGCCGTGATCAGTTTGTGCCGTGCTGATGATTTTGGGCAACCTTTACAATATATCAATATGCGCGATTAAAGCCATTCGCTTAACCGCTTAAAAGGACGCACGTAACACTGCGTCCTTTTTTTATAAAAAATATTTTACTATTAATCAGCATACTATTACATAGCTGGTCAAGGCTGTTAAACTTTGCGCAGGTTTCTGCATCATATAGCTATGACCGGGTAAACGGCTCATTAAATTTCAATACTCATGCTATCTAAACCTTTGTTAATCATCGCAATTATTTTAAGCTTTTGTACAACAGGCAAAGCGCAGGTTAATTCAACTGACGGCACCCTGCTCAGCAACAGAGACAGGCGGTCACGGCGCGGCGAAATTACCAATAATGATATTATCCTATACCTTTTCATCAAAGGCAAAATTCCGCTGACAGGCGGCGATGGCAGGATAACATACCGTTCGCAATACGATGGTTTTGACAACATCGGGCGGATAAAATCTATCGGTAATACGCAGATCACTTACTACGACAGGTTTGATATGGATAACCAGGGAAAAATAAAAACCGTGGGCGATACGAGGTTTACCTATTACGACAGGTTTGACATGGACAACCAAGGCAAGCTAAAATCTGTTGGAGACATAGCCATAAAATGGTACGACAGGTTCGACGCGCAGGAATTGCAAGGAAAACTTAAATCGGTGGGTGATTTATCCGTGGTTTGGTACGACCGGTTTGATGGCCCGGAACTGACCGGTAAAATAAAAGCCATTGGCGATACCCGGTTTACTTACTATACGCATTACGATGGAATGGATAACGCTGGCCGCCTAAGATCGGTGGGTGGTATCCGCATTCGCTGGTATGACAGGTTTGATGACCTTGGCGAAAACATAGGCAAGGTTAAATCAATTGGCGGCGCCCGCTTTATTTATTTTGACAGTTATGGCATTGATGGAAGAAGGGGCGAATTGAAAGCCGTTAAAGGTGATTTGATTCCAGAACAGACCGATAATGATGAATGACATAATTTGCGGAGCATCGGGCGGGTAATTTTACACCGTGCGGACCCGGTTGTAACCTGACAGTCCCCAGTATATTATAGTCCTTCCAGCCAATGCAGAAACTCCGGGGCTTTAGTTTTACTCACTAATATGCGTTCCGGGGTTTCTACTGTAAGCTTTACAGCGAGTTTCCTGGTGAAGAACTTTTCTACATTCCCGATTGCGTTCCTGTTGATCAGGAATTGCCGGTTTGCACGAAAAAAAAGTTCGGGATCGAGCATCTTTTCCAATTCATCCATGCTGCTTGTCATGAAATATTGCTGATTTTGGAAGGTGCCCATCCGTATCAGCGTAGTGTCGAGACACACATAAGCGATATCTTTAACCTGCACCGGTATGATCTTCTCCCGGTGGCTCACAAGCAATGTGGTTTTGTAATTTTTTTTCAGGCTTGCTAATAATCTCTCGATCCGGAAATCAGACTCCTCTTTTTTAACAGTTCCAAGCAATGTATTCAATTTAAGAAACGCCTTTTGAACCTTGGCTTCGTTAATGGGCTTTAACAGATAGCTGATGGCATTGGTATCAAACGCGTTCATTAAGTATTCGTCAAACGCGGTGCAAAAAATGATAGGGCAAGTGATCCTGACCGACTCATAAATCTCAAAGCTTAAGCCATCGGCAAGTTGAATATCAGAAAATATAAGGTCGGGCTGGGGGTTTGATGCCAGCCAGTTCAGGCTTTGTTCTACCGATTCTAAAACCCCAATGATTTTAACGGCGGGATTAACGGCTGTTATCACGGCCTGCAATTCCCGGGCTGAACGGGCCTCATCTTCAATTATCAATACATTCATGGTATAAGCGGTAGCTGTACTTTAAACATCATTTCGTTCTTGTCGATAACAATATCCCTGTTAAACAATAACCGGTAGCGCTGGATGATATTGTTCAGCCCGATACCCGACGAGGCTTCGAGGGTCTTTTTAAACTGGTAATTATTTTTGACAACCAGGTACCCTGCTTCCGTGTAGATATCGATCTTTAATGGCTTTTGCTCGGCCACCACATTGTGCTTGGTGGCGTTTTCAATCAGCAATTGCATGGTTACCGGCGGGATCTTGTAATTCATAAACTCCTGATCGATATTGATGGAGATCTCGATAGCCTTTTCCAGTCTTATTTTAATAATATACAGGTACGATCCGATAAAATGAAGTTCTTCCTTAATAGTAACCCAATCCTTTTGCTTGTGGCTTAAAAGATACCTGTAAACATTTGCAAGTTCTTCCACATAATCTTTTACAGGTTGGTCATTAGTTAATGAAGTTAGGGTATTGAGGGTGTTAAATAAAAAGTGGGGACTTAACTGTTCCTTTAAAGACGACAGGTTAGCCTGGAGATTAGCTTGTTTTAACTGTTCCAGTTCCAACTTATCCCGCTCGTTTTCTTTCATCCTGATCAATTGATAAACAATAAATCCAATTAAGCAATTAAGCAGTGTTCCGCGGAAGAGGATCAACTCGATCCTTCTGTCGCCCGGCAGATCACCCGACAATAAAAACTCTCCAAATAATTTTGAAATAATTTTATCAAAAATCACAGTGAGTATACAACCGCAAAGGAGGGTTACCAATGTAAACCGAAGGCGATTATGAATCCCCCTCTTAACAAAATCGGCTTTCAGCAGCAAATGGTTGCCAACCCAGCAAAGCAGCGAAAAGCAGAAAAAATACACCAAAAGTGTCAGATAGTGCCGCAGGTCTGCGGTTTCCAGCCTGATTAGCCTCAATAGTATCGCCACTACCGAGATCATAACAGAAAACGGGATCCCTACCTTAAGATTGAATTTTTTCACGTTGTAAAGTTAGGGCATTTATTGAACGATCTTTCCGTCGCTCAGGTCTATCACCCGGTCACTGTTCCGGGCAAAATCATCATCGTGTGTTACAGCGATAATGGTTTGTCCCTTTTCCCGGGTAAGCTGTTTAAAAATATCAAAAACATTCCTGGTATTTTTTGAGTCCAGGTTTCCGGTAGGTTCATCACCCATAATGATCGACGGGTCATTAATCAGCGCCCGGGCAATAGCTACGCGTTGCTGTTGCCCCCCGGATAATTTATTCGCCATTTTTAACGCCTGGTTTTCCAATCCAAGCAACTTAAGGTTTTCATAAGCTTTATGCTCAATCTCTTCCTTGCTTTTTTTATTGAGCTTGAGGGCGGGAAGCATCACGTTATCCAGCACGGTAAAATCAAGCAGCAGGTAATGAAACTGAAAAACAAACCCAATATGCTCATTCCGGAACGCGGCAAGCTGATTTTGGCTTCGGCCGGTCAGCAACTCGTTATTGATAACCAGCGAGCCTTCGTAGCTGGTATCCATCGTCGACAGGATGTAAAGCAATGTGGATTTACCCGAGCCTGATTTACCGGTCAGGGTTAAAAATTCGCCGGTTTTTACTTCAAAGCCAATGTCTTTCAGCACCTGGAATTTTTCAGGTTCATAAAAGTATTTAACGATATGGTCTGCTTTTAAAGCTATTTTATTTTTCATACTTAACCTCGTATAATTTCTACCGGATCAATCCTTGATGCTTTCCTGGCCGGTAAATAGCCCGCAACTAACGTAGTGACCAGACCGAATAAAAAAGACATGATATAATCCTTAACATGATAGGTCATTGGCAAAGTTGACATGCCGGCAATGTGGAATGGCACATGATTAACAATCCGCGCCACCGCGTACCCAAACAATAACCCAACCAAGCCTCCCAGCAGGCCAATAACCATTGCCTGTGTCAAAAATATCTGCGTTATATCACTGCCCGAATAGCCCATCGCTTTCAGGATGGCGATCTCCCTGATTTTTTCGTTGATGGTCATATTCATAATATTATAGATACCGAACCCGGCAACCATCAGGATCACTAATGAAACAGCTATGGCAATGATATTACGCAGTTGCGCGCCTGCTTCCAGTTGCTGGTTAGCCGTTTGCCAGCTTTCAACTTTATAAGGAACTACGGGAGCAACCCTGCTGACAAGCGGTTCGGTAACTTCGTAATTCTGAACGTTGATCTGCATATCGGTTACATATTCCTGGTTCTCTGAAAGCAGCTGCCTTGCTGCCGCGATATTGATGTAAGTTTTTGATTGGTCGATCTGCTTGACATTGGTACGAAAAAGACCTATCAGTTTATAATTATGACTGACACCATCCGAGGTTAAAATGTTAACATTATCGTCGATGTTAACGCCGAGGTCTTTCGCAAGGTCTTCGCCCAAAATAATCCCGTCGGGCCTGAATTGCAGGTTATCCCAGGTCCCGGCGGTAATATAATTTGCGATGTGATAAACTTTGTTTTCGTTCGTTACGTCAACGCCGGCAAGGGTTCCGTTCAGCTTGTTTCCGCCATTGCGGAAAAATACATTGATGTTCACTTGCGGAGTAACCGCCACTACCTCCGGCTGTTGTTGCAGCAGCGACAAGATGGCTGCGGTATTCTTAATACCGGTAGTGTATTGAATAACTTTGGCATTGCTTATCCGCACTTTTGTATGCTCAGGAACTATAGCCCTGATCAAATTGGTATGGTCTGAGGGCCCGTCGTTGTATATCCGCACATGCGCCAATGAAGTGAACGCGAGTTTTGTTTGCGCATCATTAACGCCCCCCATAAACCCGTTCATAAAAATGTACATGGATATACCGAAGGTTACGCCCAATAAAGCCACCAGCGTTTGTCTTAAATTGGATGTTAAATGCGTATGCGCAATTTTGTAATTGGTGCTAAACATGGCTATTGGGGAAAAGTTATAACGTCGTGTTCATTTAACCCGCCGGTTATTTCTGTCCACTCCATGGTGCGGATCCCTACAGTTACCCGCTTTTTCTCGTTACTGCCTTTCAGCATCACAAAATGATCGTTAAGCAAACAATAAGACGGAATAACCAATGCCTGCTTTTTGGTTTGCACGATCAGGTTTGCCTGTAACTGTGTACCGTTAAGCATGTTTTTAACATTATTTTTAAAGGTTGCTTCCACAATGAACGACTGATCTGTGGTATTGAAGGATGGATAAATTTTAGTAATTGTGGCTTCATAACGTTCATCGGGGCGGCTGTTTAATGATATTATTGTACGCTGCCCCAGCTTAACGCGGTCTATATCGCCTTCCGCTATATCCAGCTTTGCAATTGGCTGCCCTGTGCCCAGTATAGCTATAGCATCCCCTTTTTTTACATAATCGCCTGCCTTTTTATTCACATTCATCACTACGCCACTTGCCTGGCTAATGATCATTTGGTAGCTATTGTTGGTTTTTTGTATATCGAGGTTAGCGCGGGCATTCGCCACGTTCAGGTTGAGTGTATGTTTTAAATCTGAAAGGTTTTTTTGCAGCACCTTCAGGCTGGTACCTGAATTCTGATAATTTAGCCTCGCGTTGTCATAATCCGCTATAGATACGGCCTGCGTTTTTACCAGGCGGGAATAACGGGCGTAGTTGGCTGAATCTACCTGTGTTTTTTGCCGGGCCTGGGCTATCTGCGCCTCCAGCTGAGTAATTTGAGGAGAGTTTTGCGCGGCATTGTTTAGGGCGAAATCCAAGTTCTGGGCTGCATTATTCACCTGTGTTTGCTGAACACGGTTATCCAGTTGAAACAGGCGCTGCCCCGATGTGACAGTATCCCCCTCTATAACAAATGCCGACTTAACAAATCCTTCTGTATTGGCCATAACGGTATATTGATCCTTGTTTTCAATATGACCGCTGCCAAACACCGCATCCACGATATCCCGGCGCTCCGGACTAAGCTCAGGCTGATGGCTGCAACCGTACAGATAAGCTGAGAAAAAGATTAAAAGCAATTTGTGATATTTCATTTTCTTGATACAAGGGTTGATTGGGTAGATAACAGCAGTGAAAGGTTGTTGAGGTATACATTTTCGGCAGCAAGGTAATCCTGAAACACTTTTTGGTAAACGTCCAGGCTAATCACTCCCTCTTTGTATTTCTGGTCATTAAGCTTTAGGTTTTCCCCGTAAAGCTTAAAACTTGCATAGGATGCTGTTACCATTTGGCGGTAATCGCTATAATTTTTAAGCAGCAAACGATCGTTGATAAGGCTTTGCTGTTGAGCGTTATCAAATTCAAGCCGCGCTACCTGCTGTTGCGCCTTTTGGCTTTTATATTTATTGGTGTTACTAAAGCCGGTAAAAATTGGCACGGTGATACCAAGACCAATGTAGCTGTATGACTTCCAGCTATCCTGGCTGAATGACAGGCCAAAATCATTCCTGAACTGCTGATTACCGAAGAAAGCTGAAGCTGAAATTTTGGGGAATGCCGCTGATTGTTGTGACTTGCTTTGCAGCGCGGCAATATCAGCCTTTTGCCGGTAAACCTCTAAAGAACGGTCTGCACCAACCGCCGTTACATCAGCACTTACCAATGAATCCATATTCAGTGTGTCGAGCATAATAACTTCAGCAGCGGGGGCTTTTCCCAAAAGGATCTTCAGGTTTTCTATGCTTTGATCGTAAAGTTGCTGGCTTTGCCATTTGTTTTGCAGGATACTATTGGCGTTGATCTGCGCCTGGTTCAATGCGATACGGTCTGCCGAACCTGCCTGAAGCCGCTGGCCGGTCAACAACACAACGCTGCTGCCAAGCTTTTCATCAAGGGCATTAATAGCCAGGGCGGTTTTAGCTATCAACGCGGTGTAATAATACCGGGCTACCTCCTCTTTTAATGTTTGAACATAAGCCTCCTGCTGCAATTCGGCCAGGCGGATCCGATCCCTGGCTATTTTAGCCTGCATTACTGATGTCCAGTCAAAAATGCTTTGACTGAGCGTAACACCAGTGTTATAAACGTAATGTTTTCCAAACTTAACATCGATGGTTTTGCCCGGTTGCCCAAATAATTCGCCAGGTACAGGTGTAACAGCAAGGCTCATATTATCGGTGCCGTTAAAATTTGCCGACGCCTGGGGATAATAAAAACCACCTGAAGCTTTATGATCAAACCTTGCCTGCTTAATTTGTTCAAGATAAACCGCCTGGGTAGGATTACTCGTTACTGCAGCATCAATGACAGCATCAAGGGAACTGATCTTCAGCGTATCGGGCCGTGTTTGGGCACTGGCATGCAAGGTAAAACCACACATCAGCGGTAATAGGCCCATTTTTAATATTCTCATGTTTATTTAATAAAAGGATGAGGCTGTATTGTGCGCAACTGCTTACTGTATTCTTGACCAGGTCTTGCTCCTGGACATCATCCCCAGCTTCACCCTGATCACCAGCGAATTATTACCATCAAGGGCCAGCGTTGCATCAAAGTCCGTATGCTTTGCAGGTACGAATACTTTTCCCTCCCACTTCCCTTTCCTGAATACAAAATTTTTAAGAACTACGGTTCCTGCTTTTATGCCCTCCTTGTTTTCTGAAACAGCGGTCAGCTTTCCAAAATACTGCCCGTTATTTTTATAAATTTCCATTGTCCTGTCACCGTCCGGTCCCTTGAAATTTCCAATTACGGCATCAGGGTTGCTGCTTGTCTGGGCCAGCAAACGGCCTGTTATCACCATTACAAACAGGATGACCAATGTAAATTTTTTTCGATTTTGTATTGTGCTTTTCATCTCTAATATTTAACCAGTCAAAATTACTTCGACCATAATTCGCGAATGATGAAAAGCTTGTTGAAGCGGACATAAAACCCCTGGAAGCGGCCAGGTAAGGATTCAAGGCGGAGGGATTAAGCGCTATTTATTATGCAAAAGCCGCGGCACGGCTTTTTAACACATGATTTACATATCTAAAAAAACTCACCCCAACCCTTCCATAGCGAACGGAGCTTTACTGTTTAAAGTCCTGTTATTTAGAGAGGATTGGGGTGAGGCAATTATGAACTATTAAAACCGGTTGAAGGCGACCAGTAATCACAATTCATCGCCGGTCGTGTTTTTGGCATCAATTACCTGTTTAATTTTCGATAAGCCCAGCCGAAAATTAATGGGAAAACCCATAAGCTAAACAGCATAGCGCACAAGATGCCGCCAATAACAACGCGGGCCAACGGCCGGGAGCTTTCAGAACCAATGCCATGCGATATAGCCGCGGGAAACAAACCTATGGCGGCCATCAACGCGGTCATCATTACCGGCCTGATCCTGGAATTTACACCAAGTTTGATAGCGGTATACAAATCGGTTTGCGTTTTACCCTTCAGGTTTTCCAGGTTATGTTTAAATATACTGATCAGCAATACACCATCCTGAATACAAATCCCAAACAATGCAATAAAACCGATGCCTGCCGAAATACTGAAATTAGTACCCGTTAAAAACAAGGCTATAATTCCGCCAACAATGGCAAATGGTACATTAAGAAACACCAGGACCGCATCCTTCACATTGCCAAACATGATGAACAATAAACCGAAGATCAGTATTAAACTTACGGGCACTACCTGGGTTAACCGCTTTTGGGCACGTTGCTGGTTCTCAAAATCGCCCTGCCAGGCCATATGATAGCCGCGCGCCAATTTCACCTGCGCATCAACCTTGCGCCGGGCTTCGGCAATAGTACTACCCATGTCGCGCCCGCGCACCGAAAATTTAAGGGTGGCGTAGCGCTCGTTTTCGTCGCGGAAAATGAGGCAGGGCCCGGTTTTCTGTGTAATATCTGCAATTTGCTTAATGGCCACCTTTGCCCCGCTTTGCGTGGGCACCAGCAGGTTGCCAATATCGGCCGGTGTACTCCTGAAATTTTCCGGAAAACGAACCCGGATATCAAAAATCCTTACACCTTCGTATAAGTTTGAAGCCGCCTGGCCGCCAATAGCCATGGCAATGACCGAATTAGCGTCGGCTGTTGCAACGCCGTACTGCGCCATTTTCTGTTGATTGAGCTGTATATCCAATTCAGGTAAACCAACACTTTTAAGTACGCCCAAATCTTCAATACCTTTTACATCCTTCAATATGCGGTAAACTTCGTTTACCTTGGTTTCCATATAATTGAGCGAGTCGCCATAAACTTTTACAACTATCGATCCCTTTACACCCGATACCGCCTCTTCCACGTTATCACTGATTGGCTGCGAAAAGTTCAGATCAACACCCGGCAGCTTTGATAATCGTGCGTTCATCTGCTTAATCAGTTCCTCCTTTGTAATCTTAGGCTTCCAGTCTTCTTCGGGATACATCAACACATCAAATTCATTGTTGTAAAAACCGGCTACATCGGTTCCGTTATCCGGTCGCCCTGTTTGCGAAACGGCATACTGAACCTGCGGAAATTCCATCAATATTTTGCGTACCTGCCGGGCCGTTTCAACCGACTGATCAAGAGATACGCTGTAAGGCAATTGTACCCTCAGCCATATCGCGCCTTCATCCAGCTCGGGCAAAAATTCGCTGCCTAAAAACCTGAATGAGAACAGGCCAACCACCATAGCGATCAAAGATAAGGTCACTACAATTTCCTTAAACCTGAATGATTTAACGAAACCACCTAACATAAATGCCGTAAGCCTATGCACAAAGGGGTTATGCTTTTCATGAACATTTTTGCGCAATAACAAACTGATCAATACCGGCACTAATGTTAACGTGGTGATCAAAGCGCCCAATAACGCGAAACCAAGCGTATAGGCCAGCGGAGAAAACAGCTTTCCTTCAACTTTTTGAAAGGCAAATACCGGTAATAAGCCAGTTATGATAATCAATTTGGCAAAAAAGATGGCTTTACCCAACGTTGCGCCGTTGTTTTTGATCAGGCCCAGCTTGGCGATCTTGTTAAAACGGTGCATCCCCAGTTCAACAGCCTTGTGATCAAGAATTACAAACATCCCCTCTACCATTACCACAGCTCCATCAATGATGATACCGAAGTCAACGGCGCCCAGCGATAGTAAATTGGCCGACATCCCCATGAGGTGCAGGCAAATAAAAGCAAACAGCAAGGCCAACGGAATGATTACAGATACGATAAGCGTGGTACGCCAGTTGAACATAAACAGCGACACCAGCAAGGTTACCAGTAAAATCCCCTCAATAAGGTTGTGCAACACCGTATGCGTAGCGTAACCGATGAGGTTGGTGCGGTCGTAATAGGGTACTATTTTGGTATCTGCAGGAAGTATATCGTTGTTCAGTTTATCAACTTCGGCTTTAAGCGCGTTAACCACCTGTGTCGGGTTTTCGCCTTTGCGCATCACAATAATCGCCTCAACGGCATCAGCATCATCGGTTACGGTACGTTTACCGTTTTTAATAACGGCGTCGCTTCGGCCTACCCATCCCAATCTCGGTAAATTTGAAATTTCAACATGTGCAACATCCTTCACCAGCACCGGAACACCATTATTGTTGCTTACGATAATATTGCGGATCTCGTTGATATCATTAAGTAACCCCAACCCCCTTACGGCAAAGGCCTGGTTGTTTTGAATAATCATATCGCCGCCAACGTTGATATTGGTTTTCTGAACGGCAGTAAAAACATCTAAAGGCGTAATATTCAGCGTAGCCAGCTTTTCCGGGTCGACGGTAATTTCATAAGTCTTGGTTTTTCCGCCAAAACTGTTAATATCACCAATACCGGGGATAGATCGTAGCCGCCTGTCAATCAGCCAATCCTGGATTGTTTTAAGTTCCCTTACATCACGAACCGAACTCCGGAGCGTATACCTGAAAATCTCGCCGGTTGGCCCTACCGGCGGCTGCACAGAAGGTGTTATCCCCGCGGGTAAGTTAGCATTATTAAGCAGGTACATCACCTGTTGCCTTGCTTCCGGATCTTTGATACCATCATCAAAAATCACCTTCACGTAGCTTAATCCAAAAATGGAAGTTGAGCGCAGGCTTACTTTTTTCTGCACCGGGTTCAGTGCTATCTCAATGGGGATGGTTACCAGTTTTTCCACTTCCTCGGCACTCTGTCCGGGCCATTGTGTAATAATGTCTATTTCGGTATTGGTAACATCAGGAAATGCCTCAATAGGC
Organism: Mucilaginibacter oryzae; assembly: GCF_003148845.1. Taxonomy (GTDB): domain Bacteria; phylum Bacteroidota; class Bacteroidia; order Sphingobacteriales; family Sphingobacteriaceae; genus Mucilaginibacter; species Mucilaginibacter oryzae. The sequence continues at coordinate 668,128 of NZ_QGHA01000002.1, read as the reverse complement.
ATTTGAACAAAGGTGATAATGCCTGCAACAACAAGTACAAGAGCAAGAAATAATATGAGAATCCTGTTTTTTAACGAGAACCCTATGATCCGTTTAAGGAGCTTAGTCATTTTAGGAAATAATTGGTAGTTAACTGTTTAATGATCCGTACACCAGTATTGCCTTCGAGGCAATTACCCTTTCGCCAACATTAACACCGCTTTTGATGAATGCCGTTTTTCCGTTGGTGCTGATAACCTCAACCTGGCGCAGCTCCACATTTTTATCTCCTTTTAAAACAACAACATAATATTGGCTATGATCAAAGATGAGCGCGCTGCTGGCCACCGAAATTGCCTTGTCATTTTCGGTATTGTTAATAGTTACCGTAGCAAACATCTGCGGTTTTAGCATAAAGTCGGGGTTATCAATAATCACCCTCATCTTCATTACTTTGGTATTGGGATCAATCACGTTCATCAGCCTGTTCACCTTCCCCTTAAAAATCTTATCAGGATACGATATCGTCGAGATATCGGCATCGTCGCCTTCATGAACTTTGCTTACATTTTCCTCATATACGTTAGCTTCAACCCATACATTTTTAAGATTTGATACCGTAAACATAGGAGCCGAGTTATCGGGACGGATAGCCATACCGTTGGTTACGTTTTTCTGTACCAGGAAACCGTCAATGGGCGATTTGATAAAATAATCACCACTGGTATTATTACCGTTAACCATCAGCACGCGCTGCGCGGCCGTTTTTGCGGCTACGGCCTGTTCATAATTAACCTCGGCAGTGGTAATATCTAATTTGGATGCCATACCGCTTTTGTAGAGGTCCTGCTGCTGCTCCAATTGTTTTTTAGCCAGGCGTACAGCGGCCTCTGATGAACTTAGCGAAGAAGAATAGTTGGCCATTTCGCTGCTTTTTACCATGCCAAGCACTTCACCGGCTTTAACAAAATCGCCCGGCATAGCATGGATATTTTGTACTACGCCGCTTACCAGCGGGAAGATGTTGGATACCTTATCGGTATTAAAATCAACAACCCCGTTAAACTTTATGGCATAACTGATATTGCGGATTTTGACGGTATCGATAACCAATGTACGCTTTAGCGAATCAGACAGTGTATAGGGCTGCCTTGCCTGTTCGGAATGATCATCAGAGTTGCATGAGTTTAAACTGATCAACAATAATGCGGCTGCCATGCATCCCAGGCCATGTTTTTTTAATAAATAGTTCATCTTAATGCTGGTTAAAGAAAGGAGTGCCCGTAACGTAATTTAATTGCTCGAGTGATGTGACCCGGTTAAGCTGGATGTTATTGAACTGAACGGTATTGGTTTTGAAGGAATCATAAAAATCTATAAACTCCAGCAGGCCGATATTGCGCAGCAAATAGTTTTTATATACCTCGCTGATGAGGTGGGTAAAATCTGATTTAAAGCCAGGGTCGAAACTGTTATACAGATCTTCATAACGTAAGGCCTCCTTGTAAGATGTGGCCAAATCCATCGCTACCTGGTTTTGCTGATTTTCCAGCTGCACCTTACTTTGGTCTATCGCTATACGGGCCTGTTTAATACCGCCCTGGTTACGGTTAAAGAAGGGCAGGTTAAAATCAATCCCCCCGCCTACGTAGTTGTTATTGAATGAACCGTATTTATCATATCCCAGCGAAAAGGTAATATCGGGGACTGCGGTGGCCTTTTGCAGGGCGAGATTGATTTTATTATAATCAACAGTTATCTGCGCGTTTTTAAGGTCGTAACGGTTTACATAGGCCGAGTCGAGCAATTTACTGTATGGAATTGAAGTAGCCGACGTGGTATTGGCAAAGCCAGGGTCTACAAGCGGCACGATGTAACTTTGAGGCGGGGCTTTGATAAGCATTTTCAACTCAGCTTCAGTTGCATCTATACCAGTTACCAGGCTATTGTATTCGGCCTGCAAAGAATAAAGCTGCGATTGGATACGTAACACCTCTTTTTGAGCGATGTTACCTTTGGCAAACTGCTCTTTGAACGACGACAAGGTTTTCCTTAACGAGCCGATTTCAAGGTCGTAAACCATAGCCGACTGCTGGTTGTAGTAAATTGTATAAAAATCGGTACGGATGGTAAACCTGAGCGTACGCAGCAAATCAAAAAACTGGTACCTAGCCTGAGCTACCCCAATTTGAGCCAGGCGTATGTTTTTATTCCGTTTACCCGCTGTAGTAAATAATTGCGAAATACCTGCCGACTGATTTTTATACGCGTTATGCGTATCATTAAGAATGCCGTTCTGAAAATTAAAATCGGGGTTGGCAAAAAGTTTAGCGGTTGTAACCTGGGCCTCGGCATTATCTATATTATACTTTTCGGCAATAAGCGTGAGGTTGTTTTTTAAAAACTGTTCTTCAATTTGCTTGATATTTACCTTTAGCGTATCACTGTTGGGTGCCTGCGCCTGAGCGCGGGCACCTGGAACAGCCATACACCATAGTTGAATTGAAGAAAGAACGATAACAAATTTTCGGTGCATAGTTTATTTGTTTATCCAAAACTATACAGGCCAGATTAGAGAAGAATTAAAACCGGATTAGAACGGGATTAGAATACAGGCTGCGGAAAAGTTAATAAAAAAACGCTTCCGGGTTGTGCCGGTGTAACCGTGATGGTACCGCCAAAAAGCTGGACAATTTTCCTGGTTATATACAAACCAATGCCGCTGCCCTTAAAGCTTCGCCCGTTGGGGCTGCGGTAAAACGAGTTGAATATTTTATCGATATCTTCCGCAGGAATGCCAATTCCCCCATCCCTGATAGCTATTTTAATCAATTTATCGTCGACATTTAATGTACAAACCACCGGCTTACCGCCCGAAAACTTAAAGGCATTCCCGATAATATTATTTAAAGCAATGATCAGTAAAGGCTTACTAACCATCATTACCAAATGGTTCGCATCTTCGGGCATGTGCTGCATTTCAACAATAAGCTTTCCTTTTTCCTTTTTGGTATTCCAGTAGTGATGTATTTCCCATATCAGTTCATCTATCATAACCGGGGTTAATTTGGCGCGGGTATACTCCAGGTCAGACTGGGCCAGCTCCATCAAACTGCTGATGGTATCGTTCAGGTTTTCGGCATCGTTGAGTACAGAGGCCAGTAACTGCTGATACTCCGCGGCAGATCTTTCTCTTTTGAGCCCCACTTCAATCTCACCTATAATACTGGTAACCGGCGTACGCAACTCATGCGAGGCGTTTGTTACAAACGTTTGCTGAAGTTCAAAGGCATTATATAAATGTTCAAGCAGCCTGTTAAAATTACGCGCCAGCTCGGTGATCTCGTCCTTCCCCTCTCCTTCTCTCACCCTGACGTGCAGGTCATTTACGGTGATCTGCTGCATTTGACTAATCAAATCATTTATCGGAGACAATGACCGTTGCGCAAACCGGCGGCCTATAAAAAATACAGCGCCGTTGATAACGATAAAAGCCACCAGCATAATACGGGCGATATCAACTAACTGGTCATTATGATCAGCATCAACAGCTGATACCAGGATCACGAAGTTGCCCTGGTTGTCGCGGTAATAAACGCCTACGGTTTGCCGGTTGCCTTCTGCAAACTGCAAATATTCCTTTTTACGAACCCGATCAATAACCTTATCCGTCCAGTACGAATTTTTGTGAGCCAGGAACGACTCGTTTCGTTCATTATAAATACCAATACGCTCCTGTGGTAATTTGGCCAGGTATTGCTCCCTCACATGCCCCAGCGAGTCTGAAGAAATTTCGTCGGCTTCGAGGTATAACTGCGCGGCCACTTTTGCCCTGTCGTTCAGGTGTTCGTAAAAATCAGCCCTGACAAACGAATAAAACGCTAAAAAAATGGCCAATAAAATAAGCAGTAGTATACCCGCCGTTATGAGCGAGAAATTGAGCGCCAACTTATTTTTGATCTTCATCAGCAGGCCCGTTCTTTAAGAATATAGCCCATGCCGATATTTGTATGGATCAATTTACCTTCGAAACCTTTCTCTATTTTTTTCCGGAGATAATTCACATACACATCAATAAAATTGGTTTTGGTATCAAAGTCAATCCCCCAAACTCTTTCGGCGATATAATCCCTCGAGAGCGTTTTGTTGGGGTGCTGCATAAAAAGCTCCAGCAAGGCGTATTCCTTGGCGGTCAGTATAATTTCGGTACCTGCACGTTCGGCAACCTTGCTCCCGGTATTCAATTTCAGATCAGCAAATGTGAGTACCCCCGGTTGGGGTTGGGTTTGCATCCTTGCTGTTCTGCGCAGCAATGCTTCAATCCGTGCCAGTAACTCGTTAAAGTGAAAAGGTTTAACAAGATAATCATCCGCCCCAGCCTGTAAACCGGTAACTTTATTATCAATGCTGTTTAAGGCGGTGAGCATTAGTATCGGCGTGAATAAGTCCTGCTTGCGGATATACCGGCACAGGTCCATTCCATTACCGTCGGGAAGTAAAACATCAATAATAATGACGTTATAATCGTCTGCCTGAAGGGCTTGTTTAGCAGCAAAAACATCAACAGCCAAACTAGCATGGTATTGCGATTCCCTAAGGCCTTTCAGCAAAAACGAGGCAACCTTTGGTTCATCTTCTACTACTAATATGTGCATTAGCGGATATTAACAAGAATATAAGCAATTGCTGACATAGCCAAAGCTCATCAGCGTGTGTAAGTATTTTAACGAGGGCGAAATTCGTACCTGATAATGAAGTTTTTATGAAACCTCCCGGTCGCCGGCGATGTGATCGTTTTTATGCTTTCTACTATGAACGTTTTCAAAACGCAATAAAAAAAGCTTCCGGAAATCAATCTGAAAGCTTTTTGTTTTTTAACAGTTTAACGTGTAATCAGGAGAGTTGTAGATGTGCTGTTATTATTTCAATCCGAAATGTTTGTTGCAGGTTGCATAGAACCAAGCAAAGTGCCTTTAACAAGTGTGATTGACTTCCTTATTATTCATTATCAACTACATACAATAACGCTTGTGATAATATATCCATAGCTTCCTCAAGCTCGTTAATTGTGCTGGTTAACGGCGGATAAAGGCATATTACACTACCATCGGATATTTTGAGGCTTAAGCCCAGTTCCAGGCATTTATAAAGTACCTGATCTGCAGAGCGGGTATCTTTTTCTTTGGTCGATCTGTCTTTTACCAGTTCAACTCCCCATAAAAGCCCTTTACCACGCACATCGCCGATAATGCTGATACGCTCTTTCATTTCAAGCAGTCGTTTTAGCATAAAAGATTCGGCTTCGGCAACATGCTGAAGGGTATGATTAGCTTCCATATAATCGAATGCGGCAAGGGCGGCAGCGGCGCCTAAAGGGCTTTTTTCGTGGGTAAAATGCCCCAGCGATACCTGCGCGGCAACGTTCAGTTTGTCTTTACAAACTATGGCGGCCATCGGTACTATACCGGCACCCAGCCCCTTACCCAACACCAGGATATCAGGAACAATATCATAGTGCTGATAAGCAAACATAGAACCAGTACGGCCCATACCAATTGGGATTTCATCAAATACCAGTAACACGCCATGCTTGTCGCAAATCTCCCGTACCCGTTTCCAATAAGCCTTAGATGGTACATGAACCGTTGTACTTCTGATAGTTTCGGCAACCAGGATACCCACATCGCCCTCTTTTTCAATTACGTACTCCAGGTAATCGGCATAAGCCAAATCGCCGCCGTTTTCATTATCGCGGTTAAACCACATACCCCGGTAAGTGTCTATCGGCGGAACGTGGATGCTTCCGGCCATTAACGGCCCTAAACCCTGCTGAAAAACATATTCGCCTCCCAGGGAGATACTATCCATCGATGCGCCGTGAAAAGAATCGTACATGGCTATGGTTTTAAACTTGCCGGTATAAATACGGGCCAGTTTCATGGCCATGGCTATGGCCGAAGTACCGCCGGGGGCAAACAACACACGCGACAAGGCATGATCTGTTAAAGCGCTCAGGCGTTCAGCGAGCGTTATAGACGGGATATTGGTGTACCTGCGCGGAGAAAACGCCAGTTTGTCCAGCTGTTCTTTTACCCGTTCAATGATAAACCTGTTGTGATAACCAAGCTGGTGCACATTATTACCATGAAAATCGATATATGATTTCCCCGCGAGGTTTTTGATCCTTATTCCTTCGGCCGAATCGATGACATCCAAACAAGGTGTAGAGAGGGCCTGATGCAAAAAATGATCTGCATCAGCCTTCAAAGCTTGCTGCGTAGCGGCATCTGTATGTTGCCGGTTCCATTCCCGGCGGCTTTCGCTCAAATTCAGATCGCCTTCGGTGTGCAAATATCCTTCGTGCTTAATCATAGAGAAATAATTTTTTTGACTCACCGGCAACATCCTTCTGTCGCCCGGCGGCTAATAGTTAAGCAATACTAAACAATGTTTATTAAAACTACATCTATGATTAAGTTAAGAAATTGTGAAGATTGGGTTAGTGCAGTGGTATTATGTTATAAGATCACTAAATGATTGGACGTAGGGATTAGGCCCAAGCCGGGACCGCGTTATAGGGTATTTTGGTATTTCATCGCGCCTTTATACTTACTTGGATTAATGCCGGTATGTTTTTTAAAAAACTTACTAAAGAAAAACTGATCACTAAACTGTAATTGCTGGGCAACGCTCGAAACCGGCAGGCCCAGGTCATCCAGCATTATTTTAGCCTCAATGATTACAAGTTCGTCAATCATCTCACCACATGTTTTGTTGGTTAGCTCTTTCACCATTTTTGTGAGGTGCTTGGGTGTTAAATAAAGCTCATCCGCATAGAATTGTACTCCCCGCTCCTCTTTAAAATGCTGGAAGAGTAATTTTATAAACGATGATAAGATCTCTTCTTTCCTGGTTAATCGTACCTGTTCGTCGGGCCGGTATTTTTTAAACAAAGCGGCAACCTCAAACATAAAAATATTAAAGCTATGATGAATGATCTCGGTTTTAAAGGGATGCAGATATTCCGGGTCATCCGCCTTGTGCAACATTTTCATCACTTCATGTAATGCATGTGCATCCTGATCGTCCAGCATCAGGTAAGGGTTGTTCTGCGTGGAGAAAAATCCAAAGGAAGGTATATGCTTTTCGCTAAAGCGCGCCTGAGCCAAAAAATCATGCGAAAAGTTAACCACCATTACAATAAATCCATCGTCAACTTTCTGAAGCTGGTGGATAACATTAAAGGGGATAACAATAAGACTGTTCTTTTTTATATGGTAATTAATCAGATTAATCTGGAAATGTCCTTCTCCTTCAATAACCAACCCGATTGAAAAATGAGCAGAACGCCATGGCTTACCCATTCTTTCTGCGCTGGGTTTCAATTCATCATTCCTGAACGTTAAAAAATCTTTGGCAAGCTGCTTTCGGCCGGCATCAATACTCACATCACTTATCGTATAATGATGAATGGACGGGGCATCTGCTTTCATAAACTTCACAAGGTAATTAACTCAATAAAAAAACCAAATTAACTAATTAACGCGGTTTCTTCGTAATATCTTCTTATCACATCAGTGTCAAAGTATAATAACAGATTCCCTTATAAAGGTTAAATGGCTTATTTATCATGCATCCATTCAAACAGCGCCTGGGTACCGGTTATATTTCCTTTATACAGATCCACAATCAATGCTCCCAACTCGTCCGGATGTATATAGTTATCTTCTACCTTATTATTTCTCTTCCCGGCATCTACATACAAATGATAGTATTTTATATTGGTGCCTTTAACTTCTTCACAAAACATTTTGGCCATTTCCCTTTGCATACATTGCGATAAGCGGGCAAGCTTAACGTCGGTGCCCTTTATGGTTTGAGCGGTGAAATCGATACTTATAAACATACCATGCCGCGATGTTTTCATGCTGCTGAAAGAAAGCCTGGCGGCAACAAAAAAAGCGGTTATGTTTTGTTCCATCGTGTGTTCCCAATCTGTAATTTCTACCTGGCTAAGCGGCCGGGCGACAGCGGAACCTTCAAAACAGGCAATACTCAAATCAATTTTGCCAAAACGTTCAATAATGTCATCGGCAATTTCTTTAGCCCTGTAAAAATCTGGGTAATTGGCCAATAGGGTAATGATGGTGCCCTTACCAGCAACATCTTCAATTTGTTTGATCCATAACAAATCCCTTGCACTTTTTGCAGGTACTACAACAATTGCACCTTCCTTCAGCAGCATTTGAGCAATGTTTATAGCTGTAGCGCCGGTGCTTCCCGTTAAAACCGCGACCTTATTTTTTAATGACATTTTATAAAGATTAACAGTCGGTAAAACCGAGGCAAATATTGGTATCCGGATGGCATTTAACCATGTCTGTAAGTGGCAACAATATGTCTAAAAGGCTCATTTTCATACCAACAAACAATTGATTGCCAGCCAAATGTAATAAACGCATCAATCGCCCATTTTTGGCTCAAATGCGACATATACACATGCTTTCACTCCTTACAGACATTTTTTAACGATAGTTTATGCTTCAACTTTGTGCCGTTCATTAAAAGAAAACACTTTAAATAATCACAATAATCAACGCTCATCGATATGAAAATGTCAATAAAAACAGATATCAAGCTATTAATTTTTCAATTCTCATTAGGATTGATAGCACTTAGTTCCTGCGGGGGCAATCCCGCTGCCGGTGGCCCGGGCGCAGGAGGCCCCGGCTTACCCACAGGCCCCACGCCTTATAAAGCCGCTACGGTTTATGCAGGCCCGGCAACTATTTTCTACAGCTTCCCTGCCTCCATCGAAGGCCAGCAGAATGTTGAAATACGTCCTAAAGTAGATGGCTTTGTCCAGAAAATATTTGTGGATGAAGGCGCGACCGTGCATAAAGGCCAGCCCCTGTTTGAATTAAGAAACCCGCAATACGAGGCCGCTTTAAGAAGTGCCCTTGCGGCTGTTAAGATTGCAGAAGCTGATGTTCAGACCGCCGAAATGGACGTAGAAGAGGTTAGGCCGCTGGTTGAAAAAAAGATTATAAGCGATTATGAGCTAAAATCAAAGCAGTACACCTTAAATTCTAAAAAAGCTTCCCTGGCTTCGGCGCAGGCAGACCTGGTTAACGCTAAAGTGAATGTAAGCTATACTTATTTAACAAGCCCCTCCAATGGCGTTATTGGAACTATCCCCTATAAAGTTGGCAGCCTGGTAAGCAGCACCTCGGCAAACCCCTTAACCACGGTTTACAACACCGATAATATTTACGTATACTTTTCTTTCAACGAAAAGCAACTGCTTGAGTTTTCAAAAACGGTAAAAGGCGCAACCATCAAAGAAAAGCTGGCCACCCTGGCCGATGTATCTCTGATACTGGCCGATGGTACAACGTATCCGGCAAAAGGCAGAATTGTTACCGCAGGCGGTTTGATCAGTACCGAAACGGGGTCGGTAAGTTTACGTGCTAATTTCCCCAATACGCTTGGGTTGATCCGCAGCGGCAGCAGCGCTACCATCAAAATACCCATCCATATAGAAAACGCCCTGCTCATTCCTCAAAATGCAACTTATGATTTGCAGGGGCAAAAATTTGTGTATACACTAAGTGATAAAGACAGTACCGTAAATACCGGGATCCGTGTATCCGCAAATACGATAGGGAATTTGTACGTGGTGGAAAGCGGCCTGAAAAAGGGTGATAAACTGGTGATAGAGGGCGTAGGTAACTTAAAGCCAGGTACTGCCATTAAACCCATGCCTGTGAACACCGACAGCCTGTATGCCGCCGCCGGAAAAACAACACCTGCAAACACTAACCATCAATAGGCCGGTTTACCGTCATGGTTCACTCAAAATTTTAAATAATCATGCTTAAAATATTCATTAAAAGACCGGTTTTATCTACCGTTATATCGGTAATGATAGTTATACTGGGCGTATTGGCCTATTTAGGTTTGCCGGTTACCCAATACCCCGAAATTGCCCCGCCCACTGTTAAAGTATCCGCTACCTATACCGGCGCCGGTGCAGATGTAATTCAAAGAAACGTTATCATACCGTTGGAAGAGCAGATCAATGGCGTAGAGGGCATGACCTACATGACATCTACAGCCACCAATGATGGTGATGCTACTATAACCGTGTACTTTAAATTAGGTACAAACCCGGATATCAACGCTGTAAATGTGCAGAACAGGGTTCAGCGGGCAACAAATTTACTACCTGCCGAAGTTACCAAAGCAGGAGTTACAGTAGATAAACAACAAAGCAGCAACCTGCTGATCTTCGCGCTTAAAAGTGATAACCCGGTGTACGACCAAACATTTTTGAGCAATTATGCCAATATCAACCTCATCCCCGAAATTAAACGGATAACCGGTGTTGGCAGCGTGGTTTCATTTGGTTCTAAAGATTATGCGATGCGTGTTTGGCTTAAGCCAGATGTAATGGCAACCTATGGTTTAACCCCGGCTGATGTGAATAACGCCCTTGCCGAACAAAACTTTGATGCCGCGCCGGGTAAATTCGGCGAGAACAGCAACCAGGTTTTTCAATATACTATTAAATATACAGGCCGCTTGCTGGATACGGCGCAGTTTGGCAATATCATTATGCGGGCTAAAACCAACGGCCAGTTGTTACGCTTAAGGGACATTGCAAGGCTGGAAATGGGCTCCCTCACCTATTCATCAACCATGAATACCGACGGACAACCGGCAACCGTTATTGCTATCAGCCAAACCGCGGGCTCTAACGCGCAGACTATTATTAAGGATGCCATTGCCACGCTGGATAAAGCTTCAGCGTCCTTTCCAAAAGGAGTGAGTTATGTATCATTGCTTAACGCAAATGATTTTTTAAGCGCATCGATAGAAAAAGTGGTGCATACCTTAATAGAAGCCTACATTTTAGTTTTCATTGTTGTTTTTATATTCCTCCAGGATTTTCGATCAACACTGATACCCGGTATATCGGTATTGGTATCCATCATCGGTACGTTTGCATGCCTGAGCCTGTTTGGCTTTACCATTAACCTGCTCACGCTGTTTGCCCTGGTGCTGGCCATTGGTATAGTAGTAGATGATGCCATTGTTATTGTTGAAGCAGTACACGCTAAACTTGATGAAGGTTATCAATCATCATACGAAGCCTCAGTAGACGCCATGAGCGAATTAGGTGGAACAATTGTAGCTATTACGCTGGTGATGGCGGCTGTGTTTGTACCGGTTTCTTTTATCAGTGGTAGTTCGGGCGTGTTTTTTAAACAGTTTGGTTTAACACTCGCTTCGGCGATTGTAATTTCGGCAGTAAATGCCTTAACGCTGAGCCCTGCGCTTTGTTCGCTGTTTTTAAAGCCTCATGAAGAGCATGACGGAACCAGGAAAAGCCTGCTGCAAAGATTTTATATCGCTTTTAATACAAGCTTTGATACGCTGAAAGGTAAATATCAAAAGTCGATAGGTTTTTTAAGCCGTAAAAAATGGATCGTCCCCTCGGCGGTAGTATTATTTACGGTATTACTCGTTTTCTTCATGAAAACATCGCCCGGGGGCTTTGTACCCAATGAAGATCAGGGCACCATTTTCGCCGATATCAGCCTGCCGCCCGGTACATCTCTTGAAAAAACCATCCAGGTTGCCGATATGGTTGATAATATTGCCAAAAAAATACCGGTAGTTGCCAACCGGGCAAAAATAACCGGGCAAAGCATCATTAACGGCACAGGCAGTAATTTTGGCCTGCTGGTGTTTAAGCTAAAGCCATGGGATGAAAGAAAGGGCACAAAAGTGGACGATGTTATCGGCCAGCTATTTGGCATGACAGTCGGGATAAAAGATGCCAAGATAATTTTCTTTGCACCGCCTACGGTGCCGGGCTTTGGTAATTCAAGCGGCTTTACTATCGAATTGCAGGATAAAACAGGGGGCAGTATAGAAAACTTCAGCAAAGTGGCCGGGGGCTTCCTGGGTGCATTAAACCAACGGCCCGAAATTTTGTACGGAGCTACCGGGTTCAATCCCAACTATCCGCAATATTTGATGAATATCGATGTAGCCAAAACAAAAGAAGCCGGCATTTTACCCAGCGACCTGATGGCAACTATGCAGGGATATTACGGCGGTATCTATGCATCTAACTTTAATCAGTTTGGCAAACAATACCGGGTTATGGTACAGGCCGATGCTAAATACAGGAGCGATTCGCAGGGCCTGAATAATATTTATGTAAAAAATGGCTCGGGTAACATGGCGCCGGTATCAGAATTTGTTACCCTCACCTCGGTTAACGGGCCGCAAAGCTTATCAAGGTTTAACCTGTATAATAACATATCGGTAATTGGCAGCCCGAAACCGGGTTTCAGCAGTGGCGATGCACTTGCCGCTGTGCGGGAAACGGCAGCTAAAACGTTGCCGGCGGGTTACAGCTTTGATTACTCCGGCCTGTCGCGTGAGGAGGTGAGTGCCGGCGGGCAAACGGTTTTCATCTATATCCTTTGCGTTGTATTTGTGTTCTTCTTGCTTAGCGCGCTTTACGAAAGTTATATTATACCGTTTGCTGTACTATTCTCGCTGCCGGTGGGCTTATTTGGCACTTACCTCTTCGCTAAAATCATGGGCATAGACAATAATATATATATGCAGATATCCGTAATCATGCTGATTGGTCTGCTTGCCAAAAACGCCATCCTGATTGTAGAGTATGCCGTTGCGAGACGTGAAAAAGGGATGACCATCACCGCCGCCGCCATTGAGGCGGCAACAGCCCGTTTACGCCCAATATTGATGACCTCGCTTGCCTTTATTGCCGGCTTATTGCCGCTGATGCTTTCATCTGGTGTTGGCGCTGCCGGTAACCGCTCCATCGGTACCGGTGCTGTAGGCGGGATGCTTACCGGAACCGTATTCGGCGTATTCATTATACCGGTTCTTTATATCATTTTTCAAACACTACAGGAAAAATTAGCAAAGAAAAAGAAACCCGGCCAAACGCCCGAAAGTCACCACCCGGCAACCCCGGCCCTGAATTAACCATTATCGTTTTATTTAAACATACACCATGTTTATGAACTTAAAATATTTTATCCGTACAGCTGCTGTAATAGCAGCGGCTGTACTGTTGATGCCTGCCTGTAAGTTAAGGCAGCCCTATACAAGGCCCGACGCTAAAACAGATAGCGCCTACCGCGGCGGCACTACGAATGATACTACCACCATAGCCAGTTTGTCATGGAAAAAAATGTTTAAGGATGCCAAACTGCAGGATTTGATACAGGAAGGTATAACCAACAACTACGATTTAAAAGTAGCTATTGCCCGTATTAAACAAGCCGATGCCAACCTACGCCAGGCCAAAGCGGCATTTTTTCCAACTTTAAGTGTAGCGCCGCAATATACCAAACAAAAAGTTGCCGCTACACAAGGCGGGAACCTGGGTTTTATGCCGCAAAATGTTTACGCCGTAACAGGCGATGCCAGTTGGGAAATAGACATTTGGGGTAAACTAAGCAGCGCCAAAAAAGGTTCGCTCGCGCTGCTTTTACAAAGCTACGCCTACCAACGGGCGGTGCAAACCAAGCTTGTTGCTGATATAGCTACCGATTATTATAACCTTTTAGCTTACGACAAACAGCTGGCTATAACCCAGCAAACCGTAGCAAACCGTAAAGAGGATGTAGAAACAAATAAAGCATTAAAAATAGCTAACCGGGTAAATGAAGCATCGGTAGCGCAAAGTGAAGCCAACCGGTACGCCGCCGAGGTTACCATACCCGACCTGCAAAATAATATTCATCAAACTGAAAACGCCTTGTGTGTTTTGTTAGGGAGACACCCGGGCCCGGTAGAAAGAAATGCACTTGATGCCCAGCAAACAGATACCACATTACAAACCGGGGTACCGGCGCAATTGCTTAGCAATCGCCCTGATGTACAGCAGGCAGAGTACAATGTAAGGTACTACTTTGAGCAGATTAATGTGGCCCGGGCTTACTTTTATCCTTCATTGAGTATAACCGCGCAGGGAGGCTGGCAGTCATCAACCGTTGGCGACCTTTTTAAAAGCGCTACTATTTTTGGCAACGTTGTAGGTAACTTAACACAGCCCATATTTAACAAAGGCCTTAACAAACAGCGGCTACAGCTTGCCAAAGCGCAATACGAAGAAAATGTAGCAACGTTTCAGCAAACCGTGCTTGATGCCGGCAGAGAAGTTTCTGATGCCTTATACAGCTATAAAACAGTTGAAGATAAAGCCTTAACCCGCAAGCTGCAACTTGATGCCTGGCTTCGGTCGGTAAACTATAACCGCGACCTGCTTAAACACGGCTACGTAACTTATACCGATGTACTAACATCTGAGCAGAACTATTTAGCGGCACAGTTAAGCAGCGTGAACGACAGGTTGCAACAACTTACTGCGGTGGTAACCCTGTACAAAAGCCTGGGCGGGGGCTGGAAGTAAGCAGGGAAGGATTTGCGGCTAAAGAGCAATAAACACACCTGAAATTACGATGATGGATATAGCACAAAAAATTGCCGATAAAGCACACGACCTTTTTATCAGGTATGGTATCCGCAGTATTAGCATGGACAAAATTGCAGGCAGCTTAGGTATCAGCAAAAAAACTGTCTATCAATTTTTCAGCAGTAAAGATGACCTGGTGACAACGTTTGTAGAAAACGAAATTACCGTGAATATTGCCCGTTGCGAATCTTTAAAGGCAAAAAACAGCGATGCCATATTGGAGTTGTTTTTCATCCTGACCTATGCGAAGGACTTTTATAAAACGCTTTATCCGGCTTTAATGCATGACCTCGAAAACAATCACCCTGATGCCTTCAAAAAACTCCATGAGCACAGGCAAGGCTATCTGGCCGAACTCATGAAGGCCAATATGACCTGCGGTGTTAGAAACGATCTGTACCAGGACGATTTAAACTTTGAGGTGATTACCGAATTTTTGTTGGAAAGTTTAACAATTATCCTGAATCCGGATCTTCCGCATATCAATAACCAGTGGGAGCTTTTGTTTGGATATCTCATCAGAGGCTTGCTTACCGCCAAAGGATTAGCACTTTTCAATCATTATAAACATCAGCAGGAAGGGCCATTGTTAAATGGCAAATACTTCATGCGTTCATTTTGGGACGGCTAACAAGTTTAGGAGCAAAGGACACTCAACCCGTAAGATTGATGGTATTTTCTAAACAGCTACCAAATCTGCGGATAAAATCAGCCACTTTCCTGAGCGGCATACCGCTCAATTCCGGAAAGTGGCTGTACTATATTATAGTTTCAACAATACCTCACCTATCGATCACGATAACGCTGCTAAAAACTATAGAAGATGTTATAAGTTCAAACACTGCGCTTTAGGATAAATTATTTACACTTGTAAGTGAAAGCATTGGTTTCGGAGCCGTTAATGGCCATGCTCACCGGGAAATTCTTCTCATTGTATTGATAGGTCAGGGTTGCGTTAATGTCAGTGAGCGGAGAACCAAAAGCGTTCCGGAGTTTCCCGGTGATCTTAACCGGGTTATTTTTGCTCATCACGGCGCAACGTCCTATCCAAAACTGAAGCTTATCCAGGTTATAGGAGCTAAAACCGCTGAAATCTTCACCTATAAATTTCCAATATTTAGAAATAGCCGTATACGGCGAAGGTTTATCATCATACACAACGTTCAACGTTTCGTCGGTTTTTTGCAGATAATCGATCCTGCCTTCACCGCCAGGATAAACAACCGTCTTCCTCATAAAATCATAAACAATTTTTGCCTGACTTACATTATCGTTGTTATCATAAGCAAATACAAGTTCTGTTCTGAAAAGCAGGAAACCGTCGGCATCCACACTACCATTGCCCGGTAAATACACTGTGGTTAAATGTTTTTTGGCATCATCATATTTAAATGTGTACAGGGAGTCTCTTTTATAACTATTTGGCGGGTTAGTGGCAACAAACAAATCATGTAAAAATTCGGGGTTGCCATCGTAAATATTCCCGCTGCCCCCGCTGTACTTATAAGTGATTTCGATAGTACCATAGTAATGGTTACCGTTACCGTCTACCGAGGCGCTTGGATAGGAATCCACAGCTTTACCTGGATCGATAGTTCTGACAAAAGCTCCGTAATAGAAGTTCGGCGCGGTCATTTTTACTAACAGCCCCTTATCATCATATTCAAAGTTGCGTACGCCAAGTACCTGGTCTTTATCACTTGCGATGGCGCAACCGGCACTACTTACCGGATCAGGTTTGGGTTTATCATCGTTTTTGCCGCAGCCGTACATGGCTAATAAGCTCAGTGAAGTTAATACGGCAATTGTCAATTTTTTCCGGGGGCTTTGTGCCGGGATTAGGTTTTGAAGTGTTCTCATTACGGGTAGTTATTAATGTTATACCGCAAATAAACACCTCCTGTTTAAAACACACTTTCGCGTTTGTTGCAAAAACTTTCGATTTTGTAACGTTTTTATCGGCACACAACAATTTTCTTAAAACGATAAGGTAATGATTAAGATCCGGATACCGCAACCTTGCTGGGGGCAAACCCGAAATGGCGCGAGAAGCTGGCCGAAAAGCTGGCAGGGCTGCCGAAGCCAACCATGTAAGCAACCTCAGATACCGTTGCCGCACGGCGTTCTAAAAGGTTATACGCGTATTGAAGGCGAACCACACGAATCAACTCACCGGGGGCCTGCCCAAGCACATCCTTAAGCTTCCGGTGCAACTGGGTACGGCTTAACCCCATATCCACAGCCAGCTGATCCGCGCTATAACCTTCTTCGTTAAGGTGGCTTTCCACAGCATGGCGTATCCTTGCTATAAAATCCTGTTCGATGGAGGGCAGCTCGCTGGTGTTTTTCAACCATAGGTCACTATTTTTATAGTGGATGCGCAATTGCTCGCGCACGCTGATCAGGTTTTCAATCTGTGCAATTAATTCTCGCTGTTCAAAGGGTTTGGTCAAATAGGCATCTGCACCTGTTTCTATCCCTTGTATACGGTTATCTATACCCGCTTTAGCGGTAAGTATGATAACAGGGATGTGACTGGTTCGTTCATCCTTTTTTAATGTTTCGGTTACCTGGTAACCGGTTAGCCCGGGCATCATCAGGTCTGTAATTACCAGGTCGGGAATGTGCTGTATGCCCATAGCCACGCCTTCCGGGCCATCTGCGGCGGTAATTAAGCGATACCTGCCGGCCAAAGATTTCCGGATAAATTCTCTTAATTCCTGATGGTCCTCAATCAGCAGGATCAGCGGGCAGCTTTTATCAGCGGCAAGCACGTCTTCTTCACAGGTTACCGGTATAAACTCCTCCACTGTTACGGGTCCCGCACTGTTTTCAGGAGGAGCCGCGGCTGGCTGATAAGGCATAACTATTTTAACCTGTGTAAAGGAGCCTTCAACACTTTCGGCGCTGATCTGCCCTCCCATCAGTTCTACCAATTCTTTGGTAAGCGACAACCCGATGCCGGTGCCTCCGGTGTTACGGGTGTCTGAGGGGTCGGCCTGGTAAAAGCGGGTAAATATATACGGCAGCTTGTTTGCCGGGATGCCTGTGCCGGTATCTTTAACGATTAAGCTGAAACTGTTTCCCGCCGCTTCAGGGTGATTGCATAATGCAACTTCAACGCTGCCATTATCCGTAAACTTCAAAGCATTGGAAAGCAGGTTATGGATGATCTTCTCCATTTTATCACGATCAATAAGCATCCAAAGTGTCTCCTGCTCAGTTGTAAAATGTAAGGCTATTCCCTTTTGCAGGGCGAGTGATTGATATGACAGTACATGTAATTTCAACAACGCTACCAGATCAACCAACGCGGGGTTTACTTCCATCAGGCCGCTTTCCACCTTACTCAAATCCAGCAGCTGGTTAATCAGTTGCATTAAACGTTCGGCGTTCCTGATGATGAGCTTTAAATAGTCCTTATCACCCGCCGGGGTATTTAACAACTCTTTAGCCGGGTTGAGGATCAGCGTAAGCGGGGTTTTAAATTCATGGGTAATATTGGTAAAAAAGCGCGATTTTATCGCATCCATCTCGCGCAACTCTTCAGTTTGGGCTTTCAGCTCGGCGGTGCGTTGCTGCACAATCTGCTCCAGCCGCCTGGCTTCGGTAGCTATCAATGCCGTTTTTTCGGCCTCCTGCGCAAGGGAACGTGCCGACAGGATTTCGACCTCACGCAGCTTGGCCGCCAGTTTTTGATTGGTTCGGGCAAAATCAAGCGCCAGGTAAAGCGACAGGCAAAGTGGTAATATTAACGACCCCGCCCCCATCACAAACAAACGCATGGAGTTTAGGGCATATGGCCAAACCAGGAAGGTATCCTCCCAGGCAAAAATATAAACCAATATAACCGCGCTTACTCCGGCGCCAATAAGCCAGGCATTTTTTTGTCCCCTTTTAATCACCTGCACCGCCGACCATAAGCCATCGGCCATACAAATTACATAAACAACCGAAAAATAGTTATGCCATGTTTCCTGCCTTAAAACCCAATACTTAAAAATATAACCGCCCAGGTAAAAAACGGCAACGCCGGTTAAAACGATGATTCGCCATCGGGGCACCCGGCTGTAATTGAGCACATACAGCAGTATAACTGCCGAGCACATGATCAAAACTTTGCACACCGCGGTTATAAAGTCGGCAAAGTATTGTACCGTAGGATAAGGTGTAAGGTAAAAACTGTGAACAGCTATCCCGTTGATCCCGATCAGCAACACAAATAAGGCGTAATAGGCATTGAGCTTTTGCCGTGGATAAAATAAAAAGAAGAGAAAGTGGAGCAGCCCCAGGATCAGCTGCGCGGAAGCGAACATGGGCAAATAGTCCAGCAGCATTTTACTGTTACCTGCTCTTTTAGCGCGGGTTACATAATCGCCTATAGTGAGCTGAAAACCGGAAAAATTGGAATAAACATTGAAGAAGTTGGCGTAGTGGATTGCCAGCAGGTGTGGCCGCGTATCGGTAAACCAAACCGGGATCAGTTCTCTCGGTGCGCGGATAGCCTCCGTTTGCTGCGCGGATTTACCTACCTTACCGTAGCCGCCAATGGGTTTGCCGTCCAGAAATAATTCGGAAGCGCCATCGTGATTAATACTGATGAAAAGCTTTTTGTTTACCAGGCCGGTGTCGGCCCTTACCCATAGGCCAAACCAACCTATCCCCTGCCATCGTCTGGGCGCGTTGATCTTGCCGAAAATGGTGTGCCGCAGTGTATCCCAACCACTAGTATTGATGGCCGGTTTATTGCCACCAGGCAACTCGCCGGGGTGGTAATACCAAACCGAATCATCAAGGAATACCTGGTTATGCTCGCCAAAATCACTGCTGCGGATAACCACGGCCTGTTGCGCGGCAACGGGGCGGGCCAGGCACAATAAAACCAGGCATCCCAACAATACGCAATATCCCGAATAACGATATGAAAATTTGCTTCGCTTATCCATCAAAACACCGGCATAGGCTTGTTTCTCAAAAATATGATTTTTTAGATCAACAAAGCAGAGATCGTTTTCAATAGCAAGGAAGTAATTATCATGCTTATCTTATATGGTGGCACGGCCAACACATAGGTTCTATTTCTTCCTCAGGGAAATGATGTAATAATCACCCATATACTTCCAGGGCCACGATGTTTTAAGCTTATCCTCCCACTTTGTCAAAAGCCGGTACGCCGTGGGGTGTTTTTCGGCAAAGCCCTCGATATAAGATGGCGGAACGATAGTGCATAAACCCTCTGTACCTAACAGGTCAAAATCCTGCTTTAAACGTTTTTTGATATAGGACGGGTTGTAGTAAAAGCAATTAAAGTAAACACCCTCCACATGGGCCCGCCTGCCCTTGCTGCTAAAAAATCTGCGGAAAGCTGTTTTAAACTTCCCTTTAAATACCAACAGCGTTTCCCAAAGGCAAAATTTCGGCAGCACTACAAGGGTTACCGTCCCACCGGGGTTTAACAGATCGGTGAATGAGCCAAGTACTTTATCCAGCTCGCCGGTACAGTTGAGGCCCGCGAAATTGGAAAAAATCAAATCAAAAGGGCCTTTGTTTTTTAATTGCTCTAATTTCGTATACGAACACAATTCGTTGCTAACCAGGTTCTCAACACCATTCGTCACCATCTTTTCACGCAATTGCTGTTGCATACCTGTAGATATATCAGTAGCATGAACCTTAAACCCCTTTTGAGCAAAGTACAAAGCATCCTCGCCGGTGCCGCTGTTCAGTTCCAAAATGTAGCCCCCCGGTTTGACGTGTTGCAGGATATGCGCTCGCACCCGTTTCCGTTTATATGCTATAATGGTATCGGCCGAATAAAGTTGATCAAAAAACGCGGACTGGTTGCTGAAGGCTGCCCCGGCCAGTTGCTCGTTAATTTGTGGTGCAGCTCCGGTCATATGGCTTTTTCAAATTTATCCAGCTTCAGTTTCTCCAGATATGTAAGCGGCGTATAGTAAAACAATGACAAAGCCTTTTTCACATGATTAGCCGAACTGCCAAATGGGTTCTTGAGCAATTTACGCATGCTGTTTTTGGCCAGGTGCTTGTGATAATTGCGATGGACGTATTTGTGAAGTTGCTTGTAAAAAAAGGCGGGGTAAGTATTCTTAAACATCAGCGCCATCTCGTCCGAATCCGTCCAGTTGGTTTTCTTTTTCAGTTCGGTTTTCACGCGTTCGTAAAAGCCGGTGCCGGGCAACGGGTATGACACCGAGATACCTATTTCATAGGGAAGTAACTCGTTGATCATTTTAATGGTTGAGGTAATATCCTCCCTTGTTTCACCGGGATATCCAAATTGGATAAAAAAAGAGGGCCTGATACCATGCTTTTTCATCAAATGCGTGGCGGTATGGATCTGATTGATGGTGATTCCCTTATCCATAGCATCCAATACTTTTTGCGAACCGCTTTCGGCGCCTATCCAGGCATTTTCACAGCCTGCGGCTGCAAGCGCCTCAACGGCTCGTTCTTCAACCAGCAAATCGGCCCGCGACTGGATTTTGAAGCGGATGCTGACGCCCTCCTGTTTTAACAGCTCCGAAAACTCCTGTACCCAGCCCGGTTTTAAACCAAAAATATCATCGCAAAACCAAATATGGTCCATGCCATACCGCTGCTTAAGCATTTTTATTTGGTTTACAATATACTGCGGACTGTGCGAATTATACCGGTTACCGTAAATAGGCTTAGCGCACCAGTTACATTTAAAAGGGCAGCCACGTGTAGTAACCACATTGAGGGAGAAGTAACCGGCGTTTTCTAGCCACATTTCGCGATAGCTGCTGATATCCACCAGGTCCCAGGCAGGCAGGGGCAGGTTGTCCAGCTCTTTGGCTACCGGTCGCTGCGGGGTTTTGATAATCTCGCAACCATCCATATAGGCCAGGCCCTTGATATCAAAATAGTTCTCTCCGCCGTTTTTAAGCAGCGTGTTTAATTCAAGTAAAGTTTGCTCAGCTTCGCCAAGAATCACAAAGTCAGCACCTTCAGCTAAATATGCCGCATAACGATCTGTTGAATCTGAACTGGAAACAATTACCTTACAGCCCCTTGCCTTAGCCAGTTTAGCCATTTTAAAGGCCGCCTCGCGCATATTGGTCAGGCACATTTTAGTGAGGTAGTTGAAACCGTCATCGTAAATCACAAAAATATCGGGCTGCTGTTTATCGAGCTCCGGGATCAATTCATCCGCGCTTTTTACAAACATCGTATCAAACAGGCTTACCTTATAACCCTGCTCCCGCATCAACGCGGCGGCATATATGGTACCAAGCGGCGCGTAAGGCTGCCCTATCGACCATTGTTTAGGATCGAACCGTAAAAAATATGAATGTGAAAACAATATATTGTTCATAGTAATCAAAGTCTTTTATAAACTCCGCTCTTGAAAGAGGGCGCGGTAGTAACGATGGAGCAGGAATATGTTTGGAATCGCGCAATCCCCGCTTGTTATTTAAACCTTTACTAATCCAACCTCGCCAAGGGCGATAAATTCAACGAGCACACGCATTTAACACAGACTGGATCATTAGCCATATCCAATGTTTTGCGAAAATTGATTGCTCTTTCGCTGTTCAGGATCTCATCCAGCTTATTGTCACTGATATTGCCTATCCGCTCATGAAAAAAGCACGGCCTAACCTCGCCATCTGCTTCAATTACTGCGGATACCCATGGCGCGTTGCATTTTTTGAAAGGGAACGCGTTATGACGGTAAAACGCTGCGTAATAGCGGTAGATATCGTTGATCTTATCCCGGGATTCGGCAATAAAACAATTTTCAAAATATACCAGCCTGCTTAACACATCGGCTACAACCTGCTGAAATTCTACAAGTTCACCCTCGCCAGGCAATATCTCCTGCTGTTTTGGTTCGGCCCAGGCCGTTTGGCGGTTAAAGGCGTGGCTGCTTACATCGGCAGGCAAAAAGCTTACCTGGTCAATTCCCATTTGCCTTGCGGCCTCAATAATATTGGGCCAGTTTCTGAAATTAAGCCGGTGGATTACTGTACGGGCTGTAATTCGATATTGTGGCTGGATAGATTTGATATGCTCCACCCCTTCCCTCAATTTATTAAAAGCGCCGGGCACGTTGCGGATAGCATCATGCAGCGCTTCGTCTCCATCTATCGAAACTATTAAATCGTCAACCCATTTCAGGATATTGAGCGCGTGCTTTTTAATCGAAAGGCCGGTTGATAGCAAGCTAACTTTGATTTTTTCGGCCTTTAAAATTTCGCACAACCTGAAAAAGTTGGCATTAAGTAAAGCCTCGCCACCCGACATGAGCACCTGTTTGGTACCGAATTTCCTTAGCGCGACGAGCAAACCGGTTACATCAGCTTCGGTTAATTGTTTCAGGTTCCTGTTATCCTTCCAGATGTCGCACATTACGCAACGGCAATTACAGGCGCTATGCGGCATCAGAATAACAATGGGCAACGCGCTTATTTTGTGCGTTTGCAGCGTACGGAAACGCTTAAAAGTGTGCCATATAGATTGCGTTGTTAACTGCATAACTTAAAAACCTTGTATTTCGGGCTGCCTGTAGCGCCAAACCTTTTGCAGCAATTTAATTTCATACGGGTATTGATAGATGCTGGCCTTATAACGCATGGTAGCTATTAGCTTGATGGCCGCGCGTTTAATCATATTAAGGCGGATATCGGTAACGGTTGGATAAACCCCGTTCAGCACCGTCTCAAAATTCCTGATCTTATCAATCATCTCGGGTGTAAGCCATGGTGTAAGCGGGTTTTTACGCAGGTCGAAACTTTCCCAGGCCGGGCTGATCCAGTCTTCGAGTGTTTCGGGAAAACGGAAACCGCTTTTTATGACCTGTTTATACAGCTCTGAACCCTCGGTTGGTACGGGGCTATAGGTGTATATCACGATTTCGGTTTTAGGGTTAACCGCCTTCACCTTTTTGATAAAATCTATCTCAAAATCAATTTGCGATTGTACCTGCTCCGGCGTTGGCGCAGGCGTACCTAACACAAAGGAATATTCTGGAATGATATCGAGCTTTTTAAGGCGTTCGGCAAACTCAATGATCTGGTCCCCGGTTTGGGTGCCGCCCTTATCCATCTGCTCTAAGATGCTGTTGTTCCCGCTTTCCGCCCCAAAAAAAATGATCTTACAACCCGACTCGCGGATGGCGGCCAGCGATGAATCTTTAAATTTCGACATGGTATCGATACGGGCCATACCCCACCAGGTCATGTTTTCGGGTTTGATGAGGTTAGCAAACTCCACCGCACGTTTTTCGGATACAAAAAAGTTATTATCGTGAAACTCAATAGCGTCAGCACCCCATTTATCTTTAATGTATTTTACATCGTTATATACATTTTGTGCCGATTTAGCTTTCCACCGGGCCTCATAAATAGGTACTACGGCGCAAAACGAGCAGGTGAACGGGCAGCCGATACTGGAATGATAGGCCATTGTTTTTTCGCCCAGGTAAGTTTTGCCCAAAAATTTGGTGATGGGATAAAACGTATTAAGCTTATCATAAGGTAAAGGCGGCAGGGTATCCTGGTCAATCAAATCTTCTTTGGCAGTTTTGATGATCCTGCCGTCTTCGGCTTTATAAATCAGGTTGCGGATAAACTCATAAGGTGTACCGTTTTCCAAAGCATCAATCAGCAACGGAAAAGCATGATCGCCGGGGCCGTTGATAATAAAATCAACATAACCCGAATACAATACAGCGTTGGGCTGGTTAGACGGAAAATACCCGCCCCAGATCATTTTGGTACCGGGATATAGTTCTTTGATCTTTTTAGCGGCGCTGATAGCCTGCCTTAACTGCGGACCGGGCATTACCGTAAACCCGAAATATTTGAACCCGCCGGTACTTAAATAGCTATTTATTTTCACCATCGGGTCCAGCTCGCAATTGCCATCAACAATCACCCAATCGTATTTGCCCTCAACCGAAGCCGCAATGTTCAATATCGAATTAGGGATCCGGTATTTGTTATTGGCGCTCCGCGGGTTAAATAATAGTATTTTGTTCATCTGCATTTTTTTTAAAGTCTTAAGTCGATAGTTTTGAGTTTGAAGTCAAAAAAACATGCGGCTTTTGACTTATGGCTCACGACTTTCTTTTTTTAGTCTTAAGTTGATAGTACTGAGTTCTAAGTCAAAAAAAGAAAACATGCTACTTTTGACTTCCGGCTCAAGGCTTCAGACTTAAAATCAATCCCCCGGGCAATGGGTTTATCAGAAACCCCGGCGCCGTTAACACAACAGGATGTACATGGTACCCTGAATACCACATCCGGCTTTTTTATCGGCCAACAGTGTTTCAAAATAAATCCCATTACCAACACCCAATCACAAATGCGGGGGATTGCCCATCCAACAATTGGGTTCCGGATTTCACCTGATCGTTTTCACATCATCAATACGCCCGGTTTTCAATACAGGTTGCCTGCGATAAAAAAATAACGGGCAACCATTGGTAGTTATCGCCCGTAATTGAAGTATAACGTATTAAACCATCAGGGCCGTGATCCATACTGTTAAAAATTACATCAAGCAACGTTTGTTCCCTACCGCCATACCGGAAAAAGATCCGGTTGAGGCCTATGACATCTGGGCCGAAAACTATGATGAACAGCCAGGCAACCTGATGCTGGATCTGGATGAAATTCTCTTCCCGAAACTGGTAAGCAGCAACATCATTAGCGGCAAACTGGTTGCAGACATAGGCTGTGGTACGGGCAGGCACTGGAATAAATTAATGGCATTAAACCCCATGCGCTTAACCGGCTTCGATACTTCGGGCGGTATGCTTGCACGGCTTAAGCAAAAGTTCCCGGAAGCGGATACCTGCCAAATTACAGAGGATACTTTTGGCGGCATTGCCGACAGCAGTTTTGATACGATTGTATCTACGCTTACCGTAGCCCACATCCGCGATATAAAAACCGCATTGCAGGCCTGGGTACGGATCCTGAAACCCGGCGGCGCTATCGTAATAACCGATTTTCACCCGCATACGCTGGCCAACGGCGGTAAGCGTACCTTTAAGCATGGCCGTGATTTTATTGCGGTTGAAAACTTTGTACACCCGGTTAGCTTGATTAAAAACCTGCTGCTTACAAGTGACTTTACATTAATAACCGAAGAAGAGATAAAAATAGCGGAAAGCATGAAGCATTACTATGCCGATAAAAACGCGCTTCATGTGTATGAAAAATATAAAGGTTACCCCATTATTTACGGGTTACATTTAAAACGGAGCAATGGTACTGAATAATATTTTGATACCCGGAACAGATGGGGCGGTAAACATCAGGCTGGATAAGGGTATCATTGCAGACATCAAGCCTGCAGCGATGAACGATGCGGAGCAGGTTACTTTTGTTGAGGCATTGGCTTTTCCGGGGCTGATCAATTCGCACGATCACCTTGATTTTAACCTGTTTCCGCAACTGGGCAATAAAACCTATCAAAACTATACCGAATGGGGTAATTATATTCATGAGGTTTATGCTGATGAAATTGCTTCGGTACTAAAAATACCTGTAGCGCTGCGCGAGCAGTGGGGCGTTTATAAAAATCTGCTTTGCGGGGTTACCACCGTAGTAAACCACGGCGAAAATACGGTTATTGATCATAAGCTCATTAATGTTGTTGACCGATATCAAAGCATACATTCGGTACAATTTGAAAAGAACTGGAAAAAACGGCTCAATAACCCTGCTAAGATAGGGCGGCCCGCGGTAATTCATATTGGCGAAGGCACTGATGACCTGGCCTATAATGAGATTGATGAACTTATTAAATGGAATATCCTTGGCCGCAAATTGATAGGCATTCATGGGGTAGCTATGGATATTAAACAGGCTAAAAAATTTAATGCGCTGGTTTGGTGCCCCGAATCAAACCACTACCTGCTCAATAAAACAGCGCCGGTAGATGAGTTAAAAAAACAAACCACTATTTTATTTGGCACGGATAGTACACTCACCGGGCATTGGGATATATGGCAGCACATCAGGCTGGCACGTAAAACCGCCTTACTTACCGGCGATGAACTCTATCAATCATTAACAACCTCGGCGGCTAAGATCTGGAAGCTGAACAGCGGGAAACTTTCCGCCGGATTAGATGCAGATATCGTGGTGGCCAAAGCCAAACGCCAAACCGGGTTAAGCGCATTTTATGCTACAACCCCCGATGATATTTTAATGGTGGTGCAGGGTGGAGAAATCCGCCTTTTTGATGAATCGCTTTATCACCAGCTTAACGGCATATTAACCGTGCCTTACAGTAAAATATCTACGGGAGGGCACTTAAAATATGTTCAGGGCGATATACACCAGTTGATGAATGAGATAAAAAGGTACAAAGCCGATGCTGAATTTCCTGTATTTAAACCCGTACAACCAACCGCATGAATATAGTGCAAAAAATATGGCAACGATGCAAACGTAAGGCCGTTTACTTTGACGGCAACGCGCGCCATGCCCTGGGAATGAACAAAACCATCTATCAAAATGCGCGGTGCAAAAGGATCTTGCTTTATCACAACGTTTGCAAAACCGATCCGCATAAGTTTAACACGCTTTTCATAACCGTTGAACGACTTGAGGAGCATTTAAAGTTTTATAAAAAGCACTTTAACGTGATTTCGTTAGACGATTATTATGCGGGAAACTTTAGCGATGAAAAATATAATATCTGCCTCACTTTCGATGACGGGCTGGCCAACAATTACCGTTACATACTCCCCCTGCTTAATAAATATCAAATACCGGCCACGTTTTTTATCACCGGCATTCGCGATGCAGGTTTCGATATCTTATGGAACGATTTTTTAAGCACTGCATCAAAGTACGGCCCTGAAAAATTTAACTACAAAAGCTATAGCTGCCATAAAAACCGCAATGGTAAATACGTTACCGAAACCGGGCAGTTACTTGCTGATGAACTCAGGAAAACCGGCTTTGAGGAGAAAGCCGAACTGATGAGTTATCTCGAAACAATTGTTGATTTTAGAGCCAACAGCAACGACGATGACTACTGGCTGCAAACAACCAGCGATCAGATCAGGGCCTTATCCGCTTCTCCGTTGGTAACCATTGGCGCTCATGGTTATTACCATAACGACCTGGCAGGCATCCCGGTTACAGATGCTTTTGAAGAAATGCGGCGCTGCAAAGCTTATCTTGAAGAAATAACCGGCAAAGCTATAAAAGGCATAGCTTTTCCATATGGCTCTTACAATGCCGATGTTTTAAAAATGGCTGGCATGGCGGGATTCAGCCAGCTCCTGGCTACGGATTATTTAAACCCGCATGACGGAGCTAACCCGGGCATGCGCGAACGCTTGACAGTAAATCCGTTCATATCTACAGCTAACCAAATGAACGCCATAATAAGGGGGCACTATGCATAATAACGGTTATAGAATAGAACGCTTAACCGAAGAGCGACTGGCCGATCTGACCAGCCTGCATCAGGCCGTATATCAAAAAAGTGTCGCACCCGATTTTTTCAAGAGGAAATACAACACCGCCTTTACAGGCCTTATGCACGTTGGCTTTTTAGCCTATTATGAAGATAAACCCTCCGCCTTTTACGGGGTGATCCCCTGCTTTATCAAATTTAAAAACGAAAGCGTTTTGGCCGCTCAATCTGCCGATACCATGACCCATCCCAATCATCGCGGAAAAGGTTTGTTTATTGAACTGGCCGAACTCACCTACCGGCTTTGCCGTACCGAAGGGATCCGCTTTTTGTTCGGTTTCCCTAACCAAAATTCGTTGCCGGGCTTTTTGAATAAACTGGGCTGGCAGGTAAGCGCTAATATGGAGTGTTTTATTATCCAGGTTAAGGCCTTGCCTTTACAAAAAGCGGCAAACAAACTCCCCTTTTTAAAAGGCCTTTATGAGGCCCAGGTGAAACATCAGCTCCGGCCCTATTTAACAACCGGTAACGGCATTGGTAATTCTGTAGTCGGAGAAGGATTTGCCGGCCTAAAACGGGATGAGGATTACTTAAAGTACAAAAACGCTTACTCCGGCAGTTTCACCATTAAAGTGGGTACCACCATGGTTTGGTTTAAAATTAATGACGGTATAGTTATTGGCGATATAGACCCCACCCCGAACGATCTGAATAAAATTATCCCCCGCCTGCAAAAAATAGCACGGAATATTGGCTTACGAAAAATAGTATTCCAGGCCGACAAACGGACAATGCTGAATATGATTTTGAAAGAACGTGTGCAACCTATCCCTTCGTTCCCGGTCATTATAAAAAACCTTGGCGCAGACCTACAGCTTCACAACGTAGCCTTCACTTTTGCCGATATTGATATTTTTTAAATGAGATACGTTTTTAACAGTTATGTACAAATTCCTGAATTTAACCAGCCACAGGCGTGGTTTGAACGCACCCGGGCCTATGCGGGTATCCTGGAAGCGTTGGCGCACGGCAACGACGTGATCAGTATCGAACATATTGATTTTGAAGGCCGTGTCAAAAATAACGGCATCCAATATCATTTTAAACGTTTCACCGAAAACCCGCTGCGGTATTTACCCTGGAAGCTCAACAGGTATATTAAAAACCTGAATCCTGACGTTGTATTTATTCAAAGCCTGCATTTCCCGCTACAAGTAATTCAGTTGCGGCTTATAGTAGGCACTAAAGTGAAGATCATCGTACAAAACCACGCCGAGAAACCGTTTATTGGCTTAAAAAGACTCGCCCAAAAACTGGCCGATAAATACATCGACGCTTATCTTTTCGCTTCGCGGGATATGGGCTTGGAATGGATTAAGGCAGGCAACATATCCTCGCCCCGAAAAATCTTCGAGGTAATGGAAGTATCTTCTATATTTTCCACCATTAATCGGGATGAAGCGCTGGCAAAAACCAGCGTAACGGGTAGCCCTGTATTTTTATGGGTGGGCAGGCTAAATACCAATAAAGATCCGCTCAATGTGATCAGGGCTTTCCTCAGGTTTGCCGGAAAAACAGCCGGAGCAAAGCTTTACATGATCTATCACACCGAAGAACTGCTTGGCGAAATTCAATCACTGCTTGAAAAGCATCCTGCTAAATCCTCTATTCGGTTGATAGGCATAGTGCCCCATACCGATTTGCTTTACTGGTTTAACAGCGCTCACTTTATCCTGTCCGGCTCACATTATGAGGGCAGTGGCACAGCTGTATGCGAAGCCATGTCGTGCGGGTGTGTGCCGCTGGTTACCAATATCCAGTCGTTCAGGATGATTACCAACAACGGCGAATGCGGAATACTGTATCAACCGGGGAATGAACAGGCATTGTTTGAAGCGCTTATTCAAACCAGAAAAATGGATCTGGAGGAAAAGCGGAGGTTATGTTTAGCATACTATCGCAAGGTTTTATCTTTTGAGGCTATCGCTGATCGGATTGCCGGGATCGCGGCAAGTATTTAGCAAAAACCGCGATCATTTCCAGATGAACGCTACGCTAATTGAGTTATTATCTATTCAAACAGCTCCATCATCCTGCGCACATTATCCCTGATGTCAAAAGGTAAAACCGCTTCAAATTCCAACCCGGTATCTCCTAATAAACTGCCTATCGCCTGTTCAGCTTCTAAAAGTGTATTTACGATACGCCAGTTGGTAATTTCGTTATTCATCGGTTTAACAAAACTCACCACGCTGGCCCCGGCATAAAGCGCTTCCAAAAACACGGCTCCAAACCCCTCATACTCCGAAGGATGAAAAAGTATCTTTGAGCGTTGCATCATTTCCAGCAACTCACTGTGTGGCAATTCACCCATTAAGCGGATGTTGTTCTCAAGTTTTTTAGCAATAATTAAAGCCTGCAGCCTTTCCTGTTCCGGCCCGCTGCCGCAAATTGCCGTTTTGATACCGGGATAAGACTGTTTCAATAAAGCGACAACTTCAATAAACAAGCCGAACCTTTTTAAAGGGATCAATGAACCGGCGCCAATAATATCAATATCCCTGGTAACCGGCGCAAAATTAAACATCCGCGTATCAATGCCCACCGTGATCACCACCTCCGGCTTCAGCCCATAATTCCGGTTAAATTCTTCAACCATAAAATCCGACAAGGCAATCAGCTCGCCCGCTTCCGGCTTTATCCATTTTACATACCTGTTACCGGCCTTCGCGTCCTGCCCCAGCATCCAGCAGCGGTACCTGATCCTTTTAAATTTCGAAAAGTAATGTGCAATAAACGCGCATTCGTCAAGCCAAAAACTCAGCAAACCAACCAGTTGGTATTGGTGGTTAAGCCGTAACAGTGTATTCCATACTTTAAACCATAGTTTACGCCTGGTAAACCCATCACGGCCACCGCCGCCAAATGCTATTACCTTTACCCCATACCAATCATATTCAGATGCCGCGAAAGGGTACTGAAAGCTGAGCACAATGACATGCAATTGGGGATATTCGGCCTTTAATGATCGTACAAAAACCTGTTGTGGTGGCAAACAGGTTGTATCCTCTTCGTTTTCCGGAAAACCGGGACTAAGTATAACCAGTGTTTTTATACGTTCATTCATCGGGGCTTATAACTTTATTACAAATAGCCAGGCTGGCTTTGTTATGGGTGATAAGGATAACCATTTTGCCATGCGCGGCGAGGATTTGTAGTTTACCCAACAATTCGGTTTCGGTACCGGTGTCCATTTCACTGAAAGGTTCATCCAGTATCAGCAAATCATGAACGTGGTAAAGCGCCCGCGCCAGCATGATCCGTTGGCGCTGGCCACCGCTTAGATTTTTACCATTTTCGCTGATGATTTTATGAACGCCTTCGGGATATGCCGCTATAAGAATATTTAAGCCGCAAAACTCCAATACTTCGCCAAGCTTTTGTTCATCAACCTTAGCATCATCAAGGGTTATATTTTTGAGGATGCTATCATAAATAAAAAACGGCTGCTGCTTTACCAGCGACATGCGGCTGCGATAATGCTTAAGTTCCGCGCTATCCGTGACGACGTCGTTAATATAAATGGCCCCGGCGGTTGGCGCTAAAAACCCCATCAGCAGGTTGATAATAGTAGTCTTCCCGCGGCCCGAATCACCCGAGATGCCAGTAATATCCCCAGGAACAACCTCAAAACACAGCGCGTTTAAAACAGGTTTACCAGGATAAGCAAAACTTACTTTTTCAAACTTTAAAGATTTTATTCTATCCGCATCTGCGATAGTTTCTGATTGTAGATCGCCCGTCACCACCAAATCGGCCAGTATAAACTCATAGGTTTTCATCTGCCCGCTGCTGTTTAATATTTTCACTATTCCGGGGATGATTTTGTAGGCTGCCGCAACAAAAATACCGATCGTGAGAATGCTGATCCCCGGAACCTCGCCTGTAAGCTTGTTTACTGCAATCAGGATAAAAAAGCCGAGCACGGCAAATACCTCCATCAAGCGGGAGGGCAGATTTTGCCAGGTTTGCTGCGAAGCGATATGATAGTTTAGCCGCCGCTGATCGTTAACAAACCGGCTGCTGAAGAATTCATTTTTATGGTAGATATTGCTTTCCACGTAACCCGATAACGACTCATTTAAATGCTGCAGGGTTTTCTCGCTTACTGCTTTAATCTGCCCGCGTACTGATTTTAACCGTGTTTTAATGAACCAGCCCAAGCCAGCCACCGGCGGCAACAGCAAAATAAACAGCAACAAAAACAGTGTTGGATGATATAAGGTGATAGCCCCGATAGTAAATACTATCAGCACCGCCTGCGATATGATTTGCTGAAAATTAGTCAGGATGTAATGACTAAACTCGATAGGCTGCTGACTGATCCGCCTGGTTTGTATTGATGAATCAACATGAATATACTCGCTGTAAGTGGTATTGAGGTATCTGCGGATATTCCTTTCAGATAATCGCGAAGCTACACGATAAAAAAAATGGTGCTGCGCATTTTGGGTAAAGAAGCCGATACAATTTTTTACCGCGAAGAGCAACAGAAAAATGCCGATAAGCCACAGGGAATTGTTATCCGCCAGGGCACCAGGCAAAAAGGCGCTAACCCGTGCAGCAGCATTTTGCGTATAAAAATTTACGATAAGCAGCAACGCACCTAAAAAAGCAACATCAAGCAGGGCGATCACCACATCGGCGATAATAAGCCTGATTAATGTGTTTTTTTCCTGCCGGTTAAGGATCAGGCCTATGCTTTTAATAATCTGTTTCAAACGGTACTAACCAATAAGGCCCGGTTTGTTCCGGCTTTATTGGTTAGTACGATGATTTTAGATTGACGGTTGCCTCAGCGGATAGCTTGGCATAATATTCGAAGATTTGTTAAAAGCCTTGTCTAACTCCAGTCAAAATCCACCACTCTGTTGTTCAGCTTCCATTTAGACGGAGTTAAAGTTTCCATCCAGTCTAAAGGCTTGCCCAGGGGCTGTACTTTAGCTGCCTGCGCGAAGGCGGTTTTAACCGCTTTCTTTTGTTCTTCGCCCATGGCTTCGGGCTGACCCGAGACAAATAGCGGCGCGCCGCTCTCGGCAAGTAACTGCAACCATTGTTTATTGCGTTTCCATTCAATTTTTGTGGTGATGCCCACGCAATCACCATCTACGGCATAAAACGCGTTGTGCTGCGGCAGCCTGAAAGCCAGCGTGTTTACCCCCATTTTGCGGGTGCGTTCCCATTCGTTGCCGCTGGTATCATCGCCAATGCGGCAAAGTTCAAATATTCCTGCGGATAGGTGGCTCATGGTGTTACAGCCAATCACATAAATATTTTCGCCAGCCGCCTGGCGGATGGCACGGTACAGCCCCAGTATAATCTCGGCATTTGTTTTCGACCTGTCGTTAAAATGCCAGCCTGGCGAAGTGAAACTGTTGTTCATATCAAAACCCCAGCGGCCGGCAATATCATAGGTAGAAAAATCGTGCTTTACCATTTCATAGCCCCATTGTTTGTACACATCAAAATTGTGTTGGATGTGGGCAATGTTTTCGGGGATGGTTGGATCGAGCGTTGGGTTTTTAGGGTCATCCCTGCCGGGGATTTTTGGTGCAAGCAAACTTGCTTTTTCATCATGCCTGGCGCAAAGCGGGCGCATCCACAAACCTGGGCGCATGCCCATCTTTTTGATGTCGTCGCCCAGGGCATGCATGTCTTTAAACTTATCGTTAGGCTTCGAAAAATCATCGTTCCAACCGCCGTCGCCGGGTAATAAAGGCGAATAGGTGGCCCAGCCGGCATCTATAACCGAAAAGGGTTTATTGCTGTGATCAGTAACCAGCTCGGCCATCATGGCGGTGGTTTTCCTGATGAGATCGGACGAGTTATTGCCGTAGGCGAAATACCAGTCGTTAATACCATAAACCGGTTGTTTTGGGAGGCGAGGTTTATCGCACATCATTTTACAAAAGCGGTGCGTTGTCATAAACGGGTCCTCGCCGGTTTGCGCGTTGGTCGTAATCACATCGGCAGCATGGAGTTGCCTGTCGCCCAGCAACACGCCTACCCCGCCAGATGTGGTATCTAAAGTAAGTTCAATGCTATCGTCGTTAACTCCCCACCAGCAAATACTGTTAGCACCGGTTTTTACACCAAAGCAGGCGGTTTGTTTGTCGTCATGGATAATTACATACCAAGGGTTTTTAATTCCTGCCGGGATGCTTTTCCATTGCAAATCGCCATATGAGCGTTCCCAATGATCGCCTAAAAAATTAGCGGAGGCTGAGGTAGTGTGTTTCCATTTGAGACGAATGGCGTTCAATTCCTGTTTAGGCGACGACGCATAAATGCCGAGCGCACCGCCGTTTGCTTTCAGGCTTACCGCTATTTCCCGATAAGTATAACGCGATCCGTTGGAGGCACTTAGCTTTACCCATTCGGAGCCGGATTGTATCCAGATTTCGTCGGGAGAATTTATTAACGAGGCACCGTTGTCAATTGCGTGGGTGAGTTTACTGAAAAGTAAGGCGGCAGCAGTTGTTGCCGAAAGTTTAAGAAAATGCCGTCTTTGCATGGTTAAGGTAATTGCAGTATTACTATGTGTTAATTTACGTTTGAATTGGTTCACAACGTTACTAAAAGGATTAAGCAAAAACTAATATGATTTCAGGAATTATTTAGCCGCCAGTTGTAAACCCACAAATTAAAAGTAAACCACGAACTCTGTTTGCCGGTCTGCAACCGTTTTGAGTGAGAACTCAAACCCGTGGTTCAGCATAATTTCGCGTACCAGGGTAAGGCCTATCCCCTGCCCATCCTTTTTGGTGCTGAAAAAAGGTGTAAAAAGGTTAGCCTGTTGTTCGGGGCTAATGCCTCTACCTGTATCTGTAATTACTAATTTCCTTTGTTTAGCATTCATAGCAAAGCTTACTGATCCGCTACTCTCAATAGCCTCAATAGCGTTTTTGGTAATATTGATAAAAGCCTGCTCCAGCTGCTGTTCATCAGCCGAAATTGTAATTGGAACTTCCGGTAAATGTAGCAGTAATTCAACCCCTTTTTCTGCGGCACGGATAGCCATCAGCTTAACAACCGAGCCAATAAGCTTTTGCAGTATAACCGGCTGCTTATTGGCAGGGGGCAATTTTACCAAATCGGCAAAATTGCGCATAAACAGGTTCAGGTTCTGGTTTCTGTCCATAGCAACCTGCAGGGCATCTTTTATCTCGTCAAAATCATGCCCCTGCCAAAGCCGGTCGGTTTTCATGGCCGATTGCATGATGGAATTTACCGGACCTATGGTATTGTTCACCTCGTGCGCCATCATCCGGATCACCTTGCCATAAACCTTTTTTTCAGCGGCCAGAATCTCGGCGGTCAAATCCTCCAGCATAATAAAATGGCGCGAAAATCCCCTGTCGATAAAATGTGACTTCTGAAGTTTGAAGGAGTTGATACCATCAAGTTTAACCACCGCTGTCTCGCCGGATTTAAGCGACTTAATATGGGCGAATATGGGATGAGCTAATTCACTTATCAGTTCGCCAACCAACGCTTTTTCATTCATACCAAGAGCCTGCAAGGCTTTAGGGTTTACCTGTTGTATCCGGTCATCAAAATCGAGGATAATGATGCCGGTTGGCGAGGTGTAGATCAGCTTTTCTAAAAAAAAATGCTGTTGTTCCTGCCGGGTGCGTTCGGTTCGCAATTCGTCCATCATCTGGTTATACACATTAATCAGTACATCAACTTCCAGCTTACCGGTTGTTAAAAATTTAACGTTAAAATCTTTGTCTTTTATGGCCTCCACACCCTGCATCAGCATTTTTATGGGCAATACAAGCTGACGGTAAAGCTGGATAGCCACCGCTGCCGAGATCAATACAAAAGCCTCGGCTATAATGAAATAAATCTTATTGTTAATAAAAATGAACCATGCAAGCACCAGGGTAAGCAGATGCAGCATCACCACAAATAAAATATATTTAGTCCTCAGCTTCATCGTAAGGGATCTGGTACTTCTCCAATCGCCGGTACAGGGCGCTGCGGGTAAGGCCTAATGCCGCGGCGGCTTTGCTTATTTTGTTTTTATGATGATCAAGCGCGCGCCTGATCATCTCTACCTCCACCTCTTCTAAAGTTAAAGTACCCACGCCCGGCAACTGGATATTCCCTTTTTTAACCGGCGACGTTTCCAGTTGTGAACGGAAATCCTCCACGCTCAATTCATCCCTCCTGCTCACCAGAATAGATCGCTCCACCAGGTTTTTCAACTGCCTGATATTGCCGGGCAAAGGTAGCTGCTGTAACCACTTCATGGCCGATGGCGCTACCGAGAGGTTTGGCCGGTTGTAGATCTGCTTTAAATTATTAATAAAAAAACTCACCAGCAAAGGGATATCACCAGGTCGCTCACGCAGGGCAGGCAGGTAAACGGTGATCAGGTTAATACGGTAAAGTAAATCCTCGCGGAAGGTGCCGCGGGCCACCATCTCGTTCAGGTTTTTATTGGTGGCGCAAACCACCCGGGTATCAACGGTTTTGGTGCGGCTACTGCCTAACACTTCGTAAGTACGATCCTGCAGTACCCGGAGCAGTTTTACCTGGCTGCCGGCATCGAGGTCGCCTATCTCATCTAAAAAGATGGTGCCTTTGTTGGCCATTTCAAAACGACCAACCCTGTCAAACCGGGCATCGGTAAAGGCACCACGGATATGCCCGAACATCTCGCTTTCAAACAACGATGTCGAGATCCCGCCAAGGTTTACCTTAATAAAAGGTCTATTTCTGCGGAGGCTATTCTGGTGGATAGCCTCCGCGATGAGTTCCTTCCCGGTACCGCTCTCGCCCATAATCAGCACAGATGCATCTGTGGAAGCTACCCGGCCAATGGTTTCAAGGATATCCAGCATACGGGCATCTTCGCCTACTATGTTTTCAAAATTGTAGGTTTTATCCAGTTGCTTGCGGGTGCGGTGCCCTGCTTTTTTATCCTGCAGATCGAGCAGTGTTTTTACCGATTGCAGTAGGTGCTCATTTGTCCATGGTTTATTGATAAA
The DNA here is from genome assembly GCF_003148845.1 of Mucilaginibacter oryzae. GTDB lineage: Bacteria > Bacteroidota > Bacteroidia > Sphingobacteriales > Sphingobacteriaceae > Mucilaginibacter > Mucilaginibacter oryzae. The sequence continues at coordinate 631,132 of NZ_QGHA01000002.1, read as the reverse complement.
ATCGTTGGCACCTAATTTCATGCCTTTCACCGCCAGTTCAATACTTCCCCAGCCGGTAATCAGGATCACCGGGATGGCGCTGTTGATAGCCTTGATCTTCCCGAGCAGATCCATCCCCTCACTGCCCGAAGTATCTATCGAAAAATTAAGATCAAGAATGATCAGCTCGGGGGCTTTTTTCTTAATAATTTTCAGCGCTTCGGCGGGTTCTTCGGTACTCACGGCATCGTAGCCCTCGCTTTTTAACAGCAGAATAAGCGAGGTGCGTACGGCAATATCATCATCAATAACCAGTATCATAACAGGCGGGTAATATCGTAATTATTCTTCGTGTAAAGCAACAGCCGGATAAATAGCAGCCGCCTGTTTGCCGGGATATAACGAACAGATGAGTACCAGCAGGTAAACAAATAAAACAGAAAGCAGGATCCCTTCAATATAAATTGAGGCAGGCAGATCAAACACATTGAGTAGCGGAAACTGCACCGCGAAAAATGCACCTACGATAAGTGCCAGCGTGGCCAGGATCATGGATTCGGATACCAGTTGCGCTGATACTGAATTACCTGTAGCCCCTATCGCCCGGCGCAAACCTATCTCACCTTTTCGTTTGTTGATGTTGTACCACAATACCCCAAAAAGGCCAAGCGCAACATTAATAACCAGGAAGGTACTTACAATGCCCAATACAATCATCGGCACCAAAGCAAAATAATTAGTGGTCCGCAGCTTATTGGTAAGATGTTCAATTTCTACGTTGGAGTTTTTCATGTAATTGGCCATGGTTTTGTACAGTTTACCCTCAAACGCGGCATCAGATCCGGGATCAACTTTTACCAGGATCTTGTTCAACCACCTGAACGAACCCGTGTCAGTGCGAAAATATTCTCCCGGGCCGGGATTACTATAGTTACCATCCTTTTTTACAGCCTGAACAACGCCAATCACCTTCATTTTAACTTTGTCATCATCATTGCCCAAAAGCTGGCCCACAGCAGATTGTTTCCCAAAGGCGGCTTCCTTTAAATTGTTATCGATGATAACCGGGCGGATTTTACTCACTGCATCTTCTTTGCTATACCAACGGCCTTCAAGCAGTGTTAGGCTCAACACATCTTTATAGCTATCTTCAACCGTATAATTATTAATGCCATCAATATGCTTGCCCTTAATGGTCATGCCACCATTATTTGTTTGCTGCGAAAAAGGGGTATTACCGCTTGTAAAACTTATTTCGCGCACGTGCGGTAACGATTTAATGGTTTTACGCAGGGTTTCGTAATAAAGGTTAAGCGAGTCGGTATTTTTAGATTGATAGGCATTGCCATAATTGATAACCCAAACGTTTTCGTACTCCAGGCCCATCGGCTTTTTGTAGTTATCGTAGTAATACATCATCAGCGTAAATACCGCGAACAATACAAGGAAGGATACCAGCATCTCGGTCATGAGCAGGAAATTCTGCTTCTTTTTATTCCAGATGAGTTTAAATAAATGCTTAAACATAATATTTTGATTTAAGAATGATTAATTATTGTGCCTTAAGCGCCGTTACCACATTTAGTTTAGACATGCGCCAGGCAGGATAAACACCCGAGATAAAGCCAAAAACAAGGCAAACCAGCAAACCGATAAACAGCACCGAAAAGTTGATGCGCAGTTCGAGGTTGGAGATCAGATCGGCCCCGTTAATAAAAGATAAAGCCGCCACTGAAAGTACCACGCCAATAATGCCACCTAACAACGTAAGGATGAGGTTCTCGACAATAAACTGGTAGACCAGCGTTTTTGACGATGCGCCAAAAGCCTTACGTACACCAATCTCCGATGAGCGCTCCATAATGCGTGTAATATTAATATTGACCAGGTTAAGCGTTGGCAACAACGTAAAGATGAACACAAAGATGCTGATGGCGGTAACTACGATGAACACTCCCGATTTATCCTCTCTCCCGGTATCAACATAACTTCTGAAAAAAGTATTGGCATGGCTGTAAACATGTTTAAAATCCTTACGCTCAACGGGTACTCTTTTTATCAGATCCTCGTATTCGGCCTGCATTTTGGGTACGTCGGCAGGTGTGGCTGCAAGCAGAAAAGCCATGTACATACCGCTATAACTTTTATCCTTATAATCGGCTTTTGATACGGTGTATGGCAGGTAGATATCGCTATACATCATATAGTTGGTTACCGGCACATTTTTTACTACACCAATTACACGGTAGCTCACGTTATCAGCCTCGAAGTATTTGCCCACCACCGATTGAACATCGCCAAAGTATTGCTTTTTCATATCTTCAGATATTACCACTACCCTATCAGCATTGGTTACCTGTTGCTTATTAAAAGGTTTCCCTTCAATAAAATCATGATCAAGCACATCCCAGAAATCGGCATTGGTGTATTTATAGTTCACCGATATTTTTTGGTTATTAACATAAGTATTGGTACCGTTAAAGATAGATGAAATGCCCACCTTAACAGGCGTTTTCATCATGCCGGTATAGTGGCTCAGAAAGTAATACGATAAAGTTCCCGATTGCATGTTTCCATCCCCAACCTGGGCAATACGGTTAATGTACAGCATACGGTCGCGCTTTTTATCGGGGTAATTATCGTTTATCACTTTATCAATAAAGGCGGTTAACACCATCAGTATGGTAAGCGTAAAGCTGATACCAAACAAACTGATAAACGTAAAAAACTTGCGGCGCTTCAATACCGCTATGGCTATTTTAAAATAATTTTTAAGCATGGTTATAAATTTTAAAACAGTGTAATTACAAAACCTGGGCACCATCAAACAGCCGCACCAAACGGTGGGTTTTATGGGCCATATTTTCATCGTGCGTTACCATTACAATCGTGGTACCGTCGGTACGGTTCAGGTTAAGGAGGATCTCCATAATTTCGTTACCCATGGCGCTGTCCAGGTTACCGGTAGGCTCATCGGCCAAAATAATTTCAGGGCGGCCTACAATTGCCCGGGCAATAGCTACACGTTGCCGCTGGCCGCCCGATAATTGTGTTGGAAAGTGTTTAAGGCGGTTAGCCAGGCCAACCTTTTCCAATGCCTCGGCGGCCAGTTCGCGGCGTTGCTTGGCGGTGGTGTCGCGGTAAAGCAGGGGCAGTTCTACATTATCCAGCACCTGCAGATCATTAATGAGGTGATAACTTTGAAAAATAAAACCGAGTTTTTTGTTGCGAAATTGTGCCAGCTGCTTATCGTTCATGCCCCCGGTTTTCTGGTCGTCAATCCTGATCTCGCCTTTTGAGGGCGCGTCCAGCAGGCCCATAATATTAAGCAGTGTGCTTTTGCCGCAGCCCGAGGGGCCCATGATGGATAAAAATTCGCCTTTGGCTACATCAAGGCTTACGCTGTTGAGGGCCAGGGTTTCGATGGTATCGGTGCGGTACACCTTTTCGATGTTTTGTAAACGGATCATATCTTTAAGCTTGAATTATTGAGTTAATGAATTTATTGATTTAGTTATAGGTAATTTTTTTGTTGGTTTCAAAGTCGTAGAGCGAAAGGTAGCGCAATTGATAATAAGCTCCCCAAAAATCGCGCAGGGCGGCCACATAATCGCGTTGGGCCTGGTCATTTTCGCGGAAGGCTATGCCGAGGTCAGTAATGCTCAAATCGCCCAACACATAGCGTTCGCGGGCTATCTGGTATTTTTCGCCGGCAATGCTGTCGGCCTTAGCAGTGTAAACCAGTTGCTCTTTCATCACGTTAAACAGCGATACCTGGGTAACTATCTGCTGTTTAAAGGTTTGTTTATCCTGTTCAACGGCATATTCGGTAAACTGCTGATTAGCCAACGCCGTTTTAGCGCGCGATTTTGATCGTCCCCAATCCAGTATAGGGATGGAAAGCTGTACCTGCAACTGCTGCTGGTTTTGCGGGTTTTTATAAACATCCGGAATATTGGTAGCCGTATTTGAAAAGCCGAGATTGGCTGTCAATGTAGCTGTTAAACCATTTTGCCCCTTAGCCTTTGCCACATCGCGGGCGGCTTCGGCCAGCCTCCGCGAAAACGCGATGGCATCCGAGCGGTTGGCATAAGCTTCGGCCAGTACCTTATCTGACGAGACGATCATCCTGCTGATATTTTTAGGCGCCTCCAGTACAATTTTATCGTCTCCTTCCTGCCCGGTAAAGCTGCGCAGGTTAAGGGTGGCTATCTCCATGTCGCGCCGGGCCGTTCCAACGGCTTTTTGCGCATTAATCTGCTCCAGCTGCAGTTGCAATATCTCGTTTTTAGATACTTTACCCAACTGGTATTTCAGGTTAGCCACTTTCAGGATCTTTTCGGTATTGGTTAAATTGGTTTCGGCAATTTTAAGGTTCACCTGGGCCAGCAACAGATCGAAAAAGTATCCTTCCACGTCGATAGCTATTTTTTCCTGAGCTTCGATGTAAGCCTGCTTGCTTTCGTTGTACTTTAAAGGTTCGATCTTTTTGTTCCATTTAAGCTCGTTAAACTGAAATAAAGGCTGTTTATAACCAATACCGTAAGGTATGCCGTTGTACAGCACATTTTTCCTGTCAAAATCGTCAAACCTTTGTAGTTGCGTGGTACCATAAATGGTACCGCCGGTTGCAGTGATGGTTTGGCTAAAATCAAGCTCAAGCGACGAGTTATCGTTATGAACCGGCTGAAACAGGATGGTACCGTCGGGCTGCTGCACCTGGGTAAATGTTTTGCTGTAGCCAGGCAAAATACCGCTCAGGGCCAGTTGCGGCTGGTAGGCTGATTTATAAGTACGGTATTCCCAGTATTTGGTTTCGCGCACCGTTGCGGCCTGCTTGGCCGCTATAGAGTTGGCTTTAGCCAGTTCAACCACCTGCTGCAGGGTTAGCCGCAGGGTATCGCTACCGCTGCGGGCTAATGCAGTTGTGGTTAAGGTTGATAGTAATATGATGTATAGATATTTCATTGTTAATGTCTTTTTTTTGATAACCTTCATCACGTGAACGGCAATCCCCGGGGCTGAATAAACAAGCCCAAACCTTGCATATCCAGTTTGTAAACCGGCGATTGCCCCGTTCATCGCAATGACGCTTTTTGTTTATCGCCGTTGATGGTGTTGTCACCAACAAGCTTAAACCGCACAATTGACATTTTTACCGTAAAACCATTGTCAAAAGCCGGCTTATAGCTGTTGGCGACAACAACAGCAGCGGCGAAGCCCCCTCTAAATCTCCCCCGGAAGGGGAGACTTTAAAACTCCTGAAGCCCTCCCTTCCGGGGAGGGTTTGGGTGGGGCTTACTTCACCATCACTTCTTTCGAGTTTTTGTACTCACTCATATCTGATGTGATCACCACATCACCGGGTTTTACCCCGCTTTCTATTTCTACAAAATCAAAATTGGTTAGGCCGATATGTACCGTACGCCGTTCGGCTTTGCCGTTATTAAGTACAAATATGTCCTGCACGGTTGGCCCTTTAAATGCAGGTCCGTTGGCTACCCGCATTATTTTACTGTGCATGGCGGTTACCAAAAATACGTCCACCTTCATGTTGGGGCGCAGCAGTTTGCTGGCCCTGTTGTCCAATTGCACCTCGAACGAAATGATGCTGTTTTGCACCGATGGTGATACATTGCTTACATGCCCCCGTAACAGGGAATCGTTAACGCGAACTATCACCGGCAAACCGCTATGCACCTCGTCGGCCGAATTATCAGAAATGCTCCCCTGAATTTTAAAGCTGCCCAGATCGGCAATACGGGCAAGGGTTTCGCCCTCGTGAACAGTAGCGCCAATGTTTTTATTGACGTAGGTTACCACACCCGCGCGGGTAGCCACCACATTAGCCAAATCCAGTTTACGTTTAAGCGCGTTCAGGTCATTTTGCTGAATATCGGCAGCAATCTGCGCCTCCCTGATCTCGATCTGCATGGTTTGCTGCTTGCTTTTGATCTCGTTTTCCAACTGCTTTTTTTCAAGTTGTGCCACTTTCAGGTTCAGCTCGGCCTGTTCAATGCCTTCGCGGGTGCCGCCGCCGGCTTTGTACAGGCGTTTGGCGTTTTCAACAGCATCGGCAAGGTTGCTGATGCGCAGTTGTTTAATATCATTATTGGATTTGATATCGTAGAAACTTTTGTCGAGGTCAAGTTTTGATTTGGCAATCTCGGCGCGCTTGGTTTCGAGCTGAAATTTCTGTTTTTCGAAATCGGTTTGGGTAGCCGACTTATCAAGCGTTAACAGCGACTGGCCTGGTTTTACCTTGTTGCCAGCATCGGCCAAGGCGCTTTTAATTGAGGCGTTGATGGGGCTGGTGATGATCTCCTCAAACTCGGGCAAAACCTCGCCGCTTGCATTGAGGGTATTTTCAATATTGCCAACCTCAACAGTAGCAACGGTGATTTCTGAACGGTTGACGGACGATTTGATGTATCCGCGTAAAAGCCATACAGCAAACATCAATACCGTGACAATTATAAAGATGGCAAGCGCTGTTTTTTTGCGTTTGGCCGATGTAACTTCAAGTGCAATTTCCTTATCCATTGTGATAATTTTGGATAAGAGTTTGCAAGAGCTATACCAATCACAAAATACTAAATATCAGTGAATTAATAATATTCAATTTAAAAAAAGTGGTCGATATCGGACAAAAAAGCCGATATCGACCATATCTATTTAAGAGCGCGTGTAGTGCTGATAATACAGATTAAAAATCCGAATATTCTGCCGGGCGAAGAAAAATAATATCAGCATGTGATACATTGTGCTGATACTCCGGCTTAGCCGATAGGGTTTTCCAGTAAGCATCCTTACCAAAAGCGTCCCAGTGTTTATCGCGGTCGTCCATGCTGTTAAAGGTGGTCATATACATCAAATTGGGCATGTGGCTGCCGGCAATAACTTCCGAATAAAACACCGCGTTGAAGCCCAGCCGTTTAAAAAGACCTATTTCATCGCCTACGTTAAACATGGTTACCTTGTTGATGTTGTATTTTTCGGTCGGGCTTTCGTAGCTGCGCAATTCATATACCCTACCGGCTTTACCGGCAGTTAAATTGGGTACCTCTGCTGAGGGCATACCCGGGAAGGCCTGGAGAATAATGGTTTCTATGCGGGTATAGGGCTGCTCGTTATAAGCAGCATCTATGTAGTCTTTTCCATCGGCCAGGTACGCCGCGTCGCTTTGTAATTTCTGATCAATCGTCATCAGTTTATCCCACGATTGAAAAGGCGTAAAAACATAAATAAGTCTCGCGGTATCTACCTGTTTCAATGGCTTAAATACACCCACACTTTTTATACCCGCGCTGTGTACCGCCGGAACGTAGGCCTGCTGTAAATAGTGTTCAATTTTATCTTCCTGGGCCTGGGTTTTATAATGATAAATTTTAAGCTGGTAGTAGCTGCGCGGCGGTGCAGCAAACGCCGTAGCTATAGTTAAAAAACAAGCTACAAAAGCCAATAAAGGTTTAAAAAATCGGTTCATAGTAAATGGTTGTTAGTTTGTAAATATAGGCTCAATTAAGCAAACTTGTATTTTGTCCGTTTATGTATTTACCCCATTTTTCAAGCATTTCCATCAAATCGGATAATTTCATGGGTTTGCTCAAATAATCGTTCATACCGGCGTCGAGGCAGGCCTGGCGGTCTTCGGGCATCGCGTTTGCTGTCATGGCTATAATAACCGGCTGCTCATGCATATTACCGCGAATAAAGCGGGTTGCCTCCAGGCCATCCATTTCTGGCATCTGCACATCCATTAATATCAAATTATAGTGCTTTGTTGCCATAGTGTTCAGGGCAGCATGTCCGTTTTCGGCAATATCAGGGTGATAACCCATTTTAGTAAGCATATGTACGGCCAGTTTTTGGTTAATCAGGTTATCCTCGGCAATAAGGATCTCCATCGGATAATTTTTCGCGAACCCCGTGGTAAACGCTGTTTGAACAGGCTGATAATCATTTTTGATGCCGCTGCCGGCTTTTAACTGTTCAACAATATGCCTGCGTAGCAGGTTATGCTTGGTGGGCTTTGTTAAAACAGCATTAAATATCTTATCCCCTCTTTTACTTTGCTCGCTGCCTATCGAACTTAATAATAAAATCGGCATGTCCGGAAATTTCTCCCTAACTCTTTTTGCCAGTTCCAAACCGTCCATCCCGGGCATATTCATATCGGTTATCAGTAAATCAACCGGTTGATTTTTGTCGAGTTCGTTAAGCGCTTCCGCTCCTGTAGCCACAACTACCGGATCGTACTTCCATTGTTTTAGTTGCGCGCTTATGATATCGCGGTTGGTGGCATTATCATCAACAAATAAAATGCGCTTATTTTCCAGTTCGGCAAGATTGAGGTAAACATAATTGCGTTTCACCCCCTGCCCGGGTTTGGTTTTGACGGTAAAGATGAATACCGTGCCCCTGCCAACCTCGCTTTCTACCCAGACTTCACCGCCCATCAGCTTGACTAATTTGCGGCTGATGGCAAGGCCTAACCCGGTGCCGCCATATTTGCGCGTAGTGCCCGAATCAACCTGCGAAAAGGGTTTGAACAGGCGCTCCAATTTATCCGCCGGGATACCTATGCCGGTATCACGCACCCTGAATTCAAGTTCCAGCTCATCCCCCTCCTGTCCCTTTACGCCGACACTAATAAATACCTCGCCCCGGGTTGTAAATTTAACCGCATTACCAACCAAATTAATCAGGATCTGCCTCAGTCGCAATGAATCTGACACTACCTGAACGGGTACATTGTGCTCAACCTGGTAAACCAGGTCGAGGTTGAGGCGGGAAGCTTTTTCGGCAAATACATCCAATACGCCTTCAATACAATCGCGCAGGTCAAAATCTTCCTTCTCTAACTCCATATTGCCCGATTCTATTTTCGAAAAATCAAGAATATCATTGATCACGGTCAATAGCGCGTCGCCGCAGTTTTTAATTGTTTCGGTATATTCTTCCTGTTCGGGGCTAAGACTGGTGCTGGCGAGTAAGGTAGCCATACCAATAACGCCGTTCATCGGTGTACGGATCTCATGGCTCATGGTAGCGAGGAAAACGCTTTTGGCCCTGTTGGCGTTTTCGGCTTCCTCCCGTGCTTTTTCGCTGGTTTCGCGGGCAAGGCGCTCATTCGCTGTCATCTGAACCAGGCTCTCCGTGCGTTCTTTTACAAGGCTTTCCAATATCGTTTTCTGATCTTTGAGGTACTTTACACGGTATCTGAAAATAAAATACAACAACGCGATTACCAAAACGGCACCTGCCAGTTTAAACCACCAGGTTTGCCAAAAGGGCGGTACGATAGTGATCTTTAACCCCGACGTAACCGGCGACCACAGGCCTGCCGAGTTTTGATATTTTACCTTGAAAACATAATCGCCAGGGGGCAAATTGGTATATGATGCCGTATTGCGGCTGCCTACGTTGTTCCATTCCTTATCAAATTTGTCCAGCAGGTAGCTGTAGTTCTTTTTATCGGGCGATGAATAATCAAGCGCGGCAAACTGCAGGGTAATAACCGACTGCTTATAGGAAAGCCTGAGCGAGTTTGTAGAAGAAATGTCCTCCTTTAAAGGAGAAGGGTCATGGGCATCGCGGGCTATTTGTACCGTTTTGTTAAATAATTCGAAATTGGTTATTACCAATGGCATAAACCCCGACGGTTTCAGGATATTTCGCGGATCGACCAAATTAAAGCCGTTAATGCCGCCAAAAAAGACCCTGCCATCCCTGGTTTGTAAAGCCGAATGCGATTTAAACTCCTCGTTCTGGATCCCTTCCTCTACCGTATAGTTTTTAAAAGTATGTTTAACAGGATCATAATTTGATAAACCATTATTAGTGCTTATCCACATAGTTCCCCGCTTATCTTCGCGCACTGCATAGATCACATCGCTCGGCAAGCCATCTTTGGTAGTGAAAACGGTAAAATGTTTGGTAATCGGATCGAGCAGGTTTAAGCCCGACAGGGTACTTACCCAAATGCGGCCTTTGCTATCCTCAAACAGATCGGGGACAGTATTATTGCTGATGCTGTTCCGTTTTTCATCGTGCTGAAAGCGGGTAAACTTACCGGTTTTCCTATCCATCAGGTTTAGCCCGGCATCAAACGTGCCCACCCAAAGGTTACCGGCCTTATCCTCAAGCAGGGCATAAATCCGGTCGCTGCTGATACTTTTAGGATCGTCAGCGTCGTAATTAAAAGCCGAAAAGGTATTCGATTTTTCATCGTACAGTTCCAAACCACCATTATAGGTACCTACCCATAGGCGCTTATCTCGGGTTTGGGTTAGCGCATAAATGTTGTTGTTGCTCAGGCTGCCCGGTTTACCGGCGTTGTGCCTAAAAGCGGTAAACTTGCCTGTAGCAGCGTTATACCGGCACAAGCCATCGGCCCAGGTGCCAATCCAAAAATCGTTTTTATAATCCTGTATAATATTTAACACGTAGTTTCCGGCCAGGCTGTTGGCGTTACCCGGCTGTCGCGTAAAATGTTTAACGGTACCATCTTTATTAAATACATCAACACCTCCGCCGTCTGTACCAACCCAGATATTGCCGCCCCTATCCTCATGCAAACAAAGTACAAGATTGTTGCTCAGGCTGTTTGGCGACGAATTATGCCGGTAATGCGGAAAACTTTCGGTGCTGCGCTTATAAAGGTTAATACCGCCGCTAAACGCGCCCAGCCACATGTTTCCGATCCTGTCACGGCAAATGCTGTAAATGGTGTTACCGTTAATGCTGCTCCTGTCAATATCATCATGCTTATAGCTTGATATTTTACCTGTTACCGGGTTAAGAATATTAAAGCCGCTGTTCTCGGCCCCGATCCATAAATTATTATTCAGATCCATACCAAGCGCTAAAACGTTGTTGCCGGATATGGTATTCGGATTTTGATCATCGTGCCTGTACCATTTGAACTTTCTTTTATCGGTATCGAATAAATTAAGGCCGCCATCTTGTGTACCAACCCAAATGCGGTGCGCGTTGTCTTCGTAAATAATATTTACAAAAGTTCCCGAAAGACTGCTGTTATTGCCGGGGATATTGAGGTACCTGGTAAAGGTGCCTTTATCCCTGTTTAAAAAATTAAGTCCCGCGTTTAAGGTGCCTATCCACAATCTATGCCTCGAATCTTCGGTTATAGCGGTAACATCATCATCACTTAATGACGATGGATCGGCGTCATTGTGCTTATAATGTGTAAACTTGTTGCTGCGGATATCAAGTTTATCCAGGCCGCCCTTCTGGCTGCCAATCCATAAAAAACCCTCATGATCAAATATAATTTTGTTTACAAAATTGCTGGAAATACTATTGGGATTAGCACTATCATGAAAGTAATGAACAAAACGCCCCGTTTTACGATCGAGCTTATTAAGGCCGGAGAGCGTGGCCAGCCAGATATTGCCGTCTTTATCTTCGGCAATATCCGATACCATGTTGTTGCTTAAAGAATTGTTGTCCCGGATATTGTGCTTGTAAACCACAAAGCTATAGCCATCATACCGGTTAAGCCCATCGCGCGTTCCTATCCACATAAAGCCTTTGCTATCCTGTTTAATAACGCTCACATTTATCTGCGATAAACCCTCACGTGTACCGATATGCTCAAACTTAAGGTTCCGTTCCTGCGAAAAAACGCTTTGAATACCCAAAACGGAAACCGCGATAAATAGATATTTAAAAAAGTAGCCTAATGGGCTTATATTAATTTTTAACAACTATGAAAATTTATTTCGTAAATAATGGCCGAGCCTGGTTTATACTATGCTTATACGGCTATGGTTTTTATAAGTTTAAGATATATAATAAATTAGCTAAAATCAAGAAAAGCATTATTTTATCATAAAATGATAAAATAATATCAAATAAAAAACCCTCCGGGGGTAATTCGGAGGGTTTGAAAATAATTTAATTATAAATAACAACTACAACTCCCTTACCCAGATATTCCGGAAGCTAAGCGGCTCGCTCTTATCGCCGTGAGCTTGTAGTTTGATTGGAGACGGACCGTGTTTCTTACCCTCGTAAGACGGTTTGCCGATATATTGGGTTGGACCAAGCAACTCAAAATTATTTTCCACCAACACGCCGTTAAAAAATACGGTAGCACGGGCGGCGGATTTTAATGAACCATCCTCGTTAAATACAGGGGCAGTCCAAATCACGTCATAAACATTCCACTCGCCGGGTTTACGGCAAGGGTTAGCCAACGGAATAGCCTGTTTGTACAAGCTGCCGGCCATACCATTAACATAAGTTTTATTTTGGTACGAATCCAGTACCTGCAGCTCGTAACCGTCGTCACCTTTACCTATCGAGGCTAAGAACACGCCGCTGTTACCGCGGGCCTGGCCGCTGCCGGTAATATTGGCAGGCACTCTCCACTCAATGTGCAACTGGTAATTGGTAAAAGCTTTTTTTGTTTCGATATTGCCGGTTGATTTATTTACGGTAAGCACATCGCCCTTTACCAGCCATTTGGCCGGGGTTTTATCTTCTACCGAAACCCACTCGTCAAGGCCTTTGCCATTAAACAAAACTATAGCATCTGAAGGGGCATCGCCTAAATTTTTGCCGGGGGTAACTACTTTGGGTGCCGGTTCCCAAATCTCGGTATCTTCGGGTTTAGCGTTTTGAGCGTTAGCCATCAGGCAGCTTCCTGCTAAAAGGGCGGTTAGTATTAAAGGATATTTCATTTTTATTCGGGTTTGATTGGTTTAAACGTGAAGGGTATCTTTCAAATACGCAGCACTTTTGGCGATGCTTACATAAGGATCGATATTGGTAAAGTTTTCCTGCTCAACAATAAAGTGCTTAATGCCGGCCAGTTTGGCTTTACCTAATATGGTTTTAAAGTCGATATCACCGTTGCCAACTTCTGTATTCAGTTCGGCGTTGGTTTTATCACGGTCTTTAATGTGTACAAACTCAAAACGGCCCGGGTGCTTGCTGAAAATTTCAACCGGGTTTTTACCTGCACGTACTACCCAGTAAATATCCATTTCCATAGCTACCAGTTTAGGATCAGTGTTGTTCAATACCACATCATAAAAAGTAGTATCACCAACCGGTGCCCACTCAAAATTGTGGTTATGGTAACCTAATTTCAGTCCTGATTTTTTCAGGATCTCAGCAATTTTGTTCATCTTATCAGCAACCCCTTTACAATCATCAACCGTTTTAATAAAGTTGTGATTTAATGCCGGGATAATGATATGCGATTGACCGATGGTGTTGGCCACTTCAATGTAAGCATTCAGATCGTCGGTTTTGCCTGAGCCTAAATACTCATCCAAACCGTAGTGGCCGCTTGGGGTGGTTAAGCCGTTATCTTTTAACAACTGGCCAAATTCCTTCCCTTTTAAGCCCCAATAACCTGTTTCCTTGTTAAAGCCGAAGGTTTCAACCTCTTTATAACCGGCTTTAGCTACCTCTCCAATAACGCCTTTTACATCTTTTGGTAACTGATCGCGCAGGCTATACAATTGCAGGCCTACTTTATTTGAAGCTTTGGCCGAAACCAACTTCGGTGCAAGCATTGCGCCTGCTGCCATTAATCCGGCCTGTGCTAAAAATGTTCTTCTGGTTGTCATGTATTTGTTTTTGTTAGTTTAGCTTTTTAGAGTGATAAGATGATGTAAGGTTTAAACATCACAAATATGCACCGCCTTTTTAAGCGAAGCTAATTTGTCTTTTTGTTTGGGGATGAACTCCTGAGCAACAAAACCTTTATGCCCTACTTCAACAATGGCACGCATAATTGCCGGATAGTATAGTTCCTGGGTTTCGTCGATCTCGTTCCGACCGGGAACACCGCCTGTATGGTAATGCGCTATGTACTGGTAATTAGCGCGAATATTGCGGATCACATCGCCCTCGTCTATCTGCATATGATAAATATCATACAGCAGTTTAAAATTTTCTGAGCCCAGGCGGCGACATAATTCCGCGCCCCACTCTACCCTATCGCACTGGTAATCTTTATGATCAATTTTGCTGTTCAGCAATTCCATTACCAGTACCACGTTGTGCTTTTCGGCAAGGGCAACCATTGGTTTCAAGCCTTCAACACAATTGTTCCAGCCTTCCTCGTCGGTTTTACCCCGGCGGCTGCCGCTAAAGCAAATCAGGTTTTTATACCCTGCCTCTGCAACCAACGGAATCATTTTGGTATAGTTTTCATGCAGTTTGGCATGAAACTCTTTATCGCCAAAACCATCGGTCAGGTTAATTTCGGCACCGTTGCACATGGATGAGAACAGGCCGTATTTTTTAAGGGTGGGCCAATCTGACGGACCAACCAGGTCGATACCTTTGATGCCGATTTCTTTGGCGGCAGCGCAAAGCTGATCGACAGAAATATCGCCGTAACACCAGCGGCATACCGCGTGGTTAATATTGCCTTTCAATTTATCAGCAGCCTGCATATTTTGTTCTTCGGTTTCGGTTTTGGTAAATGATGATAATACGCCCGACGCGCCGATGGCGGCCGTGCCCGCGATCATGCTTTTTATGGCCGAGCGCCTGTTTTGGTTTGATGACATGGTTAAATTCAGTTTATGCTGGTAATTATACAGTCTTTTCCCTTTTTTCTTTAAACGACAGGAAGAACAACAGGAATACAGCCCCTGCTATAGATGCCGGGATCAGCCAGATCATTTTCCAATCGTGCCCGGCAGGGCCGTTATAGTTATCAGATATTTTACCGGCCACATAAAAGCCAATCAGCATACCAACGCCATAAGTAGCAAGGGTGATCATACCCTGTGCCGCGCTTTTGTATTGTACACCGGCTTTCGAATCGGTATAAATTTGACCTGATACAAAGAAAAAATCGTAACAAACGCCATGTAGCGCAAGCCCAAGGATCAGCATAAAGCTCAGGTCGCCAGCGTTACCGTAAGCGAATAAAATATACCGTACCGTCCAGGCCAGCATACCAACCAATATTGTCCATTTAAATCCTGCTTTTTTAAAGAAAATAGGCAAACAGAGCAAAAACAACAACTCGGAAATTTGTCCGATGGTCATTTTACCGGTGGGGTTATCCATCTTGATATCGGTAAGGAAACTATTGGCGTTCTGATAGTAAAAAGCCAACGGAATACAGATCAATATCGAGGCGAGAAAAAATATCGCATAGTTTGTATCCTTAAGCAATTTTAACGCATCCAGGCCAAGCACCTGGCTAATAGTCACTTTTTCGCCTTTAGCAACTTTTGGTGGAGTTGCAGGCAAAGTGAAACTAAATACACCCAGTACAGCCGAAGCAATACCCGCCATCAGGAAGGTGTTTTTTAACATCCCTTTACCTATACCATCCGGCGAATCCCAATGGAAAAGATAACTGATAGCTAAACCGGCTATGATCCAGCCGGCAGTGCCGAATACCCTTATCGATGAAAATTCCTTTTCAGGATCAGTCATCTGGTTAAACGATACCGAATTTACCAATGCCAGCGTTGGCATATATAAAACCATGTAACCTAACACATAGGGATAGAATACAGAAACATCGGCTGCCGAATACATTTGATACATTAACACTGCGCCAATTAAGTGGAGTACACCTAATATTTTTTCGGCATTGAAATATTTATCGGCAATTAAGCCAATGATAAACGGGGCAATGATAGCGCCCCATGACTGAGTAGAAAATACATCGCCCGATTGCGCACCGGTGGCATGCAGCGTTTTATCTAAAAAAGTACCTAAAGTTACAAACCATGCGCCCCAGATAAAAAATTCCAGGAACATCATGAACGATAGTTTTGATCTGATCCCTATGGTCATGAAATTTTATTTGATTATTTTTTTAATGATAAAATGTATTGTACAATTTCTTTGGCATCGCTTTCTGGCAATGAAGGGTGCGGGGTCATGGCAATGTTGCCCCAGTTACCGCTGCCGCCGCTGATGATCTTTTTAGCCAGCATATCGATATTGGCTTGAGAGGCATCATATTTTTTCGCGATGTCCTGGAACGCAGGGCCGATAACTTTGGTATCAACTTTATGGCAGGTGCCGCAATCTAAAGAGGCTATCAGTTTTTCGCCTGTAGAAGAACCGGCAGAACCACCGGCCGACTCAGTGCCGGTTTTAGTTACAACAGTATCAGCATCAGAATTTGCCGCTTTTGCGGTTTCATTTGCCGCTTTGGTGCTGTCGCTTCCGCCAGTGTTTGATGAATTTCCGCCGCAGGCAGCAAATACTGCACTGATACCAAGAATAAAGAATACTTTTTTCATAAAAGTTTAATTGTGGTTTGAATAATAACCTAACAGAAAAATCTGACTATTAATAAAATCTGCTTCGGCCATTATCCTATAATTTTAATTGGATTGGTTAATCAGGCGAAAAATACAACTTTTTATCATAAATAGCACCTTGTTAAACCGATATAGCACCTAATGAAGCAGTTTTTTTACGTGAACGCATGTAAATTACCAGCCCGATAAATGCAATGATTAATGCAACCGGAATAACGAGCGTAGTATTCAACACCTCCGGCCCTGCAGCCGACCGTGCAGCATCAAAAGCTTTTGCCATCTCCGAACCCGCCGGCGCCGAACGGTAGGCATCCAAACTTGCACCTTGTGGTAATTTTGATGCCATGATATTATCATAGTATCCACCCATAAAGATCATATAAATAGATACACCGAACATTCCTGCACCCCCCATCAGGTTTAAACCTACAGCACCGGTACGGGGCAGGTTCTCGGCTACAAAACCTATCATACATGGCCAGAAAAAGGCTACGCCCAAACCAAACACAACCGCGGCAAAGTAAATGGCATCGCCGTGCAGGTGTACCATCAGGTAAATGCCTAACGCCGATAATATGGCAGAGATCAGCAATACTCCCTGTGGCGCCAAACGGTGTACAATGGGGCTGGCAAAGGCACGGCCCAACACCTGTACCGAGGCTACAAAGGTTAATATAAGGATGGCGTTATCCGTTACTGTTTTAAATAATACGTCCGTCCACTGGTTGGTGAACAACTCGGTGATAGCAGTGCCGAACATACAGATAATCATGAACAGAAACAGCGGATTGATCAGCGCTTTGTACATATCTTCGGTACTTACACCAGCTGATACACGCTCGGTAACCGGAAAATCCAGTTTTGAAAAAAGGAAGCCATAAGCTATTGTTGGGATAAGCATCAGGGCTATCTCTACCTGCGAAATCCAGTATGGCTTTGGTGATACGCCGTGTGCCAGCGTGGTGTCCAAACCAAACACGATCAGCGTACCGATCACGATACCTGCCGGGAACCAAAGGTGAAAGTGGTTAAGCTTGGTGGTTTTATTATCGGTATATAATGATGCCACTAACGGGTTACAGGAAGCCTCTACCGTACCATTGGCTATACCTATCATTAAGGTAGAAAGGAACAATGACCAGTAACCGTTGGCGAAAATGGTGAGCAGGATACCTACGAGGTGAAAGATAAAAGCAGATACCAGCAATTTTTTCATACCGATGACATCTACAATAAAGCCCCCGATAATAATAGCCAGCGGGAAACCCCAAAAGGCCGTTGCCGCGATAGTACCCAGTTGCGAAGCGTTTAAGTGAAACCGTACGCCCTGATCATTCAAAATACCCGCGCGGATACCAAATGATAATGAAGTTACCAACAGCGACAGGCAGCTTGCCCTGAATAACTGTGATCGGTTGATAGTTTGCATTTTTTGTTAATTAGGTTATTTGATAATTGGTTAATTGGCTGTTTTAAAATGGATTTTGCCGAATTGCTTCGGCGGTTGTTTTATCCGCCTTGTGAATTCCATCTTCACGTGGGCGGAAGTAATAATAGCGAATACACGTTGCGCTCATTTATAATGAGCGCTTAATATGGTTTGGCGATTGCATCGCCAGTCGCGTTACAAACGCGAAGCCATGTTACGCACTCGTTATAAACGAGCGCGAGACGGCTGGTTTGGCGATTGCATCGCCAGTCGCGTTACAAACGCGAAACCATGTTACGCACTCGTTCAAAACGAGCGCGAGATAACTTTTAATCACGTCATTGCGAGGTACGAAGCAATCGCGAACTATTCAGGCGACCTTGCACCTATGCGATTGCTTCGTACCTCAATGACGTTTTAGAAGAGACTCTCTGCGGAGGCACTCCTTAGCTTGATAAATCCGAAATCGAAAATCCGACTTCCGAAATCAAAATTATATCCCCAACGTTTTCCTGTTAAACGCGTCATCACTGCCTGATGCCGCAAAATCATCGAAAGCGCGTTCGGTTACGCGGATAATATGATCCTTGATAAATTGGGCACCTTCCCTGGCGCCGTCTTCCGGATGTTTGAGCGCGCATTCCCATTCCAACACGGCCCATCCCTTGTAATCATATTGTGTTAACTTGCTGAATATCGATTTAAAATCAACCTGCCCGTCGCCCAGTGAGCGGAAACGGCCCGCGCGGTCAACCCAGTTCTGGTAACCGCCATAAACACCCTGGCGCCCGGTTGGGTTAAATTCAGCATCCTTAACATGGAACATTTTGATGCGTTCATGGTATAGGTCGATATACTCCAGGTAATCCAGGCACTGCAGTACAAAGTGAGATGGATCATACAGTAAGTTAGCACGCTTGTGGCCTTTTACATGATCCAAAAACATCTCATAAGTAATACCATCATGCAAATCCTCGCCCGGATGGATCTCGTAGCAAAGGTCAATGCCGTTTTCTTCGTAAACATCCAATATCGGTGTCCAGCGTTTAGCCAGTTCCTCGAACGCTGTATCAACAATGCCGGCAGGGCGTTGAGGCCATGGATACATCATCGGCCACAACAATGCACCGCTAAAAGTAACCGAAGCGTTCAAACCTAAATTTTTTGAAGCCTGGGCAGCATATTTTAATTGCTGTACCGCCCATTTTTGTCGCTCGGCAGGTTTACCGCGCAAATGTTCAGGAGCGAAACCGTCAAACAGCGCATCGTAAACCGGATTAACGGCAACCAGCTGGCCCTGAAGGTGAGTGGACAATTCGGTTATTTCTAAACCGGCTGCATTAACGATGCCTTTAATCTCATCTGCATAAGTTTTGCTTTCAGCGGCTTTTTGCAGGTCGATGAAGCGTGTATCGTTAGTTGGCAGCTGCACGCCTTTGTAGCCTAAACCCGCGGCCCACTGGCAGATGGATTCGAGGTTGTTAAACGGTGCCGCATCGCCTATAAACTGTGCTACAAATATGGCAGGTCCTTTTATAGTGGTCATGTTTTTATATTTTAAATAGATGATGTATTAAATAGTGAAATCGGTCCATTTAGCATCTGATTTACCCGATGCAATCACGTTTTCGATAAAAGCCATTCCGCGCACACCCTCTTCAATGCCCGGAAAATCCAACTCCTCAGGAGTTGCTTCCCTGCCCTCTAAACCTGCTTTAACCGTTAATGCAAAGTTGCGGTACAGGTTAGCAAAAGCCTCGAGGTAGCCTTCGGGATGCCCCGGAGGGGTACGGGTGTTGTGCTGAGCGAACGAACTGGTATAACCGGCTCCCGCACGCCAGATCTCGGCAGGTTTATCAGTATACATTACCGTTAGCGAGTTGGCATCGCTTTGGTGCCATTCTAAACCGCCATTTTCGCCATATACCCTGATCTTCACATTATTTTCTTCGCCGGCAGCAATTTGCGTTGCTGTAAGGACGCCGCTTGCACCGTTGTTAAACTTCAATAAAGCGGCGCCATCATCATCCAGTTTACGGCCTTCAACCACAATGTTGATGTCGGCGCAAATTTTGGTAACCTGCAAACCGGTAACATATTCAGCCAGGTTAAAGGCATGGGTACCTATATCGCCCATGGCACCGGCAATGCCGCTTTTACCCGGATCGGTGCGCCAGGAGGCTTGCTTGTTATCCTCTCCTTCTAAAAAGCTGCTCAGCCACCCCTGCGGATACTCCACATAAACTTTTCTTACTGTTCCTATTTTTCCGGATTTGATCAGTTGTTTAGCCTCTTTTACCATCGGGTAGCCTGTGTAGGTATGCGTTAGGCAAAACAATTTGCCCGATGCGCTAACCACTTTCTCCAGTTCTTTAGCTTCTTCTAAAGAAAAAGTCATCGGTTTATCCAACACCACGTGGAAACCGTTTTCGAGCGCCATTTTGGTTGGGGCAAAATGCACGTGGTTAGGGGTTACTATGCTGATCACCTGCACGCGTTCGTCTTCGGGCAGTTGTTTTTCCTTTTCAATCAGTTCCTGGTATGAGCTGTATGAGCGGCTGGCCGGTAAGCCAAGCAATAAACCGCTGGCCTGCGATTTTTCGGGGTTGGAGCTAAAAGCGCCGCAAACCAGTTCGTACTCGCCATCAATACGGGCAGCTATACGGTGTACGGCGCCAATAAAGGCACCCTGACCGCCGCCTATCATTCCTAATCGTAATTTCATTTTTGAGGTTGATGTTTTATTGAGGTTAAATTTTACTCAATCGATTGTAAACACCAAAAACAGCATTAACTTATAATGCTGTTTTTGATAATAATTTAATTTGGATTGAAAACCAAAGGCGTATCAATTGGTATCGCAATTTTTAGGTTGCCCAGGCTTTGTCGCCTTTTTTATACGGCAGGTTGCCATCGTATTTTCCCGGAACGGCAATATACCGCAAAGCCTGTGTAGCGCCCGGTTTTGAAGTAAAGAAACCTAACAAGGTCAATTCCTTCAGCATCCTGAAGTAGTGGTTCGGATCTTCTGGTTTCTTGTTTTTGGTATAGTCTTTTTGCTCCTTATCCAGGTCGGTTAACAGTTCGGTACGTTGCTGGGGCGTAGCCTCCAGGAATTTTTTACCGAATTTTTTATCGCTGGCATCGTTCAGATCATTCAAACCCTTGGTAAAAATCTTCTGATCGTCAGGTGTATAGCAATCCTGTACCATTACGGTCATAAATTTACCTACCTGGGCATCTTTAGCGCCCGGTGTTGATGTTTTAGGCAAAATGGTTTCGCCAATTTCATCCAGCAGGGCAAGGTCATCCTGCGTAAACAGGTCGTTTACTTTTGGCGAAGATGATTTACATCCCGAGATGAAGAACTCGGCACCGATAATGGTACCGCCAAGGATCAGGCCCACCCTGCTTATCGCTTCTCTTCTATTCATGTTTAATTATTGATTTACTGAATTATTGAATTATCGAGTTATTTGATTTTGTAATTATTGATAAATTATGAGTTAGCGTTTTAATTCAATAATTCACTAACTCAATAATTCAATAATTATAAAACTATGCTTTTAACACGAAACCTTCGCGGTAATCGCGTTTGATGTATTGGTTAACGGCATCAAAGTTGGTAACCTTCATGGCTTTGTTATCCCACTCCAGTTTTACCCTGCCGCCATTTAACTCATGGCCGCGAACCGCCAGGTTTGCCATTAGCAAAGCCTCTGTAAGCGGACCGGCCTTATCAAATGACGAGCTTAATTCTGTTTTACCGTAACCGGCAATACAGCCTTCAACCCACTGTGCATAATGCCCGTTTGCACCCCCGGGAACACGCGCCCATTTTTGGGGCGCTTTAGCGCTTTTGGTAAGTGATTTTGGCAATAACGTAGCCGCGTCAGAATAAGTGCTGGCGTACATTTTACCTTTAGTACCGATAAACAATGTACCGTTGCCTTCTTCGCCGCCAAAGTCTTCGCTGGCTAACAACTCGTTTGGCCTTTCAGGCTGGATACCGCCGTCCATCCAGTGCAGGGTAACATCGCCTTTGGTTTTAGCCGATTTAGGGAATGTTAAGGTGATGTGGCTTGACGGAGGGCAGCTTTCAGGGAAGTGACCTTCTTTAAACTCATCTACATAAACACTGCCAACGCTGGCCTGAACATCTTTTGCATACTGGATACCCAACACGCGGAAAGGCGCTTCTACCAGGTGGCAACCCATATCGCCAAGGGCGCCGGTACCGTAATCCCACCAGCCGCGCCAGTTAAATGGTACCAGTTTATCCACATAATCTTTTTTAGGCGCTGTACCTAACCACAGGTCCCAATCCAATTCTTTAGGGATGTTTTGCTGTGGCGGGGGCCAGGCGATACCTTGCGGCCAAACCGGGCGGTTGGTCCAGCAGTAAACGGTGTGCACATCACCAATCAGGTCGGCATCGTACCATTCTGACATTAAGCGTGTGCCATCGTTTGATGCGCCCTGGTTACCCATTTGTGTAACCACTTTATATTTTTTGGCAGCCTCGGTTAATAAGCGGGCTTCCCAGATATCATGCGTTAACGGTTTCTGAACATACACGTGTTTGTTCAGCTGCATGGCGTTGTAAGTAATGATTGCGTGGTTATGATCGGGAGTTGAAACCGATACGGCATCGAAGTTTTTATGTTCTTTATCAAACATTTCGCGCCAGTCTTTATAATACTTGGCTTTAGGGAAATTTTTACGTGATGTAGCCGATCTTCTGTCGTCCACATCGCATAAAAAGGCAATTTCGGCTTTACCGCTTTTGTAAAAATTAGCGATATCGCTTTCGCCTTTACCACCCGCACCAACGCCGGCAATTAACAATTTATCGCTCGGGGCGATGAAGCCCTTACCGCCCAATACATGGCGCGGAACGATCATAAAGCCTGCCGCCGCTACAGCGCCGGTTTTGATAAACTGCCTTCTCGACGGATTAGGGTTTTGGTCCTTTTCTTCAGTCATGGTTTTTTGTTATAGGTTTTTGTATGTGATACTGTTAAATTTCGCCTTTTTTAAGTGAATCAACGGCATAGTTAGCTGCACGGGCCGTTAACGCCATATAAGTAAGCGACGGGTTCTGACATGCTGCCGATGTCATACAGGCGCCATCGGTAACAAATACGTTTTTAGCATCCCAAACCTGGTTCCATTCGTTTAGCACCGAAGTTTTCGGATCGCGGCCCATACGCGCGGTACCCATTTCGTGGATACCACGACCCAGGAACGGATTAGCGCTATAGGTTTGTACATCTTTACAACCCATGGCCTCTAACATTTCCTTACCGTCCTTCTCCATGTCGATACGCATTTTCAGCTCGTTATCCTTCAATTCGGCATCAATGGCAACAACGTTAAGGCCCCACTTATCTTTTTTGGTTTTATCAAGCGTGATCTTGTTATCGTGGTAAGGCAGTGTTTCGCCGAAACCGCCCATACCTACATGCCATGCGCCCGGTTCGGTCAAGGCATCTTTAAACGCGCCGCCGATGTTCATTTCGGCTATATCACGGCTCCAGCCTTCGCGGCTTGCAGAACCCTGGTAACCGAAACCACGGATATAATCGCGTTTTTCGCCGTTGAGGTTGCGGAAACGCGGAATGTAGAAACCGTTGGCCCTGCGACCGAAATAATATTTATCCTCATAACCTTCAAACCTGCCCGAAGCGCCTACATTAAGGTGGTGGTCCATCAGGTTGTGACCAAGCTCACCGCTGCTGCTGCCTAAACCGTCAGGCCAGATATCGGTAGCCGAGTTCATGAGGATCCAAGTACTGTTGATGGTTGAAGCGTTCAGGAAGATAATCTTAGCGTAGTATTCGTAAGTTTTGTTGGTTTCTGCATCCAGGATCTCAACACCTTTGGCTTTTTTGGTGTCTTTATCATACAAAATTTTGGTTACGATAGACCATGGGCGCACTGTTAAATTACCGGTAGCCATAGCCGCAGGCAAAGTAGCCGATTGTGTACTGAAGTAAGCACCAAACGGACAACCTAACCAGCATTTGTTACGGTACTGGCAGTTGGTACGGTCATAATGCGGCACAGTGATATTTGCTGTACGGCCGATGATCATGTGGCGCGCTTCTTTATAATATTCTTTTAAGCGTTTAGCAACGTCTTTTTCTACTACGTTCAGCTCCATTGGCGGCATAAAATCGCCATCAGGAAGGATAGCCAGCCCATCCCTGTTACCAGAGATACCCGCAAATTTCTCGGCATAGCTGTACCACGGGGCAATATCTTTATAACGGATAGGCCAATCCACGGCGATACCGTCTTTCAGGTTGGCCTCAAAGTCAACATCGGCCCAACGGTACGACTGGCGGCCCCACATTAACGAGCGCCCACCCACATGATAACCACGGAACCAGTCGAAACGTTTGATCTCGGTATACGGACTGTCTTTATCACTTGCCCAATAGTCAAGGTTGGTTTCATTCAGCGGGTAATCGCGTTTCAGAACCGGGTAATCATCAATCATTTTCTGGGTACGACCTCCCCTGTGTTCAAACTCCCAGGGATCCTTGGTAGCGTTCACATAATCTTTGATGTGCTTGATATCACGACCACGCTCCAGCATGATGGTTTTCAAACCCTTTTGTGTTAGTTCTTTGGCAGCCCACCCGCCTGAAATTCCTGAGCCAATGACTATTGCGTCATAAGTGTTTGCAGACATACGAATATTACGATTAGTTTATTTTGTTTAGTACTTGGTTGTGTTGTTAAATGTATGAATAAAATTCGTTTTACAAATATTGCATTGTGTTTTTTACACACATTAAGCCCCCCGGGCACCCTAAAGGGGGTGTAACAGAAAGCTTCCCCTTTAGGGGGCTGGGGGCTAAATATTCCCCTTCTTCATTTCACTCATCGCGTAATCGGCAGCTCTTGCCGTAAAAGCCATATAGGTTAGGGACGGGTTTTGGCATGAGGTTGAGGTCATGCTGGCGCCATCGGTAACAAATACGTTTTTAACGCTGTGCACCTGGTTCCATTTATTGAGTATCGATGTTTTAGGATCATTACCCATGCGTGCGCCTCCCATTTCATGGATGTCCAATCCGGGGGCACGCCTGTCTGTAAATGCCTGGATATTGGTGAAACCGGCGCTGGTAAACATTTCTGTAAGCTGCTCGATGTAATCCTTCTTCATCTTTTCGTCGTTATCATCATAGTCAACATTCATCTTCAGTAAGGGTACGCCCCAGGCATCTTTCTGCTTATCATCCAGGCTTACAAAGTTGGTTTCCTTCGGGATGGTTTCGCCCATCATGTGCGAGCCTACGTGCCATGGCCCAAGTTCTTTATTGGCCAGGTTATTTTTCAGGCTGCTGCCAACACCGTCCCAGCTGCGTTCAGGGTAACGATAAGCGCTGAAGCCGGCTGCGTAACCACGCAGAAAATCAGTTTCCTGCCTGTAAACGTTCCTGAACCGTGGGATATAGCCGCCGCCGGCCGGGTTACGGCCATCGGTTGTCCATTCCTTTGCGCCATCATATTGAGCGCCGATATGAGCCGAATAATTATGGAAAGCCACGTATTTACCCAACACACCGCTATCGTTGCCCAAACCATTAGGGAAACGGTGCGATTTGGAGTTGAGCAAAATTAAATTAGTATTTAATGCCGCCGCGTTTACGAAAATCACTTTGGCGTGGTATTCAATCGCTTCTTTCGTATTGGTATCAATAACCCTTACACCGGTAGCCTTGCCCAGCTTATCATCATAAATAATTGATTCCACAACCGAGAACGGCCTCAACGTAGCATGGCCCGATTTTAATGCCCAGGGAATAGTACTCGCGTTGGCACTGAAATACCCACCAAAAGGGCAGCCACGCTCGCAGATGGTCCTCCGCTGACATTGTACCCTGCCCTGATCCAGATGAATTTGATTAGGGGTTGATAAATGCGCGCAACGGGCGCTGATCACGTAGCGGTTTTTATAGGTGCTTTTTACGTGGTTGCTGAAATACTCTTCAACGGTATTTAAAGGGAAGGCGGGCAAAAACTCACCATCGGGCAATTCGGCAATACCGTCACGGTTGCCCGAGATACCCGCGAACTTTTCTACATAGCTATACCATGGCGCGATATCTTTATAACGGATCGGCCAATCCACCGCGAAACCATCGCGGGCGGGGCCTTCAAAGTCAAAATCGCTCCAGCGCTGGGTTTGGCGCGCCCAAAGCAGGGATTTACCGCCCACCTGGTAACCACGGATCCAATCAAAAGGTTTATCCTGGATATAAGGGTGCTCGGCATCTTTTACAAAAAAGTGCGCGGCGCTTTCGCCAAAGGCATAGCAGCGGTTCACAATCGGGTTAGCCTCCTGAACACTCATCGGCAATTGGCCGCGGTGCTCAAACTCCCAGGGGTACATATTGGTGGTGGGATAATCCTTAATGTGCTTTACATCGCGGCCACGCTCCAGGATCAATGTTTTTAATCCTTTATCGGTAAATTCTTTGGCAGCCCATCCGCCGCTCATGCCCGAGCCTATGACGATGGCATCAAAAGTGCGATCCTTAACGCTGTCGATATTTAAATTGGCCATCGTTTAAACTGCCTGCTTTAGTTTATAAGGGAAACGCGCGTTGTACCTGCCCGGCACAAGTTCGTAAACCACAATATTGGTCATGAAATATTTTGAATTGGTGTACCCGTTGATGGTTTGCCTTTTTACCATACTGTAAAACTTCTTCAATTCAGGTGAGTATTTACCTTTATATGGAGGAATTGGATTATTATCCTTTTTAGCGGCCGCTGCCTCTTCCGCCTTACCTTCTTTTTCTATGTCCAGCAAAAATGCTTCGCGGTTTTTAGTATCGAGCTGATTAAACGTTTTACCATATTGTTGCTGAACAACATCGGCAAAATGCCCCATTCCGGTTAAAAATGCTTGCTGATCATCCTTTTTATAGCAATCATCAACCATCTTAAGCACAAACAAATGCAACTGCAGGTCTTTAGCTCCCGGGGTTGTGGTTTTAGGAATAAAAGTTTCAGAAACCTCGCCTATCAGTTGCTCCTGAACGACACTGATATCAATGTTTTTAAGGGCGACTTTTGATTTTGCTTCATCCTGCGAGCATGCAGGGAGCAAAGCGGCCCCTCCTATTATCAAAGCCAGGTTTTTAATGACGGTACGCCTGTCCATTTGTTAAATAAAATGTTTTAGCTAATAAGCCCGTGTTATTTGTCTTTTCATTTTTAGCGCGATTGGACAAACAGCCGGAACACTTTTTATGATTTATAATGTATTTCCAAACTTAATCATTACAAATTAAAATACAAGGCCTGGAAAATTTAAAACTTTATGATGGCGTAAGATAACTTTATACTGTTAATACCCCCACTTTTTCATGATTTGTAAATCAATTTTTACACAATCAACCGGATCCATTCCCTGGTACGATTCCTGTTCGATGATAAACAGGGAGGTGCCGCCTTTTTTGGCCGCCGCAGCCACAATATCCTTAACGGGTAAAATCCCTTTGCCTAAAATGGTACTTTCTGTATCGTCGCCATCATGCGGCGGAACCTTGATCTCGTCTTTAACGTGCATTGACTGGAAACGGCCCGGATATTTATTGATAAACTCCAAAGCCATACCGCCGGTGCTGTACATGTTACCAATATCTATTTGCTGGACAACAAGTGCCGCATCGGTATTTTGAATGATATAATCGTAAAGCGTAATATCACCAACTTTGGTGCTGATCTCGAAGTTGTGGTTATGATAACCAAACATCATGTTTGATTTTTTGCAAAGCTCGCCGCTTTTGTTAAACTGCTCCATCGTGCGTTTCAGGGCATCGGTATCGGTACGCACCTTTTCGTCCATCCAGGGACTGATCACGTATTTCTGACCGAGGGTAGCGGCATCCTCCACGGTATATTTCCATTCATCGGTAAAATCATTTTTTGACGCATCCCAATGCCGCGGTGTCATTACGGTGTGCCCGCTCGGCATTTTCAGGTTCAAATCATCCAGTATCTTTTTAAACTCTTTGGCGGTGTAACCGTAAAATTTCCTGTCGATATAATTGGCATGTTCCACGTGAACATAGCCGACATCGGCGACCTTTTTAAGCGTGCCCAGCGGATCGGCCTTCATGGCATCGCGTACGCTGTACAACTGTAAGCCTACCCGCTTTAACTTATTACCGGTAGCTGCAAACAAACTATCAGGAAGCAAAGCGGCACCGGCCATCGCCATGGCGCCGGTTTTTAAAAATGATCTGCGTGATGTATACATTGACTGTAATTTAAGGTTATTGTATAATTGGAAACAGTGAATCATAATTCCCGCAAAAGCCAGGTGCCTGCTCAGCCGGCAACCGGCATGGGGTATTGATAGAACCCTGTCGGTTATAAAAGTAAGCAATGATTTTTGATTGTTTACCGGCAAAGGGTATTATCCGTAAAAAAATACATGTTTATAAAAGGATAATTGCCGGGAAGGTTTTTTTGGGAAAACGGGATCCGAACCGACAGATCACAAATCGGCTCAAATGGCTTAGGCTTACTTAGTATTAACTCCGTGAAATTCGGGAGATTTCTTTAGTTAACAATCGCAATCTCGAAGGGCGAAACGCAGCATCGGATTTTGATGTAGAATTTATTATAACGCTTCGATTATCTCCTTACGCTTAGGGATCATATGATGGTTACAAACATAACGATATTGGTGCCTGTATCACCTGCGGCACATGCTTACGATACCGCAGGAGACCAGGACTTTATCCTATCAGTTATTGCCTATGCTTTTTGTAATCAAGCCTCTCCAGCCTTCGCTTTCGGGGATACCCGGTTTGCGCTTGCCAAAAAACTGAACGATGGTATTACCTTCTTTATCAAACACTTCAATACTATGTACCCAGCCGTCGCTTGTAGGTTTTTTAACCAGCCAAACAGTATCGATTCCATCAAGCCTAAGGTGCATGTTAAAATCGGGATCGAGCACGTTGAACCAGGGACCTGTTTCTACCAGATTAACAATCGGGCCGGTGTGGATCTGGATACACCCAGAGCTGCCGTTAAAAACCATAATTTCCTGCTCCACCGCAGCCGCATTTTTTAACAGAAGTTTGAGGTCGCTGACGTCTATTTTTTGCGCATAGTCCGTAGGCGCCAGGCGTAAAGCCTGGGTACGGGTAAGTTGGTACTTCTTTAATAAGGGATGGAAGTCATGCGTATCCTGTAAAGCTCTCCAGCCTTCCTGAAACCCGCTGATGTTTATCTGGCTGTCGGGCAGTTCGGCCGATGGAGCAGATGCAGGTACTATGGTTAAGGTTTCCCGCTGATCTTCCGATTTGTACTTGTTGACAAGGTTATGATATGCCTGTACGTCGCTATCCTCAACCAGGTAAATCTTATGGACGGCCACTCCGCTTTGATCAAAAAACTGCAGGCTATGGCGCTCCGCTTCATTAACCGCGAAACCAAATGCCCAATGGCTCATAAATAAACGCAGGTCGATGTCAGGCGTAACTACCAGGCCTACCTGGCCGTTAAACGTTGCTTTTTTGTAGATGCCCTTACGCTCATGTACGCAGTAATCGTTACGGGTCAGGGCCATCACTTTGCCAAGCGTATTCGCTTCCTGTAAAAGTTCGGCAAACCTGTTGCTTAATCTAACCACGTTTACGCCGATGCCTGTATTTAACAAATCAGCCTCGCTTACACCTAATTTTTTAGCGGCGTCACGGATCCGAACTTTGGGATTTTGTTCTTTGAAAGCGTCCCATTGCGCTTTTATAGTTTGTGTTGTACTTTCCATATTCTATTAGTTTAAGAGTTATATTTAAATCGCCCGGTGGTAATTACCAGCGGACAGTTAAAATTTTCGTTTTTCATCAATTCTACCTTAATTCCAAAGGCGTTATGGATATTCTCGCAGGTTACCACCTCTTTAGGGCTGCCTAAAGCCTGTACTTTTCCTTGTTTCAGGATCATGAGCTGATCTGCGTAAGCGGCTGCAAGGTTGATATCGTGCAGGATGCAGATGATGCCGAATCCATTGTCGGCCATATTACGCGCCTGGATTAACAGCTGTTGCTGGTGTAAAATATCAAGTCCGTTGGTAGGCTCGTCCAAAAACAGCCAGCCATTCGGCACATCCTTTACCTGGGCAATAACACGCGCCAGTTGTACCCGCTGCTGCTCGCCGCCGGACAGGGTTTCGTAGGTACGTGCGGCCATCATGCTAACGCCTGCTGCCAGCATGGCTTCATCTACCATCTGCAAATCGTGCCCGGTTGGCTGCCCGTTAAAATGAGGGTACCTGCCCATTAACACCAATTCCCTGACGGTGAATGAAAGGCTGAGGGTGTTATGCTGGGTTAAAACCGAACGCTTTCGTGCAAGTTCATTCAAAGGGTAATCTTTAAGACGTTTACCGTTAAACTCTATATGCCCTGCTGATGGCATCATCTCGTTACAGAGTAACTTGAGTAAAGTACTTTTACCTGCGCCGTTAGCGCCGATAACGGCCATCACCTCGCCCGGCCTGGCCTGGAATGAAACATCACTTAATATCTCCTTCTTTCCAACTGAGTAAGCAATACCGTTAACCTTGATCATACCTGTTGTTTTTTAATTTGTACGCTGATCATGTAAATAAATACCGGCGACCCGGCCAGTGCAGTCACAATACCAATAGGTAATTCTGCAGGCGCTACCACACTACGCGATACGAGGTCGGTAAGCGTTAAGGTTGCCGCACCAAGAATGGCAGAGCCGGGTATAACCAGCCGGTTATCGGCACCAAAACCTATCCTGATCATATGAGGCACTACAAGCCCTGCAAAACTGATCATACCGGCAACGGCCACAGAAGCCCCTACACACATTGTAGCCAGTAAAAGCACGGTACGCTTTATTTTATTCACATTAAAGCCCATGTGTACTGCTTGCGTTTCGCCAAGGGATATGGCGTTTAATGCTTTGCCCATAAATGGCAATACTATTAAAGGGATTAACACAAAAGGCAAAATACTACCGGCAGTAAGCCAGCTCGAACCACCAAGGCTCCCCAGGCTCCAGAAGGTAAGGTTGCGCAGTTGCTCATCGGTTGAAATATAAGTTAGCAAACCTGTAAATGAAAAAGCTAACGCGTTAATAGCTATACCGGTTAACAGTAAAGCGGTAATCATGGTGCGGCCTTTGCGCATAGCCAATTTATATACCGCCAATGAGGTAATAAACGCCCCGCCAAATGAAGCTACAGATAACATATAGTAGCTATGGGAACTGCCCATGATGCTTAACAGTTTCCCGCCGAAAACGATACTTAAGGCAGCGAACAAGGTAGCGCCGGATGAAATACCGATCAACCCCGGTTCGGCCAACGGGTTACGAAACAGCCCCTGTACAGCCGAACCCGCAATACCCAATGCAGCACCGATCAGTACACCCGATAGTACCCTCGGTAACCTCAGGTTAAGCATCACCGCCAATTGCTGTGAAGTAAACGTGGCCTCGTGGCTTAACCCCATGTGGTAGCTAATCATTGACCATAGCTGGTTAACCCGGATATGCACCGCGCCGATACATACGGAGGCAATAACGGCCAGCATTAACAGAACCGATAAGCCGACAAGCACGTAATTATGGTTTTTGATATCCATTATTTAATCTTCTGTGCCAGTTCGCTAACCGCCAATCCCAATCTCGGCCCAAAGCTGCTTACCAATTCGCCATCCATGGTTACAAACCGTTTATTTTTACCTGCATTGGTTTGAGCCACACCCTGTACATTCATTAACCCGGCTGCGCCTCCCAGGCTATCCATACCACTACTGAAAAGTAAGATCACATCAGGATTAGCGGCAACTAATGCTTCGGGGGTTAGCGGTTTAAAATCTGAAAAACCGGTTACGGCATTAGCGCCACCTGCCATTTGTATAATTTGCTGCATCTGCGTACCCTCGCCGGCTACCATCATGGTACCTGTACCGCGGGCGTAAATGAACAATACTTTTGGCTTACTACCCTTGTTAATTTTTGCTGCGGCGGCCAGGTCTCCGTCTAACTTTTTGATCAGCAGTTCAGCTTTTGATGGCTTGCCGAATGCTGATGCTACTTCTTTAATAAGTTTGCGTGTGCCATCGGCAGAGTACGTTTGGGTAAATAAAACAAGTTTAATACCCGCGCTTTTAAGCTGTGAAACAAGCTCCGGCTTCAATTCGGTAGAAAGCCCGGTTACAATGTCGGGCTGCAGGGCCAAAATGCCTTCGGAACTCAGGTTGCGGTTGTGGCCTACCTTGGGTTTACTTTTTAACGATGCCGGATAATTACTGGTAATATCGGTACCGATGATATTGCTTTCCATACCAATACCTGCCAGTATTTCGCTTATAGTACCATTTACCGACACAATTTTGGGCGAAGTGTGCGCCATGGCTTGCGGCACATAGCTTATCATCACTACAATAAAGCTTAATAACAATTGTTTAATATTTCCTTTTACCATGTTATTGGGATTTAATATGTTTCGTTACCCCCGGGATAGCGGACTACAAACCGGAGGTCATGATCCTTTTTTTTTGAGTTATTGTAAGCTGGTGGTACCGTTTGCCTGATAGGAATAACGGAAGGTGTAAAATCTTGATGCCGGCCGGGTAGTTAAATCAGCAAAGGCAGGCGTGGTGGTGTCAGGGTTACCTTTGTAATAGCTTTTCATTTCTATTTTAGCATAGTTACCGGCACTGGTTTTTACCACAATAATTTTACCGGGAACCATTAAAATGGCATGTTGCGGAGCTGTGGTAGCGGTATAGGTATACCAGCCGGTAATAGCAGCGGCGCCCGTTGCATCAGCTTTATAGCCGCTTGTTGGCGCGGTAGTCAAATCGGCAAAGGTGCTGCTCACTACCTGGGCCTGTGCTGTGCCTGTGCCTGACGAACCACCGTTTACAAAAATGCCGGTGCCCGAAAATTTAATATCCCATTTTGTACCGGTGGTATCCGCGCCGGTTACCACCGAGTTACCGGCCAGGCTATAATACACCGCGCCTTTGGAACCATCAAGATCGGCAACTGTATTTGTTTTTATTGTTGCCGCAGGTGCAACGGTATTATCGTTGTTTTTACTGCATGCAC
Source organism: Mucilaginibacter oryzae (assembly GCF_003148845.1). Taxonomy (GTDB): domain Bacteria; phylum Bacteroidota; class Bacteroidia; order Sphingobacteriales; family Sphingobacteriaceae; genus Mucilaginibacter; species Mucilaginibacter oryzae. The sequence continues at coordinate 598,309 of NZ_QGHA01000002.1, read as the reverse complement.
TCATCAAAAGTACCGGGGTGCTCATTAATGCTAAGGCTAAAGTTTGTAGTTTGTTCATTTTATTTATCTGTATCTGTTGGTGAATTATTGTTTGCTGAAATTATAAGTGAAGCCGACGTAAAGCAATCGTCCGGGCAGGTTGCTGATGGTGAGCGGTTGTTTATAATCGCCCAGGTTTTCGCCGGTTAGCTGGAAGCGGAATTGGTTATGATAGAACAGCTTGGATACCGATGCGTTAAAAAGCACATAACCCTTCACATACTCATCGTCGCGGTTCACTATGCCGTTACCGTCCAGGTCAGAAAAACCATAGCGGCCACGATAAATAGCGCGTACCGACGCGACGATACCGGTTTTATCATCCTGGTAACTGATCCGCGCATTGGCCATGTTTTTTGAACGGTTTAACAAACCTCCGTACATCTGCCTGGTAACCTTTACTGTTTCACGTATTTTTGGGTCGATACCGAACACCTGCCCGGCCTTGATCTGATGGAGTACCTTATTGTCATAAGCTTGCAGGTATTGATACCCGCCGGCCAATGTCCAGTGGGTTAGGAAATGATAACTTAAGTCGGTCTCGGCTCCCTGCGTGTACACACTGTGGATATTGAAGTATGAGTAAACCGATTGCCCGTTTGTTTTGATGGCGATCGCCTCGGCATCAATCAAATCGCGGATATTGTTGCGAAAAAAATTAACTGTCCACATGAATGATTTTACCGGGCGATAGCGATAACCTAAGTTGTATCCCGTGGAGCTTTCCGCGTTTAAAGGCCGCAGCGTTGACGGATCAATCAAAATGGTTTGGATTTGCCCCTGCTGCTGCAGCTTTGCTATCTGGGCGGCCACTTCTTCGTAACCAAATACGCTGTATCCCACCACCGCGTTAGTAAAATTGAGGTAAAGCTGCCTGAAATCGGGCGCTTTATAACCCTTGCCCGTTGAGCCGAGCACCACGAAGTTATCTGATAACCGGTAGCTTAGCGCAAGTTTGGGGCTAAATTGCGACAGGTAAACGCTGTGTGCATCAAAGCGGCCGCCTGCAATCAGGTTTAGTTTCTTGAAAGGGGTCCAGTCTCCCTGCATGTAAGCGTATCCCGAGGTAAAGGATTGCCTGGTATCGTACCGGGTGGCATCCACTGTTTCGTACTGGCCTCCCGCTCCTGATGTTAATCTGAGTTTAGCGTAAGCCTGGTAATCGCCTTGCACCTCGGCGCGGTTAAAAGCCTGATTAAAATATGTATCATCATAAATGGCGTTAGTTGCTGTATAATTAAGTAAGGATGTTGTTCGATAGGTAGACCGGTACAGCCTCAGTTGGCCGGTTAACTTTTCTGAAAAACGGCGCGTAACAGACGGTGAAATGCTGAAATTACTTTCAAACCCCTTGCCTGCAACCTGGCCGCTATCCACACTGTAATTATTGGTGGTAGTATTTGTGTAATTTCTGATTAACAACAGCAGATCGGTATTGGCATTCAGCTTATAAGTGATTCTTCCGTTAACGGTGTAACCGTGATATGGCGACACCGTTGGGCTTCCGGAACCCGGAACGAGCGAATAACCACCCGTACTATTACGGTTTACAAAGCCGGAAACGGATAATTTATCCGTAGCATAAGCCGCGTTAAAGTTCAGATCGGCATTTTTATTGGTACCGTACCGCGCTGCAACGGAAGATGAAAAACCCAACGGAGGCCTTGCCGAAATAAGGTTAACTACTCCGGCCATAGCCTCGCTGCCATACAAGGATGATACCGGGCCTTTTACTACTTCTATACGGTCAACGCCGTTGGTGGTAATGCGGGTAAGATCCAATATCCCCGTAGTACGGCCTATAACCGGCATGCCATCGAGCATGATCATTGTATAATCGGGCGCAAAACCCTGTACCTGGATTCCCTGACCATGCGCATCGGGCAGTACAGATAGGCCGGTTTGCTCATTTAACACCTCGTCTAATCTTACCAATCCCCTGTTTTTGATTTCCTTATTGCTGATGGTACTAACAGGCATTGGCACCGACATCAACTCCTTTGCCGACCGCGTAGCTGTTACTATTACTTCCTTTAATTTTTTAACCTTACCGGTATCTGTAACTGCAGTATCTATCTGTTGCGCGCTCACCCTGGCCGAAAGCAACAGCAACACATAGACTATTTTTTTATTCATTTATTTAGACTAATTAAAAACAATGATGCAAATTTGCGGGATAAGTCAATCAGGCGGTTAACGCAAAACGGATTGAAAACAACGCGAAAGGGATTATATGCAAATAAACTTTACCTCGATCATTAACAAGGAACCACAACTTAACCTGGCCTACCCTAAAGAATTTAACGGAGCCACTCCCATAGAATACCGTACCTCATCAACTGCGGCAGAATGGGGAGATATGCAGATCAAAGAGTTGTGGTTTGAGGGCGTATGTTTACTGAACAGCCGCTTCAATGTAAACACCGCCTCGGCATTGACGTTACAGTGCGATAGCTTTTGCTGGGTGATGAATTTTGTGTTGGATGGCGAACTGGCCGTGCATTCAAATACTGAAGATCTTGAGATCACCTTGCAGACCGGCCACTATCATACCTTCTATTGCCCGGCATTAAATATTGGGTTAATGGTAAACGGTACTACCGAAGCGTTTACCATATGCCTTACCAAACGCTTCATCCGCAAATTGTTGGGCAAAGATATTTTGCCCGACAATTTTGAGGGCGGTGGTCAGGAACCCTTAACCCTCGTAACTACCGGCGCATACCACGATAGCCGGTTCAAAGAGCTACTCAAAGAAATGGAACGAGCCGACCGACCAGATTATATCCGCCGGATTTTCCTGGAAGCTAAAATATTGGAATTGCTCTCGCTGCAATTGGAACGGCTGGAAAGCGAGCGGCTTTCGCCAGGCAATCTTAGTAAAGAAGATGTTTCCCGATTAAAAGAAGCCAAAGCTTTGGTAGAGCAAAACCTGCAAACCCCTTGCTCGCTGATTGAACTGGCCCGCAAAACCGGCTTAAATGACTTTAAGCTAAAAAAAGGTTTTAAAGAACTCTTCGGCCAAACCGTATTTGGTTATCTGTTTGATCTGCGGATGAATTCGGCCTATCAGTTGCTGAAAGAAGGCAAAACAGTTGGGGAAGTATCAGAAATGGTAGGTTACAAAAATGCACATCACTTTACCTTCGCTTTTAAAAAGAAATATAACTTACTTCCCAGCCAGATTGGCAAAGTGCGGTAAAGCCGGTAAGTACTTTATTTAAGCCATATTTGTAAGTTAGACGGTTGCGTTACAAATGCAAACCCGGTTAAGCGCAGTTGCGTTACAAACGCAAACCCAAGTTAAGCACTCATCACAGATGAGCGCAAGAATTTAAGTTAGGCGGTTGCGTTGCAAACGCTAATTCAGGTTAAGCACTCATCACAGATGAGCGCAAGGGTTTAAAATGTTTAAACACCCAGAAAAAATGAGCGGCAAAGTTATTTTGAACTTAAAACTTAAGACTTAGAACTTATCAATGATCGCGCACCTTCTTCTTTAACACCCCACCGGCTGCTTCTTTAATGCTGTTTGTAAATACGAAGGCTTTAGGATCGATGCGGTGTACCAGGTTTTTTAACCGGCGTACTTCCAAACGGGTTACTACCGTAAAAATGATATCAACGGGCTGATGAACATCAAAGCTCTCCTTCATAAAACCACGTTCGCCTTTGTAAATGGTAATACCGCGGCCAAGCTCCATTACCAGCTTCTCTTTAATAATTTCGCTTTGACCCGAAATGATGTTTACCGCGGTATACTCCTCCAAACCATCAATAACAAAGGTAATTGTGCGGGATGCGGTATAATAGGTCAAAATTGAATATAGCGCTGTAGGCAGGCCCAGCTCAACGGCAGCAATCAGGAAGATGATAATATTGATGCCTAAAATAATTTCGCTGATGGTGAAACTACTGCGTTTGAGGGTATACAATGCCAATATCTCGATACCATCCAGGGCGCAGCCTCCGCGGATGGATAATCCTACGCCCAGGCCCATAAACACGCCACCGAATATGGATACCAGCAATTTATCGGAAGTAATAACGGGATATTCGATAAACTGCAAACAAAGGCCCAAGCCAATTACGCAAGCCAACGTTTTCAGCGCGAATGACTTGTTAACCTGGAACATCCCCATAATGATAAAAGGGATATTAGCGGCTATAATCACGTAGGCTATATTAAAGTGATACAACTCATGGAGCAAAAGCGAAATCCCGGTTACCCCGCCATCAAAGAAGCTGTTGGGCACCAAAAATCCTTTTAAAGCGAAACCGCAGAATAAAATACCGATAATTACGGTTACTACATCTTTGATAACTTCTTCAATTTTTAAACCCGGCTGTGTCATTAATAGCAGTATTTTATAATCGTTGTGTGATAGTTGTTAAATGTTCGTTTTTACATTTATCCCTGAGCCTTAGGGCTGTTTGAGTGAAGTAGCAGTGATTCTGCAGAAATTTCACCTGCTGTTTGTCCCATGCCTGTTCGTCTTCAAGGTGATCTGTAATTACAAGTTCCGAAAATAACCTTTTACTGAGGATAAAAAAATCATTTCGGCCCAAATAATCCAAATCGGCGTCACAAATTATTTCCCCGAGGTGGTTATGAGGGTTTTGCGGAATTTTTGTTGCCATAATGATATCGCAAACCTGTTCAATCTCATTATCAGTATAACCAAAATCCGGCAGATATTGCCTTGCATTTTTGCATGATCCGGTTTCATGATCAACCTGTCCAAATAAAAAACCAGAGTCGTGATAGTAGGCCGCGGTTAATAATAATTGTGTTTCATGCTCACCTATCCCCTCGCCTGCAGCAAGTTGTTTGGCGGCGTTGTAAACATCCAGCGCATGATCGGCATTGTGGTAATGAAAGCAATCGGCTAATTCTGTTTTTATTTTGGCGAGGATAAAGGCCCCGGCTTGTTCTACCTGCATTTAGTATTATAATGGGATGCGAAGATATTAATTTAGGAGAGATGAATAGCACGCGTAAGTAAAATCAAGCGGCGGCGCTTATATAACACGAGGCAGGTCGTCTATTGCTATTCACCGGTCACAATCATCATTGGCGGCGTAATTATCTATCCCAAAACAAAACCTAACAATTATCTTAGCACAATGAACAGCTGGTTTAAAAATTACAAAGGCATCATCCTGCTGATAACAGGTATCATTATTGGCAGTATTGCCGGTGCTGTTTTGGGGGATAAGGTAGAGGTGATCAAACCCATTGGTGATATTTTCCTTAACCTGCTATTCACTGCTGTGGTGCCATTGGTGTTTTTTGCCATCGCGTCGGCCATTGCAGGGTTGGATGGTTCGCAAAAGCTCGGGAGGTTGTTAGGTATTACCTCGCTGGTGTTTGTAGGGACTGTATTGGTTGCCGCCATTGTAACAATCATAGCCATCCGGATTTTCCCGATCCATCAACACCTCGTGGCCAGCCCTATTACCGAAGCCATCACCAAAAAACCTCTCGGCGATCAATTAACCAGCCTGTTCACTACCGGCGAGTTTTACCAACTACTATCCCGCAAAAGCATGCTGGCCATGATCATCTTTGCGGTAATTACCGGCTTCGCCATTTTAAACGCGGGCGAAAATGGTAAACCGTTCGCCGCGTTTATCCATAGCGGCAACGAAGTTTTTAAAAACATTTTTGTGCTTATCATGAAAATGGGGCCGGTTGGCTTGGGGGCTTATTTCGCATACCAGGTTGGCGTATTCGGACCGCAATTATTCGGGGGATATGCACGGTCGATGGCGGTTTATTATAGCGTTGGCGCTTTTTATTACCTGGTAATGTTTAGTTTATACGCCTTTATTGCAGGCGGCATTGGCGCGTTTAAGCGTTACTGGCGCAACAACATTATTCCATCGGCCACAGCTGTGGGTACCTGCAGCAGCATTGCTACCATTCCGGCTAACATGGATGCTGCGAAAAAAATGGGCATTTCAGACGCCATCGCCAATATCACCATTCCGTTGGGGGGAACACTGCACAAAGAGGGGTCAAGTATCTCGTCTATTGTAAAAATGGCTGTGGTTTTCGCGTTGTTTGGTAAAAGCTTTGATAACCCTCAAACTGTTATACTCGCCCTGGGGATGACAGTTTTGGTGAGCCTGGTGGAAGGCGGCATCCCTAACGGGGGCTATATAGGAGAGTTACTATTTATTTCGGCCTATGGTTTTCCGCCCGAGGCGCTCCCTCCTGCTATTATTATCGGCACATTGGTTGATCCGATGGCCACTTTACTGAACGCTACCGGTGATACCGTGGCCGGGATGCTGGTAGCGCGGTTTGCGGAGGGGAAAAACTGGGCAATGCCCCCTAACCCCCTGAAGGGGGAACAATAGTGTTGATGGATTAACACATAATATATGCTCCACATTTTATACATAGTCGCCATCATTGCCGAGGCCATGACGGCTGCCCTATCTGCCGGGAGGCGGGATATGGATTGGGTTGGGGTTTGTATCATTGCCTGGGTTACAGCTTTAGGCGGCGGCACAGTGCGCAATATCCTGTTTAACCACTACCCCATGAGTTGGGTTGAACATCCCGAATACCTGGTGATCACCGCCGGAGCCGCGATCTTGGCCGCTGTAATTGCCCGGTTAATGACCAAAATGAAAACACTTTTCCTGTATCTGGATGCCCTGGGACTGGTAGTATTCACCATCATAGGCTGCCAGATAGCCGAGCAGATTAACCTTCCCTGGCTTATTATTTTACTAAGCGGTATGATAACAGGCTGCGCAGGCGGCGTACTGCGCGATGTTTTATGTAACGAAGTACCGCTTTTGTTTAGGAAGGAGGTTTACGCCAGCGCATCCAGTGTTACCGGGGCACTTTACCTGGGGTTGGAATATTTGAACGTACCCATCGGAGTTGCCATCTTGATAGCCTGCGTTGTTGGCCTGGCTTTACGCCTGCTCTCCATCAAATATAACTGGCAGATGCCGAAGTTTGTTTATCGCGAAGAATGGCATTGATGTTTGATTTAGGAGTTGAGAATTTCGTATTTGCCCACCTGGTTCACTTTTTGGTGTCTCCATCCGCGGCTTATCTCACCGGGTCTAACTACGCTATCGATGGCGGCTCGTTACCTGTATGACGAATATCATACTTACCGGTTCCATAGGCTATATCAAAAAAACACTTGCAGCGGGCCCCGTCAAGAATGTACATCATGTTACTGCTATTGCCAGCAAGGCGAAGCGCATACCGGCGATTATCTTCGTTTAGGCTACATGAATTCCCGATTTGGCTACAACAAGCACCTCAATAGACCTGACCTTTGTCTTGATATTATTAAAAGATAAAGTTTATGCAGACAAACATGAAGAAAGTAGCCCTTGTTACAGGAGCTAATACAGGTGTAGGGTTTCAGATTGCCAAGGCCCTTGCAAACAATAATTACATAGTCTATATAGGTTCAAGGGATTTACAGAAGGGCGAAGCCGCCGTTTCTGAAATCGGCAGCAATGCCAAAGTTATTCAGTTGGATATTACCAATGCCGAAGCAGTCGAGGCTGCGGTAGCGACAATCCGGGAGGAGTTTGGCTATCTTTCATTATTGGTTAACAATGCCGCTATTTCCCATGCCGGAAAAGTAGGGCGTACTATGGAAGAAATCATAGCGGCCCAAAAACCGAGTATCGTTTCTATTTCTGAATTGCAAACGGTATGGAACACCAACGTATTCAGCACACTTGCCGTAACGCAGGCTTTCCTGCCCTTGTTAAAAGCAGCGCCTTCGGCGCGTATTGTTACAGTATCGAGCGCTTTGGGCTCGCTGACTATTAATTCAAATCCTCACAATCCGTACCGTTCAGCATTCGATGCAGTATATGGGGCATCAAAAACGGCGCTCAACGGCATTTTTGTATCGCTGGCGATAGAGCTTGAGAACACAGGTGTAAAAGTACATTTAGTGAGTCCCGGCTTTACAGCAACAGCGCTGAATAATTTCCAGGGGACTGATACGGTGGAATTTGGTTCATTAGAGCCTATCCGGGTTGCATTGGCAGAAGATCTTCCCAACGGAAGTTTTACCGGGCCGGCCGGCTTTGCAGGAACGGACAACATCCTTCCGTGGTAATATTTTAAGAAAAGGCTGAAACCTACGGCAAAGCCCCTGTCGTAGGTTTTATCTAAATTTGATGTATGAAAAAGAAAAACCTGGTACGGTTTCGATCTATCTCAGAAAGCCATGAGGCATTTGGGTTACCCAAACCCCAACATCCGTTAATCAGCCTGATCCATTTTAACGAAAACAACCCTTTTAATACGGGGATGGCCCCTATTTATGATATAGTTGACTTCTATAAAATAACGTTTATTACCCAAAACAGCGGGCGGTTAAAATACGGGCAGGATTACTATGATTATAACGATGGCAGCATGCTGTTTATAGCACCCAACCAGTTAGTAGGTAGCACGGAATATAACAGTAAGACTTACGCCTATATACTGCTTATTCACCCTGATTTTTTGTTAGGGTATCCATTGGCAAAAAAAATTAAAGAATACGGTTATTTTTCTTACTCGATGAATGAAGCGTTACACCTGTCCGGCCCGGAAAGAGAGATTATTTTATCAGTGTATCAGATTATGGAAAAGGAAATCAACGCGCGTGTTGATGAGTTTAGCCAGGAAGTAATTGTTTCCCAGGTTGATTTGCTGCTAAATTATGTCAACCGTTTCTATAAGCGCCAGTTCATTACCCGTAAAACGGTAAACAGTACTGTACTGCAAAAAACCGAAGCCATTTTAGAAGCCTACTTTAACAGTGGCGAAACCTTGCAACATGGTTTACCAACTGTGCAATTTCTTTCTGAACAGCTCCACTTATCAACGGGATATTTAAGTGACTTGCTGCGTTCCCTCATTGGCCTGAATGCACAGCAGTTTATTCATTTGAAATTGATAGAAAAGGCCAAAGAAAAACTGTCTGGCAGTAATTTATCCATCAGTGAAATTGCTTATGAATTAGGGTTCGAGCATTCACAATCGTTCAGCAAACTGTTTAAGACAAAAACAAAACTTTCGCCGATGGAGTTCAGGCAATCTTTTAACTGAGTACCTGAATAAACCTTGAAGATAATTATTCACTATCCGATCATTTAAGATAAATTTAATGGAGTATCGACGAATACCGATTTTTTTATCAATAAGCAGGCAACTCCATCTCACAGATTGCTATCAATACCTGTAAAGCTGGTTAAATACCCAAGATATTTTAAATTGATTATTTAAATATCCTATCTTAACGCTTTAGTTTTAGATAGATTTATGCCCCCTAAATTTTTACTATTGCTGCTTTTGTTTTTATGCCCGGCAGCAGTTATCAGTCAGATCCCTTCTATACGGTTAAAGTTTGAAAACGGCCAGGTAAAAAGCAGTTTTAAAAGCCCCAACGGTGAAAAAAGTTTTATACTGGATGCCGTTATACCCTCTACCAATCAAAGCCCTGCCCTATTATTGTATTCAGACAGTACGGGGATTATTTTCAGAAAACACATTGAATATTATAAAAACAGCTGCGATTTAACCAGTACCATAAAAAAAACCACCTACGGCTTACAGTGGGATATAGAGATCACTGCAAAAGACACTGATAGCTGGACGGCCCCCATCGAAACTTCATTACAATGGATCCGCCAGGATTCGGCGTTGTTTTGGACAACCTGGGCAGATAATCACACCCATCCCGAAACTGATACCTGGCATGATCCATTTACCTCAGCGCATTTTCAGGACCTGGCATTAACCTATGGCGGGGAAACACACCTTTCGCGTAATACTTTTGTGATACCTGTGGCTACCACCTTTTTTAACCAGGATAATATTGGTTTAAGTTTCCTCCAATCGCTGGATGATACCATCCTTGATTTGGAAATGCATACTACCGCCGATGGAAAAATAGCTTACCGGCATATCAACCACCGGATAAATTCAAAACACAGCATCCATATCCGTCATCAGATTGTTTTTCACCAGGCCGATTGGCGTGATGGCATAGCCTGGATGGCAAAAACTTATAAAGCCTACTTTTCCCCCGAAGAGCCAACGGTGAATAGCATTGTCGGCTGTGCCGCATATTCATCATACGAAGGTGAATTAGACACCGCCAAATACCATAAAATGGCCTTCAGTTTAAACTGGAAAGCATCGCTGGATTTCCCTTACATGGGTATGTTTATTCCCCCCGTTAAAAGTAAAGACGAAAAATGGGTAAAATACAAGCAAAGAGGCGTACAGGTAGATGATGGCTATGCAACTATAAACCGGCTGAATAAATATTCGGAACACTTAAACCAACTCGGCTTCCATACCATTAGTTATTTTAATGTAAATGAATTTGGTAATGGCATAGTTTACCCTTATAAAACCACTACTGTCGCTGATGATTCGCTCTGGAAAAACCCGAATAACTTTGTTTATACGAGGCTAAAAAAGGCTTTTTTGAAGCCGGCCGGTTTACTGCCCGACTGGGACGACCGACCGGTGTTTTCGAATTGGGAAGACTGTATAGTACTTGATCCGGCCGACTCTGTATATAAATCTTTTTTGCTTAACCAGGCCGCCCTGCATATAAAAAATATTCCAGCCTCGTCGGGCATATGTATTGACAGGCTCGACTGGATGCGGTTTTACAACGCCAATGGCGACGACCAAATCAGCATGGTCAACAGGCAAAAAACACAATCATTGCTCATGTCCTGGAAAAATTTGATGGATCCCTTGAGCCGGGTCATGCATAACGCGCATAAAGTTATCTTTTGCAACCCGCTTTACCGGCGGATAGATTTGATGGCACATATCGACAGCATTTACGATGAGTTTGGCTACATGGCATCCAGCTTAAACCTGTGCGCGCAAATGGCTTTTTTTAAACCAATCATCGCCTGGACAGCGTCAAAGGAAAACCTAATGCCCGATCCGGATGCCTATTTTCAGCGTCATTTATACCTCGGCAGCTTCCTGACAGCCCCATATCCCGGCAACGATCACTGCATACAGCCCGATGCATGGGCCGAAAAATATTACCTGGATTATGGCCCGCTGCTGTCGGCGATAAAAGGGCGCGAATGGCTCCTTGTTCCGCATATAGTGCAAGTTGTAAACGGACAGGCAAAGGCTAACGCTTTTAAAGTAAATGGGAAAGTAATTATACCGTTGGTATTAGGCGGGAGCACAAACCAGACATCAGTTATGCTCAGGCTGCCATTTACCGGGTTAAACAAGAAAAAGCTTCAAATAAAAGTATTATACCCCGGCCAAACTAAATGGAAGCTGCTTAAAACCACATCATATGCTCAAACGTTAAAGTTAGATGTGCCTATGAAAAGAGGATGCGCACTTATAGGTATTGATTAAAGACAAAGCCTTGTGCGTTAGACAATTTATAGCGATAGGTTGAACTTTGGTTTCAAATGAATTGAAAAACTTTAAATTCCTTACGATATTTGCTTTCTAAATAATGCCCTACGCTCACGTTCCCAAATTTCTTGATACTTCAGCTTACTTCTATGCCATCTCAATTGGTATAGACAGTAAGTATACCTATGTTAACCCTAACTATGACAGAAACTTTGGTTTAGGTAAAGCTACGCTTAAGGGGCAGCATTTTTCCGTAACGCTCCATCCGGATGACATAAGCATATGCGAGCAAGTCGGGCAGCAATGCTTTGAAGATACAAAGCGGCTTTATCCTGCTACCTTACGTAAACATGATGGCAAAGGTGGTTTTATTACCACACAATGGGAGATGCAAGGCATATTAGATGAGCATGGAGCACCTCAAAGTATATTTTGCATAGGCTATAATATTACAGAATTTCTTGATACCCGAGCGAAGTTGGATCTGGCAGCGCTTCAGCTGGACGAAATCAGCTTTATCCAGTCGCATGGTGTGCGTAAGCCGCTTGCCAACATTATGGCTATTGCCGGATTAATCGGGGTTGCAGAGGATATGGAAGAGGTCCGGCTCCTGACAAGCATGCTCAACCAAAGTGCTAACGAGCTGGATTTAATTATACGTGAGATCTCTAATAAATGATTTCAATCATCAATTTAAAGGCGGGATAACCAATCTGAAAACCATATAATACCGTTTGTATATAAAAAAATGACACACGACTATATTTTTAATGAAGTAGAAACCGACCGTATCATCGAAATGGCCTGGGAAGACCGTACAACATTTGATGCCATAACCCTGCAATTCGGGATCAATGAGCAGCAGGTGATAGAACTGATGCGCAGGGAAATGAAGGCCTCAAGTTTCAGAATGTGGCGGAAGCGTGTACAGGGACGAAGTACTAAGCATGTTATCAAGTCCTTACGTTTTAAATGCAGCAGGCAGCGACAGATAAGCGGAAACAAGATCAGCAAACGAAAATGACGCATGACGACACTGTCTGAAAAAAAGATTGCTTTAGTTTGGTTTAAAACCAATCTTCGTTTACGTGATAACGAATGTTTGACCCGTGCCTTAGCCGAAAACGACGAAGTTGTTCCTTTTTATTGTCTTGATGACCTGCTCTTACAAACTACATCGTACGGGTTTAAAAAAGCAGGCGCCTTTCGACTGAAATTTTTAAAAGAAAGTTTGCAGTGCCTTGACCAAGGGCTGCGCACAGCCGGATCAGGGCTGGTTTTTATAGCTGGCGCGCCTGAAAAAGAAATACCTGAACTGGCTATAACATATGGCGCCCAAACGCTTTATGCAGAAAAGGAAGTTGCGCCCGAGGAATTGAGTTTACAGGAAAAGGTAATAACCGGACTGTCCCGTTTAAATTGTTCGGTAAAAACTTTTGAATGCCGTAATCTATTTCATTCGTCTGATCTTCCATTCCCAACAGCACAACTACCTGAGATCTTTACAGAATTTAAAAGGAAGACAGAAGACGTTGTGACTGTACGTCCGGTATTTCCAAAGCCGGTATTCATACGTTCACCTTCAATCAAAAGCTTAGACTTATCAATCATAGAAGCTGAGGTTGAAGCAGATCCGCGTGCCGTGTTAGTGTTTAAAGGAGGATCAGATGCTGCTCATGAGCGCCTCCAAAATTATTTTTATCAAACAAAGGCGTTATCCAACTACAAACATACACGCAATGGCCTGGTAGGCGAAAGTTACTCATCCAAGTTTTCTGCCTGGCTCGCCGCAGGCTGCATCTCGGCCAGGGAGATCTATGAAGAAGTAAAAAAATATGAAATCATATTTGGCGGCAATGAATCTACCTACTGGCTTATCTACGAATTGCTTTGGCGGGACTATTTTGGATTTTGCATGGAGAAAAACAATTTGCGCTATTTCCGGAGATCAAGCCTCCATTCATCAACCGCGGTGCTTGATCTTTGGGTGGAGGCACGAACCGGTAACACTTTTATAGACGCCAATATGACCGAATTGAAACTGACCGGGTTTATGAGTAACCGTGGGCGGCAGAATGTAGCCAGTTACCTTTGCAACGACCTGAAGGTTGACTGGCGTTACGGCGCGGCTTATTTTGAGCAGCAATTGATTGATTATGACGTTTGCAGCAATTGGGGAAATTGGGCCTATCTTGCCGGTATTGGAAATGACCCCAGATCTAACCGGTATTTTAATACCGCCAAACAGGCCGCTGCTTACGATCCCGAAGGAACATTTCAACAGCTTTGGCTCGGATAAATTTTAACGTTACCTGCCAATCCTCTTCCGGTAAAAGCTTTCAGATGCCTCGAGCTTTTAAAAAATCCTGCTCCACACTGCAATTAATTGACGATCCAATTATATTTTACAAAATTATATTGCGCAAAACATTTTTAAATTTGCATCGTTTTGTAACTATGGAAGATTTATTGAAGCTCGAAAATCAGATCTGTTTCCCGGCATATGCCTTCTCCAGGAATTTGACTAATTTATACAGGCCACTATTGGCTCAACTGGATATTACCTATCCTCAGTATCTCGTGTTAATGGTACTGTGGGAGTATCAGGAGCAAACGGTAAACCAATTGTGCGAGAAGTTGCACCTGGATACCGGAACGCTTACGCCGCTGCTCAAAAGGTTAGAACAAAAAGGATTAGTGAACAGAACGCGGAGTAAACATGATGAGCGGGTTGTAATAATTTCTTTAACATCATCGGGCAAACAACTGAAAGAAAAAGCGAAACACATACCGATGGAATTGCTTAAATGTTCCAATGTTTCTATGGATGAACTTCAACAATTAAAAACTCTTTTAAATAAAGTTTTAACCAGATAATGCATACTACCAGACTACAAAATATTGCCCGCATCGTGCTGGGTGCCTTTCTTACATTTGCCGGTGTAAGTCATCTAACCTTTAACCGGTCGGAGTTTTTAGCGCAGGTGCCCAAATGGCTCCCTGTTAGTCCGGATCTCACGGTTATTTTATCGGGGATAGTGGAGATCAGCTTAGGTTTAGCGCTTATTTTTGCGGTTCGGTACAAGAAATGGGTAGGTATTACCGCCGCGGTTTTCTTTGTGCTGATCTTCCCCGGCAACGTAGCTCAGTACCTTAATAAGGTTAACGCCTTCGGCTTAAACACCGACAACGCAAGGCTGATAAGGCTCTTTTTTCAACCTGTCCTTATCCTGTGGGCGCTTTGGAGTACCAACGCGCTTAAAAAGAACAATCATTAATTGTAACATTAAAAAAATCTGACAATGAAAATTTTATTTGTAGTTACCTCTCACGATCAATTGGGCGATACCGGCCACAAAACAGGTTTTTGGGTAGAAGAATTTGCAGCCCCATATTACAAATTTACCGATGCAGGTTACGAAGTTGTGGTAGCTACCCCAAAAGGCGGACAGGCACCTATCGATCCAAACAGCGAGGCGCCCTCTGCGCAAACCGATGCTACCAAACGCTATTACAGTGATGCAAAGGTGCAGGATGTTATTGCTCACACCTATAAGCTTGCCGATGTGAATGCAACAGATTTTGATGCCCTATTTTATCCGGGTGGCCATGGCCCGCTTTGGGATTTGGCTAATGATACCAAATCGGCACAACTGATACTCGATTTTTACAATAGCGGCAAATTAGTAGGCGCTGTTTGTCATGCTCCGGGTGTATTTAAAAACGTAAAATTTGAGAACGGCGACCCTTTTGTAAAAGGCAAAAACGTAACCGGGTTTTCAAATACCGAAGAAGCAGCTGTAAAGCTGACTGAGGTGGTACCCTTTTTAGTAGAAAATGAGCTGAAGCACCTGGGAGGAAACTACAGCAAAGTGGAAGACTGGGGCGTACATGTGGTTGAAGATGGCTTACTGATCACCGGTCAAAACCCGGCCTCGTCTGAAGGTGTAGCTGAAAAAATGATCAACAGGTTAAAATAATATTCACATTTAAGATCTCATCAAGAAATGAAAACCTTGTATACCGCGGATGCAACCGCGACAGGCGGCCGCAACGGCCATGTAAAAAGCAGCAACGGCGTGTTAGACCTTGAGGTTAGAATGCCTAAAGCGCTTGGCGGTGCCAATGACGATTATACCAACCCCGAGCAATTGTTTGCTGCAGGTTATGCGGCTTGTTTTGACAGTGCCCTGAATCTGGTGATCAAGCAGGAGAAGGTTGCTGCCGGTGGTACCACCGTAACCGCGAAAGTAAGCATCGGTCAAAATGATACCGGTGGTTTTGGTTTAGCTGTGGAATTGGACGTTAATATCAAAGAAGTTGAACTGGATAAGGCGAACGAACTGGTAGCCAAAGCTCACCAGGTTTGCCCCTACTCTAACGCCACCCGCGGTAATGTGGAAGTAAAATTGGCGGTTACTAATAACTAATTCATCAAAAAGCGGGTTTAGATTTTTGAGCCCGCTTCATTTAATTTTTTATAGATGTCATTAATAGAAGATTTAAAGTGGAGATATGCCACCAAGAAATATGATCCGACTAAAAAAGTAAGTCAGGAAGATATCGATAAGATTGTAGAGGCCGCACGGTTGGCGCCTACTTCTTCGGGTTTGCAGCAGTTCCGTGTACTGGTAGTTTCCAATCAGGAGATTAAAGAAAAACTCGCCCCAAGCTCGCTTAACCCCGAGGTAATGGTAGATTGTTCGCACGTGCTGGTATTTGCGGCCTGGGACAGGTACACCGCCGAACGGATAGATACCATTTATGATCGCATCACCGACGAGCGAGGTTTACCCCGCGGCAGGTTTGGCAGCTATACAGATAAGATTAAAAATCTTTATCTGAATGAAACTGCCGAGGAAAATTTTATACATACCGCAAGGCAATCATACATTGGGTTTGCACTGGCCATTGCACAAGCGGCCGAGCTCAGAATTGACAGCACCCCAGCGGAAGGGTTTAACAATGCGCTTGTTGATGAATTGCTTGACCTTAAATCTTTAGGGCTGAAAAGCGTAACCTTGTTATACTTAGGGTACCGTGACGAAAATGATTGGCTGGCACCGATGAAAAAAGTGCGTAACCCGGTTGAGGATTTTGTGATTGAGTATAAGTAAGATCTGCCTGAATGAATGATGCATCTGCCTTTAGATGCATCATTTAATGTAACTAACGGACTGCTCCCCTACTCTTCATAATTTTTAAGATTTTTTTGCCGGAACAATTCGCGGACGATAATTTTCGTATTGCAGCCTAATTCTTCAAGGTTACAACACTTGCTGCTGATCTTTACAGGCAGGGCTTCAACCGTTTCTATAAGGTTGATATGAAGCAAGTCATTTTCTTTATATTGTTCTTCGCCGTGCAAACTATCAAATAAGGCATAGGCAATTTCCCGGTTATCGCCTATAGCAAATTCGCAGATAACATCATAGCCTGTTGGTGTTTTCAAGCTGAATGATATATAAAATGGCGTTTCCATATATTCAAACTTATAGCAAAGGCCCCGTTTCCGGAGCCTTTTGTCAAATTAACCTTATTATCGTTACCTGATCTCAATCTGGCGTCGAACTGCTTTAGCTTCTTCACGCTTGGCGATATCAATTTTAAGTACGCCATCGGTGTAGGTAGCATCAATCTGCTCAGCATTGGCAGTTTCCGGAAGAGTGAAAGAGCGCACCCACGACGCGTAACTGTATTCACGCTTGCTATAGTTTTTTTGCTGATCGTTTTGTTCCTGGCGGCTTTCAACCGAAATATTTAACACATTACGGTCGAGATTAAGTTTGAAGTCTTCTTTTTTGAGACCGGGAGCGGCAAGTTCTACATGAAAATGATCTTCACTCTCGCTGATGTTGGCCGCAGGCACCCTGCTGATCATGCGATCGTTAAAGAATGTGTCGTTAAAAATGGAATCGAACACGTCGCTAAAGCCTGGTAAAAGCGAACCGTTGTTGTTTTTAGCGGGATTAAATTTAACCAATGTCATAGGTCTTTCCTCCTTAATTTAATAATGATTAAAACTTATAATGTTAATTAAACTACTTAACCCTAAGCAACACCTGTGCCAATAGATTTTTTACCCTCAAGACTGAAAAAATATCATTCTTTCCTGAAAAATTTTCAGCGCCGTGATGTCAAATTTTCAAGTCACTTGTCCGGCGCAGGCGGTTCCGGAATTATAAAGAACAATCCCTCCTATCAAAACCAATGCAGATCCAAACAATTCACCTGTCATAAAAAACAAGAGATACCCGCTTGATTTAGCTCCATATAACGCCAAAGGCTCCTTTCTTATCGAAAAAAGCCTCTGATCTATAAATACAAATATTGGAGCCTGCGGTATATTACTTTTTACTCACCTTTCAGGCTTTTTACCGGGTTGGCTAAGGCGGCCTTGATGGCCTGGTAACTCACCGTTAAAACAGATATCAGCAATGTTAAAACCGCTGCTATTATAAACACCCCAATGTTGATACTGATGCGGTAACTATATCCCTTTAGCCACTGGAACATTAAATACCAGGCTAAAGGCGCGGCAATGCAAAATGAGATGGCTACCAGCTTCAGGAAATCGCGCGAAAGCAAAGCGGTTACACTTGTTACCGAAGCGCCGAGCACCTTACGGATACCTATTTCCCTAACCCGGTTTTGCGCCATGTAAGCAGCAAGCCCAAACAGCCCAAGGCAGGATATAACAATTGTTAACCCCGCAAAAAGGCTGGCCAAAGTTCCCATCCTCTGCTCATCGCCAAATTTCTTTGCATATTCCTGGTCAACAAAATTATATTCGAAGGGGTAATCGGGGTTATACTTTTTAAATATAGCTTCGGCGCGGCGCAGATTTTCTTTGGTAGTATTGGCATTATTCAATTTATAATGAATGATGTTGAACCAGGAGCTTGGCCCCTGTATCAGCATATGCTGTACCGGCTCATACGGCGAACTGATGATGAAATCCTTAATAACGCCAACAATATGCCAGGCTTTGGCATCTTTACCCTCTCCCTGGGTTATTATTTTGCCAACAGGATCTTTAAGGTTCATGATCTTAACCGAAGCTTCGTTAACCAATAATGCAGTCGAATCGGTAGGATAGTTTACAGGATCTATATCCCTGCCCGCTACAAGCTTAAGCCCCATAGTCTTAACAAGGCTGCCGTCGGTGGTGTAAATAATAAAATCTACCTTATTATTGGGTGTCGATCCCGGCCAGTTAAAGCCCCAGCTATCGCTGTAACGTTGGGTAATGGGCGAATTTGTTTTGGATACAGACGTTGCCGCGCCGCTTGAAAGTAATTCGTTTTTGATAGACTGATAATGCTTTTCAATCTCGCCCGACATAAAACTGTAAACAAGGTTATCTTTTTTATACCCGGTATCCCGATCCTGCGCATATTGCAATTGCCGACGGATTATAATGGTGCAAATAATTAAAATTACGGCAAAAGTAAACTGAACAATCACCAGCAATTTGCGTGGCGTAACCAACGCGTTAGCTGCCTTAAAAGTACCCTTCAACACGGCAACGGGCTTAAATGAGGAAAGGTACAAGGCTGGGTAACTTCCGGAAATTAAACCGGTAACCAGGATAAAGCCGAGTGCGACAATCCAGAAATACGGATTATTATAGGGAATAAACAGTTGCTTTTGCGTAAGCTGGTTAAAGCCCGACATGCTAACCTGTACAATTATAACGGCAAATATGCCGGCAATGGTTGCAATTAAAACCGATTCGCCTAAAAACTGCCAGATGAGTGAGCCTCTTAACGCGCCTACAGTTTTACGGATCCCCACCTCACGGGCGCGGCTTTCGCTCCTGGCCGTACTCAAATTCATGAAGTTGATACAAGCAATAATGAGGATCAGCGCGGCAATTAATGTAAAAACTTTAACCTTCTCAATATTTCCGCCTGTAATTTTTCCGTTTTCAAAACGCGAATACAGGTGCCATTTGCCGGCCGGGTGCAGAAACTGCTGGATATCTTTAGTGTCGGAATGGTTTTTTGTAAAGTTCTCTATAACAGCATTGGCGTTAGCTTCAGTTACGCCGGGCTTCAAAAGCACAAACGTTTGGATAGAATTATTGCCCCAATACTCATCATCCTGCCCGATTTTTTTAAGGTATGACCACGGCAACAGGTATTCAAAATCAAAGCGCGTGTTATTCGGCAAATCTTTCATTACACCCGTAACCTTGAAATAAGCATTGCTATCTATTTTAACCGTTTTTCCTATCGCGTTAGCTTCTCCAAAAAGTTTTTTTGAAAACTTCTCGGTTATCACGATGTTGTGAATATCGTTTAAAGCCGTTTTCTGATCACCGCTGATCAATGGGAAGCTGAACATGGAAAGAAAATCGGCATCGGTAAAGTCGCCATTCGCCGTTAGCCGTTTGTCTCCAATGGTAAACAAGAAATTGGCGTTGGTAACCCTGGCTACCTTTTCCATTTGCGGCAATTCCGCTTTCATTACCCGGCCCATAACTTTAGGGGTGGTTTCCCAACACCAAAGTTTTCCATCAAATTTCGACCGGTTATAGACAGAATAAAGCCTGTCGCCCTTTTCGTGAAACTGATCGAAGCTAAGCTCGTTCTGAACCCATAATAAAATAAGCGCTGCGCTGGCCATACCAATGGTTAGCCCCAGGATATTGATGAGCGAAAAAGTTTTTTGACGCAACAGGTTACGCCAGGTGATTTTTAAATAGTTTTTGAGCATGGGTCAGGCTTTAATAACGATAAGACTCCGCTGCCAGGCAATTCGTTGCAGCGTTTTTTTATTTTTGTTCGAAATCGAATTTACTAATTATCGCTTATCTTTTTATTGTGGTTCGTACATTGATATAGTTTCGTGTATACCTGACCGATATTGCCGCCGATAGCTTTTAAATGAAGCGGTCAGAACAAAAAACTGACAAGCATCACTTTTGCAACTGATTACGCTCATGCCATAAACATGCGCCTCCCGGTAACTTTGCTATTATACAAAATGCAGGCATATGAAAGTTGTAGCTTACAGTATTAAGGAATTTGAAAAAGAATTCCTGGCAAGGGCAAATCAAAAAAAACATGATATAACCCTGATTTCGAATCCACTAAGCGCTGAAACCGCTTCGTATGCCGAGGGCAAAGATGCCGTAGTTGTTTTTACCAATGATGATGTATCCGCCTATGTAATTAACCGCTTGGCAGACTTAGGCGTTAAATATATAGCCACCCGGTCGGTTGGTACCGATCATATTGATAAAGAGGCCGCGGAACGCAAAAACATTAAACTTGCTAACGTTCCGGAATATTCGCCGCAAGCCATTGCCGAGCATACTGTTGCCATGGCACTTGCCCTGAACCGACATCTTCTCGAATCGAACGAACACTGTCACCGTTTTGATTTCAGGCTGAACGGGCTCATGGGCTTTAACCTGGCAGGTAAAACGGTCGGGATTATCGGTTTTGGGCACATCGGCCAGGCGGTTGCTTCCATATTTAGTGGTTTCGGCTGCCGTGTAATAGTTTACGATCCTTTCAGTACCGTAAACCAGCCGGGTGTTGAACCCGCGGCTTTTGACGAATTGCTGGCTACCTCTGATATCATTTCATTACATGCGCCGCTATGCGTCGAAAATTTCCATTTAATTAATGAGGACACTTTACGTTTGATGAAGAATGGGGTAATGCTCCTGAACACCTCACGTGGCGGCTTAATTGATACCGAAGCAGTTTTACAGGCCCTTGAATCGGGAAAAATAGGGTATCTTGGCATTGATGTTTATGAGAAGGAAAAAGGGCTGTTTTTTGAACAACACCAACATGATACCGATAAAGACCCGCTGCTTGAAAAACTGATGACCTATAAAAACGTATTGGTAACCCCGCACCAGGCTTTTTTAACCAACGAAGCCTTGCAGCAAATAGCCAATCAAACTATAAAAAACCTTGATAATTGGCAGGCTGACAAACGTAGGGTTGATGCTTTTCAACAGCATCCCGGAATGATCAATCAAAGGGCTCCTGCGTTATAGAGCCCCGATATTTCAAGTGATCTTTTACTGCATCTTTACAGGAATTCTAATTAAATCGACTTTTTTAAGATAATACGTTATCTGTACGTACGTGGGTTGGTTATATGATTGAAGATAAATTAAACCCGGCGGTTGAAATTAAAAATTGCAACTCGGCTTCTGTTACTTCTGTACCCCCCTTACAATCAAAAACGCGGTTAAAGCCGCTGCAATACCCACCGATGCCTTTAACAAGCCGGAGGTTACACGCGGGGGAATATATTTTACACCCATCTCGTCGGCAGTTGAAGGATGCCCGACGTAACGCCCTGTAGCGGGAACGGCTGTTTCCTCGAAATAATCGGCAAGTTCGCGCAGGTCTTCCTTGAACTCGCGGCCGCGCATTACCGGGCCATGGCCCGCGCCCACCGTGCGCGGATGCAAACCAGCCAATTTTCGAACGGATTCGGCTGCAGCGGGCCAGTCGGTTGTAAGATATCTTGGCGGACCGGTCAGTTTCCTGATAGAACCGAAAGAGTATATAGCCGATTCGGCTTTGGTGGTTGAAAAGGCGTCGCCTGCAATCAGAGTGGAGTTTACCTGTAAAAAAAGTGAAATATGGCCGGGTGAATGCCCCGGGGTATGTACAACTTTCCATTCAGGCAATTCAGGAATGCCCTGCTCCATATCAATAGCTTTTATCCTGCTGCCGAAATTAAACGGGCGGAGCGGGAAGAAAGCAGACAAAACACTCATCAGCCCATCCTTTATAGACGGATCGGCAGGCGGATATGACGATAAACCGGTTAAATAAGGCAACTCCATGGCATGGGCATAAACCGGTACGTCCCAGATTTTTAAAAGCTCTTCGAGACCACCGGCATGATCTGCATGGCCGTGGGTGAGCACTATAGCTGCCGGCCTTGTGCCTGGGCCAAACAACTCTTCTGCCATATTAATAATTTTGTTGGCCGAACCTTTCAAGCCTGTATCAACCAATATCCAGCCCCTGGCTGCGCCCGGTCTGTTGGCGATCATATAAATGTTTACAAATAGGAGTTTGGTTCCCCATACCCTTTGGGATACCTGGAAATATTTTGTACTAAGCCTGCTGTTCATTCGGTTTATAATTGTTAAGAGAACGTAAGCAATATATTAAAAGTTTTAATGTACACGATTTTTCCGTTTTTGACATTTACACAAATATTGCAATACAAATCATAGCTATGTGTTAAAACAGAAGCCACGGGGCGCTTGTTAGCATAACAAAAAACGCAAAATATGGAACAACAATTTGAAGCTACCCTCACAGGTACCGATGGCATTATTGATGGTTTTGCCCAGGCCGTGAGCACGGATGCTTACCCCGAAGCTTATGAATTTAAATCGATAGATGAAACACTGCACCTTGTTATCGCGAGGGAGAGTGATGGAGCCTGGATCAGGATAGCCGGTACCGAGCCGTATCTTTCAAGCTGGATTGACGAACTCGCAGCCCAGGCGGTATAAACATAAAACGGATAGGCAAACAGCCTATCCGTTTTACATTTTGGTCATTGGGTAATTTGCGTTGCGTCATTTGGTTATTTTTCTCAGGCATGATTAAAATGACCTGATGACGCAATGACCAAAATGACTAATCCAATTCAACCTGCTTCATTTTAGGAGATAACAGATGCATAATAAACCATGCTACCAGGTACGCGCAGCCGCAAATAATAAATATGATGTTATACCCTATCGTAACATGACCGGATTTTTTGTAAAATTCAAGAATATTACCTACCAGCAAGGGAAATAAAATCCCACCCACCGAACCGGCCATCCCTCCTATGCCTACTATTGAGCTAAGTGCCTTTTTCGGGAACATATCTGATGCGGTTGTAAAAATATTGGCGCTCCAGGCCTGGTGCGCGGCAGCGGCAAGGCCAATCAAACCAACCGCCTGCCAAACGTTTGTGGCGTATTTTGCAGAGAAGACGGGCAGCACGCACAGTGCGAATATAAACATGGCTGTTTTACGTGCTTTGAAAACAGGCCAGCCTTTTTTGATGAAATAAGAAGACAAATATCCGCCGCCGATACTGCCAATTGATGTGGCTGTATACACCAATATCAATGGCAAACTTGGCTTCTTCAAATCAATGTTAAAGGTAGCCGAGAAATAAGATGGCAGCCAAAAAAGGAAGAACCACCAAATAGGATCAGTAAGTAATTTGCCGATAATGAACATCCAGGTTTGCCTGTATGAGAATAGCCTGATCCATTTTACTTTAGTTTCTGTACCGGTGTTTGTAACAGCCGGTTCGGCATCGCTATGGATATACTCGTACTCGGCCTTGCTTATCTTTGAATGTCTTGATGGTATTTCATAGCAAAACCACCAGAATAGCAACCAGATAAAACCAACTGCCCCGGTTACAATAAATGCCACTTTCCAGTTATAGGCCCCCAATAACCAGGGCACCATGATGGGCGCTACCACAGCGCCTATATTAGCGCCCGAATTGAAGATGCCGGTAGCAAGCGCACGCTCCTTTTTCGGGAACCACTCGGCAACTACTTTGATTGCCGCCGGGAAATTACCCGATTCGCCTATGCCCAATACAGCCCTTATAGCGCCAAAGCCTAACGTGCTTGTAACGGCAGCATGTAACATTGCAGCCAAACTCCATACAATTAATGAAATGGTATAACCAAGCTTAGTGCCTATTTTATCTATAAAATTGCCAAACAATAGTAAGCCCGCGGCATAAGCCGTTGAAAAAGCCATTACAATGTAACCATAATCTTTTTCAGTCCAGTCGAATTGCTTTTCGAGCGTTGGCTTCAATAAACCGATAACCTGCCTGTCAAGGTAATTGATTGTTGTTGCAAAAAACAACAGGGTAACTACAACCCACCTGTAATTGCCAACTTTTTCTTCTCTCATTTATAATTGGTTTTAATTGGCTATTTACCGGCTTTCACCATTTCAAGCAGCTTAACGGTATCGGCATAAAGCTGATTGTACAGCTGATTTTCCAGCACCGCTTTACTGATCAGTTTGCTCCCCATGCCCACCGCGCATACCCCGGCTTTAAACCAGGTACCGATGCTTTCGCTGTTCAAATCAACCCCACCTGTTGGTATGAACAATTGCCCGGCAAACAAATCGCGGATGGAGGACACAAACTCCGGCCCTAAAATATTGGCCGGGAATATCTTTATTAAGGCCGCGCCGTGTTGCTGCGCGGTGTAAATCTCGGTAGGTGTCATACAGCCGGGAATCCAAAGCAGCTCTTTTTCAGCCGCCATTTTACCAACCGCCGGGTTAACAATAGGCGATACGATAAAATCAGCACCGGCATCAATAAAGGCTTCAGCTTCTTCAAAGCTTTTTATAGTACCTATACCAAGCACCAGGCCGGGCATTTCGCCGTTGGCCAGGGCATTTTTCAGTATTTTGAAATTCGCAAGCGCCGCCGCCCCGCGATTAGTGTATTCAAATACCCTGATCCCGGCGCTGTAAAGCGTGCGCGTTATCTGCAGGCTTACTTCCGGGTCCTGGTAAAAAAATAACGGCAGTGTACCTTGCTCAATGATCGCGGTTAATGCAATTTCCTTTTTACTCATTATTTCATTGTGTTATAAACCTCATCAACTGTTTGTGTTGTGGCATCGCCCAAAATGGATAACTTGCCCCAGGCAGCCGCGGTTGCAAAATCAAGCAGTTGCTGCGGATCGTGTTTTTGATAGAAACCATAAATGAGGCCTGCCATAAAGCAATCGCCGCTGCCCACCTTATCAACAACGGTATCAGTTGTATACGTAGCCGAATGATAAAAGCGGTTGCCGGTATAAAGCGCGGTGTAGTATTCAATACCGGCCCCGGCATCAAAGCGGAAGGTATTGGCAACCGCGCGGCAGCGCGGGTAAGCATCCATTATTCTTTCTGATGAAAACAGCGCTTCTTTTAAATAAATGCTTTGCTGGCCTGACTCGTGCATTTCGGGTGTTACCTCGATACCCAACATGGTTTCGGCAGCCCAAACGTTACCCATAATAATATCGGCGTGCTGAACCAGCTGTGGCATAATCTCTACCGGCCTTTTACCGTATTGCCATAGTTTTGGCCGGTAATTGAGATCGACGGAGATAGTAATATGCTTACGGCATGCGGCTTGCAAAACTTCCTGGCAAACATCGGCAGCCTGTTGGCTTAATGCCGGGCATATCGCGCTGAAGTGGAACCAGCTTACACCATCAAGCACCTGGTCCCAATCAACCATACCCGGTTTCAGGTCGGCAAAGGCCGAACCTGCCCTGTCATAAACTACAGCGCTGTGTTTTAAATCTTTACCGCGGGTTAAATAATACAGCCCTATCCTGTTCCCATGCCTGTAAACGGCAGAAGTATCAATTCTTTTTTCCTCAAGAAAATTCAGGATCTGCGCGGTTAGTTCATTTTCGGGCACAGCGGTAAAATACCTGGCAGGCAAATCCCATAAAGCCAGGGCGTTTGCCACATTCAACTCCGCGCCGCCTATAAAAAACGGCAATTTGTTTTCTGCTAACCATTGGCCATCGCCATCCGGACATATCCGTAGTAATAACTCGCCAAATGACAGTATGCTTCCTTTTGTATTTTGGGTATTGCTCATTTAAAAATCAAAATAGTTTTTAGCGTTAAAATAGCAAATATCACTCACTATCTTGCCTGTCCACGCTATATCATCAGGTAACTCGCCGTTCTCCATATCATCTCCCAAAAGGTTACATAAAAGCCTGCGGAAATACTCATGCCTTGGAAACGACATAAAGCTCCTCGAATCGGTAAGCATCCCAACCATGCGGCTCAGCAAGCCCATATTTGATAACGCGTTCATTTGTTTAATCATGCCATCCTTCTGATCCAGAAACCACCAGGCCGAACCAAACTGCATTTTACCCGCAACCGAGCCATCGTTATAATTACCCACCATGGCAGCGAAAAGCTCGTTATCGGCAGGGTTAAGGTTGTAAATGATGGTTTTAGCCAGTTGGTTGGTAGTATCCAGCCTGTTAAAGAATTTGGATAGCGACCTGCCCTGCGTAAAATCACCTATCGAATCCCAACCGGTATCAGGCCCTAAATTGGCCAGCGCGCGGGCATTGTTGTTGCGCAAAGCGCCAAGGTGAAACTGTTGTACCCATCCTTTTTCATGATCCCAAATGGCGAAGTGGTACAACATGGCCGATTTAAATTTCAGGATCTCAAGCGGTAATAAGGCCCCGTTATTTCTTATTTTGTTAAAGATGATTGCAATCTCAGCATCCGTATAATCTTCCGCATAAATTTGCTCCAAACCGTGATCAGATAGTTTACAGCCATTGGCTGCAAAATAATCATGCCTTGCTTTTAAGGCTGATAAATATCCATCAATGTCGGATATAGAAGTATTGGTAACAAACTCCATCTGATCGATATATTTATTTAACCCGGCAACATCATCAGCGTTCATCGCTTTATCCGGGCGGTAAGCAGGCAGTACTTTTACAGCGTAGTTATCCTGTTTCAGCTTTTGATGATGGGCCAGGTTATCCAGGGGGTCATCAGTAGTGCCCACCACTTCTATATTTTTGTTTTTTAAGAGATTACGTACGCTAAACTCCGGCGACTGCAGTTTTTCATTGCATTCAGCATATATTTTCCGCGCCGATGAGGGGCTGAGCAATTCAGTTATTCCAAAGTAGCGTTGCAGCTCGAGGTGTGTCCAATGGTAAAGGGGGTTCCTTAAGGTATAAGGTACTGTTTCGGCCCATTTGATAAATTTTTCCTCGTCGGTTTTGTTACCGGTAATGTAAGCTTCGTTTACGCCGTTGGCCCGCATAGCCCGCCATTTGTAATGATCCCCATAAAGCCAGATACGGGTTATGTTTTCAAAGTTGATATCGTCAGCTATCTGGTCGGGCGGCAAGTGGCAATGGTAATCGATAATAGGCTGCTGCGCCGCATATTCATGATATAAACGCTGCGCCGTTTTGGTATTCAGTAAAAAATCCTGGTCTAAAAAGCTTTTCATGGGCTGTTAACTGGTGTAGTACGGTTGTTGGCAGTACATAGGCTTTGCTTGTTGAGGGGCAAATTACATATCGTAATACTAAGTTTAAAGTAAGTGAACTAAACAATCCACGCAAACGTTTTCGTGATGTAACACTCATGCTGCAAATAAGGGAAAAGCTCATGTTCCGTTCATTAATTATCTCTTGCGAAGACGCAAGGACACAAAGAAGCTATTAAATTTCTGCAGTAACTTATTACTTATAATCAATTGAAGCTGCAAATTCCGAAATTTCCCTCAGCTCTTCGGAAATAATAACGGCGGTGAAATTTCAATTCCACCGCCGTTATGCCGAAGCCATGATCTGCTACCAGAAAATTGAGTACAATGCAACCACAATACCGGTTACAATTAAAGCACCGGCAGTGAAGGCACGTGATGTTTTAAACATTGATGTATCAACCACCAGGCCGTTTGGAACGACGCCGCGGGCGTTTTCAATTTTCGAGATGATGTACATACCGATCACGCAAAGTACAAACACAAAGCCCATACGGTCAAGGAAAGGGATCTCGTAAAGTTTGGTCACTTTATCGTCCTGTAAAGCCAGTTTGGAAAAACCGTAAGGCGACAGGAAGCTAAGGTCAATAAACCGGGGACAAAGTTTAAAGAAACACGAGAAAATAAACCCGCCGATGGTTGCAAACAGCGCCGCGTTTGAAGTAGCCTTTTTCCAGAAGAAGCCAAGGATGAACATGGCAAAGATACCCGGAGATACGAAACCTGTGTATTCCTGAATGTACTGGAAGCCTTGTTTACCCTCACCCATCAGTTTTTCACCAATTACAAACGATAATAATACGCCTAAAGCCATAGCTACAATTACCGACATTTTACCAAGGTTAACCAGCTTTTTGTCGGTTGCTTCAGGGTTGATGGCTTTTTTGTAGATATCGAGCGTAAAAATAGTAGCGATACTGTTGGCCTTACCTGCCAGTGATGCAACAATGGCTGCGGTAAGCGCTGCGAATGATAAACCTTTCAGGCCTGAAGGCAATAAGGAGAGCAGCGACGGATATGCCTTGTTAGGATCAAGCACACCTGATGAACTCAGCATTTCTTTGTGAAACATCCCTTTTTCATGCAAAACGTAAGCAGCTATACCCGGCAATACCACGATAACCGGCATAAGCAGTTTCAGCACGGCAGCGAATAAAATACCGCCGCGCGCTGTTTTAAGATTTGCGCCAAGGGCACGCTGTGTGATGTATTGGTTGCAGCCCCAATAGTTAAGGTTAACAATCCACATGCCGCCTATCAATACTGATAAACCAGGCAAATCCATGTAGTTGTCATTATCTTTTTTCAGGATCATGTGGAAATGGTCTTTAGCCTGATCGTGCAGGTAATTAAGGCCGCTAACTAAACCTGGAGTATTGGTGTATTCGCTTAGTTTGTTCAAGGCGAGATAAACTGCCACCAGGCCGCCTAATACCAATACAGCAACCTGTATAACGTCGGTATAACCAATTACCTTCATACCGCCCAGTGTAATTACCACGGCAAAAACAGCCAGCAAAATGATACAGGCGTTGATATTGATATCGGCAATGTTGCTGATAGCCAACGCGCCAAGATACAGGATTGACATCAGGTTAACCACGATGTAAAGCAGCAACCAAAAAATTGCCATAATCATGGCCACCGTGCTGTTGTACCTTTCGTGAAGGAATTGCGGCATGGTAAAAATTTTGTTGCGCAGGTAAACCGGGATAAAGAAAACCGCCACAATGATCAGCGTTATTGCTGCCATCCACTCATAAGTTGAAATAGCCAAACCCATTTTGAAAGCCGAGCCGCTGGTACCGATAAATTGTTCGGCAGAGATGTTTGATGCGATAAGTGAAGCACCGATAGCCCACCAGGTGAGCGATCCTTCTGCTAAAAAATAATCTTTCGAGGTAGCATCAGCATTATGCTTCCGCTTGTACACCCACAGGCCGTAACCCGCCACGATAATGAAGTAGATAGCAAAAACGACGTAATCGCCGGAAGAAAGGGTTTGTTGATTCATTGTTTTGGTTTGTCTTTGGTTTTAATATGTATGATTGACAATTATAAACTATATATATCGATTTATCAAGTTTTCGATATATTCTTGTTTACCGCTTGTCACGTTAGGCTCGCCGTTAGCTATCGCATAGTTACGCAAATCTTCCAAAGAAACATTGCCGTTTTCAAAATCTTTTCCTGTGCCGGTATCAAAAGAGGCATACCTTTTGGCACGAAGCTTTTTATATTCCGATTTTTGCAGGATGTTATCAGCTGTTACCAAAGCCCTTGCAAACAAATCGATACCACCAACGTGCGCATAAAACAGATCTGCCGGATCGGTAGAGTTACGACGGATTTTGGCATCGAAGTTAATACCGCCACCCTGGAAGCCGCCTGCTTCCAAAATGATCAGCATGCATTCGGTAATCTCGTTGATATCATTCGGGAACTGATCGGTATCCCAGCCATTTTGGTAATCTCCACGGTTGGCATCTATCGAACCTAATAAACCGGCGTCTGCAGCAACCTGCAACTCATGCTGAAATGTGTGGCCAGCTAAAGTGGCGTGGTTTACCTCAAGGTTCAGTTTAAAATCGTTGATCAGATCATATTTCTGCAGGAAGCCTAATACGGTTGCCGCGTCATAATCATACTGGTGCTTGGTTGGCTCGCATGGTTTTGGTTCGATAAAGAATGTGCCTTTAAAGCCTTGTTTGCGGGCATAATCTTTAGCGGTATGTAAAAACTTAGCCAAATGCTCCTGCTCGCGTTTCATGTTGGTGTTCAGCAGGGTCATATAACCTTCACGGCCACCCCAGAAAACGTAGTTCTCGCCGCCTAAAGCTATAGTAGCGTCCAAAGCAGCTTTAACCTGCGCGCCTGCATGCGCCAGCACATGAAAATCAGGATTTGTTGAAGCACCGTTCATGTAACGTTTGTGGCTAAACAGGTTGGCCGTACCCCAAAGCAGCTTTACACCGCTTTCGGCTTGTTTTTGCTTGGCATAATCAACCAAAGCCTGTAAACGGCGCTCGTTTTCAACTACATCGTTGCCATAATCAACTACGTCTACATCGTGAAAGCAATAGTACGGCATGTTCATTTTGGTGATGAACTCAAAAGCGGCATCCATTTTGTCTTTCGCGCGCTCAACGGCATCGGCTTTTTCATCCCACGGGAAAACATGCGTAGCGCCGCCAAACGGATCGGCGCCGGTACCGCAGAACGAATGCCAGTAAGCACAGGCAAAACGTAAATGATCTTTCATGGTTTTACCTGCCACCACCCTATCCGCATCATACCAGCGGAACGCCAGCGGGTTATCTGATTCGAGGCCTTCAAATTTGATTTGACCTATTCCTTTAAAAAATTCTTTTTCGCCTGTTACGATCATTTTATTTAGTGAATTAGTGAGTTAATGAATTATTGATTTTTTTATTGGTAGTTGTTGATTTTAATTATTGAAGGAGGTTTAATGAAGCTACCTTTCGCCTTTATCCTTTTGCCTTTCACCCTAAACGGGCGCCTAATAACTCCTTCCACTCCTGGTAAACCGGTTCAAAGGCATCGGTTGTTGGTTCAATCAGTTTTATGGCCTGGATGTTGCTGAACGCCTCCGTTGCTGATTTGAAAATACCAGCGCCTATGCCTGCGCCTAAAGCCGCGCCAACGCTGCCATCGTTATTGTAAAGTTCAACAGGAACGCCTGTGGCATTAACAAAAGTCTGGGTAAACAGATCGCTTAAAAATAGGTTGCTTTTGCCTGCACGGATCACGGTTGGGTTCATGCCGTTGCCGCGCATAATATCAAAGCCATAACGAAATGAGGACGCGATCCCCTCCTGCACCGCGCGGAAAATATGCGCCGGGGTATGCAGGTTTAAATCGATATTCTGAAAGTGAGCGCCTACCTGTTTATTGTTCAGCATCCGCTCGGCACCGTTGCCGAACGGTAATACCTGTAGACCTTCGCTGCCCAATGGCGCTTTTTCGGCTTCGGCATTCATCTGGTTATAGCTGTAGCCGGTGCCGAATGTATTTTTCACCCAGCGGTAAAGGCTGCCGGTGCCATTTATGCACAATAACACGCCAAGTCTTTTTTGCTCTTCGGCATAATTAACGTGCGCAAAGGTGTTGATGCGCGATTGCTGATCGTAAGCCAGCTGGTCGCTCACACCGTATATAACGCCCGAAGTACCGGCTGTTGCAGCCACTTCGCCCGGGTTAAGTACATTTAATGAAAGTGCGTTGTTGGGCTGATCGCCGGATTTATAGGCCACCGGGATCCCTGCCTTTAGTCCTAACGTGTCGGCAACAGATATTTGCAACGCCCCATGCGAAGAAAATACCGGGTTAATAACCGGGAAAAGGCTTTCGTCGAATCCGAAATAATCAACAATCTCTTTAGAGATGCTGTTGGTTTTAAAATCGAAGAAAACACCTTCGGATAAGGCTGATACCGAGGTGGTGATCTCGCCGGTAAGTTTCATGCCGATATAATCGCCGGGCAGCATGATCTTATCGATCTTAGCATAAGTTTCAGGCTCGTTTTCCTTCACCCAGGCGAGTTTTGAGGCTGTGAAATTACCGGGAGAGTTCAACAGGTGCGAAAGGCAATGCTCCCCGCCTATCGCCGCGAACGCTTTATCGCCAATTTCAACGGCGCGGCTATCGCACCAAATGATGCTGTCGCGTAAAACATTTTGATCTTTATCTACCAGTACCAGCCCGTGCATCTGGTAAGCTATGCCCACTGCTGCTATATGCTGCGGGTTGTAGGCCCCTTTTGCATGGCAGCGTTCCAATGCTTTTTGAAACTGCTCCCACCACATGGATGGTGATTGCTCGGCCCAGCCTGGGTGCAATGCTTTTATCGGCGATTCTTCGTCGGGGTATTGTGCCGAGGCTACGGCTCGTTGTGTGGCGGCGTCAACAACGCTTACTTTTACCGACGAGGTACCTATATCGATCCCTAATAACAGCATAGCTTTTAAGTATAATTTTGGATATTTTGTTTAATTGGTAACTTAACGCAACGAAAATATGTAAATAAATGAAAATTGCAATCGATTGCGTAAAATATTTTTTCCAAATTGCACCTGTCAATGAAGAAAGTTAAACGTACCACCATTTATGATATTGCCGCCAAACTCGGCATTACGGCCTCATCGGTATCGCGGGCGCTGAACAACAGCAGCCAGGTAAACGAAAAAACCCGCGAGCTCATCATCAAAACCGCCGATGAGTTAAACTATAAGCGCAATACGCTGGCATCCAACCTGCGCAAGGGGCATTCAAAAACCATTGGAGTGGTGGTACCGCGCATCAACCAGAATTTTTTCAGTAACGTGATTGCCGGTATTGAGGAAACGACTTACCAGAAAGGGTACAACCTCATCATCTGCCAATCGGGCGAGGTGCATGATAAGGAAATTCAATGCGTTAACACGCTCATTAACCAGCATGTTGATTGTATCGTTATTTCTGTTTCGGCCGATAGCTATGATTACCAGCACCTGCAAAATGTACTTGACCATGGCATCCAGCTGATCCAGTTTGACCGTGTGGCCGAAGAACTGGAAACCCTGAAAGTAATTAATGATAACGAGCAGGCATCCTTTGAGGCCGTAGCCCATATGATTGATAACGGCTATAAACGGATAGCCCTGCTCGAGGGCCCGCAAAACCTCAATATCTTCCGCCAACGTAAAAACGGTTATTTGCGCGCCCTGGCCGACCGTAAAGTGCCCATTATTGATGAACTAATTATAGAGAATGCGTGGACTAAAGAGCTTGGCGCCAATGCCACCCGCAAGCTATTGAATTTGCCCGAACCTCCGGATGCCATATTCGCTTCCACATCTGATTTTTCGGCGCTGGGGGTTTTGGAAGTGGCTAACGCGATGAATATTAAAGTACCATCTGAACTGGGCATCTGCGGATACTCGAACGAGGCTTTTACGCAGATCACCAGTCCGTCAATAACCACCATCGATCAGTTTAGCGTTTATATGGGTAATACCATTGGTAACCTGTTTTTCCAGGAAGTTGCCAATAGCGACGTGGCTGTAAAACCGAAAATTATCAGTATTAAGCCGGAGCTGATCACCAGGGGGTCGACGGCGAAAAAAAGTTAGCTTAGCGTTTTTTGAAATAAAAAAGGTAATACACACTTCAAGCAATTATTCCTGAGTGAGATATTACCTTTTGATTAACAGCAATATAACAAAGTTACTTAGCAATTAGCTTCTGTCGTAAAATGCAGGCGGCTCTATGCCCAGGGCTCGCAGGTAAACATAGCCTTGACCACGGTGATGGATCTCATTATCGACGATGTACTGCAGGGTTGAATTAACCAGGCCTTCGTACTGCCCAAACGCCACAACTTTTTCCTGGAAACGCTGTAAACTTATTTGCGGCCAATAGTTAGTGATAACCTCTGTTGCATTATCCCAGAGTTGCAATAACTCCGCTTTGGTTGTGGCTGTTATTTTACCAGTGTGATGATCCAGACCGGCAATTGGTGTCCAGTCATCGGTTACTACGCCTCTTACGCCAGGCCCGCTCATGCTGATAATTTCCTTCGCCATATCGGCAAATGGCCTCATCCCGCCAATCGAGTAATTAAATAAAGCATCTTCAGGAAAGGCCTCTATCAGTCTGCGGGTAACGCGGCGATGTCCCAACCAATTTTGTAGAAGCTGATCGGGAGTGTATACATAAGCGGCAGGCTGTTCGGTTTGTTGTTGAATTGTGTTGTTTTCCATTGCAGTATTTTTTGTTTGTGATTACCCTGCAAAGAAAATACAGACCGGTGACAGCCCTATGTCAGCAGGAAAAACAAAATTCAACTATTTGCACTCCTGATAAATTCAACCAGCTGCTCCTGCTCGTAAACAGATAAAAAACCTTCCGAATAATGCCAGTCACTATCGCCCGTAAACCGGATCTGCCCAAGGTAGTCCGGATTTTTATTATCATCGATCGGTTGCACATTTTCGCCTATCTCAGGCGCTATAGGCTGCACTTCAAAAATTGTTGTTTCGGCTTCATCGCCTCCTTTGTATAATTTATATAAACCGGTATCCATAAGCTGGTTATCGGTTAACTGGTGCAGAACAGGTTCAATGATTACATGATGCTGAATCCCATTATTATCGGTTACATGACGGTTTATGGTATTAATCATAACTTATACTTTTAAGTAGTACAAGCCTGCGTACAAATTGTTTAGGCCGATTTTGCTTCACCGTACTTAACCGAGCGATTTTCAGCAATCAACAACACAATCATCATGATCAACCCAAGTACAAAGAAACCATCGAGCGCCAGGGTGGAGTTGCGCATTTCGCTGGTGAGCGACTCTACCAGGCCGAAACAGAATAAACCTACAACAATTGAAATCTTTTCTGTAACATCATAAAAGCTGAAAAAAGAAGCCGTGTCGGGTATGTTTTCCGGCAGGTATTTAGAATAAGTTGAGCGCGAAAGCGATTGCACCCCTCCCATCGCTACCCCTATAATAACCGCGGCTACGTAAAACTGAACGGAGTTGGTGATCAGGTAAGCGCAAAAACACACTACCGACCACACCGCTATCAACCAAACCAGGGTACGCACGTTCCCATATTTTTTTGACGATGCAGAGGCCAGCATAGCACCGGGTACGGCCACCACCTGTATAATTAAAACGATCGAGATCAGGGCCTCCTCCGACATGTGAAGCTCTTTGGCGGCGAAGTTGCCGGCAACCAGCAAGATGGTTTGCACCCCCACCGAATAAAAGAAGAACGAAGCCAGGAAGCGTTTTAACAAAGGCATGCTTTTTACTTTGCCATACACTTTGGCCAGTTCTTTAAAACCACCTGTTAAAACGTTATACCGGTGCGAACCTACATTTGGTCGGCCTTTAGGCAACAGTCTGAAGGGGATGATGGAAAAACCGATCCACCAAACAAATACCATAATAAAGGAAATGCGTGCGGGCAACCATTCATCGGTAATACCGAATAGCTGCGGGGCCAAAACCACCACAAAGCAGAGAACCTGCACTACAATACTGCCCACGTAGCCGTAAATAAACCCTTTAGCGCTCACGGCATCCTGCTGATCGGGCGTGGCTATTTGCGGGAGATACGAGTTGTAAAAAACAAACCCGCCGCAATAACCTATCGAAGCGAGGCCAAAACAAATCATCGGGATCTCCAAACCTACTCCTGGTTTAAAAAAGAACAAGCCGAAACAAGCCAGGCTGCCCAGCCAGGTAAATAACTGCAGGTAAGTTTTCTTGTTGCCCTTATAATCAGCTATCGAAGTAAGTATAGGCAATATGGCCGCAACAATCAGGTACGATAGCCCCAGGATATAATTGGATAAAACAGTGTTGACAAAGGTGCGCCCGAAAAAGGTTACCGTATCCTTACCATGCGCGTTGAATTTAGTAACCTCTACAAAATAAGCGGGAAATATGGTAGAAGTGATAACGAGGTTGTACGATTGATTGGCCCAATCAAACATGCTCCAGGCCCAGATGGTTTTCTTATTATTTTTTGCTTCCATTGCGGGTTTAAAATTATGGAATTTTGGGCGAGTAAGCATACGCTGCCGACCTGTGGCTATTATTTATGGATTCTTATACACTGTCAACTGCATTTACATCTCGCCATTGCTGTTTAGCTTCTTCATAAGCTTTATCTATTATTAACTTAAAAGCCGGATCAGTTTCGGATATTTTTGCAAGTACATGTTGTAAATGTTGGAAAAACTCTACGATTGCAGTTTGTCTACCACTATCTTTTTCCTTATCCATCATCTTAGTGAAAAGCTTCTTGCAAATGGATTTTACATCGTCGAATAAGCTTAGAAATAGAAATTTATCTTTCTCTTCCATGAACCCGTTTGTTGATTGTTTCTCACCGTATCTTTTTGTTAAAAATGTTTTCAAGTCATTCAATTTAAAACATTGATGGAACATAAAGATTGTACTGTCATGGGCAAAGATGTTTCTAATCTCCGAGAACTTTATCAGTTTACTTTTTTCTTCTTTATCAATTACGTTAATGTCGGCGAGCAAGTTTAATTTATCATTAAACGACAAACCATTTTTACCTAATGATTTAGAATTTTCGATGTCAATATTTAAAAACATACCTAACATAATTGTAATAACCCGCTCGATAGTGACAGAAGCTTCAATTACTTCAGTACGAGCTGCCGATGGAATACTAACGAATAGAAATTCATCGAGAGTTCTGGATGGTGATTTTGATTCATTTTGTTCACTCATATCGTAATTTATTTATTTGATTTACAAAGCTTATCACTATGTACGCAACCTATTTGCGTAGAAGAAAAAAATATCGACTAAATTAGTTCAACCTAAAAAAGGTCAATATTCTTTACAAATATTATTTGTGTGACTGCAACATAAAGCTAACGTTTATTACGTAATTTCACGTAAACTGAGAGGCTGACAGTCAGAGGCAAGACGGATATTCCCAGTTTATAACTACGAAAAAAAACAGAAAAATTATTAGTTAGTTATGAATAATTCTTATGCTCAAGCTACAATTGCAAATCCTTCCGACGGCAAAGCTTACGCGATTGCCGGCGGTTCGTACCGGATAGTGATCTCCGGCAAAGAGACCGGCGGCGCTTATGCCCTTATTGAAATGATGGTGCCACCGGGTAATGGCCCCGGCCCCCATGCGCATGCCGAAATGCAGGAATCTTTTTATGTACTGGAGGGTGAAGTGGAGGTAAAAACAGAGGCAGGCAACTATACTGCCACTAAAGGTTCGCTTATCAACATACCTTTAGG
Organism: Mucilaginibacter oryzae; assembly: GCF_003148845.1. Classification (GTDB taxonomy): domain Bacteria; phylum Bacteroidota; class Bacteroidia; order Sphingobacteriales; family Sphingobacteriaceae; genus Mucilaginibacter; species Mucilaginibacter oryzae. The sequence continues at coordinate 560,975 of NZ_QGHA01000002.1, read as the reverse complement.
TGGATTGGTGCATTGCTTTAAAAATCAGAGTGATAAAATGGCGCGCCTGCTATGTACGGTAATACCTGCCGGACTGGAAGACCTGTTTGCTGAAATAGGGCAACCAGCAGAATTTGGCGTTTTCCTTCCCCCGCCGCCTCTTGATGATGCTGCCAGGGAGAAACTGATGGCCTTAGCAAAAAAATACAATCAAAAATTTTACCCGCCCGATTACCTCGACAAAATATAAACGGCCCAATTATTTGTATAACTAATTGTGAAAGCTAAATTTTCAATACCTGCCCATGGCAGGCCGCAGCATTTGCTGTTATTTGCAGCCGTAATTTTGCTTATTTGTTCGTTTTTCAATTATTCCGGCCAGATCGATATCAACCTGCAGGATACTTATTATGTAATTTCATATACCATTTTATTCGGGGGCATTGCCTTAGCCCTATTGCTTTACTGGATAATTTATTTAGTTGGTAATAGTTTGTTACCTGTAAAAGCGCTTAGCTGGCTGCACATATCAAGTACCATAATAACTTTCAGTGCGTTTGGTATCTTAACCACCTCACATCAGCTTGGGATAACAGCCTCAGCGCACAGCCATGATGCGCTTGCAGACTTTAAAAAGCAGATGCAATGGATAAATTTTGAAGGCTACTTATTTATAGCCGCGATAGTTGCCCAGTTATTTTTTATCGCTAACCTGGTAACAGGCCTGGTCAAAAAAATCACTTCACCACCAATAAAATAACCATCAAGCCGCAGTGACAGATATTGACCGACCTTCAACAAGAAGCGTTTCTTACCCTATAAAATTTATAAAAAGACCGGATTACAACATTCCCCCCACAGGAAACAATCAGGTAATCCGGTCAATTGCTACTTATGCGAGATATTTTTAATCAAAAATCTCCGGCAAGTGCTTATAATTTCCTTTCACCGTAGCAAGCACTTCATCAAACTTGCCACCAAGCATCATTTTTGTCATGGAAACAGCCATGCCTTTAACCATTTTCAGTTCGATGTGCGGCGGCATTGCAAGGGCGGTACCGTCCGTTAAAACGTTAACCAGCACCGGGCCATCGAACGCAAAAGCCTCGCTGATGCCTTTTTCAAGATCGGCAGGATCATTAATGGTGATGCCTTTTATGCCCATCGCTTCGGCAACAAGGGTAAAATTGGGGTTTTGCATATCTACCTCATAATCAGGTATACCCATCACCTCCATCTCCAGTTTCACCATTCCCAGTGCCCGGTTGTTAAATACAATAATCTTGATAGGGAGATTGTACTGTTTTACAGTAGCAAGGTCGCCCAATAACATCGAAATTCCACCATCGCCGCACATGGCCACTACCTGCCTTTCGGGGCAGGCCAGCGCTGCGCCAATGGCATGCGGCATGGCGTTAGCCATTGAGCCATGCACAAATGAGCCGATCATTGATCGTTTGCCATTGGCTTTGATATGCCTCGCGCTCCAGACATTGCACATGCCCGTATCGCAGGTAAAAACAGCATCGGCCGATGCGTATTTATCGATAAGGGAGGCAAGCGCTTCCGGATGGATAGCATCCTGCTTACCCCAATCCTTAATATAAGCTTCCTGCTGAGCTTTTACTTTTGCGTGCACGTGCAGCTGCGCGTCCAGGAAACTGCGGTCTGTTTTCTCATCCAGCAATGGCAATAGGGCTTTAACGGTTGATTTGATATCGCCATAAAGTCCCTGGTGCAGTTTTGCCCTCCGGCCCAGGTTTTCGGGCCTGATATCTACCTGCACTATTTTTTTATCCTGCGGATAAAACTGGGTATACGGAAAGTCGGTCCCCAGAAGTATAACGAGGTCGCTTTCGTGCATGGCATGGTAAGCGGCCGGCAAGCCGAGTAAGCCGGTCATACCAACTTCGTAGGGGTTATCATGCTCCAAAAACATCTTTCCGCGGAAAGAGTAACCAACCGTGGCTTTCAGCAAAGCCGCCAGCTCCACAACCTCATCGTGCGCATCTTCGCAGCCTATACCGCCAAAAATGCATATTTTATGATGACGGTTTATCAATTCGGCCAGTTGCTCCAACTCCTGTTGTACGGGGGTAATATTGGCCTTGCAAAAGAAGTTGTTAACCGACGATTCTATTTCTACGGCATCCTCACCGGCTACATCCCCCGGGAAGCCTAATACCCCGACTCCTTTACGTTGTATAGCCGTTTGAATGGCTGCCTGCGTCATGCGGGGCACCTGTTTATTATTGGCGGCCACCTGGTTGTAGTAGCTGCAATCATCAAAAAGCTTGATGGTGTTGGTTTCCTGGAAATAGCCGCTGCCAAATTCTTTGGTGGCGCAGGTTGAGGCGATAGCCAATACCGGCGCGCCTGCGCGGTGGGCATCGTACAAACCATTTACCAAATGTACGTGACCGGGGCCGCTGCTACCCGCGCAACAGGCTAAACCACTCAGTTGCGCATCGGCCGAGGCGGCGAAGGCACCGGCTTCTTCATTACGTACATGAATCCATTTCAGCTCGGGTTTACGACGCACCGCATCGTTCAATTCGTTCAAACTATCGCCGGTGATGGCGTAAATGCGTTTTATACCTGCCTGCAGCAGCGTATCAACCAGTTGTTCGGCTACTTTTTTTGCCATGTTTTTGAGGTGTTTTGTTAGATGTATGTAGTTCTGTCTTTTACAATAACACCAAAAGCGGACCAATTGTTAAGCAGTTTGAAGTCAAATATTTGCAAAAATCATCTCCGGATAAATCTTTTTAAATATCGTTTTTTTACGAAATAAAGTAAACCGTAGCTATACAGGTAGGAATTAAGATTTTACGAAACACTAAAAAGTAACTACGAATTTATGCCAACCCGGTTCGTACTCATATTGGATGGAATAACCGTACAACTGGCAAATATTTTTCACCAGGGTTAAGCCCAAACCTGTTCCCTGCGAATCCTTCCCTTTTTGAAAACGCTCAAAAATCTGCTGCGTGTTCAATGCAATTGCTGTGCCGGTGTTTTTTACCGAAAGCTGGTTGACTGTAAGATCAATAAGTACGCGCCCTCCCGGTACATTGTGCCGGATGGCATTGCTGAAAAGATTGTTTAATAAAATATCAACGAGGTACTTACTGGCTTTAATTTGCCTGGGCGTAAGCGTATGTTCAATTGTAATTTCCTTGTTTTGCAAAAGTTCATGGAACTGGAATATTTTTGTTTCAATCACCTTTTCAACACTGATTACCTCCTCCTCGTTAACCATTTTGTTTTCCAGTTTGGATAATAGCAATAACGACTGATTAAGGCGGCTCGACTTATTTACCGAACTGTAAATGTCGGCGATTTGCCCCAGCTGCGCGGCACTCAATGTTTCATCTTGTATAAGGGTGTCGAGTTTTGTGGTAACCACTGCCAGCGGCGTCATCATTTCGTGCGAGGCGTTTTCGGTAAACTGCTTCAGGCTAAGGTAATCATGATTTACCCTTAACGACATTTCCCTTATTGCCTCATTAAGCTCGGTAAACTCGTCAACTTTGCTTGGTTTGCCCTGAAACTGGTCAACATCAGCAATGTTAAACTGTTTAATTTCATTCAGGGTAAGCTGAAATGGCTTCCACAAACCGTTCAGCATGTATTTATTGGTTACAAAAAGTACCGCAAGTAAACCAACCAGCAATGCCAGCGTGATAACAGAAATTAATTCGATAAGGTGTTTTTGATCTGTGCGCGATACTGTGATCACCACCTTATAGTTACTTTCGCCTAATTTCACCAAATCTTCTACCGCCCTGCCTGCTTCCCTTTTCTGCTCTTTGGGGTTAAAATAAGTGGTATCAAAAAATCGCCTGGTAAACGGTAATTGCGCATTGGTTTTTACAAATACAGCGTGGTCACGGTCAAGGTCATATTGCTGCGGGTCACCTTTATTGCTCCTGATGTATTCTTCAGCTTCTGTCAGCTGTTGCTGCAACGCCCTATCCAGTTGCTGTTTGCCAATGTAGCTTATGGCAAAGTAGTAAATAACCGCTCCTATCACTAAAACAGTAAGGGAGATGTAAACGCTTGTCCTGGTATAATGCTGCGATAGCTTCATTAATCAGTAAATTTATAGCCCATACCATATATGGATTGCAAATAGTCCTTTCCGCCTGCTTCCAATATTTTCTTCCTCAGGTTTTTGATATGGGTGTATATAAAATCAAAGCTATCATACATATCCATTTCATCCCCCCACAAATGTTCGGCAATGGCATTTTTTGAAATTACTTTTCCTTTGTTCGCTATAAAATAAAGTAGCATATCATACTCCTTCCGGGTAAGGGTGATCGGGGTCTGATTAATTTCAACAGTTCGGCCCTGCATATCGATCGAAATTTCATTAAAAACCAATTTATTGCCGGTATTAAATGCTTTCCGCCGGTGTATGGCCATCAACCGTGCTTTTAACTCCGCTAAATGAAAGGGTTTTGTCAGGTAATCGTCGGCACCTATATTAAGGCCTTTTAATTTATCATCAAGCGAATTTCGGGCTGATATGATTAAAACAGCCTCGTTTTTTTGGCTGCTGCTCAGGTATTCAAGTACGCCAAATCCCTCACCATCGGGCAGCCCGATATCCAGTAGAATGCAATCGTAATCATAATCAGAAAGTTTTTGCAGCGCCGGTGTAAGCGCATTGCAGCTTTCGCAGATATTACCGTCTACATTCAAATAACTTGTAATGTTTTCGCGTAAACCTCGCTCGTCTTCTATTACCAGGATTTTCAAAGTTTTTTAATCAAATTTAAATACCGAAACTGAAGAGAAGCTGAAGTACAAACTACAGACTTACTTCAAAATCATCAGTTAATTTACAAAACTTTTTAAACAAGGTTATAACAAATCCATCCCGGTTACAAATTATGGCAACAATACAACCAGATCACGTAGAATCCACTCACCGCGTGTATTCTGCTCCGTTGCGCTTATGGCATTGGGCTAATACCATCGTTATCAGCGGCTCATTAATAACTGTTTTGATCAACGCTACCATCACCGACAGGCACACGATATCAAATTTGGTTAAAACTGAACTTAAAAACCAGGGCGATACCATAACAGACAATCAGTCAGGCTCAGTTGCACATGCGCTTGGCGATAGCGTTTGGGCTGTACATACCTGGTTTGGTTATGTATTGGCGGCATTGTTGCTTTTCAGGCTCCTGCTGGAGTTTTTTCAGTTGGCTGATCAGAAATTTATCCGCCGGATTAAAAAACTCTATATCCAGTTTCACTCCACCAGGAAAGAGCGCGAACTGGTGAAACACAGGCTGATGGTGAAAACCGCTTACGCAGCATTCTACATCGTACTTATTATAATGGCCGTAACCGGCTTATTCCTCGCGTTTGAAGACCTGTTAGCGCCTTTCAAATCTATAAGGCACAGCGTTAAAGAGGTACATGGGTTTTGCATGTACCTCATTATAGCGTTTATAGTCGCGCACCTCGGCGGCGTATTTCTGGCCGAGCGAAAAAACGAAAAGGGTATTGTTTCGGATATGATAAACGGCGGTAAAAGTTAATCAAGCCGGAAAAATTAAAACAATGAGTGTTGTTTGAAAAAAAAATTCACACGAATTATATTTAGGTCATACACAATTTAAACGAATTACACGAATGGTCATTTTTCTATTATTAAAGCATTAGTGTAATTCGATAATTCGTAACAATTCTTGTAAAAATTTTTAAGCCGTATATACCATATTTTTTAAACCGGTTGAAAGTTATTCCACAGCTAATCATTTTTGTTATCCGGTAATCAGCTTTGCCATAATAAACGCGGCCCCTGCTGCAAGCGCCCCAATTACCACCACCTTTAATGCACCGCTTAAGGCAGGCTGCCCGGTCATTTTACTTTTAAAGTAACCGAAAATAAACAGGCAAATGATGGTTACTGCGCAGGAGTACAGCAGGGCCTCCTGCGCTTCCTTAATAATAATATAGGGCGAAAGCGGGATTATTCCGCCCACAATATATGATATGCCTATGGTTATGGCACTGCGGGTAGCCCGGTTTGCATTGGGTTCTTCCAGGCCAAGCTCATAACGCATCATAAATTCAACCCATTGCTTTTTGTCCTTTGCCAGTTCATCTGCAATTTGGTCCTGGAGTTGTTTGGAAAGCCCGAAACCTGCAAATACTTCCTTTACCTCTGTTTTTTCCTGTTCGGGCACGCGCTCAACTTCATCGTATTCGCGCTTCAATTCAGATCGGTAATGGTCAACTTCTGTTCGCCCGGCAAGATATCCGCCAAGGCCCATGGCGATAGATCCGGCTACTATTTCGGCAATACCGGCAGTAACCACCAGCGACGATGAGCTTACCGCCCCGCTTAGCCCCGCCGCCAGTGCGAAAGGTACTGTTAAACCATCAGACATACCGATAACGATATCCCTGATGGTTTCTGAACTTGTTACATGGTGTTCACGATGCATATTAGTCTATTTAAACTTCATTGCTAAAGTTACAATATTTGAATTTAATCCGGTGGAGCGCATGTAATGTCCGGCCCTGATCTCCAGCGAATTGAAATGCTGCCATCCAAACACTCCAGTAGGCGGCGATAATCTGATGTTGGCACCCACAAAGCTGCTGTGCAATGTCGACAGATCGTAATCGCTGGTGTAATAAATGGCCCTTGGATCATGTTGCCCGTACGGCGCGAAATAGCGCGTTCCCCGCTGGTTGTTATACCTGTAATAAGGGCTTACCGATACAAACGAGGTTAGCTTTACTGGTATTTCCAACTCGGCGGTATGCGCCCTGATCCCCCAGTTGTCCAGGTAGTACCTGTAAAACGTCCTGATCACAAAATGATCGTCAAGGAAATAATTGAACCTTACCGCGATGGGAAGTTTATATCGGCTACCGGGTAGGTTTTCAACCCTTTCAGATCCGTCGGTAAAATAATCGCGCTGATATTTTGTGGCCAATAAACCATGCTGATACGAAGGTTCCACAATAAACAGGGCCTGCAAGCGCGTGCTTAACACCTGCGAAATTGCAAATGACGTACTGAATGAATTGCGGGGGCTGTGGTCTACCTTACCCCGCCCGTCGCGGTCTGAACCTGAACCATATCCGGGCGGCCTTAATTCAACCGGCAATATAACTTTCCAGGTATCAAGAAATACCTGTCCCTTAAAATCAAACTGTGTGTTTTTATCTTTTGATACCCTTGTGAGGTTGATCCCGCCTCCGAACGACTGGTAATCGAACTCGTGCGAATAAGACCCGGTTAAGCCGAACGCGTTTCCCGTTTTATCATTAGATACCGTCCAGTTTAGTGAAGGGTAAACCCGGGTATCCTGCCTCGATGCTGAAGAAATGCTGTACGGGTCGATCTTATCAGAAGAAGCGGACGTATAATGATCCACACCCAATTCAAAAGTAAAAGTGTGCTTATTTCCCCCTATACCATATTTAGATAACTGTAAATCGAAAGTATTGGCAAAATCAGTCAGCTTTTCGGTACCGATACCGCCTGTAACTGCCGAGTTGTTACCGTCCTGGTGGTAATAAGCGGATATGATATTAATTTCATCAATTTTAAGTTTCCGTGCCTCATAATTGCTGCTATCTTTTGCGGGCAAGGTTTTAGTTTGTGCATGCCCGGCAACTATCCCTAAATACAAGGCGGCAACGCATAAATATATTTTTCTCATTTCCGGCCGCTGTTTTAATTACATCCGCAGCCGCCGCCGCTTTTTCCGCCATTCGCGCCCGAGCCGCCTTCGCGGTACAACTGGAAACTTTGCTCAAACTTTTGCGATTTACGGGCCGATAGTTCCATTTCCGCGTCATTAAGACGGTTTTTTTGATAAGCCTTTACCGAAGTGCAGGACGACAGACCAATTGCCGGTAAGCTACTCACCAGCATCAATTTAAGCAGGGGTACTTTTTTCATGTATTAATTTTTAACGTTGATATTTTTAGAGGTGTAAAGACGGTTGTTGTCGTCGATGATGACGCAGGCAAGTTGTTGGAGTTGATTGACCAGATCCAGTCCTACCCTTACCCCCATTACGGTTACCGGTGTCGCCATAGCGTCGGCAAATTCTGCGCTCGGGCAAATAATACTCACGCTTTTAATGCCGCTTACCGGGAGGCCTGTTTTAGGGTCGATGGTATGGGAATATTTTTTACCATTTATTACAGCGTACTTTTCATAGTTACCGGATGTGGCAATGGCCATATTACTGATGTTTAGGGTTGAAAACGGTGTCAATTGCCTGTCGGGGTCTGCAATGGCTATGGTCCATGGCTTACCGTTAGGTTGCGTTCCCCAGGTGGTGAGGTCGCCGGCTGCATTTACAATCCCGCTGTTTACACCATTTTGCTGTAAAACAGCTTTTGCACGGTCGGCGGCATACCCCTTCCCTATCCCGCCAAAACCAATGCGCATACCTTTTTCTTTAAGCATCACCGTGAGGCTTTCAGTATCCAAAAGCACGTTTTTATAATTGATCAGCCGCACCGCATTACGCGCGGTTTCGGCATCCGGTAAACTTTTCATGTTTACATCAAAGTTCCACAGGCTTTTATCAATTGATCCGTAGGTAATATCAAAGGCCCCCTGGGTAAGCGCGGATATTTTCAGCGCACGATGAATAAGCTGAAACACCTCCGCGTCCACTCTTACCGGCTTTATGCCTGCGGCGGCATTAATTTGATTGGTTTGACTATCCGGGCTAAAGGTGGTGAGCAATTTTTCTATCCGGCTTATTTCGGCTACAGCCAGGTCAATACGGCCCGACGCCCAATGCTCATCATCGCTTACTACGCTTATTTCAAAGCGGTTGCCCATCAGCTTCAAAATGCGCTTATGAACGGTTGGTATTACACCGGCTTCCGTCATTTTGTAAATGCTTTAACCTGTTCAATAAACTGATCGGCAGATTCATTTGGATACCCATCCCATTGTGTTAACACCTTGCCGTGTTCATCAACCAGTAATGTAAAAGGGAACTTGCCATCGGGATTATATTGATCAGCAAGCGCCTCGTTCAGTTTCACCTGTTCTTTGCTCAATTGATTTTTCTTTTGCCGCGGAAAATCAGCCCTCACCAAAACAAGCTTATCAGTAGCAAAATCGTTGAATTTGTCAGATTCCAGTATCTCTTTTCTCAACCGGATACAAGGGCCGCACCAGTCAGAACCGGAAAAATTTATCAGGATGAGCTTATGTGATGCAGCCGCTTCGGCCTTTGCTTTGCTGAAGTCGCCAAGCCAGGTAACCGGCTGAGCCGTAAATAAAAAAAGTGCGATGATCAGTAATTTCATGTTATTTTTTTAGGAGAATACCCGCAGCGAGGTACCCGTTAGTGTTGTTTTGTATACGGTGAGGTTACGGTTTGCCGGCGCGTTTTTAACCACTCCCGCCTCTGTAAAGGCCGAACCGTGGTTATTACAATAAAACTGCTGGCTGCCTCCCTGGTAAATCAGCGGATAGCTTTCGTGTGTACAGGATTGCTGTACGGCTATGTAACTACCGGTAGTTGTTCTGGCAACAATTACGCCGTTTGAAGCAAGGTAGCCGCCGTTATTAAGCAAAGCCGAATTTGCCGAAACACTAAGATCAAGTGTAAAATCAACGCCGGTAGGCCCGGTAACGCCACCGCCCAACACGTTATCTGATTTTTTACTGCAACCAATGCAATTGATCAATGCGAACGATGCCGCGGTAATGCCGATTGTTGAAAGAAACTCTTTTATGTCCATAAATTTAAGATCGGGTATAGCAATAAACTCCATTAATCCTGCTGAGATAGTTACTGTTTAACCAGCGCCCGGGGATTTGAAACAATAGTATCGTAACATTCTGTAGTTGAGATGAAATCCCGGATCTTTAACAGAATTTAACAAAACGGCGACCTTTTATCTGCCGACCTGTTCACCCGGAAGCGGATAGCATTGAAGTTTAAACTTGCTTTGTGATTACGTTGTGACAGCAATCACAATTTAAACTGATAACGAGCATGTTAATTTTATAAAACCCGGCTTAGTTTTGTTAAGATTAAATACATGCCATTATGTTAGGAAAATTAACACAACCGGAAATTGAAGCTTTATTAAGCCGGCAAATTACGGGCCGCCTTGGATGCCATGCCGAAGGCACTACCTACGTTGTACCTGTTAATTACGTTTATAAAAACGGAATTATTTATGCGCACTCCGGTCCGGGAAAAAAGATTGAGATGATGCGGCAAAACCCTGAGGTTTGTTTTGAAGTGGATGAGATAAAAAGCATTTTTAGCTGGAAAAGTGTTATTGCCTGGGGAAGATTTGAAGAGATTACCGAAATTGACGAACAGCAACAGGCAATGCAGGCCTTAATTCACCGGATCATGCCACTGGTTGAACAACCTACCGGCCATCCCTCCCATGGAATCATCGAAAGCGAGTACGACCTCGGTGATAAAATAGACGTTATAGTTTACAAGATCATCATCGACAAAACAACCGGCCGTTTCGAGCAGAATTGATCTGTTACAGGCGCGAAGCTATACTTCTTACAAACAACCGCTTAAACCTGCGGCGGCCCGGATAAACATATCCAATAAGCCGGACACCTTAATTTATCTACATTAATAGTTATTGATCCTGACCAGCAATTTGGCAAAAAAATTCGTTAACCGGGTTATTGTTCATACCTGTAAAACGGTAGTGCTATAGTTTTTCTTAAAAATTTTGATTTAATATAAAATTTTTACACAGAATGTTATATTTATCCAAATTATTGAATATTGTTTGACAGCATCCTGACAATTAACAATAACGTTCAGGTGCAGTTGGTGGCATTTTCATGGCCTCAGTACGGCCCGGTTATTATGATGATGCTATGGGAAAATTATTAAGGGGTAAATTAAGAACAGCGGTTTTGCTTTCTTGTATCTTTATCGTTATAGCCTGCGGGCGATCAAATACCCCGGGTTCGGATAACCTGCCTGATATCTCGGCTATTATAGAGCGGGCAACTGTTTATAAAGATCAGGGCGCTACTAAAAAGGCCCTCGCTTTAATAGATTCGGCGCGCCATACCTATCCGGGTGCAGGACCTGCAGATCGCAGCCGCATTTATAAATTTATGGCTAACTGGTCGCTGGGAAAAAAAGACTATGAACTTGCAGGTCTTTACATAGACAGTATGCAACAGGTACTTAATCCCTTTGCAAAACAAACCGGCTATGATCTCTTATATGCTGATTCTTATTTGATGAAAGGAGATCTCCTTTTTTCGCAGGGCCTTTACAGTTATGCTTTTCAATACTACTTCAAAAGCCGCGAGCAAATACTTGAAGATAGTGCCCGAAAAGATCTGCATTTTTTTACTGCTCACTACTTTGAACGCCTCGCCATGATCTCTTATAAACAGGAGAACTTCGCACTCGCCGGCAGCTATTATAAGAAAGAGGTGGGCGAGATCGATAAGACCGGCAAAAGTGATTTTAATTACATTTTTGATAAGCAGGGCGCTCTGAGTAACCTTTCCAGCAGTTTCTTAAAATCCGGATTACCAGACAGCGCTTTATTTTATTACCGTGAGGCCCTGCAATTCCTGGAACAAAACCTTACAAAATATCCGGAAAAGAAAGATTTCTTTGAAATGGCGCGTGGTGTGATTGTCGGTAATATGGGCGATGCATGGATGATGAAAAAGCAATACGCTCTTGCAGAGCGTTCTTACCGGGAAGATATTGATATTAATGACCGTCCGGGACGATACAAGCAGGACGCTTTAATGACGAGGCTGAAACTCGCCAGGTTATTTATGCAAACCGGCCGCCTGTCGCAAGCCGGTTTACTCCTCGCGTCGGCCGGCAGGTCGCCCGTACTGGCTGACACTGACAGTAAGATCAACTTTTTGATGACCAGGGCCGACTATTCCCAGGCCGTTGGCAAATATGTTGATGCGCTTGATGACCTCCGCAAAAGATCAATATTGCGGGATTCTATACAACAGTACAGAAGGAAGCTCCTCAGTGCCAACATGAACGGCATATTTAAGGTAATGGAAATGGAGAGCGAGAAAAGATCAATGGAAAAACGCGATCAGTTTGAAAGCGCCGCGATCCTTGTTTTCTCCATCATGGTGTTCATCATTTTAGCGATGCTATCCCGAATGATCTATACTTCGAGAAGGCGGGTTAAAGATGGAGAGACAAGAAACTCGGAGTTACGGCTAACGCTGCGGGAAATGGAAGTTACTACCAGGGAAAGAATAAGAGTATCAGACCTGCTTGCCCATGACCTTAGAAACCCACTGCACGCGCTTTCCACTATAGTTTCATTGATGCTTGAGGATAACCGAAACGATGAAGATACAGAAATGCTTGGCATCGCTAAAGAGTCGATCATGAAGATTAATCTCATCATAGACGACATTCTTCACAAGGATAAAAACGTTGATCAGGGAAAACTGGACTTCAAAGAGATAGACCTGGCCGCGTTGCTTCGTCACAGCGTAGCGCTGCTTCGTTTTAAAGCAGCCGAAAAACAGCAAAAGATCATTAAAAACAGTGTTAGATCGTTGATTGTCTTCGCTGATCAGCATAAGCTGTGGCGCGTTTTTAATAACCTGTTGGTAAACGCTATTAAATTCAGTCCAAATAACACAACGATATGGGTTGAACTTAACGAATCGGATGGACTGGCAATCTTAAGCATCCGCGACGAAGGCATAGGGATTCCTGATCACTTGAAAGAACGAATATTCCAGAACACAGCCGAGGCCCGGCGGGTTGGTACCGCGGGGGAAGAAACATTCGGGTTAGGATTGTATGCTTCGAAACAGATTGTTGAGGCCCATGCAGGTAAAATTACTTTTGATGATCGTCCCGAGGGCGGGACTACCTTTTATGTCTGTCTTCCTTTGGGAGGCCCCCGGAGCAGTTCATAAACTTACCGGTCGGCATCCGCCGCATGTCAGGATCGGGTTATTTTAAGGCAATCCTGCTACCCACCTGTGTGAACAGGAACAGGCAGGACAAAAGCTCAACAATTGTTATAGCACTTTCAACAATAGTTGTAATGGTTTAAACCATGGTAAGGGTACTTTTAACTAATAGCTACCGTCCAATTTGCCGGTATTAAAAAACCCCAAAACATCATGACCAAAATCCGCCTTGCTGTTAGCTTATTGATCATTGCCGCCTTATATGCAGGCACCGCGTCGGCCCAAAACAAAAAGTTTTATATTTTTTTATGTTTCGGTCAATCAAACATGGAAGGTAACGCCCGCATACAACCACAGGACACGACGGTCGATCCGCGTTTACGTGTTTTAGAAACTGTTGACTGCCCCAATCTTAAACGCAATAAAGGCAACTGGTACACCGCCGTACCGCCTTTGGCAAGGTGCTACACCGGCCTTACCCCCGCCGATTATTTTGGCCGTACCCTAATAGCCAGTCTGCCCCACGATATCACAGTTGGCATAGTGAATGTATCGGTTGCTGGTTGTAAAATTGAGTTATTCCAGGAAGATAGTTATAAGACTTATGCTGCTACAGCCCCATCATGGATGGTAAATATGATTAACGAATACGGCGGCAATCCGTACGGACGATTAGTTGAAATGGCTAAGCTGGCACAAAGAGACGGGATCATCAAAGGGATCTTACTACACCAGGGCGAATCAAACCCGAATGATAGCCTTTGGACACAAAAAGTAAAAAGCATTTACGATAGGTTGATCAAAGACCTGCACCTTAAAGCAAGGAAAGTTCCGTTGCTGGCCGGAGAGCTGGTTAACGAAGACCAGGGAGGCAAATGCGCCGCTATGAACAAGGTTATTAACCAGCTACCGGAGGTTATCCGTAACTCTTACGTAATTAATTCGGCCGGCTGCCCGGCAGCGCCTGATAAGCTGCACTTTACGGCCGAGGGCTACCGGATGTTGGGTACACGGTACGGACTTCAAATGCTTAACCTGCTCGGTTATAAACCGAAGGACTCGGCAAATGCGGTGCCTGTTCAGGTAACCGGCGGCGGCAGGTAAGTGGATTCTGCAAATCAACAAGGCAGGTTACGCCACGCTTTTAACGCTCACTTTTTTTACCCGGTACTCTGATGGCAATATGTTATATTTTGCCTTGAATGATTTGGTGAAATAATGCGGTGTAGAAAACCCGATGGAATAAGCTATCTCGGCGATAGTGAGATCGGTTTTTTCGAGCAATACAGTTGCCTTATCCAGTTTTATGGAACGGATAAACTCCACAGGAGGCTCGCCGGTAAGCTCAGTGATCTTACTGTAAAATGAGCCCCTGCTCATACTGAAGTGATGGCTGATCTCCTCGACCGAAAATTTCGGGTTGTTCATATTTTTCTCGATATATATCACCACATCTTTAATAAACCGCTCTGATGGTGATTCAATATCCAGATCTTCAGGGATAACCTTTATCTTTTTCTGGTAAGTTTCCTTAAGCGAATTATTTAAGTGCAGCAGGTTTTTGATCTTGATATTCAGTATATCGAAATTAAAGGGTTTGGTGAGGTAATCATTTACCCCCAGTTCCAACCCGGCAATCTGGTCTTTTTGGCTGGCCATAGCCGTTAATAAGATGATCGGGATGTGGCTGGTCCGCTTATCTGCCCGGAGCTTGCAGCTCAACTGTATCCCGTCCATATAAGGCATACTGATGTCGCTTACGATTAGGTCCGGGTGTACGGCAAGCGCCTTATGCCAGCCATCGCGGCCGTTAATTGCTTCAGTTACTTTATAGGCAGCTCCGAGGTTTCCGGCCAGGTAATGCCGCATTTCGTCATTATCCTCAATAATAAGTACGTGCGGCAGTTTAACGCCTTTTGCCGCTTCTGTAGTAGCGGGTTTGCCGACGGTATCACCCTCAACAAAATCTACAGCAATGCTGGATTGATTTTGTTGAGGTATTGCCGTTTCTGTTAGGGCGATAAACGGCAACGAGATCGTAAATGAAAAAGTAGATCCCTTACCTAACTCACTTTCTACACCTATTTCACCACCATGCAACTGCACCAACTCGTGTGCTATGGATAAGCCAATCCCGCTGCCCTGGTTAAGGATAGCCGGCTGTGCATCGGCCTGGTAAAACCTGTCAAAAACATGGGCTGCCTGCTCCGGCGATATCCCGGTGCCTGTATCTGTAACCGAGATAGCAAGCAAGTAGGCATCACCATCGGCAGATATAGCCGGAGCGCCAACTTCAACGGTAACCTGCCCCCCTGCCATAGTAAATTTAACGGCGTTGGACAACAGGTTGAATAATATCCGCTCCACTTTATCGTGATCAAACTTTACAAACAACTGCTCACAAGCGGTTTTAAAAACGGCATGTATCTTTTTCCTGTTTGCCAGATCGTAAAACGAATCGGCAACCTCTCGCGCAAACGAAATAAACTCCCCTTCAACCAAATTGAGTTTAAGCTGATTTTCTTCAAGTTTTCTAAAATCGAGCAATTGGTTAACAAGGTTAAGCAACCGGCGCGAATTTCTTTTAATCACACCTAATTGCTCAGAAACCGCCTGGGTATTTGGCTGCTCCAAAAGCTTATCTACCGGAGCCATTATTAAAGATATCGGCGTCCGGAACTCATGACTTAGATTGGTTAAAAAACTGATCTTCATTTCATCAAGTTCATGACGGGCATCGGCATCCTTGCGTTCCTGCTCATCACGAAGTTTCTTTTTGAGCTTTTTGATGCCTTGCCTACGGATAAGCAGTAATACCCCAAATGCCAGCAATACATAGCAAACGTATGCATAAACGGTCATCCAGAATGGGGGCTTCACGATAATTTTCAATGCGGTGCCCGTGTAATTCCATTTTCCGTCGTTATTAGCGGCACGTACCCTGAATGTGTACTCGCCCGGATCAAGATTGGTATAACTGGCCGTTGTTGATGTCCCGGCATTTTTCCACGAATTGCTAAAACCCTCTAAAATGTAGGAATACCTGTTTTGTTGCGGAAGCGTATAATTAAGCGCCACAAAATTGATAGCAAAATCCTGTTTATATTTAATGGTGATTTGTCGCTCTTCGCTGATGTTAACAGGTTGCGGGTTATCATGATCGGGCGAAATCCGCTTATTATCCACAATAAGGGTGGTAAGCATAACCGGCGGAACATTTTTGTTGAGCCTTACATCTGTCCCTTTAAAATAATTAAACCCGGCTACCCCTCCAAAATAAAGTGTACCATCGGTGGCCAGCAGGCCTGATCCGTTTAAAAATACATTATTCTGAAGGCCGTTATCACCGCAATAAACATAAAGTTTCTGGTCTGCCGGATCGATGCGGCCAATACCCTGGTTGGTGCTGAACCATATATTGTTCGTTTTATCCTGCAAAATTTTACAGATCACACCGTTGGGCAACCTGTTATTATATTTAAAGGGGATTATTTTTTTCTTTAGATAACTATAGTAAAAAAGGCCATCGCCATTGGTGCCTATCCACATATTACCGTTTGCATCCTTTTTTAAGGATAAAACCTCTGCTATGGGTAAGCCCGTATTAGTTGGGTTAAAAGTATCAAACAGCCCGGTAGCCGGATTATAGATGGCAATGCCTGTGCCGTACGATCCTATCCACATGTTGCCATCTTTATCTTCTTCAAAAGCCCGGATATAACCGTTTGATGGAAATTCGCGACCTTTTTTTGCAGATAACGAGGGAGCGAACCTGCGAAAACTGTTTGTCCTGGTATCATAAATATCAATACCGGCGCCATTGGTACCGATCCACACATTGCCCAGGCGGTCCTCCTTGAACGCGAAAATGTTATTCTGGCTGATATTCAGTTCCCCGGGGCCTTTGGTATATTGGGTATAAGCGTTGTTAACGGTGTTCAGTTTAAACAGCCCGTGGCCGAAGGTTCCTATCCAAAGTTGCTGCCTGTGATCCAGCAGCATAGCCATGATTGGCAAACCCGCCGAGTTTATTTTTTCTTTAGGCTGTATAAGAACATGGCTAAAACGGTTGGTTTTGTTATTAAAGATGCTGAGACCGCCGCCGTCGGTGCCCACGTATAATTCGTTATCACTTTTTTGCGCAAAGGATGATACGATAGGCGCACGCAAGCCAAAGGGATCCAGTTCGGTGGATTGGACGTAATTGAACAGCGTAAGGTTTTTGTCGTATTTATTAATGCCGCCCATATAGGTACCCAGCCAATAAATACCCTGGGGGTCGACATAGATACTACGGATCGATTTACTGTTGAGACTGTACGGATCTCGCGGATCATGCCGGTATCTCACAGCTTTACCGGTGTTAATGTCCATTACGTTGAGGCCTCCCTCTGTTCCAACCCAGATATGATCTTTATCATCAGCGGCTATACTGTAAACAATATCACCGCAAAGCGACTGCTCATCCTTATCGTTGTAACAATAATTTATAAAATGCTCACCGTCTTTGGCAAGGCGGCTCAGGCCATTTGATGTACCTACCCATATATTACCGGCTTTATCCTCTGAAACAGTCATGATAATATCCGAGGGTAAACTCCGGGGATCACTTTTTTGATGCCTGAAAGCCTTAAAGTTTTTACGTGCTTCATCATATAAATATAAGCCTGAGCCGGTGCATACCCACATCCTGCCATGGCCATCCTCAAAAATATAGGTCATACTTTTAGCTGGTATCCCACCCGGTTCATCTCCACCGGTCTCCAAATGCCTGATATGTTTGCGGTCGGCAGCAATCACGTCAAGGCCGCTTACCGTACCTACCCAAACTTCACCCCTTCGGTTCGCATACACGGCGGTTACTACATTCTGGCTAATACGCTGCCCTTTTAGCGATGAAGTAAAGGACCTGAATACATCCGCCTTCCTGTCATAATAATACAGCCCGAAACCTATGGTACCTACCCATAACGTACCGAAACGGTCCATACTCATGCTGCTTATTTCGTTCGAACCCGGTTCTACCTGCCGTTTCACACCGAGCGGATACACTTTAAACCGCTTACCGTCATAGCGGTTCAAACTTTCGGATGTGCCTATCCACATCATTCCGTTCATATCCTTCATGATTGTGTTAACAGCATTACCCATTAAACCCTGTTTGGTGGTTAACGCCGTAAATTTCAGATTAGGTTTTTGAGCATGCGCCGGGAAGCATACAGCGGTTAAAACAACAGCGGCGATACTGCAAAGCAGCGCGTAAATACTTCCATGCTTATACAACAAGCGTAAAGAATACATCATAACAAACAGGTTATAAATCTCCGGTGCGGGTATAGGCCGCAGGAAAAAGTTATTGATGAACTATGGTTTAAAAAATTGGTAAAGACGACGGTTCCCTAACACATCATTAACCAAATTTACATTTTACAACAATGAAACAGGCAAACATTTGTTCAAAGAAATAACACTATTGTTCAATTATAACCATAATTATTGTACAAAAGTGAATATATAGCAATTTAAATTTATAACAGAAAGATGCCGGCTATTAACAAAAGTTGTAAAATTCGGCTAAAAAATGCGCACACCATTTTTTGCTGAAAGATACCTTTACGTTAATAAAATTGGCTTCTATCCACTTGTAGAGCCTTTATAAACTATTAAGCAAATACCTTATTGGTAAATAGTTTAGCGGTAAGCCGGTGGCAGATACTCAAAATAACAGAAAGAAACTCATTTTAAAATATGTGTTATAAAAACAATTAATAGTATTTAATAACAATTGAATACAAAAGGGCTGATGCCCACCGAAAAAACATACAAAAACTGCTGAACTACCATACATAAACCTCAATAATCTATTATGAAACCGAAACACTTACTTGCCTTGTTCGCCGTTACGTTTGCTTCCGGTATTTGCATGGCGCAAACCTCATCAAATTCAATAACCGACGATTTTAAACCGTCTGCGCTTAACCAACCGGGACAGGAATACCCACAGGTAAACTCGCAGGGTTACGCCCGTTTCCGCATTAATGCGCCAAAGGCCGATAGTGTTAAAGTAAGTCTTGGCTTGGGTGGTCGCGGCGGCACCAAACTTACAAAGGGAACCGACGGGTTCTGGACAGGCACCACGGAGGGGCCGATGGATGAAGGATTTCATTACTACCATCTAACTGTAGACGGCGGGGTGTTCAATGATCCGGGCACATTGAATTTTTATGGTTCCACACGATGGGAAAGCGGCATTGAAATACCTGCACATGATCAGGATTTTTACGCCCTTAAGGATGTTCCGCACGGCAACGTGCAGCAGATCCTGTTTCCGTCAAAAAGCACCAATACATCGCGCAGGGCTTTTGTTTATACTCCACCGGGGTACGATAAGGAAAAATCAAAAAAATACCCGGTATTATACCTGCAGCATGGATGGGGCGAAGATGAAACCGCCTGGAGTAACCAGGGGCACGCCAACCTGATTATGGATAACTTAATTGCGGCGGGCAAAATACAGCCATTTATAATTGTAATGACTTATGGGATGACCAACGGCCTGCGGCCCGGCCCAAACGCGCTTAGAAATTTTAACATCGAAGCGTTTCAGACCGTTTTAACAGATGAACTTATCCCCTATGTGGATGCCAGCTTTCGCACCCGGGCCGACAAGCCCCACCGCGCTATGGCAGGCTTATCGATGGGTGGTATGGAAACACATATGATCACGCTGAACAAACCAGATCTTTTTGGTTATTATGCCTTACTTAGCGGCGGAATTTATACGCCAGACGAGCTTAAAGACAAGCCCAAACCTAAACTGGTATTTATAAGTTGCGGAAGCAAGGAACGACCGGATGGTGTTAAAAATGCCGTGGTTGCTTTAAAAGCGGCTGGCTATGATGCTGTATCGTTTGTATCTGAAAACACAGCCCACGAGTTTCTTACCTGGCGCCGCAGTCTTTATGAACTTGCCCCGCTTTTGTTTAAGGAATAGCACCCTTATCTACCCTGTATAGTCCCTGCCGGCATCTGTCCGACAGGGCTATTTTTTATTAGCTGAAATCCCAAAATCACATCGTCCTTTTGTTTCAGCGGTTAATAGTTGATAAATTATTCAGTTAATGATGCAGCCCTAACTGGTTAGCTGCGCCTGATAAAACAACGTATTCGGCACAACCGGCTATCGTCACTTCGTTTTCGCCCCAGAAAAACGGCCAGTCTTCCTTGTTCTCCGGAAAATCGGGTTTAAGCAGCAGGATTCCCGGCACTACACCACCGGCTATAAATCTGAAATCGGCCCGGTTATTACCATAAGTTACCTTTTTTGAACGTACACCCACTGCCGATACAAACGACAGGTTGGAATAAGGATGACAGCCGAAAATATAATCCAGGCCCTTATAAACATATTCGGCACCAATAACATCAGGGAAATATTTGTTAGCGTAATAGTTGGTAATGGCGAAATTAATAACCTGGCCACTACCGCCCCAGCCACCTGGTGTAACAGGCACCCCATATGGGTTTTGCTTATCATAAGCATCGCACGAGGCTTTGTATTTTTGCATGTAGGCCGCTATTTTATCCTGGTAATCTTTATCCATATAAGGGTAAGCCCTTAGCGCGTTTATCATAACAAAACCCGGAAAGCGGTTAAGCATCGGCATGATGAGTTCTTTGAATCGGCCAGCATACTGCTCATCTTTGGTAGTGATGTACAACTGCAGGGCGGCAAGCATTTCGGTACCGGCCATAAACATGTTCCGTGCCCTGGCCGCCGAATCCATATGCATTTTTAAGCTATCATCTTCGTGCCATAGTTTCTGAGCACATTGCAGGCTTTGGAGGGAAAGCGTATCATTATACCCCTTCAGCGCCCGGCTGGCGGCAGCAAGCGCGGCCGTGGTTTGATAATCAAGCGATATGTTCCTGGTAGTGAAGGCCCAACGGTCATCCGGTGTACCGCTTGATTTTCCATCAGTTTGATAGGGCTTTAAGGAAGCGTTGTAAGGCAGGTTATCTGTTTCGTTAACGGCATCACCCAGGTGGTGATATTGGTGCAGGTTCGGCACTATAATACCGCGGGCCGGGTGACCTATATTTACAACCTGTGCCACCAAGTTCAATGTGCCGTGTTCAATTTGCTGTAACAGATCAGGTTTACCATCCGGGCGGTGTATATCCACATAGCGTGTGGCATAATCTACATACGTTTCATCCCGGTTAATTTTAAAATTCTCCCAGGCTTCAACAAAACTCAGCACCACGTTGCAGTGCGACGGCGTTTCAATGTCAAAGTCGCCGGCATCAAACCAGCCCCCAACGTTAAGCCCGGGAATCCTTTCAAGCGGCTTGTATCTGGTATCGGTGGTGGGCCCCATCTTGTAGGTATCAAAATGCTGGTGGTTTGGCGGCGCCTGTAACGCGTCGTCAAGAAAAGGCGCGCCGTGCCATACGCGGTATGCTTCGTTAACCATCATATGGTCCATTTGCACCGGGAACCACACATCCATAGTAGGATGCCCTATATTTTCATAAACGTTGGTATTAATAGGGAACGCGTTGGTTTTCTGATCGCCATAAGCTATAACATACAACCCAGCTTTTTTAATACTGCTGAAATCAAATTTCAGATAATTGTACCGGGTAAATTGTCCCCATTGCTGCAAGGTTGATCTTAAGCGTTCAACGTATTTACCGTCGGGAGTTACTTCAAAAAGGGTTGCGGTATTCAAGGGCTTATCGGTTTTATCAAGTTCTATTACAGCTGTTTTCCGCTGCTCCGGGCGATAACCCACCTGCGAAAACTCAATAACCGGTACACGTTTCCAGCCGGGTATGGCATTAGGCTCGATGTACCAGGTTAATACCTTGCCTGTTTTACCGGGGGGCAATAAGCTGCGTACAATAAACCAGCCGTTTTGTGCAAGGCTGCGGCCATCAAACAATAGCAAATCGGCATCAGCCGATTGTATTTTGATATTTTGAGCCGGATCTTCCGGTGCCATTACCAGCGTTCTGCCGGTAGCGAGCGGCGCCGGGTCGATAAATTCGTTCCTGCCGCGATCATCAAACGTAGTATGACCGGCAAACTGGGGGATCTTTTGGCTTGACGGAAGCATTTTGGTTAAGCCGGCCGGGTAAAGCGGGAACTCCCCGGGCTTTCCGTCAATTAAAAATGTTTTTTCAAAGTAAGCCGATGGTATAACCTCAAGGTTAAACCCTGCCCTTCCGGCCAGTTTTTCGGGAACGGGCTTATCCAGGTACACATTCAGTTCAACGCCATTGCCTTTTGGCGCCACGCTGATCCTCGAATTGAAATCATAATCTTCATAACGCATGGTAACATCAATGCGGTTATTTACGCTGTCAACCGTGCGGTTAACCAGCGTAGGCACCAGGTCCCATTGCTCTGGTGTATTTTGCATACGGACCGCGCCGCCCGTAATGGTACGCACACCGTGGTGGATCAGCTCAACACCCGCCGTTTTTTCATCCTGGAAAATACCGTTGTATTGACTACTGAATACCAGTACGTTTACGCCGGGCGTTTCGAAATAGCCCAGTTTGTTCAGTTTTAGTTTTTGCGCCCCGGAATGCAATGATGACAGGCAAAAGATCAATGCTATCAACAACCTAAACGGTTTTAGCGGGTAAATTTTTAATTGCATGGTTTATAAATTGCTTATAGAAGTTTACGGATTGGTTGTGCCGATTTCGGACTGTACGAAAGTATCCGTACAGAAAATGGTTTGCTACCACAATCCAATATTTTGATAGCACGAATGTACCTGCCTGTTTAACCCTTGAAAAAAGGCATACAATTGTTACAATTTAACCTGACAATGCAGCTGTCGCTAAAAACAATTTACATAACATGTTAAAAATCAATACTTTGAAACAGAACAAAATAAATAAACACCGTATTTATCCTTTAGTTGCCGCCAGGCTTTAACCGGTTTTGATAATTATTTTAATGTGCTTAAACATTCGTTCTATCATTATCGTAATTTGTGTTAACCGCGGCAAAAGTTGTTCGCCTACTTTCGGGTAATCCTCAAACGAGTAAAAACTAAAAATATATTAACCCGCATTAACATGCTGTTGATCCAATGGCGAGTTTAGCTCGGTTGGTTAACAGGTACTAAAAATTATGAAGAAGATAGTCTACCTTACCATCATCAGTATTTTGCGTGCAATGATGGCCCTCTCTCAGCCCGCTGTTAAGCACTCTCCCACTGGCTTTGATAAGCCCCGCACAGGAATAGCGCATGGAAAGCTGGATACCGTTACTTACACTTCAAGAACGGTCGATTCGCGCCGCCGCGCCATAGTGTATCTGCCGCCCGGATATACCCCCAAAAAAACTTACCCTGTTTTATACCTACTACACGGCATCGGTGGCGACGAATTTGAATGGCTTAACCAGGGCACCCCACAGGTGATACTGGATAACCTATATGCTGATAAAAAACTGGAACCGATGATTGTGGTATTACCCAACGGCCGCGCCATGAAAGACGACCGGGCAACCGGCAATATCATGGCGCCGGATAAAGTTGCCGCATTTGCAACCTTTGAGCGCGATTTGCTGGACGACCTGATCCCGTTTATCCAGAAAAAATATCCTGTTTATACTGATCGCGAGCACCGGGCCCTGGCAGGGCTATCGATGGGCGGCGGGCAATCGCTCAATTTCGGATTGGGGAACCTGGATAAATTTGCCTGGGTTGGCGGCTTTTCATCTGCACCCAACACCAAAAAACCTGAAGAGCTTGTACCCGACCCCGAGGCTGCGAAAAGTAAGCTTAAACTGCTTTGGATTTCGTGCGGGGATCATGACGGATTAATGTCATTCAGCAAACGTACACATGATTACCTCGAGCAAAAAAACGTCCCGCATATCTTCAGCGTTGAGCCCGGGATCCACGATTTTAAGGTATGGAAAAATGACCTGTACCTGTTCTCGCAGTTCCTGTTCAAACCGGTTGATATTGATAAATTTAACAGGATGATTCTGGGCGGCCCTGCATCTACCAATATCAGGGGCTCCAAATATCCTTTCATTCTGCCCGACCACCGGGTGGCCTTCCGCCTCAAAGCACCGGAAGCGCAAAAGGTACAGGTTGACCTTGGTAGAAAATACGATATGGTTAAAGACACCGCCGGTTATTGGACAGCCACTACCGATTCGGTAGGCGAAGGGTTTCATTACTATTCGCTGATCATAGATGGCGTAGCTACTACCGACCCTTCCAGTCAAACATTTTACGGTATGGGGCGCATGGCCAGCGGCATTGAAATACCTTTTGATGGCGGCGAATATTACGCTTTGAAAAATGTTCCGCACGGTGATATCCGCATTAAAACATATTATTCAACCGTAACCAAATCATGGCGAAGGTTATTTGTTTACACCCCGCCGGGTTATGATTTGAATAGCCGCGCTCAATACCCGGTGCTATACATCCTGCATGGCGGCGGCGAGGATGAAACCGGCTGGGCATTTCAGGGTAAAACCGACCTGATCATGGATAACCTGATTGCTGCCAAACAGGCTAAACCAATGCTGGTGGTTATGCCGGATGCTAACTTTAGCGGCGCCGGATTTGGCGAAGCAGGCCTTAAAACTTTTGCAAACGAAATAAAACAGAACATTATCCCCTTTATAGAAAAAACATACCGGGTTGACCGAACCCCGCAGGGCCGCGCCCTGGCCGGGCTTTCTATGGGCGGCATTAATACTTTATATACAGGTATTTACAACACCGACACGTTCAGTTATCTCGGGGTGTTCAGCTCCGGTTGGATTTTGCCCATGCAAAATAGCATCGCAGATGCACAATACGATTTTATGAAGAAGAACGCCGCCAAAATCAATACCAACCTTAAAGCGTTCTGGATTGCGATGGGTGGCAAGGAAGATATAGCCTATAAAAACTGCCAGGTTATGCTTGCAAAGCTTGATGAGATGAAGATTAAACATACTTATTACGAGTATCCTGGCGGCCATACCTGGCCTGTTTGGCGAAATGACCTTTATAAGTTTGCACCCGTTCTGTTTAAATAAATCAACGATAAATTTCACCCGAAATATTTAGTTCATGAAAAATATTAAGTTTTGGCTCTTGCTATTGGTTTCGGTAACGGGCTTCGCCGGGCAATGTGACGCGCAAAACCCATTGATCAGGGACCAGTTTACAGCAGATCCATCGGCGCGTGTTTTTGGCGACCGCGTTTATGTTTATCCCTCTCATGATATCAGGGCGACTCAGGGCCACGGCCGCCCAGGTTGGTTTTGCATGGAAGATTATCATGTTTTTTCATCAGCAAACCTTACTGATTGGACCGATCATGGCATGATCATCAGTCAAACCACCGTGCCATGGGCCGAACCTACATCATACAGCATGTGGGCACCAGATTGCATTTTTCGCGATGGTAAGTATTATATGTATTTTCCTACCACTAAAAAAGGCAGCGAAAACGGACGTGGCTTTGCCATTGGCGTGGCTGTAGCCGATAAACCTTATGGCCCGTTCACCCCGCAACCCGAACCTATTGAGGGCGTACACGGCATCGATCCCAACGTTTTTATAGATAAATACGGACAGGCTTACCTGTATTGGGCACAGGGTAACCTTTATGCCGCGAAACTTAAAGATAACATGCTGGAGCTTGCATCCGCGCCTCAAATATTGACCGAATTACCTGATAAGGGATTAAAGGAAGGCCCGTATCTTTTTGAGCGTAATGGTATTTATTACCTCACCTACCCTCATGTGGCTAATAAAATTGAAAGGCTGGAATATGCTATCGCTAATAACCCGCTGGGGCCATTTAAATTTACCGGTGTGCTGATGGACGAATCAGCTTCGGGCTGCTGGACCAATCATCAATCTATCATCCGGTTTAAAAACCAATGGTACCTGTTTTATCATAATGACGACCTGTCGCCCAACTTTGATAAAAACAGGTCGATAAGATGCGACAGTCTATTTTTTAATGCAGACGGCACCATTAAAAAGGTTATCCCAACCCTGCGGGGCGTAGGAATAACTAAGGCTTCGGAAAAAATACAAATAGACAGGTATAGCGATAAGGACAGCACCGTAAACATTACGTTTATTGATACCGCAAAAAAGTTTGACGGCTGGAAAACCACTTTCAAAAGCCCCGGTAGCTGGATCCGTTATAACCGTGTTGATTTTAACGGTAAAAAATTCAGTAAAATGCAGGTAATGGCCAACGCTGCGGCCGATGCGACGATAGAATTGCGTGTTGGCAGTGCGAGCGGGAAATTACTGGCAACGGCAAACATCGTTAAAGGTAACAACTGGCAACTTGTACACAGCCGTCTCACCTCGTCCCCACCTAAAATCGCAGATCTGGTCATAGTGTTAAAAGCCGGTACCGGCATAGATATCGACTGGATAAGTTTTAAATAAATTGATTTACATCAGTAAAAATACTTTCATATAATGAAGCTTAAATCTACCGCGTTGTTAACTTCTTCGCTATCAATCATGGCGCTTGCCTTGTTTGTTTCCTTCACAAACAGGCGAATTTCAGTCCCTGATTTTGCTGAGTTTCCGGCAGCGAAACAGTCACAAAAAGCCGAAAAAGGGCTGAAAGACTATTATCGAAAATATTTTCCGATTGGTGTGGCGGTTAATACCGCGGCGCTCAGCGGGGCCGAAGCAGCGTTGATTGCAAAGGAGTTTAACAGCGTTACACCGGAAAACGATATGAAAATGGGGCCTATTCACCCGCATGAAAATGAATATAACTGGAAAAACGCCGATGCTATAGTTGCGTTTGCGCAGCAAAACCATATGAAAATAAGGGGACATAATTTGTTATGGCACGCGCAGGCACCCGCCTGGATGTTTAAGGACAGCACCGGTAAACAGGTAAGTAAAGAAGTGCTGCTGAAGCGGCTTAAAGATCATATCACTGCCGTAGTCACTCATTTTAAAGGCAAGATTTATGCCTGGGACGTGGTTAACGAGGCTGTTGACGATAAACCCGGAACTTACCTGCGCAACTCGTTATGGTACCAGATCTGCGGGGAGGATTTTATCGCCAAAGCATTTGAGTACGCGCACGAGGCAGATCCGCAGGCCGAACTTTTTTACAACGATTATAATACCGAAGTCCCATCAAAACGGGATAAGATCTGCAAATTGTTAAAGGGCCTTAAAGATGCAGGTGTACCGGTAACCGGCATAGGCCTGCAAGGGCACTGGAAGCTAAATGAACCAGGTATTGAGGAAATAACCGAAGCTATGGATAAATACGCTGCGCTTGGCTTAAAACTGCAGATCACTGAACTGGATGTTACCGTACGTACTGCTCCGCCACGCAAAACTGAAGACCAGGCACCACCGGATTCTGCTTACACCGAAACTATGGCAGTTCAGCAGGCCGAGAGGTATAAAAGTATATTCGAAATCTTCAGGAGATACAAGAAAGTTATCACGGGGGTAACTTTTTGGAACGTATCAGACAGGTACAGCTGGCTCGATTTCCGCGGCGGTGGCATTGCCGGCGGCGCGGCTGCAAGCCAGGGTATCAGCCGTAAAGTTATCAAAGCCTATCCCCTTTTGTTTGATGGTAATCTTCACCGTAAAAAGGCGTATTGGGCCGTGGTTAACTTTTAATGTTTCAGATCATGATATCCAATCAAAAAATAAAGGGATTTTTCAGAAAACTGGGCTTGATATGCCTGGCATACTGGCTGGCAACGCAGCCGGTAAACGCGCAGAAGGCGCAAAACCCTATCATCTACGCTGATGTTCCTGATATATCGATGATCAGGGTTGGCGATACTTATTATGCAAGCAGTACCACGATGCACCTGAGCCCGGGCTTACCCATCATGAAATCGAAGGACCTGGTGAACTGGCGCATAGTAAACTACGCTTACGATACGCTTGATGAAGGTGATGCCCTTCACCTGAATAACGGGTTAAACGCTTATGGCCGGGGCTCGTGGGCAAGCAGTTTGCGTTATCATAACGGTACTTTTTACGTATCTACCTTTTCGGGCACTACCAATAAAACTTATATCTACAGCACAAAAAACATTGAAAAAGGCCCATGGAAAACGACTTCATTTTCTCCTGCACTGCATGATCATTCGTTGTTTTTTGATGATGATGGCAAAACCTATATGGTTTACGGAAGCGGCAGGATCATGCTTGCCGAACTGAATGACGACCTTTCGGGCATTCGCCAGGATAAAAGGCCACAGGTAATCATCGAAAACGCAAGTGCCGCTGCCGGGCCTACTCCGGGTTTGCCTGCCGAAGGGTCGCAATTATTTAAAATTAACGGCAAATATTTCCTGTTTAACATCAGCTGGCCTAAAGGCGGGATGCGCACAGTTTTGATACACCGGTCAGACCAACTTGCGGGGCCATATGAAGGCCGGGTTGGCCTGCAGGATAAAGGAGTGGCACAAGGCGGGCTAATCACTACCCCTAAAGGCATATGGTACGCCTATTTATTTCGTGATTTCGGCGCCGTGGGAAGGGTTCCTTACCTGGTTCCGGTTACGTGGAATGAGGGCTGGCCGGTATTAGGTGATCACCACGCGCCTGATACGCTGGATTTACCCGCAAGCCAGGGCCTGATCCCCCACTTAGTATCTTCAGATGATTTTAGCCGGAAGAGCGGAGAACCCGAATTGCCGCTGGTATGGCAATGGAACCACAATCCGGAAAACAGTTTGTGGTCGCTAAAAAGCCGACCCGGTTACCTGAGGTTAACCACCGGGCGGTTGGACAGTACGCTGCTAACCGCACGTAACACCCTCACGCAGCGAACCATCGGCCCGGAGTGCTCCGGAACAACGCTGGTTGATGTTGCGAATATGAAAGATGGCGACTTTGCCGGTTTGGTTTTACTGCAGCAAAAATATGGATTCGTGGGTGTTAAATCTGATAACGGATCCAAATGGCTCGTGATGTATAACGCGCAAGCCGGACCGGCTACAGAAGCAGCCCGGATCCCGTTGAAACAATCAACAATTTACCTTAAGGCAAGCTGTGATTTTAAGAACCGGGCAGACAAAGCTTATTTCTTTTACAGCCTCGACGGGCAAAAATGGGAGTCTATCGGTACGCCGCTGCAAATGGTATATACGCTCCCCCATTTTATGGGATACCGCTTCGGCCTGTTCAATTATGCAACCATGCAACCGGGCGGCTACGTGGATTTTGATTTTTTTCATATCAGTAACACCCTGTAAAAAGGGCATGCACCTCACGGGCTACTATTTGACATTAATTACAGATAACCAACCATGAAAAAAAAGTTATTGCTCTTAACCGCCTTATACTTCAGCGCTTTGGGCAACGCGCAGTCGCAAAATCGCCTTACTTCAAATCCTGCCAAAGTTGCACCGGGCCAGCCTGCCGCGCAAAGCGGCAAAGCAGCTGACAAAGCGGGAAGAGACACTACGGCAAGCCTTGCCCCCTATTTTACACAGGCTACCGCGTTGACAAACACGCCGGATGCCGAAGGATTTATCCGCCGCTGGCTGTTGTTGGAACCTATTAATAAGCCCAACCGCAGCAACACCGTATTTACCGACAGCTACCTCCGCGACACGTTTACAACAACCTATTTTCCAAATCAATTTACCACCATCCCTAAAAACGGCGATAAAGTAAAGGTTGATAGCCAGGAGTTGACATGGCATGCGCTGGAGAGCAGCAATTTTAATGTTAAACTTTTCCGGTTTGCATCCGGCTTGAAAAAAAACACTTACGGCGTTTTGTTTTGGGCGGTAACTATTGTTAACAGCCCGCGCGAAGTGAAAAATGTAAGGATGGCGGCAGGATCAAATTCAGGATCGATGTGGTGGTTAAACGGAAGGGAAGCCGTGCTGCTATCGGGAGACAGGCGGATGGTAATGGACGACTGCGTATCGCCCCGTCTTACCATTAACAAAGGGAAAAACATTATACGCGGCGCAGTGATCAACGGTCCCGGAATGAGCGATTTCTGCATCCGTTTTATTGATGAAAAAGGGATGCCTGTAAAAGACCTTACAATTAGTTACAAATAAATTGATTGATCATATCATTATGAACCTTATTACCAAAATAACCGGCGCAACAGCGTTGTTTTTAATATTTACAACCGTAAAGGTGGGTGCGCAAGCGGGGAAACCATTTATCCACGACCCGTCGACCATTATGTTATGTGATGGTAAATATTATACTTTCGGTACGTTTGGCGGTGGCCTGATATCTGAAGATGGCTGGACATGGAACAGCGGCGGCGTACGGCCAGGCGGCGGTGCCGCGCCTGATGTGGTAAAAATAGGCGACCGTTACCTGATTGCCTACGGTGCCACCGGCGGCGGTTTAGGTGGCGGTCATAACGGCAGGATCCTTACCATGTGGAATAAAACCCTCGATCCAACCTCGCCCGATTTTAAGTACTCCGAGGCAGTGGTGGTAGCTTCATCTGATGGCACGGAAGATAACGATGCCATTGACCCCGGGCTTCTTCTTGACCCAACTTCGGGACGGCTATGGCTGTCATACGGCACCTACTTTGGGTTTATACGCCTTGTGGAGCTTGATCCTAAAACAGGCAAACGGGTAAAAGGAAATAAACCCATCAATATCGCTATTGATTGTGAGGCTACAGACCTCATGTACCAGGATGGCTGGTATTACCTGCTTGGCACCCACGGCACCTGCTGCGACGGCCCTAACTCCACCTACAATATTGTGGTTGGCCGTTCAAGAAAGATAACCGGCCCCTATCTTGATAACATGGGTCGTGATATGTTAAAAGGCGGCGGTAAAATGGTACTCGCGGGCGGCAAAAAGCTAATCGGGCCGGGACACTTTGGCCGCATTGTGCTGGGCGAGGGCGTTCAGAAAATGTCATGCCATTATGAAGCCGACTTAGACCGGGGCGCGCGCAGCGTATTAGGGATCCGCCCCTTGCTCTGGAAAAACGGGTGGCCTGTTGCAGGCGCGATCTTTAAAGAAGGCACTTACCAGATCACCTCCGAAAGAAGAGGCTACGCCCTTGAATTGGCAGTTGATTTTGTGCGGATGCCGGGTGGGATGAGATTTGTACGCAATAATGACGAACCTGTAAAAACTGTTCCGCCGCAGGAATTAGCAGACGTAATTAGTACCTGGCCGAACGGAGATATCGGCGTAAGAATAGGAGATTACCTGTCGCGTCCGCACCAAAAATGGACAATTACAGCCGTACCGGATGCGGGGGGCTACTTCGGCAGTCCGTACTACAAAATAACTATCGCTGGCACCGACAGGGTATTAGCCGCGACAGCAGAAGCTGAGGTAATAACAGTTCCGGCATTTACCGGCGCGCCCGAACAATTATGGCGGATAGATCAGTTAACTGATGGCACTTACAGGATTATGCCTAAAGTTGTGCCAAACTCATCTGAGCAGCTGGCTTTGGTAGCTGCCGGAGACAGCACGCCAACGCTTGCAAAATTTGATATGCGGAGTGATAATTCAAAGTGGACCTTTAATGTTGATTGATTCATTGCTCTTCCATTAAACCGCGTTAATAGTCGGCACCACCTAAACAAGCAAAAACCCGGCGATAACAACACCTCATTTAAAGTTAGGTAGTTATCGCCGGGAGTTGATAGCAATCCTGGTGAATTGCTCTTATTGTCTATCCCTTAGTTTTTATACAACTTAATATTGAACACTGTAAAATAACTACCAGGATTACCTTTGCCAACGATATTGCCCAGGAAACCTATTGACACCACCTGCGGCGAAGAAAGGGTAAATGTAAAGGATTTTACCTCGCGTGAGTTTGGACTGGTAGCACCAACATTTGCTCCGTTAAACATGTTTATATATCCTAAAGCGGTTGAAAGTTGGTCAAGCACCGGGATGCCGTTACCACCCGCCGCGGCTACGCAATAAACCGAAGAGTTTGATTGCACTTCAGAATACGCATCAAACGAAACAATGTAAGTTCCGGCAGGCAGCGGCGATGATGTGGCCTGGTAAACTATCCCATTTACAACCGGGGTGTTATTCCAGGTTTCCCAGTTAATGGTTCCTCCGCCATCAGAGCTGTAACCGCCGTTGGTACCGCCATCCTTATTTTTGGCCGCAGCGTTGGTTACCCATGGGGCGGCAAGCGTTCCCCAGCGGCCATCAAAGCTACTCCTCTGGAAAGGCCCTGTATTTGAAAGATAAATACTTGTTACCTCTGCCTTAACACTATGGTCCTGGTAGTCTGCATAAAAAGTATCAATAGCTGTTTTATTAGGCTTAAATGCTGTACGGTAAGTAATTACGCTACCTGCTTTAAATCTTGGCAATGAAGTACTCAAGTTTGCAGGTACTGAAGTAATCAACGTATCGTGCTGTTTGTTGGATACGTCAGTATACTTAATCTCCATAGAAAGTAACCCGTCATCCGCATTCACATCAGCCCAGTTAATTAAAGCAGATCCATCCGGCTGAAGTTCGGCCTTGGCTATCCCCCGGTTAATGAGCGAGCTTTGGTATAAGCTGCCATACACGTTACCGGCCAAAGTAACGGGAACCGATATGTGCCCTTCATTATCATACGTACGCACCTCGAAGCTCATAACCCCTTCGGGCAAATCATTGATAAACAGTTTGGCGGTATCAACACCTGCCGTGCGGGTTACCGGGGTAACTATCGAATCCTGCTTGCTGTTCCAATACACCGTATATTTTACAATTTTGGGGTCGGATGTAAAAAGCCCGGTAAGCAATACCCTGTTCCTGCCCGAAAAAATCTGTACCGAATCAAGCTTACCCGGGTATTTGATTGGGCCGTTGGGCTCATATTTCTTTTTAAAATCATCCATTTTAGTGCAGGAGCCCATGATCAGCGCCGCCGCTATCAACAGATAGTATGATGTTATTTTGTATAGTTTCATAATAATAATTGAATTGATGAATACTTCCGCCCCTGCTATTTTCCAAAAAGGGTAAACTCGCTAATACTCATAAAATACGAGCCGGTCCAGTTCCTTAAACTCCTGATCCTGATATACCTGTAAGCGCTTAGTCCTGCCGGGAAATCAAAGCCCCAGCCGTCGTGGGCGTATTTATAGTCCGCAGCTGTTTCTGTGCCCGATGGCGATCCGGATGGCTTCACCACGTTACAGGTTATCAGCTTAGTCCATGAAGCGTCAAGAGCGCCGTTTACGTTTGGCGAATTGGAACCCCAGATTTCAAAATCACGTAAATTACCGCGCACATAATACACGTTCCCGATCTCGATAAAAGGGTTCATGATAAAACGGCTGAAAACGCGGGGCTTGCCCAGATCGATAGTTACCATTTGAGGGCTGCCGGCACTCTCAACGGTAAAGAGACAGTTAGGCCAGCCACCTGTAAAATTACCGTCGAAAATTTTGGTTACATCGGTATAAGAATACAGGTTGGTAGCATCGCCGGGCAAAGCATAAACAGACCAATCCTGCTTTGAAAACTGCTCTTCATAAAACGGCGTAAGCTTCATAAACAAAGTATCAGATTTGTTTAAGAACCTGTCGCGTACAAAAAACGCATATTTCCGCTCCACTGCCGGTTGCCCCCTTACTGCTGCCTTTATTATAGCACTGTTGCTGTAAATATTATCCATGCCCGTTGGCTGTACATACTGCCCGTTGTTGGCGGTATCAACCATAGGTACAATAGCAAGGTTATCTTTTGTATCGTTATTACAGGTAACGTTAAAACCACCGAAAGTAGCCGTTATTTTAAGCGACCGGAATGCCAGTATAAATGGTGGCGTTAAGGGATTTACGGTAACAGTAACCGGTGCCGACACCTTTTCGCTTGAGTTTACAGCGTATAACTTCACCACATGTGCAAGCGTATCGGCAAAACCGTCAACCGTTAAGTTATTGGTGTAATGCGAGGCAATAACTTCACGTGTTTTGCCGGGCGAGGTTTCATAAACAGCCTTTACGTAAAAAAGATCGTTATCCCCGGGCAGCGTATAAGTTAAGGTAGCCTGGCCGTTAAGGTTTTGTACCTGGACATTACTAACAACCCCCGGACCGCTATTATTGGTTATAGTTGGTTTATTGAGCGTTTCCTGCTTGCAACCGGCTGTTACTATCATTAATAGTACAATGTGCAGGGCAGCTTGTATTTTGCTAAGTTTCATGTTAATTTTTTTTGTGTTCAACATCGTGTTCACCGGCTTTTACCAGTTAGGGTTTTGTACCAGGTTCTGATTAACCAAAAGGTCATTTTCCTGTATCGGCCATAAATAATCGCGCGGTACTACAAAATGCCGCGAAAATATAGTGCGTTCACGGTAATACAGATCGGGCGAATTTTCATTTATCGACCAGCCAGTTACGTTGCCGTTAAGTTCGATGCCGGCTGTTTTCCAGCGCAGCAGGTCCCAGAAACGGTGCCCTTCAAAGCAAAGTTCCACGGCACGTTCCCGCTGAATGATTGACCGCATCCCTTCCTTGGTAGTATACTTTGTTGGGTTTATGCTGTAATTAGACCATGAATCCTGCACGGTAGGCAATCCTGCCCTTGCCCTGATCTTGTTAACATAAGTGTAAACATCGGCAACCGGGCCCTGCGCTTCGTTTAAGGCTTCGGCATAAAGCAGATACAGGTCTGAAAGCCTCATCTCCGGCCATGGATAGTTGATATAAGTTACCGTTGCCCATTCATAATGCCAGTTAAGCGCCTTTTTCATATAAAAACCAGCGATAGGTATAGGCGATGATTGGCCTACTTCAGCACCGCGCGCCTTCATCCACCAGGTATCCTCATCAGTTCTTGAAGGGCTGTTAGCCATGTACCACACACCACGGTCAAAGCCAAGATCGGCATAATAGCGGGGTTCGCGGTCAAAATTAAGGCGGGCAGTTGTTTCACCCTCTTTTATGTTAAACCTATCCGCATGCGTACCTACGCGCAGTTCTGCAATGTTACTGAAATCAAGCGTTTTGTCTTCATTAATGGGTACACCGTTTTTGGTGTAGAACAATTTGGCCATTTTTATGGTAGGGCCGAGCAACGGGCGGTTTGCCGATTTTGCCGCATCTGCATTATTGAAATCATACTGGCCGGCACACATCGACTGGAAAAATGAATTATAGCCGATATTATTATTGGCCGTTAATCCCCAGATCAGCTCACTATTCCATTTTTCGCTCATGGCATTCCTGATGCTCATTTGCGTCATGGTGGTTTGACTTAATGGATTAGTTGGCGTAGGAAAGGTATACAGTTGTATATTTTGCGACTCACAAAAATCAATGGCCACTTTACATGCGTCAGCTGCCTTTTGCCATTTCTCAGCACTGTAAGCAGAATTAAATAGTAATTCGCCGTCCTTATTTTTAAATGAACTATAGTCCGGGTTACCGTTAAAAAGCGGGCTGGCTGCTGTTACCAGTAATTTAGCCTTCATACTTAAGGCGGCAGCTTTGGTAACACGGCCAAGTTCGCTGCCCTCGTTCCTGATGGTTAGGGGGAGTTTAGCGGCGGCCTGGTCATATAACCCCGCTATATAGTTCACCACCTCATCAACCGGGCGGCGTTTCACCCTTATCTGATCTATAGGCGCGTCAATAGGCAGGTTTTTGTCAATAATAGGAATCGGTCCGTAAGCGCGAAATAACTGAAAATGATAAAAGGCTTTCAAAAACTGCGCCTCAGCAATCCATCGCTCGCGGGTATCAATATCAAGGTCGCGCACTTTAGTCTGGTCGCTTACATTTTCAATAAAAACATTACAATCGCGTATAGCCTTGTAGTTAGATACGGCGTCCCTGGTACCGTTCATGTAATTAGCAATAGGGTCGGAAGAGTTTTGAAAGCCCCGTGGTAACTGGAGCACGTTTGTTGACCGGATATGGTTTGCCGGATCTTCTACCCAAACTTCGTCGCTCGCCGTTAAGCCTACGTTAAAGGTAGGATCGGTTTCTATCGGCAGGTAGGAATAGCATGTAAACAGATATTTCTCGGCTTCCGTTTTAGAAACAAAGGCGTTGGCTATTGTTGATACGTTGTCAGGAACTACATCCAGAAATGATTTTTTGCAGGATGATACCGGTGCAAGCATGATTAAACCCATCACTGTAAGGGCGATATTCCCTTTTGATGTGCCGCCCGATACCAACCGCTTAATATTTTTTATAAAATTAGTTTTCATATAACTGATTTTGAAAGCTTTTAAAATTCTACCCTTAAACCCACGTTAAACACTTTTTGAATTGGATAGCCCAATCCTGATGTTCCCATTTCCGGATCCCAAAGTTTAAAACTGCTCAGGGTTAGCAGGTTCAAGCCGTTCAAATAAATGCGTGCGCTGTTCAGGTGCAGGCTCCTAAGCTGTTTTTTGTTAAAATTATATCCAAGCTCTGCGGATTTTAGGCGAACAAATGAGCCGTTACGCAACCACCAGGTTGAAGTTGGTGATGAAATCGTTTGACTGTTATTAGCCTGTATTTTGGTGCTTAAGCGAGGCCAAAACGCATAAGGATTGCGATTGTCTTCCGACCAATGGTCATTAGCGATTGAGCTAAGCAGGCCACTTTGATTACCAGTGTTAAGCCCATTATTTTGTAATCCGTTTACCAGGTAAAAAGGAGAAATATCTGCAGAATTGATCACGAATGACGAGCGTGCCGAACCCTGGAAGAACGCGCTGATATCAAAATTCTTGTAACCAAAAGAGAAACCAAAACCGTAAATGATTTCGGGAACCTGCGGATAACCTATTGGCACCACATCCGAACTGGTTATTTTCCCATCGCCATTCATATCCCGGTATTTGATATCACCGGCTTTATAGTCGCCAAAACTTTGTACAGGCGAGTTGGCCACATCTTTATCATCGATAAAAAGACGCTCGGCAAGAAGGCCATAAATCTGACTTAACGAGTTTCCAACCTTGCTCAGGTATTTCAGATTATCGGGATAAACAGGCTCCTCGTTTTTCAATAATTTACTTTTGGCATAAGTAAGCGTACCGCGCGATTGAACCCAAAAAGAATTATTGAAGCTTTTTTTATAGTCCATGGCTATGTCAATGCCCTTGCTTGACGATTTACCTGCATTTGCAGAAATATCGGCCTGTAACCCCATTGAAGTAGGTATGGTACTACGTACCATCAGGATGTTATCACGGTTTTGCTGATAAGCATCTACGGTTAAAGTGAAGTTTTTAGCAACCGTTAAATCCATACCGATATTGGTCTGCCTTGACTGTTCCCAGGTAATGTTTTTGTTTTCGTAGCGATAGGTAATTACACCAGGCCTGCTATAACTATAGTTAGTACCAAATTGTCCATTAGATCCATTGTCTAACCTCACGTCAGACAGATAAAAAAAACGGTCATTGGCCGAACCGATCTGATCGTTACCTACTAAACCGTATGTAAACCTCAATTTAAGGTTATCAATAGTTGATAATAACGGCTCGAAAAACTTCTCGTTGGATATTACCCATCCTGCGCCGACAGAAGGAAAAAACCCGAAGCGGTGATTACTCGCAAAACGTTCGGAGCCGTTATATCCAAAGTTGAATTCAACAAGATAACGATTGTCGTATCCATAAGTAAACCTGCCGGATACGCCCTGGTTACGCGATGGCAAAGATAATTGGAGCGTTGGTGCGTTAGCCGTCAGATAGTTTCGCATGGTACCGATAAGCAATCCGCTAACTGCATGTTTTTGCCCAAAGGTACGATTGTAATTTATCGCAGCCTCAATGTATGTAGTTGAGTTGGAGACACTGCCACCAGGATTGTAAGTTAAATACTCTGTTGGCGGAGTGCCGATACTACCTGTTTCTCCGCTGTTAAGTAAACTTAGCCCACTGAATTGACCGTTAAGCACGTTTGATTTGTAGTAGTATGGGCTATATTGGCGCGAAATGGTAAAATATGAATAACGTGTTGTATAAGCCATTACTCTCGAGGATAAACCCTGAGTAATAAAATCAAGCTTTTGATTCAAGTTTATTTGCGCGGTTAGCGTACTTGTATTGGAAGTTTGATAACCAGACAAGGATTGCGCGTATGGGTTCATATACAAACCGCCCCCTGGTATAATTGCATTACCGAAAAGAGGGTGGTTTGCATAAGGTAAAAGGCTGCCCGGATAAATAGCCGGAAAAGCTACAGGGTTGCTCCAAAGAGCATTTAAAAAGGTATAACCGCCACCATTGATAGGACCGTGATAACCATCAAACAGACCTTTTAAGCTCACTACTGCCTCGGTTGTTTTGGTGAGGTTTAAGGTGATATTTGATAAAATGGAGTACGACTGTAATTTAATATTGTTACTGAAATTATTCAAGCTGTTTTCAGCGAGGTTGCCATTATCAATATTGTAGGTCATGGCGAGGTAGTACTTCGCTTTTTCCGTTCCTCCGCTGGCATTCATGTTAAATCGCTGATTGTTTGTTTTGGTTTTTATCAGCTGCTTGATCCAGTTATTGCTCGGGTAAAGCAATGGGTCATCGCCTTTAGCCGTATGGTCTATCTTATTTTGCGAATAAGGGAGAACACCAAGTGGGTCACGGGTTAACACGGCCTCGTTAGCCAGTGTCATATAGGTGATATTATCGGCAAGGTCAATGTTCTTGATATTTGACGAGGTTGAATTTTCACCACGGATATTAAACTTCACTGCGCCAACGTCGCCTCGTTTTGTGGTTACCAATATAACGCCGTTAGCGCCCCTGGCACCGTAAAGCGATGAAGCGGTAGCATCTTTCAATACCGAAAACCCCGATATGTCATCCGGCTGCAGCCTAGCCAGGTCGGTAGTGCCTGATTCAATACCGTCAATCAGTATTAGCGGGTCAACTTTACCGGCCCCGAACGTTCCAACGCCCCTGATAAAAAACTGGGCGTTATCTGCACCCGGTTCACCACTTCGCTGGTACGAGATCATGCCCGGTACAACACCGGCCAACATGGTTGTAAGGTTACTTGATGGGCCTTTTAACTGTTTCGGGTTAACCGTAGTGATAGAACTTACCAGGCTCGTTTTTTTCTGCGTACCATAGGCAACCACCGCAACCTCTTCAAGCGCGTTTTTGTCGGCTCCCATTTGTACGTCAATTTTATAAACGCCCGCTGCTGATACCGGGTAATTAGCCAGATCAAACTCCTGCGATTTTGACCCTACAAATGAAAAAACGATGATCGTGCTACTGCCCTCTTTTAAGCTCAGGCTGTATCTGCCATCAATGTCTGATTGTGTTCCGTTTGTGGTTCCTTTAACTTTAACACTTACACCTGGTAAAGTAAGGCCTTTATCATCGGTAACAACACCCTGTACTTTTTTAGGTACTACGGCTTTTGCAGGTTCCTTTTTTGGCGGAGCGACGACGGGCGCGGGTTCATTGCTCTTTTCAATTACAATAAGTTGATCGCGTACAGCATAGTTAAGGTCTTTTCCTTTTAATAGTACGCCAAACACTTCTTTTAAACCGGCTTTGTTAAAATCTACAGAAACAACTTCCTTGTCGTTAAGTAGATTATTACTGTAAAAAACAGTTAAACCGGTTTGCTTTTTAATTGATTTGAATACGTCGGCTAAACTGATATTAGCCTTTTTGAGTGTAATTGGGGCCGTTACCTGTGCGTGCACAGCCGAGTACCGGGTTACCAATAAAAGAAAAATAAAGGGCAGTATGAGCCGCCGGCTAAATAAAATTCTATCCATATTACTGGGTTTATGATTGGTTTTCTTTAAGACCGGATAGTGATGAAACGGGTGAACGAAGAGCTAAAAAAAATGTTTTTTCAATAAAAAAATCCACAAATAAATGAATATCAGAAAGTTAAAAATTCATAAATGTAAATTTCCATGGCGACAACCAAACACCCCGGTAGCAAGCCGGATGATAATATTGAAAAATAAGTATTGGGTTAATTGAGGGTGGTTGTTACCTGATGTGCAGCACCCCGTTTTTAAGCACAGCGTCAACACCGGCAGATGCTTTTATATTCTGAATAAAAACATCAACTGGTTTGTTTTTTTCAATAGCCCCGCTAAAAGCCTCATCAGCTTTTGCCGGGTTATCAAAAACAACATCCACATCAAACCAGCGAAGTAATACATCGCTGATTTCATGAAGCCGGGTGTTATGAAAGTAATAAATATCCTTCATCCATGCCAGTTCAACGGTGGGATCAAATGGCTGGGTATCAAAGCCCGCAGCATCAGTATATATGGCCTGATAACCGGGCTGTAATAGCGTTTTTTGCTTATGCCTGCCGCTGGTTGACACTGAGCCTTCCACCAGTGAGGTTATTGTTTTATCAAGCTGGTAAGTGTTCACATTAAACTCGGTACCTAAAACCTTTACATCGGTTTGGCTGGTGTGCACTATAAAAGGCATCGAAGCGTTTTTAGCTACTTTAAAAAAAGCTTCGCCGGTTAAATAAACATCCCTGGTTTTGCCTGAAAATGCAAAGGGGAAGCGCAAACTCGATAAAGAATTTAGCCATACCTTGGTGCCATCTGATAAAACTATCCGGTAATTTAATTTTGAGGGGATAACAAGCGTACTCCACTCGTCTGTTTTAGCGTTATTGAGCTGATAGCTTAACCCGTTGGCTCCTTTGGTCAGGTTCGCGAAGGGTACACTAACCGTTTTTTTATTGGTATCTGAAAGATCAATATGTTGACCGTTAGCCATCCTTAATTCTATTGCGGGGGCTTTAATATTATTTTTGGCTATGACGGTATTTTTAACCGGCACTGAACGCCAGTAGTACCCAGCGGTGAAGGCAACACACAACAACGCGGCCATAGATAACCATTTAGCGATGGGCAGCCTGCGGGAAGCTTTAGGCAGAGGTGAAGTTATTTGGGGCGATACCTTGTTCCAGGCCTTATTTTCATCGATTGCATTAAAAAAGCTTTGTGCCTGATCAGATGACAGTGTATGCTGCATTTCGTCCCAAAGCTGTTTAACCCGCGAATCATTTTGTATAGCATCTGTAAGCAAATGGCTTTCCTCCTCACTGATCGTGCCGGCTACTTGTTCAATTATTAGTTCCTGAAAATACGCTTTATTGTATGTCATTATTTGTGAGACCTCATTTTATAAAAAAGGGTGAACTTATTTGGCACTTTTTATTCCTGCTTTTAAAGTTTTTACGGCCAGTTTTAAATGAGTTTTTAACGAATTTATACTAATGCCCATTTCATAGGCAGCATCTTTATACCTTTTATTTTCATAATGAACCAGAGTAAAGGCCTGCATCCGCTGCATGGACAGATCTGCCAGTAATTTGTCCGGAAAAATTTCCGGTATGTGCGTTTCTTCCTCCTCCACTTCTGTAAGGGTATATTTATAATCAACCAGGCTCTTTTGGGTTCGTGTTTCACTTTCAACTTTTTTAAGGCATCGGTTTCGCACAGCCGTAGTCATGTAAGCTTTTAACGATGAATTGATGTTGTTAAACAACTGCGCTTCCCAAAGATCGACAAAAAAACCCTGAACCGTGTCTTCAGCTTCCATTTCATCCCGCAAAATATAATAGGCTGATACGTTAAGCAATTTGTAGTATTTTTTAAATAATGCTTCAAAGGCCTCCTTGTTGCCTGCTTTTAATTGCTCAATAATTTGAGAATCGTTCAAAACTTCCATGAATTGGTCTTAACTGGTTTATAACTAAATAGGATGGGCTATTTAAAATCTAAATGTAAATATTTTTATTGTCAAAACAACAATTAATAAAATTATTTATCAACCAGTATAAAATTATGCAGAAAGTCCATTCTCCATCATAAAATCAAGGTTTTTAACCTAATAAACAAGCTAAACTATTTGACAATCAGTATCTCTAATTTGCAACCAAGCTATTATTATTAACGTAA
This sequence comes from Mucilaginibacter oryzae, assembly GCF_003148845.1. GTDB lineage: Bacteria > Bacteroidota > Bacteroidia > Sphingobacteriales > Sphingobacteriaceae > Mucilaginibacter > Mucilaginibacter oryzae. Next base: position 519,173 of record NZ_QGHA01000002.1, on the reverse strand, counting down.
CAATTACACTTAAAAGCTACTGTGAATTATTTTGGGCCTTAGCAGAACATAAAAATGCCACTCCCAACGTAGAACATGTTTAATCGGGCTAAACATAAATCCGGCCGGTTTGAGGCTGTACGCTAACGTAAATCCGTGTAATATTTGATGGTAAAAAATGGTGTAGGTATAGGGCAGAAAAAGAGTATGCCCAATTTGGAAAGAAAAAAGGGACGCATCTTAAATGATAACATCCCTTTCGATTGGTTTTTATAGCAAGCTAAATGCTTAAAGGTTGCCGGTGCCTCAAAAGGCAATTTTTTTAAGTTTAAGGAGTCCAATCTAATTTTAAAAACTTTTTAAGTGATCTGCATTATTACTCAGACTTACCCCATTTTGCCTTTAATACGGCAGCTTCTTTTTCCGTGATGGGCATAACCGTACCATGACGTGGATGGAAATCCATAGATACCTCATCGTCGATCAGCTTGAAATTTTCAAGATCGGTAGTGCGGGTGAACTGGTACTTACCCTGGGTATACATATCATACATTAAAATGTAACCACTGCCATCATTCAACTTAAAGGTCCCGGCACCTTCCACCGGATCTTTGGTTTGCTGAACATACTTGTCGCGCAGCACATATCCCGAGGTTAACTTATCCGACACCGCTATTTTTATACCGGCACCTGAACCCTCTGTCTTGAAAAAGAGATAGTATTTTTTGTCTTTATAAACAATGTCGCCATCAATGCAGGCTCCGCCGTCAGGTTTAAAAAAAAGCTGTTTAGGTTCGGTTTCCAGGCCTGTAAAGTCCTTGTTTGCATAAGCATAATAGATTTTATCGGCTTCCTCACCAAAACGCATCGACCAATAGATCATATACTTTTTCACCTTCGGATCATAAATGGTTTGCGGTGCCCATACTCTGTTTACACCATCAAACTTTTTGAAGGTTTTGGTGATATCGATAGTTTTAGATGTCCAATGTATCAAATCGGTTGACTTTAGGAGCACCATCGATGAATCGGGCCCCCAGCCAAACTTTTCGGTATTCATATCCGTGGCTACCATGTAAAATGTTTTACCATCCGCAGCCCGCATGATATGCGGATCCCTTACACCGCCTGTGGCGCTGATTTCGGCCGAATTGATTACCGGCTGGTTGTTGTTTAACGCACGGAAATGATAGCCGTCATTACTCAAGGCGAAACGGATGGCTTCACCGCCTTTATCGCCGGTAAAATAAGTAAAAAGATAAGCGCTGAATTTTTGCGAAGGCTGCGCAAAAAGCGTTGTGCAGAAACCAATTAAAAGGCCCAGTAAAAGTGTTTTTTTCATGTATATAGGTTGTTTTTATTATTGGCGATAAATTAAGGCGGTTTATTTAACCCTGGAAACTTTTATCCTCAGCACGCTGAAAGAATATGCGGGAACGGTAAACGACCAGTTTTTTTGTAAGCTGATCGCCGTAGATTTCGGAAGAACAGCATCCGGATTGTTCGCCGTGTTTTCTGCCTGCATATCACCTGAAATGGTGGTAAGCATAGCCGAACCGGGAAACGCGCCAATCTTGCCCAACTGTGCTACGCCGGAAACAGCATTATTGCCTGCATTGGCGATCTTTAAAATAATATCACCTGTGGCTTTGTCCCTTACGCATGATACGCCGACTGTCGTGTCCTTCGTAGCCTGATCACCTTTAAGTGTTATTACATCGGGCAAATATTCGCTGCCGGAATTGGCGGCAAATTGCTGTTGAACATAATAGTTTACAGTTGGAAAAACGCGGGTGCCATTAAAGTAGATTAGGTCGGGGTTCCATGAGGTATGCCCGATCCTGGCTATCAGCGGCGCGTACGACGCCATTCTCACAACATCTCCGTTGCGTTCAAGATTAGTCATATAAACTGCTTCACAAAGCGCGTTAAACAGTTTATTACCCCATGAGGCATATTCGCCGATATAAACTTTAGACCGTTGCCTATCGTAGTTATTATAACGCGCCGTGTTTTTTAAAAACCATTGTGGTTTTTCATAATAATGCTCATCAACAATACCAACATTGAGCTGGTTGGCCAGTTTCCAGCCTTTGTCAAAATCTTCGCCATTTGGGCTTGGACCTACGGTTCCAATTATCTTTATTTCAGGATGGGCTTTGTGTACCGCATCGTAAATCATCCGGAAACGATCTTCAAACAACCCGGTAATCTTGTCTTCATTGCCAATGCCCAGATATTCCAGGTTAAAAGGTGCGGGGTGCCCTGCAGCCGCACGTTTTGAGCCCCATGTTGAATTTACGGACCCGTTGGCATACTCGATAAGGTCAAGCACATCCTGTACATAGGCTTTCATTTCATCCATCGGGATGCCCTTTTGCCCTGTAGAGCCGATTCTCCAGGTACCGCCCGAGTTTTGGCAGCTTACACCTGCGGCAAGTACAGGCACGGGTTTAGCGTGAATATCCTCGCAAAACTGAAAATATTCAAAAAAACCCAGGCCCATCGACTGGTGGTAATTCCAGATATTACGCTGATCTGTGCGCTGTTCAACCGGGCCGATAGTGTTTTTCCAACGATAAATATTGGCAACACCATCGCCATGCGTGAGACATCCGCCAGGGAAACGCATAAACTTGGGTTTCAGATCGGCAATAACCTGGGCCAGATCGGCGCGCATTCCGTTTTCATGGTGTTTAAACGTTTCGGTCGGGAATAATGACACCATATCTATACCGACTTTTCCCTTTGATTTTACCAGCATTACTAACCTGGCATCATCATCATCAAAATTGATATTGATCTGTTCGGTATACTTTTTCCAGCCATGGCCTGTAGCTGTGAATGTTGATGAGCCTAATTCTTTGCCTTTATCGTCAACAAGCGCTACAGCTATAGGTAAAGGATTAGCCGACATTACATTTAAAAACACGGAAAAGCGATAGCCTTTTCCTGCCTTAACGGGTATGCCGTCAAAACCTGAATTTTCCAGCCCCACTCCTTTCTGCCCCTCTTCCTCTACATTCAAAACAACATAATGAGGGTTATTTGAATGAACCGGAGCAGTGGTTTCTACAGAAATAGTACCGTAACCAAAGCCGTCAGTCTGGTATTTCCAGGCGGTTAATGAATGCCAGTCCCGGTTATCGGCCGGGCTGTATTCAAACGAACGGTTTTGAATCAATTCGGCATAAAGGCCGCCATCGGCGGCGTAACTTAAGTCCTCAAAAAAGATCCCAAAAAGGTCGGGGCTGATCTGTTTGGGTTTTAATGACGATACTTTTTGCTGGGCAACAGTTGGCAACCAGGTAAGTAGCATTAACAACAATGTGGCGTAACTTAATTTTCTCATGATGCAGGCTATAATTTATCAGTTAAACTTTTGTACCCCTTTGGTGCTCACCTTTTTAATATCGCCATTGGTATCAAAATTTAAACTATCAAGGCAAAGCTGGCGTAATACAAAAGATTCCTTCTGCGGAAAAATTCGGTGATATAAAATATAGCGCTGCCCTTTATTGATAAAGGTGGTGTGGTGACCGGGACCGATCACCGTACTGTCTGCCGAGGAGCTCAATATCACCCGGTGATCATTTTCTTTAAATGGGCCAAGCGGACTGCTGCCTTTGGCATACCCTACCTGGTAGCTTGCATCTATCGCTTTCCCTTCCGAAAACATCAAGTAATAAGTACGGTTACGCTTAACCATATGCGCCCCCTCAAAAAAATGAGGGGTAGTAATATCCTGGGGTTTACCGTCAAATGAAACCATATCGCTTTTAAGCTTTACAGCCATGCAGTGCCCGTTTATCCAATTATAGCCCGAACCCCAATACAGGTAAGCTGCTCCGTCGTCATCAATAAAACAATCCGGGTCGATATTATGAACATTTGGATAATCTGTGGATTTTACCATCGGCGAATTATCCTTTTTCAGGTTTTTCCAGGGGCCAAGCGGTGTATTGCTTACGCCACCCCATACTTCTCCGCCTACCGCTACGTACATATAAAACTTGTTGTCCTTCCCTCTTACTACCGATGGCGCCCAAACCATTTCATCAAGCGAGGTTTTGCTGGTACAGGCCTGCTTTGTTGGCCAGTTGATATGGTGCCGGGTAAATTTGATAAAGTCGGTTGTTTCCAGTACCGCTAATTCCTTAGCACCCCATGGATCGATGGTTGCATAAATGAAATAATGCCCCTTATCCTTAACAATGGTAGGATCGGCAAAATACCCACCCGTTATAGGATTATGAACCATTTGCTTTTGCGCCTGCAGGGCCTGGCAACACAAAAGCAGGATGAAAAGAGAAAGTAAACGCTGTATCATGCCCGCAAGTTAAAAAAGATTTTAAAATTAAGTGTGTTTTTAACAATTAATTTTAAAATCAGGGCATGATCATTTTACCACCGATAATTTAAGCTGTGCAGCAGGCAATCCATCGGCTTCGGCCGAAACAACTACCGTCCCGGATTTTTGCTTCGCTTGTATAACAGCCAAAGCAAGGCCATTAAAAGCATAACGGTAATTAGCTTTAAAAGGTTCGTGGCTTGTAGGGTCGCCGTTATCAACCCCGGCGATGAAAGCATCTCCATTAACCCTGAACATTATTTTATTTTTTGCGAATGGAACAAGGTTCCCATCCTTATCCAGTACTTTAGCGGTAATGAAGGCAAGGTCTGCATCCCCGGCTTTCAGTTTATCTTTATCTGCTGATAACTGAATTAATGCAGGCTTACCGGCTGTTTTCACTTCGGCAGATAATACTTCCGCACCATGTTTCCGGGGTACAGCCTTTAAGGTACCGGGGGCATATTTAACACGCCACATTACATGCAGATCATCGCCCTGTTTCTTTTTTACACCTAATGATTTACCATTCAGGTAAAGTTCCACCTCATCGGCATTGTTGTAATAGGCCCAAACGTCCACAGTTTTGCCCGGCTCCCAGTTCCAGTGCGGTAAAAGGTGCAGTACCGGCTTGCTTGTCCACTCGCTCTGGTACATGTAGTAAACATCTTTAGGAAAGCCAGCAAGGTCGATAATACCAAAATAGGAACTGCGTGCGGGCCAGGTATACGGTGTTGGCTCGCCCAGGTAATCAAGGCCGGTCCAGATGAACATGCCCGAAAGAAAATCATATTTTTTGATGATCTTCCAGGTTTCTTCATGGGTCGAGCCCCATGGCGTGGAAGCATTATCATAGGCCGACACAGTGAAATCGGCATTCATCGGCTGCTTATCCTCGTCAGACCAGCGGCGGATACTATCGCTTGGCATATCATAAACACCCCGGGTTTCGAGAGCCGACGTTGTTTCGGTACCGATAAATTTCTTATCCGGGTAACGCTCGTGAAAACCCACCAAATCGGTATGGTGATAATTATAACCCACCAGATCGATAGCGCCCGACCTGATGATCTGATTTTTGGTATCCGGATGATTGTTGGCGGCAGTAACCGGGCGTGTGCTATCCAGCCGGTGTACAATACCTGCCAGATCTTTTGCTATCCTGAAACCACTACTGTCACTTTGCTCAGGAATTTCGTTGCCTATGCTCCAGATCATCACCGAAGGGTGGTTACGGTCGCGTAATACCTGATCTTCCAAATCGCGTTTGTGCCACTGTTTAAAAAACAAATGGTAATCATATTTTTCCTTGGCTTTTTCCCAGCAATCAAAAGCTTCGTCCATCACAATAAAACCCATCGAATCGGCAAGGTCAAGCAGCTCGGGCGATGGCGGGTTGTGCGATGTACGGATGGCGTTACAACCCATCTCCTTTAACATTTTCAATTGCCTTGCAAGCGCGTGTACGTTCATGGCGGCGCCCAGGCAACCCAGATCATGATGCAGGCAAACGCCTTTTATTTTTACCTTTTCGCCGTTAAGGATAAAACCCTTATCAGTGTCGAAATAAAAATCGCGGATACCTACAGTGGTTTTGTAGGTGTCTACAGTTTCATTACCTGCCATAACCCGGGAAATAACCTGGTATAGTGCCGGAGCATCAGCCGACCATAGCCGCGGCCTTTGCAATGTAAGCTTTTGAATGGCGGTAGTTAATGTATCATTGACGAAGAGTTTGGCGGTAACCTGACCGCCAACAGCCTTACCTGCCATATCATACAAACCGGTTACGATTTTGTATTCGCCCTTTTTTCCGCCTTTATTACGAATGGCGGTTTGCACCGAAATATCAGCGCTGGCCTGGCTAACGTTGCTGGTAGTTACAAAGGTACCCCACTGGTCAACCGCTATTTTATTAACGGCAACCAAACGCACATGCCGGTAAATGCCCGAGCCGGAGTACCACCTTGAATTAGGCTGACTGGAATTATCAACCTTTACGGCAATAGTGTTGTTTTGGCCGCCGTATTTTAAATAAGGCGTTAACTCATACCTGAACGAAATATAACCGTTAGGCCTGAAGCCGAGGTGATGGCCGTTTACCCATACATCGCTTTTCTGATAAACGCCGTCAAATTCGATATAGGTCAGTTTGCTTTTATTAGCGGCGGGCACAGTGAATACTTTGCGGTACCAGCCAATACCGCCGGGTAATGCCCCGCCTTCAGGTTTAGCGGGATTATCCTTATTGAACTTACCCTCGATACTCCAGTCGTGGGGCAAATCCAGTTTTCGCCAACCGGCATCATTAAAACCGGCAATCTGAGCCCCGGCTAAATCACCTAAATGAAATAACCAGCTTTTATCAAAATTTGACACCTGTCTTCCCGATACGCTTTGCGCGGAAACCAGGGTTGCAGACAGCAGGAAAATACAAAGCAGGAAAAATTTATACTTCATGTTGGTATGAATAATTTTTAAATATGCCGGGGGTAATACCTTTTATGATTAGATTTTCAGGAAGATCTTATTGCGATATAGAATATAAAGCAAGGTTAACTGTATAAAAACTACAGATATGGCCGACCACACCGGCTGCCAGGTTTGAGAAAGATGACTAATAATACCGCCAAAAAAATAATTGGCAGTGTGCTGAAAATCAACCATTCCTTCCGAAGCAAGATAGATGACTATAGAGTTAACACCGATCAGTACAAATGGGAATGCCCATTTACGCCAGCCGGCAACATCTATAATGAGATAAAACACTGATAAAAAAACACAGCTCCAACCACCCACAAACAACACGAACGAACTGCTCCATAAACGTTTGTTTATCGGGAAACTAAAATTCCACAACCAGCCAATAGCGATAAGTATTAAACCGGCCATAAATATTGCAACGCCTTTTTTCCACATGGGCCATCGCGCATTATCCAACTTTAAAAACTGCCCTGCAAAAATGCCCAGCATGGCCGTGCCAATGGCAGGTATGGTAGATAGTACGCCCTCGGGATCGTGTACTTTATCATGCAGGCGACCTGGAAGCAACAGGCGATCAATATACGATTCGAGGCTGCCGTTCATGGTTAAAACACCTGCGCCATATCCCGGTACAGGGATCCACTCCATAGCCGCCCAGTAGCCCAGCAGCAAAATGCCGAACCATAAAACCTGGCCGCGAACACCGCAGTTGATATATATAATACCCGCGAAAAACCAGGCAAGCCCGATACGGCCCAATACGCTGGCAAAGCGGGTATTTTCATAGCCATTAAATTTAAACAGCCCGTTAACCACCATACCTAAAAAAAGCAGAATGAGCGCCCGCCTGATCATCGAAATATAAATTTCCCGTTTTGCATTGGGCGGCAACAGGTGCGGATGCGCAACGCCATGTTTTGCAGCTTTGTTCCCCAGCGAATAAGGCATGGAAACACCTGCGATGAACAAAAACAAGGGGAAGATCATATCGTAAAATGTGATGCCGTTCCACACTGTGTGGTGCAACTGGCCCGACATCCACACAAAAACAGGCCAGCCTGTGGCTTTGGCAAGCGCGTGTATAACGCCTTCGCCGCTCATGATCCAGAACATATCAAACCCGCGGAGCGCATCTAACGATAACAGCCGGGCCGGTTTAGATACCGGTTTTTCGGCTTGTATTGCCTGATTATGTAAATTACTACTCATGCCCGTTATTTAAGATCGTTACCCATATTAACCCGATATTTATGATATAGCTGCTGCACAATCAGAGTGCTGCTGCCAACCGGCACAACCGGATATGCTTTTGATGAATTTACCCATTCCCACTCCCAGTTTTTGATCGATTGTTCGAATTCCTTAAAATCGGGTTCCTTGCCCGTCTCCAGCGATGCCTGTAGTACGCCGAAAAACTTTTGCCACCGCACCTTATAAAAGTCGTTAAGCAAACCGCTCCATTGCCTGCACGAGTACTCGTGCAGCGGACTATCAGCCCCTCCCCATAAGGTAATGAGGTTGCGGGCGTTCTTTTCGTAAAGCGCCTTTTCTGTCGCGTTGGTTCCGCATTTACGTGCGTCGCTTAGCCAGGGGCCAAGCATAAAGTCCTTTTGTGTAGCAAGCAGCTTATCCATATCGTTGATCAGGTTGAGGTATTCGCCGGTGTACTTTGCAAAAGCCTTGTCATCTTTTTCCTGGTACGCCCTGATCCATTTTAGCTGAAGCGGACGGCCATAGTTGGCAAGCACCTGTCGTGTCACATCAACCAGGTCGTAATTAAAGCCGTTGCTTTGTTTACATTGTGGTATGGCGGCAAACATTTTATCCCAGGCGGGAAGCAGGTCTTTACGATTATAATTAAGATGTGTACGGGTCCATACCGCTGCCGAATCGAGCGTAGGGCGGCCTGTAATGATGGATTCGGCGCCGTCGCGGATATCCTTGCCGTTAAAAACGGTTGTACGGAGTATCTGCCAGGCTTGCTCCGCCTCTTTACTTTTTACACCATAGCGGTTAAACACATATCGCGGCAGCCATTCATCAAGGTTAACGGGTTTGCTTTGCCAGGTATTTTGTGTCATTAATTCGTACAACACTGGCGTTTGCTCAATAGCTTCCATCGTTAAGCCTATGCCTACCATCCTGCCCGAGGCCGGATCGGCAAGCGCCTGTGCGGGTTGTGTAGCCACAGCTTCAATACGGCCGAATAAACTGTTGTTGCCGCCGTAATTGTGCAGCATGTTCCAGATCCAGGGTTTGCCGTAAAAGGCTTCGGTACGTTTCCATACCGGTTCGTAATCGGTGTTCAGGTCCAGAACAATCATATGATCATTGGGCACGGCGTTCAGCAACGCTTTGATCTGCTCGTTTTTCCAGAACTTGCGGTCGCTGAAAAACAGCCAGCCCTGCATCACCCAAACAGCTTTTGGATCGGCTCCCTTCATGCCATCGTAAACCCTCGCGCTCAATTCTGACAGGAACTGAGGATCGTTAGATGGCGGCTCATTTTCGTTGAAAGTATCTGCCGAATACAGGTGGTCAGTTCCGTAAACTTTGGTTTGTTCCTCTATAAACTTCTTGCCTATCTGCGCGAACAACGAATCTTCCGAATCAAGGATATAAGTGTCGGCAAAGCCATTATTCCAATTGGTTTGTTTTAGTTTGGCGTTAGGATAGTGTGTTTTAAACGATGCCGGTACATGCCCAGTAAAAGCCGGGAGTACAGGTTTTATGCCGAGTTCGCGCTCGCGCCGTAATATTTTAACCTGCAGGTCGCGGTGGCTTGTTATCCAGCTTTGGGGAAGCGGCCCGTCCCAGGCATCGATATTGCCCATGTAAAACCAGCCAAAATATGCCGGACCGGTAAAAAACCCCTTCATATCCTGATCGCTGAAACCCATGCTTTTGTACACTTTATCCCATACGTACTCCTGCCCGGTAATGGCCAGGGGCATATTGATGCCATGCAAGGCCATCCAATCAATTTCTTTTTCCCATCGTTTCCAGTCCCACCAGCTCATGCTGTAGCTGTAGGTACAGTAGTTGAGGTAATACCTGTATTGGTAAGGCGTGGTTTTGCGAATTTTACCGGCAGGAACAGGCAACCTAACAGGCAGGTTAAGGTTTGACCCGTTCCAGGTAACCTGGCAGTGCGCATATTCGGTAAGATAATGGTATAGGGCCGAGGCAACAGCCACACCGTTATTACCTCTTAATATGATCTTACCCATCTTACCTTCAACCTCAAAAACATCCTTGGGTTGGTTGGCAGGGAGCGGCTCAACTATAAATTTCGGGGCTGCGGCAGGTATAACCCTTTTTATTAAAGCGTAGGAGGACGGTACATTTAATTGCGCCGCGGATTTGTTTACTTTACAACAAAGGCCGCATAGCAGCATGTAAATGAAAACTCTGGATTTGCGTTTCATCTGTTTTAGAATACTTTATTACTGGGTTTTTATTACCTGGCGGCGCTTATCTGCAGGTTGTATATCCTGCAGCATTTTCACTTTAACGTTATTCAGCAGCATTAACGGTAGTGTTTTAAAGCCGGAAACGGTTACCTTTTCGGCGTAAAGGCCATTTACATCATCAAAAACAAATGGTGTGCGGAAGTCATAACCGGTGTAGCTGATATGTATATTTTTCAAATTGATCCCCTCTGCATGCCTTGCATAAAAAGCGGAAACCGGCAGCTCGCCGAACATGGAAAATTCGGGGTAAGCAGATATCTGCTCGGGTATTTTGGTTAATGAATCGATATTGAAAAAGGCTGTGGTCTTTTTAGCTGTGGCCGCATAGGTGATATCGATATCCTCGAGCGTAACATCCTTTACCGGTGAGCCGGGGATCCCGGTAACCGACACAGGGAAAACATTATGTTTAAACAGCTCGCGCGGGCCATCCATATGATAACCGGCATCCGGCTTTCCGGCGGGAACCTCAGCTTTCACGTCTGCAATATGAATACCGCTAACCGCACCTGCATCCCTTGATTTCTGGCGTTTGCCCAACCTGATAAAAACAGCGTTACCGGTATTTTTCGCGCGCACATGCCTCACATCAATATCCTCGACAATACCACCGTCTACAGATTCAAGCGCGATGGCCGACCGGAACGTATCGTACACATCAATATTACGCACCGTTATTTTTTTAAACCCGCCAAAGGATGCCGTACCCATTTTAAAAGCGCTCGCGCTCGAGCGGATCCTGCAATCTGAAATAACAATGTCTTCGCAGCAACTTTCCGGGTCTGACGATTTAAGACAGATACCGTCGTCAGCTACATTAAAAAAGCTATTGGTTAGTTTTACCTTTTTGCAATCTACCAGGTCAATCCCATCATTGTTTAAAAATGTATTGCTGATAACCTTGATATTATTGATCGTCATATTGCTGCAACCACGGTACTCCTGGATCCAGCACAACCCGTTTTTAATCGTTACATCGCTGATCCTGACGTTATCGCATTTTTCAAAAAATATCAGCTTGGGCCGGTTGTCTTCTTCCGGGCGCATCTGGTGCCAGTCGTTATAGGATTGCCATTCCTTATCCTTCAGCGTACCGTTCCTGAGCATACGGTATATATCTTTTAATAAAGCTTCCCCCCTGCCATCTATTATGCCGGTACCCGTAATCGCTATGTTAGTACAGCCTTTGGCTACTATTAAGGCCGAGGCTTTTGCCGGGCCATAGGCTATGCGTTTTACAGTTGCCAGTAGTTTAGCGTTGGGGTTTAAATGTAATTCGACATTTGATTTAAGTTCGATCACCCCTGTTACAAATTCACCTTGCGGAACCAGTACTATACCTCCGCCCGAAGCCGCGCAGTTATTAATTGCCTTTTGAATGATGAGCGTGTTATCGGTTTTACCATTGCCAACAGCTCCCAAAGCCGCTATATTGAAAATCTTTTCCCCGGCACAAGCACGGTGGGCGAACGCTGTAAAATGCGCAAACAAAACAATAACAAGTGCAGATGTAAATTTCATGGCAAAATATATACTGTTACAAATTGAAAAACAAGGGCGACGGTATATTTTACCCGCCGCCGCTTTAATCAAATAATCAATCAGTAACCCGGGTTTTGAACAAGCGCCTTGTTTAGCTGCATGGCTGCTGTAGGTATAGGGAAAATACGGTGGGCCGGGTTGGCATCTGTTTTGAAGCCCCAGGATGTTTCATACTTTCCAAACCTGATCATATCATTCCTGTGCCATGATTCCCAGGCAAACTCCCGGCAACGTTCGGCATAAAGATCATCCAGCGTTACCGAAGTCCATGCTGGTGACGTAGTGCGCTCGGCGCGCAGCATGTTAACCAATGTAAGCGCGGTTTGCCCTTGGGTTGGCGCGCCGCCCCTTAAAATTGCCTCGGCCTTCATCAGCAGGATATCCGAATAACGGAAAACCGGGATATCATTTTTCATATTCCTGTTCAGCGATGTTGAATCCGGGTAAAACTTAAGGTTGTGGTAACCCATATTCCAGCCTATTTCATCGTTACCCACATCAAAAGTGCCAACGTCCTGTCTTAAAACAATGTTTGGTGTTAACTCAACCTGGTAGGTTATAGAACCGTTAGGGTCGCTCCCTTTATAAAACTGGTCGTAGCTTTGGTTGGTAGTGGTATAAGTTACGGGGGTTATGCCGTCAAACTGATATTGCTTACCGGTTAACCATTGCTTATTCCTGATATCGTTTACATCATTAAAATTGGCATAATACGATGGCAAAGTGCTGATAGCGCCATCCGGTGTAAAATTAACCTTGTATTTGTTCACCAATCGCCTTGGCAGGTCATACCGCTGGTGAAGGTTCTGGCTCCTGAAAGGCAGCGTATTACTTGCCGAAGGGTCAAACGGTATCGCGAATATGAACTCGGCGGTTTGCGGGCCGTTGTTGGGGTAAAACATTTTCAGATAGGTGCTCCTCGGTTCGAGGTGGTACGCACCTGAGCTGATCACGTTATCGCAGGCCGCGATGCAATCATCATAACGTTTGGTGCCGGTGTAATATTCGGCGTTCAGGTACATTTTGGCAAGCAGTGCATAAGCCATATATTTAGTGGGCCTGCCGTAGGTAGTTTGCCCTGTAGTGCTGCTTAGCGCCGGTAACGCGGCTTTGAGTTCCGATTCGATAAAGTTGAAAACTTCAGTGCGGCTTTTGTTAGGGTGCTGCGCGTAGTCGCCCGCAACGGTTACTATTGGCACATTGCCAAAGCTATCCATCTGGTAAAAGTAAGCCAGCGCCCTTACTGCCCTTAACTCGGCCAGGTCCTGCTGCTTGGCTGCTCCTTCCGGTTCTACCGCCTGCAGGGTTGCCAGGGTTTGGTTAGCGAGGCCGATGATGGTCGATGTCCAGGTCCACTCACCGCCTACACCGGGGTGATCTTTTGTCCAGGTATGGTAGTGTAACTGCTGATATTCGCCCCCGTTATACCAGTTACCGCCGTAAGCCGGGAAGATCACCTCATCAGTAGTGGCAGACTGCATAAAAAAGTGCTCAACCGATATATTACCCCTCAAAGCCACATACACCGGGCCGGCCGCCTGCGCGTATTGCGCTGTATTTTGAGGGAAAACATCTGAGGTTAATTCTGTTTTTACGGGTACCGATACTTTTTGGCACGATGTAAAACCTGACATGAGTATAGCGCAAAAGCCAATGCTTTTTAATATTCTGTTCATGATAATTCTTTTAACTGGTTAAACCTAAAAAGTTACGTTAGCCCCTACCAGCAGTGTCCTGGTTTTGGGATAAAAGTTATTGTAATCTACACCAGGAGAAATGCCGCCCTGGTTAATTTCCGGATCAACACCTTTATACTTGGTTATGATAAAGACGTTGTTGGCCGAAGTATAAATCCTGAAAGCCTTGATGTATTTACTGGTCAGTTTAAAATTATAGGCCAGGGTTGCGTTATCTAAACGCAGGTAACTTCCGCTTTCCACAAAACGCGACGAATACAGATAAGCGTTATAATCTGCTGCCGATTCGCCGGCGGCATCCTTCAGGATGTTGGTGTATTGCGCTGTATTAGGTCTGAAGAGATCGGCACGGGTGGCATCAAAAATCTTGTTGCCAAATACTCCCCTGAAAAATATATTCAGATCGAAATTTTTATAATGAAAATCGTTCGACCAGCCTAACAGCAGTTTGGGCTGGGCACTGCCCAAATAGTGATAATCTGTACCTATTGTTGGCGAGGTTGTCAGTTTGCCATCGGCTCCCACAAATTGCGAAACGCCGTCAGCATTTTTACCGGCATACTGAAGCGAAAAGAATTCGCCTAACGGTTTGCCTGATTTTAAGATCTGTAATGAGTGGCTTGACTGGCCTGCGCCTTCAGGGAAGGAGTACAACACCGAATCGCCCCCGGAAAACAGCGGGTTAGATAAGCTATTGATCACGTTTTTATTATGCGCAAGGTTAACTGAGGTTGACCACCGGAAATTTGGTGTGCGTACAGGCGTGGTGCTAACTGATAGCTCAATACCTTTATTGGTCATACTGCCGCCGTTAGCCACGATACTGCCTGTTGGTACCAGCACAGGATCAACCGCATAAGAGAAGATCATACCGGTGGTTTTTTTGTTGTACACCTCAAGCGAGCCGCTCACCTTTCCTTTAAACAGTTCAAAATCTAAACCAAGGTTGGCAGTGGATGTTTTTTCCCATTGCAGGTTTGTGTTGGCTGCCTGTGTGGCGCCCAACGCGTTAATGTAATTACCGTTACTGTAAAAAGTACCAAGGGTACCTGAAATGGCTTGCGCTGTATAAGCGTTAAAACCCGATGAGTTACCGGTGATACCGTAGCTGGCGCGCAGTTTTAGATCATTTACAGCGTTGCTTTCTTTCATAAAGCCTTCCTGGCTTATGCGCCAGGCAGCGCCTACAGATGGGAAATATCCCCACTGATGATCTTTACCGAAAACAGAGCTGCCGTCGCGCCTTACTGATGCCTGTAACAGGTATTTTTCGTTGTAATTATAGTTTAACCTGGCAAAATCAGATATCAACCTTGTTTCCTGGAACACACCGTCCGGACCAAAGTTAACCTGGAAACCGGATATCGCGTAAGGGTTACTCAAAGCGAGGTTATTGTAGCTAACATTATCAACCGGGAAGTTGGATGTAGTTACCTGGAAACCATCGCCAATAGTATTGTTTTGCCATGAATAGCCTAATACCGCGTTAATGGAGTGGTTGCCGATCTTTTTATCCCAGTTAAAATAGGTTTCTAAAATTTTATTCACTGTTTGCAACGCGCTCCTGGTAGCCTGCCCGTTTGTGCCAAACGTTTGCTGAGAGTGGTATCCTAAACCGGGATCAGGGTTATCATACAGGCCATTATAATGCGAAGTATAATAAGAGGTATAATATTCTCCGTGTAAGGTATTGGTTTTTAGATAGGATAAATTTAAGTTGTAAGTTAAGCCAAAAGGAAGTTTGAGCTGGGTATTGAACGCGGCTACCAGGTTGTTATATTTAGTATCGCTCACGCTGTTGTTGAGCATAGCAACCGGGTTGTAATAGTTTTGCGTTGTCGGGTTTTCAAAATAACTGCCATCGGCATTTTTTACAGGCGAAAAAGGCAGGAAAAGGGCCGACTGCAGCAGGATCACGTTGCGGTAAGGCACATCATTAGCATCGCTGTTTGAATTGGTTACCGAAAGGTTGAATTTCAGTTTATCATCAAAAGCGCTTTGTGTTAGGGCCATACGGCCAATTACACGCTCTAAACCGGTGTTGGCAATAATACCGTCTTTTTTCACGTAATTAACGCTGGCGTAATAGCTGCTATGATCGGTTCCGCCACTAATAGATATATTATGATTGTGCGATATAGCCGTGTTACGTTCAATAGCTTTTTGCCAATCGGTGTTAGCGCCTTTGTCGTCGGCAGATGAAGGCGCCTGATTATTGGCTTTCAGAAAACTTCTCAATTCAGTAGCATTCATCATGTCAAGTTGATTAGCTACTTTTTCGGCGCCTACATAACCGTTATACGCTATTGCCAACTGTCCTTTTTTACCTTTTTTAGTGGTAACCATGATCACACCGTTAGCCGCCCTGTTACCATAAATAGCGGTAGCCGCGGCGTCTTTCAATACGTCAATGGTAGCGATATCATCAGGCGCGATGGTTGCGATATCAACGCCCGGAACACCGTCAACAACGTAAAACGGCCCCTGCGAACTGTTTATGGTTGATGCTCCACGTAAAACAACTGCAGCCGGTTTATTAGGGTCACCGCTGGCAGTGATGTTCAATCCGGGAACCTTACCCTGTAATAACTGGCCCACATCGGTAATAGCGCCTTTATTCAGATCTTTATTGCTTACGGTAGATACGGCACTACTTAAAGTTGCCCTGGTGGCATTACCATAACCAATTACCACCACTTCGCTTAAACCTTTCGAAGCCTCTGTAAGCGTAACATTCAGCGTTGTTTGCTCGTCAACCAATACTTCTTTGGTTTCGAAACCAAGAAAACGGAATTGCAAAATCTCTCCCTTATTTGCATTGATAGTAAACGATCCGTCGGCAAGGGTTGATACCGCTGCCTGACCGCCTTTCACCATAACCGTTACTCCAGGAATGGGGTTACCTTTACTATCTGTAACCTTTCCCGTTATTTTTTTTGGTAAAGGCGCCTGATCATCTTCTTTATCCTGTGGTTTGGGTGCTGTACGCTCTTTAATAATAATGGTATTATCATCAAGTTCGTAAGTTAAAGGCTGATCTTTAAATATCTGCACCAGTACCTGGCTAAGCTCGGTGTTCACCACATTAATGGTTACCGGCTTGGCCTTAAGCATAACCGCGTTATTAAAAATGAATAAGTAACCTGTGCGTTTGTGCAGTTCTTTTAAAACCGATTTCAACTCGCTGTTTTCCTTGGTGATGCTAACTTTTTGCGCCATGGTACGGGCGCTAAGCTGCATAGCCAGCAAGAAAATGAGTAAGCCCGTGATCTTCATCGTCCTTAGTACCAGTTTTAAGTAATTTCTTTGTTGTTGGTAGTCACATTCTCCGTGCGGAACAGGCACAGGAATTTTAGAATGCAAGAGTAGTTTCATACATTTGAATGTTTGGGTTAAGTTTAAATCAGAGTCTAATTTGAAATTTGGGTTAATCCAGGCATACTGCCTTTCCGGCCGGAATCCGGGAGGGCTTTTTTATGGGATTACCGCTGAAGTAGTAAGCGTTTATTTATCCATATTTTGCATTTAAATTTAATAATTGGTTTATAGCTATTTTTTCTCGATAATCACTTTATTGGCAGCAATGGTAAACTTAATACCACCGGTTGTTTCTAATATCTTCAGCGCTTTTGATAATGGGATATTCTTTTTAACCAGTCCCGTAAAGTTAAGCTGAGGTTTAACGCCTTTATACTCAATATCTATATCGTACCACCTGGCCAATTCAAGCATCACCTGGTCAAGTTCTGTATTGTCAAAAACAAACAAGCCATTTTTCCAGGCCACGATATCGTCTGTATCAACAGCCTTGATGTCAAACTTTTGAGCGCCGGTGTTGTAAACCGCCTGCTGCCCCGGCACCAGTAATTGTTTTTGGCTTCCGTTAGATATTTTTACGGAGCCTTCTAATAGCGTAGTTTTACCAGGCTGCTCATTATAAGCGCGGATATCAAAATGCGTCCCCAATACTTCTACCTTCTGTTTTCCGAAGGTTACAATAAAAGGCATCTTCTTATCTTTAGCAACTTCAAAATAAGCCTCGCCGGTGATGCTTACATTTCTTATTTTGCCGGTAAATGCTGTTGGATAGGAAACAGATGATTCAGCGTTAAGCATTACTATGGTACCATCGGGCAACTGCAACCTGTATTGTCCCCCGCGCGGCGTACTCATGGTGTTGATCATTGAAGTGCCGGCCGACTGGTTTCCGGCCACATAAGCAACGCTGCCATTGGCAAGCTTAACAACTGCCGTGTTACCCTGCTGTACAAGCTTACCGTTTTTCGCGTCGTTCAGTTCAATTTTAGCGCCGTTGGCCAAGGTCAGAACAGCCTTATTGCCCCCGGGTTTTACATCTGGCTGCGGCCTGGTAGCAGCCAGGGCCTCCTTATTTTTTTGTGACCGGTATTGATATATGCCTAATGATAATGCCAGAACCAACACCGCGGCGGCAGCTATATATATAATTTTATTGAGCCGTTGAGTTAAAGGGATAATCCTTTCTTCAACCGTGTTTTCTACTGTGCCTTCAAACACAGTATTTAGCATTCGCTCCCGGGTACCCGGCGCGAACGGATCGATATCAAAGTGCTCAGATGTAAACACTTCCTCCATCAGCGACTGAACCTCGAATTCAGAGCCGGGCGTGTTGATCAACCGCATCAATTCGTCGCGCTCTGCCGGGGTTTCAGTCTTGTTAAAATATTGGTGGAATAAGTAGTTTAATCTTTCAGACATCTTTTTTCTCTCTTCTGCTACTAAAGAGTCAAAACGATAAAAAAAGGGGTAGTCAGAAAAAAGAAAAAAAATATTTTATTTTAAAAAATGAGCGTAAACCATAAAAAAGAGCAGAAAGAGGTGATCGTTCTTCTCAGAAATACTGTTTTTGATGAATTTATTAGCTGCTACAATATGTTTCTTCACCGTCTCGGGAGAGATGGATAGTAAAGCCGCAATTTCGCCGTATTTTAAATGGTTTATCTTACTTAGTTCATAAACCTTTCGTTGCTGGGGAGGCAACTTCTCTATCAACTCATCTATCATACGGGAAAAATCCTCTTCTGTGCTGGTTTCGTCCTGGAAACAGCATTCTTCCTGGTACTGCTGTTCATATTGCTGCTGCCTGGTATGCGCCAGGGCCTTCTCCTTTAAAAAACGGTAAGTTTTGTTGCGGGTAATAATGAAAAGATAATTTGTAAAACTATCTATCTGCTGAAGATTTTCCCTGCCCGACCAGATCTTAACGAAAACATCCTGCACAATCTCTTCGGTAGCATCAAGCGATTCGGTTAATCTGTACACATACTGCCCCAGGTGCCGGTAATAAAAATCGAACAGGCAGGTAAATGCCCTTGCATCTCCAGCAGAAATTTTGCTGAGGATCTCGCTTTCATTATGGATTGGTCGAATTGGCAATGTTTAATTAATCGAATTTAAAATTATATAAATTTTATTATACCGTTAAATTTATATAAAACTATCACGGTTAACCTTTATTAAACGGGGATTAAATAGGCAGAACGCATAGCAAGTTACTAATTACACCGTACACCATAGCGGCAATTCGCTTTTAGCAATGAAAAAGCCCCCCGTTTAACTTTGGCTAAATTCATGAATGCGGTATAATAACTGTTGAACGCGTATTGCACGATGAGTTCGCCTGGGTATCTTCTATGATCGATGTAAAAACCGGGTATCTCTAAATTTCATTGTAAATAAATTTTTTAATTAAAAAACAAACAAAACACCGAATGGTTGTAAACGTATAGTTTCACTTAAACATCTACCATTATGTTTTATCACGTAAAAGAATTACAATTTAACGCACGCGTTTCACGTCCTGATCCGAGGTTTGCGAACCTGTTACTGGAACAATTCGGCGGTGAAAACGGAGAGCTTGCTGCTGCCATGCAGTACTTTACCCAGGCCTTTGGCGCCAAAATGCCTCATCCCGATAAATACGATATGCTGATGGATATCGCTACGGAAGAGTTCAGCCATCTTGAAATTGTAGGCGCTACCATCCAAATGCTGTTAAAAGGGGTAAACGGGGAGCTAAAAAATGCCGCCGATACTTCGGAGATCATGCAGGTAATGAACGGGAAGGCTGCTAAAGAGGATATCATTCACCAGGCCGTTTTTGCCAATCCGCAATTTGGCGTTATTACCGGCGGTGGTGTTACCCCGCGCAACAGCCAGGGTATTCCGTGGTGCGCGTCTTACATTCACTCTAACGGAGACCTTACTGTAGACCTGCGCAGCAACCTGGCATCCGAATCGAGAGCTAAGCTGGTATACGAACACTTGATGAAGTTTACCGATGACCCTTACATACACGAAACGCTATCTTTTTTAATGACCCGCGAAGTTGCTCATTACAAAATGTTTGAGGCTGCCCTGCTTGACATACAACCTAATTTCCCGCCGGGCGTACTGGCTGCAGATCCGCGTTATACGCAGCAGGCCTACAATTTATCTGAAGGTAGTGTAAGGGGGCCGTGGAATGAAGGCGAAATGCCTGGCTTAGGAAAGGAATGGATTTATGTAGAAAATCCCCTGCAACAGGTAAAAGAAACCGAAGGCCAAGCCAACACTTCCGAAAATTTTACAAAAGAGCTAAAGGCAACCGAAAAGCTCAACAAAGACATGAGTGACCTGAAAAGCAATGAGGTAAAAAGTGCTGAACCTGATGGCCTTTCGCAATGGAGCACATACCCGGCAGCAACTGAAGCATAACCGGCTATCAGACTATTAAATCCAATCTAAAACTTTAACTACGCCATTTTATCATCAGTATTACCGGTGGTAAAATGGCTTTATTGGATTTGTTGAGACTGAAATGCAGCTATTACTACAACGCGTTTCTGTCCGATTACTTAATATAACATCAATAACTTTATTGAACATGAAAAATTTCAAGCGATTGATACCCATGTTTTGTGTTGCCGCCCTGACTGCAGCATGCAATGGCGCTCCAAAAGATAGCAAAGAACAGGCTGACAGCGTTAACAGTAAATACGATTCCGTCAACAACAAAAATACCGAAACAGGCGGCAGGGCGTTAAGCGGTGCGGATGCAGAGTTTTCCGTAAACGCGGCCAACGGCGGATTAACCGAGGTTGAGCTTGGAAAGCTGGCACAGCAAAAAGCAGCGAATGCCCAGGTAAAGGCATTCGGGGCAATGATGGTGAACGACCATACCATGGCTAATATGGAACTGAAGGAACTGGCCAAAAGTAAAGAGATCACCCTCCCCGACTCCATCGGCGGTGAAGAAAAGAAATTGAAAGAACAACTGGAAAAATTGTCCGGTTCAGCATTCGATGCTGCTTATGTTTCGGCGATGGTAAAAGATCATCAGGAAGATATCCGGGAATTTGAGGATGCAAGAAAAAAAGTTAAATATCCGGAAATGGGCGAGTTGATAGATAAAACATTACCAGTGCTTAGAAAGCATCTCACAGCCATCCAAAAAATCCAACAACAGCTGCCTTCAAAATAGCTTAGTTCTATTTAACTCCTGTCGGGCGACAGGAGTTTTTTTTAATGTGCGTTATTAGTCGGCTGCAATTTGCTGCAATTCCCGGATGAGGCTCTCGCTTCCCCAAAGAAATACACTTTGATCATTATAGGAATAGCCAACCTTTACGGCGTTGTTTTTAATAAATGCCTTTAACTTATTTTCAAATTGCTCTCGTTTTATCTGCAGATGTTTTTGTAGCTCCATAGTTATTCACAAATAACAAATATTGTGCCCATGTACCAATTTATAGTGATAGCGAATCGGTAAGAAACACAGCCCAGATATAATAGCCCATTGATACTTAACTCTTAACGCCAGTAAATGTATTTTATTAAGAAATATTTTTAATTTCTAAAAACATCACTACACTTTTGATTGTAATGTATTGTATACAACAGCGCACAATGAAAAGCAGGCTTTCTTTAAGAGACGGGGAGAATAACAGTCCCTGGCAACAAATAACTACCGACACTATACAAGTAACGCCGGATGCGGCAACCGTGATAGATTGCCTTATTGTAGGCGGTGGAATTACCGGCCTTACCGCTGCCTTGCTTTTGCAGAGGGCAGGCAGGCAAACTGCTATTGCAGAAGCACATACCATAGGTTTTGGAACAACCGGCGGTACAAGCGCCCATATTAACACTTTTGCAGATACTACTTACGCTGAAGCAGAAAGCGTCTTTGGAGAAGAAGGAGCGCGTTTATTTGCCCGGGCTATTACAGATGGCGCAGGTTTAATCAGGAGCAACATCAATGAGTTAGCTATTGATTGCGATTACGAAACCAAAACAGGTTATATCTACGCCGAAAACGCTGATCAATGCAAGCAATTGGATGATATTTATAACGGCGCTTTAAAAGTAGGCGTTGCTGTAGCCTATGTGGAAAAAGTTCCTACACCTGTACCCTTCCAAAAGGCGCTGGCTTTTGACGGGCAAGCACAATTTCATCCGACAAAATATCTTAACGGTTTAAAAAAAGCCTACCTCGATGCCGGCGGAGTTATATATCAACATACACTTATTGAAACTATTAACAGTAAAGACGGGGTACACTATGCGCAGTCGGGAGAAAAAAGCCTGGCTGCAAGGGCGGTGATCTACGCTACGCATTTACCGCCCAACATCAATGTATTCAATTTTGAATGCGCACCGTACCGAAGCTACGTTATTGGTGTGAGCCTGAAAAGTGGCAGATATCCTGACGCTTTGATCTATGACTGTCAGGAACCTTACCATTACGTACGCAGCCACCGGCTTAACGGTGAAGAAATTTTACTGGTTGGCGGCAATGACCATAAAACAGGGCATGATGATCCGGAAAAAGCTTTTGCCGATCTTGAAAAATATACAAGAGAATATTATCCCGTGTCTTCGGTTAAATACCGTTGGTCCAGCCAGTATTACGTGCCGGTAGATGGTTTGCCTTACATCGGCCAGATGCCGATGGCAGCCAAAGGTATTTTTTGCGCCACGGGCTATAATGGTAATGGGATGATGCTGGGGAGCATTGGCGGCCGGGTACTTGCCGACCTAGTTGAAGGTAAGGAAAGCCCCTATCAAAAAATTTTCGACCCCGGACGCATAAAACCGGTTGATAGCTTCAGCGAATTTGTAAAAGAGAACGCGGACGCGGCTTACCACTTCGTGGCCGATCGGTTCGGCATTAAAGAAACAGATTCATTGAAGCAACTCCTGCCCGGAACCGGACAATTATTGGAAGTAGATGGTAAAAAAGTAGCCGCTTACCGGGATGAAAAGGGCGGAATCCATGCCTTGAACCCCGTTTGTACCCATGCCGCCTGTATAGTAGCATGGAACGGTACAGAAAAAAGCTGGGACTGCCCCTGCCATGGTGCCCGTTATGACATCGATGGCAACGTGCTAACCGGGCCTGCAACCAAAAACCTGCAACCTATTAATGAAGATGAGATTTAAAGATGTTTTGATATCGGCGATAACAGGCACCACTTTCATGACCCTGTTCAGTTACCTCGTGTCGGTTGCAGAGAATGAAAACTTCAGTGAACCGGAAAGGCTCGGGCAGTTAGCTGGTCGCCTGTTGCCAAAACTTAGCCAGCAACAACGCTGGTCGCTGGGCTGGCTTGGGCATTATGGCGTAGGGATGCTTTTCGCGTTGGTGTATGTTCATCTCTGGCGTAGCGGCAAACTGAAGCACGATTTATTAACCCGAATATGGTTGGGCGGCGTTAGCGGTATTATAGCTGTAGCTGTTTGGAAGGCAACCTTCAAGGCGCATCCGCGGCCGCCGGCTTTAAGCTATGATAAATACTATATACAGCTTGTACCCGCCCACATGGTATTTGCGCTTTTCGCCGGGTTAGGTTATCAAATGCTGAACCGTAACCATCATTGTATTTTAAACAAAAGTGAATATGCTAAAATTAATAGATAACCTGCCCAACCATGTAGTTGGTATCAGGGCCACGGGCGAAATAACCCGCGGAGACATGGAAACAGTTTTACTACCTGCTATAAACGAGCTTGCCGCGCGCGAAGGCGCTATCAATTACCTGTTGGTTCTTGATACAGGTGTACAAAATTTCACCCTGGCCGCCTAGTGGTCCGACCTAAAAGTAGGCCTGAAGAATTTTATCAAGTGGAACCGTATAGCGGTTGTCTCGGAACAAAAAGGAGTGGAATGGTTTACCGACCTGTTTCGGTTCGTGATCCCCGGCAAATCAAAAGGGTTTACGCATGAGCAACTGGACGAAGCCAAGGCCTGGATAAGCGAAACTGGTGAATAAGCAAAAAATGTCGGAACAAAAAATACAACAATGCAGCAGGATCATGGCCGAACTTGGGCTGACAGTAGCGTTTGCCGAAAGCGCTACCGCCGGTTGGTTATGCTCGGAGTTTGCGCTGGCGGAAGAATCAGGAAAGGTGCTTCAAGGAGGTATTACCTGTTATGACGCTGATTTAAAAGTTTCCTTGCTTGGTGTACCGCGTAAACTCATCAACCAATTTACGCCAGAATCGATGGAGGTAACAAGGGAAATGGCTTATCGCCTGGAAAAACTTATCCCGTCAAATATACAGGTTACAATAACCGGTTTAACAACGCCGGGAGGCAGCGAAACCAAAGAAAAACCTGTCGGGACGATGTTCATATTCGTACGCATCAACGGGCATGAAGTCGGCGCAAGAAAGGTTTTTGAAGGCTCATGCGAGGAAATCATCCATCAAACCATCAGCGCCGTAGCGGATTTGCTGATTAACGAATTGCAACAAATTAAAAACAACAAACATAAATCTACCATTATGGCAACAAAAACAAGCAAAAAAGCCGTAACCGCGGCTACCCGTACCCCGGAAGCGGAGAGTGCGCTTAAAGAATTATTTATTGACGAGTTAAAGGATATTTACTGGGCAGAGCAACACCTTGCCAAAGCCTTGCCTAAGATGGCTAAAAACGCCACATCAGAAGACCTGAAGCAGGCGATCAACAACCACCTGGAAGAAACCAAAAATCATGTTGCCCGTATAGAACAGGCATTTGAGTCGATTGGTGAAAAGGCTAAAGCTGTAAAATGCTTAGCGATGGAAGGTTTGCTTAAAGAAGCGGACGAGCTGCTTTCTGAAACCGAAAAAGGCACTGAAGTGCGTGACGTCGCGATCATCTCGGCAGCTCAAAAAGTAGAGCACTATGAAATCGCATCTTATGGTACGCTGAAAACACTTGCCGGAACCTTAGGCTACAATGACGCGCAGGCCTTATTTGAAGCTACACTGGCTGAAGAAAAGAATGCAGACGCGCTACTGACAGAAGTAGCTGAAAATTACGTTAACGAAGCGGCAGCTTCAGAAACTGAATAACGATGATGATTAACATAAATAGCGGCGCCGGAAAAACCGGGCCGCTATTTACGTTAAGGTAAATCCAGTTAACCTGCTACTTCAAATTCTTCTTTTACGGTATTCGGTCTGCCGTTTTTAAATGCCTTACGAGGAGTTAAACCTAAAAGCTCAAACATAGCCATATCGGTATCAAAAGATGGGTTTGGTGTGGTTAGCAGTTTTTCACCGGCAAAAATTGAATTGGCCCCCGCCATAAAGCAAAAAGCCTGCTCAACAGTAGACATTTCGGTACGACCTGCCGACAAGCGAACTACCGTTTTTGGCATGATAATACGGGTTGTAGCCACCATGCGTACCATATCCCAAACAGATACACGGGCCTGATCGGCCAGCGGCGTTCCTTTTACCGGTACCAGCGCATTAATCGGCACCGATTCGGGATGCTTAGACAGGCTCGAAAGTGTTTTCAGCATCGAGATCCTGTCGGCAACGGTTTCGCCTAAACCAATGATCCCGCCGCTGCATACCGTAATCTTTGCTTTACGCACGTTTTCGATGGTTTTCAAGCGCTCATCGTAAGTACGGGTAGTGATGATCCGCTTATAATCCTCTTCGGATGTATCAAGGTTGTGGTTATAAGCATATAAACCGGCATCGGCCAAACGTTGTGCCTGGCTTTCGGTAAGCATGCCCAATGTACAGCAAACTTCCATATCCAGTTCGTTAACGGCTTTTACCATATCTATTACCTTGTCAAAATCACGGTTATCGCGCACTTCCCGCCAGGCCGCACCCATGCATAAACGTGAAGCGCCTCCGGCTTTCGCTTTTTCGGCGGCAGCTATCACTTCATCTTTGGGCATTATAGCATGTACATCAACACCGGTGTTGTAACGGGCAGCTTGCGGGCAATAAGCGCAATCTTCAGAGCATCCACCGGTTTTGATCGAGATCAGCGAACTGATCTGCACTTCCGAATAATCCTTGTTTTCGCGGTGAATAGTTGCCGCCTTATAAACCAGGTCCAGCAACGGTGCATTGTATATTTCTGCTATTTCTTCCTTGGTCCAGTCGTGTCTAACTTCAGTCATCAGTTTCAGATTAAATTCTTCCCAACAGTGTTATTTAGTAAATGCGAACACGCAAATATCAAAGATTATTTATAAATATAACATTTTTGGCTGGTTAATGTGCGGAAGAAGCTAATAAGCAAAGGGTTTTGTTTTTTTTGGAGAATGTTTTTCGTTTTGCAGGGAGGTGAGTTTAGGCACGCGAAGGCGCTAAGACGCGAAGTTTTTCGTGGTTGGTTGGCGAATTCTATGCACGCATTTTTCCGGGGGAGCTCATAAACTATTGGCTATTCAGGTAACTCCTGAATTTTATCAATTAGAAATTGCAATTTCATGGGTAAAGTTCTTTGTGTCTTAACGCCTTTGCTTGCTCAAAATGTTAAACTTTTAAAGACGCTTGCGCCTCTGCGGCCAAAAACTTAACATTACTTTACTTCAACAGCAACTTGGTAGCTAAATACAAAGGCAGTAAAAACCCGATACAATCAGTAAAAGTGGTGATAATGATGGACGAGGCTACAGCGGGGTCAATCCCTACCCTTTTTAAAATCAAGGGAATAGAGGCACCGGTTAAACCGGCGATTATCAGGTTGCCCGTCATAGCCAGGAAGAGCACCAGGCCCAACATCGGGTTGGCATCGTAAAAAAAGGCTACTACAAATACAATCAGCCCGTTGGCAGCACCATTTATCATACCAACCAAAAACTCCTTTAAAACCGTGTTATAGGCCTGTTTATCGGTTAGGTCGCTTAGCGAAATACGGCGGACCGTAACCGCCAGGGCCTGCGTGGCCGCGTTTCCACCCATACCTGCAATAATGGTCATGTAGGCGGATATGATAGATAGTTTGGCTACTGTATCATCAAAAGTACGGATAATGGATGCTGCTAAAAAAGCCGTACCAAGGTTAATCACCAGCCATGGCAAACGGCTTTTAACCGCTTCCAGCCAGTTACCGCTCAGTTCCTCGTCTTCAGATACACCCGAAATTTTCAATAAATCCTCGGTACTTTCTTCTTCCAGTACGTCAATGATATCATCTACGGTAACACGCCCGAGGAGTTTCATATCGTCGTCTACAACAGGAATACTGGTGAGGTTATATTGCTTGATCAAACGCGCAACTTCCTCCTGGTCCAGATCAGCTTTAACAAAAACAAAATCGGTATTTACAAGGTCGCTTATCCGTGCATCGGCGCGGGCTTTGATCACCGTTTTGATAGAGAGGATGCCTTTGAGGATATCGTTATTATCAACCACACAAATGGTATAAAACTCTTCCATCTCTTCCGATTGGCGGATGATCTCATCAAGGGCGTCTTTTTTATCCGAGTTGATATTTACCTTGATGATCTCGGAGTTCATCAACCCGCCGGCAGTATCTTCGGCGTAGGTCATCAGGGCGCGGATGTTGCTCGCGTCTTCCTGGTCAAGGTCTTCTAATATCTCCTGCTGGTCTTCTTCATCAAGCTGGGAGATAATATCGGTCGCGTCGTCGTAGTCAAGTTCTTCAATTATCTCGGTACGTTTTTCGGGCTCAAGATTTACCAGCAATTCGGCGGGACCGTGCTCTTCGTCCATTTCCGACAAAACTTCCGAAGCAACATCGGTGGGGAGGATATTGATGATCCTCTCCTTTTCTTCCTGCTGCAGCTTTTCGAATAGTATAGCAATCTCCGAGGCATGGTATTCCTTCAGAACGAGTTCTAAATCAGCATCCTCCGCTTCGAGGGCCGCCTTAATACGAAGGAAGTCGGTTTTATCTAAGTCAAACGATTGCATACCCGACGAAATTAAGACAATTACCGCACAATTAAGGAATTAAATCGGCACAAAAACAACGCCAAAACAGTACAGCACGGTTAAATACTGTAATCGTATTTTACCTTTACACCGCTTATTTTACTGAGTTTAAAAAGGGCCTGTTCTACCTGGGTTTTACGGACGGACAGTTGAATGCTGCAATCATTATCAAATTGCTGGTTCAATATCAAAAGGCTATCTTCTTTAATTACCCGCATCACATCATTCATCTGCAGGTATTCGAACGAGGCTGTATAAACGTCATTAACGGTTTTACTAATCACAGTCACCGCATTCAATGCTTCTTCGGTCGCAACTTTATAAGCGTTAATTAACCCGGGAACACCTAACAGCGTTCCGCCGAAATAGCGAACCACCACCACCAGGATATTGGTAAGATCTTTTGATAGCAGCGTGTTCAGGATGGGCCTTCCTGCTGTTCCTGATGGTTCGCCATCATCATTAACCCTGAAAACAGATCTGTCGATAGTTAGGCGCATGGCCCAGCAATGGTGATTGGCTTTGGGATGTTCTGCCTTTAGCCGGGCCACAATGGCTTTAATATCGTTTTCTGATTGGATAGGATAAGCGTAAGCTAAAAATTTGCTGCCACGGTCACGAAAAACACCTTCGGCAGGTTTTTCTATCGTTTTATAAGTATCTTCAAAAAGCATCAATTACAATTACAGGTGCAAAAAGCCCAGCGTTTGCGGGAAATAAATAATGATAATAGCCAGTACGGCAACACCAATACCTATTTTATTGAGCAGGCTCAACTTCTCTTTAAAAACAAGTATGCCAATTAAAGCGCCAACTACAATAACGCCTATATTCATGGATGAGAATACTGCGGATGGGTTATTGGCCAGGGCTTTATGGGCTTTCAGGTAAAACAGGATATTTCCAAAATTCGCCGCGCCTAAAATCCATCCTATCAGGATATGCGGCCACGAGAACTTCATCTTTTTGGTGGCCACCTGGTAAATTAAGCCGATAAAGGTAAGCGCAAAAGCTATGATAAAAATAACCAATATAGCCGTGGTAAAGGGTACGTTATTAACCTTTGTTAACTGTTTTAACAATACATCAATAACACCAAAGCCTAAAAACACAATTAGCAGGTAGCCCCAGGCACCGCTTTCGGTTTTGCTGCCCGATTTTTGCCAGGGTATGGAACAAATGATGGCGATAAAAGCCAGCGCGATACCGATGACCTTTATCGCCCCCGCGGTTTCGCCAAACAATAAAAAGGCTGCCAGTATGGGTATAAACAAAGAAAGCCGCTGGGCGATGTCTGTCCGTACAATACCCGCCTTACGCACCGAGGCGGCCATAATAACAAATAAAGCAGGGAACAATACGCCCAACGCCGCATAGTTATACACCGGCGCGTTTTTTAAGGCTCCCAACTCAGGCTTATAAAAAATCCAGGTAAGCAGTATCGCCATCGAGTAGTTCCAGGTAATAGCCTGGTAAACATTAATGTGATAACGCCTGGCCAGTTTTAATAAAATGGATACAATTACGCTACAACAGATACTTAAAAAAACAAACAGCATTTTATATAGCAGGTTTATGATAAAACAATTGCAGGCGGTCGGCACCCACATTATCTTCGGTTGCAAGTATACCTGTTATTTGCGGTGCTTTTATGCCTTTGGCTAAAACTTTATTTCCTGTAAATACCCGGGCCTCATCCCAAAGCCCGGCCTCAATAAATGAGTTAAGGGTATGTGCGCCTCCTTCAATAATAACCGACTGGATATCCTGCAGGTACAACTGGTACAAAATATACTGGGGCACAAAGCGATCAAAATCTTCGAGGGCTATGAACTTATTATTGCCCTCCACATCAAACTTAACCTCGTTAAATACCAGCGTCTCGGCCGAGTTATCGAATACATTAAGTCCTTTATCTAATTCAAGCCGGCGATCAATAACAACGCGTTTGGGTGATGGGCCTTCCCAGTACCGGGTGTTTAGCTGCGGGTTATCAGCCATTACGGTATTTTTGCCAACCAGTATGGCATCTTCTTCGCTGCGCCATTTGTGTACCAGTTTGCGGGCTTCCTGACCGGTGATCCAAAACCGGCTGCCATCGGCAGGGGCGAAAAACCCTTCACTGGTTTGCGCCCATTTCAGTATAATGTAAGGACGGTGTTTTTGTACCTTTGTAAAAAAACGGCGGTTAAGCCAGCGGCATTCCTCTTCTAAAACGCCTGTAACCACGTCAATGCCCGCATTTTGCAGTTTTTCGATGCCTTTCCCGTCAACCTGCGCAAAGGGGTCGCGGCAACCCACTACTACTTTCGGGAACTGGTGTTTAATGATCAGATCGGCACAGGGGGGCGTTTTACCATAATGTGCGCAAGGCTCCAGCGAAACATATATGGTTGAGTTTTTAAGCAATTCAACGTGGTTATCAAAACGCCCGGTTACCTGCGCAATGGCGTTAACCTCAGCATGGGCCTGACCATATTTCTGGTGGTAGCCTTCGCCTATTATTTTACCTTCATGCACTACAACCGCGGCAACCATAGGGTTCGGGCTAACATAACCCGCCCCCAATTGGGCCAGTTCCAGGCAGCGACGCATATATTTTTCATGTTGAACCATGCTGCAAAAGTAGCTTTTATGTTACTTTGTTGCATGATGACGATTAAGGATGTTTTTGAAGATTACCGTGCACAGATAAACGGCGTATATGATGCCAATGAAATTGAAGCAATTACGCTGCTTGTTTTAGGAGAGATTACCGGTATGTCGAACGCATCGATCAAAGCCTTCCCTGATAGAGTATTAAGCACAGAACAGGCTGAACAGACGAAAAACGTACTTGCTGAACTAAAAACCGGCAAGCCCATCCAATATATTTTCGGCGTAACCGAATTTTACGGTCTGTCATTTAAAGTTAACCCTTACGTGCTCATACCACGCCCCGAAACGGAGGAACTGGTGGAATGGATTTTAGAAGGTGAAAGGCAAAAGGTTAAAGGCAAAAGGCTGTCTATACTGGATATTGGTACCGGTAGCGGTTGTATTGCTATCAGCCTGAAAAAAAACTTGCCCGGAGCCCATGTTTCTGCTATCGATATTTCGACAGGTGCTTTGGAAACAGCCAAAGGCAACGCTGAGTTGAATAACGTTGAAGTTAATTTCATTGAAACTGATATCCTCAACATCAAATCCGAAATAGAAATTCCAAAATCCGACATTATTGTTAGTAACCCCCCATACGTTACCCTCGAGGATAAAAAGAAGATGCATAGTAATGTAACAGATTTTGAGCCGCATACTGCATTATTTGTTCCTGAGGATGAGCCCTTACTGTTTTATAGAGCGGTAGCCGATTTTGCTTTGGAGAATTTAAATGCCGACGGGCAGTTGTATTTTGAGATAAATGAAGGCTTGGGCAAAGAAACTGTTCAATTGCTGGCTGATAAAGGGTTTAAGGATATTGAGTTAAGGAGAGATATGAGTGGCAGGGATAGGATGATAAAGGCCAGCCCCCTCTAAATCTCCCCCGGCAGGGGAGACTTTAAAACTTTTTTTAAGCCCTCCCTGCCGGGGAGGGTTGGGTGGGGCCGTGCTCACGATCTTGGATGAAAACGGCTTATCGTACTCTTTAAATACTCTCTATCCAAATGGGTATAAATCTCGGTAGTGGTAATACTTTCATGCCCTAACATTTCCTGCACCGCCCTCAGGTCTGCACCGCCTTCAACCAGGTGCGTTGCAAAGGAATGCCTGAACGTATGCGGACTTATCTTTTTTTGGATCCCAACGGCTTCGGCGAGGGCTTTAATATTCATGAAAATGAGCTGGCGGCTGAGGCGGCTCCCCCGGCGGTTTAAAAAAACAAAATCTTCCTCACCTTTTTTTATAGGGACATGTACCCTTACCTGCTCAATCCATATTTTCAGCGCCTTTATTGCTTCGGCGCCAATAGGCACCAGGCGTTCCTTGTTGCCCTTACCGGTTACTTTTATAAATTCAATATCAAGGTACAGGTTGGATAATTTGAGTTCTATAGCTTCCGACACGCGCAAGCCCGACCCGTACAGGGTTTCAAATATCGCTTTATCGCGTACGCCTTCCGGTTTAGAGAGATCGATAGCGGCAATGAGCTTGTTAATTTCGTGATAGCTTAACGTATCGGGCAGCTTGCGCCTGATTCTCGGCGCTTCGAGCAACTCGGACGGATCACTACTGATGATATTCTCTATCAGCAAATACTTAAAAAAAGCTTTAGTGCCCGAAAGGATACGCGCCTGCGACGAAGGGATCATGCCTATTTCAACTATCCAGGTAATAAAATCACGCAGGTTGGTCAGCGTAATCGCATCCGGTTTGAGTTTATTGTCACCCAATTCGCAAAACTGGTATAGCTTTTCTATATCACGGCTATAGGCCTCAACCGAATTGGCAGACATCGACTTCTCTAACCGCAGATAAGCCTGGAAACCTTTTATTGCCGAACGCCAATCCAAGTTTATTTATTTTTGATGATTTATAACTAAGTTTGAACTG
The DNA here is from genome assembly GCF_003148845.1 of Mucilaginibacter oryzae. Lineage (GTDB taxonomy): Bacteria > Bacteroidota > Bacteroidia > Sphingobacteriales > Sphingobacteriaceae > Mucilaginibacter > Mucilaginibacter oryzae. Next base: position 486,900 of record NZ_QGHA01000002.1, on the reverse strand, counting down.
ATGAAGATACAAATTATCAACGGCCCCAATTTGAACCTTTTAGGCGTTCGCGAAAAATCAATTTACGGCGATGCCAGTTTTGAAACCTATCTCGCAACCCTTCGTGCCCGCTTTGCCAACATCAGTATCGATTATTACCAAAGTAATATTGAAGGCGAAATTATAAATAAATTACACGAAGTTGGCTTTAGTTATGATGGCATCGTGATGAACGCAGGCGCGTACACACATACGTCTATCGCTATTGCAGATGCTATTGCCGCTATCAATACGCCGGTTATTGAGGTACATATCTCCAACGTACACAAACGTGAAGCGTTCAGGCATAAATCAATGATTGCCGCTAATTGCAAAGGGGTTATTGCCGGTTTCGGGATGGATAGTTACCGTTTGGCTGTTGAACACTTTAGTTTATAGTTTTTTGATTTCAGTAATTTTTTTGATTATCACTGATAAGGACTTAGTTTTAATGCCAACCCTTGTTAGTTAGATATAGAAAAATCAATAATCGGTGAAAACAAAAAAATCAATTAAAATCATCAAAAAAACAAAACGCTTTGTCGCTTCTTTTGTTAACCCGTTGCTCAGTTTACTACCTGTTCGAAGATGCCTAAAATAAAAAAAGTTGCTACGTTGAGTGTATTGTTTGTTACACTGATGTTCAGTTTAAATGCATCGGCACAAACAAAAAAGAAAAAAACACATTCCGTGCGCGATTCCCTGCGGGCGGCAATACTGGCGCGCGATTCGGTGATGCGCTCGCTTAAACGTTCAGATACTTCGGTAAATAACCTGTTGCAAAAGGTTGAGTATTATACCTCCGAGTTTAACCAGATCAAGGCAAACCTTTCCAAAAAGCTGGATACTGCAGAGATCAGCGCCGCGCTGCCATCCTACGAAAAACGAATTACCCTGATCAAATCATTAATAGATAACGATAAATCGAGCACCCTCCGGTACCTGTACACCATCCGGGATGTGCTTACCCGTAGTGATGACCAGTTGGATATATGGCAGGAGCAACTGGCTGATATTAACACTAAACTCACTCAAAACCAAAACGATCTCGACGCTATTTCAAGAGATAGTGTCTTAAAGATCCTGCCCGCCGATAGCTCATTGGCAACAACCTATCTTATCCAAAAAATAGCTATCGACAGTAAATACCATCGCCTGGACACCATCAATAAAAAAGTAACGGTAAAAATAGGCCTGCTTCAAAACCGTGTTTCGGCAGTTTATATTTCGATACTTGATATGAAAGACCAGATCGATTCAAAGATCAGGGATTTTAGCGAACGTGCGGTATCGCAGGAGTACAACAACATCTGGGCTATGGAAGCCGACGAAGGAAGTGATTTCGGGGCTGCCACGAAGGCAACCAGCGATATGAATATTAAACTGTTTAGTTTTTTCATTGGCCGTGACGTTATCATCCACTTGTCCGGCTTGGTGTTGCTATTAGCCTTTTTTGCCTGGATCCGTGCCAGCCGCCGTAAAATATCCCGTGATAATGAATCTTCCGGTGATATCCTGAGCCAGGCAAACTACGTGGTAAAACACCCCTTTGTTTCCTCGATTATCATAACGTTTACTTTAGTACCCAATTTTTACAACCATCCGCCGGTTGTTGTGCTCGAAACTTTTTTGGGGATCCTGATGGTGGCCATTCTTTACCTTATCAAAAAGGTTTGCCCGGCCAACATGTTCAGGTATATGGCCGCTATTTTTGTAGTAACATTTTTGTATAGTTTAAGCAATCTGTATATCCAGGTTACCAATATTGACAGGGTAACCATCTTGCTGTTAGCTTTAGCGGCTTCGGTAATAAGTTTCAGCTTTTTACAAAAAGTTAATCTCGATAAAGACCTGTACCTGCCTTACAGTAGCTTGATTTTAAAAGCCTTTATTTTTTTTCAGGCCGTATCCTTTCTTTGCAACGTATTCGGCAGGGTGAGCCTGGCTAAAATTATCGGGGTAACCAGCGCGTATCACTTGTGGCTGGCGCTGGCCATGTATTATATCGTACATATATTGATGGAAGCCTTGTTTTTGCAACTTGAAGCAGGCAAAAACAGCAATAACCTTACCTCATTTATCGATTATAAGTTATTAAAAAATAAATTTAAAAGTGTACTAAGTGTTTTGGTAACGATACTATGGCTGGTAATGCTTACCCAAAACCTGAGCGTGGAAGATACCGTATTCGATTTCCTGGGTGATTTCCTTACCAAAAACCGCAGCATAGGCGGTACTAATACGCAGTTCACGTTTCAAAGCGTAATTATTTTCGTTACCGTGATCTGGCTCTCGTCCATCGCCTCCAAAATCATCAGCTACCTGTACGATGTATCGGCAAGGCATGCCAACGATCTGGATGTAGCAAAGAAAAAGAACCGCACCTCTACCCTGCTCATCCGTATCGGTGTTATTGCTTTGGGGTTCTTCCTGGCTGTAGCGGCTTCCGGCGTTCCTATCGATAAAATTACCATCATCATCTCGGCATTTGGTATCGGTATCGGCTTCGGTTTGCAAAACATTGTCAACAACCTTGTGTCCGGGCTAATCCTCGCTTTTGAAAAACCGATCCAGGTGGGCGATATTATTGAAGTTGACAGCCGCTCGGGCACCATCATGGATATCGGCATCCGTGCCAGCAAAATAGCCACATCAGACGGGGCCGAAGTAATTGTACCCAACGGCGACCTGATATCGCACCACGTAATAAACTGGACACTCAGTAACAATAACCGCCGTGTAGATCTAATTGTTGGCGTAGCTTATGGTTCCAATATTCAACAGGTAAAAGAGATTTTGTTTAGCCTTTTGCAGGGCCATGATGACATCATGACCGAACCGGCGCCATCTGTGCTTGTACATAACCTGAATGAAAGTTCGGTTGATTTCAGGATCCTTTTTTGGGCGGCGGATATTAACACCTGGGTTGGTTTGAAAAGCAGGGTACTGGCCGATATTTATGAGGTATTTGCACGCGAAGGCATTGAAATTCCGTTCCGCCAGCAGGACGTAAAAATTGTTTGGCCGGATAATTTGCCGCCAATTAAAATAGAGGCGCCAATAACGCGTGAAACAAAAACCGAAGACAGACAGGATACCACAAATCCTACAAATCCGCCGGATCAAGATCAGTAAAACGGGTTTTCTTTTTAACAAAAAAAGCCCAAACTATACTTGCCCTCAAAATACCTTTTGTATTCTGAACAGCCCCATCTTTTACCTTTAACCTTTTGCCTTTTGCCTTTTTAAAAAGGCTTAAAACAAAGGCCTGATGCGCGCGGCTCACGGCCCATGCATCCTTACGTTTGCCTTCCATTAAAAAGCGCAGTAAAGCCATCAGGTCCATCATAAAGCGGATACAAATCACCCGGAAAGCACTGAAAGCAGGCATGTTTTTCCTGATCAGGAAAAGGTTATTCCTGAAGTTGAGGTAAGTTTTAAAAGGGTTTTCGGCATTGAGCGTACCGCCGCCAACATGATAAATGATGGATTGCGCGCAATACATTACTTTATAACCCATGTTTTTTAGCCGCCAGCAAAGGTCGATCTCCTCCATGTGAGCAAAAAAGCTTTCGTCGAAACCGCCGGACTCATCCCAAATGTGCTTTTTAATGAATAATGAAGCTCCGGATGCCCAAAACACCTCGCCCGATTCATCGTACTGGCCATGATCTTTTTCCAGTTCATAAAAAATACGGCCGCGGCAAAACGGGTAACCATGTTTATCAATAAAACCACCGGCAGCGCCGGCATGTTCAAAATATTCTTTCTGGGCGTACGAACGTATCTTAGGCGCCGCTGCAGCGATCATGCTGTCGCTTTCCATCAGTTCTATAACGGGTTCTATCCAGCCAGGCATAACCTCCACATCCGAATTGAGCAGGATGTAATAATCGGCCTCCACCTGTGCCAGCACACGATTATAGCCGCCTGTAAAACCATAGTTTTTATCGTTTTGGATAATACGTACACCCGGGTAATATTGGCGTATAAAAGCAACCGAATCATCCGATGAGGCGTTATCCCCCATTACAATATCAAGATTAGGCCAGGTAGAGGCTAAAACCGAGGGAAGAAATTGTTTAAGGTATTTTAGGCCGTTCCAGTTTAAAATAACTACAGCAACTTTGGGTGTATGGGTCATCTGTGTAAATCCTCCGGCTTAAACTTCCATCTCCGGTGAGACCAAAGCCAGTATTGCGGCTCTCTCCTGATCACCTTTTCCAGATATTGCACGTGCATATCTGTTATCTCGTATTCGGCTGTTTGCTTGGGCGTTTCTGTTAGCGGGATCAGCGTATATTCATAATATCCGCGTTTTATCCGGCGCATATCGTAAAAAACAACGGCAGCATCAATTGTTTTGGCTATTTTTTCAATGCCCAAAAAAACCGCGGTGGGTTGGTTTAAAAAGTTGGTAAAGTAATTCACCTCATGCATTACAGGGGTTTGATCGCCCACCAGCACGCTTACGGTAAGCTCTTTACGATACTCGATCATTTTACGCAAGGTTTGCTTCATGGCCACCGGCTGCCCCCCGAAACGCGAGCGGATTTTGATAAAAAAATCATTAAACGTTGGGTTGCTGAGCGGCTTATAAACAATCATAAAACGCTTATCGGTAACAAAATTAAAGTTAAGCGCCGCCATCTCCCAGTTGCAATAATGACCTGCTACCGCTATGATACTTTTGCCTTTACCAAAATATTCAAAAACCAGGTCGGAGTTGGTGGCCACTACCCGCTTGCGGATCTGCTTTTCAGATACGGTGATCATTTTAATGGTTTCCACCATCAAATCCGAAAGATAACGGTAATATTTACGTTCGATATTATGGCGCTCCCGGTCTGATTTTTCCGGGAAAGCGTTCCGGAGGTTTTGCTGCACCACGTCGCGGCGGTAATGCACCACGTAGTAAATGATCAGGAACGAAACGTCGGATAAAATGTATAAAAACCAAAAGGGAAGCAGCGAGATCAGGTATAAAATTAATATACCTAACTTATTAAGACCCTTTTTTATCATTATTTTAACCAATTTTGAACACAAACATAAAATATATGATTGAAAAAGGCGCTGTGTTACCCATGTTTTATCTTCCCCCGGTTGAGTATTTTGTACAGCTAAACACGTACAAGCCTGATATACTGATAGAAAGAGAAGAGCATTTTCCTAAACAAACTTACCGTAACCGGGCAAACATTTTTACGCCGGATGGTGTACTGGCCCTGGTGGTACCTGTTATAAAAGGTTCAAAGAACCATACCGTTGTTAAAGATGTTAAAATAAGTTACGATTTCAGGTGGCAGCGCCTGCATTGGCAAAGCCTGCAGGCCTGTTACCGCCGCTCGGCTTATTTTGAGTATTACGAAAGCGATTTCGCGCCCTTTTATGAAAAACAATTTGAGTTTTTATTTGATTATAACCAGGAGCTTTTGAACCTGCTGCTAAAGCTTACCAAAATAAAAACAGAGATCACCTATACAGATGAGTACAAAGCCGGATATCCCAACCTGCATGATTTCCGGCACACTATTCATCCAAAAAAAGAAAGCGAAATGCAGCAGAAACCCTATTTCCAATTGTTTGAAGACAGGCAGGGCTTTAAAAAGAACCTGAGTATTGTAGACCTGTTGTTTAACCAGGGCCCACAAACCATAAATTATTTGTAAATGAACGGAGTAAAGCGTTTACGCTTTAAAAAACACAAGCGTGCAGGCCAGGTTGGCGACAGACCTGGTATGATAAGAATAGCTGAAGACGCGCTAAAGCCTATCATTTCGGCTTATTCGTATAACAAAGACGAGCTGGTGACTTGCGAAGGCCGGGATATTAAAGCTGTTTTAAAACAACTTGATAAATGTGATAATCATACCCACTGGATAAAGATAAACGGTTTGGGCGACGCCGGGTTAATAGAGCAGATTGGCGAACATTGTCAGATCAATTCGTTGGTTTTAGAGGATATCGCGAACACCCATCAGCGCCCAAAGTTTGATGAATATGACGACTATGCCTTTTGCACCAGCCGCATAGTTTATTTTAACCACGACAATGAGATTATCAACTGCCAGTTTTCGGCTATTATTAAAAATAATATCATCATCAGTTTTGAAGAAGACCATAATGAAAACCGGTTTGAAGCTGTTAAAGCCCGTTTAAAGGCAGGCAAGGGTTCAATCCGTACTGACGGGCCGGGCTATATGTGTTATGCGCTTACCGACACTATTATAGATAATTACTTTGTGCTACTGGCCGAAATTGGCGACCACCTTGACGCACTTGAAGATAAGCTTTACCAAAGTGCTGATAAATCCATCATGTTTAACGCCCAACAGCTAAAGCGTACGCTTATTGTTGTGCGGCGTGCCAGCTGGCCCGAGCGGGATAAGATCAATGACATGATCCGGTCTGAAAGTCCGCTGGTTACGCCGGAAGTAAAACTTTACCTGCGCGACGCGTATGATCACTGCATCCAGGCAATGGATTTGATTGAAAACTATAAGGAAGTTACCTCGAGCATCATAGATCTGTACCTATCCATGGTGAGCAACCGCATGAATGAGATTATGAAAGTGCTCACCATCATCTCGGTGATCTTTATTCCTCTTACCTTCATTGCCGGTATTTATGGGATGAACTTTTCACGTCAGGACGACAAAGGCCACATCATTGCCGATAATATGCCCGAACTTTACTGGCACCACGGGTATATATACGCTATTGTTTTTATGCTGCTGATTGCCGTTATACAGGTGTTTGTATTTTGGAAAAAAGGATGGTTTAACAGGCTGTGAGCCCCCGGCCCCCTGAAAGGGAAGGAAAAAGTGTAGAATGTAAATATAAACCAATGCTCAGAAAGCTCCCCCTTTAGGGGGCTGGGGGGCATGGGCTTTCTTCACCATATGTAATATCTCACTTAGCCCGTTGGTCTTAATCTCGAAGGTGGTTGAAAGCAGCATACCCAGTTTATCTTTGGTAAAGCCTTTACCCGCCATCCATTCCAGGTAGCTTATGGGGATATCGGCGATAATGGTGCCTTTATACTTGCCGTAGGGCATGCGGGTTTGAACAATATCTATCAATACCTGAGGGTTGGGTGTTATGTTTTGCACCCGGCAAATGTAAACCGAACCTGTTTAATAAACACCATCAATTTCCCAACACCTCATTTTTTCGCCATCGCATTTTATACCGATGATGACGAATCAGGCAGGCAGCAGGTCGCAATACCAGAACCCGGCCGGTATTTCATCAGTTGATGATATACACGAATCATCGGCGTTTTTTGGCGCCTTGTATTCCTTAAAAACCTTATCTCCGGTTTTATAAGCAATCTCGTTTTTAAAAATCGGGCCTTTATAAGTAAACGTGTGAAACTCGCCGTTTTCGCCGCAAACATCCACATCATCCGGTAACGAATCTATAAGCTCCCGGCTAATCTCCCGTCCAAGAATACGCTCCAATCGCTGTTGGGTACAGGCTATTACTGTACCGAAACCAAGGTTCAAAAACTCGCTGATCAATTGACGGGTGTCGCGTTTCCATAAAGGATAAATCCCCGTTAAACCAGCTTCACTTAGTCTGGCGTCGCGGTAATCCTTCAGGTCCTGCAAAAAAATGTCGCCAAAAATACTGTGCGTTACGCCCTCATTTTTAAAGATGGATAAATGATGGCGCATCACCTCATCATATTCTTCCATTCCCGGCATTTCGGCCAGGCGAATCTGGTACAGGGGGATGCCGATACTTGCCGCCTGTTGAATTAACAGTTCGGTACGTACGCCATGCATCGAAATGCGGTCGGCAGCATAGTTGATGGTAGTTACCAGATATGCGATTTCTATTTCGGGATTTTGCAGGCAATAATATAAAGCGAGGGCGCTATCCTTACCGCCGCTCCAGTTAAAAATACATTTCAAGTTCAGGTGATTTAATTTAATCGTTCAACAACTTATTAACCAGATCCGGTACGCCAACCGAAGCCCGCTCTTCTATCTTTATAACCTCCCCGCGTACATTTACGGAAGGGATTTTCGGGTCGACGATATATTTGGGAACTTCCGGGTCGACATAGCCAATCAACCCGGCCGCCGGATAAACAGCAAGTGATGATCCCACGAGGATAAACACATCCGCCCCGGCACAAATCATCGCGGCCCGCTCAATCATGGGCACAGGCTCGCCAAACCAAACCACGTGCGCACGCAGTTGAGAGCCTAATTCGCATTTCTCGCCCATTTTCAATTCCCAGCCTTCGATTGGATAAGTTAGTTCGGGGTTGATGCTCGATTGCGAGCGGGTAATAATACCATGCAAATGCACCACATTGGTTGAGCCGGCACGTTCGTGCAAATCGTCAATATTTTGGGTAATTATGGTAACGCGATGTTTTTCTTCCAAAGCTGCAAGCGCGAAGTGCGCGGCGTTAGGTTTTGCCTCCAGTACGTTTTTACGGCGCTCATTATAAAATTGCTGTACCATTACCGGGTTCCATTCCCAGGCCTGCGGGGTGGCTACATCCTCAATATTGTAACCTTCCCAAAGCCCGTCGCTATCCCTGAATGTTTTTAAACCGCTTTCGGCGCTGATACCCGCGCCCGTTAACACTACAATGTTTTTCATATTGGTTTTATGTAGACCAAGACCGCGAGGTCATAAAAAAAGCGGATTGCCTTACAACAATCCGCTTTAAATTTAAATGCTTTTATGTTATAAAGCGAGTTGCTTTTTATCCTGCAGAACAGTGTATTTGGTTTTAGCCAGTTCAAAACCGCCGAATAAGATAGCGCTAAATACAAGCGTTCCGTACACAAGATTATATTCAAACGGAATAGCTGCCACTAACGACTGGCCGTAACCTGCAAGCGTGTGCGGATACATATCGCCGGGAAAATCAGTAAGGAGCCAGTGGATGAGTACAGGCGCGGTTGAAGCAAGTAATATGTTTTGCACATTTACCTTTTTTATCAGGCTACCAACCCATACCATCAATATAAAGCTTACATATACCCAAAAAGTTACGGTGTAACCTAAAGTAATTGTTGATGTACGTAAATAATTGATCAGGATATCAGTGAAAAACAAGGTAGCAAGAACTACCACATAACCTTTCCATTTCTCCTTAAAATAAACGCCGCCGAACAAGGCGATGGCTCCTACCGGCGTGAAATTACTCAATGCCGGAATGTAAACAGCAAGCACCCTGAAAACGGCCGCGACTATAATCAGTACTATCAAAAACAAATTACGTGTGTTATTATCTTTAGCGATCATGATTTTATAAGATAGTTGCAAATTTAATGATAATATACAGAAAAACGGTGTTAATTATCTGTTTACGAAAACAACACTGCCAGGGTTGATGCCTGTAACCAGACTATATTCCTTTTTTCCATTTTTATCAAAAGCATAAATTAACCCGTTCGATTTGTAATCTTTGGCGTCTGTAACAAAAACCTCGCCGGTTAGCGTATTAGTTACTACGGCATAAGCGGCAGTAAAGGTTGTGCCATCGGTTATGAAATTTGACGAAGATGCTTTCAGCTCCTTTAAATCATAAGTATTAATAGTACCGTCAGACGTGATGTAATATGCAATATCGCCGTTTACAGCAAAAGGGCCTCCGGCAAACTCTGTGATCGATTTAACCACATCCGTTTTACTATCAATAATAGTAAGCTGCGGGCTACCGGGGTATACGTTATAAGAGTGAACAAACACATCGCCATAGCTGTCAACACTAATTGCATACGGGTTTAAGCCAACCGTTAATGTTTTAGTAACCGTTAACGAGCTCAGGTTAATGATAGATACTGTTTTATCAACGTCGGGGTAGCTCAGGCCGCCTCCATTTACCACGTATAATTTGTCATTACTTACTGCCAACTGTTCGGGGTTACGACCTACAGGGATGTATTTAGTTATAGTAAGCGTCGCAGTATCTAAAACCGCTACGTTGTTATCATAAAGCGTGATAAATGCGTTGCCTTTATAAAAAGCGATTGACCGGGGCTCGCGCGATGATTTATCGGCGTTTTGAAACAACACCTGTTTTATCGATTTAGCTGTTTTAGGATTTACAACTTCTACCGTGCCTGATTTATCAACCACGATATACATTTTGGCTCCGTAAATTTTCACATCGTTGGCTGTATTGCCCAGGCCTTTACCGTTTGCCAATAAAAAAAAATCGGGGGTTAACAGTTTGGTGGTATAGTTATAGGAAGTTAAAGTACTGTTTGGTAAGCCAAGATTACCCTGGTTTAAAACATACAGGTCGGCCGTGGGTTTGTCTTCGGGAACTACCTTTTTATCTTTATGGCACGCTGTTAAACTTAACGCTACGGCACATGCTAAAAGTAAATTTTGGAGTTTGATTGATTTCATGAATTTTATATTAAATAGTTATTTGAAATGTAAGCCGGTATGACCTGCCGGGCATCGGGTAGCTGTTTATTACAGCGTAACTCTTATTAAACAGGTTATTTACTTCTACCGAAAGCATAACAGGTTTGCTTACAGCTATGAAATTATACACTAACGACGCATCGCTTACCGAATATCCGGGCAAATAATATTCGGGTACGTTGTTGCTGTTTTGGTATCTTGATGATGAAAAGATTTCATTATAATAAATACCGAACTGCTTGCGCGTAAAACCGGCATTTAAAGCAAGCGTTTGTTTAGGCGTATATGGAATCTGTTCAAGGTAATACAGATCGGTTCGATTGGTTACATCAAGCGCCTGCTGATAGGTATAGTTAACGCTCAGTACCCCCTTCCAGTTATCAATGGTTTTAAAACCTGTTTTCAATACGACATCAATGCCTTTGATATCAACCTTACCAAGGTTAACAACCGAGGGTGTTTCGGGAGAACGTGTAGGGATATACGATATTTTATCCTTTACATGATTATAGTACGCATCTGCGCTGATATTTACGAAATCAATAATCCCTGCAAAGCTTTTGGTATAGGCCGCGCCAAGATTATATTGATTGGTATACTCAGGCCTCAGCGGGCGGGGAACAACGGCATAATAATACTGCTCGGCAAAGGTTGTGTTACGGAACGTCCTTTTATAATAGGCCCTGAAAAGCAGGTTTTGCCCAATAAAAGGTTTAAACGTAGCAATGACCGCAGGTGTAAATGCTGATCTTGAATCCGCCGCAACGCCGCTCTTTACCTCATCGTGAATGTAAGTGTTTAACAAATTGGCCTGCAGCCGCCATTTACCGGCGTTAAAATCGGTTGCCAATACATTAAACAGACTTGTGCGCGTTGGAAAGGCATATTGATAAACATCAGATTTCAGGTTACTGATATCCGCGTCAGACGAATAGGATATCTTCCAGTTTGATACAATGTCATAGGAAACAGCCCCCGAAAAATAAAAGTCGTTCTGGCGATAATGCTCGTCAATAAAACCCGAGGTGTTGTATACGCCAGTGTCGAGGTACCTAACATAACTATGGGCGTATTTAGCATTGAATAATAAGCTTACGCTGTTTTTGTATCGATGCAGATACCCTGATTGCAAAAAGAAGTCGGTGTTTTGTAAACGCTGACTGGTTGGTGCCGCGTAGTAAACAACCGGCCCGGGCAGCCCCCGTTTTGAATTATAAAAATTAAACAGAATATTGAATTTGTTGCTATCTGATTTAACCCAGTACAACCCGCCGTCGGCCTGTTGAATATGCACATCCCCGTTTCTTCTTATCGCAAGCGTATCTGATCCATCGCGGCTTTCATGATATTTGTACCTGCCATCGGCCTGCTGCACATTACTGTTGATTACCAATCCCCAGTGCTTGCTAAAACTTTGCTTCCATTGCAGGTAAGGATTAAATAACCCAAATGAACCTCCTTTTATGCCCAAAATCATGCCGGAATTTTTTTTGGAATCATAAACCGGCCGGATAGTTTTAACGGCAAGTACACTGGCTGATGCATAAGCCCTGGCAGTCTGCAAAAGTTCGGCTGGTTGGGCATTATACAATAATACCTCTTCAACATTGTATAAATTGAACTTACTTAGATCTATTTGTCCGTTTTGTGCATCGTTAAGCTGTATGCCATTGTATAACACAGCGGTATTATTAGCACCAAGGCTGCGTACTGACACCGTTTTTAACCCGCCTATGCCTCCATAATCTTTGATACTAACCCCCGAAAAGTTTTTTATTGCATCTGCAAGGCTGTAAGATGAGGTTCGTTTAAAATCGGCGGAGGTAATTGATTGTATTGGTGTAGCGGATTGTCTTTGAGGGATAAGGGAGGATGATACCCTTACCTCGTCGAGCTTTTTGGTGGTATCAGATTGCGCAACTACGTTGCTGGTGAAAATTGGTAGTGTAAAAAAAAGAAACAAACCGCTCTTTTTAATAAGAGACAATTGACTGCGAAAGTTTACACGTAGAAATTTCACCATTCTTGATATAATCAATTGATAACCGGAAGATTTTGAAATGAAAATACACCAAAAGATGAGCATTCACATTCAAGCTTCAATCCGCGAAAGCTTTGAATAACATATAACGCTAAGGCAGGTATTCTGACTTACTCCCCGTTTAGCCGGCCTTCCCCCCTGCTTTTATAGAGAGTGACCATACAGATTTGGCAACGGTTACAGAGCTTACAGCTGCGGGACAGTTACGGATTTACACCGTATTCCCTTTTAATTCATTAAACAGTTTAATGAAACCTAAAGCGGTTCAAAGGTATGCCAAGTATAGCACATACACAAATTTGATGTCAACTATCTGTAAATGGCATTATCTTACACTATAAAGCAATAAAATTCACTTAAAAAAAACCTTAACTATAGCTATACTGTTCTGAAAACATAACTTTTAAAACCTATGGCAACTACAATAGTAAAATATACCGACAATTATCCCGTACTGTACGGCGATGACCGCATAAACCTGAACTGGCCCGAACGCCTTACCTCGATAGCCGGGGGAATGAAAATCGGTTTTTCAGGTTTTAAAACCCTCTTCAGTAACCCGCTTGCAAGCATTGTAAAAATTGGCGCGGGTGGGTATTTATTAAACCGCGGCATCACCGGCCATTGCGAATTATATAAACGCATCGGCAAACTATCAACCCACCCGATCAACGTAAATATTCGCTCATCTTTCACGGTTAATAAGCCGCGCGAAAAGGTTTATCAATTTTGGCGCAAGCTTGATAACCTGCCGTTATTTATGAAACACCTGGAAAGCGTGGAGGTGATTGATTCCAAGTATTCGTATTGGGTGTTGAAGTTACCGCAAAATGTAGCCACGGTAAGCTGGCATGCCGAAATTGTTCATGATGAACCAAACGAGGTGATTGGGTGGAGTTCCCTTCCCGATTCTATGATCAACAATGCCGGGAAGATCCGCTTCCAGGATAGCGTTGATGGTACAGGGACCGTGGTGGATGTGGTAATCAGCTACCAGCCCCCGGCCGGCGGCATTGGCGCTGGGATAGCCAAAGTATTAAATCCTGTATTTAAAAAAATGGTTGATAAGGATATCCAAAACTTTAAGCAATACATGGATATTAACAATGATGCGGATGAATTTACCGAGGTGATTATCATTGAATGATAAAAATATCATCGACCGTCATAGACTAAAAAAGGCCGCAATTGCGGCCTTTTCTGGATATTATCTAAACGATATTTATTTTACTGCATCAACAACTGCTTTGAAAGCATCCGGGTTGTTCATTGCTAAGTCGGCTAATACTTTGCGGTTTAGGCCGATTTCTTTAGCAGCTAATTTACCCATTAACTGAGAGTAAGAAATTCCGTGCTGACGTGCACCGGCGTTGATACGCTGGATCCATAAAGCCCTGAACTCTCTCTTTTTGGTTTTACGGTCGCGGTAAGCGTACTGTAAACCTTTTTCAACTGTGTTTTTTGCAATGGTATAAACCTTGCTGCGTGAACCCCAATAACCTTTGGCGAGGTTCATGATCCTTTTCCTGCGTCTTCTCGACGCTACTGCGTTAACTGAACGTGGCATCTTGTTTGTTTTTTGGTAGTGAGTGCCTGCATTTTAAATGCCGGACTTAAAACTCTAATACCTGGTTTTAAAATTTGTGAATTACTTTCCGATACAAAGCATACGTTTTACGTTACCCATATCAGCATCAGATACTAAGCTGGTGTGACCAAGGGCACGCTTACGTTTAGTTGACATCTTGGTTAAGATGTGGCTTTTGTATGCGTTTTTTCTTGCGATTTTACCGGTTCCAGTAAGCTTAAAGCGCTTTTTTGCACTGGAATTGGTTTTCATTTTTGGCATAACTCTATTTATTTGTGTTTAGATAATTAACGTTTCTCAACGTTTTATTTTCCGGCATCCGCACATCTTTAATCTGTACATCTGCAACTATAATCTACTTTTTAGCTGCTTTAGGAGCAAGGGTTAAAAACATCCTTTTTCCTTCAAGCTTTGGCAATTGCTCTACTTTACCTACTTCTTCCAAGGCCTGTGCAAAACGGAGCAGCAAAATCTCGCCTTGCTCCTTGTAAACAATGGCACGACCTTTAAAGTGTACATAAGCCCTTACCTTCTCACCCGATTCCAGGAACTTGATGGCATGCTTCAGTTTAAACTCAAAGTCATGGTCATCAGTGTTCGGTCCGAAACGGATCTCTTTAATAACCGTTTGCTTGGCATTACTTTTTATCTCCTTAAGCTTCTTCTTTTGCTCGTAAATAAACTTATTGTAATCAGTTACTTTACAAACGGGAGGTACTGCGTTTGGAGATATTTCAACCAGATCCAACTCAAGGTCGGCGGCAATGGCCAGTGCGTCTCTTAACGAGTATACGCCCTGTTCAACGTTATCACCTACAAGGCGAACTTCCTGGGCCCTGATGAATTGGTTAATGTTGTGTTCAGCTTCTTTCTTCTTAAAAGGAAGCCTTGGTCCTCTATTGAAAGGTTTGTTTAATGCCAAGTTATACTGTTATTTCTTTTGTTATTTGTTCTTTAAATTCTTCTATGCTCATACTTCCCAGATCGCCGGCGCCGTGTTTACGAACAGAAACCAACCCTTCGGCCGCTTCCTTCTCACCTACAATCAGCATATAAGGGATTTTTTTAACTTCAGCATCACGTATCTTTCTGCCTATTTTCTCGTCCCTGAAGTCGATTAGCCCGCAAATATCGGAATCTTTTAATATATCAGAAAGTTTTTTTGCATATTCTTCATATTTTTCTGATATAGGTAAGATGATAAACTGCTCGGGCGATAGCCACAGCGGGAAATTGCCGGCGCAATGCTCAATCAACACCGCAATAAAGCGTTCCATCGACCCAAAAGGCGCCCTATGGATCATTACCGGACGGTGCTTCATGTTGTCGCTGCCGGTATATTCCAATTCGAAACGCTCCGGCAGGTTATAATCTACCTGGATAGTACCCAACTGCCATTTACGGCCCAAGGCATCTTTCACCATAAAGTCAAGCTTCGGGCCGTAAAACGCTGCTTCACCGTATTCCACTACAGTTGGCAAGCCTTTTTCGGCCGCAGCTTCAATAATCGCGTTTTCGGCTAAAGCCCAGTTTTCGTCTGTACCAATATATTTAGCACGATTTTCCGGATCGCGCAATGATACCTGTGCTATGTAGTTATCAAAGCCTAAAGCTTTAAATACGTACAGTACCAGGTCAATCACTTTTTTAAACTCATCCTTTACCTGATCCGGACGGCAGAATAAGTGCGCGTCGTCCTGGGTAAAGCCACGTACACGGGTTAAACCGTGCAACTCTCCGCTTTGCTCGTAACGGTATACGGTACCAAACTCGGCAAAACGAACCGGAAGGTCCTTATACGAGCGTGGTTTTGTTTTATAGATCTCGCAATGGTGCGGGCAGTTCATCGGTTTCAGGAAAAACTCCTCTCCTTCCTGCGGTGTTTTGATCGGCTGGAACGAATCGGCACCATATTTTTCGTAGTGGCCCGAAGTTACATACAGATTTTTGTGACCGATATGCGGGGTGATCACCTGCTCATAACCTGCTTTAACCTGTGCTTTTTGCAGAAAGGTAACCAAGCGTTCCCGCAAAGCAGTTCCCTTAGGCAACCACAATGGTAAGCCCATCCCTACTTTTTCCGAAAAGGCGAACAACTCCAATTCTTTACCTAACTTACGGTGATCGCGCTTTTTAGCTTCTTCGATCATGTGCAGGTATTCAGTCAGTTCGCTGGCTTTGGGGAAAGTAACACCGTAAATACGGGTTAACTGTTTGCGTGTTTCATCGCCGCGCCAGTAGGCACCGGCAACACTCATCAGTTTAACCGCTTTAATAAAACCTGTGTTAGGGATATGTGGTCCGCGGCACAAATCGGTAAAGTTACCTTGCGAATAAAAAGTGATAGCACCGTCTGGCAGATCTTTGATCAAATCCAGCTTGTACTCATCGCCTTTTTCGGTGAAATATTCAATCGCA
This sequence comes from Mucilaginibacter oryzae, assembly GCF_003148845.1. Lineage (GTDB taxonomy): Bacteria > Bacteroidota > Bacteroidia > Sphingobacteriales > Sphingobacteriaceae > Mucilaginibacter > Mucilaginibacter oryzae. The sequence goes on along the minus strand of NZ_QGHA01000002.1, from coordinate 470,425 downwards.
TCGGCTTTGCTTACCGGCTTGCGGATAAATTCTTCTTTGGTTTTAGCAAGCTCGATCATTTTATCCTCGATCTGTTTAAACTCATCAGAAGATAAAACCTTGTCGCCAAAATCAACATCGTAATAAAAACCGGTTTCAATAGCCGGACCAATACCGAATTTGGTACCCGGATACAGCGCTTCCAATGCTTCGGCCATTAAGTGGGCCGATGAATGCCAGAATGTTGATTTGCCGTCGGCATCGTTCCAGGTTAACAGTTTTACATGCGCGTCCTGTTCAATAGGCCTGCTTGCATCCCAAACCTGGCCGTCAACTTCGGCCGCTAATACGTTACGTGCTAATCCTTCGGAGATCGATAGGGCGATCTGCGCGGAAGTGATTCCCTTGTCGTACTGACGAACGGAACCATCAGGAAGTGTAATGTTAATCATCTACAACTATGATTTTTAATTTATAAAATTACGTTTAACCGGTCACCTACAAAGTGACCTTATTTTTTGTGGATACAAAAATAGAATTTTTGTTGATAGCTGAAAGCAAAAAGCTTAAGGCAAAAAGCCTAATGCAAAAGCGTAAAGCACAAGGCTGAAAGCTTTTTGCATTAGGCTGACAAATCCCTTAAAAAGCTTTAGGCTTTTAGCTTTCAGCGTTAAGCTTTTTAATGTAATCCAAAAACATATAAAGCGCTTTCTTCTTATCCTCGGTCAAATCATAATCTATCTTCACCATTAAATAATCCACCAGATCAAAGTCATTGCGCATGTCCATCTCTTTAAAAAGATCTTCGCGATGATCCAATCCATATTTAAGGGCCCGATTAAACTCATCCATAAACTCCTGCGGGATGGGCTTGTTGGCTATCCAGGCTGCAAAAGTAAACGGCAAACCGGTCATTTTTTGCCACTCTTCGGCAAGATCATAAACATATTTGTACTGATCTTTTTTACCGAATGTGCGGTCGCCTATTTGCACAAAAGCGGCGTGTTCATCGGTTGATTGCGAGTAGTCGGGAGCGTTAACGATCTGTTCCGGGTTTACCTGCCAGTGATTTTTCATCAGCACACGGGCAAGGTTATTGGACGAGCGCGACTCCGGATCGAGCTGGATGGTTTTCACATCCTTAATATCACAATTACTAAAAATGAAAACCGAATTGACAGCGCCAACAGCACCGATGCAATAGTCGGAAACTATTTCCCATTGGGGCAGGTTCAAAGCGGCTGCTACGGGGATGAGGCCGATATCAACCACATCGTCAATGAGCTTCTGTGCGCAATCGGCCGGCATATCGAGGCTCAGGTCGATCTTGTTAATAATGTCGGTATGTTGGATGCCGTATAAAAAGGGTTTGGTATTAGTGTAGCTTACCGCTGATATTCTGATCTTGTTCACAATAGCTATTTCTGTTCTTCAGAGTGTTTTAAATGTTCGGCGTTGTTAAAATCGATGATCTCGAATTTTTCGCCGTTATAAATTACCTTATAAAGCACAAGGTTTTGATGCGGGAAGGTATCCATTTCGGACAGGGGTTTACCTGTTAAGATACAAAGCAGCAAACGCATAGCCCTGCCATGCATGCAGATCAGCACTGTTTTTTCTTCAGGATGACTCATGATCACCTCCAGGGCCTCACGCTGACGTTTCTCTACCTCCAACGGACTTTCGCCTCCCTCAAATTTGCTGTCCAGTTTGCCGTCCAGCCAATCACGCATAATTTGCAAAAACGCGGCTTTGTTATCAGTTGTAGGTGCCTGCCCTTCATGCACCCCCCAGGCCAGCTCGTCTAAACCCGAGAGTTTTTCGAACGGGATGCCCAGATCGATAAAAGGCTGGATGCTTTGTTGCGTACGCTTCAGCGCCGATATGTAGATCTTGTCAAACGGCACTGTTTTGTAAGCTTCAAAAAACTGGCAGGCCTGTTTACGGCCCTCGTCGTTCAGGTCGGTATTAACTCCCCTACCTTGAATAATGCCTAACTTGTTAAACTCCGTTTGCCCGTGGCGTACTATGTATAGGGTTTTCATATCTGAGCTGAAAGCTGAAAGCGTAAGGCCGAAAGCTATCTTGCGTGTTTTTTCTGTTTTGCTTTAAGCTTTGAGCATTCGGCTTTCAGCTTATTTTCAAATTGGTTTAAGCGTTGAGACTTTTGCTTTAAGCTTATTCCTTTCCTGCTTTAAGCTTTCGGCCTTCGGCTTTCAGCTTATTTTCAATTTGCTTTAAGCGTTGAACTCTTTGCTTTAAGCTTATTACTTTCCTGCTTTAAGCTTTCGGCCTTCGGCTTTTAGCTTAGTTAATAACCGGTAACTTGTAATACTGAGGTTTGGGTTCGTTTTCAAACTCAAAATTAGTGTAATCGGTCACTACATTATATAGTGTATCGCGCTCTATGGGTTGACGGCCTACGTGCTTAATCAACTCAACCAATTGTTTGGTGCTCATGCCCGGGTGCTGTTCTTCGGCGCCGGCCATCGAGTATATCTTAGTGGTATCATCTAAAGTACCATCAATATCATCTACACCAAAATTAAGTGAAAGCTGCGCGGTGTTACGACTGATCATCGCCCAGTATGCCTTGATATGGTCAAAATTATCCAGATAGATCCGGGCAACGGCATAGTTGCGTAAATCCTCAATAACCGAAACTTCGGCCACGTGCGACATCTGGTTATCCTTATTCCTGAACTTTAAGGGGATAAAAGTCTGGAAGCCGCCGGTTTTATCTTGCAATTGGCGCAGGCGTTCCATGTGGTCGATACGGTGCTTAAACTCTTCGATATGCCCGTAAAGCATGGTAGCATTTGATCTTCCGCCTAATTTATGCCACTCCTCGTGAATAGCGAGCCACTGATCGGCGGTGCATTTATCTTTGGAGATCTGATCCCTAATTTCCGGATCGAAGATCTCGGCACCACCGCCGGGGATGGAGCCCAACCCGGCCTCCATCATAAGGCGCATGCCTGTGGCGTAATCAATTTTGGCTTTTTTGAAAATGTAATGGTATTCAACCGGAGTAAGCGCCTTGATATGCAATTCGGGCCTGTGGGCACGGATGCGGGCGAACAACTGCTGGTAGAACGGCACATCATATTGGGGCAATACCCCGCCTACTATGTGTACTTCGGTAACCGGTTCGCCATCATATTTGGTTACCATATCAAACATCTCATCCATGGTGTACTCCCAACCTTCCGATTTTTGTTTCAGCAGGCGCGAATACGAACAAAATTTGCAATCGTAAACGCAAAGGTTGGTCGGCTCGATATGAAAATTGCGGTTGAAATAAGTTTTGTCGCCGTGGCGCTCCTCGCGGATAAAGTTGGCTAAAGCGCCAAGATATCCAAGCTCGCCCTGCTCATAAAGCAAAACGCCTTCATCAAATGTGATGCGTTGTTTATTTAGTACCTTTTGGGCAATGTGCTTTAAGTCGGCAGATAAATTCGGATCGTTGATTAAAACCTGTAAATTATCTGAATTTTGCATCATTATAAATTTCTGCCAAAGTTACTAAAAAGCACAATACGAATGTGCGTTATAACGCATATCGGCCAAAATTACAATAAGGTTACAGTGCCTTGATCTCAGTGATGCGGATACCTACCGAACAATCGTCCTGGCAACCGTTAGGTACATAACCGGCATCTGATATCACCCCGTTGTTATTGGCTTCAAAGTAAATACTGTTTTCTTTTTTATTAACGGCAAGCCATTCGTTTTTGGCTTTTTGATAAACCTGGTCGAGGGTAAGCAGGGCAGCGCCGGAATGGTGTTGCCCCAACAACGTCTTATTCTCCTGCCATTGTTCGGTTGTGGTTTTAACCGGAGGCGTGGTTGAAGATGTGTAATCTAATTTATAAGCATAATACTCGCGGGCTATCACACTTCCGTTTTGAACGGTGATCTTTGTTTCAGAACCAAATCCGAATACCGAACCCGAGCTCACGGTATAGATGTATGAATTTTTACTTTCAATTTTAAAACTTTGCCAGGCTTTATAGCTTTTATCGTAAGCGGTATCATTAGCGTCTTTTTTGCAGGCAGATAAACCAGCGATAACGAACAGGATCAGTGCAATGGCTTTTTTCATAATGACGAGGTTTATAGCCTATTCGGTTAAAAATCATAAAACGCTACAGCTAATCACAATATTCTTTTTTATTTTGGGCGCCATCACACGATAACCATGAAAACAGAAACTATAGCCATACACGCCGGCAACCATGTTGATGAAGCAACAAGGGCCGTAATCCAACCTATTATTATGTCCACAACGTTTGAGCGTGGCGACGACGGTGGTTTCCCGGCCGGTTATATTTACAGCCGCTCGGCCAACCCCAACAGGCATGCGCTGGAGCATGTTTTAGCAAAATTGGAGGGCGGTGTTGAAGCAGCTTCATTTTCATCGGGTAACGCTGCGGGCATGTCGGTATTTCAATCGCTTCAGCCGGGCACACATATTATCGCGCCCGATGATATGTATCATGGCTTGCGCAACCAGCTTAAAAATCTGTTTGCGGGCATCCTTAGCTTTGACTTTATCGACGTGAATGACGAAGCAGTTTTGCAACAACACATCAAACCCGAAACCGGATTAATTTGGGTTGAAACGCCATCAAACCCGCTGCTTAAAATAACCGATATTAAAAAGGTTGTAGCTATAGCTAAAGCAAATGGCATTAAAGTTTTGTGCGATAATACCTTCGCCACCCCTATTTGCCAGCGTCCGCTTGACTTAGGTGCCGATATGGTGATGCATTCGGCCACTAAATATTTTGGTGGGCACAGCGACTTAATGGGCGGCGCGTTAATTACTGCTGAGAAAAGCGACTGGTGGGCAAAAATACGCCAGGTACAGGAAATGGGCGGCGCCATCCCCTCGCCTATGGATTGCTATTACCTGGTTCGCAGCATTAAAACGTTACCATACCGCGTAAAAGGTCACGTATGCAACGCCCAATTACTGGCCGAATACCTGGAACAACATCCCAATGTAGAAAAAGTGCTGTACCCCGGCTTACCATCTCACCCGCAGCACGATATTGCTAAAGACCAGATGCTGGCTTTTGGGGGGATGTTATCTTTTATTGTTAAGGGAGATGAGAACGACACACATAACATCATCAATAAATTAAAACTGTTTATCAAAGCTACCAGCCTGGGCGGCGTGGAAAGTTTGATTGAACACCGCGCTACCGTGGAGGGACCTGATACTAAAACACCGCGTAACCTGTTGAGGGTTTCGGTTGGATTGGAGCATATTGATGATTTGATAGCTGATTTGGAACAAGCCCTGGCTTAATGAGGCGAAAGGATAAAGGTAAAAGGCGAAAGGTAGAAGCACTTGTGGAGTTTAAAATACTCGTCTCATAAAAACCTTTTGCCTTTGACCTTAAAGCCTGTGGTCGGTGTTTTCACCGTACCACATGATCTAAAGAAATTACACCAATTGAAACGACAACATCATGGCCCGAAAGTGGTACGGTGAAAACACCGACCACAAGCTCCCAAACCGCAGTCTTTATAACTAATTTACAAATTAACACGATGAAAAGCCGATAATCAAAGAAGGGCGTTTTGCCAATTTGATAACGAATGATATTTATCTTATGTTTATATAAAAAGCGAATTATATGACAAATTTTATAACAACATTAGAGAAATTAGGGTTTCAAAATATCCCGAACGGCAACATGGATAGAAATGAGTGGGGGTTTGAAAATTTTAAATTAGTATTAACTAAAGACTCTTGGTATCTGATGAAGGGTTATGATAACAAACGTATTCATATAGAATCAGGATTTGATCCACACAATTTAATTGTTGCATTTTTAGACGCACGCTCAAGTCAGGCCAATGAACAGGGACAAGCGTAGAGATTTAAAACACACCCACGAGCGTAAAATTAAATGCGAAAGATTAGAGGAATTTTTGGTAGGATGAAATATCAGTCTTACAAAGACCTTTAATCTTTCGCCTTTAACCTTTCACCTCTAATAAAAATAAAATTTGGTACATATCCCTATAACCACTTATATTCGCAACATTATTTGGTAGCGATACCAATATCGATCAATACTCCGCACGTAGTTCGGGTTTTGATTTATAAAGAAGCGGCGAGAGATCAGGCTCAATGACCCGCTGGCAACCCTTCAATGTTGAAGAAGGTGCCAATTCCTGTCCCGGCAAATAACACCGGGGAATATAAATTTATAACCATGAAAAGTTTAATTAAATTTACGCAACGCAACACTTTTTATACCGCAAACGGTAAAGTACAACATATTAGCTCTATTGCCAGCTGTATTTGTATGTGTTGCTGCTGTTAATGCACGGCACGCCCCTATTTTTCAATCTCCTGAAAAAGGCGTGTATTGTTAAACCGGTTATTTTCTGAACCGGTTTGTCAAAATTCAACTAACATTTAAAATCTAAATTAAACAACAAAAAACTATGTCTGCTTTAAAATTCGAAACACTACAGTTACATGCCGGTCAGGAAGTTGATCCAACAACAGGTTCACGCGCTGTGCCGCTTTATCAAACTACTTCGTACGTATTTAACAGCGCCGAGCATGGCGCTAACCTTTTCGCGCTAAAAGAGTTTGGCAATATTTATACCCGCATCATGAACCCCACTACCGATGTGTTTGAAAAACGCATCGCAGCTTTGGAGGGAGGTGTTGCGGCCTTGGCTACCGCATCAGGACAGGCCGCGCAATTCCTGGCTTTGAATAATATTTTACAGGCCGGCGATAACTTTGTTACTTCTCCCTTTTTATATGGGGGCACCTACAACCAGTTTAAAGTTGCTTTTAAACGCTTGGGGATTGATGTGCGTTTTGCCAAAGATGATACAGCCGAAAGCATTGAAGCGCTCATTGACGATAAAACCAAAGCCATTTATTTAGAAACCATAGGCAACCCGGGTTTTACCATTGCCGATTTTGAAAAAGTGAGCGCCGTTGCCAAAAATCATGATCTGCCCTTAATAGTTGATAATACTTTTGGCGCCGGCGGTTACCTCTTCCGCCCTATCGAGCATGGCGCCAACGTAGTTGTAGAGTCGACCACCAAATGGATTGGCGGGCACGGCACCAGCATAGGCGGCGTTATTGTTGATGCCGGTAATTACAACTGGGGCAACGGCAAGTTCCCGCAGTTTACCGAGCCGTCTGAAGGTTATCATGGCCTGGTATTTAACGATGTATTTGGAATCGGCGGCCCATTTGGCAACATCCAGTTCATTATTCGTGCCCGCGTTGAGGGCTTGAGAGATTTCGGTCCGTCGCAATCGCCGTTCAATTCTTGGTTAACCATCCAGGGATTAGAAACGCTGTCGCTCCGTGTGCAGCGCCACGTGGATAACGCTTTGCAACTGGCCAAATGGCTGGAACAGCACCCACAGGTGGCCAATGTTAACTATCCGGGCCTGGAATCATCGCCATACCATGGTTTGGCAAAAAAATATCTGAAGAACGGTTTCGGCGGTGTGTTATCGTTCGAGATTAAAGGTGATAAAGAACAGGCCAGCCAATTCATCAATAACCTGAAACTGGTAAGCCATTTAGCCAATGTGGGCGATGCAAAAACATTAATCATTCAGCCATCGGCAACAACACATCAGCAATTATCTGATGCCGAGCAACTATCGGCAGGTGTTACACCGACGTCATTGCGTGTAGCAGTAGGTATTGAACATATTGACGATATCAAGGCCGATTTTGAGCAGGCCTTCGCAAAGATCAGGGAGGGTGAATTAGTTTAACAATGTATATTTTTTAAAGTGATATAGTAAACGTTGGTTGTGTTTAAGTCTTAAGTTATAAGCCCAAAGTTAAAAGTCCAAATTTTAAGTCGAAAGTCAAATAAACCTTGACTTTCGGCTTAAGGCTAAAGACTTAAAACTTAAGACTAAAAACTTTTGACTTAGCACAATACAACAAACAAAAGAATGAACGCAGAGATATTTAAATACACTGATACTTTTGAGTTTGAATCGGGCCAAACGCTGGATGGTTTAGAGATAGGCTTCCATACTTACGGCCGGTTAAATAAAGAGAAAAACAATGTGGTTTGGGTTTGCCACGCGCTTACCGCCAACAGCGATGTGTTTGACTGGTGGAAAGGCCTGATTGGAGAGGGTTACTTTTTTAACCCCGAAGAGCATTTTATTGTTTGTGCCAACATTTTAGGTTCACCATATGGTACTACCAGTCCGCTAAGCATTAACCCCGCTACCGGCGAACCTTATTATCTTACCTATCCGCAGTTTACTACGCGCGATATGGTGAAGGCGCATCAGCTACTTGCGCAGCACCTGCAAATTGGCAATATCAGTGTATTGATAGGCGGCTCATTAGGTGGGCAGCAGGCCATGGAATGGGCAATTATTGAACCGGAGCGCATCAAAAACCTCATCCTGATCGCTACCAACGCCAAACACTCGCCATGGGGTATCGCCTTTAATGAGTCGCAGCGCCTGGCTATCAGTGCCGACCCCTCGTTCAATAATAACACGCCCGATGGTGGCCGAAATGGTTTAAAAGCGGCACGGAGCATAGCGCTGCTAAGTTATCGTACTTATAAAACCTATGGCCTTACCCAACAGGAAGAAAGTGATGATGTAAAGGATAATTTCCGTTCGTCATCCTACCAAAACTACCAGGGGCAAAAACTGGTGAACCGTTACAATGCCTACAGCTACTGGTACCTGACTAAAGTAATGGATTCGCATAACGTAGGCCGGGGCCGTAACGGGGTTGAGAAGGCTTTAAGCCAGATCAAGGCTAAAACCCTGGTGATCGGTATCTCATCCGACGTGTTGTTCCCTATTGAAGAGCAGCAATTCCTGTTCAGGCAGATTCCTAAAGCCGCATTTGCCCAACTGGATTCGTTTTATGGGCACGATGGATTTTTAATTGAAACAGAAGCATTAACAAACATATTCACCTCGTTTTTTAAAACCGATGTGAAAGGAAAAATTATAGAACTGCAACGTACAGCGTAATGAGTAAAAAGTTAAATATCGGCCTCTTCGGATTTGGAGTTGTAGGCCAGGGTTTATATGACATCATCAAAACAAAAAACTTAAACATCGAGATTGTAAAATTCGCCATTAAGGATCCAAACAAAAAGCGGTCGCTACCGGCCGAATTATTTACTACCGATAAAGAAGAACTGCTTAACAACCCCGAGATCAATACTATTGTTGAGCTGATCAATGATACCGAAGCTGCTTTTGAAATTGTTTCAAGGGCTTTAAAATCGGGTAAAAACGTTGTTTCGGCCAGCAAAAAAATGATTGCCCTGCATTTAGACGAACTGATCGAGATCCAGCACCAATACGGCACTTCATTATTGTATGAAGGCGCGGTTTGCGGCAGCATCCCAATTATCCGTAACCTGGAAGAATATTATGATAACGAGTTGCTGCACTCTATCAGCGGTATCTTCAACGGGTCATCCAACTATATTTTATCAAAAGGTTTTATTGAGGGCCTGGATTACGATAGCGCCCTTAAACAAGCGCAGGATTTGGGCTTTGCCGAAACCGACCCAACCAGTGATGTAGGCGGTTTCGACGCCAAATACAAACTGGTTATCGCAGCAGCCCATGCCTACGGCGTAGTGGTACAGCCGGATGAGGTATTTAACCTCGGCATCCAGAACCTGGCCGCAGCCGATCTGCAATACGCCCGCGAGAAGAACCTGAAAATTAAGCTTGTGCCGGTAGCTAAAGAATTAGACGATCGTAACGTAGCCTTGTTTGTGTTACCTAAATTTGTAAACGATACGGAGTTTTTATACAATGTAGAGTACGAATACAACGGCGTAACCGTACAGGCGGCCTTTGCCGATCAGCAATTCTTTTTCGGAAAAGGCGCCGGCGGCCACCCTACCGGCTCGGCTGTATTATCAGACATTGCCGCTTTACGTTATAATTACCAGTACGAGTATAAAAAAGCAAAGGAAAAAACCGATCTCAGCTTTACCAACAACATTGAATTAACCGTTTATTTACGTTATGACGACGAGGACTTGGTAGAGGCGCTGAACTTCGAGCATATTAACGAGCGCTATTATTCAGGAAGTTACAAATTTGTTATCGGAAAAATCAATTTGCAAAATCTGATTGCCAATCAACAACGTATATCTGATAGCAAGGCTTTCGTAGCCTTTGCCGATCAGCTCACGGGGGTCAGCTTAGCATCGGCAGCTAAACAATCAGCCGAAGTTTTTTAGTAGATTCTTCGGCTAATAACCAAAAAGGCTTCTCAGTTGGGAAGCCTTTTTTGGTTGCAATAATTCGCGCTATTTGGCAAAATAAGCGCCTAACCGTTTTGCAAAAACAACCGTGATAATACCAATAAATATTTTTGCCCCCGCCGAGATCACGATGCTTTGATCATTAACACTGATGAGGTTATATAAATGGTATAAAAAATCGGGGATGGTGCCAACCAGCAGCAAACCGCCAATGATCATTAAAGCTATTTCAAATATTACCTTGCGTTCGGCAAATAGTTTCGCGTTTTCCTGGTAGTCTGACGGGTGGGTAAGCCATCGGGTTATTGTTTTTGTGTAGGCTATAAGGAATATAGCCAGTACAATCAGGAAAATGAAATTAAGGCCGTTAACCAGCAATAAATTACCTTGCTCGCTGCCCTGTTCTGTTGTTGAAGCCACATGGTTGCCCATAAACGTGAGCAGCCCCGGCAACTTGGAAATATCGGCCACCAGCAGATAGATGCCCAGGATCTTGATAGCGACCTCATAAATGTCGGATTTTTTCATTCTTTTTAATCAGGGTTAAAATTGGTTTATGGCTTACAAGATAAACAATTGTACCGCAACTAAAAGAGAAATAAAGCCTGCAGCGTTATTATTCGAGATAGTAATGCCTAATCCTGTTTAAACCCTCGTCCAGTTCATAAACCAGTGGTACCGCTGTAGGTATCTCCAGGTTGGTAACCTCATCATCGCTCAAATTATCGATATATTTTATCAAAGAGCGCAGGCTATTGCCATGAGCAGCCACAATAACCTTTTGATTGCGGCGCATAGCCCTCACTATCCTTTCATTCCAAAAAGGCAATACCCTGTCCATGGTTTCGCTTAGGTTTTCGGTTAAGGGTAATTCACGTTCAGTTAACTCCTTGTACCTCAAATCATGTCCGGGGTAACGCGGATCTTCTTTGGTTACTGCAGGTGGGTGCTCGTTCGGATCGCGCCGCCATTTCCTTACCTGTTCTTCGCCATATTTGGTTATAGTTTCATCCTTGTTCAAGCCCTGCAAAGCTCCGTAAAAGCGTTCGTTCAGGCGCCATGATTTCTCCACCGGGATCCAAAGGTGATCAAGTTCTTCTAATATGTAGTGGAGCGTTTTGATGGAGCGCTTTAAATATGATGTAAAGCCTGCATCAAAGTTATAACCATTTTTATGAAGGATTTTCCCCGCTTGCAGGGCTTGTTCAAACCCTTTGTCGGATAGGTCTACATCTTCCCAGCCTGTAAACCGATTTTGTTGATTAAAAATGCTTTCGCCGTGGCGGATCAATACTATTTTGTGCATAAGCCCCCGTCCAAATCTCCCCAAAAAAGGAGAGACTTCTTTTGTTAGTTGTGTAATTTGTTAATTGTCCGTTAAAAGCCCTCCCTTTCAGGAATGGTTAAGTAGGCTTAACGCAAAAGTAAACTATAGGTTGTAAAAAACTTGCTTAACATTTATAAATCAATTAGATTGCAGTTGAAACCAATTAAACCAAAGCTTATTATGAGTATTCCTGATGCACCGGCTAAGGATGGCGTTGCCAATCCCGCTCCGCTTGGGTTATGCGCCTTTGGCATGACCACCGTTCTGCTCAACATTCACAACGCAGGCTTTTTTGAAATGAATACCATGATCTTGGGCATGGGTATTTTTTACGGCGGCCTGGCGCAGGTTATTGCCGGGGTTATAGAGGCTAAAAAGAATAATACTTTCGGCTTAACTGCCTTTACCTCTTACGGCTTTTTCTGGCTTTCATTAGTAGGATTACTGGTAATGCCCAAACTCGGCTGGGGGACAGCGCCCTCTGAAGGTGCTATGGTTGCCTATTTAAGTGTGTGGGGAGTATTCACATTGTTATTGTTTTTTGGCACATTAAAGCTAAGCCGCGCTTTACAATTTATTTTCGCATCGCTAACCATACTATTTTTCCTGCTGGTAGCCGGCGATGCCACAGGTAACGCAACCATTAAACATTTTGCCGGTTATGAGGGCATTGTATGCGGTGCTTCGGCCATTTACGCCGGGATAGCCCAGGTTTTGAATGAGCTTTATGGTAAAACTGTTTTGCCATTAGGCCCGGTAAAGGATTAAATTAATTGTGCTAAATTGCACCGGTGAAAGATTACAAAAAATATTACAGCATACCGGCCACTCCCGAAGAGATATACATGGCCATTACCAATCCCGTTACTATCGAACTATGGACAGGTGAAGTAGCCGAAATGTCTACCGAGCCGGGCAGTGAATTTTCGATGTGGGACGGCAGTATAGTTGGTAAAAACATCGAATTCGAACCCAATAAAAAAGTAGTACAGCAATGGTATTTTGAGGGCGCGAGCGATAACTCTGTGGTAACCATTAAACTTCACCCGGATAAAAACGGCAGCACCTCGGCCGAATTGAGACATACCAACATTCCCGACAGCGATTACGATGATATTGTTGCAGGATGGAACGACAGTTACTTTGGCGGCCTGATCGATTTTTTTGAAGGATATTAAACCGCAGCTTATTAAACAACAAAAGCCGCACAATCGTGCGGCTTTTGTTGTTTAAAGCGACTTACCTATTAATATAAAGTAAACTCAACCCTGCGGTTAGCCTGGCGGCCTGCCGCTGTTTTGTTGGTTGCAATAGGTTGTGTTTGACCATAACCTGTTGCTTCAATACGTGATGGGTTAGCACCTTTGCTTACCAGGTACGATTTAACTGATTCTGCACGATCTTTTGATAAACGCATGTTCAGATCGGCTGAACCGGTATTATCGGTATGACCGGCCAGTTTAAGGCTGAAGTTTTTATCAACCAATAATTGTGCTACCCTATCCAGACTTGCATATGAGTGTGCGCGGATTGTGGCTTTGCCTAAATCAAATTCAAGATTTTTGATAGCGTCTTTAACTACTTTCCTGTCTTCTTCGGTAACTACAATTACCGGTTTAGCTAATGGACAACCAGAACCGTCTACCTTTTGACCGGAAGGTGTATTTGGACATTTATCATTTACATCCACCACGCCGTCACCGTCGCTATCGGTAGTTAGCTTGGCAAGATTAGCATTGGTCGCAGCCAAATCGCTTGCCAGTTGAGCATTTTTAGCTTTTTCCGCATCAATTTGCATTTGCAGTTCGGCACGGGTACGTTGATTTTCAACCATGTATTCGGTACGCATTGATGATACCGGGTTGTGAACCGCCATTTGTGGTTTCTTCCTGCTACCCAAGGCAAACTCTAAACCTACGTGGGCATATGAAAACCTGTCATCGCCCGAGCCGAAGTTGTAACCGTCAAAATTATCTGATTGAACAAAATTAACCTGATAGCCCATATCAAGGTTTACACCAGGGGCAAGGTTAAATTTCAAACCCAAGCCAACCGGGATAAATACTTCGCCTATATGACCATTATCAGTTTGCTTAAAATTTTGCTGCTGACCACCGGCTGGCGTGATCCTCGGCGTGTAGTTCATGTAGCCTGCACCTGCGGTCAAGTACGGCTGGATAAACGGCCTGTCGTGACGCCAATTGATATTAGCCAATGTGAAATTGGCACTCAAAGCCGCCGACCAGTTTAATTTTGTAGAGTAAGAATCATAAGTGTTGGTACCCAACGAGGTTACGTGGCTATTGGAAGCAGACACTTCGCCGCGAAGGAAATCGGCTTGTAAGCCAAATGATGGTAAAATTTGTTTTTTAATGTAAGCGCCATATCCAAACTCGTTATTTGGATGTGTAAAATCCTGACGGCTATTGCGGCCGAAAATAGTATAAGGCGTTAATAAACCGCCGTGTACACCTACCGACCAGGTGCGAAATTGATCTCCACCCGAAAATGGCTTAACATAATCTTTAGTTAACAATGTATCGGGCGATTGAGCGAATAACTTGCTGCCTACCAAAACTCCGGTAAGGAGTAGCGAGGCTTTCTTTAAATTTGTTTTCATATTATTAATTTAATTATACGTTTAACTTTCATTAAAACGTACAACCTTTAAGTCAACATTGATGCCATCAAATAAAAACATGCTTAAACAAGGCTAAAAGATGCCTCCCGATTCGAAAAAACAAAGGACTTTGAATTTCATATAAAATGCTGATACACTATGCTAAACTATCGTGTTTTTATGACACAATTCAGGTTAATTAGCATTGGATTTGAGCAAACGAGATTTGACTTTTTGTACAGCCAGGTCAGTGCGTTGAAAAGAATACAGTTTTGTACTGTTATGGGATAAATAAACAAAAATGTTTTAAGCCATTACAGCTACCATATTGAATAAATTTTCTCCAAGGTTAAAATTTCCGCTGATTTTTGAAACATCAATAGCAAGTTGAGGGGCTATAGCTTTGGTGAATACCTTCCAGGCGGTATCTGGCGAAAGGGTTACAATAACATCGGGAGTTGAAACGGCTGTTTTGCCAAGCACCCATTTGCCTGGTATTCTATTCAGAAACCAGGCGCCGCCTATCTCCCCGGCAACATCTATTTTAATCAACGCGCCTGTATCCGCTTCAATATCTCTGTAAGCATGCGGTAAACCTTGCATAAAAGTATCTAAGCAGGGATAAAATAATTCGGCGGTCATGATGCCGGGTTTTCCTACCGCATCACGAATTTGTTGCTGATGATGAAATTTCTCTGTGTATTCGCGGGCTACATGAAACCAGTTTAACGATTGCTCCTCTCCCGCCCAGGCCACCGAATATTGGGCTTGCGCAAAGGGATTGAGCGAAGCCATCACTTCGGCGTGTTGTTTACCCGTTGTTTCCAAAAAACCGGTCAACAATTGCGGGCTTACCCTTTTCATCGCCTGCACCCAGGTAGCATTTAAGCCGTTTAAAAAATCAACCAAATCGGCATAACTGTTTATGGGCGCTGAGGGCGGAGGTTCCGTGAAATTTTGGGAAGCCGATATGGCGCGCACGTTGGTATCTAACAGATGTGCCGCAACATCTTTAACGGTCCACAGGCGGGCAACTGTGGGTTTGTTCCAGTCATCAGTTGATAGCGAGCTAAGCAACTCTATCAGCTTTTGATGTAAAATGGCGAAAAGGTGAGCTGTTTTGATAGGTATCTCCCGTTCCGCCATTTATAAAAAATTAAAAGTATTATTGAGCAGGGTGAACTACTACTTTCCACTTGATTTCAGCGCCGGCTTTGGCAAGCGTAGCGGCTACCGAACAGTATTTATTGATAGAAAGTTCGGCCGCGCGGATGGCTTTATCCTCATCTACATTGCCGTAAATATGAAACTCAATATCTACATCCTGCCATAATGATGGCTCAACACCAGCTTCGCGTTCGCCGTTTACCATCATTTTATAATCGGTTACATCCTGCCGTTGCTTTTTAAGGATGCTGATCACGTCGATTGCAGAACAGCCTGCAAGGCCCATTAATAACATTTGCATCGGGCGGACGCCATAATCCTGCCCACCACTTTCCGGACTGCTGTCCATTTTTACCGTATGACCGTTAGCATCAACAGCCTCAAAGCCGAAGTCGCCATGTACACGTTTTAATTCAATCTGAGCCATAGTATTTAGATATTACAATACGAAGTTATACAATTGTAACCGTATGCTAAAACAAGCCGCTCATGGTTTAACAGGTTTTAACCAAAAATGACTTAATCGGTATATTTACGATTTTTTAAGGGTATTACAAGTTTCAACCCCGACCAAATTTCATCAACGGCACAAACTTTTATATCAACCAGGCCTCTTGCCAAAGCATAATTCCGGATCGCATCTTCGGTTACATCAGTAACCACTTTTGATGCTTTTTTTGGCCACGACACCCAAATCATTCCATCAGGTTTAATCTGCTTTATTAAGCCGGGAAGCGTTTGCTTAAACTCATCGAGGCTCCTGGTAAAAAAATGAATCACATCTTTCCGCAAAACATCATCATCAACAAAACTCGCATCCACGGGCATATCGCTGAATAACTCCCAATAATGTTGCGGCGGATTTATAAGCGTTACCACCGATTTTGATTTAATGCCAAGTTTCCTGGCCAGCGGCGTTGATGAGTATCCTGCCATTACAGTATGTTTTTTAAGTGATGCAGCATATGCTCAACATAATCGGCCGCGAGCCATTCCACTGTTTGTAAATTGGGTTCCTGTTTGCTGTTATCGCATTTTGAGTTTAATCTGTCAGCAGGATAATTTGCCAGCACCCTTATAATTTGCAAATTCAGCAATGCCCATAAATCTATCAACTCACCAATATCCGCCTGTTGATAACGGGCTGCCTGCACCCATTCAACCTGTTCATAAGTGAGCCTGAAACCTTCTTCATAGGTGCAGCGCACAAAACGCTGTAAATTGATCTGCGCGCTATCAATCAAATGACCTGTTATTTCCTTTTTCGACCATTTTGCAGGCGATTCCTTATGCTCCCAATCAACGGTTTGGAGTTCTAATTGCTTAACAGCTTTAACCGCTTCCTTGAGTTTGTTGATGGACAGGTTCATTGACTGGGTACATTATTTCATATTAAACAACAAAAGCACTAACTTCAAAGCCTTAAACATTACTATGGCCCTTAACTACATCTGGATAGCGTTTTTTGTAATCGCCTTTATTGTATCGTTCACAAAATTAGTTTTTTTTGGCGATACCGAAGCGTTCAAACTGCTGGTTGAGGGGATGTTTAACTCGTCAAAATCATCGGTAATGGATATAGCGTTGCCGTTGGCAGGTAATATGGCCTTTTGGCTAGGCATTTTGAATATCGGTGAAAAAGCAGGGGCTATTAATTTTTTGTCAAGGATAGTTGGACCGTTCTTTAGCCGTTTATTTCCCGATGTTCCCAAAGACCACCCTGCCACCGGGCAAATGATGATGAATTTTTCGGCCAATTTAATGGGACTTGACAACGCAGCTACCCCCCTTGGTTTAAAAGCGATGGGAAGTTTACAGGAGTTAAATAATGATAAGGAAACAGCCTCTAACGCCCAGATCATGTTTTTGGTGTTGCATACGTCGGGCCTTCAGTTATTACCTGTAACCATCATAGCGCAAAGGGCAATCCTTAACTCCAAAGATCCGGCAGAGGTATTCCTGCCCTGCATCATAGCAACATATGTAGCTACAGTAGTGGGGCTTATAGCCGTTGCCATCAAGCAAAAAATTAACTTATTTGATAAGGTAATCATCGGTTGGCTGGGCGGCGTTACGGCATTTATAACGCTTATGGTTTGGTATTTTACCACCCAGTTAACTAAAGAACAGATTGGCACGGTATCATCAGTAATAAGCAACGTTATGCTTTTTACCATACCGGTGGTTTTTATTGTTGGCGGCCTCATCAAAAAGGTAAATGTATTTGAAGCTTTTGTAGATGGCGCTAAAGGGGGTTTTGAAACCTCGATCAAAATAATCCCTTACCTGGTAGCGATGCTGGTTGGCATCAGCGTTTTCAGAAGCTGCGGCGCGCTCGATTATATGAATGAAGGGCTGCGATGGCTTTGTACGCGGTTTAACCTGGATACCCGCTTTGTTGATGCCATGCCGGTTGCTTACCTCAAACCGCTAAGCGGTTCGGGCTCGAAGGCGATGATGATAAGCGTTATGCAAACTTTTGGTGTCGACAAATTTGCCGGGCGGCTGGCCGGGATCTTTAACGGTTCTGCCGATACTACATTTTACATCGTAGCGCTTTACTTTGGCTCGGTTGGCATTAAAAAATCCCGCTATGCCATCCCTGCCGGCCTAATTGCCGATTTAGCCGGCGTTATAGCAGCGATATTTATAGCCTACCTGTTTTTTGGATACCAACCCTGATAACCGTTTCTGCGTATACAGTAAAAACCAATTTGAATAACAGTTCGTAATTGATTTTATTGTTACTTTTGAATCCCCTGTTATAAACTAAATGGACAAGACTTATCTTAAAGACAAGCACCTCAAAAAAAAGAGGGCTATGAAGGGTGTATACGCTATTGTGGTTGCAGCCATAGTATTTGTATTTATAATGGTGAAATTTGCTACTTCGGGTGGGGTATCTGATATACTTTCGTTCGGTAAAATGCCTAATGCCGATGATGCTTACAGTGTAGCAAAAGAGTTTGTAATTCCAACCATCAAATCAACCAACGTATCTTTCCCTGACGATGGTTTTCAGTTCGGCAAAAAATCAGATTCGGTTTATATCATTAAATCTTATGTTATTTCAACTGATGGCCGGGGCGAAAAAAACCGGACGAATTTTGAAATGATATTAAAATACAACGGCGGACCACCTTCAATGAAGAAAAACTGGTCGGTGGTTGATATAAACGAAAGCACACAATAAACAGGTTATGGAAGATGCGGGAATGGAACTGATCGAGAGCGCCAGCGCGCTAATCGGCCGCGCACGCTATCAAACGGTGGTTAACAGCGGCGGGCACGCCTTAATTGCTGATGAGCCGCAAAGCTCCGGAGGTACCAATACCGGGATGGATCCGTTCAGCTTACTGTTGGCCAGTTTGGCAAGTTGTACCGTTATTACCCTGCGGATGTACATCGATAGAAAAATGTGGCCTGTAGAAGAGATCAAAGCAGATATTGAAATGTTCAAGACCCAAACAGGCACTCAAATTGAAACCAGGCTAAGTTTTAATGGAGAAATCAATACAGAACAACAACAGCGGTTACTGAAAATAGCCGAAGCCTGCCCGGTTCATAAAATACTTGACGGTAATATCTCTATAAATACTACTTTTAACAAAGCCTAAAAAAGCCTGCCGGATATAAACCCGGCAGGCTAAATCACTCTAAAACAATCACCTCTTAAAAGAAGTATTTTAGTATAAATAATTTGCAAAGGCAGATCGAAATCCGCATTGCGATTATTTATATTAACAAAGTTATCGATAAATAACAGGCATAAATCATACCTTCAACCCTTTTGACGACCGACTGACAGTGCGAGGTTTTTATACCTGCAGATGACAGAAAAGATAAACCTTGATCGCGATTGCCTGAGCATGTATTTCAAAAAACAGGCTTTAAAGCCAGTTGACTAATACATCAGCCCTTTGATGAAAATATCTACCAGCAGCAGCTTTTTGGCATGAATTTCTTCGAGGTGTTCTTTGCGGGGAAAATTGGTTTTCTTTTGAGATATGGCCCCTACCCTGATGCCGTGCAAAGCATCTATCAATACATCAACCACTTCTTCGGGATTCCCTACAGCTTTTATCGTACCCTTTTCAACTTCGGCTTTAATGGCATCACTAAGCAATTTAAGTTCGGTGCCGTGTACCTCGCCAACTATTTGCCAGATGTCGTCGGGCAGGTTTTGCTCGTTCAACCTGAAAAAATCAAAAAAATTGTAATTACTTACAATAAACTCGTGGTGTGTGTTTACCTGGAAAGTAAAAGCCTCTTTTAAATCAGCGAATGTACCACTCCTGTTTTCCAGCGTTTTAAGGTAATCATTGGCAAGTTTACGCATCACCGCTATATACAGCTGGCTTTTATCCGGGAAATAATAATAAAGCAAAGCCTTAGACATGGAAAGATCGCCGGCTATCTCGTTCATGGTAGTTTTTGAATAACCGTAATGTAAAAACCGCTGATAAGAGGCCTCTAAAATCTTTTCCCTTTTAATATCCTGCTGGTCATTCGCTGCTGCCATATGGTTGTCAAAATTTTATTAACAGGTAAACACAAAAAACCCAAAATAGATTTCCTGACTTTTTTAACAAAACTATCAAAAATTCACTAAACTGCAGATAACAACATATAAGAGAGGGCATACACTAAAACAATTTTACATTATGACTATTTTACAATCAAAACAAAGCTTTTTGCAAAATGAGTATAGAAAACAAGTTGCCGCCTTATTTGCTTGAATTTTCACAACGGACCCCGGCATTTGCATGGAACCTGATTATCATCGTTTCTGCCATATTAATTGGCCTTGTCACTAAATTTATCATTACCCGGCTATTCAAGATCTATGCTAAACGAAAGGATACGGACTACTCTATCTTCCGGTCTATCATAGTTAACCTTGGCCCGGCGGTGGCATATTTTATCCCTCTTTTCCTGTTCAACCTATTGTCGCCTTTGATGCGGATGGACAAGATCTATTACCAGCCGCTTGATAAGATAGTAGAGATACTGCTTACCATTTCGTTCGCGGGGCTGCTTGTACGTTCGGTAAGGATATTGGAAGACTATATTTATCACACTTATGATCTTAATAAAGTAGATAACCTTAAAGAGCGCAAGGTGCGCACACAGATCCAGTTTATCAGGAAAATAATTGTGGTAACTATTATATTCCTGACTGTTGCTATCATCCTGCTAAGTTTTGAAAGCATGCGAAAAATTGGCACAGGTTTACTCACCGGTGTTGGTATCGGCGGCATCATCGTGGGTTTCGCGGCGCAAACCTCGCTGGGGAACCTGCTTGCCGGTTTCCAGATCGCCTTTACGCAACCTATCCGTATTGATGATGTTTTGGTTGTTGAAGGAGAATGGGGACGCGTAGAAGAAATAACGCTAACCTACGTTGTATTAAAAATATGGGATGAACGCAGGCTTATCCTTCCCATCAACTACTTCATTCAAAAACCATTTCAAAACTGGACACGCACATCGGCGGATATTCTCGGCACGGTATTCCTGTACATGGACCACACGGTGCCCATAGATGCCATTCGCGAAGAATTTGAGCGGCTTATTACAGCAAGCAATCTTTGGGATAAGAGGGTAAAGGTAGTACAGGTTACCGATGTAAAAGAACATACCATCGAAATCAGGGTATTGATGAGTGCCAGCACCTCATCAAACGCCTTTGATCTGCGTTGCTACATCCGTGAACACCTCGTAACCTTTATCCAGAAGAATTACCCGGGCAGCCTGCCGCGTTCACGTAATGACATCAGCAACCTTGGGGTATTGGAAAAATATGTACAGAAGCAGGCGGATTAAATATTAGAACATAGCGCAACACCCGCGCCAATTACTGCAATATCTTCAATGCCGCCAATGAAAGGATCGGCTACACCTGTGCGTTTAACAATTTCTCTGCGTAAAAAATAACTGGCATATGTTGCCGCTACAGCAGTTAAACCACCTATCGCTACGCCTTTCCAGGCATTAATTCCGGAGGCTTTGCAAATGGCTGCACCAGCTAATGCGCCCGATAGTGCCCGGCCTGCCACACCTCCGGTTTCAATACGGTTGGGTGTTGAAGGCAGTTTATCAACCACCAGCTCGCTTACGGATACTATCTTAAAAATAGCGGCTAACGTTGGCGACTGCATAAACTTTAAACGAGAGGTATTGAGTTTGCCGGATGGAGCTATGCTCAAAATATGGGTAGCTATCACCGGTGCTGCGGTTGTACGCATTCCGGCCAAAGCGCCGATAAATGCCGCCTGTAAAAATTGTTTTGATGTAGTTGGTTTCATGATAGCACGTTACAGTATATTAGCATTAACCAATATCATAGCATTATGTTCCATCTGCAGATAACAAACCTCCTTAAAACACAAAAGCCGCCCCAAAATTGGAGCGGCAGTTTTGATGGTTAAGTTGATCTGCTCTTTATTTATACAGTTTCGGCCTCGAAAGCTACTGTACGATTGGGCTCAACAGATTTTTTTCCGAATAACCTCACCTTAAGGTTATAGCGGATGAGGTATAAACACGGAACCAAAATAAGCGTAATAACGGTAGCGAAACCCAAACCGAAGATCATGGTCCAGGCTAAAGGCCCCCAGAAAGCCACATTATCACCACCGAAGTGAATATGCGGTTCGAAATGGGTAAACAATCCCACAAAATCGATATTAAAACCAACTGCCAACGGAATCAAACCTAAAATAGCGGCTGTGGCGGTTAACAATACAGGTGTCATACGGGTGTGGCCGGCTTCCACAACGGCATCATGAATGCTTACGCCTTGCTCCAGCAACATATCGGTAAACTCAACCAGTAAGATACCGTTACGTACCACCACACCGGCAAGGGCGATGATACCTACACCGGTCATTACGATAGACATGGTCATACCAAAGATGCTTACACCGAGCAGTACGCCAATGATACTGAAAAAGATCTCGCTGATAATGATAAGCGTTTTACCTATTGAGTTAAACTGGATCATCAAAATAATCAGGATTAAACCAAATGATACCGCGAGCGCAGAAAGCAGGAAATTCATGGCCTCCATCTGGTCTTCCTGGCCGCCTCCCTGGCGGATTATGACATTATCGGGCTTTTTAAAATTATTTATAGCCTTTAAAATATTGGCGTTAACCTCATTGGCATTATAAGGTTTAATCACGTTAGAGCCCAGCGTTAATACCCGTCGTTGTTGTTTGCGTTTGATGTTACTGTAAGTATTGGTATAACGTACATCTGTAAAAGCAGAAATAGGTACCTGACGAATAGCGCCACCTGTGGCAAGGTCGCGATAAGTAATCTTCATGTTCTTCAACTCATCAATATTACCACGTTGGCTCTCCTGGGCGCGTACCATAATTTTATAATTGTCTTCGCGCGTGTTCCGGAAATCAGCAGCTTTCCAGCCAAATATAGCCGTCAAAAGGTTTTGGGTTATCTGACCTGAGGTGATACCTTCGCGATTTGCACGTTCACGGTCGACATCAAAAACTATTTCGGGTTTATCGCTTTGCACATCGGCAATTAAATTTTCAATACCAGCTATATTTTGTTTAGCCAGGTAACTTTTAAGCCTGTTGCCGGTAGCCACCAAAGTATCAAGATTGTCGCCAACAATTTCTATACTGATATCTTTTTGTACCGGGGGGCCGCTGTTTTCTTGTGCTACGGCTATTTTTGCACCCGGAACCCCCTGAACTGCTGCACGTATATTAGCCAACACCTTTTTGGTATCCTTGCCGTTTCGTTTGCCAAACTCAACAAATGCTACCGTAACTTTACCTTTGTTTTCGTAATCACCCTGGTCTTCATCTGTAGGATCGGCAACACCTTTGGTTACATTTGATATTACTGATGATACGATATCTTTATCTGGCTCAACTACTTGTGCCACACGCCTTTCAATACTTTTAGTTACTTCGTTGGTATAAGCCTGATCTGTACCGATGGGTAAAGTGATATAAACATAAGCAAAGTTAGGATCGCCGGATGGGAAAAACTCCGGCGTTTTACCCCGTACTGCCATCAAGAAAATAGCGAACGCAAAAAGCGCAATTGTACCTATTAAAACAGTTACGGGTCGCTTTACAGCGCGCTCAAGCCATTTGGCATACCAGTTTTGAAACTTAGGCCATGCGTTTTTCTGAAACCTGTCAATAACCCTCAGCAGGAAGAAGTGGTTTAACAGGTACAATACTGTTATCAGCACCATCAGGTTGCCAAATCCAACGTTGATCAGGTACCCTATAACCGTAGCTATAGCCAAAAATACTAACCCGCGTTTTGTAGGACGGTCAAATTTCGGGTTATCGTGCTCGCCATCATGATGCGGCCTCATAAAATCAACCGCGAATACGGGGTTGATAATATATGCTACCACCAATGACGCCAGCAAGGTGATAATAAGCGTTATGGGTAAAAAGAACATAAAATGCCCTATAAGGCTGTTCCAAAACGCCAATGGTACAAACGGGGCCAATGTAGTCATGGTGCCGGAAAAAACGGGAAGGAACACCTCCCCCGCTGCCATTTTTGCAGCTTCTTTAATAGGAACCTTACCATTGGCAAAGATACGGTGGGTATTTTCAATAACCACAATAGCATCATCCACTACAATACCCAGCGCAAGCAGGAACGAGAACAGCACAATCATGTTAAGCGTAAACCCAATAGCGGGCATCACTAAAAAGGCAATAAAACATGATAAAGGAACGGATAGAGCCACAAAGATGGCATTGGTTGTACCCATGAAAAACATCAGGATAACCGTAACCAATAAGAAACCGATAACGATGGTATTAATCAGGTCATTAAGCGTAGTACGGGTTTTATCAGACTGGTCGCCGGTTACTACAATGTCCAAACCTTTAGGAAAAACCGTTTTTTGTTTCAGTTTAATTAGTTCGTTGATCTTATCCGAGGCTTCGATCAGGTTTTCGCCCGACCTTTTACTAATATTAAGTGTAATTACATTCTTAAAATTTGGGTTATCATTTGTTTTTAACCTTGCATAACTCTCCTGCTCCAAAAACGAATCTTTAACATCGGCAATATCACGAAGGTAAACCGCCTGCCCTTTAGGGTTACGAATCACCATAGCGGCAACTTCATCAGCATTCTTGAAGTCCTGTTTAATATCTATAGCCCGGCGTACACCATCGGTTTTTATTGTTCCGGCTGATGAAAGAATATTCTCCCTGCCAATAGCATCCGTAATATCGGTAAAACTTATCTGGGCCGCAGCCATCTTATTCAGGTCAACGTTAACCTGAATCTCAGGAGTTAGCGCTCCTACTTCATCCACTTTCGAAATCTCACGAAACCCTTCGATCTCATCTTTCAAAATATCGGCATATTCCTTTAATTTTTTCAGATCATAATTACCTGATATGTTGATATACAAAATAGGCAAGTCAGCTACGTTGATATCAGATACAGTAGGTTCAGTATAGTTATTATCGTTTTGAGGGAGATCCTTCTTTGCTTTATCGATAGCATCTTTTACGTCAATTTTGGCGTCCTTGATATTTACGTTAGCCTGGAATTCAGCAGTGATAATCGATACATTCTGTACCGAGTTTGAGGTTACTTTTTTTAAACCTTTTAATGATTTAAGCTGCTTCTCTATCTGACGCGTAACCAGGTTCTCGATGTTCTGAGGCGATTGGCCGGCAAAGGTGGTAGTTATAAAAACCTTTGATTGCGCGATATCCGGAAAGTTTTCTTTCGGCAGCCTGTTATAGCTGATGATCCCCAATACCGTAATCAGAAACATCAGCACATAAATAGCCGTCTTATTGTCGATGGCCCAACTTGAGGGGCCAAATTCTTTTTTTACATCTTTCATAATGAACAGATCAATTGATTAATACTAATTGGCTGATTGAACAACCTTGATCTTATCGCCATCTTCTACTTCTGTAGCTCCTTCAACAATTAGCTGATCGCCTGCTTTCAGGCCCGACAACACTTCTGTTTTGCCGCCATAAGTAACACCCGATTTTACGTTAACCTGTTTGGCTGTACCATTTTGGTTAACATACACGTAATCGCCGTTCTCAGATTTCTGGATAGCCTTAACCGGTACAGCTATAGCATTACTTTTGGAGTAATCAGCAATTTTTATAATCGCCGTCATATTAGGACGAAGGCCTGCACGTACCGGCAATTTAATTTCTACGCCAAAACTGCGGGATGTAGGATCAATCGCTTTGGCGGCAAAGGTCACTTTGGTAACCAACGAGTCTTTGGCATCCGGAACTAAAATTTTTACATCATTACCGGTATTTACACTGCTCGCATACGATTCGGGAACATCTGCCTTCACCTTCAAAACATCGGCGTTAACAATACGGATGCCTGTTTGCCCCGGAACCGCAACCTGGCCCAATTTCAAATCCATCTGATCAATAGTGCCGTTGATAGGTGATACGATCCGGAAAAAAGCCGATTGCTTTTTCAATGCGTCTAAAGCCTTTTTGCTGCTTTGTAAAGCAGTTTGGGCTTGCAGGTATTGAACCTCGGTACCTATCTTTTGGTCCCACAGGTTCTTCTGGCGATCAAATAACTGCTGATTCAAACTAACCTGGGCTTCGCTTTGCGCAATATTTTGCTTCATTACACTATTATCCAGTTGAACCAGCGTTTGCCCTTTACTTACGTGCTGTCCTGCTTTTACATAAATGGCAGTTATAGCAGCCTGGGTTTGAGGATAAGCGGTTACGTTATCCTGAGCGTCAATTTTACCCTGTATCTGTACATAATTGGTAAAGCTGCCGGTTTTGACTTCGGTAACGCTTACATCCGTAGTTTTAGCAGAATCGGTTGTACCTATTTCGGCCTGCAGCTTTTCAATTTTCGAGTTGATGTCTGATTGCTGCTTTTTCAGCTCATCAAGCTCGGCCTTTTTATCTTTCGGTTTGCCTGCGCAGGCTGCCAGCAAAACCATTAGTGGTATGTATATCAATCTTTTCATTTTCATTGCTATAAAGTGAGTTTAGTGGTGTTTATTTAATTCGGCCGTAGGCGTTATCAAGGTCAACCTTGCTTACAAGCGCATCGTACAATCCCTGTATATATTGATTATCGGCATCTTCCAAACTGGTTTGGGCCTGGGTAACCTCAATGCTTGAGCCCACACCCTGCTGATATTTTATTTTAGCTACCCGCAATACATCCTGGGCCAGGGCCTGGTTGCGTTTCTGGTTATTAAGTGTTTGCAAGCCGTTGATATAGGATACCGTGGCAACCTTGGCACCAAGATTAATGGAGTTTTTAAGATTAGCCAGCTCATTAGTTGATTTTTGAACCTCGATTTTGGCCTGCCTCACCTGGTTAAGCCGCTGCCCGCCGCTAAAAATGGGCACGTTAAGGGTTAAGCCTATATAACTTGACGGGAATACCTGGCTGTAGAGTTTACTAAAGCTGTTATTTTGGTAGGAAGCCGCATAGCTGCCGCTGGCATTGAGCGACGGCAGGTAATTTGACTTTTTGTTTTGAAGATCAAGTTCGTTCAGTTTTTTCTGGGTTTCCTGCAACGCGTACTCGATACGGTTATGGTAAAAAGAGGTATCTGCCGAAAGGTCGGCTACGTTACTATCTAAATTAACGTCGCTTAACTTGTCGGTAAGTACCAAACTGTTTTCAATCGGCATACCCATCTGAAATTTCAGCATTTCATAGTTCAGCGCCAATGAGCGCACCACATTTTCGCGATTGGTTACCAGGTTATTATATTGAACAGTAATTCGGTCGACATCAATTTTTTCGACAAAGCCCTGTTTGTTTTGCGCTACGGTTTGATCAACCTGCTGTTTTAACTGCGCTATATTTGCATCGTACAGTTTTATTTGTTCGTTACTTACCAGCACCTGGTAATACGCTTTGGTAACCGCAACGTTGGTATTGATTTTTGAACGGGTATAGTTGCGCTGCGACAATTCACGATAAGTTCTTGAAGCTTTTAAACCCACCAGGTAGCTCCCGTTAAACAGGATCTGGTTTAGGCTTAAACCCAGGTTAGACTGGTATTTTACACCGAACTTAACGGGCACAAACGTTCCGGGCGCACCAAAAAACTCGCCGGGTAACAGGGTAGTCGGTATTTTTAAATAATCCTGCAGCGAAGCCGAACCGCTAATTTGCGGCAACCCGATGCCGGTTGTCTCCTTTACCTTATATTCGGCGCTTTTGATATCAAGCCCCGCGTTTACTACCGTGGTTTGATGCTCATAAGCATAGTTAATACAATCCTGTATGCTAAAATTGTACGTTTGCCCGTTTGGCGGTGCCTCCTGCGCATAGCCTTTAAGTGCTATAGCGCAAATAAGCGTTGCTGTGTAAAGTAAATATTTCATTATGTATTGATTGAGTGATTATTTGGTTAAATGGATGGCATCAAATTTCGGGCTATGGTTTGACAGCCTTATGTCAGTATGTTATTCATTATTCTCCTTTTTATATTCATCAAGCAGCTTATAACCCTCAAGGGTACAAATGCCGTAGTTAAAATGATCCAGAAACTGCACCTGCACCTTCCAGGGGCTAAATTCAGCCAACGGGAATATTGAAGTATTAAAACCAAGCTCTACCTGGTTAACCCGCATGCGGGCCATAATTTTTACGTCAATATCCTTACGGATGTAACCCTGGGCCATTCCCTTGGTTAAAAGCTGCTCCATTTTCTGGATCAGGAAATTGGCCTTAAAGTTTTGAAAATCAGTCCATGCTTCGGGATGATATTTTTGAAGGTCATGAATCACCACCGGGTTGATACGGGAAAATATCTCTTCCGAACATTTGGTAGTGTTGATCATTTCTTCAATCACATTGTTTGAGGTTGCTTCTATCTCGTTAATCTGATCTTCATCTTCCTGCAGCTTCTTTTTAGTCAGGGCTACAACCAATTCGTTTTTATCCCTGAAAAACTGGTAAATGGTTTTTTTCGACATGCCGAGGTGCCTGGCGATATCATCCATGGTGATACTGCGGATGCCTGATGTTAAAAACAGGTCTTCGGCGCCTTTAATAATTCTTTCTGTTTGACTCATTGACTTTCCGGGTCAAAACTATGGAAACATTTTTTGATTACAAAGTTTCCTTCGGTTTTTACTTTTTCATTACAAACGTTTTGTTCATTTTTAAATCTGTAGGTTTATGAGCTTAATTTCAGGGCTTTAAACGAGAAGGTTTAATCTGCCGGAGGCTTTTCAAAAATGATTACCTTTGCAAAAATTAACACCCACTCTTTTAATATATATGACGCTTACTTCACTTTCAGCGATCTCGCCTATTGATGGCCGGTATAGAAACACCACAGCCGAACTTGCCGCATATTTCTCAGAGTATGCATTGATCAAGTACCGTGTGTTTGTTGAGATAGAATACTTCATAGCGCTTGCGGAATACCCACTACCTCAGTTACAGTCTTTTGACGGAAATCTATCAGAAAAGTTACGTGATATTTACCGAAATTTTTCGGAAGCTGATGCTGAAAGTATAAAAGTGATCGAAAAAACCACCAACCATGATGTTAAAGCGGTTGAGTATTTTATTAAAGGAGAGTTTGATAAGTTAGGTTTAGAGGCTTTTAAGGAGTTTATCCACTTCGGCCTTACTTCGCAGGATATCAACAACACGGCAATTCCCTACACATTTAAGCTGGCCTTAAATAATAGCTACTACCCTGCCATTGCAGACCTGGTTAATATTTTAAAATCATTCGCTGCTGATTGGAAAGACGTACCGCTGTTGGCCCACACCCATGGCCAGCCTGCATCGCCAACCCGTTTGGGTAAGGAAATTGAAGTTTTTGTTGAGCGTTTGGAAGCCCAGCTCGAACTGTTGAAACCAATTCCTAACTCAGCCAAGTTTGGCGGCGCTACCGGTAACTTTAACGCCCATAACATCGCCTACCCGGCTATCGACTGGAAAGCATTCGGCAACAATTTTGTTAATAATATCCTGGGCCTTAAGCGCTCGCAGTTTACCACCCAGATTGAGCACTACGATAATTTCGCGGCCCAATGCGATGCGCTGAAACGCGTAAACAATATCCTGATTGATCTTGACCGAGATATGTGGACCTACATATCCATGAACTACTTTAAACAAAAGATCAAAGCAGGCGAAGTGGGCTCATCGGCCATGCCGCACAAAGTTAACCCTATCGATTTTGAAAACTCGGAAGGTAACCTGGGCTTAGCCAACGCTTTATTTGAGCACCTTGCAGCCAAACTGCCTGTATCAAGGTTACAACGTGATTTAACCGACTCCACCGTATTGAGGAATATCGGCGTACCTTTTGCCCATACCTTGATCGCCATCAAATCAACCATCCGCGGGCTTAATAAATTGCTGTTAAACACCGATGCCATCAATGCCGACCTTGAAGCCAACTGGCCTGTTGTGGCAGAGGCCATCCAAACTATTTTAAGACGTGAGGGTTATCCGAACCCGTACGAAGCACTAAAAGACCTTACCCGTACCAACCAGCAGATTAACGCCACAACCATAGCCGAATTTGTTGACGGCTTACAGGTAAGCGATGCCGTTAAGGATGAATTAAAAAAGATAACGCCATTAAATTACACAGGGATTTGATCGATGAGAGATGATGGATTGATGTGCAGATGATCGATGTGCAGATGTGCAGATGATTTTATAATGAACGTGGTGATCCGATTTGAGAACTACACATCGATCCATCATCTGCACATCTGGAATCCTCACATTTGCACATCATCTGCACATTTGCACATCAAAGAAATGTCATAACAAAGTTTAGGGTAGTTTTTAATAAAAAAGCTCACTAAATTTGTTAATTAGGATTGATTAAAAACACGAACGATGAATATCAACGTATATACTGAATTAACGCCCAACCCGGCAACTATGAAATTCATAGTTAACAAACTGCTGATTAATGGCAGTGTTGACTTCCCTACTAAGGAAAGCGCCGAAAAATCGCCTTTTGCAAAAGAGCTTTACAAATTTTCATTTGTAAATGGCGTGTTCTTTGCCAGCAACTTTGTAACCATTACCAAAGCCGAGGGCAGCGACTGGGCAGATGTTGAGCCGATTATGAAGGAGTTTGTAAAAGGCGCTGTAGAATCTGAATTAAAGGTACAACTGGAAGAGGAAGCAGAAGCCGGTAACTTTGAAGGTACTGAAACCGAGGTTAAAATACAGCAGATTTTACATGATTACGTTCGCCCGGCTGTTGAGCAGGATGGCGGCGCAATCTCCTACCGCTCATTTAACGAAGGTGTGGTAACTGTGGAGCTTCGCGGTTCATGCAGCGGTTGCCCATCATCAACCGTTACGCTTAAAGCAGGTATCGAGAATTTGTTGAAACGTATGGTGCCTGAGGTTACTGAGGTGGTATCGGAAGCATTGTAATTTTGAAATTTGGAGTTTCGTACTCCATTATTATTTATAGGAAAGCCTTTCATGAAAATGAGAGGCTTTTTTGTTTGTGGCAAATATTACACTGTTAACGTTTTGAAATTGAGAATTAATCTTTATCTGTCAAATTTGTTACTTTTATAGATAGTATGAAAGAGACATTGGATAGCATTTCAAAATTAGGATGGGCCTTTATTGGCTCGCTGATAAGCTTAATAGTTTATATAGTTTTAGAAAGGTTTAAAAATAGAGGAGCACTGTTTAGTTTTTCACGAAAATTTAATTCTTTAGGGACATCCATTAATGATAGCTTTCATGGCAACATAAAGGTTCTTTATGACACCAGAATAGTAAAACATCTAAATTTTGTTACGCTAAACATCACAAACGAAAGTAATAGTGATTTTGAAAACGTAGTTGTTAAATGTTGGGTCGACGTTAATAGTCAATTCCTAAGTTTCAATGCATTTCATGATAATTATCGCACTAATATCAAATTGGAAGATAATTTCTACGAAGAAAGAAACCGAAGAGTTAATGAGATAGATGAATATAATGCTCAAAAGAATGAAGGAGATATAGATCCTCAAGAAATCACAAACAATTATAATTTTATTCTAAAAAACTTAGAATGGAATGTCCCAGTTTGGAATAGAAAAGATTCGGTTACGTTTAATTTTATTATAGAGAATTTTAATGGGGAAGTTCCAATTCTTATGCACCCGATTGAAAAAAAAGGAATTAAATTGATTGAAGCGGAAAGCATAGATCGCAGAAACACAAGATTAGGAAAATGGATGATAATCTTGGGTCACCTCGTTTATGCGCTTTGTGTGTGCACAATATTATTTTCAGAAAACATTGAAAAAAAAGATTTAATTATCTTTTCAATCTTAGGCGGACTGTCTTTATGGATTGGACTGCTTCTTTACAAAATATTTGAATATATTAAATCATTTTTCAAATAGAACTATCTATGATAGATATTCTATCGAAAATACTTTTGTATCACCCCCAACATCTCTTGAGTAATTTTGCCATTAGTAGCTAACAGCTCCCTCGCCTCCAACACTTCACTCCCGCCTTTAAAATTCACAACCTCGCCACCGGCTTGTTTAACAATCACAATGCCGGCTGCAACATCCCAGGCATTCAGGTTATACTCGTAAAAAGCATCAAAACGGCCGCAGGCTGTATAAGCCAGGTCGACCGCTGCCGAGCCCAAGCGCCTTAAGCCGTGGCTACTGCGCATTAGTTCGGTGAATAGTTCGATATAAGCCGCCTGTTTGGTAAAATCGTAATATGGGAAACCGGTTGCCAGCAGACTGGTACCTACTGTAGCGTTTTTACTTACGCTAATCTCTTTGCCATTTAAATATGCCGGGGTATCGTTAGAGGCGTAGAAGCACTCATCAAGGTTAACTTCGTAAACCACGCCCGAAATAAGTTCATTATATTCTTTAAGCGCGATGCTTACCGAAAACGCCGGCACACCGTGAATAAAATTAGTAGTACCATCCAACGGGTCGATGATCCAGTTGTAACGTTCGCCTATTTTGGTGGTGGTTTTTTCTTCGGTGATGAAACCGGCCTCGGGCAGGATCTTGCTCAATCCGGCAACAATCATGTGCTCGGCGGTTTTATCAACGTACGATACCATATCGTTGAGGCCTTTGTACTCAATTTTATCCGGATCAAAGGCTTTACGTTCCTGGCGGATAAAATCGCCTGCTTGTTTTGCAACTTCAGTTACCTGATTGGTTATGTTGGCCGTTTGCATGGTTACGTTTTAATGATAAGCTGAATGAAAAAACTTTATGTATAAAAAAACTGGCGAAAAACAGGCTTAGCGCAGCCGAAACCCTCGCCACGGTAGGATTAAAACTACAGGCCTGGATCAATATTTTAACTACCGTAAGGTTAGCGAAAAAACCCACTGTGGCTACTGTTACAAAGCGGATAAACTGTTTTTGCGGTGCCGATTTCGATTCGTTAAAAACCATATAACGGGTTATCAGGAAGTTAACCAGCACACCCATAAAAAACGAAAGCGCTAATGAGACGGTGTAATTACGAAAGGTAAAGCCTAGTACCTGATAGTTACGCTGCACCAGCAGGTTATGGTAAAACAAATAAAAGGCAGATACATCTACCAAAAAACCGGCGCCTGCCGAAAGTACGAACCTGAAAACCTGATTCTGAAATAAATTACTTGTTGACGCGCTTTTAGCCATTATTTGTAACCGGCGTTTTCTTCTGTTTGTTCAGTCCGTTTACAATAAGCGCGGTGCCGCCCAAAACCATAATTACCGAAATCATTTCGGCCTGGGTAAACGAAATTCCTGCAACTACATATTTGGTGTTAACCCTGATGAGTTCGATCATGAAACGCTCAACACCGGCCAATATCATATATATCCCAAACAAAACGCCCGGAGCTTTAAAATTGTGCCTTATTTTCCATAATACAAAGAAGAGTAATAAACAAATTACACTCTCGTAAAAAGAGGTAGGGTAAACCGGAAGCGGCAATTCATGGCAAAATTTACCTACGCAATTTACCATCTGCACGCCCTCGTCGTTCACGTTATGCGGAAATTTAAAACTCCACATCCAATCCGGCGCCCAGCTCAGCCAAGCCGGTTTTGTCGCTGTATTTACAATACCCCAGTCGCCGTCGCCGCTCATCTGACAGCCAATGCGACCCAAACCATAGCCGAGCATCATACCCGGGCCGCCAATATCCAGCATGTTTAAAGGTTTAACACCGTTTTTATTGGCAATATACAAAACAGCAGCGCCGCCACATATTAGTCCGCCATAAAACGTGAGCCCGCTAAAACCTACCAGCATACCAACCGGGTCTTTCATAAAATCGCCCCAGTTTTCGAGCGCGTTAAAAAGTTTGGCACCTGCAAAACCGAATACTGCGGCCCATAGTAATATACTGCCTAACAGTTCGTGCGGATGTACATCAATTTCTTTGGTTATCGGTTTATCCAGCTTCTGTTTGTTAGCTTCGTGCCAGGCCCAGTATGCGAAAGCCGCAGCCCCTAATAAGCCGCCTATCCAGTTGCCCCTTAACGATAATAAGAAATCCTGCGGATTATCAATAAGCGCATGGTAATTAAGCGCGCAGTCAACAAGTTTATAACCTAATAAAAAGCCGAAAATGCCGTTGCCAACCAATTCGCCTGCAGCAGCAGGCAAGCCTACGGTTACTGTTTTTTTAAACGAATGAATAACACCCAGCGCTTCCTTGCGCTTAAATTCCTGCCCAAAAGCCCAGTAAGCGCCAACAAAGGCGATAGCCACAAAAAAACCAAAAGTTTGGATAGGCAGCGGGAGATGGAAACCAAAAAGGTATTGTAACAGCGAAGTTAACGTAGGGAACATAGGTTAATTTTTAGGGCGAATATAAAGTTTAATGCACTAATATTTCTTCGCCTTCTGTTATTTCAACATCACCATCAGGTGAAATATTGGTTAAGTGAACGGTTTTTAATTCGTTCACCAGTACGGGATCATATTTGGTACGCACTTTTACGTAGTTACGCGTGAAACCATGCATAAAGCCGTCTTTAATATCCCCCTCAAATAAAACTTCTTCATTTTTACCGAGCTGGCTTTCATAGAAAGCGCGGCGTTTCTTGTCAGACAGGATGTGCAGCATTTTGCTCCGCTCACCGCGCGATGAACCCGGAACGGCGCCCGTCATTTGGGCGGCAAGGGTATTTTCCCGTTCAGAGTAGGTAAATACGTGCAGGTATGAAATATCCAGGTCGTTCAGGAAGTTATAGGTATCTATAAAATCTTCACGCGTTTCGCCCGGGAAACCGACGATCACATCCACCCCGATACAGCAATCAGGCATCAGCTCCCTGATTTTGGCCACACGGTTTGCATATAGCTCACGTTTGTAGCGGCGGCGCATTAACCCCAAAATCTTATCCGAACCGGATTGCAGCGGGATATGGAAATGCGGCACAAAACGTTTTGACGTAGCCACAAAAGCTATGATCTCGTCGGTTAATAAATTAGGCTCGATTGAGGAGATCCTGAAACGGTCGATTCCTTCTACCTCATCCAATGCTTTTACCAGGTCGAAAAATTTGTCTTCGCGTTTACCGTTACGAATCCCAAAATCACCCAGGTTTACGCCTGTTAAAACAATTTCCTTAACGCCCGATGCAGCTATTTGCCGGGCCTGCTCCAACACGTTTTCGATAGTATCGCTACGGCTTGCACCACGGGCCAGCGGAATGGTACAGAAAGTACAGGAGTAATCGCAGCCGTCCTGCACTTTTAAAAACGTACGGGTACGGTCGCCAAAGGAATATGCGGGTACAAACTCGTTAGCTTCTGATACAGGTTGATTAAATACCAGCGCCTTAGGCCTTTTAGTTAAATCGCTGATGTGATCAATGATCTGGAATTTTTCGGCAGCGCCAAGCACCATGTCAACACCGGGAATTTCGGCAATTTCCTGCGGTTTCAACTGCGCATAGCAGCCTACAATGGTAACATAGGCATCAGGCGAAATTTTGAGCGCTTCCTTAACTATCTTTTTACACTTTTTATCGGCATTATCAGTAACCGAGCAGGTATTGATTACAAAAACATCCGGCTTATCGGTAAAGCCAACTGTATCATAGCCGGCCTGGTTAAACAGGCGACCAATAGATGAGGTCTCCGAATAATTCAGCTTGCAGCCTAAAGTGTAAAAAGCGACTTTCTTGTTCATTTCAAACGGCAAAGATACAGTTTTTTAAAGAAATGTATAAGCGATTGATTTTCATGTTACGGTAAATGTAGCTATAAATTATAGACGAGTAAGAACGCGCGCCCTACACGAAAAAAACACATCAGCATTTAATTAATATAACTGTTACATTTATAAACTTAATTTTATCACATGGAAATGGCTGTTATATATGGTGCGATAACTTTACACCATGATTATGTTGGCTCTGTAGATTTTATCAAATCGTTGGGAAATGATTTGATGTTCCCCCCAATAAACACTTCTGATTTTGGACTTGGTGATTATAATAACTATCATCACGAAGGGGTACTTATGTATAATTATACATGGGATAATATGGTTATAAGCTATGCTCAAACTATAGGCGCAGCAGTGTTTGATGAGGAGGATTTTAAACTGTTTATCTTAAAAATGGAGCATGTTTTGCGGAATATTGATTTTGTTAAGGCGATATTTCATTTCCAATCGGCCGAATCTCTGGAAACCGCAAACTTATTTTGGGAGAAAAGAGAACATCGCAGTTACAGAAAGCCTGAAGATTTAGAAAAGCATTGTCTGGTAGAAACAGATGAATGGAATTTTGGATTTGGGAATCGTTCATTGAAGGGTTATTTAGATGAACCAGCTGATAAAATCTGGCACTCGTTTAAAAATCATCCATATCCGCCAAGGTTTCCGGAACAATCTGTCCGCGCTTTTTTTGGTCGGATGAACGCATTGATTGACAAATACGGAGCCGCCGAAATCCCGATAGGTAATGAATTTGAATCGGAATTGCCGGGTATTACAACGCGGCAAATTGTCAGTTATTTATTATTCAAAAAAATTATAACGCCTGCTGACACAAATGAAAATTCAAGAATATTTAAAGTAATTAAGCCCGAACTTTTAAATATAGAGAGCCTATACTTATGATTTCCCATTTAAATTGAAACGGCATCAAAAATAGTTATATTATCCCCTCCTATTTCGCTATTTTCGACCGGATAAAAACATCCTAAACCAAAACACCATGATCGTATACGGAACCAGGGGTAAATTACTTAAAAACGAAATCACAACGGATTCATGCCCTAACTGCAATACAGCCAACAGTATTCAGATGAATGTTTTTCAGCGCTGGGCGCACGTTTTCTGGATCCCGTTTTTCCCGATAGGTAAAACCGGGGTATCACAATGTCTTAATTGCAGGCAGGTTTTAAAATTAAAGGAGATGCCGGCCTCGCTCAGGTTAAGTTATGATAACCTTAAGGCACAAACTAAAATCCCTGTCTGGACATTTAGCGGCATCGGCGTACTTATAATAATTGCCATATTCGGGTACTTCGACGGGAAACAAACAGCCAGCCGTGTCAGCCGGTTGATATTAAGCCCTAAACCCAATGATGTGTATCACATCAAATTAAAAAACGAGCATTACACTTTGTATAAAGTAAACCGCGTAGTTGCCGATACCGTATACCTCGCCCTCAACAAATACGAAACGGATCGCGAAGATGGGCTGGATGACATTGCCGCCAAAGGTGATACCGCTTACGATATTGCACAGCAGGGCTTGCCTAAAAGTTTGCTTGCTGATATGGCTAAAGAGGGCAGGATTTTGGATATTGACAGGAAATAAGTCAGCTCAATGCAACCGGAAACAGTCACCCGCTCCTCATGGTTCAGCAAATTTTCTGAGTTTTTTTTAGTTTTAGTAGCAGGTGTGTGCGGTATTTACATGCTGTTTTCATCTTTAGCGCCCGAAATATTTTATATGCGGTTCGGCAACGTGCTTGACGATGCCCTGATTGATGGCTTAGGCGCGGCAGCGTTGCTCGCTCTTCTATATTCAATATCCTGGCACCGCAACGAGCTAAAAGCTAATAAAGATTCAACCGCTAAACATGCCTGGTTCAGGGCCGTTATCCGTTATTTTATTGCTTATACCATTAGTGTTTATGGTTTTGCCAAAATCTGTCAAACACAATTTGGTCATTATTACTTCAGGGATGATATGCAGGCTGGTCATTTAAACGGCTTGTCACTTACCTGGTATTATTTCGGCCATTCCTACACCTTTGCCGTTATTTTGGGCAGCATCCAGATTTTCGGCGGCATACTGCTCATGTTCAGGCGTACTACGTTATTAGGCACTTGCCTGTTATTACCGGTGATGTTGAATATCGTATTGATCAACCTGTTTTATGATATCGCTTTTGGCGCGTTTGTGGTTGCCGCTATATTAACTGTAAGTTTGTTTTTTTTACTACTGTTGCGATGGGACGACCTCAAATTATTGTTTTTAAGCAAATCAATAACTCCGCCAATAAAACTAAGTTTTCTGAAACCGATAGTGATACCTTTAGTATTGGCCACCGCTTTTTACAGCGTGTATCATTATGTTGCCCATAAACCCACTCCGGCTCCGTTTACCGGGATATGGAAAGTAACCGAGTTAAAGCGAAATGGCAAACCCGACGATGAAAACGCGTGGATAAAGCATGCTTCGTCGTTTCATAAAGTTTACGTTGAAAAAGACGGAACGATATCCTTCTCGGCAAATCCGTATGTTTTTGACGATATGAAGGCCTGGTTTAGCTCATACCTGTACGATGCAAACCATCATGTGTTGAATGTATTTTTTAACGGACCGAAAGGTGATACCACCAAAATTGATATCGGCAATCACATCGACCAAAGCATGCAATGGAAAATGGTAATCAACAAAGATACCTTACAAATGAAGCTCTATAAGGAATAAACCCATCACACATTCCCCCACCCCAAAGCCAAAACATCGGCGAGGTGCATGGTTTGTATAGGCAGATTGTTTTTATCGATATAGCCCTGCAAATGCATCAGGCATGAAGCGTCGGTAGAAATAATGTATTCCGCACCGGCTGCAAGCGCATTATCTACCTTTTGTTGTGCCATTGCGGTTGAAATTCCATCAAATTTTACGGCAAAAGTCCCGCCGAAACCACAACAGGTATCTCCATCCTTCAGCTCCAATAATTCGAGACCAAGAACTTTAGAAAGTAGTTTGCGGGGTTCTTCCTTGATCTTGCATTCGCGCAGTGCCGCGCAGCTATCGTGGTAAACGGCTTTACCATCAAGTTCGGCACCGAAATAATCGAACTCGAGGATATTCACTAAAAAATCTGAAAGTTCATAGATATTGCCTTGTATGGCGCGGCAGGTATTGTGTACCGCGGTATTGGTAAACAGATCGTTATAATAATTTTTCACCATGCCCGTGCACGATGCTGATGGTGAAACGATCACGCTGTCCTCCGAAAAATCGCTCAAAAATTTACCGCCTATAGCCTTGGCATCATCCCAGAAACCGGCATTGAAAGCAGGCTGCCCGCAGCAGGTTTGATTGGGGTTATAGCTAACCTTACAACCCGCCTTTTCAAGCACCTTAACCGTATTGAAAGCCGTAGCAGGATACAACTGATCTATAAAACAAGGGATAAACAACTCAACATTCATCGGCAACAATTACTTAAGGGCGCTAAAATCCGAATTTTTATTAATGTTTTTCTCTGCACGTAATAAAGAAAACAATAAAATAAGCCCGATAATAAAAAATATGCCCAGCACCAATACCGAATTGCGGGGGCTGCCCGTAAGTTCTTCAAAAAAGCCAAAGCTAAATACTCCACCTACAATGGCCAGTTTTTCGGTAACATCGTAAAAGCTAAAAAATGACGCCGTATCCGGGATGTTTTCGGGCAGATATTTAGAATAGGTTGAGCGCGACATGGATTGAATCCCTCCCATTACCAGGCCTACAACAACGGCTATGATGTAAAACTGCATTTGGGTGTAAGTGAAATACGCTGCTAAGCAAACCAAAATCCATAAAATAACTACACCAACCAGTACCCTTACATTGCCGTATCTGCCGGATAAGCGCGACATTAACGTGGCACCTGCAATTGCGACTAACTGAATAATCAGGATAATCGTGATCAGCTGCGGCGTTTCCATCTTAAGTTCTTTAGCGGCAAAACCCGTAGCTACCAACATGATAGTTTGAACGCCCATGGAGTAAAAGAAAAATGAAGGCAAAAATCTTTTGAGCAGCGGCATTTGTTTAACTTTTTTCCAAACATGGCCCAACTCAATAAAACCGCCTTTAATGATGTTATGATTGTGGCTTTGCGCGTTAGGGCTGCCTTTAGGAAGAACAGTGAACGGAATAACCGCAAAACCGATCCACCAGAGCCCTACCAGCAAGAACGACAAACGCGGCGCGAAGGTTTTATCTACAATACCAAACCACTCGCCTTTCAATACGAATACGAAACAGATCAACTGCAGTAATACACTGCCAATATAGCCATAAGTAAAACCTTTGGCACTTACCTTATCCTGCATGTCAACGGTAGCTATTTCAGGCAAATAAGAATTATAAAATACAAATCCACCGCTATAGCCTATGGCAGCCAGCGCGAAGCAGATCACACCTGTTTCGAGGTGGTCGCTATTAAAATTGAACAATGCGCAACA
Source organism: Mucilaginibacter oryzae (assembly GCF_003148845.1). Taxonomy (GTDB): domain Bacteria; phylum Bacteroidota; class Bacteroidia; order Sphingobacteriales; family Sphingobacteriaceae; genus Mucilaginibacter; species Mucilaginibacter oryzae. The sequence goes on along the minus strand of NZ_QGHA01000002.1, from coordinate 430,355 downwards.
GGCAACCGAACCCAACAAGGTAAAAAACAGCATGAAGATTTTTTTATTTCCCTTATAATCAGCTATAGAAGATAGTATAGGCAAAAGCAAAACCATCACCAGGTATGCTACCGAGAGTGCATAATCAGAAAGTGCCGTATTGACAAAACTATGCCCAAAAAAGCTGACCCTATCACCATTGGCCTTATTAGTGGTTATGGCCACGTAATAGGCCGGAAATATGGTTGACGTGATAACGAGGTTATAGGCCGAATTGGCCCAATCAAAAAAAGCCCATGCCCTGATGGTTTTCTTATTGTTTTTGTTTTCCATTTGCAAACTAAATGTATGCAAATTTTAATAGTAACAAAAAACGCAAAGGAATCAATATTTGATAATTCGTAAAATTCTTGTGAAAATTTCTTGCCCCCCTTCGGGCTATTAATCCACCACAAATGTTTACTAAATAATTCTCGCTAATCCAATTTCTTCAAGCAACAAAACCTATTTTAAATTCAATATCGATAAGCATTTAGTTACAAATTTGTTACATTATCATTTAATTTCAGCCATTATTTAAGTATAACACCTATGGATGATTTTTTAGCAGCCAGATCCCAAATGGCCTTATCGTTAGGGTTTCATATCATATACTCCTGCATTGGGATGGTGATGCCGGTTTTTATGGCCATATCACATTATAAATGGATTAAAACACAAAACCCGGTTTATAAAAACATCACCGTTGCCTGGAGCAAGGGCGTAGCCATCTTCTTTGCTACCGGCGCGGTTTCGGGCACCATGCTTTCATTTGAACTGGGCCTGCTTTGGCCGGGCTTTATGAAACATGCCGGGCCGATATTCGGCATGCCGTTTTCATTGGAGGGCGTGGCTTTCTTTATCGAGGCCATAGCCTTAGGACTGTTCCTGTACGGCTGGAACCGCCTCAATAACTGGGTACACTGGACCGCCGGAATTATTGTGGGTATTAGCGGTGTTGCATCAGGAATCCTGGTTGTTTCGGCCAATTCATGGATGAACAGCCCCTCAGGTTTTGATTTTGTAAACGGACAGTATATCAATATCGACCCGGTTAAGGCTATGTTTAACGCGGCCTGGTTTTCCGAGTCGCTCCACATGATCATCGCCGCGTTTTCGGCAACAGGTTTCGCGGTGGCAGGCATCCACGCGCTCATGATCTATCGCAAAAAAAACATTCAATTTCATACCAGGGCTTTTAAAATAGCTATCGTATTCGGTGCCGCAGCCGCTATTATACAACCCTTAAGCGGCGATTTATCAGCCAAAAACGCGGCCAAACGCCAACCGGCCAAACTTGCTGCCATGGAAGCCTATTTCCATACACAGGAATACGCGCCCTTAGTTATTGGTGGCATCCCCGATACAGCTGTAAAAAAAGTGAATTACGGCATCGAGATCCCCGGCCTGTTAAGCTTCCTGGTGCATGATAATTTTAAAACACCGGTAAACGGGTTGGATAAAATACCGGTGCAAAACCAGCCTCCGGTAGCGGTAACCCATTATGCCTTTCAAATTATGGTAGGCATCGGGGTGTTAATGATGCTGATAGGTATAGTTTATTTTTATGAGTTATGGAAAAAGAAAGATCTGTTAAGTAAGCCCTGGTTCCTGAAACTATTTATCTGGGCTACACCACTTGGTTTTATCGCCCTAGAGGCAGGATGGACGGTTACCGAAGTAGGCCGCCAGCCATGGATTATCCAGGGGGTGATGCGCACCAGCGAAGCGGTAACCCCTATGCCGGGCATCCAATACTCGTTTTACCTGTTTAGCTTTATTTATTTTACGCTGAGCGTGGCTGTTATATTTTTATTAAAAAGGCAGATCCAGATGGTGCCTGAATTGTACGACCGTTAAACCCCGAGATCATGCTTTACATCGTCATCCTTTTTCTTTTTGCCGCCATCACCCTCTATTTTTTATTGGGCGGGGCCGATTTTGGCGCCGGCATCATCGAACTGTTTACATCTGCCGATAATAAACACCGCACCCGCAAAATCATGTACCAGGCCATAGGCCCTATCTGGGAAGCAAACCACATGTGGCTGATTATTACCGTGGTGATCCTGTTTGTTGGTTTTCCGGTTATCTACAGCGAAATGTGTATTTACCTGCACATCCCGTTATTAATTATGCTGCTTGGCGTTATCGCCCGAGGTACAGCGTTCTCCTTTCGTAATTACGATGCTGTAAAAGACGAAAAAACGCAGGCCCTTTACACGCGCATCTTTGTTTACTCAAGCTTTGTAACCCCCTTGTTTTTGGGAATCATAGCAGGCAGCGCGCTGTCCGGACAGATCAACCCCAAAGCAACCGACTTTGCCCATGCTTACATCTTCAGCTGGTTTAACTGGTTTTCGGTTGCGGTGGGCCTTTTTACGGTGGCACTCTGCGGTTTCCTTGCGGCAATTTATATAATTGGCGAAACTGATGATGTTGACGAAATCAAACGCTACATCCGCAAGGCGAAGATCATGAACATTGCCGCGGTAATTTGCGGGGCACTGGTATTCCTGGCTTCGTATATTGAAAAGGTGAACCTCGCCAACTGGATCTTTGGTAATCCCGTAAGTTTAGTTGCTGTAATTGCCGCAACCATTTCACTAATAGTTCTTTATTTAATCATATCACATAAAAGAAACCGCCAATGGATCAGGCTTCTGGCCGCGTTCCAGGTTTGTATGATTTTAATTTCGGTTGGGTTTTCCCGCTTCCCGAGATTTGTGATCTTTAAAGATGGCAGCTCGATGTCGTTACTTACCGAGCATGCCAATAGCAACAGTATTGATGATTTGGGTATCGGTCTTTTAGTCGGCAGTTTGTTCATTTTGCCGGCCCTCGGGTACTTATATTATGCGTTTAAGAAGAAAGACCGATGACCCTGAACCGGGATTTTCAGATGACTTTTCGGATTGAAGGATTTTGCCTGAATAAAGATCAAATCTAAAAATCCCCCTAATCCCGGTTCAGTTTTGAAAAATATCCGGGTATTTCCTGATAAAATATACAGGCGTGCAGCTCCATGCATGGCAGTAGCTGTTTACGGGATAAAAGTTATAGGGTGATTTTAGCTCATCGTTCGGGTCGTAAACTTCCCAAAAAGTGTCTGCCCCTTTTTTAACCATGCCGCCCCAGTAGGTCTGCAGGGCCTGCTTAGCTTCAGCTTTCAGGCCGCTTTCAATCAGCGCGGCTACATAATAATGAAACATGTATGGCGCGCCGGGATGCACGGCATCAGCTATATTTGGCAGGGCTTTCAACGCCCTTTGTGCTTCCGCTTTTGAGGCTATGCCACTTAACACCATCCAGGCCTGCGTTCCGTAAGAGATTTGCTTATTGGTACCACTTATAAACAGGCCCTGCTTTTTATCATATAGATTTTTATGGGCCGCATCTTTCAGCTTTCTGGCCAATGTTGGGATATCGGCCACTTCGCTTTCTTTACCCAAAAGCTTGGCAAGTTGATAAGTCTGGTTTAGCGTATATACGGTTAAGCCCTGTAACGGGCCTTGTTTGTCAAGCCCATCCTTCCAGTCAAAAAACACCCACCACTCCTTACCGGCTTTTACATAATCCATCATGCCGTCGGCACCGGCATATTTGCGGGCAATATCCAGTTGTTTTTTGGCGACAGGCCATAGGTCGAGGCCGGTTTGTTTATCGGCGGTGGAGGCTACGTACTCTTTAAGGGCAACGTTATACAAAAAGCAGTAGTCAAGCAGGCGGTTACCAACCTGGGCGTGGGGCTCGGGTGTTTCAAACACGTTCGAGATCAGGATGCCGTCATCGCCCGATAAACCGGCCAGCAGGTAAAAACAGCGACGGGTAAGGTCGTAGTTTTTAAACGAGTACATATTAGCCAGCGATTCGAGGTACAAGTCGCCGATCCAGAGGCGGCGGTCGCGTTTGGGGCCGTCTTCGTATACCGTTTGCATACACTCTTTTAAAGTTGTTAACCCTATCCTGTCAATAGCGGTAATCATAGGTGATGTGCCCGCGGCCAGGGCATGCGGCGTTGTGGTGCCAGATGTTGTAGCTTTAAACTGAATATTGCTGATATGGAAATCAAAATAGGCAGAAGCGCCCAGCAATTCAATTTTCACATAGCGACAGGCCAGCCTGCGCGGGATGGTGATAGTAGCGGGCATTTCTGTTATGGTAAGGATCTCATCCTGCAACCAGGCGCGGCTCAAACCGCCGGGATAAGGATCAAACAGAACCGAAAGCTCCGCGGGTACCTCGCCAAAGGTGAATTTAAGGCGCACCGGCGCGTCCTGCGTACCCTTTAGGGTTTTAATGGTGAAAGTGCAATAACCTGTTAAGTGTTCACCAAAATCGGCAACAACACCGCTGTGTTTCTTAAACGAGTTGTTATACAGCGAATCGATACTTTCACTTTTAACAGCCTTCCAGCCCTGGAATGCCGAAGCGTCCTTTTCCATTTTTACGAGGCCTACCGGTTGTTTTATGGTTTCGGTGAGCTTAGGCTTAAAATCTTCGGCTTTTTTTAGCCAGCTTTGCCGGTACTGCGCGTAAATGTCCTGCGCTTTTGCATTAACTGTAAAGAGTAGTGCGCATGCAGCTATTACAAATGAAATTTTGATTTGGTTGTGGTTCAATGCCATTGGTTTAATCGGGTTTGATCTCCGTAGCCCTGAGGGCTTTAATTGGTTAAGGCAAGATATAAATAAACTGCCTGCCAACTATCTCTATCTGTCTTTTTTACACAATAAGAATATTACACCAAATACTACATTTGTGATGTGAAGAATTATCTTAAAATATTATCCATCGATGAGTACTCCATCACCCCGAAGTACCTGCAGCTCTCTAACGCCATTATCCGGGCTATTGAGAGCGGCCAAATCGTGAAGGATGATATGCTGCCATCTATCAACGATCTGAGCTATGCGCTCGACACTTCACGAAATACGATAGAGCGCGTATATAAAGAATTGAAAGACAAAGGAATTGTCAGTTCAGTTCCGGGCAAGGGTTTCTTTATCTCCAATACTGATTTTCAAAAACCGCTCAAAATTTTCCTGCTGTTCAACAAGTTAAGCGCGCATAAAAAAATTATTTACGATGCCTTTGTGGCTACCATTGGCGAGCAGGCGGCGGTAGACTTTTACATCTATAACAACGATTTTTATTTTTTTAAAAAGATCATCGCCGAGGGGATCCAAAACGATTATGCCAAATACATCGTTATACCGCATTTTTTAGATAATGAAACCAAAGCCCACGAAATTATCAACACCATCCCGAAAGACAAGCTGATATTGCTTGACAACATGGTACCGGGGGTTACAGGTAAATTTGCGGCGATATATGAAGATTTTGCATCAGATGTATACGAGGCCCTGAAAAGCATGCTTGATAACCTGAGTAAATACCATACGCTCAAGCTGATCTTTCCGGGTAAAACCTATCACTCCAAAGAGATAATGAAGGGGTTTGTAAACTTTTGCCGCCAGTATGCTTTTGAATATGAGGTGGTGGAAACCCTGGCAGCTGAAAACATCAACCACAATACTGTATACATCAGCCTTACTGAGGACGACCTGGTTGAGCTGGTCAAAAAAATAATCGCTTCCGATTTAAAAGTGGCGCAGGACGTAGGCGTCATATCCTATAATGAAACCGCGCTTAAAGAAATTATCCTTGACGGAATTACTACCATTTCTACGGATTTTAAGCTAATGGGCGTCAAAACCGCTGAGTTTGCGCTCAGCAGCTGCCACGAGCGTTTTGCTGTGCCGTTTACCGTGCGGTTGAGGAAATCGTTGTAAGGTTTGAAATGAACCCTATAATTAAAAACGTCATTGCGAGGCACGAAGCAATCGCGAACTGTGCAGGGCGAACTTGCCTCCGTGCGATTGCTTCGTGCCTCGCAATGACGTGCTTTACTTAGTAAGTGTCCACAAATCGATCTATTTTAAGTTTCTAACCTTAATGCTTCTGAAAAACACCTCGTTGCCATGGTCTTGTAAAAGTAAATGACCTTCTGCGGCTTCACCAAAGTTTTTCCAGATTTTGTATTTACTGATGGCGACCAAATCGCGGTAAGCCTGCGAGCCGCGATCATATTCCAATACTTTAATACCGTTAAGGTAATGCTCCACATGATTGTTGGGATACACCACTATCCTGCCGGTATTCCAGGCCCCTATGGGATGTACAAAACGCTCTTGCTTATTGGCTTTGATCAGATCGTATAACGAGGCGAGTGTGCGGTCGCCGTCGCGGCCAAGTTTGGCATCGGGGTGCAGTTTATCATCAAGCACCTGATACTCTAAACCAATAGCCGAACCTTTGGTAACTTCAGACAGGGTTACAAAATATTTAACGCCGCTGTTGGCACCCGGTGTAAGCTTAAACTCGAACGAAAGATCGAAAGCGCTGTAATTATCGTTGGTAACAATATCACCACCGCCCGATTCTTCCTGCCCTGCCGAAGCTAATACATGCATGGTACCATCCGCATACTCCCAGCCTTTATCCGGAAAGCCTTTTAAGGTTGCACCGCGCCACCCGGTACTGGTTTTGCCATCGTAAAGCAGTTTCCAACCGGCGGCTTTTTCGGCGGCGGTCAGGCTGTTGGGGGTTAAATTTACCACGTAAACATCTTTAGGAAAAGGCGCGGGTTTTACATTGGTAGTTTTAAGATTTAAGTTTTTAAAATACACCTTTTTACCGGCCTGTTTTTCTTCGCTCACCGCATGTACCTGCAGGGCTATAAAACCTTTGTTATCTACGGTATCAACAACATCGCCGGCCGGCACCCCGTTTATCCAGGTTTTCATTTCATTGCCAATACATTCAATTTTAATGTGATTGTACTCGCCAACCTTGAAGGCATCTTTTGCTTTGGGGTTCAGATCCAGCGGGTACAGCCAGTCGCGGCGGCCTTCATCGTAAATACCGCCTGTCCATTTGCGGCTTGAAGGGTCAATTTCACACTGGCGACCGTAAACCTTGCCTTTACCTTTGTTACCTTCGGGATCAAAATGGCTGCGGGTTTGTATGCCCGAGTTACTTAATTCGCTTTCAATTTTCGCATCAAGTTCCAGGATAAAGTCGCCGTATTCTTTTTCAGTAACTAAAAATGAGTTGCCCGAGTTCAGCACGGTTGTGCCTACAATAGCGCCATCCTCAACTTTATAATCAGCAGTACCGGCAAGGCGTTTCCACCCGTTCAGCGTTTTACCATCAAATAATTTTGTCTGGGCCCTGGCCGGCAAAAATGCCGCTAAGGTTAAAAGTGCAATAGCAGGGTATATTATTTTTTTCATAGCTAATTTTTCAAAACAAAAATCATCAATACTGTCATAGCAATAAAATGGAGCAGTTAGCCTCGTTGCTGCTTTCTGAACAACATACTAATGCCTTTAAAATGCCTGACATACCCGCCAACAGATACACGATTAAAACCGGTATGGTTCAATAGCTTTTGATGGAACAATTTCTATGCAATCCATAGATAGATCAGGTTTATTTGGCTTATTGGGTTGCCCGACAGGCAGTAACGCAAATTAACTAAGTTTTGTAAACGACCGAAAAAATGGGTGCTTTTTTTTAAGCATCCATTGTAATTTAACTGTTACTTAAAAAAAAAGCCCCTGTAAGGAGCTAACGATTCAGCGCATCGGGCAGCTTAAACCAGGGGCTGTATGGAAAATACATCAAGTTTGGAGCTTCGGAAATTGCGTACACGCTTGTAAACACCATTGCCATTGCTGCTTCCATCAGTATTGGTGTTTCCTTCAACAGTCTCAAAAAGATCGCCTTGTACGGCAGTAATAAGACCGGTATGAACCCAATCGTTCGCTGTTTTCTGCAGCAGGAAAATGTCTCCTTGTTTCACAATGCCTGGAGTAGTGCGTACAACATTGTAACGGGTAAGTAAGCCTTTGTGCAGGCCGGTTGTACCTACGGTATCGCAGCTATACGTTAAGGGCATCAGCGTACGGAAATCTTTACCCAAAATGGTTGCAGCCTGGTCAATGATGGTTTGCACAAAGCCCATACACCAAAACCATTCGGTACCTTCGTTATTATCCATATAGGCGCGCACCCAGGGGCCGGTATTGCTTTGCCCTTTTATTACCAGTTCAAACGGAGAGTTTGCCAGATGCTGCAGCGCCGTGTTCACAATCAATTCGCGCAGGCCATTGCCCTGAGCGTTTGAGGAGAAGGCACTGGTCATGGGTTCGCAAAGGGAGGCAAAAACAGCAGCGTTAACTATGCCTGTCTGCGGTATGTTTTTCGCTTTTTGAAAGTTTTTTACCGCGGTTTCGGTAGCCGGGCCAAAATCGCCGTCGATGCCGGTGGCGGTGCCCGCCGAGGGGTGAGTGACGGCATAAAGGTTAAGCCAGCTTTGTATTTTCATTACATCTTTAGTGGTGTTTGAATTGCCGCGCCTTTGCTGAGTTGATGTTATGGCAATTTCTTTAAGGTATTGCTTTTTGATCATTACACATAATTTGATGGTGATAAGGCCTGGGGTTTTATAATAGTTAAAACCCTGTTACCTATAAAGCAAATTTAAACCTTGCGTTTGGATTTAGTCAGCGTATTGGCACGGTAAAAGCGCTATCAGGAGTGCGTAATTTTACGTATTGAGCCTTGCCTGAAACACAAAATGCCATTCCTCTTAATTAAGGAACGGCATTTTACGAAAAGATAGCTTGCGCCTGAAATTAATACTGTATAGGCAACGGAACCAGTTTCAGGTTTTGACGTTGGTGCCAGTATGGGTATATAGGTGGCACTTCACTGGCAGCATCCAGCTTTTTAACCTGGTCTGTACTTAAATTCCAGCCTATAGTGCCAAGGTTTTGCTTCAACTGTTCTTCGTTACGGGCACCGATAACTATATTGGCTACGGTTGGCCGTTGCAGCAACCAGTTCAGGGCAACCTGCGGTACAGACTTACCTGTTTCTTCGGCTACTTCATCCAGGGCGTCGATAATATTATACAAATGATCGAAATTAGTTGCCGGGCCATGTGCCCCGCCCTGCACTGTCCTGGAGTTGGCAGGGATCGGCTGCCCCCTTCTAAACCTACCACTCAACTGGCCCGACGATAGCGGGCTCCAAACAATAGTGCTTACCTTTTTATCGATACCCAGCGGCATCAGTTCCCATTCGAACTCGCGGTTTAACAGCGAATAATAGGCCTGGTGCGCAACATACCGGCTCCAGCCATATCTTTCAGATACCGATAATGATTTCATTAGGTGCCAGCCCGAAAAGTTAGAACAAGCTATATAGCGCACTTTTCCGCTTGTAACCAGATCGTCAAGCGCGCGCAGGGTTTCCTCAACAGGCGTATTGGCGTCAAAACCATGCATATGGTAAATATCGATCCGATCGGTATTGAGGCGTTTGAGGCTTTCTTCGGCCGATTTAATGAGGTGAAAACGCGATGAACCGAAATCGTTAGCGCCATTGCCCATGGTAAAGGTTGCCTTGGTTGATATCAGAACCTCATTACGAATCCCTTCGAGGGCTTTACCCAAAATCTCTTCGGAAATACCATGCGAGTAAACGTTAGCGGTATCAAACAGGTTAACGCCCGCGTCGAGGCAAAGGTTTACCAATTTTTTGGCTTCATCAAGCTGGGTATTGCCCCAGGCTTTAAAAAACTCGTTGCCGCCACCAAAAGTAGCAGTACCAAAACTTAACACGGGCACACGCAGGCCTGATGCTCCCAATTGTCTGTATTCCATAGTGTAGATTTTATTACAGGCTTTACTGCCTGTATTACAAATTTATAATTATAGCGCCCTGCTGTATAAATTTACAAATCATTAATTTGTCATTTATACCCGGCTTTAAACCGCAGTAAATAAAGAAACAGTAGCTTTGGATATGATTGCCGACCCGATTAGTGTTTCCCTTTTTGAAATGAGGCTGGAAGAAATTTACCACCGCGACCCGGTGTTGAAATACCAGGTTAGCCTGCGGGATTTTATAGCGTTATTTCCTGTTAAAAGTAAAAACGATAAGTTATTAAAGCCCGAGCCCCCGGCATCTATTGTGCTGGACAGGGATATATTTTTACAGATCCTGGTGGCTTTCAATCAGTCATTCGCCTGATACTGCCGCCTGGTTTTGTCCAATCAGGAACACTTCTAAATAGTAAATAAACAATTTTAACTTGCCTGCAATCTGTAATTTCGCCCAAAATCTGATACATGGAAAAAACTAAACTTACCATTAACAATAACGGATCTGTAAAAATAGAGGGCGATTTTGAAATTGTAGATACGCAGGGTAACGCCTACGGTTTGCAGGACCGTACCGTAGTTTCAATATGCCGTTGCGGGCTTTCAAAAAACAAACCTTTTTGCGATGGTTCGCATAAAGGCCATTTTGAACATAACGCCATCGCTTTTGATTTGCCGCCTAAAAAAGTGTAAACAATTGTTATCTATATACAAAGCCTGGTGTTTAATTGCACCGGGCTTTTGTTTTATAAAATAATGCGCATTTTTGGCGTTTATACCGGGGTAAATTATGCGCTACTTCTTTCACATAGGTTTTCATGGTACAAAGTATGCAGGATGGCAAAAGCTGTCGAGCGCAATAACGGTTCAGCAAACCATTGAAACCGCGCTTACACGCATTTTAAAATACCCGGTAAATATTGTGGGCTGCGGACGTACAGACGCCGGGGTGCATGCCAGCCAGTTCTTTTTCCATACAGAAATCGCCCACGATCCCGACTTCGACCTATTATTCCGCCTTAACAAGGTACTGCCCGATGATATAGCCGTATTTGATATTATACCCATGCAGGGCGATCCGCACGCGCGTTTTGACGGCGTAAAGCGGAGTTACGATTATTTTATCCATAACTACAAAGATCCCTTCCTGAGCAAGTTCAGCTCTTTTTACCCCGATCAGGACCTTGATCTTGAAGCCATGGCGAAAGCGGTATCCATCCTACCCAAATACAATGATTACCGTGCTTTAAGCAAAACGCCCGACAGGGTTGATCATACCCGCTGCAATGTCATGTCGGCGGCGTTATATATCGATGAACAGGGTTATAAGCTGAGGTTCAGCATCACCGCAAACCGTTTTTTAAACCGCATGATCAGGATAACGATTGGCCGTTTGCTGGAAATTGGCCGCGGGGAAATGAGTGTGGATGAGTTTGAGTTTTATATCGCTAATAAACAGGTACCTAAAATTATTATCCCGGCAAAACCAGAAGGTTTATACCTATCTAAAGTAACTTACCGCTTTCTTGACATAGAGCCGCGCTCGGCGTTTTCATTACTTGGGCAATGTGAATGGCGGCAATTATAATTTTGTACACGAATGCCTGGCAGGCGGTTATATTTAAAC
>NZ_QGHA01000002.1:24571-418783 GCF_003148845.1 Mucilaginibacter oryzae | reverse complement strand
AATGCCTGGCAGGCGGTTATTATTTAAACGAATTACACGAATTATTTTATGAATTTGTAAGAGGCCTGGTACACTTGCTTGTAGCCAAAATTGGTGTCATTAGTATCAATTCGTGAAATTAGTGTCTAATAGTTATTAAATTGGTACCTTTGCACCCTCATTTTAAATTTGTATCCTGATGGCGTGGTCTGATAAATTGAAGCTTAATAAACAACTGTTACGTTCTGTAAACGAGGCAGGTTTTGCGAACCCAACCGAGGTGCAGCTTAAATGTATTAACCGTATTATTGGCGGCCAGGATATCATCGCCGTTGGCCCCGAAGGCTGCGGCAAAACCACTACCTATGTTTTAGGTGTTTTAAACCGCTTTAATTACGCGCCCGAAGGTGTACCCCGCATTTTGGTGCTTGTTGCCGATAAAGAACAGGTATTTGCAGTGATTGAACAGTTTAACAAACTCAATAAAAACCAGGCGATCAGGATTGTGCCGCTGTATGTAACTCCGGGTACCGAAGCCCAGATGGACGACCTTGCCGAAGGTGCCGATATTGTGGTGGCCACACCCGATCGCGCACGCGCTATTTATCTGAAGTTAGGCCTCAATTTGAATAAAGTTGACCTGCTGGTTGTTGACAATGCCGACCAGATTGTAGCTAAAGGCCTGCAATTACCTGTTGTTGAGCTGGCTAACAGCATTGACAAAGGCCAGCATCTGGTTTTTACCGAAGTGCTGCATGCCAAGCTTGAGAAAATGATTGCTCCTTTTATGAGGCAGCCGGCTTTGATAGAGGTAGATGAATTTGGCGATGAAGCGGTTGAAACCCATGAACAATTGCTTTACAACGTACCCAATTTTGGCACCAAGCTTAATCTGCTTAATTTATTTATGTACGATGAAGAACTGTTTACCAAAACAGTTTTGTTTGTTAACACGCAAACAACTGCCGAAACTGTTTTTAAAAACTTAAAAAGCCGATTGGGTAAAGGCGTAGCTTATTTTAATCCTAAGTTTTTTGATACCAAAGGTTTTAAAAACATTGATGATTTTAAAGCCGATAATACATCGCGCATACTGATAGTGGTTAACGAAAACCATGATGAGGTTGATTTGACCGGAATCCCCTTTATTATGCAGTTTGACATACCCGAAGATGCGGGTCAGTTTGTCAGCCGCATTAAAAGGTCCGGCTTTCAGGAATCGAACGATACGCTGGCCATTACTTTTGCTACCGATATTGAAATGAGCGCGATGAAGAAGATAGAGCAGCTTATCGGCAAAAAAATCCCTGCTGCACAACTCCCCGAAGATTTGGTTATCATAACGGAGCCTAAACCTAAAAAAACCGAAAAGGAAGATAAAAAGCCTGCAGGAGTTGGTGAAGCTTTCCACGAAAAAAAGGCATCCAACGCTAAAGATTATAACTACAGCGCCAGTTCAAAGGCAAAAATGAATAAGAAGAAAAAACACGGATAAATATCGGCCGCGTTAATTCGAGTGCCCGGCATATGACCTTGTAAGGCGTTAAACTGTACCAATAAGCCGTTAAACTTTTTACACGCCAAAACTTCTTATATTTTTTTAAAATCTTTTATCTTACAGGCCTGTACTAACCTGATAGATATTTATATGTTAAAAAAATCCTCATTAGTGCTGCTGGCATTGCTCGCGGTAGGTTTCACTACGGTTAAGGCCCAACAAAACACCGATCCGAATATGGGCATTATCCCGGCGCCGGTTTCTTTAAAAAAAGCTCCCGGCCAATTTGTTTTAAGCCAGGAAACAACCATCCAGGCCGATACCCCATCAAATAAAGCTGTATTGTTTTTTAAGGATTACCTGGCCAATAACCAGGCCTACAACAAACCTGTTAAGGTTAAAGGCAATGCAACAAGCAATGTAATTACCCTCACCGCCGCCGGAACTGACGGCCTGCCGGCCGAAGGTTACCGTTTAACCATTACGCCGCAGCAGGTAACTATAGCAGGCAAAGGATCAGGATTGTTTTACGGTGTACAAACCCTTTTGCAATTAATGCCGCTTGAACATGCCGCTACCATCAAACTGCCATGTGTACAAATTGAAGATTACCCGCGCTTCGGTTACCGCGGTGCCATGCTTGATGTAGGCAGGCACTTTTTTGGCGTAGAAATGGTAAAAAAATACATCGATCTGCTGGCAGCCTATAAACTCAATACATTTCACTGGCATCTTACCGAAGACCAGGGCTGGCGTATCGAGATCAAAAAATACCCTAAACTAACCCAGATTAGCAGTATGCGCGCTCAAACCCTGATTGGAGGCTACCGCGACCGTACCCCGCAGCAATTTGACGGCACACCTTACGGCGGTTTTTATACACAAGACCAGATTCGCGAGGTGGTAAAATATGCTTCAGACAGGTTTGTGACCATCGTACCCGAAATTGAAATGCCCGGGCACTCGCAGGCTGCTCTGGCGGCCTATCCGGAGTTAAGCTGCGATCCGTCAAAAACCTATAAACCGGCTGAAACCTGGGGCGTATTTAAAGATATTTATTGCCCTAACGAAAAAACGTTTGCCTTTTTACAGGATGTGCTGACCGAAGTAATGGAGCTTTTCCCGAGTAAATATATCCACATCGGTGGCGACGAAGCACCCAAAGATGCCTGGAAAAACTCGGCCTACTGCCAGCAGCTTATCAAAAAATTAAAATTGAAAGATGAGCATGCCCTGCAAAGCTATTTTATACAACGGATTGAAAAATTCCTGAACTCAAAAGGCCGCAGCATTATTGGCTGGGACGAGATCTTAGAAGGTGGCCTGGCCCCTAACGCCACGGTAATGAGCTGGAGAGGCGAGGAAGGCGGCATTGCGGCGGCGCAGCAAAAACATGATGTGATCATGACCCCGGGTAGCCATGGCCTGTATATAGATCACGGACAGGGGAAACCAAGCCAGGAGCCTTTGAGCATAGGCGGGAACGAGCCGCTGTCAAAAATTTACAGCTACGACCCTACCCCCTCGGTGCTATCGCCCGAGCAGCAGAAATACATTAAAGGCGTGCAGGCCAACTTATGGACAGAATATATCGCTACCGACGCCAAAGTACAATTTATGTTACTGCCACGCTTATTAGCGCTTTCGGAAGTAGCGTGGTCGCCGCTCGCTAATAAAAACTATAGCGATTTTGCCGATACCCGCCTACCCGGGCATTTGGCCTGGTTAGATAAAGAGGGGTTGGATTATCACGTACCAACAGCTATTGGCGCCAGCGACACCGTAATGATAGGTAGTACCTTAACGGCTGTATTGAAACCATCGGTAGAAGGTGCAAAGGTTTATTATACTATCGACGGTTATACGCCCCGGGAAACTGACCTCATTTACACAACACCGATAAATTTACAAATCCCGGCCGATCAGTACCGCGAATTACAAACCATTGTGATCACACCGTCGGGAAAACGCAGCAACGTTACCCGTACGGTTGTTTATAATAAGGCACCGATGCCTACGGTTAGTTATACAGGTTCGGCAACAGGTGTAAAATATGTTGTTTACCCGGGTTCGTATACCAGTACGGGGCAATTAGGTGTTATGCCTGCCGACAGTGGTGTAACCAAAACGTTTAATACCGCCGACCTGCGCAAAAGCAAAGGTAAATATGGGGTGATTTATACCGGCTATATCAATATAGATAGCGATGGTAATTACGGCTTCGCAACAGCATCCGCCGGTGGTTCGGTATTATTGATAGACGACCAGACTGTTGTTGATAACGATGGCAAACATACGATGAACGAACAAATGGGTGCCGCACCATTATTAAAAGGTTATCATAAAATAACAGTAAAATACTTTGATCAGGGTAGCGGTCAAAATACTTTGAAAGTGTTTATCACCGCGCCAGGAAAAGCTAAAGCCGAGTTAACGCCCGATACATTATTTAATTAAGCCGATATTATAGCAGATAACATGAACAACAGGTTTTACCTTTTTGCGCTTGCGATAAGCGCGATAACGGCAGGATGCGGCGGCCCTGAAAAAAAACAGGCAACCCTGCCCCCTGCTCCTAAAAAGTCGGAATTAATGAGTCCTTTCAGGTACCATAAACTGATTGAAGTATCGCCGGGCCAGAGTTATGATATTTTAAGCTGGGGCCGCGGCTCGGAAGAAGCAGGCGCGTTCATGATCCTGCATTCCGATTCGGCAGGAATAAAATACACAACCACAACCGGCGATTTAAACGGGGCCATTGTGGACGTATATAATTCGGATATGGATGCTGACGGAAACCCGGAAATTTTGGTGCAAACCAAATCAAAAGATACTGTGAATTATGTATCGGTAGCCGCATTTGAGTTTAACGACAATAAAGCCAACAAGCTTGATTTCCCGAAGCTAACCGGTTCGCAGCGCAAAGGCTACCGCGGAGGTGATAATTTTTATATCAGGGACGGTAAGCTGATACGCGAGTTCCCTATCTATGATGGCGGCGGCAAAGATGCCAAGCCATCCGGCGCAAAACGCCAGTTTGAATACGGCTTGCGCGGAAATGAGTTTACAGTTAAACAGTTGAGTAAAGATTCGACCACCACTGCTGCTAAATCTCCCGCCGAACAGACTGCGAAAAAGGAAGAAAAGAAAACATCCGACAATAAGAAATCGGAAAACAAAAGTTCATCATCATCTTCCTCAAAGAAAAAGCACAAAAGGCATAGGGACTAAGGCATCTCCTTATTTAAATTTGTACACTTGAGTTAATAAACTTATGCTATTTTAAAGCAGGGGTACATTGCGCTAAACCCGCGCCAGTTATGAGTGACAAAATTAACAAAGGCGAGGTGAAACCTCGCCTTTGTTAATTTATAAAATATCCGCTATAGTTTCCCCTTCAGGGGTTTTGGGGGTTACTCCGTAGACAGGGAATACGGCACATCACTTACTTTAGTGCCCCTTGCTTTATTGGGCTGAGGCGCCATGTTAAAGTTAAGCAC
Organism: Mucilaginibacter oryzae; assembly: GCF_003148845.1. Classification (GTDB taxonomy): domain Bacteria; phylum Bacteroidota; class Bacteroidia; order Sphingobacteriales; family Sphingobacteriaceae; genus Mucilaginibacter; species Mucilaginibacter oryzae. Next base: position 413,806 of record NZ_QGHA01000002.1, on the reverse strand, counting down.
CGCTCCTTTTTTAAGTTCAGAGTGGCTTAACCAGGTTAAACCATATGGTTTACCGTTAACGCTAAGCGTGTTGATATATTTATTCGCGGGACTGTTATTAGCCGCGTTGATCTCGATCTTTTTACCGTTTTCGAGATTGATAGTTACCTTTTTAAACAGCGGCGTACCCAAAACGTACTGATCGCTGGCTGGTGTTACCGGATAGAAACCCATAGCCGAGAATACGTACCAGGCCGAAGTTTGGCCATTATCCTCATCTCCGCAATAACCATCAGGCGTTGCCTTGTACAGTTTTTCCATAGCATCGCGTACATGGAATTGCGTTTTCCATGGCTCACCGGCATAGTTGTACAGGTAGATCATGTGCTGAATGGGCTGGTTGCCGTGCGCGTACTGGCCCATGTTCATAATCTGCATTTCGCGGATCTCGTGGATGGTTTCGCCGTAATAGCTATCATCAAAAATTGGTGGCATGCTGAATACCGAATCCAGTTTCATGATAAATTTATGACGGCCGCCCATCAAATCAACCAGTCCCTGCATATCCTGGAATACGCTCCAGCTATAGTGCCAGCTGTTGCCCTCGGTAAAGGCATCGCCCCATTTAAACGGGCTGAAAGGCTTTTCAAATGTGCCGTCCTGGTTTTTACCGCGCATCAGCTTGGTTTCCGGATCGAACAGGTTTTTATAGTTCATGGCACGTTTTTTATAAATGCCAATTTCTGATTCCGGCTTGCCCAATGCTTTGCCCAATTTGTAAATGGCAAAATCATCATAAGCATACTCTAAAGTACGGGCAGCATTTTCGTTAATCTTGACATCATAAGGCACATAACCCAATTTGTTGTAATACTCAACACCTTCCCTGCCTGTGGCTTGCGGACCAGCATTGTTGGCGCCATGCACCAAAGCATCCCATAAGGTATTGATGTCGTAACCACGCAAACCTTTCAGGTAGGCTTCAGAAACAACCGAAGCCGAGTTGTTACCGATCATCACTGCGGAATAACCTGGGCTCGACCATTCGGGCAACCAACCGCCTTCTTTGTAATCGTTGATGAGGCCTTCCTGCATCTCTTTGTTGATAGATGGATATACCAGGTTCAGGAAAGGATATAAAGCCCTGAAAGTATCCCAGAAACCGGTACCGGCAAATTTATACCCCGGAAATACTTTACCGGTTGAGGCGCTGTAGTGAACAATTTTATTGTCTTTGTCTATCTCGTACAATTTGTTCGGAAAGAACACCATGCGGTAAAAACAGGAGTAAAAAGTGCGCATCTGATCAACCGATCCGCCTTCAACCTGTAAATGGTTCAGGGTTTGATTCCAGGTATCTTTCGCTTTTTTACAGGTTACGTCAAAGCTGTCTTTACCTTGCTCACGCTCCAGGTTAAGCTCGGCTTGCTCAATGCTGATAAATGACGATGCAACGCGCAAATGCACTTTCTCGCCATGAGTTGTTTTAAAACCAACTAAAGCGCTGGCATGTTCGGCTTTCAACTCCAAACCATCGGCCTGAACGGTATCGCTGAATACATGAGCGTAGGTGATCGGCTTATCTACATAAATAACAAAGTAGTTTTTAAAGTTTTTAAGCGGACCGCGCGCGTATTTGGTTGAGTAGCCAACAATCTTTTTCTGATCGGGCATGATCTTTACGTACGAACCTTTGTTTAAAGCATCGATAACAATGAACGAGCTATCCGTTTTAGGATAGGTAAACCTGAACTGCGCCGAGCGCTCGGTAGGCGTAATCTCGGTAGTTACGTCATGATCGGCCAGGTAAACGCTGTAATAGTACGGCTTGGCGGTTTCAGCTTTGTGCGAGAACCAGCTGGCCCTTTTATCCTGGTTTACCACGGCGTGTTTGGTAACCGGCATAATGGCAAACTGGCCGTAATCATTCATCCATGGAGATGGCTGGTGGGTTTGTTTAAACCCGCGGATTTTGTGGGCATCATACGTGTAGGCCCATCCATCGCCCATGGCGCCGGTTTGCGGTGTCCAGAAGTTCATGCCCCAAGGCAGGGCTATGGCCGGGTAGGTATTGCCGGTAGAAAGATCATAATGCGAATCAGTACCCATCAGCGGGTTAATGTACTCAACGGGATCGGTAACCTTATTTACCTGCTGCGCAAAGGCACCTGCGGCTGAAAGCAGGGAGGTGATAAGTACCAGGGCTTTTTTCATGTGTTAATGTTGATTATGTTTTTGGTTAAACGTTTTACTGGCCGTAAATATAAAAGACCGGCATGGTATTGCCAGTCTTTTATATACTTTATTTATTAAACTTTATTACCAACCGGGGTTTTGGGTAAGCTTATTGTTTGTACTGATCTCACGCTGCGGAATAGGCCACAGGTAATATTGTGCTTTAAAGGTTACCCCTTGTTCGGTTTGCGATGCAGTAGGATCTGCAAAACTGTTTGATTGCGGCAGATAAGCCATATGCGTACGTTGCATGTCAAAATAGGCCTTGTTTTCGTAGGCAAGCTCATGGTAACGTTCTCTCCAGATGGCCTGGCGGAAAGCATCTTTTGACAACCCACTTAAAGCAGGCAACTGAGCACGGGTACGAATGGCGTTAACAGCGGCATAGGCATCGGCGGTTGGCCCGTTAACCTCGTTCGATGCTTCAGCATAAATCAGCTGGGCTTCGGGCAAACGCAGCAGTGTCCAGTTTTCATCGCATTTGCCGCTGATGGCGGTATTGGGAACCGAGCTTTCCACATGGAAATATTTGTAAAGCGCATGCACACCAAAGTTGATAATTTTAGTGGTATCGTCGCTTTGAGGATATTTCGAAAAATAGAACTGCCTTTCCTGGGTACGCAAATCGCCCGCCTCATAGCTGGCCACAAATTGATTTGTAGGGATCATAGCGCCAAGGTGGTCGCCCCATACGCCAACCAACAGGTTAAACGGTACAGTTAACTGCGCTATGGCGTTGGTTGATGTACCTGCAAGGTAATTGATCTGGAAAATCAATTCTGTTTGATTTTTATGCGCGTTATCATGCAGGTAAGCATATTTAGGGAATAGCGAATACCAATCCAAAACAGGCTTCACTTCTTCAGCTGCCTTGGCGTAGTTTTCTGTTTGCTTAAGCGGGAAGCCGGCAGTAGTTAAGTATACGCTTGCCAACAAGGTTTTAACTGCACCTAATGATACACGACCTGTTGCATCAGTGTTAGGCATTCCTGAAGCTTCAGCCGCCTGTAAATCGGCAATAATTTGCTTGTAAACATCAGCTACCGGCGACCTTGAAGGATATAAATCCGGGCTGTTAACTGTTTGGCTCTGCAATATCAGCGGAACATCGCCGTATAGACGTACCAAATGATAATAATAAAATGCCCTAAAGAAATAAGACTCGCCGATCAGCTTCTTTTTCAACCCTTCATCCATCGGGCTAATGCCGGGGATATTTTCAATGGCAAGGTTAGCATTGGCTATGCCCTTATAGCAATTTGACCATACAGTTTCAAAGCCTGGGTTAACAGGATCGGTACGCTGATTGATCACGTTACCGTTGTTAACGCTCTGCCCTAACGAGGTGGCGTGCCCGGCAAACAATTCCATCGTGATAAACGGACTTTCACCATAGGCATCGCCATTTTGAAAAAAGTACATTACCTGGTATAAACCATTAACAAAGGTTTGTGCCTGGTTTGCGCTTTGAAAATAATTACTCTTAACAAAGTTGCCTTTATTTTTTTCATCAAGGTATTTTTTACATCCGCTGCTTAATGCAACAGTAAGGATAAGTAAAAAAGCCCCTGCACTATATTTTCTAAAATTAAATTTCATAACTGTACGTTTTAACATTAATTAAAGACTAACATTTAAGCCCAACAGGAAAGTACGTGGTTTTGGATAATCATAAAACTGGATACCCTGGGTAAAGTTGCTCGACCCGTTATAAGTTGAAACCTCCGGATCATAACCGGTATATTTGGTGATCAGGAACAGGTTTTGAGCTTGCGCGTAAATACGCAGGCGGCTTAGTTTTATTTTCTTAACCAGTTTATCATCAAAAGTATAACCCAGAGTTACCGCTCTGCCGCGGATAAAGTTTCCGCTTTCCACTTTGGTTGAGTAGATCTCGGTTTGATAACGCACATAAGCTGGTCTCCACTGTGCAATGCTGGTATTTTGATTTGTTGGTGTCCAGGCGTTTAATACGGTAGCATAACTATTCGCTTGTCCGGTACGGTCCTGGCCCGAATGGCGGGTAAGGTTCATAATCTGGTTTCCATAGTTAAATTGCAGATCTACGCCCAGATCAATATGCTTATAACGGAAGTTATTGCTGAATGTACCATAACCATCCGGAATAGATTTGCCAAGTACCACCTTATCATCGGCATTAACCTTACCATCGTTATTGGTATCCTGAATTTTCAAATCGCCGGGAAGCAAGCCATATTTAGCAGCCTCGGCGGCTTCGGCAGTGCCCCAGGTACCTAATACTTTATAACCATAATAACTTCCCGCAGGTAACCCTACGCGCATTAAGTTAAACTGCGAAAGGAACGTTGGCGCCAGGAAGATATCATCGTTTGACGCGCCCAGTTTAAGGATTTTGTTTTTAAGGAACGAAATATTGAAAGCGGTATTCCAGCTGAAATCCGCCGACTGAACCGGTGTTGCATTAATGGTAATCTCGATACCTTTGTTCTGGATGCTGCCGATATTCTTCAAAACGCTGCTAAAGCCACTTGTTTCGGGCAGCGGAGCATCAAGCAATAAGGCCTGCGTTTTTTTCAGGTAGGCATCTGCCTCAATGTTTAACCTATTGTTGAATAAACCCAGTGAAAAGCCCAAATCGTACTCACGGGTTTTTTCCCACTGCAGGTCTTCGTTGCCGATAGAGGTTTGGCTGGTACCTACGGCCGGCGCGCCGCCAAACACATAGTTTACAGTGCTGATATTGGCCAGCGAACGATACTCACCAATCTCTGAGTTACCGGTTAAACCATAGCTTAATCTTACTTTTAAGTCGGAAATAGTTTTGTTATCCTTCAGGAAATCTTCCTGCGATACACGCCACGCTAATGCTGCCGAAGGGAAAAAACCATATTTTTTATTGGTACCAAAACGCGACGATCCGTCTTCACGACCGGTTACTGTCAACAGGTATTTATCGTGGTAGCTATAGTTCAACCTGCCAAAAAATGATTGCATTTGCCATGCATCATAGTTTGAGCCCGGGCGGCCGGGTACAATACCCGCACCGAGGTTATAATACTGGTAAAAATCGTCAGACAGCGTACTGGTTGAAGCACTAAGGCCTACCTGCGCGAAATTCTGCCGCTCAACACCTAATACTACATTTAACGAATGTACCTTATTGAAGGTTTTATTATAGGTAAAGTAGTTTTGCCATTGCCAAAAGGTATTGTTGTTTTCGCTTATAGAAGCGTTGCTATAGCTTTGGTCAATAAGTGAACCGCCCACCAGGCTTGAGTTGAAACTTGGAAAGTAGTTTGCCGCGGTTGTAACGCCAACCACTGTACGGAATTCTAACTCTGGTAAAATGGAGATGTTGGCATAAGTATTGCCGCTGAAAATCCTGTTTTTAGTAAGCGACTGGATCTCGTTGGCCTGCGCAACCGGATTATCACCGCCCTCAAGGTTAGGATAGTCGGTACGTTTACCATAAGTGCCATCCGGATACCTGATCGGGATAAAAGGAACCATCTCAATCAACATACGGGGAATGTTATTACCACCTGTACCCTGGCCCTGGTTACGGCCCTCCTGGTAGTTATAATTCAGGGTAGCCCCTACTTTCAACCACGGTTTTACTTGATGATCGAGCGTTAAACGTGCGTTATAACGTTTCAGGAAGCTATTGATAATGATACCTTCGTCATCAACATAGTTGAGAGATAAACCATACGTAAGTTTTTCAGTCCCGCCGGTAAACCTCAGGTTATGGTTCTGGCTAACAGCTGAACGGGTTGTGGCTTTCTGCCAGTCAACATCATACAGCGGATTGAGGTTTTTATCAAACAATTTGCCTATTAACGCGGTGCGTTGTAATACAGGGTTACGGCTTGCATAATTACCGGCCGCCCACCCGGCAGGGTCGTATTTCTGAATATTGGCATACGACTGATCCTCTACCTCCATAAACTGCTTTGAGTTTAGCACCGGGATCTCCTTTGCCATATTGCTTACGCTCACATAACTATCGTAATTAACTACACCATCACCTTTTTTGCCTCTTTTGGTGGTTACCAGGATTACACCGTTTGCGCCACGGGTACCATAAATGGCGGTAGAAGAAGCGTCTTTCAGTACGTTAATAGTTTCGATGTCGTTAGGATTAATGGAATTTCCACCTTCTGTCCAAACAACACCATCAACCACATAAAGCGGGTCGGTATTGGTATTGATAGAGCTGTAACCGCGGATCCGTACCTTGGTGTCGCCGCCCGGCGCACCCGAGTTAACGGATACGTTAACGCCGGCTATTTTACCGGCAAGTTCCTGTTCAAGGTTGGTTTGCGGGCGCTCCTGGAGTTCCTTTGATCCTACGCTACCAACCGAGCCGGTTAAATCAACTTTTCTGGCTGTACCATAACCAACAACTACAACTTCACTCAATGCTTTAGGTTCTTCGGCTAAGGTAACGTCAAGCTGGGTTTTGCCCGCAATAGGAACTTCCTTGGCTGTATAACCGATAAATGTAAATACCAGGGTACCGTTGCCATCGGGCGCAGTAATATTATATTTACCATTGATATCTGTTTGTACGCCAACGTTCGTGCCTTTCACCTTAACGGTAACCCCCGGAAGCGGTCCTTTGGCATCGCTTACCGTACCTGTAATTTTAACCGGATCAACGGCTGCCTGGGTAACAGCCTGCTCGTCCTTCTTCTTTACAACAATGGTTTGATCAAAAATTTTGTAAGTAAGCGGCTGATCTTTAAAGCATTGATCAAGCGCAATTTGAATAGATACGTTTGCAACCTCGATGTTGATGGCACCGGCTTTTGCAACATCCTGCTTATCATACATAAAGTGATAACCGGTTTGTTTTTCTATCGAGCGGAGTACTTTTTCAACGGTGGAGTTTTTTTGGTGCAAGGTAACTATCTGGCTATAACTTTTGGCGCTTACATGGGCAAGGGCCGCAATTATAATAAAGGCAGTTAGCTTCATGGCCAATATAAATTTGCGTAATTGAGGCCATGCCAAAGGCGTGGCCTTAGAATTAAAATTCATAAGTTTGTAGAGTTTGGGTTAAACATTAACTTTCAATTCATCGATTGTACTTTTTTGGGACCCAGATCATTACGCCGGGGAAGTACTGCGAATACTCCCCGGTTTTTTTATCGTGGTAAATGAGGTTCAAAAAGCGTGTTTATGCACTCAGTAAACCGTTTTACCAGTATGATCCCAAACGCTGCGGCTAACTTGTTTTGGGTATTTCTTCCATCATAGGGTTGTTTAAATTGTTAACAATTGGTTGTTTAATATAGTAGGTTATTATATAGCGGTTATTGCAGCACTGTGATGTGCATATTTTCAATTTTAAACTTTACACCGGCGTAACTCAGCATATTGAGCAATTGCGATACCTTTACATTGCGCGATATCCGACCGGTAAATTGGCGTTGGGGTATTTTTCCCTCGTAGCTCACGTCAACATCATACCAGCGTACGGCCTGGCGCATAATAGCGTCGATCCCGATGCCGTTAAATTGAAAAATGCCGTCTTTCCAGGCTGTTACCTCATCTACATCTATATCGTTCAGCACTTTCATCCTTCCCTTTTTGTTTAGTACGGCCTGCTGCCCGGGTTTTAAAACACCGCTTTCACCGCCACTATTTATTTTTACAGCGCCCTCAAGCAGGGTGGTTTTCATTTCGGCTTCGTCATTATAAGCCATTACATTAAAATGGGTGCCCAATACCTCTATAGTGGTTTGGTTACTCTTAACCAAAAAAGGCATATTATGGTTTTTAGCCACTTCAAAGTAGGCTTCGCCGGTAATACTTACATCACGTGTTTTACCGGTAAAAAATGTCGGGAAACTTAATGACGACGCCGAGTTGAGACAAACTTTACTCCCATCAGGCAAAATCAACTGGTACTGCCCGCCGCGGGGGGTGCTTATGGTATTAATCTGCGGCGTGGTAGTTGTTTCGCCTTCGGTGTTATATACGAGTTGCCCGTTACGGGTTTTGTTTATCCGGGTTGTGCCCTGCCGGGCCAGTAAACCATTTCGGGCACTATCAAGCGTAATGGTTTTACCATTGGCCAGTGTAAGTATAGCTTTATTTCCACCGGGCAACGCGTCATTTTTGGGCTGATTGCGCGCTATATCTTTTTTTGATACTACGGCTTTTTTCTGGCTGTGAAAAATATAGGCCCCCAAGCCAACCAAAATCAAAAATGAAGCGGCCACACCCAATTTCTTCCACTGCGAGCTGTTATTGCGTCCACCAGAAATTTCGGTTTGCGGTGCCTGTTCTTTTAAAATATGATCAAGCATATCCCGGCTTTTTTCAAAACTAAAAAGCGTCGTTTCTTCTCCCGAATTATCCCAGGCCTGTTGAATGAGCGCGGCAAGTTCGACATCGTTTGCAGATGAATGGATGAGATCAAAAAGCTCATCACGTTCATCGGGCGTAGCAATGCCTTTGTAGTATTTATCGAATAAATAGTTAAGCCTAACGTAAAGTTCGCTCATAGTAAGTGTTTTTCGCAGTGCTGTAGTATAATTGGCTACCTGAGTTTGGGGCAGAACTCATTTACATGACACCAACCGGATAAAAAAGGGGGTATCGTTTTTTTAAAAAAAACAAAAAAATTGAATGATGCCCAAAATAAGCGCGATAGCATCCATGTGCTCATGCACATAATCCTTTATTGAAGTAGTAGCAATCTGCAGGTATTTTTTCACGGTTTCGCGCGAAAGCTCCATCTGATCGGCTATTTCGTGATATTTTAAACGGTTATGCCTACTCATAAGGTAAACTTTTTGCTGCTGCGGGGGCAGGTGATCAATAGCTTCATCAATTAAATTATAATATTGATCAGCATCCTGGCTGTCAGTTTTAAAGGGCACCATGTTTGATGCTTCGAGTTTTTTTAACAAAAGCTGTTCCTTAACAACTTTGCGCAGGCAATTCAGCGCATGGTTTTTTGAAATAACAAATAAATAGGCTTTGAAATTATCTACGCGCGACAGCGTTTCGCGGCTCATCCAAATTTTCAGAAACACATCCTGCACAACTTCTTCGGCCAATTCGGTTGATTGGGTAATGCGGAAAATATGCATACCTAAACGCTGGTGGTAAATTGCAAACAGGCGGCGAAAGGCAAATTCATTACCCTCGGCAACCTGCATAAGCAGTTCCTTCTCATTTGATTGAGTAATTTCAAACATAGGTTGATCTTGGTGTTGCAAATATTATAAAATTCGCAGTATTTGCAACATAATAATTATGCTGATAAAACGATTTTATAACTATAAAGCAACAGAAATGTTTGAATCTTTTTTTTACAAAAACCAAATGCCTTAGTGTTTAACTAATAAGCATGTATTAAATACGCTACATTAATACAAGGGCGTTGGTAACCCATCCAAGCTAATCCGGTTTTTCTGTTGCTTATAGTCGGCCAGCCCTTGTTCTCCTTTGGTTTTGGCCCATTTTACAGCATAGTCGCGTTCTCCAATATAATCGTAAAGGGGTACGCTGAAGCCGCAGGATGTTTGTACTAAATCAATATCAGCCACAATAATTTGTCGTGTGGCAATATGGCCTGCAAAGTTAGGAGCCAGATCATTCCATTCCTGGTTATTCCCGTCGGGCAGCACACTCCTCCCCTTTCCGTAAAAGCGCAGAATATTTGGGGGGCCGTCAAAAGCGCAGAACATAAAGGTAATGCGGCCATTATCTAACAGATGCGCGGCTGTTTCATTGCCCGAACCAATAATATCCAGATAAGCCACCTTAGTATTTGAAAGTACCCGGAAACTGGCATTATCCTTCGGCGACAGGTTAACATGCCCGTTAGCGAGCATTGGCGCTGTAGCTACGAAAAAGATTTTTTGATGCGCCACAAAATCCTTATGCTGTTCAAGTATCTCGTTAAAAAACTTGCCCATAATTAACAGGTTTAACTTCAATATATTCAAACTTAACAATTATCAGGTTAAACCAATATTAAAATTACGATAGCTGATGTGTATTTTGTTTTATCAATACAACTCTGTTTTAAAATCAGGAGAACCCGTATGATGATGATCGGCATTTCTCCTCTAAAACAACACTACAACGCTTTTTTTCTCATCTTAAAATTTCATTTTCCCGGCTACGATGGTTATTATGAGTGTCGTTTTCAGCCGCCTTACACTAAGCGTTAAGCAACTATACATCAATAAGTTACTAAAACGTTGTAGTAAATAAATTCTCTCAAAAGCTATATTCTATTCACCCGGTTCAATAGTTTTGGATTATTGAACACGTTGGTTTTCAGCCATCATTGTTTTCTCCTGTAATCCTGCCCCCTCGGAATAAGCCGGAGAAATAACGCCTTAGCAATTAACTACATCTTATAAACCAAATATTACCATTTTATGAAAAGAAGCAACTTTTTTTACAGGCTGTGCTTTATGCTGCTCACAGGCACGGCTGTAATTTTCACACAGTGTAAAAAATCATCATTGGGCACTAAAGCGTTTGCCGCAAATACCGAAAAAACTACGGTAACCCGCTCGGTAACCTCGTTTGTGCACCCGGGTGTATTAAATACTGCGGCCAATCTTGATCTGATACGCAACCAGGTAAACAGCGGCGACGCCTCCCGCACTGCAGCTTACCAAAAAGTGATCGATTTTATTAACAACAACCCAATGCCTACGCAATTTTATTCTACGGTATATGTAGGATCTAACGGGCATACCAGTCCCTCAAAATCGCAGATCAGAAAAGATGCAATCCTTGCTTACGCGCTGGCTTTACGCTTTGCCAAAACAGGTGATACCCAGTGGTCTGATAAATGTAAGTTTATCCTGAACGGCTGGGCATCTACTTTTCAAAACTACGCGCCTATCGATGCCTCAGACAACCCGCATCAATCAGATCTTGAGGCTTCGTGGACAACACCAAGCTTTGTCGCCGCCGCCGAGATCATCCGTTACTATCAGCCGGGAGGCGTATCTGCCAACTGGGCCGCTTCAGAAATTACCACGTTTACCAATTACCTCAACAACGTTAAGGATAACTATATCAATCATACTTTCGGCGGTTATGGTTACAACTATAATAACAACTGGAATGTATCGGCAGGTTATGCAAAAATGGCTGTAGGGGTGTTTTTAAACAGCGCAACTGTGTTTAACGATGGCGAAAACCAGCTCAATATCACCTTGCCGGCCATGATCAATACCGACGGCACCATGCCCGAAGAATGCGACCGTACCGATTGCGTACATTATCAATACTCGCTAACAGGTTTCACCTTCGCTGCCGAAATAGCATTGATGCAGGGAGACAATTCCCTTTACGCCGCCTTGTCAAACAGGATCAGTTCGGGGTACGATTTCATGTACCGCTCTTTTTTTCAAAACATTACCTGCGATTATTGCTCAACTTCAAGCGCGGTTTATCCGGGTCTGGAGGTTGCCTATCATCACTACGGCACATCTAACATGAATGCCCTGCGCACCGTAAACGGAAATGCAACCCCGGTTTATGCGCCTGCCGACAACACTTTTCTGGGTTTTACAACCTATACACACTATAATGTTGGTGGCGGAAACACAACGCCCCCACCGTCAAATAACCCGCCCATAGGCACTGTGATTTCACTTAAAGGTTTTAACGGCAAATATGTAAGCGGCGAAAACGGCACCCAGGCCATGACCTGCACCCGCGCCACAGCGGGCGACTGGGAGCATTTTACCGTACTTGATGCCGGTGACGGTAAAGTATACCTGCGCAGTATGGGTAAGTATGTGTCATCAGAAAACGGTACGCAGGCCATTACCTGTAACCGCACTACGCCCGGCGACTGGGAAAAATTTACCTGGGGCGTAAATGCCGATGGTACCATAACGCTGCAGGGCTTCAACGGCAAATTTGTTTCGAGCGAGAATGGCACACAAGCCATGACCTGTACACGTACTACGGCTTCGGGCTGGGAATCATTCGGGCTTAACCAATAATTCGCCCACAGTTATAGCTGCCATGCCATAGTCCTGACCCGGGCTATGGCTTTTTATTGAATGCATGTTGCGGTCTTGTATTTAATCAGATAAATAATAGCTTTATAACAAATTAAGTTAACGCTCCTCTGCGTTCTGTAAACCAATTTTTAACCGATGAAAATTAAACTGCTCCCATTGCTTTGCTTCGCGATATTAATTTATGCATCCTGTAAGCAGGATTCAACCCAAACTGAACCTTACAGCGGCTGGCCGGCTTATGCGGGATCAAAAGAAGGAATCCGGTATTCATCAAATCAGGAAATTACAAAGGCTAATGTTGGGCAGCTAAAACAGGTTTGGGTTTACAGCACGCACGATAAAGACACGGCTAACCTCAGCCAAAACCAGTGTAACCCTATTATGGTTGATGGCATTTTGTATGGTACCAGCCCTAAACTGAAGTTGTTTGCCCTAAACGCGGCTACCGGCGAACAGAAGTGGCTTTTCGATCCCGCAAAAGATGACACCACCAATAACGGCGATCCTATGGCTTATTACAAGGTAAGCCGGGGCGTAATTTACTGGCAAAACAATAATGGGGGCGAGAAACGAATTTTTTATAGCGTAGGCGCTAAAACATGGGCCATTGATGCAGAAACCGGCAATCCGGTTCGGTCGTTTGGTAACAAGGGCTATATCGATTTAACCAAAGATCTCGGCCGCGATACCAAATCGTTTGTGGCAGGCACCACACCCGGTGTTGTTTACAAGGATCTGCTGATTGCAGGCACGCGCGTGTCCGAATCGGCCGATGCCGCACCGGGGCATGTGCGGGCGTATGATACCCGTACCGGGAAACTGAGATGGATTTTTCATACCATCCCGCAACCGGGCGAGCCGGGCTATGAAACATGGCAGGACACTACCGCATATAAAAAGTTTGGCGGGGCCAACAGCTGGGCAGGCATGGCACTTGATGAAAAGCGGGGAATAGTTTATATACCTACGGGCTCTATCGGCGGCGATTTTTACGGCGGTTACCGTAAAGGGATGAACCTGTACGGTAACTCCTTACTGGCGCTGGATGCCGCTACCGGGAAGTTGAAATGGCATTTCCAGGTGGTACATCATGATTTGTGGGACCGCGACCTGCCTGCCAACCCCAATTTGGTAAGCATCGTAAAAAACGGTAAAAAGATTGATGCCGTGGCACAGATTACCAAGCACGGTTATATTTTTTTATTCGACAGGACCAATGGAAAGCCTGTTTTTCCGATAGAGGAAAAAACTGTACCCACCAAAGCCCTGCCGGGTGAAGCGCCCTGGCCTACACAACCAATCCCAACCTTGCCGCAGCCATTTGCCCGGCAAATGTTTAACCCCGAAGACGTAACAGACCGTAACCCCGAAATACATGCCGAAATGCTGGCGAAATATAACCGGGTTAAAAATCGTGTTATGTTTACCCCTCCTGCTAAAGAAGGCGGCTGGATCTTCCCCGGTTTTGACGGCGGCGGCGAATGGGGAGGTGCGGCTGTTGATCCCGAAACAAAAATACTGTACGTAAACTGCTCGGAAATACCCTGGGCGCAGGTGATGATAGATGTACCTAAAACCCCGGTAAATGATAATTCGCCGCAGGCTATGGGACATACAGTTTACAACACCAATTGTATCGGTTGCCACGGCGCCGGTTTGAAAGGTAACGGAACATCCTATCCGTCGCTGGTAAACATCGGTAAAAAGTATAGCGCCGCGCAGTTAAACGGTATTATTACCAATGGGCGCAACATGATGCCTTCGTTTAAACAAATTTCGGCTACAGATAAAAAGAACCTGCTGGCTTTCCTCCTCAAAATTCCCGGTGCTGCTGCCACTAAACACATTGATAAAGAACCCGTAAATAAGCGGGCGGTTAGCTCAGCACTGGAGAGGAAAGTGGTTGATGAAGTGCCCTATGCAATGAACGGCTACAACCGTTTTTTGGATAAAGATGGTTACCCCGGTATAAAACCGCCCTGGGGAACATTGAATGCTGTTGATTTAACCTCAGGCAAATTACTGTGGAAAGTACCCCTGGGGGAATATGCCGAATTAAGCAAAAAAGGCACACCGGTTACCGGTACCGAAAACTATGGCGGCCCGCTGGTTACCAAAGGTGGTTTGGTATTTATTGCCGCCACCAAAGATGAAAAAATCCGTGCTTTTGATAAGCGTACCGGCAAAGTGGTTTGGGAAGCGCAGTTACCGGCTGCCGGTTATGCAACCCCGGCCACTTACGCCATTAATGGTAAACAATACATTGTGATAGCCTGCGGCGGCGGAAAAATTGGAAGTAAGTCGGGAGATAGCTATGTTTGTTTTGGATTGTAGAATAAAAAGCTAACTATGGATTTGTTTGAAAGCGTTTTTGAATTATACGAACAGGTGAGGTTAAAAGCCGAAACCGATTTTCAGGATCTGATTAAAACCCAGTACACGCAGCAATGCTACAGCGACAACGGCGCGTTTTGCCTGGTATTGGAGATTTCGGTTTTGAAAAACAGTTCGGAGGATGACTACGGCCTGTTGCTTTCCATAAACGCGCAAACAGAACCCAACCATGGCGGCGTTAAGCATGACACACCGGGAATTTATCTCGTAGCAGAATTGCTTAGCGGTGATCATCAGCACCTTGAAACCACCGAAGAACTATTTTTCGACCCGGCTAATGAAGCTGAAGTTGAATTGGCTTTTAGTAAGATAGCTCAGTTTATTAAGCCTTTAACAGCTAACATCAGTTTAATACTGGCTAATCGTTATGATGTGCAGCCGGCAGGCGCGTAGTGGCAGGTTAAGGTGTAAAAAAAGCGTTTGTTATTTATATTGATTTACCCGCAAAAATACCGTGTTTTAACGGGTTGATCAATAAGGCTTGTGTTGGTATATTTATATCAACTTAAACTTATTAAAATTTACAATAACCATTCACAACCTTTAACACACCAAGCCATGTCATTATTAGATTCATTACTACCTGCCTTTAAAGACAAAGTTGTTCAGCTTTTAGCAAACTGTGCTGCTTTGGGTTACGAAATGCGTCCTAACGAGGGCTTACGTTCTCCGGTTAAACAGGGTTTATACTGGCGCCAGTCACGTACTAAAGCCCAGATTGACGAAAAGATAGAATACCTGCAAGCTCACGGAGCACCTTTTCTTGCAGATTGCATTATTAAGGCGGGGCCGCATGATGGGCCCGAAATTACCAAATCAATCCCTGGCATGTCATGGCACCAATGGGGCGAAGCTATTGACTGTGTATGGATTGTGAACGGACATGAAGAATGGTCCACATCGAAGGTTGTAAACGGGCACAACGGCTACGTTGTTTATGCTAACGAGGCAAAAAAACTGGGCTTAACCGCCGGCGGCCTCTGGACCTCATTTAAAGACTGGCCGCATGTGCAGTTTCATTCGGCACCGAGCCCGGCCGGTAATTACTCGTTGCAACAGATTAATGATATTATGAAGCAGCGCTTTTCATTAACATAAAGAAAACTGCTTGTTTATAACGATTGTGCCGGCCGGTAATCTGCAAACGCTGTCGGCACAATCATCATACTATATCGTTGTAGTAGAAAAATATGGCCGCTCCGGATTGAACCGCTTGTTTTTATAAAGGTAAAATCTGCACTTTTATAACCT
Organism: Mucilaginibacter oryzae; assembly: GCF_003148845.1. Taxonomy (GTDB): domain Bacteria; phylum Bacteroidota; class Bacteroidia; order Sphingobacteriales; family Sphingobacteriaceae; genus Mucilaginibacter; species Mucilaginibacter oryzae. The sequence goes on along the minus strand of NZ_QGHA01000002.1, from coordinate 397,946 downwards.
CAAGCATGTTTGTAGAAGCATGCAAACCAGTTATACAATAGCCATGAAATATAAAAACCTGCGATTGCCGTTTTTGGCCCTGTTTTTAACCTTTATAAGTTCGGCGGTACTTGCCCAAAACACTTTTAAGCCGAAAAAAGATGTTTTAGCGACGATCAAAAAAAACTTTGCTGATGCCGACATCCAGTATAAGTACATGGCTAAACAATTTACTGATGGCCGGTTCCCCAAAACTTACCACCCCGATAAAGATCAATTTGAAACCAGCAACTCCGGCTGGTGGTGCAGCGGTTTTTACGCAGGCTCTTTATTAAAGCTATACGAGGCAACAAAAGATACCGCTTTACTTACGCAAGCCAACCATAATTTAAAAGGGCTGGAAAAAGAGCAGTTTAATAAAACTACCCACGACCTTGGTTTTATGATGTATTGCAGCTTTGGCAATGCCAACCGTATCGAACCGAAACCTGCGTATAAAGAAATCATAATCAATAGCGCTAAATCATTATCAACCAGGTTTAACCCAAATGTTGGCTGTATCCTTTCATGGAACTCCAAACCCGATGACTTTTTGGTAATCATCGATAACATGATGAACCTCGAGCTACTTTTTAACGCTACCAAATTAACCGGCGATTCGAGTTTTTATAAAATAGCGGTTGCCCATGCCAATACCACCATCAAAAACCATTACCGGCCCGATTTCAGTTCATACCACGTAATTAATTACGATCCAAAAACAGGCGCCGTAAAAGAAAAGAAAACAGCCCAGGGTTTTGCTAATGAATCGGCCTGGGCCCGCGGGCAATCATGGGGTTTGTACGGTTTTACGGTAACGTACCGCGAAACCAAAGACAAAAAATACCTGAACCAGGCAAAGGGCATCGCTCATTTTTTACTGAGTAACCCTAATTTACCTGCAGATAAAATCCCCTATTGGGATTATAATGCCAACAATATTCCGAATGCCCTTCGCGATGCTTCGGCCGCGGCCATCATGGCCTCTGCCCTTTTGGAGCTTTGCCGTTACGTTGATAAAAAAGATGGGCAGGAGTATTTCAATGTGGGGCAAACCATCATCAGGAATTTATCATCCCCAAAATATAAAGCTGATCTGAACACCAACGGGGGCTTTATCTTAAAGCACAGCGTTGGGCATTTCCCGGCAGGCACCGAAATTGATGTACCTTTAACTTACGCCGATTACTATTTTATTGAAGCGATGCAGCGCTATCAGGAATTTGCCCAATAATGCTACAGTAAATATAACTTTCGGTCATAGCAGCTTGGCACGTTTATTAACAGTATTGCTGTCATTATCACCACCCTTACGGTGCTCAGCAAGGCAAAATAATTGTTACAAAAAACGGAGGGTTGCATAAATGTGCGGTATCCGAAGAATAGCACAATTATACAACCCTTTAGCAGCTTTGCACTGAAATCTCTACTTCTTCACCAAATTAACCGGCTCAACTTCCTGGCTCAGCAACTTGCCAAATAACTCCCATCTTTTTGCAGCATTACCGGCAGTACCGCCATTACTTTCGATATAATTCTTTACCAAATCCTGCCCGTAATTGTAGTTAATTACATAGCTGCGATATTTTTTTATGAAGCTGAGTGATTTTTGAGCGGTTTCGTCGTTCATCAAACAGTATTTACGCAGGTAACTTAGCGCCTTATCCTTGCTCATGGTATTGTTAATCAAACCCCGGGCAGCCTCGTTGCGCGCGTAATTAAGTGTGCCTTTTATGGCGAGGGCTTTAAAATAAAGCGCGGCGCCCGCAGTATCTAAACCGGCCAGCGGCAACAAAACGTTTTTTGCAAAGTTGATTTTATCATTACCCGGAAACGCGACTTCAATACCGTAATTGGCGCTACCCTCGGCAATAAGCGATTGCGGGCTGAACAACGGATATAATGAAATCTCTACCCAGCCCTTATCATGATACAGGTTCTTCTCAAGCAGCATGTTGTATACATGGTGGCCGGGATAACTTTCATGGCTGCCCACATCAATAGCACGGTCAATAAAAACCTTTAAATCGGTATTGATCTGCACGGTGCTTTTATAGCCTCCCTTGTACCAGTTATAGCCAGACCAGGGCTTGTTGGTAACATATTCAAGCGTAAAAGTTTCGCCGGCGGGCAATTTATAGTGCGCCAGGGTGCGTTTGCGGGCTTCGGCTATGGCCGCTTTAATAACAGGGTCCAGCTTATCTTTAGGGATAATAAATTTATTGGCCAGTTTTTGAAAACGGTCATTTACATTGCCCTTGCCCGGCAAAATGCTATCCAGTAAAGCTAACCGGCTTTTAAAAAAATCGTCGGTATAAACAGGTGCCGCCACGCCAAACAACTCGATAGATTCTTCATCAAACGGGCGTTCCTCACCCGAAAAAATCCTGATGCGCCTGCTAAAAGCGATCAATTGATCGGCCATCCAGTTAGCCCTCATCCTGTTAGTATCAATTTTTGAGGCATGTGCTATCTGCCTCAAATCATTCATAATACTGTTAGCAGTAGCCAGCAGGCTATCCTTAGGGAAATTATGGGGTAATAATTCCGTTTTAGGTTTTAGAGAATCGGGGCCGTAATAGGCATCTACAAAATCTCCGTCGTACTGCCCTATGGTTAAACCAAGCTTTACATAATCGACAGCGAGACTATTGAGTTTCTTATTTTCTATTTGCTGCAGCTTATCATTAGCGCATGAAAAAATAAATAATATGGGTATAAAAAACAGCAGCTTTTTCATGAATTGAATTATCTGGTACGGGTAAATGTGCCGCAAGATAAGCATTCCGATTGTTTTACGCCGAATCAGGGTTTTCTGAAAGCATTGATATTATACGTAACACCCACAGCCACACCGGTTGACTGCAGTTTTAAATCTGAATAGCCAACACCCGAAAGCGGCACCTTCATGTACGGCTGCACACTTATTCCAAATTTTGAATTAATCCGGTGCTCATAGGTGGCGTTCAGGTTTAATATGCTCAGGTAATAGCCTTTACTGTTGGGCACTGTATAATTTTGCGGAGATTCAGGATCAACATAGCCCGCATAAGTAAAGGTATATTTTTCGTGCAGCATAATGTACGATGACAAGCCCGTACCTACCGAAACCTTGTTACGAAAGTTGCCATAAACCTGGTAAGCGATATTGATCGGGATATCCAGCATTTTACAGTCGGCCAATACATCGGTTGGTTGATTTTTAAACACATACGATGTATTGTAGTTGGCAAAACTTGTGGTATAAGGTTTTGAAGAATAAACCACGCCGCTTGTTATGGTTAACTTTTTGGTTGCAGCTAATGATAACAAGGCGCCATAATTACTCCCGACTTTACCCTGAAAGGTATTGGTACCGTTTACGTCCGAAGAAGCCAGCGCGGTAACAGCCCATTGAGGGCGGTAACCCAAGCTTTGTTTTGTCATTTTTTTTGCAGGTTTATCCGGATTTGGGGCCGTTGTAGGAATATCGATCTGTGTTTTAAAATCCGGCGAAGACATCGGCACCTGGGTTATGTGAAGTGAGTAACCCTGATTAGCCAACATATACGCGAAAGTACCACGAGCCGGACCAATACCAGCCATTTGCGCCTTATTTTCCAGGCTATCGGTACTATGGGTGTTTTTGGCAGGGACCCGTTTGCCGCCCATATTGTTACTACCACTACGAGCAGTTGTGGTTAACGCCAACTGTTTATTGCCGTAAGTGTGTTGCCTATTTTCCCCTAAGGCAAGCTGCCTGCCGCGCGATTGCAAATTCCGCGCAGAATCTTTTTGCGATTTGGTTACAACCATGTTTTGAGTCCGCTGATCAGTGTTCGCAGTGCTGTCTTGAGGCTGTTGCGATATATCGCCGCCTCTTGTTACGGAAGGCGTTGCCGGCTTGGTTACAGTTGGTTTTACACCGGTCTGCATCTGACCATTATCAATGGTTTTTACCGGTTTAACAAAAAACCACCAGCCTAAAGCCAGCAATAACATAGCTGCTATGCCACCGGCCAAGGGTAACCAATAAACAATACCACGGCGCTTTTTGCCCGCATCAAACATTTGTTCAAAGGCGTCCCAGTCGTCCTCGTTAAACGCGCGATGATTAGCCGGGTCTTCCATCGACCTTTTAAATAACTTATCTAAATCCTCTTCGCTTTTCATCCCCTTATCCCGTTATTTAAAAAAGTACTCCGAACATCTATCCCGTTATAAGCCACTATCGGGTTAAAATCCATACCCCTGTTGTAATTGGTTTTATTAGCAGTTTCCTCTGCTTTTAATATCATTTGTTTTAATTTATGCCTTGCCTTATGCAGGTTTGATTTAGATGTACCCGGACTGATATTCAACATCTCCCCTATTTCCTCGTGCGAGTAACCATCAATAGCAAAAAGGTTAAACACGGTGCGGTAAGCCTGGGGTAACTGTTGGATCATGGCCAGCAAATCTTCATAATTTAAATTATTATCGGTTAAATCACCCTCACTCATCCCTTCGGCTTTTTCCAGGTCTTCGGTATAAGCCATTTTGAGGTTGGCCCGGTAATAATCAATGGACACATTCATCATGATGCGCCCCAGCCAGGCTTTAAAAGGCCGCGTCGTATCAAACCGGTCTATGTGAGTAAACACCTTCATGAAACCCTGATTCATTACTTCGGCTGCCTCGTCGCGGTTACCGGCATAGCGCAGGCAAATACCCATAGAAAAGCCGTAAAACGCCTTATAGAGCATTTTCTGACATTTCCTGTCCTGTTTTACACAGCCATTAATCAGTTGATTTAACTCTTCTTCGCCCATGGGGTCAATAAACCGTAACCAAACGTATAAATTTAATTTTATATACCCACATCACGGCATTAAATATCAAAAGGTTGCCTTAAACACAAAATATTTTTATCGCTCCGTAAACTTCTTATTTACAGAGATTCCACCTAAAAACCATCTAAATCGCGCTTTAACTAACCTTATGTGACAAAGAACTTTCAGGAATAAATTTATTTTACTGCGGGAGGCAACCGCAGGCAGGTTTATATCGTAGTTATCACCAATAAGCCAATCCTGCCGAAGCCAAATTATGAGTATTCAGATCAACCCTAACATCCCTGTTAATAACTGTAAAATTTGCGGTGCCAGACCGGTTATTGAACAAACCAAAAACAGCTGGATTATTGTTTGCCCTACCCCTGCCTGTAAAAACCAGGTTGCGGATAAGCTGATAAATTTTGATGCCTGGAACAGGCAGAATGTCTGAATCAGAATTCACAGATTTTTTCAATTAACTGAATCATTCCCGACCCGAAGATCTAATCGGAAAATTTTATAATTCTGTAAACTCCTAAACAGGTAAAAAGTATTCATGATCATTAGTGTAATCCTAAAACAATTTAAACAAGGAGGCAACCACAGGCAATGGATCAACGATATACTTTATAACCGGCACGCGAAGCCGGGCTTGTAATTTATATACTTTATACTGTTGCTGATGGTACCCGTGTCTGTTGTGATCATTACTAAAAACGAAGCAGCCTTTATTGCCAATTGCATAAAAATGGCCTGCCTCATTACAGATGATATTATTGTAGTTGATAACGATAGCAGCGACGGCACCCCGCAAATAGCGGCCGACTTAGGTTGCCGTGTTTATAAAAAAAACTGGAGCGGCTACGGGGCTAATAAAAATAAAGGCATCGCTAAAGCCCGGCACAACTGGATCCTGAGCTTAGACGCTGATGAAGTGCCCGACCATGAACTGGTTGAAGCCATACACCATTTAAAGCTGGATAACCCGAACGTGGTTTATGATATCCGCTTCAAATCATACTTCGGTAGAAAGCTCATCAGGTATGGCAACTGGGGCAATGATCATCACCCGCGTTTGTTTAACCGTACTTTGGTTAAATGGAGCGAAACCGAGGTTCATGAAACGTTGGTTTTGCCGCCTGCCGCCAAAATTGTCAAAGTTAACGGCTACCTTCACCATCACTCAGTTACTGATACTGATGATTTTGATACTAAGGCCGTTCATTATGCCCGGCTGAGCGCGGCTAAGTATTATAAAGCAGGCAAAAAGGCCACCTTTTTTAAACTGCACTTTTCGGCGTTGTTTGGTTTTGTACGAAATTACATTGTTCGCCTGGGCTTTTTGGATGGAGCCGAAGGCCTCGCCATAGCCCGGATTAGCTACAAAAATACCAGGCTCAAATACAGATATCTGAAACAATACGAAACAAAGCCGGCTACCGGAGAAAATGTTTACCGGAATGACCTGGTGGTTGAACGGGTTTAAGCGCATAAACTGAACACCAAACTTATTTTAACCCCTCAACACCTCTTCGTAAAACTCCAGCGTTTCCCTTGCAATAATATCTATATCAAAAAGAGTTTTTACTTTCTTATTTCCGGCTTTGGCAAGCCCGGCACAAAGTTGAGTGTTGTTTAATAAACGTAAAATGGCTTGTGCCAGTTGATTGATATCATCAGGATCGATCAGCAAACCGTCTACGCCATCATCAATCAATTCTGGTCCTGATGTACGGTTTGAATTAATCACCGCCGTGCCGCAAGCCATAGCCTCCAGTGGCGCCAAAGCGAAAGCCTCGGCATAGGAAGGAAAAACCGCGATAGCCGAACTGCTTAAAATATCATACAATTGCCTGGCTGGTACGTGCCCTTTAAATGTTACGCTGCCTTTCGCTTCATCGCTTAAATAGCTAACAACATCTTTTTGTCGGCCCTTACCAAGTATTAGCAAACGGGCTCCGGGCATCATTTGCTTAACGATGTTCCAGGCTTTTGCCAATTGATAAATCCCCTTTTTTCGCACCAGGCTACCGGTAAAAACCACCTGCGACAGATCCCGCGGTTTATCACTCAACATGGGGTTGGTATCAATACCATTGTATAATACCTTTATCGGCTTTTCGTAATTCAAATAACAGGCGCTTTTTTCGGCAGTATAACGGCTGGCACTACTTACAGCTTTTGCCTGGTTAAGAATAGCCTGTTCCGTTTTAATGATGTGTGGTTTTACTGTCCGCCCTGCTTCGTTATTGAAATAGGTAATAGTACCATTCATTTTCACCACAACGGGTGCGGATAGTTGCGGAAAGGGCACATGTGATTTACAAAAGCGGATATAATCATTATAATCAGGCATTTCGATGATATCAATCTGCTCATTGCATATAATCCGCTCCAGTTGTGCCCCGTATCGGGAGAGGCTTCGCTTTATATAGTTCTCAATAACGCCCGTCTCCTGCAAAATCCGGTTGGTAAGTTTACTTAAAAGCGATTGCCTGTCGTTTGCCCAGGCCCCGCCGTTTAACCATCTAAACCTGTATACCTTTACACCCTCATCAATAAACCGGTCATCGCCCCCATAACCGATGCTGTATATTCCTGCTACGATAACTTTATGGCCCTGCTTCGCCATTTGCCGGGCTATAAGCTGCACATAGGTGCCGATACCGCCGTGCCGACCGGGTGGGTACTCATCGCATAGGTAAAGGATATTCATCGGGCTAAAAACTGTTTACTTTTTTGGAGGTGAACTTTACTAACTTGTTTGGATAGCAGCACTGCCGCTACATAAATAGCAATGGCCAGCAAAAGCCTCAATATAACATGAACGTTTATCACTCCAGTAATAAACCAGGCAAGGAGGCCTGCAACCACAAAAAAAGCGAAAGCAAAAAGGCGAATGTTCATTAACCTTTTATTAACCAACCGGTAATATAAAAATGCCTGCAGCAGGTTAGTAAATAAAAATACCAAAGCCGATCCCATCCCGCCAAGCAAGGGTATCGCTATTAAATTTAAAACGATATTAGCCAGGGCACAACTTACGGTAATAGCTGAAACCGTTTTATATTTTTTTGCGCTGAAACTAACCGACCATAGCAGGTTGATAAAAAATTGTAACGGGATACAAGCCGAAAGGATTAAAAATTCGGTTGCGTTGGTAGCGCCGTACTTCCCGCCGGTTATCATACCAACTACCGGTGTCCATAATATATTTAACACCAGCGTAATCAATACCGCGGCAAACAACTCCACCCGGTTTAAAGCGTCAACCTGTTCTTCAAACTGAATGCTGGCTTTAGCGGCCATAAAACGGGCAAGCCGGGGCAAAATAACCGGGGCGATAATGAGCATGGGCAAACGCGATAATTCATAGGCCCGGTAGGCGAAACTGTAATCGGCCAGCACAGTTTTACTGGCCATAAAACCCAGCAGCAGCCAATCCATACGCGAAAGGCTCATGTCAAATATCACGGATATATATTGTGCCGATGCTTCCTTCAGCAGCTTTATATAGGCCCGGAACCGGACTTTAAAACTAAAGCCGGTTTTGGTGACTATATAGATTAGAAGAGCTAACCATTCGGCAGCGGCGGTAAAGATCATAGTAATAATGATAGTATTTACCGTTAACCGGCGATTATTGATCAGCCATAACGCTAAGGCAATCCTCGCGCTGTTGGTTATAATGGCTATAACACCATAAGGCATAAATTTTTCCTTAGCGTTGAGGTATTGTTTTAGGGGGATGCCTATAAACAGCAGGCCTTGCGCCACAAAAAACCAGGGGAGTGTTTTATACAGGTCTACCTGATCCTTAGCCAGCATGCTCAATAGCATCAATAAGAGCAATGCTGCAAAGAAAGCTGCGACAGCATGAAACAGAAAAGCAGCAGCAGCCCAATCCGACCGGCCGGAAGCTGCGATCCGCCTTACTACCACCTGTTCCAGTCCGAAACCCAAAATGGTGGTAATAAAAATTGACAAGGCATTCATCCAACTGATAGCCCCAAAACTCTCCTTACTTAAATAAACCGAAATGAGGTAAAAGAAAACGCTGCCAAGCACCTGCACGGCAAGGGCCTGCAAGCCCGACGAGAAAATTTTAACAAACGCTTTGTTCCTGAGCAATGCCGTGCTTTTTATAAGGCTATACTACCGTTTTTACGCCGGGGTTGCCTGTAATATCATTATTGATGATATAAATATCTGCAATATACGGCTCATATCGAGGCAACCATTCTATTTTCTCGCCCGTAACTCACTTTAAACGTGGTTGGGCAATGTAGCCTGTAAATGAATACGAGACTTTGCCCAATCAATTAATAAAAAGCGAAAATGACTGCAGGCCTGAAGGTGTTTGATATCAAAAAATGGAAAAGTTACGCCGATTGGCGGCTGCTCATCTTCCTGCTGCTTTTTATGAATGTAAAAATACCTGCAAAAGCAATCGCTATACTTTTTGTTTACCTATCGCAACCCGATTTTAAATTCGGCTTCCAGCTTAAAAACAGCAGGTTGCCCCTTTTTTACCTCCTTGTTTTCCCGATAGCCGCAATAGCCTTTATTACCGATAAAAGCCTTTTTACTATAAACTATCTGATGGTATTTGGCTGGGCATTAACCTGCTGGGCAATGGCATTATTAGCCATCCACCAGCTTAAGTTAATGGTTGAGAAGTTAACTACCGAAACCATATATCATACGCTGATCGTTTTTTTCATCATCAACGCCCTCTTCTCGGCAGGTAACCTCATTTACATCATGTGGGTTACCAAGACTATCAATCCCTATACATTCAGGGGCATGAACCAGCAGTATTTTATCAATACCGGCGACAACATAGCAGGCGTCAGCTTCGATATATCATCAACCAATGCTATTATCTGCGCGTTCGGGGCGCTCTTTTTTATTTTTAAACGCAACCTCACCATGGCGCTTGTTTGTATGGCTACACTCGCGCTTACGTTCAGCAACATGGTTAGTCTGCTGCTTTTGCTGGTGCTGGCTTTCACCTTTATTTTTAAAAGCACCCGCGACCAAAAAAGTATCATTGTTGCGGCTATACTGGTGTATGTAGTTTCATTAGTGAAAATATCACCTGAAAATGCAAACTACATTGATGAGATGATGAAGGAAATGTTTGCCAAAGCCAAGGTTACAAGCCCGAACGGCAGCTCATCACCACAAAAAAACGATATTCCGGACCGCCGGGAACAACGCCGCAACTTTGCGCAGCATTATCTCGACAGCCTGAGCAATGCCCGGGACAAAAGAGAAAAAGTAAACGCGTTTGATGAAAAGCTAAGGAAACTGCCCCAAACAGATGGAGGCCGGGTGTACATTCCGCCGCCTGATACCTTTAAGCCCGAATATTTTATCAGCCATGATACCACACCCGACAGGAAGCAGCTGCTTGATTTTATCGCGCTACACCAGGCTCAACTACCGCTTTCACAGATGAAGGATGTTATACCACGCCAGCAGGGTAAAATAACGGCGATGATTCAAACAGCAAATTATCTCAAAGCCCATCCGCAAAAAAGCATTTTTGGCTTAGGGCCAGGCAATTTCTCATCAAAAATAGCCTTCAGGGCAGCGGGAGCTGGTATAAGAGGTCAATATTCGCCCCGCCATGTATATATCCACCCGGCTTTTATGGCCAATCACCTCGATCTGTACCTTAACTATTTCAGCAGGAATATAAGTTTCCGTTCGGTGCGGAACAATCCATGTTCAACTTATGATCAGCTATTAAGCGAATACGGCATTGCCGGGTTGATCATTTTCGTGGTGTTTTACCTTGGCTACTTTGCCAGGCATTATAAAAAACTGAGTTACGGTCTCCCTATCCTGCTGCTGGCTGCCGGTGTACTTTTTATCGATTACTGGTTTGAGCAACTTTCGGTAATGGTAATTTTTGAACTGCTGCTTTTGCTCGATATCAAAGAAAGCACTACTACATTTGCCTTGAAAACAGCAACTAAAAAAATGGAAGGGCTAATATATGCTTAGCCCTAAAATTACCGTGTTAATGCCTGCCTATAATGCAGGACAATATATTGGCGAAGCCATTAATTCGGTACTGGAACAAACATTTACCGACTTCGAACTGCTGATTGTGAACGACGGATCGACCGACGATACCCTCCGGGTTATACGCTCATTTAACGACGAGCGTATAACCGTTGTAAGCCAGGAAAACAAAGGCGTAGCCGCAGCGCTGAATATAGGATTACAGCATGCCCGCGCGCCATACATAGCCCGTTTTGATGCTGATGACGTTTGCTACCCGTACCGCCTTCAGGTACAATATGATTTTATATGCTCGCATCCCTGCTACACCATCATCGGATCGGCGGTGGATTACACTGACGAGCGCGGCGACCCGGTTTTTACCTGGCAGCCTGATGCATTTAGCCATAACGAGATCAAGCAGCTAAGCTACAGGATTTGCCCTTTTATCCACTCGAGCGTGTTTTATAAAAAGGATGCTATTTTAAACGCGGGCGGCTACAATGAATTGGCCTATACTTTTGAAGATCATTTTTTATGGGCGGGGATCCTGAAACACCAAAAGGCTTTTAACCTCAATCAACCGCTGATAAAAGTACGGCTCAACTCCGCATCTATCACTATTGATGAAAAATGGCGGACCAAACGGTTCAGGAACATTAAATACAAAGCACTGCGCAAACTAAGTATTACCGCCGAAGAAGGAAGGGAATTAGCCGTAATCGGCGCCAGGCAACTATCGCCCCGTATTAAGAAAGGCGCGTATTATGCCCTGCTGGGCAAAAAATATCTGTGGAATAATTACCAGCCCGAAAAAGCAAGAACTAACCTGGCAAAGTCACTGTCAATTAGTCCGCTGCATGTTCAAAACCTCTTTTTACTGTTGATGTCATTCCTGCCTGAAAATACCCTGAGCAGGATTTACCGGCTAACCAAAAACAATTTTCGTTTGAAGGAAGTAGAGACATCCGCGCCGGTTTTAACACGAAAGGAGTTGAACTATGGCAATTAACAAGATCAAAATTTTTGTTGACGCCCACTCGTTTGATAAAGAATTTCAGGGGGCTCAAACTTTCATCCGCGAGTTGTACAACCGCTTAATAAACGATTATCCCGAACTGGATATTTATATAGGCGCACGTGATACAGCTAACATCCGCAGGCTGTTTCCGAATTTGCCCCTAAAAAACATCCTTCAGTACAAGAACCGCGGACTGAACATCCTGCGCTTTGTTTTTGATATCCCAGGCTTTATTAAAAAACACCATTTCGATTTCGCTCATTTTCAGTACGTCAGTCCGCGTAAAATAGCGGGCTGCCGGTATATCGTTACCATGCATGATATCTTGTTTAATGATTTCAGGGAGGATTTCCCATGGTTGTTCAGCAGGTTGCGCAATTACCTTTTTGGGCGGAGTTTGATAAATGCTGATATCAAAACCACGGTATCTGAATATTCAAAAAGCCGTATTTGCCATTATTATGGCATTCACCAAAACCAGGTGCATATCATATCAAACGGTGTAGGTAATTCGCTGCTGCAATTCCAAAACTCAAAACAGGAAGCCGTTGAACTGATTGAAAAAAAATTCGGCATTAAAAATTTCATTCTATACACCAGCAGAATCGAGCCGCGTAAAAACCATCTATTGCTGTTAAAAAAATATCTTGAGTTAAACCTTTACAAGCAAGGAATCGGGCTGGTGTTCATCGGCAAGGAATCCATCAAAACTCCCGGACTACAGGAATTGATAGCCGGCTTAACAGTCGAACAAAAGCGCCTGTTTCTGTGGGTAAAGCAAGCCGGACAAGCCGATCTGGCGGCGTTTTACCGCGCCTGCCGCCTTTTTGTATACCCATCTAAAGCCGAGGGATTTGGCATCCCGCCGCTGGAAGCGGCCATTTGCGGCGCACCGGTGCTTTGTTCATCAGAAACAGCCATGCAAAGCTTTGATTTTTTTAAGCCGCATACATTTAACCCGGCTGATGATTCGGTTTTTGAGCAAAAATTACTACAAATGGCGCTGTATCCACCAACCGAAACCTTTACGGCATGGGTGGCCAGGCAGGTGGAACAGCGCTACAACTGGCAAAACAGCAGCGCCCTTTTTTATAATCTGTTAAAAGCAAACTACAAACAACATGAAACTGAGCATAGCGATTTTAGGCACGCGCGGAATCCCGAACTATTATGGCGGGTTTGAGCATATCTCGGAGTATGTATCGGCCGGTTTAGTAAAAAAGGGGCACTCGGTTACGGTTTACAACTCGCATAACCACCCCTATACCGCCAATAGCTGGAACGGTGTGAATATAGTTCATTGTTATGACCCCGAATACCTTATTGGCACCGCCGGGCAGTTTGCCTACGATTTTAATTGTATTATGGATGCCCGCAGGCGGAAATTCGATGTGGTGTTGCTGATGGGCTATACCAGCAGCTCGGTTTGGGGAACCCTGTACCCAACCGGAAGCACCATCATTACCAACATGGATGGCCTGGAGTGGAAACGGAGCAAATACTCCCGACCGGTTCAGAAATTTTTAAAATATGCCGAAAAACTGGCTATAAAGCACAGCCAATATTATATCTCCGATTCGAGGGTGATCCGCGCTTACCTGCAGGACAAGTATTGTGTTGACAGCCGTTATATCCCTTACGGTGCCGACCTGTTTTCGGAACAGGAACGTGAACTGTTTGACAAAAGCGAGGTACTAAAGGAAGATTATTTTTTGCTGATGGCCCGCATGGAACCCGAAAATAACATTGAAACCATTTTAGAGGGTTTTAACAACAGCTCGTCCAGAAAGTGCTTTATGGTTTTGGGCGATACAAGTAACCGTTTTGGTAAATTCATTACCCATAAATTTAAAAATGACGACCGCATCCAGTTTAAGGGAGCAAACTTTGATAACTCGGTAGTGCGGGCGCTGCAAAATAACAGTTACCTGTATTTTCATGGGCACAGCGTTGGGGGCACCAACCCATCCCTGTTAGAGGCTATGGCCAGCGAAGCCCTGATAGCCGCGCATAACAACCCCTTCAACAAATCGGTATTAAACTCGGATGCCTTTTATTTTGACAACGCAGCCGAAGTAAAGCACCTGGTTGAGAACGTGCAGCGCCATGATACCGAGCGCGCCATGGTGAAAAACAACCTGAAAAAAATTCAATACCAGTTTAATTGGGATGTAGTGATAAACGATTACGAAGATTTTATAATTGAATGCTACCGCAAGCAAAAAGATGGAAAAATTATTGAAGCCTGACGATACGCTAAGCAACCGGATAAGCTATTATTTAATCGCGCTGTTATTGCTTAGCCTGCCATATAACCTGTTTTACAGTCACCTGCTTTTAACAGGTTTGGCTGTGCATACCCTTATACAGATCCGTAAAAGCGATATTAAAGCCGTTTTTACAAAGGCTAACTTCGCACTAACGGCTGTGTTTTTTATTACGCTTTTCAGCATAGTTTATTCTACCAATAAACCGCAGGGCTTTACCGAACTGGGCAGGCAGGTAACTATTTTGCTCATCCCGCTAATCTGCTGTTTTAACACCCTTGATTTGAAAAAATACCGGGATAACCTGTTGCTTATTTTTTCGGCGGGCTGCGTTATCACCATCATATATCTGTTTTTTCATGCGCTTTATACCGTGCGCTATTATCATTTGCCTGTGCGGGCGCTGGCTTCCCCGGCGTTCACCAATCATAACTTTTCAGAACCGCTTGAAATGCATGCCACCTTTTTTTCTATGCAGATTGGTATCGGGTTAATTTACTTCATTTACAGGCTTATTTTGCAAAAGCGGCGACCAATTAAAATAACTTATTGGGTGTGTTGTGCCGTACTTGCGGTCGGCATTGTACAGTTAAGCGCCAAATCGGTTTTTGTTGCGCTGATGCTGGCCGTCAATATCGCTGTGCCGCTGTTTTTATTATCGAAACAGGTACGCAAAAAGTTCGTGATGGTTGCCATGTCGGCATCTTTACTGGTGATAGCGGGCATTTTTGCTACCGGTGCTTATAAAAATCGTTTTGTTACCGACCTCAGGAAAGACCTCAGCAAATCTACCGGTGCAGAACTTACCGACCCGCGGCTGGCCCGCTGGGGCGTAGCGCTGAAGGTTGCCGCGCAATCGCCGGTTATAGGGCACGGCGCCGGTACGGAGATAGCCCTGTTGCAGGATCCTTTTTTTGATCATCACTTTTACCGCTCCTACATCGCCGAACTTAACGCGCATAACCAGTTTATCAGTTTATTTATCAAATCGGGCCTTACCGGTGTTTTGGTCTACCTGTTGGCGCTGCTGTTCGGCTTCAAAACAGCCGTAATTAAACAAGACGTTATGTTGCTGAGCTTTATGCTGATCATCACCTGCGTTTCCTTTTCAGAAAATTTTTTGGATGTAGATAAGGGTATATTTTTTTATGGTGTTTTCTTTTCATTGCTCGTTTTCTCTGCCGCCGGGCAAGCAACTGAAAATCAACCTGAAATTAAGGTGTAAATTATTTACCAGAGGCAACCAGCGCATATATAACCACGTCATCATTATATAAATAACCAGACGTGAAAAGTATAGCGACGATATCCCAACAAAACAACAGGCAATTGCTAATTACCCGCAATAATATTTTAGCTGCACTTGCATATTTTGACATGTGGGATTATCCCCTTACCCGGGGCGAGATCTACCTGTTCCTGGAAAGAAAACACGGGCAGAATGAATTTGATCAAGCCCTGACTTACCTCACAAACAATAAACTGATTTTCCGTTTTGATCAATTTTACTCGCTTAAAAACGATTATATGGTGGCCGCAAGGCGGCTTAAGGGTAACAAGAAAGCCGCCGGGCTAATGACCAAAGCGAAAGAAGCGGGCGCTTTCCTGATTAAATTCCCCTATGTGCGCGGTATAGCCATTTCAGGCTCACTTTCAAAAAACTGTGCCGACGATAATTCGGATATCGATTTTTTTATCATTACCACGGCCAACCGCCTTTGGCTGGCCCGCACCTTTATGCACCTGTTTAAAAAGCTTACCTTTTTGGTGGGCAAACAGCATAACTATTGCATGAATTATTATGTTGACGAAGCACAGCTACAGATAGTTGAAAAAAACATTTATACGGCTATTGAGGTAGCCACCATTATCCCGGTTGAAGGCGATACAACCTTCGAAAATTTTTACAAAGCCAATACCTGGATCAGCGATTTTTTACCCAACAAATGCATGCGCCTGGCTACGGCCAATCCGTTAAGAAAGCACCGGATTAAAAGTTTTATCGAATTACTGTTCAACAACAGGTTGGGTGCCTGGCTTGATCATACTTTGATGCACATTACAGCAGGCCGCTGGAACAAAAAAACCGAGCAAAAAAAGCTGAACATGCGCGGCGCTGTAATGAGTATGGCCGCTGGCAGGCATTTTGCAAAACCGGCACCTGAAAATTTTCAGCAAAGGTTAATTGAAAGGTACAGGTTAAAGCTTTCGGGATTGCTGCAGGAACAGGAAGATAGCCTGATGCGTTAAACACCCGGTTCATTCCCCAAACCAAATACGGTTCAAGTTAGCAAGCAACCCCGACACCGGCTAATCCTTTCGCACAATCTGGCTGTTTACCTCAATTTCGTTAACAAGCCCCGGGGCGCTTACCGAACTGCTAAATCCTTTGTCAGGATTTGATTGCGAGATCCTGGCAAGATCACTGTTAATCTGATCCAGTTGCTTAAACAGCTCGTTGATCTGTTTTAAATGCGAATTATAAAATTTAACTTTATTGTTATAGGTATCAATTTTGTAGTTATTCGCTACTGCGGATGCCTGCTTTGTAGTATCGGAAGGCAGTAAGGTGTATGGTGAGAGGTTACTGATCGTAGTTTGGATGGACACCAGCGATGGGCTCGCGTCTTTCGTATCAATTGCCTGCAGGCTTAACCGTACCGGGTCCGGGTTGTAGGCTACCAGGCTTTTATATTCGTCAACTATTCCCGCGATGATCTTGTTCTGGTTGGCATAGGTGCTGGCAATGATCTTATTCTTCACATTGTTTTTAAAGCCGTTAAATAACTGGGAAGTAAAGTCGTAAGCCTTGGTGCGTAAAACCGCCCCCTGTACCGAATAATAATTACTCAAGGTTTTGTTTTTGGTATACATCACACCAAGGCTGGTGCTGAATACCTCGGCGATATTACCTAATGACAAGTCCGTCTCGTTACCGAAGTTATAATACTGCTTTCCGAATATTTCCAGGTCATCTATCCGTTCATACGACGAAAGAAAATAAAGCCGGTAGCGCTGGTATTCAATATCGGGATTATCGATCTGGGCATAGCAATTCTGGAGAAAGCCCTGTACGGCTTTGTCATTAAACACCTGGTAGATATTGGCGCTGGGTGTTGGCTTCCATCTTAAAAGGGAAAGCCTGGCCTTGAATTCCAGCTCAGCAGTATTGTTTACCCGCAAAGAATCAAACATTTTTGCCACAAAATAAGCCACCTGCGCATTGGCCATACCACGGTGATCTGCATTTACCATCGCGTAAAGGCTATCCTGTATCGTGAGGTAAGTTTCGTTACTGTTCCAGAACGATGGCTCCAACGGGGGAAGCAATAACCGGTTGGTTTTTGTATCCACAAAAATGAAAGTACCAAGCGGATAGACGTTCTGAAAGTTGTTTTCCAGCATTGACAGACTGCTCATCGAGGTAGAATCCATCTTTAGCAGAAAACTAAGTACTTTGTTATGCTCCAGTTTTACACTGAGACCATCCAGCGACTCAAAATTTGAGTTTTCCTTCTGGGGGACAATAATCGGCACATAGCAAACCCCGTCTTTATTTTTCTCCAGTGAAGCGTAGTCCCTTTTTATCATTACGGAAGTATTATTTTCCGCGTCCTGCCCGTAGAAAGCCACGGTATCTTCCTTATCTAACTTGATATCCTTCAGTTTTTCCTCACCGGGCTTCAGGTTCATCAGCGCTTTAATTTTAGCTGATCCTGATTTTTTGCTTACCTTATAAAATACAGCAACATCGGTTTTTGAAGTATTCTTCAACTTAAACGTGAACCCGCGTGCCCGGGAAGTTGCCGGAAAACAAATAAGGGGAATTGCCAATATAGCAAACAAGGTGCTTATCCTATTTAAGGAAAAAAGCTTCCGCGCTAAATTAGCAGGTTGGTTTGCTGAATGAGCTGGACTGAAAATTTGTTGCACGTATTTAAACATGGCGTTAGTTTTAAATAAATAAAAGTATCTGTAAGAAAAAGGTATTGAAAACCCGCTACCGGGGCTTGTTTGATACCGGCCGAACAGCGGGTTATGCTCCCCATATTTTTAATAGCTTGTTTTGATTTCAACCCGGCGATTCAATTCCCTTCCGCTTTCTGTATTATTGTCTGCCACCGGGTTGCGTGTGCCAAATCCCTTGACTTTTAAATTATCTGGATTTACACCCGAATTAACCAGATAGGTTTTAACAGCGTTCGCCCGGTCTTTCGATAAGATCATATTATGCTCCGGTGTTCCCTCAATGGACGCATAGCCATTTAAATGATAGGTAACGTTGGGATTAGCCTTTATTACCGATGCTGCCTGATCAAGGATAGCATAAGACCCGGTGCGTAAAACACTGGAATTAAAATCAAACTGAATTTTAACTTCATCTATATTAAGATCCGCTTTTTTAACCGGTGCAACAGGAGGCTGCGTTTCGGCAACCGGCTTCGGTTGCTGCTGTGGTGCCGGGTCTGCGATTGTGGTTTGCGGAGATACCGGTTTCTGAACTAACTTTTTGGCTTTGCAGGCCTGCAAAGCAATTATTGACGACAACAGCAGCACAGGCAACAAGCCTGAATTTATAGCTTTCATAAGTGATTTTATTTTAGTGATGAAAATTTGAGTTTACAGTAAAAGATATGCCCCTTCCGTCGGCCTTGGGTCAGGAAAAAGCAGCAGCAAATGGCCGGGAAGCCATCAGCTTAAAATCAATTTGAAAGCTCATCAAATTCTCAAAATACAAAAAGTAAGATAGGAATGCTGTAAATCGGTTACCAGATAACGAGGATACGCCATTGGACGCCTTTCCATACGAAAAAGCCGATATCCAAAGAATGCAATGAGGAAAAAAACAGGCGACGATTTAATAAAATTCAGCGAGTCGTCGTCTAACACAGTTCTCTCGCCAATATTGATAAAACCAGGCGTGTCGTAATTAGTTTGTATACTTTGCAGTCTTATTCCATGGGCGTAAATAACCCTGGCAGGCGAAGTTTTGTAATCAGGGAAAAAAAACAAATTGGTTAACACATAAAACAAGTATACCAAGAGAAAAAATACTGCCCAATCCTTAAAAAGACCGTTAGACCTATACGTGTTCATGTGTTTTGAAAAAACCACAACAGTTATTGAAACTATGATTAAAACCAAATAGAAAGAAGCAGAATTATTATCGCCGGTACCTCAAGCGAAACAGGCTTTAACATTCCTGCTTATTCTATTTCATATAAACTAAAAATCCGGAATATAATTGTTTACGCCTGAATAAAAATTTGATTACTGCCGGAAGATTTTTAACGGCATGTTTTGTGATATTTGCGGAGATCCTGTCTACGACTCGAAAAACCCCATAAACAGAAAATCCCCTTGCGGGGATCTTCCATTTGTATACTATTTACTTAAGGCTTCCTGCTCTTTAAGCGCCGCTATGTTATTGCTGTCGCTATAGCTTGCTGTCTGGCCGGCAAAATCCTCGAGGATGGCCGTAATGGCGTCGAGGTTATCTGATACACGCTGGTGCATATCCGGCAGATCTTTCTCCAGGCGTTTATCACCCAGTTCAATGTTATCTACTTCTATTTTAGCTAATTTGGTTATGATAGCCTGCTGGCTGTTTTTCAAATCTTCCAGTTCATGGACAATTTTCTCCATCAGTCCAAACTTCTTTAACTTATCCATAATGTGTGGTTTTAGTTATTAATATCTTTCTAACCCATCACCTAAAAAATTGTTTTGATTTGGAATTATCAGAATCAACTAATATCTTAGTTTAACTAAATATTTAGTTATGAAAAAACTATTTACAACCTTTATTCTATTATTATCAGCAGCAAGCACCTTGTTCGCCCAGAAAGGGGCCAGCGACTCATTACTGCTCGATTATTATCAAAACCAGCGTTTCGCCGAAGCAGCCGACTACCTGAAGGCTACCTACCCCGAACCTGTAACTGATTTGAAGATATTAAACAAACTGGCGTATACATCAAAAATGGCCTCCCGCCTACCCGAGGCTGACCAGTACTACCGGCGGGTTTACGAGGCTGATACCACTAACCTCACCAGCATTTACAACATGAGCGAGATCAGTAAACGCCGGGGCAAAAACAAAGCTGCCATCACTTTTATAAAAAAAATCCTATTGAAGGATACCACCAATTTTGACGTTTACAAACAACTGGCCGATCTGTCATACAATATCGGCGACCTGCAAGGTAATATTATCTACCTGCAAAAGGCCAATAAAATCAATCCCACCAATCCGGATGTTGCTTATGATCTTTCTTCTTATTACATCAAATTAAGATTATATGGCAGCGCCGAACAGGTTATAGATAAAGCACTGGTGGCCGATACCGCCAACATGTTGCTATTGCAAGGCAAGGCACAAGCAGACTATGCCCTTAAAAAATATCCTGAAACTATTGCGATTACCCAAAAGCTGGTGGATGCGGGGCAACAGACCGGAACAATCATTTCCATGCTTGGTACTGCATACTATATGACTAATAAATACACCGATTGTATTAAAACTTTTAACCAGCTCAATGATAATCAGTTAGGATCTGAATCGTCATTTTATTATACAGCTATGAGTTACAAGGCATTGCACAATAACAAACAGGCCATTGCTTATCTTGACAGAGCGATTGATGCAGCTATTTCAAGCGGAGTGGGTTCTTATTACGCCGAAAAAGGCGATTCGTACGATCACCTTCATGAATTGGATAAAGCGGTTGCGGCTTATCAAAAAAGTTTACTTTATAAGCCCGATCCAATCACTTACTACGCATTGGCTACATTGTATGATAGTGAACTGAAGAATAAGAAAGCAGCCCTTAAATACTACAGGAAATATCTTTCCGGAAAACCAAAAGGCACAGAAAATAAATATGCAGCCTATTCCTACGAACGTATTAAAGCATTAACTACAAACCTGTAATCTGATATATCCTGTGCGAAGCATTAAGCCAGGATGAAAATTCGGACTATAGACTTAAAACTTGCGACTTAAGCCTATTAAATCAGCGTTGCATTAAGCGTGCTACGTATTTGCCTATAATATCAAATTCAAGGTTTACCTTATCGCCCACCCGCACATTGTGCAGGTTGGTATGCTCATAGGTGTAAGGGATAATGGCAACCGAAAAGCTATTGGCATGCGAATTAACTACGGTGAGGCTGATGCCGTTTACACAAATGGATCCTTTTTCTACGGTGACGTTGCCTAATGAACTATCG
The DNA here is from genome assembly GCF_003148845.1 of Mucilaginibacter oryzae. Taxonomy (GTDB): domain Bacteria; phylum Bacteroidota; class Bacteroidia; order Sphingobacteriales; family Sphingobacteriaceae; genus Mucilaginibacter; species Mucilaginibacter oryzae. Next base: position 376,599 of record NZ_QGHA01000002.1, on the reverse strand, counting down.
TACTCAAAAGTGTATTCCCAGCTGCCTTCCAGTTCTTTAAAGGCGGTGCAAACAGCTACCTGGTCAACATGGCCCTGCACTATGTGGCCATCCAGCCGGGCATTCATCTGCATGCAGCGTTCTAAATTTACCGGGTCGCCAACCTTAAGCTGGCCAAGGCTGGTTTTATTCAATGTTTCCTCAATAGCGGTTACTACGTGCAGGTCATCGGCAAGCGCTACCACCGTGAGGCAAACACCATTATGGGCTACCGACTGGTCGATTTTTAACTCGTGCGATATAGCCGATTCAACAGTGATATGCAGGTTGCCTTTTTCGTGTTGCAGTTCAGTGATCCTGCCTAATGTTTCAATTATTCCGGTAAACATATATGCCTTTTTCCAATTTAGTATTGGTGTAAAGCTATTGATATTTTGGGAAAGGATTTGTCAGGATAAAATGGATTTATTTAAAACTGGAGAAGAGGTCTTTCCGTTTGTTGCGCAGATCTTTACCGCCCTCCATTACCGATTTTAAATTGGCCAGGTAAAAAGTCCAGCCCAGTTGGCATTGAACATACAGATTCTTTTCCGGGTCGTTTTCTTCCGGGATATTCTCCTGTGTTAACTCAACAATAACTACGCCTAATTTACAGGTGATATAAACGCTGACAATAGTACCGCCGGTAAATGTAAATTTTAAAAAATCACTCCCATTGGCTTCCAAAATCTGTCCGCTTTCCACGGTAGTGTCATCGTAGCCGTGCCAGTACCAGGTGTAAGTATCTTCCTTTTTGATAAATTCATTCGTTTCGCGCTTTCGGCCTGCAATGGCGAAAAAATCGGCCTTGCGTAAAAACCAGGTTTCCAGGCCTTCAGGCGTGGCCCAGGCTTCGTACATGCTGCGCACATCGGTATCAACGTCGGCAGTTAATTTAAACGTGCTCCATCTGTCGTCTGTTATCATGGCAATAATATCCAGGTATTTAGTATCAAAAATAACGATTATAATTTTCGGTTTCGTTAACTTGGCTTTAAATCTTAACTATGGCTAAGCAAAGCGCGGGCATTTTGTTGTACCGCAAAACGGGCAAAGTTTTACAGGTATTTTTAGTGCACCCCGGCGGGCCTTTTTTTAAAAATAAGGATGACGGCGCCTGGTCGATACCCAAGGGTGAGTTCGAAGCCGATGAAGATCCGCTGGAAGCTGCCAAACGTGAGTTTGAGGAAGAAACAGGGCAAGCTGTTTCGGGCGGGTTTATCGCCTTAAACCCGGTTAAACAAAAAGGAGGTAAAACGGTACTTGCGTGGGCTGTATCGGGAGATATTGACCCGGAAACCATAACAAGCAACACCTTCGAAATAGAATGGCCACCCCGTTCAGGAAAAAAACAAACTTTTGCAGAGATAGACCGCGGCGGGTGGTTTGAGATTTCTGCAGCAAAGGATAAGATCAATAAAGCGCAGGCAACTTTGCTTGATGAACTTGCCGGGCTTATAAAGCTTTAGTTCTGCTTCCTGTTTTTAAACCAGTTGCTTGATGCTACTTCAACTGCAGGCGCATTTGGGGCAGTCTTTTTCCCGCTTAAAAGTTTATCCATCACCATAGCGGCAATCAATGCCTCTTCTTCATTGTCGTGTTGCAATACACCGGGCGTGAAATATTTTTGTACAAAATGCGTATCAAAATTTCCGGAAATAAAGGCCTCATGCTGCATTACAAATTTACCAAAGCCAAGCGTGGTGGTAATTCCGGTAATTTTATATTCGTCAATGGCACGTACCATCCTGTTGATGGCTTCCTGCCTGTTATCGCCATAGGTGATTAACTTGGCTATCATCGGGTCGTAATAAATGGGGATTTCCATGCCTTGCTCAAAGCCGTCGTCCACCCGCACACCCGGGCCATGGGGCGTTACATAGGTTTGCAACTTACCGATATCTGGCAGAAAGTTATTAGCCGGATCTTCGGCATATACACGTAACTCAACGGCATAACCGCGAATGGTAAGCTCTTCCTGCTTAAAGCTGATAGCCTCGCCCCTCGCTATCCTGATCTGTTCCTTTACCAGGTCAATCCCGGTGATCAGTTCGGTTACCGGGTGCTCTACCTGCAAACGGGTATTCATCTCTAAAAAATAGAAATTAAGCTGATCATCCATAATAAACTCAACAGTACCGGCACCGGTGTAATTAACCGAACGGGCTACATCTACAGCGCATTTACCCATCTGTTCCCTGATGGCGGGCGTAAGAATGGCCGAGGGCGCTTCTTCAACTACCTTTTGATGCCGGCGCTGTACAGAGCAATCGCGTTCAAAAAGATGAACGATATTGCCGTGCGAATCGCCCAGCACCTGGATTTCGATATGTTTTGGAGATGCAACATACCGTTCAATAAAAACAGAACCATCGCCAAAAGCTGAAGTAGCTTCAGATACTGCCAGTTGCATCTGTTCTTCAAAATCGGCAGCGCTGTTTACAATGCGCATGCCCTTTCCCCCGCCGCCTGCGGCGGCTTTAATCAGTATCGGGAACCCTACTTCAATAGCGCGTTTCTTTGCATCGGATACATCTGTAATAGCCTGCTCAGTACCTGGCACCATCGGTATGTTATATTGAAGCGCGACGGCCTTTGCGGATAGCTTGTTGCCCATCACCTCCATCGCTTCCGGCGAGGGGCCGATAAGTATCAGCCCTTCCTCCCGCACTAAACGCGCGAAAGCGGCATTCTCGCTTAAAAAGCCATAGCCGGGATGGATAGCTTCGGCACCGGTTTGCCGACATGCGGCTATGATATTTTGGCCAACAAGATATGACTGGCCGGAAGGCGGAGGACCAATAAGCACGGCTTCATCGGCATAACGCACATGTAAGGCATCCCGATCCGCCTCCGAATAAACGGCAACGGTTTTAATACCCATTTCACGTGCCGAGCGCATAATACGCAAGGCAATTTCGCCGCGGTTGGCAACCAGTATTTTCTGCATAAAACAAATGTAATTGATTTGATTTATTAAATGCAGCTAACTTAAAATGCCAACCTGCTATTTTGTGGGCACCCAACGGTAAGTTTTACGGGCACACTTAAAGCACATATACTTTTTAAAAGGCATGCCGAATAAAAAGAACTTAACGAAACCGCTTCGCGGTATCCGTCTTAATTCGCCTTTACATTTACGGCAAACTACACTGTTAATTTTTTGTTCTGGGGAAGGGGAAACCCTGAATTCGGCAGTCATAAGGGGAAAGGGATATTCGATAGTTAAAAGGGGGTTAATCAATAATAACTTCGTAAAGTAAGGCATACGCCCAGGCACTTACTGGTTACTTTGTATAAAATTAGTTACAAAGTATGAAGTTCTTATGAACCTACGTTTTAAAATCAGGCCAAATTTCGCCTAAAACAAAACGCCTCCTGACAAGATATCAGAAGGCGTTTTTTATATTGTTATGGATAAAAATTACTGACCGGCAGGAGGAGTTGGTTGCTGACCTGCAGGTGGCGGACCTGGCTGGCCTCCTGGGCCTCTTCCTTCAGGTACCACAACCTCAGGATGAGCCGTACCACGGTGGCAGGTATTGCAGTTAACCCCTGCTTTCATGACCATACCCAACGAATCTTTTTTAGCGTGAAAATATTTCTCGTTAATTTTATTCATCATTTTAAACATGTCACGGGTCATCTCTTTTTCAGGTTTGGCATCGCTTGCCCAATCCATCTTTTTGGTTTCCTCGTTGCGGGCGTGGCAAAAATTACAGTGTACGCCCAGGGAGTGTTCCCACTCTTCCATTACTTTGTGCAGGTTATCGCCCGAAATATTTTTTGGCAATACTTTAAGATTTTTGAAACCTTCGTCCTGCGGTTTGCCCGATGTCATGGCACCAAATACCACTATCGATAACAATCCGAGGGTAACTAACAGTTTTTTGTTCACAGGCATAATTGTCATGTTTAAGTCATCTAAATTAAAACATAGCTTTTAATGTTGCAACATTTTCAGGTAAATGATTAAACAATTCATGGTAACTTCATAATGGCCCGATGAAATCACTTTTAAGAGTTGAATGATTAAGAGTCAAAATAAAGTTTCAGATGCCTGTAAAAACGACCATCCTAAGAAGAGTAGAAAATTCATGTTCTTAATACAACCTAACCTCTGATCTCCAACCTCTAAGCACTCTCTTCAAACGTTAATTTTCGTTAAAAAATGAAAATAAATTTGTTTAATTACGAATAGTTCGTAGATTTACGAAACAATCGTAAATAAATGGAAAAATTATCTCAACAGGAAGAAGAAGCAATGCAGGCGGTATGGCAATCTGGCCCGGGATTTATCAAAGATTTTCTGGATGCCTTAGCCGAGCCAAAACCACCCTACACTACCCTGGCATCAACCATTAAAAACCTGGAGCGCAAGGGATTTTTGAAAAGCGAAAAAATGGGCAACTCGTTCCGCTACCTTCCGCTGATACAGGAAGAGGAATATAAAAAACGCTTTATGAGCGGCTTTGTGAGCAACTATTTTGAAAACTCATATAAAAACCTGGTCACCTTTTTCGCCAACGAAAAGAAAATCAGCGCCAGCGATTTAAAAGAGATCATTAAACTGATTGAAAAACAATAAACCTTACCAACATGCCAGCAACTTTTGTTTTGCTACTCAAAATAAATGCAGCGTTGCTTTTGTTTTGCGCCGGTTACTACCTGGTGTTGCGCAAGCTTACTTTTTACACTTTAAACCGCGCCTACCTGGTAACCGCAATATTGTTTGCCAGCATTTATCCATGGATCGACTTTTCGGCCTTTGTTCAGCGGCATGAAGAACTGGCCCGGCCTATTGAACAGATTGCCATTAACTGGCAGGCGCCCACGCAAATAATACCACAGCCGCAGCACGTTGTTGATTACTGGTATTGGCTCGGCATCATATTTTGGCTTGGTGCGGCGGTGTTGCTTACCAGGCTGGTGATGCAGTTATTTTCATTACAACGATTGTACAAAACATCGCGCACCGGATATGTTAACGGATACCTGGTGCGAATTATGGATCAGGATGCCGCGCCGTTTTCCTTTTGGCGCAGCATCTATATCAACCCTCAAAAACACCAGCCTGCCGAACTGGAGGCTATTTTACAGCACGAGCAGATTCACGTAAACCAATGGCATACCGCCGATATTTTATTGGCCGAGTTAAGCAGTATTTTTTACTGGTTTAACCCGGGCGTTTGGCTCATTAAAAAAGCGGTACGTGAAAACATCGAGTTTATAACCGATCAAAAGATTCTGAAAAATGGCATCGATAGCAAAACGTACCAGTACAGTTTGGTAAACGTAAGTTTTAATAACACCCAACCCGGAATAGTAAACCATTTTAATATTTCAACCCTAAAAAAACGGATAATCATGATGAACGCGAAAAGATCGTCGAAACTTAACCTCACCCGCTATGCGGTTGTGGTGCCTGCCGTAATGGCCCTGTTATTGGTATTCAGTATTTCGAAAGCTGATTTTGCCAAACCTGTGAAAATTACCCTTGCCGCGGCTGTACAGCCCCTGGCCAGAATTATTAACATTACCGATGAGATTGCCGACCCGGCGGCTAAAGCTGCAAAACCTTCAAAAAAGGCAAAAGGCCCTAAAACTGCTACAGTAATTTCAGGGCTTGCAAAGCCATTAGCCAATCCCGCCTCGCTTGCGCCTCCATTGGCTGCACAGGGTTCGCTTGCAAAACCATTAGCAACATTCGGTTCAATTGCGGCCATCACACCACGGGCAGCAAGAGCCGACACGAACAAAAGACTAAAGCTGATTTTAAGGGATTATAAAAGAGATTCGCTGGTATTTGTGGTAAACGGCAAAATATCAACCGGTAAAAACCTCGACCCCTCCAATATCGAAAATATGTATATGATTACCGGCAGCGAGGCGCGCAGGTTAGCTAAAGTTGATGATGATAAACCTGTAAAAGTAGCCTACGTAATTACAAAAGATGCCGGTAATAAAGAAGAACTTGAAAAAGCGGTTGCCCGTAATATTTTGATCAGAAAAACTGCTTCAACCAATTTAAGCGGCAACGTTACATTAAGCGACGATGATGATGTGGTTATAGCATCCGGCAATAACGTTTCTACCGGCAAAGCTTACAATAGTGCAGGAACTATCGTTTTGAATAGCACAAGCAGTTCTTTAAACAGCACAGGCAGCGGTACTATAACCATTAACGGTACCAAAGGCAAACCATCAACTAATGCCTATACCATAGTTAGCGACGGGACCTCTGTATCATCGGGCGACGAGGTGGTTGTAACCGGCTACCAAACAAAACCGGCGATGAAAACATTTAAAATGAAAGGACTGAGCTTTGCTACCAACGGAGATAAAGACCCGATGATAGTTATCGACGGGAAAAACAGCACCATAGACGCCCTGAGAAAAATCGCCCCCAATAAAATTGAAAGCGTATCAATACTTAAAGGCGATGATGCTACTAAAAAATATGGCGATAAAGCCAAAGACGGCGTAATTGTAATTGACACCAAAAAAAAGTAATTGATTGATTTTGATATGGATTTTTAAAGATCAGTTATAGTTAAATCGTTCTTTATACGTCTTGAAAATCAATCCGTAAAACTATTCAATCAACTTAACTGGCCTCGGCCAGTTTTTCCGTTTGCAACAGGTTGATCAATGCCTTCTCAGCAACATTCAGTTCAGCGGCCTTTACATCTTCGCGTTCATCAAGGCCGCTGATATATTTAAAAATGGTGCCCTCCTCATAACTTTTTATAACCGTTGGGTGCACGTAGTACTTTTTGCAAACAGTACGCGTGTTCCCAAGGTTTATAGCTACCTCATCTAACACACTTACTATTTTCTTTTTGCATTCGCTAACGGTACTAAACTCACCAGCCGCCTTAAAGGCATACAAAGCACTTACACTACCGGCCCAGGTACGGAAATCTTTAGCGGTAAAATCTTCGCCGGTTATCTGGTGCAGATAGTGATTGATATCGCCCGAACCTACGCTGCACCTTGTACCATCGGCATTGTAATATTGAAAAAGCTCTTTCCCTGGTAAATCCCTGCATTGTTTCACCAGCCTGGCGAGTTTACGGCTTTGCAGTGCAATTCTATGAAACACCCCTTTCTTACCCTTAAACTCGAACCTGAGTTTTGATCCCTCTACCTTTACATGCCGGTTTTGCAGCGTGGTTAAGCCAAAGGATCCATAAAGCTTTTTGTACGATTCGTTACCAACCCTGATACTTGTTAATTCCATGAGCCGCACTACCAATGCCACTACCTTATCATGATCAAGATTTGGCCTGGCGAGGTCTTGATCAACCTTTGCACGGATAGCCGGCAGGTGCTCGGCAAAAGTTTGCATGCGGTGATATTTAGACTGGTTGCGGATCTGGTTCCAATAAGTGTGATAACGATATTGCTTCCGCCCGGCAGCATCAACGCCGGTAAACTGCAGGTGACCATTATCGTAAGGTGAGATCCAGACATTGGTATAAGCGGGTGGGATCACCAGTTTATTGAACCTTGTGATGAGCTCTTTATCTTTGACGAGCTTACCTTCGGCATCATAATAACTCCAACCCTTGCCCGATTTTTTGCGGGTGTACCCCGGTGATGAATCAGATACATAACGCAGGCCAACAGCCTTTGCAGTAACCCTGGGATCGCGGCCTATTTTTTCTAGTTTTTTGATGAGACGGTTCATACAGGGATAACATGCGGAAGCGAGATTAAGTTTTGATTAGAGATTATCATATGGATATAATCTTCTCTTTGTCACTTCGACGGGTGAAGCGTACGAAAAGGAAAGGGCGAAGAAAAATCTTACACGAGCGATAAGCAAATTGCCAGGTCGCACGCGTAAGATTTCTCCTCGCCCTAATGCTCCTTCCCGCCCACTGCTCGTCGAAATTACAAGCAGTAGAGGAATGAAAGTGTGTTTTATTTCAACACCGAAACAGCCTTATTAGCCTCACCAACACCCCAAACAGTACCCGGCTTATCGCCCATCGTGATCACCAGTTCGCCACCGGCCATCACATCGGTATGTTTAATATAGGTTTTGGTATAGTTAGCGCCATTAAGCGTCATAGCCTGGATGTACTTGTTTTTTGGTCCGTTATTTTTAACCACCACATGGAATTTTTTATTCCCCTGCAATTGCAGCGTGGCTTCGTTAACTACCGGGCTGCCGAATACATACATACCATTAGCCGGGTTAACCGGGTAAAAACCAACGGCCGATAATACGTACCAGGCCGACATCTGACCAACGTCTTCGTTACCGATAATACCATCCGGCTTGTCGGTGTAAAAATCGTCAAGTATAAACCTTACCTTTTCGGCAGTTTTCCAGGGCTTGCCCGAGTAGGCGTAGTAATAGCTCATCGGGTGGCTTGGCTCGTTACCATGAGCGTACTGACCGATGAGACCAGATACATCCGGCGATTTGAATTTGCCCATATCACCCTCAGCAATAAACAACGAATCGAGCTTGGTATTGAATTTATCAACGCCGCCCAGCATATCAATCAAACCCTCCACATCCTGCGGAACAAGAAAGGTATATTGCCAGCCGTTACCCTCGGTAAAGTCGCCGGTTTCATGAATGGAGATAAAAGGGCTGTAAGGTGTACGCCAGGCATCCTGCGATAAACGGCCACGCATAAAGCCAACCTTCGGGTCGTAGTAGTTTTTGTAATAGGCACCACGTTTGCTGAAGTAGGCATAGTCTTGTGTTTTGCCTAATTTTTTGGCTACCTGCGCCAGGCTCCAATCATCAATGGCATATTCCAGGCCCATCGATACCGATTCGCGGCTGCTATCGGCCGGAATGTAGCCGTACTTTTTAACGTATTTAATGCCGCGGTCATCGGCCATGGCTGTGGTTTTCATAGCCTCGTAAGCCAGGTTGGTATCAAAACCTTTATAACCTTTTAACAAAGCGTCGGCAACAACCGGTACGGCGCTGTACCCCACCATACAATTGGTTTCGTTGGCCATTAAATGCCAAACCGGCAAGCTGCCCTGCTGCTGGTAAATGGCCAGCATGGAGTTGATCATATCATTCACATGCTCCGGATGGATAATGGTTGAAAGCGGGTTATTTGAACGGTAAGTATCCCATAACGAAAAAGTAGTTACATTATTAAAACCCACGTTTTGATGTACCTTTTTATCGGTTCCCCAGTATTCGCCGTTCACATCGTTAAAAATTGACGGCGCTATCATGGTATGATACAAGGCGGTATAAAACTTCTTCATTTGTGATAATGAATCAGCCTTAATGGTGATCTTGCTCAACTGCTTGTTCCATGATGCATCGGCACCGGCAACCACTTTATTGAAATCCCAGCCCGGTATTTCGGTTTTGATATTGAGCATGGCATTTTCCGCACTAACCGGCGAGATACCCACTTTAGCATAAACCACCTCACCTTTAGTGGTAGCAAAACTGATCACGCCTTTCACTTTTACGCCTTTAAGCTCAGTACCTTTTACGCTGGCTGTACTATCATAAACCGTGAATGTTTTGATAGGCTTTGAAAATACAGCGGTGAAATAGATCCTCTGGTCACGGGCCCAGCCTTCTGAAAAACGGTAGCCGCAGATGGTGTTTTTATCAACCTGCTTAATGTAGGTTTCCACCGGCCTGTCCCAGCCTATCCCCTCCTGCAAATCAATGAGAATGTGCGCGTTTTTTGACGCGGGGAAGGTGTACTTGTGCATGCCTACTCGGGTGCTGGCGGTTAGCTCAACGCCGATATCGTACTTTTTAAGTTTCACCTTATAATAGCCGGGTTTTACAACCTCGTCTTTGTGGCTAAAAAGCGATACATAGCCGCTTTTCAGATCCTTGTTACTGCCTTTATACACATTGATAGCACCGGTTGTGGGCATAAAAGAAATATCACCCAGATCGCCGATGCCGGTACCGCTGAGGTGTGTATGCTGAAAGCCGATAATGGTGGAATCAGAAATATGGTAGCCCGAGCACCAGTCCCAGCCTTCAGAAATATTGGTTGGGCCTAACTGCACCGCGCCAAAAGGTACGCTTGCCCCTACAAACACATGGCCATGGAAACCGGTGCCGATATAAGGATCGACGTATTGTGTTAAACCAGCTTTTTGCATAGGCTGCGACTTGTGCCGCTGTGCCTGCGAGCTTAAATTAACAAGGGCCAGCAAACCGGCCAAAACGAGTTGTTTTTTCATTCTTTATTTTAAATGATGATCCGGGTTTATAATACCTGCAAAATAAACCCCGATACTTAATAGATGATTAATATACGCTTAATTCGGCCACGGTAATTCCGTTTCCGGCTATAACATGCTGCGCCTCAAACTTAAAATAACGCGCGCTAACTTCCTGCTTCAACGCCACAGGCTGCTCAATTGGATTGGATTTGATGTTAGAGAATTCGCCCGAAGCAACTTTTTGCCAGGTTTTGCCATCGTTGCTGATGTAAAACGCATAACTATCCACTATGCCATCGGCCTGTTTATCCTGTCTTGGTAAATAGCCGAATGCTTTTATCTTCTGCGCTTTCCCCATATCAACGCTTATTTGCTGCGGGAATTGCGCGTTGTTTTTTTTCAGCGTGTTGTAAAGCGTACGGGTGTTCTCATCGAAAGCGTTTTCTGCTCTGCCCCATTCATCAGCGGCTGTGGTAGCATCCAATACTTTCCAATCTGCTTTAGCATAACCAAAGGAAGCGTAGGTACTTTCGCTTTGCTGCCCCTTACCTTCAAAACTGCGGGCTTTAACTATACCGCCGCTATTCAGGAAAAAAGGTTTGGTGTAAACCGGCGAAGCGGCGGTAGGTTCGTGGCCATCTAAGGTATACCTGATTGCACTAACCGGAGCTTCGGTACTGATAGAGATCTCACCGTTTTTGCTGCGGCCGATTTTTGGAGCGGTAAGATGTACAGGTTCTTTGTAAATACCAAAATCGCTCAGGGCAATACCTACCGGCGATTGGGTGATCCTTAACATCAGCTTGCTTGCGGTGATATTTTGCGATAAGCGGATCAGCCTGTTGCCGCCAATGCTGGTTGCCGAACCGATCTCTTCCCATTTGCCTCCAATATAAGCATCTACAGCAACGGCTTCAATCCGCTGACCAAGCTTGATATTTTCCCTCAAACGGATAACGTTAAATGTTTTCGGCGTATGCAAATCAATAGTTAACTCGGGCGTGGTAACCTGATCATCGGTAGCCCAGTAGCTGTACCGGTTATCATCCACCAAAAACTGCGGACCGAACTTTGCCTTATTACCACCCCGCACATTGCTCGCTGTTAAAGTTGCGCCTTTAGCCAAATTAACGGCGAAAGTTTGTTTAAGCAGGTTACCAAATTCAGTTAACGATCTAACGTCTATTTCATTAATGATCCCACGGGGATCGGGAGATAAACCCAGATCAAGCGCCGCGCCGCGGCCTACGCTTTTGTAATACAGATCGAGCAGTGTGTACGGTGATTTTACACCTTCATCCTGCGCCTTATGGTAAAACCATCCCGGGCGAAGCGATACATCGCACTCTGCGGGCATCCAGTATTTGCCATTGCGGGTTCCCTCGGTGCCCTCGTAATCTTTTACGTAACCATTGGCCGGAATTTTGCCTTCTTCGGGCGCATGGGGCGTATAGGTTGCCCAGCAGGTTTCACCGGCGTGGCCTTCTTCGTTACCTACCCAGCGCACATCCGGGCCAACGTCGCCGAATAATACGGCGTTGGGCTGCAATTTGCGGGTAATAGCCCAGGTGGTATCCCAGCCATAATAGGTGGAGCGGTCAATTTTTCGCACCTCCCGTTTGCCGCCATAGTAGCCATCGCCCCCATTAGCGCCATCGTGCCATGAAATAAATAACGGACCGTAATTGGTGTATAGTTCCCTTAATTGCTCGCGGTAAATCTTCACATACTCAGGCGTACCATAGTAAGGGCTATTCCTGTCCCATGGCGAACAGTACACACCCAGTTTCATACCCAGCTTATCGCAGGCTTCCCGGTATTCTTTCAAAATATCGCCTTTACCGTTTTTATAGGGGCTTTTGCTGATATTATGGTCCGTAGTTTTGGTTGGCCACAGGCAAAAACCATCGTGGTGCTTAGCTACTACCACAACGCCCTTAAAACCGCCTGCTTTTGCGGCTGCAACAATTTGCAGCGCGCTGAACTGCGAGGGGTTAAATATTTTCGGGTCTTCATCGCCATAGCCCCATTCCTTGTTGGTATAAGTATCCACCCCATAGTGAATAATGCAATACATCCCGGTTTCCTGCCAGTTAAGCTGGCCTTGTGTAGGTAGCGGTCCGTAAGGCTTTGGAGCGGTTTGGCCAAAGCCATTTAAACCCGCTGCCAGTAGTAACATGGCAATGCCTGTAAACTTTTTCATAATTAGGTATTAGTTTTTAAACCACGATGGTGGCACATCCTGCGGCGCCGAGCCATTTACACTATATTTCAACAGCAACTTAAAGCCGCCACCGCCTTCAATAAAATCAAGCTTGAACGGATGCGCCCCCATTTTTAAGGCTACCTGCCCGCTGCGTTCCTGCGCCGAGTGGTTACCATCGTTATCAACAACTGTTTTGCCGCCAATATACAGTACGCCGCCATCATCGCAGGTTAAATAAAAGCTGTAAATACCATCGGCCGGTACATCTATATAGCCTTTGTAGGTTATCCCAAAGGATGGCGCGTTAACTGTGGCAGGCACTTCTATCCTGTCGGTAGTAAAAGTACTATCCACTTTGGCATTTTGCATTAAAGCTGTCTTTTTGAAGAAAGCTTTATAGTAGGTTGCCGTTAATCCCGGTTTTGGCGAAGCAATTTTAACAGGGCCAAGCAGTTGCTGTTGGGTATAGTTCAGGTTGTAAACATCGCCGCGGGTACCGGCTGGTGTAAACGCGGCAACCCTTACCAGTTCAGATTTTTTAATGGCTAAAGGGGATGGCAATACCGGCGATTTGGCCGTTGGCAAAGTACCATCGGTAGTGTAGCGGATGGTTAGTGCAGGGAGCGGCGGCACGATGCTTAGCTTGCCTTCATCGGCAAACACATATTCGTTGAGTAAATTTGGTAGGTCCGGCAAACGATAGTTGATCTTCATGGCATCCATCCGTTTGTATTGTTGAGTCAGCCTTTGCAGATACGAATCATATTCGCTTTCCTTGTGCGTCCAAAGCATTTCGGCCAGAGCCGTCATCCTTGGCATCACCATATAGTCGGCACGTTTTTCTGAAGGGATCATTTCCGACCATACGTTGGCCTGAGCGCCGATGATCGATTTGGCTTCTTCGGCATTTAAGGCTTTGGGTACAGGGTTAAAGTGATAAACCTTACTGATGGCGTACTGATCAGGCTGGTTATCAAAATATAGCGGTTCGCCAGGCGTCATAATCACGGTGTTACCATTTTTTACCGCTTTTACCGGTGCATCGGGCACCCAGGTGCGCCAGTACATAATGATAGCCGTTGGACTGATACCGCCTTCAATTACTTCATCCCAACCAATTAACTTACGCCCTTTGGAATTGAAAAATTTCTCCATCCGGTTAATAAAATAGCTGTGCAAACCAGCCAGATCTTTAATCCCCTCTTTAGCCATTAAAGCTTTGCAGGCGTCAGATTTACCCCAATTAGTACGGTCAACCTCGTCGCCACCGATGTGGATGTATTTTGACGGGAAAACCTGCATAATCTCGGTAAAAACATTCTCGGCAAACTCAAAGGCACTTTCATTACAGGGGCAGATGGGTTTGGTAAACAGCTCGCCCCATTTATTTTCCCCATCGCAGGTTAAAAACGGGTATGAGTTGATGGCAGCCATCATATGGCCGGGCATGTCAATTTCAGGTACAATATCGATATGCCGGGCGGCGGCATAAGCTACCACACCCTTCATCTCGGCCTGGGTATAAAAACCACCGTATAGGGTTTTACCATTTTTTTGTACGATGTGTTCTTTATCGATCACAAAGTCCGGGTTATCCTTGGCCTTTTTCATACAGGCCGAATCCTGGTTATTAAAGGTTCGCCAGGCCCCGGCCTGGGTAAGCAGTGGATATTTTTTGATTTCGATGCGCCAGCCCTGATCGTCGGTTAAATGCAGGTGCAGCTTGTTCATCTTGTACAAAGCCATCCTGTCGATATATTTTTTCAGATAACCCACCGAAAAAAAGTGCCTCGACACGTCCAGGTGCATGCCTCGCCATCCGTAAACAGGCGCATCTTCAATAGCCACAACCGGCAACGATAGTTGCTTTTGCGCAACACCTGCCTCAATGCCTGCAGGCAATAACTGGCGGATAGTTTCAACCGCGTGAAACACTCCGGCAGGATCTTTCGCGCGGATCACTACCTGATCTTTGGTAACGCTCATGCTGTAAGCTTCAGGAGCGGTTATGCTATCATCATAAATAAGGTTAATAGCGTGCGCTTTCTTTACCTTGCTCACTTCAACCGGTTTACCTAAACCTGTGCCTAATAATTCCTTTAAAGCATAAGCCTCGGTGTTAAAAGTATTGGACGTTACAATGCCCGTTTTGGCGGTGATTGTAAATGAACCCTCTCCTGCTGTTAAGTGAGCGGGATAAGGGACCAACGGGAATTTTGAGGCTGCTTCCTGGGCGCTTACTGTGCCAACACAGGTTAAAACCAAGGCCGATGCCCACAAATATTTTGAAATAGCATTCATATCCGGTTCCTGTTATTTGTCGATAGAGATGGTTCTTTCAGCTACATTCCAGCCACCAATAGTTACCGCCAGGTTTTTATCTGCCCCGGGGTTATGGTCAATAACAACCTTTTTAGTTTGTCCCGGCAAAACTGTTACATAGTTATCACTGTAAAATGCAGGCAGGACGCGTTGTTTGGTATCGGCGTTAACCAATGATAGACGGTTAAAGAATGCCAGCGGCACATTGCCCGGATTGCCCAGCGTAACCTCTACCTTACCCTCTTTAGTATATTTAGCGGTAGCGGTTAAATCACCCTTGGGCATTTTCTGCAGACCAGAGAAATTACCATCGGCATCGGGTAGCCAGTAAATATTTTCGCTGATCACCTCTTTATCCGATTTTAGCAATTGCAGGCAAAGGAATACGCCCTTGTCTTTCGCCTCTTTTTCAATATCTTTTTTTAACGACAGGTAGCGTTTGGTGGTAGTTGGCGTTACATCGGCAAAAACCTGGGTCAGCATTTTCTCTTTGCCATCCATATCATAAGTTTTGGCAACAAGTAACATATTACTGTGGGTTTTAAAGGTATTGTTAGCAACCATCACCATACCATCGGTTTGGTTGTACATAATGTGCAGGGGCTCGCTGCCATTATGTAAGCCATACAAACAAGCGTTAGGGTCAAGGTAATAATCATACATCTGGCCGCGCATGGCTGTCCATGGGTTTTGGGTTTTCCAGATGATGGTACCGGTATACCAATCCCACATGTGCGAACTGAAACCTTCCATCAGGGCGCGGTATTGATCGTAATTTACCAGCTGGGCTTTGGTGGCAAAATCTTCAACGTTTTTGGCTTTGCCGTATTTATCTATAAAACCATCATAACCAATGTATTTGTGATAATCCCAAACCGGATCGGCTGTTGTTTTACCGGTTGAGGCATCATACTTAGGCACAACCATATTTTCGGCGGGAATGAAACGTTTTAACGATTCATAATCGCTTACACCAACCGAACCCACTTCCGAGTTGAAGGGAAAGGTTCTGTAATCCCAGAAAGTTGTAAGCGGCTGTATACCGTAAGGCCCGTCGCCATTACCCCCCTGCACATTGCGCGACATCTCTTCGGAGTTTGAGTATGGAATAAACCAACGGGTGTTATCCAGCTTAGGCATAATGGTATCGCGCAGGGCCGCGAAAATATCCTCAGGCGGCGTAATCTCGTTGCCGCCGCACCAGATGGCCAGCGATGGGAAATTGCGCACCAGCTTTACCTGGTCTTCTATCGATTTTAAATACAGATCATGATCATCCGGGTATTTACGGCGGGTCCATTGGTCGTCAAGTTTCATTGGGTCCGTCCAGCGGCCATTGCAATCGCCCGATCCCCACATGTCCTGGAAAACCAGCAAACCATATTTATCACAGGCTTCGTAAAATTCAGGGCGCTCTATTAATGCGCCCCCCCAAACACGGATCAGGTTCAGGTTCATATCGCGGTGAAAACGAACTTCGGCATCGTAGCGGGCATCGCTAAAACGCAGCATCTGGTCGGATATGATCCAGTTACCGCCTTTAATAAAGATCTTTTGGCCGTTAACATTAACCTGGCGGCTTTCAGTCTTAGCGTTCCATTCGGTTGTGATCTGGCGCACACCAACTTCAATCGCTTTCTGGTCGGATAATTTACCACCGGCCACAAACTGCAAATTAAGCTTATACAAATTTTGCGGACCGTAGCCGCTTGGCCACCACAGCTTAGGGTTTTTCAGGCTGTAATCGGCCAGTTTTACTTCCTGTTTAGAATTGGCCTTAAGTGTAACCTGTTGTGATACCAGTTTACCATCCAAATTATATTGTAAAGTTCCGGTAACAGGATCGCCGGTAGCATTCTCCAGCTCGGCTGATACCTGTACAATGGCGGGGGCCTGCGGGCCTTCCGGCATCCGTACGCCCGGAACCAGCGTAACCACATGCGGGTCTTTAATTACTACGGCGCCGGTGTGTTCAATAGTTACTTTATCCCAGATGCCGGTATTACGGTCGCGGATGGGCTGGATCCAGTCCCAGCCGGCAGTGTATTGAATGCCTACACCGCGGGCAATGGTGCCATCACCACCCTGGCCGCCGTTAGGATTGCCCACAACATCGGGCGGGTAAACAATAACCGCTAAACGGTTGCCGCCGTTTTTATTAAGCCATTTGGTAATGTTATAACTCTGGCGCAAAAACATGCCTTTATGCAGCTTGCTGTTCAGTTTGTGCCCATTCAAAAAAACATCGCAGCTGTAGTTAACGCCGCGAAAGTTCAAATAAGTTTGGTTGCTGCCGGTTGGCGCGGGTTCCTTAAAATCCTTAACAAACCAATAGGTATAGTAATCGCGGCCAACCTTATATATATCAGGAATCTTTTCATTGTTCATGCCATAAAAAGGATCAGGAACCTGTTTATTGGCTACCTGGTTGGTCAATACCGTACCGGGTACAGTTGCAGGGTTCCAGGCTGTAAGATCATAATTAGGTTGAGATATGGTTATACCGTTATCCTTTACACTATTCATCGAAGCAGTTTTCCAGCCGCTGTTAAGCTCATAGCGGGTTTGGGCCATGGCGTTTTGTAAAACGCCCAAACCAAGAACAGGTATTACTAATAAAAATTTAAACAATGCAGATTTCCCTGCTGTGCGGGTTGTTGTCATTTATTTGGATTGGATGAATGATCAAAATTAAAAACTGCCAAAACAATTTAGCTATAATTTTTGGCGATATTTTGTGGTGTTTTGTTAGATAAACTAACTTAACAACTTGTCATTTCGACGAGCGGGCTGGCTTTGTGTTATAGGGGCGAGGAGAAATCTTGTACGCCTCGCAATCCGGACTTGCTTAGTTCGCTTATCGCACATATAAGATTTCTCCTCACCTACTTCTCTACCCTGCCCTGTTCGTCGAAATGACATCGTGGTTTTGTACTTGTGTTTAATAAACTATCTTAAAACCCGCCGCTTCGCTCAGCCCGCTGGCTTGTTGTAATTTTGCGGGGATGCTGATATCAATACCATCGGCCACTTGTTTCCATTTAAGCTTTTGGGAGTTGCCGAGCAGGGTTACTTTTTTTACTTTTTTAATATCCTTCAGTTTTACAGATACTGTTGCCGGCAACACCACCTTTTCCTGATCGCTCAAAGCAAAGGCGTAAATAGTGTTGCTGTTTTTGGCTTTGGTGTAATAGATATTGCCTGTTGAGTATGGCGCTACTGATTGGGTGGCATAAATACCTTCGCCGTTAATTTTCATCCAGCGGCTGATGCCTTCTAAACGCTGATAGGCAACCGGATCCCAGTCACCATCCGGCCCGGGGCCGATATTCATTAACAGGTTGCCCCCACGCGATACGATCTTTACCAGTAACTGCACAATTTGCTGTACCGATTTGTAATGATCGCCGGGAACATAGCTCCAGGAGTTACCCATTGTAATGCAGCTTTCCCAGGGGTGATCAAGCGGTACCGTCGGTACTTCCTGTTCAGGAGTGGTATAGTTTTCATATTTACCGGCCACGGTACGGTCAACCACAATTAAACCAGGTTGCTTTTGCCTCGCCATTGTTGCTATACGGCCCATATCAATATCCTGATCGAATTTAATTCCACGCTGCCAGTCAACGGATGTATCGATACTGCTTTTAGGGCGAACCCATCCCCCATCCAGCCATAAAATATCAACCTTGCCATAATCGGTCATCAATTCGCTGATCTGGTTATAGGTAAAATCTTTAAATTTTTGCCACCGCTCAGGATATTTGGCAGGGTCATAATTTACGTTACGATCTTTAGGCGGAAAGTATGGCCACCAGTAATTTTCGTTATGCCAGTCGGGCTTTGAAAAATAAGCGCCGATCATGAAGTTATCTTTACGGAAAGCGTTGAAAATCTCTTTGGTTACATTGCTTCTGGGGTTGCTTGAAAAAGGCGTTTTGGCGCTGGTAATTTTATAGTCGGTTTGTTTGGTATCAAACATACTGAAACCATCGTGATGCTTGGTGGTAAAAATTACGTATTTCATCCCGGCATCTTTAGCTGCCTTTACCCATTTTTCGGGGTTAAACCTGGTTGGGTTAAAGGTAGTCTGCAGGTTTTCGTAAGCGGCTTTATAACCATTATAAGTTTCGGCGTAAGGGCCGCGGCGTTGGGTCCAGCCCTCATCCTCAGGGCAAATGCTCCAGCTTTCAACCACCCCCCACTGGCTGTATGTTCCCCAGTGCATAAAGAGGCCAAACTTGAGGTCCTGCCAATTGGCTATTTTTTGTTCAACAACAGGGTCGCCGACAGGCACGTATTGCTTTGACATATTATGCTGCTGCCCAAAAGTTTTAAAGAACACCGAAACCAAAAGAAATACCGTAAAAAATCGTTTCATCAAGCTATTATTTTATAAATTACTGACAACTTTATAAGGTGTATTGCTTACACACTTTTTAAAATATTTTAAAAAACTTTCGAACTTACCTATAAAAATTTCATTTTTCAGTTTTAATGTGTTATAATTGTTACACCATTATTAAGTTTTAAATTTAGTTGATTAATTAAAAATCTTTGGCTTTGAAAGACAAAAAAGTTGATACGCTAAAGTTATGGAAACTCATTTGTTGCGATGACGATGAGAACGCTTTCGAGCTTTTTTTCCACTTGCTCAACAACTCGCTTATTAAATTTTGTGTGCTTTATGTGCATCAAAAGGAAATTGCGGAAGAAATTGTATCGGATGTATTTGTAAAATGCTGGCTTAACCGTAAAAACCTTACAGATATCCAAAACCCCGAAACCTATCTTTTTGTAGCGGTAAAGAACCAATCGCTCAACCACATTAAAAAGTACTCCACCATCCATCTGGTACAAATTGAAGAAACCAATTCTGTCGAATTTGTAAACACCTATAATCCCCAAAAGGAAATTGAAAACAAGGAGCTGATGTTCAGGATGGACCAGGCAATTGCAGGCCTTCCGCAACAATGCAGGATTGTTTTCAGGCTGATAAAGGAAGACGGGATGAAGTACAAAGAAGTGGCCGAAATTTTAAACATTTCGCCGCGTACGGTACAAACCCAGCTTTTCAGGGCAATTAAAAAGCTTAGTGTCGTTTTGACACATTACAACAAACACCTCGAATTTCCTGCTAAATCGAATATAGTCAATGTTTTAGGATCAATAATTGTAATAATGAAATTATTTTTTCTATCCTTGTAGGTAATTAACCTAAAAAAGTTGTCCTATCAAAAAAGAGGATGCTATTTAACGATGGGCAATGACAGATTCATAGAGCTGGCAAGCAAAAAACTATCCAATGAGATCAGCTCTGACGAGGAGAAAGAACTTCAGCATTGCTTAGCTAACAGTAGCGGCTACCGGATTCAGTTTGAAGCCCTGTCGGCTTATTGGAAAAGCAGCGATACCGAATACGCCGATAATGCCCTCGCCTTCCAAAAAATCAAATCGAAGATAAAATCGCAGGAAGTTGCCCCCGAAAATCATCCTGAAACCAGAACTTTAAAAAAACGCCCGCTTTTCTATTTATGGCGTGCGGCGGCGGCAGTTGTTCTTGTTGCAGGTTGTTCTTACTTTTTCTATTCAAAACTTAGCACTCCAACCAACAGCGCTGCCGGGCTTAAACCGAGCACATGGCAAAACAAAAGTACTTTTGTACGCGAAAAATCAGCCATCCTTTTAACCGATGGCACCCGAATTACGCTCAACTCAAAAAGTTCATTACGCTATCCTGCCAGTTTTACCGGCAAAACCCGCGAAGTTTATTTAAGCGGCGAGGCTTTTTTTGACGTTCATAAAGATCACGACCACCCCTTTATTATCCATACCGAAAAAATGAACATTAAGGTATTGGGTACCTCGTTCAATGTAAAATCATATCCAAACGATTCGTCGAGCGAAACGACCCTGATCAAGGGGGCTATTGAAGTTACCTTAGATGACCGCCCGTCGGACAGGATTATTTTGAAACCGAGTGAAAAACTGATTGTAAAAAAGGGCACGATTGCTAACGTTCAAAAAAAGCAGGATAAACTTGTCCCTGCGGCGGATGCCGACAGCGGAACACAATATGTATTAACCAGCTTTACCCGTTTACACCCGGATGATAACGTTGTGCTGGAAACGTCATGGACACAAAACAAACTTATTTTCAGGGACGAAAATTTTGCCGACCTGGCAAATCGTATGGAGCGCTGGTACGGCGTGAGCATTCAGTTTAAAAACGACGACATGAAAAAATATCGCTTTACGGGTACCTATCAAAAGGAAAGTATCAACGAAGCTCTTGATGCGCTGCAACTGACAGAAAAATTCCATTATAAAATCAAGGACTCAGCCGTTTATATCTATTAGCGCCTTATTTTAAGGCGTCGCCATTTATTATTGGTTGTACATCAATTTACAGTTATTTGCTTTTGAATTTGACAATAATCATACAGCCCCTTTATCATTTTATACTATTACCTGTGCTAATTATAAATTTTATGTAAATTTAGGCATCGTTAAAAGTTGTCGGCGCCAGGTTTTAGGTTATCATCATAAATGAAAATACGGTTTACGTTAATATTGTTCTTCATTTTACTGTCTATATTAACTGTACATTCTCAAACCCGTGTCACCATTAACTTAAAGTCAACCGATTTTAAAAAGGTAATTGCCGCCATTGAGCATCAAAGTATCTATCACTTTGTTTACAGTGAACGTAAAATTCCGGTATTAAATACAACGGATGTCAGCTTCAATGGCGAAGAGGTTACCAAAGTGCTTGATAAAATTTTAGCCAATTCAGGTTTTGCTTATACCGAATTAGCCAACCACCTGATCGTAATAGCCCCTGCCGATGAAATTGTAAGTGTAATTAAGATAGAAGGCTTTGTAACCGACGAAAACGGAAGCCCGCTTACAGGCGCTACAGTAAAGGTAAAAGGATCCACCATGGGGTCATCCACCGATGCCAGGGGCTTTTTTTCGTTTGAAGCACCTTCTCAGTCTACATTGGCAGTGAGCTTTGTGGGCTATGTTACCAAAGATGTAAAACCCGAGGGGCCCATGCCCCTAACCGTTACGCTTACGGTAAGCAACGTTTTAAACGAGGTGGTAGTAACCGCGTTAGGTATCAATAAAGATGAACGAAAGGTTGGCTATTCGGTAACCACCATCAACGGCGAAGTATTGGATAAAGCAAAAGAATCCAACATCGCGTATTCGTTAGAGGGGCGTGTTGCCGGCCTCAGTATCAACGGCGTAAACGGCGGCCCGGCTTCGTCGGCGCGGATCCTGTTAAGGGGCGTTACCAGCTTTGGCGCGAGCGCTCCGCTGTTCATTATCAATGGCATACCGATAGACAACACCCAGCGCGGATCGGCCAATGAATGGGGCGGCGCTGATTTTGGCGATGGTATCAGCAACATCAACCCCGATGACGTAGAAAGCATGACGGTATTAAAGGGCCAGGCGGCATCGGCACTTTACGGAGCGCGCGCGGCTAACGGCGTAATTTTAATTACCACAAAAACGGGTAAAAAAAATTCGGCCTTCGGCGTGGAATTTAATACAAACTACCAGGCCGACAGAGCCATCAACACGTTCAATTATCAAAACACCTACGGCCAGGGCTTATACGGAATACGGCCTGCTACGGTAACAAGCGCTATATCATCAGGCAATTTCGGCTGGGGCGAAAAACTGGACGGTAAGCCTACCATTCAGTTTGATGGTAATTACTATCCTTATTCGGCGGTAAAAAATAACATCAACGAGTTTTATCGTTTAGGTTATACATTTACCAATACGGCGGCATTTAGCGGCGGTAACGATGAAGGCAGCTTCAGGCTGTCGTTATCCAGCTTAAACAACGGCTCCATAGTACGCAACAGCAACCTCAACCGGAAAACTTTCAACCTGTCGGCCAATCAAAACGTTACATCCAGGCTCAATATCAACGTTGTAGCCAATTATATCAACGAAACATCCAACTTAAAGCCCAACCTAAGCGATAGTCCATTCAATGTCAATAACATCCAATACCTTGCCGCCAACGAAGACCAGGCGATACTCGCGCCCGGCTATACTTCTGATGGCAGTGAGTTACGCTGGAACGGCGATACATATACCACCAACCCCTATTTTACAGTAAACAGATTTATAAATGATGTTAGCCGCAGCAGGCTGATCTCCGCGCTCACCGCCAGGTATAACTTTAACCAATGGTTTTATACACAACTGCGTATTGGCGATGACATCCTTTACGATAAGCGTAAAACAGTTACACCAACCGGCACGGCCTACTATCCCGGCGGCCTTGGCGGCCTGGATGAACAGTCATCCACTCAACGCTCAGAATTTAATGCAGATTTACTGCTTGGGGCAAAACATGATATCATACCTAAAGTATTGAACTTTGATTTATCCGCAGGCGCCAACCTTCGTAAAAACACTTATGAATATACCCGTCTTTTTGGCGACCCGTTCATTCTTCCGTATTTTTACAGCTACAGCAATGTAAGTATCAAAAACAGCTCGTACGCATACAAAGGCAGCGAAACGCAATCAGCCTACTATTCTGCCGATTTTTCGCTGAAAGATTACTTAACGCTTTCTACAACCGGGCGATACGATACCTATTCAACCTTACCGAGCGATAACAGGAGCATCTTTACGCCTTCGGTATCGGCAAGTATCTTATTTTCCGATTGGGTACACCTTCCCTTCCTCGATCTTGGAAAGTTAAGGCTATCATACGCGCAAACCAGCGGCGAACCCACCGATGTTTACGTAACAACCCAATACTATACCACCTACAACTCTATAAACGGTGTTTCCATAGGCGGTTTTAGCGACAGCCTGCCCAACTTATTTTTAAAACCTTATACCTTAACCGAGATGGAAGCAGGCGCCGAGCTCAAATTTTTAAATGGCAGGTTGGGTATCGACATGGCTTACTTTCATCGCAAAACCAGAAACGAGATCATTAAAGGAGATCTTGACCTGGCCACCGGCTTTGCACGCAGGTTCATCCCTACCGGATCTACACAGAATAATGGTATTGAGATCGAACTGAGCGGCACCCCTATCAAAACCAGGAACTTTACCTGGAACACATCACTTAATTTCACCAACGTACAAAACAAAATCCTGCAAACAGATGGCACACCGGAATCAGCCAACATCAGTTTCGGCACCTACCGCCCTTTAAATGCAACTACCGCGCTTGTGAAAGGCTTACCCGGCCCCCAGATTATGGCCAACGATTATTTACGCAATAGTAAGGGACAAATAATTTTTGATAACAACGGTCTGCCCCAGGGCGGTAAACGGGTACCCATGGGCAGCGCGGTGCCTAATATTTATGGTGGCCTGAATAACACTTTCGTTTACGGTAAAATAAATCTTTCGTTTTTGGTAGATTACCGCTTCGGCAACAAGATCCTGTCGGCAACAAATTATAATAGTATTTACCGCGGCTTTAACAAACTTACGCTGGCAGGAAGGGAAAGCGGTGTTATTGGCGACGGTGTAAATGCAAACGGCGAAAAAAACACCATTGCCGCCCCAGCGCAGAGCTATTACCAGGCGCTTGCCCAAAACGTATCGGCATTAAATGTTCTGGACGGCCGGTTTATCAAATTGAGACAGGTTACTTTTGGATACACCTTTTCAAAAGGATTTTTAAACCGTACGCCCTTCGAAAACATCACCTTCTCGCTGGTTGGCCGCAATTTATGGACCATCATGAAACGATCAGACAATATCGACCCTGAGTCGGGCTTTTCGCCAGACCTGAAATATGCCGGTATTGAAGGCGCCAGTTTGCCGCCTACACATACTTATGGAATAAATATTAATTTTAAGCTCAAAAAATAAATCATCTAAAAATGGCTCGCACCATGAAACAAAAACCCCTGCGCTACCTGGCTATTCTCGCCGTATCGCTAAATTTTTCTACTGTAAAAGCCCAGGCTCCTATTTACAAAGATGCTTCACAATCGATTGAATTACGGGTAAAGGATCTTTTATCAAAATTAACCATCGAAGAAAAGATCTCCTTACTTGGGTATCAAAGCCATGCGGTGCCACGTTTGGGCATCCCGGCGTATAACTGGTGGAACGAAGCTTTGCATGGCGTGGCCCGTGCGGGTGAGGCTACCATCTTTCCGCAGGCCATAGGCATGGCCGCTACATTTAACGATGATTTGCTTAAACAGGTATCAACCGTGATATCAACCGAAGCGCGTGCCAAATATAACCTGGCCATCGCGCAGGACAGGCACCTGCAGTACATGGGCCTTACATTCTGGACACCAAACATCAATATATTCCGCGACCCGCGCTGGGGCCGCGGGCAGGAAACCTATGGAGAAGACCCATTCCTGACCGGCCGTATGGGATCGGCATTTGTTAAAGGTTTGCAGGGTGATGATCCGAAATACCTGAAAACTTCGGCCACGGCCAAACACTTCGCCGTACACAGCGGCCCCGAAGCCACCCGCGACAAGTTTAATGCGCTTGTTGATGAAAAAGACCTGCGTGAAACTTACCTGTATGCTTTTCACGAACTGGTACAAAACAAAGTTGAATCGGTAATGAGCGCTTATAACGCCATTAACGGTGTGCCTAATTCTATCAATAAAGTATTGCTGACCGATATACTGAGGAAAGAATGGGGTTTTAAAGGGCATGTGGTTACAGATTGCGGCGCTTTAGATAACGTTTATACCCAGCATAAAGCTTTACCAACAGCTGTAGAGGTAGCTGCCGCAGCTATTAAAGCAGGGGTTGACCTTGATTGCTCAACTATTTTACAAAACGATGGGATTGCCGCCATTAAAAAAGGGCTGCTGACTGAAAAAGAAGTTGACCAGGCATTAGGCGCGCTGTTACGTACCGAGTTTAAATTAGGCTTTTACGATGACCCGGCAGCCAACCCTTACCACGGTTACGGCGCAGACAGTGTGCATAACGAGGCTCATTTGGCACTCGCCCGCAAAATAGCGCAGCAAAGCATGGTATTGCTAAAAAACAATAATAATGTGTTGCCGCTTAAAAAAAGTAATTATTCCAGCATTATGGTGGTGGGACCAAACGCCGCCTCGCTCGATGCCATGATAGCCAACTACCACGGCACCAGCAGCAAGGTAATTAACTTTGTTGAGGGTATTACCGGCTCGGTTGATAAAGCTACCCGCGTTGAGTATGACCTCGGCTGTGATTATAAAGACACTACCCACTTTGGCGGCATCTGGGCAGCAGGCAATGCCGACGCTACCATTGCTGTTATTGGCCTGTCGCCCGTATTGGAAGGCGAAGCAGGTGATGCTTTCCTTTCCGAAAGTGGCGGCGATAAAAAAACCCTAAGCCTGCCAGCCAGCGAAATAGCCTTCATGAAAGAACTGCGCAAAGGCATAAAGAATAAACCGCTTATTGCAGTGATCACAGCAGGCAGCGACGTTGATGTATCGGCCATTGAACCGTATGCAGATGCGATTATTTTTGCCTGGTACCCCGGCGAGCAGGGTGGCAACGCTTTGGCCGACCTTGTTTTCGGGGAGGTTTCGCCGTCCGGACACTTGCCGCTTACTTTTTATAAAGATATGAGCAACCTGCCCAACTACAGCGACTACAACATGAAAGGCCGCACGTACCGCTATTACAACGGACCTGTACAATATCCGTTCGGCTTTGGCTTAAGCTACACCTCTTTTGCCTACAACCTTGACGGCAAACTAAAAACAGCCTATAAAAAAGCTGATACCTTAACCGTAAACGTAAACGTGAAAAACACAGGTAAATTTAATGGCGATGAAGTAGTACAAGCTTACATCAAATATCCCGCTATTGACAGGATGCCCGTTAAAGAGCTAAAAAGTTTTAAACGGGTAAGCGTTGAGCAGGGCAAAGAAGGCTCGGTTACATTGAAAATCCCGGTTCAGGACCTGCAGAAATGGGATCTGGCTACCCATAAATGGAAGCTTTACCCCGGCAATTACAAGCTGGTGCTTGGCAGTAACTCGGCTGATGAAAAGCTGGTTGCCGATTTTAAAGTGAGTAATTAAACATAAAGTAAATGCCCCCGGCCAAGGCCGGGGGCATTTACTTTATATTATAACTTTATATATAAAGATTACCTATCATGCCCTACAACCAACAGTTAGCCGACCGTGTGCGCGAGGCATTAATGGATCAACCCATTATTGAAGAAAAGAAAATGTTTCAGGGTGTTTGTTTTTTGGTTGATGATAAAATGTGCGTATGCGTAAGTGAGCACAGCCTGCTTTGTCGCATTGGACAAAAACAGGCGAATTTGGAACTGGAAAAAGGCAACTGTACGCAAATGATGAATAACGGCCGCGTAATGAAAGATTTTGTTTACGTAGACGAGATGGAAGTTGCTACCTCCGAAGAGCTTAAATATTGGATAGCATTATGTATCGCATTTAATCCCTTAGCCAAATCATCAAAAAAGAAATAACCGGGGCTCCCCCCTTGTATCCGGCAATTAGTGATCAGGGCTCAATAAAACTTACCGGCTCCAGGTTGCTTAACTCATCTTCGGTAAATAACCTTGAGTGGATCATAAACCTGTACCCCGTAGGAATTTCGATAGAAAAACTGGAACCACGGCCTTTGGTAATATCAAGCTGCAACTGCGTATGCTGCCAGTATTCATACTGATCCTTACTCATCCAGAACCCGCATCCATCCACCTCACCTAACTTAACATCGCTGCTGCCCAGTATAAATTCTCCTTTTTCGAAACACATAGGCGATGAGCCGTCACAACAGCCGCCGCTTTGGTGAAACATCAACTCGCCAAAGCGGGTTTTCAGTTCGCTTATTAGTTTCGAAGCTTCGGGTGTTACGGTTACTCTTGGAATCATGATAGTTGAATTTACAGCAGGGCGCTAATTGCCAGGCTCGTACCAATAACAAACCTGGCCGTTAGCGCCCCTGTTTACTTATTTTTAAAAAAAGCCAAGCTTATTTTTATTATAAGAGATAAGCATGTTTTTGGTTTGGCGGTAATGTGCCAGCATCATTTTATGATTTTCCCTGCCGAAGCCCGATTTTTTATAACCACCAAACGGCGCGTGAGCCGGGTAAGCATGGTAGTTGTTAACCCAAACCCTGCCGGCCAATATAGCACGCGGCACCTGGTAAAGCTCGTGCGCATCGCGTGTCCAAACACCGGCGCCTAAGCCATATAGGGTATCATTTGCTATCGCGATGGCCTCTTCGGTAGTTTTAAATGTAGTTACACAAGCCACCGGCCCAAAAATCTCTTCCTGAAAAATACGCATCTTGTTATTGCCTTTAAACAAGGTGGGTTGAATATAGTAGCCGCCAGCCAGTTCGCCGTCCAGCTTTTTTACATCACCGCCGCATAATACTTCGGCGCCTTCTTCCTTGCCAATTTTAAGGTACGACTGGATTTTTTCATACTGATCGTTCGAGGCCTGCGCCCCCATCATCGTAGCGCTATCCAGCGGATTGCCCATAATAATAGCATTAGTGCGCTCTATTACCCTCGAAATAAATTTATCGTAGATATTTTCATGTACCAAAATCCTCGACGGGCAGGTACACACCTCTCCCTGGTTAAGTGCAAATAACACCGCGCCTTCTACCGCCTTATCAAAAAATTCATCATCGGCATCTGCAACCGACTCGAAGAAGATATTGGGAGATTTACCGCCCAGCTCCATCGTTACGGGAACAAGGTTTTCTGATGCATACTGCATAATAAGTCTGCCTGTGGTGGTTTCGCCGGTAAACGATACCTTAGCAACCCGTGGTGAGGATGCGAGAGGTTTACCAGCTTCGGGCCCGAAACCGGTAACAATGTTCAGCACTCCCGCTGGTAGTACATCCTGTATCAGTTCCATCAGCACCATGATAGATGTGGGTGTTTGCTCGGCAGGCTTCACTACGCAGCAATTACCGGCAGCAAGCGCCGGTGCTATTTTCCAGGTAGCCATCAATAAAGGAAAATTCCAGGGAATGATCTGGCCCACAACGCCAAGCGGCTCGTTCAACACAATGCAAACCGTATTTTCATCATGCTCAGAAATACCGCCTTCCTCGGCACGGATCACACCTGCAAAATATCTGAAATGATCCACTACCAGCGGCAAATCGGCAGCGCGGCATTCGCGAATGGCTTTGCCGTTATCTATACATTCTACCACAGCCAAAGCCTCCAGGTTGGTTTCAATGATATCCGCTATTTTATTGAGCAACAAAGATCTTTGAACTGCGGAGGTTTTACTCCAGGCCGGAAACGCGGCATGGGCGGCATCTAAAGCAAGTTCAATATCTTCTTTGGTTGACCGGGCTGCCCTGGTGAATACCTTGCCGTCAATTGGCGATATATTATCAAAATATTCGCCTTTAACGGGCGGAACAAATTTGCCGCCAATAAAATTGTCGTACTTATCCTTAAAGGATGGTTTAGAAACAGAACTCATAATGTTTATAATTTTGGTTGAACTAAGGTAAAGCCCCACATTTCAAGGCATTTGCATTATTGTATCAATTGGTAGCACAATGTTCGCATTTTTTGCGACTGCTTGTTAATGCTGATAAGTATGCCTAATTTGCTTTAAATTATAAACGGCTATGAATAACAAAACCCTGTTATCTCCGCTAAGCCTCTCACACGGAAAAGAACTGAATACGCTGGTAGAAAACCGGAAGGCTTATACCATGAACCACTGCGAGTTAAATGTTTTTGAAACCTTTCAGCGAAGCGAACTGGTGCCTTTAACTTTTAGCGACCTGGTAGTTACCAGTATGCTTCGGGGTAAAAAAGTAATGCACCTTTTTGATAAGCCGGGCTTTGATTACCTGCCGGGCGAAACAGTGATCGTTCCGCCGAATATTACCATGAAGATCGATTTTCCGGAGGCATCTATAAATCAACCGTCACAGTGTACAGCCCTTGCTATCAATCACCAGGAAATTACCAACACGCTTGATTTTTTAAATGAAAATTATCCCCGCGAAGACAACAAGACGTGGCAACTTAACTATAACCAGTTTCACTTTTTTAACAATTATGAGCTTGCGCAACTCATCAATAAACTCATCCGCATCAGCACCGGCGACGCGCTTACTAAAGATGTGCTGGCGAACCTCACGCTGAAAGAATTACTGATTCGCATTATGCAGATGCAAAACCTGCACGAAATTAACCACAACCTCCACGAACTTTCAACCGACAGCCGCTTTGCTTATGTGCTGGAATACATCAGGGTACATTTAACTGAAAAGCTCAATATTGACGCGTTGAGCCAAATGGCCTTTATGAGCAAGGCAAGCTTTTTCCGGGCGTTTAAACACGAACTCGGGATTTCGCCGGTTGATTATATTATTAAAGAGCGCCTGCAATTAGCCAAACAGCTAATGAATAACCCCAATAACAGCATTTCTGAAGCCTGCTTTAAGGCAGGGTTTAATAACCTCAATTATTTTAGCAGGGCATTTAAAAAAATCGAGGGTATTACGCCCAGTTACTACAAGGCTAAAAAACGGCAGAAGCAAACAGGTGTCTCTACTTAATATTTTGATACCATCTTACAACAAATCGGTTGCCAGGTTGGCCAGTTCGCTTCGCTCGCCTTTTTGCAGGGTAATGTGGGCGTAAAGCGGATGCCCTTTAGCTTTGTCGATCAGGTAAGATAAGCCGTTACTTTCGGCATCGAGGTAAGGTGTATCTATCTGGTAAATATCACCCGTAAATACAAACTTGCTGTTCTCGCCGGCGCGGGATATAATGGTTTTAACCTCATGGGGCGTGAGGTTCTGGGCCTCGTCAACAATAAAAAATATCTTACTTAAGGTTCGCCCCCTTATAAAAGCGAGCGGCGCAATCGAGATTTTTTCGTTATTAACCAGTTCATCAATCTTGGCCTGCATTTTTTCGTCATCCGCAAACTGATCTTTAATAAATTTCAGGTTATCCCATATCGGGGCCATGTAAGGGTCGATTTTTGATTTGATATCGCCGGGCAAAAAGCCGATGTCTTTATTGCTAAGGGGCACAATGGGCCGGGTAACAAAAATCTGCCTGTAATATTTGCGTTGCTCCAGCGCGCTGGCCAGCGCCAACAAGGTTTTACCGGTACCCGCGTTACCCTGTATAGTTACCAGTTTAATATCGGGGTGAAGCAGCGCGTGGATAGCAAATGATTGTTCGATGTTACGCGGATAAATATTGAGTACCGGTTGTTCGGTTACCTTTTCAAGCTGTTTGGTTTGCGAGTTGTAAAAACCTGCGGCCTCATTTTTCTTACCCTTTAATACGTAAAAGTGATTGTTGATATATGGTGTTAAGCTGAGGCTTTCGGCCGGCAAATTTTCGTTTTTGTTAAAGGTAGTGATTAGTTTCTCCGTTACCTTGTTTACATCGGTTTTGCCGGTATACAGTTCGTCGAGGTTCTTGATTTTACCGGTTTCGTAATCTTCGGCATGCAGGTTCAAAGCTTTGGCCTTTAGCCTGAGGCAAATATCCTTTGATACCAGCACCACCTTTTTTTCGGGGTTTTCATCCTGCAAACCCAGCGCGGCATTCAGGATGCGGTGGTCGGTTTTATCCGAACCAAAAACCTGTTCGGCATCAAGCCCGGTATTTTTCGCATCCATGGCAACCTTAAACCTGCCTTTGCTTTTACCGTTAAGGGGCAGCCATTCATTAACCACGTTACTGTGCGACCACTCGTCCATCAACCGGATAAAGCTGCGGGCTTCAAAATTACGGGTATCATTGCCGTTTTTTTTATTATCAAGCTCTTCCAATACCTGGATGGGTATGGCTACATCATGCTCCTGAAAATTTTGAAATGCGTTGTGATCGTAAAGGATCACCGAGGTATCTAAAACAAATATTTTCTGCTGGTTACGCTGGCCGTCCTTATTCATATCCGTTAAAAATAATGATTTTGGTTATTGAAGACAAAATATCTCCAACAGCCAAACCCTTTAAAAGCGAAAACGGGAGTCATCTCTTGCGATCTGAACTCCCGTTTCCAAACTATTGCTTAACCGTAGTTGCACAATAGCATCAAGTTTTGTGTATTTCTGACAGACATGATCTTCATCCGTTGCTCTCACGAGCGGTCGACTAACCTTCAATGTCACCGGTTTATGCTGTTTCACTCCGTAGAGGTATTCATCCTAATCCCGGCACCTCCTTTAACCGCTTTCTTTTTTCTAAAGACTTTCGCCTTTTTCATTTTTTCTTCGGCCCAGGTACTTCCATTGATCTTTAGCGCCCCCGAAGGTTTGCCCGATTCAATTTCTGTTTTCCTGAAAGGCTGTCAAAGTACGTCGTTCTTGATGTTTTAAATATCGGGACATAGCGGCGATTTGGCAAATATTTTTAATTGTTTTTA
The DNA here is from genome assembly GCF_003148845.1 of Mucilaginibacter oryzae. Taxonomy (GTDB): domain Bacteria; phylum Bacteroidota; class Bacteroidia; order Sphingobacteriales; family Sphingobacteriaceae; genus Mucilaginibacter; species Mucilaginibacter oryzae. The sequence continues at coordinate 344,472 of NZ_QGHA01000002.1, read as the reverse complement.
TTAACCGGTTTTTAACATTAAATCAACAGTTATCAACACTTCTTAAAAAGCATTTTCAGCTATAAATACCGGCAACGGACTTACAAAAACTGAGGTTATCAACATCGCACTTTATTCACAAAAGTCCCTTATCACAAGATTTTCCTATCAACAAAATCTCTTAAAAACAACCTGAAGGTTAAAATTTTTCAGTTAAATGCTTCCAATAGCGCTTAGGAATATGGCGCACATGCAGCTTGGTATTTTTGCGCGAAGCGATGTTTACACTGCTAAAATAGTTTTTCCAAAGGTTTTGATAAATACCTTCATCCTCACTATAAGCGGCAATTACATCTGAAGGCTTTCCCGATCCGGCAAAATCCATTTCAATAAATTGGGTATCGTGCAAATCATAATACAGACCGTAATTTCTTTTAATATCGTAAATCATCCATTGCTGATCGGCGTAGCGGCTTTTAAAATGTTTAATGAGTAAGGGCAGCACATTAAAATCAGGTTCGATGCCTGCGTAAAAAGTGCCGTCGTTCAATTTTCGGAACCGTACAAAGGCCTCCATCCTGTGTTTTTCGCACCTTACCATTTTCAAAATTTCGGACAGGCGCATTACATACCTGTTGCCGTAATCCTCCTCAATATTTTGTTCGCTATTGAAAACGTAACGAATAAAACCGAGCACATTACAATCTTCATCCGCTATATCGGCCATATGTGCTATATATAATCGCTGAACACCGGCTGCCGAAAGTTTTTTCCGAAGGCCGCGCAATACGCGTGATGCCCTGACTTCATCCTTTACAACGGGGATCACCTCTTCAAACAACGCGCTGCTTTGCCACCGGCCTTTCAATAATTTTACCGGCTCCAATTTGCGTTCATAAATCTCAAACACAGCCGTCAGCAGGCCTTCAAACGTACCGTCGTAAACCAGTGTATACATAGCTAAAACAAGTTAAGTTGTGTTTGCGTGTTTTTAAGGTATTTACTTTGCGAAGATGCCAGGATAAATTGTTTGATGTTTTGTCCGCTTAAATCGCGCCGCTCAAATTCACGGCTGTTACAGGTAATAAAATACCGCGCCCTGTTAATGGCCACCCCAATTTTTTTTAACTGCTCCCACCCCAGTCGGGCAAACCTGCGTGCGCCTACTATTTTTTGTGCGGATTGCAGGCCGATACCCGGCACCCGTAATATCAATTGCAAATCGGCCGTATTGATATCTACAGGAAAAACGTGCATATTACGAATAGCCCAGCTTAGTTTGGGGTCGATATCCAGGTCGAGCAGCGGGTTACTATCATTCACAATTTCGTTAACATGAAAACCATAAAAGCGCATTAGCCAATCGGCCTGGTAAAGCCGGTTTTCGCGCACCATAGGTACCGCGGTATGGAGGGCTGGCAGCCGCTGATCGGCAAGTATCGGAACGTAGCCCGAATAATAAACCCGTTTTAAATTGAAATTTTTATAAAAATAATTGGCCGATTGCAATACCTGGTGATCGCTTTCGGGCGTAGCGCCTACAATTACCTGCGTACTTTGCCCGGCAGGAGCAAACAGCGGGGTACTTTTAAAAAGCTTTTTCTCCTCCTTATTCTGTATGATTTCATTTTTCAGAAACCGCATCGGATCGATCATATCCTGGCGGTTTTTATCGGGTGCCAGCAACTTCAATCCGGCTTCGGTAGGCATTTCTAAATTTACACTCAGTCTGTCGGCGTAAAGCCCGGCCTCGCGCATCAGTTCATCACTGGCGCCCGGAATAGACTTCAGGTGGATATAGCCATTGAAATTATGTTCGGTACGGAGTTTTTTCGCCACACGCACCAGCCGCTCCATGGTATAATCAGCATCTTTAAAAATACCGGAACTTAAAAACAAGCCTTCAATATAATTGCGACGGTAAAAATTGATGGTAAGGTCAACTACCTCCTGCACCGTAAAAGCAGCACGTTTGATATCATTGTTTTTACGGGATACGCAGTAGGCACAATCAAATATGCAATGGTTAGTAAGTAAAATCTTCAGTAATGATACACAACGCCCGTCTTCGGTATAGCTGTGGCAGATACCGTTACTGGCATTTCCCAGGCCTTTATCTTTATTTTTCCTGTTGCTTCCGCTCGATGCACATGACACATCATACTTCGCCGCGTCGGCCAATATATTGAGCTTTTCCGTTATCCTGTCCACGTTCATATCAAACCAAAAATACTAATATTTTTAGCAAATACAAATAAAACAGTAAAATCAACTCTTCAAAAATTAAGAAAAAAAAGGGCCGCCCCAAACGGAGCGGCCCTTAAACCAAACTAACTACTTTATGAAAACGCTCTTTAATTATTTTACAACAATTTCACGCGACTGAAATTTAGCTTCTTCTCTCTTGGCTACAGTAAGTTTCAGGATCCCGTCGGTGTAGTCAGCTTCAATTTTTGACTGATCTGCACTTTCAGGTAAAGTGAACGACCTTACGAATGAGTTGTAACTGTATTCGCGCTTGCTGAATTTTTTGCCTTCTTCAACGTTTTCAGCTTTCCTTTCGGCAGCAACGCTCAATACATTTTTATCTATGCTGATTTTAAAATCTTCTTTCTTCAAACCGGGAACGGCTAATTCAATATGAAATTCGTTTTCGGTTTCTGCAATATTAACAGCGGGCACGCGGGCAATCAGCTTATCGCTTAAAAACGAATCGTTAATTAATGAATCGAATACATCGCTAAAAAATGGATTAGCTGAAGTGTTGTTTTTAAGGCCGTTGTTGAATTTTACTAATGTCATGGTTATATCCTCCTAAAAGTTTTGTTTTTTATTAACTTCGTAACCTATTGATCAACTGCTGTACCAACAGCAAAACCGCCTAAAACAGAAGACAAAAAGTCATACATATTTATTTTAGGCAGACAAAACGACCGAAAATGGCTGAAAAACTTACTGATTACAAATATAAAACACCTATTCCTATCCGCTTTTCGGATATCGATTCATTTGGGCACGTTAACAACGCAGTTTATTTAACCTATTTTGAAATTGCCCGCATAGGTTACTGGAAAGAAATTATCAACTGGGACTGGAGCAATACCGGTATTATTTTGGGGCGGTCTGAGATAAATTATTTAAAGCCGCTTACCGTTCACGATACTATTGCCTGCTACGTACGCACAATACGTATAGGTAACAGCAGCTTTGATATGATGCATGTGCTGGTAAAAATCACGCCCAATGGTGAAGAGATTGTAACCACCGGCAAAACGGTTTGCATCAGCTATGATTACTCGGCCAATAAATCAGTTCCCATTCCGGTACCAGAGCGGCACAGGATGATAGATTACGATGAGCCAAGGCTGATTTTGAATACAAATTGATGTGCGGGTTTCAAATGTGCGGATGTGCAGATTCAAACGTCCGGATCTCAGATGTTCAGATTTAAGAAGCCCTGATGGCAGATGGTAAAGCATTCAAGCTACAATCCTATCATCTGCATATTTGCACATCTGAAATATGCACATTAATATCCTTACATTTACTAAAATATCTTCCCGGGGTTTAAGATCCCTTTAGGATCGAAAACCTGTTTAATTCCCCTCCAAATAGCAAAATGCGTATCTGAGTATTTGATTGGCATAAACTCTTTTTGCACCAAGCCAATACCATGCTCGCCCGACAGTGTACCGCCGAGAGATACCGTTAATTCGAATATTTCGCGAATGCCGGATTTGAGCTTGTTATTCCAATCTTCATCGCTCATATGGGCCTTTATAATGTTTACATGCAGGTTGCCATCTCCGGCGTGTCCGTAACAAACCGATTCAAAACCATATTTGGCCCCCGTTTCCTTGATTCCCTTGATGAGCAGGGGCAGCGCGGCCCGCGGCACAACGGTATCTTCCTCCTTATAAACCGAGTTTGATTTAACAGATACCGCCATAGTGCGCCTTAAGCGCCAAAGCTCCTCTTTTTGAGCCGACGAATCAGCAAAGAGCACATCGCGGCATTCATATTCTTCTAAAACGGCGTTAATCTTTTCGCAGTCGGCAAAAATCACATCCTGGTTGGTTCCGTCTACTTCTATCAATAAAAAAGCTTCGATACCGTCCTGTAAATCAAAAGCGATGTCATCGTGTTCTTTTACCCACTCCACCCCTCTCCGCTCCATAAACTCCAAAGCCGAAGGGATAACGCCAGCCCTGAAAATAGCCGACACCGCCGCGCAGGCCAGCTCATTAGCCGGGAACGAAGCCAGCATCAGCGCATCCTGCGTTGGGGCGGGTACAAGTTTTACCACTATTTTGGTAACAATGCCCAGTGTACCTTCCGACCCGATGATCAGTTGGGTTAAATTATAGCCGCTGGCATATTTCAGGGTATTGGCACCCGTCCAGATGATCTCGCCGGATGGCAGCACCACCTGCAGGTTAAGCACATATTCGCGTATGGTGCCATATTTAACTACCCTTGGCCCGCCCGAACCGTGCGATATATTACCGCCAATAAAACAACTACCCTTGCTGGCCGGGTCAACCGGGTAAAGGAGGCCTTTGGCAGCCACCTGGTTCATAAATTCTTCGGTAACAACACCCGGCTCAACGGTGGCCTGCAGGTTTTGCTCATCTATTTCGAGCACCCGGTTAAAACGCTCCATGGCTATCAGCAAACCGCCTTTTACGGGCAACGCGCCGCCGCTTAGGCCGGTACCGGCGCCACGGGGGGTAACCGGAATGGTATTTTCATTACAGAGTTTCAGCAGGGCCGAAACCTGCTCCGGCGTTTGCGGTTTAACTACCACTTCAGGGTAATAAACCAGGTCTTCCGTTTCATCATGACTGTATTTTTCAAGGCTTTCCTGCCCTGTTAAAACAGCGTCATCGCCTGCTATAGCTTTGATAGCATCTAATATTTGCGGGCTTATTTTATTAAACTCCATGTTCAGGCTTTTTGTAATTGATAATGACAGCCGAATGCGCAACCTTGCCGGTAAGCGGCGGTGTTAGCTTTTTAATCACCACCTCTATACTTTCAACAAAGGGATATTTCTTTTTAATCCTGTCGATAATGGATTGTCCTACGGTTTCTATCAATTTACGCGGATGCTTCATCTCTTCGCAGGTTATGATATACAACCTTTCGTAATCTACCGTTTTGTTGAGGCTATCTTCAAGCAAATCACCGGGAGGTATAAAACCCACATTTACATCAACCACAAAGCGGCAACCTATTTTTTGTTCTTCAGGATAAAATCCGTGGTACGCGAAAAATTCCGCGCCCTGCAGGGCTATATTGATCATGCGCCAAATGTAAATAACACCCTGTAAATCCCCCCGCCATAACCAGAAAAAGTTTTAAACAACTAATTGCCGCGACGTTAGCTATAGTATTTTATTCGGTTATGTTTACAATTTGCCTCTGTAACAAACAGGTAAATCGCCTTTAAATACTTATTGCTTTTATAGAAATGAATAAGAAATTTTCACGCGAATTATCTTTAAATCTTACCCAATTAAACGAATTACACGAATGGTGATTTTTCTATTATTGCAGGATTAGTGTAATTCGATAATTCGTAAAATTTGTGTGAAAATTTTTAAGCTACATATAACGATAGCCTTTGTAACAGATAAGCGATCTCCTGCTGTAACAAATTATACACTCTTAACCTTTCTTTTATTTTTTATATTCTGCAAAAACATGCTTTAAACCGTTTAAACCAACTTTTTACTAAAAACCGCCTCCACATATCAAAAAACAGCTTTTTTCATTTGCTTTTACCACTAACAAATCCGTTATATTTGCTTACCAACTATAATGATTATGGCGAAGAAAGATCTGTATGAGGCCCCCGATTATTACCTGTTAGATGAACTCCTTACCGACGAACATAAGCTGATCCGTGCCTCGGTACGCGATTGGGTAAAGAAAGAATTAAGCCCAATTATTGAAGATTATGCCCAGCGCGCCGAATTTCCATCGCAATTATTAAGAGGCATAGCCGAAATTGGCGCTTTTGGGCCCACTATACCGGCTGAATACGGAGGCGCAGGCCTGGATTACATATCCTATGGTATTATTATGCAGGAGCTTGAACGCGGCGATTCGGGCATACGCTCAACAGCATCGGTACAGGGATCGTTGGTGATGTACCCCATTTATACTTACGGCAGTGAAGACCAGCGTAAAAAATACCTGCCCAAACTGGCTACCGGCGAACTGATGGGCTGCTTTGGCCTTACCGAACCAGATCACGGATCAAACCCCGGCGGCATGACCACCAATATTAAAGATGCCGGCGATCATTACATTTTAAACGGCGCTAAAATGTGGATCTCGAACTCGCCATTTGCTGATATAGCTGTTGTTTGGGCCAAAGATGAAGAAGGCAAAATCAGGGGACTTATTGTTGAACGTGGTATGGAGGGGTTCAGCACCCCGGCTACACATAACAAATGGTCGTTACGCGCTTCGGCTACCGGCGAATTGGTTTTTGATAACGTTAAAGTACCAAAAGAAAACATCTTTCCGAATGTCGCCGGCATTAAAGGTCCGCTGGGTTGTTTAAACCAGGCGCGTTACGGCATTGCCTGGGGGGCTTTGGGCGCAGCTATGGATTGTTACGACACAGCCCTTCGTTATGCTAAAGAGCGCGAACAATTTGGCCGCCCCATAGCTGGATTTCAGCTTCAGCAAAAAAAACTGGCCGAAATGATAACCGAAATTACCAAGGGCCAATTAATGGTTTGGCGACTGGGCACCTTGAAAAATGAAAACCGTGCCACCCCTGCCCAGATCTCTATGGCTAAACGGAACAGCGTTGAAACAGCCATCACCATAGCGCGGGAGGCCAGGCAAATACTTGGCGGCATGGGGATAACCGGCGAATACCCCATTATGCGGCACATGATGAACCTTGAATCGGTAATTACTTACGAGGGTACGCATGATATACACCTGCTGATAACCGGCATGGATATTACAGGCCTTGATGCTTTTAAGTAACATACAATCCACCCAATTTAATTATTCCAACAATACCATCTTAACTATTGTTTATCGCTATAAATTATTGTTCGAACCAGGCCCGGATGCTATATGTGTATTGATGTACAGTTAACGTTTTCGCGCCCCAATCGCTTAAACCAATTTAAACTTCTTTTACGTAAGCGGGCTTACCTGTTGGCCGCGGCATTGCTGCTGCTTTTCAATTCGTGTACTAACAAGGTTGCCGATACGGGCGAGTACTCACCGAAGTTCAAACCGGTATATGATACCGTAACGCTTTACAACACTACCTGGAAAAATCCGCGTCGCGCTATTCAGTACCTTGATTCGACCTACAGATACGTAAAAGATCCTTTTATTGCCGACCGGTTTCGTTATTACGCTTTTCATTTTCTTTATAACCGTAAAGAACTTAAAGATCCCAAAACAGCCATAATTTATGCCGACAGCATGATAATGATGGCCAAAAAAAGCATAACCCAAAAGCAATACGAGGTACAATACGCCGAGGCAAGCTTCGCAACCGGCGATGCCTATGCCGACCTGCAGCAGTACGGCGACGCTTATAAGTTTTTTTACCAGGGATATTACATCGGTAAAAATACTCTGGACGATGCTATACTTGCCGAATATACTTACCGTATGGGCATGATGCTGTTTAAACAGGGGCATTATCGCGAAGCAGCCAATTATTTTAAATTAAGCTATAAACAAAGCTTTGCTTATAGAGATGATTTCAGGGCCTTTTATCAGCGCCAGGAATTGCTGGATAATATTGGCGAAAGCTATAAAAACAGCGGCGACATTGACAGCGCCAAACTATATTTCCAAAAAACCCTTGATTTTATTGACATGAATTCGCGGCGCTATGGCAGCGACCCGGAAAAGTTAAACATAGCCCGCGGTGTTGTTTATGGAAACATGGGCGACCTGGCCTTTAATATCAATGATTACCCCAGGGCCGAACAGTTATTAAAGAAAAGTATAGCTATCAACCTCCGCCCCCATAACGATAACAGCGACGCGCAATTAACAGAAATAAAGCTTGCCCGCCTTTATCTGAAAAACAACCGCATAAACGACCTCTTCAAAATATTACAAGCCCTGCGTAACCAGCTCGATACACTTAAAAACGAAGAAGCGGAAACGAATTGGAACAAATTGATGAGCAGCTACTACATTCATCAAAATGACAATCAGAACGCGCTTTATTATTTAAAAAACTACTCGGCTTTAAAAGATTCGCTGGCAAAAAGAACATTATCATTAAAACGGACAGACATTAACCAGCAACAGGCCAGCCTTGATAAGCAGGACCAGATCGAAAACCTACGCGATCATAATACCTTGCAACTCATTTATATTTACCTGGCTGTTTTATTCTCGGTAATGGCTGTCATTATTATCTTCCTGGTATTCCGAAACCTTAAACGTTCAAAACAGGACGTTATCGCTGTAAAGAAATTGAACGACCAGATCAGGATGCAACAAAAAGAGCTTGAAAATACGCTTGAGGAATTAAACGAGGGAAGCCGCGAAAAAGACCGTATTTTACGCGCGGTTGCTCACGACCTGCGAAATCCTTTAGGTGGAATAGCCTCATTATCAACAGCGATGGCCGACCCTGGGAATACAGAGGAGCAAAAGAACCTGATTAACCTTGTTAGAGATACATCATTTAACTCGCTGGAGTTGATTAATGAAATTTTAGAGGCCGCCAACACCGCTACATCAACCTTTAACAAAGAGTGGGTTGAAATTAACAGCCTGGTAAGCAACAGTATTGAACTTTTACGGTTTAAAGCGGCCGAAAAAAAGCAGGAAATTATACTATTGCCACTCCTAACCCCTGCAGAGCTCTATATCAATCGCGAAAAAATATGGCGGGTAATGAGTAACCTAATCAGTAACGCCATCAAGTTTAGCCCCAAAGGTTCAGTGATCAATGTGCGTGTTACCTCAAATGGCGATGGTATTGAAATATGCGTTGAAGACCACGGCATAGGCATTCCGAATGGTTTACAAAAGCAGGTGTTCAATATGTTTACCGATGCCAGGCGTTCAGGTACAGACGGTGAAAAATCCTTTGGCTTGGGTTTGTCTATTTGCAGGCAGATAGTTGAAAAACATAATGGAAAAATCTGGCTAAAAAGCGACGAAAATAAAGGTTCGAGCTTTCATATTTATCTTCCCCGCGAAACTTAAATTGATTCGAAGCGGCAAATCGAAAAAAAATTTCACTAAAGAAAATAAATTAACAATATTATCAGAAAAGTCCGTGAAATTTTTAAAATTATCTTTAGCTTGACACTGTTTTAACACGCCGCTATCCCTGCCCTAATTTATTTTTTTCAATGCTGATAAACAGAGGCTTCGTATCGAAATGTATATTCAGTAATTTATGGATATGCCTATTCGCTGCCTCTTTGTTTTTATGCATAACCGGCTGCCAAAAACAGCATAAGGGCCATTTATCTTCATCCGCCTATAACCGCGTGGCCGATACAGCCAATAAAATGTACTATGCCGGGCGCAAGCAACAAGCGGTGCGCTACCTTGATTCGGCCTTTCACCGTTCAACCGGGCTTGGCTTCAAACAGGTTTATGATTACTATTTTTTTGTTTACAACTACGCGCTTTATGTAAAAAATGATCATGAAATGGCTATGCTGTATGCCGACAGCATGCTCAGTATTTTTGATACTCCCGAAAAAAAATTAAAATTCACCACCGAATACGGACAGGCGCACCTATCCAAAGGCGATGTTTTGTTTGAGTTGCACCGTTACAACGAAGCATACAGCAATTTTTACAGCGGCAAAGTAATTGCCGCCAATAACCTTGATAATTGTACCCTCGGCGATTACAGTTACCGCCTCGGCATGATCCTATACAAACAGGAGCATTACGGCCGCGCCGCGGGCTTTTTCAAAAAAAGCTTTGATGAAACAACATCCTGCGATGCCGACTTCAACTATTTTTACCGGCGCCAGGAATTACTGAACAACATTGCCCTCTGTTACAGTAAAAACAAAATGAACGATAGCGCCATGTACTTTTACCGGGAAACGCTTAGCTATTTAGAAAAAAACAAAAACCGGTTTAAAGATAAACCGCAAATGGGTGAAGTTGCGCAGGGGGTTGTTTACGGTAATATGGCTGATGTTTACATCAGGCAATCAGATTTCGATAAAGCAAAGGAGCTACTTAAAAAAAGTATATCCATTAATCTTCGCGAAGGGAATGATAACACTGACGCGCAATACGCTGAACTAAAACTTGCCGCGATATACGATAACCAAAATGCCAACGACTCGTTATTAAATATTCTTAATACGATTCAGCTTCAGTTTGACAGCGTTAAGAGCCTTTATGCCGAGCAGGACTGGAACCTGTTCATGTCACATTATTTTTCAAAGCAAAATAATTATGCCCAGGCTTTGATGCATTTTAAACTGTATGATAAGTTTAAAGACAGCATCAGAAACAACAACCGTAAATTAAAAGAAGACGATGTTGCCGAGGAGGTTAGGAGCCTTGAAAAAGACAACGAATTTAACAACCTGAAAAAGAATAATGAGTTGCAGCACCTGTACTTAAATGTAACCGGCGTGTTTGCAATCATGCTTATCATAATTATTTCGTTGTTTTTTTTCAACTGGCAAAAATCAAAAAATAACATTAAAGTGCTGGATCAGCTTAACAGCCGGATTTATAACCAGAATCGCGAAATGGAAAAAGCCCTGGCCGAGTTACAGGTTAACAGCCAGGAAAAAGACCGCATATTACGTGCTGTAGCGCATGATTTACGTAACCCCATAGGCGGTATAGCCTCGCTTACCGGCGTTATGGCCGACGAAAACTTTAATCCTGAACAGCAGGAGCTGATCAACCTGATCAGGGAAACATCAATTAATTCGATGGAGCTGATCAATGAAATATTGGAAGCAACCAATTCAACATCTGTATTATTAAACAAGGAGCCTGTTGAAATTAACGCGCTGCTCAGTAATAGTACCGAACTGCTTCGTTTTAAAGCGGCTGAAAAACACCAGGTCATTAGCCTGATCACCCTACCCCGGCCACTGCAGATCTGTATCAGCCGCGAAAAAATATGGCGGGTTATCAGCAACCTCATCAGTAATGCTATCAAATTCAGTCCGGAGGGCTCTGCTATTTTGGTTAAGGCCGAAGAAACCGAACAGGAAGTTAAAATATCAGTGAAAGATAACGGGATTGGCATTCCTGATAAACTTAAAAACCAGGTTTTTAACATGTTTACCGATGCTAAACGCCCCGGCACATCCGGCGAAAAATCATTTGGCCTCGGTTTATCCATCAGCCAGCAAATTGTAGAGAAGCACGGCGGTCGCATCTGGTTTGATAGTGACACCGAAAATGGTACTACTTTTTATTTTACCCTGCCTAAACAATAGCGGCAAATCAAATGTGCCGGCTGTAAGGTTTATCCCCTATCGCCCGCTTAAAAACTCCCCATACCAGCGGCCCGAAGCTTTAACGGTTCGCTTTTGCGTACGATGATCAACATGGATCAGCCCAAACCGTGGGTGATAACCTTCTGCCCATTCAAAATTATCGGTGAGAGTCCAAACAAAATAGCCTTTAACCTTGCTGCCTTCCTCTTTAGCTTTTAAAACCTGCGCAAGGTAGCTTTGAAGATATTGAAGCCTTTGAGGATCGTTCACTTCTCCATCAATAACACTATCCGGAAAAGCGGAACCATTTTCGGTTATGATGATTTTTTTTACACCCGGATAAGCATCGTATTTCTTGATCATATGATAAATAGAAGGCGGATAAACCTCCCATCGCATGGCGGTGAGTTCTACTCCCCTTTTTTCGGCCTTTACCATGCTGGCCTGTATATAAGGTGTAAAAAACGAATGTTTTACTATTTCGCGGGTATAGTTCTGGATGCCTATAAAATCAAAATCAAATTGCAATTTATCCTCATCTCCCGGGTGAAAATATTTTTTCAGGTCGCGGAGCGCGGGTAAATCGGCTATAGGGTAACCCATGCCCAGTAAAGGCTCAATATACAGGCGGTTAATCAGGGCATCGGCCCTTACGGCTGCGGCAACGTCGCGTGGCTTGTTGGTATAAGGTTCAATTTGCGAGCATGAAAAAGTGGTGCCTATTTGTGCCGATGCAGGCAGTAACCGGCGTAAAATCCTGCCCCCCTCGGCAATGCTCAGCGTAACATGGTGTATGGCAGGTGTAAAGTTTTTCATGCCACTGCGACCTGGCGCATGGATGCCGAAAAAATAGCCCGCACCGGTAAAAACAACCGGCTCATTCATCACCATCCAATGTTTTACCCTATCGCCAAAGTTTTGGGCGCAAATGGCAATAAACTCACTAAACCAGCTTACAGATTCGCGGTTTGTCCAACCGCCCTTTAAATCAAGCACATGGGGTAAATCCCAGTGATAAACGGTAAGCCAGGGCTCAATTCCCTGCTTGATGCAGTAATTGATAACCCGGTTATAATAATCAATTCCGGCCTGATTTATGCGGCCCGTACCGTCGGGTAAAATCCGTGTCCAGGATATAGAAAAACGAAAGTTAGGGATATTAAGTTGTTTGATGAGGTCGATATCCTGCTCGTACCTGTTGTAAAAATCGCAGGCTTCAATGGCATGATCGCCGTTAAGGATTTTGCCTTTTTTAGCAGTAAATACATCCCATACAGATAATCCTTTACCATCAGCGTCGTGCGCGCCTTCAACCTGGAATGCCGCGGTGGATACCCCCCATTCAAAGTCGCTGCCAAAAAGTTGTTTACTTAATTTTATTTCCGCGTCAGTCAGTTCCATCAATTTGAGCTAAAAAGCCCAAAAGTGCAATTATATTTATAAATGAAAAACTATAAATGATTAATGTATGAACGAAGATCGCATACTTTTAAGCATCATCCACTGACGGAAGCCGGTGATCAATTTTGAAATATTGAAGATGAATTTCATAACATTGCCTTTTAGATATATAAAGGTAACCAGCGGATGTTTGCTAAATATAACAAACATGTTATATAATTGTTAACCACGCTATTTCATCCATCCTATTGCAAAACCGTTATTAAAGGATCTTTGCTATTTTTGCTGATATATGAAAGCCTATTTTGTTAAACTGTTTGGCTATAACCAATTTGCCACCAACCAGATATTGGAGACCATGGCCGCCAATGGCGCACCCGGCGCCACGCTGAAACTCATGACGCATTTGCTCGCTGCCGAACTGATTTGGCTGGAAAGGTGCCAACTTATTGCCCCTACCATGACAACACCATGGCCCGCGCCCTTATCCCTGGAGCAATGCAGACAAACGGCAGAGACTCGGCATAAGGCATGGCTTGAATTTCTGAACGGCTTAAGGACGGAGGATTTTGATCATGTTATTCCGTATGAAACATTCAGCGGTGTTAAACATGAAAACCTGCTGAGCGAAATTATCACCCACGTAATTAACCACGGTACACATACCAGGGCGCAAATTGGGCAGCAGCTTAAATTTGAAGGTGCCGAAACTTTGCCCTTAACTGATTATAGTTATTACTTACGCCTGTTAAACAACTAAACATTTAGCATATTTGCAGGGTACATCCCAACCTACCGTTAAAAATATGAAAAAAATACTTTTGGCACTTTTTGCCGCCGTGGCTTTAACCGCCTGCAACGATACAAAAAAACAAGAAAAAGAACTTTTAAACCAGGTAATTACCATACACGATAAGGTAATGGCCGGCGACGAAGAACTGATGAAAAATAAAATGCTGCTGGATAGCCTTGTTAAACATCCTTCGCCTAAAATTAACCAGGATACCGCCAAAGCCTACCTCAAACAAATTAACGATGCCGACAATGCCATGAGCGACTGGATGCATCATTTTGATGCTGAAAACAAAGGCAAATCTCACCAGGAGATCATGAACTACCTGGATGAGCAAAAAAAACTCATCATTAAAATTGATACGCAAATTGCCGCCGCGGTGGCTGGTTCAACTAAATATATTACCCAAATACCGGCAAAATAATGAATAAATTATGGACAGGCTTTATAGCCTTAATTATTTTTAACGGCTGTAAATCAAACAATGGCGGGGGTACCGCGCTACCGATATTAGGCAATAAAGCAACCGTTACCAAAAAGGTTAATGGTAAAGCCGTAACCGACACCGAGTATGCCACTATACCGGCATTTAAATTTGTAAATCAATATGGCGACACCATTACGCAGAAGAGCCTTGATGGCAAAATTTACGTTGCCGATTTCTTTTTTACCACCTGCCCTTCCATTTGCCCAAAAATGCATGCCAATATGCTGAATGTATATAAGGAGTTTAAGGCCGATGCCAACTTCAGGATCATATCGCACACCATCGATCCTAAATACGATACCGTGCCGGTTTTAAAACGTTATGCCGATAAGCTTGGCATTACAGGTAACACCTGGTGGCTGCTGCACGGCGAAAAAGGCGATACCTATAAAATATCCAAAAGCTATCTGCAAAGCGTATCCGAAAAAAACCCGAAAGGCGAGTACATCCATGATGGCTTTTTTATCCTGATTGATAAGCAAAAACGCATCCGCGGTAGCTATGAAGGTACCGACCCTGCCGAGGTTACCAAACTCATAGCCGATATTAAAACCCTTAAAGCAGAACCTGATCAAATCAATTTTAAATGAAATTAAGGATTATCGGCTTAATTGCAGGCGCCGTGCTCATTTTAGCGGCATCCTGCCAAAGCGAGCAGGAAATGGAATTTGCCCGTTATTACTCGGCCGGGAGCCTGGTTTACCAGCAGCATTGCCAAAACTGTCACGGCGATAAAGGCCAGGGGCTGCAAATTCTTATCCCGCCGCTTACCGACTCCGTTTTTTTAAAAAACAACAAAACCAAACTGGCCTGCTTTGTTAAAAACGGCCTGGAAGGGAAAATTACCATTAACGGCCGCGTTTTTGACGATCAGATGCAGGGCGATGACCTCTCACCGCTCGAAATCGCCAAGGTGCTTACTTACATAGCCAATTCGTATGGCAATAAGTTGGGCACTATTACTCTGCAGCAGGTGCAGAATGATTTAAAAACCTGCGAATAAGTATGGGTACTTATAATAGCATTTTATTATACAAAAGTTTCAATATTCCTGTTTCTTTTGATGTTGCAACAATGGCTTTATTATCTTATAATAAAAGTGAATTCAACATTGAAAAAACAGGCAATAGTGAATATAAATTACTGTCGCACTTTTCGTTTGGAGTTGGAAAAATGGGAGCAAAAAGGCTTGAAGGCATAAACCTTCAATTACAACTAAAAGCTATTAACGACACAACAACCGAAATTACGTTAGAAAGCTCTCTGCGCCCGGAGTTGATTATCATTTCAATAATAACACCATTTGCAATCTGGAGCATTCTAAACAATTCAACACAAGTACCGCATTGGATAGCTGCACTGTTCCCGATAGCTATAATTTGGTTTTGGTTAGTATACAGATTCCAGGAACAGCGGCTCGCTTTAAAAACCGAACGATACCTGATGTCGCTTTCATAATGGCTATTCTTTAATTATTCCCTATCTTTACCCCGCAAAACGTTCTATCGCTGCCAGCTTGTATGGCGGAGGAAAGTCCGGGCAACATAGAGCATCCTGCTTCCTAACGGGAAGGCGCCGGCAGCCGGCGACAGCAAAGTGCCACAGAGAAAATACCGCCCGCTTAGGTGGGTAAGGGTGAAAACGTGAGGTAAGAGCTCACGGCATAACCGGGCGACCGGCTATGACGGTAAACCTCAGGAGTTGAAAAACCAAATAGGTCCCGAAAGCGGAGTTGCTCGCTCCCGTATTGGCCGCAAGGTTAATCGTTGGGATGGGTAGGTTGTTTAAACCTGTTAGTGATAACAGGGCCAGATAAATGATAGAAGTTGCCTTTTGGGGCAATACAGAACCCGGCTTACAGGTTTGCTGCTGTATTACCCCTTGCTGTAAAGCAAGGGGTTTTTTTGTTACATGGCGATATTGAAAAAAAATGAAAAAACATGCAAACATTTACGCCTTTCAAACCTTTTAAAGCACATTAAAAGTGTTTGTTTTTCTATACAAAACCTATATATTAGCGGTTAACACAACTACCTGGATTTAAATATAAAACATGGCTAAAATTTTAATAATAGATGATGAGCGGTCCATCCGTAACACGCTTCGCGAAATATTGGAGTATGAGGATTATGAAGTTGAAGATGTAGATAACGGCGTTGACGGTTTACAGCTTATTGAAAAAAAGGATTACGATCTGGTACTTTGCGATATCAAAATGAACCGCATGGATGGCATGGAGGTATTAACCGAAGGCCTTGCCATTAAACCCGATTTGCCATTTATCATGATATCCGGCCACGGCACTGTTGAAACAGCCGTTGAAGCCAGTAAAAAGGGCGCCTTCGATTTCATATCGAAACCACCTGATCTGAACCGCCTGCTCATCACTGTCCGCAATGCGCTGGACAGAGGAAGTCTGGTTGTTGAAGCCAAAGTTTTAAAACGCAAGGTTTCTAAAGTTCGTCCCATTTTAGGCGAATCGCAGGCTATTATTAAAATAAAAGAAACGATAGACAGGGTGGCCCCTACCGATGCCCGTGTGCTGGTAACCGGCGCTAACGGCAGCGGAAAAGAGTTGGTGGCCCGTTGGCTGCATGAAAAATCGCACCGTTCCGGGGCTCCTATTATCGAGGTAAACTGCGCCGCTATACCTTCAGAACTTATTGAAAGCGAATTGTTCGGTCACGAAAAGGGATCGTTTACGTCGGCAATCAAACAAAGGATAGGCAAATTTGAATCGGCAAATGGCGGCACCTTATTTTTGGATGAGATTGGCGACATGAGCCAATCGGCACAAGCCAAAGTTTTACGTGCGCTGCAGGAAAATAAAATCACCCGCGTGGGCGGCGAAAAAGAAATAGATGTAGACGTGCGCGTTGTGGCGGCAACTAATAAAGATCTGCTTAAAGAAATTGAGGCCGGCAACTTCAGGATGGACTTATACCACCGCCTGAGCGTGATCCTGATCCACGTACCACCGCTGGTTGAGCGAAAAGATGATATACCGCTGTTAACACAGGCCTTTCTTAATGAAATATGCAGTGAATACGGCATGCCGGTTAAAAAAATCTCGGATGCCGCGCTTGAAGCGTTAAAAGCATTACCATGGACGGGGAACATCCGCGAGTTACGCAATATGGTTGAGCGCTTAATTATTTTGAGCGATAAGATCATTACCGACAGCGATGTTAAAGCCTTTGCCAACCCCTCGGCCCCTGTGGCCGTTACTGCCGGCGAAGCATCGGCTGCCGCCCCCCAAACGGATTTTGACAAGTTCAATAACTTCCAGGAATATAAAGATTATGCCGAGCGTGAGTATATCAAGTTTAAACTTGAAAAAAACAACTGGAACGTATCCAAAACGGCTGATGATATCGATATTCAGCGAAGCCACCTCTATAGTAAAATAGAAAAATTTGGATTGAAACGCGGGGAGTAAAAGTAACTTTTGAAATTATTTTAAAAAGCATGGGCAAAAATACTTGTTCATGCTTTTTTTTATGCTATCATTGTATATCCAATAACCTTTATTAACAGCATGAAAACCTATTACTTAGCATCATTTTTAATGTTGCTTTCGGCGGCCTGCAGCAACCCGTCCAAGCAAGTTACAGAAGCACCCAAAAAAACCAAAACGCTCGACGGTACCTGGCACCTCATTTCCAGCAAAAGCATTCAGAAAGGGGATACAACCATAACCACTCCCCCCAAAGACCAGGAGATGCTTAAAATGTTTAACGCTACTAACTTCGCTTTTTTCACGCACGATCTGATGCATGGCCAAACAGCTAAACCCTTTTATTCTTCAGGGGCAGGTACCTATACCCTTAATGGCGATGACTATACCGAGCACCTCGCCTACTGTGATGCCCGCAGCTGGGAAAACCGCGATTTTAAATTTAAACTTACCGTTAGTAATGATACCCTGGTGCAAAAAGGCATTGAAAAAATTGACAGCCTTAAAGTTGACCGTGAAATCATTGAGACTTATGTTAAGATAAATAAACGCGATTGAAATGTTTTTAAATAAGTCGCCCTTTATTTGAGAACGGAAATCGCCTTAGGGCACGATGTGTCTTGACCAATACCATCTCGTTGCAGTTTTTTGCTTTTAATAATCTTAATTAAATTGTAGCTTATCGGCAAAAATAAATACGAGGCATGGCTATCTTATTCCATTATAAAATCCTGGCAACCTTATCATTATTTAGCTTATCGCTTAACCGTTGCCACACATCGCCTGCAGATAGCCTTCAACCAAACGGCCACACTATTCCAAATAACAATGTTCTTTCATCGGCTCCCTCTGTAGTGCCCCTCAAAAACATGTTCGGCGTAAACGCTTACGAATGGAACTTTTTGCAGGATCCCGCTAATCCAAATCTTAAAAACACCATTTACGAAACCAACATGTCGCTTATTAAATCATTCAGCGGCGTGAGGCATTACCTTAATTGGGCGCGCATGGAACGAGAGGAAGGCAACTATACATTTAACCCAACGCACGAGGGCGGCTGGAACTATGATTTAATTTACACGCGCTGTAAACGTGACGGTATTTTAGTTTTGGCCGATATTAAAAATATTCCGCGTTGGTTGGTAGATACATATCCTAAAAACATGCAGGATCAGGATAATACACCGATTATTTACGAGGCTAACAAGGCCGATCCGGCAAGTTACATAGCACAGGCTAAATTGGCCTTTCAGTTTGCGGCACGTTACGGCTATAATAAAAATATAAGTCCCGAACTGGTTAGGGTAGATACAAGTAAACGCTGGCCGGCCGATCCGCGCAATGAGGTGAAGATAGGGTTGGAACTTATAAAATATGTTGAATGCGGAAACGAACAGGACAAGTGGTGGAAAGGCCCCGCGACAAAACAAACCGCAGAAGAATTTGCCGCTAACATGTCGGCATTTTATGATGGGCACATGGGTAAATTAGGTAAAGGAGCAGGCATAAAACAAGCCGACCCGTCCATGCAGGTAGTAATGGGGGGCTTAGCTACTGATGATGTGAATTTTGTAAAAAAGATGATAGAATGGTGCAGAAAGAACAGAGGTTACCGGCCTGACGGAAGCATTAATTTGTGCTTCGACGTAATAAACTATCATTACTATAGCAATAACGGCAATATTTTAAGCCACACTAAACCAACCACGGGCATGGCGCCGGAGTTATCTATGGCGGGCGATATTGCCGACGAGTTTGTGACACTTGCAAAATCGTTAAAAAAACCGGTGCCGGTTTGGGTAACCGAAGCCGGATACGATATTAACCAGGGTAGCTACCAGAAAGCACAGTACATAGGCAACAAAACGCCCCTTGAAACGCAGGGCGACTGGATTTTACGAACCTCGTTACTATACATGCGCCATGGTGTGCAGCGCCTGTTTTTTTACCAGCTTTTTGATGATACGCCTAATGCTGATGTACAATACGCCACATCGGGTCTTGCTGAAAACGGGAAGCGCCGCCCGGCTCTCGATTACATATTACAGGTAAATAAATTGCTGGGGGATTATAAATACTCGGGTACAATCAATGCCGATCCGCTGGTTGACCGATACGTATCAGGTTCAAAAACCATGTACATTTTGACCATACCCGATCAAAAGGCGCGAACTGCCGTTTATGTGCTTAATTTGGGTAAATCCAGGGCAAACATTTATACCTTAACAACAGGGGCCGACAACGCGGCCAAACAAACCGTTGTTACAAATAGCGGCAAGCTAAGCGTAAAGGTGTCTGAAACACCCCTTATTGTTGAACCCCTTAACTAAATAAAACCTGCGAGGTTTTCCCTTACCTGCCGGGCATACCCGCCGCCAAACAGGGTTACATGTACCAATAAAGGATAGAGGTTCCAAAGTTTAAGTCGCTGGCGCCACCCTGCTTGTAGTGGAAACGCTTCATGATAGGCCAGGTAAAAAGCGTTATCAAAACCGCCGAACAGCGTAGTCATTGCTATATCAAACTCGCGGTTACCATAACTCACCGCCGGATCTATGAGATATGGCTTACCCCCAACGCTGATCATATAGTTACCGCCCCAAAGGTCGCCATGAATAAGTGACGGGAGCTCTTCATCAAAAAGAGAAGGCAATTTTTTATAAAGTTCGTCAAACAGATGCACATCGGCTTTAGTAAGCTCTTGCTTATCAAACCCAATTTTAACCATGGGCTGCAGGCGCTCTTCAATAAAAAATTTGCTCCAGGTATGGTGGCGCTTATTGCTTTGATGCAATGAGCCCATGTAATTGTCGGTATCAAATCCAAACATGGCAGCAGTGCAGCGATGCATTTGTGCAAGTTGTATTCCTAAGTCCGTGGATGAATGCTTTGAAGGTTGCACGGTGTTAATCCATTCCATCAACAGGAAGCTCTCATCTTCTGTTTCTCCGCCCCAAAAAACATCAGGTACAGCGATGGTTTCAGTAGCCTTGATAGCAGCTAAGCCTTCTGCTTCGCGTTTAAACATTTCCGGATATTTATACCTGTTATTTATTTTGATGAGATAATCCCTATCGGAAGCTTGTAAACGATAAACCTCGTTAATATCGCCGCCACTAACCTGGTGAACCGCGTTGATATCTACGTTTAATTTTCGTTTTACAGCATTAATAACACCGGCAGATACTGACATTTTAAAATAGTAGGTTTTAAAATAGATATTTCAAAATAGTTAATTTATTAGCTCCTGCAAATTATCAGTTTAAAAACCTATTTTTGCGGTTCAATGGAGCACATTCGTAATTTTTGTATCATAGCACATATTGACCACGGTAAAAGCACACTTGCCGACAGGTTATTAGAATATACCAACACCATTACCCAGCGCGAATCGCAGGCGCAGTTGCTTGACGATATGGATTTGGAGCGCGAGCGCGGTATTACCATAAAAAGTCATGCCATCCAGATGGATTATGAGCTGGACGGACAAAAATACGTGCTCAACCTGATCGATACGCCCGGACACGTAGATTTTTCGTACGAGGTATCACGCTCGATAGCTGCCTGCGAAGGGGCTTTATTGATTGTTGATGCTGCACAGGGCATCCAGGCTCAAACCATCTCCAATTTGTACCTCGCCCTGGAAAACGACCTTGAAATTATCCCGATCCTCAATAAAATGGACCTTCCCGGCGCTATGCCCGAGGAAGTAAAAGACCAGATTGTTGACCTGATTGGCTGCAAGCGTGATGAAATTATTGCCGCATCGGGTAAAACGGGCATGGGCGTACATGATATATTACGTGCCATTGTTGAACGTGTACCCGCACCGGTTGGCGATCCGGAAGCGCCGCTGCAAGCACTGATCTTCGATTCGGTTTTCAACTCCTTCCGTGGCATTATAGCCTACTTTAAAGTGGTTAACGGCGAGATCCGCAAAGGCGATAAGGTAAAATTCGTGGCAACCGAAAAGCAGTATCTCGCTGATGAGGTGGGTACGCTGAAACTTCGCCCGCAGGCTAAGGACGTAATTAAAACCGGCGATGTTGGTTATATTATCTCGGGCATTAAAGAAGCCAAAGAGGTAAAGGTAGGTGATACTATTACCAAAGTTGATCGCCCTTGCGAAGAAGGCATCCAGGGTTTTGAAGAGGTAAAACCGATGGTATTTGCCGGTATTTATCCTGTTGATACCGAAGACTTTGAAGAATTGCGCGAATCGATGGCTAAACTACAGCTAAACGACGCGTCGCTGGTTTTTGAACCGGAATCGTCGGCTGCTTTGGGCTTCGGTTTCCGTTGCGGTTTCCTGGGCATGCTGCATATGGAAATTATCCAGGAGCGTTTGGAGCGTGAGTTTAACATGACGGTAATTACCACGGTTCCCAACGTATCATACATGGCGCATACCACCAAGGGCGATGCACTGATTGTAAATAACCCTTCAGATTTACCGGATCCATCGAAGATAGATTATGTGGAAGAACCTTACATTAAGGCCACCATCATTACCAAATCAGAGTTTGTTGGTCCGGTTATGTCGCTTTGTATCCAGAAACGCGGCACCATCACCAATCAATCGTACCTCACATCCGAGCGTGTTGAATTAATATTCGAGATGCCGATGGGCGAAATTGTATTTGATTTTTACGATAAGCTGAAAACCATTTCAAAGGGTTACGCCTCGTTTGATTATCACCAGATTGGTTACCGCCAGTCGGATTTGGTAAAGCTGGATATCCGGCTGAACAGCGAGCCTGTGGACGCTTTATCATCATTGATCTTCCGCGGCAATTCATACGATTTCGGTAAAAAGATCTGCGAAAAACTGAAGGAGCTTTTGCCCCGCCAGCAATTCGAGATCATTATCCAGGCCTCTATCGGCGCCAAGATCATTGCCCGCGAAACCGTTAAAGCCTTACGTAAAGACGTTACCGCCAAATGTTACGGCGGTGATATCTCGCGTAAACGTAAATTATTAGAGAAACAGAAACAAGGTAAAAAACGCATGCGCCAGGTGGGTAACGTAGAGATCCCGCAATCGGCGTTTATGGCAGTTTTGAAGTTGGATTAAGCCCCCGGCTCCCTGAAGGATGCGTTAAAGGGCAAAAAATATATTGGAGATTAAGTATCGGGTAGTTACATATTATACCTTCAGAGGGCTTGTTAAAAGTGTTCACTTAGGAGACTTTGTTTACGGGGAATGGATTGTGTACCAGGATGAAGAAGCCAGGTATCACATTAACGTTTTCAAACAGAGGGCAAATTCAGATCTCATTATAAATGATTTGCTGCTGAATAATAAAAACGAAACCATTAAAACGATCATCGATAAAATAAATAAAAACCACGGGCTCAAATTATCCCTGAATAACAGGCCTTTTATACGACTGCGATTGCGATCGGAAACGGCAGATTTAAACCTGCCACCCATACCTGATCACTTCGTTAAAAACTTATAACATGCAGCTTTTAGACGGAAAATACGTATCGGAAAAACTTAAGGTTGAAATAGCTGAAGAAGCAGCTAAAATATTAGAAAAAACAGGCCGAAAACCGCACTTGGTTGCGGTGCTGGTTGGCCATGACGGTGGCAGCGAAACCTATGTGGCCAGCAAAATGAAAAACTGCGAAAAGGTTGGTTTCAAATCATCGTTAGTACGTTATGAAGATGACGTTACTGAAGATGAATTGCTGACAAAAGTAGAGGAACTAAATGCCGATCCGGATATCGACGGCATTATTGTTCAGCTTCCGCTGCCCAAACATATCGATCCTGAAAAAGTAACCGAACGAATTGATCACCGTAAAGATGTGGATGGCTTCCACCCCGTTAACCTGGGCCGTATGCAGCGCAACCTGCCATCGTTTATCCCGGCTACGCCTTATGGCATCACCTTAATGCTTAAGGAGTACGGTATTGAAACAGCCGGCAAGCATTGCGTGGTTGTTGGCCGAAGCAACATTGTAGGCTCGCCCATGAGCATTTTGATGGCGCGCAATACTAAACCGGGCAATTGTACCGTAACTATTTGCCATAGCCGCACACCCGATATTAAAAAATTCACACTGGACGCCGATATCCTGATTGTTGCCATCGGCAAAAAGAATTTCATTACTGCCGATATGGTAAAAGAAGGCGTAGTAGTTGTTGACGTTGGTATGAACCGCGAAACATCCGAGCTAACCAAATCGGGTTTCAAGCTTTACGGCGATGTTGACTTTGAAAACGTAGCGCCAAAATCATCATGGATAACTCCGGTACCGGGTGGCGTAGGTTTGATGACCATTGTCGGTTTGCTTAAAAACACGCTGGCCTCGGCTAATAAGGAAGTTTATTTGTAAGTGAGTGGTTTATTGGGTTGATTAAGTGAATGGTTGATTAAATTCCCCCTTCACTTAATCAACTGCTCACCACTCACTTTCCTACTATCTTATCCCAAAACGAGGGCACACCGATATAAACCCCGTCATCCCGTACCTCAACCGGGTAAGTTGCAATAAAATCATTTTGGCCTTCGCCGCCTTTACCTGTTTCCAGGTTGTAGGTGTAACGATGATAAGGGCATACAATCATTCTTCGTACGCATAACCCCTCGCTCATATCAGCGCCGGCATGCGGGCATCTGGCCGCTGTGGCATAAAGTTTACTTTCAAAGCTAACCAGGCATATACTTTTGCTCCCGGCTTTAACTTTTTTTATAAAGGGTTTATCCCCGGCAGGTACCTCATCAATTTTGAACCATTTCATTTACAATAAGATCAAAAATCTATTTTGAGGTTCATTACATTGGGATTACTGATCACCTCATCCATGCTGGTAACAAGAGTAACCTCAGTCCTGTCCGCCGATAGTACGGCTTTTGAGTTATCAATTTTTTTAACGGGATGGGCAAACTTCAATACTAACTTATAAGGCATATCTATCAGCATAGCTTTAGCCATCATAAAAGTGTTCTTCGTTTTTTTGAGAAAGGCATTGAACTTAACCTTATCAATAATGCGGTAGAATTTATGCGGAGTTATGTCGTACTGGTAATAGTCCTGCCCCGCCACCATTTGCCGCGCATCCAAAACCTTGTTTGCTTTATCGTTAGTTGTAACGGTATTAAGCTGGCCGTTTAATGCTATTTTCGATACACTTTGCAGGTAGTACTGCAAATCGGCAGCGTTTTTAGCAGTATGGTTTAAGGTCACCCTCATTATACTTTTTTTCAGGTTCATATTAACCGAAAGTTCGCTGGTTTTAGCCATTTCCACTTCGCCCGCGCTTAATTTTTGCTGCGAACTATCCGGGATGGCGCTGTAAAAATTAAGGGTAGTATCCTTAACCAAACTAAACTGCGGCGTTTGCTTAACCGAATCGGCCATGAGGTTAACCAATACCGATACGGCACGGCTCATATCAAATCCGTAAACAACCTTACAACTGCCATCAGCATTAAAATCATAACGCTCCTCAATATCCACGCACGAACTGCAGCAAAGCACTACCAGGAAAACGAAAGAAAGGTAAAGTTTTTTCATAAGCACACGTCAATTTGAAGATACGGATTCCTAAAGCATTTTTACGAATTACTGATTAATTGGTTTTCTTTAAAATTAGATAAAAAAGGCTAAAAGCCGAAAGCAAAAGGCTAAAAGCAAAAAGATCAAGGATTAGTAAATCAATACAATGTCATTATAGCAACCTAAAAGTAAAGCTTTCAGCCATATGCTTTAGGCTTTCAGCTTAAATAACTACCTTTGCACCCTTAAATATTTATGGCACACCAGATACCAGACGACGGCACCCTGCTTCCCTTAATGGAAGAATTTTACACCATACAGGGCGAGGGATACAATACCGGCAAAGCGGCTTATTTTATCCGCCTCGGTGGGTGCGACGTTGGGTGCCATTGGTGCGATGTTAAGGAGAGTTGGGATGCCGAACTGCACGCGCTTACCGCGGCCGATACCATTGTAGCCAACGCGAACCTGCACCCTGCTAAAGCGGTGGTGGTTACCGGCGGCGAACCGCTTATTTATAACTTAGACTACCTCACCCACCAGCTTCACGAAAAGGGTATTAAAACCTTTATCGAAACTTCGGGGGCTTACCCGCTTTCGGGCGATTGGGACTGGATTTGCCTTTCACCCAAAAAGTTTAAAGCGCCTGTACCACATGTGGCTGAATGTGCGCACGAACTTAAGGTGATTGTTTTTAACAAATCAGATTTTGAATGGGCCGAGTATCATGCCAAAATGGTATCCCCGGATTGCAAACTTTATCTGCAACCGGAATGGTCGAAAGCTAAGGACATGACGCCCCTTATCGTTGATTATGTAAAAGAAAACCCGCAATGGGAAATTTCTTTACAAACGCACAAGTACCTTAATATTCCATAATATTTGTAACTTACGGTATTATTAATTTACCGTAAAACAAATGAGGGCTGCTTTACTGTTGCTGTTAACGTTCTTTTTGTCGGCCACGGTGTGGGCGCAACAAAAAACGTACTCCAGCAGCAACAAAGAGGCGCTTAAGTTTATTTTGCTGGCTAATAAGAACATCGACGATCATCTTTACGATGAGGCTATCGACAACATCCGGAAAGCCCTTAAAGAAGACCCCAATTTTATAGATGCCCGTGCCCTGCTTGGCGATTTATACCGGATGAAACGCCTGTACAAAGAAGCCATAGAACAATACGGAAAAGTGATTGCGCAAAACCCTGAATTTAACCGGGCCGTTTATTTAAAACTTGGCGAAATTGAAATAAACGAGGCACTCTATCCCCAGTCAAAACAACACCTCGAAAAGTATCTGAACTATCCCGGCCTCGCCACCGAAAACAGCACCTATGCGCAAAAACTTTTAGCTGATGCTAAATTCAGCATCCAGGCAATGCAGCACCCCGTACCCTTTAAACCGGTTAATATTGGCGCCGAAATAAATACCGCGAATGATGAGTACCTGCCCGTAGCTACCGCGGACGAGCGTACCTTAATTTTTACCCGTAAAATTAATAACAACGAAGATTTTTATAAAAGCGACAAAACTGGCGGCAAATGGGGTACAGCCACTTATTTAAGCAACCAGATCAATACCGACACCTATAACGAGGGAGCACAGTCAATATCGCAGGATGGTAAATACCTATTTTTTACCGGCTGTAACCGCCCGGACGGCTTAGGCCGGTGTGACATTTTTATAGCACAGAAAAAAGGCGACGATTGGGCAAAGCCCTTTAACATTGGCGGCCCGGTAAATACGGCGGGCTGGGAATCGCAGCCATCTGTAAATTACGACGGGCGTACGCTTTATTTTGTAAGTAACCGCAAAGGCGGCTATGGCGGCTACGATATATGGAAAAGCACGTTAAGTGATAAAGGGTGGAGCGAGCCTGAAAACCTGGGGCCTAATATCAACACGGCCTACAACGAGCAATCGCCGTTTATACACCCGGATGATAGCACCTTGTATTTTAGCAGCAACGGCTGGCCGGGTATGGGCAATAAAGATTTGTTTGTAAGCCGGTTGGGTAAAGACGGTAAATGGCAAAAAGCCGAAAACCTGGGTTATCCCATTAACAGCAATGGCGATGAGGGAGGCCTTTCTTTGACCGCTGCCGGCGACTACGCATTTTTTTCGTCGAATAACCTGAACGGTTTTGGCGGCTACGATATTTATAAATTCGAATTGCCGGTTAATGTGCGGCCGCACAGGGTTACCTACGTTAAGGGACTTGTAAAAGACGCCAAAACCAAACTACCGCTTGAGGCCGCCGTCGAGATCATCGACCTGCAAAGCAACACTGCCGTTTACCAGGATTACAGCGGCGAGGAATTGGGCGATTTCCTGGCCACGCTCACTTCCGGCAAAAACTACGGACTTAACATTTCAAAAAGCGGCTACCTGTTTTACTCCGAAAACTTTTCACTGCGAAATTATAAGGCCAACAAGCCCTTTGATATCGCCGTATTCCTTTCGCCAATTGAGGTTGGCAACAAGGTGATCCTGAAAAACATTTTTTTTGATACCAATAAATTCGATCTCGAAGCTGAATCTAAAGCGGAGTTATTAAAACTGATTGATTTTTTACAGATGAATACGCATGTGCGTATTGAAATATCGGGCCATACCGATAACGTGGGGCAGCACCAGGCAAACCTGTTGCTATCTCAAAACAGGGCTAAATCAGTTTACCAATACCTGGTGGGACATGGTATAGCGGCCGGACGCCTGGTTTATAAAGGATATGGCGAAACTCAGCCCATAGTGCCCAACACTACTGACGACGACCGCGCCCGAAACAGGCGCACGGAGTTCATGATTATAAACAAGTAACTGAAACAAACTAAACTTTAAAAGGCAACGGCAATAAAAAAGCCTCCGGTATTTGGTCCGGAGGCTTGTACAACGGTTAAGCTTTTTTAGTTGCCTAATTCCGACATAAATTTGATGCGCATTAACTGCACTTCTTCGCGGGTATAGTCATCGCTTCCCAGTTCGGCCAGCGCCTCATCTATCGAATCGGCTTCGGCAGTGCGGAAGTAATCAAAAACCTCCTCCTGTTTATCTTCGTCAATAACCTCGTCAATATAATAGTTAAGGTTAAGCTTTGTACCGGAATTAACTATGGTTTCCACCTCTTTCAATATCTCTTCGTAAGTGAGCCCTTTTGAAGCTGCTATATCCTCCAGGTTAAGGTGCCTGTCGATGTTCTGGATAATGAAAACTTTCAACGCCGATTTATTGGCCGCGCTCCTGATCACCATATCAATGGGGCGATCAATATCGTTATCCTCTACGTATTTCTGGATCAGATCCGTAAACGGTTTGCCGAACTTCAAAGCCTTACCGGCACCAACACCCGAAATTTGTTTCAGTTCCTCGGTATTGATCGGGTAATGCGTACACATTTCTTCTAACGATGGGTCTTGAAATATGACAAACGGCGGCAGGCCTTTTTGTTTGGCCAGCTTTTTACGCAGCTCCTTCAGCATTTGTAATAACTGGGTATCCAATGCGCCTCCGCTTTGTTTTGGACCTTCGTCGTCGTTATCCTCGTCAGTAGCTTCCATTACCCTGTTCAGGATAAAGCGGATACTGTGCGGATTATCGATAAATGAATTTCCGGATTTTGTTAAGCGCAACAGGCCATACTGGTCAATATCTTTCGAAATATAATTATTGAGCAATGCCTGGCGTAAAAGCGAGTTCCAGAGGTTTTTACCCTGCTCCTTACCCGATCCGTAGTAATCCAGCTGATCGTGCTCATAATTTTTGATCTGAGCGTTTTCCTCACCCATCAAAATACTGATGATATGGTGATCGTCAAACTTTTCGCCGGTGTGTTTGATCAGGCTTAAAACTTTATGCAGGTGCTCTTCACCGTCAAAATGCTCTTTATGCGCGCAGCAGTTATCGCACATGTTGTTGCAGCCTGCTTCGTTAAAGTTTTCGCCAAAGTAATGCAAAAGCTGTTTACGACGGCAAACCGACGATTCGCAGTAGTCGATAACTTCCTTCAATATCTGCGTACCTATTTCCCTTTCAGAAACAGGCTTATCTTTCATAAATTTTTGCAGCTTATCAATATCCTTTTCCGAGTAAAAAGCTACGCAAACACCTTCGCCGCCATCGCGCCCTGCCCTTCCGGTTTCCTGGTAATAACCCTCCATGCTTTTAGGCACATCATGGTGTATTACGTAACGTACATCAGGCTTGTCAATACCCATACCAAAGGCTATGGTAGCCACAATTACGTCAACATCTTCCATCAGGAACTTATCCTGTGTTTCTGCCCGTACCTTAGGGTCTAAACCGGCGTGATAAGGCAACGCCTTTACCCCATTAAGGTTAAGCGCTTCGGCAACCTCCTCAACCTTTTTGCGGCTAAGGCAATACACAATGCCCGATTTCCCCTGGTTTTGCTTTACAAACTTTACAATCTCCTTAATTACATTACGCTTGGCCCTTACTTCGTAAAAAAGGTTAGCGCGGTTAAATGATGATTTGTAAACTGTAGCGTTATTCATCTGCAGGTTTTTTTGGATATCCTGCTGAACTTTAGGGGTAGCCGTGGCTGTTAAAGCGATAATGGGTATATTTTCGCCGATATTGCTGATCACCTGGCGTATTTTCCGGTATTCGGGCCTGAAATCGTGCCCCCACTCCGAGATACAGTGCGCTTCGTCAACCGCTACAAACGATACATGATTGAGGCGCAGAAAATCAATATTTTCCTGTTTGGTAAGCGACTCGGGCGCAACGTATAATAATTTGGTTTTGCCGCCCAGCACATCTTCCTTAACCCTGGCTATTTCTGATTTTGTAAGAGATGAATTTAAAAAGTGGGCTATACTGTCAGACCCGCCGAAAGCCCTTAACTGATCTACCTGGTTTTTCATCAGGGCTATCAGTGGTGAAATTACTATAGCTGTGCCATCGCTCATTAAAGCCGGTAACTGATAACACATTGATTTGCCGCCACCGGTAGGCATAATAACGAAAGTATCATTGCCCGCCAGGATGTTGGTTATTATCGCTTCCTGCTCCCCCTTAAAGTTATCAAACCCGAAAAAATTCTGGAGATTGTCAAATAGCGATTTCTTTGCTTCTATCATTATTTTAACAAATTCTTAAATTGTATTTAAAAGTTTAAAGTAACAAAATTTTAAGAATAAACGATGGATTTACTTTTAAATTTTATACAAAAATGATTATTAAATGAAAAACAATTTTAAAGCATAGTCATTTATAAACCCGGTGAACCTGCTTAAACTTCTCCGCTAAATAATTTAGTTTTATTTAATGGATTTTTAACAGATAATTGTTCACTTTTACATAGTTGATACCAATTAAATTCTTTATAGCCACATGAATGAAAACTATTATGCTATAATTATGGCTGGCGGGATCGGAAGCCGTTTTTGGCCGATAAGCCGCACATCCCATCCAAAACAGTTTATCGATATACTTGGAACAGGTAAAACACTCATTCAAAATACGTACGAACGCTTCCTGAAAGTTTGCCCTAAAGAGAATATTTACGTTGTTACCAACGAAAATTATACAAAGCTGGTTAAACAGCAACTGCCTGACATGGCCGATCAGCAAATCCTGACCGAACCCGTAATGCGCAACACCGCGCCTTGCGTAGCTTATGGCTGTTTTAAAATTGAAAGCCTTAACCCTGATGCCGCCATTGTAGTTGCACCGTCAGACCAGCAGATCCTTGACGAAGACGCCTTTATCTCGTCTATCAAAAAATCATTGGCCACAGCTGCCGCTAACAATTACCTGATTACCCTTGGCATAAAACCATCGCGCCCGGATACCGGCTACGGTTACATTCAATATACGGATGATGTGATTAATGATGAGTTTCATAAAGTAAAAACCTTTACCGAGAAACCAACGCTGGAGATAGCCACAACCTTTATTCAAAGCGGTGATTTTTTATGGAACGCGGGGATTTTTGTATGGTCGGCACAAGCTATTGTAAAGGCTTTTGGTCAGTATTTGCCCGATATGCACGAAATTTTTGCTGATGCCAGATCGGTATATAACTCCGATAACGAAAAAGCGCATATCCATACCGCTTACCAGCAATGCATTAACATTTCGATTGATTACGGCATTATGGAAAAAGCGGATAATGTATACGTTTTACCGTCTGATTTTGGCTGGAGCGATCTCGGCACCTGGGCTTCAATATATGACCTGGCCGAAAAAGACTATGTGGGAAACGCCGTTATCCCTGCCGAAAAAGTGATCATGTACGATTCATCAAACTGCATGGTAAACGTACCCGGCGAAAAACTGGTGATACTGCAGGGCCTGCACGATTTTATCGTAGTAGAATCCAACAACTCGCTGCTTATTTGCCCCCGCGACCAGGAGCAGAATGTTAAGCAAATAGTAAATGATGTAAAGAGCAGGTTTGGGGCTAAATACATTTAACCCCCCGGCCCCTGAAGGGGGAGTTTAAGCGGAAGATATTTAATCATAAAGCATTGCCAAGGCAATGCTTTATGATTTTGATGCGCTTCAGCCCCACCTTCAGGTGGTGGGAGGGGTTCTTTGCCTCACTGCCTCATACAAAATAATCCCCGTGGATACCGATACGTTCAACGATTCGATCTCGCCGAACATAGGAATTTTAGCCAGGTGATCCGAAATGCGGATAATTTCGTTGCGGATGCCGTCCTCTTCTGAGCCCATTACTATTGCAGTTGGTACGGTGTAATCGGGTTTATAAATATTATCGCGGGTTTTTTCGGTACAGCAAACCAGTTGCAGGCCCGATTCCTGTAAAAATCTTACCGTTTGCATAAAGTTATCATGACGGCAAACCGGGATTTTATATAACGCGCCGGCCGACGTTTTAATAGCATCCGGGTTAATCTGCGCCGAACCTTTTGCCGGGATCACAATAGCGTGTACACCCGCGCACTCGGCTGTGCGGGCAATAGCGCCCATGTTACGTACATCGGTAATGCTATCCAAAACCAATACCAGCGGGGTTTCGCCTTTTTCAAATACATCCGGAATGATGTTCTCTATTTTCTGGTACACTATGGGCGAAATCACCCCGATTACTCCCTGGTGATTTTTCTGGGTGATCCGATTTAATTTTTCAACCGGTACCTGCTGGGCCGTGATCTGGTATTCGGCCATCAGTTCTTTAAGCTCCTGGATCAACCCGCCGCTTATGCCCCGTTGGATAAATAATGCCTCAATCTCTTTTCCGGAGCGAATAGCCTCCACTACCGCCCTGATACCAAAAACCATCTGGTTGCTTTCGCGCTGAGGTCTTGAATTAAATGCCATTTTATTAACTGAATTTTAGCAAAAGTAGCTATATTAATCGATTAAGCACTTATTGAACTGGTAACCCTAATCGGTTTACCGGCTATTACCCATCTGCACTATTAACATTGCAAAACTTTATTAACAAAGGTTTAAAATATTGTAAATCAGCTTAAAAAAAGTTAAATTAACATATTTTCCACATCAAGGTGTTAATTAAAAAGCTTCAAATTATTGTGCTGTGTATGATTATTTTAAATTATCGATACACTATGTTGATGGTTTACTTCGCCCCTTAAAACATTTTTTGTATATTTTTGTACCCTTATGAGTTTTGATAATAACAACCAGTACAACAAGCCTAACACTTTTGAACGCCGGGGCCGGATAGCTAATCCAAGTCCTTTCCCGGCAGGCGCCAAGCTCCCGCCGCAGGCTACCGATCTGGAAGAAGCCGTTTTGGGTGCGCTGATGCTGGAAAAGGATGCCCTTTCATCAGTTATTGATGTTTTAAAGCCGGAGGTTTTTTATCAAACCAACCACCAGAAGATCTTCTCTGCCATAAAAATACTTTTTGAAAAAACACAGCCGGTAGATATCCTTACCGTTACTGCCGAATTACGCAGGCAGGGCGAACTGGAGATGGTTGGCGGCGCTTATTATATTACCGAGCTTACCAGCCGTGTGGCGTCGGCTGCCAATATCGAATTCCACTCGCGTATCATTATCCAGAAATTTATCCAGCGCGAACTTATCCGCATTTCTACCGAGGTGATCAATAATGCCTACGAAGAAACCAGCGACGTATTCGACCTGTTGGATATGGCCGAGAAAAACCTCTTTGAGATAGCGCAAAGTAACCTGCGCCGCGATGCCCGCAATATGGACGATCTTGTGCGCGAGGCCCTGCGTGATATTGAGGCGCTGAAGGATAAAAAGGATGGTTTAACGGGTGTCGCATCCGGGTTTACCAACCTTGACCGGATGACCTCGGGCTGGCAAAAATCCGACCTGGTGATCATCGCCGCCCGCCCTGCGATGGGTAAAACGGCATTCGTATTGAGTTGCGCGCGTAACGCGGCGGTTGATTTCGACAAGCCTGTTGTGGTGTTCTCGCTCGAGATGTCGTCTGTACAACTGGTTAATCGTTTGATTGCCGGCGAGGCCGAAATTGAGCAGGAAAAGATTCGTAAAGGCACTTTAGAAGAGTGGGAATGGCAGCAGGTTCACTCAAAAATTGGCCGGTTAGAAAAAGCCACATTTATTATTGACGATACCCCGGCCCTTAACATTTTTGAATTCAGGGCGAAGTGCCGCCGCTTAAAATCACAATATGACATCCAGCTCATCATTATCGACTACCTGCAGCTGATGCATGGAAAGGCCGAAGGTAAAGGAGGCGGAGGTAACCGTGAGCAGGAGATCAGCAGTATCTCGCGTGCGCTTAAATCGGTTGCTAAGGAGTTGAACGTGCCGGTGATCGCGCTTTCGCAGTTAAGCCGTGCCGTTGAGAGCAGGCCGGGCAACTCAAAACGGCCAATGCTTTCAGATTTACGTGAATCGGGCGCTATTGAGCAGGACGCGGATATGGTATTGTTCCTGTACCGTCCGGAATATTATGGTTTAACCGAAGATGAGGAAGGCAACCCAACGCAAGGTGTAGGTGAAGTTATTATAGCCAAACACCGTAACGGCGAAACAGGTACCGTCCGGTTAAAATTTGTTGGCAAATATGTAAAATTCACCAACCTGGAAGAAGACATGAGCGGCTTCCCGCCGCTGGCAGGTAACGCCTTTTCTGGCCTCGCCCCATCCCAGGATTTTGATAAGCAAAGTAATTTTATTATCCGCCCATCAAGGATGGATGATATAGATGATGAAGCGCCGTTTTAGCCCCCCGGCTCCCTAAAGGGGGTGTTTATATACATGGGGACCTATGCGGTCAGAAAGTACAATCCTTGCGCTCGTTTTCAACGAGTGCTTAATATGGTTTGGCGATTGCATCGCCAGTCGCGTTACAAACGCGAAGCCGGGTTAAGCACTCGTTGAAAACGAGCGCAAGTTTTTCAGTTGAAGTATTCGGTTAAGCTCCCCCTTCAGGGGGCCGGGGGGCTAAAAAATCATTCCCAGCACCACACCGATAATAATCACTATCGGTGTTTTTATTTTGGTAAAATGCAGTAGCAAAAAAGTTGCGGCCATTAGTAAATAGTCTGTCCAGTTTAATCCAAAAGGGCGCACCAATAAAATGAGCGCCGTTGCCATAAAACCTACCGCTACGGCGTTTATACCGCTCAGGGAATTTTTTATCCGGGTAATCTTTTTCAAATCTTCCCAAAACGGCACTATAAACAGGATCAGGATCAAACCCGGCGTATTGATACCAATAACCGCTACCAGACTCCCGATTATCTGCCCCCAAACATTATAGCCTTTATTACCGAGTGTTATTCCTCCTAAAAAAGAGGTAAAAGAAAATGTAGGCCCGGGTAAAGCCTGCTGTAAGGCGTATCCGGAAAGAAATTCTGACCTGCCCAAATAGTGCTTCACTTCCACAAACTCGGTATACATCAGCGGAACCAAAACCTGTCCGCCTCCAAAGATCAGGATACCGTTGCGGTAAAAATTCTCAAACAAACGGATAGGTAAACTAAATGGCGAGGTTTGATTCACTACCGCGCCTAAAGCGGCAAAAAACAGCAGGATACCGATAAAATAGGCAACCTTATTAGGGTTAACATTGGCATAAAGCTTTACGCGCAACTCGTTTTCCTGCTGATGGGTTTCCATTGCCGATGATATGATGCCGCCAAGCAATATCAATATCGGGAAAGCATAGGCATTATGCAAAATCAGCGTAACCAGCAACGAGCCGATGGCCAGCATCCGGCTTACCCTGGTTTTTAAAAATTTATTGGCAAAATTATAGGTAGCATAAGCAACTATACCTACTGCCATCGGCTGCACATAACTGATAACGTGGGCAAATTTGGCTTTGTTGGCAAACATGTTATAGCTGATAGCAGCCGCACACATGATAGCCGCCGATGGCAAAATCCAGATCAAAAAAGTAATGATCGCTAACCTAAGCCCACCAACCTTCCAGGCTATACCAACCAGTGTTTGTGTTGATGATGGCCCCGGCAACACCTGCGACAAGGCATTGAGTTCCATCAGTTCATTCTCTGTGAT
This sequence comes from Mucilaginibacter oryzae, assembly GCF_003148845.1. Classification (GTDB taxonomy): domain Bacteria; phylum Bacteroidota; class Bacteroidia; order Sphingobacteriales; family Sphingobacteriaceae; genus Mucilaginibacter; species Mucilaginibacter oryzae. The sequence goes on along the minus strand of NZ_QGHA01000002.1, from coordinate 308,913 downwards.
GTATCCGCGTTTTTCTACAAATTCGCGCAACAAAACGGCAATATGGGCCTGCGGCCCGCCAAAAGCCGTGAAAGTATAGATCAAAACATCCCTAAGGAACAGGAGCTGCCGTTTTTTCATTTGCTAAAAAGGTTCATGGATCATGGTTGATAGTTCATAGATCATGGTTCATAGTTGATAGATTATAACAGATAGTGCTTATAAAGCTAAAAGCCGAAAAAGCTACTCCGCAGATACCATGAACTAAGAACCATCAACTATGAACAAAAGATCAATAATCGTCATCATCGTCTTCAAAACCAACGGCCTGGCGGTAAACTGCCAAAAGTTCTGAAAACGCGTGATTATCGCGTTTCTCTTTAGTGATCTTCATGCCTGTTTCGTAGGTTTTAATGGCATCGTCTTTACGGTTCAGGGCTTCATAAAGTTTGCCGAGGTGATAATAGGTACCCACATAATTGGGGTGATTGTTTACCAGGTCTTCATAATAGGCCAGTGCCTTATCTGTCTCATTTAAACGCAGATACTCCGTTGCCAGCGCGTATTTCAGAAACTCATCATCCGGTTCATTTTTTATAAACTCCAACAGCTTATCCAATCTGCTTAACTCCATTTTAAACTCTCTCTTTTTTAACTAAATTTGCAAAAACCTATTGATATGAAGATTTTGGTATGTGTAAGTAATGTTCCTGATACCACCACAAAAATAACTTTTACCGATAATAACACGCAATTTAATACAAACGGGGTTCAATTTATCCTTAACCCTTATGATGAAATAGCTCTTGCCCGGGCCATCGAATTAACCGATGGCGGTAAAGGTACGGTAACTGTAATTAATGTTGGCGAGGCTAATACCGATGCTACAATCCGCAAGGCACTGGCTATTGGCGCTACCGATGCTGTACGCGTTAACGCTAAACCGCACGATGCCTGGTTTGTAGCTTACCAGATTGCCCAATACGTAAAAGCTAATCCTTTTGATCTCATCCTCACCGGGCGTGAATCTATCGATTATAACGGTTCGAAAGTTGCCGGTATGCTTGGCGAATTGCTTGATCTTCCATCGGTATCCATCATCAAAAAATTAGAAGCGGGTGACAGTGAAGCTACGGTTGAACGTGAGATAGAGGGCGGCAAAGAAGTATTAACTATCCCCTATCCTTTTGTGGCAGGCGCTGCCGAGGGTGTTGCCGAACCAAAAATCCCCAATATGCGCGGTATTATGGCAGCCCGTACCAAACCGCTAACCGTTATTGAACCGGCCGAAGTAAAAACCCTTTCGGAAATTGTGAGCTACGAAACTCCTGCCCCTCGCGGCCAGGTTACGTTAGTGTCGGCTACCGATACTGCAAAACTGGTAGAGTTGTTGCATGCCGAAGCGCGGGTTATATAATCTCATCTACTTAAAAATAAACAGATAATATGTCAGTTTTAATATATGCGGAAAATGCCGGGGGCAAATTCAAAAAATCGGTTTTCGAAGCCGTTTCTTATGCCCGCGCCATTGCCGATCAAAATAACACTACCCTTACCGCCGTTTCGATAGGCAACGTTGATACCGCCGAACTTGCCGCATTGGGAAAATACGGGGCCAACAAAGTATTGAATGTATCGGGTGATAAGCTGAAAAATTTTGTAAACCAGGCCTATGCTTCGGTTATTGCCGAAGCTGCCAAAAGCGAAGGCTCGGACATTGTTGTATTGTCCAATACCTTTTCGGGCCGCGGTTTAGCGCCCCGCGTTGGTGTTAAGCTCGAGGCAGGTGTTGCAGATAGCTCGGTGGCGCTCCCGGTACAGGATGGCGGCACATTCAAAGTAAAAAAAACCGCCTTTTCGGGCAAGGCTTTCGCCACAGTCGAACTTACTTCGGCAATTAAAGTGATCTCGCTTGTGCCTAACTCCTACAAAGTTGTTGAAACCGGCGAAATAGCCGAGGTTGTTGACTTTAAAGCAGAAACTAAAGATTCGGACTTTAAGGCGATGATCAAAGATATTGTTCGTGCAAGTGACAAGGTTTCTTTACCGGATGCGGAAATCGTGGTTTCGGGCGGCCGGGGCATGAAAGGCCCGGAAAACTGGGGATTGATTGAAGAACTGGCATCAATTTTAGGTGCGGCTACGGCCTGTTCAAAACCTGTATCAGACGCCGGCTGGCGACCGCATAGCGAACACGTTGGACAAACCGGCATAGCTGTAAGCCCAAATTTGTATATTGCAGTCGGAATTTCGGGCGCTATCCAGCACCTGGCCGGGGTAAGTTCATCAAAAGTTATTGTAGTGATAAACAAAGATCCCGAAGCGCCGTTTTTCAAGGTAGCGGACTATGGGATAGTGGGCGATGCGTTTGAAGTATTGCCACAACTAATTGCAGCCGTTAAACAATATAAAGCTTCGGCATAAATACTGGTGATGGGGAATAACATGAAAAAAATTAAGCTGGATATTGTTGGATTATCGTACAGCCAAACGCAGTCCGGCGCGTACGCGCTTGTATTAGGCGAGGTTAGCGGCAGGCGGCGGTTGCCTATTATTATCGGTAGCTTCGAAGCCCAGGCGATAGCTATCGAGATAGAAAAAATGACACCAAGCCGTCCGCTTACGCACGATCTTTTTAAAAGCTTTGCGCAGGCTTACCACATCGAGGTGCAGGAAGTGATCATTTACAACCTTGTTGACGGCATATTTTACGCCAAGTTGATTTGCAGCGACGGTAAACGCAATGTAGAGATTGATGCCAGGACATCTGACGCTATTGCCGTAGCTGTACGTTTTGATTGCCCTATTTTCACCTACGAGTTTATTCTTTCAACAGCGGGTATTGTAATTGAGGGCAACGATTTTGTTTATCTTGAAAACATTAACGATACCCCGGAAGAAAAAACAGCAACTTCATCGGTAAGCGGATATTCATCCATCAGTACCGACGAGCTGAAAACCAAATTACAGGAAGCTTTAGCCGAAGAATCGTACGAGAAAGCCGCTAAAATCCGCGATGAACTGAACAGAAGGAAGGCATCCTGATTTCAGCTATTGCATTTGGGACGTCGGATTTTGAATCTCCTTTTTATTAAAATTTATTATTTAGTATTCTCAATTAAATAAAATAACAGAATCTGTGGACAGGTTTCTATTTATCGGGTGTAATTTCTGTAAGTGTAGTTTTCTCATTTACATTTATTTCACTACTTTCCGCTTTTAATTTAACACTGATCTGAATTTTTAAACCGGGTACCATATGAATATTAAGTTCCGCTTAATACTAATGAATTTTATGCAGTTTTTTATCTGGGGGGCCTGGTTGTTAACCGTGGGTGCTTACTGGTTTCAAAACAAAGGCTGGTCGGGCGCTCAATTCGGGATCATATTCTCTACAATGGGTATATCATCTATCTTTATGCCTGCCATAGCGGGTATAGTATCTGACAGATGGGTACATGCCGAAAAGCTATACGGCACCTTACACATTTTAGGTTCCATTGTATTATTTTGCGTGCCATTGGTAACAAGCCCGGGTGTATTTTTTTGGGTGATATTGCTAAACATGATCTTCTACATGCCAACCCTATCCCTATCTATAAAAGTTGCGTATTCGGCATTGAAAGAGCAGGGCAAAGATGTAGTTAAGGTATACCCGCCCATACGTGTTTGGGGTACGGTTGGTTTTATAGCCGCCTTGCTGGTGGTTGATGTTACAAAAAGCGAAACAAGTCCAAATCAATTTTATATTGCCTCTGGTGTAGCTTTGGCTTTAGGCTTATTTTCGTTTACGCTGCCCAAATGCCCTCCGCTGTTGGGTAAAGGCGGCACAAAAACATTAAAAGACGCCCTTGGCCTTAACGCGTTCGAATTATTCAAAACATCTAAATTTGCTATTTTCTTTGCGTTTTCGTTGCTTTTGGGTGCGGCCCTTCAGCTTACCAACGCTTACGGAACCACCTATATTTTAGATTTCGCTAAAAACCCGGCTTACAAAGGCCTGTTCGCGGTTGAGCATTCGGGTGCCATTATCTCCATCTCGCAGGTATCAGAAACCCTTTTTATTTTAGCGATCCCTTTCTTTTTGCGCAAATTTGGTATCAAGAATGTGATGTTATTTAGTATGATTGCCTGGGTGCTGCGTTTTGGCTTATTTGCATTCGGCAATCCCGACAATAGTTTGTGGATGATTATTTTATCCTGCATTGTTTACGGCATGGCCTTCGATTTTTTCAATATTTCGGGTTCGCTGTTTGTTGAAACGCAAACCACGCCCGAAATAAGGGGCAGCGCGCAGGGCTTGTTTATGATGATGGTAAACGGTTTCGGCGCCCTTTTCGGAAGCATTGCCAGCGGTTTTATTATTGATAAGTTCTTTATCCATGCCGATGGAAGTAAAGACTGGCATGGCATCTGGTTAACCTTCGCGGCCTATGCTTTGGCTATCGCTATTGTTTTCCCATTTGTATTTAAATATAAACATAATAAAGCCTTGGAAGAGGCTATCAGGCATGCATAGCTGAACCTGGATTTTTGGGAGATTTTTGGAATAGTTGGATTCTTTTAACCCCATGACATAAAAAAGAGGGCTTTCGAAATATCGAAGCCCTCTTTTTTATTTTTTACAAAAATCCGGTACCTAAACCAAAATCCTGGTTCTCATTACCTTTTTCGTCCCATAGCGTATTTGATCCCGCCTAACAAATGCTCCAAATACAGCGGTTCTGAGTAAGATGCATCAGTATGTCCAAGCGCGGTATAAAAAGCCCGGCCACCATCAAAATTGTGATACCAGCTCATGGGATGATTTTCGCCGTTTTCGCCTCCTTCATAGCTTTTCTCATCTATTTTGATGAGTACGTGCAGGTCATCGCCAATCCATTTGTAGTTGTACCATTCGTCGAGGCGTTTCCAGGTTTCGGGCAAGTGTTTGGTGGCAATAAAATTTTTATCAACAACATTCAACACGGCTTCCTGTTGTTGCTTAGGATGGCTTTTAAAATAAGCCCCTACCAGTTTGCCATACCAGGGCCAGCCGTATTCAGTATCGGTTGCCGAGTGTACACCTACAAATCCGCCGCCGTGTTTAATGTATTGTTCAAACGCTGTTTGCTGGGTATCGTTCAATACGTCGCCGGTTGTACTTAAAAATATTACGGCTTTGTATTGCTTCAAATTATCGGCAGTAAATTTCTCAGCATTAGCTGTAGTATCAACATCAAAATTGTTCTCCTGGCCCATTTTTATAATGGCTGGTATGCCCACCTGTATTGAAGCGTGCTTAAATCCAGCTGTTTTGTAAAATATCAGTACTTTATCTTTAGCCATTGCCTGGCTTAAAGCTGTGCCTATTAAAAGGCATATGGTTAGTAGTTTTTTCATGGTTAATTATTTTGTAGTGAGTGGCTGCTTGGGTTAATAAGTGAGTCGTTGTCGGGCAAATGGAACTGAACCACTCACTCAATCAACCACTCACCTAATCAACTCATCTATATATTCCCTTTTTTTAATTCATCTACAGCGAAATGTGCAGCGCGCGCGGTCATGGCCATATAAGTTAATGACGGGTTTTGACAGGCCGATGAAGTCATAGCGGCGCCATCGGTAACAAAAACGTTTTTGGCATCCCAAACCTGGTTATTGCCGTTTAGCACCGAAGTTTTAGGGTCGCGGCCCATGCGCGCGGTTCCCATTTCGTGAATGCCGTCGCCAACGTTATGTCCGCGATCATGTGTTTCAACATTTTTAACCCCGGCGCTTTCCAGCATCGCTTTAGCCTCGCGAACAATGTCAAAACGCATTTTCTTTTCGTTTTCCTTGATTTCGGCATCCATGGCCAAAATGGGCAAGCCCCATTTGTCTTTACGGGTTTTATCAAGCGTGATCTTATTTTCGTGGTAAGGTAACAGTTCCCCGAAACCGCCGATGCCGATAGTCCATGGACCGGGTTCCGTTAGCGCTTCTTTATATTGAGCCCCTATATTTAATTCGGCAATTTCCCGGCTCCAGCCCATACGGCTTGCCGCGCCCTGGTAGCCAAAGCCACGCAGGTAATCTCGCTTATCGCCAAACAAGTTGGTGAAACGCGGTATATAAATACCGTTAGCCCTTCGGCCATAATAGTATTTATCCTCAAAGCCTTCAACCAGGCCGCTTGCACCAAGGTTATAGTGATGATCCATAATGTTATGACCCAACTCGCCGCTGCTGCTGCCCAAACCATCGGGCCAGATGTCGGTAGCCGAGTTCATCAGCACCCAGGCACTGTTTAAGGCCGAAGCATTTACAAACACAATTTTTGAATAAAACTCATAGGTATGATTGGTTTCGGCATCCAGCACCTCCACTCCTTTTGCCTTCTTCGTATCTTTATCATACAAGATTTTCGTAACGATGGAATATGGCCTTACCGTCAAATTACCTGTAGCCACAGCGGCAGGTAAAGTTGAAGATTGTGTACTGAAATACCCGCCAAACGGGCACCCCTCCCAACACCGGTTCCTGAACTGGCAAGCCGTACGGCCCGGGATAGCCGCCGTTAAATTAGCCGTACGACCAATGATCATGTGCCTTGTGCCGTTGTAATTTTTCCTGATGCGGGCAGCCACATCTTTTTCTACCACATTCATATCCATGGGCGGCAGGTAATGGCCATCGGGCAGTTGGGGCAACCCCTCCAGCGAACCGCTGATGCCCGCGAACTTCTCCACATGGTCATACCATGGCGCGAGGTCTTTATAGCGGATAGGCCAATCTATCGCCCACCCGTCCTTGGCGTTGGCTTCAAAATCAAAATCGCTCCAGCGGTAACTTTGCCTTCCCCATAAAATGGAACGGCCTCCTAACTGGTACGATCGCCACCAGTTAAAAGGTTTGATCTCGGTATAAGGAGCCGCCTGCTCGTCTGTCCAGTAATCCATAATAGGCTCGTAGGCGCCCCAGTTACGTGATATCACGGGGCGCTCTTTACGCTGGGCCTGCGTTGGCGAACCCGCATGATGGCGGTCCCACGGATCCTGGCTGGCAGTTTTGTAGTCTTTAATATGCTCAAAATTTCGCCCGCGTTCAAGCATAATGGTTTTAAGGCCCAGTTCGGTGAGTTCTTTGGCAGCCCAGCCCCCGCTGATGCCCGAGCCTATCACAATCGCGTCGTACGTGTTGTTTTCTTTAGCCTTGCCGTTTATATTGGTTGATGGCATAATATTACTTTAGGTTATTTAATTAAAAAGATCGGTTTGTAGGAATTGGTTAAAACAAGTATATCAATTTAAATTAATTATTGCAATCGATTGAGAAAATTAACAAATCCATCATTTTGTCTGAACTCGAATTTATAGAATTTGAAAATTAACAGAATTGATGGATGTTCGGGTATTCTAAAATTCCATAATTCTGTAAATTCTGATTCAGACAACAAACCACAAATCATATTTTTGCACATGCTCCAGATCAGCCAACTCTTCATCTATCCCATCAAATCCCTCGGGGGTATATCCCTGCAAAGTGCAGAAGTCACCACCCGCGGTTTACAATACGACAGGCGCTGGATGCTGGTGAATGAACACGGCCATTTCATGACCCAGCGCGAATTTGCCAACATGGCTTTGCTTAAAACGGCTATTGAAGAAGCAGGTATTCGGGTTATCGCTCAAAGTGGCAATAATGTGTTAGTTCCTTTTGATATCGAGAAAAAGCCCCTCCATCAATTTGCTGTTTGGGATGATATCTGTATGGGTCAATATGTTAATGACGAGATTGATGATTGGTTCACCGAAACCCTCGGAATCAAATGCCGACTGGTTTATATGCCCGATGACAGCGAGCGCGAAGTGGATCAGCGCTATGCCCAACCCGGCATGATCACCTCTTTTGCTGATGCTTACCCTTTTTTACTGATAGGCCAGGCATCCTTAAACGACCTGAACAAACGCATGGCGTTGCCCCTGCCGATGGATCGCTTTCGCCCCAATATAGTTTTTACCGGCGGCGGGGCATACAGCGAAGATTTAATGAACCGGATAGAAATAGCAGGCATTACCTTTTACGGAACCAAGCTTTGCGCACGCTGCGTGCTGACCACTATTGATCAGCAAACGGCGGCAAAAGCTAAAGAACCTTTAAAAACCCTTGCCTCCTACCGGATGAAGAACAACAAGATCATGTTCGGGCAAAACCTGGTGCATGAAAATACCGGAACAATCTCGGTAGGCGATGAACTTAAGGTACTGAGTCAACATACCGAAGAGCGGTTTATCATTAAATAAAAAACCAGCCAAAACAGCGTGAAACCAAACATCACCATAGAATACTGCCCTAAGTGCAACTGGATGATGCGGGCTGCCTATATGGCGCAGGAATTGCTTACTACCTTTACTGATGATGTGCATGGCGTAACGCTTGTACCCAGCGAAGTAAGCGGCAGATATACCATCAGCGTTGATCATGAGATCTTGTTCGACAGGAAGCGCGACGGGTATTTTCCCGAAATAAAAGCGTTAAAACAGGCCGTTAGGGATAAGGTTGCACCGGGCAAAAGTATTGGCCATTCCGACCGTTAATTTTATCATTTTGATAAAATTAAGTCTGTATAAAATATGCTTTCTATATAATCTATAATATTACTCGAAAAAATCGTTAGTTTAGTAATATCTTTATTTAACTTTGTAAGTTTTATTATAGAAAATGCTTTCGAAAAAAACTAAGTATGCAATAAAGGCGCTTGTGGTATTGGGTAAAAACATGGATCAGCCGCCTATGCAAATATCCAGGATCGCCGAGTTAGAGCGCATCCCTAAAAAATTCCTCGAACAGATCCTGCTTGATCTTCGTAACGCCGGTTTTTTGTACAGTAAAAAAGGCGCGGGTGGCGGCTACAGCCTAAACCGCGACCCAAAAGAAATATTCCTGGTAAGTATTATGCGTATTACCGATGGGCCAATAGCCATGGTTCCCTGTGCGAGCTTAAATTTTTACCATAAATGTGATGAGTGCCACCAGGAAAGCACTTGCGGCATAAGGGATGTATTTGTTGATGTAAGGGATGCCACACTCAAAATATTAAGCGAAACCAGCATCGCCGATATCATCAAACGAGAAAGTACCCTCATCAGCGTTTAAATTTCAAAACTTCAGCAAACTGTCATAACGCAGTTTTTTTTAATAAAATGCTACCATTTCCGTATACTATATATATATTTGGGAAATGAATAGTGAGAGAATTCATCAAATTTACGTTAACCTGTTGATCTGTTGCTGCATGTGCAACAAAACTCAGGGGCTATAAACGTAACTTTTAACCATATACGCCTCTTTAGCTATTGCCAAAGGGGCTTTTTTATAAAATATTAATACATTCAGTATGCAAAGCTTCAGAACCGAACTGGAGAACCCCATTGTTGAGAAGGATATCATCGATCTTGAAAAAAAGATCCGTGCTTTTCGTGAAGGCAAAATACATGATGAAAAGTTCAGGAGCCTGCGTTTGGCGCGCGGCGTATACGGGCAGCGCCAGCCGGGCGTACAAATGGTGCGTATTAAACTCCCGTTTGGTAAGGTTAGCTTTAAGCAATTGCTCAAAATAGCAGAAATATCTGACGAGTTTGGCAGCAGCAACCTGCACCTTACAACCCGCCAGGATATCCAGATCCATTATGTTAGTCTTGACCGTACGCCCCAACTTTGGGCAAAACTTGAGCAGGATGATATTACCCTACGCGAAGCCTGCGGCAATACCGTACGTAACGTAACAGCTTCACCAACCGCCGGCATCGACCCAAAAGAACCATTTGATGTTTCGCCTTACGCCTATGCTACGTTCGATTATTTTTTGCGCAACCCTATTTGCCAGGAAATGGGCCGTAAGTTTAAAATAGCCTTTTCATCAAGCGATGAGGATACCGCTTTCTCTTATATTCATGATATTGGCGCCATCCCTAAGGTAAATGCTGCAGGGGAGCGGGGCTTTAAAATTATGCTGGGCGGCGGTTTAGGCGCGCAGCCTATCCTGGCCAATATTGTTGAGGAGTTTTTGCCCGAGGATCAACTGATCCCTTACATCGAATCGGTGATCCGTGTTTTTGACCGGTACGGCGAACGCAACAACCGTAACAAGGCCCGGATGAAATACCTGATCCAAAAACTTGGGTTGGAAGAGGTATTGCGCTTAACCCGGATTGAACGCACCGCCAACAAAGTAAAATCTTACCCTATTAACCGCGATGCCGTTGATGCCCCTGCCCTGCCACCTACCGATACCTATCCGGAAGTAACTATAGGCAACCCGCTGCGCTACGAGCAATGGTTGGCTACCAACGTGTTTGAGCAAAAGCAAAAAGATTTTTACGGCGTATATATTAAAGTGCCTGTAGGTGATATCTCATCAGACACCGCCCGCGCTTTAGTTAAAACATTGGAGCCATTGGTTGGTAACGAAATCCGCATTACCCAAAACCAGGGCTTGCTGTTAAAATATGTTCGTAAAGAAGCGTTGCCTGCTTTGTACGAAGGTTTGGCCAAATTAGAGTTGGCCGCGCCAGGCTTTGACAGCATTGCCGACGTTACCACTTGCCCGGGTACAGATACCTGTAACCTCGGGATCTCGAACAGCATGACCATGGCCCGTGTGCTGGAAGACCTGATTTACAACGAATATGAAGATTTTATATACAACCGCGAGATCAAGATCAAAATCAGCGGCTGTATGAACTCGTGCGGGCAGCATGGTTTGGCCCATATCGGTTTCCACGGAAGTTCATTAAAAGCCGGCACCAAAGTATTGCCCTCTGTACAGGTAATGCTGGGCGGCGGAACCGTAGGCGATGGTGTTGGCCGTGCTGCCGAGCGGGTAATTAAAGTGCCTACCAAACGTGCTACTGATGTGCTTCGTTTGTTATTAAATGATTACAAAGCGTTTTCGCCGGAGGGTGAAACTTACCACCAATATTACGACAGGCAAGGTAAAGATTATTTTTACCGCCTGCTGAAACCGCTTGCTGATCTGACCACCCTGACCGACGATGAATATATTGACTGGGGCCACCAGGAAACCTTTGTTACCGCTATCGGCGTTGGCGAGTGCGCCGGCGTTGTGATAGACCTGGTTGCTACGCTGCTCTTCGAATCTGAAGAGAAAATGGGTTGGGCCAATGACGCCTTTGCTGACGGCCGGTGGGCTGATGCAATTTACCATGCCTACAACGTATTTGTAAGCTCGGCCAAAGCATTGCTGCTGGATAAAGGGGTAAACAGCAGCACACAGATCGGTGTGATTCGCGAATTTGATGCCCAATACGTTGAAAAAGGCGAATTTGAACTGGCGGGTACATTTAACGACCTGGTACTACAGATCAACCAAAACGAGCCCTCGCAGGAATTTGCCACAACATACCTGGCGCAGGCCACAGATTTTTTAAGCAGAAGTAAGAATAAGAGAGAGGCGCTTGTACAATAATGACAGATACTAATAAAAACATAAAAGAACCACGCATAACCTTAGTAGGCGCAGGCCCGGGCGATGCCGACCTGATCACTGTAAAAGCCATTAAAGCATTAAAAACGGCCGATGTAGTTTTATATGATGCCCTGGTTAATGAAGAAATATTGGATTATGCTCCCGAAACAGCTACCAAGGTTTACGTAGGCAAACGTTCGGGCGACCATTCTTTTTCGCAGGCAGCTATCAACAACCTGATGGTTGATTACGCCCTGAACTACGGGCATGTAGTGAGGTTAAAAGGCGGCGATCCCTTTGTATTCGGTCGGGGATATGAGGAGCTGATTGTTGCTGCCGAATATAATATCCCGGCGTGTGTTGTTCCGGGCATTTCAAGCTCCATAGCCGTCGCCGAATTGCAGCAGATCCCGCTTACCCACAGGGGCTTAAGCGAAAGCTTTTGGGTAGTAACGGGCACTACTGCCAGCGGTAAGATCTCTGACGACCTGATCGAAGCCTCGCGTTCAAACGCTACCGTGGTAGTGCTGATGGGGATCCATAAACTTGCCGCGATTGCCGAAGTATATAAGTTGCAAGGCAAAAATAAACTGCCCGTAGCCGTAATTCAAAGCGGGTCGACCGAGAACGAAAAAGTTGCTGTCGGTACCGTTGATACCATCGTCAGCGCTGCTCAAGAACACAATATCTCATCACCAGCCATTATTGTTTTGGGTGAAGTGGTATCGTTACACCCTAAATTTCAACTGATAAAAGAGGTTTATGACGTTGTTACCCAGGGATAATAGTTTAACCAATATTCAGGACCAGAAACGGGATGGCAACCAGCTTTTCCCGGTTTTTTTGAAGCTGAATAACCTGCACACCGTGCTTATTGGCGGCGGCAATGTGGGTTTGGAAAAACTTACCGCGGTGCTCAATAACAGCCACCATGCCAGGGTAACCGTAATCTCGCGCGAGTTTTTGCCCGAAGTTCATAGCCTCGCGGCCCAATATCCCGGCATTCGCATTGTGCAAAAATCATTTACCGATGATGATCTGAACGATGCAGATATCGTTATCGCTGCTACCAACGATAGTGAGCTGAACAACTACATACGCAACGCGGCTCACGACCGCAAATTACTGATTAACGTAGCCGATAAACCCGCGCTGTGCGATTTTTATTTAGGATCGATTGTGCAAAAGGGCGACCTGAAACTGGCCATATCAACCAACGGTAAATCGCCAACCGTAGCTAAACGGTTAAAAGAAGTACTGAATCAAAGCCTTCCTGCTGAACTTGATACTACCCTACAGCAAATGAGCGAACTGAGAAACACCCTTGAAGGCGACTTTGCCGACAAGGTAAAAAAACTGAATAATGTAACCGCCGTGCTGGTTGAGCCCAAAGCCCCCAATAAAAAAGGCCTCATCTGGTTAATCTGGTCAACCATTGTTTTATCCTTAGCCATCGGGATTACGGCGCTGTACTTTAAAGAGCCAAACTTTAAGGCCTTTGTAAGCGGCATTGACCCAATGTTTTATTACTTTTTAGGAGCGGGATTTTTGTTTGCCATGATAGATGGGGCCATCGGTATGTCGTACGGCGTAACCTCAACCTCATTTTCGTTAACAATGGGCGTACCTCCGGCAGCGGCAAGTATGGGTGTACACCTGTCTGAAGTAATGAGTTGCGGTATAGCAGGCTGGATGCACTACCGTATGGGTAATATCAACTGGAAATTATTTAAGCTTTTGGTTGTACCGGGCATCATTGGCGCATTTTTAGGAGCCTACATCCTTTCATCACTTGAACATTATGCCATGTATACCAAACCGGTTGTATCGCTTTATACATTGATACTGGGCATTGTAATATTCAGAAAAGCATTCAACACCAAAAAGAAAAAATCGGCAGATAAAGTAAAACGCATTTCACTGCTTGGCTTAGGCGGCGGTTTTATTGATGCTGTTGGTGGCGGCGGTTGGGGATCAATCGTGTTATCAACGTTAATTGCCGGGGGCCGTAGTCCCCGTTTCTCGCTGGGCACAGTTAAACTATCCCGTTTTTTTGTGGCGATGGTTGGTTCTATAACCTTTGTGGCCATGGTTAATGGTCATAACTGGCATTCTGTGGCAGGCCTGGTATTGGGCAGCGCTTTGGCCTCTCCTATCGCAGCGCGCATCTCTAACAAAATCTCGGCTAAAACTATTATGGTTGCTGTATCTGTGATTGTGATCCTCATCAGCATCCGTTCTATTCTTAAATTTTTCGTTAAAATTCCATGAGTTTCGCTTTAGAAAATATACAGCAACAAATAGGCGGGCTTGGCCCCGTTGAGGCACTCGCCAAACTCGCTGAACTATATCCGAAAGAAGTGATCTTCTCCACCAGCTTTGGCTGGGAAGATCAGGTGATCAGCCATATGATCTTCGCAAATAACCTGCCGATTAAGGTATTCACGCTGGAAACCGGCCGTCTTTTCCGCGAAACCTATTCGGTTTGGGCCGCTACCCTAAACAGGTACCAAAAGCCTATCCATGCCTACTACCCTAACAACGAATTGCTGGAAGAAATGGTAAGCAAAAAAGGCCCGAACAGCTTTTATGAATCGGTAGAGAACCGTAAGGAATGCTGTGGCATCCGCAAAATAGAACCGCTTAAACGCGCTTTAAAAGGCAACAGGGTCTGGATTACCGGTATCCGTGCCGAACAGTCAGCCAACCGCCACGATATGCACGATACGGAATGGGATGAGCAAAATCAACTGGTAAAGTTCCACCCCATTTTTAGCTGGACTTTAGATGAGGTAAAAGCTTATATTAAACAATATAACATCCCCTACAATTCGCTGCATGATAAAGGTTTCCCGAGCATCGGCTGTATGCCCTGCACCCGTGCCGTAGCAGAAGGCGAAGATTTCAGGGCCGGAAGATGGTGGTGGGAAGATCAATCCAAAAAGGAATGCGGATTGCACGAAGTGACCGCCAAGTAAGTTAAAGACGCTTTTTTTATACGTAGGTCAATTGGTTGAGAGATCGGTTGGCCTTTTTTATTTTGTTGTTTTTTTTGATTAGAGTGATTTCACCGATTTTCTTGTCTGAACCCGAATTTGGGAATTATGAGAATTGATAGAATGTCAATCGTGTACGGCCAATTTGATTTCAATTAACTTCCATTAATCCCAAAAAACAAATAAAAAAATCGGAGTAATCAAATAATCAGTGTAATTCTAAAATAAATCGGTGTAATCAAAAAAACGAAATCGGTGTAATCAAAAACCGTGTAATCCCGGAAATAAAAAAAGGGATGAAGCATATCGCCGCATCCCTTTACAAACTAATATAAAACGTAATAAAAGCGCTTATTTATTGTTATCGCCCGCTAACAACCCATCAAGTGTAACCGATACATAGTACAGGCCGCCGATGGTTGGTCCGCCTGCATACTGGTAATATCTTTTGTTAAAGATATCGGTAGCGCCAACCTTAAATGTTGCGTAGTATTGCGGTACCCGGTAAGTAACCTGCGCATCAACCGTTTTGATAGACGGCACGGTACCGGTAACCAGCGGACTTTCCCACAGATACGATTGCTGCCATTTATAAACTACGTTAAAGCCGAAGTTTTTTACCACCTCGCGATTACCGAATGATATGTTGCCCGACCACTCCGGCGTGTTAAAGCCCGTTACGAAAATATCAGAAGCTTTTTGGGCTTTCAGCTTGTTAAAACTCACGTTGCCCGAAATGGTGTAGTGTTGGTAAAAATTGTAGGTAATACCCGCGGATGAGCCGTAGTTGTGATAAATGTTTTTGGCATTGGTGTACACACGGTAACGGCTCTGGCCCTGGCTGGCCGCGTTACTGGAAGTGCCGGTTGTCGGGTCGCGGTTAATATCAAGCATGGCCAATACAGCGGCGTCCGACCCCACGGTAACGCCATTAGGTACAAACACCTGAACCTGGCCAAGGAAACCATCGTACCGGTTGGTATAGGCATCAATATCAATAAACACCTTATTATCTGCAACAATGCCTTTATAGCCGATCTCGTACGAGGTGATCTGCTCCGGGCGGGCGGGAGGCAAATCAGCAACCTGCAACAGGTTACGGTTAGCCAACGCGGCCTGGTCGCTACCTCCTGCAGCATTTACGGCGGCATTAAATGCTACCACGGATGTTTGGGTATAGCTGTTGCCTAAGTAACCCAAACCTTCGTTAATAAACGGCAGGCTGCCTACACGTTTTACCCTGCCGTTATTTACGTACGATAACGCCTCGAACAATGACGGGAAACGGTAGCCATTCTGGAAGGTAAACCTGAAGTTGTGGTTTTGGTTAACAGTATAAACCGCAGCCAAACGCGGTGTAAACTTAGGATCGAAGTATGGGTTACGGTCCCAGCGGATAGAGCCGAATAGTTTAAGTTTTTCATCAAAAAAGGTTTTGGTAACCTGCGTAAAAGCGCCATACTTTTTGTAGATCACGTCTTTACCAAAACTACCATCAGCAAGCGGTGTATTACGGTCGGCTATCGGGCGGGTAAAATCAACAAAGTTGTTACCATCCGGCGTGATGCTGTACACGCGTACATCGGCACCCACCAACAGGTCGACAACTTTTACTTTATTACTTAAATCCCATTGGGCTTCGCCATTGTACATATGGCTTTTTTGCCATAAAGCGGCACCACCGGTTGCAGGCGCGTTCGGGATCAGGCTCGATTTGATATCCCAGTTGTTAATGCCGATAATCTTTTTGCGCAGGGCATCAAATTCAGGCGTACCCGGCTCCACGCGGCCTTTATCAGCAGCTGCACGGGCGGCTTGCTCGGCAGCAGCCAGGTTGGCCGATGTTAAAACGCCACCATTATAAGCTTTTAATGCATTGCCATATAAAGTTGCCCAGGCCGAGTTGCTCGCATGGTTCAGGTCGAGATTATCGGCCAGTGGTTTTACGTTGAACGAATTGCCGGTATTTTCTATCGATTCATATCCACGCACCAGGAAGTCCTTCCCTTTCAACTCTACTTTATGGTTTTGTACGGTAGCGCCCTGTAACGAAATTTTATTACCGCGCTGAAATACGCCATCCAGCTTACCATAACGGTAAGTATATGATAGCGTAGTGGTTGGCGATAGTTTATAAGCCAGAGTACCATCCAGTTTCAGGTTTTTTACGTGCGGATCAACCAGGTCAACCTCGTTATATCCTGTGCGGGCCACCAATAAATTGGGGCGGGCTTTACCATCAACTGTTATACCTTTAATAGTAACGGTATTACTGCCTGCAAGAGCGTCATCACCGTACTTATTCCAGCCATCGTAAGCCGCGTTGCTTGTTCCGGTTAATTCAGGATAGGCAGGGTTGGCCGATTTCAGATTGGTTGGATTTTGATCGTTACGGGTGTCCGACTGCCAGTCCTGGCCTTGCATGTAGCTGAAATTCACTTTAAAGGCAAACTTATCATTAAATGCTTTGGCATATCTGAAAGCATCCTCTGTTAACGTGCTCGCACCCAACCTGTCTTTACCAACGTGGTTTAAACCCTGCCGATGGTAAACGCTTAGCCCCTGGTATTTGAAAGGATCTTTAGTAAACAAATTTGATAAACCGTTGATAGCGTTGGTACCATAAAGGGCGGCGGCAGCACCGGGTGTGATTTCCAAACTGGCAATGTCCAGTTCGGTTGGCCCAATGGCGTTACCCAGCGGTACACCTAAGGTTGCCGACTGCATATCCACGCCATCAACCAATTGCATAAACCTAAAGTTGTTGGGACTGTTGAAGCCACGGGTATTGGGCACTTTGAGGGTGATACTGGTGGTGGTCATCTGTACGCCTTTCACATTCTCCAAAGCATCATAAAAACTCGGGCCGGGCGATTGCTTCAGCGCTGTAATACTCAGCTTTTCGATTGCTACCGGCGAGCGGAGCAGCTTTTCCTCCTTGCGCGAGGCGGTAACCACCACCTCGTTAACCAGTAATGATTGCGTGGTTAATGTGATATTGACCGCGCTGTTAGCATTTTTAATATAAAATTCCTGTGGTTGATAGCCTATGGCGCTAAAAACCAGAGTATATGGCAACTTGGCGCTGGTGGTTAACGAGAATTTACCCGTTGTATCGGTTGATGTTTTATTGGTAGTACCCTTAATGGATACGGTTGCCCCTACCAGCGGCTTACCCTGGTCGTCGTTTACCTTTCCGCTTAAAATGTATGAGCCGTTTAATTGCGCGTAAGCCAGGCCCGGTAACAGTACCAGGAAAAGCACAATTATCTTAATTGAGTTTGTAAAAATCTTCATGAAACAAGTTAGTGTGGTGGTTATTTAAAAAGTGATGTGGTTTGTTGTGTTATTGTGTGATGAGGGTTGGTTTCAACAACAACACATGGCAGTTAGGCGCTGCATTGGATACATGGATTGAATGGCAATTGCATTAATACGATACATTGTCTATAGAATAAGTAGACAAAAATATAAATTAAAAGCTGACTGTCAATACATTTTTCAAAAAATCTATAATATCTATGATTTTACTCTATTAATTTCAATTTAACAGGCATATTTCGCCGCCAAATTTGTAATATTGAGGCTTCAACCTTCTGCAATTATAATGGCTTTCAATTACCGGCGTATTATTATTAAAATCGGCTCGAACGTATTAACTCAAAAAAACGGCCTCCCCGATCAGCAACGGATAGCGCACCTGGTAGATCAGATCTCGGCCATCAAAAAACAAGGTAAAGAAGTAATATTGGTTTCGTCGGGCGCTGTGGCATCGGGCCGGAGCCTGATTACCGTATCTGAAAAGGCCGATGCCGTGGCCGCACGCCAGTTACTGGCATCCATAGGGCAGGTAAAACTAATCAATACTTATTCGCAGCTATTTGAGAAGCATCAGATCCTGTGTTCGCAGGTATTGGTTACTGCCGAGGATTTTCGCGACAGGAAGCACTATCTCAATATGAAAAACTGTCTCGAAGCGTTATTGCAGCACGAGGTGATTCCGGTAGTGAATGAAAATGACGTGGTATCGGTAACGGAACTGATGTTTACTGATAACGATGAACTGGCAGGATTGCTGGCCTCCATGCTCAATGCCAACGCGCTTGTTATTTTAACCAATGTTGATGGCATTTATAACGGCGATCCCAAAGCCGAGGGGTCAACCGTAATTGATGAGATAAGCGGCAAGGAAATTGATTTTTCTGCCTTTGTTTCCTCTGGCCGCTCGCAGTTTGGGCGCGGCGGCATGATCACCAAATCAACCATGGCGCAAAAAACCGCTCAGTTGGGCATCAATGTACATATAGCCAACGGAACAAGGGAGAATGTACTTACTGATCTTTTAGATAAAAGTGTGATCCATACCCGCTTTGTACCGAGCAAAACCGCATCAGGCAGAAAGAAATGGATTGCACATTCAGAAAAATCGGCCACCGGCAGCGTTTTGATCAACGCCGGCGCGAGGGAGGCCCTGCTTTCCAACAAAGCGACCAGCCTGTTGCCCATAGGTATAGTTGGCATAGTTACCGATTTTAAAAAGGGCGATGTTATCAAGATTATTGACGATAGCGATAAACTGATAGGGCTGGGTATTGCCGAATATGGGGCAGATAAAGCCCGGGAACGTATTGGCCATAAAAACCAGAAGGCCCTGGTACATTATGATTATCTTTACCTGCAAGGCTAAAAAAACATGGAATACAACAGTTATTTTGATAAAGCCCGTGAAGCCGGTCGCAAGCCCGCGCTTGCTACTGCTTTGATAAACGAGGTACTGGAAGATGTGGCGGCCGAAGCCATAGCCCAAACAGCATACATACTGGCCGAGAACCAAAAAGACCTTGACCGCATGGACCCGGCCGACCCTAAATATGACCGACTGAAACTTACCGCCGAGCGGATTAAGGGTATAGCTGCCGACATGATCGCCGTATCCAGACTGGATAGCCCCCTTGGCAAACAGCTTTCCGCAACCGAGATGCCTAACGGGTTATCAATCTCGAAGATCAGGGTGCCGCTTGGCATTGTGGGGGTAATTTATGAGGCCCGGCCTAACGTTACCTTTGACGTATTCGCGCTTTGCTTTAAAACAGGCAATGTCAGTGTACTAAAAGGCGGCAGCGACGCTGATTTTTCAAACAGGGCCATTATATCGGTGATTCATCAAATATTAAAAAAGCATGGTATAGATACTAACGTGGTTACATTGCTTCCGCCGGAACGCGAGGCTACCGCGGCTTTATTAAATGCCATAGGTTACATAGATGTATTGATACCACGGGGCAGCCAATCGCTCATTGATTTTGTTCGCGATAACAGCAAGGTTCCGGTTATTGAAACCGGGGCCGGTATTGTTCATACCTACTTTGACAAAAGCGGGGATCTTGAAAAAGGCGCCCAAATCATCGCCAACGCCAAAACCCGCAGGGTGAGTGTTTGTAACGCCCTGGATTGTTTAATCATACATTCGTCGCGTTTAAATGATCTGCCCCGCCTGGCGCATATTCTCAAACAAAAAGAAGTTGAGATTTTTGCCGATGACAAAGCTTTCAAAGCCCTTGAAGCGCATTATCCCGCCACCTTACTATACCAGGCCCGGCCCGAACATTTCGGCACAGAATTTTTATCCATGAAAATGGCCATTAAAACCGTCGCCTCTTTTCAGGAAGCCTTAGGGTACATTTCCGCAAACAGTTCAAAACACAGCGAGGCTATTATTTCGGAAGATGAGACAAATATCGCGCGGTTTTTGAATGAAGTGGATGCAGCTGCGGTTTATGCCAATGTATCAACAGCTTTTACAGATGGCGCGCAGTTTGGGCTTGGCGCCGAAATCGGGATCAGCACCCAAAAGTTACATGCCCGGGGCCCTATGGGGCTTGAAGAGCTTACCAGTTATAAATGGCTGGTTAGGGGCAATGGCCAAACACGCACCCCATAACAAAATTACTTATAAAATTACTGCATAAAAAAGGTGCCTGCTACGTATAGCAGGCACCTGAAACGTGTTATTCTATATTGTCTGGCGTTACTTTATCAAGTAGTTGGCTGCGGCAATAAAGCAAATAATCACTAAAATCACGCCCTGTAATTTTTGTTCTAAAGTTAGTTGAGTTAACATCGTTTTATTAATTAGGATAAAGCAAATTTATAATGTAATGGGTATGTTACAATAG
Organism: Mucilaginibacter oryzae; assembly: GCF_003148845.1. Taxonomy (GTDB): domain Bacteria; phylum Bacteroidota; class Bacteroidia; order Sphingobacteriales; family Sphingobacteriaceae; genus Mucilaginibacter; species Mucilaginibacter oryzae. The sequence continues at coordinate 288,313 of NZ_QGHA01000002.1, read as the reverse complement.
GCTGGCTTACTTTTACATTATTTTTAATAAATAATGTAACACGTTTTTATAATAGTCACATGTACATTTATAATTTAAATTTTTGTTAAAAAAAACGCACATTCTTTAATTAACGTGTATCTTCTACACTCCATTTCCTGTACAAAAATTCTATTAAAAACGCGGCCAGAGCGCCGATTTTTCTGTTTTTAAAATCCACCTCGTTTAAAAACTAAATTCCCGTTCCCGTTACACTAACCTCCCGATGTTTCGGTGCTTTTTAAAGTAGTTATCAGGCATATTAATATAATGTTAATCATATCTCGACTTAATCGTTTAAAACATATTAGCAAAACATTAAAAGCCGGATTTGACATTTACCACAGCTATAAGTTTTTCTTTATATAGCCTATACAAAATTCTGATTTTCAAATTTTATTAACTTTAGATTAAATCAAAAATCAACCCGTTACATTTTACCCAAACCTGACCAAGCATGCATTAACTTAAAAATCAAATAGGTATCTTTGCAAAATTATGAGTAAGCACGGCAGGATATTAGTAGCCATGAGCGGCGGAGTTGATAGTTCGGTAGCGGCAGTGATGCTGCATGAGCAGGGTTATGAAGTTATCGGCCTTACTATGAAAACCTGGGATTACGCCTCATCAGGCGGTAGTTCTAAGGAAACAGGTTGCTGCAGCCTTGACAGCATCAATGATGCGCGTGCGCTCGCGGTAGGTTATGGCTTTCCCCACTACATTCTGGATATCCGTAACGAATTTGGCGATTATGTGATCGATAATTTTGTTGATGAATACCTGGCGGGCCGTACGCCCAACCCGTGCGTTTTATGTAACACCCACATTAAATGGGAAGCACTACTCAAACGCGCCGATAAACTGGATTGCGAATTTATAGCTACAGGACACTATGCCAACATCCGTTTGCAGGATAATGGCCGCTATGTGATTTCGAAAGGTAAAGACGAAAATAAAGATCAATCTTATGTACTTTGGGGGGTATCGCAAAAAAACCTTGCCCGAACCAAATTTCCTTTAGGCAGCTTCTCGAAACCCGAAATAAGGCAGATGGCTTTGGATATGGGCCAGATTGAGCTTGCCGGCAAAAGTGAAAGCTACGAAATTTGCTTTGTGCCGGATAACGACTACCGCGCCTTTTTAAGGCACAAGGTAGAAGATCTGGACGAACGCATAGGTCCCGGCAACTTTGTGCTTACAGATGGCCGCGTAGTAGGCAAACACCAGGGATATCCTTTTTATACAATAGGGCAGCGCAAAGGATTGGGTGTGGCTTTAGGGCACCCGATGTTTGTAACCCGGATCGATCCGCAAACCAACACTGTAGTTTTGGGCACCGCCGAAGAGCTTGAACGTAAACAAGCATGGGTAAAAAACCTCAACCTCATTAAATATGCATCCATAAATGAACCGCTTGAGGCCGTTACCAAAATCCGCTATAAAGACGCGGGCGCTCAAAGCACTATCTTACAAATGGGCGAGCATATGAAGGTTGATTTTCATCATAATGTTTCGGGCATTGCACCGGGCCAATCGGCCGTATTTTACGAAGGGAATGACCTGCTGGGCGGCGGTTTCCTGATGTGATTTTTTGCCGGAAGGCGGGAGTGTTGGAAGGTTGAAATATTGGAAGGTTGAAAGGTTGGAAGGTTGAAAATTGGCTTCCATAATTTCAACGCTATAACTTTAATAACCTTGAAACGTTACAACTTTCCAACCTTCCAACATTACAACATTACAACATCAAAACCCCTCTCCAAAACATTACATTTTTTTCACTTTTAGCGCGGTGAAACAACCAACTTTGTAACATTTCAACTTTCCAACCTTTCAACTTTACAACATCTTTTATAACATCTTTGCAAAAAACAAATTGGCGTTTCGGTTACTTTATGTTTTATTTGCAAAAACTAACACTGCTTAAATGGCCAAAAACTTACTTATAGTTGAATCACCGGCGAAAGCGAAGACCATTGAAGGGTACCTTGGCAAGGACTTTACCGTAAAGTCGAGCTACGGTCATATCCGTGACCTGGTTAAATCGGAAGACGCTATTGACATCGCTAACAACTTTAAACAAAAATACGAGGTACCTGCAGATAAAAAGCAGGTAGTAAGCGAATTAAAGAAGTTAGCTAAGGAGGCTGAGATGGTTTGGCTCGCATCCGATGAGGACCGCGAGGGTGAGGCCATTTCGTGGCATTTATATGAGACCCTTGATCTGAAAGAGGTAAGCACCAAACGCATAGTTTTTCACGAGATTACCAAACCGGCTATTTTAAAAGCGATAGATACCCCGCGCAAAATAGATTATAACCTGGTTAACGCCCAGCAGGCCCGCCGTGTGTTAGACAGGCTGGTGGGTTTCGAGCTTTCACCCGTTTTATGGAAAAAAGTTAAGCCATCGCTCTCCGCAGGCCGCGTGCAATCAGTAGCGGTACGTTTGATAGTTGACAGGGAGCGCGAGATCAACAAGTTTAAATCTGAAGCGGCCTTTAAGGTTGTTGCCATATTTGGTAAGGGCAAAGAAGCCTTTAAAGCCGAGTTGCCCGAACGTTTCGCCAAACAGGAGGATGCGGAGCAATTTTTACAGGATTGCATCGCCGCCAATTTCGATGTTAAATCGTTAGATACGCGCCCAACCAAACGCTCGCCGGCTGCGCCATTCACTACCTCAACCCTGCAGCAGGAGGCCAGCCGCAAGCTTGGCTACTCGGTTGCCCGTACCATGCAGGTAGCGCAGCGCCTGTATGAATCAGGGTATATCACCTACATGCGTACCGACTCGGTAAACCTGTCGGAGCTGGCTTTAAACTCGGCAGCAAGTGAGATCGTATCAGCCTACGGCGAAAAATATCATCAGCAAAGAAGATATAAAACCAAAAATGCCAGTGCCCAGGAGGCTCACGAAGCCATCAGGCCAACGTATTTTAACAACCATACCATCGACGGCGAATCGGCTGAGAAACGCCTGTACGAACTGATCTGGAAACGCGCCATCGCCTCGCAGATGAGTGAAGCGCAGTTTGAGAAAACCACTGCAAAAATCAGTATTTCAACCCGTAGCGAAGATTTAGTTGCCAACGGCGAAGTGATGAAGTTTGACGGTTTCCTGAAAGTGTACCTCGAATCGAACGATGACGAGGACGATACGCAACAGGATGGAGAAAACACCATGCTCCCTCCCCTAACCCAGGGCCAGCGCCTTGCTTTACAGGAAATATCCGCTACCGAGCGTTTTTCACGTCCGCCCGCACGATACACTGAGGCGAGTCTGGTTAAAAAACTGGAGGAATTAGGGATCGGACGCCCTTCTACCTATGCCCCTACCATCTCCACCATACAGAACCGCGGTTATGTGGTTAAAGAAGAACGCGAAGGCAAGCAGCGTAACTTCAAGGTAATGACCCTTAAAGCAGGTGAAATTATAAAAGAAACTCGTACAGAAAATACCGGTGCGGAACGCGGTAAACTTTTCCCTACCGATATTGGCGCTGTGGTAAACGATTTCCTGGTACAATACTTCAAGGATATTGTAGACTTCAACTTTACCGCCAGCGTTGAGAAACAATTTGACGAGATAGCCCAGGGTTTGAAAGAGTGGACCGATATGCTCCACAATTTTTACAACCCTTTCCATAAAGAGGTTGAAAACACCATCGAAAAAGCCGACAAAGCCACCGGTGAGCGGGAATTAGGCTTCCACCCGGAAAATGGCAAAAAAGTATCGGTACGCATTGGCCGTTTCGGGCCATTTGTACAAATAGGCGAAACAAGTGAAGATAGCGATGAAAAGCCGCTTTACGCGAGTTTACGCAGCGGGCAGAGCATCGAGACGATCAGCCTTGAGGAAGCTTTGGAACTATTCAAGCTGCCAAAAGTTGTAGGCGAGTACGAAGGTAAAGTGATGAAGGTGGCTATTGGCCGCTTCGGTCCCTACATCAGCCACAATAGTGCTTTTGTATCCTTGCCAAAAGAGATCGATCCGCATGATGTTACGGAAGAGCAGGCTATCGAACTGATTAACGCCAAACGTAAAAAAGATGCGGAAAAACTGATCAAAGCGTTTGACGAAGACCCGGAAGTTAAGGTATTAAACGGCCGTTGGGGGCCCTATATAGAGTTCGGTAAGCTTAACGTTAAGATCCCGAAGGATAAAGACCCTAAAACCCTTACCTACGAAGAGTGCAAGGCATTAGCCGATGCCACACCTAAAGATGCCAAAAAAGGCCGCTTTGGTAAAACTGCGGCAGCAGCCAAACCAGCAGCTACAAAAGCACCGGCTAAAAAGAAAGCACCGGCTAAGAAGAAATAACTAAATTTTTTGTAAGGTTGAAATGTTGGAATGTTGGAATGTTTTAAAGTTGGAAAGTTAGAAGGTTAAATGAGCTTTGTTTGCTGATTTCAACGTTTCAACATTTAAACGTTGAAACATTCCAATTTTAAAACATTCCAACATTCCAACTTTAAAACATTCCAGCTTTAAAACATTCCAACTTTAAAACATTCCAACATTCCAACTTTAAAACCTTCCAACTTTACAACAACTAACAAAATGAAAAAAGACCTGCCCGAAAATGATGTAAAGGATATCGCGGTAGCGGTAGCGCTGGAGAGTGAGAGTGTGGAAAGTAAGGTATGGTATGTGTACCTCATCAACCTTAAAAATGAACCTATTGAAAATGTGCTCATCACCTCGAAAGGTTATGGTGAAAAGGATGGCGAACAGGTAAAAACCTCAACACTGAGGCATATGATCCCGGCTATTGAGGGTAAGGCGTATAAGCTTATAGAACCTATAGATGAACAAACCTTTGGCCTTAACAATGAATATTGGGTAAGCTATTATATAGGTAAAACTATCTTCGATAAAAAATTCATTTTCCTTCCGGAGAGCATTGTAGAGATGAATTTCATTAAACTCCCCGTTATCAATAAACCCGGCGTTATGATAAAATAATTTTCGGCAAAGCTTATTTATTGTCATAAAATGTCTAATTTCATCGCAATAAATAAGCCTAACCCATGGAAAACGGATACAGTCATTTCCGCAAGCGCCGTACTTTAATTATTGTAATAACCGCTGCCGTACTTGCCTCACTTATAGCATACCTCGTATTTGCAAAACATAAAAAAACTGCTGTCGATCCCGCTTTCGGCAAGTATATCGAATCATACACCACAGGTGTAATTTCCAAACACAGCAACATAATTATCAAGCTCGCCGGTGATGTGCAGGTAACACACCGCCAGGACGAAGAAATCAACGGCGATGTTTTTAGTTTTTCGCCTTCAGTAAAGGGGAAGGCATTCTGGGTTGATACGCGCACCATCGAATTTCGCCCGGATGAGAAACTTGAGGCAGGAGAAGATTATACCGCCGATTTTAAGCTGAGTAAACTAATTGACGTACCGGGGGATTTCGAACATTTCAAGTTTAATTTCCAGGTAATCCGACCCGATTTCACAGTGTCATTTATCGGCCAGCAAACAGCCAGCAGCACTTCTACCACCGAAATGAAGCTAACCGGCGATGTACAAACTGCCGACGGGGAAACACCGGCGGAAGTAGATAAGATCATATCGCTCAACTATCCATCGCCGGTAAAAATTAACTGGGAACATGATGCCGCCCACAAAAACCACCATTTTACCGTTACCGGCCTCACCAGGCTACCCGGCAAAGCCAACCCGCTTACCGTAAACTGGGATGGCGGCAGCATCGGTGTAGATAAAAAAGGTACACAAAACTTTGATGTACCCGCCATAGGCGATTTTAAGGTTTTGAACATCCGCGCCGTGCAGGATAACGACCAATATGTTGAGGTGCAGTTTTCAGATAATATCATGGTTGGGCAGGAGCTTAACGGCCTTATAGGCGTTAACGACGTTGCCGATCCTGCCTATAGCATAGATGGCAGCCTGGTTAAGATTTATGCTGCCGAACGCATGCAGGGTAATTACAGCGTATTTGTGCATGAAGGTATAAAGAACATATCATCAAAACGCCTAGCCAAAGGCTATACAGGAAACGTATTTTTTGAAAACCGCCTGCCTGCGGTAACTATTCCGGGCAAAGGGGTAATTATCCCCGATTCAGGCCGGATCACCATGCCGTTTGAAGCCGTTAACCTGAACGCGGTGGATGTTACCATCATTAAGATATTTGAAAATAACGTACCCCAATACTTTCAAAACAATGGCTTTGATGGCAATACAGAACTAAGGCAGGTTGCCCGGCCAATAGCACAAAAAACCATCCGCCTGGATGTGGATAAAGGCCTGGACCTTACCAAAAAGAACCGTTTTATGCTGGATATAGACCAGATGGTACGTACAGAGCCGGGGGCCATCTACAGAGTGGTTATCGGTTTCAGACAGTCATATTCATTATTTAACTGCAAGCTGCACAGCGGGAAAGCGCGTAAGGATAACGGCGAAGAAACGGATGAGGAAGAAGGAGGTTATGATTACGATTACAGCGACAACCATTCGAAGGTGAGCGACGAGGACGATGAGTTTTGGAGAAAATACGACAATTACTACACCGAGGGTTTTAACTGGCAGGATCGCGATGATGCCTGTACCCCATCCTATTACAATAAGCAACGCTGGGCCACCCGCAACATCATCGCCTCAAACATCGGCCTGATAGCCAAACGCGGCAATGATAACAGTATGGTGGTAGCGGTAACCGACATTTTAACCGCCGAGCCGATGGATAAGGTTGACGTGGAGATACTGGACTACCAAAAACAAGTGATCTACAAAAACACTACCGATGGCGATGGGTTGATCAAGTTCGACCTGAAACGCAAGCCTTACCTGCTGGTGGCCAAAAAAGGACCACAGCGAGGCTATCTTAAACTGGACGACGGCAGTTCGCTTCCCCTATCGCGCTTTAACGTGGGCGGCGAAGAAGTGCAAAACGGATTGAAAGGTTTTCTTTATGCAGAACGTGGTGTATGGCGCCCCGGTGATTCTATTTATACTTCATTTATTTTAGAGGATAAACTCAAAACACTGCCACCAGACCATCCGGTTGAATTTGAATTGACTGATCCCAGCGGCAAACTTTACAGGCGTATCACGCAAACCAAGGCTTTAGATGGTTTTTATAGCTTTCACACCGGTACCGAAACCTCATCGCCTACCGGCAACTGGACGGCCACGGTAAAAGTTGGCGGGGCAACTTTCAGCAAAAACATAAAGGTAGAAACCATTATGCCCAACAGGTTAAAACTTAACCTATCGTTTGGCGGGTCTACCGAATTAACCAAAGGCAATAATGCCAATGGCAAACTGAGCGCGCAATGGTTGTTTGGCGGGGCGGCGCAAAATCTGAAAGCTAAGGTAGATGCCTTCTTATCGGCACAAAACACCACGTTTAAAAATTACGAGGGTTACGTTTTTGATGACCCTACCCTTGCTTTTAACACGCAAACACAAACCATTTTTGATGGCAAACTGAGCGAAACCGGCACCGCCGATGTAGACGCAAATGTAAACGTAGAGAAACAGGCACCCGGACAATTACGGGCCAACTTTTTGGTAAAAGTATTTGAGCCAGGCGGTAACTTCAGCATCAACCAGGTAAGCATGCCGTACAACGTTTACCCGGCCTATGTGGGTATCAAAACCCCGCAGGGCAGTGATCTGTCGGGCATGCTGGTTACCGATAAAGATCACCTGATTGATATAGCCGATGTTGACGTAAACGGCAAGGCCCTTCCCGGTACCCGCGATGTGCAGGTTGAGCTGTACAAAGTGCAATGGCGCTGGTGGTGGGACCAGACCGGCAACGAGATCAGCAACTTTACACAGGATAAATATAATAAGTTGATCCGCACCGAAACCGTTAAACTCAGCAATGGCGCCGGTAAATGGAAGCTGCACATTGATAAAGCCAACTGGGGCCGCTACCTGATCAGGGTAAAGGATGAACAGACAGGGCACTCAACCGGAAAAATTATTTATGCAGACTGGCCTAACTGGTCGGAAAGGCTGCAATCAAGCAACCCAACCGAAGCGGCGATGCTATCATTTACCTCGGATAAACAAGCATATAAGGTTGGCGACGAAGCTACTTTAACAATACCAACCGGCGAAAAAGGTCGCGCGCTGATCAGCTTTGAAAACGGCAGCAAAGTTTTAAAAACCGTATGGATAGATACCAAAAAAGGGCAAACGCAGTATTCCTTTAAGGTTGATGAACAGATGGCACCCAACGTTTTTGTGAACGTTACGCTGCTGCAGCGCCATTCGCAAACAATTAATGACCTGCCCATCCGCATGTACGGCGCTATCCCGCTGAAGGTAGAAAACCCCGAAACAATCCTGAAACCGGTGATCACCATGCCTGATAAGATCAGGCCCGAAACACAATCGGCAATTACCGTATCCGAAGCGGCAGGCAAGGAAATGACCTATACCATTGCCATCGTTGATGAAGGCCTGCTCGACCTCACCAACTATAAAACCCCCGATCCGCATGATACCTTTTACGCGCATGAAGCATTGGGGGTAAAAACCTGGGATTTGTTTGATTATGTGATAGGGGCTTTTGGCGGCGGGCTGGAACGCATTTTAAGCATTGGCGGCGACGGCAGCCTGGGCAATAATAAAAACGTGCAGGTAAACCGCTTTAAGCCGGTTGTTAAATTCATGGGGCCGTTTCACCTTAACGCCGGTGAAAAACAAACGCTGCGCTTTACCCTGCCGCAGTACATTGGCTCGGTTAAAGCGATGATAGTAGCAGGCCATAACGGCGCTTACGGCATTGCCGAAAAAGCAGTAGCGGTCAAGAAGCCCTTAATGATCCTGGCTACACTTCCTCGGGTACTTGGCCCGTCGGAGAGCATACAGCTTCCGGTTACCGTGTTCGCGATGGAAAATAACATTAAAAACGTGAACGTGCAGGTACAAAGCAATGCCTTCAGCAACCTGGGCGGCAATAATCAAAAAACACTCACCTTTGCCAAACCCGGCGACCAGATGGTGACGTTTGATTTGAACGTGAAAGATTTTGTAGGTGTTGGCAAGGTAAGAATCATTGCCAAAAGCGGATCGGAAACGGCGGCTTACGATGTTGAACTAAATGTGCGTAACCCCAACCCGCCGGTAACCCGCATTATTCAAAAAGAACTGGCCCCGGGCGAGATCTGGAATAGCGCTTACCAGCCGGTAGGCATTAACGGCACCAATAAAGCCACCTTAGAGGTTGCCTATATCCCGCCTTTAAACTTATCAAAACGATTGGATTACCTGATCGAATACCCGCATGGCTGTGTAGAGCAAACTACCTCATCGGCATTTCCGCAGTTGTATTTAGGCCAGTTGCTCGACCTGTCGCCAAGGCAACGGGCCGAAACCGACCGGAATATCAAGGCCACTATTAACAGGTTGAATGGCTTCCAGGTGCAAGGCGGTGGCTTAAGCTACTGGCCCGATGAAGGCGAGCCTGATGAATGGGGCACTAATTATGCCGGTCATTTTATGCTGGTTGCGCAAAGCAGGGGCTACAGCCTGCCGCTGGGCTTTATTGACCGCTGGAAAAAATTTCAGAAACAGCGGGCTCAAAACTGGGCGCCACGCAAAGAACCTTACTATTACGAAGATGATTTGACCCAGGCTTACCGCCTGTACCTGCTCGCTTTAGCCAATTCGGCCGAGTTGGGTGCGATGAACCGTTTGCGCGAGTTCCCGCTGTTAAGTGATGCCGCTAAATGGCGGCTGGCCGCGGCCTACAAACTTGCAGGCAAGCCCGAGGTTGGAATGCAACTGATAGCCGGTTTATCAACCACTGTAAAACCTTATAACAGTATGTGGGGCACTTACGGTTCAGACCTTAGGGACCAAAGCATGATTCTGGAAACCCTCACCCTGCTTGGCCGGAAACAAAAAGCGGCAAGTCTGGTCAATACGGTTGCAGCACGCCTATCGCAGGATGATTGGTACAGCACACAAACTACGGCCTATTCATTGATAGCGCTGGCACAGTTTTACGGGCAAAATAAGCCTACCGGTAAAATGCAGTTCAGTTATCAATCGGGCGGCGCCAAAGGCAATATCAGTTCCACCTCGTACGTATGGCAGGGCGGCCTTGCCCCTAACGGCGGCAACATATATCTAAAAAACACCAGCAGTAATAAACTGTACATCCGTTTAATACAAAAAGGCCAGCCTTCATCAGGCCAGGATGTTGCCAGCAGCATCAATCCGGATGTGTTGGAGCTGCGCGTAGGTTATTTTACGCTGAACGGCAAACCTATAGATCCGTCGGCCTTAAAACAGGGTACCGATTTTGTAGCGCAGGTGAATGTGAAAAATCCGGGCAAACGCGGCAGGTACGAAAACCTCGCGCTTACCCAGATCTTCCCATCGGGATGGGAGATCCTGAACAGCCGGATGCTTAACGCTGAAGCCTTTAAATCTTCAGCCTCCGATTACCGGGACATTAGGGACGATAGGGTGAACACTTATTTCAGCTTAAACGAAGGCCAGGAATCAACCTTTTACGTAATGCTGAATGCCGCTTACACCGGTAAATATTACCTGCCGGCGGTGTACTGCGAGGCCATGTACAATAACCAAATCACTGGGTTACTGAAAGGGCAATGGGTTGAAGTATTGAAGTAATCTCATTTGGAGACTTACGAAGTTTTTAGAACTTCGTAAGTCTCGATTACAACCAAACGGATATCTATAGCTTATTAAATTTTGTAGAAATAAAAACGAATGTCTAAGCCACCCGGATTTTGTTCAAACAAAAAACCCCGCCGTTTACGGCAGGGCTTAATATCGTTTTAAAATCAATTCTTACAACGAGAATAATTTATAAGCCACTGCTAAACTAAATAAGCTAACGCGGGTGTGCGAATTATCATTACCGTATGCAATCTTGTTTAAACCGCCTTCATAACGTAAGTCAATAGAAAGGCTGCTTATATCGACGCCTGCACCTATCTGAATGGCGTAGTTGGCATCTTTATATTTCAAACGGGCAGCTTCAGCTGTGGCACCGGATAGGCTTTGATCTTTATTAACAGTGAACGACATTACCGGCCCTCCGTAAAACCGGCCGCCCAAACCTAAAGCCCCTACTTTACCGCCTAATAACAAAGGTACGTCAACACTGGTAAAATTAGCTTTCGCGGTACCTGTACCATCGTTAGTATTAACAGTTACGTTTTTACCGGTTACATATAATTCAGGCTGAAAAATAAAGCCTAAGCCGCCAATCCGGGCCCATGCACCGGCCTGGTAACCTGCTTTATTGTCATTATTAAAAATACCGTTAGAAGGGAAGGTTGTATAATTTAAACCGCCCTTAAGGCCAAAAGAAAAGCTGGGGATAACCTGCGCTTTGCTAATGTCTATAGTGAATAAAAAAATAACGAATGAGAGTAAAACTACTTTTTTCATTTTCATTACGATTAGTGGTTGATATATGGACTTTTTAAGCCCTGGTTAAAATTAGAATTATCCGGTTAAAACAATAACCACTATGAGTGAATAAAGTTTCAACCGGATAAATCAACGGATTGTCTATAATAAAAATATAACTTTTTACCGTTCTCTCAATGTTACAAGGCTAATTTACCCTGGTAGTAATCTAAAATTTTGTTGTAAATATAACAGTCGTAACGGGCATTGATAAGATTAATTCGCGCCCGGTCGAGGTTATTTTTAGCCACCACATAATCAACCGAAGTTAACACGCCCGCGTTAAAACGGATCTCGGCAGTGCGGAACGACTCAGCGTACGATTTAACCTGCTCAACCAGCACACCCAACCTTTCATAAGCCGATGTCATGTTCAGGTAAGCCGTTTCAACATTTTGCTTCAGCTTAATTTTGGTATTCTCTTCTATGTATTTGTAATTCAGCAGATCAATTTTCGCTTTGGCAACTTTGTTATGATTTTGGAAATAATTTAAAATCGGGATCCTGAGGCTTACACCAAACTGGGTACTGTAGTTGTTTTTAAACTGATCGTAGTAGCCTATGTCTTTATTTATATAGTTGGCTTGCGTAGTTAAAACAGATTGCCTGCCGCCGGGAGTATTGATATATCCCCCGGTACTGACGGTTGACGAATCTTTAAAAACCGAAGTTTGCGCCGCGCTCGAATAATTGGTGTATAAACCGCCATATAGGTTGATGCTTGGCAATAAAGCGCCTTTGGCAACGCTCACGGCTTTTTCGGCGCTTTCCCGGCGAAGTGTGGCAGCTTTTACCAGGGCAAGTTCCTGCAGGGCTGTTTCGTAAATCTGATTAGACGATAAGACGCTTTGCTTCGCTACATCCTGGGCGTTAATGGGCTGCAATACAAAATTTTTGCTGTAAGGTATGTTTAAAATCTGCATCAGGCTTAGTTTGGCATTTTCTAAAGCGCTGTTGGCGTTAACTACGTTCAGCTTGTTATCGCCCAGGGTACCCTGCAAATCGTATAGGTCTGACGGCAGTTTATTGGCGCCATCTTTCTCCAATATAGTTAAACGTTCTACCTGTTTTGCCGATACATCTACCTGGTTTTTAACCGCTGCCAGCAATTCAGTATTATCCAGCACCAGCAGGTAAGCGGTAATTACGTTAATAGTAACCAGATCTTTTGCCTGTTGCAGGTCCATTTTACCGGCCTGGTAAGCCAGCGAGGCTTGTTTAATGGCATTTACATTCTGCAAGCCGCCAAATAACGTAAGGTTTGATTCGAGACTGTAATTACCGTAGGTTAACGATTGATTTACATAGGTATTGGTAAATGGGTTAATGTTACGCCCGTTATTAATACCATGGTTAACGGTACCATTTAAAGTAGGCAGCAAATTTTCTTTAGCCTGGTTAAAATCAATTCGTGCGCTTTGCGCTTTCAGTTCGCTTTGCTTAACATCGAGGTTGTTTTTTATGGCGATGTCGATGCATTTTTGCAGTGTGTATGTAGAATCTGACTGCGCGTAAGCCTTTGCCGAGGATAGCGCAACCAAACCAAAGAATATAAATTTATAGTATCGCATTTTATTAATAAGTTCAGAGATTTCTTGATGATTCGATCCTGCCGTCCAGCAAATCGATAATGCGCGAACCGTATTCGGCATTTTTTTCGGAGTGGGTAACCTGTATAATGGTTACGCCATCCTCTTTATTCAGCTTGCGGAACAATTCCATAATCTCTTCCCCTTGTTTGGAGTTGAGGTTACCGGTAGGTTCGTCGGCAAGTAATAATTTAGGCCTGGCGATCAGGGCACGGGCTATACCCACCAGTTGTTGCTGTCCGCCGGATAATTGCGCGGGAAAAAGATCCTTTTTACCAACAATATTAAAGCGGTCGAGCATATCGGCCACCATGGCTTTACGTTCCGCGCTTTTAAAGTCCTGGTAAATAAGCGGCGTTTCGATGTTTTCATAAACGGTAAGCTCATCAATTAAATGGTAAGCCTGAAAAACGAAACCGATATATTGCTTATATAATGCCGAACGCTGCTTTTCTTTAAGCTGATGCACCGCATGGCCCTCAAAGTAATGATAACCGTCAGACGGTTCGTCGAGCATTCCGATGATATTGAGCAGGGTTGATTTACCCGAGCCTGAAGGCCCCATAATTGATATGAATTCGCCTTCATCAACCTCAAGGCTCAAATCATTCAGGATGATATTTTTGTTGCCCCCTACCTGGAAATACTTTGAAATATGCTGCAGTGATAACATTTTTAATTATTGAATTAGTTTGTTCGTAAATAAATGAGTTAAACAATAATACTCATCATTTGGCGATTAACATATCAATAACATACCAAAGTTATATAACATTAAAAATCAACACATTAAATGATCTTATCAAATTATTACTGTTCGCTTATGTAACAGAATGCGTACGGTTATGATACAGTGCTTTGTGAGGCGAAAGGCGAAGGGAGAACGTTGAAAGGTCTGTAGTGGCTTAATAAAAGCATTTAAACAGCGAAAGCCGAAAGCATCCCAACAATTTGCATTTTTGAGCTACCTTTCAGCTTTCACCTTTTACCTTTAACCTTATAAAATCAGTCTCCCGACCGCAGGCTCTTTACCGGGTTGGCCAATGCCGCTTTTAGCGATTGCACACTAACCGTAACAAACGCTACCAGCAAAGCCGTGGTACCTGCCGCGATAAAAACCCAGATCTGAATACTGATTTTGTAGGCAAAATCCTGCAGCCAGCGGTGCATGGCGTACCAGGCAATTGGCGAAGCGATGATAACCGATATGATCACGAGTTTGAGGAAATCGCCCGAAACCAATCTTACAATACTGAACACACTTGCACCCAATACTTTGCGCACACCAACCTCTTTCACCCGTTGTTTTGTTGAGAATACCGCGAGGCCAAACAGGCCGAGGCAGGAGATGAATATGGTAACCAAAGTAAACGCGGTAAGGATAGAACCTGTACGCTGTTCGGATTTATACATCTCATCAAATTCCTGGTCGAGGAAATGGTATTCAAAGGGCGCCGAGGGTTTAAAGTCGGCCCATTTTTGCTTGATAGCTTCAATGGTTTTGGTAATATTTTGCCCGGAAGTTTTGATCAATATCTTCCCGAAATAAGAATCTGTAAATATTACTATTGGTGTAATTTCTTGGCGGATGGATGCAAAATTAAAATTATGTGCAACCGCGCGAATCTCACCATTCCTGCCGTTAAGGCTTATACGCTTACCGACGGCCTCTTCGGGCTTCCATCCTAAAGCCGCGGCGGCTTTTTCGTTAATAATAAAACCGTAAACACGCTGATTTTCATCTTTCACAGCCAGTTGCTGTTCATCTGCCAGTGTAAAGTCGTGTCCCTGTATCAGCTGAATGCCCAGCGTTTTTATAAAATTACGTTCAACGGGAAGCGCGGTAACAGAGAGCGTGTAATTACTACTTTTACCGTCGGCCTTATTGATGCTGTATCCGCCGCCCACATTTAAAGGCGAATCATAAGACGCGGTTACGTTTAGTACACCCGGCAACTGGCTAACCTCACTGTTAAACGACCGCATTTCATCAAGGGATTGCCAGCTGTTTAACACCATCACCTGGTCGCGGTTAATGCCCACGTTTAAATTTTGAATATAGTGTAACTGACTGCCCGCAATAACCGTACAGATCATGAAAAACACCGAAACCACAAACTGAAAAATAACTAACGACTTGCGCAGAAAACTGCTGCTTTTTGAACCCGACATTTTACCCTTCAGCGTAACCACCGGATTAAATGAGGATAAGTACAACGACGGGTAAGTACCAGCCAAAAAAGTAACTATTACCAGTAGTACAACAGAAGCAATTACCAGCCATGAGGTATTCCAGGTATTAAAACTCAACTGCTGCCCGGAAAAATTGCTAAACCAGCCGAAACTTGACTGAGCCATTAAAAAGCCAACAATAATTGATACGGTTGTAATCATGGCGGCTTCTATCATAAACTGCGTAAACAACTGCATTCTTCCGGCACCCATCACTTTTCTAACACCTATTTCGTGGCCTCTTTCAATGGCTTTTGCTGTAACAAGGTTTAAAAAATTAACACATGCAAGCAACAGCATGATTATGGCTACTACCCCCAAAATATAAAGGGCCTTAATGTTGCCCTGGGGCGTAAGGTTATCAGAAGCCGTTGAATATAAATGAACACGTTTTAATGGCTCGAGGGTGTACCATACATGATATCCCTGCCTGGCGGCATCTTTAAACAGGTTATTTAAAAAACTATTCACCTTATTTTGAACAGATGCCACACTTACACCCGGTTTTAATAACAAGTAGGAATAATCGTTTGCAGAATCCCAGACAAGATTTTTTGACCTTGACGCAATGGCGTATGAT
The DNA here is from genome assembly GCF_003148845.1 of Mucilaginibacter oryzae. Taxonomy (GTDB): domain Bacteria; phylum Bacteroidota; class Bacteroidia; order Sphingobacteriales; family Sphingobacteriaceae; genus Mucilaginibacter; species Mucilaginibacter oryzae. Next base: position 272,449 of record NZ_QGHA01000002.1, on the reverse strand, counting down.
CCGAGCAGATCAAATTTGATATGTGAGTATTCCGGTACATCCTCAATAACACCGGTAACCATCATGTTATTATTTCCTTTAACCTTAAGTACCTTCCCCAACGGATTTTCGCTGCCAAAATATTTTTTTGCCGTAGATGCAGTGATCACTACAGCCGATGGATCATTTAACGCGGTAGCAGGGTCGCCCTGCAAAAACTTAAAGCTGAACATCCGGAAAAACGGCTCATCTGCAAGCAAAAACCTTTTTTCGTTAAAAAGTTTATCCTGGTATTTTACACCTACTCCCCCGCTCGAATAATCGTATACCCTTACCGCTTCGGCAACATCCTGAAACTGTTGTTTAAATACAGGAGCCGCTGCTGTAGGCGTTACCCCAACCGATTTTGCCTCGCTATCATCTGCCGATTTGTAGTTATATACTATCCGTACAATACGATCTGCATTAACGTGGAAAGTATCATACCGTAACTCGTTCAATAAGTAAGTAGCCAGTAACATAAAGCAGCCAATGCCAACTGCCAATCCCGCAATACTTATTAACGATGTAACCCTATTCATAACAAGGTTACGCCATGCTGTTTTTATATAGTTTTTAATCATTAGCCCCTCCTTACCTCCCCGGCAGGGAGGAATTTTGAATATTTAATAATGTATTATCGTTTTCCTTTTAAGCCCTCTCTCCGGAGAGGGTTTGGGTGAGGTTTTACTCACTCCGTAAACTTTTAACAGGGTTGGTCACCGCCGCTTTAATAGCCTGGAAGCTTACTGTTGCAAAGGCTATAAGCAACGATACCATACCTGCAATGCCAAATACCCACCAGTTGATCTCGATACGGTAGGCAAAATCCTCCAGCCACCTGCTCATGGCATAAAAAGCTATTGGCCATGCTATTACGTTGGCTATTAACACCAGTTTTACGAAATGACCCGAAAGCAACAGCACAATATTTTGTACTGAAGCGCCCAGCACCTTGCGTACCCCTATTTCCTTAACCCGTTTTTCGGCCGAATAGGATGCCAGGCCGAATAAACCGAGGCAGGATATGATAATAATTAGCCCGGCTAAAATGCTTACCACGGTACTTACCTGATTATCAACGCTGTAAACTTCGTTAAAATGATCGTCCAGGAACTGGTATTCGAAAGGTATGCCCGGAAATTGTTTCATCCAGGTTGAACGGATAAAGGCAACCGCCTCTTTAGCCCTGGCGCCATTAATTTTAACCGACATCAAACTGAAATTTTTCCCGTTTACCATGAAAAGGGTTTCAATTTTGTAATGCAGCGAATTAAAGTTGAAGTCTTTAGCAATACCGGTAATTACCCCTAACGAATCAAACCCGAACCGCTGGCCCAGCAACGATTCCATGTTTTTTCCCTTATGATCTTTCAGCAGTTCTTTCGCCAGTGCTTCATTAATGATATATTGTTTCCAAACGGCCGAAGTATCCTTAGAAAAGTTATCACCCATCAGCAGTTTAATCTTGTACAGATCAAGGTAATTATTATCAACTACCAGTAACGTAGAAGAAAGCTGGCGCAAAGGGGAATCGCCCAGTTTAAACGATACGCCGGTTTGATCAAGGTGGCTGCCCAAAACATCCTGTGATGCCGTAACACCCTGAACAAGGGTATTCGATTGAAGTTCCTGCTTAAACAGATCGTATTTACTCTGCGGGATCAGGTTTAGCGGAACGTTCACAATTTGATCGCGGTTAAAACCCGGATCTTTTTGCTGCATAAACCTCAGCTGTTTAATTACAAATACTGTAGCAATCATCAAAATTACCGCGCTGGTAAATTGCCCCACCACCAAAATATTACGGAGCGGCACCTTGTTGCCCCCCACAGAGGCAAACGCCCCCTTCAATACCTTAACCGGCTGGAACGACGACAGGAACAGCGCCGGGTAAATACCTGATACAATACCTACCAGTACCGTATTGATCAATATCAAGCCAGGCAGCATGCGGTTGTTATGCAGTGGTAGACTAATATCCCGCTGGCTCAAAGTATTAATAAACGGAATGGCAAAGGCTACCAGTACACACGCGAAAACCAGCGCTATAAGCGAGAGCAGCACCGTTTCACCCAAAAATTGCATAGCCAGTTGAAAACGCCCCGCGCCTATCGATTTACGAACGCCAACCTCCTTAGCCCGCTCAGACGAGCGTGCCGTTGACAGGTTGATAAAATTGATACAGGCTATCACCAAAACGATAATGCCAATAACGGTAAAGAGATTGGTGATATGCTTATCAAATTTTTGGTAGTTGATGTAATCCAAGCCGATATCAGCCGAATTTGCATGAACATCTTTAAGGGATAACAAAAACAACTCGTAATTTTTTGAACCGCCCTTGCCCCTGTATTTTTCAAGATAGGCCGGAAACTTTTTTTCGAGTGCAGCCACATTGGTACCCGGAGCCAGTTCAAGGTAAGTATTGAGCCAGTTGCCGCCCCAGTTGGTGAACATCCAGGGTTTATAAATACTGCTGAAGGAGAACAGGCAATCAAACTGTAACTGCGAGTTTTTAGGTGTGTTGGCCAATATACCGGTAACGGCATAACTTATAGTATCTTTACCGTAATTGGTAATGGTTTTTCCCATCGGGTCTTCATTACCAAACATGCGCTTAGCGGCATCCTCGGTTAATAAAACGCTGCGGGGCCTTAGCAAGGCGGTTTCCCTGTCACCCCTGATCAGCTTAAAATCAAACATCTTTAAAAACACCGAATCCACAAAAAACACCTGCGGCATGTACACCCGTTTCATGCCATTATTAAGCGGAAACTTTTGCTGCCAGCGCACGCGGGTAAAATTTTTGATCTCGGGGAAGTCGGCCTTCAGGGTTGGCCCCATGGGAAACATCGATAAGGCTACTTTTTGCGATGCGCCCATCCCCTCAAACTTCTGCACCTCGTTTAAGCGATAAATATTTTTTGTATGCAGGTTATCGAAGCTTTTTTCATAACTCACAAAAAGTACGATAACAATACAGGCTGCCATCCCCACGGCCAGCCCAAAGATGTTAATAGCCGAAAAAACCTTGCTTTTCCAGATATTCCGCCACGCGGTTTTGAAGTAATTTCTTAGCATATTTTATATCATTGATTCATTTGCTTTGCGTCATAGGGTCATTAAGTCATTTTTGCCAGCGCTCAATGACTTAATAATGCGCAGCAAAATGACCTAATGACTATTTATTCGCTCCGTAAACTTTTAACCGGGTTAGCCATTGCCGCCTTGATTGCCTGGAAACTTATGGTTAACAAGGTGATTGCGATAGCAACAACCGCAGATATGACAAACACGCCCGGTCCAACCTTTACCCTATAATCATACTTTTGCAACCAGCCTTGTAAAAAGTAGAATGCCAACGGCGATGCAATTACGCAGCTAATCAACACCAGCAATACAAAATCTTTAGATAATAAAAACCATAGCTGGCTTACCGTTGCGCCCAGTACCTTACGTACGCCAATCTCTTTGGTACGCTGCTCGGCTATGTAAGCCGCTAAGCCAAACAGGCCGAGGCAGGAAATGAAAATCGCCAATCCTGCAAAAATACCCGACAGCTTACCAACCAATACCTCCTGGCCAAACTTGCTGTTGTAATCATCATCAACAAAACGGTAGGTGTAAGGATAAGCAGGGCTGTATTTTGAAAATATCTGCCCTATTTTATCGATGGCTGTATGCGGGTTTACTTTAGCTGATAAACGGTAGATCATGTTTTGATGCGGATCATTGTTATAGATAAACATGGTTGGATCGGCCTCGGCAAAAGGTGATAACATCAGCGCGTTTTTAACTACGCCAATTATTTTAACAGGCCTGCCAGCATAAGTAATTATCTGACTTATAGGATCGCCTTTTAAGCGAAGTCTTTTAACAGCCGCTTCGTTAAAAATAATATTCAACGAATCGGATCCGGCATTACTAAAATCTCTCCCGGCCAGCATTTTCATGTTGGCCGTTTTAAAATAATCGTTGGCAATGGCAACCACGCCCATCTCAACTGTTTCGCCAGCCATTTTACCGGGCCATTGGTCGAGGTTGTTGTGCATATTAATATCCGTAACAGCGCTTGATGCTGTGGAGATGCTTTCTATTGCGCCGCTTTGCAGTAACTCGGTTTTAAATGCCTGAAAATGTTTACCAAGATCTTCATTAGCATTGCTAGCCATCAACCTGTTGATATCGTAACCTGCCGGTCGGTTTTTAGCGTATTGTATTTGCCGATAAATAACAACCGTGCTAATGATCAGCGCTATTGAACAGCTAAACTGCATCACCACTAAAACTTTTCGCGAGTACGATGCCGAACGGCCAACCTGTATGGTGCCCTTCAATACTTTAACCGGATTAAATGATGAAAGATAAAACGCGGGACGGCTTCCGGCGATTAAGGCGGTTATTAATACGCAACCAATAGCAAGCAGCCAAAAGGTTATGTTATTAAAAGGAATGGCGATAGTAGTACCGGTAAGCGCATTGAACGGGGCAAGTGCTATTTGCACAAACAGTATCGAACAAATAAAAGAGATCAAAGTGATTAGGGTTGATTCTGTTAAAAACTGGAAGATGAGATGTTGACGTTGCGAACCGATGGCCTTACGTACACCAACTTCGCGGGCACGCTTTTCGGAACGGGCTGTGGTGAGGTTGATGAAGTTAATGCAGGCTATCAGTAATACCAACACGCCAACAATGCTAAAAGTGCGTACATAATCAATAAAGCCGCCGCCGGCCACACCGTTTTTATAGTCGGAATACAGGTGCCAGTCGGCCATGGGTTGCATAATCACATCCGAGTTTTCAGCATTGATATTATCCTCACCCTTTTCGATATTTTTGATTTTGGGGGCAAGCTGCGCGTAGGTTACGCCCGGTTTTAGTTTGGCAAAAAGTTCGTATGCGTTATTACCAAAACTATCATGGGCCCCTTTCATGTAAGGTTGCTGCTCCATGAGGCTAAACGGAATAACATATTTAAACTGCAGTGTTGAATTTAGGGGCACATCCTGTATTACACCGGTAACTTTCAAATTGTAGTTATTATCAACCTTAACCACTTTATTAATAACGTTCTCCGTACCGAACAGCGCTATAGCGGTAGCTTTGGTCAGTACAATTGAATAAGGATCGTTCAATGCTGATGATCGGCTTCCCTGTAAAAAGTTGTATTCAAACATTTTCAGAAAATCGCTTCCGGCCTGTACCCCATCTATCGATAGCTTTTTATCGCCAACCATCAAACCATGGGTACCACCCCAATCTGTAGATGCCACATATTCTACCTCGGGTAGGGTTTTCAAAACATCAGCAAGCTTTAACGATGTTGTATTGAAGGTAAGCGTTTCGCCGTTACTGTTAAAATTACGGCGAACCTGGTATACCCTATCGGCATTAGGCAAAAATTTATCGTACGAGTATTCGTTGCTAACCCAAAGGGCAATCATCAGGGCAACGGCCATACCTGCGGCCAGTCCTAAAATATTAATCGCTGTATAAGCCTTATTGTTGATGATGTTTCGCCAGGCTATTTTGATGTAGTTTCTAAGCATCTTTTATATCATTGAGTGATTAGGTCATTAAGTCATTTTATGCTTTGCGCTTTTGCCAATGATTTAATGAGGCGAAGCAAATGACTCAATGACAAATTTATTCGGAACGTAAACTTTTAACCGGGTTAGCCAATGCCGCCATCGAGGCCCTGTATCCTACCGTGATCCACGCGATAATAAATGTTGAGAGGATCGACATCACAAATATTTCGGGACCGATACTGATATGGTATTGAAAATCTTTTAAATAATTGTGCATTGCCCACCAGGCCAGTGGCGCGGCTATTACAAAGGCAGTTAACAACAGAATGCTGAACTCTTTACCAAACAACCACAAAATGCTGCTGATATTGGCGCCTAATACCTTGCGCACCCCAATCTCTTTGGTTTTACGTACCGCCATAAACGATACCAGGCCATACAAACCCAAACAGCCGATAATAATAGCAATACATGCAAATGCTTCAACAAGCGTTAACTGGATGTTATCCATTTCATAAAAATGGGCGATTTTATCATCCATAAACTCGTACTTATATAATTCCTGCGGGAAAGTCTGGTTCCAGATCTTATCCAACGCCGCCAATGTGGATTTGGCGCTCCGCATATTTATTTTCACCGCAATTGTTGAAAGATCGCGGTAATTTGGCATAATACATACCGGGGTTATTTCTGTGTGGAAGGAATAGTTATAAAAATCTTTCATCACCCCTACAATAGTGCCCTTGTACGAGCGGCCGTTAACGGCCATTTGCTTGCCTAACACATCCTGCGGTTTGAGGTTTAGCTTTTTAACAAACGTTTCGTTAACAAGGAACTCATGCACCGAATCACCCTTAAAAAAATTCCGCCCTGCAATCAGTTTAATTTGAAATGTTGAGATATAATTTGCATCAGCCTGCTTGGTATTCACACTCCAGTGCTCATCCTCCGTGCGGTTATCAAATTGAACACCCGTATTATCGTTGGAACGCGAAGCCGGCGGGTTTGAGCAAAAAGTTACGTTTTCTACACCTTTTATCTCGCTGATGCGATTGCTGAGGGTGCTCATTTTCATCTTGTCATCCTGCGGAAGCGGCACCAACACTATGGCTTTCTTATTAAAACCAAGATCGGCCGTTTGCGAGTAATGCAGCTGTGATATGATAATGATAGTGCCAATAATCAATACCTGCGATATGGTAAACTGTGTAACAACCAGTACCCTGCGCAAAGAAAAGCCCCCAACATCTTTTTGCGAAAGCTTGCTCTTTAAAGCCTGGATAGGCTGAAACCTCGCGAGCACCAAACCCGGATATGAACCGGACAAAAAAACCACCGCTACGCTGATCAGCACGATAAACAAACTTAACGCCGACCAGTTAAAGGTCATTTGAGAGTGAAAAAGGTTATTGAGCGGGTTTAACGCCAATTGCGATAAACCAACCGCCACTATTACCGCTATTACACTTATGATGGCAGTTTCGGCAATAAACTGCCAGAATAACTGCCGGGGCAAACTGCCTAACACCTTGCGCACCCCTATTTCCTTTGCACGGTTAAGCGCTTGGGCGGTAGCGAGGTTCACGAAATTTACACAAGCCGTTATAATCAGGAACAACCCGATGAAAAATAACGCCCAGAGGTATTTTTTATCCGCATACCCACCCAGGTCACGATCAAAGTGCATTTGGGCAATGGGTTGCAGCTTAAAACGCCATACCTGTAAATCCCTGCCGGTATAATTTTTTTTAACTAATTGCAGCATCCCCTTTTCGGCCTGGGCCTGTGTAACGCCGGGCTTTAGTAAAGTAAACGACTGGCAGCCACTGTAAACCCCTCCCCAGTTATTTTCACGGTCCTTACCGCCATACTCTTCCATACTGGCGTACGAAAGAAAAATCTCCGAACGGCGGTCGGTATTGTTAGGGATATCTTTGAGCACCCCGGTTACCGTAAAATTCATTTGGTTATCCAAGCGAAAAACTTTGCCTATCGGGTCATCATTGCCAAAAAACTTATGCGCTATTTTATCGGTGATCACCGCTTCGTTAACACGCGAAAGGATAGTTTTACTATCGCCTTTTAACAACGGGAAATTCAGGATACTGAAATATTCCGGTTCTGTAAAAGAGATGCCCCCGTCTTCAGCAAACTTTTTAACATCGTTGCCTTTGGTAACGGTAATAAGCGTTCGGTTAAAATCAATTACCCTGGCTGTTTTCTCGCCATAGGGCAGATCATTGCGGAAACCCTTGGCCAGAGGCTGTGGCACAGCACCTATCCGGCTAATGCCATCCTCATGAAACTCGGTATAAAAACGATAAATCCTATCCGAATTGTGATGAAAAGTATCAAAGCTAAGGTGATAGTTAATCAGCGTAAATATCAATACACCGCAGGCCATACCCAAAGCCAAACCAATAACGCTGATACTTGCGTAAGCCTTGTTACGAACTAAATTTCGCCAGGCGATTTTTATGTAATTTCTAATCATGAACCCCTCCTAACCTCCCCAAAGGGGAGGAATTGTTAATTGTGAGTGATATAATATATTTACCCTGTGTTTTTTTAAAGCCCTCTCCTCCGCAGAGGGTTGGCTCAGGCCTTATTCAGACCTCAAACTTTTAACCGGATTAGTCAACGCGGCCTTTATCGCCTGGAAACTTATGGTAGCCACGGCCACTAAAACTGCCAGGACACCGGCCAGTACAAACACCCACCATTGTATATCAATACGGTAAGCGAAATCCTTGAGCCATTGATGCATAAAATACCAGCCTACAGGCATGGCTATTAAACAGGAAATCAATATCAGTTTCAAAAAATCTACCGACAGCAGGTTGACAATACCCGGTACTGAAGCACCAAGCACCTTGCGGATGCCTATTTCGCGGGTACGTTGCAGCGTACTGTATGATGCCAGGCCAAGCAGGCCCAGGCATGAAATAAATATGGCGAGCACGGCAAAATTGAGGAACAGTTTGCCAAAACGCTGCTCGGCACGGTATTGCCTGTCGAAAAATTCATCTAAAAAATAATAGTTATATGGCCTGTTAGGAATAAATTGCTTCCATTTATCCTCTATCCGGGCCAGTGTAGCACTTAAGTTTTGGAGGGATACTTTGATGGTAATGAGATCAAGGTTTTTAAGCTCGATGCGCATGGTGAGCGGCTTGATCACCTCCTGTAATGAGCGGAAATGAAAATCCTTCATTACACCTACTATCTTACCTTCACGCCCCCACTGTTTAAACCGCCTGCCGATAGCTTCTTTAGGCGAACTATAGCCAAACAACTTAACTGCAGCTTCATTAATAAGCATAGCCTGGGCGGTATCGGTACTAAACTGGCGCGAGAACGCCCGACCTGCAACCATTTTTATTTTAAATTGATTTACGTAATCATAATCAACAAAATACAGATCAAGATTGGCAATTTGCAGGTCGCCCTTTTTGTTTTCTATCTCCGAATAAGCGCCACTATTCCCCCCGCCCGGGATACTTGAAGCCGAGGCAGTGGAAACAACGCCGGGAATAGCGTTGATGGCATTTTTCAATGCATCTTTGCCCGCATCACCATTGGTATTCAGCACCAACATCTGATCTTTGTTAAAACCAAGATCGCGGTTTTGCATAAAGCTCATCTGGTTGTACACCACTATTGTACCGATAATAAGCGCGATAGAGATGCTAAACTGTGCAATTACCAGCGTTTTACGTAACGCCCCGCCTTTTTTGCTCCCGGCAAACCGCCCTTTTAAAACCATTACCGGTTTAAAGGATGATAGCACAAGCGCGGGGTATAAACCAGCAACCAGGCCGATACCTACCGATGTTGCAAACAGAATAATAACGTAGCTCAAATTTGAAAAGATACCCGTACTAATGGTTTTACCCGCCAATTGGTTGAACATTGGCAACAGCAAAACTGAAATGACAAGGGTGAGCAAAAAAGCGATGATACACAACACCACCGATTCGCCGATAAACTGGCCTGCAAGCTGACCTTTTTCGGCACCCACAACTTTGCGGATCCCTACCTCCCTGGCGCGTTCAACCGAGCGGGCAGTAGTAAGGTTGATAAAGTTTATACAAGCAATTAACAAAATAAAAGCAGCTACGATACTGAATATGTACACATTACTGATACTGCCAACTTCTGGCCCACCCCTTTTTGAATAAAGATAGGTTGATTTTAAAGGCTCGAGGAAGAGGGTATAAAACATCTGGCTTTTTTTCATGCCTTCGCCATCCCTGTTTTGCAAAAAGGACGGCATTTTAGCCTCAAACGCTTTTGGGTTGGTGCCAGGCTTTAATAACAGATAAGTTGTTGCGCCAAAATTACCCCACTGATTATCGATGCCGGTGTTAAACTTTTGTGTTAACGTAGTCATGGATATAATCATATCGGCTTTAATTTGGGAGTTAGCCGGAAAATCCTTCACTACACCGGTTATCGTGGCCGGGATACCATCTCCTGTCACCAATACGGTTTTACCTACCGGATCGGCGGTACCAAAATATTTTTTTGCAGTTGATTCGGTAAATACGATACTGGCCGGGGCGTTAAGCGCGTTGTTTGGGTCGCCTTTCAGCAACTTAAAATCAAAAACCTTAAAAAATGTCGAATCGGCAAACATCGAGTTTTCTTCCTGGAACTTTACATCCCCCTTGCGCACCAAAAAACTACCTTCACTCGTGCGTACAAAGGCTTCCACCTCGGGCATATCGGCCTTAATATTAGGCGCAAATGCCCACGATGTGATACTGGTATTGATGGTTTCGCTCGGGGTTTTAATATCGGTTACCAACCTGTAAATCCTATCGGCTTTGGTATGAAACTTATCGTAGCTCAACTCAAAGGCAACATACATAAAAATGAAAAAACAAGCGGTTATCCCGATAGAGAGGCCCGTAATATTAATAAACGAAAAGCCCCGGTGCCGCCAAAGGTTCCGGAAGGCTATTTTGATGTAGTTCTTTATCATCTTATTATTTCATTTACTTCGTGTCATTCGCTGCGCGTCATTGAGTCATTAGGTCATTTTGGTTTGTGCGCCATTCAGCAATAACTTAATGACGCACAGCAAATGGCTCAATGCCCTATTCTGATCGTAAACTTTTAACAGGGTTTGCCAAAGCAGCCTTAACCGCCTTGTAACCAACAGTTATCCAGGCAATCACCAACGATGATGCTATGGCTAATACAAAAATCCACACGCTCATGGAAATCCGGTACACAAAGTTTTGCAGCCAGCCGTTCATGATATACCAGGCAGCAGGCATGGCAATGATGAACGAGATACCGATCAATATCATAAACTCTTTAGAAAACAGGAACACGATACTGGTAACTGAAGCGCCCAATACTTTACGTACGCCCACCTCTTTGGTACGCTGAACCGCCATAAATGATACCAGGCCATATAAACCAAGGCACGAAATAAATATGGCTATGCCGGCAAATACCTTGTATACAAGCGCCATCTTATTTTCCTGTTCGTAAAACCTGGCTATGCTTTCGTCAAAAAAATAGCCGTTGTAGGCATACTCCGGGTAGGTACTTTCCCAAAGTTTCTTGAGTTCGGCTACTGTTTTACTTAGGTTACCGGTTTCAATTTTAATACCTACCTGTGCTTCATAACCTTTGGAAGATGATATGACCATGGGCTTGATGGCATCCCTAAGCGAATTAGTTTTAAAATCCTGGACAACCCCTACTATAGGTTTCCAATGGCCGCCCCCAAGGCGCACCATTTTACCAATCGCCTCTTCGGGGTTTTGAATCCCCAATTTATGAATAAACGTTTCGTTAACTACATACTGTTTAACGGTATCACTAACATCATACCCTTTTCCTGCAACAAATTTCAGCCCGTAAGTTTTAAAGTAGTCAGCGTCGCCAAACTTCATAAAAGTGCTGAAACCAATATCCTTATTGGAGTTATTGAAGTAGAAATTGGTGCCCCAGTTATTTTCTGAAGAGGGCACATCCGATGAAAAGCTTACCGCCTTTACATTTTTATTTTGCAACAATTGATATTTGAAAGATTCCATTTTTCCCAGGCTCACACTATCGGTATAGCCGGGGATAATGAGTAAAGCATTTTTATTAAAGCCAAGATCAGCGTTGTTCACAAAATCCATCTGGTTTACAGCCACTATTGTACCTATAATAAGCAGTTGCGAAATAGCAAACTGCGCGATAACCAAAGCCCTGCGTAACGGGATGCCCCCTATTGATGCTGCGGTGATCTTGTTTTTTAGCGCCAGCACCGGCTTAAAGCCCGACACCACCAAAGCAGGGTAAACGCCGGATAACAGGATAATAGCCGCTACACTGATGATTAAAAACAGCACACTGCCGGCGCTGAACAGGCTGATATCATCCGGTACGTTAGCGATATTTTTCAATTGCGGGATAACCAACCTGGCAACGCCGATGGCGAATAATGCCGATATGATGACGATAATGGTAGTTTCGCCGATTACCTGCAAAATAAGCTGCGGGCGGGTACTGCCCAATACTTTACGGATACCAACTTCTTTTGAGCGGCCAACGGATTGCGCGGTAGAGAGGTTGATAAAGTTAATGGATGCCATGATGATGATCAGCAAACCGATAAATGACAGTGTGCGCAGGGTAGCCATGCTGGTGCTATGATCACCAAGCGGGTTACCGATGGCCTTATCAAAATGCATATCGGCCAGCGGCTGCGGAACCAGAACCCTTTCTGAATGATTGTCTTTTTTAAAATGTTTTGCCGAAAAGGCTTTGAACTGTGCATCGATATTTGCCTGGCTCATGTCCGGAGGGAACAGCATGAAGATTTCGTGGCTGCTGCTGGTGGAGTGCCAGTCGTCGTTATAATCATAAGCTTTGGCATGCTGTTTCCAGGTAACGAAGGATATCATTACTTTAAATGGAAAATCAGAGTTGGCCGGTGCATCTTCTACAACACCGGCAACTTTAAGGGTTAAAACATTATCCATGCGGACGATTTTGCCCATGGCACTGTGCCAGTCGCCAAAATATTTGGCAGCAGTAGTCTTATCCAAAACTACCATATCCGGGTCTACAAGCGCTGACGCGCTGCCGGCCAGCCATTTATAGCTAAAAATATCAAAAAACTGGGGTTGGATAAACAGTACGCCAATGCTCTCAATAAACTTCTTATCCCCGGCGTTGCTTCCAGCCGCCTCGGGTACAGTTAGCTGGCTGCCGTAACTACTATTTAAAGCAGCCACCTTAGCCTGCGGAAAATCTAATCGCAGCGCCTCGGTTGCCGGAACAGCCGCGCCGGGGTTGGTAGTGGTTTCCGCTTCTGATTTACTTCGGGTGGTAATCCTGTATATGTTTTTATAGTTCGGATTAAACGTATTAAAACTTAACTCAAATTTTATAATCACGAAAATGAGTAAACAGGCGGCAATACCAACAGTTAAGCCTGCAATATTTATGGCCGAATAACCTTTGTGGCGGATAATATTACGCCATGCTATTTTGAAGTAGTTTTTTAACATATCCAACTATAAATTTCTGCCAGTAATGTAAAACCTATACCAAAATATAAAAACTCTGATTATCAACAATTTAAATCATTACAAAATCAAAAACTGTTCGCAAGTGTAACACTGTGTGTTCGGTATTGATACAGTGTTTAATCCCGATCCGGAAGGTTTGATTTCGACTTTTTTATGGGAGACTAAAGGGGGTAACTATCGACAGGATAACGGCTAAAAACAAGTAAACCCTAATTTTCATGAGGATAAAGTAATTACCCGTAACTTTTTTGAACTGAGCGGTTGTTTCATAATCAACACCATGTTTACTTACTTTGCGCTTGAGTTGCTTTGTAATAGTTAGCAAAACATTTTCCACAGATTCGGTATTTACAGTTGCAGATATGTTATAGTAGGCAAGTCCTGGAGTGGTTTCTATGTTGACATCGTATTTCCTGCATATAGCCGGAAGTACATCTTTTCTTTTCCTTAAGCGTCCTGCTTATCGAGTTTACCGCGGTCTCTTTTGAACAAGGTGGTAATCGTCAGCCATAAAAAGTTATGCAAAAACTACTCAATTTACTTCTTCTATTTTTGCCCGGTAAACGCTGGGCGATGTGCCGGTAATCTTTTTAAAGATCCTCGAAAAATAAGACACGCTTTCGAAACCCGTTGCCGCGGCTATTTCCGTAAATGTCATCTGTGTGGTTACGATCAGATACTGCGCCCGCTCCACTTTTTTGGTAATAATATAATCGATAGGCCTTGCCCCAAGGTGGAGCTGGAAAAGCCTTGAAAAATGATCTACGTTTTGATTAGCCTGCTCAGCAAGCATCGTCACCGTAATTTTCCGATCCAGATTCATCAAAATATAGCTTAGGGCATGGTGTATTTTGCAAGGCATATTCCGGAATTTTTTCGGCTTAAAGATATCAGCTGTCAGGAAGCGCGATACCAGTTGAAGTATTATGGCATGTGTTTCAAAATAATCGGCAAGGCCCTGCCGGTTGTTCAATTCCTGATACTCTTCGTAATATATTTTTTTTTCATAAATCCTGGGATTATCAGAGCGGTTGATACCGCGGCCGGGGTTAATTTGCAGCAGGCGGTTAAAGTTCATAATATCCAGTTGGGTAACCGGCACCTTATATATCGACCTGTTATCGGCGAAAAGAGAGACGCCATCGGTCGATTCTTCAAAAAACTGGATGAAATACTGGCTTAAAAAACTGCTGCATCTCAAATCGCATGGCGTAAAGCTGGGAATAAGGTAGAGGTAACCGGCTTCCAGTTGATGAACGATTCCGGTACTCACTATTTCGCCAAAACCAGCGTCAATGTAGTACAGCCGGTAATAAGGACTCATTACCCCGCTGTAATTCCACTTTTTTCCGAGTTGAACATAATCAACGTTCAGTAATGAAAAAGTATGTCGCAGTACCCTCCTAACCATGTTTTGCATTTTGCCTGTGTCAAAGTAGCACAACAAATTTCAATAACAAAATCCTTTAGCTTTAAATTCTGCTTTATTATAACGCAACTTATTTACGCACCAAAAGGCCGCATTTCAACCAGGATACCAGTAACAGACAACGCCAGCTGCTTATGGCCATCATTGTCTGTTATTGAAAAAGCGAGCGCTACATACAGTTAAATAAGGTAAATTATTATTCTATCACACACACAAAACCACCCCTGGCTAAACACTTCACATTGGTTTTCTGATTTGCGGATACCTTTTGAACGTCAGACCTGAATGAAGTGTCATTTTCGCCATCGCTTATAATGAACATCTTAGCTGATTTTTGCTTGATGAAGCTCAGGTTAAATTGTAAATTCTGTGCGGTATCTTGTCCGTTCAAACCGCCGATATACCATTTTTTGCCGTGGCGGCGGGCTATGACCACCTGTTTGCCGGGATAGCCGCTCAGCAGGCGGGTTTCATCCCAGGCGGTTGGTACTGTTTTCAGAAAATTCCTGGGCGCATCCGGCAATGCATAAAAGGCTTCCGGCCGGTCGGCAAAATTTTGCAGGGCCGATTCAAACACTACCGACAGCGCCAGCTCGTGCCCGTAAGAGGTAATATGCGGGTGCTGACTGTTAGAGAAGGTTACAGGAGTATAATCCATCGGACCAATCACGTTGCGGGTAAACGGAAGCGTGGCGTTGTGCGCAGCCGCTTTTTTAGTCAGATCGTCATTATTGTTATACCACTCGGCACCGCGCACAGCTTCTACAGTCATGAGGTTGGGATACGTACGTGACCAGCCGCGGGGGATGGTTGCACCATGAAAGTCAACCATCAGATGATGCTCGGCTGCATCTTTCAAAATATCGAGGTACATTTTGATCATGTCCTGCTGGTCTCCGGCAAAAAAGTCGATCTTTACGCCATAAACTTCAATTTTATTGAGCCATTCAAACTCTTTTAAACGTTTATCCCGTGTACGCATCCGATCAACCGGCGTAGAGGTGCACCATTCGGTAGTACCCGAATTATACCACAGCATAGGCTTAATGCCTTTAGAACGGGCGTACTTCACGGCATCCTCCATTTTGCCGCCATTAGCCATCTCATCCCATTCCCAATCAATCAATACGTAAGGCCAGTTCATTTTATAGGCCAGGTCTACATACTCGGCAACCTTTTTATAATCTTTAGAACCATGATTGTAAGCCCAGTATACCCACGCAGCCGGGCCCGGAACAACCCAATCTGGGTTAGCAACTTTGCTGGGCTCACTTACATCAGTAATCAGGGTTGACTGAACTACTGTGGCCAGCGAGCCTAATATCAGCGTATGCCATTGCGAGGCCCACGGTAGCAGCGCCACATCCCCCTGTTGCTCAAACCCTTTACGTGGCTCAGGGTAAGTAACCCGGTAAGTATTCAAATTTCGGGCATTACTGAGCCTGGCGGCACTATTTTGCCCGGTATTCCCCGCTTCTGATATTAAGTAATATAACTCATGGCCGTTTACTTTAAACAGCGCCGGATATGCCCACTGCTGCAATTGCTCTCCATGGCCATCCGTGCTGTATGGAAAGTAGTTCTCGTAGCCAATATCGTATTTTTGCACCCAACGCCCGGTTTGTTCGGGTATGTGGTAAGCTGTATATTCATCTTTTACATTAACGGGCTGATCAGTCCATTTAGGTAACAAGTACCTGAACGCGATGCCATCGTTATAAACCCGGAAGATAACATTAAGCTGCCTGCCTGCGGTATTCGTAAACGTAAACGAACGTTCGATGGCGGCATTGGTACACAGGCTTCGTTTGCCGGTGAGCATCTTATAGCTTTCACTTATTCTTTTTATTGCTCCTGCACTCTTCAGATCAATGTTCCTGAATTCCTCCTGAGCGGTTGATAAGCCTAATTTATTACCCTGCATTACCGTTGTAAGCCGGTCGCCTGTTTTGTAATAAACGTCAAAACCCGCCGATACCACCGAATCGTTACCGGCCTGGTAACGGTTGTGCAAAACCAGTTTAATATTGCCGTTGGGTGATGTAAGCTGGTACGTAGTGTGTTTTTGACTATAAGCATTGCCATAACCAATCAGGCAAAGCAAGGCTGCAGCGACCGCGTTCTTTTTAGGGGATAAAATTTTCATTATTTGAGTAAATATTCGATTGATATAGATTAATAATTGTTATTGGGTTACTTCATGCCAGGTAAAAACAGTACCGTCTTTTTTGCCGGGCAGGGTTCCGGCCCAGTCGGCGCCATAAAGCTCGCCGGTATTGGGGTTGAGGCCTATAAAACGGTTGGTGTGCAGCGATAGCAGCATGCACTCGCCCCGCAGCATATCCTGCCACATCAATAAACTGGCGGTAGTTTCCTGCTTGGCAAGCCGCACATCGGCTGCCATACCCCGGCCGCTAATGGTTACAAAGCCGGTACCGTTCAGGGCCTGCAGCACCACAAGGCCGTTGCCGCGGTCGAGCACCTTAAACCGGTAGCCCGCATCTTTTTCGTCAGCGTTATACCTGTCGCCCGGAACAAGCATCCCATGTGGATCGGCCCACACCATGCGCTGGTCGGCCAGGTTGGTTAAGGTGATTATTTTACCTATGGGCAGATTTTTTGAACGATCGGCCATCGGCTCTTTCAACTCAAATTTACTGAAAGCCGCGTAACCACCTTCCTTATCAAGGGTGTTATAAGCAAACAGCGCGAAGCGGGTACCCTGAAACGTTTTTAACTGGTAAGGCAGCCGGATACTATCGCCAATGCTTTCAAAACGGGTTGCGCCGGTACTAAAACTCAATTGGGCAATATCATGATCAAAATCGCCAAAGGCACGTAAACTTACCCGCGGCGATTTTAGTGGTATATTTATTGTTTGATGTTTATACTGGTCAAAAAAGCGCAGCGTATACTGTTTGCCCTGGCGCAATACTGCTACCCAGGCGTAAGGTATGTTCATCAACCCTAAACCGGCTATATCGCCATCTTCCAGTTGCGAGGCATCCAGGGTAACTGTTGCTTCGCTTTGTGGCCCTACGCCGCGCTGTGTAAGGGTATTACGGGCCCATAAAAAGTCTTTGGCAGGCAGGGTATACAGTTGCAATTCGCCGTGTTTAAGCTTCCAATGCGTATAGACGGGGTTGTGGTTCCATTGCCAGGCATTGGATAGCCGCCCCGACTTGAAATCATCGCTGCGCAGGTAAGGAGCATGAGGCGTAGAGGTATTGTTGGGCTTAAACCATGTTTTGGGCGAGCGACCGGGATTGCCTGGTATACCAAAGTAAGGCCAGCCATCCGCCCAGGTAACAGGCGATAAAAACGTGGTGCGGCCCACCGACCTGAAATCCATCATCGAAAAACCCCACCACCCGCCATCGGGCGTATCTACTATACCTCCCTGATGCATCGGCACCGACCCGAAAACCTGTCCGTTGAGTTTGGTCATGGTTAAACTATCTGAAGCAGAAGGTAAGGGTGTTTCCTGGCCCATATTATTGGTAAACCACCCCAGCGAGGTGCCCATTGTTTCTTTGGCGCTTATAACTGTAGTTTCGTACGGACCGTAAATATTGGCAGAACGGGCGCACTGTAAACGGCCGCCATCGGCATTGGTGATGTAGTATTTACCGTTGATTTTATAAAAGTGGTTACCCTCGCCCATAGCCTCACTTTTAGGGATGAGGAGCCTGTCGCTATTCGGCACGAAGCCGCTCAGATCAGGCTTCAGCTCAATCATCCTGATTTCGGATTGGCCGTAAACGATGTAAATCCTGTCGACTTCAAACAGCGCCGACAAATCATAAATCGGCTTTGCCAGATCGTGCCGTTTCCAGGGGCCTCCCGGATTTTTGGCAGTAAATACCTGCAGGCCGTGCCGGTTGATATTGGAGAAAATGTAGAAATTACCGTTATGATACCGGATGCATGGCGCCCAGATGCCCTGCCCGTAAGCTTCCTTGCCGTTACGCAGGTTAAAGTCATCACTGTCATCAAACCGGGGCAGCGCATAGCTCAGCAGCTTCCAGTTCACCAAATCGGTTGAGTGCAGCACCGGCAGGCCGGGCACGCTGTGCATGGTGGTGCCGGTAATGTAATAATCGGTACCAACCCTGATCAGGTCGGGGTCAGAAAATTCATCATAAAACAACGGGTTGGTGTAGGTGCCGTTGCCGTTATCCGCAGTCCATGACTGGGCCGCGGCGGTGCGCATGGTTAACGCGGCGTAAACAAAAAGGACTAATAAGTAGTACTTGAAGCTGATCATCAGTTCTGGGAAGCTTTGTTAAACGATTTTGAACGTGTTTATCTACTATTAAAATGTCACACTTGTTAGTTAGTATACCGGTAGTGCATATAGTCTACATCAATATAACCGGCCTCCTGCTCATTATTAAAGCTGTAAATGGCCAGCCTGTCGCCACGATACGATCCCCAATTTAACTGGTATATTTCACCAAATTGCTCAAAATCTTTTCCATTAGTGCTGTAGCTAAATTTACTTTTTCCGTCAAGCCCCCAAACGGTGCGCAGCCAAAGGGTACGCGCTTCTATTACCGGTCCTGCAATGGTACTATCTTTGGTAAAAAACTCGAGTTGTTTAACCGTACCTGTACATTTCAGGCCTAAGGCCGCGTAATTGGGGGAACCGAAGTGTGATAGCCCTGCGCGCTGTCCGTTCGCCATGCCGCTCACATCAATTTTTATGGTGGCATTGTTGGTAACGCTACGGTAGCACCGCTGGGTGATGGTGTTGCCTGCTTGCAGCAAATCGTTTTTAAGCGGTTTGAAGGCCTGCAGCCTGAGCCAGCCCTTTCTTTGGATTAACGACCATTTGCCTGCGCGGGGCTGGTAGTTCCATTCCCACTGCGGCCCGGGCGCGGTACCCTCAAACTCATCCGAACTTTGTGGAACTACCCGACCGCCACCCTTTACCGGCATAGGTGCCTGCCAAACCATTTCGCCAATACCGGCAGCGTTGGGTTTGCCAATGATGGGCCAGCCATCAATCCAGGTCACGGGGAGCAGGCTCATGATGCGGCCAGACCAGTCGCCCGAGCCGTGGTGGGTTAAAAAGTACCACTTACCTCCCGGCGTTTGTATTAATCCGCCCTGGTTTGGTTCGTTAAATTGCGGCTGCCCCTCGCTCAACTGCCGTGGCCCCTCGTACGGCCCCCAAATGTTTCTGGCCCGTTCCATCATCAGCACACGCACGTGGTTTCGCACCTCGCTAAACAGGTGGTAATAATAACCGTTAAATTTATAAAGCTTGTTGGCTTCGCTGCCTTCCGACCGGTATATTACTTTATCCGACTTTAAGTTGAGCGATGCGCCATCGGCAGACATTTTAAACAAATGCACGTTGTAATTATCGGCAAATCTGGTGCCCACCAAATATCCCTGCCCGTTGTCGTCCCAAAAAGGGCAGGGGTCATCCCATCCCGTTTCGGCCAGTACATGTTTTAAAGGCGTCCAGGGGCCTTCGGGCTTCGCTGCCGAACTCATGAAATAGCCTTCGTCCGGGTCGCCGAAATAAACCCAAAAACGCTTGTTATGATAGCGGATAGCCCCGGCCCAGATGCCGCGGCCATAGCGGTCCATCCGGGTATAATTCATGGCTGGCGATATGACCGAAATATCATTGACTACGTGCCCCTTGATGCTCCAGTTTACCAAATCTTTAGAGTTCAGGATGATAAAGCCGGGCGAATACTGAAACGTAGACGATACGGCGTAATAGTCATTTCCCAAACGTATACAATCTATATCCGCATAATCGCCGGGTAATACGGGGTTGCAGTAAGTACCGTCAAGCTGGTCGCCCCAGCGTACCCAGTTGCCCCATATCGGGGCGGCCGTTTGTTTAATTTGCGAATTAGCTTTGCCAAAACAAAGCAGGGTAACTATCAGGAAAGCAGTAGCTATTGGTCTCATCATGATCTGTAATTACGGGAATAGGATATGTTACCTGAAACCATTAAGCAATAGCTCCGTTTATTTTAAAAACATACGCAATATCGCCGGGGCGACTTTGCGGTAAATTGATTTTTAAGCCTTCGGTAGTTTGTTCAAAATGCAACGGGGCATCACTACCCGGCATACTCACCCGCTGTACTTTATGTACATTATTGAGCGCGAGTGTTTTAATGAGCGCCTTATTGTTGTCAGGCCAGCCCATCATCGTAGCGTACAAAACCTTATCCTTTTTTACAAACCTGAAATCCGTAGCCCCTAAAGGCTTGCCGCGTCCCTCATTAAAGCCCTGCATGTTTAGTGGCGGCGCGTCAGCCATAGCAGGACCCTCACCAAGTACTGTCCATGGCCGGGTGCCGTAAATGCTTTCACTATTCGTCTGCATCCAGGCCACAATGTCTTCCACCACAGCACGCTCTTTACTGTCGATAGTGCCATTGCCGCGCACCGGGACGTTCAGCATAAAGTTGCCGTTTTTACTCACTACATCAACCAAGGTTTGGATCACGGTTTTAGCGGATTTATAGCCATTGTTATCGTACAAAGAGCGTTCGTAATGCCAGTTGCCCAGGCAGGTGTCGGTTTGGCAGGGCTCCGGTTCTATCGTATTGCTCTGGCCCCGCTCAATATCCCATACCATGCACTTGCGCTGCTGTTCATCAAGCACTTTACCAAACAGAACAGCCTCTAACTTGCCATGCCGTTTAATGCTTGTATTATACATATGCGCGGCTATGCGCAGTCCGGCATCGCTTACTGGCCATAAGGGTAATACGGTATCGTCAAAATAAATTACATCCGGCCCGTATTTATCAATCAGTTCGATGGTTCGCAGGTAAAACTTTTCGCAGTAAGCCTTGGTTGGTACTGATACGCCGTTACCCCACCCCCACTGACTGTGGATCATGCCGTTATCCTGGCTGTTTTTGCTTAAAGAGTGGTTTTGAGCGTACAATTCCTGCGGATCTTCACCATCCCACCATTTACCCTTTCCGTCGGCCCTGGTCACAATACCATCGTATGGCACCCCGGCCAGCGGGCCGGTTTTATCTGCCCGTTGCGCGGTTTCCATCCAGCTCCAGGCATGTGCTGCATGTACGCTTACGCCAAAACGCAGATCGTTATTTTTTGCCGCCCTGGCCCAACCGGCAATGATGTCTTTTTTTGGGCCCATGCGCATGGAGTTCCACTTCTGGTGTTTGCTGTCCCACATGTCAAAGTTATCGTGGTGGTTAGCCATGGCCATGAAATATTTGGCGCCTGCCTTTTTGTATAAACCTACCAGTTCATCAGGATCCCACTGTTCGGCCTTCCATTCGTTAATAACATCCTTAAAACCAAATTTAGACGGGTGCCCGTATTTCTGTAAGTGGTAATTGTACTTCCATCCACCCTCCATGTACATTTCGCGAGCGTACCAGTCGCCGGCTTCGGGCTGGCACTGCGGCCCCCAATGTGCCCACATCCCAAACTTGGCATCGCGGAACCATTCAGGTACCTGGTATTGCGCTAACGAATCCCAATTGGGTTTAAACGGTCCGGCGGCATAATCTCTATTTAACAGGCGGCCTGCATAACTTTTTGACAGGTATAACGAGGATAAACCTAACGCCATACCTTTTAGTACATTTCGTCTTTCCATATAAGTTCAGATAATCAAGCAAAAAAAGCCAGGCAACTATCCATCATTAAATTTATGTTTTGATGTTTATAATCGGTATCGCTACAAGGCTGTGATGATACATTTGACAAATGTAAAAGGCCGAAATGCTAAAACTTTTGCCAAATAAGACTTTCTTTTGCACAAATCCGACATTTATACGTGATCTGAATTTGTTTAAGGCTAAGAAAAGTGATGATTTTAATCCGTTAATCCTAATTACGGGCCAGGTACCCGCTTTTAAAATACATGGAATTTTCTGGAATTGTAGGTTCGATTTGTTGTGATACTTTTGCAGTTTTGATTTAGATCGGGCGTTATATTTTCAGCAAACCTGTTTTGCAAAAAGCCAGGGTTGTAATAAAAAAAACAAACATCGGCTACAGGTTTAAATCTATTAGCAAACGTCAATCAAACAGAAAACAGCTTCGGTTTCAATCGCCGGGACTCATCAGCAAATGTCTTTATTTCCTTAACATCCAGAGCTCGTAGTCAACCGTGCTGATAACTTTAAGCTTAATTTAATTATAAATTGACCCCGTCTGTAACTGCCTGCAACTAAACGAAATAAATTTCCTTCGTAAAAATAAATTTGCTTTATTGTATTTTAATTAGAAACTTAGATTATTACACCTGCCAATTAGTTTCAAGATTTTGTTATGTCTTTACCGGAGTTGACAGGCCCGTTTTACTCAAATGCGTTTAATGTCAAAATCACACTTAATACATTCGCCCGTTAATAACCTGATTGGCTTCAGGCAATGGCTGTTGTTCATCAGGTGGTGTGATTTTTTTGATAACTTAAAGAATCCGGATGACCAGGTATAATACACTAAGTGATTCTGAACTAACAGATCTTCTGGAGGCAGATGACCGGCTGGCCTTTGCAGAGATTTACGACCGCTATTTTAGCCTCTTGTACCTTCACGCCTTTAACCGCGTAAGGGATAAAGAAGAAGCGAAAGATGTGGTGCAGGAACTATTCGCGTTTTTATGGGCCAATCGTCAATCCATCGAGTTTAAAACCAACCTGTCAAATTATTTATACACCGCTACCCGAAACAGAATACTGAATGTTATAGGCCGTAAACAGATTCACGAAAGATATCGGTTAAAGCTCCCGGCGGAGATCGCCGCCCCTGCCGTGACAGATCATTTGGCGCGTGAACGACAGCTAACCGAGATTATCAATAAAGAAATACAGGCCTTACCGCCTAAAATGCGTGTAGCTTTTGAGATGAGCCGCAAGTATCACATGACCTATAAAGAGATAGCTGGTAAGCTGGATATTACCGAACAATCTGTAAGGAGCCATGTAAAAAATGCGCTTAAAGTGTTGAGGGTTAAGTTAGGTATCATCATATTTTTATTTTTTATTTTATTTAATCAATAATTTTTACCCCCATGGCTACGGTGCTATTTGTCTATAATTTAATAAGCCATTAGCCAGTTGAACCCAAAAACCAATCTTCAGGAGTTATTAAATAAATATTACGCGGGTACAATAACCGACGAAGAGCGTATTTTATTGGAGGAGTGGTACACGCGATGGAACCCGGAACAGCAGGTTGTTTCGCCCGAAGAAATTGACCAGCTAAAAGCGGATGTATGGCAATCGCTAAACGTTAACGAACGCCCGGCTGCAACCAAATGGCTATGGCCCAAAATAGCATTGGCGGCATCTGTAATACTTTGTTTAACGGCAGGCATTTACAATTATCTTTCAAGTTCAAAAGCCCAACAACAGCCGCTTAATGCTAAAGCCAGGAAAACAGACATTGCGCCCGGTGGTAACAAAGCCGTGCTGGTATTAAATAACGGCGTAAAAATTGATTTAAACAGCCAGACAAACGGAACTGTAGCGAAACAAGGCAATGTTAAAATTGTAAAAACTGCTAACGGCAGGTTGGCTTACGCTCCAGACGACATAGATGCTTCTACTGTAGTTTACAATACCCTGAGTACGCCGCGCGGGGGCAAATATGATTTGACTTTAGCTGATGGTACAAGGGTATGGTTAAACTCAGCCTCGTCCATCACCTATCCTACGGCCTTTAAGGGAAATGAGCGCACGGTAAATATTACCGGAGAAGTTTATTTTGAGATTGCGCATAATCCTAAACAGCCTTTCCGGGTAAATTTCAAGGGACATACTATCGAAGATATCGGCACGGAGTTCAATATCAATGCCTACGATGATGAACCGGTGGTGAAAACTACCCTGGTAACAGGCAGTATCAAATTATCAAGAAATTCAAAAAGCGTAACACTCCGTCCGGGGCAGCAAAGCATTACCTCTTTATCCAACACTGATATAGCGGTTCAGGAGGCTGATATTAATGAGGCGATAGCCTGGAAAAACGGCCTGTTTAAATTTAAAAAAGCAAAAATTGAGGATGTTATGCGGCAGTTATCACGCTGGTACAATGTTGATGTTGCCTATCCCTACGGCGTTCCTAAAACTGTTTTTTCCGGAGAAATGATCAAAGACGCGAACGCTTCGCAGATACTGGATATGCTGACTTATTTTAAAGTGAACTATGAAATTGCACAGCAAAACAATGGCCCCGAAAAGAAAATTATAATTAAACCTTAACCTGATAATTAAATAACCAATTACTTACAAACTAACCTAAAAACCATGAAAAAATTATTACGTCAAATAACCTGATCAGAAAACAGGGTTCTTAAAAGAACGCAGAAGTGGTTCGAAGCACTTCTGCGATAAATGTTTGAGTCAACCCTTCCGAGTAAATCGGTAAAACAATTTGGAGTATTATCTTATGTATGAACCTCAAACCCAACAAATGTAATGAATTTTACAGGTGTCCTGACAGTGTTATGCCCCAAAAAAGGCTCGCTGATCCATAAACTTATTATGGTTATGAAACTAACCACCCTCCTACTCATAATTACGCTATTACAGGCGCACGCTAAAAGCTATGGTCAAAAAATCAGCTTAAGCGAAAAAAATGCCCCTTTAGAAAAAATACTAACCCAGATCAAAAACCAATCAGGCTATGTTTTTTTATATACCGATCAAGACCTGGCCAACACCTCCATCAGCGTCAACGTTAAGGATGCTTCGATCGAGGAAACTTTGAATGCCTGTTTTAAGGATGTGCGGATCGGGTACAAAATCACGGGTAAAAATATCCTGCTGAAAGCAACCGACCCTCCAACAGCAACTGCAGTAACTTCACCTCCGCCGCCTATTACCGTTAAGGGAAGGGTAGTGGATGAAACAGGGAAACCCCTGATGGGCGCTTCGGTAAAAATAAAAGGTGGAAGTTTGGGTACACAAACCGATGCCGAAGGACGATTTACATTGAATAATGTTCCGGATGATGCCGTTTTGGTTATCTCCTTTGTGGGATTCAGCAGCCTGGAAGTACCTGCGAAAAAGAACCTCGATAACATAAGGCTCACCCCTTCTGCTTCAGATCTGAGCCAGGTGGTTGTGGTTGGTTACGGCACGCAGAAAAAGGTGGTCGTTTCTGGAGCGGTATCTGATGTAAAAGGCTCGGAACTTGCCAAATCGGCATCCGTTAACCTTTCCAACTCCCTTGGCGGCCGTTTATCCGGCGTAGTTGCTATCCAGTCAAGCGGCGAGCCGGGTGGTGATGGCTCTACGATCAGGATCCGGGGTATTAACTCTTTATCGGGAGGTAATACCGATCCGCTGATTGTAATTGACGGGGTGCCGGGGCGCGCCGGCGGTATTGACAGGATCAATCCAAACGATGTGGAAAGCATATCGATTTTGAAAGATGCATCAGCGGCAATATACGGTTCAAGGGCAGGTAACGGTGTAATTTTGGTCACTACCAAGCAAGGCAAATCAGGCAAGCCGCAATTCAGCTATGATTTCTATTACGGCTTGCAACGCCCCACCCGTACACCTAAAATGGCAACCGCACCGGAATATGCCGAAATTATGAACGAATTACAAATATTCGATTCCGGATTAGATCAAAGCAAGTGGAACGATGCCTGGCAGGCTTTAAAAAGCACGGGCACTTACACCCGGCCCGACGGCAACGGCACAATAAACGCGCCTTTCTCGCCGGAGGCCATGCAAAAATTCAGGGATGGATCTGATCCGCTGCGTTATCCAAATACCGATTGGTTTGGAACGGTGTTTCAAAAATGGTCGCCGCAACAGAGGCACAACCTTCAGGTTACGGGCGGTAACGATTATACCAAATACCTTGTTTCGTTAGGATATTTAAACCAGGATGGCTTTTATAAAAATTCGGCCACCCGGTACAAGCAATATGACCTGCGGATCAACGTAGAATCAAAGGTTAGTAAATACATCACTACCACTTTAAATGTTACCGGCAGGGAAGAAAACCCCAACTACCCCACTGTAAGCGCCGCCAACATCTTCAGGTTTATTATGCGCGGCAGGCCAACCGATGTAGCCATCTGGCCCAATGGTTTAGCCGGTCCGGATATTGAAAACGGTATTAACCCGGTTGTAGCTACCACCAACCAAACCGGGTATGATAAAAACACCAAAGATTACCTGCAAACCACCGGTAAAATAGAAATTAAAGTGCCCGGCGTTGAGGGCCTGAAGTTAACAGGAACCGCATCACTGGATAAATTCTGGGACAGGCAAAGCACCTGGAGAACACCGTACGAATTGTATTCGTGGGACAAAACTACCCTCAACAGTGATGGCAGCCCGCAATTACAGGTTAAAAACTTTTATCCCGACCAGTTTCATACACCAAACCTTACAGAAATAAATATCAACGAGCTGGATATAAACCTGACCGGTATGATCAATTATGACAGGAATTTTAATGGTCATGCCGTATCATTAATGGCAGGTGTACAGCGCCAAACTGCTAACAGCAGCGGCTTTACGGCTTTTAAAACCAACTTTATATCCTCACAAATTCCGCAACTATCATTTGGCCAGGAGTTGGGGCAATCAAATGGCGCTAACAACGTATTTAAAAGCGCGCGCTTAAGCTACTTCGGTTCGGCAAATTACAACTACAAAGAAAAATATATTGCGCAGTTTCTTTGGCGTGTAGATGGCTCGTACATATTCCCGCCCAGCCACCGGTTTGGCTTCTTCCCCGGCGTTACGGCAGCATGGCGTATATCGGAAGAGGGGTTCTTTAAAAACAACATTCACTTTGTAGATAATTTAAAGTTAAGGGGATCATGGGGCCGCATGGGCGCAGAGGCATATTACGGCGGCGCGCTTAAAGAATACCAATACTTAACCTTATTGGCCACCAGCAACAACATGTTTAACGGGCAGCCAGTCGCTACTGTTTACGAAGGCACCGTACCCAACTACGATTTTACCTGGGAAGTTGCCAACAACACGGATGTTGGTTTGGAAGCAAGCTTTTTAAACAGCCGCTTATCCGTAACATTCGATTATTTTTATAACCTGCGCTCCAATGTATTGGCGCCTAAAACCGGGTCGATACCGGCCAGCGCGGGTATCCCGGTGTACAACTTCCCTCCTGTTAACCTTGGCAGGTTAAAAAACTCGGGATATGATTTCAGTGTAAACTACACTGACCGTGCCGGTGATTTTAATTACAGTGTTAGTGTAAACGCGGGATACGCCAAAAACAAAGTATTGTATTTTGACGAAACGCCAGGTGCGCCGGACTACCAACGCGCTACAGGCCACCCTACAGATGCCTGGCTGTTATATCAATATGACGGCGTTTTTAAGGATCAGGCAGATATCAACGCCAATAAACTTGACTACAGCGGATTAGGCATTTCAAACTCCAGCTTAAGGCCAGGGGATATGAAATTTAAAGACGTAAACCACGACGGTAAAATTAACGGCGACGATAAAATAAGGATGGATAAAAACGGTACGCCAACCTTTACCGGCGGTGTTAACATTAACCTGGGTTACAAAGGATTTGACCTGAGCGTACTTATTCAGGGAGCTACCGGCGGCTTACAAAAAATCGGGCTTACCGAATCAGGAAGTATAGGTAACTACCTGCAGTGGTCATATCAAAAACGCTGGAGCATTGATAACCCCAACAGTCTCTATCCAAGGTTATCCGACTCTAACAGCGGCGCTACCTACTTCACTTCAAGCGCGTCAGACAATAGTTATTATGTTATCAACAGCAATTACGTGCGGATAAAGAATGTTGAGCTGGGTTACACGCTTCCGAAAGAATGGATCCAGAAGCTGGGCCTCAATTCATTCAGGATCTATGCAAACGGCATCAACCTGGCCACTTTTGATAAGATCAAAATCTGGGATCCCGAATCTACCAATACCAGCGGTCAATACTACCCGCAGGCCAAAGTAATTAACATGGGTGTTAAAGTTACTTTTTAAGCACGTCTGCTAACTCATTATGAAAGGAATTGATATGAAAACGATTAAAAAAAATATAAACCTGTATACGCTTTTGCTCATCATGGTTTTGGGTACGGCTTGTAAAAAGGATTTTCTGAATGTAACTCCCCCCAACCAGCTATCGGCAGATGTGGTTTGGAGCGACCCAACTTTGGCCGAAGCTTATATGAACGACGCCTACAAAGGCCTGGTTAACGGCGGGTTATCAGAACAGATGCTCGCCTCAGTGTCTGACGAGTCGTTATTTAACCACACTGGTCGTGGTATCGATATCGTTAATACGGGCAACGTGAGCCCAACTACCACCGGCTGGATAGATGATTCGTGGAACTGGGACAGGATGTACCTTTATATAAGAACCTGTAATACGGCTATCAACAGGATTGTGAGCGGTAACAACAGCATTTCGGACCAGGCCAAAAAAGACCAGTTTTTAGGTGAAGCTTATTTTTTGAGGGCTTATTACTATCAGCAATTGTTACGCTTTTACGGCGGCGTTCCCCTGATTACCAAAGTATATAACATTACCGATGATCTTAAGGTAAAGCGTAATACCTATGAGGAGTGCGTAAATTTTATTTTAAAGGATTGCGATGAAGCGAACAGGTTGTTATCCGGTAAAACAATGGATCAGGGTCGTGCTACGGCGCTTGCGGCCCTCGCCATCAAATCGCGGGTATTACTTTACGCGGCAAGTGATCTGCATGATAAAGCCAAACTAACGGCGAAAGTTGGCGGTATTCCTGATCAAACTCTTCCGCTGCT
Source organism: Mucilaginibacter oryzae (assembly GCF_003148845.1). Classification (GTDB taxonomy): domain Bacteria; phylum Bacteroidota; class Bacteroidia; order Sphingobacteriales; family Sphingobacteriaceae; genus Mucilaginibacter; species Mucilaginibacter oryzae. The sequence goes on along the minus strand of NZ_QGHA01000002.1, from coordinate 243,156 downwards.
GTGCTATACATCAGGCAACCAGGCCGACCGCTATCGCCTGGCGCAAACCGCGGCAAAGGCGGTAATGGATGCTGATGCGCGTACGGGTTATAAACTTAATTTATCCGCACCTGTTTCGGCCAGCCAGGGAACAATCAATTATGCAAGCATTGCAATGGGAGGAGGCAGCAAGGCGCCAAACATTGATCCATCTGCTGCTTCTGAAATCATCTTTGCAAAATATTTCCTGCTGCCAAACTACGCCGTAACACCCAATCTTTATAATGGTCCTAATGGCTACCATAACTGGGGTGGAAATTCGCCCATCGGTTTATTGGTTGATGATTATGATATGCAGGATGGCACACCGTTCAGCTGGTCGAACCCGTTAGAAAAAGCTAATCCTTATCAAAACCGCGACCCCCGTTTTTATGCCACAGTTTTATACGATGGCGCTGACTGGAAGCCCCGCGATAAAGTATCCGGCAATGTTGATCCGGCCAACCAGATTCAAACCGGAACTTATGATTTGATGGTGAGCGGCAAACTAACATCTTTTAGCGGACTGGATACCCGGAACAGCTCGTTAGAAAACTGGAACGGAACCTACACCGGCTATTATTATCATAAATTCACCGACCCTGATCCTAATATCATCGATCAAAACATGCCGCAGACTATTCCTTGGCCTTTTTTCAGGTATACCGAAGCAGTGTTGAATTATATTGAAGCTTCTATTGAACTTGGAGATACCGGCCCGGCTGTAGCCTGGTTAAACAAGATCCGCTTTAGGGTTGGTATGCCTGCCGTTACCACCACCGACCAGGCAAGCCTCAGAACCATTTACCGCCATGAACGCCGGATTGAGATGGCCTTTGAAGAACAGCGATATCATGATGTGCGCAGATGGCTGATAGCCAACGAAACTGTTGGCAGGAAAGTAACCATCGTAACTGTTTCCGGAAAGTTTAAACCAGGAAAAACACAGTCCGCTCCGTATCATTATGATCCGTCGGTTTATGATTACACCTACACCCCATCCGAATATAATGTATTGGAGAACAGGGCATGGAACAACGCGCTCTATTTCAGACCAATCACCCGCGACGAAATGAACAAAAACAATTTACTGGTGCAAAATCCGGGATATTAAAATAGCTGAAAGAAAACCCCTTAAGCTGGGTTAAACAGTTGTTAAAAATAAAAGGGGCGTCCGGCGGGATGCCCCGTTTTTGTAAGCTACCCCACCATTTTGAATTAATGAGATCAACATGCGGTCGGTGATATGAAAAGATTATCGTCCATAATTTATTAAGCAAATACCTGCCGTACGGAAAATATTTTATCTTTAAACGTTTTTTCAGTGTAATAACTTGCTGATGTATTAAATACAGGGCTGGTTACCTTTCCACCAATATTTTTACCTGTAACAATGACTCTAAATATGATATTTAAGCGATCATTCGCCCTGTTTACAGCCATCCTGATCAGTATTGCAGCACATGCCGAAGTGAGCCTGCCCGTAATCATTAGCGATGGCATGGTGCTGCAGCGTAATCAAAAAATAAAAATATGGGGATGGGCTTCCCCTGCGGAGCATGTAAAAGTTCAGTTTAGGAACAGGAAATTTGAAACCATCGCATCGGTTGACGGCAAGTGGCTGGTCACGCTTCCGGCAATCGGCGCGGGTGGCCCATATAGCATGACTATAGATGGCTCCAATCATATTGAATTAAAAGATATACTTGTTGGCGATGTGTGGCTGTGTTCGGGCCAGTCAAATATGGTGCACCAGATGGAGCTGCATAAAATACGTTACGCAAAAGAACTTGCCTCTGCCAACAATCCATCCATCAGGCAATTCGCCGTAACCAATAAAGCCAACATGCAAAATACACAGGCTGATATTCCGGGAGGTAGCTGGAAAAAGGCCGATTCAGCTAATATCGGCGGGTTTTCTGCAGTAGCCTATTTTTTTGCCAATAAACTTTATGAGAGGTATCATGTACCTATAGGCCTGATCAACTCGAGCTGGGGAGGAACGCCTATCGAGGCCTGGATGAGCGAAGAAAGCCTGAAGAATTTCCCCGATATTGATCGTATCGTTAAAAGAAACAGGGACACTGCTTTTCTAAACAGTTTGCAAAAAAAGCTCTCGGCAAATAAAGACGTGCCCCGGCAGGAAGACAGGGGGCTTACGGAAAAGTGGTTTAGCACGGAATACGCGCCCAAAGGATGGCGCAGAATTGCAGTTCCGGGTTATTGGGAAGACCAGGGAATTAATAACCTCGACGGAGTAGTGTGGTACCGCCGGGAAATCAATGTACCTGAAAATATGCTTAAAGAGCCAGCCAAAATATTTTTAGGCAGGATAGTGAATGCAGATGTGGTGTACATCAACGGAAAACAGATAGGCGCTACTACTTATATGTACCCGCAACGGCGGTATAATATCCCTCCAAATGTACTTAAACCTGGTAAAAACCTGGTTGTGGTGCAAGTTACCAACTATGCCGGCAAGGGCGGTTTTGTACTTGACAAACCTTATCAGCTTATTTCGGGCCTTGACACTATCGATTTGACGGGGTATTGGCAATATAAAGTTGGTTTTGTTAGCAAGCCGCAAAATCAACCGGCCGATGTGGGTTTAACTGTTCAAAATCAACCGACGGCCCTGTTTAATTCAATGATCAAGCCTATATCCAACTACAGTATAAAAGGCTTCGTATGGTACCAGGGCGAGGCAAATACGGGCAGACCGGCCCAATACGCTAAGCTTCAGCCGGCAATGATTGCCGACTGGCGGTTAAAATGGCAAATGCCGGATGCCCCTTTCCTGTTTGTGCAGCTTCCCGGTTATATGGATATGAATTACCTGCCTTCTGAAAGCCAGTGGGCTGCTTTTCGTGAAGCACAGGCAAATTCCCTGTCGTTACCGAATACAGCGATGGCTGTAGCGATTGATTTGGGTGAGTGGAACGATATACACCCGGACGCCAAAAAGGACGTAGGCGACCGCCTGGCGATAGCCGCCGAAAAGCTTGCCTATGGCGACAAAAAAATTGTGGCCTCCGGCCCGGTTTTTCAATCAGCAACCATTAACGGCAACCAAATTATTGTAAGCTTTGATGCTACAGGCTCAGGCCTTACTACCAAAGATGGTGAGCCACCGCAGGAATTTGCCGTAGCCGGAGCCGACAAAGTTTTCGCCTGGGCTAAGGCCGTAATCAGCGGCAATAAGATAATATTAAATAGTGCAGAAGTACCCCATCCGCTATATGTTCGTTACGCATGGGCGGATAACCCGGTCAACCCCAATTTAATCAATAATGAGGGGCTTCCGGCAATGCCGTTCAGAACAGATAAACCGGAAGTAGCCCGTTAAAAAAGTTACTGTATCCAACGACGGCCGTTCTAACACAGGCTCTACATGCTTTTTTAAGACCTTTTCCTAATATATAAAGCCAATTGAAGACGCTTTCAATTGGCTTTATGCATTTGTTTGATAAGCAGGGTATTTACCCAGGTTCTATCAACTGTTTTTTTAATACATGATCTATAAAAATGGATCGATCAGTTTAATTGATCCGTCCGCATTATGCTCAAGGGTTGTTACTTTTACGTTACGCAGATGCGTTTTGCCGGATAACTGGGTATCATGATAAAAAATATACCACTTGCCTTTAATCTCGATGATGGAATGGTGTGTTGTCCAACCCTGTACCGGTTTCATAAACACGCCTTTATAAGTGAACGGGCCAAGCGGGCTATCGCCTACAGCATAGCAAAGCAAATGCGTATCGCCGGTTGAATAGGTAAGGTAATATTTGCCATTATACTTGTGCATCCACGAGCCTTCAAAGAAGCGGCGTTCATGATCTTTGGTCAATAAGGGTTTGCCAAGGCTATCCACAATTACAGCATCTTTAACAGCGCCCTCAAACGTTTTCATATCTGGTTTAAGCAGGGCTACCTTACAGCTTATTGCCGGGGCGTTTTCCTGTTTCGAGTCGGTTTTTGAGCCGTTGGCATCATATTTCCCGCTGATCCAGCGCTGAAGCTGTCCGCCCCAGATACCGCCGAAATACATGTATGTTTTGCCATCGGTATCGGTAAATACAGCCGGATCGATGCTATAGCTTCCGGGTATAGGTTCAGGTTCGGCTTTAAACGGCCCTGTCGGGCTGGCGGAGGTTGCCACGCCAATGTGAAATACATCTTTTTTATCTTTTACCGGGAAGTACAGGTAGTAAGTACCATTTTTATAAGCCGCATCCGGCGCCCAAAGCTGGCGACCGGCCCAGGGAATATCTTTTATATCAAGCGCTACACCATTATCGGTAACTTTACCGCCTATACTGTCCATCGACAAGATATGGTAATCCCTCATAGCAAAGTGATCGCCATTATCATTCTCAGGGATCCCGGCATTAATATCGTGCGATGGATAGATGTAAATTTTACCATTGAACACGTGCGCCGATGGATCGGCCGTATAAATGGAGCTGATAAGCGGCTGTGAAAGATATTTTGTCTTTTTGCCGGTATCAACCTTCGCGCTATCTGTAGTTTTTGCTGATTTTGAATCTGGCGAGTTACATGCGCCCAAAAGGCATAATGGGGCAAAAAGCGAGATAACTAATTTGGGTGCTGAGAGGTGCTTGCTCATTGACGTTGGGTTTATGGTGATTTTTTAATTGGTCATGTAATTATTGCCACCTATGCCGGGCACATAGTAAAACTTCATGTTTTTGTAATATGCTAAATCATGTTCAGGTTTAGGGTACCCTGGCCCGATGGGCATTTTTGAAAAGGTTTGAAAATACAAAACACAGGCATCCCTCCAGGTGGTGGCTTCTTTAAGCTGAAGCGCCATTAATTGTTTTACTTCGGCAAAACGTTCGGGGTCTGTTTTACCGCGAAGTTTATCCCAGGCTCCTCCCATTTGTTTAACCGATTCAACCCCGGCGTAATAATGCCAAACCACATCATCCCATAAGGTCCTGCCCGATCGCATTTTATACGTCCAGCTTAAGTGATGAAACCAAAGCAGGTATTCGTCAGGACAGCTTTTCAAATTTCCCCAATTTGCTTCAACCTCCGGTGCGTATTGTGCTAAGGCATCGCTCCCCTTATTAGTCCGGTCAAAACCAACCCCTACCGAATCGGCCCTGTGGTAATAAGTGGCGTTCCAATCGGGCCGCCCGGCGTTGTCTACCCATGGGCCCGGACCGTAGTGGGTTGACTGGCCCATAATGTGGTGCAAGCCTAATGGCGCCATGTAGTTCACCGTATTTTCGCGGGATTGCAGCATGATCTTTTTTACCGGCGATAGAAAGCTTTCGTCATTGTTAAAAGTCATCCTGAGCCAGTCGGCAGCAATGTTTGCCGGTGATTGATCCGGGTTCCAGGCCAGGCGGCCGAAGGCATACCAATTGGCTTGTGCAAACGGATGGCCGCACCAGTTTAAATCAGAACCTATATTGGCAACACCTGTCATCCCGGTTATCAGTTTCCTGTTAAAATCGCCTTTAATGATCCTTGATACGGTTGTACCTTTGCCATACCTGTAAGTATCAGCCTGCAGGCATTCGGCAAACAGCGGCGCTTCATAAACCAGGTGTGTAGAAAAGCCGAGGTATTCCTGCGTTAACTGGAACTCCATCATCAGCGGGGTATTGGGCATAGCGCCGAACAAAGGATGAAAAGGCTCGCGGGGTTGAAAATCAATAGGCCCGTTCTTAACCTGGATAATTACGTTATCCTCAAACTTTCCATCCAAAGGCTTAAACTCGTTATAGGCCTGTTTAAACCGGTCGTCCGGAACTTTGTTATCATACACAAAAGCGCGCCACATCACTATACCGTGATGAGGCCCCAAAGCATCGGCCAGCATATTGGCGCCATCGGCATGGCTACGGCCATAACGCTGCGGACCGGGCTGCCCCTCCGAATTGGCTTTCACCAAAAAACCACCAAAATCCGGGATGTAGCGGTAAATTTCATCGGCTTTATCCGCCCACCATTTTTTCACTTCAGGATCAAGCGGGTCGGCAGTTTTTAACCCGCCGAGCTCTATCGGGCTACTGAATTTAACCGAGAGATAGATCCGGATCCCATACGTTCTGAAAACATCGGCCAATGCCTTTATCTTTAACAAATATTCATGCGATAGTATCAGCGCGTCGGCATTTACGTTATTAACAACCGAACCATTAATACCTACCGAAGCGTTGGCCCTGGCATAATCAATATACCGTTGATCGATGATGTCAGGCAGTTTATGCCAGTTCCAGATGGATGATCCGGCATAACCACGTTCAACCGTGCGGTTCAGGTTATCCCAGTGATCTAAAACCCGGTACATTAAACGCGGGCGATCCGCAATGTTGAGCTCATTAATTGATCGATGGGTTTGAATGAGTTTCAGGAAGTTAAAAACACCATAAAGAACACCAACATCTGTATTGCCGACTATAAGGATACATTGATTTTTATTAATGAGCGTTTTTTTGATAAGGTACCCCTCCTTGCCTATGCTATCAGGAACAGTTATAGCCAAAGCCTTTAACGATTGCGGTGTACCCACTACAACCGTTTGCCCGCCCTTGATATCTTTAACCTCCGCCGGTTTCAGGTCAAGCATCGCGTTAAGCCCCGTTAACAGTTCGGCCCTGGCGGCATTAAGCTGAACGGATGCGGCCGGGAATATCAAATATCGCAGTTGTTGCCTGTAAGTATCTGTCAGTTGCCGGCCGGTCACTTTGCTGTAACCGAGCCATAATTTATAGCCGTTATCCGCCTGAGCTTTATTCGTCATCATTAACAAAATCAGCAGGCACAGGTATGAATATTTGAGTAGATATTTAGGCATAACATTTTCCATAAACAATCCATTTACCTGTATAACTTAAGCCGAAGGGCTTATTTCCGGCTATAAGATAAATAAATCCATCAGCGAAACTATCCACAAGATTTGCAAGCATCTATAACATTTCGTCAAATTCATACCAATAATGTTAAATTTGATCAACGCGCTTTCGTTATTTTAAATTTACAGGTTAATATGGTAAAATCACCATAACAACAAAACCGCAGGTACTGTATACTTGCGGTTTTGTTGTTAGCCTCCCTGCTATCAGTTTATTTGGTGGCTATACTTATCACGCCGCCGTTTTTAAATACATCATGCGATACAAAGTAGCCCTTATTTACTTTTCCGTTTACTTTTATAGTTGTAACACCCCTGCCCTTACCCGGCTTCCTGATGAGTAAGGTTTTACCGTCGGCGGTTGTCCACTTTACCTCGTCAAACAAGGGCGCGGTAACAATATACTTAGGATCGGTGGCCGAAAAGGGATACAGTCCCAAAGCGCTGAAAACATACCACGACGACATTTCACCGGCATCGTCCATGCCGCTTAGCTCCAGCCCTTCATTACCGATACCATACAGGTTATTCAAAATATAGTCGATTATTTTTTGAGATTTTTCGGGTTTATTGATAAAGATGTAGGCAAATGGCGCTTCATGATCGGGCTGGTTCCCCTGGCAATACTGGCCAATCATGGTTTCCACATTCCGGGCTATGTAATGGGGATTCCAGGGCAGTGAAAACAACGAATCGAGCTTAGATTCAAATCCTTTTGGCCCTCCGTATAGTTTAATTAATCCGGGCATATCATGCGGCGCGAAGAAAGATACCTGCCAGGCGTTTGCTTCTCGGTACATGTATTCGTAATAAGGATGCTGTGGATCGAAGTTTTTAATCCATTCACCATTTTCCAGTCGCCCCCGCATAAAGCGGGTAGACGGATCGAACATGTTTTTGTAGTTTTTTGAGCGGGCCATTAAAATCCGGTAATTGGCCGTATCGCCCAGTTTTTTTGCTATTTGCGCTACCGAATAATCATCATATGCGTATTCAAGCGTTTTTGAAACCCCGGCTTTAGCCTTGGTTTCTACCTCCGGTTTGGGTATATCAGGATCAGAAATATACCCTTTCTTAATATATTCAGCTATATAAGGGCGGGCGCCGCCTTCCACATTGGCATTGCGCAACAGTATTTGATAAGTTCCGCGAACATCAAACTGATCGATACCGCGCAGATAGGCACCGGCTATAGACGAAGCGCCGTGATCTCCGTGAAAAAAAGTGGGAATGAACCCGGTTTTGTCGCCTACGTCCTTAAGGGATTTGATCACATCAAGCGTAACGTCAGGGCTAATTAGCCCCAGCAAAACATCCTTGTTGCGGTAGGTATCCCATAAAGAAGGTTCGGTATAATACCTGAAGTTGCTTTTAACCACATTTCTTTTAGCATCGGTAAATTCACCATTTACATCGCTGCGCAACGCGGGCCATAAAAATGAGCGGTAAAGGCAAGAGTAAAACATGCGCTTCTGCTTTTCGGTGCCACCCTTAACCTGTATGTTGGATAATAGTTTCTCCCATGTTTTCGTAGCCTCATCGCGGATGGTGTTAAAGCTTTTATCTCCTATTTCTTTTTCGAGGTTTTCCTTCGCGTTCTTTTCACTTACAAACGAAAGGCCTATCTTAATTTCAACCGGGGTAGTGTCATCATCAGCGAGGTACAACATCGCGTAGCCGCTTTGCTTTCCTTCGTCAGTTCTCTCGAGCTTACTGATTTTGGCGTTGATAACAGCATAAAAATAAACATTCTCTCCGCCCTGGAAGCCTTGCACCGCATTGGTACCGGCCTGCTCTATACGCCAGGTTGAAACCCTGCTGTTGGCCTTGCCGAGATCAAAAAGTATTTGCCTGTTGGTATTATTTTTAAACCGGTATTGATGGTAACCGCAGCGTAAGGTTGATGTAAGGCTAACGTTTACCTTATAATCATCAAGGTAAACCTGGTAAAACCCGGGTGCCGAGCTTTCATTTTGATGCGAAAACTTTGAACCGAATTTACCTCCCTGCGGATTTTGCGCCGTTAGCCGGCGCGGATTGGAAACCGGCAGGATAGGGATGTTACAAAGGTTCCAATGCCCTTTATTGGTATGTGTAAAACCGTAAATAACCGAATCTTCGTACTGATAACCAGCACCGGAGCCGTAAGCCGTCATCGGGCTTAACTGCACCATCGCGTTGGGCAGCGAACTTCCGGGGAAGGTGAGCCCTGCCCACGATCGCCAGCCTTTTGGCAACTCGTACCCCAATATTTTAGGATCATTAAGCGGCGCGGTGCCAATAAAGGTGTTTACATACCGGGTGTATACCGGTCGGTTTTGCGCGCAGGCAAAACCCGTTTTAAATAAAATAAATAAAGTTAAACTGATCAGGATTTTAATTGGCTTATTCATAGATAGGTTTAATAGCGCTGTAATGATATGCTAAATTGATTTAGGATAAGTGCAAATTATATTTCAGGTTGTTTTTAATTGATATTGAAAAAACGAATAACGGTAATACCGCCTATCAGCTAAAGCTGGTTCGGAACTATAATGCCGGATTATTTAATAACTTCCCAGTTTTTGATCACATACCTGCTGTTTTTAAAATTGCCTGTACGCTTAACAATACCCTTATTTTTATTCCATGCCAGGCTTAAATAGTTATAAGCTCCGTTTTCATAGTTAAAGGTTATGCCGTCATCCTCAAACAAAGCGGCTTTGGCTGCCTGTCCGTAAACAAAACAGGTAATTTCAAATTTGGTGTCGGGGCTTACATATTCTACGGGTTTGGCCAGCGGCAAAATGGTGCCCTCCTTAATAAAAATCGGTAACTGGTTCAGATCCGGCCTGATGGTATAATATTTACCGCCCTCGTATTTCTGCCTGGTGTTGTAATCATACCAGTTGCCTTCGGGCAGATAAACCTTACGCTCATCCATTTTTTCGGTTAACGGCGCCGCCAGGATGGATTCGCCTATCATGTACTCGTCAGACAAGTTGAAAGTATTTTTATCCTGCGGATAATCCATCACCAAAGCCCTGAAAGGCGGGATGCCTTTAAAATGATAATCGGCAAAGGCATTGTATAGGTAAGGGATCAAGCTCATCCTGAAGTTTAGCAGCTTGCGGATGTCGGCTTCAACCTGTTTGGCATCGCCCATCAATTCTCCTTTGTTGTTTTTTTCTATGTTGATCTGTAACCAGGGCGGGTTTTGCAAATACCATGAATTATATAGTGTTTGGGCAGATAACACCGCCGTTTGGCTGCGGCGCATAAAATCCTTAATGGTATTGGATTCCCGTACCTCGGGCGACCAGATCATGCCGGCAAACCCCGAATTCAGGATCATGCGGATGTATTCCTCATGCAAATACGTATCGCTGTACAAGGCCGCGGGGTACGATGAGGCAAACGCGTTAGAAGCCCGCACGTCAAGATAGGTGCGCTGATTAAGCTTTTTGTAAATACCATATATCGTTTTTTGGTATAACAAACCAAAAAGCTGGTGCATTTGCTCGCCATCAATGCCGGATGGAAACTGACTGAGTTCGGGAAAACTCCAGGTTGCATTGCCCATTGCGAGGTTCGAGTTATCGCACTCATCCATTTTAAAGCCGGAAATACCTTTTTTTACGAATGTTTGCCGGTGATAATCGGCAAAAATATTAGCGGCGGCCGTATCGGCAAAATCGGGTACCAACCCGTTCCATACCAGGTAGTTACCGGCCTTGTTTCTCAATGGCTGATAAAGGGGTGATTTAGGTGAAACGAAGGCATGTTCCCACAAATTGATATGAAAGCCTTTATTTTTCATCGAATCCACAAACAATTCAGGGGAAGGGAAAAAGCTTTTATTCCATACATATGAGCATGAATATGAAGCTGTTTGCCAACGCGGTTCCAAGCCTAAAACATCGCAGGGGATATGATTATCACGAAAATAAGCAGCCATTTTATCTACCTGGTACTGGTTAAAATCAGCCTTAACCCTGTACTTTACGCCAAGCCCCCAAATGGCAGGCAATGCTCCCCCGCCCGAAAACAGATTATAGCGCTGCATGGCTGTTTTAATATCCGGGCCTTCAAACACAAAAACCTCAATACCCTTTGCCCCCGGAATATCAACGGTTACTGAGCCTGATATTTTACCGTCGTTTTTATACAATTCCTCTACCGAGTTACCGCCATTGGTTGCCTTTGTCTCACCGGCGCTTTGATCAAGCTTTGCTGTATTGCCGCAGTAAAACGTTGTGTACCGGGCGGTGTTAATTAAAACACCATAACCCTTATTGGATACGTAGAAAGTTGTTGGCCCGTGTGTATAACCCAGATCGTTTAGCGGGTTATCATTTACAATGGGGCGCTTTTTTAAGCCGCGCTGGTTAAATGAGCCAATCTGCATACCGAAACCGTATAATTGCTCGGTATCATCCAGCGGAATTTGAACCACTGTGCCCCTGCCGTTCACACTAATTTTTATCTCGCCGATGCTAAAAGGCAGTTTAGCAGCCGGCAGTTGGGTTAAAGCACCGGTAAGCGGTAACGCGCCGCAAAAGCTGTAAGGCGTAAACTGATCAATGGTTCCGGAGGTTATTTTTTGAACTCCCGGCGCAACCTGTATGGTTTGACCGGTGGCAAATAAAAAAAATAATTGAAGAATGATGAACAGCGAACTGTTGAAAATAAAACGTTTTACCATAATAATTACAGGCTATAACAGGTTTTCCATAGTTAAGGGAGAGCACCGCAATATAGGCTATAATTACCAATTTGAAAAGACAATCGATTTTAAAAAATATGACAACTTACCTCACCAAAATCATCCCCAAAGGACTTTAAGAAACAAACCCCGCACCTCTCCAAAAGAGCAGTACGGGGTGAAGCCTTTTAAAACAGGTAGTGCTAAACCTTTTTTAAGAAGCCATTTCCCTAATCAATTTGATCTGTTTTATCAACCAACTCCGGTTTAAACCTCTACTATAGCCTTTATTACGCCGTTAGCGGGGTTAAGCCAGCTTTCAAAATTATCTTTCACTTCATCAAATTTTACCCGGTGGGTAATGTAGGTTTGCGGATTGACCAACCCACTTTTCATAGAGCTGATCACGTGTTCAAAATCTTCGCGGGTGGCGTTACGGCTGCTCATCAGCGTACTTTCACGTTTATGAAACTCAGGGTGGCTTACGATCAGTTCATCCCGCTGCAAACCTACCAACACATACCTGCCGCCATGTGCCAGGTACAAAAACGCGCTGTTAATAGCTTTTTGGTTGCCGGTAGCATCAATAATTACTGTAGGCATATCACCGTTAGTGATCTCTTTCAGCCTTTCGGTTACATCCTCACTTTTTACGTTGATCGTATAATCAACTTTTAGGTTATCGCTGCAAAAGGCAAGCCGCTGTTCGTTCACATCTGCCGCTATTACCTTTGCACCGGCTATGCGGGCAAACTCCATAATGCCGAGCCCGATGGGCCCCGCCCCTATTACCAGTACAAACTCTCCGGGTTTTACGTCGGCGCGCCGTATACCGTGCGCACCTATTGCCAGAGGTTCAACCAATGCCAGTTCATCAAAACTCAAACCCTCGCCATGCACCAGTAAATTGGCAGGCACCTGCAGGTATTCGGCCATACCGCCATCGGTATGCACACCGCAAACCCGGATATTCACACAGCAATTAGGCTTCCCCGAACGGCAGGCAATGCAGTGCCCGCAATTAAAATACGGAATAAAAGTTACCGCTTCGCCTTCGGTAAAACCTTCGGCACCGCCGGCATCAATCAATTCGGCCGCCAGCTCATGCCCTAACACCCGCGGATAGCTAAAAAAAGGTTGTGTACCTTCAAAAGCGTGCAAATCGGTACCACAAATGCCTATACGTTTTATTTTCAGCAACGCGTTACCGGGATTTAGCGTTGGCATATCGGCTGTGCCGTATGCCAATGTTCCGGGCGTTGTACAAGTTAATATTTTCATCGACTCAAATTTATAAGGAAATCCCGCTTTTCTGCAGAACAAAATTATCCTTCAAATGCATTAAAGCGTATGTTTTCTTATCGCTGCAGGTTATTTAAAACATCATTTAAAATAGATTCGCCCGTATGCCCTATGGTTTTATTTTGGTTTAAAAAATGCGGATATACCATGTAACAACCCTGGTGAACTTTCAATTTTGGTAAGTGTATATACAATTACCCGGTAATTAAATCAGGTTTACCCTGTTTAATAATCAACCCGAACTGTTCAATCACAGCTTCAGCAAAACCATTAAGCGCGGTTAAATCAGCATCCCATAGCTCTTTATTTTTAAGGATGGTGTTAATAGCGGTTGCCGGGTCGGCGCCTGCCCAAATCTTACTGAAATAGGGTGCCTGATCGTCGGTTACAATATACGTATCACCACCATCCAGCTTGCCAACGTATTTGCCATCGTCGGTTTGGGTAACCTGCATAAAGCGCATAAACGCGGCAAAACCAAGCACCATAGACGGCGGCGCTTCATTATTATTTTTATAATAGTTGAGCAACAGCGGAATCACCCGCATTTTAACCTTAGTTACATACTGCAGCGAAATGCTGAGCCACTCGTGCCTGATATTCGGATTGCGGAACCTGTCCAGCACCTTGCCCGCAAAATCGGCAGCCACGGTTTCATCAATTTTGTAGGGGATAGAAGGCAATATCTCTTTGAATACCAGTTTTGTTATAAACCGGGTAAAATCGCGGTCATCCAATGCTTCCTTAACCGTTTTAAAACCACTGAGATAAGCAACCGCGCAACTCAATGTATGCGTACCGTTAAGCAAACGCAGTTTTAACTCCCTGAACAATCCGATGTCGGGCGTAATCACCACCCCCTTATCGGCCTGTGCAAAAGTTAACACTCCGGCTATGTTTTCATTACCCTCAATGGCCCAAAGGCTGTAAGTTTCGCACATGATGCTGAGATTATCTGTATAGCCGCGTGTTGTTTCCATCGCATTACTTAAAGCGCTGTCGGGCCTGCCGGGTACAATTCTATCAACCAGCGAACTGCAGAAACTGTTGCTATCGTTCAGCCAATCTATAAAAGCCTGTTCCAACTGATTAAGACGAGCCAGTTCGGTTACAATGGCTTCCAGCTTTTTGCCGTTATCAATAATCAGTTCTGTGGGAATGACAACCAACCCGGCGTCCTCACTTCCGTTAAAAGCGAGGTAGCGCTCATATAAAATGGCCAGCAGCTTGGCGGGGAACGACGAGGGCGGGCCATTGCGTACATCTTCCTGTACCAGTTGGATACCAACCTCGGTAGTGTTGGATATAATTATCTGCAGGTTTTCGCTCCGGGCTATATCCAATATCTTGTCCCACTCACCGGTAGCTGACAGTACCCGGCTGATAGCCGAACAAATTACCTGCTCGCTTACTTCCTTACCGTTTTCAACACCCTTCGCGTAAATAGTGTATAATCCATCCTGCGTATCGAAATCGGCGGCCGACCCTTTATCTGTGGATTTAATTACCGCCACCCTGCCATTAAAAATACCCTGGCGGTTGGCTTTATCAATAAAATAATCGGTCAAACCGCGCAGCAGTACTCCTGTACCAAACTGTAATACTTTTTCGGGCAGGTCGAATACATTTACCGGCGGCAGTTCTGCAGCCGGTACATTAATTTTATCGAGGTTGTATCGTGATAATATCATGTTTTGATGATAATTTGCTTATGATAAGCAAGAATAAAGGCGGGGGTCTATAAATAAAAACTTTAAGGCAATAAAAAACACGCAAACGTTCCCAGAAAAGTTTAGACGAATTTGAACCGGAATAGTTTTGAGGGAAATTTAGCGTACGCAAATCTTACCCATCCATCAAATGCCGGAGGTATAGTTCCGGATTATTGAGGAATGATTTGGTAAGATGATAATGCTCCGTATCCTGATAATTGGTTTCACGGATCCCGCTTTCATCAAACTGGTAAATGGCCGCCCCCGGATAACAGATGAGCATTGGCGAATGGGTTGCTATAATAAACTGCGCACGCCCACTGCGATCTAACTGGTGAATTACCGACATAAAGGCAAGCACCCTTGCAGGCGATAACGCAGCCTCGGGCTCATCAAGTATGTAAATGCCTGCCTCAAATTGGTTTTGAAACAGTGCCAGAAACGATTCGCCGTGCGATTGCTCATGAAGCGACCGGCCACCATAAGCGTTATAAATGCGACGGTTATCGATAGCCAGTTCATCAATGTACGAGGCGAAATTGAAAAAGCTTTCGGCCCTCATAAAAAAGCCTTCGGTAACCCGGCGGGGTGTCCAACCCAACTGGATTACCCGCGCCAACGGCGATTCATAGCCTTCAAACAGGTGCCCGGTGTTTAAATTATGGTTACGGTTACCGCCCCTCAGGCTAAATCCGCACTGCTCGGCTATACCTTCCAACAGGGTTGATTTTCCCGATCCGTTTTCGCCCACAAAAAAAGTGACATTGGTTTGCAACCTAAGTTGCAGCCCGTTTTTAAGGCTTTGGATGTTTTGCAGGTAACCACCCGATAAAGCAGGTAATGAGATATGAGATAAAAACGGCATAGGCGGGCAATAGATTTAAGCAAAATTACGCTTAGGGATGATAAAACTATTGGCTGAAGTTAATTTATAAATTTTGAAAACCTGCTATGTAAACAGTAAGCATTCAGCTATCCTCCTGCAATTTTCACCTTGTCATAGCCATCGTCATACCGGCCGTTTTATGGTAGTTAAGTTTTTTTAACCTGACCGGGGTGATCGTCGCGCTTCCTTCTGTAATATGGTAAAACCCGTTCACCTTCAAATTATGAAACCGCTGAACAGTATGGCTACCGGCCCAGGTTATCTCAAGTTCTTCAACAACGGCGGCATCCCCTACTCCTATTTCGGCCTGCATGGGCGATGAGCCAAAACTGCCGCCGGAGTTGATATCACGGTAAACACTTCTTGTTATGCCATTGTCATTAAATGTTATTTTCAATTTACTGCCTATAGCTGCTTTATTGCATTTCAAGCCTTCTGCTTTTATACTGATCCAGTTATGATTATTCTGACCGGGGTTAACATACAGCAGGCTGGCATAAGCGTCACCGGCATAAGCGCCGCCCATTTCAATAAATATATCCTGCAAACCGCAATTCCTGAAATCGGCAAACGCTACCCCATGGCCTTTTTGCAGGTTGCCTGTCTGCGAAACTCCCGTAACATCCTCAAACCGTTTGCCTCCCGCGTTCCGGAACATTTTATTGGGTATAAGCGACCCGAAATCAGGGTTACCTGTGCCAAAATACAGGTCGGGAAAGCCGTCATTATCAATATCGCCAAAGTTGGCGCCCATGCTAAACACCACCTTATCAAGTCCCGTTTGCTTGGAAACATTGATAAAAGTGCCGTTGTGGTTGTTTTTATATAAATAGATAGTTCCGGCGTCAGGTACCGGCTTTCCAAGCGCCTCGGCAGCCGAATAGTAGCCAAGCGGGGCTTCAAATTTATAATCCGCGATAAGCAGATCCTGCCAGCCGTCGTTGTCGTAATCAAAAAACCAGGTAGTAAAGGTACTGTTGGTATTTGCCAGTAACCCCGATTGTTTGGTAACATCATCAAAGTCGGGCACATTCCTGCTGTTGCCTTTATTTCTTAAAAGATATTTGTGGCCATCCATGGTGGAAATAAAGATATCCGGCCACCCATCACGATCAAAATCTGCCGATGTAACGCCCTTTACGTACGACATCACATCGCAATGGGCCTTACGGGCAACCTCGGTAAACGTGCCGTTATGGTTATTGAGGTAGAGCATACTCCGGTGAACGTTAACACTATCACCATTGTTAAAACCCTCGGCCCCTACAAAAACATCAAGCCACCCGTCGTTATTAAAATCGACCCATACAGCCGCCTGGGTAGGATGATAAAAAAGCAGCCCGGCAGGTATAGTCACATCTGTAAATGTACCATCGCCATTGTTTCGTAACAGCGAGGGCGGCTGGTTGCCGAAACCGTTCTTTTTCCAGGCGCCGCGCAGCACAAAAATATCCATCCGGCCATCGTTGTTATAATCTGTTTGCTGGATATTCAGTCCACCTGTAAATCTGAGCAAACCGCTTGTCTCACTTTTATCAACAAAAGCTCCGTTCTGATCGTTTTGAAAATAATGCATCCGGTCATCAAGCTCGGTTCCCGAGGTGATAAGATCTATATATCCGTCGTTATTAAAATCCTCGGCAATAGCGCCGCCTGCCCTGCTGCTTAGCTTGATACCCACGTCGGCAGCCATATCGGTAAACGGTTTTATTGTTGCCGGACCGGTTTTGTTGAGGCCGGGGATTAAAAACGGCGCGGGTACGCTGTCGGGATATTTACCCAGTGTCATATAAGCGATATTGAGCATCCACCTCGATTCCAGGTCGGCAGGGTGCTTTTTCAAAATTCGCTCATAAACGGCAATCGCATTCTGCGACCCTGTTTGATTGACGTGAATAGCATTATCCCTTATCGGATAAGTGCATGACATCCTGTTGTGGTTCATTACACAATTAGTCCGTTCGCCCAAACGCATATAGGCAAGGCCCATATCCGGCTCAAACAAATCCCCTTTTGAGCTATCAGCGCCGGTTGCCATTTTCTGGTAGATGGCGACCGCCTGTTTCTCGTCGCCGGTTTGTAATAGCAGCTTAGCCTTGGCATTTAAAATATAAAAGTCGTTTTCGCGGCCCGGCAACTTTAACAGGCTATCGCACTGTGCCAGCCTGGCTTCGGGGCAAAACGGGTTGCGGCTATCGTAGTCTTTCCGGTTCAGGTTCGCTATGATCCGGATCATCTTCAAATCTGATGATTCCCGGCATGATGAAACCACGGAGGCGGATAGCAAAAGGAGCAAAAGCTTTATATAAGTATTCATCTGGTTTCTGCGATTTCCTGACAGAAGCATAACCGCATCCCGGTTTTAACATCTGTTCAGTTCATTATTATTGAACTTTATATGTTGATTTCCGGCGTGGCATCAATCCGGGTCACCCAAACATACCTTGCTGGCCGGTACCACTAAAGCCTGATCTCCCTGAACCTGCCATCTCCGGATACAATTTTCACCTTCTGTACCCCCGGGCTTAATTTCAGGAACCTTGCCGATTGAGATAAAAAAGATGAGCCATAATAAAACTCCTCCCTTGTAACCCGGCCATCTTTGGCAAAAACCTCGGCATATACATCCTGCGGTTCTACTTTTATAATCTTTGCCGGGGTATTAAGCTTTAATAACTGTAAGCTACCGTTACGCTGGCTGGCCGAGAGGTAGTAGCGGTTATCTTTACCCTTGAGTTTTACCAAAGCCTTTCCATCGCCGGGGAAACAGATCCCGCTTTGTAAAATTGACAATGGCTTAAAGCCGCCCTTGCCATCGCCTTTTAAAAGCAAACCGTTCAGGGCATCGTACCGGCCTACCGAAACATTGGTACCATAATCGTTTCCATTAATAGCTACGTCTAAATTGCCATCGTTATCAAAATCATCAACAACCATCCCGTTAAGGGCCGAAACCTGGGCATAGTTAGGCAGCGGATGCATTTTAAACTTACCGTTACCCAAATTTTCGAGGTAGCACGAGGTAAGCGTATTGGCTTTTAACCGCAGGGAGCTTTTAAATTGCTGGGGCGAAAGCAGATCCTGCAGGGTTGCATGCCCGAAAGAGCGATAGTTCACAAACTTTTTGCGGAGACTGATCATCTGTTTCACAGCATCGTCGCGAACAAAAGACGGGAATTCGCGCCTTACGCCATCAGTATCCTGAAGAAAGAGCGAAGGTAAAGCATCTGTAGTTCCGCGTTTATCAAAATCACCCGCGGTAATGTAAACAGGCTCTTTGTCGCTGGCCTTGAAAAAGCTGTTGTTGCCAAGGTTACCAACAATGTAGTCCATCCTTCCGCAATGCCTGAAATCGCCCGCCGCGATTGAGTTCCACCAGCCTACCTTACCGGCTATCCCCGACGCAGCGGTAGCATTGATAAATTTACCCTGTACGTTTTTAATAAAGGTTACCGGCATCCATTCGCCTGCAATGATAAGGTCAGGCCAGCCATCATTATTGTAATCGGTAACCAGCGCGTCGCAGGTTAAGCCGAGGTTCTTCAAACATGGAGCAACCGATTGTGTAACATCGGTAAATTGGAGTTTCCCGGGCTTGCTGTCATTACGCAGAATAAAACATGATACCGGGTTTGGATAATGCCACGGATCGACACGGCCGGTTACCAGCAAATCGGTTTTACCATCTTTATTATAGTCAAACGCCCGTACACACAGCTTGCTTGTCAGGTTACCGGGCAGGGCACTTTTCTGTTCGCTGAAATGCCCGCGGCCATCATTAAGGTAAATGCAATCAGCATAATTTTTCGAACCCGAAGGGCTTTCATATCCCCCGCGTGCGATGTAAAGATCGGGCTTCCCATCGCCATCGGCATCAAAAAGCAACAAACTTTCATCCTTATAATTCAAGCTATCCGGTTTTCCCTCTACTAAATTCCGCTGATTAAACCTGCCATCCGTTTGCTGCAGGAAAACCTGTGCCGGAAATTCGCGGTTACCTCCAATTACAATATCATCAAGCCCGTTGCCATCAACATCCCCGGCTGCAAGTGCCGGTGTGTAAGCTGACAGTTTATGAGGCAATAATTTTTGGATGGTAAAATCAGGGAAGTCGTTTTCATGGTGCCGGTAATGAATGCCGGCGGCACCGGTAATTTCTGTAAACAACGCGCTTTTATTTTTCTGCGGAGCCAACCAGTTATAGGGCTGGCGGGCATTATTGATACTGACTGTAAGCGTTTGGCTGGATTTTACGTTTTTTAAAACCTGCTTATAATTATTGGGCCATTTAACTACCACAGAATCCAGAACCTTGAACTTCCCCACACCGAAATGTGCCATTTTCTGAATAGAAGATAAATATCCCCGATAGGGATTATTTTCATAAACCTGGTGATTGCCCTGATAATAAATATCCACCCATGCACCGATACCATCTTTATTAAAACCATCACCGTTAAATTTAATCCGCAAGTAGTTTAATGGCCTGGCATTAACCACGGGGCTGTTGTTTTTATAAATAAGCGCCTGGTCGTTGATGTTATTGATCACCAGGTCCATAGCGCCGTCATTGTTCAGGTCGGCATACGCCGCTCCGTTCGAAAATGTAGGCAAATCCAATCCCCATTGGTCTGAAACATCCTTAAAGTTTAAGTCGCCGTTGTTTTGAAAAGCGAAATTGTGGATCTTAACCGTAGGGATCTGGTCTAAAATAGTTTTTTTTGAAGCAGTAGAATAAGGGTTGTTCCGGAAAACAATAAAGTCGTGATCGGTGACATCCTTCGGAAACCCGTTGGTCACGATAATGTCGCGGTAGCCGTCGTTATTAAAATCGCTGATCAGGGGCGTCCAGCTCCAATCGGTTTCGGTTACTCCGCTTAAAAATCCCGTTTCGCTGAATACCGGGCTTTTAACAGAATCGTTTTGCCCTAACCCCGGACCCTGGTTTATCTGTAAAGTATTACGGGCATACTGATATTGATAAGCATAATGATTAAACAGCTCGTACGATTGATAGGCATCCGGCATCGACATCATCTTTTTGCGATAATTATCAGGCGGCGACATATCCAGTTCAAAAACATCGGCAAGCCCATCGTTATTTAAATCTTCAATATCCTGGCCCATCGAGTTCATTGAAGTATGCTTAAAATACTCCTTTGACCGGTTGGTAAATGTGCCATCCCCATTATTGATGTACAGGATATTGGGCGATATAAAATCGCTGGTAACATAAATATCCTTCCAGCCGTCCCTGTTTATATCCACTATGGTTGCGGCGTGCCCGTACCCTTCAATGGATATTCCGGCTTTTTTGGATACATCGCTAAATACCGGGTGCTTCAGTTTGTCATCCCATCTGTTTTCATATAATCTCCCGGTGCTTTTACCGCTGCCATCGGTAATTAGCGGGCGAAACTGATTGGCATAATAACCATCGCCGGGGCGGTTAACGGTGAGGTACATATCCAGTTTCCCATCATTATTATAATCAAAAAAAGCGGCCATGGTAGAATAAGCCCTGATGTCAAGGCCGTATTCTTTACCCTCTTCTTTAAAGCGGGGGATTCCCTGTTGATCTGTTCCCTGGTTAATGTAAAGCAAATTTTGCCGTTTAACACTATCCTGCAGCAGCGAATTACATACGTAAAGATCCTGTAAACCATCATTATTGATATCAATAACCGCGACTCCCCTGCCCCATTTCCCCAGGCCGTTTACCCCTGCCTTATCAGTAATATCCTCAAATTTAAAATCACCGCGGTTAAGGTATAACCTGTTCGATACCATATTGCCTGTAAAATAAATATCCGGCAAGCCATCGTTATTAAAATCACCAATTCCTACGCCGCCGCCGTTGTACACATTGGCATTATCTATCGGGTTGATCGAATCGTTTTCTGTAATTAAATTATTAAAGGTAATGCCTGTATGCGATGAGGGTATTAATTCAAAAAGTGGCGCCTTCTTTTTTGCACACGAAAAAGCAAGCGAACCCAGCAGCAATAAAAGGTAAAATTTCTTCATCTGTAAATTAGGCTTATACTGAAAAGATAGGCTGTTAGCACAGCCTATCTTTTTTTAACAGGTATGGAATTTGGCAATCCATAACCTCTGATTATTTCTGCAAGATAACAATCAATAACCGGGATTTTGATGCCCGCTTACTTTGGGGTTATTATCCAGCTCGGCCTGCGGAATGGGCAACAGTTCATCCCTGCCTTTTTTGAAATAAGTGAGCGGATCTGTTGTGAAGTATTGTTTCTTCCTCCAGCGCAGGATATCGATATTCCTTGTTTCCTCGCAGCCCATTTCCACTATCTTTTCATGCATAATGGCCTTTACAACATCAGCTTTCGAGCCTACAGGATATTGCGCAGTTGGGTAAGGCGGCATATCAACATCTGCACGTGAACGGATCATGTTAAGGTAGTTAACCGCAGCAGCCGTGTTACCCAATTCATTTTCGCATTCTGCCAGCATCAATATCACTTCGGCGTAACGGATAATGCGCTGGTTATTGCCTCCCGGATGGAAACTTGCGGCGGGTAAGCCTTCCTTGTAAATGATCATAAACTTACGGAAACTGATCTTTTTGGTAACCCCGTTCATTACCGATGAGTTGCCGTTTTGGTCGCCGTCTGTTAGTACCGACGCGCCTTTGTTATAGGTATCGCCGGTTTGATAGCAGGTATAATGGAAGCGTGGATCAGATTTAGCCGCGCCTGTCGCGGTATTCTCAAACTCGTTGATCAATTTATTTGAGGGGATCAGGTTTCGCCAGGCTATAGGGTTATATTCCTGGTTACGTACGGTAGATTGCGCTGAGGTGGGGCTGTCGCCGCCCCAGTTAAAGCCGCCATCGCCTTTATCAACAAACACAATCTCGAAGATAGATTCGCTGTTAAACTCGGTTTCTTCTTCAAAGTTATCAAGGTATCTGCCGGTGAGCGAATAACCGTTAACCCCTGTTGTAGGAATTTTTAAAAGCGCGG
The DNA here is from genome assembly GCF_003148845.1 of Mucilaginibacter oryzae. Taxonomy (GTDB): domain Bacteria; phylum Bacteroidota; class Bacteroidia; order Sphingobacteriales; family Sphingobacteriaceae; genus Mucilaginibacter; species Mucilaginibacter oryzae. Next base: position 220,667 of record NZ_QGHA01000002.1, on the reverse strand, counting down.
CTTTTGCCCCAGCGTAATCGCCGTTTTGCATCAAAACGCGGCCCAGCATGGCGTTCGCGGCAGAAGCGGTTGCCCTTCCCTTATCAGTAGCGGATTTTTCGGGCAGAACGGCCGCGGCATCCTGCAGGTCTTTAATAATCAAAGCATAAACCTCAGCTTCGGACGAGCGGGGCTGATAATCGGTTACTGCCTTAGGCGCCGATGTATAAATAGGAACTCCGCCCCACTGCGAAACCAAATCAAAATAAGCCCAGGCACGTAAAAACTTGGCCTCGCCTACCAGCCTGTCCCGCAGGGCTGTGTTATCAGTTACATTAGGGCCGTTTTCAATAACCACGTTAGCCCTGAAAATAACGGTGTACCAGGTGTTCCAAACAGAACTCACAACTGGGTTGGTTGGGTTACCGTTGCCATTAAGCAGCTGCCCTCTCGGGGCCTCCAGCTGCCCGCCGCCACTTGCTACATCATCACTCCTGAGGTCGTGAATAAAAAACCACTCTCTTGATACGAGCCCCAGCGAATGTACGGCAACATAAATAGCGTTTACGCCCTTGGTAAGCTGATCGGAGGTTTTATAATACTGGTTGATTGTTACGTTATTAGGGTCGTTGGTGTTAAGGGACCCTTTTTTACAAGAGTTCACCGTCGCCGCTACAATAATAGCTGTAAGGGCCGACCACACGAATATTTTCTTAGTTTTCATCACTGTATCTTTTTAAATTAATCATTAAAAGGTGGCTTGTAACCCCAACTGAACTGTTCTTGGCTGCGGATATTGGCCATAATCAATACCATTGGTCAGGGTACCGTTACGCGAGCCTATTTCGGGATCGAGACCTTTATATTTGGTGAATGTTAAAAGATTGGTGGATGCTACAAACACCCTGAGCCGGTTAAGCGCGTTATCGGTTTTTGATCTTAACCAGGCGGCAGGGAAATTATAACCGATCTGCAAATTTTTAACACGCAGGTATGATCCGCTCTCGATCCACCTGGTTGAAGGCCGGACGTTGCTGTTAGGATCGCCGGAGAAGGCGCGCGGGATATCGGTAGCGGTATTGGTAGGTGTCCAGGCTTTTAAAACATTGGTGCCTGCATTAAAAAGCCTTGGCATACCTTCCAGGATAATACGCTCGGCGTTGAAAATCTTATTACCGTAAACGCCCTGGAAAAATACCACCGCATCGAAGTTTTTGTAAGAAGCGTTGAAGTTTAACGAATAGGTAAATTTAGGCAGGTAGCTACCGATAAACGTACGGTCGGCATCGTTAATCACCCCGTCTTTGTTTATATCCCTGAATTTGATATCGCCGGGAGCGGCACCGGTTTGCGTGGCCGAGTTGGCTACTTCGGCAGCGTTTTGGAAGATCCCGTCAACGATATAACCGTAGAACGACTGCACCGGCTGACCGGCAACCGTATTGGTTATAGGGCCGCCGCCGCCATAGTCAGCATCGCCTCCTGAAACAATTGACGCGTTGGGGGAACTAAGCGATAAAACCTTGTTCCTGTTTAAGGCAAAGTTTCCGTTAATATCGTATTTAAACTCACCGTTTGCTTTGTGATAGCCTAATGTAATCTCAAAACCCCGGTTGCGCATCGCCCCAACGTTAGATAGCGTACCCGCGCCGTTATACCCGAGGCTGGGCGACGTTGGTACGGTTAACAAAAGGTTATCGGTTTTCCTGGTGTAAACCTCGGCAGAAATGGTAAAGATATCATGAAATAAGCCCAGATCCAGGCCTATGTTGGTTTGCTTGGTTATCTCCCACTGTAAGTTGTAATTACTTAAACCGCTGTAAAATGAAGCGTTCCCGAGGTCAGCTAACGAACCGTTAAATGGATAGGTTGCGATGTTAGACTGTATTGGCTGCAAATAAGGGTAATTGCCCAATACCGTACCGTTAATACCGGTTACGCCATAACCGGCCCTAAGCTTTAACGAAGATATGGACTGGATGCCCTTCATGAAATTTTCCTGGTCTACCTTCCAGCCTAAGGAAGCAGCGGGGAAATTTTCGTGCTTGTGCCCGGGCGCGAACACCGATAAACCGTCACGGCGGATTGAACCTGAAACAAGGTATTTGCCTTGAAAATCATACCCAACGCGAGCCACTTCCGAAATGAGAACGTTGGTGCCATAGGTGTAGTTGGTATACAGATTGGTTGCCCCATTTAATGTTCTTACAGTATTGGTGTTTTGATTGCCCGAAGATACCTGGTTATCACCCCGCGATGTTTGCGCTTCATAAACCAGCACGGCGTTTACGTGGTGCGCGCCGCCAAATGTCTTGTCGAAGGTTAGCTGTTGCGAAAACAGTTGCGTTGTACTGGTTGTACGGCCATAATTGATAACCGCCGTTGTAGATTTGGAGGTACCACCATCGTCATAGATAGGTGTATAAGTATTGTTTTGATTGGTGTTGTAATCAATACCGTAAATTGATTTAAAGTTTAACCACGGCGTAAATTTAAGAGTGGCGTAAGCGTTACCGTGTACGGTAAAACCATGGTTGGTATTATCAATCAGTTTAGCAGCCTCGATAGGGTTGGTTGGATCAGATCCGTCGAAACTGTTGAGCGGCCCCATGAACCCGCCGGCGTTGTTGGGGTTATAAACAGGCAGATAAGGCTGCATCCTCACCACATTGGTGATGGCGGAACGGTTACCGGCATCCACACCATATCGCTGGTGGTTGACTATAACGTTGAAGGTTTCACCAAATGACAGTAGTTTGCCTATGGTATGGTCAGAGTTAGCACGAAAGGCCTTGTGATAAGCACTTAAGCCCTGTGCAATACCCTGCTGATCAAAATAATTGGCAGAGGTATAAAAACGAGACACCGCGTTACCGCCGGTCAAAGCAATATTGTGCTGTTGTACGGGTGCGTTGCTCCTGAAATAGGCATCCTGCCAGTTGGTATTGGTTTGGGCAAAGGTTTGAGACGCGCCATTGTAAACAGGCTTATTAAAGTTGTCAGGTTGCAACCGGGGCGGTAAACCAATACCTGCCGAACCGTTAAGCGCGCGCTCATATTGCAGGTATTGCTGGGTATTGAGCAGGTCGAATTTTTTGATAACGTTTTGCAGACCGTAATATGAATCGATAATTACTTCGGTACGGCTATTATTACTGCCTTTTTTGGTGGTGATGATAATAACGCCGTTTGTACCGCGCGAACCATATATGGCCGCCGCGCTGGCATCCTTCAGCACGTCGATACTTTGGATATCTTTAATATCAACACCTGTAAGGCTGCCCGGGTAACCATCCACAATATAAAGCGGATCAGATCCGTAGTTTACCGAACTGATACCACGCAAAGATATGATTGCCCCTGTACCCGGACCACCGTTATTGGTTACCGTAAGACCGGAAATACGGCCCTGTAAACCTTCAATACCACCCACAGGTAAGGAAGCGAGCGTTTTACCGCTAACGGAGGATACCGCGCCCGTTACCCTGGCACGCTTCTGCGACCCGTAACCAACCACAACAACCTCTTCGATGTTTTTGGTATCTTTTTTCATTTGAACGTTAAGCTCGGCGCTGCCTGATACCGTAAACTCCTGCTGCGCGTAACCTATCAGTTTAAAAACAAGTACCGCAGTATTTCCGGGCACCGATATTTTAAAATTACCGTTCACGTCGGTACTAACGCCCTGGGTTGTGCCCTTTATAGATACCGCTACACCAGGCAGGGGCATATTATCTTCGTCTGTTACCTTACCGGTTACAGTGAAGGCCGGCTTGAGTTTTAAAGTCCCGCTTTCGATGATGATGCCCCCGGTTACCAAACCTGCCGGGTTACCGGTACCGGCCATTGCCACCGATGGCGCCACTAACGTGCATCCTGCAAGGATGAGCGTAGCATACCGCCACCTTTTATTATAAATTTTTTGTAGAGAATACTTCATGTTGTTTAAGGTTAAAATCTTCAATTCGACAGGAAAACGCAGATATATTTAATATTTCCACCTAACATTTTCATACATCGTTTAAGCTGCAAACGCCTAAAAATTATCCTGATATTACTTTGAGGATAAATGTTTGTGAGGGATTTGCCCGGATTGGAATGTTGCGTACTTGTCGCAAATCTGAAAATCGTTGTGTTGTCTTTCCATAATTTTCTGTTAATGGTTAATGGTTGATAATTGATATTTAGGTGTTATTAAATTTTAATATAATCGTACCGCCGCATCCTGTCGGAGTTACTATCTAAACAATTTTATTTAGGGCGTATCCGGGCTGCCATAACCTGGCAACCAGAGCCTTAACATCAGTGTTATGATTTCAGCAAGTATATAATTGGTAGTTTGTACGTCGTTATGTTAACGGTACCTGGGTTGCGGTACCCGCCCGTGCGGGTTTAACAACAGGAGTAAAAGTATATTTCACGATTGGCGGAATAGCGCAATATTTATCTTAATCTTACAACATTTGTTTAACCGGAGCTGTTAAATTTTGTTGTTTAAGCGGTTACATAGCTAATAAGGCGCTATCCATTAATGCACCGGCAAATTATGATGTTCAAAGCATGGCTTAGGAGAATACGTCATCATTGTCATCTCCTGCAAAGATACATTGATGAGTTTTGTTACACGTTTAACAGGCTTAAGTACCCCGGTAGTCTGTTTCACAATCTGATCAAAATAATGTTAGCAAACGTCGCAATATGTCTTCAAAAATCATGGATTAGGTAAGCGCCTTATTCTATAAAATTTATCGCTTTTTGAACCCCAATTATTTGAAAGAAATTTCGTTACGGCTTTATTTAGTGTATTTTCTGTTTTACTTGCCTTGTATACCTCAATTTACTTAAAAACAGCGTTTTAATCAATATTCCAAATAACTATATAGTTTCCCCTTAGTTATCAACGGTCACACAAATACGGAGATAGGTGGCGGGCGCAGCAAAGCCGGGGTGAGTAAATCAACAAAAAAAGCTACCCCAAACCGGGATAGCTTTGTATTGTATCTAATTATAAAAGTTTATTGTCCGCTACCCAGCACAGCGCGGAATTTGGTTTCATAATCCTTAAGCTGTTTATCAAACTGATTAGCGAGGGCTGTTTGATGGTTATCCCTGGCAAACTGGGCGAGGCCATTAAGCACCTGCATACCTATTTGAACATCACGGCCATTAATACTGTTGATATCCTGCGTAAGCAGATAGGCATTGTAATCCAGCTGATCCTTCAGGTAGTTGTCAATATTGGTTGCCAGTTTGTTGCCAAGCACTACATCGTGCAGTTGATAAGCCAGTTGAGCAAGATATAGTTTCCTGCCGGCCACATCAACATACGGATACAGGTCGGGCAGTTCGGCATCATATTTCTGAACCACTTTAAGCGCTTTATCATTTTTACCTTCCTGTACCAGGCTTTGGGCCAGATCAAGGAAAGTTGTTACCATTACCGGGTAAAACATCGATGTAGACTCGTGATCAAGGTACTTCGCAGTTTTGAACTTACCAAATTTAAACTTGGTCATTACGTTGGCATACATCACATCCGTATTAACCTTACTTAACTGATCATGTATTGTGGTATCTTTTTGAAACGGGATGAGATGATAGGTAAAGCCCTCTTTATACAAATACGGCTGCAAACCAATCAGGTTTTCATTACCAATGGTAGTTGTAAAACAGATGGGGCGTTTCCAGTGGTTGTGGGCTAAAATATCAAACATGGCCAGGTTTTCCTTGGTTACGTAGTTTGATGTATATTTCCACTCCATGGTTTTTGCCAACCTGCTTTTTTGCTCAGGGGTTACTACGCCGTTGGCAACAACCTCATCCGCATTAATATCCATTTTAAGATTTTTGGTTGGCAGGTAGTTGCCAAAATCTCCGCTTTGATATTCAACCTTAGCAGCCTTATCATCAGAAGTAATAAAATCAAAAACCTCTTTAATATCCTGCGAGCCGGGCAATTTTTGATCGTTAAAATAAATCACATCCCTAACGCCCTCTTTATATTTATCAAAAGGCATGGTAATAGGCAGCGGCGCCGAAGCGTTCATTTGCTTCTGCATCTGGCGGATGTACCAATCGCCGGTAAATAAACTCAGGTTAACAATGCGCACATCCGGGCGGATGCCTTCCACTTCCTGATCGTACCACAACGAGTAGGTGTCGTTATCGCCATAAGTAAACAAAATTGCGTTTGGCGGACATGATATCAGGTAATTGTAAGCCATATCATGCGGGGTCATTTTGGTTGACCGGTCATGATCGCCCCACTCTTTGGCCGCCAGTAACACCGGGCAAGCTAATAAACAGATAACGGTTGAGCCTATAGCAGCCGTTTTAGCATTAACATACTTACGGGCAAATTCGGCTATGCAAATAACCCCCAACCCTATCCAGATGGCGAAAGCATAAAACGACCCCACGTATGAGTAATCACGTTCGCGCGGCTGCACCGAAGCCTGGTTAACATACAGTACAATAGCTAAACCCGTAAAAAAGAACAAGAGACCAACAATCAGTGCATCGTTACCACGTTTATTAACGTGATAAAACAACCCTATTAAACCAACAAGCAAAGGAATGCCGTATAGCGGCGTGTAAGTATTTGCAGCGGTTACCGATTTGGGCAGGTGTTTTCCGCCGTCAAAAATACCGCTTGTCCAGTTGCCGTCAATACCTTCGGTGCTTTGCTGCCCGTCGGCGTCATTATAACGGCCAACAAAGTTCCAGAAAAAATAGCGCCAGTACATCTGGTACATCTGCCAGCTAAACATCCATTTCAGGTTATCACCCATTGTTGGGGCTTGTCCTTCAGGAATGCGGAGCCATTGTTTATAAAATTGTACATCGTTTGGATCTGTACTGTACATACGCGGCAAAGCGGTTGTATGATCATAAACATAATCGGTTTTTCTGCCGGCATTTTCGTATTGGGTTTTCCCTTTGCGGTAAATAATGCTGCCTTGTTTTTGATCAACTACCTGGGCATCATAAAAAGGACCGCTTAGTAAAGGTACTTCGCCGTATTGGATCCTGTTAAGGTAGCCATATAGCGTAAAGGCGTTATCAGGATGAGAGTTATTCAGATTGGGATTAGCAGTGGCGCGGATAGGAATGTACGCGAACGATCCGTAACCGAAATAGATAAACGCCACGCACAGCAGCGCCAGGTTAAGTACAGGTTTATTTTTGCGGATACTGTAAATAATACCGAAAACCAGCGCTGCCACAATAAGCAGCAGTAAAAAGAATGCGCCGGTACCAAAACCCATCCCCAGCGAGTTAACAAAATACAGGTCAAAATAGGCGGCGAATTTTACGGTATATCCCCTGATGCCGTATTGTACCAGACCAAGTATTACCACGCCGGCCAAAAACGCCAGGATACTGCCGCCAAGAGTAATTTTTTTACTGCGACGGAAATAATATACCATACCGATAGCCGGAATGGTTAGCAGGTTAAGTAGGTGGATCCCGATGGATAAACCAATAACATAAGCGATGAATACGATCCATTTATCGGCTCCGGGCTCGTCGGCATGCTCTTCCCATTTTAAAATAGCCCAAAATACAATAGCCGTACACAATGATGATAAAGCGAAAACAATAGTTTCCACAGCCGAAAACCAGAAGGTATCGGTATATGTAAATGCCAGCGCGCCTACCAAACCTGCTCCCATTATTACGTATAATTTATAATCGTCAATAACCTCGTCGCGTTTTTGGGTAATCAGTTTTTTGGCGAAAGCGGTGATCGTCCAAAATAAAAACATGATGGTAGCGCCGCTGGCCAATGCCGAACCCATATTGGTAAAGAAAGGTACCTTGGTATTATCGCCAAATGAAAGCAGCGACAATACTTTACCAATCATGGCGAAAACCGGGTAACCAGGCTGGTGCGATACCTGCAAACGGTATGCGCATGATATAAACTCGCCGCAATCCCAAAAACTTACAGACGGCTCCAGTGTTAAGATATAGGTTACCGAGGCTATAACAAAACATAGCCAACCCAACAGGTTATTAATTTTTTTATACTGCATTTAAAGGTGTATCAATTAATTTAATAGCGCGGCAAATATCATGATTTTTATAACTTATTAAAAAAAAACACCCTGGTATGACAAAATTTAACAATAATTAACTTTTATATTATTGGTTTTAATGAAAACAAAGCTTTCGGCTTTTAGCCTAAAGCAAAAAGCCGAAGGCTGAAAGCCTAAAGCGGGGGGCTAAAAGCAAAGGTGTGAAACCATTAAGTTCTGCTTTAGGCTTTGAGCCTTCTGCTTTCAGCCTAAAGAAAAAGCCCGAAGGCTGAAAGCCAAAAGCGGAGGGCTAAAAGCAAAAGGGCTGAAACCATTAAGTTCTGTTTTAGGCTTTGAGCCTTCTGCTTTCAGCCTTTAGCCTTCGGCTTTAAGCTACCTCTTTTAAGCAATCAAATTTTTAACTTACAACAAATAATCATTACTTTGTTGCGATGCAAAAACTCTACTCGCTAAACTTGCCCAAAAAAACTTTTTTAATTGCCGCGGGGATTTTTCTTACCGCGCAGTTAAGCAAGGCCCAATCGGTTTATTTGCCTAATTCATACCAGCTGTATCAAAAATTTAACGCTGATGTATATTCTGTAAAAAGCGGCATGCACACGTCATTAAGGCCGTTTTTAATTGACAGCACCATCAGGCACAGCTATGACTCGATCATGAACGTTGGCGTTAAAGAGCGTAAAACCTGGGGTGGACGTAAATTATTTAACGAGCACCTTTTTGACGTAAAAGACAAAGAATATACTTTTTACGCGGATTATATAACCGACCTGCAGGTTGGGCGCGATTTGAGCAACAGCAAAACCACCAACTTAAACACCCGCGGGTTTCAGCTTGGGGGCACCGTAGGCGATAAGTTTTCGTTTTACAGCAGCGGCTTCGAAAACTCGGCCAAGTTTGTTTCATACTATAATGATTATGTAAATAATAATGTATTTGTACCGGGCCAGGCTTACGCGCGGCACTATAACGGTCAGCCTCAAAACTCGCAGGATTGGTCGTACGTTACCGCGATCTTGTCTTACTCCCCTACCCAAAAGTTAAATATTACCCTAGGGGAGGACAAAATGTTTATTGGCGATGGTTACAGGTCTGTACTGCTGTCTGACTTTGCCGCCAATATGCCGCTGCTAAGGGTTACCGCCGATTTAGGGCCTGTGCGTTATATGATTGCCTGGGCTTATCTCCAGGATTCGAAGCTTGAAAAATATGATTCGTTCGGCAATAACCGCCGCAAATGGGCTTTATTTCATTACATCGATTGGAGCATCACCAAAAGGGCCTCGCTTGGTTTTTTTAATGCCCTCATAACACCCGAAGCAGATGCCAAGGGCAACAAATACGGCTTTGACGCTAACTTTGTAAACCCGTTATTTTTCAGCGGTTCGTTGAGCCGGGGCGGCGATGTAAAGGATAATATCATATTGGGTTTTAATGCCAAATATAAAATACTTGATAAAACCGCGCTTTACGGGCAGTTTGTGCTTGATAAAGTTAAAAATAATGACTTGGGCATTAGTGCAAGTAATACCAATGGCTGGCAGGCCGGTGTTCGCGGAGCTGATCTTTTTGGTTTGAAACATTTAAATTACCTTTTTGAATTTAATACCGTAAATCCATATACCTATGCCAGTGACAGGGTATTAACCAACTACGGTTTTTACGGCGATCCGTTAGCGCACCCACTCGGGGCCAATTTCAGGGAGATGTTGGGTATCCTCAACTACTCAGTAGGGCGATTTGACTTCCAGGGACAAATTAATTATGCCAAATATGGGCTTGATGCCAACAAACCTGACAACAACGGCAAGGTGATCAATAAGCTGTTTATTCCTTCAGGCAATGTTAAAGGTATAGTTGGACAAGGGTTAAGTACTCAATTATACTATGGTGAAGGAACAGTAGCCTATATTTTAAACCCGAAATATAATTTGCGTTTTGAACTGGGCGCGCTTTATCGCCAGGAAAAGAACGCCCAGAAAGACTCGAAAAACACCTTGATCACATTCGGTCTCAGAAGCTCGTTCAGGAACTTATATCATGATTTTTAACAATCAATACATTGGAATATAAAATAAATAAAGCGGCGAAGCCGCTTTATTTATTTAGTGGTTTTATTATTTCACGCTTTTTCTTGAGCCCAGGGATAACCCAAATGCAACGCCAATTGCAATGCCCACAGCAACGCTATGCAAAGCGGTGCCGATGGCAATACCAATAACTAAACCGCCAATAAAATATTTTGTATCTATCCTGTTCATACTTTGCAAACGCGCGCTCAATTTAAAACATTTCAACGCTGTTACAAACGGGCTCATCTGTGAAATTTGTATCTTGGATAGGTTTATATATTGCAGGTTGAACAACAGCTAACCAAACCTTCTTTTTCAGAATCGAAAATTGAACGTTATTGAAGCAAAACATTAACAGCAACGTTATTTAATTATAAACAAAATATTATGCCCGAACTACCCGACCTACAGGCGTTTAGCCATAACCTGCAAAACAAACTGAGTGGTAAAAAGGTAATGCAAGTTACCGTTACCAACGCTAAAAAGCTGAACGTAAGCGCATCCGTTTTAAATGGTACCCTTGTGGGGCAAAAAGTTGAAAAAGTTTATCGCGAAGGCAAAGAATTGCATATCAAATTTAATAAAGGCGATGTGCTGGGGCTGCATTTGATGCTGCATGGTAAACTGTTTTTATTTGAAGGGAAAAATGACAACAAATACTCTATCATTGAGCTGCACTTTGAGGATAACAGCAGCCTGGTATTAACCGATTTTCAAGGGATTGCCAAGCCTACCCTCAACCCCGAACCAAAAGATGTACCAGACGCCCTTGAGGTAGATGCCGCCTTTTTCACCAGGCGCCTGGCTAAAACCAAAACCAATATTAAAACCGTATTGCTTGATCAGAAAATTTTGCGGGGAATAGGTAACGCCTATGCCGATGAGATCTTGTGGCAGGCGCGCATCTCGCCTTTTTCAATAAGTAATAAAATCCCCGAAGCTAAACTTGCCGACCTGGCTAAAGCAATTAAAGAAGTATTACATGATGCCGAAAAAAGCATCCTTCATTCCAACCCTGATATCATCAACGGTGAGGTTCGCGATTTTATGAAGATTCATAACGCCAAAAAGAAACAAAGCCCTACGGGCCATGATATCATTATAAAAGAAAGTTCGAGGAAGACGTATTATACAGAAGAGCAGAAGTTATTTGAATAGGAAGGTGCCTTTGAATACAAAACTTACGAAGTTCAGATGACCTCGTAAGTTTTTAGTATGCGAGTTATCAATTCATTTTTTTTACCTGTACACTGAAGTCGGCGCCTACGATGGGAATTTTTTTCCAGCCTGCCGCTTCACTGTCGCGGTAAAAAGTACCGCCATTAAAAAGGCCGCATGAAAAACTGATATCTGAGCCTTGTTTTGTTTCCAAAAACTCGATAGCTACCACAATATCGCCCGCAACTTTAATATTGTATGGTGATAGGTCGACGGTAGTTAATTGATGGCTTCCATCGCGGTATTTTTGGATATAACCTTTAACTTCATCGGTCACCAAATTAACATTGTTAGGATACTTACCGGCCATCTGGTAAACGTTCACTTTAAACGCAATGCTATCCTGCGAGTGGTTTTGGGTATGGAAGCTTAATTTTAATAACTGTACCTGCCTTTTACCGGCGTTCATTTCAATGCCAACAACCTTGCCTTTAACGGCATTAAAACTATTGTTAGACGATCCGGTGCGGGGTTTATTTCCTATGGTTTTTATTTTTTCCTGGCCAAATGAATTAAGTGCGGCAAAACACGCCAAAAAAACAAGTAATAACCCGCGGGGAATAAGATTCAGATTTAACATAAAATTCAATTTTGATGATGTACTAAACAGAAGATGCCGCGAACGTTGAAATGGTTGCAGCATCTTTCAAATATTTTAAAATCGGGTACGCCGTTATTTCTTCACCATTTGATAATGTTTAATACCGGCTTCCTCAAATTCAGGTCCGCTTGTTTCAAAACCTAACTTTTTATAAAAGGGCACAGCATGAGTTTGTGAATTAAGATACACGTAACCGGCGTCTGCCGGTAAATCGGCAAGTACCGTTTTAACCATTTCCTGCCCCAGCCCATAACCCCTAAAGTTTTTAAGCACAGCAAAACGCTCCAGCTTACAACCTTTTTCGGTTTTTCGCCAGCGGCAGGCGCCGGCGGGCTCTCCGTTAACGGTGGCTAAAAAATGAACGGATTCATCATTATATTCTACCTCGAGGTGAGGCGGGCAGTTTTGTTCAACCACAAATACTTCGTACCTGATCTGGTTGATCTTATCCAGGTCGGCCTGTTCAGTTGCTTTTTTTACCTTGATTGCGGGCATTGATATAATGCGGTTTGGTTTTGTAACTATTAAGCTTGCTGGTATGGTTTTCTTTTGCGGCATCTATGGAGTGCGTACAGGTAATATCATCCTCCTCTTCGGCCAGTTCGGAGAGCTCAACATAAAATTTGTGCAACTGGTCCAGCTCCTTTTCGGTGATATCCTCAATATCAACCATCCGGTTACTTGCGCCCTGGTGCGATGCCAGCAATTCATTTAACTTTAAATGGATAGCTTTCGAGTCCTTGTTCTGCGATTTTTGGATCAGGAAAACCATTAAAAAAGTTACAATCGTTGTGCCCGTATTGATCACCAGCTGCCAGGTATCCGAATAATGAAACAATGGCCCTGTTACGCCCCATATAATTATAATTGTAAAAGCGATAATAAATGCACCGGAGCTACCCGTTGCTACAGTAGCCCAGTTGGCAAAACGTTCAAACAAGTTCTTTTTCTTTTTACGAATCTCTGTCATTTTTAGTAGATTTTTAACTTTTACGCTCAACCTTGCTGCCTGTAAACAACAAAGCGCCTATACAACAAATGTACAGGCGCTTTTGTTAGCTTTTGATGAATATTATAATTTGCTGTGAACGTCGATGCAGTTCAAATCTTCAAAGGCTGCTGAAAGGCGTTTTACAAAGTTTTCTTCGCCTTTGCGTAACCAAACGCGAGGATCGTAGTATTTTTTGTTTGGAGAATCATCGCCATCAGGGCTGCCGATCTGGCTTTGCAAATAACCTTCTTTTGATTGATAATAATCTTTAATACCTTCCCAGAAAGCCCATTGCATATCGGTATCAATGTTCATTTTGATAGCGCCGTAAGAGATAGCCTCGCGGATTTCTTCCTGGGAAGAACCCGAGCCGCCGTGGAAAACAAAGTTGATCGGCTTTTCATCAGCCAAACCAAATTTTTGTTTTACATACTCCTGCGAGTTATGTAAAATAACAGGCTGTAATTTTACGTTGCCCGGTTTGTAAACGCCATGCACGTTACCAAAGGCAGCTGCTACTGTAAAACGGTGGCTCACTTTTGATAAATGCTCGTACGAATATGAAACCTCTTCGGGCTGGGTATATAAACGTGAGCTGTCAACATCAGAGTTGTCAACACCATCTTCTTCACCGCCGGTAACACCAAGCTCAATCTCCAGTGTCATGTTCATTTTAGCCATACGTTCAAGATATTTGGCAGAGATCTCGATATTCTCTTCCAAAGGCTCTTCCGAAAGATCAAGCATGTGCGAAGAAAAAAGTGGTTTGCCTGTTTCAGCAAAAAACTGCTCACCATGATCTAATAAACCGTCAATCCATGGCAATAGCTTTTTGGCGGCATGGTCTGTATGTAAAATAACCGCTACACCATAGTGCTCGGCCAGCAGGTGCACGTGCTTTGCAGCAGATACGCCACCTAAAATGCAGGCCTGAAGTTTTGAATTATCCAATGATTTGCCGGCGTAAAACTGTGCACCGCCATTTGACAGCTGAATAATAACCGGGGAATTAACAGCCTTAGCTGTTTCCATAACCGCGTTGATAGTGTTAGTACCAATAACGTTTACCGCCGGTAAAGCAAACTGATGCTTTTTTGCTGCTTCAAATAGTTCCTGCACCTGATCGCCGTGCAGAACACCTCTATAATTTTTTAAATCCATTAGCGTTTATTTGGGCCTCGAAGTTATAAAAATTCTTTAAAAAGGCTAATTATTCTTAAAAGTATATTAAAACGGTAGTAAAAATAGGCTTATCTTAGTAACATATTGTGGTTTGTTAATTAACGGGCGTTTTTATTGCCAATTTGATACCAAAACGGTGTTTAAAGTTTGAGTAAACCATTTAGCCGTTTACATCTTTTTGAATACAAACCCCACATGTTTAATATTTTTTGTTTCTTTGTAGCCAATTGAAAGAGTTAGACACAGATATGGCATGGTTTAAACGAGAGTTGAAAGGGATAATTACGACCACCGAGGAAAAGAAAGAAGCCCCCGATGGTATCTGGAATAAATGCCCCAATTGTAAAAAGCCCTTACACTATTCAGAACAGGTAGAAAATCAATATGTGTGCCATTACTGTGGCTTCCACCTGCGCATAGGATCAAAAGAATATTTTTCGGTACTGTTTGACAATAATGAATTTACAGAGCTTTTCGCCGACCTTACGTCGGGCGATCCGCTGCATTTTGAGGACACCAAAAAGTACACCGACAGGCTTAAAGAAACTCAAAAGAAAACAGGCTTAAAAGACGCGATCCGCTCGGCGGCAGGCAAAATTGAAGGCCAGGATATTGTTATTGCCTGTATGGATTTCAACTTTATAGGCGGTTCGATGGGTTCTGTTGTTGGTGAAAAGATAGCACGCTCTATCGATTACGCCCTTGAACACAAGGTGCCGTTCCTGATGATCTCCAAATCGGGGGGGGCGCGTATGATGGAGGCCGCGTTTTCGTTAATGCAAATGGCCAAAACATCGGCTAAACTGGCTTTGTTATCACAGGCCAAAATCCCTTATATTTCATTACTTACCGACCCTACCACCGGCGGTGTAACAGCATCATACGCTATGTTAGGCGATATCAACATTGCCGAGCCAGGCGCTTTAATTGGCTTTGCAGGCCCGAGGGTTATTAAAGAAACCATCAAAAAAGACCTCCCGAAAGGTTTCCAGACTGCCGAATTTGTGCAGGAACACGGTTTCCTTGATTTTATTGTAGACAGAAGAGAAATGAAAGAGAAACTGGCTTCGTTTATCAAAATGATGAAGAATTAAGAGTTTGTTATAATAAGAGCATAAAAGGCCGCATCCTAAAAGATTCGGCCTTTGTTTTTATGCAGAAAACGGGCCTATCGTTATTGCAACGCAGCCCGTTTTGGGTTTAGGTTTCGATTTTTGTAAATACTTATCGCATCAGGCATCCTTTACTGATGTGCCTTAGTGTAACTGTTTTTGTAAAATAATTGCTTTACCGCTGATCTGGATCTTCGCGGCACTATCGATACGCTCGGCAAAATAGCGTTGGGCAGGGTTTTCGTCAACACTAAGCAGGCTTTTATTCTGCAGGGAATAGCTAAGCACACCGATCTTGTTGCTTTGGCTGATGTTTACATACGAACTATCTTTGGCAATTACAGCTAACTTTTGCAGGTAAAGGTTTCTAATATCGCAACCACTTAAGTCTCCGATAAATAGCTTCAGGGAGTCGGCAACATCATGATTCCTTTCAACAGTTACATTTGCATACTTAATGCTTATGGATTTAACCGCTCTCGAATAGATTCTTAATATATCATCCGCGCGATTCCAGACAGGCGTGATGTTATCATATTTTCCGTTTGTATGGAAAGAAATGAAGAGGGTATCATTTTTTACTATAGCGTTAAGGTTATCCTTCAATTCCTTAACAATGCTTAATCTGTTCGCGTCTTCCCGGTTATTATTGATCGCCCCTATAGCTACATCTATATGGGGTTTCCAAAGTTGAAAGCCTCCGTTGCCTAAAGCTAACGAACCATTTATAACAACGTGCCTAAACCCGGTCAAAACGGTCGTGTCAATATAGATGTTGTTGTCGTTGGGCCTGAATTCGCGTACAAAATTCCCTTTATTGAACTCAGCTTTCAAAATTAAATTATAAGCAAGCAATGATGTGGGGATACACATTAAAAATATGATGATAAGCTTTGTGCTGGTTTTCATTGTATTGATGTTAAAATATTAACTAATTCTGGTTATCTATAAAATGTTGGTACTGTTGCTCCAGTTCACTCACAGGTATGCCTAACAATTGCATTTTTTTAAATAGCAAGGGCAACTCTTCGTCCATAAACCGCGCCCGCCTTGTTTTCAGGATGTTTTGCGCAGCATTAGCCTGGGCAAAATATCCCATGCCGCGCCTGGTATAAATTATTTCCTGGCCCTGAAGGTATTCATAAGAGCGCGCTACCGTATTGGGGTTAACCTCCAGCGTAACCGCAAGCTCACGCACCGACGGAATTTTTTGATCGGCCAGCCATACTTCAAGCTGTATCTTATCGCATATATAGTCTGCAATTTGCAGATATATAGGTTGTGTGTTGTTAAATTCCATATGCAGGCTACAATTGTTTTTCCTTAAGCTTAAAGCAGCTGATAAGCCCAAAAAAGGGGATACTCATTATAAACAACAATACAAACACATTACTATACGGATTTATGATTACAGCAGCGTAAGCCGTATAGTCAACTCCGTTAATATTTTTATTGATTACCCAATTATTGATTTCCAAAGTAGAAAAAGGCATACCGGCGCGGATTTTAGGCCATATTAAATCTTTATTTACCCTGCGTTCAACTACATTTTCCTTAACATCATAATAAATTTCTGTAACCGTTGAATTTATGGGTTTACCCGGATTTATTTTTATGATTTGTTTTACTAAGAAAGAGTTTGAAACTAAAACGCCGAAAAATATAACCATCACCAATATTACCCCTTTTACTAAAACGTAACGTTTAAACAATACGGTAGAAAATAAAGCCATACTTTGCACCAGCAAAAATGTTAGTAAAAAATATAAGGCGTTCTGATCACCCTTTACTAAATACAACGAATTTGGGCGCCCTATGAGATGATGATCTATATAAACCCCTAAAGCTAATAAAGGATAAACAACCGCAATAAAACACACAGGAAATATAATCATGCTATAAATCGCAGCCATGGCAAGCTTTTCTAAAGCAGATGCCGGCAGCATTAACGTGCTTATGCCGGTAAGTTTTTGATTAAGCGGACCTAATATTGTTGTGGTGAATGCGAAACCTCCCCCTATTAAACCCATAAAAATAATGTTGCCCTGAACCCTCTCATTAAGGCCCTCAAATTCTGTAAGGTTATATATGATAATGGCCGCTATGATCCCCGCATATGCTAATAAACCTAAAGCGTATAGTTGTTTATTTTCGCCCCATTGTTTACGCACCAGGAGCCATAACCTTTGTATTGAAAATTGCATGATAGTTATTAATTAAATTGTGATAAGATTTGTTGCTTTTCGGTTTGTACAGCGTTAAAAAACATTTCCATGTCTAACCGCGATTGTTCGTGTTTGCTATTAACAGCCACCACCGCGTAGCCTTTTAAAGCGCCTTCGCTGTAAATTGGCGCGGCCACTTCCTCAAGGTTCATCACCTGCTTAAAAACCAGTTTTTCAGTTATCTGATCAACTGATTGGTGCAGAATGATCTTCTTATCCTCCAGTATCAGTACTGAATCTATCAAACTATCCAGGTCCTTAACCTGGTGTGTGCTGATGATCATCAGCTGATCATCATTTACATTACCGGCTATTATTTTACGAAACTGTTTTTTTGAGGGAATATCCAAACCATTGGTTGGCTCGTCCATCAGCAATACTTTCACCTGGGTAGCCAGGGCAAAGCTGATCATCACCTTCTTTTTTTGCCCGTAGCTCAGGCTTTGAAGCTTACCATTTGCCAAAATTTCAAACTCCGTTAAAAATTTAAAAAACAAATCGTGGTTAAATTCGGGATAAAAAGGCGCATAAATGTCGATGTAGCTTTTGATAGATACATTGGGCAGGTAAACATCCTCAGGCAGTAAATAAACCTGTTGCAAAAATTCGGGCGAGCGATCAGCCGGATTTTTATCTGCCACGCGGCAGGTACCTGAGTTGGGAAACAGTAAGCCGCATATATGATGCAATAAACTTGATTTACCCGCGCCGTTACGGCCAAGCAGACCATAAATGCCCCCGGGTTTAAGATGAAGGTTGAGGTTTTCAAGTACCACTTCTTTTTTGTGGTATCCGAAGATAAGGTTTTCGATAGCAATCATAACTGATTTGTGATTTAGTGTACTATTTAATTAGTACACTACAATAATAAACATGCGATCTTACATTTCCAAATTTTTATTGAAAATTATGGAACAGACAAAAAAATTATCGAAGATTTCGCTGCGTTGGACTAAAGCAGTTAGAGGTGTATCACTAATTCCCTATCGTATCGTGAAAAAATATCAGTAGCAATATTTTTATAATACCGGCATAAATTGCAAGGCTCACTATAACCAGGATCAGGTAATATAGCCATCCCCCTACCCGGTTACCGATCAGTTTTTTTAAAACCGGCTGGGTTAAAGCGGCCGTAATCAGGATAAAAGGCAAATGATATAAAATTTCCCAACTCATTTAAAAGCATTTGCCTCAAATATAAAAAGCAGCCCGGTTTCGGACTGCTTTTGAAGATAAAGTTTTTTTAATAAAAAATCAACCGGCACCTACTGTACCATCGCCGGATCCTGTTCCTTCCTCGTCATTGTCAGGTAGATCAGCAAGGCTGCCATCTTCATGTAAAACCTTAAAATCCTTTTTTTGAGGCCCTTCTGTTTCGAGGTGAGCGGTTGGTTTGCTTTCTCCTTTGCTTACAGCATCATTATTACCGCTTTCACGCTCCTCTTTGGTCCGGCTTTCATTAGGTTCGATATCATTATAATCGCTCATGATAACCTCCTGTTATTAAATCCCTTCTGTTCCGGGCTCGTGACCAACCATCCTGCCTGTGGTACGGCCCTGCGGACGGCTTTCAAAATCGGTTTTGGCGGGACCAACCGAAGGAAATTCATGTTTATTTGGCGGAGTTACATCGGTTTGCTCGCTGAATGAGGTATCGGCACTCCGGTCTACCTGGTTTACCTCCGGTTGGCTGTGGGTGCCTATGCCCTCTTCTTCCGGGCTTTCCACTTCGGTATTTTCATCTATATCATCATAATCATCTAAAAGATCATCACTTTCTTCCAGGCCGTCGGTATCATCGGTCAAGCTTTCGTCATCTACCGTATCATCAGAAGTATAGAGATCGTCGTCTTCATTATCCGGTGCGTTGTTATTAATAGCGCCTTCGCCATTTACCGAAAATGAATTCGTGTTGTTCGCAAAATCGTTGCGCTCGTTATCCTGGTTATTCCAGTTTTGGTTGTTGGTATTCATAGGTTTTAATTTTAGTTGTTATTGGTTAAACCCATGAAACATGAGGATTGTTTTATTTAATTTCGTTATAAGAAATTAAATTCCATAAAACAAAAACACGATAGCTAATTCGCATGAATAACCTAACGCAGGTTAAAACTTCGATGCTTAAAAAGTGTGCTGCGGGCAGGTAACTTTATAACGGTTATTCAACAGGATGCCCAGCACAATTTCGTGAGAGCCGTGGCTTACCGTATTCAAAGCAGAGGTAGTAAAATCGTAGGAATAGCCGACGTTAATGAGCGAGCTTAAATTAAAACCAACCAATGCCGCGTACGAATCATTGCGTCTGTACGAACCGCCTATCCAGAATTTATCCTGGAACGACATTTTCATATTCACATCAAACGTAACCGGAACCGGCGCTATGAATTTTAACAGTGCCGATGGCATCAGCGTAATATCATCAGATACAAAGAGCTTCACCCCACCGGTTACAAAATAATGGGGTACAGTTTTATTTTGGTTTGCCGACTTTGATCCGTTAACATATAAATCCTGCGGCAGGATTTGTTGCGCGGATACGCCGAAAAAATAATTTGATGAATAAGCCCAGATTCCAACTCCCAAATCGGGTTTCCATTGACTTGGAACAAGATTCAATATGGTCGGATCTGCAGGGTCATTCAGAATAAGTTTCGACTTATCAATCATATTATGGCTAAGTCCTCCTGATACGCCAACAGCAAGGTTAAGCGTCTCGGTTAAGCCGAGGTGGTAAGCATAGGTAGCATCGATATTGGTTTGAGATATCGGGCCTGTTTTATCAGACATTACGGTTAAGCCGATACCGTGATGTGGTTCGGCAGCCATATAATTTTGCGTATATGCCCTGCTTGACGGGTTAAGGCCGCCACCAGCCGGGAAGGCTGTAGCATCGCCTTGTAAAAAATTACGGCCTATAGGCGCGTTTATGGTAAAATAAGAGGTAACCGGCGCCCCGTCAAGCCCCGTCCACTGGCTTCGGTAGCCCAGTTTAACATCGGTATAGTTTTCAATGCCGCTCAGGGCAGGGTTTAACAGGTAATTATTGAAAACGTACTGCGTGTACTGCGGTCGTTGTTGCGCCTTTGAAAATTGCGCGGTTAGTAGAATTGTGATAATGTATAGCGTTCTTTTCATTATTATCTGATAATGGTTACGTTGCCCGCAATAACCTCCCGGCCATTTTTGGGGTCGATAATATAATAGTAAGTTCCGGGAGGCAGATCGGAGCCGTTTAACCGGCCATCCCATGGCTTACTATAACCAATTGACGAATATACCCTTTCTCCGTATCTATTGTATACATCAACCTTATTATTTGGATAAGTTTGCAAATATTTAACATCCCAAAAATCATTTACCCCGTCGCCATTGGGGGTAAACACTTTCGGGATCACCAAAAACTTTAAAACATGCACCGCTACAGAAGCCTCGGCCTTACACATATGCGCCGATGTAACCGTGAGGTGATAGGTAATATCCTCCGTGGGGCTGGCCGTAGGATTGGCCACATCGTTATGATCCAAACCCGTTGCCGGGTACCATTTGTAGCTTAAGTTTTGATCGTTAACCTGGGGTTTTAAAATATGTTTGGTACCCTCCAGCATGGTGAAACTATCACCTAATGAAACAAAAGGAGGCGAATCTACGGTAACCTGCTGGGTTACCGTATCTGCACAGCTATTCTGCGTAGTGTAAATATACCTGATATCAAAAGTACCGGGCCCTGAAACAGCCGGGTCAAATATACCTGTGCTACTTACCCCCTTGCCCGAAAAAACGCCGTTCCCTGCCTCGCCGTCTAACTTCGGCATTAGGGTATACGCCGGCGATTCGATGCAAAAAACCGGGGCAGGATCAAAGGTCACTACCGGCGATCCTTTTAAAACCACGGGAACCTCGGCAACATCAAAACAGTTAGCGCCTGAATAAGCTACCACTCTCACCGTTACGTTACGGGTGCCCCGGGTAAACGAAGGGTACGTGTGCCTTAATTGCTGCCCATAAACAGGGTAATCATAAATTACCTTAGTTGAGGCATCCGCGGCATCATAGGTAACCTCAAGCCTGGTGATCTGACCATAATTAGCAGTTGAATAATTTTCAAAAAAAACTTCACGGTTGCTGCACAAATCAGCAGGATTTAATACGTTCAGGGCTGCTTTTACCTTACTGCCGTTTATAGTTAAGCTTTTTGGGGCCGATGTAACCGAACAGCCATATTTTGAAGTTACCGTTAAACTCACCTGGTAAATACCGGCGACATAACGATGCACCGGATTTTTTTGGTTGGAAATATTTGGATTGCCGGGCGTGGCGGCCGGGTCGCCAAAATTCCACTGGTAAGTAAAATCAGCCCCTGTGCCGTCATCAATACTGCTTTGGTCGGTAAATTGGGCAAAATCGCCCTCGCAGGCTTCCGGCAACAAAAAGTCAGGTACGGGCACAGGATAAACGGTTACTACCCGTGTAATAACATCGCCTGTACAACCATAGGTATTGGTCACCGTTAATTTAACCACGTAATCGCCCGCTTTGGTAAACAAGTGCTTAAACGGAAAATGATCGGTCCGGGTTTCAACCGGCAAACCATCGCCAAAATCCCATTGCCGGCTCACGATATCCCCTTCTTTCGATGTAGAGTTATCAGTAAAAATAACATCCTGCCCCACACAAGCGGTCGAAGCGTTAAAAGCCGCTACCGGGGGGATACTAACATGGACTTTTACGGGGTCGGAAAGCGAGGCGCAGCCATTCTCGTTAGTGGCAAAAAGGCTAACCGTATAGTCGCCGGGTTTTGAATATTTATGCGCAGGATTTTGAACTACATCTGTTATACCATCACCAAAATCCCAGTGCCAGGTTTTGATCTGCCGTGTACCCGAAGTTGTATGGTCGGAAAATTGTACTGCGCTGCCAAAACAGGTATTTGCAAAACCAAAACTTACCACAGGCGGTACAGAAATATTAAAATCGAAATTGATTTCCTCGTTCGAGCCGCATTCGTCGGCAACCGGGTTAAATACAGTGGCAGTTACGCTGTAGTCTCCATCCGGATACATCCTTTTAACAGGGCACTCATAGGTATAAAGCACCTTCGAATCTTTTATCACTGAACCGGTTGGTGTAGGGTTGTCAATCACGATAGGTACCGAACCGTCTTTTAAGTCCCAGGTAATTTTAGGGGTTTGATAAGGCAGCGTGAGCTGTAGCTTATAATCGGTATTGGTACATCCGTTTAACGTTGAGGCTTTATTGACAGGGTTAATCAGCGTTATAAACTCATTTAAATCTTTAAGATTAGTACCTGCTGCATAACCGTACGATTCCTTCCGTCCAAAACCATAGGCAATAGCGTTAAAACCATCTGATGCTTTGATGTTATGTACACCGGCGCTTACCACAATTTGCGCGTATGAATAGTCGCCGGTACCTGGCATCGGTGTAAAATTGGTATACGGCTTTCCATCAAGCGAAAAAGTTGGCACCGCGGCCGACTTGATAATGACGTTTATATAATTTGTTAAAATATTAAAATTACGGGTGGAGTTCAGCGTAACATGATCTAACGTTTGCTCAATGGGTGTCAGATAGATCATTTCAGGATCGCCAACATCGCCGGGAGCCAGCTGGCAATCGCTGGTATTGGTCTCGCCTTCTGTTACGGCGTATTGAACAACCTGAACAGCCTTATCGGCAGTGATCACATTGGGTACCGACGATGTAAATTCAGTATACATCCCGTTAATCAGCGTGGCTTTACCGTTGATGTTTACCATTGTACCGGGCAAGGCCGGCACCACCCTGATGATATCATAAATGCGGCTTTTTAACGGAACGGTCATGTAATTTTTACCCCATACCGCGAGCGGATAAACCTGCTGAAAAAGGTTATCGGAAGAACCTTTTGTTCCCTGGCAACCGATACTTATTTTTGAACTGCCCGAAAAAACCGCTATCTTTTTACAGCTTCCGGACGCTGTAACTATAGAGCGCACCCTTGTACCTGTCAAATCTGTTTCAGAAAGCGCCTGGTAAACCTCCCCTTTTTTTAAATTGAGGTTAAAAGCTACACCGGCCTGTTTACCATCAAGCAAAGTTTGGGATGGGGTAACCTCCACTGTGGTATTATCTTCGGTAGCAATAACCGCGAACGTAGAATAGGAAGGTTTGCCCTCATTATTGCCGCCGCCTCCGTTTCCGCCGCCGGTATTGTTGGAGTTTGATATTTGTTTGTAATTAATAGAAAGGTAATCTTTACCCAGCGTATTAACTGGCAGCAGCAAGGTAGCGCCAGAAACACTCTCGGCGAAAATATGGGCGTAAACAGCGACAGGCTTTAGGGATTTGATGTGGATGGCTTTTAAAAACGTGCCCTGCGAGCCCAGGAAAGCACTTGCCGGAATACTTACAGCGGTAACATCTTTAGCGGTTACCTGAAAAGTACCACTAAAAGAACCATCCGCAACCTCAACTATAGCCGTGGTGTTTACATCTGATGTGATGTAAAGCTGCATCTGGCTGCCTCCGTTTATAGCGCCCGGCGCACCTGCCGCGCCGTTGATATGCGCCATATAAGCGGTATAAAACTCGGTACCCTGGTTGGTTGAACCCTGCGCGCCTGCATAAAAACTAAAACATAACAGCAAGGCGACCGAAAATAACGCCCGCCAAAAAAGAGTTTTGCTCAAAGGTATTTATTGAATATGGTTTTGATAGCCAAACTACCGTGTATAAAAATACAAAAAACCTTTATTGCTGGCACAAAAGCTTTATTAAAATAACCATGTTATTTATTGGCCTGATGTAATTTTAAAACAGGGAAACCAAACCGTATAATCTGGCAATCAGCCCTAAAAAAACTTATCAGGGTTTGGCACCAGGTTCAGGAATTTTTCAAAATTTTCTTCGTAGTGCGATTGATCAAGTTTGTAGTAAAAAGCTCCTTTTTTTGATGAAAGCTTATCTTTTTCGGGCAGTTTCACCAGCAAACCTGTCGAGAGCAACTTGCGGCTAAAGTTGCGGTCGTCAAATTTGGTTTGGTAAACGCCCTCGTACAGGGCCTGTAATTGAGGAATGGTGAACTTTTCGGGCAGCAACTGAAACAGTATGGGGTGCAGTGCAGCCTTATACCTGAGTTGCCGCTTGGCAAGGCGCACCATCTCGTTATGGTCAAAAATCAGGTCGGGCATTTCATCCAGCAAAAACCATTCGGGATGGTATTCTTCGCTTAACTGCGCTTCGTACTGGTGGATGTCAATTAACGCGAAGTAAGCGATGGATAAGGTACGCTCCACAGGATCGCGCCCGGGTTTACCAAATACCTGGAATTGCTCCATGTAAACATTCTTAAGCCCTGTACGCAGTTCAAGTACACGGTTGGCGGCATCTTCAGGCGATTCGGTTGGTTTAATGAAACCACCTATCAGGCTCCATTTATTTTTTTCGGGTTCGAGGCCACGCTGAACCAGCAATAATTTAATGTTAGCCCCGTCAAAGCCGAAGATGATACAATCTGTCGCAACCAAAATGCGCGTTTCGCCGCTGTACTTATGCATAACTTAGGTTAAGTTTATATGCAATGGTAAAAATAATTTAGCAATTATTTAGTGTACTTTGGACAACTATTTTACATGGATACGAATTTTGAAGAATTAAACCGAAATACACTAATCATATCATCTTCTGAAAATTACAACAATTTTAATAGTGCATTGTAAATAATTTCTACACGTTAATTAACGAATTACACCAATTTTTAAAAGAGATTGGTGTAATTCGTTAAAATCCTGTTCAATCAGAAAAGTATTCGTGTTTAATCAGCTCACCCTTTTCCCTTGCAACAGCAAATCCATCGCATCATTAAACGAGCCCGCCCTGATCACCTCGCCCGAGTTTACGAAGAAAATCTCATCCGCATTTTCAATGGTATTCAACCTGTGAGCTATGATTACCCGGGTGGTTGTTTCGGGCAGTTTATCTAAAATATCGCTCAGCAATCGCTCGGTAATGGTATCGATATTGGCGGTGGCTTCATCCAGAATCAGAATCTCGGGGTTACGTAATACAGCGCGCATAAAGGCAATAAGCTGCTTTTGCCCCAGGCTGATACTATCCCCGCCCGATAGTACCTTTGTTTCCAGTCCTTCTTCAAAAATAGCCAGCAAAGTACCGAGGTTGGCATCGCGGATCACCTGTTCCATCTGCTCGTTGGTGTGATCTTTATAAAGCTCGTTCCCATACAAAATATTATCGCGCACGGTGCCTGTAAAAAGGAAGGGTTCCTGCAAAATGAAACCTATTTTCCGGGTACGCTCTTCGGCGGTAAACGTACGGATGTCTTTACCGCCAAGCAATACCATGCCTTTTGTAGGGTCGTACAGGCGGGCTATTAAGGATGCCGTGGTAGTTTTACCGCCACCTGTAGGGCCAACCAGGGCATAAGTTTTACCCTGTTCCAGTTTAAAGCATATATCGTGTAAAATTTCCCTTTTTTCGTCGTAACTAAAATGCACATGCCTGAATTCGAGCAAACCTGCATTGTTTTCGGCAGTGCCTGCAGGCAACACAGCTAAATTGCTCTCGAGCGATAAAATCTGCGAGATCCTGTCCCACCCGGCCATGGCGGTTTGAAAGTTTGCCCATAGCGCGGCCAGTTGCCTTAACGGGTTGTAAAAGTTGGTAACGTAAATAAGGTAAGCCATCAACGCGCCGATGGTAAACGCGTTGGTCCCGGTAGTCACCCTGATGAGATGAATGCCGAAACACAACACTATTAACTGTGCAAAACTGGCAAGTAAGCCATAAACGGGCACAAACACATTGTTGGCCAAACCCGAACCGATAGCCGTTTTGTAGTTATCATTATTGGCTTCCTGGAAACGTTTCCTAAAATAATCACGGCGGTTAAAGGCTATGATCACCTTAAAATTGCCCAGGCTTTCCTGGATCTCCGCGCTCAAACCACCTGTACTTTTCAAATTGGCCGCATTTTTACGCTTTATCCACGGCGACAGTACCAGTGTAAGAAAAAGGATAACCAGTGATGGCGATAAAGCTGCGGCCCCCAATTCAAAATTGATCACCAACAGGAAAATCCCCGCGCCAATCATGGTTGATATATTGCCTATAAACTGCATCAACGATTGGGAGAAAAACTGGTTGAGTTTATCCGTATCGTTATTTACCCTCGATATCAGATCGCCCGCCTTGTTTTGATTAAAAAAGGCTACCGGCAATTGCTGCAACTTGTTGAAGATAGCGTTACGCAGGGTAAACAGCATACGCTGCCCCACCCCTCCCATTAAGGTAGTTTGCTTATAGCTGGTAAACAGCGCGGCGGTGTACATGGCCAGCAAAATAGCGGCGTTGCGCAGTAACCCGTGAAAATCCTTATGCTGTACGTAATTGTCAATTGTATGGCCAATAATAAGCGGCCCAAGTAAATTAAGCGCCGAATTGGTTATGATAATAAAAAACGCGATGATCAGCGTAGGCTTTTCGTGCGCTATGAGTTGCAGCAGTTTTTTAAGGCCCGTCAGCGTTGATGTTTTTTGCTGGGTTTTACTTAGCTGGTTAAGATCGTAATTCATTGTTTCCGTTAGATATCTTTTTTAACTGCGCTTAACTTCAAAAATTAGTGGGTAATACCCTGCTCGTAGTTACTGGTGCTTTGCTGCGAATTAAAAATCTGTACATAATCCGGACTGGTTTTCATCAACTCATCATGCACGCCGCGGGCAACTATTTCGCCCTGCATCAGCAAAACAATCTGGTCGTAATGTTCAACCGAGGCTATCTTTTGCGTTACCGAGATTAACGTAAGGCCCGGATAGTTTTTCTGGATATTGGCCAGGATCTTTTGCTCAGTACTGTTATCAACCCTTGCGGTAAAATCATCCAGCAATAAAACCTTCGGGTTAACAGCAAGCGCCCTTGCCAGCATAATTCGCTGTTTTTGGCCGCCCGAAAGGCTCGAGCCGCGCTCTGAAACAATGGTATTAAGCTTATCGGGCAAACCGTCGATAAAGCTACTTAACTCGGCCGTTTCGATAGCTTTTCGTAATGATTCGTCGGTTACGGTATCACTGAAGGCAATGTTTTCGCGGATGCTCATATTGAAGATGATACTGTCCTGAAAAACAAAACCAACCTGGCGGTGAAAAGCTTCGCTATCATATTCGGCAATGGGTTTTCCATCAAACATAATTTTGCCCGATGTACTGTTGATGAGCCCCGTAAGTAAATAAAGTAACTGTGTTTTACCGGCCGATGTAGGGCCGATGATGGCGATTTTTGATCCCGCAGCCACCTTGAATGATATATTTTTCAGCGCCGATTTTTGACCATAGGTGATGGTTACATCTTCCATTTCCACATCGCCGTGCAAGGTATCTTTAATACTGCCGCCTTCTTTAACATCAGGCGCATCAAGCACCACGCTGATGCGGGTAAACGAAGCGCTGGCCTGCGCTATCAGGTTGCTCATAAAGCCCAGAATAAATATCGGGAATATCAGCAGCGATAAATAGCTGTTAAATGCCGCGAAGCTGCCAAGGCTCATGCTGCCGCTAATTACAAAGTGCCCACCCATTACCAAAATAGTAAGCATGGCCAGGTTTGCGGTAAAAGTAACAATTGGTATAAGCCCCGAAAAAAAACCGAGGATCCGTAAACCATAGTCCCTGGCTTCGGTATTGGCGAGCAGAAATTTATTGTACTCCAGTTGCTGCGAGTTAATCACCCTAATAAGCGCCGAACCGAGGATGCTCTCGTTAATTACTTTATTTAACTGATCAATAACACCGCGGCTTGCTATAAACAATGCGCGAACTTTTTTTAATACATAAGCAAAGGTACCGCCGATAATAGGTATGATAGCAATAACCGCCAGCGCCAGCTTCCAGTTAATGAGCATCAGCATTACACTGCAGCCAATAATAATAAACAAGGAAGATACGATGGATACCAAAGCCTGCGATACGAAAAGCTTGATAGAATCAACATCGGCTGTTAAATTGGTTAACAGCTTGGATGGATTTGCCTGCTCAATAAAAGTGGAACTTTGGCGCGATATTTTTTCTGATAAGCGCCGGCGAAGGTCGCGGGCCACGCGCTCTGACGCGAAGACCTGGATAACGGTTTGCAAACCCGAAAATAAAAAAACCAGCACCGCCGCTATCAAAAACCTCGTCACAATATCGCCCAACACAAAATGATGTGCCGTATAAGCATCAATACCGCCGGCGATAACTTTGGGCAGCCAAAGGTTAATAGCGTTGCCAAAAAGCGCGAATAATAGCAATAGCGCCACAAGCCCCTTATAGGGTACCAGTAAGCTAAATACGCCCGGTGGTTTAGGGCCTGCTTTTTTTGTATGATCGGGTTGCATAATTCTTGTTTTTGGGCTGAGGTTTATATCAACCGACAGCTACATGTTGTGACGACTGGCCAGGCAAAACATTTTTAATGCCGGTTAAAATTATCGAAATTAATTGGATTGATGTTTTTAGAGCGCGCCAAATTAATCAAGATCACCGACAAAAGCTGAAAGTAAATTTAAAAGATAATACCGGCGACATGCCGGTTATTGTTTAACAAACTTCAGCCGTAGCAAACAGGAGCCAGTCGGGGCAACTTGTTACTTGTCTACCTAAATTCATAACCCTATATTGCGTTAAATCCCTAAAAACTATGAGCGCCAACTTTAACCCCGAAGCAAATTACATTTTAGAAGATAACCGCGTAAAACTGCAACCCTTAACAACCGGCGACCTTGCAAACCTCCTCCCCTTCGCCCTTGCCGAACCCGACACCTGGAACTATTCGTTAATCAGCGCCGCGGGCGAAGACGGTATGAAAGCTTATGTTCAGGCGGCGTTGAACGGGCGCGCCGAAGGCAAAGAATATCCTTTTATCATCACTGATAAAAATACAGGCGAGTATGCAGGCTGCACCCGTTTTTACGATATCAACCCTGCTTACCAAAGTTTACAGCTGGGCTACACCTGGTATGGCAAAAAATTCAGGGGTACGGGGCTCAATAAACATTGCAAGTTTTTAATGCTGCAATTTGCTTTTGAACAATTGAATATGCTCCGTGTAGAATTCAGGGCCGATGCGCGGAACCAACGCAGTATTGCGGCGATGAAAAGTATAGGCTGCACGGTTGAAGGGATTTTGAGAAGCAATATGCCGCTTGCCGATGGCACCCGGCGCGACTCGATAGTGTTGAGTATATTAAAAAGCGAATGGGAACAGGACGTTAAAGAAAAATTGAAAAACAGGCTTTAGCCACAATGTCAACCCAAAGTAAAGATGGCATAATACTTGAATAATCTGTAGCCCGTGCTGGTAACAAGCCGGGCTTTTTTGTATCTATACCCTAAAAAACACCCTGTGGACAATATCCTCAACATCACCAACCTCAGTAAAACATACCAAAGCGCCGGGCGAACGCTCACGGTGCTTAACGATATTAATTTTTCGGTTGCGCCCGGTTCAACCAACGCCATTGTTGGCCCCTCGGGCAGCGGCAAAACTACTTTGCTTGGCCTGTGCGCCGGGCTTGACCGCTCAACATCAGGTTCGGTAGAACTAAACGGCATCAACATGAGCAATCTTACCGAAGATCAGCGCGCGCAGGTGCGGAACCAGTACGTCGGTTTCATATTTCAAAACTTCCAGCTGCTGCCAACTTTAACAGCTTTAGAGAACGTAATGGTTCCCCTTGAACTTCGCGGCGAAAAAAACATTAAAGCGAGGGCGCTGGATTTGTTAGACAAGGTGGGTCTTTCAGAACGCGGCCACCACTACCCCCTGCAGCTATCAGGCGGCGAGCAGCAACGCGTATCATTAGCGCGTGCTTTTTCAAACGCGCCTAAAATTTTATTTGCCGATGAGCCAACCGGCAACCTCGATGCGGAAACAAGCGATAAGGTGATCAAACTTATCTTCGACTTGAATAAAGAAGCAGGCACCACACTGATTGTAGTAACGCACGACCTGGAACTGGCGGCAAAAACCCAACGCATCATCCGCATAAAAGGCGGCAAACTGATCTCGGACGATAAAACCGTTAATGCCTAAGCTAATGGATAACAATTTGATCGCCCCCAAACGAAAAACAAACATCCCCTGGCTGTTCCGCATGGCCTGGCGCGATAGCCGCCGTAACAGATCAAGGCTCTTCCTGTTTATATCGGCCATTGTATTTGGTATAGCCGCTCTGGTGGCTATCTATTCGTTTAAGTACAACGTACAAAATGATGTGAACAACCAGGCGGCTACGCTGATTGGCGCCGACCTGGCTATCTCCGGCAATAAACCGGTTGATCATTCACTGATGCGCATGCTCGATTCGCTGGGTAACGACCGCTCCACCGAGCGCAGTTTCGCGTCCATGTTATATTTTCCGCGCACCAAAGGTACCAGGCTGGTTCAGATCCGTGCTTTACAGGGCGGTTTTCCTTACTACGGTACTTTAGAAACCACCCCGGAGGCAGCCGGAACAGCATTTAAGCAAGGCCGCATGGCATTGGTTGATAAAACACTGATGCTGCAATTTAATGCCCGCGTTGGCGATTCGGTGAAAGTAGGTAGCCTTAACTTTAAAATAGCAGGTATTTTAAATAAAGCTCCCGGGCAAAGCGGGGTTATGGCGGGGATAGCCCCGGTGGTTTACATCCCCATGCAGTACCTTGAGCAAACGGGCCTGGTTAAAATAGGCAGCCGCGTAACCTACAGCTTTTACTACAAACTTGATAAAAGCACCAATATGGATAAGCTCACCAAAAAGCTGGACCCCATGCTGGATAAAGCAGGGATGCGCTTTGAAACTATCGAAAGCAAAAAAGAAAACACCGGTCGCGCTTTTGGCGATCTGAGCCGCTTTTTATCGTTGGTGGGCT
Organism: Mucilaginibacter oryzae; assembly: GCF_003148845.1. Lineage (GTDB taxonomy): Bacteria > Bacteroidota > Bacteroidia > Sphingobacteriales > Sphingobacteriaceae > Mucilaginibacter > Mucilaginibacter oryzae. Next base: position 189,338 of record NZ_QGHA01000002.1, on the reverse strand, counting down.
TTGTGGCTTTATTACTGGGTTGCGTTGGTGTTGCCAGCGCTATTCATATCTACATTAAAGAAAAAATTGCTTCTATTGCTGTTATGCGTTGTTTGGGCGTAAAAGCGTCCGAAGCGTTTTTGATTTACCTGATCCAGATTATTGGTATCGGTATTATCGGCGCGGTTACCGGCGCGGTTTTGGGCACGGCTATCCAGCATTTGCTGCCCGCCGTTTTTGCCGATTGGCTGCCGTTTACCATATCGGTGCAGATTTCGTGGATGGCTATAGGGCAGGGCATTTTACTGGGTGTTATCATTTCAATTTTATTCGCCCTTTTGCCGCTGATCTCGGTGCGTAATATATCGCCGCTCAACACCCTGAGGATGTCGGTTGATGAAAGCGCCCGCAGGCGCGACCCGCTGCGCTGGCTGGTTTACCTGCTGATATTGGGCTTTGTTATCCTGTTCACTTACCTGCAACTGGATAGCTGGGCAGGCAGTTTGTTTTTCACCCTGGGTATCCTCATCGCATTTATGGTCCTCACGGCTACCGCCTGGTTGCTGATGCGCATCACCAAAGCCATTATCAAAGGGTCATGGAGTTACCTGTGGCGGCAGGGGTTTGCCAATTTATACCGGCCCAATAACCAAACTATCATCCTTATGGTATCTATCGGCTTAAGCACCATGTTTATCTGCACCTTGTACTTTGTGCAAACGCTGCTCATTCAGCAGGTAAACCTTTCAACCGGCGGCAACCAGTCAAACATGATCTTGTTTGATATTCAAAGCAGCCAGGAAAAAGGCGTAGTGCGCCTAACCAAACAGCAGGGGCTGCCGGTATTGCAACAGGTGCCGATAGTAACCATGCGCATTGAAGAAATTAACGGAAAAACTGCCGCCGACCTCAATAAGGATAGTACCATCAAAATTCAGCACGGCGTATTTGCATGGGAATACCGGGTAACCTTCCGCGATTCGCTCACCGCATCCGAAAAGCTAATTGATGGCAAATGGATAGGGAAAGCCGATCCGGCTAAAGAGGTGCCCGTTTCGGTAGAAGAAAACCTTTCGCAGCGCGGCAACCTCAAAATTGGGGATAAACTGGTATTTAATGTTCAGGGGGTACGAATGCCCGCCTATGTTGCCAGCATCCGCAAAGTGAACTGGGGCAAGGTGCAAACCAATTTCCAGGTGGTTTTCCCTACCGGGATTTTGGAAGATGCGCCGCAGTTTCATGTTTTGATGACGCACGTACCATCAAACAAAGTATCGGCCGCGTTTCAGCAACTGGTAGTAAAGGCCTACCCCAACGTTTCCATTATCGATTTAGGTTTGATTTTGAGCGTGGTTGACGAGTTGTTGAGCAAAATAAGCTATGTGATACGCTTTATGAGCGCTTTCAGTATTATTACAGGAATTGTTGTTTTGATAGCATCGGTACGCATCAGCAAATACCAGCGCATACAGGAAAGCGTTTTACTGCGCACACTCGGGGCAAGCCGCAAACAAATTTTCACCATAACGGCGTTAGAATATTGGTTTTTAGGAAGCCTTTCGGCCTTAACAGGTATTTTGATAGCCTTTGCGGGCACCTGGTTCCTGGCTAAGTACAGCTTCGGCGTTGCCTATGCGGTTGGCATATTGCCGGCGCTTGTTTTATTTTTGGTGGTAAGCCTGCTTACTGTGGCAATAGGCTTGTTAAACAGCCGCGCGGCGCTGAACAAACCACCGCTCGAGATTTTGAGAACAAACGCATGAGCGCGTTGTATTTATTGAATATGAACAAAATTACACTAACCGGCATCCTGCTTACCACGCTTACCATTGCAGGTTGCGGCAATAGTGGCAAAACCACGAACGAACATACCCAGGCAGCGGCCACCGAAACGGCCCAAACCGATTCGGCCCCGAAAAAAATAGTTTTATTTTTTGGCGATAGCTTAACCGCGGGCTATGGCCTGGACGATCCGGCAAACGACGCCTTTCCGGCAGTGATAAGCCATAAAATTGATTCGTTAAAACTGCCTTACAAAGTAGTGAATGCCGGCCTGAGCGGCGAAACAACAGCCGGAGGCAACGGACGAATTAACTGGCTGCTGAAACAAAAAACAGATGTTTTTATACTGGAGCTTGGCGCTAACGACGGCCTGCGCGGCATACCGGTAAGTGAAACCGCTAAAAACCTACAGGCAATTGTAGATAAGGTAAAGGCGAAATACCCCGATGCCAAACTGGTGTTACTGGGCATGCAGGTGCCACCTAACATGGGGGCCGATTATGCCGGTAAATTTAAAAACGTATTCCCCGAGTTGGCTAAAAAGAATAATATGGCTTTAGTTCCATTCCTGCTGCAGGGTGTTGGCGGTGTGCCGTCACTTAACCAGGGCGATGGCATCCACCCTACCGCACAGGGCGCTAAAATTGTAGCCGACAATGTTTGGGGCGTATTGAAGGATGTTTTGAAATAAGATCAACCGTTCAGGGCCTGGTAAACCATGGCCCTGAATCCGGCTTGTGCCTGGTTGTGCAAAAAAAGGCAGGATGCAGCCGCCCTACCTGGACGAATCCCTGACAATCAACTCGGTAGCTAAAGTAACATGTTGTTTTTTCTGCTCGTCTGCACTATTATTCAACCGCTCCATTAATAGCTTAATTACGTTATCGGCAATCTCGCTGATAGGTTGCGATATGGCGGTTACGGCCGGTGTGTACAATTCAAAAAGCTCGTGGTCATCAAAGGCTATCAGCGCTATATCTTCGGGCACTCGCTTGCCTGCTTTACGGGTAGCTTTCAACCCGCATTTACATAAATGATTGTTACCGAATAAAATGGCATCAACCTCAGGATGCTTTTGAAAAAAACCGAGCATTAATTCAACAATGCTGTCGGCGCTCGCGTAAAAATCAATTTCAGTTACATTGGCTTTAAGCTTGCTTTGGCGCATGGCTTTTTCGTAACCCTCCAACCTTTCAATCATTTGGGTTTGGATAGAGCTGTACGTAATAAAGGCTATATTTTTATGCCCCTTATCAATAAGATATTGTGTGGCGTTATAGGTACTGAATAAGTTATCGACCACCACATAATCGGTAGGTACGTTGGGCAGGTACCTGTCAAAAAGCACAACCGGGAAACCATCCCTGATCAGGTCGTTGATGTCCTCTTCAATGCCGTCGGGCGGGGTGATAATATAACCGTCAACATGCCTGTCGCGAAACATGGCTATCAGTTCCTTCGTTTTTTGGGTGTCGTTATCAGTACTGCTGTAAATAATTTTATACCCGTTTTTGTAAGCCAGGTCCTCTATCTGCCGGGCAATAGCAGCAAAAAAAGGATTGGAGATATCCTGCACCAGCAAACCGATAATATTTGACTTGCCAGTACGTAAACTTTTGGCCAGCGAATTGGGTTTATAACCAACTTCCTTTACATATTCAAGTACGCGTTTCACCAGTTCTTCACTGATGCGCTTTTCCTGGGCGCGACCGTTTAGTATAAATGATACTGTTGTTTTAGAAATGTTTAAACTATTGGCAATGTCAACTATAGATAGCTTTTTCTTCACGAGACGTTTGGTATTTAAACCAAATATATAATATAAATATCAATGCTAAACGGGTTTAGTAGATAAAACACAAGGAAAATGATTTTGAAAAACACCGAAATCAAAAAAAATAAACCTTAACCAGGTTTACATTATCGTTAAAATAAACTGAAAATACACTAACACAAAACGTAATAACGGTACACTTGCCGATAGATGAAGACCGGATAAAAACAAAAAGACCGCCCCTAACAGGCGATCTTTTCAGTTATATATATTCAGGAAGTTAGCCTATTAAAACCTGCTGCCACCCCGGCCGCCCATGTTTTGGGCGAAGCGGTCTCCGCTGTTACCGCGGTCGCGCCCGCCGTTATTTGATGGTTGTCCATTGCCCCAGCCGCCGCGGTTGTCACGGTCGCCGCTATTGGCGGGCGGGTTGTTGCCGGGCTGCTGCCTGTTACCCCAGCCGCCGCCATGGTTATCAGGGCTTACATTACCTGGCTGCGGACCGTTACCCCAGCCACGGTTGTTATGATCGTTGTTATCCCAACCGCCGCGTCTGTTATAATCATACGGGTTTGGCCTGCGGCCCCAATCGCCGCGGTTCCTGTTGTCGCCCCAGCCGCGGTTATCATAATTGCGGTACGCGTACCGGTCGGTGTTCATCCGGTCAAAGCGGTGGCCCCAGTTATTACGGTCGCCGTTCCAGCCACCCCATCTTGAGCGATAAATATCGTGGTGCAGGTAAGGGCGTGGCGCGCGTACTTCATATCTTACAGCGGTACGCCAGTTGTAATAGCGGTATGCCCCTGGCAGGTATGAACAGCTAACCCAGCGGCTGCCGTCGTTATAATAGTAGCATCCGGCACCTACGTTATAGTAAGCTTCAACTTCGGGTAAGTAGTAGTAGTCGTCATTGCAGTTAACCGGAGCATCATACTCGTCATCGTCATAAACCGGCTCCTGAACAACCGGCGGTGGTGGCGGAGGAGGAGTTGGAACGTATACCCTGCGTACAGGGATATTAATACCGAAATGAATAGATACCTGTGCGCTGGCCCGGGTAACAAATAAGCTTCCGGCTGCTATTGCTGATAATATGACTAACTTTTTCATAATTGTAACATTTATGTAGTTAGGACGATTTCTATCGGCAATGGTTTAACGCACGTTTACTTTATATGTTTAAACACCCTAAACACCATGTTTAATTAAGCAAAACGTCTGTTTATTGAAACTTTGTTTGGATTGTCTTCATGCTTTATAACGATAATCGGTAGCTGCCTAACATGTCCTGAACCTTTCCCAAAGGAAAGCAGATCAGGATAAGAAATCAAGTTAACAACAAGTATCGATCAGCTTAAAGGATAATCGACGTAAAAATGCTTCACGCTTATACAGAGGGAACTCAATTTAATTAGCCTAAAAAACATTTTATCACACCGGTACTGCAAACAGATTTTAGTAATACCTGTATATTTACTTAATTTGATAACCATTAATCAGTTACCATGAACAACCGCAACTTATTTCGCTCCGTGCTGCCTTTGGCAGTTGCCGGCAGCATGATGTTATTTAATGCCTGCAAAAGCAACAGCGATTCGAAAAAAGCCGACAGCACAGGCACCGCTTCGGCTCCGGTAACCGAAAATGCCGGTTTAAAAACCCCTGAAGGCTTCAGCGCAAGCATCATTGCCGAAAACCTTGGTGGCACCAGGCATATCGCCGTTACGCCTCAAGGCGATCTGTACGTTAAACTTACCAACGTGAAAGATAACAAAGGCATCCTGATGCTGCATGAAGAAGGCGGTAAGGCAACCGTAAAAAGCAGCTTCGGCGCTTTTAGCGGTACCGGTATAGCAGTTAAAGACGGTTACCTGTATGCATCATCTGATGAAGAGGTTTTCCGCTATAAGCTGAATGATAAAAGCGAGGTGATCAATTCTGAACAACCCGAAAAAATTGTAACAGGTCTGATCAGCCGCCACGAACATGAGGCCAAAGCCATTACATTGGATAATGATGGTAACCTGTATGTAAACATTGGCGCATACTCAAACGCATGCCAGGTTGAAGACCGCAAAAAAGGTTCGCCAGGACAGAAAGGCTGCCCTATTTTAGATTCGGCAGGCGGGATCTGGCAGTTTAAGGCCGCCAAATTAAACCAGCATTACAGCGATGGCGTGCGTTATGCAACCGGCCTGCGCAATGTGGTGGGCATTACCTGGAACCAGCAAAACAACCAGCTCTTTGTAATGCAGCATGGCCGCGACCAGCTGCATGAATTCTATCCGCAGTATTTTACGGCCAAACAATCGGCTATTTTACCTGCCGAGTGTATGTATGCCCTTAAAAAAGGCGACAACTGCGGCTGGCCTTACATGTATTATGACCAGGAGCAACACAAAAAAATGTTAATGCCCGAATATGGGGGCGATGGTAAAAAAGAAGGAGGACAGGGCGCTATTGACCCGGTTGCAGCCTATCCTGGCCACCTTGCACCTAACGGCCTGTTATTTTACACCGGCGATCAGTTCCCGGCCAAATACAAAAACGGCGCGTTTATTGCCTTCCACGGTTCGTGGAACCGTGCACCTGAACCGCAGGCAGGATATTTCGTGGTGTTTCAGCCATTTAAAGATGGCAAGCCTGACGGACAATGGGAGGTTTTTGCCGAAGGCTTTTCCGGCTCGGCTGCCAACACAGCTTCCGGCGCGGCAGAACACCGCCCGTGTGGTTTAGCGCAGGGCACCGATGGCTCCCTTTATGTAACAGATGATGTTAAAGGCTTCATTTACAAAATCAGCTATAAAAAATAGCGGCCTTAAAAAATACTGTCCGTAGCTTGGTCTTTTGCTTCAGCAGGAAGGATTACAGCGGTTTGGATAAGCTGCATGAGCCAACAGCGAAGAGCAATCCCTTATCAGATCAAAATCAGAAAGGGCAGTAAGGAGGTTTACACACTCTCTTACTGCCCTTTCATAGTATTAGGTAAGCAAAGCGTCACTACATAAATATCTCAACATAAAATCAAGCCGAGATAGCATTGATGATATCATACTGGGTGATAATCTCAATCCTGCCCTGCTCATCCTCAACCAGCACAGCGATATTGTCTTTATTGATCATGGCCGAGATCCTGTCTATCGATGTATTCAGATCAACAAACGGAAATGGCGCGGTGGTAATATTTTTTATCGGCTGCGATTTGATGGAAGGGTTTTCGATCAGCGAATCGAGGATATCACTCTCGGTGATCTTGCCTATTACCATGCCTTTTTGCGTAACCGGGATTTGTGAAATATTGAGCGATTTAATGGTGTTAATAGCTTCCAGCACGCTCTTTTCGCAATCAATGGTAATAATCTCCTGAACATCTTTTTTGGCAATGATATCCCGGGCGGTTAGTTTTCCATCTTTCAGGAAACCTCGGTCGCGCAGCCAGTCGTCGTTATACATTTTGCCGAGGTAGCGGGTGCCGTGATCCGGGAAAATAATGACCACTACGTCGCCTTCTTTAAACTTGTCCTTCATTTGCAGCAAGCCGGCCACGGCCGAACCTGTTGAGTTGCCTGAGAAGATCCCTTCCTTGCGGGCAATTTCGCGGGTCATGAGGGCGGCATCTTTGTCGCTTACTTTTTCAAAATGATCTATCAGATTAAAGTCGACATTGGCCGGCAAAAAGTCTTCGCCGATGCCTTCTGTAATGTACGGATAGATCTCGTTTTTATCGAAAATGCCTGTTTCCTTGTACTTTTTAAAAACCGAGCCATAGGTATCAATACCCAAAACCTGGATGGCCGGGTTCTTTTCTTTCAGGTAACGGGCAATGCCTGATATGGTACCACCGGTGCCTACACCGGCAATAAGGTGGGTAATCTTACCTTCGGTTTGCTCCCAAATTTCCGGACCGGTTGATTCGTAATGCGCCTGCGAATTGCTCAGATTATCGTACTGGTTGGGTTTCCATGAATTCGGCACCTCTCTTTCCAGGCGCGATGATACCGAATAATACGAACGCGGATCTTCCGGCTCAACGTTGGTAGGGCAAACAATTACCTCGGCACCAAAGGCACGCAAAGCATCAAATTTCTCTTTAGATTGCTTATCAGTACTGGTGAATATACATTTATAGCCTTTAATCACGGCGGCAATGGCAAGGCCCATCCCCGTATTGCCCGATGTACCTTCAATAATGGTTCCGCCGGGTTTTAGCTTACCGCTTTTTTCGGCATCCTCGATCATTTTAAGGGCCATACGATCTTTAATCGAGTTGCCTGGATTGGTTGTTTCTATTTTGGCTAAAACCGTTGCCGGGATATCTTTAGCTATTTTGTTAAGCTTTACCAACGGCGTGTTGCCTATGGTTTGGAGTATGTTATCGTACCACATAATTCAAATCTCTACTAACCCGGTATATAAAGCAGGGTTACGGCTCAAAAATAAGTTTCTTAAATGATATTTCTTTTATGGAATAGTAAATACATCTGCATCTTATTGAAGTTAGAAGTATTAAGTCAGGAGTTGGGGGTAGCATTTCAACTTAGAACTTGAGACTTAAAGCAAAAAGATTATATTACCATATAAGACAATACCTATGCTATTAAAAATCACAAAAAAACTGCTACCTGTACTGTTTTTATTTTTCGCGTGCGTCGCTTACGCCCAAAAACCTTTAACGCCAGGCAGGCAAAGCAGTTATTATACCTACATATATAAAATAACCAACAATGACGTTTTAAAGTTTTACAGGTATCCCAACAAAAAACCCGACGAAAAAATACTGCAAAACCCTATCGATTCATTTAAAACCGATGACTCTTGGAAAAACACGCTTCCGGCAGGAAACTACATGAAGATTGTGGCAAAGCGAAATAAACTGGAGTATTCGCTTATCGAAAACCGGTCGGCCAATTTGAAAATCCTTGCCAATAATTATGATCTCAGGTTTGTATTGGCAGATAAACAAGGGAACGCAATCAACAACGCCATCGCCCAATTTAATAACGTCCTGATCCCCTATAATGCACAAAACGGGTTGTACATCAGCCATCCTTCAAAAAAAGATTCCATACTTAAAATTGATTACGCGGGCGTTAGCAATTACTACCTCATTAAACAACAGCAGCCTTACCAGCGCTACAACCCATACTATAAAATGAGCTTTGTTAAAGCTACCTGGCGGCGTTTTAAAAATCTGTTCAAAAAGCATAGCAACTATTACCAGCCATCCAAATACGAAGGCTTTATTGTATTTAATAAAGCTATTTACAAACCGCATGATACCGTAAAATTCAAGGCATTTATACTTAACAAATCTCGGCAGCCCATAAAAGCAAAGCAGCTCCTGGTGCGGCTTAAAGAGCGACACGATGATGACGGCAAGATCATCGGCAAGGTAAACAGCTATCGCGACGGGGCTTTTGAATATAGTATCCCGCTGGCTGACAGCCTCGACCTATCGCTGGATGAAGATTATACCATCACGCTCGAAGATCTCTATGCCGAAAAATACAAGCTTGATGATTACAAAGGCGATGACGACCGCGCTTTTTTGAGCAAACGTAAAGTTTACCTGAGCGGCGAATTTAAGTACGAAGAGTATGAACTGAAATCAATAAACTTCACCACCCGGGTTGATAGAAAAGAACATTGGCCCGGCGCCCCTGCAACGCTGTATTTAAAAGCAGTTGACGAAAATAACCTCCCGGTTACCGACGGACGGGTCAGCATCACGCTCAACACAACGCGTACCGGCAACCGCCAGCAAAAATACACCTTTGTGCCTGATTTGCTCTGGAAACATGAGCTGCAGCTTGACCCAGTAGGCGAAACAAAACTGACTATCCCCGATTCAATTTTTCCGAAAGCTGATATTAACTACGCTATCAACGCCGAATTTTTAAACAGTAATAATGAAAGCCGCTCGTCAAGCCAGGATGATATGAATTTCACATACAGACCCTTCCATATTACCGCAAAATTAAACGCGGATACGCTGATTGCTGCCTATTACGTAAACGGAAAGGAAGCTAAAGCGCCAGCTGTTATAAGCGCCCTTGATGCCGGCAATGACACGCTATCCAAAACCAAAATGATGCTGCCCGCCAAAATTATGATCAACCCTTACGCGGTTAGTTACAATATAGAGGCCGACAGCGCCTATGCTGGTCTTGATCTTAAAGAAAACACACCTGATATATCGCTTTCCGGCTACCGCACGGCAGATTCATTGTTTGTTACCGTTAACAATCCACGGCACCTTCATTTCTGGTACTCGGTATTTGGCGGCGATAAACTTATAGATGCCGGTAACGCCGACAGCCTGGTTTATCGCAAGGCTTACCGCGAGCAAAAAATTGTTAACTTCCAGGTACACTACATATGGGCGGGCGAAAGTAAAACCGAAGCCACCGACGTTATTTACAGGGATAAGCTGCTTACCATTAATGTGCGGCAACCTGTAAGTGTTTATCCCGGCCAGCAGGCCAAAACAGATATTGTAGTTACCGACAACAAAGGCAAACCCGTGCCCGGTACAGATTTAACCGCCTGGAGCATGACCAGCAAGTTTGCAGATTATAAAATTCCTTATGTGCCTTACCTGGGCGAAGGGTTTCGCTACCGTAAACAAAAGCAACCTTACAAAACAGAAGAAATACGGAGCAGCGGGTTACTTGAACTTAACTGGAAACGGTGGAGCACCGAGATTGGCCTGGATAGTATCAGCTACTACCGTTTTACCCATCCAGACAAAATATATCAGGTAGAAGAAGCCCCTAAACAGGATACCACCACGCAGGTTGCCCCATTCATTGTAAAAAACGGCGATGTAATACCTGTTCATATCCTTTATATTGATAACCGCCCGGTTTATTTTGACCAAACCCAGCAATTAAAACGCTACAGCTTTGCTGTAACCCCGGGCAAACACGCGTTCAGGTTTCGTACCAGTCACCAGAATATTTGGGTAGACAGCATAATGGTTGAAAAATCGAAAAAGTTGATTTTCAGCCTCAATGCCGATAACGCGCAGTTTACACGTGTTTCGGACACGTTGACCGATTATGAAAGCAGCCTGATTAATCGTTACCTGATTACCGTAGTAAACAATTTTGGGTGGAAAATGGCGCTTTTAAACCAGGGAAATACACTGTACATGATTAATCCCAATCCCAATTACAACTATGCAAATAACGATGTGCTTGTTGGTCCGTTTGCAGACAGCTTTGCCGCACTAAATGTGCAGGGCGAGAAACCAAGATACTTTGAAACAGAATCAGGATACTCATACCTGTTTGCGCCCGGCTTGTTGAAACAAAAAAGCATCCCAACCGCGTTCAACCGGGTTCTGTCATCCTATAAAGGCATTTATGATGATTATACCCAACAGGTACTCACCCAACCCGAAGCCGAAAACATATGGCAGCAGTATCTTGATTTACGGAGATATAGCCAGCAGCTTTTTAACAACCCACAAATTGCAGGTGAAACAGGCAGGTTACAAATAAGTATCAGCCAACCAAAAGGAAAAGCGCTGCTGGTTAAAAACGTGATTGTTTACAAATATGACGATCCTGATTTTATGCTGATTTACCCCGGCAGTACGGTCTATATCGACCGGCTGCAGGCGGGCAAATACAGATTTTTGTTTTTATTAAAGGGCGATACCTATGACATCAAAGAAAATGTAGCCGTAAAAACCGGAGGTATCAATTATTATAATTTTGACGTATCGCCAACGCATGCCAAAGATTCGGTGAGTATTAAAATTGGCGATATTATAGACAACCGCCAATCAGCATACAACAACAACGACGGGGAAATTGTAAACGACGCCCTCAAAATTAAAGAAGCCTTTAACGAAAAATACCTCGACACCGAAATATTTATGGATGGGATGAGCGGCACTGTAACCGCCGTTGGCGACAAACAGCCTTTACCGGGAGTATCTGTAAAGGTAAAAGGATCACCTATTGGTACCACCACAGATATGCGGGGGCATTTTAGCCTGAAAGTACCTAAAAGCGGCAAATTGGTTATCAGCTTTATAGGCTTTGATACACAAGAGTTTAATATTAATCCGGGATCAAACATCAAAGTAGCTTTAAAAGAGAGTTCAAAATCCTTACAGGAGGTTGTGGTTGTAGGATACGGCGGACAACGTAAGTCAGCCATGACGGGATCTGTTAGTAATATCTTAGCAGGCAGAGTTACCGGGCTCCAGGTATCGGATGGTAACGTGGGCGCAGCGGCCCAAATTATGATCAGGGGTTCCAATTCATTGGGTGGCGCTCAGCCGCTAATTGTGGTTGACGGCGAGATTCTAGATAAACTCGGGGATGTAAACAAAGATGATATTGCCGAAATGAGCATTTTGAAGGATGCCGCAGCGACCGCCATCTACGGCTCGCGGGGGGCAAACGGCGTTATCGTGATCCGCACCAAAGGCAAACCGGGATTAACAGGGGCTAAAGCCGACAGCACACAAAGTACTGGCAACCAAACACTACGCAAAAACTTTTCGGATTATGCCTACTGGCAACCTAAGCTTACCACCGATGAACAGGGCAAGGCGAGTTTTACGGTTACCTACCCGGATGACATCACCAACTGGCGTACTTTTATTATCGGCATAAACGGCAACAAACAAACTGGTTTTAACGAAAGCAATATTAAAGCCTATAAACCATTAAGCGCCAACTTCATCGCGCCGCAATTTGCCATAGCCGGCGATGAAATGAACCTGATAGGCAAGGTAATGAACTACAATAACACCCCGGCAAAACTTACCCGCACTTTTAAATATAACGGGCAGCAACTTAAACAGGACGAGATGGAGGTTAAAAATTCCAAAATAGACACGCTTAAAATAACTGCAACTACCCAGCCAGCTGCAACTGCTTCTGCCACTAATTCCTCTGCCGACAGCCTAACCTTTGAATACACCATTAAGCGCGATAACAGCTATTTTGATGGCGAACAACGCAAGATCCCGTTGATGCCGCAAGGTACGATGGAAACTAAAGGCTCATTTGAAGCCCTTGACCGGGATACCACCGTTACTTTAAAATTTGATCCTGGTTTAGGCCCGGTTACCTTTAGGGCCGAAGCCTCGGCGCTACCCGTACTGGCCGAAGAAACCCGTAAACTGCGCGAATACAAATACCTGTGCAACGAACAATTAGCGTCGAAACTTAAAGGCTTAATTATGGAAAGGCACATTAAAAAGTTTTTAGGTGAGGATTTTAAATATGGTAAAAATGTACAGGAAGTAATTAAGAAGCTGAAAGAAAACCGCAAGGCCAACGGCCTGTGGGGCTGGTGGAAAGAGAGTAACGACGAGCTTTGGATAAGCCTGCATGTGGTTGAGGCTCTTTTAGATGCCGGGCAGGAGGGTTACCAGATTGACCTGGACAAGCAAAAACTGGCAGACTATCTTATTTTTGAAATGGAAAGGTACAAAGGGCAGGATAAAATAATGTGCGCCCGCTTGCTGCAAAAACTTGGCGCAAAGGCCGACTACCGGCGTTATATAGGTATCATTGAAACGGAGCAGGCCAAAGCCAAACGTAATCCTGACTATAAACCATCAGGATATGATCAACTACGGACGATGCTGCTGCGCCAGGAAGCTGGTTTAAAGATTAACATGGATAGTTTGCTCGCGGCAGCCAAACACACCATGTTCGGCAATGTGTACTGGGGCGAAAACGCTTACAGATTTTTTGATAACTCCATACAACTTAGTGTGCTTGCGTATCGCATCATCAAAAATGATGGCCATCGTCCGGATTTATTGGCTAAAATCCGCAGCTACTTTCTTGAACAGCGCCGCCTCGGAGAATGGCGCAACACTTACGAATCGGCTTTGATACTCGAAACCATCCTGCCAGACATGCTGATCAACAACAAACAGGTAAAACCGTCGCAAATTACTATTGCCGGGGCGGAAACAAAAACCGTCAGTCAATTCCCTTACTCGGCTACGTTAACTGATAAACAGATCAGCGTTAGCAAAACGGGTGGTTTGCCCGTTTACATAACCGGATACCAGCAGTACAGGAACAGTAAACCCGAAAAGGTAAGTAAAGATTTTACCGTAAATACCTGGTTTGAGCGTGAGGGCAAAACAATAACCACCCTTAAAGGCGGAGAAAAAATACAACTCAAAGCCGAAGTAACAGCCCGCGGTGATGCCGATTTTGTAATGGTAGAAATCCCTATCCCTGCAGGCTGCTCTTACGAGGGCAAAGAGCAAACGTGGACCAACAACGAGGTTCACCGGGAGTATTTTAAAGAGAAGGTGAGTATATTTTGCCGCAAACTAACACAGGGCAAATATACTTTCACCATAAACCTCATCCCCCGTTACAACGGCAAATACACCCTTAACCCGGCTAAAGCCGAAATGATGTATTTCCCGGTATTTTACGGCAGGGAGGGGATGAAGAGTGTGGTCATTGGGTCAGTGGGTCATTAAGTCATTGTTTGGGTGAGTGGTGAGTAGTTGATTGAGTGAGTGGTTTTGCTAACCATTCACCTAATCAACCTAATGAACCATTCACTAAACATCAACCATCCACTAAAATTTAAGATGCTTAACCGTTAACCCGTTATTGATCAATTGCTTTAACGATTCGATACCGATATGCAGGTGGGTTTCAACAAACTGTTCGGTAACTGATGAATCGCTTTCGGCCGTTTTTACACCTTCGGGAATCATTGGCTGATCTGATACCAGCAACAGCGCACCTGTAGGGATCTTATTAGCGAACCCTGTGGTGAAGATCGTAGCGGTTTCCATATCCACTGCCATGGCACGCAGATCTTTGAGGTATTTCTTAAAGTTTTTATCGTGCTCCCAAACACGGCGGTTGGTAGTGTAACAGGTACCTGTCCAATAATCGCGCGAGTAATCGCGGATAGTGGTTGATATAGCCTTTTGCAACGCGAACGCAGGCAGGGCGGGCACCTCGGGCGGTAAGTAATCGTTTGATGTACCTTCACCACGAATGGCGGCAATTGGCAGGATCAGGTCGCCTACATTATTTTTCTTCTTGAGGCCACCGCATTTACCTAAAAATATTACGGCTTTGGGGTGGATAGCGGTAAGCAGATCCATTACCGTAGCAGCTACAGAGCTGCCCATGCCAAAGTTAATGATGGTAATGCCATTAGCCGTTACGCTTTGCATCGGCTTATCAACACCCATAATAGGCGCGTCATCATTCCACTGCGAAAACAGCTGGATGTACTTTGAAAAATTGGTAAGGATAATGTACTCGCCAAAAGCCTCCAACGGCCTGCCGGTGTAACGCGGCAACCAGTTGGCCACAATAGCTTCCTTGGTTTTCAGTCCCGATTTTACGGGAGATTGTACTTCTTTTACTTTAGGGATGTTGTCTCCATCTTTCTTTACATCTAATTCTTCGTTCATAATATAATTCCTTTTTATACAGCAAACCCCGGTATCATAACCAGGGCCGCGTTATTCTTCAATAAAGATAAGTGTTTACTTATATACTTGCTGTTAAGCTACTTTTAACTTTTTCAGGTCAGATTTTTCAAACTTCTCGTGCGCGTACTCCAGGGTTACATGCAGGCGCTTCACATCTTTTTTAGATGGGAACTCGAACATCGCATCAATCATGATAGCCTCGCATATCGAACGTAAGCCCCTTGCGCCAAGTTTAAACTCCATTGCTTTATCAACAATAAAATCAAGCACCTCGGTTTCAAAATCAAGCTTCACACCTTCGTATTCAAACAGTTTTTTGTACTGTTTCAGCAGTGAATTTTTGGGTTCGGTAAGGATGTTGTGCAGCGCGTCGCGATCCAGGGGGTTAAGGTAAGTTAACACCGGCAAACGGCCAATCAACTCCGGGATTAAACCGAACGATTTCAAATCCTGTGGAGTAATGTACTTGTACATGTTTTTAACATCTACCTCGTGGTCATTACCTTTCAGTTTGTAGCCTACGGTTTGTGTACGCAAACGGCTCGCTATCTTTCGCTCAATACCATCAAAGGCCCCACCGCAAATAAACAGGATATTGCTGGTATTTACCGTGATCATTTTTTGATCGGGGTGTTTACGGCCGCCTTGTGGCGGTACGTTAACCATGGTACCCTCCAATATTTTTAATAAGGCCTGCTGTACGCCCTCGCCTGATACGTCGCGGGTAATAGAGGCATTATCACTTTTACGGGCTATCTTATCAACCTCATCAATGTAAACTATGCCTTTTTCGGCAA
This sequence comes from Mucilaginibacter oryzae, assembly GCF_003148845.1. Taxonomy (GTDB): domain Bacteria; phylum Bacteroidota; class Bacteroidia; order Sphingobacteriales; family Sphingobacteriaceae; genus Mucilaginibacter; species Mucilaginibacter oryzae. Next base: position 173,551 of record NZ_QGHA01000002.1, on the reverse strand, counting down.
GGGTTACATCATAATCGGCAGACTGCAGTAAACGGGTAAGGATACTTTCAACGTCCTCCCCTACATAACCGGCTTCGGTCAAAACCGTAGCATCGCAAATGCAAAACGGAACATTCAATACCTTGGCAAGGGTTTTGGCAAGCAAAGTTTTACCGGTACCGGTTTCGCCTACCATAATGATATTCGATTTTTCGATCTCTACCTCGTCCTTATCCACACGCTGGTTTAAGCGCTTGTAGTGATTATAAACCGCTACCGAAAGGATCTTTTTAGCATCATCCTGCCCGATCACATACTGATCAAGGTGGGCCTTCATTTCTGATGGCTTAAGTAAGGCAGGTGCCAAAGGCGACGATTTTACCTTACGCACCTTTAACTCTTCAGCCAATATTTCATTAGCCTGATTCACACACTTATCACAAATATGTGCGTCAAGCCCCGCAATTAACATCAGGGAATCTTGTTTCCCGGCGCCGCAGAACGAACACCTGATCTCCTTGCTGTTTTTATTCATCTGATTCGTTTTCTTACTCAAAGTTAATTAATTGCTATGAAAAAAAAAAGTCTGTATTGTGAGTCCTTAAGTCGGGAAGTCAGAAAGTCCGTAAGTAAAACTTAAATTGCTTTCGGATTTCCAGACTTCCTGACTAAACTCATTCTCTCTTTCGGACTTCCCGACTTGCGGACTTCCGGACTATTTATTTCCCTTTATTACCCCTTAAAATCTCGTCAACCATACCAAACTCTTTGGCTTCTTCGGCAATCATCCAGTAATCGCGATCCGAAGCATCCCAAACTTTTTGGAAAGGCGCACCGCTATGATCAGCAATGATCTGGTACAGCTCTTTTTTAAGTTTAGTGATCTCATGATACGAGATCTCGATATCCGATTGCTGGCCTTGCGCACCACCCGATGGCTGGTGAATCATTACCCTTGCATGCGGTAAAGCAGCCCTTTTTCCTTCGGTACCGGCAACTAACAATACTGCTGCCATTGATGCTGCCATACCTGTACAAATTGTAGCCACATCGTTCGAGATAAACTGCATGGTATCATAAATACCTAAACCTGCATATACCGAACCACCCGGCGAGTTGATATAGATCTGTATATCGCGTTTGGCATCAGCCGACTGTAAGAAAAGCAACTGAGCCTGGATAATGTTTGCGATGCTATCATAAATAGCGTCACCCAAAAAAATGATGCGGTCCATCATTAGCCGCGAAAACACGTCCATCTGGGCTACGTTCAGCTGGCGTTCTTCGATGATGTAAGGAGTCATGGCACTTGGTACAGTTGTGATGCCTGTTGGCAAACTGCTCCGTTCAACGCCAGCAATATATTTATCTACATATAAACTGTTAATACGGTGATGTTTAACAGCGTATTTCCTGAATTCGTTTTTATCGATGTTACTGTTCATGGTTTTTGTTAATTATTCTTGTTAGGAGTGCAGGTATTTAACCCGCGTTAAATATAGTTTTTAGTTGAATACTATTTTTAAAAGATAGTTTTAAATAAGTAATTTTTTTGGTGAGGCGTTGCTGAGTCGGGAAGCCTGTAAGTCGGAAAAGTCCGAAAGTTACATGGCGGTTACATTACGGATTTATTTCTGCTAATTCAGTCGTTCGGAAATATCCTCCTTATCCTCCTTGTGCTCATTTGCAATGAGCGCTTAATATGGTTTCGCATTTGTAATGCGAATTAAGGGCGTTACAAACGCCAACCCAGTTTCGCATTCGTTGCAAACGAGCGCGAGATGTCAATGAGCGCTTAATATGGTTTCGCATTTGCAATACGAGTTAATTGCGTTACAAACGCCAACCCAGTTTCGCACTCGTTGCAAACGAGCGCGAGATGTACAACAACTTCTGTAAAACACCAAAAGCAACCCGATGAGTTGCTTTTGATGAATATACAAACCTCCCGAGGGAGAGAAAAATTACTGCGCTGCAGAAACCATTGCACTGAAATCAGTGTAAAGGATCTCCTGTTTATCTAAAGTGATTACGCTTTTAACGTAATCAAATACTTTAAGGGCTTTTACCTCTTCAAATATTTTGTTAGCGTTGTCTTTGTTTTGCAGGTACTGAACGGTGTACTGGCCCAACTGATCTTCAGGGATAGCAGTTGGGCTATACATCCTGAATTGCTGATCTAAACGGATTTTAGCCAGTTCAAACACATCTTCATATTTAATTTCGATGGTATTATCAACAATGATTTTGTTTTCAATCAACGTCCATTTCAGGTTTTGTGCAAAATCGTTGTAACCACCTTCTAACTCTTCGTCGCTCAATTTTTCGTTAGTAGCTTTTAACCAACGTTTCAGGAACTCATCAGGCAACGCGAAATCAACTTTAGCAATGGCCAGTTTATAAATATCGTCCTGTAATTTACGGTCCGAATCCTGTACCATCATGCTTTCAAGCTCTTCGGTAATTTTAGCCCTGAACTCCTCTTCGGTAGTTACTGTACCTTCACCAAATAATTTGTCAAAGAACTCCTGGTTTAAGTCGCTTTCTTCTAAACGGTTAACGTTTTTTACCGTTAACTGGAACTCGCCTCTCAAATCAGCCGCGTCATCTTCTTCAATTTTCAACAAACCGGCAATTTTAGCTGCATCGCCATCATATGCCTTACGGATATCGAAATTCAAAACATCGCCTTTTTTCAAACCGATCAGCGAAGCTTTGATAGCCTCATCTTTGATCTGATCCAAACGAACCGACGCGGTATTGGTAATCCCACCCTCAAAAACACTACCATCGGCCGAAAGTTGAACCAATTCGGCGTAAAGCACGTCATCATCTGCCGATACGTCAGGATTTGTCATTTTGCCATAGCTGCGGCGAATGTTTTTGATGCGTGAAGCCAGGGTTTCGTCGTCAATTTTGATAACGTATTGGGTTAATTTATCCTGCGATGAAAAGTTGATAACAAACTCAGGTGCTAAGCCTAACTCGTAGCTAAACTCAAAATTATCGGCAAAATCCCAGTTGTATTCTTTGTTATCGTCAACAGCAGGCAATGGCTGACCTAATACGGCCAGTTTTTGCTCGTCGATGTAGTTGTTTAAAGTATCTTGCAACAGGTTATTGATCTCATCAACCAAAATGCTTTTACCGTACATTTTTTTGATGTGCGATGCCGGCACCATACCCGGACGAAAACCAGGAAGTTTCGCTTTTTTAGCGTTTTCTTTTATCGCCTTTTCAACACGTGGCTGATAATCTTCAGGGTTGATGTTAATTTTAACAATCGCATTCAGGTCACTAATTTTTTCCTGTGTAATATTCATCTTTTACCGGGTATTTAATTTAATCGTTTGAAATATAGCCTAAAGCCTAATGCAGGCTATACAAAATTCGAGGCGCAAAAGTATAAATTTATTTTTAATTGTGGTTTGATTTTATATTGTTTTAAAGGAAAACACATCAAAATGATTAGCAGAGCAACTTTAACTAAGCATTTAATAATGAGACAATTACTTTTTTTTCGATGGTTTTTTTGTGTATTTATCTGACTATCAGATGAATAATAAATAAAAAACAGTGCCACTTTCGGACAGACAGGTAACGCTCGACCAAACAAATGGTAAGGTTGGCGAAGAAGACTATTACCCTTTTGGACTGAACGTACACCGCCAGCTAAATGTTGGAAATAAATATCTTTACAATGGCAAAGAGGTACAAAAAGAAATGAACGTATACGATTGTGAATAGTTTTTATCACTAATGAAGAATAAAATAGCAGCAATATTACTTTTAGTGTGTTTGGGGTGTAATTATTCAAATAAGAATGTTACGGCGTCATCAGCAAGTCAAAATGATTCGTCTCAAAGAGTTTATAATAAAGATACTCTCCAAACCAATGTAAAACTAACCCCGACTGCTAAGAAAAATGAGTTGGTCAATGCTGATTATGGAAAATTGACATGCGATAGTTTAATGATTTTATTAATCAAGTCGAGTTCGATAGATAAAAGAACATTAAAATATAGAGTTGGCATTGATAGTATAAAAAGTAAGGTTATCTACTTATCATTCTCGTTCATTGACCCCGAGAATGGTTCAAGCCGCAATGGATATTTTCTAGAGGTAGACTTAAACAAGAAACAAATGATAGGAAGCCCAGATGCAGTATCCTCATTAACATTTGATAATAGAATAATGAATTACCTGATTGATAAAAAATGCTATGATACTGATGCTGATTATGTTACAGCACCGCAGTAAAATATTTCAACTGGCTGGCGCACGCCGTTACGTTTGCTTCGATGATGAGCAAATACCATGCAATGTGATAAACAAAAACTGCCGAATGATTAATTTCATCAGGCAGTCTTTGTTTACTCGTAATCTATATCAAGGATTGTAATATGCCCAATTGGTAGATAGACCACCGCGCAGAATCGTGTCGCCAAAGGCCGTGGCGCTGATGGGTGGTACACTGAACCTTTCTGCAGCCGGGGTTAACAAGCTGATTTATTAGTATGTGTATGATGACCTTGTCCGACTTATAGAAAAAACAATACCGGCAACGGGCGGACTGTTTATTGTTTATGACCCATTGAACCAGCCGGTGCTGATGCAGGCAGGACAACGAAATGGTTTTGTCGCCAATGCAGAATACAGGGCAATTCAGCTTCTTTCAGGTCATCCAGGCTAAGCCTGGCTCCAAGTGAGCGCAAACCCAGCTTTTCTGCCGCATCACTGATACCCAGCAACGAAACGCTTTCACGGTTAATATCGCAAAGCTGCCTCAGTGTTTGTATTTTGATATTACGGCCAAAATATTTGGCAATCATGCGCAAACACGTGGGGCCGCAATCCATTTGATCGGGCTGTTTATAAAAAGGGAATCGCTTCAAAATAAAAAATAGTTTAGGTCACTTGGATACAGTCTTCTTCAGCACTTCATCCAGATAATTAGCTAATGCAGGATTCGACGGGGTCGGGCCATCCATCATTAAAACTTTGAAATCACGATCAATGATTATCGACCGGGGAACAGTCGATATTTTATAGGGTTTCAATGCCGGCAATCCGGAAAAGAGCTGTATGCCCTGAAGTTTGTGTTTCTGTACGCTCTTCTTCCATTCTTCTTTGTTTTGGTCTATGGAAAGTGAAATAAAAACAATATTTGGATTGCCCTTGTACCGGGCCCTCAAACTATCCAATGCAGGGATTTCCTGCAGGCAAGGTACGCACCAGGATGCCCAGAGGTCGATGTAGATTGTTTTACCTTTAAAACCGCTTAACGAAATGTTTTTATCGGTCAGGTCCTTCACCATAAAATCAATGGCGGTATCGCCGTCCCAAAAACCGCTTTTTGAATTGAACGATTCTTTGATCGCGTCCCGGAATTCCGGGTTTTGAACGGAATCAATTTTTACTTTCAATGGTGGAAGTTCACTTTTTTCTTTTGCGGCCTGGATATAGTAAAACAGCTCATAAGCGTACTTCCAGTCAGCAAATTCAGGTACCTTGATACCGGCATCGTTCTGATAACCAAAAATGGTATAGAAGTTGGCTCTGAAAACGTCTAATTTCAACAGGTCAGGATCTGTTAACTGCACTGCATATTTTTGGACATAGGGTTTGGTTAATTCAAAGCAGGCTTTCTGAACTTCCGGTTGATCTGATTTTGGGATTTTGTTTTTGCGGATATAAAATCCGGAGAAATACTTGAGGCTATTGATGATGTCCGCATCGATCCTGGCATCTTCAAGACTTTTAAATTCAGCACTAAGGCCCTGAACTGAATTTAAAAGTTCCCGCCTTTTAACGGCGGAGCGAAGGACGAAATCCAGTGTTCCCTGAATGGTAGCTTTTATACTGTCCCTTTGCATCAGGTAGGAAGCGGCATTCATAAACGGAGCCGATCTCAAATAATTATCGGCGGCGGCACCATCGCCTGAGAATGCTGATTTTTCTGGAGCATTATTATCAATCGTCACTTGAAGTCTATCTCCCGGACTAACGTATAATATATTTCTTCCCAACCTGAAATAACCGGTTTTACCCAGTTTAAAATGCACGGCAAAGTTTCCTAATGTGTCAGGTATAACCTGTGCCCCGAAATCGCCAAGCCGGAGTGTACCAACGTCGGAAAGATCAAAGACCGTGGTCATATTATTGAGATGGAGAAGCTTGCCTGATATAAAGACATCTTTTGGCTTTTGCGCACTGCCTTGCAAGGCCCAAAGCAGCAGCAAAAAAAGCAAACTATTTAGTTTCATGTTCAGTTTTCAAGGTAGCGCCTAAACCAAAGTTTAGGCGCATAGGTAAAAATTCAATTAAAATTCTTGAGTAGGGCTACACGATTTGATCTGTACCGATTTTCCCTCTCTATTGGTACAGCTCGAACTCAGGCAATAAGGGGAATTGGTCGGACATGACTTTAACGGACCGCAAGCATCTTCGCAATCGCCCGGAGGGACAGCATTGGAGAATACGGGCCCATTGACCACCCTATTCAGTGCCTCATAGAACATATGTTTGTGTAAATAAAACTTAATTAGCTTCTTACAATCAATCAATTGAGATGGTCAAAGTGTTACGGAACAATTGATCACTAATTTGCGGAATCAAGTGGTCAAGGCGTCCGAATTCTCCATATATACATGATTAACAATAAGTTCGCCAATAAAAAAAGCCGTATCAGAACGAAAATTCGTACTGACTACGGCTTTGTACCCAGAGCCGGAGTCGAACCGGCACGGTTTCCCACAGGTGTTTGAGACCAGCGCGTCTACCAATTCCGCCATCTGGGCATTTTGTAAGTGTATTCCCTTACAAGCGGGCTGCAAATGTAGATAAACTTTCTTTAATTCGCAACAAATATTTTTGTTTATAGTAAATATCTGCAATCTCTATGCGGCGGCTTTCTTTCGCCGTATCATCCAGTTGTTCGTAGCCATCGGTAAGCTTTGCTAATTCTTCATTCATATCTCCCTCAATGGCAAGGGTTTCGGAAGTGATAGTAGCCAGTTGCTCCGCGTCGTCGGCTTCCATCAGGCGCTCGTTGATATCCATCATCTCCATTAAAAAATCTGCAGGTAATTGTGGTTTTGCACCTTCGGCTACCAAATCATGAAGCTGTAAAATGTATTCGAGGCGCTTTTCCGGGTCGCTAAGGGCAAGGTAAGCTTTGTTATTCAGGGTTGATAATTCCAGTATCTCCCGCTGTTTTTCCTCGCCCTCGTTAGCATAAAAATCCGGATGGTAAAGTTTGCTCAACTTGTAAAACTCTTTTTTAAGTGCAGCCTGGTCAATGTTAAATGATTCCGGAATGCCATAAAATTCAAAATAGTTCATAAGGCAAAGATAGGCATTTAGCTACTCACAATAATCGGCGGGAATTATGGTAATTATAAGATGACCGGAAAACAAGAAAGCCCCTGCCAAAAATCGCAGGAGCCGATTAAAACACCTGAAAAATTTTACTTCATATAATCCTGATCTAAAAACAGGTACCGGGCCCGGTCTGTCTCGGTCTGTTCCTGGCTTTTTACATCGATATTCATAAACTTCACCTTATTGTTATCTGTAATGGCCGACCATTTTGGCAACCCCGGTCCATTAGGATTAGCGTTTTTAATAAAGTTGGCAAAATAGTTCTCCATGGTTTCAGATACTTTGAAATCATCCGGTGTCCAGGCGTAGGTTTTATTACCGGCCAGGTTACCCATGGCGTATTCAATTTCTGATGCGTGGGCTGCGCCAACCGGTGGCGGCATTTTCGGAGCTGTTTTGGCTGCGTCACCCTTTACAACACCACCAGCCAAACCTGGCGTGGCATTCCCCATCGAGGCTACCATTGCAGGACGCACGCGCGAAAACAGGTAACGGTAAACCGGCTTCCCTCCTGTTTGCACCTGTAAATCGGCCCATTTCCAGGTGCTGTATACAATAAACCGGTCGCTGGCCAGGGCAGTTGCCGATTTGATCACATCCTCATCCCCTGCCGCAGGATATAGCTTCAATGCTTCTTCAGCTTTATCGCCGTATAGCGCGGTTAACGTTTTTTTGTAATTGTCGAGTGTGGGCGCATCGGCCCGCATCAGGAACTGAAAAGGAACCTCGGCCGAGTTCCAGCCCACCAATAATGGTATTTTAGCCTGTTCGCCCGACATAAATATCTCAGGCAGTGATTTTGGCAACAAATAATTATCAATAGTTGCCGACATTGGGGGGGTACCAGGCTTGAAAGCGTCATCCAACAACTGTTGAGCAGGTATGGCCCGCAATTCAGCTATAGTTTTAGCATTTTCTTTGGAGGCGAACTTAACGCCGTTTTGTTCACCTTCCGCCAGCGGAATCGGAAAAAGCGTTGGTTTGATAGCCGCGCCGCTCTCACCGATAGCCCCCGCTATCAGGTTTTTAGATAAAGGCGAAGCCATTTGCACCGATACGGAAATTGATCCGGCCGATTCGCCGGCAATGGTAACCCGCTTAGGATCGCCGCCAAAAGCAGCGATATTTTTTTGCACCCAAAGCAAGGCAAGGTGCTGATCAAGGTAACCGTAATTACCCGATGAATGGTTTGGCGACTCTTTAGTTAACTCCGGATGTGAAAAGAACCCAAAAACACCTAAACGGTAATTAACAGTTAAAGCAACAATACCCTTTTTGGCCATGCTTTCGCCGTCATAACGTGATTCGGAGCCATCGCCGGCCATTAAACCGCCGCCATAAAAATAAACCAGCACCGGCAGCTTTTCTTTAGCTGATTTGGCAGGTGTCCAAACGTTCAGGTACAGACAATCCTCGCTCATGCCCGCCGAGCGGAAGCCCATATCTCCAAAAACAGGCTTTTGCATCGGGTTATTTCCAAAATGGTCGGCCTTTAAAGTGCCTTCCCAGTTTTTAGCGGGTTGCGGTTCTTTCCAGCGTAAATCACCAACCGGCGGTTGTGCAAAAGGGATTCCTTTAAAACTGGTTACGTTTGATGCTTCACGGGTGCCCTGCAGCGCGCCATTCTCAACAGTGGTTTTGCCTTCAGATAGCTGGGCCATAACCCTTACCGAGGCAACCTGCGCAAGCAGCAGCATTACTAAAATTGGTTTCTTCATTATCTGATTTAGTTAACTGGTTAATTGATAGATACCTTACTTTTATTGTATCAATATGTTACAATAATAAAATAAATTACCATAGCTATCAATTTTTTTTATTTACTTGTGCTTATAATTTTTCAGGCAGATTTAATGAACCAAGAATTTCACAGGCAGGAGGGGAATATTGAGGGCACTGGCTTTCTGCCCGGCCTCGCCATTGATACCGTTATATTTGGCTTTCACGACGGGCAACTGAAAGTATTGTTACTGGAGTATAAAAACACCGGCCTTTATGCGCTGCCCGGAGGATTTGTTCATGACGATGAAGATGTGAACGAGGCCGCCCGCCGCGTACTTCAAAACCGTACGGCTTTAAACAACATTTACCTGGAGCAGTTTTATGTTTTCGGTGATTATAGCCGGTATGACCCTACCCCACTCAAGGCAATCATGAAAGCCAGGGGTTACAGCCCTCCTGCCAACCACTGGCTGCTGAAGCGCTTTGTTTCGGTGGGTTATTATGCCCTGGTTGATTTTACCAGGGCCATCCCCGCGCCCGACGAAATCTCGGATAGCTGCAACTGGTATAACCTTCATGAACTGCCCGCTTTAATGCAGGATCATCAGCAGATCATCAATAAAGCCCTGGAAACCCTGCAACGCGACCTCGACCGGAAGCTGATCGGTTTTAACCTGATGACCGAGGAGTTTACCATGGGCGATTTGCAATCACTTTACGAAACCATACTCAATAAAAAATTGATCCGCGCCGCGTTTCAGCGCAAAATGCTTGGCCTTGGCATTTTAGAGCGGGTTGCGAAAAAATGGACCGGCGGCGCACACAAAGCCCCCTACCTTTATAAATTTGCCTCCAATAAAACAATGGTTGATAAGAGCTAACCGGTAAGCTGGTTACACCATGTTTTTTACCGGCTGTCTTCAGGTTATAATGTCGCGATTAACCCCTTAAGATGTCTTAACAGCGCCCTTGCAGGTTGTTAAATACAGCATAACTTTACTTTAAACAATCATTCATCAATTTAAAAAGCAGGCATGTTAGTAGTAAATCCTTATTTAAACTTTAACGGTAATACCGAAGAAGCTTTTAACTTTTACAAATCGGTTTTCGGCGGCGAATTTGCCGTAGTAATGCGCTTTAAAGACGGCCCCGAAGCTTCCAAGCTTTCCGAAGAAGATCAAAACAAACTGATGCACATCGCATTGCCGCTCGGGCCCGGGAATATGTTAATGGGTACCGACGCGTTGGAATCTGGTATGGGGTTGGTAACCATGGGCAGCAACTTTTCGCTTACCATCAGCTGCGAATCGAAAGAGGAAGCAGACAGGTACCACGCGGGCTTATCGCAAGATCAGCAAAAGGGCGGCCCTATGCGTGAAGAATTCTGGGGAGATTATTTTGGCTGGGTTACTGATAAATTCGGTGTAAGCTGGATGATCTCCTTCAATCCGAACCGCCCATCATAAATCGGATTTTAAAGAGGGAGAACCCGGACATCACGCCAGAGCGCTCCCTCCTTAATAGTTTTAAAATTCTCCCATTGAGCGGATAATGCCCAGTTCAAGCCCTCTCAGTTCGGCAAGGCCGCGCAGGCGGCCAATGGCTGAGTAGCCCGGATTGGTTTTCTTTTTCAGATCATCAAGCATCTGGTGGCCATGATCGGGACGCATGGGGATATTTAACTTACGCTGTTGCATTACCTTTACAAGTTCCCTGACAACAGCGTACATGTCAACATCTCCTTCCAGGTGGTTATCTTCATAAAAATCACCAAACTCATTGCGGCGGGTGCTGCGCAGGTGGATAAAATTGATCCTGTCGCCAAATTGCTTAACCATGGCGGGCAGGTCGTTATCCGGTCGCACGCCATATGATCCGGTGCAAAAGCACAAGCCGTTGTTTAGCGATGGCACCGCTTCTATCAGCGCGTTGATATGCTCGGCAGTACTTACTACCCTTGGCAAGCCGAGAATGGGGTACGGAGGGTCATCCGGGTGGATAACCATTTTAATGTTATGGGCATCGGCCACGGGTATAACCTCGCTCAGAAAATAAATAAGGTTTTGCCTCAGGCGTTCGGCATCAATGCCGTCATAGGCTTTGAGGGCCTCCCTGAATTTATCCAGCGTAAAGCTTTCTTCACTTCCGGGCAAGCCTGCAATGATGTTGCGCTGTAGCAGTTGCTTCTCATCATCTGCCATTTCATCAAAACGGGCTTTGGCACGGTCAAGCTCTTCCGGGGTATATTCATATTCGGCACCCGGTCTTTGCAGCATAAATACATCAAACGCTATAAAGGCCGCTTTCTCAAAACGGAGGGCTTTTGAACCGTCGCCTAAAGTAAAACTCAAATCGGTGCGGGTCCAGTCAAGCACGGGCATAAAGTTGTAAGTAACCGTGTAAATGCCGCAGGCAGCCAGGTTTTGCAGGCTTTGCTTATAGTTGTCGATATATTGCTGATAATCGCCGGTTTGGGTTTTGATGGCCTCATGTACGGGTACGCTTTCCACCACGTCCCAGGTTAGTCCGGCGGCTTCAATAATTGCCTTACGCCCGTTAATAGCTTCAATATCCCATACCTGGCCGTTGGGCACCTGGTGCAGGGCACTAACAACGCCCGTGCAACCGGCCTGGCGAATATCGGCCAAACTCACCGGATCATCAGGGCCGTACCAGCGCATGGTGTTGATCATACTGTAGTTACTCATTTTTTATATAGAAGGTTTAATAATCCCTAAAAAGCGGCGTGTTCCAATTTTATTTATGGAACACTGCACCAAATACGCATGACTGACAATCAACAAGTTAAGTGTTCTATTCTTTCGATCAATAAACACAAACAATTGACTATCAGACACGAAGAATCCCACAACTCAATTAGCGGAACACCCGTTTTTAAAAATGGAACACTGATAAACTAACGCCGGTAAATACACGCGCGCAGCTATCCCGCGCCAATAATCGTTATATTTTTTTAATCGGCTTATAATTAATGGTAATTTGTTTTGCGGGTTAATTAAAATGCAGCAATTATTTAATTATCATTCTAAAATTATTAAATTTCGACTTCGCATTTATAAAATTCGTAAAACAAGCTACATGAGTTTCGAACCTTTTCTGGCAGTATTTGTAATTACACAATTCAGGAAAAACCTGAAAAACGACGGCCTCCTTGATAAATGGAACCAATACCTTAACATCGGTTATTTTATAGCTATCGGCATCTTCATTATCGATGTGAGCTTTAGCGCTCACAAAGCGGCCACTATTCTTTCACACCTTTATTTTCTTGGCCTCACCATAGCCCCTTATTATATCGACGATCTGAAATCGGGCAAACAGCTCGCCTTCGCTTTAATTCCGTTCGCTATTGTTGGCCTGATCAGTGATGTAATTGAAAAATGGTTCCCCAACTTTTACGACGACCATGAAAACACTATCCAAAGCCTGGTTGTATTTTCGTTGATCTGGGCGTTTTCCTTATGGATGATCAACCGCAAGCAGGCCAAGGCCCTCGAAAACGAACGCCGCCAGCGCTTCGCCGAGCAGGAACAAAACCGGATGATGGCCGCCATGAAGGTAAACCTGGAAAGCGAAGTAAAACAGCGAACCGCCGAACTAACCAAACAAACTGAAGAATTGCAGCAAGCCTTAGCTGAACTGAAAAGCACCCAGGCGCAATTGATCCAATCAGAAAAAATGGCCTCGCTGGGTGAACTTACCGCCGGGATAGCCCACGAAATTCAAAACCCATTAAATTTTGTAAACAACTTCAGCGAGGTGAGTATTGAACTGCTGGAGGAGTTAAAAGATGAAGTATTGGATAAATTACCCGATGACGTGAAGGAAGAAGCCGGTGACATCATCAGCGATATCACCCAGAATTTAAGCAAAATTAACCAGCATGGCAAACGGGCTGATGCCATTGTAAAAGGGATGCTGCAACACTCGCGCACCACAACCGGCAAAAAAGAACCTACTGATATCAATGCCCTCGCCGATGAATACCTGCGCCTGAGCTATCATGGTTTAAGGGCCAAGGATAAATCATTTAACGCGGGCATGAAAACCAGCTTTGATCCGGAACTGGGTAAAATTGAAGCCATACCGCAAGACTTAGGCCGCGTATTATTAAACCTGTTCAACAACTCGTTTTACGCCGTTACCGAAAAAAAGAAATTGCTTGGCGAAGGATATGAGCCAACTGTAACGGTGAATACCAAAAGAGTGGTATCGGCTTCGGGAGCTGATCTGGTGCAGATCATGGTAGAAGATAATGGCACAGGCATCCCGCAAAAAGTATTGGATAAAATCTATCAGCCATTTTTCACCACCAAACCAACCGGCCAGGGTACCGGCCTTGGGTTATCCATGAGTTATGATATCATTACCAAAGGGCACGGCGGCGACCTGAAAGTTGAAACCGCCGAAGGCGAATTTGCAAGGTTCATTATTACTTTGCCTGTGGGTAACCTTCAGTCTGCATAAGCATTTTTTACATTTAAGGCCGGTAAAGCCCTGCAAAAACTTAACTTTGAAGCACTATGAAAATACTTGTTGTTGATGATGAGGCGGATGTTCAGCCCTTGTTTTTACAACGTTTCAGAAAAGAGATAAAAACCGGCGAGGTGGAATTTAACTTCGCGCAATCGGGCGAGGAAGCGCTCCATTTCCTGGAAGAGCACCACTCGCAGGTGATCCTTATTTTATCAGATATTAACATGCCCGGCATGAGCGGGCTGGAGTTGCTGCGCAATATCAGGCAACACTATGAAAAACCGCCGCCGGTGGTGATGATGATAACCGCTTACGGCGATGATGAAAACTACCAGCAATCCATGCAGCTTGGCGCAAACGACTTTTTAACCAAGCCGCTTGATTTTAATAATTTGAAAGACAAACTTAAACACTTAGCGCAATAATGGCCAAAATACTGGTTGTAGATGATGAGCAGGACCTGGAATTACTGATCAGGCAAAAATTCAGGAAAAAGATCCGTGAAGGCGCTTATGAATTTGTTTTTGCCCAAAACGGATTTGAAGCCCTTAAGCAACTCAACGCCCACCCTGATATTGACGTGGTACTGAGCGATATCAACATGCCCGAAATGGACGGCCTTACCCTGCTTACCAAACTGCCCGATGCCAACCCCATTTTAAAAGCGATCATGGTATCGGCCTACAGCGATATGGATAACATACGCACGGCCATGAACCGGGGCGCCTTTGATTTTGTGGTGAAACCGGTAAACTTTGAAGACCTGGATATCACCATCGAAAAAACGCTGCAACACGTTATCGAGCTCAAAAAAACCATGCAGGCCATTAAGGAAAACAACATCCTGCGCATGTATGTAGATGAGAATGTGCTCAAATTCATGACACACAAAGAGTTTGAAAACAGCCTGCTGAGCAATGAAACCATCGATGCTACGGTGCTGTTTATCGACATCTGCGGCTTTACCGCCATTACCGAGCACGTAGCCGCGGATAAAGTAGTAAGCATGATCAACAAATACTTTGATGTAATGGTGCAGGAGATCATAGCCCAAAACGGCCACATCGATAAATTTATGGGCGACGCCGTGATGGCTGTTTTCCGGGGCGAATACCACCTTGACAGGGCTATTGACGCCGCGCTTGCCGTGCGCGATAAAATGCATGGCGCCGATGAAATCCAGGCCGGTGAAAAAACTTTTAAACCTTCTGTTTCGATAGGCATTAATTCGGGCGAGATGATATCCGGCAATATTGGTTCGGCCACCTTAAAGCGATTGGATTATACCGTTATTGGCGACGCCGTAAACCTGGCCCAGCGCCTCCAAACCGTGGCACAGGCCAACCAGATTATTGTAAGCGCCGATGTTTATGAAAAAGCCAAAAGCTCATTCGCCCTTAATAAAATTGGCGAAGTAAGTTTAAAAAACAAAGCCAAGCCTGTGGAGATTTACGAGGTGGTGGCTTGAGTTTTAAGTCCGAAGTCTTTAGTTGAAAGTAGAAAGAATCAATTCATCCCCTCAACTGCCGCGGGTTTGTCATAGCGTAACCCGTGGGGTAAAACAACTGAAATTTATAACTTCAGTGCCAATTTTACCTTGCTATAGGTTTGTTTGAGCACTTAGCATAGAGATGGCAACTGCATTATTCGTGCGTTACAAACGCACACCCATGTTAAGCACTCATCGCAGATGAGCGCAAGGTTAACAACTGCATTATTCGTGCGTTACAAACGCTCACCCATTTTAAGCGCTCATCACAGATGAGCGCAAAGTTAAGTTTATAACTTCAGTCCCAATTTTAAACTTTCAAGCCTGACCACTCTATGCAGTCAGGCTCGAAAAATTAACATTTTTTGATACGGAATTAATTTATCCTCATTCTTGTTGTTAAAATGCGTGCGGATAATATTGATTATCCACGGTACCATCGGCATAAAGTTTCAGGATGGCATACCCGGGCGGCGTTTCCAGGTAATAACCCGGTCCGGCCGATTCGGCGTCGCCTTTACCCCACCAAAAACCGCTCATAGCGCCATTGCAGCAATACAAAACATCATTGTAAACCGTATGATCTGATAAGTGGTTATGCCCGCTAAGGCAGATCCTGACCTTATCCTTGTGTTTATAAAACAGGTCTTTCAGTTTTTTACAATCCGAGTGGCCGCCGCCCACCAGCACCTGCGTGGTACCCAGAATGGGATAATGCGACATCAGCAGGGTCGGCGTACCGGCAGGTAACTTTTCCAGCTCCTGCTGCAACCATGCATATTGTTCGGCATCCAACGAAATATTGCTATTGTTACCGTCCAAAACAATAAAATGCCAGTTCTTTTTGCTGAAGCTGTAGTAACGGTTCGGGATTTTAAGGCGTTTTACCACGTAATCCTTACCAAACATTTCGTCGGTTTTTGCAGGGGCTTTCCACCAGGGGTCGTGGTTGCCGATGCAACTGTGTACTTCATATTCGCCAAGCAATTGCATGCAATCATCCCAGATCCCCCATTGTTCGGTAACCTGGTCACGCACCACATTATCGTAGGATGCATCATTGATGGAGTCGCCGCCGTTTAAAAAGAAATCTGGTTTGTGCTTGCTGATGATCTGCTTTAAACAACTCTTAAATCTTTGCGGGGCATTATCACCCTGCCTGATGTGCACATCGGTAATATGCGCTACGGTTAATACCGGCCTGGCTTTGCCGCCTTTTTCATGGGCAGCAACCGCCGTAGCGGGCATGGCGCCTGTGGCTGCCATACCCGCGGCTATACCTGCTGCGGCCTTTAATAATGCTCTTCTTTTTATTTCCATGGGGGTGTTACCAGCCAAAAATCTGTTTCAGATTAGGGTTCAACACAATTTGCTGCTGCGGGATGGGGCGGTAGTAAAATTTGGGCTCTTCAAAATTCCTTACTACGTTTTCGGTAACAATGTTACCGCCGTTGTTGCCGTTTTTCAGGTAAACGGTCGCGTCGGTGCCAATGTTTCTGGCGCGGTAGTACACCAGTTTTACCCCCAGCGAGTTTTTCTCTTTCTGATCTTCGGCCGGGATAGTGTTGGTACGGTCAATCAAAATGATATCATCCACGCCATCGCCCGTTAAATCATATTTACCCAGGCCTTTAAAGTACATACCTTCGGGGCTTTTTGCAAGTAGTTTACCCACTTTCCAGCGCATCAAATCATCATACCTCATATTTTCAAAGGCAAATTCCACCCTGCGCTCACGCCTGATCTCGAGGATAACACCTGTGTTAGCTGTTACGTTAGGATATTGCAGCTTCAGTACCGGATCGGGATTAGCATTGGCCGCGGCCATGTTAAGGTCAGGCAAACCAGCCCTTCTCCTCAATAAATTAACCGACTGATCTAACTGGCCCTGCGTTAAGGTACCCAGTTCGGCCAGGGCCTCGGCATAAGTTAACAATACCTCGGCATATCGGTATACCGGGAAATCCACGCCATTTAACGTATTATTATCGGTACTGTTTACATATCCTTTTAGCTGGTGGTAACCTGTAAAGTTTTTATTTAAACGCTGGATGTAAGGCGTTGCATCGGGCACCCTTACCCAACCCGGGTAAACCATAGTTTGCACCAGGCGCGGGTCGCGGTTTTTAAATTCTTCCACAAAACCCATCTGCGCGTAATTGGCAAGGTCGGTAAAACGGCTGCCATCCTTCATCAGGTAAGTTTGGATCAGGTCTTTGGCAGGCGCCTGTTCATAATCGCCAAATACGGTTGAGTTAACGTTTTGGCCTTTGCCTTTGGTTAAATCAAAAATATTAGTCAGGATCACTTCGTTGTTGCCGGTAAGATCCTGGCTCGAGAATAACGTTCCGTAATCCTGGTCGGGTTTCCCAGTATTATAAATGCCGAATTTACCGCTGCCCATGATCTCGCCCGCAATTTTCGCGGCAGTTTCCAGGAAGGTATTCGCCGATTCCTTCAAACCAACCTCATCATGATACTTGCGGTAGGTGCCCTCGTACAAAGCGGCACGGGCGTACAGCGTAGCCACTGCCCATTTGCCCGGCGTACCCACAGGTACACTTTCCCTTACATTTTTATAGGCGAAATCAAGGTCGGCCATAATACTGTCTGCAACCAGTTTACGGGGGTCACGACCTTTGTACAGATCCTTGCTCGAAGGCTCTAAAGTACCCGAATACCAGGGCACATCAGAAAAACGTTTAACCTTGTCCAGGTAAAACGCGGCCCGGTAATAGCGGGCCAAACCTGCGTAATGATTTTTGATATTTTGAGTAACCTGCGCTTTTTTGTAATTTTCAAGAAAGTAGTTGATGTCACGCAACCTTCCCCAATCCCATCCGCCCGTAATATTCTGCGAATTGGCGCTTCCAACCATAATATTCTTCACCTCAACAGCGGCGGTGGTAGCTACGTTGTCTGAACTCTGATCGTTAAGGTAAGTTCCCCTATCAGGTTGAGATAACAAACCGTTTACATATAAAGCAAGGTCTTGTTCGTTGTTAAAAAACAGGTTGGGCGAAATGGCGTCTTGCGGAAAACGGTCAAGCCCGCCCTTTTTACAGGCGGCCAGGGTACTTACCGCCGCTATTGCCAATATATATAGATATTTTTTCATTTTTATTAATTTGAAATGGAACGAAACATCAGGTTGTTAAAAATCAAGATTTAAGCCAAGGGCATACCTGCGCTGGTAAGGATACGCCCAGGCGCTAGGACCCTGGTTAACAGCTTCCGGATCAATATATTTTTTAATGGCCGAAAATTCGTACAGATTTTCGCCTGTGGCGTAAAAGCGCAGGCGGCTGATGCCGATTTTTTTAGTCCATTTGGCCGGGATGGTATAACCTACAGATACGTTTTTAATACGCAGGTAAGCGCCGTTAAGCAGGTATTTGGTTTGCGGGATATCCAAACCGCTGCCATAGTTGGCATCGGCCAGCCATGATTGCAATACCGGGTATTCTGAATTGGTATTGGCATCGGCCAAACCTGCAGCGATATAAGAAGCCGAGTGCTTAGCTCTTTGCTCAGGCGAATCGGCAGTACCGCGGTAGTAGTTCAGGTTCCATGGATATACGTTAGCGTAAGGCTGCTGGTACGGGCCCCAGAACAGGTAATGGTGCGGGTAGAAATCCCGTTTCAAAACACCCTGCAGAAATACGGCCAGGTCAATACCGCGCCAATCCATATTGATATTGGCTCCAATGGTATAGTGATCTGCACTATTACCTATTATTTTTAAGTCTTTAGGATTTTTAGAGCTTAAGCCTTTTTCTATTTTACCATTTCCATCCAGATCTTTGTATTTAGGCCAGCCCTCCACGATAGATAAGGCTCCCCAGGGTACTATGGCAGATTCATCAAGCTTGGCTATTTCGTCTTTACTGCGGAACAAACCGTCATTTTCCAGCCCCCATATTTCACCCAAATCCTGCCCTACGCGATAATTAGAAAACAGATACTGGTCGTTTTTAAATTTAGTGATCTTAGCTCTTGAATCGGAAAGAAATATCTTGACATCAAAGCTGAATGGTTTTGAATCAAGCTCAAACCTGTCGCGATATGATACCGATAATTCCCAGCCTTTAGTGCGCAGATCGGCTGCATTTTGCTTCGGTATATCTGTACCTAATACACCAGGAAGTTCCTGCCCCTGGGTCAACATCCCTTTTGTATCACGAATATAGTAGTCAAACGTAAAAGATAACTTATCATTTAACAAACCTATGTCAGTACCAAAATTCCGTGTGGACACCCTTTCCCAGGTATAAGTTTTTGGATCGACATATAATTTTGGCGCACCGGTAATGATCTGATTTTGGCCATTCCCCCCAATCAGGTAACCTGAATTATCGGTAGCTAATGATTGGATGTAACCAAAATCACCTACATTCTGGTTGCCAAGATCGCCATATGATGCCCGCAGTTTAAATGTTGATACCGCAGGTGCCAATGGCTTGAAGAAATCTTCATTACTCGCTATCCAAGCAGCAGAAGCTGATGGAAAAAAGCCCCACCTTTTTGTAATAGGGAAACGTGACGATCCATCATATCGTCCGGTTGCCTCAAGGATATACCTGTTTTTAAAGGTATAGTTAAGCCTTGAGAATACACTGTTGGTTGCATAGGCCGAGTAGCCGCCACTTGCAGTAGCTACACCATTATTAAGGGATATATAAGGTAATGAAGATGAGATCAATCCGCTTTTACCTGCGTATATTGTAGAATAGCTGTAATCTTCACTATTGAAACCAACCATGGCGCTGAAAAAATGATCGCCCAGTGTTTTTTTATAGGTGGTATAAATGTTAAAAGCATTGTTAAATAAATAACCATTGTTTTCATTTACAGATCCTGGCCCGCCTTCTTCGCGGATATCATTTGGCCCGTAGCCTATTTTATATATTTTGGTATCTGCGTGCGATTTCCATAATTCCCTTTTAAATGAAGCATCAGCATTAAACTGCAAATCGCCGTTTAAAAATAAAGCGGTGGCACTGGTAATGTTCTGAAAACCGAACATATTTTGCAGGCTATTACCGCCATCGGTAAGTTTGGCAGCCAACCTGCCCGCCGATGTATTTGCCCAGCTACCGTCCGGGTTGGTTGCCACATCGGTAGGCTTCAGGTAATACAAATCGGTAATATTTGAGTTTGGCAGCGCGCGTTTGGTTTGGTAGATATTGAGGTTGTTATCTATCTTAAGCCATGATGTAGGCGAAAAACCTACTTTTGAGCGCAAACCGTAACGGCTCCAGTAATCATCGGTTAACTTATTCAACCCGTTATCCTTAGTATAATCGGCAGAGAGGTAATAGGTAAGCGGTTTGTTGTTTACTGTAGCCCCTCCCGAAAAGGTTAACGTATGGCTTTTTGACCAACTGGCATCGTTAAAAAAGTACTTATACCAGTCGTTACTACCCATGTATTCCCATTTTTTGGTTGGGTCGGTCGGGTTAATGCGGGTATCGGCGATTGATGGGTTATCCGATCTTTCTTTAGCCCAGCGGTAATACTCGTCGCTATAGTTTACGTAATCCCATGGGGTATTATCGGTAGAGGTTTCCAGCACCCTCGAAAATATGTAAGGGTCGGTTACCGGTTTGGGCAACAGCGTTGGCTTTGACCATGAAGTATAAGTGTTATAACTGATGGTGTTATGGCCGGCAACGCCCTGTTTGGTGGTTACCAGGATAACGCCAAAGGCTGCCCTGGCGCCATAAATTGCAGCCGATGCGGCGTCGCGCAAAACGGTGAATGAGGTAATGTCTGATGGGGTAAGCCTCAGCAAATCGTCGTTACTGGTGGCCGGAATACCATCAATAACGATTAATGGCGAACCGCCATTGATAGAAGTGTAGCCCCTGATATTGATGGTAGGTACTGTGCCCGGCGCACCACCCGGATAAGTGATATTTAAACCCGGGCTCAGGCCCTGCAAGCCCTGGATCACGTTAGCCAGCGGCCTTGATTCCAGTTGTTTTCCCGAAATCTGGTCGATAGCCCCGGCAATATTGATCTTTTTCTTGGTACCGAAACCAACCACCACAACTTCGTTCAGGTTGGCAAAATCGTCCGACAGGGATACGTCGATCTTTGTTCGCCCGTTCAGCGGGGTTTCTACGGGTTTGTACCCCATAAATGAAAAAACCAACACGGCGTCTGGTTTCAAATCACTAAGTGTATACGCGCCATTCACATTCGTGGCAATGCGCACGTTTGTACCCTTAACATTAATGTTTACGCCGGGCAGCGTTTCTTTTGTTTTTGCATCAGATACAACACCGCTCACGGTGATTCCCTGTGCAAAGCCACCGGCCGAAATAAACAGGAGCAGGAAGATCCAAAGTAGCTTTTTTTTCATTTGATTGATAGTAAATTTTTAATAGGACGGGTGTTACTTTAACCGCCGACTAAATTCCCTATCGCATATTAACACGAGGTTAAACAAGGATTAATAAATTGATTGAACGATCATTCAATTTATTAATTAATTCAGCATGCAGATTTCTTTTTATTACTATTGCATCAAAATCGCTACAAATACAATGGGTCGCAAAAGTCTTAAGGAAACAAGACAACAGGAGATAATCAGTATATTTTATGAGGTGGCCAAAAAAGAAGGCTACGAAAACACATCGATAGCTAAAATAGCTAAGGTAATGGAGATCAACCCGAGCCTCATTTTACATTATTTTGAAACCAAGGAAGACCTTACCTACGCGCTCATTGATCATATCCTTGAAAGTTATTTATCCATATACACCATTACGGATAAAGAGCAGGCTACCTTAGAAAACCTAAAGCGTACGGTTGATATGTTGTTTTCGAAAGAGTGGAACCTGCTTTTTGACGACGGGCTTTTTTATACTTTTTATGCACTGGCTTTCAGGGAAGAAAAGATTAAAGCAAAATATAAACTCATTCTTGATTCGTTGCGGCAGAGACTGGCCGCTATTATAGCGCAGTGCAACGAAAAAGAACTAACGACAGTCGAATCCCCGCAAACAGCCGCCGATTTTATTTTTGTGCTTGTAGACGGCGCTTATTTTTACCTCTCGTTAGAAAACAACGTTCAGTGTTACACCGAAAGGCTAAACTACTACAAACAAATGGCGTACGATTATTTAAAACTACCTCAATCACCTGGATCGTAACCGGCGGCCCAGCGCGTAAATACCGATAAACATCCATAAGAAGTTTGCCGCAGCGTTTGGGAAATCGTTAGAGTTGAGCGCCGTAGCAGCCAGGCAAAGGCCGCCTAAAATATTGAGCAGCTGAAATAACCTTGACTCGGCCTTTAGTATTTTGAGGCTTAACAAAAGGTAGCCGAGGGTGCAAAAAACCACACCCGCCCAACCGGTAACGATAAAAAAATTGTTCGACATAATCCAAACCGGAAATATTGCCGAAAAATAAACAAATTCTGTTTACCCGTAAGGGACCTGAGCCAACAGCAAAGGTGAGACCCATCTAAATCCTATACCCCAAAAATGGGTATAAATAACTAAGAAAATTTTAATGTAAACGAAAAAGTAATTTTTCCATTCGGGAAGCCCGTGATATCCTTGTTCAAAGGATGGACGGGCAATTAACTTTGCGGCTTAAATACCAAAAGCTGCAAATCCCGCACGTTTATCATTTGGGTTGCCACGGTTTGGGGAATCCCTGCAACCCTAACCGGGAATTAATTCCTCGTTTAATAAAGCACCCTTCAATTAACTTTTTGTTAATAATTGCCTATTTATACAACTATTTTCCTGTAAAACACGTAAAAACCGGCATTAAGCCAGTTATCAAGGCATTTCGCCGTTTGGGGAATGCTTATTGCATATATCTTAACAGTAAACAAAGCAAATCAGCGCGGCGGCTTCATCATTAAGCAGCATAGAGCAGGCTAACAAATAACACTAATCATTAATTTATTTTATGATGATTTTAAAATTGAATATAAAGAACCGGATGTTATTTTATTTGATATCCAACAAAACACAACAACAATCATAAGCAAACCCTTCCCAAAGTCAAACCCCAATCAAGATGAAAAGAACGTTACTTATTGTTGATGATGACCTGAGCATATTGAAACTGCTCAACTTCATCCTCTCAAAAGATTATGATATCATCGTTAAGAATAACGGTATTGAAGCATTTAGCTGGCTGGAAGACGGCCATATGCCGGAACTGATCATGTCAGACTTGCAAATGCCTTATTTTGACGGACAATCATTTGTGAAAAATGTGAAGATCAGCGGCTTTTACCGCGACATCCCCGTAATCCTGCTTTCGGCGGCGCACGACCTTGACGAACAGGTAAGCAAAATGCCTTTTAAAGTAGATGCTTACATTCACAAGCCCTTTAAACCAGAACAATTAAAATCAGCCATTAATCAAGTATTAAAAGTTTATGAATCATCAAACAGCTAACTGGAACGAAAGCTCGGGTTCAAATATCAGGGTAGCTTATGCCGGTACTGAATTTAAGGGTGTAATTGAAGCGGGGCTAAATGAAGGGTTTAAAATAGAGTACAACAGCACCATTGATCAGCTTAATGAATACCTGGGCGAACAATCAATCTTATCTGTGCCCGATATTATGCTGGTAGAGGTGGATGCTGCCGGCCAATGGATAAAACTGGTTGAAGACGTTAAAAAAAGCTTCCTGCTTAACGGCCTGATCATCGTTTTGCTTTCATCTCAAAACGATAAAACCTTGAAGCAAAAAGCCATCAAACTAAAGGTGCATGATTTTTACAGCGAACCATTCGAGATCAGCGACTTACGTGAGCGGCTTAATTTCCTGGTTAGATTCAAGCTTATCAAACCTAAGTTGCTCGAGCTGTCTAAAGTGGTTGACACTACCTATAAAATGCCGGTGGGCAAGCGCCTTATCGACCTGGTGATTTCGGGCGGGATGCTGTTTTTCCTTTCGCCGGTAATGCTTGTTATCGCAATCCTGATCAAGCTTGACTCGAAGGGGCCAGTATTTTATAAAAGTAAACGCGTAGGTACAGGGTATAAGGTATTTGATTTTTACAAGTTCAGATCCATGCGTACCGATGCCGACCAGTTGCTGGCCAAACTTTCGGCCGAAAATAACCAGTACGCAGCCGAAGGCGGTGAAAAACAAGCCGCGTTCGTGAAAATTAAGAATGATCCCCGCATTACCAAACTGGGTAATTTTCTACGTAATTCAAGCCTCGACGAGCTGCCCCAGTTATATAACATTTTACGCGGCGACATGTCGGTTGTAGGCAACAGGCCCTTGCCTATATACGAAGCGGAGATGCTGACTTCTAACGAGTGGTCGATGCGCTTTTTGGGCCCGGCCGGCTTAACAGGCCTGTGGCAGATCAGCAAACGGGGTAAAGAAGACATGTCTGAACGCGAAAGGAAAAAATTAGATAATTTTTATGCTCAAAAATATTCTGTTTGGTTAGATTTAAAGATTATTGTGGGTACTGTACCCGCTTTATTCCAAAAAGAGAAAGTATAAACTTATATATACCGTGAAACTAAAACTTATTTGTTTATTTATAACCATCGCCGTAGTTACCAATCGTTTACAAGCGCAGGAAACATCTTTTATAAAAGATATCAATTACCCCTATCTTGAAAAACTGATAGCTACCGCGAAAAAGAACTACCCGGAGGTTAAAGCCCGCCAAAGCCAGGTTGCCGCGGCCAAGGGCTTTTACAACGCCACCGCGTTCTCCTGGCTCGATGGTTTAACCGCATCTTATATTTACAGCCCGCAAACGTCTATCAATATTTCGCAGCCAACCATTTTTAAAGGCTACCAGATTGCCATTTCGTTAAATATAGGGCAGCTGTTTTCGCGCCCCGGTACGGTAAAACAGGCTAAAGAAAACTATAAAGTGGCCCAATTTCAGCAGGCAGAATATATGCTAAGCCTTGAAGCGCAGGTAAAACGCTTTTATTTTGCATACCTTGAAGCCCAGGCCGAACTAAGGTTAAGGGCTAACGCGGTAATTGATGCCGAGAGCGCTGTTAAACAATTAAAATATGCCTTTCAAAAAGGCGAAACAACTTTTCAGATCTACAACGAACAACTTAACAGTTTATATAACCAAAACTCTTTTAAAGTACAGGCCGAATTAGCGACATTTACCGCCAAGACAAATCTTGAAGAATTATTGGGTATTAAACTGGAAGATGTTAAGTAACACATGGAGATAGGTAACTTTTTTAATCTGCTAAAAAAACACAGAAATATCATCATCATCGTTCCGTTGGTGTTTGTTATTGTCTCGTTCTTTCTTGTCAAAAACCTGCCCGATGTTTACGAGTCGCATGCCCAGATAGCTACCGGGATCATTGATGCGTCGCGCCACCTGCTGGATAAAGATGCCACCGCCAATGTGCAGGAGCAACAGGTAGACCGCGAGTTCAGCAACCTGATCGCGATCATGAAGCTGAAAAAGCTCATCGACCAGGTTTCATATTCACTAATGATCCATGACCTGGGCAGCAGTACGCCTTTCCGTAAGCCAAGTAAAGAGCTGCTTGAATTGCGCCCCTATGAGCGCGACGCGGCTTTAAACATCTTAAAAAATAAGTTTGCCAGGCTGCAGCCCCTTTCGGTTTATGATAAAACTGAAAATTCGATAATAGGGTTACTGCGTTCGATGAAATACGACGAGCGCAATATCATGAAAGACCTCGTGATAGCGCGAGATGAGAGTAGCGACTTCATCTCTGTTAGCTACGACTCGGAAAACCCGCAGCTTTCGGCATTTTTGGTGAATACGCTTTGTAAACAGTTTATTGATTATTATACCCAAAGCGTAAAGCAAAACGAATCGAACGCGGTAAACTTCCTGTCGAACTTACTGGAAGCCAAACGGAAAGCCCTGAGCGAAAAAACAGGCGAGCTGCAGCAATACAAAATTGAGAACGGGGTGCTTAACCTCGATGAGCAATCGAAGGCGATTTTTGGCCAGATTATGGTTTATAACGATAAAAAGTTACAGGCCGATAAAGATGCCATATCCTACCAGGGCGCTATCGACGCGATAGACAGGAAGTTTTCGCCCCAGGACCGCAAATATGTGGAAGCCTTAACCAATAAATACAACCAGGCCATTATTGCCACCCAGGAGCAATTACACATCCTGGAAGATCAGTATGTACGCAGCGGGTTTAACAACAAATACAAGGTTGAACTTGATTCGTTACAAGACCAGCTGGCGAGCCAGATCAACCTCTCGTCGGATAAATATATCACCAATCCGCTGGTGGCTAAAGATGACCAGATTAAGCAGAAATTAACCCTTGAGGTTGCGCGCGACCTTGCAAAATACAGTGTAAAATCAATCAACGGCGAGCTCGCCAATTTAAATGCCAAATTTGCCCGCCTCGTGCCTTTTGACGCCAAGGTTAAAACCTATGATTTTGACATTGACATAGCCGGGAAAGAGTACCTTGATGTATTAAACAAGTACAACGAAACCAACCTACGCTCAAATTTTTCGATAAAACTGATCCAGGTTGAAATTGCCACACCGGATGTTGCCCAGCCATCAAAAAAAATGCTGCTCATTATACTGAGTTTTGTGGGCAGCTTGTTTGCCTGTATATTCTGGCTGTTTATTTTGTTTTATA
Organism: Mucilaginibacter oryzae; assembly: GCF_003148845.1. Lineage (GTDB taxonomy): Bacteria > Bacteroidota > Bacteroidia > Sphingobacteriales > Sphingobacteriaceae > Mucilaginibacter > Mucilaginibacter oryzae. Next base: position 146,853 of record NZ_QGHA01000002.1, on the reverse strand, counting down.
TTGATGACACCATCAAAACCCCGACCGAACTGGTTACTAAAACCCAGTTGCCGTTGCTGGGCTACCTCAACAAAATTCAGGGAGAAACACTTGACCTCAGGAAACTTTGGGATATTGAACACCGGGATAAAATGAAAACCTTTAAAGAGCTGCTGCGCTCCATCAGGTTTGAAATTGAACAGGAATTAAACGGTAACAAAGTTTTAGCCATAACCAGCATTGAGCCCGCAGAAGGCAAAACGCTTTTAGCCATCAGCCTTGCTTACTCCTACTCGATGATTAATAAAAAAGTGTTGCTTATTGACGGCAACTTTAATCATCCAACCATAAGCAACACCGCCCAGCCACATGTTTATGTGGAGGATTTTTTCAAGAGCTCATCCCAGCAGCAGGATGTGAGCAGCGTTACCGCTACCGTATTGGGAAACCGCGGGGGCGATGTAACCCTGCTTGAAATTGGCGATGAAGCCTTTGTTAAAAACCGCTTTGACGATCTGCGCAGCAAATACGATATAATTATCATTGACACCGCACCGCTAACTGCGCTCAATAAATCAAAAGAATGGATGTTGTTCAGCAACAAAACCATTGCCGTATTTGAAGCCAATAAAAAGCTTACCAGCATACAAAAACAGCACGTTGCCTATTTAAAAGGCCTCGAAAACAAGTTTGCAGGCTGGGTACTGAATAAAACGGATTACAACAATCAGCAAAAATAAAGCCGCCGCGGTGTTAGAAGCGTGTACAGCGCTGCTCAAATTAAATATTTTTTAAAATGAGATTTGACCCTCCTGAAATAGAAAAGGACCCTTATGAGGATTTAACGCCGCTACAAAAAAAAACGCGGAAGGCCGCCATCTGGTTCGCCTTTATCGGGGTATATGTCTGGGCCATAAAAATCCTGTTCCTGTAATCTATATTAGTTGTTATCTGCTTTATGCTAAACAAACCAACAGGCAATACCAAAATTAAATCCGGTTTCTGGAAGGATTTGCTGGTGCAAAAATTTTCGCACCCCTTGGCCCTGCTTATTTTGTTGATTACCTGCCTGGCTGTAAGCTTTCTCACCTATAAATTGCAATTTATAGGTTTTGGTGCCGTTATGGTTTTAACCATAGGGCTGCCTATTGTATTTGCCATTACAGTTTACCCCGAGTTTGGAATATTCGCGCTAATTATAGCCGCGTTTTTTATCAGTTATGTATCAGAATTTCTTCCGGACCAGGTTCCTATAGGTACGCTGATGGATGTTACCACTTACCTGCTCATCCTCGGTTTCTTTATCAAACAGCGCACAGAGCGAAACTGGACTTATTTCAAAAATCCGGTTAGTTATATGATACTGGCCTGGCTGGCTTTCAATCTGCTTGAATTTGTAAACCCCTCTGCCGATTCGCGCCTGGCCTGGGTTTATACCGTACGTACAGTAGGCTTTATTATGCTGATGTACTTTGTTTTTGTGTACCAGATCCGCACCATTAAATTCATCAAAACGCTTTTAAAGCTGTGGCTTTTTTTAGATGTGCTGGCCGGCATCTCGGCTTTTCAGCAGGAAAATTTCGGGTTCCTGCCTTTCGAGCACCGATACCTTTACTCCGACCCGCTGCGGGTAAGCCTGCTGTTTATTAACGGGCACATGCGCAAGTTCGGCATCTTTTCAGATCCCGTTACGTTTTCATACAACATGGTGATCGGTAGCCTGCTGTGCATCGTACTCATTATGGGTAACCTTCCGCAAAAAAAGAAAATTATACTCGGTTGCACCGCGGCATTCTTTTTATACGTAATGCTTTATTCGGGCACCAGGGCGGCTTATGTATTAATTCCGGGGGCGCTTTCCATGCTGGCCGTGATCAATTTTAATAAAAAGGTGCTTACTTTTACCCTCATCGCAGGGGCAATGCTGGCCGTATTGATTGTAATGCCCACCTCAAACCCGCTCATTAAACGTTTCCAGACGGCTTTTAACCCGTCGGACGATCCATCCTATAATGTTCGGGCCGAAAACCAGAAAAAGATCAAACCGTTCATCCTTTCGCACCCTATCGGGGGCGGTCTTGGTTCGGTAGGTATCTGGGGGAGGCGTTTTTCGCCCAATTCCATGTTGGCTAAGTTTCCGCCGGATAGCGGTTATGTACGCGTAGCTGTTGAGATGGGCTGGCTTGGCCTGATCCTGTTTTGCACCTTATTTTTCATTGTGCTGAAAACGGGCATCAATTTTTACTTCAGCGTAAAAAACCCCGAACTTAAAAATTATTGCCTGGCCATGCTGTTAGTACTTTTTGCCTTTAATATCGGCAACTTTCCGCAGCAGGCACTCGTTCAATACCCTTCAAACATCCTGTTTTACCTGGCAATATCAATACTGGTGGTTTGCAAACGGATTGACAACCAGGAGCAGGAACAACTTAAACAGTTAAACAAAACCCAAGCGGTATAATTATAAGCCAATGTCCATAGTATCGTCCATCAAATCAAACCCGAAGCTTAAAAAACTGGTGCACTGGATGCTGATCCCGAGCGGACAATCGCGGCCGCGGCTTTGGGTAAGGCTTATCCTGAACCGTTTTTTTCATCACCGCGGCAAAGGCAGCGTGGTGCGGTTTTACTCGCGCATGGATCTGTTTCCTTTCAATAAGTTTTCGCTGGGCGCCAAAAGTATCATAGAAGATTTTGCCGTGATCAACAACGGCGTAGGCGACGTATTTATTGGCGAAGGCACCGGCATTGGTATAGGCAACGTAGTAATCGGACCGGTTAAAATAGGCAATTTCAGTATGACGGCCCAGCACGTGGTAATATCGGGCTTAAACCACGGCTACCAGGATGTTACTATCTCGCCCCGGCACCAGAAAGTAACTACCAAACAAATCACCATTGATGATAATGTATGGATTGGCGCCAATTGCACGGTAACCGCCGGGGTAACTATCGGTAAACACTCGGTAATAGGCGCGGGCAGTGTGGTTACCCGCGACATCCCCCCCTATTCGGTAGCGGTTGGTAATCCGGCCAAAGTAATTAAGCAATACAATTTTACAACGCAAACCTGGGAAAAAGCGTAAAAGCATTTACATGAGTTTATTTAAAAAGTTAATAAACAAGCACACGCTTTCATTAGCTACCAACGCGGTGCTGCCCGTGCTGGGCATGGTGATCCTTTCGTTACTGGCTCACCGCTTAAGCAAGCAGGCCTTTGGTAACTATGTATTTTTCCTGATTATTTTTACCCTGGCCGATACTTTCCGTACGGGTTTTTTGCAAACATCGCTCATCAAGTTTTACTCAGGCTCAACCTCCGGGCGCATGCGCGAAATTTCGGGCTCTACCTGGTACCTGGGCTTTATAATTACCACGGCATTTGCCCTGGTTAACTTCATCATTTATTTAATTTATCCCGGAACCGATCCCGATATAATGGTTACCTTAAAATGGTTCAGCCTTATTTATTACTGTACACTCCCATCGGCGGTAAGCTTATGGATACTGCAGGCCGAAGAGCGGTTTGACAAGATGTTTATTTTACAGCTGATGAACCAGGGCGGTTTCCTGGTACTGGTGGTGATGATGGCATTGATAGGGAAGTCGGATTTTAATACCACTATTTACTCCTACTTTGCCGCCAACCTGCTTAGCAGTACCATATGCATCATCATAGGCTGGGCAAAGGTTAAAACCATCGCCTCGAAAAGCTGGGACACTATTAAAGAAATGGCCCATTTTGGCAAATACAGTGTGGGTACATCCATCAGCTCGTATTTGCTGCGCAGCTCGGATACGCTTATCGTAAAACCGATGTTCAGTCCTGACCTGCTGGCGGTTTATTATATCCCGCAGCGGTTAATGGAGATTTTTGAGATTCCCTTACGAGCCTTTATATCAACCGCGCTCCCGGCCATGTCGGCAGCTGTACAGCGTGATGACAAAAAGCATGTTGCCTACATCATGAAGAAGTACGCGGGTATGCTTACCATGGCGCTCACCCCTATCGCTGTTATCTGTTTTGCCGCCGCGGATATCATCATCGGGATCATATTCGGATCGAAATACTATCATTCGGATGCCGGTAATATCTTTCGCATTTTTATGTGTTATGTGATGTTGCTACCTATTGACAGGTTTTTTGGTATTACGCTGGATATGATAGGCAAGCCGCAGCTCAATATGATCAAAGTATTTTTAATGCTAACGGTTAATGTTATCGGCGATTTTACCGGCATTTTCATCTTTCACAGCTTGTACGCGGTGGCTGTAGCCTCTATATTCACCTTTTTCTCGGGGGCTATATTTGGCTACTGGGCGCTTAAAAAACATCTTCAATTTAAAATATCCGACATTTTTGTTTTAGGCTATATCGAACTTAAAGAATTGATCGGTATGGTGATGCAAAAAATTAAAGGGAAACAGATAACCGAATAACATACTACCTATGGAGCTTAAGAACAGGCATATCGTCATATTTTCGCAGATGCAGTTTGATAGCCGGCTCGAATCTACAAACTACACCATGGCCAAACATCTGGCTAAGGACAACTACGTTTATTATGTTGACAGGCCTTATACCTGGAAGGATTATGTTCAGTTTAAGGATACCCCCGGTTACCAGGCCCGTAAACCGCATTTTTTCTCGTCGGCAGATAGTTTTATCCAAACGGATATCCCTAATTTGAAGATCATTATTTCGCCGCCTGTACCTTCCATCAATTCGCTGCCGGAAGGTAAGATTTACCGCCTGGCCTTGAAAGTTAACGAATGGATAGTAGCCAACCGGCTTAACAAGGTGATCAAAAACCTGGGGATAACCGATTATATTTTCATCAACTCCTACGCTTTTTATTACCCCACCATGCACCGGTTGCTTAAGCTGCAGCCTTTGTTAAAAGTATATCACTGCGTTGACCCTTTAATTGAAGAATATCAAACCCGCCACGGATTAATATCCGAAGACCTGTTGGTGAAGGATATGGATATGGTGATCTGCACCAGTAAGGAATTAACCAATATAAAAGCGAAGCTTAACCCTGTTTGCTACTTTGTACCCAACGCGGCCAACATCAGCCATAGTCAAAAAGCGCTTGATCCGCAGCTTCCTGTTGCTGAGATCCTGGCAGATGTAGCCAAACCCATTATAGGTTACTTTGGCAATATTGAACGGAGGATTGACTACGACCTGCTTACTGATCTGTTAAAACAAAACCCGGATAAAAACTTTGTTTTTGTTGGGCCCGTAGATATAGATTATGAAAACAACCCCGCTTTTAACGCGCCTAATATCTTCAAAAAGGGATCAGTTCCATATAATGATTTGCCTGCTGTACTAAAAGGGTTTGACGTAGCCATTATTCCTTTTAAAAAAGATGATGTGAGCAGCTCGATATTTCCGCTTAAGCTGTTTGAATACCTGGGCTCGGGCAGGCCGGTTGTGATAACCGATTTTAATGCCGACCTGGAAGAGTTTACCGGGGATACGGTGCATATTTGCAAAAACGCCGGCGAGTTTACAGCCGCCATTAACCTATCGTTAAATGATACGCCCTGGCTACAACAAAAAAGATTAAATGTAGCAGCACAAAATACCTGGGAACACCGTATAAAAGAAATAAAAGACCTGCTGGCAACAAATTTGAATAATAAGCATAAAGGTTAATTTGCAAACAAAGCCGCCTTTGTACTAATAATTAACAAAACAGGGATTTTATCATCATAAAACATGGAAATCATTAAACTTATTGCATCGGTAGTGGCAATTGTACTTTTTATATACCTTGGCGTATATAGTCTGTACCTGTTTGTGTTCTCGGTATTGGGGAAATTAATTCCCATAAAGCAACCGCTAACGGCAACCAAACTCAGTAATTTCATTGTTTACATCTGCGCTTATAAAGAAGATGAAATTATTTTAAACTCGGCTGCCGCAGCCCTTACCATCAATTATCCGAAAGATAAATTCCATGTTTGCGTAATTGCCGATTCGCTTAAGCCCGAAACCATTGCCAAACTGAAGCAGATGCCCTTGCAGGTGGTAGAGGTTGTTTTTGAAACCAGTACCAAATCAAAAGCGTTAAATAAAGCCATTGAAAATACAGCGCCGGGCTTTGATGCTGCTGTTGTTTTTGATATTGATAATGTTGCCGCGCCCGATTATTTAAACGAGATCAACAATTACCTGCAGGCCGGCCACCGTGTGGTGCAGGGCCATCGCATCGCGAAAAACTCCAATACACAGGTTGCTGTACTGGATGCGGTTAGCGAAGAGGTTAACAACCATATTTTCCGGAAATCGCAGCAGGTATTTAATTTTTCGGCTGCTATTATAGGCTCGGGCATGGCGTTGGAGTATCAACTATTTGTTGATGTAATGAGCAGGATTGACGCGGTTGGCGGTTTTGATAAGGAGATGGGCCTGCTGCTTACGCGCAAAAAAATCCATGTTAACTATGCCGAAAAAGCATATATATACGATGAAAAAGTAAGCAACCCAGCCGTGTTTGAGAAACAGCGCAAACGCTGGCTTTCCGCCCAGTTTAACCTGCTTAAAAAATACGGGGCCACCGCCCCTGCCCAGCTGCTGCGCGGCAATTTTGATTATGTGAACGAAATTTACCAGATGGCCATCCTGCCCCGCGTATTGATGCTTGGTCTGATGCCCGTAATGTTGTTTATTTCGATACTTACGCCGGGCATAGGGCCCGACTGGCATTTATGGCTTTACGCCACCTTAGCCTGCTATATTGGTATTATAGTTGCCATACCGGCATCGTTTTATAACAGAAAACTTTTGGAAGCGATGCTGAAGCTGCCACGTATTTTTTTCACCATGTTCCTGCTGTTGTTTAAATTAAAGGGCGCCAACCAAAAGTTTATCCACACGCCGCATGATCACGCCCCGCAAGATGTAGTTCCGCAAAACATAAAAGACCAGGCAAGCGCGCAATAAAAATTAACGGTAACAAAACTGAACAATCAAACCAGCTTAATAGCTAACAAAAGATACTTATGGATGCTCCTTTAAACACCGATGCAATAAACGCTTTAAATAATACAGCTGTAGCATATCCAAAAGAGAAAGCGCTGATCCACCTAACAGCGGAGGCCGCCGGGCAGTACCCGGATAAGATTGCCCTTAAATTTCATGAAAGGGTATTTACCTACCGGGCTTTAAACGACGCGGCAAACAAGCTTGCCGGTTACCTGGTTGACCAGGGGTTGAAACGGGGCGATGTTGCAGGCGTGGCGCTCGACCGCTCGCCCGAAATGGTGATCTCGTTATTAGCCGTTATGAAAACAGGCGCGGCTTATGTACCGCTCGATCCGGACTACCCGAAAGACAGGATCGAGTTTATGCTGGAAGATTCGGCTGCAAAGATTTTAATCACATCCGAAAAATATCACAATCACTTTGCGGCAAATGCCACAGAGGTTTTGATTGAGGCAGCGCTAGAAAAATTTCCCGCCTACCCTGCTGTCGAGCCTCAAAGCGGTGTTAAAGGCGAAGATCTGGCGTATATCCTTTACACATCCGGCTCAACCGGAAAGCCTAAAGGTGTGCAGATCCGCCATTTCAGTCTCATCAACTTTTTGTTAAGCTGCAGGGATTCAAGGCCCGGCTTAACACCTGCCGATAAAGTGCTCGCGGTTACTACCATATCATTTGATATCGCGGGCCTCGACCTGTATTTACCGCTGATAACCGGGGCCGAACTGTTGCTTGCCGATTCGGCAACGGCCAAAGACGGCCGCGCCTTGCTTGACCTTGTAAAAGCCGAGCAGGTAACCGTAATGCAGGCAACGCCTTTTACCTGGCGCATGATGCTGGCATCGGGCTGGGACTGTAAAATTGATTTGAAGGTTTATTGCGGCGGTGAAGCTTTCCCCAAAGATCTGGCAACCCAACTATTACCTAAAACCAGCGAGATCTGGAACCTGTACGGCCCAACCGAAACCACCATATACTCCACCATTAAACAAATTACCAGCGATGAGGATATTACCGTTGGTACCCCTGTGGCCAACACGCAGATTTATATTGTTGATGAGCAATTGAATAATTTAACCGATGGTTCGATAGGCGAAATTTTTATAGGTGGCGATGGCGTAGCCGTTGGTTACCTGAACCGCGAAGAACTATCGGCGGAAAAGTTTGTAAAAGATATTTTCTCATCCGACGAAAACGCCCGCATGTACCGCACCGGCGACCTGGGTAAGATCAGGCACGATGGCGAAATTGTTTGCCTTGGCCGTATCGACCACCAGGTTAAAGTACGCGGTTACCGTATTGAACTGGAAGAGATTGAACAAAACCTGCTAAAACAGGATAATGTGAAACAGGCAGTAGTCATAGCCCGCGAAGATACACCCGGCATGCCGCGCCTGGTTGCCTATGTGATTACACCCGAGGCCAAAGAAGGCATCGAACTTAAAAACCAGTTTGACGCTTGGCAAAGGGGCTTGCTGGAAGTATTACCTGAGTACATGGTGCCGGATGATTTTGTGGTAATGGAAGCTATCCCGATCACGCCAAACGGTAAAATAGACCGCAAAGCTTTACCAAAACCGGATTATAACATTATATACCGCGAAGGTGAATTTGTTGAGCCGGTTACTGATAACGAAAAACTGGTAGCCCGCATCTGGCAGCAAAATATGGGGATCGAAAAGATCAGCATCCTTGATAACTTCTTCGAGCTTGGAGGCCGATCATTAGTTGCCGTGAAAATTATGGCGGCTATTGAGCAGGAAACTGGCAAACGCCTGCCATTGGCCACCTTGTTTGAACATGCCACCATCCAGAAGCTGGCCAAAAGGCTGGAAGGTGACGAGGTAATCAGTTGGGAATCATTAGTACCGATAAAGCCTACCGGCAGCAAAATGCCGCTTTACATTGTACACGGCGCCGGGCTGAACGTGTTGCTGTTTAACGCGCTTGCCATGAATATGGATGCTGAGCAGCCGGTTTACGGCTTACAGGCCCGTGGCCTTAACGGTATTGACGAGCCGCTTGATGTGATGGAGGAAATTGCCGCGAACTATATTGCCGAAATTGTAGCGAAAAACCCGGACGGACCTTATGCGCTTGCAGGTTATTCATTAGGCGGTATCATCGCTTACGAAATGGCTAACCAACTGATAGCGGCAGGCAAGGAAGTGAAAATGGTAGCTATGTTTGATACTTACGCCGAACGGTCAAACGTAAACGACAGCGCTGCTAAAAAAGCGATAGATAAGGCGGTATTGGGTACCAAAAAGTTTCTGCACAGCTTTGTATTGCTGGCCGAAGACCCGAAACGTACTATCGAATACAAAGGCCTGATGCTTAAACGCCAGCTAATAAAAACCTACTGGAAGCTGTTTAAAAAAGGCGAAAAGCGGGAAGGTTTTTTTGCCTACGACAATGAAATTGACGAAGCCAGCGAAAAGGCATTACGCAACTATGTATTAAAACCGCTGGATATCAAGCTTGATTTGTTCCGTGCCAAAAAACGCACTTTTTACATGGAAGATTTTGAATTTTTAGGCTGGATACCTTTCGCTAAACGGGGCGTTAACGTTCATGAAATTCCGGGCGAGCACAATACCATTTTCGCGCCGCCAAACGATAAAGAATTTGCGGAAGTTTTGCAGAAATGCCTTGATCGCGCAGCCGCGAATTAATTATCTTATAATTAACAAAACTAACAGGCCTGTTAAAGCTTTAAGCTATATTAGCTTAAAGCGGCTATGTTAACTATGGAGAAAACTACCGAAAAAGCTACAACGCCGCAAGGTAAGGCAAAGGTTTACTTCGCCAATTTAAATGGCGTAAGGGCTATTGCAGCGCTAATGGTAGTGATCTCCCATATTGAGTTACATAAGGTTGATTACCAGATAGCGCGCATCCCTCATATCAACATCCTTAATTTCGGTAAAACGGGGGTAACTGTTTTCTTTTCGTTAAGCGGTTTCCTGATCACTTATTTGCTCCTTGAAGAAAGGCGTAACTTTTCGGCAGTAAATTTCAAGGATTTTTATATCCGGCGCATACTCAGGATCTGGCCGTTGTATTTCCTGTTGGTTTTTGTTGGTTTTTTTGTGTATCCGCGCCAGGGCTCGCCTACCGCGCTATGGCTTTCGATATGCTTTTTACCCAACCTGGCCTTTTGCCTTCAAATGCTGCCCGATATCTTTAATCCAATCTGGTCGATAGGTACCGAAGAGCAGTTTTACATTTTTCATCCTCATTTTTTCAGGATAAAAAACACAAAAAACATACTTTATGCCTTCGTCGCCTTCATTTTGTTAATATGGTCGATACAGGTGAGCATGCATTTTCTCGCACATACCGACGTGATCTGGAGGCTTTTTAGCAGCTTTTTTTATTACGCGCGGTTTGATAACATGATGATCGGCGCCGCGGTAGCCGTGTTATATCACAACACCCTGCACCCTACGTTTAAATTTAAAGCCCAGTCATTATTCAACTTGATATTTAAACCCCATATCCAGGTAATACTGTATATATTGTTCGCCATATATACCTATGCTTATCTCCGGTATGATATCGGCCATGGCGATGTACCGCTGGCTATCCTGTCGTCATTAATCATCGTTAACCTTTGCCAGGCTGAAACCAGTATTTTTACCATCAGGAACAAAAAGCTTGACTATGTGGGGCAGATATCATACGGCATTTATTTACTGCATAAGTACCCTTTGTTTTTGATATTATACCTGGTACATACCTATATGCCCCAAAGTAACCTGTTGATACAAAACCTGGTGATTTATACGGCAACTATTACCTGCGCCATCGGGGTGGCGTCTATCTCCTATTTCGGGTATGAGAAACCCTTCCTTAACTTAAAAAAGCGCTTTCAAAAAATAACGCAGTAGCGCGCCGCGTTAGTTGCCCAACTGTATTATGGAGGTGAAATTATTGGCGCCGGTACCCGGCTTGTATTCATATTTAAAAACATCGCTGGCCCGGGTTATAATCATGAGGCCGTAATGCTCATTAAGGCCGTTTATTACTTCCCTGTCAACATATTGCAGGTTTACATCTTCGGTATAAAACTCAAGCTTGTTGCTGTTTTTTAACCGCCCCTTCAGCGTACCAAAATCGTCGCCGTATACAGCTATCTCGCTTTTAGCCGGGGTTCCGGCAGGCAGCGGCCATTTTAGCAGGTCGTGTGTGGTTTTAATTTGCAGGGGATTTCCTTTATCCAGTTTTTTGAGGTAGAGCTTGTTGTTTTTTAACGAAACTTCTATTTGCGTAACGTGATCATTATGATGTTTAAGCGAATTGGTGAGCAGTTCAATGAGGATGGTCCTGATCCTGAAACTTACATCATCGTCAATCAAATGCTTTGCTATATTTTTAATATAGTCGGTAATTTGAAGGGTTAACGGATAGATCCCTTCCGTCTCGTTATTAAAAATAAACTTTTTCAAGGTAGTAAATTAGTTTATGCCCCGTTTAACGCCTGCTGTGCCGATGTATAAATTTTGAACACCTTATCTAATCGTACAAGTTGAAAAAGCGATTTGATATCTTTATTTAAACCAACCACCGCAATATCCGCGCCCTTGTTCATAGCATGTTTGAGTGCCGATACCAAAGCGCCTAAAAAAGAACTGTCAACATATATAACGTGCTCAAAATTTATGATAATATATTGGTTACCATTATCAATTAAAGTTAACAATTCTGTTTTAAACTCGTCGGCCAAAGCCATATTTCCTTCTTTTATTTGTACAGTGGCCACCAGAGCATTGTTAAGCGGGCTTGTTTGTAATATCATTGGTTATTTTTTTTGAATAAATATTAAACTGCAATCGTCAATTTGTTCCCGGGCTATTTCATTCAAAAACCCGTTCTCCTTCATATCAGTAAATGAATCTGCCTTGCCCAGGTGCCGGGTCAATTCGTTCTCAAACCCTTTTAAGTCTGTTTTTTTACCGCGTTCGGTTTGCTTGTCTATCATACCGTCGGTTACCATTAACAGCTGGTCGCCGGGCTGCAAGGTAAAAACCTGCTCGTCAAAACCACCATCCTTGCTCACCCCTAACAGCAACCCTGCCGAGCTTATTTTATGCAGCATGCCCTCGGCCTTGTTGTAGTACAACAGCGGCAAATCGCCTGCCCCGGTATAGCTTATCTTATCGGCATTGATCATAATCAGCGAGAGTGTTGACAGCAAACCGCTCACCACCGGATCATGGTAAATTACGGAGTTGATTTTCTGCATGATACTTTTGGTAGACAGGTCCCCTTCCGAAACGCACAACCTTACCGCCGCCCGGATGTAGCTGAGGTAGCCGAAAGAAAAAAACCAGGCCCCCCATTTTTTACCCATCACATCGCCCAGGATGATGAAGGTGTATTGGTCATCAATAGTGATCAGGTCGATAAAATCGCCGCCTGGATAATTTTGATAAGACCGGTGCCAGAAATGAATATCAAACCCGTTAACAGCCGGCGCATCCTGCGGAATGGAGTATAAATTGAGCGCCGTGGCCACGGTACTTAATTCCTGAATGGTGCGTTCATGCCGCTCGCGGATACTGTTTAAAAAGTTGTTGATCTTTGAAATCACCAGGGCTATTGGCGTATCCTTAATAATATAATCAATCACTTCCATATCCATCCCCTCCCGCATCCGGTCGTGATCGGCTATAGAGGTTAAAAACATAAACGGTATATTCCGGTACTCCGCAATGGCCATTAAGCTTTGCCTGAAAGCGAAACCGTCAATATCGGGCATCTGGTAATCTGACAGGATCAGGTCGGGGATTTCATTTTTCAGGTGCGCCATAGCCTCGGGTACATTACCCGCCTTAAGGCAGTGAAAGCCGTCTTTTTCCAAAGCCTGCCCGATTATTTTCAAAACAAGCGGACTATCATCAACCAATAATATCTTTCTTGATTTCGGCATAAAATATCAGGATCAGGAACCGGCTTTTCTCAGTACGGCGTTTAAAAACAAATATACGCCCGTTAACAATATCAGTACAGATATTACATCCATTAAGGTTATACCATCATTATCAGTAAAATAAAATATGGTAAACATTTCAAAGTAGGGCGGCGCGGGCATAATGATCATCCCCAGGCCTAACACCACCATGGTTACCGAAATTGCTATCAACACCGCCCGCTTAGCCTTTTCCTGGGCCCGGTATTTTTTTGATTGCCTGCTATCTACCGGGTGCCTGGTTAGCAAAAGCTCAAGGTTGGTAACCATGTCAAGCCTGTCAAGGTTATTGTCAAGTTCTTTAAAGGCCTCAAAATTTTGATGGGTGTCTATTGCATCGATAGCGCTATTTATTTTAATTTGCGCCGCTTTAACATGCTCTTTATCAAAACCGCCGTTTTTAAACAGCAATATCAGCTCATCCACCTTAGCATCAAGCAATGCGTTTTCACTATTTATTTGTCTACTCCCCACAGTAATTAATTGATGTATTATGATTAACTTTTGCTGATATTAGTCGTAAAAAGCCATTATTGATAACAATCCGAATATAGATGAAAAAAGTTTCTGTAGTTACCGTAAATTTTAACCAGCCCGCCGTTACGGAAGAACTGTTATCATCTATAGCAAAAACAAACACCTACGCCAACCTTGAGATAATTGTTGTTGACAATGCCAGCAAATCCAACCCCATACCCGAATGGATAACAAGATACCCGGGTATGATCTTTATACGATCAGAAGTTAACCTTGGTTTCGCCGGAGGTAATAACCTCGGTTTGCAGTCGGCTACGGGCGATTATATCTTTATGGTGAACAACGATACCGAATTTACCGCGGGTTTGGTGGAAACGCTGGTGAACGTACTGGACAATAATGCAGCAGTAGGGATGATCTCGCCCAAGATCAACTACTTTAGCGATAAGCTGTTGATTCAGTACGCGGGTTATACGCCCATGAATTACTATACCGCCCGCAACAGCTGCATCGGCCTCAGGCAAAAAGATGAAGGCCAGTTTGACCATATTACGGCGCCCACAGCCTACTGCCATGGGGCGGCCATGATGATCAGGAAAGAAGCCATTGACAAGGCCGGTATGATGAACGAAAACTTTTTTTTATATTATGAAGAGGTTGACTGGTGCGAGCACATAATCCGTGCGGGGTTTAAGGCCTGGGTTTGCACGGAGGCTTTGATCTACCATAAAGAATCGGTTTCGGTAGGTAAAAAAAGTAAACTGAAAGAATATTTTATGAACCGCAACCGCATCCTGTTTATCCGCAGGAACGCGCCCCTGTTTAAAAAAGTATTCTTTTACTTTTACTTTCTGTTGCTGGTAGTGCCCCGCAACATCATAGGTTACGTTAAACAAAAACAATACGATTTTATCCCGATGCTTTTAAAGGCCGTTTGGTGGAATTTCACCCACTCCAAAAACAGCAGCGACCTCGGGTACCCTATTAAAACCATAGCATGAAAGTAATTTTATTGATAAGCCTTTTTATTGTTTTTTACACGTTTGCCGGGTACGGTATTTTTCTGTACGCCCTCATTAAAATAAAACGTGCCGTGAAGGGCCGCAAGCCCCCCGTTGCCGAAGATGCCGATTTGCTGCCTTCATGCACATTGATAGTTGCCGCCTACAATGAGGAGTATTTTATGGAGCAGAAAATACAGAATACCCTTACGCTTAATTATCCCGCGGGCAAATTAAAACTGCTTTTTGTTACGGATGGTTCATCAGATAAAACGCCGGAGATCATTGCACGATACCCGCAAATCCAATTGCTACACAAACCGGAACGGGCCGGAAAAATAGCTGCAGTTCACCGCGCAATGGATTATGTGGATACCGACGCCGTGGTTTTTACCGATGCCAACACTTTTTTAAATAAAGACGCGCTTATTAAAATCTGCCGCCATTACACTGATCCTACTGTTGGCGCTGTAGCAGGCGAAAAACGTGTTCATATTGACGAAAACGCCGATGCCAGCGCTGCCGGTGAGGGTTTTTACTGGAAGTACGAATCGGCCTTGAAAAAATGGGACTCGGAATTATACTCGGTAGTTGGCGCTGCCGGGGAGCTTTTCAGCGTGCGCCGCTCATTGTACCAGCCCGTTGAACCCGACACTGTGTTAGATGACTTCATGATCTCGATGCTGATAGCCGCCAAAGGTTACCGCATCGTTTACGAACCGGAAGCGTACGCCACCGAAACCGCCTCTGAAAATGTTTCGGAAGAGCTGAAGCGGAAAATCAGGATCGCGGCGGGAGGTATACAATCTATTTTAAGGCTCAAAAAACTGTTCAATCCCTTCCCTTACCCCACCCTCTCCTTTCAATATATCAGCCACCGCGTATTGCGATGGACCATCACCCCTTTCCTGCTCATCCTTTCTTTAATACTTACAGTTGTACTTGCCCTGAAACCCGACGAAACGGCGATGCAGGCACTTCTGTTGGCACAGGTATTGTTTTACCTGCTGGCATTGCTTGGCCTGATTATGGAAAAACGGCAATTACGCATTAAAGTACTTTTTATACCTTATTACTTTTGCGTAATGAATTATGCGGTATTAGCCGGCATCATCCGTTATTTCGGCAAAAAGCAAAGCGCGGTTTGGGAAAAAGTGCAGCGTAAGCAATAAAGTGTTGATAATAAGTTAAAATTGCTAATTACCTTTCAAATTTATTGCTCAACGAATCAATAATCACGGGGAATGAATGAGGAAATATTGAAAAATCATTCATCTTCAATTGCTTTTTGAATTACCTGCAAACTAATTTAAAATGCTTTTCAGACCGCATACTGCGGTCAAACCTTATTGTTTAATGAATATTGAGCCGGGAACCATCATCAGTAACGGGGAATCTGCTACCCGATTTGTGTACGACTTATTTGAAAGCCAGTGGAAGAAATTCCCCGATGCGGTTGCCGTTGTGCACAACGGCCGACAGCTAACCTATAACCAGCTTTATCAAAAGGCGGATAACCTTGCTTCCGCTATCCTAACTTTTTATTTCACGGAAAAAATCATAGGCGTTAGCGCTACACGCGATATAGAAACCATCATCAGTGTATTGGCTATCCTTAAAGCAGGCAAAGGCTATCTTCCGCTTGATCCGGATTATCCAACAGATCGTTTGGAAACCATTATCAATGACGCGGAAATTAAAGTTTGTTTAGCCCCTTCAGATAAACAGCAATTATTCAACGGCTTACCCGTTGTCATACTACCGTCTGACGTGATTCACCACGTTGATGCCGTGCCGGTTTCTGCGGAAAGTTTGACCGATATTGCCTATGTGCTTTACACATCCGGCTCAACCGGCACACCCAAAGGCGTAGCTATGGGCAATGCCGCATTGGTTAACCTGCTGCTATGGCAACAGGAAAATTCAATATCGGCTCCGGGTATTAACACCCTGCAATTCGCGCCGCTAACGTTTGATGTTTCTTTCCAGGAAATTTTTGCCACTTTGGGTACAGGCGGCACCTTGTTTTTGGTTGATGAAGAGTTGCGTATCGACCCGGTTAAACTGTTACAGTTTATTGATACCCAAAAGATCAACCGGATCTTTTTACCGTTTGTTGTACTGCAATATTTAACCGAGGCTGCAACAGCTAATAACCTTTTCCCTGCATCGCTGAAAGAAGTGATTACCGCCGGCGAGCAGTTAAAAATTACGCCCCAGGTAGCAGGCTTTTTCAAAGCTTTACCCGGCGCCGTGTTGTTTAACCAATATGGCCCTACAGAAACACACGTTATTACCCAGTTAAAACTGGAAGGCAACGCATCCTTGTGGCCTGGTTTACCATCAATAGGCAAGGCGATCAGCAATACGGCTATCATTTTACTCGACGAGGATTTGAAAATTGTTGCGGATGGTGAAACAGGCGAGCTTTGCGTATCGGGCATATGCCTGGCAAACGGCTATCTCCATAAACCGGAGCTCACCGCCGAAAAATTCATCAACCATACCGCTAACGGAAAAACTGTCCGCCTTTACCGTACCGGCGACCTGGCCCGTTACCTTCCCGACGGTAATATCGAATATCTTGGCCGAAGGGATACGCAGGTAAAAATCCGCGGCAACCGGGTGGAGACAGGCGAAATTGAAGTACTGATCAGTCAGCTTGATTACATTAAACAAGCTGTTGTTACTGCCCCCGAAGATGCTGCCGGACAAAAACGTTTGGTGGCCTATATGGTATCAGCCAACAGCGAAGAAAACACGGAGGCCCTCCGTAAAAAGCTCGGGGAACACCTCCCCGATTACATGCTGCCTTCGGCTTATGTTTGGTTAAAGGACCTGCCCAAAACCACCAGCGGCAAGGTTGACAGGAAAGCGCTGCCCAAACCTGATATTAAACGCCCTGAGTTAGATGTGCTTTACAAGGCACCATCAACCCCTACCGAAAAAAAAATAGCGACAGTTTTGATCGACCTGTTACAGTTTGATAAGGTTGGTATCCATGATAACTTTTTTCAATTGGGCGGCAATTCATTACTGGCATTGAAAACCGTTGCCCTGTTAAAACAACGCTTTGGCTATGATGTGCCTGTTACCAAACTATACCAATACCCAACCATCGAGGGGATGGCAAATTTGATAAGCCGGGCCGATAAACAAATGTTTTCCCCGGTTAAGAAAACCAAAAACACGGGCGATAGTGATATTGCCATTATTGGCATGGCCGGCCGTTTTCCCGGTGCCGATACTATTGAACAATTTTGGCAACTGCTTGCCGAAGGCCGCGAAGGCACCAGCTTTTTTAGCGACGAAGAACTGTATAAATACGTACCGCTTAACGAAAAAAGCAACCCGGCTTATGTAAAAGCCCGTGGCATTATTAACGATGCCGACAAGTTTGACGCGCACTTTTTTGGCTTTACACCCCGTATGGCAGAGTTAATGGATCCGCAGCAACGGGTGTTTTTAGAAATTGCCTGGGAGGTTCTGGAAAAAACCGGCCACCTGCCGCAAAAATATCATGGCACGGCAGGCGTTTTTGCAGGCTGCGGCTACAATACCTATTATACCAACAACGTACTTACCAACCCGGCACTTATTGAAACCACCGGCCATTTCCAGGTGCGTACGCTTAATGAAAAAGACTATATAGCCACCCGCACGGCTTACCAGCTTAACCTTAAAGGCCCTGCCGTGGCGGTTTATGCTGCCTGCTCCACTTCATTGCTGGCTATTACACAGGCAGTAAACAGCATCAGGAGCGGGCAATGCGATGTGGCGCTGGCCGGCGCGGCTTCAATAACCTCGCCCTTAAAAAGCGGCCATGTTTATGAAGAGGGCTCCATCATGAGCATGGATGGGCATTGCCGTCCGTTTGATGCCGCGGCCTCGGGTACGGTATTTAGCGATGGCGCGGGTGTAGTTTTATTAAAAAGCTTAGCAGATGCCAAACGAGATGGGGATAATATCTACGCTGTAATTAAAGGCATTGGCATCAATAATGATGGGGCAGAAAAAGGCAGTTTTGGCGGGCCCAACGCGCAAGGCCAGGCAGGGGCAATTGCAATGGCCATAGCCGATGCGGGTATCGATCCGTCAACCATCAATTATATAGAAGCCCACGGTACGGCCACCCCTATCGGCGACCCTATTGAGATTGAAGGGCTTAACATGGCATTCGGCCCGCAGCAAAAAAAGCAATATTGCGCTATCGGCTCGGTTAAAAGCAATTTTGGCCACCTTACGGCAGCCTCGGGTGTTGCCGGATTGATTAAAACGGTATTGGGAATGCAGCATGGCAAAATCCCTGCTTCCTTGTTTTTTGAGCAGATCAACCCTAATATCAACATCGCCGACAGCCCATTTTTTATAAACGCACAACTAAGCAACTGGAATGCCGAAACCAGGCGGGCCGGGATCAGCTCATTTGGCGTGGGGGGCACCAATGTGCATATTATTGTTGATGAATATAAAAACCCGGCGCCGACGCAACCAGGTACCGATAAGCCTTTCAAACTGGTTAGCTGGTCGGCAAAAACGGAGAGCAGTTTAAATGCTTACGCAAAAAAAATGGCCGCCTTTCTTAGCGATGATCAAAACATCAATCTTAATGATGTTGCCTATACCCTGCACACCACCAGGCCCGGCTTTAGCTACAGGCGTTTCGCGATAGCGTCTGATCCGGAAGCGCTGCTCGCAAAATTAAACGCGCCGGAAACTGATCTATCCGCCACAAAAAAATTAAGCGCTGTACCTGCCGAAGTGGTATTTATGTTCCCCGGCCAGGGATCGCAATATATTGATATGGGTCGCGACCTGTATGAGCAGGAACCTGCTTTTGCAGATGCCGTAAACGAGTGTATGGCACTTTTGCAGCATACCATACATGCTGATTTACTTGACAGCATTTTTTCGGAAGCTACAAACAGTCAATCCGCAGAAAAAATAAACAATACTTTATATACCCAGCCTGCACTGTTTGTGCTGGAGTACGCCGCGGCTAAATTATGGATGAGCAAAGGCATCCGGCCATCGGTGTTGATAGGGCATAGCATCGGCGAGTTTGTGGCGGCGCACCTTGCTGGTGTTTTCAGTCTCCGGGATGCTTTGCACCTCATTTCGGAGCGCGCCCGTTTAGTGAACAGCGCTGCTCCCGGCCAAATGCTTTCGGTGCGGATGGAGGAAGATCAGTTAAGCGCCATTTTGCCCGCAACACTTTCTGTAGCAGCAGTGAACAGCAGCAAATTATGTGTGGTTGCCGGGCCGGAAAATGAAGTTAGCGCTTTTGCCCGGTTACTTGCAGAACAAGGCATCCCCGCAAGGCTGCTGCTTACCAGCCACGCATTCCATTCATTAATGATGGATGATGTGATTGAGCCTTTTAAAGCCATAGTAAAAACTGTAAAATTAAACCCGCCGGTAAAACCGCTGGTATCAACAGTAACCGGCACCTGGTTAAGCGGTGCAGAAGCCACCAACCCCGATTATTGGGCACAGCACCTGCGTAAAACCGTACGCTTCGCGGCAGCTTTAGATACTGTTTTGGAAGACGAAAACCGCTTACTGCTTGAATGCGGGCCGGGTAATATATTGGCCACACTTGCGCGCCAGCATACGGCAGGTAAAATGATATCGGTTATCAGCGGTTTTGAAAAAAACGGAACACTGTCCGAGTATTATAGCCTGTTAAAAGCTGTCGGCCAGCTTTGGCTTAACGGGATCGAAGCCGATTGGGAAGCGATGTATACCGGCCAAAACCGCAAGAGGATCGATATACCAACCTATGCTTTCGATCGTAAACGGTATTGGCTTGAGCCTGCTGTAACTTCAAATACGGTTCCCGAAACCTTAACACAACAACCAACCCAAACTATTACAACCACGCAAATTATACCGATGAGGAAGGATATTTTAATTGATAAGCTGAAGGAAGTTTTTGAAGATGCCGCCGGTATTGAAATTGATATGGCTGCCACCAGCCTTAGCTTTATCGAGATCGGATTTGATTCGTTGTCGCTAACCCAGATTGCAACCAATCTGAAAAAAACATTTAACGTACCCATTACCTTCAGGAAGTTATTTGAAGAATATAACAGTATTGAATTACTGGCCGCTTACCTTGACGCGCAATTACCTGCCGATGCTTTTAAGCCCGCGCCTCCCCCCGCTGCAAATGCGGCGTACCAACAGCAAAATCCGGCACCTGCAGCAGCAGCCCATCCCTTTCCTGCGCAGCCTGCGCAACAGTTTCTGGGCGGACAAAACAGTAATGATGTCGCTATCTGCCTTATATCACAGCAATTACAGTTACTGGCCAGCCAGTTAACGCTGATACAGGGAAATAATGCTGTTGCAGCCCCAGCCCCGGTTCAGCAAACTTACAACGCCCCTGCTCCTGCAGCTATACCGGCTAAGCCTTCGCTATTATCATTGGCGGCTGATTTTACGCCGGAAGAACAGGTTGAATTAAAAAAACCATTCGGCGCCACAGCCCGGATTGAAAAACAGGTACAGGGTTTAAATGATAGGCAACAGGCTTTTTTAAAAAACCTGACCGAAAAATACAATGCCAAAACCAAGGGCAGCAAGGCCCAAACCCAAATAGACAGGCCCTATATGGCCGACCCGCGGGTAGTAAGCGGCTTTCGCCCTTTAACCAAAGAGGTGGTTTATCCTTTAATTGTGAACAGATCAAAAGGAAGCAGGGTTTGGGATATTGACGGCAATGAGTATATAGACGCCCTGAACGGTTTTGGCTCCAACTTTTTAGGCTATCAAAACGAGGTACTCAAACAAGCCGTGCTTGACCAGGTTGAAAAAGGCTACGAGATTGGCCCCCAGCACGAACTTGCCGGCGAGGTGGCAAAGCTCATTTGCGAGTTTACCGGTTTTAACCGCGCCGCGTTATGCAATACAGGCTCGGAAGCGGTACTGGGTGCGATGCGGATTGCCCGTACGGTAACCGGCAGGTCAATTATTGTAGCCTTCAACGGATCGTACCACGGCATTAACGACGAGGTTATTGTTCGCGGCACTAAAAAACTAAAAACCGTGCCGGCGGCTCCGGGCATTATGCCGGAGGCGGTACAGAACATGCTGATCCTGGATTACGGCACGGAAGAATCGCTCAGGATCATTGCCGAACGCGCCCATGAAATAGCGGCGGTGCTGGTTGAGCCCGTTCAAAGCCGCAGGCCCGATTTCCAACCTGTGGAGTTTTTAAAACGCGTACGCGAAATTACCCGGCAGGCGGAAACGGTATTGATATTTGATGAGGTGATTACGGGCTTCAGGATGCACCCCGGCGGCGCGCAGGCCCTGTTTGGCATTAAAGCCGACCTTGGCACTTACGGAAAGGTAATTGGCGGCGGTATGCCAATCGGCGCTATTGCCGGTATCAGCAAGTATATGGACGCGCTTGATGGCGGCAGCTGGCAATATGGCGACGACTCGTCGCCCGAGGCTGGTGTAACCTACTTTGCAGGCACCTTTGTACGCCATCCTTTGGCTTTAGCCACCGCCAAAGCCTCCTTACTTTATATGAAAGAAAAAGGCCCGGCTTTACAGGAAGGCTTAAACCATATGACCTTACGCCTTGCGGATGCCCTGAACGGCATTTGTGAAAAAGAAGGTTTACCATTGCATGTGCCATCATTTGGTTCGCTCTGGAAAATAAAGTTTGATTATGAATTGGCTTACGGCGAGTTACTGTTCACCTTAATGCGCCTGAAAGGCATTCACATCTGGGACCTGTTCCCCTGCTTTGTTACCGCCGCGCATACCGACGAAGACATTGATCAGATTATCAGCAAGTTTAGCGAAAGCATTTACGAACTGATTGAAGCCGGCATTATGCCTACAAACAAACCCGAAGCCATTGCGGTAGTGGCTGTAAAAAACGGCCTGCCCGCCGAACCACCGGTAAGCGGCGCTAAGCTTGGCCGCGATGAAGCCGGTAATCCAGGCTGGTTTATTAGTGATACCAAAAACCCAGGCAAATATTTACAGGTAAAGATCAGCAACAATTAATTTTGGCCACCACGACTACCATATACGATACGATCCCGGTTGAATTCGACCCCTTCGCGGGGCCGGAGCTCCAGGCTATAGCCCCATCAACCGAGCCGCAGCTGGAGATCTGGACCTCATGCCTGATTGGCGGCGATGAGGCTAACTGTGCTTACAACGAATCGTTTTCATTGCAGCTTAGCGGCCTGCTTAACCAGGAAGCCATGCTATTGGCGCTGCAGGAAATCACCAACATGCACCAGGCGCTGCGTATGGCTTTTAGCGCCGATGGTAAATCCATCTGCGTATATAAAGAACTACCGCCCGATTTCAGTTTTGCCGATGTAGCCTCGTATACTGAAGCCCAAAAGCAGGCCTTTATTCATGAGCAAAATAAACAAAACGCTTGTACGCCTTTTGATTTGGTAAACGGACCGCTGTTTAAAGTACAGCTCGTTAAACTTGCCGAAACCGAACACCGCTTAACTTTTATAGCGCACCATATTGTTTGCGATGGCTGGTCGATAGGGATCATGATGCAGGATCTGAGCAAGCTATACTCTGCTTATGTGAAAGGCGAAGAGGCCCGGTTACCCGAAGCGCCATCATTTATTGATTATGCCAACCAACAGGCCTTTTGGGCTGGCAGCACTGAATTTAAAGCGACAGAACAATATTGGCTTAACGAGTTTAAAGGCAGTAATTACGTAATGGATTTGCCTGCCGACTTACCAAGGCCGACAACACGTACCTATAAAAGCCACCGGCTCGACCTGCAACTCGACAGGCAGCTGGTAAGCCAGGTAAAACAATTGGGCAAAAGCAACGGCAGCAGTTTTGTAACCACATTGCTGGCGGCATTTGAAGTATTTTTACAACGCTCAACCGGCCAATCCGAGATCATATTAGGGCTTCCTGCAGCAGGGCAACCGGCTACGGGTAATTATCGTTTAGTAGGGCACTGCGTTAACCTGCTGCCACTACGCAGTTCGCCTGAGGCCGTGCAATCATTCAGAAGCTATTTAAAACAGCGCACCGGCGCCATTTTAGATGCCTATGATCACCAGTTATACACATTTGGCGAATTATTAAAGAAACTTGCCATCCCCCGCGACGCGTCGCGCGTGCCCCTGGTACCGGTGATGTTTAATATTGATATGGGGATGGATGATGACGTGGCCTTTTACGGATTAAAGCACCACCTAAGCAGTAACCCGCGTGAGTACGAGAGCTTCGAGATTTTTGTAAACATCTCCGGCAGGGATGATGCCTTAGTGCTCGAATGGTCTTACAACACACAGTTGTTCAGCGGCAAATGCATCCGCCATCTGATGGATGAGTTTGAGTTTTTATTGGCCGAACTTGTAAAAAACCCGGACATGCTGATAGGTGATATTCCTACGGCCAACCGCGCCGCCCTGCTTAAACAGTTACAGGACTGGAACGATACCGCGGTTGCTTATCCGGCAGACAAAGCCTTACATCAATTAATAAACTGGCAAAACGATGCTGTAGCTGTAAAATTTGCAGATCAAACCCTTACCTACCGGCAATTACATGAAAGCAGTAACCGCCTGGCGGCTTTGCTTATTGATAAAGGCGTAAACAAAGGCGACAAAGTAGCCTTCGCGATGGACCGCTCGGCCGAACTGCTTGTGGTGATCCTGGGTATCATGAAAGCCGGTGGCGTTTATATCCCGCTCGATCCGCAATTCCCGCTTGGCAGGATCAATTATATGCTGAACGATTCAAAGGCTGTGGTATTGCTGTCGTCGGCTAAGTATAAAGGGCATTATGATACTGAAGCTGTTGAATTAGTAGTAGAAGATGAATGGCCAAACCTGTCCCGTTACCCGGCAACGGAACCGGATGTTCAGATTACGGGGAACGACCTGGTTTATCTCCTATACACCTCCGGCTCTACCGGGATGCCTAAAGGGGTACAGATCAGTCAGCACAGCCTGGTAAACTTCCTGCTCAGCATGCAAAAACGGCCCGGCATGACTGCCGCCGATAAATTGCTCGCGGTTACTACCATAAGCTTTGATATTGCCGGGCTCGAAATGTTCCTTCCGCTGCTTAGCGGCGCGCAGGTTGTTATTGCCGATACCAACACTGCCAAAGACGGCCGGGCCTTGCTGGATCTGATTCGCGATGAAAAAATTACAACCTTGCAAGCCACCCCCTACACGTGGCGCATGATGCTTGAAGCCGGTTGGAACCAAACCATGCCCATAAAAGCGATTTGCGGCGGCGAGGCCCTGCCAAAAGAACTCGCGGAAGGTATCCTGGGCAAAGCATCGTCCTTATGGAATGTTTACGGACCAACGGAAACCACCATCTGGTCAACCATCAAACAAATCAAAGCTGGCGATGCGGCTATAACTATCGGCAGACCGATTGCTAATACCTCAATCTATATTTTAGATCAAAACCTTAATCCGGTAGATCCAGGCACTGTTGGAGAGATTTTTATTGGTGGACAAGGCCTGGCTGCAGGCTATTTAAACCAGCCTGAACTCACTGCCGAAAAATTTATTCCCCATCCGTTTTCTGACGACACTGAAGATAAGCTATACCGCACCGGCGATTTAGGCAGATTTATGGAAGATGGTGAGATCGAGTGCCTTGGCCGGGCCGACGCCCAGGTCAAGATTCGCGGTTACCGTATCGAAACGGGAGAAATTGAATACCACCTCACTCGTCAACCCGATATAAAACAGGCGGTAGTTGTGGCGCAGCCGGATAAAAACGGGACTAATAAACTGGTGGCGTATATCACCACTAACCATGATTATCCTGCCGCGGATGAGGTTGTTCGTCATAAAAACTGGCGTTCAGCGCTCAAAAACACTTTGCCCGATTATATGGTGCCCGATGATTTCGTCGTAACCCCGGCAATCCCGCTCACGCCTAATGGCAAGGTAGATAAAAAGGCGCTAATTCAAACACCCGTTAATATTGCAGCCCAGGTGCAGGTGTACGCGGCCCCACGTACCAACGTGGAAAAATTAGTGGCCGACATCTGGGCAGAATTCCTGGAGATTGAAAAGGTGGGCATATATGATAACTTTTTTGAGTTGGGCGGCCACTCGCTGATAGCGGTACAGGTAATGGCCCGGATTGAAAAAGTTACAGGTAAACGTTTGCCGCTTGCCGCGCTGTTTGAAAATTCCACCGTCGAGAAACTCTCGTTAATGCTGGAAATGGATGGCAGGTCTATCGTTTGGGATTCTTTAGTACCTATCAAGCCCAACGGCAGCAAAATGCCGTTATATATTGTTCATGGCGCAGGCCTTAACGTATTGTTATTTAATGCCCTTGCTATTAACATGGATCCTGATCAGCCGGTTTACGGCTTACAGGCCAAGGGCCTTAACGGTGTTGACGAGCCGTTGAGTGAAATCAAAGACATCGCGGCGCACTACATCAGCGCCATTCAGGCTCAAAACCCTAACGGGCCTTACGCGTTGGCGGGCTATTCGTTCGGCGGTATCATAGCCTGGGAAATGGCCATACAACTCGAGGCGCAGGGTAAGCAGGTAAAAATGCTGGCCATGTTTGATACTTATGCCTACCGGTCGCCATTTTTTGATCCATGGCTTACCATGCAAACCAAGCGGGCCATGTTCTTTTTGCGCAAGCTTAAGTACAGCCTGTTTACACGCGAAGGGCTGTCGCAGAGCCTTACTGAAAAACGTAAGAATATCAAACGGCACGCTACCCGCATGATCTGGAAACTGACCAAAGAGGAACAGCAGGAAGGTTTCTTTGGCTATTCGAACAAGATAGATGAAATGAATATATTAGCCGAGCGCCGTTACCGGTTAACACCCCAAAATTTCACCATCGAACTGTTCAGAGCCGACACGCATACTTTTTATATGGATGATTTTGAATTTTTGGGATGGAAACCTTACGCCTTAAAGGGTATAAACGTACACCCGATACCGGGCGAACACAATTCCATATTTAAAGCGCCTAACGATAAAATTTTTGCCCGTATTTTGCAGCAATGCTTAAATGAGGCGGCAAAAAAAGTAGTATGGGTAATATAACTGTAGATATCAGGTATAAAGAGGTTGTTAACTGGCACCCCCGCGCGGCTTGCTCCTTTAACCTCCCGGGCTATACAGACCTGTGGCGGATTAATATTGGGGCTAACATTTCCTTCATTCCCCGCCTGGTTAACCTCCTCGAACCGGAAGAAGTAAAACGTGCCGGGAGATATTATCAGGAAAAGGACAGGCAGCGATTTGTTATTACCCGGGCTGCCTTACGCATTATTTTAAGTGGATATACCAACCAGGCCCCGGCAGGGATCCGCTTCGGCACCGGCCCTAATAAAAAACCATTTTTAACAAATCCGGATGCAGGGATCAGCTATAACACCTCCCATTCAGATCAATGGGCATTAATCGCTGTTTCGAAAAATGTGGTTGGCGTTGATACTGAAAAGATAGATCCCTCATTTGCGTACGCCGACATCCTGCCCGATCATTTCAGCGAAGCAGAAATAAGCTTTATTGAACAGCAACAACCACATTATAGGTTTTGCATGTTATGGACACGGAAGGAAGCTATCACCAAACTTACCGGCCAGGGGTTGGATGAACGATTAAAAAACATCCCCTCGCTAAATGGTAGAAACCTTGTAGCAGGTAATATCATCAATTCATTTAACGATATCACTTTAACGAGTTTTGAACTCGATAACAGCAACCTGGCAACAGTAGCTTACGAAACCGGTAACGATGCTGAACTTAGATTTTGGGATATGGATTTTACTTCGATTTAAAAATACCGTATTTGGCAATACAGTAAAAAGCCCTTACGCCATCCTTCCACCCTATCTTTTTGCCTTCCTCGTAGGTACGGCCGTAATAAGAAATCCCCACTTCGTAAATCCTGATCTTCGGAACGCGTGAAATTTTTTGAGTAACCTCCGGTTCAAATCCAAAACGTTTTTCCCTCAGTTTAATGGATTGTATCAGCTTGGTATTAAACAATTTATAGCATGTTTCCATATCTGTAAGGTTAAGGTTGGAAAACATGTTTGATGCAAAAGTTAGCCACCTGTTGCCAATGGTGTGCCAAAAGAAAAGGATGCGGTGCGGGTTGCTGCCCATAAAGCGTGAGCCATACACCACATCGGCAAAGCCGTTGATTACGGGTTTCAGTAAATCGTTGTATTCGGCCGGGTCATATTCCAGATCGGCATCCTGGATAATAAGGTATTCGCCTGTTGCTTTGGCGATGCCGGTGTGCAGGGCGGCGCCTTTACCTTTATTTACTTCGTGTTTAAAGTATTGTATGTTCAGGTCGGGGTTTGAAGCGCTGTATTGGTAAACGGCGCCTTCGGTATCATCTTTTGAGCAATCGTTTACAATGATCACCTCTTTTTCAATATCATTAATAAGGCTCACCGCTTTAATTTTATCTAAAATTAAGTGGATGGTGCGCGCCTCGTTATAAGCCGGGATAATAATTGATAATTTTTGTATCGTCATTTATCGTAATATTGCTTAAGGAGATATTTGCTGCAATTATAGCTGTTAAACCTTAACCTGCTTAATATTTTTATATTTAAAAATGCAATTTGTATTAAAACAAATAAAAACGCTGCTCAAAAAACCCAAAGTGGTTATCACTTTTTCTGTTTTGTTTGTTTTAACCCTGGTATTCTGGTTTTGTTTGCCAAAGCCTTTATTTAACAGTCCTACTTCATACGTTATTGATGATGAACAGGGCGAATTGTTGGGCGCATCCATAGCCGCCGACGGGCAATGGCGTTTTCCCTATAATCCTGATGTACCCGAGAAATTTAAGCAGTGTATCATCACTTTTGAGGATAAACGCTTTGAACATCACCCCGGTTTTGACCCCATAGCTTTTAGCAGGGCCATTAAACAAAACCTGTATTCAAAAAAAGTAACCAGCGGCGGCAGTACTATTACCATGCAGGTAATCCGTTTGGCTACCAAACACAACCGCAACATCTGGAATAAGCTTAAAGAAATCTTCATGGCCATGCGCCTGGAGCTGAGTTACAGCAAAAACGAAATTTTAGCCTTGTATGCCGGTAACGCCCCTTTCGGCACCAATGTTATAGGATTGGATGCCGCGTCGTGGCGTTACTTTGGCCGCAGCCCGGATAAACTATCCTGGGGTGAAATGGCGGCGATGGCGGTATTGCCCAATTCGCCCTCGTTGGTACATCCCGGTCGCAACAGGAACATCCTGCTTAAAAAACGGAATTCGCTTTTAGATAAAATGCAAAAGGCAGGCATCATTGACAGTACCACCGCCGCCCTCGCCAGGTTGGAACCCGTGCCCGATAAACCGGTTCCCTTGCCGCAACTCGCGCCTCACCTGCTGCAACGTTTCAAGGCAGATCACCAGGCTAAACCCGAGGGAGATACCCGGCTCACCACCAGCATCAAATCATCCCTGCAACAACAGGTAAATGATATTTTGGAACAACACCATCAACTGTTAAAAGGCAACGACATCAATAACATAGCAGCCATAGTGCTTGACGTTGAAACCGGCGCCACGCTGGCATATGCCGGTAACATAGCGCACCGGGAAGACCCGCAAATGGAAAGTGATGTAGATGTGATAGATGCGCCCCGCAGCCCCGGCAGTACGCTTAAACCTTTGCTGTACGCGGCCATGCTGCATGATGGCCTGATATTACCCAACAGTTTATTACCCGATGTGCCTACCATGATTGCAGGCTATCACCCCGAAAACTTTGATTTAGGTTACGATGGCGCCGTTCCGGCATCGAGGGCCTTGTCGCGCTCTTTGAATGTACCTGCTGTTAAAATGCTGCAGCAATATAAGTATGAACGCTTTTACGATTTTTTGCATAAGGCGGGTATCAGCACCTTAACCAAACCTGCAGATCATTACGGTTTATCGTTAATATTGGGCGGCGGGGAAAATACCCTGTGGGAACTGAGCGGGGCTTATGCCGATATGGCTCGCGTACTTAACCACTATCATCAATACAAGGGGCAATATGATCCGGCTGATTTTCACAGCCCGGTATACAGCAAACAGAAAGCCGTTAAGCCGATGCTCCACACATCCGGTTTGCTTGACGCGGCATCAATTTACTATACCTTCCAGGCGATGGAGGAAGTTATGCGCCCCGGCGAAGAAATGTTGTGGCAGCAATTCAGCTCGTCGCAGCGGGTTGCCTGGAAAACCGGCACCAGCTTCGGTTTCAGGGACGGTTGGGCTATTGGCGTTACACCCCGGTATGTGGTGGGCGTTTGGGTGGGCAATACCGATGGCGAAGGCAGGCCGGGATTAACCGGCATTAACACGGCGGCCCCTGCCCTTTTTGAAATTTTCAGGCTGCTGCCCGTATCGCGCGACTGGTTTGATATGCCAGCCGGCGAAATGGTAAAAATAAACGTATGCAGGCAAAGCGGCTACCGTGCCGGGCAATACTGCCAGGATGTGGATGAACAATACGTTCCCAAAAGCGGTTTGAAAGCGCCGGTATGCCCTTATCACCAATTGGTACATCTCTCGGCAGATGCCCACTGGCAGGTGAACAGCAATTGCGAATTGCCGGATCATATGCTTAATAAAAGCTGGTTTGTGCTGCCGCCTTCCATGGAGTATTATTATAAGGCCCGTAATTATCAGTATCATGTTTTACCGCCTTTCAGGGCAGATTGCGCGCAGGCCGAAAACGGGAACGTTATGGAGGTTATCTACCCAAAAAATGGCGCTAAGATTTATGTTCCCCTCGAAGCAGATGGTACAAGGGGCCGCATGATCTGCAACGCCGCCCACCGGCAACCGGGTGTAAAGATTTTCTGGCACCTGGATGATCAGTATGTTGGCGAAACCAAAGATTTTCACCAGATGGCTTTGAATCCGCCTCCGGGCAAACATGACCTTACCTTGGTTGACGGCAATGGCAACACCGTTAGTATCGGGTTTGAAATATTGAGTAAATAGTTATTATCTTGCTTCCAAAAAACTTATACCCGGATGCTTGAACAGTACGATCTGCATAATATACTGATAATAGATATTGAAACCGTACCGCAATACAGCAGCCACGATCAACTGCCCGAAAACCTGCAGAAGCTTTGGGAACTAAAAACCCAGTACCAGCGTAAAGATGAACCTGCCGACACTTATTATGAGCGCGCAGGCATCTGGGCCGAGTTCGGGAAGATCGTATGTATTTCGGCTGCTATTTTTACAGCAGGGAAAAGCACCGGGCTTAGGGTAAAGTCTTTCGCATCGCACGATGAAAAGGAACTGCTTACCAAGTTTTGCAACCTGCTTTTCAGTCAGCCAGCCAATTTGATCTTATGCGCGCACAACGGTAAGGAGTTTGATTTTCCGTACATCTGCAGGCGCCTTTTGATCAACGGGATGCCTTTTCCGCCGCAATTACAGATAGCGGGCAAAAAGCCCTGGGAGATCATTCACCTGGACACCATGGAACTTTGGAAATTCGGCGATCATAAGCACTATACATCCTTAAGCCTGCTTGCGGCCATTTTTGATATACCTACGCCTAAAGATGACATAGACGGCAGCGACGTAGGCCGGGTTTACTGGCAGGATAACCAACTGGAACGTATTTGCGCTTACTGCCAAAAGGATGTGATAGCCACCGCCCAATTGCTAAGGCGCTACCGCGGGGAAGAGTTAATAACAGATGACTGTATCACGATAGTCGGCAGCAATGGCTGAAATAAACAAGCTGCATTCATTTTTTTCCGGGATAACCTCATTCGTCATCGCAGGTTAACCGCGGCAAGGCAAACAATTTAGGGGCAGCACAAATTTAAATTTATCCCGATGGCACTCATGAATAGCCGGTTATTCATGAAATACCGCCTGCAATTGCCACACTTTAAATTTCTGTATCTTTGATGCAAATACTACACTATGTCTAAACGAAAAAAGAATAATACATCTATACACCAGGTATTTACCCAATTGGTGCTCGATATATTCGAACAAAACGGCAATACGCCGCTCAACTATAAGCAGGTAGCTGCAAAATTGAATATCCGCGATCAGGAAGCCCGCGAGGTGATCCTCGAGGTGCTGAAGGAGGAAGTGAGGAAATCGGTATTAAAAGAAATCGCTCCGGGCAAGTTCCAGCTCATCGAGCTTAAAACCTTTATAGAAGGTATTGTTGATTTAACAGCCGATGGCTCCGCATTCATCGTTACCGACGATGAATTTGAAAGCGACATCTTCATTGCCCCGCGCAAACTGCGCACCGCCCTTAACGGCGACCGGGTAAAGGTTTATGTTTATGCCAAAAGCCGAGGCAAAAACAAGGAAGGCGAAGTTATTGAAATCATTAAACGCGCTAAAATGGAGTTTACCGGCGTGGTTAAACTATCTGAGCGTTACGCGTTCTTCATCCCCGATGACCGCAAGATGATGCATGATATTTTTATCCCGATGGCCGAACTTAACGGGGCCAAAAACGGCATCAAAGCGGTTGCAGAGATTACCGACTGGCCTGCCGAAGCTAAAAACCCTATTGGCAGGATCAAATATATTTTGGGCGCCCAGGGCGAGAATGATACCGAAATGAATGCCATCCTTGCCGAGTATGGTTTCCCCCTATCCTTCCCTACAGAAGTTGAGCACGAAGCGGAAGAAATTCCGGATGTGATCACGCCAGAAGAGATTGCCAAACGCCGCGACTTCCGGGATATCACCACTTTCACCATCGACCCGTTTGATGCCAAGGACTTTGACGATGCCCTTTCATACCGGGTGCTGGAAAACGGCAACTACGAGGTTGGCGTACACATTGCCGACGTTTCGCACTATATCATACCCGATTCGGCTTTAGATAAGGAAGCACTGGACAGGGCCACTTCCGTTTACCTGGTAGACCGGGTGATACCGATGCTGCCCGAAAGGCTCTCGAACGGACTTTGCTCCCTTCGCCCTAAGGAAGAAAAACTATGTTTTTCGGCGGTATTTGAAATGGATGAGGAGGCTAATATCATTACCGAATGGTACGGTAAAACCATCATCTTCTCCGACAGGCGCTTCACCTACGAAGAAGTGCAGGAGGTGATTGAAACCACCCAGGGCGATTTTAAAGACGAGATCCTGAAACTGAATGCCCTCGCTCATAAGCTGCGCGCACGTAAGTTTAAAAACGGCGCCATCAGCTTTGAAACTACCGAAGTTAAATTTAAGCTTGACGAAAACGGCAAACCTTTAGGCGTTTATGTAAAGGAACGCAAGGATGCCCATAAACTGATTGAAGATTTTATGCTGCTGGCTAACCGTAAAGTAGCCGAAAGGGTAAGTAAAATGGGCAAAGGCAAACATAAATATACCTTTGTTTACCGCGTTCACGATTCGCCCAAGCCCGACGCGCTGGCCAACTTCGCGCAGTTTGCGGCCAGGTTTGGTTATAAGATCAATACCAAATCAGACAAGGAAACTGCCAGATCGCTTAACTTTTTAATGGAGGATGTGGAAGGTAAAAAAGAGCAAAACGTGTTAACACACCTCGCCATCCGATCAATGGCTAAAGCCTTGTACACTACCAAAAGCAGCAGCCATTACGGCCTCGCCTTTGATCATTATACGCACTTTACCTCGCCCATACGCCGTTACCCCGATGTGATGGTACACCGCCTGTTGTTTCACTATTTAAACGGTGGGCAATCTGCTAATGCCGAGGCTTATGAAAAGTTATGCGCCCACAGTTCGGCCATGGAAAAAAAAGCTGCCGACGCCGAACGTTCTTCGGTAAAATACAAACAAGCTGAGTATCTTCGCGACCAGGTTGGCAACACCTTTACAGGCATTATTTCGGGCGTTACTGAGTGGGGCATGTATGTAGAAATTATCGAAAATAAATGCGAGGGCATGATCCGCCTGCGCGATATCTCTGATGATTTTTATACTTTGGACGAGAAAAATTACGCCATCATCGGTCAGCGTAAAAAGAAAATTTACCAGCTGGGCGATGAGGTAAAAATTAAAGTAAAACAGGTTGACCTGACTAAAAAACAGATAGATTTTTCACTGGTACAGGATTGAGGTTTGGTGAATGGTAAAAGGTTAATTGAGTGAGTAGTTTATTGGGGTTAAACTTTGAAAACTGCTCGCTCAATCAACTCAATCAACCACTCTCTAAACCACAACCACTCACTTAAAAAATGAAACAACTTACAGAGTTACAGTTACTGATCAATGACGCGGTTGGTAAGTTAAGTTACCCGGCCTACCCGGCAGATTTGTATGAACCGATAAGCTATATCCTTTCCATAGGCGGCAAACGGATGCGCCCGGCACTGCTGTTACTGGCCTGCGATCTTTTTGGCGGCGATGTTAATAAAGCCGTTGAGCCAGCCTTAGCCATTGAAGTATTTCACAACTTCACGCTGATGCATGATGACATTATGGATAAAGCCCCGCTGCGCCGCGGTAAAGCTACAGTGCATGAAAAATGGAATACCAACGTTGCCATCCTATCCGGCGACGCGATGATGGTAGAAGCCAACCGCCTGATGATGATGGTTGACGACCGGATACTGCGCGCCGTGCTTAACGTTTTTAACGATACCGCCACGGGCGTTTGCGAAGGCCAGCAAATTGATATGAGCTTTGAAGAGCGTAATGATGTAAGCATTGCCGAATACCTGGATATGATCAGGCTAAAAACGGCTGTATTGCTTGGGGGCACTATGAAAATAGGTTCGATAATTGGCGGCGCTTCGGATGCCGATGCCGAACTCATCAACGCGTTTGGGGTTAACCTGGGCATAGCCTTCCAGTTACAGGACGACATCCTGGATGTTTACGGCGATCCGGAAAAATTTGGCAAACAGGTTGGCGGCGATATCATCTCCAACAAAAAAACCTATCTTTTAATAAAAGCGCTTGAGTTGGCTAAAGGCGAAACCAAAACCGAACTTAACAATTGGATCAGCCCCGGGCAATTTGAAAACGTTGAAAAAGTTACAGCGGTTACCGCAATTTATGATGTACTGGATGTAAGGCAGTATTCGGAGCAAGCCATGCGTTCGTTTGCTGATAAGGCTTTCGCGGCCCTCGAAGCGATAAGCCTGCCCGAAGATCATAAACAATACCTCCGCGATTTTGCCGACAGCTTGTTGGTAAGGGAGAATTAATTGTATTGTATTGTTATGCAAAGTGATCGAGGGCCATATCAAATAAAGTTTATACGAAGCCACGGCACCCAGGCTTTAGGCGCATTAGCTCCTGTTTTTAATTAAAAAACTCCGTTTACGTTTTAAAAGCACTTTTTTTAAATGAGAATAATCACAACAACCGCGTTATTTCTCTTCGTTGCCAGTGGATTATTAAGGGCCCAAACCCTCACCTCCGGCGGAAAGCTTAAACCCGAACAAGCCATTATGGATGTGCGGCACTACACTATTTCGCTTGCGGTTGATCCTGCACAAAAAACCATTGATGGTTTTACCACCATCGATGTCATCATGCAGAAACCAACTAAAGTTTTACTTTTTGATCTGCTCGATTCATTAAACGTGAGCAAAGTACTGGTAAACGGAAAAGCTGAAAAGTTTGATTATAAAAACAACCTCATCACCATCAACACGGCTAAAGAACTTGCGGCAGGCAAAAACAGCGTGAAAGTAATTTACGGAGGAAAACCACACGTGGCCCGCCGCCCGCCATGGGATGACGGCTTTATCTGGACACGCGACTCGACCGGGCACCAGTGGATGGCCATTACCGCCGAAGGTACAGGCGGCAAATTGTATTTCCCTTGTAAAGACCATCCTTCGGATGAGCCTGATGAAGGTGCAGACCTGATCATTACCGTTCCTAAAGACCTGGTAGTAGCCGGTCCGGGGTTATTGAAAGAGGTAAGCAAAAAAGGAGCAACAGCCACCTATCACTGGCAAACTAAATATCCCATCAACAACTACAGCATCCTGTTTAACGCGGGCGACTATACCGTGGTGAGCAGGCCCTATACCACCGTAGCCGGGCATAAAGTACCGGTACAGTTTTATGTACTAAAAGAACATGCAGCCAGGGCCGAACATCACCTGGATATTTTCATCAAAACCATTAAAGAACAGGAAAAATATTTTGGCGAATACCCCTGGGCGAAAGAAAAGATAGGCATTGCAGAAACCCCGCACCTGGGCATGGAGCACCAAACCATGAATGCCTATGGCGCGAAATTCAGGTACAGCAAAGTTGGCGGCGAAGATTACGACGGGCTGATGCACCACGAGTTTGGTCACGAATGGTGGGGAAATAAGGTAACCGCCAAAGACTGGGGCGATTACTGGATCCACGAAGGCATCTGCACCTATGGCGACGCGCTTTACATCCGCGAATTTGAAGGCGAAAAAGCTTATATCAAATTCTTTCAAAACTCAGCCTTATCATTCGGCAATAAGATCCCGATTGTAATAGGTAAAGATATTGACGAAGAATCGGCCTATAATGGCGATATATATGGCAAAGGCGCTTTTTTTATGCATACGCTGAGGTACGTTATGGGCGATAGCACCTTCTTCCCTACCCTTAAAGGTTTTGTTACCGATCCGCGTTATACGTACAGCAATCTGGCGAGTACCGAGGATGTAATCGATTATTTCAGCAAGGCGTCAGGCCGTGATTTGAAGCCCTTGTTTGACCTTTACATTTACTCTGTTAATAAACTTGAAGTACATATCAAGGCGCAACGCGGCGATAAATACCAGGTTCAGTTGCTTAATATAGATATGCCTTTGCCGGTTGATATTACGGCCGATGGCGTTACCAAAAAATACACCGTGGATAAAAAAGGAATTACCATCAGCAGCAAAACAATGCCGCTAATTGATCCGGATACATATTATCTAAAAAAACTGATCATCGAATAAGCTAAAACAACAACGGCCCCCTAAATAAATAAAACGGAGCCGTTGTAATAACCAGATATTTACGGGTTACTCCGTAACTACATAAGTGTAAACCTGTGTTTGTTTCATCTTTAACCTTACGCGTTTCAGGCAATCTTCAATATCCTTCCTGTCGTCCTTTTCGGTTACTTCCATAAAAGCGTCCTGATAAGCGGTTAACGCTTTATCCCAGTTTTTCTGTTTTTCATGAAACAGGCCCGTTAACTGGTAAACGCGGGCTTTATCTACCCCCGGAACCATCAGAGCTTGCGCGGATATAGCCTCCACGTGTTTCTCCATATTCAAAAAAACAACTAAATCAAGATAATGCGTGTAGTTATCCGGAAATGAAGGCTCAAGCTCCATACAGGTTTTGAAATGGTAGCCGGCAGTTTGATAATCCTGGATCTTGTAATAGTTGATCATTCCGAGTTGATAATGCGCCCTGGCGTAAAAGGGTTCATCGGCAATGATCTGGTTTAATATATTAAGCCCCTTAGGTGCCTCGCCGAACGAAAGCTCGTCGACAGCCTGAAGGTACTTTTCTTCAATAGAATAATAATTATCCATATAAAAATTCATCTAAGCCCGTAAAAATTACGACTTGAGGTTAACTAATAAATGTGGTAGATGTAAAAATCGGCTGGATGCTCCGGGAGCGCTACACCGGTGTTGAGAAGAGATTTACAGATGCAAAACCCTTCTGCTGCGGCACCATGGGCCACATTATTTTTGTGCAGATTGATTTATGAGATAGCATCGTTTTATGTTTTAACTATACAAACGTATGGTTAATTATTGAAAAAAGCAAGAAATGGCTTGAGCGGACACGGAAATCGCTTTTAACATTTTTGTAAACCTTCCCCAATGTGATGACCTTGAGATGCAATGAGATTCATCGTATAAAAGGACCCAATTTGTCATGTTGAACGTAGTGAAACATCTTATTCGCCCTGTAAGTCGGCGACTTTGCAGGTAGCTATTGCTATCGATAGAAGATTTATAAGCTGTCTACGCCAATGATTTTTGTAACGGGTTAAAGCGATTTCCCTCCGCTTTGCCGACGGATAATCGCGAATTTGAGATCCAGGCTATGATGCGCTGAACCGGAATTAAAGTATTCAGGAAGCTAAAGCATGTCGGGTATACCCCCGAAATCCCTTAATCGTTTAATCCCGGTTCACGCGAAATAGTTAAATGGTAAATCTGAAATTGAAATCCAGGTTCGGATATTAAGCTGCAATACTTTGTTTAACAGCTTCAATCAGAAAGTTATTTTTCAGCTCTTTTTCAGAGATCATCACACTGAAATCGTCGAATTTAACGCCTTGCTCCAGGGGATAAAGCACGTAACCGCGTTTCAGGGCGTCGTACGCGCCAAGTTCAAAAATTTCGTCGTGATTTTTACCT
Source organism: Mucilaginibacter oryzae (assembly GCF_003148845.1). Taxonomy (GTDB): domain Bacteria; phylum Bacteroidota; class Bacteroidia; order Sphingobacteriales; family Sphingobacteriaceae; genus Mucilaginibacter; species Mucilaginibacter oryzae. The sequence continues at coordinate 109,089 of NZ_QGHA01000002.1, read as the reverse complement.
TTTATTTTTGCGCCGCTTACTAACTGGTAAGCGTCGAAGATGGATTCAAAGTTATTGTTTTTCATGGTACCGATGTGTATACAAACACTTTGCCAATTTTCAGGCAAACCAGTCAAACAAATCATTTTGCTTTAATAAAGCTTTCTTCTCCCCGTTTAAATCATTGATAATTAACCCTTCCGACATTTGTATTATTCGTGTGCCGTAGGTAAAAGCGTCCTTTAAATTATGCGTAATGAGTACAGCAGTCAACTTAAAATCGCGTATCAGCGAATCGGCAGTACGCATCACCACATCAGCCGAACGCGGGTCGAGCGCGGCAGTAGGCTCGTCTAACAACAAAACCTTACAACTATCCATCACGCTCATCAGCAGGGTAAGCGCCTGGCGTTGCCCACCGGAGAGTGTTCCCATCGGCTGCTCTATCTTATCCTCAAGCCCCATACCCAGAGTGGCTATTTTTTCCCTTACCTGTTTTTTGAAAGCATCATTAACGCCTATGGCTAAGCCTTTAGGCCTGGTGCGTAGGGCTGCCAGCCTGAAATTATCTAAAATACTCAGGTCGGGCGCTGTACCGCTTAGCGGATTTTGAAAAACACGGGCAATCCATTCGCTGCGCTTATAATCGGGCAGAGTGGTTACCTCTCTCCCGTTAATACTGATGGTGCCTTCGCCGGGCAAAATTGTGCCTGCAATTAAATTGAGTAAAGTAGTTTTACCCGAACCGTTTGATCCGACGATCACCAGAAACTCCTCATCGGCAATATCCAGGCTGATGCCGTTAACCGCCGTTATCTGGTTGGCCTTACCCTTATTAAAGATCTTATGTACGTTGCTGATTGTTATCATGACGATTTTAATAAAGATAAGCGTGGTAAGCTGACAATGAGCAACACAAAACCGGCCGTAACCATTTTAAGTAATTTAGGATCGACCCCTGCCGATAGGGTGAGCGCCAATACCAACTGAAAAATAACCGCTCCGGTTAATACGAGCACCAGGCTCAGCCATACCGAGGTTATTTTAAACCAATTGATGAGGGTTTCGGCAATGATAACCGAACCTAAGCCAACTATTACAACACCTATCCCCATGCTGATATCTGCAAAGCCCTGGAACTGCGCTACAAGGTAACCGCTCAACGCGGTAAGCGCGTTGGCAAGCGCAAGGCCCGTTATCTTCATCCTGTCGGTATTTACGCCCAGCGCCCTGATCATGCTTTCGCTGTTGCCAGTGGCCCGCATGGCTATGCCGAAATCGGTTTTAAGCAGGTAGCCTATCATTAAGGTGATTACCGCTATAAAAACAGCAAGGATCCAAAACGTATTTTGATTTGGGTCGCCTGCAATACTGATTAGGGTGAACAACGATGTCAAATTGATAAGCGGCACATTTGACCGCCCTAAAATGGATAAGTTTACCGAATACAGCGCCGTCATGACGAGAATCCCCGCCAGCAACGCGTTTATTTTTAGTTTGGTATGGATAATGCCTGTTAACGCCCCGGCCGCGGCCCCCGCCAAAATCACCGCGGGTAAAATAATATAGGTTGGCTGATGATTGGTGATTAGCACCGCCGTTACCACACCGCCTAAAGTATAGCTGCCATCCGTAGTAATATCCGGGATGTTAAAGATTTTCATGGATATGTAAATCCCCAGCGCTATGGCCGAAAAGCAAAGGCCTTGCAATAAAGCGGTCAGGTAAAAATCCATTTATTTTACTGGCTCAAAGTTTTCAGGGACGATGATATTGTATTTTTTAGCGGCTTCGGGATTGTAAACACGTTTCCTCACTTTTACCATTTCAGGTTTAATACCGTCGGTTTTATGGGTTTTAAGATATTTGGCGGCTTGTTCGCCTGCCTGGTAACCCCATTGGTAAATATCGGCGCCAAATGCAGCTACCGCGCCGCGTTTTACCAAACCCGCCTCGCTGGTAAAAATGGGAACATTTTTTTGGTTACAGTTTTTCAGGATAGTTTCGAACGAGGCGAAAACGGTATTATCAGGATTGGCAAAAAAAGCGTCGATATTTTTGCCAAGCAGTGATTGTGTAACCAACTGCGCGTCGGCCGAGGTATTGAGCGGCAGGGCGATCACCTCTACGTTAAGCCGGGCAGCAAGTGATTTGATCCTGTCTAACGCGTCGGCCGATTGCGGTTCTGATTGATTGTAAATCATCCCGATCACCAGTTTGGCTCCTTTAGGCTTCAGTAACCTGGGGATGATGGTAAAGGACGTATCGATATAGTTCAGATCTTCCAGCGCGCCAAACAGGTTTGCGGGGCCATTTCCTTTGGCATCAAGCACCTTCATCCGCTCGGGCGTTGGCGATACCATGGCAAAAACCGGGATGGTTTTGGTTTTTTGAAGCGCGGTAACCGTTGAGAGCGTGGTACAGGTAGCCAGCAGATCAACATTATCTGATACAAAATGGTTTACAATCTGGGTTAAGGTTGGGATATCGCCCTGCGCGTTACTGTATTCAATTTGCACTGATTTTTTCTCCTCGCTGAAGCCATTCTTTTTCAAAGCATCGGTAAAACCTGTGCGGGCCTGGGCTATGGTGGCATCCTCAAAAGCATCAACAAAACCAACCACCGGCACCTGCATGCTTTTGGTTTTTGGCTTACACGATGCGATAGCAACTATGATAAAAGCGGCAAAAATGTATTTAATGAACTTCATGTTACTAAATTAATTGATTGGCGTTAAAGCTGAAAGTACAATAGCAAAAGCAGCGAATTGTTTTACAAAAGGATTGCATGTTTATCCAACCGCAAAACAGCCGCTCCGCATAGCCAAGGCCAGACAACCTGATCCGCACTGTTCCAGCGATGAGTTAACTACAATAGCTCCTGCAAATCGGCAAAGCTGCTGATGGTTGCTACCATACCCTCGGGCACAACACCGAAACCATAATTAGCGAAAATAAACGGGACACCGGCTGTTTTGGCAGCGGTATAATCGCCCATGGTATCGCCCACGTAAACGGGCGCCTTCAATTCATGATCATTCACTACGTCTTTAATATTATCGGCTTTGGGGTTGCCTTTGGTGCCGAAGCATTGGTGGCCCAGGAAATGCGCATCTAACCCGCTCAGATCTAAAAACAGTTCGATATAGCCGTTTTGACAATTACTCACGATATACAACTTATATTTTGAGCCCAGGTATTCGAGCGTTTCCTTAAGACCAGGATACAACTCCCCTCCTTTTTTGTAGAGGATCTCCAGCTCGCTTGTAGCGCAAAGGGCTTTTACTTCCTGGCGTTGCTCTGCGTTAAGTGCGGGGAACAGCTTATCAAAAATAGCATCATAGGTCATGCCGGTGATGGAACGCACACGTTCCTGCGTCATAGGTTCATCAATATAATCTACTTTGTTAATAGCGGTTTGCCATGCAAGGGCCACAGTGGCGGTGCTATCCCAAAGCGTACCATCCAGGTCAAAAATTATGCTGTCGTATTTGTTTTTAAGAGAATTATCCATATCGCGGGCAAAAGTAAAGGTTTATCGGGCGATATGGCTACGTTGGAGAAAGTTATTTTGAAATGGGTGTTGCTAAGCGCAAACATTTTTTTAAAGAATTTGCAACATTTTAATATAATTGTTTGTATATTTAAATATTCGCCTCCTACTAATTAAAAAATGCGTAAAACTACGCATAAAATACGGTGAAATCCCTGATTCTATTTACTACGGCATTGGTTACTTTTGAACTATAGATTGTTGCTGTTATGCAGCAACAGTTTTAAAACATATACGCCTTGCTTATGAAATTATTTTACCACTTTCTTGTGCTGGTTGCAGCTTCCCTTGTGATGGTAGCCTGCGCTTCCATGTTTGCTTCAACACCCGAAGAAATATCAGGGCAATCAACCCAAACTGGCGGCAATAATTTAAATAACCGTACAGTAATTCCGGCCGTTTCAAATACGCAGCTGATTTTTTCAGACCTTGATCATTACGATTTTTCAAACAGATACGATCGCGAAAGCCGGAACACGGAAAGCGGGAAAAATAAACTGCATGAAAACCTGCGTACAGCAGCGGATTACACAAGATTCAGCATAAAAAATAAATAGTTTAGTTTAATAGTTAATCAGTTAGTTAGGAACAGTTGTAAACAGCCGGTAAAGTAAAATATATCGGCTGTTTTTTTTCGGGGTCAGTATTTAGGGAAGTTTCCAAACATGGCAAAGAAAACCAGCGCCGGTACCGCTATCAATAAATAAACCCGGTATAGCTGCCTGTCGTCCGCGTTACCCATTACAAATACATTATATAAATCCTTTTTTAGCATTTCAATTTTTTCTTTCATGACTGTTGGCTTTAAGTTGTTTATCAGCAAGCTGCATCTATTAAAGAAACAGTTGGCGCGCTGCTTTTATACAACTATGACCGCGGGCGCAAAGCAAGGTTTAACTAAAAACCCCATAATTGTTCATTTAAAGACTGCCATGACAATCCCCAAAAGCCAAATCTCACTCAGCTTTATCTTCGCTCATTTCGGGATGATAATACAAACCCGGTGTAAGCCAGTGCAATAGCATTACTCTTGAATAACGGTAGTTAAAAGGCGACAACAATACCGCTACACTCAAAATTACAGTAACATACAACCAGGGGTTGCTGCTGCCGGTTAAAACACTGATGGCAACGGCAAGCGTAACCATTTCGGCAACATTAAGCGCGTAGCTTGCAAACATAGCTACATAAAAATAACCCGGCTCGCGCTCGTATACCAGCCCGCAGTGCGAACAGGTTTTATGCATTTCCTGCCCTTTAAATTCGTACATACCGGTAATAAAAAGGTCGCCGCGCCTGCAGCGTGGGCATTTGGCTTGCGCAAAGGCCTGCCATGCGCTTAATTTATGTTGGTTGGTTTTCATAACATCACGATTTATTGTTTAAGGTTTTCTTTCTGAACTCTTCGGGAGTGATCCCTTCTGATTTTTTAAAAAATTTGGTAAAGTAGGAGTTGTCGTTAAAGTTGAGGGTAAAGGCAATTTCGCTGATACTCAGTTTAGGGTTGGTTAACAAGCGCTTAGCCTCCAGCAAAGTACGGTTCCGGATCACTTCGCCGGCCGCCAGCCCCAGTACGTCCTTACAAACGGCGTTTAAATGATTAGGAGTGATGTAAAGCATTTCCGCGTAATCCTTAGGCAGTTTCACATCGATGTAATGCTGCTCAATCATTTTCTGAAAATTACGGATCAGCGTGTGGTTATAACCTTGTTTGCCCCGGCTTTCATCTTTACCCTGTATGCGGCCCAGCAAAATAAACACCTGCAGCATAAGCAATTTAACCATATCGCTTCCTAAAGCGCGCTGATGATCAACCTCGGCAACAATGTTTTCAAACAGGGTAACAATGGCCGGTAAATGATCGGCAGGGATATTGATTACGCCGTCCCCAGGATTGGTGCTGCTCAGGAAACTGAAATTATCAAGATAACCTGAGCGCAGCAAAAACGACTGGATGAACGAACCCGAGAAGTTAATAATATATCCATCGGTAAAACCCTCAAAATTCCAGGAATGAACCTGTCCCGGAACCATAAAATAAATCTGGCCGGCATTAACCTCAAATTTTTCAAAATCAATGGTATGCGAGCCCCCGCCTGCGGTAAACAACACCAGGTGAAAAAAAGAATGCCTGTGCGGGAAGAATAGGTTTTTATGAGCTTCCAGGTAATTTGCAAAGCGGCTTATTAGGATTTCATCCTGCCTGATATCATCTGCCAGCGTGCAAATATCGATAGTTGGAATGCTTTGGATCATATACCAAAGTTACAAACAATACCACCCCGGCAATGGTACTATTTGGATTTCAAATGGTATTAATCAAGGATAATTAATTTTCGGAATGCGTAACAGGTGTCCATTTCTGGATAATATGTTCCACACGTTCAAAGGTAAAGGGTTTACTTACAAAATCCCTCATGCCGGCAAGAGCGCATTCGCGCTCATTTTCACTTAACACATTGGCCGTCATAGCTATTATTGGCGGTGCAGCCTCGCCAAGCTTACTGATAATGTTTCGGGCTGCCTCGAGCCCATCCATAACCGGCATTTGGATATCCATAAAAATCAGGTCGTAACGTTGTTTTTCAACCATCTCAACGGCAGCCATACCGTTATCCGCGATGTCAATATCGTAGCCAACCTTTTTGAAAATTTTACGGGCTATCAGCTGGTTCATCTTGTTGTCTTCGGCCAGTAAAATCCTTAAAGGCCTGTAGGTAAATTCTGTTTTATCTGCCGCAGGCGCAACCTGATGCCCGGCAGCCGAAAACGTTACCTGCAAAGGCAGCACAAAACTGAAAACTGAACCCTCCGCTTCCTTACTTTCTACCCAAATTTTACCGTGCATCAGTTCAACCAGCTTTTTACAGATGGATAAACCCAGGCCGGTGCCGCCGTATTTGCGCAAAGCAGAAGTATTAACCTGTGTAAATGGCTTAAATAACTGGTTTAACGCTTCTTCGCTGATACCTATACCATCATCTTTAACACTAAAAGTTATGTGCTGGGTATTGCCGGTAATCTTTGACCCGGTTACAGTAAGCTTAACGGCGCCCTCATCTGTAAATTTAATAGCGTTACCTATCAGGTTCACCAGGATCTGCTGCAATCGGCCATTGTCAACAATTACATAACCGGCAACATCATCATCAACATGATAGCTTAGGTTTAAAGTTTTGTTTGATGAGGTAATAGCGGGTTCGGTAATTTCGATAACTGTTTTGATACAGGCGCGCAAATCGGTAGCTACAGGCAGCAATACCAGCTTATCGGCCTCAATTTTAGAGATATCCAATATATCGCTGATGATATTAATAAGCAGGTTGCTGCTTGATTGGAGGGTTTGAAGCAATTCAAGCTGGTCGGGCTGCAAATCGGTGCGCGACAATAACTGGGCCGTACCTATAATACCATTGAGCGGCGTACGGATTTCATGGCTCATATTGGCCAGGAAATTTGATTTGGCAAAGGTGGCTGCCTCGGCCTGGTCGCGCGAGGCGGAAAGCTCGATTTGTGAAGCCTCCAGTTCGGTGCTCTTGCGGATCAGCGCGCTTTTATCTGATTCGTGGCTCTTTTTAATAAAACCTATCAGCACGCCCACAATCAGTATATTTACTACTGCCGAAGTGATGATGTCTTTTTCCCGTTCGCCCTGGCTGTAAGGTTGTACCAATTGAGGAAAGTGCTTTTCAACGTAGTAACACCCTAAAAATATAGCAATAAGCAGCCCGATAAAAATAAAATGATACCGCTTTTTTACCAGCAGCGTAATCAATAAAATTAAAAACACCCCCGACTGTGTAGTGGAACCGTTAATGCCCCCATTATAAAACCAACCGGGAATTACCGCGCACAAGCCAAAGCATATATAAATTACGGCAACGTTCTCCTTATATTTAACAAACCTGCTACGGTAAAAAGCCCAGCCCGACATCAAAGCCACAAAAAGCTGAACCAGCACCAGTTTATAGCTCATTCCCAGAAAAGCATTAACCGACATGGAAACCAAGGTATTCAGGGAGATGAACAAGGAGATGGCATTAAATAGCTTATTCTCCAGCGACAAATCAGGCTTACCGTAGCCAATAATTTGTTTCAGTTTTTGCATTTACAATAAAAAGTTGATTACAGGAGCCTTTTATACCGTTAAAAGACGGATTCGGTTTAGTAAATAAAGTGTTTTTTTAACAAATTAACACAACTAAAGCGTTTAAAACCTGCAAAAACACCCTGCGATTGTTTAATAATTAAATCAAAAATTTTATATAATTATTAAGCAACAAAAACAGCATGCCCCGTTGATAAGCATGCTGTTAAAAAATGTGATGATTAGGAATAGCGTTAATAGGCGCTTGCGGCATTTAACGCGTTGATGATTTCATTACTTAACGTTAAGCTGGCCGCCCTGGCCAACTCATTTAACTGTTTGATGCTGGTAGCGCTAACAATAGGTGCGGTTATTCCCGGCCTTGCAATTAACCAGGCTAAAGCAATTGCCGATTGGCTTACGTTGTATTGAGCCGCCGCTTCGTCTAACGCGTTCAGGATCCTGAAACCGCGCTCATTCAGGTATTTTTTCACCATGCCGGCACGGCTGCTGCCCTGCAAATCGGCCTCAGAACGGTATTTACCGCTTAAAAAACCGCTGGCTAACGAAAAATAAGGGATAACGCCGATGTTCTTCTCTTTGATAAAAGGTTCGTAGGTGGTTTCATATTTTTCCCTGTCAAAAAGGTTATACTCCGGCTGGAGGGTTTGATAGGAGATGATACCCTTTTCAACACTCACTTTTAAAGATTCGTGCAAACGCTCTACAGACATGTTTGATGTACCTATGGCGCGGACTTTACCATCCTTCACCAACTGATCATAGGCAAGCAAGGTTTCTTCCACCGGCGTTGATGGGTCATCATAGTGAGTTTGGTAAAGATCGATGTAATCCGTCTGCAGCCTTTTTAAAGAGTCCTCCGCCGCTTTAATGATATAGTCTTTCCTGAGGCCCTTTTTGGTCGGTTCCATCTCCGAGCCTACTTTGGTGGCAATAATTACGTCGTTGCGCTTGCCGCTTTGTTTAAGCCATTTACCAATTTCGGTTTCCGATTCGCCACCCTTGTTGCCCTGAACCCAACGTGAATAAACGTCGGCAGTATCAACGGTATTAAAACCGGCATCCAAAAACGCGTCGAGTAAAATGGCAGTATCGTTGCCTTTAACAGTCCACCCAAAAACATTGCCGCCAAAAACCAGTGGCCCGGTCAGCAATTCGGATTTCCCTAATTCACGTTTTTCCATAACATATTATTTTATGTAAAAAGATGAATTGCGCGGCAATTGTTTGTCAGTCCAATGAAATAACCTTCGGCTTATTTGTAATAAAACTGAATTAAAAACGACAATGCATCGCTTAAAACTAAGTACATTTGCCGCTTGTTAACTGAATATAATGGCTAAAGTTTCTATCAACCTGGCAACAGGCTCATTGCAAAAAGAAGAGATCATTGTAGGGATCGACCTTGGTACAACCAATTCGCTTGTGGCATTTATCAACCCGGATAAAAATCCGCAGGTAATCAATGATACGGGTAAAGGTGTGTTGGTGCCATCGGTAGTGCATTTTGGGCCAACAGGCGATGTACTGGTGGGCGACGAAGCCAAGGCGTTTTTACTAACCGATCCGCAGAATACCATTTTTTCGGTGAAGCGCCTTTTGGGCCGCAGTTATCATGATATTGAAAATTACAAAGACTTTTTTAGCTATAAAGTTATTGACGATGATACTGAAAGCCTTGTAAAAATTAAGGTTGGCGATAAATTCTACACCCCTATCGAACTTTCGGCACTGATATTAAAAGAGTTAAAGGCCCGAGCCGAACATGCCCTTAAAACCCCGGTTAACCGCGCGGTAATTACCGTACCGGCTTACTTTAACGATTCGCAACGTCAGGCCACCCGCGATGCAGGCAAACTTGCGGGCCTGGATGTTTTACGTATTGTTAACGAGCCTACCGCGGCAAGTTTGGCCTACGGCATAGGCCTCAACCCCGAAGAAACCAAAACCATAGCCGTTTATGACCTGGGCGGAGGTACCTTTGATGTTTCCATCCTTCAGATCCAGAATGGCATATTTGAAGTATTATCGACCAATGGCGATACATTTTTAGGCGGCGATGATTTTGACCGTATCATTGTTGATTACTGGATAGAGAAAAACCAGTTGAACAAGGCTGAAATATTAGCCAATACAGAGCTTGCCCAGCAACTGCGCTTAAAAGCCGAGGAAGCCAAAAAAGCTTTCGCGCACCAAAGCCTTGTAAATGACAAAATTGGCGATATCTGGTGCACGCTTGACCGTACCACTTTTGAAGCATTGATATTACCCAAGGTACAGCAAACCATCACCAGTTGCCAAAACGCGCTTAACGACGCCAAGCTATCTATCAACCAGATTGATGAAGTGGTGATGGTTGGCGGCTCAACCCGTACCGCGCTTGTTAAACGTATGGTTGCCGAATTTTTTGGTCGCCCGGTACATGATGATGTAAACCCGGATGAAGTGGTTGCATTAGGCGCAGCTATACAGGCCGATATTCTGGCCGGCAACCGCAAGGATATTTTATTGCTGGATGTAACCCCCCTATCGTTAGGCATTGAAACCATGGGCGGCCTTATGGATGTGATCATCCCCCGCAACTCCAAAGTACCAACCAAAGGCGGCAGGCAATATACTACCTCTATCGATGGGCAGGTAAATATGAAAATAGCGGTGTACCAGGGCGAACGCGACCTTATTAAAGAAAACCGTAAACTGGCCGAATTTGATTTAAAAGGCATCCCGGCCATGCCGGCAGGGTTCCCGAAGGTGGATATCAACTTTTTGTTGAATGCCGACGGCATCCTGACCATACAAGCTATTGAATTGCGCTCGGGCGTTAAACAGCAGGTGGAGGTAAAACCAACGTATGGTATTACCGATGAGCAGGTTGAACAAATGCTGATGGACAGTATTACCCATGCAAAAGACGATGTAAGCCAGCGTATGCTGATTGAGGCGCGTACCGAAGGCGAACAGATGGTTTACACTGTTGAACGCTTTATGCAGAAACACGCCGCCTATTTATCGGTTGCAGAAATAAGCGATACCACCAGGCTGGTGAGCAAGCTAAAAGAGGCTTTAACCAGCGGCGATAAAGACCTGATACTGAAAAGCATTGATGAAGTGAACGAATTTACCCGCCCATTTGCCGAACGCCTGATGGACCAGGCTATTGCCACCGCTATGAAGGGCAAGAGCATTGAATAGGCACAGATATTGCTGATAACCTGCAAAAATTCACAGACATTTGAAAAAGACAATATCTACCTTAGCCCTGCTATTGCTTATAGCCCTTACTACCAACGCCTGCGCCGCAGGCCGCGAACACTTTAAAGATACTACCCCGAAAGCCACGCTGGATACTTTAAAGTACGACTCGCTGATGAAAAAACTGGCCAATGGCGATAAAAGCGGCAGGTGGCCGGTAAAAACCAAAGAGTATCCCCTGCCGGGCGCTATTTTGCCCTTTAACCGCGTTGTTGCCTATTATGGCAACCTTTACTCCAAAAACATGGGTGTACTGGGCCAGTACCCGCGCAAAACGATGTTGAATAAGCTGAAGGAAGAGGTTAAAAACTGGGAGCAGGCCGATACCTCAACCAGCGTAGTACCAGCCCTGCATTACATTTGCGTAACTGCCCAGGCCGATGCCGGCCGCAATGGCCTGCATAACCTGCGGATGCCTTTCAGCCAGATAGATACGGTGATCAGCTGGGCTAAAAGTATTAACGCCATTGTATTTTTAGATATACAGGTTGGCTTCAGTACCGTGCAAACCGAGTTGCCTTTATTGGAAAAATACATGAAGATGCCCAATGTTCACCTGGGTATCGACCCCGAATTTTCGATGAAGGAAGGCAGCGTTCCCGGCAAGCGCATTGGTACTTTTGATGCCGACGACATTAATTACGTTACCGGGTACCTGGCCAAACTGGTAAAAAAGAATAATCTGCCACCTAAAATATTTGTAGTGCACCGTTTTACCAAACGCATGGTTACCAACTATAAAAACATCAAGTTGAGGCCTGAAGTACAAGTGGTAATGGATATGGATGGCTGGGGCCCTCCAGAACTTAAGAAAGGTACTTATAAATACTTTATTTCGGATGAACCGGTGCAGTTTACAGGTTTCAAGTTGTTTTATAAAAACGACATCAAGAACAAACCAAACAGGATGCTAACGCCGAAAGAGGTTTTGAATTTGAAGCCAGCGCCCATATACATACAATATCAGTAAAACAACATTGCTTAATTTAAACCGGTTTACATATATTTGGCACATCTAAACTTTACATATGAAACCGGTTTTTAATTTTTTATCCTTACTTCTCTTCATTATCATTTCTTACACCGCTACGGCACAAAACATGGTAGCGGTAAACCGAATGTTTGCCAACCAAAACATGCAATTTAATATGCAAATGCAGATGAACCGGTCGATGATGTGGGGACATTGGGGAAAAGCAGAAATCTACAATCCTAAACACACTTTCACGGTAACGATGCTTGATGGCACAACCAAAGAAGTTAGCTCGAAAATTTATGCGGATACCACCGCCCACAAAAGTTACCTGCTATTTGTAGATAAAACGCTGGCGAAGAAAGATTCGAACAGGAATCAGAAAATCTATCCACAACAAACCAAAGCAATTTCCCGCGTACTATCGCCTTATGAGTATGCGGAAGCGCCATCAAATAATTTTAAAGGTATCGCGAAAGACAGCTGCTGGATGTTTAAAGTTGTAAAAGGGAAAATAAGTGCCTATTCGCTGTTAAGCGAAGAGGATGATAATATGGATTTTAATCCATCAACACTGGTTGGCTTGCAGTTAGATAAAGGAGATATTGTTAAATTTAACGAAGACAATTTAAAAGTCATGGTGGGCAATGACACGGATGCATTGGAAAAAATCCGGAAAAAAGATTATTTAAAGGCTATAAAAATATATAACAGGAACGCTGAAAAAACCGCAAAAAACGTGCTACCACAACGATAATAAAGTTAGATAGTCAAAATTTAATCTGACAGTTACTATTATTTATTTCCCTTACTGTCGTCTCACAACACCGTACGTGCCGTTCGGCATACGGCAGTTTGTCAGAATTGTAATAATGGTAGCTGTTTCTCAACAGAACGGTCTCTATTTGTTATCTTAGCTTTTAACCAGGTTCCTCTTGTCTTTTACTCTCGACTTCCAGCCAACCCTCAAACAAGCAGTTCTCTTACGAGGTTCGGCCGTTACTGCATTAAGCCCGATTTCATAAGCCTTCGGTTTTATTCCAACATTCAGCCCTTTCCAATTCTGGTACTATGGCCTTTGCTGACTTCTGCTAAACAAGCTTAGCATCACTGCAAGCTCTTGCTCCTTCGGGATGCCCGTCTCCATCCGTCAACCGTTTAGCAGATCTCCCCGGGCGAGAACGCAAATTTTCTCTCCATATACTTATCGGATTTATAGCCACGACTTTCGGACAGTTTAGGGCTCTGATTTGTGTTGTAAGCTCACCCTGACGTGACTGCCTGATCCGCTTCCTGTTCGTCAGGCCAGAGATTTACCCTCGGCTTCCCTCAGATTCGCAGTCGCCCACGACACCCTTGCCTTTAGTTAACGCTTCCTACCATCAAGGCGCATTCGGGGCTCTCACCCTATAGTAGTGCGCCCATGCCGGGCGCACAACTAAAAGTCTCCCCTCCCGGGGGAGATTTAGAGGGGGCTTTCATCCTCTCATAAACGGATTGAAATTTCTCGTACCTATTTCCATCCCCGCCGCCCGGCATACGGTTTTATCGCCAAACTTGAAATTGATCTGATCCATAGCCTGGTAAAGTTTAATACGCTCTTCGTTATCTTCAAACAGGTTAATCTGGTAGCTTCCTGTACACAGATCGCTTAACCTTACACCTATTAACCTGACGGGCCTGTGCTGATCCCAGGCTTTTTTAAGGAGGTTTTTAACACCAGGTATCAGAATATGCTCAGCCGCGGTAAGCGCTATTTTTTGTTGTTGGGTATGCGTTTCGAAATTACCATAACGAAGCTTGATGGCTAAACAGGAAGACAGCTTATTTTCGCGGCGAAGTTTGGATGACAACTCTTCAGTCATCGATACCAGCGTGGTTTCGAGCGTACGATGATCAGACACGTTAGTATGAAAAGTATGTTCGGTACTGATAGATTTCCGGTCGGAATGGGGCACAATTTCGCTATGATCAATACCATTGGCCTTTTCCCAGAGCGCATGCCCGTACTTGCCTAAAATCGCTTCAAGGAAACGAACATCTACCTTTTGCAGGTGCCCTATTTTTTCAATGCCGTATTGATACAGCTTGTTCCGGGTACTTTCGCCCAGGCCGGGAATTTTACCAATATTTAAGGGAGCCAGGAATTTAACCTCATCGCCATGTTTCACAAACATTTGCCCGTTGGGCTTGGCCTGGTTGGTGGCCATTTTGGCCACGGTTTTGCCGGATGCCATGCCGAAAGAAATAGGCAGACCTGTTTCTTTGATGACCTTCTGCCTCAGCCTGGTTGCCTCCTGGTAACAATCAAAAAAGCGGTCCATACCGGTGTAATCGATATAAAACTCATCTACAGACGTTTTCTGATACAAAGGCACGGTATCATGAATGATCTGGGTAACCTCGCGCGAAGCTTCTCCATAACGCCCGTGCGAACCACGGATCAGGATAGCATGCGGGCAAAGTTTAAGCGCCTGTTTGGTGGGCATTGCCGAGTGTATGCCGAAGGCCCGTGCCTCATAGCTGCAGGAAGCCACTACTCCCCTGTCGGCCGAGCCGCCGATGATCACCGGTTTACCGATCAATTCGGGATGAAACTTCCGTTCTACCGAAACGAAAAACGAATCGAGGTCGATATGAACGATATAGCGTTTGGCTTCCACGAAACAAATATGAAAATAAATTTGATTTATTACTAATTATTTTAGCATTTTTGAACTAAATAAATTAGCTAACAGATGAATATGTACGAAGATTACCTGATGCTGCTCTCGCCGCCCGAACCTGTGAAGCATGAGATAGCGCGCTATAAAAAGGCGTCGGCAAGGCTGATCGGTCAATTTAAAAGCATGGATTCGCCCGCGCATATATCTGTTCAGCACCTCGAAAGGCAAAAGCCGTTTATGTCTGGCAAAAACATGGAACTGATTGAGCAGGCAGTTAACACCATGCCCCCGGTACTGCTGCACCTTGACGGCTTCGCGCATTTTGCGCACTTACACAGCCGGATGACCATCTATGGTACTATCCGGTCAACCCAGGCATCAGACGATTGGTTTGGCACACTGAAAAAGAAGCTCAGGATCAAAAAGAATATCATACCGCATATCACCGTTGTACGCGATGTTGCCAAAGCGGATTTTGATAAGCTCTGGTCGCATTTCAGGCATAAAAAACTGGTTGAACCATTCTGGATCAAAGAACTGACCATTTTAAAGCGCGATTCGCTGAACAGCCTGGCCAAATGGGATAAGTTTAAAGTTTTTGAGTTTAAAAATATTCCTGGTACCGGCTATACGCGCGATGAGGTAGCGCTGCTTAAAGCCGGAGATCCGGATCAGGTTAACCTTTTCAATTAAAATTTTAAGATCATGGACCACGCATTTTATCATTTCATCTTACCGGTGCCCGATCATGTAAACTTCATGATCCTGAAATTAAAGAACGAAGCCAAACGCCTTATCGGCAACTATACAAGTATGCAGGCCAGGGGGCATATTACCATCAATAACTATCCACGCAAGCCGTTTGAGGCCGATGTGCAGGGATTTTCATTTTTGAGCAGGCGGCTTAACCTATTGCCTTCCGTTGTTTTTGAGATAGATGGTTTTGATTGCTTTAATGAGGGCAATAATTATAACAAGACTATCTATGCTAAAATCAAATTAAGTGAACAGAACAGGTACTGGTTAAAACTTTTGAAAGATATAGTCGGCGAAAGCAGCACCGTCCCGCATATTACCATTGCAAGAAACCTAACACCCGGGCAATTTAACCGCCTTTGGCCGCATTTTCAGAAAAGGGAAATGAAGGTAAAATTTGTTGTAAGCAGGCTCACCATTTTACAAAACCTGTTGAATGAACACGACCATCATGCTAAAATTTACCGCGAATTTGATTTTCGGGGTGATGAAAAAGCGTTGGTTGGATATGCAAACGCCGGATTAAACAGGCAATTTAAAAATTATTCCTCTATAAATCAACAGGTAAGCCTTTTTTAACATTTTCTTAATGAGAAACGCCACCTTTTTCTATATTTGCGCCGGGGTAAGTCTTTTACGGCCAGCTCCTCTTGAACTCCCCCAGGGTGGGAACGCAGCAAGGGTAGAGAGTTGAGCGGCGCGATAAAAGTAGCTTACCCTTTTTTATTTTCTTATTTTTGCCACGCGGCAAACGCGCCCCGAACCGGTACAGGTTCATCATTTCTTTCATTTCTTAATTTGCATACAAATGCTCGATATACTCATTATTGGTGGCGGCCCTATTGGTTTAGCTTGCGGACTCGCCGCTCAAAAGGCCGGTTTAAGTTTTTTGATTATTGAAAAAGGTACATTGGTAAACTCGCTCTACAACTACCCTTCTACCATGACATTTTTTTCTACTTCAGAAAAACTTGAAATTGGCGGCGTACCCTTTGTTACCACGCATACTAAACCCAACCGCGCCGATGCGCTTGAATACTATCGCAGAGTAGCACTATCCAACAATCTGCCTATCCACCTTTTTGAAGAAGTTACCGAAGTAAAACCGGTAGATGGGTTTTACACCATCACCACCAAAAAATCAACCTACCAGGCAAAAAAAGTGATCCTTTCAACCGGCTTTTATGATATCGCGGTTAACCTGGATATACCGGGCGAAGATCTGCCTAAAGTAAAGCATTACTACCAGGATCCGCATTATTACACTTTACAAAAAGTGGTTGTTGTAGGTTCAAGCAACTCGGCTATTGATGTGGCGCTTGAAACTTACCGGAAAGGGGCCGAGGTTACGTTAGTAATCCGCGATAGCGAAATAAGCCAAAGGGTTAAGTACTGGGTAAGGCCTGATATTATCAACCGCATTAAAGAGGGCAGTATTAAAGCCTATTTCAATTCCAACCTCGAAGCCATCCGCGAAAGTGAAGTTGATATCAAAACACCCGAAGGCATGATCACCATACCTAACGATTTTGTAATGGCGATGACCGGCTATAAGCCCAATTTTGAGTTTTTGAAAAAGCTGGGAATTGTCCTCTCTGAGGATAAATTTATCCCTCAATACAATCCCGAAACCATGGAAACAAACATGCCCGGTTTATACCTTGCCGGCGTGGTTTGCGGCGGCCTTGATACCCACCTTTGGTTCATCGAAAACTCGCGCGTACATGCCGAGATGATCATCGCTGATATTATGGCTGGGAAGTAAGTGGTTGACTGAGTTGATCGGGCAAACGGATCACTTTGATAAACAACCGATTATCTGCAAAAACTAACTACTCAACTGATCAACTCAATCAAGCATTCACCACCCCATAAATAATGACATTTTTTTCTTGTATAAATAAAATTTTATAACCTACTTTGCAGCGAAATTAAAAACACAGTAATTCAACAAAAAATGAATATACCAAGCTTAAATAAGCCCGCCCTGAGAGCAAGTTTTGCTCCGGTTGCTGCTGCCTTGGGTTTAGCTGTTTTTTTAACCTCCCCTCTTCTCCGACGAAGGACCTACATGCCACGGGCTTGAATTAATTTTCATCCTGCTCCGCACCAAAAGAGTTTTTTAAACTTTTTTTAAAAACAACGCTCCAATTTATTTATTTAAGGCTGTTAAAGCCCATTTATTTAACGGTAATTACCTATCTAAATGACCATACAAGATTTTGATATCCAGGTTGCTACAGCACAGCATGTAGATTATGCCACCATGATCTGCGACGAAATGGCCGAATCGGCCAAGGCACGTGGAACCGGTATCGCCACACGCTCGCCCGAATATGTTGCCAATAAAATGCTGGAAGGCAAAGCGGTTATAGCATTGCATAAAGACGGCACCTGGGCCGGTTTCTGCTATATTGAAACCTGGAGCCACGGCGACTTTGTTGCCAACTCGGGCCTGATCGTTAATCCACAGTTTCGTAAAGCCGGTTTAGCAAAAGCCATTAAACACCGTATTTTCCAATTATCGCGCACCAAATACCCCGAAGCTAAAATATTTGGCTTAACAACCGGCCTGGCGGTAATGAAAATCAACTCGGAACTTGGCTACGAACCCGTTACTTATTCAGAACTAACCCAGGACGAGAACTTTTGGGCAGGCTGCAAAAGCTGTGTAAACTTTGACATCCTCACCAGCAAAAACCGCAAAAACTGCATGTGCACCGCCATGTTGTTTGATCCGGCAGAAAAGCAAAAGGAGTACGAAGAAAAAATGCAGCGCATTACGCATAAGGCAACTTTGCTGGAACGTATAGAGAACGCGATCAAAAAACGTATTAAACACGACGCTTAATTGAAGGTAAAAGGTTAAAGGCGAAAGGTTAAAGGTAGCTGCATCATCATGAGAGATTACAAAAAGCTTGATGTTTGGAAAAAGGCGCATTTGCTCACAAAGCACATTTATGCCGATATACTACCAATAATGCCTCGCGAAGAGCAATTTGCCCTGACCAACCAATTACGAAGATCAACATATTCAATTCCCTTAAACATTGTTGAGGGTTGCGGCAAAAATACAGACAAGGACTTTACTCATTACCTGGATAATGCACTTGGCTCGGCACACGAAGTAGAATATACTTGTTATTTGATTTATGACCTCGGATTTATTTCCAAAGAAATTTACGATAACACCAATGCCCTGATTAACGAAGTGAAAGCCATGTTAATAGGGTTCATTAAATTTTTAAGAAACGATAATTAACATAAAACATCAAGGCGAAACCTTTCAGCTTTAACCTTTCGCCTTTAACCTTAAAAAATGAAAAAAGTAGTATTAGCTTATAGCGGAGGTTTGGATACCTCATTTTGCTGTATTTATTTAACCCAGGATCTTGGTTACGAGGTTCACTCGGTTATTGTAAATACCGGCGGTTTTAGCGAGGAAGAGTTAAAGGGCGTTGAAGAACGTGCCTACAAAATGGGCGTTACTTCGCACCACGTGGTTGACGAGACCGCGAACTTTTACAATACCTGCGTACGCTTTTTAATTTATGGTAACGTGTTAAAAAACAACACCTACCCGCTATCGGTAAGTGCTGAGCGCGTAAGCCAGGCAACCGCTATTGCTAACTACGCCAAAGAAATTGGCGCCGAGTTAGTTGCACACGGCAGTACCGGCGCCGGTAACGACCAGGTACGTTTTGACATGATCTTCAATATCCTGGTACCCGATATCAAGATCATCACCCCTATCCGCGATTTAAAACTGAGCCGCGAAGAAGAGATCGAATACCTGAAGAAACACGGTGTTGATATGAACTTCGAAAAAGCTAAATACTCTATCAATAAAGGCATCTGGGGCACTTCGGTAGGTGGTAAGGAAACCCTTACCTCAAACCTTGGCTTACCTGAAGAAGCCTGGCCAACCCAGGTTACCGAAACGGAAGTTAAAGATCTGGAGCTTGTTTTTGAAAAAGGCGAGTTGGTTGCCATCAATGGCGAAAAATATGATCATCCAACCAAAGCCATTCAGGCTTTACAGGCTATCGCGCAACCCTATGGCGTTGGACGTGATATCCATGTAGGTGATACTATCATCGGTATTAAAGGCAGGGTAGGATTTGAAGCCGCCGCGCCGATGATCATTATCAAAGCGCACCATACCCTGGAGAAACATGTATTAACCAAATGGCAGCTTTCATGGAAAGACCAGTTATCGTCTTTCTACGGCAACTGGCTGCACGAAGGCCAGTTCCATGATCCTATCATGCGCAACATCGAAGCTTTCCTCAGCGATACGCAGAAAAATGTTACCGGTAAAGTGTTTGTTCAACTGCACCCTTATCGCTTCCAGGTGGTTGGTATCGAATCTGAGTTTGACCTGATGTCGAACAAATTTGGCAGCTACGGCGAGATGAACAACGCCTGGAGCGGCGAAGACGTTAAAGGTTTCTCGAAAATATTCGGTAACCAGGTAATGATCTATCATAAGGTTAATGCCCCCCAGCCCACTGAAGGGGGAGCAACATCTCAATAATATAAAATGATTAATCCAACCAACCCATCCGGCATTCAGGCTCCCCCTTTAGGGGGCGGGGGGGCGGTCGTTTTTTCAAAAAGCGATTGCTTAAAGCACTATAACTGGGGCGACGACTGCCATGGGTGGACTTTTATTGATACGGAAGCCTTATCTGTTAAACAGGAGTTAATGCCTCCCGATACAGCCGAGCAATTGCATTATCATGAAAAAGCCACACAGGTATTTTTTATTTTAAGGGGACAGGCTACTTTTTTCATAGACGGAGAGGTAACGGTATTAAAGCCGGAACAGGGTATCGAGATACGTCCCGGTCAGCAGCATTTTATCAGCAATAACGACCGCACCGACCTTGAGTTTATTTTATATTCATATCCATCAACAAATAATGATCGGATAACCCACTAAGCCCCTAAAGGGATAGCCCCCTACCCCCCTAAAGGGGGAATAATTAATACTTTATTATGAATAATACAATGAGCAACGAAGTAGAATTAAATAGTGCCACTAATCAAACTCCCCCTTCAGGGGGTCGGGGGGCCATACGTGCAGGTATAGTTGGCGGCGCGGGTTACACCGGCGGTGAAATGCTCCGTATCCTGATCAACCATCCTGATGTTGATATAGCTTTTGTACACAGCAACAGCAACGCGGGCAACTACGTTTATGAAGTACATACCGACCTGTTTGGCGATACCGATTTAAAATTTGCTGCTGAGTTATCTAACGATATTGACGTACTTTTTCTGTGCGTTGGGCATGGCGATGCTAAAAAGTTCCTGGAAGCAAACGCTATTCCCGATTCTGTGAAGATCATCGACCTGAGCCAGGATTTCAGGCTGTCGCAAAATTCAACATTAAACGGCAAGGCCTTTGTATATGGTTTACCCGAGTTGAACCGTGAGGCAATTAAAACAGCCGCTAACATTGCTAATCCGGGTTGCTTTGCTACTTGTTTGCAATTAGGCTTGCTTCCGCTGGCTTCAAACGGATTGTTGGATAACGAGGTACATGTTACGGCTACTACGGGTTCAACCGGTGCCGGTCAGAGTTTATCGGCTACTTCACACTTTACCTGGAGAAACGATAACCTTTCGGTTTACAAAGCATTCAGTCATCAGCATTTAAATGAAATTGGCCAATCGTTAAGGCAACTACAACCGGGCTTTGATAAAGCGATAAACTTTATCCCATACCGTGGTGATTTTACCCGTGGCATCATAGCCTCTATTTATACCGAGAGCGATTTAACTGAAGAAGAAGCATTAGCGCTTTACAAAGCATATTACGAAGGCCATCCGTTTACGCATGTAACCAACCGTAATATCGATTTAAAGCAAATTGTAAACACCAACAAATGCTTTATCCAGGTAAAGAAACACGATAACAAAATATTTATTATCAGCATTATGGATAACTTACTTAAAGGCGCGTCCGGCCAGGCTGTACAGAACATGAACCTATTGTTCGGCCTTGACGAGCGCACAGGCTTACGACTTAAGGCGATCGGCTTCTAACGGAGCCGAAAGCCTAATGCAGAAAGCTTAAAGCTATTGGCAATGAGAGACTATAAAAAATATTTAGTTTGGGTAAAAGCGCATGAGCTCAACATGTTCGTTTACAAAAATGTACTTCCTAAATTTCCTAAGAGCGAACAATTTGATCTGATGAGTCAAACTAAAAGGGCATCATATTCAAGCCCGCTCAACATAGTTGAAGGATGTGGAAGAAACACAGAACGCGATTTCGCCCATTTCTTAGACCAGGCTTTAGGGTCAGCACATGAGTTAGAATATTGCTTACTGATGTGTAAGGACTTGTCTTATGTTGATCAAGTCCTTTATCTGGAAACAGATAAATTAATTAATGAAGTTAAGGCTATGCTAATAAGCCTAATTAAAACACTAAGAAAATAATAGCTTTCGGCCTTAAGCCTTTAGCTTTAAGCTTAAATAATATGAAATTATTCGACGTTTATCCAATAAACAATATAAACATTACACGGGGCAATGGCAGCCTTGTGTATGATGCTCAAGGAACTGAATATCTTGACCTCTACGGCGGTCATGCCGTTATCTCCATTGGCCATACCAATCCGCATTATGTAAAGCGTTTGGAAGATCAGTTGCACCAGATCGGCTTCTACTCCAATTCTATCGAGATCCCAATTCAAAAAGAACTGGCTCAAAAGTTAGGTAAAGTATCGGGCAAGGATGATTACCAGTTGTTTTTGTGCAACTCTGGCGCCGAAGCCAATGAGAATGCCCTGAAACTCGCTTCTTTTTATAACGGAAAGAAAAAGGTTATCGCTTTCAAAAAGTCGTTCCACGGCCGTACCTCGTTAGCTGTTGCCGCTACCGACAACCCTAAAATTGTGGCCCCGGTTAACGAAACAGATAATGTGATCTTTTTGCCTTGGGCCGATGAAGCCGCTTTAGAGCAGGCTTTTAAAGACAATGAGGTTTCTTCGGTAATTATTGAAGGCATACAGGGTGTTGGCGGCATCCAGGTTGCTCCTGAAGCCTTCCTGCAAAAAATCCGTTCGCTATGCGACGAATACAATGCCGTATTTATTGCCGATTCGGTACAATGCGGTTATGGCCGTACAGGTAAATTTTTCTCGCATGATTTTGCAGGCATTAACGCCGATATTTATAGCATGGCTAAAGGTATGGGCAATGGCTTCCCTGTTGGCGGTATCATTATTTCGCCTAAAATACAGCCTGCCTACGGCATGTTAGGCACCACCTTTGGCGGTAACCACCTGGCTTGCGCCGCAGGTTTAGCCGTGCTTGAAGTAATGGAACAGGACAACCTGATGCAAAACGCAGCCGAAATTGGCAGTTACCTCATTGCCGAGTTGAAAAAACTTGAGCAGGTGAAAGAAGTTCGTGGCCGTGGCTTGATGATCGGTATCGAATTGCCCGAAGAACTGGCACATGCCCGTAAAGAATTGCTGAATAAGCACCATATCTTCACCGGCGAAGCCAAACCAAACGTGATCAGGCTTTTACCTGCATTAAACTTAACTAAAGCCAATGCCGACAGGTTCCTGGAAGCTTTTGTATCAGTTTTAAATCAATAAAGAGCCCCCTCTAAATGTCCCCCTTTGGGGGACATTTGAAAATAAATAGCAGAACAACTCACCCCGTAATTGTAAAAGTTCATGAAACTATTCTCTTCCGTTAATGATGTGGCCGATGTTAACGCGCTTGTAAAAGAGGCGCTGGCACTTAAACAGGATCCTTTTGCCCACCAGCAATTGGGTAAAAATAAAACGCTGGCCCTGGTATTTTTAAACCCAAGCCTGCGTACCCGCATGAGCACCCAAAAGGCAGCCATTAACCTGGGCATGAATGTAATGGTGCTTAACATTGATAAAGAAGGCTGGGCACTTGAACTGCGCGACGGCGTAATTATGGATGGTACCACCGTTGAGCACATCCGCGAAGCTGCGGGCGTTATGGGCCAGTATGCCGATATTATTGGCGTGCGCTCGTTCCCGGGCCTGCGTAACCGCGAAGAGGATTATAGCGAGATGATCTTTAACAAGTTTGTTGAGTTTTGCAAAGTGCCGGTTGTGAGTCTGGAATCAGCTACCCGCCACCCGCTGCAAAGCTTAGCCGATTTGGTTACCATTGAAGAGCTCAAAACAAGCGCCCACCCTAAAGTAGTTTTAACCTGGGCCCCGCATATCAAACCATTGCCACAAGCGGTTCCAAATTCATTTTCGGAGTGGATGTGTAAAGCGGATGTTGATTTTACCATTGTTCAACCCAAAGGCTACGAGCTTTGTGCCGGTTTTACACAAGGCGCAAACATCACTTATAACCAGGATGAAGCTTTGGCAGGCGCGGACTTTGTTTACGTAAAAAACTGGTCGGCTTATGAACCTTACGGCAATATACTGGGTAAAAACGAAGAATGGATGCTTACCAATAAAAAGCTGGAATTAACCAACAATGCCAAAGTAATGCACTGCCTGCCGGTTCGCCGTAACCTGGAACTGTCTGACGAGATCCTCGACGGGCCAAACTCGGTTGTGGTTCATGAAGCCGGTAACCGTGTATGGGCGGCGCAGGCTGTGTTAAAACAGATGCTGGAAAGTTTGTAATCTTTCATATTCAGCGGGAACCGGGATTTATCAGTCCTGGTTCTTGTCTCTTGTCCTCTTAACGCTCTTTTCCCATGTACACGCCTAAACATTTTCAGTTAACTGATGAGCAGGAAGCTATCAGCTTTATGCAGCGATACAGCTTCGCTACTCTGGTTACAGCTACCGATGATGTACCTTTTGCCACGCACCTCCCCTTTTTGGTAATAAAACGCGATCGGCAGATCATCCTCGCATCACACTTTGCCAGGGCAAACCCGCAGGCAACGGAGATTATCGGGAAAGATGTGCTGGTGATATTTACCGAGCCTCATGCTTACATCTCCCCTAAGCATTACGAAAAGGAAACCAACGTACCCACCTGGAATTATATAGCCGTACATGCGTATGGCAAAGCAACGATACTGCCTGAAGGTGAGCAAACCGCGGAGTTATTAGCCCGAATGATCAGCAATTACGAAGCGGAGTATTTAAGCCAATGGAACGGCTTGCCCGATGAATATAAACAACGGATGATGAAAGGCATTGTGGCTTTCGAGATTGTAGTGAACGATTTGCAGGGAAAACAAAAGCTTAGTCAAAACCGCAGCGAAATTGAGCGCAAGAATATCATTACTACCTTGAGCAAAAGCGATGATACTACCGAAGCGGAAATAGCTAAGTACATGGAGAGACTTAAATAAAATCTACTGCAGATCGTTTCGCTAACGCGGGTTCAGCGCAGCGTAACTTCGATCTAAACTTTTTCAAGCTTTTAGCTTGACCATACAAACGTTTCAAGCACTCTTCTTATAAAAATGCTGAATACTCGTACGGTCAACCTTTTGCTCAGCATGCCACAACTCATAATTATTTTGAAGATTAACCCAAAATTGCGGTGTATTGCCAAATGCCACAGATAACTTGATGGCAAGCTCCGGACTGATTCCTGTATGACCGTTAACAATAGCCGAGAGGTTAGCACGGGCCATTCCCAGGCCTTTAGCTACTTCGGTAATGGTTAAGTCCCGTTCCTCAATAAACATTTCCTTTAAAATGAAACCGGGATGATTGGGTGGTAATTTGCGTTTCAACATAATGCTTTCCTTTTAATGATAGTCGATATAATCAACGTCGTGAATATTTCCATCCTCAAACCGGAAGATGATACAGTAATTGGCAGTTATCGGCCACAGGATGCGAAAACTTTATTTCCCCTTCAACTTCCCCACCAAAGCCTTGGTATGCTCATTAGGCACCAGCAAATAAGCCCGCTCCGCCCATTTCGCTGCATCCTTTTGCGCGGCATCATCCCCCGGCAATAACTCCCTGAAAGCGTCTGCAACCTCATACAAAAGCGTAGCCACATTGCCCGAATATTGCCTGGCAGCCAAAAGTTTTTCTTCGGCAAAGCCCGGTATTTTGGTACTGTCCTGCTGTCCGCTTAAAAACGGGGCCATTACTTTATCAAACAGCTCCTTATCTTTTTGGCGGGCCAGGGTGGTATCAACCGCCATCTGTTTCACCGCTAAACGGTAGCCTGCTTTTTTTAGCCCATCGGCAAGTTGCAGTTTACGCGAGTGATAAAGCGCGGCATGGTCGGCAGTTAACTGGGCAGCTTCGGTTAGTAATGGGTGAAGTTTTTCTTCAATAGTCATGGCCTGCAGGGCTGTTTGCCGGTCGCCGGCTTTGGCAGCATCGCCCCAGGCAAAGTACAAGGTATTTTCAAACAGGCTGTTGGCGACCTGTTTTTGTTCGGCGTTATCAAACACCTGCAGGTTACCCGCAATCAACGGCACCGCTGCCGACCATGTTCGCCCGCAATTATTCAGCAAAAACCGAAGCTCCGCGGCGTTCAGGTCTTGCTTTTTCAGGGTAGCTACGTAGGCGTTCAGTATTTTGGCATTATCCAGCTGTACGGCCGTTCGTGCTTCCAGGTAGGTATGAAAAAATGGTCTGCTCCGTTCGCCGACGGCAAACCTGGCATCTAAAGCCGCCAACCTTAACGATGTGCTATCGTTACCCAAGGCTGCTTTTGCCGCCGCTATAAATTCGGCGGCAGGCATATAGTCGGTACGTTTGCTGCGCAATACGCCCTTCTGGTCAAGGTAAAGCCATGTGGGATAGGCACTTACGCCAAAAGCTTTGGCAATGCCGGGACCCTCCCCTTTTTCGGCATTAAGGCGGTAGCAGATAAAATTATCGTTGTAAAACTTACCCACTTCGGGCAGGGGGAAAACCTCCTTCTCCATCCGTTTGCAGGGGCCGCACCAATCGGTGTATACATCTACAAAAATGGGTTGTTTTTTGGCCTGGGCAGCAGCCAGCAGTTGTTTCCAGCTTCCGCCTAAAAAGCGGATGCCGGTTTGCTGCTGCGCTTGTGCAGGGCGCAGCAGGCTTAGTAATAAGCAGAAACAAAGTATTTGTGGTTTCATATCATAAAGCTACAACTTTATGATAAAGGCAGGCAGCATTAAATCTGCTACAGGGTAAATTTAGCCGGAGAAATTTTGGCT
Organism: Mucilaginibacter oryzae; assembly: GCF_003148845.1. GTDB lineage: Bacteria > Bacteroidota > Bacteroidia > Sphingobacteriales > Sphingobacteriaceae > Mucilaginibacter > Mucilaginibacter oryzae. The sequence goes on along the minus strand of NZ_QGHA01000002.1, from coordinate 82,656 downwards.
GAACCCATGCAAATTCCTTAATGAGGGATTATCGCTAAAACCCCAAAAAGAATTATGCTATCATGCAGATTTAGCCGCAAACTTTTGGCCGAGGGTGGTAGCTGCGTGTGTTTCGGCATTATAAGTGGTATAAGTAAATGTGATAACATCGCCGTCATTAATCCAGGTATTGTCGATACCGGTATCAGAAGATATGCCGTTAACGATGAAATCCCAGAAGAAGTAGGGCTCATAAGTAGATACGAACGAATCGTAGGTGCCGTTAATCATATCTACCAGGTAACCCAACTGGCTTCCGTAGTACTGTAAAAGGAAAGTAAAGCTTTTTTGTGCAGATAGGGCGTTGTATGCAGCTTCGATGGCGGCTTGGCCGTTCATATTAGCCTGCCATGGAACTTGTACCGACGGGCCTCCTGTAATTGTAACAGTCACCATTTTTAAATGAGTTAAGTGTAAGTGTTTAGCTGTATAAAGCTAATTGTTTATTAACCCAATTCAAATATTATTTTATTAATATTTATTCATAAAACAGAACGTTAGGTTTTAGTTTTTGCCCTGTCTAAACCAACACAGGGCAAAAACCCGGCCTTGCGGTTACTTTAAAAAATTCAAATGCTTTACTGGGGTGGAGGTTCGGTGGTGTAGCTTACCACCAAATGGATTTTTTCATCTAATTCCTGTACCGCTTTTTCCATGAGTTGTAATTCTTCTATACCGGTAACGCGCTCATCGGTTTTTAATAATTCCATTAAGCCCATAATAGAGGCTACCGGTCTGCGCAGTTCATGCGATTGGATGAACGCGATTTCCCTTAGCGACTGGTTTTGTGCGGTTACAGTTTCCTCGTGTTTCACCCGGGCGGTTACATCGGTGGCATTCACCGAAACCCCGATAATTTCACCCTGGGGATTAAACGCCGGCTCGTATTTAACAACCCAATAGGTTTGTTGGGCGCTATGGTCAATTTTACGTTCCTCAAATACAGCGGTGCCCCGCAATGCTTTAAGGTAATTGTCGTAAAAACATCTTTTCAATTGTGGGGCAAGATAATTGTGCATGTCGCCGCCCCTTACCAGGGTTTGGTTGTAAGTGCGGTAGATTAACCGTTCGAGCGATTTGTTAAAGGCAAGTATCTCGAAGTTTTTTCCGAGTAAGAGGTGACAATCAATAGAACTTTCAAAAAACGACCGCAGTTCGATCTCCGACCGTTTGGCGGCGATAAACTGATCTTTTAAAATTTCAATGCTGCTATCAAATTCTAAAAGCTGGATAGCCTGCCTGGATAAGGCGGAGAGCATCTGCTGTTGCAGTTCATTCAAATCCCTCGGCTGCCGGTCAATCACACACAGGCTACCCAGGTTAAGCCCGTCTTTGGTAGTTAAGGGCGAACCTGCGTAAAAACGAATTTTCGGGTCGCCGGTTACGAGGGGATTTGTTGCAAAACGTTCATCTAACAGGGCGTCGGGCACCATCATCACCCCGTCATTCTCAATTACATGGTTACAAAAAGCTTCGGCCCTTGTGGTGGTTTCGTATCTGAAGCCTATTTTAAATTTAATGTACTGTGTATTTTCATCAATAAGCGTAATCAATGCGGTAGGCGTACCGCAAATCCTGGCTGCCAGTTCTACTATTCCCTGCAGCTCCTTATCTTTACTGATTTCCAGTTTAAGGAAGCGATTTACAGCTGCAATTCGTTCCAGTTCTCTTAAGGGCATTATTTAAATTTAAAAACATTTACGAATCAAAATAAAAAAAGGTTTCGGCTAATATTTACTTCTTCGTCTGTTGATATTCAAACACCCCAAAGATAATATATTATTAAATAAGCACATAAATTGAACATCAGCCGGTCTACGATTTACGTACCCAGTAGCGTAAACCTGCGCGGATATGCAGTGAGGGTCGAAATTCTGTACTAAAGGTTGCTTCAAAGCAATAAGGTTACGCCCGCACTATCCCACCTCCCAAGAGCGCAAAAATGATATAAAATTTAATATATCTATTTGCATCCGCCGTCATACCCGCTTTGCGCTGTAATTTCCATGTACTTACTTAAATCAAGCATATTTTTTATGGCTTGCTGTTTATCTGTCTGCTTGTTGTAATAGGCTTCGCAAATCCTAAGCCCGACAAAGTATCCCAGATCGGCAGGTTTTCCTTGTATGCTTCCGGCGTTGAAAAGCCATTGTGAAAAATCGTCACTCTTTATGTTGGGCTCGAAGGATTTCCACAGTTCACATTCATGAGCCAAACCATACTCAACAGGGGCTGTCGACCAGCCATTTTTTAAAACCAGCGCCGGCAGAAACTCCGCGGCTCCTTCCTTTATAGATACGGATAATAAGTTCCTGGTTTTGGCATGGTGTTGCTGGCAGTGTATACTTTCATGAGCTACCAAGGCAATCAGGTTTATTCCTTTCGATAATACATCGCGTACAGCGCCTGCTTTAAACTCAGAAAAATCCATAGCAGAATCGGCAAGCGCGATCTCCGCGCCCAGGAGGACCACATTGTTATCAACCGTTCCGCCTCCCCTGATGCAGCCTATAGCGAAACATACCTTCGGTACCCGGTATCCCGGAATGGCATCTTTCATTTTTTGAAACATTTGGTTGATGGCAGCCACATTAGCCGAAAGGTTTTCAGTTTTACTACGCAACTGCCGCAGGTACCTGGGATATTTAAGGATGGTGCGCACATATTCGGGCGCGGTATATCTGCGGATCTGTAAAAACTTTCTCCCTTCCTTACTCATCCTGTCCAGATAAACAGCCTGAACAATCCGGGTACTGTCTTCCGTGCTTTTAGCTTCTTTCAAAGCATCAACCGCCTCCCAAAAATGAGGGATATCGCTGGTGATGCAGCTACCTTCTTCATAGGATGCAGGTTTTAAATGATAGGCAAGGTACCCCGAAAACATCCCGATCAATACGATAACAGATTTCATATTTATATAGATGTTACAAGATAATAAATAGTTGCAATAAAAAGTATCAATATTTCGCTGTAGGCGAACGCTTGCAGATTGTGCTGAATTACAAATCAGGTAATAAACACCATGAGCCGCTTAATCAGGCTTAGTTCACTAAAAATCAGCCTTGTTTACGCCTACCATTAACCCTTGCAAATACTAATTTGAATTGCCTGTTAAGCCTAAGGTTTTTATAAGAATATATTCCGCCTAAAACAACAGCGGCCGTCACCAGCACCTGCCAGTAAAAATATTTAGGCGATGCGCCCGGCAACACCATTGGCAGTAAAGCCATAGCATAAGCCGGCGGAAACTTAAACTTAACCAGGCGCAGTAAAAAAGTTACAGCAATAAGATCAATAACTGCTGAAAGCAGCAGGTTATGCAAATAATACAGGCTTAAAACACCTGTAAAAGCTGCAATGAACAGGCATAACACCTGTTTATAAAACACTGCAAACTGATAATCCTCCTTATGTACAGATTCAAACCCAACAACCAACACCGGGGGCATGGCCGCCATATGCATCCACCCGTTTTGAGCACAGATTAATATCCAGGCCGATATCAAACCAAAGTACAGGATATTATCCTGATGCCTTCGCTTTGAAACTGAGTGCATGCCTGATGCTCCGGGTTTGGCATACATAGATGCTGCAAGCAGCGCGGTGAAGGTGGCTATAGCGTAAATAAAATATACCGAGGTAATATTTGTTATAACCGGCAGCAAACCGGTAGCCAGTGCAGGGGCCAGTGTGCTTTTAAAAAGCAAAAGGGTTAGCAATACAAAAGCTACCGCCAAGATCAGTTTCGCTGCAAGCGGAAACTCCGCGTTATTGATCAGAAAACCGCCTGTTGCCGTTAATGACGGAAGCAGAAAAATATGAAACGGCCTTGATAACCAGCCGGGATTGCGGTAAATAAGTCCACCAACAGCAAGCGCGGCCACCTCGGGCAATATCATCTCCCGGTTGTGGAGCACAACGGAAGCACCAATCATCAGGAATATCAGGGTATAAGCCAACATGCTCCTCAGCGGTATTTTGTTGTGGTTTGTGACAGCGGTTGTGATATTCATTTTGATTGGGTTTTGAAATCAAAATTAACCGGTTAACAGCAGTAAGGCATGGTGCTTTTCAGGCTATTGATGGTACTAAACAACTATTGCTACGAAGCTGCGAAAAATAAAAGCCCCATAGCACTCGCTGCATGGGGCTTTAAACCTAAACCTTATCACAAATCAATGAGCGTTTTGGGAACGCCCACTAATCATTGTGTAAAATTAACGCTTAATCTTTATTTTCCATAATTTATCTTAAAGGTTTTATGTTTATTACATAAAAATTACAGTTTACCGGCGGTAAACATTGCTTACGTCATATAATTTTTGCTTAAACGGATGCCTTCATGGTAAACATCGGTTTGTAGTATTTCCGGTAGCCAAAACCCAAAAGCACATTGGGTACCATTAGGGTAACGCCCATTAACCAGCCCGACGGCACCAGGATGGTATGAAATAACAGCACGTTTAAACTGATTGGAAAAAGTACCACCGCCGCGAAAGGAGCGTAACGGTTAAACATAAGTGATAGGCCTCCTGCTATCTGGATGGACTTGATCATGGGATAAAAGTAACCTACTCCCTTTAACCCGGCCACAAACGCACCTGTTTTACCGGGATGTAAGGGTTGATACGGTATAAACTTGAAAAAATAATCGAGCCCGAATATGAGGTAGATAACGCCGAGTAAAACGCGGGAGATAAGTACAGTTGTTTTCACGCTGATGGTATTGATGATTTTGATTTAAATCAAAGCTTGTTAAATAAATGCACATTATCAACACAAAGCATCTTAATACAATCAGTTTTTAAATCATCACTTTTCGGGCTATTGCATTATTGATTATTTTGATTATATTTCTGCATAAAACCCTCACTATGAATTTCTTAAAACCTACTTTAACCGCCGCTTTATTGCTTGGCGGCTTAAGCAGCTTTGCACAGCAAACTGAAAATGTAGATACCGCCGTGTTTGGTCGTATCCGCAGGGCAGAATTGAACAGCTCGCAGATTCCGCAGATAGCACATTACATTACCGATGTTTCCGGGCCTCGTTTAAGTAACTCGCCGGGATACGACAGGGCGGCTAAATGGGCGGTAGAAACCATGAAAAAATGGGGATTAGCAAACGCCGCCACCGAAAGCTGGGGAACCTTCGGCAAACGCTGGGAGATACAGGATTTCAGCATCATGATGCGCGCGCCCTATGCCGCGCAGATCAGGGCCTACCCCAACCCCTGGAGCGCCAATACCAATGGTACCGTGACCGGTGGTGTTGTGGTACTTGGCCCCGCCCAAATTATGGATACCACCTACCTTGCCGGCCACGCCGCCGATTTTAAAGGTAAGTTTGTAATGGTTGCAGGGAACCCGCCGGGCACAAAAGCCAATTTCGAACCTTCGGCCGAGCGGCTGGCAGATACCGCGTTGGCCAACCTGAAGGATAGCTACATGGTGCCTGCCGGGATGATCAGCATGTACCAGAACTACATTAAAATTTTTAAAACGTCTGACCTGATCTTTAAAAAAGCAGGCGCGCTGGCCTTTATCAACACAGGGCGCGGTAACGTGAACGGCGCCGTTTTTGTGCAGGGTAATTACGGATATCACCTAAACGATCCTGAAACGGTTCCACAGATCAGCATGGCCATGGAAGATGCGCAGAAAATTAAACGCCTTGTAGCCTCGGGGCAAAAAGTTGAGCTTTCATTAAATGTTAACGGCAAATTCTCAATCGATGATACCAACGGCTACAATGTTGTGGGCGAAATTCCGGGCACCGACCCTAAGCTAAAATCGCAACTGGTTATGCTGGGCGGCCATCTCGATTCGTGGCAGGCCGCCACCGGCGCTACCGATAACGGCGCGGGCTGTATAGTGATGCTGGAAGCCGTGCGCCTGTTAGATTCGCTGGGGCTTAAACCTAAACGTACCATCCGTATAGCGCTTTGGGGCGGCGAGGAGCAGGGGTTGTTAGGATCGTTCGGTTACATCAAAAAACACTACCGCGAGGGCGAAAAGATAAAACCGGAGCAAGCTAAGGTATCGGCCTATTTTAACCTGGATAACGGCACCGGAAAGATCAGGGGGATATACGCCCAAAGCAACCAGGCCGTGAAACCGATATTTGAACAATGGTTTAAACCATTTCATGATTTGGGCGCCAAGACCGTAACCCTATCCAACACAGGCTCAACCGATCATCTCTCGTTTGATTGGGCGGGCATCCCCGGTTTTCAGTTTGTGCAGGACCCTATTGATTATGAAACACGAACCCATCACAGTAATATGGACGATTACGATCACCTGCAGATTGACGACCTGAAACAGGCCGCCATTATCGTAGCCTCGTTTGTGTACCAGGCCAGCATCCGCGCCGACATGCTGCCCCGCAAACCACTGGATAAAGGAAGCTTTGTATTTGACGGTTTTTAGCCATTTACCAAACGCACAGCACCTCTACGGGCAAATGAGGAGTGTGACTAAAAGAATTATAAGCCCGGCGCAACAGGCAGCCGGGCTTATAATTCTTTTAGTCGCGCGCCGACTTAAGTTCGCTGCGTTCGGAAGTTCTTTTGCTTAAACGGCATTTTACAAATGCATTAATCATAATACCTGCTACACAACAGGCTACCAATACGTAAATAATCAGGATGTGCTTTGGCATTTCAGTCTATAATTTCCCCTAATGTAACACGTATGATACATTCAATACAAGTATTATCAAAAATAAAGTTTCGACCGTTTTAGTACCAAAGTCAATTTTTATTTTACGCTGATAAACTGTGCCGGTACCGCGTCTGTAAGCCATACCTTATTTTCTGACAGGTAAAACTGATAACCCAGCCGGTGCATCTCTCCGGCTTTAATTGTCAAAACAACCGGTTTGCCGTGCCTGCCGCCAACTTTTGCGGCGGTATCGGTATCGGCGCTCAGGTGTACATGCTGCCTGGCGCGTTTCTCGAGGCCCGACTGTAAAATACTTTCAACAGATTGGCTCCCGGTGCCGTGATATAATATTTCTGGCGGTGTTTGCGGTTCGTAACCCAGTTCCACCGCTACCGAGTGGCCCTGGCTTGCGCGGATCCTGAGTTTTTCATGATCAAAAGCAAAACGTTTTTTGGCATTGGTATCAACTACGTGCTGTAATATTTCCCAATTAACGGCATGCCCGCTTTTATTTAATTTATCCAGCAGTTCATCAACCGGCACCCAGCCTTGTTCATCAAGTTTAATGCCTATGGCCTCGGGTTGGTGGCGCAATACAAGGCTTAAAAATTTGCTAAGGTTTGTGGTTTCTTTTTCAGTTAAATTCATGCCTTAAAGCTATTAAATTGGGGGCATCAATGCCACTGATATTATTCGTTGAGCAAATTACTCAGGTTTTTGCCATGCGGTATGGGGCTGTCGGTTACGTAATGTGCAAGCGTTTTTTGAAGTTGCTGCTTAATCTGCTTTACCAATATGCGCGGACTGATCACCTTCAGCTTCGCCCCAAAACCCAGCAGTTCGCGTTCCAGTTCAAAATTCATAATCACTTTTATGCTGAACAACAGGCCTTCGGCTTCTTCGCGTAAAAGTTTCTGGGTGTGATGTAAAGGTTTAGTAATTACATATGGGGCGTTGGCCTTATCTACCCAGAAAATGATAGTGGTATCGCGCTGCCCCGGCGATTTGGTTACCCCTAACACATCATTATAATAAGTAGCGAGGTCGATGCTTGTATTCTCTATATAATCATCATCATGCATCTCTACCGCCTGGATCCTGTCTAACGCAAGCGTAAGCAGCGGTTTGTTGCGCACATGGGCCACTCCAAGTACAAACCAGCGGTTCCGGTACTCCTTAAGCAAATACCCGCTGAAACAAAAAGAACTGGCCTCACGCGCCTTAAACGATTGATAGGTAATACACATGGTACGTTTAGCCACAATACCCTTTCGAATTATTTCTATCCATTCCAGGCCTTTCAGGTTATCATTCTTCTCAAAATCAACCACGGGCACGCTATGTGTTTTCTGGCTGTATATCTTGTCCTCCAGCCGGGTTACCATTTCGCTGATGTCGGCAAAATGGCTAAAGCCTTTAAATTGTTGTAAAAGGCCGGCTACTTCGCCAAGCACCTGCAAATCCTGGTTATTGATAGGGATATTGGTAATACTGTAGCCCTTATCCGCATAAGTATAATACTTTTTATCAACCACAATAATAGGCGCTTCGTAACCCAGTTTATTACTGCGCATCATCTCGATATCGGCCTGTACGGTGCGGCGGCTTACCCCGCTGTCAATTCCCTGGTATTCGTACAGGGCTTCAGAACAGGCATCTATCAAATCGTCAAGCGTCCATAGCCTGCGGCGGTTTTGCAGGCAACTATCAATAGTGCGGTAACGGATCAGGGCGTTGCGGTTTACGGGCATGATATTTTGATTTCGGATGTATTCCCCATCCGTCATTGCGAGGTACGAAGCAATTGCACGGCAGCATGGCCGACCTGTATAGTTCGCGATTGCTTCGTACCTCGCAATGACGAGTAATAATTAAAATACAGAAAAGCATTTTTTCGATAATATTATAAAAATAATTTTCACTACGCAAATACATTGCGCAGATGCGCTTTTACTTTGTATCATCAACAAGGCCGGTAACGGGTTTTATTGAACAAAGATGCCTCCCCGCCGAACTGCGGCGGGGAGTTAAAAAATTCAGGTTATGCAAAAAATAAAAATCAGCAACAACGAGCTTACCGCCCTGGGCGTTAACGATGTAACCATATTAGAAAGCTTTAGCCGCGTAGCAAACGGGTTGTTAAAACACGGCGTAATGGATAAGCAACAGATCCTGGCCAACCTTGAAGCGCTTATTGACGACCCAATGCCTTACGCCTTGAAAACAGGCGGTAAATTTAAAAACCTTGCCGAAGCGGTGATCAACCTGCGCAGGGAGGGCAAGTTCATAAAACAGCCGCGCAACACCTTCGCCCTTAAACAGGAAATTGCAGATTTCCCGGTTTATGGTATCGAACAGATTGAGGTTGGCACCCTTGCCCAAATGAAAACCGCTGTAAAACTGCCCATCTCGGTAGCGGGGGCCTTAATGCCCGATGCCCACCAGGGCTATGGTTTGCCTATTGGCGGCGTGCTGGCCACTACCGCCAATACCATTATCCCCTTTGCGGTTGGGGTGGATATTGCCTGCCGTATGTGCCTGAGTATTTTTGATATGCCTGCAAGCACCATAGATACCGAAACCGATATGCTTAGAGGTTTATTACTTAACCATACCCATTTTGGCATTGGCGGCGTAACCAACACTCATTTCGACACTTCGCTGTTTGACCGCCCGGTATGGAGCGAAACCAAGGTGATCCGCAACCTGAAAGATAAGGCATACGCGCAATTGGGTACCTCGGGCACCGGTAACCACTTTGTTGAGTGGGGAGAGCTTACAGTGGCCGATGCCATGTTGCAAGGTATACCGGCCGGTACATACCTGGCGCTGCTTTCGCATTCTGGTTCGCGCGGCTTTGGGGGCAATATAGCCGATCATTACTCAAAGATAGCTATGAATAAAACCAGGTTACCGCAGGAAGCCAAACATTTGGCCTGGTTAAATTTAGATAACGACGAAGGACAGGAATACTGGATTGCCATGAACCTGGCCGGCGATTATGCCAGCGCCAACCACCATGAAATTCATAACAAAATAGCCCGCGCGCTGAACCTTAAACCGGTAGCTATGATTGAAAATCACCATAACTTTGCCTGGAAAGAGCAACTGGCCGACGGTACCGAAGTAATGGTACACCGTAAAGGCGCTACCCCTGCCGGCGAGGGCGTATTGGGCATTATACCGGGAAGCATGAGCACACCTGGCTTTGTGGTACGCGGTAAAGGTGCCGCGGCTTCCATCAACTCGGCATCGCACGGCGCGGGCCGTTTAATGAGCCGGACAACTGCCTTCAAAACCATTAAACGCGATTTGGTAAACGCCGAGCTGCTGAACAAAAAAATAACCCTTGTGGGTTCAGATCTTGACGAAGCGCCGATGGTTTACAAAGACATCCACACCGTTATGGCCGCCCAGCATGAGCTGGTTGATGTACTGGCCAGCTTTCAGCCGAGAATTGTAAGGATGGCGGATGCAAAAGAGAAGCCGGAGGATTAGGCCCCCCGGCCCCCTGAAAGGGGGAGTTTATAAAGCACCAACAGGCGCGAGTGTATGAAGCACCGGGCTGTGATCGGCCTACTCGCGTCTTATTAAATTAATTGGCACTATGGAAAGTCACGGGTACGCCGCGCTTTTGGCTTACGCTGCATCTCACGCCAGTTAAGGAAAATTCACCCGAATTGAGATGTTACTCATATAATGGAAATATTGAATATTAACTTTATGCCATGAACAAAAGAGCAAAGCTTAGTAGATATGTTTACTATTTCAATTCGTCCTTAATTTTATTATTTATACTTATTTCATTACCCAAGGTAGTTACCGCCCAGATTGACTCTTTACCTATCCACAACGAAGAAGCAATATTATTGCATTCAAAAGTCATGTCTGAAGATAGAACGATTTGGATACATCTTCCAGCTAACTACACTAATACATCAGATTTTTATCCTGTATTATATGTCCTTGATGCAGGTAATCACTTTAATTACGCCTCTGAAGCGGTAGATTTTCTCGCAGGATATGACCGCAATAGAATGCCTGAAATGATCGTCGTTGGAGTAGTGAATGTTGATCGTGGCAGAGATTTTACTCCTGTCTATAAAAAAAAAGCTAATGGGACGGTTGATAGCTCTCAAACAACAACCAATACAGGAGCCGGGAGGTTTTTGAGATATATAGCAGATGAAGTGACTCCATATATTGATACGCATTATAGGGTACAGCCCTACCGAATATTGGCTGGACATTCTTTAGGTGGTTTGTTTGCATTGTACGCTAAAGAGCAAATGCCAAACTTGTTTCCGGCGATGATTTTAACAAGCCCCGCAATTAACGGAGTTAATGACAGAATGCTATTTAATCTTCAATCGTTCATAAAATCTTCGCACCCATATAATGGCAAGTTATTTATAGCAATCGGTAATGAAAATACGCAGAAAGTTGATTTATTGACATCCGGATTGAAGCAATTTGCGCCAAAATGGTTGGATGTGGCATACAAAAAATACGACGATGAGAACCATTTTTCTGCTCCCTATAAGAGCCTATTCGACGGACTTAAATTTATTTATAAAGATTGGTTCATAGACTATTACAAAATTACAAGCATTACTTACCAGGATATTCTTCAACACTTCAAAATATTGTCTGACGAATTTGGATATAGCATAACCGCAACAGAAGACTTCGTTAATAATTGCGGTTATAACCAACTGAATTCCGGACATATAAAAAATGCCATTGGACTATTTGTTGAAAATGTAAAAGCACATCCAAATTCTTATAATGCTTACGATAGTCTGGCAGAGGCGTATATGAAATCCGGTAATACTTCACTCGCCATATTTAATTACAAAAAATCTATAGAGTTAAATCCTTATAACGAAAACGGGAAGACAATGCTTGAAAAACTTTTAAAGGGTAAAAAGTGATTCTATTTGTATAGAAAGTCACGGGTACGCCGCACTTTCAGCTTACACTGCATACTCAAGCCAGTTAAAAGATAGCATGGACTGATTGATTATTACGCTTACCTCACCAGAATCAATACAATAGCCAGTAATGCAGGCAGGGCCTGTATATAGAGTATCTTTTTGGTAACCGTAAATGCCCCGTAAATACCGGCTACGGCCACACAACTCATGAAAAACAGCGCCACATAGTTATGCCATTTTTCGTCGGTGATAAAGAATGTCCAGATAAGGCCCGCTGCTAAAAATCCGTTGTATAAACCCTGGTTAGCCGCTAAAACTTTGCTGTTTTCCAGTTCCTGCAGTGATTTGTTGAATGCCTTGGGACCGCGGGTTGTCCAGGCAAACATTTCCAACCATAATATATAACAATGAATAAAGGCTACCAGGCCTATGAGTGCTTTAACAACAAGATCCATAGTTTATAATGAATTAAACATGTTTAGCGATTAGATTTTGAAAAAACCATATATTACTAAAAATCAAAACGCACCACATCGCCAAAAAGAGGCAGCACGTTATTTTGTTTTACTGTTTGCGCCTTGAACTTTGAAGTCGGGTCGAGCATGTTTGCTTCGTTGCTTTTTCCAAGCAGCCCAATGGTTGAAAACACAAAAGGCATCCCTTCAGAAAACTCGAATGTAGGTTTATCAGAAACATGAAAGTGTAAGTGTGCCGCCCCGGCGTTTCCTGAATCCCCTAAGCGGGCGATGACATCGCCGAGCTTCACATGTTGGCCAATATGCACTTTAACGCTCCCGTGCTGAAGGTGTGCATAATGCACAAAAACACCCGGCGCTATCTCCAATACAATAAAGTTTCCATAAACACCACGGGCGGTAATTTCTTTTGGCTCGGGCAAAGGAGCTAATGGCGCATGGTCTGCTATGCTGTCGCGCATGTCGCGTACAACAGCGTCATGCACGGCAAGCACTTCGCTGCCAAATCCGGTCCATTGTTTGTTAGCCGTCTGATTCAATTTACCGGGCTGAGTTTCTACGGCGTGACCGGCATCGTTAAGTCCGAAAAAATCGATAGCGTAACGCTGCGGAATAGTCACCGTACCATTCTGCGCAAGCAGGCTGCCCCAATGATGTGATTTGGGATTGCCCGGCCCTTCACCTATAAACCAACTATGCCCACGAACAGGCGGCCCAAACACCCACAACTTTTTTTGATCTACCGGTGTAACAGCGCCTGTAACCTGGTATTGTGCCTTTTTTTTGTCGGTGAAAGTAATTTTATGGTGAAGGCTTTGCGGCGGTACAGCTCCCGATGGAAGTGTAAGCCACACAAAAAGAATTTTGCGTCGGCCCGCGGCTATGATCACGTCTTTTCCTTTATCCGGCACTTCCTGTGCATTGAGTAAAGTCAATAAACCGGCCTTAGAAAAGGTGGCAATAGGCAGCGTAAATTTATCACCAAAAACAGAGAGACTTTTCAGCGTTAACGGGCCGCTTGACTGATAAAAGTTTGTAATATGAAGTTCGTAAGCCAAATGAAACCGGTTATCACTACCTTTAACAGCCGTTGGGCGATGGGGAATCAATACTTCAACGGGGGCGTTGTTTGCCTGCGCCGTTGCGGTGAGCACTTGTAAAAGAAGCAGCACTAATGTTGCTGATTGTAAATAAAAGCCTTTGAAAAGCTTATTTATGTGATGGGAATAGGTAACAGCTTTTCTTGACATGAGTTATATCAATAAAATCAATAAAATAATTACCAAATATAACAGAAAACCCGGTACACCGGGACTTTAAAACGAACGGAGCAGCGCCGGAGTCGTAAAAAAATATGATACGAGAACGGCTCTGTAAACAAGATATTTAGCTACTTCATTAAATTAGAAGAGGCTCCGTTTATTAAATATACCTTCCCCATCAGATATATGTAGCCAGCAACCAGATTGCTTTTTTTATCCGGCTGTTACCGCACCGATGCTTTTTTTGTTAAGATGTAATACCAATGGGATAATATCATGAATTAATGTGCTATTGAAATGGTTGAAATTTGATTAGTTGAATCCTCAGCAGCAGTTAACTTTTATCATCAACTCATTGTACATTATGAAAAAAACTTTACGTACCCGGTATATCAATACCTTAAACATCAGGGCATTGATGTGGTTCATCATCCCCTTGCTATCCGTTATCGCAGGTTGCTCAAAAAAAGCGAACCTTGAAGAACCCACCAAAGTGCCACCGGTTATCAATAAACAAGACAGCCTATCGATATATATCCCAAAAGAATTTAAGCAATTAAATTTCAACGACTCTACCAGCACCTGGAACTACCGGCACAGCAAACAGTCTGAGCATTTTATAGTGTTCTGGGATTTAAAGTACGGATCCGATTCACCAAATTCGGCCAAGGTACCCAGCCAGTACCGCGTTGATATTGACGACCTGCTGCAAAAAGCGGAATTGTTTTATCAGATGAACATCAATACGCTGAAGTTTGCCGATGTAGAGAAAGGGAAATCAAATCTTGCCAAATATAAAATGCTGATCTTCCTTTACTATGAAGACCAATGGCGCGCAACAGGCGCCGGTTACGACGATGTGATCGGCGCGTTATGGATCAGCCCTGCGGCAGTGAAACCTGTAGGTTCCGTTTTAGCCCATGAAATAGGACATTGTTTTCAGTACCAGATATTTTGTGATGAAGGCGGCTCAAGCGGCTTCAGGTATGGATTTGGCGATAAACCCGGCAACGCGTTTTGGGAACAAACGGCACAATGGCAATCGTTTCAAAGCTATCCTTCGGAGGTGTTTACCACTTATGATTTTGGGGTGTACCTGGATAACTGTCACCGGCATATCAATCATGAAGATATGCGATACGCCAGTTATTTTATCCACTACTATTGGGCTTCAAAACATGGTATAGACATTATCGGGAAAATATGGCGACAGGCCTTAAAACCCGAAGACCCTATACAAGCCTACATGCGCATTACCGGGATTAACACAGAACAATTAAATGATGAAATTTATGATGGAGCTGCCAAATTTGTTACCTGGGACCTGGATGCGCTAAGAGACCTCGGTGCTAATTATATCGGCCGACAACCTTACGAATTTGATAAACTATCTGACGGAAGCTTCCAGGTTAAATATACCCGTTGCCCCGGCACAACCGGCTACAATATTGTGCCACTGAAAGTGCCTGCAAGCGGTACAGTAATTAACGCGCAATTTACAGGCCTGCCCAATGCAAGTGGCTATAATCATGTTGATGCTTCTGTAGCGGGCTGGCGTTATGGTTACGTAGCGTTGCTTAACAATGGCACCAGGGTTTACAGCCCGATGTCAAAAGGGATCACCGGCCAGTCGGCATTTACAGTACCTGCTAATTGCAGTAAAATTTGGTTTGTAGTAACGGGTGCGCCCTCAACTTATGCACAACATGCCTGGGACGACGACAATACAAATGACGAGCAATGGCCCTATAAAGTAAAGTTTACCAACACAACGTTATTTAACGATTTTACTGTTGAACCGGGTACCAAGCCTAAAGACATCACATTCAATATCAACGTTAAAGTGCCTTTTGATGCCGTAAACTACAGCCGGAGTACTGTTACTGTAGATCTTGAACAACTAACCCAGGCCTTAACACTTACGCCCAAACAAATTACCGAAGGTTTAGACAGTAAAGTTGTTAAGTTTTACGCGGTTGAAAGTAATGGCAATTTAAATGCCCAAACCACCGCTAACGGTTACGGGCATTGGTTTAATGCGGCGGGGAACGTAATTAACTGGGGTAATGATGCGAAGGTATTTTCTGAAATGGACGCGGCAAAGCTGACTTTCGATATCGGCCAGTTTCCGAATCACGTAAGTAAAAATGATCATTTCGATATTTCGCAGGCACTTGTTTACGAGTATGAACCCGGCAAGAAAGTACAGGCTACCTTCAAATTTTCCGTTACCATAGAGTAGCTTTAAATTCAAATCCGCGTGCGGGAGTTGGAATTACGAGGGTAACCAAAGTTGACCCAAAGTACTTGCCGCACGGGATTAAAACCTAAACCTTATCACAAATTTTGAGCGCCGCGCTCACTTCTATTCTAAATGAATACCTTAGTTTCAACTTATAAATCTATTACCCATGAAACATATCACAAAAACAATCCCCTACTGTTGTTAACATCAGTTTTCCTGTTCAAGAACAATACCGCGCAGGCATCCATAAATAGAAATTTAAACCGCGATTCAACTGAGAAACAACGCGAAGTACGCCTTTCCCAACAGCTATTTGCTGTTAAAATATCCAAACCCAAAAACAAAAAGGCAAAACCCGGCACCTTTGATCTTAAGGCAGAATTACGCGACGCATTCACTGTAATTTGCTACGAAAACAATAAAAGCTTTACAGAATTAGACTGGTCGATGTGCCCTAAGGGCAAATGCCCTGTTGGAGGCACCTTTGATTTTGGTTCGCCACAATACAAATACCTGGATACCCTGATGGCTCAGGTTAAACAAGCCAATATCAAGGCTCAAAAAAATTTAATTGCACTGGCAAAATCCGTCAGCAAAAAGAAACATTGATATCAGGCATTAGCTTACCGGCGTTATAATTAACGGGAAACTTCACACCTACGTATGTTTTTTTGGCGAAAGTGAGGCTCATTTATTTAGTTCCGGCAATTAGCGGGATTACTTCGATTCGTATCGTCCCTAAAAAATAAAATCCCCACAGCACTCGCTGCGTGGGGATTTAAACCTAAACCTTATCACAAATCGTGAGCAAGGCGCTCACTTTTTATGGAACTAAGTTAACAATTATTTTATAAACCGCAACTTTAACGTTACAAACATTCATTAAATCTTCATATGCCCAAAAGCCACCGACAGCTAATTTTCAAAATGAGTCACTGTAAAACAGCGAATTATATCGCGAAAGAAAACTTATATATTATTCAATCAATATCATCCGAGTTAAAAACAAGGTTAAGAAAAGGGTTAATAACTTTTTCATGCTCAAAACATACACAAGCCCCTGTTTTTTCCATTATCATTGCGGCGGCAATCAAAGAAACCAATAATTAAAATACCCCCTACTCTATTGCTTTAATTAAATCGCTTATAGCAACCTGCATTTACCATTATGAAAAAAACATGCTACACTTTAGCGCTCGGCGTTTTCATTACGATAGCGAGTTGCAGTAAAGGGAAGGATCTTACGCCGACCAAAACCGATACCACTGAAACCAATGATGTGCCCGGCTTTAGCAGCGCCGATGCCGACCTTGCCTACGCTGCCTTTAACAACGCTTTTTACGACACCAACAATAAGCTTTATTTCAGCACAACAAAAAAAGATGGAGTTGCCGCAATATGGACACAAGCTATTTATTGGGACATGGCCATGAACGTTTACGAACGAACCAAAGCCCCCGCCCAGCTAACCCGCATTGCCGATATTTACCAGGGTAATTACAACCATTACGACGGTTATAATTGGAACAATACCACCGTTTGGTTTATTTACGATGATATGATGTGGTGGGTAATAGCTTTGGCGCGGGCCAACCAGCTCACCGGCAATGCTACTTACCTTGAAAAAGCAAAATCGGGCTTTGAGCGGGTCTGGAACGGATCGTACGATCCTGTAAACGGCGGCATGTTTTGGGATTTTAGGCATAGCGGCAAAAACGCGTGTATTAATTTCCCAACGGTAATAGCAGCTATGAAGTTGTATAATATCACTAAAGATGTATCATACCTGGACAAAGCGAGATCGGTTTATAGCTGGTCGAAAACCAATTTGGTTGATGCGTCCGGAAAAGTAAACGATAATAAGATAGGCAACAACCCTGCTGGTGGCCAGGATTATACTTATAATTCGGGCACGGCCATTGGCGCGGCCATGGCATTGTACAGGCAAACCAACGATGCGGCTTACCTTAACGACGCCAAACTATACGCCGGTTATGTAAAAAACAACATGTGCACCAACCAAATCCTACCTGCCGAAGGCGACTTTAATGAGCAGGGCGTACTTAAAGCTATTTTCGCGCAATATATGATGCAGCTTATTAACGATGGCGGTCAAAGCCAATACCTGAGCTGGATCCGGACCAATGTTATTACCGGCTGGAACAACCGCGATTCGCGCAACCTTACTTACCGTAATTACTCGGTTAGTACGCCTTCCGGCGATATCCAATCGTACGAGGCCAGCAGCATCGTAACCTTTATGCAGTTGGTACCGCCAACAAAGTAATGCATTCTATTTAAACAGGGGCCTCGGCAAACCGGCCCCTTTTATGTGCTTATTATAACCATAACCGGGGCAACTTCCTATACCTGTTGATCTCATCTATTACAGCTTCTACTTCCGTACGCGATAAAACTTCCGCGCCGTCGGCAATGTAATTGAAGATTATTCCGGGTTGCTCATAATTGATATGCCCCAGGTAGTTGGGATCATCTTCTTTCTTCATTAGCAAAATCGGGCTTTCCAAACCACGACTGCCATCCGATGAAAAATTTCCGCGCCGAAAAATATGGTAACTATAGGTAATAACAGGATGCCCGTCCATGCGGGGTTCGGTTTCAGGCAGAATAATTAAATGCAGGCCCTGTGATGGGAGATCAATGAAAAACGGCTTCATAAATAGCTGAGATAAGATGATGATATAGCAAGTCCGATGCCGAGATCTATGCTTTCTATTAATTAAATAATTTTCTTCAGGAAATAATTATTTTATCCAATATCGAATTATGGCACGGTTTTTAAAGTATTTGTAACAACAAACTAAATACATACTACTATGAGATCATTATTGTATATCATCGCAGTCATCCTCATTATCGGCTGGGCGATCAGTGTATTTGCCTATTCGGCAACCGGTTTAATCCATACATTATTAGTAATAGCGGTAATATCCTTTTTACTGGGCATTATCCGCAGTCCATCAACCGTTTAATAGCGTACAATAAATTCGTGATAGAATGGTAAACGCGGGCTGGTTAGTCCGCGTTTATTTTTTGAACCGAGCCCCTGCAATAAAAACCCTTTCCCACCCCACTTGTTAACCTACAGATTTATAAAAACATACAACCATGGCACTAACTGATGATGAATTTCGTGAAGAATATAAACCTTTATATATCCCTGCCCATTTTGAGATCCGGGATACGCAGCAAAATAAAATAGTTTTCGCGCTGGCCCAACTCGGCGAAGGCTCGGCAGAGGATGTAATCAAGAAACTGGAAACACTGCAACCCGGCTTAACCAACGAACAGCTTAAGGCGATCACCAAAACCGTTTTGGCCGACCTGTACGATAAAGGCCTGCTTAAAGGTGAAGAACATGGCGGCCAGATGCGATATAACCTCAGTAAAATTACAGAAGCTAACGCTGGTTCCACAGACGCCGGTGAGGCGCTGACCGGATTATCGTAACAAATGCGAAGCGAATATTATTCGGGCACCAGCAATGTTGTGTTGCCGGTGCCAAATAAGCTGGCTTTTCCTGAAGCTTATCAGCATAAAAGCCGCCTTTGTTACTACGGCTCGCTATTTAACAGCGTGGAGATCAACAGCACCTTCTATAAGCTCCCTTTAAGCAAAACAGTAGCCAGGTGGGCGGAAGAAGTTCCTGCAGGCTTCCGCTTTACTTTTAAAATGTGGAAAGAAATCACCCATAATAAGGGTTTAGCGTTTAAACCTGCCGATGTACAACGCTTTTTTGAAGTGATTAATGCGTGTACTAAAAAAGGATGTTTATTGATCCAATTCCCGGCAAGTATCCGCTTTGACAGCTTCAGGCAATTAGAATTGTTACTGGACAATATTCGCAGGCATGATCCTCTATGGCAATTGCATATCGCGGTCGAGTTCAGGCATATGTCGTGGTATAATGAACAAACTTACCGTATGTTGCAAAAATTTGCTGTGGGCATGGTTACCCATGATATGAAGACTTCAGCTACTCCCCTGATGGAACCGCTGGCTGATTTCGCTTACTTACGCTTTCACGGCCCGGAAGGCGGTTACCGGGGCAGCTACGCAGATGAAGTACTTGCTGAATATGCAAGCTATATAAATGAGTGGCTGGATGAGGGTAAAACCGTTTATACTTATTTTAACAATACCCTGGGCGATGCGCTAACCAACCTGATCACGCTGAACAATTTTGTAGCGTAAACCATACGCCAATCGCCTGAATAGTTATATAAAGAGTATCTTAGTACAACCAAAAAAATCAAAGCCAATTTATGAAACGCCGTTCGTTTATAAAATCGTCTGTATTAACCGGTGTAACCGCAAGCATATTACCAGCCATGAGCCACGCTAAAGAAGCAAGCATCCCACCTGCCGAATATTACGAATTAAGGGTATATAGCCTTACCAATGCAATTCAGCAAAAACTGGTAGAAGATTACTGGAAAGATGCCGCTATCCCAGCCATGAACCGCCTCGGCGTAAAACATATAGGCGTTTTTACTGAAATGAACCCAGCCAGGCAAACCCAACTATATGTACTGATCCAATATAACAGCCTGGCTCACTACAGTAACGTTACTGACGCCCTTGAAAAAGATCAAAGCTACCAAACCAAAGCTTCATTATACTTAAACGCGCCAGCTACCGCGCCTGCTTACGAACGTATTGAAAGCTCATTAATGAAAGCCTTTGCCCACATGCCCCACCTGGAAGCGCCAGGGAAGGAAGCCCGGATTTTTGAGTTACGCCAATATCAAAGCGCCGGCGAAGCTGCCGGGAAAAAGAAAATAGAAATGTTTAACGATGAAGGCGAGATAGATATTTTTAAACGCCTCGGTTTCGCGCCGGTGTTTTGGGGAGAAACAGTGATTGGCGCCCAACGCCCCAACTTAACCTACATGGTTACGTTTGACGACATGGAAGCAAAAGCCGCCCACTGGAAAGCATTTGGTTCCGACCCGCAATGGAAAAAGATAAGTTCCGTACCCGAATATGCCGATGCGCTGCTGGTTAATAAAATAACATCGACCATGTTGGTACCAACGGCTTACTCACAGATTTGATTAACATCGATTTGTTGTAAATTTGAGATGACAGCACCATGGAAAAAGACAAACAAGTGTTAAGCCCTGCCAAAACAGAACTTTTAAAAGAAGGCCGTAAACGAAGTTATAAGGAACGTTTGAAATGGATACCCGGTTATATAAAATACAGCAAACCATGAATAAGGCTGTAATTACACACAAACCATTTATCAGCAAATAAAGTGCAACATCTTACCGGTTCAGCGCTGGCTGGTATCCGCTCCTATCCCTAACGCTGTTTGTCTGAATCAGAATTTACAGGATTCTTGAATTGGCAGAATAATGTTAATCTTCAGTTTATGGGATTAAAGAATACAAAGCAACGCAGAAAATCTCAATCAATCGATCAGTGTAATCGAACGAAAAATCCGAAATCAAACATTCGCAATCCGAAATCGCCTCACCCCTACTTTACCACTACCCGCATTTTCACTATTTGCATTATCTAAATATTGCCTTAAATTGTAATAGAATTTTTCGGCAAACGCCTAAAAGCCCAACCAATTTATAACCAGCCATATAACCGTAAACAATGCTCAAAAAAAGACACCTTTTTTTAGTTCTTCTTGCCCTCATACCCTTCAGTTTTATTTTAACGCAGTGTTATACCTCAGTTTCGGCAGATCCGCGGGGTGAAGTTTATGCCGGTTCCGAAAGTTGTAAAAAGTGCCATGGCGATGTCTATACTTCCTATTTACATACCGCGCATTTTCAAACTTCACAACTGGCAACCGGGCAAAACATCAGGGGTAGTTTCGCTAAAGATTCCAACAGTTTTAGTTTCGGCATGGGACAAAAAATTGTGATGGAAAAGCACAACGACAGCCTTTACCAGGTTGGCTATATCAACGGCACAAAAACGGAAGCTGAACCTTTTGATGTAGCTATTGGCAATGGTAAGGCCCAAACCTATTTATACTGGAAGGGTAAAATGCTGTACGAACTGCCGGTGTCTTACTTCGAGGCCCTGCACAACTGGGCCAACAGCCCCGGTTATATGCCCGACAGGATGAATTTTGGCAGACCAATCTTACGTAAGTGCCTGGAGTGTCACAGTTCGTTTGTAAAAGAATTCCCGCCCGAAAAAGGGGAGTTTGGATTTGAAAAAACTTCACTTATTTACGGCATTGATTGCGAACGCTGCCATGGCCCCGCTGCCAACCACGTTAACTATCATACCGATAATCCGGACGATAAAAAGGCAAAATACATAGCCACGTATGCATCTCTGTCGCGCACGCAAAAAATGGATGCCTGCGCGGTTTGTCATTCAGGTAATAAAAACATCCCGCAACGCTCGTCGTTCGAATTTGAGATGGGCGATACCTTAGTAAAAGACCGCACCCAGCCCCGCGTAGTTCCCGGCACTGGCAATATGCCCGATGTACATGGCAACCAATACGATTTACTGATAGCCAGCAAATGCTACACCATGAGTAAAATGGATTGCGGCAACTGCCACAACCCGCATAGCAACGCAAAACAAAGCATGGCTGTGTACACACAAAAATGTTTAAGCTGCCATAGCCAAACCGGCCACAACTTCTGCAAAATGGCCCCGCAACTGGGTGCCGTAATCAGCAAGTATTGCGTCGACTGCCATATGCCTAACAAGGCCTCTAACGTAATCAGGCTGGAAGCATCAGAGAGCAAAGTAAAAGTGCCCTACATGGTGCGCAGCCACTACATCGGCATATATCCGGAGGAAACTCAAAAGATAATTGAGTTGTTAAAAGGCAAAAAAGGTATTTAATTTTTACTGATATTGGTATAAACATAAACTACGTTACATGTCGTTCCAGGGATATTTAAAAACCATTAAAGAGAAAACAGGTAAAGACCCTGCCGATTTCAGGCAACTTGCCGAAGAAAAAGGTTTCACCCAAAATGGCGAACTAAACGCTAAAGCAGGCGAAATCACCGCCTGGCTTAAGCATGATTTTGAACTGGGTCACGGTCATGCCATGGCTATTTACGCGCTGTTAAAAGGCATTAAGAACGAGGAAAGCGAGTAAGCCTTGACGTATGTTGGCGTGGAGACACGCCAACCCTGGTGAAACCTATACATATTGGTTATCGGGTTGCCGTGTATTCACGGCAACTATTAAAAATTACTCCCGGCGATGAAGGCAGAAACTACATTGCCGTGCTATGGGTGTACGGGCTATACCTCTGCATTCAGGGCACCTGTTAACAACAATATCCGGGCGTTTTTCACATATCTCTACGGCAAACGCCGGTATATATTGTATAAAATGCTGATCGGGATAGTTTATGACCTCCGGGTCGCTGGTCAGGAAATCACCCCGCTCCCAAAGTTGCCTGCGAATCCCGCAGGGAGGCACCTCTGTTAAATTCAAAGCAAGCACACGCTTTCGAAATTCCAAGCTCTTTTTTTAACCGGGTATGCTATTGTAACACAATTAGCAATTCAAACAAACAAATCCCTCAAATAAGCAACAAATTAAATCGCCTTTAGCTGGCGGTACTGCTTTAAGGTAGCCTGGTTGTTTCTTTTTATACGGTAAGGGAGTTTTTTAAGCTTTTCCTGCAATTGCATATAGATCTGGAAATCGGCATTGCCCTGCAGCCTTTTCACCAGTTTATCCAGCTGGTCTTCCAGTTTCACAATTTGTTTATAGGCTTCGTTGTTATCCCTGAGGTTGGGCAAAAATTCGCGGATGGTGCTGTACACCCAAACTTCAAACTTGGGGTTAAGCCAACCGGCAAACTTCAGCGCCAGAATTTCGCACATCCACAGGCCCTGGTCTGCCCCGTTGATCTTATTCACAAAGATCCGCTCCTCCAACTCGGCCGAACTTTTTCCAACGCCCCGCTCGGCCTCCGCTTCGGTATAAGGCATTTCCATGCTTTTCAACTCGGCAATAAAAGCTTTGGTTTGGCTAAGCTGTAAAAACTCGAAGGGGCTCTTACCAAAAATCTTCCCCATTTCGGTAGCGTTTATCATCAGGTCCTTATCGCTGATGTCAAACTCAATTACCTGGTTATTAAACTCAAACTCAAAAACCGCGTTAACCATTTCTTTCTTTCTGTTAGTTGATTTTACTAAGCCTGCAATGATATTAATATAATTTTTAATTGCCATTTAAATTAGCAAAAACTTATAAACATATTCAAAAAACCGTATTTAATTAGCATATCAAACTCACAATCTTTGATTTGGAAAATCAAAACGTATATATTTACTTTGCAAAACAAAGTGCTTTTTATATTATAAAATGAAAGATCTTTTTGTAAACGAACACTCGATAGCGCGCCGGATTTGGGGCAAAGCCGATACCGTGCTGTTTATATTTGCAGGCGCCGCGGCCGAATTCGCGCTCAACAAGGCTGTCGACTGGCTTTATTTCACCGGTAAGCTCCCTGCCGATCCCCTGGGCAGGCTGTTCAGCACGGTAGATTACTCAAGGCAAATCATTTTTTCGGAAACCGGAGCGGCGTTAAAGGCCATCGATAAAATAAACGCCATACACCAGGGGGTTGAAGCGGCGCGCGGCGCGCAAATACCCGATTGGGCATATCGTGATGTATTATTCCTGCTGATTGATCTGTCAATCCGCTCATACGAATTACTGGAGCGCCCCCTTACCCGAGCCGAAAAAGCAGAAGTGTTTGATGTGTTTAACCGCGTTGGCCAAAGGATGCAACTCAAAGACCTGCCCAAAACTTACGGACAATATCTTGACATGCGCCGCAATCATTTACAAAGGCATCTTGTAAAAAGTAACCACACCATTCATCTGTACCGGCAATACCGGAAACACTTGGGCTTTTTACGTTACCAGGTTTTAAAACAGGCGCAGTTGTTAACCGTCCCCGTTCAGGTAAGCCAACAACTGCCGCTTGGCAAACTAACCTGGCTTCGGCCGGTATTAATAATATACAAGGCAGTGAAACACCTCAAGCCGGGTCAGTTTTTTCGCAATGCATTATTACCCATTGAATACAAAACGAGGATCAGGGCTATAGACCATCTGCCCACTTTACAATAAACCATGAACACCAACGTAAAACATGCCATAACCTTTGTGCAACAGGAGGCGTTAAGCTGCCTGTTCCCGGTTTTGGTGTTCATAATGCTGGCATTATCGCACCTGTTTACCGGCATTTTACCCCGGTATGATTTTATGTTGATGGCCTGCTTAATCATCCAGGCCATGCTATACTATGCCGGCATCGAAACCAGGGATGAGGTGCTGGTAATTTGCGTTTTCCATTTGCTGGGCCTCTTTATGGAGTTATTTAAAGTACACTTCGGCTCCTGGGCCTACCCGGAGTTTGCCTATTCAAAAATTGGCGGCGTGCCTTTGTACAGCGGCTTTATGTATGCCAGCATAGCCAGCTATATGTGCCAGGCCTGGCGCAGGCTTAACCTGCAAATATTAAACTGGCCCGGCCATGCGGTTACCCGTACCATCGGCTTGCTGATTTACCTTAACTTTTTCAGTAACCATTTTATAATGGATTTACGTTACGGCATAGGATTGTTTATCCTGTACTTTTTCCGGCGATCAGTTGTGGTTTATTACATCAAAGACAGGGCTTACCGAATGCCGGTTATCATTTCATTTATGCTGATCGGTTTTTTCATTTGGCTTGCTGAAAACATAGCCACAAGGCTCGGCGCATGGAAATATGCTTACCAACACCAGGCGTGGCAAATTGTAAACTATCAAAAAATCAGTTCGTGGATGTTTCTGGTGATTGTGAGCTTCATCATCGTAGCCGAATTGAAGCTGCTAAAGAAAAAAGCGCCTGTGGTGTTAAAATTAGAGATTGGTGATTAGAGAACGGAGATTAGTTGTATGCATTCTTGGTATAAGAGATCAGTGATTATTTTATCTTCACCACTCACTTGTTATATACAAAGAAAACTTAACGTCTTCGCGACTTTGCGTGCTTAAATCAAAATCTCATCATACCAAAAATCCGAAATTGAAATTCCGACATCCGAAATCACAATGTTTTGATCACCCTGCAGGGATTGCCAACCGCCACCACATTAGCCGGGATATCCCTGGTAACCACACTGCCTGCGCCTATGGTGGTATTATCACCAATGGTAACGCCGGGGCAAACAATTACGCCCCCGCCAAGCCATACGTTGTTGCCTATTGTGATGGGCGCCGCGTACTCGGGGCCTTTGATACGCTCGGCTGCAATAATGGGATGATAAGCGGTGTAGATCTGTACATTGGGCGCCAGGAAAACGTTATCGCCAAAAGTTACCTTCGCGCAATCAAGCACTATGCAGTTAAAATTCATAAACAGGTTTTCGCCTGCAGTAATGTTAAACCCGTAATCGCAATAAAAAGGCGATTGGATGTCGATATTACCTTTAAAGCCGCCAAGCAATTGTTTCAGGATCGTGGTTTTGGTTTCCTTATCATCGTATCCCGCGGCGTTATATTGCGTAAACAGTAAACGCGCTTTTGATCGGGCATCCACCAATCCGGCATCGCCGGCATTGTAAAGCTGGCCACCAATCATTTTTTCAAGTTCGGTCATTATTGCTGGGTTTTGCCTACCGCAAATGTATACTATCGCTAATAAAGCCAAAGGCAAAGGGTGGAACATTGTTGGGCCTTCAGCTTTTAGCATTAGGCTTTCGCTTTCAGCCTCCCCCACTCTATTTTCATTTATAAAAAACCATTCCGGACGAGCAAAGTTATATCTATAGTTAATATTTAATAACCAAAACAAAATTATTATGAAAAATCTAAGAATCGCCGCCGTTGCCGTTGCCTTTTCAGTAGCCGGCTCATTTGCGTTTGCAGGAGTTCAGCGTGCCGACATAAATACTCCCGCTATTAAAAAAACAGTAATGGTTACCGACACAGTGCCGGGTAAAAACAAAAAGAAACCCAAACAAACAACACCAACTCCAACCAACCCGGCGCCAACACCAACTAATCCTACGCCGGCACCAACCCCTACTGATCCTAACCGGGTGCCGATGCCGGTTCCTACACCAACGCCTGCTCCTGCGCCAACACCGCAGCCTAACCCGGCTCCGTTGCCAAACACCCCTAACCCGGTGCCAACGCCAGGCACGCCAAACCCTAACCCGCAGCCTAATATGCCAGCGCCAACCAGCCCCAATCCGAGCCCGCAGCCAATGCCTTCGAGCCCGACTACACCAACACGTCCAACCCGCTAATAACAGGGTTTTCTATATAAAAAAAGCCGCCTATGAGACGGCTTTTTTTATTTAAGTCATTCAGATAACTTATATCGAAATCTTTCATCCCGCCAACTCAAGCCCTTCCACATCTCCCGAATTGATCAGCTTGATATGCTCACTGATCTTTTCGGCGCTCCAGTCCCACCATGCAATTTTTAACAGGCGGGCTATTGAGGCTTCATCAAACCGCATGCGGATTATTTGCGCGGGGTTGCCGCCAGCGATGGCATAATCGGGCACATCTTTAGTCACTACCGCCTTTGTGGCAATTACGGCACCATTGCCAATTTTTACGCCGGGCATTATAGTGGCTTCATAACCAATCCATACATCATTGCCTATAATAGTATCGCCTTTAAAAGGATATTTATCATGGAGCGTGGCACCTTCATTAATCTTTTCCCAACCGTTGCCGAATATGGCAAACGGAAAGGTAGATATGGGTTTCACCTCGTGGTTAGCGCCATTCATAATAAACTTAACACCCGATGCAATGGCGCAAAACCTACCGATCACCAATTTATCGTTCAGGAAATCAAAATGATAAAGTACATTTTTCTCGAAGTTGAAAGGATCGTTGTGATCGTCATAATAGGTATAATCGCCCACTATAATATTGGGGCGCGTGATGATATTTTTAAGAAAAACCAGGTTTTTATAGGCAGCCAGCGGATGCACCACCGCCGCGTCAGGGCCATGTTGTGTCATAAAATAATAATGAAAGTTTATTTGAACAAGCTGTTTAAACAGCAACTATGAGGGATATAACGACCTGTGATCCCTATTCTGGTGGATAAAAAGCTATTGCCTACAGGCCGGTTATATTACCATTGGAGTAATGCCTTATATGGTGAAGGCAGTGCTAAGATATATTTTTTGAGGAAATACGTCAAGAATGGGGGCAAAATTCAGGAAAGAAGCAGTTAACGCATCAGCACACTTCCCGGACACCGGTAAAATGACTGCCCGGGAAGTGTGTTTTTATTGACATTAATTTACGGCAAAAGTATAGGGTAGATTAGTAAAGCTCCCGCCTGCAATTTGTTGTGTAGTAACTGAAGCTACAGACCCGTCAGTATTATAATTCACTTTTCGTGAATAGAAAGAATAAGTGCCTGTGATCAGGTTTTTTGTCGGATCAATAGCAGTAACGATAATTGAACCGGAACCAGGCTCAACCGTACCTACCTGCTCATAAACATTATCATCGTTAATTTGATAATACCCCATCTGTACGCGTGAAGTATTATCCACCTTATAAGTAGCCAGCGGAAATGCATTGGCGCTTGTAACTGTAGCGTCGCTTAAGGTGATCGTCCATTTCACACGCTTTGAATCTGCTGTTCCCTGAACGGCGAACGTTTTGGTTTTGGCAGCGGCGTTATAGGTTATGGTAGCGGTAACATCATCAGGAATCCATGAGGTACCGTTTATAGTGGCAGCAAGTATTTGATCGGAGGTAGTGGAAGCAGAAGTAACAACGTCCTTTTTACAGCCCTGGAATATGATAGCCGATAAAACGAACAGCATCAATAGTTGAATTTTCCTCATATATAAATTTTATGCAAATAACGATGTTTAAGAAGTAATAATTACAACCGAAATTACTTTTTTCACATATTTTAACATTCGCCGTTTTGCGTACTGATGATAGTTTAAACGCCAATTATAATACAAATCATTTTATTTCTCCATATTAGAGCGCAAATTTTTAAACATGATTAACGTAAACGAATACTTTGAAGGGGCGGTCAAATCACTGGCTTACAATACGCCCCAGGGCCGGTCGACCATTGGCGTGATCGAACCGGGAGAATATGAATTTGGCACCTCAAGCCATGAAACCATGACCGTTATTGAGGGCGCATTGGAAGCGTTGTTACCCGGCGCAGCCGAATGGAAAACCTATACTAACGGACAAGTATTTGAGGTTGAAGCCAATACCTCATTTAAAGTAAAAACCGGAGTGCAGAGTTCGTATCTGTGTGTTTATAGATAATGTCTGAATCAGAATTTACAGAATTTTAGGATTAACAGAATGACGTTAACCGACATTTCCAATTCTGAAAATTTTATCATTCCGTAAATTCTGATTCAGACAACTTGCTAACCGGCTTTTTTACCTCCGGCACACTCAAGGGCCGGTTATTGTCTGTAAAGCTTTTACACCTCTGTTGCATTCCTGGATTTCTAATAGTTGCCTTTTCACTCCTTCCCCAAACAATTCGACTTCCGGCCATGATCCATGAACCATCAACCATGAACACCTACCCTAATCCCTACTAACCACATAGAAAAACGCCACAAAATTTTATTTGGTTTTAACAAAAACGGCAGCTTTAATAAATGTATTGCACAAGTTTGGTATAACTTTATATTGATTCTAAATTATTTTTTTCGTACTTTCATTTTACATATCATAATATTCACTTCTTTTTGTTGAGAGAATGTTAAATATTTATGATTTAAATAATCGATTTTTTAGAAATCTTTAAAAATTACCGTAAATTTTATAATTTATTTGAGTTTTGGTAACTTCGTGGTTACACCCCTTATAAATTATAAACGGTTTAATTTAAACAATGGATCAAACTGATAGCCACCAGGGTCTGTACAGACCGGAATTTGAACACGATTCGTGCGGAACGGGATTTATTGCCAATATAGACGGTCATAAAACCAACCAGATCATTGATAACGCCCTGACCATGCTCGAAAACATGGAACACCGCGGCGCGTGCGGATGCGACCCCGAAAGCGGGGACGGTGCAGGTATATTGATACAACTGCCCCATGAGTTTTTAATGGAAGAATGCTCAAACCTTGAGATCAGCCTGCCCGAACCGGGCGAGTATGGTGTGGGTATGATTTTCCTGCCGAAGGATTCGGCCCAGAAGAAGGCCTGCCGCACTATTATTAACAATGCCATTGAAAAATTAGGCTTACATAAATTAGGCGAACGTAAACTGGTTGTCGACTCGTCGGTTATTGGCGAAACCGCCCGCCAGGCCGAACCGGACGTGGAGCAGATCTATATCGCCCGTCCGCACCATATTACCAATGCCGATGATTTTGAGCGAAAGCTTTTTGTACTGCGCAGGTATATCAACAAAACCATTACCGAAACTGTACCCGGCGGCTCTGATAATTTTTATTTCACCTCGTTAAGCTGCAAAACCATCATTTACAAGGGCCAGCTTACTACTTACCAGTTACGTAAGTATTATTCAGACCTTTCTGATCCGCGTATCGCGTCTGGCTTTGCCATGATCCACTCGCGTTTCTCAACCAATACATTCCCTTCGTGGAAACTGGCCCAGCCATTCCGCATGATCGCTCATAACGGCGAGATCAATACCTTAACCGGTAACCTGAACTGGTTTTATGCCGGTCTTAAATCGTACGCGTCGCCATACTTCACTGCCGAAGAGATGGATATGCTGCTCCCGGTGGTAGATAACAACCAGTCGGATTCGGCCTGCCTGGATAATATTATCGAGGTATTGTTGCACTCCGGCCGTTCATTACCGCATGTAATGATGATGCTGGTACCCGAGGCCTGGGATGGCAACGAAGCTATGGATCCGCTTAAAAAAGCATTCTACGAGTTTCACGCCACTTTAATGGAACCATGGGACGGGCCCGCTGCCATTACCTTTACCGATGGTAAACTGGTAGGCGCGCTGCTTGACCGTAACGGCCTCCGTCCGTTGCGTTTCGTGATCACCAGCGATGGCCGTGTTATCGCGGCATCAGAAGCCGGTACCCTGGCTATCGACGAAAGTACCGTTTTACGTAAAGGCCGCTTACAGCCCGGTAAGATGTTACTGATCGATACCGAAAAAGGCCGCATCATTACCGACGAGGAAATTAAAAAGCAGGTAGCTTCCCAACAGCCTTACGGCCGCTGGTTAGAAAACTATAAAATTAACCTGAGCGAGCTTTCTGAACCACGTTTAGCCTTCGCCAGTCTTTCTGAAGCTTCGGTTTATCGTTACCAGCAGGTATTTGGTTACAGCCGTGAGGATATCGACACCATCATTAAACCGATGGCGCTGGATGGCAAAGAGCCGGTAGGTTCGATGGGAACCGATGTACCCTTGGCTATCCTGTCGGATAAACCGCAACACCTGTCAAGCTACTTTAAACAGTTCTTCGCGCAGGTAACCAACCCGCCTATCGATCCCATCCGCGAGCGGCTGGTGATGAGCCTTGCTACCTTTATAGGTAACAACGGTAACCTGCTTGACGAAGATAAAATGCATTGCCATTGCGTAGTGCTGAAACACCCGATATTGAAAAACCACCAGTTAGAAAAACTGCGCAGTATTGATACAGGCCTGTTCCATGCAAAAACGCTGCAAACATACTTTAAGGCTGATGGCCTGCCAGGCTCATTAGAAAAAGGCCTTGCCCGCCTTTGCCGCTACGCCGAAGATGCTGTTGACGACGGTTTTGAGGTATTGATCCTTTCAGACCGCGCGGTAGATTCGGAGCATGCCCCTATCCCTACCCTCCTGGCTACATCTGCCGTACACCACCATTTGATCCGCAAAGGACGCCGTGGTTCGGTAGGCCTGGTTGTTGAAACCGGCGACGCATGGGAAGTTCACCACTTTGCCTGTTTACTGGCCTTCGGCGCAACTGCTATCAACCCTTATTTAGCGCTTTCCACCATCGAAACGCTGAAAAACAACGGTAACCTGGAAACCAGCTACGATCTTAAAAAACTGCAGAACAACTACGTTAAATCCATTAACGATGGTTTGTTGAAGATCTTCTCTAAGATGGGGATCTCCACCCTACAGTCATACCACGGCGCGCAGGTATTTGAGATCCTGGGCATCAACAAAACTGTAGTTGATAAATACTTCCACGGCGCGGTTACCCGCATAGGCGGTTTAGGCCTTGATGAGATAGCCCGCGAAGCGCTTTGCAAACACAAAATGGGTTTTGAGGCCAAAGGCGCCGATAACCTGTTGCCTGAAGGCGGTATTTACCAGTGGAAACGCCGCGGCGAAGCCCACTTGTTTAACCCAACCACCGTACACCTGTTGCAGCATGCTACCCGCACCAACAGCTACGAGGTTTATAAAAATTACGCCAAAGCGGTTAACGAGCAAACCGAAAAGCATTACACCATCCGTGGGTTGCTTGATTTTGCCCACCACCGCGAATCCATCAGCATTGATGAGGTTGAGCCGGCCGAAAGCATCATGAAGCGTTTCGCAACAGGCGCCATGTCGTTCGGCTCCATTTCACACGAGGCGCACAGCACCATGGCCATCGCCATGAACCGTATTGGCGGCAAAAGCAATACCGGCGAGGGCGGAGAGGATGAAATGCGTTATGAAAAACTGCCCAACGGCGATTCATTGCGTTCGGCTATCAAGCAGGTGGCGTCAGGCCGTTTCGGGGTAACCTCAAACTATCTGACCAACGCCGATGAGCTGCAGATTAAAATGGCACAGGGCGCGAAACCAGGCGAAGGCGGTCAGCTTCCGGGCCATAAGGTTGACGACTGGATCGCTAAAACCCGTCACTCTACACCGGGTGTAGGTTTAATCTCGCCGCCGCCGCACCACGATATTTACTCTATCGAAGATTTGGCACAGCTCATCTTCGACCTTAAAAACGCCAACCGCGCCGCACGCATCAACGTAAAGCTGGTATCAAAAGCCGGTGTAGGCACTATTGCGGCAGGTGTAGCCAAAGCACACGCCGATGTGATCCTGATTGCCGGTTATGACGGCGGTACAGGCGCATCGCCAATCAGCTCGATCAAACACGCGGGCTTACCATGGGAACTGGGTTTGACCGAAGCGCACCAGACATTGGTACGCAACAAACTGCGCAGCCGCGTGGTACTGCAAACCGATGGCCAATTGAAAACCGGTCGTGACCTGGCTATCGCAGCCCTGATGGGCGCCGAAGAATGGGGTGTAGCTACCGCTGCCCTGGTTGCAGGCGGCTGTATCATGATGCGTAAATGCCACCTGAACACCTGCCCTGTGGGTGTTGCCACACAGGATCCTGAACTGCGTAAACTATTCTCGGGCAAACCGGAGCATATCGTGAACCTTTTCCGCTTTATGGCCGAAGAATTACGCGAAATTATGGCCGAGCTTGGTTTCCGCACCATCCATGAAATGGTTGGCCGTGTACAATTCCTGAAAGTGAAAGATAACCTGCAAAGCTGGAAAGCCAAAAAGATCGACCTGAGCGGCATTCTGCACCCGGTTACCAATACCAAAGGCATGACCTTGTACAACAGCGAAGCACAGGACCATGGTATGGCCAACATCCTTGACTGGAAACTGATTGAAGCCGCCAAACCCGCTTTAGCAGATAAAACCCCGGTATACGCTTCATTTGATGTGATTAACGTTGACCGTACCATTGGCACTATGTTATCAAACGAGATCTCGAAGGTTTACGGTTCAGCAGGTTTGCCTGATAATACCATCAACTTTAAATTTAAAGGTTCGGCAGGTCAAAGCTTTGGGGCATTCACTACCAGGGGTGTTTCTTTTGAACTGGAAGGTGAAGCTAACGATTATGTAGGCAAAGGCCTTTCGGGCGCACAGATTGCGGTTTACCCGGCAGCTAATGCTACCTTCACGCCGGAAGAAAACATCATCATCGGTAACGTAGCCCTTTACGGCGCTACCTCGGGCGAGTTGTTTGTAGGCGGTATGGCCGGCGAACGTTTCGCGGTGCGCAACTCGGGCGCAACAACGGTAGTTGAAGGTATTGGCGACCACGGCTGCGAATACATGACCGGCGGCCGCGCGCTTATTCTCGGCGCTACAGGCCGCAACTTCGCGGCAGGTATGAGCGGAGGTATTGCATGGGTGTACAACCCCGAAGGTACTTTTGCCGACAACTGCAATACCGAAATGGTTGATCTTGACCCGCTAAGCGCCCGCGATGAAGAAGAAATTCTGACCCTGCTGCGCAAGCACATCACCCTTACCGGCAGCAAGCTGGCGCAAAAAATACTGAACAACTGGAATGAGGCATCAACCCGGTTTGTGAAAGTATTCCCGAAAGAGTATAAAAAAGTATTAGAGAAACTACAATATCAAACTATAGGCTAAGAAATGGGAAAACCTACAGGATTTCAGGAGTTTAACCGCGAACTGCCATCAAAAGTTCCGGCTGCTGAACGCGTT
Source organism: Mucilaginibacter oryzae (assembly GCF_003148845.1). GTDB lineage: Bacteria > Bacteroidota > Bacteroidia > Sphingobacteriales > Sphingobacteriaceae > Mucilaginibacter > Mucilaginibacter oryzae. The sequence goes on along the minus strand of NZ_QGHA01000002.1, from coordinate 48,553 downwards.
AAAAATTATAACGAATTTGTGAATTTATACTCTGAAGAGAAGCTGAACCAGCAATCTGCAAGGTGTATGAATTGCGGTATCCCTTTCTGCCATTCGGGATGCCCTTTGGGTAACATTATACCTGAGTTTAACGATGCGGTGTATCGCAAAAACTGGGAAGAAGCTTACCATATATTGTCATCAACCAATAACTTCCCCGAGTTTACCGGCAGGATCTGCCCCGCCCCATGCGAATCGGCCTGTGTGTTAGGCATTAACAAACCTCCGGTAGCTATCGAGGAAATTGAGCGCCATATCATCGAGATCGCTTACGAGAAAAAACTGGTTAAGCAAACCGCCCCGCTTATTAAAACCGGCAAAAAAGTGGCCGTGGTTGGTTCTGGCCCTGCAGGGCTTGCCGCCGCCGCGCAGCTGGTAAAAGTGGGCCATACCGTTACCGTTTACGAACGTGACGACCGTGCAGGTGGTTTATTACGCTACGGCATCCCTGATTTTAAATTAGAAAAATGGGTGGTTGAGCGCCGTATTGAAATAATGGAAAAAGATGGCGTTGTATTTAAATACAACAGCGAAGTTGGCGTGAACGTAGCAGCCGACGAGCTGGTTCGTAACAATGATGCCGTGATCCTGGCCGGTGGCTCAACCATTCCGCGTAACCTGAACATTCCGGGCCGCGAGCTGAAAGGTATCCACTTTGCTATGGATTTCCTGAAACAGCAAAACAAACGCGTAAGCAATATTGATGTTACCGCCGAGGATATCCTGGCTACTGATAAAGATGTAGTGGTAATTGGCGGCGGCGACACCGGATCGGACTGTGTGGGTACTTCAAACCGCCAGGGCGCCAGGTCAATTAAACAATTTGAGGTGATGTTTCAGCCGCCTGCGCAGCGTACGCAGCACATGCCATGGCCAACTTACCCCATGATACTGAAAACCACCAGTTCGCACGAGGAAGGCGCTGATCGTTTCTGGGGCGTTAATACTTTGGAGTTTCTGGGCGACGAACAAGGTAACCTGCGGGCACTCAAAGTGGTTGATGTAGAGTGGGAACAGGATTTTATGGGCCGCCCGGTTAAATTCAATGTAGTTGAAGGCTCGGAGCGCGAAATTCCGTGCCAGCGGGTATTCCTCGCTATGGGCTTCCTACACCCTCAGCACGATACTTTCATCAGCCAGTTAGGCGTTGAACTTGACGACCGCAAAAACGTAAAAGCCAAAGAAGGTGTTTACCGAACCAATGTAAGCAAAGTATTTACAGCAGGCGATATGCGCCGCGGCCAGTCGCTGGTGGTTTGGGCCATCTCCGAAGGCCGCGAGGCAGCCCGCAAGGTTGACGAATTTTTGATGGGCCACTCTTTACTGGAAAGTAAAGACGGGGTTAACCAGTTTGAGCAGGTATTTTAACTTCTGATATCGGATTTTCGATTTCCGATTTATGACTCCATAAGAACAATAAAGCCGGGCGTGCCCGGCTTTATTGTTCTTATGATAATCCTATTCACTTACTTTTTTACAGCGGCTTTCTGTTCTTCTTCATTTTGCTTTTTGAGTTCGCCAATCATCTTTTTAGCCTGCTGTTGCCAGTTCACGCCTTTTTCGGCCTGTTGTTCATAAGCATGGTAGCTGCTAAAATCAAGCTTAGGTGAACCCGGCGTGTATGGGCCGCTGATGGCCAGTTCAGGTGTATCATCCTCATTGTAATAATATTTATAGCTAAAAACGTAAAACAGTTTGCCCTTATCGGCAACGGTACCCAATAATTTCAGTTGCCCGGGAGTTTCGTCATCATTGTTCGTTACGGCGTTTTGATAAACACATAATTTGGCAAACGCAGCCTGGGTTTTGTATTTGGCAGGTACGCGCGCCAGCATCTTTGTCTTATCAAGGGTAGCCATCAAATCGTATCGCTGTGCAACGCTATCCAACAGTTTGTTTAATACCACATCGCTAACGGCAAGCTTGTTTTTAATTCGGGTTGTTACCGCCGTTAACAATTGTTCATCAATATTGTTTCGTTTTACAAGCTTAGCCGTAAAGGCCGCCGTAATGGGTTGCCCGGTTACCTTTTTCATTAACAACATATAGTAATAAACCGGCAAATACATATCTGAAGCCGTACTATCATTTTTACGCAGGTACTTATCAAGATCAGCATTGGCAAAAGCGGTTAAATCGCCGAAATGATTACGAATAAATTCATCATATTTTCCTTCATCTATCATGGATTGAAAAACATAAAGCAGCCCTGGGCGGTACGATTCATTTTTTAAAAGCGGGATAATGCGGCTGTAATTAGCAACCACAAATTCAAGTGAATCGGTAAGCGGCACAAAAGTGTCATAATTGTACCTCCCTTTAAAATCAGTTTCGCTTGTAAGCAGATCAAGATAAACCTGGTAACCCTTTTTCCGGTCAACATGAGTTATTGTTTTCAGGATCGATGGCTTCAGGTTATCGTTAATATCGGGGCGTTTATATAACGCCGTTAGTTCACCAATTGTCTTATCATCGTGAACCGCATTCAGCACATTAAGCAATTTATCCCCCGGCCCATCGTATGCGCTATCGGCAGGATAATTTATTCGCAGCGCTTTGTACACATATGGCAGTTCATCTTTTTCAAATTTATAATATGACAGGGCACCCTTAGCTTCGCTATAAGTAAGTGAATCGGTCGAGGTAAGGTCGGCCGTTATCATTGCCGCCTTAGATGAGCTCAAATCCAAATGCTTTGTATCCTTCACCTTTTTTAGCGAATTAAAAAACTCATTGCTGGTTTCGTTAAACAATTCTTCATCGGCAACATGTGTGGCCATGTAAAAAAAGTCGTCGTTATCAATAAACAGGCGTTGTCGCCTTTTATCACCGGTCGATTTATTTTGTGAGATAAATTCCCTGCCTTTTATCTGATCAACCACAACCGTATCAACTTTTAAAAGCGAATCGGTGTAGGGCACAAAGCGCGATAAAAGCTCGCTGTATATCGAATCGGCATTTGCTGCGCGGTAGTATTTGCTGATATTGGTATGCTCAATACCGTACACTCCCCCCGAACCTGTATTGGTTGAATAAGTGGTTAACGATTTTTTCAGGAAAGTACGGTAATCAGGTATCGAATCGCGTATAAAGCGTAATTTTTCAAACATGGTCACTGTAAAATCCGTACCTTCAATAGCATACGTAACAGCCTGAGGTTTTTTGTAAGGGATAAGCTTAAACGATTCGAAAAAATCATCGCCCGGGGGCAACGCTTTTCCTTCTTCCAGATTTTGTTTCATCAACAAATAAATACGGTTGCCGCGCGCCATCAGCCTAATGCGGCAATAATATTTATCTAAAAGCTTAAAGTCAACTTCACGGCCTTCGTACCCCTCAATCATTATCTTATGAGGCTTGCCAAGCATAGTGCCTTTACCTTTAAACTCGTTGCCCAACGCATCAAACAATTTTGTCTTATCGGCCAGATAGGTTCCTTTGGGATAATCATTATAACGTACCAGGTAACCCATCAGGTTAACACTATCCATAGCCATATAAACCTTGATATTAAATGGTTCGCTCTGCGTAACAATAGGACTGGGAACATTTCTAACCATCACTGTAGGTTCAACAGGCAAATGCACGATAAATGCACCGGTATCATTTTTAAATGTTTTCCAGGCTGGGTTGGCTTTGGGTGTTATTTTAAATGTTTTAAATGAGTTAAAAAAACGATCAGCATAAGGTGTGTAAAGGTTTTCGAGCTGGGTACCGGCATACAAAAGATAAAGATAATTATTGCTGAACAGTATCCTGAACCGTAAATAATCGCCATTGGTGCGCATCAAAATCTCGCTGCCCTTAATACCATTTACACTAACCGGTTTATTGCTGATGATATGATTTGCCTGGTTTTTTTTAAATGAATTAAACATACTCCGGATTACGGCACTTTCATCGGCAGGTTTGGTATCAGAGCCTTTCAGGATAGCATAAGCGCCAAAAAACACCTCGTTAGCAATATCTGTATAAATTACGGACGGCAGACCCAAAAAAATGTTGGTTTTTTCTGGCGTAAACGGCAGCTCGAACGAATAACCGTCCTGGTTATCAACATAGGGCTTCCAGTTAAGTTTGGTATAATCCGTATTGAAACGATTAGCAACGCCCGTAAAATCAGCCTTAACCGGCTCTACGGTATAACCTGCATTTCGCAGCAACTCGATAAGCCCGTGCGGCCCCGGCAGGTGGGCGGCCCCCACGGCAGAAAATAACGTTTGGTGGTGGATGTGGCTTACAATACTGTTCAGCATCACCTGGTTACGGGCTATCAGTTTATCATCATTAAGCTCGCCGAGATTTAAATATGCAGCCAGTTTATTGAGGTTACCGGTGCTGTATATTTTTATCATTTCCTCTTCGCTATCAATAGCTTCGGCATCATTATCATCCACAAGGCTTCTGATACGTTCCTTGATATCAGAATTGGCACCGAAATACCCGTCGAAATGCTGGGCGGTATTTTCAAGACCGTAAATGCTCTTGTTCATTCCATGCGCAACGCCATATAAAAACGCATCGATAAATGTCTTTTTATCGTCAGGGCTCTTTTTTTCGGGCCGCATGATCGATTCAAGCTGAATCGGGTCGATATTATTGCCCATGGCATAGCCATTTTTTTGCTTAAAGCGCCTGGCAAGCCTGGCGTATTCTTCCGGCGATAGCATATCCCGCAGCCCCCGGCGATTATCTCTGTCGGCCAGCGTTGAAAACATTTTGCTGATCATCGTATCGGGATGTATCTCAAGCGCGAAGGCTTCGCTTTTTTGTATGGCCAGCATAACCGAATCGCTGAAGCCAAAAACACGCTTATCCTTAACATGCATGGTACCAAACAAATACGATGGCTTTTTAAGTCCTTTACCACTTATTCGCCATAAAAGGGTATAATCTTTTTTTTGCTGTGCGATAGCGGGAGTTATCAGTAAAAGCGCTGATGCTGCAAATAGCAAACGTTTAAAAATTGCAGAAAATGAAAATACAGCAGATTGCGATAAGTAAAATTTAACCATAATGTATTGTAACAGGGTTTAAGTAAGTTACAAAGATACGTGATTGTAACATTACCTTGATACGGGGCCGATAAGTTTATAAAAACATAACATAAGTAAAAAGAGCATGCATGTGTTTAGGTGCAATTTCATTCGCTGCTATTGTAAGCTATCATCCAAATGGTGGTCGTTGGTTAGCCATCGCTTATAAATCATCATTTAATTACTGCGCAGGAGTTTGCAATAAATACAAACAAACATTAAAAAGTAACAGCACTATGCGCCATAGGTAATTTTACGTATCAAAAATTGGGTGATTATACCTATTTCGGCGGTTTTGTTTTTGCGTTAATTTTATCGCACCTGATAATTTTAAACAATTACTGCCATGGCTGTACGTATAGTATGTATAAAAACCGACACCCGGCCACATAATAATCCTTACGTGGCGATAGACGCGCTGGAGTGGATCAACGAGCGCATCAATGTAAAAGGAATTACTGAACGAACCAAACTTTACGACTGGATAAAAAACGAGGACGGTGAAGCCTATATTATCGATCAGCAGGGTAACAAAACCACCCTCATCCCGGCTGTATGCCCCGACGGAAACAAATATGTAAAAACGGTTTATGACGAATCGGAACCCGACTACCTGCTGGGACTGCCTGAATGCGCCTGAAGGGTTCAGCCCCAGCTTTTAAAGGGGTTTGTGCTTAGTTTGGAGTTATAATACCGTTTGTCGCCGGTAACTTCTGTTGTTACCCATGGCGGCAACTCAAATTGCTCATCTTCGCTATCGAGCTCAATTTCGGCTACTACCAGGCCTTCGTTGTGGCCTAAAAAAACATCAACCTCCCAAAGTTTACCCGCGTAGGCGATGTTATAGCGATATTTTTCCAGTTCGGAAACGGCAAGGCTATCCAGCATCTGAGCAGCGTCGGCCACAGGGATCCTGTATTCAAACTCACTGCGGCTCATACCTGTAGTGCTACCTTTGATGGTGATATAAGCCTGATCATCTGCTACCCGAACACGGATCGTCTTATTTTCATCGCTAAAAATATAACCCTGGCGTAAATGCATCGGCCCGGGCTTTTCCAACTGCTCCCATTTTTCCTGATCTATCAAAAATTTGCGTTCTATTTCTATGGCCATGAAAAGTAGTTTAAATATTACCGCGCATCTTTTAGCATTATTTAACATTTGCGGCGCGGTAAATATCATATATTTATTCACATCTATCACTATCCCATGATAAACACCAAACCTTTTGCAAATCTCATAAGCCTGGTATTGATTTCGGCCTGCCTGGGCTGCAAGCAACGCAACATTGTGAAACACGGCGGCGAGAAAGATCTGATTTCCTTTAAACCGGTATTTGGCATCAGTTACACCGAAATAGCACGCCGATCAGAGAACGGACTTTCGTTTAACAGCGCGGGCTACCAGCTCGAACCTCAATGGAAAATGAAATTCGTATCAAACGATTCGGCAAGCATTTACAGTCCTCTGAAAAAGCGGTTCATTAATTTTCCGCTCACCCGCGGTTACGATTCTATTTTCAACACCGCCAGGACTTGGCTTAAAGTTAAAACCATGACCAAAGACAGCCTGATTCTGGAATTACTTAAAGCTTATGCCGATTCTGTAGACACGAGGGGAGCGAAGGTTTATATGACATTTTATGCTGATAATTATACGGCCAATGTTCTTCACAATAACCTCAGCAAATGCAAAACGCCTGGCTTTAAGGATACTGTTTACATAAAACGACTTGCAGATTCAGCCAACAAAAACATCGATAAAGCTTTTGCCGCGCGGCAGCCTGTTGAACTTACAAGCAGTAGCAACCGGATAACAATAGAAAAACGCTGTGCAGAACCAAGTATGCTTAATAACTTCGACACTTCAAGCGAATATATGTGGCCGGAATTTGATATAACCATTAACAAGGCTTACGCCAATTTTTACTATTCGTTTTCGATATTGGTAGACCCGAAGGGTAATATGCACTACGGCAAGCCTCTTACCGTATTTTTAGAAGAGGACCGAAAGGTAAATTACATCCATCTTTCAAAAGCTGTTATGGAAAGCTATCTCAAATTTTATCTCAATGTGAAACCAGGCAGCACCCTTGGCATTGTGCATACCAGCGAAATTGCGGTTCATGTTACCGGAAAACGGGGAGGGTAACGATATCAGCCATCTTTTAGCCATTTATCAAATTATCCATATCTTTAGCAGCAATGCTATCTATCAGTACAAAAAAATCAAAAACGGCATTAGTAGTGTCGTTATTCATATTATCAATTGTCGTTTTCGGTTGCAACAACTCGCAGTCGGGCGGTAAAAAACGACAGCTGATCTCGTTTAAAGCATACAACGGCATCAATTATTCTGAAGTGTCGCGACGCATGCGTAACGGGCTTTCATTTAATGAGTATGGCTACCAACTGGAGCCACAGTGGAAGCTTAAGTTTGTATCCGACGATTCGATAAGCATTTTCAGTCCCACCAAAAACGCCTTTATCAATTTCCCGCTTACGCGTGGCTACGATTCTATTTTTAACGCAGCCCGCTCCTGGTTAAAGGTGCGGAAAATTACTAAAGACAGTATCACGATGGAGATCCTGATCCAGAAAGGCGATTCGCTGGATGTTAAGGGCACCAAGGTATTTATGCGCTTTTTTGCCGATAATTATGTAAAAAACGTTCTGCATACCGATACATCGATATTGCGCAGGCCCAGCCACCAGGATACCCTTTTTATTAAAGCACTGAGCGCTAAAGCCAATGCCGATTATACCAAGGCCTTCGCGGCACGCCAACCGGCCAAAATAACCAGCAGGAGTCCGCTGGTAAGCGTTTCGCAACGTACCACCAGGCCCGATATCCTGAATAACTTTGATAACTCGGACGATTACCTCGATCCCACTTATGATATCGTGATTAAAAAAGCCTATAAGGATTTCTATTTTTCATTCACCATGTATATCGATGATAAGGGGCGAACCTACTATGGTTACCCGCTTGTTGGCCTTGACGATGAAGAAGCCAAAGCCGATTACATCCACACCTCAAAGGCGATAATGGAAAGCTACCTTAAACTTTACCTGAACATCAAACCGGGCTCAACGCTGGGCATAATCCACTCCAGCATGGTATCGGTACATGTAGAGGGGAAAGCGGGAAGTCCGAAGTCCGAAGTACGGAAGTCAAAAAGATTTTAGTTATTTAGTAATAGTGACTTTCCAACATATTGAAATATATACATACGCCATTTTTTAGATCGTTCCTGATTTATGGACTTTCGGACTTCCAGACTTCTGACTTCCGACTTTCTGACTTCCGACTTCGGACTTTCCGACTTAACACTTTGTAAAAAATTGTTAAATAAACATGGGGTCAAAATGCAATACAGCCTTAATGTTTATATTAGCCCCTGTAGTTCCTTAACTTAAATTGATGATTGCACGCAGATTTTTACTAACAATTTGTTTGCTTACTGCCTTTGTCGCCACCGTTTTCGCACAGCAGGATAGCATTCCCCTCACTACTATTATCGAAAAAGCAAGCAAGTTTAGCAGCAGCTTCCCCATCGAGAAAGTTTACCTCCATACGGATAAGCCTTATTATGCCGTGGGAGATACCCTTTGGTTTAAAGCTTACGTTACTATCGAAAAGCACCAGCCATCGGCACTCAGTAAAATTGTTTATGTGGATCTGATCAACAACCGCGACTCGGTAGTGGAAAGCCAGCGCATTGTAGTTAACAACGGCTTCGCCAGCGGCAGTATTGTATTTAACGGCGATACCTACAAACAGGGCGCTTACCGATTAAGGAGCTATACCAACTGGATGCGCAATTTTGATCCTGATTATTTTTATGATCATACCATTAACGTAGGCAACGCCATTGATAACCAGGTACGCACCAATATCACCTACAAAAGCTCAACCAAACGCAGCGGTGTTAAGGTTGATGCTACCATATTATACAAAGCGCCTGATAACACCCCCTACGCCAACAAAAGGGTAAACTGGCAGCTCATGAAAAACGGCGACCCGGTAACTAAAGGCCACGGCACTACCGATGATAAAGGCGTGCTGCAGGTAGATTTGCCTGAAAACCAGGCCGACGTTATAACGGGCGGCATCCTGGTAACCGGCATTGAAGTGGGCGACCGCAGAACCATCAGCAGCAGTTTTTCGCTCCGTACGGCTGTTAAGGGCTATGATGTGCAGTTTTTTCCGGAGGGCGGCCAGCTAACCAACGGGCTGCGTACCCGGGTAGCTTTTAAAGCCATAGCCTCGAGCGGCTTAGGCGTGGATGTTAAGGGTACCATAGTTGATGATAAAGGAACCGAAATAACCCAGTTTAACAGCGCGCACCTGGGGATGGGTGTATTTGCCATTACCCCCGATGTTGAGCGTTCATATAAAGCCAATATTACCTTTGCCGATGGCTCTACTGCCACCTATGCCCTGCCCCGGGTACAATCTATGGGGATAAACCTGGCCGTTTACAATAACGACCCGGCTAACCTTACGGTAAAAATTATGGCTAACGACCTGTTTTTTCAGCGTAAACAAAACAAAAGCTTTTACCTGGTGGCCCAGAGCGGGGGCGTTATTTACTATGCCGCACAAACTGTTTTAAACAGTACCAGCTACTCGGCCAATATCCCCAAAAGTAAATTCCCTACCGGCATTTTGCAGGTAACGCTGTTTTCATCGGGAGGTTACGCGCTTTGCGAACGCATTGTATTTATTCAGCGTAACGACCAGATGAACGTAACCCTTAAAACCGATAAGCCATCGTACACCACCAGGGGAAATGTTAAAATAACCGTATCGGCCAAAAACGATAACAAACCGGCCGAGGGCAGTTTTTCGGTAGCGGTGCTTGACGATACCACGGTGCCATCAAACGAAGATAACGAGTGGACCATACTAAGCCATATGCTGCTTACCTCGGATTTGAAAGGATATATTGAAAAACCCAATTATTACTTTAACAAACCTGATGACGAAAAAGCGGCCAACCTGGATATCCTGATGATGACCCAGGGATACAGGCGCTTTGATTATGAAGAGATCCTGGCAGATAAAATGCCGCCCATTTACCTGATGCCCGAGCAGGGTATTGATATTACCGGCACGCTGCGCACCAATAATGGGTTGCCGGTTGCCAAAGGTAGCCTCCGGTTACTGATCCCGGATAAAAACTTTTCGGCCGAAACGATAACGGATATGTCGGGTAATTTTAAGTTTAGCAATGTAAACGTGCCGGATACCTCCAAAATAACATTAAGCGCACGCAACAACCCCAACGGGCGTAACATGGTGATCAGCGTTAACGGCGAGGCTTACCAAAAGCTGAGCAAAAACGTCAATATTGCCGATGAGATTATCAATATCGACAGCACATTTCGCCCCTACCTGCAAAACAGCTACAAGCAATATCAAAGTTCACGTACCATTAAGGAAGTTGTGGTAAAATCCACCAAAATTGTAAAAAAAGCAAGTCATGCCGATTATGGGGGTACCTTTAGCGGGTTGCCCATGCAGGCCGACCATGAAATAACTGCGCAGCAATTGCAGGGATGCCCTATGCTGCTTAATTGCGCATCAACCCTGGCCATGGGGCTTACCTATGTTGATAATAATTTTTATGTAACCCGGAGCTATAACCAGGGCGACCGTACACCGGTACAGGTTTATGTGGGTACGATGCCGGTAGATGCCAATTTCCTGGCGAGCGTTCCTTCAAGCGAGGTTGAATCGATCGAGGTATTTTTGAATGATGGCGTTAGCGGAATTAACCGTAGTACGCAAACCAAAGGTGTTTTGATTGTTAACAAAAAGGTAGTTAAAAAACAAAAAATCACACTGGCCCAGCTACAGGAGCTTATCCCTAAACAAAACGTAATTACTTTCGCTGTGCAGGGATATACCAAAGCAAAGGAGTTTTACTCGCCTAAATATGATGTTACCAAAGCGGGCGTGCTTGGCGGCGATTTGCGGAACACGATTTACTGGAAACCCAATATTTTAACCGATAAGGCCACCGGCACGGCAACTTTCAGCTTTTTTAACAGCGATCAGCGTGGTAGTTACAGGGCAATAATTGAGGGGATAGACGCCGATGGGAATATAGGGCGGTACGTATTACACTATACCGTTAAGTAGTATAAATCAGCAATTAATACAACAAGCCCCGGCCTTTTCTACACAGGCCGGGGCTTTGTTTTTTTACGGGTATCATAAGCATTCTTCATCATTCAACTTATTTATAAAATACCTAATTGGTTTGTTTCCAAATCTTTATATTCGTTTAACGCTTATCAATTTAAACTATCATTATGAACCTTCAACTTATTAACTGGCCGGCCGTGCTTGTTGCGGCATTATCTGCTTTTTTAGTGGGCGGTATCTGGTACTCTCCCGCCTTATTTGCCAATGCCTGGATGACAGATAACAAACTTACCCGCGAAGAGCTTCGGGCTTCCAACAAAGGCAGGGCTTTCGGCTTTACGGCTTTCTTCTCGATAATTATGGCTGTAAACCTGGCCATGTTTTTAGCCGATGCCAAAACCACGTTAATACTTGGTACACTATGGGGCTTTTTAGCCGGCATCTGGACCTTCTGCGCCATAGCTATCCACAGTTTATTTGAGCTTAAAAGCTGGCGGTTGATATTGATAAACGGAGGCTATAGCATAGTTTCATTAACGCTGATGGGGCTGATACTGGGCGCCTGGAGATAACCCGAGTTACATGAATTGATATAACACGAATTTATATTGACACGAATTTTCACAAATGAGATCGAATTACACGAATATTTCGATATGAAAAACTAACTCGTATGGTTTGACCGGGGATATGACTTTTAAAATAGTTATTGCTATCTATAGAAACGGTAAAAAGAAATTTCCACACGAATTATGTGTTAAGTCGGACACAATTAAACGAATTACACGAATGGTCAACTTTATATTATTCAAGTATTCGTGTAATTCGATAATTCGTAACAATTCGTGCGAAAATTTTTAAGCCGTAAGTCTTCTGTTTTATATCCCTTTTCTATTTTGCCGGGAAAACCTGCCTAAAAATCAACATCAAAATCGTTGCTATGTCAATTTATATACTACGCTTCAAAATGACATTGGCGTTATGTACTTCATAAACAATCAGGCTGTATTTTAGTTGAAACTTATACATACGTTATTACTAAAACAAAGCACTATGGCAAACACAACAAGCTCATTTGAAAAAACATTCACTATAGGCGGCGATATTACTGTTAACCGCCTGGGCTACGGCGCTATGCGGATTACGGGGCCCGGCATCTGGGGGCCGCCAAAAGACCACAACGAATCGATCAGGGTATTGAAGCGCGCTGTTGAACTCGGCGTTAATTTTATAGATACTGCCGACAGCTACGGACCAAACGTATCAGAAGAACTGATTGCCGAAGCATTGCACCCTTACCCTGCCGATTTGCTGATAGGTACAAAAGGTGGCTTGCTACGCACCGGCCCCAACGAATGGCCTGTTGATTCATCGCCCGAACATTTGAAAGAAGCCCTTAACGGCAGCTTAAGGCGTTTGCAGGTTGAACGAATTGATTTGTACCAGCTGCACCGCATTGACCCTAAAGTGCCCGCCGAAAAATCGTTCGAATTTTTGCAGAAAGCGCAGCAGGAAGGTAAGATCAGGCATATCGGCCTGTCAGAGGTAAGTGTTGCCGATATTAAGCTGGCACAGCAATATTTTGAAGTGGTATCGGTACAAAACATGTACGCCGTTGATAACCGTAAATGGGAAGCGGAGCTGGAATACACCAACAATCATAACATCGCGTTTATCCCCTGGTTCCCGCTTGGAGGCGGAAACATACCCGGCGAAGAGATTTTGAAACGCATAGCCGCCAAACACAATGCAACGGTGCATCAAATTGCGTTAAGCTGGCTGCTCCATCATTCGCCCAATATTTTGCTCATCCCCGGCACTTCGAGTGTTAGCCACCTTGAAGAAAATATGAAAACCGCCGATATTCAATTATCAGAAGATGACATGGCAGTATTGGATAGCATTGGCGGGGCTTAAGGTTACCTCACCTCAATCCTCTCCAAAGGAAAAGACTTTAAGAACCTCACCGCGGCCCTCTCCAAAGTAGAAGGCCGCGGTGAGGTTAAATTCATTACTTTTGCCACCCCAAAAGGATGCCCCACCGGCATCCTTTTGTTATAGGATAGCGCTGTACTAAGCATGAAAACAAAAGAAGAAATACTGAATAGCTATAATACCACAGGCCAGGACGGCCTGCCCGAAATTTCGGCAGCCGACCTGCTTAACGCCATGGAAGTTTACAAACAACAATGGGCAGAAGCAGCTTTTAACGCTGCACGCAAACAGAAAAACGGAAGCTTTGAATTTGAAACTTTTAACGATTTTATTGAGAGCGAAAAACAGGCCCTACCGGTTGTTAATGATAACTTTGGTATTACCTTATCCGCAGTAGCCGATAGTATTGTAACCAACTTTTTGCCCGATGACGCTGCTGTAAATGAGTTTTCGTTTGATTTTAACCTGGAGGGAAAAGGCTTTACAGCTTTTTATACCAGGGATAAGGAAGGTTACTGGAAGATGAGCAACTGGAAGGAACAGTAACCGGCAGCTGGCAATAACTTTTCTGTAACCGCAAACCTCCGCTCAAAACCGTGCCAATGTTGATGTTATCACCACAGCCATTAACTTAAGGACAAAAGCCATTCAAAAGTTGAGGAGAAAGATATGATTCATGCCCTATGAACTACTGTGCTTAGATTCCCCGTAGGGGATACCTGTTTGTAGAAGATACAGGCAGACAGTCTTTTGCCTCGTAGAGGCTACCCTCTTCAGGACATTTATAGGCATGGTTTATAGGGGTAGCCTCTACGAGGCAAAGTGCCCTTTTATATTTATCCTACAAACGGGTAGCGCCAAACGGCGCACTGGAAAATTTGCATACGGCAGCTTAAGTTAACGACTACGGTTTTGTCATCAACAACGGCAGGGTGTTTTCACCGCACCTCTTTGTGCCAATGTTGGTGTTGTAACCAACATTATTTAGTACCCCGGTGTCTATCCTTAAAAACGAAAAGCGAGTGTCAGGTTGGTGTTAAAGCCTGTGATCCATGTTTTCACCCAAAACGGCATGAAACGGCAGGGTTTGGCAATATCTAACCGCAAACCGCCGACTCAAAACAGCCAACATATTAAATAACTGCCACCTTAAACGGTTTTACATCAATGCTTTCCCAAACATGCTGCGTGGTATATGGATCATTCTGTTTCCAGGCTTCAAGCGCTTCGTCGGTTTCAAACTGCAGCATCATGGTTGATCCTATCATATTACCCTCTTCATTAAGCATTGCGCCCGCCGCTATGAAATTGCCGCTTTCCTTAAGGGCCTTTACGCCCTCTATATGGTGCGGACGCGCGGCCATACGCCTGTTTAAAGCTTCGGCATCGGTATAGTCATAAGCGGTTATAAGGTATTGTTTCATCGTGTATCTTTGGTTGATTAACAGCTGCCAATATCAGCAACTATCCTGTTAAAATAAATTAAAAATTAAATTAACATTTATAAATGTAATTTTGACAATTTTCACAATATTTGTTTCAGAAAACCAACCTGAATAATGAAGAATAATTTGCACAAGGAATTTAACAAGATTTTTAATAAAGAAGCAGATAACGCATACTTTTCGCCGGGCCGTGTAAACCTTATCGGCGAACATATTGATTATAACGGTGGCCTTGTAATGCCTTGTGCCATCACTTTTGGCACTTACTTATTAACCGCCCCGAACGAGGATGGTATTTTCCGCTTCAGGAGCTTGAACTTCAGCGAACAGCTGGATATTCCGCTGCAATTGAATTATGAAAAAACAGGTGAAAACTGGTTTAATTTCCCCATTGGTGTAATTGACCGCTTTGTGAAAGACGGTCACCCGGTAAAGGGTTTGGATCTGCTTTTTTATGGCGATATCCCCATCGGTTCCGGCTTATCTTCTTCAGCCTCTATCGAGGTTGTTACATCATATGCGCTTAACGATTTGTTTAACAGCGGTTATAGCAAACTTGACCTCGTAAAGCTATCTAAAGACGTAGAAAACAACTTTATCGGCGTTAACTGCGGTATTATGGACCAGTTTGCCGTTGCCTTCGGCGAAAAGAACAAAGCCCTGATGCTGAATTGCGATACGCTGGATTACGAAGCGGTTGACAGCAACCTTGGTGAATATGTACTGGCTATCATCAATACCAATAAACCCCGCAAACTGGCCGAATCAAAATACAACGAACGGGTGCAGGAGTGCCAGGCTGCTTTAGCCGAATTACAACAGCAACTGGATATTAAATACCTTTGCGAAATAGACGGCGCCACTTTTGAGCAATACAAACACCTGATAACAAACCCGGTAGTGGCCAAACGCGCCAAACATGTTATTGAAGAAAACGACCGCGTAAAACTGGCCGCGAAAGCCCTTGCCGCGAACAATCTGGCCGAATTTGGCAGGTTGATGTATGCATCGCACGATTCGCTGCGCGATTTATACGAAGTTAGCGGCGTTGAACTCGACACCGTTGCCGAATACAGCAAAACCAACCCCGACGTGGCCGGTGCCCGCATGACAGGCGCAGGCTTTGGCGGTTGCGCTATTGCCCTGGTAAAAGGAGATGCCTTTGATAAATTCAGCGCTGAAGTTACCGAATACTACACACAAAAAATTGGCTACGCCCCATCGGTTTACAGCTCGCTGATTGGTGACGGCGTAGGCGTTTTGGCGGCGGTATTAAATTAGTAGCTTTTTAGTACTTTTGCCACTGGTTTATAGTTGATAGATCATGGTTCATGGCTCATTTTATACGTAACAGCTATGAACCATGAACTATTAACCATGAACCCTCAAAAAAATGCGCAAATTAAAGTTAGATGAGCTGAACCGGGCCACGGTTGATGAGTTTAAAGCACAGGATAAACTCCCGGTAGCGGTAGTATTGGATAATGTGCGGAGCATGCACAACATAGGCTCCATATTTCGCACATCTGATGGCTTTGCTGTAGAGCAGATTTGCCTTTGCGGGATCACTGCACAGCCCCCTCACCGTGAAATTGAAAAAACAGCCCTCGGCGCTACACAATCCGTTAACTGGACCTATTACGAAACCCCCCTGCAAGCCGTTGAACAACTGCGTAAAGACGGGTACCGGATTATAGCGATTGAACAGGCCGAAAACAGCACCATGCTGCACGAATTTAAACCTGCCGACGATGGTAAATACGCGCTTATTTTTGGCAATGAAGTAAACGGCGTTAGTGATGAAGTGATGCAGGTTATCGATGGCTGCATCGAAATTCCCCAGTTTGGCACCAAGCACTCGTTCAACATCGTGGTTTCAGCAGGGATCGTGTTATGGGATTTCTTTGCCAAGATGGCGATAGCCCCACCCAAACCCTCCCCGGAAGGGAGGGCTTAAAATAAAAAGTTTAATAAATAACAATAAAAAGTCTCCCCTACCGGGGGAGATTTAGAGGGGGCTCTCCCTTCCTCAACACATAAAACGACATTTCTTTCCTCGTTACAAAACCCAGCTTCCCGTACACTTTAATTGCCCGTTCATTCCCGGCTTTTACGTGTAAAAACGGGATCCCGCCAGCCTCCCTTATTCTGTGTGCCTGGTTTAATAACAGTTTGCCGGCGTAACCTCTGCCTAAATAATCGGGATGGGTGCAAACCGCGCTGATTTCGGCGTAGGGAACAGGATTTAAGCGCTGCCCCGCCATGGCTACCAGTTTATCCCCGTCAAATATTCCCCGGTAATGGCCAAACTGGATGGTGCGTTCGGCAAACGGGCCGGGGTTGGTGAGTTTGGTTAACTCAAGCATTTGCGGGATATGCCGATCATTAAGCGGTACGATATCCTCATGATCCGCCTCGGCAGGCGCCGCGGCATCCAGCACCATTTGAAGGCATTGGAGATAGGCTACGGTTTCCCACATGCCTGGAATTTCAATATCCTGCGGGGCTATAAAAATAAAATGGCTTTCAAAAGGAATGGTATCATAAAGCAGTTTGAAATGGTCCTCCGAAATTTCGGGCGAACCAATAAAGGGAGATATTTCTTTGGGAAAATAGCCCGTGTTATCATTTGCTATCGCAAAGGCCTTATTTCCTGTTTTCATGGCATGCCATGCGGGGTTATCTAACAGATAATGCATGATTAGTTTTTTAATTAACCGCGAAACTATAAAAATTGTTAGTTACTGCGGTTTAAATCACCATGGTACCTGTTAAACTAAACATGTGGTAAAATGGGGGATGATCATTTTTTATACCATCCCCCGGGATAAAGTTATAACAAACAATTAGTTCGAATTGGCGACCTGATCAAACCGAAAAATACTGCCATCCAATCTTATAATTGTTCCTACCGAATGAAAATCGCCGGAGTTTGGAGTTACCTGAGTGTAGCTGCCGGATACTGTTATTGCGGGCCCGTTTGTATATACAGTTCCGCTAAGATAAGCTACGTTACCGCTTGATATTAGCCCTTTGGTACCCTGTAAAAAATAGTGAGTTGAAGAGTTAGCCGGGTCGGGCACATCGATAAAAGTTGATGGAATGCCATATGTGGCGGCAGACGGCAAAGGATAACTAATATCGGCAAGTGCAACATGCGAACCGGTAGTTACCATAATCACTTTCCCTGTAAATATATTAACCCCTCCCGCGCTTACTGTATAGCTGTTTTTAATATATGAACTAATGAGTGGTTGCGCACCGGTTGAATTATTTTTCACCCAAGTATTCACAGCTTTTAAGTAAGTTTCCATATCATTATGAAGCGCAGTTACATCTGTATAGCTAAAAAGCGTTTGCGAAACTTCAAATACATTAGCATCCGGCCCCAGGTTCTGGTACTCTATGGTGGCAAAGTTTTCACCATACATTCCCTGGCCATAAGCAGGAATACCATTTACCAGAACCGGATACTTAGCCTGGTTATAAACCGGAGGACCAATCAGGTAAATACTTGAACCCTTGAAATCTGCATGATAAGTGTCAAAATTTTCACCAGGTTTGCGCGGGACAATCTCCATATCAACATACGTAGGTGCGGTAGACGTATTCGTTTTTACGATGTTGCCTGAAGAAACCGGCAAGTTGTTTGTTTTAGCTAATTCTTTTGTACAGGAAGCTAAACCGGCAATCAGACAGATTGCTCCGAAAAGGAATAATTTTTTTGTCATAAAGTTTAAATTTCTTCCAAGTTAAATATAGTTTTCGTTCAAACAAACAGCGTAATGTCATAATGGTAAATAGCAATGACACATCCTAAACTATTGTTACCTAAATTAGGCTTCCCCATATCATTACATTAAATTAGCCTTCTATAAACCCATCACTATGAACGCCCTTGCCAAAAAATTACAGGTTAAGCCAAATTCACGCTGGCTAATTTTGAACGCGCCTGCAGGATACCCTGATAGCCTGTTACCTTTACCCGAGGGGGCGGAACTTACTTTTAACGCCGAAGGCGGCTTTAACGGCCTGCAGCTTTTTGTTACCGCGAGCGAACAATTAACCGCCGAGCTTAAGGTAATTACGCCGCTGCTTAAACCGGATACCGTTTTCTGGATCATTTATCCCAAAAAAAATTCGGGCATTAAAACCGACCTCGAAATGATGAGCAGTTGGGACGAACCTGCACAATATGGTTTACGCCCGGTAGCATCGGCCGCTGTAAACGAAACCTGGACGGCTTTGCGCTTTAAACCCGTGGAAGCTGTAAAAGTATCAGAAGGGCGAAACGAAGCTGTGCGCAGCAACGAATTCAGCGCTTATATTGATGTGGATCATAAAGTGGTGACGCTGCCCGGTTTTATTAAAGAAGCGCTTGAGCAATATCCCGAAACCTTAAGTTATTTTCAGTCGCTGGCGTACAGTCATAAAAAGGAATACGTATTATGGGTTTTGACCGCCAAACAGGAAAAAACCAGGCAGGACAGGCTGTTAAAAATGATAGAGCTGCTGCAGCATAAAAAGAAAAATCCGTCGGATAAGTAACCTTGATTTAAATAAAATGCGATACGGATTTAGTGATATCACTATTTACCAAAGTGATAAAGATATTGAAAACAGCGATTTCAGTAACCGGAACGCGCTTATCTCCACCCTATACATTGATTTTCTGGAGGGTTACAAGCCCAAAGGTGTTACCAGGATCAGCGTTCAAATTGATACTGAAGATGAAGTAAGAACAAAATTTGGCAGTATTTTACATGTTGCCGTTAAATTTAATAAAGAAGGATACCTGAATGGCACACAGGAAGAACGAAATTTGATCATTTTAGATACCATTCACCGTGCAGCGATGTTAGGTGCAGAAAAGATTGAATGGGATAAAAATGTACTTGAACAGGCCTATAACCGGGTACTTTCCGGCGGATTTATATACAGAAAAGAAACCTCGAAAAAAACCGCCCAAAACAAACAGTATCAAGCTTCACTGCTTGTTGAAAAAAACGGTAATTCGACCATCATTTCGGCAATTTTTTACGGGATGGATGGTCAACAATTAAAAACGGTAAAACTGATCGAAACTTTCCATGATTCTATATCTTTTAGCCAATTATTGAAAAACAACAAATGGTTTAATGACCATGAATTTGGGATACACCTGGCTAAGGGACAAATACAGATCAAAGCATCGTACGACAAACAGAACCCTGAAACAGTTTTTAGCCCGGTCGATATACCTATTGAAGAATTAGAAGGCTACCTTCGACGTATAACCTATCGTACCTTTGCCAACCATTTTGAATATGTAGAATGGGCAAATAAATGATCAGGTAATTAAAAAGGCTCTCCCCTTAAAAGCAAAAACGCCCTGTGTTTTACCAACACAAGGCGTTTTTTATGTTTCGGGTTATTTACCAACCTGAACCTTTTTTTGCATTGCCTTTTTTGATATGTTCTTCGGCAGCAGCTTTGCCCATAATGGCAGCCATCTTGTTACCCTCGCTGTCTTTTCCCGTAGCGATATATCTGCCCGATTTTACGTCGATAACCGGATCGATCATAGGTACATTTTTAGTTTTTGTTTTTACTGAGTACGCGGTAATACCGCTTGCTTTTTCTGTTGCCATGATAAGTTTCTTTTATTTGTTAATGTTAACCCCGTTTAAACAGAATTGTTTGCAGGGGGGATATATAATTGGTTTTATGTAAACATGCAATATTTTTTCTTAATTAAAAAACCCTGTGTAAATAAGTTGTTACCCAATTTAATGTTTTGTTAACAATGAAAAGATCATCGTATCGGCAAAATGATCTTTATGCCAGTGATCTTCCCTGAAATGCGCTTCCTTAACAAAGCCATTTTTTAACAACAGGTTTACGGAACCCGCGTTTTCAGGCTGTACATTTGCCTGCACCGAATGCAGCCCGATCACTTCAAAACCATAGCGGATCACCGCTTCAACGGCTTCCTGCATCAAGCCCTTTCCCTGGTAAGCCGGGTTTAAAAGATACCCGATCTCGGCACGGTGATTATTTTTTTCAATCCGCCAAAAACCTATGCTGCCAATATATTTATTGCTGTTTTTGAGGCAGATACACCAGGTTATGCCGTCGTTACCTTCCAGCAATTTATCAATTACATCTATCAGCGCAACGGCGTCGTCCAGGGTTTTACAGATGGGCCGGGCAATGTATTTCATTACCTCTTCGTTTGCCCGCATTTCAAATAAATCGGCCGCGTCATCCTGCGTAAAACGCCGCAGTAACAGGCGTTCGGTTGTTAAAACAGGGAAAGGCGTAAAAACAGGATTCAGCATAGTTATAAAATAAAAAAGAGTATGGGTTAAAACAGTCCTCATCTACCAAAAAACAGCAGATTACGTACAGAACCGTGTTTAGAGCGATATTTTAGCTTTCCGGTGTTATTCGGTTACATAAAACTATCCGCTTCGCGGTAAGCCTTTATTAAGGCCAGTTCGCCCTCTTTACCCGCGCCTGCTGTGCCATGTTCCATCCCTACTACACCCTTATAACCTTTGCTATAGATGTGTTTAAAAATGTTTTTATAATTCATTTCGCCGGTGCCCGGTTCTTTACGCCCGGGGTTATCACCTACCTGGTAATAGCCAATCTCATCAAACACTAAATCGAGCGTTGGGATAATATTACCCTGGTTACGCTGCACGTGGTACATATCATACAATATTTTGCACGATGGGCTGCCCACCGCCTTACAAATGGCGTAAGCCTGGTCGGGGGTGCGCAAAAACAAATCGGGGTTATCGCTTAGCGGTTCAAGCACCATAATAATGCCGTGCGGCTCTAAAACAGCGGTTCCCTTTTTTATCGCTTCAATTACATTACCGGTTTGCACGCCTATGGGCAGGTTGCGCGCAAAATCGCCGGGTACAACCGTTACCAGTTTACTGCCCACGCGCTTGGCTACCTCAACAGCCTCCCTGCACGATGCTATGAATTTCTCAACCTGGTCGGCTTTACCGGTCGCCAGCATATTACTGTCGTTACCCAAACCCGGCTGCACAAATACCCCCATGGCCATGCCCAGCCTTGCTAAAGTTTCGCCAATTTTTTTCTGCTGATCAGCCGGGCGACCGCTCATACCGTTATCCTCTATAGCCCGGAAGCCTTTATCATAGGCAAATTTTATCTGGTCGATAAAATCATCGCCGGCATGGCTTTTAAACATACCATCATGAATACCGTAATTCAGGTTAAAAGGCTTATCGCCGGTTGCAACGGCGGCTGCGTTTTTACCCGGATCGGCGCATCCGGTTAAGGTAGCGGCTTTTAAAACACCGGTGGTTAGTAACGAGGCGCCCGCCAGTACCGAGCCTTGAACAAAGTTTCTGCGTTTCATGAGGTTAGTTGATTTGGTTTGCGGGTTAAAGTTAAAATATTTAGAAACGAATGCCACGTTTGGTGCCTATAATAAATTCACCTCACACCGGCCCTCTCCAAAGTTAAGGGAGTACCTCACCTAAGTCCTCTCCCCTGGAGAGGATTTAGGTGAGGTTTTAAAAACCGGCTCTTTTTTGTATATTTGCAGCCAAACGGAAAAATAAAGCTATCCCAGTTCGCCGCTTCCCGCTATTTTGATCCTGATCTGTTGTATTCCACGCTGATACCGTTGCTGCCCGGAACATAAAATTAAAGGTCACCTTCATCCTCTATTAAAACAAGCCTTTGGTTTGTTTAGCCGGATTATCACCAGCGTTGCTGATAGCATATTGTATAACTTAACTGATTGATAATTAATGGCTAAATCGCAAGCGACATTCATGAAAAAACAACTGGAGAAAAACCGCCAGAAAAAAAAGGAAGATAAAGAACAACGCAAACAGGAACGCAAACAAAATCCCGGAGGCAGCGACCTGGAAAATATGATGGCCTACGTGAATGAATTTGGGGAGATTGTTTCAACACCTCCCGAAAAAAAACAAAACCCATCTGAAGATAAATAACACCAAAGCCGCTACCGCGGCTTTAATTTTTTGTGCAAAAATCATAAATTGAACCTTTTGTAGTTTTATTTGTAAATAGTAAAAAGCAAAATTTACATTTATGAAATTTCAATTAGGCTTTATTGCCTGCATGGCCCTGGCCATGGCCTCATGCGCGGGGAATAGCGGCGATAAAAAAGGAGATTCGGCGCTAACTAAAAGTGATACCGCCCTGGCTAACGCCCCCGACGCGCCGCCCGTAAACATGGAGTACTGCTTTTATACCACCGATGGCACGACAGCCCAGGACACCACCGAAGTAAACCTGCGCATTAACGGAAATGATGTTACCGGCGACATGAACTGGCTACCCAAGGAAAAAGACGCGCGCAGGGGCAGCCTTACAGGTAAACTGAACGACAACGTTATTAAAGCCCTGTGGACCTATAACCAGGAGGGAAGCAAAGATACATTGAGCGTAGAATTCCAGTTGAGGGGCAACCAACTGGCACAAAAACCCTATAAATACGATACCCAAACGGGTAAACCGCAAACTGATAACGCTGCCGGGTACAACGTAATTTACAACATGAAAAATTGTAAGTAATTGGTAAATTAGCCCGTAAAAAAGCTAAACAATGAAAGAACGTGAAACCAGCATATTGTACCTGTTTCTGGGTTTATACTCGCTCATGGTAAGCTGGTATTATAACCACAGCATAATTTTACTGATCATCCACTATATTTTTTGGCCTATTTACCTGATCTATGAGCTATTGATAGGTCACCTGGCCCACGGCATGTGGAAAACCATACCGCTTTCATATTTCAAATAACAATAGCTTAAAGGCGCCGAAAACAACTGCTAAACAAACAAGGAGCTTCGTGAAGCTCCTTGTTTGTTTATATTAAATCTTTTCAACCACAACCGCCGTACCGTAAGCCAGCACCTCGGTAATACCCTGCATCACCTCGTTGGCATCGTAGCGCATATTGATGATACCGTTAGCGCCGAGGGCCTGCGCATGCTGGATGAGCAACTGGTAGGCCTCTTCGCGGGCGTTTTCGCAAAGCTCAACGTAAATAGAAAGTCTGCCGCCAAACAACGATTGAAAGCCGCCTGCTATATTGCCCAGCGCGCTGCGGCTGCGAACCGTAATGCCACGTACGACGCCTAAATGCCTGGTAACTTTATACCCCTCTAAAGATGTACTTGTTGTAATTAATGAAGTGTCCATTTTAGTCTGTTTGTGTTTTGAGTGATTTTAATTTAGATGTTGTAAGGTTAACGATATTACAGGTAGACTGTTTTATTTTTTTGTTAACCCCACCCAATCCTTCCCCGTAAGGAAGGGCTTTTAAAAGTCTCCCCTGCCGGGGGAGATTTAGAGGGGGCTATTTGCT
>NZ_QGHA01000002.1:0-24216 GCF_003148845.1 Mucilaginibacter oryzae | reverse complement strand
CATTCTGTCTATTCAACAAATTCCGTAAAATTCGGGTTCAGACAAAAAATAAGCGATTCCGAAAGTCTCCCCCTCCGGGGGAGATTTAGAGGGGGTTAACGGGGCAAGCTTTTTCAAACCCACCCCGCTATATAATAAAACTATTAAATCCTTAATTATGGCCAGATGCCCAGGTTTTGGTACGATACGGCTATTTTATTGATAGCGCCCACCATTGCGGCATTACGCAAGGTACCGATAGCAGGGTTGCTTTTGTAAATCTCCCTGATTTCGTGGTATGAGCGGATCATGGTATCTTCCAGGCCCGAGTTTACCAGCTCCAGTTCCGACGCGCCTTTAATAATGGTTGACCGTTGCATTGGCGTTAAGGCAACCCCGGTAATGCCCTCAACCATGTTTACCAGGTTAAGGTTGGAATTTTCTTCAAACCTGCGGTTCATCCTGCCGAAAGCTACGTGGCTCAGGTTTTTTAACCACTCGAAGTAGGATACCGTTACACCGCCAGCGTTGGCGTACATATCCGGAACGATGATGCCGCCATTGGCATAAAATATCTCCTCGGCTTCGGGCGATGTTGGGCCGTTGGCGCCTTCCACAATAATTTTTGCCTGGATGTTGCGGATGTTATCAACCGTAATCTGGTTTTCTAAAGCGGCAGGCACCAGGATGTCGCAGGGTTGCTCCAAACCTTCCATGGTGTTGCTAAACTCCTGCGTGGCACCGGCGTAGCCTAAAATAGATCCGGTTGCTTTGCGATGCTGGAAAACGGCTTCAATATCCAAACCGTTCTCGTTATAAATAGCGCCCTCAAACTCGCAAAGGCCTACTATGATAGCGCCCAGCTCTGATAAAAACTTGGCCGAATAGTAACCTACGTTACCCAAACCCTGCACAATTACCCTTTTGCCCGATAAGCCCGGCAGCAGGCCCAGCTTTTGCATATCCTCGCCAACGCTCACACACTCGCGGGTGGCAATGGCTACACCACGACCGGTTGCTTCCCTCCTGCCCGCGATACCGTGCAGGGCGATAGGTTTACCGGTTACGGCACCCATGGCATCCAGCTGACCGGGGTTCATGGTGGCATAGGTATCGGCAATCCAGCTCATTTCGCGCTCGCCCGATCCATAATCGGGGGCGGGCACGTCAATGCTTGGGCCAATGAAGTTCTTTTTAATCAGCTCTACCGTGTAGCGGCGGGTGATGTTTTCCAGCTCGCTTACCGTGTAGTTTTTTGGATTTATTTTGATACCGCCTTTAGCGCCGCCGAACGGCACGTTAACGATGGCACACTTGTAGGTCATGAGGGCGGCGAGGGCCATTACTTCGTCCTCGTTCACCATTTCGCTGTAGCGGATACCGCCTTTGGTGGGCGACTGGTGGTGCGAGTGCTCAACACGCCAGGCATCAATTACCTCGAAACCGTTGCCCCTGCGGATAGGGAAGCGGAAGCGGTAAACGCTGTTGCACGATTTGATCTGATCCAGCAAACCGGCATCATGTTTAGTGAATTGGGCAGCATGATCAAAGTTTTTACATACGTCGCCAAAAAAGTGTGTTTCCTGGTCGGCGACCAAAATATTCGTAGCCATAACTATTGTATAAATATTAAACTCTTAAAAAAGTGAGCAAATTTGGTACAATTTTTATCAATATTGCAAATATTTATTAGTTAGTGTGTTGTTTACACCCAACAACAGCGCTACGAAAAATATGTTTAAACAATTTAAACCTACTATTTGAACTACTTTTGGTTTTCGACTTTTTTTAAGCGGCGATCGATAGTAAACAGGAAAATGGCCAGTCCGGTAAAAATGATGGAAATTGTTGCCACAACTACGTATATTTTTCCGGAACTGCGCAGGGCGTCGGCCATTTCAACCTGCTGGCCCTGCTGTGCAAAAACTGCGGTGCAGCATAGCACAAGCAACAATACAAGAGATAATTTTTTCATATTAATTTATAGCGTTCTTCTTGTTTTCAACTAAACGGATACGATAGCGGATGGTGGCTATCCAAAGGGCTATGAAGCTCCAGCCCAGCATGGCCGGGTAAAAGGCCACCTTCATACCGTTGTCCAGGTCATATTTACCAAAGGCCGGGTTACCGCCGCTGCCGGGGTGCAAAGAATCCGTCATGCGGGGCAGCACAAAAATCAGCACAATCATGATGGGGAACGCGAAGATGTTGTAAATGGCCGAAATTTTGGCGCGCTTCTGCTCCTCATCAATCGAGTTGCGCAGCACCAGGTAAGCGCAGTATAACAGGAACGCAATGGCCGCGCTGTTTTGCTTAGGGTCGCCGCTCCAGAACTCGCCCCAGGTATATTTGGCCCAAAGCATGCCGGTTAACAGGCCAAGGGTATAAAACAGCAAACCGGTATTCACACACTCCACAGCCGCCAGGTCATGCTCTTCCTTACCCGTTTGCAGGTATTTAATGCTGAAATAAACCGACACCACAAACACCGTGAGCATGCCCATCCACATAGGCACGTGGAAATATAAATTGCGGATGGTTTCGTGAATAATTGGCAACCGCGGCGCTTTAAAAACCAGCCCGGTGTAAAAAGTAGATAATACCAGTAAAACGGCTATTACCTTCCACCATGTTTGATAAATAAACTTCATATGATTTGTGGCGGTAAAGGTAAGGAAAAATTGTATGCACGCTTACATGCTCTTAGTATCAAATGGAATGACAAATAAAAGAGTATCGTATCGTGTAACTAAGTTGTTTGTAATGTTACGAAGAATGGTTGTACCAATACACGTATTGTCTGATTGCATTTATTTCACTTGGGTTTTTGTCGTACCCATCAGCCCAAACGACTTCTACAGAGTTTAGCTCTTCTTCTTTATGAACAATTTTGATAGCATCATAAATGATATGTTTATCGATAATAGAAATTAAATATTTAAACCTCACTTGGGTAAGATTAGTTTTATAAGGCTTTGGGTAACGGCTGCTTTGCGCCTCCGGAGTGTAAGCCCAAATTAACGAATCTACTTTAGAAGGATAATTATTTAAAAAATTCCTAATATAGTCATTAAAACGAGTTTCATCGACGTCCCTCCAAGCTGAAAATAAGAGCAAGCATTCTTCAGGAAACTTTTCAAGGAGTGGCTCACCGTTAGCCTGCTTTAATGCCCGAGCTATTAGAGTTTTGTTAATCAATTTAAACTCATCCTTCGTAAAAATTGTTTCTTCACCTCTATCATCATATAAGTTCGGAACTATCCTACGATATAAATTGCAAGCAAAGGACATTGGAGTAGCAGTTTCAATTAGTTCTTTTGCAACCATTAGTCTTTCTTCCACATCTGATTGGTTTCTAATTATTTGACTAATAAAAACAACTACCTGTCCATTCGGATGTTCGAAATCAAGTCGAAATAAATCTTCATTTTTAGGAAATAATTCGGAATGAGCAACTATAGCTTTTGAAATTTTCAAGGCAATGTTCCAATCTAACTCGCGTTCTAATAACCTAATCTTATTTAAGAATGCCTCGGGGCTACTTTCTTCAATTAATGCCTTGATTTTTTCATATACTTCTGAAATTGAGTTATCCGAAACGGAAAGTATGAAATTTTCGAATTCAATATCGGAAAGTTCACCTTTAATGACAGAATAAGTAAAATATCTATTGAAATATTTAGGCGAACAAATTCTTTTTTCTTTGTCCCAATCAACTGAATGAGATTGAACATAATGGCTAAACACACCGCTAAGCGACGGAAATAATTCTACAAGCAAGTCTTTAATTGCTTCTTTTTCAATGTTAGAAAAGCTTGCAGATAAATTGTCGATTTGCTTTATAAATTGTTCACTTTTATCAATATCTTTTGTTTCAAAGTAGCGATCATAATACATTCCAATGAAAAATATTGGGTTAGCTTTTATAAAATCATAAAAAGTGGGGTAAAATATCTTAACTGCCTCCAATAGCCAAAGGTCGACAATATTAACTTCGCCGATAAGTAACGGCACTGCAAACGAAATTGAGTTTCCATATCTTACCGCTAATCTTGGCGTTTTTAATTGAATTAAAATATTACTGTTAAATTGGCGACCAAACCTTTCTATTTGTGAATCAGGTAAATTAAGGCCGTTCTCGCTGTAACAATCGTTAATAAACTTATAACAGAATTTGGTTAAAGCCTCTGGTTGAGCAACCGGTATTTTCAACGGAATTTGAATAATTTTTTCAAGAAAACTTTGCCCCGAAACACTGTCACCATCTCCAAATCTTTCACCAATAGCTGAAGACACCATTTTTTCGTCAAATGATAGAACATACGTAATGTTTGAAAAATCAGCATTGAGCTTTACTAAACGAAAAATTGAATGTATCTCTTGTTTATCAAGCCTATCGATGTCGTCAATAAAAACAGCAATCTTTTGATTGCTTTCAATTAATGCTTTTTCAATTCGGCTTCTTAATGTTTCAATATCCAACCCATCAAGCAATTCGCCAGCTTGCTTTATTTTTTCGCCCGGATTACCAACATATGGAATATTGAAACTTAATAATCCACCATATTTTTTTAATAAAGATCCGATGTCTTCTGATCGAGTTTTAAGTTTTGTATCTAAGCCATTAGCTAAACTTTGAAAAAATTGCATCAATAGAGCGTTTTCATCATTGTATCTCCATGGATTAAATTTTACTGAAACTACAGTCGCATCTTGGTTAAGTTCTTTTTCTATAAAATTGACTACGGAAGTTTTTCCTTCACCCCAGGCGCCATATATTCCCAAAACAATACAATCGGAAGATTTCCTATTTATTATTGTTTGGGCAATTCTCTTTGAAAAGTTGTATCTCTGAAATTGATCATCCTCCTGATTGATCACTGGTTTATCTGACGAGAAGTTTGATTGAGTTGACATTGCACAATTTAAACATAAACAGTTGAAATTTAGACGTCAACCAACATCAAAATATTTTTAGAGTTCGATGCCATAACTCTTCCCCTAATCCCCCGGCTCATAATCCACCGGCAACAAATCCCCCAGCTTAGCCTTCGACCATGAGCCCTCATACAGCGGCCCCGGGCTTGATACTACAATGCCGTTCATATCAAAGGCCACAAAATTGGAGTATTTGGTAAGTACGCTGGTTTCGTAGTTGGGCATATCCAGCGGGTGGTAAACATCTTTAAACTCGGTGGTTTCTTCGCGTTTGGTATATACCACGTATAAAAAATGTGGGAAGGTGACGGCATAAATACCATCCTGTGGGGTTTTGCGCAAAATCTCCGTTTCCTGGTAGGGCGTTTTAACCATGCTTTCATGAAACCACTTGGTCATGTTGCTCAGCTTATAGTATTTGGCCAGCGAATCGCGCGGGCCTTCGCGGTATTTTTTGATGCGGGCCATCAGCACGGCTTCTTCCGGGCGTTCGGGGTTGAGGTAGCGGGTAAAATCGTGCGCTTCAAAGCCCTCCTGTTTCAGCGTGCCTTTATACAATGATCGGTAAAAATGCTGGGCCGAACCATAGTAGGCTTCCTCGCGTTTCTTTTTCCAGATCTTTTTTTGCTCGGCGCTGCCGGGCAGGTTCTCGAACAGGGCACTGCCCGAGTAGGATATGGTATGCTCAATGCCATCGAACAAAAAGCTTTTCAATAAAAACTTGGTGCGGTACCCTAAAGCGAGGTTCTCCACCACCAAAAACTCATCGCCCGATGCTTCCAGCTGCTGCTTGCCGCGGTGATAAATGAGGTTGAGGATATGGGGGTTGGTCACCTTGCATTCCTTGCCGTTTTCGGTATTGCCCACAAACTCCTTGCGGAAAAGCTCGTAGTTCTTTTTCCAGTCGGCGCCGCTGCTAATCACCACTTCGCGCAGCATCAGCACTTTTTGGGTAAGCTCGATGTTCAGCTTTACGGGTTCTTTGCCTGCCAGTACGGTGGTTGAAAATTCTTCGTAGCCAACGCCGGTAATTACCAGCGTATACTGGCCGGATTTTACGCCGCTGAGGGTAAACGTACCGTCCTCCGCTGTAGAAGTACCATAAGTGGCATTATTTAAAAACACGCTGGCATTGGGTACGGGCGCTTTGGTATCGGCCCGTACCACCTTACCGATAATGGTGTTGGCTTGTGCAAGCGCTACCGCCGGAAACAGGAAGCAAAAAAGTAAAAACCAGTAAAAGCGCATCTGTTAAAATAAGGGCGTAAAATTTCAAACTATAAAAAAACGCATTTTTTATGAATGGTTGATGAAATTGCCGCAGGTAAATAGCCTTTAACAATAATTTATCATCAAGCCTCCGCCTAAAGGGCGTTCCGGTTGAGGACAAGACAATCAATTTAAACAAAAAGCGTTGGGAAGTGCGATTCCCCTCTTGAGAGCATAGCCGTCAACTTAAGCAAAAAGCGATGGATTCAGCTTGTGGTCGGTGTTTTCACCGCACCACATGATTCATTGAGCCTGTTGTTGGTGTTCACCGTACCACTTTCTGGGTAGGTTGTTGTCGTTTTACTTAGCGTAACTTCTTATCGATCATGTGGTACGGTGACAACACCGACCACAGGCTTGAATGCTCTGCCATAGTCGGCTGGTGTTCCACTTTTAAAAACGGCTGTTACAGCCCTTCACTACACGTTTCAGCTTGTGGTCGGTGTTTTCACCGTACCACATGATTCATTCAGCCTTTGAGCCTGTGGTTGGTGTTCACCGTACCACTTTCTGGGTAGGTTGTTGTCGTTTTACTTAGCGTAACTTCTTATCGATCATGTGGTACGGTGAAAACACTAACAGGAGTAATAACCCAAAGAAAACAAAGCTTTTAATCGGCGCTTTACTACAACATCCTGATTTACTATATTCGTATCCCTACACTTAAACCATGCATCAAGGAATAGAATTTTTCACAGCCACCTGCCTTAACTGGCAACCTTTACTCCATTCGGATAAATACAAAAACATAGTAATTGATAGCCTGAATTTTTTAGTAAAAAACAATCGGATATGGCTATACGGCTATGTGATAATGCCCAACCATATTCATATCCTTTGGTGTAAACAACCTGACTGGCTAAATAAAAACGTACAACAACACTTCAGCAAATTCACAGCACAGCAGCTTAAGTTCAGCATGATAAATGATAGCCGAAGCTTAGAGAATTATAAAAGCAGTCAGAATGACCGCGAATACCAATTTTGGGAACGCAGACCTTACAAAGCAACAATGTACAATCGTATTGTTTTGGAGCAAAAATTAGATTATATACATAACAATCCAGTTAAAGCAGAACTGTGTCAACTACCTGAAGAATATTTACATTCTTCGGCATCTTATTATATAAAAAATGAAGCTAACGAACTGATAACACATTATATGGAGCATATGTGAGCGCTAAACATGATAAAGTGGTACGGTGAAACACCGACCACAGGCTTGAATAGTCGGCTGGTGTTCCACTTTTTAAAACGGGTGTTCCAACCTTCCAAAATAAATTTTACAACCAATTGATTATCAATACACATTCAGCTTGTGGTCGGTGTTTTCACCGCACCACGTGATTCATTCAGCTTGTGGTCGGTGTTTTCACCGCACCACATGATTCATTGAGCCTGTTGTTGGTGTTCACCGTACCACTTTCTGGGTAGGTTGTTGTCGTTTTACTTAGTGTAACTTCTTATCGATCATGTGGTACGGTGAAAACACCGACCACAGGCTTGATTACAAAATATAAAAAAACGCATTTTTTATGAATGGTTGATGAAATTGCCGCAGGGATATTTTAAACTAACCCGCTGACAGTATTTTGTCAGTGTTCATTTTTTAAAAAACGGGTGTTCAACGTTTTTAAAACCAAAATCATAACTTACTGGCTATCAATGCAAACTTGTTCAACTTGGCTTTTTTGGCAAACTTTAACTTTTATAACCAACTGATTATCAAGCGTTCATTTTTATTTAAAAATAACAAGTGTTCACACTTTAAAAAAATGAACACTCCTTAATCCCGCCACAGATATGGGAACAGCAGCATGGCGGTAGCGATAACAATAGCGTTGATGGCGCACAGCACACCAATGTTGCCGTAAAAAAAACTCCGGTCTACGCCGTCCATAGCGCTTTTGCTGAGTTTGATCAGTACGAGGATTACGGGGATGATAACCGGGAAGCTTAAAATAGCCATCAGCGTGCCGTTATTCCCCGCCTTGGAGGCAATGGCCGAGATCATGGTAAACACGGTAGAAAAACTGATGCTGCCCAGTAATACCGCCAAAAAGTAATATAGAGGGTCGCCAAGCCTATTGGGGAAAAATACGAGGTAAACCACCAGCGCCAATACACTCAGCAAGCCCATCAGCAACACATTATAAATAGTTTTGGATAAAATAATAGCCTGCGGACTGGCAATGGAGTAATAATACAGCAGCCGGTTTTTGCTCTCCTGCATAAAGCTTTTGGCTATGGCATTTACCGATGCAAACAGCATAATAATCCAGAACAGCACGTTCCAAACTATGGGGTAGCCCTCACTTTTGGCAAAACCCGGGTTAAGGTTAAGCGAAATATAACATACAAAAACCGTTGAAACCACGTACAGCAAAACACCGTTGAAAGCATATTTTGCCCGCCACTCCAGTAGAATCTCTTTTTTAAGCAGGTACCAGGTTTCGTTAACCAATTTCATCGGCGCAAATGTAATCATTACCGCCGAGTGATTGATGGACGATTTGCCAGGCCCGTTAAATTAGCTTAATTTTGAACTAACGCATCAGTTATACATGCCCACAGCTTATTTTAAAACACCGGTTGGCATTGCCCGCATTATTGAGGAAGATGGCTATATCACCTCCATTTCCATCCGCGATGAAGCGTATGAAATTGAACCTGCCCCTACCCAATTACTGCAGTCGGCCATCAACCAGCTCAACGAGTATTTCGCGGGCACGCGCAGGGAGTTCAGCATCCCCATAAAACAGCCGGGCAGTGATTTTCAGCAGGAAGTATGGAATGAGCTAACAAAAATCCCCTATGGAACAACCATCACCTACACCCAACAATCCAACCAGATGAATAACCCGCTGGCTATACGTGCTATCGCCGCGGCCAACGGGCGCAATAATTTATGGGTAGTTGTGCCCTGCCACAGGGTTATAGGCGCCAACGGCAGTTTAACCGGCTATGCAGGCGGCATCTGGCGTAAAAAATGGCTATTGGAGCATGAAGCTAAAATAATGGGCGTGGGCCAGACTAAGCTGGAGTTTTAACCCGGCTTAGGCATCCACCTTTAACAACCTCGCCATTTTTTCGTGCAGTTGATAGGGCATAAACGGTTTGGATAACACCTCATTCATGCCTGCGGCAATGGCTTCCTGCTGTTCATGATCATAACTTGCCGCCGAGAGCGAAATGATAGGGATGCTCCGCTTGGGTTCTTCAAAATCAACCCTGATGGCTTTGGCAGCCTGGTAGCCGTTCATTTCGGGCATGTGGGTATCCATTAAAATAATGTCGTAGCTTTTGCTATTCAGCCTGTCAATTACTTTGCGGCCGTTATCAACCATATCAACTTCCACACGCCAGTCTTTCAAAATTTTGGAAAGCATAAACTGGTTCACCATGTTATCTTCGGCTACCAGCACCCGTATATGATTAAACGGCGCAAGGATCCGGTCGCCCCTTTCGGCCGGTTTTTCCTTCGGCTTGGCGGCTATAGTGTACCAGCAGGTAAAATTAAAGGTGCTCCCCCTGCCGGCCTGGCTGCTTACGGTTAGCTCGCCGCCCTTAAGTTCGGCCAGTTTTTTTACGATGGTAAGGCCCAAACCTGTACCGCCATATTTGTTCGAGGTATCATCTTCGGCCTGCTCAAATGAATCGAAAATGCTGTTAAGCCTGTCGGCAGGGATCCCGATACCGGTATCCTCTACGCTGAATTTAATTTTAACCTTATCAAGATGCTTTTGCAGTACTATTACCCTGAGCTTAACATAACCACGTTCGGTAAACTTAAGCGCATTGCTCAGCAGGTTCATCAGGATCTGGTTAAGGCGCAACGAATCAATCATGAGGTATTGCGGCACCTCTTCTTCAATCTCCAGCAAAAACTCGATGTTATTTTCATCCGCTTTAAATTTAAGCAGGTTAAATACCGATTTTACAACATCATAAACATTGCTTGCTGTACGCACAATGCTGAATTTGCCGGCCTCTATTTTCGATATATCCAGTACATCATTAATAACCCCCAACAATGACTTTGACGAGGTATCCAGCAGATCGAGCATGCCCAATTGCTGCTCATTCAGCTCCGTTTTGCGCAACAGCGCCGAAATACCGATAATACCGTTAACCGGCGTGCGCAACTCGTGGCTCATGTTAGCCAAAAAGGTTTCTTTTACCTTTTTGCTATGTTCGGCATTCTCTTTTGATTTGATGAGTTGCTCCTGGAAGCTTTTTTGGGGCGAAATATCACTAATGTTGATAAAAATCACCTTATTGCGATAGGCGGCACGGCATTCAACCCAGATTAACCGCTTATCAAATGTTTCGAACTTAAATTCAAAAATGGCGAACTGGAGATTATCCTTAATAATCTCGCCCAGCTTTTTCCTGAAATCAAACCGGTGTTCTTCAATAGCCAGGTCAACAATGCTTTTACCTGTAAGTTCGGATGCCCTGAACCCCATTATTTTTTCTATCGTGGGATTGATATCGATAATGCGCAGGCTTTGCGCGTCGACAGAAGTGATGATGTCGGCCGAGTTTTTGACCACCAGGGCGTAGTTCTGCAACTCTTCGTTTTTTTGCCTGATATCGGCCTGGTTGCGGGCCAGTTGCACAAACGAATCAACCTTAGCCGATGTAATATACGGATCGAGCGGTTTGTATAGGTAATCAACAGCGCCCGTGCCGAGGCCCTTCACCGCATATTTGGCTTCCTTAGATATGGCGGTAACAAAAATTACCAGGATATCTTTGGTACGCGGGTTTGATTTCAGCATTTCAACCAGCTCAAAACCATCCATCTCGGGCATTTGCACATCAATAAGCGCTATGGCGATATTGGTATCCCAGGCAATTTTAAGGGCTTCGTTTGGTGATGTGGTAGAAAACATTCTGATATCATCGCGCTTAAGCAAAGCTTCGAGCGCTATGATATTCTCTTCTCTGTCATCAACAATAAGAATATTAACAGGGGTCATGTAAATATCTGGGGTAATGCTGTTATTATGAAAGTAATAATTGAAAAATCTCTTCCTGGGTTAACACATATTCCGCGCCGCCGTTATTGATGGCCGAGCGGGGCATTTCGGGCATCTCGGCATCTTCCGGGTTTTGAGCAATGGTCAATCCGCCGCTTTCGCGAATCTTTAACAATCCGTTAGCGCCATCCTGGTTGGCCCCCGAAAGCAGTATAGCCACACATTTGCCACCGTAGACCTCGGCAGCGCTCTCAAAAGTTACATCAATGGAGGGTTTTGAGTACCATACCGGCTCCGACACATCCAAACTAAAATATCCGCCGTATTCAATAAGTGTGTGGTAATTTGCCGGCGCAATATACATAGTGTTCTTTTTAAGAATATCCTTATCCTCTATCTCGCGCATTAACATACGGCTGTTTTCGGCAAACAGTTTTTCTATTTCACTGTAAAAGTTTTTTTTACGGTGGATGACTAAAATGACCGTTTTGCCAAAGGTTTCCGAGAGTTCTTTAACTATCCTGAATAAAATTTTAAACGAACCTGCCGAGCCGCCAAATAACAGAATTTCGGCAGCTTGCCATCTCTCCAGTAATTTTTTATCAGGTTCCAACTTTTTGATAGATATTTTCTTTTTGGTTGATCACTTTAAACTTCGTTTTAAAAGCGTCAGACCGGATAGTTTCCTTACTCCCTAAACACAAATACCCGAGCGGGCAAAGGCTTTTATAAAACAACTCGAGGATGCGCTCCTGCAAAAATGTTTCAAAATAAATAAAAACGTTACGGCAACTTATCATCTGAAACTCGTTAAATACGTTATCAGATATCAGGTTATGCACCGAAAAAAGGGTATTTTGTTTCAACTCGTTATGGATGGAAGCCGCATCGTACAAAATAGTAAAATGATCTGTTATCGACCCCTTTAAGCCGGTGTACTGATAGTTTTCGGCATAACTTTTTATGTTGCGAAGGCTGTAGATCCCTTTCCTGGCTTCCCTCAAAACCTCCGTATTGATATCGGTACCGTATATAAACGATTTTTTACCCAAACCGGCCTCCTTCATCAGTATCGCCATCGAATATACTTCCTCGCCTGTTGAACACCCCGCGCTCCAGATCTTGGTATGCTGATAGGTAGACAGGTAAGGCACTACCTGGGCGTTAACCGCTTTGTAAAAAGATGGGTCGCGGAACATTTCGGTTACATTAACCGTAATTTCCTCTAAAAAATTCTGGAAAAAGCCTGCATCGTTAATCAATGCATGCTTCAGGTCGTAAAACTCAAACTTGTTAAGCAACATAATACGTATCAGCCGCCGTTTCAACGATGCCTTGGTATAACCTGCAAAGTCAAAGCCATGAACTTTTTTTACAATATCAATAAGTTCAAAAACCTGAGCCTGCGATATATTTCCCTGCGCTGTATCCATATTTAACTTTCAAGCCACAATTGCATCAACGATATCAACCTGTCCATATCAACAGGTTTGGTGATATAATCGTTTGCTCCGGCCGCTATACATTTTTCGCGGTCGTCTTTCATCGCTTTTGCGGTTAGGGCTATTACGGGTAACTTAGCCCATTTGTTTTGTTTCCGGATTTGCCTTGTGGCCTCGTAGCCATCCATTTTGGGCATCATGATATCCATCAATACGATATCGATATCACTGATCTCTTGCAGTTTAATTAATGCTTCTTCGCCGTCGTTAGCTATCTCTACATTCAAATCGTAGCTTTGCAGGGCGCTGCTGAGTGCGAAAATATTACGCATATCATCATCTACAATCAGCACCTTCCGGCCTTTAATAGCGTCTTTGCTTTTTGTTACCATTTTGGGTTTAGCCGGTGCGGCAGATGCTGCGGATGCAGCAGCGTGCAACGGCGCTATTGATGTTTCACTTATTTTGTTCAGGAAAAGGTTTACTTCGTCAATCAGCCTGTCTGACGATTTATTGGTTTTAACCACCATGGCGTTAGCATATTGCATCAGCCTGTTTACCGAGTTTTTATCAAGCTCCATAGCGGTATTTACAATTATCGGGAGCGATAAAAAGCGGTCTTCTTCCTTGATCTTATCCAACAGATCGAGCCCCGAAATATCCGGCAGGTTCAAGTCAAGTATCACGCATTGATACTCATTTTCATGCAGCATTCGGAAAGCCGATTCGCCGTCAAAAGCCTGATCAACCGTAATGCCCTGATTTTGCATTAAATCCTTCAAAGCCTGGCTTTGGGCTTTGTGGTCTTCAACCAGGAGGATCTGTTTAAAACGGGTGCCGCTTTGCACCATAATATCGGCAAAAAGCTTATCGAGCGTTTCGGTATTGATAGGCTTTTTCATAAAATTGATAGCCCCCTCCTTACGTACCCTGTTAGCGGCCGCTTCACCGGCCGACATCAGGTGTACCGGGATATGCATGGTTGCCTCGTCGTTTTTCAACTCCTTTAAAATTTGCCAGCCATCTTTACCGGGCAGCATAATATCTAATATCACGGCATCAGGCTTCGCTTCTTTTACCGTTTCAACGGCGCGGGTGCCTTCATAAACCATAATTGATTTATAGCCATGATCGCGGGCATAATCCTGCAGGATATTGGCAAAGTTCTTATCGTCTTCAACAATTACTACCAGTGGCTCGCGTCCGGGGTCGCGCGGGGCCAGCTTCACCGGCGGCAATATTTCCGCTACCGGCTTAAAGGTTTCGGCGGTTGGCAAGATTTCTTCGGCAGAGGCAACAACCCTGGCCTCAAAAGGTACGGTTACGGTAAACTCGCTGCCAATGCCAGGTTCACTACTCAGGGTTATGCTGCCACCTAACAGGTAGGCCAGCTCGCGGCTTATTGATAAGCCCAGGCCTGTGCCGCCGTACTTGCGGCTGGTTGACCCGTCTGCCTGCTGAAAAGCTTCAAATATCACCCGCTGCTTATCGGCAGGGATACCTATGCCCGAATCTTTAATAGCGAAACTGATGGTTTTAGCCGACATACCCGGCTTAACATTGATGGATATCGATCCGTTTTCAGGTGTAAACTTAAAGGCGTTGCTCAACAGGTTTTTAATTACCTGCTCCAAACGCACCTTATCGGTAAATATGGTTTGCGGCAGTTCTTTGCTTATCGAGGTAGTATAATTGATGTGCTTATTACCGGCAACCTCGGCAAACAACATTTCCATATCGTTTACAATATCGGCAACCTTAACATCCTCATTTTGCATATCCAGCTTACCCGATTCAATTTTTGAAAGGTCGAGGATATCATTAATAAGCGTTAACAAATCGTTACCGGCGTTAAAAATAACACTGGCGTACTTGATCTGATCTTCCGACAGGTTAAGCGGTTT
Organism: Mucilaginibacter oryzae; assembly: GCF_003148845.1. Classification (GTDB taxonomy): domain Bacteria; phylum Bacteroidota; class Bacteroidia; order Sphingobacteriales; family Sphingobacteriaceae; genus Mucilaginibacter; species Mucilaginibacter oryzae. Next base: position 9,699 of record NZ_QGHA01000002.1, on the reverse strand, counting down.
ATTATCCTTCAGGATACGGGCCAGCACCAGGATACTATTTAGCGGGGTGCGCAGCTCATGGCTCATGTTGGCTAAAAACTCCGATTTATACTTACCGGTAGTTTCCAGTTCCTGTACTTTCAGATCGATAGCACGGCGGGCTTCTTCAATAGCCTGATTTTTCTCTTCCAGCAGGCTGGCTTTCTCTTCCAGTTCGGCGTTGGTAGTGCGCAGTTCTTCCTGCTGCACGCGCAACTCTTCTTCCGATGCCTGCAGTTCTTCGGTTTTTTGTACAAGCTCTTCGTTGGTAACCCTCAACTCTTCCTGTTGCGCTTCAAGTTCTTCGGCCTGTTGCTGGGTTTCCTCGTACAGATCGTGCATAATGGTGCGCGCCTGGGCAGTGTTAACCGCTACACCTATATCATTGGCAACCGCTAAAATGTATTGCGATTTATTGGCGGTAAGTTCGCCGTTAAAAGCAACTTCCATAACACCCTTCAGTTTTTTATCAAAAAAGAAAGGTACAATCAACGTTTCGGCAAGTTCGGTTTTTAATACCGACGATGACAGTTCGAGCTTATCATTAATTCGCCCTTTAATAATGGAGGCTTTCTGATCTTTGGCTGCCTGTCCAAGCCATCCCTCGCCCAACTGAACAGATTTTTTTATAAAATCGGGATTGTGGAAAGCGTACGAAGCGTACAATTCGAGCTTGTTGTTGGCGTCATTATACAAATAAAACGTACCGGCCGCAGCTTCGGTATAACTACACACCTCAGATAAGATGTTATAAGATAACTCCTTTTCGGCCTGCTGGCCCTGCATTTTTTCGTTCAGGGCGCCGGTGCCTGTAAGCAACCAGTTTTTGGCTTCATTATCGGCCAATACCCTGCCAAGCTCAACGTTGGCAACCCTGATCTCTTCTTCTATTTTCTTTTGCTGATCAAATGTTTTTTGAATATAGAAAAAAAGCATCATAATGATCAGCAAAAACACGATGGACCCGCAGGCGATCACAATTTTAGCAAAAAGGGATGCTTCCTTTGAAGTCGCCTTTCTGTCGGCCAGCAACCGCTCTTCCGAATTGTTGACATGTTCAATCAGCATCCGGATCTGGTCCATATTATCCTTACCGTTTAAAAACATGTTGCGCTGCACCATATAATCGAGGCCCATTGTTTCGCGGGTTTCGATATTGGTTTTCAGTATCTGCAACTGATCTTTAACCAGTTTATTGATCGAATCCAGCCGTTTTACCTGTTGGGGGTTATCATTAACCATCTGCTTCAGGCTTGTTAAATCCTCGGCAATTTTAGGCAGCGCGGCATTATACGGATCAAGAAACGCCTTCTTGTTGGTAGCGCCGAATCCGCGCATACCGGTTTCGGCATCTATAAGTTCCTGGAGTAAGCTGGTTGTGGTATGGATCACCTTTTGGGTATGTTCAACCCAGGCATTATCGTCTTCAAACTTAACCAAACTATTGTACGACAGGATGCCCACTATAAACACGAGTATGATAGAGGCAACAAAACCGGCTAATACCTGCTGGCGGAAGGTGAATTTTAACATTAGGTAGATTGTATTGTTATGCTTACAAATATGTTTAAAAAAAAGCTGTAATGTAAACATTACAGCCAATTAAAACATATCAGGAATATTAATTTGCCGCGGCGGTGTTGTCTGCAGCAGGTACAAAAGTTTTAGGTTTGCTGCTCATGGCGCCAATTACAGCTAAAATTGGCCCGGCGAACATTACATACCACCCCCACTGAAGCTTAAGCTGCCCCGTTAAAAATTTGTTTACACCTTTAAAAGGGATGAAGCTAAATGTGGTGTTAACTTTAAAAATAGCGGCGGCTAAAAGCAAAACCACCAGCACCAGCGAAAGCCAGGCAGCGGCCCGCATAATTTTTGCCTGGTTAAGGAATGATACTACGATACCGATAACCGCCACCAATAAAAGCACCAGGCCGTAAGGCTGGTTTAACTTATAAATATTCCAGCTGGTTAAATGGAACACCCGCAGTAAGGGGCAGTAGGTAGCCGCCAAAAGCAAAGCAAAACCTACAAATGAAAAAATTGAGCTAAGGCGCATATCAGGTTGTTATTTTTGAGTGATCTCCATTTTATCGGCAAAGTGAGCGCAATAGTCGCGCAGGTCTTCCACGATGTTTTTTTCGCCGGTTGCGCGTAAAAAGCTGTCGCCCATGGTTTGCAGGGTTTCATAAAAGAAACGCTTCATCTCATCAACCGGCATATCTTTGGTCCACAGGTCAATACGCAACGTATTTTTATAGCTTTGGTCCCAAAGGGCAAGCATCATGGCCTTTACAGGCAGCGCTTCCTTGTTGTTGGAGTCGGTAGATTCCCAAAGGATATGTTCAGGTACATTATTATCGTCAAGGGTAACAGTAAGCTTTATTTCAGCAGTTTTCATTTTTTAAGTTTTATTTAACAAGTAAAAATATAACAACGACCAAAATGATGAAGAAGGTCTCCACCATCCAGATCCGTTTAGTTTCGATAAAGAAATTGCGGAACATGATATCGATCACAAAAACCACAAAGGCAAACAATAAAAAAATCCAGCCTATGGTTGCGCCCCAGTGTTCCAGCGGCTTGCCTGCAATGCCTGCACCATTAATAAAAACATAAGCGGCTACGGCTACCAAAAAAGCGGTAAAAAAGTTTAAAGGGGTAAATCTGAGTTTCATTAACTGGCTTAGTAACGTTTTTTGTTTTTGGATGATTTGCTACCCGAACCCTGCCTCGCGGCCTTTGAGCCATATTTAGCCTTATCCTTATTGGCATCAAATTTTTTACGCTGGTTCAGGGTTTTCTTTTCGTGAAAAGCGCCTTTAAAATCGGGATCTTCCCTGCGCTTCTGCATATCTATTTCGCGGGCTTGGTCCTGGCGTTCTTCGTACGCGGTTTCTTCTATAAATACATCTTCCGGGATCTTTTCAACCGGGATGGTTTGTTTAATCAGCTTTTCAATCTTACGGATATAGTAAATCTCGGAAGGCGCGGCGAAGGTAATAGCCTCGCCCGATTGCAGCGCCCGGCCTGTACGGCCAATCCTGTGTACATAATCTTCAATAACCACCGGCACATCAAAATTGATCACGTGGCTAACATCGCTCACATCAATACCGCGCGACGCCACATCCGTAGCTACCAATATTTTCACATCATCGTTTTTAAACGAATTGATGGAATTGATGCGGGTATTTTGCCCTTTGTTGGCATGAAGCACCTTTACCTCGGCCTCGCCAAACTTGCGGGTAAGGAATTTAAAAACATCCTCGGCAACAGACCGGGTTTTGCAAAATACTATGAGCTTGGTGATCTCGCCCTCGTTATCCAACAGCTTTTTAAGCAGGTTAATTTTAGTTTTAATATTGGGCACATGGTACAAATGCTGGTTAACCGTTTGGGCCGGGGTAGCCTGCGGCGTAACCTCGATTACGGTAGGAAACTCCAAAAAGTTGGCCGAAAGCTGGTGTACCTTATCGCTCATGGTAGCCGAAAAAAGCAGGTTTTGCCTTTTTACAGGTACAACTTCCAATATGCGGTTAATTTGCGGCATAAAGCCCATATCCATCATCTTGTCGGCTTCGTCAAGTACTAAAACCTGCAAGGGTTTGGTGATGATATGGCCTGCGAGGTAAATATCCATAAAACGGCCCGGGGTAGCCACAATAATATCCACGCCTTTTTTAATCTGCTCTATTTGTGTTTTAGGGCCGATACCGCCGTAAAGCAGTACCACGCGCAGATCGGTATAAGCGGCAAAAGCCTTAATGTTTTCCTCAATTTGCATAGCCAGCTCGCGCGTTGGCGATACAATGAGCGCGCGGGCATGTTCGCCTTGCGCGTATTTCAGCTTCATGATGATGGGCAGTACATAGGCGGCGGTTTTACCGGTGCCGGTTTGCGCAATGCCCATCACATCCTGGCCGTTCAATATAGGCGGAATGGCTTTTTGCTGGATAGGCGTAGCTTCGGTATAACCGGCATCGGCTATCGCGTTAAGAACTTGCCGGTTAAATTTAAAATCATCAAAAGATACTGCCATGCCGCAAAGATAGGCTTTTTGTTGAAGTAGGAACAATGGCAGGAAAACACGGCCGTGTCAGGATTTTTGAGAGAGGTGGGAAATCGAGCGTTAAGACGCGGGAATGATTAAAAAAGATATTGAGATACGGTTAACAATCCCAAAAATCATCATCACGAGATACGAAGTGACCGCAAAGAGTCTCAACAGGTATGGAGATCTATCTTTACAACTCACGATTGCTTTATACCTCGAAATAAAGACGGACTTTTAAATTAAAACAGCCTCTTCCTCAAATCGGCCGAGATCTCTTCGGTTATCATCATAATGTCTTCGGCCACGTGCCCGTTGTTTACGATTACGCGGTCGCACTCATCCTTGTAGGGTAACAGGTATTCTTTGTAAGCCGGTACAACGTGATTGATCCACTTATACATCACATCATCGTGCGAATATCCACGCTCTATCAGGTCACGCTTCAGGCGGCGTTGCAGAGCTACATCCTCGTCGGCATCAATAAACACCTTCAGATCCAGCAGTTCGGCAATATCTTTAAAATGCAGAATAAACAGGCCTTCCACTATTAAAATAGGCGCAGGCTTGATCTCTATCATTTTGGGGATAGCATCGGGGTTATTAAAAGTGTATTCCTGTTTCAGGATAGGCTGCTTACTGAGCAGTTTGCTGATATCCTGCTGAAAATGCCCATGATCAATAGTTGAAGGGAGATCAAAGTTATAGAGCTTATTCTCCTCCTTGGTCATGTTATGGGCAACCGGGATATAATAATCGTCCTGCGAAACAAGGCTTACCTCATCGGCAGTAAAATGTTCTAAAAAGCATTTCAAGAAAAAGGTTTTGCCCGAGCCGCTTCCTCCGGCAATCCCAATAATATACGGTTTATTCATTAGGGCTGCCGTAGCTGATGTTAACCTGGAAACGTTTATCTAAAGCGCCTAAAGCATCGGCAGTGTTTTTAGTCATGATGATCAACACGTTTTTGTTGGTCTCGTTATCGGTGAAACGGCCAACTACCTTTGCAAAGGTAGTGTGGTTGTTCATGGGATTGGTAATTTTAATGATGGTACCTATAGGCGCGGTGCGGTGTAAAACCAGTTCCTTTTTAGGATCCAGACCGGCGTCATCCATCCAGGTGGCTACCCCTTTTTCAACTTTCTCGTACAGGCCGAAACGGTTGGCCTTACCATGATCGGCAGTGCTATCCTGCTGCATCACCACATTGGTCGAGTCGCGTTGCATTACCGGTTGTTTGGCGGCAGTATCTTCGGGCGGCATACCGGTGCGCACATTAATCACCTGGTTTGGCGCAAGGGTATCCGAGTTCAATTTATTTAAAGCCTTAATATCATCAACCGAAGTATTAAAACGTTTAGCGATAGAAGTAAGGGTTTCACCGGCAGATACTTTGTATTGCTGCACGTTAGCCATGCTAATTTTTTTAATGGTATCGGCAGATACCTGCTGCGGTTTATTGGCAGCAGGCTTAACTGCAACCGGGGCAGGCGAGCTTGCCGCCGCCGGGCTTTGCACCTGTGGTTTATTTTGAACGGGCACCTGATGCGCTACAGCTTTCTGCTGTACGGGAGCCGGAGTATTCACAACCGGCTGGGCAGGCGTCTCTCCCGAAAATGGCAACTCAGTTGGTACTTTCACTATACCGCCAATTTTAAGCGCGGCGTTGTTGTTGAATGAGATAATGGCCTTAGGACTAACATTATACCTGCGACCTATGGAGTAGTAATTATCTTTCGGATCGAGTTTGTGAACAATGACCTTTTTGCCGTTCAGGTTTTCAACACCTATCGAGTCGACGAGTGGATTTGCAAATGCGGATATGGAAAGTGTGAGTATAGGAGCGATCAGTAAGACAATCTTAAATTTCATAATCAATTACAATACAATAATTTACAAGTTTAACACTATTACGGCCAATCTATCTTTTAAATAAATAAGCTGGTTATTATGTAGTACAAACGCCTCGGGTTGCAGTTTTGTTATAGCGGCATTTAACAAATCGTGGTAAAGTACCGAACCCGATTGGTCAAATATGTAAAGATGCTGCGTAAGTTGCTCCTGCAAAAGCGTGTGCAAAGATACAATTCTGAAACTATTGTAACTGATATAATGAACCATATTTGCGTGGGGTTGCAGGGGCAGATATTTACTATCTACCTGGCCGGCCGCCAAAATTTCGGGGCTAACTATGAGGTTGTATAAGGGAGTATCCAATACCGGCTCATAAGGCCTTACGATGCCACCCGTTTTAATATCAATAAGGTTTAAGCGTTTGGGTTGTAGCTGGCTGTTATAAACCACCGGTCCGTTCACGGTAAGCTGATCAAAAGCTAATGTAAAATTACTCCATAGGTTTAGCGCCGATGCAGCTTCAATGGCGGTTAATCCCTTATGTACCGGCCCGGTTTCGGATTGGTAATTATGCAGCAACAGTACGCCATTATAAACAGCCTCGATGCCGGTAAGCCAGCGCTCGGGCGTGGTGAGGTTTTCGAAGTAAACTTCGCCGGTTTTCAGGCTAATTGCCGAAAAGCTTACCTGTTTATTGGCGTGGTCACGTATTTCGAGGAAGAGTGTTTGGGTGCTGTCGTCAATTTCCATGCGCCAGATGGGTGCATGATAATTTTTGTAGATGAAGGGGAACAGCCTGTTCATATTTACAAAGATGCTTATTAAAATTAAAACTGCTTGCCTTTATCAAACATTGCCGCCACAGGTGTGTTACACTGAAAACATCACGATATTTATTTATGAACGCTGAAAAAATAAGCCTTGAAGAAGGCAAAGTAAAACCGGTTGTTGATCATCTGAACGATCTGCTGGCTAATTATCACATCCACTATCAAAAACTGCGCGGCTGCCATTGGAACGTAAAAGGCACCAGCTTTTTTACCCTGCACCTTAAATTTGAAGAATTATACACCGCCGCGCTTGTCACTATCGATGAACTGGCCGAACGGATCCTGGCCTTGGGCAAACCGCCGATCAGTACCTTTAAAGATTATATTGAAACCGCCACACTGAAAGAGATCCAAACCATAGGACTGAAAGATACGCTGATGGTGAAAGCCCTTATCGAAGATTTAGCGACCCTGATCAAATTTGAGCGCGAACTGTTAAAAATAACCGCCGACGCCGGTGATGACGGTACCAACGATATGATTAACCGTTTTATGCAGTTTAACGAAAAAAACACCTGGATGCTGCGCTCTTTCGTAAATGAAGACTAAGCCCAACAAGTAATTATACTGTAAAAAGCCGCTGATCCTTAACATGAATAGCGGCTTTTTTTAATGAAGGGTTTACAGCAATTTGTATAATTTATATATTTGCACAATGCGAGTAGCCGCTGTAAAAAGCAGCGGTTACTTGTTCAGATTTTCCTATGGTGTAATGGTATCACGTCAGATTCTGGCTCTGAAGATTGAGGTTCGAGCCCTTGTAGGAAAACCAAAACTCCAAGCCCTTAGTATTCTTACTAAGGGCTTTTTTCATGCACTTTAAGGCCTTTTCTAAGTTTTTAAGAAGAAAAAATGAATATGCATATCATTTAATGCTATTAAGTTTCGCAACTTTTTTTGACGAACTTATCGAAAATGTTTTACCATTGTTTTACCTTTATGTCATGGCGACGGTGAAAGAAGTAATACTCAAATAAAAAAAGCGCGATGATGGGACATGGAACTTAAAAATCCGGATAATCCATAATCGAAGAACTGCTTACATATCTACTTCCCACTATATTGGTGCAAAACAAATCAGAAAGGATTTTTCTATCAAAGATCCTTTTATTGAAGATTTGATTTCGCCCGTACTTTCCGATTACAGAAAAAAAATAAGTTCTTTAGGTACAGGCATAAACTCTATGACAGCTAAAGATGTCGCAGAATTTCTTAAAAAAGAAGACACTCCAAGTGATGTACATTTTATAAACTTTGCTGAAAAATATATTTGCGACCTTAAGCTAAATGACAAGATTTGGTAGCGCACGGAATATGCAAACGGTTGTTTATTCACTAATTGATTTTTTTGGCACCAGAGATATTTTTGCTTTAGATATCACAGCCCACAAACTTTTCGAAATAGAAGCTTATTTAAGAAAGCCTCGTACGCTAAAACGAAAACATAGCAGTGGTGGTGAAATGGAGTTAAAACGAGCAGGGGCAACTACCGCCGGCATCCATACATTTATGCGCGACCTTCGTCTTTTATTTAATGCGGCAAGGGATAAATACAATGACGAAGACACGGGAAAAATATCGATAGCCCACTACCCTTTCAGAAAGTACAAAATAGTTGAAGCTCCCGCCCCTGTTAAAAGGAATTTAACCATTGAACAAATAATAGCTATTAGAGATTTTGAAATAAATTTTGATGGCAGAATGAAAACAGCCAGGGATTTATTTATGCTATCCTTTTATCTGTGCGGAATGAATGCAGTTGATTTATATAAGGCTGACAAATTGGAAAAAGGGAGGATTAATTATAATCGATCAAAAACAGAAGGGCGAAGGAAAGATAAAGCTTTTATCAGCATAAAAGTTCCTGAAGAATCATCGCCATTAATTGAGAAGTATTTTGGCAAACTCAACTCGATTTATACAGCAAGCACCGGACTGGGAAGAGTGATCAGCTATGGCTTAAACAAGCTTACTAATGCCATAAATGAGCATTTCGTCAAAGAATACGGCATTAAGTTGTTTGAGGTTGTAATTGAATTTTACATGGCGAGACATTCATTTGCAAATCTTGCCCGAAACGTCTGCCGTTTTAGCAAAGATGACATAGCGTTGGCTCTAAATCACATTGACCTTAGCCGTAAAACCACAGATATTTATATATCTCCTGATTGGTCTATTATCGATGAGGTTCAAAAAGGTGTATTGAACTTGTTAAAAGAAAAAGCGCAGTCTATAACAAGTGCAGTTTCTCAGTAGGTTTTTCAATGGTTTCTGACATCAAATTAATTAGTTCAACAGCGTTACCTTCGACTAGTCTAATTAATAATAAATGTACTAAAACGGTCAAAGAATGCGAGCAAAAGACTGAAAATCCTTGTGTCACTGGTTCGATCCCAGTTGGTACCACAAGTAAAAGCTTCTTAGTTAACTCTAAGGAGCTTTTTTTATGCCTTGAAAGTGCTATTTGAAGCTAAAAATGCAGGTTTTACATAATTAACTGTTAAATTCCTTTTTGAACGATTGATTGTTGTTTTTTCTGTCTGTTTCGTAAATCAAAGTTAGTTTTAAGGTTTTTTGGCGCACTTTTGGCGCACTTTTAAAGTGGTTAAATGAATTATGGAGCCTCAACACGCTTATAGCAATCAAGTGCAAGGAGGAACGGAATAAATAAAGTGAGATAGTCACAATTTAATCTGACAATTACGATTAATTAACGCACGTAATAGAGATTAGCATTATGACAATCCAAGCAAAGATCATTAAAAACAAGATGGGCATATTGGAGCTTGCCCAGCATTTAGGTAACGTATCACAGGCCTGTAAAGTGATGGGCTATTCCCGTGATAGTTTCTACAGGTTCAAGGAACTTTACGAACAAGGTGGCGAACTGGCCTTACAAGAGATCAGCAGACGAAAACCGATCTTAAAGAACCGGGTAGAAGA
>NZ_QGHA01000001.1:1184091-1259500 GCF_003148845.1 Mucilaginibacter oryzae | reverse complement strand
TGTTAAGTTGATCCCGGCTAACAGGAAGTGGCCGGGATTTTTTTGTGCATAGCCAAGCCCCACCCAAACCCTCCCCGGGAGGGAGGGCTTTAAGAGAGAATAATTTTATTTGTACATTACTTTTTTAAGTCTCCCCTACCGGGGGAGATTTAGAGGGGGCTTTACCGGGGGCTTTACCGGAGGCTTTAGGGGCCTCAGGCGGCTGAAAATATTATTCATCCCCTCAAACAAGCAGGGCTCCATTCGGTTAAGTTTTTTGTAAATTTAACAAAGCACAATGTGCGGTAAATAACTATGCTAAAAGCAATAAAAGAAGAACGTACCCTAAAAGAAAACCTGATGCTGGCCTCATCCACCGCATTTGTAGCAGGGGTTACCAATGTAGCGGGGATGCTGGCATTTTTGGTTTTTACTTCAAACGTTACCGGGCATGTGGCTAACCTGGCTAAGCATATTGTGGAGCAGAACTACCACCAGATGATCATTTTCGTGGTATGGCTGCTGATGTTTTTTGCCGGGGCCTTTGTATCCAGCTTTATTATCCGCTCCTTTAATGATAAAAGCAGGTGGCGGGCAAATTCAACACCGATGGTAATAGAGGCTGTGATACTGCTTGCAGTTGCCGTTTACGGGCACAATTTTTACCGGGAAACCGATACCGAGCGCGAGATTGTGATCTGCGCTGTTTTATTTTCGATGGGATTGCAGAATAGCCTGGTATCTAACATTTCGGGCGGGCTGATCAAATCAAGCCACCTTACCGGTTTGTTTACAGACCTGGGCAGTGAGGTGGCCGAACGCCTTCATCCCACAACCGGCGACGTTAAGCCGGTAGAACATAAAATCCTGATCAGGTGTACCGTGCTTGGTTTTTATTTATTTGGCGGATTGATTGGCGGTTACTTTTTTAACCTGTACGAGTTTGCCATATTTTACTTCATCCCGCTTATTTTACTCACCATTATGTATTATGACGTTTCGCCGCTTGCTTTGCATAAACTAAGCCGTATGTTTGCATTTGGCAAACGCCAAACCGCATCTTAAAACACCAATTTAATTATATGAGTGCTCAAATTCACGACACCAGCCACATCACTTACGAAAGCTTACTGGAAGGAAACAAAAAGTTTATTGAAAGTGCTTTAGCCAACGATCCGGAATATTTTGACAAACTGGCTAACGGACAAAAACCGCCCATACTTTGGATTGGTTGTGCTGATAGCCGCGTACCTGCCAACCAGATTACCAATACCGCCCCGGGCGAGATATTTGTGCACCGCAATATCGCCAACATGGTAATCCACTCAGACATGAACATGCTGAGCGTGCTTGACTACGCCGTGAATGTGTTGAAGGTAAAACACGTAATTGTTACCGGCCACTACGGTTGCGGTGGCGTTAACGCTGCCATGGGTAACAACCAGTTTGGCCTGATTGATAACTGGCTGCGCCACATTAAAGACGTTTACCGCTTACACGCCGATGAGCTTGATGCCATTGAAGACGAAACCGAACGCAGCAACCGCCTGGTTGAACTGAATGTGATAGAAAACGTAGCTAACCTATGCAAAACCTCCATCGTGCAAAACGCCTGGGCAAACGGTCAGCCGCTTTCGGTGCATGGCTGGGTTTACAGCTTGAGTACCGGCTTAATTAACGATATGAAAGTAAGCACCTCCAGCAATGCCAATATGGATGAGGTGTTTAAGTTTAAATAAGCCCCCCGGCCCCCTGAAGGGGGAGGAATAGTGGAAAAAAAGCGATGGATTGTAATTGATTCATCGCTTTTTTTTGAAAATGTTGGCCCACAGCGCAAGAATTGATTTGGAGTGGGGAGAAATGTCAGTTCGTGTTGAGTTAAACGGAACAAAAAAGCGATGAGGCAACCACCTCATCGCTTTTAAATTTTATACGCTTTCCCACCCCCTTCAGGGGGCCGGGGGGTTACACCTCTTTAGCCAAAAACGGATACCTGTAATCCTTTGGCGGATCAAAGGTTTCCTTAATGGTGCGTGGCGATACCCAGCGCAACAGGTTAATCATCGAGCCGGCTTTATCATTGGTGCCCGAACCCCTGGCGCCGCCAAATGGCTGCTGACCAACTACCGCGCCTGTAGGTTTATCATTAATGTAAAAGTTACCGGCAGCGTTACGTAAACGGGTGGTAGCTTTTTCAATAGCGTACCTATCCTGCGAGATAATTGAACCGGTAAGCGCGTAGATAGAAGTTTTATCTACCACTTCAAGGATCTCATCAAACTGATCATCCTCATACACATAAACGCTCAGTACCGGGCCGAAAAGCTCTTCGCACATGGTTACGTAGTATGGGTCGTTAACTTTTAGTACGGTTGGCTCAATGAACCAGCCCTGGCTTTTATCGTAGTTACCACCGGCAACAACCTCAACACCTTCGTCGGCTTTGGCGGCGTCGATGTATTTGGCCAGTTTATCGAATGATACTTCGGTGATTACCGCGTTGATGAAGTTTTCAAAATCTTCTACCGGCCCCATTTTAAACGAGGTGATGTCGCGCTGCATGTTTTCTTTAACCGCAGGCCATAACGAAGCCGGGATGTAGGCGCGCGAAGCAGCCGAACATTTTTGTCCCTGGTATTCAAAAGCACCGCGCACAAGGGCGGTGCTCACCACATCGGCATTGGCGCTTGGGTGGGCCAGCACAAAGTCTTTACCGCCGGTTTCGCCTACAATGCGTGGGTAGGTTTTGTATTTATGGATATTGGTGCCGATAGTTTGCCAGATGTTTTGGAACACTTTGGTGGATCCGGTAAAGTGGATGCCTGCAAAATCGGGGTGGTTGAAAATCACTTCGCCTGCAACCGGGCCGTCAACATAAATCAGGTTGATTACGCCATCAGGTACGCCGGCTTCTTTAAATATCTTCATGATCACGTTGGCAGCGTAAATTTGCGGGTAGGCAGGTTTCCATACCACAACGTTGCCCATCATGGCTGCCGATGCAGGCAGGTTGCCCGCGATAGCTGTAAAGTTGAACGGCGTAAGCGCGAACACGAAACCTTCCAGCGGGCGTTGCTCCACACGGTTCCAAACACCTTTGCCCGATACCGGCGGCTGTTGTTTGTAGATCTCGGTCATGTACTCCACGTTGAAACGCAGAAAGTCAACCAGCTCACAAGCCGAATCGATCTCGGCCTGGTAGGCATTTTTTGACTGGCCAAGCATGGTAGCCGCATTAATTTCGGCACGGTATGGCCCGGCAACCAGTTCGGCAGCTTTCAGAAAAATGGCGGCACGTTGTTCCCAGGCCAGGTTTTCCCAGTCGGCTTTGGCTGCAAGGGCAGCATCAATAGCGGCGGTAACATGGCTCGCGTCGCCTTCGCTGAAGGTAGCCAGTAAGTGTTTATGATCATGCGGCGGACGGATCTCCAGTTTGGTGTTGGTACGCACTTCCTTGCCGCCAATGTACATAGGTATATCAATCTGCTGCGCGCGACCGGCCTCTAAAGCGGCCTTCAGCGCAACACGCTCTAAACTCCGCGGACCGTAATTTAATACGGGCTCATTAACCGGAGCCGGAACATTAAAAAATCCTTTTAGCATAGTGGGTAATTTATGTGGATGCAAAGATAGGGATTTTGCAGGGGATGGGGGAAGGGCTGAAAAAATCAGCTAATCCAACGGTTAACAGAACTGTGAATTAAGTTAGCCCATATCTCTTCATCATCTGCAGATTGGTTATTAATGATAATCGAATCCAAGTAGTTCTTTAAATCACTTGGTTGATTAAATGAACGACTTTTTGCTAAATTTAAAAATACGATAAATTGAGCTAAGTTCATTGGTATTATTTTCGTTTTTCCACCGTAGGCCTTTGTATTGAACCTGTTTAGGTTGAAGAAGTGGGCTAACGCCCCTTCGCTGATTTTAGGTGCAATAAATAGACAGTATACAGGCTTTGACGAATTGCTTTGAGCTTTTCCGAAATGTCTCGCAACGGGTTCACCTTCCATTTCGTATTGTTTGTTGCCTGTTGACATGGTTACTTCAATGATGAGTTTAAAATCTATGTAGTCAATTTCTATATCGGCCATATTACCAAGGGCTGTATTTAGTGGAACCCCATCCAAATCAATTGCGAAATTGCCCTTAACTTCTTTTGCATAATTCATCATAACAAAAGCTCTCCAAATATTCCATTCTAAATAGAGAGGTGGATCCGGAACTTCACGTTTAATGATTTTTTCAAAAACATCGATAACATCTGGAAACTCTCTGTAGTTTTTGAGAGCTGCTTTTTGTTCATCAACTGCAATGGAAATTATTTGTTGTTCTGAGATTTCCAAAAGTTCTTTCAAAAGTTCGATATTTAAATTCTCGTCAAATTTGATAGATAGTCTTGATAGCCGATTTTCAAGATAACTCCTGTTATCAGTTAATAATAAAAGTGTGGAAGGGGTAAAAATGTAATTTTTGAAATCTCCTTCCGTTGCGAATATTAATGCTTGTCTTTCGGTGTTTTCAAGGATATAATCAACCTCTTCTATTCTTGAGGGGGCAATAATCATTCTAAAAGTTTTCTTATCAAATGATACGAGTTGCGTGGCTCTTAAATACCTTATAAGCGCATCTGCATAATCAATGTGATTGCTTTTTTTAGTTTTTAGAAATTTAGTAATGGTGGCATCTCCGCTCTCTCGGGTTTTTAAATTATTTGCAATAATATCAGCTTCGTAGATTTTTAATATTTCCTCAGTAAAACACTTATCGATGTATGTTTTTCTGTTTCCGGTGGAAGCTTTTACGTCGTTTCTATATGCTTTTATTTTGTCAGCTATAAGCTGAAATTTAGTGTAATTGGTCATTTGAACAAAGAACATCGCAATTTCAGTTTTTGACAAACTTCCTAATTTCTTGGTAAGCCGTAATAACTCCAAATATGGACGAACATTAAAGTCTGCTTCCAAAGGCGTCTTATGATATGGAGAAGGTAATTGAAACTTAAAAAGCTGTTTGGCTATAATCTCATGTGTTCTTTTTCCTTCTAATAATCTTTTCCCGGCTTCAGTAAGCTTTATTTTAGGTTTTAAGTCGACAAATCCTAAAGCTTTAGGTGCACGTGTTATTCTATCCCGTGCAGCAAATGGAATATCGCCGGGCAGTTTATTTCCCTCATAAAATTCTGAATTAAACAAATCATGAAAGAAGGCCGCTTGCGTTGATGTATCCCATATTTGACCATCAAAATTATCAACAAGTATTTGTATTTCAGGAATTATTTTTTCTATTGTTCTTGGAGAAGTAAATGCAAAAATAGTTCGTAAGTTACTTAAATTAGCCATTGCCAAATAGTTTTGTCATTGCTTCATCATTCCCCAAAAGAGATGATTTTTGATAAATATCGGTTTGCGTATTCAAAAAATGCTCAATTCTTTCTTTGGAAAAAGAAATGGATTTTTCCGATATATCACAACCTAAAAATTTGCAATTGTTTTTTATCGCGGCAATCGCCGATGACCCGCTACCAAGAAACGGATCGCACACTACAAAATCTTTCTCGGCACTGCCCTTTAGCATAAGTTCGAAAACTTCAGTGGGCTTTTGTGTTGGATATTTTGAAGCGACAACTCTTTTAATTCTCCATACATCTGGAATATTCTTTGAATTTAAAGGACGCTTACCTTTACTCGCAAACATTATAAATTCGTGTCTTCTTCTAAAATAATGCCCAAGCCCTATATTTACTTTATCCCAACATAGAATATTTTTGACATCAAATACATCTCTAACTATAGGTGCAAGTGTTAACAACGAATACGAATCAAACATGATGTAGATATGCCTGTTCTTTTTTAATACCCTGTTGCATTCTTTCAAAAAAGCTTTGTAGTTTTCTTCAGTATCGTGAAATTCTTCAAACCATTTTGCATCGCTTTTACCGGCGTCACTATATTTTCCAATTATCTTGCCTTTTCCGAATTTTAATTTTTGATTCATTCCCGAATAGGCTGGATCAGTAATGATAACATCTACACTCGCCGTAGGAAGGTTTTTAAGGAAATTTACAGAATCATCCCGGAAAATAGATATCCGTTTATTTTCACTTTCAAAAACTGGTTTGTCTTTAACTTCAATTTTATTCCCATTTAATATGAGCACGGGTTTATGCACATCATCCGTTTCTTTCGAATAAAAATCAAAAATAGTTTGATAAGTTCTGTCAGATATAGCTCCGTTTTTGCCAATTTTGATTTTGTTGTTGAGCGCATATTCAACAATTTCTTCTTCGACTATAGAAAATTGTTCCTGAATATCTTGTATATAATAAGCCATTAGTTTAAAATCGAAATTGTCACAAATTTAATGTAAAACCATCAAGTAATTAAGGGTTTAATTTGATTGTATGGAATTGATGTAATTTATATAAGGATTATATTGTAAACTTATGTTAACCCAACTCTTCCCCCAGTCAAATAATTCTGGTTCATTAAATCACAACTTTGCATTAATGATATAGAGATAAGGGTTTTGCGTTGCAAAACCCTTATCTAAAATGCTATTTAAAAGTCCCCCCTTCAGGGGGCGGAGGGGGCTTAAACCACCATATTAACAATGCGGCCTTTCACCACAATCATCTTCTTAGGAGCTTTACCATCCAAATATTTCTGTACATCGGCATTGGCCAATACAAACTCTTCGGTACCTTTTACATCCAGGCTGAGCGGGATGCTCAGGTTCATTTTCATTTTACCGTTGATAGAGATGGGGTAAGCAAACTCATCTTCCACCAGATATTCCGCGTTAAATTTAGGGAACGGCGCATAGGATAAAGTACCTTCGGCATTACCTAATAACGACCATAGCTCCTCGCAAATATGCGGCGCGTAAGGCGACAGGATAATTACCAGATCCTGCAATACCGCACGGTTATTGCATTTCAGGTCGGTTAGTTCATTTACAGCGATCATGAAGCTGGAAACCGAAGTATTGAACGAGAAACGCTCAATATCTTCTTCCACTTTTTTGATGATCTTGTGCAGCGATTTTAGTTCGGCTTTGGAGGGCGCGGCATCACTTACGCCAAATTCCCAGGCATCGTTATGGAATAACCTCCAGAATTTGCGCAAAAATTTAAACACGCCTTCAATGCCATTGGTATTCCATGGCTTGCTCTGCTCTACTGGACCCAAAAACATTTCATACATACGAAATGTGTCTGCTCCATATAAGTTAACAACTCCCTTAATTACTTTCCCGTCCGGACGGGTTATATCATCTGGATTTACAACGTTCCATTTTGATTTCGACATTTTTTCAGTTTCATGTTTAACTTTAAAAATGCCATCTCCAAATGCTTCACCTTCCCAAAAAACGAAATTGGCGCCAAAGAAAATCGGGTCTTTATAACCGCTTCCTATTGGATGTTCTATATATTCTTGGATATTTAAATTTGCGTTATCGACAACTTCTATTGGGGCATGAAGCTCAACTACATTTTTTTGCAATCCGTATTGTTTCACTACCTCGTAATCAAAAAAGACCACCCCTGGTTTTCCTTTAAAATCGGCGTAATTAGGGATAACTTTATTCGCTATGTAATGAGCGACAGTCTCGGGATCATTGCCAAAATCAGTTCTGTCTTGTAATCTGAATAGGAAACTTGATTGCCCCTGAATCATCCCCTGGTTAATCAGTTTTTTGAAAGGCTCTTCCTCAACAACCAGGTCCAGATCTTTCAAAAACTTGTTCCAGAAACGGCTGTACAACAGGTGGCCGGTAGCATGCTCGCTGCCGCCGATGTACAGATCCACATCTTTCCAGTATTCAATGGCTTCTTTCGATGCAAATTCCTGATCGTTATGGGCATCCATATAACGGTACCAGTACCAGCTTGAACCGGCCCAGCCCGGCATGGTGCTTAGCTCGTAGGGGTAGGCCTCGACAGCCCCCTCGGGCCTGTAGCTCCAATCCTCAGCGCGACCAAGTGGTGGTTCGCCGGTTTCGGTTGGCAAGTATTTGTCAATCTCAGGCAATAGCAACGGCAAGTGGCTTTCATCAATTAAATAGGGTAAACCATCTTTAAAGTAAACCGGTACCGGCTCGCCCCAGTAACGCTGACGGCCAAAAATGGCATCGCGCATCCTGAAGTTCACTTTAGCCTTACCTGCACCAATCTCTTCCAGTTTGGCAACTACGGCAGCGGTAGCTTCTTTATAAGTTAACCCGTTGATGAAATCGGAGTTGATGTATTTCCCTTCTTTGGTCGGATCGGCCTCGGTTTCGATATTTTGGATATCGATAATGGGCACTATCGGCAAATTAAAATGCTTTGCAAACAGGTAATCGCGCTGATCGCCGGATGGTACGGCCATAACCGCGCCTGTTCCGTAGCCTGCCAAAACATAATCAGCAATCCAGATCGGGATCTGCTCACCGTTTAGCGGGTTCAATACATAGCTGCCGGTAAACGCGCCTGATACAGTTTTGGCGTCGGCCATCCTGTCCAGTTCCGATTTCTTTTTGGTTTGGGCGATGTAGGCTTCAATCTCCGCTTTTTGTTCAGGAGTGGTTAATGAAGCTACCAACTCGTGCTCAGGAGCAATTACTAAAAATGTAACACCAAAGATGGTGTCAACGCGGGTGGTGAAGACTTCGATAGCCCCCTCTAAATCTCCCCCGGTTGGGGAGACTTCATTTAAAGCCCTCCCTTCCGGGGAGGGTTTGGGTGGGGCTGCTATGGGGAATTTAACCGAAGCTCCTATACTCTTCCCAATCCAGTTCCTTTGCATTTCTTTCAAAGGTTCGGGCCAGTCGATAGTATCAAGGCCTTGCAGTAACCTTTCGGCATAGGCGGTGATGCGCATGCTCCATTGGGTCATTTTCTTTTGCTCAACCGGGAAGCCGCCGCGCTCGCTGAAGCCGTCTTTCACTTCATCGTTAGCCAATACGGTACCCAATGCCGCGCACCAGTTTACCGTGCTTTCGCGCAGGTAGGTGAGGCGGTATTTTAATAATTCTTCCTGCTGTTGCGTATTGCTGAAGGCTTTCCATTCATCAGCGGTAAAGGTTAAGATCTCGTCGTCGCATACCGCATTGATGCCTGCCGAGCCGTTGGCCTCAAAGTGGGCCACCAGCTTATCTATCGATTGGGCTTTATCGGCATCCTTATCATACCAGCTGTTAAACAGCTGCATAAAGATCCACTGTGTCCATTTATAATAATCGGGCGAGCTGGTGCGCACCTCGCGGCTCCAATCAAACGAGAAGCCGATCTGGTCCAGCTGGCGGCGATAGGTGGCAATATTATCTTCGGTGGTGATGGCCGGGTGCTGCCCGGTTTGTATGGCGTACTGCTCGGCCGGTAAGCCAAAGCTGTCGTAGCCCATAGGGTGCAGCACGTTAAAGCCTTTAAGGCGTTTGTAACGTGCAAAAATATCAGAAGCGATATAGCCCAGCGGGTGCCCTACGTGCAGGCCCGCCCCAGATGGGTAGGGGAACATATCCAGCACATAATACTTGGGTTTTGCTGATTTATCTTCGGCCTTGAAGGTTTGGTTTTGGGCCCAAAACTGCTGCCATTTTTGCTCTATCTCTTTAAATTGGTAGTCCATTGTACGTTTTACACTGTGAAATTGCGAAAATAATCATTTCCCTATTAGTTTAGTAGTTATTAGTGGATTAGTTATTGGATGGATCGTGTTTTTTAGCAACGCCTGGTGTATCGCCGCCTGGTTACCTTATGTGATTCTTTAATACACTAAACCTAACCTTTGTCCGGGTTATCCGTAAAAGCAGTTAAAGCTGCTGGCTTTTACACCGTAATCATTAAATATTTTGAAAATTTCTTTAATTATCTGATAATAAGTTAACTTTGTTCGGAAATAAAATCCTAAACATGAAACACAATTACAAAATCATTGTACTGTTGCTTGCCGTAATTACAGCGGTTTACACCTCGTGCCACAAGCTTGATGTGCCTCAAAACAATCAAAGCACCGTTAGTAAAAAGGAAGCCAGCGTTCAGATAGCGCAAAGCCTTGTAAGTATTTTTAACCCGGAACATGGCGGTTTCGATTTTAAAGCAGGCCTTACCATCCCTTCCGATCTGACGATGAACAAAAAAGGTAAGATCAGGATCCAGTCGGTTAATTCAACACCCGAGTGTGGCGCCAAGCTGGATACTACCGTTACATTTAGCCTTAGCGACAGCGATACTTCAAAAATCGATTTATGGCTGAAGGTTAATTACCAGCTTGTTTGCACTAACGGCGTTCCTTCGGGTTTAACCGCACGCGATAGTTTAGCTATGACGATAGTAAGCGGTGAGGTTAAAGCTGATGCTAAAGTTGGTCAGAACCTTACTTTAACAAGCCTTAACCCCGGTGTTGCAAATTCAGCTTATTCGTTTGATGGCCCGGTAAACTCATATGCTAAGGTAACTTACAAAAAGCCGTCAACTTCAGAGCCCAACATTGAGGGCACATTTAATTACACGTTTAAATCCATCATTGTTGATCCGAAGAAAGACCCTGATTTTATCACCGGCGGCTCGGCAACTTTTGCAAGTAGAGGAAGCATTGGCAAAAACGTTTGGAATTACAAAGGTACCATCAAGTTTTTAGGCGGGCATAAAGCGCTCATCACGATCGACGGTACGGCTTACACTGCCGATCTGCTGACCGGCGAAGTAAACTAACCCGGAATACAACTCATTTAAAATGGCCTGGTACCGCATGGGTACCGGGCTTTTTTATGCAGGTTAATGGCTTAAGTTTTGATGCGGTTTGCTTGTTTCAAAGCCGGGATCTTCTCCATCGTATACGAAGCTGCCATTAACGGCATGTTTGGTGATTAATTTTTAAATATCGCGGTTGATTTGGGGATTATTTTCTACATATTTTCCTCAAAATGGGCAATATGTGCCTTGGCGGTGTAGCGATTTCTCAATTCAAAAAATAAAGGGAATATTAAAATTAATACTAAATAGCCTCGTAATTAGCTTTAATTATCAAGCTACTCAGGTTTAAAGTTTCAATATGGTATGCTTGTTGACTTGAACGGGTAATATCTAAACTTTAATATACCCGATATGAAATTAACCTTACGCGGCGTGTTACCTCTACTGGCAGGTATAGCCTTCCTGTATTCCGCTTGTACCAAAACCCAAAACACTGTAAACCCTGCTTCGGGCGATAAAAAAGCGAGCGATAACGTTGCAAGTTCGGCCATTGCCAGCAACCTTGCACAATCATTGGCCGGCGCGTTTGGCGGCGCAAGCATTAAGGATGGTGTTACACCATCAACCAACGCAACATCAAAAATTAAAGTACAAAGCAGCGATTACCGTTGTGGTTTTTATATTGATACAAGCCTTAACCTTACTTTTAACCAGGGCGACAGCCTTAAAGCAACCAAAACCGGCGGCGTTAAATACTATTTTGTATGTAACGATAACAAAACCATTGGTTATGATTCGGTAGATTCATTGAATACCGTAGGCAGCGGTCCGGGCTTCTCTTATGTTTACAACATTGTACAGAAGTATAAAGTTCGCGGCCTTAATTTCAATAATTCGAACTTTTCGCTGGATGGGCCTATGAAAGCCTATATCGATAACGAATATCCAAAGTACAAAACCTTTAGCCGGGTACACAATACTTACGTGTTCAGCAACCTGTATGTACATGGCGATGATAATTTTGATATTACCAGCGGTACAGCTACTTTCCGTTCGGAAGGGAAAACAAACGGCGGCGGATGGGATTACAGCGGTACTATCACCTTCCTGGGCAACCACAAGGCCAAACTGTTTTTCCTGAACAAAACATTCCTGATCAATATGCTTACCGGCGAGGCTACGCCTGTGTAAAAAAATTACACTATAATAATTAAGCCCCGTGCCGGATTTCCGGTACGGGGCTATTTTTTTGCGGCAGATAGAATAACTTATTATATTGCCCCAAAGCGCTTCTATAGCTCCCCTTTTTAGGGCATAGCCGTCAAGTTTAATGAATCAACCTTTTAAATCCCCTCTTGAGAGGGGGCGCGGTGGGTAAAAGCGAGAGCAGGGGTGTGTTATACGAGGGATAAACCTCTGGTAACACACCCCTCCACCCCTCTCAAGAGGGGAATCGCACAATCCACTGCTTTTTGCTTAGGTTGACGGCTTTGGTCTTTTAGGGGGCCGGGGGCACCAATTGATATGAAACGCCTATTCTCCAACCTAACTGTACAGGTACTTATTGCTATTGCCCTTGGGGTAGTGGTGGGTTTGTACTTTAAAAGTTTCGCGCCAACAGCCGAGCTGATCAGCAAAACATTTATCAGCCTGATCACCATGCTGATAGCGCCCATCATATTTTTAACCATTGTGTTGGGCATTGCCGGCATGAGCGATATGAAAAAGGTAGGCCGGGTTGGCGGCAAAGCTTTGCTGTACTTTGAAATTGTTACCACCTTTGCGCTCATTATCGGCGTTACGGTAGCTAACATCATTAAACCCGGTGCCGACTTTGAAAACCATGCCGTTAAAATGGACACCACTAAACTGGCCGTTTATGAAAAAGCCGCCGCCGAAATGCATTGGGGTGATTTTTTGGCCCACATCGTCCCTTCAAATATGTTCAAAGCCTTTGCCGAGGGCGATATTTTACAGATCCTGTTTTTTGCCATTTTGTTTGGGTTTGGATTGAGCAGGATGGGAGAGGCGGGGCAATCGGTAATTCAGTTATTTGATAAGCTATCAAAGGTGTTTTTCAATATTATGAAAATAGTAATGAAGGTTGCGCCTATAGGGGCCTTTGCAGGGATGGCTTTTACGGTGAGCAAATACGGCATCCAAACGCTTAAACCCCTGGCCTTACTGATGGGTTCGGTTTACCTTACCATGACCTTGTTTATTTTTGTGGTGCTGAACATCATTTGCAGGTTGTTTAAATTCAGTTTGTGGGAATATTTGAAATACATCCGGCAGGAAATTTTGATTGTGCTGGGCACCTCCTCGTCCGAATCGGCATTGCCTGCCATGATGGAGAAACTGGAAAAGTTTGGCTGCTCCAAATCGGTTGTTGGTTTGGTAATCCCCACAGGATATTCGTTTAACCTCGACGGAACAACTATTTACCTTTCCATGTGCGTAATTTTTTTGGCGCAGGTATTTAATATCCCGCTCTCGCTGGGGCAGGAGCTTACTATCATCGGTATTTTGATGATCACCTCCAAGGGCGCGGCGGGTGTTACAGGCAGCGGCTTTATTGTGCTTACCAGTACGCTCACAGCAATTAAAATTATCCCGGTTGAGGGTTTGGCTATTTTGATCGGGGTAGACAGGTTTATGTCGGAAGCGAGGGCGATCACCAACGTGATTGGGAATGGAGTGGCTACTATTGTGATTGCGAAGAGCGAAGGGGAGTTTACCCCGAAGGAGTGATTTCGGAATTCGGATATTCGATTTCGGATTTTGTTTCTGGGATTACACCGATTGATTTTTGATTTCACCGATTTTTGACCATTGATTAGAATGATTACGTTGATTTCGCTTATTTTTTGAACTGCTGAGCAAATTAAAAATTTTGTCTGAACTCGAATTAATCGAATTAAGGAATGGGCAGAATGCTAAGCAAATTCTAAAAATTCAAATAATTCCCCCAAATTCGGGTTCAGACAATAAAACAAATCACCGTTCAAACAATCCTCCTTTCCCCTCACAGTCACTTTTATATTAACATATAAATTTAGATGCCAATAAGGTTTGACATTCGGGCAAAAACTTTAGCTTTGCCGTACTAAAACGAAAAAACCAATGAGTGTACTCGTAAATAAAGATTCAAAAGTTATTGTACAAGGTTTCACCGGTAAAGAGGGTTCATACCATGCCGAGCAAATGATTGCTTACGGCACCCAGGTAGTTGGTGGTGTTACACCGGGTAAAGGTGGTCAGAGCCATTTAGACAGGCCGGTTTTTAACACGGTTAAAGATGCCGTAGTTGCTACCGGCGCGGATGTATCGATCATATTTGTACCTCCCGCCTTTGGCGCTGATGCCATTATGGAAGCTGCCGAAGCCGGTATTAAGGTTATTGTTTGTATCACCGAAGGTATCCCTACCAAGGATATGATTGCGGTTAAAGAATATTTATCGGATAAGGATGCACGCCTGATTGGCCCTAACTGCCCGGGTATCATCACTGCCGATGAAAGCAAAATTGGTATCATGCCGGGCTTCATCTTCAAAAAAGGTAACGTAGGCGTGGTTTCAAAATCAGGTACTTTAACTTATGAGGCGGTTGACCAGGTGGTTAAAGCCGGTTTAGGTATCACCACAGCTATCGGTATTGGCGGCGACCCAATTATTGGCACCCCAACCAAAGAAGCTGTTGAATTGTTAATGAACGACCCTGAAACCCACGGCATCATCATGATTGGCGAAATTGGCGGTAACATGGAAGCTGATGCTGCCCGTTGGATCAAAGAAAACGGTACTAAACCGGTTGTAGGCTTTATTGCGGGCCAAACTGCGCCTCCGGGTCGCCGTATGGGCCACGCCGGCGCTATTGTTGGTGGTGCAGATGATACTGCTGCCGCTAAAATGAAAATTATGGCCGAGTGCGGTATCCGCGTTGTAGAATCACCTGCTGAAATTGGTGCTGCTATGGCTGAAGAATTGGCTAAGTTAGCTTAAGGCTGAGAGCCTAAAGCGGAAAGCTTTTATAATATTGAAAATCCCGGTCACCATGTTGGCCGGGATTTTTTTATTTTTATGCAGATATAACAAGCCTTATTACAATGGATAATATTAGAATAAGATGCCCAAAATGCGAATGGGAGCCCGACGGTCGCCCTTATTGGAGTTGTGACAGATGTTTCACCTGTTGGGACACGTTCAAAACTGCAGCCCGTTGCCCTGGATGTGGAAAGGTGTTCAAAGATACTCAATGCGTGGATGAGAGTTGCAATAAATTTAGTCCTCATTTGGATTGGTATGAAGGACTGGATGGTGTTGTTGTAACATTAAAGAAAGAAATAGAAGAAAGCTGGTCGGTATCCAAATAGGGCAAGGGGCTAAGTAAAAGCACGGGTAGTTTATTGGACAAGTCTTCTTGCGCTCGTTTGCAACGAGTGCTTAAAATGGTTTGGCGTTTGCAACGCCCGTGGTTTGCGTTACAAACGCAAACCCACGTTACGCACTCGTTTTGAAACGAGCGCGGGTAGTTATCGACGTTGGTAGCTGATTATTAAACAAATCTAACGCGAAATACGGCAGCATATTTAGGTTGGCACTTTTTTAAACCCCTCGCCTGTAAAATGTTAATAGATGTTAAATCTGCTTTTCACGCGAACCCGAATGATGTTTTACTACTGCGGATATTTTACTTTCGTCGGCACATTTGGCCTGCTTGTCTATTACATTAAATGCGGGTTTAAAATGAGTTTACCTTAGCATGATATGTTTGTACGCATAAAGCCGGCGCTTGTTATCGAAATAGGTATCCACCTGCTGTTCTGGGCCTTGATCATTTTTATTCCCATCATTTCAAGGCCGGATATGCGCGGGTTTCCGCAGGCATTTTTCTCTCCGGGGCATATCGTAAGGTTTAACCTTGTTCTGGCAGCCGAGTTTTATCTCAATGCTTTCGTGTTGATCCCGAGGGTATTGAAAAAGAATATTGGGCTGTATTTTTTGCTGTTGCTGTGTTCGTTTGTGGTGTTTAACCTGATTTTGATATACACCCGTCCGTTTTTTCCCGAACCTCATTTCCCGGGTATACCCCCGCACCGCCCGCCCGGGCATTTTCTGGCAATCTATCCGTTGTTATCCATAACGGCAGGTAGTTTTGCTTACCATTACCTGGCCGATCAGTTTAAGATCATCAATAAAAAGAAGGATATTGATAATGCCTCGTTAATTTCTGAACTGGCTTTTTTACGCTCGCAAATCAGTCCGCATTTTATTTTTAACGTCATTAACAGCGCGGTGGCACTTTCCCGGTTAAACCCGAAGGCGGTGGAGCCCACGCTGATCCAGCTTTCCAAGCTGTTGCGCTATATGCTTTATGTAACCGACGAGGAGAAGGTTACCCTGCACCAGAAAGAAGATTACCTGCGCAGTTATATCGAGCTACAGCAACTCCGCTTCGGCGACCAGGTGAAGGTCAGCTTCAGTTCGGATATTAAGGCTCCCGAAAAAACGATAGAGCCCATGCTGCTGATACCGTTCGTAGAAAACGCTTTTAAACACGGCACCGGCGATATTGAAGCCGCCAACATAGCCATAACCCTTTTTGCCGACGATAAAAACCTGCGCTTCAGCGTACAAAACGTTTATAACCCGGTTGAAACCGATAAAGATCCGGCATCGGGCATTGGCCAGGCTAATGTAAAACGTCGGCTTGAACTGCTGTACCCCGGTAAACACAATTTATACATAAACAAAAACGAGCAGGCCTATATAGTGATGCTGCAACTGGAACTGAAATGATGAGATGTTTGATACTTGATGATGAGCCGCTGGCGCTTGATCTGTTGGAAGATAACCTTAAACATATCAATACGATACAGGTTGTAGCGCGTTGCCGCAACGCCGGGGAAGCCATACTGGCCATGCAAAACCAGCAAATCGACCTTATAATGAGCGATATTTATATGCCGGGGATTAACGGTTTGCAGTTTATCCGCAGCCTAACCCATAAGCCCATGGTAATATTTGTAACCGCTTACGAGAAATTTGCGGTAGAAGGCTTTGAACTTGATGTGGTTGATTACCTGGTGAAACCCGTACCCTTAGACAGGTTTTTAAAAGCCTGCCATAAAGCGCTTGACCTGTATGAGCTTCGCCGCAGTTACGTGCCTCAGCAAACTACCAAAAATTACTTTTTTTTGCATGCCGACTATAACCTGGTAAAAATCAATTTCGACCAGGTTGAATATATCGAGGGTTTGAAGGATTATATCAAAGTACACCTCATTAACCAGCAAAAGCCGGTACTATCGCGCATCAGCCTAAAAGCTATTGAACTGCAGTTGCCTGCCGACCAGTTTTTCAGGGTGCATAAATCATACCTCGTTAACCTGGATCATGTATCCCAAATGCGCAGGGCGAGGATCAAGCTGATAAATACCGAGATACCGTTGAGCGACGGGTACAGGGATGTGATTAACAGGATGATAGGGAAGGTGTAAAACAACAAAAGACAAAAAAACAGTCGCTCGGCTCCGGCCCATAGCCATTAACTTAAGCTGCCGTATGCAAATTTCCAATGCGTCGTTAGGCGCTACCCGTTTGTAGGACAAAGATAAAAAGGCCCTTTGCCTCGTAGAGGCTACCCTATAAACCATGCTTAGAAATATCCTGAAGAGGGTAGCCTCTACGAGGCAAAAGACTGTCTGCCTGCATCTTCTACAAACAGGTATCCCCTAAGGGGGAATCTAAGCACAGTAGGTATTTGGGAGTGAATCATACCTTTCCCGTCAACTTTTAATGGCTTTTGTCCTTAAGTTAACGGCTATGGGCTCCAGCCGAGTGGCGGCAGAGATTCTACTTTTATCAAACCGCCGCTGCCACTAAAAACTGCCACTGCAACTAAAACCACCCGCTACACAATCCCCCAATTTATCTACACAAACCCTAAGCTCGTCGATTTTATTTCAGGGGCGTTAAAATAGGCTGCAACTTCGGTGCTGAAGAAATAGTTGCCCTAATGAAGAAACTTTCCTTATTGTTAATTACTACCCTTGTGTTTTGTGCCGGAGCCGTGCAGGCGCAGCAAACACAAAAAAAGTTGAAAAAGATATTGGTCAATCACTTTTTCTCCTGCCCGTTGGATGAACTGCTGGATACCCTGGCCCTCAATTACCAGGTTCGCATCGTATTTGAGCGTACGCCCTTGCATGAGATGGATGTGGTGGAACATTTTTTTGAAGAACCGCTGAAAGACGTTATAGCCAAAGTATGCAACGAGAACAGTCTGCATTACTGGATAGAATCTACCGGGACAATTTATATACTACAAAACACCGATGACCTGGCCCGCCTGCAAAAACTCAATAAGCTGGCTTTGCAGGCGGCCAATACAGGGCTTAAGGCTAAAGAGATTGAAGCGCCCAAAGCCAAACCCAAACATTTTTTGATCAATGTGAATGGCCGGGTGATTGATCAGCAAACCGGCGAATCGCTGCCTTCGGCCTCGGTAAAGATCAGGGGTACGGATCTGAGCACCATGACCAACTCCGATGGTTATTTTACGCTGTTTCGTGTACCGTCAGATACATCAGTGGTAGAGGTATCCTATACCGGTTTTCAAACTGATTATTTCAGGCTGAGCAGCGACAAGCTCAACTCGCCCTTAATTTGCGGTTTGTTCCCATCGCTCAACAGCCTGAACGAGGTTACCATTACCGGCAAAAAAAGCGGCGTGATGAATACCGATAGCCGGCAGGTTGGCGTATTGCAGCTTTCGCCCGCCAACCTGGATAAGCTGCCAACCATGGGCGATAAGGATATATTGCGGGCCTTCCAGTTAATGCCGGGCGTTGCGGGTACCAACGAGTCATCGTCGGGAGCGTATGTACGCGGGGGTACGCCCGATCAGAATCTGGTGGTGCTGGATGGTTTCACCATTTACCAGGTAGACCACCTGTACGGCTTTTTCAGCGCCTTTAATGCCAGCGCCGTTAAGGATGTGCAGATGTATAAAGGCGGCTTTACATCCAAATATGGCGGCAGGCTCTCCAGCGTTACCGAGATTAATGGCAAAGAGGGCAACAAGAACGAAACCAACATAGGTACAGATCTGAGTTTATTAAGCGCCAGCGGCTACCTTGAAACGCCGCTTTCGGATAAATCGACATTATTGCTGGCCGTTAGGCGCTCATACCAGGGGCCTTTTTATAACAAGATTTTTAACCAGTTTAACCAAACTTCAACCACGCAGGGTGGTGGTGGTGGCCGCCCCGGCGGTGGTTTTGGTGGCGGCGGCTTTGCCAACCAGATCACCCCAAGTTCGTATTTTTATGATTTTGATGCCAAATACACCTACACCATCAGCCAGAAAGATAAGGTATCATGGAGCTTATACACCGGTACCGATAAAACGGATAACAGCCGTGATTTAGGTTTGCCTTCCTTCCTGTCATCGGGCAGCAGCGGTATCAGTATCACCGATTATACCAAATACGGTAACCTGGGCAGCAGTATCAAATGGTTCAGGCAGTGGAACAAAAAACTGTACTCCAATAATTACATCACATATTCATCTTATTTTAACGACAGGAACCGGAGTTCATCTGGCTTTTCGCAAATTGATACCAACGGCATATCGCACACCTTGAGCAACGGTACGCTCGAAACCAATAACCTGAAAGATGTGGGCTACAAATCTGAATGGGAGTGGACAGCCAGTAATAAATACAAACTGCTTTTCGGCGGCTTTGCATCCTATAAAAAAATAGATTACGAATACACGCAGAATGATACCAGCAAACTGATTAATCAGCATAACAGCGCTATGCTTGCCGGTTTTTATACCGAGCTGGCTATCGACCCGAATAATAAATTCCATATTCAGCCCGGCTTGCGCGCGTCGTACTTTGGTCCTACAACAAAACCTTATTTTGAGCCGCGGCTTTCGGCAAGTTATAACCTTAGCGATCAGATTACTTTAAAGGGCGCCACGGGACAGTTTTACCAGTTCGAGAACCAGGTGATACGGCAGGATGTTTTGGGCGGCAACCGTAATTTCTGGGTGTTATCCAACAATGCCAATATCCCGGTGAGCCAGGCCAGGCACTTTATACTGGGCGCCAGTTATGAAAATGACGGCTTTCTGTTTAGCCTGGAAGGCTATTACAAAACGCTTAACGGGCTTACCCAATATACGGTACAGCAAACCCGCCCGGCAGGTGCAGGCGGCGGTGGTTTCATGAACTTCAATCAAAACCAAACTATCGAAGAAAAATTTTATGAAGGCACCGGCCGTACCAGGGGGATAGAATTACTGGTGCAGAAAAAAATGGGCCGCTATACAGGGTGGATCAGCTATACGTTAGGAAAAGCGCAGAACAAATTTTCGGCCTACGGCGATAACTATTACGATGCCGACCAGGATGTGCGCCATGAGTTTAAATCCATCAACATGTACCATTACCAGCGATGGAATTTCGCGGCAACCTTCCTGTTCAGTACGGGGCACCCTTACACAGCGCCTTTATCAACCTATACGGTTAAAACGGTAGACGGCAACGCCATTACCTACATCAACCTGAGCGATAAAAATGCCGAACGCCTGCCGGCTTACCACAGGCTTGATCTTTCGGCCTCTTACGATCTGTTAAAGATAGACGGGCGTAAAGTAGGCTCGATAGGTTTTTCGCTGTTTAACGTTTACAACCATGTTAACTCCTGGTACCGCGAATACCAGCTGCAAAATAACCAGGTAATTACCACCAATGTTAACTACCTCGGGTTTACCCCTAACTTAACTTTAAGCTTAAAATGGAAATAAAAACACCTATACGATATATTTTAGCGGCATTTGCAGCTGGTTTTATGCTGATGACAGCCGCCTGTAAAAAGAATAGTGCGGATATCAGCGCCGTAAATAAACCGGTTGTTGAGGCGTACCTGGTAGCCGGGCAGCCGGTTTCAATAAAAGTATATCAGCAAAAAGATTTAACGGATACGGCAACTTACGGCGCGGCTTTAACCGGGCTGAACATCAATATCAGCAACGGAAGCCAAACGGTTAAGCTTACCGAAGGGGCTAATGGTACCTACACTTACAGCGACGCTACTTTTGTTACTGCGGGTAAAACTTACACCATGCAGTTTAACTATGATAATACAACCATAAGCGCATCAACCGTGATGCCGGGCAAACCGATTGGCTTTAAACTATCGGACAGTGTTTTTCACGTACCCAACACCATTGATCCGGCTTATAACGACAAAGTTTTGCAAACCGTAACATGGACCAATCCCGATTCGCTGCAACACCTGCTGCTGTTTAAAAACCTGGATAGCGATCCCTTTGAAATTATCGCGGTAAGAAGCAATAACAAACCCAGTTTTCAAATCAATACCGAAAAAGCATCGATATACAATATCACCCAAAACTCCTTTAAATATTACGGCCACTACCAGGTTATTTTAATGAGGGTAAACGATGAGTATATCAATATCCTTACAACCAATACCCGCGGCAGCTCGCAAAATTTAGTGAATACACCAACCAACGTAGTTAACGGGCTGGGAATTTTTACGGCTATGCAGGCCGATACTTTAAGTTTGAGGGTAACAACGCAGTAATTAGTTTGTCTGAACCGGAATTTGGGGGAATTATTAGAATTTTTCGAATTTGCATAGCATTCTGGTAATTCCTTCATTCCCCCAAATTCCGGTTCAGACATCTCCCTTTTTGTCAGACCATTGTAAACGCCCATTGTAAAATTCACGGTTCGTTTCACCTAAGTGTAACTTATACATGACAATTGCACATTTTGTAACAAAATAAAATTTCTACGTGTAACATTTAAGGTAATTTCGCCTCCAATTACCAAAATAACACTAAATGAAACGTTTTTACATACTTATTGCATTGTTCTGCTTTACGTTATCAGCTCATGCCCAGTTCGGCGTGGGCGGCGGCGGGCCAACTACCACGGGCAGGATTTCGGGCACCATTATCGATTCGCTTACCAAAAAGCCGATGGATTATGCCTCGGTTGGTTTATACCGCAGCGGCGGCAAATCGCCTATTACCGGTGTGGTAACCGATGAAAAAGGTAACTTTAAACTGGATAATGTGAAGCCCGGCAAATACAAGTTGGCTATCTCCTTTATCGGTTACCCAACCAAATATATCGAACCGGTTGAAACTACCGCTTCAAAACCCGATGCCAAGCTGGGCCAGGTGCTTTTAGCGCCAAGCTCGCACGCGCTTAAGGAAGTGCAGGTGGTGGGCCAGGCGGCTTTGATCGAAAACAAAATTGACAAAATTGTTTACAACGCCGAAAAGGATTTGACTGCCGCGGGCGGTAACGCTACCGACGTATTACAAAAAGTACCATTGGTAGCGGTTGACCTAAACGGTAACGTATCTATCCGCGGCGATCAAAACGTACGCGTGTTGATTAACGGTAAACCATCGGGTGCAACTTCGGCCAGCTTATCGGATGTATTGAAAACCATCCCTGCCGATCAGATTAAAAGCATTGAGGTGGTTACTTCGCCATCGGCTAAATATGATGCCGAAGGTTCGGCCGGGATCCTGAACATCATCACCAAACAAAAAAATGTTTCGGGTTTCAGCGGCTCGATCAGCGGCGGTGTAGGTACACGCCAGAACAATGGTAACGGCAACATCAACTATAACCATAACAGGTTAAGTTTATCGGCAAACGTTGGCGGTAACGCTACCTGGCCGCAAACATCGCTTACCTCGTCCGATCAGGATTTCTTTTTTAACGATCCTGCACAGCACCGTTCGCAAACCTCTACAGGTACAAGCCGTGTTAAACGTCATGGTGTTATCGGTTCGGTATCTGCAGGGTACGATTTCAATGCCTTTAACAATCTTCGCAGCACTATACGCTTAAACCAGGGTGGTTTTGACCCTAACAGCAATACCGATTATACCCGTACCTATTTTTACGATCCTACGAAGAATAATACCTATCATAACAACAACATTGGCCATAATACCTTTGGCGGTTTTGACTGGAATGTGGATTACACGCACAAGTTTAAAAAAGAAGGACATGAGCTGAGCTTTTCAACTCAGTGGAGCCACAGTAAAGTAGTAACAGACTACACCACCTTATTTACCGGCCTGCAAGACCCTACAGAGTTTCCTAACCTAAAAAATAACATTGACGGTATCAATAACGAGTACACCTTCCAGACAGATTATACCTTGCCTATAAACAAAGTGTTTAAACTGGAAGCTGGCGGTAAAAATATCATCAGGAGAATCAGGAGTGTTTCGGATTACTTTAACCCAAGCGGTGCCGATTTTGTTTATGACCCGGTAAACTCCAATAAATACAGCTATGACCAAACTGTTTGGGCCGGTTACTCGGTGTTAACGGTTACCTTACCTAAAGGTTACTCTGTACTTGCCGGCGCAAGGTTGGAGAATACCGATATCCACGGCGAGCCGCACAACGATGTGCAAAACATCCAGCCCTTTGATCAAAACTATAACACTTTTATACCAAGCTTAACCTTGCAAAAAGCGCTTACGCCTACACAAACCCTTAAGCTGGCCTATAGCAAACGTATTACCCGCCCAAGCCTGCAGTTTTTAAATCCGTTTGTAAATAAAAGTAACCCAACCGCGCAAACCGTAGGTAACCCGTTCCTTGCGCCGGAGGTTTCGCAAACTGTTGAGCTGGGTTATAATACTTTTATTAAATCGTCGGTTATTAACCTCTCGGCTTATTACAAACATACAACAGGTTTAATTGAAGGTTTGTTAACTAATTTGCCCGATGGCCAGGAAGGTACCATCACTACCTATCAAAACATTGGTGTTAACAACTCCTATGGTGCAAGTTTTTTCGGTGCAATAACACCGTTTAAAATCCTGACCATCCGCGGCAGCATTAACGCCTATACTTATAAGCCAACCGCAAGTAACCAGTTAACTAATCAGCAAACACAAACTTCAACATACTTCCAGTACAACGCGTTTTTGAGCGCGCAGCTTACCCTGCCAAGCAACTTTATTGCCGAGGCTTTTGCTGTTCAAAACTCGGCCCGTCGTACTATACAGGGTTCAAACCCATCGTTCAGTATATTTGGCATGGGTGTTAAAAAGCAGTTTATGCAAAAGAAACTGGCCCTTGGTATTAACGCCATCGAGCCGTTTAACACTTACAAAAACTTTAACACCGATATTAAAACGCCAACCTTTACACAAAGCAGCAAGTTCGCGTTCCCATTCCGCTCGTTCGGTGTTACGTTTAGCTACAGCTTTGGTAAGCTAAGCTTCAGCAACCCGCAACAGCCTAAAAAAGGCATCAACAATGATGACATGAAACAAGGCGACCAGGGTGGTGGTCAGGGTGCCCCAACAGGCGGAGGCCGATAATTGAGATTCAGGATTTTTAGAGTAAAGAATCAGGATAGCATAAAAAATAAAAGCCGGGAGAGAAATCTTCCGGCTTTATTTTTTTATTGTGGGATACGCAGAATTTTGTCAGAAATCAGAATTTACAGAATTTGAAAATTAACAGAATTAATGGTTGTACGGGAATTCTGAAAATCCTATAATGCTATGAATTCTGATTTCTGACAAATTACTCAGCTTCCACCGCTATACCAATCTGCTTTAATAAAAGCGATGCATTGAAGGTTTTGCATTCTCCGTGTTTGATCTTATAATCAAACAGCATTTCGCCATCCACCACCTGTATGTCGAAGTAAAAATTACGCACATAGTTGGGGTATTTGGTTTCGAGCTGGGCAATTTGTAAATCGTGGGTGGCCACCATGCCCACCGCCTGTTTACGGATCAGTTGTTCAATAACCGCTTTCGAGCCGAGGTATTTATCAACCGAATTGGTGCCGCGCAGCATTTCATCAATCAGGAAAAATATTTTACTATGATTTTCAACGGCGGCCAGCAGCATCTGTAACCTGTCAAGTTCGGCCTTAAAGGTGGATGTGCTTTCGTTCAGCGAATCTTTAATGCGCATGTAGCTGACCATGGTAATTACTGATACCTGCATGCCGGCGGCGCAAACGGGCGCCCCGCTCAGGGCCAGCACCGTATTGATGCCGATAGTACGTAAAAAAGTACTTTTGCCGGCCATGTTGGATCCGGTGATGATATCCACCTTAAATGCGTTTTCCAGTTCATAATCGTTTTCAACGCGTTTGGCGCTGTTGATAAGCGGGTGGGCTATGCTTTTAGCCGTTAAGGTGTAGCCCTCGCGGTCATCAATTGCAGGGAAGCACCAATCCGGGTAATTAATGGCAAGGCCGCCCAGGCTCAGCAATGCCTCAAATTCGGCAATAACATCGAAGGCTGTTTCAAGGCTTTCCTGGTTTTGTCGCTTCCAGTTTTCAATAGCGATAATCTGGCGGATATCCCATAAAAAAAATAGGTTGAGCGCAAAGCCAACAATCAGGTTAAGGTGATAATTGAGCTTGTTGATCAGTTCGGCCAGTTCTTTTATTTTGGCTGATGTTTTATTGGTTTTAAGCTGTTGTGCCAATAAATTACTATAATCCGCCTGCCATTGTTCTGCTTCAATACATTGAAAAGCCTCGGCGTAATTAGTCAGCGTACTGCCTATTTTTCCGGCAATCACATCTGCCTTGCGAATGTACGCCGCCTTTGAAAAAACCAACCCCATATGGGAAAGCCCTACGATGATGGCAGCCAGTTTTGCCGGTCCGAAAAAATAAGTTGTGATCAGCAGGGCGGTAAACAGGTAAGGCGCTATTTTGGTGTAGTTGCCCAGCCATTTTTCGCCGGGC
Source organism: Mucilaginibacter oryzae (assembly GCF_003148845.1). Taxonomy (GTDB): domain Bacteria; phylum Bacteroidota; class Bacteroidia; order Sphingobacteriales; family Sphingobacteriaceae; genus Mucilaginibacter; species Mucilaginibacter oryzae. Next base: position 1,234,041 of record NZ_QGHA01000001.1, on the reverse strand, counting down.
ATATCCAAGGGTATGCGCAGGTATTTAAACAGGTTTTTAAGCTGATCGGTATCCTGCTTAATGGCAAATACCAAACGTGTTTGCAGGTCGAGTTTCCAGCTGTTTTTAGCGGCTATTTCTTTTACCGCTTCCTGGCGTTGCAGTACGGTGCTTTTATTTGCAGGTGCGTTGAGCCATTTTGCCAGTTTATCGTTGCCAGGCGTGGTGGCTGTACGGTTAATGAGCTGATAAAGGGATGCTTTACCGTAAATATCAAGGTCGGAAGTGTAAAAATGTTTTTCGTCCGCGTAATGGCTGCCATCATTATAAATATTGGCGTTGGTTTGTATGCCGGCAATCTCGTTATCGTTTATGCGCTGCAAATCATCAAAGTATTGCTTTTGCTTTTCAAAGCGGCTTTGGCGGGCCACCAGCCAGGCAAAGGCGAATACCAATAGCACAACGGCCACGGCTATAATGCTGAAATCATCGAAATGGATGGCAATGGCTATGCATACCCCAACCATTAAAAAGGTGCCGAGACGAAGGAGGGAGTAGGTATTGGCCGCCTTTTTATATTTGGAGGCTTCGGCAGCCGCTGCGGCGGATCGCCGGGTATAATCGGTAATTATAGTTTGTTCCATTTGCAGATAAAAATGAGCCTAAATAAACACATATATTTTAAATAAACGTTTATTTGTTTGAGATATGAAGATCACGTTCCTTACCGTTGGAAAAACCGAAGATGCCTACCTGAAGGAAGGCATAGAAAAATATGTAAAACGCCTTAAACATTACACCAAGCTTGAGCTTGCCGAAATACCGGAGCTTAAAAATACCAAAGCCCTTAGCCCCGAACAGCAAAAAGCTAAAGAGGCTGAGCTGATCCTCAAAAAAATAACGCCGCTTGATTTTGTGATATTGATGGACGAGAAGGGCAGCGAATATACCTCAACGCAATTTGCTGCTTATATTAACAAAAAGGAAGTAACCACATCGGCCAATCTTGTTTTTATTATTGGCGGCCCGTATGGTTTTGATAACTCGGTTTATCAGAGGGCTAACGATAAAATTTCGCTTTCACGCATGACGTTTTCGCACCAGATGGTGAGGCTGTTTTTTGTGGAGCAACTTTACCGGGCGTATACCATTATGAAAGGCGAGCCGTATCATCATGAATAGATTTCAGATGTGCAAATTTCAGATGTGCAAATGTGCAGATGAATGATTGCGAGATTTTTTTATTTGCATCCACAACATAATCTGCAGATTTGAAATATGCACATCTGCACATCCATAGCATAATCTGCACATTTGAAATATGCACATCTGCACATCCACAACATAATCTGCACATCTTTCCCTACCTTTGCTGCATGTCAGCAGGCCACGATCATTCACACGCACATTCGCACGGGCACCATCATCATGACCATGCGCCTAAGTTAGATCACTTAAATTCGGCTTTTATATGGGGTATCGCGCTCAACTCTGTATTTGTGGTTGTGGAGGCCGCTACGGGTTTCTTTACCCACTCCTTATCGCTGCTAACCGATGCGGGGCATAACCTGAGCGATGTTGCTTCGCTGGCGCTTGCCTTGCTGGCTTTCAAATTATCCAAAGTAAATGCCAACAGCAAATATACTTACGGGTACAAGCGCTCAACCATTATCGTTTCGTTTTTTAACGCGGTGATACTGTTTGTGGCGGTAGGTTTTATCATTTATGAGGCCGTAATGCGTTTGATGAATCCGGAGGTGGTATCAGGCGGTACTATGGCCTGGGTGGCTTTTATAGGCATTGCCATTAACGGTTTCACCGCCTGGTTATTTGTAAAAGATAAGGATACCGACCTGAATGTGAAGGGCGCCTACCTGCACATGGCTGTCGACGCTATTGTTTCGCTGGGCGTGGTTATATCGGGCGTTATCATCTACTTTACCAAACTGTACTGGATTGATAGTGTAGTAAGCCTCATTATCGGTTTTGTCATCCTTCGGGGCACATGGAGCCTGCTAACGGCCAGTTTACGCCTGGAAATGGATGGTGTGCCTGCTGAAATGGACATCGAAAAAATCCGGACCGAGCTGATGAAATGCGATGGCGTGATCAACGCGCACCACATCCACGTTTGGGCCTTAAGCACTACCGAAAACGCGCTCACCGCCCACCTGCTTATCAAACCCGAGGCCATGGCTAAGTTTGATGATATCAAGCACGATCTGCGCCACCGACTGGAGCACCTGGATATTACCCATAGTACTTTTGAGCCTGAATTTACGGAGGAGGAGTGTAAACAGCCGGAGTGTTTGTAAGCCTTGTATTTTATTAAACAGCTTGATTTACCTATATTTATGGTAAGCAATTACCTTAAATGAGCAAAGCCAAAACCTTAAAAGTACTTTCTATTATAACTTTTCTCGAAATTATTGGGATGATAGCGTGGCCAATCATATTGGGTTGGGGCCAGCTGTTCAGTGCCGCAGGTGCTGTGTTGGCAGCTATATTCGCGATCCCCCTAATTTACTATGTAATCTTTGTCATCTTCCTCGCGCGTTACGCTAAACGGGAACCCGAAGACCAGAACATAGGATTAGTAATATTTTTAAACGTATTGCCCATTATTTTTATGGTTTACCTGTTAGATTTGGCCTGAGCCTGATATGGTGTATCCCATCAACTATAAAAATATCGGTACCGACACCGAATTTTGCCCGGAGTTGCATGCTATGTACCGGGAAGCCATTGGTTATTTGCAAAGCTTTATATGGTGTCGTGCTGTTAAGGATTGTTTTTTATACACAAACCTGGGTTCGGTATTTTGTATTTTTTTATTTGAGATAGAAAATACCCAAAGTACCAATGATAACTTTTTATGGGTGATCACAGGTGATATCCCCCCGATGTATTTAGATGTACACGGTTGTTTAACAACAAGGAGCGCGATTAAGAGCTATATCGCTTTGGCTAAGCAATGGGTTGAAAACGTGAAGAACGGGAAGTCTTTAACTGATTGTTATCCGCTTAATGCTGCGCCGACGATAGAACTCGCCAAAATGTTAGAAAAAAGAATAGCGTTTATTGAATATACACTCATGGATAATGTAGATGATCTTTCCTGGCAAATAGGCAAATAAGGTATTTTATTATTATCTTAATACCCAATTATTTCCTGTTATGAAATCAACCCGAAGAAAATTTATAGCAACCTCGGCAGCATTGGCCGCCGGTACCGTTTCCGCCTCGGCAATATCATTGAATGCCCAAAAAGAAGAATGGCCGATAGTTCACCACGTGTTTTTCTGGCTTAAAAACCCTGGCTCGGTAGAAGACCGCGATAAACTGGTGGCCGGTGTTAAAACCCTTGCCAAAATAGAAACTGTACGTAAGCTACGCGTAGGCATTGTGGCCAGTACCGAAAAACGCGATGTGGTTGATAACTCATGGGCAGTATCCGAGCTGATGTTTTTCAGTGATCTTGCCGGGCAGGCAACCTATCAAACGCACCCTATCCACCTCGAGTTTATTAAAAACTGTAGTCATCTTTGGGAGAAAGTGATTGTGTATGATGCACAGGATGTTTAATATTTAACAGAAGGTTAATAAGCGCCGTTAAAACCAATCATTAATGTTTAAGTTAACTAATATAGTTAACCAAACATTAAATGATATGAAAGTTAAACACCTGGCAATATGCCTTGCCGTTTCAGGCTTCACATTACATTTAAGCGCTGCTGCCCAAATTAAAAGCGGTGGCGCGTATCACAAATCCGTACCTGTCGCCCCTGCTGTTGAAGGCTGGTATTTCAGGGCGGTAAGCGGTTACCCTGCGGCCATCTCGTTTGAGCCTGTTGTGCTGTTTAAAAACGGCGAATATTTTGATGTTGGCGATGAACCCATCGAAACCTTAGATGTGGCTGCCTCCAAAAGTCGCCGGCCAAAGGCCTGGGGAACCTGGAAAAAAACAGGCGCGACGTTCACGCTCATTAACAGTGATGGCAAACCGCACGATTATAAATTAGGCGTCGGCAACTGGTTCCCGGCCTATGCTTATACCGGGGCCATCAGGTTAAAAAAAGCATACGAAAAAGTAAGCGGCGGTGATTATGGTAACGGCACCAATGCACTTGTTATCAACAAGATCAATTTTATTGATGCCACTCACTTTACCGAAGGGGCAAACGGTGGTGTGATGACATCCGGCGCAACCGCCTGGAAAAAAACGGCAAACGGCGGCACCTATAAAATATCGGGTAATACCATCGAGCTTAATTACGGAACCAAGGTGATCAAAAAATCGTTCGCCCTGGGCGCAACAGGCTCGCCTGCGCATGCTACCAACACGATGATCTTTATTGGGGGAGATGCTTATACAGATACGGAGTAGGCGTGTTATTTGGAATATTATACCAATAACGTCATTGCGAGGTACGAAGCAATCGCACGGAAGCAAATCCGATCTGTATAGTTCGCGATTGCTTCGTACCTCGCAATGACGATAGTTTAACAAGATGGATACCCCACAAAAAAAGCCGAATATTATTCGGCTTTTTTTGTGGCTTTTTTAGCTTTTGCTTTTGGTGCTGCTTCCGGCTCGGCTGCTACTGCTTCTGCAGCCGGTTCTTCAACTGCAACCGGCTCTTCGGCTACCGGTGGCTGTGTAGGATCCGCCTCGTCAAAAAGCGGCAGCGGTTTCAGGGTATTGAACCAGGCTATAATTTTTTTGATATCTGATGAGTAAACTTTTTCTTCATCATGATTTGGCGCTACTTCGTAAAAGAAAGCGCGTAATGCCTTCCCATCAGCCTTAACATCAGGTATGCCTGATACTGATTTCATGCGCTCCAAAACATCTGTTAACCTGATGTCGTCATCAAGGCCAAAAATGGTGATCTCGGCCAAGGCAGCTAATTTAGCTGTTGAGAGGTTGGCAATCAGTTTGGTTTTTTGAGCATCTAAACTTTCCAGTACATAACCGGTTTTGTTTTGCGTTAACGCTCTCCATAAACCCGGCTTGCCCGATACCGATACTATTCCCTGTAAATTCATATATTTTTTTGATTGGGTTGATTGAGTGAGTGGTTAAGTGGTTAAAACCAATCAACCACTCTCCAAATCAACCGTTCAATTAGTCTTCAATAATTTCTACACCTAAAATCTTATCGCCCTGGCGGATAGCGTCAACAACGTCAACGTTCTCAATCACTTTACCAAATACGGTGTGGTTACGATCAAGGTGAGCAGTGTTGGTACGGTTGTGGCAGATAAAGAATTGTGAACCACCGGTGTTACGGCCCGCGTGTGCCATTGATAATACACCACGATCATGGTATTGGTTGTTGCCGGTAAGCTCGCAATCAATTTTGTAACCCGGACCGCCGGCACCTGTACCGGTTGGATCGCCACCCTGGATCATGAAATTAGGGATAACGCGGTGGAAGATCACATTATCATAAAAGTTTGATTTTGCTAATTTTTTAAAGTTAGCAACGGTATTTGGGGCATCCTGATCGTAAAACTCAACGGTCATGTCGCCTTTTTCGGTTTTGATAATTGCTTTGCTCATTTTATTTGTTTTTTATGAAAACAGACGGCAAAGGTAGTAATTACATATGAAAGCGGTAAAGTACTGATGGTAAAAAAAATCGCCTGAAAATGTTACCCGCCACGATGTCCTTTTGTGCAGTAATTTAAGTTGTTCGAATAAATTGCACTAAAAAATTTCCACACGAATTTATGCACAGGGAGGCTATAATTTATCGAATTACACGAATGTTGATTGGCCTGGATTTGAAATTCGTGTAATTCGATAATTCGTAAAAATTTGTGTGGAAATTTCCTTTTTACTGTTGTGTTGAAATGCTTTTGCGAAATTAAAAAGCAGTATTCAGCGATACCCCGTAAGTACGCGGGTTACCTAAGTGCGTTGCCCCGAAATCGTAGGCGTAATCGATATATTTTTTGTTGGCGATGTTACTCTCCCAGAAAAACAGCCCAAACCTTTTGGTGCTAACGCCTATACGCGCGTTGAACTTGCTGTAATGCTTTTGTTCGATTTGATTGGCAAGGTCAAAATACTGATCGCCAAGATAACGCCATTCGCCGCGGGCGATGAGCCTGGTTTTTAGCGCACCGCCAAGGTTATAGCCATATTGCAGGGCAAGCATGCTGGTAATGTTGGGGGTATAAATTTGCTTGTTGCCTTTCAGGTTTAGCTCCTGGCCGTTGCTGCCTACAACCAATGTTGTGTAACGCGCATGGGTGTAGCCAAAATTATAATCAACTTCAAGGCCTTTAACCGGAGTGGCGTTAATTTCGGCTTCAATACCTTTGCTGCTCAGTTTACCCGCGTTTTTGGTGATGGTGATGGCATCGGGCAATACCAGTGTTGGCACCTGGGCATCGGTAACGCGGGTATAAAAGGCGGTTACATTTACACGCAGTCGGTTATCCAGGAAATCGTTTTTTGAGCCGATCTCGTAATTGTTGCTGTACTCAGGTTTAAACGAATACAAGGGGGGAGACGAAGGGTCAGAGCCCAACTCGGTGATCCCTCCCGCGCGGAACCCCCGGCTGTAAGAGGCATAAAGGTTATTATGCGCCGATACATGATAGGCGAGGCTTATTTTAGGTGTAAAGGCTTTGTAATGCGCGGTAGATGAGGTATCCGAACGGGTCACAATCGCATCGGCGCCATCAGGCTGAAACTCGCCCCTGATGCTTTCTTTTTTATGCTCGTAATCGTAGCGTAAACCGGCGGTGATGTCAAACTGATCGGTGAAAGCATAAGTGGCCTGTCCGTAAACGGCTACACCGTAATTCCTATCGGTGTTGGTGTTGATGCTGGCGAAGTTAGTCATGGGTGCGCCCAGACCAGTAGTATCTACACCGATGTGTATACCTTGTTTATTTGGAGCGTAATGATAAAAACCATAGGTTCCTGCTACCCATTTAAGTTTTGAGGCCGATGAAGCAGGCGATGAAAAGCGAAATTCCTGGCTTGTGGTTTTTACTTTGTTCCATTTACCGCCGTAGTTATTGATAATTGAAACAGCATCATAAGGTGAAAAATCACCATCGATAGGTGTAGTGTAGTATCTGTTGTTTTCCTGGTAGGAGGTTTGCGAGGTGAAGTTAAAATGGCTGCCGCTGTAATTGGCCGTTAATGATGACTGGAAGGTGTTATCAACCATCCTGGTAGTGGCATTCTGGTTAACCTCGAAGGGGTGCTCCAGTGCATCCTGCGGAGAGCCAGCCAGTGTAAATGCGCCGTTATTGCGGTTGTTGTAATTTTTTACATTGAGGGTGAATGCCAGTTTTGAAGTAGCCAGGAATTTCAGGTAATAGTTACCTAAAAAAAAGTGTTGCTTATCAAAGTGCGTATTGTTAAAAGTGTTGGTATAAAAACCGTTAAAGCCCGAGTAAATCCCCGCCACACCAAGGTATAATTTATCTTTTACCAATGGCGCTTTAATACCTAATGTATAACGCTGCTGGTTAAAATTGCCGATATCAATACCCGCGAAGCCGCTCACCGTGTTTGAGGGTTGTTTGGTAATTACATTGATAACGCCGCCGGTAGCATTGCGGCCATAAAGTGTTCCCTGCGGACCGCGTAACACTTCAATCCTGTCGACATCTAAAAGTGCCGGAATGTAAGTATCGAGGCCATACTGGTTAACGCCATCTATGTAGGTAGCCACCGCCGGATCATACGAGGTAGTAACAATACCACGGATACCGGTAACGGTACGCCCATCGCCGGGGGCGCCCGAGTTTAGGTTGGGAACTATGGCGGTCAGGTCCTTCAAATCCCACAGGCGGTAATCCTGGATTTGTTTGGCCGATAGTGTCGAGATGCTGAAAGGTACACGCTGGGCCTGCTCCTCAACTTTCTGGGCGGATACGGTAACTTCGTCAAGCTGGTTACCCGCGTCATTAAGCTGAAAGGTTACCGGGCGGGCCGTGCCGATCATATTTACCGGGATGTTTTTTGCCGCATAGCCTACCGCGCTGATATGCAGGGTGTATTTGCCCGGGCTGATATGCCTTAAGTTAAAATTCCCGTTTTTATCGGCGCTGGTGCTGTAATTGGTATTAAGCAGGTAAACCGTTGCCCCGGCAACGGGGCGGCCTTTGGTATCGGTAACGGTGCCGGGTAAATCGCCTGTGGCCTGGCTTTGAGCCCTGAGCGCGGCGACGAATAAAAGTAAAAAAGTAAATAATTTGCGCATAAATAGGTGTGGTTTAATGTGTGTTTTTTACACATCGTAATCGATTGCCCAATAATAGCAAAATGACTTACAATTAACACCTGTATTGCGTAAATATTACTTAAAATTTTATCGTTTGATTGATGGTTTGAACTATAAAAAAAAATATTTAGAAATTTCTACACGAATTTTTACGAATTATCGAATTACACGAATTACTTGTAAAATGATATTCGTGTAATTCGATTAATTTTGGAAATTTTTCCAATAATTCGTGTGGAAATCTCTTATTGCCACAGCCTCGGTTACCTATTCATTCAACATTAATTTATCAACTCCTTCAGCTGGGTGCCATTTATCTTCCGGCTCAAAATAATGCCACAGCAAAGCCGAAACTTTTTTAATAAGCAGCCCAGCCTCGTTGTTGGGTGTCCAGCTGGTATCTGTGTTGTGATTGGTGATGATTGAAAAAACATAATCGCCATGCGGGGCGTTCACCAAAACCGTTTCCGACCGCGATTCGTCTACCGCGCCCTGCTTGGAAATGGTATGCACAAATGGTGGTATTTGCGATAATGCGTCCTCGTCCCAGTAAATCCTGCCCATATTGCGGTACATCCGCTCGCTGGCGGCGGCGCTTACGGCCTTACCCTCGCGGATCAGGGTAAACAAGCGGCACATCTCGCGCGGGGTGGTTACGCCCCAGCCATATATTTTCCTGATCGCCTCGCGGCCCGGTACCCGCGAGTTCACCCGCATTACTTGAAACCCGTTTTGCTCGAGCCAGTTGTTGATGTATGGGCCCCCAACCAGCTTTTGCAGCCAGAGGCTTGCCGTATTATCGCTCATAGTAATCATCAGCATAGCTACTTTACTTAGTTGTATGGTGTCTTTATCTTTAAACGAGCCTAATAGGTCTTCGCCCGCGTATAACAGCGAATCGCGGTACACCAGTTTCTGGTTATATTTAAGTTCGCCTTTTTCAATTTTATCCATCACGCCGCATTGGATGCTCACTTTAATCATGCTGGCTGTAGGGAACAGTGTATCTGCGTTAATTTCGGCTGTTTTACCTGTTTTCAGGTTCTGTACGTAAATGCCAACATGGCCGCGAAAACCTTTCACGGCATCCTGTAATTTAACCGCGAGTTTATGATCTGTTTGGGCAAAGGCCTGTATTGTTAACAACAGCAACGGTGCAATCAGTTTAAATTTCATATGATGGGGATTATGAGATACTATTAATAAAACACGAATAACTTCAAGGTCGTATAATTAGATCGAATTACACGAATTTCTGATTCAAATTCTTGTAATTTGATTCCAATCTAAAAATCAGTAACCCAAATTTAACTTCCTACATTTGGCAAAAATGTAATCTGCCATTATTCATGAACCACTTTGTTGATATCACCAACCGCAGGGTATTGTACCGGATGTTTTTAATGCTCGATCCTTCAGCCCAACCGCTTTGGGGCAAAATGACGCCGCAGCAAATGGTTGAACACCTTATCGACCAGGTGCAATACACCAACGGCACCAAAATACCAACCTGGGATGGCCCGGATGAAAATACCGCCTTACGTAAGCAAAACGGCATTTACACCGATGCCGAAATTCCGCTTAATGTAGTTTTGGGCAACGTGCCGGAGGTACTGGTTTATCCCGACCTGGAAACCGCCATCAATCAGCTCATGAAAGAATTGGACACATTCGACAGGTATTTTAATACCAATGATATTAAAGTGATTCACGGCGGTTTCGGTCCGCTGGATTATTACGAGTGGATCATTTGGCATGGCAAGCATTTTACACATCATTTAAAGCAGTTTGGGGTGATAATGTGAGGTTTGCAGGTATAATTGTAGTATTGAAAACTCAATAAATTATTTAGTAAACTTGACTATGCAAGTTCAGGTAGATATAGGTTTTGATAATTTGGTTAAGATTGTAAAGCAACTTCCCAAAGAGGAGCTTATCCGCTTTAAATAAGAGTTGGATAAGGAACTTGTAAGGGATGCAGAATTAAAAGAATTAGAAGAGCTTTTATTAAAAGCGCCCTCTTTTTCGGAGGAACAGATAGCCGCTATGGAAGAGGCACGGCAATAAATTAATAAATGGCGAAAAAAAAAATATCATGGACATCCAAAAAGTAATAGATATAAATCCGGATATCCTTGGAGGAAAGCCGGTTTTTGTGGGCACGCGTGTTCCGGTTGATACTCTTTTTGATCACCTGGAAGCAGGGGTGTCGCTTGATGAATTTCTTGATGATTTTCCATCGGTAAAAAAAGAACAAGCTATCGGCTTATTGGATATTGCCAGTAAACTGATCTCTTCAAAAGATATTGCCAAACTTTATGAAGCTGTTGCTTGATGAAAACCTGCCTAAAAAGCTGAAAAGTGATTTTCCTGAACATGAGATATATGCCGTTTCAGACAAAGGCTGGAACGGTGTAAAGAACGGCGAACTGTTAAAACTTCTTTTACAAGAAGGCTTCGATGCGCTGTTAACGTTTGATAAGAATTTGCAGCACCAACAAAATTTCGATAAATATACTATTGCGGTGATGGTATTGATGGCTCCAATTGATATCCATGCTGTATTGGTTAAGCTTGTACCGCAAATAAAAAATCATTTAAAACAAGGCATCTCCGCTGGTCCAACTATCATTAGTTTATAACAGCTATCTTTACAGGCTGATTATATGAAATACCTCCGCCTGCTTTTACTCCCGCTTTCACTGTTATACGGCCTGGTTGTACGCATTCGTAACCGGTTTTATGATTGGGGAATATTGAAAAGCACCGGTTTTGAGATGCCCATTATTGTGGTAGGCAACCTTGACGTAGGTGGCGCAGGCAAAAGCCCCATGACCGAGTACCTGATCCGGTTATTAAAATCATCATACAAAATAGCCACCCTTAGCCGCGGTTACGGCCGTGCAACTAAGGGCTTCTTAATGGCATCGGCACAAAGCACCGCATCAGATATTGGCGATGAACCGGCGCAGTTTAAAAGCAAATTTCCGGATATTGGTGTGGCCGTGTGCGAAAAAAGGGTAGCAGGTGTGGAGCATCTTAAAGATGACCATGAAGTTATTATTTTGGATGATGCTTACCAGCACCGCGCTTTAAAACCGGGATTGAGTATTTTGCTTTTTGATTACAGCCGGGTAAACGAGCCGCGCCTGCTGCTGCCTGCCGGTAACCTGCGCGAACCTTTTGCCGGGCGAAAAAGGGCCGGCATCATCATCATCAGCAAATGCCCGGCAACCTTAACCCTCCTGGAACAGGGAAGGGTTATAAAACGTATCAGGCCGTATCCGCACCAGTCGCTGTTTTTTACATCGATAACTTACCTTCCGCTGCAAAACATGGCCGGAGAGCCGGTTAACCAGGCAATTGATGCCGAAACCACCATATTCCTGCTAACAGGCATTGCCAACCCAACGCCTTTATTAATACATTTAAAAAAGCAAACGCAAAGCATTATACATCATAATTATCCGGATCATCACCGCTTTAGCTTGAAAAATATCAGTAAACTTGCCGGTGAATTTGAGGCCTGTACGGCGCAAAAAAAAGTGATCATCACAACAGAAAAGGATGCACAGCGTTTAGGGGAACAGGACCTGCTTGCCGAAGTACTGAAACTGCCCGTTTGGGTGCTGCCCATAGGGATCAGTTTTTTAAATAACGGCCGGCAACAATTTGACATACTCATACAAAACTATGTTAGACAATATTGAAAGCACCGCCAGGTATATCAAAAACCGTATAGGCGATTTTGAACCCGAAGTGGGTATAATTTTAGGTACCGGACTTGGCGGCCTGGTAAAGGAAATTGAGGTTGAAAAACAGCTTATGTATTCCAACATCCCTGATTTTCCCATCTCAACCCTCGAGTTTCATTCGGGTAAGCTGATTTTCGGTACGCTGGCCGGAAAAAGGGTGGTAGCCATGCAGGGCCGTTTGCACTACTACGAAGGTTATAATATGCAGCAGATCACCTTCCCGGTGAGGGTGATGAAATACCTCGGCATCAAAACGCTTTACGTTTCAAATGCCAGCGGATCATTAAACCCGGAGTTTAAAAAAGGCGACCTCATGATCATTGAAGATCATATTAACCTGCAGCCGCAAAACCCGCTGGTGGGGCGCAATTATGAGGAGTTGGGTCCGCGGTTCCCGGATATGAGCGAGCCTTACCGTCATGATATGATCGAAAAAGGTTTATCTATCGCTCAAAAAAATAATATTACCTGCCATAAAGGCGTTTACGTAGCGGTAACCGGCCCCAACCTGGAAACCCGTGCCGAATATAAATACCTGCGCATTATTGGCGGCGACGCTGTAGGCATGAGCACTGTGCCCGAAGTGATAGTTGCCAACCATATGGGCATCCCGGTGTTTGCCATTTCGGTGTTAACGGATGAAGGTTTCCCTGAAATATTGAAGCCCATAACGCTTGAAGAGATCATTGCCATTGCGCAGGAAGCCGAACCCAAAATGACCCAGATACTTAAAGAACTGATAGCCGGTAATTAATGCGCCAAAAGCTCAAATACTTTTTTTTATTGCTGATGTGCTTATCGGTACAAGCCGCCGTTGCACAATACGGTAACCGTACCAATCCGCGCAATCTTCCCACCCGCGATACCAGCACCCGTAGGCAGGGCAAACAACTCACCGACGATCAGTTGCTGGATAGCTTGCGCCGTAAGGAAGAAAACAAGAAAGATTCGGTAGTGTTCAGTTCAAAGTTTGTGCGCATCACCAACGAACGTTTGCTGAATGATAGTACGCAGATGTTCCCGCTGGATACGGGCATCACCAATTTTGAAATTTATAGTCCGCTTGTCGATCCGCGCAGTCCGCGTATCCACCTGGGTAATGTTGGCCTGGCGCAGCGCCCTTTGTTGTTCGAGCCGGATAAAACCATCGGGTTTGACCTCGGCTTGCACTCCTTGGATATTTATGCGCTTAAGCCGCAGGATCTGAGTTATTTCAATACCAGGGTACCGTATAGCAAACTTACCTTGTACAACACATTTGGTAAAGCGGCTGTGCAGTTGTTTAATGTTTTGCATACGCAGAATATCAAACCTAACTGGAACATCGGCTTCAACCTTAACTTTAACGGTTCGAAGGGATTTTATAGCTTCAATAATGTACTGGGCCAGAATGTAAGCAGCCTGAATGCTTCCATCTTTACCTGGTACGAATCAAAAAACAAACGCTATAACCTGCTGGCCAACCTCCTGTTCAATAATCTGAAAGCTCCCGAAACCGGGGGCATCCTTAACGACAGCGTTTTTACATCATCCGTTGTAAGTAATTCCTTTTCAAAAGACAGGGCCCAGGTACGCCTGCCCTACAGTTATGAAAACTGGAACGACAAGGGCTTATATATCAAGCAATTTTATTACCTCGGCAGAATTGATAGTCTGAATAAGGGAAAAACAGATTCGAAGATTTTACCTACGCAGCGCGTAGCCCATACCCTGCACATACAAAACAGCAGGTACCTGTACAAGCAAAGCGGCGTAGATACCTATAACGTATTTCCTGATTATTTTTACAGCAGCAACCGGTCGCGGGATTCGACGGTTGTAACACACATTCAAAACGAATTCTCGTATAGCTTTTATCTCCGCAGTAAATCGGTAAAATTTGTTAAAAATGAACTGAAGCTTGACCTGGGCCTCGTGCATGACTTTTATACTTACAACCAGTATGTAAGCGATACCACCATGAACGAGTACGGGGTAAAGTATGTTCACCAGGACAAGGTACAGCATAACACCTTTCAGGATATTACGCTGAAAGCAAAACTCGGTTACCGCTTTAGCGATCGCATAGCCCTGGATGCCGATTTCAGGCAGATAGCGCAGGGCCGTGATTTTGGCAATTATCTTTATGATGCCAAACTAACCCTTGCAGGCGGCAACAAAACCGGAAAGATTGTTTTGGAGGCTTATGCGCAAAACAGCTCCCCGCCGCTGGTTTACAACAACTGGATCTCAAACCATTACATTTTTCACAACAATTTCAGCAACCAGAAAACTACCAGCGCTTCGTTCAATTATATCAACGATGCTTTGGCGATTGATTTAAAGGCTGAGTATTTTTTAATTAACAACTACCTTTACTTTACGGCGCAGCCCGGTGGCACCGATGCCCGCCCGGCACAGCTAAACAATTCCATCAACCTGCTTAAAATAAGCCTGGCTAAAAACTTCACTTATCGCAGTTTGCATTTTGATAACTATGTGGTGTATCAAAAAACCGATTACCAAAACACCCTGCGTACCCCCGAAGTTTACGCCTACAGCAGCCTGTATTTAAACCGCCTGCTGTTTAATGTGCTGCACTCCAGCTTTGGTGTAAACGGGCGGTATAATACCGAATATGTGGCGCCATCATTTGCGCCGGGTTTAGGGCAGTTTTATAACGGGGCTAACGTTACTTTTTCATCATACCCCATATTCGGCCTGTTCTTTAAGGCCACGCTGCAGCGCACCAACCTTTTTGTAGCGTACGATTATGTTAACCAGGGAGCCTGGAGTAAAGGTTATTACACCGTTAACCGCTACCCGCAGCAGGATGCCGTGTTGAAGTTTGGCGTTTCGTGGACGTTTTATAATTGATCCGGGCAAATCGGCTAAGTCAGCGTTACCAACATAGCCGTTAACGTAAGCTGCCGTATGCAAATTTTTCGATGCGCCGTTAGGCGCTACCCATTTATAGGATAAAGATAAAAGGACCCTTTGCCTCGTCTACAAACAGGTATCCCCTACGGGGAATCTAAGCACAGTAGTTCTTAGGGAGTAAAATGGTGCGATCCACTGTTAATCGCTTGTTGTAGGTACATGCTCGCGCTGTATCGCATTTTTGCGCTGGATGCGGTACATCAGGATCAGCATAATATTATTCTTATCGCTTTTGGCGGTGGCCGAATAATTGTATTGATTGATCCAGCCCGCCTGCAAAATCAACGATTTATCAAACTGGTAGCCCAAAGCCGCCGACACGCGGTTACGCTCAAAATTAGGGACTTTATTGTTTAGGAAAACCTCATCAAAAACCGAAAGGAACCATGTTTTGGCTACTATTTTGGTGTTGTTAAACGGAACAAAGACATTAAGCCTGTACCGGAAACGGTTGCGGTAATCGCCGTTAACCCAGCGTTGTTCAACCCGGTACCTATGTTCCAGCTTTAAACGGTAAAGAAACTGGTTGCTGGTAATCTGTTCCCAAAAGCGGGTTTCGGTAATAGTTGGGCCTTTGCCTACGTCCATATAATCATAAGTGGTGTAACGGCCTGTGCCCAGCAGCGCGGTAAAATTTTTATCGATATCGTAGCTTATGCCGCCTTTTATTTCAAAATATTGAAACTGGCTGAAAACGTTATTGGTGCGGGTTTGAAACTCGGTGTAGCCGCCCCATTTGTGTGCGCTATCTCCTGGTAAAACCACTGTGGCAATTCCCCAGGTGCCTACTTTCGAATCCTGAGCCCATGCAGCTGATGAAATAAATACTAAAAGAAATAAGGAACGTAAAAATCTGGACACTTTAAATTAATGTTAATAAGTTGCAAAATTGCATTTTATTAACATTAATTTAAAATGAAATCATTGATATGTTGTGACGATAATCAATAAAAAAATAAATCCGAAACCGAACATCCGATATCCGAAATCAATACGCTATTCCCACTTAAAGGTTTTAACGGCAACAGCGTATACGCCAATAAACCAGGCTAAAAGTATCAGTAACTGGTGCGTTACATCACCGAGGCCGGCCCCTTCAAAGGCTACTTTGCGCATGGCATCGTTTAAGTGCGTTAAGGGTAAAACCCTGCTGATATATTGTAACCATTTAGGGAAAGCCGTTATAGAAAAGAAAGTACCCGACAACAAAAATTGCGGCAGGGTAATGATATTTGAAAGCGGCGGAACCGAGCTCTCGTTTTTAGCCAGGCCCGATATGGTAAAGCCGAAGCCCATAAATATAATTAACCCGATAGCCGAGAGCACCAGCATATTCAACACGGTAGTTACCCCGTGTATCAGCGTAAAGCCAAACAAGTAATGGCCAACTAAAATGATAAACAGCGCGCCCAGTAATGAAAAAGTAAGCCTTGCAATAGCCTCGCCCAAAACAATGCTGTAGCGTTTTACGGGTGTAGCGAAAAATCGCTTGATAACCAGGGTTAAACGCAGGCTCAGAAATACGAAGGCGGTACCAAAAACGCCGCTGCTTAATAACGAAAAGCCCAACTGGCCGGGCAATATGAAATCGATGTATTTGTAAGGCCTGCCGCTGATGGTTTCTTCCTTCAGGTCGATTATTTTAGGTATTTGCGTGTTGGTGTAAGATTGGATCCGGGCAAGTTCTTCTGATTGGATCCTGTAAAAAATATTATTCAGGGCCGATTTTAATACACTGCCCTTATCGCCCGAAGCCTCGCTGTATTGTACATGCACGGTCATGGCAGCGGGCGGCGCAAATGGTTTCAGGTCAAGAATGGCGTCGATATTACCCTTAGCCAGGTTTTTGCTCATCTCATCAGCCGTTTGATCGGTGATGAGGTTCATGATCTTGTTTTTTTTCAGGGCCATGTAAACCGGGTTTTTTGATGAGGTATCGCTACCCTTGGCTACCCCGACATCTATTTTCATACCGCCGCCGCCAATATTGGCAAAAACGATGATGAATATTAACGGGAACGCCAGCGTAAACACAACCGCCGAGGGGCTGCGTAATATCGACCGGAAACTGGCTCTGGCAATGGCGAGTGTTGCTTTTGTATTGCTATATTTTGGGTTCATTTTGTTTAAATCATTTGCCTTTGGGCGTCATTGAGTCATTAGGTCATTGGGACATTTTCAGCGTGCTAACTGCAACTAAAAACTGTATACTCCCTCCCCATTCAGGAGGCCGGGGGCTTACCCTTCCCGCCATTCCTTTCCGGTGAGGTTAATAAATACATCCTCCAGGTTGGCCAGTTTTACCTGTTTTTTGCGCTCAAAGCCAGAGGCAACCAGTTGGTCAATAAAATGATCGGGGGTATCGATGCCGATAATATGGCCGCCGTCAACAAAAGCTACGCGGTCGCACAGTACTTCGGCTTCGTCCATATAGTGGGTGGTAATTACCACTGTTGTTCCCTGGTCGCGAATCTCACGGATCAGGTCCCAGAGGTTACGGCGGGCCTGTGGGTCGAGGCCGGTTGTAGGCTCATCTAAAAAAATTATCCTCGGGTTGTTGATAAGCGTGGTAGCGATAGAAAAGCGTTGTTTCTGACCGCCCGATAGGTCTTTATATTTGGCTTTAGCCTTATCTGTCAGCGCCACTTTCTCCAGCATTTCCGCAGGGGTTTTATCAATACCGTAGAGACCGGAAAACAGTACGATCAGTTCGGACAGGTTAAGGTTAGGGTAATACCCGGCTGCCTGCAATTGCACGCCGATACGTTTTTTTATTTGATTAGCATCTGTTTCAATATCAAAACCATCAACAATAATGCTGCCCGAGGTTTTATCGCGAAGGGTTTCGATAATTTCGAGGGTGGTGGTTTTTCCGGCGCCGTTAGGGCCAAGTAAACCGAAGATTTCGCCCTCATAAACTTCAAAACTGATGCCTTTAACGGCGGCAAAATCGCCGTAATTTTTTACCAGGTTATTTACAGTGATAATGGGTTGTTTTGCCATAACGTAAAAATGCATTTCGTTAATGAAATAACCATGAGTTTTTCGGCGAGTTGCATAATTTTTACGGTGAATGTACGTTTAGGCTGTCCTGGTTGCGGTTTAAGCAGGAAAAGGCCCGGAAATGCGCAGTATGATAGCCTTTCTTTCTGATTGTTTGGGCACGCGAAGGCGCTAAGTCGCAAAGATTGGGGTTAAGTTTTGAACATGTTTTCAGTTTAACTTTGCTGAAATGAAAAAGCCCGGAAGCATAATCTCCGGGCTTAGTTACTTTGCGCAAGTATTCTCCCTTTAGGGGGTTAGCGGGCGGGGCTTAACTCGCTTTCTGATTTCAGCACTTTATTGCCGTTATCCTGCTCAATTTCGTAAGCCGGCTCATTTTTGTCGGCGTTGCGTTTAACCTTTGCCCCTTTTATGGTTTTGCTTACCGGTTCGGTATGTTTTTTAACCACCTTGCCTTCAGCCTCTGATTTTCCCCATTTCCAGGTTACTTCATCTCCCTTTTTCATATGTTCATTCTTTTTCAGATAACACTGCGGGGATATTATTGATTTAACAAAGATGAAATAACGGCTCCATCGGGGGTGCCGGAGCTTATTTAATAAGATGACCAATTGAGTGGGCTATAGTTACCGCGTGTTCGGCGGCTTTCACTATCAAATGGATTATTTGTACTGCAAGTAAAGTTTTCATGGCATTTAATTGTTGTTGTTTAGTGATCCAAAATTGCATACAAATAGCACCCTGCCGTTAGGGTTATTAGGTAAACGGGCTCCAACTTCCGGTAAACGGGGTTAAAACATCGGAGAAATGCTGTTGGAAACGGGGAAGTATCGGTAAAGTTTTTTAGTATGGGGGTAAGATGAGGTGAAAGTCCGTCCAAATGTTGCCTCGGCGCGGCGCGCCGTTAAATTAAGGAATCAAGCTTTTAAAATCCCCCTCGAGAATAGGTGCGACGGAAAAAGGCGAAAGCAGGGGGGGATGCGAGCGATAGGCCTCGCGCAGAATAACACACCCTCTTAAGAGCATAGCCGTTAACTTAAGGACAAAAGCCATTCAAAAGTTGAGGAGAAAGGTATGATTCATGCCCTATGAACTACTGTGCTTAGATTCCCCGCGGGGGATACCTGTTTGTAGAAGATACAGGCAGACAGTCTTTTGCCTCGTAGAGGCTACCCCTCTTTAGGACATTTATAGGCATGGTTTATAGGGGGTAGCCTCTACGAGGCAAAATGCCCTTTTATATTTATCCTACAAACGGGTAGCGCCTAACGGCGCATTGGAAAATTTGCATACGGCAGCTTAAGTTAACGGCTATGCTCTCAAGAGGGGAATCGCACAATGCCGTCGTTTTTTGCTTAAGTTGACGGCTATATCCGGGCAGGGAAGGCTCCCAATAGCGCAAATAAAACCGGCCCCTTTAGGATGAATTAGCGTTGTCAAAGTTTTAGTCATGACCAAAAGCCCTGCGCCCTGATCTGGTTTGAGCTATAGCCCTGTAGTTTTAACAGCTTACGCAACTCGCTAACCATGGTATGGTTACCGGCAAGGTAAAATACCGAATGTTCAAGGTTGTAGTGTTGTTCCATCACCCAGCGGATGAGGCTGTGATGACCAAAAGCATCCCTGCGGTCGATGGGTTTTATGGGCGATTTAAAATACTGACCGAATAATTCCCGGTGGTCATCGTTAGCCATAATAATGGCGCCCGAAAAACGCGTTAACGGTAATACCATTTGTTGCAGGGCCAGCAAATGCCCCATACTGCTTTCGTCGCCAAGGCCTATAATGGCGGGTGTGCTTGCCGGGACATGCCGGGTAGAACCGATTTTTATATAGCGCATCGTATCGCCGGTTTTAAGTTGCCTGGCCCATTGGCTGCCGGGGCCTTTGTGTGCGGCGTCGATATAAAGTGTGCAGGTACTGGTATCGGCATCCCAGCCGGCAGGGGTATAATCGCGATAGGTAAAGTTATCAACCTTCACCTTGATATAAGGCACTTCATGCCAGGTGTGCATATTAGCCTGCGGCAGGTGCAAATCAACTTCTATCATGGTTGATGGCTGCCATCGCCTTACTTCCAGCACACGGCCGCTTTGCAAAATCTGGTTTTCCAACAGGTTACCAGCCCTTCTTTTCAGTTTATTTAAAGTGGATGTTTCCATGTAATATTAAATTTATATTACAAAGAAACGGTGTATATAGCTGTGCTGAAATAGATTGATTGCGGTAATGGTTGGATTATTTACGGCTGTTATCTCTGAATGTTAAAGGCGTTACAGCCGCCGACTTTTTAAACAACCTCGAAAAATAAGTATGGTCATCATAACCCAGCGTGTGGGCAATTTCCTTTACATTTAAATCGCTGTAAAACAAAAGCCGCTTGGCTTCCAGCATCACCTCCTGCGTAATCCAGTAGCTCACGGGGAAACCCGTGGTCTTTTTCAAAACCTCGTTCAGGTACGTTTCTGATACATTGAGTAGCGCCGCGTAGGCGGAGGGGCTTTTGATAACACGCACCTGCTCCATCAGCAATTTTTTAAACATCAGCGAGATTTGCCCGGGGCGCGACAACTGCATTTCGGGGTTGTGTACCTTGCTGAAGTTGGCAGCCACCATGCCGGTGAACGATTGTAGCAGCGATTGCAAAACTGGCGCATAAAATGGGTTCTGCGTGCTTTCGGCATGCTTTTCACTAATCAGGTGGAGCAGTTGTTGGTACTGGTTCAATTCGCAGTTGCTTAGCTGGCAGGGTTGCTGCAGTAACAACTGGTTCTCAAATACGGCGCGATAGCCAGGCGGAATGTGCTGGGTATCTAACGCTACAAACCAGCCGCCGGCAACCTCATTGCGGATACGGTGGTGTACCTGGCCCGGCAAAATATAGTATAAGGATCCTTCGCTGAACCGGATTTCGTGAAAATCTATCATCAATGAGGCCGACCCCGCTTCAACCAAAAAAAACAGGTAATGATCGTCGCGGTGCGCACCCAGCGGCTCTTTCTCTTTAGGCCGGTCGCCGAGGGTAAAGTAGCTGATTTCAAGGCCCGAGCTTGAGCGTTCAATTAATTGATGTACGGGGATATCTTTCATCAGGGGTATTTTTTGTTGTGGTGATAAATCTTAACCGGTAGCTAAAATTAACGGTCGCCGTCAACCAGCATGTAAATTTCGTACATGTAGGCCGCTTCGTCCATGGCGGCATGAAAATCGTCCCATTCATCGCTGGTAAAGGTAAGCTGGATATCGTTAACCGGGGTACGCATTACCACGCGTTCCTGTCCGTCGGGAAAAGGAAACGAATGATCACCAAATTCAAGATCGACCGTGAAGTTTTTAAACTGGATAAACTGGCCCGGCGTAAAACTTAGGATGAGGTTATGGTGCCATATAAATATACAACGGCATTCGGCACACCTGCTTATCACTGCAGCGCCTTTTTTACTAAGTATCTTCGTTTCGCACATAAACCGGTTTTTGTTAGTTAGTGCCTGCTCTGTTACTGGTGTAATCCGGCTTCGAACTGCACCACCACAGAACAGGACTTTATATTTTAATGATGCATACAAGCGCAATAACTTCCATCATGCTGTTTTTACACCCGCGCATCAAATTCAATCAGATAAATAACTCAACAAAGAAATACCTTATTTAGAATAAATCCAAATAAAAATAAAAAAGATTTGTAGCCAATTGATTAAAGCTGTCTATTAGAGTCTGATCAATCATACCCTGCATTAAATGCTCATTAATAGCATAATATCAGCGTTAGCAATCATTCAGCCATCGTTGCACTACTATTCTACAGGATTTATCCAGGATTAATAATCTTTATTTAATGTTTTTAACACTATGATTATTTTTCATAAATTTTATGTAGCATTGCCTTTACCCAGCGTAATTATTGATTGAAAAAGCTTTTTGCTATATTGATGCTTACTACGCACCTGCTTAACCTGTTGGGTT
The DNA here is from genome assembly GCF_003148845.1 of Mucilaginibacter oryzae. Taxonomy (GTDB): domain Bacteria; phylum Bacteroidota; class Bacteroidia; order Sphingobacteriales; family Sphingobacteriaceae; genus Mucilaginibacter; species Mucilaginibacter oryzae. The sequence continues at coordinate 1,212,167 of NZ_QGHA01000001.1, read as the reverse complement.
ATATGATGCTTAATCAATATTTTGCTAATCGGTCAATTGGCGTAATTGCCCGGCAAATAAGCAGCGGTAAGTATGACAGCCGCGAACTGATTGAGATAAAAATAGCGCAAAACCTTCCCGGTATTCATAATTGGCCCGGATATGAGCATATTTCGGGTCAGGTACAGCTTAATGGCACATCTTACAATTATGTAAAAATGAGGGTTACCCGCGATACGCTTTACCTGCAATGTATCCCGAACTATGAAACAACCAGGCTCCTCAATCAAAATATTATTTGTGCCAAAAATTTAGATAAAGCCCCGGTAAGTAAGAGGATGCATGAATCGACAGACAAAAAACTCGGGAGCGATGCTAAATACAATTGCCCGGAAATTACCTTCTCATTTACAAAGCCCGATGAGCTTATTCAACAGCCAGGCACGTTCATTAATATCAGCATACCCGATCCTGTAGTACCTGTTGGCGGTCAGCCACCTGAAGCCCCGCTTGCATAACCTCTTTTTTTTGATTTTTAAACCTGTTTTGTTTACCGGCCTAAGCAAGTATTGCCTTATGCCGTTTTGCGTGCACGGCAGTGTTACTATGGCGGTTACAACAGCATTTCCTGTTTTTTTAATTTGAATAAATGAATACTTTTTATAAAATTTTATTGCCTGCGCTGTTTGTTTGTTGCGCGGGTAAGGCCGCCGCGCAGCATAAAAGCGTAAAAGATACCTTACAATTAGATAGCGTTATCATTCGCGAAAGCCGCACCAGGCACCTGCCAAATATATCGGGTACCAACATTTTTGCCGGAAAAAAAACATTTGATTTGTTTTTTGATGCCGGTAAGGCCAACTTAGCCAATAACAATGCCCGCATGGCTTTTGCCAAAGTACCGGGCGTTAACGTTTGGGAAATGGATGGCGCGGGTTTGCAGCTTAACATTGGTACACGTGGCACTGATACGCACCGCTCTATCGAAACTAATATCCGCCAAAACGGTTACAACACCAACTCGGACATGGCCGGTTACCCCGAAAATCATTACAATGTACCTTTCCAGGCGGTAAGTGAAATCCAGATTGTTCGTGGCTCGGCGGCGTTACAGTTTGGCAGCCAGTTTGGCGGCATGCTCAATTTTAAAATTAAAGAGGGTGACAGCACCAAGGTTTTTGGCTTTGAGAGTGAGCAATCTGCGGGTTCAAACCGTTTTTTCAACTCGTACAATGCCATTGGCGGTAAGGTAGGTAAAGTAAGCTATTATGCTTATTACAGCGCCCGCACCGGTGATGGCTGGCGGCCCGACGCGGCTTTCAACTCGAGGGCTTACTATGCCAATATCAAATACCGGTTTAATAATAAAGGCAGCATCGCGTTTCAGTTTTCAAGGTCGGATTACCGGCAGCAGATAGCAGGCGGTTTAACCGATGCTCAATTTGATGCCAACAACCGCCAGGCCACGCGTACGCGTAACTTTTTTAACCCCGAAATTAATATCCCGGCGTTGTTGTTCAACTACCTGTTTGATAAAAATACCACAGTTGAAATTGTATCGCATTTATTATCGGGCCAGCGTAACAGCGTGCAGTTTATTAATACGGCCAATATCCCCGATACGGTCAATACAAGCCTGAAAACCTTTAACCCCCGCCAGGTTGACAGGGATTACTACCGCGGCTTTACTACCGAAGCAAGGTTGTTGCACCTATATAAATTAGGTAACCTGAACAGCTCGTTCACCGCCGGGCTAAGGTATTTTGAGCAAACTACCCGGCGTAAGCAAAAGGGTGTTGGCACCGCGGCATCTGATTTTGATTTGAGCCTGGTTAAAGATTATGGTATCGACCTGAGCTTGCACACCCTTAATTATGCTGCCTTTGCCGAAAATATGTTCCAGGTTACACATGGCTTTACCGTTACACCGGGCGTACGGTTTGAGGATATCCGTACTACTACGTCGGGCGTTATCGTGAACCGCACCGTGCCGGTAAGCTATAAAAATGATCGTAACTTTCCGCTGTTCGGTACAGGTTTGCAATACCAGTTTAATAACGGCAACCAGCTTTACGGCAATATATCGCAGGCATACCGCCCGTTCCTTTACGCGGCAGTTACCCCTGCCGATCAGCTGACCATCATTGACCCTCATATTAAAGACAGCAAGGGTTACAGCGCCGATTTGGGATACCGCGGGCATTTCAGCACCGTGTTTAGCTTTGACTTGAGCGCGTTTTATGTTTTTTACGGCAACCGTGCGGGTACATTAACCCAAATAGATGCCAACAACGTAAACCACCTGTACCTAACCAATATTGGCGATGGTGAGGCTAAGGGCATTGAGGCCTACACCGAGGTATCGCTTATCCGTTCGTTTAATAAAACCGCCACCGGCGATTTGAGGTTATTCAACTCCCTATCCTACACTCATGCCCGTTATACTACTGGTTCTATCAGCCAAAACGGTAAAAATGTGAGCCTGGTAGGTAACCATTTAGAGGGTACTCCTGATTGGATTGACCGCGCGGGCTTAACCTTTTTAAGTGGCCATGTAAGCAGCACGTTGCAATATAGCTATGTTGGCAAAAGCTTTAGCGATGCTAATAACACGTTGTTAAACCCTACGGGCGCTACAGGTGTGGTACCGGCCTATCATTTATTTGACTGGGCGTTTAATTATAACTTTCTGAAAAACTATCATTTTACAGCAAACGTGAACAATATTTTTAACGCTAAATATTTTACACGCCGTATTAACATGTATCCCGGTCCGGGTATTTTACCTGCCGACGGAAGTACATTTAATGTTGGTTTTGGGCTGAGGATATAAGGTTTCTCTAAAAATAGATACCGGGTAGGGTAATGCCTGTATTCGGTATCTATTTATTTCCTTTTTTAAACAAAGACATCATTTGGGTTCCTTTCTCTTTAACTACGCTATCGCCAACCGCTACTATTGCTGCATCATCGTACCATCTGATATATTCCAAGTCATAATCTTTATCATTTACAGTGATTATCTGACTTGAAGAGAAAGGCTTTTTTGAGACTTTTTGCACAATGCCGATAAACTGAGAGTTTATGTTCCCATGTGCAGTATAAAACTCAAAAAGCACATAAATAAAAAAAAATGCTACTATACCATATCCTAAATACTTTTTCATCCTATTATGAATAATACAGGTATCGAATTTATAAAAAAAGCAATATGAAATTGGCCTGCGTCCTCTTGGAATACTAATAAATATCCTCTTTTATAGATGAAAGACATTTTTATAATCCTGGGTGTTCTTAAATCATATCACTTAGATTGTAGTGTGGGCGGAGTAGAGAGGGGTAACAAGCGCAGCGATTTAAAAGTGCAGCCATACAAAAAAACGGCTTCCCCGGGTAATGGAGAAGCCGTTTTACGTAGTTGGTATGATAAGGCTTTTTACCTGATGAACTTCTTTACTGTTTCTGATAATGAAGTGAGGTCGAAAGGTTTGGCCAGGTAACCATCGGCATTGCCCGCTTTGGCAACCTCCTTGATATTGCTCACCGCCGAAATTATTACAACGGGGATATCACTTGTAGCCGGATCGTCTTTTATAGTTTTGCTTAACTGCTGTCCGTTGGCATCGCTGCTCCAGTCGGTTAGCCAGTTATCAAGCAATATCAGGTCGGGCTGTAAGGTGGCCAATGTGCGTAATATGCGCGAATTGTCAGACTGGATCACTTCATAACCCTCTTCTTCCAATACATACACTACGGTATCGCGAATGTCCTTATCGTCTTCTATTACTAAAACCTTTTTGGCCATGATTGATATATGCTTGTTGAGCGGGGCTATTACGCGCCGTTTTTTGTAGTTATAACAATCAAATACCGGGTATTTGTTTTAGTATCGTAATAAATAAAAAAATATTAGTTGCCGGAGCCGGTTAAGCTTTGCTGTTGTAGCAAACCCTGCAACGGGGCTCGTAGCTCTCTTTTTCGCCCAGCAAAATCTTCGCTTCGTCGGGTACCAGCCGGTACGAATAAAGCGCGGAGTTGCCGCACCGTACACAAACGGCCTGCAGCTTGGTAACCGATTCGGCAATGGCCATAATGGCGGGCATGGGGCCAAAGGGGCGGCCCTTAAAATCCATATCCAAACCGGCAACAATTACACGGATGCCGCGGTTGGCCAGTAGGGTACAAACCTCGGGCAGCCCTTCGTCAAAAAACTGGGCCTCATCAACACCTATTACATGGGCATCGCTGGCTAACAGTAAAATGGCCGCGGCACTGTCAACCGGGGTAGAAGTTATTTTATTGGCATTGTGTGATATGATGGCTTCTTCACCGTAACGCGTATCGGCCTTGGGGCTAAAAATTTCCACCTTAAGTTTGGCTATGCGGGCACGGCTGAGGCGCCTGATCAGCTCTTCGGTTTTGCCCGAAAACATTGATCCGCAAATAACTTCGATGCTGCCGCCAAACTCGCTTTTACGCCTGAAAACCTCTTCGTGATATACCATTTATGCCTTTTATAGTCGGCAAATATCAGAATTTAATCCTACTTTTGAGAAGCATTTTAGTAACATTGGGGCCATGAAGCAATTGGATGTATTTAAAAAGATAGGTGGGATTTTAAAAGAGCTTAATGATCAATATGACTACCTCGCAGCCGATCCCGGCGAACTGAATGAGCTTGAACTGGAGCTTTTTGTAGCTAACGCCCATTTTTTAAAAGACCATGCCGAAATACTGCGCCGTATTAACGAGCGTGCGGCAGCACCTGCCGAACCTGCCGAAAAACCACAAGCCGCGGTTGAGCAGCCCAAACCAGAGCCGCCGCAACCGGAAGTAACACCCAGGCCCGTACCGCCGCCGCCACTCAAAACCGAAGCCCTGCACGAGCAGCGTTTTTTTGAGCCGGTAGTGCAGCAGCACATCCCGGTTCCCGTTAATAAAATTGAGATAACCAAAGATCCGGTGCCCGTAGCGCCTGCGCCTTTCAACACCCCGGTTATTGATCTGGTGCCCGCCGAACCTGAGCAGAAAACGGCGCCCGAACCTCAGATAGACCTGGCCACGGCAAGTGAAAAAGACAGTTATTCCTTTCAGCGGGAAATACCGGAAAGCAAAAGCTTTGAGCTTGATTTAAACGAAGCCGATACTTTAGACGACACCGTAACTGAAAACGCGCCGGAACCGGCTCCGGTTGCAGCTGAAACTACAATTGAGCCCGAAATTAAAAAGCCCGAAGTGCAGCAGCCGGTTATAGCAAAAGCAGATACCGAAGGGCAGCAGGTACTAACCTTTAACCAGAAGATGATGGCGCAGAAGGCAGAGAAAACCGCGGCTGCAAACACGCCTGCCGAACTTCCTGTTACTGATCTGAAATCGGCCATTAACCTGAACGATAAATTGCTTTACATTAAAGATCTGTTTAACGGTTACAGCCTGGCCTACAGCGAAGCCATTGAAATAGTAAACCGGTTTAATACCTTCGAGGAGGCTGAGCGTTTCCTGAAAACCAATTACGTTGTTAAAAATAACTGGGAAAGTAAACCCACTACCACCGCGAAGTTTTACGCCTTGTTAAAGAGGAGATATCCTGTTAGCTGATATCCGGGCGCGTGATCTCCCGGTACCGCTGCTGATATAGTAACCCATATAAAGGGTTCAGATTTTTTATTTCCTGCATCTGGGAGTATGGGGCATTTAGGCTATATCCGTGTTGAAGTGTCTTTGACTTCACCTGCTATCTCTTATTATCCCAATTCTGCAGGCTAAAGTTCCCCTTCACGTTTCCTTAAAAACCACTCGGCTGATAAAAGTGACAAGATCAGGCCGAAGAGCCATTTTATATCCACCAGATCGCTGTAATGTTTATCTTCATAAACCACAGTTTTAACATTATCATTTTTACGGATCAGATCAGCCAGTTTGCCTATATCAGCGGGTTTGAGCATTTGTCCGCCGCTTTGCCTGGCAAGGGTGTTTAACAGCACATGGTTGGCTGCGCTTTGGCGGGCCTCGAGGTTTAAAGGTTTAATGGTGAATTGCCCGCTTGCTTTAAAATCCTGCCTGCCGTTTTGGGTGGAGGCGTTATAGGTGTATTCGCCTACCGGCAGCGGGCCGGCATCTAACTGGTAGCTTTGGCCGGTGCGGGTAAACAGGTAACTGTAATTTTTGCCTGCAGCGTTTTTCAGTTCAATCTTCACGTCCGGCGTATTGATCAGTTCAAGCGCATCGTTATATAGCTCTGCGTTTAATATCACATTTTCCCCTTCATCAAACACGTTACGGGCAGCATAAACCCTGAAACGCCTGCGGTTGGAATTAGCCGTTAAATATTGTACGGTTTGGCTAAATAATTCGTCGGTAGCATTTTGGTTCTCGTAGTTTTGATACTGCGATAGCTGCCAGCGCCAAATACCTTCGCCGGTTAATACGGCCACACGCCGACCGGCCTCATCCCCAAAAGCCAGTAAAGGATAAGTTGTAGCCACGGCGCCTATTTTTTGCCTTAATAAAACAGTAGCGCCGGTTGATGTGCCGTAACTGCCAAACGGAGCTAACAGGGGCGGCAACACGGCGATCTTTCTTTTTGCAGAATCCGAAAGGTTAAAGGCTGTAAAATCATTAGCGGGTAAAGCCAGCACTTCCTGGGTTTCAGCATGCCCGGCGCTGATCTTCACGACGCCCTGTTCATTATTTACAGCCTGTAAATTACTTTGCGAACCGATGATGTACCATACAGGCGTTTTGCTTTTGCTGATGTAACTTTTTACAGGTGGGTAATCGGCCGCGCTTACCTGGTAAAGAATAACCAGGCTGTAATCTGCCGGTTTGATATCTGCAGCGGAGCTAATTGAGGCCGCTTTAACTTCGTAGTTTTTATTGGTTTCGATGGCTTTTTTTATAACTGTGATATCCGGGTGCGGACCATTATAAAGCAGTAAAACCTTTTGACGCGCATCAAGCACTTCTACATAAATGGTTTCGGTATTGTTTTGGGTTGAAAGCTCGTTTTTTACCGGCGCTATGCTGATGGTATATTTTCGTAACCCTTTTCTGGCAGCATTTAATTTTACAGGGATCACCTTTTTAAAATCGCTTGCCGTAACCCGGATGTTTTGTTGGTATACCTGTTTGCCATCTTCGGCAATGGAAAGCGCCATGTTTTCGCCCTCGCTTTGGTAGGCGGCCGCCAGTATCTCAATTACAAAGTCGTTCCCTAAAAAAGCGGTTTTATTGTAATTGACATTGCCGATAAGCAGATCGCGTTTGGCCGTGGTATCGCCAAGGGCAACGGTATAAATACTGGTTTTGATGTTTTTGGCTTCATATTGCGGGTCGTTACCCTGGTTGTATAAACCATCGGTAGCCAGCACCAGCGCGCCGATGTTTTGGTTGGCGAACCCGTTATTTAACTGGCGAAGCGCGCCTGCTATATTGGTTTGTTTACCGTTAAAACTTTTGGATAAGCCGCGGTGCAAATCTTTATCGAAGTTAAATTCGCGCACATCGTACTGATCGCCCAACTGTTCTTTCAGCCGGGTAAGCTCATCAATAAAACCCGGTGAATTGAAACCTGCCGGTTTAAAGGTATTAACGGATGAAGAATTATCCTGGGCGATGAGCACCAGGGGTTTTTGAGGCTCATATTTAACCGACTTAACAAGCGGGGAGACTAATAAAAAAGCGATGAAGAAAACCGCTAAAGCGCGAAGTGCCGCTAAACCGTAACGTAAATTACGGCTTATTCCCACAGGTTGGCGGTACATGAGCCAGGCATAGGCCAAACCTGATAACAGGCAAACCGGTGTCCACCATCCCGAAACAGAACCCCATGTAAGTGAAAACATTTGTAGCTATAGTATGATTGGGGCGCCGACAACCAGGCCCGGTAACATTAACTGCAAAATGCGAAATTATTGTGAGAAGAGGGGAATAAGTTTTTATTCGGTTAGCGATGGCTCAAATCTTAATGGAATCGAATAAACGACAGGAACCGCGACACCATTGCACAAACCCGATTTCCATTTAACCGTTTTAGCGAGTTTGAAAAATTGCTTGCCCATTTTATGATTAGGAGATGCATCACGCAGGATTCTTAGCCGATTTAATTTACCGTTTGCTTCTACAATAAAACTGACTATGACCGTTCCTAAATATTCCTTAGAATTAGCCGGGACTTTAATGTTTTTTAACAGAAAAGTAATTAATTTCTCAAATCCTCCTTCAGGCTCAGGCATTTGATCAACAGAAGTGTAAACAAACTTATGTAAAATGGAATCTGTTTTACCTATGCATGAATGCTTGTTATTTTGAGCTGAGCTGACTTGATAAGCTAAACACCAGGCACATAAAGTAAGAAAAATACATTTGCAGGCACTCATATCAAGGTTTAGGTATAAATGTCAATGCCGGTATTAACCGGCATTGACATCAGAAGAAAATTTTTACAACATACCGCCATCAACCGGGATAACCTGGCCGGTAATATAAGCTGCCATATCCGAAGCCAGGAATACGCAGGCATTGGCCACGTCTTCAACTTCGCCGGCACGTTTAAGGGGGATGCCCGCTGCCCAGCCCTCAACCACTTTCGGGTCGAGCACTTCGGTCATTTCGGTACGGATAAAGCCCGGGGCAACCACGTTGGTACGGATATTACGCGACCCCAACTCTTTTGCTACCGATTTAGAGAAACCGATGATCCCGGCTTTTGAAGCGGCATAATTAGCCTGACCTGCATTACCCTGCACACCTACTACCGAACTCATGTTAATAAATACCCCTTTACGGTTCTTCATCATAATTTTAGAAGCGGCTTTGGTAACGTTGAATATCGATTTCAGGTTTACATCAAGCACTTCGTCCCATTGCTCCTCGGTCATGCGCATCAGCAGGCCGTCTTTGGTAATACCGGCATTGTTCACCACGATATCGATAGTGCCAAAATCCGCAACAATATCATTGATCAGTTTATCGGCCTCGTCAAATTTCGAAGCGTCAGAACGGTAGCCTTTAATTTTGGTACCAAAGCTTTGTAATTCCTGTTCAAGCGCCTGGCCTTTCTCTACCGATGATAAATAAGTAAAAGCAACGTTAGCGCCATGCTCGGCAAATTTTTCGGCAATTTTTCGGCCTATTCCTTTTGACGCGCCGGTAACCAACGCGGTTTTTCCTTCTAATAATTTCATAATTAAAGTATATGATTTCAGGGCGGTGAAGTTAGGGATTTAGTTGGAAAGTCTAAAGTTCAAAGTCTTAAGTCGGAAGTCTCAAGTCAGAAGTTAGTCGCATCATCAGAACAACCGGAACTTTTGACTGAAGACCAGCAATCGCTTTTAAAAGTCATGCCAAAGCCTCACCTAAATCCTCTCCAAAGGAGAGGACTTTAAGAAACAAATGGCCGGGGTGAGGCCTTTCCGCTTTGGTAATGGTAACTCTTTTTTTAGCGACTGCCCTGACTTCCAACTTCCGACTTAAGACTTTCGATTATTATTAGTTACTTTTGATAAACCGGCAATAACAAATAACAGGTACCGTGAATAATCAAGCAGGCTATAAACATATCTTCAGCATAAAATACCTTTTGCCTTTAGCCTTTCTCCTTTTACCTTTCATTACCAGGGCTGCTTCTATACTGATCCCGATGGATGATGAGCAAAAGGACCATCTAAAATCTTATGGTATTGCTTTTTGGGTATTGAAAAACGGCGAGGAGGTTGATTGGCTGCTGAATTACCGTGGCGGCAGCTTTATGATGAAATACGGGCAGAAAATTGAAGAGGAATGCAAAATCCGCGGCGTGAGTTATGAAGTAATTGCCGATGCCAAAGCCGGCGAAATTATTACCGAAGTAAGCGATCCATCCGTAAATATGGATGTGGTTAAGCTGGAAAAAGCCCCTAAAATGGCGGTGTATTCCCCAAAAAACAAGCTGCCCTGGGATGATGCCGTAACCCTGGTTTTAAAATATGCCGAAATCCCTTATGATTTGGTTTATGATGAGGAGGTGATTCACGGCGAGCTGCCCAAATACGATTGGCTGCACCTGCACCATGAAGATTTTACCGGTCAGTACAGTAAATTTTACGGTGTTTACCGCTACGCCCAATGGTATACCGACGATGTTAAAGTACAGGAAGCCATGGCCCGCAAGCTTGGCTTTAGCAAGGTATCAAAAATGAAACTGGCCGTTGCCCAAAATATCCGCGATTTTTGTGCCGGGGGCGGCTTTTTGTTTGCCATGTGTTCGGGTACCGATACTTTTGATATCGCCCTGTCGGCAGCCAATACCGATATCTGCGAACGGATGTTTGATGGTGATGCCGCCGATCAGGACGCGCAATCCAAACTGGATTTTACGCAAACCTTTGCCTTCCGGAACTTTACGCTGGATATGAGCCCGGTTTCACACTCGTTCAGCAATATTGATGTTACCACCACCCGGCAGGTTGACCGTACAAGGGATTTTTTTACGTTGTTTGATTTTTCGGCCAAATGGGATGTGGTACCGAGCATGCTCACCCAAAACCATGATAAGGTGATTAAAGGTTTTATGGGCCTTACCACCGCCTATAATAAAAACATGCTGAAGCCCGGCGTTACCATTATGGGCGAAATGAAAACCGCCAATGAAGCCCGCTATATTCACGGCGAATACGGCAAAGGCCAATGGACGTTTTATGGCGGTCACGACCCGGAAGATTACCAGCACGCGGTAAATGATCCGCCAACCGATCTCAAACTGCACCCTAATTCGCCAGGTTACAGACTGATATTAAATAATGTGCTGTTCCCGGCCGCTAAAAAGAAAAAGCAGAAAACGTGATGTTGAGATTTCGGATGCCGGATTTTCGATTTCGGATTTATAGTTGAATTCATCCTGGTTTTATGGTGTCGGGAATGCCCGGGCAATTCGAAAAAATAACGTTAAATCCTCAAAGAATCGAGCCTGAACGAGGTTGGGTTGTGTGTTTTTTAAAAAAACAGCCAATTCTATATTAAATTCATGTTAAATTGTATGCCATTGGGCTAATAATCATTACAAATACAAAATTTCAATTGCGATTTCCTGTTTTAGAAGTTAACTTAGCCGCCGTTATTAATAGTATTCATTCAAACCACTCTGATAATTCATTATGAGCATAATAATTGATGTGCATGCCCGCCAGATTTTAGATTCGCGCGGTAACCCTACCATCGAGGTAGAAGTTTTAACCGAGAATGGCGCGTTTGGTCGCGCTGCTGTACCTTCTGGTGCATCAACCGGCGTTCACGAGGCTGTTGAGCTTCGCGACAACGACAAATCAAAATACATGGGCAAAGGCGTTTTAAAGGCCGTTGAAAATGTAAACGAAATTTTAGCTCCCGAATTAAAAGGTATCGACGTGTTTGAACAAAACGCTATCGACGCTTTAATGATTGAGATTGACGGTACCGAAAACAAAGGTAAAATTGGTGCCAACGCTATATTAGGTGTTTCATTAGCTGTAGCTAAAGCTGCCGCCCAGGAAAGCCGCCAGCCTTTATACCGCTACATCGGTGGTGTAAACGCCAACACTTTACCTATCCCGATGATGAACATCGTTAACGGTGGTTCACACTCTGACGCGCCTATCGCTTTCCAGGAATTTATGATTATGCCGGTTGGCGCCCCTTCATTCTCTGAAGCTTTACGTTGGGGTACCGAAGTATTCCACAACCTGAAAAAGATCCTTCATGATCGTGGTTTATCAACCGCGGTAGGTGACGAAGGTGGTTTCGCCCCAACTTTTGAAGGTACTGAAGATGGTGTTGAAACCATTTTGCAGGCTATCGAAAAAGCGGGTTACAAACCAGGCGAAGATATCTGCATCGCCTTCGACTGCGCATCATCTGAGTTTTATAAAGACGGTAAATACGACTACACCAAATTTGAAGGCGAAAAAGGCGCTATCCGCACCAGCGCCGAGCAGGCTGAATACCTTGCCGAATTAGTGGCTAAATACCCTGTGATCTCGATTGAAGACGGTATGGCCGAAGACGATTGGGAAGGCTGGAAAATCCTGACCGAAAAAATCGGTAAAACCGTACAATTAGTAGGCGACGATTTATTTGTAACCAACACCAAACGTTTACAAAGAGGTGTTAGCGAAGGTATTGCCAACTCAATCCTGGTAAAAGTTAACCAGATTGGTTCATTAACCGAAACGATCAACGCGGTTACCTTAGCGCAAACCAACGGTTTTACTTCGGTAATGAGCCACCGTTCGGGCGAAACTGAAGATTCAACCATTGCCGACCTTGCTGTGGCATTAAACTGCGGTCAGATCAAAACCGGTTCGGCTTCACGTTCAGACAGGATCGCTAAATACAACCAATTATTACGTATTGAAGAGGAATTGGGCGCTAACGCTAAATTCATCGGTAAAGATTTCAAATTCTTTAAAAAGTAATCTCTTGTTTTGATGATATCAAAGGCCATCTGTGCAAGCAGGTGGCCTTTTTTTGTGTAGTCCTGAATTGTCATCCTGAGCGTAGCAAATGATCTTCTTCGCAAGCATAGCGGCTATACAGGGCGAAGAAGATGCTTCGTTCCTCGGCATGACAAAACGTTTTAAGATGTTGTGTACTCTATTTTCATTCATCGATCAAAACATATTTTATACCTTTGCCTCCCGGCAACCGGATAATTAAACCGCGGCAGCCACGTTATAAATTTGTTACCATAATACTGATGAACAAAAAAGGGATTTTGAGGATACTGGCTATTGTGCTGATATTTATTGCAAGCGTAGGATTAGACAGGGTTACCAAACTTTATATCCGCGAGCATGTTCACATCAGTGATAACATATTTGTAATCAAAAATTTCTTTACCATACTGCATGCCGAAAATACCGGAGCTTTTTTAAGCCTCGGCGATTCGTTGGAAAACCCCTGGCGCTTTATCCTGCTTTCTTTACTGCCTTTAATTGCGTTGGCTTTCGGTATAGGTTATGTAATGCTTAAGCCATCCATAGGCAAACTTACTACTATTGGTATTGTGCTGGTAATTGCCGGCGGGGCCGGTAACTTATACGACAGGATGATGTACGGCAGCGTAACCGATTTTATGCACATGAACTTCCATATTTTTCAAACAGGGGTGTTCAACGTGGCCGATGTATCCATTATGGTGGGTATGGGCCTTATTCTGCTTGAATCGTGGAAAAAAGATAAAGCTGCCAAAAAGAAACAGCAGGAGGAAGCAGACGCGGAGACAACAACTGCTTAATTAATTTAGGACACAAATACTTTGCAGGCTGATAATAATTAAAACGAATTACACGAATTAGGATAATTTGTTGTAAATATTAAAGAAATTTCCACACGAATTATTTGCTTTTTCAATACAATTAATCGAATTACACAAATCTAAGCTGAGTAAAAGCAGTCAAAAAAATCGTGTAATTCGTAAAAAATCGTTTAAAAAAATCCTATCACCGGATGTTTTGAGGGTATTTTCCTTAAAATCTTCTTAACAATAAAAAGCGTATCTTTGCGGCAATTACCCGTTTGCTTACGGCTTTGAGTTCTCCAAACTTTTCAGATCCGCTTATGCCTTCGCGTGAGCATATTATATATTACACACGATCAAATGTCATTCGAAAATTTAAATTTAATTGAGCCTATCCTCAAGGCTTTAAAAACTGAGGGATATACCACACCTACACCTATACAGGCACAAGCCATACCTATTATTTTACAACGCCGGGATTTGCTTGGCTGTGCGCAAACAGGTACCGGCAAAACCGCTGCCTTTGCTATACCCACCCTGCAGCTTTTACACCAGGACAGGATAGCCCACAAAGAGCAGAAAACCATTAAAGCGCTGGTTTTAACGCCAACCCGCGAGCTGGCCCTGCAAATTGGCGAAAGCTTTACCGCCTACGGCAAACATACCGGCCTTAAAAACCTGGTGATCTTTGGCGGCGTATCGCAAAACCCACAGGTTGATGCATTGCGCCGCGGCGTTGATATCCTGGTAGCAACACCGGGCCGCTTGCTGGATTTAATGAACCAGCGTTTCATTAACCTGGAACATGTTAAATTCCTGATACTGGATGAGGCCGACCGGATGCTGGATATGGGCTTTGTTAACGATGTTAAAAAGATCATTGCCAAAGTTCCGGCCAAAAGGCAAACCCTTTTCTTTTCGGCTACCATGCCTAAAGAAATTCAGAGTTTGGCCGATAGCATCCTGAATAATCCCGAAAAGGTAGAAGTTACCCCCGTATCATCTACCGCTGATACTATCCAGCAGGCCATTTATTATGTAGATAAAAGCGATAAGAAAAACCTGCTTATCCACATCCTGAAAGATAAGGGTATTAAAACGGCACTTGTATTTACCCGTACCAAACACGGCGCCGATAAGGTGGTGAAAGATTTGAACCGGGTAGGCATCACCGCTGAAGCCATACACGGCAACAAATCGCAAAACGCAAGGCAGCGGGCTTTAACCAATTTTAAAAACCGTACCACCCGCGTATTGATAGCTACCGATATTGCCGCCCGTGGTATTGATATTGATGAGTTAACCCACGTAATCAACTACGAACTGCCTAACGTGCCCGAAACTTATGTACACCGTATTGGCCGTACAGGCCGCGCGGGCGCCAACGGTATAGCGTTTTCATTTTGCGATGCCGAAGAACTTGAATTTTTAAAAGATATCCACAAGCTGATAGCCAAACAGATCCCGGTAGAGGAAGGTCACCCATACCCGCTAAGCCCGGCGGCTATGACCGCTAAACTGAACGAAACGCCTAAAAAAGGCGGCTCGGGGGGCGGTGGTAACCAGCGCGGCGGTGGCCGTAGCGGCAGTAAACGCGGCGGTAGCAATAGCCGGTCGGCCGGTAATAACCGCTCCGGCGGCAATAACAGATCAGGCAGCGGCAATCGCTCTGAAGCCGGTAAACCCGGCGGTAAAAGCGGTAAAAGCGGTATGAGCGGGGCCAGAAGGGGTTGATTAAGTGAATAGTGGATTAGGTGAGTGGTTGTTTTTTCCCAAAAACAACCACTCACTCAATCAAGCTAATAAACCATCCACCAAAAAAACAACCACTCACCTCATCAACCCAATCAACCACTCACCAACAAAAACATTTCCCTGTTAATAAGTTAATAACCATATTTGCGGCTGTAGAAAAAATCAAATAGCTTTAAATGAAATTTACGCAGCCGATATCGATGAAACGCCTTATTGATCTTTTCAAGAACAAATTTTTCCTGGTTACGCTGGCTTTTATTGTATGGATGATATTTTTTGACAGGAACGATCTTTTCTCACAATATCAATACCATCAGCAGGTTAAAAAGCTTAGGGTTGAGCGTGATTTCTATAAAGCGCAAACCGACCAGGTAAATAAAGAACTCAACGAACTTACCACCAATCCGCAGCAACTGGAAAAATTTGCCCGCGAAAAATACCTCATGAAAAAGCAAAATGAGGATGTGTATGTGGTAGTGCCCGATTCGACAGAGAGTAAATAAAAGCTGAAAACAGGCTGCTGTTTGCGGAAACCATAGTGCCGGCAATAGCTTTGGTTGCTATGTTTTAACGGGATGATACCGATACAAAAGCCGACACAAAGCTTGTTGTCGGCAAATCCCACATCTGACGGGAGTGGCAGCAAATTTATACTTATCAACCTTCAGGTTTTGCTGACTGATAACTGATGGAATCCTCCAATTAAATAATCCCCATCCGGTTCGAATCCAGCTTAATCAGTACGAATAACAATATTGTAAAGTTTAATAACGAAGAGCCCCCATAGCTGATAAAAGGCAAGGGGATACCGATAACAGGTACAATGCCGATAGTCATCCCGATATTGATGACCACGTGGAAGAACAAAACCGATGCTACGCCGTAGGCATATACCCGCGTAAAAGGCGATCGCTGTCGTTCGGCGATGTAAATAACCCGGAGAATGAGGAACATGAACAGGCCTATTACCGTTATTGAACCGACAAATCCCCATTCTTCACCTATCGTACAAAAAATAAAGTCGGTACTTGGGGCCGGCACAAATGAGTATTGCGTTTGTGTACCGTGCAAATAACCTTTACCCCAAAGCTTGCCCGAGCCAATGGCTATTTTTGATTGATTGACGTTATAACCCTCGCCCCTTAAATCGGTAGTGATACCCAACAGGATATTGATACGTTCGGTTTGGTGTTGTTTTAATACTTTGGAATAAATGAATTTAACACTGAATATAAACGCGATACAAATACCAAGCCCTATAACCATGGTTGTTATCAGCTTGCGGTTGCGCCTGCCCCAATACACAACCAGGGCGGTTATGGCTACCAGGGTAAGGATAATATAAAGCGGGTTATATAGCAAAGCCATTACAAACAAAGCAATAAACAGGCCCGCTATAACCAGAAAGTAAGGCGACAGGCCTTCACGGTATAGTACAAATATCAGCGAGCAAAATACCAGGGTTGAGCCCATATCCGGCTGCCTCAGGATCAGGAGCATGGGCAAGCCGATAATGCCGGCTGCCATCATAAATGATTTAGGTTCGGTTACCCGGATATTGGTACCGCTTAAATAGCGCGCAAGCAGCAGGCAGGTGGCCAGCTTGGCAAACTCGGAGGGTTGCAGCCTGAAACCGCCGCCCATATTGATCCAGGCCTGGTTACCGCCCACATTTCGCCCAATGATCAATACAAGGATCAGCAGTAAAAGCACTATTACATAAAACGCAGGGGCGAGGGCGGCTATAAACCGGCTTTCCAGCAGCAGGATCACGATAGCGACCACTAAGGATGCGCAAATAAATATAAATTGCTTACCATAATTTGTCGACGTATCGATAAGGCTTGAATGGCCGGGTGCATAAACAGCCGCACGAATATTAAACCAACCGATAGCGCAAAGCACCAGGTACAGTAAAACCGTTAACCAATCAACATTGAAAAAAAAGCTGCGTTGTTGCTGGTTACTCATCATCGTGCCCTCCTGCCTGTTAATATACTGATAATGCTGCCTGCTTTGTTATTACCGGCGGTTTCCTGTTTGGCTTTTTTAATTGAATCGGCCTTGGCTTTTTTGATGGAATCAGTCTTGAATTTTCGTACTGAATCTATCTTAGCTGCCCGGATACTGTCTCGTCTGCGTTCCTTTGCCAAGTCTTTGGCATATAAAGCCAGATCGGGAAGGCGGTTGGCATTGGCAAAATAATCAACCGTATAGCCGGCTTCGCGCGCGGTTACCTTACCCGTTAAATACTTTTCGACGATAAAGCTGGCAATAGGAGCGGCCCAGTGCGCGCCCTCGCCCGAGTTTTCAACAACAACCGCTATAGCTATTTTAGGATTATCGCGCGGAGCGAAGGCCACAAAAACCGAATGGTCTTCACCGTGCGGGTTTTGCGCTGTACCGGTTTTACCGCACATGATAATGCCCGGTATTTTTGAGCGGCGCGCGGTACCGTTTTCAACTACCTGTTGCATCCCGTTAATCACCGGTTCAAAATATCCCGAATCAATGCCCACATAGTTCTTTTCGGTATACTCCTTTTTAATAACATTTTCGGTACCGATGGCTTTAATCAGGTGCGGCTTGTAGAAAAACCCCCTGTTTGCAATGATACATTCCAGGTTAGCCAACTGAAGCGGAGTTGCTAAAAGCTCGCCCTGGCCAATAGCTAACGAAACGATGGTGCTTGAGCGCCAGCCACCATTGTGGTAGATATTATCATAGTACAAAGGAGTAGGTACATTGCCGCGGCTTTCGGCCGGCATATCCAGGTCAAGCCGTGCGCCGAGGCCAAACTTCATTACATTGTTTCGCCATGCTTTGAAGTTTGCTTCTGTATTTTTTACGCCGTACCTGTCAACAATACGCTGAAAAACCATCGAAAAATAACCATTACATGATTCGGCTACAGCCCGGGCCATATTTACATTGCCATGAGCCTCCCCCTTATTACAAGGCACATACCGGTTACCTGCCTTATAGTGACCGGTACAATAAAAGATTTCGTTAGGGCTGATGATGCCTTCCTGCAAAGCGATAAGCGCGCTTAAAGGTTTAAACGATGAGCCGGGAGGATACTGTGCCTGTATAGGCCTGATGAAAAACGGTTTGTACGGGTTGTTATACATTTTGGCCAGGTTATTACCGCGCTGGCGGCCAACCATCAGGTTAGGATCATAAGTAGGGCTGCTTACATAGCACAAAATCTCGCCGCTTGATGGTTCGATCGCTACAATACTCCCCAATTTATTCTTCATCAGCTTTTCACCAAGCCTTTGCAGTTCGATATCTAAGGATGACGTTAAACGCTCGCCCGAACGGGGAACGGTATCTAAAGCGCCGTTAGCGAATGAGCCTTTCGGTACCCCCTTCGAATCTACCATTTGTACCTGTACGCCACGCTGTCCGCGGAGCACGGTTTCGTAAGCTTTTTCTACACCGGTAACGCCTATGTAATCGCCAAGCCGGTAATAGCCGTTTGAGCGTTTGATATCTCTGTCCGTCACCTCTCCGATAAAACCCAGAAACTGCGCCGCTATTGAGTCCGGGTAGGTACGTATGGTACGTGGCACTACCGAAAAGCCCGGAAACTCAAAAAGCTTCTCCTGCAGGGCGGCATATAACTGTACTGAAAGTTGTTTTTCGAAAATGAATGGTTTGGCAGGCGATTGTTTTTGGGCTTTGATAAAGCGTTTGTAAAAGCCCTCTTTATCAATGCCTATCATTTTACAAAGCAGCAGGGTATCAAAGGGGCGGTTAACATCTTTCGGGTTAACCATCACATCATAAATGGGTTCGTTTTGTACCAGGATTTTGCCGTTACGGTCCAGTATCGGCCCGCGGGCAGGGTACAGGATGGTGGTACGCCTTACGTTGCTGTTGGCATAAATCTCGTACTTATCGTCAACTATCTGGATATAGTACAACCTCGCCAGTACGGTAAAAATAATCACTAAAAATATACCCGTAATTACGTATCGGCGTTCAAAAAATTTATTCATTTACGTTCTTTCCTCCTGTAAAATAGCAGGCCCGAAATCAGTATTAAAAATACTGTAAATAATGAACTTAAAGCAACACGACTTAGTGTATATTGGATCTCAGAAAAGCTGAATACCTCCAGGTTAAGCAGGAAAAAATGGTGTACCAGGGTAAGTACAACCGCGTAGGTAAAAAACCACCGGAAGCCCATGATACTTAACGTAGGTTCAGGCTCGTTATCAAAGCCATCCTTTTGTACAGTAATGCTGATAAATAAGATCCTTACCAGCGCCAGTACCACACAGGCGGCGGCATGTAAACCGGGCGTATAGTAAAAAACATCAACCGTTAAACCTAAAACAAACGATAGCGTGAACAGCAGTATGTTAGGAACCTCAAAAGGGAGCAATAAAATAAAAAGGATATAAAAATACGGCGTGGCCAGGTTATAAAACGTAATGTTTTTGAGCAGGAAAACCTGCATAAAAACCAGTGCCAAAAACCTTAAAACGTTAATCAGGATAGTCCTACTCATTTTTGTTTTGTACGGCCTCCAGTCCCGTTTGTTCGGCGGCAAATTTATTGTTTACCACGTATACGTATTGCAGTTTGGTAAAATCTACCGCCAGTGAAACCTCTACATTGATCAGCAAACCGCCGCCTTTGGCATGCAGGTTAGTTATTTTACCGAATGGGATCCCTGTAGGGAATAACGAATAACCCGAGGTTACCACCAGTTCTCCAATTTTGGGCTGGGCATTGTTCTGGATATCAATCAGCAAACCTTTATGCGGGTCCAGATCATCACCCCATACAAACGAGCCGATATCTTTGGTATTGGTAAGCATGGCGCTAAAACGGGTGTTTTTATGCAGTACCGATTGAATGATGGCCAAATGTTCCGTAACATCAATTACCTGGCCAACTACGCCGGCTCCGGTTATAACGCCCATATCCTTTTGGATGCCGTCTTTACTGCCCCTGTCTATGGTGATATAATTACTCCGTTTGTTGAACGAGTTGTTGATAACCTTGGCTACAATGTAGCTGTATTGCTGCTTGTAAACGGTATCGTTAACCTTGCGCTTCTCAACACTGTCTACATAAAAGGAGGATTTAACTTCGCCGCGCAGCTTAGCGTTTTCGCGCGCGAGGCTATCATTGGCTTCCCTTAAGGAGAGATAGCTTTTAAACGCGTCGACCTGCTTAAACAAAGTACCTGTAACCGCGTTGGTTGAGTTTAAAAACGAGGCCTTTTGAAACGAATTATACTTAATGTAAATGATAAGCGAGCTGATCTCAAAAATCAGGAACAAAAAAAACGCGTTATACTTTCTTATAAAAGCCCAAAGGTTACGCATTGTTGGAGATCAGTTTTGAAGTTGGATTCAAGATAACAAGAACCAGGAAACAAGAAGGAGTAGATTGTAAGGTATTTTCTTCCTGTTTCTTGATTCCTGATTTCTTGCTTCTAAATTACTGCATTAAAAATTTAAAGTTACCGATATTCTTCAGGGCGGTACCGGTTCCGCGTACTACGGCGCGAAGCGGGTCTTCGGCTACGTGTACCGGGAGTTTGGTTTTGGCAGCTACACGCTTATCCAGGCCGCGCAGTAAGGCACCGCCACCGGTTAAATAAATACCGGTTTGGTAAATATCGGCCGAAAGTTCCGGCGGAGTGATCTCTAACGCTTTTAGTATGGCTTCTTCTATTTTAGAGATAGATTTATCTAAGCAATGTGCAATTTCGGTGTAGGATACCATGATCTGTTTAGGTACACCAGTCATCAGGTCACGGCCCTGAACAGCAAAATCGCCCGGCGGCTCGCTCAGTTCAGGAAGGGCGGAGCCAACCTCTATTTTGATCTTCTCGGCAGTACGGTCACCAATCATGATGTTGTGCTGACGGCGGATGTACTGAACGATGTCCGAATCGAAGTTATCGCCCGCTACACGGATCGACTGGTCGCAAACGATACCCGATAAAGCGATAACGGCGATCTCGGTAGTACCGCCGCCAATATCGATGATCATGTTGCCCATCGGTTCTTCCACATCGATACCGATACCTACCGCGGCAGCCATTGGCTCGTGAATGAGGTAAACCTCTTTAGCGCCGGCAATCTCGGCCGAGTCGCGTACGGCACGTTTCTCTACCTCGGTAATACCTGAGGGGATACAGATCACCATACGTAATGATGGGAAAAACCAGCCCTTACCCTGGTTAATCATCTTGATCATCCCGCGGATCATGTGTTCGGCAGCGTTAAAGTCGGCTATTACGCCGTCTTTAAGCGGGCGCACGGTACGGATGTTATCGTGCGTTTTACCTTCCATCTGCATGGCCTGGCGCCCAATGGCAATCACTTTGTTGGTGGTCCTGTCGAACGCCACGATAGACGGTTCGTCAACAACAACTTTATCGTTATGTATAATGAGGGTATTTGCCGTACCTAAGTCGATAGCAATTTCTTGTGTAAAAAAGTTAAATAAACCCATCTGGTATTTCTTTCAGTATGTTATGCAAAGTTTATAAAAATACGCTTAAATAGTTTAGCATTTTGCAATCTAAAGCGTTAAAAAATCACATTTATTGTGTTGTGAACAGGTAGAAAGGTTGAACAGGTTATTTTTCAGGTTGATTAAGTTAAAAGAAAATCATTATTTCCAATCTTCCTCAAAAACCTCTCACTCAATGATCCAATTAACCTAATCAACCTTTAAATTTAGTGTTTAAAGTGACGAACACCGGTGGTAACCATGGCTAAACCCTTCTCGTTACACATCGCAACCGAAAGTTTATCATTAATGGAGCCGCCTGGTTGTAAAATGGCGGTAATACCGGCCTCGGCGGCCAGTTCGGCACAATCCGGGAAGGGGAAGAAGGCATCGGATGCCATTACCGCGCCATTCAGATCAAAACCAAAGCTATGCGCCTTAATTACGGCTTGTTTCAGCGCGTCAACCCTTGAGGTTTGACCAACGCCGCTTGCCATCAGCTGGTTATTTTTAGCAAACACAATGGTGTTTGATTTGGTATGCTTAACAATTTTATTGGCGAAGAACAGGTCTTTCAACTCTGCCTCGGTCGGAGCTTTTTCGGTAACGGTGGTCATCTGGGCCGGGCCTTCAATAACCGCGTCTTTATCCTGCTCAATAACACCGTTCAATAAAGTTTTAAAGTGTTTAACCGGCAACTCAACAGGTTGACGAACCAACAGTATGCGGTTCTTTTTGCCCGAAAGAATCTGGATAGCCTCGTCAGTGAAAGCAGGTGCGATCAATACTTCATAAAACAATTTGTCGATCTCGGTAGCTGTTTCAGCATCGATCTCCGCATTGGCAATGATTACACCACCAAATGCCGAAACCGGGTCACAGGCCAATGCATCGATCCAGGCATGTTTAATGGTTTGGCGTGTAGCTACACCACAGGCGTTGGTGTGTTTAAGAATGGCAACGGTTGGTTCGGTAAACTCATCGATAATAGCAACAGCTGCGTCAACATCAACCAGGTTATTGTATGATAATTCTTTGCCGTTAAGTTTGTTGAACATGGCATCCAGGTTACCATAAAAAGTACCTTTTTGGTGCGGGTTTTCGCCGTAGCGTAAAACCTGGCTGGTTTGGATGCTTTGTTTAAATACCGGAAGTGGCTCGGCCTCGTTAAAGTAATTGAAAATATGCGTATCGTAGTTCGACGAAATGTTGAATGCTTTCTGGGCGAACAGACGGCGCTGATCGATTGTAGTGGCGCCATCCTGTGTTTTCAGGATATTTTCCAAACCGGCGTAGTCATCTTTCGAAGCAACGATCACCACATCTTTAAAGTTTTTGGCAGCCGCGCGGATTAAAGAGATACCGCCGATATCGATCTTTTCGATCACATCTTCGGCACCTGCGCCCGATTGTACGGTTTCTTCAAAAGGGTACAGATCAACAATCACCAGGTCAATTTCAGGGATTTCATATTGCTCCAGCTGCTGTTTATCGCCATCAAAACTTCTGCGGGCTAAAATACCACCGAAAACCTTAGGATGCAGGGTTTTAACGCGGCCACCCAGGATAGATGGGTAAGAAGTAAGATCTTCTACCGGGATTACGTTAACACCTAAATTGCGGATAAAAGTTTCGGTGCCGCCTGTTGAATAGATATTTACACCAAGGCGGTTTAACTCATGAATGATGGGCTCTAAATTGTCTTTATAATAAACAGAAATTAAAGCATTTTTTATTTGAACTGACTGGCTCATGTACACGCTGTTTTTAGAGCCGCAAAGGTAGTGATATTTAGTTAATTGGAGGTTAGTTAATCAGAGATTAGTTATCGGCATGGATCTGGTTATTTTTCCACAATAGTTTTTCAACGAATCCGATATTTGCAACGCCTGCTATGCGTTCAATCTGGTAACTATAACAAATAGTTATAAATAATTTATTAATTTAGAGATATGACAACAGTGATTATTAAATTTGACTCAGACAAAAAGACCCTTTTGTTAATGCAACTTGCCGAAGAACTCGGTTTGTCGGTAAAAACACAAGAATTTGTGGAATTAGACGCATTAGCAATGGCGAGAGGAATAGGAAGTAAAGCAACGGATGAGGAATTGATTAATTATCTGAATAAAGATATAGATGAAGAGGGGATCCCTTTAGAGCAGGCTTTTGCTAAATATAACAAATAACATTCTGCCAAATTGAATATTGTAATTAAACCTAAGGCCTTAAGAGCAATTGACGCTATCGCGGATTTTGTTGAATCGAAAAATACCCCCCGGAAGCGGCGATAGATATGCTTTAAAATTTCATGAAGCTATCAAAAAGATGGCATTGCCAGGAGGCGTAGAATACGCTATTTGCAACCATCATGTATTGGCAGCATTTAGATATTCATGCAGGCATTTTAACGATTGGGTTATAGTTTTCAAAATTCAAAACAACCAGTTAACGGTTTATGAGATCATTCACGGGTCGCTGTTGTATTGATTGATCAGTAACTCCAACCTCAACTCTTCATCTTTTTCAGTAACGCCTCTACCACCTTAGGGAAATGGTTATGCTCTAACTGCTGTCCTTTAAATTTTACAATTTCCAACGTATCTCCCGGTTCAATTTTAAATTTTGATTGGTGTATGATCTCGCCTTCATCAAAATTCTCGTTAACAAAATGGATGGTAATGCCGCTTTCCTCTTCCTTATTTTCCAGCACGGCGCGGTGTACGTTATCGCCATACATGCCTTTGCCGCCATATTTAGGTAACAGGGCGGGGTGCAGGTTGATGATTTTATTGGGGAACGCTTTTAATAGTGATTGCGGTACCAGCCATAAAAAGCCGGCCAGCACAATGAGGTCTACCTGGAGGTTTTTCAGCAGGCGCACCACATCATCGGTTTGAAAAAACTCGTGCCGGGTAAATATGTGCGATGGGATTTCGAAGTTATCGGCACGCTGTAACACGTAGGCCTGCGGGTTGTTGGTAAGTATAATTACTACCTCGGCATCGGCGTTGCGCTTAAAATGCTCCATCAATTTTTGAGCGTTCGAGCCTGATCCTGAAGCAAAAATGGCGATTCTTTTTTTCATCGTGTTTGTTTTCAACGAAGATGAAGCTACAATAGTTTCATCAGCCTGATTGTTTAATCTGTATGGAAACTATTTTACTAAAACCATTTTAAAATTTAAAATCAATATTATTCTATTGGGTTGTAGTCGTTTTTTTCATCCTTACAAAGCCATACCGCATAATCCGGCGTTTTTTTGTAGCCGAATAATTAGGTTGCACATCGCCGGTTTCCAATACCAGTCCGTAATTACCCAGGGTTACTATTTTTGCATTTTCAAATGGTTTTGAACTTCCTCCTGATGCCTTGGTGCTGTCCTTGCAAACCATATCCGAAACTAAAAACAGTTTGTTTTGGGTAAGAGACCAGCGACCTTTCACGCTGTCGTCACCGCATTGAAAGCGGGCATAACCACACGAATTATCGGCGCTAAATGCAAAGATCTGTGTTTTTTGGCAGGTTTGGTTTAAAGTATCCAGGGAAACCTGGGTATCGCCAATGTAATTGGTAACCGTTAAGGAAGCCAGCTGCCAGTTGCCCACAAACAGATCGGGAATATGGCTCAGGTTATCTTTTTTGCACGAATTAATAACCAACGCGATACCAGCCAGGCAGGAACAAAACAACAGCGGGACTTTTTTCATTTATTATGTAACAGCAAAATTATAAAATATGGTTGATTACCTTGCATCAACCTACAGTAATAAACGCTGTAAATAAAATTTATTTCAAACTATGATGCGCGTTCCGTTTAAAAAACTTAAGGCCGAATTTAAAAGGGTATTGCTGGCTGTTAATTTTGAGGATGACAAAGCCGAAACCATGGCAACCGTTTTCGCAGAAAACAGCAGGGATGGCGTGTACACCCACGGACTAAACCGTTTTCCTGTTTTTATTGACTTTGTTAAACAGGGATTGATAGCTATTAAAGCCGGACCCGAAAAAACAGGCGGTTTTGGCGCGTTGGAACAATGGGACGGAAATTTGGGGCCGGGCATATTGAACGCGCAATTCGCCATGAACAGGGCCATGCAACTGGCCCGCGATAACGGCATAGGCTGTGTAGCCCTGAAAAATACCAACCATTGGATGCGTGGCGGCACTTACGGCTGGCAGGCGGCCGAGGCTGGTTTTATCAGCATATCGTTCACCAATACCATTGCCAATTTACCGCCATGGGGAGGGCTTGAACCAAGGCTGGGTAACAATCCGCTGGTAATAGCTGTTCCGCGCGCAAACGGGCATGTGGTGCTTGATATGGCTATTTCGCAATATGCCGTTGGTAAACTGAAACAATTTGAAAGCAATGATAACCAGGCGCTGCCATTGCCGGGCGGTTACGACCATGAAGGCAAATTAACCACCGATGCAAGGGCCATTCTCGAAACCAAAAGGTTGTTGCCTGCCGGTTTTTGGAAGGGATCCGGCCTGGCCCTGGTACTTGATATACTTGCAACCCTGTTAAGCGGTGGCAACTCAACTGCCCGTATTACCCGGAGTGGGCATGAATCAGCAATTTCGCAGGTTTTTATTTGCATCAGGCCTACCGGCATCCGGCAAACACAGGAGTTGATTGAAGAAATTATAAACTATACCCAAACAAGCGCACCCGAACATGAAGGTGTTTCAATTTCTTACCCCGGCGAAGGCACTTTGAAAACAAGGGAAAATAATTTAAAGGAAGGCGTGCCGGTAGATGAGAAGATCTGGGCGAAGGTTTTAGCAATGTGATCATTCCCCCACCATCATTCCCTCAAATTTCTCCCAAAAACCGTCACGCGGAACAGGCGCAATAATAGCCACCGGCTCATTTTTTACGGGATGAACAAAAGTGAGTTTGCGCGCATGCAGGCAGATACTTTTGCGCAGGCTGCCGCGGGGGTAGCCATATTTATTATCGCCAACAATAGGTGTACCCAGGGTTGAAAGCTGCACCCTGATTTGGTGAGGCCTGCCTGTTATCGGGTCTACTTCAATTAAATAGTAGCCGTTTAGTTCGCCAACCAGTTTATAACTGAGCTCCGAGCGCAGGCTGCCCTGTACTTCCTTATCGTGCGCTTTGGTTACGTTTTTTTGCGGATTTTTTACCAGCCAGTGTACCAGGGTCCCCGCTTCGGGATAAGGCCTTTTGCGTACCACGGCATAATAGGTTTTATGCATTTCGCGGGCCTTGAACATTTTGTTGATCCTATCCAGTGCCTTACTGGTTTTAGCGAAGAGGATCACGCCGCTCACCGGCCGGTCCAGCCGGTGTACTACGCCTAAAAAAGCCCCGTTGGGTTTGTTGTATTTTTGAGCGATGTATTTCTTTACCTTCTCATCAAGCGGCTCATCGCCGGTTTCATCAACCTGCACAATGTCTCCCGCGCGTTTGTTGATAGCGATAAGATGGTTATCCTCATAAAGAACATCCTTATCGGTAATCTCATTGCTGCTGTAGTTAAATTCGGGACGGGGCATTTTTTTTAGTTCATGGTTCATGGTTGATGGTTCATGGAAAGACGTAAATTGCTATGATCCATGAACCATCGACTATGAACTAATTAATATTGTTCTTTTTCACTCGGGAAATCATTTCCCTTTACATCAGTATTGTAATTTTTTATCGCGTCGTGCATCACATCGTACAGGTTGGCATACTGGCGTAAAAAGCGGGGCTTAAAGCCTTTGTTGATGCCCAGCATATCATGGATCACCAGCACCTGGCCGTCGCAATGCTGGCCTGCGCCTATACCAATGGTGGGGATCTGCAGGCTTTCGCTTACTTCCTGTGCCAGTTTGGCCGGGATTTTTTCCAATACCACGCCGAAGCAGCCCAGTTCCTGCAGTTTCAGGGCGTCGTCCCGCAGCTTTTGTGCTTCTGCTTCGTGCCTGGCGCGCACGGTGTAAGTACCAAATTTATAAATAGACTGCGGTGTTAAACCCAAATGCCCCATCACCGGGATGCCCGCGGTGAGGATGCGGCTTACTGATTCGGCAATTTCAATGCCCCCTTCAATTTTAACAGCATGGGCACCGGCCTCCTTCATAATGCGGATGGCTGAGTTGAGGGCCTCTTTCGAGTTGCCCTGGTAGGAGCCAAACGGCAGATCAACCACCACCAGCGCGCGTTTAGCGGCACGCACTACAGACGAGGCATGGTAAATCATCTGGTCCAGCGTGATCGGCAGGGTGGTTTCATGCCCGGCCATCACATTCGAGGCTGAATCGCCTACCAGAATGATATCCGTTCCGGCATCGTCAACAATATTAGCCATCGAGTAATCGTAGGCGGTAAGCATGGTGATCTTTTCGCCACGAACCTTCATCTCCTGGATAGTATTGGTGGTGATGCGCTTTATTTCTTTATTTACAGACATTGATCAGTATTTTATCGGCGTTGCAAAGGTACATATGATTTCGGATTTCGGAATTTCGATTTCGGATGTGCGATTTCGGATTTTTTTATTTGGGAAGAAGCCAATTTGGTTAGGCTTAAAGTTGGATTAATATTTGCTTAATCATATTATAAATCCGAAATCGCACATCCGAAATCCGAAAT
>NZ_QGHA01000001.1:0-1183971 GCF_003148845.1 Mucilaginibacter oryzae | reverse complement strand
TCCGAAATCCGAAATAAAAAATAAATCCGAAATCGCACATCCGAAATCCGAAATAAATCCCTACTTTTGCGCCGTGAATCCGGAAGTTCCTTACTTCATTATTTCTATCAGTTTTCACGGGGCTTTGAACCAGGCAATCCGATCATTTAACCCTTTCAATTTTTTTAAGCGATGAACTATTTCACCAAATTACCGGCTGTACTGCTGCTTGCTGATGGTACCGTTTTTTACGGCAAATCGGCAGGTAAAATGGGTACTACCACCGGCGAAATCTGTTTTAACACCGGCATGACCGGCTATCAGGAAATTTTTACCGATCCATCATACTTTGGGCAGATTATGGTAACCACCAACGCGCACATAGGTAATTATGGTATCAGAAACGAAGAGGTTGAATCGGGCCGGATCCAGATTGCCGGTTTGGTTTGCAAAAACTATAACATTGCCTACAGCCGCAAACAGGCTGATGAATCTATCCAGGATTATTTCCAGGAGCAAAACATCGTAGGTATCTCTGATATCGATACCCGCCAGCTGGTTCGCCACATCCGCGATAAAGGGGCTATGAACGCTATCATTTCATCAGAGATCCTTGACCTGGATGAATTAAAAGCCATGCTGGATAAAGTGCCATCAATGGACGGCCTCGAGCTTTCATCGCAGGTATCAACTACCGAAACTTATACTTTTGGTAACGAAACAGCGCCTTACCGCGTGGCGGTGCTTGACCTGGGGGTAAAGAAAAACATCCTGCGCAACTTCGATTCGCGCGAGGTGTATGCCAAAGTATTCCCGGCTAAAACCACTTATGCCGAAATGGAACAGGATTTTGCGCCTAACGGCTACTTTATATCCAACGGCCCCGGCGATCCTTCGGCCATGCCTTACGCTGTGGAGACTGTGAAAGAGATCCTTGCTGCTGATAAACCGATGTTCGGGATTTGCCTTGGTCACCAGTTACTGGCTTTGGCTAATGATATCCCAACCAAAAAAATGTTTAACGGTCACCGTGGCTTAAACCACCCGGTAAAAAATATTATTAAGGATCATTGCGAGGTTACGTCGCAAAATCACGGTTTTGGCGTAGTGCCTGAAGCCGTTCGCGCTTCCGAAAAAGTGGAGATCACCCACGTTAACCTAAACGATCAATCTATCGAAGGTATCCGTGTTAAAGGCAAAAAAGCGTTTTCGGTGCAATATCACCCGGAATCATCGCCTGGTCCGCACGATTCAAGGTACCTGTTTGATGATTTTATCAGTTTGATGAAATAAGATTAGAGTCCAGCTGTGCAGATGATAAATGTGCAGGTAATATAGGAAAAAGCCTTTCTGAACGGAAAGGCTTTTTTTATTTGAGCAAACCCTTTTAATTTAGCGAAAACCCGCCCCGCTTATGAAAAAATCTGTCAATCTGCTGCTTTCAGATGATGAAAAAGTAAAGCTGCGGGAGCGGAAGATCAAAATTTCTGAATTGATCCGTTTTGCTCCTGATGAAATTGCATCTATACTGAAAGCATCACCCCAACGGGCAAAAGAAATTAACGCGCTGATCGAGTTTCAAAGCATTCCTTCATTAGGCATTAACTTCGCTACCGAGCTGATAGGGCAGGGGTACTATTCGCTGAAGCAGCTGGCCGGTAAGGATGCGATAGATTTATTTGATGCTTTTGAAAAGCACGTTGGGGCCTGGGCCGATCCCTGTGTTGAGGATTCGTACAGGTTATTGGTCCATTATATTAAGCATGGAGAAACCGGTAAAAAGTGGTGGAATTTTACCGCCGAGCGAAAAGCTTACCGTGCGGAACATGGTTTCCCGGCCGACAGGCCTGCCAGGGCCTGGTATGAATTGCCGGAGTATAAAAAGTAGGTATAAGTAATTTGCCGCGGCTAAATTTATAACATCCTGGTCGCAGTTTAGGACGAAGTTCTGCTATCGCTAAACTTCGACCGGAATGTGTTGACTTTTAAGGGCTTGTGCGCGGGCCGCGTTAGGGATAGGAGCGTAAAGCCCGGAGCGTGTAAGGGCCTTGTGTTGCAGGAAGGCGAGGATTTGCAGCGTATAGCCCGGGCCGCAGGCAACGCCTACATTATTCTTTTTCAGCGGCTCCTGAGGTTCACAAAGGCCATATCCTATCAAACAAACATTGGCCGCTCATTTGCCGCGGAGGCTGTTACTTTTGTCTTGATACAAGTAACCAAAAAGTCAAGACAGAAAAAAGCTTCCCCCCGCAGGCCATACGCCCGGCCCGCTTTTCTGTCAGGCCACCGCTCATTTACAAAAAAATGCACATTTGATATACAATTACTTTACAAGTAACCAAACGATGTGCTATCCTTAAATGATAAATACATAATTTTAAGGAAACTGAATTTTGCCAATTATTTTTTACATATTGCATCGCTGATTGTTACCTGTCGCAAACCTGCAAAATATCAATCATTTAGTTAAAACCCAATTGTAACCAAATATGACTATCAGGAATTTTTACCTAATTATGGCCGGCTTGCTGTTAGCCGGATTTACTTCATGCAAGAAGAAAGACGTTTTGCCGGGCAATACCGGGAACGTTCCCGGAGATACGGTAGTGACTACCGGCAAGCCATTGCCGGCAGGAGCGAAGGATGGCGTAACGTTTATCAACTCAGGTAAATCGGTAATTTTTAACCTGTATGCGCCCGGTAAAAAATCAGTTTCCGTTATCGGCGATTTTAACGGATGGAATATTAACGATTCCAAAGGTGTAATGAATAATACCCCGGACGGCAAGCGCTGGTGGGTACAGATCGATAACATCGATCCGGCAACCGAATATGGCTACCAGTTTTACATCGATAAATCGTTAAAGGTAGCCGACCCTTATACCGAGAAAGTGCTCGACCCTGATAACGACTCTTACATTTCGGCAGATACCTATCCGGGACTAAAAGCATACCCTAACGGTAAAACCACCGGTAACGTAAGTGTGTTCCAGGCTAACCAGCCATCATACAGCTGGAAAACCGGCAGCTTTACCCGGCCGGATAAAAAGAACCTGGTAGTTTACGAGTTGCTGGTACGCGATTTTGTTGACGCCCACAATTATCAAACTTTAAAAGATACGCTGAAATACCTTTCAAACCTGGGTGTTAACGCCATTGAGCTGATGCCGATTAATGAGTTTGAAGGTAACCTTTCCTGGGGCTATAACCCTTCGTTTTACTTTGCGCCCGATAAATATTACGGCACCAAAAATGCCTTAAAAGCTTTTATCGACGAGTGCCACTCGCGCGGGATAGCCGTGATCCAGGATATGGTGCTTAACCATTCATTTGGCCAATCGCCAATGGTGCAAATGTACTTTAACAGTGCTGCCGGTAAGCCCTCGGCCGATAACCCCTGGTATAATGTGGACCCAACCCATCCTTATAACGTAGGGTACCAGTTTAACCATGAAAGCGCCGATACCAAATATTTTGTAAAAAACGTGCTCAAATTCTGGATGACAGAGTATAAGATCGATGGTTTCCGCTTTGACCTTTCCAAAGGTTTTACACAAGTTAACTACGGTACTGCCGATGCCAATGTAAATGCCTGGAGCCAGTACGATGCCAGCCGCGTTTCCATCTGGAAGGACTATAACAACTATATCAAGAGCATTGATAACAATAACTTTTACGTGATTTTGGAGCATTTTGCTGCCAATCAGGAAGAAAAGGAACTGGCAGGCGAAGGTATGATGCTTTGGAACAACCTGAACTATAACGCCAACGAGGCTACCATGGGCTGGTTAGGCAACTCTAACTTCCAGGGCTTGTTTTATGATCAGCATACCTTTACCCAGCCTTATAACCTGGTAAGCTATTTTGAAAGCCATGATGAGGAGCGCCTGCAGTTTAAAAATGAAAACTATGGAAACAGTTACAATGGCTATAATGTAAAAGACAGAAACACAGGCCTGGCCCGCGAAGAAATGGCAGCCGCTTTCCTGTTCTCGGTTCCGGGACCTAAAATGTTGTGGCAGTTTGGTGAGTTGGGTTATGATGTAAGCATCAACCAGGGCGGTCGCACCAGCAATAAGCCCATTTATTGGAATTACAATACCGACCCTAACCGCAGGCTGCTGTATAACGTTTATGCCAAAATGATTAAAATGAAGGAAAAGAACGCCGTATTCGCCGGCACCAATTACAGCTATGACCTTGGCGGCGCTATAAAAACCATACAGCTTAAAGATGCAAGCGCCAATGTAGAGGTGATAGGTAATTTTGATGTGGTAGCACAAACCGGAAGCATCGGCTTCCCATCAACCGGTACATGGTATGATAACATTAGCGGCAACAGTATTAATGTCACCTCAATTCCATTTTCAATAACATTAGCCCCCGGTGAATATCATGTTTACAGCAATGTGGCTTTGGCACAATAATTAATAAAACCTTAGTTATAAGGCCTCCCGGTACGTTTTGAGTAGGCTTGTTTATAGTTCATTTTTATTGTTGTTTACAGCGACAATAAAAATAAATTACATAAATGCCTTGTTTTTAAATAATTGTTAATTATTAACCGTACCTTTGATGTAATTAAATAAAAATATAATGCAAGGAACAGTAAAATTCTTCAATGAAACAAAAGGCTTCGGATTCAT
This sequence comes from Mucilaginibacter oryzae, assembly GCF_003148845.1. Lineage (GTDB taxonomy): Bacteria > Bacteroidota > Bacteroidia > Sphingobacteriales > Sphingobacteriaceae > Mucilaginibacter > Mucilaginibacter oryzae. The sequence goes on along the minus strand of NZ_QGHA01000001.1, from coordinate 1,179,346 downwards.
TACACCTTCAAATGGCGGTGCTGAAGTTTTTGTACACGTATCAGGTCTGATTGACACCGTTCGTGAAAACGACAGTGTTACTTACGACGTTGAGCAAGGCAAAAAAGGCCTTAACGCGGTGAATGTAAAAGTAGGTTAAACTATTAATTATATAAAAATCGTACAAGCATCTGTTCAGCAATGGGCAGATGCTTTTTTGTTTTTGGGATTACACCGATGATGGTTTGATTACACCGATTTTTCTTTAGACGATTTTGGTGATTCTTTTGATTTCATGTATTTATTTTTTTAGGCGACTTTGAGCAGTACGCCCCAACTTTCAAAAATGCGCGGTGGCCTGACAGAAAAGCGGGCCGGGCGTTTGGCCTGAGGGGGGGAAGCTTTTTTCTGTCTTGGGTTTTTGGTTACTTTTGGGCCAAGCCAAAAGTAACAGCCTCCGCGGCAAATGAGCGGCCAATGTTGGTTGTATTGACCCAAAGCCCGTTAACTAACGCGAATAACGAAAGCCTTTTACATTGCGATATTTGTATGGCGGTTATATTGTTCTAACAGCTTCCTTTTATCCAACAAAGCCTACCCGCTCAATCACCGCGGGTAGGCTTTGTTCTTTTCCTGATAAAAGAACAAAAACCGAGAGAAACGAGCTCATGGGTACCTGTTAAAAACAAATAAAATAACGAATAAATCAAGTCACCGGGGAGGCTTTGGCCCCCTCTAAATCTCCCCGGAAGGGGAGACTTTAAAGCCCTCCCTTCCGGGGAGGGTTGGGTGGGGCTTATACGGGCTGCTAAATTTTGCCCCACTGCGTTCGCTCGGAGGCCCTCGCTTCTGCAAAAAGTAGCCATGCCCCTTCTTGCACTCAGGGCCACCATTGTTCTGCCCGCTTTCGCCCGAAGCTTTCCTGCTGACGGTAACGGCTACGATTGAACAATCTACTGTGTTATAAATATCATAAAGAAGGTTAGGCACAAAAAAAACGCGAATGATCATCTCATCCGCGTTTTTGATATACTGGAATCAGGAGGATTGGCCTGAATTAGTTTAAGTAGGATTGTAACAGGTTTGATTTAGAGTTGTGACGTAAACGCATCAACGCTTTATCTTTTAGCTGGCGTACACGCTCGCGGGTAAGGTCGAATTTTTCGCCGATTTCCTCTAACGAGTGTGGGGCATTTCCGCCTAAACCGAAAAACAACATCAATACTTCACGGTCGCGTTCGGCAAGTATGCCTAATGAACGTTTAATTTCCTGTGATAAAGAATCGGCCATAACTTCGGTATCGGTTGCAGCATCGGTGCTGGCCAATACATCAAGTAAGGTGTTTTCTTCGCCCTGGATAAACGGTGCGTCCATCGAAATCTGACGGCCGGCATTGTTCATCGAATCGGCAATTTTATCAACCGAAATTTCAAGGTTATCAGCAAGCTCCTCAGGAGTTGGCTGACGCTCAAATTCCTGCTCCAGTTTTGAAGCTGCCTTATGAATTTTGCTTAATGAACCAATCTGGTTCAATGGCAAACGCACAATACGCGATTGCTCGGCAATAGCCGACAGGATGGATTGACGGATCCACCATACGGCGTATGATATAAATTTAAAGCCTTTGGTTTCGTCAAAACGTTTAGCCGCTTTTATTAAACCTAAGTTACCTTCGTTTATTAAGTCGCCAAGGGTTAAGCCCTGGTTTTGGTATTGCTTAGCAACCGATACCACAAAGCGCAGGTTTGTTTTGGTCAAACGTTCTAACGCTACCTGGTCGCCCTCGCGGATTTTTTGTGCCAGGATCACCTCTTCCTCAGCCGAGATCAAATCTACCTTGCCTATATCGTGCAGGTATTTTTCGAGCGAGGCTGATTCGCGGTTGGTGATGGATTGGGATATTTTTAGTTGTCTCATTTTTTTAAATACAGATTTTATTCAAGCTATACAAACTGTTCAAAAAGATATTTTGCCAGGTTAAACAACCGGGAAAAACAGATTACATTAAACTTTGCTTCCTTCTTTTTTCTTAACCCGGGATAGTATTAAAACGAGGGTTGAATCTGATATATTGCTGTAAGGAACGAGCGATTTAAAAGTTTTAAATAATGTGCTAACCAATTAAGTGTTTAATCAACATATTATCCTACATTGAACAGCACAAAGGTAAACATTTAATTGCTATTTTAGTGTCATTTAAACACAACGTTCAACGGTTGGCCTGAAGATATCATGAATTTATATATCTTTACCAGTTACTGCCATTTGTGCCGCTGCTGCTCTGCTGCTCCTTCCCGGCTTTTTTATCATTGTCATCCTCCTTCTTGTCACTATCACTCCCGTCGGTTTTTTTATGATTTTTGTTCCATTTAATTTTTATTTTGCCGTTATCGCCGTCGGTGGCTAAAATATGCAGTACTATGCCGCGCATCCGCTTCTTTTCACGTTCGGCATCATTAGTTATTTTACTGTCGTTCTTGGGGTTACGCAAAGGAATATCCAATGCTATGTTTGTACCGGAGGATAGCGAATAAACACCCTCCACGTCCATATTCAGTACGCTCGAATTGATTTTCATCGGGGCGATGTTGATCTTATCGCCGTTAATATCAAAGCGCGCTTTTAAATCACCAAAGGTGATGTTGTCCAGATCGCGAAATGGAAACGCGAATTTGCCCACGCTTTTTATCGGCGCGAATTTAATGAGCGCCCCTTCTGTAAAGTCAACCTGCGCGAAGCCCTTTATTGATTTTGGCACCAAATCCCCCGTGTTTTTTATCCCTCCTTTAATATCTGCCCTTGCCGAAAGAAAGCCCTGCAGGTTGTTACTTGTAAAGTCTTTCAATCCAAAATTGCTAAACGATGCGAAAAACGCGCTTGTGTTTACATGTTTAACGTTGGCGCTCACGGCAAAATTGTTCACGGGTCCCTGTAAAATTAACCCGCTTAAATTTAACGAGCCTCCGGCGCTTTTAAGGCTCACGTTACGTACCTTCATTGCGTTGTCGGCCAGTAAAATATCAGCCGTGGCATCGGTAGCCAAAAACTTCTTATAATACACTTTGGCCACACGCAGGTGTAGCTCGGCCTGCCCTTTATCAAAAGCAGTATTAAGCTGATGGGTAATTTGAGCGCCTGATACTTTTTTACCCCGGCCGCTGCTTTTGCCGCTTTCCCGTCCGCCGCGGCTGTTCAGGAAGCCGAGGAATTCGCCCAGATGAATTTCCGGACTGGTGATTTGCCATACAATCACGATCTTTTCCGGGTCGGTATAATAAAGGTTAAGGAAGTTGCTCACCTTGCCTTGCATATTAACTATACTGCTTCCATTTTGCAGGCGGATGTTATTGATATAAAGATCCTTATCCGTAAATTTTAAGGCTATGGAATTATTTTTGAATACCAGGTTACGGGGCAGGTAAGTTACATCGGCATTTTTAATATCCACGTTACCTGTTACATAAGGCTTGGTAAACTTAAAGTTTACAATGTCGGCCTTATAGGCCAGCTTTAAGTCCACAAGGCCTTTGGTAAACCTCAGGCTTTCCTCGCCTATAACCGGGTTAAGTTTCGTAACCGGGAACCGCGACCGGAAAATGCCGGTGGCAATAGGCGTATTGAGGTTGTTAATCAACGCGGTATCGATAGTAAAAGGGATATCCTTATAGGTGCCGTTGAAATGATACAGCTTAATAACCGAGTTTTCATCAGTTAAACCTTTGCCGTTGATGTAATTGTTACTGAATACACCGTTAAAACTGCAATTTTCAATAGTGCCACCCTGGGTGGTTAGGGTATTATCTTTTACCCGGGCGGTAACATAAATAGAAGGGTCGCCGCCGCCGCCAAATGAGCCTTTTAAATCGCAGGTAACATCAATGGGCTTTTTCAGGTCGAACATTTTTAAGCTTTTGGTGATGTTTGCAGCCAATAAGTTGGCTGCGCTCGTCCATAAAATATCATTAACCTTCAGGTTAATGGTAAAGGGCGTTTGGGGCGATTGGAGGTTGAACTGCGCGGCAACATTAAAGTCGTCATCGCCGATGCTCAGTTTGTTGGGCGCCATATGGATCACCTGCGAATTGTAATCGTAGCTCACATCAAAGTGCCCCTTAAGCAGCTTGTTTTTCATAAAGCTGCCTTTTTGGGTGTTAAAGGAAAAGCTGTTTACCATGGTATTCAGGTCGATATCAGCATTCCAGCCCTTGTTGGGGTATTCCATCCGGCCGGATAAATTATTGATGGCAAACTTGAACAATTTATAAGCATGCCGGTCATCAACCACAAAGTTCACCTGGTTCAGGCTAAAGTTTTTTATTTGGGTTGACGAGCTGGTTTGCTTTTCCTTAGGGTCTTTTTCAACCTTGGGTTTAGCTTTAAATACGGATGTATTGCTGTAGCCGGTGCTATCGGTAAAAAGGTTGATATCGGCATTGCCAACATCAATTTTATTGATCACTACTTCGCCTTTTACCAGGGCTACAGCATTCACCGATACCTCAAAATCTTTGGCGCTAAGCAGGGTATGGCGGTGTTCGGCCCAACGGCTATCCTTCAGGGTCACATCTTTCAGTTCAACAGAAACACCGGGGAAACCTTTGAACAGTGTAGGATCGATGGAGCCGATTGTAAGCGTGCCGTTTAGGTTTTTGTTCAATTCGGCAGTAATCATAGTTAAAACCTTCTGCTTGTTATAATTAATATAAACAGCAAGCGCTATAAACAATATGATGATGATCCCGGTAAGCGCGGCTGCAACTTTCAGGACGACTTTTAACCATTTGGGCATTTTAACTATTTTACTGTTAAAGTGTTGTGCAGGTACAATTGTTTGTTTTGTAACATATAATTAACACTCGATAAAGGAATATACACAATAAAAATGCCACAGCGCTACAATATTTTTGGCTGATGATCGGCTACATGATTAACATATGGAAACAAGCAACAAAATAAGGGCTATTATAACGGGTGCTACAGGCATGGTAGGCGAGGGCGTATTATACCAATGCCTGTTAAGCGATAAGGTAGAAGCCGTGCTGATCATTAACCGCAAACCCGGCGGCTTTACCCATCCCAAGCTAAAAGAAATTATTCATGCTGACTTTTTTAACCTTAGGCCAATCGAAGACCAACTGACCGGTTACAATGCCTGCTTCTTTTGCGCGGGCGTATCGTCAGTAGGCATGAGCGAAGAGGCCTATTATAAAGTAACTTATTTGCTCACCCTGCATGTAGCCGAGATATTGAGCCGCATAAACCCCGATATGACCTTTTGTTATGTATCCGGGGCAGGTACAGATAATAGTGAAAAAGGCCGCGTTATGTGGGCGCGCGTAAAAGGCAAAACCGAGAACGATTTAATGAAGCTGCCTTTTAAACAAGTGTTCAACTTTCGCCCCGGATTTATGAAGAGCTTTAAGGGCGCTAAAAACACCCTGTCGTTTTACAAGTATATTGGCTGGATGTACCCGTTGGGCAGGCTCATTTATCCCAAAGGTTTCGTTACGTTGGAGGAAGTTGGCAAAGCCATGATCAACACCGTAAACCGTGGCGCAGGCAGGTGGATATTGGACGGGAACGATATTGTGGCGATGGCGAGGGAGTAGTTAGGGTAGTAGTTGTTAATCCAAAAAATTCCCGCACTTGATGGATAATGATTAGTTTTACCAATTATCCATGGAAGCGATAATTGTACCCGAAGCTGTTAAAGATAAACCGCAAATTAAAGCCGGTGAAATCTCTTTCGTGTATTATCAAGAGCGGGGTAATATATTTAGAAACCAGGTGATTTTTAATCGGTGCGCCATCAGCTTTGTGCTTAACGGGCAAAAGGAAATTTACCGACATGCCGATTGCACCATTATCCGGCCGGGGCAGGGAATGGTGATTCCGCAGGGGAATACGCTTATTGCCGAACACGTGGTTCACGGAACTTCGGCGGATGAGTTGTACAGCAGTTTTATTGTTTTTTTTCCGGAGAGCCTCGTGGCTGATTTCTTTGTTAAACACGCTATTAATGCAAAAAATACGGTAGCGGATACGCCGCCTTACATCCTTTTTGCAAACACCGTTTATGTAAACGAATATCTGAAGGGAGTTAGGGCATTGGTTGATGATGGGCACAACTTATCGTATGCCTTAGCATTGCATAAACTGGAGGAGTTGCTGCTGATCATTTATGAGCTTTATCCAACATTATTAACAGCATTGTTTGATCCGGGTAAAGCGGATGCGGATTTATCCTTGCAAAAGCTGATAGAAAATAACCTTTTCAACAACCTCACGTTGGATGAACTGGCTTTCCTTTCCAACCGAAGCCTATCGTCCTTCAAACGTGATTTTGAGCGGACGTACGGCTTGTCGCCGCAAAAATATATCCGCGACAGAAAACTCGAGGCTGCTTGTGCCGAATTAAAAAAGGGCCGCAAAGCCAGTGAACTTTATCATACCTACGGATACGGGAACCTCTCTAATTTTAACACCGCTTTCAAGAAGCGCTTCGGTGTAACCCCCGCAACTTACGGGCAGCAGATTGCTGTTTGAGCCGTACGCACTACTATTTGAACGGTTTGCAATAACAGTGCAAATGGCAGCAAAGCCAATTTTGTAGCAATTAAATACTGTTATCATGAAAATAATCTTCTCTTTGTTTATCGGCCTCTTTGTGGCCGGTACCGCGTGCTCACAAACCTTTACATTAAAAAGCGCCGATTTGGGTGGGCAGTTCAGTAATGAATTTGTTGCCGGTAATTTTGGCTGTAATGGAGCCAACAAATCACCGCAATTAAGCTGGGTTAATGCGCCCGAAGGTACCCAAAGTTTTGCCATCACCATGTACGATGCCGATGCCCCAACCGGAAGCGGGTTTTGGCATTGGGTTGTTGTGGATATCCCGGCAAACGTTCATGAATTGAAACAAGGAGCAGGTGATTTTAAAAGCAACATTGCCCCGCAAGGCAGTCTGCAAAGTATCAATGATGTTGGTGTACCGGGTTACCAGGGGCCCTGCCCCGGCGCTGGTGAAGGCGACCATCGTTACCTGATCACCGTGTACGCTTTAAAAACGGCTCATTTAGGCACAACGCAAGCCTCAACCGCTGCGCTTACGGGGTATATGTTAGGAAAGCAATTGTTGGCAAAAGCATCGTTAATGGTTTATTATAAAAGGTAGTTGGCAGGCAAGGGGGGTGAACCATCTGATTGTAAAGCCGGGTTTCACCCCCCTGTTGTTAGTGGCTAAAAAGCTTGCGCCATTATCATGAGTGATCAATGCGATCTTTTAATGATTATGTTGATTTTATCCGGGGGAACATCCCTGTTTTTTTGATTTTGCCTGAACCGGAATTAGCATGATTAAGGGATTTGGAGAGTATTAAATTTTTGTATTCATTTTACATTCTGGTAATTTCTTAATTCCATAAATTCGAGTTCAGACAAAATCAAATTGCTTCTCTCGTTTCAATCAAGCCCCAACCGTACCGTTTAAATTGTTAAATTAACAATAATTAATCTGCTCTTGTTTTTTTATTTCTTTTGCCGTTTAACGCCTGTTTCGCTGTGTAATAACTTTTTTACCTCAATATCTTCCTAAGCCAACTTTTTCTTCCATTTTCCCTCAATAAAATTAAAATAAAATTTCTCTTTTTCAATAATTAAGTGTTATTTCGACAATAATTATAAATCTTTATATGAGTAATACCCAGTTAGTGATCGGTGTGGATTACGGTTCAGATTCCGTGCGCTCAGTGATCGTGAATGCCGCCAACGGCGAAGAAATTGCATCATCCGTATTTAATTATCCCCGCTGGCGCGATGGTAAATATTGCGTACCGTCCGAAAACCAGTTCCGTCAGCACCCGCAGGATTATATCGACGGGTTAAAAGCTACCATTAAAGATTGTATAGCGCAGGCCGGCGGCGAGGCTATCGCTAAAAATATAAAAGGCATCTCGGTTGATACTACCGGCTCAACCCCAGTAGCGGTCGACGCTACCGGTACCCCGCTTGCCTTAACCCCCGGTTTTGAAACTAACCCCAACGCCATGTTTGTGCTTTGGAAAGATCATACCTCGGTTAAAGAAGCGGCGCAGATCAATGAGCATGCTGCAAAATTTGATATCAATTATTTGAAATACGTAGGCGGTATTTACTCGTCGGAATGGTTTTGGGCCAAGCTGCTGCATGTGTTAAGGGTTGATGGCCAGGTGCGCGACGCGGCTGCCTCATGGGTGGAGCATTGCGATTGGATCCCCTTCCTGTTAACCGGCGGTACGGATGTTAAGGACATTAAACGCGGTCGTTGCTCGGCCGGGCATAAAGCCCTTTGGGCCGAGGAGTTTGACGGCCTGCCCCCCGAAGAATTTTTTGTTTCCCTCGACCCGCTTCTGGCCGGTTTCAGGGATAAACTATATCATGATACATACACTGCCGATGAAGCAGCCGGCAACCTCAGCGCGGAGTGGGCGGAGATATTGGGACTCTCAACCGATGTGATTGTAGGTACCGGCGCTTTTGACGCGCACATGGGCGCGGTTGGCGGCCAGATTGAGCCTTATCACCTAAGTAAGGTAATGGGCACTTCAACCTGCGATATCCTGGTGGCGCCAACTGCCGAAATGGAAGGCAAACTGGTGCGCGGTATTTGCGGACAGGTTAATGGTTCGGTGATTCCGGGGATGGCGGGTTTAGAGGCGGGCCAGTCGGCTTTTGGCGATACTTATGCCTGGTTTAAAAATATCCTGGCCTGGCCGTTAAACAACCTGCTGTCGCAATCGCAGGTAATTGATGCCGCAACCGCGGAGGCATTGAAAGAAGAAATTTCAGAAATGATCATACCGGAATTAAGCAGGCAAGCTGCTTTGTTGCCGATAGATGAGGATAATGAACTGGCAATCGACTGGTTTAATGGCCGCCGTACACCGGATGCCAACCAGGAATTGAAAGGCGCTATCACCGGCTTAGGACTGGGCAGCGATGCGCCAAGGGTTTTCCGTGCGCTGGCCGAAGCTACCTGCTTCGGCGCAAAAAGTATTGTCGACAGGTTTATCAGCGAAGGGATCCCGGTTAAAGGTATCATAGGTATTGGCGGTGTAGCTAAAAAATCGCCTTTTGTAATGCAGATGATGGCCGATGTGTTGGATATGCCAATCCGCATCCACCAGTTTAAGCATACCTGCGCTTTGGGCGCGGCCATGTTCGCGGCGGTTGTTGCAGGCATTTATCCAACTATCGAGGAAGCCATGACAGCCATGGGGCGCGGCTTTGATGTGGTTTATGAACCCAACATCGCCCTGAAAGAAGTTTACCAGCAACGCTATAACCAATACAGTACACTGGGCAGGTTTATAGCCCATGAAGTTGCCCTGAAAAATAATCCCGAACTGCAAAACGCCTAAAACTGCAATGAGTAAATATGATCATATCAGGCTAAGCGCCTATAATGCCAACATGCAGCTGCCCAAACTGGGCCTGGTGTTGTTTACCTTTGGCAACGTAAGTGCGGCCGACAGGGAACTGGGCGTGTTCGCCATTAAACCAAGCGGCGTGCCTTATGAAGACCTGTCGCCCGAAAAAATGGTAATTGTTGATTTTGATGGCAATACCATCGAAGGCGGTCTCCGCCCGTCAAGCGATACCAAAACCCACGCGGTGCTTTATAAGCATTGGGAAGACATTAGCGGTATTGTGCATACGCATTCCACCTACGCTACGGCCTGGGCGCAATCACAGCGTAGCATCCCTATTTTTGGTACTACACATGCCGACCACTTAACGGTTGATATCCCCTGCGCCCCGCCTATGAGCGATGAAATGATTAAAGGAAATTACGAGTATGAAACCGGTTTCCAGATCATGGATTATTTTAAGGAGCAGGGCCTTGACTATAAAGAGGTAGAGATGGTATTGGTGGGAAATCACGCCCCTTTTACCTGGGGTAAAACCGCCGAAAAAGCGGTTTACAACAGTGCCGTATTGGAAACAGTTGCCCAAATGGCATTGCTTACTGAGCAAATAAATAATAATGCCCCACGCTTAAAAGATGCCCTGATCAAAAAGCACTACGAGCGTAAACACGGACCTGATTCCTATTACGGACAATAAGCATGAAAAGAATATCGACATTCTCAACTCCCCTCTCAAGAGGGGAATCGCGCAGTCCCCGCTTTTTAAAAATGGCGTTTTTTGTGCTGATGGGTTTTGCATTGGTTAACCATTCATCAGCCCAACAAATAGCAGCCACGCCGCCCATGGGCTGGAACAGTTATAACTGTTTCGGTTCGGCGGTGCATGAAGATGAAGTAAAAGCCAACGCCGATTATATGGCCGAACACCTGAAGCAATACGGCTGGCAGTATGTGGTGGTTGATTTTTTATGGTCGTATGATAACCCACCGGGCAGCAATATCGGCAACCCGTTCCAGTTGCGTTTACAGGATGGATCGTACGTGCCATGGTTAACCATGGATAAATGGGGCAGGTTAACGCCGCAGCCCACTAAATTCCCGTCGGCTTTTGGGGGTAATGGCTTTAAACCGCTGGGCGACTATATCCACAGTAAAGGTTTAAAATTCGGCATCCACGTTATGCGTGGCATCCCACGCCAGGCCGTTTGGTCTAAGTCGCCGGTTAAGGGTACCAACAGCATCACTGCCGATATGGTGGCCGATACCAATTCAAAATGCCCCTGGATGAACCACATGTACGGCCTGGATATGAAAAAGCCCGGCGCGCAGGAATACCTGAACTCGCTGCTGGAGCTTTACGCCTCGTGGGGAGTTGATTTTATTAAGGTTGATGACCTTTCGCGCCCGTACAGCAATGCCGAGGTGGAAGGTTATCAAAAGGCTATCCAGCAGTGCGGCAGGCCTGTGGTTTTAAGCCTTTCGCCTGGCGAAACCCCTGTTGCACAAGCTGCCCACGCTGCCAAATATGCCAATATGTGGCGCATGGCTGATGATTTTTGGGATAACTGGAAAGAGATACTGCACATGTTTGATTACGCCAAAAGCTGGGAAGGCGTAGGCGGCCCCGGCCATTGGCCGGATTGTGATATGATCCAGATCGGTAAGCTTAGCAAACGCGGACCCGTAGGCGAAGAGCGCTACAGCCGTTTCACGCAGGATGAAGAGTATACCCACATGACTTTCTGGAGTATTTTCCAATCGCCCCTGATGCTGGGCAGTAACCTGCCCGAAAACCACGACTTTGAGCTGAAACTGTTCACCAACGATGAAGTGATAGCCGTAAACCAGAAAGGCGCAAACCCGAAGCAGTTGTACAAAAAAGATGGCGCAATGATCTGGTACTCTCAAATTCCCGGCAGTAAGGACATTTATGCCGCTTTCTTCAACATTGGGGATAACGACAAAGCCGTAGCCTTAAACTTTAAAGATCTTGGCCTGAAGGGCAAAATAACCGTACGCGACCTTTGGAAGAAACAGGACGTTGGCCAATACAGTGGAAGCTACAAGCAAAAAGTAAACAAACACGGAGCAGCACTATTCAAGCTCTCGCCCAAAAACTAAAACCAAATCACTAATTCACTAACTCAATAAATCACTAACTGACATATATGATCGATTTAAAAACATTTGAAGTATGGTTCATTACCGGGAGCCAGAATTTATACGGAGAAGAAACGCTTAAAAAAGTTGCCGAGCACTCGCAGGAAATTGCCAAAGGTATTGATGCCGCTGCCAATATCCCCGTACGCGTGGTATACAAACCGGTGGTAAAATCTACCGAAGAAATTTATCAGACCCTGCAACAGGCCAACGTTGCCGAAAACTGTATCGGTATTATTGCATGGATGCATACTTTTTCTCCGGCCAAAATGTGGATCCGCGGGTTAAGCATCCTGAAAAAACCTATGCTGCACCTGCATACCCAATACAACCGCGATATTCCATGGAGCTCGATTGATATGGATTTCATGAACCTGAACCAAAGCGCCCACGGCGACAGGGAGTTCGGTTTTATGGTATCGCGCATGCGCATGAACCGCAAGGTAGTTGTTGGGCACTGGCAGGATAGCGAAGTGCTGAAAGATATTGAAAGCTGGAGCCGTGCAGCTGCAGGCTGGTACGACTGGCAAGGCGCAAAATTTGTGCGTTTTGGCGATAACATGCGCTTTGTGGCCGTTACCGATGGCGATAAAGTAGAGGCTGAACTTAAATTCGGTTTCGCCGTAAATACCCACGGTGTGGGCGACCTGGTAGCGGTGGTTAACAGCATCAGCGATGCCGAGGTTAAAACCCTGATCGACGAATACGAAGCTACCTACAACATGGCCGACGACCTGAAACAAGGTGGTGCAAGGTACCAGTCAGTTTATGATGCTGCCAAAATTGAACTTGGCTTACGCAAGTTTTTACAGGATGGCGGTTACAAAGGTTTCAGCGATACGTTTGAAGACCTGCACGGCATGATCCAGTTGCCGGGCATCGCATCACAACGCCTGATGGCAGACGGTTACGGTTTTGCCGGTGAAGGCGACTGGAAAACCGCGGCCCTGGTACGTGCCTTTAAAGTAATGGGCGCAGGCCTGCCGGGCGGTAACGCGTTTATGGAAGATTACACCTACCACTTCGACCCGAACAATGCGTTGGTTTTAGGCTCGCACATGTTAGAGGTGGATAGCAGCCTGGCTAATGGCAAGGCATCTTTAGAAGTTCACCCGCTGGGTATTGGTGGCAAAGCCGATCCTGCACGTTTGGTATTTAATGTTGCCGGCGGCGCTGCGCTGAACGCTTCGATTGTGGATATGGGCAACCGTTTCCGTTTAATTGTTAACGAGGTAGAAGCGATTGAGCCGGTTGAAGACCTGCCAAACCTGCCGGTAGCAAGGGTACTTTGGAAACCACTGCCCGATATGAAAACCGGTTGCGCGGCCTGGATCTATGCCGGTGGCGCGCACCACACAGCTTATAGCCAAAACCTGTCTGCAGAGCTGATCAATGATTTCGCGGATATGGCGGGTATTGAGTTTTTACGCATTGGCAAGGATACTAAGCTTGATCAGTTCAGGAACGAGATCAGGTGGAATGACTCGGCGTATTAACCCCCTCTAAATCTCCCCCGGAGGGGAGACTTAAAAAAAAAAGAAAATCAGCCGCCCGGCTCCAGCCGGGTGGCAACTATTTCTCGGCCTCTGGCCTACCTTATAGAGTAGCAGGCCAAAGGCCTGGGGAATAACAGCCAGTTGGATGGAGCCGGGCGGCGGCGGCGAATTGTTAATTCGGTTCTTTCTGAACCCGAATTAAACAAATTGAGAAATTAAGGAATTTGCCAGGCATTCTGTAAAATTCCTTAATTCCCCCAAATTCGAGTTCAGACAAAAAAATTGAGAAGAATATAAACAAACTAAACCAAATGCTTAGCAAAGCCCTCTCCCCCCGGGAGGGTTGGGTGAGGCCAAATTAAAACCTAATAATGAACAAATTTGCAACTATTGATTACGTCATCTTCGTAATCTATTTTATTGTAGTTACGGGCTACGGGTACTGGGTGTACAGCCGCAAAAAGGTGAAGGGCGTATCTGATAGTCATGATTTTTTCCTGGCCGAGGGTTCGCTTACCTGGTGGGCTATTGGTGCTTCACTAATCGCGTCGAATATTTCGGCCGAGCAGTTTATCGGTACCAGCGGACAGGGTTTTGAGGTGGGGCTTGCGGTTGCCGCCTACGAATGGGTTGCCGCTATCGCGCTCATCATCGTGGCCGTGTGGTTCATCCCTATCTTCCTCAAGAACAAGATCTTCACCATGCCGCAGTTTTTGCATAACCGTTATAACGAAACGGTGAGCTTTATTATGGCCATTTTCTGGTTGCTGTTGTATGTACTGGTGAACCTTACTTCGATACTTTATTTAGGTGCCTTGGCTATCAATAACCTGATGGGCGGCGGTTATCTGCACGAGATCATCATCGCGTTATCCATTTTCGCCCTGTTTATCACCCTTGGCGGCATGAAGGTGATTGGCTTTACCGATGTGATCCAGGTATTGGTGCTGGTGATTGGCGGTTTGGCAACTACCTATATTGCCCTAACCCTGGTGAGCGATCATTTTGGTTTAGGTAAAGATGCATTAGCCGGTTTAAATAAAATGGTGAGCGATGCACCGGATCACTTTAAAATGATGATGGCCAAGCCTAAACCGGGTGCGCCGCAGGAAGAGATCAACAAATACCTCGCCCTGCCGGGTATCGCTATGTATTTTGCCGGTCAGTGGATTGTGAACCTTAACTACTGGGGTTGTAACCAGTACATTACCCAGCGTGCTTTGGGTGCCGATTTGAAAACGGCCCGTACCGGTATCCTTTTTGCCGGCTTAATGAAACTGGCCATGCCGGTAATTGTGGTGTTGCCGGGTATCGCGGCTTACGTGTTGTACAAAAACGGCGCGTTGCAGCAGGAGATGGCTACCGGCGGTCACTTTAAAATTGATAACGCCTATTCGGCTATTCTCGGCTTTTTGCCAACCGGCCTCAAAGGCCTGTCAGTAGCGGCTTTAACCGCGGCTATCGTAGCTTCGCTGGCTGGTAAGGCTAACAGTATCAGTACCATTTTTACATTGGATATCTACAAAAAACACATTAACAAAGAAGCCAGCGAAAAAAGCATGGTGGTATTTGGCAGATTGACCATTGTTGCGGCTTTGCTGTTTTCCATTATCCTTACCTGGAAGGATCTGTTGGGTATAGGCGGCGAAGGCGGTTTTACCTTTATCCAAAAGTATACCGGCTTTATAAGCCCGGGTATCTTTGCCATTTTTATTTTGGGTTTCTTCTGGAAACGGACTACCAGTGCGGCGGCCATCGCGGGCATCCTGACAAGCTTTGGCATGTCGGTGCTGTTTAATAACTACGCGCCTAAGCTGTTTGGTCACGAAACCTTCCTGTACACAGCTTTCCCGAATGGCAAGGGCGGATACGAAATCCCTTTCCTGATCTGTATGGGCTTATCGTTCCTCTTCACGATGATTGTGACTATCGGTATCAGCCTGGCCGGACCGAAAGTTAATCCTAAAGCACTTGAGATACCACGCAGCATGTTCAAGGTCGAAAAATCGACAATGGCGCTGATTGTGGTGACGTTGATACTACTTACCATGCTTTACGTTAAGTTTTGGTAAGGGGGTGAATAAATTTGATTTTTGAATAAGAAAAGTCCCGCGCGAGGCGGGGCTTTTTTTTGTTAATTATTTTAAGTGTTTTTTTAACAATTATAAATTTATTTTTTATACATTGGTCATGCTGATGGCTAACCGATCAGTTAAACCCAATTATCAATAATGAAGCGGCTGTAAAGCTTAAAAAGAGCTTAGCCCGTAACCTTAAAATTATGAAAAGCAACAGGAATTTATTAATGCTATTAGGCTGTTCGGCTGTGTTTTTCGCGGCATGCAACGGCAACCCGAAAAAAACTGACTCTACCGTGAAAGATTCAACCGCGGCAACTACGCAACAAATCCCGGATTCGGCAAACTTTAATGCCGATGTGCTGGGGCAAAAAGTACAATTGTTTACCCTTAAAAATAAGAGTGGCGCTACGGCAGCCATCACTAACTATGGCGGCCGGTTGGTAAGCCTGCTGGTGCCCGATAAAGATGGCAAGCCGGTTGATGTGGTTTTGGGGTACGATTCATTAAAAAGCTACCAGAAAAAAGGCGAGCCTTATTTTGGTGCCATTATTGGCCGTTACGGTAACCGTATAGCCAAAGGTAAATTTACTTTGGATGGCAAGGCTTATCAATTGGATATTAATGATGGCGTAAACACGCTGCACGGGGGCTTTAACGGCTTTTACGGCAAAGTGTTTACCGCAAAGCAATTAAACGCGTCGCAACTGGAGTTAACCTATGTTTCTAAAGATGGCGAAGGCGGTTACCCGGGTAATTTATCATCAACCGTAGTGTATACCCTGGGGGATGATAACTCGCTGAAAATTGAATATAAAGCCACTACCGATAAAAACACCATCGTTAACCTTACCAACCACGCTTATTTCAACCTGAACGGCGCGGGCAATGAAACCATTACCGATAACGTATTGCAGATAAATGCCGACGCGTTTTTACCGGTGGATAAAACGCTTATCCCGACAGGTAAGTTGCAACCGGTTAAAGGTACCCCCTTTGATTTTACCACCTCAAAACCTATTGGTAAAGACATTGATGTGGCCGATGAACAGTTAACAAACGGAAAAGGTTACGACCATTACTTTGTTTTAAACAAGCATGACCTGACCACACCTGTTGCTACGGTTAAAAGCACCGTTACCGGCATTACCATGGAGGTGTTTACCGAAGAGCCTGGTTTGCAATTTTATTCGGGCAACTTTTTAACCGGCGAAACTAAAGACGGCAAAGGCGGTAAGGCTTATCCGCACCGCTCGGCCTTTTGCCTGGAAACACAGCATTTCCCTGATGCTCCCAATCAACCTGCTTTTGCTTCTACAGTGTTAAAGCCCGGACAAACATACCATACCGTTACCATTTACAAATTTTCTAAATAGATAAAAATAAAAGATGCTGAGGAAAGCTTTTTTGATGCTATGCGCCGCGGGTGCATTGAGTGCCAACAGCGCGAAGGCGCAATACACCATTAATGCCGATAAGGTAAAGGCGCAGATCTCGCCCAATATGTACGGGATATTTTTTGAGGATATTAACCTCGCTGCCGACGGCGGTGTTTATGCCGAATTGGTGAAAAACCGGTCGTTTGAGTTTAATATGCCTTTGATGGGTTGGGATGAGCAAAAAAAAGATGGCGGCGATGGTCGTGTGGAGGTAATTAACCGCGCTACCGAACGCCCCGAAAACGCGCATTTTATCAAGGTTTATATTGATTCGGCCACCGGATCGTTCGGTTTATCAAACGAAGGCTTCCGCGGCATGGGTATTAAAGCAGGCGAAGAATACAGCTTTTCGGTGATGGCTAAACAGGAAGGCGATCAAAATGTGAAGCTGAACATTGAATTACATGACGATAAAAACGCCATTATTGGTAAAGCCGAACTTACCCCCACCGATAAGGAGTGGAACCGTTACAGCGTAAAATTTAATGCATCGGCAACGGTGCAAAAAGCGCAGCTGTATGTTTGGATGAGCGGCAAAGGCATTATCGATCTGGATATGGTTTCCCTTTTCCCTGAACATACCTGGAAAAACCGTCCCGGAGGTTTGCGTGCCGACCTGGTACAGAAACTGGCCGATATGAAGCCGGGTTTCCTGCGTTTCCCCGGCGGCTGTATAGTTGAGGGCCGGGAGTTGAATACGCGCTATCAATGGAAAAAAACAATCGGCGCGATTGACGAGCGTACCAATATCATCAACCGCTGGAATACCGAGTTCAGTCACCGTTTAACGCCCGATTATTACCAAACCTTTGGTTTAGGTTTTATGGAGTATTTCATGACTGCCGAAGATATCGGCGCATCGCCCCTTCCTATCCTGAACTGCGGTATGGCCTGCGAGTTTAATACCGCCGAACTGGTGCCGATGGATAAACTGGATCCCTACATCCAGGACGCGCTGGATCTGATTGAGTTTGCCAATGGCGATGCCACTACCAAATGGGGTAAGCTGCGTACCGAGCTCGGTCACCCGGCGCCTTTTCATTTAAAAATGCTGGGCGTGGGTAATGAGCAATGGGGCCCGCAATACATCGAGCGCTGGAAAGCCTTCACCAAAGCCATCAAGGGCAAATATCCTGATGTTAAAATTGTATCGGCAGTTGGCCCTTTTCCCGGCGGCAAGGAGTTCGATCTGCTCAATAAAACTTTCCGCGCTTTAGGTGCCGATATTTTGGATGAGCATTATTACGCTTCGCCAAAATGGTTTTTGGAGCATGCCAAACGCTATGATAATTATGACCGTAAAGGCCCTAAGATCTTCGCGGGTGAATATGCTGCTCAAAACGTAGTTACCGGCAGCCCTAAAAACAAAAACACCTGGGAATGTGCTTTGGCTGAAGCCGCATTCATGACAGGCCTGGAGCGCAATGCCGATGTAGTGCGCATGGCCTCATACGCGCCGCTGTTTGCCCATGTGGAAGGCTGGCAATGGACACCCGATTTGATCTGGTTTGACAACCTCAATTCGTACGGGTCGCCCAATTATTATGTGCAGCAGTTATTCTCCTTAAATAAAGGAACCGATGTTGTGCCGCTGTTATTGAATGATCAGGCCGTGGCCGGGCAGGATGGCTGCTATGCTACCGCCAGCCTTGACAAAAACACCAACGAACTGGTTATTAAGTTTGTGAACAGTACGGCCTCGGCAAAAAGTACAAGCTTTAAAATTACCGGTTCAAAAGGTTATCAGAAAACAGCCCGTGTAATCACGTTGCGCAGTGATGATAAAGATGCGGTTAATTCGCTGGAAACGCCTACAGCTATTAGCCCGGTAAGTAGCAACCTCACTGTTTCGGGTACTACTTTAAAGCTGGATGTTGAGCCATATACCTTCAAAATAGTAAGGCTCAAAAATAAATAAGCTTGAAAAAGCTGGTTGTTATCATACCCCTGTTGTTGCTGCGCGTTATCACCAACGCGCAGCAACTTCATACCGATATATCAGTACATGACCCGGTGATGACCCGGCAGGATAGTATTTACTATATCTTCTGCACAGGCAACGGCATCGCCATGTGGTCATCAAATGACAGGCTGCATTGGAAAGCAGAAAAGCCGGTATTCGCTAATGCCCCGCAATGGGCTGTTGATGCCATACCCGGTTTTAAAGGCCATATCTGGGCACCGGACATCTCTTTTTACAATGGCTTGTATTACCTTTTTTATTCGGTATCGGCCTTTGGCAAAAATACTTCGGCCGTTGGCGTGGCTACCAATACTACGCTGCATACCGATGACCCGGCTTATCGTTGGGTTGATCATGGCAGGGTGATCCAATCCTTCCCCGGCAAAACCAACTGGAACGCTATCGACCCTAATTTAATTACCGATAAGGATGATACGCCGTACCTGGTTTTCGGTTCGTTTTGGGATGGCTTGAAATTGGTAAAGCTGAGCAAGGACAGGTTAAGCGTTGCGGAGAACATCGATAAAATCCCAACCATAGCTACCCGCAGAAAAGCTGTTTCAGAGAATTTACCTGCTGTAGACGGCAACCCGGTTGATGCAGGCGGTAACGCCATTGAAGCGCCTTTTATATTTAAACACGGCAAATATTTTTACCTGTTTGCTTCGATAGATTATTGCTGTAAGGGGCCGAAAAGCACCTATAAGATGATCATCGGCCGCTCAAAAAAAATCAAGGGGCCTTATGTAGACAAGGATGGCACCACTATGGATAAAGGCGGCGGCAGTATCCTGCTGGCTGGCGATCAGAACTGGTATGGCGTAGGGCATAACGGTGTAAGCACATTTGATGGTGTGGATTATATTGTTTTCCATGGCTATGACGCGGCTGATCGGGGGATATCGAAGTTGAGGGTGGAAAGGTTGGAATGGGTTGACGGTTGGCCGGTTGTGGGAAAATGATTGGAGTGTTGCCCGTGGAGACACGGGCAACCGGGATAAATAAAATACACCAACCACCAGGCTATCATTGATTTTAAGGGCAAATCATATTTTATTTATCATAACGGCGCTTTGGTACCCGATGCGGGGAGTTTTCACCGCTCGGTTTGTATCGATTACCTGTATTATAACAAAGATGGCAGCATCAAGCGGGTGTTCATGACCAGCGAAGGCGTGAAACCGGCTAAGTAAAAATTATTACCCGGTTTTAAAAAAGCTGGAAAGGCGGGATACCTTCTCCTGCTTTTTATCAGCTGCCGGATATCGCAACAAATTGTATCAACTTTTCTTCAAAACCAATCAAACATCAGCAAACGTTAAAATTAGGCCGGATTATCACCTATTTTTAATGCGAAATAATTAATTCAAAAGCCAATTTGGCCGGTTTAAATAGTTTGAATAAAACTGTTATCCTACTTTATTACCTGCAATTATGAGCATTAAAAAATTTATTGTACTTGCCGTTGCCGCCTTGCCGTATTTTGTGCAGGCGCAGGAATGGCACCCTAAAAAAGCGGTTTTGATGACACGCTTTGCCAAAGATGTTGACCCTAAGAACGTATTGCCCGATTATCCGCGCCCGCAGCTGGCGCGCGAAAAATGGATGAACCTCAACGGCCTTTGGCAATACCAGCCGGGCACTCCCGGCGAAGCCGTTCCGCAAGGTAAGTTATCGCAAACTATCCTCGTACCTTTCCCGGTTGAGTCGGCTTTATCAGGCGTGATGGAACAACATGACCGCATTTGGTACCGCCGTAAATTCACGGTTCCCGCATCATGGAAAGGTGAACACATCCTGTTGCACTTTGGCGCTGTAGATTATGAAGCCGAAGTATTTGTAAACGGTAAAAGTTTGGGCGTACATAAAGGCGGATATGATCCGTTTAGCTTTGATATTACATCGGCTATAAAAGGTGCAGGTGAGCAGGAGCTTACCGTAAGGGTTTATGACCCCACCGACGATGCAGGTTTACCACGCGGCAAGCAAACCTTGCATCCGCAGGGCATTATGTACACCTCAACTACCGGGATCTGGCAAACGGTTTGGCTGGAGCCTGTACCTGCTGTGAGCATTAATGATATCCGCATCACTCCTGATATTGATAAATCAGTAATTAAATTAAATGTCACAGCGGCAGCAGCAGCCGGTTACACGGTTAATGTAAAAGTTAAAGATGGCGGCCATGTAGTAAGTACAGCTTCAGGCCAGCCCAATGCCGATTTTGAAATAGCCGTGCCAAACGCCAAATTATGGTCGCCTGATTCCCCGTTTTTATATGATCTCGGGATTACTTTAGAAAAAGACGGCAAAAAGGTTGATGCCATAAGCAGTTATGCCGGTATGCGCAAGATTTCGATGGGCGAGCAGGATGGCTATAAAAAACTTTTTCTGAACAATAAATTTTTGTTCCAGATCGGTCCGTTGGATCAGGGTTTCTGGCCGGATGGTATTTATACCGCGCCAACCGACGCGGCTATCAAAAACGATCTGCAAATGATCAAAAATTTTGGTTACAACATGGTGCGCAAGCATATAAAAGTTGAGCCTTACCGCTGGTATTACTGGGCAGATAAACTCGGGTTGCTGATCTGGCAGGATATGCCATCGGCTAACTCGTACACCGAGCATACCCCGCCGGTTGATACTGCCGCCTATGCTTCGGAACTTATCCGCATGATCAAAACACACTGGAACTCACCTTCTATCGTAACCTGGGTAGTGTTTAACGAATCGCAGGGCCAGCATAATACCCCGGGGCTTGTTAACCTGGTGCGTAAGCTGGACAACTCGCGCTTGATTAACCAGGCCAGCGGTGGCAGCCATTTTGGTGTGGGCGATTTCCTGGACATCCACAGCTATCCGCCACCTGCCGCGCCATCAGGCAAAACACAGATTTTGGCTTGTGGTGAGTATGGCGGTATCGGTTATATCATCCCGAACCATACCTGGAAAACCGGTCCGACTTACATCATGATGGATAACCAGAAAGCTTATACCGATCTGTATGATGAGTTTGCCAACGACCTGGTGATCTACAAAACCAACGAAGGACTGAGTGCGGCGGTATACACCGAAACAACCGACGTAGAAGTGGAATTGAACGGCTTAATGACCTACGACCGTGAAATTGTAAAAGCCCCTGTAGAAACCATCAAGGCATCAAACGATAAGATCATTCACGGCGAGGCTTATATCCGCGAGGTGTTGCCATCATCAAAAAACAACGCCCGCACCTGGAAATATACCTTTGATAAACCTGCTTACGGCTGGTTTGGCGAGAAATTTAACGATGCGGCATGGAAACAGGGAGAGGCCGGTTTCGGAACGAAAGAAACTCCCGGAGCGGTTGTTAAAACTGTTTGGGATGGTAAGGATATCTGGATGAGGCAGGAGTTTACCCTGAATGTATCCAACATCAATAAAGATGAACTGGTGCTGTCATTACATCATGATGATGCCTGCGAGGTTTATATCAACGGTGTTAAAGCTGCCATAAAAGAAGGCTACACATCAGGCTATGCCATTGTGCAAATGACGCCCGAAAGTAAAGCCGCATTGAGGTTGAACGGCAAAAACGTGATCGCTATTCATTGTAACCAAACCGTAGGCGGGCAGTATATTGATGCCGGGATTTCGGTGTTGAGTAAAAATAAGCAGTAATATTAGCTTTGATGTTAAGAGAAACGCCGGGGTACACTGCCCGGCGTTTCTTTTTGATCGAACTCTGGTTGAAGCTTAGCCCAAGCACTGGTTGAAGTTTGGCGATAGCGTAACTTCGACCCAAAGTATTGAAAGCATTCTGCTTGCGAGGTCCGGCATTGGAACTCGCTAAATGAAATGTTATAAAGTTAAGTTGAAAGCTTAAACACAGTTTAGGTCGAAGTTACGCTGTCGCTAAACTTCCACCAGGATTGCTTCGCCCAGAATTGCTTAGCTTAGTTGGTTAATTCAGAGAGCCTTAACCCTTACGTTTCCTGCCATTATAACTCGTTATCGCTACATCGGCAACACTGCTATCCAATTCCAATACCCTTGATGATTGCGACAAATAAGTAGATCCATAATAAAACTCCACATGTTTCTTACCACCATTTTTCAATGTGATATCTGCATAAAAATCGTCAGGTTTTAGCTTGACATAACGTTTACCCGGAATAACAGCCGTACTACGAAAAACTTTAACGCTATCCTGGTTTTGCGTAGCTACCAAAAGTTCGCCTTTGGCTGATTGTACGCAGGCCAAACCTTTACCATCGCCGGCAACATAAATACCGCTATTGGCAACGGTTAAGCCTGTAAAGCCGCCTTTACCGTTGCCTTTCATATATAAACCCATAAAGGCATCATGGCGGCCGGTGAACGGCTCCATGCCAAAATCATTACCAACCATTACCAAATCAAGGTTACCATCGTGGTCAACATCCTTGGCTACCATGCCGTAAACCGGGGCCATCTGTGCATCCTGTGGCAACGCGCTGATGCTGAAGGTTCCGTTGCCTTTGCCGGTAATGAGGCTGGTGCTCATGTCGGTAGCTTTTAATACCACAGCGCCTTCTTTATCTTTTTCGGGCCAGAGATCATCCATGGTGGCGTGGCCGAAACCGCGGTAACTCGGATATTTTTTGCGGATAGAGATCAACTGGCTGATCAAATCATCGCGGGTATGCATCGGGAAGGGTTTTTGTGAGCCGTCTTCATCCTTCATAAAGCAAAATATCATGGCATCGAATGATCCGTTGCCGTCAAGGTCTTTACCCATGATAGTCATGGGCCTGTCGAACGATGCTTTATAGTTGGAGTTTTGGCCCAGGTTACCGGCTACATAATCGATGTTGCCATCGTTATTAAAATCGCCGGATACGATGCTGTTCCACCAGCCCACATGATCGTCAATGCCCGATTTGATTTTGCTGAAGCCATGGCCGTTATTTTTGTAGAAGGTTACAGGCATCCATTCGCCAACTATCACCAGGTCGGCTTTACCATCCTTGTCAAAATCAGACCATAGCGCATCGGTGACCATACCGCCGCGTTCTAAATCAGGGCACAGCCTGGCGGTTACATCGGTAAACTTACCGCCATCATTCCTGAACAAATGACTAACCGGCGATGAGGGATAAGACCCGGAGACAGAGCGTGAGCCGACAAACAGATCCAGGTCACCGTCGCCGTCAAAATCGGCGGCGCGAACGCATGAGCCGTTATCGTATTCAACCGGTACCGCGGCAATATCCCGGGTAAAATGGCCTTTTTTATCGTTGATGTATAGCCTGTCCTGGGCGGTGGTGTGCCCTTTCGGAAACTCGTAGCTGCCGCTGGCTATGTACAGATCGGGGAAGCCATCGCCATTCGCGTCAAACAACAACGCGCCCATATCTTCTTCTTCTTTAAAATCCTCGTGGATAAAACGGTTATTATCCAAAGTGAAATGACCATTGGCATCCTGCATAAAGAATACGCCTTTGCTGCCTGCCGCACCTCCAACAAAAAGGTCATCGTAACCATTGCCGTCCACATCGCCAACGGCAATACACGGGCCGTACTGGCTTAATTTATGGGGGAGGGTAGGCTGAATATTATAGTCGATGGCGTCTTTTTCCTGGTGTACATATTTAATGCCCGCGGCGTTATTTGCAGGCTGAAATACCGGCGTGATTTTTCCGGGTGCATCAGGCGGATAATATCCCGTTGCGTTTTTATATTGCAGGTTAAGCGTTTGGTTTGCTTTTACATGGGTAAGTAACTGCGTTTTACCGTCAGGCCATCTAATCCGCAATGAATCGACTATCGAAGCCGAACCGATACCAAAATGCCCGCGGGCATCATCCGTACTCATATAGCCGCGGCAAGGCTGCTGATCATAAAATTGCTGGTTGCCTTTGTAATAAATGCGGATAGTAGCGCCAATGCCGCCTACGTTTTTGGTATCGCCTTGTAAGGCTACATTAAGATAGTGATGATCTTTGGCTACCTGTGTTTTAGTGTTGGAGGTGTTTTCATAAATAAAAGCATTATCGTCAATATTGTTGATAACGAGGTCAAGGTCGCCATCGTTATCCAGGTCGGCATAAACGCCTCCGGTGGAAAAGGTTGGTTTTACGATGCCCCAGGCTTTTGATTGATCTTTAAACAAATAACCACCCTTGTTTTTGAAGGCGTAGCTTGATGTTTTTACTACCGGGAACGAATCGGCAGCAGCTAATGTTGTATTTTCTTTAACCGTACGGCCCTGGTCGTTACTGTAAAGGGCATGGTCAAGGTCAGTTACATCGCGCGGATAGCCATTAGTGATCATCATATCGCGGTAGCCATCGTTATCAAAATCGGCAACCAGCGGTGTCCAGCTCCAGTCGGTCTGGTAAACGCCTGCCTGGTAGGCTATCTCACTGTACTGTGGGTGACCTGTAGGTGTTTGCCCCTGGTTTAACTGCAATACATTGCGGATGTACTGGTGTTCGTAATTGAATTTTTTATTGTTGATGTAGGTGATATAGTTATCGCCAACCAGCATGGTTTTTTTGCGTACGTTTTCTTCAGGTAGCATTTCAAGGGATATAAGGTCGGCTTTGCCATCGTTGTTGATATCCACCATATCCGATCCCATAACCGACCAGCCCGTGTGTTTAAAATACTCGCCCGCACGGTTAGTGAACGTGCCGTTTTTGTTGTTTACCCAAAGTACATCGTTGGATATAAAATCGTTACCCACATATACATCAGGCCAGCCATCATTATTTACATCGCAAACAGCTACCGAGTTCCCGAAGCCTTCTATTAAAATACCGGCCGCTTTGGTTACATTGGTA
This sequence comes from Mucilaginibacter oryzae, assembly GCF_003148845.1. Lineage (GTDB taxonomy): Bacteria > Bacteroidota > Bacteroidia > Sphingobacteriales > Sphingobacteriaceae > Mucilaginibacter > Mucilaginibacter oryzae. Next base: position 1,154,014 of record NZ_QGHA01000001.1, on the reverse strand, counting down.
AACGTGTTGTTGCCGTTGTTGCGGTACAGACGGTCGTTATTGGTAGCGCTGCCGTCTGTTAATTTGGGGCGATAGGCCACCGGGGTTTCCTTGCCTAAAAAGTTGGTGAGCAGGTACAGATCCAGGTCGCCGTCATGGTCGTAATCAAAAAATACGGCCTGGGTGCTGTAGCCGGTATCCTGCAGGCCGTAAGCCGCTGCCGATTCTTTAAAGGCAGGGATACCATCTTTGTTTGTTCCCTGGTTTATGTAAAGAAGGTTTTTACGGTGGTTAGGGTCATTTTTAAAAGATGAGCAAACATAAATATCCTGCCAGCCATCGTTATTAATATCCACTACCGATACACCGGTATACCAATCGCCATTACCGGCTACGCCCGCGGCTTCGGTGGCATCTTTAAAAGTTAAGGAGCCCTTGTTAATGTATAACTTGTTGGCAACCATGTTACCCGCAAAGTAAACATCGGGCAGGCCATCATGGTTAAAATCGCCAATGCCAACACCCGCGCCGTTATACAGGTAAGGATGGTTGAGGATGTTGATGCTATCGCTTTCGGTAATGGTATTTTTAAAATCAATGCCTGTTTGCGAGGCATCAAGCAATTTAAAAAGTGTAGGGCCAGATTGCTTTTTTGAGCAGCCAAGGCAAAAAATAAGCAATAAAAAGGCAGGTAGTTTAAGCTTTAGGGGTAAACTTTTAATCATGCAGCAATAGTTAATAATTAGTTGATGGTTTATGCTTTGGTTAAGCGTTAACTTATTGGGCACAACGCAATAAGCTCCGGTAAAGAAAATGGATTTTGCTGTTTTAGTTTCTGCAAATTGTATCAAAAGTTAGTTAAATAGTATCGGTTCATCCTTACATCGGCATTAACTGTTAGCTTTGAAGCACAGCCACTTGCGGCAACCATTTTAAACTGATTAATCCCGTTCTGCTCATCAACATGAAGCGTTTTTACCTGGCAACTGTAATTGCATTCATTATAGCTTGTTCGTCATGCGGCAATAAAAGCTGGAAAAAAGCTGCCGAAAACCCTGATTTCATTCACCGTTCCATAAAAGATGTTACCGATGTGGTGAGGCATGATATTTATTCGCCACCTGTGGCCAGTCGTATTTATGCCTATATCAGCGTAGCCGCTTATGAGGCAGCACGCAACGGCGACTCCAGATACCTGTCGCTCGAAGGGCAATTGAAAGGCCTTGATTCTGTACCAAAACCTGTTCCCGGCAAACATTATTGCTTTGCCCTCTCGGCATCGCACGCGGTACTGACCGTTGGAAAAATCCTGGTGATGAGCGAGGGCCGCATTGAGGGTTTTCATGATAAGCTGATGCAGGAGTTTAAAGACACCGGCATGCCCGATAGTGTTTATCAGAACTCGATAGCATATGGAAAACTGATAGCTGACAGGATTATCAAATGGGCAGGTAAGGATAACTATAAACACACCCGCTCGTTATCCAGATACGATGTGCAAACCGATGATGCCAGTTGGAAACCAACGCCACCGGCTTACATGAAAGGGGTTGAACCGCACTGGAACGAGATTCGCCCGTTCCTGCTCGATTCGGCACAACAGTTTAAACCTTTGCATCCTTTTACTTTCTCCACTATACCCGGCAGTAATTTTTATAAGCTGGCAATGGCAGTACGGGACGCAGGTAAAAACTTAACTGAGGATCAAAACACCGTCGCTACCTTCTGGGATGATAACCCTTTTAAAGTAAATATTAACGGGCATACCATGTTTGCCACCAAGAAGATTTCACCGGGAGGGCATTGGATCAATATCTCCGCACTGGCCTGCCGTAAAGCCCGGGCCGACTACATCCGTAGCGCCGAGGCTTACGCCAGTGTAGCGGTGGTTATTGCCGATAGTTTTATTAATTGCTGGGACGAAAAATACCGCAGCAAAGTGATCCGCCCCGAAACCTACATCAATCAATACATTGAGCAAAGCTGGACGCCATTACTGCAAACCCCGCCTTTCCCCGAATATACCAGCGGGCATAGCGTGGTTTCAACGGCTTCGGCAGTGGTATTGAGTAAATTATTTGGCGAGAACTTCTCTTTTGCAGATTCGACGGAGTTAGAGTTTTCTATCCCGGTAAGGAAGTTTGATTCGTTTAGGGCCGCTGCAAAGGAAGCTGCCATGAGCAGGTTTTACGGAGGCATCCATTACATGCCTTCTATAACCAACGGCGTTGATGAAGGAGAGCGGATTGGGCAGTTTGCGTTGACAAAGCTGCATACAAGGAAATAGATTTCCTCTTGATATAATCTGCCGTTAGCTGTCCGAGTTTCCAACTTCGGACGACTATGCGTGGAGTTTGCAACTCCATATTTATACAAACTATAATTTAATACATCCTGGAGTTGCAAACTCCAGGCATAGCTGATTCGAAGTCAGAGAAATCGAACAGCGAGTTTCGTGTCATGTTATTCTTGTTGCAAGATAGGTAATCGGGCGTGAGGCCACGCCCTTCCGGGATATTGTAAGTAAAGCCGTCATTTAATCAAAATCAAACCTGCCTGATTTTATTCCGTTTAGCCTGCTGATATTCGGTTGGCGTGGTGCCGAACTGCTTTAAAAAGTTACGCCCCAGGTGCGATTGCGAACTATAGCCCACCATGTTGGCCACTTCGTATATCTTATAATCACCCTCTTCCAGCAATTGCGCGGCGGCTTTTAAGCGGGTGATGTTGATCAGTTCATTAATAGTTAGGTTTGATATAGCTTTCACTTTGCGGTAAAGTGTAGGTTTGCTCATATTCATCAAATTGGCTATTTGCTCCACGTCCAGATCAGCGTTTTGAATGTTTTTATAAATCACCCCGTTCAGCTTATCCAAAAAGCTTTCATCAGGTTTTGAATAGGCCATCGATTTGATGTGGGCCAGCGGTGAACTTGCGAAATGCTCCCTGATCTTATTGCGGTTAATAAGCAGGTTGGCTATCTGTACCTGAAGGTGCTCAGGCGAGAAAGGTTTTTCGATATAGGCATCGGCTCCAACTTCCAAACCTTCGATTTTGCTTTGCAGGGTATTTTTTGCCGTAAGCAGGATGATGGGCACATGGCTGTGATCAAAATTGGTTTTCACTATTTTGCAAAGCTCAAAGCCGTCAATGCCGGGCATCATCACATCACTGATGATTAACTGGATGTTTTCGATATCGATCATATCCAGTGCTTCCTGGCCGTTATGGGCTTTAAGCACCGAGTACTTATCGCTCAGATCGTCCGAAATAAAGTCCAATATCTCAGGATTGTCATCCACTAAAAGTATAACCGGTTTCATAAAATCAATATTCTCCTCTCTGTTACTTAGGCCTGGTTGTTCGTACTCATCGGGTGTGTTTTGCAGGTCGAACTCTTTTTCCTGGTGAATGGGCAAAGTAAGGTTAAAAATATTAAAACCGTTCATTGATTTATTCAACACCAACAATCCTTTGTGTAATTCGGCCAGCGAACGTGATAGCGATAACCCAATCCCTGTGCCAATTTGTTTTTCCGATTCTTTCATCCTGAAAAATGGCTCGAAAATCTTTTCTCGCATTTCATAGGGGATAAGGTGGCCGTTGTTCCTGATCTCGATGGTAAAGGTTACGTCGCTTTCTTTTTGTTCTTCAAGCTCAATCTCAACCTCGGTGTTTCCGTATTTAATGGCATTGTTAATCAGGTTACTCACAATTTTAGTGAACGCTTCTATATCTACGTAAGCATAAACGCTTTTGGCCGAATGGATAAAGGTGTAATGCAGGTTCTTCTGCTCGGCCATGGGTTTAAACCTTATAAAGGTATCGGCAACCAGTTCAGTAATATCGGTTTTAACAAAACTGAGGCTAAAGCCATTGGTTTCGGTTTTGCGGAAATCAAGCAGCTGGTTGGTGAGATCGAGCAGGCGATTGGTATTTTTTTCCATGATCCTGAGGTTGTTCTGGATTTCCGGAACATGCTCCGCTTTTTTGATCACCTTTTCCATTGGGCCTTTAATGAGGGTTAAGGGCGTGCGGATCTCGTGCGCTACATTGGTGAAAAATTCGATCTTGGCATTGTAGATCTGCTTTTCCTTATCATTCTCCAATATTTCGATAATGCGCTTGTTTTTTTCGCGGGTGCGGCGGTGGTAGCTTCTTAACAGGTAATATCCCGTATACAGAAACAGCAGGCCGTAGGCAATATAGGCCCATACGCTTTGCCAGAATGGCGGCGCTATATTTATTTCTAAGGCAGTTTCGTAGGGTGTCCAGTTTCCGTTATTATCGGCGGCTTTTACAACAAAGGTGTAGTGGCCGGGCTGCAGTTGCGTAAAGTATACCTTGCGGTTACGCTTTAAATCGGTCCAGCCCTTATCCAGGCCTTTCATGGTGTATTTATACCTTGTCATTTCGGGCGAGGGGAAACTCAGCGCCGCGAAATCAATACTGAATGATGACTGGTTATAATCAAGGTTTATTTTTTTGGTGCTGATGATGGACTGGCTCAGCAGCGAATCGGCCCCTTTAACCGCTATTTCGCGGTTATGCACCTGGAAGCCGGTAATATACACCGGCGCCGAAAAATGGTTTTGTTTAAAACTTGCCGGATTGAAGCTGATCATCCCTTTTACACAGCCAAAATACATGGTGCCGTCATCATCTTTAAATGATGAATTGTAGTTAAACTGGTCGCTCAGCAACCCGTTGGCTTTGGTATACGTTTTTTGTAACCCGTTATTCAGGTTAAGGCTCACCAAACCACGGGTAGTACTGATCCACAGGTTTTTGGCATTGTCCTCCATTAACCTGAAAATATAGTTACTCGGGAAGCCCGTGTTCAGGTCATAAAACTTGTAAGTGTTTTTACCCGGATCGTACCGCCATAGGCCCAAACCTTCGGTGGCAAACCACAGCATATTATTGCTATCTTCAAAAATACCGTTAACGGTGGTTGTGTTTAACGCGTTTTTTATAGGATGGCGGTAAGCTAATTGGTAACTTGTATTGTTTACAGGGTCGTAACAATAAACGCCATCGCGTATAGTGCCCACCCATATTTTACCATTATGATCTTCAATTATCGAATAAACAAAATCATATGGGGGCAGCCGGTCTATCAGCGTAAAGTCGCGGCTGGCCATGTTATAACGATAAACGCCCCGGGTAGTACCTATCAGGATCAGCCCCTGGCGGGTTTTGCAAAAGCAGATAATGAAGTTACTTTTTAAATCATTCGCCCCGTTGCCGGCCAGGTAAACGCGCTCAACTTTGCCGGTTTTAATGTTCATAATGTCCAGGCCGCGTTCAAAGGTGCCTATAAACAATTCGTTGCCCACGGCAAGTAAACCATGGATGTTGGTATTGGAGATGGTGGATTCGCCGCCAGGATAATAATGTGTCCAGGTCTTTTTATCTGGCGATAGTTTGTTCAGCCCGTTATCCTCGGTGCCCAGCCAAAGGTTGCCGTACATATCCTTACAAATTTCGCGTACCACATTGCCTTTAAGTGAGTTGGCGTCAGGCCCGGGGTAAAATTTGTTAAAGGTGGTGTATTGCCTCGGATAGTAGTTAACCCCGCCGAAGTAGGTGCCCGCCCAAACGCCGCCTTCAAAATCTTTCCATACCGAGTAAACTGCGTTATCAGAAATGGAATATGGGTCGTTGTAGTGTTTACGCAGATTTACAAAGGTGCCTTTCCTGGTATTGTAAATAAATACGCCCGATTCTGTGGCCACCCAGTATTCATCATCGCTGTATTTCACAAAATCACGCACAAATATGGCCGTACCATCCGGGTTGTTGGAGAGGATGTCTTTACATGAATGATCGTTAACATCAAACAGTTTAAAGCCCTGCGCGTTGGTGCCGATAAATATTTTGCCGTTGCCGGGCGTGTAAACCTTCTCAATATATTTTGTAGTTACCTTTTTGGTGTTCTGAAATACATTATAGCTTTCAAAGGTATTTGCCGCCTGGTTTAAACAATTGATGGTGCCCACGGTGGTTGATACCCAAACCTTGTTATTTACAACAGCTACGGATGTGGCGTCGAAGTTTTGGTAAAACCCATAGTCGGTTTTTTTACCGGTTTTTGGGTCGTATTTGATCAGCGAGCGGCCGGCAACAAACCAGCAATTGTCTCGCTCGTCGCTGGTTATGCTCCTCACGCCATTAATATTGGCCTTATTGATGTGTATAAAAGTTTCGGTTAATTCATTGTACCGGTCCAGCCCCTCGTCGGTACCAACCCACAAGGTTCCCTGTTTGTCAATGTGTAAGGTATGAACCATATTGTTGGCAATAGAACTGGTATCAGTAGGGTTATGCCTGAAGATCTTAAAACTGTAACCGTCAAAACAGTTAAGCCCATCTTTAGTGCCGAACCATAAAAAACCGCGCTTGTCCTGCAAAACGCAGTAAACCGTATTGTGCGATAACCCCTGCTCAACCTGGTAGTGCCTGAAATAGTAAGGCTGGGCATTGCAAATGCCACAGAATACCATTAATAGTAATAATAGTGTGTATAGCGGTTTCAAAATAATTAGCTTAAAGCAAATATAGCCAATCTGTCCGGGCGTTTCGCCGCTCTCAAAAAATGAGACTTTTCGACTAAGTATTGAGATTATTTGGTTAATCGACGGGCTTAAAATCCTTTTTCTTTGAAGCGTTGATTTTAGATATGTCAATTCTACATTTTTAAATCAATGCTTAACCAATTAATAGATCATTTATGAGAAAATTTTTACTACTCAGGCATGGGGCGCACCCTCATGTACAGTGGCCGCCCAGCAAATGGGGCCCAAAAGTAATGTTAATCGCTTTTTTCATCATGACCGGTTTCCTGTTTTCATTGAGTGCATCGGCACAAAATAAGCTGAAGGTAACAGGCATGGTGACAGATACCACCGGCCAGGCGCTTACCGGTGTGGCTGTAAGGGTGCAGGGCACGCAGGGCGGTACCACTACTGATGCTTCAGGTGCCTTTTCGCTTAACGTACCTGATGCCAACAGCACTTTGGTGTTCACCTATATCGGCTATGTGATGCAGGAAGTTCCGCTCAACGGCCGCACCAGCATTAAGGTTCGTTTGCGCGAAACCAATTCGGCGCTGCAGGAAGTGGTAGTTACCGGTTACGGCACTCAGAAAAAAGCCTCTATTACAGGCGCTATCTCCAGCGTAACCAGTAAGGATATCGACCGTGTACACGCCGGTTCAACGGTAAGTACAACGCTTGCCGGTAAAATTCCGGGCGTAACGTTCAGGCAATCAGAAGGCCGCCCGGGTTCCAGTGCCAGCATCCAGATCCGTAACATGGGTTCGCCGCTGTACGTAATTGACGGTATCCAGCAGGATGAAGGCCAGTTTAATAACCTTGCCCCTAACGACGTTGAGAGTATCGCCGTGCTGAAAGACGCTTCGGCGGCTATTTACGGTGTACGTGCGGCCAACGGTGTTGTGGTGGTAACCACCAAAAAAGGTAACGGCGAATCGCGCGTGAACGTGGATGCTTACATGGGCTTCCAGAATTGGTACCGTTTTCCTAACGTGTTAACCAACTCTTACGATTATATGCGTTACCTGGCCGACGCGCAGGTAAACAGCAACGGTTCAACAAGCATTACCCAGGCCGAGCTTGATAAATACAAGGCTGGCACCGAAAAAGGTTACCAAAGCTTTAACTGGCGCGACTACGTTTTGAAAAGCAACAATAACGCGCCTCAAAACTCGGCCAACGTTAACTTTACGGGCGGTACCGATAAGCTGAACTATTACGTATCGGCAACTAACCTGTTCCAAAACTCGCAGATAGGTAAGGAGTATAAATTTAATCGTTCAAATATCCAGTCGAACGTATCATTAAAAGTAGCTAACGGCCTTAAAGTGAGTTTAGACATTAACGGCCGTATTGAAACCCGCGAAAACCCGGGTGTACCGGGCGGTGATGATTATTTCCTTGCCCGTTTCGCGGTACTACGGAATACCCCGCTTGAGCGCCCTTATGCTAATGATAATCCTAACTACCTGAATAAGATCAACAACACCGAATCAAACTACGCGTTCCTTAACTCAAAATTATCAGGTTTGTACCATAGCGACTGGAGGGTATTACAAACCAACTTTGGCGCCGAATACCAGGTGCCAGGTGTTAAAGGTTTAGTAGTTAAAGGTTTGTATTCGTACTATATTGCTGATTATTTGCTTAATAACCAGGAGTACACCTACAAAGCGTATACTTATCATCCGGAAAATGATACTTACGAAGTAACAGGAGGCAGTACTAACCCATGGCGCGAGCGTGAGCAACGTAAAGAGTTCGCCAAAACCTACCAATGGCAAATTAATTACAACAACACTTTTGGCAAACACACCATCGGCGCCACGTTTGTATCTGAACGTATCGAATTGCAGCACCTGCGTAACTGGATCCACGCTTCGCCGGTATCAAACAACCTGCCGCTGATCTACTTTCCAACAGCAGATCAATACCAGGACAGCGACGATAAGGAAGCGCGTACCGGTTATATCGGTCGCTTAAACTACAATTACGATAATAAATATTATTTGGAAGCTTCGGCAAGGCGCGATGCATCCTATCTTTTCGCGCCCGATAAACGTGTAGGTTACTTCCCCGGCGGATCTATCGGCTGGAGAATTACCCAGGAAAGTTTTGTAAAGAAACTGTTAGGCGAATCCTCTGTTTTGAACGATTTAAAATTAAGGGCTTCGTACGGTTTACTGGGCGACGACAGGAACCTCATCAGCCCATACTCTTACATTCCTGGTTATAACTACAACGCCGGTACTGCTATCATTGGAGGCAACCCTTTGGTTACATCAAGGGATAAAGGTATCGTGACCACCAACGTATCATGGTTAAAAAGTAAAATATTTGATGCCGGTTTTGATTTCAGCTTACTGAACAGCCACCTGAACGGTACAATAGATTATTTCTACCGTAAACGTACAGGCTTATTAGCCCGTAAATATGACGTGATTTTACCTACCGAAGTAGGTTTCGACCTTCCGCAGGAAAACCTGAACAGCGACGCGCAATTTGGCGAGGAGATTTCCCTGAACTATAACAACACCATTGGTAAAGTAAGCTATACCATTGGCGGTAACTTTTCGTATTCGCGTTCAAAAGATCTGTCGCAATACAAGCCTATCTTTAACAACTCGCTCGATCAGTACAGAAACTCGGCGGCTAACAGGTACTCACATATCGATTGGGGCTACCAGGTTGTAGGCCAGTTTACGTCGCAGGAACAGATCAATAACTACAAGATCAATAACGATGGTAAGGGTAACACCAGCTTGCTTCCGGGCGACCTGATATATAAAGATCAAAACGGCGATGGCCGGATTGACCAGTACGACGAACGCCCGATAGGTTTTGGTTACGGAACGCAGCCAAACATTAACTTCGGCTTCCAGTTGGGTGTTGCTTACAAAGGTTTTGATTTTCATGCCGATTTCTCGGGCGGCGCCGGCTACACCTGGTTCCAGAATTATGAAACCCGGTGGGCCTTCCAAAACAATGGTAACTTAAATACCATTTTTACCGACAGGTACCATCGTGCCGATCCGTTTGACATCAACAGCCCCTGGATTCCGGGTAAATATCCTGCAAACAGGTATAATCCGGGCTTCAGCCATTCAGATTATGAATTAAACGGCCAGCGCAATTCAACCTATTGGCTGCATAATGTAAAATATCTGCGTGCCAGAACGCTTGAACTGGGTTACTCATTACCAACCGATTTATTGAAGCGAGTGAAGATAAAGAGAGCAAGGTTTTATGTTAACGCCTACAATATGTTTTCGTGGGATAACCTGAAGCAATACGGTGTTGACCCGGAAACCACCGACGATAACGGGCTCCAGTTCCCGCAAAGTAAGGTACTTAACTTCGGTGTTAATTTAACCTTTTAATTAATCCCTTAAGTTTAAAATCAATGAAAAAAATAACTATAACAACGATGTTTGCAGCCCTGTTAATTACCGGGGCCTGCAAAAAGGACAGTGAATTTTTGGATGTGCCGCCGAAGTCCATCATCGCTTCTGATGTGGCGTTTACCGACCCGGCGCTGGTACTTTCTATACTGGGTGATTTATATAACCGGCAGGTTGATTTTTCGGGCCTGGATAACGGCTGGGCATCATTTGCCGACTTTAGCGAGTCGTTCCCTTCAGAGAACGGCAGCTATTTCTTTGTACAGCGTACAGGCTGGGGATTTGGCGAATGGGGTTTGTATGATTACACCTATGTACGCGATCTTAACCTGTTCATCGAGCGCGTAACCGCATCGACCGCGCTTACCGAATCTGAAAAAAACGGTTTTATTGCCGAAGGCAGGTTTTTGCGCGCCAACTTTTACTTTGAGATGGTAAAAAGGATGGGGGGCGTACCATTAATCACCAAATCACTTGATTACGATTTCTCGGGCAACGTTTCTTCGCTACAAATACCTCGCGCCAAAGAATCAGATATTTATGATTTTGTAATCAGCGAGGCTGAAGCTATTAAAGACCTGGCAACCAACACCAGCGACAAATCAAGGGCTTCAAAAGGCGCTATCCTGGCTATGGAAGCAAGGGCTGCTTTATATGCAGGCTCCATTGCCAAGTATGGCGTTACCACTCCGGTAGTTACCCTGCCTGGCGGCGAAGTAGGTATACCGGCAAGTATGGCAACCGGCTACTATAACAAGGCGCTTACCGCCGCCAAGGCCATCATTGCTTCGGGTACCTATTCGTTGTATAAACAGCTTCCAGACCTGAGCGATAACTTTGCCAACATCTTCCTCGATAAAGGCAGTTCAGAATCAATATTTGTTGAGGATTTTAAAGCCAACGCCGGTAAAACACATGCTTTCACCACTAATGATCAGCCGTATTCTATTTCGGACGAAGGCGGTGACGCGGGTAGGCTGGATCCGTCATTAAACCTGGTTGAAGCGTTTGAAAAGCTGGATAATACCTATGCGCCGTTAGCAACTAAAGACGAGCTGGGTAACCCCATCTATTACTCCAACCAGCTGGATATTTTTGCAGGCAGGGATGCCAGGCTCGCCGGTACGGTATTATTGCCAAACGGCCTGTTTAAAGGTAAACGTACCGATGTAATGGCTGGTTACCAGTTAGGCAACGGTAACATCATCAGCAGTAGTGATGCCAGCCAGCCACAGGATGTACCCGGTTTAGGCCGTGTGCAGGTTGTTGGTCAGGATGGCCCGGTTAGCGGTTTGGAGTTGCGTACACAAACAGGTTTTTACATTCGCAAGTACCTTGATCCAACGGTAGGTTCCGGTCGCCGTGGCCGTGGTAGCGATGTTAACTTTATCCGTTACCGTTATGCCGAGGTATTATTGAACGCTGCTGAAGCCGCAGCCGAGTTGGGTGATTATGCTACAGCATCAACTTATATTAACCAGGTGCGCAGCCGTGCGGGTTTAACTACGCCGCTGGTGTTAACAGCCGCCAATTATTTTGACAGGATTGTACACGAGCGCCGCGTTGAACTGGCGTTTGAAGGACACATTCTTTTCGATATGAAACGCTGGAGAATTGCCCACATTGTTTGGGATGGCAACCCGATGACTGCTTCCGAACTGGTAACTAATATTGGTAGCGCTAAAAAGCGTAATACGCAGCCTTTTGGTTTGTGGCCATATAAATACTATAACCCCGGTAACGCTAATAGCGGCAAGTGGATCTTTAAAGAGGTTAAACCGGCGCCGGTTACAGGTTCAAACAGGTTCCAGATGGGTAACTATTATTCGCAAATTTCGGATGATATCATTTCCAGGAACCCTAAAATTGTTAAGCAACCCAATCAATAGGTATTATTTAAAATAAAATCATGAAAATAAAATTTCATCATATCATCATAGCCCTCTTGATTACGGCTTCAGGTTGTAAGAAGGATAATTATAAGGCGCCATCGGTAACGCTGAAAGGGCACCTTACCTACAAGGGTGAGAATATCAACGTGGAGGCTAACCAGGTTCCTTTTGATGTTTACCAGCCTGGTTTTGGTAAAACAGGATCAATCAGGGGATATTTTGACCAGGACGGCGCATACTCGTTATTGTTATTTAACGGCAGTTATAAGTTTACCATGCCTGCCAACCAGGGGCCTTTTTTATGGAAGGAACTTGGCGGCAGTAAACGCGATACGCTGAATATCAACTTAAGCGGTCCGCAAACCTTAGATATCGAAGTAACGCCGTTTTACATGCTGCGCAACCCGCAATTCACTACGGCGGGGGGTAAGGTTAACGCCACCTTTAATATCGAGAAAGTTGTTAACGATGCTAACGCGAAAGATATTGAGGCAGTAACGCTTTATATTGGTAAAACCGCGTTTGTTTCAGAAAACGGCGATCAGAATAAAGCTAAAACTGAACTTGCCGGTTCGGCGATAACCAGTATGAACAATATTGCGATGAGTGTCAATATTCCAACCTTAGTGCCAACGCAAAATTATGTGTTTGCCCGTTTGGGGATAAAAATTGCCGGTGTAGAAGACCGGATTTATTCGCCGATAGTTAAAGTATCTTTTTAAATTAGTAATTAGGAAGGGCATGCCAGCCGGCATGCCCCTTTTTTCTTCTGTATATCCTGCTATCTTCTAAACAAGCAAATGAAAAAAACGCCGCTACTTCTGTCCTTCTTGATGTCAGCCTTTCTCTCCGCCAATGCGCAGCAAGGCGACTGGCACCTGATCAAAGACAGGATCACCACACCATGGGCCGAAAAAGTTGACCCAAAAGCACCTCTTCCCGAATATCCCCGCCCGCAAATGGTACGCGGCAACTGGCAAAACCTTAACGGTTTATGGAACTACGCTATTGTACCAAAAGCAACTACCGGTCCGGCTAAATATGATGGAAAGATCTTGGTGCCTTTCGCGGTCGAGTCGGCATTATCTGGTGTGGGTAAAACGGTGGGTAAGGACAGCATGCTGTGGTATAAAACCACCATCAGCCTTAATAAAACATTAAAAGGTAAAGAAGTACTGCTGCACTTTGGCGCGGCAGACTGGCGTACCGAAGTGTTTGTAAATGGTAAAAGTGCCGGTATTCATGAAGGTGGCTTTGATCCGTTTACGTTTAACATCACACCTTATTTAAAAGGCGGTGCAAAACAGGAAATTACCGTGAGCGTGTGGGACCCTACAGATGACGGGCCGCAGCCGCGTGGTAAGCAAGTTAAAAAGCCCGAAGGTATCTGGTACACCCCGGTTACCGGTATCTGGCAAACCGTTTGGCTGGAAGGCGTTGCCAAAACCCATATCGACGCTACCAAACAAACCCCTGATATTGACAATCACACACTATCGGTTTCGGCCGAAGTTAGCAATAGCCAGCCGGGCGACAAGCTGAAGATCAGCGCCTGGAACGGCAAAACCCTTGTAGCTCAAAAAACAATCGACGCCGGTGAAACCGCCGTTCTGGATATTAAAGACCAGCACTTATGGTCAACCACCGATCCTTTTTTATACGACCTGAAGGTGGCCATCGTTCGCGGCGGTAAGGCTGTGGATGAAATTGGCAGCTATTTCGCCATGCGTAAAATTTCGCTTGGTGCCGATGCCAATGGCATTCAGCGTATGTTGTTGAACAATAAATTTGTATTTCAATATGGCCCGCTTGATCAGGGCTGGTGGCCTGATGGCTTGTACACCCCGCCAACCTATGAGGCCATGAGCTATGACATTGATAAGCTGAAAGCGATGGGCTTTAACATGATCCGTAAGCACATTAAAGTGGAGCCTGCCCGTTATTATACTTATTGCGATAAAACAGGTATGCTGTTATGGCAGGATATGCCAAGCGGCGACCTGGGTAACCACTGGGAAAACCGCCCGGGTGTACTGGATCGCGCAACTGATCAGCAGCGTACTCCTGAATCTGAAGGCTATTACCGCAAAGAATGGAACGCTATTATCAACTCACTTTATAATTACCCATGTATTGTAGTGTGGACTCCGTTCAATGAAGCCTGGGGACAGTTTAAAACGGTGGAGATCACCGAATGGACCAAGAAAAAAGATCCGTCGCGTTTGGTGAACAGCGCCAGCGGCGGTAACTATTACGATACCGGTGATATGGTGGATCTGCATAACTACCCGCAGCCGGCGATGCCTCGCCCCGAGATTTTTGGCAAAACCAAAGCGGTTGTTTTAGGCGAGTTTGGTGGCCTGGGCTGGCCGGTGGAAGGCCATAACTGGCAGAATAATAAAAACTGGGGCTATCAAACCTTTAAAAATGGTGATGATTTGTTTAAACGTTACTCATCCTTTACCGATAGGTTGGAGGAGTTGATCAAAGTCGGCTTATCGGCAGCGGTATACACCCAAACCACCGATGTGGAAGGTGAGGTGAACGGCTTCATGACCTACGACAGGAAGATGATTAAAATGCCTGTAGAATTGTTACAAAAGGCTAACAGCAAACTATATAACGAGGCCCTGGTTAAATAATATATTTACTACATGACGATTAAAAACAGTGTAAAATTGATGCGACGGGAAGTTTACCTTTCTGTAGCGATGGTTTTTGCAGGCTTTGCCACGGCAAGCGCCCAGGGCGTGAAGGCAACCACCGTTACCACAGTTAATAATACAGTTCAAAATTCATTATACGTAAGTAACCGTGCCCCGCTGCAAAAGCAATATTTTACCAAATTACCTACCGGCAGTATCAAAGCAGGTGGCTGGATGAAGAAAATGCTGGAGCTGCAACGTGATGGTTTAACCGGTAACCTGGGCGAGATCAGCGTGTGGCTTTCAAAAACCAACAATGCCTGGTTAAATAAAGAAGGCAAAGGCGAATACGGCTGGGAGGAACTACCTTACTGGCTGAAAGGTTATGCCGATATCGCTTATACCTTAGGCGATAAAAAGATGATAGCGGAAACCAAATTCTGGATAGACGCGGTGCTGAACAACCAACGCGATAATGGTGATTTCGGTCCGGCGGTTGAGCACAATGGTAACCGCGATTTGTGGACCAACATGCCGATGCTTTGGTGCCTGCAATCATATTACGAGTACAGCAAAGACCCGCGCGTGATTCCCTTTATGACCAAATATTTTAAATACGAGTTAGCCACACCCGATAACAAATTTTTGGAAGATTACTGGGAAAACAGCCGCGGCGGTGATAATATGCTGAGTGTTTACTGGCTTTATAACCGAACAGGCTACAAGTTTTTACTCGACCTGGCTACCAAATTAGATAAAAACACAGCGAACTGGCGCCAGGCCAATAACCTGCCCAACTGGCACAACGTGAACGTGGCTCAATGTTTTCGCGAGCCTGCAACCTATTATCTGCAAAGCCACGACAAAAAAGACCTTGACGCTACATATAACGACTTTAAACTGATCCGCGATATTTACGGTCAGGTTCCGGGCGGCATGTTTGGCGCCGATGAAAACGCCCGTAAAGGTTATGATGACCCACGCCAGGCTGTTGAAACCTGCGGTCTTGTTGAGCAAATGACATCCGACCAGATGCTGTTAGGCGCAACCGGCGACCGCTTCTGGGCCGAAAACTGCGAAGATGTGGCCTTCAATACCTTCCCCGCCGCTTTTATGCCAGATTACCGGGCGCTACGTTATTTAACCGCGCCTAACATGATAGTGAGCGACGGTAAAAACCACCATCCGGGTATTGCCAATGAGGGGCCGTTTTTAATGATGAACCCATTTGGCAGCCGCTGCTGCCAGCATAACCACTCGGCAGGCTGGGTTTATTATGTAGAGAACAGCTGGATGGCTACACCTGATAACGGCATAGCCGCCCTGCTTTACACCGAAGGGCAGGTTAACGCTAAGGTAGGCAAAGGCACAGCGGTAAGCATTACCGAAACCAGCCACTACCCATTCCAGGATCAGATCAGTTTTACAGTAAATACAGCAAAAGCGGTTAATTTTCCGCTTTACCTGCGGATCCCGGCCTGGTGCAAAGGCGCTTCGGTTAAGGTGAATGGTGTTGCTGTTGATGTAAACACTTCAACCGGCGATTACATCCGCTTAGCTAAAAACTGGAAAAACGGCGATAAAGTAACCCTGCAACTGCCAATGCAATTAAAAGTAAAGGAGTGGGCCAAAAACAAAAACAGCGTAAGCGTTAGCTATGGTCCGCTTACTTACTCCCTTAAAATTAAAGAGGAGTATAGCAAAGGCGATAACCTGAAAGATGCCCAGGGCGATTCGCACTGGCAGCCAACTGCCGATCCTTCAAAATGGCCATCGTTCAATATCTACGCGGCATCGCCATGGAATTATGGTTTGCTGATTGATGAACAACACCCAGAAAAATCATTAGAAGTTGTTCGCCGCGCATGGCCAAAGGATAACAACCCGTTCACCAATGCCACCGCGCCTATCGAGCTAAAGGCCAAAGGCAGGCAAATTCCGGGTTGGAAGGTTGATGAAACCGGTTTATGCGGTGTGCTACCGCAAAGCCCGGTAAAAACCAACGAGCCCGTTAAAGAACTGACCTTAGTACCCATGGGCGGCGCCAGGTTACGAATTTCGGCTTTCCCGGTTGCTGAATAATAAACACGGGTTGCTAAAGCTTTTCAACAGGTAAGGCATATCATGCAGATGAAAAAATAAACTATAATTGGTTATGCGGCAGGTATTCATTTGGTTAATGGGCGTGTTTGCCCCGGTGATGGTTCCGGGGCTGCACGATGCCGTTAGCAACCGCATAGGCCAAAACCTTAGCCGTGGGCAATTATGTCAGTTGTAAAAGCGGCACCGGCAATGGTTTTAATACTTGCCTAAAATAAAACGTATTAGCAGCCACTCGGCTGTATTAGATTGTAAAATTTGAATTAAACTATTAAACACAAATACATGCAAACAAAACTAAAAATACTGGCCCTGGCTTTAGCGATGCCGTTGGCGATGAGGGTAACGGCGCAGCAAAAAACACCGGCAGCGGCGCAGGTATGGTCGCAGCAAAAAGCTAAAACCTGGTACGCAAAGCAACAATGGCTGGTAGGATCCGATTTTATACCCAGCACCGCCATTAACCAGCTGGAAATGTGGCAGGCCGATACCTTCGATCCCCAAACTATTGATCGGGAATTAGGCTACGCCCAGCGTATAGGCATGAATGTGATGCGTGTTTTTTTACACCACTTAGCCTGGGAGCAGGACCCCGAAGGTTTCAAAAAACGTATGGATCAATACCTGGCTATCTCAAGCAAACACGGTATAAAAACCATGTTTGTGTTTTTTGATGATTGCTGGAACAAAGTACCTAAAACAGGCAAACAACCTGAGCCAAAGCCAGGCATCCATAATTCGGGCTGGATGCAGGATCCTGGTCAGCCGGCTTCGGATAACGCGGCCAACTCGCCGGTACTTGAAAAATATGTGAAGGATGTATTGAAACGCTTTGCCAATGATCAGCGGGTTTTACTTTGGGATTTATATAACGAGCCAGGTAATTCAGATAAGGGAAACCGTTCGTTACCCTTACTTAAAAGCGTATTTAAGTGGGCAAGGCAGGTAAACCCCATTCAGCCGATAAGCGCAGGCGTTTGGCGCTGGGATCTGGAAGAGTTGAATAAATTCCAGATCGCTAACTCGGATATTGTTACTTATCATGATTATACCCCTGAAAATGAGCACCTGAAAACGGTGCAGTTCCTGAAAATGAACGGTCGCCCGTTAATTTGTACCGAGTATATGGCGCGTCCGCGCAATAGCCTGTTCAGCACCGTGCTGCCTATGCTTAAAAAGGAAAATGTAGGCGCAATAAACTGGGGCTTTGTAAGCGGGAAAACCAATACCATTTATGCCTGGGATACCCCGATGCCTGATGGCAGCGAGCCGAAATTATGGTTTCATGATATCTTCCGCAAAGATGGTACGGCGTATATCCCTGAAGAGACCAATTTAATTAAAAAGCTTACCGGCAGGTAAATAATATACCGATTCAGAGCAATCGCTTTTGAGGCAATTGCAGCTATTTAAATAAAAATTGCGGTAGGAAATTTTCACACGAATTGATTTTCAAACAGTCCACAATTATTCAAATTACACAAATTTCAAATTTTACTCTAATAAAAATTCATGTAATTCGATAATTCGCAAAAAATTGTGTGGAAATTTCTTAGTTATCCACTTGAAGCGGGCATCTGTTTTTTTTAAAGCTTTCCCTGTATACCGATTAGCAGATTTGTGTTAAAGGCAC
Organism: Mucilaginibacter oryzae; assembly: GCF_003148845.1. Classification (GTDB taxonomy): domain Bacteria; phylum Bacteroidota; class Bacteroidia; order Sphingobacteriales; family Sphingobacteriaceae; genus Mucilaginibacter; species Mucilaginibacter oryzae. The sequence continues at coordinate 1,135,807 of NZ_QGHA01000001.1, read as the reverse complement.
GGCTACAGCCGGGCCTTTACTGCTTTTTTTTTATGGTATGCTTAACTAAAGCCTCCAGATAAATGACGATCATTTTAAATGATTGTTTTTTTGTAACAATATATTTAGATATTTGTCTAAATATATAAATAGACTAAACAAAATTGAACGCACTATTCAAAGCCCTTAACGACCCAACCCGCCGCGAGATACTTGAGCTGCTAAAAGATAAAGATATGACAGCCGGTGACATAGCCGACAAGTTCTCTATCTCCAAGCCAAGTATCTCGCATCACCTCGACCTGCTGCGCCAGGCCGGTTTGGTGGTTTCGGTAAAAGAGGGGCAGTTTATTTATTACTCCATCAACACTACGGTAATGGACGAAATGCTGAAGTGGATCATGCAATTTAAATCATCACAAAAAAATAAATAAAATGAAAAAGTTTACATGGGTTGATGCCGCCGCGCTGATAATCTGGTTATTGCCGGTAGCTTACATCGCTTATATTTATTCATCTCTGCCGGCTTCGGTGCCGGTGCATTTCGGGGCAGATGGGCGGCCCGACCGTTATGGCAGCCGATTGGAATTTATTGGGGGTGAGGCGATCCTGATGGGCGCGTCGGCTTTTACTTACCTGTTAATGAAGTTTTTGCCTGCTATCGACCCCAAAAAATATGTGAAATACGGCGAGGCCACCTTTCAGAAACTCGCTTTTGGCATGGTTGTTTTTTTGGCGGCATTAGGCATTGCCATAGCTTTTGCTACGCAAAACGAAGCTTTTAAGATTGATAAACTGATACTCCCTATTATCGGGTTATTGTTTGCGTTTATCGGCAACATGATGCACAGTATCAAACCAAACTATTTCGCAGGCATCCGTACACCCTGGACACTGGAAGACGACGATATCTGGCGCGCAACCCACCGCCTTGCGGGTAAACTGTGGTTTACGGCGGGCATTTCGCTTACCGCCCTGGTATTGTTTCTGCCTGCCGGGGTAAGTACGGTAGTTTTTTTGGTTGGCGTTGGTATTATGGTGCTGGTCCCGGTTGGTTACTCGTACATCTATTTCAAAAAGCATAGGCAGCAGTAACGGCTTATGCCATGGGTTTGCCCGGTAATCTTGTAGCAAGTAAATTTTTAAGGGCTGCTAATTTCCCGGTACGTACCAGGTAGCTGATGAATAAGGCTATTAACATAGGCGCACAAATTATGGTTTAAGCCGAGTGGGTAGTATTTATAAAACCGTTAATTGATGTACATGTATCCTCAGTACGGCTCGCATCTTTTCTTTTAAAATGTTGCCGTTTTTAATTTAGTAAACCGCATATTAGGGTTAAATATAGCGGCAAAACCAATGGCACAGATCAACTGGCCGATGAAGTGTTGCGCGAAAAAAAAACAGCTATGAAAAAAATATCCGCCTTACTGTTAACAGCCTTACTTCCCTTGCTACTGCATGCCCAAAATCCTGTTGTAGTGAAACAACAGGCCACAATGATGGCCCAAAGCATGGTTAAAGGCGATTACAAAACGCTTATTAATTACACTTACCCCAAAGCCGTACAACTGGCCGGCGGCAAAGAAAAAATGATTAACCTGATAGCCACCGGGGTGCAACAGATGAAAAAGGCAGGCATCAGTTTTGAAAGCGTTACGGTTGGGGAGCCGGGTAAGTTTTACAAAGCAGGTAACGAAATTCACTGCCTGCTGCCCGAAAACCTGGTGATGAGCAGCCCCAAAGGCCGTATGGCCATGCACAGTCACCTGCTGGCCGTAAGCGGTGACGGCGGCAAAAAATGGTCGTTTTTGGATATGAACAACTCTACCGCCGATAAGGTGCAGCAATTGATCCCTAATTTTAACCCGGCGCTAAAAATACCGCCTGCAACTACCGAGCCTTTACAATAGCATAGCCATTTGGTTGCCTGGTTTATCGCGGTCAATAAACTTAGGGCGCATTAGTTGTGTGCCCAAAGCATTGTTCAGTTTTTCGGCAACATAATCGGCCAGTTCGGGCGAGTAGCGTTCATCGTGCTGGTGCATAAAAAACCATACCGATTGCAGTCCCTGTTTTTTCCAGGCGGCTATGCGCTCCACCCATTCATCTACTCGGGCGTAGTCTGTTGGGTGCAAACTATTGCCCACAAAGCGGATAAAGGCATGGGGCGTTGGCAGGGCCATGTGTACCACATCCCGCCTGCCGCTGGCATCGGTTATAACCGACCCGATATTTAAATCGTGTAGAAGATTAAACACTTTATCGCGGTTTTCGGTAACAGAAAACCATTCTTTGTGGCGCAGTTCCACAAATACCGGTATATCTTTCGGCAACTGCTCCAGGTAGGCTTTTAATTCCGGAAAACTTTTCGGCGTGTAATTATCGCTCAACTGTAAAAACAGCGGACCGAGCTTATCGCCAAAAGCCAAAATTCCTTCATAGTAAGCCGTAGTAATCTCCCCGGCGTTTTTTAACCTGCGGATGTGGCTGATACTCTGCGAAAATTTGGGGCAAAACCTAAATGCGGGATTGCTATCGGCTTTTGCTTTCCATTTGGCAATGGTATCCGGCCCGTAAACGTTATAAAAAGTGGCGTTAAGCTCAATGCAATCAAAGTGCTTTACGTATTCATCCAAAAAATTAGCGTCTTTGGTTTTGGGCGGATAAATTTTTCCAACCCATTCCTTACGGCCCCATTTGGCGCAACCTACGTGTACCTGCAGCGGCACTTTGCCTTTGGCAACAGCAAGGGTATCGGTTGTAATTTGCAGATCGGGCGGCAGGGTAAAATCAATACCTGCTAATTCTTCATTGGTAACGCGGCCAAATTCCATAATGGTTATTTTGGCTGAAAGATAGGAAAATGTCTGAATCAGAATTTACGGAATTTTAGGATTAACGGAATGCATTTGATGTGGTACTCTGTATTCTGAGAATTTTTCCAATTCTGTAAATTCTGATTCAGACACCCGAACTTACAAAAACATCCCGCCTGAAGCCTCAATACGCTGCGCGGTGATCCAGCGGGCATCCTCGGTGCATAAGAAAGCGATCACGCCGCCAATATCGTCGGGCAAGCCTATCCTGCCTAAGGCTGTTGATTTGGAGAGCATCTCATCTAAGCCAGGATGTGCTTCGAATGCCGATTTGGTAAAATCTGTATGGATAATGCCCGGCGCTACTACATTGGCCGCTATGCCACGGCCGCCCAATTCTTTAGCCAGGTATCTGGTGAATACTTCAATCGCGCCTTTCATAGATGCATAGGCCGCGTAACCCGGGGTTGAGAAACGGGCCAGGCCGCTCGACAGGTTGATGATCCGTCCGCCATCGGCTATCACCGGCAGGCTTTTCTGGGTTAAAAAATAAACACCTTTAAAGTGGATATTAAACAGGTTATCAAAATCTTCTTCGGTTGTTTGCGCAAAAGGTGATGCCGCGTCGATACCGGCATTGTTCACCAGGAAATCGAAGGTATCGGCATCAAATTTTTCTTTCAGGGTTGCTTTCAAGTTATCGATAAATGTGTCGAAAGTTGAGACGATGCCGGTATCTAATTGTAATGCGGCCGCCTTTTGTCCGGCTGATTCAATTTCGGCTACTACAGCTTCAGCCTCCTCTTTTTTACTACGGTAAGTAATTATCACGTCGAACCCTTTTTGGGCAATATGCATGGCGGCGTTTTTGCCAAGGCCGCGGCTGCCACCGGTAACTAATGCAATTTTATTTGTTTTCATGATGATATGTGTTTTTTTAACAACACAAAGTTGCGATAGTTGGTGTTGAAATTTATGGTGACTACTTCAGATTAAATGGTGACAGTTTCAGTTTTTTCAAAGTGCCGAGCAGAATAAGCACACAAAATTTTCCAGGTTGAATAGTTTAAGATTTTAAGCACGTGAAGCCGCGGAGGCGCAAAGAATTTTCAGTTTGAATAGTTGGCGATTTTTAAGTGTGAAAAGAAGCAGGGGGGATTTCGAGCTTCCCGTCAGGCAGGTTCCGTGAAAATATTAAGTCAATAAAGTCTGGAAAAATTAACTTTATCTCCCTCAAAATCAATAAAAAACAAATTTCATTGAATAAAAACTACAAAAACTATAGGAATTATATAATTTGTGTATATATTTGCATTGTCAATAACGACAAAGCGTTCTTTGTATTGACTTATCAAGAAAGACTGAGGGAAAGGCCCATAGACGTCTTAGCAACCTGTGCATCAGCAAAATGCATAAGGTGCTAATTCCTGCTCCTGTGCAAAACGGGAGAGAGATAATTAATATCTGCCCCCACAACTGATTTGATTAAGTGATCTTACAGTTTTCAAGTCGCGTGACCGAGAGGATAGGTGGGGGTCCGCATTACCCTATACGGCAGTTCGAATCTGCCCGCGACATCAAATTTTTACAATAAGTTTCCTGGTAGCTGTTTACACATCACTCCTTTTACCTTTTTCAGATCCGTAGGTTGCGATAAATAATTACGTTTAAAAAGAAACAGAAATCTTGTTGGTTTCAACAAATGTTTTAAGCATGGTAACGCTGGCGTGGTTACGGCCGCCGATAAAATTTTTGTTGGCAGGGTTTAGATAGCCATCTATCGTTTCGAGGGTTTCAGCGTCTACCGATGCGAAGGCCATTGCCCAGTAAGGAAAAATACGTTCAGCTATTTTTCCGTTTATCAGTTCTATAACATTGCGGTGCCTTGGGTCTTGTTTAATCGCGGCAAATATTTTAGCAAGATGATCTTTTTCGCCTTCAATAACCTGCATAAATGTGCCTGCACCGTAAAGCAACATCCCGGTGATCCCATATGTAGCATTTTTTTCGCGGGCCTGGGTAAGCAGCTCCAATAGCTCTTCATCGGTCATCATGTTGTTAGCAGTGCTTACGTAAACAAGATATTCCATTCGGCGGCGTTTTAATTCAGCTTAAGATACGAAGAATTGAGAAAATACCCTTACTGTTAAATTTCAAGCCTGAGGCTGTCGTAGGCCAGTTCGATGCCTGCGGGTAACTCCCTGGAAATGTCAGCATGTTTGCCCAGCTTATGGCTTATGTGCGTAAAATAAGTTGTTTCGGCGCCTATTTCATTGGCAAAGGCCACAGCTTCATCAAGGGTAAAATGCGAAATGTGGGTTTCTTTTTGCAGGGCGTTAATCACCAGGATGCGGCTGCCCCTTATTTTTTCTATTTCGGCAGGCGCTATGGTTTTGGCGTCTGTTATATAAGTAAAATCTTTGATCCTGTAAGCTTTTACAGGCAGGCGATAGTGAAAAACCTCGATGGGGGTTAGTTTTACGCTGCCGATATAAAAGGGCTCAAAGCCAACGGTATGCATATTTACCTGCGGCACACCGGGATAGCCGGTACCGTCAAAAACATAAGGGAATTCGCGTACCAGCGCTTTTTGCACCCGTTCGTCTGCATAAATATCCATAGGCGTGTTTTGTTTGTAGTTAAACGCGCGGATATCGTCCATGCCGGCAATATGATCTTTATGTTCATGGGTGAAAACTATGGCATCCAGGTGCTGCACATGTGCCCGCAACATCTGGTACCTGAAATCGGGACCCGAATCAATAGCAATGATTTTATCTCCGGTCTCCACCAAAACCGAACTGCGGAGCCTTTTATCGCGCCTGTCGGCCGATAAACATACCTCGCAATTGCAGGCAATAACAGGTACGCCCTGCGATGTTCCGGTTCCTAAAAATGTTATGGTCACAACTGCAGTTTGGTTTGTTTAATTTCTTGTAAAAATGAAATTTGCTTGTCATCCAGCAGTTTGTAATCAACGTCAAGATCGCGCAGCAACTCAACCAATGCCAGAATTTTGCTTTCAAGGTTCGAAAAACGGTTCACCACAATCATTTTACTGCTTAACAGCAGGCAGGCGCCTGTTTTAAAATTACCTTTTTCATAACGCACTTTGTACCCGGCTGTTTTGAGCAGCATTTCCAGTTTTTCGAGCGTATGGTTGGTTGCGGGTAACATCAACATCAAAAGTAGTAAAAACACGGCTATTTAAGGGCCGAAATTGGCATTTGCGTGTCACATTTGGTTATTAAATAATTACTTTTAATAACCTTTTATAACCTAAAGTTTTAATGATGAAGTATTTACTGATTGCCGCCGTCGGTGTGATTTTAAGCTTAACCCTCAAAGCCCGGCAAACTAAAACTTATGCCGAGAAGCTTGGCTGGCCAAAAGGAGCCCGGGTAATTATTATTCATGTTGATGACGCAGGCATGTCGTACGAAAGTAATGAAGGGGCCGAAATGGCTATCGGCAATGGTGTGGCTACCTCAACCAGCGTAATGATGCCCTGCCCCTGGGTGGCCGATTTTAAGCATTACATGGATCAACACGCGGGTATGGATGCGGGGCTGCATTTAACGCTTACATCTGAATGGGAAGGCTACAGGTGGGGGCCGCTGGCAGGTAAAGCTGCCGTGCCCGGACTAACGGATAAGGAGGGCGCTTTATGGCCAACAGTAGCCGCCGTATATTTCAGGGCTACCACTGATGAAGTTGATCGGGAGATCCGCGCCCAGCTTGACCGTGCAATAAGCATGGGTTTTACGCCTACCCACCTCGACTCGCACATGGGCACACTGTTTGCCAAGCCTTCGTACCTCGAAAAATATATTACCCTCGACATCGAGAAAAAGATTCCCGTAATGATTCCGGGCGGTGAAGACCTGTTTTATAAGGAGGAAGCAAAAAACGCCGCCATTACCCGGCTAAAAAAAGAGGGTAAATACGCCGATGGTATGACCATTGCCGATCCTCCGGAGCTGGCTAAAGCTAAAGAAATGGGCGAACTGGCCTGGAAAGGCGGATTGCCCGTACTGGACGATCTTGACAATTCAAGCTATGATTGGGTGATGCCTGGCATTGAAAAGGCAAACGATAAAGAGCTGCAGAAATGGTACACCGATCATTACATTGAAAATTTTGAACGCTTTTCGCCCGGCTTAACCATGGTGCTGATGCATTGCACCAATGCATCAGCACAATTTAAAAATATCTGTAACGAAGGCCGGAAACGCAAAGGCGATTTGTTGGCCATGACTGATCCGCGGTTTAAAGCTTACCTGAAACAGAAGGGCTTTATTTTAACTACCTGGCGGGAGGTGATGGAGCGGAGGTTGAAGATGCAAAATGAGTAGATTTGTGTATGACAGATGACAACTATACGAAAATATTATTCAGGTTACACAGTACAATCCTTGAAGAGATAACTGTAGAAACGATGTGGGCTACCGTAGTTAACGAAGCAGAGGGCTTGTACAAACTTGAAAATATCCCATTTTACCTCCCGCTTTTAGCCGCGAACGATATTGTATTTGCCGAATATGACGAGGATGAGCAAATGCTAACTTATCGTGAAACGATAGAGTATTCAGGTCATTCAACCGTTCACGTAATTTTAATGGATGAGACGACCGACATAAAAAATGTGGGTAAAATATTTGAAGAGTTAGGATGTAACTGGGAGGGTTTGAATAATAAATATTTTGCTATGGATATACCAGCCCTGATAGACTACAGGTTAGTTCAAGCCCGCTTGCAGGAATTAAAAGATAAGGATGTTATTGACTTTGCTGAATCGAGCTTAGCTGAGGGACACCAGCATTAAAAACAAAGGCGTGTTTTAAATTACTCAATACACTGAGTAATTTTACTCAACGTATTGAGTAATTTATTTTTGTTTATTTGCCGCCTCAAGATAACTGTGCAATGCATATCAACATTTTTGGTGCCTCCGGTGCAGGAGTTACAACTTTGGGCAAGACGCTATCCGAAAAACTTGGCTATCCTTATTTCGACAGCGATTATTATTTCTGGGAGCAATCAAACCCGCCATTTACAGTACGGCGCGATCCCGGGGTTCGTAACCGGTTAATTAACGAAGCTATGGCTGGTTTGGATAGTTGGCTACTGGGCGGGTCCATTATCAACTGGAATAACAACTGGCAATTTGACTTGTCGGTGTTTTTATATATCCCGCAGGAGATCAGGTTGCAGCGTTTACGTGATAGGGAGTACAAGCGTTATGGCGAGATCATCCACACCGATAACGAACGTAACCGGCTTTATAAAGAGTTTATTGACTGGGCCCGTGGTTATGATGAACTGATTACTAACAGCCGCAGCTTGCATGCGCACCGTAACTGGATCAGTAATTTGAAAACGCCCGTATTAGTTATTGAGGGTGATACCACGGTTGAAGAAAGGGTAGAGGCTGTGATGAGGAAGATTGAAAGTTTAGAAAATAAATAAAAGCCCTGGTTGAAGTTTAGCGATAGCGTAACTTCGACCTAAGCTGTAGGAAGCATTCTGCTTCCGGGTGCAAATAACCGTTATGCCTGTAAAGTTAAGCTGAAAGCTTAACCAAGTTTAGGACGAAGTTACGCTGTCGCTAAACTTCGACCAGTTCTGTGGTTTTTGGGCTACGGCGGCCAGAGGCCGGGAAATAACTGCCACTCGCCAGGAGGCGAGCGGTGGCGGTAGTTACATAAAGAGCAATAAAAAGCCGGGAAAATTCCCGGCTCACAATATCTCACATCTCAAATCTCACATCTAAACAAAACCTATCTCAAATCCACCACTTCAACACCGGGGTGGCCTTTGGCATCCCAGGCAAAAGTAGCATCAGGCGCTGGTACATTTGGCGTAAAGCTTCGCACAGTATAGGTATAGCGGTTGCCGTTTTTATCAAACAGCAGGGCACTGTAAATTTGTTTTTTTACCTTATCGATAGTTAGTTTTACCTTGAATATCGATTTTTTTTCGTCTTCGGGTGTAAGTTCGATGTTTTGATAAACCTTGCCGCCTATTTTCTGCTCGCCGGTGTACAGGTATTTAAAGCCTTTTTCGTACATGGTGAAAATCTGGGCAGGGTTGCCCATGCCATCGCCGCCTTTATCTACATCACCAACCTGTACTTCTTTATCTTTTTTTAAGTAGGTCCACTGGGTTTTGCCATCGCTCATGATCTCTTTATCAACTTCGGGCTTTGCTGCCGAATTATAAAGGCTAACCCGGTATTTGCCGCTCTTGGCCTTCGAGATCAGTGTACCGGTTTGTGTTTCCTTAATACCAGCCTGCTGGTTGTTTAAACTAAAGGTAAAATCGGTTTTGATAACATCGTACGATTTGTATTTCTGGCTTACCTGGCTCAGTATAGCTTTTGCCTGGCTGTCTTTTTGTGCAAAAGCGGTGCTGTAGGTACTTATTGTACTTATTGCTGTAAGGGTATATAAAATGATCTTTTTCATTCGTTTTTATTCATCAACAACTATCAGCGTTAATAGTTACTGATTAGAGTAATTAAATGTGTTTTGGTTTAATTTATTCGGGTTTTTGGAGTGTTTCGAGGTAGCGTTCAAGGCTATACTCATCGGGGTAGAGCACATCACGTGCTTTGCTGCCCTCAAACGGACCAACAATACCTGCAGCTTCCAGTTGATCGATAATACGACCGGCACGGTTGTAGCCCAGCTTCATTTTACGCTGAATAAGCGAGGTTGAACCCTGCTGGTGGATCACAATCAGGCGGGCCGCCTCTTCAAACATCGGGTCGCGGTCGTCCGGGTCATATTCCTTGGTGCTGCTGGCCTCGCCTTCACCTACGTATTCGGGCAGGTACATGGCCGATGGGAAGCCTTTTTGGTTGCCGATAAAATCAGAGATCGCCTCCACTTCCGGCGTATCCACAAAGGCGCACTGCAAACGGATGAGGTCGCTGCCGGTCGAGAACAGCATATCACCGCGGCCAATCAGTTGATCGGCACCGCCCGCGTCCAGGATAGTACGCGAATCTATTTTAGAAAGCACCCTGAACGCAAGCCTCGACGGGAAGTTGGCTTTAATAGTACCGGTAATGATATTAACCGATGGGCGCTGGGTTGCAATAACCAGGTGGATACCTACCGCACGGGCCAGCTGCGCTATACGGGCAATGGGCATTTCCACTTCTTTACCGGCAGTCATCATCAAATCGGCAAACTCATCTATCACCAGTACAATAAACGGCAGGTAGCGGTGTTTTTCCGGGTCGCTTATTTTGCGGTTAACAAATTTGGCGTTGTATTCTTTCAGGTTACGTACCTGTGCGTCCTTCAGCAGGTCGTAACGCTGGTCCATCTCAATACAAAGCGAGTTAAGGGTATTAACCACTTTTTTAGTATCGGTAATAATGGCATCGCCATCATCGGGAAGTTTAGCCAAAAAGTGCCTTTCAATTTTGCGGAACAATGTTAACTCAACCTTTTTGGGGTCTACCAATACAAATTTCAGCTCGGCAGGGTGCTTTTTGTAGAGCAGCGACACCAGGATAGTATTGATCCCGACCGATTTACCTTGTCCGGTCGCACCTGCCACCAGTAAGTGCGGCATCTTTGCCAAATCGGCAATAAATACTTCGTTGGATATGGTTTTGCCCATGGCAATGGGCAGGTCCATCGTGGTGTTCTGGTATTTTTCAGTTTCGAGGATTGAACGCATGGAAACCATTTCGGGGTGCTGATTGGGCACTTCGATACCTATGGTACCCTTACCCGGCATAGGCGCAATAATACGGATACCCAAGGCGGCAAGACTTAGCGCGATATCATCCTCAAGGTTTTTGATTTTGCTGATCCTGACACCGGGTGCCGGGATAATCTCGTACAAGGTAACGGTAGGGCCAATAGTCGCCTTGATCTTGTCAATCTCGATATTGTAATGGTTCAGCGTTTCAACAATTTTGTTTTTGTTGGCCTCCAGTTCCTCCGGCTTGACCGAAATTTTGTTTGAACCGTGGTTTTCCAACAGATCTATACTGGGTAGTTTATAACCAGGCAAATCCATTTTATGATCGTAAACGCCGAATTTGCTTAGCAACTCGTCCTGTTTTGCGTTATCGCTCTGCTCAACGCTCAATTCGGGTAATGGCCGGTTGGTATCAATAGTAAGCGGTATTTCGTCCTCTTCTTCCGGCTCGTGTTTAATGGTGTTTTCGGGGCGTAAAACCACAGGTTCGTTAAATACCGGGGTTTGTTCCATTGGTGGGCGCCTCAGCGGGTCGGGTCTGAAAGGTTCCTGTTGTAACCGTTCGTGTACCACAGGCTCGGGCTCAATAATGTTAACAGGTGTTTCGCGAATATTATTGTTTCCTCGCGGCCACTCTAAAGGTGCAATTAGTTCGTCATCAATCAACTCAACCGGTTCCGGCGCTATCTCATCAACCGGCACAGTCGCTACCGGGCGGTTTTTACGTTTGGGGATTTTAAAGTCGATATTATAGGCAATCACCAGCATGGTGAGCGCCAGAAATACCAGCAAGCCGCCTGTACCCGCCGGGCCAATCTGGGCCGCGAGTAAGCGGTTACTCCAAAAACCGAAACCACCCTCCAGGAAATGCGGGTACTCAATCACAAAGGAGTGAACATAGGCTATAGTTACCGAAATAAACACAATGCTGAAAACGGAATAAGCCAGGGTTTTGCGGATAGAGAACAGCCGGGCTTTAAACAACAGGCGGTAGCCTATTACAAAAAATATAAAAATAAAAAGGAACGAAGCCACGCCAAACCACTCGTATATAAACTGGTTGGAGAGCAGGGCGCCAAGTTTGCCCAGCCAGTTCTGGGCTTTGATTCCCGGATCGTTAATGTCTGAAATTTCGTGTATGGTGGTACCTGTTGAAAGGTTATGCCAGCCGCCGTTAGTTTTGGAGATATAGCTTTGGTCTTCCTGCCAGGTAAACAGGTACGATGTAAACGCGATAAGGAAAAATACCGAAAGCAACAGCGAAAACAGGCCCGCTATTTTAACGGCACGGCTGTTTTCCATGTCGAGGTCAAATCGCGGCAGTTTGAATGATCTTTTGCCCGTAGCCCTTTCATTATCAGCTTTTACGCCCTGGCGTGGCTGATTTTCTCCCTTAAAACTATTTGATCTGAACTGATTTCCTTTTGCCGGCATCCTGAATGTAACAATCGTTATTGCAAACTTACATAAAATTTCGCCTGTGTAAACCTTGCGGCCGTAACAGGCGGTGTTTTATCATATAAGACCGGTAACCTGTTAAAAAATTACAGACCGGTTTATGATAAAGTTAACGGATTAAATAAGTTTTAGGGAATAATTTTAAATTTTCAGTATAATTGAAAACACCATCTGCCTGTAGCCGAAAAATATAGTTAATATAAAAATAGTTGCGTTAAACTAAAGTGCCTGATTAAAGCTAATGAGTATAGAACGACTGGAAGAATATATTGCCGCCGCCAATTTAGATGCAATCAACACCCTGCTGGGCCGCGACCCTATGTTAGCTAAACAGAAAACGAGTCTTAACGTATCGCCGCTAATGCTGTCGTGTTATTATAAGCAGGCATCGGTAACCGGTTTATTACTTAATTATGTTAGCGATCTTACCCTGTTTGAAGCCGCGGCTGCAGGTAAGCCCGATGATGTTGCCCGATTATTAGCTGCCAACCCCGGTGCCGTTGATAACTATGCCGACGATGGTTTTACTGCCCTTGGGCTGGCCTGTTACTTTGGCCGTTTTGATGTGGCCCGGTACCTGGTAATGAACGGCGCCAACGTTAACCTGCCATCCAATAACGGTTTCAATGTGTTTCCTATTCACTCCGCAGCTGCTGGCAGTTATACTGAAATAGCCAGGATGCTCATTGAAAACGGCGCCCAGGTAAATGTTGTGCAACAGGCGGGGGCAACGCCGCTGCATTCGGCGGCGCAAAACGGTAACCTCGATCTGATTATCCTGCTGCTTGAAAATGGTGCCGAAGTTTATACCCGCATGGAAGGCGGCAAACTCCCGGCCGACCTGGCCCGCGAAAAAGGCTTTGACGAGATAGCTGAAATATTGGGGTAATTTTAAAGAGATCAAACGATCGTGCTCTTCTCAGCATTTCGTACGGGGTTAGTAGATAGTTTCTGCTTCTTTACCTTGCCTGACATCCATTCTCTGTTCACCCTCAGTTTTTGCCAAACTCTCAAAGTAAGCCTTTTTCACCACCGTTGTCATTTTATGATCGCCGGTATGGCTCCAACCTGGCGGCATAATGATGTACAGGAATTTATTTTTAATGCCGGGGGCTTTATAAACATCCTTTGCCAAAGCCACAATTTCGCCAAAATAAGCATCCAGAAAGCTGTTTTTGATCATGGGGCGGCTGATGCCATACTCTATCGGGATTTTCCGGTCTTCGTTTTGATAAGTGCCAAAAACTTTATCCCATATCGGCAGCAGGTTACAAAAGTTGGTATCCATGTACAGTGGGTTACGCGCATGATGTACCCGGTGATGTGATGGTGTAAGTATAATCTTATTTAAAATACCCAGTCGCCCGTCTTCAATAAGGCTTTCGCCAATATGGATCATTGATCCCCAAAAGCCGTCAATAAACATAATTACAAACAGCATAGGTGGGTTTACACCCAGTAAAATGCAGATACTGGTGCGGATCAGGTCGGCATAAGGGCCTTCTAAAAAGAAGTGAGCGAAGGTTACAGAAAGATTCATGCTTTCGGGCGCATGGTGGGTGGAGTGGAGGCACCATAGTATCCGTACTTTATGCGCAAGGTAATGATACCAAAAGTGCGCGAACTCCCACACTATGTATCCGTAAATAAACCAGTACCAGGTAAACGTAGTTTTAAAAAGAGCGAACCTCGAAAAGAAACCTATGCAAAGCGTTACCATAGCTATAGATAATACAGTGCCAATAAATGCATTTAGCACGTATGTCCAGAATGAGATTTTGTAGTTGATCACCTTAAACTTTTTATAAAAGGCGCCGCGAATAATTTCAACCACAAGCAACACCGGCAGCATCGGTCCTAAAACGGCTGTTACGCCATCCCAGGATAAAAACTTGCTGTAATCGCCTGCTTTAACAATGTTGTACAGGTTTCCTAAACCGAAAAATCCGGTTATATGATCATAGATAGCCTTTAAAAAGTCCATAACTTAAATTTCAAGTTAAATTGGTTTATATTGAAATCAAATTTAGAAAAAGATTGTAATTATGTATGTACATATTGGTTTTTTTTCTGAAATATTTTGCCGTGAAGGGTTCGGTTGATGTAAAGGCAAAAAAAGGGGAGCGAAAAGCACCCCTTTTTTTGCCTCCAGGACAATCGTGTTTCCACTATAACAAAACTTACTCCCGGGGATGTATATTCATTCCCGGGCAGATAAGTGTTTTTGTTAATGATTAGCGGCGTTTGTCCAAATATTGTCTTTCTTATTACTATCCGGATCGTAGGTTGTGCCTAATACTAATTTCTTCACCGCTTTCTTCGCCGCAAAATCAACTTTTGCGCTGGTATTGCCGCCCTGCCATACGGCTATGCTTTTATGTACAAGCTGTGTGCTGCCGTCGGCGTAATAAACGGTTAAGTTAACAGGTATTGGTTTACTGCCAACCTTATTGATTATTACACTATAGCTATTACCGGTGGCGCTAACTTTACCAATCCCCAGGTCGGTAACACCATTATCAAAAAACCAGGCTTTCCAAAACCAGTTCATGTTAATTCCCGCTCCGGTATTCATGCAGTTAAAAAAATCGTAAGGCATAGGGTGTTTGCCATGCCATTGCGCTATATAATAATGCAGGGCTTTATTAAATAAGTCATCGCCCAGCATATCCTTAACGTATAAATAGGCCATAGCGGGTTTCGGATAACTATCGGTAAAACCCGCTGCGCCTATAAGGGCGGGTGTAAGCGTCATCACGGGCATATCTACCTCCTGACCGGCGGTTTGTTCAACCGCGGCTACACCATACGGGTCAACAATCGAGTGGTCTATCTCGGGGCTTACCAGCCATTCGCCAATGGTAGCCCAGCCCTCGTCCATCCAGCCGTATTTGGTTTCGTTAATGCCCATATAAAACGGGAACATGGTATGGAAAATTTCATGGTCGGTAAGGGTAATGGCATCCGTTTTATCCTCCAGCGGGTTATCGTTCACCATCATCGGGTACTCCATCTGGTCCAACCCGTCAAAAACGGTTTCGTGCTGGTAGGGGAAGGGCCATTTCGGGAATTTATAGCTCATCACCTCAACCGTTTTACGGGCGTAATCAACCACATCGTAGTAGTCTTTATGGCTGGGGTTAAATACTGCATCAACGCGGGTACGCCTGCCTGTTTTCGGATCTACAACCAGGCTGGATGCTTTCCATAAATAATGGTTACTGGTAGCGAAAACAAAATCGGTAACACTGTCGGCCTCAAATTTCCAGGTATGTGTCGGCGCCTTTTTGGTAATATCGCCGGCTTTAATATCGGCTTCGCTAATAATGTCAGTTATGTTATCGCTTTGGCCGGCCCCGGCTATCCGTTTTACAATACGCGGGTCAAAAACATCGTCAGCATTTTTGAGGTCGCCGGTTGCCCAGACCTTATAATCGCCGGGTACGGTGATCTCTGCGCTGAAATGACAGAAATCATTGTAAAACTCCTGCGAACCGGTGTAGGGATAATCATTCCACCCGTCAATATCATCATAAACAGCTACCCGCGGAAAGAAATACGCCACGAAAAACGCGCCGGTATCAATTTGCCCGGTGCGGATGTGTGAGCCTTTATTTAATGTATACGAGTACGAAATATCAAAGTGTACCTGCTGTTTGGGCGCTATTGGTGTCACACGCAGGGTCATATTAGTGCCGTTAATACGGCGATGGGTACTATCGAGCGGCTGGCTGTTTACGCTGAAGCTGGTAATGTGGACCCCGTCGGTTAAATCGGCAGGCGAGATGGTTGATTGCCGGGCTACCCCTTTTTGATATAAGTTAGGATATAGCTTAAATTGTACCCTTTTTAAGCTATCGGGGCTGTTATTAAAGTAATCAATACCTACGGAGCCGCTTAAGAGGCGTGTTTTTGGGTCGAAATTTACTTTGATAGCATAACTGGCTGTGTTTTGCCAATAGTTTTTGCCGGGCGCCCCAGCCTGGGTACGGGTACCTTTGGTGTAGGTTTTTTGCAGGTTTACCGCTATGGGTAATGTTTGCTGGGCTAAGGCCGCGGTGCTGCCCAATAATAAAAATACCGGCAGTAATTTTTTTATCCTGATCATTTATGCGGATGTATAAAAGTATATTTGAAGTAAATATAACAAACCCGGCCGAAAGCGTGCTTAAGCCGAGACTTTATTAATAGCGTAAAATTTATACCTATGACTGCCGAAAAAATGATCATCATAACGGGTAAGCAATACCTCGCGCTTAAACAGCAAATGGAAAGCAGCGAAGGCCTATCCTATAATATAGGTACTGATAAGCATCCTGAAATGGTGCGTGTTACCAATATTTATATGGATACCGATCCGGATTTTACGCGTAACCCGAAGCAATTTGGCAGTATGCACGAAGACCTGAATGTGCAGGTAAAGTTGGAATATACACCACCGGCTCCCTGAAGGCTGTGCAAAAAAGGATAATTACCACCCTCCTTTAAACCCTTCCGTCAAAGCATGCTGATAATTTTCCAGATCAAAAGAGTATAAATACGGTGCTTTGTGCGCGCCTCCTTTACGCGGTTCTTCAGATCGGGTAAGGATGCCGAAACCGAGGATGCGGCGTTGAAAATTGCGCCTGTCCAGCTTTTTGCCCAAAATGGTTTCGTAAAGTTTTTGCAGCTCGGGCATGGTAAATTCTTTGGGCATCAGGTTATAGCCGATGGGCTGGTAGTTAAGCTGCAGCCTTAAGGTATCCAACGCGCTCTGATATATTTTTTGATGATCGAGCTGCAATTCAGGAATATCGTCCAGGTCGCGCCAGGCGCAAAGCTCCGAAAACTGGTCGGGATGGGGTATCGCCCCCGAAAAATCAACCAGCGCATAATACCCTATCGATATAAAACGGCCTGAAAACCAGTTTTGCTCTTTAGGTATCATATCCGCGTACATATCATTATGTACTTTTGAGCGGTCAGGATCGCCAAACACCCTGAACTGCTGTAAAAATACCTTATCAAGGCCTGTTCGCTGCTGTAAAATCCTGTTTGCAGCTGTATCAATAGGTTCCTCTTTTAGTACAAATCCACCGGGCAGGTACCATTTTTCTTCATTGTGGGTTTTTAATAGCAGCACTTTCATTTGCCCCTCGTGAAAACCAAATACCACACAATCAATAGAGATGTGGTTCACGTAATTTTTACGGGCATCATCGCTGTACTCAATAAGTTGCTGTTTACTTAACATTTGCGCTATTGTACAAATAAAGTTTGATTTTTTAATTATAATAATTACAATTGTGTACTTAATACACTATGATAAAAGCTGTGAATTCGACATTTAAAATTTACCTGAAATATTCAACAGCGCGCTGAAACGCGCTGATTATTAGTCATATTTGTTAACCAATTATTTACTACCCATAAACTTAAAAAATGAAAAAGTATTTTTCAAGCCGGATGGCCGTCGCCATGATGCCGCTTTGTGTGGCGCTGTTGCCTTTTAACAAGGTATCGGCACAAAACAAAACCGAGGATGCCAAAATGAACGCCTATGTAAAAAGCCTGATGAGCAAAATGACACTCGATGAAAAGATAGGCCAGCTAAACCTGGTAACCATCGGTGCAGCCACAACAGGTTCGGTAGTAAATAAAGGTGTTGAAGAGAACATAAAAAAGGGCGCTATTGGCGGTGTATTTGGTGTTTGGGGTACTGCGCAAACCCGCCAGATCCAGGATATCGCTGTAAAAAACTCCAGGCTGCACATCCCGCTTATTTTTGGTTTGGATGTGATCCACGGTCATCGTACTATCTTCCCTATTCCATTGGGCATGTCGGCTACCTGGGATATGAACCTGATCAAACAATCGGCACAAATCGCAGCTAAGGAAGCAACGGGCGAAGGCCTGAACTGGGTATTTTCGCCAATGGTTGATATCGCCCGCGATCCGCGTTGGGGCCGTATTTCCGAAGGTTCGGGCGAAGACCCCTGGTATGGCTCGCAGGTGGCTAAAGCCATGGTACAGGGTTACCAGGGCGCCAGCATGAAAAATGCCGACGCGGTAATGGCCTGCGTAAAACACTTCGCGTTATATGGCGGTGCCGAGGCCGGTCGCGAATATAACACCGTTGATATGAGCCGCATTAAAATGTACCAGGATTACCTGCCGCCCTATAAAGCAGCTGTTGATGCAGGTGCTGGTAGTTTCATGAGTTCGTTTAACACCGTAGATGGCGTGCCTGCAACAGGTAACCAATGGTTACTTACCGATTTGTTAAGGAAACAATGGGGTTTTAAAGGCTTTGTGGTATCTGATTATACCGCGGTGAATGAAATGACAGCCCACGGCCTTGGCGATTTGCAAACGGTATCGGCACTTGCGCTTAAAGCCGGTTTGGATATGGATATGGTGGGCGAGGGCTTCTTGAAAACTTTAAAAAGCTCATTGAAGCAGAAAAAGATCACCCAGCAGGAAATTGATTTGGCCTGTCAGCGTGTTTTAGAGGCGAAGTACAAATTAGGTTTGTTCGAAAACCCCTATAAATCGATGGATGCGGATAAGGAGGCTAAAGAAGAATTATCAGCAGCCAACCGCGCTGCCGCCAGGGAGATCACCAAGCACTCGTTTGTGTTATTAAAAAATAATAACCAGACCCTGCCGTTAAAAAAATCGGGTAGTATAGCTTTGGTTGGCCCGCTGGCCGATAACCACCGCGATATGCTGGGTACCTGGGTTATTGCCGGCGAATGGCAAAAATCGGTAAGCGTAATGGAGGGCATTAAAAACGTAGTGGGTAATAACGTTGCCGTTAACTATGCCAAAGGCGCTAATATTACCGAGGACAGCCTGTTTATTCAACGGCTTAACTTTGGCCCGGGTATGGTTTCGGTTGATGCCAAACCGGCCGCTCAGCTTTTACAGGAAGCTGTTGACGTTGCCAAAAAATCTGATGTGATTGTAGCGGTGGTAGGCGAATCGCAAAGCATGTCGGGCGAATCATCGAGCCGCTCGGATATCGATATTCCGGAAAGCCAGAAAAACATGCTGAAAGAACTTTCAAAACTGGGCAAGCCAATGGTTATCGTGTTATTTAACGGCCGCCCGCTTACCTTAACCTGGGAAGATCAGCATGCCAGCGCTATACTCGACGTTTGGGCGCCGGGTACCGAAGCCGGTAACGCTATTGCCGATGTGTTATTTGGCGATTATAACCCTGCCGGTAAACTGACGGCTACCTTCCCGCGAAGTGTAGGCCAGATCCCGATTTATTATAACCACAAAAATACCGGCAGGCCATATACCGGCGGGCCGTCAAAATTCAGGTCGAATTACCTGGATATCTCTAACGATCCGCTTTATCCTTTTGGTTACGGCTTAAGTTATACCACTTTTAGCTACAGTGATGTTAATTTAAGCAAAACCAAATTGAAAGGTAACGAAACCTTAACGGCAACTGTTACTTTAACCAATACAGGTAAGTATGCAGGTGAAGAGGTGGTACAATTGTACATCAGCGATCCGGTAGCCAGCATCAGCCGCTCGGTAAAGGAGTTAAAAAACTATCAGAAAGTAAACCTGCAGCCGGGCGAATCAAAACAGGTTAGCTTTAAAATTACGCCCGAGCAATTGAAGTTTTACAATAGCCAGCTAAAGTACGATTGGGAGCCGGGCGAATTTATAATCCAGATCGGAACAAACTCTGCAAACACCCGCAACGCTTCGGTGTGGTGGGCTAAATAACGGCAAAATGGTATAATACATTTTTAGCACCTTGTTAAAAACTGCCGGGATATTTTTCGATATAAAAAAATATTCCCAGAAGCACCGGATATTACTTTCCGGTGCTTTTTTGTTTTGCTAAAAATAAATGATCCGCTGATTTAGTGCTGTGAAATCGATTGCAATAAATGTTATTTAAACATTTATTGCGGGTAGAGCAATGTTTTGGGAAATGTATTTTTTACATTTATTATTGGTTAATTATGATAAATGTAAACATGACAGTATTTTTAGGCATGATGATATTTTAACACTTTGATGAAATATTGACACCGGCTTTACATTTATTAAAATGGGATTAAAAATGAGGATGAAAGGTACATGAGCAATTATATTTATTGTTTTGTTAACCTTTCGGAGAGCTATTATTTGATTATAGCAACAATTTAACAATACGATATTTTTAAAAAAATAAGCTATACGTTAATAATGTATTAACAAATACTTTTCATTTTGTGATTTTTGCGCATAAATGTTGTTATAAATAATTAATTTGTAAATCTGCTTTTTTTACTTGTGTAAACAATACACTCTGTTTACATTAGTTCCATAGCCAATATAAATTTCTGCAACGGCAGAAAATGTACCGAATCTGATATTATTATAACATGTTAACCTAAGTGCTTTTCTCCTAAAGAGAAGCATGAAAAAACGGTGATAATACGCTAAAAGTTTAAAAAATTACGCGAGAGAAGATTATATGATAAAACCTTTACATTTTTTTACTTCCTGCATTTCATCTCACAGCAGTTTGTTAAACGGGCCTCATCTCACAATTGCCCTTTATAACAGGCCTGCACGCAGGAATATTCATGTCTATCTCAAAACATAAGCCTTCAAATACGACCAAAAAACTTAAATCAAATATATTAATCAACTAAATCTCAATCTCATGTTTAAAAGTTTACTCCTCAAAGGAAGGTTCCTGGGTTTGCTGCTATGCTGCCTGGTGTCTTCATTGGTAGTTACAGCACAAACAAAGTACAAAGGAAAGGTTATCGGCAGCGACGATAAGCTTCCCGTGGTTGGCGCGTCCGTACGCGTTAAAGGTACAAGTACCGGTACTGTAACTGATGTTAACGGTGAATTCACCTTAACCCTAAGCCCGGGCAATACCCTGGTGGTATCATACATCGGCTATCAAAGTACCGAGGTTAAGGTTGGTACCGATTTATTCATTCGCATCACACTTCAATCGGGCAACAGTACGCTGAACGAGGTTGTGGTAACAGGTTACACCGCCCAACGTAAAAAGGATATCACCGGTTCGGTATCGGTAGTTAACGTGGCTACCATGAAAACGGTACCGGCATCAAACACAGCAAGCTTACTTCAAGGTACTGCTGCGGGTGTTACAGTAGTAAACTCGGGTAATCCCGGCGCCAACACAACTGTAAACGTGCGTGGTGTGGGTTCTATCTTCAATACAACACCGCTTATCGTTATCGATGGTGTTCAGGGCTCTCTGAACGACGTTAACCCTAACGATATTGAATCGATGCAGGTATTGAAAGATGGCCAGGCTTCAATTTATGGTGTTCGTGGTTCAAACGGTGTAGTTGTGGTTACAACCAAAAAAGGTAAAAGCGGTGCAGCTACTATTACCTATGATGCTTACTACGGTACCCAAAGGCCTTTAAAAGATGGTTTTAAACTTGCCGATACCAAAACCTATGTAGAGGCAATTTATGAATCTTATAAAAACAGCCCTAAAGATGATGGCACAAGCCCATTGGCAGATGGTAACCCGCAGTACGACCCCGGAAAAACAGGTACCTGGACTATCCCTGATTATATCACACCTGCGGGCGCTAAAGAAGGCGACCCTAATACCAACCCTTCAACTTACCTTTTAAACCCTTCTGTTACTGATAACCAGATAACCCGTGCCAATAAACAAGGTACCGACTGGTTTCATGAGGTGTTTAAACCGGCTCCGGTACAAAGTCACAACATTACGGCCAGCGGTGGTAGCGATAAATCAACCTACTTAATGTCTGTTAACTACCTTAATCAACAAGGTACTTTATTAAATACTTATTTTAAACGCTATTCGGTAAGGGCAAATACTCAATTTGCAATTGGTCCGCACATTCGTGTGGGTGAAAATGCTTATATATTTTATAAAAGAAGCCCTAACCTGAGCAATAACCAAAACGAGGGTAACGCGATATCATACATTTACCGCGAACCACCTATAATTCCGGTTTATGACATCAAAGGCAATTTTGCCGGTACACGTTCAGGTAGCCTGGGTAACTCAAGCAACCCGGTTGCTGTTCAGATGCGTAAAGCGAACGACCGTAATAACAACTGGGATATTACAGGTAACCTTTTTGCCGAAGTTGATTTCCTGAAACACTTCACCATCCGCACCCAGTTTGGCGGTACTGTTGATAACTACTACTACTACTATTTTACAGTTCCGGCTTACGAAAACTCGGAAGGTAACACTGCAACCAATGGTTTTACCGAAGTTGCCGGTTATAACAGCCAGTACACCTGGACCAACACGTTAAACTACAAACAACAGTTTGGTAAACACAGCATCAATTTTTTAGCTGGTTCTGAAGCTATAACTACTTATCGTCGCGGTATCCAGGCAGGCGGTGGTAATTACAATATTTCGTTCGATCCTAACTATGTAACTGTAGCCAATGGCGCGAACCCGCCAAGTGTTGCTGTAGATCAGTTATTTGATGCAGGCCTGCTTTCATATTTCGCTAAATTGGATTACCAGTTTGATGAAAAGTATATCTTAGGTGCAACCGTTCGTCGCGATGGTTCATCATATTTTGCTCCCGGCCAGCAATGGGGTACCTTCCCTGCTGTAACTGCAGGTTGGAGGATCTCAAAAGAATCGTTCATGAAAAATATCAGCTGGTTAAATGATATGAAAATTCGTGCCAGCTACGGTAGTTTAGGTTCACTTGCCGGTGTTGAAACGCAACTGAGCAATGCTTATACCCTCTTTGCGCAATCATATGGTAACTCAAATTACGATATCACAGGTACAGGTAACAAAACCGTTCCCGGCATCTATCGCAAACAATTAGGCAACCCAGCTACATCATGGGAAACTGATAAAATTAAAAACATAGGTTTTGATGCTACTTTGCTGAATAACAAATTAGATTTCAGTTTTGAGTATTTCGAGAAATCAGTTACAGGTTTATTATTCCTATCAGGAGATCCTAAATATTCGCTTGCACCGCTTGATGTTGAAAAAAGACCTTATATTAACGGTGGTAACATCAAAAATAAAGGTTTTGAAATCGTAACAAGCTATCACGGTAATGTTGGTTCTGATTTGAAATTTGATCTGAGCTTGAACCTGAGCCATTATTCAAATAAAGTAACAGATTTGAATGGGCAGAAATACCTTGATAAAAACAGCGCCGGTTCAACCCGTATCCAAAACTTTGTAAGGTTGCAGCCAGGCCAGCCGGTGGGCGAGTTTTATGGCTATAAAGTTATTGGTTTATACCGTGATGCCGCCGATATTGCAGCTTCACCAACTGACGGCAACGCGAAGCCGGGTTTGTTTAAATATGCCGACGTAAACGGCGATGGTAAGATCGATGTGAATGACAAAACCTTCATTGGGAACCCAAACCCTAAATTTACAGGTGGTTTCACCATGAACCTAAGCTACAAAAACTTTGATCTGAACGCGTTCCTTTACGGTTCGTTCGGTGGCAAAATCTTTAACTACATTAAATACTGGACTTATTTCCCACAAGTATTTACAGGTAACGTAAGCGCCGATATATTGGGCCCTAAAGTTTGGAAACCAGGCGCTGATAACAGCCAGGCAACTATCCCGGTATTAACCAGGACAGCTAATGCCGACAACACCGGCGAACCAAACTCATGGTATGTGGAAAGCGGTACGTATGTAAGGTTAAAATCATTAACTTTAGGTTATACTATTCCAAACTCCAAAATCAAAGCGCTGGGTATTAAAAGGCTTAGATTTTATTTGTTAGCTAACAACTTATTCACCATTACCAAGTACACAGGTTTGGATCCTGAACTTCAGCCTTCAAACTTAACAGATAATACCAGCTTCGGTATCGATTTTGGTAACTATCCAGCCGGTCAAAAGATCTATAACATTGGTGTTAACGCCTCTTTTTAATGTGTGAAAATATTTAATTTAAAAGTCATGAAAAAATTCCAGATAAAACTAATCATACCCATAGCATCACTATTGGTGTGCCTGGTGTATGCGTGCCGTAAGGATATGCTTAACAGGCCCATCCTTCAAAGTTTAAGCCCGGAAATTGTAGCCAATAAAACCGGTGTTGAAAGTTTATTGATAGGTGCTTATTCCTTGCTCGATGGCGTTGGTGGTATTGGCGGCGGTATCAATGCGGCCGGTTCAAATTGGTTATTCGGTAGCGTTGCAGCCGGCGATGCTTACAAAGGGTCTGAACCATCAGATGGTGGTAATGATGCTTTACCGGTGGGTAACTTTACTTATACCACTTCTAATCCTTACATCAGGGATAAATACACGTTATTGTTTAATGGGGTTAACCGCGCTAACGACGTACTGCGTGCTTTGGCTTTAGCTAAAGATATCTCTGCCGCTGACGTAAAAAGAATTACCGGTGAAGCCAGGTTTTTGAGGGGGTATTATTACTTCGAATTAAAGAAGATGTACAACATGATCCCTTATGTTGATGAAACGGTAACAGACGCTAACCAGCCAAACGATAAAGACATCTGGCCTGATATTGAAAAGGATTTGCAGGCAGGTATAGATAACATTCCTGCATTGCAGGCTCAAAAAGGCCGTGCCAATAAATGGATAGCCCAGGCTTATCTTGCTAAAGCAAAAATGTTCCAGCATAAATATACTGAAGCATTACCTTTATTCCGCGACCTGATTGCTAACGGTACTAAACCAAGCGGCGATAAGTTTGCATTGAATGCCAACTTTCAGCAAAACTTTAGCCCGCAGGCTGGTCAGAAAAACAGTGTTGAATCTGTTTTCGCTGCCCAGGCTTCGGTTAACGATAATTCTGGCGGTAACAACGGTAACACTGGTGATGAGCTAAACTTCCCTTACAACAGCGGCCCGGGTGCATGCTGCGGTTGGTTTAATCCTTCACAATCGTTAGGTAATTCATTTAAAACCGACGCAGTTACAGGTTTACCTTTATTTACTACATTTAACGATGGTAAAAAGGTAAGCGGCAAAACTGACCCGTATACCGGTACTATTGATCCTCGTATCGATATCACCATGGGCCGTCCAAATATTCCTTACCTTGATTGGGGCAACCCTCCGGCAAGCTGGATTCGTGACCCTACAACAAACGGTGTTTTCAATCCACGTAAAAACGTTTATTCGTCTGCCGAAAAAGGCACCAACTCAAGTACTGAAAACTATTGGGCCGCTAATGAGGTTACTTCAAATAATGTGAACTTAATGCGTTGGAGCGATGTATTATTAATGGCTGCCGAAGCCGAAGTTGAAGCAGGCGATGTCAATACAGCTTTAACCTTAGTTAATCAGGTTCGCGCACGGGCACAAAATACAGTTTGGTGGGTTTATAAAGATTCGCCTTATGATCCTTCTAAATCTGAGTATGTGATAAAAACTACCAAAGCCGATAACTATTTTGTTGGTCTTTACCCGGCAGGTGCTTTTGCTGATAAAAACTATGCCCGCACAGCCATCCACTTTGAGCGTAAACTGGAGTTAGCGATGGAAGGTCAGCGTTTCTTCGATTTACAGCGCTGGGATAACGGTACAGGCAGCATGGCTAATGAGATCAACGCGTTTTTTGCTTATGATGTTAACATTAACTCACAGCTTAACGGAGCTCACTTTACCAAAGGTAAAAATGAGTATTATGCAATACCACAAAGTCAGATTGATCTTTCAGGTTCGACCGGTGCTTCAAAACTTAAACAAAATCCTGGTTATTAATTAACCTTTGGTTTTTAAATATTCTAACTTTAGGTGGAGATGTTTGTCTCCACCTTTTTTATAGCCTGATATCCATAATGAAGTATTTTATCCCCTTTGTATTGCTGCTGGCATTTGCTGTAACCGGATGTAAAAAAAATACGCTGTTTGAACAGGTTCCCTCTTCGCATTCGGGTATTACTTTTAATAATACTATTGTTGAAAATGATACCATCAACCCGCTCACCAAGCTTAACCTGTATAATGGCGGCGGCGTAGGGATAGGCGATTTTAATAATGATGGATTACAGGATATATATTTTGTAGCCAATACCACATCAAATAAGCTATACCTGAATAAAGGCGATATGAAGTTTGACGATGTTACCGATGCGGCAGGCGTACGCGGCAGCGGTGGCTGGGGCAGGGGCGTAGCCGTTGTTGATATCAATAACGATGGCCTGATGGATATTTACGTATGCTATACTTTGCTTGATGATTCGGTTAAACGCACCAACTTGTTGTATGTAAACCAGGGGATTGGTAAAGATGGTGTGCCGCGCTTTAAAGAAATGGCTAAGGAGTACGGGCTGAATGTGAAGCTCCACTCAACCATGGCCTCGTTTTTTGATTATGATAACGACGGCGACCTGGATATGTACCTCACCGTTAACGAAGCGGTTGCGGGCGATAACCAAAGTACGTTCAGGCCAATAATTACCAACGGCAGCCACCGCAGTACCGGGCAACTTTACCGTTGCGATTGGGATGCCAAATTAAACCACCCGGTTTATACCAATGTATCAAAACAGGCAGGCATAGGTACCGAAGGGTACGGCCACGCCGCCACCATTGTGGATATTAACCGCGACGGCTGGAAAGACATTTATGTTACCAACGATTTTTTAACGGATAACATATTATACATTAACAACGGGAACGGCACCTTTACGGATAAGGTGCAGGAGTATTTTAAGCATACTGCATTCAGCTCAATGGGGCAGGATATTGAGGATGTGAATAACGACGGCCTTGCCGATGTTTTTGAGGTAGACATGAACCCGGAAGATAACTACCGCAAAAAAATGTTCATGCCGCCTAACAACTACCAGATTTTTCAAAATTTCGATCGCTATAAATACCAGTACCAGTACACCCGCAATACTTTGCAAATCAATAACGGTCCGCGGCTGGGCGGCAATGATTCCATAGGCGACCCATCATTCAGCGATGTTGCCTTTTTAAGCGGCGTTGGGCAGACTGACTGGAGCTGGGGCCCCATGATTACTGATTTTGATAACGATGGTTACCGTGATATTATCATAACCAACGGCTACCCGCGGGATGTAACCGACCATGATTTTATCACTTTCAGGCAGATGGCCTATTCTGTGGCTTCAACAAAGCAGGTTCTGGAGCAAATCCCCATTGTAAAGATCCCGAATTACGCTTTCAAAAATACCAATGGGCTCAGCTTTGAAGATGTTACCAAAAGCTGGGGGCTCGGCGTTCCTTCATTTTCAAACGGTTGCGCATATGCCGATCTGGATAACGACGGCAGCATGGATATGGTGATCAATAACATTGATGATGAAGCCTTTATTTATAAAAATACGGCCCGTAAAAAAGATCTCAACAGTAGTAATTACCTACATATACAGTTTCACGGTGGCCCCAAAAACCTCAACGGCCTCGGCGCTTTTGCCGATATTTATTACGATCACGGCAAGCATCAGTATTATGAAAATACGCCTTACCGCGGGTATTTGTCAACCATTCAAAATATAGCCCACTTTGGTTTGGGAAATATAGGTGAGCTTGATTCGGTGGTAATCCGTTGGGATAACGGCAAAAAGCAGGTGCTTACCAACGTAAAAACCAATCAAACCCTGCAGGTTAAAATAGCTGATGCCAGGCTTGATTACAGCAATCATCACCCGGCTGTAGATCATGCCTCACTGTTTAAAGATGTAACCCAATCGGCCGGAATTACCTACAGGCACCAGGAGCAGGATTATATTGATTTCAACGTTCAGAAAATGATCCCGCACAAACTGTCTGAATATACCCCCGCGGTTGCGGTAGGCGATGTTGACGGCAATGGTTTTGATGATATGGTGGTTGGCGGCACAACCAAATACCCCGCGCAGCTATTATTGCAGCAAGCCAACGGCAAATTTACCCAGCGCGACCTGGTGCCCCGACCTAAGGTAATACAGGCTGCGAATACTACAGATATGGCGCATATGGTTTCGCCGGTACAGGTGAAGGATGAGGGCATGCTGTTGTTTGACGCCGACGGCGACGGCGATCTTGATTTATATGTAGCCAGCGGAGGCAATGAAAGTGAACCAGGATCTGCCAATTACCAGGACAGGCTGTATGTAAACGACGGCAAAGGCAATTTTAAATTGCAGCCGGATGCTTTACCCAAAAATCTTACCAGCAAGTTGTGTGTAAAAGCAGCCGATATTAACCGTGACGGCAAGATTGACCTGTTTGTATCGGGCCGGGTTGACCCATGGAACTATCCTAAACCGGTGTCGAGTTTTATTTTGCGTAACGATAGTAAAAACGGGGTAATCAAGTTTACCGACATTTCTGCTTCGGTGGCAAAAGAACTGAATAATATTGGCCTGGTTTGCGACGCAACTTTTACCGATTTTAATAACGACGGCTGGCCCGACCTGATCCTGACCGGCGAATGGATGCCGATTACCTTCCTGAAAAATGACCACGGCTCCTTTAAAAATGTTACCGCGGCTACAGGGGTTGAAAACAAATTGGGCTGGTGGAACACCATAGCAGCCGGTGATTTTGACCACGATGGCGATACCGATTATATAGTGGGCAATACCGGGCTAAACACTTTTTACAAGGCTTCAGATCAATACCCTATTTACATCACCGCTAAAGATTTTGATAACAACGGCAGTTATGATGCCTTCCCATCCGTGTTTTTGAAAGATCAGGAGGGCAAAATGCAGGAGTTCCCGGCTTATGGCAGGGATGATGTGGTTAAACAGATGATCAGTATGCGCACCAGGTTTCAAAATTACCGGTCGTTCGCGGTAGCTACCATGGATTCGGTGATAACGCCTAAAATGCGTGAAGGAGCACTTAGGTTGAAAGTTAATTACCTGCAATCTGTTTACCTGCGTAACGATGGCGGGGGCAAATTTACGGCGCTGCCATTGCCGGTTGAGGCCCAGATGTCTGAGCTATGCGGTATAACCGTAGATGACTTTGATGGCGACGGAAATCTTGATGTAGCGCTAAACGGCAATGATTACGGCACCGAGGTGGCAACAGGCCGTTATGATGCCTTTAACGGCTTATTGCTTAAGGGTGATGGTAAAGGCGGCTTTAAACCGCAAACTATTTTAAACAGCGGTATCTATATTCCCGGCGATGGCAAAGCTTTGGTGAAGTTAAGGGGCGTTAATGGCAATTACCTGCTGGCCGCCACCCAAAACAGGGGCGCAATGAAGTTATTTGAGCTTAAAAGGCCTGTAAAAACAATTAGTTTACAGCCCTTTGATGTATTTGCCACTATCAGGTATAAGAATGGAAAAACCGCAAAACAGGAGTTTTATAATGGTAATTCATTCTTGTCGCAGTCAGGCAGATTTTTTAATATTGAAAGTAATATGGCTTCGGTAACCGTAACCGATAGCTTTGGTCATCAACGAGCCGTTCCAATTAATTAAACTGTTATAAATGAAATGTTTTAGGATTTTAATAGCCCTTGCCGGTTTTGCCTTTTTATTGGGGTGTGGCGATAAGCCAAAAAAGATCACGTTGCTAAAGGATGCCGACGTGATACACAATAATGTTGATGAGCTTACTCAGGTTATTATTTACGACGTATTTACGCCGCCGGTTGCCAGCCGCATTTACGGATATACCACCTTGGCAGCCTATGAGGCGCTACGTTACGAGCATCCCGAATACAATTCCATAACCGCGCAGCTTAAAGCTTTTGGTACGCCGCCTGCGCCCCAAAAAGGGCTGAAATATAATTACACACTGGCTGCTACATCGGCATTTTTTACCGTGGCCCATAAGGTTACCTTTTCTATCGATTCGTTAAAAAAATATGAGGCTAAGGTTTACGCTATGTACAAGGATAACCTTGATGATTCGACCTATGCCCGCTCTATGGCTTTTGGCGAAAAAATCGGGAAATATGTGCTGAAAAGGGCCGCGGTTGATAATTACCCGCAAACCCGCGGCAAGCCGAGGTTTTTAGGAAATGACAATCCCGGCAACTGGCACCCAACCCCACCCGATTACCTGGATGGTGTTGAGTTTTGCTGGGGCACCATGCACACCTTCGCGGTTGATACTTCAACCATGTTCCCGTTGCCGCCGCCGCCGGCTTTCAGTGAAGATAAAAACAGCCAGTACTTTAAACAAACACAGGAAGTTTACAATCAGAGCAAAAACCTTACCGCCGAACAGAAAACCATCGCGAAGTTTTGGGATGATAACCCTTTTGTGATAGAGCATAAAGGGCACATGATGTTTGCCAACAAAAAAATTACGCCGGGCGGTCACTGGATCGGGATTACCGCCATAGCCTGTAAGCAAACCCATGCCGATGCCTTGAAAACGGCCCAGGCCTACGCTCTTACTTCGATAGCTTTGTTTGATGCCTTTATTTGCGGCTGGCAGGTGAAATACGAAACCAACTATATAAGGCCGGTTACCATCATTAATGATAAAATTGATCACGACTGGCTACCTATGCTGCAAACGCCGCCTTTCCCTGAATATCCGAGCGGGCATAGCGATATCAGCGGAGCATCAGCAGTGGTTCTTACACACCTTTTTGGCGATAACTTTGCTTACCAGGATACCAGCGATTTGCGGTACATAGGCATGCAGCGCCATTTTGATTCGTTTTTAAAAGCTGCCGACGAAACATCTATCAGCAGGTTTTACGGCGGTATCCATTTTAAAAACAGCGTAGACCAGGGCGCGGTACAGGGCCGCCAGGTAGGAGAATATATCTGGAAAAAGCTAAAACTAAAAAACTAACACCCCAACTATCTATATGAGATTTAAAAAAGGCGTTTTAACCATATCATCCCTTTTTTTATTTTCTGCCATAACAGCCGGTTTAACCTTATTCAATAGCTGCAAATCTAAACCGGCCTATCAACCTTATAAGTTTACCGGCAACGTAATGGTTGACGGTAAAGCCCTGGTGCAATTAAAATGTACCCGCTGCCACGCGCTTGTTCCTGTTGATGCCTTGCCGAAAAATGTATGGATAAACCATACGCTGGTTAATATGGCCCCTTTGCTGCATATTTCAACCTATGGCGGTAACTCTTATTTTAAAAATAATCCGCTTGATACTACCGGGGCAACCATCAACGAGTGGAATACCATTATTGAATATTACAAAAAGGCAGCGCCCGATACCTTGTTACCCGCCAAAAAGCCTGTCGCGCTGGTGAACGACTGGGCCGGTTTTACGTTGAAAAAGCCTCAGTCTGTTAACTATAAGGCTTTTACCACAATGGTGGCCACTAACCCTGCCACGCATCGCCTTTACAGTGCCGACGCTGTGGACGAAAAGCTGAACACCTGGGATAGTAACCTGAAAATGGATTCGCTGGCCAAATTACCTTCTGCCGCTGTGGGAGTTAGTTTTGGTACTGATAGTGCCGGGCATAATGTAGGATTTTTTGCCTGTATTGGCCGCATGGCGCCTATTGATTTTCCGAACGGGAAGGTTGTAAAGGTAAACCTTGATGCCGCGCATGTTAACCAGGATCAAACTTACATCGCTTCGGATTTACCAAGGCCTGTAAACACCACAACTGCCGATTTTGATAAAGACGGCCTGGCTGATGTGGTAGTATGCGGACAGGGTAAATTTAAAGGCGGCGTGTACCTGCTCAAACAAAATAAAGATCATACCTATCAGCAACAAACCATTTATGATAAAGCAGGATCGGTACAAACCGAAGTTGGTGATTTTAATAAGGACGGATGGCCGGATGTGATGCTGCTGACCGGAAGCGGCGACGAAGGTTTGTGGTTACTACTTAACAACCAGAAGGGCGGTTTTACAACCCGGAATCTGCTTCATTTTCCGCCGGTGTATGGCTGCAGCAGCTTTCAGTTAACAGATATGGATCATGATGGTAAACCCGATCTGATCCTGACCTGTGGCTATAATTATCGCGATTCGCGGATCCTTAAACCCTATCATGGTTTATACATTTTTACCAATACCGGCGATTGGAATTTTAAGCAGCGCTGGTTTTACCCTGTAAACGGATGCACTAAGGCGATAGCTGCTGATTTTGACGGCGATGGCGACCTGGACATCGCTACGATAGCCTTTTTTGCCGATATGAAGAACACCCCGGCCGAGGAGTTTATTTATTTTGAACAGGATAAGCCTTTCAGTTTTAAACCTCATGCAATACCGGTAAGCCAGTATGGGCACTGGATGTGCATGGAAAAAACCGATCTGAACAATGATGGAAAACCTGATTTGGTTTTAGGTAATTATGCCGATGGCTTCATGTTTCAGGATGGTTTTAAACCTGATTGGGATAAGCATCTACCACTTATTGTGCTTGAAAATCATACAACAAAATAGCTAAACTGCATTAAATGACAAATGGACTGGCGGTGAAGGGGATAAAGAGAAGGGATTGCTGTTTATGGATAGCTGGGTTTATTTTCACTTTGGGTGCCATTTTTTCGGGTTGCGGCGATCATGAACCAACGGACGAAGAATTGTTGGCCGGAGCTAAAAAGGTGGCCGTAAATTATTGCGGCCGATGCCACGAAGCGCCCGATGCCTCATTACTGGATAGCGCTACCTGGGATAAACATATCCTGCCGACTATGGGCCAAAAGCTGGGGATGAGGCCTTTTATGGATCAATACATAGCCGGGCCGGATGCGGCGTTATCATTGGCCGATTGGACTAAAATATTGGTTTATTACCGGTACGCATCGCCTAAAAAACTTAAAATCCCAAAGCCTGATGCCGTGCTCGATTCCGCGATATTTACGGTTAGCCGACCGGTACAGGTAGACCGGAAACATGGCGAAGCCATGACCACCATGGTGGCTTTTAACCCCATTGATAAACATTTTTATACCGGCGACGCCGGTAATAAACTTTACCGATGGAACAGCGACCTGAGCTCAACGCTAATTAAAACTTTTCATTCGCCCGTAACAGACGCATCTTTTTATCAGTCGGCAACAGAACCTAACAGCGCGGTAATTACCTGTATCGGCATCTTGCCGCCTAATGATGAATTAAAGGGATCGTTATTGCATATTAACCTAAGCAAGAGCTCAAAGGATACGGTACTTTTAAAAGATAGCCTGCCGCGACCGGTGAAGACCGCAGTTGCCGATTTTAACAAAGATGGGCTGATAGACTATGTAACCTGCGGTTTCGGGCGCGAAAGGGGAGGGCTGTTTTTGATTGAACAGCAGCCCGATCATCGGTTTAAAAAGAAAATAATCCGTGCCATACCCGGCCCCGAAATAGTATATACGGGCGATTACAACGGGGACGGATGGCCCGACATAGTTTGCATGTTTGCCCAGGCTGATGAAGGGATCTGGCTTTTTCTGAATGATAAAAAGGGCGGCTTTATTACTAAAAACATCATGCGCTTTCCGCCGGTGTACGGCTCGAGCAGTTTTCAGCTGGTTGATTTTAACCACGACGGCAAGCCGGATATTTTGTACACCTGTGGCGATAATAATGATTACTCGCCGGTATTTAAACCCTATCATGGGGTTTATATTTTCACCAATCAGGGAAACTGGAAGTTTAAACAAACTTATTTTTACCATATCAATGGCTGCTCAAAAGCCATCGCCACAGATTTTGATAAGGACGGCGACCTTGACCTGGCGGTGATAGCGTTCTTCCCCGATTATAAATATCACCCTACTGAAGGTTTTACCTATCATGAGCAGGTAGCCCCCGGCAAGTTCAAAGTACACGAGGTACCGGTTAATAAGTTAGGCAGATGGATTTCGATGGATGTCAACGATATTGACGGCGATGGAGATACGGATATTGTTTTGGGTAATTTTTCGGTAGGCGCGCAAGGCTTAATGAACCAAAAAGACTATAAGCCCGATTGGGATTTGTATGAACCTATTATTGTTTTGAAGAATAAAACGATTACCAGGTAAAATACATAAACATACTATTGCGCTCATTTATAATGAGCGCTTAACATGGGTTTGCGTTTGTAACGCGAACCTCCCTATGCAATGCTACCTTGCACTCATTTATAATGAGTGCTGTTTTTAACGCAAACCGCCTGATACAATGCTAAACTTGCGCTCATTTATAATGAGTTCTTAACGTGGGTTTGCGTTTGTAACGCGAACCTCCTTATGCAATGCTACTGGCTCTAACCCACTGTTTAGTAAAAAGCAAAAAGGCCTTTAGTCAAATTCCTCCCGGGGAACTTTGGCTAAAGGCCTTTATTAAAGCCAGCGGCAATGATTTTTTATTCGGCTATAATCAAAAAGTAGTTCTTTTTACCTTTTTGAACTACGATGAATTTGCCGCCAATTAAAGCCTCTGCATTATAAATATCGTCTGCGGTGGCTATCTTAACTTTATTGATGGCAACACCACCACCCTGGATCATTTTTTTGGCTTCGCCCTTTGAGGTGAATACGGCTGATTTAGCTGCTAAAAGATCGGCAGCATTAATGCCTTCTTCAAGCTCGCTTAATGAAACTGTATAATTAGGTACACCTGCAAACAGATCGAGTACTTCGTTCCCGCTTAGTTCATTCAAAAACTCAATACCAACATTACCAAATAAAAACTCCGACGATTTGATGGCTTTCTCGTACTCGGCCTCGCCATGTACCCTAATGGTAATATCCTTAGCCAATGCTTTTTGCAAAACACGGGTATGCGGGGCTGCATCATGCTCAACCTCCATCGCTTCAATAACCTCACGATCAAGCAGGGTAAAAATGCGGATGTATGATTTAGCATCAACATCAGTTGTGTTTAACCAAAACTGGTAAAACTGGTATGGCGATGTACGCTCGGCATCCAGCCAAACCGCGCCGCTTTCGGTTTTGCCAAATTTGGTGCCATCGGCTTTTTTAATCAGGTTGGTGGTTAAGGCAAAAGCCTCGCCGCTATCCTTACGGCGGATCAACTCCGTGCCTGTAACAATGTTGCCCCACTGGTCGCTGCCACCCATTTGTAACGAGCAGTTATGGTGTTTCCAGAGGTAGTAAAAATCGTAGCCCTGTACCAACTGGTAAGTAAATTCGGTGAACGACATACCGGTGTCGCCTTCCAGGCGTTTTTTAACCGAATCTTTAGCCATCATGTAGTTTACAGTGATGTGCTTGCCTACATCGCGGATAAAATCGAGGAAGGTGAAATCTTTAAACCAATCGTAGTTGTTTACCATTTCGGCGCTGTTGGCGCCGGTGTTAAAATCAAGGAAACGGGTAAGTTGTTTTTTTACCGATTCGAGGTTGTGCTGCAACACATCCTCCGATAATAAATTACGCTCGGCCGATTTGCCCGACGGATCGCCCACCATGCCGGTAGCGCCGCCTACCAATGCGTAAGGTTTATGGCCCGCGCGTTGAAAATGGATCAGCGTCATGATCTGGGTAAGGTGGCCAACATGCAATGAATCGGCAGTAGGATCAAAGCCGATATACCCCGAAGCCATACCTTTATTTAACATATCCTCGGTTCCGGGCATTTCGGTATGCAACATGCCGCGCCAGCGTAATTCTTCAACAAAGTTCATATCGGGTTGTATTTCAAAAAGGTGCAAATATAATAGAATATATGTCGTTTTCTTGAAATATGAAAAAGCTATGAAATTGTATATTATGAATGGAAAGCCCCCGATGGGGGGCTTTTTTTAAGATGCTAACGAATAAACAGGTAACTTTAATAAGTTATCATTAATCGATCCATCTGGATCTGTTTTCACATACTCTACTCCATTACGACTACTAACATCAACATTTGCAGTTGTATTGTTATAGTGGGTAAAATAGTAGGAACCACTTTTGATATCCGAGATAACATAATTCACCGAAACAGCATTAGTTGCTTTGGTAGAAGGATTCCAGCAAACTAAATAGGTAATGTGCTCATGTTTCGAACCATCTTTTAATATGATTCCAACAACCAAGTAACCTTTTGTCATTTTACTAAATTTGTGTCCCCGAAAAGCTCGGTAACTCGGATTATTGACAGTTTGCCGGAAAGATCTATATTTGAATCGCGAAATTTTGATATAAAGCAATTGGCGGTTAAGAGTGATAATCCATTCAATCTAAACCGCTGTTGCTTTTTCAATAATTGCACCAAACAATCTCATTTCAATCTCAAGTGACAACCTGACGTTGTGTTGTGACTTTTAAATAATTCTTCTTAAATGTTAGTTAAATCCACAAGATCAATGTGTTTTTATGCCGTAATGTCAGTTTGTTATGTCATTTATTACTTTGATTGACAGTTAACTATAGGTAAACCCAGTTTCAAATAATTACTTATATTTTGTATCTTGAGCAAAACCGGGTATTTTGCAAACCAAGGCTTATGAATTTTTTATCGCATTTTTATTTCGACAGGGATACCACCAACTGTTACCACGTGCTGGGAACGGTACTGCCCGACCTGCTGAAAAATGCCGATAAAAATATCATTCTCCACCCCGAGAAATTGCACCATGCTGATAACGAGATCAATTCCATCATAGCCGGATGGAACAAGCATCTTGAGGTTGACCGTTATTTTCACTCGTCGGATTTCTTTACCACCCGTTCACATGCGTTGAAAAAAATGTTGTTGCCCGCCCTCGAAGGGTCGCCGGTAAAACCATTTTTTTTAGGCCACATCGCTTTAGAGTTAATTATAGATAATTTGCTGCTCACGACCGGCAAAATAAGTGTGGCCGAATTTTACAACCATTTAAGCGGCTGCCACGACGAGAAGATAAACGCGTTTTTAAAGTTTGCCGGATTAGAAGATACTGCCGTTTTCTTTAAATTTTACGATGGTTTTAAGAAAAGCCAATACCTGCATACTTACGCCGAAACCCACCAGGTAGCCTACGCGCTGAAAAGGATTTGTATGCGTATCTGGAAAAATCCATTCACGCCCGAACAGGAAGTAATGATGGATGAGATATTAAGCAACTACCGTGAGGAAATGTTGAATGATTTTATGCTGATTTTTAATGAGATAGCCCGGAAATTAACCGCTGTTTGAAGTGTTGATTGTGCTTTATCTTCGTTTGCGACGCGCTGTTTTACAGCCCCGATAAGCAGGTTGTGGAAAAAATGTGCGCATTTGTAATCAAAATGGCTTGAAAATAAGCAATTAACATTAAAAATTTCTTTTTTCAATAAAATATATCCGTACCTTTGCAGTCCCAATTAACAAATTGGGAAAAGGAGAAAAATTATTTAATGGCAAAAAAACAAGAAGCAGAAAAAGAATTAAAAGCGAAAGAAGCTGAGCTGGGTACAGTGAACGCGTCTGGCGAAAAAGAAACTGTTGAATCAGAAGCTGATTCAATATCTATCGAAGAGATCAAATCAAAGATCGCCTTAACACCAAGCGAAGATTTCGACTGGGATGCCGACGATAAAAAATTTGGTAACTACAGCGATGACGACCGTGAGAAATTTGAAAAATTGTATGATGGAACTTTCAGCTCTATCACCAAAGGCGAAATCATCACCGGTACCGTTGTTAACGTTAATAACAAAGATGTTGTACTTAACGTAGGTTTCAAATCAGACGGTTTAGTATCAGTATCAGAATTCCGTGACACGCCTGATCTGAAGATCGGCGATAAAGTTGACGTTTTTGTTGAATCGCAGGAAGATGCTAACGGTCAGTTAGTGCTTTCACGCAAACGCGCAAAAACTCAAAAATCATGGGAGCGCATTAATTCGGCCCTTGATAACGATGAAATCATCACCGGCTTTGTGAAGAGCCGCACCAAAGGTGGTTTAATTGTTGACATCATGGGTGTTGAAGCCTTCTTACCTGGCTCACAGATCGATATCAAACCTATCAGGGATTACGATGTGTATGTAGGTAAAACTATGGAATTCAAAGTTGTTAAAATCAACCACGAATTCAAGAACGTTGTGGTATCGCACAAAGTGCTTATCGAAGACGATCTGGAAAACCAAAAAACTGAAATTGTTGCGCGCCTTGAAAAAGGTCAGGTATTGGAAGGTACCGTTAAAAACATTACCGACTTTGGTGTATTCATCGATCTTGGCGGTGTTGACGGCTTACTGCACATTACAGATATTTCATGGGGCCGTATCGAGCACCCACGCGAAATTCTTGCATTGGATCAAAAAATCAACGTTGTTGTGCTTGACTTTGATGACGAGAAAAAACGTATCGCTCTGGGCTTGAAACAATTAACCCCGCATCCTTGGCAAAGTCTTTCTGAAGAAATTCAGGTTGGATCTAAAGTTAAAGGTAAAATTGTTACCGTTGCTGATTACGGCGCATTCCTTGAAATCATCCCTGGTGTTGAAGGTTTGATCCACGTATCAGAAATGTCATGGTCGCAAAACCTGCGCAACCCTCAGGAATTCCTGAAAGTTGGCGACGAGATCGAAGCTCAGGTACTTACATTAGACCGCGAAGAGCGCAAAATGTCGTTAGGTATTAAACAATTAACCCCTGATCCTTGGCAAAATGCTGCCGAAAGGTATGCAGTAGGTACACAACACGTAGCTACAGTTAAAAACATGACCAACTTTGGTGTGTTTGTTGAACTGGAAGACGGTATCGATGGTTTGATCCACATCTCTGACCTTTCATGGTCTAAAAAAGTTAACCACCCTAACGAATTCACTAAAGTTGGTGAAAAACTGAACGTGGTTGTACTTGAACTTGATGTAGAGAACCGCAAACTGAGCTTAGGCCACAAACAGCTTGAAGAAAACCCTTGGGATACATTTGAAACTATCTTCACTATCGATTCGATTCACGAAGGTACTGTGATCAAAGTAACTGATAAAGGTGCTATCGTAGCTTTACCTTATGGTGTTGAAGGCTTCGCGCCAACCAAACACCTGGTTAAAGAAGACGGCAAAGCTTTAAAAGCTGAAGAAGCTGCTGAATTCAAAATCATCGAATTTAACAAAGAGAACAAACGTATCGTTATTTCACACTCACGTATTTGGGAAGAAGCCCGTGCCGACGCTCGTGTACAAGAGTTTGAAGCCCGCAAAAAAGAAGCTAAAGCAGCTACCAACGCGGTGAAAAAAGTGAAAGATTCGGTTGAAAAATCAACTTTGGGTGATTTGAGCGTATTAGCACAATTGAAAGAGCAAATGGAAGGTGCCGAAAACAAAGCACGTAAAACCGGCTCTGAAGAAGAAGCATAATTAATAGCTTAACCGCTTTTATATAAGCCCCCCGATAACATCGGGGGGCTTTTTTTTGCCCATCTGATTTTGCGAGATTCTTGCGCTCGTTTATAATGATTGATTCTTGCGCTCGTTTGTAAGGAGCGCTTAAAATGGTTTCGCGGTTGTATCGCGCAGCTTGCGTTACAAACGCAAACCCATGTTACGCACTCGTTGCAAACGAGCGCGAGTTGGATTGTATCGCGCGGCTTGCGTTACAAACGCAAACCCATGTTACGCACTCGTTGCAAACGAGCGCGATTTGTATATAATAGTTCATGTTTAAAAAGTCTCCCCTTTCGGGGGAGATTTAGAGGTGGCTTTTGAAAACAAATTATTATTTTTGCCCAAATCCACCCATACGATGCAAAATCTGACACTGCTCGACGGACAAAAGTTTCAAATTACCATACAACGTTTATGTCGCCAGTTAATTGAAAATCATAACGATTTTTCAAATACGGTATTAATAGGCATCCAGCCCCGGGGCATTTACCTGGCCAAGCGTGTTGCTGAAGAGCTAAGGGCTATATTACCCGGAAAAAATATACTACAGGGCGATCTGGACATTACCTTTTACCGCGATGATTTCCGCCGCCGCGAATCGCAGCTGGTACCTAATCAAACCAGGATAGATTTTATTATTGAAGGTAAAAAAGTGATCATGATGGATGATGTGCTGTGGACGGGTCGTACCATCCGCGCTGCGATGGATGCGTTACAAGCCTTCGGTCGCCCGGAAAAAGTTGAGCTTTTAGCTTTGGTAGATAGAAGGTATTCGCGCCACATTCCGGTAGCTGCGGATTATGTGGGTATTGAAGTAGATTCTATCGCATCACAAAAAGTGGTAGTAAGTTGGAGAGATACTGATGGCGAAGACAAGATTGTACTTGTTTCTGAGTAATTTCGGATTTCGGATGTTCGATTTCGGAATTATTTTGATTTTGAATTTACTGATTTTAAGAAATTTTATTTGAAATGGATAAGGTTGAATTAAAAAAGAGGACTAAGAAATTCGCAACAGATATTATTAGGTTTGTTGAAGAGTTGCCTCGTTTCCGTTCAATTGACATCTTAACTCATCAATTACTAAGAAGCTCAACTTCTGTAGGTGCAAATTATCGATCAGCATGTAGAGGAAAATCGACGGCTGATTTTATAAACAAAATAGTGATAGTAGAAGAAGAAGCTGATGAATCAATTTATTGGTTAGAATTGATTGAGGAGTCGGGTTTAGTTAATTCATCCACTTTGCCTGGCTTGAAAAAAGAGGCTAACGAGCTCACGGCAATCTTTACCGCAATAGGTAAAACGGCGAAAGAAAATCAAAAATTAAATAATAAAAAATAAATAATTCCGAAATCGAACGTCCGAAATCCGAAATACAAAAATCCGAAATCGAACATCCGAAATCCGAAATCAAAATAACATGGCAGGACTGAGCACACGACACTTATTAGGTATTAAAGATTTGAACCGCGCAGATATTGAACTGATATTTGAAACTGCCGATACTTTTAAATCTGTTTTAAACAGGCCTATCAAAAAAGTGCCCTCGTTGCGTGATGTTACTATCGCCAATATTTTTTTCGAAAACTCAACCCGTACCCGTTTATCATTCGAACTGGCCGAAAGGAGACTTTCGGCTGATGTTGTAAACTTCGCTGCTTCGTCATCATCGGTAAGCAAAGGCGAAACGCTGATTGATACCGTAAACAACATCCTGGCCATGAAGGTGGATATGGTGGTAATGCGCCACCCTTACGTCGGCGCAGGGATCTTTCTGTCAAAACACGTAAAAGCCCATATTGTAAACGCCGGCGACGGCGCGCACGAGCACCCTACCCAGGCTTTGCTGGATGCTTTTTCCATCCGCGAAAAATATGGCGATGTGGCCGGTAAAAAAGTGGTGATTGTAGGCGATATCCTGCACTCGCGTGTCGCGCTATCCAATATCCTTTGCCTGAAACAGCTGGGCGCTGAGGTAATGGTTTGCGGACCTACTACACTGATCCCTAAATATATTGGCTCATTAGGTGTTAAGGTTGAGCACAACCTGATTAAAGCGCTTAACTGGTGCGATGTAGCCAATATGCTCCGTATTCAACTGGAGCGCCAGGATATTAAATATTTCCCGTCGTTAAGAGAATACACCATGCTCTTCGGCCTCAATAAAACCATATTGGATTCGTTGGATAAAGAGATCACCGTAATGCATCCCGGCCCGATAAACCGCGGTGTAGAGATTACCAGCGATGTGGCCGATAGTAAGCAATCCATCATACTCGACCAGGTTGAAAACGGCGTAGCCATACGTATGGCTGTACTTTACCTGTTAGCGGGACAAACTCCAACTATTTAAAACGGACAAGCAGATATGCAATTCGGTCAATTAACATCATATCTGAAAGTCAATTATAAGTGGTTTGTTTTACTAACGGTTGTTGCCCTGCTGTTTATTTTGGCAGGATGCGGCCTGCTTTCATTAATTTATTTCCCGATTTTTCTCATCTCGGGGCATTACCGCTATCAATATAGCCGGGAAGAACTGACTCGTTTAAAAGCCAAAGGGCTCACTACACAGGATGTAGAGAATATCCGCTTTGTTAAGCAATGGGAAAACGCCCGTAAGCGGGGGATGTGGGATTATTGCATCATTAACGGCGGCTTTTTGTATGGTTTGGCAATATCAATAGCAACAAGTACCCTTATGCTGATCTGTACAGGTAAAAATATAAGGGACGGAATGGATGTTTTTGGTGGCATGTTTAGTTTTATTGGCTATAATTATATTTTAGGTGCTGTTATCGGCGTTATCATTTTCCGCAGGGTTTGGATATATAATGAACGTAAGTTTGTAAACCTGACCGATCCTTTGGCCGGTAACTATTTCGCAGCGGATTTTAGAGATCTTTAAATTCAATTTATGAAGTTGAAACTTTGCTTAGCGTTATTGCTGTTTAAATCGGGTATTACCTTTGCCCAAAGCCATCAGCAGTTTAAAACCGATTCGGTATTCGCATTGGTGAAAACCTTTTTTAACGCTAAGCAAGCCGATTCTATTTACAATCTTACCGGTACCAACTTCAGGCATTCGGTTGGCGGCGGACAGTTTCGCAGTTTGATGGAGCAGCAATTATTTCCGCTTAACGATATCAAGGGTTCAAGTGTGATCAGTTTTGTAAATAACAAGGTAAGTACCTATAAATTGGTGTTCCAAACCGCTACACTGCAGTTACTGATGAGTTTGGACGCGGGTAATAAGATTGAGCTGTTCCTTTTTCAGCCGTATAAAGAAGTTACCGCCGATAAAACCGGCAAGGTGCCAACATCAAATAAAATGCTTAGCGATATGGACAAACAGGTTGATGAAATTGCCGGACCCTATATTCAAAAGCTCAACACCGTTGGCTTAAGTATCGGCATATTAAAAAACGGGCAGATCAGCACGTATAACTACGGCGAAACGGCCCGGGGTAACAAACAATTACCAACGGCCAATACCATATTCGAAATCGGCTCTGTCACCAAAACCTTTACGGCCACCTTACTGTCCTGGTATGCAAACGAAGGTAAGGTGAAGCTAACAGATCCTGTAACTAAATACCTGCCCGATTCTGTAAAAGCTAATCCGGCACTCAACGGTATAACCCTGTTGCAACTCAGTAACCACACCTCCGGCCTGGCACGCATCCCTGAAAATTTGCAGTTTGATTCGGCCGGAGCGGCAAATCCTTACAAAAACTATACTAAGAAGCTGTTATTCGCCTATCTCAAAACCTGTAAACTGAACAGTAGGCCGGGCGAGCAATATGCTTACTCCAATTTAGGCGTAGGGCTGTTAGGTACCGTTCTATCACAGGTAAGCGGCAAAACGTTCGACCAAATGGTACAGGAAATTATCTGCGCCCCGCTTGGCATGAAAAATACAGTACAGCACCTGAGTGCCCTGCAGCAAACCGCCTTTACCAAAGTATACAGCCAATACGGCGACCCAACCGTACCCTGGGATTTTAGCGCCCTCGCTGCCTGCGGGGCACTGCGTTCAACCGTAAATGATTTGTTGGTGTATGCCAGGACTAACATGAACAACGGTGCCGACAGGCTCGGGAAAGCTTTAGCACAAACGCATGAAGTTACTTACAGCAAGGATACCAAGATTGGCCTTGGCTGGCATATTATTGTGGTAGATGGAGCGGACTATATTTTCCATAACGGCGGCACTTATGGCAGTAGCAGTTTCCTGGCGTTTAACGCAGAGAAGAAACTTGCTGTGGTAATATTATCAAACTCGGCGGAGAGTACTGATGCGATAGGGACGGGGTTGATTAAGAAATTGCAGTAGGGGCGGGGGATTTGTTCAATATCAATTGCTGCCTAAAGCATCAATGTAGTGCGCTTTCTGCATCCCAGGATGGAGGTTATGGTTTTTGATTGATTTGGAGCTTTTAAAAAACATAACTATCCTTTAACGCATTACCTGATAAATTACTTCAATCGCGATACCCGTATCTTATCTAAATTTTTATATTTGCTATTATGGCAAAACGCTTGAGGTTATTGTTCGGAATGTTTGCGGTGTTGTGCTTTTCAGCACTAACGCAGGTTTCGTATGCCTCGGCAGTTGCAAACGGATCCCCGTCAACCCTAAAGTCGGTTAACCGTTTAAAAAAAGCCGGTCAATTAGCCGCAAATCTGCAGGATGATTTGCTTAAAACAGTTATCAGATTCCGGCAGCAACCCAATTATTCGCCTGATTTGCATGCAGAGGCTGCCACCTCGCAGTCGGCAGACCTTCGTTTCCCGGTTCTGGTACAAACGCCCCAAATTTTATTTATATATAAGCATTTGTATTACAGGTTTCTCCTGTATCCTTTTCATGCCTTCTGGTAGTAACTGATATTTTTTTTGTATTGATAACGTTTGTTTTTCATGAACAGGCGATAACCATTAATGGCAGTTAATTGAAAAATGATTATCTCGTTAACATGGAGTTATGAAAAGAAATGCAAAGAAAAAGTTTCATTCGCAGGTAGCGGTTATGCTGGCCAAAGAATTCAGGGAAGAGGCCGAGGTCCATTTCCAGGATATGATCATTAAAATAAAGATTCCGCTGGTTACTATCGAGTCGGGAATGGGAGCAATTCTTTTACGCATCCAACAACTGGTAGAAAAATATTTTCCTGAAAGGCAGGATGATATCGCCTTATTGATAAGGGATGGCGGCAGCCGCTATGAAAACGTATTCAAAATCTGGAGGCCTGTGGCCTGAGTTTGGTTTTGCTTCCTTTTACTTATTAAAAACAATATTGATGAATAATGAAAATTTAGCCGTTGGCACACGGCTGCGTTATACCGGAAAACTATTTGAAGGGTTTGACCCACAGGTGCCTCAAGCCGTATTTCTTGGTTATGATAGCAATAGCTGGACAGGTATTTGGATTAATTACAGGGGCGTGGTGCGTTTCGTATCTTTATCGGATATTGAAGTTGACAAACCTTTAACCGAACAATAATGATTCAGGATAATTTGCTTGTTGTGCTGGCTCTGCTGTTCACAACATCTATGCTGGCTTTGCTCAGCAATAAAATAAACGTATCGTACCCTATATTATTGGTGCTGTCGGGGTTGGT
The DNA here is from genome assembly GCF_003148845.1 of Mucilaginibacter oryzae. Taxonomy (GTDB): domain Bacteria; phylum Bacteroidota; class Bacteroidia; order Sphingobacteriales; family Sphingobacteriaceae; genus Mucilaginibacter; species Mucilaginibacter oryzae. Next base: position 1,091,053 of record NZ_QGHA01000001.1, on the reverse strand, counting down.
GATCAGCTTTATTCCGGGCGTGCCGGTTATAAAAATGGATCCGGAAATCATATTCGTGGTTTTTCTGCCTCCATTGTTATACTCCGCCGCCTGGAATACTTCGTGGGCCGAGTTTTGGCGTTTGCGCAGGCCGATCTCCTTATTGGCCTTCGGCCTGGTGATTTTTACGGCTACTACCGTCGCATTTTTTGCCCATTGGCTTATTCCGGATTGCTCGTTAGCGTTGGGCTTTTTGCTGGGCGGCGTAATTTCGCCGCCCGATGCGGTTGCCGCGGCATCGGTATTTAAGGATTTGAAAGTACCCGCCCGGATAGTAGCCATACTGGAAGGTGAAAGCCTGGTTAATGATGCATCCAGCCTTATAGTTTTCAGATTTGCGCTGCTGGCTATTTCTACCGGGCAGTTTACGTTTTGGCAGGCAACGGGCAGTTTCTTTTCGGTAGTGATTATGGGGGTATTGATAGGCCTTGCCATAGCGCATGTGGTTTATGCCATCCACCGCTTTTTGCCAACCACGCCTGGCATCGATACGTCACTTACATTGATTGCGCCATACCTGATGTACCTTACTGCCGAGCATTTTCATTTTTCGGGTGTGCTGGCGGTTGTTAGCGGCGGGTTATTTTTGTCTTTCCGCTCGTCGGATATTTTTTCGTACGATTCGCGGCTGCAAATACTCAACGTATGGAATGTAGCCATCTTTTTATTGAATGGCGTAGTGTTTATCATGATAGGGCTGCAATTACCTGATATCGTTGCGGGTATAGGGCATTACTCCCTGTCTGATTGTATCGTGTTCGCGGTGGCGATAAGTTTACTATCGATCATTGTAAGGCTGATCTGGGTTTTTCCGTCTGCCTATCTTCCGCGTCTATTCAGCCGCCGCATAGCAAAACGGGAGGGGCCGCTCAACTGGCGACCGGTTTTTGTGATAGGCTGGAGCGGTATGCGGGGCGTGGTTTCGCTTGCATCGGCGCTTGCCATTCCGCTAACGCTTGCAGATGGAACGGCTTTCCCGCACCGTAACCTCATCCTGTTTATCACTTTTGTGGTGATACTGTTTACGCTTGTATTGCAGGGGTTAAGTCTTCCTTTTATACTGCGGATGCTTAATTTGAAGGTTGTGGATGATGACAGGAGCCAGGAGCAGCAGATCAGGCACCGGCTGGCCACAGCGGTTATCGCTTACCTGGACGATAATTGCGGCCTGGATATAGAAGAAAAGCCCTTGTTTAGGCGCGTAAAAGAGAAGTACGAGCGTATGGCCGAGATTGCCGGGAAGCAACTGGACGGTGATGAGCAAACACCTGCTTTTATTCATAATTATCGCCAGATGCTGCTGGATATTATTGATGTGCGCCGAAACGAACTAAAAAAAATGCACCGGAACAAAGAGTTTGCAGATCACCTGATCCGCGCCCGTGAGCGCGAGCTTGATCTGGAAGAAGCCAGGACCCGGAGAAATTAACGTTTGAGTATGTTTTACAGATTAACTAAGCTTATTGTATTATCCGGCCTTTTATGCCTTGCTTCTGCTGCAAAGGCTAAAAAGCCTGTTACTATAATGCATGAGGCGAGGCTGACTGTAAGGCAGTGTTTGCATGCCGAAATTTTTGCAGAGGAAAATTCATTGGCATCTGTTTTAAACAGCCAGCTGCTATGTAAGCAGCAGGTAACCGTTCACGCTGCATTTTTAACGGTAATACCGGTTGGCCAGGCAAGAGGCGGTGATAGAATTTCGCAGCATATCATTACTTCGCGCAATGACCAGGTACCCCGAAAGTTATTGCTGATCCTGTTCCCTTTCCATGTTTTTTGGTAATGATTACTAAGTTTTCTGCCCAATTAACGAAGCTTTGCCGCTTCTTTTAAACTTATTTAGAAAATCTTACCATGACTCATATTTTAGAAAGCTCCCTGATTGCAGGAGGGGTGATGGCGCTTTTTGGCGTGCCCCTTTATATCATCATTAAACGTTCAAAACAAAAGCAACTTGCTTTATTAAGGAACAAGTTGTTTAACAAAGCCTCGGCATTAAGTCTTGATCTTACACGTTACGAACAGGTTAGCGACAGAATTATAGGTTGGGCCAAACCGGGTAGGTTGTTGTTACTTGCAGATCTTAACCAATCTGAAACTATAGTTTACAACCTGGCAAAAGCAACAAAAACCTATGTACGGAAAACTATGAATGGTACATCCGTAGGTTCGATCGCATTACAGATAGCCGATGCGCAAAACAAAGTGATTGATAGCATAACCTTTTATCGCCAGTTTGAAGATAACGAGATGAAAATCAAACAGATTGAAAAACAGGCAAAGGATTGGGAAACGCTGCTCAATTCATATTTAAGCTGATAACATAAATGCTTCCCCGGTAATGGGGAGGCATTTTTACTTTACATGACCATACTTACGTTAAATGATCTGCCTATTAACGGCAACGGACAGGGCTTCTGTCATGTTGCTTACTTCAAGGCGCTCAAAAATTTGCCGCCTGTAGTACTTTACAGTGTCGGGCACCACAAATAAGCGTTCGGCTATCTGGTTGATGGTTAGCCCCTGGGCATGCAAACGTAAAACTTCCGTTTCGCGTTTATTAAGCCTGGGCTTTTGCAATTTGTGCCAGGTATTGTTGGTGGTATCTAACTGCCATATCTCGTTTGCACCTTGTTTGTGGATATATACATTGCCCGCGTTTTGATGGTTGGAGATCGATACAACGCACATAGCCTTCCACATTTTTTGCTCGTTGGTTAAAAACAGCGGGGTAAGTTTATGGTTGATGAGTACACGTTTGCCGTCGCGGTTTATAAGGTGAAAATCATAGGTGATGCTGTATAGTTTTTTGTTTTTACCTGCCTGCTTTTCATAAAAGTCAAAACCTGCTTCGTTTATGCGGGTAAGCAATTCTAAATCTTCCGGGGGGACATTTTTAAAATAGAAGTCATAGCCCATCTGTAACACTTCGGCCGGTGTATAACCGCATAAAAACAGAGGATTTTCTGATACGTACTCAAACGACATGTTGGTATAATCAATGATATAAACGCTTTCGTAGGTAAGCCGGGCAAAAGCTTTCACCGCTTCCAGGTAATTGTTTTCCTGCAGTTTTTTCTCATCCGCTGTTACTTCTACTTTGTTACGGGTTAGCAAACCCGAATTGATATTATTATTCATTTTAATAGCCCTATCGGCAAATTTACACTAAAGTGTAGCCTTTAAAAACTTTGTTGTTTTGACTTTTGCATTATACAAGCCCTGCAATGAAAAAGAATAAATACCTTAAAACTACCTAAACCATGATAAAGGCTACCATCAATTGTAAAAACTGCGACAGTACTGTAGACGGTAATTTTTGTAGTAGCTGCGGCCATCCGGCGATTATAAAACGGGTGGATGGCCATTATCTTTTGCACGAGATACAGCATGTACTGCATTTTGAAAAAGGTATTTTTTATACCATCCGCGAACTCCTGATCAGGCCGGGACAAAATGTAAGGGAGTTTTTAGCTGATAACCGGAGCCGCATGGTAAAACCTGTGTTGTTTATTACCATCACTTCGCTCATCTACTCAATAATAAACCATATTTTTCATGTAGAGGAGGAGTATATCACCTATAAATCAACCGAGAGTGCAGCAACCGACACGATATTTGCATGGATACAGGGGCATTACGGTTATTCAAATATTATAATGGGCGTTTTTATAGCTTTCACCCTGAAGCTGTTTTTCAGAAAATACAATTACAACTTTTTCGAGATCCTGATTTTGCTATGTTTTGTAATAGGGATGGGCATGCTGATCTATACCGTTTTCGCTTTTGCTTACGGCGCGTTTAAGTTTAATTTAATAGCAACCGGCGGAGTGATCGGGCTATGCTACTGTGTGTGGGCTATCGCCCTTTTTTTTGACGGGCGCAAATGGATAAACTACCTTAAAGCGCTTGCCGCATATCTACTGGGTTCAATTATATTTATGCTGGTTGCATTGTTACTTGGGATAACGGCCGATATTTTATTGAAGCACTAACGGTATTGGGTTCAAGTGATAATTTATCGCTTTTTGAAAATTACTGCCAGCGTTTTTGGAAAGCAGATGTCAACATCAAGGTAACCAACAAATAACACCTTTGGGATTTACAAGGAGTTCCATTCGTTATAAATAAGTTAAGTTTTTGCCGCACCTGATATAATCGGCATTGCTAACCACGCCTTGCCATCGGGGCTTTTTATATTGCTGCTATGGCTTCATATGCCGGGGAGGGCTTAATTCTAACAATATCTCATCAGGATTTACAGCCACAGGTTTTAATTACAAATTATTTTGTTTAATTTTTGATGGATGATACAACAAGAGGTGCAGGCTTTGTATTATTGTGCAATATATTATCATACAAAGCAGCAACGTAAATTGGAGCAAATAATCAAATGCGGTTAAAAAGCTTTTTTTTAAAACTTTTAATATTTACGCTATTACCCTTTACGGGAGCTTATGCTGATATTCCTTACGAGGTGGTTTATCTGAAAAACTACAGCGCGCCGGATGGTTTGCTTAGTTCGCGTGTTCATTACATGATGCAGGATAGCAAGGGCTTTATCTGGATTGCGACGGATAAGGGTGTAAGCAGATTTGATGGGCAGCATTTCAAAAATTTCACTTCGGCTGATGGGTTGGAAAGTAACGAATGTTTCCGGATAGCTGAAGACAAATACCACCGCATTTTTTTTTACTGTAATAACTACCGTTTTTGCTATTACGAAAATGGGGTAATCCACAAACTTGATCCACAGCAAAAAATATGGGTATTACCTTTTGGCAATTTCTTTTTTAACCGTTACAATGAGCTTTGTGTAAATTATGCGCTTAGTACAAAAGTTTATCATTTTGCACAGTTGAAATCAACACCGCATGTCATAAAAAATTTAGTTGGAAATATTTACGGTGCCGGTGGAGAAGAGTTTCAGTTATCTCAAAACGACCTCGATATGCTCGAAAAAGACCTTTCGGATGGAGAGTTAAATTATTCTACTGCAAAAAATAATATCAAACCCTACAGGTTAGCTTTGCAGCAAGATCATTTACTATTGATAACCAAAGAGTGGGTGCAGGCTTACCAGGTAAACAGAAGTGGCATCATTCCGTTAAACAAAGTCCGCTTTGAAGGTAACGTTACTTCTGTTTATCCAACCGGTAAAGATATTGTTGCCGTTACAACTGTAAAACAGGGAACATACATCATTAACTATCTTACCGGCGAACGTAGAAATTATCTCAGGAATAACATTACCACCGCTACTGTAATCGACAGGGAAAATAACATTTGGTTTGGCAGTTACGATAGAGGCTTTTTTTTAAGTACCAATCCCGAAGTAAGTGTTATTAACAACGAAAGCGGCTTGGCCAATGAGGACGTTCTGAAACTTGGTATAGCGGGCGGTTACCTTTTTACGGGGCACGTTTTAAGTGTAATTAATTACATGAAGCTTGGTACAAAATCAAGGCAGCCGATAGGTAGTTTGACTATAAAGCAGGATAGGTCTGATTTTAACCGCATTACCAGCCTTGTTGCCATTCCGGGTAACAGGCTAATGGTTGGCACTGATAACGGGATATTCGGATTGGATGTTTCCAATAATAATCCAGCTTCGTGGCATCCCGAAAAGTATTTTTTTGGCCCCATAAAAGGAATTGCCTGGCAACCGGAAAATTTGTGTTTTATATCACAAAACTCGGTGCTTACAATGGCAAACCGATTTGAACGCGGGCAAGGATATTCATTTGAAAATTCGCAGGGATATGCATTTGAAAATTTGCGTCTCACATCAATTACCTGTTATAAAAATGACATCCTGGTAGGATCGCTTTACGGACTGTACAGGCTTACGCCCAATTCAAATAGTGAACCCTATGTAAAAATACTGAGTAAAGAGGGTGTGAACGTCGTTAAATGCCTTGCATCAAATGAAGCGGCCTGCGCTATAGGTACCGAGTCTCAAGGCGTTTTTTTGATGACTGATAAAAAGGTTATTCAATTTAATGCACCTGCTATTTCTTCTGGTGATATCCGCAAATTGGTATGGACAGACGATAATACGTTATGGGCTTGTACGGCTAAAGGTGTAAGTGTTATCAGCTTTGGTAATAATTATCGAAATTACAGGGTTAGTTTGCTTAATACCAGTAATGGCCTTCCGTCGGATAACGTAGCCGATGTTGCTCGGTATGATCATGATTATTATATAGCAACAGATCAGGGAATAGCAGTTACGCAAAATTTAGGCAACACCAATTTGCCCAAGCCGGTAATAATTGATGACAGGTCAGCCAACCAAGAAAGTAGCTTTATGTATGGCAAGCCCATTATATTTAATTGTGTGGCGCTGTCATACAAAAGCATGGGGAAAATACAATATCGTTTCCGGCTAAAGGGAGTTGATAAAAACTGGAGCGTGGCGCCCTCCGGCGAAAAACGGTTTGATTTGTTACCACCGGGGCATTATGAACTGGAAGCGGTTGCTGCCGACAGGTTTAATCAATTGAGCCGAACGCTTGTTTTCCGGTTTGATGTGATGCCTTTGTGGTACCAGCAATTATGGTTACAGGTTATGGCAGTTTTTGCTTCGATAATTGTGGTTTTCCTGGTGGTACGCAAGTATTACCTGTCTATTATCGGTTTGCAGAAAAAAGACTACGAGAACGCCCTCGCTCTGCAACGCGAACGCCAGCGCATCAGCAGCGAGGTACATGATGACCTGGGTGCGAGTATTTCGGGTATTAAGCTCCGAACCGAATTGTTAAGTAAAAGAGTGGCCGATCAGCCAGCTTCTAAAGAGATTGACGCTATTCATGAGGCCATAACGGATATATCAACCCAAATGAGGCTGATTATATGGAGCCTTGATCCGGAAAACGACGACGTGAGCAATCTTGTTAATTTTATTCATAAGCAGGCAGTCAGGCTTTTTGAATATAGCGATATCCGCCTGCATGAAAGCCTGCCGCCGGTTGAAGAAGATAACATCACCATTAGCGGGGAGAAGAGAAGGCAGATTTATTTACTTGTTAAGGAAGGGTTAAATAACATTATTAAACATTCAAACGCTCAAAACGCCTTTTTAACCATCAGCCTGAACAAGAAAAAGCTGTATGTTACTATTGGGGATGATGGCAGGGGTTTTGACCTGGATTCCCGGAAACTTGAAACCATGGGTATCCGTAATATTTATGCGCGTGCCAGGCGCTTAAATGCTGATCTGAAAATTGATACCGGCCCCGGAGAAGGAACATTTATCAGCCTTAAATTACACGTTTAATACCACTTAATAGGTATAACGGAAGCCATGATAATTTAGGATATTAGCGAGCTTTATTGATCAGAGAATATGCTCCGGATAGCTTTAATAGAGGATAACTTACATTTCAGGCGAGGTCTGGAACAAATTATTCATGATATGAGTGGTGTAAGTTTGATCGCATCGTACAGTAATGCCGAGGCCGCTTTAAAAAAAATAAACCAGTTTAAACCCGATGTTTTTATAGTTGATATAAACCTTGAAGGGATGACGGGCATTGAGTTTGTACGCCGGGCCAAACCCTTGCTGCCTGGTACCGAGTTTTTGATGTGTACCATTAATGATGACAATACCAACATTTTTGAATCGTTAAAAAGCGGCGCCACCGGCTATGTGCTCAAAGAATCATCGGCTGATGAGATTAAAAACGCGATCATTGAAATCGCGGCGGGCGGATCGCCGATGAGCGCCTACATTTCGCGACGGGTGATCGCCTCGTTTAATGAAAACGCCGCGGTGAAACCAACCGCTACCACAGCCTCCGGAAATTTGACCGAACGGGAGGTGGAGGTGCTTAACTACCTGGCCCGGGGCCTGCAGTATAAAGAAATTGCAGATAGGCTTGCAATTACAACAGGCACAGTAAAAAAACATATCCGTAATACCTATATCAAACTACAGGTACAAAATAAAGTTGAAGCCATCAACAAATTCAGGGCATTTTAATATACCACTTTTTCAGTATTGCGGGGGATAAGGGTTAAGGCTACTTTTGTATTGTAAGGAGCTGAAAAAGAAAAGTTTTAAATAGCAGCTATTATGGCCCTTTACAACCTAAACCTTATCATTTTTAATTGTGCTGGCTTGTTATGACATGAGCCTTGTTTTAAAGGCTCATGCCGTAGCTGCCGCATGTGTGCAAACCTTTGCAAGCGCGGCTACCTAAATGCAATTGATGTAGCTTCGATAACATTTACATAAGGCATTTATAATTCAGTACAAGAATGATTTGGTAATCATCGTCCCTTTGCCTGATTAAACAGAGAATTGATTCGTCATTTAAAGCATCCCTTGAATTTATATAAATCTGATCATCAAAATAACACTGTGTTGTTATGCATGCTGATAAAAGCCTATATTTGGGTTTAACAGATTTAAACTAAACATTAAGCCACCATGATGTTTGTATAAGTAATTGTGCAGTATCAACCGGAATAACACCATGGCCCCCGAACAACTACACATCGCTAACGATGCCGAACTGTTATTGCTTTTAAGCGATGGCAACAAGTCTGCTTTTGATGCCTTGTATAACAAGTACTGGAAACAGGTTTATAATGCGGCCTACAAAAGGCTTAACGATACCGGGCGTGCCAGGGATATCACACAGGATGTTTTTGTACAGCTTTGGACAAGGGGATCAAAATCGCCCATCAATAATCTTCCGGCCTACCTGTTGGTGGCCGCACGCAACGGGGTGTTTAAATACATTGAAAAGGAATCGAGGTATGCCGAGCTGCCTGAAGCAGCCCATGAAATTGAAAGCCCGCTTGGCCGGGCAGACGCTAATGTACTGCACGATGAATTTTTAAAAGCGTTTAATGATCTGATTGAAACACTCCCCCCGCAACAGCGACTTATATTCAATTTGCGCTTCAATGAAGGCCTTTCGAGCCAGGAAATTGCAGATCAATTGCAAATTTCGCCAAAAACAGTACGTAACCAGATGGGTAAAGCGCTCGCTACCCTTCGCAAATCACTTTTTTTACTTCATATCCTCCTTTATTTTTATCAAAAAATTTGATAAAACGTTTTTTCATTCATTTAAATTGAATATTTTCATTCTTTAAGCTATTATGTTGCCGGATTTTTATCCGTAAGCTTTCGGGAATATATTTTTATTAAAAAAATGTAAAAATATTTTAAACTGACGTGGGCTATTTTCTTTTTGCCGACTCATGTATATATAAAAGATGTAAATGGACGAGGCAAGTAAGGCATATTTTAAGATACTATTAGCTAAATACAGGGTAGGAGAAGCATCTGGTGAAGAAATTAAGTTCCTGGAGGCATATTATAATCTGTTCGACCTGACAGAAGACCTTATTACCGAAGAGAACGAACCCGGTTATTTGCCTTTGAAAGAAGCCATGAAGGCGAACATTGATGAGGAGATAGCGCGATACGGAAAAAAGCCCGTCCCTATCTCGTCAAAACGTAGCTGGGCAAAGTACGCGATGGCAGCCTCAATACTGTTATTTATTTCGGTTGGCGCTATCTATTTTTTCCGTAACGGCCACAAACCCGGTAACATTATTGCCAATAACTATAACGGCATTAAACCCGGCGGCAACAAAGCTACGCTAACCCTTGGTAATGGTAAAACCATTGTGCTTGATAATACAAACAGCGGGCAAATTGCGCAGCAAGCCGGTGTGCTGATCTCCAAAACGGGCAACGGCGAAATTGTATACCAGGCCGCCCAATCGTCAGGCGATGTACTTCAAAATACAATCAGCACACCCAAGGGGGGGCAATACAAGGTGATTTTGCCCGATGGTACCAACGTTTGGCTTAACGCGGCATCATCATTAACCTATCCAACTGTTTTTAAAGGTGCCGAAAGATTGGTTACCCTTACCGGAGAAGGTTATTTTGAGGTTGCAAAAAACAAGGCAATACCTTTCAGGGTACGTTCGTCCGGGCAAACTGTAGAAGTTTTGGGAACCCATTTCAATATCAACGCTTATGCCGACGAAGCCGCGGTTAAAACCACCTTGCTGGAAGGTTCGGTTAAAGTGAGTTCGCAGGCTGGCACGGCGGTAATTGTGCCGGGGCAGCAGGCACAGCTAAGTAGTAACGGCGTTCATTTGCAGGAGGTGGATACCGAAAAGGAAGTGGCCTGGAAAAACGGCGTGTTCTCATTTGCAGATGAGGACCTGCGTACCGTGATGAGGCAAATTAGCCGGTGGTATGATATAGATGTGGTTTACGCCGGAAAAATTCCGGATGAGAAGTTTTTTGGCGAGATCTCGCGCAGCAGCAACCTTAACGAAATTTTCAAAATACTGGAGCTAAACAATATCAGGTTCGAGGTGGATGGGAAAACGGTAAAAGTATCCTGCAGCAAGTAACACACTGATTGAAAATATTATCCCTAAACTTTAAACATAAAAACAAAACAAAAACTAATTAACTAATTGCGGGCACTTAAAGAAAACTACATGGAGAAACAAATACACTAAATCTCAAAACCAACCCTAATTAAAAAGCGACAAAAAATAACCGGAAGCCTCTCACCGCTTCCGGTTGCAAAAAGGTCGCGCAGCGCAAGAAGTTAAAGGCCTGGGCTGCATTTTATTAACCCAATCTTATTCAAAAGTATGAAATTAACTTTTCTTTACAACGCCGTATGCGCAATACGGAGAGTAAAGTACAAATGCTTATTAGTATTGAAACTCACCACTTTTTTGCTGCTTGTTGGTGTAATGCATTTATCGGCAGCGAGTTATTCACAAACTGTTACCATTTCGAGAAAAAATGCAACCCTCGAAGCCATTTTCAAGGATATCAAACAGCAAACCGGTTTTTTATTTTTTTACAGCGAAAAAATAAATGTAACAGGCAAAACTCAGGATATCGACCTGAAAAATGTATCACTTGCCGATGCTCTCAACTCGTGCCTTAAAAACTATGAACTTACCTACACCATAGTAAATAAAACCATAGTAATACGCAATAAAGTGCCTGAGGAGGGGCCGGCACAGCCAGGTGCAAAAAAGATAGAAGTAAGCGGCACCGTGGCCGACTCGGTAAACGCTAAAAATACCCTTCCCGGTGTAAGTATCACACTAAAAAAGAATAAAACCTTTTTGGGTCAAACCAATGGCGAAGGCGCTTTCAGGATCACTGTTGATGAAGGCGATGTGATTGTATTCAGCTATATAGGCTATAACAGTAAAGAGGTAAAAATTACCGATGGCAAGCCGTTATACATCAGGCTTGGTCAAAAAACAAATAATATTAATGATGTGGTTGTTACAGGCTACCAGGTAATTAAAAAGGACAACTACACCGGTAGTGCCGTAGTGGTAAAAGGCGAAGATTTGAAACGTGTTAACCCTAACAACCTGGTACAAAGTTTGGCTACATTCGATCCTTCTTTCCGCATTGATCCGAACAACATTTTAGGCTCCGACCCTAACGCCCTACCAAAAATAAATGTAAGGGGATCAACCTCCTTACCATCCATCAACGGCGACCTTATAGATCGTAATAACCTTTCAAGCACTTATAACCTGCCGGTTTTCATGCTGGACGGTTTCGCTGTATCGCTGCAAAAAGTCACTGACCTTGATATCAACCGGATAGCCAGTGTCACCATATTGAAGGATGCTGCGGCAACGGCTGTCTACGGTTCGAGGGCGGCAAACGGCGTTATTGTTATCACCACCAAAGCCCCGCAACCCGGTAAACTGCAATTAACATACAATTATGAACTGACGGCCACAGCGCCCGACCTTACAGATTACCACGTGTTAAATGCAGCCCAAAAACTGGAATACGAAAAACTCGCTGGTTTATATAATGCCGCGAACACCGCAGCCTACAACCAGGATCAGCTCGATCAACAATATTACAGCAAGCTAAAAAATGTGGTAAGCGGTATTGACACCTATTGGCTGTCACAACCCTTGCGCAATGCATTTGGTCATAAGCACTCGTTGTATGCAGAAGGTGGCGACTCTACCTTCAGGTACGGTATAGCCGGGCGTTACCAAACCCAACCGGGGGTAATGAAGGGTTCAACCCGTAACCGTTACAGCGGCGGCGTTACATTTAATTATAGCCCAACCCGTAACATCGTATTCAGAAACGAGCTCACCATAACCCAGGTTGATGGCGTTAACTCTAAATATGGTGATTTTTACAACTATGTTGCCATGAACCCGTATTATCCTATCCGCGATGCCAACGGTAATTATATCCGCGAGGTAGCCAACTGGAAGGTTGATACCCATCAAAATGAAGAGGGATCGGGTGGGCAGTTCCGTAATGAGCCGGTACTTAATCCGCTTTACGAGGCCAGCCTGGGTAATTTTGATAAAAATGCCTACCTCGAGGTTTTGGATAACTTTTCAATCGATTGGAAAATTGCACCCTCGTTAAGGCTCATCAGTCTTATCAGTTTAAATGATAATAAAACCTCCTTTGATAAGTTTGTGTCTCCATTTAGTAACGTTTTTTACTACGATCCCACGGTTGAAGCCAATAACAGGGGCAGCTATGATTATACCCAGGTTAGTTCGCTTGCCCTTGACGGTAACTTAAGGCTCGTTTACAATAAGCAATTGGGTAATAACTCAATCAATGCGGTTTTGGGTTCAAACATCACATCAAGCAAAACAGATTCAAAAGGTTTCCAGGCGCGTGGTTTTTCGAATGACAGGTTTACCAACATCGGGTTCGCCCGTACCTATACTCCTAACGCTGCACCAACGGGGGATGTAACTAACTCGCGCCTGTTAGGATCGTTTTTTACAGGTAATTATGCCTATAAAGACAGGTATCTGGTTGATGCCACCTTCCGTTTAGATGGTTCATCGGCATTTGGTAAAAACCAGCGTTTCGCGCCGTTTTGGTCGGGAGGTTTAGGTTGGAACGTTCACCGCGAAGAGTTTGTGAAAAGGCAGTTTCCGGCCATTTCGAGGTTTAAAGTTACCGCTACTACAGGTTTAACCGGATCGGTTGATTTTCCGACAGACCTGGCAAACACCATTTACACTTACCAAACTTCCAACTGGTATTCAACCGGGATAGGCGCACTGGTACGTAATTATGGTAACGAAAATCTTAAATGGCAAAAAACAACCAACTATGATCTGGGCCTGGATATTGGTTTGTTTAATGACCGGGTATTATTTAACCCGCGCTATTATTACAAGCTAACAAAGGGCTTGGTTAGCGATATCAACCTTGCACCTTCAACCGGTTTTACTACTTACAAAGAAAACCTGGGCAACATGAGTAACAAAGGTTACGAATTGTTTGTAACCGTTAACGCTTACAAATCAAAAGATCTTAATATCAACATTAACGCTAACCTTGCCCATAACCGCAACACCGTTGTGAAAATTTCTGACGCCCTGAAAAGTTATAATTACAGGGTTGATACCACACAGGCTAATGCCAAAAATAAACTTGGTGGTACACCGCTGCTGAGGTATAAAGAAGGCTTATCGTTAAATACCTGGTGGGGAGTAAAATCGTTAGGTATTGATCCGCAAAACGGTAAGGAGATCTATGTTAAAAAAGATGGTACGCTAACTTATGTGTATGATATTAACGATACCCAACCCATTGGCGATGCTACCCCTAAAGCGGAAGGCTTTTTTGGCAGTAGTGTTACTTATAAGCAATTTTTGTTCAGCTTTAGCTTTCACTATAAGTTTGGCGGCCAAACCTATAACCAAACTTTGGTTGACAGGGTTGAAAATGCCGATCCCCGCTTTAATGTTGACCGGCGCGCGCTGGAGCAACGCTGGATAAAACCGGGCGATGTTACTTTTTATAAAAATATAGCCGACCTGGGGCAATCATACGCTACCTCGCGCTTTATACAGAAGGAAAATCTCATCGAATTGCAATCACTTTATCTCTCGTACGATTTAAAAAGAGCTGTAGCTAGGAAAATAGGTTTCCAGTCATTACGCGCGGCGCTAACGGCCAACGATATTTTCAGGGCATCAACCATCGAGGTTGAAAGAGGGATTGAATATCCATACGCCCGCAGTTTAACCCTTTCGTTACAGGCAACATTTTAACAATTACTGAAATGAAGAAATATATATATACAATAATCACACTGCTCGCCTTTACATCGTGTAATAAGTTTCTGGATGTAAAGCCGCAGTCGCAGATTGATAAAGAAGAGCTTTTTAAAACTGAGCAGGGTTTCCGGGAAGCCCTTAACGGGGTGTATACTTATTGCGCAAGTTCATCATTATATGGAGGTAACCTTACTTTTGGCAAGCTTGACATACTGGCCCAGAACTATACGTTCACCGATCCGATAGCGCAAAGCGTAGCCAATTTCGACTATACCCAACTCTCCACCGTTAACAATATCAATGATATATGGGCATCATGCTATCGCGGTATAGCCAACTGTAACTATATCCTGGCTGCTATTGATAAACAAAAAAGTGTTTTTACCGATAATAATTATAAACTGATTAAGGGCGAAACACTGGCCTTAAGGGCGTACCTGCATTTTGACGCATTGCGGATGTTTGCCCCATCGTACAAAAATGGGCCGAAATTAAAAGGCATCCCTTTTATAACCAGGGTTGATACAAAGAGTACCCCGTTTTCAACTGTTTCGGTGGTAATTGACAGTTTGCTTGCTGATTTGAATACGGCTAAAACACTGCTTAAAACCAGCGATCCTATTATATCGTCGGGCTATGTGATTGGTTACCCCACAACAGTTGGCGCTACCGAAACCACCAATGCAGATATCTTTTTACAAAACAGGCGCCACAGGCTTAATTACTATGCCGTTTGCGGTGAGCTTGCACGTGTATACCTGTACAAAAACGATAACGTGAATGCGCTGGCCAATGCAGAGGAGGTAATTAAAACAAACAAATTTCCCTTTACCAAACAAGAAGATTTTTTTCAGACCGATGTTAGTAAAAAAGACCGCATATTTTATCCGGAGTTGATAGCCGCATGGTTTATTGACAACAAGGACAACAATGCCAGCCTTAAATCACTTTTTTATAGCACCAATCCGCAATACCGGGGTACGGTTGACCAGGTTAATGATATTTACGAAAAAGGGCAGGCCGGCGCTGAAGATTGGAGGCTAAAACAGTGGTTTTTAGCTACAACCAATCCATTGGGCGGGCAGGATATTGCCGTACTGCAGAAATACATTAAAAATTTAGATCCGGTAACCAACCTGCACCCGCTGGTTGCTCCGGCCATCCGCCTAAGCGAGATGTATTACATCGCATCAGAAGCAAGTTATGATACCAACCCGGCCCAGGCGCTTACTTATTTCAATACCATACGCCTGCACCGCGGTATAGGCAGCGCAGTAAACGCCGTTGCCAGTAAAGACGAACTGCTTGACCTGCTGCTGAAAGATGCCCGCAAGGAGTTTTATGGTGAAAGCCAGGTGTTTTTTATGTATAAGCGCCTTAACCACGCGGTTACCGTATCGGCAACGCAAACCAAAGCGCCTTCAAATCAAATTTTTGTATTCCCTATTCCTGTTGATGAGCAGGCTTACCAGGGCAGTTAATATAACGTGTAATGAAAAGAGATCTATTAGTAGTAATTCTTGTTTGCACCGTGATATTCGGTTGCAAAAAGGTTGATAAGATGTATTACAGCAGCGAAAAGGATAACATCTACATGAACTATGGTAACGCCGATAACTTCGGTCCGGATAGTTTGGTTTTTTCCTTTGCCTATAACCCGGCTATCGATAAGGATACCGTTTGGATCCCGGTAATCATATCGGGTAAAACCGCCAGCCACGACAGGAAGTTTGCGCTTAATGTGGTTGATGCAAACACTACGGCCACCCGTATTATCCACTATGAGCCGCTTAAATCATCCTATATTATGCCTGCCGATTCGGGCACTACGCACGTGCCGGTTATTATCAAAAATATCGATACCGGGCTGGTAAATAAATCCGTAACGTTAACCGTAAGGGTATCGGGCGGCGAAGATTTTGCCAGCAATTTGCCAACGAATATCCGCACCAAGAGGATCATTTTTTCCAACAGGCTTGAAGAGCCCTATTGGTGGCATTTCTGGCTGGGGCAGTATAGCCGTACCAAACACCAGTTGTTCCTGATCTCATCGGGTGCTACCGAACTCATCGACCCTACCAAGCCGGATGCTTACCTGCAAATTCCGCGTACGCTATACTATGTAGCCAACATGCGCGAGTTTTTAACCTATCCCTTTGATTGGGTGAAAAACAACCCGGCTAAAGGATATGTACTGGCCCCCCGCAATGATGGTACAGGCGATTATGATTTTTACAATACCAGTTCGCCCGGCAAAAAGTATTACCTCAAATACTTCAAAAGTGCAGGCAGGTATGTATTTATTGACGAGAGCGGGAACCAGATCCAGGTATAAATTACAGTAAAACTAAAATCATGAAATTAAGATCAGCTTTATTATACATACTGTTTGCCCTGCTTATCTGCTCCTGCAAAAAGGACCTCGGCAACTATAAATACAATGCCCCCTCCGAGCCTGTTCTCGATGGCTTTGACGGCTCAACCGTTGATGCGCTGGTGGGCGATACGCTTACAGTGCGCCCATACGTGTACCTCCAGGGAGCCAACCCTGCAAAAGACCTTACGTTTGACTGGGATATTTTTGTAGACGAAGAAGCCCGTGCAGATCATTACACCGGTTACCCGCTAAAAATAGTTTACAACCTTGCACCTAAATTGCGGACAGCCAAGCTTACCATAACCGATAACCGTAACCAGATCAAGTATTTTTATTCATTCAAGATACAGGGCGGTACACAATTTTCGGCGGGTACTGCTGTGTTGAGCGTACAGGACGGCATTACTAAACTCTCGTTTGTAAAAGCCGACAACAAAACCGTACTAAGTGACCTTTATTACGCCTTGCATAAAGAAAACCTGCCCGAAAATCCGGTACAGTTATTCCCCAAGCCTGTTACTTATAATGCCGGTTCGGTTGAAGATTACTGGGTTATTTGCCACGATCCTAAAAAGAATAGTGTAATTATTGATGGCAGCACCATGCTACGAAAAAAATATTTTCAGGATCAGTTTTTTAACGCCCCTGCAACCATCAGCACCGATTATTTTGAGGCATCGGCCGGTACTCCAACCGGTGTTATTAATGGTAAACTTTATCTGAGTATTGTATCAACTGCGCCATTCGCACCCGATTTTGGCAAGTTTTCAAACTCGCAGCCCGGACAGTATACCTTGTCTCCGTTTTTCATACGTACACCGGCATTTTTCTTTGGGTACGATCCGGTTGCCAAAGCGTTTATTTCGTTTGATAGCGGCGGTAACTATATGGGCAGCGATTACAAGGTATCAGGCGTAGGATTTAATCCTACAAAAATTAACCTGGGTAACCTGCTGTTTATGCAGGCGGTGCCAAGTATTTCGTACGCGTTTTTTGAAGGCGCTGAGGGCGATAACAACATTTACGAATTGTCATTTAGTGTTGATATGATGGACTACCAAAACCGCACCGTAAAAGCCATCTACAAACGCGTATTTAAAGGCAGCTCATTGATTAAGCCTGATACTAAATGGCAAAAATCGGCGGTGGATGTATTCTACTTTACATCAAACGATAAAATTTACCGATACAACCCGGTTAACGAAGAGCTACGCGCATTGGATGCCGACTTTGGCGGCAAAAAGGTAACCATGATAAAGCTGAGTACAACTACCGAGGGTGATGTGCTTACCGCCGGTGTAGATGGCAGCCTGATGTTGCTTGATGTAAGCGTGGGTAAAAATGGCAATATCACTAAAGTAATCACAGGCATCCCCGGCTCGCCGGTTGATATAGTGACCCGGAAAAACTAATAAAGAAATTATCATGAAATTATTGAAGCATATAACTTGTTTGCTGGGGGTATTTGTGATAGCCTCGGCCTTATCATGTAAAAAATCAAAAAAGGATGAGGGCACGGATACCGATAAGGGGCCGAAGCCTGCAACCGAGCAAAAAGAACACTGGCTTGACCACAGCATGAACCTAACATTAGCTTATTACGACCAGGAGGTTGCTGTTTATAAAGACGATGCCATCGACGCCAATATCACCTGGCCTTACAAACTCATGTCAGACACGTGGAAGTACTCGAAAAAAACTTACGGACAAATGGGCGATGATCCCCGTTTGTATGTCGTGCTGCATGGTGGAGCCTTTGGGATGATTGGTCAGCCGGTTTATTATTTTGATACCGATGGCGATCACCGTAACATAGTTGACCTAAGCACAACCGATTGGAACAACTTCATTTTCCCGGAGCCGGCACTGATCCACGAAACGTGCCACGTAGTTGAAAGTGTAACCAATGGCATAAAGGGGTCGCCCGCTTTTGAGATCTGGGGCGACAGCAAATGGCAGGATATTTTTATCTATGATGTTTATCGCGCCCTTGGTATGAAAGATAAGGTGGATGCCTGGTACAATTGGTACATCACCAACCAGGTTGACTATCCGCGCAAAGGCACCTATTGGTTCAGGGACTGGTGGCTACCCATCTACAACAAATACGGCGAAAGCGCGGTGCTGAACAGGTTTTTTGTAGAGCTGTCAAAAAACTTCCCTACACACACGCTTTTAAAATGGAAAGAGTATGATCGCCGGATGAACCTGGGCGAGTTTGTACATTTTTGGAGTGGCGCTGCAGGTGTTAACCTTAAACCATTGGCCACAAAAGCCTGGGGCTGGACGGATGAATGCGAGCAGCAGTTTAAACAGGCCCGGATTGATTTTCCCAACGTGAGATATACTGATTAACTGATTGGATAAAGCGATGGTTATCAATAGTTTTAATACTGTTGTTTAGCCGCCGCTTTGCCTTGAAATAATCAGGGTGTTTGTTGATTGGTTCATTTTTAATTATTTGATAATTGATAGCATGAAGAATTTAAAACATACAATAGGGGTATTGAGCATGGCAATACTGGCATTATTCAGCGCCTGTAAAAAGGATACGAAAGACACCACGCCGGTAAAAGCCGATGGCACCCCTCCGGCAACCATGAAAGAAAGATGGTTGGACAGGAACAATGTACTTACGCGTACTTTTTACGATGACGAGATAGCGGTTTACGTTGCCGACGATGCGGATTCGACCGTTAAATGGTGGCGGCCTACTATGAACAAGGTGTGGAAATACACTAAGGAAAACTATGGTTACTTTGGCGAGTTTAAACAGCTTAATATAGCAGTACATGGTACACAATACATCCCGGGCGGCTATTTTATGGGGCAGCCGGTGGGCTATACCGATCCGGTGGCCGGCCACAAAAACGTAATTGAAATTGATGCGGCCAACTGGAACGACCCGATTATGATAGCGGTAATGACTCACGAGATAGGGCACATTGTTGAAGGTTCATCAGACAGGGTGCAGGGTTCGCCATCGTTTAATACCTGGGGGGACAGCAAGTGGCAGGATATTTTTATTTATGATGTTTTCCTGGGCCTGAAAATGGATAAGGAAGCCGCCGCGTGGTATGATCAGTACCAGGCCGATGTGGTAAAATACCCGCGTCCCGGCACACAGTGGTTCAAAAACTGGTGGATACCCATTTATACTCAACATGGCAAAACGGCCATGCTTGTAAAATACTTTAAACTGCTTGCGGATAACTTCCCCAAAGCAAAAAACAGCAATGGTTACGATGAGTTTACCCGCAGTATGAACATGGGCGAATTTATCCATTTCTGGAGCGGTGCGGCCGGTGTTGATTTGAAGGCACAGGCAACAATTGCTTTTGGCTGGACAATGGAATGGGAACAACAACTTAAAAACGCTAAGGAGGATTTTCCTAACGTGAAGTATTAAAGAGTTGCGCATGCGGGAGACGCGTAATCACATCTCCCGCGTGCAGGTTTAGTCTTTATCAAGCCGGCTTATTTCCAGCAGATGAATCCAAAGAAAAATCTTTATCAACATAAATAACAAAATATACGCCCGGATTATCAATTTAACTTTTACAGCCCGGTTTATTGCCATATTGAGAAGAAATAAACCCGGCGCTAAAAAGTCGTAACGCCCGGCATACAACTAAGATGAAAATATGCGGAACCGGCAGCATCCTTTTGCGAGTAGGGGTGTTGCCATTGGTTCCGCGAAATGATGCACAGCAATATACAAGCATCACTACCATTAAAAAACTCATAATAATGAAATTAAAATTAGCAGCGCTGGCTGCCTTGTTGCCCATAGCGGCATCGGCCCAGAAAACAAACTTCAGTATCACCGGTCATATCGGCAAGCTGGATAAACCCGCCAAAGTTTACATCGATTATATGGACAACGGCACCAGTCACGAAGATTCGAGCGCGGTGGTAAACGGCGAGTTCAAAATAACCGGCACTGTGGCAGGCATCACCACCAGCCGCATGGCTTTTGACCATACAGGCAAGGGCAAGCAGCACGCCATATATGCGCCCAATGCTGATGTGGTTTATATTTACTTTGGTAAAGAGAACATGGTGTACACCTCGGCCGATTCGCTGGTGAACGCTAAAGTTACCGGATCAAAGGTTTATGATGAGTTTGAGGCTTACAACAAGCAGATTGGCGGCACCATTATGGCGTTAACCAAAGCGGTTAACGCCGAGTTTAACGCGGCCACCCCCGAGCAGCAAAAAGATACTGCTTTCGTAAAGGCGGTTGATGCGCGTTACCGTAAAAGCATAGCCGCCCGTAACGAAAAACAGTTTCAGTTTGCCAAAAATAACCCAAACTCGTACTTCGCGCTGGTAGCCTTGTCCGAGTCGGCGGGTACCCATGTTGATGTGGATAAGATTAACCCTGTATTTAAGGCATTAAACCCTTCCTTACGCGCTACCGATATGGGCAAAGAACTGGAGCAGCGCATAGCGGCGGGCGGTATTACGGCCATAGGTAAACAGGCACCCGCGTTTACCCAAAACGACGTGAATGGCAAGCCGGTTTCGCTGGCCGATTTAAAGGGTAAATATGTACTGGTTGAGTTTTGGGCCAGTTGGTGCGCCCCCTGCCGCGCGGGTAACCCGAACCTGGTAAAGCAATATAAATTGTATAAGGACAAAGGCTTTGAGATCATTTCGGTTTCGTTGGATAATGTAAAAGATAAATGGGTAGACGCCATTGCTAAAGACGGCCTGCCCTGGATCCAGGTATCCGATTTGAAAGGCTGGAACAATGCTGTGGGGCGTTTATACGGTGTAAGGGCGGTGCCGCAAAGCTTTTTGCTGGATAAAGACGGCAAGATCATTGGCAATACCCTGCGTGATGAAACTTTGAACGCCAAACTGGCCGAGATTTTTAATTAAGCGGATATGAAGAAAATAGTTTCGGCCTTATTGCTTTGCCTCGCTTTTAGCGTAGCGGTTTTTGGAAAGGTTAGTGCAGGCGGTAAGATAGCCCTCAAAGTTTTGTATGTAGGCTATGATCCCGCAAAGCCCAAACCCGAAAAGATTACCTATTACAGCACAGCGGCAGGTGCGGTAGATGAGGCCTGGAAAACCCGAATGGCTGATTTTAAGGCGTTTTTAGAAACCCGGTTTGATAAGGTAGAGGTGGTTGATGTGCGGGATTACAACGCGGCCATGTCTGATAAGGTAGATGTAACTATTGCCGATGCCGGGCCGATCAACCTGCCTGCCAATTTTGACAGGCCAATTGTTTTACTGCATCAGCTGGCGCCGGATGTAGGTTTACCCATCGGGTTGAAGTTTGATTGGTATTGCCAGTGCCTGGAGGATGACGCGCTGAACATCAAAACCGGTCACCCGATATTCAATACACCTATAAAAGTTAACCTGACGTTGGTTAACAGGCCCACCCCCCAATCCTTTTTTAACGGCTACCAGGCGGCAACCACACCCAAAGAGATGCCGATGTGGAAAGTGATTAAGGAAGAACCATCTGCAAAAAACAAATACATTATAGGCATGGTGGCCCACGGCGAAGGTTTTAACGATTCGCCGGATGCCGAAGCCATCAGCGGCGGTGTTTGTTTAAAGAATGCTGAGGCGGTAGCGATGGGCAGGCACGGTAACTATTTTATGTGGGGATTTTCGGGTTCGCCCAATCACATGACGGACGAGGCCAACAATGTATTTGTAAACACTATTTGCTACATCAAAAAGTTCGACCACCAGCGGCCGATCATGAAAAAGGTACAGATAGAAAACCGTGAATGGGTGAACGAAATGATCTATCGGAGTGATAGAGCCTTGTACGAGAAAACGCTGATAGCCCGCAAGGAGGGCAACGCCCGCCTGCTAAAAATGCAGCAGGAACTGAAAGACCGTAAAGCTAAAGGTGAAGACATTGGCAAAGCTAACGAGGCCTTTTTAATGATGCCTGTAACCGATGCCACGCAAAGTTTTGATGACTACCTGAAAGGCTGGACCGGCACTGATATGTACAACAGGTTTGGTACCGATGTGGAGGCTTACCATAAGTACTACAAGGATAACCTTGAATATTTTTACCCGGTAGATGCTTATTCACTGCAGGTTGATGAGGATGCGAAAAAGCTCGGCATCTCTAACCGTAAAGTCGAACTGCTTGAAAAGTGTATCTTCCTGCTCGAAAAAGGGGAGGATGCAGCCTTAGCCCAAAGGGTTTTGGAACGTTATACTATCGACAAATTTACCTCGGCTAAGGAGTGGCGCGATTGGCTAACCAAAAACAAACCGAACCTGTACTACACCGAAGCCGGCGGTTTTAAGTTTATGGTGAACACCTATAAAACCGAAACGGCAGCTGTAGCTCCGGCTTCAGCCGGGAATATTAAAACCGCAAACACGTTGACGGTACCCACCCGCGCCGATCCGGTTATGGTTACGGCTAATCTGGTGGATTTGGGCGGTGGAAAAAAGCAGGTGGTTGTTAACGCCGATATTTTGCAGGGCTGGCATATTTACGCTTATGTGCCTAAAGACAGCCCCTTTATTGTTACCGAACCGGTTATCGAATTGCCTAAAGGCGTTAAAAATACCGCATGGAAAAGCTCGGCCGGTGTGCCGTTTACAGGTGGCGAGGGCATGTTTGTATGGGAAGATAAAGCCACATTTAAAACCGAGATCAATGCGAAATCGCTCAAGAAAGGTATGGTTATTAAATGCGGGCTTTACTACCAGGTATGCGATAACAACAAATGCTTTCCGCCAAAGCGGAAAATGGTTGAATTACAGATTTTATAGGTAATCGACATGAAAAAAACGTTTTTAATGCTTCTTATTTTAGCGGTGTTGGTGGTAAAAGGGCAACATGCGCTCGCGCTGATACCTAAGCAGATTGATACCGTACAGACCAACCCAAACCTGATTGTAGGGAAAGCATTGCCTGCTTTTACCTTACGAGGTGCTGACGGCAGGTCGGTTAAATCTTCAGCAATAAAGGGCAGGGTAGTGCTTATTGATTTTTGGGCGTCGTGGTGTGTGCCCTGTCGTGCAGCCATTCCGCACCTGAAAGACCTTTACAGTCAATATCATCAAAGCGGTTTTGAAATACTCAGTGTCTCTATCTATCAAAACAGCAAAGCCTGGAAAAACGCCATGTTGAAGGAAGCTATGCCCTGGCAGCAGACCATTGATAAGTACGAAGCAGGGCAGGATGCATCGGTAATGATGAACTTGTTAGGTATCCAGTCGGTACCATTTGCAATTTTGCTGGATAATGAGGGTAAATTGATTTTGATAAATCCTGAAGCCCGAAGTATAGATGATTATTTGAGGAAGACCTTTACTAAATAAGGTGATTATCACCTATTACAAAGAAGCTCGTTGGGGCAATATTTTCAGTTTAATTAGTTTAATTTGCTTGAAGGGCCGGTTTAACACCGGCTCTTTTTTAAATTAGCGCAATCCTAACCCGATAAACAAAAAATGAAACACATAAAAAGTACTATTTTACTGGCCAGCGTAGGTATTGCGCTTAGCTGGTCGTTTACCGCTGCGCCTATCTGGGCACAGGTAGCTAAACCGAAAGTTGTAAAAACTGCGGCGGCCGAAAAGAATTTGCCGCTTGATCCGGCTGTGCGCACCGGTAAATTGCCTAACGGTTTTACTTATTACATCAGGCATAACGAAGAACCTAAAAAGCGTGTTACCTTTTACCTGGCCAATAAAGTTGGTTCGGTGCTGGAAGATGATACCCAGCGTGGCCTTGCCCACTTTATGGAGCACATGAGCTTTAACGGCACCAAAAACTTCCCCAAAAACGAGCTGGTGAACTACCTGCAGAAATCGGGCGTACGTTTTGGGGCCGATTTAAATGCCTATACCTCTTTTGACGAAACCGTATACCAGTTGCCCTTACCATCCGACAACCCGGATATCCTGAAAAACGGCATCCAGATTATGCGCGACTGGGCTCAGGATGCTACCCTGGATGTTACGGAGATTAATAAAGAACGGGGTGTTGTATTGGAAGAAAAACGTTTGGGTAAAGGCGCGCAGGAGCGTATGCAGCGCCAATATTTGCCTACCATATTAAACCATTCACGTTATTCGCTGCGTTTACCTATCGGTACCGATGAAGTGTTGAATAATTTTAAACCGGAAACCATCAGGAAGTTTTACCACGACTGGTACCGCCCCGATCTGCAGGCTTTAATTGTGGTAGGCGATATTGACGTAAACCAGATGGAGAAAACCATCAAAGCCAAATTCAGCGACCTGAAAAACCCTGTGGGCGAAAAACCGCGCACCAAATACACCGTGCCTTTGCTTGGCCAGAACCAGTTTTTAGCCGTTACTGATAAGGAAATGACGGTAACCGTGGCACAGGTAATGATGAAGCAACCGGCCGCTAAACTGCATACCGCTGCCGATTACCGCGATAATATTGTTCGGGGCTTATTTAACCGGATGACAGGCGCCCGTTACGCCGAGATCATGCGCCAGGCTAACCCGCCATACTTACAGGGCGGCGCCGAAGTGAGCGATTTTTTAGGCGGGCTGGATAACTATGGCCTTTATGCGGTAGCCAAACCCGGCGAACTGGAAAACGGCTTCAAAGCCGCGTGGCGCGAAACTGAAAGGATCAGGCGTTTCGGGTTTACCCAAACCGAACTTGACCGTGCCAAACAGGCTTACCTGAGCGATATGGAAGCATCGCTGAAAGAAAAGAACAAAACCAACTCGGATAGTTATGTGAACGAGTACCTGCAATACTTTTTAAAAGGAACAGCGGCTCCGGGCATCAGTTATGAGTATGAACTTGTTAAAAACGACCTGCCAGGCGTAACCCTTGCCGAGGTAAATGCCGTAAGTAAATCATCCATCAAAAACACCAACCGCGATGTGCTGCTGCTTGCTCCTGAAAAAGATAAAGCTACCCTGCCATCAGAGGCTACCGTTAATGGCTGGATCAAAGCGGTTGAAGGCGAGGACCTGAAGCCTTATAATGATGAGGTGAGTAAACAACCGTTGTTGGCGAACGCGCCGGTTGCAGGCAAAATAACCGCCGAAACTAAAGATGCCGCTTTGGGCATCACTACGCTTACCTTAAGCAACGGTGTAAAAGTGGTGTTGAAACCAACCGATTTTAAGGACAACGAAATCCTGTTCAGCGCTTCTGCTCCAGGCGGCACTTCGCTTTATAGCGATGCTGATTACCAGTCGGCAGCCAATGCTTCAGGCATGATCGAATCATTTGGGGTGGGTAATTATAATCCTACACAACTGGAAAAATATTTATCAGGCAAACAATTGAGCGTGAGCCCGTTTATCAGCGAGCGTACGCAAGGTGTAGGCGGTAATTCGACGCCTAAAGACCTTGAGACCGCTTTTGAACTGATTTATGGTTATTTAACCGAGCCCCGTAAAGATGCCGACCTGTTCCAGGGCATCATTACCCGCTCAAAAGCGAGTTTGGCCAATAGGGGTAATGATCCTAACGCGGTATTTCAGGATACTTTGAGCGCGGTTTTGGGTAACCACAACATCCGCCGCACGGGGCCAAGCATCGCCAAAATCGAGCAGATCAATTTGGATAGGGAGTATGCCATCTATAAAGAGCGTTTCGCCGATGCGTCGGGTATGACATTTACTTTTGTAGGTAATATTGATGTCGAAAAAATTAAGCCGCTGATCGAAAAATATATCGCTTCGCTGCCATCCAAAAACCTTGGCGAACAGGCTAAAGATTTAGGGATCCACATCCCTGAAGGACAAATCACCAAAAATGTTTACAAAGGTTCGGAACCGAAAGCTACCGTTGACATGATCTGGTCCGGCCCGTTTGAATACAGCGCAGCGGAAAAGATCCAACTTGATGCTTTAAAAGAGTGCCTGGAGATTCGCCTGATTGAACGTTTAAGGGAAGACGAGAGCGGCGTATACTCGCCTGGAGCCTTCGCCAATAGCAGTAAATTCCCTACATCGCGATACTCGATGTTTGTGTATTTTGGCTGCGACCCTAAAAATGCAGATAAACTGGTGGTCTCCACTTTAGATGAGATCAATAAGCTGAAAACCAATGGTCCTACGCAGGTGAACATTGACAAATGGCGCGCGGAAAGCATCCGCACCCGCGAAACCAGCGTACGTACCAACGGTTTCTGGTTAGGTTACATCAGCGGGCAGATCAACGATAAGGAAGATCTACACCAACTGGATAACTATACTAAAGAGCTAAACAGCGTAACCATTGAAAGCGTAAAAGCAACCGCCCAAAAATACCTGAGCGGTAAAAACTTTATCCGCATGCAGTTACTGCCCGAGGCAAAGTAGTAATGAATTTAATAAACAGCAACGGCCCCTATTAGGGGCCGTTGCTGTTTAAATCTTCTTTAGCAATCAATACTGCATCCCATACCGGCGTAAAAAAATTGAACCTTTATCAGTGGGCCTTTCCAAAAATCTTTTCTCCGGCAAAAATTGCCACATCCAGATTATTTTCGTCGGGCGGTTTAGGGCATGAGTAGCCGGTAGCAAAGGCGCAGTATGGGTTGTAAGCCTTATTAAAATCAATCACAATAGTGCCGTATTTAATGTCTTTGGTAGTGAGGTCGATGTAGCGGCCGCCACCGTAAGTTTCTTTGCCGTTGGTATCATCGTTAAAAGGCAAAAACAGGTAATTGCCGAATGCCGGGTTTGCCGATAGGGCTATGCTCTTATATAAGGTTAGCTGCAAGGGTTTATCTTTTAAAGTAAACGAAAGCAGGGCATAACGCACATATTGTTGAGCCGAACCATCAAAAGCAGGAATGACAAACGGGGTTTGATTGGTCAGCAATTCGGCTTTAGCGGTTACACGGTAAGTGCTGTCGGCATCATAAAAACGAAGGTATTTTAAATCTTCCTGTTTTAAAGGAGAATGCGGGTCTTTCAAAAAATCGTCCATATAGCCTTTACGGAATTCGGCTATCTGGGCTTTGTGATTTTGGGCGTAACTGCCGCCATTAATGATTAAGAGCAGGACAAGTAGGGTAAGGTATTTCATTCAAAACTATTTTGGTTTAAAGGTAGTGGATTAGGTGTTTTCTTACAACTGTTCAATTTAATGGGTTGGTTAATGCATGCTGCACGTTACTTAGCTAAGTGGTATCCTTGCTTATTATACATTGTGCATTGCTTTAGCATGCTGATAGGCCTCGCCAATCAATTGCTTTAACACCGCGATATCCACGTTAGCCAATTTAACAATATGCGTACACCCACCGCTTTGCTTGTGCCTGCCAAGCTTTTGTAATATCTGTTCCTTGTTATCAAAGCCCGTAAGGTAAAGTGTAAGTGAACTTTTACGGGGCGAAAAAGCGATCAGTGGGGCGTCACCTTCGCGGCCGCTTTCGTATTTATAATGGTAGCTGCCAAAACCCACAATGGCTGGTCCCCACATTTTGGCCGGTAGGCCGCTTGCTTCCTGCATCAGCTCAATAAGCGTAAAACTATCGGCACGCTGTGTTTCATCGGCAATTGTGTAAATAAAATTGGCTACGCTTGCTTCGGTTTCGGTGGTTTTGTTGGTGTTTTTAGCCATGGTTTAAGGTTGTTAAAGTGGTTAAGTTTTCGCCTTTTACCAGCGGTAATAATGTTGAAAGAGTTTTTTAGAAGTGTTGATCTAAATTAGCGAAAATATTGCCGTTTGCCGTTATTTTGCGTTCCGCATCCTGATCAATGAAAATTGTAATGTTGAATTTTTAACGATATCCGCTATTGCAGCTAAAGAAGGTGTAAACCGAAACTCTACATCCCGGTTTAAAAGCGTCTCCATGATGTTATCAATTACCATAACAGCTAACGGCACAACCGGCTTGTAAGAAATATAATATCCCGCGCATTTATCTATCAATACAAAATCGTCCGATGCGAATTCATAACAGTAAAGTATAGTTTGTTTAATGCGTTCATACCATCCGCTTTCAGTTATAATTACATGACGGGCTTTATTGCCTCCTAAAAACCGTTGCCTGTCTTCATCGCTTGTTTCCGGTCCGGCATAAAACGTAACCCGCGGGCAATCCCTCGGCAGCAAATAGTTATGCAGCAAATCTTCGCTGATAGCGAAAACAACATCACCGGTAATGTTGTCAAAGTATGATGGCGAGGGGTGGGGATTGAATATACTGATGCCGGGTTGTTCGCTGATATGGAAGAGTTTGGGGTGGGATGAATGCATGTTCAAATCTATGCTTTTCCTGTAGAGCCGCATCACATGTGGCTTTCGCATGCAAATTACGTTGCGGTATGTGATTGAGCGTGGAGGCTTGTCCTGAGAGAGGGATTGATGCGTTTCTGCAAAAACTACCGTTTATGCGTTTTCCTGTACCGGGATGGCGACATACCGATGAGTTTGGTAAACAACCTCGAAAAATAATAAGGGTCATCAAAACCCAGGTCGGAGCAGATCTCCTTGATGCTTCTATCAGTAAAATATAAATACTGGCACGAAGACTGGATCTTCAGCAAATTAAAATAATTGATGGGTGAGGAGCCGGTTTTCTGCTTAAACAAGCGCAAATAATGCGAGGCCGATATGCCTTGCTGTCTGGCCAAATGCATTACCTCAAATTTTTTGTCGAGGTGTTTTTTCATATAGGCTATGGAGTTGCTCACAAAATCATTGTCATAGTCAACCGGGTTAGTTTGCTTATAATATACCAGTGAGGAGATAAAACTGAGCAGGTTAATGTTCACGATCTCCATTTCCTTTTCGTGATAACTGTGTTCCAGAACGGCGTACATCTGCTCATAAAGTTTAATGCGGTTGCTGTCATAAGGTACGGATTGCACTACCGGTTGTCCATTATCCAGGGAACGCTCATAGATCAATTGCGAATTTAAGCCGCTGAAATGCACCCAGTAAATACTCCAGGGGTTAGTTTCGGAGCTTTTGTAACGGTGCGCTATGTTACGGGGTATAATAAAAAAGGTATTGGGCTTTAAAATATGGTTTTCATCGTTCAGATAAACATAACCTTCTCCATCAATGCAATAAAGCAGGATGTATTCGCTGCTGCCCGAGCGGCGCTCACGGTCGTGGTAAGCGGCTTTGGGGTAATAGCCGATAGCCGTCAGGTAAAAACCGTTGATCAGGGCGTTATTGGTGATCTGTTTTTTGATGTTTGGGGGCAATACGATCATTTTTTGACCGATAAAGCCCTCTTTGATCTTCTTTTTAGGTTCGGCTGTCATGCTTATTGCTTCGTGAATTAACCGGCGCTTAAAGGTATCTGTTTTTTTGCCGGAAGCAAGTCTTGAGTTATTTTAATTAATGATAGTATTATCCATTATTTTTTAAAATTTATCCATTTTTTAAACAACGGTTTCATAGTAGGTTTGCTAAAACCAATTAAACGCCGGAACAGGTTATCGCGTCGTTCCGTGTTTCAAATGAAGCTGATCAATGAACAAACCATTTAAATATCTTAAGGCATATGGCTGTTAAATCGCGCTTGTGGGGGCAACATAACGGGCTGGATGTTTATCTTTTCAAAATTGAAAACGAAACAGGAGCGTACGTTGAACTAACCAATTACGGCGCGGCCATTGTATCAGTTGTTGTGCCCGACAGCCAGCAGCAAATGGAAAACGTGGTAGTTGGCTTTCCCGAATTAAAAGGTTACCTGGCCGATACCTGTTATATCGGTTCAACCATAGGGCGTTATGCCAATCGCATCAGCGGGGCAAAATTCAGTTTGGATGGAGAAGTTTATCAGCTTGATGCCAATGATGGCAGGAACACCAACCATGGCGGCAAAAGTGGTTTTAATTACCGGGCATTTGAATCCGAAACGATAGATAACGGTGTAGTGATGACCCTCACCAGCCCCGATGGCGACGGCGGCTACCCCGGTAAACTCGGGTTGAGTGTAACCTATACCTGGAACGCTGATAACGAATTACTGATAACCTATCAAGCCAATACTGATAAAACAACGATAGCCAACTTTACCAACCACGCTTATTTTAATTTATCGGCTTTTAAAAGCAAGATCTATAATCACCGGCTTAGGATATTATCTGGATATATAGTAGATGCTCACCAGGATTATACCCCGAGCGGCGCTATCGTTCCTGCAAAAGAAAAGGCGTTTAACAACAATCGCTTAAGTGAGAAATTTAAAATAGATGAGACCCAGATAGAAGGCCTTAACCTGTTTTACATTATCGATACCGAGGCAGGGGAAAACGCGCTGGCCTATGCCGCTTTATTAACCGATGAAACCTCTGGTCGTACCTTAAAGGTTTACACCGATTACCCCGGTGTATTCCTGTACACCGGCGATTATCTGAGCAGTACCAAATCAACGCATACCGGCAGGGGCGCCGGGCCGTTTGATGCGCTTTGCCTGGAGTGCCAGCATTACCCGGATAGTATTAACCATTCCAATTTTCCACAGGCCATTTTACGGCCGGGCGATGTTTATCACCAGCGTATTTTATACCAGTTCGGCACGATATGAAAAAGTATACCCTGATCTTTTCGGTACTATCGGTTTTCGCGCTAAGCGCTTCGGCGCAAACCTATACGGTAAAATCGCCGGATCATAATCTGAGGCTGGTGCTGAATGTAAAGGATAGTATTACCTATGCCGTTAGCTATAAAAATACCCAGCTAATTTCGCCGTCCGTTATCGGCCTAAAGCTTGATAATGCCGCTATTGGTGCAGGTGCTAAGGTTTTAAGCGCTAAACCATCTACTGTAAATAAAATCATCCGCCCATTATATGGCAAGGATGCTGTGTTAACTGATAATTATAACGAACTGGCTATCAGTTTTACGGGTAATTATAAATTATTGCTTCGTGCTTATAATGAAGGTGTAGCTTACCGCTTTGTGACCGGCCTGAAAGATTCAGTAAAAGTAATGAGCGAACAGGCCGGTTTTAACCTGAAAGGAGATCCCGGCGCGACCATAGCCGAAACCGATAATTACACGGCCTGGGAACTGGCTTATCATCAATATAAATCAATTGACGAAATTAAGGCAGATAAGCACGCCATTACCCCGGCCTTGTACAGCTACAAAAATGGTGTAAAACTGGTAATTGCCGAGGCCGATCTGTTTGATTATCCCGGCATGTACATAAAGAAAAAAGGCGGCAACATGATAGGCGAGTGGGCAGCTTACCCGGCGACGACCAAAATGGGCAGCTGGGGCAATTTTGTATCGGTAGTAACCTCGCGCGAAAACTACATTGCCAAAGAACCCGGAACAAAGGAATATCCCTGGCGCGTGATCATTGCTACGGATGATGATAAGACTTTACTGAACAACCAGCTGATTTACAAACTGTCCAAGCCGTCGGTATTGGAAAATACTTCATGGATAAAACCGGGCAAAGCAGCCTGGGAGTGGTGGCACGACGCCATTTTGCCGGGCGCGCCGATCCCCTCGGGTATGCAAAACCGAAGTACGCAGTTGTATAATTTTTACACCGATTTCGCCGCCAAAAATCATTTGGAGTACATGATGATTGATGCCGGCTGGAGTGATAATTATGATGTGAAGAAACCGCTTAAACGCACCGATATCCGCGCCGTAATTCAGCATGCCAATGAAAAGCATGTGGGCGTTTTTGTTTGGTGTGTTGCCGCGCCGTTATTAAAAGATCTGGATGCTAACCTGGATTACCTGAAAGAGATCGGCGCGGTTGGCATTAAAGTTGATTTTTTTGACAGGGACGATCAACTGGCTATTAAACAGCTGCAAACCATTGCCGAAGGCGCAGCCAAACGGCACTTGATGGTTGATTTTCATGGCTGTTCCAAGCCAACAGGCTTGCAGCGTACTTATCCCAACATTGTTAACTACGAGGCGGTACGCGGGCAGGAATGTTCGAAATGGGATTTGACTGCCAACCCGGTACATCATACCACTTTCCCTTTTATCAGGATGTTGGGCGGTCCGCTGGATTATACGCCCGGATCGATGCGCAATAAATCGAAAGAAACTTTTAAACCGATAGCCGAAGGTTTGCCATCTACGCAAGGCACCCGGTGTCATGAACTGGCCATGTTTGTAATATTCGATCAGCCCCTGGCCGTGTTCTGCGATTCGCCTACGGAGTACGAAAAGTATCCGGTTATCGAACAATACCTATCGGCTATACCGACGGTGTTTGATGAAACCAAACCGCTTGCTGCCAAACTTGGCGAATACATCGCGTTAGCAAAAAGAAAAGGTAACGACTGGTACATAGGTGCCATGACCAACTGGGATGCAAGGGATATTAACGTTGATTTCTCCTTTTTACCAGTCGGTGCAACCTACACCGCCGACCTGTACACCGATGCCGCCGATGCCGATAAAAACGCCGGGAAATATGAACATAAAACCATCATCGTAAACCGTTCAACCCAACTGAATTTGAAACTGGCGCCCGGTGGTGGTGCGGTAGTACACCTGAGAAAGAGGTGAAAGGCAAAAGGTTAAAGGCAAAAGGTGCGGAAGTGAAAGCCGAAGGCGGAACCCGTTTTTAATAATATATATAGCCTCACCTAAATCCTCTCTAAAGGAGAGGCTTTTAAGAAAAAAGGAACTCCCTCTCCTTTGGAGAGGGTTGGGGTGAAGCTAATTTAAAGTAGATTTATAAGAGAAGAAGCTAACCATTATAAAATGATCACTGATTTAAAACAAGAAGTAAAGTTTAACAGCGGCTATATCATAGGCATTTCCTTTATATCGGCGCTGGGGGGCTACCTGTTCGGCTTTGATTTTGCCGTGATATCGGGCGCGCTGCCATTCCTTCGTAAAGAGTTCGCGCTCGATCCTGTTTGGGAAGGTTTCCTGACCGGTTCGCTGGCCCTGGGTTGTATTGTGGGCTGTATCATCGCCGGTCGCATCGCCGAAAAATATGGCCGCAAACCGGGATTGATGGTGGCGGCTTTCATTTTCGCGGTATCGTCTATCGGTATCGCATTTTCAACCGGGCTTACTTATTTCCTCGTATTGCGTTTCGCGGCGGGGATAGGGGTAGGAATGGCCTCAATGCTGTGCCCCATGTACATTGCCGAGATCTCGCCGGCGCAGGTGCGTGGCCGTAATGTGGCCATTAACCAGCTTACGGTGGTATTGGGCATACTGATCACCAATCTGTGCAACTACTTTTTAGCCGACACCGGTGATAATGCCTGGCGATGGATGTTTGGTTTGGGTACGGTACCTGCGGCGGTTTTCCTTTTGGGTGTAATTGCTTTGCCCGAAAGCCCCCGCTGGCTGATCAAGGCCGGTCGCGCTGATGAGGCTGAAAAGGTGCTTCACAAAATCGGTTCGGAAGGTTTTGTTACTTCAACGCAGGAGGCTATCGAAAAATCATTAAAGGGCAGTGCAGGCAAAGAATCGTATCGGGCGGTATTTGAAAAAGCCGTTCGTCCTGCCGTATTAGTGGGTATTACGCTTGCGGTGTTCCAACAGTTTTGCGGTATCAATGTGGTGTTCAATTATACATCAACCATATTTGCCTCGGTGGGTTCGAGTTTAAACCAGCAGCTTTTTGAAACCGTTTCTATCGGTATCGTTAACCTGGTGTTTACCCTGCTGGCGATGTGGCAGGTGGATAAATTGGGTCGCAAGCCTTTGATGCTGATCGGTTCGTTAGGATTATCAATACTGTACATTGTACTGGCTTACCTGTTGCAAAATCAGCTCTCAGCTAAACTGGTATCCATATTTGTGTTGCTGGCCATCAGCACCTACGCGCTATCCTTAGCCCCGATAACCTGGGTTTTAATTGCCGAAATTTTCCCGAACAAGATCCGCAGCGCGGCGTCAACTGTAGCCATTGTATCACTTTGGGGTGCATACTTTGTGTTGGTATTTACCTTCCCCATCCTGGCTAAAGTACTGGGTACGTACGGGCCGTTTTACATGTATGCGGGCATCTGTTTCCTCGGCTTTTTGTTCGTGCTGAAAAAAGTGAAGGAAACCAAAGGTCAAACCCTCGAAGAGTTAGAAGACAATTTAATAAGACATTAATAATAACCATTAGCTAAAATGAACGATTTGTATGTAAACGTTTGGGAAGAAAAAGTAACTATCCCAACTTACGGCATAGGTAAGCCC
Source organism: Mucilaginibacter oryzae (assembly GCF_003148845.1). GTDB lineage: Bacteria > Bacteroidota > Bacteroidia > Sphingobacteriales > Sphingobacteriaceae > Mucilaginibacter > Mucilaginibacter oryzae. The sequence continues at coordinate 1,056,470 of NZ_QGHA01000001.1, read as the reverse complement.
GATAAAAATCCCATGTTTTTTGAAAAGCGCGTTTACCAGGGCAGCAGCGGCAAGGTTTATCCTAACCCTGTTATCGAAAAAATTTACGACGAAAAAGAAGATAAAGAATACACCGGCCTGTACCTCGAGAACAAATACCTGAAGGTACTGATCCTGCCCGAACTGGGTGGCCGCATCCAGATGGCTTATGACAAGATCAAGCAACGCCATTTTATTTACTACAACCAGGTAATTAAACCCGCGCTGGTAGGCCTGACCGGTCCGTGGATCTCGGGCGGTATCGAGTTTAACTGGCCGCAGCACCACCGCCCAAGTACTTTCGAGCCGGTAGATTATAAAATTGAAGAAAATGCCGACGGCAGCAAAACCGTATTGGTGAACGAGGTTGAGCGTATGTTCCACACCAAAGGTATGGCCGGTTTTACCCTGCACCCGGATAAGGCTTACATTGAAATAAAAGCCAAACTATACAACCGTTCGGCCCTGCCGCAAACCTTTTTATGGTGGGCAAACCCGGCCGTAAAGGTAAATGACGATTACCAATCGGTTTTTCCGCCCGATGTGAACGCCGTGTTTGATCATGGTAAGCGCGATGTATCTACATTCCCGATAGCCACCGGTACGTATTATAAAGTTGATTACTCGCCGGGTACTGATATCTCAAGATATAAAAATATCCCGGTGCCAACATCGTACATGGCCATCAATTCTAACTATGATTTTGTAGGCGGATATGAGCATGATAGCCAGGCAGGTTTACTGCACGTAGCCAACCACCACGTATCCCCCGGAAAAAAGCAATGGACCTGGGGCCACAGCGATTTCGGCCTGGCCTGGGACAGGAACCTGACCGACGAGGATGGCCCATACATCGAACTCATGACCGGTATGTTTACCGATAACCAGCCCGATTTTACCTGGTTGATGCCGCACGAGGAAAAGCATTTTACGCAATACTTTATGCCATACCGCGAGCTTGGCGTAATTAAAAATGCAACCAAAGATATTTTGCTGGCCTTAGATTATACCGATGGCAAGCTGCTGCTGAAAGTTTACGTAACCGGCGAGCAAAACAACCTCAACATCAAACTGCAGCACGACGGCAAGGTATTGCTGAGCGAAAAAGTTTGCATTGTTCCTGAAAAGGTTTTTGAAAGGGAGATTGCGGTTAAGAATATCGATGAAAACCTTTTACTGCTTACCGTAAATTCAGAAACGGGCAAAGAGCTGATTAAATACGATGCTGCCGGTAACAAGCTCAATAACATCCCCGAAGCTGCCAAACCGGCTTTATCGCCTGGTGATACTGAAAATAACGAGCAATTGTTTTTAACCGGCCAGCACCTGGAGCAATATCGACATGCAACCTACAGCCCGGTACCTTATTACGAAGAAGCGATCCGCCGCGACCCGAAAGATATCCGCAATAACAATGCTTTAGGTTTATGGTATTTACGCCGCGGCCAGTTTGCCAAAAGCGAGCCTTACTTCCGCCGGGCGGTTGAAACAATTACCCAGCGCAACCCGAACCCTTACGATAGCGAGTGCTATTATAATTTAGGTTTGGCCCTCAAATTCCAGGGCAAAAAAGAGGAAGCCTATAAAGCCTTTTACAAAGCCACGTGGAGCAACGCCTGGAAAGACAGCGGTTACTTCTCGGTAGCACAAATCGATCTTGAAAACGGCGATTACGAACTGGCGCTTGACCACGCGCTATCATCATTAGACAGGAATGCCAATAACAGTAAAGCCTACGTTTTGCGTTCGGCGGCCTTCCGCAAACTGAACAGGAACGAAGAGGCTGTTGAAGTAGCTGCATCGGCCGTAAAACGCGATCCTTTCAATTTAGGTGCTTTGTTCGAACTTAGCCTGGCTTATAAAGCCTTAGGTCAGGATGAGAAAGCTGCCTCAAGCTTTGAGCAATTGGTAACCCTATCACGTGGCTATTATCAAAACTACATCGAGTACGCCTTGGATTATGCCAATGCTGGTTTATTTGATGAAGCTTCAAGCTTACTAAGCAATGCTGTTACAGGCGATACCACCAGCCCGATGGTATACTATTATCTTGGCTATTTTGCTTGCAAGTTTGGCAATAATGGGCAGGCCCTGCAATACTTTAAACTCGCCCCGGCAGCCGACTCCTACCTGTGTTTCCCTGATCGTTTGGAGGATATCAGTGTGTTGAAACTGGCATCAACCTTAAATCCCGCCGATGCCAAAGCGCCATACTATTTAGGCAACCTGTTTTATGATAAACTGCAATACGATGACGCTATTGCCGCCTGGGAAACATCGGCACAACTGGATGATCAATTCCCAACCCTGTTCAGGAATTTGGGTATCGCTTACTACAACAAACGTAACGATCCGGCCAAAGCCTTAATCTGCTTTGAAAAAGCTTTTGAACTGGATAAAACCGATGCCCGGGTATTGATGGAGCTTGATCAGCTTTATAAAAAACTGAATTATACTGCCGAAGCCCGTTTGGCGTTCATTGAGGCTAACCTGGAAACAGCCAAACTGCGCGATGACGTTTATTTAGAGCGGGCCACCCTGTACAATTTTATAGGTGAACACCAAACTGCTTTTGATCAGATCATGCAACACACTTTCCACCCCTGGGAGGGCGGCGAAGGTAAAGCTTCAGGTCAATATGTTGCCGCTTTGGTTGAATTAGCTAAGCAAAATATTAATGACGGCAAATATCACGAGGCTATTGATAAACTAACCCAGGCCCAGACTTACCCGCATAATTTAGGCGAGGGCAAACTGTTCGGCACGCAGGAAAATGACATTTTTTACTGGTTGGGAAAAGCTTATGAAGGCCTGCAGGAAAGGGAGAAGGCTGCCTTGTATTTTGACAAGGCAAGTACCGGTTTGGAAGACCCAACCGCGGCTGTTTTTTACAACGATCAGCAGCCGGATAAGATCTTTTACCAGGGTTTGGCTAAAAAATGTCTTGGTGACAGTACATCGGCAGAGCGGATCTTCAAAAAACTGCTTAAATATGGTATAGAGCACATGGATGATAACGTAAAAATTGATTACTTTGCCGTCTCGCTGCCAAATCTGCTCATTTTTGAGGACGACCTGAAGGTAAGGAACCAGGTGCATTGCCACTTTTTACAAGGCCTTGGATACCTTGGCCTGCATGATACGGAACGTGCGCAAAAAGCCTTTGCCGAAGTGTTGAAACTTGATGCCGGGCATTTTGGAGCGAGAATACATCAAAACATGATAAACCAAATTACCGAAGTAGCCGGTTAAACCAAAACTTACACGTGAGAACTACTCAAAACAAAACTTTACCACTGGTCCTGCTTTTTGCAGGCTCCATGCTGTTTGCCGGTAGGGCGGCAGCGCAGGATGTAACCATCCCTGTAGAAACACAACACAACGCCATTGTACTGCAAACAGATGCCGAAAAGCACCTGAACATGGTGTACCTGGGCACTAAACTGGCCAACAGCGCCGAGTATGCCCGTATCTCCAAAATGTACAGACAGGCCGATGATTCGGGCGTGCAGAATGATGTTTATACCCCATCAGGCTCTGCGAGCCTTGGCGAGCCTGCTATTACCGTTACCCATGCCGATGGCAATAAATCGCTGAACTTGGTTTATGTAAACCATACCGTAAGCAAGGTGAGCGATGATGTTTCATTACTGGTGGTTACGATGAAAGATCCGGTGTATGATTTTGAGGTAAAGCTTTATTATAAAACCTATTATAAGGAGGATGTTACCGAGCAATGGTCGGTAATTAAGCATAACGAAAAGGGTGTTGTTACCCTGAACAAATACGCATCAGCCAATTTAAACCTGAAGGGCAACACTCCGGGCGGTTTTTGGCTGAAACAGTACCATGGCAACTGGGCTATGGAAGTACAGCCCGAAGAAGCCCGTTTAACGCATGGTATTAAAACTATCGATAGCAAACTGGGCACCCGTGCCAACCTGTACGAACATTCAATGTTTGCCATATCAATGGATAAACCTGCTACTGAAGATGAAGGTAAGGTGCTTTACGGCGCGTTGGAATGGTCGGGTAATTTCAGGGTCGACTTTGAGCTGGACGTGGCTAACAACCTCAAAATTATTGCCGGTATCAATAACGCGGCTTCCGAGTATCATTTAAAGCCGGGTGTTGAGTTTACTACGCCTGCTTTCCTGTACACTTATTCGGATCATGGTAAAGGCGATGCCAGTCGTAAACTGCAAAGCTGGGCGCGTCAGTATAAAATTGTTGATGGTAACGGTTCAAGGCTTACGCTACTCAACAACTGGGAATCTACCTATTTTGATTTTAACGAGAGCAAGCTTGCCGGTTTGTTAAAAGATACCAAGAAATTAGGGGTCGATCTGTTTTTGTTGGATGACGGCTGGTTTGGTAACAATCACCCGCGCAACGGCGATAACGCCGGTTTGGGCGATTGGCAGGAGAACAAACAAAAGCTGCCAAACGGGATCAGCTCCCTGGTAAAAGAAGCGCAGGCCAACGGTGTAAAATTCGGGATCTGGATTGAGCCGGAAATGGTTAATCCGGCCAGCGATCTGTATAAAGCCCATCCTGATTGGGTGATCAAACAGCCAAACCGCCCCGAAAAATACTTCCGTAACCAGTTGGTGCTTGATTTGGCCAACCCTAAAGTGCAGGATTTTGTATTCGGTGTGGTTGATAACCTGTTCACCAAAAATCCCGACCTTGCTTATATTAAGTGGGATTGTAACGCGGTAATTTATAACGCTTACTCGGCTTACCTGAAAAAAGACCAGTCGCACATCTACGTTGATTATGTGAATGGTTTATATAATGTACTGAAACGCGTACGAGCCAAATACCCCAAGGTGCCGTTAATGCTTTGCTCGGGCGGTGGCGGCCGTGTTGATTATGGCGCACTGCAGTACTTTACCGAGTACTGGCCAAGTGACAATACCGATCCGTTGGAGCGTGTGTTTATCCAGTGGGAATATTCGTTCTTTTACCCGGCTATCACCAGTTCAAACCACGTAACCGATTGGGGCAAACAACCTATCAAATACCGTGTGGATGTGGCGATGATGGGTAAATTGGGCTTCGATATCGTGATCGGTAAACTAAGCGAAGATGAACTGGCCTTCTGCCAATCGGCCCTAAAAAACTATGATGGTTTGAAGGACGCTATCTGGCACGGCGACCAGTACCGCTTAGCCTCACCATGGGATAACGACGTGGCATCTATCATGTATGTAAACACCGATAAATCAAAAGCGGTAATGTTTAATTACTTGGTGAATAACCGCTATGGTTCGGGTACCAAAGTTCCGGTGCGTTTAAAAGGCCTGGATCCGAATAAAAAATACCGTGTAAAAGAGATCAATATTTTCCCGGGCAGGGGTTCTGTATTGGGTAATGATGATCAGACGTTTACCGGCGATTTCCTGATGAACGTTGGTATTAATCCGAAAACCAACGCCTCCCATACCAGTGTTGTATTGCAGTTGGAAGCTATTTAATTAAAGCTTTATAAAACATAAAAGGGAACGGCTTGCTGTTCCCTTTTATGTTTTATAGACTGACTGGTTGAAGTTTAGCGATAGCGTAACTTCGACCTATACTGTGTTAACTTTCAGCTTAACTTTATAGCAAGTTATAGCAAGCAAGACCACGGAAGCAGAATGCTTCCAATAGATTAGGACGAAATTACGCTGCCGCTAAACTTCGACCGGTAATAAGATATGACATCGCCATTTTGTCATCCTGAGGAACGAAGGATCTTCTTCGCCCTGTATAGCCGCCATGCACATCGCAGAAGATCCTTCGCTATCACTCAGGATGACAACGTGCTTTGAAACATATCATGTGTAGTTGCTACCTCAACTTCACCGTCATATCAAAATGGTCAACCCTGCCTGCACCCAAAGGTAGCTTGCTGCATGCCGAATAAAACATATAATCCTTATCCGCATCAATACCGGGCAGCAGTTTGTTAATCACCTTCCTGATCTTCATATTTTCGGCTTTTACGGCATTAGTATCGGCAATGCTCACTTTAGTTGTGTAGTAAACTACCGGGAACCAACCGTGGCTGTTTTTTTGGTTGCCTATCCTGAAAATCTTTGGCTGGCTGGCCACATCATCAATAGTAAGCGGGAAACGATAATGCGTAGCCGTAGCTTCGGCTGCTTCCTGAAAGATTTTGCCCGCGTCGGCATCGTGTGTGTATTGCCAGTAATCGTTCGGGGCGTTGCATTGCAGCGAGAGCTCGGCCGCCAGACGGGCATCGGCGTACTGCGTTTTGTCGAACTTCTGTCTGGCAACAGTGTAAAGTTCGGGTGCTGTTTTTCCGTTTATTTTGTAAGTGTTGCTATTTAATGAAGCTAATTTCCAGCCGTAGTTGTATTTGGCATACATGGCGGTGACCATCTCCTGGTTTGGTAAATTTTTATCTTTAGGTAAAAACAACGCGAAATACATTTCGTGTTCAATACCGTTATAAATAAGGCGGTAGCTGTTTATACCAGCTGAAGTATTTTCCACCGTATCAGAAGTGCGATGCCTGTTAATTACATAAAATTCGTCGTAAAGTTCATAATCGGCAGTTTTGGCTGTATTGCCAACTATTTCAATCCGGCGCAGGTTGGAGCGGTCATCCAGCATATCCTTTGATTCAAGGTTGCTGATGTCGTCGGTATTATTGCTCTTCAGGTCGTGAAGTAATTGTTCATTCAATTTGTGGAAGTCGTCACGTTTACCACCCGGAATCTGGTCATTACGCCATGAGCCTGATTGTTTAACGCAGCTTTGTAATGCAGCGGCCAATAAAAAGCCGCTCAATAGTTTGATTGTGTTAGGGTATAGGGTTTTCATATCGGTTGTAATAATAGCAAAAAGATCACAAAATTACGAGTTGGGAGATATTGACTGAACAGTGATCCTTAATTTAAAAGTTATGAAAAGCACCTGTTAATGATGGGTTCAAAAAAATACTAAACTGCAAAGTGTTTAAAGCTTAATAATCATTACTGATCAGATTGTCGCAAATACACCTCCTGTTTGTCGCTTACTAAACTTCTGCTTGTGCTGTATTTTGATGAAATTTGATCCAAAGCCAACAATCAAACCATGGAAAATTCAACCGGCAACACCGGAGTTGTCACCATAAAGGAAACTCAAAAAGTACTTGAGGTAAAATGCGCTGTTATCAACGGAACAACCCTTGAGCAGGTAATGATGAACAATGCCAGTTTCCGGGATGTGTGTATGACCAACCTGAAAATTGAAGATGCTAATCTTAGCGACCTCGAAATACAATATGCCCAGCTTGGCGGGGCATACATTCATGATATCGGCATGCCGCCCGAGGGGCATCCTGCTTATGACCCCGATGTGAAACAGCGTCCGCTTAAATTTGAAAACTGCTACCTGGCAGGCAGCACCATAACCAATTGTAACCTGGTTGATGTTGAAATTTCAGATTGTAATTTGACGGGAATGAAAATTAATGGAGTAGACGTAAACGAATTACTGAGGATTTATGAGTTGAATAAGTAAGATCTATCTAATTAAAGCTCAGCCCCGCCCAATCGGTGGGGCTTTTTATTTTTTGTGGAATAATTTTATTTTTTATAGTACTATGTATTGTATAGTACTGTGTTTAATATTACCTTTGTTTCTATCAAAGGTTAAAATAATTATCAAAAAAATAAACACCATGAAAACGTTAGGATATGTACTGGTATTAATTGGCATTATTGCCTTGTTAGATGGTTGCCACATAGGCGGAAGGCATACCGTAATAGTTGAAAATAACAACGGTAAGGAGCGAAGAATAGAATACCACGGTCACGCTTATTTTACGCCGGATAGTACGGCGGTCGCCAGGATTTCGCCCAACGGAATGATGAGCTATAAAAACGGCGATCTGGAAATTGAGGCCGAAAGCGACGAGGCCGGCAAAGTTGCCTACCGGTTTAACGGCGGCGAAAAGCATACTGATCTGGATAATGCTGAAAAACTATCCTTAGCCCTGGCGGTGAGGGATATGATGAAGGCGGGGCATAGTAATAAGTAAAATAGTCGTAAAGCTCCCGGTAGCTGTCCGATGTTAAAGACCTCAGATAGCTACCGGGAATTTTATATACAACCTGACACAATGGCTGCGGTAAACATAGCGGTTATAAAACTGCTTATTTCACCCGTACATAAACGCTGCTAAAACCATCGGCTATAAAAATATCATCAAAAAAAAGGCTATCATGCCTAACCACATAAGCCACCGGCGACAAGTTGCTATCTATTTTAAGCAAATCAACCGTCTGCGTTGGTGTATATTTATAATTTTTGTTAATATGATACTTTGCTTGTTTAAGCAGTTTACCATTCCGGTAATCTTTAAATACGCTATCGGCCCCAAATTCAAAACGGTAGATATATCCGCTACTCTCGGGTGTAACAGTAGTGCCGCCAATACCTCCTACTGATTTTACCCAGCGCCAGCTACCAATAATGTTTGGGTTACCGGGGCCCGGGTTATTATTTTTGGTACATGCACCGATGGCGCACGATAATGCCGAGATGAGGATTAAAGTTATTCTTTTCATAATGATCGGTTTATATTATGCTTTACGATACGGAACGCCGCTTTGATACAGCGGGTTATAAAATTATTTAACCCGGGGCGCTTTGATGTTCAGCAAATTTCTTTGTATCATTAAAGCATGATTATTGTAATACAATGCCAGGATAAGGTTGGGCTCGTGGCTGCCATTTCATCTACATTGGCCAAGCACCTGCTTAATATAGTTTCCATGCGCGAGCATGTTGATCATAACGAAAATATTTTTTTTACCCGCCTGGATGTGGGGGATGGTGATATTGCCGGTGTTGAGGAATCGTTACGTAAAATCCTGCCTGAGGGGGCCTACATCGCTGTAAATCCTGAGCCCGTAAAAAAGGTAGTGGTGCTGGCTACTAAAGAGTATCATTGTTTAAGCGATATTTTGATCAGGAACCACTTCGGCACCCTGGGGGCCAGTGTGCAGTGTGTAATTGCCAATCATGATAAACTGCAAAACATCTGTGAGCGCTTTGATATACCGTTCTTTTGCATCAGCCACGAAAGTGCGGATAAAGCCGCGTTTGAGGAAAATATCATCGGAACCATAAAAAAATACACGCCCGACTACGTAGTGCTGGCTAAATATATGCGTATCCTGTCGCCGCGGTTTGTGGCCGAATTCCCGATGAAGATCATCAATATCCATCATTCTTTTTTACCCGCGTTTATAGGAGCAAACCCCTATAAGCAGGCCTTTGAGCGGGGAGTAAAGCTGATCGGCGCTACCGCGCATTATGTATCCGACGAGTTGGACGAAGGCCCCATCATCGCGCAGCAAATTGTACCGGTAAATCACTCGTATAGCTGGAAAGATATGGTGAAGGCCGGCCAGGAAGTAGAAACCGCTGTGCTGGCCAAAGCAATGAAACTTGTTTTTGAAGACAGGGTGTTTGTGCACAAAAATAAAACGGTGGTATTTGAGTAAGCCGGTTTATTTCTCCATCAATGATAATGGTGGATCAGAAACCTGACCCACCATACCAGAGATTTAGTTGATTGATTAACTAAAGATTGTTGTACGCTCACTGCACAATAAGTGTTGCAATTGAATGCGGCAGCGCGGTGGTGTTGGCAGCTTTTCCTTTTATCCAAAGGCTGTAATCTATCTTCTCGTCGGTTTTGTTCATTACCACCACAGCAACCGAGCCATCAGGGTTTTGATAAGCTGTGGTTAACAGTTTATCGCGGCTGGCCACGGCGCTGATGCGTTTGGCGCCGGGATGAATATATTTAGAAAAATGACCTATGTAATAGTAGGAACTGGTATAGATCAGGTTGCCGTTGCGCAAATCGGCATGTATGGGCGCAAAGCAGAAGTTACCCACATGGTTCGGTCCGCCTTTTTCATCAAGCAAAACGTTCCAGTCGGTCCAGGCTACTGTACCGGCGTTAAAATCATTGATCATCGATAAGCCGTAACGTTCGCCAAGCGACCAATCGTTGATTTTATTAAAATCGAATTTTTCAATACAGCCCTCGGTAAATATTAGGTTTTTAGCCGGGAATGATTCGTGGGTGCGTCTGGTAGCCTCAAAATTCTGGCCTGCACCGGTCCATGTTTCATACCAGTGGAAACCGATACCCCAGATGTATTTGGCAGCAGCCGGATCTTCCAGAATGGTGCTGGCGCGCTGGTAAAGCAAATCGCGGTTATGGTCCCAAACAATCAGTTTTTTGCTGGCTAAGCCTTGCTTTTGCAGGGTTGGGCCTAAAAAGTTTTTTACAAAATCGCGCTCTTCTTCGGCAGTGTACATACACGATTCCCAGCTTTGTTTAGCCATAGGTTCGTTTTGAACCGAAAGGCCCCAGATAGGTACGCCTTCTTTTTCGTAGGCTTTAATGAATTTTACATAAAAGTTTGCCCAGCTTTGGTCAAACTCTTTTTTAAGCTTGCCGCCATGCAGTACATCATTGTTATCTTTCATGAAAGCCGGAGGGCTCCATGGGGATACAAAAAGGGTTAGCTTACCGCCTGCTGCCGCGGTTGCTGCTTTGATAAAAGGGATGCGATAGGTTTTATCGTGGCTGATGTCGAAGGTTTTTAAGTCCTTATCACCTGGTTTTACATAACTGTAGCTTTCGCTCGAAAAATCGCAGCTTTGGATAGGGGTACGACCGAAAGCATAGCCGATACCTTTAGTTTTATCATAATAAGCGGTTAAAAATTCCTTTTGCTTATCCTTTGATAGTTTGGCAAAGGTTTCGGCCGAAGCATCGGTTAGCGCGCCGCCTATACCGATCATGGTTTGGAACGTTTTTGCCGGATCAACAAAAATGGCCACTTCCGTTTCGGCAGGTTGTGGTTTGGAGGCAAACTTCAAAGTTTCTGTTTCTTTGAACTTATAACCGGCGTTTTGCTCGGATACAATCACCTTAACAGATTTGTTGGCTACTGAATAAGGTGCTTTGCTTTGCGCGCAGGCAAAGCCCGCCCTCAATAATCCGCCTGCAACTAAACAGGCAATTAAATACTTTTTTTGCATGGTTTAAATAAATAGGCTTTCCGGTTTGGTTTCAGCCTTGACTATGGCTAACCGGAGTTTTCAAATTTATTAAACTTAATTAAAAAAAAGCAAAAAGCATCACATTAATTACCGGCCTAATTGCGCCTTTTAGCAAAACGATACGCTTCGATACCAAACTTTTATAGTTTATTAATATTTTGATTTTCAGTAATTTATTTCAAAATTCCTGATTGTTTTTACCTTTGTTTTGATACGCCGAATCGCAATGAAAATAATAGTGTATTTATTACACCCCATTTATTGTTTTTGGGCCTTGATCCCGTCCTCAATTCGCAAGCTTTCTTTGTGTATGGCGTTCATGAGTTCGGTGATAAAAGTAGCCGAAAGCCCTTCCTGTTTTCCGGCTTCAATTGCTTTTTCCAAAACCTGTTTAAAACGGTCGGCCTGCAGTGCCGGTATATTGTTTTTTGCTTTGTAAAGGCCTATTTCTTTCACCACGCTTTCGCGTTCGCCCAGCAGTGCGATAAGTTTTTTATCAATAGAATCAATTTTTGTCCGGTTAATTTGCAGCGGATTGGCGGTAACGCCCTGGTTGCCGGGAGCTGATTGTGCATTGGCCGAACCGTAGCTGAACAAACAAACGATTGATAATACAAAAACACGGTTAGGTAATTTCATAAGTTGATTTTTTAAGGGCAAATTTAGTAAGATAACCTGTTGGCAAACGGATTGTTTTGAACTGAGGTGTACAGGTTTTAAAGCAATGTTGGTAATTTTTGAACGCATTTAAGCTGATTACGATATCGTATTTAAATAATGTTTGATACCGGCTTATCCTGTGCTTTGCGCGTTATCCACCATCGTAAAAATGTGCTAACTTCGCGGCATGTATAAGCTCATCAAACCCATCCTGTTTAAATTCGATCCCGAAAATGTACACTACTTTGTTACCCGAAACCTCAAGCGTTTTAATCGTTTTCCGGGTGGTAAAGCTTTGAGCAAGGCGATATGGGATGTGGAAAGCCCTAAGCTGGAGCGTGAGGTTTTCGGCCTTAAGTTCAGGAACCCGGTAGGCCTGGCCGCGGGTTTTGATAAAAATGCCGAGATGATGGGCGAGATGGCTAACCTGGGGTTTGGTTTTGTGGAGATCGGTACCGTTACGCCACTGCCGCAACCCGGTAATGATAAACCCCGCATGTTTCGCCTGCCGCAGGATAGCGCGCTGATTAACAGGATGGGGTTCAATAATTTTGGCGTTGATGTGGCTGCCGGGCGGATTGCTGCTTTCAGGCGCGACCCGAAAAACGCCAATAAAAACCTGATCATCGGTGGTAACATCGGCAAGAATAAAATAACCCCCAATGAGGATGCCGTAAGCGATTACATTAAATGCTTTGACCGTTTGTTTGATGTGGTTGATTATTTTGTGGTAAATGTAAGCTCGCCAAATACGCCCGGTTTACGCGCATTACAAGAGAAAGGCCCGCTGATGGAGATCCTGAACACCCTGCAGCAACGCAATAATAAAAATGGCATCAGCAGGCCGATCCTCCTGAAAATAGCTCCTGACTTAACCGATTCACAACTGGATGATATTGTGGAAATTGTACAGGAAACGAAAATTGCCGGAGTTATAGCAACCAACACCACCATCAGCCGCGACAACCTTGCGTCTCCGTCAAAATTAAAAGATGAGATGGGCGGGTTGAGCGGTAAGCCGGTAACCAAACGTTCAACCGAAGTAATTCGTTACCTGCATCAAAAATCAAACGGATCGTTCCCGATTGTTGGGGTGGGCGGAATCCATTCGGCAGAAGATGCTTTGGAGAAGTTGGAAGCCGGCGCTTCGCTGGTGCAGTTGTATACCGGGTTTATTTATGAAGGGCCGGGGTTGATAGGCCGGATCAATAAGGCGTTATTGTCTAAATAAATATTTTACGTTATTGCTTCATTACCAGGCGAGAAGCAATAACATAAAGGATCGGAACTGTGTACTTTCCCCGTTTTCGTGAGATTGCTTTGTGCCTCGCGGCGAACTGTGTAGCCCGATTTTATCCAATAAAAAGTCCTGCCGGAAACCGGCAGGACCTCAATTTTTTCTTCTTGAAAGAAGGGAGATTATTTACCCAATGCGATTTCTAAAGCTGCATTGTTTTTAGCGATCTGGCTGTTTTTTTTCTCAGCAGAACGGCTTCCGTATTCAAGGTTAGTAGCCAGTTTCAGGAACTGAACTTCTAAACGTGAGAAAGTTTTGTTTCTCCTATCTTTTCTTTTTAAACGAGTAACGCCCATTGTCTTTTATTTTAATTTTTTTAACCCTGAGGTCGGAAGCGGATTCGAACCGCTGTAAAAGGTTTTGCAGACCTCTGCCTAGCCACTCGGCCATCCGACCCTCTTTTTAAGGACTGCAAAGATAGTAATTATTTTCAGCCAGCAAATTTATTTCAATGAATTTCGCTTAATTTCTGAACAAAGTATGGCCGTAGCTATCGCAACATTTAATGATTCGGCATGGCCAACGCGCGGAATGGTTACTTTTTTACTGATAAGCGCCTGTATCTTGGGTCTTAAACCGTTGCCCTCATTGCCCATAACCAGCAGGCCCTCGCTGCCAAAATTTGTGGCATACATGTTTTCGCCATCAAGCATAGCCCCGTAAACAGGAAGGTTTATTTTGGGAAGGGTAGTAGCCAGATCAGTATAGTGCACATTTACCCTGGCCAGCGAACCCATGGTGGCCTGCACAACCTTAGGGTTGTAAACGTCAACGGTATCCTCCGAGCAAATGATGTTTGTTATGCCAAACCAGTCGGCTGTACGGATAATAGTGCCCATATTGCCGGGGTCCTGCACACCGTCAAGCACCAGCGAAAATCTGTTTTTTAGCGTATTATAATTTAAAGCGGGCCAAACCGGCATTTTTACCAAACCAATTACCTCCTGCGGGGTTTTCAAACTGCTGATCTTTTCAAGGTCGGTCAATGAAATCTCCTGAAAGTTTATTTTTCGGGATAAATTCAGCATTTTTGGAGCAATTGCAGGGGTATGATAAATGGTATCCACCTGGTAGGCAGTGTTTACAAACTCGACAACCGATTTGTAGCCTTCAACCAGGAACAAGCCATGCTCTTTGCGAAATTTTTTATGTTGTAAGGATTTTAATAAACTGATCTGTGATTTTGAAAGCATATACCAAGCCTGTTGTTTACCGCCTTACAATATTAAGTATTTTACTGGTGATAATAGGTTCGGGTTGCAGCATAACGCGCGGCATCCGTAAAGACCAGGCGCTTGTACGCAAAATCACCATCAAAGGTATTGATAAGGAATTTGCCGAAGCCGCTGTAAATTATGTAGATAAAGAACAACAGCCCAACAATAAGCTTAACCTGCAGCTTTATTACATGTTTAGCAAAAAAGGTAAGCGTGATATTGGCGAAGCCCCGGCCATTTTAGATAGCGGCCTGGTTGAATATTCGCGTTTTCAGATAGAAAAATATATCCAGAGCAAGGGCTATCTTAAAGCTAAGGTTACAGATAGCGTTGTTATAAAAAAGCAAAAGGCTGAGTTGATTTTCATTGCCCGGGAAGGGCCTATGTTCCGCATCCGCAAATTTACCGACAGCATTGCCGACGATAACCTGAGAAGTTTATATAACCTCCACCGAAACAGGATGACTCATATTCAACCGGGCGGACGTTTTGATACGGATAGCCTGGCGCATGACAGGGATGAGTTTTATGTGCTTGCCAAACGAGATGGTTTTTTTGACTTTTACCGTCAATACATCAATTTTACTTATGATTCTACTTTTAACAATAGTGTGGTTGATGTGAAAATGATTATTGATAATCCTCCGGGGAAAAATCATCATACCGTTTATTATATAAATAATACGCTCATTACCATCGCTAACAGTTATGGCCGTACCACCGGTAAGGTTGATACGATACAGGCCGATTCGCAGTTTAAGTTTGTTGATTACTCCAAACGATTTTCGCCGCGGGTGGTTACCGATTTTGTGTTTCAGAAAAAAAATCAGCGTTATAATATCGATCTGCAAACTACTACAACCGCGCGCCTATCCGAGTTGAATGTTTTCAGGAACGTGCCTAACCCCACTTATCAAAAAGTAAGCGACAGTTCAGACCGGCTAAATTCGAGGATAGATATAGTGCCTCTAAAACGTATGAGCGACCGTGTAGAGGGAGAGGTGTTATTTAGCGGCGGGCGTTTCGGTTATAATGTCGGCAACACTTTTACCGACAGAAATCTTTTCAAGCAGGCTGCCATACTACAGTTAAAGGCAAACTGGAGTATCCTTTTTGACAATGGTAATAATGTTGGCACTGATCATAGCAGTATCCAGAACCAGGAGCTAAGGCTCGGCGCACAGCTTACTTACCCGCGTTTGCTGCTCCCGTTTAAGTTTCCGTTGTTAGGTAAATTTGCTGTACCGCACACTACCTTCTCATCAAACTATTCATTGTTTTATCAGAAAGATTTGGTTAAACGCGAGAGTTTTATTAATTCGCTTACTTACGATTTTTCAGAAACAACCAAAAAAACGCACATTATTACCCCTATCAGTATCGAATTTTCGCGGGGTGTAATTGATCCTATAGCAAGAGATACCCTTCTTGCTAAAAATCGTTATTCGTACGTTTATCTAATCGGCCGTACCACGTTTACAACAGGCAGCCAGTACACATTTCAAGTTAATGCGGCCAAGTTGAGCGGATACGAAGACTTTACTTATTTTCGAAGTAGCCTGGATATAGGAGGTAATTTTCTTAACCTGCTCGCCAACATGACTAACGCGCCTAAGGATTCGTTAGGGCAGCGAAAGCTTTTTGGCTACACATTTTCGCAATACACCAAAGTAGAACTTGATTTGCGCTTTTATCGAAACTTTGGTAACGAACGCCAGTTTATTTTACGGTTTAATCCTGGTTTAGGGGTACCTTATGGTAACAGTAACCAATTAATATTTGAAAAAAACTTTTATACCGGTGGGGCAAATGATATCCGGGCATGGCTCCCGCGTACGCTTGGGCCAGGGCAGTTTAACAGAGCCGCTTACTATGGGAGTGATTTTAATACCCGTAACCGCCTAAAATACCTTGATCAGTTTGGAGAGGTGAAATTTGTGACCAACGCTGAGTACCGCTATAAAGTAGCTGATAACTTTTTTGGCGCAAAGCTGAAAGGAGCCTTCTTTTTAGATGCAGGTAACGTATGGCGCTTACACAAGCAGGCCGATAACCCCAACGGCGAATTTAAGCTGAACAACCTTTGGCAATCTACCGCCATGGGTATTGGTACTGGTTTAAGGTTCGATCTTAGTTTCTTCGTTTTCAGGCTGGATGCAGCATTTAAATTTAAGGATCCGCAATTTAGTGGCAGTGATCAATGGGTACTACTTAACCACGCCGGCGAACTATTTAGGACAGGCACATTTAAAGCCAATTACAAAGCAACCAATGGCGAAGATTACAACTTTATGCAGTTGAACTTTGGTATTGGAATGCCGTTTTAATTTATTGGTGAAAGGATAAAGGCAAAAGATATTTCCAGCATTGCATGGGAGAATATTGAAGGGTTTATTCATTTATAAAGATTGCAGCTACCTTTAACCTTTTGCCTTTCAGCTTTAACCTTAAAAAGCTTTCTGCTCTACTCTAAAACATATTCTTCAAACCATCAATAATGCTCTCGAAGAATGTTGGAATGCTTAAACCGTTATGATAGTTGAAATACAGGAAGATACAGAATATAACTACAGCTATAATGATAAACCGCTTAAACATGTAGGCCAGCAACACCAGCAGCAGGGGGATGGCTACCAGCAATACCCAACTGATATGTAAGGGGCTGAGTTTGCTATCGTGTTTATAAATGTAGTATAATATGGCATGTGTGCCGCTATCGTTCATGTGTTTGGCATACAAAAAGCTTGAGCGGTCAAGCTTGTGTCGATAAAACGCCGTGCCCTTATCAAATTTTAATTCTTCGGTAAAGCCGTTCATTACAAAGGTAAATACCCCGTTTACGTTTTCCTGGATCACCCCCGCGGTGTCTGTAGCTACTACGGCTACCTCGTCCACAGCAAAAGGGTTTTCTTTAATTACGAAATGATTAATGGCCACTTTATCCGCGAAGGCAAAACTGTGGGCCGCCGCTATCAAACAAAAAATAAGCAGAAGTTTTTTCATGGGTATGATAAAAAGATCTTTATCTGTGCTATAAATATCTGCAATAAAAATAGTGTTTTTTATCAGCTATCGGTTAAGGAAATATATACTGGCGTTAAGCACTGTAGCAAAGCTAACCCAGGCCAGGTAGGGCGCCAGCAGCCACGCCGCGGCTTTGCTGAATTTGCCAAACCAGTTAATGTTAACAGCGATACTAAGCCACAACAAAATGATCACAACAAGCGCCCCAAAAATCTGGTGCATGCCAAAAAACACTAATGACCATGAAAAATTGAGTATCAACTGTAAAAAATAAACAGCGCGCGCAATGATGTATGCCGGTTTATGGCTCCGGTGTTTCCAAACCAGGTAAGCTGCGGTAGCTATCATCAAATAAATTGCCGACCATACCGGTGCAAATAACCAGGGCGGTGGGTTAAACGGCGGCTTTTTGAGGGTGCTGTACCATCCTGCAATTTCGGGCCTGGTAACTAACGAGGCTGTTATACCAATGGCAAATACCATGAGCAGGCTGACGAGATAGGGCACAAGTTGAAAGCGCTTTGTAGATACAGGCATATTGTATGTGTTTAACCGTTAATTAACGATAAATTTTACCGCTTGTTTGGATATCAAAAATAAGCATTATAGCTGTTAATTGTTAGTAATACCACTAATATGCAATAAACGCCGCAGGCTATACCAGTTTTGCATGCTAAATGTTAGTTTAGCCGGTATGATAAAAGCATACAGGTTATACACGGGCGATGATGGTCATTCGCATATTGAAACAGGTAAAGTTGAATTGGGCCAGCTTAACGAAGCGCTGGTCATCAGGTTCCAGGAATCAGAACCGCATGCTTTTTATGATTGGCATAACGCCCCGGCAGAGCAGTATGTGATAACCCTGAGCGGTACACTTGAATTTGAAACCTATCCGGGCGAAAAGTTTATCCTGAAACCCGGCGAAATCTTGATTGCTCAGGATACTACCGGCACCGCCCATAAGTGGAAACTGGTTGATGATGAGCCATGGAAAAGGCTTTATGTAACTTTTGATCCGGAAAAGCCGGTGAATTTTGTGGCGGATAAATGAAAAATCTGCAGTAACAAAATGCAGCCAGCCACAGGCGCTTTGTAATATTCCTTTCACAAACGCCTTTACAAAACATAACAAAGTTTTAATAATAGCGGCAAATCTGTAAATTCGGCAAATACCAGTTTAAATCCTCAAATGAAAAATACTGAACAAAATTACCGCCGCAATTTTCTAAAAACCGCCGCTTTGGGTACCATCGCCTCAATGGGTATACCATCCATTGTGTCGTCGGCCTTTGCTAATGAAAAACCGGCAAAAAAAATAACATTTAACCAGGGTGATGTGGTGCTTTTTCAAGGCGATTCGATCACCGACTGGGGGCGCGACCATAACGCGACAGAACCCAATACTACCAGTGCCTTAGGCTCGGGCTATGCGCTGCTTACGGCCTCGCAACTGTTGCTTAAGCATGCCGATAAAGGATTGAAAATATACAACAAAGGCATCAGTGGCAATAAAGTTTACCAACTGGCCGAGCGCTGGGATACCGATTGTTTGGCCCTTAAACCTAACGTGCTTAGCATTCATATCGGTGTAAATGATTTTTGGCATACCCTTACCGGCGGTTATAAAGGCACTGTTGATACCTACATTACCGATTATAAAAAGCTGCTTAACCGCACAAAACAAGCCTTGCCGGATATTAAACTGGTAATTTGCGAACCCTTTGCCGAAAAAAATGTAAAGGCGGTTGATGAGAAATGGTACCCTACATTTGATCTGTTCCGCAAAGCGGCCAAAGATATAGCGGCCGAGTTCGACGCCATATTTGTTCCTTACCAATCGGCCTTTGATAAAGCCGAGCAAACCGCCCCGGCGGCTTACTGGAACCTCGACGGTGTACACCCCAGCGTAGCCGGCGAAGCCCTGATGGCGCAAACATGGCTGAAAGCCGTTGGAGCTTAGTAAGGGTAAAAGGATAAAGGTTAAAGGCGAAAGGTAGCTGCAGCTTTGCAAGTGGCTTGCGTGGCTGTTTTTTTAACCTTTAACCTTTATCCTTTCTCCTTCCCCAAAACCTTTCGCCTTTATCCTTTCACCTTTCGCCTTAAAACAAAAAACGTATCTTTGCGCGTAAATGATTGCTATAAATAACCTTACGTTCGAGATTGGTGCGCGGGCCCTATATGATGAAGCTAACTGGCATATTAAACCCGGTGAAAAAATTGGTTTAATTGGTGCCAACGGTACAGGAAAAACTACCCTCCTTAAAATTATTGTAGGCGATTATAAGCCTACTTCCGGAACAGTTTCCATGGCGAAAGACCTCACCATGGGGTACCTGAACCAGGATCTGCTTTCATATTCATCTGATAAAAACATCGTTCACGTGGCCATGGAAGCCTTTGAGCGCCAAAACCAGCTGCACGATGAAATTGAGAACCTGCTTAAAAAGCTGGAAACGGATTATAGCGAAGACCTTTTAAATAAACTGAGCGACAAGCAGCATGAATTTGAACTGCTTGACGGTTATAATATCGAATATAAGGCCCACGAAATTTTAGCTGGTTTGGGTTTTAGCGATGACGATTGCAAACGTAAGTTAAGCACCTTTTCGGGTGGCTGGCGCATGCGTGTAATGCTGGCCAAGATACTGTTGCAGGCACCGGATATCCTTTTGCTGGATGAGCCTACCAACCACCTCGACTTACCATCTATCCAATGGCTGGAAGATTACCTGAAAGCTTTTACCGGTGCTATCATCATCGTATCGCACGACAGGTGGTTCCTGGATAAGGTGATTAACCGTACGGTTGAATCGCGCAAGGGGAAACTTACTGTTTACGCGGGTAATTACTCTTTCTATCTCGAAGAAAAAGCTCTGCGTGAAGAAATTCAACGTGGCGAGTTCAAAAACCAGCAATCAAAAATTAAACAGGAAGAACGTTTGATCGAGCGTTTCCGTGCCAAGGCCTCTAAGGCCAAAATGGCGCAATCGCGGATCAAGATGCTGGACAGGATGGAGCGGATTGATGATGTGGATGACGATAACCCGACGGTTAACTTTGCGTTCCGTTTCAGCAAGCAATCGGGCAGGCACGTGGTTACCTTAGAGAATATCGTAAAAAAATATCCTGCCATTGATATCTTAAACGGCGGCGAGGCCGTAATTGAAAAAGGTGATAAAATTGCCCTGATCGGTGCTAATGGTAAAGGTAAATCAACCTTGCTGCGCATCATTGCGGGAGCTGATAAAGATTTTACAGGTTCCATGACCACCGGGCACAACGTAACCACTACGTTCTTCGCCCAGCACCAGTTAGAGTCGTTACACCTCGAAAACCAGATACTACAGGAACTTCAGGCATTCGCCCCTAAACATACCGATACCGAATTGCGTACCATTTTAGGTTCGTTTTTGTTTACAGGCGATGATGTGTTTAAGAAAATCAAGGTGTTATCGGGCGGCGAGAAATCGCGTGTGGCTTTGGCCAAGGCACTTACAGCCGATGCAAATTTCCTGGTACTGGATGAGCCTACCAACCACCTGGATATGCAATCGGTTAACATCCTGATCCAGGCGTTGGAACAGTACGAAGGTACTTTCATCGTAGTATCGCACGACAGGTATTTCCTGGATAATGTAGCCAACAAAATCTGGTTTATTGAAGATCAGAAGATCAAAATTTACCCGGGTACGTACGCCGAGTTTGACGAATGGTACGCCAAACGTAAGCTGGAGCCTAAAGCCGCTGCGCCTGCACCGCAGCCTAAAAAGGAAGAAAAAAAGCCCGAACCCGTTAAACAGCCACAGGGTGAAAACAAGCATCAGCAGCTTAAAAAACTGAACCAGGACCTGAGCAAAATGGAACAGCAAATTGCCGATCTTGAAAAAGAAGTTAAGCAACTTGAAGCCCAACTGGGTGACGAGAAAATATACAGTGATAACGCTAAACTAAAACAAACCAACGCTGCCTACAGCACCAAACAAGCCGAACTTAAACAGCTTAAAGACAAATGGGAAGCATTGGCCGAGCAGATTTTGGAGTTGGAATAAACCCCACCCAAACCCTCCCCGGTAGGGAGGGCTTTTAAAAAAAAATTTAGTCTCCCCGGTAGGGGAGATTAAAATGGAGGGCTGATTAACAAATTTGCATCAATGAAAAAGCTTAACATCATCCTCTTTTTCCTCCTGTCCTTAAATACTTTCGCGCAATCAGCTTATATCAACAAGGTTTACTCATCGGCCATCAAAAGTGTTGAGTTTTACAATACGGGCAAACAAGGCTCATTCCCGCTCATTAATTTAGGATCAGACGAAAAGGTATTGCTTGCATTTGATGATCTGCGGGGCGGAAGCCGCAATTATTATTATACCATCGAGCATTGTGATGCCAACTGGAACTCATCAAACCTTTCGCCTGCCGAGTATCTGCAAAATTTTATGGATGATCGCCTGTACAACTACAGTTACTCAACAGGTACCATGCAGAAATACACTCATTACGAACTTTCGTTACCCAACAATAATATTGCCCCCAAAATATCGGGCAATTATGTGCTGAAGGTTTATGAAGATGGCGATCAAAACAAAATGGTACTTACCCGCAGGCTTTATGTGTTGGGCAAGCGTGTGTCGGTAATGGCCGACCTGGTGCCATCTGCCAATACCGCCACCCGGCAAACCAACCAAAAGGTGAATTTTACAGTCGATTTTTCGGGGCTCGTAGTGCAAAATCCGTCGTATGCGTTACGTACTTTCATCATGCAAAATGCACGTGCCGAAACAGCGGTGCTTAACGGGCAGCCTACCTATATCCGCGGTACGCAAATGCTTTACAATGATGTGGCTATTAATGATTTTCCGGGTCGTAATGAGTTCAGGTTGTTTGATACCCGTACCCTTAAACTCAATTCGCAAAGGGTATCTAAAATTTATAAAGATTCAACAAATGTAGTCGTATTATTGGGCGATCAGGTGCGCGATCAGTCCGGCTATATTTTTCAATACGATAACGATGGTAAATTCTACATCCTGAATAACGATGGCAACAACCCGGCTACCGATGCCGATTATGCCCGGGTGTATTTCACGCTCTCCACCAATAAAGACCCTAAAGAAGGTGCACCATACGTGGTAGGACAGTTTAACAATTACCGCCTTGACGAAAGTAACAAACTGCACCCGCTTGATAATGGGCGTTACACCGTAAACATGTTAATGAAACAAGGTGTGTATGATTACGAGTATGTTTGGTTGGATGCCCAAACCGGCAAAGCCGACGATGTGCCATTAGAGGGCAGCCATTTTGAAACTGAAAATGAGTACCAGATGCTTACTTACTATCGCCCGCCGGCAGCACGTTGGGACGAACTTGTTGGCTTTAGGGAGTTGGTGACGAAGAGGTAAAAGGTCGGCCCCACCCAAACCCTCCCCGGTAGGGAGGGCTTTAAAAATATAAAATACCCTCCGCCTGATAATAAAAGTCTCCCCCTCCGGGGGGAGATTTAGAGGGGGCTTCTTATCTTTGCCCTTAAACAATTTACCATGACTGCAAAATCGCCGCAAGACTCCTATACCATCATGAACGAGTTGGTATTACCCAACGATACCAATACTTTAAATAACCTGATGGGGGGGCGCCTGTTGCATTGGATGGATATTGCAGCAGCCATTTGCGCGCAGAAACATTGCAACCGGATAGTGGTAACAGCATCGGTAGATAATGTATCCTTTAAAGCGCCAATAAAACTGGGTGATGTGGTAAGCATCGAGGCCAAGGTAACCAGGGCGTTCACTACCTCGGTAGAGGTAAGGATGGACGTTTGGGCGCAAAATATTCCATCTGGCACCAAAGTGAAAAGTAATGAAGCTTATTACACCTTTGTAGCGTTGGATAAAGACGGACAGAAAACCGCTGTCGCCGAACTCATTCCCCAAACGGAAAAAGAACAATCATTATACGAGGGTGCGCTTCGCCGCCGCCAGCTGAGGCTGATATTGGGCGGAAAAATGAATCCCAATGACGCAACCGAACTGAAGGCCTTGTTTTTTGGCGATCAACTGCCCCCTAACCTGGGCGAAGAAATTAAGCAGTAACAAATTAGAGTAGGCATGGTCTAAATGTTAATTGAACATTAAAACCACAGCCATGCGATATTTTCTTTGTTTTATACTGCCCCCGCTTGCCATATTAACCACCGGCAGGATTGGCGCCTTTATATTGAATATATTTTTAACCCTGTTTTTCTGGATTCCCGGAGTTATTCATGCTATCCTGGTAACGAGCGACTACTACGATGCCAAACGCCACCGGCAACTGATGCGCGCAACACGCAGGGCCGGGTGGTAAGTAGTGAATGGTTGGTAGATGAGTGTTTTGCCGTAAAAACGCAATCAACTTAATGCAACCGAATCAACTAATCAACCTAATTCACCATATTTGCCTTAATGCAGAAAGGTAAATTATTAATTATTGACGACGAAGAACGCCTGCGCAACCTGCTGGCGCGTATTTTACAGTTGGAGGGCCATGAGGTTATTACCGCAGGTACGGCCAAAGAAGGTTTGAAAAAGCTACAGCAGGAAAGTGTACAGGTTGTTTTGAGCGACGTTAAACTGCCCGACGTTGATGGTATTACCCTTTCTGAAACCATCAAAAAAAACTACCCTGCTACCGAAATTATTGTACTTACCGCTTACGGCACCATTAATGATGGTGTAAAAGCCATTAAAGCCGGAGCTTTTGATTATATAACCAAGGGCGATGATAATGAAAAGATCATCCCGTTGGTAAGCAAGGCTATGGATAAGGCCCTGCTGCAGCAGCAGGTAATGGATTTGCAAAGTAAGTTGAATACCCGCTTCGGTTTCGACAGGCTGATCGGCAAATCGAACGCTATTACTGATGTGATTAAACTGGCGCAAAAAGTAGCCCTTACCGATACCACCGTTTTATTACTGGGCGAAACCGGTACCGGAAAGGAAATTTTTGCCGAGGCCATTCACCAGGCCAGCGGCCGCAGCGCAAAATCGTTCGTGGCGGTAAATTGCAGCGCTTTTACTAAAGAATTATTGGAAAGCGAGCTGTTTGGGCATAAGGCAGGCTCGTTTACCGGGGCTATAAAAGATAAAAAAGGCTTGTTTGAAGAAGCCAATGGCGGTACCATATTTTTGGATGAGATAGGCGAGCTCGACCATGATTTGCAGGCCAAACTGTTGCGGGTACTTGAATCGCAGCAATTTATTAAAATAGGGGATACCAAACCTACCCAGGTTAATGTACGCATCCTTGCCGCTACCAACCGTAATTTATTGAACGAAAGCAACGAAGGTCATTTTCGTTCAGATCTGTACTATCGCCTATCCGTATTCCAGATTACATTGCCCGCCCTGCGCGAGCGAAAAAAAGATATCAGGCTGCTGGCGGAGTACTTTATGCAGCACTTTGCCCTTAAGGTAAAAAAGCAGGTTAATACGTTAACCAACGAGTTTATAGAAAAGCTGGAAGCATATTCCTGGCCCGGTAATATCCGCGAGCTAAAAAATGTGGTGGAACGGGCCGTGATCCTGGCCGACAGCAATGTGCTTGACGATAGTCTGCTGCCTTATGAGGTTCAGCAGCAGCAAATAAAAAGCGGTTCGCCGGTATCTGCTTTCGATCTATCTTCGGTGGAGCGGCTGCATATCCAGCGGGTGCTAAACCATACGCATGGCAACCGGGCCGAGGCAGCACACCTGTTGAATATTGGTGTGGCTACGCTTTACCGTAAGTTGAAGGAGTATAACCTGGAGTAGTGTTGATTTCGGATTTCGGAATTTCGATTTCGGATTTTTTTTGAAGACCTTCCTTTAGCTGGCGCACGCGTGCCGCGTGTGCCCTTATTGAGCCCCCCTTGCATGTATTATAAAGATTTCAAGCAGATATTTAATCCGTTTAAATAAATTATTATTGTAAATTCACAGACACAGTGAAAATAAATGAGCCGGAAATATAAATTTCTAAACAAAGAAGGTTTATACTTTGTAAGCTTTGCTACGGTTTATTGGATTGATGTATTTATCAGGCCCATTTATACACAGATCATTATTGATAGCCTAATTTATTGTCAAAAGAACTTAGGCATGGATATCTATTGCTGGTGTATTATGCCAAGCCATGTCCATTTAATCTATGGTGCAAAGAATAATAACCCAGAAGTTATAGTAGGCAGATTTAAAGAATACACATCCAAAAAAGTGGTCGCCGAAATTGTATCAAACATTCAGGAATCAAGAAAAGAATGGATGCTATGGATGTTTGAACGGGCTGCTTCAAAAAGTAGCAATGTTAGTGGTCGCCAATTTTGGCAGCATGATAACAGGCCAATTGAACTTTGGAGTGCACATGTAATTGAACAAAAGGCAGATTATATCCACAATAACCCTGTTGAAGCGGGCTTTGTTGTGGAAGCTCATCACTGGCAATATTCAAGCGCTATTGATTATGCAGGTGGCAAGGGGTTGATTGACATTGAGTTTTTGTAATCATTTTGTGCTTATCGAGCGTATATACTTGTTTTGTGGGGTAAACGCGGCACGCGTGCACCAGCTTTGGCTGATTGACGTTGAGCTTTTGTAACCATCTTGCGCTTATTGAGCGTATGTGCCTGTCCGTGGGGTGTACACGCGGCACGCGTGCACCAGCTTTCGCACATATGCTCGGCTCAACTTCATGCCAGTTTCGCTTCCTTAAAAAAAACTTGTGTTGGCGCACGCGTGCCGCGTGTGCCATATGACTCAACTCCATACCAATTTCGCTTCCTCAAAAAACACTATCTTTGCACCCTGATTGGTGTAATTAAAACAAAGTGGAGCAACAACTAACAACAACCTGGGAAAAAGGCTATAACAATTATGGGCCGTGGCTGCGCGATAAGTATAAAGGGCAGCGCGTGTTTAAAGTAATTGTTGATGGCGGCTTTACCTGCCCTAACCGCGATGGATCAAAGGGTTACGGTGGTTGTACTTATTGCAATGTTGATTCGTTTACGCCTTCCGTTAGCCGTAACGCGCCTACCGTGCGCCAGCAGGTGATGGAAGGTATGGAACGCGCCCGCAAAGGGAATAAGGCCGATAAGTTTATCATTTACTTTCAGCCCAATACCAATACCTACGCCCCGGCGCATTACCTTAAAATGCTGTACGATGAAGCGCTAAGCTACGGTACCGAAGATATTGTAGGCCTATCGGTAGGTACCCGCCCCGATTGTATCGATGCTGAAAAAATAGCCCTGTTGGAAAGTTATACCGACCGCTTTGATGTTGACCTGGAGATGGGCATGGAAAGCATCTACAATGATACCCTAAACCAGATTAACCGCGGCTGTAGCCACGAAGAATTGGTTAAAGCGCTTAAACTGGTCGAAAATTCTAAGCTGGATATTTGCGTACACACCATTTTCGGCTTCCCCTGGGAAACCAAAGAGATGATGCTGAAATATGCCGACGAGATCAACCGCTTTCCGCAGATAAAATTTGTAAAATTTCACCACCTGCATATTGTTGAAGGTTCGGTAATGGGCGTGAAATATAAACGCGAACCGTTCCACCTGTTCAGTATTGATGAATACGCCGACTTTTTGTGCGAACTGCTGCCGCTTGTTCGCCCGGATATCGTGATCCAGCGCTTATTCGGCCTCAGCGACCGCGAACTGCTCATCGCCCCCAACTGGGGACTTAAAAAATCCGAGATCCAATATTATATCGATCAGCGTATTTTGAGCAGGGGAGTGGTGCAGGGGAGTAGCCTCACCCTGCCCTCTCCGGAGGAGAGGGTTTAAATACTCTAATTTTTAACTTTTATTTAATAAGCTTTTAAGTCTCGCGCCCGTAGCGGATTCGGGTGAGGCTTTTGGTATCTGTTTTGCCTTTATCTTCGTATAATAAATTGATCTAAAAGTTAAAATAAGTCTGTTTTGTCACAACGAGCGCAATCCAATTACATTCCGGCTTTAACTGGTGTTAGGGCAATGGCGGCTTACCTGGTTTTTATATCGCATTTCGCTTATGTATTTGATGAAAAATTTCCCCACTCTGTGCAACGCTTTTTCAATGAGTTTCATATCGGGGTAACTATTTTCTTCGTGCTTTCGGGCTTCCTGATCGCGTTCAGGTATTTTGACAGTTTTAAACTTACTAAAGATTGGTTTAAGCAGTATCTTAAAAATCGTGTGGCCCGCATCTATCCTATGTATGCCATACTTACCACAGGCGCGTTCATTGCCTATCATTTTACCCAAAACCAAACGGTTACAGCAGGACAGAACCCTGCGGTAATGTTTGGCCTCAATATCGTTTTTCTTCGTGGTTTTTTTGATCAGTTTAAGTTTACCGGGGTAGCCCAGGGCTGGTCGCTCACGGTTGAAGAATGCTTTTACTTTTCCGCGCCGTTTATTTTTCTTATCGCCACCAAATACAAAAAGTTTTATATTCAGCCTGTAGCCGTTACCGGTTTGGGCGTTTTATTGGTGTTGATTTTTAGCCATGTAAACTGGTTTGGCTTTTTCGGCAATTTTACTTTCATGATGCTGTATACCTTTTTAGGCCGGTGTTTTGAATTTTTCGCGGGTATACAGCTGGCGCTGATCGTACGTAAACAAACGGCGGGCGCAACCAGTAAAAAGAAGTTCACTTACCTCGGTTTCGGGCTCATCTTCTTTTGTGTATGGATCATGTCCACGCTTCCAATTCCGCCGGGTTACGAAGCCGGGCTGCATAATCCCCTGGGCATTGTAACCAACAATTATTTATTAGCTATTTCTATAACCGTATTTTTTTACGGCCTGCTTACCGAAACCACCCTGCTTAAAAAGTTTTTGGCGCACCCTTTTATTGAGTTACTGGGCAAAAGCTCGTATATATTTTACCTCATCCATTTAGGGTACATCTATAATTTTATACACGGCGGCATGAACAGCCTTAACGATTATGTTTTTGAGTTGTATGATAAGTGGGGGGTAGACTGGCACTCGCCGTTTGAGTACGATAGTTTAAACCTTTTATACGCGTTCGTCGTTTTAAATATTATTTCAGTTACGTTGTTTAAACTGATTGAGGAGCCGCTTAATCATTATATCCGTAAATCTGATTTCCTGATCAGGAATAAGGCGCGCAGTGCTGAAAACGGTTCGGCAAATATTAAGGCTTAATT
The DNA here is from genome assembly GCF_003148845.1 of Mucilaginibacter oryzae. GTDB lineage: Bacteria > Bacteroidota > Bacteroidia > Sphingobacteriales > Sphingobacteriaceae > Mucilaginibacter > Mucilaginibacter oryzae. The sequence continues at coordinate 1,027,979 of NZ_QGHA01000001.1, read as the reverse complement.
ATATTTTTGATGGTGAAAAACTTTAATAAGATACTGTTAATAACCTTTTGTATGGTGTTGTTATTTGCTGTACCCCCCGTAATGGCGCAGCACAGCCAGGAAGAAAACGGCGGTTCGGCAGGTGCCGGTGGGAAGGCTGCTGGTGAGGATGAAGTTTCAACAGTACTCAACATTAACAGCAAGGACGGATCTTTTGGCTCAACGGCATCCTTTAGTTTCGAGGTCAAAAACAACTACGATACCAACCAGGAAGGCACTATCTCGTACATCATTACAACCGATAAAGGACAAACGGTTAAAACCCTCTCCAGGCCGGTAAACCTGGGCAAAAAAAGTACTTCGAAATATGATTTTGAGGTTCCGGGCTTAAAAATGGGTTTTTATAAGCTTAACATGATGATCAACGTCAGCGACTATGACGATACCACCCGTCGCGCTTTTGGCATCAGGCCCGAAGAAATTAAATCGCAATATGCCCGCCCGGCAGATTTTGACCAGTTTTGGCAAAACGCAAAGGATGAACTGGCCAGGGTAAAGCCTAATTATAAGGTTACCGAGCTGCCGTCCATGAACACCAATAACCGCAAGGTGTACGAAATTGAAATGAAATCGTTGGATAACCTCACCATCCGCGGTTATATGACGGTGCCTATCAGCAAAAATAAAGGGAAGAAATTTTCGGTATTGCTGGGCTTGCCCGGTTACCAGGTTAAGTTATATCCCATTGTAGGGCTGGATCCTGATCTGGTGATCATCACGCTCAATACCCGCGGGCAGGGTACCAGCCGCGATGTGATCCATACCGAACGCGATGCTTTTATATCATACCGGATTGAGGATAAAAATAAATATGTGATGCGCGGAGTAATTATGGATTGTGTACGCGCGGTTGATTTTATTTATGCCCAGCCCAATTTAAGGCATGATCAGATTTTAGCTACCGGCGGCAGTATGGGCGGATATTTAGCCCTGGCCCTTGCCGGATTAGACCACCGGGTAACACTTTGCTCGGCCCAAAACCCTATTATGAGCGATATCCGTAACCTGGTTGGCTCGGTTGAGTGGCCCATCAACGATATCAAAAAATATGTGCTCGGTAACCCCGGCGTAACCTTCGATCAGGTGCTGAACAACCTTGATTATTACGATACCAAAAACTTTGCTGCAACTATTCAATGCCCAACAATTATGGGCTTAGGTTTACTCGATCCTTATGTGCCGCCGGGCAATGGCTACGCGGTATATAATTCCTTGAATGCTGATAAGCGCCTGATGGTGTTTAAAAACCTCGGACACGAGGTAAGCCAGGTTTATAAAGATTATGAAGGCCGCTGGATGCGCGATACCTTTGGATTATTTTAGTACTATATTAAACTCATACCCCATATGATTTTGAAAAATACGATATTAAAATGCATACTTTCCCCGGCCTTGCTATGCCTGCTTTTTGCGAACAGGAGCTTTGCCGACGGCTTCCCGGTGAGACCAGGACGTATTTCATTATCGCCATCGGCCACTTACTTTTTTGCCAACAAGGCCTGGGATGCCAACAGCCGTAAGGGCCCGTTTGATGATAACGGCAAATTCAACTCCTGGAGTTATTCGCTTTATGCCGAATATGGCATAAGTCGCAAGTTTACTTTATCGGTATTGGCGCCCTATGTAATGAACAATTTTAGCAGCGACCAGGGAACATTTAAAAGTTCCGGTTTACAGGACCTGGAGGTGGGCATCAGGTATTATCTTGCCAATATCAATTATAAATATTACTTCAGTTTAAAAGCCACCGCTATTGTACCTATGTATACCAATACCGCCTTAGGCTATAACCAAAAAGGGGGCGAGCTAAAGCTGGCCTTCGCGGGCAGCGGGCACCTGTTTGGTAAAAACTCGTTTTTTATTTTGGAGAATGGCGTACGCGAATACTTTGGCTACGAGAGTGTTTTCCAGGACCGGTATAACGCTACTTACGGTTTAACGCTGGATAAAAAGTTTAAGGAGCAAATTTCGCTAAGCTTTGGCGGTTTTTATGCAAGCAGTATCAATAAAGATTTTAGCGCTAACCCCAGCGCCGGTAAAAATTTCGCTTTCAACCAGGTATCGTTAAGTTACGGCCATTCGTTCAGCAAAAACTTTTCGCTGTTTTTAACGGGAGGGCATTTCATTACCGGCAGAAATACCGGAGCAGGCTCAAGTGTTTCTGCCTCATTTAATTACCGTATTGATACCAGGTAGTTTCCATAACGTTCATCTTATCACCCGCTGTTAATTGTGAATATTTTAAAATTCTCCATTGCCATCTTAATTGGCGCTGTTTTGTTGGGTACGGGCATGGTACATGCGTTAGCTAAACCCAATACCCACAAAGTTGCTAATGATGAAGAGGTAAGTACAACACTTATCCCAAAAAGTAAAGACGCGCTTTTCAGCAACAATGCCTCCTATACTTTTGAGGTTAAAAGTACTTATAACACCGTACAGGAGGGTAAGGTATCTTACCGGGTTACCACGCCAACGGGGGTATTGGTAGCTAAAGATTCGGTACATGTTAAAATAGCCGCCCGCGGCGCCAATAGCTATAACTTCAATATCCCGGCCATGAAGCCCGGTTTTTACAAAATAAACTTCATGATCAATGTGAGCGATTATGATGACACCACCCGCCGGGTATTTGGGATCCGGCCGCAGGAGATCCGGTCTGTTCACAACCGTCCTGCCGATTTTGATGCGTTCTGGCAAACCGCTAAAGACCAGCTGGCTGCCGTAAAGCCCGATTTTAAGATGACAGAAAAGCCCGAAATGGAGCAGGATAACCGCAGGGCCTATCTTATCGAAATGCGATCGCTGGATAATATCGTGATCCGTGGTTGGCTTACCATTCCTAAAGCCGGACCTAAGGGACGTAAATTTTCTGTACTGGTTGGCCTGCCCGGTTACCAGGTTAATTTAATGCCGATGTTTGGGCCGGATGAGGATATTGCGGTTATCACCCTTAACGTGCGCGGGCAGGGCAACAGCCGCGATGTGATTCACACCAGGCGTGAAGATTATATTACCCTTAACGTTGAGGATAAAAATAAATACGTAATGCGCGGTGTTATTATGGATTGCGTAAGGGTGATTGATTTTATTTATTCGCGCCCCGAACTGGATCATAACCGCATTGAAATATCAGGCGGCAGTATGGGGGGCTACCTGGTTGCCGCGCTGGCTGGTTTAGATAACCGGGTTAACATAGCATCGGCGCAGAACCCTATTCTGTGTGATATCCGCAATTTGGTTGGCGCTGCAGAATGGCCTGTTTATGATTTTAAAAAGTACGCTTCACAAAAACCGGGTTTAAGTTTTGAAAAAATACTGGATAACCTTGATTATTATGATATTAAAAACTTCGCCCCTAATATTAAAACACCTATACTGGTTGGTATAGGCCTGCTGGATCATTTAGCCCCGCCAAATAACGAGTTCGCGTTTTACAATAATATCCCGGCAAAAAATAAAAAGATCATGGTGTTTAAAGATCTGGGCCATGAGGTACCGATAGACTACGTAACGCAGGAAGGGCATTGGATGCGCGATACTTTTGGCTTGTTTTAAGCGTGGTAGTAGTATTTAATTTGTTCTCTTGATTCTTTTTGCACTTGGATTTTGCTTAAATTAGTGGTTTGGTGATAATCCGACTATAGCTAATGTCCACTAAGAGAAGTCAGAATAAAGCCACAGAAAAGTTGGGCTTAAAATATATACAGTCAGTTGTGGAGGAACATAACTGTATTTTTCAAGCTATAGATCTAGAAAATGATCAAGGAAATGATTGTTTTATAGAATTCATCGACAATAATATTGCCACGAGCTTTTGTGTATTTGCTCAGATAAAAAGCGGGAAAACTTATAAAGATAAATCCGGATATAAGATACCTGCCGACTCCGATCATCTTCAATATTGGATCAATCACATTTTACCAATTGTAGGTATTGTTTACGATTTAGAATTTAATAAGGCTTATTGGGTTAACATAACCGAATATTTAAAAGTTAATCCGCAAGTTCTTTTAAACAAATCGCATAACATACGAATCGATAAATGCAACGAATTTTCGGCTGAAACATTTTCTTATTTCAAGGAACATTTCATTGTGTACAGCCTGGAGTATAAAAATTACGAGAATTTTGGAAGAAGTCTGGAAGCGTTTTCAGAAGTGGCAAATCCTGATATTTGTTATAAGGGGCTAAAATCATTGTTTGCAAATCACAGAGAGAGGCAGGCATCTTGGTATTACATTGTATTAAATATAGCTAATATTAAAGAAAAAGCTATTCTTGGGAATATTCTTGGAATGTTAAGCAATTACTTAGACAACCCAACAGTGCTTTGGAAAGCTAAAGATTATTCGCATTATCAATTATCCACCATTGGGGTTAAAGTAAAAGAGTATATAAATCAATTATTTACTGCCGAAACCGTAAGAGCATCATTATGCTTTTTAAAAGACGGGATTGTAAAAGGTTCATTTTCTTATTTGGTTTTTTTAGTGTTAAAAGAAGTAAGAGGTATTCAAGATATTGTTTACGAGTTGGCTTTGGCAGAAAATCTTGAGCTTGATGAACGAAATAGATTGTTCTGGCTTTATATTCATTTTGACCAATATATATCGGGCAATAAGACAATCTCTGCCATTGATGATTTTTTAGTTAGATATCCAGATAATGATGAAGCATTTTTATTTGAGGGAATTAAAGATACTATTGTTAGGGACGGCTATATACAAACGGGATAACCTAAATAGTAAACTCGGCAATATTTGTACATTTTATTCAGATTGTACTAAGGTTTGATTGTTGAAAATACCTTTTGTAGTCTGACTATTATAAATTTTATCTTGAACTTCTACTACTAAATTTAGCGTTTTGCTTATCATGAAATCGTTATCGGGTTATTATGGATATTAAAGATTATCAATCTTTGCTTACAGACATCAAAGCAAGAATTCGCAATGCACAAACTAAAGCGGCTCTTGCAGTAAATGCCGAAATGACTATGCTTTATTGGGATATTGGTAAAACCATAAACCGGATTCAAAATGAACAAGGTTGGGGTGCTACTGTCACTGCACGATTAGCAAATGATATCAAGAATGAACTGCCAGAAATAAAAGGCTTTTCTGAAAGAAATTTAAAGTTTATGGTTCAGTTTTATAAGGAATATGATTCGGATTTTCTAATTGGGAAACAGCATGTTTCCCAATTAGAAAGCGTAAGTCAGATAAATACTGAATCTATGAAACAGGCCGTTTCCCAAATTCCCTGGGGGCATAATATTTTGTTAATGCAAAAGATAAAAAATAAGCAAATACGTTTTTGGTATGTACAGCAAACTCTTTTAAACGGCTGGAGCAGGGATATTCTCTCTTTAATGATAAAGAGTAATCTTCATCTTCGACATGGAGCAGCAATTAATAACTTTTCCAGAACGTTACCCGATCCTCAATCTGATTTGGTAAAGGAAACACTAAAAGATCCATACATATTTGATTTTATTACAATTGCACAGCCTTTTACCGAAAGAGAATTGGAAACGGAACTGGTAAAACATGTAGAAAAGTTTTTATTAGAATTGGGAGCTGGCTTTGCTTTCTTGGCAGGCAATACAAATTGGTTGTTAGTGATCAGGACTTCTATTTAGACCTTTTGTTCTATCATCTTAAAATGAGATGTTTTGTTGTTGTTGATTTAAAGAGAGGTGACTTTAAGCCAGAATATGCAGGTAAAATGAACTTTTATTGTTCTGCTGTGGATGACCTTATGAAACATCCAACCGATAATCCAACTATTGGTCTTATTCTTTGCCAAACGAAAAATAAGGTTATAGCTGAATATGCATTAAGAGATATGAATAAGCCCATTGGGATTTCAGAATTTGAATTAACCAGATCACTACCTAAAAACCTGCGCTCAAGTTTACCAACTATTGAAGAAATAGAAAATGAATTAAAACTGACGGGAAATAAATAATAAGCTGTAAAGCAGAATTTATACGCATGATTTAAAGTACATTGTTCCAAAATCTGATATTGTTAGGTTGACAAGGATGTAATCAATTTTCATTCGTTCGTATAGGTTTATCATTAGTTTAACTTGCCAATTCATTTAAGAAGCTCGCTAAGCTTATCCATCAAAACCCTGTCTTTAACATCGCGCGCGATGATTTTGCCTGTGGGATCAACCAGCACATTAGCCGGGATAGAGGTTATGCCGTATAGTATTGCGGCTTCATTTTTCCAGCCTTTCAGGTCTGAAACCTGTGTCCAGGCCAAACCGTCATCTTTAATGGCTTTGGTCCAGGCTTTTTCGGTTTGCTTGTCGTCTAATGAAATGCCTAACACGGTAAAGCCTTTATCCTTAAATTGACTATAAGCCAGCTTAATGTTAGGATTTTCGGCACGGCAGGGGAGGCACCATGACGCCCAAAAATCAACCAGAACATATTTCCCTTTATAGTCGCTCAATTTTATCAGCTTGCCTTTCGTATCAGGAAGGGTGAAGTTGGGAGCCATCACGTCGACAGCTGATCTTAACTGACCGGTTATATTGGCTGCTGTTTTTTTACCTAAGGGTGAAGCTTTCAAATCCGGCGTTAAGCTGGCATAAGCGGCAGCTACCTGTTGTATCGGCGCTGCGCTGCGCATTAAGTCTAATACGGTAACCAGGCTGATGTATGAACCTGGGTGAGTACTAATAAATCCGAACTTAACAGGCTCCATCTCGGTAAGGATGGTTTGTCTTTTCTTTCTAAAAACAGCAACTTCATTAATGTCTTTTTGCTGCTCTGGTTTCAGTGCTTCAAAATCAAGCGTTAATTTAAGATACTTACTTTGCAAAGTTTTTAGCTCCGCCGAAATTTTCATCAAATCCCTGTTGGTTTGCGTGCCCGAAATGGTTGCATGTTTAAGAGAATCGTTAGCAGTAAATAAAATATCTCCCGGCTCTATATAAAACCCGATGGAGTTATAGGCCACCTCTATTTGCATCGGGTTTTCGTTTTGATAAAGGCTGGCCGGCGTTATACCGTTAATAGTCCCTTTAAAGCCGAAGGTGTGATTATTTACTACTGCCGAATCTAATTGCGGTTTGCCATCAACCTTATAAGTAAGATATATTTTATCTCCGTTTTTAAAACCTTCACCGGTGCCTTTAACAGTAAATGGCGCTTGCGCCAGCGCTGCAACCGGTGCCAGTAGTAACAGTAGCGGAATTATTTTTTTCATAAGCTACAAAGCATAAGATTTAGTACTCAAATATACAGGTATAAAGTACATATCCCTGAACCTTCTGTAGCTCGGTTACAAGCTGTTTATTAAAAAATCCACTATATCAAAGAACATTCAGATGTAACCAATGCGGGCCATTAATTCGGCCAGCATTTTAGGTATTAACCCGCGATTATTATTGTTTGGTGTTTCGTAATAAAAAGCAACCATTATGGCTGCTTTTTATTCACTGTCCACTCAGCCATCTGGAAATCACGGGCGCCATTATTAACCTTGATGTTCAACCTGTAAAATTTGTAAGCTACATTGTTGTTAAAATGATAGATGATCCGTTGGAAGCGTTTGGCAAAAACCTCGTTGCTTTTACTGTGCAGGTTTATCCAGCGAATCCCATCTTCCGATCCCTGAAGTGTCCATCCTTTGGGGTCGCGATCTGGCGAGTCATTTGCCGAAGTTATGGTGTAGGCACCTGCAACAGCTGGTGTATTAAGTTCATATTTCAATACCAGGTCGCCGGAGAAACCCGATTGAAAAAATTTGGTATTCGGATCGCCGTCAACCACCTTCAGCGAGCCCTCGTTTGCATTCGGTCCGCCGCCGTTGTCGCGCGATACGGTAAGCGTACCGCCGATGGTTCTAAAATAACTTTCGCCAACCTTTGTACGGTCAAAGTTAGGGTCGGCAACGTTCAATATGATTTCGCGGGCGGCCGAAAACCCCTGCGAATTCCTGGCTGTTAATACTACGTGATATAAACCATCAAACGCATAACGGTGCTTAGGCGCTTTTTCTGTCGATGTGCTGTCGTCGCCAAATTGCCATAGTATATCTTTATAATTGGTGGCCGTACTGGTAAACTGGTAGCTTAAAAAATCAACACTATCTGTCCGTGCTGCTGTAAAGCCTACTATGGGTCTGGGTTCATCCGGTACAGGCGCGGGCGCGGGTTTGTCTTTTTTACACCCGGTAAACAACAGGGCCGCTGTTGAAAATACCGATATCATGTGCAATACTTTTTTCATGTTGTTTAGTTTTTCTGTGAACTGTTGGTAGCTTAAGGCGCCGGGAATAACTGGCTTTGCGGTACGATCCTTCTGCCATTGATGCCCGCCGACGGTACTTCAAAAGTTAAACGGGCACGCTGACCGCCCACATTTTCACGATGATCGGCTTCTATTTTGTAGCGTTTACCGCGTTCCAAAAATATTTTGGCATTGCGGCTGTCTTTATCCCACTCGGTGGTGAAATCATTGATAATAGCCTTGCCGTCAATATATAATCTCGATCCGTCGTCCCATTCATTTTGCCAGAAAACATACTCGCCCCTAACAGGCGCCAGGAACTCGCCGGTCCACCGGGTGGAGAAATTATCATGACTGATGGTTGGTACCGCGGCCTGCCAAACGCCATCGTTAGGCCAGTCAATAGTGGGTTCTATCCGTACAAGATCGGGTTTTCTGCCGTCAAAATCCAGTAGTTGATTGTTGGAGAAGTATTCTGCCTTTAAACCTGTTCCATTGCCGGTGATGTAAGAGTTATTATCCAGGTTAACTTCCGGTTGTACCAAAACTATTAACTTGCTGTTTGTTGGGTGGAGGATGTGTTTTGATGGATTGGACAAGCTCACCACAAAGCCAAAGCGCTTATTGGCAACTATATTGGCATCAAAAACCGGCCAGCCGATTGACAGGCGGATTACCGCTGTGCTGCTGTTGGAGTTTACCCTAACCAATGTGTCTATACTAAACTGATCGCTCTTTAGTGCTATAGTGTTGGCCGGTAATACCTTTTTACTTACCAGGTCGGCTATAGTATCGGCGTTCAATTTTACATGAACGTTAAACGCTCCGGCCGGTACGCCTGCCAGGTTTATAGTTAACGGAACAGTGATGCCGGCCGGCGAGGTAGTGTAATTTTTCTGATAGTCGACATCCATAATGCCGCCACCATTTAAAAGCGACAGATAATGGATATCGGTTTCCTTGATCAGCTTTTTGGTATCAAGCAATACCAGGATGTTTGATTGGCCCCCTTTAATCTGGTTGCCCTTACCCGGGTCGGTGAGTTTAAACGCGAAGGCCACATTTTTGCCATAATTGGCTTCTATGGCCGATAGCCTGACACTTGCTACCGAAGTTGCCGTATCCGAACCGAATGATACGTTGATAACGCTGTTATAATCAATAGCGCCTGGCGGCAGTATCACCGTATTTTTTAGGGTGCCGTTGGCTATAAGGGTGGCTACGGTATCATTGTTGAACGTGATACCTACCTGGAACGCTTTGGTTGCAGGCCCCGATAAGGATATTTTAAACGGCACTTTAACTATTTCGTTTCCTGCAAGCGCGCCACCAATATCTGCACCTGCGCCGGAGATATCCCTATTGGTATTTTGAATCGGTTTCAGATCATCAAGCGCGTTGTTTTTGCAGGCTGCCGCTATCAGGATCATTAATCCGATAAGCAAAACATAGCTGTATTTTTTCATCATTAATGTTTTTAATGGTTAATATCTATTGATCAAGCCAAACGCGGCCATCAAGCCCCCAGGCCTGCCTGTTAGGGATCCTGAACCAGTTGATGATCTGCGCCGGGATATCTGCCGTTTGCGGAACAAACTGCGCAAGTGCATCCGCAGGCGGCGGGCAGATCAGGTCGTTAAAGTCCTCCCATTGATAATTACCCTTTAGTTTAAAATCGCGGGCCTGCGGACCTACATCCCTGATCCTGTCGCCCTGGCCATCTGTACCCGGCCAGTATGCCGCCAAGAAGGTGTAGTAGGGATGGCCTTCGCTGATAGAGGTTTCGCAGGCGTAATTTCCAATCACAGCATCGGGTACGTCAACTTTAAAAAACCTGATGTCGGTTACATAAACATCCGGCGTACCATGGCCGTTGCCATTCAGATAACCCAGCTTTAGCTTACTGTTATTGGCAAAGCTTCCCGATTCGGTTACATCAATCTCATTATCAAATACTCCGTTGGTGTACGTTCGGATGTACCGTCTGCCTGCACGTATTTCGCATTTAACCGAAAGATTTTGCCATTGGCCTTTTTGCAGGTCGCCGCCGCGGCATTGGTGGTAGTCACCATCTTTGGTGCCCCTGTATTCAAAGTACCAATAAGCGTCTTCAAGGTAAATTACCCAGCCAACGCCCGGGTGCCCGGATGACCATTCGGGCCTTTTACCCAAAATGCTTGGCCAAAAGAATTTATCTTCATTCTTTTTAACCTTCAGTTCGATGGTAAATTTGGTAGTATCATCAATGTTAAAAATATCTGCGGTGTCTATTTCGGCCCTTATGCCGGTATCCCTTAAACGCACCGTACGCCCCAGGTACCTGTTACCGGTAAATGGCTTGCCTATTACCCGTTGTTTATATTTCGGATTGTAATAAATAGTAAAGGTGTTGGCGGCGGTATTACTGAAAACGGTATTGTCATTCTGATTAGGCGGGATGTTGAATTTTCCGCCGCCGCTTGATGCTATAACTACCAGCCAGTCCTCGTTAGCGTAATCTTTCCTTTTTTTGAGGGCATCTATCATCTCGCCTACATAGCCATCAAACTTTTCGATAGCGGCTTTATACTGCGGATATGAATTATCATATCCGTATTTGGCACCGGCCTCTCTGATGTCATTAAACTGGCCGACTATCAATTGCGCCGTATCGGTATTCAGGTTATTAACCACAGCGGTTTTAACCTGTTCATCGGTGCCGAAGAGGTCGCTTGTTGTAACCCCCTGTGTCAGTTTGTTTTTAAATGTGGCCGATGAAGCGAATGAAACAATTTTTGCGTTCGGTTTTTCTTCTTTTATCCTTTCAAAAAATACAGGATAAGTTGCCAGGTTGTTGCCTGTAAAATCCTCCGACAAAACTTTATGTTTCTCTTTTTTTACACCGGTTAACATATTGGCCCAGTTGCTTACGTCCCGTGTCGAATCCGGATCGCTCAGGGCGACCCAACTGTAAATGGAATTGGGTAGCAATGCCTTTATATTGGGCACATTGGCACTATTTACCGACGCTCCCCTTGCGCCGTCAACAATCAGGTATAGAACCTTCCGCTGGCCAAAGGATGCTTTAGCCGTATCCGTATAATCCTTATTGGGCAGGGTACGCACAAAATCTTTATTGCAGGATATTGCAACAACAGCCAATGCACAGATAATTGAAAAAATGATCTCTTTATATTTTTTCCTGTTCTGCATTTCTTTATAAATTAATGGTTGTCATAAAATTTACTCGATGGTTACGCGTATAATGTTGCTAACCTGGGTATTATCAAACCGGTCGAAATAGCCTATCAGCAATAACGCCCGTTTGCCATCGGTCGATTTGGTTTCAATAATATCGTATAAAGAACCCGAGAAAGGCCCGGTGCTATTATAGCCAGGAGCAAGTTCACCTTTGGCATTTAATACCATGAAACCGTTACGGGTAACATTATTATACTTTTTGAAGCTGCCGCTAACTACAATTAATCCATCGTTAAGCTGCCGCGCGAAACCAGGGTAGCCCCCTTCAAAAGTTTTTGCCGCAAAAGTTTGATCGAGTGTGCCATCGAGGTTAACCAGCGCCATACTGATGGCAGGTTTGCCGTCATAGTTCCTGAATATACCGGTGATGAGGTATTTTTTGGTTACCGGGTTGTAGGTTAATGATGAGATACTGTTATCGGTACCTGTACCTGTTTTAAACGAATCATCGATAGTGCCTGCAGCGGTTAAGCGCACCAGGCGGCCGGCAGTTTTTTGATCAAACGTGGTAAAGCTTCCAAACAGCACCAGCTTTTCCAGCTGATCGGCATCGGTATGCATATACGAATCGATGGGGCCGTTTGCCGACGGCAGGCCTTTATTGGTTGCTACGTTAAAGCGGTATGTTTTATCAAGCGAACCGTCAGGATTAAAACGGGCCACCTGCCTAATCTCCGTACTATCCAGGATCACCGTATCGCGCGTAAAATCACGATTATGCTCGGTATAAACCCGCTTTACATAGTACCTGAAACTGCCGGTTGCCAGTATTTTGTTTTGATGCTTGTATATTTTTGAGATGTACTCATTGGCACCACCGTTAAACTTCGGAAAGTATTTGGTGGTATCTGTTTGCGACGGTCGTCTATAGGTTTTTACACCCATGGTATCAATGCTGCCATCAACATTTAAAGTGGTGATGTTGCTGATGTTTTCGGTACGCTGGTTATAACCGCTAAAGCCACCTGCAATAACATATTTTCCACCAAGTTCAATAACCCTTGATAGTTCACCATTAGCAGCCTTGCCCGTACGGAATGTACGATCGAACTCGCCATCGGCCGATGTTCTGACAATACGGTTAAGCGGTGTAATAATACCCTTGTTGTCATAATTGGTAAACCAGCCAAGCACCAGGTTACGGCCGTCAGCAAGCGGATAAACCTGGTGTACGCCTCCGTTTGCTCCGGCCGTAGCCCTGAAAGAAGGATCGATATTAATTAATCCTGTTACCTTAAACAGCGGCCCTAATACCAATTGGTCATCAATCGCTATCGAGGTAATACCGGTGCTGCCAAACGGCGGCACCTTCACTTTAATGGTTGATGCTGTTACTTCGGTAACCTGGCCGGGTTCGCCGTTAAACATGAATTTTATTTTGTCCTTATAAGCCATTAGGCCGGTGGCTTTAAATGTCACTTCGGTACCTACTGCGCCAACTGATGGTACAGGTACCGCGTCGCGGTTAAGGTTAACGCCTAATGGTGGCTTCCCGTCCCCGTAAGGGTCGGAGTAAACTGTTTTATCCTTTTTACATGCCCCCATACCAAGCGCAAGCAGGATAAGCATGATGATGTAGCTAAGTCTTCTCATATTTCAATTAATTGCCATTGAAAAAATATTGTTGATCATGTTTAATCGGAATGGTGAAGCCCCGCAAAGTAAATCTCCTGGTAAAAGTCGTCCTGGCTAAAACCAAAGTAAGCCTCATTATATTGCAGGGTATGCACCACCCCGTTTTGGGGCTTGATATCCGACGAGGATACCTTATTCCGAAAAACCGCGTTCTGCGCGTTGTTGATGTCGTAGATATAACTGATCATCAATGTACGCGGACCGATATATTTAATGTTATTGGCATCGGCATAAAGCACGCCGATGTTCACTACATCGCCGCTGTAGGCATAGTAAAGGGCCCCCGGGTACTGGTTTTGCAGGTCGATATCAATTTGCGGGTAATCTTTAAGCCGGTTAACGCCCTTAAACATGTAGCGTTGCAGGTACTTTTTCCATATGGCCGAATCGATATCCGAAAGCTTTTTCACCGTATCGCGCCCTGCATCAAACAAAAATTTATTTAATGAGCCCCTTGTTTTGTTGTTGCCGATGGTTCTTTTAATAACGTCATCGTCTGGTGCGAAAAAGGTAAAATCAGTTTTACGGAATGTGTCTTCCATACCGGCCAGTTTTACAATCTGGGCAATGGTATCAAAGGGCACGGGCTTGTCCTGTAAATATTGCAGCATATCGCCCGGATAGTCGGCTGTGGCTTTGCCCCCGTCTTTATAGTACTCATCGCGTTTACAGCCGGTAAGCACCAGTAAAAGCCCGGCCAACGCCATAATGATATTTTTCATATTGCTTTTCATTTCTTTTTTAGGATTGGTTAATTACCCCCGTTTACCCAGTACATGTTTAACGACATAAAAGGGTTATAAACAAGCGCGTTACTGTTAATAGGCCATGTCCAGGCGCCCCGGTTAAACTTATCCAGCGTTAACACATTGTAGCTCCATTGGCTGCTCATAATCCTCCGGGTGCGCACCAGGTCAAAATAATGGTGCCCTTCGCCCATCAATTCCCTCGATCTTTCCAGGAATATAAAGTCTTTAAGATCCTGCCCGCCGCCGCCTGCATAGCGCGATGCCTCGGCCCTGTCCCTTACCTTGTTCACCAGGGCGATGGCCTGGTCGTCCTGCCCAAGTTCGGCCAGCGCTTCCGCACAGAGTAGTATTTCACCGGCATACCTGAAAATCATGAAGGTATTGTCAGGGTTGGCATCTTCCTCGCCGGTTGCAAACGCGTTTTGAGCAAACTTCAGCATCATGAATTTTCCGTTGTCGGCATAGATGTCTGAATTAAACCAGGTAGTGGCACGTTTATCGGATGTTCCTGGATATAGTTTTTGCATATACTCGGCCCTGAAATAGGCAAAGCTGATGCGGTGCGTATATTCCGGACGTTTATAGGGGTAATGCAAAAACATATCGCCAATAGGGGCTACATTGGTATTTTGATCGCCATAGTTTATACTGCGGTAAAACTCAAACAAACTCTCGTCCGAGCGTCCTTTGATAACCGTAGCCCATTCGGCTATAGGTAGCAACCTGTAGGCGTTGCTTTTAATCAGTTCCTGCCCGTAATCAGCGGTTTCCTGGTAGTATTTATTTGCGTTAGGTTTATCAAAGCCGGCATTCCACATGTTCATGTTCATGATCAGCGCTATTGCGCTGCCCCGGCTCGCCCTCACACCTTTTAAGGCAGGATCGGAATAGGTCCACGGTAAACCATCTTTATATTTTTTAAGATCGGCTATGCATTTGTTTAAAACCGATACCATGTTTTCGCGCGGTAAGGCTGTTGAGTGGAAAGCATCGGTAAAATAAGGTACATCACCATAAAGCCTCACCATAAAGAAGTAGGCAAGGTTTCTTATAAATGCTGCTTCGCCTTCAAATTGCTTCTTTTCAGTTTCTGATACGCCCGGTACCCCCGTTTCAAGTTTCGAGATAAGGATGTTGGCGCTTTGAATTACCTGGTAGTAGCCGGTCCAGTCGGTAATACGATCAAAGTTGTAGTAATTCCAGGGCTGGTTACCCGCCAGAAGCCTGATCAGGTCGTTCCGGCCTAACACTTCTACATATGCTCGCGATGGTCCGTTATCTGACTGAGGCTCGGATAGTACCTCACCCGAACGGTATTCGCCCGTGGCGCCAATAAAATGCGTTTCGTTGATCTTGCCAAAAAACGCTCTTGACATATCATAAATATTGGCCACCACATCCTCTCTCGACTGGTAAAAGTTATTACCTGTTAATTTATCGATGGGTTGTACATTCAGAAACTTTTTACAGGATGGTAAACACAAGCTTGCCGCCGCCGCTAAAATGTATATCACACTTTTTTTCATGATCTTGAGTTTTATTTACTTGTATTGAGTTCGATATTTAAGCCTAAATTATAGGTACGTGGTACCGGGTAGCCGCTTGATATATCCCGGCCCAGGGAAGTCACGTTCTCGGGGTTAGGGCCGTTATATCCTGAAAATGTGATCAGGTTATTGGTTGAAAAATAAAGCCTAACGTTATTGAACCCGAACCGCCGCACAAACTTCCTGTCGAACATATAAGACAGCGTAACCGTGTTGATTTTGAGGTATGAACCTTCTTCCTGCCACAAGCTCTGATCGGAACGGAGCGGCTGGATTTGGTTAAACCTCGAAAACGCGTAAGGGTTAGGGTATTTGGATTGATCGCCCGGTTTTCGCCATATATCCAGGTCATCCAGCGGAACCGCAGCCAGCAGGGCATACGGATCGCGCATGATGGATAACCTGTCGGATAAGGCGTTATTCAATATCGTTCTCTTGGCCGTATAGGTGGCGTAGATATTCAACCCAAAGTTTTTATAGTTGATATTGGTAGACATACCGCCGGTAATTAAAGGCTGCGAGTTGCCGGTTATTTCATAATCGCGGTCGTCAAGGATATAGTCGCCGTTAACATCTTTAAACCTCGGGTCGCCGCCTTTAAAAGCCAGGCCGCCGGTTTGATATTTCTTACCGGTAACAGGGTCAACAGGTACATCGCCATCGGTTGAATAAACGCCCTGGTTTGTTAGCAGATAGTTTGATAAGGTGTTTTTACCCACCCTGAAAACGATGTGCTGGCGGTTGTTATAATCGAATTTGATATATTGTCCATTATATTCGGCAGGTAATCTCAGTAAGTAATCGCGGTTAATAGCGCCGTTAAATGATACCGTCCAGTTAAAATCTTTGGCAGTTAGCGGCCTTACGGTTACCATCAGTTCGTACCCGTAGTCGGCAATGGATACGTCGTTGCTTGATTTTTTCTGAAAGCCTGTGCTGTTAGCCAAAAACCTGTCGAACAATAAATTGTCAACTTTTTTGTAATAGGTATCAAACGTGAGGTCAACTTTACCCTGCAAAATCGTCATATCAAACCCAAGGTTATATTGGGTGGTAGTGATTGGCTTTAAAGCCGGGTTAGGAATAAATTCATAGTTAATACCGATGGTTGGATTATTGTTGAAATTGCCATTCAGGTTGTATAAACCATAAATACTTTGTAAGGTACCGGTTGGCTCAATGTTTTGGCCCCAGGATAACCTTAAGCCGCCTGAGGTAAGCCAGTCCCAGTTTTTAAACCAGTTTTCCTTGTAGTAATTCCATCTGAAACCTGCTGCAGGGTTTTTTGAATAAGGATTTTCCAAACCGTTTGAGGATGTACCATCCAGGCGGTAGGATAGCTCCAATACATACTTCTTTTTATAATCGTAGTTAAAGGAACCCGCAAATGATGCGATAGTGGCGTTTCGGTAGTTGGATAATACACCACCACCACGTGAATTGTAAGAGTCGGAACCTACAGGGCCCTGCAACTGATCGTTAGGGATCCGGGTTTGCCTGATGATACCGCTTTGGCCGCCTTTTTTATAGATCTCATTAAAGGTATTAATGAAGATAGTGTGATCGGCGCCAAATGTTTGGGCGTATGTAATGGCGTTACGGTTGTATAAAGTATAATTACGACCGGCATAATCATAAATTTGCGCAAACTGGGCATTGGCGGCGGCTGGCGTAAACGTCGATTCCGCATCCGATGTATAATCATAACTGATGCTGGAGGATAATGCCAGGCCCTTGATAAATTCATAGCGCCCATCCACATTGGTGCGGATATTCCTAGTGCTGTTGCTGTTCTGTGTTTGCAGCGCCGAGGTAACACCATCGGGCGACAAATAAAAGGACGGCGGTGGCAACAGGGTTGATGCCTGGCCGTTGGCGGCCACGCCTTGCTGCAGTAAGCCAACACCGTTACCTTTTGCCTGGCTGCCTAATGAACCGAATAATGAGCCGAAGAACCTGAATTTATCATTCGGTTTAAATTCCATATTCATGTTCAGGTTATACCTGTCGAAACCGGTGTTTTTGATTACCCCTTTTTCTGAATAAAAGCCCATGTTGGCTTTATAGTTAAAGCGGTCGTTACCACCATCAAGGGCAACGTTGTGGCTTTGGTTATGGGTTGTGCCGTAAAAAATGGATTGCCAGTTGGTTGAGTTATTCCAATACGCATTTAAGCTATCGGCCAGGAAACCGGTTTGGCCCAACCTTCGCAGCTCATCAATAATGGTAGCGTTGGATAAGATTTGCTGGATTTTTGCCTGGCGCTCAGCATTACCACCTATGGTTGCACGCAGTTGCGGGGTTGCGTTAACAAAGAAGTTGCCGGTATACCGCACTCTTGGCACTTTTGAGTTTCCGCGTTTGGTGGTGATGATAATTACACCGTAGGCGCCCCTCGAGCCGTACATAGAAGTAGCCTGGGCATCCTTCATTACCTGGATGCTCTGGATGTCCTCTACCGGGATCAATGATAGCGGGCTTACACCCGGCCCCTGGGTTTGGAAACCAAATTCGGCGGCTTTGTCGGCATCCAACGGCACACCATCAATAATGTAGAGGGGAGAGGTGGGTTGCAAAAATGACTCGCTGCCGCTGCCCGATACGCTCAGTGTTGATAGGCCACGCACCTGTACCGAACCCCTGAAACCGGGGGCTCCTGTATTGTTTTGAACGTTCAAACCAGCTACTTTACCTTGTAGCAGGTTTTCAACGTTTGATGTCGGTACATCCTGAATATCCTTGGCTGTTATGGTAACGGAAGCACCCGGAGATGATTCCTTATTCCTGTTTTGGTAGGCTACAATAATTACCTCATTAAGGCCCTTTTTATCTTCGGTTAGTGTTACCGTGATGTTTTTCTGTCCCGGCTCAATTTTTACTTTTTCTGAAATGAAACCGATAAAGGTAAAAGTAAGTGTGCTGTTAACGGGTACGCTAACGGTAAACTTTCCTTTATAGTCGGTTTGCGTTAAGCCTTTGTTCCCGAGGTAAATATTTACGCCGGGCAAAATCTTGTTGCCGGCTTTTTCAACCACTGTGCCCGTTACCGTTATGTTTTGTGCCTGTGCATGAAGCCCTGTACAAAACAGGCTTATGCAAACGGCAAGCACTATATAAAATAGTATGTGTTTTTTCATCGTGATAAGTTTTAATTCGCCTATTCGTCCTCAAACTTTGGATTGTCTTTCAAAAAGTGGAATACGATTTCCCAATCGCCCTTTTTATATATAGCGAAATCTATCCCGAAGCTTGCCACCACCCGTGTGCCGCCAAAGCCAATGCGTGAATATTTAAATTCGGCATGGTCCCTGGTTCCTCCCGGCGTGTAAACCGTCTGGATCTCTACCAGGGGGATAGGGTAGGCTACATCGTATTGCACATAGGTTGCGGTTTTTTGCATGTTAAACCCATGTACTATTTTATCCCAGGTTGTTTCGTTAAATAAAGCAGGGTTTATTGCTACCGAATCTTTATTCAGGAATTTAAACCTCAACGAATTGCCGGTGCCGCCGGTAAACGGCCGGATATAAACCACTACATCCTTTTTATCATCGTTACTTTGTAGCGGGATATCAGTTTGCTGCCCTATCACGCCATTTAAAAACGGCCTGATATAGTTACGGCTGGCCGGGTTATAAGGTGTTTTAGGGTGTGGTGCCGGCCCTCCCGAGTAAATGTTAAAATCATCCGACGGCTCATAAGGGCGCTCGCGAAACGGGCGCACCTGTAAATCGCGAATCACGGTGCTGCCGCCTGTATTAGTTATTTTTACATCAAAAAACCGTGTATCCTGCGGGAAATTGGTGCTATCGGCCGACCGCGGCGTGATCAGCGCGTTGGTAGATGAGCCCCACATAATGAACTCGCCAGATGAACGTACTTCAAACAGCGGGTGTTCTTCCAGCTTGCGTTTGGCCTCAATCTCGGCAAGGCTTTTTTCGAAGCCGTTGTAGGGGGCTGTCCATACATAAGTAGGTTTTTTTTGAAACAGGTCTGTAACCGGGCGGCCATCACCAAAGCGGGCGTTAATGATCTCAAACTTTAGGGGCTGGGTTGAATTATCGCCGTTAAAACCACCCATTAAAGTGGTGCGCCCTAAAATCGGCTCAAATATTTTATTGCTGTAGTTTACGTTGTTGCTCAGGTAATCCTTTTCATCCGGAATTCCGTACATCTTTTTACAACTACTCAGCGCGGCTGCAGCAAACAGCAGGGCTATCGATCCCGTTTTTATAAATGCTCGCATCTCTTTTCGTTTTTTTATCGCGTTAATATTTTGCTCTGCCATACTTATTTCACTTTGTTGATGGTCCACTCCGCGAGTTGGAAAAGGCCTCCGTCGCGCAGTTCGGTAATATCTATCCGGTAAAATTTATAAGCCGTGGTGTTGGCGCACCTGAACACCTTGGTTTGGTACCGTTCCTCGAAGAAGAAATTACTCCGGCGGTCTAACTCCGTCCAGTTCTTGCCATCATTAGATCCTTCGTAGGTCCAGGCCCGGGGATCGCGTTCGGGCGCATCGTTGGCGGATGTAAGTGTGTACACGCCCGATACGGCAGGTTCATTTAACTCAAACTGTATCCACAACCTTCCGTTCAGGTCAGTCAGGAATTTGGTATGGTCGTCACCGTCAATTACTTTTTTAGAGCCTTCGCCATTATCAGGGCCGCCGTTGTTATCCCGCAAAACGGTAAGCTTACCACCTATCAGCGTCATGAGGTTTGGTGGTGGCGGAACAAAAGTTAAGCGCGATACAAATTCATCAAAACCAAAAATATGATCGGGGCTAACCACATGTACAATGCCGTTTTTGGTGGTGATGTTATTAGAGCCGGTTGTAGTGGTAGCCCAGTTTCTTACAAACTTGCTCCGTTTGGTATTGCTAAATTCAATTACATCCGGTCCGCCGCCGGTAAGCCCTGAGGCCGAAATCTTGGCAACCTTGCCATGCATAGGGTACCCAAAACGTACACTCGGGAGATCAATCCCGTCCTGCAGCAGCAATGAATCGGTTGTGCGTTTGCCCCTGATGATGTAATAAGAAACCATGGTATCCAGCTGTACGCCATCAACGTTGGCCAAAAACAGCGGGTCTTTATCGCCTTGCCTCCTTAAGGTATTCAGGTTGTTAATTGCCAGCTGAAAACTCGGATTGGTAACCGCAAACAGGGTAACATTACTATCCATAAGGGTTTTTTGCAGGCCCATTCTGTTTACTACAGCCAGTAATGAATCAAATACACCCGGTTTGCTTTTCAGATATTCGTAGGTGTTGCCTGCAAATTTTGAGTTGGTGTCTGCAGCGTTATGATAACCGCCATCCTTTGTGCAGGCAGCTTGCAGCAGCACTGCAGCAAACACCGGCATTAAAGCACTCCTATATTTTATCAACTTTTTCATATCTGGTCAGTTTATTTCCAAAATGGATTTTGAGTTAACAGGTTATTTTGCGCGATGAGCCTGCGCGATATTGGCCAGTATATCCCCTGCAAATTGATGAGTTTGAGAAAGGCAGGGTTGTTTTGTTTGATCTTGTTGTACCGAACCAGGTCGTACCAGCGGTGCCCTTCCCCCATCAGTTCGCGATGGCGCTCTTTAAATATCAGGTCAATAATGTCCTGGTTGCTATCGAAGGTAAGATCTGTTATACCGCGCCTGATCATGATAGACGATACCTCATTATAAGCGCCGTTCAAATCTCCTAAAACAGCCAGCGCCTCGGCGCGCAGTAACACGATATCCTCTATCCTGGTAAAGATGAGCGCGCTGGTAAAGTACCTGAAGCTGGGATCGGAAACGCCCCCCTGAATTACCTTTATTTTGCTGAAAATGGGGTATTTGCCGTTAATGTTGGTGAAGTACCTTTCGCTGCGTGGCTGGCCGAGCGTATCGATACTGAAGCGCTCATCTTTGGGCATATCGAATATTTTAAGGATAGTATCCTTAGGCATGTAGATGTCAGGCACCTTTTTATTTACTACAGGTTCGGCCAGGGTTAACTCTTCCAGGTGACCGGCTACCGATCCTTCAACATGGCCCCAATCCGAGTTAAAGCCAAACATCTGGCTGGTGTTCTTATTTAAAAAGAAGCCGTTTGATTTGGTAAGGTCTTCCGTACTTTGAAAGCTGATGCCGCTTTTACCATAGTTGTCTTCCACAAATTTGGTATAGGTGGCTACTTCGGTATAGTTTCCCTGCCATGCTGCCAAATGAGCTAAAACAGCGTAAGCTGTGTTTTTAGTGGCTAAGGCGCCACCCCAGCGGGTGGAGTTTTCGTTATAATAATTACCGGGTTGCTGAACATCGTTATTACTGTAGCTGAAGGGCAGATCGGCCGCGGCTTTGAGCATTTCCTGCTGTGCCCATATCAATATTTTGCCGCTGCTTTCCCGGGGCTGGTTTTCAAATTTACCATCGTGCGAGGCGGTGATAAATGGTACGTCTCCCCAGATCCTTACAATGTAGAAATAGGTAAACGCCCGCAGGAAACGTGCCTGGGCAACATCTACAATCATATTATTTTCGGTATACCGCTTATCGGCCGCTTTTACATCGCCCACGCGTTCAAGAAAAATGTTGGCAGCGTTAATGATGGCGTAAAACCTTGTCCAGTCGGATAATGCATCTACCGTGGGATAGGATGCGTTGAGCTGGTTGCCCGAAATCGCTTTCAGGTCCTGCCGGTTGGGGCTGATAAATTCGCCGGTGCGTACATCGCCATAAAGCCAGTGTCCATCGTTATCAGATAAGGCGGCACGGGTAAGCGCATATACGCCCAATATGCCGGCACGTGCATCTTCAAGCTTATTCCACATGTTTTTTTCGCCCACAACCCTTGTCGAGTCGATATCCAGCGTTTTATTGCAGCCGGTTATGGCTGCAGTAAGCGCCATCAGGACGATACATAATGTCTTTTTCATTTTTACAACATGATTTTGGTGATCGTTCTTCATATCATAATTCCATTTTTACCCCAAGGGTGTATGTTCTTGGTATTGGCAGGCCGTAACCTGTATCGTAGCCATCATAGCTTACCAGTTCGGGATCCTGGCCGGTGTATGGGGTTATGGTAAACAGGTTGTTTGCCGTGGCGTATACATAAAACCTGGTTAGCTTTATTTTTTTTGCCCGCATGGCTTTGGTAAGGTCATAGCCGATAGAAACGGTTCTTAATTTCAGAAATGAAGCGTTTTCAAGAAAAAGGTCCTGGTCAACACGGTAGGGGATAACCGTGCTCCACGGGTTATACAAAGGATATTTGTTATAGTCGCCGCGTTTTTCCCAGAAGGTGATCTCTTTAACTGAATTTACATCGCTGTTACCTTCGCGGTTAATAAAATCAAAGCGGTTGGCCATTTCCTGATGTATCAGGTCTCGGCCCAGGTTAAAGTAAAGGTTGATGTTTAAATTCCAGTTACCATACCTGAAGTTATTGTCGTATCCGCCTGAAAGCGTTGGTAACGAATGGCCTTTTAAAACCTTATCATTATTATCGATTACATGATCACCGTTAATATCGCGCCACTTTGGGTCACCGGCATGCAGGGCAATACCATTGTATTTAAGCGGCTGCCCGTTTACAACAGGTACTTCGCTTTCTGATTTATAAATGCCATCATTGATCAGTAACCAATACTGATCAACCGGGCTGCCAACTTTCAACAGCCTGTTATTAACAATAATCTGGTTTAAGCCCCTTGGCAAGGCCTTTAGCTTATTGCTGTTATGGTTAAGGTTTAAGGATGATGTCCAGCCAAAATTGGTATTACGGACGATATCCGCGGATATTGAAACATCTATACCGGTATTGTTTACAGCCATACCACTTTCAATGGATTGTTTATAGCCGTACTCGGCAAAAGCCGGAATGCCAATCAACAGGTTTTTTTCCTGTTTCAGGTACCAATCAACCGATAGGTGCAGGCGGTTATTAAGTAAACCGGCGTCGGTACCGATATTTAACTGGTTTGAGTATGACCATGGGATGCCATATCCCACCCAACCGGTAGCGTAGGGTCGGGTAAGCACACCGAAGGCATTGTACCCCGGCACCGTTAAATTGCCGGTATAGCCAACAGATGCAGTGTATTGCGGCCCCTGGGCATAGTTATCAAAAGCGTTAAGCCTGCCTAACCTGCCTGCGCTGGCCCTTAAAATCAAATCGTTTATGATTGTGCTGTTATCTAATAACTCCTTTTTAATACTCCAGGCGGCTGATAACACCGGCGAATAAAACCACCTGCTGGTTGGCTGGGCATTTGATGAGCCATCGGCACGAACCGTTGCCGAGATAAAATATTTCTCTTTGAAGGAGTAATCTGTTTTGGCATAAAACGAAACCAGGTTATGCCTGATCTTATCTAAAAACCGGAAGGTTAACTCGCGCGGAAAAGCGGTAGGGTTAAGGTAATTAGGGTTGTCCGATCCGTCGGGATTTTTGGGGTTTGAGTCCAGCAGGTCTATCTTGATATAATCGTTTACACCCTTGTAGGCATAGGCGTTGCTATATTTATAAGTATCCCACTGGGTTGATTGTCCGAGTTCGAAATGAAAATCATTTACCTTGTTTACGGTCAGGTCGTAGCTGGCCTTATTGTCGGCCATGATGCGCTGGCTGTATCCAAAATAGTTAGACGCGTAACTGTTGCCCTGCAAAAGGGTGCGTGCGTAAAACACATCGCGGTAGCCTTCATTGTAATCTACGTTAAAGGTGGTGGTAAATTTAAATTTCCCCAGGTCGAGGCCTATTTTGGCATAGCCATCAACAATGTTTATTTTGTTGTTATCAAAGCCTTTTTTGTATTGCGCCAGGTAATCGGCGTAAAAATCCTTGTTGGGCGGCAGCGGTGCGCTCAGGTCGGGGAAGTAATTGATCTGGGCAAACCTGTCGCGCAGGTATTTATTCCGTTGCCGGTCCATGCGGTTGGCGTTCACCATTGCCGAAAACAGCAACCATCTAATGGGTTTCATGTTGATATTGAACATGGCGCTGTAACGGTTTAGCACGGTTCCATCCGCAACGCCGTTGTTTTTCAGATCGCCCAGCGAAAAACGGAAGTTGGCACGATCAGTCCCTCCCGAAATACCAAAGTTTATACCGTAAACAACGGCGTTGCGGTAGTAAAGGTCGCTCCAGTCCGATTTTCCGCTGTAAACATTATTTAGTGAATCGCTGAGGTATATGGGGTAATTTTCATCATCCGAATACCTGCCATTGGTGGTATAAAGATCATAAAAGCGCTGCCTGAACGCGTTTTCATACCTGCCGTTTATAGTGGTTACATGGGGGCGCTGCGCCAAACCTATATAGGAATCAAAAGTGATTTTTTTGGCGGAGACCGGGGTTTTTGAAGTTAAAACGATAACGCCATTAACTGCCCGCGGCCCGTAAACCGCCGTGGCCGAGAGGTCTTTCAATACCTCAACCGAGGCGATATTATTCATATCAATGGCAGCAAACGGGTTGGTAGCCGTTCCCAGCCTGTTATAATCATACAGCTGTATATCGTACGCAAACGGGTGTTCGGTTACCAGGGGAATGCCATCCAGCACAACCAGCGGCTGTGACTGGTATACGTCCCGCTGAGAAAGGAGCGGCATGGGCGCGCCCCGCATAAACATATTTTGAACGGTGCCTGGTTCGCCGGAAGGTTCCTGGATATAAAGCCCCGCGAACTGTCCCTTTAAAAGTTGCTGCAGGGATACAGCCGGAAACTTTGATAATTCCCAGGGCTTTTTGGTAACGCTGCCAGATAGTTTATTATACAGGTTACGCCTGATAATAATATTCATACTATCTTTTAATAAGGTATCTTTAGCTGTTGTATCCCGGTAGTTACAGGAGGATTTACCAAAGAAAGCAGTATGTTTTATTTTGCTTTTTTTACCCTCATAAACCTTTGCAAAGCCTTTAAGTGCATTGGTGGTTATCGCTGCCAAAACCACAAAGCACAGCCATAAGTATCGCATCATGAATGGATCTTTTAGTTTGTGAAATAATTTTTTTTGATTTTACGCGCAGGTATTGATGGGCCTGCAAAACGGATTTTCAGGTAACGCGCGCTTTACATTAAGCAGAATGTAGTTTTCTTTTCATAGTGTTGATTTACAGGAAAAAAGAACACGAAGCTATAGCTAATCCGCAGTGATTTTCTATGACAGCAGGGCATGATTATGCACCCCCGGGTAGCCACAAAAAATGACTATACCGGGTGTTCTTTTCACCTTTGGTGATTAGGTTAATTAATAAAACGCTTGATGCGCCTGAAATTTCTAAAAGAGATTTCTCACGGCGCAATCTTGTCAGATAGTCTGTTTCTGAAAGACGAGGTACAGGTAAATCAGGTTTTTCATGTCGGTGATATTGGTTGTATATATTAAAATTACGTAATCTCGAAACAAGTACGTCGGGCAGCTTAAACGGTTTAGTAAGAGCTTATTTTTATAACTGGTTTTAACAAATATAATTAACAAAAACGTTTTACCAAGTGGTATGTAAAAAATATTAAATTTTTACTAAATTAAATAACAACAACCGATAGCTGTTAACAAAATGATAATAAAAGCATTAGATGGTAGAATTTTTGGCAAAAAAGCTGCGGTTCCTGTATGGTGAAATCCTTAATTTTAGTTAAGATAATGTGCTGTTAAGAGTAAGATGGTGTCGTAAAATGTAAGAATTACATTTTTAATTAAAATACCTCGATTTTTGCTTTAAGTTGATGCGCTGTTAAGCTCTCGTTATTTTACTGTTGCGAAACGTTGGGTTGCGGGCTAACTTAAACAGGGTTAAGTTGTTATCTGGAGTATACAATCCGATATTGCGCTGAAATGAAGCCTTGACATACGTTAAAGTCGGCAACAAAAATGATGTGTATATTGTACCCGACAGCGTAAACCGACAAAACGCGCTTAGATAGTAAATTGGTTGGCGCAAATACTAAAACATACCTATGAAACCGGAAAGATATGATTTTGATGCGGTGATAGTAGGCTCGGGGCCAAACGGCCTTGCGGCAGCCATATTGTTGCAGCAGCAGGGGCTTACGGTTTTATTGCTGGAAGGCAAGGATAAGATAGGGGGCGGCCTGCGAACCGAAGAGCTTACCCTGCCCGGCTTTAAGCACGATATTTGTTCGGCCATTCACCCGCTGGCAGTGGGGGCGCCATTTTTTGAAACGCTGCCACTGGAGCAATTCGGTTTGGAATATATTTACCCGGATTTTGCCGCGGCACATCCTTTTGATAACGGCAACGCTGCCGTCCTCAAAAAATCGGTCACTGAAACTGCCGCTCTCCTGGGAACAGATCGCGATGCCTACATTAAATTAATGGCGCACCTGGTAAAAACGTGGCCGGGTTTGGCAGCAGATGTGTTAGGCCCGCTTACTTTTCCGAAACACCCGCTTGATCTGGCTGCATTTGGTTTAGATGCCCTTACCTCGTCAACGCACCTGGCCAAACGTTTTAAAACCGAAGAAGCCAAAGGCCTGTTGGCCGGAATGGCCGCGCACAGCATACAGCCGCTAACCAATTTAACAACATCTGCCATTGCCCTGGTGTTGATGGCCAGCGGGCATTTAAAAGGCTGGCCTGTACCCAGGGGCGGTTCGGTGAAAATTGCGGAGGCACTGGCGGCATATTTTGTATCGATAGGCGGTAAAATAGAGACTAATACTTACATCTCCTCTTTTAATCAACTGCCATCGGCAAAGGCCATGCTGTTTGATATCACCCCGAAACAATTACTTCAAATTGCCGGGCATAAGTTTTCATCGTTATACAGGTGGCAGTTAGAAAGGTACCGTTATGGGATGGGTGTTTTTAAGGTTGACTGGGCGCTTGACGAAGCTATTCCTTTCAAAGCGGAAGCGGCGAGGCAGGCCGGCACAGTTCACCTTGGAGGCACCTTAAGTGAAATAGCTTTGGGCGAGCAGCAGATCTGGAATGGCCTGCACCCCGAAAAGCCTTTTGTACTGGTGGCGCAGCAAAGTGTTTTTGATAGCAGCAGGGCGCCTGAAGGTAAACATACAGGCTGGGCTTACTGCCACGTACCCAATGGATCAGGTAAGGACATGACCGAGATCATCGAAAAACAAATAGAGCGTTTTGCGCCGGGTTTCCGCGAACGCATCATCGGCAGGCATACTTTTAATACCCGGCAACTGGAAGATTATAACCCCAATTATATCGGGGGGGATATTAACGGCGGCGTTATTGATATCGGCCAGTTGTTTACCCGCCCGGTATTGCGGCGTTCACCTTACCGTACATCGGCAAAAGGAATTTATATCTGCTCGTCGTCAACACCGCCGGGGGGCGGGGTGCATGGCATGTGCGGTTATCATTCGGCCAAAAGGGCATTGAAAGACGTTTTTAACATTAAAATCAGATCGTAACAATATCAAGCTATGCTAAACACCACTACCAAATACTACGTTGGTGCGCTATAGCTTAAAATAGCGATATGTATTTACCGCGGTTAAGGCAACCGCTATAGTTCAATTGCAGGCGGTGTTTTGTAGATACCTGTTTCTTCTCTTTTGTTCTATAGGGGCTAATCGCTAATTGTTTTTGTGTTAAAACTATTACAATTCGAATCTTGTTACTTGCTGTAATTATCTGGAGTTTTGCTAATCATTTAACATTAATTGCCGCGTTATTTAACAAATGAACGACTTTACCGGGCTGACTGAGGATGATTTGTTGGTGTTGCTGCAGCAGGATAAGCTTAGCGCGTTTAAAGAGATATACCGGCGTTATTGGAAAAAGTTGTATGGCGATGCCTATAAACGGTTGAAAAATAAAGAGTTGTGCGAGGAGGTTGTTCAGGAAATATTTTCAAACCTTTGGCATAAACGGCACACACTGCAAGTGAATACTACCATTGCCGGTTACCTGCACCTGGCTGTTTTAAACCAGGTGGTTGACCAGTACCGCAAGCAAACCATCCGCGCAAAACATACTGAAGCCTTTAAATTATTAAGCACCGAAGCCGATAACGGTACAGAAGATGCCATTATACTTCGTGATCTGACCCAAACGCTCGAAACCGAAATTAGTCACCTGCCCGATAAATGCCGTTCGGTTTTTGAACTGAGCCGGAAACAATATAAGAGCAATAAGGAGATAGCCCAATTACTCGGTATATCTGAAAAAACGGTTGAAAACCAGATCACTAAAGCCATCAAAAGGCTAAGGATGAGTTTAAGCCACCACCTGCTCCTAATACTGGCTGCCTTGTTGCCTAAATTTTTTTAAAAAATATCGTGTAGGTGTAGGGGGTACGCCATTCCGCATACGTCATCACATTCATAAACCGGATTATATTCTTTTTCATGAAAGAACCTGTACGCATTGATCTGCTTGAGAAATACATTAAAGGCGATTGCACCGAAGTTGAGATAGCATTGGTTAAACAATGGTACCTCAGTTTTGAGCAGGAGGATGATCATGTGTCGGCCCTTTCAACTGCCGATGAAAAAGGACTGGAAGAGCGTATTTATTTCAATATCATCAGCAAACTTGATCTGGCAAATCAGCAGGCCCCTGCCCAAATGCAAACCAAAGTTGCGCCAATCCGCAGGTGGTACACCATAGCCGCGGCTGCTGTTGTGGTTATCGCGCTATCAGTTTTGGCGCTGATCTCCACAAAAAACACAACTCCACAGCAACTGGCAGTTTCGCCGGCGGGTGATGTACACCTGTTTAAGGTAACCAACAGCACACCCCATATTTATAAAGTTACCCTGCCCGATAGCAGTGTGGTTTGGCTGCACCCTTCGGCAAAAATCAGTTACCCCGATGTGTTCGCGTCAAACTCCCGCCAGGTTACCATATCGGGCGAGTGTTTTTTTGAGGTGACCAAAAACCCCCAACGACCTTTCATCATCAGCAGCAGATCAATAGTTACCAAGGTTTGGGGTACCAGCTTTTTGGTAAGGGATAATGAGCACGGTAATATGGCCGACGTATCGGTACTTACTGGTAAAGTTTCTGTAAGTGTTAAGCCGGCAGGTAAAAACAGTGCGATATCTACCCGGCTTGCCGAAGGCGAGGTGATGGTTTATCCGCATCAAAAAGCGGTTTACTTAAGCGATAAGCACTCTTTAACATCGCAACAGGTTGAAACAACATCCGCTGTTAAGCAATATCGCCGTGTAAATCTCGTGTTTGAAAATAAACCTTTACGCGATATTATCCCCGTGCTCGATTCCGCTTTTAACGTAAATATCCGGATCAGTAATGAAAAGCTCAGCCATTATATCCTTAACGCCGATTTTGAAGGCTTTAACCTGCCGGATGTGCTTGACGCAATCAGGAAATCGCTTAATGTTGATTATACAATTGTAAACAACCATATAGAACTTAAATAACCAACTACACTAACCTTTCAAAAATTATAAGATGTATAAAAAACAACCAACTTAAAGAAGTACCAACCCGAAAATGATCTGCATAAAAAAACTTAGAAGTGTTGCGAGCACCCCTAAGTTTTAAGGATCAAAAGCCCGTTCCGCTAAGAACACCTCGGGGAGGTGTGCGGGCTATTAATTGTCTCATTTTTAACAAAGAAACATAACAAATATATGAAATTTCGTTTACGAAGGCCTATCCCATGGGGTAAAATCATGAAGATTACTTTTAGCCAGATCCTGATAGCAATAATGGTAAGCAGCATTACTTATGCAAGCCCGATTAAAGCGCAGGGAATATTAAATAAAAAGGTAAATGTGACGCTGAGCAACACTACCATGCTCGAAGCTTTACAATACCTGCAAAAAAACAACAACGTAAAGTTTATTTACAGTTCCGGCTCGCTTAACGCCGATAAGCGCTTTTCGTTAAACATCAATAATCAACCGTTAAAAAAAGTACTTGACCAGGTATTTAAAAACAACGGCATTAACTACGATGTAATGAACGATAGGGTGGTGCTTGAAAAATCAGCCGCCGGTACAGACGCTGTAAACCCACCGGTTGAAATTGTTGCCGCTGCCGAAACACCGGCTAATGTTACCATTACCGGTAAGGTGGTTGATAACACAGGCCAGCCCGTTCCGGGAGCAACCGTTACCGAAAAAGGTACCACCAATGGCATCACTACCGGTGCCGATGGCGGTTTCAAACTTTCGGTTGCCGGTCCGCAATCTGTTATTGTTGTTCAATTTATTGGTTTTGCCAGAAAAGAGGTTGTTGTAGGCGACCAGACAGTGATCAATGTAACTTTAACAGAGGATGTTAAAACCATTAATGAGGTTGTGGTTGTGGGTTATGGTACTCAAAAACGCACTACCGTTACCGGTGCCATCAGCAGCGTTAAGGCAACAGATTTGCAGGACCAGCAGGTTACCCGTGTTGATGATGCCTTAAGGGGGCGTGTTACCGGTGTAACTGTGGTGCAAAGTTCAGGTTCGCCGGGCGCGGCCCCGCAAATCAGGGTGAGGGGTGTTACATCGAGGCTTAACAGCGATCCGCTTTATGTGATTGACGGTATCGTTGTTGATAACGGTGGTTTGGATAACGTTAACCCTAATGACATAGAAAGCATAGATGTATTGAAAGATGCCTCAGCAGCTATTTATGGTTCACGTTCATCAAACGGTGTAATTATCGTAACCACAAAAAAGGGAAAAAAAGGAGATGCGCAGATCTCGTACAACGGTTATGTAGGTGTACAATCGCCGGTAAGCAAAGCTAAACTTACCAACGCCACGCAATATGCCACATTAAGAAACCAGGCGTCAACCAACGATGGCGGCGCGGCTATTTTTCCGAACCCTTCGCAATATGGCACCGGCACTAACTGGCAGGACCAGATATTTGACAGCAACGCGCTTATCCATAACCATAACCTTAATATAAGCGGAGCTACTGATAAAGCCAATTATTATACATCATTCGGTTACCTGGATCAGCAGGGGGTGGTTATGCCTGATATCTCGGGATATAAAAAATTCACTTTTACGGTTAATACATCGTACAAATTGAAAAAATGGTTAACCGTGGGCGAAAACTTTACTTACGCATACACTAAGAACAAGGCGTTTGGCAATACCAACAGCGTGTTTGGCGGTCCGCTGAGTTCGGCGCTGAACCTGGATCCTATTACGCCTACTACGGTTAGCGATATTAACAGCGTACCTTATCCGGGCGACTACAGCAACGCTAACATTGTGCGTAACAGCCAGGGGCAGCCTTTCGGTATTTCGCACTATGTTGGCCAGGAAATTACCAACCCTTTGGCTTACGCGCAAACGGTAATGGGCAATTACAGCGATGCAACTAATCTTTTGGGTAGCGCGTTTGTTGAGGTTGAACCGATAGCAGGTTTAAAGGTTCGTTCTCAAATCAGCGCTAAACAAGCCTATTATGGTTCAGATAGCTTTGCGCCGCTTTATTACCTTAACTCAAGCACCGCCAACACTACAACCAGGCAGGTACAGGCTTATAACAGAAACCTGTCGTGGAACTGGGATAATACAATTACCTACAACAGGTCGTTTGGTAAGCATAACTTAACGGCCCTGGTAGGTACAAGTGCCCAAAAAACAACCGCTTCAGGTTTGCAGGGTACATTCAGCGGCGAGCCGATCAACTCTTTCGATGATGCTTCGATCAACTTTGCTTTACCTGCAGCCAACAGGGTTGCAGTAAGCGCGCTCGGGCTTGACGACGTTCAGCCACATACGCTTGCATCTTATTTTGCAAGGGTAACTTATGATTACGATCAGAAATACCTTTTCTCCGGTATCATCCGTCGTGACGGTTCGTCAAAATTTGGTTCCAATAATGTTTATGGTACTTTCCCTTCTGGCCAGGTTGGTTACGTAATCACCCGCGAAGACTGGTTCCCTAAAAATACATTTGTTGATTTCCTGAAACTTCGTGCATCATACGGTGTGGTTGGTAACGAGATGGCTTTAGGTCCGTTCAGGTACGCCGCTACTATAGGCAGCGGGCGTAATGCCGTATTTGGCGATCAGTTGTATATTGGCTATAGCCCTAACGCTCCTGCCAATCCTAACCTGAAATGGGAAGAAACCCACACTACCGATATTGGTTTCGATGCTACTTTATTCAACAACCTCAGTGTAACCTTTGATGTTTATAAAAAGCTTACCAAAGGTATGTTGCAACAGGTGCAATTGCCATCGTACGCCGGTTTTGCCGGACAACCGTTTGATAACGTTGGCGATATGCAAAACAAAGGTGTGGAGCTAAGCTTAAACTATAACAATAAGATGGGCGATTTAAGCTATAGTGTTGGTGGCAATATCTCCTATAACAAAAACACCGTATTAAGCTTAGGTAACCAGATTGACCATTTTGTAAGCGGTACCGTACAAAGTACCAATTATGAAATTGGCCGGATCACGCCAGGCCAGCCGATGAATGAGTTTTATGGCTTTAAAGAACTGGGCGTATTCCACTCGCAAGCCGATATTGATGCTTATACCAAAAACGGGCAGCTGATACAACCTAACGCCAAACCGGGCGACTTTAAGTGGCAGGATACCAATGGTGATGGTAAAATAACCGAGGCCGACCGCCAGTTTTTAGGCAACCCGCTGCCAACCTTTACCTACGGCGTTAACCTGAGTGCCAATTATAAAAACTTTGATTTTAAACTGTTTGGGCAAGGCGTTTGGGGAAACAAAATTTACCAGGCTTACCGCAGGTTAGATATCCCGGCAGCTAACTATCCGTTAGATGCGCTTAACGCCTGGACTCCAACCAACTCCGGAAGCAACTACCCGCGTTTAACCGACAGTGATCCTAACAATAACTTCAAAAACCCATCAAACTTTTACCTGCAAAACGGAGCATATTTCCGTATTAAAACATTGCAGTTGGGTTACAGTTTACCGCAAAACTGGTTAAAATCGGCTGATATAAAACGGGTGAGGTTCTTCCTGAGCAGCAACAACCTGGTAACCATTACAGGTTACAAAGGTTTCGACCCTGAAATTAGCGGCGGTATTGATATGGGCCTTTATCCGCAGGCACGCACATTTATGGCCGGCCTGGATATCACTTTATAACAATAAATTACAATGATCATGAAATCTAAATATATTATATATACCGGCCTGGCTTTGATGGGAATGGGAACCATGGTATCATGTAAAAAATCATTCCTTGAGCTCAATCCTAAAGGGCAATTCCTGGAATCGAACTATTATTCTACTCCTGATGAGGCTTTTGCCGCGGTTATTGCCGCTTACGATCCACTGGTTACCGAAACCGGTGGTATTGATAACACGTATTCTAATCCGCTTGGTGCGCTCAACTCGGCATCTGATGATTGTTATGCGGGTGGCGGCAGCTCGTCGGATATGCCTACCTGGCAGGCAATTAACAATTACACCCTAACCCCGGCTTTAGGGCCGCACAATGAGTTTTGGGCAATCAACTTTCAGGGTGTTAACCGTACCGATGTTTTGCTCGAAAATTTGCCTAAAGTACCGGGTTTAAGCGCCGACCTGTTGAAGCGCTATACCTCGGAAGGTAAATTTTTACGTGCCCATTATTATTTTGACCTGGTACGCCTATTCAAAAATGTTCCGCTCATTTTAAATACCCTGAATCTTACCAACGTGTATGATCAGCCGCAGGCTACACCCGAAGCTGTTTACGCCCAGATTGAAGCCGATCTTAAAGACGCGATCAGCGGTTTACCGGCCACAGTACCTGCCACCCAGGGAGGCCGTGTAACCCAGGGCGCTGCCAAGGCTCTGTTAGGTAAAGTTTACCTGTATGAAAAGAAATGGGCCGATGCTGCCGCGATGCTGAAAGATGTGAATACCAATTACGGCTATTCGCTGCTGCCAAATTACGGCGATATTTTTAGCCCTAAGAACAAGTTCAACAGCGAATCCATATTTGAACTGGTGCACTCAGGTTCGCAAAGCTACACCTGGGACAACTGGAACCAGTTTAAATCAAACGTGTACACCCAAATGATCGGTCCACGTAGCTACACCGGTCCGGTTTATTTTAGCGGCGGTTATGGTTTTAATCCCGTAACAACACAATTGGCA
Source organism: Mucilaginibacter oryzae (assembly GCF_003148845.1). Classification (GTDB taxonomy): domain Bacteria; phylum Bacteroidota; class Bacteroidia; order Sphingobacteriales; family Sphingobacteriaceae; genus Mucilaginibacter; species Mucilaginibacter oryzae. The sequence continues at coordinate 993,475 of NZ_QGHA01000001.1, read as the reverse complement.
ACCGCCCTTAAAGGTGATCCGCGTTATGGTTACACGGTTGTTAATATTGATAGTTTAACCAAGGCAACCAATACCTCGTATTCGCCAAGCTATCAAAACACAGGCTACTTTATACAAAAGTACGCCCCGGTACTGGCTAACAAAGTTACAACCGGAACCACCGAGCTTAACTGGCCAAACGATTACATCGAGATCCGCCTTGCGGATACTTATTTGATGGAAGCTGAAGCTGACTTAAACGGCGGCGGCGATGTAAGCCGTGCGCAAACCCTGCTTGATGCGGTGCGCAGCCGTGTGGGGCTACCATCAAAACCAGCCACCCTGCAAAATATCTACGACGAGCGCAGGCTGGAACTGGCTACCGAAGGTCACCGCTGGTTTGACCTTGTACGTTGGGGCCAGGCGCCTTCTGTGCTTGCGTTTAAAGGTTTTAAAGCCGGCGTTAACGAAATATTGCCTATCCCGTTAAATGAAACGCTTAACGGTACCAAGCTCAAACAAAATCCGGGCTATTAATAAGCCAAACATTTTACAACAGAAGGCTGTCATGTTACATGGCAGCCTTTTGCTTTTTATGAGGAGGAATAGCTTCTTTTTAACATTGGTTATGTTTAAGCAACGCAATTTATTTTTGGCTTTATTGTCGCTGGTTCCGCTAAGTTTTATGCTGGTACAATGCTTTAGCGATAAACCGCATGACCCGCGCGATGAGGTTTTTGCCGGATCGGCAAGCTGTATCAAATGCCATAAAAACATCTACGATAGCTACCTCCATACGGCGCACTATCTAACCTCCAAACCAACCTCGCCCGCTCATATACATGGCAGCTTTAAGCCAGGTAGCAACAGCGTTAGCTATGCGGATGGCAGCGTTGTTAAAATAGAAAAAAGAAACGGCGGGCTTTACCAGGTTGTTTATGCAGATGGTAAACAAAGGGATGCGCATCGCATGGATATCACCTTCGGCGTGAATAAGGCACAAACCTATATGTACTGGCAGGGGGCGCAACTATTTGAACTGCCGGTATCCTACTACGATAAAGTACACGGTTGGGCTGAAAGCCCCGGATACGATAGTAACCGCCCGGATTTTGGCAGACCCATATTACAGCGATGCTTTGAGTGCCACAGTTCATTCATCAGGCAGCAAGCGCAGCAAAACCGTGATATGCAAAACCGGAAAGTTGAGTTTGAACCGGCTTCCATCATTTATGGTATCGATTGTGAGCGCTGCCACGGCCCCGCGGCCAATCATGTAAACTATCACGAAGCTTATCCCGACGAAAAGCAACCGAAATACATCACCCGTTTTGCCTCTTTAACCCGCGCCCAAAAAATGGATGCCTGCGGGGTTTGCCATTCCAGCAGTAAGCAGTCATTTCAGCTATCAACCTTTAAATTTAAAATGGGCGATACACTGGCCCGTTTCAAAGAACCGGACTATTTAAATACAACAACCAACAATGCCTCGCTTGATGTGCACGGTAATCAGAATGGTTTGCTGATGGCAAGTAAATGTTTTATGATGAGCAATATGGATTGTACAACCTGTCATAACACACACGCTAACAACAGCGGTAACCTGGCATTATATTCGCAAAAATGTATCAGCTGCCATAATAATGATGCCGGTCATCATGTTTGCAAGGTGGCACCAAAGTTAGGCGCGCTGATGAAAAATAATTGTATTGATTGTCATATGCCGCTTAAACCTTCCAATACCATCTCAATAAATGATACCGCCGGTAATAATAACCCGCTTTACATGGTGCGTACGCATCATATAGCGGTTTACCCCGCGCAATCCAAAAAGATAATGGATTTTATTAACAGGAAACGATAAGCAGGAACCGGAGTTTTAGCTGATGTTTTTAGTGGGACTGGATATCAAAAAAATATTCAGCCTGCAACGTTTTTGCCGTATTGATCATCTTGGTTAATAAGCAATTTAAACAATATCATGAAAAAAAATCTGTTAACTATCCTGTTATGCCTGCCGGCAATGCTTTTATTCAGCCAAACAAAAAAGCTATCTGCTCCGGCACAGGCGTTTAAAGATTATAGTACCAGGCTTGAAGAGAACCGACGCGCGGCATCTGAAAAAAGTGATTATTTGCGTGCCGATACCCTGCTAAAACAATGGACACGCAAATATGACGCGTTGCCCGATAGTGTTAAAGCTGATTTTAAAGGTTGGGAACCGGGAATGTATTATAATATAGCCTGCTATGAAGCTTTGCTGGGCAGGAAAGCAGAGGCGCTAACCGCCTTCGAAAAATGTGCAAGTTTAGGCTATAACAGATATATTACCACCAAAGTAGATGACGACCTGAAGAGCCTGCGTAAAGAAAAACGCTATCAGGATGCCTTAATGTTGATCCGCGAAAGGGGTGACATGGGTTATATATTAAGTAAATCGGGCGCTTACAACCATGTTGTTGATAAAGATTTGCCTGTGTTTACTTACCAAAGCGCTGATGCTGCCGATTTGATCACTTTTAAAAATAAATATAAACTCGATTCGGTAGCCGGAAACGGAGATGAGATCAGTAAAATAAAAAATTTGCTGCTATGGGTACACAACTCCGTCAGGCACGATGGCAACTCGAACAATCCGGCCTTAAAAAATGGTATTGATTTGATAGAGGTTTGCAAAAAGGAAAACCGTGGGATTAACTGCCGTATGATGGCCACTATATTAAAAGATGCCTACCAGGCCGAAGGTTTTAAGGCACGCATGGTTACCTGTTTGCCTAAAGACACATTGGATAACGATTGCCATGTAATAACCGTTGTTTGGTCGCGTACGTTAAATAAATGGGTTTGGATGGACCCTACATTTAATGCCTACGTTACCGATAAGAGTGGAACCCTGCTTAATATCGAGGAGGTACGTAATAAATTATATAATAACCAGCTTGCCGATCTTGTGCTGAACGATGACGCCAACTGGAATAACCAAAACAAACAAAACCGCGATTATTACCTGGGTTACTACATGTCGAAAAACCTATACTGGCTGCAGTGCCCGGTAAGAAGCGAATGGGATTTAGAGACTAATAAACCCAATAAGGGAGTAACGGAATATATTAATTTATACCCAACTGGTTATAATAGTATTAATGCCGCTAAACGTTTGGTGAGGGGGAGCATGGAATACGCGACCAATAACCCCGAAACTTTTTGGCAAAAACCGGCCGGTGTTAATTAACCGGTTTATAAACAGTTAAAGTTAAGTAAAAGATTGTTCTGAACGTTCGTAGGGCAATCTTTTAAATCCGATATCCCTTTGCTATCTTTATAATCTTGTATCGGATACCTTGTTACTCAAACTTCAGTCAATGAATAATAATCCGCAAATAACCGGAACGGCGGCCCAGATCGTTGTGCCCAACGTGGTAAAAACAGCAGAGTACTACATTAATGTTTTGGGTTTTGAGCTGGTTGACTATTTTTTTGAAGAACCGCCGGTTTACGGCATTGTTCAAAGGGATGGTCACCAGGTGCATTTTGGTAAAAGTGATGGTGATATAATTCATCGTAATGATACAATACGAAAAGGTATGCCCGATTTTATTTTGCGGGTACCGGAAATTGAGGCTTTTTATACTGAAGTAACCGGCAAGGGTGCGGTTATAGTCCAGCAAATTATCCGCCGATCATACGGCAGGGAATTTATTATAGAAGATTCCGACGGTCACCTGGTGCATGTTTGTGATTAACAGGTAATTAGTTGCTATACGAATTTCAGCCTTTATTTTAATTGATGAATATGTTAATTATTTGCTAAATAAAATTGTGAAATATCGCCGGAAATTATACTTTTGCCCCACTACAAACCGGAAAACACTCCTGAGTAGCTCAGCCGGTTAGAGCATCTGACTGTTAATCAGAGGGTCGCTGGTTCGAGCCCAGCCTCAGGAGCCAAAAGGGCAAGCACGAGAAATCGGTCGCTTGCCCTTCTTTATTTCTCCATAGGCCTTTAGTAATTCACCTCAATCAGTTAGTAATTTAATCAAACGCTACATATATGAGGCATCTCAACACTAAATGTAGCTCCTTGGCCTAATACAGAATCAACATTAATAGTCCCATGGTGCAATTCAATTATTTTTTTGGTGAGCGAAAGGCCTATCCCGTTTCCAAATGAAACTTTTTGATTTTCGCCCCTGTAAAATGCCTTAAAGATTTTGGGCAGTTCTTCCTGACTAATACCTGCACCTTTATTTTTAAAACTGAGGATGATGTTTTGAGGCAGGTACCTAATGGATACCGAACACTCGTGATCTGAAGAGAACTTGCAGCCATTTTCAATCAGATTCATAAAGGCCACCTTTAACAGGTATTCATTACCCATCACCGAAATAAGATCATCGTCTTCTATTTCTTGTTCAAAGGTTAAATTGATCTTAAAATCGCGTTGATTGTGCAGAACGTCATTTCTTGCGTCAAGCAATAGTTCGTCCAGCCTTACTTCTTTAAACGAAATCTCCGTATGGTCATAATTGGCTTTAGCCATGTCCAGCAAACTGTTGGAAAGTTTTACCAACTTCTGGGCATCACTTACGGCATGCGTAATGGAGTCTTTATAAAATTGATTGTCTCGTTCTTTTTCTAAGGTTACCTGTAATTCGGTTAGCATAGCTGTAAGCGGTGTCCTCAACTCATGCGATATATTAGAAACAAACTCTTTTTGCGCATCAAATGACTTTTCAAGCCGGTTTAACATAGCATTAAAAGTGATTGCCAACTCAGCTATTTCGTCCTTACCGTTCCCTTCTTTGATGCGGAGGTCTAAGTTAGTCGCTGTAATTTCTTCAACTTCATCCACCAGGTCAGACACGGGTTTGAGCGCCTTGCTGGCAAAAAATTGCCCGGCCATATAAACGAATATGATGGCCACAAAAAAGCTTATAATCAGCGTATACTTTAAATTAATGAGTTTGCTGTAACCAGATTCATCATTGGCAGCGGCAGTTATGATATAATCCTTTTGATGATGATGATATAAAAATCCTACCACCTGCAAACTTCCCTGGTAAAACCTGATCTGTTTTTTGCTAACGATCTCATCAATCATCTTCCGGGTTTCTTTTACTTTATCTATGTCTACAGCATCGTGGTAAAGTAAATGGAAAGACGGATCATAAATGGCTACTTCTTCCTGAAACAAAGAATTTTCTGCATTGCGGTAAATCAGCTGTAAAACAGATGGCTGTACTTTGGCATCTAATAACAGGTTAGCCTTGGTTATAGCGGTATGGTGCAATAAATTATAGTACTCCTCTTCCCGGTTCTGAGCAAGTGAAAAATAAATGACCAGCGCAAAGGCCAAAAGCAGTAAGGCTATAATAGAAGTGAATAAAAGGGTAAGCCGTTTGCGTATGGTCATGATTCTGCCTTGAAAATAAACCCCATGCCCGGTTTGGTATGAATAAGCTTGATGGTAAAATCACGATCTATTTTTTTGCGGAGGTAATTCATGTAAACGTCTATAAAGTTGGTGCCTGTATCAAACGTGGTTTCCCAAACGGCCTCACTAATCTCCGACCTCGACAATACGCGTTCGCTGTTGCGCATCAGGTATTCGAGCAATTTAAATTCTTTGGGTGTAAGGTTAATTTCTAAACCGGCGCGGCGCACAGTTTTGGTTTTAGTGTCCATTTCCAGGTCGGCTTTTTGCAGGAGGTTGCCCGTTTCCGACTTTAAAGCTATATTATTTCTTTTGGCCAATACCCGTACCCGTACTTCCAGCTCCCTGAAATCAAATGGTTTAACCAGATAGTCATCCGCTCCTGCATCAAACCCCTCCACCTTATCATCGGTAGTACCCAGCGCGGTCAGCATGATCACCGGAATTTCCGGGTGCTCGTTTTTGATCATTTTACAAAGCTCAAGGCCGCCAATCTTAGGTATAATAATATCCATAATAATTACATCGGGTTTTTCCCGGATTGCAAGTTTGTAGCCCATTTGTCCGTCATAAGCCACACTTACTTGGTGTCCGGCTTCTAACAGTCCCCGGCGTATCACAGTGGCTACCCGCTCATCGTCTTCTATGATTAAAAGGTGAAGCATATTTCAAAATTAGCCAAGTTTATCGATACATAATCGGCTCTAATGAATTTCTAATTTATTTATAACAACTCTCTAACGGTGTTTAAAAAAGGCGGTAAATACCTTTGCAGCGCAAATCAGATAAATTGCACTTAAGCTTATTCAAAATGGATACAGGTCCGAGTAAACTCAAAATCAATATTATTAACTCCCGCTAATACCGGACCGCTCATGTAGCGCAGCCCGGTGCCGGGTTAAAACTAATGTTATGCGCAACAATGAAAAAAAACTAACAAAAGCATACCGCTTTAAAGTAAAGGCGAAAAAGCTTAAAACAGTTCAAACTTACTTATCCGCTAATACCGATAGTCCGCTGGCTGCCTGCATTCAGGGTGGTGTAAGCTTTGCATTAAATATACCCATCTGCCACGGCAAAGATGTATTGGAAGTTGATTAATATACTTCACCGCCTCAACTATTTAATCTGCCCATCATTAATTTAAAAATAATGAGTATCAAAAATATTACCCCAAAAATAACCGGTAAATCAGCCCATGATCAGGATCAAATGGCTGTTGCCAAATTACAAAATGCATCATGCGGCGATACCGGTTACGTCCTCGCTATGCTGGATAGTCACGAGCAAGGCCTCTCCGCCGCTAATGTTACGGAAAAAAGGAAGCTTTTCGGTTTGAACGAGATTGAGCACGAAAAAGCGCCTGCCTGGTATGTTCAACTCTTCCAGGCATTTTTAAATCCTTTCATTGCGGTTTTAATCGTTCTGGCCATTGTATCGTTTATAACCGATGTGCTGATCGCGGCACCGGCAGATAAAAGTTATAAAACCGTAATTGTGGTTTGTGTTATGATCAGCCTGAGTTCATTGCTTCGTTTCTGGCAGGAATTTACCAGCAATAAAGCTGCGGAGGAGCTTAAAAGTATGGTGAAGACCACCGCCACGGTGTTGCGTAAAGATGGGGATAAAAAGGAAATCGATATTAAGCAGCTTGTGCCGGGTGATATTGTTCATTTGAGTGCCGGTGATATGATACCTGCAGATTGCAGGGTGATGCAATCCAAAGATCTTTTTGTTAGCCAGGCGATACTAACTGGCGAATCGTTGCCGCTTGAAAAGAGGGAACAGCCTATCAAAGATGCAGGCGGCAAATCGCCTCTTGATTTGGAAAATATTTGTTTCATGGGTACTAACGTGGTGAGCGGCACGGCTACGGCAATTGTAGTTGCCACAGGCAACTCTACCTATTTTGGAAGTATAGGCAAAGCTATTACCGGCAAACGTGCGGAAACCAGTTTTGATAAAGGCGTAAACAAAGTGAGCTGGCTGCTTATCCGCTTTATGCTGGTGATGGTGCCTTTGGTTTTCCTGGTCAACGGCTTTACCAAGGGCAATTGGTTTGAGGCCCTGCTGTTTGGTATCTCGGTAGCGGTTGGCCTTACACCCGAAATGCTGCCTATGATAGTTACCGCCAACCTGGCTAAAGGCGCAAAAAATATGAGTAAGCGAAAGGTGATTGTAAAACGCCTTAACGCTATTCAAAACATAGGGGCTATGGATATTTTGTGCACCGATAAAACCGGAACGCTCACTATAGATAAGATTGTGTTGGAAAGGCACCTGAATGTTTTTGGCGATGAAGATGATGAAGTGATGAAATGGGCTTACCTCAACAGCTTTCATCAAACCGGCTTGAAAAATTTATTGGATATTGCTGTTCTGGAACACGCTGAAATTCATAGCTGTGTAAAAGCTGATGAACATTTTAAAAAGATAGATGAAATACCGTTCGATTTTCAGCGCAGGCGGATGAGCGTGATCCTGGAAGAAAAAAACGGTAAACATTTACTGATCTGTAAAGGCGCGGTTGAAGAAATGCTGGAATTGTGCTCGCATGCATTTGACCCGGGAGAAGACAAACAACTGCAGATTAAAAATGACAGGATTGTACCGATGGATGCCGCCATGCGCAAAACCGTTTTAGACACCTCCCGAAAATTGAACGAAGAAGGTTTACGTGTGCTGCTTATTGCTATTAAAGAAGATGATAAGTGGCCGCTAACCTATTCGGTTGCCGATGAAAGCAATATGGTATTAACCGGATTTATAGGCTTTTTAGATCCTGCCAAGCCATCGGCCAAACCAGCCATTGAAGGGCTGCATAAGTTGGGGGTGAAAATTAAAGTGCTGACCGGCGATAATGAAATTGTTACCGGCAAGATTTGCAGAGATGTAGGTATACCTGTACAAAATATCCTGTTAGGTAACGATATTGAAAACCTGGACGATCATGAGCTTGCCGCGCAACTGAAAAAAACCAGCATATTGGCCAAACTTAGCCCAATACAAAAGGCACGCGTGGTTAAACTGCTCCAGGCTAAAGGCCATACCGTTGGCTTTATGGGCGATGGTATTAATGACGCGGCTGCCTTGCGGGATGCCGACGTGGGTATTTCTGTTGATACTGCAGTAGATATAGCGAAGGAAAGTGCGGATATCATCCTGCTGGAAAAAGACCTGATGGTGCTACGGAAAGGTGTGATCTACGGCCGCCGGACATTCGGCAATATCATTAAATATATTAAAATGACAGCAAGCAGTAACTATGGCAACATGTTCAGTATGCTGGGTGCAAGTGCATTTTTACCATTTTTGCCTATGCTGCCAATTCAACTATTGGTGCAAAATTTATTATATGACCTGTCGCAGACCTCTATTCCCTGGGATAGTATGGATGAGGATTTTATTGAAAGGCCGCAAAAGTGGGATGCCCGCGGCATCAGCAAATTCATGCTGTACATAGGCCCGATCAGTTCGGTTTTTGATTATGCGACTTTTTTTGTGATGTATTTCTTTTTTAAAGCCAATTCACCGGCACATCAAAGTTTATTTCAAAGCGGCTGGTTTATTGAAGGCTTGCTATCACAAACGCTCATCGTGCACATGATCCGGACACGCAAGATTCCGTTCATCCAAAGCTGGGCCGCTACACCTGTGGTAGCATTAACCAGCCTGATCATGATTATTGGTATCGCACTGCCTTTTTCACCATTGGCACCGGCTTTAAAATTAACGCCTTTGCCGCTTGGTTATTTCCCGTGGCTGATCGGAATTTTACTCAGCTATTGTATACTGACTCAACTAATTAAAAACTGGTTCATTAACAAATTTCATCAATGGTTGTAAAGAAGTTCAAATGGCGCAGGTGGCTGTTAGCGCTTATTATCCTTATCCTCCTGAATGTTTTGATGGATCATTTTTTTGTAAAGCCACGCCATTAATTAACCTGATTATTTAATACCTAAAGCAAGTTCTGAAACAGGAATGATGGATTTGCTTTGCCCGATTTTTTACAAATGAAAAAATTATCACTATTACTGGCAATATTATTATTTGTGGTTACTGTTACTATTGCCCAGCAGGCAGACACGCTAACCAATCGTTTTAACTTTCATTTTCAGCTTACCGCTATTAATCAAAGCCACCCGGCTTTTCATGCGCCCTATAGCGGTAAAAATAGTCTGCAACCCGATGCTGAACAAGCATTGTCATTAACTACAACTATGTTTATGGGTGCAAGATTATGGAAAGGAGCATCGGTTTACTTTAACCCGGAGATTTCTGGCGGCAGAGGCTTTAGCAGCGCGGTTGGCGTAGCAGGTTTTCCCAACGGAGAAACTTTCCGTATTGGCAATTCGGCGCCGGCCTTGTACCTGGCCCGGCTTTTTTATCGGCAGTATATTGCCCTGGGTAAAGAAGCAGACACAGCTATAGATAATGCCAACCAGATAACGGAATTGGTTCCCCGCAAAAGAATTACGATCACTGCGGGGAAATTTGCCATTGCTGATCTGTTCGACAATAATAGCTTTAGCCATGACCCTCGTACACAATTCATGAACTGGTCGCTGATGAGTGCGGGCGCCTGGGATTACCCCGCCAATACCCGGGGATATACCGACGGTTTAGTGCTTGAATATATTACTCCGGGTTGGGCATTAAGGGTTGGAACTGTATTGGTGCCAACATATGCTAACGGGCCTGATTTTGACTATAACTACACCAAAGCCCATGGTGAAGTGGCAGAAATTCAAAAAAATTTTATTTTCGGTAAACGGAAAGGAACACTCCGGATTTTAGGGTTCAGAAATGTATCTAAGGCTGCAAATTACAGGGAGGTTATTAACGGCTATATCAACCATACCGATTCGCTCGACGTTATCAATGGCCGTAAATATGGCGGGGTTAAATACGGATTTAGTATCAATGGCGAGCAGGAATTAACCAATGATCTTGGTTTTTTCTTTCGCGGCAGTTGGAACGACGGGCAAACGGCAACATGGGCATTTACTGAAATTGACCGGAGCGGCAGCATTGGCCTGAGTTTGGCCGGTAGCTCCTGGCACCGGCCTGATGATACATTTGGTATAGCTGCCGTAATTAATGGTATTTCTGCAGAACATCGGGCCTACCTTGCTATAGGAGGTTATGGCTTCATGATCGGCGACGGCAGGCTAAACAATTATAAAACCGAAAACATCCTCGAAACCTACTATAGCGCGAACGTTAATAAATACCTCAAATTATCGCTTGGTTACCAATTCATCCAAAATCCTGCCTACAATGGTGACCGCGGACCGGTAAATGTATTTTCAGTCAGAGCCCATGTTGTTATTTAAATCTTATGTAATGGAATTTGAAAATTTATTTATTGGCTGATGTCATATTGGTCGGCAATATTTATTTTGTTAGCTAATCGCTGTAATATCAGCTCCATTTTTTGCCCGGTAACTATGCTTTCCGCAAAAACAGATATAAATACCCGTTTATAATATTGCGTATTTATACGCTTACAGGATGCTTTATTAAACCCCAACTTTATTACATCAAAAGCTTTTGTTAGCGGAGCAGAAAGCGCTTAAAAAAACGACCTGGCCGTGCAGGTTAAAACGGAGGCGAAACCCGAAAAGCCATACGAGTAGGACAAAAAGATGAAATATGACAAATCCAATTATCGCCGTTTATACAAGGGACTGTTATCCATCGCTCAACGTTTTGCAGAGTATACCTGATTACGCAGAAACCGAAGTAAACACATTAATTATTTCGGGCCCGAACGGATACCAGGGAGAAATTGTTTATAATGATCCGCCTTTAGTAATGTTCAATTCAGATGGGGTTTATGTAGGCGACACTGCATGGCCGGAAAGTCTTACGGAATTAGTAAGTAATACAAATATCGGTTCTGACAGAATTTACTTATCGCTAAGCAATTCGGCTATCAGTACGCTTGCGGCTATGTCGGCTGAGGGGTTATCCGGCGTTATGGCCTGGCTAAAAGCTAACGGAATTGCGGGTATTGATATGGATTGCGAAAACTGGGGCCAGCCCGGCGGGTTGAACCCCATGGACCCGGCTGTTCAAACAGTTACGATGGCTGCAATTAAAGCAAGCCTGGCGCTAACCGCTGCACCTTATAATAATCAAAGTGCATGGCAAAAGTGGTGCGACTTTGTAACAACAGATAACAACGGAGAGCTTTCGTGGCTTAACCTGCAATGCTATGCCGGGGGTACCGGCAACAATCCTGTTCAGTGGGCGAATGCATTCAAGCCCGTTCCGGTTGTCGCGGGTTTTGAAGCTATTTCCAGTACAAGCCAGGATGGTGGGCAACTAAGCCCGCCTAACGCTTTAAAGCAGTTGGCTGAGTGGCAGCTTAAAGCGCCCGGTAAAACGCTTTCCGGTGCTTTTGTATGGGAGTTTAGCATGATCGTTTCCCAACAAAACACTTACAAATACACGGTAAAAGAGTATGCCGATAGCATGTTTATCGGGCTTAACAGCTAATGTGCTGTTGTAAACCCGATGTCGGGTTATACTGTTTGTGGCGTATAACTGTAGGTTTAAATATAGTTGGTAATAGCGGTTGAGTTTTAACAACCGCTATTATTTTTTCAATGAAACTGACGTTATAATTTCCCAAACATCTTTTCTATGGCTTTGGTGCGATAATCAAATATCTGGTCAACCTTACCTTTAACAAAAAAAGCATTTGCCAGCCGACCAAATGGGCCGTAAGGGATGGCGTAATGCAGCAAATCGGTCATCTGTACGCCTCCTTCAATTTCTTTAAAGTGGTGCTGGTGGTGCCAAAGCGCATATGGGCCGAAGCGTTGTTCATCAACAAAGTACTTTTTATCTTCCACATGGGTGATCTCGGTCATCCAGTTCATCTTAATACCCAGTAACGGTGATATTTTGTAGGTGATGATCATGCCCGCGTACATCTTGGTATTAGCGTTAAAATCAGATGTTACCACAAAGCGCATGTCCTGCGGGGTGATTTTAGCGAGGTTTAACGGAGATGAAAAAAAATCCCATGCCTCGTTAAGTGTAATAGGAATATTTTGTTCCGTTTTTAAAAAATATGTTTTCATGATGGGCTAACAGGGATGAAAGGTGAATGTTACAACAACAAATAAATATAACTAACGCGTTCCGGATTGGCGGCGGCAAAGCATACTATATTTTTATTGCTCTTCCTTCGCGATGGGCAAATCTCTTCTCGACCACTCGCTCCATGACCCAACATAAAGTTTTGGCCCGGTAATACCCGCATAATCTAACCCTAACAAAGTATGGCAGGCCGTAACACCCGAACCGCAATGAACCACTATCTGGTTATGAGCTACATCACCAATGGCTGCATCATAAGCTTTGCGCAATTCTTCAGATGATAAATATTTACCCTCTGCATCCAGGTTGTTGGTATAAGGTAAATTTATGGCGCCGGGGATGTGGCCCGCTATCAAATCTAACGGCTCCGTGTGTCCTAAATAACGTGGTGTTTCGCGCACATCTATCACAACCCGCAACGGATCCCGGGCTGCTTCACCTACTTCCTCAAGGTTAACCGTACCTGCATACTCATGCGTTACAGGGTAGGGATCAGCCGGGGCAGCGGTATACGTTTCGGTGCTTAACTCGACCCCGGCATTTTTAGCAGCCGCAAGTCCGCCATTTAGTACCTGCACATTTTCGTGCCCTATAGCCCGCAGCATCCACCATAAACGCGAGGCGGCGAAAGCTCCCGATTTATCATCATAAACCACCACCCGACTCGTAGGCTTAATCCCCCAGTTGCCTAAAGTTACAGCGAACTCCTGTATATTGGGCAAGGGGTGACGGCCGCCGTAAGCGGGATTTTCCGGTTTAGTGGTAAGGTGCCGGTCAAGGTCGGCGTAAATCGCGTTTTTAAGGTGACCGGCCAGGTAGCGCTGGTATGAATCCTGCCCTGCACGGGCATCAATAATAATGGTATCCCTGGCGGCTAAAGCCGGATCGTTGATTTCAATTAATGACGACATCGGTATATCTGGTATGTGATATGCCAAATATAGATACGGTGCCGTTAGTTTCTGTAATTTTACTGCACTATTTTGTTGGCGCAGTAGGAGCTTGCAAAGGCCTCCGGTTTAGCTTTAAACACAAAGCCCATGCTCAGGATGTAACCCATAGCCTCGTGCAGGGCCGCGTTACTTTTAAACATCGGGTTGGTGTTAATGTCGGCATGCACCTCCAGGTCAACATCGTACAGGTCAAGTAAATCGCAAAGCTTGTAAGCAATGTCTATTGATTTTTGCACTTCGCTCAGCATCCTTTCTTTAATACTCATTTTTTGCGAGGTGCGTTCCTGGTGGATGAACATGAAAGCGCCGCGTTTTTCGCGCAGAAAAACAATAACTGTAGCAAAATCAGTTACAGAGCCCTTCACTTGCGAGTCGGTGCCGATACATACTTTAAGCTTGTTACCAAGAAGAGATTCACGTTCAATTGCCTTTTCAACCTCCTCCATAATTGGCGATTGGATCACTTCGCCACTGAATTTTCTCCAGGTCATATAAAAGTTATTTAGGTAAATTTTTATTGACCTTTTTTACGGGTCTATAAAAATAAGCGATTAGTATTCATACTAACGTAAATAACATGTGATTTATTTGTTAACATTTAGCTGATTATTAACAGATTGACGATCGGAGTTTTGCGATGGTAGCTATAATTTTTCTTTGGTTGCCAGGGCAAGCGGTACTACATCAATTAACTCAAGCGATTTCACCATATCCCTGGTTCCTGTTTTATATTTTTTAAAATGGGGCGATTGCAGATGCGCCTTATAAGCCGCGGTATCGGCATAAATTTCAAAAACCGTAAGGTGCGCGGGGTTATTTTTATCGGCAACAGCATGCAGGGTTAATACACCAGGTTCAACCTTAATGGCGGTTTGGATATGTTCTTTCAGTGCGGCCGTGTAACTATCCAACTGTGCCGGATCAATCTCTAACTTAGCTATGTGTACTACCCGCCCGGTTTGGACCGAGGCCTTGTGTTGTAAAATGATTATAATGAAAAATGCAGTTAAGGTTAACAGTAATGTTTTCATGTTCATTGTATTTGATCCACTATCAAATATCCCGAAACTCACTCACATAATTGTTATATAAACTACTGTTTTGCTTGCCGTTTTTACAGATAACGGCCAAATCATCAAAACTATAAAAACAGGTTAACTAATTTTGACTTTATAAGATAGCATACACAAAACATATGGAAATTAAAAGAAACGGCTCGCAGCCATCGGCCAAAGGCCCTGCCGAATATTTTACCGGCCAGGTACGTATTGATCCACTCATCAGCCCTCCAGAACCATCGCGTGTGGCCATGGCCTTAGTTACCTTCGAGCCGGGAGCCCGCACGGCCTGGCATACGCATCCCTTTGGCCAAACATTAATAGTTACTGCCGGTGCCGGCTGGGTGCAACGGGAGGGCGATGCCAAACAAAATATTTACCAGGGCGACGTTGTATATTTTTTGCCGGATGAAAAGCACTGGCATGGCGCAACTGATACTACAGCCATGAGCCATATCGCCATCCAGGAAAAATTAAACGGATCGCCGGTGGATTGGTTGGAACAGGTTACTGAGGAGGATTATAAAGGTTAAGCAGTTGCTGTTCAAAAATCCGCTATCCTATTTTCGAAATCTGAAAATCAGGATAGCGCGGCTTTGATCCTGTTTTCGGCCTCCAGCACAAGCTCTGCAACCGGTGTTTTTCCGGGTTCAATCGGTTCGAGTACAGTCCATTTCATCGGCACAAAGGTATCAAGCGGGTAAATGCCGTAGCGTACAACCTTCCAGCTGTTTTCGATGGCGATAGGCACCAGTAAGGCTTCAGGACACTTTTTAAGCAGCATGGCTATCCCTGCCGACTGGAATGTACGCACAACACCATCTTTTGACCGCGTACCTTCCGGAAATATCACCGCCGACCAGTTATTGGCTTTCATCCGATCGCCAAGTTTCATCATTTCAGTCATCGACTGCCGGGGATCTTTCCTGTCGATATTGGCGCCACCACCATGCCTCAGGTTATAGCTGATAGAAGGAATGCCTTTAGTTAACTCCACCTTCGAGATAAATTTAGCATGGTATTTACGCAGGTAATAAATCAGGGGCGGGATATCCAGCAGGCTTTGATGATTTGCTATAAATATCATGGGCCTGCCCGTTGGGAGATTTTGATTATTGATAAAAGTTACCGTATCGCCGGTAATATAAAATGTACGGAACAGGCAAAGGTTTAATATATCAACCACCCGTTTGTGCGCGGCGTACCCAAAAAAACGGAAACTAACCCACTGTATAGGCTGAAAAACAATCAGCACCAAAAAAAACGCGATTATAGCAAAGGGCGACAGGATATAGCCTAATAACTTTTTCATCAGGCGGCAAAGTTATGTTTTTTTAAGTAAAGCGATAGTTTACAAACGGTTTTCTGTTAGCAACAGCTGCACTTTCAAAACCGCGGCTACGGTCATGGCATCGGTTATTTCTCCATCGCAAACCATGCGGTACATCTCGGCGAAGGGCACTTTTTTAATGACGAGTTGCTCCGTTTCTTCGGGTTCGGCCTCAAACTGTTCAAGGCCGCGGGCTACGTATAAAATGCTCAGCTCATCGCTTACCGAATTACTGAGGTGAAGGCGTTGGATCTCTGTCCATCGCGAGGCTTTCAGTCCCGTTTCTTCCAGCAGTTCACGCCTGGCCGATGCTAAGGGATCGGTACCTTCCGGGCCTCCGCCTTCGGGCATTTCCCAGCTGTATTGGTTAAGGGGAAACCTGAACTGGCCTACCAGGTAGGTGTTCAAATCATCATCAAGCGGTAAAATACCTATGGCCAGGTTTTTATAATGAACTTTGCCATAAATACCGGGATTGCCCGATGGGTTGATTACCTGGTATTCGGTAACATTGATCCAGGGGTTATCGTAAATATTTTTTTCGGAAGTTATTTTCCAGGGGTTGTGGTCCGGGTGATACATGGTTTAAAAATACAGCATACCGCGTTTACCGGAAGAATAAGTTTAACTATTTTAAATTATCATTTTAAATAGGCTACTTACATCCTATCAAAAAATGACAATTACCGGTTCCACTTTGATAATCACCTATCAAAATGATAGTCCGGTACGCTGCCGAAATACAAATCTGTAAATCAAATCCTATATAAAACCCTGTTTTTTAAATAGTTAAATTAAAGCAGGCGTTTTTGGCATCCCCTTCGCAAAGCCCTTTGCAAAAACACGAAAAAAAATGGATGCTTTACTCACAATCGCTTACCTGGCCACATTTGTAGCGGTATTCTGGATATTTTTTAAATCGGTAACCTACTTCGAAAAAATTTAACGTCATGGCAGCATTATTCATCGTAGCGATAGCCGTGTTCATTTACATGGTGTACGTACTCCTCAAACCCGAAAATTTTTAAAATTAAACTATGAACACTGAATTAACGGGTGTAATTTTCACCTACCTGCTCACCTTAGCTATCGCCATTCCCCTTGGCCGCTATATAGCTAAGGTATTTAAGGGCGAGAAAACCTGGCTCGATTTTATGGCCCCGCTTGATCGCCTTATTTTCCGTTTCAGCGGTATTGATCCAAAGCGCGAAATGAACTGGAAGCAGCACCTGCTGGCCTTGCTTACTATTAATAGTGTATGGCTCATTTACGCCTTTGTATGCCTCATGGCACAAGGCCATTTGCCACTCAATCCCGATGGTAACCCCGGCCAATCGGCAGATACCGCTTTTAATACAGCCATTAGCTTTTTGGTTAACTGTAACCTGCAACACTACTCGGGCGAAAGCGGCGCTACCTATTTTACACAACACTTTGTGTTTATGTTCCTGCACTTTGTATCAGCCGCTACAGGTATTGCCGCGCTGGTAGTGGTGTTCAGGGCCATGAAAGATAAGGTTACCGATAAGCTGGGTAACTTTTGGGAATACTTTGTAAAATCAATAACCCGCATATTATTACCTTTCTCCTTTGTAATAGCCGTGATCTTCGCCTTTAACGGCATGACCACCAGCTACGCCGGTAAAGATACCTTTATTAGCATGCAGGGCGATACCGTCCACGTATCCCGCGGGCCGGTTGCTGCCTTGGTAGCCATTAAACACTTAGGTACTAACGGTGGCGGCTGGTTCGGCGCTAACTCCGCCCATCCAATCGAAAACCCTAACTATTTAACTAATACGGTTGAACTGGTTGCGCAGGTTGCTATCCCAATCGCCCTTGTGTTTGCTTTAGGTTTCTATCTCAATAAAAAGAAATTCTCTTACGTAATATTCGGTGTGATGACACTGGGTATGCTCATGCTACTCATTCCAACCATGAATGCCGAACTGAATGGTAACCCTGCCATTGCTAAAATGGGCATCAGTCAGCCTACCGGCGCCATGGAAGGCAAGGAGGTAAGGTTTGGCCCGGCTAACTCAGCTTACTGGAGCATCATGACCACCATTATTTCTACCGGTTCGGTAAACTCTATGCATGATAGCGCCATGCCGGTTTCGGGCACCATGATGATGCTCGGTATGATGATTAACTGCTTTTACGGGGGCTGTGGGGTTGGTTTCCTCAACTTCTACATCTTTATCATAGTAGCGGTATTTATATCCGGCCTGATGGTAGGCCGTACGCCTGAGTTTTTAGGCCGTAAAATTGAAGCCCGCGAGATGAAGATCGCCTCGCTGATTGCCCTGCTGCACCCTTTTATTATCCTGGTGGGTTTGGCCATATCATCCTACTATGTAGTGAACGTAGCCGGTGCCGATTGGGCAGTTAAACCATCGGCCTGGTTAAATAACCCCGGTACGCACGGTTTCTCTGAAATGTTGTACGAGTACACCTCATCGGCTGCCAATAACGGTTCAGGGTTTGAAGGTTTAGGCGATGGCAATATTTTCTGGAATTACACTACCGGTATTGTGATGATCCTGGGAAGGTTCCTGCCAATCATCGGTCCGCTGGCAATTGCCGGGTTGTTGGCCAATAAAAAATATATCCCGGAATCGGCAGGTACATTAAAGAGCGATACCTCAACTTTTGGGGTGATGATCTTCGCTGTGATCGTGATCATTGCGGCGCTATCATTCTTCCCGGCGTTAGCATTAGGGCCAATTGCCGAACATTTTTCATTGAAATAAGTCAAGCCCCCTCTAAATCTCCCCCTGATGGGAAGACTTTTAGAAAGAAAGCATCTTTTTTAAAGCCCTCCCTTCCGGGGAGGGTTTGGGAGGGGCTGGCATTTAACTATAATAATCATGAACTCAAATCAAAATACATTGTTCCAGGGCGATCAGATGAAGGAGGCTTTTAAACAATCCTTCATCAAGCTAAACCCACGCGCCCTGTTCCGTAACCCGGTGATGTTCACTGTGGAGATTGGTACTGTTGTAATGCTTATTGTAAGCTTGTTTTCGCTTAGCAATAAAGGGCAGGGCAGTTTTGCCTACAACTTTACCGTGTTTATCATACTGTTGTTAACCGTGTTGTTTGCCAACTTTGCCGAAGCCATAGCCGAAGCACGCGGTAAAGCACAGGCCGAAAGCCTCCGTAAAACCCGCGAAGAAACCCCTGCACGTTTGCTGGTTAACGGCAAGGAAGAAAGGGTAATGTCGTCCCAACTAAAAAAAGGCGATGTGTTTATCTGCGAAACCGGTGACAACATTCCTACCGATGGCGAAATTATTGAAGGTATCGCTACCATCGATGAATCGGCCATTACCGGTGAGTCGGCCCCGGTTATCCGTGAAGCCGGTGGTGATAAATCATCAGTTACCGGTGGTACCAAAGTACTATCCGACAGGATTAAAGTACTGGTAACAACCCAGCCCGGCGAGAGCTTTTTGGATAAAATGATTGCACTGGTAGAAGGTGCATCCCGCCAGAAAACCCCTAACGAGATAGCCCTTACTATTTTGTTGGCCGGTTTTACGCTGATCTTCGTGATTGTTTGTGTTACCCTGAAACCATTTGGCGATTACTCCAATACCCCTATTACTATAGCCGCCTTTATATCGTTGTTTGTTTGTCTGATCCCAACCACTATCGGTGGCCTGTTATCGGCCATCGGTATTGCCGGGATGGACAGGGCGCTCCGTGCCAACGTGATCACCAAAAGCGGTAAAGCCGTTGAAACTGCGGGCGACTTAGATACGTTATTGCTGGATAAAACCGGTACCATTACCATTGGTAACCGTAAGGCCACCAACTTTTGGGCAGCCAGCGGTGTGGATGAACAGGAGTTTGTAATGGCTTGTGTATTGAGTTCGCTGGCTGATGAAACCCCCGAAGGTAAATCGATAGTGGAACTTGCCGAAACAGGAACACATAAGTTAAAAGTGCATGCCCCAGCCGATTCGGTGTTTATAAAATTCACTGCCGAAACACGCTCGAGCGGGTTAGATACCCCGGACGGCTTGCGCATCCGTAAGGGCGCTTTTGATTCTATCCGTAATATGGCCTTAAAAGCCGGCAACCCTTTCCCCGCCGATGTAGAAGAACAGGTGAAAAAGATCTCATCTAATGGCGGTACGCCATTGGTGGTTGCCAAAAACGAGAAGATTATGGGTGTGATTGAACTGCAGGATATCATTAAAACCGGTATTGCCGAACGTTTTGAACGCCTGCGCAAAATGGGTGTTAAAACCGTAATGGTAACCGGCGACAACCCGCTTACCGCCAAATTTATTGCTGAAAAGGCCGGTGTAGACGATTTTATTGCCGAAGCTAAGCCTGAGGATAAAATGAATTACATAAAAAAGGAGCAACAGGGCGGTAAACTGGTAGCCATGATGGGCGACGGTACAAACGATGCCCCGGCCCTTGCCCAGGCCGATGTTGGCGTAGCCATGAACAGCGGTACCCAGGCCGCCAAAGAAGCCGGTAACATGGTTGATTTGGATAACGACCCAACCAAACTGATTGAGATTGTGGAGATAGGCAAACAGTTATTAATGACCCGTGGTACGCTTACTACATTCTCCATAGCTAACGACGTGGCTAAATACTTTGCTATCGTTCCGGCGCTGTTTATGGTATCGATGCCCGCATTGAAAGCCTTAAATATTATGGATCTGCACAGCCCACAGTCGGCTATCCTTTCGGCAGTAATCTTTAACGCTATTATTATTCCGTTGCTGATTCCACTGGCCTTGCGTGGTGTGGAATACAAGCCTATAGGAGCAAGTGCCCTGTTACGCCGCAACCTGCTGATCTATGGTTTGGGCGGTATCATAGTACCTTTTATAGGTATTAAACTGATTGATTTAGCTGTATCAATTTTTATTTAGACGTGAGATATGAGATTTGAGATATGAGACTGCGCATTGGTGCGCCTTTCAAAATATCTCAAATTTCATATTCCTCATCTCAAATCTCATATCTAATATCTCAAATCTAAAAAACAATGAAAACATATTTGTTGCCATCCATCAAGCTTACGCTAATACTCATTGTATTAACAGCAGGCATATATCCTTTAGCCATTGCAGGTATCGGTAAATTTACTCCCGGCAAGGGCGACGGTGAAACCATCACTTACAAAGACCGCGTAGTTGGTTACGCCAACATCGGTCAGAAATTTACTAAAGACGAATATTTCTGGGGCCGCCCTTCGGCTGTTGATTATAATGCCGCCGGTTCCGGAGGTTCGAATAAAGGCCCTTCAAACCCTGATTATTTGAAACAGGTAGAAGGCCGTATTGATGATTTCATGAAACACAATCCAGGTGTAACCCGCTCGCAGATCCCTGCCGAACTGGTTACCGCATCTGGCAGCGGCCTGGATCCTGACATATCGCCTGCCGGTGCTAAGGTGCAGGTTGCGCGTGTAGCTAAGGCTCGTGGTTTATCGGTAGATGCCTTGAATAAATTAGTTGATGAACATACCGAACAACCGTTGCTTGGCATGTTTGGCCCGGCTAAGGTTAATGTTTTGAAGTTGAATGTGGCGTTGGATGAGCTGAAATAAGCCCCACCTAAATCCTCCCCGGAAGGGAGGACTTTGAATTGCAAATTAAAAATAAGTAGCCGCAAAGTAGCTGTCTGAATCAGAATTATAGAATTAACAGAATAAAAGCACAGTAGCATTAATGGCTATCTACAGTAAATCGATAATTTTAAAGTCTCCCCTACCGGGGGAGATTTAGAGGGGGCTTGTCATGGAAAACACCAAAGAGCAATCTGTTGAGCATTTCCTGGAATTGATTAAAAAATCGCGCCGGGGCAAGTTCAAGGTATACATTGGCATGAGTGCCGGGGTAGGCAAAACTTATCGCATGTTGCAGGAGGCACAAACCCTGTTACGGAATGGTATCGACGTAAAAATCGGTTATATCGAAACCCATAACCGTAAAGAAACTCATGCCCTGCTGCACGGTTTGCCGGTAATTCCGCGCCGCAAATTATTTTATAAGGGAAAGGAACTGGAGGAGATGGATCTGAAGGCAGTGATCAGCCTGCGCCCGGAGGTGGTTATTGTTGATGAACTGGCCCATACCAATATTGAGGGCAGCAGTAATGAAAAGCGCTGGCAGGATGTATTGGAAATACTGAATGCAGGTATCAACGTAATCAGCGCCGTAAATATCCAGCACATTGAAAGTTTGAACGAAGAGGTTGAGCGGATAACCGGGGCCACTATTAACGAACGTGTACCCGATAAGGTTTTGCAACTGGCAGATGAGGTGGTTAATATTGACCTTACAGCGGATGAACTGATAGAGCGCCTCAAGGAAGGTAAGATTTATGATGAAAAGAAGATCCCTACAGCGCTCAGCAATTTTTTTCAGGTTGAACGGATATTGCAGCTAAGGGAGCTCGCGTTACGGGAGGTAGCCCACCAGGTTGAGCGAAAGATAGATATAGAGGTACCCAAAACCATCAAGCTGCGGCCCGAACTATTTCTGGCGTGCATCAGCACCAACGATGCATCAGCCAAAATCATCATTCGTAAAACGGCGAGGCTGTCGTCATATTATCGGTCCAAGTGGTATTTACTTTACGTGCAAACCCAGCGCGAAAGCAGTGATAAAATTAACCTGGCGGCGCAAAGGCACCTTATCAATAACATGAAACTGGCTACCCAACTGGGTGGCGAGGTACTTAAAGTAAAAAGCGATAACGTAGCCCGTACTATTTGGGAAACGGCCGAAAAATATGATATTACCACGATTTGCATTGGTAAGCCGCGGTTTAAATTTTACCAGTTGATCATGAAAACCGCTGTGTTTACACAGTTGCTTAACAAAATGTCCAAAACAGATATTGACCTTGTAATACTTTCATAACCATGACTATAAAAAACAAACTCCGCACAGGTATCGGTTTCCTGTTTACACTGGCATTAATTTGCTGCGGATTATCCATATATTATTTAAACCGCCTCTCGGCCGATGCCGGAGTTATACTGAAGGATAATTATAAAACGCTGCAGTACGTGCAAAATATGCTTACCGCGCTCGATTCGCATGATGGTGGTTTTAATGCAGCGCAGATAAAGCTGATTGACCGGAATATGCTGCTGCAACAACGCAACGTAACCGAAGTTGGCGAGCAGCAATTAACAGATTCGGCCAGCGCCACTTACCAAAGGCTTAAACAAACCGGTATTTCCGAGCCGGAGCAAAAGCAACTGCGAAACAGGCTGCACCAGCACCTGTACGGTATTATGAAACTGAATATGAATGCCATATCCTATAAAAACGATGTGGCCAATGCTACCGCAAAGCGGGGCACATGGCTGGTTGCCTTTTTAGGCGCATTTTTATTTCTGGTAGCGTTTAGTTTTGCCGTTAACTTTCCGGGGTATATTGCTAACCCTATTAAAGAACTTACGGCCCGCATCAGGGAAGTTTCCAACAAAAACTATCACCAGCAAATCCATTTTCCGGCCGATGATGAGTTTGGCGAACTGGGCCAGGCCTTTAACAACATGACCCGTAAGCTGGATGAATTTGAAAACAGCAACCTGGCCAGTATCCTGTTCGAAAAAAAACGGATCGAAACCATCATTAACTCCATGCAGGATGCAATTATCGGTTTGGATGAAAAGCAGATCATCATATTTGCCAACCAGGTAGCCTGCAACCTGATCGGGATGAAAGCTGATCAGCTTAATGGTAAATATGCACCCGATATTGCTTTAGAAAACGACCTTTTGCGCAAGCTGCTGGTGAACGACCAAACCAAACTGCGCATTTTTGCCGACAACCACGAGGGCTTCTATTCGCGCGAATCGTTATCGGTAAATAACAAAGACAAGGTGATCGGAAAAGTAATTATCCTGAAAAACGTTACCGAATACCAGCAGCTTGACGAGGCAAAAACCAATTTTATCGCCACCATTTCGCACGAACTGAAAACGCCTATCTCATCTATTAAAATGAGCTTAAAACTACTGGAAGATGAGCGTATTGGTGATGTAAATGCCGAGCAGCGCCAACTGATCAGTAATATTGATGATGATACCCGCCGCCTGTTGCTTATCACCGGCGAGTTATTGGATATGGCCCAGGTTGAAACCGGGAAGCTGCAACTCAACTTCGGCAGCACCCACCCACAAAATATTGTTGATTATGCCGTAAAAGCCATCAAGTTCATTGCTGATCAGAAACAGGTGGAAATTAAGGTAAAATGTGATGAAAGCCTGCCAAAAGTACATGCCGACCTCGATAAAACCACCTGGGTGCTCATTAACCTGTTATCGAATGCTATAAAATACAGCCACGAAAAATCCGTCGTAGAATTGACCGTGAAAAAGCACAAGAACGATGAGATCGAGTTTTCTGTAACCGACCATGGTAAAGGTATTGAGGAGCAATATTTGCCACGCCTGTTCGAACGCTACTTTAAAGTACCTAATGCTACTTCCGAGCAAAGCGGTACCGGCCTTGGTTTAGCCATTGCCAAAGATTTTATTGAAGCGCAGGCGGGTAAAATAAGTGTCGACAGCGAAATCGGATCAGGCAGCACGTTTTATTTTACGTTAAAACGGGCTATTGCGGCGGCTTAACATTTTTTTCTGACATATAATTGTAGGGTATAAGCGTTTTCAGGGTAATTATAAACCTTTGGTCGGCCTAAATAGTAAGGTTGCCCGAAGGTTTATTCGTTTTAAGCAATGCGTGTGTTACCGAATATTTTACACCTCGGGGGTGAAACATAGGGATGTTCTGCCTTTTTTAAACTGCGTTTGAAATTGATATACGTTGTTAGTCATCAAAGAAGGGTGCAACCCGAACACAACGCGCATTTGCAACACAAGCCCTATAGCCAGGCAAATTAACCAGCCAACAAACCATTTTACGGATAGCCCTGCATCGCGCACCGCTTTGTAGTAAAGGATAGTCATTACAAGGAAAGAAAGCAGCACCGGATAGGTGAACTGCCGCCAGCTGTCAATAGGCAGTTGCCTGGTGATAAAAACAGAGAAGAACATTAAGGTGCCTGTAAAGCTGGCGAAGGCAATCCGCCGTATAAAAAACCATTTATTGTTTTTAAGCAGGATGATAGCAGCAGTTACCGTTACAATCCATTTAAAAACGGCTACCGCATTGGCAAGCAATATTGTACCCGGCGAGGTCATGTACCCGAACTTTTGCCCGATAAACCAGGCCGTAACCAGCACCGATACAGCGAAGTAAATAATGGCAAATATGGCATTACGGGTGTTGGCGTGCATCAGAAAATTGTGAAGGTAGTAATAGGTGATAAATGTATATAATTATTAATTGAATTAGAAAATCTTCCTGTAAATCATCTGCTACAAGGCGGGCTATAAAAATAAAAAGACGTTGTTAAACAACAATAGCGATAGGAGTCCCTATCGCTATTGCCATATATAATATATGGATAAGCTATTATAATCCGAAAGCAGCTTTTACCTGGTCAACATAATCCAGTTTTTCCCAGGTGAATAATTCAACCTCGCGTTCAAGCTTGCTGCCGTCATGCCCAACAAAAGTTTTGGTTACAGTTTCATTAGGCCTGCCGAAGTGACCATAAGCCGCGGTTTCGCTGTAAATAGGGTTGCGCAGCTTAAAACGGGTTTCGATGGCATAAGGGGTCATATTAAAAATACCCTCAACTTTTTTGGCAATCTCGCCGTCGTGCAGGTCAACCTTAGCGGTGCCGTAGGTGTTAACATAAATACCCATTGGCTGGGCAACACCAATAGCGTACGATACCTGTACCAGCACTTCATCACATAAACCGGCTGCCACCAGGTTTTTAGCAATGTGGCGGGTAGCGTAAGCGGCCGAGCGATCAACCTTTGAAGGGTCTTTACCTGAAAAAGCGCCGCCACCGTGCGCACCTTTACCGCCGTAGGTATCCACAATAATTTTACGGCCGGTTAAGCCTGTATCACCATGCGGCCCGCCGATAACAAATTTACCGGTAGGGTTAATATGGTACTTGATATCGTCGTTAAAAAAGTGGGCGTATTTAGGATATTTAGCCTTAACACGGGGGATGAGGATGCTGATAATGTCGGCTTTAATTTTGGCAAGCATAGCTTGTTCTTCGTCAAAGTCGTCATGCTGGGTCGAGATCACAATGGCATCGATGCGTTGTGGCTTGTTATCATCGCTGTACTCTAATGTAACCTGCGATTTTGCATCGGGGCGCAGGTATTTAATTTCGTTGTTTTCGCGGCGGATAGTTGCCAGCTCAATTAATAGGGCATGGGCAATATCCAGGGCAAGCGGCATATAGTTATCGGTTTCAACAGTGGCGTAACCGAACATCATGCCCTGGTCGCCTGCACCCTGTTCTTCTTTAGCGGTGCGGTCAACACCCTGGTTAATATCGGGTGATTGCTCGTGGATTGCCGACAAAACCCCGCACGAGCTGCCGTCAAACATATATTCGCCTTTGGTATACCCGATTTTGTTGATTACCTCGCGGGCAATTTTTTGTACATCCAGGTAGGCTTTTGATTTTACTTCGCCGGCTAAAATTACCTGGCCTGTGGTTACCAGCGTTTCGCAGGCAACTTTCGATTCGGCATCAAATGCTAAAAAATGATCAATCAGCGCGTCTGATATTTGATCAGCTACTTTATCCGGGTGGCCTTCTGATACAGACTCTGAAGTAAATAAATATGACATAAAATTTAAATAAGTAATATTAAGTTAGATGAGGAGGGCTTTAAGGGCAGACCGGGTGAAAAAAGAAGCATGGTTTTAGCACTTTTTTACGTGGTTGCAATCCGGTCCCGGCGCTGCCGGGCATTAAATCAGTCCACATTCGGGCGGTAAAAATAAAACAAATTTCACAAAGCCGAAAATACATTTACTTTTGAAGATTGAAATAATATATAGTTGAAACGGAAAGCGTTATTTATAATTAACCCAATTTCGGGCGGGAAGAAGAAGGACGGGGTGCCTGAACTGATTAATGAAACTGTTGATGCCAACGTGCTTGAACCGGTTATAGCTTTTAGCGATGGGGTGGCCCATGCGCGAGTTATAGCCCGCGAGGCAGTTAGCAAATTTGATATAGTAGTGGCCGTAGGCGGCGACGGAACGGTAAACGAAGTAGCATCAGCCATTGTGGGCACCGATACGGCTTTAGGTATTGTACCTTTTGGCTCGGGTAACGGCCTCGCAAGGTTTTTGGGGATCCCGATGGATACAACACAGGCGATAAAAAACCTCGCGCATGGCAGGCTGGAGATGATCGACTCGGCAAGCATTAACGGGCAGGCTTTTTTCAATATGGCGGGTATGGGGTTTGATGCCCACATCAGCGAGGTTTTTTCGCATGGAAAAAAGCGGGGCTTTATCAGTTATATTAAATCCTCAATAAAGGAGGTGATCGGTTACCGGCCACAAAACTATCACCTTGAAATTGACGGTGACGCGTATGATTATGAAGCCTTTATGCTTAGTATTGCCAACTCGTCGCAATATGGTAATAATGTACACATCTCACCTAAAGCAAGCCTGCAGGATGGGTTGCTTGATGTATGTGTGATTAAACCATTTCCGTTATGGCGGTTCCCGGAAATGAGTATGCGCATGATATTGAAGGCTACCGAAAGCTCAAAATATGTTAAAATTATCCGCGGCAAGCATATCATGATAAAAAGAGAACAAACAGGGCCTATCCATCTTGATGGTGAGCCGCAGATGGCAGGCACTGGGGTAGATATAAAAGTATTACCACATTCGTTAAAGGTTATAGTAGGTTTACAATATAAAAACTGATAGCTATGGCTAAGAAAAACTTTACAGGTGTAGTTTATTCAACCGATCCCGATTTTCAATACCAGGACGATTGGGCAGGGGAGGCTCAAACCCTCCAGCCACAACAGCAAAACCTTAAATTATACCTCGATCGTAAAGGGGGGAGCAAACTGGTAACCCGTGTCAGCGGCTATATAGGTTCAGGCGGCGATCTGGAAGCCCTCGGAAAAAAATTAAAAACCAAATGCGGCGTAGGCGGATCTGTAAAAGATGGTGAAGTTTTGATTCAGGGCGATTTCCGGGACAAAATTCTAACCTTGTTGCAAGCCGAAGGTTACAAGGCAAAAAAGGCAGGAGGCTGATATTTTTTAATAAAACTTATAAACCTTTGTTTAATGCAGGCATGGCTAAGCCCGGATTCTGACAAAAAATAAAACTAAGCGTTACAAACCTTGCTGTCTGGTTAAATCGGGCTGTAATAAATTAACAACTTTTTAAAAAAAGGCGTTAATTTGGCTTGGTAACATAAATTTTATGTGTTATCACTTGCTATTTTTAAAAAAAATGGTTTTCATTGCAAATAATTGTGTTGGCAACACACAATAAATTTGTAACGTTGCGTTAATAAACACCGGGATCACACAGAATGATATTCTGTATTAAAAAATTGTAAAGAATAACATAAATGGTTTTTTTAATTCAATAAAATTCTATTTTTGTTATTCCCAAACAACAGCGCATTTTAACTAACTTATAAAATAAACAAAAAACAAAAACTAAAAATTCAAAAGTAATGGCAAACGCACCAACAAAACCAACTACTCCTGTTAAGAAAGAAAGCTCAAGTGCATCTGGCATGTTTGCTTCTTTAACTATTCCAATCTGTCTGGCAGTAGCTATTTGTATATTCGTTTTTGTGCTTGGTGATCCAAGCCACTTTAAAGGCGGCGACGTAGAAAACGGTTATCCTTCTGATATCTTCGGTACTATCCACAAAGGTGGTGTAATCGTGCCTTTGATCATGTCATTTTTATTAATGGTGATCGTGTTCTCTATCGAGCGTTTCGTAGTTATCGGTAAAGCTTCTGGTACTGGCAGCGTTGATAGCTTCGTAAGAAAAATTCAGGCTCTTTTAAATGCAGGTAACATCTCTGGCGCTTCTGCTGAGTGCGACAAACAAAAAGGTTCTGTTGCTAACGTTATCAAATCAGCATTGAAAAAATATGGTGAAATGGAAGCTGAGCCAAACCTTGACGTTGATCAGAAAACTTTGGCTATCCAAAAAGACATTGAAGAAGCTACAGCTTTGGAAATGCCGATGCTTGAGCAAAATTTAACCATCATCGCTACATTGGTATCTATCGGTACATTAACTGGTCTGTTAGGTACGGTAGTGGGTATGATCGGTGCGTTCTCTTCATTAGCAACTGCAGGTGTACCTAACCAGGTTGAACTTTCTTCACACATCTCTGAAGCCTTGATCAACACTGCATTCGGTATCTCTACTTCAGCTATCTCAATTATCATGTACAACGTGTTTACATCAAAAATTGATAAATTGACTTACGCTATCGACGAAACCGGTTTCAGCATCGTTCAAACATTTGCAGCTTCGCATAAAAACAGATAAAAATATTGTAGTGCTTATGCCTCTCATGCACAATAAGTTAGAGGTACATTAAGTTATAATACTGAACACTATATATTTTTAAGAAATTTAACATGGCAAGGATAAAAGTCCCAAGAAAGAGTACAGCAATCGACATGACCGCAATGTGCGACGTGGCGTTCCTGTTGCTTACTTTCTTTATATTAACTGCAAAAGTAAAAACCGAAGATCCGGTACCTATTGATATACCAAAATCTTCAATCCAGCAGCCGGTACCTGAGTCTGACTTTGCTACAATTTCTGTAGGCGCTCAAAAAGCATTCTTCGGTGTTGAAGGTGTTGATATCCGCAAGGAAACATTGAACCAGATGGGTTCTATCTATCACATGACCTTTACTCCTGAAGAGCAAACAAGGTTTTCAACCATTACCTCGTTTGGTGTGCCAATGAATCAGTTAAAGCAGTTTATCGCTTTAACTGCTGATCAGCAAAAGAAATTTGCACAGCCAGGTATCCCTCGCGATTCTGTATCAGGCGAGTTAACCAACTGGATCCGTCAGGCCCGTATAGCTACCAAAGCTTTACATAACAAGGAGCTTCGTTTGGCTATTAAAGGTGATAGCAAGGAAGAATACCCGGTTATAAAAGATGTTATCAATATTTTGCAAAAGCAAAAAGTTAACAAGTTTAGTTTAATTACGGATTTAGGTAGTGCCGGTGGTACTCCTGCAAAATAAAAGATCATGGCAGAATTAGATACCTCCGGGGGAGGCAAACACAAAGGCGGGAAGGTTCGCAGTAAAAAGCAATCAACCCGTGTAGATTTAACCGCGATGGTTGACCTGGCGTTCTTGCTGATCACGTTCTTCATCATGACCACCACGCTTGCAAAAGCTAAAGCGATGGATTTGGCTATGCCTGATAAAGATGAGAAAACCAAAGATCAGATGGATATTGCCGCTTCACGTTCGATGACCATTTTATTGGGCAGCGATGACAAATTGGAGTGGTATATCGGCGAGCCGGGAAAATCAGCGCCAACAATTGACAATTTTGGTCCGAACGGGCTGCGTAAAACGTTGATTGAAAAAAGCAAAGAAGTACAGCAAAAAACAGGCAAATTCATGTTTGTTGTGATCAAACCAAGCGATAAATCAAAATATAAAAATATGGTGAGTACGCTTGATGAGATCAATATCGCCAATATCCAGAGTTATGGTATTGTTGATATTTCAGCTCCGGAAATTGAGTTGTTGAAAAAAGACGGCTTGTACAACGATAATAAATAATATTAAATAACGTTATAAACTTCCATTAAAGCCTTAACCTATGTTAGGATCAAAGTTAGACATACTAAAGCAGGAATGGATCGACGTTGTTTTTAGTAATCGTAACAAAGCCTATGGCGCTTACGAGCTGAGGAAAGAGAACTCAAAGAATACAAGCAAAGCTTTAATTTTCGCTATCGTATTTTTCGTGTTCGTAGTTTCTTTGCCAACTATCATCAACAAGATCAAAGGTCTGATTCCTGAAAAAGAGCAGAAAGTGAAGATAACAGACGTGGTTCTGTTACCTCCGCCACCGGTTGACCAAACCAAAAAACCACCTCCGCCGCCACCTGAGCCACCAAAACCAAAGGTTGACCAGGTACGTTTCCCTCCTCCGGTTGTAAAACCAGATAACGAGGTTAAGGAGAAAGACCCGCCAACTGTAAAAGAACTTGCAGTGGCAGACCCTGGTCAGAAAGACCAGAAGGGTGACCCTAACGCCGAAATCAGGATTGATGAGCCGGTAGGTAACTCAGACGTTAAACAGGTTGTTGAAGCCGATCCTAACCAGATCTTTACTTCGGTTGAGCAGGTTCCTGAATTTGCCGGCGGTTTAGAGAAGTTTGGTCAGTATTTGGGAAAAAACATCCGTTATCCGGCTGTAGCCCGCGAAAATAACGTACAAGGTCGTGTTATCTGTACCTTCGTTGTTGAGAAAGACGGTTCGCTAACCGACATTAAGGTGGTTAGGGGTATTGGTAGCGGTTGCGACGAGGAAGCAGTTCGTGTATTGAAAAATTCACCAAAATGGAAACCTGGTATACAAAACGGTCGTCCGGTTCGTGTGCAGTACAGTGTTCCAATTAGC
Organism: Mucilaginibacter oryzae; assembly: GCF_003148845.1. Taxonomy (GTDB): domain Bacteria; phylum Bacteroidota; class Bacteroidia; order Sphingobacteriales; family Sphingobacteriaceae; genus Mucilaginibacter; species Mucilaginibacter oryzae. The sequence goes on along the minus strand of NZ_QGHA01000001.1, from coordinate 962,059 downwards.
TTCACATTAGCTTCTGAAGAATAATCAATGCCATTTAATTATAATAATAAACAGCAAAAATCGCCCAAAAGGCGGTTTTTGCTTATTTTAGGAACAGCCGCATTCATCTGTTTTGTTGTTTTAGGACTGATGATCATGTTTTGGGAAAAGCTCCCATTACAGTTACAACCATACCAACGCATACTTTTCGGTGCATTTATAATAATTTATGCGGTTTTGCGTTTTTCACGTCTATTCAGAAAAGATCAATATGAGGATCAGTAAAACCGTAAAATTCATTTTATTCTTATCTCTTTTAGGAGCAGGATTGCAGGCTTGTCATCGTAAAAAAGAACAGAAAGCGGCTGTATCGCAAGATACTTTTAATGCAGGTAAAGCCACTTTTGTAGCCGACGAATCTTTTTCGCCTATTATTGAGCAGGAAGAATATGTTTATAAAAGCCGTTATCCGGAGGCGAACCCGGTTTTTGTTTATAAAACAGAAAACCAGGCGGTGAATATGTTGTTAAATGATAGCGTTAGGGTAGCGATTTTATCGCGCGAACTTGATACTGCGGAGCAGAATGTTATTAAAGGCCGTAAACTGAGCGTTGAAACTATTCCTTTCGCGGTAGATGCGGTTACATTGATTGTAAATAATGCGTCCGGCGATACTACCATTACGGTAGCGGAGTTAAAGAGGCGACTGAACGGGCAGGGAGATTTGACCAAGCCTATTGTGTTTGATAACCCAAACTCGAGTTTGGTTAGGTATTTGAAAAACTTTTCCGGTAATAAGGAGCTTAAACAAAGTAATATTTACGCGCTTAAGTCAAATACCGATGTTATTAAATACGTAGGCGGGCATCCGGATGCATTAGGGATTATCGGTTTCAGTTGGTTAAATAACCCGGTAGATGCTTTGGTACCCTATGTTAACAAGGTTAAAATTGTTGGGGTAAGAGATGAGGCCAGCAAGCAGTATCCAAACGGATATTTTAAACCTTCGCAGGAATCATTGGTCTTAAAACAGTACCCGTTGAGCAGGGGATTATATATGATCAATTGCTCGAGCAAAGTTGGTTTGGCAGCCGGTTTCGCTACATTTATTGCCAGTGATGTAGGGCAGCGGATTATACTGAAATCGGGATTATTGCCTGATTCTATACCGCCGAGAGAGATTAATTTAAAAAAGTAAACTATAACTAAATAAAGATGAAAGTAATCAGTAAAGTAGCCGCGGCTTCATTAGGACTGGTATTTTTAGGTTCATCATCAGTTTTTGCGCAGAGTCTTGCCGACGCCAAAAAAGCTATTGACGCCGAACAATATCAGAAAGCAGAGTCGATGCTCAAAACCCTAACTACTACTCAACCAACTAAAGACGAGAACTTTTTCTATTTAGGTTGGGTGTATATTAAACAGGACTATTCAGATTCAGCGAAAGTTGTTTTCAATAAAGGTATAGCCGTCAATCCAAAATCAGCTTTAAACTATGCAGGCTTAGGTGCAGTAGCCCGTTTAGATAAAGATAATGCAGGCGCTACCACTAATTTTAACCAGGCAATTACCCTGGCAGGTAAAGATACCAAGCCATACACCTACGTAGGCTTATCATACCTTTTGCCAACCACCGCCGATAAAAAGGTTGCCCCTGCCGACGCTGATGCAGCTATAGCCGTATTAACTAAAGGCAAAGCCATCAATGCCAAAGATGTTGACCTGCTTATCGCTTTAGGTGATGCTTACCGTTCGGTATTGAAAAGCAATGAGGCTTATTCCAACTATTCAGACGCTTCGTCGCTTGACCCTAAAAACCCTGCCGCTAAAGTTGCTACAGGGGTATTGTACAAATTTGCCAACAACTTTGATGGTTCTGAGCAGCAATTTAAAGATGCTTTGGCTATCAACGCCAACTACGGCCCCGCTTACCGCGAATGGGCTGAAACCGATCTGCGTTGGTCGTTAACCGATCCTAAAATGGCTTCTGCTAAAATTAAGGAAGCTGTTGATCATTACAAGCAATATATGAGCCTTACTGATCAGTCTATCGAGTCGCAAATGCGTTATGCCGACTTCCTGATCCTGGCCGGTGATTATAAAACCTTGCAGCAGGTTGCAACTGATCTTTCAAAATCTGCAAGCACCAACGCAAGGGTTTACCGTTATATAGCTTATTCGGCTTACGAGAATAAGGATTATCCTGCAGGCTTAACTGCCATCAATACCTGGTTCCAGAAAGCTGATCCGAAACGTGTGATCCCTCGTGATTACCTGTATTTGGGTAGGTTGCAGATTGCTTCAAACCAGGATTCGCTTGGTATCTTAACACTGAAAAAAGCGTTAACGCTTGATAGCAGCCAGACCGACGTTTATGCTGAGATCGCTAAATCATACTTCCGTCAAAAGAAATATGCGCAAGCCGGCGATGCTTACAGGGAGGTTACTATTAAAGGTGGCCATAGCGTGAAACTGACCGATTACTTTTATGAAGGGATCAGCTACTACTACGGTTATGATGAAAAATTGCCAACAGCGGATACATTGGTAGCCCGTGCAGATAGCGCATTTAGCTACGTTATCCAAAAAACTGCTACCGCACCGTTTGCCGATGCTTACCTGTATCGTGCCCGTGTTAATGAATTAAAAGAAAAAGACCGCAACAATATTGTGGGTTACGCGAAACCGTTCTATGAAAAATATATAGAAGTAGTTAACGCTAAGGGCGCACCAGATGAGAAAGCCAAGAAGAGCTTAGCTGAGGCTTATGCTTATTTGGGTAACATTTACCTGTATAAAGAGAAGGATGATGCTAAAGCTTCTGAAAACTTCTCTAAAGCGCGTGAATTAGATCCTACAAACAAAAGTGCTGCCGCTTACTTCCAACGTAAGGGTGGTGCAGGAAAAAGTAAATAATTAAAAATTAAATAAAAGCTGCAAAATAAATTAATTTATTTTGCAGCTTTTATTTAACAGCTTCCTAAGTAAAGCGGCTGTTATTGTTATCAACATAGGTGTATTTTGAGCAACGACGATAGCTAATAGAAGGATGCTGACAAAATCATCATGAACAAAAGTACTGGGTGTATTTTAGGCATCTAACAGAAAAGGCCTCCCCAAAAGGGAGGCCTTTTCTGTTTTAACCCGGGGGGTAGTAAGAATTGTCCAATCAGCACAATCGCCTATTAAGATTAATAATGAATAACAGAAATGATTAACAACCCCATAAAACACCCTTTTATTTTATCAATGCATTAGTATATTTGCGCCATGGAAGCACACAGTTTACCGGTTAATTATTTACCAATTATTTTTCAAATGTTGGTGGCTTTAGGCTTTGTTGTAACAACCATGTTTGTTACCCACAAAATAGGCCCTAAAAGAAAAACTAAAGATAAATTAACACCTTTCGAATCTGGTATCGAAGTTGTAGGTAACGCCCGTACGCCAATCTCCATTAAATATTTCCTTGTTGCTATCCTTTTCGTGTTGTTTGATGTGGAGGTTATTTTCATGTATCCATGGGCGGTAAACTTCAAGGCCTTAGGTACTAACGGGCTTATTGAAATGTTCATTTTCATGGCTACGCTTTTACTGGGTTTTATCTACGTAATAAAGAAGGGCGCGCTGGATTGGGATTAAGTTTAGAACGATTCTAAATATAGCTCCTGTAAGCCCGTTGCGTACATTTTACAGCGTTATTATTGTAAATTTGCTATCGTTATTCGCTTTATGAATAATGGTTTATCAATATAATTCAATGAGTGATATTCAATTAGTTGATGCCCCTGCCGGAGTTGAAGGCGCCGGGTTTTTTGCTACCTCGCTTGATAAGGCAATAGGTATAGCTCGCTCAAATTCACTGTGGCCCTTGCCTTTTGCCACTTCATGCTGCGGTATTGAATTTATGGCCACTATGGCCTCCCATTATGATCTTGCGCGTTTTGGTGCCGAAAGGTTAAGCTTTTCACCCCGCCAGGCCGATTTGTTGATGGTAATGGGTACCATCTCGAAAAAGATGGCTCCTGTACTGCGCCAGGTTTATCTGCAAATGGCCGAACCCCGTTGGGTTATTGCTGTAGGCGCCTGTGCATCAAGCGGCGGTATATTTGATACCTACTCGGTTTTGCAGGGCATTGATGAGGTAATTCCGGTAGATGTTTACGTGCCTGGTTGCCCTCCGCGCCCCGAAGCTATTATTGATGGTTTTATGAATATTCAGGAACTGGTAAAAACGGAATCGCTGCGCAGAAGGAGCGAACCTAAATACCAGGCATTATTAGCTAAATACGGAATTCAATAATGGCCAGGATCCCTAACGAACAATTGATTAAGGCGATTGCCGATAAATTTGATAACCAGGTAACTGTTATTGGCGAGCCATATGAACTGCTAACCGTTGAAACCGGTCGCGAGCAGATCATCGACTTATTGACTTTCCTGAAAACAGACCCGGAATTAAAATTCATTTTCCTTACAGATATTACCGCTGTCCACTATCCTGAACTGGAAAAGCAGATAGGGGTTATTTATCACCTCCACAGCCTCACTACCAATACCCGGATCAGGATAAAGGTATTTTTGACTGAAGCCGACGTGCATATCCCAACCGCTACGGTACTGTGGGATGGCGCCAACTGGATGGAGCGTGAAACGTATGATTTATTTGGGGTTATTTTTGACGGTCACCCCGATCTGCGCCGTATTTTGAACGTAGATGATATGACCGCTTTCCCGATGCGTAAAGAGTTTCCGTTGGAAGACCCTAACCGTGTCGACAAGAAGGACTTCTATTTCGGAAGATAATTTATTATAGAAACAAGAGAATGAGAAACAAGAATCAAGAAATATAAAAGTAAGAAGGAGGGGCAAGTTTCCCGACCTGACTCTTTAACTCTTGGTTCCTGACTCTAACAATTCCTGACTCTAATTAACAATACTGATGCAAAATCATCCTGTATATACAGATAACGATCCGCAAAGCGAACTATCAACCTTAAACCTGGGCCCAACGCACCCTGCTACTCACGGTGTGTTCCAAAACGTGCTCCAGCTGGATGGTGAGCGTATTGTTAGCGGTGTATCGACCATTGGTTATATTCATCGTGCTTTCGAAAAAATTGCCGAACACCGGCCTTTTTACCAGATCACCCCACTTACCGACCGGTTAAACTATTGTTCATCGCCCATCAATAATATGGGATGGCACATGACGGTTGAAAAGCTTTTAAATATCCAGACGCCAAAACGTGTTGATTACCTCCGCGTAATTGTGATGGAGTTGGCCCGCATTGCCGATCATATTGTGTGTAACGGTGTGTTGGGGGTAGATACCGGAGCTTTCACCGGCTTCCTGTACATGATGGAGCATCGTGAGGCTATTTATGAGATTTATGAAGAAGTTTGCGGTTCACGTCTTACAACCAACATCGGTCGTATCGGCGGTTTTGAACGTAACTTTAACAGCCGTGCCTTTGATAAATTGCGTGCCTTTTTAAAGAACTTCCCTAAAACCCTTAAGGAGTTTGAAACCCTGTTTAACCGTAACAGGATTTTTGTTGACCGCACCCGTGGCGTAGCCGCAGTAAGTGCGGAAACAGCATTGAGCTACAGCTGGAGCGGTCCGCTTTTGCGTGCAGCGGGTGTTGATTACGACGTGAGGGCCATGAACCCATATTCATCTTACGAAGACTTTGAATTTGAAGTACCCGTAGGTGATACCGGCGACGTTTACAGCCGCTTTTTGGTTCGTAACGAAGAAATGTGGCAGAGCCTGAGGATCATTGAGCAGGCATTAGCCAAGCTTGATAAAGAACCCGGTGATGTTTTCCACGCCGATGTTCCTGAATTTTACCTGCCTCCAAAAGAGGAAGTATATAACAACATGGAAGCTTTGATCTATCACTTTAAAATTGTGATGGGTGAAATTCCGACCCCTACCACCGAAGTTTATCATTCGGTTGAGGGAGCCAACGGCGAGCTGGGTTTTTACCTGGTTAATGATGGCGGCCGTTCGCCGTACCGTTTGCATTTCCGCAGGCCAAGCTTCATCAATTACCAGATGTATGCGCCAATGAGCCGCGGTATGTTATTATCAGATGCTATTATTAACATGAGTAGTTTAAACATTATAGCCGGAGAGTTAGATGCTTAGAGTTGACGAAGCACAGGAACCGGTTGAATTTTCGCCGGAACTGATCAGTAAATTTGATGAGATAGTTAGCCGTTATCCGCAAGGCAAACAAAAATCGGGCTTGTTGCCCATCCTTCACCTGGTACAGGCCGAGTTTGGCTGGGTGAGCGCCCCTGCAATGGATAAGGTTGCCGAATATTTAAGCATCTTACCTATTGAGGTATATGAGGTAGCTACTTTTTACACCATGTACTTTTTGCGCCCGCAAGGCAAGTACGTACTGGAAGTTTGCCGTACAAGCGGCTGCTGCCTGGTAGGTGCCGAAAAGATCATGGATCATATTGAGAAAACCCTTGGTGTAAAAGAAGGCGAAGTTACTCCCGACGGCTTATTTAGCTGGAGAGGGGTAGAGTGCCTTGCAGCCTGCGGCTTTGGCCCGGTATTGCAAATTGGCCCGGAGTACACTTTTTATGAAAACCTGACCAACGAGTCGGTAGATAAACTGATCAGTGATTTAAAGGCGAAAGCTAAGAATTAAGCTATGGCTTCTCAAAAGGATAAAGATTATCATAAACTGCGCAACCCTGAAAAATATCCGGAGTTGAGTTCTAAAGATGTTTATGGTTATCGATCTGAAGAAGGAGCAGAAGCACATAGTAAGTATAAGGCTATTTGGGTTAAATTTGGTTTTAAATCTATGGTAAGTGATAAGCGTAGACGAAACACAACCCGAAAAAGCAATCAAAAAGACAAACAGATTTTGCATCAAATGGAAAGGGCTCAATTTAAGAGAAATTTGAGGGCTCATTTTACAAATCAAGATCATCCAATTAATACAGGATTGAATAATGGTAGCATACGTTAATTAAGCTATGGGACGGAAATTACTTTTAGAACATATAAACGTACCCGGCATCAATACATTTGATGTTTACCGCTCAAAAGGTGGCTATGCTTCTGTTGAGAAAGCATTGAAAATGACCCCTGAAGAGATTGTTGAGGAAGTTAAAAAGTCGGGCTTACGAGGCCGTGGCGGCGCGGGCTTCCCAACCGGTATGAAATGGAGCTTTTTGGCTAAACCGGAAGGCGTACCACGTTACCTGGTTTGTAATGGTGACGAATCGGAACCGGGCACTTTTAAAGATCGTTATTTGATGACTCATATTCCTCACTTATTAATTGAGGGGATGATCGTATCAAGCTTCGCGCTTGGTGCAAATACATCATATATCTACCTGCGCGGCGAGATGATGCCGCAGGTGAGAATCCTGGAGCGTGCCATTGCCGAAGCAAAAGCAAAAGGCTTTTTAGGTAAAAACATATTAGGCACCGGTTACGACCTGGAACTTTACGTTCAACCAGGCGGTGGCGCTTACATCTGCGGAGAAGAAACCGCTTTATTAGAATCATTGGAAGGCAAGCGTGGTAACCCGCGTATCAAACCGCCATTCCCGGCTATCGCCGGTTTGTATGGCTGCCCTACGGTGGTTAACAACGTTGAATCAATTGCAGCCGTTGTTCCTATCATTAACGAAGGCGGCGACGAGTATGCTAAAATAGGGATCGGCAGGAGTACAGGTACTAAACTGATCTCGGCTGGTGGTAACCTGAAAAAGCCAGGTGTTTACGAAATTGAGTTGGGCTTACCCGTTGAAGAGTTTATTTACTCAGATGAGTATTGTGGCGGCATTGCCAACGGCAAACGTTTAAAAGCGGTTGTGGCCGGCGGATCATCAGTGCCTATTTTACCTGCTAACCTTATCCTGAAAACCATTAATAACGAAGCCCGTTTGATGAGCTACGAATCATTATCTGATGGTGGTTTCGTGAGTGGTACCATGTTGGGTTCGGGTGGTTTCATCGCTTATGATGAGGACGCCTGTATTGTGAGGAATACCTGGAACTTCGCCCGTTTTTATCACCACGAGAGCTGCGGACAATGTTCGCCTTGCCGTGAGGGTACCGGATGGATGGAAAAAGTATTACATCGCTTAGAGTACGGCCATGGCAAAATGAGCGATATGGACCTGCTGGTTGATGTATCGAAAAAGATAGAGGGAAATACCATTTGTCCGCTGGGTGACGCTGCGGCCTGGCCGGTGGCCAGTGCAATCCGCCACTTCAGGGATGAATTTGAGTGGCACGTAACTAACGCCAGCGAAGCAACTTCAAGAAACTATGGTTTGGCACATTACGCCGATCCGTTGAAAGTTGTGGAGACGAGCCCCCTCTAAATCTCCCCCGGTAGGGGAGACTTTGAAAAAAGTATAACGCCTCATTAAAAGCCCTCCCCCTCCGGGGAGGGTTGGGTGGGGCCGATTAATATTAAATGTCAATGAAAGTAACAATAGACGGAATAACCGTTGATGTAGAACCCGGAACAAGCATCCTGAATGCCGCAAGGCAGATAGGTGGCGATATCGTTCCGCCTGCTATGTGCTATTACTCCAAGTTGCAGGGCAGCGGTGGTAAATGCCGTACCTGCCTGGTGAAAGTTACCAAAGGATCTGAAAAAGACCCCCGTCCTATGCCTAAGCTGGTGGCATCATGCCGTACCGGTGTTATGGATGGTATGGAGGTACAAAATATCACTTCGCCCGAGGTTGTTGAGGCCCGTAAAGGCGTTGTGGAGATGCTGCTGATCAACCACCCGCTTGACTGCCCGGTGTGCGATCAGGCAGGCGAGTGCCACCTGCAGGATTTGGGCTTTGAGCACGGCGCTGCCAAAACCCGTTACGAGTTCGACCGTCGCACATTCGAAAAAATTGATATCGGTGATAAGATCCAGTTACACATGACCCGTTGCATCCTTTGCTACCGTTGCGTGTTCACTGCCGACCAGATCACCAATACGCGTTTACACGGCATCTTGAACAGGGGCGATCATTCTGAAATCTCAACCTATATCAGCAAGGCTGTTGACAACGATTTTTCGGGTAACGTGATTGATGTTTGCCCGGTAGGCGCCTTAACTGATAAAACTTTCCGCTTTAAAAACCGTGTATGGTTCACCAAACCTGTTGAGGCACACCGCGATTGCGATAAATGCTGTGGTAAAGTAACCTTATGGTATAAAGGCGAGGATGTGATCAGGGTAACCGGCCGTAAGGATGTTTATGGTGAGGTGGAAGAGTTTATCTGTAATACCTGCCGTTTCGATAAAAAGAAAACTGCCGATTGGGTTATTGAAGGTCCGCGTAAGGTATCTCATCACTCGGTAATCAGCGCTAACCACTATGAGTTTACACCGCTGCCGGTTGTAAAAACCAACCCGGTATTGATCGAAGCTAATAAAGAACAATTTGAAAGGGAGACCCGCTTATAATGGAAACGCCACAATTAATATTCAGCATTGTATTGATCGTAGTGATCTTTCTGATCAGCCTGGTTGTAGCCATGTACTCAACCTATGCCGAGCGTAAGGTTGCCGCGTTTTTTCAGGATAGGATAGGCCCTAACCGTGCCGGTCCATGGGGTATTTTACAGCCTTTGGCCGATGGTGGTAAGATGTTTTTGAAAGAAGAGATCATCCCTACCAATGCAACAGGTTTCCTGTTCATTGTAGGCCCTTCACTGGCTATTTTAACAGCTTGTATAGGTTCTGCCGTTATTCCATGGGGCTCGGCTATTCAAATTGGCGGTCACACTTTTGATTTACAGGTTACCGATATCAACGTAGGTATATTATATATTTTCGGTGTGGTTTCATTAGGTGTTTACGGCATCATGATTGGTGGCTGGGCGTCGAACAATAAATACTCGTTGTTAGGCGCTATCCGTGCGGCATCGCAAAATATCAGCTACGAAATTTCGATGGGATTATCCATTATTGCCCTGCTGATGCTCACCGGTACATTAAGTTTGAAGGAGATTGCCGAGCAGCAACATAGCTGGCATTGGAATGTAATAAGGCAACCGCTTGGCTTTTTGCTATTTCTGGTATGTGCTTTTGCCGAAACTAACCGTTCGCCCTTCGATTTGCCAGAGTGCGAAACCGAGCTTGTAGGCGGTTACCATACCGAGTACTCATCAATGAAGTTAGGTTTTTACCTGTTTGCCGAGTATATCAACATGTTCATTTCATCGGCGGTAATGGCTACTCTTTATTGGGGCGGTTATAACTATCCGGGTATGGATTGGGTTGCCGCACACACAGGCCCTACTGTTGCCCCTATTATAGGTGTTGTGGTATTGTTCGCCAAAATATTCTTTTCTATATTCTTCTTCATGTGGGTACGCTGGACAATCCCGCGTTTCCGTTATGACCAGTTGATGGACCTGGGCTGGAAGATATTAATACCATTGGCTATTGCCAACATTGTGCTTACAGGCGTAGGCAGTACATTACTTACACACTTTGGATATTAATTAAATGGAACCATTAAGCAATAAAAGAAAAGTACTGGAAGTTAAGCCTCTCAACTTTTTAGAGCGCGCTTACCTGCCTGCTATTGTGGGCGGTTTGTCAACCACCATGAAGCACTTTTTCAAAAAGCCGGTAACTATCAGCTATCCGGAAGAAAAGCGTGAGTTTTCTGAGAACTTCCGTGGTATGCACTCGCTGAAACGCGATGAGGAAGGCCGTGAACGTTGCACCGCCTGTGGCTTATGCGCGTTATCGTGCCCTGCCGAAGCGATAACCATGACTGCGGCCGAGCGCCAGAAAGGTGAAGAGCATTTATATCGGGAAGAGAAGTACGCCGCCGTTTATGAAATAAACATGCTGCGTTGCATTTTCTGCGGTTTATGCGAAGAGGCCTGCCCTAAAGAAGCCATTTACCTTGACGGAGATATTGTTCCGGCTGATTACCTGCGTAAGGATTTCATTTACGGTAAAGACAAATTAGTAGAGGCACCCTTAAATCAATAAAGAAGTTTTATACCTTTGCCCTGCCTAACAGGGTAAAGGTGTTTTGTAAATAAAAACATGATTACATTTTACTTCATCGCATTTTTGTCCATATTCTTTTCGATATTGGTAATCTCGGCCAAAAATCCGGTACATAGTATCCTTTATCTGATCCTTACCTTTTTTACATTTACCATTCACTACATTTTGCTTAACGCACAGTTTTTGGCTATTGTAAATTTCATTGTATACATGGGGGCCATTCTGGTACTGTTCCTTTACACACTGATGCTGATCAATCTTAATAAGGACAGCGAACCTGTTAAGCCTTTTATGGTGAAACTGGCAGGCGTAGTTGGCGGTGGGATTTTAGCTGTTGCCATTGCATCATCACTCAAACTTTTAGGCACTTCAAACCCGGTTTTATTACAAAACCCTGATCTGGGTTTGGTGAAAAACTTGGGTAAGGTATTATTTGATGAGTTTTTACTGCCTTTCGAAGTATCTTCTGTGCTGTTGCTATCTGCGATGGTAGGGGCGGTATTATTGGCAACTAAAGAAAAAGAACCTAAAGCAGCATAATGGAAAGTTTAACAAATACTATGCACGCCGTGCCGCTTAATCACTACATTTTATTAAGCACCATCATTTTTGCTATAGGCGTAATGGGCGTATTAATCCGCCGCAACGCTATCGTCATTTTCATGTCGGTTGAATTGATGCTTAACTCGGTTAACCTTTTGCTTACCGCTTTTTCGGTATACAGGGGTGATGCAACCGGGCAGGTTTTCGTATTCTTTATTATGGCGCTGGCTGCTGCCGAAGTTGCAGTTGGTTTGGCTATCATCGTAATGATTTACCGTAACACCAACTCGATAGACATCAACGTACTGAACAGGCTGAAATGGTAAAGCCCCACCCAACCCTCCCCGGAGGGAGAGGGCTTTTAGAAAATGAAGTTTATATCCTTATTCAGGATAGATTTATTAATAGACAATAACTTAAAACAAAAAGTCTCCCCTGCCGGGGGAGATTTAGAGGGGGCTTATGAATCAATTAATCTGGCTTATTCCAATATTACCCTTAGCAGGTTTTATTATTAACGGACTTGGCCGTAATTCGTTATCAAAAAGTGTAATTGGCTTTACCGGCAGTTTGCTGGTATTGATATCATTTGGTTTAAGTATCGCTGCTTTTTTCCAGGTAAAATCTACCGGCGTACCTATTAACGTTAATTACTTTACCTGGTTTGCCGTTGGTACATTGAAATTCCCTTTCGCGTTCCTGATCGATCAATTGAGCGCGATCATGCTGCTGATTATTACGGGTGTTGGTTTCCTGATCCACCTCTACTCGATAGGATATATGCATGATGACGAAGGCTTTGGTAAATTTTTCGCTTACCTTAACCTGTTCGTGTTTTTCATGTTGTTACTGGTTTTAGGCTCAAACTACCTCATCCTGTTCATTGGTTGGGAAGGTGTAGGCTTGTGCTCATACCTGCTGATCGGTTTCTGGTATACCAATCCTGATTATGCAGATGCTGCTAAAAAAGCCTTTGTAATGAACCGTATCGGTGATTTGGGCTTTTTGCTGGGTATGTTCTGCATTATCCACTTCTACAACAGTCTTTCATTTTCCGAAGTATTGCCTGCTATCGCAACCTCTAAAAAAGGTGTAGAAATTATCGCTATATGCTTATTCATAGGCGCCTGCGGTAAATCGGCACAGTTGCCATTATTTACCTGGTTGCCGGATGCGATGGCCGGCCCGACCCCGGTTTCGGCCCTGATCCACGCGGCTACCATGGTTACGGCTGGTATTTACATGATTGCCCGCTCAAACATTTTGTTTACACTGGCTACTGACACAACCGAGATCATCGCTTATGTTGGTTTAGCCACCGCGCTTATCGCAGCCTTGATAGCGCTTACACAAACAGATATTAAAAAGGTACTGGCTTATTCAACGGTATCGCAATTAGGTTATATGTTTTTGGGTTTAGGCGTTGGCGCTTACACAGGCGCTTTCTTCCATGTATTAACCCACGCGTTTTTCAAAGCTTTATTGTTCTTAGGTGCTGGTTCTGTTATTCACGCCATGAGCGGCGAGCAGGATATGCGCAAAATGGGCGGGTTGAAAGGTAAGATCAAAACTACTTTCACCACCATGATGATCGGTACTGTGGCCATCGCCGGTATTCCGCCGCTGGCAGGTTTCTTCTCTAAAGATGAGATCCTGGCACATGCTTATGCGCACAATCCGGTGTTCTGGGTAATTGGTGTGATCACGGCTATGTTAACCTCATTTTACATGTTCAGGATGATGTACCTTACTTTTTACGGTAAGTTCCGGGGTACGCATGAGCAGGAGCATCACTTGCACGAGTCGCCTCCAACCATGACTATTCCACTTATCGTATTGGCTATCCTCTCTTTCGTAGGTGGTTTTATAGGTGTGCCGGAAGTATTGCATGGTCATCACGAGTTGGCTGCATTCCTTGAGCCGGTGTTCAAGAAATCGAACGAGATACTGGGCGAACATCATTTGTCTGAATCATTAGAATACGCCTTGATGGGTACTTCCGTAGTGTTAGCTTTGGCCGCTATGGGTTGGGCTTACATCAAATATGCAAAAAACGGCAGCGTACCGGTAGCGGACACCGAAGAGCGCCCGGCATTAACAAGCATATCGTACCACAAGTTTTACCTGGATGAGCTGTATGATCTGATCATCCGTAAACCGTTGGATTGGCTGTCCACCTTCTTTTATAACATCGTTGAGCGTTTAGGTATCGACGGTTTGGTGAATGGCATAGGTAAAGGCACTATCGAAACCAGTAAAGGTTTGCGTTTACTGCAAACCGGTAATGTAGGGTTTTACATATTTATCATGGTACTCGGCATTATCGCGGTGCTTTTTTACAGCGTATTTGGATTAACTAAAATATAAACGATAAGCGTTTAGCAACATAACATGACCGTTAGTATATTACTCTTTTTGCCAATAGTTGCCGCAGTAATAGTAGCCCTGCTTAAAAATGGGGTTGCTAAGCATGCAGCTTTATTCTTCTCTGTTGCCCAACTGGTAATAGCGCTTATATTTTTAAGCAAGTTTATCCCCGATGCCTCAACCCAGTTCAGGATCGATGCACCATGGATCCCGAAATTTGGTATTTACTTTAGCGCCGGTATTGATGGTATTAGCATGATCCTGGTTTTATTGACTACCCTGCTTGTACCTATCATCATTTTAACCACGTATCAGCACGAATATAACAGGGAAGGCGCTTTTTACGGACTGATCCTGTTTATGCAGGCCGGCTTGTTGGTGGTATTTACCGCGCTTGATGGTTTCTTATTTTACGTTGGATGGGAAGCTGCTTTGATTCCGATCTATTTTATCTGTGCGCTTTGGGGCGGAGAGAACAGGATCCGGGTTACTATCAAGTTTTTCATTTACACTTTCGCCGGTTCGTTGTTTATGCTGGTAGCGTTGATCTACCTATATCTCCAGTCGCCGGCCGGAACTTTTGATCTGCATAATTTCTATACCATGTCTCTTGATGCAAAACATCAAACATGGGTGTTCTGGGCTTTCTTCCTGGCCTTCGCCATCAAGATGCCTTTGTTCCCTTTGCATACCTGGCAACCGGATACCTATACCGAAGCACCTTCGGGCGGTACCATGATGTTATCTGGTATTATGCTTAAAATGGGTATTTATGGTGTTATCCGCTGGATGATTCCTAACGCTCCGGTGGGTTTCTTTCACTTTCAAACGTTGGTAATTATCCTTGCTGTTATTGGCATCGTGTACGCATCCATCATCGCCTTTAAACAAAAGGATGGTAAACGTTTGGTAGCTTATTCGTCAATCGGTCACGTTGGTTTAATTGCCGCGGGTATTTTAGCCTGGAACATCCAGGGAGTGCAAGGCGCCATGATCCAGATGCTTAACCACGGTATTAACGTGGTAGGTATGTTCTTTATCTGGGATATCATCATACGCAGAACGGGTACCAGGGATATCGATCAGCTTGGCGGTATAGCCAAGGTAGCGCCTAAATTCGCTATAGCTTTCCTTATCATTGTTTTAGGTACAGTTGGTTTGCCGCTAACCAATGGTTTTATTGGCGAGTTCCTGTTGTTAAAAGGCGTATTCACTTACGGAGCTACACATTTTGGTAACCTGGTTATCTCGGCTATTGCAGGAAGCACTATTATTTTAGGCGCTGTTTACATGCTGCGTATGTACAAAAATGTAATGCAGGGCCAAACCAACGCCCTTACCGCAACCTTTGCCGATATTAAAGGATCTGAGCAGCTAACCTTGGGTATCATCTGCGCGTTGATCATTGTTATCGGGGTTTATCCTCAGCCTATACTACACATCTCCGAAGCTGCTGTTACACAGCTGGTGAATGAAATAAGTGCAAAGTTTACAATGTAGGTTTAAGATTTTAAAGAAAAGAATGAATACTATAATCATCATATCTGTTTTACCTATAGCGCTCCTGTATTTAGGTTTATATAAAGCTCAAAAGGCGTTATTGCCTGTTTCCGTTATCGGTTTACTGGTAGCATTAGGTGCATCTGTATACCAATGGGACCAGCACGACGCTGCCCAGACCCAATACCACGGCATGTTGCTGTTCAACAACTTTTCTGTTGTATTTTCATCTGTTACCATCATATCAACTATATTGATCCTGTTGCTTTCAAAAGGTTATTTTGAAAAGATCAGCAGGCACATAGCCGAGTATTATGCAATTTTCCTGTTTTCGTTAGCAGGTATCATTGTTATGGTATCGTTTAACAACCTGGTGATGATGTTTATCGGTATCGAGATCATGTCGGTTAGTTTATATATCCTTGCCGGGATAAAGAAAAGTGATTTCGCTTCTAACGAGGCTGCCCTGAAGTACTTTTTAATGGGAGCTTTCTCAACAGGTTTCCTGTTATTTGGTATGGCGCTGCTTTACGGTTCGGCCGGTTCATTCAATATGGATGCTATCCGCGATTATGTAGCTAACCATCCGCATATCGATCCTATGTTTTACACAGGTATCGCTTTAATTATTGTAGGCCTTTGCTTCAAGGTTGGTGCAGCACCGTTTCACTTCTGGACACCAGATGTGTATGAAGGTTCGCCAACCCTGGTCACAGCATTCATGTCTACAGTAGTAAAGACAGCCGGTTTTGCCGCTTTCCTTCGCTTGTTTTCGGCCTGCTTCCAGCCGCTATCTGATTTCTGGACTCCAATCCTGATCGTTATTACCATCATTACCCTATTTATTGGTAATATCACAGCGTTGTACCAGCAAAGCTTTAAGCGTATGCTGGCGTTCTCAAGTATCTCGCATGCAGGATACCTGTTGTTTGCAATCGTATCCCTTGGCTCGGCTTCGGCTAACTCTGTATTGGTATATGCCACCGCTTATTCCATTGCTTCGATAATAGCATTTGGCGCGTTGATCCTGGTACAACAGCAAAATGGCAGCGACAATTTTGAAAGCTTTAATGGTTTGGGTAAACGCAACCCTTTCCTGGCTTTTGTGTTAACTGTAGCAATGCTCTCGTTAGCCGGTATCCCGCTTACGGCCGGTTTTATTGGTAAATTTTTCATGTTCACCGGTGCCGTATCTCGTTTCCACATCGGTCTGGTTATTGTTGCCGTAATTAACGCTATCATCAGTATTTTCTACTATTTCAGGGTTATTATCGCCATGTACTTCCGTAGTGCCGAACGCAATGAAGTTGCTGTTCCGGTTTACTATAAAGTTGTATTTGCAGTATCTGCAATAGTTACTATCTTAATAGGTGTTTACCCAGATTTAATTGCCCGCTTCATTTAATCAGTATTGATAACTGCAAATTGATATAATATTTGTAGTTTTACAGATATAGTGAATGGAAAGTTTTTGGGAGTACCTTCAAAATTTAACTGACGCTCAATCCATAATAAGCAGGGGTGGTTTTTATCTCTTGCTTATTGTTGTTTTTGCCGAAACCGGTTTGTTTTTCGGATTTTTCCTGCCGGGCGATTACCTGTTATTTATGGCGGGCCTTTTGTGTGCTGCGGGTAAGATTGACGTATCCATTTCAACATTGGTGCTGTCATTGATAGGTGCGGGTATATTAGGAAACTTTACCGGCTATTGGTTCGGCTTCCGGACGGGCCCTGTTCTTTTTAATAAGAACGATTCGCTGTTTTTTAAAAAACGCTATGTAACCATGGCCAGCGAGTTTTACAATAAATACGGTGGCATGGCACTTATTTTAGGCAGATTTTTCCCGATTGTTAGAACATTTGCCCCTATATTTGCAGGAGTTGTTAAGGTTGATATCAAAAAATTCAGCCTCTATAACCTTATCGGTAGTATAACCTGGGTAAGCGTGTTCACTTTAAGCGGGTTCTTTTTAGGACGGAGGTTCCCTCAATTAAAAGATTACCTGCAATACATTATACTCGGGTTAATATTAATTACAACTATCCCTTTGGTTATAGCTTTC
Organism: Mucilaginibacter oryzae; assembly: GCF_003148845.1. GTDB lineage: Bacteria > Bacteroidota > Bacteroidia > Sphingobacteriales > Sphingobacteriaceae > Mucilaginibacter > Mucilaginibacter oryzae. Next base: position 944,583 of record NZ_QGHA01000001.1, on the reverse strand, counting down.
GTAAAAAAGAAAGTTCTTGATAAAAACAACAAAACAGATTAATAAACTTTATATCTATAAAATACATGAGTACTCTACATCCATGGCACCAGGTTTCGCCAGGTGAAAACGTTCCTGAGGTGGTTAATGCCATCATCGAAATCCCTAAAGGCTCGAAAGCTAAATATGAAATTGATAAGGAATCAGGCCTGTTAAAGTTAGATCGCGTATTGTTTTCATCAGTGATGTACCCTGCCAACTATGGTTTTATACCACAAACCTATTGCGACGATAAAGATCCTTTGGATATCCTTGTGCTTTGCTCGATAGACGTATTCCCGATGTCGATCATCGAGGCTAAGGTTGTTGGTGTAATGCACATGGTTGACAACGGTGAGCAGGATGACAAGATCATCGCGGTAGCAAAAAACGACATGTCGGTAAATTACATTAACGATTTGAACGAACTGCCTCCGCACGCCATGACCGAGATTGTACGTTTCTTTAAGGATTACAAAAAGCTGGAAGGTAAAAACGTAACCATCGAACATTTGCTTGGCGTACGTTACGCGCACAAAGTAATAGCCGAAAGTTTGGAATTGTATAAAAGTACATTCCCTGTTTATCAATCATAATTTAAATGGACCCCGCACATTACGAGATCAGTTTATTCTACATTTTCGCTACCATATTCCTGGTATTACTAAACGGTTTTTTTGTAGCCGCCGAGTTTGCCATGGTAAGGGTTCGGGGTTCGCAAATTGAAATAAAAGCCAAGGGCGGCAGCGGCGTAGCCAAAGTAGCCCGGGGCATATTGCATAATTTGGATGGTTACCTGGCTGCCACGCAGCTAGGTATTACCATAGCCTCGCTGGCTTTAGGTGTAGTGGGCGAAGAGGTAGCCACCAACCTCGTGATCCGCGCGTTTCTGGCAGTGGGCATCACACTTTCGCAGGGATATATTACCGCGAGCCATATACTTGCTTTCAGTGTCATTACCATTATGCACATCGTTTTTGGCGAACTTGCGCCTAAATCGCTCGCTATCCAGAAATCTGTACGCACAGTAATGGCTGTGTCTTTACCTCTAAGGTTTTTCTTTGTTGTTTTCAGGCCGTTTATTTGGGTGCTGAACAATTTCGCCAATTTTATTTTAAAGCTGTTGGGCTTTAGCGCTGTTGAAGGCGGTGAAACGCACCATAGTTCTGAAGAACTGCAGTACCTGCTGGAGCAGGGCAAGGAAACCGGCGCCATCGACTCAAATGAACATGAACTGATCCAGAACGTGTTTGATTTTAATGAGCGCGTGGTGAAAAATATCATGGTGCCGCGTACCAAAATTTCGGGCATCGATCTGGCGGCAACCAAAGAAGAGTTGCTGGATATGATCATTAACGAAGGTTATTCGCGTATGCCTGTTTATGATGATGTGATTGACAAGATTGTAGGCATTGTGCACGCTAAAGACATTTTGCCTTTGCTGGCGCGTAATGACGAAATTGTGTTGAAGGATATCATCCGTAAACCATATTTTATCCCCGAAACCAAGAAAATCAATGATCTGATGGCAGAGATGAAGCAGAAACGCATCCAGATAGCGATTGTGCTTGATGAGTTTGGCGGTACTGCGGGCATGGTGACCCTTGAGGACATTGTTGAAGAGCTGGTAGGCGATATACAGGACGAGTACGATGAGGAAAAGCCTATTGTTGATAAAGTGAATGAACGCGAGTTTATTGTGAATGCCCTTGCGCCTATTTACGATGTAAATGAACATTTACCGCATGATTTGCCCGAAGATGGCGACTTTGATACGGTATCAGGCTGGATTGGCGATATTTTCGGAAAAATCCCTGATGTGGGTGAACAACGCGAATCTAACGGCTACAACATTACTGTATTGAAAAAATCCGATCAGAATATCGAGTCGGTTAAACTTGAATTGCTGATCAATGAAGAAGATGCGATAGATTTACATTAATCTGCTATTTACCATGCATCTTTTTTACACCCCCGATATCGATCCCTCATACAAACAGTATATTCTAAGTGAAGAAGAAAGCAAGCATGCCATACGTGTTTTGCGGCTCGAAACTGACAGTAAGGTACAATTGATTGACGGCCGGGGCGGACTGTATGAAGCTTTAATTGCCGATGCGCACCCCAAGCGTACGATCCTTAACATCACCTCGGTAGTCACCGGGTTTGATAAACGCAATCATTATTTGCACATCGCGGTAGCGCCAACCAAAAATATTGAGCGTTTGGAGTGGTTTTTAGAAAAGGCTACCGAAATTGGTATCGATGAAATCTCGCTGTTGATTACCCAGCGTTCCGAGCGAAAGGAGGCCCGGGTTGACAGGTTAAACAAAATCATTACTGCTGCCATCAAGCAATCGCTTAAAGCCTATCATCCTGTGCTTAACGAGCCATTAACGTTAAACCAGTTACTTGATAAACCCTTTGACGGGCAAAAGTTTATTGCCCATTGCGAGCCGGGAGAAAAGCACGAATTGAAAGATGTGTTGCATTTGCAAAACCGCAGCTTAATTTTAATAGGCCCGGAGGGTGATTTTAGTCCCGCCGAGATTGATAGGGCTTTGCAGAACGGATTTAAAGCGATAACTTTAGGTACAAGTCGCCTGCGTACGGAAACCGCCGCGCTGGAAGCTTGTTTTGAGGTTAACTTTTTAAACCGTGTATGATAAAAGCGAAATTGATATTGGTAGCCTGCGTGGCTCTTGTAATGACGATGAGCAGCTTTTATGCGCCCACCTACAAAATAGCCCGGCTTAAGTACAATGGGGGAGGAGACTGGTACGGCGACCGTACGGCTTTGCCTAACCTGATTAAGTTTTGTAACGAAAACCTCAAAACCAATTTTGATGATGATGACGAAGTGGTTGAGGTTGGCAGCGCCTCACTTTTCAATTATCCGTTCGCTTTTATGACAGGGCACGGTAACGTTATTTTTTCCGACCAGGAAGCGCGTAACCTGCGCAAATACCTTACCGGCGGCGGGTTTTTGCATATCGACGATAATTACGGGCTCGACCAATTTATCCGTCCGCAAATGAAGAAAGTGTTCCCAGAACTTGATTTTGTTGAGTTGCCTTTAAATCATCCCATCTATCACCAAAAATATGATTTCCCCAATGGTCTGCCCAAAATTCATGAGCATGATGGCAAACGCGCGCAGGGTTTTGGTTTGATTTACCAGGGGCGGTTAGTTTGTTTTTACACCTATGAGTGCGATTTGGGCAACGGTTGGGAAGATTTCGGCACCTACGCGGGCGATACCCAGGAAGCGCGGCTAAAGGCGCTTAAAATGGGCGCTAACCTGGTTCAATATACATTTACACGTTAGCATTTACAGCACAGTACAGGCTGATTGCGCTCAAGGCATGCAATGTTGGCTAATGTTTGTTTTTGCGGTTATCTGTGAGTATATTGAACGTTTAATACCGGTGCGTTTAATATACTCACATAATCACCTGCCGATGCATCAGCAAAAGATAAACAACAGATACGACATTAAAACCGAAAATACAGTAGGAGCATTGCATATAAACGGTATTAAATGTGAAGCAGATATTAAAGCCCTTTCGGCAGGAGTTTATCATATTATTTACAACAACCGCTCATATAATGTAGAGGTAGTAAGTTTTAACGCCGGGGAGAAGACGGCTGAAATAATAGTGAACAATAACACCTACCACATAACCGCTAAAGATCAGTTTGATTTATTGCTTGATCAACTTGGCCTCGGCGCGTTGAACCATGTAAAATTGAGTGAAATTAAAGCTCCTATGCCTGGTTTGGTACTAAAATCTTTTGTTACCCCCGGATGTGAGGTGAAAAAAGGCGATAACCTTTTGGTACTGGAAGCGATGAAAATGGAAAATATCATCAAAGCCCCGGCAGATATGGGGCTACCCCGGCAGATATTTATAAAACCTGGAGATAAAGTGGAAAAAGGTCAGATATTGATGCTTTTTTAACTAAACCCAAATTACGCAATAGACACTAATTTCCAACCTCCAACCACTCTACTCCGCTTTCAAACTCTTTACCGGGTTAGCCAACGCAGCTTTGATAGCATGATAGCTAACCGTCAACAACGTGATCACTATCGCCCCTATGCCCGATGCGGCGAAAATCCACCAGGTTATGGTTGATCGGTATTCGTACCTTAGCAGCCAGCTGTTCATATAATAATAGGCCATGGGTATAGCTATCAGCAGCGATATGATAACCAGTACCACAAACTCCGTTGAAAGCAGGCGCCATAGGTTGGCCACAGAAGCTCCCAGCACCTTGCGCACTCCAATTTCTTTTACCCGCTGTTCGGCTATAAACGAGGCCAGGCCAAATAAACCAAGGCATGAGATGAAGATGGCCAGAACCGCGAAGATGGTAGCCAGGTTGCCGATACGTTGCTCGTCCGAAAACTTGTGCGCGTATTCGTCATCGTTAAACTTAAAATCGAAAGGGCTACCGGGGTTGTACTTTTTAAATACGGGTTCTATCTTTTTCAATGCCTCCTGCATGGCCATAGTTGGTTTAACCCTTATGGTAATGAAATTAACCCAGCCCGGTAACATCATAAACATCGAAGCTACCGGCCTTTCATAAGGCGATTCCATAATCATATCTTTCACCACACCAACAACTTTGTGCGGCACTCCTCCCCATTTCACTATTTTACCTACCGGATTTTTAAGCCCGGTTAGTTTCACTGCCGATTCGTTCATGATAAACGCGCCGGTATCAGTGGGGAAACTTCTCGAAAAATCGCGGCCCCTGGTTATTTTCCAGCCTACGGTGTGGCCAAAATCATAGGTTACGGCAATGGATGCAAATGTAGGCTCGAAGGTTGGTGATTTACCTTCCCAGTCGAACCCGCCGTTACGGGCCCAGATGGCATTGGTTGTACTGTTGGATTCGGCCATGTCTTCAATAGCCCCGGTCTGGATCAGATCGTTGCGCATGGCTTCGTAGTGTCCGTAAATTTCGGGGGTATTCATTTCCACGGTGAGCAAACCCGCGCGCGAATATCCAACCGGGCGGTTTTTGGCATACTGAATCTGCCTGAAAACAATGATGGTACCGATAATCAGCACAATCGAAACTGTAAACTGCACCACCACCAACACCTTACGCGGCACCGAAGCCAAACGACCAACTTTAAAAGTACCTTTCAGCACTTTTACCGGTTGGAAAGATGATAGATAGAAAGCCGGGTAACTACCCGCAATGATTCCGGTGAATAAGGTGAAGCCTAAGGCCATAGCCCAAAACCAGGTATTGGTAAAAGGCATAGCTATCTGCTTATCAGCAATTTGATTAAACCCAGGCAGTGCTATTGAAACTATCCCGAAGGTAACCACCAAAGCCAGGCAGGCAAACAATACCGATTCGCTTAAAAACTGTTTAATCAACTGCGACCGTAACGAACCGATAGATTTGCGGATACCTACTTCTTTAGCACGTTTCTCACTGCGGGCAGTGCTCAGGTTCATGAAGTTGATGCAGGCCAACAGCAGTACGAATACGCCGATGATACCAAACAACCACACCATTTCAATACGGCCGCCTACAGGTTTCCGGTTTTTAAAATCGCTGTAAAGGTGCCATTTGCTCATGGGGTGCACCTGGATAGTTTCGTCGTAAAACTTGAAGTGCGCCGCGGTAACCCGTGCTATTTTTGCCGAGACTTTATCAAAATCGGCGTTATCGGCCAGTTGAACATACATCTGGCAGCCGTGGTTATCCCATTTATCGGTTTGTGTGCTCCACCAATTGTCTTTATTAAAAAACGGCATAAAAAACTTCGTTTCGTAAAACGTAGTATTTCGTGGCAAATCTTCATAAACTCCAATCACCTTCAGATTGGTTTTATTATCAGCCTTAATAGTTTTATTTATCGGATCGGCATCACCAAACAATGATCTGGCTACCGATTGCGATATGATCATCGACGACGGATCTTTAAAATCGGTATAACTGCCTTTTACCATTTTAAGCGCCAGCATGGCCGGCATATCCGCCTCGGCCCAACTGCCGGTTTGCGAGATCTTTTTATCGCTCACGGCCAGGATATGCGTGCTACGCCAGATCAGCGAAATACGTTTAAAATCATCAGCAAAACGGGTGCGTAAATCGGCACTAAGCGGAACAACCGTTGATGGAAAAGTAACCACATCTTCCGTACCCTTCTGGCTCACCATAATTTGCCCCACACGATTATAATTGCTGTGGTATTTATCAAACGATAATTCATCCCACACCCATAACCCGATAAGCATAGCTACCGCCATCCCTACCGATAAACCCGCAATGTTAATAAATGCATGCACCTTATTTTTAACCATATTGCGGAACGCGATTTTAATGTAATTCTTTATCATGATTGTTTCATTAAGTAATTTGTCAGAATCAGAATTTTAAGATTTTCAGAATTACTCGCTGCTGTTGCCTTTTTATTCTGCCAATTTTCAAATTCTGTAAATTCTGATTAAGATATTATTCTGCCTTAAGGCTTTTCACCGGGTTCGCCCGGGCTGCTTTAACAGCCTGGCTGCTTACTGTTACCAAGGCAATTATCATAGCGAGCGTACCGGCCAGCGCAAACATCCACCAGCTTATAGATATCCGGTATTCAAAGGCCTGCAGCCATTTGCTCATGCCCCACCATGCGATGGGCGTAGCTATTACCAGGGCTATCAAAACAAGCTTTACAAAATCTTTCGATAATAGCTGCACTATCCCGGTTACACTCGCTCCAAGCACTTTGCGTACCCCAATCTCTTTACTCCGTTGTTCGGCGCTGAATGCGGCCAAACCAAACAAGCCCAGGCACGATATCACTATCGCCATCAGCGTAAAGGCATTGATAATCTGCGACAGGGTAACCTCGGTTTCGTACTGTTTTTGTACCTCGGTATCTAAAAACGAGTATTCAAATGGCGTGTCGGCTATATCTTTTTGCCACAGGGTTTCTATTTTGCCGAGCAGCGATTTATAGTTTTTACTATCTGCAGATACCACCATCACATTAAAGTACTGAGGATTTTTTTGGTAAACCAGCATAAAGGGTCTTACCTGCATGTGCAGCGAGTTGTAATTAAAATCCCGCATTACGCCGGCCACTTCAACAAAGGATACCGGGTCGGGAGCGTATTGGGTGTACAGCCTTGTTCCCGGCGCAGTTTGCGGGTTCAGGCCCAAACGTTTGCATAATGTTTCGTTGATGAGCACGCGGCTGCTATCGCCTATCCTGAAATCGCGGCCGGCAATAATCTTAATTCCGTTGGCTTTGGCAAAAAACTCATCAGTATTGATATTTTGCGCGTCGGTAGCAGTAGTCATATTGCCCCCGGCTGTGTAAACGCCATGATCGTGCGGTACAAACTGGCTGAGGTAGTTATCGGCATTGCTTACGGTTTTCACTTCGGCCAATGCTCTCAGATCATTGGCAAAATCTTTCATTTTAGCCTGTGTGGTGGCCGTATGAAAATTAAAGATCAGTTTTTGATTCTGATCAAAACCCAGGTCCTTATTTTTTACAAAGTTGAGCTGGCTGTATATAATAATAACGCCGGATATCAATATAATGGATAGCCAGAACTGGAATACCACTAATGATTTACGGATCCCGCCTGCCGAAATATGATTGGTAAAATTGCCTTTAATCACTTTAATAGCTTTAAATGCCGAAAGATAAAAGGCCGGGTAACTACCTGCAATTAAGCCGGTAACCAGCACCATGCCTGCCAGCATTATCCAAAGCTTATAATTGCTGAAAAATGTTAAGCTGATGTCGGCATGAGTTACCCGGTTTAAATAAGGCATCAGCAATACCAACAGCGGCAGCGCAATAGCTACGCCCATCAGCGTAAGCATGAACGATTCGCCCAGGAACTGCTTCATCAAATCACCCTGACCGGCGCCAATCACTTTACGCACGCCTACTTCCTTAGCGCGTTTTGAAGCGCGCGCGGTTGAGAGGTTCATGAAATTAATACAGGCAACCACCTGGATCAACACAGCAACCAGTATCATGATATATAAAAATGATGGATCGAGCGTTTTGGTAAGCTCATGCTCATGGCCGGGCGTAGTATGTACACTGGTTACAGATTGCAGGTGCAGGGCCTTTTTCATGCCGATGGCCTTTAATTGATCGGCACCGTATTTATTCAAAAAATCAGGCAGCTTTTTTTCCAGCGCAGCGGCACTGGCACCCGGACGGAGTTTTACATAAGCGTATAAAAAGTTGTTGCCTGCCCAGGCAGTGTTTTTCCGCACATACTCGCCAAGGCCACCGCTGTTCATCGCCATAAACAGGCTGGCCTTTATATGCGACTGACCGGCACTTTCGTTAATAACCCCGGTTACCTTGAAATTATGCTTCCCGAATGAATTATCTATCGAGATCATTTTACCAACAGGGTCTTCGGCGCCAAAAAGTTTATCAGCAACCGGCTTTAACAGTACAATGGTATAAGGATCAGACAAAACTTTGTTAGGCGTTCCGTTAACAAAATGAAAGTTAAACATGTCGAAAAATGTCGAATCCACATAAACCGCGTTTTGCTGGTAAAACGACTTTTCCTTATAACGCAATAAATGCTGTTTAGCCCCAAACCCATCTGTATTTACAAGCCGCGCGTACTGTAGCACTTCGCCAAAATCATTTTTCATAGCCGGAGCAATGGGTGGCGAACTTGCCGCGCCGTCGTGTTTATCGCCGGTTAACTCAAGCGTGGTTGTAATGCGGTACAGGTCTTTAACATCCTTATGCTGTTTATCATAACTATACTGATCCTGCACGTAAAGCAAAATATACAGGCAGCACAATGTACCGGTAGCCAATCCTACGATATTAATAAGGCTGAATGTTTTATTTTTCAGCAGAAACCGCCATGCTGTTTTTATATAACTTTTAAGCATTAAAAATTTGATTTATATGATTTTTAATTGTCTGAATCAGAATTTACAGAATTTGAGGATTTTCAGAATTAGTCGCTATCGTTGTTTTTCCATTCTGTGAATTCTTAAATTCTGTAAATTCTGATTCAGAACTATTCCGCTTTCAAACTCTTTACCGGGTTCATCAACGCGGCTTTTATGCTTTGATAGCTTACCGTTACCAGCGCAATCACAATAGCGGCAGCTCCGGCCAGTGCAAACATCCACCAGCTTAATGTTACCCGGTAGGTAAAGTCCTGCAGCCACCTGGTCATGGCGTAGTATGCTATGGGCGTGGCTATTACAATGGCAACGAATACCAGTTTTACAAAATTCATGGAGAGCATGGCGGTGATGTTGCCGATAGTTGCGCCAAGTACTTTGCGGATGCCTATTTCCTTGCTGCGCTGTTCGGCCATAAAGGCGGCCAAGGCAAACAAACCAAGGCAGGCGATAATGATAGCCAGCACCGCAAAACTTGTAAAAATCCGGCCCATGCGTTGTACATCGGCATACATGCTGGCAAAGCGTTCGTCCATAAAGGTGTAACGGATGGGTTGGTTCGGCGCGAATTGTTTCCAGGTGGCAGTGATTTGATCCAACGCGGCTTTTACATCGCCGGCTTTTATTTTTACTGATACTATCGACTCGCTTGGGCTAAGGTGCATCACCAACGGCTCAATCCCGTCGCGCATCGAGTTATAGTTAAAATCCTGTACTACGCCAATGATTGTTTTAGCCGGTCCATAGTTAACTATCTTCTTCCCTATCGGGTTTTTAAGCCCGAGTTTGTTGGCCATCATCTGGTTAATGATCACTGCCTGCGAATCGGTTTTCATATCGGGCATAAAATTGCGGCCCGCTACCAGTTTAATGCCCAGCGTTTTAATATAATCATGATCCACATCCCAAAACTGGCCGCCAACAGTTGGGTCGATTTTTTCCCTTCCCTCAATATAAAATTGGTTGCCATTACGCTTGGTGCCTGATACGGGGAGAAAATCGCTGATGGACGCGCTTTGAACGGTGGATAGTTTGAGTAATTCGTTTTTAAAGGGCTTCACCTGGTTATCGAGCGTGTTGGTACCCTGGATCATCACTACCTGGTCTTTTTCAAAACCAACCTTTCTGTTAAGCAGGTATTGCATCTGGTTGTAAATTACCACCGTGCTGATGATCAGTATAATAGATGTAGCGAACTGAAAAACAACCAGCACGTTCCGCAAGCCTGAACTTTTGCTTCCGGTACTCAAATTACCTTTAAGCACCTCGGCAGGTTTAAAGCCCGAGAGATAAAATGCAGGATAGATACCCGCCACAATACCAATTAAAAACGCGGATACCAGCACTACCGGCACTAACCACCAGGCGGCCCAGGGCATAATAAGCGATTTGGATGCCAGCGTATTGAAATATGGTAACAGCGCCCATGCCAGGATCAGGCCTAATACGAAAGAGAAAAAGCTGTATAATAATGATTCAGCGAGAAACTGTTGAATCAAACCACTGCGCTGCGAGCCGACCACTTTGCGCAAACCTACTTCTTTAGCCCTGTTGGCCGATTTGGCTGTAGAAAGATTAACAAAATTAATGCAGGCAATCACCAGAATAAAACCTGCCACCGCGCCAAACAACCATACAAAACGGATATCCCCGTGCGACATGCCATCATGCACATCATACGAGCGCAGATTAATATCCTGTACATTCTGAACCACTAAATTAAACATACTCATCACGCTGCCCGCCCGCTTATCGCCGTTACGTATCATGTTGGGGATAAAGTAATTTTTCAGGATGCCTTCGTTAACCTTTTTGTTAAACTGCGCTATGTTGGTGCCGGGCTTAAGCGCCATGTAGATGTGGTAATTATTGGCGTCCCAGGTGGCCTGCTCACCATTCCAAAACTCGACCCCTGCAAGGGTGATGAAAAACTTAAAATCGTGCAGGTGCGAATTTGCAGGGAGATCCTGCATCACCGCGGCTATTTTAAAAGGTCTGGTTTTATTATTATTAAGGTACATCACCTTGCCTACCGGGTTTTGGCCTGGAAAATACTTTTCAGCCTTACTTTTTGAAATTACCATGGTTAATGGTTCGGTAAGCGCGTGTTTGGCGTCGCCGTAAACCATGGGAAGGTTTAAAATATCAATCAGGCCCTGGTCGGCATAGGCAAAACCTTCTTCGTGGGTATTATCGGGCTGGTCGGCGCGTTTTAACTCATTGGCGCCAGCTCCCCAAAAAAGCGAGTTAGGCATTAAACGGCCTGATCTCTCCACCTCCGGATAATCCTGTTTAATTACCTTAGCCATTACAGATGGCCAGTCTACACCTTTTTCATCTATCGTGCCATCATGGTAATGCCCAAGCAAACGGTAAACATTGGCGGCATTGGGGTAACTTTTGTCAAAACTCAACTCATCGCGTATATAAAGGGCAATCAACAAACAGGCCGCGATACTAAACGCAAAACCACCTATTTTGATAGCGGTATACATTTTTTGCTTTTTCAGTTGCCTGAAGGCTATTTTGAGGTAGTTTTTGAGCATGGCTATATGGTTTGAAAACGATTTGGTTTGCTTTAATTTACTATTGTTGTTATGACTGCCGCGCATGCTTAAAGGTTGCAGTGCTGCAGCTTCTTCTTTCTGTTTTATTTTATCCTGTATCCTGCCAAAGAGCGCGGAACTGTTTGTTTCCGGGTTTTCCTCTCCCTTATCCCACCATTTCGACATAAGCTTTAACTGACTATGCAGTTCGGGATTTCGGGCCAGCAAAACATCCAGTTCGCGCAGTTCGCTCTCCGAAGCTTCGCGGGCCAGCTTTTTCGAAACCAGGTTCCAAACATGCTCATCTAAGTCCATATTTCAAAGGTTTTCAGTTTATCAAGGCAGTACACTATTGTTTTGGTAATAAAAGCAATGCCACTTATATAATTAACTAACAATCAATAAATTAATATTTATTTTTAATTCATACTGTACGGAAGCGTACAGCGGGTGTTCGGTTTTAGGCGTAAGCTTAGCATACAGGTTACGAAGACGCGTTTTAATATGAGACCCTTAATTTTTAATATTTATTTTTATATAAAAAATATTCATATATTGCAATAATCAGAAGGTGTAGTATTTAATAACCAAGCGGTTACTTGTTTAACTACATACAACCATATCTTATCATGATGAAATTCAATTTCAAAAAAAGCATTTTAAAGATTCCTTTTTTTCTCATCCTCTTATTTTCAATAATTATTTACAGTTGCCGTAAAGGGAATAAAGAGCCCGCCCGGTTACCGGCACCGTTAAATGATGCAAAATCATGGTATGAAAGTGTTTACCCTGCCAATAGCGGGAATAGCTTGCAAAACCAGGCGGCGGGTAAAAGCCGCGACTTATCACAATGGATAAAACCAGATTGGCAGCACCCGGTTATGTATAACCGATATGGTCAAAGTGTAATTGAGATGCCCGTAGACCCGGAGGCCAAATTCGGTTCGTCATATCAACTTAATAAAAAGCGTTGTAACCCGGCCTATAGCAGGAGTTATTATTTATTAATGACCGATGGCAAAAAGCGTGAAGCCTACATACTAACTATAATTGCCGACTCGGCATATATTAACAATGATCTGAGCAAGTTGGATCATAATACCTACCGCAAGCATGACCCCGATTTTAGCGGCACTATACTTTATTTTACGCCACGCGGAAGTTATTTGGGAGGATACGGCTATCGGAACGGGCAACTTATGGCATCCGGCACGGAGGATACTGATACCAATAAAACACCACGTGTACAAAATGTGAATACCGGCAGGTTGATAGCAAATACCGTAAAACAGGTATGTACCGATTGGTATGTTGTTTACTATGTTGACGGGGTTTACCAATGCGATGAATATTTAACAACTACCTGTGTAAATGTTGATGATGGCAACCCATCCGGAAGCGGTGGCAATACCCCTCCGCCACCACCACCCTGCCCTCCGGGTATGCATGTTGGTCCGCCGGTTACCCCACCCTGCATCCCGCTGGCTGTTGAATCTGTTGAAGGCGGCAACCGGTTAAAAACCAACTATGTTCCGCCGCCGCCACCACCGGGCGACGGGGGTATGCCGCCGCCCACAGCACAGGTTTGCTCTGTAGATCCGCCAAGGCAGCCGTGCCCATCGGCGCCCGACCCTTGTGAACTGCTGAAAAAGGCCAAGCAAAAATTTGCGACCGCTTTCAATACCCAACGAAATGCCGACGTTTTAGCTAAACCGGGCACTAACGAGTATGGCTCAAATTTAAATTTAACAAGCCTTAGCGCTAATACGTATATGAATACCCCGATAACAACCAATGGTACCAACTCATGGATGCCTAATTTTACCTGGAATAGTACTAATGGCTTTAGTATTGGTTCGGTTCATCGTCATCAATCGGCAGGGCCATCGCCAAATGATGTTTTTTCATTGATAGATCATTTATCCAATCCAGACCTGGTTACTTCCGGCGCAAGTAGCATAAAATTTTACCGGGATAACGCGTACGCTACCATAGTTTCTAATACTACAACCTATACGGTTACCGTTAGCAACTGGGCTATTTTATCCCAAATGTTTTTGGATTATAATCAGGATAGAAATGGGTATGAAGAGGCATTTCAAAATAAGGCGACGGAATACAAGAATAAAATGAATTTAGACGAAGCCTCAGCAACCAACAAAGCACTAATGGAAATTTTTAGCGGCGCAATAAATTTATATAAGTCTCCTTCGAACTCAACAAATTACGTCATAACAGACATAGATAAAAATGGCAAATTAACAATAACAACCTGCCCTGATAAGTAAAATACATTAATATCATGAAGAAAACACTCGTTATACTTTTGCTGAGTACAATAGGAACATTTACCTGCAAAGCCCAGTTAATCCATAGTACTGAAGATGTGAAGTTAATTCTACCCAAAGGAACTTATAAATTAACCAAACAGGAAGTTGACGCTTTACCCGGCATTAAGCTATCAAACAAAATAAATCAATCCGGTGGAATGCCTTATAATTATCAATTAGGCTCCTTATACATCGGACTTTTTAATGTGAATAAAGATTCCATGAACAACGACTTACCAAGGGAAAAACGCTTCCAGGATGAGGGTCATCTTTTCTTACAAAGCAATGGAAACAATAGCTACAACTCTGTTATAAAAAGGATGGGTAAAAATCATGTTTTGTTAATCAGCTATACTATAAATGATACAGGCTACTATCGATTTAATTATCAAAATGAAGCAAAAACGTTTACGCAGGCAGGAAAGATAGAGTATCCCATAGCTGATAAAGAAAAAGCGACTGCTTTGTTAAATGAGATTTTAAACAGCATCCAGTTTATTGAATGAGGGATAAAGCAATAATTTTCTGCCATAGGAACAATTAATGATAGCGCGACCTCACAAAATCAGTGTGGCTTTGCCATTCTGTAAACTTTAATAACGGGATGAAAAAATTACTAGTAATAATTTTCTTAAGTACAACCGGAACAATTACCTGCAAGGCCCAGTTAATCCATCGTACTGAAGATGTGAAGTTAACTCTACCCAACGGAACTTATAAATTAACCAAACAGCAAGTTGACGCTTTACCCGGCATGAAACTATCCGGCAAATTAAACCAATCTTATATACTTCCTTATAATTACAAATTTGGGGATATATATATAGGCCTTTTTAGAGTTAATAAAGATTCTATCAATAATAACCTACCTGAAAAGAAAAATTCATATGATGAAAGGTATATTTTCTTAAAAAATTATGGGAATAATAGCTATAATTCAATTATAAAAAACATTGGTAAAAATCGTGTCTTGCTAATTAAGTACACGGTACATGATATAGGCTACTATGAATTTAATTATCAGAACGAAGCAAAAACACTTACACAGGCCGGTGAAATAGAGTATCCTAAAGACCAACAGGAAAAAGCAACAAAACTGTTAAATGAAATTTTAAACAGCATCCAATTTATTGAGTAATAAGCAATTTAGCGCCTTTATTATAAAAGTAAAATCCTGTAAAATTGAGCCTTTAAATAAACTTTACAGCAACCGTGAAAAAATCACTCATCATACTTTTATTATCTACAACCGGAGCATTTACCTGCAAGGCCCAATTAATCCATCGTACTGAAGATGTAAAATTAACTTTACCAAACGGCACCTATAAATTAAGTAAACAACAGGTTGATGCTTTACCTGGCATGAAATTATCCAGTAAATTAAACCAGTCTTACTATCTTCCTTATAATTACAAAATAGGAGATATATACATAGGCCTTTTTAATGTGAACAAAGATTCTATCAATAATAATTTACCTGAAAAAAAAAGCTCGCATGATGAAAGGTATATTTTTTTAAGAAGCAACGGAAATAACAGCTATAATTCGGAAATAAAAAGAATGGGGAAAAACTGGGTTTTGCTCATTAGCTACACTATAAATAACATTGGAAAATATAAATTTGACTACCAGAACGAATCAAAAACACTTACGCAAGCAGGTGAAATAGACTACCCTGAAAACCAAAAGGAAAAAGCAACAGCACTGTTAAATGAGATTTTAAACAGCATCCAGTTTATTGAATGAGGGATAAAGCAATAATTTTTTGCCACAGAAACAATTAACCATAGCGCGGCCTCACAAAGCCAGTGCGGCTTTTGCAATTCTGTAAACTTTAATAACGGGATGAAAAAATTACTCGTAATAATATTATTAAGTACAACCGGAACAATTACCTGCAAGGCCCAGTTAATCCATCGTACTGAAGATGTGAAGTTAACTCTACCCAACGGAACTTATAAATTAACCAAACAGCAAGTTGATGCTTTATCAGGAATTAAACTATTCAATAAATTAAATCAACCTTACTACTTTCCTTATAATTACAAAATAGGAGATATCGTTATCGGTCTTTTTAATGTGAATAAAGATTCTATGAACAACGATTTGCCGAGAGAAAAGCGATTTCAGGATGAGGGTTATCTTTTCTTAAAAAAATACGGTAATAACAGCTATAAATCGGAAATAAAAAGCCTGGGTAAAAAGCAGGTTTTATTAATTAGCTATACTGTACACGATACAGGATATTATCATTTCTTTTATCAAAATGAATCAAAAACGCTCAGTCAAGCAGGAGAAATAAAATATCCCAAAACTGACGAGGAAAAAGCAACAGCACTGTTAAATGAGATTTTAAACAGCATCCGGTTTATTGAGTAATAGGCCGCTTAGCATCTTCATTATAAAAGTAAAATCCTGTAAAATTGAGCCTTTAAATAAACTTTACAGCAACCGTGAAGAAATCACTCGTCCTACTTTTATTATCTACAACCGGAGCATTAACCTGCAAAGCCCAATTAATGCATTCTAATGAAAATGTAAAATTAACGCTACCATCTGGTACTTATAAATTAAACCAACAACAAGTCGATGCTTTACCAGGCATCAAATTATCCAAAAAACTAAGTCAATCTTATGACATCCCATATAATTACAAAATAGGCGATATATACATAGGGCTTTTTAATGTTAATAAAGATTTCATTAACAATGATTTGCCGGGAAAAAAATTATCACAAGATGAAGTTTACAATTTTTTAAAAAGCTATGGAAATGACACCTATAACTCGGCAATTAAGAACATTGGCAAAAACCGGCTTTTATTAATCAGCTACACGATAAATCATATAGGGAAATACAGATTTGACTACCAGAACGAATCAAAAACACTTACGCAAGCAGGTGAAATAGACTACCCTGAAAACCAAAAGGAAAAAGCAACAGCACTGTTAAATGAGATTTTAAACAGCATCCGGTTTATTGAGTAATTCATACTTTTCCCGTTGATATAGAAAAGCCTGGTTTTCAGTTGATACCAAGCTAACGTCAGCAGTAAATTATAACCACCATTAAAAAACACATATTCCCGTAACATATTCCGTTCCCGAGCGTCATAGGTGATTTACGCACAATACGTTTTGCTTGTTAATTAGTATATTTGAACATTAACTATTCTTAACAGCCTGTAAAAGAAAAACTTGTTGTTATAAATTATATATGACTGATCGAAAACTACTCAAAAAACTTTTGCTGTCGTGCGCGCTCACTTCTGCAATGGCAACGGCCTATGCCCAGCAGGCACCGGCTCCCGAAAACCCTGAACTTAAAATTTACCGTGCGGTACCTACTAAAGTAAACGACCTGATCCACACCAAACTTGATGTTAGGTTCGATTACAAAAAACGTTACCTGTACGGCAAAGAATGGGTTACGCTGAAACCTCATTTTTACCCAACCGACAGCCTCCGCCTTGATGCCAAAGGCATGGACCTGAAAAGTGTCGCGGTAGTAAAAAACGGTAAAAACATACCGCTGAAATTTAAATATGATGATAGCCTTTCGGTAGCTATTAAACTGGATAAAGTTTATCAAAACAATGAAAATTATACCATTTACATTGATTACACTGCCAAACCTAACGAACTTAAGGTAAAAGGCAGCGCGGCCATTAATGATGCAAAAGGTTTATATTTTATCAACCCCGACGGTACTGAAAAAGATAAACCGGTACAGATCTGGACACAGGGCGAAACTGAATCATCATCGTGCTGGTTCCCTACCATCGATAAGCCAAGCCAGAAAACCACCGAAGAGATTACCATGACCGTACCTGCAAAGTACGTAACCCTATCCAACGGTAAACTGGTATCACAAAAAACCAACGCTGATGGCACCCGCACCGATACCTGGAAACAGGAACTGCCGCACTCGCCATATTTGTTTATGATGGCTGTAGGCGACTTTAAAATTTATAAAGACAAATGGAAGGATAAAGAAGTAAGCTATTACCTCGAGCCTAAATACGCCCCTTACGCTAAAGACATATTTGGATTTACACCGGAGGTGATCGATTTTTATTCAAAAACTTTAGGTGTTGATTATCCATGGGTTAAATACTCGCAGATTGTTGTTCGTGATTATGTAAGCGGCGCCATGGAAAATACATCGGCTACCCTGCACGGCGATTACGTACAAGCTACCAAACGCGAGCTGTTAGACGCTTATTTCAGCAGCGGCCAAAGCACCATTGTACACGAATTATTTCACCAATGGTTTGGCGATTATGTAACCGCCGAAAGCTGGAGCAACTTAACCGTTAACGAATCATTCGCCAACTTCAGCGAAACCATCTGGGCCGAGCATAAATACGGTAAAGATGCCGGTGATGACCACAACTACACCGACATGCAGTCGTACCTGCGCTCGCCGGGTGCCAATACCAAAAATCTGGTACGTTTTTATTATGCAGATAAAGAGGAAGTATTTGATGCCGTTACCTATCAAAAAGGCGGCCGCATCCTGAATATGCTGCGCAACTATTTAGGTAACGCCGCGTTTTACAAAGGCCTTAACATTTACCTTAAAACCAACGCCTTTAAAAACGGCGAAGCCCAGCAACTGCGTTTAGCTTTTGAAGAAGCCAGCGGACAGGATCTGAACTGGTTCTTCAATCAATGGTATTATGGTGCCGGTCACCCGATACTGAATATCAGTTATAAATGGGATGAGGCTACCAAAACCGAAACCGTTTACCTGAAACAAACCCAGGATGGCCAAACCTTCAAGTTACCAATGGCTATCGATGTGTACCAGGGCGGTAAAAAAGTGCGTTACAAAGCCTGGATGAATAACAAAGTTGATTCGGTTAGCTATCAACTGGCCGGCAAGCCCGACCTGGTTAACGTTGACGCGGACAAGATCCTGTTAACTAAGAAAACCGATAACAAAACCATCGATGAGTTTTCATTCCAGTACTTCAACGCGCCGAATTACCTCGACCGTTACGAAGCTATAGAGGCCGCCGCATCTGACCAAACCCGCAAGGAAGCACAAAAAATTCTGATAGCAGCTTTAAAAGACAAATATTACGGACTACGCATAAAGGCTATCAAAGCCCTGAACCTCACTAAAGATGATATCCGTAACCCGGCGCAGCCAATCCTCGCCTCGCTTGCGCAAACTGATGATAATACATTGGTACGCGCGGCTGCCTTAAGCGCTTTAGGTAAATTGAAAGCAAGCGGCAACATGAACCTGTTCACGCAATCGCTTTCAAGCCAATCATACGCTGTGCAGGGTGCTGCTTTAAACGCAATCGCGCTGCTTGATCCGGCTAAAGCTATGAGCCTTGCAAAAGGCCTTGAGAAAGATAACAGGGGCGCGCTTACATCCGCTATTATGAACCTTTACACCGCAAACGGTAATGATGCCGAATGGCCCTATGTTTACCAGCATTTTATTGATGCCGGCATCCAGGAAAAATTCAACAACTTAAGGGGTTTTGCCGATATGACTGCAAAAGTTAACAAGCCGGAATATGCGCAACAAGGTATTGGTCAGTTAAAAGAGGCCGGTATCAGGTTTAAAGTATATGGTGCTGCACCATTTGTTGTTACCCAGCTGGAAGCTATCAAAGCTGCCCGTACAGCCATGAAAGACGATGCTTCGGCCAAAGTTGCCGATGAAGCCATTAAAGCTGTAAATGACGCCAAATAATTAATTAAGCATATATAACATGAAAGGCCGTATCTGTTACCAGAGCGGCCTTTCTGTTTAGTAATAATTTGCAGGGCGGGGTTATGTTTTTTAAGCTGAAAGCATAAACCCGAAAGCTTAAAGCTTTATGTGCTAAAGAAGACTATTATTTAAGCCCCCTCTAAATCTCCCCCGGAAGGGGAGACTTTTTTATGATTTTCCTTTTTTAAAGCCCTCACTCCGCGGGAGGTTTGGGTGGGGTTATGCGTTACTTTACCAGCGTACCAATGTGTTCGCCTTTGGCAATCTTCATAAAGTTACCTTCTTTGTTCATATCGAAAACAATGATAGGCAGTTTATTTTCCTGGCAAAGGGTAATGGCGGTCATGTCCATTACGTTAAGTCCTTTGTCATATACTTCCTGGAAAGTAATTTCGTCATAGCGGGTTGCGGTTGGGTCTTTCTCCGGATCAGCAGTGTAAATACCGTCAACACGGGTACCTTTTAATACCACATCGGCCTTGATTTCAATAGCGCGTAACGAAGCGGCAGTATCGGTAGTAAAATAAGGGTTACCGGTACCTGCGCCAAAAATCACGATTTTGCCCATTTCCAAATGGTGCATAGCACGGCGGCGGATGTAAGGTTCGCATATTTGTTCCATTTTAATAGCCGATTGCAAGCGGGTTTCCACACCAATGCTTTCCAGCGCGTTTTGCAAGGCCATGCAATTGATTACGGTAGCAAGCATACCCATATAGTCGGCCTGTGCACGCTCCATGCCCGATTTTTCGGCGCTCAGGCCCCTGAATATATTACCGCCCCCAACAACTACCGCTATTTCAATACCAGCGTCATAAACGTTTTTAATGTCGTGAGCGTACTGCAATACCTGGTTGTTATCAATACCATATTGCCTGCCGCCCATCAGCGATTCGCCCGAAAGTTTCAGTAATATCCTTTTGTATTTCATTTGGTGTGATTTGTTAAAAATAGAAATGAATGAAACCTGCTTTTGTTTATATCAAGAATTGACAAAGCTCTGTTCATAAGGGAGTAGTTCGCCAAAAATAGCGAATAAATTTCAGTGTTAAAATTTTATGTTGTCTTTGTTAAAAAATTGCCTGCAAGTATAGTTCCAAGCACTTCAAAATCAGTGTTAAACACAATCATATCGGCATCAAAACCTTTTTTAATCGCACCTTTTTTGGTTTGCGATGCCAGCTCTGCCGGGTACAATGAAGCCATATTTACGGCTTCGGCCAGGCCTATTCCAACCTTTTTAACGCAGTTTTCAACCGCTTTAAGCATGGTAAGGTTTGAGCCGGATAATGTACCATCGGGCATGGTGTACCTGTCGCCCCGCAATTCATGCTGGTAGGCGCCTTCTTTAGTTTGGGTCACCGCGTCGGTAATCAAAAACAGCTTATCGCCTAATTCGCGCTTGGCCAGGCGGATCATGGCAAAATCAACATGGATGCCGTCGGCCACAATGCTGGTATACGGACGTTCTTCAAAAATAGCCGGGATATAGCCGGGTTCACGGTGATGCATTTGCGGCATAGCGTTAAACAAATGGGTAACCGCCTGTACCGGTTTCTTTAAAAATGCCTTCCCCTCGGCGTAAGTGGCATTGCTATGGCCTGATGATAGGATAATACCCTGCCCAAATAAATAATCAATCACCTCCTGGTCCTGTAACTCCGGCGCAATGGTGATCATCTTGATAACGCCGTCAGCCTTTTCAACCCAACCTTTCACCTCGGCAAGCGTAGCCTTTTTGATAAACTTCTCCGGATGCGCGCCTTTTTTGGCAGGATTGAGATATGGCCCTTCCAGGTGCAATCCCCAGAAAGCGCCTCTGGCTTTTTCACGGTATATTTTTGCAGCTTCTATACCTGCTTCAACAATATCGTTGGTATTGGTACCTATTGTGGCAAAAACACCAGTAGTGCCCTGGTTTAACAGGTCGTTCTCCAGTTGCTCGAGCGCATCTACCGTTGGCGTGCCCGCAAATAGCTTACCTCCGCTGCCATAAATCTGCAGATCGATAAGGCCCGGTGCAAGGTATGAGCCGTTCAGATCTTTCTTTTCAGCATCCGTCGGGATGGCGGCTTCGCTGATCACATCAATGATGGTTCCGTTAGAGATTAAAACGGCCTGGCCTTCGGCGATGGTGCCGGTGGAAATTAGTTTGAGGTTGTGTAATGCGATCATAAGCCCCCTCTAAATCTCCCCCGGGAGGGGAGACATTTATTTTACATTGTAAAGTCCACTTTCATAACAAAGCCCTCCCTACCGGGGACGGTTGGGTGGGGTAAAAAAAATCCCCCGATTTTCATCGGGGGATTCCATATAATTAAGCTCCTAAAGCTACCCGCTTAAAGGCGGTTACTGTAAGGCCTTTTTCAACCTCGTTCAGGAACTGTGAAACGCTCTTAGATGAATCTTTCACAAACTCCTGGTTTAACAGGGTCGAGTCTTTGTAGAATTTGTTCAGTTTACCGGCAGCAATTTTTTCAATCATTGCTTCTGGTTTGCCTTCTGCACGGATCTGCTCTTTAGCAATTTCAAGCTCACGCTCAATTACCGAAGCATCAACACCGTCTTTATCTAAAGCGATAGGGTTCATAGCTGCAATTTGCATAGCTACGTCTTTACCTGCTTCTTCAGCGCCGGCAGCATCGGTGCTTAGTGCTACCAATACACCTAAACGGAAGTTACCGTGGATGTAAGCAACAACTTTTTCGCCGTTAATTACTTCATATTTAGAGACACCGATTTTTTCGCCGATTTTGCCGGTTTTTTCGATGATAGCTTCAGATATTTTCTGACGACCGGTTTCAACGTCGATCTCTAACGCTAAAAGGTCTTCAATTGTAGCAGGTTTAGCTTCAACGGCAGTATTAGCAATCTGGTTGGCAAAAGCTACGAACTCAGCGTTTTTAGCTACGAAATCGGTTTCGCAATTCAATTCAATTACAACACCGGTTTTAAAATCAGCCGAAGTACGTGCAATAACAACGCCTTCGTTTGATTCCCTGTCCTGACGGCTTGCTGCAACTTTAGCACCTTTTTTCCTTAAAAAATCGATAGCTGCTTCAAAATCACCGTTAGTTTCGGTTAATGCTTTTTTGCAATCCATCATACCGGCACCGGTTTGCTGGCGCAGTTTGTTTACGTCGGCTGCAGAAATTTGTACTGTAGACATGTTTTTTTGAGTTTTAAGATTTTTTATATCGGGTTACAAGTTACCGCAAGCGTGTTACGCTATTATTAACCCGCAACTATTTTTAATATTAAAAATCCTCCCTGATACTTTTAATGGAATCAGGGAGGCTTTAAATATTTGTTCCTTGTTCCCCCTTCAGGGGGTTAGGGGGATTATTCTTCTGTTTCAGATGGAGCTTCTGTTTCAGCTTCTGCGCTTACTTCAGCAACTTTACGGGCTCTTTTGCCACCTTCGTTGCTTTCAGGAGCATCAGCTTTAGCTTTTGCAGCTACTGCTTCTTTTTCAGCTTCGTCTTCTTTCTCGCGTTTGCGCTCATCTAAACCTTCTTCGATAGCTTTGATGATGATACTGGTGATCAAAGAGATTGATTTGGTAGCATCGTCATTCGCAGGGATCGGGAAATCGATGTTTGAAGGATCAGAGTTGGTATCAACCATTGCAAAGGTTGGGATATTCAGCTTCAATGCTTCAGAAACCGCGATGTGCTCTTTCTTAACGTCGATCAGGAACAATGCAGCCGGTAAACGGTTCAGATCAGAGATACCACCTAAAAGGGTTTCCAATTTAACACGCTCACGCTGAATCATCAGGCGCTCTTTTTTAGAAAGGTTGCTGTAAGTACCGTCTTTAGTCAGTTTATCGATGTTAGACATCTTTTTGATCGACTTACGTACGGTAGTAAAGTTGGTTAACATACCACCCAACCAACGCTCGGTGATGTATGGCATGTTTACGCTTTTTGCATAATCAGCAACGATATCTTTCGCTTGTTTCTTCGTAGCTACGAATAATACCTTACGGCCTGATTTTACAATTTGTTTTATAGCTGCAGCAGCTTCTTCAACCTTGGTTAAGGTTTTATTTAAATCGATAATGTGGATACCGTTACGTTCCATGAAAATGTACTGCGACATTTTCGGATCCCATTTGCGGGTAAGGTGACCAAAGTGTACACCAGCGTCCAGTAAATCCTGATAAGTTGTTCTTGCCATTTTGTTGTCCTCCTGTGATTAACGTTTACTGAATTGGAATCTCTTACGTGCTTTCCTGCGACCTGGTTTTTTACGCTCAACCATACGGTCGTCGCGGGTCATTAAGCCTTTGGCACGTAATGCCGGTTTCTTTTCAGCATCAAGTTCAACAATAGCTTTAGCGATAGCTAAACGAACGGCTTCTGCCTGTCCTTTTACACCACCACCTGCAACATTTACTTTAACATCATATTTACCGGTGCTGCCAGATACCTCTGTGCTTTGGGTAACAATGTATTGTAATGGCAAAGTAGGGAAATACTCTTTGTAATCTTTACCGTTAACGATGATCGCGCCATTTCCTTCTGTAAGGTAGATGCGGGCAACGGCTGTTTTTCTTCTGCCTGAAGTGTTAGTTGTTGGCATTTTTTTTCTCCTTAAAAATTAAAAATTAAATGGCTGTCGGGTTTTGCGCTGCATGAGGATGCTCAGCACCTGCATATACATGCAAATTGCCGAATAATGCTTTACCCAAACGATTTTTAGGTAACATACCACGTACCGCTTTCTCGATGATGCGGGTTGGATGTTTCGCCAATAACTCCTTAGGAGAAATAAAACGCTGACCGCCTGGATAACCAGTGTAACGAACATAAACCTTGTCGCTCAGTTTGTTACCGGTCAGTTTCACCTTGTCTGCATTGATAACAATCACGTTATCACCGCAGTCTACGTTTGGGGTAAAATCAGGCTTGTTTTTTCCACGAATGATCATTGCGATCTTTGTAGACAAGCGCCCCAAAATCTCGCCCTCCGCGTCAACAACAACCCATTGTTTGTTAACGGTTTTTTTGTTGGCTGAGACAGTTTTGTAACTTAACGTATTCACTTGCTTTAAATTAAATTGTTTAAACGTTTATTATACCCCGTATTTTCGGGACTGCAAAGATAGGGTTAATTATCTTATTAGCAAATAGATTTTGAGGAAATTGTGAGATGGGGTTTGGGATGGGGGATTGTTTGTCTGAACCGGGATTGGGGGTGGGGGATGGGGGATTTCATTACGTCTCTCTTTTGTCTGAATCAGAATTTACAGAATTATAAAATTTTCAGAATTGGAAACTTAAGAAGAGATTGCATTTTGCATAGCTTGTGATTGAAAAAATCCTGCGAATCACTTAATCTCCCCAAATCCCGGTTCAAACAAAAAAATCAGCGAAATTAACTAAATCAAAAAACCTCAACGGTTCAAAATCGGTGTAATCAAAAACCAATCGGTGTAATCCCCAAAAGCAAAAATCAACTGCAAACTGCCCACTCAACACTGCCAACTGAATAATGGTGTTGCCTCCGGCCCTGGCTATACGCTCATACGCCTGCATGCCTTAAGCTCAGGGCCGGGATCCGCTCCTATCCCTAACACAACTTATAGCTATTTTAAGCTACTCCCTATTTTTAACATCTTTTTTTGAAAAATTTTGCGGCTACTTTTTCTTTTTAAACCAGCAAACATCAAAAGTTAAAACACCTATTTTACAATTAACTAAAAGCCAGCAATATGACTATTGGCAAAAGTGCACTATCGCCTTCTTAAACTAAGTTTATAAATACACCAAAATCTCTCAGCCTTCCAAACAATATTCACAACTCATTGTAACGTAACAGATTTTTTACTCGTTAATGTCTCCAAAATGCAGCAAGCGGAGGCGCCCCGGATGCTGCGATACATTAAATATTTACCTTAAAACCAGCCGCATTGGCCTTACAATTTTATTACAGAAATGAAAAGATCACTTTTAACCTTAACCACAATTGTTACTTTATTTTTTGGTGCCTGCAAAAAAGAAGATAACAAACCCAACAATAACGGTGGAGATACCTACCAGCCTATCACCGCCAATTCTACCTGGAAATACAAAAACACCAATACGTTTACCGATGGGCAGGATATTGATACGACAACCAACACCATGAGCGCCGAAACCAAAAAAATAGGCGCTAAAACTTATCATGTGATCAATACACTTAACAGCGGCGATAGCGATAAAGCCTATTTGGCTTTTGAAAACCACCTGTACACCAGCCTGCAGGAAGACGGCGAAACCGGGGAAACCATGGAAATTGAATACCTGAATGACAATGTAGCCGCCGGAACCAGCTGGAGTAAAGATATCACCATTGGCGAAGGCAAAAGCTCGGCACAGGGCCGGCTAAAAACCACCATTGCCGAAAAAGGGATCTCGAAGGTAGTACTGGGCAAAACTTACAATAACGTTATTCACAGCACTATCGAGCTGCAGATCAAAGTAGGCGCTAATTATCAAACCCAGTTGGTACAGGATTTTTATATAGCCAAGGGCATCGGCGTAATTCTTATCAATGCCAAAACGCCAACTAAACAGCTTACCAAATCGGAGTTGATCAGCTATACTATTAAATAGTTTGCATCTGCGGGAGCCGTTGAGTAGGCTCTTTAATAAAGGTGCGCCTATATGGGTGGCACCTTTTATTTTGTAATAAATTTTTTACATTCGGATGATATAATACTATATTAGCTGTAACATTATAAACTATTGCTGATTGGCTCCCGCTGTTTACCGGCTTATAATCTCCCTTTTGTTCGCATCGTTATGCGGTTATAATGCCTTTGCCCAAACCTTGGCCGATCCCGCCGATTCGCTGAAATCTCAATTAGATGCCAACACCATACTTGCATCCATATTTAGCGGTAAAAGCAGTAAACCCGCCAACCCCTCCGTGCCGGTTCAAAACCGTACTTTCTGGTCGGTATTGCCATCCGCGGCTTATAATCCAAGTGTGGGCTTCGCTGCCGGGGTAATTTCTTCGGGGGGTAAGTATTTTGGCGATCCGGCAACTACCACCCTATCGGTTATCAATGCAGGGTTTTACTTGTCAACCGGCGGACTTTCGACCTTTGAGTTTAAGCAAAACGCTTTCTCTGCTCAAAACAAATGGAACCTGCAGGGCACCGTGCAGATAGGTAAAACCGTTGCCATGGATAATGGCCTCGGCACAGGCAAGCGCAGCTTTGGCGAAGGGAATTTTTTCATGAACAATACCCATTTCGAAAACAACCCCGATGCCTTTCCCATCCGCTATGTATACATTAAAGCCAACGAACGCATTTACCGCAAACTGGCCAACAGTATTTATGTTGGCGCGGGGCTGAGCTTTAATTACTATAGCCATATTGATGACGACCGTAAAGACATCCCCATTAGTAAAACGCATAACTACCGTTACAGCATCCGCAATGGTTTCCCTATTACATCTTACCAGGCTAATGGCCTGCTGTTTAACTTCCAGTTCAATACCCGCGATCAGCCTAACCGCGCATTTAGGGGCATTTATGCAGATATTGTTTTCCGCAGCAACCAAACCTGGCTGGGCAGCAACCGCGATGCCATGCAGGTTAAGTTAGAGTTCAGAAAATACTGGAGCCTTTCAAAAACCAACCCCGAACACGTGTTTGCCATTTGGCACTGGTCTAACTACCTGATCAGCGGCGCGCTCCCATACCTCGAGCTTCCCGGAACCGGCAGCGATGCTTACGGGCGCATTGGCCGGGCTTTCATTATCGGGCGTTTTAAAGGCATGTCGTTTGTTTACAACGAGGCCGAATACCGTTTTCCGCTTACTGCCAATAAACTACTTAGCGGGGTGGCATTTATCAATGCCGAAACAGCCAACAACCAACAGCGCATTAAGTTGTTCAGGCACTGGGAGCCGGGCGGAGGTGCGGGCTTGCGGCTGTTGTTTAATAAATACACCCGATCAAATTTATGCATTGACTACGGCAGGGGAACCTATGGCTCAAGCGGTTTCTTTTTAGGTTTAAATGAGGTATTTTAAACCCGGATTTTCGCCTGTGTTTACAACTGGTGTCATTTTTGTGCTGATTGGTATTTAACCTTACAAACTATAATACCTATGCGCACACCGCTAACTTCTCAACTGCTTGGCGACCTTATTGAAAAGGGGTACAATTATATGCTGGTTAATACCGGCATAAACCAATTAACCGCCGATACGGTTGATATTACCCTGACACCTGTTAAACAAAAGCCAGATCTGGATAAATTACCGCCGAATTTTGAAACGTTTTACCACATTACCCGCGAACCAATGCAGCTTGCATGCGGTGTTGACGGCGCCAATGTTTATATCGAATACCATACGTTTGACCATAGCATAACCGAAGCTGATATTTTTAATGACACCTATTTTAGGATGAGTGAAGAGTTTTTCAGGCAGGTGCTGGATAGCCTGGAAGATTATGCGGTGATAACCACCAACAAAAACGGTGATATTAACAGCTGGAATACAGGCGCGCAAAAATTGTTAGGCTATACCGAACCAGAAGTTTTAGGTTTAAACGCACGGATATTTTTTACCGACGAAGATATAGCAGAAGGCAAGCCTGACCTTGAATTAAAAAAAGCGCTGAGCGAAGGCCGCGCGGTTGATGAACGCTACCATGTAAGGAAAAATAAAAGCCGCTTTTGGGGAAGCGGGCTTGTTTTCCCGTTGCTTGACGAAGGGAACAACCATCGTGGTTTTACCAAAATTATGCGTAACCAACGTGAAGAAGAGCAGGCGAAAGCAGAGGGGATGTAAACAGAAAGAGGCGCTCCGTGCAGGGCGCCTCTTTCTGTTTTATTTTACTACCGGTAATTAAGCGTTGTGGCTTACACCAAAATCCTCTTCATGTTGAGGATTGATAAAAGGCGAACCTTTGGTAAAGCAACCTACCAATACCAGGTATGCGCCGAAAATTAGTTGCGGGGCAACCATTTTATCATGGAAACCATAAACCCATGGCGAGCAAAACAGGAACGAGCCCATAATTACATCACCAACGTTGTGCATTACCATCGGGAATTGTTTGATAAAGCCCATTTCGTTTTTAGCGAAAATAGCCTGGATCAGTTGCAGCCAGCCCATCAGTAAAGGCAGGAACAAAGCGGCGCCGCCAACTTTCAGTGTACCAAAAGTCCACAGCGATGAAATCATTAACAGGGCTACAACGTAGTTTAAAAATCCGTAAGTTTTGGTTGAAATGAAGCCTTTCATGTTTTAGCTTATTGTTATTAAGTATCTGTAATAAATAATTCTTATCAAAAATTGTGTCAAAGGTAATAATTTGACCGGAACCAGCCTATTTTAATTACGCATAGAATATAAATTTTGTATTAATAAGGATGCCCGGTTAAAAAAGCGTACATTTATCCAAAACCCTTAATAATATGTACTAAGTACACATTTTAAATTAAGGGCTCCGCTTAACCGCTCAAAGCCCGGCATTACAAAACTCCGGCGAAACACCCCTTATTACCTATCCGATTACTGCAAATATCATTAATGTTCAATTTAATCAAACAATAATTTAAAAATCATGAGCAAAGAAAAACATGCTACCAAAGAGAAAAAGAAACCAGCAGCAGAAGGCAGTAAAAAAGCGCCTTCCGATTACCAGTCGGGCAAAAAAGATGTTGTAAAACCTATTGTTACTCCGGTAAAAAAGAAGTAAACGATTTGTATCCGAAACACAGGGGATATCTATCTTCACAAGTTACACTTATCCATACCACGGATTTGTGTAATTTCCCCTTTCGGTGCTTTAACCTCCTGCTCAGGCTGTTACTACATCCCTAAACAGCTGGATATGCCAGCTATCCTTAAAAGGCACTTCCCATTTGCTTTCCAGTTCGGCAAGGTTTTGCACCAGGTTATTGTACACAATGGTGTCCTTATTGATACTGCCATTTTTCAGCAGCTCTTCAAACCCATCACGCGGCAATGAGAGTACTTCATTGCCTTCGCGGTAGGCCAGGTTAAACCTGTCGAACAAATTAATCCCCAGGTGCTGCTGAACCTGCTGCATAAAATGAACCGACTTATCAATAGAGCAGCCACTGGCACCGGCCTGGCTTTCATCAACTATTAAAACAAAAAAACGATTGTAACGTATTTCACCTTTAGCCTTCAGCAGGTTATTGTGTGCCGTCCATCCGGCTGTGAACTTATCCAGTTCGGGTTGTATGGCGGCTACCTCGGCATCGGTTAACTTCCTGTCCGACTGGTATATCCAAACTCTTGACTGTGGAGAAAAAATCATTTTCAAAAATATGAATTTATTAACTTCGGGTTATAAGAAAGCTGTCATGAAAACATCAATTATTCCGGCCACCGGGAAAACCATGTTCATCACATCGATTATTGCTTTTAGTGCGCTAAATTACGGTTTTAAAGCCGAAATGAGCGAACAGGAATGGCTGAACTGGAGCAATAAATGTCTAAACACATCGTTTACGCCCGGTACTGATCTCAGCCTCAAAAAGTGGGAGATCACCCTGACCAACGATTATTTTCTCCGTATCCGAAAAACTTATCAACAGGGTAAACAGGAATATTTTTCGCTCCATCTGGGCCGTTTAACCGGCATTGAATACCTGCCCAGTGACACGCTGGGCACCATCAGATTAAATACCCGCGCCGACGATATCATTGTACAAACCTATGAAGACCCCGAGGGAGATCTCGATTCGATGGCTACCTCGCTCAATTTACCGGTGCATAATATGCCCCCCGCCCGGTTTGACAGCCTGAAAAGCGCTTTTAATTATTTTAGAATGAAAGGCTTATAAGCCATTAGCTTTAACCGTGATCTCGGCAATATCCAGCACCTGTATTTCCTGCTGTTTATCCTGGTGCTTTATGCCATCGGTAAGCATTGTCATACAAAAAGGGCAGGCGGCAGCAACCACTTGGGCTTTGGCCTCAATTACATCGGCAACCCGTTCCATGTTGATATCCTTTTTGCCTGGCTCGGGCTCTTTAAACATCTGCGCCCCGCCGGCACCACAACATAAACCGTTTGATTTGCAGCGCTTCATTTCTATTAGTTCAGTATCCAAAAATTCTAACGCGGCGCGTGGAGCCTCATAAACGTTATTTCCCCTGCCTAAATAGCATGGATCATGATAGGTGATACGTTTGCCTTTAAAACTTTCACCACCTTCGGCTTTAAGCTTGCCGTCGTTTATTAATTGCTGAATGAGCTGCGTATGGTGAATCACTTCGTAATTACCGCCTAAACCGGGATACTCGTTTTTGATGGTATTGAAACAATGCGGACAGCCGGTTACAATCTTTTTGATATTGTAACCATCCAGCAGCTGGATGGTCATCATGGCCTGCATCTGAAATAAAAATTCGTTACCGGCGCGTTTAGCCGGATCGCCGGTACAACCTTCTTCAGTGCCCAGCACCGCGTAGCTGATGCCAACATGATGCAGAATTTTACAGATATCGCGTGTTATTTTTCGCGCCCGCTCGTCAAAACTGCCTGCACATCCCACCCAAAACAAAATTTCGGGTTCTTTGCCCTCGGCGGCCATTTCGGCCATGGTAGGGATCTTTATTTCGGATTTCGGATTTTCCATTTCGGATTTTTAATTAAAAAACAAAGCAAACTGCCAACTGATTAGTGCCACTGCCGCTACTTACTGTTCGCTCGCCCAGTTAAACCTGTCGGCCTGGCTATATTTCCAGGGCGCTCCGTTGTTCTCTATGTTGCCAAACATGTTGTTAAGGCTTGCCGGGGCCTGCGATTCTTCCATTACCGCGTATCGGCGCAATTCGGTAATGATTTCCAGGGGGTTAATATTTACAGGGCAGGCCTCGGTACAGGCGTTACAGGTAGTGCAGGCCCAGATCTCTTCACGGCTGATGTAATCACCAAGCAACGCTTTACCGTCATGGTAATCTTTACCATGTTTATCGATATTATTCCCTACCTCGGTGATCCTGTCGCGGGTATCCATCATAATTTTGCGGGGCGATAGCAGCTTGCCTGTAATATTTGCCGGGCAAACCGAAGTACACCTGCCGCACTCGGTACAGGTATAAGCTTCCATCAGGTTCTTCCAGGTAAGGTCGGTTACATCCTTTGCCCCAAACCTGCCCGGTTCGCCGGTTGTTTCGGGCACGAAGGAAGGATCAAGCATTGCCTTAACTTCGGTGGTTACAGATGCCATATTGGTTAACTTACCCTTAGGATTCAGGTTGGAATAGTAAGTATTTGGAAATGCCAGCAGGATATGAAAGTGTTTGGAATAAGGCAGGTAATTTAAAAAACACAAAATACCGATAATATGGAACCACCAGCAAACACGCTCAACAATTACCAATGCCGAAGCATTATTTGGCAGCACCGGTGCAAGCAGCGAGCTAACCGGGAAACTTCCCGCTTTAACATAATGCTCAAAATGCAGCAATTGCAGCTTATAGTCGGCAGCATTCATGGTGAGGAAGGCCGTCATGAGCAGTACCTCGGTAATGAGGATATAATTAGCGTCGGATTTGGGCCATTGGGTCATCTCGGTACCCGAAAACCTTTTTAAACGAATCAGATTACGTCTGCACAAAAAAACAACACAGGCTACAAGTACCAATACCGCCAACACCTCAAAAGCGCCGATTAAAAAACCATACAACCCACCCAGCGGATTTGAAAAGATGCGGTGCGAGCCGAAAATGCCATCTATCATAATTTCGAGCACCTCGAGGTTGATGATAATAAAACCTACGTAAATAAAGAAATGCATTACGGCGGCTACCGGGCGTTTGGTCATTTTTGTTTGCCCCAGGGCAACTTTTGCCATCACTTTCCACCGTAAAGCGGGCTGATCACTTCGGTTTACATCCCTGCCCAACAGAATGTTGCGCCGGATTTTAGCAACGTTTTTACTAAAAAGGTAAACGGCTGCGGCAAGTACGATGATGAATATAAATTGTGCAATCATTATGCGTGCATAGTAACTTGTTCAAAGTTAAATGAATTGTTCAAAGCCCGAAATGTTTTGAGATTGAAAAAATATTTGAAAATTAAGTAACTGATTTCCTGAATAGTTATTTCAAAAACGGCAAATAATCACATCTTTTTTCAAAAAAAATTTTCAAACATAAAAAAAGACACTACATTTGCACTCCCCAATCACGGGAACGGTTTGGTACCATAGCTCAGATGGTAGAGCAAAGGACTGAAAATCCTTGTGTCACTGGTTCGATCCCAGTTGGTACCACAAGTTCAAAAAAGGTCATTTTCGATAAGAAAATGGCCTTTTTTGCGTTTAAAGGCACATTTTCTCTTTCGACTTTTCTATGTTGCTTGATCAAGGGATTTAGCAGTTTAACAGGTTTTTTTGTTGAATTCGCCGAAAATGTTTTACAAATGTTTTACAACGTAAAATTTCGGCCACTAAATTTTAAAGATGGCTACCGTAAGGGAAGTGGTATTGCCTCACCACAAAAAAGAAGATGGCACCTGGAATGTTAAGATCAGGGTTACCCACAACAGAAAAAGCACCTACATCGACACCCAGCATTTTGTAGGTTCAAAACAGATCCGGAAGGACTTCAAAATTAAGGATCACTTTATACTTGATCTGCTCCACCCCATTCTTAAAGACTATCGTGATAAAATAAGTGAGTTGGGCACAAAGCTATCGTTCTACAATTGCAAAACTTTAGCACATTACTTACAAAGCGGCGGCCAGATCAATGCGGACGACATCAACATTGTCGAGTTTGGAAGGGAGCAGATCAAGCACCTGGAAAACCAGGATCGGGGCGCAAGCGCGAATGATATGAAAAGAGTCGTAAATAGTTTGGTCGACTATTTTAAAACGGAACAGGTTCCTATCACAAGAATCCGGGCAGCTTTCCTGGTGGAATACGAAGCTTACTTAAAGTCACCGAGAACTATGATAAGACTTGATCAATTCCAAAGGCCCATTACCCGTAAAGTTAAAGGGTTGCAAAAAGCAGGGCTGCATAATCACATGCGGGACCTCAGGATCTTATTCAATAATGTTTGTGATTTTTATAATGATGAAGACATGGAAGTTATCATCGTTAAACACAATCCATTCTCTAAATATAAAATCGGGAAACCGGCTAAGAACACCAAACCCAAGCTTAATATAAAACAGGTCAGAAAAATTATGAATTGTGAAGTTCCGATAAATTCCAGAATGGAATTAGCAAGGGATTTGGCCATGTTAAGTTTTTATCTATGTGGAATGAACGCGGCAGATTTGTTTCGACTTCCACCCGCATCGTTTCTTTTAAGCAGGCAACGCCTTGAATACAACAGAAAAAAAACCATGACACGTCGCGAGGATGAGGCGTTTATGAGCATCAATATACCTGATATTGCTGTTCCGCTTATCAGAAAGTACGCAGGAACACTTCGAATCCATCAAGCGGTTCGACATTAGTCCTGTTGGGGCTGAGTGTGTTGGTAGCGGGAGCAGGAGCAGGACTAAAATCGAACCTTTTTCAAGATTTAAAAGCACTTGGAAAAATATGATAGCTTATAATTAAGAATGTTGTTATTGGCCAATTACAATGTTTTCTAAAGGCATTACATTTCCATTAAAGACCATCTCGCTTGTCCCTTCATCTTTCAGTTTTTCGTCAACAATCTTTCCGTGAAAATAATAAACAACATCTCCGTTATTCCAACGAACCTTAATATTAAACCCAGGATCCATCTTGGAATAATGGGCATTATAAACGCCAGTAAATATTGGATAGGGGGATTTTGGAGCGAGGGAGCCGATATTGCTGCTAAATTCAACGTCTGGTATTTCTCCTTCTTTTAATGCCTCGCGATTTCCTATCCACCCTCCTAAAGTGCGAATTTGCCTAACATACTTTTGAGTCTCAGCACAACTAACATCATTAACCGTGCAAAATACACTTTGTAAAGGGTATTTTCCTCTATTTTCTATATCTACGTTTATCTGGTAACTTTCACCTATTGATTCAAAAGTCCTCTTAATGCATCGAATGATAATCGTAGGCTTTGAATCACCACCAGTCACATAATTATTGAGTTCTTTTTGTAGCTCGGCATTTTTTTGATATTGTATTGAGAGCTCTTCTGTCTTTCTGAGACTTTTATCTGTCGCTTCATTAATTTTTCGTTGAAGCTCAATAGTCTTTTGCTGAAATTCAATAGTCTTTTGGTCGTCTTTATTTTTGTCATTCCATGCAACTATACCTGTAAGAATTGCGAGAATTCCGGTTAACGTTGAAAACAATAAAGACAAATTTATCTTATCAAACATGTCTATAATATACATTGAATAATTAATTGTTTCTGGAAATCAAAAATCCGATAAAATTTGTTCAGTTGTTATAATTCTAGTCGTTAGTCGATCAACCTCGTTATAGCTGAATTTCCCTTTTGCGCTTCTAAGTACATTTATAAACTCCGTTATTTCGCTGTCATGTTTAATAATGATGTACTTTATATCTTGGGGCTCAAAGGAAAGCGTTAAAGCGCTAGCTTTTTGATTAATTTCGTCCTTGCTCTTTATATAGGCATTTTCATTGTAGACCATCTGAGTATCTTCTATCTTTGGCACTTCGTTATATGATCCTTTAGCTCCGACAAAGGAATATCGCAAAAACTAACCATAGGAATCGCATACTTAAGCACTCCCACTTGCGTAATAACGTTTTCTAAACAATACTTTACTTTAAAACTTTCGTTTAGAATTCCTATTAAAGATTGTTTAAAATTGGTGAGATGGACAAGAGAATTTGAACTTAGAGCCATGTGATAGGTATTAAATTAAACTTTAAAGCTATATAAAAGTCAGGCAAAATCAAAGTGAAGGATTAGGAATATCAAGCCTTATCTACTCCTCCAACCGAACTTTACAACTAAGACGAATTTTCTGCTTGATCCCGAATGTTTCTGTTATTAACATAAAGCGAAAAAGCTTCAAATCTTCCGACTTGAGGCTTTTGACTTAAATGGTAGCCCGAGCAGGACTCGAATCATAAACCGGGCGGTTCGAAATCCGCACAGTTAGGGATTGTTAAAAGTGCTTTAATTCGCTCAGAATGCGTATTTGCTCCAAAAAATGGTTCGAATTCCGCCCAGTCAGGGGACGTTAGGCGATGGTATTATTGAATTATTTTGAGATGAAGCACTACAGGTTTGTTTGTGCAATCTAATATCCCATAAAAAACTCGTCAAAATTTGTTTGTAAGGTCTTTCTATAAAAACCAGCTTTCTTCCATTGGTTAAGGTTATCAGGCATCATTGAGGTTATTAAGATCAATACAATGCAGGGGACTGGAAAACGCTGGAAACACAGGAAAGGAATGGTCGGCGACTCAGGAGATCAGGGTCATCGCCGGTGACTTCGGATCTATAGGCACATTGCCCTCCGGCGTCAACATCCCTGAGTCATGCTGGAAAGCGATCTATGTCGACCATCACTGGAGGGCATGGATTATGCCCAGTGCAAAAACATCCAAGAGGCATCCTTGCCCAACATGGGAGGTGAAGGATGTCACCCGCTATGACCAGATCACCGGCTTAAAACTGTAAACCGGCAAGGATAATACAAACAAAAGCAGGACATGAGGAACCATGCCTGCCTTTTTAAAAAAGGAATTAATGTACTAATGCGGTCACTTGTTCACCGGCCTCTGCACGGGTATCGTTCCGGGAAAACAGCGAGATCCCTATGGCCAGGCCTACCCACGGACGGCCCTGGTACTTCCAATCCCTGCACATGCTTCTGGGAATATAGTCCGCACCGATAAAAGCACCGATCTGGAAATTATCGTAAGAGTAAAGGACGCCGACATTGAAGCTGAAAGCCCCGGCACTGGTCCCGGCCGGGTTCTTTGTTGCTTTTCCGGCTCAGGCTTACAGCTGATTTTCAGCAATCGGCGGGAGGGGCACCTATTCACATGGAAAGTACAAAGACCGGCCAGATGAGCAGTAAGAAAGCAGCAGTGGAAGTGAGACTCGAAAGGTTGTAAATAAGCGTAAGGGTTGATCTGCCTGTTTTCGTTGCAGCGAAAGCGAATAAAGTATTTTTACCCACAGCATAAAAGATTTAGTGCAGATACAGCCGTTCTGCTTTGATGAACATAACGGAAATTACCGGATGATCGTACCGAAAACGATTTGCGATAACCTCTTGTCGTCCCACATGGACGGCAAGGGGGTATTATGAACAAGCATTTACTTGAAGGTCTTAAAACAAAGATTCTGTCCGAAAATCCAAAAGCGCTTAGCCGTTACACAAAGCTGCATGCAAAGCGGCGGTCGAAGTTAATCCTTCGAATTATGTCCAGTCTGGGAGCAAAAAAAGCCTCACATCAATGTGGGGCTTTTTTTGTGTCTTTTTCGAATGCTCGTTCGGTTAAAGCGTCCGACGCTGTCGGGAGGGGTGCTTGTTCGAGCCCAGCCTCAGGGCTTCGGATATCCAAATTTTTGTGACTCGTGCTACAGGTTTTTTGAGCTTGAAATAAATCAAATGAATCGAGACCGGAAATGGTCTCGGTGAAGTTATACTTCATGCTGTGAATTTTCTTTATTTTAAAGTACTTTCAAATATATAATATATTAATAGCAATATTTAATGTTTGTTATTTTACCTTAAAGGTAAAAAATATATAACCGATATCATATAGCCGCGTTGGAATGACAGCTTAGTAGCCTCGATGCATGAAACAAAAAAACTAATGGGATGGTGTTTTATAGCTGAATAGAAATGGCTATTGGCTAAACCATGGCGAAAGCACTATTGATTTACCCAGCAAGAAGAAAATCTTTTTATTTTTTTTCTTGCTGGGCAAATATTAAAATAATATTTTAGTAAAAACATCGACCTTATCATGTCCTACTCTATAAACAATACGAATGCGGATTTGGAAACCATTAAGCTATTAAGGCTCATTGGTTTTAGTGTTAAAGATGAAGAAAATGGTGACGAACCCTTATTGTTCGCACTGTTCAAATATTCACGCGCTGTTAAAAGATTGGATAGAACGAAATCCAAACCTCCAGTTGCGGATCGTTTTTGCTGCCTTAAACCATGAACAAGACCCGAGGATGCCTGTAGCAAGACATTTAATGATGCTTAATAATATCACCGATAAACAGGTAGTCGAAAATGCTTTAAATGCATGGTATCTGCAGGATAATAAAAACTACAAGGAGTGGGCTAAATCCTATCCAACAATATTCAATGATAATGCTTCCGAGCAGATCAGTAAACAATATGAATGGTGTCAAATGGCCGAGATAAAAGCAACCTCTACTATTCTGGTCGATGGTCACCGCTTGCCCGACAACTATCAGCTTCAGGATATCCGGTACCTGTTGACCGAGTAAGAAACTTTTCGCGAAAGTAAAGAAGCATAGACTTTATAATATATGCAGCCCGGTTGCCAGGGCGTGGTTATGGCAAAATATAGATATTCTAATTAAAAATTATGTCAGGTTTTTTAACCCTTTCGAGGGCAGAAATGAGAAATGTTTTAGGTGGTTACGCTCCTCCGCCGCCGCCGCCAGGTGGAGACTGTGCATCTGGTCAAACATTGTATAGTTGCGTGCAAGAAGGTAAATGCGCTACAACGGGTGGTGTAGTTTGTGCAACCAGCAGCAGTGATGCTGAATCAAAGGTACAAGCTACGCTAACCCAACAGGGGACTTGGGGCGATGATTGCTGGAATACTGTTTGGTGCGATTAATTGATCCTAACAACCCAGCTTCTTAAAGCTGGGTTTATCTTTTCTTCATGAGGAAATTATTCATTTTTATCATTTTTTATTTCTCTGTTCTTGGCGGCTATGCACAGTATCGGGAGGCTACCTTTACGCTGAAAATCAAACATTCTCCACCTCAACTACTAAAATTATATGTTTACAGGAACGGAAATCCAAAGCTTTTGGATTCTGTGGCTTTTAAAGGTGCGGAAGAAGAAGTTTATTCGAAGAAGATCAGTATTGAAGGAGACGAAGAGAAACTGAACTTGCGCTTTTCAAAACGAGGAATGGCCGTTATCCCGGTATTACAGACCGGCGACAACCTGGTAATCCTTGCAGATCAAACTGATGAGAAACATACAGAATATAAGTTTTCAGGTTCGTTACGCACACAGGAACTTTATGACTACCTATTCAGTACAAATGAGCTATCCAGGCAGTATAATAAATTTCAGGATCGATACCTCGATTCGAAAATGGCAGGCAGGGCTGATACTGATCGGCTTTTAGTCTCCAGAGATTCAGTCAGGAAGCTCAGAGCTACTAACTCCCGTAACAGGGGGCTGAACACCTGGAGTGCATCCGTTTTGCAGATGGCTTTATTGGGTACCGAGTTTGGGGATTATAGTTACACGCCTACCGAAATGTCCGTTTTCCTTAACCGGTTTAAAGATGATGCTTATACTATTAAGGCAATACAGTGGCAAATCGATCATCATAACGTTAAGGGGAGGGGCGTAACATTTAACAGCAACAATGGCATTGATCTCAATGCCCGCCTGCCGGATTTTCAACTGCCTAATCGATACGACACAATTATTAAACTTAGTGATTTGAAAGGTAAATATGTACTTGTTGATTTTTGGGCAAGTTGGTGTGCTCCCTGCCGAATAGAAAGTCCATATCTTTTAGAAGCATCCAGGCGGTTTAAAAATGCAAATTTTGTGATATTAAGTGTCTCTATCGATGTCAATAAACAATTTTGGGAGAAGGCAATTGACGAGGATGGGACCCGTGATTTTATACATGTCCGGGATGAGAAAGGATGGAAATCAGATATTGTAAAGCAATTCAAAATTACCGGTATCCCGACAAATTTTTTACTGTCGCCGGACGGAACGGTGGTTGCGGAAGATATGCGTGGGAAGGAAATGGTGGTCAGGCTCAATGATATCCTGAAGATGAAATGAGGTTGAATTTATTTTCCGGCCGTTGTCGGCATCCAACGGGGCTATCGAAACAGAACGAAACGGATATCCTACAGGAATTAGCTGCTTAAAACGGCGGTGATAATAGGGGAGAACAGCCGTTTAACGGTTGTTCCCGTTAAAAAACGGGCCTAATTTTAAGGCTAATTTGTCAAAAACTATTGAATACGCTAATTGGAGTAATGACCGCATCTCCATGATCGTATGATAGGGTTCTGTATTCATTAAAGTGATCAGGCTTATGGCTGTGCCCGCTCGTCTTATATATCATCACTTCATCGATCCAGTTGTAAATTAACGTTGATTTACCTGCTTCATCTACAAAAATATCATCATTAGCAAGCAATGGTTCTAACCATTTAAAATGCTGATCGGTGGTTGTGTTGTGGAACCCATATTGTAAAATATGTTGTGATTTGGTAAAAATTGAAGGTTCAAAAGTGTTTTGGTTTTTTGATAGTGTTGTTTGGGTTCTGAAGTAGGAGAACGCTGGTTTATACGCAATTTTCCCTCCCCTTATGAGTCCGCTTACGCCCTCGGTTAAATGGTCATCAAAAAACAGGTCATCATCGTCCCAAAACGTAATAACATCCGTATTGGCAGGTATATATTGAATGGCATCATTGTAAATAGCGCCGAGGCTGGTATAGGGCTGGCCTGTTTGCCTGTCTATATTGTTATTTACCAATGTAACGAGATCCGGATTAACGCAGTTGTTCAGACGCTGGGGGATTTCAGAGTTTTGGTATATCAACAAGTGCTTGTTTTCATAATCCTGTTCTAAAAAAAGTGAAAGGCTTCTCTCACAACAGTAATGCCGGCCGCATGTAGCCATTATAGCTGTAATTTTCATAATGATAAATTTATCATGAAAATTATAAAAATTGACATCAAATTAGCAGGTTTAGGTTTATTTTTTTTGGTTTTTACTTTACAAACAATCAAATTAGCAAGTGAATAAAATGATTTTTCCTATAAAAATGTCGATGTCCTTCTGGTAATTTTAAACCGATACTTTCCTAGTTTCATCCTTAACCAAATTCATCCGGTAAATGATCTACCTTTCCGCCCAGCCAGACGAGTACTACTTTATATGGCAATTGCAATTGCAGCTTTTTAATTTTGTTCAACTGGGAATACCAAGAGAAAATATTCACATCTTAATCGGATATGATCATAAACGGGGACTCTCAAAGGATTTTCAAGCGTTAATAGACGAGCATCCGGATGTTAACATCCATGCTTATTCCGACACCAGGAAATCTAAAGCGTATATTCCGTCTATCAGGCCACATATCATTGCCAAACATTTCTTGGCTTTTCCGGAGTTGCAGCATGAAGCGTTGTTTTATCATGACTCTGACATCCTCTTTAGCAGCCTGCCGGATTTTCGCGCACTCAACGAGGATGAAAAATGGTATTGCTCCGATACAAGAGGGTACCTGAGCGCTGAATATATCAAAAGCACCATTGGAATAGCGGTATTTTGTGATGCTTGTGCCGCTGTTGGAGTGACACCGGCAATGATAGAATTTCATGATGATAACGCGGGAGGTGCGCAATATTTGATGAAAAAAGTATCTGTATTATTCTGGGAAAAGGTTGAAAGGGACTGTGCTGACATTTTTTCAATATTCGAGGGAAGCAATGACTCGATAGGATTTTGTAACCGGCAGAATGATAACAGGATACAATCATGGTGTGCAGACATGTGGGCCATTTGGTGGAATGCGATTTTTTTCGGCATCTCTTTCGAGATCAGCAAAGAGTTGGATTTTTCCTGGGCGGGAAGCCCGATTCGCGAATGGCAGAGTAAAAAAATTCTCCATTACACAGGTTCGGCCGAAAAGGGCGACAAAACTATTTTCAGAAAGAATAATTATATACGCTACTCGCCGTTTCATGACGATTTTAGTGGGATCAGCAAGCAAAACTGCAGTTTTCCTCTCATAAAACTAATAGAAGAATTTAACCAAGCACAACAGCACAAGAGGTGCGATTTAACTGACGTTACTTTCGTATTTGTAACGAGGATCCAATCTGATGTCCACCTCGAAAACTTACTTACGGTTATCAAGCATCTGACTTTAACTTATATTACGAATATGATTGTAATAGAAGCAGATGAAAAACAGATGATCTCTCCTGAAGCTTTTTCGGAAAAAATTGATTATCGCTTTTTTTATGATGAAAATCCCGAATTTCATCTGACAAGGTACAACAATCTGGCCGTGGCTAGAGCCAATACCGAGTTTATTGTTCTTTGCGATAACGCCTGTGCATTGTTACCAGATAAACAGATAATGCAAGGGATATCGATTTTACGTAGTGAAAATATTTCAATAGTTTCTCCTTATGAGGGTTATCTTTTAAATGTAGATATTTTACTAAAAATGCTCTTTATGTATAGTCAGGACCTGGCCTTGCTGGAAGAAAATATCAACAAGTTGAAAACGATATCGCGGAGATCATACGCTGGTATGATAATGGTCAAAAAAGAAGATTTTCTTTTTTCGGGCGGCGATAATGAAAATATTGTTTCTCCCGGCCCACAGGTATTGGAGCGCATCAAACGTATGCAAATCCTCGGTTTTAATCTGAAGCGTATCCCTGGTAATCTTTATTGGCTATCAACAAACACGAAAGAGGGCCA
This sequence comes from Mucilaginibacter oryzae, assembly GCF_003148845.1. Lineage (GTDB taxonomy): Bacteria > Bacteroidota > Bacteroidia > Sphingobacteriales > Sphingobacteriaceae > Mucilaginibacter > Mucilaginibacter oryzae. The sequence continues at coordinate 902,384 of NZ_QGHA01000001.1, read as the reverse complement.
TACGCCACAAGCTGATGATGCATCAATGCTGGAATATTTAAAGATATGTTCCTTTACAAGGAACGAGTTGGTGGAATACATAGAAACATGGCCCCAATAAATTATGTATGATATATGCGTGAAGAATTGTTAAAAAGGAAATTGAATATGCTTGAGCGGGAGTTTACAGACTCTTACGGCTTATATAATGGGAAAACCGGTTTGGCATTGTCTTATTTTTTGATGGGACAGATTACAAACAATGATTACTATACCGGCAGAGGACAGCACTTGCTCGACGAGCTGAGCGATGGTATGGCAGCAGTAAATGGCTCAAGTTTCGAAGAGGGGCTTGCGGGAATTGGATGGGCTGTTGAATGGTTAGTTCAGAATGAGTTTATTTCCGCAAATACAGACGAAATTCTGGGTGATCTGGATGACGAATTGTATAAGACGGTAGTTTATGAAAAATCATCAGGCTTGTCATTAAACGATGGCACGATTGGTAAGGCTATGTACTTTTATAAAAGGTGGTTCGCAAGAAATGCCGATACACCGAGGAATAGAAGGATATGTAATGAAGAATGCCTGGTTTTGCTCACCGATGAAACAAGTGAAGCGTTAGCAAGTGTGGGCGATGATGATCTTACCAAAGACAATTCGTGTTACAATGTATTGATACCGATATGCCAGGCATTGCTGTTTTTATGTAAGCTTAGAGATTGCAAAATAAACCTGGAAGTGGTAGCCAAGTCAATTTGCAGCGGTATTAATGTCCTCAAAGCAGAGCTTGAAAAATATGAAACAGCAGACATGCCAACGCCAGAGCATGTTCTTTACTTGATTTATACGTACTGGAATGTAGGTTTGAAACTCAGAGATATATGGATTGAGCATCATGCAAAAGCTTTATTTTCACGTTACCTGCTCCGCGATAAGTCTTATCTGCAAAAACCTTATCATGTTTACATTGAGTACAAGCTCTTGCATTTAAATAGCGAGTATAAGGGGAGTCATCAGCAGATGATTGGGCATGGAAATATGAAGTTACTTAGCGAGATTACGATCATGTCCGGATTTCAAAACACATCGTGGGATGAAGCCTGGATTTTGTGAACAGCAGTCGCTAAACTAAATTCCATGTTATTACTGTTGGCATGGCTGCGTGTTTTATACCGTTTGTAATATTTTTTCAAAACGACCGGATTATTATACAAATCAACAAATCGGGATAGCCGGTAATTATAGCCGTTCACAACATGTTAAACAGGTTGCTTACGCATTTTGACATTGCTGATGGTGGTAATTCACAGGTTTCTCTCAAGAAAAGTATTTAATAAAATAGGATTTATAAAGGTTTTAATAATTTTTCCATTCTGATCAAGCAGGAAAGAAGTTGGGAAGATGTTGATATTTAGGGATTTTGTTCTTAGTCCATTTAAATCAAGTACCTGATCCCAGGTATACTGGTACTTTTTAATTGTTCTCTCGTAATCAGCAATTGCTTCCTTTTTGTCAATCGATATTGCTACAATGTTAAAACCTTTATCGTGATATGTGTTGTAGATGCTCTTTAATTTGTTGAAGTTAAAGATACATGGGCCACATGCGCTAAACCAAAAATCAACAAGCGTAAATTTTGCGTGCCTGCTTTCAGCGCTGATATTAGCCTGAATAAAATCACGTAAAGGAAATCTTCTGCCTTCTCCTTTTATTTTTTGTTTATCAAGATATGCTTTTAAACCAGACCTGACTTCAGGACGCTGATAAGTTTTTATCCTATCGAATGCTTTATAATAAAAATGGGAATAATTGTGACGGGATGCGGCATCGTAAATTAACCAGGATATAATAGGTGATTTGGGAAATCTGGCCGCATAGCGATTGAGTATACTATCACTCTCTTTTCTGATCGATATACGTTTCGCTTCCGTTTTATCCGCACTGTCTCTTTGCGCCAACTTATCAGTCATCAGGTTGTAATGCCGCAATTCAATAAAGTAAGACCTGATTTCATCATTTAGATGATCATACAGCGGCAAAAAGCTTCGTGTATATTCATCATTTGCTTTCGAGCCTTCAACCGCAATACCTTGGCCGGAAGTCCAAAAATCATTTTTAACGGTTGTTGAATCGAATACTAACTTTTGATTTCCAGAGTCCAAAAAAAAGGGTTCGCTTAGAAAAAAATTTTCGCGTTCATCAAAACAAATGAGACTAAAGGAAGCCGGAGAATGTAATACGCCCTTAAAATAGAATACATGGTTTCGTACAGGAACGGTGTCGTTTTTGAGTCCATGTGGGTAAAACCATGGTGTTAACGGATTTGGGGCTAAAACTGCTTTGCCATCGGTTATATAATCTGTTTTTCCAACAACCGTGTACTTTGTTTGCGAAAACACGGTAACTGCTTTAACGAGAAATAGTATTGTTAGCAGATGTTTTGTCATAGCTGGAAGTTAAACTTGGTAGCAATATAATCTATAGCCTATATGTAATAGTGTTTTTGATAAGCCCTTACCTCTCAGTACAGTGTTATTGGCTAAAAAACTTATAAAATACCTATAGCCGTTATTTTTAAATGAAACGGCTAAAGGTATTCGAAAATGACCAATCTTGTTCTGATTGGTTTAAATGAGTTGGAACTGATGAATAAATGGAATAAAGTTTTAAAGTATTATTCCACAAAGAATCAACCCATCTCGGCAGAACAAACGTATTTATCACTGGTAGCGGTTGTTGAACAGCCGCATGAGCCGTCGTCAGGACCGCAGCTTGAAAATTCCCCACCAGAACAAACGTATTTGCTACAATTAACTTTTTTTGTAGAAGTGGTGGCGAAAAGCGCGCCGCCGCCAATCACATTTTTCAGATGAGTTCTTGTAAGCACCTCATTGTTGCTCAGGTTCAATGCTTGAAGTTTTAGCTTTTTCATTTTAAAATTGTTTGATATAAATTATTATTAGTAAAAAAAATCATTCCTTTTTAATGCCATGTCGCCCTTCTCATCAGGCAGGCATTTTTTACTATAAAACTTAAAAGTTATTACTGCAACAGGAAATACTTCAAATCATTTACAGTATAAATATTCGACAACTTATGGTTGTTCACAAAAAACGTGGGCGTAACTTTGATATTCATTTTGTCACACCAATTCGCCATCCTCAGCATTTGGTCATCATATCCGGTTTCACTATTTGGTACAGGATATTTTTCGGCAAAAGCCTCGTAATTCTTGTTATCTGATAAATACCAGTCGTCCAGTGCATCAGCCAATAATTCGTGATCTCCTGTCTCTGCTATACTCAGGAAGTGCCTGACGATGGGCGTCCTGGCGTCGTTCTTTTCTTTCGAAACAGGAAATACGATCTGTATTTGAACATCAGAGTTGTTTTGTATTAATGCATGCATGGGCACATGAGCTCTGGCGCAAGGCCCACAATAAGGATTACATACCTTAAGGATTTTCTGTGTACCCTTCGGGTTACCTATTATAATCCCCAGCCCTTCGGTGCTCTCTGTGATTTTTTTTTGTTTGGACAATAATGCCTGGAAAATAAGAGGGTCATGCTTCAGTTTTTGTAATTCCGTTTTTATGTATTTGCTTTCCTTCATTTTCTCAAGGCAGCTTACCAGGAAAAGCGTTGCCAGGAAAGGGATCATAAACGCGACAATTGTTTGAATGATCAATTCAGGAGTAATTGTATTTAGTGACATCAGCAACGGCCATCCGCTTGTGAAAATAATAGTTGTTTGCAGCGCTAAAATAGCTTGTACGCAAAGGCACAAAACACACCATTGTTTTGCTACGCGCCACTGGTAATATATAGAGAATACTATATAAAAAGACGCAATACTGCTAATCCAACTGATTAAATGAATTATGCCTGAATTAGCTAAGCCGTTAAACAATAACAACAATAAAATTCCAGTAAAATAGCTGAAACCTATGGCGCTCCAGCTAATTCCGGCGAGCTTGGAGCCTTTTGATTGTAAAATGGCACCGCAATTGACCTTCCGTCCGTATGTACATATTTGCTGCAAGATTGGATTATGCTGATCTAACTCATACCAGATCAGCAATGCTCCGATAATGCAACCGCATAGCGTTAACACCATGAAGGTGAAGGGCAAAAAGATAAGGCTCTTGTATTGTAAAAACGCGCATCCACCCGCTAAAAGGGTCATCAGCGGAAGGAATAAAACAGCAAAACTTTCAAAAAGGGATTTTCTTTTTTGCTGGCGGATCTTTGTTGCATATTCTCTTTCGCCTGCATGGTCTGCGGCTTCAGCTAATAAGGCCACACATGAGCAATACTTCAGGAAAAACTCCCGGGAAGATGTCGTCCACCGGCGTTTCACAGGTTCAAAATAGGTAACAGTTTGATCGGTGACCTCTTTTACAACAGTAAAAAAATCGAAATCACTTTCAACGCCTTTGATCTGAGTGATGAAAGGGCAAGGTATATCTCCAAGTTTTCCGGGAATAAAATCTATACCCAGGTTCTCAATCCCGTGACTGTTTAACACATCGCTTATGCTCAGTAAACTGGGATAATCGGGATGTTCTTCAATTTCCTTTTTTAGTGTAGATTCTGATATATTTACTTTAAGCAATTCAGTTAAAAGAAAAGCTGCTTCTGGTCCGTTCGCTTTTGGTTCAAGTATGTTTGATAGTAATGAGAACATAGTTTAGGTAATATTATTTATTAACAAAGCGAGATATTGCTTTATAATCTTATTAAATAGAATACAAACCGGATTATTTCGTCTTATTTTTCTAAATTAAAGAAAATGATTTTATTTATCAAGATATTTTTTAAAATGAGTTAAATAAGTATTTTTCACCTTTCGTCACGTAATTTTATATTTAGCTTATACAAATGCCTTTTCCTTATTATAAACAGTTAAATGCTATGGAATGCGGACCGACGTGTTTACGGATGGTAGCTAAACATTATGGCAGACACTATAACGCTGATACACTCAGGCAGAAAACCGGTTTTGCCAAACAGGGAGTTTCGTTATTAAGTATAAGCGAAACCGCAGAGAAATTAGGTTTCAGAACGAGGGGTGTTAAAATAAGGTTTGAACAGCTTGAGGCCGTAACATTGCCTGCGATCCTTCATTGGGACCAGAACCACTTCGTGGTCCTTGTGGATATTTCAAGAAAAAGAATAAAAATTGCTGATCCTGCGAGAGGTTTGACCAGCCTTTCAAAAGATGAGTTTTTAGATCATTGGCTATCTTCAGCCAGTCAGGATGACCAGCAAACCGGCATTGCGCTTTTATTGGAACCCACACCTGGTTTTTTTGAGAATGAAGGGGAACGGGAAAATAAAATTACCTGGCATTTATTGTTTCGATATCTCGCACAAAGCAAATTGCAAATCCTGCAGGTTTTTATTGCGCTCGTAATTACATCTTTATTACAACTTATCGTACCATTTTTAACGCAAAGTATAGTTGACACGGGCATTAACACGCAGAACCTTCAATATGTAGTTATAATACTTGTTGCCCAAGTTATGCTGACATTTAGCCAAACGGTTGTTGGGTTTATAAGAAGTACCCTTCTTTTGCGTATCTCAAATATTCTCAATCTGCAAATACTTTCTGATTTTTGGATCAAGCTGACCAAACTCCCCGTAGCTTATTTTGATGTACATCATACCGGCGATACTATCCAGCGCATAAACGATCATAGTACTATTAAGGATTTTCTAACAGGAACGGCCTTGAATACGCTTTTTTCCGCGTTTAATTTCGTGGCTTATGCGATTGTACTGGTTATGTATAATTTGGAATTATTTTTAGTGTTCATGATAGGAAGCGCAATTTATTTCTCATGGGTGCAATTATTTATGCGCATGCGCCGGAAAGTTAATTACCAGACTTTCCATCTCTCGGCAAAGGAAAACAACGCAACTTTGGAACTGATACAGGGCATGCAGGAAATCAGGCTAAACAACGCGGAAAAACAAAAACGCTGGGATTGGGAAAATATACAGGCATCCATTTTTAAGCTTAACTTCAAATCTTTAAATTACAATCAGTTGCAATCTGCAGGTGCCACGCTGTTTAATCAGGTACAGAACATTGCAATCAGTTATCTTGTGGCTAAACTTGTTATAGAGGGACGTTTAACGCTTGGTGCAATGTTGGCTATACAATATATTATAGGCCAGTTGAGTGGCCCGATTAGCCAGTGGGTTAGTCTTGTTCAGGGCTTGCAGGATGCAAAGATCAGTATGGAGCGTTTGAACGAGATACACCAGTTAGCAGATGAGGAAAATCCTGAAAGGTCTTATATCTCCAAACTCTCTTCGGGAAAAAGCATTTCGATAAACGATCTGTCCTACACATATCCCGGGGCAGGGAACGAGCCTGTATTAAAGGGGTTTTTTTTACACATACCCGAAGGAAAGGTCACAGCCATTGTTGGTGCCAGCGGAAGCGGAAAGACAACGCTCCTCAAGATTCTGCTGAAGGTTTATGAACAATATAGCGGTGTTATAAGAATAGGCGGAGCAGAACAAAAGGATGCCTCAGAAAATGATTACAATGAGGGATTAAGATTTGATCATATTGGTCATTCCTACTGGCGAAGTATTTGTGGCGCGGTTATGCAGGATGGCTATATATTTAACGATACGATCGCCCGTAACATTGCCGTAGGCCAGGAAGAAATAGTATACGAACGCTTAATCCAAAGCTGCCGGGTGTCAAATATTTTTTCGTTCATCGAATCGCTCCCCAATGGTTTTTATACGCAACTTGGGGCAGAAGGTGTAGGTTTGAGCCAGGGACAAAAACAAAGGCTATTGATTGCCAGAGCGGTTTACAAGGATCCGGAGTATCTTTTTTTTGACGAAGCAACGAATTCATTGGACGCAAATAATGAACGTAAAATCGTAGGAAACCTATCAACATTTTTCAAAGGAAAAACAGTAGTTGTGGTTGCCCACAGACTAAGTACTGTCAAGAATGCAGATAAAATTGTTGTTATGGACAAGGGGGAAATAGTAGAGGAAGGTACTCATGCAGAACTCACCTTTGCCAAAGGTAAATACTACCAACTTGTAAAAAATCAACTGGAACTTGGAAGCTAATCACAGATTAATTACACCTGAAAATCATGTCAAATAACGAAAGCAATGTACATCAGGAGGCAGATGCTACTTTTTTAAAGAAAGCTACCTTACCTGATAACCTTCCTAACAGGTCTGACCTGGCTCAGGAAATCATCGATCGACGTCCTTCCTTTTTTGAAAAATGGGCTTTGGTTATTTTTTTGGCTGTATTACTTTGTTTGATTGCCGGTACCTGGTTTATCAGATATCCGGATATAATTCAAACGAAAGCAACATTATCAGCCTATAATGCCCCCAAGGAGGTTATCTCCATCCAAACCGGAAGACTTATTAAACTATTCATTCAAAATGGGCAAAAAGTGAGACAGGATGATATGATAGGTTGGATTGAGAGTACAGCAAGACCTGATGAGGTACTGAAGCTTTCCCATCAACTCGATAGCGGTATCAAATTATTATCTCTTGGAAAATCAGAAAAATTGCCAATGCTTTTTCATGAAGAGTTTCAAAACCTCGGTACTATTCAAGTTTATTATCAAACTTATATAGTAGAACTTCAAAAGTTCGACGATTATCTTGTAAATGGATTTTATGAAAAGCAAAAGAAGCTTATTTTAAATGACGTAGCTTCAATAGAAAATACAGACAAAGCGTTGAATGAACAAAAACAGTTAATTGAGAAAGATAATGAAGTTGCTAATCAAACCTATAAGATGAATGAAAAATTGTATGAACAACATGTGATTACTAAGGAGGAGTATCGGCAACAACAAAGCAGGCTTATTAATAAACAAATGGGGATGCCACAGATGAATTCGAATATTATCTCAAATGAAAATCAGCAACTCCACAAAAAACGGGAACTTGAGCAATTAGAACATGATATGACTCAGCAAAAGGTTCTTTTCCAGCAAGCGCTTCAAACACTTAAAAGCAATGTAGATGATTGGAAAAAACGCTATATTTTAACCGCACCGATGGATGGCACATTGTTCTTTACCTTACCTCTGCAACAAAATCAGTATATCGAACAGAGTAAATTGTTAGGTTACGTAAAACCTGATGATGGTAAATTCTACGCACAACTAGTGTTACCACAAAGGAATTTAGGAAAGGTTGATACCGGCATGGAAGTACAGCTCCGATTTGACGCGTATCCATATCAGGAAGTTGGCTTCCTTAAAGGAAGCATAAATTATATATCAAATATTCCAACAGACAGCGGATATTTGGCTACAGTACAACTCGAAAAAAGTCTAAAAACAAATCTCAATCAAAAAATTCAATATAAGACTGGTTTAAAGGCTACCGCTTTGGTAATTACCAAAAATGTTCCGTTGATAAAAAGATTGTATTATAATGTGGTAAAAGCTACCAGTCAGGGTAACTGACCTTAGGTTTACAACGAAGGTTTTAATTAATTTTATATTGAGAATATTCTCGTGGTGCCTATTTCGACCTGCTTGATGATGGTCTGTTTCTTATCCGTTAGGTCATTCGATCTTGTTGATGAATATTAACGTGCTTGCTAAATCCTAAAAGCAGGGCATAATTTATTCCAATGATGATCACGACCAGGAAAGCCAGGTCAAAGAGGGTGATATGGAATAAGTATGGCTTCAATCGTCTTTAGTGGTTCAGTGTCTTTCCCGAATATATAAAATTGAATTATATGCTCGCCAATAGTTTTTTGTATGTAGACAAACCTCGTGTAATTAGTCGAGCCTTAAAAAGTCAATAATCGAGGATTGATATAATAAATTGGTTGTTGTGTATTTTTTTGGAAGATCTGAACGAAGTGAAAAAAAAGCGCCCAAAGATTGTTTTTCCAGATATTCATCATTCTTTTGAAGTTCATAGCAGCAGCGGCGAGCATCACATTGATGTTATCGCCTTTAATTCCTTTGTAAAAGTTACGGCTCAGGCGGTGATCTGTTTTCAAATGGCCGATCTTAGGCTCGATGGCGGCTCTTTTGGTGAAGCCTTCCTTTAATTTGTTTTTTCGATACGCCGTTAGTTTATTGCTGAAGGTTTTTGGGGTATGGATAGTGGTTCCCAGTACCTCTTTCCTTCCCCGGTAGCCTCTGTCAACAAATGCTTCTTTGAGTTTATGTCCGGTGAGCCTTTGCTGCTGTTCCAGGGCTGCATCCAGCGTATGTCCGTCGTAATCGTTCCCCGGGATGTTCAATGCCCCGATAATCACGCCACTGTTTTGGGTGACGGTGATCGATACTTTACTGCCGAACTCATACTTTTTATGCTCTTTGCCTTTGCTGATGCAAGCTACATCCGGTTCATGAAGGCTATAAACCTTGTTCTTGTCCTGCCGTTTTTGACGGAGCACCCGTACAAACAGCTCCAGATCGGTTTTGTAACTTTCTGCCGGTAATTTCCTTTGCAGTTCCCTTACCAGCCTGCCTGCTATCGTTTTTACTTTCTTATCGGCTTTCCTTGCTTTTGCCCCGTTTTTAGGGTGGTTCCTGAAGCGCTGCTCGATACCAGGCTTCTTCAAAGTACGGGTATAACGCTGCCGGAGTTCTATGCCTTCTTTGTCGGCTATCGCTATACATTTTTTGATGATCTTCCGGTGCAGCTTACTATCGGTAGGATAAGTGATATTCTTCTCCTGGACGGTGGTATCTATGCTGGCCTTATCTTCCTTGCCGCCTTTGCCATTGATACGGATACTCTCTTTCAGGATCAGTTCTACGCCTTCATCCCCGATCCGGTTACGGAAGTGCACCAACTCAGATGCTTCACAGGGAGCTTTGGCTGTAAATACCTGCTCTCCGCTAAAGTATTGATAGTAAGCATTCTCAGACCATTGCTCTACTACGCTTTCGTCACTCAGGTTACGGATGTGCTTGAGCATCAAAAGTGCCACCATCAGGCGGATCGGTTTGGCCGGACGGCCAAAGTTCTCTTTATAATGCTTCTTAAAGCTATCCTCGAACAGCTGCCAGTTAACATGATCTGCTAAAATGTACAGCGGATGTTTGTTCGACAATTGTTCCTTTAAGCCTGGTTGCAAAAAACTGAGTTGAGTAGTATTTATAGGTTTGTTGAGCATAAATATCTGCAAGCTTTTGATACTAATATAGCAAAAACCTGCAAATACCTATACTGTTTATTGTTAATAATTTATTGATAATCAAATTATTATACTTTTTTAAGGGACGACTAATTAATAAATAAACCCGACAGTACTCTAACTTGAAAGGAACGGTTCGAAAAATATAGACTTAGAGGTCATGAAAAATGTTCTTAATTGTTTAAAACACGCATTTGATCTAAAAAACTGTTCGAATTCCGCCCAGTAAAGGGAGAAATACTACATGGGTATTGGTCCATAAGCTTGCTTCCCTAACTGGGCTCGAACCAACAGACAATTTATCGCAATATTAAATTTAAGAAACCAAATTTCGTTATATTTGATCATCGGTTTGGAGAGACCGTGCTTTGTTTTACAAATGTTTTACAGCGAGACAAAGAAAACTTCTAACAAATTGACATTCAACAATATATAAACATTGTCGAAAGGACTGAAAATCCTTGTGTCACTGGTTCGATCCCAGTTGGTACCACAAAAATATCCCATATGGGATTTTAATTCAAAAAGTTTCATAAGCCTTCAGATTAAATTCTGAGGGCTTTTTTGTTTGATGATAAAAACACATATCACACGCTGAATGATTAGGTGATGTTATCGTCTGCTATTCAACAAGGCTATTTTGCAGTAGGCTATTAAAAGTTTGTTACGCCATCGGGCCTATACCTAATCGCCTTAAAGTGTCCACTTTTATTAATCCGCCATATGTCGTCTTCATTTTCTGTCCTGTAATGCTCTTCTTCGCCACCTTGCTGTGAATAAGCATAATGCAACACAATTTTTAAGTTTTTATAAATAGTTGAAGTAAGTTCACCGTGGAAATGATTATTACCTGAAGGATCAGCAGCAGCAATGTGGATTGCCTCTATCACGTTTAAATTGTAATCTATTGTTACTAATAATAAGTAGTTATCATCAACCTCAACAACAAAGAATTTGGGTGTTTTAGCAACTAAGAACCAATTGGCTCTGTAATTAGTATCGCAAAGGTTAAAGGTAGAGTCAATTCTTTCGTCGTCAATCCCTGCCCCACCTATCGCTCTGGGAATGCGTTTGTATGATAATTTGAATAAGGTTTTCGTTTTGAATTCTGCGAGATTGATATTTGGCGCTCCTCTGTTCCAATCAGAAACAATACGAGGAAAGGTAGCCTTAGGTAAGCTATCTAAATGTTTTAATAGTTTTGCGCTGTCTGTCAATAGAACGTTCACCTTGTCGGGTTTTGCTACATTTTTAACAACAATATGAGATGTGACTGCGCTGTTGGTTCTGGCATTATTCGTACATCCGCAAAGAAATACTGTTAATGTAAATAAGAAAAGGATATGGTTTTTCGGCATGTTAAAGATAGTATAATCGATTGTGATTATTTAAAGATATTGAAGTTTTGATTTGATAAACACTTACACAACAAACTATTTTTCTTTATTGAACCTTTTCAATTTAAGTCTAAATCGGCTATTAAACGCAAATCAGATAGGAAATGGTTCGAAATTTGTAAAGTAGCCACCACAAGTAAGAAAAAGGTCATCTTCAGTAAGAAGATGGCCTTTTTTCATATATTTTGGCAATTCTAATGGCTAATGCCGACTTTCAGGAACGATCCGTTCCGATAGCTTTTACATAATTTTTGTTTAACCCCGCTAAAAAGGGCATAAATAGTGCACAAAACTATTTTACCTCTTTCGCCAAAAGAGATTATGTTACGTCTACTGTAGGTATTAAAATCCACAAACACCACAAAAAGCAAGGTTGTGCCAGGTAGCCGTGCCGAAATGCCTGCGACCTTTTAGGGGCTGGTGAAATACTCAAACATCGGCCAAATTCCAATTTTCAGCCGTAGGCATCGCATGCAAAAGTTCGCTTAACCATAACAAACTTCATACCCGTTTTTGCCGTCCACAGGCTTTATACCAGGCCATTAAGGCAGGAATGGAAATGGTTAATAAGAATACTGAATTATCCGGCATAACTTATTATTGGGCACAACACAGCTTTGGTAACCTCGCACGGAACAAATGCCGCATGAACAAGGACGATGTCGCCCTGGCGCTTAATCATGTGGATCAGCGAAACAAAGTGACCAATATTTATATCGAAAAAGACTGGAGCATCGTTGATGAATCGCTTTAAAAAAAACAGATGCCCGCAGCAAGTGGATAACCAAGAATTTTCAGAATGTGAGAATTTCCATAATATGTAAAGAGATAGCTAACAAGAGAAACCAATAATTGGTGATCTATCTGAAATTATAATTGCCTTTACTCATTTAAAATTGTGCACTTTCATTCTAACATCCTGAAAATTCTGATTCAGACAACTACTCACCTAATCACTCAAATTCATTAGCTTTGACACATACCAATGAACTGACCTCATGAAATTAGTATCCTATAAAACTGAAGACCGTGAACACCTTGGTGTTTTTGTTAATGGCCATATCTACAACCTCAATTCCTGCGATAAGCTGATTCCCGATAATATGAACGAGTTTTTATGGGGAGGTGCCGAACTGATGGATCACGCTATGCGGGTTAATGAAGACATCCGAACCGGAAAGATCGAAGCTAAAGAAGAGTTGTTTTTTGAGTTGATGGCCCCGGTACCGCACCCAACATCGTGCAGGGATGGATACGCTTTCCGTCAGCACGTGGCTTCAGCCCGCCGCAACCGCAAGCTGGATATGATACCCGAATTTGACCGGTACCCTATATTTTATTTCACCAACCATAACGCGATACAAGGCCCGGGAGAAATTGAGTGTATGCCCGATCATTTTCAGAAGCTGGATTTTGAACTGGAAGTAGCGGTTGTACTGAATAAAAAAGGGCGCAACATTACTGCTGCCGAAGCCGATAGTTTTATTGCCGGGTATATGATTATGAATGATATGAGTGCCCGCACCCTGCAAATGGAAGAAATGCTGCTGAATCTTGGTCCGGCGAAGGGTAAAGATTTTTCGACAGTGATTGGCCCCTGGCTGGTAACGCCCGATGAACTGGAACAATATAAAGTGCCCGCAAAGTCTGGTCATACAGGCAATGCCTATAACTTAGAGATGAAATGCGTAGTAAACGGCAAGCAGGTATCGGCAGGTAATATGGCCGATATGGACTGGACTTTCGCCGAAATTATTGAACGCGCCGCCTATGGCTGCGATGTGCTACCCGGCGATGTGATAGGCTCGGGCACAGTTGGTACCGGCTGTTTCCTGGAGCTTAACGGCACCGGCGTACTTAATAATGCTGATTACGAACCACAGTGGTTGCAGCCCGGCGATCTGGTAGAAATGGAAGTAACCGGTTTGGGTATGTTGGGTAATATTATTAAAAAAGCTGATAGTGATTTTTCGATATTGAAGTTGAAAAAGTAATCTTTACGATATACAACCAATCGTCATTGCGAGGTACGAAGCAATCGCCAATAGGCAGAGAAACCAATCAGGTCGCCCTGTAAAGTTTGCGATTGCTTCGTGCCTCGCAATGACGTCTTTAAGAGAGAGCCCATGCCCACCATCACGCCATCCGATATATCACCCATTCAGCTTCAAAGTTATCTTAACTTTATAGTAGCCCCGCGACCGATCTGCCTCGCATCTACCATTGATACGGCGGGCAACGTAAACTTAAGCCCCTTTAGCTATTTTAATATTTTCAGCGTAAACCCACCCATATGCATTTTCTCACCATCGCGCAGGGTAAGGGATAATACCACCAAGCACACCCTCGAAAATATCCGGGAAGTACCCGAATGCGTGATCAATATTATTAATTACGATATGGTGCAGCAAACCTCGCTTTCCAGCGTGGAGTACGCGCAGGGGGTGAACGAGTTTATAAAGTCAGGCCTTACACCTGTACCGTCCCAATTGGTTAAACCACCGCGCGTAGCCGAATCCTATGTACAACTGGAATGCGTGGTGAAAGAAGTGATTGCTTTGGGAGAAGATGCCGGTGCCGGAAACCTGGTGCTTGCTGAAATTAAGCGGATCCACATCAGCGATACTGTTTTGAATCCGGATGGTACAATAGATCAGACCAAAATGGATCATGTTGCCCGTTTGGGCGGCGATTGGTATTGCCGGGTTACTGCAGAGAGTTTATTCAAGATAGCCAAACCTAATATTAAAATAGGTATCGGTGTTGATGCACTGCCTTACGCCATCCGTAACTCGAGGGTGCTTACCGGTAATAACCTGGGGCAATTGGGTAACCTGGAGTTTATGCCTACCGATGAAGCCGTTGAAGCTTTTGCGCTTACACCCGAAATTAAAGAAGTGCTGGATGCTACCATTGGCGATAGCCAAACCCGCGAGTTACAATTGCATTTAAAAGCCAAACAATTGCTTGATGCTAATAAGGTAGAAGAGGCACTGATGGTATTGCTGATAGAGTAAACCTCGTGTTAGATGCTATTACAAATAAAGTATAAGCAAAAGGCCACGATAGTTGTTATGCTTAAAATTAAAGAGAGTTTCCTTTTGTAAAGGACTTTATTTGCATAAAGGATAACAACAATCAATATTTGAATAGCCGCAAATATTATTGGCCACCGTTGGTACTGCTTATCTGCTGAAACACCTTCGCCGTACAAAAAGAATATTACGAATGGAGATAAGATTTGGAAAATAAATATCGTAGCAAGGTTTAATAAAAATATTCCTGCCTCGGTTAGCACTTTTCTCATTTGTTAGTTTTTCAAAAACTCAGGTATTAATACGATTAAAGTATCGTTGTTAATGTTGCCCCAAATATGGTATTCATGGTAAGCCGTCAAAATGCGTAATCTTTACCCTTAACGTGATAATCGGCCGGAATCCTGTTTTTTTCAAATAAATCATATCCGGGTTTTAAAGTTCGCCAAAAGGGTACCTGGTTTGGGTAGTATGCGATATAGGTTTTTAACCGTGCATCCTCCATACGGAAAGGAAAAATATCAACCCTTATTCTTTGCTGTCCGCCAGCAAAGGCCTGATAAACCAGGGTGTAAATTTCTTCAATCCGCGCATCGGTCATGGCGTAGCAGCCTATCGATTCACAATGTCCGTGAACCATAATGGCGCTGCCGGTATAACCCTTTAATTGTTCCACTTTATTAGGATAGCCAACATTAATAGCGAGGTAATAATTGCTTACGGGGTTAAGTTGTTTCGGTTCGATGGTATAAAAACCTTCGGGGCTTTTACCATCGCCATCGCGGGTTTTGGTGCCCAGGCCGCCTGAATAGCTACACACCTCATAAGTTTTAAACAACTTGTACCTGTTACCTTGTTTTACCCAAAGTTCCAGGATGCTTAAATCTTTAATGATGCGGATATAAACCGGCGCGCCGTTAATTGCAAGACCTTTGTTTTTAAGTTCCTGCTGTAGTTTGGGCCATACTTTTTCGCGTACATCGCTGGCTCGTTTGCTGTCGGGAATTTCGGTTTTAGGCGGCGCTATCAACAGTAACGATAGCAGAAGGGTAATGAGTTTAGGCATTTATTGTGATTGATTTCCATGGATAACGGAAAACCAGGGGAATGATTATGTAAGCAGTAAAAATAAAAAAATGTCATTGACTGAGCGGGAATGGGTTGAGCATGGGGGCGATGGAGAAATCTTGTACTCCCTGCACAGCGGTTTTGCATACTTTAAGGCAGGATGTACAAGATTTCTCCTCACGCCACCCCATAATTCCCCGCTCGTTCGTCGAAATGACATAGGGTACTATAAGCGCAGGTACTATATCATCACCACCAACCGCTTACCTCCCGGCACATCCAAATCCCATAATCCGGCTATGTTTTCCAATTCAACATTCACTGTCTCAACCTTTAGCCTGCCCTCAACAGCCAACTGAAACATCTCCGGCAAAATCTCACTGAAAACCAAACCAACTTGTTTTTTTGACCAAGCTCCAAGGCCGGACCCGCTTAATTGCAAATCAACACTCCGCAGGTTAGCGGCTGATAATTGGATAATATCACCACCCATACTACCAACGGATACATACCTCGTGCGGTTGGTGAATGAGCCCTCGCCCTTTAAACAAGCTAATATCATTTCGGCGGTATGCCCCCATAAATAATCAATTACTATGTCGATAGAGGTTTGCGCGTGGATGGTTTTGATCTGTGTTGTAAATTGTTCATCATCCTGTAAAACGGAAATCACCTCATCTGCGCCAAGTGCTAACAATTCATTAAGCGATTGCTGGTTTCGGCCCGTAGCAATCACTTTGCCGGCACCGTAGTGTTTGGCAATTTGTATCGCTACCCGCCCGGTAAAACCTGTCGCGCCGTTTATTAATACTACATCGCCGGGTTGTATTTCGGCTTTAAACCTTAAACCCATGGCCGCGCCAATTATTGCGTTGGGCAGTGAGGCAGCCTCCGCGTCGCTAAGCCCATCAGGTAGTTTAACCATCCTGTTTTTATTAATGGTTGCTTTTTGGGCCAGCATGCCGCTTACACCCATGCCGTAAACGCGTGTACCATCGGGTAACAGGCATACGCCATCGCCGCCTGGTACCTGGCCGGTTGTTTGATTTTTTTCGCTTGAATAGTGTGTGCCTGCCGCGCGGCCTTTATCAAAATGTTTTATGGCTACGGCTTTAACGGTTACTAATACTTCATCAGGGTTTTCAACAACGGGCTCGGGAAAATCTGTGTATTGGGGCATTTCGCCTTTTTGATATATTACTGCTGCTTTCATCGTTTTATTTGTTTTTTTGATGAAGCAAAACTATGCGGGGCGGCTATGCGTAACGATAACATATGTTATCGAGTTTAAAAATGGGGTTTACCTTTTGCCAGTTTACTTTTAATGCGGCTTAAGTGTACAGTGCTTACACCCAGGTAGGAGGCGATGTAATGCTGCGGTATGCGCTGCACAATATGCGGGCGTTCGGTAAGCAGGTTTTGATAACGTTGTTCTGGTGTATCGCGGATAAAGGAGATGAGTAAGCTGCTGTAATGCATTTGCCTGCGGGCGAAAATCTGCAGCATCATTTTCAAAAAGCCGGGTTCGTGGCTTACCTCGTCCATCAGTTGGCTAACGTATTTTTTAGGGAGCAGGTAAATTACAGATGGCTCTAAAGTTTCGATAGTGATGTCGCTCGGGGTATCGTTAACAAAGCTTGGGAGGGAGGTAAGCCCTTCGTTTTCAAAAAAGAACTGAAGGGTTTTGTCATCGCCGTTATTATTAAAAAACGCGCGCACGCAACCTTTTTCTATGTAGATGTATTGCTGTGATACTTTCCCTTCTTCCAGTAAAATAGTTTTTGCAGGTACTTCAAGGCGCTTTTGATGGGGGAGATACTTGTCCCAATAAGTGCTCAGATGCGGAAATTGATCTTTGAAGTGGAAAAGCATAAACCAGCCCCCTCTAAATCTCCCCCGGAAGGGGAGACTTTTATTTAGTGATTCTAAAGCCCTCCCTTCCGGGGAGGGTTTGGGTGGGGCTGCTTATATCCCCAATACCTGTTTCAGCTTCACGTATCCCGTTTTACTCACCGGGATTTTAGCTCCCGATTTCAATATGGCCAGATGTGCATCTTTTTCATACGGATCGATCCGGGTAATTTGTTGTATCGCTACAATATATGAGCGGTGAACGCGCACAAAATGGTTAGGATCGAGCGTTTGCTCAAAAAAGCTCATGGTTTTATTTTTAAGGTATGAGCCTTCTTTGGTGATCACGCTTACATAATCATCATCGGCCTGCAGGTACTCCACATCGGCCACAGGGATGATCTTTACTTTGGTACCCGTTTTTACCACTATGCGTTCATGTTGTGCGGGCGATTGTGTGGCGGCAGTTTCCAATAATTCTTCGGTTTGCCTGGCTACGGGTTTCGGCGCGGCCGTAGCCAAAAACTTTTCTACAGCTTTATTAAAGCGTTCCTTGCTGAAGGGCTTTAAGAGGTAATCAACCGCGTGGGCTTCAAAAGCTTTTATGGCGTACTCATCAAAGGCGGTGGCAAAAATCACGGCTGGCGGTTGCTCAACCAGCTCCAGCATTTCAAATCCGGTAATTTTGGGCATCTGGATATCCAGGAAAACCAGGTCGGGCTGATGTTGCTGAATAGCTTTGAGGCCTTCAAAGCCGTCGTTACATTCCTGTATCAGTTCAATATCTTCTTTAAAATCAAGCAGGTATTCCCTCACTACCATGCGGGCCAAAGGTTCATCGTCAATAATTAAAGCTCGCTTCATAGTTGCGGTATTTTTATAATGGTTGTGTACAGATCGTCGCTCGCGTGCGTTTCCATCAAATCGTTGCGCGCGTACAGCAAATATAACCGCCGTTGCACACCCCGCAAACCAAAACCTGTACCTTTTTTAGGTTTTGATGTTTGAGGATCGTACGGGTTTTGAACCATCAGCGTTAAATACCCATCTTCCATTTCGCCACGTATGCTTACCGTTACTTCACCAACGGTATCGTACAAGCCAAATTTAATGGCGTTTTCAACCAATGGCTGTAACAGCATGGATGGCAGAGTTGCTGTACCGCACAAAGCATCGCAGCTGATTTCGGTTTGCAACCGGTGACCAAAACGTACTTTTTCGATATCAAGATAAAGGTTAAGATGAGCCAGTTCTTCGGTTAGGGTAACCTGCAATTGGTCGTCTTTTTTCAGGGTGCCGCGTAAAAAGTCAGATAACTGGTGAATCATCCGCCGCGCTTCATCCGGTTTAAAACCAATAAGGGCGTTGATGGAATTAAGACTGTTGAATAGAAAGTGGGGCTGCAATTGCTGCCTCAGGTTATATAACTCTGCTTCGCGGGCCAGCTGCTCGGCTTCGGTTTTGCGTTTCAACGTTTCTTTTTGATCCAGTTGCGAGTACCATAACAAACTGATCATGGCCATCCAGCCTATGGCCAGAAAATCGGTAAAGAAACGGATCATTAATGATTGGGCCAGGAAGTTGTTATAGATCGGGTCGGTATTGATTAATGGCAACAGGTAACGGCAGCCGGCTGCGCATATCCCCGCCAGGGCAACACACCATATAAATAAGTTAATGTAACTGCCCCTGCCCGGTTGGTAGTAGCGCAGGTTATTGTTGATGAGCCAGCAGGCACACGATAATAATATGGCGCTAAGTAAGCCATCGGTTATGGTAATAAACCAAACAAACCCAAAACTATGGATAATATAAGTTTGCAACGCAGCCCATGCCAAACCGCACAGAACAAATGCCGCGTATAGTTTTGATGATTGTATGTTTGGTATTTCCAAAACTGATAAATGTTTAAGGTTTAGTTCCTAACGCCTAACAAGGCCGATTTATGATGTGCCCATGCAATATAAAGATCGGCATCGGGCGTTTCGTGGATGTGATAATACAGCTCGGTGCCGTCCTTCAATTCGGGTAGCAGGTTAAGCTCGGCAACATCAATAAACTGCCATTTTACCGTTTGTTTCTCGATGTTTTTAAAGCTATCCTGGTTGGCATGGCCAATTCGGTTAGCTTTCTCGTATGCTACCAGTTCACTATCGGCGCTGATCAGGCGCAATTGCTCATCAAACTGCGCCTGGTGGTCTCCATTGCCGCTTATCACCCTGAAAACTAATTTTGCTACGTACCAGTTCATGTTGGTTATTGTTAATAGGTAGTATTGAATAGTTTATTAATAACTGCGGATATCAACCCCCGCAAATATGGATACGCCTGTAAGTACCAATACCTTTTCGCTGCCTACGCTGGCTGTGCTGCGGATGCGTTTATCGTCTACACTGGCAAAAACTGCCGCCAGATCTGATACCACCTGCCAGTTTGATGGCACAATTATTTTGGTGCCGCCAAAAATCTGGGTAATATCGATCACTACTCTGCCGTTAATATCGGCCTGGGTAAAATCGAGCTCGGCACCACCGAAAATGTTTACAATATCGCCGCCCCTGAATTTTTTAGAGAGGATGGCTTTGTTAACCCCGCCAAATATGGATACGGTATCGATATAATCATCGCCCGAGTATTTGGAGTTAAAGTCGTCCTGCTTTTGGGTGTACGGATCAACCGGGGGCACATCGGTGTTTTCATCTTTTACGGTGTAATCAACTACCGGCTCGTTTTTGTCAAACTGGAAGGGTTGTTTTTTGCCCCATTTATCCCAATCGTTTGTTTTAAATTCGTTTTTCCAGTTTTGCGGATCAAAGTGTTTGTTGCGCCTCAATATCAGCCACATGCCAAAACCAATCACCGCCAGCGGACCAACGATCCTGCCCGAATCATGAATGTTTTCGGTTATCAGGAACACTACGCCAAGGCCTACCAGTAACATCCATGATGATTTTTTGTAATTGTGTTTGGCACCTACATACCAACCCCAGAAAAGAAGCCATACCGGCCACAGTTTAAGACCATCGGGTATGAAAAATATGCGGAATTGCTGCAGCAGCAAAAAGCCGCCTACGGCAAGTAAAATGATCCCTGCAACGGTTTTGCGTTTGTTAGGGTCTTTATGTTCTATATCGTTGTTCATTGTATTATCTGCAAATTGAAATCATATCCAAAACTAAGGTAACATTATAGTTGAGCCAAACAAAAACTGGCGATATATTTCAAGTTCTCGGTGAGTGGGGATATTTTAGCGGTGAAAAAGTTGTGATGGATTATTTAACATGCGGCAAAAATAAAATTTTGTAAGTTGCAACGGTTTTTATCGTAAAACAACCACGTACTTAAACTTTATCATATAAAAAATGAACCAGGAATTTGGCCCGGCCAGGGGCATGATGTTTGAAAAGGAATACACCTTACATACCGGTTGGAAAATATTTTTCTACATCGTGATAGCAGCCATGGTTATTGGCGGCGCATACTCCATTTACGCGGCCATTACCGATAAAACCTTGTGGCTGGCATTATTAGGCGTGGGCCTGGTGTTGCTTGGCGTTTACCTTTACCTCGAGCTAAAAGTAGGCAGGATTATTATTTCGGGCGATGGTATAAAAATCGTTACTTATTTCAGAAGTAAGGAGCTGCTGCTTGGTGATATTAAAGGTTACCGTATGGAGCGCAATGTTTTATTTATAGACCCGATAGATAAATCGAAAAAAAGAATACACCTGGGCGACTATACTTATTATGCTGATTACCGGGAAATATTAACCTGGCTTAACCTTTATTGCACCGATCTTAACGCCCAACAGGAGCAAATGGCTATTGAAGAGGTGCAAAATGACGATAGCTATGGCTATACCGGTGAAGAGCGCCTGGCCGAGCTGAAGCGTTTAAAAAAGTTTTGCTCGTATTTTAATTATGTCGGCGTAGCGATATGTATCTGGATGTTTGCCTATCCCCAGCCTTACGATTACGTTATTTTAACCGGCCTGATATGGCCATTGGTGGTATTATTTGTATTTTATTTAAAAAGGGATGTGGTTACTTTAAACGCCAATGATAAAAAGAAAGAGGCTGTATACCCATCATTAAATACGGCCCTCGTTCTGCCGCCTTTCGCGCTTTTAGCACGGGTTTTTATTGATTTTAAGCTGATGCACTTAACTGATGTACTTTTGCCAGCGGCAACTGTGATAGTTGTTTTGAGCGCCATTTTTGCCGCTATAATGCTGAGCGCGCGTGAAAAAGCACGCAATAATAAAACTACCTGGCTTAGCGCGTTGCTGTTTGTTTTGTTATATGGTTTTACCGCGCCGGTACTGGTTAATTGTGATTTTGATTATGGCGTGCCGAAAACTTACACTGCCCGGGTGCTTGATCAAAGGGTATCAACAGGTAAACATACCTCGTATAACTTAACCCTAAGCAAATGGGGGCCTGCCGAAAGTGAAGAAGTTGAGGTTAATAAATCGCTTTACAACGAGGTTAAAGTTGGCGATACTGTGCAGGTAAATTTAAAACCTGGACTTTTAAAAATGCAGTGGTTTTTTGTTAGCCGGTAACGATGGTTCAAGGTGATAAATTGGGTTACCGAAATATGATAGAACTAAAAACAGGGTGTTTAGCTATTAAAAAAGCAGGTGTTCAATTTTTAAAAAACGGGTGTTCAACTTTTTTGTACCTTGAATTATAATCTGTTGATTATCAATGTATATGTGTTCAAGATGCTGTTTAGAGTGAAATTGTTAAAATTTAACTCATTGATTATTAGTTACTTGATTTTTTGAAATAATGTGAAGTTGTTTACACTTTTAAAAATTGAACACCTGATAAATTTAGTAATCAGGCAAAAAAAAACGGGGCTTTTTAAAAATGCCCCGGTTTTTCAATATATATGATGGTTGGTTGAGCTTATGCTTCGGTTTTAGGTTCTTCAAAGCCAAAATGCTGTTTAGCTTTTTCGTTCTTTTCCCAAAAATCGCGGTCGGCTTGTTTGGCGGGGCGCAGGGCTATCCACGCACCCAACACGATCAGACCGATGGGCCAGGTGATATTGTCGGCATTATGAACATTGTCGTTTATTAAAAAGATGATGCCTATCAGGATCATAAAAATCCATGATGGTTTCCGGAAGTTATGTTTGGCGCCCATTATGGCACCCCAGGCTATAAACCACATCGGCCAGCTGAACAACCAATCCGGAATAAGAAAAGCATCAAGCTGATCTACCAGTAACAAAGCACCTGCTGCTAATAAAATTACCCCTAACATGACCTTGCCATTTTTGTTATTTACCTGAGGGGTTGCTATATCGTTGTTCATTGTTTTAAGTTTTAATGTTACCCAAAACTACAGCAACAGGACAGGGCGGTCAATCAATAGTTGGCGATGTTGGGGGAGATGTCGGTAAAGTGGGGGATAAAGGCGGTGAAAGAGGAGGGGAGGGGATGAGAGGCAGGAATATGAGATACAGGAGGCAGGAAAGGGCGAGGAAGAAATCATCCCCTCTGGGGCTCTCACAGAGGATCCTGAAGTATACGCCATGCGATTTGACGGCATAAGTTTTAGCGTTGGTAAAATATTATAATGTAGAAAAATAATGTGTAACTAACTTCCCGGAATATATTGCTTGTTAAAAAAAACGATGAAATTTGTATTTCAATCTATGCCAAAACAGCCTTAACACATGGTCGATAGGATAGAGCTCCCAATTGATATTGAATTGCTTATTCTTGCCTTGCATTATATGTGCGTAATAGGGTATGGGTACTTTACAATGGAGTAAGGGAGGGCTGTTTTTTATCATTTCCTTATATTCTGCATCGTAACCATAATAGCGTTTAATACGGTAGGTGATTTCAATTATTGTTTTGTCCCGTTTGGCTTTGTAAATGTAAAGATTAAACTCATAGGTGTCGGAATATACATCATTTAGTCTTGGCATTAAAGCCGATAATTGCTGTGGTGTTTTTTTGTCGTTTACTAATTTCCTGATCTTATTTCGCGCAAACGAATTTAACTCGGTATCGCTGTCTTCCGAAATTATATATAAACTGTTATCTGATATTTTATTCCAGCAATGATCCCGTGCCATGGAAAGTAGCGCATTACTTGTTTTCTCCAGGAGTTGCTGCAGATTTTCTTTCGTTATAAAATTCATAAAATCTGGAGGGCTGATTTAATCATCCGTACCACTGGCCTTAATATAACCGTGCGCTCCACTATAGAATGTATCACATCATCCAATTCCTGCGAAGTGGTATCAAGGTGGGTGATGAGGTTTTCTTCATTACGTTCTTTATCAGCAGGGTGGCAAATCGATGATATTTAAACCGGTAAGATCTTGCTCGGTGTAGTTAAAGGTTTCGCGGAAGGCGCCGTTGGTATGGAGCACCACATTATTCATATCCATTACAAAGAAAACATCTTTGGACTTTGCAAATAGTGATATGATCTGGTTATCCATGCACTGTTACCTTAACATATTTATAATAACTAAGTTATAAATATGTTTATGATAATACGCAAATATTTTACGGTGTTGTAGCCGCTACGGGTATTATTTTTCCGTTAAAGAATTTGCTGCCTGTTAAGGCAAAATCAGCAATGTATTTACCCATCTCAAAAGCCATCACAGGCGATTCATAGCCCGGAAAAGCCTGCTCCAGCATTTCGGTTTGTGCCGAACCTAAGGCGAGGCAGTTTACTTTGATATTTTGTTCTGCCAATTCCTGCGCCAGGCATTCTGTTAAAGTATGTAATGCCGATTTGCTGGCCGAATAGGCCACAAGCCCCGGAAATTTGGCGCTGCCCTGAAATCCGCCCATACTGCCTATATTCAAAATGTGGGAACCCGAGGGCATTAGCGGAAGTAGCGATTGAATGGCCCTCACATGACCGATGAAATTACTCTGCAGCATTTCTACAAAATCCGATTCGGTAAGTTGTGTAAACGGCTTATTGATAAGTACGCCCGCGTTGTTGATCAGGATATCAACCCGGTTATCAAATTGGGCGGTTATAAACTGCTGCAGACCTTCATAATCATCGTGAACAATATCAAACTTAAGGGCAAACAACCGGCAATCGGGGTTTAGGCCATGGGCAATTTCCAACAAACGTTCCAGTTTATCCTGCGAACGGGCGAGGGCTATCACTTTATGGTTGCCCGATAGGATCAGTTCAATTACAGCTTCAAAACCTACGCCGCTGCTGGCGCCTGTTATTATGATGTTCATAAGCCCCCTAACCCCCTAAAGGGGGAATGATTGTGTTAATGGATTTTATTACCACACGTCATTGCGAGGAACGAAGCAATCGCGAACTTTACAGGGAGACTTGTATAGCTACTCTGCTAATCGGGGATTGCTTCGTTCCTCCGCAATGACGAGGTGTTTGAATTGCTAAACTACCAATTTTTGCTCAACCGGATGCCTGATCAGGTAAAAACCATCATTGATCAGTTTTTTATACTCCGGCTCGTTCACAGTTTTCTGTTCGAGGAAAGCGCGGATCTCATCTGCCATTGTTGGTTCGATGTTTTCGTGAACAAGTATTTCCAGGATCTCCAATGCGCAAAGCCAGTCGTCATGATGGTTGTTTTGTAATTGGTGCCATACATTGCCCAGGAAGCCATAGGGGCCGCGATTGATGCGGCAATCGCGCACCTGTTGGTAAAGCTTGTGAAGCTCTTTGGTTTTTTGATCGTAAACGGGGTGATGGGTTTCTGTTTTCGATTTGTAAATTAGTTCATCAAATAATTCTTTATCGGCCGCGCCGCAAAATACAGAGGTGATCTCTGCGCCAACAGCCATATCATAAACTCCCCAGGCCGGGTCAAACAGTACGGAACCATCTTTATCGGTAAGGGTTGCATCGTCAAAAGTGATCAGGATGATCTTATTGCCTTCAACCATTATATTTACTACTCTTCCCGTTAAGCTGATGCCGCTTTCAAACCGCAGTTGGGTTATTTTGCCTTTTTCTAAACCTGCCTCTTTCAAGTCATCACCCGAAAAATCTTCCAGTGCTTTGGTAAAACCCCCGAGTTTACCTACCGGCGAACTGAAACCATCTTTATGATAACTTTTACCGTGCCCTTTTAGCTGTTTATTGCCAAAGGCCAACGCTGTTGGTCCGGTAGTTTTAATAAAGTATGGCCCACCCTCTAAATCAGTCGCAAAACCGGTAAAAGTGCCCGATACCTGTAATCCGGAACTGTAAACTGCGGTGCAGGTATTTTTACTGTCGGCAGCTTTTTGCAACCCCGAAGCGCCGCCCCTGCGGAAAGCCATCGTATTTGCAAATTGCTCCAATACATCAATCAGGTTTTGGAAATCGGGCGTTACAAACAGGTGTGGCTGGGGCTTCGTAATATCGTACGGGTATTTAACGGCATCAATAGTATACCAAAGTTTTTCTACATCCTTTTGCATGCAGGTTGAACTTTCACCGATAGATGAAAGCAGTCCGGCCCCGTAAATTTTGGGCTGCTCAAGGGTGCCGATCAATCCATATTCTACCGTCCACCAGTGCAGGCGGCTTAACAGGGCCATTTCTGATGGTTGGCCCATGTTGTTCTGGCAATATTCAACATAAGCTTCAGCTTTGATTATCGCCTCCTCATCGGCATCGGGCATTTCTTTCAATATAGATAATGCGCGGATAGCCTCATACAGTTCAAAATCCTGTGCCGAAAACATAGCTTTAGCGCCTATCGACCCAAAATAGCTCAAATACTCATGGTAATCCTTATCCGCAATAATTGGCGCATGTCCTGCCGATTCGTGAATAATGTCGGGAGCCGGGGTGTATTCGATATGCTTTAACTGGCGGATATCTGCAGCAATAACCAGCACCCGGTAAGCCTGGTATTCCATAAAGGCAGCGGGCGGAATAAAGCCGTCAACCGTAACGGCCCCCCAGCCAATTTTGCCCAGGGCATCATTCATTTCCTGCAAATCAGGGATATGTTCAATGGTTAAGCCTGCTTTTTGCAAACCGGGAATGTATGGGTAGTAGGCTACATCTTTCAGGTAACTATAGTTTTGGCGCATCACATAGCGCCATACCGCATGATCGATAGGGGTGTAGTGTTCGTAATGCTGGTCGACTATAAATTGCTTTAAATAACCGGGCAAAGCCGCAACCTGCGGATTATTAAAATCATTAAAATGGCTCATTGCTGTTGGCGGTTTATGCTATAATAACGCCAAGTTTAGCAGATGGTTGTCATCAAAGCAAGTTTCAGATCATTATTCTGAAATAAGCTTTTTAGGCGAATATTATTCTTCTATCGGATGGTTTTCCAACTTTGGTTCTTCGCCTTTTTTGATGCCCGCATCCAGGCGCTTAGGGGCAAGTACATAGTATACACCGAATAAAGCCACAATAATAGAGATGAGGTAAAACCCAAAGCTCAGGTAAACCGCCATATCTTCGGCCAGGTTAAACTGGCGTGCAAGTGTAAGAAAAAGGGCATCGCGGATGCCGCCGCCGCCCAAACTAAACGGAATAATTGCCGCTAAGGAAGAGAAAAGGAACGACAGCAGGTAAGGAGCAAATTTGCCGTTAAAATCCTGCGCAAGCAGTAAACAAACAATACAAAGCAGTTGCATGCTTTGCACTCCTATGGCTTTTAAATGTGCCTGAACAAAGTTGTGGGTATAATCTTTAAAAAACTTACGGGCTACAAAATAATAAATCACCGTGCCAACCGATACTATGCTTAACGGCCATGCCAGGTGGTATGGAAAATTGGGTATTAAAATAATTAGCCCCACCACAATAGCGCCGATAGCCCAAAAGCCGCTCAACCTGTCAAACAATATAGCCCAGAATACTTTTTTGGTAGGTAAACCGTAGCGCTTATGCAACAGGTATATTTTGTAACCATCGCCGCCGATACCGCCCGGCAATAAAACATTATAGCACAACCCCAGAAAATAGAGGCGAAGGTTAAAGCGCCAGTCGAGCCGCAGGCCAATCGATTTAAAATAACTTAATAAACGCCATGATGAAAAAAACATCGAGCCTATGTAGCAGGCTATCGCGGCGGTTAACCAGGCCCTGTCGGCATTGGCGAGGCGGTATTTTATTTTAGCAAAAGGCACTTTACTAAAAACCCAGTAAAGGAGGCCGCCCGTTACTACAATGATCAGGATTACTTTTACAACGCCCCAAAGTTTACCTTTCCAGGTTTTATGTTCGGCACCTTCGTCAATAATATCGTCTGTTTGTGTCATTCGGCTGCAAAGCTATGTTATTTTTTTATTTCGATGTACCCGATAGTCAATTAACAAAAATTCTTCATTTTGTTTTCACAAACATTAAAACCAGTAAATCAATTGTTTATTGTAGTGATGGTTTTTAATAATCCGGTTTTAACACAGTGTAATCGCAAGGTAATCTGTGAAACGATAATATAAAATCGACCAAATGCTAACAAACAAAGTGTTACTTTTGCGCAAATTTTGAAGAGATGAGTAAAGTAAAAGTTGGTATAGTGCAAATGAGCTGTACTGCTGACAAACAGCAGAACCTGCAAAAAGCCATTGTTAAAGTAAGGGAAGCTGCCCAAAAAGGCGCGCAAGTAGTTTGTTTACAAGAACTTTTTACGTCCCTTTATTTTTGCGATGAGGAAAACTACGACAATTTTAAGCTGGCCGAAGCTATCCCCGGCCCATCAACCGACGAGCTATCGAAGGTTGCCGCCGAACTTAACGTGGTAATCATCGCTTCATTATTTGAAAAGCGTGCGCAAGGTGTTTATCACAATACTACCGCAGTACTTGATGCCGACGGCAGCTACCTGGGTAAATACCGCAAAATGCACATCCCCGATGATCCCGGCTTTTACGAAAAATTTTACTTCACCCCCGGCGATCTTGGCTACAAAGTATTCAATACCAAATATGCCCGCATCGGCGTACTGATCTGCTGGGATCAATGGTATCCTGAAGCAGCCCGTATCACCGCGTTGATGGGTGCCGATATATTATTTTACCCAACCGCAATAGGCTGGGCTACTACACAAGACGAAGCTACCAACGTTGAGCAATACAACGCATGGCAAACTATCCAGCGTTCGCACGCAGTTGCCAATGGTATTCACGTGGTAAGCGTTAATCGTGTAGGTGAAGAAGCAGGTGTGAAATTCTGGGGCGGTTCATTCTTCGCCAATCCGTTTGGTGCTGTTATCCATCAAACCACTCACGATCAGGAAGAAGTTATTGTACAGGAGTTGGATTTAGATAAGTCGGATTACTATAGGAGCCACTGGCCGTTCCTGAGAGATCGTCGTATCGACTCATATCAGCCGATAACGAAAAGACTTTTAGACGAGGATTGATTTTAGTCCGAAAGTCGGGAAGTCCGAAAGTCCGAAAGAAAAAGTCAGTTATATGGGTTTTAAGTTTGAAAAGCTGGTTGTGTGGAAAAAAGCAGTCGACCTATCATCGGATATTCATGATCTGACTAGGACTTTTCCAAAGGATGAATTGTTTATTTTGTCATCTCAAATAAAACGGGCCGCCGATTCTATTTCGCTAAATATTGCTGAAGGATCAACGGGACAATCTAACGCCGAATTCAATAAGTTTGTTGGCTACGCTTTAAGATCAAATATTGAAGTTGTTGGGTGTTTGTATTTAGCACAAAAGCGAAATTTGATATCAGACGAAAATTTTGCAAAATTATATCAACAATGTGAAGAGATTTTGGCAATGTTGAACGGACTGCGTAACTCTCTTAAATAAAATAAATCAATGTCCTCAAAAGATATATCAAATAGTTCTCTTTCGGACTTCCGGACTTTCGGACTTTCCGACTCGCCTTTGGCGCAAGGTTTCACCTTCCCTGCAGAGTGGGCAAAGCATACGGCTACATGGCTAAGCTGGCCTCACAAAGAAGCTTCATGGCCAGGTAAGATTGATACGATCTACGCACCATACATCGAATTTATAAAAGTTGTTACCGAAGGCGAGTTGGTGCGCATCAACGTAGCCAACGCCGATATGAAAGCATCGGTAATTTTCCAATTACAGAACGCGGGTGTGGATTTGAACAAGATCGAGATCTTCGAGTTTCCTACCAACGACGCGTGGTGCCGCGATCATGGTCCGGCGTTTTTGATCAATCAGACCACTAAACAAAAGGCTATTGTCGACTGGGGTTACAACGCCTGGGGAGGCAAATATCCGCCGTTTGATCTGGATGATGTCATCCCGACCAAAATTGGTAACCATTTCGGCTTACCGGTATTTAACCCGGGTATTGTAATGGAAGGCGGCTCGGTTGATTTTAATGGTAAAGGAACCATTTTAACTACTACAGCGTGTTTGCTTAACAAAAACCGTAACCCGCACCTTAACCAGGCGCAGATAGAAAGTTACCTGCAAAACTATTACGGTGCGGAGCAAATTTTGTGGCTGGGTGATGGAATTGTAGGCGACGATACCGACGGCCATATTGACGATATTACCCGTTTTGTAAACGAAGATACTGTGGTTACCGTTGTTGAGGAAGATAAGAATGACGATAACTATCACCTGTTGCAGGAAAACCTCGATACGCTGAAAACTATGCGGCTATTGAACGGCAAGCAGTTAAACGTAGTTGAACTGCCCATGCCCGACGCAGTTATTTATGATGATACCCGTTTGCCCGCATCATATGCTAATTTTTATATCGCCAATTCGGCGGTGATAGTTCCTACCTATCGTTCAAAAAATGATGATAAGGCGTTAGATATACTAACCAAATGCTTCCCTGACCGTAAGGTTGTGGGGATTGATAGCACGGATATTATCTGGGGGTTGGGCAGTTTCCACTGCCTGAGCCAGCAGGAACCGGAATAAAAATAGAAAAGCCCTTTTTTAAAAAGAGGGCTTTTCTATTTTTTTTGTTTTTAAACATAATTTCGCCTAAGAATTGTTTACACGATAACAAAGCTTTCAACATGGTCATTCCGGTATTCCAGAATATCTCCGGGCTGACAATCGAGCGCCTGGCATATTGCTTCTAAGGTGCTGAACCGAATAGCTTTAGCCTTCCCTTGTTTCAATATAGATAGGTTAGCCAGTGTTAGGCCGACTTTTTCCGACAGTACATTGAGCGACATTTTGCGTCTGGCCATCATCACATCAAGGTTGATAATTATTGCCATAGCTTAAATTGTTAGTTGCTTTTCTTCTTCCAAAGCCAGGCCGGTTTTGAAAACTCCTTCTACAGCCAAAAGCACAACCCCAATAAGCAAACAAGTGTAATTGAACTCATAAGTGAGATCAAGATGATGGAAGACAAAGTTTGATAACAAAAATTGATTGATCATAATTACAGACGACCACTGTACAACCGAATAGCTTATCAGTACCAATGCGATGTTTCTAACCCTGTATATATTCGCCTGTTGAAATGGCTGGTCTTGCTTAAAACTCTCGAAAATTCTTTTTACCTGGTAGGTAATGATCACAATTGCGGCGAAAATTGCGCCGTATCCTGTAAGCAATGCTGCTATGGTTTTCCAATCGGCGCCTACATGAATGCTTAGTGTTCCGTTAGTTGTATTGAGGATACTGAAATCACCCTTTTGTTTCGCCGAATAAATCTGTGCCATGCTCATGGGAGTGTAAGTAATGGGCACCTGCAAAGCAAATGCTTTACGAATATGTGCCGCCGTCAATACCATAAATGCACCCAAAGCGCCAGCAACCCACTCTACCCACCAGAGTAAATTAACAGCAATAGCCATTACTGCCGATAAAGATCTTTTTCCTAAGTTTTTCATGTTTGTGATTTTGTTCAAAAATGATAAATATTTATTGATTATCAATAAATATTTATCATTTTTTTTATTTGCACAATCCATGAAGTTTAGTCTCTGCAAATGATAATTAATAACAAGATTAAACAACAACACCGGCAACAGCTTTGTGATAAGAGCTGGTTTAGGTTCAAAGCCGTGTATATAGTTTGCACTGTTACCGATGTTGTGTTATATTATTGATTTTCTGTTGCTGGAGGCATCTCTTTTGGAGAAACCATACCAACATTATTTATTGATTTGGCTCCCCATCGCCCAACAGGTTTTTGCTGCATCCCATCTGTTCTTCAGTTTCTACCCATTTTCAAAAATTCATTTACCACCACTTCAGATACATAGCGCTTAATGCCTTCTTTATCAGTATAGCTGCGGTTAGTCAGCTTTCCTTCAATAGCAACCTCATCGCCTTTTTTTAAAAAGTCTTCGGCAAGTTTGGCCTGCATTCCCCAGAAAACAAGACTGTGCCATTGGGTATCGGTAACCTTTTCGCCTTTATCATTTTTATAAGTTTCGTTGGTAGCTATGGAAAGGCGCACCATTTTTTTATCGGTGTCGTAAACTTTTACTTCAGGATCCATCCCTAAATTACCTACCAGGCGTACACTGTTTCTTAATGAGTTCATCGTTTTATTATTTAAATATTTTTTGATTCGTTTGAGTTAACGCTACAAAGGTGGGGTGGGGCGGAAAAATTACCCGGTTATTAACCGTTTATAGTCGATAGTATCCGTTTGTAAACGTTTGCAAACGGATAATTTATTGCCTACCTTTATACCATGAACCAGGAAAGAGTTTGTTTGGATTGCGGGACGCCGCTGCAGGGCCGTGCCGATAAAAAGTTCTGTAACGATCTGGGCCGCAATAACTACAATAACCAGCTTACAGCAATCGCTATAACCCCTTCCCTTGTTGGTGTTCCGCAGGTAAGCGGTTGTTGTGTCGTTCGGTAAGCAATTGAATGGCTGTCCAGGCCGCTGCAAGTACAAGCCTCCCGGCTTGTGGCCCCTATGCAAAGTATTTGATTAAGCAAATACCGGACAAGCTTTGTTACGGGACCTTGGTTTGTGTATCGAGTTTGACCATGCACTCGTCGATTCTTTGCAGAAGTCATCCACTTTAACGAAAATTTCAATAATTTTATCAGAAGTAAGCATAGATTGTTATCATTTAGATTCGACACTTAAATATAAAAATCTATGCTTACTTTTTGACATTCAATAGATTATATATTTAGATCCTTTCCGAATCGTTTTTTTCTTATCCGAACTCACGTTAAAATAATTAAAATTTCGTTTAAACCTTCGAACAAAACTTTGTTCAAACAGTTATAATAACTAACGCAATACTTTATGAAAAAATTCTTGACTTTAATTTGCTGCACTATAGTACTTGCTGCAACATCATGTAAAAAGGAGTATGTTACTACTGCTCCAAGCGCTACCACTATTTTTGATACTACGCCGGCGTTTGTGCTTGCGGATGGTCAGGGAAGCATTCACGGTTATACCACAACTTTGAATGTGCCGGAACTTACTGATTACTACAATAATCATGGTGCAGTTTTGGTGTATTTAGATAACAGCGATGGTACGCTTGAGCAATTACCAAATGTTTATGGCGGTGTTAGTTACCGTTTTGCATATGAAACAGGTAAATTATACATTGATGCTCAAAATGCCGATGGAAGTTTACCTACTGGTGCTAACATTCCACCTCCGTTAAAAATTAAAATTGTATTGGTACCGTAATCCAATCTTCCTTAAACAAAAAAGGAGCATTGTATTTGCAAGGCTCCTTTTTTGTTGAAAGATATTTTAAGATGATTACTTAGCCATCTGGTCAATAACAGCCTGGGTTACGCCGGTAAATGAGAAACCGCCATCATGAAACAGGTTTTGCATGGTAACCATTTTAGTCAGATCGCTGAACAGGGTTACGCAATAATCAGCGCACTGGTCTGCATCGGCATTACCCAGCGGGCTCATTTTTTCGGCAAACTCAATAAAGCCGTCAAACCCTTTTACGCCCGAACCGGCCGTAGTGCGGGTTGGTGATTGTGAAATGGTGTTAACACGTACTTTTTTAGCCATGCCATACTCGTAACCAAAGTTACGGGCGATGCTTTCCAATACAGCTTTGTTATCTGCCATATCATTATAGCCGGGGAAGTAACGCTGGGCAGCAATATAGCTTAAAGCCACTACCGACCCCCATTCATTTATGGCATCATGTTTCATGGCCGCCTGTAAAATGCGGTGAAGGCTTAATGCGGATATATCGAAACCTTTGTGGGTAAATTCGTAGTTATTTTCGTAGTAAGGGATATTTTTGCGTACGTTAACGCTCATACCTATCGAGTGCAGGATGAAATCAACCTTGCCGCCAAAATGCTCAAGCGTTTGGGTGAACAGGTTGTTGATGTCATCGCCATTGGTAACATCGGCACCAATAACCGGCGCGTTACATTCTTCGGCCAGTTTATTGAGTTCGCCCATGCGCAAAGCGATAGGGGCGTTTGATAATACAATTTCAGCACCTTCCTGTACGGCACGTTGTGCTACCTTCCAGGCTATTGATTGCTCATTTAGCGCACCGAAAATGATGCCTTTTTTACCTTTTAATAAATTATAAGCCATTTGTTAAGTTTTTATAATTGCAGCAAAGTTATAATTATTTGACGATTTATCAGTTAGCTTATAAGTTTGGGTTTTTGGTGATTTAAAAGTTAAGGAAAATAGAGTTATAAGTCTACGATTAGTATTTATAGCTAATTAAAACGGATTTCATTTCGACGTACATGCGAAGGGTCTGAGTGGTGGAGTGAGGAGAA
The DNA here is from genome assembly GCF_003148845.1 of Mucilaginibacter oryzae. Classification (GTDB taxonomy): domain Bacteria; phylum Bacteroidota; class Bacteroidia; order Sphingobacteriales; family Sphingobacteriaceae; genus Mucilaginibacter; species Mucilaginibacter oryzae. The sequence goes on along the minus strand of NZ_QGHA01000001.1, from coordinate 868,214 downwards.
ATATTCTACGCCCTGCTATTACGCATTGCATTGTGGTTTAGCATGGCGTACAGGATTTCTCTTTCGCTCCGCCACTCTTTCCCCCCTCTGCTCTATCGATGACATTTTTCAAGAATGGTCAGCATACTTCCCCTTCAGGGGGTCAGGGGGCTCAGCAGTTCCCTCGCGTTTTGTAAAGCGCTTTCACCGGGCTTATCACCACTCAGCATCTTGGCAATTTCTAAAACGCGTTCATCTTTATTTAATTGTTTTATGCGCGTAAAAGTAGCCGCCTCACTATCATCCTTATAAACAAAATAGTGGCTTTGGCCTTTGCTGGCAATTTGAGGTAGGTGGGTAATGGTAATTACCTGCAGGTTTTTAGCCAACCGCTCCATAATTACCCCAACTTTATTGGCTACCTCGCCGGATACACCTGTATCGATCTCATCAAAAATAATGGTAGGCAAGGCTGTATACTGCGCCACGATAGATTTAATGCTCAGCATCAACCGCGAAAGCTCACCACCCGAAGCCACCTTACTCATTTCGGCCAAAGCATGCCCCTTATTGGCCGAAAACAAAAACTTAATATGATCAATCCCCGTAGCCGTAAGCACAACCGCAGGACTATCAGCACCCCCTTTAGGGGGCGGGGGGGGCACTTGTTCAATCTTCAACATGGAATTCCCCATCCCCATTTCAGCCAGCGTCTCTAAAACCTGCTTCTCAATATCCGGGATAGCTTTTTGCCTGTTGGCCGAGAGCTGAGCCGCCAGCTTTTCCAACTCAGCTTTATCGGCAGCTATTTGTTTTTGCAGCTTTTCGATGGCCTCATCGCCAAACAGGGCTTGCTGAATTTTTTCAGATAGTTCTTCCTGGATCTGCAATAGCTCGGCATTGGTGTTAACCCGGTGTTTTTTTTGCAGGTTATAAATCATGCTGAGGCGGTTGTTCACTTCCCCGGCTCGGGCTTCATCCACAAAAGTATGCTGTTCAATGCCGTCAACCTCGGCAGCAACGTCTTTCAGTTCGATGATGGTACTGTTGATGCGTTGGTGCAATTCGGCAATGGCGGGATTGTATTTTTCAATAGCTCCTAATACCTGGCCGGCTTCTTTTAGCTGTAAAAGCACGGCCGCTTCGCCATCCTTTAAAAGATAGTTGGCATTAAGCAGCGCGCGTTTTATTTCTTCGGCGTTGTTCAGCGTGTTAAGTTCCTGCTCTAAAGGTTCCTGTTCATCGGCATCCAGCTTGCCCTTTTCCAGTTCATCAAACTGAAACTGGAAATAATCCAGGTCGGCCTTAGCTTTATCGTTTTCGGCAATAAGCTGGTTAAGCTTGCTTAACGATTTTTTGTAGGCTTTAAATTTCGTTTGATAATCAAACAAAAGATCGGCATGGCGGGCTACCGAATCAACCACCAGCAGCTGAAATTCCGGATCGTTAATCTCCAAAGTGGCATGCTGCGAGTGGATATCGATCAGTTTTTCGCCCAGTTGTTTCAGCGCGGCGAGGTTAACCGGGGTGTCGTTTACAAAAGCGCGGGATTTGCCATCTGCCGAAATCTCCCGGCGCAACACCGTTTCGCTTTCATAATCCAGGTCGTTCTCTTCAAAAAAATCGGCGAGGTGAAAACCGCTGATCTTGAAAACGCCTTCGATAACGCATTTTTTTTGCTGGTTAAAAAAATACCTGCTCTCGGCCCGTTGCCCTAAAATGAGCGATAGGGCGCCCAGTATGATTGATTTACCCGCGCCGGTTTCGCCGGTTAATATGTTCAGGCCGCTATCAAAACCTATCTCCAGGTTATCAATAAGCGCGTAATTATTAATGGTGAGCTTTTGAAGCATAAAAAAATGTCCTCATTTTATTGAGGACACTAAATTACAAATTAAGGTTCTTTTGTAGTTAATTTTAATGCTAATATATTTAGTCTCAAGTCTGAAGTTCTAAGTCTTAAGTCGAAAGTCATAAGTTCGGAGTTTGAAACTTTTAACTTATAACTTTCGACTAAAGACTTCCACCTCAATCTCTGGCAGCATCAGTTAAAGCTTCCTTAACGTTGGTATCATACTTATCATCAAGCTGCACATCCATCTTATCCCGATACTCCTTCATTTTTTGTTTAAAGGCAGGCGTTTTCATATAATCCTGTAGTTTTTTGGTGGCTTGTTTAAGGCGTGCCTGGGCCGCTTTAATTTCCGGACTGTTTTGATACGCGCGCATTTGTTCGCCCAATTTCTGCATATCGCGTTGAATGTTTTTCATATCCGGATTATTGTAGGCAATACGCATGCTATCGCCCATAGCCTTCATTTTATCGTGTTTAGCAATAAAATCTGCCGATTGGTAACGAGCTTTCATTTTCTCGCCCATTTTTTTAATTTGCTCGGTTTGCTCTTTTACATCTGCCGGAATTTTGCTTTGTAATTCATCCTGGTACTTTTTGTAGTTGGGGTCTTTGTCGTCGTTATACCCATGATAGCCGCGATTGTGCGGGATGCCGTATTTGGTTTCCAACTCTTCGTTCATCTTTTTAAATTCGGGGCTGTTGTAATAAGCTCCTATTTTATTACCGAGTTCGCCCATCTGGCCGCCCAGTTTTTGCGCTTCGGAATTATCGCCGTATTCCTTTTGAAATTCTTCGCCGGCTTTTTCCATTTGCAACTTCATTTTTTCCATGGCATCGGTATTGTAGTAAGCCTGTAGCTCCTTGCTTTTAGCTTCCAACAGCGCAGTTTGCTTTTTAAAATCTTCGCTGGCGTAGTATTTGCCAATCAGCTCGCCCTGTTTACTTACTTCGGCAGTAAGCCTGTCTAATTCGGCGTCGTTAAAACCGTTGTAATCAAAATGCTCATGACGCAGCTTGTTTTTTATAACATTGGCTTTGTGTTTTGCTATTGCCTTTTTGTTTTTAGCCGCGGCTTTGCGGGTGGTATCCTCAACAAATAAGTTATGTATAGCGGCGGGTGCGGTAACTTTTTTAACGCTTAGCTTACCATCTTTAATAGTTGGGTTAAGCCAGGCTACGCTGCTAACGCCCGCAGCGGTTATAGCAAGCGCCACCAACAGGTGGCGTACATTGCCTATAGGTTTCTTGGTTTTCATGATGCGTTCAATTCTGTTTAATAAATGATATTTTTTGCCGTTGGCAGCCAGGGCCAGCTGTAAATGCTGTTGCCTGGTTTGTTCCAGCTTAAGCAGCGCGTGGGCGTAAATGAGCGGTTGTTGCGTAGTATGCACAACCAGGTCATCGCAACTGTTTTCGCGCTCCTGGTTAATAACTCTGTTAATTAATTGGGCAAAGGGATTAAAGAATAACAGTATGGAAATAAATTGCTGCAATAAATTGAGCAGGTAATCATTGCGTTTAATGTGCGATAATTCGTGCAGTAAAATGGCCTCAACCTCGGTTGCCGATAAATAAGTAGTAAGGGTTATCGGCAGTAGAATAACCGGGCTAAAAAAGCCGATCATACAGGGGGCATCAACCATACGGCTAAAGTTTACCCACACATTTTTGGTGATGCCCAGCTTTTGGCAAAGCTCATCGGCAAAGGTTTGCAGCCTGTCGGCAGGTACCATGGTCCGTTTTATCAGGCTGATGCGCTGCCAGCTTAAGCTTACCTTAAGCAGGTTAAACACAAGGCCCGCAAGGTAAAGGGCTGTTATATAAGGCAGGTAGCCTTTAATAACGTATTCGTAATAATTGTTTTGCGGGCGGGCGGCTACTTCACGCAGCGGCAGGTAGAAACGTGGTAATAAAGATGGCGCATTTGCAGATGTATAACTAACCCACTCATGCAGCCCGAACTGATGGATAAACGTGTATATAAACCAGGCGCTGATCATCAGCATAGCGCCCATAGCCAAATTGTGCTTTTTAATAGCCGATAAACGCGGCGCGCAAATAAACACTAACCTTAAGGCAAACCATACCAGCAACCCCTGCCATAACGATTGCAGAACGGTGATACCCAGCACCTGGCTTATATTATAGAATAAATTTTCCATCACGTTTATTTTTTGTCCTGATCAAATTGGTTCAAAAAGTTTTTAATGGCGTCAATCTCGTCTTTTGATGCCCGGTGCTGGCCAAGCGCCTGGATCACCAAGTTGGAAGTGGAGCCTTTAAATACAGTAGACAAGATTTTATCCAGAGCGTTGCTTTGTGCCTGCTCCATGGTGAATAAAGCCTTGTAAACATGGGTTTTTGAAGTGGTGTCGCGTTCAACCAATCCCTTATCATGCATAATCTGCATTAACTTTAAGGTAGTGGTATAACCGGCATCCTTGTTTTTAGCAAGCTCATCATGAACTTCACGTACGGTGCATTGGCCCTTTTTCCAAATTACCTGTAAAATTTCAAGTTCGCTTTCTGTTGGTTTGATTTCCATCTGTCTTCTCTATTACGAATTTCTTCGTACAAATATCTACGACAGATTTCGTATTTGCAAGAGGATTATAATTTTTTAACAAATTTTAACGGATTATGGGGGAGTAAGTGGTTGATTGAGTTGTCTGAACTCGAATTTGGCGGAATTATTGGAATTTTTCGAATATGCCTGACATTCTGTTAATCACTTAATTCTATAAATTCGAGTTCAGACAAAAATCCCATCAAATCCCGGTTCAGACAATCCTCATCTTTTAGTTACTTTTGTCTTCAAGGAGTTTCTGCAAAAAAAATCCGAAATCGAACATCTCAAATCCGAACTCAACACCCATGCTTCAAATTCAACAAAACGTATCCCTCAAAAACTTTAACACTTTTGGTATCGATGTAACTGCCCGCTATTTTGTTGAAATAGCCCGCGAAGAGGAGCTTAAAGAACTGTTTGCTGATCCGCAGTGGAAAGCGCTGCCCTTGTTGGTGCTCGGCGGCGGCAGTAATATGCTGATGGTTAATGACTTTAACGGATTGGTTGTACGGATGAACATTCGCGGTATTGAGCACCGCATCAGTCATGAGGATGTATATGTGGAAGCGGGCGGAGGCGAAGTATGGAACGACCTGGTAAATTATTGCGTTGATCATGGTTATGCCGGCGTGGAAAACCTAAGCCTGATCCCCGGTTCGGTAGGCGCTTCTCCTATTCAAAATATAGGCGCTTACGGTGTAGAACTGAAAGATGTATTTCACAGCTGCCGGGCCTTTGAGATAGCAAGCGGTAATTTCAGGGAGTTTAGTAAAGCGGATTGTAAATTTGGTTATCGTGAAAGTGTTTTTAAAGCCGAATTGAAAGGACAGTATATTATAGTATCGGTTAAGTTCCAATTATCGCTTAAGGCAAATATCAATACCGGATACGGGGCTATATCGCAGGAACTGCAAAGCAGGGGGATTTCTAATCCTACCATAAAAGATGTATCGCAGGTGGTGGCGCACATCCGGGTATCTAAATTGCCCGATCCGTCAACCATTGGTAACGCGGGCAGCTTTTTCAAAAATCCGGTGATTAGCGCCGAAGAATTTGACAGGCTGCAAGCCGGTTTTCCGGAAGTTGTAAATTACCCGGTTGCCGATGGCGGTGTAAAACTTGCCGCGGGATGGTTGATAGAGCAATGCGGCTGGAAGGGAAAAACTATCGGCCATACGGGCACCTGGAAAAACCAGGCTTTGGTACTGGTGAACCATGGCGGTGCCACCGGTCAGGAGATTTTTGATTTTTCGTCGCAAATCATAGACAGTGTGTACACTAAATTTGGCGTTATACTACAACGTGAAGTAAATATTATTAATTAAAAATTTTCATTTAAAGTAAATTTTGGCTTGGCTTGAAAAACATCTGAATGGAAATACAGGTGTCGTTTTAATGTTTTATATTGCATTTTTTGGCTTTAAATAGGTGTTATTCAATGTTTTTATTGTAATGTAAGTGTAAAAAGTACACAGTGGTGGAGCTTTATGGTTGTATTGAAAACCTAACTTTTTGCCGAACATTTTGGGTTAGTGGCATCATGCTTGTCTAATTGTTAACACAAAACTTTAACAAAATGACAAAGATTGAGTTTAACACCCTTGTACTACGTCAGGCGACTTCTTTAAGATCATACGCTTTACACTTTACGCACGACGCAGACGATGCTAACGACCTTGTCCAGGATACAATGTTGAAGGCCATAACTTACTATAACAAGTTTAAGGAAGGCACCAATTTAAAAGGGTGGTTATACACCATCATGAAAAATACATTCATCAATAATTATCGCCGTTTTGTTAAAATGAGCACCTTCGTTACCAAAAGCGATGAAATCTCATCACCAAACCTGGTATTCAGTTCAACCAAAAACCAGGGTGAAGCTAAATTTGTAATGGATGATATTAAAAAAGCTTTAGACAGGCTGCCTGAAGATTATTATGTGCCTTTTACCATGTATTTTGAAGGCCATAAATACCACGAAATTGCCGATCACCTGGATATCCCGATCGGTACTGTTAAAACCCGCATCCACGTAGCGCGTAAGCTGCTTAAGAAAAACCTTAAAGCTTACGACAACGGCATCGCCAAACCCGTTTATGCAGAAAACGAATAATTAAACTCCATCATATACCTTTATAAAATTAAAAACCCGCTTTTGAGGCGGGTTTTTTATTGGATTGTTGACAACGGCTATCTCAAAAAAGGTAAAGCCGGTTGATAAAATATCTTCCTGGTGTTGTACACTAATATACTGTTGAAAATAATGTACATGATATTTACGCCATAAAAAGCGGGATGCTTAATAGTATCCATTCAGGCATGCCTAAATTCAAAACAGCAGCAGGAAAATGGAACATTTCATGATTGCAGAGCATAACCACAAAAATTATAAAAGACAGGCACCACGAGATCTGAAAGTTTATCAGCCTTTTACAAGGCTTGTCTATCCCCTTTAACGTTCGCCTGTTTGATAGCCATAAACCTAATGGTATCACGATGCCGAGCAGCGGAAATATGATAAAACTCAGAGCTGATAAAGTGATAGTTGTAAGAAAGTTCCGGTTATCATCAGGCATCTGTTCAATCAGGTCTTCCGGAATTTCCGTCAAAAATTCGGTATCTACACTCAGCGCGGTTGCCAGTCGTTTAAGCGTATCGCCCCTGGCCTCTGTTTCGTTATTCTCTATACGTTGTACGGTTCGTAAACTTAGCAGGGCCTGCGCCGCTAATTCTTCCTAGCTTAAGCCTTTGCGTGTACGCAACTCCTTGATCTTTTTTCCGGGGTTATAGGTTTTCATAGTTTTATATTTTGCTCAACAAAAGTAAAACTCCATAAAGATACAACCTGCCGCCATGTTTACGTCATATTTATGACAATGGCTTATGTCCGGCTAATTATAGCTGTTTAGCCAACAACTTTACCGCCTCGGCTGCAACTACCTGCCCCGAAATAATAGCCGGAGGCACACCCGGCCCGGGTACAGTAAGCTGCCCCGTATACAGCAGGTTATTAACATGCTTTGCCCGCATGGCCGGTTTAAAAAAGGCGGTTTGAGCAAGCGTATTTGCCAGGCCGTAGGCATTCCCTTTGAAGGAGTGATAGTCGGCCTTAAAATCATTAAGCGCATAGCTCCGTTTTACAACTATGGCATCACGAATGTCCTGTCCGGTAATCCGGGCGAACCTATCCATCATTAAATCAAAATATTTTTCGCGAATGCTTTCATCGTCGTTCAGTCCCGGAGCTATCGGCATCAGGAAAAACAGGTTTTCACCATCTGCAGGCGCCACGGTAGCATCTGTTTTTGAGCTGCAGCAAACATAAAACAGCGGGTTGCTGGGCCATTGCGGCGAAGTGTAAATTTCTTTGGCATGCAATTCAAAATCCTCGTCAAAAAATAAGTTATGATGCTGTATACCCTCCACTTTTTTGTTGGTGCCTATATAGTATAACAGGCTTGAGGGCGACATGGTTCTGCTCTCCCAATATTTAGCGTTGTAGTTTCTGTGCGGCTGATCAAGTAAATGCTGGTCAACATGCTCATAATCGGCCCCTGCAATTACTACATCGCCCGTAAAATTGCCTTTGTTGGTGTGAATGGTGGTGGCGCTTTTATTTTGTACTTCAATTTTGGTTACTTCTGTATCAAGCTTTATTGTTACGCCCAGCCCGGTGGCAACACTTACCATGGCTTTTATAATTTCGTTCATGCCGCCCATGGGGTACCAGGTACCGAGAGCCAGGTCGGCATAGTTCATCATGCTGTACATGGCGGGGGTGTTTTGCGGCGTGGCGCCTAAAAACAGCACCGGGAACTCCAGCAATTTAACCAGCTTAGGGTTTTTAAAAAGCCCGCGCACATGTTTGCTCATGCTGGTAAGCAATTGCATGCTGAAGCTTTTTCTTATCAGGTTGAGATCAATAAATTCAGTAATGGAATGCGAAGGTCGAAACACGTATTCGCCCATGCCAACCTTGTATTTATATTCGGCCTGGCTCATAAACGTTCTCAACGCCTTGCTGCTGCCGGGTTCAATCTGCTCAAACAGGGCTTCCAGTTGGGCCATATTGGCGGGTACATCAAGCACATCATCTTTGCCATAATATATCCGGTAGCCGGGATCCAGCCGTTTTAGCTCGTAATAATCAGCCGGTTTTTTGCCAAATAAGGCGAAAAAGCTTTCAAAAACGTCGGGCATCCAGTACCAGCTCGGCCCCATATCAAACCTGAAGCCGTCCTGCTCCCAAACCCGCGCGCGGCCACCCGTCTGGTTGTTTTTTTCCAGTATGGTAACCTGGTAGCCTTCTTTAGCCAAAACACAGGCCGCCGATAATCCAGCGAAGCCCGAACCGATAACGATGATATGCTTAGTGTTGCTCATGTTTAAAGTGGAGCCTAAGGTAAGCAAATTGTTTTGGACACATTAAAAAACAATACCGGTTTGAATTTGTACTTTTGAGAAATCACCTTTTCTTGTGCCGATGACTAACCTATATGACGAAGCCTGTTTTGAATGCAGTAAACTGATAACCCGGAAGTATAGCACGTCATTTAGTCTCGGTATTAAAACCTTTGATAAAAGTTTCCGCTATCCCATATACGCCATTTATGGTTTTGTGCGTTATGCTGATGAAATTGTTGATACTTTTCATAACTATAACCAGCAGGAACTTATAGCCAGTTTTGGTAACGAAACTTTCAAGGCTATCGCAACGGGAATCAGCACTAACCCGGTTATACACTCGTTTCAGCAGGTAGTAAACCAATATCGCATCGATCATGAACTGATCAGGGCTTTTTTAACATCAATGGAAATGGACCTGGATACCAAGGTGTATGATAATCAGGGGTATAAAACCTATATTTATGGCTCGGCCGAGGTGATCGGTTTGATGTGCCTGCGGGTTTTTACCAGCGATGACACTTTATACCAATCCTTGCTTCCGCAGGCACGAAGCCTTGGCGCCGCCTTTCAAAAAATTAATTTTTTAAGGGATATCAAGGCTGATTATGCCGAACGTGGCCGTACCTATTTTCCGGGTGTGAATTTTAATAACTTTACCGAACAGGATAAAAAAAACATCGAAACGGAAATAAAAGCCGATTTTGACGATGCATTTGAAGGCATAAAGCGCCTGCCTAAAGGAACGCGGCTGGGCGTTTATATCGCTTATATTTACTACCTGCAGCTGTTTAAAAAAATAAGCTATACCCCGGCAAATGTTATCCTGCAAAAACGCATCAGGGTATCTGACGCGCGTAAAATGAGTTTGTATGTTAAGGCTGTATTACAGCAAAAATTAAATGTTATTTAATGTTCAGAAAATTATGTGTTGCTGCCGGTATGGCGGCTTTTACTTTACTATGTACGCAGGTTAAAGCACAACAGCCCGATTTAAAAATATTGCGCAAACAAATGGTGGTTGCCGTTGAAAAAAGCCAGACCACCGATTCGCTGTACAAAAGCCTTTACAGTCTTAAAGAAAAAAACGGCATTACAAACGGTTTCATTGCCGCCTTACTGGCCCTTAAAGCCAAGCATGCCTGGAACCCGTACTCCAAATTAAAATATATCAAAAATTCCGAAAAGTTGTTCAGGCAGGCCGTAGCAGCTGATCCGCACAATATCGAACTGAGGTTTATGCGTTTCTCCATCGAGCATAGCGCACCCTCGTTTTTAGGTTTTAATAAAGAGCTGGTTGCCGATAGCGAAGATATTATAGCGCAGTTGGACAAAAAAAACTTTGGCACGGCCGATAAGGATATGGCTATCGCCATTATCAAATATCTTATCCACTCCAAACGCTGTACACCTGCCCAAAACGAAGTATTAAACAAACACTTAGCCGAACTTACGTGAAATATAGTTATCTCCTGATCAATCTGTGTACGGTTTTTTTTCCGGTAGTACTTTCTTTTGACAAGCGGGTGCAATTTTATAAAAGCTGGAAATTTATATGGCCGGGCATGGCCGTTACCGGTTTCGTTTTTTTGTTTTGGGATGTGTTATTTACATTGAAAGGCGTATGGTCGTTTAACCCGGCGTACATTATCGGGATCAATTTTTTGGGGTTACCGCTTGAAGAAATATTATTTTTTTTAACAGTGCCTTTTGCCTGTATTTTTATTTATGCCTGCTTAAATTACTATGTAAAGTGGCTGATGCCTTACCGGCTCACCGGCATCATTAGCAGCATGCTGGTGTTACTGAGCCTGCTGATGCTGATATTTTTTTACGCCAGGCTGTATACAGCGGTTACATTCAGTTTGTTGCTGGTGCTGGTATTATTACTTCAATACGTTTTTAAAACCGAATGGCTTAACCGGTTTTACATGGCTTATGCCGTAGCCTTGATACCGTTTTATGCCGTAAACGGATTGCTTACTTCAATACCTGTTGTGTTATATAACAATGCTGAAAACGTTGGGCACAGGGTTGGTACCATCCCTTTAGAAGACCATTTTTATATGATGGCTTTATTGCTGATGAATATTGGTTTTTTTGAATATTTTAAAAGCAGGAAGTTAGCCAGATGACTGAACTACCGGTTTACACCAAATCACAACTGGCCCTGCGTAACGGGCAGGATAAGCCCCTGATTTGGGTGGCTTACCAGGGCTATATTTACGATGTAACCGAAAGCCGCCTGTGGCGCAATGGCAAACACTACGAACACTGGGCCGGTCAGGATTTAACCGCCGAACTGGCCGATGCGCCGCATACCGAAGCTGTATTTGAAAAATTTAAAAAGATAGGAAAACTAATAAGCCCCGCGTAAAGTGATTACGCCGGGGCTTTATTTTAAGATCCTTTCTTGAAGGAGAGGGTTGAGTGAGGCTTACAACTCGAATTTAGCCAGGCCAACAAACTCCTGTATACGGTCCGCAATTTCTTCCTGGCTCAGGTTTCTTAACTTTTCTGACCCGAACTTCTCTACACAGAAAGAAGCCAGCGCAGAACCGAAGATGATGGCGTTTTTCATATTATTGAAGCTAATAGTACCTACTTTGGCCATGTAGCCAATAAAACCGCCGGCAAAGGTGTCGCCGGCGCCGGTTGGATCAAATACATCGGCAAGCGGAAGTGCCGGTGCGCTGAATATTTTATCTTCGTGGAACAGTAATGCGCCATGCTCCCCTTTTTTGATGATCAGGTATTTAGGGCCCATGGTGAGGATTTTACGAGCGGCCTTAACCAGCGAAAACTCGCCCGATAACTGGCGCGCCTCTGCATCATTAATGGTTAATACATCCACAAGGCTGATGGTTTGTATCAATTCCTCAAGGGCAATGTCCATCCAAAAGTTCATGGTGTCCATTACAATCAGCTTAGGCCGGTTTTTAAGCCTTGCTATAACCGTTTGCTGAACCTGCGGCGACAGGTTGCCAAGCATCAGGTATTCGCAATCCTGGTAGCTATCAGGAATAATGGGATCGAAGGCTTCCAGTACGTTAAGCTCGGTTACTAGGGTATCGCGGCTGTTCATGTCGTTGTGATAACGGCCACTCCAGAAAAAAGATTTTTCCCCTTGTTTTATTTGAAGCCCTTCGGTGTTTACATGATGTTTTTGGAGATCCTCAATTTCATGCTGAGGGAAATCATCGCCCACTACTGCAACAATTTTTATTTTATCATAAAAGTAAGAGGCTCCCAAACTTGCGAAGGTTGCTGAGCCGCCTACTATTTTATCGGTTTTTCCAAAAGGGGTTTCAATGGCATCAAAGGCCACAGTGCCAATAACTAACAAACTCATGTAAAGATATTTATATTTTCAGGCGCAAATATTGTGAAAATTAACAGATTAATAGCCATCAGCGCTCAATTCGGTATCCAAATTTTAAGGGAAGCGGCTTTATTGGAGAAGATTCTTAAAATTCAGAATACCCGGAAACCAGTTTTGTTGGGCTATGTTAAAGATTTAAGCAACCATGAACGCATGATAAAACCATAAATAGCACATAATCAAGGTAAAATAAAGGCATTTAAAATATCTTTATTTTTTTTGAATAAAAATTGTGAAATATCGGTGGAAGTTATACTTTTGCACACTCCAAACCGGAAAACACTCCTGAGTAGCTCAGCCGGTTAGAGCATCTGACTGTTAATCAGAGGGTCGCTGGTTCGAGCCCAGCCTCAGGAGCCAGAAAAATAATAATTTATCCCCACTCCGACGAGTGGGGATTTTTTTTGCATAAAAATTGCGGGAAAATTGAGTTTGATTATTCTCCCGCAATTTTATTCCTCCGTAAGAATCCTGTTTGATCCTGAAAGTGCTGCACCGTTAAAATTCCATCGGTTAGCAGCCTGACAGTTGCTGGTAGCAGAACGGTTTTGAAAATCAGCTTTATATTATTTGTAATTGTTTGTACCTTAGGTTATCAACTGTAAAACCTCGCAATGAAAAAGCTGATTGCCTTTGGCGTATTTGTACTATCTATCAACTTCTGTTTCGCACAAGTAGACTACCAATGGGGGCCGTGGACGCAAGGAAAATGTTATCAGGGGCTTTTCTTCAGAGTAAAGCTACTGAACGTTTATAAATCAACCAATAAGTGGAATTATATGATTGAGTTTCAAAACAAGTACAATAAAAAGGTTTCATTCAAATACCTGGCCTATAACCCGCTTACTGAAAAACGCAAAGAAATTATGGATCAGTATACCTATGGATATCATTATATACTGAAGCCTGGCGAATCAATCACTTCCCCGTTTGGAGTGCTCGGTGAGGGCAATCCAAACATCCAGATTTTTGCGGTTTGTTTCCTGTTTTGGCCGGATGGGCAACCGAGATGTACCACCATCGCCGTGGCAGACAATGCCAGTTTTGGAAAGTGCGATAATGGTATCCCCAATTACAAAATCTACACTAAGGCAGAAGATGATGCCGAGGAAGCTGCGCGCCTGAAAACGGGCGATCCAAACTACGTGTACCCCGAAACCAGCAAGGGTATAAAAACAGATAACCGTTCTTCAACCGACAAGTTGATTGATGCCTATGCGAAAATATTGGGTGTGCAGAACCCGGCCAGAAACAATACCAACAATGGCGGGTCGTCATCAAATGTAAGCCAGCCTTCCCGTAACACCGGTACGCCATCTTCCATGGGTTCGGAAGCAACAGATGAAGTAACAGAAAAGGATTTCGCGATGAACCTGACACCTTACGATCCGTTGCAGGCGAAAGCGCAGGCAGCCAGGTTTGTGGCAGGTTTTGCCAAACGTCCGGGCGTTTTCACCACCCCCGGCGGGGTATTATGCCAGGCAATGTCGGTTGGTAGCGGACCTAAGCCCTCTGCAACGGATAACGTCAGGATCAACTTCCGAAAAACTACTGTTGTGGGTAAGCAATACAAAGGTGCGATGGTCAATGATAAAGGGGAGACAATCAATATGTCTGAGATCGGACCTAAACTGGCGGAGGCCATCAGGCTGATGAATGCCGGTAGTAAATATTGCTTTGTATTTCCGGCCGAGCTGGCCGGCAATCAGCCCGATTATCCAGAAGGTTCCGTAAGCCTTGTTTGGGTAATAGATCTTTTGGAAGTTGTTAAATAATGTACGGCTTAATGAATAGATAGTTGAACATTAAAAGTCAATAGTCAAAGTCGCTCTGAATAAGCCTCTCAAGTTTGTAATTAAAATATGACCTAATACTTGGGCTGGCAGACAATGACCGCAGCACCATCGCTCCATACCTGAAGCTAAGGTATATTTCGGACTCAAACTGTATGGTAGCTGCTTACGCAAATCATCACAAAAATGGCTACAGCAGCCGCTTACGGGATGTAATTTAAGATTTCAGTTATCCCATCCTCATAACTCGTCGGTTTAAAGTTGAAGGATTTTTCAAACTTGCTGCTGTCAAAAATATAATCATGATCGTACTGGTAATACATCTCAACAGTACCCATAATCACCTTTTTGAACAAACCCGCCAGCCACAGCATAGCTTTATTGATTCGCGAATATTTCGGTTCAACCTGGTAAACCCGGGCTGCAATGTTTAAAAACTCCTTGCCCGTAATTGCCGGTGGGGTAGGAAGGTGCCAAACCTGGTTGTCGCTTTCCGGGTGCTGACCCAGCATGAACACCGCTTTGCCTGCGTCCGGCACATAAATAAAGTTGTGCTTACAGTTCGGGTTGCCAATCCATTTAGCGCTTTGTTTTTTCGCGTAGTTGCTAAGCACCATCATGTCAATAAAACTATTAGCGGAGTGCGTTCCATAAAAATCGGGGGCGCGGGCTATGGTGGCCCGGATGTTTCCGGCCTTAACCTCGTTCATCAGCATTTCGGCAATACCCGCACGAATTTCGCCTTTTACGCTGCTGGGGTGATAAGGCGTATCTTCCGTCATCGGTCCGTTTACCAGCCCGTACATGTACACGTTGTCAAAAAATATCAAACGGGCACCGGTTGCTTTGGTTACGTTAATCACGTTTTGCATAATTACCGGCCATTGCGCGCGCCAGATATCTTTGTCATAAACCAAACCTGCAACGAGGTAAATAACGGTTGAGCCTTGCGCGGCCGCCAATATTTCATTGTAATTGAGCAGATCGGCTTTTTGCCAGGTTGCTTTATCATAATCAACGTTAACGGGTTTGCGGCTAACCAGGCGGATAGTTTCGTTGTGGGCTATCAATTCATTGGTGAGGACGTTCGCTACCGGACCGCCTGCTCCTAATATGGTATGCATAGTGTTTCTTGTTTTGTGTATTACAAAGGTAGAGGGCCTTTATAAATCAAAACGTTAACAAAAGATAAGGAATCGGCGAGAATTCGGATTTCGGATGTTCGATTTCGGATTTATTTTGGGGATTACACCTATTGGTTTTTGATTACACCGATTTTGATTGGCGGGATTTTGGATCGGTTGGAGATTTCACCTTTTGCCTTTCACCTTTCGCCTTTTGCCTTTCACCTTTCGCTTTTCGCCTTCTTTCGCCCTTCACCTCAAATCAGGCGCTGATCTTCATAATTCGCCTCCTGATCCTTGATAGCGATACCGGTGTAATACCTAAAAAATTGGCAATGTAGTGCTGGGGGATGCGGTATAAAGCTTCGCCGCCGGTTTCCAGGAGCTTACTGTAGCGTTCTTCGGGCGATTGGGTAATAAAGGATGTTACACGATCATCATAACAGATCAGGTAATGTTCGGCTATCAGCCTGCCAAATCGCTCCATTTTAAAGGCAAGCAGTTCTTCCTGGCAGGCTTGTTGCAGGTTTTTATGGCTTAAATTAACAATTACCGAATCTTCCAGTGCCTGGATATAATTTGCCGCGGGAGTAAGGGTGAGGAAGCTTTTATAGGAGCTTAACATATCATTCTCAAAGCTGAAATAGCCGGTAATTTCTTCTCCGTCTTTAACGTGGTAATATCTAACGGCTCCTTTTACTACGAGACCTATCTGGTCGCAGATTTTTCCGGCTTCAACATAAAACTTTTTCTTTTTTAGATGATCGACGGTTAAATATTGCGATAGCGCGTGCCATTCCCCGTCAGTAAGCGGAACAAACTTTTCAAAATACTGCCTGAACTTGTTAAGTGCGATTAGTGAATCCATAACCTGTCTAACAGAAACAAAACAGCGAAAACTACGCTGGCAATACCATTGGTTGTCATAAAGGCGAAGTTAACCCGGCTCAGGTCGTTCGGTTTTACCAATAAATGCTGGTAAATGAGCATAGCGCAGAAAAACCCGATACCGATGTAGTACAAAAAGCCAACATGTGTTTCAATAGCAGGCATGATGATAAAGATAGCCGAAAGAACGTGTAAAAAGGTTGATAACCTTAAGGCGTTCACCTTACCTAAATAAGCCGGTATTGAATGCAGGTTTTGGCTGCGGTCAAAATCTTCGTCCTGCAGGGCATAGATGATATCAAAACCGCTTACCCAGCACAGCACAGCTAATGAAAAAAATATAGGCGTAATAGCAAACTGGCCTGTTACAACAAGGTAAGCGCCAATAGGGGCGAGGGATAAACCTAACCCTAAAACCAAATGGCAAAGCGCGGTGAAGCGTTTGGTGGCGCTATAACCCATCACCACAAACAAGGCAACCGGCGATAAGAAAAAGCAAAGCCTGTTAATGAACCAGGTTGCAGT
Organism: Mucilaginibacter oryzae; assembly: GCF_003148845.1. Taxonomy (GTDB): domain Bacteria; phylum Bacteroidota; class Bacteroidia; order Sphingobacteriales; family Sphingobacteriaceae; genus Mucilaginibacter; species Mucilaginibacter oryzae. The sequence continues at coordinate 851,692 of NZ_QGHA01000001.1, read as the reverse complement.
GATAAACAACAAGCAGTTAATGATAACAAACGTTAAAGCCGCTTTCGGACTGATGCGCCCGGCTGGTATGTCCCGCTGTTTGGTACGCGGGTTTTTAATATCGATATCCCTGTCCAGGTAACGGTTAAATGCCATGGCCGAGTTACGGGCAAAAACCATACACAATACCATCAATACGAGTTTAAGCCAGTCGAAATGGTATTGTGTCGTGGTTACCGCCAGGAAGAAGCCGATAAAGGCAAACGGCATGGCAAAAATAGTATGGGCAAAGGTTACTAAGGATAAGTATTTTTTCATGATCTTAAGCTCCCCTCTTTAGAGGGGTAAGGGGTGTGTTCTGCGTTGTTCTTATTAATCTTGTCTATATGTTGCTCAATCGTTCGTAAAACATTGATCATATCTTTTCTTGCCTCTAATTCGGTAAATCGAATAATTGTTAAATTATATTTTTCAAGTTCCTGTTCCCGTATCAGGTCTAATTTATGAGTTTCCTCATAATTGTGATATTGACCGTCAATTTCAATTATCAAATTTAGTTCGGAACAATAAAAGTCTACAATATAATTTAACAGTGGCTTTTGGCGATGAAAATCATATCCATAACCTTGCTTCCCTTTTAACTCTTTCCAAAGCAATATTTCGCCTAATGTGCTATCATTTCTTAACCTTCGGGCCAACTCTTTAAGCCGGGGATTATAGGGGATGATAGTTCGAGGCATTTGTTTATGGTGAGTTACTAAAAAATACTAAAAGCGGTGGATTGTGCGATTCCCCTCTTGAGAGGGGTGTAGGGGTGTGTTATTCTGCGCGAGGTTATCGCTCGTACAACACACCCCTGCTCTCGCGCTATCCTTCGCGCCCCCTCTCAAGAGGGGAACTTTGAAAAGCTGGTGCTTGAACAATTGGCACCTCAAAATTTTGGTTCACTACATCAATAAATTCCAGTATCTCTTCCCTGCCTTGCTGTGTTTCAGATGAAGTTATGAAATACTGCGGCATTTCTTCAAAAGTAGTCATCAGGGCTTTTCTGAATTTGGCTATGCTTTGGTCTGTTTTAATGCTCGATTGTTTATCGGCTTTGGTAAATACCAGTACAAACGAAAGCCCTTTTTCGCCAAGCCAGTTGCAAAATTCAAGGTCGATTTTTTGAGGCTCCAGCCTGCTGTCAATCAGTACCATTACACATTGCAGGCTTTCGCGTTTATCCAGATAGGTGTGGATAAACTTATCCCATTTGGCTTTTTCGGTTTTTGATGCGCGGGCATAGCCATAGCCAGGTAAATCTACAATATACCAATCGCCGTTAACCAAAAAATGGTTAATGAGCTGTGTTTTGCCCGGCGTTTGCGACGTTTTAGCCAACCCCTTTTTGCCCGTTAATGTATTGATGAGTGATGATTTACCCACATTTGAGCGCCCGATGAACGCGTATTCCGCTTTAACCGGTGGAGGTAACTTGCTTACCTGGCTGTTGCTGCAAATAAATTCGGCCGTTTTTACGATCATTCCGCAAAGGTAGGGTTTTGTTTTTGAAGTGTGAGAGTTGTTGCAAGGTTGGAAAGTTGTAATGTTGTAAAGTTGAATAGATTGTGAGGTTGAACTTAGGATAGTGTTATTAGCAAAGCAATAAATGTTTAAACATTTATTGCTTTGCCCGGACACAATTCGACTTCTAAATCATTTAACTTTGTGATAGTTACTATTTGCAAAGAAAGTTGAAATATTGATAATTTCAACTTTTTAACCTTACAACTTTCTAACTTTTCAACCTTACAACATTACAACTTTCCAACATTCAAACAAAAAACATGAATGAATATAAAATACCCGCCCAAACCCGGATCGGCCACGTGCACTTAAAAGTGAGCGACCTCCAGAAATCGCTCGATTTTTACTGTGGTTTGCTTGGCTTTGAAAAAATGCTGATGTATGGTGGTCAGGCCGCTTTTATTTCGGCAGGGGGGTACCATCATCACATTGGTTTAAATACCTGGCATAGCAAAGGCGCGCCACCAGCGCCTGAATATGCGCCGGGCTTATATCATACCGCTATTTTGTATCCCGAAAGGAAAGATCTGGCCGTTGCGCTCAAAAGATTGATTGCGGCGAAATACCCTATCACAGGTGCATCAGACCATGGGGTATCTGAAGCTATCTATCTGGACGATCCTGATGGTAACGGCGTTGAGCTGTACTGTGACAGGCCGAAAGAAGACTGGCCCGTAGATGATGAAGGTAAACTGACCATGTTTACCCGGAGGCTGGATTTAGAAGGGTTATTGGCTACAGTTGAGTAAGAACCGGGATTGGTGGAGGGCGTTTTGACGAATTTTTTCGTCTGAACCAGAATTTATCGAATCAATGCATTTATAGAATAGGCTATGCATTTTCTAAATTTTCAAAATTCTTTAAAATTCCGGTTCAGACAAAATCCTGCTCATCCCAACAATCTACCCAAATCCCGGTTCGGACTACAACTCCTTAATCTTAATATCCCTGAAATAAGCTTTATGCCCATGATCCTGCAGGGCAATTAAACCGGTTTTGGCGGTGCCGTAATCAGGATAATCTTTCCATTTTCCGGTAGTTTTCTTTTGCTTCCAGTCATCGGTCCAGGCTTCGAAGGCTAATATTTTTTTGCCGTTTAGCCAGTGCTCTACATGCCCGTTATTGAAAACAATTTTGCTGGTGTTCCAGGTGCCAACGGGGGCTAACTTTTTCTGTGAGTTGGGCAGGTACATGGCATAATCGCAGCCGGTTTTTTGCCAGTCTTCCAGTTTATCCGGCCAGCCCAGGTCGTCGATAATCTGGTATTCCGGGCCTGTTTCGTACGATGCGTGGTATTTGGGGTCTTCAATTACATGGTACATTACACCGCTGTTGCTGCCTTTGTCAATTTTCCATTCCCAGCTTAGCTCAAAGTTGGTGTAGGCTTTATCGGTTACAATGTCGCCGCCGGTATCGCCCTGTGCTGCGCCGAGGCACACAAGGGCACCGTCAACTATGGTCCAGTTTTTAACTTCGCCTTTTTTGTTGAAGCCGTGCCAGCCATTTAAAGTTTTGCCATCAAAAAGGCTTACCCACTTACCTTTTGCCGGGGTGGCCTGTTTAGCCGGTTTGGGTTTGTGAACTGGAGCGGCAGAGGTTTGCCCTAAGGTTAAGCCTGCTGCAATTACGATCAGGCCTATCTTTTTTAATTTTTGTTTCATTATCGTATTCAGTGTGACGGTTTACTATTTTTTAATCAGCTGCATTTTTTCAGGATCCCAAAACATCGGGCTGTTATTGTAGTAGCTATCGTTACATAGCAGGGCAGGGGCCGCCGCGCGATAGCCGAAAACAGCATCTTCGGTAACTTTACCTTTATTGCGGATGGCGGTAAAAAAGTTTACCATATGATCGTAAGGGCCGCCTTTGTATCCTTTTTCGGCGTCGTAGGTAATTTCTTCGGGCGGCAGCATTCTTTTACGTTCTGCGTAGCCGCTTCCCGCTTTTTTAAGTTTATCCAGGTAGAAGGGATCGTCAGAGTCCATCACTTTATTGCGTTTCAGGGTCACTTTATCCCAGGTAATATCCATCGAGCCTTCGCTGCCTACCAGCTTAAGGTAAGTGGTGCCGCTGGTACCATCCACAAAGTTGCAGCGTAACGACAGGTTGAAGGCCGGGTGCGCCTGGGTTTTAGGGTAATCGAAAGTGCCCAACAGCACATCAGGCACTTCGCGGCCATCATTCCAGAAACGTAACCCGCCCGAGGCGTAAATTTTATTCGGCCCTACCGAATCGGTAATGAAATGCAGGCTCGAAAACAGGTGCACAAATAAATCGCCTGCCATGCCCGTACCGTAATCGGTATAATTCCTCCAGCGGAAAAAACGTTTCTGATCGAACGGTCGTTTTTTGGTATTGCTGATATAAGTTTCCCAATCCACCGTTTCGGGCGAGGCATCCTCCGGGATAGGGTATTGCCAAACCTCAAGCGGGTTGCGGCGGGCCCAAAAGCCTTCGGCATAGTTTAGTTCGCCAATGGCCCCGGCTTTCAGCAACTCGTGTGCTTTTTCATTACCTAATGATGATACGCCCTGGCTGCCTACCTGGAAAACCATGCCGGTGTCTTTTTGCGCTTTAATAACTGCCGGTCCTTCGCTTATGGCATGTACCATCGGCTTTTCGCAATAAACGTGTTTGCCGGCATGCATAGCGTCTACCGAAATTTGCTGGTGCCAGTGATCGGGCGTGCCAACTATCACGGCGTCAATGTCTTTACGGTTTAGTATTTCTTTGTAAACGCGGGTTGTATACAGGTCGGCGCCCCAGCGGGTTTTGGCATCTTTAAGGCGGCCGTCATATAAATCGCAGGCGGCTACCAGTTTTATGCCGGGTGTTTGAAGGGCTGTAATGGTATCCTGCGTACCCATGCCGCCGGCACCTATCAGGGCGATGTTTACCTGATCGTTGGGGCTGTTGCCAACAAGGCGTTTAATAATGGAGAATGATTTGGCCTGGCTTTCGGCAGCAACAAGGCTTGACCCGGCTGCAACGGCCGCAGTAGCTGTTGTTAGTTTTTTAATAAAACTACGGCGTGAGGATGGTTGTTCTTCTTTCATACTTGAACTAAGGTGTTTTGTAATTTACCGGTTTACGCCGGCTGTGATTGGTTTTTAAAAATACAGATTTGTGTTAATAATTAACATAATCATGTCAACTTAATATGGGTGTAACAACTCATTAAAAATTACAATCACTATCTTTGCCCCCGCAATGAGCAAAATCATAACTCCGTACCAGAATGAGCAGGCTACCAAAAAAGAGCAGGTGGCCGATATGTTTAACAATATCTCCAAAACATACGATTTCCTGAATCATTTCATGTCGCTGGGCATCGATATTATCTGGCGCAAAAAGGCGATTAACGAGTTGAAAAAGGATCAGCCTAAACTGATATTGGACGTGGCTACCGGTACCGGCGATTTTGCCTTCGAGGCGCTTTCAATCCTTAAACCGGAAAAAATTATTGGTGTTGATATTTCAAGAGGCATGCTTGATATAGCAGACCAAAAGATAATTAAACGCCATTTGAGCGATAAGTTTGAAGTGAAACTTGGCGACTCGGAAAAACTGCCTTTTGAAGCCAATGGCTTTGATGCTGTAACCGTAGCTTACGGTGTGCGCAACTTCGAAAACCTGGAAATGGGCCTGGCCGATATCAACCGGGTGTTGAAACCCGGGGGTAAGGCGGTGGTTTTGGAGTTTTCAAAACCTAAAGGGTTCCCGGTAAAACAATTGTATAATTTTTACTTTAATTATATTACACCGGGTATAGGTAAGCTTTTCAGTAAAGATTCGAGGGCTTACAGTTACCTGCCCGAATCAGTGGCTGCTTTTCCGGATGGCAAGGATTTTGTTGCCCTGATGGATAAAGTAGGATTTAAAAATACCAAATGCAGGCCTTTGGCGTTTGGTATCTGTTCGATATACACTGGCATAAAATAAATTGATGATAAACCGCTACCTGGTTGCTTTTGTACTGTTATTTTGTTGCAAGCCATTATTTGCGCAGCGTGTACCCGCGTGGGGTGGCGGGGCCGATCAGCAGGACCTGAGTTTCGGCTTCAGTTTCAGTTATGTTGCCAGCGATTTTAAAATTGATAAGCAGGCTAACTTTCGTGATGCCTTTTTTGATGGTAATGGTGTACGGGTTAAAGGCCCGCTAAACAGTATCAGCTCCAAAAGTACGCCGGGTTTTGGGGTTGGCTTTTTAACCCGTTACCGCCTTACCGATCACCTGGAGGTACGCACCACCCCTTCGTTAATATTTGCCGACCGCGCCTTGCACTATTCCTATGTTGATCCGACAGAAGATGTTGATAAAAAGGTGCAAACCACATCGGTAGATGTACCCCTGTTGCTGAAACTTAAATCAGACAGGTTGGGCGACTTCCGTGCTTACGTAATAGGTGGTGTAAAATATACCCAAGCCATCGGCTCAAAAAAAAACACGGATGCCAATCTTGACCTTTCCGAAAAGCTGGTAAAAAACGTGGGTGGATTCGCATCGTACGAGGCAGGCATTGGTTGCGATATCTATTTTGAATTTTTCAAGCTTTCGCCCGAGATTAAAATTTCCAATTCTTTTAATAATGTTCTGTTGCGCGAAAATCAGCCCTATTCAAGCCCCATCAGCAGGTTAGGATTGCATACTTTAATGTTTAGCTTGATTTTTGAGTAGCAATTGCGTGTAGAAAATTTTGAGCATGCACGCTCAAAACTAATCTCTGTTCTCTAATCACCAATCTCGTAATCCATGCGCTCATTTATAATGAGTGCTTAACATGGGTTTGCGTTTGCAACGCAACAGGCCTGCTAAAATTCATCTCCTTACCAACAACCGACAATATTTTAAACTAAAAAGCCTAATTTCGCTGCTTACTTTAAACAAAATCTATGAGTAAGATCGCTTTAATTACCGGGGCTACCGCAGGCATTGGCGAGGCATGCGCGCAGGTTTTTGCCCGCGAGGGATACAATTTAATTTTAACCGGCAGGCGTTTGGAACGTTTGGAAAAACTGGCCGCACAGCTTAATGAACAATATGGCGTTGAAATAGCCGTGTCATCATTTGATGTGCGTAACCGTGAGGATACCATCAGCAACCTGGAAAGCCTGCCTGCACACTGGAAAAATGTTGATGTGCTGGTAAACAACGCGGGCCTGAGCCAGGGGCTTGATCCGATACAAAAAGGAAATATTGATGATTGGGAAACCATGATTGATACCAATGTAAAAGGTTTGCTTTATGTAAGCCGCGTGGTATCCAACTGGATGATTGAAAACGGATCGGGCCATATTATTAATTTAGGTTCGATAGCCGGTAAAGAGGTTTACGCCAACGGAAACGTATATTGTGCTACCAAACACGCGGTAGATGCTTTAAATAAAGGTATGCGGATCGATTTGTTGCCGCATCGCATCAAGGTTACAGCCATACACCCCGGTGCCGTTGAAACCGAATTTTCGGAAGTGCGTTTTAAAGGTGATAAAGAGCGCGCCAAAAAGGTGTATGAAGGTTTTGAACCTTTACGGGCCGAAGATATTGCCGAAACTATATGGTTTATAGCATCGCGCCCCAAACACGTTAATATAAACGATTTGCTGATTATGCCAACTGCGCAGGCTAATGCCGGAACGATATATAGGGGGTAAGCTGGATGTGCAGATGTGCGGATTACAGATGTGCAGATTTTTAAAGCATGTTGCATGTTTATAGGGATGAGCGATATTTTGCACATCTGTACAACTGAACTTTGCACATCAAAATTCACTAATTCAATAACTCACTAATTCAATAATTAAAATTAAACCATGTCATTAATAACACAAATAGACCAGGATATTAAGCTGGCCATGCTGGCAAAGCAGGCCGGGCGTTTGCAGGGCTTACGAGCCATTAAATCGGCACTGCTTTTAGCAAAAACCGAAAAAGGCGCCGCTGAAGAACTTACCGAAGACGCCGAAATTAAAGTGTTGCAAAAACTGGTGAAGCAACGCAAGGAGTCGGCCGATATTTATAAAACCCAAAACCGCGACGATCTGTACCAGATTGAAATGGCCGAAATGCTGGTTATTGAAGAGTATTTGCCCCAGCAAATGAGCCGGTTTGAAATTGAAGGTTACCTGGAAGATCTGATTGGCCGCATCGGCGCCACATCGGTAAAGGATATGGGCCGTGTAATGGGTATGGCCAGTAAAGAACTTGCCGGCAAAGCCGATGGTAAAACCATATCAGAAGTGGTAAAGCAGCTATTGGGATAAGCTTTTGGCATTTAATTATCATACAGCTTTTTAAACAACAATGTTGTGTTAGTGTTACTGTTGTTAATAAAAGCTTAACATAATTACATTGATAAATAATTGCTATACTTGCTAAATGTAGGTTGCAATAAACTAATTTTGCGCCTTAATAACAGGAATTTATACTGAAAGCGATTTTGGTATAGGCTAATTTGAACATTTTATTATTAATAGTTTATATGGATCTCGTGCTTAAAGAGGAACACGGTTTTAGTTACATCGATGAGGGCGAAGGTGAGGTGCTGTTACTGCTGCATGGTTTAATGGGCGCGTTAAGCAACTGGGAAGGTGTGGTTAACGAATTTAAATCAAAATACAGGGTAATTATACCTATGCTGCCAATTTATGATATGCCTCTTATTAGCACGGGCGTTAAGAGCCTTTCCAAATTTGTGCATAAGTTTATCAAGTTTAAAAAGCTGAGCAATATCATTATGCTGGGTAATTCGCTTGGCGGGCACGTGGCACTGGTTTATTTAACCGCGCATCCTGAAAACGTTAAGGCGCTTGTTTTAACCGGCAGCTCAGGTTTATATGAAAACGCTTTCGGTGGTTCGTTTCCGCGCCGGGAGAGTATTGATTTTGTTCGCGAAAAAGTACAGTTCACTTTTTACGATCCTGCAATAGCAACAGATGAGCTTGTACAGGATGTGTATCAAACTATTAACGACAGGCACAAGGTGATCAGGTTGCTGGCCATGGCAAAATCGGCCATCAGGCATAACATGAAAAAAGAACTGCATAAGCTAACCCTTCCGGTATCTTTAATATGGGGCCGTAATGATAAGATTACCCCGCCCGAAGTTGCGGTAGAGTTTAACGAACTGCTGCCCGATTCTGAACTGCACTGGATTGATAAATGCGGCCATGCCCCCATGATGGAGCACCCGGAAGAATTTAATACTTTGCTTAAACAGTTTTTAACTAAATTAGAGGCCAAAGTGAATGCATAAATGATAGCGCTCGACCTGTTAGCTGATTCGATACCGCCGGTACACACTTCTGATACCATACAGAAAGTGCTTGACCGTATGGTTGAGTTTCGCCTCAGGCATTTGCCTATTGTAAACGAAGAACAGTTTTTAGGTTTGCTGGCCGAAGACGACCTGATTGCCGAAAGCAACTATCAAACGCAGATTGGCGCCCTGGCACTTTCGCTGGTAAATCCGTATGTGTTGGAAGATCAGCATATTTATGATGTGATCAGGTTGTTTTATGAACAACAGCTTACGGTGGTGCCCGTGCTTGATGCCAAAAACAATTATCTCGGCCTGGTATCCATAAACGCTATTACCGAATATTTCGCTAAGATTACTTCAGTATCGCAACCCGGAGGCATTATTGTACTAGAGATCAGTAATAAAAATAATTCGCTGGCGCATATGGCACAGATTGTTGAATCGGATAATGCCCAGATCCTGAGCTCTTATGTGCAGGCCTATCCCGATTCCACCCGGATGGAGGTTACCCTTAAGATAAACAAACAGGATATTTCGGCCATCATAGCCAGCTTTTTACGTTACGAGTACGATATCAAAGCCTCTTTTAATCATACCGATATTAATGATACTGCGCGGGACAGGTATGATTCGCTGATGAACTACCTGAATTTGTAGTCGCAAGTCCGGAGTTTAAAGTATCAAGTCCTGATTCGTGGCCTAAAATAATATAGTACTGAAGACTTAGAACTTACAACTTAAGACTTTCGACTTAGAACTTCTAACTTTAACTCACACCAGATTATACGCCTGCGCAAATTTCACCGCGTCGTAATTGTTTTTTAAACCCAGTTTGTTTTTGATGTTTTTTCGATGGGTTTCGGCAGTTGCCGCGGCGATAAAAAGTTTGGCCGCTATCTCTGGCGAACTCATGCCCATGGCTATATATTTCAAAATCTCCCTTTCGCGCCGGGTGAGCCTTGAAAATAAAAGATTGTTTTGGCGCAAAAAAGCCACCTCGTTCATCAGCCGGTTTACCTTGGTGGTAATGTGGTGTGTCGGATCAAGCATACTGGCTATGGTTAACAGATGGGTAACCTCCCCGGTCTCGTTGCGGGCAAAAACTTTGGTGTTGCTTACAAACAATTGCCATTCGGTTTTTTCAGGAACGCGTACCTGCTGAAAGTATGATACCTGCTGCCGCCCGCCGGTTTTTATTAAGTGCAGAATTTTAGGCACATATTCGTCGCTGTCTTCGGCGTTAAAATATTTTACATGATAGGTTTCTGAACCTATAGCCTGTATTTCTTCAAGCGTAGTGCCTAATATGTCCAGTCCCGGTTGGTTCATATAAACTATTCGCAGGCTTTCAACTTCATGAATGATCAGGGCCGCGGGAAGCTCATCGGCCATAAATTGTATGTGTTTTAATTTTTGTACTAAATGCTGATCCATGAAACAAAAGCAACTGATTTAAGGGTAAGGAAGCTAAAAATAGTTAAAATTAATTATTTTACCTTGAGGTTATTTGACTGTTTTGGTTACCAAAACGATGTTTTTTTAAAAATAAATGCAAACATTAATTGATGAATTGCGCTTATGCAAGTGATTGGCGACAAGGCTTGCCCGGTTCAGGCCGATCGGGATTTTAAACTTATGCGGATATTAATTTATTTGCATTGCTGCGTTAATGTACTTTCAAAGTTCGATATTCGCTTTTTTAAAAAATGAAAATAGCAGTTTACGGCAGGCCGTTCAACGAGCCGTCTGTTTTACCTTTTATACAGCAGGTGTTTGATAACCTCGCCCATCATGGAGTTGATATTTACGTTCATCAGCAACTTCACGAGTATTTGCAGGATAAGCTCAGCACGGTACATTATAAAGTATTACGCCCGGCCGAAACCCTGAAAGGCTTTATTGATATTTTTATAACCCTTGGCGGCGATGGTACCCTGCTTGATATGGTAACCGTCATCCGCGATTCAGGCATTCCGGTTATTGGTATCAACTTCGGGCGTCTTGGTTTTTTGGCCAGCGTAAATAAAAACGATATCACCGCAGCCATTCATGCTGTAGTGAACCGGCAGTTTACCTATGATTGTCGCGAACTGCTTAAGATTGATTCGCCCAATAATGTTTTTGGTGATAATAACTTCGCGCTAAATGATGTAACTATCCATAAACGTGATGATGGGGCCATGATTATTACCCACGTATTTTTAAACGATGAGTTTTTAAACTCGTACTGGGGCGATGGTATTATCATCTCCACTTCAACCGGATCAACTGCCTATTCATTAAGCTGCGGCGGCCCGATCATTTTTCCGCAATCCAACACCATCGTTGTAACGCCGGTATCGCCCCATAACCTTAACGTGCGACCTATTGTTATTCCTGATACCAGTAAGCTTTGCTTTGAGGTGGAAAGCCGCAGCGCCAACTATATTGTTTCCTGCGATTCGCGCACCGAGGTTTTGGATCAAACGGTTAAGTTTCATGTACAAAAGGCCGGTTTCGAACTTAATTTGATCCGCCTTAATAATGAAAGCTACTTATCAACGTTAAGAAATAAATTGCTATGGGGCCTTGATGCCCGTAACTACTAAATTTATCGGATGTCTAAAATTTTACTCTTCATAGCTTTTTTTTGTTTCACTTATCAGTTACAGGCGCAAACCTGGGAAATTGGCGGTTCGATAGGGGGGGCGGGCTATATCGGCGATCTTAATCCCAATAACCCTGTCAAGATAAGCGGGGTTTCTGCCGGTATCTTTGGCAAGCGTAACTTTAACGGTTATCTTTCGGCCAGATTAAATTTTGCTGTAGGTAATATCGCCGCCTATGACAGCCGTTCAGATAACGCGCAATTTCGCGAACGTAACCTCAACTTTAAAGATCAGCTGCGTGAAGCCAGTATCATCGGGGAGTTTAACTTCATGAACTATATACCCGATGCAGGGCCTAATAAATACACACCTTATATATTCGCTGGTGTAGGCATAACCTCTTATGCGCCGCGGGCGCAGGATTTCGATGGGAGGGAGGTTGGTCTCCGCCAGTTAAAAACCGAAGGCCAGGCTAAGCCGTATGGTAACAATACTCTTGTTATTCCTTATGGCGTTGGCATTAAGTATAATTTTTCGGGGAAGTTTTCAATTATGGCCGACATGGGATACCGTTATACCTTTACCGATTATCTTGATGATGTAAGCGGGGTTTATGCTGATAAAAACTCATTTGTCAATTCGACAGCAAGAGCCCTTTCGGATAGATCGGGCGAATTAACGGGTATTTATACCGGTACTGCGGGTTCGCAACGTGGTGATCTTAAACCGCGCGATACTTATTTTTTCCTCAATTTCACCATCGCCTTTACGTTTGTAACCTCACGCTGTTACTATTAAAACATTAAACAATGTTAATCTGAACCTGCTAAGTTGCGTTCGTTCAAAATTATTCTGCCGCTTAGGAGAATAATTAAAAATTTAATTCGTTATAAAATTATAATTCAGTATTTAATTCTGTTTATTTATTAAATATCGTAATTAAGTACTGAGCTTAAATTTTAACCTTAATCCTTAAAGTCATGGCCGAATTAAATTCTTCATCTCCAAACGCAGGCGGAAAACACAAACGTAAACGAATGAGCACCCGGGTTGATTTGACCGCAATGGTTGATCTGGCATTTCTCCTCATTACCTTTTTTATCATGACCACCACGCTGGCTAAATCAAAAGCAATGGATCTGGCTATGCCGGTTGATGGGCCAAATGATTTTGTAGGTGCCAGCCGCACTCTCACTGTTTTGCTTGGTAAAAATAACCAGGCAATGTACTTTTTAGGCGAACTCAAAAATCCAATTATTGCTCCATCGGTAACCGGTTTTTCAGCCAATGGGTTGCGTAAAGCGATCATTGAAACCAATAAAAAAGTGCACGACAAAACAGGCAAATCAATGATTGTGCTTATTAAACCCGGCGATAAATCGCAATACAGTAGTTTGGTGGGCACGCTTGACGAAATGGCTATTACCGGTATACAGCAATATGCCATAGTTAATATTGAACCGGGCGACGTGGAAGTCCTTAAACAAAAAGGTATATAATAATGTAACGCTTTTGTAAGTAATTTACAGGCAGCTTTTTACCAGCCTTGTACAACCATTTAACAATAAATGATTGCACAAGGCCTTTTCTGTTTTATTATAGTTGATTCAATTATTATGAAAAATGGCGGTTTACACAGTTAACTGAATGTTTTTGATGCATTATTTGCAATAACATTTTCTTTTAGTGCGGGATACTAAAAAAATACAAAGTAAGTTTTACCTTTGTACGCTGAAAAATCCGGCAATTTGGATGCTGAAAATGGCGGGAAGAGATTGATTTTATTAACTTTTTCTAATAACCGAAGATCACAGGTTTAATTATTGATGAGGAATTTTACACAAATGTGCTTGTGCCGGGTGGCTTTTGATAATGAGTAATATGGATTATTTGGATCAGATCAATTTGTCGAAAATACCACAGCACGTAGCTATCATTATGGATGGTAATGGGCGTTGGGCTAAAGGCAAAGGCAAATTAAGGATCTTTGGGCATCACAATGGGGTAACATCTGTTAGGGATGTTGTTGAGGGTGCCGATAAATTAGGTATTAAATATATCACACTATATACATTTTCGTCCGAAAACTGGAACCGCCCCAAGCTGGAGGTGATGGCTATCATGGAACTTATGGTGAGCACTATCCATAAGGAAGTGCCCGGCTTTATGAAAAACAACATTAAGCTGAACGCCATTGGCGATTTGGATATGCTGCCCGAAAAATGTTACAATGAACTGCAAAACGCTATCGAGATCACAGCAGGTAACACCGGTGTGGTACTTACCTTGGCTTTAAGCTACAGTTCGCGCCGCGAAATTGTGCGGGCCGCTAAAAATATCGCTGTTAAAGTAAAAAACGGCGAATTGGATGTAAACGATATCAATGAAGATGTTTTTGAGCAAAACCTGTTTACAGGTGATATGCCGAACCCCGAACTGCTGATCCGAACCAGTGGAGAATACCGTATCAGTAATTATTTATTGTGGCAAATTGCTTATGCCGAGTTGTATTTTACAACCAAGCTGTGGCCCGATTTCAGGAAGGAAGACCTGTATGAGGCCGTGCTTGATTTCCAGAAACGCGAACGCCGCTTTGGGATGACGAGCGAGCAGGTGAACTAAATTTTTACTTTTAACAAAAATTAACAACTGTATAAATTATTTTTAGCCCACTAAAATATTCGAATGTATAAATTTCTTTTTGCTATTCTTTTCTCGGTTTTGGCTACTTCGGCATTCGCCCAGATATCCAATGGGCCGAGGCCTTCGCTGTCAAAATCTATACCGGCTGATAGTTTAAGTTACCTTAATCCTAAAGATTATATCATTGGTGGTATTACTGTTAGTGGCGCAAAATACCTTGATAAAGACATCTTAGTACAGTTATCTAAATTAACCAAAGGCGATAGGATCAACCTGCCGGGCGAGCGTAACGCCGAGGTGTTGAAAAACCTGTATTCGCAGGGCTTGTTTGATGATGTGCAGTTAAACATCACCAAAATAAATATGGATACCGTTTATCTTGAAATAGCGGTTACCGAGCGCCCCCGTTTATCGCGTATGCATATTACCGGCATCCGCAAAGGTGAAATTGAAGATGTGCAGAAAAAACTGAATGATCGGGTTGGTAAAATTGTAAATGAAAACCTCATCAGTACCACCACCGCTATCATCAAGAAACATTTCAACGAAAAAGGCTTCTTAAATACTACGGTTACCATAACCCAACGTAAAGACCAGGGCGATGTAAACAGCGTAATACTTGATGTTGCTATTAATAAGAAGACCAAGGTTAAAATTAACGATGTTATTTTTGAAGGTAACAAGGCGTTTAGTACAGGTACTTTGCGTGGCTTTTTAAGTAAAACCCGTAAACGTAAGTGGTATAACATTTTTGGCTCGAAGAAATTTAAGCAGGATAAGTACGAAGAGGATAAACAAAACCTTATCGAAAAAATGCAGGGCAGGGGCTATCGTGATGCCGAGATCCTGAGCGATTCGGTTTGGAAGCACGATGACGAAACTGTAAACGTAAAAATTAAAGTGTACGAAGGCCCTAAATATTACTTTGGTAAAGTAAAATGGTCTGGCAATGCCAAGTACAGCACCGATTTATTGAACAGGATCATCCACATTAAAAAAGGGGATGTGTTTAGCGAAGACGAGTTAACCAAGCGCTTGAGCGGCCCGACTCCGGGCAACGACGATGTTTCATCACTGTATTTAAATGATGGTTACCTTACGTTTAACGCCGATCCGGTACAAACCCGTGTTTATAATGATACGGTAGATGTAGACATCCGCGTGTATGAAGGTCCGCAGTATACCATCAACCGGGTTATGCTTAAAGGTAACGATGTTACCAATGATAAAGTAGTAATGCGCGAGATCCAGACCAAGCCGGGGCAAAAGTTTAATAAGGAATTGCTGATCCGCAGCGCGCGTGAAATTGGCCAGTTAGGTAACTTCGACGAGCAGAAAACCGAGCCTAAGCCAACCAATATCAATCCGCAGGATGGTACGGTTGACCTGGTATACAACGTGGTTGAAAGACCGTCAGACCAGATAGAACTTTCAGGTGGTTTTGGCGGCGGCCAGTTGGTGGGTACTTTAGGCTTAACTTTCAACAACTTCTCGTTAAGAAATATTTTCAACCTTAAAGCTTACAAACCGTTGCCTAAAGGTGACGGCCAGAAACTGAGCTTACGCGGCCAGTCAAGCGGTCGTACTTACCAAAACTTCTCGTTTACTTTCTCCGAGCCATGGTTAGGCGGTAAAAAGCCTATCTACTTTGCGTTATCGGCTTATACACAGGGAAGTTCAACCGGCCAGTACTATGCTAAGTCTGATCCTCGTTATAATAAATTACGTATTAACGGTATCGGTGTTACCTTGGGTAAACGTTTAAAATGGCCTGATAACTATTTCCAGTTAAACTACTCGCTTAACTTTGACCACTATAGCCTGGATAACTACGGCGGTTACCTGTTCACCAACGGTACCTCATACAACATCAAGTTAACCCAGGAACTAAGCCGTAACTCGATAGATGCGCCAATTTTCCCAACTTCGGGCTCAAACATCAAATTAACTATCCAGGCTACTCCGCCATATTCATTATTTAACAACATCAACTACAAAATCGCTACACCCGAAGATCGTTATCATTTTGTGGAGTACTACAAGTTTAAATACGATGCGCAATGGTTTTCGAAACTGGTTGGCAAGTTTGTATTGATGTCGCAGGTGAGGTTCGGTTTCCTTGGCCAGTATAACCATGAGGTTGGCCCATCACCGTTCGAGCGCTTTAAATTAGGTGGCGACGGTATGCAGAGTTACCAGTTTTTACAGGGTAGCGAGATCATCGGCTTACGTGGTTACCAAAACTTCTCTATCGTACCTGAAGGATCAAACGAAACGCAGAATACCAACACCGGTAGCGCTATTTACAATAAGTACACTTTAGAGTTACGTCACCCGGTTATTGCCAGCCAGTCGGCAACCATATTCCTGCTGGCCTTTGCCGAGGGTGGTAATGCCTGGAACCAGTTCAGCCAGTTTAATCCGTTTAACGTAAGGCGTTCGGTAGGTGTTGGCGCAAGGATATTTTTACCTATATTTGGTTTACTTGGTTTGGATTATGGCTATGGCTTTGATAAAATACCGGGACAACCTGATGCAAACAAAGGCCAGTTCCATTTTACAATTTCTCAGAGTTTATCCGGCGGATTTAATTAATTTGCGTAACGATATATGAAAAAGATAATTTTGTTGGCTTTTTTAACGTTTACTGCTTTTGCAGGTGCGTACGCGCAGCGTTTTGCTTATGTAGATTCGGACTATATATTAAAACATATGCCCGAGTACGCTTCATCGCAAAAGCAACTGGCCGCGTTATCTGATCAATGGCAAAAAGAGGTTGACGGCCGTTTCCAGGAAATTGACCGCCTTTATAAGGCCTACCAGGCCGACCAGGTGCTGATGACCCCGGATATGAAGAAGCGCCGTGAGGCCGAGATTGTAGAAAAAGAAAAGGCCGCGAAGGATTTTCAACGCCAGAAATTCGGCCCGGACGGTGAGCTTTCTCAAAAGAGCACTGCGCTGATTAAACCAATTCAGGATAGGGTGTCTAAAGCTGTACAAGCAGTAGCCGAGGGCGATAACCTGGATATGATATTTGACAAAAACAGCGAGGTGATGATGTTGTACGCAAACCCGCGGTATGATAAAAGCGCGGATGTGATCACAAAATTGGGCCTTAAACCCGGAGTATTTGCTAAGTAATTACAAAAAAATAAATTCGAACTATTATTAATTTCAGAACAAGACGACAAATGAAAAAACTATTTAAAGTTGCCTTAGTTGCAGTAGGTATGTTATTTGTGGGCAGCTTTGCAAATGCACAGTCTAAAATTGGTCATATTAACTTTAACCAGCTTATTGATTTGATGCCCGAAACCAAAACTGTTTCTACTTCATTACAGGCATATCAAAAAACATTCATTGATCAGATGACCACCATGAACAATGAATACCAGGCCAAGGTTAAAGAGTATACCGATAAAAGAACAACCATGACCGATGCTGTACGCACTGCGAAGGAAAACGAGCTGACCGATATGCAGAAACGTATGAACGATTACCAAAACAATGCCCAGCAGCAGGTTGATGCCAAAAGGCAGGAATTAGGTAAGCCGATTATTGATAAAGCTACCGCAGCTGTACAGGCCATAGCAAAAGAAAAAGGTTATGCTTACGTACTGGATTCTTCACAAATAACCTTATTGGTTGCGCCTGATGCCGACGATTTGATGGCCGCTGCTAAATTAAAATTAGGTTTAAAATAACAAAATGTAAAATATGAGAAAGCGCCCTGTATATCCGGGACGCTTTTTTTATGTTTGCGGGGCACCGTTTATGGCTGCTTAAAATAGGTTATAGGTTTTGGATGTTCCTGTTCATCATCAAACTTTAGGCAGTCTTAAATTTCAGCGGGAAGTGCTCCCGATATAACACAAAATAAGATCATCAAATAAACACAGGACAAAACAAAATGAAAAAGTTTTTTAAAGTTGCCTTAGTTGCCGCGGGCATGTTATTCGCCACCAGCTTTGCTAAAGCACAAACCAAAATCGGTTATATCAACTTCAGCCAGGTTATCGACCAGATGCCCGAAACCAAAACTGTTTCTGCATCATTGCAAGCTTTTCAAAAAACATTTATTGATCAGCTCACTACCATGAACAACGAGTTTCAAACCAAAGGCGAAGATTACCAAAAAAACCGCGCAACCATGACCGATGCAGTACGTACTGCCAAAGAAGCTGAACTGCAGGACATACAAAAACGTATGAATGATTACCAGAACAACGCGCAGCAACAGGTAGAAGCTAAAAAGAACGAGCTGGGTAAACCGCTTGTTGATAAGGCAACTGCTGCCGTGCAGGCCGTAGCTAAAGAAAAAGGTTACGCTTACGTGGTTGATTCATCGCAGGTGACTTTAATTGTATCGCCTCCGGGAGATGATATGATGGCTGCCGTTAAATTGAAATTAGGTTTAAAATAAAATCACCTTTAAGTAATTTATACAAAAGCGCCCCGTACTGCGGGGCGCTTTTGTTATTTTTGTATATGTTAAACCAACCTATCGGTATTTTTGATTCGGGCTTTGGCGGCTTAACCGTGTTTCGTTCAATTATAGAGCAACTGCCCGGCTACGATTATATTTATTTAGGCGATAACGCCCGTGCGCCATACGGTAACCGATCATTCAGTACCATACATCAATACACCTGGGAGTGTGTGCAATGGATGTTTGGCCAGGGTTGCCCGCTGGTGATACTGGCCTGTAACACGGCTTCGGCAAAGGCTTTGCGAACCATCCAGCAGCAGGACCTGAAACATATCGATGATCCGTTAAAAAGGGTATTAGGTGTGATCCGCCCAACGGCAGAAGTTATCGGCAATTACTCTAAAACCGGCGAGATCGGGGTGTTGGGTACCAAGGGCACCGTAACATCCGGTTCGTACCTGCTCGAGATCAATAACTTTTTTCCGGATATTAAAGTCTACCAGCAGGCCTGTCCGCTTTGGGTACCCCTGATAGAGAACGGTGAATACGATAAACCGGGTGCCGACTTTTTTGTGCAGTTATACCTTGATCAGATTATGTCGCAATCTGCAAATATCGATACCATTTTACTGGCCTGTACACATTACCCTATCATCCGGGATAAAATAAAGGCCCATTTACCTGAAGGGATCAATGTAATTGGTCAGGGCGATATTGTAGCTAAAAGCCTGGTTGATTATTTGAACCGTCACCCGGAGATAGAACAGAAAATAACCCGCAACGGAACCACAAAATTTTATACCACCACCGATGATACTGCCGACTTTGATCACCACGCCTCGCTGTTTTTCTCGGCCCCGGTAAAATCGAATTTTATTTCGGCTAACGATTTGGTTGTCTGTAAGTGAGTAGTTTATGTCTGAATCAGAACTAACAGAATTTTAGAATTAACAGAATATTTTTTTTAATAGCAATTCTACTTGAGTCGGAGATTCAAGTGGTTTTACACCACGGGTTACGCTGCGCTAAACCCGCGGCAGTTATTATCTAATACTACGCATTTCGCATCGCGAAATGCGTAGTATAGCTTGTAAATTATTCTGTTAATTCTAAAATTCTGTAAATTCTGATTCAGACAACCAACTAACCCCATCAACTTTATATATAATTCAATCATTCTAAATAACGTAACATTTACTTAAGTTTGCACCCTTAAGTAAATATTCCTGTTGAACTACTATATAACATATTTTATCGCGGCAATCGGGTTGTTCAGTTTCTCAGCCATTTTTGCATTATTCGGTGTTTACGCCGAGCGTAAAATATCGGCTTTTATACAGGATAGGCTTGGCCCCACCGAAACCGGCAAGTACGGCACGCTGCAAACCTTTGCCGATATTTTAAAAATGCTGCAAAAGGAGTTAATTGTACCTGCGGCTGCCGATAAATGGCTGTTTATGCTGGCTCCGGCGGTAATATTCATTGCGGTTTACCTGGGCTTCGCTGCTTTGCCCTGGGCTCCGGGGCTCATCCCTTCTAAAACCAATATCGGCTTATACTATATTTTCGCTATCATTTCTATCGAAACTTTGGGGATCCTGATGGCAGGATGGGGATCGAACAATAAATACTCCATACTGGGCGCCATGCGTTCGGCAGCACAGATCATCTCGTATGAGATTCCGGCAGGCTTTGCCATTATCTCGGTAGTAATGATTGCCCAAACGTTGGACCTGCAGGTGATTTCTAATCAACAGGGTATCCTCGCTGCCGAAAAAATAAAATTCGCGGGGTTTTGGGATGTGACCAATATTGGCGGTTTGTTGAGCTGGAATATATTCCGTGCTCCGCATTTGCTGATCGCTTTTGTGATCTATTTTATAGCATCGCTGGCCGAAAGTAACCGCGCCCCGTTTGATATTCCGGAGGCTGAGTCTGAGTTGGTAGCCGGTTTTCATACCGAGTTTACCGGGATCCGGTTTGCCCTGGTATTTTTGGCCGAATATTCGATGATGTTCCTGGTATCTATGATAGCGGTGATTTTGTTTTTAGGTGCCTGGAACACCCCGCTGCCAAACATAGGCAGCGTAAAGCTGGCCACCTGGACAACCGGCATAGCCTGGGGGATATTTTGGGTAGTACTGAAAACATTAGGCCTGGTAGCCGTACAAATGTGGATCAGGTGGACACTGCCCCGTTTGCGCGTAGACCAGCTGATGAACCTCTGCTGGAAGGTATTAACCCCGCTGGCTTTTGCCTGCATGCTCATATCGGGCGTGTGGCGCTTGTGGCTGATGTGAATTTTTGATTTCGGATTTCGGATGTTCGATTTCGGAATTAAAAGAATAGAGATTTATAATTGATAAGACATAATAAAAATGATCGGATACTTAGTGCATTGTCAGGCTTTATCCTGGCAATTCTAAATCCTAAAAATCATGGTGCAGAAAGTAATTAAGGCGTTCACAACTGCATGGAAAGGTTTAAGCCTTACCATCCGTCACCTTTTTGTGGGTAACACAAAGCGTGAGGTGCTTACCGTGAGCGATACCAATTATTTTAAGCAACTGGAAAAAGGTACCAATACCATTCAGTACCCAAAGCAGCAGTTACCTGTGCCTGAGGTTGGCCGTTACCAGTTGGATGTGGAGATGGACGATTGTATCGTGTGCGACTTATGCGCCAAGGTTTGCCCTGTAAATTGTATCGATATCGAATCGATCAAGGCTACCGAGGCTATCGGTCAAACATCCGACGGAACTACCAAACGTTTATATGCTGCCAAATTTGATATCGATATGGCTAAGTGCATGTACTGTGGCTTGTGCACTATTGTGTGCCCTACCGAGTGCATCACCATGACCAACCAGTACGATAAAACCGTATTCCAGTTAAGCGACCTGGTTTACCAATTCTCGGATATGTCGCCCGAAGACGCCGCCGAAAAACGCGCCTTATTTGATAAACAACAAGCCGAAAAACAGGCGGCCAAATTAGCCGCCATGAAACAAAAGGAGGGAGGGGCATGAGCATGATCCGCCTGATGTTTTATGTGATGAGCTTTATCGCTATAGCTTCGGCTTTATATGCCGCATTGAGCAAAAACCTGGTACGCAGTATTTTTGTGTTTTTTGTAACGCTGTTCGCATTGGCGGGGCTTTACGTGCTGGCCCTGGCCGATTTTGTGGCCGTAACGCAGGTGGTGATCTATGTTGGCGGTATTTTGGTGTTGATCCTGTTCGCGTTTATGCTTTCGCGGCGGGAAACTTTAAATGTAATTCAACAACGCAAAAGTACATTTATTAACATGGCTAAAGTACCGGCCCTTATTTTGGCAGCACTGTTTTTAGTGGTGCTGGTAAACGTGATACTGAAAGCTGATGCCGATAACCTGCCGTGGATCAAAGAAGCTATCGCACAGAAGAATGTGATCACACCAACATCATCAACCATAGATAACATTGGTGTTAACCTCATGACCACCTACCTGCTCCCGTTTGAAGCTATTTCCATTTTATTGCTGATGGCTTTGGTAGGCGCGGCGCATTTATCAAGGAAGGAGGGGAGCGCATGATCACCCTAACCGATTTTTTGCTGGTGGGAGCGGTGCTGTTTAGTACCGGTATATACATGATCGTATCCAAGCGTAACTCCATACAGGTGCTGATAGGTATCGAGTTGATGCTGAACGCCGCCATTTTAAACCTGGTTGCCTTTGGCCGGTTTGATAAGCTTAAAAACAGTGGGCAGGTGTTTGCGCTGTTTGCTATTGTATTGGCTGCCGCCACTACCGCGGTAGCATTGGCCATTATCCTGAATGTTTACCGGAGGTATAAAACTATTGATCCGGACGAGATTAAAAATTTAAGGGATTAAATTTCTATAAGTTAAAATAATTGAACGTCGCGCTCCCACATACCGATTCAACTATTATCAACTACACCCTCGCAGTTGTAGCATTGCCGCTGCTTGCCGCTTTAATTAACTTTTGCCTGCCTGTAAAAAGTAAAGTTGCAGGCTGGGTGTCGTCCGCGGCCATTGTGATGGGTTGTGTACTATCGGCAATTGTCTTCTCCAAAGTATGGAACCAACAGCCCCTGCATACGCAAACCCTTTGGTTTACCATAGGTCAGACCAAGGTATACGCAGGTACCCTGCTCAATAATATTTCGGTATTGATGTTGCTGCTGGTATCGCTCATTGCCTTGCCGGTGCATATTTATTCGACAGCTTATATGAAGCATGATGATAGGTATGGCCGCTATTTTACCTACCTCAGCTTTTTCTGTTTCAGTATGCTGGCTTTAGTGGTTATTGATAGCCTGGTGCTGTTTTATGCTTTTTGGGAACTGGTAGGCTTTTCATCTTACCTGCTTATCGGCTTCTGGTTTACGCGCGATAAAGCGGTGCAGGCCAATAAAAAAGCCTTTATCATGAACCGCATTGGGGATATTGGTTTGCTTAGCGCTATCATCATCATTTTTGCGCAGTTCCATACATTTGATATAGCCACGCTGTTTGCCGATGGCGGGTTGGTGTTTAAGTCGATAATTAAAGATGGCCTTTGGATTTCCGAGGCTAACCAAATGCCGGTAATTTGGCAATACGTAGCCTGCGCAGGTATTTTTATGGCGGTAGCAGCCAAATCAGCCCAGTTCCCGCTGCACACCTGGTTGCCCGACGCCATGGAAGGTCCAACTTCGGTTTCCGCGCTCATTCACGCGGCCACCATGGTTGCGGCAGGCGTGTTTTTATTGGGCAGGGTTTATCCGTTTTTTACCGATGCCGAATTAACCATACTGGCTATTATAGGTTGTTTTACCGCTTTTATGGCGGCAAGCATCGCCCTCACCCAAAACGATTTAAAAAAGGTGCTGGCTTATTCAACTATATCGCAGTTAGGTTACATGACCCTCGCTATGGGCGTTGGCGCTTATGGCTCATCGTTATTTCACCTGGTTACCCATGCTTTTTTCAAATGCCTGCTGTTTTTGGTAGCCGGTGTAGTGATCCACGAAATGCAGCATATCAAGGAAGAAAATAACCTCGATATCGATCCGCAGAACATCCAGTTAATGGGTGGATTGCGTAAAAAACTGCCGCTTACCTTTATTGCGGCTATCGTGGGTTCGCTGGCCCTGATCGGCATTCCGTTAACTTCCGGGTATCTTTCTAAAGACGGTATCCTGATTCAGGCCTTCGAGTGGAGCGATGGCCGGAGCGCCTGGCTTAAACTGGTACCTGTTGGCGCTTTGCTTACCAGCTGGCTTACCGCTTTTTATGTTTCAAGGCTGATAGCCAAAGTGTTTTTTGGTGAGTTCAGGCTATTGAAACATCACCCCCAGCTTAAAATGCACATTGGTGACGGCGGTTGGCAATACCGCGTACCCTTAATATTGCTGGCTGTTTGCAGCCTGTTCCCGCTGTTTTCGCTTAATCCGTTTTTTTACGAAAATGCCTGGTTGTTCAAAAGCCTTAAACCGGCCAACTTTTTGGCGAGGGAAAATATCTACCACAGCATTATCCCGATAGGGGTGAATATCCTGAGCGTATTTGTGATGTATTTCGCCTACGCTATCTATACCGAAAAAAGAATTTTCCAATTTCCGCAAACCGGCTTTTTATACCGGTTATCGTACAACCAATGGTACCTGGATAAATTTTATAAACATGCCGTTATTAAACCTGTGCTTGGTTTAGGTAAGTTTTGTTTTTGGTTTGATAGAAACATCATCGATGGTATTATTCATCTTTTGGATAACATTACCCGTAAAATAGCGGCGTTAACCGCATGGACCGATAAATATATCGTTGATGGATTTTTGCACGCGGTAGCGGCGTTGGTGCAAAGCATTGGCAATTTTGCACGTAAATTTCAAAACGGCAAAGTACAGTATTACCTGTACAGTATGCTGCTGATAGTATTGATACTGTTTGTTTTAAAAATATTGATCTGAATTTAATGAACTTGTTAACACTGCTCATATTTATACCCGTACTGTTTGCGCTGGTTATTGTGCTGCTGCCATCATCGCGGCGGGGCAGCTTTAAATATATCACCCTGCTGGCTACTTTAATACAGTTAGGCATCAGCATTTATATTTATCTCAACTTTAAAACCGGGGCGGCATCGGCAGGTATTAACTACGAAGGGCAGTTTCAGTTTGTGCATAAACTGCCCTGGATAGCGCTCGACCTGGGCAATATGGGCAAAATGCAGATTGATTATTTTGTGGGGATAGATGGTATTTCGGTAACGCTGCTGGTAATGTCGGCGCTGGTGATGGTGGTGGCTACGCTTGCTTCGTGGGAGATCAAAAGTAACCTTAAAGGTTTTTTCCTGCTGTTCCTGTTGCTGGATATGGCTGTGATGGGCGTTTTCTGTGCGCTTGATTTCTTTTTGTTTTACCTTTTTTACGAGCTGATGCTGTTGCCGCTATACTTTTTGATAGGTATGTGGGGCGGTGTGCGCCGGGAATACGCGGCCATCAAATTTTTCCTCTACACCTTGTTCGGCTCGGTATTTATGTTGCTGGTGATGGTGGGCTTGTACCTTTCGGTAAATGATCCTGCTACCGGCAGTCATACGTTCAATATTATCCAGATGATGAACCCTGCCAACTATACCGCCGGCTCGGTGTTTTCTGCTGCTGCACATCAAACCATTTTGGGGATGCCCGCGCGTACTGTTGGCTTCGTGGTATTGTTTATTGCCTTTGCCATCAAAGTACCGGTTGTACCCCTGCATACCTGGCTGCCAGATGCACACGTAGAGGCGCCTACGCCGGTATCAATCATCCTGGCTGGTGTGCTGCTTAAAATTGGCGGGTACGGCATCATTCGCATTTGTTTAGGTATTTTCCCGGAGATAGCCTCGTCGGGCGCTTTCTGGCTTGGTTTGATAGGTGTTGTATCGATTTTATACGGGGCCTGCAACGCGTTGGCCCAGCGCGATCTGAAACGCTTGATTGCTTACTCATCCGTATCGCACATGGGTTTTGTACTGTTGGGCATAGCCTCGCAAACCGCCGAAGGTGTAAGCGGCTCCGTGATGCAGATGGTGAGCCACGGCTTTTTATCGTCGATGTTATTCTTTTTGGTGGGTGTGGTTTACAACCGCGTGCATGATAGGGATATTTATCATTTTCGCGGGCTGGGTACACAGATGCCGCAATACACCGCCTTTGTAATGGTGGCTTTCTTCGCTTCGTTGGGCTTACCAGGTTTTTCGGCATTTGTAGCCGAAGCTTTTACGCTTGCAGGTACATTTAAATCGCCAATGGTAAACGGTTTGCTGCCTTATTGGATGGCCGTTTGCGGCTCGGTTGGGATACTGCTCGGCGCAGCCTATTTCCTGTGGACTTTGCAGCGCATGTTCTTCGGTAAGGTATCGTTAAAAGGCGGCGAGGTTTGGAAAATAGCATTGACGGATATAAACATCCGCGAAAAACTGGCATTGGTTCCGCTGGCTGTAGCGGCATTGGCTTTGGGACTGATGCCATCGCTGGTGTTTGGAAAAATCAATGACTCGGTACTGGCGCTGATCCAATTTTTACAGGCTAAATAAAATAAATAGTGTTTCAACATAAATTAATTTATGGAAAAGAGCATGCTCCCGCATCTTTTGTTTACCGGCAGCCCCAGGGCGAACAATGCCGGGAAACAGCGAGCATGTATCTAACCCGTAAAATGATGTTGAAAAAACTAACAACCCTAACCACAGCTATCCTGCTTTTTATAGCCCCACTGGCCAAAGCCGATGAGGAACAAAAGATGGCTTCGAAAGTTCAAAAAGTTACCGTGTTTCTGAATGGCGCGCAGGTAAACCGCACCGCGCAGGTAAATGTAGCCGCGGGTAACTCTACGTTAATATTTGATGGCCTCTCGCCCGATATTGATGTGCAAAGTATCCAGGTTAACGGCGCAGGCGATTTTACCATCCTCTCGGTAAAACATGAACTTGATTTTTTAAAAGACGATCTGAAACAAAAGCAGGTTGAAGATATCCGCGAGCAGCAACGCAAACTGCGCGACAAGATAGCCCTGCAAACCGATTTGATCAGCATCTATCAGCAGGAAGCTGATATGCTAAGCAAAAATCAGCAGGTTGGCAGTTCAACTACCGGGTTGGATGTGCTTAAACTCAAACAGGCGCTTGATTTTCAAACAGCGCGGTTAACAGCCATAAAACTAAACCAGCAAACGGCCAACAACCAGATCAGGGAACTGAATACCGAATTGGCAAAATATGATAAACAGATCGCTTCGCTATCGCACCGCGGACTGGATGCTACCAGTAATATCCTGGTAACCGTATCATCAAAAACAGCGTTACAGGCTACATTTACACTTAATTATGTAGTTAAAACCGCAAGCTGGTTCCCAACTTATGATATCCGCGCAAAAAATGCCAACAGCCCTATCGTTATCGCCTACAAAGCCAACGTATCGCAAAAAAGCGGTGAGGATTGGAAA
The DNA here is from genome assembly GCF_003148845.1 of Mucilaginibacter oryzae. Taxonomy (GTDB): domain Bacteria; phylum Bacteroidota; class Bacteroidia; order Sphingobacteriales; family Sphingobacteriaceae; genus Mucilaginibacter; species Mucilaginibacter oryzae. Next base: position 824,750 of record NZ_QGHA01000001.1, on the reverse strand, counting down.
AACGTGAAGTTAACCCTATCAACTGGTAACCCTACGGTAAGCGGCAGCAAACCAACCCTTGCACCTTATTACGTTGGCAGTAATATGTATTATGCCGGCGATGCTTCCATTACCAGGGTTGCCGGTATTATTGTTGATGAGGCCGGTACGCCACTGCCTGGTGTAACAGTTAAAGTAAAAGGAACTTCAATAGGTGCGGTATCTGATGTATCGGGAAATTATAGTATCCAGGTGCCGGGTGGTAATCCTGTTTTAAGCTACAGTTTTGTGGGGTATGAAACTGCCGAAAGATCTGCAAATACGCCGTTAATCAATGTTTCCATGAAGCCATTTGCTAATGCATTGAATGAAGTTGTTGTAGTGGGTTACGGAACTGCTGAGAGAAAAGAATTAACAGGGGCTGTATCAGGAATTAAACTGCGGGGAACGGCCAGCAAACCTATCGAAGTAACTAAAGCCGAAAATCAAACCAACATCGAGTTCAACATTGCCAACCCGTATTCAGTACCAAGCGATGGTAAACAATACGCGGTAGAAATAAGCCAGTACGATATCGAGGCCAACTACCAATACTATGTTGCTCCTAAACTGAGTACAGATGTATTCCTAACCGCGCAACTCATCAACTGGAATAAATATAGTTTCCTTTCGGGGGAGGCAAGTCTGTTTTTTGAGGGAACGTATATCGGCAAATCGCTCATCAATACCGATGCTACTACCGATACCCTGAACCTGTCGTTGGGCGTGGACAAAAATATCATTGTAACCCGAACATTGGCTAAAGAACTATCGGCGCGCCAATCGTTCGGATCGAACAAAAAGGAAACCCGCGACTGGCAGATCGACATCAAAAACCGTAAAAACCAGCAGGTGAATTTATTGGTGGAAGATCAGCTTCCCGTATCGCAAAATAAGGATATTGAGGTAGAGGCCCAGGAAGTATCAGCAGGTAAAGTTGATGCAACTACGGGCAAGGTTTCATGGAATTTCATGCTAAATTCGCAGGAAGGAAAAAAACTGCGTTTAAAATACCAGGTTAAGTATCCTAAAGATCAATCAGTAATAGTACAATAACATCATAAATGCACGATCTGTTACCCCACATACCAGCACAGTTAAATAATGTTTTTGGCAGCATCCCTTACTTTATGCCCGAAATTTATTTAACCGTGCTGTTTTTGGCGGTACTGATTGCCGACCTCGCCGTAGGCCGACGCTCGGTCGAGTTTTGTAAAATACTGGCTTGCGGCGGCTTGCTGGTGGTAATACTAAAGGATATCGGGCAGTTGTCGGTGGTTCAGGGTACATCCTACGCGCTGTTTAGCAACATGCTGCTGCTAAGCAGGGCATCTGTGCATATCAAATTGATAACAGATGTGCTGTCGTTTGTTTTGCTGCTGTATTTTACCTGGGATGATAAGCTGAAAGCCCATATTAAAGGTTTGTCTGATCTGTATACCATCAGTATAGCCTCTGTACTGGGTTTGCATTTAATGGTCATGGCCATTAATTTATTATCGGTTTACCTGGCTATCGAAATGGTGTCGCTGGCTTCGTACCTGATGGTAGCTTACCGGTCTGAAACGGCCTTAAGTTCTGAGGCCGGTTTAAAGTATGTGCTGTTCGGCGCGGCCTCGTCGGCCATTATGCTTTATGGTATCTCGTTACTCTATGGCTTCAGCGGTTCGCTTGATCTGTTGCTCGATAACAGTATTTTACAATTATCCAGGGTGAATGAGGCAAGCGCCTCGGTGGCCCTGCTATTACTTTTGATAGGCATCGGGTTTAAATTATCATTCGTCCCGCTGCATTTCTGGGTGCCGGACGTATATGAAGGCGCGCCGACACCGGTTACCGCTTACCTGTCAACCGTACCTAAAATTGCCGCTTTCGGCTTGCTGATCAACATACTGCCGCCCTTTTTATCTGCCAATACCTGGAAAGGTGTAAACATAGGCCAGGTTTTATCGGCGGTGGGCATCATCACCATGGTAGCCGGAAACTTCGCGGCCGTGCTGCAAAATAATGTAAAGAGGATGCTGGCTTATTCCAGCATAGGGCATACCGGCTTCGCCTTAATGGCTATTGTAACCTTTAGCAACCAGGGTTTATCCGCGCTCATCTATTACCTCGCTGTATACGCGCTTGCCAATATCGGCGCGTTGGCGTTGGCATCATATTTCAGTAATGTTGTTAAAGCCGAATCGGTAGAAGGTTATACAGGGCTTGGCCTAAAATATCCCCTGGCATCCGTTTGTTTTGTTATTATCCTTATTTCTTTAACCGGGATACCGGTTACGGCAGGCTTTACCGGGAAATTATTCGTGTTTTCGGCAGTTTACAGCGTTTATCAGCAAACACACAGCGTTTGGATGCTGGCTTTAATGATAACAGGTGCTTTAACTACCGTTGTATCGCTTTTTTATTATCTTAAAATACCTTTGTATTTGTTTTTAAAAAGAACAGAAAATGCTGAGGTTGCCGAACAAAAATCATATAACCTGCTTGTTTTGGCTATAATTATCGTTTTTTTATTGGTTTTGCTTGGAATATTCCCGGATTTGCTGATAAAACATCTGTAATTTTTTATTACTGACGTTTTTTTAAACAAAAAGCATTTATTTTCTTTTGTTTTTGGGAAAAGTGTTAACTTTCGACACGATTTAAATTATATTTTCTTGTAATACATGAAGAGGTATTTCCCTTTTTTCCTGATCTTAGTTATTCTTTCGCTTACTTTTATTTTTCCTTCGGTTGATTTTAAAAACGAAGGGCATCCCAACTTTAATACCGGCGATATCGCGTGGATGCTGATGTCGACGGCATTGGTTTTGATCATGACACCTGGTCTGGCGTTTTTTTATGGCGGTATGGTTAATAAAAAGAACGTGATCTCAACCATGCTGCAAAGTATTGTTTGTATGGTGATCATAACGGTGATGTGGGGTATCTTCGGCTTCAGCCTTGCTTTTGGTGAAAGTTTTCACGGCATTATCGGCAATCCATCCACCTTTTTTATGATGAAGGGCATGCTGGGTAACGCCACCTGGAAGGCCGCGCCAACTATACCGCTGTTACTTTTTGCCATGTACCAGTTAAAGTTCGCTATCATTACCCCGGCGCTGATTACCGGTGCCTTTGCCGAGCGCATCCGTTTTAACTCTTATATCATCTTCCTGGTATTGTTTTCCATTTTTATATTCTCACCGCTGGCGCATTGCACCTGGCATCCCGATGGCATCCTGGCCAAATACGGTGTGTTGGATTTTGCAGGCGGTACGGTAGTACACATGTCGGCCGGATGGGCCGCTTTGGCTTCGGCCTTATACTTAAAACGCCGTAACGAAGCTAACCACTCCCCGGCCCGTATTACTTATGTAATGATTGGTACCGGTTTGTTATGGTTTGGCTGGTTTGGTTTTAATGCCGGGTCGGCATTTGGTGCTAACGCTTTGGCGGTTACCGCCCTGGCAACCAGTACAACGGCTTCGGCAGCGGCGGGTGTTACCTGGATCTTTTTTGATATGCTGCTTGGCCGCAAGCCATCGGCTATGGGTACCTGTATCGGCGCGGTAGTAGGTTTAGTGGCCATTACGCCTGCAGCGGGTTTTGTTTCAGTGCCGCACTCGCTGGCTATCGGCATTATTTCGGCTATAGTGAGTAACCTTGTGGTTGAATGGCGCACCCGCACCAGTATTGATGATACGCTGGATGTTTTTCCGTGCCATGGTGTTGGCGGCATGGTAGGTATGCTGTTAACCGGTGTTTTTGCGAGCCAGCACGTAAATTCGGCCAATGGTACCGGTAACGGTTTGTTTTTTGGCGAAACACATTTGTTTATTGTTCAGTTAGTAGCGCTTGTATGCGTATCCATATTCGCCTTCTTCGGTTCGTTATTGTTGTTGAAGATCACCGACATGATCGCTCCGCTACGGGTATCGGCCGAGGAAGAGGAACAAGGTCTTGATTTAAGCCAGCACGGCGAAAAATTGTAATAGTATTTTCAAACCAATCAACTTAACCTGAAAATTTCCGGCCCAAAAGGCCGGATTTTTTGTTTTATGATTTTTTCGCCGTTGCCGCCCGGCAGGAGCCCATAGCCATTAACTTAAGGACAAAGGCCATCCAAAAGTTAAGGAGAAAGGTATGATTTACTCCCAATGACCTACTGTGTTTAGATTCCCCGTAGGAGATACCTGTTTGTAGAAGATGCAGGCAAAGGGCCTTTTTATCTTTATCCTACAAACGGGTAGCGCCTAACGGCACATTGGGAAATTTGCATACAGCAGCTTTAGTTAACGGCTATAGGCTCCAGCCGAGTGGCAACTACTTCGTGTCCTCTGGCCGCCGTAGCTGTATCGTGCATGTCGTTACAGGCCGGAGGCCTGGTGGTAATTGCCGCTCTGCTGGAGCCGAGCGGCGATTGTTTTTTGATATTTACTTTGTCAACTCGGCTACCAGGCTTTCCGCCGGATCATCAATGCGCTTAATGTGGATATTATTAACCGGTTTTACCACCAGCGGAATTTTTTCAACCCGGGTTTCGCTGGTATCCAAACCAAATGCTTTAGCTTCAGACTGAGCCAGTTTTTTAATGGCGAAATAGCTGTTCAGGATAAATGCCTCAGATACATTGAAAATATTATTGTACGACAGGAATTTCTCCATAATTACAAACCTGAAATCGGCAGCCATACCATATTCTTTTAACGAAGGGTAATTGCTGGTGATGTCGATCTCGCCGCGACCCACCATGTCTTCCACTACCTTGCGGAACAAAACGTTAACCCGTGGCTGGATCCTGAAACCAAGACGGAACTCCACGCGGATCACCTTACCCGGCTCTATCTGGTCAACGCTGTACTCCATGGTATAAGGCTCGTCGGTACGTTCAATGTGTACAAACCAGTAGGTATCGGCACGTTTAGGGCGACGGCTCATGATAGAGTAGATGATCTTTTCTTCTATCTGTTTGCTGTTATTGGCTTTTGTAAGATAGATAAGATGCGTTGCATATTTGTTTACGGTAGTATCGGCACTTAAAGCGTTAAGCAAAGGGAGTTTCTCTTTGATGTCGATAAAATTAAGAAAGCGGTTGTTGATTTTTCTTGCCTTAAACCAGGTGTACATCGTGAAGATCAACCCAACTTCAAATCCAACAAAAAACAAACGTTTTAAAATTTTAACGGCATTGGCCACAAAAAATGAAAACTCTACGGTTACAAACAAGCACAAAATAATGGTAACCAACCATACCGGCCAATGCTTTACATAGCGCATAAAATAGTACATCAAAATGGTGGTGCTGAGCATGGCTATGGTAATACTGAAACCATAGGCAGCAGTCATGGCGGCCGAAGTGCGGAAGTACATGGATACCAGGATACAGCCTGCACACAGCATCCAGTTAATGCTCGGGATGTATATTTGTCCGCGGATGTTTGATGGGTATTTGATGGTGATCCTTGGCCAGAAATTCATGCTCACCGCCTCGCTGATTAAGGTGAACGAACCGCTGATTAAGGCCTGGCTGGCAATAATGGTAGCCAGTGTAGCCAGGGCAACAGCCGGTAAAAGCAAGTTATGCGGAACAATTTCAAAGAAAGGGTTAACACCTGTAAAATCTTTACCCGGTGCCTGCGATAATACCCACGCGCCCTGGCCAAGATAATTGAGTATCAAGGTGGTTTTTACAAATATCCAGCTTACCTGGATGTTTTTTCTGCCGCAATGGCCAAGGTCTGAATATAAGGCTTCGGCACCCGTGGTACACAAAAACACAGCGCCTAACAGCCAGAAGCCTTTAGGGTGTGTCATTAGCAGGTGCATGCCATGGTAAGGGTTAAGGGCTTTAAAAATTGAAGGATAGTGTGCTACCTGCATGGCGCCCAACACGCCCAGCATTAAAAACCACATCAGCATAATCGGGCCGAATGCCGAACCTACTACCTTGGTGCCAAACTGCTGAAAAAAGAACAGCAGCAGGATAATGCCGATTACGATACCCAGGATAAGGTCATTACCCGGCACAATGATGTTTGAAAAGGCCGGTACAAGGTTCAAACCTTCGATGGCCGAGGTTACTGATATGGGCGGGGTAATAATACCATCGGCCAGTAAGGTGCCTGCACCTATAATAGCGGGAATAGCCAGCCATTTGCCATAGCGCCTTACAAGCGCGAATAACGAGAAAATACCGCCCTCGCCTTTATTATCGGCCTGGAGGGTGATAACGATATATTTGAAAGTGGTTTGCAGGGTAAGGGTCCAGAAAATACAGGAGATGGAGCCCAAAACCAAATCGGGATTTACCTTGCCGCCTTCAACAAGCAGGGTTTGGAAAACGTAGAGGGGAGAGGTGCCGATATCGCCAAAAATGATACCCAGCGTAACGATCATACCTGCAAAAGTGAGGTTTTTACTGTGAGAACTCATGAATTGTATATGTTATTAAGGGGGAAAGGGATAAGATTCGTTGCTGGTGCTATGAGTTTACCCGTTTTAATAAACCGGGCAGCCAACAACCTGAATGATATCATCGTTTTTTTGATTAAATTATTATGACAGCGCTTTGTCAAAAATGATGCCGCCTGCATTGTAATTTACATAAACTAATTGATTTATAAATATTTATCAATTTGAGAAATGATTTATCAATTCGAGATTTTACTATCAAAATGATAGGTTTTATCAGATTGATAGTTTGGAACATCAGCCTGTGTTTTGACCATATTGCCGATATTTGAACGATGGATTTGTTCAATAACGATGAGGTGAACCTGTTTGGGCAGGGAAAAAACCTGCTGCCTTTTGACGGCGAAGCGTTGATATATCCCTATTTTTTTAAGGAGGATGTATTTGCGCGCCTGGTTGAAGAAACACCCTGGAAACAGGATAAAATGAAAATTTACGGAAGAGAGGTAGAGTTTCCGAGGTTGACGGCATGGTATGGTGATAGCGACGAAGTTTATATATACTCGGGCGTTGTAAATGTGCCGGTTCCGTTTAGTTCTTTATTGAATGCTATTAAACAGTCAGCCGAACAACAATGCGGGTACCGGTTTAACACCGCCCTGTTGAATTACTACCGGGATGGCAACGATAGCATGGGCTGGCATAGCGATGATGAAAGTGAGCTGGGCTCAAACCCGGTTATCGCTTCGGTTTCATTCGGCGCGTCGAGGGTGTTCCGGTTTAAACATAAAATACAAAAGGATGCCAAAGTTTCGGTTGAACTGCATAACGGTGATTTGTTGATTATGCGGGGCGCAACACAACACCATTGGCTGCACCAGGTACCCAAAACAGCTAAAAAGCCGGGGCCGAGGATTAATATTACTTTCAGGCTGATAGGTTAACTATGTTACATTTTGCCAAAGGGATACGATTCTTTTAGTAACTTAGTATTGTGCAAAAAGACGGCTTAATAACACTATACCGGCCTGTAGGCCCCAAGGAACTTAAAAAGATTGAAGAATCGGGCTTTAAACGGTTCCCGAAGCGGCTGGCAGAGCAACCTGTTTTTTACCCGGTTATGAACGAAGAATATGCCATCCAGATAGCGCGCGATTGGAATGTGCCCGCCTCCGGTTCAGGGTTTGTGACTAAGTTTAATCTTCCGGAGAGCTACCTGAGTAAATTTGAAGTGCAAAATGTGGGTGGCGCTCTACACAATGAACTATGGGTGCCTGCCGAAGAACTGGAAGAATTTAACGACCATATAGTTGGAAATATTGAAGTTACGCGTTCATTTTACGCCGGTTAACCTGTTTAGGCGTTGCAACAAACAAACTACCAATTAATGACAATTAATAATACCGTGAGTTCATTTTAAAATGATACCTTTGCAGCCTCATTCCGAATCATGAGCGATCAGATTAAACATGAATGCGGTGTGGCATTTATCCGCTTACTAAAGCCACTATCCTACTATCAGAAAAAGTACGGAACTGCACTGTACGGCCTGAACAAACTTTACCTTTTAATGGAAAAACAGCATAACCGCGGCCAGGACGGCGCCGGCGTTGCTACCATTAAACTGGATATTGAACCGGGCAAAAGGTACATCAGCCGTCACCGTTCCATGGCCTCGAACGCCGTTGCTGATATTTTTGAATATATCCAGAAGAAATTCGCGGAAATTCAAAAAGAAAGTCCCGAAAAACTGGCTGATGCCGACTGGCTTAAAGAACATGTTAGCTTTACCGGCGAAGTGTTATTAGGCCACCTGCGCTATGGTACTCACGGTAAAAACAGCATTGAAAGCTGCCACCCCTTTTTAAGGCAAAACAACTGGATGACCCGTAACCTGGTGATTGCCGGTAACTTCAACATGACCAATGTTGACGAACTGTTGGAGCAATTGTATGCACTGGGCCAGCACCCTAAAGAAAAAGCCGATACCGTTACCGTGCTCGAAAAAATAGGCCACTTTATCGATACCGAAAACCAGGGCCTGTTTGATCAGTACAAACGCGAAGGTTTGGATGATAACCGCGAAATCAGCAAGCTGATAGCCAATGATATGGATGTGGCCAAGATTTTGCGCAAATCGGCCAAGAACTGGGATGGTGGTTATACCATTGCCGGGATTCTGGGCCATGGCGACGCCTTTGTTATGCGCGACCCGGCTGGTATCCGCCCTGCTTATTATTATTATAACGATGAGATTGTGGTTGCGGCTTCAGAGCGCCCCGCTATCCAGACTGCCTTTAACATCCCGATGGAGAATATCAGGGAAATTCGCCCTGGCCATGCTTTAATCGTTAAAAAGAACGGCAAGATCACTGAAGACATGTTCAGTGAGCCTAAGGAAAGAAAAGCCTGCTCGTTTGAGCGGATTTATTTTTCCCGCGGCAGCGATGCGGCTATTTACCGCGAGCGTAAACAATTAGGCCGCCTGCTTTGTCCGCAGATCTTGGATTTTGTTGATCACGATATAAAAAACACCGTATTCTCTTACATCCCTAACACCGCCGAAGTTGCTTTTTACGGCATGGTTGAAGGGATGCATAAATACGTAAAGAAATACCAGCACGAAGAACTGGTGAAACTTGGCAGCGATATTACCGAAGAAAAGGTAGCCGAAATACTCCAGGTAGCACCACGTGTTGAAAAGATAGCCATTAAAGACGTTAAGCTCCGCACTTTTATTACCCAGGATGCCGACCGTAGCGAAATGGTAGCCCACGTTTATGATACTACTTACGGCCTGATTAAAAAAGGCACCGATACGCTGGTAGTTTTGGACGACTCGATTGTGCGTGGTACCACATTGAAGCAAAGTATCCTTAAAATATTAGACAGGCTCGGCCCCAAAAAGGTGGTTGTGGTTTCGTCTGCTCCGCAAATCCGTTACCCGGATTGCTACGGTATCGATATGTCGCGCATGGGCGAGTTCGTGGCTTTTGAGGCGGCAATCAGCCTGTTAAAAGAGCAGAACAAAGAAGATATCATCCTGGAGGTTTATCAAAAATGTAAAGACAGCCAGAAACTGCCTAAAGAGAAAGTTGAGAATTACGTGAAAGCGATTTACGCGCCGTTCACTGATCAGCAGATCTCCGACCGTATCGCTAAGATCATAACCCCTAAAAACGTAACCTGCGAGGTACAGGTAATTTACCAGACCCTGGATAACCTGCACATTGCCTGTCCTGAAAACCTGGGCGACTGGTACTTTAGCGGCGACTACCCAACTCCTGGTGGTAACAAGGTAGTTAACCGTGCCTTTGTTAACTGGATGGAAGGTAAAAACCAAAGGGCTTACATGTAATTCCAGGCTCCCTAACCCCCTGAGGGGGAACAAAATAAAAAGGCGATGAATTTTTCATCGCCTTTTTTGTTTTGGAAGGTAATAATCATGTTATCGCCTTCTTAATGTAAGCCTCGAATAACGATCTGTAAGCTGAGAATTGTGTCGATTTTACGATCCCGCCGGTGCTGAAAACACAAAATGTGTCACCAGTTTATCAATCAGTACAAGCGACGCGATAATTAGCGCTATGCCGGCAACTTCGTTAAGCCGGTGGATGAATTTGACTGATATTTTATCCCGCAGTTTATTGGCATAGAAAGCCTTAAGCGTATCCATACCAAACTGAATAATCAATATGGTGAGGAACATGATGGCGATGTGTAATGACCGGTGCGGCGTGCCCACAATGAATGTGGTACTGGCTGCGCCGATTACCACCGTCCAATGGAAAAGGAGGGTAGGGTTAAATATGCACATCAGGAAGCCTTTGAGCACGTAACCAAATCGGTCTGCACCCGAGGGGACTTTATTTTCGTAATTGATCTCGCTTTTTTTAAACATGTAGTACAGGCCAAGTGCAAACAGAATGGCCGCGCCAACAACCCCGGCTATAACCTTGGTATGATCAGATACATCAATATATTGTGAACCGAAAAGGATAGCGCCTACAAAAACAACATCGCTGCAAACCACACCTAAGGCGAGTGAAACCCCTGCATGGAACCCTTTTTCAATACTGGTTTTGATGAGCGCAAAAAAAACCGGGCCTGTGATAAATGTTAACACCAATCCAAACCCGACACCCGAAACGATGGCTTTTATCATTAAGTTAAGCTTTGTTCTTTTTTGAACATTGCGAATATGCAATTTTATTACATAACCAACCAAAGTTAAAATTGTGATTTAATTAATTTAAAAAAGTGTGGCAACTTTTACGAAAATTGAATTATGTTTAGAAATTCAAAAATCATCTGTACAACCTAATTTAAAAATGGAACAAAACGACAAAAAAAATTACGGGTCGGCACTTTATACGTTGGCAACCGTGTTTTTCTTCTGGGGCTTTTTGGCTGCATCAAACGGTATCTTTATCCCGTTTTGCAAAGCCCATTTCAGCTTAACCCAATTTGAATCGCAACTAATCGATTTTACCTTTTATGGCGGATACTTTATCGGATCGTTGATATTATACTTTGCTTCGGCCGCGTCTAAGGTAGATATCCTTAATAAAATCGGTTATAAAAATGGTATTATTTATGGCTTATTGATATCAGCTGTTGGGGCCCTCATCATGGTTCCGGCTATCAATTCAGGTTCGTTTGCCTTTATATTGGCTACCTTTTTCATTATAGCCTTAGGTTTTTCATTGCAGCAAACAGCCGCAAACCCGTTTGTTATAGCGCTTGGCCCTCCCGAAGCAGGTTCCAACCGTTTAAACTTTACCCGGGGGTGTAAACAATTTCGGCAGTATTATGGGGCCCGTAGTTGTAAGTATTGTTTTATTTGGCTCGGCAAGCAAACTTATTAAGCCCGAAGATGTGCAGATTTCATCGGTAAATAATCTTTATTATATCCTGGCCGGCTTATTTATCGCCGTAGCTATTTTCTTCTGGTTATCAAAATTGCCAAGCGTTACCAGCGACGAAAAAATAGAGGCGAGCAGCAAAGCCAACATGCCGTTGTTCATCATATTCATCGCGTTCCTTTTAATCCTGATTGCAGGTCCGGCAAGTATGTACATCGAAAGTATTATGGCTAAAAACAACGGCGTGGTGCTAAGCCCGGAAGTATTGAAACAATACGGCGGCAATACTCTGGAGCAGGTGAGCAAATTGCAGGTGGATGATAATTTAAAGCAACAGCTTACCTACTTTATAAGCCATGCTAACTTTATCAAATCAATTTTTGTTTACACTTCGCTGCTTATCATATTGTTAACGCTGATTTCAACAGTATCTGCAAGCGGTAAAAACAAAGCAGGCTGGGGCGCTATGCAATACCCGCAATTGATAAACGGCATGCTTGCCATATTTACCTACGTTGGCGTTGAGGTAACCATACAAAGTAATATGGGCGCCCTGTTAGAGACAAAGGATTTTGGCGGTTATAATTCATCAAACATTGCCCCTTTTATTTCATTGTATTGGGGAAGCCTGATGATTGGAAGGTGGACAGGTGCAATCGGCGCGTTTAAGTTATCAAAAACAGCCAAAACGTTATTAACCATAGTAGTTCCGTTTGTTGCGTTTGGTGTAGTATTGTTGGTTAACCATTTAAGTGGTACCGATGTAAGCAAATTATATGCTTACGCGCCATGTATTGTTGTGCTTATTGTTGGTTTCCTTTACGGGCAGCAAAAACCGGTACGCACACTTGCTGTTTTCGGTATATTGGGTATTATATTTATGGTAGCCGGTTTATTAACAACAGGTATGGTAGCTGTATTTGCATTTACCAGCGGTGGTTTGTGCTGCTCAATAATGTGGCCATCTATCTTTTCGCTGGCCGTTACCGGTTTAGGTAAATACACCAGCCAGGGTTCAGCTTTTCTTATCATGATGATTTTGGGCGGTTCAATTATTCCGCCGGTACAGGGTATCCTGGCCGATACCAGTGGTATCCACTTATCATACGTTGTGCCTGTTATCGGATTTGCATACCTGGCGTTCTTTGCATGGAAAGCGGGCGCTATATTACGCAAACAGGGCATTGATATGGATCACGTAGAAGTATCAGGCGGACATTAATATTTTTTTCAGAGATTAGAGGTTAGAGATTAAAGGTTAGGCCTTTATCTCCAACCTTTTTTCTTTTATAATGAAAATTGAAATAATCAATAATCATCAACTCCAATCACTAATGACAACCAAACCCAGCTTCGATCAGATTTTTATGAACCTGGCCACAGATCTCGCCGAGCGGTCGCATTGTGTTAAGGCCCACGTGGGGGCTGTGCTTACGCGCGATACCCGGATTATTTCTATCGGCTATAACGGTCCGCCGGCGCATACCCATAACTGTGATATAGAATGGCCGGAAACCGGCTGTGCACGCGATTCGAAAGGCAGTTGCTCGCTGGCGCTTCATGCCGAAGAAAACGCCATATTGTACGCGGTTAAAAACGGGGCCAGGCTTGAAGGAGCCACGCTTTATACCACACTTTCGCCATGCCTTCCATGTGCGAGGCTGATCTACTCGGCAGGAATAACCCAGGTTTATTATGATAAATCGTATGCTGAATATAAAGGCTTGCCAAGCGATGAAGGCGTTGATTTTTTGAATAGGTTCGGGGTAAAGGCCGAGAAGTTTAAACGCGGATAATTTTTGGTGGATTACACCGGTTGATTTTGATATGCCGATTTTGTCATATCTATTACAATTGTGATTTTGGATCGATAGTAGATATCGCAATTGAAAAACGCCCTACCATAACCTTAGATCAGGCTACCCAAACCATCCACATCCCCTTGGTTGATAACAAAGGCCGGGTAACCTCAAAGCTGATCAACTACAAATTTAACGGGCAGTATTTTGAAAAAATAAAAAGCTAAAAAACAGCCAAATGGCTACTGGGGCCACAACAGATCTGCTTAAACCGTTTTTTTTGCGTATCTTGTTTACCGATGAAAACCTTTAAGTTGATAATTGTTTTCTGCTGTTGTTTTTACTCAGCCAATTTGTTTGCGCAAACGCCGCAAGCAATCGAGGCCGATCTGCTCCGGATTTTTAAACGGGTAAACTACTACGGCTCGCATAAAAAGGAGTGGAAGGCGATTGATTCGTTGGAGAAAATGAACAAGATCTTCGGCTTTAAACTTAAGTACTATACCGCTAAATATCCCGAAACTATTAATTACCCATTTACCGAACTGGTTAAAGAACGATTGGTTATAGCCACATCTGCTGATGGTTTGTTCCGTACTTATTCGTGGGATACGAGGTTAGGTTCGGCCGGGTATGATTTTGATAATGTGCTGCAGTTTAAAACCAACGGTAAAGTATTGTCATCGCTCAAAATGGATTCGGTGGGGAAGAAACACAACCCGGTTTTTTGGTATTCGAAAATTTACACCCTGAACGCAGGCAGTAAAACCTACTACCTTGCAGCTTATAATTCGGTGCGGTCAAGCACAGACGCAACGCAGGGCGTACAGTTTTTCGCAATAGAAAACGGGAAACTGAACGGAGCGGTTTTACTCGTTAAAACCCCAACGGGTTTACACAGTAAAATTTATTTTGATTATAACTTCCTCTCGGTGGTGAATATGAAGGTGATCCCCACTATTTATTACGATACTAAAACACAAACCATCCACAGTCCTTTAGTTAACGCGAAACGACAGGTTACCCGCGATTATATCGTGTATAAATTTACCGGTAAGTATTTTGAACGGGTAAAAAATTAACTTTGCCCCATGATCTCATTTGCCCATCGCGTATTTATGGAAGTTGCCGCCAACCTGAGTTTCAGCAAGGCCGCACAGGTGCTTTTTATTACGCAGCCGGCCATCAGCAAGCACGTAAAAGCTTTAGAGGATCAATACAAAGTACCCTTGTTTGAGCGTAAGGCCAACAGCATTTTACTTACCGAAGCCGGTAATAAACTAAACGAATACCTGCAGCAAGCTACCGAAATTGAGCGGAAAATAGAGTACGACCTTTCGGTGTTGAGCAACCTTTCGCAGGCTGCAGGGCATTTACGTTTGGGCGCCAGCACTACCATTGCTTTGTATATTTTACCGCCGATACTTTCAGGCTTTCAGCGTGAATATGCCAATGTGGATGTGCAGCTGGTGAACCGTAACAGCGAGTACATTTTAAACGCGCTGCTTAACCACGAGGTGGATATAGGTATTATTGAGGTTGATAATAAACTTACCACGGTATCGTACACACCATTTATGAGCGATGAGGTGATCCCGGTATGTTCGGCCAAAAGCCCGCTGGCAGGTAAATCACTTACCTTGAAACAGCTTGTTAAAACACCGCTGGCCGTGCGCGAGCGTGGTTCAGGTACTTTGAACGCTGTACTGAAAGCTCTATCCGTTTTACATATTAAACCGGCGGATCTATCAGTAAAAATTCGTTTAGGTGGTACAGAAGCGCTAAAAAACTTCCTCCTGGCCGATCAATGCCTTGGCTTTATGCCGCGCCCATCCATCATCCGGCAACTGGCCGAAGGCGACCTGGTTGAGGTACCTATTGAAGGTCTTAAAATTACACGCGATTTCTTTTTCATTCGCCGTAAAGGTACAGAGGATTACGGGTTGACGAGCAATTTTATCAGTTTCGCGGCACAGCATATCAGCGGAAGGTAGGTTGTGCGAAGACATACTGGTTTTTGTGGATAAGTAGAGATAGTTAGGCAGGCAAATCGTGAAAACCAACGGATTTTTTGTAGAAATATTGAGGCTCGAAAAATTGCCAGCCGCTGCGAAACTTTAGCGATAATCTCCCATTTCTTTTTCAAATTCCAAAAACTATCCCCATTTCTGCCTGTAGTTATATTGTAATTAACTTTAATAATCATTAATTAAATAATGTAATTATGGCAAATTTAAGTAACCGTAAGGTGGCTATGCTTACCGAAGAGGGGTTTGAGCAGGTAGAGTTAACAAGCCCTAAAGAGGCTTTGGAAAAGGCGGGTGCCACAGTACATATTATATCACCCCAAAGCGGCCGCATCAAAGCCTGGAATAACACCGACTGGGGAATTGAAGTTGAGGTAGACCGTAACCTGAGCGATGTAAGCGCCGACGATTACGACGCGCTGGTATTACCAGGCGGCGTTCTTAACCCCGATAAATTAAGACAAAATGCCGAAGCGGTAGCGTTCGCGTCTTCGTTTTTGGAAGATGGTAAACCCGTAGCGGCTATTTGTCATGGCCCGCAGCTGTTAATAGAAACCGGTTTGTTGGATGGCAAGCGTTTAACCTCATACCCATCCCTGCAAACCGATTTAAAGAATGCCGGGGCAGATTGGGTAGATGAAGAAGTTGTAGTTGATCATGGCCTGGTAACCAGTCGCCGCCCGGATGATCTGGAAGCATTTAACCAAAAAGTTATTGAAGAGATAGGTGAGGGCATACATCAGGAATAATAAAGTACCTTGATTTGTAGCGTTTAACGATTGCCTGATGTTAATATTTAACCGTGATCCTTAAATCTACAAATCAAGGTTTATATTTACCTCATGCCTCAACAAAAAAAAGCTTTAATTATCGGCGCCGGAATAGCAGGTATCGCGACAGCCATCAGGCTGGCAGTTAAGGGTTACCAGGTTGAAGTTTACGAAGCCAACAGTTATCCCGGAGGGAAGTTAAGCCAGTTTAGCCAGGATGGTTACCGCTTTGATGCCGGACCAAGCCTGTTTACCATGCCGCAATATGTGGATGAACTTTTTAAACTGGCAGGTAAAGAGCCGTCGCAATATTTCAGGTACCAGAAACTGGATGAGATTTGCCGTTATTTTTATGAAGATGGTACCCGGTTAACGGCTTACGCCGATGCCGACAGGTTTGCAAGCGAGGTAAGTGAAAAAACTAAAGAACTGTCTACCTCTGTCGAAAGGTATTTAAAAAACAGCGCCTTAATTTATAAGATCACCAATCATGTTTTTTTGGAGCGCTCGCTTCATTTGCTCAAAACCTATTTGCGTTGGGATACTTTTAAATCGATACTGAGGTTTGGCAAGATTGATCCGTTCCGTACCATGCACCAGGCTAATCAAAGCTATTTTAAGGATGTCCGGATGGTACAGCTGTTTGACAGGTATGCAACCTATAACGGTTCTAACCCTTATCAGGCACCAGCTACCTTAAATGTGATCCCACATCTGGAGCAGCATTTTGGCGCGTATTTTCCCGAAGGAGGGATGTATAGTATCACCGATAGTTTAGTGAAACTGGCCGGATTGTTAGGTGTGAAATTTCATTATGATACCAGGGTTGATGAAATAGTATTGAATGAAAAAGCCGTAAAAGGTATCAAAATTAAAAACGAGGTGGTTGAAACCGACATGGTAATATCCAACATGGACGTATGGTTTACTTATCATCACCTGCTCAAAAAATCTCCTCAGCTAAAACCCCAAAAAATATTGAGCCAGGAGCGAAGTAGTTCCGCGTTGATATTTTATTGGGGGATCAAAAAACAGTTTAAGCAACTCGATCTGCATAATATATTCTTTAGTGCCGATTATAAGGCGGAGTTTGATGCCATCTGGCAGGATAAGAGTATCTATCACGATCCTACAGTATATTTAAACATCAGTTCGAAGTATCAAAACGATGATGCCCCCAAAGGTTGTGAAAACTGGTTTGTGATGATCAATGTTCCGGCTAATATAGGTCAGGATTGGGATGCATTGATAGCTACCGCGCGAAAAAATATATTAGCTAAGTTAAGCAGGTTATTGGGTGAAGATATTAGTGGTTTGATAGTTGACGAAAGCATCCTCGATCCGCGAAGTATCGAAAGCCGCACTTCATCGTACCAGGGTTCGCTTTATGGCACCAGTTCAAATAATCAGTTCGCGGCATTTTTGAGGCATGCCAACAAATCATCAAAAATTAAAGGCTTATATTTTTGCGGGGGAAGTGTGCACCCTGGTGGGGGAATCCCGCTTTGCTTGTTATCGGCGAAAATTGTTAGTGAAATGGTTGGATGATACCGATATTTTCTTATGCAGTAGGGCAGCCATTATCAGCATCAATAATTTAATTGCTGCTACCAAACATAAATTATTAATATTGCCTTAATGGGTTATTTACATCTGCCCGGCCTGGGCAAAGCGCATTTTCATGAATATGGTACGGGACAGAAACCCATGCTGGCCTTTCATGGTTACGGAATGACGGGTAAGCAGTTTCATGTGCTTGAGCAATCTATCATCCCACAATACCATATTTACGGTTTCGATCATTTTTTTCACGGAGAGAGTAAACTTGACGGCTGGACAGAGCAGCAGATCCTGGCAGGTATGCCCAAAACCATGGTACGCAGCTATACAGAAGAATGGTTTAAGCTTTACGGCAGGCAGCGGTTTTCGGTAATGGGTTATTCTATCGGTGCCAACATCGCTTTAATTTTGGTTGAAGAATATGCAGAGTTGATTGATGAAGTGATCCTGATGGCGCCCGATGGCCTGGCTGTTTTTAAAGGCTTCCAATTTATACTGCACAATAAGCTTGGCCGCGGAATATTCCGTACGGCAACCAAAAGTAAATGGCTGGCGCCTTTCATCATTAAAAGTTTAAAAAAACTGCGCTTTATTGACGAAAGCCTTTACCATATAGCCTATAATGAAATTGATACCGAACAAAAACGGTTGGATACTTATTATACCCTAAATTTGATCCGCCAGCTGAAACCGGATGTTAAGCACATCGCGCAG
This sequence comes from Mucilaginibacter oryzae, assembly GCF_003148845.1. Classification (GTDB taxonomy): domain Bacteria; phylum Bacteroidota; class Bacteroidia; order Sphingobacteriales; family Sphingobacteriaceae; genus Mucilaginibacter; species Mucilaginibacter oryzae. The sequence continues at coordinate 806,601 of NZ_QGHA01000001.1, read as the reverse complement.
CAAATTAATCGGCATAAAATAAAATGCATGCTGATATTTGGCAAACACGATTTGTTGTTCCCCAAATCAGCAGCGATGCCTTTTTTAAGGATGCTGGATGATGCTGAAGTGCATGAGGTAGCGCTCGGGCACTGGCTGGTTACCCGGGCATTGGATGAGTATTTAGTTAAATAGAAAAATGGTTCCGTCGCGTAAAAAGAAATTCTGGAGTAAATTATATATCACTTATGTACGGTGGTGGATCAGCCGCAATTTTAAAGAGGTTAATGTACAGCCATTTGAACCGCGCCCCGGTCATTCGATATTGCTGCTGAGCAACCATTTTAGCTGGTGGGACGGCTTTATCGCCAACTGGACGGCGGTTTTCAACCTCAAAAAGCAATACTATGTAATGATGCAGCAGGATCAGTTCGATCAACGGAGCTATCTGCGATATATAGGCGCTTATTCTATACAAAAAGGATCAAGGGCGATGCTGGATTCGCTCACCTACTCGGCGCGTATCCTGGATCAGCCGGATAACCTGATCGTGATCTTTCCGCAGGGCGAACTGTTTTCTAACCACGAAACACATGTGCATGTTGAAAAAGGCGTGTACAAGCTGATGCAGCAGGTTAAAGGGCCCTGCCAGGTGGTGTATCATTGCATATTGATAGATTATTTTGAGAGTTTGAAACCGAGGGCATACGTACACTTGTTTGATTTGGGTATAGCTAATGAACTTACCTTTGATCAACTAAAGGAGAACATCAACGCAGCCCATCAGCAGGCCTTGAAAAATCAGATCAATATGGAGCACTAAGCTTAGCTGATAATTTTACACGAATTTTAGCGAATTGCCGAATTTGCGCGAATTCAATCCGATAGATCTCAATTTAATTCGTGAAATTCGAATAAATTTTTGTCGCCATGCAATACAATCGTGTCAAAATCATTTCACACACGACTTTTGACGAACTATCGAATGGACACCGATTCAATCCAATAAATGAAGCTTTTTAATTCGTGAAATTCGATTAAATTCCCAAAGCCATGCCATACATTCGTGTCAAAATATGATCCGTAATCAAAGCAACTACTTTCTGAACCGCATAGTTCACTATTATATTAAACGGATAGTGAAACAGGAGTTTCATGAACTGTTGTTTAATGAGATAACGGTTGATCAAGACAAATCGATATTGCTCATTGCCAATCACTTTAGCTTTTGGGACGGATTGATCCTGTACTGTGTTAATGACCTGTTGCTGAAGAAAAAATTGCATGTAATGATACTTGAGGAAACTGCCCGCAAAGAGAATTTTTTGAAATATGTGGGTGCGTTTTCGGTAAAGAAAGATTCAAAAAGCATCCTGCAATCGCTTGATTACGCGGCGGAGTTGCTTGCCGCGCCGGCAAATTTGGTTTTGATGTTTCCGCAAGGCAAGTTATATGCTAACTTTGTTACCAACATAAAATTTGAAAAGGGCGTTATGCGGATCATTGAAAAAGCGCAGGGAAATTTCCAATTGCTTTTCGCCTCAACTTTTATTCAGTACTTTAAACAAAAAAAGCCTACGGCAACAGTTTATCTTAAAAACGACACCGGATATTATTCGGGAAAGGAGGTAACCGCATTGCAACAGGCTTACCAGCAGCATTTTGAAACATCAAAAGCACTTCAAACCGAATTTGATATATAAAGCGTGACAATAGCCATCTTAATAACCCTGTTTTTCATCATTCTGCGGTTTGCAGTTACGCTGTTCAATTATATCTCCAACCCCAAACTGCCGCATATCAGCAAACATTATACAGATAAAGTATCTATCCTGATACCGGCCCGTAATGAAGCGGCCAATATCCTGCCGCTGTTGCAGTCCATCCATCAGCAGGATTATCAAAACTACGAGGTAATTATTTACGATGATGACTCGACCGACGATACCTATAAAGTTTGCTCGGATTTCGCCGCAGCCCACCCCCGGTTTAAAGTTATTAAAGGCACCACGCTACCCGAAGGCTGGATAGGAAAAAACCATGCCTGCCACCAGTTAGCCCAACTGGCCGATGGCAAATACCTGCTGTTTCTGGATGCCGACGAACAGGTGTATGTAAAACTGATTAACAGCGCGGTACACCGCATGCACCTGCACAGCTTAAGCTTACTGAGCCTGTTTACCAACCAAACCATGTTAACTTTAGGTGAGAATGCCGTAGTACCCCTCATGCACTATATACTGCTCAACCTGCTGCCGTTACGTTTGGTATACCTGGTAAAAAACGCCTCGGTAGCGGCTGCCAGCGGGCAGTTTATGCTGTTTGACGCCGACGTGTATCATCAACAGCAATGGCACAAAGCAGTTAAAAATAAAGTTGTTGAAGATGTGGAAATCATGCGCCTCATCAAAGCCGAAAATTATAACGGCGAGGCCCTGCTGGCCAATGGCATGATCAGTTGCCGCATGTACCATGGGTATAACGAAGCCATCAACGGTTTCAGCAAAAACTTCCTGGCCGCGTTTAATTACAGTATTATAGGCTTTTTAATATACATTACCCTCATTATTGGCGGGCCGTTGTTTATTTTAACAACGCTTAACCTGCCGCTGATCCTATTTACTGTGGGGTTGATTTTGCTAACGCGGATCATGATCTCGCTTTCGGCAGGGCAAAAAGCCGGGTATAATATTGTACTGCACCCTGTTCAAATGTTTAACTTGCTGGTGGTTGCGGTTGTATCTGTTCAAAAATACCTTACTAAAACCACCACCTGGAAGGGGCGCAAAATATGAATGTAATGCTATCGGATAAAAAGTGGCTATGTATTACTATCATTCTGTTGTTTCATTTCGTAGGGCTTATCGGTTTTATTCTTCCTTCGTTAAATGTGCTGTTTATGGCATTGGTGCACTGGCATTTGTTGCTGATGCTGGCGGTGGTTATATACAGTCATGATAGCTTGAATAAAAAATTTGCTGTATTCGCGTTAATCACGGCATGTGCGGGAATTATTGCCGAATTGATTGGTGTGCATACCGGTTGGTTGTTCGGTAATTATAACTATGGCGGCACTTTGGGTTGGAAACTGTTTGAGGTGCCCTTGCTGATAGGTGTAAACTGGTTCCTGCTGGTTTACTCGGCCGGGGTTACGTTAAAACGGAGCCGGATAGGCAATAAATATCTAAGGGTGATAACAGGAGCCGCTATTTTAACCCTGCTCGACGTTTTGATAGAACCCATCGCCATCCGTTTTGATTACTGGCATTGGGCGGGTGGAATGATCCCGATCAAAAACTACGTATGCTGGTTTTTGGTGAGCGGCGTGTTGCTTTTTGTTTTTGAAAAATTTGAGTTTAAGCGGCAAAGCATTGTCGCTACGGTTTTGCTGATAACGCAGTTTGTATTTTTCGCGGTGTTAAATTTGGTGTATTGATGGCTACCTTCTATAATAATAGGTTAAAACACCTATTGCAATTGTCATCCAATTAGGCTTACTTGCTTACCCAAGCCATCACAATGGAAACAATTAAACTCAAATATTTACTTGATCAGGTTAAAGCGCTGAATGACCGATATAAAAAGATCAATGAACTCACCGGCGAAAATTTTAATGTTTTCAGGATTCTTAAACTCGAATCATCCGAAGTACGGATGCACTCGGCTTTTTTGGCTGAATTGCTGAATCCTAACGGTAGCCATGGACAAAAAGGTACTTTTTTAAAGCTTTTCTTAAAATCTTTTTGCTTCAAAAATAATACTATAGATCCTGAAAGCTGTAAGGTAGAAATTGAAAAGCACACCGGCTTTATCAGTGAAGATGGTACAGAAGGTGGTAGAATTGATATTGTTATAACAGACAAATACAATCACCAAATAATAATTGAAAATAAAATCTACGCGGGCGATCAGGCTAACCAATTGTATCGTTACCATAAATATTCGCCTAAGGCTGATTTGATTTATTTGACCTTAGAAGGCAATGAACCGAGTGATCTAAGCAAAAACGAGTTGCATATTGATATCGATTTTAAATGTTATTCTTATGCTTATCATATAGCAGAGTGGCTTGAACTCTGTAGAAAGGAAGTAGTGATGCTCCCGATTATTAGGGAATCAATCACTCAATACTTAAACTTGATAAAATACCTAACCAATCAAACTCTTAATGACACCATGGCCGAAGAACTCTATACATTATTAGTATCTAACCTCGAGTCCTCATTTATAATTGCGGACAATCTTAAACAATCCTTAACAAAGTTGATTGATAAATTGGATACTGAACTTATTACTATCGCTAAAGAATTGGGACTAAATTATGATAATAACGTCGACTTCAAAGGAAACTATACTGGCTTTTGGTTTTGGAAGGATGAATGGAAACATGTGAATTTCGGTTTTCAATTTTGGTCAAAGAATAGAGATTTCATATACGGTGTAGTTGCAAAACAGGACCCCAATATGACACCAATACCTTTATATTTAATTGAAGAATTACAGCTAATTAGGAATAATTCCTTGCGGTCGAATTTATGGTGGCCTTTTTATGAAAAAATACAGGCCCCTCTTGATAATTGGGCTAAATATGATGCCTGGAAAGCCATTGAAGATGGGAGTATGAAATTCGCCATGAAGGAAAAAATAGAATACCTATTTAAAGTAACGCAGGGAATAATTTTATAAAAACTGTAATAGTAGATCAGAAGAAATCCAATCCAACTATTTACGATTTAGCCTGGGATCGGTGTTTTCACCGTACCACTTTTACGATTGTAGATGCCTTTTCAATTATTGAGACTACTTCTAAATCATGTGGTACGGTGAAAACACCGACCACCTGCTGGATTTATTAAAAAAAGCTAATTTCAATTGATTAAATCAACCTGTAAATTATCACCATCAATTTAAAATGCTGTAAATTTGCGACACCATGGGAGATTATCAGTTAAAGGTTACTATCGATCAGGATTCGGGCTTTTGCTTCGGGGTGGTTTATGCCATTGATATGGCCGAAGAGATTTTGGAAGAGGATGGCTACCTGTATTGCCTCGGCGATATTGTTCATAACGACGAAGAAGTTGAGCGACTGAAGGCTAAAGGCCTTCGCATTATTGAGCATGCAGCCCTTAAAGATCTCCACAACGAAAAAGTATTGATCCGCGCCCATGGTGAAGCGCCGGATACCTACCGAACCGCTTTAGAGAATAACATCACCCTGATTGATGCATCTTGCCCGGTAGTGCTGAAACTGCAAAACCGTATCAAAACATCCTACGATGCCAACGAGAATATACTCATCTTCGGCAAGCACGGCCATGCAGAGGTAATAGGCCTGGAAGGACAAACCAACAACGAGGCTATTGTTTTTCAGGATATCGCCGAATTGGATAATATTGAGCTTCCGCACAATATCACCCTCTACAGCCAGACTACCAAGAGCATGGAGAAATTCTACTCGGTAAAGGATGAACTGATTGCCCGCGGGTACGACCTGAAAGCCAACGATACCATTTGCCGACAGGTAAGCAACCGCGATAAAGACCTGCCTAAATTTGCTACCCGCTTTAATAAGATAGTTTTTGTATCGGGCAAAAAATCGTCAAATGGCAAGGTACTGTACGAGGTTTGCCGCAAACATAACCCGGATACTTACTTTATATCATCGGTTGATGAACTGGATAAAAACCTGTTTTCGCCCAATGATACTGTCGGTATCGCCGGCGCTACCTCTACCCCTATGTGGCTGATGCAGGAAGTGAAAGCCGCCCTCGAAAATTTTTAACAGCACGCTTTTTGCTGTTTAACTAACATGATGCAAAAAAGCCCCTCACATACCGGTTTCTTAGTGGCCCTGCTGGTTATAGGCTGTTGGGCTACGAGTATCATTTTATTAATGAGGTGGCAATTCAGTTTTACCAATCCGCTGGTTTATTTGCTGGTGTTGGTGCAAATGCACCTGTACACAGGTTTGTTCATCACCGCTCACGATGCTATGCATGGTACCGTATCGCCGGTAAAAGGTTTGAATAATTTTGTTGGATACCTTTGTACGTTTCTGTATGCGTCGTTCTGGTATCCTCAATTATATAGCAAACATCACCTGCACCACAGCCATGTGCATACCGCCGACGATCCTGACTATCACGATAGCGGGTTTTGGCGCTGGTATGTGCAGTTTATCCGCAATTATCTTTCCATATGGCAAATTGTGTCGATGGCTATTATATTCAATATCCTGAAACTTTGGGTACCTCAGCAAAACCTCATTATGTTTTGGGTGGTTCCGTCCCTGCTCAGCACTTTGCAGTTGTTTTATTTCGGCACCTATCAGCCCCATAAGGGCGAGCATGATAACAGGCATTTTGCCCGGAGCCAAAAGCGCAATCATTTAGTGGCTTTTTTGAGCTGCTATTTTTTTGGGTATCATTACGAACACCATGACGCGCCGGGTGTGCCCTGGTGGAAATTATGGAGAAAGGTTTGAATTAGCTTGTCTTTCTTTTTGCGCTCGTTTCCAAAACGAGTGCTTAAGGTGGGTGCGCAATTGTATCGCGTGTCACGCATCACAGATGCGAAAACAGGTTAAGCACTCATCACAGATGAGCGCAAGAAGTAGCGAAATGTCTGAATCAGAATTTACAGAATTTGAGAATAAACAGAATACAAGGCGAACCAAAGAATCGCAATCTTCTTGCGCTCGTTTCCAAAACGAGTGCTTAAGGTGGGTGCGCGATTGTATCGCGCGTCATGCATCGCAGATGCTAAACCAGGTTAAGCACTCATCACAGATGAGCGCAAGAAGTTAAATTTTTAAAAGTAACTCCCATTAATCCTAAAAATTCCCCAAATCCCGGTTCAGACAATTCCCCAACCCGGCAAACTAAAGTTCATTCACATTTTTGTAATTTGTGACCGCTGTTACAAATCACCACCTGTTTTTTACTACTTTTGTTGCCGACAGTTATGGCTAAAAAAGGAATTTTACTGGTTAACCTGGGCACACCTGACAGCCCTTCGACAGCAGATGTTAAGCGTTATCTCGACGAATTTTTGATGGACCCACGGGTTATTGATATCAACCCGATAGCACGAACGCTTTTGGTTAAAGGGATTATCGTACCGTTCAGGGCGCCAAAATCAGCTAAATTGTACAAGGCCATTTGGGATGATAAAACAGGCTCGCCGCTTTTGCACTACAGCCTTTTACAACAAAAAGGTTTGCAGGAACGCCTTGGCGACGGGTACATGGTTGAACTGGCCATGCGTTATCAGAAACCATCTATCGAATCGGCTTTGGAGCGTTTAAAAGCAGCTTTGGTTGAAGACATCCAGGTAATTCCCATGTTTCCGCAATACGCCTCAGCAAGCACCGGTTCGGTATATGAAAAAATTATGGACCTGGTTGGTAAATGGCCAACATCGCCGAACATCAGTTTTATCAATTCATTTCATGATAATGAGCTGATGATCGAAACCTTCGCGGATAACGCCCTGAAATATAATCCGGAGAGTTTTGATCACGTATTGTTCAGTTTCCACGGCTTACCGCAACGCCAGCTGGTTAAAGCTGATCATACCCATAACCATTGCCTAAAATTGTCAGGCTGCTGCGAAACGCTTACCGATGCCAACAGGTTTTGTTACTCGGCGCAATCGCACCATACGGCTAAACTTATTGCCGAAAAACTGAATATCCCTAAAGAGAGATACACCATTTGCTTCCAGTCGCGCCTGGGTAACGACCCATGGGTACAACCTTATACCAGCGAGATTATAGCTAAACTGGCCGCCGAAGGTAAAAAACGCCTGCTGGTATTTTGCCCGGCCTTTGTTGCCGACTGCCTGGAAACCGTTCATGAGGTTACCACCGAGTATGGCGATGAATTCAAAGCCTTAGGCGGCGAACATGTGCAGTTGGTGGAGAGTTTGAATGATTCGCCTAAGTTTATTGAGGCTTTGGCAAAAATGGTTAGCCCCCCGGCCCCCTGAAGGGGGAGTTTCTCTGGCGGTTAAAATATTTTTCCTGGTGCTCGTTTCCTCACGGGCACTTTTTATTTATCCCCAATCTCCCCCGCTGGAGTAGAGCGACTGTTGTGTGGCTGATTTATTCTTTATTGGTCAATGTACTTCATAATAGTTTCCGTAGCGCCCACGTTTTCCTGCACATAAGCCAATATCCTTTTTCGGGTGAAGCTATAAAACGCCTCATCAGTAACCAACGTTTCAACAATGCCCTTTAATTCGGCTTCGCTACTGATACTAAAGCCCGCTTTGAGCGCTATCAACTGCTTAGCCTCATTAAATTTGTGATAATTAGGCCCGAAAATAACCGGTAATCCAAAGGCAGCCGCCTCTAAAGTATTATGGATACCAACACCAAAGCCGCCGCCTATGTAAGCGATATCGCCATAGGCGTACAAGGATGAGAGCATGCCAATGTTGTCTATGATGAGAGATTGTAAATTTTGTCGATGGTCTATGGTCCATGGTCCATGGTCTTTCTCTCCTTTCGCCTTTTGCCTTTCGCCTTTTGCCTCCAAAAGCTCCGATAGCTCCGAAAAACGGATAGCCGTTCCTTCCGGTAATAGATTCACCAAAGCGTTCACCTTTTCTTCCGGAATTTCGTGCGGGGCGAAAATAAATTTCCAGTCCGGGTAATCAGTTACCAGTTTGGTCAGCAGCGCTTCATCCTGCGGCCAGGTGCTGCCGGCAATAAACAGCTTTTGCCCGTTTTTAAAAGCCTCAATTAATGGCAGCGTCTTCGGGTTTTGGGCGTTGGCCCATACGCGGTCAAAACGGGTATCGCCGCTTACAGTGGCGTTAGTTAACCCGATACCCTGCAGTAACTGCTTTGAAGCCTCATCCTGCACAAAAAAATGTGATACCAGCTTTAAAATCCTCCGGTTAAATGCTCCGTACCATTTAAAAAATACCTGCCCCGGCCTGAAAATGCCCGATACAATGTACAAAGGTATATGGCGCTTATGTGCCTCTTTAAAAAAATGGTACCAGTATTCATACTTGGTAAAAACGGCTATTTCAGGATTTATAGCATCAATAAATTTCCGGGCGTTCGCCGCAGTATCTAACGGCAGGTAGTAAACATAATCGGCCAGTGGGGTATTTTTCCTGATCTCATATCCCGAGGGAGAAAAAAAGGTAACTACTATTTTTTTTGTGGGGTGTAAATTCCTCATCGCCTCCAGTATAGGGCGGCCCTGCTCAAATTCGCCAAGTGAAGCAAAGTGAAACCAAATACCCCTATCAACCCGTATAAAAGCTATGTTTTTACGTCCCTGAATCCAAAGTTTTGCTTTATTGTTAAATAATGAAGCAACAAGCACAAAAAGGGAATATAATTTGATACCTATATTGTATAATAATAACATTAATTTATTTGTATGAATGATTACCTTAGCCGGGCATAAAAGTAATAACAATAATTACAATTGTAATTTAACAACTCTCCGGGCGCAGTAATCATAAATATGCTTAATCTTACTTAAATCGCTTGATTTTAAATTAAAATACTTAAAACTATGAAAATTGCTGTAATTGGTACAGGCTATGTTGGATTGGTTACCGGAACTTGTTTGGCCGAAACTGGCAACGAGGTAACCTGCGTAGATATAGTTGAAGAAAAGGTTAACAAAATGCGTAACGGTGAAATGCCTATATATGAACCGGGGCTTGATCAGTTATTTCACCGTAATATTAAACAAGAGCGATTAACCTTTACAACGGACCTTGCAGAGGCCATTGCGCCTGCAAAAGTGATCTTCCTGGCCCTTCCAACACCTCCGGGAGCCGATGGCGCCGCCGATTTAAGCTATGTGCTTGGAGCAGCTAAAGATATAGCCAAATTAATAACAGAATATAAAGTGATCGTAACCAAATCGACAGTGCCGGTTGGTACTGCGGATAAGGTTACTGCCGTGCTTAAAGCTAACACCGATGTGCCTTTCGCTGTAGTATCAAACCCCGAGTTTTTACGCGAGGGCGTAGCTGTCGAGGACTTTATGAAACCAGATAGGGTGGTTATTGGTACAATGGATGAGAAAGCAAGGGCTATTATGGGTGATCTGTATGCCCCATATGTGCGCCAGGGTAACCCGATTTTGTATATGGATGAGCGCTCATCAGAACTTACCAAATACGCGGCCAATTCGTTCCTCGCTACCAAGATCACCTTTATGAACGAGATTGCTAATATGTGCGAGCTGGTTGGGGCCGATGTGGATATGGTGCGCAAAGGGGTTGGCGCCGATGCCCGTATCGGTAAACGCTTCCTGTTTCCGGGTGTCGGGTACGGTGGCAGCTGTTTCCCTAAAGATGTTCAGGCACTTTCAAAGGCTGCAGAAGAAAATAAATACGACTTTAAGATTCTTAACTCCGTGATGGAAGTTAATGAAACTCAAAAGAAACGTTTAGTAGTTAAAATGCGTGAGTATTACGGTGCAGACGGCCTCAAAGGCAAACACTTTGCCCTTTGGGGATTGGCCTTCAAACCGGAGACCGACGATATCCGCGAAGCGCCTGCTTTATACATTATTGATGAGTTGTTAGCTTCCGGGGCAACCGTAACCGCTTACGACCCGGAAGGCATGCCAAACGTTAAAAAACTGTTGGGCGATAAAATTTCTTATGCTAAAGACAGGTATTCGGCGCTTGATGCCGCCGATGCACTGTTGATTGTTACCGAATGGCCGGTATTTCGCACACCTGATTTTGATTTTATGAAGGAAAAATTGAACACGCCTGTTATATTTGATGGCCGGAACCTTTATGATCTCGACAGGATGAAAGAACACGGCTTTTATTACAACAGTATCGGTCGTAAAATAGTTAGCTAAGTAATGGCAGAACGTAAAAGAATATTAATAACCGGAGCCGCCGGGTTTTTAGGCTCGCATCTTTGCGACAGGTTTATTAAAGAGGATTACCACGTTATTGGTATGGATAACCTGATAACCGGCGACCTGCGGAATATCGAGCACCTTTTTCGACTTGAAAACTTTGAATTTTACAACCATGATGTTTCGAAGTTTGTGCATGTACCGGGCGATCTGCATTACATTTTGCATTTTGCATCGCCTGCAAGCCCGATTGATTATCTGAAGATTCCGATCCAAACGCTTAAGGTAGGATCATTAGGTACACATAACCTGTTAGGTTTGGCTCGTGCCAAAAAAGCGAGGATGCTCATCGCTTCAACATCTGAAGTATATGGTGACCCTAACATAAACCCGCAGCCCGAAGAATATTGGGGCAATGTGAACCCGGTTGGGCCGCGCGGGGTGTATGATGAGGCTAAGCGTTTTCAGGAAGCCATTACCATGGCTTACCATACCTTCCACGGTCTGGAAACCCGTATTGTGAGGATCTTTAATACTTACGGCCCCAGGATGCGACTAAATGACGGCCGTGTATTGCCTGCATTTATAGGCCAGGCGTTGAGGGGCGAGCCGCTTACTATGTTTGGTGATGGCTCGCAAACCCGGTCTTTTTGTTATGTAGATGATTTGATAGAGGGTATTTACCGCCTGTTGCACAGCGATTACGCGCAGCCTGTAAACATCGGTAACCCTGATGAGATCACTATCCGGGAGTTTGGCGAAGAGATTATCAAGCTAACCGGTACCAACCAGCAACTGATCAGCCTGCCCTTACCGACCGACGATCCGAAACAGCGCCGACCGGATATCACCAAGGCTAAAGCCATTTTAGGCTGGGAGCCGAAGGTATCAAGGAGTGAGGGTTTGAAGATCACTTACGAGTACTTTAAATCATTGCCCGAAAAAGAAATAAACCACAAAGATTTCACTTATTATAACAAATAAGCACTTGTCCCCTTTTTTTGCAAAAAGGGGATTTGCTTTATACACACATTATCACTATGAAAATTTTAGTAACAGGCGGCATGGGCTTTATAGGTTCGCATACCGTTGTTGAACTGGTAAATGCCGGCTACGACCCAATTATTGTTGACGACCTTTCAAACTCAGATCCTAAAATACTGGATCAGCTGACCAAAATTTTAGGTTTTACCCCAGCCTTCCGCAAAGTTGATCTTTGCGATGAAGCCGCGGTATTGGCTTTGGCCGCCGCCGAACCCGAAGTTGGCGGTATTATTCACTTCGCGGCATTTAAAGCAGTAGGCGAATCGGTTAAAAAGCCGATGAAATATTATCGCAACAATTTTTATTCGTTAATTAACCTGTTGGAAGCCTATAACGGTAAGCCGGTAAACTTCGTGTTCTCTTCAAGCTGCACCGTTTACGGTCAGCCGGAAGTTTTGCCGGTTACTGAGAACGCACCGGTACAGCCTGCGCAATCGCCTTATGGCAACACCAAGCAAATTGCCGAAGAAATTTTGGTTGATATGGTGAACTCGGGTAGCAGCTATAAAGTGATCTCATTAAGATATTTTAACCCGGTAGGGGCGCATGAATCAGCATTGATTGGCGAACTGCCTATCGGCGTGCCGCAAAACCTCGTGCCATTTATTACGCAAACCGCTATCGGCAAACGCGAAAAGATCACGGTATTTGGCGATGACTACAATACGCCTGATGGCAGCTGCGTACGCGATTACATTCATGTGGTTGATCTGGCCAAAGCTCACGTAGCGGCACTCAAACTTGCCGAGCAGGATAGTTTTGAAGGTTATGATGTATTTAACCTGGGTACAGGTAATGGTACATCGGTGCTGGAAGTGATCCACGCTTTTGAAAGCTCAACAGGCGTAAAGGTTAACTACGAAATTGGCCCGCGCCGTGAAGGCGATGTGGAGCAGGTTTGGGGCGATGTTACCAAATCATCAACCAAACTGGGCTGGAAAGCCGAACTGGGCATTGGCGAAATGATGTCATCGGCCTGGGAATGGGAAAAATATATAGCAGCGAATCCTTTTTAATTATACCAGCAGTACAGATACGGAATGAAAAAGATCATCATAACAGGCGGCGCGGGCTTTATCGGGTCGCACGTGGTACGAAGGTTTGTAAAAAACTACCCCGATTATTCGATCATCAATTTAGATAAGCTGACCTACGCCGGCAACCTGGCCAACCTGAAAGATATTGAACATGAGCCCAATTACAAGTTTGTAAAAGGTGATATTGTTGACATTGGTTTTATCGAAGAACTTTTTGCTGCAGAAAACCCGGACGCTGTGATTCACCTCGCTGCAGAATCGCATGTTGACCGTTCGATCACCAACCCGCTTGAGTTTGTGATGACCAACGTGGTTGGCACTGTAAACCTGCTGAATGCAGCCCGCCAGAACTGGAAGGGCAAGTACGATGAAACCCGGTTTTATCATATATCAACCGATGAGGTTTATGGTACATTGGGTGAAGATGGTATGTTTACGGAGGAGACGGCTTACGATCCGCATTCGCCTTATTCGGCTTCTAAAGCAAGTTCTGATCATTTTGTACGCGCTTACCAGGATACCTATGGCATGAACACTGTTATTTCTAACTGTTCTAACAATTACGGCTCATTTCATTTTCCTGAAAAGTTGATACCCCTGGCTATCAATAACATCAAACAAAACAAACCCGTGCCCGTGTATGGTAAGGGCGAAAATATACGCGATTGGTTATGGGTAGAAGATCATGCCCGCGCCATTGATGTGATATTTCATACGGCTAAGCCCGGAACTACCTATAATATCGGCGGGCATAACGAATGGAAAAATATTGACCTTATTAAATTGCTTTGCAGTATATTGGACAAAAAATTGGGCAGGGCGGAAGGTGAATCGGCAAAACTGATCACTTTTGTAACAGACCGTGCCGGTCATGATCTAAGATATGCTATCGATGCCACCAAACTTAAAAACGAGTTGGGTTGGGTGCCGGGCATTACTTTTGAAGAGGGACTGGAAAAAACGGTTGACTGGTACCTGGCCAATGAGGAGTGGCTGAACGATGTAACATCGGGCCATTACCAGCAATATTATAACGACCAGTATAACGGGAGATAAAAATGTTCGGGCTTTTTAAAAAGAAGAAAAAAGAGGTAAGGGATACGAAGCTTAACTATGAAGGCATCATGGTTGATATGCACTCGCATATTTTACCAGGGATAGATGACGGAGCCAAAACGCCCGAAGAATCGGTAGAGTTAATCAAAAAAATGATGGGAGTGGGGATAAAGAAGTTTATTGCTACGCCTCACATTATGATTGATTATTATCGTAATACGCCCGAAACCATAGGCAATGCGCTTACCCTGCTTAAAGCCGAACTGGATAAACAAGGCATTGATGTGCCTGTAGAGGCTGCCGCCGAACACTACTTTGATGAAACTTTTGAAGCCCGTGTTGATAATGGGCCCCTCATGACCATGGGTGGTAACTTTGTGTTGTTTGAATTTTCGTTCATCAATAAGCCCCCTAACGTTTACCCGGTTGTTCAGAAATTGAATGATAAAGGGTATAAGCCTATCCTGGCCCACCCCGAGCGTTACCAATATCTTGATATCGAAGATTTAAAAAACCTGCATAGCTGGGGAATGGATTTTCAGCTCAATACCATATCACTTACCGGTTATTACGGCAAGGAAATTAAAAAAATGGCCGAATTGCTGATCGATAATAACTTGATCGATTATATATCGAGCGATATGCACCACCTGCGCCACGCGGCAGCTTTTGAGGATGCCCTGTATACAAGCTACATGGAGCGCTTACTTACCGATTATCCGTTGAAAAATAAAATGTTCTTTTAAGGGAACAAATTAAATTATAAAAGGCTGTATCATTATTAAAATGTGATACAGCCTTTTATGTTTATTCTTATCGGAACAAGGGGGGGAGCGCCCTGTTTATTGATAGTGGTGTGTCTTTTCAGAAGTCCTTATTCATACCTTAAAGCCTCTACCGGGTCAAGCCTGGCTGCTTTCTTAGCCGGGTAATATCCGGAAATCAATCCTATAAAAGTACAGAGGATCACGGCAAACAGCAGCCATCCCCATGGCACTACAAAAGCGCCGCTGATATTTACGGCTATCAGGTTGCCAACCGCCATGCCCAGTATCATACCCGCCGCACCGCCAATAAGGCAAATGACTATGGCCTCAATTAAAAATTGCTTACGGATGATAGCGGGTGTTGCGCCTATGGCTTTACGTACGCCAATTTCGCGGGTACGCTCTGTAACTGATACCAGCATAATATTCATTAAACCGATGGCTGCGCCTATTAAGGTAATAATACCAATGGCAAAACCGGCAACAGTGATCCCGGCAAGCTGGCCTGCCAGTTCTTTCTGGATCGAGTCGCTCCGGCTAATTTCAAAGTTGTCCTGGTTAACCACATTTAATCCGCGTACATTCCTGAAAAGAGAGGTAGCCTCGCCAATGGTAGCATCCAGGGCAGCGGGGCTTGTTACCTTTATGGTAACGGTAAATGAGGCGTTTTTGGTGCTGTCAATTTGTTTGGCCTTTAACACGGGAATCACACAAAACTTATCGCCCCCAAATGAGCTTGAGCCTTTTGATGCCAGTACCCCAACAATCCTGAATTTATTACTGCCCAGGTAAATTTGTTTATTGATCGGGTCTTCAGTTTTAAATAATTTCTTTTTGATCTCGTCGCCTATAATCACCACATTTGATCCGTGTTCCAGTTCGGAAGCAGAGAAATTGCGCCCGAAAGAAAGTTTTTTGCCCGTTGTGGCCAGGTAGTTTTCGTTAGAACCGGTGATAGAGATATTGGGGTTTGTTTTCTGATTGCCGTACTTGGCCACCGTATTACCAACCACATCCAAATTAATAGCTGTAATTACCGGCAGTTTAAAGTTATTTTTAAAGCGAACTGCCTGGTCGTAAGTAATAGCCGGGTAAACCTTACGGTGCCCGCCATTGCCAAAGTTAAGGCCTTCGCCTCGGTTTTGCAGGGTGAAGGTATTGGCGCCTAAATCTGAAAAGGCATCGTTGGTAAACTGTCTGATCCCTTCAATGGCCGTTAAAATTCCTACCAATGCCATAATACCAATGGCTATGATCAGTGCGGTGAGCGCTGTACGCAGCCGGTTTCCGGCTATAGATTGCAGGGCTATCGAAATGTTTTCTTTGTAGGAGGTTTTTACCGGCATGGTATAAATATAAAAAACTTGGTGGTTTGACTAAGCTATGGGCGGGTTTGTTACATCGCCGGTTAACTTAATTTTTGTAGTTAAGGTTTAGTTACAGGTAATTATCTTGCTTATTTGTTACGCTTAATATGCGTTGCATATATTATATTTGAATTAATCTAACCTGATATCATGAAATATATCTGTATTTTGATTATGCTCGCTTCGCTTAGTTTAAGTGTTTACGCGCAGGATACCTCAATGCCGGTCACCAAAACGAGAAGTTTTAGTATCGATCAAAATTCGGTGGTGAAAGATTCGACAGGCAAGAGGCTTACGTTTAAAGAATGGAATGTATTGATGCGTACAAGGCAGTATGTATTATTTCCTGAAAATTTAGATGACCCTAACCCTTCTTTCGTAGTCAGAAAAAAAGGCTATAAAGAGGTGCGTTACATACCCACGGAGCCTGCCGCGGCTGAGACCGCCCCCCAGCAAAAGCAGCCATCGGCCGAAGAGATCAGGGAGCAATACCTGGCTTCGTTACCAAAACCGCGGGAGTCGGCATATTTTACCACCGGCGAAACAATTGAACCTTTCAGTACGCGCGATCTTAACAACAATAAGATAAAACTGAAGGAACTACGCGGCAAAGTTGTTGTACTTAACTTTTGGTTTATAGGTTGCCCTGCTTGTATGCAGGAAATTCCGGAGCTGAACAAACTGGTTGATGATTATAAAAACAATCCCAGTGTTGTGTTTTTGGCCATAGCGCTCGACTATAGCTGGGAAATTAAAAAGTTCCTGAAAACAACCGCTTTCAATTATGATATTATTGATAACGGGCGCTATATAGCCGATGGTTATAAGGTTGGGCTTTACCCAACCAATGTAATATTGGATAAGGAAGGTAAAGTGGCTTTTCATTCGGTTGGCTTTGCCCCTAACTCGCCCTATTGGATGCGGAAGACTATCAATGAGGGTTTGAAGTGAGTTGAAAAAAAAGCCGTATCATTATCAACAATGACACGGCTTTAATATTTAAAAGCAAACCTGCTTAAACCGAGAATGAAGAGCCACAGCCACAGGTACTCGCGGCGTTAGGGTTATTAAAAGTAAAACCACGCGCGTTTAATCCATCCTGGTAGTCAATTTGCATGCCGGCCAGGTACATGCCGTGTGCTTTATGCATAAACACTTTGATTCCTTCAATGTAATATTCCTGGTCGCCGTCTTTTTTCATATCGAAGCCTAAAATATAGTTCATGCCCGAACAACCACCGCCTTCAACACCAACGCGTAAGCCAAATTCATCGCTTATTTCCTGTTGGTCGCGTAATTTAAAAAGTTCTTTTACAGCTCCGGGGGTAAAGCTAACAGGTGCAGTTTCAACAGCTATACTCATCTTATTTTAATTTATTCTACACAAATATAACGTAAAATGCAGATTTTTGTTAATGTCATGATTTTATGACCTCCGCATAACACTGATAATATGCCCGCTCTGCCTTTTTTATTTGATATTTTAAAATATACCGTTTCCGGTTTAGGTGTAGTTTACATCGCTTTTTACCTTTTTAAACCCTACCTCGATAAATCTGAAAGCATTCAGTTATTGGAGTTAAAGCGCACAATCAGTAACCAAACTCTTCCTTTGCGCCTGCAGGCCTATGAAAGGGTGGTGCTTTTTATTGAGCGGGTAAACCCGGCCAGTTTGCTGATCAGGTTAAACGGCTCGGCCGATACGGCTGCCGAATTGCAGGCTATCATTATTAACGAGGTGCGTAATGAGTTTCAACATAACATTACGCAGCAAATTTATGTAAGCGCGCAGGTATGGGCTGTTGTTAAAAGGGTAAAGGACGATACCATTAACATGATCAACGGCGCTGTGCAGGCTTTGCCGCCCGGCACCTCGGCGCTTGATTTAAGTAAAACTATCCTGGTACACCTCAGCAAACTGGAAGATAACCCTTATGATGTTGCTTTAAGCCTGATCAGGCGGGATATGGAAGAATTATATTAAGCCTATGGCCTGTAAAAAGATCAGCACCACATCGGGCATCGAAATAAAGGAGGTTTATACCGAACCATCCGATATGAACGAGTTGCCCGGCGAATTTCCCTTTACCCGGGGAATTCAGAAGGATATGTACCGCGGCAAACCGTGGACCATGCGCCAGTATGCTGGCTTTTCAACTGCCGAAGAATCCAATAAACGCTATCATTACCTGTTAAGCCAGGGAACCAACGGCCTTTCGGTGGCTTTTGATCTGCCAACCCAAATAGGCTATGACTCAGACCATGCCCTGGCCGAGGGCGAAGTAGGTAAGGTGGGCGTGGCGATAGATTCATTAAAAGATATGGAGGCGCTTTTTGATGGGATCAGGCTTCAGGATATCACCACCTCCATGACCATCAATGCTACCGCGCCTATTTTGCTGGCGATGTATATCGCGTTGGCAAAAAAACAGGGTGCTGATCTTAAACAGCTCTCCGGCACTATCCAGAATGATATATTAAAGGAGTACGCTGCCCGCGGCACTTATATTTATCCGCCCGCGCCGTCTATGCGGCTTATTACCGATGTGTTTGAGTATTGCAGCGCAGAAGTACCTAAGTGGAACACTATATCGGTCTCCGGCTACCATATCCGCGAGGCAGGCGCTACCGCGGTGCAGGAGCTGGCCTTTACCCTGGCTAATGGCAAAGCCTATTTAAAGGCGGCGATGGAAAAAGGATTGGATATTAACGTATTTGCCAAGCGCATTTCCTTTTTTTTTAACTGCCATAGTAATTTTTTTGAAGAGATAGCCAAATTTAGGGCCGCGCGGCGTATGTGGGCGCATATCACCCAAAATTTAGGCGCAACAGACACGGGCGCGCAAAAGCTCCGTTTCCATACACAAACGGCCGGCTCAACACTAACCGCGCAGCAACCGCTCAATAATATTATACGTGTTAGCAACCAGGCTATGGCCGCCGTGCTGGGCGGTACGCAATCGTTACATACCAACGGTTATGATGAAGCGCTTTCATTGCCAACCGAAGCTGCCGCTAAAATAGCCCTGCGTACACAACAGATCATCGCATTTGAAAGTGGTGTTACTGATACGGTTGATCCGCTGGCCGGTTCGTATTTTATAGAAGCCCTAACCAACGAGGTGGAAGCTGCCGCATGGATGTATATAGATAAGATAGATGCCATGGGAGGCGCGGTAAAAGCTGTTGAGCAGGACTACATACAGCAGGAAATTGCGGCCTCTGCCTATCGCTATCAGCAGGAAATAGAAACCGGCGAGAAAGTGATTGTAGGTGTTAACAAATTTACCCAGCAGGAGAGCTCCCCCCAAAATGTATTCAGGGTTAACGATGCCATTCGTTATTCACAATCTGAAAAGATATCCACATTGAAAAAAGAGCGCAATAATTTCGTCGTAAAAAATAACTTGGATCTTTTGCAAAAAGCGGCCTCCGGCACTGAAAACTTAATGCCTTTTATTGTAACTTCGGTAGAAAGCTACGCTACTTTAGGAGAAATTGCCGACGTTTTACGCAACGTATTCGGGGAGTATTAGCATCATGTTGTGGCGGCAGGAACATTGCGGGGTTAGGAGCTGCCAATCAGAAAAAAATCAAATAAAAAGTTATAGATCATAAAACCAACGGGTTACTTTTTGGTTTGTGATTTGTACCCGCAGCGGCCCAACAATTGGCCTCATTTTGGCGTATAAATAAGCGTTGATGCGATCATTTTTTGCCGGATTTTTTTGGAAATTTCAAAAGGAAAATAATTTAATTACAGGGTAACTGCATTGTGCTTTTTTTAATGCTGTCGCAGTCGCGTATACGGATTTTTCATCGAAAAAACCAAATTGTTGATAAAAAACCAAATGTTAAAAAAGTTGAAATTTAATTTTTTTATAAGGTTTTTTTGGCAATATTCGATGTTCCGTAGCAGGGCCAAAAGTTGTTTCGCTGGGGGTTGGAAATCAATATTTTACTTTTATTAATATGGAAAAAACTTGTACGAACGTTTGGAATAGCTGCCTTCAGATCATTAAAGACAACATACCGGCCCAGAGTTTTAAAACCTGGTTCGAGCCTATTAAGGCTTTAAGGATGGAAGGAAGCGTATTAACCATACAGGTACCAAGTTTATTTTTTTACGAGTGGCTTGAAGAGCACTATGTAGGGTTACTGCGCAAAACAATTAAGAAACAATTGGGCGATGAAGGGCGTTTAGAGTATAATATAGTTGTTGAGCAATCATCAACAAAACCGTACACTACTAATATGCCTTCAAACGGAAACGGCGCTGATTCAAAAAATCAGAGTATGCCAATACCTATTTCTATTAATAAGGATATCAAAAATCCTTTTGTGATACCGGGGCTAAAAAAGTTGAACGTTGATCCTCAGCTTAACCGTAATTACACCTTCGAAAATTTTGTTGAGGGTGATTGTAACCGCCTGGCCCGTTCGGCCGGTTACGCGGTGGCGGCAAAACCGGGCGGTACCTCATTTAACCCTCTGATGATTTACGGGGGCGTAGGATTAGGCAAAACCCACCTGGCGCAAGCTATAGGTAACGAAATTAAGCGCACCCTGCCCGATAAGCTGGTGTTGTATGTATCGTGCGAGAAGTTTACCCAGCAGTTTGTTGATGCCCTGAAGCATAATAACATCAATGATTTTGTGAACTTTTACCAGGCCATTGATGTACTGATTATGGATGATGTGCATAACTTTGCCGGTAAGGAAAAAACACAGGATTTCTTCTTCCACATCTTTAACCATCTGCACCAATCGGGCAAACAGCTGATCATCACATCAGATAAAGCGCCGAAGGATTTAGCCGGTTTGGAGGAACGCTTACTTTCGAGGTTTAAATGGGGCCTCTCTGCCGATTTGCAGATCCCTGACCTGGAAACCCGTATGGCTATCCTGAAAAACAAAATTTACCAGGACGGTATCGAACTATCAAACGATGTGGTTGAATACGTAGCCCACAACATTGATAATAACGTACGCGAACTGGAAGGTGCTATGGTATCCCTGCTGGCGCAATCAACCCTTAACCGTAAAGAGATAGATTTGAACCTGGCCAAACAAATGTTGAAAAACTTTGTGAAAAACTCGTCGAAGGAAATTTCGATGGAATACATCCAGAGCCTGGTTTGCGAATACTTTGAAGTGCCTATTGAAATGGTGAAATCACAAACCCGCAAACGCGAAATTGTGCAGGCCCGTCAAATTTCGATGTACCTGGCTAAAGCGCATACCAAAAGTTCGCTCAAATCAATCGGCCACTTCTTTGGCGGCCGCGATCACTCAACCGTAATTTATGCCTGCCAGACTGTAGAGGATTTGATTGATACTGATAAGAAATTTAAAGGGTATGTTGCCGATATTCAGAAAAAATTGAAGATGAGCTAAGATATAGCTCAGCGATAAATACCTGTAAGGCCGGTTGTAACAATCGGCCTTTTTGTTTATCAAAGGTTTTAATTGTAACTTTAAAATCACAATACAACTAAACCTTAAATGAAAAAACTAAACCTTATATTTTTCCTGCTCCAGTTTTTGTGTTTTTCCAATTCGTACGCGCAATCTGTCTTAATTGAAAAGGGCAAGGAATTTGAAATAAATTCACATACCATAATAAACAGCGCTGATAATCAAAACGACTATAATTACACTTTCAGGTTTAAGGTAAGCGGCCGTGAAGGCGCTAATACCCTGCTCGATTGTATGCTGGTTAAGGCCGTTACATTTGAAGGATTTACCAAATACAGCTTTGCTAACAGCAATTTAAATACCGATAGCATCCGCAAGTGCCGTTTTAACTCTACAGGTGCATTGCTACCCCTGGCCATGTTGCAGCAGCCACTAAAACTTACCATAGGGCCGCGTGGCGAGCTTGTGACAATTACAGGTTTTGATGAGGCATTGCAAACTGCCATAACCCGTTGGGAGTTGAAAGATGATATTGCTGGTCAGTTAATAAACAACGGCAAAGCTTTTCCAAAAGAAGCTATTGAAAGTTTGTTTCTGCCTTTGCCGCCGCAGCGAATAGCTTATAAAAGCGAGTGGGTAAATACCGGCAGGAATTATAAAGTTATAGCTATAAATGGTGCTTTGTTATATGTTACCCTATCAAACAGCAGCGCGCCTGATAACAAAACAAAGGATGGGATTAAAGGTAGCGCTGTTTTTAATGATGTAACAGGTTTAGCCGAGGAGTTTGAAATTGAAGATGCCACTAAAATTGCAGGCAATAACAAAAAACTTATGGTACCCGTATTTAAACGTAAGCAAACCGTACGTTATGGCACGGAAAAACACTCACCGGATACCGCCTGGTTTAATATGGCCATCAAAATGAATACCGGGTTCAGCAAAGCGTTTAAGATAAATATGGAAGTAGATTCGGTGAAATCAAAGGCCTATTTTAAATCGCATGATGCTGCCTTTGCCGCCGATCCATATTACGCTGTTGCCAAACTTGGGTTGTTACAGGGTTCGGGCAGGTATATCGAATATACCAACCAGTTGCTGAAAACACCAACCCGCTTTTTAAAAGATAACGATACGCACCTGTATAATAAATTTAACAGTTTAATTGAAATATCTGCCGATTCGGCCTACGAGGTTGCTCGGTACATGTATAAATCTCCCGATTTTAATGAATTGATTCAGCATTCATACGCGCAAAGCTTTTTGAGTTATGATATAGAGGATATGATGAAAGAAGATGATTTCAAAAACTATGTAAAGGAAAAAAATATTGGTTTGGAGGATATGAAGAAGATGGTTGCCGAAAAGAATGAAAAGCAGCGAGATAGTAAAAGCAAGGCGAGGCAACTCCTTGAATTTTTACATAATGATCATGACCAATTGATGCATCAAAAAATCAATGCGCTTTATTTGTGGGTTGATGCGAAAAATTCTGTTAACGATCTCGATGCTTTGGGCAAAGCAGCCACGGCCTTTATGCGGATGGATGATGCTTACATGAAACAGGGGAATGGCGGCAGATACGCGTTGTTAACTTATAAAATGCTTATAAGTGCTCAAAAACAAAAAGCTGCCGATGCCTTGCTTTCAAAAATTATTGGCAATTTGGAGCGTTACACTGCGGATACACTAAATGCCAACCGCTTCGCCGATCAGAATTTACTGGCTTATGCTTATTACCTGCATTACAAGGCGGCTAAAGTAACCGATTCTGTAAAGGCTTTGCGTTACTTGGCAAAGGCAGCCCGTTACTCACCCCGTAACAATAAGGAAAAAGCTTACGCGAGTTTTTATGACAGGGTGTTCCTGCACTCGAAAGAAGGATACCGGGATGAATTTATGGAATGCCTTTTTAACAGCGGCGACGAGCAGCAGGCTTTACAGGTTTTTGCCGAGCAAATTAACGCCGAACCGGTGAACCTTAGCGAAATGCAAAAAATTTACCAGCAGCACGTACCCGGCAAAAGCTTCCCTGATTTTTTTAAAGCCGATGTGCTTACCGCCTGGCAACCCGCGCCCGCTTTCACCCTGAAAGGGATAGACGGTAAAAGCCACTCCCTGGCCGATTTTAAAAACAAATGGCTCGTTATTGATTTTTGGGGTACCTGGTGCGGCCCCTGCCGTGCCGAAATGCCCGATATTAATACCTTTAATCAGGAAATTAACGATGGTAAACATCAGGGAATAGCTTTTATGAGCATAGCCTGCCGGGATAGCGAAACCAACGTCAAATCGTATTTCGCGGCCAATAACTTTAATTTGTCCGCGCTAATGTCTGATGGAAACATCGAAAAACAGTATGCTATTTCGGGTTATCCCTCAAAAATAATTATATCGCCCGACGGCAAAATGTTACCTCTAAAATTTGGCGACGATTGGATATCTGTAATCAAAAAATTTAATGAACTGGCACCGGCCAGTAAATTATAACACATCGGTTTTAATTATAAACCAATTATCTTTAATCATGAAAAAACTGATTGCTGTCGCCCTCGTTCTGCTATCCCTAAAATCCTTAGCACAGCAAACCGACCAGGACGCCATTAAGCAAACCATCAATACCATGTTTACGGCGATGCGCAAAGGCGATAGCACTATGCTGCGCTCAACCTTTGCCAAAGGCATAGCTTTTCATAGTATCGCTAATAATAAAGATGGCTCCGCAGCTTTGGGAATTGAAAAACGCGGATGATTTTGTAAAAATGGTGGGTAGCCCGCACAAAGGCGTTTACGATGAGCGGGTAACTTTCGGCGATATTAAAATTGATGGTCCGCTGGCGAGCGTTTGGGCGCCGTATAAGTTTTATTTAGACGACAAGTACAGTCACTGCGGCGTGGATGTTTTTCAACTGATGAAAACTAAAGAGGGCTGGAAGATTATTTATATAGTTGATACAAGGCGTAAGGATAATTGCCCGGAATGATCAAAAGGTAATTGCTAACTCCAACTGCCTGATTATTAATTTGCCGACCGCTGATGTTGTTTGCAGCTCATATTTACTGTTAATCAACAGGTAATGCAGTACATCTTTGGTGTCGGTATCTACAATAATGTATTCTTCAATGCCATTGCGCTCATAAAGTTCAAACTTTTTCTTTTTATCGTAATTCTTATTGGAAGAAAGAATCTCGATTACCAGATCCGGTGAACCGTAGATTCCTTTTTTTTGAACAATGTTGCGGCGGTTATTTTTTACGAATACAATATCCGGTTGCACAACGCTTTGCGCCGCATCAAGGTAAACATCGCAGGGCGCTATAAATACTTCTCCTAAATCAGTGTCTTTTATTGCAAATCTCAATTGATAAGCAAGGTCAAATAAGATGCGTTGGTGATCGGTAGTAGGCGAGGGCGACATGTAAAGCGTATTGTTGATTACTTCACACCTTGTACCCTCCGGAAGCAGATTGAAAACCTCCATCGCCGTTTTTGGTATATCTAAAATGTTTTTCATCTTATGCTAAAATAATTAAAAAAACGGATAGCGTCAATGTGTTGCGATATCTACGTATTCTCTTAATAAATGAACATTATAATTCGCTCTATGGGTTTACTCTTATAAGTTAGAGTACATCTTGCCTGTTTGAAGATTATAAATACAGTTCAAGTATCCCTGTAGAGGCATCGCTAATAAATTGCTTAATCGAATCTTCAAATTTCAATAACAAACCGGCAATTGCTTCTGTGTTGGTATTAACTGTTCGTAACCATATAATTTTAGGCGGAAAGGAGTTTAAATTCTGGAGGTCCCAAAAATCCTCATCTAAGGTTAATATCAGGTATTGATTTACGCGGGCATATTGCCAGATCCTGAAATCGGTTAAACGCTCACGATGTTTAATTTCGTTTACGGGCAGCACTTTCCAGGCCGGGAGCATTTCTTTTAAACGGTACGAAATATTATCGTCGGCAATTAAGCGTATCATGCAACCTTTATTATTCTTTTCTTATTAGCTGCATAGGCCAGGCAAGCTAATATTTGTTCTTCATTTAACTGCGGGAAGTCTTTGATGATTTCCTCATGTGTAACACCCTGGGCAAGTAATTGCAGTACATCATACACGGTAATACGCGTACCCTTAATTACGGGTTTTCCAAATCTCACTTCGGCATCAACCTCAATAAGTTTTTTATAATCAACCTGTGGCATATTCATATTTACTTAAATGCAAGAACCAGTCAATGCAGTTTTGCGGGTGGTTTACAACGCCCCCAATTTTATCATCCCATAAAACAAACCTGCACAGTGCATGGCCTGCTTTATCTCATTGTTAAGTAATAACTGCTTAACCTCATCAACGGTATATTCTTCAACAATCAGCTCTTCGTGTTCATCAAGGTGCTGGCCCTGCACTTTTTTGCCGCCTTTGGTAAAGTAGGTAAAGGTTTGGTTGTTGGCTGTTGAAGGGTTGCCATACACCGTACATATCAATTCAAATTCATCAAACTGGTAACCGGTCTCTTCCAGCAATTCGCGACGGATGGCATGTACAGCGTCTTCGCCTGGGTCAACAACACCGCCCGGAATTTCGAGCGAGACCACGCCTGCGGCGTGGCGGTATTGTTTTACCATCAGTACTTTATTGTCTTCGGTTATGGCTACGGCGTTAACCCAGTTTGGATACTCTAATACGTAGTAATCTTCAACTATTTTACCACTCGGCATTTCGCATTTATCAATGCGTAAGGTAGCCCAGGGACCTTTGTGTATGTATGATGATGAAAGTAATTTCCAGGTGAGTTCTTTATTCATAGTTTTCTTTGAGGAACTGATAGATGGTATCGCGTTTATTCATATTCTCTAACGAGGCGCGATGGTGCTTTTGCTCCAACAGGTTAAAGATAGCAACGATCTTTCGTAAACCCGCTAATGTTTCATTGGTAACCACAAATGGCTGGTAGTACAAATATAGCAATTGCGCGAGAGCATCCAGTTTATCGGGCGAATAGTTGCGGCGGTTAAGTAAATCCTCAAATTCGTCATCGCTTAGTTGAAGCAAGGCCGGAAGAGTGATATCATGTTCATCCTGAAGCATCTGATCTGCATACCGATCAAATGCTTCAGGGTTTACCGTGTTTTTAAAGCCCGCAAGCCTGGTTGTGGCATAAGCGATCCTTTCAACTTCGTTTATGATAAAATCTTTTTGCATAAAGCATGGGTTTAGGTTAATAGCAAATAGTGATCAAATGGTTACCAGCTGCCGCTTGAACCGCCACCACCGCCACTGCCGCCGCCAAAACCGCCGAAACCACCACCGCCGCCGCCGCCGGAAAAGCCGCCCCAGTCTCCGCCGCCGCGATTACCGCCTCCAAGCATATTGCCGGCCATAAACCACCAGAACGGGCTCGCACCGCCACGGCGGCCAATAATCTGCCCGCCGCCACCACCGCCGCGACTGCGGAATACCACAATAAGTACCACCACAATAATGATCAGGAAAATAAAGCCCGACGCGCCGCCATTATTATCCTTTTGGGCTTTTTTCTCGGCTTTGTACTCTCCCTTCATGGCTTTCATGAGGTTGGTAGTACCGGCATCAAGCCCGCCGTAATAATCGCCCTGTTTAAAGTGAGGCTTAAAATCGTTTTGTATAATTTGCTGAGTAAGGATATCCGGAACAGCGCCTTCGGCGCCGTAACCCGTCTGGATGGATACCTTACGATCGGCAAGAGCTACCAGCACCAGGATACCGTTGTTTTTTTCTTTCTGGCCGATACCCCATTTACGCAGCAGTTGCTGTGCATAATCATTAATATCATAATTACCGGTCGATTTCATGATCACAACCGCTATTTGGGTAGAAGTAGAATCATTATACGCTACTAGTTTGCTTTCCAGTTGTTGTTTATCGCCCGGGCTAAGCGTATTGGTATAATCGGTAACAAGCGTGTTTGATCGTTCCGGGAAGTCCTGGGCAAATGCCAGCAAAGTGCATAGCACCAATCCCAGGGAAAATATGATCTTTTTAAACATGTTTTTTATTTTTAGTCGCCATCCATAAAAGCGATATCATCGGGCAGCTCGTTTTGGTCGCCGTTTTGGTGTGGAAAATATTTTTGCAGCTGCAGGCCTGCAATGTTTAGCCCGGTAATAATGCCTTCAACAATATCGCCGTATTTAAAATGCTGCAGCATCTCGTCGCGGGTACTATCCCAAAAGTTTTCGGGTACAACAGCATTGATACCGGCATCACCTATAATGGCAAATTTCCGGTCAACCGTGGCTACATAAATGAGCACGCCATGGCGCAGCCGGGTTTTATGCATATTAAGCTGCTGGAAATATTTGGCAGCGCGGTCAAGAACATTTTCGCTGCAGCGTTTTTCGATACAAACCCTGATCTCGCCCGATGAGCGGCTCTCTGCCTGCTCAATACCCCGGCGAATGCGTTGCTGTTCTTCTTCGTTAAATACAGCCATCTGTTTAGATTTGAATTATTGAATTAGTGAATAAGGTAGTTTATCAGAAAGCCGAATTAGTGAATCTGCATTTGTAATTCACTAATTCAAGCCTCAATAAATCACTAATTAAATTCTACCTTAGGTGCTTTATCTGAGCCTGGTTCGGCGGTAAAATATCCCTTGGCGGAGAAACCGAACATTTTGGCTGTTAAATTGGCAGGGAACGAGCGTATTTTGCTGTTATATTCCTGTACGGCGTCGTTAAAATCCTTACGTGACACATTGATTCTGTTTTCTGTACCTTCCAACTGTACCTGCAGGTTTTGGAAATTTGAATTTGATTTGAGGTCGGGATAATTTTCTGTTATAGAGATCAGTTTCCCCAATGCCGCGGAAAGCTCACCCTGAGATGCCTGGAAGGCCTTGATGGATTCGGGTGTTAGTTTGGTTGGGTCAACCTGTACCGATGTTGCTTTGGCGCGGGCCTCAACCACAGCGGTTAACGTGCTTTTTTCAAAATTTGCGGCACCTTTTACGGTATTCACCAGGTTTGGGATCAAATCGCTGCGGCGTTGGTAGTCGCTTTGCACGGCCCCCCATTTGGCTTTCACATTTTCATCAAGCTTAACCATGCTGTTGTAGCTGCAAGAACTTAATGACATGGCCGCTACTATAACTAAGATTACCGAAAGTAACTTTTTCATTTGTTTTTCTTTGTTTTTGTGATGTTTAGCGTTAGAGTGCAAATAGCATACCGTTGTTACAAAACGGCTGTTATGATGTCAACGTGTCAAGGTACGGATTTTTATGGAGATGGAGAAGCAGATATGACATTTGAGGCGTGGGATATGAAAATATCGGTATAAATGCAGAAAGCCCCATGGGGGGCTGTAGTGTAGATGTAATAAGGAAATCCTGGATTGGCCAGTACCGGTTATCCTGCCAGGCAATGTTCTTCGCGGATGGTAAGTTTGGCTACCATATCTTTTAATAAAGCGCGGGCGCGGTGCAGGGTGGTGCGTGATAACAGCTCGCTCATACCTAATGATGAGCCGATTTCCTGGTGCGAATAACCTTCAATGGCGTACATGTTAAACACCGAGCGATAGGTTTTTGGCAATTTCTGCACCAGTTTCATCAGGTCTTTAGCCTCAAGGCCATTATCATTATAGGCTTTATTTACAGGTATGGCGGCGGCTTCTTCGCCGGCAAAGTCATCAACCAAAACCATTGGTTTTAATTTACGGTAACGCGATATGGCACAATGTACCATAATGCGGCGAATCCATCCTTCCAAACTGCCTTCGCCCCGGTAGTTGTTCATATTGCGGAACATTTTGATAAAACCTTCCTGTAGTATATCTTGTGCCTCGTCTTTATCGGTAGCGTAACGCATGCAAACGGCCAGCATGCGCGGGGCTAATAGCCTATATAATTGCTCCTGGCACTTTCTGTCGTTTTGCAGGCATCCATCCCAAATTGTGTGTAAGCGTTCGTCGGCGGTAGTCATTGTTTTAATGTTTAAATACATGAAGGCCATGCCAATCTCAATGCCATTTTGTAAGTTGTTGATTTTGAGTTAAGTATTTTTTGATCGGTTTTAAAACTGTTCGATACCGTACGGTCATTGTGCAATGCCGGACGGTTTTGATGGATTGGCGAACAGTTAAACATACTAATTAAAAACTCCCCATTCAGGAGGCTGGGGGGCGGCGCATTTTTTTTACCTTTGCACCATCCGGGATAAAAACCCGGCCATCGTTATGACAAAAGAAACCGAAATAGTTTGTCCGCCCGGGCAGCACGAAGATGAAGCCGTTTTAAAACAGCTGGCGGCGTCAGCCTTAAAAGTTCCCTTAAAAAACATAACCGCGCTCAAAATATTAAAACGCTCGATAGATGCGCGGGGGCGTAAGGTATTGTACCGTATGCAGGTGCGCGTATTTTTGCAGGAAGCCTATCAACCCGAAATATTCACCGTTAATTATCCCGATGTAAAGTTTGGCCGACCGGTGATTATTGTAGGGGCGGGCCCGGCCGGTTTGTTTGCCGCGTTGCAGTGTATTGAACTGGGTTTAAAACCCATAGTTATTGAGCGTGGTAAAGATGTAAAACAGCGCCGCCGCGATCTGGCCAATATCAACAAACAGGGCTTGGTTAATCCCGAATCAAACTATTGCTTTGGCGAGGGCGGGGCGGGTACTTATTCAGACGGTAAATTATACACGCGATCAACCAAGCGCGGCGATGTAAACCAGGTGCTTAAAGTGTTTGTTGCCCATGGCGCTGATGAAGATATATTGGTTGATGCCCGCCCGCATATAGGCACCAATAAATTACCTCAAATTATCACCGCCATGCGCGAAACGGTTTTGAACGCCGGCGGCGAGATCTTGTTCGATACCAAAGTGACCGAACTGCTGGTAGATTTTGGAAAGATAAAAGGTATAAAAGAATCATCGGGCGAAAAAATAATGGCTGATGCCGTGATCCTGGCTACCGGGCACTCGGCGCGGGATGTGTTTGAGATGCTGCACCGGCAAAGTATCCTGATAGAAGCTAAACCTTTTGCTTTAGGTGTGCGGATTGAACATCCGCAGGAAATCATTGATAAAGCCCAATACCATTGCGATGTTCGTGGGCCGTATCTGCCGCCATCGTATTACAGCCTGGTTGAACAGGTTGATGATCGTGGGGTATTTTCCTTTTGTATGTGTCCCGGCGGTATTATTGCCCCCTGCGCTACCGAACCCGGTGAAATTGTAGTGAATGGCTGGAGCCCGTCTAAACGTAACAATCCTTTCGCCAATTCAGGTACGGTTGTTCAAATCAATATGGAAGATATCCCAGGCAGTGATACCGATCCTTTTAAGATGCTCAATTTTCAGCGCGATATAGAACGTGCGGCATTTGCTGCGGGCGGGGGTAATCTGGTTGCGCCCGGCCAGCGAATGGTTGATTTTGTGCAGAACAGGTTATCAACCGATTTGCCCGTTAACTCCTATCTTCCCGGTACCAAAAGTGTAGAACTGAAAGATGTTTTGCCGCATCGGGTTAATGAACGTTTGCGCAAGGCATTACCCGTATTCGGCAAAAAAATGAAAGGGTACTATACCAACGAGGCTATTTTGGTTGGTGTAGAATCGCGTACTTCTTCTCCCGTAAAAGTTCCGCGTGATAAGGAAACTTTGCAGCACCCGCAGGTTACCGGTTTGTTTCCCTGCGGAGAGGGCGCCGGGTACGCGGGCGGAATAATCTCGGCAGCGATAGATGGCATTAATTGTGCTTTAGCAGTTAAAAAAATATTTTCATGACCATATCCGAAAAATTGTATAACCAGTTACAGGAAGTTTTAAACGGCGAGCCATGGTACGGCGACCCTGTTTATACCATTCTTGACAGGATCAGCTTCGAGGCCGCTTATGAAAAGCCTGCCGGATCTGTCCATTCCATCGCGGGTATCATCCTGCACATGACAGGCTGGGCCGAAGAGGTGATGGACCGCATGAACGGCATGAAAGCCCAGTTACCCGTGCGCGGCGACTGGCCCGAACCTGGCCTTCCCGACGAACAAAAATGGAAATGGATTGTTGAAGACATTAAACTGGTTAACGTAAACCTGGCAGGTTTTATCCAGGATTTCCCCGAAGAAAAATGGGGTGAAACCGTGGAAGGTAAGGACCCCGGCCAAACTTATGAGTACCAGGTAACCGGGTTGATACAGCATTATATTTACCATTCGGCCCAGATAGCGTTATTAAACAGGATGATCAATGGCTAATAAAAAAACACTCATATTAGGCGCTACCCCCGATACCAGCCGGTATGCTAACTTTGCAGCTCACAGGCTTGCCGGTGCCGGCCACACCATAGTAAACGTTGGTATTAAAACCGGCGAAGTGGCAGGCGTACCTATCGAAAAGCCGGAAACCATTCACCATGATATCGATACCATAACGCTGTATATTGGCCCTCAAAATCAGCCGCCGTTGTACGATTATATTTTGAAGACCAATCCCAAACGCATCATTTTTAATCCCGGTACCGAAAATACCGAACTGAGGCTCAAAGCTAATGAACAGGGTATTGAAACCGAATATGCCTGTACGCTGGTAATGTTGTCAGTAGGGGAGTATTAAGTCTGAAGTCCAATGTCTTCAGTTTAACTTTTAATTACTTACGACTTTAAACTTCGAACTACAGACTAAAAACTTCCCTCTTACTCTTCCTCTCCATTATTAAACGCCTGCATATCAATCAGCTTTCTGTAAAGGCCGTTGTTTTGCATAAGTTGTGCATGTGAACCTTGTTCAACTACGCCTCCGTTTTCCAGTACAATAATAAGATCGGCATTTTGAATAGTGCTTAAACGGTGTGCGATAATGAGCGATGTGCGGTTTTTCATCAAGTTGTTCAATGCTTCCTGTACCAGTTTTTCCGATTCGGTATCCAACGCTGATGTCGCCTCATCCAGCAGCATGATCGGTGGGTTGTTCAAGACAGCCCGCGCAATACAGATGCGCTGGCGCTGTCCGCCAGATAACTTGGTGCCCCTGTCGCCGGTATTGGTTTGATAGCCGTTAGGTGTTTCCATAATAAAGTTATGGGCGTTGGCTATGCGGGCCGCGGCTTCAACCTCGGCCTGGCTTACGCCGGTTTTACCAAAGGCGATGTTGTTAAAAATGGTATCATTAAACAAGATCGATTCCTGGTTAACAATGCCCATTAATGATCGTAATGAATTTGAAGTAACATCTTGAATGTTATGTCCATCTATAGAAATTACCCCCTGTTGCGCCTCTATAAATCTCGGCAACAGGTCCATAAGGGTTGACTTACCGCCACCCGAGGGGCCAACCAGGGCTACGGTTTTGCCTTTAGGTATCTCAAGGTTTAAATCGTGCAGTACATATTTTTCAATCAGCGGCAGCGGTTTGTCCGGGTCTGTATCTTCTTTGGCATCGGGCTTAATGGTATAAGCAAAAGAAACATGCTCAAACTTGATCTTGTTTTTAAAGCCTGAAAGCTCGGTAGCGTTAGGTTTGTCAACAATCAGCGGCTTTTCATCAATCAGGCTCAGCACCCTTTCGCCGGCTGCAATACCCGAGTGGATGTTGCTGAACGAATCAGAAATAGCTTTAGCCGGGCGCATCACCTGCGAAAACAGGGCAATATAGCCCACAAATGCAGCGGCTGTTAACGAACTTTGATGACTTAGGATGAGCGATCCGCCATACAAAACAATACAAGCCACCATGAGTACACCCATAAACTCAGATACCGGTGATGCCAGTTGCTGGCGCCGCGCCATGCTCTTGGTAATGTTGGAGTAATTTACGTTTTCGTCATCGAACCGTTTCTTGATAAAATCGGTAGCATTAAAAGCCTTTACAATTTTTACGCCTGATAGGGCCTCATCCAGATAACTGATCATGTTACTGTATGATTTTTGCGAGGCAATGGCTTGTTCCTTCAGTTTTTTAACTATTCTGGATATGATAAAAGCGGAAACCGGGATTACCAGCATGGAAAACAGGGTAAGTTTATACGATATCCAGAACAAGGTTGCCAGGTAGGCGATGAGTTGCAAGGGTTCTTTAAATACTACCTGTAATGTCCCGGTAACTGAAAATTGTACCACCTGTACATCGGCAGATATTTTGGCTATGATATCGCCTTTGCGCTCATTGCTAAAATAGCCGGTATGCAGGTCCATTACGTTATTAAATACCGTTTTTCGTAAATTTAACAAAGTATGGATACGGAGATTTTCCATAATCCGCTGGGAGATATACCTGAATATATTACTTAGCAGTACTGAAGTTACTATAATAGCGCATACAAATTTTAACGCTCCGTTTTGCCCGTAATTTTGATTGGCAAGCATGGCGTAATAATCAAAATTTGCTTTCAGGTCTAAAAAGTGCTCTGGTTTTACCAGCGCGGCTGTTGCTGCTTTTTGATCAAATAAAGTTGAAAGCAATGGCGCAAGCAGCGCCAGGTTAAGTGTGCTGAATATTACGGTAAATATGGTACAAATGGCATACGGAACTGCAAACTTGCCCAAAGGGCGTGCAAATGAAAGTAACCTGAAATAGATCTTCATTAAATAATTTTATAAATGTGCAAAGCTAATAGTAATTAGCTAATTTATTGGGAGGAAAATGTAACGCGCACCCAAATCACTTTATCGGTATCTGTAACGAATAACAGCGCTCTAAAAAAAACTGTTTACTTTTGCCCTAACTTATAAAGCATACGCTTTAGCGTATCCGGTATATCAACGTAAAATGATGGATAATAATATTTCGTTACTGGTTGGGTTAAAAAATAATATTGATTACAGTAAGCACTTTTATTCCACCACCCGATCGCTTTATCCTGATGTTGAAATTGTTTTTGTAAGTTATGGTAGTACGGATGGAACCCACCAATGGCTGGATAGTTTAAATGATAACAATGTAAAATATTACTATTCGGCTGATACCAAAACTTTTTCTGATACCTATAACAAATGTATTGAGATAGCCACTAAGCCATACGTAGCGTTGTTGCATAATGATGTGGTGCTCGCCCCCGGTTTTATTGAAAACCTGCAGCAAAGTGTATCGCCGCAAAACGTAACTAAATTTACAACTGTTGAGCCACCTGTTTTTGCCGATGATGAAAGACCGGGAAAAATTGTGAAAGACTTTGGTGCTGATATAGCTGATTTTAATATTGAGGGGTTTTATAGTTTCGGCTCTGCTGTTCAAAACGAAAAGCGGCCAGATGCCGAAAATAATGCCACTACGTTTTTCTTCAGCATGTTAAGGCAAACGCTGGTTGATATTGGCGGCTTTGACCCTTTATTTAACCCGATGTTTTGCGAAGACGATGACATGATCATCAGGCTGGGGCTTTTAGGGTTAAAAGGCTATGTTACCGTCAATGCGCTTTGTTATCACTTTGTGAGTAAAACTTCCAGGTTCTCGGCCGAATACCAGTACCGTACACAACAAATTGAACGGAACTCAAACCGCAATTTTTTCCGGAAATGGGGTTTCAGCAATTCATCACCTGTAAGGTTTAAGTACAATATCGGCCTGGTGATAAAAAATAGCAATAACGAGTTGCTTGAAAAAGTTGAACCACTTTGTAGTACTGTTTATATCGATAATGGCTATAATGGATATATTGAAAAGGAACAGCCAAATACCACTTTTATTTTAACCAGCAGGATAAAAGGATATCATGAGAAAAAGGAAAACGACATCCTTGTTTATTTTGATGGCACCAAATTCAATGGGTGCTCGTTGGGTATTTTAGAAAACCTGGCAACGATAATCAACGATAAGGTGAATAAAGGGCCAGGTATCATTTATAAGTTATTAGGGATGAAGCGTACGGGGTACAAAAAAAATATCTTCACCATAAAGATTATCAATTTGGTCACTTATCAACATCAACTCATCAAAAGAAAATAATGTTTTATAGTTATTATAAAAATAAAGTAAGTATCTCTTACGGTATAACGGTTTGTAATGAACACGAGGAGTTAAATGATTTGCTTATGCATTTGTTTAAGTATATCGATCAAAACGATGAAGTAATTTTATTACAGGATATTACCAAAGATGATCCGAAAACTAATGCAGTAATTGAAAGGTATAAAGAGCGTGTAAAACACATAAAGGCAAAGCTTAATAATGATTTTGCAACTTTTAAAAATAACCTGATAAAAAATGCGACATGCGCCTATCTGTTTCAGATAGATGCCGATGAGTTGCCCTGTAAATCCCTCCTTAAACGTATTAAAAAGCGCTTATATCAAAAAAGTGATTATGATTGTTTTTTGGTGCCGAGAGTTAATATAGTTAACGGACTTACAGAAGCGCACATCCAAAAATGGAAATGGACCGTTGATGAATTGAATAGGGTCAATTTTCCGGATTATCAATTTAGGATACTTAAACTAAACGGAAAGATAAAGTGGAAATACAAAGTGCACGAAGAACTTTATGGATTTGAAAAAAACTATTATCTGCCACGAAAAAATCAAAACTATTGCTTAATGCACATAAAAACTCTTGAAAAACAGGAGCAACAGAACAATTTTTATGATACATTGCAGTCCTGATTAATTTATAAACCTTTAGTGAAAAAAATAGCTTTTATCGTTCAACGGTATGGTGTTGAAGTAAACGGTGGGGCCGAGTATCATTGCCGCGTGGTGGCAGAGAAGTTGAACGGCTTGTTTGATGTTGAAGTTTTAACATCATGCGCCCAAGATTATATGTCGTGGGCAAACGCATATACTCCCGGTTCTGAATTAATAAACGGCGTTAAAGTAAAGCGGTTTGAAGTTGAACATCCACGAGACATGGACCGTTTTAAGCGGGCCGGACGCCGCCTACGCCAAAGAAAACGCAAATTGCACCAAAAGTTGCTTCATTTTTTCGGACAATTAGAAAACTTCGAGAAAATGGCAAAGATACCGTCGCGTGCGCAAAACGAAATGAGTTGGATAGAAGAACAGGGCCCATATCTGCCACAACTTATCGGCTTTTTAAATACCAATCACGATAAATACGACGCGCTGATATTTTTTACCTATTTATATTATCCTACTGCTGTAGGCATTTCGGTTGCGCCTCAAAAATCAATCTTGATACCTACTGCTCACGATGAGCCGCCTATTTATCTCAATTTTTTCAAATCGTTTTTTCTTCAACCTAAAGCAATCTTGTACAATACCCAAAGCGAAAAGCGTTTTGTTAATTCGCTTTTTAATAACAGCGGTATTTATTCGGACATTGTAGGTGTAGGGATAGATCTGCCACCGCTAATACCCAACAATTTTGCCGATGAGTTGATAAAGCAGGCGGATAATTTTATTATTTACATAGGCCGTATTGAGGTGGCCAAGGCCTGCGACGATTTGATGCAAAGATTTGTTAAGTTTAAAAAAGATACAAACAACAACGTTAAGCTTGTTTTTGTTGGTCAGGCGTTTATGCCTATTACGCAACACCCATCAATAATTTACACAGGTTTTGTTGATGAAGATGTCAAATTCAATTTATTAAAAAATGCCCGGGCATTAATTATACCTTCTGTGTTAGAAAGCCTGTCATTAGTAACGCTCGAAAGTATGGCTTACGGTGTTCCTGTTATAGCCAATGAACAGTGTGCCGTTATTAGAGATCATATTGATAAAAGTGGGGCGGGATTTTTATATACCGATCAGGAAACTTTCAACAGCGCTATCGAAAAAGCTTTTAGCGCCGATACGGATATCGAAGCTTTAAGTGCAAAGGCAAAAGCCTACGTAGCCGAAAATTATACGTGGGAAAAAGTGCTGCAAAAATTTGATAACGCCATTAATTATGTAACAGGTCACTTTTCGTCAAGCACTTCCTGATAAAGCCTTAAATACTGCCTTGCAGTATCATCCCAATTGTATTTTTGGGCATGTGCTTTAATCTTCTCAACCGGATTGGTTTCATTAAAATGCTGCATGCCGTCATTAAAAGCCTTTTGCATTTCGGTTCCTTCAAAGGTCTGGAAATAATAAGCGCAGTCGCCTGCTATTTCAGGCAGCGACGTACGGGTTGATACGAACACCGGTTTGCCATAATGCATAGCCTCGATAACGGGTAACCCAAAGCCCTCGGCTATTGAAGGAAAAACAAATGCCTTGCAGTTTTTATAATACCATGCCTTGTCTTCATCGCTTATTGTTCCTATAATTTTCACTCTTTTTTCAACGCCATATTTTTTTGCCTCGGTCATTACTTCTTTTTCGTAAGAAGTTCTTATCCCCGCTATAACAAGTTCAAGATCATTATTCGCCAAAAGCGCAGGCAAAACATGAAAGTTCTTTTTAGCAGAAACTATCCCGATAGTAAACAGAAATGCTTGGCCAGGTTGGTAAACTGGTTTATGGCCTTCGGGCAAATTAAGCTTATCGGCACCATTATAAATTACTGTTAACTTATTGGCTACCTGTGGAAAGTGGGTTAAGATATCATTTGCGGCGAATTTTGAAATGGTCACTATCCTGTGGCATTTGTTAATCCGCTCAGCCAGTTTATGTAAGTGATGATTTAATTTTTCTTTGCCAATATTTTCATGTATCTGGTTTATATCATGAATGGTCATGATCTTTTTATACTTATCGCTTACCTTTTTTGGTTTCAGCCGCGCAAACTGGTCGGTAAAGTGAAATAGCTTAATATTTTTGGTGTTGAGAAAAAAAAGCTTGTGGTATTTTTTACGATATGAGCGTTTTACATCATCATTATCAAAATCGGTTGTAACATCGGATAAAAAGAAGTTCAGATCGAAGGTTTTATTTTCTTTGATTAATGCTTTGCCAAGGCTCCTGCCAAAATAAAACAGGCCGGTGTTAGGATATTGCATCGAATCGAAGGTTACAAGTACATGAGGTTTCTTCAAAGCCATGTTTTAATTTTTTCTGCCACCATTAACGGTGTAACTGTATCTAAATTGTTTGTTCCGCTTTCTATATAAGTAGCTTTCGGTCCAATTGGCGCCCATCTGCCGGGGTGTATTGGCCGTAATGAGGGAAACAGTCCAAGTGTGTTTATCCCGGTAAGAGCTGCTACATGCAGCGGACCGGTGCCCGACGCGATCAGTCCATCTGATTTGCTGATAAATGCTATCAACTGGTTCAAGGCCATCTTTCCGGTCAGGTCAATTACCGTTTCCGGAAGATCGCTTATCCAGTTTTCAAGTAGCGCTTTTTCTTTTTCTGAACCGGTGATGATAACGTTGAACTTATCGGCAGGAAGTATGTTGATAAGTTCCTGAAAATTTTTCAGCCCCCATTCCATACCACTGCCATGCGATTTGGGATGGATGATAAGGTTAAATTTATCTTTAATAAGCGCAGCGTTTAAATATGGAGTTAACTCCGTTTTATTGCCGAAATCATTTTGGGCGATGATATCCTGTAACGAAGGAACCTGCGTAAGGCCTAAAGGTTTTAATAATATAATGTTGAGTTGTGCCTCGTGCAGATCAGACTTTTTTCGGCTCAGTTTTACCAGTTTATTGCAGGTGTACCAATGGAATATCCTGTTGGTAGTGCCGATGCGAAGCGTTATGCCTGCCTGCCTTGCTATTTGGGCTATGTGTTTATTGGGCAACACATGTATAATAGCATCTATCTGTTGTTGCTTCAGATAGTTTATCTGCTCCGGTCCGGATAGTTTTTTTAACTCATCATAATTAATAAACTCATCTACCGAAGCTATGGTGTCAATTACCGGCTGGGTATAAGTGCGCCCTAAAAACGAAACTTTAGCATCGGGAAGCAATTGTTTAATATAGGCTGCCATTGGCAGTGTAAGTACCACATCGCCAATAGCATCCACTCGGCTAATTAATATACGGGGTGTTTTTATCTGGTAGATATCGGGCATTTGTATTAAATAATTACGTAACGCCTTGATAAAACGCTACACACATTTTTGCAATGATAAGATTAAATCTGCTTAACACTTAACGCAATTTTGTATGTTTTATTGAACACATAAAAAAACGTATTGCCAAATATTTGGCAATACGTTTTTTGTATAATAATACCAGTTTATTTATTTTATTGTTAGATCGCTAACTTGTTAGTAAACAAAGCTTACACCGCCATCACCAGCAAGCTGCGCCAGCAGCAGGAAAACGGGCAATTACAGTATAATAGCTTGAAGTAAAAGGAGAGGAATACGTTTTTGAGTAAGCGCATGAGACATTTTGTACTGCCAATCTTTTGGCATTTGTTGCGCTGTCTGTTTTATGTGTACTGCTATCTGGTTTCGATTCAGTATTTTTAGCAACGCTGTTTAATTAGTTTGCTCAGTTTCTGATTTTAGGCCGGTGTTGTTGTTTTTGTAACATCCAAATAAGATGAAGATACAGGATGCGAATAAAATGATTTTTTTCATAAAGATAAGATAGGTTCTTTACTGGCATTACCAATGTTGGTAAATATAAACAACTTTATATCGTATAATAAATAATACTTTAACCGTAATGGATTTGAATTCAGCCAGTTTAAACTTTCGCTCAATTGCGCGCGCGCTGACATTAGTTGAAAATGAGCTAAGCGGAAGCGAAGAACTGCTGAAAAGCATGGAGTTTGATAATAAATGCCGCGTTATTGGCATTACCGGGCCGCCGGGTGCCGGTAAAAGCACGTTGGTAAGCGCCCTCGTTAATGAGTTGTTAACCGACGGTAAGAAAGTTGCCGTATTGGCTATTGATCCTACATCTCCTTTTAATTTTGGCTCATTGCTGGGCGACAGGATCAGGATGGCCGCCCATTTTAATAATCCCGATGTTTTTATCAGGTCGCTGGCTACGCGTGGGGCGCTTGGCGGCCTCTCGGCCAAAACCATCGAAATGACGGATGTGCTGCGGGCTGCCGGGTTTGATTATGTGTTAATAGAAACTGTAGGCGTTGGGCAAAGCGAAGTGGAAATAGCCGGCCTGGCGGATGTTACCGTGGTAATATTGGTTCCTGAAGCGGGCGACGAGATTCAGCACCTTAAATCGGGCCTGATGGAGATTGCCGATATTTTTGTAGTTAACAAGGCTGATCGGCCGGGGGCCGGTACTTTCGCCAATAATCTCGAAAAGATGATAGGCGCTAAAAGCGGTACGCACCCGCCGGTGTTAAAAACCAGTGCCGCGCAAAGCGAAGGTATACATGAGCTCGCCGCGGAAATAAAAGAAGTAGGTTTAACAGAAAATATCCGGCGAAACTTATTGATGACCGAAAAAGCATACAGGCTTATCCAGCAAAAAAAAATGAAAAGTATTGATAAAAAAAAGCTTCGGCAGGATATTGCCGAAGCTTTGTATAGTGAAAAGTTTAATCTGTATAGTTTTGTAGATACCTATGTATAGTTAATTGGTATCATGTAAACAAAATAAATATTGGGTCGTTTTGTTTATATGCTCTTAACTGTTCATGATCTCTTCGATGTGGTCAGCTTCAACAGGGATCTCTGCCATTAAATCGATATTGCCTTCTTTTGTTATCAGGATGTTATTTTCAAGCCTGACGCCTAAACCTTCTTCCGGAATGTATATGCCTGGCTCACAGGTTAGTATATTGCCAACCTCGAATGGCTTATACCTGCTGGCATAATCGTGCACATCCAGGCCAAGGTGATGCGAGGTGCCGTGCATAAAGTACTTTTTATATAACGGCGCGTTTTTATCCTGTTTTTCAACGTCGTGCCTGTCAAGCAGCCCGAGGTCAATCAATTGGCCGGTCATTATTTTGCCAACTTCGTCATGATAGTCATTCCATACGGTACCGTCAACCAGCAGTTTGGTGGCTTCGCGCATTACGGTTAAAACAGCATTGTAAACCTGGCGTTGGCGGGCGCTGAAGCGTCCGTTTACCGGTATAGAGCGTGTCATATCGGCGTTGTAATTGCCATATTCAGCGCCAAAATCAAGCAGGATCACATCGCCGTCCCTGCACACCTGGTTGTTATCATTGTAATGAAGCACTATAGCGTTGGCGCCAGAGGCGATAATTGGGTTGTAGGCATGCCCCGTAGCCCGCTGGCGGATAAATTCATGGATGATTTCAGCTTCTATTTCGTACTCGGTTACGCCTGGCTTAGTGAACTGCAAAACACGCCTGAATGCATCGTTGGTAATATCGCATGCCTTTTGGGTAAGCTCAATTTCGATGTCTGATTTTACAACCCGCAGGTCGCGCATAATGGGAGCCGAGCGGGTATAATTATGCAGGGGGTATTTTAATTTAAGCGCCTCGTACATCCGGTAATCACGGTAGGGTACAGTGTGTACGTACCGGTCGTTCTCGTTGGCATTGATATAAATGTTTTCTGCGTAGTTGATGATGCTGTGCAATATGTTGTCATATTCGCTCAGCCAGAAAATATTTTCAATACCCGATGCCGCCCTTGCTTCCTCTTTGGTGTACTTGTGTCCTTCCCAAATAGCAATGTGTTCGTTGGTTTGTCTTAAAAAAAGTACTTCCCTGTATGTCTTATTAGGACAATCGGGGTACAAAACAAGGATGCTTTGCTCCTGGTCGATACCTGTAAGGTAAAAAAAGTCGGAATTCTGCTTGAACATAAAAGCCTGATCCCCACTGCGCGGATACTCGTCACTGGCATGAAAAATGGCAATTGAGTTGGGTTTTGTTCGCGAGGCGAAATTTTTTCTATTATTTGTAAATAAGCTATTTTTTATCGGAAGATATTTCATATTTTATACTCGATTATTTTCTTAAATCAATTTTTTTTAGTTATTTGTGTAACTATTACAATTTTTGGAACAATGTTTGGTCATGGTTTCAAACATAATTACTAAATTTGAAAAAAATCACAATTAAAATCGTTTAATCTTAAAAACTATGAATTATTCTACATTAAAGAAAACAGTCGCATT
Organism: Mucilaginibacter oryzae; assembly: GCF_003148845.1. Taxonomy (GTDB): domain Bacteria; phylum Bacteroidota; class Bacteroidia; order Sphingobacteriales; family Sphingobacteriaceae; genus Mucilaginibacter; species Mucilaginibacter oryzae. Next base: position 764,175 of record NZ_QGHA01000001.1, on the reverse strand, counting down.
GTCATTTGCTTCTTTAATGGTTGCCGGTCTGGCTCAGGCTCAGTCGGATTCAACCAAGACAGCAACTACAACGTCATCTGAAACCACAACAGCCAAAGTGTTTGGCGGTTTAGGTCAGTACAGGAAATTTAGCATTGGTGTTAACGGTGGTGTTACCTCACAATCGTTGGCTACCGGTGGTTCAACCGACTTCCAAAACAAAAAATTGAGCCTTGGTTATGGTATTTCGATGAAAGAGCAGTTAGCTCACTCATTTGCTTTACAGTTAGACCTGAACGGCGGTAAAATTAAAGGTGAAAACCCTGTATCATCAGCAGGTACTTACCGTGATACTTATGTTAGCTACGATACCAAATTCTGGCAGGCAAGCTTAAGCGCGGTTGTTAACGTTGCTACTATCGATTTCATCCGTCGTAAAAATGCTGTTAACTTCTACTTCAAAGCAGGTGGTGGTTTGGCTATCTATGATCCGACTGTCACTCGTAGCGTAGGTGGTACCATGACTACCGATCATTTCAAAAACCCAGGTACCAGCGATTCTCACTACGTGAAAGAATTGGTAATCCCTGTAGGTGCAGGTGTTAAATTCCGCTTAAGTGACGTTGTTGCTTTAGATTTGGGTTACACTCAAAACTACATCGACGGTGATAACTTAGATGGTTTCAACAGAGCTTATCCAACTAAAGACCACTACTCATACGGTTACGCTGGTTTAGACTTCACTTTAGGTTCAAAATCAAAACCAGTATTGGAGTGGGTAAACCCGGTAGCTATGATGTATGACGAGCTGTATGACGCAGCCTTACGTCAGGAAGTTGAAGCTTTGAAAGGCCGTGTTGCTAACGTTGAAACTGCTGTTAACGACCTGAAAAAAGATTCTGACGGTGACGGTGTTGCGGATCAGTTTGACAAATGCCCAGGTACTGCTGCAGGTAGCGTAGTTGATGGTTCTGGTTGTGTTATTGTATTCCCTAAACAAGCTGATTCAGTTGTTACAGGTACTGCTTACTCAAACATCCAGTTTGAATTTGACAGTTCAGTATTACGTACTTCATCTTACCCTGTGTTAGATGCTACTTCTGCTGATTTGCGTGCTACTGGTGCTGCTGTAGAAGTTGACGGTTACGCTTCATCTGAAGGTACTGCTGCTCACAACTTATCTTTATCAAAAGACCGTGCTAACTCAGTAAAAACTTACTTGGTTAACTCTGGTGTTGATGCTAAAAAAGTTAAAGTAAAAGGTTACGGTGAAACTAACCCAATTGCTGATAACTCAACTGAAGAAGGTCGTGTACTTAACCGTCGCGTACAATTCAAAAAGAAATAATAGCTAATTAATTATTATTTGCGAAGGCTCCGGATAACCCGGAGCCTTCTTTATTTTTAAAGCTTTTTGATTTAAAACCTATACCTTATATATGGCCACAGTTTTGGGGCAAAAAAAAATATGTAAGTTTGTATAATGTATTTTTTCAGAAAGAAAGACCCGAACAGGCCCGATAATTTTAATTTGAGGGTGATGCATTTTATTAATGCACTGGCTATCATCATGTTTTTAGCAGGCATTATCTGGAAGCTTGTACAGGCATTTATACTAAAAAAATGAAAACAATTATCAATACTAACAATGCACCTGCCCCTATAGGGCCATATAACCAGGCCACCCTGGCCGGCGGATTTTTATTTGTATCGGGCCAGATCCCGATGGACCCGCTGAGCGGCGAAATTATCAGCAGCGATATTAAAGCCGAAGCTACCCAGGTAATGGAAAACCTTAAGGCCATTTTAACCGAAGCTGGTTTAGGCTTTGATAACATTGTTAAAACCAGCATTTTTTTAACTGATATGCAAAACTTTGCACAAGTTAACGAGGTGTACGGTACCTATTTTACTGCCGATTTCCCGGCCCGCGAAACCGTACAGGTTGCAGGTTTACCTAAAGGGGTAAATGTGGAGATTTCGGTTATAGCGGCTAAATAATATTTTTTGATTTCGGACTTCGGATGTTCGATTTTGGATTTATTTTGTCTGAACCGTAATTAAACGAATTGTTAGAATTTTTTGAATTTGATAAGCATTCTGATAATTCCTTAATTCGTTCAATTCCGGTTCTGATAATATTCTGTTAATCCTTTAATTTCCGGCCAGGCGTCATTCTGGTAATCCCAAATTCTTTACATTCTGGTTCATACACCCATGGATCCTTTTCAAACACCGCTTGTTTACTTAAAAGGTGTAGGCCAGTCGAGGGCCGAAGTGCTGAAGAAGGAGCTTGGACTGCATACCTTTGAGGATTTGCTGCGCCATTTTCCGTTTAGGTATATTGACCGTACCCGCTTTTATAAGGTGCGCGAAATACAGGAAGATTTGCCCTACGTGCAGGTGTTGGCCAGGATAGTAAGCAAGGAGATTATTGGCGAAAAGCAAAGCCGCCGCCTGGTGATTAAAGCTAAGGATGATACCGGTGTTATTGAACTGGTATGGTTTAAGGGGATTAACTGGATTGAGAAAACCATTATCCCCGGCAATGTTTATATTTTATTTGGCAAGCCAGGCTTTTTTAACATGATGCCGCAAATGGCGCACCCTGAAATGGAACCGTATGTTCCGGGTGCGCAAAAACAGGGTAACCTGGCCTTGCAGCCTGTTTATAATTCGACAGAGAAGCTAAAGCAGTTTCAACTGGATAGTAAAGGTATTCAAAAACTTACGGGCGTATTGCTCGGTTTGCATGCTAAAGATATCCGCGAAAATCTGCCGTTGTATATCATCAACCAATTCAAGCTGCTAAACCGGGCCGATGCTTACCTTAATATTCATTTCCCGGCCGATGCCACTTTGCTTAATGAAGCCCTTTACCGGTTAAAGTTTGAAGAGTTGTTTTTTTTGCAACTCAAATTGCTTAAAAATAAGTTGTTGCATGCGCAAAAGTTTAAGGGTAATATTTTTAACACTGTCGGGCCTTATTTTAACGAATTTTATCATCATAAACTGCCATTTACTTTAACCGATCCGCAGAAGCGGGTGTTGAAGGAGATCAGGCAGGATACTCAGCGCGGCATCCAGATGAACCGTTTGCTGCAGGGCGATGTAGGCAGCGGAAAAACCGTTGTGGCGCTGATGAGTATGCTGATTGCTGTTGACAATGGTTTTCAAACCTGTATGATGGCGCCAACGGAGATTTTGGCTAATCAGCATTATCAAACCATTAAAAGCCTGGTAGGGGATGATTTTATTGAGGTGGCCCTGCTCACCGGATCAACCACGGCGAAGGCCCGCCGCATATTGCACCAGAAACTGGAAGATGGCGAACTGAAAATACTGGTAGGCACCCATGCGCTTATTGAAGATAAGGTACAGTTTAAAAACCTTGGTTTTGTGGTAATTGATGAGCAGCACCGCTTCGGTGTTGAACAACGCGCCAAACTTTGGCGCAAAAATATAATCCCCCCGCACATATTGGTAATGACGGCTACACCTATACCGCGAACACTGGCGATGACCTTGTATGGCGATCTGGATGTATCGGTAATTGATCAGTTACCCGCGGGACGTAAACCAATTCAAACCGTGCATTTTTATGAAAGTCAACGGCTGCGCATGTTTGGCTTTATGAAGCGGGAGATTGCTTTGGGCAGGCAGGTTTATGTGGTTTATCCGCTGATACAGGAAAGTGAAAAACTCGACCTTAAAAATCTGCAGGATGGTATTGAGGCCATGTCACGTGAGTTTCCGCCGCCCCATTACAATTTGAGCATTGTGCATGGCAAAATGAAACCTGCCGAAAAGGATTTTGAGATGCAGCGTTTTATTAAGGGGCAAACACAGATTATGGTAGCCACTACCGTAATTGAAGTGGGGGTTAACGTGCCTAATGCATCTGTAATGATTATTGAAAATGCCGAGCGTTTTGGTCTGTCGCAGTTGCACCAGTTGCGGGGCAGGGTAGGGCGCGGGGCCGAGCAATCATACTGTATTTTAATGAGTAGCCACAAGTTAAGCCGCGATGGTAAGATCAGGCTGGATACAATGGTGAAAACCAATAATGGCTTCGAAATTTCGGAGATTGACCTGCAATTACGCGGCCCCGGCAATATTGAGGGCACGCAACAAAGCGGAGTGGTTGACCTGAAAGTCGCCAACCTGGCAACCGACCAGGAGTTACTGTTTAAAGTGCGAAAGTTTGTAGAAACCGTTTTTGAAAAAGACCCGCAACTGGCCCATCCCGAAAACCAGGTGCTGCACCATGCTTTTGAAACGAAGGGTACGGGCTTGAGCTGGGATAAGATATCGTAAGATGTCAATCAATTTTTTATTCTTCCGTGCTTTTACCACCGGTCATTGAGGTATGAAGCAATCGGACGCAAGCAAAGATGTTGTGCAAATTCATCTGTTTAGCTTGGGATTGCTTCGTATGTGCCGATGACGTTATTTTTGATGTATTTTCCCTTCCAAACACTATATTTGGTGAAACTGATCTTGTTATCCACATGAAGAAATTTACCCTCCTGTTTTCTGCGGCTTTACTGTGCACGCAAGTTAAAGCACAGGACTCATTAACAATCCGAAAAATATACGACGAAGCCCTTGTGAACGGCCAATGCTACCAAAATTTGCACTACCTGTGCAAAAATATAGGTCAGCGGATCAGCGGATCGGAAGGCGCGCAGAAGGCTGTGGATTGGAGTAAAAAATTAATGGAGGGCTATGGCTTTGACAAGGTATACCTGCAGGAGGTAATGGTGCCGCATTGGGTACGAGGGGCCAAAGAGGAAGCTGCTATTATTGATGGCCAAACACGTATCCCGGTGCCTATAGTTGCCCTGGGGATGAGCATAGCTACACCGAAAAATGGCATTACCGCCAATGTTATTGAAGTGCAAAGCATTAAAGAACTGGAAAGCCTTGGAGAAAGTGTTGTAAAAGGAAAAATAGTGTTCTTTAACCGGGCCTTCGATCCGCGTTTTATTGAAACCGGGATGGCCTACGGCACCGCCGGCGATCAACGCTTTATGGGGCCCGCCGTGGCTGCCAAGTTGGGCGCGGCCGGTGTGATTGTGCGCTCGCTTACCGAAATAATTGACGATTACCCGCATACAGGCGCTACATTGGCCGACCCCGGCAGCAAAATGATCCCGGCAGCGGCTATCTCAACCAAAGCGGCTAATAAATTAAGCGCCATGTTAAAACTGCGTAAGTTCCCGGCGGCTAAGTTTTACTTTAAACAAAATTGCCGGTTACTGCCGGATGTAAAATCGTACAATGTAATAGGCGAGCTTACCGGTACCGAAAATCCGAATAAATTTATCACTGTGGGCGGCCACCTGGATTCGTGGGATCTGGCCGAAGGCGCGCATGATGATGGCACGGGCGTAATGCAATCGGCCGAGGTGCTGCGGATTTTCAAAGCGGTGGGTTATCACCCCAAAAATTCGGTACGCGCCGTATTTTTTATGAATGAAGAAAACGGCCACAAAGGCGGACTTAAATATGCCGAACTGGCCGCGCAAAACAAAGAACAGCATATTGCGGCTATTGAAACTGACGAAGGTGGTTTCACCCCGCGTGGTTTTAGCTTTGCCGATGTGTCAGAGGATTTTATCAAAAGCATCAACAATAAATACAAAGCTGTTTTAGAGCCCTATGACGTTGATAAGTTAACTATTGGCGGTGCGGGTACTGATATTGAACCCATGAAGGAAACCTTACCGGGCGTAGTATTGATTGGCTTCCGCCCGGATTCGCAGCGGTATTTTGATCTGCACCATACCGCGAAAGATGTTTTTGAAAATGTAAACAAGCGCGAACTGGAGTTAGGTGCCGCGGGAATGGCGGCGTTGATTTACCTGATTGATCAGCACGGCTTGTAAGCCATAGGTTGTCTGAATCAGAATTTGCAGAATTTTAAAATTTTCAGAATTGATGGATTATTCTGTTAACTCTCAAATTCTGTAAATTCTGATTCAGACGGCTTATTAATCATGGTTCTTTTCTTTTTGCTACCTTTGCGGCACATCATCAAAACTACCCATAGTGACCGGAGAAGGCGATAGTAAACCCCAAAAAGCAGATTCGTTTGCCGCATTGCGCTATAAAGATTTCAGATCGTACGTAGGCATGCGTTTTTGTTTCACCTTTGCATATTCTATGCAGGCCGTAGTACTCGGCTTTTACATTTACAGCATTACCCATAGCAAAATAGCGCTTGGCTATATTGGCCTCTGCGAGGCTATTCCTGCCATCGGTATCGCGCTGTATGGTGGTTATATTGCTGATAAATCGGAAAAGCGGAAAATGCTTTTGCTCATTTTTAGCGGCGTGTTACTGACTTCATTAGTGATGTTTACGGTTACGCTTAAAGGTATGAGCGGCATTATACACAAAACCTGGATAGTACCCATCATGTATACCATGATATTTTGTAATGGTATTGCCCGCGCTTTTTATGGCCCTGCTACGTTTACTATCTATGCCAACAGTATTCCCAAAGAGTTATATCCTAACGGAAGTACCTGGAGCAGCAGCAGTTGGCAGGTGGCCTCTATTTTAGGTCCGGCGGCTGGTGGTTTGCTTTACGGCTATGCCGGTAAGGTGATTCCGGGTTTAACGGGTATAACGACGGTTTTCGGCTGCATTTTATTTCTGCTGCTTGTGTCGTTACTCCTCGTTTTTATGCTCCGTAAATATCCCGCGCAATATGTTCCTAAAGAAAGTATCTGGAAAAGCCTTTCGGAAGGGATTAGCTTTGTGTTTGGGAATAAGATGATGATCGGGGCGATGAGTCTCGACTTGTTTTCGGTGTTTTTTGGCGGCGCGGTAGCTTTGCTTCCGGTGTTCGCCAACGAGATATTGAAAGTGGGGGCCGAAGGCTTAGGTATCATGAGAGCCATGTCATCGTTAGGGGCGGTACTCACCATGCTGGTCATGACCCGCTTTTCGCCCATGGGTAAACCGTGGCGAAACTTGCTGATCGCGGTAACGGGTTTTGGATTGTCGATTTTATGTTTTGGCTTATCAACTAATTTCTATCTCTCGCTGGTATTCATTTTTACCGAAGGCGCTTTTGATAGCATTAGCGTAATCATTCGCGGAACCCTCATGCAATTTTTAACCCCCGATCATATGCGTGGCCGGGTGTCGGCAGTAAACCAGATGTTTATTGGTTCATCCAACGAGATTGGCGCTTTTGAATCGGGTACGGCGGCGCAACTGCTGGGCACCGTGCCGTCGGTAATTTTCGGCGGCAGTATGACCATGCTGATTGTTGGGATCACTTATCTTAAAACTAAGAAGCTGATCCCCTTGACGTTGAAGCAGATCCACGCTCCCGACGAAGTAAAGGAAGCGTAAATGAGGACGCCTTACCAAACAATTTGTGTCAATTTGATAGAGCAGGGCGGATTCGCGTAGGGACGAGGTGCCATGTGAAATTTTTATTTTAAATTTTACCCCTTAGCACTCCATTAAGTTTTTATATAATCAGCATTATTTTTAAGCTATCCCCTTGTTTTGCTGCATGATAAATTCACATCTTTACGTTGCCCCAATCGGCTTAATTAAACCAACAAAACAATTAAACAAACTCACCCTTGCAAACAATGAAAAAGGTAATATTAGTAACAGGAGCATCTTCCGGTATCGGCCTGGCCTGCGCCAACGCCCTGCACGCCGCCGGACACACGGTTTACGGCTCATCGCGCGATTTAAGCCGCATGACATCAGTTGCATTTAAACCTGTTCAGCTTGATGTTACCGACGATGCCTCGGTAAAAGCCGCCATCGATACCATTGTTAAAGCCGAAGGTAAAATTGATGTGCTGGTGAATAATGCCGGTAACGGGGTAACCGGTCCGGCGTATGCAATGCCGGTTGAGAGCGCCAAACAGCAGTTTGAAGTTAACTTTTTTGGTGTGATCCGCGTTAGTTCGGCTGTATTGCCTAGTATGATCGAAAAAGGTCAGGGACTTATTGTAAACATCAGTTCACTGGCCGGTTTGTTCGGCCTGCCTTACCAGGGTATGTACAGTGCATCCAAATATGCTATTGAAGGATACTCGCAAAGCTTAAGGATGGAGCTGCGCAATACGGGCGTAAAGGTGACCCTGCTAAATCCCGGCGACTTTAAATCAGACTTTAGCCAGAACCGCGCTAAAGTAAAGTTCCCAATCAAAAACGATAAGCTGGAAGCCGAATACAATGCCGCGGTCGCCGCCATGGAAAAAGACGAAAGCATCGCCCCAAGCCCGGAATCGTTAGCTAATAAGCTGGTTTCGATAGTAGGTTCGTCAAGCCCTAAGCATCGTTATCTGGTTGGGCAGGTAGGCCAAACCATTGTGCCAACATTGAAAGCTATTTTGCCGGGTGGCTTGTTTGAGAAATTGATGAATGATCATTACGGGATAAAGTAGTTTGATATTATACCAAAGCCACTCAAAACAGGGGGGCTTTGTATTTAAATATTTTATTCAAACCATTCTCTGCCATTATCCAACCGAACAAGCATATCAAAAAAGGAAGTTCCTATCTCAATAAAATACTCTTTATTGTCATTAAGAAAATCTGAAAGAATGATACGATGAGTTCCATCTTTTCTGAATTGGATGCCAATGAATTCGCCTCCACCATTGGTGCCAATGCCTAATATACCAGGTCTGTATTCTGGAAATTCATAACCATCATTTGCTTCTGCAAGTTCTTCACCTGGCCATAGCCGCACAAAATTTACCTTAATGAATTCTGCGAACGGCTCGTAGTTTTCGAGGTAAAATCTATAATCCTGAGGTAATTGAAACCGCAAGGAATCAATAATACCCTCCTTTAAAGGTGTTACTCTTTTCTTAAATTCATACTTGGTTAGTAAGTGTTCAAGTTCTTCCATGCTATTTAGATAGAGTTTTACTTTCAATAATATCAAAACCGAACAAGCCTTTACGTAGTACAACGGTTACCGTGTATAGCTCATACGCAAAAGTATCCTGCGAGAATATCAGAGTTTTGTTAATGCCTTTATAATTAACTACCCTATATGGATATGGGTCTCGCTCATGCCTTTCCCAATAGTTGCCATCTTCAATGCTTCTTAATTCTGCTTTAAATTGTTGCCTGCCAGCAAAATGAAAATTTAACCACATAAACAGGTAAAGCACAATACCGCCCCATGCCAACGTATTGAATATAAATTGATAAAAGAGGTGTCCTTTTTTAATATGAGTGATTAGATACTTAGGCAATTTTTTGCGAAAAACAGGAGTGAAAGCCAGTCCTGAAAATGTCCATATTAAAAGCGGAATGTAAATAGGGATAAAAGTCAGTCTGTACAGGTCAATCTCAAAATAAGTGAAGATAGTTCCCGTAAAAAAAGCTAATGTGAAAAGGGTGTTTTGAGCGGTGATACCGAGGCGTTCTAAAATTTCTTTGATCTTTGTCAAGGTTTAGGTAATTGAGTTTAACAAAGAATTGCAGCAAGTTGCCAAAGCAACTTGCTGCAATAAATAGGGAAACAGCTTACGCCGTCAACTTCTTATACTTAATCCTTTTCGGCCCAACATCGCCCAGGCGTTTCTTCCTGTTCTCTTCGTAATCCGAGTAGTTTCCTTCAAAAAAGTAAACTTGCGAGTTGCCTTCAAAGGCCAGGATGTGGGTGCAGATGCGGTCGAGGAACCAGCGGTCGTGGCTGATCACTACGGCGCAGCCGCCAAAGTTTTCTAAAGCTTCTTCCAGGGCACGTAGGGTGTTTACGTCGATATCGTTGGTAGGCTCATCCAGCAGCAATACGTTCGATCCTTTTTTTAGCGTTATGGATAAGTGTACACGGTTACGTTCACCGCCCGATAGCACCCCAACTTTTTTCTGCTGATCGGCACCATTAAAGTTAAAGCGAGACACATAGGCCCTTGAGTTTAGCGGACGGTTGCCCACCATAATGGTTTCCAAACCGCCGGTAACGTTTTCCCAAACAGATTTGTTAGGGTCAAGGTCGTCATGCATCTGGTCAACATAACCTAAAGCAACCGTTTCACCTACGCGGAAAGTTCCGGCATCTGGCTGCTCCTGCCCGGTAATTAAGCGGAATAGTGTGGTTTTACCTGCGCCGTTAGGGCCGATGATTCCCACGATGCCTGCCGGAGGTAACGAAAAGCTCAGGTTATCGAACAATAGTTTATCGCCGTATGATTTGCTTACGTTGTTGGCTTCGATCACCACATTGCCTAAACGCGGGCCCGGCGGGATAAACAGTTCCAGTTTTTCTTCACGTTCTTTGGTTTCTTCGGATGCCAGTTTTTCGTAGTTGCCTAAGCGGGCCTTTGATTTGGCGTGACGACCTTTCGGGCCCATGCGTACCCACTCCAGCTCGCGCTCCAGGGTTTTCTGGCGTTTGCTTTCGCTTTTCTCTTCCTGGGCTAAGCGCTTCGCTTTCTGATCCAGCCATGAAGAATAATTGCCTTTCCATGGGATACCTTCTCCACGGTCAAGTTCAAGGATCCAGCCTGCAACATTGTCAAGGAAGTACCTGTCGTGCGTTACGGCTATGACGGTACCTTTATATTGTTGTAAGTGTTGCTCCAGCCAATCAATAGATTCGGCATCCAGGTGGTTGGTAGGCTCATCTAACAGCAATACATCCGGTTCTTTTAACAACAAACGGCATAAGGCCACACGGCGGCGCTCACCACCCGATAGTACCGATATTTTGGTATCCGGCTCAGGGCAGCGCAGGGCATCCATGGCGCGTTCCAGTTTGCTATCCAGCTCCCATGCGTTTACCGCGTCAATTTTGTCCTGCAATTCGCCCTGGCGGTTCATCAGTTTATCCATGGCGTCGGCATCCTCGTAATATTCAGGTAGACCGAATTTTTCGTTGATCTCTTCGTATTCTTTCAGTAAAGCGGTGGTTTCGGCAACGCCTTCCTCAACTATTTCGCGTACTGTTTTTTCTGGATCGAGCTCCGGCTCCTGGCTCAGGTAACCTACGGTATAGCCCGGCGAAAAAACAACCTCGCCTATATTAGTTTTATCGATACCTGCAATGATCTTCAACAGCGATGACTTACCGGAACCGTTAAGACCGATAACCCCGATTTTAGCGCCGTAAAAAAACGAGAGGTAGATGTTTTTTAATACTGTTTTTTGCGGGGGATAAATCTTGCTAACCCCGGCCATTGAAAAAATTATCTTTTCGTCTGCCATTATAATTGATCAATAAATAGAAATTCAAATATGGATAAAATAGCTGGAACAGCCATCGTTTGGCGATGTATAAATTAAATAATCAGAACTGATTGAAGATATCTGGAGGAGAAATTTTTACACGAATTACCTTCTGGTTGTACACAATTAATCTAATTTACACGAATGGTTATTTTTCTATTTTTGAGAATTCGTGTAATTCGATAATTCGTAAAAATTCGTGTGGAAATTTCTCATCTATGCAACCGAAAAACGCAACTATCACAATGTTTAAAGGTTAATAATTTTTTAAAAGGAAATGAGTTATAATGTTAATTTACTTTAAACGGCCAATAAACAAAACCACACAACTATCCGGCATATTTTAACGTATATAAGTTATATGACGATAATTACAGGCGCCGTGCCTAATTGTCATGTTTATGACGAAATGCCGTAAACGGTGGAAATGTTATAAAATATCCGAAAAATGTTTAAACTTTTTTAGCATTTTTATATCAAACAGGTGTCTTTCGTTCGTATATTGTAAAAAAATAGATTGTTAGCGTGCTTTTTAGATAAAAACTATTGATTGATACCAAACTTTGATACATTGCGTATCATAACAATGTCTGTTTCTGCAAAGCTCAAAATGTTGGCAATATTGTTGATGACAGTTTAAACAGACGTTTACGTTTTTAAAATCTACAATTAATAACGAAGGCGTTCAATAATAAGAAAGGTATATATGGAAGCTAAATTTTCGCCAAGGGTAAAAGATGTTATTCAATATAGCAGGGAAGAGGCTTTACGTCTTGGGCATGACTATATAGGTACTGAACATCTGTTACTCGGGCTTATCCGCGATGGAGATGGTGTAGCAATTAAATTGCTCAAGGGATTGAACGTTGATACCGCAAAACTTCGCCGCGCCGTTGAGGATGCAGTAAAGGGAACTATCGGAACAAACGTACATATCGGCAGCATCCCGCTAACAAAACAGGCCGAGAAGGTATTGAAGATAACTTATCTGGAAGCCAAAATATTTAAAAGCGATGTGATTGGTACAGAGCACCTGCTGCTGTCGATACTTCGCGATGAAGACAACATCGCCTCACAGATCCTGGTACAGTTTAATGTAAACTACGAGGTATTTAAAGGCGAAGTTGAATCGCACAAAAATGATGTTACTGATGAGATGCCGGGTTCGCCTACAGGCGGCGATGACGATTTTAAAGAAGAGGAATCGTTCAGCCAGCCTAAAAAAGTATCCGACATTAAATCAAAAACACCGGTGCTTGATAACTTTGGCCGCGATTTAACCCGCGCCGCCGAAGACGGCAAACTTGACCCGATTGTTGGTCGTGAAAAGGAGATTGAAAGGGTATCACAAATTTTATCGCGCCGTAAAAAGAACAACCCTATCCTGATCGGTGAGCCGGGTGTAGGTAAATCGGCCATAGCTGAAGGACTTGCCTTACGCATCGTACAGCGCAAAGTATCACGTGTTTTATTCAATAAGCGTGTTGTTACGCTTGATTTAGCCTCGTTGGTTGCCGGTACCAAATACCGCGGCCAGTTTGAAGAGCGTATGAAGGCTGTGATGAACGAACTGGAAAAATCACCTGATGTAATTTTATTTATCGACGAGATCCATACTATTGTAGGCGCTGGTGGCGCTTCAGGTTCGCTTGATGCATCAAACATGTTTAAACCGGCTTTGGCCAGGGGCGAGATACAATGCATCGGCGCTACTACCTTAGATGAGTACCGCCAATACATCGAGAAGGATGGCGCTCTTGATCGTCGTTTCCAAAAGGTAATGGTTGAACCGGCCAGTCCATCTGAAACTGTGGAGATCCTGAACCGCATTAAGGAAAAATATGAAGAGCACCACGGTGTTACCTACACTCCCGAAGCGATCAACGCCTGCGTTAACTTAACTACCCGTTACATTACCGACAGGTTTTTACCTGACAAAGCTATTGACGCGCTTGACGAAGCTGGTTCACGTGTTCACTTAACCAATATCCATGTGCCTCAAAACATTCTGGATATTGAGCAAAAGATCGAACAGATTAAGATTGAGAAAAACAAGGTTGTTCGCAGCCAGAAATACGAAGAAGCAGCACAGCTTCGCGATACCGAGAAAAACCTTTTGGTTGAGCTTGACCAGGCTAAAGCAGTTTGGGAAGCCGAAACAAAATCGAAACGTTACACCGTAACCGAAGATAATGTTGCCGAAGTAGTATCAATGATGACCGGCATCCCTGTACAGCGTGTAGGCCAGGCCGACAGCCAGAAACTGTTACACATGACTGAAACCGTGGCAGGCAAGATCATTGGTCAGGATGATGCGATCAAAAAGCTAACCCGTGCTATTCAGCGTACCCGTGCCGGTTTGAAAGATCCTAAAAAACCAATCGGTTCATTCATTTTCTTAGGCCCTACAGGTGTTGGTAAAACTGAGTTGGCTAAAGAGCTTGCCCGTTTTATGTTTGATACCGAAGACGCGCTGATCCAGATTGATATGAGCGAGTACATGGAGAAATTCGCGGTGTCTCGTTTAGTTGGTGCGCCTCCGGGCTACGTAGGTTACGAAGAAGGCGGTCAGCTAACTGAGAAGGTTCGCAGAAAACCATACGCGGTAGTATTGCTGGATGAGATTGAGAAAGCTCACCCTGATGTGTTCAACATCCTGTTACAGGTGTTGGATGAAGGTCAACTGACTGATTCATTAGGTAGAAAAGTTGACTTCAGGAATACCATCATCATCATGACATCGAATATCGGTGCCCGCCAGTTGAAAGATTTCGGTCAGGGTGTAGGTTTCACTACCAGCGCCAAATCATTACAGGCCGAAAGCCACTCGCGCGGTGTGATCGAGAACGCTTTGAAACGCGCTTTCGCTCCTGAGTTCCTGAACCGTATTGATGATGTGATCGTGTTTAACTCGTTAGGTAAAGAAGAGATCTTCAAGATCATCGATATCGAACTGGCAGCCTTGTTTAGCCGCGTAAATGGTTTAGGCTTCAAAATTGAGCTTACCGAAGCAGCCAAAGAGTTCATTGCCGAAAAAGGTTACGATTCGCAATTTGGTGCGCGTCCGTTAAAACGTGCCATCCAGAAATACCTCGAAGACCCGATTGCCGAAGAAATCCTGAAAGGTGAACTGGTAGATGGTGACGTGATGGTAGTCGACTTTGATAAAGAAGCCGGCGAGATCAGAATTACCGACCGCAAAGGCGAAAGCAAAGAGCCTGAGCAGGAAGAGCAGAAATAATCATTTTTATTTGATTGAATATATAAACGCCCCGTTTCGAGCAATTGAAACGGGGCGTTTTTGTCTGAACCGGGATTAGGGGATTTTGGGATGGGCAGGGTTTTGCTTAACATGAGGGTTGGTCTGAACCCGAATTTATCGAATTAAGGAATTTATGGAATTTGCTCATCGCTTTAAAATTCTGGTCATTTCTTCATTCGATAAATTCCGGTTCAGGAAATATCCTGTTAATTCTACAAATCTCCCCAAATCTTGGTTCAGGTTATTTTTTCACCGGCTCATAGTCAACCGGCAGCATTTCGGCAACGCGGCTGCTTCCCCAGTCGCCCTCGTAAATTACGGCGTGAGGATTTGTTACAATTCCGTTGCTGTCAAAAAAAGCATGAGGTTCGTCAAACGCGATAATTGTAGTGGCGTTATCGCCCATGTCTATAGGTTTATAAACGTTGCTTGCAGGATCCTGCGTTTTTTTGGTGTACATCACATACAGGCAATCGGTGCAGCCTATGGCATACAAACCTTCCTGGTCGGTAAGCATGAAAAATTCAGGTCGCTGTAATGGTGTGTTTACCAAACTTTGCAGGTACCTATTGTTCAGTCCGCCATGGTAAGCCGGGTTCGGCTTACGGATCAGGCGCCGAACTACAAAATTCTCACTTTCTAAGGTGCCTTTAATAGCTGATCGATAAAAATGCATAGGCGAGCCGAGATAAGCAAATTGACGTTGCTTGTTCCATTTGCGTTTTTGTTTGTCGGAGCCTTTCAGATCTTCGAAGGAAGACATCCCTTCGTAATAGAGTAACTGGATGCTATTGGTATAACTAAAATTGGTTAATTTGTATTTTATACGATACCCGAGGGCCCTGTTCTCTATCTCCATAAAATCGTGCGAGGTGGCCTTTAAAATATGGGTATCCTCATCATAATCAAAATCAAGCACATCTGAGTTTAGTATTTTACACTGTGCCGCGTTTTCAGACGTACCTAAAAACTGCCTCCTGAAAATGGCATAGTATTTTTCGCGGTTAGGATCAGGCCTGATCTTTACCTCATTTAACTGGAAGGTTTTTGGGATAATGCTGATCGTGCCCAGGTTAACATCTGTGCTGTTAATCTGTATGCTGTAAGTATATGTTTCAAAGCCTACCACCGAAATAATGAAATCATATTTTCCAGGCTTTACATTGCGGAGGGTGAAAGTGCCGTCGTCGGTAGTTGTGCTGCCCACCTGGGCATTATTTAAAAATACACTGGCATTAGTTACAGGTTTGGTATCGGTCATGTTGATCACTTTGCCCGTAATTTTAAATTGCGCGAAGCAGGCACCCGGAAGCAGCAATAACAATAGGAAGGATAATCGACTCATGGAATAAAGTTAAACTAATAAGTTAGTTATTCAAAATTGGCCTCAGGAATCCATCGGGAAATAAAAATAACGTGAATTCGGTTTAAGCAGCTAAAAGCAATTGATTGTGCAGGCATAAACTTTCCAGGTTTAGCAATAGACCTTTGTAAAAATGACAGCATAATTTTAAGGTGATGGAGGAGAAAGAGAAGTTAATTTGCAATTTTTCGTTGAAAAAGCTCAAACACATATTTTATGGAGTAAACTTTAAAAATCCTGACTATTTAAAAAAGCAACCGGAATTACACCTCAAAAATTCTACCCTTGTTGATGTTCCGTTGGTAAGCCGTTGTTGTGTCTTGTTACCAGCAACTAAAGGGCAGTTGCCGGTGTCCGGTAAGCCACATTACCCATAAATATCGATCTGTGAAACAATACCGCCGCAGGCGCTGCGCAACGTTTGTAACATTCTTACATCCTCCCGACTTTTCCCCGCAACCACTCTGTTCAATTTTTAATACTTTTGAATTATTGGACGACTTAAGACTTGATACTTAAGACTTCGGACTTAACCATACATGAAAGACCTCGCTTACCTCAATAAATTTTTTCGCAAATACCGCTGGCGCCTTATTCCGGGTGTGCTGTTTGTAATTATCTCGAACGTGTTCGGCGTACTGCCGGCACAGGTTGTGCGCGTAGCTTTTGATCTGGTTACCGAAAATATAGGGGCTTACCAGCTTTTTGCAGGTTTTAACAGGCAAAGCTTTATTTATGATATTTTTGGTACCAGCCTGTTTCTGTTTGGTACGCTGGTATTAGTGCTGGCCCTGCTCAGGGGCCTGTTCCTGTTTTTTATGCGGCAAACCATTATCCTGATGTCGCGCCATATCGAGTACGATCTGAAAAACGAAATTTACAGCCACTACCAGGAGCTTTCGCTCGCCTTTTACCGCCGTCACAACACCGGCGATTTGATGAACCGCGTAACCGAGGATGTAAGCCGGGTGCGTATGTACCTGGGGCCGGGTATTATGTACTCTATCAATACCGTGGTATTATTTATCATGGTGATTTACGCCATGCTTACGGTAAACGTGCAGCTGGCCGTTTTTTCGGTGCTGCCGTTGCCGATATTGGCCGGTGTTATTTATTATGTTAATAATATCATCAACCAACGCAGCGAGCAGATCCAGGAGCGGCTTTCGGGCTTATCCAGCTTTGTACAGGAAAATTTTTCGGGCATCAGGGTCATTAAATCATACGTTCGCGAAGCGTTTGTGAGGGATAATTTCGCTAAGGAGAGCGAGGATTATAAAGTGCACTCCATGGCCCTGGCCAAAGTGCAGGCCATGTTTTTTCCAACCATGTTGTTTTTGGTGGGGCTGGCTAACGTAATTACCGTTTATGTGGGCGGGGTAGAGGTGATAAAGGGCAACATCACCGCGGGTAATATCGCCGAGTTTATTGTTTACCTCAATATGCTTTCGTTCCCGGTAATTTCGCTGGGCTGGGTAACCTCGCTGGTACAGCGCGCCGCTGCCTCGCAGAAACGTATCAACGAATTTTTGCACACAACGCCCGAAATTATTTCGCCGCAGGGCGAAAAATATCAGCTAAGCGGCCACATCAGGTTTGAAAACGTGTCTTTTACCTATCCCGATACAGGTATCAAAGCCCTTAAAAATGTGTCTTTTACCGTAGAGCCGGGGCAGATGCTGGCCATTATCGGTCGTACGGGGTCGGGTAAATCAACCATTGCCAACCTGGTAATGCGTATGTATGATACTACCGAAGGGCAGGTGTTGATTGATTACCGCCCGGTAACTTCGCTCCATCTTGAAAACTACCGCTCGCAGATTGGCTTTGTACCGCAGGAGGTTTTCCTGTTTTCGGATACCATTGCCAACAACATAGCATTTAGCGCCGATGTGCTGGATATGCCCGTGGTAGAGCAGGCCGCTAAAGATGCCGCTGTTTACAGCAACATTATGGAATTGGAACAGGGCTTTACTACACTGATTGGCGAGCGTGGTGTAACCCTATCCGGCGGGCAAAAACAACGGGTATCAATCGCAAGGGCGCTGTTTAAACATCCGCAGGTGCTGATTTTTGACGATTGCCTTTCGGCGGTTGATACCCGTACCGAAGAGGAGATTTTGAGCAACCTTGGCCGCGTGATGCGGGGCAAAACCAGTATAATCATAGCGCACCGCATATCTACTATAAAAAACGCCGATAAAATACTGGTAATGGATAACGGCGAAATAGTTGAGCAGGGCAACCACGAACACCTGATGCAGCTTAAAGGCACTTACTTTGAGCTTTACGAAAAGCAATTGCTGGAAGAAGAGCAGGATGCGTAGGGTATACACAATGCTGCCTCTACAAAAAAATGACACTTTTGTTTCAAAAACCTCAATAAAATCGAATAAAATAGTTGCACTTTGAAAAATTATTTATATTTATGCCAACCAAAACTAATTACAGGTAAATATATATGGGAGATTTTGACAATAGAGAGCGTGAAGAGGTTTATTCGAAGAAAGTAAGAGCCGGGAAGCGTACTTATTTTTTTGATGTAAAAGCAACCCGTTCAAACGATTACTATGTTACAATTACAGAGAGTAAAAAGCGTTTGGAAGATGGCGTGTTTGTAAAACACAAGATTTTTTTATACAAAGAAGACTTCGAAAAATTTGCCGAAGGTTTAAAAGACACTATCGACTATATCAAATCGAACCAGGAAGTAGTTGAAAAACGTTACGAGTACAGTGAAAATTCTGAAATTGCCCGTGCATCGGCCGACGAGGATTTCACTTTCGAGAATTTGTAATATCAAATTAACCAAAAATATACAGCCCTGCTATCCATAAGATGGCAGGGCTTTTTTATGTAGTTGATCTGTTTAGCCGTGCATTGCCGAAGCCATAGAGGCGGCGAATGCGATAAAGCAAATAATGCCTATGGCATATAACGCTAAGATAACGATAGTGACAATACCCCAAAGTTTAAAAAACGACTTTAGTTTGCCTAAACCTGCAGTAAGGTGAAAGTTATCGTTAAAGTTTATGGCGGCTTTTATTTTAACGGCAAACTGGTAAAGGTAAAGCGCGAAGAAAAAATACAATAAATCAAGTAAAATATATACAACGCTCAGGCCTCCGCCCATGCCTGCCATCATCATAGCTGCGGGATTACCGGGCTGTAACTCGGCAATTTTCGTCATGATCGTTCCCACAGAAAGGGCGAAAAGCAAAAACAGGCCGCAAAAGATAAAGCCAAGGATACCCAAAAAGGAAGCCCATTTTCCGCTGGACAACAGGAAACTTTGCGCTTCGGGTGTTAAAATAAGATTGTTAGGGATTTGCGGGGATTGATACTTTTCCTCTACGGTAGTTTCCATCTTTTAGTGTTAAGGTTTTAAATTTAATTTACGCTAAGATAATTATTATAACTAAAAACACCAGTTGCTCAATATTAATTATCAAACAGCGCGTTATAAAAGTATCCCCCGCATAAAAATTACCGCGATGGTAAAATAAATAATCAAACCGGTAACATCCACCAGTGTGGCAACAAACGGCGCCGAAGAGGTTGCCGGGTCGGCCCCGAGCTTTTTAAGCAGCAAAGGCAGCATCGAACCCGATAATGATCCCCATAACACAATGCCAACAAGTGAAGCGCCAACGGTAAAGCCTACCAGCATCCAGTGCGGGCCATAAATGCTGCTGAACATGCTCCAGGCAGCGATACGTAAAAAGCCTATCAAACCTAAGCAGATTCCCAGCATCAGGCCCGAAAGAATTTCGCGGCGCATAACCCGCCACCAGTCGGCAACGGTAACTTCGCCAAGAGCCATGGCCTGGATAATAAGGGTAGAGGCCTGCGAGCCGCTGTTTCCGCCGCTCGAAATAATCAGGGGGATAAAATAAGCAAGTACCACCACTTTTGATATTTCATCGCCAAAATAGCCCATGGCTGTAGCGGTAAGCATCTCGCCCAAAAATAAAATAATAAGCCAGCCTACCCGTTTCTTTACCAGTTTAAACAGGTTGATATCCAGGTAGGGTTCATCCAGGGCTTCCGTACCACCAATTTTCTGGATGTCTTCGGTGTATTCTTCGTTGGCTATCCAGAGGATATCATCTATGGTTACGATGCCCAATAATACATCTTCATCATCAACCACGGGCAGGGCGGTGCGGTTGTTCATCCTGAAAACGTTAATGGCTTCTTCCTGCGGGTCGGCGGCGCTAAGCGAAATTAACCGGCCATCCATCAGTTCGCTCACTTTGGTTTCGGGTTTTACCAGTAAGATCTCACGGATCCGGATGTCATCCAGCAGTACGCCTTGGTCATCAATCACGTAAATAACATCAATGGTTTCGGAGTTTTTGCCGTAACGGCGGATATGTGATAATACCCGGCTTACGTCCCAGGTTCGTTTAACGGCAATGTAATCGGGCGTCATCAACCGGCCAACGCTGTCTTCTTCGTAACCTAAAAGTTTGATTACCTCGTCGCGGTTTTCTTTCGAAAGTTTTTGAAGCAGTTTTTGGCGCGCATCGCCGTGTAATTCGCTGAAAAGAGCTGTGCGGTCGTCGGGCGGGAGTTCGTTTACCAGGTCTTCGAGTTTTTGGGCCGAAAGCTTCCTGATAATCCGTTCCTGCACCGGGAAATCGAGGATACGGAATACGTGCACCGCGCGGTTTAACGAAAGGATCTCGATAAATTTGGGGCCATGTTCAGGAAGTTCGCCAATCAGTTCTTCAACATCCGATATGTTGAGGTTGTTCAAATATTCCTGTAGTTGGGTATCGTCTTGTTTTTCAAGTAACAATTCTACTTGTTCAACCATCTCTTCCATATATAGGCCCTCCTTTTTACATCGGTGTTAAAATATTTTAGCTTCTTTTTTCGTGCGCAAAAGTCGTTTATTTTTTCAAATTATAAGGCAAAATTTTCTGTTATCTTTGCAGCCGAATTCAACCCCTCCCAACCCTCCCCGGAAGGGAGGGCTTTTAATAAAAAAAATACGGAAGTCTCCCCTTCCGGGGGAGATTTAGAGGGGGCTAAAATCAACTACAACAATGGGTTTACAATGTGGGATAGTAGGTTTGCCAAATGTGGGCAAATCAACACTTTTTAATTGCTTATCAAACGCTAAGGCACAGGCGGCTAACTTTCCGTTTTGTACTATCGAGCCCAATGTGGGTGTAATTACCGTGCCCGATGAGCGCCTTACCAAACTTACCGAAATAGTTAACCCTAAAAGCATAATGCCCAACACCATCGAGATTGTGGATATTGCGGGCCTGGTTAAAGGCGCCAGCAAAGGCGAGGGTTTGGGCAACCAGTTTTTAGCCAACATCCGCGCTACCAACGCCATTATCCATGTGTTGCGCTGCTTTGATAATGATAACGTGATCCACGTGGATGGTTCGGTTGATCCGATCCGCGATAAAGAGATCATTGATACCGAGCTGCAACTAAAAGACCTGGAATCGATAGAGAAAAAGATCCAGAAGGTTGAAAAGATGGCCAAAACAGGCGGCGATAAGGAAGCTAAAAAAACTTTTGATGTTTTAACGGTTTACAAAAACCACCTGCTTGCCGGTAAATCGGCCCGTAACGCCCCGGTTGAGGAAGAAGACAAAGAATATGTGGCCGACCTTTGGCTGCTTACCGCCAAACCCGTACTTTATGTTTGTAATGTTGACGAAGCTTCGGTAAATACGGGTAATGCTTATGTGGAGAAGGTGAAAGCTGCCGTAAAAGAAGAAAATGCGGAAGTTTTGATCATTTCAGCGCAGATTGAATCTGAAATTTCGCAACTGGAAACTTACGAAGAACGCCAGATGTTTCTGGACGATCTGGGCCTGGCCGAATCGGGAGTTAATAAACTGATCAAAGCTGCTTATCGCCTGTTAAACCTGGCTACTTACTTTACTGCCGGTGTACAGGAAGTGCGTGCCTGGACCATCACCCAGGGTTTTACCGCCCCGCAGGCCGCAGGTGTGATCCATACCGATTTTGAAAAAGGCTTTATCCGTGCCGAGGTGATTAAATACGAAGATTTTGTAAAATACAATGGCTCAGAAACTGCTATTAAAGAAGCCGGTAAATTAGGCGTTGAAGGTAAAACCTATATTGTGCAGGATGGCGACATTATGCACTTCAGGTTTAACGTGTAAGGGAGAGAGTCAGGAAATCAGGATTCAAGAGACAAGAAATTAGAATTAAGATATCAAGCTACAAAAGCCAGGAAAGAAGAAAGGAAATCAAAACTTCCAACTTTTTCCTGGCTTTTTATTTCAGCTTCTTTTTCTTGTCTCTTGAACCTTTACTTCTTGCTTCTATTTTGCAATTATACCGCCGACGGCGCTACACCGTAAGCCTTTTTAAAAGCGAATGAAAAATGCGACAGGTCTTTAAAGCCTACTTCCATATACACATCCGATACTTTTTCGCCTTTTTCTTTCAGCAGGTAATAAGCATCTTTTAATCGTTGGTTTTGGATCCAGCGGTTGGGAGAAGTATTGAACACACGTTCAAAATCGCGCTTAAATGTTGCCAGGCTCCGGCCGGTTAAATAGGCAAAGCGGCTGATATCAACATTAAAACGGTAATTTTTTGTCATGAAGGCTTCGAGGTCAATTTTCCCTGGCTCGCTGAAGTCAAACAGGATGTTTTTCAATTCGGGGTTGGTTTCCAATAATATCATCACCGCTTCTTTAACCTTATGGTGGGTAAGTGAGGGATTAATTTCTCCGGCAGTTTTATCCATGTAGGGGCTTAGCGATTGAATATAATTGCTGAAAAGTTCGTTGGGTTTTAAAAACAGTGCGCTCTCGCCGGTGTAACGGCCGTCGGCCTGTATGTTCAATTCGGCGCTCATGGCTTTCAGCGTATCCTGGTCAATCCCAATAGTTATGGTTTTAAACTCGCCGTTTTGAGGAGGATGTTTAGCAAATTTGGCCAGCTCATTGCGTTTTAAAAAACGATAGTCGCCCTGTTTAAAATAGTAGTTTTTGCCGTTAACATACAGTTCCGAATCGCCGGAGAGGATATAGCCAAATACATGGTCGGCAATAAACTGCTCACCGGCACGGCTAACTTCCGAGTAGCAGGAATAAATTATGCGTGGTAGTGTTTTTGACGTTGGCATACTGATCAAATTTAATAATACCTGTATAACTTTCTAAGTTATCCATATCCTTTCACCCCGGGGCGTTATCACGTATGCCTGCAGATCTTGCTGCCAAGCAGTAACCGAAAGCAAGAAATTCAGATGTCGTGGAAACACGACAGCTGAACAATATTTAATCTTTCTGCGCTGCTATCGCCTTACCATACTCGGTATTCATAAAATCACCGGCCTCGTCATGATCTGTTGATTTGGTAACCGGCAGCCATTTTTCAAACTCGGCCTTGCGGGCTTCATCGGCAAGCGTTAATAAAGCTGCGGCTTCACTACCCAATACAAGGTGCACCGGCGGCTCGGGATTTTCAATTAATTTAACCATCACTTCAGCCGCTTTATCAGGGTCACCCACCGGGATGAATTTTCCGCTCGAAATATAATCAGCGCGGGCGTCAACGGTTTGTTCGTAGCCTTCAACCTTTGGCGCATAGCTCATCGAATCGCCGGCCCAATCGGTACGGAAGCCGCCGGGCTCAACACTGGTAACTAAAATTCCTAATGGTTTTACCTCTTTTGCTAACGCTTCAGTAAAGCCGCTTAAGCCAAATTTAGCTGCCTGGTAAATACTTAAACCGGCATTACCAATACGGCCGCCAATTGAGCTAATCTGTAAAATGCGACCCGAGCCTTGTTTGCGCATATAAGGCAGCACGGCACGGGTTATCTCGATAGGGGCATATAAATTGGTTTCCAGCTGACTTCTAACCTGCTCGTCAGTAAAAGCTTCGGCTGCACCTATAATTCCAAAACCGGCGTTGTTTACCAGTACATCAATTTTGCCAAAGTGGGCTACCGCATCAGCTACAGCCTGATGCACTGCAGGGTAATCAGTAACATCTAATTTTATAGTATAAACCTGGTTGGGATATTTTCCGGCCAAATCACGTAATTGTTCCGGATTGCGCGCAGTGGCGGCTACATAATTGCCCGCCGCTAAAGCCGTTTCGGCAAGCGAGCGGCCTAAACCTCTGCCGCTGCCTGTTATAAACCATACTTTTTTCATCTTTTTATTTGTTTTGATGATACAAAATTAGCCAGACAGGCAACCCTGTGTTTTGTTAAAAAGCTCAAGTTGTTTTGTTGAGAAGCTCAATGCCTGCTATCTGCAGGACTAAACGTATCCCGGCAGATAACATTTGCTATAGTTTAAGGTTATTAAAGGGCTTCACCTGGCCTTTGCAGTATCTTTCATAAAGCAAAGTGATTAAATAGATTTTTAACCTGAATTCAGAAGATATTTTTTAAAAAAGGCAGCCTTATTATCCGGCAGCGCCGCCGCTATAAACATGTTGCCATCCGTAATACAGAAAGCATTGGCCGTTAATCCCGAGCCAGACAGTATTTTTTATGATGCCGGGCATATTGTGTTCCTGATGCAGCAAAACCGCCCGTTCGATCACCATTTAGGCACCCTTAAAGGTTTATGTGGTCAGGTAAATTAGGCGTTGAAGGTAAAACCTACATTGTGCCGAATGGCGGCATTATGCACTTCAGGTTTAACGTGTAATTTCAAGTCTCAGATTATAAGTCGAAAGTCTTAAGTCGAATCTCAAGTGTATTTGGGAGGGTGACTTAAGACTTTCACTTTTGTAAAAACGTTGTAATTACGATTTTAGATTATAAGCTTTAAACAGCCAACTGGTTCCGCGTAAGCTCTTTTGAGGCAAATGGAAAGTAGGAGAGGTCTTTATAGCATATCTCACATCTCCGTTAGCATGGCTCATCTCGGAAATTAGAAAAAAACACCGGTTGAGAATGGGAAAAACACTTATATAAATACGGGAAATAACCCGTTTCTGATTCCTGATGTATTGATCAAATTTGACCAAGCAAATTTATCACAATGGACATTTCAGCAATCACTAAATTAATCTCGGTTATTCTCGCCATCAGCCTGGCCAGCGAGCGCTTGATTACGTTGGTTAAAACAAATTTTTCCTGGCTTCAGGAGCCGCCACCCACTGTACCTCCCGTTAATGACGGCAAGGAGAAAACTCGCCGTTCAGCATTGATGATCATAGCTTTCATCGTATCCTGGGTTACAGCAAGATATTCTAACGGTGAACATGGTTTTTTCGAAACCTTCTGGTTGGGGAAGGATGACACTCATATTCCTGTTGCTCTCATCGGATTGATGGCAAGTGGCGGATCCGCTTTCTGGACCAACCTGTTGGGTTATGTGAGTGCCGTAAAAGACGTAAACAAGCAAAAATCGCAACAGGAAACATTAAATACCAGTGCGCAGCTCAGTGCATTTAAGCACAATTAATGTCCGCTGTAAGCGGTTAAATAACTATAAATTAATTTTTGAACAAATCCTTACAATCATGAGTACCCAAATTAAAATCGCATCTCCCGGGGATGATGCGAAACTGGTGTTTGAATTCCAAACAACCGATCTGTTTTTTTATGAGTTTGAAGTTGTTGACTGCGATTCCGGCAATCAATTCGAAACGGGCAAGGGGCAGTGGGATGGTGAAACGGAGTTTAACCTCGGACGTGGCAGCGACCTGGTTGGAAAATGTCTCAACATCGCCTGGGGCGAGATTGATCCCGCCGGAGGCACTGGCATCTTTCGTGCTACGGCTACGGTAAAACAAAATGGTATCAGTTGCGCGGCAGTCCAGGTATTCACCGGAAATTCAACAGCTACAATAGTAAATGACACTACGGAAGCAGTATTTATTTAAACCCGGAACAAATTGCCATGAAAACGATCAGGATCATTTTGTTAATATTGTTTGCAGGCTCAGGTAAGGTATGGGCTCAAACGGATACGTCAAAACATTTTCCGGCCATAGAAGCGGGTTGGGGCGATCTGAATTACGCAGTACCGGAATCTCCTGGTTTTAAGATACTCGGCACGAGCCCGAGCAGTATTATGAGGCCTACATCTGTGCGTGATATCGCTTTTTCGATAGGTAACTATTTTACAGCGAACGGCGCTGCAATACCCCAAAATCTTGCGGTGGAGTTGTCACCCAAACTATTTCATCCAAATGTCAGCCTTAACGATTTCTATAAAAACAGGTTTTGGTATACCTCAGCTTTGTCGGTCGGTACAAAAGTTAATTCAGACAAAAGCTATGCGATCGGCTTAGGGATTAAATTCCGAATTTTAGATTTTCAGGATCTGCGTCTTAATGCTTCCTTGATTAATCAACTAAACTTGCTTGGACAAGCCGGCACAAGGTCATACTCGGAGGCTTTAAGATTTGTGGCAAAAAAATACATGGACGCCGATACCAACGGTAATGGTTATCAACATTGGCGTCATGTTGTGGACAGCATTTACAGGCTGGCAGAGCCTGGTACAGCCACAGGTAAAGTTATCAAACAGGAAATACTGGATTACATTAAGAATGTAGGTAAGTTTAATCCGGACAGGATAGTTCAGATAAGAGACAGCATAAAAAATGTTTTATGGAATAAAAGCATTTGGGACGTGGGTATCGCTGCTCTTTTTAATTCAAAAGATTCTTTAATACGAAACATTAAACCGGCATCAAAACTTGGTTTATGGACAACTGCCGGGTTTCCTTTGGGGGCTAAAGGCCAGTTGCTGATCGGCGCAACAGGGCAATTACGCGATACAGTTAACTCCCGTTTAGGTGCAAAGAGTCTCAGTATAGGTTCACGGGCATACTATGGGAGTAATGATGTTAAAGGTTTTGTAGAAGCCAATGGCCTTTTTCAAACCAACCAAAAATTTACTTACAAAGCCAGCCTGGGTATCGAAACTGCATTTTTTGGCGGCATGTGGGTTGATTTTAGTTTAGGCATAAGCAAGCAGCAGGGGGCTAAGGCTGTTTTCACGCCGGGTTTCAACCTGTTTTTTGGCAATGGCGAGAGAAAGGCCGCTTCCGCGCGTATGTAATGCCGGGTTGGACGAGGGTTCAGTTTTTCGATGAAATCGGCAGTATCCGGCCTTGCAAATCCATTGCTCAATATCAAAGGATCACAATACCGGCCTTAATGGCGTAAATTACCAGGCCAACACGGCTTTTGATATTGAGTTTTAAGAATAACGCTTCGCGATAGCCATCGATTGTGCGGAAACTCACGTGCATTTTTGAAGCCATTTCTTTGTAGGTAAGTTCGGTAGCTGTTAATTTCAGGAATTCGATCTCGCGTGAATTGAGTAACAATACATTTTTTAGCCCGCTTTGATCATTATCATAATTATTGATGGCATGGATTAATTTAGAAGAAACGAGATCTGAGTGGTAATAACCCTTAATCATAACGCCATGAATGGCATCGGTTAATTGCCTGGGGTCGCAGTTTTTTAAGATGAAGCCACGTACCCCATTCTTCAGCATTCTTATAATTGCCAATTCATCATCATACATAGATAATGCAAGCACTTTTATATCAGGATATTTGTTTTTGATAATCAAAGAGGCTTCATAACCGTCCATAACCGGCATGTTAATGTCCATTAAGATGACGTCAGGTTTGTAATCGGCAGCAAGCATCTCCAGGCAATCCTTACCGTTGTCGGCTTCAAAAGATATATTGTTTCCAAGTTCTTTTATAAGTACGGCAAGTGCCCGGCGCAGTAAAACATGGTCTTCAACTAAAGCGATATTTACCATTTTTTGTGACAGGTGATTTTGCCTAAACTTAGCATAAGTTTTATACTTTAAAAAGGGACACCAATGTTTTTAATGAATTAAAAAGTAAATTTCGATGTTAAACAGGAAAGCCTTAAATTTATGATGGACGAAATATATTGATCTCATATTAAGGGATATATGCAATTTTGGACTGGCTCATATGGCAGGCCACTATGCAAAAATGTGGAGGCGATCAGGCCGATTTAATGAATGATTATCCTCATATAACAATG
Source organism: Mucilaginibacter oryzae (assembly GCF_003148845.1). Lineage (GTDB taxonomy): Bacteria > Bacteroidota > Bacteroidia > Sphingobacteriales > Sphingobacteriaceae > Mucilaginibacter > Mucilaginibacter oryzae. Next base: position 736,322 of record NZ_QGHA01000001.1, on the reverse strand, counting down.
CTACACTATTACTGACAAACTATTCTCTACTTAAATTTAAAAAAATGGAAAGAAATTTTTACAAAGAAAACGGAAGCGCAATTAAATCTGAGAACACTGCTGTGACACTTAAATTGGATACGACAGATCCTGCCAATATCTTCCACAAGCTTGTTATTTCGACAAATTTAAGCGGCATCGGCATCGACGCCCCGGCAGGGACAGTAATAAGCGATAATACCATTTTCGTAAAGGAGGCGGACGCCGCCAGAAATATTTTCGAGGTGGGAAGTACACCGGATTTGTATTTTACGGCGGCGGACGAAACGCACATCTTCCTTAACGTTAAAATTAAGATCAACGCCATTAAGACTAATCATGCAGGTAGACTACGTCACGGCGCCGTTGACAAGACTGATAAACTTGCAGACCAGGTTTAACCACGGTATGTCCGAAAAAAAAGCGGATCTCGACAGGGAATTTTCGGCAATAAAGGATTGAAAAATGTCAGCCTCCAGGTATTCTTTTGATCTTGGGAAGAAGATGCATATGCCTGACGGCTTTAGATTTTCCCTGAAATCGTTGGTTGGATTGTCAATTGGAAATAGCGAGGGGCCTATGAACGAATCGACGATCAATTGGTTCAGGTGATGTTCAAGCTCTGAATGAATACGATAGATCTCTGTCGATAAGTCTCTGCAAAGAAAGAGGAATGTGTTGAGGTCTATCATATAATCCGAAAGCCCTACGCGATATGAATCGAAGCGGTAACAGGCGTTAAGTTTATTAACTATCCCTGAAATATCGCTTGTCTGGATTTGGATTGTTAATTCTTTGATCACTTCCTTTATCAAATAGATGACTTTGGTAAATTGTTGGATATCTATGCAGAGGATTGCCCAGAATTTTGTGTTGTAAATGAAATTATAATCTCTCGGGAAAGATCTTTTCTGCGACAAGGTTTTAATGACATATTTTGATAACAAAAAGGGATCTATCTCCGGATGGTTATAGATTTCTTTTAAAATTTGAAGGTAATTGTAGCTCGGGAAGTTTATTTCAGATTGCGGCGCTATCATATACCTGGCTGCGCTTTTATTATACAAAGCGTAAATTGTGTTTACGTTCATCATGCAGCAATTCATCATAACCAAAACATCTACCTGGTGATTATCGAACCCCTCTGCGATTGCCTGTGCGAGTTCTTCGTTGGTTAGAATCTCATGGATGAGGCTTGTTGAAGGAAGTCGCTGCATACTTTTGCAGGCATCGGCAATAAATGGGTTGCGTTTTTGGTTTGTTTTATCCCAGTACCTGTTATAAGCCTGGTTTCCCTTCAATGTTACAACCCACTCTTTCCCGTTAATTTCTTTTGTTCTTACCTGGTACTGCTCTTTAACTGCTGTAAAATCTGCAGGCAGGTTATCGCCCTGGGCAATCCCGAATATTGACCCATGGTCCCAGGTGAATAATACCCGGTGCTTTGCCGGGTTTATTTTATCCGTATCCCTAAACAACGAAATGATGATCTCAGGTTTGGTTATGTTGCTGTTTGCTGTCTGGTAAATGCGTTGCAGTACTAAGCCTGTTTCATTTTGAGTTTGCAATTGGTATAACGCTGTTCTGTCACTCCGGTGCTCAATATCAACCCTGTTATAAATAACAAACACATGAGCGTCCTGTGGTTCACCGGCATCTATAATATCATTAAATAAAAAAGTTACCTCCTGCTCAATAGGCAATGAAGGCGGAATGCCTTGCGGCGGGAGGAAATTTGAGTTATTTTTAGTGATGGTTTCATCAAGGTCGCCGGTATCAAGCTCCAACTTGGCATATACTAAAAAAATGATATTCCATTTTTTTGGAGATAGATTGTTCATACTTTTCGTGATTTCTGGTTTATTGCTAAGTATTACGGCCCCCGCACAGCAAACGGAGGTTAATACACTCACTAAATATACACAAAACCAAGGACTTAGTAGTTATAATATCAGGGAAATTATTCAAGATAAATTCGGATACATCTGGATCGCTACCCAGGACGGTTTAAACCGCTTTGACGGCCAGTCGTTTATCTGCTATAACAAAAATCTTACCTCCAAAAGGCGGCTCACAGGAACCGATATCAGGAAATTGGCAGAAGACCGGAGCCGAAATTTCATTTGGGTTCTAACGGATCAGGGAATAGACCGCATTAATACCATTACGTCAAACGTTGAACCGGAATTTTCGTCGAGAAACCCGATAAACGAGGAGTGGAATGTGACGACGGCCGCGTTGGGAAATGAGTTATGGATTGGTACGTTTACAGGATTGCGTGTGTATAACACCGAAACCAGAAAAAGTATAGTGATACCTAATAGAGCAGGCAAAAATATATCCTGCGAGATACGAACGATTTTTGCCGATGCAGCCAACAACGTTTGGGTGTGCGTTACTGGGCTGGGTATTAAAATCTTCGATGGGAAAAGTAAAAAGCTGATTAAACTGATACCCAATTCGATTTTAGCTACTAAAAAAAAGGATTCTGATATCATTTACTGGAACGCAATAGCGCTGAAAAAGCATTCCTATCTTCTTGCCACAAATGCCGGTTTGAGGGTGCTTAGCTATGACCAAAACTACAATATCTCAATCAATAACGCGCCCGCAAAAACACTTTCGCTGCTGAATACGGAAAATGTACAGTATGTATCAAAGAATGAAAAGGGGCAGGTCTATGTTGCGAGCCACACCGGCCTTTATAGGTTTGATAATACCTTTTCAAGCTTCACGAAATTGGAAGATCAGGCAGGTGCGGAAAAAAGCGAATGGCTTGATGCCGTTTTTTGTTCATTTTCTGACCAGCAAAATAATTTATGGTTGGGTTGCCAGGATGGGCTGGCGTTTATTAACCGTAATGCGACGCCTTTTAGGTCTTTTTATAATGATGAAGTTTCCGGCTTGAAGCTGGAACATGTTCTAAGTCTTTCTTCCCCCGGGAAGGGAACGGTATTTGCGGGTCTCAGGAACGGGTTTGTTCAAGTTCAAACAGCTTCGGGACGATTTTCATTAATAAGCAAAAATCAATCGTTCCAACATAACTATACCGATCCGTTTGGCTTGTTACAGTCAAGCTATCCCGGTGGCACGGCTGTTTTTTTAAAGAAAAAATGGTCGCCTATAGCTGATGTCTATCCTGAATTTAAAGCGTTTTCAAATTATGCTATTAACAGTCACCTCTGTGTCGGCGATTCGCTGAATATCATGGGAACAGAAAACGATAAAGGCGTGTTGATTTGGAACTACAAAAAACAAACGGTTAAAGTAATTGACCAGATTTCCAGGCCCGCGCTTGCCGCAAACATTGTAAATACGGTGTATCGCGATAAAATGAAAAATATATGGGTTTTGTCTGATAAAAAGATCACTATTCTTGACAGCAGCTTGTCCCGGTCTAAAATCCTGAGCTTTTATGATTCACAAAATAAGCAGGCTTATAACATTTATTTTGACATGTGCGAAGCCGGGAACAATTATTGGGTTGCTGCCTATGGAACGGGTATCATACAACTCGGCACCGACTACAAGATCAGGAACATTTACACTACGAAAAACGGACTGAGCAATGCGGGAATTTACAAAATTTTTAATGTTGGTGATTCCTCTTTGGTGATAACATCAAATAACGGAATCTCGATTCTCAACTTAAATACGAGAAAATTTAAAAATTATTACCAACAAGACGGCCTCCATTCAAATAGTTTTGAGGAAGCGTGTGGTTTTATGAAAGACGGCATTATATATGCCGGTGGGGTTAAAGGCTTTACTATCATCGATCCATCCAAATTCAGGATCAACACTATCGCACCCCGAGTATATATTAACAGAATATCGATGGAGACCGGCAGGCGTAGCTTCGACACTTCCAGCATCAGAATAAAAAGACTTATAGTACCTAATGACGTTATTCAAACATCGCTGTATTTTTCAGGTATAAATTATTCCAGCCCCAACCATACCACCTTTGCTTATCGCATTGATAAACAGTCTGAAAATTGGATTAATATCGGCAACCGTAACTTTATTAATTTAATAGGAATCCCGCCGGGAAAATACTTAATTCAGCTGAAGGCAGCTAATGAAGACAATTACTGGAGTATCCCGACGGAGATTTCACTTATTTTTTTGCCTAAATGGTACCAAACGTGGTGGTTTAAAGCACTTATTGGTTTCACCATTGCATGTTTAGGTTATTTATTTTATAGGCTCAGGCTGAGGCAAATACTGAAAGAACATAGCATACGCGCCGGAATTGCAGGCGATTTGCATGACGATATCGGGAGTTCTCTCAACACAATTAAAGTTTTTACTAACCTGGCAATCATTAAGCCCGAAAAAGTTGAATACCTGGACAATATCAACGCCAATCTCGAAGCGGCTATAATAGGACTACGGGACTTGATTTGGGTTTTAGACGATAAAAAAGATACCCTTGAGGATTTGGTAAACAGGTTAAGAGAATCGATGCAGCCCGTCGCGAACGCGATTAACATAGTACTCGAAATTGTTGTGGACGAATCCTGCGTAGGCCTTATACTGCAAAAAACGGAGAAAAGATATTTATACCTGATTGCGAAAGAAGCTGTTAACAACAGCATCAAGTACGCTGAATGTACCAGGATAAACATCAAGTTCAAAATCCGTCAAAAGCGTCTTTTAGTTCAAATAACAGACAACGGCAACGGATTTGATCCTTCAGGAACAAATATGGGATACGGCTTAAAAAATATGCGTACAAGGTGCGTTCATATAAACTATCAATTTTTTATCCACTCCTCAAGTACAGGAACTCAAATAACTCTAGAAAAAAATAGCCCGGTATTTTCAAAAAGAAAGTAAACAGTTTATAAGGGGAAATCATATAGCATTTTTTAAGTACCCAACTGATAATAACAGCCGCGGTTATTTGTCCCAATCACTAAACCACCTGAATTTATCTGATATAATTTGGTTTTTATACCGGTCGAGGTAATTCAGATAAGCATCGGCTAATGGTGAGAATTCCTTGTTTTTAAGCCAGATCAGGTTCCAGGTAGAGGTGATCGGAAAGCCGTTGACCTGTATGATCCGGAGTTCACCATTAATCAGTTCGTTTTTAATACCGATAAGCGGCATAATGGAAAAACCAAGACCTGCTATTACCGCCTGTTTCACCGCTTCGTTAGAGGTAAGCTCCATTTTTTTCCTTACCGGCAGGTGGTATTTGTTGATAAACTTTTCCATGGTGTGCCTTGTACCAGACCCTGGTTCTCTGTAAATCAGCGGTAACCCTTCAAATATATTATGGTCGTAACTTTCTTTGTCGAGGCCGTGCTCTTTATAGCCCACCAGGTATAGTTTGTTTGGCATCAGTTCGGTACGCTCAACCTGCAGCTGATCAGGAAGAACGGATACCAGTGAGAAATCCACTTCATTATTTTCAAGGCTTTCAATCACTTTAGCCCGGTTGGTTACATCCAATACCAACTCTATACCAGGGTGCTGCTTTAAAAATCCCGACAAAAAATAGGGCATAATATATTTCCCGGTAGAAACGACCGACAGCTTTAACCGGCCCGCCAGCTGGCCTTTATATGCCAGCGTTTTATAGTTAATGGCGTATACTTCGGCCAGTATTTTTTCTGCCGCGTTAGCAATCTCTGTCCCGAAATCAGTAACATACAATTGCCGCCCAATCACTTCCGTCAGCGGAATTTCAAACTGGTCCTGGAAATTTCTTAGCTGTATAGATACTGCAGGTTGTGTTAGGTGCAGTTCTTCGGCCGCCTTGGTAATACTTTTCAGCTGGGTAACTTTCAAAAATATTTGCAGCTGGTGCAAGGTGTAATTCATTAAATATTTTTATGTAAGTCATTACAAATATAAATGAAAATTTATAATGAAAAGCGCACATTTTTGTCGCAAATAAAAATCAACTAACAAGTATGACAAAGATCACAGTAGCAAAAGGCGACGGCATCGGCCCCGAAATTATGGATGCCACCCTATCTATTATTCTGGCAGCAGGCGCTAAAATTGAGATTGAAGAAATTGAGGTTGGCGAGAAAGTTTATCTGTCAGGCAATACTTCGGGTATAGCCGATGATTCATGGGATAGTATTCGTAAAAACAAGGTGTTTTTGAAAGCGCCTATTACTACCCCGCAGGGCGGCGGTTATAAAAGCCTTAACGTAACCACCCGCAAATTTCTGGGTTTATATGCCAACGTAAGGCCGTGTTCAAGCCTTAGCCCGTTTGTAAGTACCAAGCACCCGGTAATGGATGTGGTTATTATCCGCGAAAATGAGGAAGACCTTTACGCGGGTATTGAACACCAGCAAACTGACGAAGTTGTACAATGCCTGAAATTGATAAGCAGGCCGGGCTGTGAAAAGATAGTTCGTTACGCGTTTGAATATGCCAGGTTATACGGACGGAAAAAAGTGACCTGTTTTTCAAAAGACAATATCATGAAACAAACCGATGGTCTCTTTCACCTGGTTTTTGAAGAAATAGCCCGCGAATACCCCGATCTGGAACACGAACACTGGATTGTTGACATTGGCGCCGCCAAACTGGCCGATACGCCCGAAGCTTTTGATGTTATTGTGATGCCTAACTTATACGGCGACATTTTGAGTGACGTGGCAGCGCAGATTGCCGGTTCGGTAGGGCTTGCGGGCTCGGCAAATATTGGTGAGCAGTGCGCCATGTTTGAGGCCATACATGGCTCGGCACCGCGCAGGGCAGGGCAAAACCTGGCAAACCCTTCCGGCTTGCTCCAGGGCGCTATCATGATGCTCAACCATATTGGCCAAACCGATGTGGCAGAAAAGGTGCAGAACGCGTGGCTGAAAACCATTGAAGACGGCATCCACACCTACGATATCTACAAGGAAGGCACCAGTAAACAAAAGGTAGGTACACGCGAATTTGCACAGGCAGTAATTAACAACCTGGGTCAAAAACCGGGCTTGCTGAAGCAGGTATCCTATGCGGGCAATTCTACCTTAAAGCTTCCGGCTTACAAAAGGAAACCTGCCGCTAAAAAGGAACTGCTGGGCGTTGATTTATTTGTACACTGGGCCGGTACCAGCGCGGATGAATTGGCGGCCTCGGTAAAACGTTTGGAAACAGATGGGGTTTCCCTTACAATGATCACTAATCGTGGTATAAAAGTTTGGCCGCAAGGTTTTGAGGAAACTTTTTGTACCGATCACTGGCGTTGCCGGTTTAAGGCAGCGGCCGGTCAACTCTTAACCCATCAACAAATTGTAGGCTTGCTCGCTAAAGCTATTGAATTGGGGATTGATACCATTAAAACAGAAAATTTGTACGCCTTTGATGGTAAGGCTGCTTTTTCATTAGGCCAGGGACAATAAAAAAACAAAGAAAATGGATATACAGTTAATAGAAGGACACTTTAGCAGCGCCGACGCGCTTGACCTCCTTACACAGATGATTCATGTAAAGATCCGATTTCACGAAAACAAGATCAGCGGGCAATGTACCGAGGAGGACATCAAATCGCGCGAAAGAAGGATCAAACAATTACAGAAAGATTTGTTTAATATCCGGGAGCTGATCGGCGGCAAAGGCGGCCCGGTGGAGCTCAAATCGGTAGTAGCGATTCAGTAATTTGCATATGCGCGAATTTGAGGGCAGGATATTATTAATTGCAACCATGCACGCCAAAGAAAAGGTAATGGCCCCTTTGCTTGAGAAAGCATTGGGGGCCAGGTGCCTGGTAGCCGATGGATTGGATACCGATAGCCTGGGTACGTTTTCGGGGGAAAAGGAGCGTGAGGACGATGCATTGACGACAGCACGAAAAAAATGTCTGCAGGGGATGATGATGTATGATTGCGATTTGGCTGTAGCGAGCGAAGGCTCTTTTGGTCCGCACCCGTTAAACCCGTTTTGCTATGCCGACGAGGAGATTGTTTTGCTGCTTGACAAAAGGAACAACCTTGAAATTTCGGCGGTCAGTGTAAGTGTAGACACAAATTTCAACGGCGGGTTTGTTGACAGTTTGCCTCAACTGCTGGATTTCGCGGAGCGCGCCAAATTTCCTTCGCACGGTTTAATCCTCAGAAAATCGAAAGACGACTTGCAAACCATCACCAAAGGCATCCGGGACCCGGCGCAGCTGGCAAATGAGTTTGAAAGATTGCAAAAGATGTACGGTAAAGTTTTCGTGCAGACCGACATGCGGGCCATGTACAATCCGCTCAGGATGGCGGTGATCGGGCAGGCTACTGAAAAGCTTGTTGAAAAAATCAAATCCCGCTGTACGGTATGCAACACGCCGGGGTTTGGGGTTACTTCAGCCAGGGCCGGATTGCCTTGCCGGTTATGTGGCTTGCCAACACGTTCTTCGCTCGCGTACCTGTATCAATGCAGCAACTGCGGTTTTGAACATGAACAGCTTTATCCAAACCAACTGCAATTTGAAGACCCTGCGTATTGCGATTATTGCAATCCGTAATATTTACTCAAACAAACGTAGCGAAATCGCCTTTTAAAAAATGCGTTGGAATACCTTATCTAAATCCTCCCCAAAGGAGATGACTTTAATAAACAAAGGTACTCCCTCTCTGTTAGAGAGGGCTGGGGAGAGGCTCTTGCAGGTACGCGATGGAAACTCCTTTTAAAAGCGATTTCTCTGCTCAAAAAAGCGTAGCGAATTACTTGATTAAAACGGATTTTATTATCAACAAAACAATTAAATTGCCATAAAAAAACACGGCCATGTCTCAAAAATATCAACTTATTTCAGGAACATTCAAGGCCAGCGAGGCCTTGTCAATTATCATGAGTTTTTATAACCATAAAATCAATTACCACAATGTTCAATTACTTACCGCTATGGAACGGAACGACAATAACGTAGCCGAAATTGAACAAAAAGTAAAGGAATTGCGCAACACCGGCGAGATGGTAAGGAGGGACCTGACAGAGGGGATAGCCCATGACCACCAGGTAGAGGTTAAGGGTTTTATCGAGTTGAACTTAAATCCGGTAACCGATGGCAGATAAGGTTAATATCTCCATCAGAGCTGCGGGTAAAAAGCTCCTGCAACTGATCAGCCTTGAAAGAAAGGAAGTTGGACAGATTTATTTTTTTTCTATCCTTACGGGCCTGATCCAGCTTTCGCTGCCTTTGGGTATACAGGCCATTATCGGCTTGCTTTTCGGGGGGGCTTTGTCCGCGTCGTTAGTGGTACTGATCTCCTTTGTGGTAGCAGGTGTTTTGCTGAGCGGTATACTGCAGGTAATGCAAATGCGCGTAACCGAAGGCATTCAGCAGCGTATTTTTACCCGTCTTACGTTGGCCTATGCTTACCGCATACCACGCATAGATTTGCTGAGTGTTGATAGCTATTACCTGCCCGAACTGATCAACCGTTTTTTTGATACGGCAAGTTTACAGAAGGGGCTCTCCAAATTATTGCTTGACATACCGGCGGCAACTATACAAATACTTTTTGGCCTGGTTCTTTTAAGTTTTTACCATCCGGTATTCATAGTTTTAGGGTTGATACTGCTGGCCATCGTATGCCTCATATTTTATTTCAGCAGCCATAAGGGGTTTACAACCAGTATGGAAGAGAGCGATTATAAGTACGAGGTTGGTCATTGGCTGGAGGAGATATCAAGGGCCATTAAAACCTTTAAGTTTGCTCAAAAGCACCAGCTGCATATGAAAAAAACCGACCGGCTTACGGTGGGTTATCTTGACGCACGCAGCGCGCATTTTAACGTACTTGTACTTCAGTACAGGGCGTTAATAGCCTTTAAAGTAATTGTTACTGCCGCGATGCTCATCATCGGCACCTTGCTGTTTTTAAAACAACAAATAAACCTGGGCCAATTCATCGCGGCAGAGATCATCATCATCGCGGTACTAAACTCGGTAGAGAAGTTGATCATCAGCCTTGAAACTTTATATGATGTGCTTACCTCTATCGAAAAACTGGATAAGGTTTTGCAAAAACCGCAGGATAGCGAAATAAGCAATGCCGCTGCCGAAAACATGGATTTCAACGGGCCTTTCACTGTAGCTGTGCAAAACCTCAGCTTTTCTTTTAACCAGCGTAAACCGGTTATTGATCAGCTTACGTTTGAAGTTAAACCGGGAGAAAAAGTTTGTATCAGCGGGAAGGAAGGCTCCGGCAAAACAACCTTGTTGCGGATTATTTCCGGCTTATATAACGGTTACAGCGGGCAGATTTTGATCAATGGCATCCCGCTTCAAAATGTGCCTGCCGGCATCTGGCGGTCGCGCGTTGCTATATTCTTCGCCAGGGAGGAGCTGTTTGGCGGTACCCTTTGGGAAAACCTTACCATGGGCGATGAGCAGATAGACTTTAATTTCATTGTTGAAATTTGCGGCTTGGTAGGTTTACAATCCTTTATTGACACGAGTGTTAACGGCTATCATACCGTGCTCGACCCGCAGGGCCAAAAGCTTTCGTACAGCGTAATACAAAAAATATTATTGGCACGGTGCTTTTTAATAAAACCGGCGCTCCTTATTATGGAAAGCGGCTGGCAGGCGATAGAGCCTGAACACCGCAGTTTGATAATTGATAAACTCATCAATGATAAAAGTTTTAGCCTCGTCGCCATATCAGACCTCGAAGAACTCACCGGCGCGTGCAGTAAGCTAATTACCTTAAATAAGTAAACTGATAAACAGATGTTTTTGGAAAAAAATACAGATGCCAACCGTTTTTTAAACTACCAGTCGTTTAAAAAAGCGATGGATGCCAGTCCGCAGGCGCACAAAGTTAAATGGATGGTGGCTATACTTATGATCATATTAATAGTACTGTTGCTGCCCTGGACCCAGAATATCCGTTCAAGAGGTAACGTTTCCAGCCTTCAGCCCCAGCAGCGCCCGCAGCAGGTAAATACCATGATACCCGGGCGGATAGCCAAGTGGTACGTACGCGACGGCGCAATGGTAAAGCAGGGCGATACGTTGCTGCAGATTACTGAAACCAAAGACGAGTACCTTGACCCCGAACTTACCGAGCGTACCTCGGAGCAGCTTCGCTCAAAAAACAACGCGACGGAATTTTATAAAAGCAAAGTAAGAACCGCTGATACCCAGATAGCGGCCCTGGAACAAAGCCTGCAGCTTAAAATAAACCAGCTGCAAAATAAGCTTAAGCAATACCGGCTACAAGTACAATCAGACAGTATTGCCATGACCGCCGCCGCTAACCAGTTAAACATAGCTGATGTGCAATTGAAAAGGCAGAAGGAGCTTTATCATGCCGGTTTAAAATCGCTTACAGAGTATGAGCAAAAGCAGCAATACTACCAGGACGCCTTAGCCAAAAGAATAAGCACAGAAAACAAGTTTTACAACAGTAAAAACGAACTGCTCAACATTAAGCTGGAGCTATCGGCTACCTCGCAGGATTATACCGAGAAGATCTCGAAGGTTTCGGGCGAGCGTTTTACAGCGCTTTCGCAGGCGGCAACCGGCGAGGGGGAGATTGCAAAGCTTAAAAATCAATTATTTAATTATAAAGCCAGGGGTAATTTCCATTACATTTTAGCCCCGCAAAGCGGCCAGGTTTTACAAAGCATTAAAGCAGGTATAGGCGAAACCGTTAAGGATGGTGAGCAACTGCTTACCATAGTACCGCTGCATTTTCAAAAAGCCATAGAAATAGCTGTTGAGCCAAATGACATGCCGCTGATCAGTACCGGCCAGCTGGTACGTGTGCAGTTTGACGGTTTTCCGGCCATTGTATTTTCGGGCTGGCCGCAGGCATCCTACGGCTTATTCAGCGGCCGCGTTGCAGCCATAGATAACAGTATAGACGCCTCGGGTAAATTTAAAGTATGGGTACAGCCTGATGAAGGCAGTAAGCAGTGGCCTGCCAATGTACGGTATGGTACCGGTTGCCAGGTTATAGCGCTGCTTAATAACGTGCCTATATGGTACGAACTTTGGCGGCAACTCAATGGTTTCCCGCCGAATTTTTACACTCCAAAACCAAAAGCTACAGACAAAGATAAAGCTAATAGCAAAAAATGAAAAGAATAGTGTTAGCCTGTTTCCTGACTACGGTTTGTTTAAATGCTATTGGGCAAGACAAGTTATTGACGCTTAATGAATACCTGGCGGCCATAAAGCGTTACCACCCCATAGCATTGCAAGCCGCCTTAAATAACGATAAAGCCCGGTATACCCGCCGGGAAGCGCTTGGCGGTTTCGACCCAAAGCTGGAAGCAAACCGGGAACAAAAGGTGTTTGGCGGAACCAGCTACTACGATTACCTGACAACAGAGCTTAAATTACCACTTTGGTACGGTATTGATTTAAAAGGGAGTTACACCAGTTATGAAGGCTACTACGTTAACCCGGAAAATAAGGTGCCTAAAGATGGGCTGAGCTATTTCGGTGTTAGCGTACCCCTGGGCCGCGGATTGTTGATTGACGAGCGAAGGGCCGCGATTAAGCGGGCAGCCATTTATCAAAAAGTTGCAGCTAACGAACAGCGGCAGATGCTGAACGACCTGTTTGTAAACGCTACCCATACCTATGCCGAATGGCTCAATGCATGGTTAAATACCGAGGTTTATAAAAAGGCTGTTGAATTGGCCCAGGTGAGGCTTAACGGGGTGAACCTGCTTTATAAAAATGGCGACAAACCTGCTATTGACACTTTGGAGGCGCTGACGCTTCTTCAGAGCAGGCAGCAAAAACTTGCCGAATATCAAACCTTACTGCTGAATAAAAAAAATGATCTGGCCGCTTATTTATGGCTGGATAATTTAACCGCCACCGACCCCGAAAAATTAGATATTAAACCTGACACCGGTATTATAAAAACCGCTATACCCGATAGCCTGCTGTTAAAAGAACCGGCAGGCGTGTCGGCACAAAATCCGGAAGTAAATGGGTATAGCCTTAAAATTGAACAGCTGAACGTTGAAAGAAAACTTAAACTGGAAGAGATCAAACCCACTTTTAATGTTAATATCGGTATCCTGAACGCCGGTGGCGGCATCTTTAACAATATGAATTTTAACTGGTTGCAAAACAATCAAAAGTTCGGCTTTACGGTTTCCATGCCCCTGACTTTTACCAAACAGCGCGCCGCGTACAGTTTAAGCAAGATCAAGATCAAAGAGGCAGAATATTCCCTTAAGGACAAGCAAAACCTGATCACCGTAAAGTGGAATAATTATCGTAATGATTTTATCAACTTCGAAAAGCAAATCCAGATCAATAACGCCATACAAAACAATAACCGGCTTTTATTAGATGGCGAAGAAACTAAGTTTAAAATGGGCGAAAGCTCCCTGTTCCTGGTGAATTCGCGCGAACAAAAGGTGCTTGATACGCAGGAAAAGCTGAACGAAATTTATACCAAGCGATTTAAAACGATACAATACCTCAAATGGCTGGCCAATAACTGGTAGGGGAGGCTTTGTTGTATCTTCAAGATTACGATTGCCCTAAAAAGCCGGACCGGCCAAGAATTCTTCAAAGCAGTATCTAACCCCCAAAGGGTGCTTCATAATAAAAAAGGCGGCTAATATTATATTAGCCGCCGGTAGCAATTAACTATTAATTAGCGGGTTGTAGCCGGTTTGTATTATACTTAACCTGCACAGCCCGTTATTTGTGTGTCACATCATTAAATTTAATCTGTACAATGTAAGTTCCTTCAAGTTTTACCTGCCATGACCACCTTGGATTTACCGAGAACGTACCTGACGAAGCAGGGAAACCATCTATTTCAACAAATCTGCTTGGTATCCGGTAATACATTAAAAACCCCCAGTTTGTTGTTGGCGTTTTATAAGCCGCTAACGGGAAAGGCGCAACCTCAAAATCGCAAATCATGGCGGTATCGTTTTTTGTAACCGGGTTAAACTTGGCGTAGTTTTCAAATACAGGCCTGTCGCCCCGTTGTATAATTTCGCCTGCCTGGGGGTTAAACGGTTTATTGTGTTTATCAACCATTTTTAAGATTACCCTTGCCCCGTTGGCCGAGATCCGGGTGCATGTTATCGTAGGGTTTTTCATAGGAGTAACAGCTCCGGTTACGTCATGAAAGGCGTTTGCAACGTTATCCGTAAGTGTAAAAAGGTCGTCGGTGGTAGGGTCAACAACGTTAATGTTAGCCAGCGACTTAAATAGTTTAGTGCCCGTAGGGTTTGTAAATTGCACATCAAAGGTGTATTTACCAAGCGGTAAATTAATTGAACCCCTGTTAAAAGTTAACTGCCCGCTCACTTCGTTAAACGACATAGGGGGCACTGTTCTGGTTTCCCTTTTTGCGTTGAGCTGCGCTACGGTCGTATCTTTTGCGGCATCAAAAGATAAACCGTCTTTAAACACCAATATTTGGTAAGGCGTAGTAAATTCTTTGGGGGCCGGGCTGCCGTCAATACCCCGTAAATTAAGCATTTTGAAACTGTACGGCGGAGTTGAACCATCGGCATTTATCCTGTCTGATTGATAGAGGATCAACCCGCGTTTTGCCACAAGTTCGTTATCCTTGTAACGGATAGCATCGCTTTGAAAGCCGGTGGGCACTTTTTTACAGGCAACAACACTCGCTAAAAGTATGGTGCCCAGAATATATTTTTTTACTTGCATATAATTTAATTTTATGATCCGGTTTGTGTCAGCATGAACTGATTACAAACCGGATCGGATTGTAATTTATTAATTACCGAGTGGTTGGGCATTAAAAAACAAACGGTGGTAGCCATTTAATACGTGAACAATACCCGTAGTTGTAATTATGCCGGATGTTTGGCAATCAACAGCGAGATCTTTTTCGCTATCCGGAATGGTGCTTGGGTCAAGCTGTAAGTCGTCTCTTGATCCTGTTACCCTTATATAATTAACGTAGTCAACGTGATCTACATAGCTGCTGTAGTCAAATGCCCGCCTGAACTTGATCAGGTATTGTATGCCTGAGTTGGGTTTACCTGGTTTTGGAGGGATAGGACCAAGCAAACTATCATAAAGCTTGCCTGATAACGTGATCTGGTCACGGTTAATTTTACCGGCAAACATGTAGGTTTTTAATGAGTCACTTAACTCTTTTGCCGGGATATCCTTAATCCCAAAATCAAAATTCTCATTGTCTGTTTCAAGCGATTTTTGATACTTTTTAGCTGCCACATAAGGCGCTATACTGTAGTTGGTGGTGGCAAAAAAGGTAATATTACTGTTAACCACGTCTTTTAACCCGGCCCTGTCAATAATTCTCACCAACGAATCAAACTGGGGTTTTGATTTCAGGTAATCGTACGTTGTCATATTAACATGCGCGTCGCTTACGCCGCCATCGTTTTTATAGCCGTCTTTTTTACACGAAGCGATAAAAAAGGCAGCTAAGCATAAACATATTAAACTTATATATTTTTTCATGATGTTCTCTTGTTTAGTCTTATACACTTATTTCACTACACTTTACCAAGCCAGTATTTAGTTTGTTTTAATAACGGGTTTTGCCTGAATAAAGCAGGGTCAACCGGCCAGTAGTAACCCTCTGCTCTAAATCGGGGCATTGTTAACCAATCCACATGGTTTTGATATTCCCTGGTGCGTAACAGGTCATAAAATATTTCGCCTTCCAGGTAAAACTCCCTGCCGCGCTCAATGCCGTATTCATACATCACATCGCTCAGCGAGTAGCTGTCGTCTATCAGATCGGGGTTTTTGTTAAACCTTGTCCTCCATTTATTGATAATTGAAATTGCTGTGGCTTTATCTCCTTTGTATAAAGCTATCTCGGCTTTTAAAAGTATAAAATCGCTTAATCTGAAAATGATCATGTTGTTGCTCAGGTATGGATCAAGTTGCTGGGCATAATTTCTGTAGATGATATTTTTATACTTGACACACATCGGTTGGGTAGAGGAAACCAGTTCAAAGTTATTTGCATAGCGGATATCCGTTGATCCTGAACCATAGTGCTCGCTCAGGTATTTTGGCGTCACAAAATCGCGTGGGTTGGTGGCACCCTGGTTGATATAGCTCTGGTTTAAGAAGTTCATACCAATGCTTGAATTTGAACCTTCGAGCGTGTTTTCACTCATATTGATTTCAAATATGCCTTCAGAAGACCGGCCGATAAAAACATTTTTGTATTTGCTGGTATCGGGTAATGAATAACCGCCACGGGCCATTAAGGTATTGATAGTTGTATCAGCACTGTTTACATCGATAGGGTTTGGAGTATCTGTTGATACATCAAGCATGGTTGCCCGCCACAGGTATAAATGAGCAAGGAGCGCATATACGGCGCCGGCGTTGGCAGTAACCTTTGCATCGCCCGCGCTGGTGTATGACCAGGTTAACAATCCTGCTGCTTTATGGCAATCATCCTCAATAAGCTTCATTACTTCGGCTTTAGGGCTCCTTGCTAATTGAGGCGCGGTAAGCGGGTCGTCATAAGCTTCGGTAACAATAGGCACATCGCCCCATACCCTAACCATCATAAAGTAACTGAACGCCCTTAAAAATAAGGCTTGCCCCAGTATATTGTTTCTGAAAGCGGTAGGGTTATCTTCCGTTTTCAACTGGTCATCCGTCATTTTCGATACATTCTTGATAACAAGGTTCGACATGGCGATGGCTTTATAAAAATTGGTATAGTTGCCAAGGTTCTCGAGGTTATATTGAAACGTGAAATCGCCGGTTTGTATACCCTCAAGCCCGTCGCCTTTATACTGAATAGTGAAGTAATTTTTGGCAACGGCTTCGCCGTACATATAATACCGGTCGTTGTAGTTCGTTATCGCGGCCCTTACCATCGAATAATTACCGGATATCGCGTAGCGGGCATCGTTGGCGTTTTTCCAGAACACCTGGAAGTATGTTGAGTTTTTGGGTGTCTGTTCAAGCAATTTTTTGCACGAACTCAGGCTTATCAAAACCAGGACACTGCAAAAGATGCTTAATTTTTTATATATATTTCTCATCGTCAATTCTGTTATAGATTAATTTCAAAACCTAAAGTGTATTTACTCGGTATAGGGTAGCCGCCGCCATTGTATTCGCCGTAAGGGTTTACAGCTTCAGCATCAGGTAGCTTTTTTGATTGCTGGAACATTTTAACATTGTCGGCTACGGCGTAAATCCTGAATTTGCTCAGGCCAAGCCTTTTTAAAACTCTTTTCGAAAAATCGTACCCAACGTTTATACTTTTAATCCTGAAATAGCCTCCTTTTTCAAGGAAAAATGTTTGCGCGCTGGTATAATAATACCTGTATGTTCCTATATCATATTTAGCATAGGTAGCGTTGGTGTGGGTAGGTGTCCAGATATTAACCTTGCTTAAATCAGGAATTGAATAGGCCGCAAAATTAGCAATAGCGTTACCGTCCGTCGAATTTGAAAACCTGTCCGAGTCATACAGGTTCAGTACGTCCCTGTCGAAAGTGAAGGTGCAGAAAATACCGAGGCTGAAATTCTTGTAGGTGAAATTGTTGGTCCAGCCGCCGGTGTATTTGGGGTTTGGATCGCCCGATACTTTTTTATCAGGATTGATGCCGCTATTAAATGTATCGATATAGTAATCGCCATCCAGATCGGCTAAGTAAAAATCGCCCGCCTGGTATTCGCCGTTACTGTTTTTGTATCTTTCGCCGGTTAACGGGTTTTGAGGAACGCTGGCGTTAGTTGGGAAAACGCCTTTGGTTTGATATAGGTAAAACGCGTTTATAGGGCTACCTACTGATAACACGTGCGATTTATCAAACCTGTCGCCGTTCAAAACCAGATCCCTGCCGCCGTTTGGCAAGCTGGTAATCATGTTTTTGTTGTATGATATGTTAACGCGTGAACTCCATCTGAAAGCGCCTTCCAGCGGGTTTGCTAAAAATGTTAACTCAACGCCCGAGTTACGTACACCAACCGAATTGGTTAACGCGATGTCATAACCGGTTGTTACAGGCAAATTTACCCCGAAAAGCTGCAATGAATTTTCTTTATTATAAACATCAAATGAAACCGCGTATTTACCGTTTTGCATTTCCATATCAGTGCCGATGTTCCACTGTTTTGATCGCTGCCAGCTCAGGTTATCCTGGGCCGCGCCATTGTAGAAGTTAGGGGTTACAGCTGTTACCCCGTTATAGGTAGTAGCGCCGCCATTGCCGTCAAAACCGCCATTGTTTACATTGTAAAGGTTATACTGCAGGTAGTTATCATTTGGCAGGCTGCCGGAAGTACCAATACTTGCCCTTAATTTCAGCATGGTGAAAATATTGCTCGGGCTATCCTTCATAAATGATTCTTCGGATATTAACCAGCCCACGGATGCAGCGGGGAAAAAGCCCCATTTGTGGTTTTTACCAAAGCGCGATGATCCGTCTGTTCTTGCACTTAATGAAAACAGGTAACGGCTGTTGTAATCATAAGAAAGCCTCGAGTAATAAGATACTAATCCGTAGGCCTGGTAATCAGAACTGGCGCCAATTTTTGATTGCTGGAAACCGTTAACAACCTGGATATTATCTGAAGGACCGTTATAACCCGATGCTATGGTATTTTGAAACTGGTTATAGTTGATATCCTGCCCTGCAATGAAGCTTATGGTGTGCTTTTTAAACACATTATTATAGGTTACAAAGTTAGAGGTGGTTACCGCTATCGAGTTATCGGCATAGCTATATGAATAATTACCCTGGTTATTTTGTAACAGGTCGCTCCGGCTTAAATCCCTCCGGTTGGTGTTATACAAGTATGATGATTGCGAATTAAATGAAAAGTGTTTAGAAAAATCATAAGACAGGTTTAAATTGAATGTAAACTGGTTGCTTATGTTTTTATCTAAATTTTCGCTGTAAGCCCCTAAATAATAGGCTTTTTTGTCAGGATCAAGGTTCAGTAATGAGGAGGGCATATTTCCGGCTCCTAAACTTATCGGGCTGGCATTATTGCCGTTACCCCTGGCATTATCAGTACGTGAGTAGGCTACCAACGGGTTGATAGTCAATTTGCCGTTAAGCGCGTGCGAAATAAGGTTTAACCTGGTTGAGAAGCGTTTAAACCCGGTAGCCTTAATAATACCCTGCTCATTATAATACCCGGTGCTGAAACGATAGGTGGAGTTGCCGGCACCGCCGCCGCTTAGGCTAAGATCGGTATTGTTAATTCTTCCGGTTTGATAAAAAAGGCTCTGCCAGTCGGTATTTCCATTAAAGGCCGAGTTTAAACTATCGGTCAGAATGTAGGGGAGTTGTTGTTGTTGATCATAGGTTAGCTGGCCCCGTAAAACATCAAGTTTTTGCCTTCGCTCAATGGTACCTAAGGTAACCGGCCGCAATTCAGGGCGCTGGGTAAGACCAACGTACGATCCGAGTGTTACACGAGGTTCGCCGGACAAGCCTTTTTTAGTGGTAATTAATATAACGCCATTGGCCGCCCTCGAGCCGTAGATAGCCGCAGCCGAAGCGTCTTTCAATACGTCGATAGTTTCAATATCGGCAGGGTTTATGCCGGCCAGGTAGTTGGCGCCGGTACCTGCGCCAGGTCCTACATATTGTTCTGTAGGCTGCGGTACTCCGTCAACAACGTAAAGTGGGCTGTTTACTACATTGTATTCATCGTATGAGGTGCTTACTAATGAGTTACCCCTAACAGATACCGTAGGTGTTGCGCCCGGCATACCCGAAAAGTTTTGCACGTTAACGCCAGATAACCTGCCCTGCAAAAGCTGATCGAAACTTGCGGCCGGGAGGTTGGCAAGTTCCTTTGCCGATAAACTGGAGATAGCTGCTGTTGATTTTTTCCTGGCAATTTTCTGGTAACCGATCAATACTACCTCATTAAGCGTTTGCTGGTTTTCCTGCAATACCAGGGTAACCGTGGTTTTATTTTCAACCGCTATTTCAAAAGGTAAAAAGCCAACGCTTGTTCCCACCAAAATAGCGCCGGCTTTAGTGGTACGGATGGTAAATTCTCCTTTTTCATTGGTGGTAGTCAGGTTTTTGGTGCCCTTTTCAGTCACCGTAGCGCTGATAATGGGTAGGTTGTCCTTATCTACAACCTTTCCCCTTACAACCGATTGAGCAAACGCGCTCCGGGGGAGTAGCCAACAAAGAAAAAGGCATACAATCAAGAGTTTCCTGTAGAATGTAAAATTTTTTGTCATAGTTAAAGATTTGGTTTGTGAATAGTTAAATTAATAAATTCGAATATATGTATTGAGGGTGTTTTATTTGTTGATGATATTGTCCTGTTTTAACACTTTTTTAACATTTTTTATTTGTAAATATCTTATTTACAGAAAGTAATAAAAATACTCTTCCATTTACGTTGTTTAGGTGTATTATTAAAATATGTGTTAAAATGGTATTTAATAAATATTATTACCTTGAAGTGTTTGTTTGGTGAGCGATTGTGTCCTTATTTTTTTTAAATGATAAGCGATAAGGATATCATAAGCCCTCACCAACACCCGGGTAATATTATTCAACACTGCTTTCCTGGTAGTTCCGTGCCGGCGGCTCGGCTTTTAACAGGTGTCTCACAAAAAAGTCACGCTTTTTTTGCCGGCCATAAGGGCCGCCATCGGTATGCCCGGCTCCGGGCACAGTTAGCAGGTCAAAATCTTTATTGTTTTTTATCAAAGCGTCAACAAAACGGTAGGTTGATTCGGGCGGCACGTTGGTGTCTGCCTCGCCCACGATCAGCATTAAACTGCCCTGCAATTTACCCGCATTGGTAATATTTGATTGCTGCTCATAGTGCGGCCCAACCGGGTACCCCATCCATTGTTCGTTCCACCATTGTTTGTCAATGCGGTTATCATGGCACCCGCAGGCAGATACCGCAGCTTTATAAAAATCGGGATGGAACAGCAGGGCGCCTGCTGAGTTTTGCCCGCCGGCAGATGTTCCGTAAACACCCACGCGGCTTGTATCAACCTGCGGGTATTTAGCCGCTAAAGCCTTTATCCATAGTATCCTGTCAGGAAAACCGGCATCGGCAAGGTTATGCCAGCAAACATCATGAAAAGCCTTTGAACGGTTCGCGGTGCCCATGCCGTCAATCTGCACTACTATAAAACCAAGTTGGGCTATACTTTGCATTTCATTTACCGGCGAAAAGCTTTTAGGTACAAATGAATCCTGGGGACCGGCGTAAATGTTTTCAATTACCGGGTAACTTTTTGCAGGGTCCATATTGGCCGGACGATAAACTACGCCCCAGATGTCTGTTTTCCCGTCGCGCCCTTTCGCAACAAAAACCTCAGGCAGTTTTATACCTGTGGCCAGCAGGTCGGTTAAATCCTGGTGCTCCAGCTCGGTAATTGTTTTTAGGGTTAAAGTGTTTTTGAGCAAAACGCGCGGGGCAACATTAACCTCCGAGTACGTATCTATATAGTATTTTCTGTCGGGCGAAAAACTGATGCTATGGTTGCCTTTTTCGGGGGTAAGGTCAACCAGGTTTTTACCATCAAAGCCAATCCGGTAATAATGTAAAAAATAAGGGTCTTCACCTTCGTTTTTGCCTCCCGCGTTAAACCAGATCTCCCTCTTTTTAACGTCAACGCTATCAATGTCCCTCACTACCCAGTTGCCCCTGGTAACAAGCTTTTGGGTGCCGGTTAATTCATTTACAATATAAATGTGGCGCCATCCGTCTTTTTCGGTAACCCAGATTATTTCGTGGGTTTTGGGTAAATAGCGGGTGTAAATCCGTTGCTCGTATATAAAGGTATTTGTTTTTTCATCTATGATATTCCGGGTTTTACCGTTTTCTACGTCAACCTCAATTACCCGAAAGCGCTGGTGGCCCCTGTCAACCTTTTCGTAGGTAAAATACCTGCTGTTTCCGTCCCTCCAATGCAGGGCGGGGGCGCCAAAAAAGTCTATTTTTTCATCGCCAACTTTTAGCTTGCTTTTATCGGCTATGCTAAATAAAAAGGGCTCATAGGTAGTGAACTCATCCCCCGGCTGATCATATTCATGTGATTTCAATTGCCCGCGGGTGGTTCCGGGTACTGAACTCAGCACGTAGTAAACCTCTTTAATTTTGCGTGGGTCTATATGGTAAGCAACAAGGTGCCTGCTATCCGGCGACCACGAGATCTCGCCATAAGGCTTATCTGCATTGCCATCGGTAGTAAATTGGATCTCGGTACCGCCCTTTACTGCTTTTGCATAAATATTGCCGTTTTCTACAAATGCAACCCATTGTTTATCAGGAGATAATGAATCATTAAGCGGGCTTTCCCAACGGTATCTGCGGCGCTGCAGCGGTTGGTTGGGGTCGTAGGTTTTAATTACCGTGTCGGCCGTTTTTTCGCAATGGTAGTTATCCAGGTTACATTTAAACCAGGCGTCGTTGTATTTTAATCTGATCTCTTTTTTATCGGCGCCATAAACCAGTTGTGTTACCCTGAATTTATTTGCCGGTACCGGTTTGCCGGTAACCGAGGCTATAGCCTCCGCCATTTTTCGCGTGTCAAAGGCCTTTTGTTTTTTACCTTGCTCCGCATCCACAAAATAGTAATCACTCTGGTTATCGGCCGCCCTCATCCCGTACCAAAACTGCCTGCCATTTGATTGCCAGTTGGGCCTTATAGTATAATTAAGCGGTAGCTTTTTCCATGCCGAATCAAGTTTGTTGACATTGGCATAGGCCTGCAACATTTGTGCGTGGCTGGGTAAATAAGGGGTAACCGTGTTTTGCTGCGCATAGCCTGCGCTTACAGTAAAAATCGAAACAAATAAAAAAGTAAATGGGTGCAAATATTTGCGGTGCATATAGATAAGACTGGATTGACTAAAATTAGCCAAAAGCCTTGCTTATAATTGCAGTAAATTATCTTCTACTTACCTATAATTATCCATTTGTTAACAATAATGGCGTTTTTTTGATAAAACGGTTTATCAGAGCCGTTTTTGTTGCATCCGGCTATATAAATAATGTCTGTAATCTGTGTTAAGTTTTAATGAAATTTTCAGGCCTGTAAGCGGAGGTAGTTAGCCCCTCTGGTCAGCGGTAGCATTAGGTCTGCTCCATCATTTGGCCGTGAACTATTATATACGAAAGTTTTGCTGATAGCCGGATAGCGTTACCGGTAATTGGCCCGTTTTACCAGTAAATGAATATCCTTAATGATAATTTTTCTGCCTTGTGTTGATAATATGCCCTCTGCCTTAAACTCGCTGAGCAGCCTGATCACGTTTTCTTCTGCGAGGCCCGCCATATTTGCCAGGTCGGCGCGGGAAATATTGATGGGGATGGCATCGTGATCGTTCAAACCGTATTTGAACTTTTCCCGCAGTACGATGAGCGCGATAGCCAGCCGCTCGGGGCCGGTGCGTTGCGCAATTACCGATATCGTGTTGGTTAGTACCGTAAATTCATGGCTCATTGCTTTCAGCAGGCGCAGCGCGAAAACGGGCGAGCGGGCTAACATATCCATAAAATCTTCCTTGGGGATGAACGACACCATTGTCTCCTCCATGGCCGCGGCAGAATCCGCGTAGCGTTCTCCGGAAAGCACCGGGTGGTAGCCCATCAGTTCTCCGGGGCCGGCCAGGTAAATGATCTGTTCCCTGCCGGTCTGATCTACCTTGTACTTTTTTACCCTGCCGCTGCGTACAACAAATATACCTGAGGGAACGGCTCCTTCACGAAAGATCACATCACCCTTAAAGAGCCGCTGTTCGGTGACATGCCGGGTAAGCAGGGCCATTTCCTGATCAGAAAGTACACTTAGCACCGAATGGGTTGTGAAATTCCACCTGTCGATCGGAAAGATCCCGTTTAAACTCATGCCCCAAAGTTACAAAATATCAAAAACTGATAAATATCAGTTTTTTTGCTGATCTGCTTCAGTTGCGGCAGGATGCCGGAATAATGAAATTTGCTGGATGGACAGTTATCCCTTTTCTCCTTTTCCTCCCGAACCGGAGGCACACCGGCAAAGGCTGGCCGCCTCCCATGAGAAAAAACGGCCTAACGACTGTTTCTTCCGGAACGACGCGGAATTTGACTGGTTATATCCCGAACACCTGCAACTGCTCTCCGGCAGGCACTGGACACCCCTGGCGGTGGCAAAAAAGGCTGCCGATTATTTGAATATCCCGGGAAATATCCTTGATATCGGGAGCGGTACCGGTAAATTTTGCCTCACAGCGGCACACCGCCATCCTCATTGCAATTATTTCGGGGTAGAGCAGCGGCATGAACTGTTTCATTATGCCAATGTGGCCGGCGACTACCTGGACCTGGCCAACGCCCGTTTTATTCACGCCGACATCACCCAGGTTGATTTTGATAAATTTGATCACTTTTACTTTTATAATTCTTTCTTCGAGAATATCGATACGGAAAATGCTATCGACGATACGATTGAGGTTTCGCACAGCCTCTACGAATATTACAACCGTTACCTGCTGGCTGTCCTTAAAGATAAACCCGCAGGTACCCGTATAGTTACATACCAAAGCCTTGGTGAGATGGTTCCCGACAATTATGAACTGGTAGACCAGGGCTTTTTTACACTGCTGCGCTTGTGGATCAGGCGGTAAACCCTTGCCTGCCACACGCCCGGCAAGCAGGTGCCGGGCGGCTTTCAATTAACGGATAATTATAAAACAGGTATCTTAAAATAAGCGTAAACAATAGGAGGGAAGGAGATTACATATGAAAAAGCAAAAACACAATTACTCCTTTTGGACAAAATATAAAAGGTTTGCAGGTAACGAAATCCTGCTTTACCTGATCATGGTGCTGGGTATTGTACTTGGTATCATCGTGATCAGCTTTATCCGGGAATAAATAATAACGTAAACATTTAAAAATTGATGAGTATTACTATGAACACAGAATCACCACAGGTTAAAGCCTGCGATCTTTGCAAGTCAGTAACCGAGCTTACGCCATACAGCGTTTTGCCGGGTGGTTTTAACAATAACGAGATAGCCGTTTGCGCGGCCTGCCTGTCTGAACTGGCGCAAACTGATAAACCCGACAGCAGGTACTGGCGCTTTTTGGCCGAGGCGATGTGGAGCGAGATACCAGCGGTACAGGTTTTATCGTGGCGCATACTGTCGCGCCTTAAAGATGAGGATTGGGCTGCCGGGTGCCTGGAAATACTTTACCTGGATGATGACCTGCTGGCCTGGGCTAAGGCAGGCGTTACCGAAGAAACTGAAGAACTTACCGAGGTGCACCGCGACAGCCTGGGGAATGAACTGCAGAATGGCGACAGCGTGGTTTTAACCCGTACGCTGGATGTTAAGGGAAGTTCGCTGAATGCCAGGATGGGCACAGTGGTTAAAAATATCCGTCTGGTTAGCGATAATACCGACCAGGTTGAAGGTAAGATTGAAGGCCAGACCATCGTGATCCTGACCAGGTACCTGCGCAGGCAAAAAAGTTAAACCTAATTAATTGCCAGGGCATGATCATCAGGAAAAAAAAGAACTGGTTTGGGATGCTGTTTGTGCTGAGGGGTTCTGTGCTGCCCCAGCTACTGCCGCGATTGAGCGTACTTTTTACATTTACCGCGGTAGTGGTTTATTTCAAATCAGACCTTGACAGGGTACACGGCGAACTATCTACCAATATCTACACGGTTTTTGGTATAGCGCTGGCCATATTTCTCGGCTTCAGGAATACGGTGAGCTATGACCGGTTTTGGGAGGGCCGAAAACTTTGGGGCGCCCTGCTAAACGATACGCGTTCGCTCGCCCAGCAGGTACACAATTTTATACCTAATGATGAACTTCACAAACCGGAGAAGGTGATCTTCATCAGGCAAATGGCAGCGATGGTTTACGCGCTTAATCACCAGTTGCGGCACACCGATGCCATGCCCGAACTGCAAAAACTTTTGGAGCCGGAACTGGCCTCGAAGTTGGAACATGCAGCATATAAACCGGTTTTGATTATGAGGGAATTGGGTGCCCGTATAAATAGCTGGCGGCTGCGTGGCTCCATTGATACCATCCTGCAGGCGGCTATGGATAAAAACCTGGCCAACTTTTCTGATATCATCGGCGGATGTGAGCGGATAGCCGGTACCCCTATACCGTTCTCTTATGATGTTCTACTTCACAGAACGATTTATATCTACTGTTTTTTGCTCCCCTTAGGTTTTGCCAATGCGCTGGGCTGGTTCGCGCCCTTTATAATCACCTTCGTAGCTTACACCTTTACCGCCCTGGAAGCCATTGCCGATGAATTGGAAGATCCCTTCGGGAATATGCCTAACGATCTCGCGCTTGATGCCATGTCGGCCAATATTGAAAGAAGTATTGCAGAAATTGAGGATTTGCCGGTAGCAAATGTTGAACCGGTTAATTCCTTTTATATCACGTAAACCCACGCTGCCGTGATTCTGTAAAGGATAGAATCACGGCTAAGCGCCGGTTAATTGCCTTCCCTGTCGGTGTTAAGTATTTCGGGAGATACCAGAACAAAATCATATTTTTCTATGACCTGATAAACGTCCCGCGGTAACGAATCGTCATGTTTCAATTTTAATGATCTCAGATCAAGCAATGTCCATTTGTCCTTATCATAAAGTTTTGAGAACACTTTCGGGTTCTCCCGGCTCTTATTGGTAAGGTCGTCAATTAATTTTCCCTGTTCGATGGTATAGCGCACCATCAGGTATACATTTGCAAAGCCCGTTTTGTTACGTTGCGCAAGTTCATAAACAGCGTTGCCGATATCATATAAATTGGTTTGCAGGTTGAGGCCCCTGGCCAGGTGATTACTCCCCATTTTAAAGAATACCTTTTCATTTTTAGGTACCGCGTCATAATAAGCGAAGAATTGGTTTTTCATTAGTGTTGCACGCCCCTGGTTATCATTATTGCGGTAAATTTCTTTCGATACCTTGATGGCATTTAAAACCGACCGGTATTGCTTTTGGGGGATGGCGCTGCTCAGGCTGTCCAACAGTTTATCGGCAGGGTACCACCATTTGGCTTGTAAACTATCGTAAACAGCCTGGTAACGTTTTTTTAATTGATTTGATTGCGCCTGGTAAACTTTGGAGAGCCAGTACGGAAAACTCATCTGGAATTCCTGGTCTATTCCCCATATCGTAAAATTGTGTTTATGGGCGGCAAGCAGCATTTGCGCATCATTACTATTGCTGAAAAACGGGAAAGTGCCGATTTTGGGATAACCCTCTTTAAACAGCCTGTTCAAGCTATCTGCCGGGTTTTTGGAGGCTGCAAGGCGCATGAGCGTTGATGCGGTGAAGGGCCCCGTTTCAACGCACCATTTTGTATAGCCATATTTGTCGGCGCAGCCCAGCGCGTAGGCCGTTAATTGCGAAAGGAGCGGTGAATTATGATATTCTCCCCAGGCAACAAACTGGTTTTCTGCAAACAAGTTCTCTAAGGTATCCCATCCTTTCCCAACCGGCTGTTGCCCGTTAAACGTAAAATAGCTGGTATGCACGGCTATATGGCTATTCAGTTTCACCGAATCTGCAACAGTGCGCCTGGTTTGGCAGTAGCTTAAGCAGGAGGTTAGCAGCATGATATAAAGCAGGGCGTTTTTCATTTGTTTCAATGTTGATGATGTTAATGTTAGGATCATTTTGCTATGGTGCCGGCAATGTATATTTACTATTTATGCTTCAGCCATTGCAGCGCGGCGCGTACCTTCAAATCATTGTTTAGGTTGTCAAAATCATCCCCTCCTGTCAGTTCATCATCGGGTTGAACATGGTCGGGATACGCCCTCCCGAGCCTGTCGGCCTCAACCGCGGAAGCCACGAAAACCCCAATCTCATTGGTAAACTGAAAGGATACATTAGAAGTTGTATAACCGCCGGTGTTTTCACCGATAAAACGGGTATTGCCGCGCCCTTTGAAGGAGATAGCGAGCGCCTCGCCCGAACTGCAGGTATAAGGTCCTGTCAATACCGCTACTTTTAACCGGTATAAAGCTTTACCACGGCGATTGATGGTGCATGGGGTGTCGGGTCCGCTATATACTTTATCAACGCCGTTTATACTGTTAACATTCCAGTTTTCTTCCGCTTTTGTTCCGGGGTATATGAAGGAACCCAGTTTGCCGGGTTCAAATAAGTTACTCAGGCCGCCAATCATGGCGTACATATCGCCGCCGGGGTTTAAACGGAGGTCTATGACCAGGCCTTTTAATTTCTCCGGATTAAGGGCGGCCAGCGAATCCCTAATCTGCCTGGCTATCTCGGTCACGGCACCCCGGTGTGTTGGGTTGTTATCCGGTACCAGCAGGTAGCCGTATCCTTTTTCCAGCATTTGCTTTTTCAGCCGGTAACCATCCTTCATCTTTTTGATTAACGCGGCATGGGTTGCTTTATCAAGCGGTTTGTTATTGCCCCGCCAGCCGTAGTATTTGTTATTGTAAGTGATAAATCCATGGCGGTCTCCTATTAGCCGGTAAAATGTTTGAATGGCAGGTAACGCCGCTTTAATGGTAGCCGCGTTCGCAGCCTCGAGGCGAACGCTGTCTGAAACCTTTTTCCAATCAACCTGGCTGCTGTAAAGCGAATGTTCTTTGCCAAATTGTAATAGGGTATCA
Organism: Mucilaginibacter oryzae; assembly: GCF_003148845.1. Taxonomy (GTDB): domain Bacteria; phylum Bacteroidota; class Bacteroidia; order Sphingobacteriales; family Sphingobacteriaceae; genus Mucilaginibacter; species Mucilaginibacter oryzae. Next base: position 707,773 of record NZ_QGHA01000001.1, on the reverse strand, counting down.
ATAAGGCGGCGTACGCTATCGGCCTGCTGTGCCCTGGTGGCGGCCGGGTTAATTACAACCGCTATCAGCAGGCACAAGAATAATTTAGTTATTGTTTTCATTGTCTTTGTTTTGGTTTGTGCATCAAAGGTGCGCCGCATAACCGGCCCGCTCAATTTTCTTATCCCAAGGCTTCAAATTGTTATCCCAACACCTGGGTATGCATGGTTCGGCTCAATTTGGCGCAGAAAGCGCAGTTGGTATCAGGAAATAAGCGATTGGGATAATAAAACGGCCGGATGAAATGCGGTTACTATATTTGAGGAATGAAAAGAAACCGGTTAGCCATTTATTACCTGTTGGCATGGGCTTGTTACACACTTTATTTGTATATTGATAACGTGGCTAATAACCGGGGCCCGCAGCCCTACGTGTGGTCAAACCTGGTATCGGGCTTTGTTGAATTTTCGTTCTGCTTCTTTTTTGTTTATCCCCGGTTTTTAAAGCTTAAAAAGCTGCCGTTGCTCATTGCCGGGCTTGTGATGGCCGATGCTTTATTTGTTGGCTGCCGTTATCTAATTGAGGAAGTGGTTTATTTATGGCTGCTTGGTTACGGTAATTACGACCACCCCATAAACCTGCTCTACTATATCAGCGATAACTGGTGGCGGGCCTTACAGCCCATCATATTCAGCTTTATTGCCTGGGCCCTGGTAGATACTTACCGGAGGGAACAGGAAACAGAGCAGCTAAAACATGAAAAGATAAAGGCCGAGCTGCTTTTTTTAAAAACACAGATCAACCCGCATTTTTTATACAATACGCTTAATTATTTATATTCGTTGGCCTACCCGGTATCAGAAAAGCTGGCCGACGCCATTATTAAGCTTTCGCAGCTTATGCGCTACATGCTCAACAATAGTGTTGACGGGATGCTTGGCCTGGAGCAGGAAATTGAGTATCTGGAAAACTACATTGAGATTTACCGGCTGCGTTTTGAGGATGATTTTTTTGTTGATTTTAAAACCACCGGCGATTTTACAGGGAAAAAGATCGCCTCGCTGATACTGATACCCTTTGTGGAGAATGCTTTTAAACACGGGGTGACAGATGATTCGCGAAGGCCTGTAAAAATTAAGATCAGCATCACCGCCGGGCAATTGCACATGGTGGTAAGCAACAAAATCAGCCACGGCCAAAAAGATCAGTCGAGCGGTATAGGGCTGGCAAATATCAAACGCCGACTGGAATTGATTTACCCCGGCAGGTTTGAACTGCTGACCAGTAACAACGGGGATACGTACAGGGTAACGCTGAGTGTAAGCCTGAACAATAATAAAAATTAAGTTAATAGCACACCATGATACGCTGCCTTGCGGTTGATGACGAAGCCTACGCTATCAAGATGATAGCCAATTATATTGCCAAAGTGCCTTATCTGGAACTTGCAGGTACAACCACTAACGCTATAGAGGCGCTAAGCATGGTGCAAAATGGTGATATCGACCTGGTTTTTCTCGATATCCAGATGCCGCAACTTACCGGCATCCAGTTTTTAAAACTTTGTGGCACTAAATGTAAGGTAATTTTAACCACCGCTTATGCCGAATACGCGTTGGAGGGCTTTGAACACGAGGTAATTGATTACCTTCTAAAACCAATAGCCTTCGACCGTTTTTTAAAAGCCACGCAAAAGGCATTTAATCAAATTGTTCCTGCAAAGCGGGCGATGGAGCCCCCGCGCGAGGTGGCTCCCGCTGCTGATCCGCCTAATGCTGAAGCTCAATACATGTTCATCAAGGGCGAAAGCAAGAACAAATTCATCAGGATTGATTACAGCGATATCCTTTATATTGAGGGACTTAAAAATTACGTTTCCATTTTCACGCCATCGCAAAGATTAGTGACCTACCAAAGCATGCGCGATCTTGGCGAACAGTTACCCAGCCCCCCGTTTTACCGGGTGCATAAATCCTATATAGTACCCTTGGATAAGATCAGAATGATTGATGGAAATATGCTTTATATCGGTGAACAGGCTATCCCAATAGGAGAAACCTACCGTGAAGCTTTTTTTAAACTGATAAGGGAAAACGAATAACAAAATACAGTTTAAAGAAAGGTATGCTGCAGGAAATAGCTTTTGAAAGCATGGCCTCACTTAAATCCTCTCCGAAGGAGAGGATTTAAGTGAGCAAGAAACTCCCTCTCCTTTGGAGAGGGCTGGGGTGAGGTTACGCATGTTCAAACCTATTAAAATATTCACGCTCAAGGCTTTCTCGGTGGTCGGGGTGCGCCAGCCCGATCAGTGCCTGTGCCCGCTGTTTCATGTTTTTTCCAAACAGGTTGGTGATACCGTACTCGGTTACTACCCAATGCACGTGTCCGCGTGTGGTTACTACGCCCGCCCCCTGTTTCAGGAAGGGAACAATCCGGCTGATGCCTTTATTGGTTTGCGACGGCAGCGCGATGATGGGTTTGCCCCCGGCGGAGAGCGAGGCCCCGCGGATAAAGTCCATCTGCCCGCCGATGCCTGAATACTGGAAGGTACCGATAGAATCGGAACAAACCTGCCCGGTAAGGTCGATTTCAATGGCGCTGTTGATCGCCGTTACCCTCGGGTTTTGGCGTATCACACTGGTATCGTTCACATAACTGATATCCATTACGCGGATGCCGGGGTTATCGTTCACATAATCGTACAATTTGCGGGTGCCGGTAATAAAGGCGGTTACCGAGCGGCCGGCATTCAGCTTTTTACAACTGTTATCGATGATGCCGCGCTGGATAAGCGGGATGATCCCGTCCGAGAACATTTCGGTATGGATGCCCAGGTGCCGGTGAGTGGTCAGGTTTTTCAAAACCTGGTCGGGTATGCTGCCGATACCCAGTTGTAAAGTAGCGCCATCCTCTACCAATGAGGCTACATGATAACCAATCTTCTCGGTTACCGCGTTGGTTTCGGCGTCATAATTAACCTCCGGGAGCTCGGCAGAATGCCACACCATCGCGTTGATCTTACTGATATGGAGAAAACTTTCGCCATGGGTACGGGGCATCAGCGGGTTTACCTGTGCAACCACGTAGGTTGCCATGTCTACAGCCGCCCGTGCAATATCCACCGAGGTACCCAGCGAGCAGTATCCGTGCGCGTCGGGAGGTGATACCTGGATCAGGGCCACATCAATAGGCAGTATATTTTCGCGGAACAGCTGCGGGATCTGGCTTAAAAAAATCGGTACGTAATCTCCGTCATCGCTGTTCACCACATTGCGGGTAGCCGCAGAAACAAATAAGGAGTTAAAGAAAAATGATTTGCGGTGTTCCGGCCGGTCAAAATTAACGTTGCCCAGTGTGGTAATGCTAACCAATTCTACATTATACAGTTCCTGGTAACGATTCTGCAGTGCTTCCACCAGGCAAACCGGGGTAGCGGCACTGCCGTGTATAAATACGCGGTTACCGGGTTCTACACATTTTAGGGCCTCGGCTGCGGGGATATATTGTATGTTGTTCATTTGAATGATATTAGGATGGCCAAAACTAAAATACCCAACGTTCCTGAATCCTGATGCGGAACAGCCGGGAATATGATCCTGGTCATTTATGGCCGTCTCAGTCCTTTTCAAACAGCCAGCGCAGCGGCTTGCGGCGTTTTTCGGGTTTCAGGCCAAACTTCCTCACACTTTTTTCGCGGATATATTCAGTTGCTTCCGCGATATCGTCGGTCACCAGGAAAAGGCCTGTATCTGCATCGCTGATGGTTTGATGCTTCTGCATAACGCGAATATGCTGTAACAACTCCTCGTGGTACGCCTTACCGAATATAACAACCGGGAAGTTTTTGATTTTATGGGTCTGGATCAATGTGAGCGCTTCAAAAAATTCGTCGAGGGTACCGTATCCGCCGGGCATAACAATAAAGGCGAAGGAATATTTCACCAGCAGCACTTTACGGAGGAAGAAATGCTTCATATACACCCATTTATCCAGGTAAGGATTGGGCGCCTGCTCAACCGGCAACTGGATATTGCACCCTACCGATCTGCCCCCCACATCTTTGGCCCCTCGGTTGGCAGCTTCCATCAGGCCCGGGCCGCCGCCCGTGAGTATGGTAAACCCCAGCCTGGCGAATTCGCCTGCTGCCTTGCGGGTTAGTTCATAAAAAGGATGGTCCTCTTTGTAGCGTGCCGAACCGAAAATAGTAATGCAGGGGCCTAAAAAATGCAACCCCCTGAACCCGCGTATCAGGTCGAGCATGGTCTCGAAAGTAAATTTCAATTCCTTCAGGCGCGACTGCGGCCCGGCCAGGAATTTGATTTCTGTGTTGGTATTGGTCTGGTTCATTATTGGTATCTTGTTCTGTTGCAGTTTGTAATGATCTGCCCGGAGGCAGATCATTACATGACCGGTGGTTTGGGGAACTATGATACAAAGTTTGAATTTTTAACTTGCCTGCAATATGATAACCATCAGCCATAAAACTGCCGCCGGTCAGTTTTTTCTCCTTCAAGCAAGTAAAATGCGCTAAAAATGACGGCCGTCACTCTTTTAACTGAATTATATTATGTTTTTTATGATCCTTATTGCCAATATTTGTGGTAAATATGATAAGCAAGGCCGTATTACAACATGGAAAGTGCCGCACTCTTAAAAGCAATTATTGAAAATGCTATTGATGGTATCATCACCATCGACGGGCGCGGGCATATCGAAACAATCAACCCTGCCGCCTGTAATTTATTCCAGTACAGCCCGGAAGAGGTTGTAGGTAAAAATATATCTGTATTGATGCCGCCACCAGACCGGGACCGGCACGACGCATACATTGAGCGTTACCACGCCACACACCAGGCCCATATTATTGGTATTGGCCGCGAGGTTAAAGGCCTCCGTAAGGATGGATCAGTATTTCCCTTTCGTTTGGGTGTTAGCGAAGTGCCCTTCGCGGGCCGGAAAATCTATACCGGTTTTATTCATGACCTGTCGCGCGAGAAGGAAGCTGAAGAGCAATTGAAAGAATATGCCGCCCACCTCGAAGAGTTGGTGGAAAACCGTACCCAAAACCTGAAAAGCGCCATCCGCGAATTGCAACTGGCCAAAGAAGAAGTTAGTTCATCCCTTGAAAAGGAAAAGGAGCTTGGCCAATTGAAAAGCCGGTTTGTGTCGATGGCTTCGCATGAATTCCGTACGCCGCTCAGCGCCATTCAGCTTTCCTCATCGCTTATCGAGAAGTACGCGCAGCCTTTTGACAATGCCAATATCAGCAAGCACGTTGCCAAAATCAAAAATTCTGTAGGTAACCTGACCAATATCCTTAACGATTTTCTGTCGTTGGAAAAACTGGAAGCCGGGAAGGTGGAGGCCACTAACCAGTATTTCGACCTGGTGAAAATGTCGGAGGAGGTGACCGAGGAAATGCAGCTGATTGCCAAGCAAAACCAGAGCATCATTTACCAGCATACCGGTACGCTCAGCATGGTGAACCTGGATCCGAACCTGGTGAAGAACTGCGTTGTCAACCTGATTGGTAATGCCATCAAGTATTCGGGCGAGAATACCTTTATTGAATTTAATACGGAACTCACCAATGATACCTGTGTGATCACCATCCGGGATAATGGCATTGGTATTCCTGAAACCGACCAGAAACACTTGTTCGAAGCATTTTTTAGGGCTCATAATACCGGTAGCATCCCCGGAACGGGGCTGGGGCTTAACATTGTTTCCCGCTATACCCGCCTCATGAATGGCGAAATCGCTTTCAAAAGCAACGTCAACCAGGGCACTTTATTTAAGATCACCATTCCATTGTTATGAAAAAGAAAGTACTGATCATTGAAGATAATAACGATATCCGCGAGAATGTTTCGGAAATTCTGGGCCTTGCCGGTTATGAAGTGTACGAGGCTGCCAACGGTAAAGGCGGCGTTGACCTGGCTACCACGCATTTGCCCGACATTATCCTGTGCGACATCATGATGCCCGAACTTGACGGTTACGGTGTGCTTCATATCCTGCATAAAAACCCCGAAACTGCGGCTATACCGTTTATTTTCCTGACGGCTAAAGCCGAACGCCTGGACCTGCGCAAAGGTATGGAAATGGGCGCCGACGATTACCTGACCAAACCTTTTGACGACCTTGACCTGCTGAACGCGATTGAAAGCCGTTTGAAGAAAAAAGAAGTACACAAGCATTTTTACAGCCGCTCCCTGGACTCGCTGGGTAACCTGATTTCCAGGAATGACGGACTCGCGGAACTGAAAAAGATTATCCAGGAACGCAAAAGCCGGCTTTTTAAAAAGGGGCAGGTTATTTATTACGACGGCGATAAAGGGGCGGGGCTGTACCTGTTGCTGAGCGGTAAAGTGAAAACCATTCGCCTGGCCGAAGATGGCCGTGAGCTGATGACAGGCATTTACAGCAACGACGAATACCTGGGCATTCACGCCATGCTGACCAACGAACCCTATACCGATACAGCTACCGCGCTTGAAGACTGCGCGCTTTGCATGATCCCGCGCGACCAGCTGGAACAGTTGCTGCATGCCTCGCCGGAGGTTGGCCGCGAATTTATTAAGTTGCTTGCGCATAATATCCGCGAAAAGGAAGAACAGCTGATGCAATTGGCTTACCATTCGGTGCGCAAGCGTATGGCCGAGGCCATCATGAGGCTGCACCGCCAGCCATCGGCAGAAAAGGATGGTTTTAAGATTACCCGGGAGGACCTTGCGGCAATGGCCGGTATGGCTACCGAAACGGTAAGCCGAACATTATCCGATTTTAAGGATGAGGGGTTGATTGAAAAGAAAGGCAGCCTGATCACCATCCTTGAACCGGAGAAACTGGCTAAAATGAAAAACTGATACACATCATATTTTGAGCTGATACCGCTCATTCCCAAAGCTATTGCATCCGGGTAATTTTGTTTGAAATAAACAAATTGATGAAAGCAGTAGCATTCAGTATTAAGCCGTTTGAAAAAGAATACCTGGCTAAGGCTAACCAGAAAAAGCACGATATTACGCTGATATCCAACCCGCTTTCTATCGATACAGCTTTATACGCCGGTGGAAAGGACGCGGTGATCGTGTTTGCCGGTGACGATGTTTCTGCGCCGGTGGTAGAGAAGATGGCCGGTTTGGGTGTACGTTATATCGTTACCCGGTCGGCAGGTACCGATCATATTGATAAAGCTGCGGCCGCGGCCTATGGCATTAAGCTGGCCAGTATACCGTCGTATTCGCCGCAGGCCATCGCCGAACATTCGGTGGCCCTTGCCTTTGCGCTAAACCGCCAGATTGTTAAGGCCGATCATAACGCCCATGGTTTCGATTTTCGCAATGATGACCTTGTCGGGTTCAATTTTGCGGGTAAAACCGTAGGAATTATTGGTATGGGCAGTACCGGGCAGGCCGCCGCGTCTATTTATCATGGCCTGGGCTGCCAGCTGATAGCATATGATGAAAAGTTTCCGCGTAATTTTCGTTACGTCAGGCCTGTTCCCCTCGAAAAGCTTTACCTGCAGTCTGATATCATCTCTATCCATCTTTCATTAACAGATGAAACCCGCTATATGATCAACAGCGAGGCGCTGCGGCAGATGAAGCCGGGCGTAATGCTGATCAATACTTCCAGCGGGCAGCTGCTGCAAACGGCGGCGGTACTGGCCGCGCTGGAAGACAGGAAGATCGGTTATCTCGGCCTTGATGTTTCCGAGTTTGAAAAAGGAATGTTTGTAGGGAAACAGGGTAACGATCCGGTTAAAGATCCCTTATTACAGCAATTGCTCAGCCATCCTAATGTGCTGGTTACCCCGCATCAGGCTTACCTGACCAAAGAGGCGCTCCAGCAGATTGCCGACCAAACCATCCGCAGCCTGGACCTTTGGCAGCAAAATAAGTGCGTGGGCAAAGCCTGTGCCTGCGGCCAGGCCTGCAGAGCCACATCCACTGTTCAGGATAGCACAGCTCAACTAAAGAATTGATTATGCAACAAAATGATAAAACGCTGGCCGGTAAATACAATGTGCCTGTGCCCCGCTATACCAGTTACCCCACAATGCCCTATTGGGATCTGAACACCTTTACCCGCCCGCGCTGGGAAGATTCGGTAAAGTTTTCTTTCAGGGAAAGTAACGCGGGATCAGGGATCAGCCTGTACATTCACCTGCCTTTTTGCGAAAGCCTTTGCACTTATTGCGGCTGTAATACCCGCATCACTAAAAATCATGGTGTAGAGGAACCTTATATTGCCGCCGTGCTTAAAGAATGGGCGCTCTATCTTCAGTTATTTGCTGAGGTGCCGGTTATCCGCGAACTGCATTTGGGCGGCGGTACGCCTACTTTTTTTAGCCCTGAAAATCTGCAACGGCTGATTAGCGGCATACTAAAAGATGCCCGTCCCCATCCGCTGGCTGAATTCAGCTTCGAGGCCCATCCGGCCAATACCAGTGCCGGGCATTTGCAGGTGCTTTTCGACCTCGGTTTTCGCAGGCTGAGCCTCGGCATCCAGGATTTTGACCCGCGGGTACAGTTTATTATCAACCGGCATCAAACCGTGGAGCAAATCCGGTTAGTGACCGAACAGGCCCGCAGTATCGGCTATACTTCCATTAATTACGACCTGATTTACGGTTTGCCGCTTCAGAACCAGGAAGGGCTGATCAATACCATGAATATCGTTGCCGGGCTTAAACCGGACCGTATTGCTTTTTACAGTTATGCCCATGTGCCCTGGATTAAGCCGGGACAGCGACGTTTTACAGAAGCAGACCTGCCAAGCCCCGAACAAAAGGAAAAGCTGCAGGAAACCGGTCGCGGTTTGCTGCTGAGCTACGGTTACCGGGAGATTGGTATGGACCATTTTGCCCTGCCCGCTGATGAACTGTTTGCCGCCGAAAGGGATGGCAGGCTGCACCGCAACTTTATGGGTTATACCGAGCAGCATACCCAGCTGCTGGTCGGATTGGGCGTTTCTTCAATCAGCGATAGCTGGTATGCTTTCGCGCAGAATGTTAAAACGCTTGAAGAATACCTGGCGATGATAAACGAGGGAGAATTGCCCGTATTTAAAGGGCATGTGCTCAGCGACGAAGACCTGCAGATCCGGTGTCATATTCTCGATATTATGTGTAAACAGCATACCGGCTGGGATGCCGAACTGTTTGCCGTCGAATTCCCTGAAGTTTTGAAACGGCTGGAGCCGCTGGAGGCAGACGGCCTGGTTAATTTATCCGCTGACGGTTTGCAGGTTACCGAAACCGGCAAGCGTTTTTTAAGGAATATCTGTTTATGCTTTGACACCCGGCTTTGGGCGGATAAACCGGCCACACAGTTATTCAGCATGGCAATTTGAGCATAAGGCCGTAGTCAGGCTATATTTATTTGGTTATTGAGGGGCGGGTAGTGCAGTGAATGGAGGGTTGTTTGTTTTAATCAGCCCTCCACTCGCTGAACTTGTTTTGTAGGGTGGCCTTTGCTGCAGCCGACTCCGGAAAATTAAGAGGAGAGCCGTCTTTCATCTTCCGTACATCCTGTTAAACTTCGTGGCAGGTGATAGCGAAAGGCATAATATGATAACCCCGGACAAGCAACAGGCACACAGGTGCGCGATGTTGATCATCCGGGGTATCATTAAAAATCCGGCGATGTATTTCCTGATCTCCAACCGCAGGCTTCGCTACGAACCCTGGGGGGTAATCAGAAAACACCCTTTGTCATAGTCATACAATTCAGGGCTGACCGATTTCCAGCACAATCCGGCCGTCAATCTTACCTGCCTTCATCTGGTCAAAAACGTCGTTAATATCTTCCAGCTTGGCTTTATGGATGGTTGCCTTAACTTTGCCTTCCACCGCAAATTCCACGGCTTCCTGCATATCCTTACGGGTGCCTACAATTGAGCCGCGCACGGTGTAACGGTTCAGTACGGTATCAAAAATAGGGAGGTCAAAACTACCTTTGGGCAGGCCGTTCAGGGCGATGGTGCCCTTGCGGCGCAGCGCGGAAATACCTTGTTCAAATGCAACGGGCGATACGGCGGTAACCAGTACGCCATGCATGCCGCCCGCCTGTTGTTGCAGGTATGCGCCGGGATCCTGGTTCAGTGCGTTAACAGTAAGGTCGGCGCCCAGTTCGCGGGCAAGTGCCAGCTTATCGTCAGCTACGTCAATCGCGGCCACATGCATGCCCATGGCTTTTGCATATTGTACAGCCAGGTGGCCCAGGCCGCCGATCCCCGAAATGGCTACCCACTCGCCGGGTTTCACTTCGGTTTCTTTCAATCCTTTATAAACGGTAACACCCGCGCAGATGATGGGCGCCATTTGAGCAAAGTCAACACCCGCCGGAAAATGAGCTACGTAACGCGGGTCGGCCAGCACATACTCGGCAAAACCACCGTCTACGCTGTAACCGCCGTTTTGTTGGGTGCCGCAAAGGGTTTCCCAGCCGGTAATACAAAACTCACAGCAACCGCAGGCGCTGTGAAGCCAGGGAACGCCAACAATATCGCCTTCATTTACGCCGGTAACCCGGGAGCCGACAGCTGCCACATAGCCGATGGCCTCATGGCCGGGAATCAGCGGCAGGTGGGGTTTTACCGGCCAGTCGCCGTTGCAGGCATGCAGGTCGGTATGGCATACGCCGCAGGCCACCACGCGAACCAGGATCTGATCATCTGCGGGCATCTTAACGGGTACTTCTTCAATTTGCAGCGGCTGTCCGAATTCACGGATCACGGCGGCTTTCATAGTTTTTGGGATCATAACGGTATATTTTATAACATAAATAAGATGAACATGAGCAGGTTACCCCGGAAGATCAGCGCGAACAGGAACCAGGCGGCGCGTTTACCGGCGCCTTTTGTGGTAGCCGTTGGCTGCGCTTTTGATTTGCTGCGTCACTGATAGTTTTATGAAACAAATATCATGGTAAGCGGCTGTATCCACCATGACCCGATACCTGCTTAAAAATGATTGAGGTCACTTTCCGGAGGCTGCGGTATTGGTTTGAAGAAGTGCCGTAATGGATATTATTTTGCCTTAAATAGGTTAGCATTTAACGGTTACTGCCATCATTTTAATGGCAAACCTGTATGCTGCTTTCCTGTTTGGCAGGGCTTAGATAGGGGATATTAAGCGCGAGCCCGCGCAACGTAAACCAAACCCCGAGGCAAACCATCAGGTAGGGGATACCCTTATTGATACGGCGGCGAAGTGCAGGGCCAACAAACCCGGAGCTGACCGTAGCGGCCAGCATTAATGGAAATGTACCCGCCCCAAACCAAAACATATAAACGGCAGAAGCCGCAGGGGTACCGGTGTTGACCGCGCCAACCAGCGCGATATAAACAAAGCCGCAGGGAAGGAAACCGTTCAGGATACCTACAATGAGGTGCCCGGCCCGTTGTTTCAGCGCGTATACGATCAGTTTATTTAAAGGCTGAAGCAGGGGCGCCAGGCGGCGGCTTTGCGTAAAACGGATTTTCAGGATACGGGAAAGGCCCGCGCCCATGATGAGCAGCCCGCTAATAATACTGACACCCTGCTGCAGGCCCAACAGCCAAAGCTGCCTCCCGAGCAGGCCGGTTAAAAAGCCGAGCAATGTATAAGAAAACAGGCGCCCCAGGTTATAGATCACCTTATCCAGCACCACCCGCCACCATTGGGCATGAAACGACGGAATAGAAAAGGCCAGCGGCCCGCACATGCCAATGCAATGAACGCTGCCGAATAACCCGATAAAAAAGGCGATTGCTGCGGTGCTCATCGGATAGTGATTTCCTGGTGATATAAATAGGCTTTACCCTCGTTCTGCCAGTTCATGGTCAGTTGCCATCTCCCGGCGGCCAGCCCGGTTACCGGGAGCGTTACTTTGTTAGCCGCATCCGGCTTTAAAGGGAAAGAGCGGTCCTGCCGCTGATCAGACGGCCGCTCAAAACGGACTGAGCCGGTTAGCGGAGTTTTAAAAGTGAGGTACAGCGTTTGGCCGTTCTGTTTAATAACGGGCGTTGCATGGTCGGTTGTAACCTGTTTTTCCCGTTCCAGGTCCCGGTTAAAGGTAAGCCCTTTTTCATAATATTGATGATCGTAATCGTCGCCCGGCAACAGGAACATCCGTACACCCATGGCTGAAATAAAAAGAATGAATAAGGTCATTCCGATAACCAGTGCTTTTCCCCAGTTCATAGCTTAATCGTTTTCAGGCCCTACAAAGGTGGTTTTCACCGTTTGAATTACCCGGTTGTTAAAAATCAGTTTAAGTTGGATATCGGTTTTGGCGGCATGAATGTCCTTTTCAGGCATCATCACAAAAAATATGGTTTTAACCATCCCGCCTTTAGCTACGGTTGCAGGGGCCTGGATGTACTTGATCCGGATGTCGGGATTGTCTGCAGTAATACTGATGGTCCGGTCATGATTGGTTTTATTAATGATCTCCGCGTTATAAATATTGCTGATCATGCCCCCGGGCTGTTGCTGGTAAAGCATGCCTGCACCGCGCAACACCGTCATATCCATATCGCTGCGGCTAAAAACAAAATAACCCAACACGCTGAACAAAATGGTGATCACTGCCGCGTAGGCTTTCATGCGTACCGTAAAGGAAGGTTTTTCTTTGGCATGGATCATATTTTCCGAAAAATAACCGATAAGGTTGCGTGGTTTCCCGATCTTATCCATAACCTGGTCGCAGGCATCAATACAGGCCGTACAATTGATACATTCCAGCTGTGTTCCCTTACGGATGTCTATCCCCGTAGGGCAAACCGACACGCAAAGCCCGCAATCTACACAGTCGCCGTGCAGGTTAAGTACATCGGCATTTTTCTGTAGTTTTCCGCGTGGTTCGCCGCGTACCTCATCATAGGCAACCACCAGTGTATGCGGGTCGATCAGCACTGTTTGCAGGCGGCCATAAGGACAGATCAGGGTACACACAATTTCACGCACCTGGCTGTACACCAGGTAAAATACCACTGTAAAAACCCAGATGCTGATAAAACCGGTAACATGTTGCGCTATCGGTTCAGTAATTATCCGTAACAGCGCCGGGCTACCGATAAGGTAAGCCAGGAAAGTATTGGCAATCAGGAACGAAATGAATACTAAGATTACGTGTTTCAGGGATTTTTTCCAGATCTTCTGCCTGGTCCAGGGGCCGGCATCGAGTTTTTTGCGTGCCGCCGGTTCTCCCTCAATCCATACTTCTATACGCCTGAACACCATCTCCATAAAAATGGTCTGGGGGCAGATCCAGCCACAAAAAATGCGGCCAAACGCTATGGTGAACAGCACCACGCAAACCAGGAATATAAGGGTGGCCAGTACAAACAGGAAGATATCCTGCGGCCAGAACGCCTGCCCCAGTATAACAAATTGCCGGTCCATAAAGTTGAGCAGCAGCAATGGCTGGCCGCCTATCCTGATAAATGGCCCTGAAAAAAAGAAGATCAGGTACACATAGCTCAGGTAACTGCGCCATTGATAAAATCTGCCTTTGCGGATCAGCGGATACATCCACTTTCTCTTTCCCGCCTGTACATCAGCTGATAAGTCCATGAGTATTATGATTTAGAGGTTTGTTTTGTGGTCCGTACTCCGCTTCCCTTTCGCCCTGCGGCGCTTTCGGATGAGCGGCGTTCGTTACGTGAATGGATTTGATAGATTTTACTACGTCCTGGATCTGTTTAGGCGATAATTGTTTTTCCCGGGCCGGCATCACTTTGGCAATGCCCCGGATGATGGCAGCAGCGCCAAAGTTTGGGGCATTGTTGTGGTAATCATCAGATTTTTCCGGCTGCATAAACTACTATCTTTTATGGCTGTAAAACTATAAAGCGCGCCGGAGCAGCAGAATGATGCCGGGTACGTTTAAATGTGATTCAGGTCACTTTTTTGGATTGTTGATATTTCAGCAGCTGCCACGCGAGGGTATCGTAAAAAACGGCTGTAAGCATAGTTAAGGCTTGTTAAACGTTGCGAATGATTAAAAATAGCGCCCCGTAAATCACTCGCTATGGATACAAAGCGAGAAACCGCTTACCATACTGCCGCTGTTAAGCCTTTGTTTACACCGATTACAAGATGTGTTTAGGCAAACTATACAGCAATTCGCTTCATCAAATCAGGTGCACAGCGGCAAATTGTGACTTGTATCATTTTATGATGGTGCCGGGCAGGATAAATTTGAAAATTGAATTTTTGAATGGACGGACCGGAGATCTTAGATATAACCGCTATTGAGGAAAGCCTGGCGGGCGATTTGCTGCTGGAAAAATTCAGCTGCCTGCCTGTGGGCGGTCGCCTGGTATTGAACCTTGACCGTGATCCCAGGTCGTTATATTTTCGGTTGATTGAACATACCGGCCGGAACTTTAGCTGGAAAAACCTGGAAAGCGGGCCGGAGGTTTGGCAGGTGAAATTAGTTAAACGGGCCGATTTAAACGGCGAGGACAGCATTGGCCGGATCGTTATCAACGACCCGCGTAAAGCAGCCGTATTTAAAGAATTTGGAATAGACTTTAGCTGCGGTGGTAGCCGTACCCTTACCGAAGTTTGTGAGGAAATGCAACTGGATGTAGATAAGGTAATGTTAAAACTGCAGGGCGAACTACCGGATATTGCCTATCCCGCGATGGACTTCCCGCACTGGGATACCGGCTTTTTTTGTAAATATCTGGTCGATCTGCACCACGGCTATGTACGTGCCAACCTGCCATTCCTGCTGGAAACGAGTGATAAGATTACCCGTTCGTACGGGGCTAAATATACCGAGCTGTATGAATTGCGCAAGCTGGTAATAAAGATGGCAGAAAGGCTGACCGCTGATATGGAGCAGGAAGAAGAAGTGCTTTTTCCTTACTTTACCGATGTAGCCTATGCGCTGAAGTCGGGAAAGCCGCTAACTGCACCTGAGCGGGGCCCGCTAAAGCAGCTTGTTTACGCCATGGATGCCGCTCATGAACGGATGTTTGATGCTTTTTCGCAGATCAGGCAGCTTACCCGGGGCTATCAGCCGCCCGACTATGTGACGCACGGGTTCCGGATTCTTTACAAGATATTGCAGGAGTTTGAAGATGACCTGCAGATGCATTTGCACCTGGAAAATAATATCCTTTTTCCGGCCGCTATCCGGAATGATCATGAACTCCGGCTGCGGCAGGCACAGGTTTGATCCTTTTCTTCACCGGAAGGCCGTTCCCGAAAAGGTGCGGCCGT
The DNA here is from genome assembly GCF_003148845.1 of Mucilaginibacter oryzae. GTDB lineage: Bacteria > Bacteroidota > Bacteroidia > Sphingobacteriales > Sphingobacteriaceae > Mucilaginibacter > Mucilaginibacter oryzae. Next base: position 692,568 of record NZ_QGHA01000001.1, on the reverse strand, counting down.
CCGGTTGTATGGCAATGTTCAGGGCCGTTTGGGCATGATGATTACCGGTACGGTGATGTGATAAGTTGCCTGATCATTTTTACCGCGTTTAAAAAATTGTTTCATTTCCTCTTTCGGGCGCAGCATCAGCGCCATAATATCAGTGGGCTTGTTAGCTTTCAGCCATTTCCAGTCGCCCAGGGGCCGGCTGTCGTCAACGCTGCGGAAATAAACAGCGCCACAGTTCAGGTTACGGTAAAGCGCGGTTTGCAGCGCCCGTTCTTTGGCTTTCACTGCTTTATCCGGTATAGACCGGTATAGGTGAGCTACCATCAGTTCGGCCGCGAACGCTTCCATCAATTCTCCCAGTTCCCCGATGCTTTGCAGATCTTCCTCTTTCAATGTGGCAGCATAGGCTATTTTTTCGGGGTTCATCCGGGCCGCACCCCGGGGCACAACCATAACGGGGATCCGGGCCCAGTCAATAACGCGGCTACAGGTATCGCCCAAAACATAATCTGCCAGTTCTTCCTCATCAGGAACACCGCACACCACCATGGCAATATCCTTATGCGCATCTATAGCGGTCATGATATCTACCAGTTCGGTATTTTCTACATCGAAACTGATCTGCGGTAGCCAGCTGCCGGTAAAAGAGCTTGCTGCCAATTCCTGCTCCAGTTGCAAGGTATAAGCGGTAAGGCTGTTAACTTCGGTTTCCTCCATTTCCTGTTCGGCACCGGCGGTTTGCAGCTGCAGCACAGTTGCCGGTACCGGCGCAAGATTAAATAACAATACATTGGCCTTCATTTTTTTTGCCAGGTGCAGGGCGTAGCGCGCCGCGGTATGGGCGCCCGAACTTTGATCTGTCAATACAGCTATCGTCTTCATTAGTTGAGGATTATATAGTGGTGAGGTTGCCCGCCATTACCGTTTCGGCATAGGCAAAAAGTTTTGTTTTTGTTTTTTTGATCCCCGCGAACAGAGCGGTCAACTCATTTTGCAGGTCATTGTAACGTTCCAGGAAGTTCAGGTCCATGGCTTGTATGTTATCCCCTACATAAGGTTTCAGGAACACTATAAATTCAGGAACCGCGCTCTTTAAGTTTGCCAACCGGCTTTCCTGGTTTTCGATCATTTGGCGTAACTCCGCTTCCGGCCGGTTGTTTTCAGCCGGTGCTGTATCATATTTAAGCAGGATATTTCTGAAAAAGCGGATCTCATCCTCTAAAAAGTAAATATCGTCCTGCCAGTGGCGGGCCTGGATAAATAGTTCCTGTAATTCGGTTTCCAGTTCGGTATCCGCTAATAAGTTACTCATGGCTTTACACGCTTGTTTTGTTGAGGTAAAGTTGGGGATTGACGTTGGGCTGAAAAGTGATGCGTATCATTTTTTCCTGTGATCCTGCCGCGGTTTGCTATACCGGGCTTTATTCTGAAAATCCAGTGCATGGATCAGGAAATTTTATGATCCTGCGCATTTTATGGCCGGGCATTACCATGCAATTTTGGGATGGTGTAATCTGATTGGTTACACTCTTAAAAGCGATTTATGACTATATATAAGCAATTTACGTTCGATGCCGCCCATTTTTTGCCCAACGTACCGGAGGGGCACCGTTGCCGCCGGGTACATGGACACACTTATCATTTAACCGTTTATGTATCGGGCGCCGTTAGTGCCGAAGAAGGTTGGGTGATTGATTTTAAAGATTTGAAGGCCGTAGTTAAACCTCTGGTTGACCAACTGGACCATGCCATGCTCAATGAGATTGCAGGACTGCAAAACCCTACTGCCGAAAATGTAGCGCGCTGGCTATGGCGCGGCATCCAACCGGAGATACCCGGATTGAGCAGGATTGAACTGAAAGAAACGCCTACCTCGGGTGTTATTTACGAGGGCGGAGCCGATTGATTAAAAAACCGGTTCTGTGGAATTCGCCCGCCCGGCAATAGAAACGGGTGCTTGCACATGGTGATGAGGCAGAATATAAGCAGTTAACAGGTGACGCTGCCGGTCACCTGTTAACTAAGCAACTGCTGCACCGTTGGTATCATTCAGCCCTCTATAATAAAAGGCGACTAAGTGCAAGCTAAATGCCCGGAAATGCGCTTATCAAAGTCCCCCGGTTTCCAGGTTTGCGGGAATCACCAGTAAGGGCAACTGTTGTTTATCCAGCAGTTTAACACTCTGGCTGCCTCCAAAAAGCCTGCTCCAGAAACTGTGCCGGTCATGGCAAAGGGCCAGCAGGTGCGATCCGTTTTCGTGGCAATGGTGGCTTAGCCGGTCGGTTATATTCTCCCCATAAATATTGCGGTAGCTGATATCAGGGAAACGGAATTTATCCACATGCTTTTTAAACTGCTCCTGGCGTAATACCGCGTCGTCTTCCTGCGAGCCGTAAATCACCACGTGGATGATCTCCAGTTCAAAACCTATCAGCCGACCTATCCTGGTGAGGTAATGAACCGCGCGCAGGTCGCCATCATTCAGGTCGCTGGCAAAGGTTACCTTTTTTATCGGCCCCATCTTTTTACCATCCGGAACTACCAATACAGGGCGGTTACTATGATCAATCACTGCGCGGGTATCACTGCCCAGAAACAAGTGGTCCAGCTTGCCGCCTGTGCGGCTGCCCATCACCAGCATTTCGATATCCTTATGGTGCAGCTGAATTTGTACGCAATCCCTGAGCGATCCGTCTTCATGGCGCCAGTCAATGGATGGCAGCCTTTCCGGTGGCGGCAAGCCTGCCAGTTCTTCCTTTAAATTTTCTTTTAAGGCTTCCAGTTGCCCTTTAGATTGCTCGCCATAAAGCAGGGCGTCAATAATCCGGGAGTTGTTGGGATATTCTGCCAGTACCGGTTGCGGGGTCCAGGTATGCAGTAATACCAGGTTGGTGTGCAGGGCGCAGCAAAGCGGGAGCGCTGCGGAGGCCGCATTGGCCGCTGTGGCGCTCAGATCGGTCAGAACAAGTATTTTTTTCATGATATTTATAAATTGATTTTGCAGGTAAATTATAGTTCGAGCCTGTGGTCGGTGTTTTCACCGTATCACATGATCTAAAGAAGTTACATTATTTAAAACGACAACACCCGCCTCCGAAAGCGGTGTGATGAAACACCGTATCACAGGCTCTACATATGATGGCCGGGACGCTGAAGTTTGATGTCGGTCAGTTTTAAACAGGTATTTGTACATCATTTTAATCGATATGCTTTATTGTTTATTTGGGTCTTCCCGGCGGGAGGATCATGCCATCTTCCATGGTGATGATCCGGTGCGTACGTTCGGCAAAGGCGTTGTCGTGCGTAACTACCAGCAGTGTCTGGTGATAGCTTTCGGCCAGTTCTTTAAAAATGTCAAAAACAATCTCTGTGTTTTTTTTATCCAGGTTCCCGGTAGGTTCATCGCCCATAATAATTACCGGATTGTTAATGAGCGCTCGCGCTATGGCTACCCTTTGTTTTTGCCCGCCCGATAGCTGGTTGGGGTTTTTGAGCGCTTCGTCGGCAATACCCAGTATCTTTAGCTTCTCCATAGCGCGGTGTTCCACTTCCTGCGCCGAAATTTTGCCCAGTTTAAGTCCCGGCAGCATAACGTTGCGCAGTACCGAGAATTCATTGAGCAAATAGTGGAACTGGAATACAAAGCCGATCTTTTCATTGCGAACGTTTGCCAGTTCCTGTTCGCTGCGCCCTTTCATCTCGCGGCCATCTATTTTCAGCCCGCCTTCATAATCCGTATCCATTGTAGAAAGAATGTAAAGCAGCGTTGATTTGCCGCAGCCGGATTTCCCGATAATGGAAGCGAACTCGCCCCGCTCAAGCGAAAAACTAACTTCCTTCAGGATCTGTATGGTTTGCGGATCGTGGAAATATTTGGAGATGGCCGTGGCCTGTAAAAGTGTATCGTTCATGTTATTTCCCCCTGATGATAATGACCGGATCAACCCTGCTTGCCTTACGGGAGGGGAAATAACCGGCCAGGTAAGTGGTAACCATCGAAAATACCCCGCCTATCAGGTAAAACCTGGGGTTAAAATCAATCGGGTAGGTTTTGATTGTAGGCAAGGCGGTGGTGTTGAAGGGGATATGCGCGATAACGGCGGATAGGCCGTAACCGAGTAAAAGCCCGAACACGCCGCCGAACAACCCGATACTTAAAGCGATGGCGTTAAAAATGCCGTTTACATCCCTGCCCGAAAAACCTACCGCTTTTAAGATGGCGATAGTGTCCAGCTTTTCATAGATCATCATATTCAGGATGTTATAAATTCCGAAACCGGCAACAATCAGTAAGGTTACGCCCACCGAATAGGAAATCAGTGTCCGGATAAAGTTCCCGGTCTCAAATTCAGAATTGGCGGTTTGTATGTCAATAGCATCCACATCAAAGCGTTGCCGGTAGGTTGCGGCCAGTGCAGGCGCCCGGGTAATGTCTTTCAGTTTAACCTCGATATCGGTTATATAATTATTGGATGCTCCTATGATTTTTTGCGCCGTTGCTACTGATACGTAGCTTTGTTCATCATCAACTTGCTGGAGGCCGGTTTGGTAAATTCCCGCTACCTTTAGCGGAAACTGTTCGCCGGTAACAGTTGTGATATGGATAACATCGCCGATATGGGCCAGCATTTTGACGGCAACACCTTTACCCAATAAAATGCTGTTCGGCGTGTTTTTTAAATCCACAAACCTGCCCTCGGTTACATAATCGCTGAAGGAGAACAGTCGGTTTTCCAGTAAAACATCAATGCCGCTCACCAAACCGTTCAGTTGTGTGGCGCCGATATTGTAAAACACCTGGGTGCTAACCCGGGGCGAAACGCCCAACACCTGCGGATCATTTTCAAGCGCCTTCATTACAGGCAACGCGTTATGGATTGCCGGGGATTTGGATACCGGTTTAACCGAGCTGATAAAATGATGATAACCACTAAACTCCGGCGATAATTCTATCGGTTGGTGTTTGGCCGCTTCCACATCGCTGTATAACCGGATGTGTGGCGTTCTGTTCACCACCAGGCCATCCAGCAATTTATTAAGGCCGCCCATAAAACTGAGCAAAGCTATAAACATGGTGATGCTAAAGGTTACACCGATAGCCGCAACCAGCGTTTGGCGCCAGCGTGCCAGCAATAATGAGCGGGCTATCTCGATGATCAGTTTCAGGCTCACGGCTTTGGTTTTAAAAGTTCGTCCTGCCGGTCAATACCGGTTAACACTTCCACCTGGCTGTAATCACTCAACCCGGTTTTTATGGTCCGCGGCTTCCCGTCCGACATCAGAACGGTAGAATCGTTCAGAAGGCAAAACCGGGGGATAAGCAGCGCGTTTTTTTTGGTGCTGATAATGATATTGGCTTCCAGCGTGGCATTGGGAAATAGTTTAGCGGGCGGCCTGGTGAAGGCGGCTTCCACCAGGAAGGTTTTGCTGCGTTCGTTCATGGCAGGGTAAATTTTAGTAACCACAGCCTCAAAAACCTTTCCCTTATAGCTATCCATGGTTACCAGTACCTTTTGCCCGGTGGCTACGCGGGCAATGTCATATTCGTCTACCTGCATCTCCAGCAGAAACCCGTCGTTACCACCCAGCAGGGCCAGTGGCGTTTGCGGGGTTACCGATTCGCCGTTTTCTTTAAACAATGCATATACCTTACCGTTCACTTTGCTCCGCAGGATAAAATCATCTTCCAGGTGCCTGTTAAGCTGCAGGTTATTCCTGCTTTGGGCGGCGTTAAAACTGATTTCCCGCTGAAGGTCTTTCAGTTTTACGGCGGCGGTGTACCAGGCTGTCCGGCTTTGTTTCGCAGCTAAATCCCGGTTTTCCAGCTGTACTTTGGTACCGATATCCTGCTGCCACAGTGCGCGCTGCCGTACCAGCAGTACCGAATCATTGAGCATTTGGTTATGTGCGGTTTCCATTTCCTGGCGGGCAGCTTCCAGTTTACCCCGGTTAGCCGCGGCGGAGGCGTAGGTCGCGCTTAATTCGGCATTTTCCTTGTTTAATTGCTGTGTTTCCCGGCTGATCAGTAATATGGGGGTATTCACGGATATCGCATCCCCCACCTCTACAAACCGTTTCCTGATTACGCCGCTAACCGTGGCAAAGGCCTGGTATTGATTACCGCTTTTCAGTGTGCCGGAGGCATAAACAGACTCGGAAATAGATGAAAGGACCGGGCGGACCCTTTCCTGCCTGTTTTTACAGGCAAACAGGCTGAGCAAAAGTAGGTACGGTAACTTGCTGCGCATAACAAATGATTGAAAACAGTTTACTGTCAGCAGTAAAGGTCAGTATTGCAGGGGCCGGGCGGAAAGATGCCGGTCAGCAAAAAAGATGACGCTGATCACTTTTCTTATCCGGATGCACATAAAAAAACCCGCCCGGAGGCAGGTTTTCACCACTTTAACACAACTCAAACACTAAAAGCGTCGGCCAATGCCAATACCGATCAGCCATGGCCTGATCTTTACATCGGCATTGATATTTTGCAGTACCGGCGCCAACGCGGGGCTACCGGCCGGGGTTAAGTTCGAAGCATCTACTGTAGCTTTCGTATTCAGGAAAAGCTTTTTCACATCAATATTCAGGAATACCTTTTTGCTGATGTCAAAATCGGCGCCTGCCTGCGCGGCAAAGGCAAATTTGTCTTTGTATTTGATCCCCTGAACGGTATTGCCTTTATCAGCGCTGTAAAAAATAGTGTAGTTAGCGCCGGCACCTAAATAAGGTTTGAATACTTTTCCGGCCGGAACATGGTATTGCAGGGTAAGCGTTGGCGGCAATAACCATACGCTGCCTAGGTTAACATCAGCCGAGCTGCTTCCGCCGATAGCGGTCAGGTTTGATCCTTTAGTATTTACCTTATGTTTAGTGGTACCAAGGATCAGTTCGGCCGAAAAGTTTTTGGCGAAAAAGTAGGTAAAATCCACCTCCGGTATTACTGAATTGGAAATGTTCACGCCGCCCCCGATCACGCCGATAGACGCGCTTTCCTGCGGGATCACAGCTACTGCGCGTACGCGGATATCAAGTTCGTTTTTTTCCTGTGCAAAGGCAGCAGTCGCACTGCAAAAAAGGGCACAGATTAAGGTTAGTTTTAAATATTTCATAAATATGCGTGTTAGAATATGGGTCAAAATTAGTGTTGGAATTTCCGGGACGACTGATGAGTATCAGCGTACAAAATGATGCTAATCATTGACCGGTTGCCGAAAATTACAGGCGTTTACCGGACATCCGGAAAGCCCGTAAAAATTTTGCCGCAGGGTGAGTTTGCTCCCGGCAGGGGATGGCTGATTACCTGCTAAATTAACCTGTGTGAAGTGATAAAAAGTATTTTCTTTCTGTTAAATTAACGCTGCGTAAGTATTAATAACCCGATTTGTGATAAATTTTGTCAATGCTTGCTTGGGTAATAGTAATATTTTTGAAGGCGGAGCAATATGCTTTCCTGCTTTAATCTACTTAACCCTTAACGATGATAAAAACCGCTACTTTTAAAAAACTTACTTATTTACTGATCATTTTTTTTGCGGGAGCAATTAACGCGGCTGCTACCGCAAAGCCTCGGGGGCCCGTTAACCCCGATTACGGCGAAGTACGCGCGTTAATTGAGCGGTTGCTGCCTGGTAAATCCGCAGCTTTTTTGCTTGAGCCCATTGCTTCTAAAAATCTTCGCGACAGTTTTTATGTGGAAAGCAAAAACAATAAAATAGTAATAAAGGGTACCAACGCCTTAGCTATGGCTAAGGGCCTGAATTATTATTTGAAAAATGTATGTAATATATCGGTTAGCTGGTATTCAAAAGATGCTATCAACGTACCTGCTGTATTGCCGATGGTGAAAGTACCCGTTGGGCAGGAATGCCGTTTTGATAAGCGCTTCTTTTTAAATTACTGCACCTTTGGCTATACCATGCTTTGGTGGAAATGGGATGAGTGGGAGCGGCTTATAGACTGGATGGCCTTAAACGGCATTAATATGCCCCTGGCAATAACCGGACAGGAATATATATGGCAGCGTGTCTGGAAACAATTCGGGATGACAGATGAGCAAAGCCGCTCGTTCTTTACCGGTCCGTCGCACCTGCCCTGGCAACGAATGGGTAACCTCGACCGTTGGTTAGGTCCCCTGCCGCAAAGCTTTATCGATAACCAGTTTGCATTGCAAAAACAAATTTTAAAGCGGGAAAGAGCTTTCGGCATGACGCCTATTTTGCCGGCTTTTGCGGGGCATGTACCCAAAGATCTGAAAGTTAGGTTTCCGGATATGAAGCTTACCGACCTGGGTTCGTACGATACGGGGGCAGAAAACGACGCCTTTTTCCTGGATCCGATGGACCCCCTGTTTGTTAAAATACAAAAAGCTTACCTTAAAGAACAACAGAAGCTATTAGGAACCAATCACTATTACGGCGCCGATCCATTTAATGAAATGAACCCGCCCAGTTGGGAACCCGCCTACCTGGCAAAGGTGGCTAAAACCATATACAGCGGCATGCAGGCGGTTGATGCCGATGCAAGCTGGATACAAATGGGCTGGACATTTTATTATGACCGTAAACATTGGACCAATCCTCGCCTGGAGGCCATGATTAAAGCGGTGCCGGCAAACAAAATGATTTTGCTTGACTATTTCGGCGAACATACTGAAATATGGCGCCCTACCGACGGCTTTTTTAACGCGCCGTATATTTGGTGTTACCTCGGTAATTTTGGAGGTAATACACAAATGGCAGCGCCGCTTTTAAAAGTAGCCAGGCTGCTGCCTGCAGCCGAAAATGATCCCAACAGCCGTCAAATGGCGGGTATCGGATCAACCCTTGAGGGTTTTGGGATTAATGATTTTATGTTTGAGTGGGTGTTTGATTATGCCTGGAACAAAGATGCCATCAATACTAAGGATTGGATTAAAAAATACGCCGCCAGCAGGGCAGGCAATAATGACGCGGCCGTGCAGGCGGTGTGGGCAAAGCTTTTGCCGCTGGTGTATAACAACCAGGTTTCGGGGGTTGGTTTGGGCAATATCATCCAATCCAAACCGATGCTGAAGGGGCATGGCGATTATTCGTCGTTGAGCAGTTATGATTACCAGGCTTTGGCCAATATATTACCGGGCCTATTCCTTGCCGATTCGGTTTCCAAACGTTCTGCTCATTACCAGCGCGACCTGGTGGTGGTAGAAAAGCAGGTATTGGCTAACCTGGCCCTGTCAATCCGCGATTCTATCAGCAATGCCTACTATGCTAAAAATGAAGTTGCCTTTAATAAGTTCACTGCCTTGTTTGATGATATTTGTGATGATGTTGATAAATTAACCGGAACCCAGACCGAATTTTTACTGGGCTCATGGCTTGAGCAGGCAAGGGCATTCGGAAAAACTGAAGCGGAGAAAGATTATTATGAAAAAAGCGCCCGTGTGCTGATTACTACCTGGGGTGGTGAGGATAATGTAAATTCAGACTATGCCTCGAAAGATTGGTCGGGCCTGATCGGTTCGTATTATAAATTACGTTGGGATTTGTTTTTTAACGAATTACGGAAAACCATCAAAACCGGCTCAGAACCGGATATGAAGGCCATTAATAAATTACGCGCCAAATTTGACTGGGACTGGACCGGTAAAACTCAAACAACACAACACTATCCCTCAACACCATCCGGAAACACCGTGCAGGTTTGTATGGATATTTATAAAAAATGGGCTTTGTATTTGTAATGTTTTGATGATAAGTCCCTCGATAAACAGGCCCTGTTTTAACCGCAGATTCAATACCCGCAGGTACTGAATGGATGGTTAAGCGGCCTTGCTGAAACCAGGAAATAAAAGCCTTTAGTTGAAAGATTAAAGGCTTTTATTATAAGCGGTTTTTACAGGTTGCTATTCGGTTCCAAGCTTCAAAGGCGTTACGTTGCCATCATTTTGGTATCATGTGGTTACTCAATAAGTTAAAGTGAAGCTTTAATTATGCATTTGGTCAGTATTGTGATACCAACCCCAAAACCACCTGGTAAGCCGTCCGTTTATCCCATCTTGCCATTAACCAGGCAATAAAACTCAATGTAAACAGGTCGTTATTCCCCGGTTCATCAACAAAGGTTAAAACCGCTTTTTTGTATGAAGGTTCAATAGCAATATCAGGCTTTAGCAGGTAGTTTTCAACAAGTCCTAAAAATACCAGCACCCGCTCTTCCGAAGTTTTCAGCAGGTACTTCTTATACCTTCTCCTAAAACTGTTTAAACGCGACATGGCAACCTCAATGTTGGCGAACTGTGCCTGCACCAAAATTTCCATCAGGCTTTTTCGGATGGTCCAAAGCATGCCCAGTTTCTTTTCGTACCAGGCATCAGTGCGGGTAAGTAAAGCCAGTTGCTTCAAACTTCCCCTGTCGTTGCATAAAGCCAGAAACATGGCAAGGCATATGCGTAAATCCTCAATATCGGCCGGTTTTGAACGGTTGTTAGTACCGGAGAGCGATTCCTGCAATTGCGCGATGGCCTGGCCTGCAAAACCGGTAAAAAACCGGTTAAGGGCCGAAAGCAATTGGTAACGTAAGTAAAACAGCCTGTGGTAATGGCTATCGGCACCCATTAAAACATCCATTTCTTTAAGATACGCTATGCTTTTTACAAAATCTTTTTGCCGCAGGTGGAAGTTTGCCAAAAAGTACAGGATGGAGATATGGTAAAAAAGATAGGCGTGTTTTTCAATTCGCTGGTTTTGTATAAACTTGCCGGTACGGTTAATGTAACGTTCTATCAACGCGTAATTTTGCTGTATGTCGGCATATTCACTTGCTATAAACAAAATCTGGTAGATTGATTTATAGGTCATCAAATCCTCGGCGGCGATCCTGTATTTACGGATGGTTTTGATCATCAGGCTGGTCAGGTTAACGATCTTCCCTTTCAGGTGGATCTGCTGCAGTTCCTGTCTTAAAAAGGCGTAGGCCAGATTAAGCCTGGCCTCGCGCTGCATATGCAGCTGGTTTTGCAGAAAGCGCGCGGTTAAGGCTTCAAAATCTTCAGCTCCCGGCAGGTGCGCGTATTGTATCTTTAATAACAACAGCTCATTCAATAAATTAAACTGTTCCAGTCGGGCGGCAAGGGTTTCGGCTTTATCCAGGCATTTAAAGGCAATTTTGGGTACATCGTTTTCCAGCAAAAAGCGGCCGGCCACTACCAGGCGTAAAGCCTCGTAAGTATCTGAATGGGTACCTTCAAAAGTTTTCTGCGATAAAAAAAGCACCAGATTATCCTGTAGCCTTTTGCGCAAAGCGTGGTAGGCATCTTTATTTTTTTCGTTATTATAAAGTTTGTTGAGGTTACTGATATCGTCAGTTTCAATTAAATTAAACAACTGCAGGTTTTTAACATCCGCCCGTTTGTTTTTTCGCTCTAAAAATGCTTTAAATAGTTTTTTATCATGGTTATTTAGCAGGTTTATTAATTCCGAAAGTGAATCCATGGCGGTAGTTGGGGATGTATAAAGGTACAATAATCAAAAATATATCGTCAGTAATTATTCAAATCTGATTTTTTCAGGCAGTTTTTACATCCCACATTTGCTCCCATAGTAATCAAACAAACAAAAACAAACATGGAACCGCTACAACACAAAACAGACGAAAATTCACCAAATGGAAAATATGGCGAAAAGGGCAGGAGCCCGTTCAAGCCAACAGGCGCATTTATCGGCGCATCATGGTTTGCCTTATTGGCCGGGGTTACCGGTTACTGTATTGGCTTATGGAACGCCGACATACAGTTAAACGAAAAAGGATATTATTTTACCATTTTGTTATTCGGCTTGTTCGCCGTGATCTCGGTACAAAAAAGTGTAAGGGACAGATCGGAAGGGCTCGCCGTTACTGATCTTTACTATGGCCTGAGCTGGTTTGCCACCATCGCGGCAATGATCCTGCTAACTATCGGCCTGTGGAATGCCGACCTGGCCCGAAGTGAAAAAGGCTTTTATGCCATGGCATTCAGCCTGAGCATGTTCTCGGCCATTGCCGTACAAAAAAATACCCGCGACGCGAAAATGTTTGAGGATAAAGATCTGTAACGTAGCGGTTGCCTCCCCGCGGTGCCTTGTTTTGCAAGCCTGCGGGGTTATTTAAATATCGAGGCATCAAACAACTTAAATACGCGTCATCAAATAGTACAAAATTTTCCTAAACCTATCCAATCGATTGTTGTTCCCGACAGGATTTTAAGTGATGACCGGTTGCAGAGTTTTTTATGATCTGGTTGGAATTAAAATTGGTAGAGTAGACAGCAGAAAAGCAAGTCAGTTGGCTTGCTTTTTTGCATTTCTGATAATTGATATTGCCTACCCTATGAATAATAACTAACTTGGTGCCAACTTACAAATAACAAACTTAACAACCTTATCATGGAAGAAAACGCACAATCAGCAGCAGTTGACATCAACCATATGTATCAATATGCAACAAACCTTTTCATTGGCGGACAAAACTCATACGAAGTAAAACAGGCACTATTGGCCCGCGGCCTCGATGAGGGTAACGCGGATTATATTGTGGGCGAACTGGAGCAAAAAATCAGCAGTTCACACAGGGAGCGTGCAAAAAAGGATATGCTTTATGGTGCCTTGTGGTGTGTAGGCGGTTTGGGTTTAACCATGGCGCATATCGGCTTCATATTTTGGGGAGCTATAGTTTTTGGCGGCATCCAGTTTTTCAGAGGCGTTATCGCTTACAATAAATAAGTTATTTGCTGATCAGAGCCCGGGCAACCGGGCTCATTCCCTCTTTTTAACAACCGTGATTTCGCCGTTCCGCTCAATATAAACTCTGTCAACCTGGCTCATGTCCTCTGTCAGGGCCGATCTGCGGACACCGTGCATCACATCTTCGTGGTTTAGTAAAGCGCGTTTCATGTGCTGTTCAATAAAGGCGCCGTCTTTGTACAGGAGTATTTTCTCGCCCTGTATCAGCCTGGCGATGTTATCTTTACTGATTATAAGCCATGAAACCCAGCGATGAAGCACTACTATTACCAGGCATGTTGTAATAATAGGCAAAAACGCCGACGCGCCTACCACCGCCCGGCTAAGTACCGCGCCTAATAAAATGGTAATAATATTATCCAAAGGCCCCCGTATCCCAAAACTGCGCCTGCCCGAAATGCGGATCAGGATCAAGGCTATTAAAAACACAACTAAACCCCGGCAGCCCATTTGCAGGGCACCCAGATCCCTGCCTTGGCCAAATATTTTAACCAGCACCTCCATTTTAGGTCAAATTTTGATAAGTAGCTTTATTATTGGTGGCTGTTAAGATAAGGATATATCAAAAAAAAGTAGCCCTAAAACTACTTTTCTTCTTTTCCAAATAAACGGCGAAGCTTGTTCTTCGCTTTTTCAAGCGGCGCCCGTCGGCGTTTGCTCAGGTTGCGGCCTGCCCGGTTCTCGTAAAAATTAAGCATCGACATGGCGCTTTGAAACGGCGAAGCTTTACGCCGGTGACTGGCCTCGGCCGAGTGTTTTAATGAAGCCGCTATCTTGTCCGGATCTTTCGATTTAAAAATGTCTTTCTCCAGGTCCATCGCATTGCTGCTATCGGTTACCCTGGCCGACCATCTTTTCTTCGGTTTTTTTGTTTTGCCCTTCATTTTTTATGATCATTTATTTTTTGGTGCTATCCACCTTGAGCGAATCTGGGCGCGCGGTTTTAGTTCCGCCCGATGCACTGTTGTCAACCGCAGAAGCGTCGCCGGTTGCGGTGGTAGTTTGTGAAGTATCGATGTTGGATGGCGCTTCGTGCTGCGCCTTTGCGGTGTCTTCGCCGCCTTTTGCCGAATGATTGCCGCTGCAGGCCATGATCAGGCTCACTGACAACGGGAGCAGACCTGTTATTAATTTATTTTTCATGATAGCTGATGAGTGAGGGTTACTTTTGTGTTTTATCTTTTGATGTTGGTTTGGCCGGTGGTCCCGGGTCGCCGTTCTCGTTGTCGGGCGTTACCGTTGGTATCCTTGGTGCTTCGGTTTTTTTCTGTTCGCCGGGTAGTTTACCTTTGGCGGTACCTGTATCGTTTTTTGTTGTCATAATAATTTTTTAATTTAATTGATGTTTAATTATATTATTAGTTAATATTCGTTATTGCAGAAAAGTTTTCCCCAATTTTAAATGCAGGTTAATTTTTGTTAAAAAGGATGTTTTTGGTTATTTAAAAAGCTATATTTATATCACCTGCCCAACCCTTAACTGAACCGTCATGAAAGCATTGAAAAACATTCCTTTACTGGTATTAATGTTCCTGTCGTACAATCTGTTTGCGCAGCGCATAGCGGGCGTGGTTATCGATAAAAAAACATACTTGCCTGTGGCTAACGCGTTTGTGGGTACCCGGTCGTCAAAAGGGATCAGCAACCTGCAGGGGAGGTTTACGCTCAGCAACATGAAGCCCGGTGATACTTTGCGGATAACCTGCGTGGGCTATAAACCCTATCAAATAGTTACAGGCTTTTTAAAAACAGATACCCTGAGGTGTTATGTCGATCCGTCTTCAACGGTTTTAAACGAGGTGCGCATCCGGGCCATGCGCAACGCCAAAGCCGATTCTTTACGAAACAGGCGTGAGTATGCCGCTGTTTTTAATTATCATGGCGCAACCATCAAAGATGCCCTGATCACCCGCTCAACCAAATACGTTCCTGCTAATTATATCAATGCCGATAAAAGCACTGCGACTATTTTAAGTGTAAACCTGCTTTCGGTAATTGATATGCTGGGTAATCACAAGGCTCCGCAATCAAAGCTTCAAAAGGTTTTATTGAAAGATGAGGAAATTCAATATGTCGACAGGTTTTTCTCGCCCGAGAAAGTTTCGGTGATCACTAACCTGAAGGGCGATTCACTGCAAAACTTTATGAACCGGTATCGCCCCGATATCAAAAAGGTTAAACAGATGAACGACTATGATATGGCGAGTTATATTAAGGAGAGTTACGCACAATATGTAAAAACAGGCAGCAAGCAGGGCAAACCGCTGTTTGTTAAATAGGAGCAGGAGCGGTTGGTGGTTAGCGTTTAGAGATTAGTTGATTTTAACTATAAGCCACGAAAAGCTTTATTGGATTTTACAACAATATGGTGAATATCGAATTGCCCAACCTCTAATCACTAACCTCTCATCGCTTATTTACGATGCCTTGATTTTTATCTGATTTCCAATTACCGGCGTTGTTTGGTTGTACCTGTTCCATTCTTCTACATTAACCATTCCAGGTTCTGTTGAAAAGTGCTTTTTGCTGGTTGGGCATTTAACTACAAAACCTTTACGGGTCTGTTCAATTACCGGTCGCGCCCCGCACTCTTTACACGGTTCGCAGGGAATATTAGGCTGAATGGAAAATTCGGACATGTTTTATAAAAAAAATTAACTGATAGCAGTTTACACAGCAATTAATGATGTTTATAACTAAGTAGGGGGACACTGCAAAGATGCAAAAAGTTTTTTTAATAACAAATACCTGTTTTAAATATCAAAATGGTAACAATATGTATGTATTATTAAGATAATTTAAACTGAGGGTTTATGAGTTGACATATGGCGTTGCGTTTAGCTGTGTATAGCTTCAAATTGTTAGTTATTTAACTTATGGCAACTTTTTTACATTTGTTAAAATCATTCCATCACCATGACCAGGTATAAACTTATTTTCATTTTGTTTTTTATAGGCGTTACGCAATGGCTTAGGGCACAGCCGGCTGCGGAGTCGGTTAAGCAATGGCAGGATCAAAAGTTTTCCATGTTTATCCATTTCGGGGGGATTTATTCGGTTTTAGGCGGCGTTTGGGATGGCAAGCCTGTAAGCCGCGGCTTAAGTGAACAGATCCAGGCACATGCTGGCATTTACAGCGATACTTATGCCAACCTGGCCAAAAACTTTAACCCGGTAAACTGGAACGCCGATAGTATTGCCTTGCTGGCCAAAGCCGCCGGGATGCGGTCGATCGTGTTGACTTCCAAACATCACGACGGTTTTTGTATGTTTAAAACCACCACAACCGATTTTAATGTTGTTGATGCCACGCCATTTAAACGCGATGTAGTTAAGGAGATGGCCGAAGCCTGTAAACGCCACGGTTTACGGTTCGGTTTATATTTTTCATTGATAGATTGGCATTACCCGCAGGCCTCGCCCATATCAAGTCATAATTCAGACTATATAACCCCCGAACATCACGCGTACAATAAAAAGCAAGTAACCGAGTTGCTTACCAACTATGGTACCATATCCGAGCTTTGGTTTGATATGGGTTCGCAAAGCCCTGCGCAAAGCCGGGAGTTATACCAGCTGGTACACCGCCTGCAGCCCGATTGCATGGTAAGCAGCAGGCTGGGTAATGATCAGGGCGATTTTGCGGTGATGGGCGATAACCAGTATCCGGATTATGCTATCGGGACACCGTGGCAGTCGCCCGCTTCTTTTTTTGATGAAACCTGGGGCTACCGCTCCTGGCAGGTGCGCGGCAGCGAAGATGATAAATATAAAGAGAAACTGGAGAGCCTGATCAGGGTGATAAGCCGGGGAGGTAATTACCTGCTCAATATTGGCCCCAAAGGCGATGGCAGCGTAGTGGGCTTTGAAAAAAATGTATTGTTACGTATAGGCGCGTGGCTGCGTAAAAATGCCGATGCTGTTTACGGCACCACAGCCGATCCTTTTTTTACTTCGTTTAACTGGGGCAATGTTACCGCTAAGCCTGGTAAACTTTATCTTTTTGTAACCAGGCCACCGGCAGGTGGGCTAATCACATTACCCGGACTGGAAGGCAAAATAAATAGTGTATCCGTTTTAGGCGGAGCGCAGCAGCTTAGCTTTAAGCAAACTGCAGATACCGCTAAAATTACGCTGCCTGTTGATTTTGATTTGGCTAATGACATTAAGGTAATAGCCGTTGATATCGCCGAAGGCTATAAGGTACGGCCGGCTCATATCATTGTAAGCAGTTATGATCATATCAAATTGGATGAGCATAACGCCTACAATTACTACAGCTCATCGGGAATTGACTATAACAGCAATTACCGAAGTACCGTAAAGCAATCATGGACGGTGAAAGTGAAACACAAAGGAAAATACCTGCCCACCATAAAATATACCGATGAGGAAAAGGGAAATACAATTGATTTAGCGGTTGATGGTGCAATCCATACGCTTACGCTTGATAGCGACAGGCTGATGAAGTACAAACCCGATACCGCCAAAATAAAATGGGGACCGCTTTATATCACAGGTCCTTACTATTCTGGCTTAGGCGGTTTAAACGGCAGTGCTGATAAAATTGACATCACAAAACCCTATACCCCGGATGCGGGTAAGCCATGGCAGCTAATGGATAATTACAAAAACGGGCAGTTGGTTGATTTGCCTGCCGGTATGGATAACGCTCACTACATTTTACAAAACATTAACGCCGGTGCCGGAATAGTTTATGCCCAGGTTAAAATCACCAGCGGCGACGGCATTGTGGTATTGCTTAATGGCAGGCAGCTGCTTATTAATAACAACCCGGATAAAGCGGCATCGGTAAGCCATGTAATTGGTTTGGTACTGATGCCGGGCAACAATCAATTGCTGATTAAAGTGTTTAACAACTTTAAAAAAGCCATTCCCTTCGCAATCAGCCATAGTATTCCGCAGCATATTTATATCAAAGATCTTGATCCGGTAGTTTTCGATTTGAATAAATTGTACCCGGTAAGTTTAAAGCTGCACAATCCGCCATCGCCGCATCAAACCATGAAATTGCCCAACCTTGAAATATGGTTTGCAAAAAAGTAGGTAAATAAAATTTTATCCTCTAAATTGCATTTATTATTAAGTGTGTTTGAAACACTAATTATAAACCTATGAAGCGGAGAAAATTATTAAAAGGGATGGCCGCGGCTATCCCGGCTTTTTACCTTAGCAAAGCTTTTGGCAGCATAGCGCCATCGCCTGGTTCAAATTATGGCAGCGTAATTGCCGATGGGCCGTTTAAACCCGATTGGGAATCGCTTAAGCAATACCGCGTACCCGAATGGTTCAGGGATGCGAAATTTGGACTGTGGGCACACTGGGGCCCGCAATGCCAGCCCGAACGCGGCGATTGGTATGCCCGCGGCATGTACCAGGAGGGGAGCGACCAATATAAATACCATATCGAAAAATACGGGCACCCTTCAAGATTTGGCTTTAAGGATGTAATTAACGAATGGAAAGCCGAAAAATGGCAGCCCGACGAACTGCTTGCGCTTTATAAAAAGGCAGGCGCTAAATATTTTATGGCGCTGGCCAACCACCATGATGGTTTTGATTTATACAACAGCTCCTATCAATCATGGAATTCGACCCGCTTAGGGCCCAAAAAGGATTTGATAGGCGGGTGGGCCAAAGCTGCCAGGGCGCAGGGAATCCCGTTTGGGGTAACTGTACACGCCGCCCACACCTGGAGCTGGATGGAGGTGGCGCAACGGGCTGATAAAACCGGACCCATGGCCGGTGTTCCGTACGATGGAAAGCTTACCAAAGCCGACGGAAAGGGCAAATGGTGGGACGGCTATGATCCGCAGGAACTTTACGCGCAAAATCATCCCTTAAGTAAAGACAGCCTGAACGATGGGACTATTCACAGCCAGTGGGCCTGGGGTAACGGCGTGGCTATGCCAGATAAGGCTTATTGCGATAAATTTTTAAACCGTACCATTGAGCTTATTGATAAATACGGTCCGGAGCTTATTTACTTTGATGATACCGTGCTGCCGCTGTGGCCGGTTAATGATGCCGGTTTAAAAATTGCCGCGCATATGTATAACACCAGCATTAAAAAACACGGAAAGCTGCAGGCCGCGCTTTTTGGTAAAATACTGGATGAACAGCAGCGTAAATGCATGATCTGGGATATTGAGCGCGGGCAAAGTAACCAGATTGAACCCGAGCCCTGGCAAACCGATACCTGCATAGGCGCCTGGCACTACGACAGGCGGATATTTGATCATAAAGGATATAAAACAGCCAGGACAATTATCCACACCCTTGCCGATGTTGTAAGCAAAAACGGAAACCTTTTATTGAACATCCCGGTTCGTGGAGATGGCTCTATTGACGAGGAAGAACGTAAAGTGGTTGAGGGCATAGCCGGATGGATGCAGGTGAACAGCGAAGCCATATACGCAACCCGCCCATGGACGGTATTTGGCGAAGGCCCGGCTATAGAATCGGCGGCGCCTTTAAGCGCTCAGGGCTTTAACGAAGGAAAGGGGAAACCGTTTACCGCAGACGATTTCAGGTTTACCAAAAAGCATAACGCGCTTTATGCCATCGCTCTTGGCTGGCCGGGCGAAAAGGGCAGCCTGATCAAAACGCTGGCAAGTTCATCGGCGCAGCTGGGAGCCAGGAAAATTACCGGTGTAAGCATGATTGGTTATCACGGCAAATTAAACTGGCAGCAAACAGCGGAGGGCCTTAAAATTGAAACACCCGCTGTTAAGCCTAATGATATAGCGGTGGTGTATAAAATTGAAGGGGCGATAGGATAACTATAAAACCGAAACAGGATCGCCGCCGCGATCCTGTTTCGGTTTTATTGAGTTACTTTAGCAATACTTTAGTTGCCCCGTAACCAAATTTCTCTTTACGGGCATCCATAAAGGTTTGCACTTTTTTATTTTTACCCAACTGGCGGTGCAGTTCATTGCGCAGTGTGCCGTTGCCGGCGCCGTGAATAAAGGTAATATCGGGCAGCTGGTGTACAATGGCCGCATCCAGCGCTTTATGAAAATGGGCCAGCTGGATATTCATAATCTCTGAATTATCCAAAAACTGGTAATCATCCCGCAGTTTCTCAATATGAAGGTCTACCTCGCTAACCGGTTTTTCGACTACAATTTTCTGGGCGGGGCTTTCAAAAAAGCTCTCTTTTAATTTTTGCGCGTCAATAACCAGTTCGGGTTCGTCAAGCCTGATGAGCCAGCCTGCTTTATTCAATAAGGGGAGGTTCTTCTTGGTAGTCGAAAAATCCTTAGCTTTAAATTTTTCCTGGATGCTTAAAGGTGCAGGCGGTTCAATATTCTGTTTGGTGCTGAACAATACGTTAAAAATAAACTTAGGCCAAACCTGCAGGTCGGCCAGTTGCGCCGAATAAATTTTTTCTGCGGCTTTCGGGGCAATAATTCCGGCAAACTCACCTTTAAAAACCTGCTGTTTATCGGTAGTTAACGTTGCCAGCAATTGAAAAGAGGTTTCATTAATGAGGTGAAAATGAACAACCGAATTTGCTTTTTCATCGGCAGCCACACCAATGTAAACACCGTTTTTTACAAATTCGCTTAAAGCCACCGGTTTTTCGTCGGTACCGTTGCCGCTGCTTTTTTTGCCGCCGTCGGGCTCGTAACCATGCACGTAAGTTACCTTACTTGCCAGTACCGGAATCTCAAAATCATCATCGCCGGTAACGCCTATCATTTGCTCATCTATAATGCGGGTTACAAAACCCTCCATTTTTTCATCAACAAACCGAACAAAATCGCCTAATTTATATTTCATAGCATTGGTGTCAATAATGCAAAGGTAATTTATCCGGGCATACTGTCAGCAATAATAAAATATACAGATTTTTAAAGTAAGTTTGATTGAAAATTTAGCCGTGTCTTTAATATTAACCTATGAGCAACGATACACCTAAAACCCTTGGCCAGGATACCCTAAAACAGGTATTCGTTCACAACTTAAACCGCATTTATTTTGGAAAATGCTACCTGGATGCCCATCTTGATCACCTGAAAAGCCTTGTATCATTCAACGCCCTGCAACAGGCTCTCCAGGAGTTTTGGGACGATGTTAAAAAACAGATTGTGCGGATGGAGCAGGTTTATAAGCTTATCGGCGAAACCCCGTCTGATAAGAATTGCAACCCCATAAAATCAATTGTTAAAGATGAGTTTTGTTTAGATGAGGGGCAGTCTATTCCGGTACTGTTGGATATGGATATTATGATGTACCTGCAATTGCTGGAGCATATTAATATTACATCGTGCCATATGCTTATTATGGTTGCCGAACAGCTAAATTATACTACGGCAAAACAGCTTTTAACCGAGTGTAAAGATGAGTCGATTGATAATGACGAGCTTTTTACACTGATCATTAAGGAATATATTAGTGTTAATTAGACACTTAATAATAAATACCGGTAAATAAAAAAAGCCATCCGCATAGCGCGAATGGCTTAAATTTAGTTATTTAATACCCCTATTAAAATAACTGGCGACAAAGTAAAAAAAATATATTTGTTAAAAAGAAGATATGTAATTATAAAAAAAGAATGTTACAACTTTGTTACAAATAGCATTTTCTATAACGTTTGTATTTCTATTTTAAAATCGAATAATGTTTTCCGCCTATCGTTATTTAATGCAATTGCATTAAATTGCCCGTTAAAATTTAAGACGACATGATCAAACCTATTATTTTATCGGCCGTATCCTGCTTTATTTTGGTGCAGGCTAAGGCGCAAAGCCTGTATATGCCCCGCGATATACAAAAGGCTTATCAAAAGGAAACCCGGTCTGCCGATGGGCGCCCCGGCAAAAAGTACTGGCAAAATACGGGCAAATATGATATCAGTATTACGGCTATCCCGCAAAGCCGCTCGTTAAAAGGAACAGAGCAAATCATTTATATCAACAACAGCCCTGATACGCTGAAAAGGCTCAACATGAAGCTGATTGTTAATATTCATAAACCGGGTGTTGCCCGCATGGGCGATGCAGGTGCCGATTACCTTACTCCCGGTATCCAGTTCGATAATTTTTCGGTGAATGGCGAAGCCAAAAAAGTTCCTTCTACCTCAACCAACCAGTGGGTGCCTTTAACCAAACCGTTAATGCCGCATGACTCGGTTAAGCTTGATATCGGCTGGCACTTCGAAATCTCGAAAGAAAGCGGACGGGAAGGTATGATCGATTCAACCACCTGCTATCTTGCTTATTTTTATCCAAGGGTATCGGTATACGATGACTACAACGGATGGGACAGGCTGCCGTTTTTAGATGCGCAGGAGTTTTATAACGACTTTAACAATTACAAGCTGCGTGTAGCAGCGCCTAAAAACTATGTGGTTTGGGCAACCGGCACCCTGCAAAACCCTGATGAAGTATTGCAGCCCGAGTACGCCAAACGCCTGCAGGCCTCATTTACCAGCGATTCGACAATACACGTGGCCTCCGCTTCAGAACTGGCCGCGCATAAGGTAACCGCGCAAAAAGACTTCAATACCTGGGTATGGACAGCTAACGAGATCAGTGACATGGCTGTAGGCATCAGCGACCATTATGTGTGGGATGCTGCCAGCGTTGTGGTTGATGATGCTACGCACCGCCGGGCCAGTATGCAGGCCGCTTTTTTAGATAGTTCGGAAGATTTTCACCATGCTGTACAAAACGGTCGCAATTCACTGAGCTGGCTTTCGCACAATTGGCCGGGCGTACCGTATCCTTTTCCTAAAATGACCTCGTTTCAGGGTTTTGCAGATATGGAATACCCTATGATGGTGAACGACAGCCACACCGACGATGTGCGTTTTTCGCAGTTTGTTCAGGATCATGAAATTGCCCATACCTATTTTCCTTTTTATATGGGTATTAATGAAAGCCGTTACGCCTTTATGGACGAGGGCTGGGCCACAACTTTCGAGCTGCTTATAGGCACTTCAGAAGTCGGCAAGGAAAAAGCTGAGGCCTTGTATAAAATGTTCAGGGTTAACGGTTGGATCCATGATGCTGCCACAGCCGAAGACCTTCCCGTAATTACACCATCGAGTGAACTGCGCGGCGGATATGGCAACAACTCGTACGGTAAACCATCATTAAGCTACTTTGCCTTGAAAGATATGCTGGGCGATGACATGTTCAGAAAAGCCCTGCACGGCTATATGGACCGCTGGCATGGTAAGCACCCTATTCCGTGGGATTATTTTAACTCGGTTAACAGTATCACAGGTAAAAACCTCAACTGGTTTTTCAATAACTGGTTCTTTACCAATTACTATATCGATCTGTCGCTTAAAAGTGTAACTAAGGCTGTCGGCGGTTATACCTTAGCCATCAAAAATGTTGGCGGCTTTGTGGTACCGTTTGATGTAAAGGTAACTTATGAAGACGGCAGTACCGAAACACTGCACCAAACCCCGGCTGTATGGGAAAAAGATCAGAAAGCCATAGCTGTAAACATAAAAACAGCCAAAGCCGTTAAATCGGTAAGGCTTGACGGCGGGATATTTATGGATGCTACCGAAGGCGATAACACCTGGAGCAAATAATAAAACCTGCTATAAAAAACAAAACCCGGCCTAAACCGGGTTTTGTTTTTTATGATAGTACTAAATATTATGCATTCTGTACTGAATTGTTCCAGTCGTTTGCTGTTTCTTTAACTTTTGCTTTTGCACTGTCGGCAGCATCAGCGGCTTTACCGGCAGCATCGTTTATGGTTGATTTAGCTACATCAACGGCATTGTCTTTCGCGTCCCAAAGGTCGCTAACGGTGCCGTTAAATTTGCTTTTAGCTTTGTCAATAACGTTGCCGCTATATTCTTTAATATCTTTTGCTGTGTTTTGAGCTTTGGTTTTTGCATCATCAACCAAATCGTTGATATAATCTGCAATATCACCCCTTAGCTCAGTTCCTTTTTCCGGAGCCAATAGCAAACCCAAAGCCGCACCTGCAGCTGCACCTATTAATAATGCTGCTATAACTTTTGCTTGATCTTTCATGTTTTTTATTTGTTTATGTGTAGACGATTTATGATACAACTGATTAAACAACAACAATGCCAGTTTTATTTTGAAGGTAACAGTTAAACATTAATTTGCAGTAGTTTAATTGTTAACAAAAGCGCACAAAAAAGGCACCCATAAAAATGGGTGCCTGTAGGCTTAATGATTTATATTATAATTATATAACTTTTACATTTACCGCGTTCAAGCCTTTACGACCGTTTTCAACCTCGTATTCTACGTTGTCGTTTTCACGGATTTCGTCAATTAGGCCTGTTGAATGAACAAATACATCCGGACCGCCATTGCTTGGCACTATAAATCCGAAACCTTTTGTTTCATTGAAGAATTTTACTGTTCCTTGATTTTGCATTATTTTATTAATTAATGCGCCCAAGGTAGGCATAATTTAGCGTAATAAAGCAAGCCCGAAAGCTTTATTTAGAAAGCTGCTAAATAGCAGTTGGTTGTAAATGCTGCTAAGTTGTTTATTTTTAGGCCACTATAGCCAGGTGCCGCCCCTGTATGGTATTTTCCGAATCTTTAACAATACCCCTGATCTTTTCATCCAGCTCGTTAACGGTGTGTTCCATCATATTAAAATAGCTGAAGTGGATATTTTCAAGGCGCATCAGGTCGATCATACCCAGCAGCGAAGCTACCGGCCGCCGTAGTTCATGCGATTGAATGATGGCTATACGGTTAAGCGCCTCGTTTTGGATATTGATCTGTTCTTCGTGACGTTTCCGGGTGGTAATATCCGTCGAATTGATAGCAACGCCGATCACCTGGTCATTGTTGTTCTTTACCGGTACAAAGGTGGTCTCTTTCCAGCAGGCATTTGGCGTTCCGCATAAAAGCTGCCATTCACGTTTTACTGTCCGGCCGCTCAGGGCAGCGGCAAAGTGTTTTAAAAAACTGCTCCTGATGGCCGGGTCGGTAAAATCTGCCAGGTTATCGCCCCTGGTGATTTTTTTATTGTACAGTGTTTTCATCAGCGCCGCGGCCGATTTATTGAAGGCCATGATCTCAAGTTGGCGGTTAACCAGGATATGGGTATCTATCGAGCTGTCAAAAATCGCCTTAAGCTTCATTTCCGATTCGGTGATGGATGCTTTTTGCGTTTGAACCTTTTTGTGCTGCTGCTCTAACGATTGCAGGCTCCAGTTAAGTTCCATCAGGTTGATTACCTGTTTAGCCAAACCTTTTAAAGCTTTAACCTGCCGCTCGCTTAATTGGCCGGGTTTAAAATCAATTACACATAAACTTCCTACGGCATGGCCGTTTTTGGTAATGAGCGGCGCACCGGCGTAAAACCTTGCGGCTACAGGCCCCGTAACCATGGGGTTATTGCAAAAACGCTCATCGTTCAATAAATCGGGCACTACCAATACCTCGGTTTGAACTATGGTGTGGTTGCAAAACGCAACCTCGCGCGGGGTGCAGGTTATTTCGGTACCAATGGCGGCTTTAAACCACTGCGTATCAGCATCAAGCAACGTGACAAGCGCAGCGGAGGTATTACAAATGTCAGCCGCGAGGCTCACTATTTCATTCAAATCAACTGTAATATCGTCGCTCAGATCCTTAAATCTTTTAACGGTACGCAGGCGCAGGGGTTCGCTATTCATTATGTAAGGATTATTAGTAGAATTTTTAACGTTTAAACAGGCTACCTTACCGCTGATCCTAACACACCTGTTATTTTAAATACGCAATAGATTGTATTACAGATGTTGAAAGTGTAAAAATAACAATTATTTTTTGTAACAGTGGTGTAACATTGGGGCGGATTAATAAGCATCAACAGGATAATGTTCAACTGATTTGAATTATGCGAACAGGCTGTATTTACAAACTACAGGCTTAAAAAAGCCCTTTGGCCTTATGGCTAAAGGGCTTGCTAAAAAATAAGCGCACAAAACAACCTCAACTTACCATCTTATTAATTAGCCGTATTTTACATCCTGTTCAGGACGATGCCTTTATATCAAATGTGTTTAAGTAATGTACGGGCACAACCATGTTTTAGTTTTTAAAAACTTAAGTTTGCGCCGGAAAGCGCTATCGGTTTCAAAACTTTAATTAAAATTGAACAATACAAAATGAAGGCCTTTATTTTCGACCTTAACGGCACCATGATTAACGACATGCCTTATCACACCAAAGCCTGGCAATACCTTTTAAATAACGACCTTGGCGGCAACTTTACCTGGGATGAGGTAAAGCCGCAGATGTACGGTAAAAACCAGGAAGTATTGAGGCGTATGTTTGGTCCGGATCGTTTTACGGTGGAAGAGATGGACCGGCTCTCTATTTTGAAAGAGCAGCGTTACCAGGATGAATTTTTGCCGCACCTGGCGCTTTTGCCCGGTTTACAAGAGTTTTTGGAAGCCGCTTATCAGCAAGGGATCCCGATGGCTATCGGATCGGCGGCTATTCCTTTTAATATCGATTTTGTGTTGGATAACCTGAATATCCGTCATTATTTTAAGGCGATTGTTAGTGCCGACGATGTGGAGCTGAGCAAGCCCCACCCCGAAACATTTTTGAAGGCCGCTGAGCTATTGAATACGCCATCAACCGATTGCCTGGTGTTTGAGGATGTGCCCAAGGGCGCCGAAGCCGCGGCCAACGCCGGTATGAAAGCCGTTGTGCTCACAACCACGCATGAGGAGGCGGAGTTTGCTGCATTGGGAAATATAATCCATTTCGCGGCCGATTTTACAGGTAGCTTTTTTGACGGGCTGGTGCGCTAAACCCGGAGGCTCATTTCTATTATTAATATTTAACGCGTAAAAGCAAGGGTGTACTATTCCGCATAGATACACCCTTGAAAACTTATTGCCATTGGCCGAAGCCACTTATTACAAGGCTTATGTACCGGGTTGACTTTGAATAACTATTCCGAATACACAGAACCCACTTTATCGCGCAGGTTATAGCCCGAGGCCATCACCTCACCATAGGCACCGGCAGTACGCACAGCTATCAGATCGCCGCGGAACGATTCGGGCAACGAAACATCTTTCTGGAAACAATCGGTGCTCTCACATATCGGACCGACAACGTCATATTTTAAACTTTCAGACTTTCTGACTTCCGGACTTTCTGACTTCCGACTCAAATTCTCTATCTGATGGTAAGCCTGGTAAAGCATCGGGCGGATCAGTTCCGTCATGCCGGCATCAAGGATCAGGAAATTCTTTTTCTGACCGTTTTTAACATACAACACCCTCGAGATCAGCGATGCGCTTTGGGCAACCAATGCGCGGCCAAGCTCAAAATGCACTTCCTGGCCCGGTTTAACGTTCAAAAAGTTTTTAAACACCTGAAAATAGGCTTCAAAATCGGCAATGTTAGTATCCGGATGGTAATAATCAACACCAAGTCCGCCGCCCGTATTTAATACTTTTACCGGGAAGCCGCGGTCTTCAAACCAGTCCTGCATTTCGTTAATCCGGGTGCACAGGTTTTTGTACACCTCCAGGTCGGTAATTTGAGAGCCGATGTGGAAGTGGATGCCTAAAAACTGCAGGTTATCGCATTTGCGTAAAGCCGCGGCAACATCCGGCAGTTGCCAGGTATTGATCCCGAATTTATTTTCATCCAGGCCGGTGGTGATAAAATGGTGGGTATGGGCGTCTACATTAGGGTTGATCCGGATGGCTACACCGGCTTTTTTGTTTTTGGCTTTAGCCAATCCGTCGATAATAAAAAGCTCCTGGATCGATTCAACGTTGAAGCAGAATATATCTGCATCAAGCGCAATGTTTATTTCCCTGTCTGATTTTCCTACACCTGCAAATACCACCTTGCTTTTATCAAAGCCGTGTTCAATAGCCGCCTTCACTTCGCCGCCGCTCACGCAATCGGCGCCAAACCCGTACGTTTGAATGGTATCGATAACTTTAGGGTTGAAGTTAGCCTTCATGGCATAATGCACATGGAAGCCGTGTTTTGCCGAGGCATCGCGGCAGGCGCTTAAAGTGTTTTTCAGCACTTCCAGGTCGTAGTAGTAAAACGGCGTTTCCAGGCCGTTAAATTTATCTATGGTTTTTGTTGTGAACATGGGTATCTGTCGTCAAATCGGCCCCTCCTAAATCCTCCCCGGTAGGGAGGACTTTAAAATAAAGCCCTAAAATTTATTAATACTATCAAAAAGTCTCCCCTTCAGGGGGAGATTTAGAGGGGGTTAAAACAGCCTGTTATGTAAACTCCTCAAAGTTTCAACCTTATCTTCGGTTTTAACCAGTAACGACAGGTTGTGGTCGCTGCCACCGTACGAGATCATCCTGAGCGGGATATGCTTAACAGCTTCCAGTACACGGGCTGCATAACCATGCTTATCGGCACCGAAATCACCCACTACGCAAATAATCGTTTGGTTAACATCTATCTCTACCGAACCATAAGTGTTTAGTTCTTTAGTGATATCGCCCAGATAGGTGGTATCATCAATGGTTACCGATACACCCACTTCGGAGGTGGTGATCATATCTATGGATGTTTTATAACGCTCAAACACCTCAAATACCTTGCGTAAAAAGCCATGTGCCAAAAGCATCCTGCTCGATTGGATCTTGATGGCGGTGATGGCATCTTTGGCAGCTATGGATTTGATCTTATCCTTTTCGCTGGTATTGGTGATCAATGTACCGTGTGCCTTAGGATCCATGGTGTTCAATAACCTGACAGGGATCTTATATTTCTGGGCAGGGAATACGCTTTGCGGGTGCAATATCTTGGCGCCAAAGTAAGCCAGCTCGGCAGCTTCATCAAACGATAGCTGGGCTATGGGTTGCGTACCTTTTACAATGCGCGGATCATTATTGTGCATGCCGTCGATATCCGTCCAGATCTGTACTTCTTCGCTGTGGATGCCTGCTCCAATTAAGGAGGCGGTATAGTCGCTGCCGCCACGGCGCAGGTTGTCTATCTCGCCGTAGGCATTGCGGCATATGTAGCCCTGCGTGATGAACAGGTTTACCTCCGGGTGCTGATCTAATAAAGGCTGCAAGTTTTCGGTAATGTGATCAACAACAGGCTCGTTGTCCTCATCTATCTTCATAAAATCCAGGGCAGGCAGCAATACCGATGGTACGCCAATCTCTTTTAAGTACACATGGTAAAGCGTAGTTGAAAGCAACTCGCCCTGGGCCACCACTATTTTATCCTCAATATTGGTAAAATGATCATTGGCCAGGTTGCTCAGCAGTGAAAAATGGTAGTCGATCACTTCTTTGCCCTGGGCTAAGAACTCTGGCTTGGCGAACAATTCCTTTACAAAAATCTCGTACTTATCCTTCAGGATAGTAATAAGCTGTGCCGCCTTCTTCTTATCGCCGGCAAGATAAGCTTGTCCAATTTCTACAAGGCTGTTTGTTGTGCCCGACACTGCCGAAAGCACCACCACCTGCCGTTCGGCCGGATTGATGATGTCAAGCAGCGCTTTCATACGGGCAGGGCTCCCTACCGATGTGCCACCAAATTTTAAAACTTTCATTTTTTATTGTACTGTTAAACTGATACCCCGGGCATCTTTATTTGAGGGGCTAAAAATAACGTTTTAAAACGCTTATCTGTAATGCGATTGGAATTAAATTGGTTGGGGTGTGTTGCCGTTTTTTTAGGCACGCAAGGGTGCGAAGACGCAAGGGTTTTTTAAGGTGAAAATAGTTTGATGATTTACGCACGCAAGGGCGCGAAGTCGCAAAGGTTTTTAAGGGAAAATAGTTTGAGGATTTTAAGTGTGCAAGGGTTGGAAATCGCAAATTTTTTAGGGGCAGATAGTTGTAGGTTTTTTTATGTGTTAAGATGATGGAAAAACTTTCACGGCTTAGCGCGCTCGAATCTCCACTAAAACAATTCAAAAAAACTGGCGTCGTCGCGGCTTTGCGAGCCTCCACTATAATGAAGCCAAATTGCCCTCTCAAAATAATTATTAAATTCACGGTGATATATCACCCGTTTTGCGCACTTACTATTAAACGCAATGATCATGGCAGATGAAATAGTTTTGGATGACCCGGCAACCGCGAGAGAGAAGCTGATTACCGCGCTTTATAAAAGCGCCTTTCCGGTGGCGGCAAAATATGTAAGCAAAATGGGCGGCTCGTTCGACGACGCGAAGGATATTTTTCACGATGCGCTTGTTATTTACTATGAAAAAATGGTTAACGGCAAATTGCCTGCGCAAAGTAATGCCAAAGCTTACCTGTTGGGCATTACCAAACATTTGTGGCTTAAAAAATTTGGCGGGGATAGCAATAGCCTGCCGCTTGGAGCATATGGGCTTGATGTTACAGATGAAGTCGAGGCGCTGCCATCTGCCGGTAAACTGATGCGCCACCTTGAAACCGCCGGTAAAAAATGCATGGAGCTGTTAGGCGCTTTTTACTACCACAAAATGCCGATGAGGCAGCTTGCCGGATTATTCGGTTACGCAAGCGAACGATCAGCCACTGTACAGAAATACAAATGCATTGAAAAAGTAAGGGAAACAGTTAAACAACAATCATTAACCTATGCGGACTTCTTTGAATGAAATTAAGGCCATTGATGATCACCTGTTGAAACTCTCCCCGCCTGATGAGGCGCTGCTGTTTGAAGCTAAACTGATCATTAACCCGGCACTTCGGGAAGAGGTAATTTTGCAAAAGCAAACCCTTGGCCTGGTAGTGTGCTATGGCCGCAATGCCCTGAAGACCGAAATAGAAGCCGTACATCAAAAACTATTCTGCCAGCCTGAACACAGCCGTTTCAGGCAAAAGATCATGCGTTTATTCGGTAAGCGTTAAACACCTTAAATTTTATGAATATCAAAAATGAGTTCCGCAAATACGCGGTAGGGCACCGCCGTGTGCAAAGTTTACACGTGGACAGGTTTATCGGAGCGGTAAACAACAGGCAAATAAACATGGGGATGACACCCTATATTATGGAAGAGCGCCAGCTCAATATATCGCAAATGGATGTTTTTTCGCGGCTGATGATGGATCGGATCATTTTCCTGGGTACAGCGGTTGATGATAATGTAGCTAATATCATCCAGGCGCAAATGCTGTTCCTGCAATCGGCAGATGCCAAAAAGGATATCCAGATCTACATCAACTCGCCCGGAGGATCGGTGTATGCCGGGTTAGGAATTTATGATACCATGCAGTTTATCTCGCCCGATGTGGCAACCATCTGCACAGGGCTGGCAGCTTCTATGGCGGCAACCTTGCTTTGTGCCGGTGCGCATGGTAAAAGAGCCGCGCTGCCGCACTCGCGCATCATGATGCACCAGCCATTGGGTGGCGCGCAGGGGCAGGCCTCAGATATCGAGATTGCCGCCATACAGATAGCCAAAATGAAAAAGGAGCTTTATCATATTGCGGCCAAACATAGCGGCCAAAGCTACGAAAGGATACACGAGGTATCTGACAGGGATTATTGGATGATCGCTCAGGAAGCGAAGGAATTTGGTATGATTGACGAGGTGCTGGGGGCGAAAGAGGAGTGAGAAAATAAATTTATAATAAAAAATGACATCGCCGACGCTCGGGGCCAGAGCCGAGCGTCGGCATAGTTATTTTGTTTTACGATAGAAGAAACATCTACTTATTCAACCCATCCACTTTATCATAAAACTCGTTTTGCAATTTAATGGTGCTGGTATCTGCTTTGATAACCTTTAGCGCCTGTACAAAGGTTGCAATTTCATGTTCGGCTATAAACTTGCCAAACCCAGGTGTGGCTTTAGCACCCTCGCCGGCATAGTGATTAGGGTAGGCGGCATACCACCATATTGGCGTGTAAATGTTGGGCAGGTTAGAGCGATGCTGGTTATCGCCCGATTGCGATTCCGCCCTGTCCATCTTCATTAAATCGGGGCGATAGTAAAGCAAGGTAGCCGTTTCCCTTTCACCGGCGTGCTGGTCATTTTCCATTGGCGATTTATGCATTTTGCGGTATTGTTCGGCATATTCTTTATCGCTACCTTCAGGATTGTAAAAGTATACGGCATAGTTATGTCGCTTATTGAGCAGCGACTGCATAAAAAAGCGGATAAACTCAGGGTTACCACCGTGCCCGTTCAGGATTACGATTTTTTGGAAGCCGTTGCGGGCAATTTCATCGCAG
The DNA here is from genome assembly GCF_003148845.1 of Mucilaginibacter oryzae. Taxonomy (GTDB): domain Bacteria; phylum Bacteroidota; class Bacteroidia; order Sphingobacteriales; family Sphingobacteriaceae; genus Mucilaginibacter; species Mucilaginibacter oryzae. Next base: position 660,659 of record NZ_QGHA01000001.1, on the reverse strand, counting down.
GTAGCTTCCAGTAAATCCCAAATTACTTTGCTGGGCAGGGCGAAGGTGCCGGGTTGATGCCGGGCTTCATTAATCTGCCCATAAAAATAATCCGGAAACACCACCGCATATTCGCTTTTAACCGCGTGGGCCGCCCATTCGCGCACGTGGATCAGATCGGTGCCGATGGGCGAATGCGGGCCGTGCTTTTCGAGGATGCCGATAGGCAGGATACATGTTTTTGACGATTTTTCGAGCGCCGCCGAAAAATCGGAGGCAACCAGCTCGTCCCATCGGGCCGGTAATTGCTGGGCGTACGAAAAGCCCGAAAGCAGCATGACTGCAAACAGCAGTAAAAAGTTTTTCATAATAAAAGCGGGTTTATGCTTGGTTAATGCTGATGGTAATTTACAAACTTAAAGTGTTGTGTTTGTGCAGGTAATTTAAAAATTACAAAGTTGTGTTTGGGTGAATGCCGCGAAGCGGGGGGAGTGAACCGGTTGGTGTGTTTACTCAGGCTTGGGCAGCGAGTAACAGAATGTCGCCCCACGCACTTCGTTATTTTCAACCCAGATCCTGCCGTTCATTTTATCAATAAAGTCCTTGCAAATCATGAGGGCTACACCTGCACCTTTTTCCTTTTCGTTGCTGTATTGCAGGTTGTTTTGAAAATTAAAAAACAACTTGAGTTTATCCGGCGAAATGCCCTTGCCCTCATCTTTTACGCAAACTGTGATATCTGTACTTCCGTTTATCGCGCTTATGGTAATGGTTGAATTATCGGGCGAAAACTTGATGGCATTATGGATAAAATTGCGGTTGATAAACTGTACCAGCTCTTTATCACCGTAAATAACAACTTCGGGATCAACCATGTTAACAAAGTGCAGGTGACGGTCTTCGCCCATTAAAGCAAAGGGCTGCAATGCTTCGTTAACCAGTTCTTTCAGCAGAAGGGGAACAGACTTGTACTCGAACCCTGATAGCTGCTGCTTGATCCACTGAAGGATGTTCTCAAAAATCTCCAGTGAAACGTTTGAAGAGCGCTCAATGGTGTCTACCAGTTCTGCCATTTCTTCGCGGGTAAAGGTATCCGAATCTTTTAGTACAGTAGCCAGCGTTTTGAGCGCGCCTATCGGCTGCCTGAAGTCATGGGCGAGGATGGATACCAGGCGGTTATTAAAGTCGTGATCAACCTCCAGTTTTGCATTGCGTTGCTGCACTTTTTTATTCAGCTCCTCGAGTGTTTTACTGTGCCGCTTTTTCAGGTTATATAACCGGTACACAAAAATTACGGTTAAAGCTGTAATCACGAATAATACACCAAGTATTATCGTAAGGATTTGCCGGTTATGGCTACGGATGGTAACGGCTTCCAGTTGCTGATCTTTCAGCGCGTAATCAATGTAATCGATACCGGAGGTATTGTTAAAATTTTCCTCATCATCATAAAGTTTCAGTAACTTCTCGCTGTAAAGCCGCACTGCGCTCACATTGTTTTGAGCTACGTAAATATCATACAGCTTTTTGCCAAATACCTTTTGATAATAATGATACCTGCTTTTTTCTGCGATAGCGAGACCCTGTTTATAATAAGCAATGGCTTTTGGCAGATCGGTATCCAGGTACAAGTCGCCAAGGTTAATGATCATGTCCAGGCTCAGGTAATAAAGCTCCATAGCCAGCCCGCTATCTATAGCATGCTGAAGCAGCGCTATACCTTTTTCGCGTTGGTTGTTTTGAATGTAAATCAGGCTTTGAATCTGGTCGGCCTCCAGCAGCATGCGTTTATCATTAAATTTAAGGCCTATTTGCCTGGCTTTTTCCAGGTAAACGGTAACCGAGTCTTTAGGGATTTGCTCCGGATACAACAGCAGGAAATTGCACAACACCAGCGACATGATCGAATCGCGCTGTAGCGTTTTTCCGGTATTTATAGCACGTTTAAAAAAGTCGACGGCCTTTCTATCTTCCTTGTTTTCATTAAATACCAGGCCTATGTTCATCAGGCCCTGAACCTGGTTCGAGGTATCCTTTAACTCTTTATATAAATTGTAAGCCTCATTGTAATAACGAAGCGAAAGCTGCAGGTTGCCCTTTAAATCGTACACAATACCAATAACATTTAAGGCATCGGCCTTTCCTGTCTTGTAATCAAGGCTTTCGGCCATTGCCCGGGCTTGTTTGGCATAGTAAAACGCGCTGTCGGCGTTCTGTTCGTACATCAGCAGGCCCAAACGGTTAAGGGCGTTGATATATTGAATGCTATCCCTGATTGAACGCAGTGACTTTTTTAGTTTCTTTAGCTCTGTTGGCTGCCCGAAACACGCAGGCGCCATACATATGAGCAACACCAAAAAGCTTACTGATCTTTTCATTAATTAAAATTTCGCAAATAAGAGAGTTACGGTTTAAAAAGCCGGATAGTGTTATACGTATAAAATGTTACATGGTTATGCAACACCTGAACAAAAATGCAGGCAGCACTATAACTTTGTTTTTAAACTTATTGCTTAAATATAATTAATGGAAATGAATTGTTATTTATAAAGTATCGGGATTGGGTATAAAGTTCATGAAAGCCTGGAATTTGGCGTAATAGTTTTGCATGTTAAGCTGGTAGTAATACGCGCCGCGTTTTGATCCGGCTTTATCTTTATCGGCCAGTTTAATAAGCAAACCGGTTGCCAGTACGCGTTTGCTGAAGTTGCGCTTATCTATGGTGGTGTTAAATACGCACTCGTAAAGTGTTTGCAGTTGTGGTATGGTAAACTTGGTTGGCAAAAGCTCGAACAGAATGGGGTGCATGGCAGCTTTGTAGCGGATGCGTTTGCGGGCCTGCTCAACCATATCCTGCTGATCGAAGATCAGTTTCGGGGCGCGTTTAAGCTGGAACCACTCGGCGTGATAGTCATCGCTGATCTGGGTTTCATATTTATGAATATCAATCAGCGCGAAATATGCCACAGAAACAGTACGTTCAATAGGATCACGCTGCGGCTGACCAAAGGTGTATAACTGTTCAAGGTACACGCCCTCAAGGCCGGTTAACTGTTTTAAAATACGGTTGGCGCTTTGGTCAAGGCTTTCATCGGGTTGTACAAAGCCGCCCATCAGGCTCCAGTTTCCTTTTTCGGGCTGGAAACCTCGTTTTATAAGCAATATCTTTAAAACCTCGCCATCGAAGCCAAAAATAATACAATCAACAGCTAATAGTAACCTTGTTTGCTTAGAATACTTGAGCATTTATAACCTTGATATTTATGATGAAAACAAATATAAAACAACATTTGATATAAGCCGCTAACAGGGGGATTTATACCAATTAAATGGGTATTATTTACATTAATTTTTCAAAAGTGTAAATTAATTGTATTTGTTACAATAATAAATTGTGTTTTATGCTGTTTTATTCGCCCCAGGCGGTAATAACCAGCATGCGGCTGCCTCCGTAGTTGCGGTGTTCGCACAGGTAAATGCCTTGCCACATGCCCAAAGCCAACCGGCCGTTGCGGATAGGTATAGTTACCGAACTGCCTAAAAGGGCGGCCTTTAAGTGCGCGGGCATGTCGTCGGGGCCTTCGTCGTCGTGCAGATAATCGGGGTCGTTTTCGGGTACAGTCTTGCTGAAAAACATTTCAAAATCCCGCCTCACGGTGGGGTCGGCATTTTCGTTAATGCTTAGTGAAGCCGAGGTATGCTGGATAAAAACCTGGCAAATGCCTGTTTTAATTTCATTTATTTGTGGAAGGGCGTTAACCACTTCGGCGGTGATGAGATGGAAGCCCCTTTTACGTTCCCTAAGCTGCAGCAATTGCTGAAATATTTTCATACACAGTTTTGTTAATAGCGATGTTGCAAACATATCTATAAACATTGTTCCGTTTTTTTATAAAGCTGCATTAAGGCTGATATTTTTGGTTTACGCCGTGACTGGGGCGCTGAAACCGATTCCCCCGGCGCTGAATAAGCGGCTCATCAGTGTTTTTATTTTTTCGAGGATGTTTTGTTTTGCCGGTTTTTGCATAGCCGGTATATCATTAGCTTGCGGAGGTTTTGGGATATTGGTTTCCTGCATTTCTTCCAGCACAATTTCGCGTATTGCCGGGTCCCGGTTTACAATCTCGTCCAGTTCGGTAAGTTCGTTAAAGGTAGCTTTACCGGTTCTTTGCCGCTTAATAAGTATTTCAAAACGGTCCTGGTTAAAGGTGCGCCTTTCCGGTTGTTTGCCGTGCTTCATGATATGATCTTATTGCGATACAATAAACTCAAATTAAATGCCATGGTTTTAAGTAATTGATATTTAGGTTTTTATATTTTTAATTTTAAATAAATGCATCATTTTGATGCAGCGATTGTCCGTTTCCGTGCACGTAAAAAAGAAGCGTCGCAGTGCCAACAATGCCGCAGATTTTGCTAACTTGTAATCAACATACCAAGAAGTACAAATATCCGATATGGAAAAATGCAGGTTACGTTTAGAGTGGGTACCCGGTGCTTACAAATCTCCGGATGGCCCTGAAAGAAAAGGTGAAGGAGCGAAACCATTGCCTGTTCCGTTAAACGGGCTTTATGGCTGGAGGCCGCAAAAAAATAAGCGTCGTTATGGCTTTAAACCGCGTTAAAGCCGCCCTTTGATCCGTATCTTTAGCCAATGGAATCAAAAATATTTTCATTTAAAGTAGATGGCATAACCCTGGCCCCGGTTAGCGAATTACTCAGTACCAGCCCGGTTTTTAACCGTAAGGAGGTGTTAAAACAGCTTAAAGATGTTTTTAAGGAAGATGGTTACGAGGTTGACGAACGCTCACTTAACTACAAAATAAAAGATGGTCAGCTTTTTATAGAAGGACTTGCCGTTAAAAAGGAAGAAGCCAAATCAATAGGGTTTATGACCGGCAGATAGTATTTTTTATTAGCTTACTTATGATACCTGGATTTATCTTGTTGTTCGAACCAAGCTTAACAATATGTGAGAATTCAGAAGTATTTCATCAAAAATTGTCTGATTCGCGATTTAACTTATTTAAAATCCCAGATTTGTTAACTGATTTATACCTTATCATTCAAAACAAATGAGTAACTATGATATCCGGGCCAAAGATTTTGCCCTGTCGGTTGAAGGAGTGCATTTATTGCGCAACAGGTTCAATTACAAAACAATAAGCTTTACTGATATTGATAATGCACGTTTTACGCGTGCGGTAGAAACAAAACGTGTAACATTAACATTGGTTGTCGGCGTAATTTTAACCGGTTTTGCCGTGATTCAGATCATCGGGGTAATCAGAACCTTTAATGACCCGGCCGAACGGGTAATCTACATCGAATCAATCGTGTTGCCGGTTTTACCGCTGCTGCTTGGTGGTTACTGTATTTATATTTCGGTAAAAAAGGTGCCATCATTAATTATCGAAGTAAAAAATGAAAAGCATACACTTAGTCTCCAGGATATTATTAAAAACGGAGGATTGGCACAATTGGAGGCTTATTTAAAAACAAAACTTGGCTCAAAGTTCAGTGATGCTAACGGGTACATTGCATAATAACGCATAGGCATACTGAGAGAGGGTACCGGCAACCTTTTTTTTCATAAACGCAAAGTAATTGTTTACAGGATAGACGTTTTGCGCGGTGGGTGTATTGAAAATACACCGCTGTCCGTTTTAATTTTTCAATAAACAGCCATCGCCTCAAAAAAAACGATCAATTGTTGCTTAACCGTTTTTTTCTGCAAATGAGGCATAAAATCACCTGTTTTTGTTAAAAAAATACCACTACAACGGTACTACTTCAAACAATTATCAAGTTTTTGATGCATTAATTTAAATTAACTTTTTACTTTTATCTCACCAATTATATTAAACTGAAGTGGGTAAGAGTATTAACAGCAATCATATCCAACAATTGATAGCAGGTGACGAAGCTGCTTTCGATGCAATTTATGAAGCCTATAGCAGCAAAGTTTACCGGCTGGCTTACCGCTTTTTAAAAAACGGGCAGCAGAGCGAGGAGATTGTGCAGGAATGCTTTATAAATTTATGGACCAATCGCCATAAACTCAACACGGAGGGGGATCTGTGGCTTTACCTGTATGTAATTGCCAAACGCTTATCTTTAAATTCGTTGAGGCAAATCTGCCAGTCGCGCGAGCTTGCCGATCAATTGGTTAATCATATCGCTATAGTTCATAACAATACCGAAGAGGAAATGCTGGTGAGCGACCTGGAACAATTCACCGAGCGGATCATCAATAAACTGCCGCGCCAGCAGCAACTCATTTTCAGGTTAAGCCGTGTTGAGCATCTTTCGCACAAGGAAATTGCCGATCAGTTGCAGATTTCGCCCAATACCGTTAAAAACCACATGGTGGAGGCGCTTAAAACCTTAAGATCGCAGCTGCAATATTCCGATCTGATATTTTTACTCGCTTTGTTTTTTGGGATAGGGTAGGCAGTGATTCTAATTGTATTTCTCCGTATTGCGCAAAAGTTTTAACAATACCTCAAATATGTGCCCTTTGCGTGGACACTTCAAATATGAAATAGGAATGAAAGTTGTAAGTACGGGGAAGAGCTAAATATTAAAAATAGTATAATTCCTAATTTGTTGAATTTCTATTGTACCAGTTTTCAATAACAATCCCCTCTATCCTGTTAAAATCTTTTACATTGTCCGTAACGAGAATGAGATTGTTTTCGGTTGCAGTAACACCTATCAAAAGATCAAATTCATCGTTAATGGGTAAACCTATTTTTCTCAATCGTACTTTTTCTTTAGCGTAGCGTCTGATACTGCCAAATATTGGTATAATAGATAGCCCCGCAACAAAATTGTCTACCGCTTTATGCGCTTTAAGGGAATTGCCACTATTTTCGGCTCCAAATCGTAATTCCATCACTGTTATTTCGGAAACAAAAAAATTGGAGCGCCCTTTTTCGCGAATTATCGTCGCCAAATCCAATTTACCCCTCAAAAAGAAGACACATATGCTGGTATCAAGTAGGTATTGCATCAGAATTTAAGCTCTTTTTCGAGGAATTTTCTGGAGGCTTTAATCTCATTTACTAAGTCTTCGGCAGACTTTTCTGTTTCAAAAGCGCCAAATGATTTGTAAAACGCGCTTTCTTTCAAATCCTTTTCTTTTTTCAGGGATTTAGATAAGCGTTCAATCAACTCCAACTTAGTCAACGTATCCAGTCCCTCAAACAATCTGGCATAAGTATCGACAATATTTTTGTTTGCTGCAGTCATTCAGGAATTTTCTTGTATCACAAAAATAACAAATATTCTAAGATCAGGCCCCAAGGTAAGTTACGTTCTATATTTTCTTTTGGAATGATCTTTTTATTAAAGAAAAATATGGACGACCGTACTTATTCGCAGAAACTTAAAAAATATTTTACATCCGGGTAGTCCTATCGCCTTCCCCACGTGTTCTATACATCAAACACCCCTCCCGGGGAAGATATATAAACCAATAATATGAACAACGAAAGGCTCAGGATTTTACTTGAACAGTACTTTAACGATACTATCGGCACTGATGATTGCCGCGAGCTGCTCAATTACCTGAACGATAACCCCGGGGATGTTTTTGATGCCATTGATGAGCGTGTTTTGAATTTAGAAGAAGCACCCGCTTTTGATAATATACAGGCGCAGAAGGTATTGGCAGGCATAAAGGCAGATCAAAGGTTCAAACCGGCAGAAGAAGCGGAGGATGCCGTAGTTTTACCAATTACAGCAAAAGCAAACGCGTTTAAATTATACGCCGCATGGATTAAAATAGCAGCGGCTGTTTTGGTTTTCGGTATAATTGGTTTTTATTTTATTCAAAAACATAAAAATGCCGCCGTACACAACGAAGTGGCTGTAATGCAGCCCGCAAAAATTTTACCGGGCAGTAATAAAGCTATTTTAACACTTTCAACAGGTAAAAGCATTGTTTTGGATAGTGCCGGGAACGGCGCTTTAGCCAGTACGGGCAAAAGCCGCGTAAATAAAGTAGGTGATGGCAAACTGGTTTACGATGCGCTGCCGGGCGCGGCCCATGCCGGTGTAAACGCGGTTTTGTATAATACACTAACCATTCCGCCGGGCGGCCAGTACCAGGTGGTGTTGCCCGATGGTACGCAGGTATGGTTAAACTCATCATCGGCATTAAGTTATCCAACCGAGTTTAGCGGCAACGAGCGCAGGGTTAAATTAACCGGGGAGGCTTACTTTGAAGTTGCCAAAAATAAAGACAAGCCTTTTTATGTAGAAATGAACAATACCCAGATCAGGGTATTGGGTACGCATTTCGATGTATCGGCCTATGCTGATGATAACGCGATAACCACCACTTTACTTGAGGGTTCGGTACAGGTTAGTAAAAACGGTAAACAGGCGTTGTTAAAGCCGGGTCAGCAGGCTGTGGTTGACAATGGTGCCGATAAGATTGCGGTATCAAAGGTAAATACAAACACAGCAGTAGCGTGGAAAAACGGATATTTTGTATTTGACGATGAGGATATCGCTACCATAATGAAAAAAGTATCACGTTGGTACAATGCCGATATTGAATATAAAGCCAGTTTTGATGGTCAGCGCTTTGGCGGCACTTTTGCCCGCTCAAAAAGCATCGCCGATCTGTTAAAAAACCTGGAACAAATAGGCAAAGTGCATTTTAAAATTACAGGAAGGAGGATCACCGTTATGCAATAAATCTACTTTCCCAATCTCCACAACCAATTATCTATCAGCATAAAAATAAAAACCAGGAGCGTTTCGGACCGCCCCCGGTTTAAGCCGTATGGCAATGCCAGATAGTAAAACTAATTGCAGCGATTACAACCACTTATTAACAAACTGACATTCAAATGTATAAAAATTTTACTGCATTTACTTGCGGCAAACATCGTGGGCGCCTATATAAACCTGTGCTTATTATGAAACTAATTCTTATTTTGCTAACAGTTACCTTTTTGCAGGTATCTGCCGCAACTTATGCACAGAAAGTTACACTGAAGGTTAAACAAACAGCTTTAAAAGAAGTTTTTGAAGAGATCAGGAACCAAACCAGCTATGATTTCCTGTACAATTCAGACGACCTGAAGCTGTCTAAACCGGTAACTGTCGATCTGAATAACGCTACCATAAACCAGGTGCTCGATCTGTGTTTAAGCAACCAGTCATTAACCTATACCATTGAGAATAAAACTATTCTGATCCGCAAAAAAGCGGAAACCATCGCCCCTAAAAAAATTACAGGTAAGGTAGTTGATAGTAAAGGCCTGCCTTTACCGGGGGTAACCATTAAACAAAAAGGTGCTGCAACGGGTACTGTTTCTGATTTGAACGGTAATTTCAGTATTACTGTAACCGAACCCAACGCAACGCTGGTTTTCTCGTTCGTGGGCTTCAGAACTAAAGAAGTTGGCCTGAACGGCCGTGCCGATGTAAATGTAACCCTGGAAGACGCCCCGCAGGATTTAACAGAAGTTGTGGTAGTGGCCTACGGTGTTCAAAAGAGAGAAACTGTAACCGGCGCTATCACCTCTATCGGCACAAAAGACCTCGTACAGTCGCCGGTTGCTAACTTAAGTAACGCTTTGGCTGGCAGGTTATCGGGCTTAACGGTAACACAAACCAGCGGTAAACCAGGATCAGACGGCGCTACCTTATATGTGCGTGGTGTGGGTACCTATACCGGCCAGACAGCTCCGCTGATCATGGTTGACGGTATCGCCCGCGACAGTTATAACGATATCGACCCTAACGAGGTGGAATCGATCAGTATTTTAAAAGACGCCTCGGCTACAGCGGTTTACGGTGTGCGCGGCGCGAACGGTGTTATCCTTATCACTACAAAACGCGGTAAAGAAGGGGCGCCTAAAGTAAGCGCTACCTTCCAAACCGCTATTTCACAGTTCGCAAGCATGCCCAACTTTGTCAATTCGTTTCAATATGCTACCCTGTTAAACGAGCAGAGTTACGAAAACTACTGGATACAGCACTCAAGGGATGCCGACGTTAAAACCTGGAGCGATTTTGTTACCAAGCGCGATGCCAACTGGATCAAAGACGCCACTATTTATTATTCGCCGGAAGACCTGAAATACTACCAAAACGCGCATACTCCAACTTTAAACGGGCAGCCAAACCCTTATTATGATCCGTACGGCCACCCCGACCAGGACTGGAAAAAGCAGATCTTTAACAAATTTGCCCCTCAAACACAGGTAAATGCCAACATTACCGGCGGTACAAAAGCAACTAAATACTTCGTATCGGTAGGTTACCTGTCGCAGGGCGGTTTGTTCAATACCGATTACATGCCGTTTTCTGAAGAGATGCAGTTTAAAAAGAAACGTTATAACCTGCGCTCCAACCTCGATTTTGATGTAAACAGCGATTTCCGTGTATCGGTAGATGTATCAACCCAATATGTAACCATTAACGGTATGGATAACGATGGTTATACCTGGGAAAAACGGATCCTTTGGTCGTCTCCGCTGGGTTCGCCGGGTTTGGTTAACGGCAAATTCGTTGTTCCGTTCACCAACCAGAACGAGCAGTTAAACCCGCTGTATGCCATCGCCAACAGTAATAACTATAACATTACCACCAACAGTACCTTAAACTCGGCCATCCGGTTAACTTATAAGCTGGATGATATCACACCGGGCCTGTCTATCAATGCGCGTGGCGCTTATGATAGCTATTTCCAGAGCCGTACCGGTGGTAAATATACCCCTTTACTTTACGGTTTGCGCCAAAACCCCAACGGCAACAAGCTTGACCCGATCCTGGTGCAGTTAACCAACGATGTAGCGCCTGCCCGCTGGAATGATTTTTATACCGGCAAATGGCGTAAAGTATATGGTGAGGCCTCTATCAACTATAACCGTGTTTTCGGTAAAAAACACACCGTTACAGGTTTGATCCTGGCTAACGCCGAAAAGAAGTACGACCCGACCTTGCTGTACGATCTTCCGCATGCTTATGAGGGTGTATCGGGCAGGGTAACCTATAACTATGCCGACAGGTACCTGGCCGAGTACAACATGGGTTACAATGGTTCGGAAAACTTTCCTGAAGGCAAGCGCTTTGGTTTCCTGCCTGCCTATTCATTGGGATGGATTGCCAGTAACGAGTCGTTTTTCCCGAAAACAGATTACATCACTTACTTAAAAGTCCGCGGATCGTTAGGTAAGGTAGGTAATGATAACATTGGCGGAGCCCGTTACCTGTACCTGCCCGATACCTGGCAGTATGTAAACGGCTATAACAATGGCGGCGGTTATACCTTCGGTACACTGAATGATCGTAACAGGATTCAGGGTGCGCAGGAAAACGTATTGGGTAACCCTAACGTAACCTGGGAAACGGCTACCAAATCAAACATCGGTTTGGAAACCCACCTGTTTAACGAGCGCCTTTCGCTTACTTACGATCACTATAACGAACACCGTAAAAATATCCTGTCGTACAAGGGTACTATCCCGGGCATCGTACAGGCAACACTACCTCCATACAACCTGGGCGAGGTTAAAAACTGGGGCGATGAGATTGAACTGAGCTATACCAGCGCGCCGGGTAAATTTACCTGGTGGGTTAAAGGTAACGCCTCAACCAACCACAACAAAATCCTTTTCAGGGATGAGGCCATCGCGCCGGGCTTAGAGTACCAGGCTTCTACCGGTCGCCCTATCAACCAGGGTTCATACCTGCAGGCTGATGGGTTGTATACCTCATGGTCGCAGCTTTACAACATCGACGCTAACGGCAACCCGATATTATCGCAGCCTGTGCTGGCTACCTACAACGGCAAGCCGTATACCAATGCTGCGGGCAATCCGGTTTACCAGAAAGATTTGGGTTACGCGGGCGCACCGGTACAACCGGGCGAGGTTAGGCTGAAAGACGTGAACGGCGACGGTATCGTGAACGAAAAAGATTACATGCGTTCGGGCAAAACCGATCTGCCTACTTTAAGCTACGGTATCTCATTTGGTTTCAGTACACACGGGTTTGATTTTTCGGCTTTGTTCCAGGGCCAATCGGGCGTGGCTAAATATGCTATGCAGGAGCTTCATTTCAACAAGCAGCAATCATTGTTTGATGTGGATTTGAACAGGTTTACCCAGGAGCGTTATGACAACGGCGAGCGTATTGACTTCCCGATTGCAGCTTATAACCAGGCTGCCGCGTATAACACCTTCTTCCTTAAAAGTACGGCTTTTGTGAGGTTGAAAAACGCCGAAATAGGATACACCCTGAAACCCGAACTTTTAAAAAGGATAGGTGTACGTTCGGCCCGTTTCTATATCAACGGTTACAACCTGTACACCTGGTCGCCAAACAAAATCTGGGGCGATCCTGAAAACCTTGGATATATCGGTTATCCGCTTACCCGTACCTACAACGTAGGCGTTAATGTTAATTTTTAATCATAAAGTATAGCAATGATGAAAAGAACAAATATTATTATACTGCTTGTAGCTTGTTTTATAGGCAGTATGCTTTCAACAAGCTGTAAAAAAACTTTTCTTGAAAAGCCTAAGGGGGGTGCTGTAACGGTTGATACCATTTTTGATACCCGGAACCAGGCGCAATACGCGGTGGCGCAAATGTACATGCTTTGCGTAAGAGGATATTTTCCGCAAACTTATGATGGCTGCCGCCCCGAAGCATTAACAGACCAGCTTTATATCATCCACCCGGCTTATGACTGGGCTTCAAATACCATCAATACAGGCTCATACATAACCGGCAACATGAGTGCCAACAATAACTGCGATTATGGTTTTGGACAGGATGCCGGCCCGGGCTTTTACTGGCATTACAAAGGCATTCGCCAGGCTAACCTCGTGTTAAAAAACATCGATAAGGTTATTGATGCCGATAACGCCTGGAAAACCGATACCAAAGGCCAGGCTTTGTTTTGCCGCGCCTTACAGCATTATGAATTATTCAGGTATTACGGTGGTGTTCCCATTGTAAATAAACCACTTGATGGAACTGTAAAGATTGCCATTCCGCGCAGTTCAGTACAATCGGTGGTTGATAGTGTGGTAAAATGGTGCGATCAGGCAGCATCTATGTTGCCTGCCACACGTCCTTCGGCAGATTTTGGCCGTGCTACCAAGCTGGCAGCACTGGCATTAAAAGCAAGGATATTGCTATATGCCGCAAGCCCGCTTTACAACACACCAGCCAATATGAAAGGTGAAGTATCGGGAGCGAGGTTTAATGATAGCCGCGATACCGTATTGGCTTACGCCAGCTATGACAAAGAACGCTGGAACCGTGCTGCCAAGGCTGCTAAAGATGTTATTGACAACGCCGCCGCTGGCGGTGTTTCCATACTGAATACAGGTCATCCAGAAACAACCGGCGAAACTTATGCCACTCTTGGTGATTATGAATCTGTTTGGAACGTATTTGCTAACCAGGAATTGATTTTGGTAAACACCTCAAACCAGGTACCGGGTGCGGGCGGCGGCTGGGGCGATGGTTCGGCCTGGGGGCAGTACCTGTCTTCGAAACTGCGTTTGGCACAGTGGGGCGTTAAAAACAACGTACCAATCGAGTTTATACAGCAATACGAAAAACGCGACGGTACCAAATGGACCATGCCTGCAAGCGGCGCCGATTTACCCGCCGATGTTGCCGATTGGAAGCTTGACCCGCGTTTTTACCAAACCATTGCTTACGATGGTAAATACTACAGCGCGCAGCGTGGTATCCTGGCTTATTACAAAAAAGGCGATTACCCAACCGACGGTAACCTTGCATCAAGCGATGCCGGTGTTGATGGTTACGCTACCGAAACTTACAAGTTTGTGGCCCGTGTGGATAACATGAGCGATAACCACTTTGCATGGCCGGTGTTCCGTTTAGCCGAGTTTTACCTGGGCTATGCCGAGGCGCTGAACGAATACCAGGGCCCAAGCGCTGAAGCCGCTAACTACTTAAACAAAATAAGGGAAAGAGCCGGTATGCCCGATAAACAACCGGCCACTATTGAAGAGTTCAGGGACGCGGTACAAAACGAGGAGACCATTGAGTTTGCTTACGAAGGCCACCGCTATAACGACCTGAACCGCTGGTTAAAAGCCAAAACTGTGCTGAATACCGTACTGCACGGGATCCAGACCACCGCCAGGAACGTTGGCGGACAATTAAAACGTACATGGACAACCGTGCCGTTTGTTACAAGGGTTTTCCCGGCCAGGTATTATTACGTTCCGTTCCCGAGTACCGAAGTAAGTTTAAGGTATTTGGGTAACAGTACCTGGGACGGACAAAACCCGGGTTGGTAACAGGCTTTTACACATTAACAATTAGTGAGAAACAATGAAAAAAGATTATAAAAACTTTTTGGCCTGGATGCTTGCGTTCTGCAGTTACTCGGCGGTTAATGCCCAAACTGCAAAAACAACCCCGGCCGATACCATAAAAACAGCGAATAGCTCCTATAAAGATATAGTTGATGGCGGTTTAAGGATCCAGAAATCATGGCGCAATACCGGCGCGGTTTTCACCCTGTCGGGTGAGGACTTAACCCGTATGACATCCGGCAACCTGCTCAATACCTTACAAGGCCGCATCCCCGGTTTAACCGTGGTAACCGGCTCTGGTGAGCCGGGTTATGACAACCCTACGTTTTACATGCGCGGCCAAAGCAGCTGGAATATCCAGGGCAACCAGGTGTTGATTTACCTGGATGGTTTCCAGGTTGATATGGGTGCTATCACCGGCTTATCAGCCTACGAGATCGAATCGGTTACGTTATTGAAGGATGCCGCTGCCCTGGCGGTTTACGGTTTGGAAGGCGGTGCCGGCGTGCTGAGCATCCGCACTAAAAAAGGTATAGTTTCTGATAAAACGCAGGTGTTTATTAACGGCAAATACGGCATTTTAAGCCCTATCGATCTGCCGAAGGTGATGGATGCTTACGGCTACACCACAAACTATAACAATGCGCTCACCAACGATGGTTTGCCGATTAAGTATGCCAATCCGGAGTTGTACAAAGCTGCCAACGATCCTTTTCACCCAAATGTGAACTGGTACGATGAGTTGTTGAAGAAAACTTCGGCTATCCAGGATTATAACTTCGGTTTCCGCGGCGGTAACAATACAGCCAAATATTTTGTGCTGATGAACTATACCAACTTTGAAGGTATGTACAAAAATGCCGACATCATTGATAAGGATTTCGGTACCAACGCTAAATACACCAAGTTAAACTTAAGGGCCAACATCGAGTTGCAGCTTAATAAAAACCTGGTTGTAACGGCAAATATCAGCGGTATTACCGAAGACAGGAATACCCCGTCGGGTTTCACCGCTTCGCAGGTATTTAACAACATCATGGCTATACCCGCGGCGGCCTTTCCGGTTAAAAACCCTAACGGCACCTGGGGCAACAGCTCGGTTTATAAATTTAATCCGGTGCAGTTGTTACAGCAAAACGGTATCTACCAATCACATACCCGTAACCTGCAAACCAATTTCAGCTTTGTGCAAAAACTGGACAAGCTGACCCCGGGGCTTGATTTGAAAGGCGAGGTATCATTTGCCAACCAGTATGTAGGTATCTACCAGAAACAATTCTCGGTAAACTCATACGAAATTGTAGGTCAGGACCCTGATACTAAAAATCCTATTTATGGCACAACCCCGGTAACGCCTATCAGCCAATCCAGCAGTGATGGCGGCGGCGCGCACTGGAACCGTACATCGGTAAGGTTAGGTTTTGATTACGACCGTACTTTCGGCAAATCAACCTTTACCGGTATGATCCAGGCCCGCAGGCAGGGTTATACGCACGATGGTATTGTTTACCAGGTACGCACCCAGGGCATTGCCGGTAACGTAACTTACGATTACGATAAAAAATATATCGTTGACCTTTCGGGATCATACAGCGGCTCGGCCGATTTTGCTCCCGGTCACCGTTACGGCTGGTTCCCGGCTGTAGGTTTGGGCTGGATCGCATCTAAGGAAGATTTCCTGAAAGATAACCAGACCATCAACTTCCTGAAACTGCGTGCATCATACGGTACCGTGGGTAATATTAACGAGGCTTACCGCTTTTTATACCAGCAGTTCGCCGTTGGCGCACCTGGCTGGATCACCGGGAGCGGTAACAATTACCAGGGCGGTTTAACCGAGGGCCCTTTTGCCAATCTTGATTTTGCATGGGAGAAAAAAACAACCCTGAACGTTGGCGTTGATTTCACGTTATGGAAAAACCTTTCGGGTACCTTGGATGTGTTTACAGAAAAACGTAAAGGCATCCTCGAGATCCCGTCGGCAAGCGTTCCTGACTATACCGGCTTTAACCTGCAGTACGCCAACACCGGCGAAGTGCAGAACAAAGGTTTGGAGGCTTCGTTAAGATATGAGCAAAACGCTAATAAGTTTAAATACTATGTAGGCGGCTCCATAGCTTATGCCCGTAACAAAATAACCAAACGTTCAGAAAACCCGCAGCCATTCAGCTACCTGTACACCCAGGGTTATGAAATTGGCCAGATGAAAGGCCTGGTGTACCAGGGCTTTTACCAGCAATCAGATTTTGATGCCAATGGCGCTTTGAAACAGGGCGTAGTTGCATCATCATACACCAACGTAAAACCGGGCGACCTGAAATTTAAAGACCAGGACGGTAACGGCATCATTAACGATTACGATAAAGTGCCGCTGAACTACAACAAATTGCCCGAAATTACTTTAGGCTTTAACCTTGGTTTCAAATACGCGGGTTTTGATTTCGACGCTTACCTGCAGGGCGTGCTGCACCGCACCGTGAGCCTGTTGGATGATGCGTATACTTATACCCATCCGTTTGTGTATAACAACAACATCTCCGAGTTTTCGGCTAATGCCTGGACACCGGCTACAGCTAACACCGCCACTTCGCCACGCTTATCAACCTTGGCCAATCCTAACAATGATCAGCAATCTGATTTCTGGATGCGGAACGGAAATTTCCTGAAACTGCGCAGTGTGGAGTTAGGTTACACCATCCCGCAGGTTGGCTTCCTGAAGAAAGTTGACGCGGTAAGGGTATTTGTGAACGGCACCAACCTGTTTACCTGGGATAAGATAGAAAACCTGGAGGCCGAACGCCTTTCAATGGGCTATCCTTTGGTAAAAGCGGTAACATTTGGTATGAAAGTGAAATTGTAGTATTAAAATTTGATTACAAGGAAATGAAAAGAAATCGATATATCATAACAATGCTGGCCCTGGGTACCGTGCTTTACTCATCGTGTAAACACGATTACCTGGAGGTGCAAACCATTAAGGCCGACATTACCACAGATAAACTGTACTCAAACTATACTTATGTACAGCAGCAAATGTGGAATACCTACAGCTACCTGCCCGATGGCTTTGCCGACCTGGATTTAGACGCGGCAACCGATGAGGCCGAAGCCACCAACTCGGTAGAGAGGGTGCAAACCTTTAACTACGGTACCTGGAACCAATACACCAACCCGGATGATGTTTGGGCTAAAAACTTCGACGGAATCCGCCAGGCTAACCTTTTCCTGAAAAATAAAGGCACCATTGATATCAATTACATTAAAGATAAGATCACTTCTACAGATTCTACCGCTTACTTCAACGCGCGTAACAACGTGAAGTTTATGGAGGGCGAGGCCCTGTTTTTAAAGGCTTATTTTTATTTTGAACTGGTAAAACGCTATGGCGGCGTACCCATTTTTGAGCAGCCGCTTGATTATAAAGATGCTGCCAGCTGGAAAAACGTTCAGCGTAATTCTGTTGATGAGGTAGTTAAGTACATCTCTTCATTGTGCGATAAAGCCGCGGCTATTATCCCGGCTAACCTGTCGCCGTATTCATGGTACGATGCGGGCAGGGTTACCCAGGGCGCTATCAAAGCATTAAAAGCGAAGGCGTTATTATATGGCGCAAGCCCATTGTTTACAAGTAATGGTTCAACCACAACCTGGGCCATGGCCGCTTCCGCTTTGCACGATGTGATCGCTTTAGGCAATTATTCGTTAGATGCCAACTATTCAAACCTGTTCGGTGCCAACAACACCACTTCGGGCGAGGTAATATTTTATCGTCGTTACGGTTCCACTAATAACATAGAGTACAATAACTTCCCTATCGTGTTCCAAAATGCCAATGGTAACAGCATCACCCCAACCGAAAACCTGGTTAGCGATTATGAAGTACTGGTAAAATCGGGCACTACCATTACCGGTTCGGTACCGTTTGACTGGAACAACCCCGCGCACGCCGCTGCCCCTTACGCCAACCGCGATCCGCGTTTTGCTACAACGGTTACCTATAACGGTAAATCGTTCAAATCAACCACTATCGAAACCTTTTTTGGTGGTAACAGTGGTTTGCCAAGGCAAAACGCTACCAAAACCGGGTACTACCTGTCAAAATGGGTTAATTCATCAATCGATCTGATCAACAATACCACTACGGTTCACTCCTGGATTTATTTCAGGTATGCCGATATCCTGTTAAGCTATGCCGAAGCCATGTACAACGCTTACGGTGCTGATGCTGATCCGCAGGGTTACGGGATGACCGCTTTGCAGGCTATCAACAGGGTTAGGGCACGTTCAACCATGCCTGCGCTTACTGCCGCCCAGTTAAACCAAACAGCTATCGAGCATGAGCGTAACGTGGAGCTAAGCTTTGAAAACAACCGCTTATGGGATGTGCGCAGGTGGAAAAAAGGTACAAGCTACTTCAGCAAACCGGCTAACCGTATCGATATCACCGGCGCCGGTGTTTATACCGTGAAAAAACTGGAAGACAGGGTATTTACCCAGAAAATGGAGTGGTACCCTATACCGCAGGCAGAAATTTCAAAAACAGGCTGGACACAAAACCCTGGCTGGTAAAAATAACAGGCCCTTCACGCTGTTGATGGTGAAGGGCTTACATGATTTAAATTAATAAGATAAAAGATATTTTTATGAAAATTAATGCATCATTACTAACGCTTTCGGCAGCTTGCCTGCTGATGGGCGTTGCGGGTTGTAAACAGGAGCATATGAACGGTGTGAAGTCCAACCCATCAGTAAAAGTTTACCTTCCCGATGCCGAAAAGCCCGATGGTTTGGTAGACGTGATGGCGGGTAATACGCTAAAGGTAGATAGCGCCACCAGTACCGTGAACTTTTCAATCCCGGTATACCGCGGGGGCGAATCGAATTTCGAAACCCTTACTGTTGATGTTAGCGCCGATAACAGCGCCATTGCAGGTTTGGTTACCGCCGGTAAACTTCCGGCTAATACCGTTGCCCTTGACCCGGCCGATTTTATCCTGGCCGCAAAGGATACCGTGGGCAAAAACAACAACATTATGAAGGGTACCATCACCCCGAAAATAAAGATTGCCAGTCTTAATAAGTATGCGGGCAAAATTGCCGCCCTGGGTATCAAAATTGCCAATGCATCAAGCCGTGAAGTTAATACGGATCTGAATAAGGCCATTATTTACTTCAGTGTTGAGGATTTGATAGATGCGATCACCCCAAAAACCAACATGATCGATAATACCAAATGGCAGATATATCATCGTGGCGATGGCGTAACTTTCACCGTAAATGCTGATGGAAGCGTACTGGCTACGGGAGGTAACTGGGGCCAGCAGGGTATTGTACAGGCTGTTGAAGTGCGCGCCAATAAAAAGTATAAAATAGATATGAACGTAGCCGGATCGGGCGCTACCGACTGCTGGTTTGAGGTTTATGTTGGTAAAGCCGTACCATCAGAAGCAAGTGATTATGCAGATGGGGGTACCCGTATCGCCTTAAATACCTGGAGCGGCTGCGGTAAATCACCGTTTAATGCTTTACTATCATCGCTTTCGTGCGCGGGTAGCGGTAATGTGGTAAGTTTTCCAACCGCAGGTACAGTTTATATACTCATGCGTTCGGGTGGTTCGAGCCTGGGCACCGGCGGCATCAAGATCACCAATATCGACTTCAGAAGGATAAACTGATCTGCTTTAAAAGTTGTAAACCGATTCTCAATGATCAATTGAGATTTAGTTGAATAGTATAATCAAATACTATGATGCGCCCCGGGGTGAGATCCGGGGCGCTGTTTTTTGCAGAAATACCGTGTTTTAACGGGTTGTGTCAGCTCTAAGATTGTGTAAATTTGATGGTAACAATAACCTGAACATACCATGGAAATCACACAATTAGATCAGGCCGGCCTTGATCTTATCAAACAATTTGAAGGCTGTATTTTACACCCCTATCTGGACCAGGTAGGCATCCCCACCATAGGCTACGGCCAAACCTATTACCCGGCAACCGGCAAAAAAGTTACCATGCAGGATCCACCTATAACACAAAAACAGGCCGACGATATGTTTTTGGTGATGCTGAAACCTTATGAGCTGGCTGTTTACTCAACCACGCGCGATGACATTACGCAAAACAACTTTAACGCGCTGGTTAGTTTAACTTATAACATCGGTACTGCCGGCTTCAAAACATCAACAGTGCGTCGGCTTGTAAACGAGAGTATCGCAGACGAGCGCCTTGAGGCCGCTTTCCTGATGTGGAAAAAAGCAGGAGGAAAGGTAATTCCGGGTCTGATTAACCGGAGAAAGAAGGAATATCGGGTTTATATTTCCTGAAACGGCAACAGGACCTGCCTGTACGGCGCTGCAGTTTTATACTATAAGCGGTAACAGAAAAACGTGATGAGGCTCACATTTTCTACGTTCTGCCGTCATGGTTTGCGCCGCCGTGATCAGCCATTTTTGTATCATTAAAAGATATCAATCATGGCAACTTTAAAAATAAATAATCCTGAATGGGCAACCGCTGATAACAATGCCGTTAGTGCCGGTGCCACAAAAAGCAATCAAACTACCTGGGAAAAAATAATAGCCTTTGCCGATAGCCAGGCGCCTAACCGCACCGGTTGGTTTATGTTCGCGCTGTTATTACAAGGTGTGCTTTTTTTACCTGTACCTGCTTTTTTGCTTTATTATTTTAGCGCCCCTATAATTGTGCTCGCAATTACGCTGGTACTTTTCTTTGCCAATATTATAGCCGGTATGGGTGGCTCCGGCATCCGTACACTGCTCGGTTTATTCGCATTTAGTATCCTGGTTCATATTACTATGCTGTTGGTATTTATACTGTAAAACCGCTTATTTAACCCCATTAATCTATATATGGCCGTTGGCGCAATGCCGGCGGCTTTTTTATTTGGTGTGGGCTAAGCCTGTCGGGCCATTGAAGAGCGGTTTTATATTGAATAAATAATAGTTCAGCAAGCCGTACGGAGGCGATGAGTTTTTTGTGAATGGATGCCTGTTTAAAAGCGAACGGAATTTTTCTATCTCCCGTAAGGTAACACAGCTTAAACGTTGCCGGGCTAAGTTGATTAACCTGAGCGGGCATCTAATAATACTTACGCATGCTTTTTACCACAGGGATGGTCGTGCTGAGCCCATAGTAGCGGTAAATCAATAATTTACTTTGCTTCTTCGTGCATCGCAACGGTTTTGCAGCCTTCTGCGCAAATACAGGCTTTGCCTACGCATTTGTTAAGCTGCCATAAATCAAGGTTGCGGATGGTTTGATTGGCAATATGTTGCAGGTCATCAATATTGGGTTCTGCTTGTTGTGTTGATAGTAAGGGGATATTGGAAAGTTTGATGCCAAACCGGGCCGCTGCATTTTTGTCGATATGGCTGGTATCTAACGAGCGGGTAACAATATATTTTACGCCCAGGCCTGCAAGTATTTCAATTACAGGCGCCGAAACGTTATCATCCTGCATTACAATAGCCGCGTCTTTACCACCGGCAAATGCTGCTGTTTCAATCCCGAGCGCGTTCGAAATCAGGGTGATCTCGTGCTTTTTATGATTGGCTATCGCCAGAGACTCTTTTTCGAAGGGCTTTATGCTGTAGGCTATCGCTTTCATCGCCTTATTTTATTTAACCGACCACAAAGCTATTGCCCCAAAGGCAGGCGGGAAATGAGCAATATCACACTAAAAAGTGACCGTCGTCACTTTTTATTTCGAAAGTAATTATCGTTAGCCTGCGTTTTCCATTATTGATTTAATTGGGTGGCGATAGTTAAGCTTGCCTGCCTGTTTGGTTAAGGTGTTGATGGGATTTACAATGCATTGCGTTTATCCTTTTCTCGAACAAAACCGGGTTCGGGGTACAACCACAATTCAGTAAAGCCTATAAAATTTTACCGGGATTTGCTGATAAACAAATGTTGATAAAACGTTTTAAAATCGCGCAATCGAATTGTTTTGTAATCGGAAAGTTACCGGATGTTAACGTAGGGTTTACTTTCATAGGCGTTCTTTGCGCCTTTAAAAAACAGCTATGAAGAAAGTTCTACTGCCGTTGCTGCTTTGCTTTAGCAGCTTTAGTTTGTTTGCCCAGGCCCCGGGTAAAGCCCTTGTGAAAGCTCAAGCCGTTGACTATGTAAAAGTTAAAAATTACTACCTGCTCAGTTTGTTTGAACAGGATGCAGAAGTGAGTAACCTGTTAAAAGGCGATGCCGAACTGGCGGAACTTACCCGAAAGAAATTAAGCGATTTAAACGCTTCGCTTGCCAATTGCAAAGATGCTTCATGCCTTAGTGCAGTAGTAAAATTATCTGTTGATGAAATTTCATCCGTTGGTACGCGCCTAACTGCCTTGTATAAACCAGGTAACGCGCTCGATCGTTTAGTGAAAGCAAAACTGGTCCCATCGGGCTGTTATAGTTTATATAAAAATGTAAGCCCGGCACAACTACTGGTAAAAGCCTGGGAACAGGATGCCAACGGTATTAATTACACCATAGGTGTTTATGCCGAAGGTAAAAAGCCTAATTACCCGCAGATCGATTCGATCAGCTATAATGTGAAGGCAAGGGCTTATTATACTTTAATGTATGATGTGAACGCGACACTGGCAGGGGATGTTAAAAACACCAAACTATTTTTCGAACCGTCGATGCAGGCCGCGTTGTTGTATTTACAGATCAATGAGCGCCAGAACCCGGCCGAGTACGAGCCGATGGAAGCCAACGCCAATAAACCTGCTTTCAGCAGGGTGAAAACTATTAAA
The DNA here is from genome assembly GCF_003148845.1 of Mucilaginibacter oryzae. Classification (GTDB taxonomy): domain Bacteria; phylum Bacteroidota; class Bacteroidia; order Sphingobacteriales; family Sphingobacteriaceae; genus Mucilaginibacter; species Mucilaginibacter oryzae. Next base: position 637,573 of record NZ_QGHA01000001.1, on the reverse strand, counting down.
TGGGCTAACTATCCATATTCAAACATTTTAGTACCGGGTGCCGGTCCCGATAATATAACATCGCCTTTAAGCGGCGAGGGTATGCTGCGCTGCCGCTTAGCCGTACAGGAATACAATGCGGGCAAAGCGCCTTTCATTATCGTATCGGGCGGGCGGGTACATCCTTATAAAACCAAATACAACGAGGCCGAAGAGATGAAACGTTACCTCGTTTCGGTTTTGCATATCCCCGAAAACGTAGTGATTATTGAGCCCCATGCCCGCCACACCACCACCAATATGCGTAACGCCGCGAGGTTGCTGTATAAATATGGTTTCCCTGCAGATAAGCCGGGTATTGTGGTTACCGATAAATCACAAACAGATTTTATCATGACGATGGATGCACGTTGCCAGAAGGAGCTGAACTATGTGCCTTATAAATTGGCCAGGCGTAATTCGGAAACCGAGGTTGAATACTATCCGGTTGAGGAAGCCAAACAAATTGACAACGACGAACCGCTCGATCCACGTTAAGATCAACACCTATGCAAAAACTTACGTTAACTATTGTAGCTGCCGTATTGGGTATGGGCAGCATTGCCACCGGGACAATTGAACAAAAGCTGGATAAAGCCATCACCGTCGATTCGTTAGGTGCCTGCCAGGGGATCTCCTACCAAAACGGCCGCATCTTTTTATATGGCGACAGGGAAGTGGGCATAATCCGCGAGTTTAAGCTGGATCACGATAGCCTCATGTATCAGCATAAAGAATGCAAGTTAACCCAAAACGGGCAGGATGTGATTAACCACCCAACCGGGATAGCTTACAATGGGGTAGGGCCAACCTTTATCGGTAACTCCATCCGGTTAAACGCTGCCGGTACACAATGGCGCGCGGTTATTTATAATGTAAACTGGAAAGGATTGCTTAAAACCGGAACGTTAGACGGCAACCTGATCAACACCATTGAAGATAATGCCTGTATTCAGGGCACCCGCCCCGAGTATATTAAATATAATAATAAGTGGTATGTAGCCACCGCCGATTATGGCGACCATGGCAATGAAGTGCGGCTCTACGACCCGGAAAGGCTGGCTGCCGCCAAAAGTACCAAAGAGCCTGGTGTGCTGTACAAAAAATTTACCTGCACACCCTGGGTGCAAAACCTATTCTGGAAGGCTGATAAAGGCGTTTTGGTATTGATCCAGAACAAACATGAAGGCCGCCAGTGGAGGTTTACCTATGTCGATCTGAAAAAATCTGTCGAAACCGGCAAGCAGGTAGTTATCAGCGAGGTTAACAGTATTGACAGGGCTGACGAACTGGAAGGATTTTCATTTTTGGGTGATAACCAAAAAGGGATTGCCGTTACCTCATCACGCAAAAATAACGTGAACTTCACGAGTACTTTATGGTAGTTGGCGGTAAAAAGACAAAGTAAAATACCTGCATACAGACAGCCGTTTTTTGCTGATTTGTTAATATAAAGTTAACGATTGGGTGTCTGTTTCTTAAGGTGGCTACTTTAGTTTTGTTGCCACTATTGCAACGTAGATAACTGATTGCTTATATTGTTTAATGATAACGAAATAATAATTATTAAATCGTTAATATTTGCTTTTTAATTTTAAAAATATTCGCCTATGTAACATTAACAACAATTTAATATCGAACCCGGCGATCAATCAAGAACCGGTGAATGCGCTAACACTCACCTGGTCCGGTCAATTGTCAAATAACTCATAAGCGGTCCAAGGCTTTAAGTCATTTTTTTCAACAATCAATTTTAAAAATATGAATAAAAAGATTATTCCAAATCTTTTGAGCAGGTTTTTTTTGATTCCTGTTTTATTTTGTCTGGTTTTACTAAAACCTTTTATCTCAAACGCTTCGATTAAAAACTTTACACATGTAGCTGTAGCACAGATTACCGGTACAGTGGTAGATGAAGCCAATCTCCCTTTACCGGGCGTATCTGTACGCGTAAAAGGTACCGATAAAGGTACCGCCACTAACACATCCGGTAAATTTGTTATCAATGCCGAAGAAGGCGCGGTGCTGGTTTTTAACTTTGTAGGTTATGAGCAGCAGGAAGTAACCGTTGGCGGTTCATCAACCATCAACGTAAAAATGAAGCCGAAGGCCAACATGCTCAACGAGGTGGTTGCTATCGGTTACCAAACCATCCGTAAAAGCGATGTAACAGGTGCTATCGCAAGTGTTAAATCAAGCGACCTCAACCTGTCTGCGCCTACACTGGGCCAGGCGCTGGTTGGTAAAGTATCGGGCGTTCAGGTATCGCAAACCAGCGGTGCGCCGTACACCAGCCCTAAAATAAGGGTTAGGGGTGTTGGCTCATTCAACGCCAGTTCCGATCCTTTGTATGTAATTGATGGTTACCCCGCAGGTAATGATATTTACATTAACCCTGATGATATCGAAAGCATCGACATTTTGAAGGATGCTGCTTCGGCTGCTATTTACGGTTCACGCGCATCGGGCGGTGTAGTTTTGATCACCACCAAAAAAGGTAAAGAAGGCAAAGGCCGTTTTGAATATGATGTACAAACAGGTATAGACCAGCTTGCCAAAAAAGTGAAATTGTTAAATGCCGATCAGGCTGCTTTGCTGGTTATTGATGGCCGTAACAATGCTTACCACGACCTTTGGGTTAACAGCGGCCATACCTGGAGCGATGCCATGTACTCTGATAACAATGCTACCCGTGTGGCCAACGTGGGTAACTCGGGCAGTGTAAGCATCCCTGATGGATTATACAATTTCAGCAGCCAAACGCCAATCAAACAAACCGTAAATACCGATTGGCAGGACGAATTGTACCGCAACGCGTTTATGCAAAAACATACCCTTTCGTTTTCGGGAGCATCAAACGGCATCCGCTACTATGTAAGCGGTTCGTACCAAAACCAGGCCGGTATTATTGTTACCACCGGCCAGCAGCGGTATAATTTTCGTACCAATGTTGAGGGAGATGTAAGCAAAAGGCTGCACGTTGCTGCCAATATATCTTATACCCAAAACACCAACCAGGAAACCCAGGAAGGCCGTTTTGATCACGGCCCCATTTTAGGCGCTCTTATTTACATGCCTTATTTACCTGCTTACAACCCGGATGGTTCATTGCAAACCAACGTTGAGGCTGCCGGTTCAACCCAGTATGGTTACCAGGGCATTGAAAACCCGGTTGCTTTGGCCGAGCGTGTTAAAATTAACCGTAAAGGCTACCGTAGCAACTACAATGCAAACGTTACCTACAATATCCTGTCGGGCTTAAACTTTAAGGTGAACCTGGGTACTTCCACCTACACCGAAAAATATGATTACTATTATCCCACAACTTTAAGCAGCGGTGCATTCCCTCCGGGATCGCAGCAATCTATCCTGGCAGCAAACGCCCAGGCTTCGGACAACATTGTAAACGACAGGCTTGCCGAGTTTACCTTAAACTATGATAAGGTATTTGGTAAACACCGTTTAAACTTATTGGGCGGTTATACCGCGCAACGTACCACCGGCGATTACATCAGCGTACGCGCTTCTGGTTTCCAGAATGATAACATTCCTGAAATTTCGAACAAAGGTGCTGATCCTGCATTCTTTACCCTTAACTCGGCTGCAAAAAGCGCTTACACCTTGCTGTCCTACTTAGGTCGCGCAAGCTACAGCTATGATGGTAAATACTTCCTGATCGGTTCGTTCCGTGCCGATGGTTCGTCACGTTTCGGTCCGGCTAATAAATATGGTTATTTCCCATCGGTATCTGCCGGCTGGAACCTATCAAGCGAGCCATTTTATCACGATTTCCTTGGCGACCAGTCGACAGTTAAAATCCGTGCAAGCTGGGGTAAAAGCGGTAACTACAACATTGGTAACTATCGCATAGCGCAAACATTGGCTTCGCCTACAGGTACTGTGTTAAACGGCGGCATTGTTACTGCTACCTATCCGGGCGGTATCCAGGATAATACCTTAAGCTGGGAAACCACTTCGCAATATAACTTCGGTACTGATATCGGTTTGTTTAAAGGCCGTTTACAAATTATCGCCAACTATTACCTCAGTAACTCCGGCGATTTGCTTTATAACAAGCCCATCTCGGCTATTTCAGGCAGTACTACTATCTTAACCAACTTAAAAGGTTCAAAAATCCGTAACACCGGTTTCGATGTTCAGTTGGATGGCAAAATAATCACCACTAAAGATTTTACTTTGGGTGCTTCCGGTAACATCAATGTAAACCGTAATAAAGTTATCGGCTTACCTGCTCAAAACAATATTATCATTAACGGCGCCGAGCGTTCATACCTAACCAGTATTACTACCAACGGGCAGCCTATAGGTATGTTTTACGGCTTTAAAGTAGGTGGTATTGTAACCCCCGAAAACGTTAACAAAGTTGCCCCATCGGCTTCATCAAGTAATCCGCTTAAGCCGGGCGATTTATGGTTTGTTGATACCAACGGCGATGGCAAAGTGAATGACGCCGATAAAACCATTATAGGTACGCCTTACGCCAAATTTACTTATGGTTTTGGCTTCAACGCTACTTATAAGCATTTTGACTTCAGCTCTTCTTTCAACGGTTCGTATGGTAACCAGATTCTTGATGGCCAGGATTACTATCTGTACAATGGCGAAGGTTCGGGCAACCAGTATGCTAACGTTGCAAACCGTTACCGCAGCGAAGCTCAACCTGGCGATGGCTCATTTTACCGTGCTTCACGTGCCGGTACACAAAGCAACAGCACCCGTTTATCAAGCTTTTACCTGCAAAGCGGCTCATACCTGCGTTGTACCAACCTTACTTTAGGTTATACCCTGCCTAACTTTTTGCAAAACACGTTGGGCCTTAGCAGAGCACGTGTGTTTGCAAGCGTGGTGAATGCCTTTACCATCACCAAATATAAAGGCTATAACCCTGATGTTGATTACAACTACTCGGGTGCCGCAACCAACAATACGCAGCCTGCCAACCTTGCGCCGGGTATTGATTATGGTACCTATCCGCTGGTTAGGTCGTACAACTTAGGTGTAAATGTTACTTTTTAATAAATTTTTTAAAGAGATATAGATGATGAATAAGAAATTTATAGCCATGGCCTGCCTTGCGGCAGTTGTGGCAATCAGCCCGTCTTGCAAAAAAGACTTTTTAAATGAAAGTGATCCCAACGCTATAGGCGTTGCCGCGAGTTATAAAACTCCTAATGATGTATTGTTGGCTGTGAATGGAATTTACCAATCATTACGCAGCGGTAACAACGTTGGCGAAACCAGCGATTTGTGGACCGACCAACGATCTGACGATACGGGTACACAGGATAACCAATCGAACGCGGGTGAGCCTTTCCAGTTTGGCGATTTTTCAATTTTACCAAGCAACACTTACCTTAAAAGCCACTGGGTTTCTATGTTCGGTACTGTAACCCGTGCAAACTCCGTATTGTCGAATATAGACAGGGTGACATTTGCTGATAATAATCAGAAGTTGCAATACACTGCCGAGGCTAAGTTCTTGCGCGCTTTCATTTACTTTGATATTGTGCGTACCTGGGGCGATGTGCCTTTGGTTACCAAACAATTGTTAAACTCGGCTGATGTTGCGGCCGTAACCTACCGCGTAAAACAGGATCTGATTTATAAACAGATTATTGCCGATTTAACGGATGTGATCACTAACAGCCCGCTGCCTAATCTGCAGGCTCCAACCGGCCGTGCCTCAAAAGCGGCTGCTAACTTCCTGTTGGGCCAGGTGTACCTTACCATGGCTACTACTTTAGATCAGGCAAACCGTACCGCTAACCTAACTAACGCCAAAACTTATTTATTGGCTGCTTATAACATGCGTACTTTTGGTGCCTTGAACACTATTCCTTACACTGATGTTTTTGATGTTAACAAAAAAACTACCTGTCCGGAATTGATCTTCCAGATCCAGAATATCCAGGGCGATCAAACCTACTATTCATCAATAGCGGGTAGCTTCCAGGCTAAAGGCGAAACCATTAACTCGAAAAAGGTATCTACCGGCGTAGGCTACAACGTTACACACGATTTGATTAACGAGTATGAAACCGGCGACCCGCGTATGGATTTTTCGGTAAAATTTGCTACCGACCCTATTGTGAGAGACTGGTTTGTTACCAAATTCAGGGATGCGAGCGATAAAGCAGGTGTAAACGGCTACGGCGGTAACGACTGGATTTTGATGCGTTATGCCGATGTGATCCTCTCGTTGGCCGAAGTTAGCAACTACCTGGGCGAAACCAGCGCCGCTATCGGTTATCTTGACCAGGTGCGTACCCGTGCAGGCATGCCATCTTACGCTGTATCGATGACCAACAGCGATTATGCTACCAAATATCCAACCTTAAAACTGGCTATTTTGCACGAGCGCCGGGTTGAACTGGCTTTTGAGCACCACCGCTGGTTCGATTTAACACGCACCTTTAACGATGCGGAGTTGGTTGCCTACTTCCACGCCAAAAAACAAACCGATTTTGGCTTGGCTAAGCTGGCAAACTTTAGCACCAAAGACCGTTACTTCCCGATTCCGTTTGACGAGACCAAGCTTGATCCTGTTAAAATGTACCAGAACCCGGGTTATTAATATTGATGTTATATCAGGAAGGAGGGAGCTAACCCCTCCTTTTTTTATTTTGCCGCTATGAAAAAAACATTCATCGCTTTTTCTTTTCTTCTCTTATCAGCCACAGTATTCAATCTATCGGCACAAACCAAAAAGCAAGCAGGGAAAACGCCTGCCGATGTGGTAAACGTATTTGTAGGCTCATCCGGCGATCATGGGCAAATGTCGCCTGCGGCATCGGCTCCGTTTAGTATGCTGAGCATCGGACCGCAAACTTATCCTAACCTGCACATGGGTTATGAGTATAAAGCCAAAGTGTTTTTGGGTTTTACCCATAACCGTTTTGAAGGTGTTGGTTGCCAGGGCAGCGGCGGAAATATCCTTATTAAGCCGTTTTTGGGCGATGATGTCAAAGCTTGTGTTTTAAATAAAGCTACAGAGTCGGCAGGTCCCGGTTATTACAATGTATCGTTCGATAACGGAATAGGGGTTAAAATAGCAGTCGATAAAAATTCCGGGATAGAGGATTATACCTTCCCACAGGAAAAAAAGGGCTTTTATATTGATTTAAGCCACACGCTTGCCAACCGTTTTGTGGCCGAAGAACACACGCTTGGTAAGGATGAAATTGTCGGTTGGATCGATTCGCGTACTACCTGTAATGTGGGCACTTACCGCGTTTATTATTGTATTAAATTTAGCAGGCCGGTAACCTTTGTACCCGGCGGTGAACATCAGCTTACCGCTTTAATTGCCGGTAAGCTGCAACAGGTGCAGGTAAATGTGGCGGTATCATCGGTAGATGTGCCGCATGCCAAAGCATCGGTTACCAATCAAAGCCCTGAGCAGCTAAAGGCACTAAGCCGTACCGCATGGAACAGCGTTTTAAGCCGTATCAAAGTAACAGGCAACCCGGAAAGGGAAAAGCTTTTTTATTCGATGCTGTATCGTACGGTACAATCTCCTTATATAGTTTCAGAACCTGACGGTACTTATCGTGCTACCGATGGTACGCTGCAAAAAACAACAGACAGCGTTTACAATGGATGGGCTATCTGGGATAATTACCGCACGCAGTTGCCTTTGTTATCCATTTTATATCCCGACAGGTACAAAGCAATAAGCACATCAATTGCTAACCTGTACCGTTTTGGCAAAAAGGACTACGCCACCAAACACGAGCCATCAAACACGGTGCGCACCGAGCATGCCATAGTTGTGTTGCTGGACGCCTACCGAAAAGGTTACCCTGTTGATTTTGCCGCCATTGCCGATTCATTGAAAGCCGATGTGGATAAATTGGATTTTTCGCACCCTGATAAAGCGCTGGAGTCGAGTTATGATACCTGGGCATTCTCGCAGATCCTATCTATTATGGGTAAAACAGAACTGAGCGATCGCTACAAGCAGAAGGCATTGGGATACAGGGACTACTGGATCAGGGATTTTAAGGATCTGACCAAAAATGATGTCGACCGTGTATCGGCCCGGGGCCTTTACCAGGGCACTATATGGCAGTACCGTTGGTTTGTGCCATTTGATATTAAAGGTTTAACCGAACTAACGGGCGGTGAGAACGAATACATTGGTCAACTCGATCGTTTTTTTGATAACGATTATTACAACCACGCTAACGAGCCGGATATCCAGGTTCCCTACATGTACAATGCGTCGTCACAACCCTGGAAATCGCAGGCTATGGTGCATAAATATGCTGCGGATACCGTGGTGCAGTACTATTTTAATGATAACAGCCGCGGCATCGATCCTTTTATAGATGTGATTTATCAAAACAAGCCCGATACTTATGTGCGCACCATGGATGATGATGCCGGTGCCATGTCGGCCTGGTTTGTGTTTGCGGCTACCGGTATTTCGCCGGCTTGTGTGGGCTGGCCGGTTTATTATTTAAATGTGCCTTTGTTTAAGCAGGTAACGTTTACATGGCCGGGGGGTAAAACTTTTAATATCAGCGTACCCAATTATGTGGAAGGCAGAAAATATATCCAATCAGTAATATTGAACGATAAAAAGCTGAATCGTAACTGGCTTACGCACCAGGAAATTATGCAGGGCGGTACTTTAATAATTATTGCTGCTGATAAGCCAAACAAGCAGTTTGGTGTTACAGATCAATGGATTTCGGATATTGAAATGAAATAGAAGTTTTGGATAGCCATAATTAACATGCTAAAAATAGAAAGTCGCTTAATTTTTTGATGGTGAAATAATTTAAAACAAATGAAACTAAAACTATTAATCCTTGCTTCTGCCGTAACACTATCGGTAAAGGCCCAAAACAAAATCCAGGTAACCGCCCACCGCGGCGACTGGCGCAATGCGCCGGAAAACTCCCTTCGCGCTTTTCAATATGCCGCGGCAATGGGTGTGGATATTGTTGAACTCGACCTGAAGAAAACTAAAGACGGTGTGATCGTTATTATGCACGATGAAACCATTAACCGTACCACCAACGGTAGGGGGAAAGCATCTGATTTTACTTTTGATGAGATCAGAAAGTTTGGCCTCAGAAACGGGATAGGCCGCGTAACTAAAAATCAAATCCCCACTTTGAAAGAGGTGATGCTGGCGCTCAAGGGTACCGGTGTGAAAGTTAACCTTGATAAAAGCTATGATTTTTACAACGAAGCCTATGCCATACTAAAAGAAACCGGGACATTGAAACAGGCTATATTTAAGTCGGAAGTGAGCTATCCTGAATTAAAAGCCCGCTATCCGCAACTGATAGACAGTATTATTTATATGCCTGTGATTAGTTTGGACAAACCCGAGGCGAAACAGGTTATTGTTGATTACCTGAAAAATATGAAGCCATACGCCTTCGAACTTATCTTTACAAAGGATACCTCGGCTGTACTGAAGGATAATAAGTTTATCACCAAAACAGGTGCAAAAATTTGGATCAACTCTTTATGGGCCTCGCTTAACGGCGGGCACGATGATGATACCGCTGTTGAAGATAGTAACAAAAAAGACAGCTGGGACTGGATCATCGCCCACGGCGCAACCATCATCCAAACCGACAGGCCGAAGCTGATGATTGAATATTTAAGGGAGAAAAGGCTGCATGAGTTTAAGAATTACAAATTGTGCCGACGCTTGCGGCAGCAGGGAGTTTACTAACGCAAGTTTGCATTTGTGCCAGAACGATTGGATATGGAAATTAAATATTTAACACAATTAGATAATAACCGAACAATAGATGGAATTAGCGGCTTCTCAAAAACGCTGCAACCAATTTCGCTCGAGGAAATTATCTATTTGGAAAAAACATATAATGCCGGCGCACAATTTCCCGTAGCTTTAAGAGAGTTATTGTTCATCGCCGGAAATTATTGTTATGTTTTGGACTATGGCTTAAACAATTCACAGCACGAAATGCAGGAAAGTGCAAGGGAATTAATGAACGAATGTGGCGTAAGTATACAGCGACCTTTTTTTGTTATCGATGTATATAATGCATCTGATCAATTTCTTTTCGTTTTTCTTGATGAAGACCAAAATGATCCTAATGTGTACTCTGCGTGCATGCCCGTACCGGGAATTGTAAAAGAATTTCCACGAGACTTGAAACGTACTTTATCATCATATATAAATCGCCTGGTTGGGGTAGTATTAAGCGGGCAAAATCCATTTTGAAGTTAAGTTGGATATCTGTACGCTTTTCTATAACTGTAGCGGTGATCTGTTTGCAGGTAAAATTATGCAAATTTCTACCTTTCGCTCTTAACCTTTTACCTTTCGCCTTTATGCTTTCACCTTTCTCTCAAAAATTCATACTTTTGCGCATCCTTTCAAATAAAACAATATTACATTGGAGCACCAGGAATTAACCACCGTTGAAACCGCCAAAGATCTGGGCCTTTTACCCGAAGAATTTGCACGTATAAATGAAATATTAGGGCGAGTGCCCAACTTTACCGAGCTTTCTATTTTTTCGGTAATGTGGAGCGAGCACTGCTCATACAAAAATTCAATTACATGGCTTAAAACTTTGCCTAAGGATAGTCCGCGGATGCTTGCTAAAGCTGGTGAAGAAAACGCCGGTCTGGTTGACCTTGGCGACGGCATTGGCTGCGCCTTCAAAATCGAATCGCATAACCACCCTTCGGCCCTTGAGCCATACCAGGGTGCTGCCACAGGTGTAGGCGGTATTAACCGCGATATATTTACCATGGGTGCAAGGCCTATCGCGCAGCTTAACTCCCTGCGTTTCGGCGACCTGAGCCTCGACAAAACCAAATGGCTTGTTAAAGGCGTGGTTAAAGGCATCAGCCACTATGGTAACGCTTTCGGCATTCCAACCGTAGGCGGCGAATTATATTTTGACGATTGCTATAATGTTAACCCGCTGGTTAACGCCATGTCGGCCGGTATTGTTAAGGCCGGCGAAACCGTTTCGGCTACATCATATGGTGTGGGCAACCCGGTTTATATTGTTGGTTCGGCTACAGGTAAAGACGGGATCCACGGTGCCGCCTTTGCTTCAAAAGATATCACCGAAGATTCGGTAAACGACCTTCCTGCCGTGCAGGTGGGCGACCCGTTCCAGGAAAAATTATTACTGGAAGCCACCCTCGAGGTTATTAAAACCGGCGCGGTTGTAGGTATGCAGGATATGGGCGCTGCCGGTATTATCTGCTCAAACTCAGAAATGAGCGCCAAAGGCGAGCATGGTATGCGGATTGACCTGGATAAAGTGCCAACCCGCCAGGATAACATGAAACCTTACGAGATCCTGCTTTCTGAATCGCAGGAGCGCATGCTGATTGTAGTTCATAAAGGCCGCGAAAAAGAGGTTGAAGACATTTTTGATAAATGGGACCTGAACTGCGCCATTATTGGTGAAGTAACCGATACCAAACGTTTAGAGTACTTTATGTACGGCGAAAAAGTGGCCGATGTACCTGCCGACGACCTGGTATTAGGCGGCGGCGCCCCGGTTTACCAACGCGAATACCGCGAGCCTGCTTACTTTGCCGAAAACCAGAAATTTAATATTGATGAAGTTGCCGAGCCTGCAAATTTGGTTGAGGTTGCCGAGCATTTGGTAAGTCACCCGAATATCGCTTCAAAACATTGGGTAACCGATCAGTACGATAGCATGGTAGGTGTACAAACCATGACTGCCAACCGCAGCTGCGACGCCGCCGTTGTTGCCGTTAAAGACACCGACAAAGCCATTGTTTTAACTACCGACTGTAACTCGCGCTACGTTTACGCCGACCCATACAAAGGCACCGCCATTGCCGTTGCTGAAGCAGCGCGTAACATTACCTGTGCCGGCGGCGAGCCTGTGGCTATCACCAACTGCTTAAACTTTGGTAACCCTTACATCCCCGAAGTTTACTGGCAGTTTGTAAGCGCCATTAAAGGCATGGGCGATGCCTGCCGCAAATTCGATACCCCGGTAACCGGTGGTAACGTAAGTTTCTACAACCAGTCGCCCGATGGTGGTTCGGTATTCCCTACGCCAACTATCGGTATGTTAGGTGTGATGGACAATGTAGATAACATCATGACTGCCGACTTTAAACAGCCCGGCGATATGATCTACCTGATTGGCGAATCGGTTAATGACATCGCTTCATCACAATACCTGGCTTCGTGGCATAAAATAACCAAAGCGCCAGCGCCGCATTTCGATATCGATCAGGAATACGACGTACACCAGGTGGTTAAAGAACTGATCAAACACAAAGTGGTTGAATCGGCCCATGATGTTGCCGATGGTGGTTTATACATCGCCCTGTTAGAATCGGCCATGCCAAACGGCTTAGGTTTCGAGATCTCTACAGACGACAGCATCCGTAAAGACGCTTTCTTATTCGGCGAAGCGCAAAGCCGCGTAGTGGTGAGCGTTGCCCCCGAAGAGCAGGAACGTTTTGTTGAGGTGATGGCTACCAGCGAGGTTGAATTTACTCTGTTAGGTACCGTAACCAACGGCGGCTTAACTGTCGACGAAGAAAACTTCGGCCATGTAACCGATCTGAAAATGGTTCACGCCAACATCCTTCACGGTATTTTAGGCGAATAATAATGCTGAAACTTAACCGCGTACATCATATAGCCATTATCTGTTCGGATTATCAAAAATCCAAACAGTTTTATGTTGAGGTATTAGGTTTAACAATAGTTGGCGAAGTTTATCGCGAACAACGACAATCATACAAGCTTGATCTGGCGGTGGGCAACCTCTACCAGATCGAGCTTTTTTCTTTTCCCGACCCTCCGGCACGGCCATCCCGCCCCGAAGCGGCAGGCTTACGCCATTTAGCCTTTGAGGTTGATGACCTCGATGAAGCCGTAGCGCATATCACTTCGTTTGATGTGGAGGTTGAACCTATCCGTGTGGATGAATTTACCGGTAAGCGTTTTACTTTTTTTGCCGATCCGGATGGGCTACCGCTGGAGTTTTATGAGGTTTAAATTCAGTAAATTAAAGAGATTTCGGGCACATCTCCCTCAATAATCAACTTTCCCGCCGTAGCCTGTTTAATTTCCTCTACACTTACTCCCGGCGCCCGTTCAAGTAGTTTAAAACAACCCTCGGGTAAAACATCAAATACGCCCAGTTCCGTTACAATTTTTTTTACACAGCGTACGCCTGTTAGTGGTAAGGTACACTGAGGCAGCAGTTTTGATTCGCCTGCTTTATTTACATGCTGCATGGCTACGATGATATTTTCGGCCGAGGCTACCAGGTCCATCGCGCCGCCCATCCCTTTTACCATTTTACCGGGGATCTTCCAGTTGGCAATGTCGCCGTTTTCGGATACTTCCATAGCTCCGAGGATGGTGAGGTTTACCTTTTTTGCCCGGATCATCCCGAAACTCATCGCCGAATCAAATATGGCCGAGCCGGGCAGCATGGTAATGGTTTGTTTGCCCGCGTTAATAGTATCCGGATCTTCTTCGCCTTCAAAAGGGAAGGGCCCCATACCCAGCAGGCCGTTCTCCGATTGTAATACCACATCCATAGTATCGGGAATGTAATTGGCTACCAGTGTGGGTATGCCTATACCGAGGTTAACGTAATAACCGTCTTTTATTTCTTTCGCTATTCGCTTCGCGATGCCTTGTTTATCTAACATGATGTTTTTGTTATTCTGATCACTCTCCGCCACATCATTGCGAGTATACGAAGCAATCGCACGGAAGCATAGCCGCTCTGAATGAATAGTTCGCGATTGCTTCGTATACTCGCAATGACGTGTGCATATGTGTTATTCTGTTCTTGATCTTACTGTTTTGTGTTCAATTCGTTTTTCGTAATTCACGCCCTTAAAAATCCTGTGCACGTAAATCCCCGGGGTATGGATATGGTCCGGATCAAGCTGGCCCGGTTCAACCAGTTCTTCCACCTCGGCAATGGTAACTTTGCCGGCCATAGCCATTACAGGGTTAAAATTGCGGGCGGTTGAACGGTATACCAAATTGCCCATGGTATCGCCCTTCCATGCTTTTACAATAGCGAAATCAGCATCAAAGGCCAGTTCCATTAAATAATCCTTGCCGTTAAAATTACGCACTTCCTTGCCTTCGGCTACTTCGGTACCTATACCGGCCGGGGTAAATATGGCGGGCATACCATAACCGGCCGCCATGCAACGGGTAGCCAAGGTTCCCTGCGGGATGAGTTCAACCTCCAGTTCGCCGCTGAGTAGCTGGCGTTCAAACTCGGCATTTTCGCCAACGTAGGATGAGATCATTTTTTTTACCTGGCGCTGTTTCAACATCAGGCCGATGCCAAAATCATCAACTCCGGCATTGTTGGAGATACAGGTTAGCTGCTTAACGCCTTTTTTAACCAGTGCGGCAATACAGTTTTCGGGCAAGCCGCACAGGCCGAAACCGCCCAGCATCAGGGTTGCGCCGTCGGTAATATCGCGGATGGCCTCATCGGCACCACTCACTACTTTATTCATATGTTATAATTGGTTATAGTAAAAGTACAAAAAAAGGCCTCACCCCAACCCGCTCCGGAGGATAGGGAGCTATCTTTTTGAAGATTTTTGAAGTTCTCTCTCCTGGAGAGCATTTAGGTGGGACTATTAATTTTTAAAGTGATTGCTGAAGATTTAGGTCAGGCTGAATAAAACAATTGGAAAATTTATTTATTAATAAGTAATACATCAATATCAAAAACCTATGGAATTAAATGAGCACCAGTTCGGGAGCGATGAGCCTAACCGCCCCGAACACCACAACGACAAACCCAATGCTTACAGGGTTGACGATGATAATAGCGAAACAGAAAAAGACCTGGAACGCAACTACTTATTCGGCGATTCGGAAATGAAAAGCCCGGACGACGAAGGCATGGAAGGCAAAGGCATGGGAGGCCAGAATTTCGGCCGGAATAATATTACCCCGGCGGGTAATGATGAAGCTAATCCATCACAACTCACCGGCGATAATAACGCTTATTTTAACCGTACGCAACCTGCTGAAGAACATCCTGAAAACAGTAATTTTAAAGATCCGAACCAGGCTGGCAATGCCAACTACAGCAATGCGATGAACGCCTCGCAAAACGGGAGATCGGATGAAGACAGCGGTGCGCAAACCGAAAGCAGCGATGGCAAACCCAACCCGCAGCAACCCTACCAGGAAGGTACAGCCGATGATGACGGCGATAGTGATAAAAAGCAGCAAACCAATATCCCCGGACCGAATGAGGTACCTGATCAGCAAAGGGTGGGAGAGTAGAAGCTCACATTAAATCTTGCGCTCGTTTATAACGTGTGTTTAATTTCCTTGCACTCGTTTACAACGAGTGCTTAACCTGGCTCGCGTTTGTAACGCGACTGGCGATGCAATCGCCAACCCATATAAGCGCTCGTTGTAAACGAGCGCAAGGTTATGAAAAAATGATAAGGGGGTGCTCTTTGCGCTCGTTTATAACGTGTGTTTAATTTCCTTGCACTCGTTTACAACGAGTGCTTAACCTGGGATCGCGTTTGTAACGCGACCGGCGATGCAATCGCCAACCCATATTAAGCGCTTGTTGTAAACGAGCGAAAGGTTATGAAAAGATGATAAGGAGAACGTCACTACCACTTAACATTCTTCTCCATAAAAGCGATCAAATCATCAGCCATCGCCTGCTGTTCCTTGATGCTTGGATGTCCAGGCGTGTTTTTATATGGAATGAAATGCGTAAAAATTGCTTTATCATTTAAAGCAGAAACTGCCTTTTCAATATACCCCGGCCACGGCGAACCTTCTTTGGTGGCATCCATGCTACCCAGTATGCAAAGTATTTGTGCCTTAGGGTAAACTTTACGCACGCTTTTTACGAAATCGCGGTATGCCTTGATCAATTGCTCCGGCTCGGGCGCTTTGGTGCCGAAGCGCTCTTTAAACTGTGGGTTATCCGGTATTTTGGTAATCCACGAATCGTTTTGAAACAGGTTGATCACCACGACATCCGGTGTGTACTTTTTAAAGTCCCAGACACTGGTGGGGTCTGTAGGGTCGAGGCGGTTGTACATTTCGGGCATAATCAGCGGGAACCAGCTTACCGTAATACCGATTCCGCTTTTAGCGGTACAAACATATTGCGCATCGAAATGCCTGGCCGTAAGAGCGGCGTAACTCAGGTAGCCATTTTCGTAAGGGGCGGTGCCCCGGTCTTTTCCGGTAGTATCTTCATCTGCATAACCGCAGGTGATGGAATTGCCGAAAAATTCAATCTTACGTTTTTTAGCTTCCGGGGCCGACATCGCCCCTGCATCTTTCGCCAAATTAAACTGGTAAAAATAAGATTTACCTTTATCCCATTCGGTGCGTTTAAAAAGTTCGAGTGTATGTTTTCCTGCGGGCAGATTTTCGGCAAGGGTATATAACTGTTTGGTATTATCTAAATGTATAGTGTTCACCACCTTATCATCAACAATAATAGTGTAGTAGTTTTCGCCGCGTTCATCCTGCATCAGGGCAGATGCTCCCGTGCCGCTAAAAGTGATTTTTGCCGATGAGCCCGTCCAGTAAAATTCGGCTGCCTCGTCGGTTTGATTGATCCTCCCGGTGTAGCGGATACGCTGATCTTTGCTTTTTAATATTACGCTTTGGGCGCTGCAATTGGTTAAAGCGCCGCTAATGGCAATAAAAAATATAAGGCCGTATAGTTTTCGCATTTTGAAACGTGGTTTATCAGCCTTAAAAATAAAAATTAAATAACAATGGCGATAAGCCGGGTGCTTTATCGCCATTAAATTGTTATAAAAGCATCAATATTATTCTATCGGCATACCAAACTGCAGCAGGTAGCCATTATAATCAAATACCCCAAACTCGCGCATACCGTAGTTAAAATCTTCTATCGGGTAACAAATCACGGCTCTTTCCTTCAACTCATTCCACAATGCATCAACCTTATCGGTACGGATGTAAAACGAGCCTGTAAATTTAGGCATGGTAAAACTGGCATTATCAACCGGCAGGGCCAGCATAATCTCGATATCATCGCGGCTTACTGTTGCCCAACCCCAATCCTCGTCGTACCCAATACAGGTAAAGCCGAGGTTGTTAACGTAAAAATCAACACTTTCCCGAATTTGCCGGGTATATAACATAGGCGCGATAGATTTTAATGACATATTTTGATATAAGTTAATTAGCCCCCTCTAAATCTCCCCCGGAAGGGGAGACTTTAAATTTTTAGGTTTTAAAAGCCCTCTCCTCCGGAGAGGGTTGGGTGAGGCTGGTTTACTTCAAATATACATAAGTTATTCCATCCCCGCCACGGTCGGCATGCTCATCTTCCATGCGGTCAACCTGCTCGTATTTTTTGAGGTACTGGCGGATCATTTTGCGCAGGATGCCATCGCCTTTGCCGTGGATGATTTTGAGGTTGTTGAAGCCCATCATCAGCGCGCGGTCAAACAGTTTTTCGATGTTATGCAGCGCGTCTTCTGTACGCTGGCCCCGGACATCAATCTCTGGACTAAAGCTGGCCATATCATTGGTTTGTGCCGAAAAGCTCCTCCTGATCTCCTTAGGTACCGACGATTTCGACACTTTAACCACCCGTTTCTTTTTGGCAACGGTACGCAAATCGCCAATGGCAATCACCACGTTCTCTTTAATAATCTCAATTACCTGGCCGGTGGTTTCCGAGTCGGTTAGTTTTACCCAGTCGCCCGGTTTCAGCTCTTCGTCGCCAGGGGCGGTTGGTTTGGGCGCTTCAACCTTAACAGTGTTCTTTTTAAGTTCAACGTTCAGGTTTTCGCGCAGCTGACGGGTTTTTTCCTTATCGGCATTGCTGCTTTTAATTTCAGATATAGTGTTTTCAACCAGCTTATTGGCGTTCAGGATGATGTTTTTAGCCTGGTCCTTCGCTTCTTTTATTAAAGTACGCTTATTCTCTTCAAGGTAGCTTTTCAGCTTTTCGTTCTCGGCTAAAAGCTCGTTTACCTTGCGCTGCTGCTTGTCAAGTTTCTGTTTGGTTTCAAAAATGGAACGTTTTTCACGTTCAAGGTCAACCAGTAGCGTATCCACTTTTTTCTGCCCCTCGCTGATCTTGTTTTTGGCGAGGTTAAGCACGTTTGGAGGCAAACCTATTTTTTGAGCAATCTCGAAGGCGTATGAGCTTCCGGGTTTACCAATTTCTAACTGGTACAAAGGTCGCATCTCGATGTTGTTGAACAACATCGAGGCGTTTTCGATCCCCTCGGTGTTGCTGGCAAATATTTTAAGGTTGGAGTAGTGCGTGGTAACCATGCCCTTAACCTTCTTCTGGTTAAGCGATTCCAGTACGGCTTCGGCAATGGGGCCGCCAAACTGCGGATCGGTACCGGTACCAAACTCATCAATCAGGATCAGGGTTTTGCCATTGGCCTGTTCTACAAAATTTTTCATTTTGGATAGATGGGCACTGTAGGTACTCAAATCGCTCTCGATAGACTGGTCATCCCCGATATCCACAAAAATTTGCTTAAACACACCAACTACACTGGTTTCATCTGCCGGGATCAGCAAACCGGCCTGCACCATCATCAGCAGCAAGCCAACAGTTTTCATACAAACAGATTTGCCGCCGGCGTTTGGGCCCGATACCACGATGATGCGGGTGCCCTCATCTATCTGCATGTTAAGCGGTACAACGGTTTTTTTCTCGGCCTTAAAATTCAGGAACAGCAACGGGTGGCGGGCATTATGCAGTTTAACCCTGGCTTCGTTCACTACCTGGGGCATTTCTGCTTCAATATCAATAGCAAACAAGGCCTTGGCCCGCACAAAATCCAGTTTGGTAAGCAGGCCATGATAGGATAGCAGCAGCGGAACGTAGGGTCTTAACTCGGTGGTTAAGGCTGTCAGGATCTTTACAATCTCGCGCCGGCGCTCAAACTCCAGATCGCGGATTCGGTTATTGAGTACGAACACTTCTTCCGGCTCCAGGTAAACGGTTTGGCCCGAGGCGGATTCATCATGTACAAAGCCTTTCAACTTGCGCTTATTTTCGGCAAGTAAAGGAATTACCAGCCTGCCATCGCGTATGGTTAACGAGCCATCGGCAGCCCAGCCATTGGTGGTGGCGTTTTTAAAGATCATGTCGATCTTTTTGCGGGCTTCCTGTTCGGCTTTGGCAATGCCGGTGGTAATTTCCATCAGCTCGCGCGAGGCATTGGGGCGGATTTTGCCTTTCTGATCTATAACCGCGTCTATCTTTTTCAGGATAGCTTTTTCTATGGGCAGGTGCTCAAAAAGGGCTTCGAGGTTGGGGTACAGGCCTTCGCGCTCATTAAAGTAAGCAATAACCGCGAATACGGTGTTCAGCGAGGCCTGAACCTGGTAAAACTCTTCCTCGGTTAAAAAAACGCCCTCAATGCGGGCTTTATTAGCGAGGGTTTTTATATCGAAAAAATGCTGAATAGGCAGGGCTTCATCATTAACCAGGATGTTTTTAAACTCGTTGGCCTGGCTCAGAAATTTATGGATCTGGTCGTAATTGCTCATCACCCCGATCTTGTCAACCATCTGCTGACCCATTTCGCTAAGGCAATGCGCTTTTATCAGTTCTTTTATCTCGGTAAAACCCAGCTTATCTACACTATTGGGTGGGTAAAGCATTTGGTTATATGTTTGGATTTGTGGCCGGTTGCGCTTTATCGTTCATTTGGCGCTTGCGCGAACGTAATTTTTTAAGCAATTCGGCTTTGGTTTTATTGTTTAAATGTTTTAATGAATCGGCTTTGCCGGGCCGGTTAATTTGAGCCGGAGCAACTTTTAGCGCCGAATCTGTTTTGGTTTTAATGTTCAGGTTTTTCAGCGAGTCGGCCTTGCGCGCGGCTTTACTTTCTTCAACCTGTACTTTATTAACCGAGTCCATTTTATTTTTTATAAGCAGGTCAACCTGGTCGTACACGGCAATCAGTTTATCGGGCTGGTTAGTGTAAAACCGCATGCTTTTATTAAACTGCGCTGTATCTGTGTGCAGGCGTTTAAACATGGCAACATATTTACCGGCACCGTATTTATACAGGCTGTCGGGTGCCTGCATAACATTGTACAGGGTGCCGTCAATAATATGGATCTCGGTAAGCACGGCAGCCATGGCGTTTGGCTGCAACACATCGCGTGGAATACTTTTGCCATTGCAGGCACATAAAAAAAGTGCTGCTGAAAAAAACAAGGTGATATATTTATGCATTCAGTATTTTAGCGGCTAAATAATTAAGCAAATTTACGGATAAATGAGCATTGCAGATAACATCAAAAGCTTAAAAAAGGAAACGGCGGGAGATAAGGTAATATTATTGGCGGTATCAAAAACAAAACCGGCCAGCGATGTGCAGGAAGCTTACGATGCCGGGCAGCGTTTATTTGGCGAAAACCTGGTGCAGGAACTGGTTGAAAAATACGAGCAGCTGCCTAAAGACATCGAGTGGCACCTGATCGGTCACCTGCAAACCAATAAGGTAAAATATATAGCGCCTTTTGTAAGCATGATCCAATCGGTTGATAGCCTGAAGCTTTTGCAGGAGATAAACAAGCATGCCGAAAAAGCAGGCCGTGTTATTGATTGTTTATTGCAAATTTACATAGCTGATGAGGAAACCAAATATGGTTTAGGCTTTGATGAGGCTATTGAATTGCTGCGTAGTGACGAATACGCCTCGCTGAAAAATGTGCGCATTCGCGGATTAATGGGCATTGCCACCAACACCGATAACGAAAAGCAGATTAAAGAAGAATATTACGAGCTGAAAACCTTTTTTGATGGTATAAAACTGAGCTACTTCCGCAAGGAGGCGAGTTTTGATACCTTGTCGATGGGTATGTCGTCGGATTATAAGCTGGCTATTGAGCAGGGGAGTACTTTGGTGAGGTTAGGCAGTACCATTTTTGGCAGCAGGGTAATTAAGCATTGGAAAAATAATTAACCGTCTGAATCAGAATTTTTCGCTTTGATATTCTGTCAATTCTAATTCTGATTCAGACAAAATAAGATATGAATAACACCGAACAAAATACACCTGCCAATCAACACCCACTTCAGGGGGCGGGGGGGCCTACTATTCGCTATGCCGTAAAACAGGATTGCCCGCGACTGATGGAACTGGTACGCGAGCTTGCCCTGTATGAAAAGGCACCTGACGAAGTTACCGTAACTCTTGAACATTTTGAGGATGCGGGTTTTGGCCCCAACCCGGTTTGGAAAGCCTTTGTAGCCGAAGTTGACGGTGTGGTGGTTGGTTTCGCTTTATATTATATCCGCTATTCAACCTGGAAAGGCAGCCGCATGTACCTGGAAGATTTGATTGTGACTGAAGAAATGCGAGGCAAAAAAATAGGCAAGTTATTGTTTGATCGCCTTTTTCAGGAGGTTAAGGAGCGCGGCTTCAGCGGTATGGTTTGGCAGGTGCTTGACTGGAATGAGCCGGCCATCAATTTTTACAATAAGTATGGCACAAGCTATGACGCCGGCTGGCTTAACGCGTCCCTATCGCGCGAGCAATTGCTAAATTTCTAATCTACTATATCTATGAAAAACCTATGTGTATTAATTTGTATAGCCGTTATGCTGGCCTCATGCCAGTGGGGCGTACCTAAAAATAAACCTGATAATACGCCATTTAAAGATACGCTTAAGTACAGTTACCAAACTATTAAACAACGTGCGGCCGATTGCGGCACTAAGCCGGATAGTGCCTGTACCGTGGTTAAAATAGTATACCCGCTTTTTGACAGCGCCAAAACACTTAATGATACCGTTACGGGTAAACTCACGGGCATGTTCGCGTTTGAAGGTAAAGCTGATAGCAGCCTCCAGGCCCTTACCAAAAACTTTCTGAAATCATATACCGATTTCCGGAAAACAGACCCGCGTTCGGTCATGTTTTTTACTTTGGATGATAGTGTACGCGTACTCAGGCAGGATTCGAGCCTTACCACCCTTCAGGTTAAAGGTTATTCTTATACCGGCGGAGCGCACGGCGGTTCATTTACCGGTTTTGTTAACTGGGATACCAAAGCCGGTAAGAACCTCAGGTTAGATGATATTTTTGCTCCGGGTTATCAGGATAAATTGAAAGCCGTTGCCGAAAGGATTTTCAGGAAGAATGAGAAATTGAGCGACACTGCCTCGCTAAAGGATAATTATTTTTTTAAGGATGATAAGTTCGCCCTGAATAATAATTTTTCAGTTACACCACTGGGGATCAAATTTTTATATAACCAATACGAGATCAAGCCTTACGCGGCGGGTATTACCGAATTGTTTATCCCTTACAGTCAGATCAAATCATTACTGCAGCCTAATACGGTTGTAAGTCAATATATTAAATAAATGCTTGTTTTTAAATTCGGAGGGGCATCAGTAAAAGATGCCGCAGGGGTTGCCAACCTTGCAAATGTTGTTAAACAATACACCGGTAAACAATTGCTCATTGTGGTATCGGCCATGGGTAAAACTACCAACGCGCTCGAAAAGCTTACCAAAGCCTATATGGAGCAGGATGAGGAGATGTATGTGATATTTGATGAGATCAAAGCCTATCACTACAATATCATGAGTGAGCTTTTTGAACCCGGTCACCCGGTTTTTGACGAAGTAGCCAATACCTTTGTAGAGGTGGATTGGGCTATTGAAGATGAACCGCACGACAGCTATGATTTTGTTTACGACCAGATCGTATCCATCGGCGAACTGGTTTCAACCCGGATAGTAGCCGCCTATCTGAACAAAGAAGGTATTAAAAGCAAGTGGCTGGATGTGCGTGGCTATATCCATACAGATAACACCTATCGCGAGGGAATTGTTGATTGGGATAAAACCAAAGTCGGCATCAGCAAAGAGATTCCAACTTTGCTGGAAAAAACCATCGTAGTAACCCAGGGCTTTTTGGGCGGAACTTCCGAAAACTTTACCACCACATTAGGCCGTGAGGGTTCGGATTATACAGCCTCAATATTCGCGGCCTGCCTGGGTGCCGAATCTGTAACCACCTGGAAAGATGTTCCCGGTATCCTGAACGCGGATCCTAAACATTTTGCTGATACCATCAAATTTGATGAACTATCCTACACCGAAGCCATCGAGATGACTTACTATGGCGCGAGCGTGATCCACCCTAAAACCATTAAGCCGCTGCAAAACGCTAAAATACCTTTGCTGGTAAAACCCTTTACTGATCCTTCGGCACCTGGTACCGTAATTAAAGAGGATGGGCAGAATAGTTTTACCAAACCGGTGATTATTGTAAAGCAAAACCAGGTTTTATTATCGGTATCAGCTAAGGATTATTCATTTATAACTGAGAACCATTTGAGCGATGTGTTTCGCCTGTTTGCGCAAAACCATGTTAAGGTTAACGTTATGCAAACTTCGGCGCTGAGTTTTTCAGTTTGTTTTGATCTGAACGAGGAACGTTTTGAAAAGCTATTGTCTGGCCTTAAGCAGGATTTTAAGGTGAAGTATAACCATAGGCTAACGCTCATCACTACGCGCCACTATGCCGATGATACCATTGCTGAATTAACTCATGGCAAAACGGTTTTACTGGAGCAGGTGAGCAGGAATACCGCGCAGGTGGTGGTGAAGTGAAGTTGTAGATGGGAGAAGTTGCCAGGGAAATAGAAGATGCTATAGCGATATTGAACCTGAGTGCGGATATCGTTTCAAAAATAGATTATCAACATAACGAAGCTCTTTATTATGAGCTTCTCGCTTATTTTGTAGATGGCCGAGATAGAAGGTGGTGGTGGGAAGCTTTTAAGTCGTCTTTTAGTTTTAATGACTTTGAATACCCTCCCGATCACCTAAAGAGGATCATCCCAAACCTGGAACGAAAGGTGTGGTTGATGATTGAAGACGTTCAGGAAAAGTTTTATCCTATTTACGATGTCGATCCTAACTATATTCCTGATATTCTAAATAATTGTTTTCATTTCGAATATTATATCATAGATAAGGATTACGATTGGCTATTATGTGAGAACCATCATAGGCATGTTATTGGGGTAGGTGCGGTTCTAAAATTGCATAATTTGCATTTGATAAGCTGATTTAAGTTATTAAACCCTCCAACCTGCAGGGCGTGTCTCCACGCCCTAATAATTCGGGCGACGACAGTTGTATGCGACCGCGGGGCAGGTAAACTCTGTTAAAGTTCATCAAGTAATTCTTCACCCCGCATTATTGGTCGGGCAATGTTTTGGTTATCGTGGAGACACGACAACGGGGAATGGTGTAAGATTATTAATTCACCACCAAAACCCCATCAGCCATAATTTCAATATCTTTTTTAGGCTGGTTGATCCTGGCAATCTCTTCCTTACTTTTACCGGCATCGGCGGCATAATGCTGCAGTTTAGCCACACTGGTTTCATTTACTTTAGCTTTACCTTCAACCACCACATTTTTGCCTACAATGTTCTGCGGCATAAAGTACGCGTAATCAGTAAAGCTGATCATGACCGGGCTGCCATTTTCGCGGGCTATTTTCATAAAGCAGCCTTTTTTGGTGCACACCTCCACAACTTTACCGCTTACCCGGCCCTGGTAAACCGAATCGGCATTTAAAGCGGTACTGAGCTGGCTAACGTTTATGGCATTATCGGCAGTAATAGTTTTACCATAAGTAACTCCCGGAGCGGCCGGTGTGATAGCACCTTGCGCGAAGGTGATGCCGCTGATTAGTAAGGCAGCAATAAGCAGGATAAATGTTTTCATAATTTGTTTGATAAACAGTGCGATAACAACAAATGTAGAAAATAAAACAGCTTTTAAAATCGGCTGCTGCGTGTTTTATGCCCGTTTATAGCCTCAAAAAGTTATATTTGGGCATGAAGGCAATTAACACCGTCAGAGATTCTGCAAATATCGGGCTTGGAATTTTATCCGCTGCTTTTGGCCTGAAAGGTTTTTTACTATCAAGTCATTTTATTGATGGTGGGGCTACAGGCGTATCCATGCTGCTCTCAGATGTTACACCCATTCCTATTTCAGTACTGCTGTTTGTTATCAACGTACCTTTTTTATGGTTAGGATACCGCAAGCTCGGGCTTTGGTTCGCTATTAAAAGCACCATCGCCATAGGCTTGCTTTCGCTTTGTCTCGCGCTGGTTAGTTTTCCTGATGTTACTCACGATAAATTGCTTACCGCGGTATTTGGAGGTGTTTTTATAGGTACGGGCAGCGGGTTAGCCATGCGCGGCGGAGCTGTACTTGACGGTACCGAAATTGCCGCGGTATTGGTAAGCAAAAAAACACAGATACTAAAGGTGAGCGATTTTATATTGCTGCTTAATGTTTTGATATTCGGCATCGCGGCTTCGGTGCTGGGTGTTGAACCAGCTATGTATTCGATATTGACTTACATGGCCGCTGCCAAAATGATCGACTTTTTATTGAATGGTATTGAACAATACTCGGGCATTACGGTGATCTCAACCAAAAGCGACGCCATTCGCCGGGCCATTACCATAACCCTTGGCCGTGGCGTAACAATTTACCAGGGCAAAAGCGGCTATGGTAAAGACGGGCATGTTAACGATCCGCGGGATATTGTTTTTACCGTTGCTACCCGTCTGGAAATTCCTTCACTTAAACAAACCATTCTGCGGATAGACCCCAAGGCGTTTATTGTGCAACAAAGCATTGATGATACTACCGGAGGGTTGTTAAAGCGGAAGAAACTCCATTGATTGAGCAGAAAGCTTAAAGCCTAAGGCTCAAAGCTTTTTTATTTTCGATGATAAAGATAGTTTACGCTAATACCTCGTTTTAATAGCTTTCGGCCTTAGGCTTTCAGCTTTTAGCTTAAAGAACGCTTACCGGGTGTTTGTGCTCATCAATAGCAACAAAAGTAAAACTGCCTGTAATAGCCTTTTCGCGTACAAAGGAGTACATCTCTTCAATATAAATTTCAACGGTAACTTTGAGGCTGGTATTACCAATATGGTTTATTTTACCCACCAACTCAATAATGGTGCCCGCCGGAATGGGCCGTTTAAAATCAATCCTGTCTGACGATACGGTAACCATCCTTTTGCGTGTAAAACGGGTGGCTGTAATAAACGCCACTTCATCCATCATGGCCATGGCTGCGCCTCCAAAAAGGGTATCGTAATGGTTGGTATCGCTCGGGAAAACGGTTTTAAATATGCGCGATTCCGCTTCCTGTATTCTCTCTTCTGTTGTCATTGGATTTTATTAGCTGTATAAAAAGTAAAGGCCTTCCTGTTTCGGGAAAGCCTTATTATATCGTTCCGTGTTTTGCACGACAAAAATTATCTGAGTTTACCCCACTTCAGGTAGGTAGCGCCCCATGAAAAGCCGGCGCCAAAGGCGGTAAGTATCACATTGTCATTCTCTTTAAAATCCTCCTTATAATCCCAAAGCGCCAACGGGATAGTTGCCGCCGTAGTATTACCATACCGGTCGATGTTTATTTTAACGCGGCTTTCGGGTATACCCAGCGCATCGCCAACGGCGTGGATAATTCGGTAGTTGGCCTGGTGAGGGATAAGCCAGTTAACATCATCGATACTTAAATTATTGCGTTGTAAAACGGCGGTGCAGGTTTCGGTCATGCCTTTAATGGCGGCTTTAAATACAACGCGGCCATCCTGGTGTATGTAGTGGAGTTTAGCTTCAATGGTTTCTTCCGAGGCCGGGTTCATTGAACCGCCGCCGCGTACCAGTAAGTGTTCGCGACCGTGGCCGTCGGTTTTAAATACGCTGTCAACCACACCCTGGTCTCCGGCTGTTGGTTCAAGCAATACCGCGCCGGCACCGTCGCCAAAAAGGATACAAGTGTTGCGGTCGGCATAGTTTACAATGGCGCTGTTTTGATCGGCTCCAATCACAATCACTTTTTTGTAACGGTTACTTTCAACCAGGCTCGAGCCGAGGGTAAAAGCATAAAGAAAACCGCTACAGGCTGCGTTAACATCAGTTGCCCAGGCATTAACAAGGCCGCATTTTTCGGCCACAATACTGGCAGTGGATATCAGCAGGTAATCGGGGGTTGATGTAGCTATAATGATGCAGTCAATTTCGGCGGGATCAACCTTGGCATTTTCAAGTAAATTTTTTACGGCGAAACTCGCCATATCTGAAGTAGCGAG
Source organism: Mucilaginibacter oryzae (assembly GCF_003148845.1). Lineage (GTDB taxonomy): Bacteria > Bacteroidota > Bacteroidia > Sphingobacteriales > Sphingobacteriaceae > Mucilaginibacter > Mucilaginibacter oryzae. Next base: position 610,380 of record NZ_QGHA01000001.1, on the reverse strand, counting down.
CGATCTGTCGGCAAGGATCCTTCTTTCTTTGATACCTGTACGTGAAACTATCCAATCGCTGTTAGTATCCACCATTTTTTCTAAATCGCTGTTAGTTAAAATGTTGTCAGGAACGTATCCTCCTATACCCGTTATCACCGCATTGCTTTTTAATGCCATATATATTGTGTATTCTCAAAAAACATGCAAAGATAGGGAAATTTGCCGGTTTGTAGTTGTCACGCAACTGTATGTTTATTAAAAGGCAGCTGTAAACAGCGCAATTATCAGCTCTTTATCGACACAAAGAGGCCAATGGACGACTCATTTTAGCATTGTTTACCAGGCGTTTTTAGCTTTGAACCAATAAATTGATTTAAACTTAAAGGAGCGTAAACCATGGAAAGAAAGAGTTTTTTAAAAAGCCTCGTTATCGGCACCATAGCTGCCCCGGTACTGGTAGAAGCCTGTAAAAAAGACACGGATGTGGCCACCACCACAAGCAGCAGTTCAGGCAGTTCTTCATCCGGAAGCAGCTCGTCCGGCTCAACCGATACCGGTACATGCAGTGTTGTTCCTACAGAAACCGAGGGGCCATATCCAACCCATTCCCCTGCTTCATACGTAAGGAGTAATATTACCGACGACCGTACCGGCTACAAGCTTACCGTGAAAATTACCATTAACAACAGTAATAATAGTTGTGCCGCACTCTCGGGCGCGTTGGTGGATATATGGCATTGCGACGCGGCGGGTAATTACTCTGAGTATGGCGGCAGCGGTACGCAATCAACCAATTATACATCTGTACACTTTTTGCGCGGCAGGCAAACTACCGATGCCAACGGATTGGTAACATTTACCTCTATTTTTCCGGGCTGGTATACCGGCAGGGCTACGCATATCCATGTGCATGTGTACAACTCAACAGGTACATCTTTAAAAGTAACCCAGATCGCCTTTCCTGAAGGTACAGGCACCGCCTTAACCGCCGTAAACGGTTACGCCAAGGGGATGACCGGTTATACCTACAATGCCAACGATAATGTATTTAGCGACGGCTATTCGCTTGAGCTGGCATCGGTTACAGGCAATACTACCGATGGTTTTGTATTAACCATCAGCTTAAGCGTACCCGCCTGATCATTTTACATATACTGGGGGATATGATGCCAAAGCGTGTAATAGTGCTGTGCTACCGGAAAATTATAGGGTTAAACGCGGTTAAAGCCTGGGATAAGATGGTGTTTGAGAGCAGCTACCTTGAATTTAAAATGCAGGCGCAAAACTTCAGCGTGGGTACGGAATATACATCATATGCCGAACTGCTACATAACCTGCCCGGTGCCCGGCGTTTAAACGGGATGGTCACGCCATCGGTTACGGGCTACGTTCAGCAACTTAACGGCATCATGCCTGATCTGTTGAACAACCTTGGCCGGCGCTTCCTTACATTCAAAAAATTTAAGTTAGAGATCATTAACTCTGACATTATTGATATGGCTAAACACCAGGTAGCTATAAGTTTTTATTCGGAACCTATGGTGTGGCATGATACCATAGGTGATTTTTTGCTGGTCTCAGATCATCTGCCCGAAAATCAGCTACCGGGCGAAAATAATAAAGCAATCACCAACCTAATTCAAATTCAGCCATATCTCAATATATCTTCATTACAATATCTCAATTAAAAAATGCAAAAACCATTGTCGGGGCAAATACACCTGAGCTATCAAAGGGGATATACTGAAACCGGTATCCTGCAGCGTTATTGCAGTTTCAATTACGGTACTTATTTCAATGAGCACCGTAAACCCCTTGGGTGTCTGCGGGTATTTAACGAAGAGGTTTTGGCAGGCGGAGAAGCAACGTTCTTCCAGCCCGGAAAACCCGGTTATGCTGTTTTTATTCCCATTATCGGCGAGTTGGTTTTGCAGGGTGACAATCAAGGCAGCCAGGTGATTGATATCGCGAAGGCATACGTACAGCATGCCTTTCCCGGCGAAGTGTTAACCCTGGTGAACCGGTACCCGGATGATCCGATCAATTACCTGTATTTTTTTGTTGACAGCTCGGACGCGGCTTTTATTGATAGCCGGATATTTGATTTTGACCTGGCTGGTAAGCCGAATGAACTGATTGGTGCAGATCACAACCAGAGATCCTTACCATTCCGTTTACGCATGGGTATGTTTGCAGGTCGCGCCGATGCCTTGTGCCGTTTAAAGGATAGCAATTCCCTTTTTTACGCATTTGTTATAGCCGGGGCCTTTGAGGTACAGGGCCGTTTACTGCATCAGCGCGATGGCTTGGCCTTGTGGGGCGGAAGCGAAATTGATATAGAAGCGCTGAGTAACAACGCGGTTATCATAACGCTTGAGTTGCTTTAAATGATGGTTTTGTTAACCAGTGTTTTATTGATGTCAAGCTCTAAAAGTATATTTCGCTTCCCGTTCGCGGTTTAGGATCGCCCCGCTTTCTAATATAAAAAATTTCTTAGTATTCAAGCCGGGGTATGCGGAAAATATTGTAACATTACACTATATTAAAAAACCCATGGCAACAGAAATTACCCGGCTATTTAAAAAGAATCAAGCAGCTATTTTAGAAAGATGGATGCAGAATCAGCTTGCCGACGCGGGCCTGAGAGAAGATTTGATGAGCAACGAAGATCTTCGCATCGAATCGGAAGAACTGATCGTATCTTTGATCAGAGCGCTTACCGAAGATAATATTGATGATGTTAACTCGGCCGATTTTGATCATGTTGCCGAAATTTTAAGCGGTATTTCTATTTCACGCGCAAGGCAGGGGTACAGCCCCCGCGAAACCTGCCTGTATATCCTGAGCCTGAAAGAAGCCCTGCAACAGGTATTGAATGAGGAAATTCAGGATGTACAGGAACAACTGATTGCATTATTGCGGGTAAACAAATTGTTTGATAATTTCTCGATAGTTATTTTCGAAACTTTTATAAAAGGCCGAGAAGAAGTGATTTTGCGCCAAACTGATGAAATCACAGAAATCTCTACCCCGGTCATACAGGTTTGGGAAGGTATACTGGCTTTACCTATTATAGGTACCCTGGATAGTTCACGTACCCAGGTTATTATGGAAAACCTGCTCACCGCCATTGTTGATTCGGGCAGCAGTGTAGCCATATTGGATATTTCGGGCGTACCAACGGTTGATTCGCTGGTGGCACAGCACCTGCTTAAAACCGTTAGCGCCACCCGCCTCATGGGTGCCGAGTGTGTGATTAGCGGTATCCGCCCGGAAATAGCACAAACCATTGTACACCTCGGTATCGATCTGTCGGGAATAGTAACCAAAGCAAGCCTTGCAAGCGCGTTGATTTATGCGTTTAAAACATTAAAGCTTGAGGTGAGGAAACAGGGATCGTTTAAAACAACATAAGCAGGATGGATAGGATTCCTATTTTAAGGATGGGACAATTTCTACTCGTAACCATCCAGGTAGATTTGTATGACCGGCTTGCCCTCGATCTGGAGGCCGACCTGGTTAAAATGGTAAGTAAAACCGGTGCCAAAGGTATCCTTATAGATATTTCGGCGGTAAGTATTGTTGATTCGTTTATGGGACGCATTATTGGCAACATCGGTGTAATGTCAAAACTATTGGATGCCGAAACTGTTGTTGTTGGTATGCAACCGGCGGTAGCTATTACATTGGTTGAACTTGGTTTGCCATTAAAAGGCGTTTATACAGCCCTGAATGTTGAGCGGGGCATGGATCTGTTAAAATCGAAGATTCAGGTAATTGATGATGAAGAAATAGATCCTGATGATGACGACAGCGACGATATCACTGAATAAAGATAAAATGACTGTTGTTCGCGAACAGGATGTGGTACCTTTCCGGAACCGTGTGAAAGAGTATGCGGTAAAAATAAAGATGGGCCTGGTGAATCAAACCAAACTGATTACCGCCGCCAGCGAATTAGTACGTAATATGCTGCGTTATGGCAACGGGGGGGAGGTGCTTATCGAAGTGGTTTCTCGCGGCCGCGATAATGGCATCAGGCTTACTTTTAAAGACGACGGCCCCGGCATAGCCGATATCGGTATGGCCATGAAAGATGGTTACTCAACCGGTAAAAGCCTTGGCCTGGGTTTACCCGGAACAAAAAGGCTGGTTAATGAGTTTGAAATAAAAAGCGAAGTGGGAAAAGGTACAAAAGTTACAATTTTAAAGTGGGCCAATGGTTGATGCTACGCATAAACGTTTCACGGCATCCGACAGAAGCTATCACGCCATTATAAAAAAAGAGGCCCATAACATGGCGGTTAACGCGGGTTTTGATGAGAAAACAACCGCCGAACTGGATCTTATCCTTGCCGAGATCACCTCCAACCTCCATAAATATACAAAGGATGGAGAGATTTTGGTTGGCCATTTTAACAAGGGTGACGAAGATTATATTGAACTGATAAGCATTGATAACGGCCCGGGCATTGCCGATTTGCAAAGGGTAATGTCTGATGGTTTTTCGAGTTCAAATACCATGGGGCATGGTTTGGGCAGTATTAAGCGTTTGTCTGATAAGTTTGAAGTTTATTCGCATAAAGGATGGGGAACTATTCTTTTAAGCCGCGTTTATAAGGTAAAACCAGAAAAAAAAAGAAGAGAAAAACTCGCTGTGACTGTCAATGCGGTTGTGGTGGCAAAACCATCTGAAGTGACAAGCGGAGATGGTTTTTATTTCAAAACAACCAATCAGTACGTTAAGTTGCTGGTAGCCGACGGGCTGGGGCATGGTCCGGAAGCCAATAAAGCGGTAAATGAAGCGGTAAAGGTATTTAAGCAATGCCCGCACCATTCTCCAATCGAAATTATCCGTTATATACATCCCGAAGTTCGCAAAACCCGCGGCCTGGTGGGTACCGTTGTTGTTTTTGATTTAGAAAACAGGCAGATCAAAATAGCAGGTGTAGGTAATATATCGGCAAAGCTTTTAGGAGGCGTGGTTCAAAAAGCACATTTAGCTTATAACGGCATTATCGGGCATAATATTCCTAATACGATGAATGACCAGGTAGCTGCTTTTGCTGATTTTAACCAGTTGATCCTCTGTTCTGACGGTATCAGGTCGCGTTGGGAGCCAGGCAAATTGCCGGGTATTTCGCGGGCCGACGCCTCCATCCAGGCAGCCGCTATTTATAAAGATTTCGGCAGGCAAACCGATGATATGTCTGTAGTGATAGCAAAATTTTAAATCATGACACAACTTGGCATTGTAACCCTCGAAAACGAAATGGACCTGATATTGGCTTACAAAAAATCAATACGGGTGGCCGAGGTGCTGGGTTTAACTATAGCCACGCAAACCGCTTTCGCCACAGCCGTTTCTGAAGTTTGCCGTGAGGTTATTGATAAAGCTTATGATGGCGTTGCTAAAATGGTGGCTTTTGCAGATGAGGGCCGTTTTTTTTTGGCAGCCAATATCAATTGCCGTATCGATGCTGATTTTGAACGCAATAACCCGGGCTTTGATTACGCGCGTAAACTTGTACCGGTATTATCTACAGTTTATGAAAACTACCATTTAACCATTCTGCTTAAATTGGGGATCCCGCGATCTGCAAAAATCGACCAAAAGAAGGCCGGACTGATTAAGTTGCAACTGGAGAAGGAAGGGCCTATAAGTGCTTATGAAGAGATCAAGCAAAAAAACGCGCAACTCCAGAATATCAATCAGCAGCATGAAATAGCCCTGATAAGTGCCGAATCGCTGGATAGGCAAAAAAACGAGTTTTTATCTATAGCCAGCCATGAATTAAATTCGCCCCTTACCATATTGAGGTCTTTTACACAAATGGCCCTTCGGCAGGATAACGGCGCAGATGAAAAGCTTACCGGCCGCTTAAAAAAGATCGATCAGCAATCTGCCAAGCTGGTAACCCTCATCCAGCAGCTGCTTGATATTTCAAAAATTGAGCACGGCAATATCAACTATAACTTTAAACCTGTTGGCGCCAATGAATCGATTACAGCCTGGCTCGAAAATATTAAAGTGCTTATACCCACGCATACGCTGCAGGTAAAGCTTGGTGCCGATACTTTGATCAATATCGATGAGCTGCGTATTGAGCAGGTGCTCACAAACATTGTTGTAAACGCCGTTAAATATTCGGAGGCTGGTAGTACCATTATCGTAAGCAGCAGTTTAACTGATAACTTTTTGATAGTTAGTGTGGAAGACGAGGGTATAGGCATGTCTGCTGAAACGCTTGAACATATTTTTACCAAATTTTATCGCAGTGAGCAGGTTACCAAAAAATATAATGGCCTGGGTATGGGTTTATATATTGCCTCGCGCATAATGGCTGATCACAACGGTAAAATCGATGTGAGTAGTGAAGTAGGTAAAGGTTCTGTATTTTCATTTTCTTTACCTGTTTACTCCTGATTCTGATTAGCCCAGCTTGATGCCCTGCTTTATTGGCCGTAATTGTAAAGCTGTGGCTTAAACCGTTTTGCCAGTAAGCCTGTCGCTCTTTCTAAATCGATGTCGGCCACAATTACCCCGGTTGTGCCGTATTTTTGCCAGGCCAGGCATTTGCCGTCGGGCGCGATAATTGAACTGGCCGATTCAGGGTATAAAGAACCATAATTTGAACTGGCAAAGTATATCGTGTTCTCCAACGCCCGCATCATCATCGCTTTTTCGTAATAGGGGTTATTCATGCTTCCCCATTCTTTCAATAATTCACCATGGGTATTGCTGCCCGAGAAATGCGGGTGAAAAACGATCTGCGCGCCGTTGCGGGCAGCCCATCGCACCGATTCGGGATAGCGGAAACCTTCATGGCAAATAGTGATCCCAAATCTTAATCCGTTTACCTCAAAAATTTGTCGTCGGGTGCCTGGCACCCAGATGTTGTCTTCGGTTGGGTCTAACTGGTTTTTGGTTTGGTAACCCAAAACTTCACCTTTATTGGATACCACATGGGCTATGTTTAACAAGCCTTCATCGCCGTACCAGTCCATCGGCATAATCACCGCTATATTATTCGCGGAGGCTATTGTGCAAACCTTGTCCAGGGCTTGCTGTAATATCGCGGGCGATTTTGCTTCCGGTTCCGCTATCATACCCGGGTAACCGGGAATATATGATTCAGGGAAGCAGATAATTCCGGCTTGCTGCTCCGCCGCCTCCTGTATCAGTTTTTCGGCCTGGTTTAATGCGTCGTTGATGGATTGTGGGAAGGGAGGAGAAGCGATTGCGATTTTCATTGCGCGTTGAACAAAAAGCTAAAATAAAAATTTGTTTTGTTAAAAAACTAATAACCAAGGCAACTCACGGGATAAAATAGTAGTAATCATTACGAACACAAAAAAATCACAACATGAAACTACTATCAAAGTTAACGGCGGCAGCACTTGTAACCGGCGCTCTGTTTTTTACCAATACGGCTAAAGCGCAAACCACACCTGCAAACGCTTTTCGCCTGGGTTTAGGCATCGAAACCGGGGTGCCTACCGGTTCGGCAAGGCTGGGCAGTACATTTACACTGGGCGGTACGGCACGTTTACAATACGGTATCAGCGATAGTTTTGCGCTTACTTATACCATGGGTGGCTATCACTTTTTTCCAAAAAAAAATCCGGCAACAGGTAAGCGGTATGGCAGCTACGGCGAGATCCCTATTAAATTCGGCTTTAAGGAGTTTTTTGTTCCTGATATTTATGTTGCAGGCGAAGCGGGTATTGCCTACGAAAAACTGGAAAAAGGCTGGGGCCCGCACAGGCTTGATCTTTCTCCGGGCTTAGGCTACGCCAATAAAACCTGGGATGTAAGTGTACGATACGAAAATTTCTCGGGAGCAGGGCAGGATCATTTTGGCTTGGTTGGCCTACGACTGGCTTACGGGTTTGGTTTATAATTGTAAACTCCGCCTGAGCCGCTTCTCTAAATTGGCTTGTTCTTAATAAATAGCCCTTCCCTTATTTTTAGGAGAGGGCTATCCATCGGCATAAAAGGTAATTGCTGATACCATTACCGGCCATGTTTTACCAGCTAAATTTTAAAAGCGCTACGCCCTGCCGTGGCAATAATACGGTGGCGGCGCCCACGCCAGATTTTGTGCTGAAGGTTGCAGGCTTGCCGTATTTTTGCAATTGCCCTGCGGTTTCAAGCTGTTTTATCTGCGCGGTGGTTGGTTGTTGGGGTGAACCCATTTTTTTCCATACCTCATAAGCATTGCTACACTCATTATCAATACGGTATTGGGTTAATTTTACAGGAGTAGGCGGTAAGTGATCTACCCTGATTTTTACGGTACGGGCTGTATCCCGAAGGTCATCATCATGGTAGTTCCATAAAAGCAGTGTAACTTCTTTTTTACCGGCAGCGGCTAAGGCCCCTATATCCGTATTTTTACCGCGGATACTTGAATCGGCTACGGCCTTGAGCGTGTACATGTTGTTGCCGCTTACTTTAAGGCGTTTTCCTTTCATCATGCCCAGCATCCTGAAAACGTTTAATACCGGTTTATCTATGCCGTTGGTAGCCAGATCGCGGAAACCGTAAAACCAGGGCTGGTTTTCAAATTCGAACGACCATGATACCGATCCCATAAAATTTACGCCTAATGAATCGGCCAGTTGGTATTCGCGGGCTATCGAAGCCGCCGTGTAGCTGGAGTACATGGTGCCGTTACGGTACGCGTTGGATGGATTGGTTGCCATGCCACACGCCGCGCAGCCTTCCGGATCAGATTCGCCTATTACTATCGGGGTGTTCCTGGTTTCGGGGTATGAGGCTACTATTTTAAAACCTTCCCTGATATCGCGGATTTGCGGGGCCATATTCATCCGCACATGCCCGTTAACCAGCGCCGGCTGCCCTTTGGCATGAAAGGAGATCACATCAACCGGCGAGCCGATTTTGCCCGTGGCATAATTAGTATCTGCAATACAATGTTTTATAAAGGCGTTTAAAAATTTCATACCGCCCTGGCTTGAGCCGCCTGCAACTTCGGGGCCGCCTACATGTGCCGTTGGTAAGGCGCGTTTCACCCCGTGGGCTGCATAATCATAAAGCTTAAAAAACTCCTTCATGGTACCCTTCCAATAACCTATGTTGGGTTCGTTCCATACTTCCCAGTACCAGCTTTCAACCTCCTTACGGCCATAGCGCTGCACACAGTGTTTTACCCACTGGTAAACAAGCTCTTCCCACTTATCATAGTCTTTAGGAGGATAAGCCCAGCCGGTAAATACATCGTCATAACTATCGCCGGGTTTCCAATAATGGCGGTAAGGGGAGGGGTGTGTAGACAAAGCCTCGGGCATAAAACCTATCTGCGCATAAGGTTTTATGCCAAGTTTAATATACGTATCAAAAATACTATCCACCAGGCGCCAGTTATAAACCGGCTTTCCGTCAGCATCTTCTGTATAGGCATTGGTAGATCCCCATTTAAGCGCCGCTGTTCCGTCTCCGCTGGTAAGCAGGTTATGTACCCGCATACGCACCGGCACAGGGCTTAAGGCCGCCAGTTCGCCAAGCAGTTTGCGGCCATCCTTCATGTAGGTATAGTTGGGCTCATCGTGGCCAAACCACGCCCAAAACGGGTACATGTCGCCAATTTTATCATTCAGGTTAACGTTGATGGTTGCCGTTTGCTGGGCAAAAGTTTGCGCGCTGATAAACAGCAGAATGCAAATAATTGGTTTGAAGATTTTCATTTAGGTTGTTTGGGTTGATTAAATCAAGGAGACCAAATATAGTTTTTTTATTTAGTGTTAAAAATACAATTAAAAATCACATTGGTGTTTTGCCTGCCTTGATTGGCTTTTGGGCGAGCTTGAATCTGGCGGATTTGTAAAAATGAATGCAAACAAATGCTGATAACTTCTTAAAAAGCGGATTCATAAAACCACATCAAACCAAATTGTGAGTAAATTAATGTAACACTTGATGTGTTGTTTACGTTAATATGGCATTAATTTATTGTTTACCCGCTTCAGAAATTCTACAGAATTAATCAGTATACTTGTGTTTGTCTCAGCGGTTAATAAGGGGGATCCTTTGCAAAAAATCAGTTTTTATTTTATTTCGATGCTCCTGGCGGTAGCGCTTTCACTGCCATCTTATGCCCAGGTTAAAGACACCTTACAAAGGGGCGCTGTCAAAACAGATTCTTTACAAAAAGATTCTGCCCGTAATATCCTTACATTGCCCGATACGGTTAAACACCTTCAAAGTAAGTTCCCTTCGTACATACCGCCCGCGGCTTTCGTAACCTATGGTTTGCTATCCTTAAAGGTGAAATTTATCCGCAATATTGATTATGATGTGAGAGACGATATGAATAAAGATCATCCCGGCTTTCATACCAGTGTTGATAATTACCTTCAATATGCGCCAATCATATCGGTTTATGGCTTGAACGCGGTAGGTGTTCATGGTAAAAATACGTTTATTGACCGTACGCTTTTATTGGCCTTATCTGAAGCGATATTTGCCGGTACTACATTCGGATTAAAACGGATTACGCACCGTACACGGCCGGATGGCTCAGATAATATGTCGTTTCCTTCAGGTCATACCGGTAACGCTTTCGTATCCGCCGAGTTTATGGCCCAGGAATACGGTGAGCGTTCGCCCGTATATGGCGGTGTCGGGTACGCCTTTGCAACCACTACCGCTATTTTGCGGGTTTATAACAATAAGCATTGGTTTAGTGATATCATTGCGGGCGCCGGTTTCGGTATCCTGTCTACCAAGGCAGCTTACTACCTGTATCCGCTAATCCGTAACAGCCTGTTTCGTGGCGGTAACGAAAAAAGTAATAATAATTCGTTACTGTTACCAACTTACCAGCAGGGAAGGTTTGGGTTAACCTTCGCCAAAAGTTTTTAATCGGGCGGTACTTATTCAGTTGCTGCTCGGCTTGTGCTCCCCACTTTACGGATCGGTGAAGTGGGGATTTTTTTGCTTTGATTTTTCTTTATCCTTTTTAATGATTGCGCGGATCGGGTGATAAAAAGTGTGTTTACATAGTGGTATAAATGAATATTTATTTAAGTTTTTAAAATAAATATTTGATTATTAGTTGTTTATTTATTTTTATACGTGATAGTACCTCAAAAAATACCATTCCTATTGCAACGTACGTTTTTAATACATATCTTTGATTCATGAGTTTGTTTAAAAAGGATAATAATGCCGATTTAACGCCCACCAAAACCGAAATGGATGTGCTGGAGGTTTTATGGCAGTATGGCCCGTCAACGGTGAGATTTGTGCATGATAAGCTTAATGAAAAAAAAGAGGCGGTAATTTATACCAGTACATTGAAGCTGATGCAGGTGATGAAAGAGAAAGGGATGCTTGAACGCGACGAAACCAATATGAAGCACATCTATAGCGCGGCGGTTGAAGAAAGCAAAGTAAAGGGTAACCTGCTTGGTCGTTTTGTTGATTCGATGTATAACGGTTCGCCGAGCGATTTGATAGTGGCTTTGCTGGGTAATGATAAAACATCGGCCGATGAACTCAAAAAAATAAAAGAGCTGCTCAATAAACTGGATGATAAATAAGTAAAGCGCGAACCGTATGTACCTGCTCCTTAACGCCAACAACGTTAGCCCCAACCTGATACAAGCTTTTAGCTGGATGCTGATCCATTCGCTATGGCAGGGGTTATTGCTGGCTATTATGAGCGCGCTGATCATGCTGTTTACCAAAAGGGCCGGTTCAATGCTGAGATACAATCTGATCCTTGCGCAGTTTTTATTTTTTGTGGGTGCCTGTCTGTTCACCTTCTTCTGGGAACTGGATAAACATCCGCAACAAAACATGGTGCAACCCAGCAAGGCGATTGGTGGTATGGCATCAGCTTTTTTAAACCTCAATGGTGTTGGCGTAAGGCTTTTTGCCGATTCCTGCATTAATTATTTTACAGCTAATGCACCTATGGTTGTGCTGTTATGGTTTGTGTTTTTTCTGTTTAGATGGGTTAAAATGATGCGCGGGCTTATTTTTATCAGGGTAGCCAGGCACAGACAGGTTTCTGAACCCTCGGATTATTGGAAAAGAAGGGTTGAACAGCTTTGTCTTAAACTGCAATTGAACCGAAGGGTAAGATTGCTTGAATCGGGCTATGTAAAAATGCCAATGGTTATCGGGCACCTGAAACCGCTGGTCCTGATCCCGGCGGGCCTGCTGGCCGGTTTGCCGCCCGGGCAGGTAGAAGCCGTACTATTACATGAATTGGCCCACATCCGCAGGCACGATTACGTGGTTAATATGTTGCAATCCCTTGCCGAAACGGTGTTTTTCTTTAATCCGGGCCTGCTATGGATTTCGGCCTTGCTGCGCGACGAACGAGAAAATTGCTGCGACGATATTGCTATAGCGCAAATACAGGATAAACGGGAGTTTATACAGGCGCTCATCAGTTTTAAGGAACATTCGCTTTATGGTGATAACTATGCGGTAGCGTTCCCCGGTAAAAAGAACCAATTGCTGCTAAGGGTAAGCCGGATATTGGGGCATAACAGTAAAGTAATAACTACCGGCGAGAAAGCATTCCTGGTAAGCGGCCTGATGATCTTTTCGGCCATTATAGCAACCGCTGCAATTGTCCGGGCAGGAAAAATTAGCGAAAGCTATAAAAACCATGCGTACTCGCAACAACATACCGCAAGGGTAGCAGATATGCAAGCCACGTTTGTTATAAAAAAGGCAGATAATCCCAAACACCCGGGAGCAAAACATACCATAGCTATGGAAAAACCGGTGCGGTTGCGGGAGGGTTTAACGACGGCATCTGAGCGGACTGTTGTGGCTCCCAGACAGGTGAAGGATAACGGTTTAGCCAGGAGACAACGCACCGCTGGTGAAGAAAGGCGGCGGGCAAAGGCAGATAGAGCGTTGTTGAGCCGTGAACAGGAACAGGCAAGGCGTGATCAGCTACGCGCCCGGGCCGATCAGGTAGCGGCTAAACGATACCAGGAACAGGCTAAGTTAGATCAGGAACAGGCCAAACGCGACCAGGAACAAGCCCGGCGAGATCAGGCGCAGGCTAAATTAGACCAGGAGCAAGCCGCCCGCGACCAGGAGCAGGCCCGTCGTAACCAGGAACAGGCGAGGCGCGAGCAGGCGCAGATAACCAGAACCTCAACACAACCAATTAAAAGCAAAACAAACGTTCAGGAGTAAGCAGGTAATTTCTTTCTTGGGTTGATAAAGCAGGAGTGCACACTGCTTTACCGGCCGGAGTATATATTAATCTAAAAACTTAATTAACAATTTTTAAAGCTACCCCTGCGGTGGAGTGGGAGGCTATTGTTCAATTTTTTAACCTTTTAAATCAACAAAAAAATGAAAACAAATTATTTAAAGGGCGCCCTGTTGCTTGTAACGATGACGGCGCTAACCCATGCTGCGAACGCGCAAAGCCCGGCAAACAAAAAGTCATATCTGGCGAATACTAAATACGATGATATTGGCGGCAAAGGGCGTGAGCGTATCGAAACCAATTATAAGGGAAAAAACTACCGCATGGAACTGGCCAATAATAAACTGCTGGCCCTGGTAGTGGATGGAGAGGTTATCCCATCAACAAAATGGAATGAATATAGCAAGGAAGTAGCCGCTATCCGCGAACAAACCAGGAAAGACAGGATCCAGGCTAAAAAGGACCAGGTTCAGGCACACCATGATCAGCAACAGGCCAAACTTGACCAGGAACAGGCCGCACGCGACCAGCGACAGGCTAAACTCGATCAGGAACAGGCAGCCCGTGATCAGGAGCGGGCTAAAATTGAACAGGAACGGGCGGCTAAGGACCAGGAACAAGCCAAACGTGACCGGGAACAAGCTGTGCGTGATCAGGAACAGGCCAGGCGCGACCAGGCACAGGCTCGTTTAGATCAAATCCGGGCCAAAAAGGACCAGGAACGCGCCACCGAAGACCGGCGATTGTTACAACAGTTAACCGGCGATTTAGTAGCAGACCACATTATCCCAAACGAAGAAGCATTGCATGACCTCTCATTTAACAGTGAAGAAATGATTGTGAACGGCGTTAAACAGCCCGATAGTGTGTTTAAAAAATATGCCGGTAAGTACAAGCGCTTTGCGCAGGGTAGCAGCTCGTACCAGGATGGTAAGAAACAATTTAATGGTTTACATATCCATAATAACTAAACTTTTACAGAGGGCAAAAAGCGTTTAAGGTACCTTTGAACGCTTTTTTGCCCTATTTTAGCTGCCTACTAAAATGTTTTAATGAAAACCTTTCTTATCGCGCTTATTTTATTCTTTTATACCGGGCTTTTATTTGCTCAGGAGGATACTTATATAACCACGAGCGCACGCGTTGCCGGCGTATCTTATAAGGCGATTTATAAAAGCAGTGATTGGTCAATCTCTATAGTAAAAAACGGCGGCAAAGTGGTATTGCATTTAGGCACTGCTGAACGCTATGATGAGGGTTTTTCGTCGTTTAAGTTCGTTGATTTTAATGGCGACGGATATCAGGATCTGCTGATTGAATATATGTCAAATATACCTGGCAGGTGTGATCTTTTAATGTACAACGGCTATACCAGGAGCTTTGAGCTTGTGAAGGACTTTCCTAATTATCCCGTTCCAAAAAGGCTGAGAGGTACAGGCCTGTATTATTCTTACAGCAGAGGCGGGTGCGCTGATGCCGATTGGAATAGCGATTTATTTAAAGTTGTTAATAACAAAATCGTAAAAATGGGCAATATGTGTGGCCAGGGATGTGGTGATGGGAAAACCGGGATTTACATCTTCAAAATGCGGGGCACAAAAAAGACACAGGTTAAAGCGTACCCCATTAATGACATTTATAAGCACAAAAACAATAAATGGGGATTTATTAAGGAATATTGGAGCCGCAATTATCGCCGGTTTATGTAGCGGGATAGTAGTAACGTAATATTTCTGAATAGTAATAGTTAATCACGCGTAAAAACGCGGGTTTTACGCCGGTTGTATTTTGTTTTTCACAATCTATTGTTTTTCTGTTGGTTATCCGTATATTAAAGGTGCCAAATTAACCTGAAGTATTTATGAAAAGAGTAAAGCATATCCTCGCCCGTAAGGGCGGCAACGTTGTTGCCGTGCCTGCCGAAACTACGGTGTTTAATGTGTTAAAATTAATGGCCGATAAAAATATTGGATCGGTAGTGGTAACTGAAAATGGTAAATACATAGGCCTGATGACCGAGAGGGATTATTCGCGCAAAATCATTTTAATGGGAAAACACTCTGACGAAACCACTGCCGGCGAGATTATAAGCACCGATTTTCCGGTCATCACCCCGCAATCATCCGTTGATGAATGTATGCTGATTATGAGCGAGAACAACATCAGGTACCTGCCGGTGTTTGATGTGGCCAATGAACTTTGCGGAATTATTTCAATGAGCGATGTTGTTTATGAAACAATTCACTCACAACGGGAAACCATCGAGCAGTTGCATAGCTATATCCAGTCTACCTGATCCGGGTCAAATGCCCTGGTTCAATAAATCCTGGTAGCAATCAATGTATTGGCCCAGATGCAAGCCGTCAACCAATGCATGGTTTACATGAATTGATAATGGCATTGTGCGTTTACCATCATGTTCGGTCATTTTGCCAAACGAGATTTTAGGGCAGCTATCAACAAAAGAAAATTTGCGGGCATGCGATAGCGAAGTGAAATTGATCCAGGGCAGGGATGAATAACGGATGGTGTTGTTCACGGTTGAAAGTTCCAGCAAATTGTTGCTTTGCACCCGTTCAATTTCTTTAATTGCTTCTGTGTTAAACGCCGCAAAATCGGGGTAAAAAAGAAATTTGCCGAAGCCGAAGGTTCCGTTGGCCCTCGGAATGGTTGATTCGCCGTCAATCCTGTCGTAAACAACAACGTCATCGCCCTCTATTCGGTACCTGAATGGTTCGATAACCTGCGATGCAGCCAGCGATTGGTACATCGTGTACAGAAAAAATGATAGCCCGTTTTCTTTTACAAATTTGTAGGCGGCCGTAACGTCGATGTTCACGTTTGCACCGTAGTAAGGCTCTTCAAATTGTTTAAAAAAGTTATAGTGTTCTTTCCTGTTCCAGGTTTCGAGATCCAGTTTCTGTTTCATGGTTAAGCTACCGCAATAATAAGAAAATAGGATAGCATTAACAGCGTCTTACTCCTCCGCTGTAGTTGAACCGCGTTCTGTTCGTTAACATACAGGCGCTTTAAACAAAGAGGTGTTTACTGCCATAAATTCCGTAATGTCAGGCTGCTAAACTCGTATGCGCTAATTTTTTCCTGATGCAATTTGGTATAATTATATCTTTGCGCCGATTTTAATAAAACCATCATGTTAAAAAGAGTAGTTATTACCGGTATGGGTGCCCTGACACCCCTCGGAAACGATGTGAAAACCTATTGGGAAAACATAGTTGCCGGTAAGAGTGGCGCGGCCACCATCACCCGTTTTGATGCATCATTATTCCGCACGCAATTTGCCTGCGAACTGAAAGATTTTAATATTGCCGATCACCTGGATAAGGCCGATTTGAAACGCACCGATACTTTTACCCAGTACGCGCTTGTAGCGTCAGACGAGGCTATCAAAGATTCGGGTTTTGATCTGAATAAAATGGATCCCTTTGATGTGGGGATTATCTGGGGAAGCGGCCAGGGCGGTATGGAAACTTTTGAAGAACAGGTAACCGAGTATGCCAAAGGTAACGGACAGCCAAGGTTCAGCCCGTTTTTTGTGCCTAAGTTTATATCCAATATGGCTTCGGGCATGATGTCTATCCGCAATGGTTTTATGGGGATTAACTATACCACTGTTTCGGCCTGTGCCACTTCAAACACGGCTATTATGGACGCGCTTAACTACATCAGGCTGGGCAAAGCCAAAATTATTGTTACGGGTGGTTCAGAAGCTCCTATCACACCCGCTTCAATTGGTGGTTTTAGCTCGATGAAAGCGATGTCGGCCCGTAATGACGATCCGCAGCATGCTTCAAGGCCGTTTGATGTAGAACGCGACGGCTTTGTGATGGGCGAGGGCGCGGGTGCGCTGGTTTTGGAAGAGTATGAACATGCGGTTGCCCGCGGCGCGCATATTTACGCCGAGGTAACAGGCGCATCGATGACTGCCGACGCCTATCACATGACGGCAACCCACCCCGAAGGTTTGGGTGCAGCGCGCGCCATGCAACAGGCCCTGAACGAATCCGGTTTAACCATTGCCGATGTTGATTACCTGAACATGCATGCCACTTCAACACCTGTGGGCGATATTTCGGAAGTGAATGCTGTGCTGGCAGTGAGCAAAGGTCAAAATATCAATGCCATTATAGGCTCAACCAAATCCATGACCGGCCACCTGCTTGGTGCGGCAGGCGCCATTGAAGCTATTGTTGCCATCAAATCAATCGAGAATGGTGTGATCCCGCCAACTATTAATACCACGGCTATTGATCCGGCCATTCCCGGTCATTTAAAGTTTGTATTGAACGAGGCCATTGATCATAAGGTGAAGGTAGCCATGAGTAATACCTTTGGCTTTGGCGGGCATAACGGTATTGCCGTATTCAGGGCTGTATAAGATACGCAATTTGCGGCCTGAAATTAAGAAACGCCGCAACAGGCAGATAACTAATCACCCCAATGGGGTGATTTTTTTTATTTTAATTAGCTTTAATTTAACTTTTTAATGTTGCCCCATACAAGTATTTAATTTAACTGTAATTGAATAAGCTATCACGTTTTCTGTCTGTTGTATTTTTGTGTTCGCTGGCGTTTACATTATTGGGTTTACGCCGGGCAGGGGCACAGAAATACATTTTTGCGCATTATGATATTGAAGACGGTTTGATCCAGTCGCAGGTTAATAAACTTTCCCAGGATGTCGATCACCGGCTCTGGATAGCCACCTTTGGCGGTGTCTGCCGCTTTGATGGCAAGGAGTTTACCGGTTATAACCGTCGTGCAGGCCTGCCCGATAACTATGTTTCAACCATTTTTTCGGATAAAAACGGAGGTACCTGGTTTGGTACTTTAAGTGGTTTGGCCCGGTTATATAATGGCCAAATCGTGAAGTATAACCCGGATATCGCCTTGCACCGGTATTTAATTGGCAATATTACGCAGGATGGCGAAGGAACTATCTGGGTTACATCAGATGGTATGCTATTCAAAGTTAAAAACGGCAAAATGCAGCATGTAACGGTTGATGATAACAACGAACTTATAGTTACCAGTATTGCTGTAAATGCTGACGGTAAATTACATGTGGCTGTTTATAAAAACGGGATATATAAGCTAACAGGAAAAATGTGGCGGCACGTGGTGGATGTAAACCCCGAATATGCCAACCAGCCGGTTAAACGTATTTTTTTCGACCGCTTTTCCCCGCAGAAAACCTACCTGTTAACCCTTACCAATCTGTTATGTGTTAAAGATGGCACGGCACAACCCTTACATGCCGGGGTTTTTCCGCCCGGAGTAAAGGGCCAATTGCTGTGCATTGAGCAGGATGCCGAAGCCAACATCTGGCTGGGTACCGATAATGGGGCGTATTGTATTTGTAATGATGGTGGTACACTGCACTATAATTCGGCAAACGGGTTAACAGATAACGCTATTGCCGATATTTTTTTAGATGCTGATAAAAACCTGTGGCTCGGAAGCCTGGGCAACGGTCTGTACCGTTGCGAAGGCGACAGGTATACGGTTTTTGACAGATCGCAAGGTATCCCCGAATCAAAAATTGTGATGTCGTTAGCAACCGACTGGAACAATAATGTGCTGATGGGTATTGAGGGTAGCGGTATTTTGCGGTATGACGGTAAAAAATTGAGTAATATTTTGGTTCCGGAAGGTATTGATGCTTATTTAAAAAACATACAAAGCTTATACACCGATAAGAGCGGAACTGTTTGGATAGGTACCGTTCAAGCCGGCTTATGGCAGTACGATAAAAGCGGTTTTAAACAAGTTAAGGATAGCTGGAAAAACTATGCGTACAACTTTATAACCAGCAGCGATGACGGCACTGTTTGGCTGGCAACATCACAGGGTTGCTTTTACTACAATAATGGCGTGCTGAAGCAGTTAAACGGCATTCCTTCATATTCTTCATCTATAGTAACCCTTGGGCGCGATTCGGTTTTTATAGCTACGCAGGGCGGTGTGATGCTGGCTGTTAACAAAAGCATAGTCAGCAATTTTAAGCTGAAATCTTTCCCGGCTACCGGTGTTTATTGCATGATTATTTATAAAACGATGTTGTTGGTTGGTACCGACGATAGCGGCCTTTATACCTGCGACATGAAAACGGGTGCTACGCGTATCTATACGGTTAAGGATGGTTTAAAAGCTAACAGTATTTACAGCATGGTCGCCGATGAGCGCGGAAGGCTCTGGCTGGGTACGGGCCGCGGGATAAACCGGATGAAATATGACCCTGTGACAAAAACCTTTGGCGTGATAGATAACGTTGGTTTTAAAGAGCCGGTGGTTGAAGCCAATCAAAACGCCATTTTACACCGCGGGCACGAGGTGTGGATCAGTACCACCAAATCGGTTATGGTATACAGTACCAAAACAAAAATGGAACCTGCGCCGCCGCCGCATGTTATGATAAAATCAGTGCAATTATTAAAGGAAGACGGCGAGAAGCGTTCATCAATTGATCTGGATGATTGGGTCAGGCTCAAACACAATCAAAACCATTTGTCCATTACTTTTCTTGGGGTTTATCTTAAAAACCCCGACGCGGTATCGTACCAATATAAATTAGTAGGATTAGATAGCGCCTTCAGCGCGCCTATGCACAACAATGTGGTCAATTATCCGTCATTGCCGCCAGGCAGCTATACGTTTAAAGTAAAAGCGATTGGCCCTGACGGACAGCAATCCACAAATATGGCCGATTTTCACTTCGAAATCATCCCGCCCTTTTATCAGACTTTTACCTTTAGGTTGGTGGCCGTTATGCTATTGGTGTTGCTGGGTTTCGGTGTGCAAAACCTGGTGCATCAGCGCAAAGTAAAGCGGCAGAAGGCCATTGAGGCTATGAAGCGCGAAGAAAAGCTAAAGATCCGCCAGCAAACCGCCGAAGATTTTCATGATGACCTGGGCAACAAACTTACCCGCATCACGGTGCTTTCTGAAATCCTGAGCGCTAAAATAGACCAGGAAAAATCTGATCAGCGAGGAATTGTAGACCAGATCAGGCAAAATGCGGCGTCGTTGTATAACGGCACCAAAGACATTCTTTGGGCGCTCGACCCCAAAAGCGATAATCTTCACGAAACCCTGGCACACATCCGGGAGATAGGGGTAGAGTTATTTCATGATGTACCGGTTGATTTTGAATTTGCAGCGATTGACGAAGATATCCGGTTGATTAAACTGCCCATGGAATACAGCCGCAACATTACCATGATATTTAAGGAGCTGCTGAATAATATTTTAAAACATGCTAATGCCTCGGTAGTAACATTTGAGCTGGATCAGCGTCATAAGCATGAGATTGCCCTCATAGTTACCGATGATGGCAAAGGCTTTGACATGAACGCTGCCCACCGCGGCCGTGGTATTAATAATGTTAACGCCCGGGCTAAGCGCATTAATGCCAGGCTCGATATCAATTCATCGGAAGGAAAGGGCTCTACAACAATATTAACATTCGGCATAAACCAGTTGAACTATTAATATGCGGCGCAATATTAAGGTAAGTATAATTGAAGATGATGAAACGCTACGCGATGGCTATGCTTTTTTAATTGGCGCTACCGAGGGTTATGAGGTGGTAAGTTCATATTGCTCATACGATGAAGCCGCGAAGAAGATCGCGACAGATAAGCCCGATGTGATCCTGTTGGATATTGAATTGCCAGGCGTAAATGGTATCGACGCCATTCCAAAATTAAAAAAACTGCTGCCCAACTGCTACATCCTCATCCTAACGGTTTACGAATCGGAAAAGCAGGTTTTTAACGCGCTGGCTAACGGCGCTTCCGGGTACCTTACCAAAAATACCCCATCGGCCAAAATTATTGAATCGATAAAGGAAGTACGGGATGGCGGCGGCCCCATGAGTATCAATATTGCCCGGTTGGTAATCCGCTCATTTCAAAAAAACCAGGAGTCGCCCCTGTCAAAACGCGAAACACAGATCCTGGAACTGATAGGAGAGGGTAAAAGCCGGGGGCAGATAGCCGCCGAACTTTTTATTGACCTGGAGACGGTCAGGAGCCATATTAAGAATATTTACCTGAAACTGGATGTAAACTCGCGGGCTGACGCCATTAAGTTGGCGAGGCAAAATAAGTTGATATAAACCTCTTATAGATTTATTTTAATTCGTTTAAAAAGCTGTTGAAAGAATCAACTATAAGTTTTTTAAGCGGGTTCTCTTTTACTACCAATAATGCCCCATAAACTTTACCATCCTCGTAAGGAATAACACTATTGTATTTTTCAACTGATGTATCTAAATCTGCAAACCATTGGTTAAACACGATGTTTCTGTGGCGAGCATAACCGTCATCGCCAAAGCAAAAGTATATCAATACCTTATGGTCACTGAGTTTGAAGAAGTTGTTTATTATTGAAGTAATGGTTTTTCTGATTTTTGGATCATGTTTAATTCAGAAAGGCTCAGATTCATGCTCGCCATCTCTGCTGAACCCGAGATTGTAAACAGTATGAACATTCCCATCCGAATCCGGTAGCGTTGATTCAGAAAAGTAGATTAGATAGCTGTGCCCTTGTTCTGAAATGAAATTGTAAGAACCGTCTTCTAATTTCAGGAAACTATAAAGGAGAGACAATTTTTATGTCTTTTAGAGTAGATAAGCTTTCGCCATTTTTTATCGCTTTAACAATACGCTTCTTGTCCTCTATCATCTTAACGATAGGGTTGTTTGCGTTTGTTGCTTTATCCGATTTTTTTGTGGGTGACATAAACTGCGTTTGCGATATATAAATATAAGGCATTTTAATGCCAAAAACAATAACATACTATTCCTGTGATTTGCAGTTGCAGGCCAAAAACTCCTTCAGGCACTCAAATCACTAATTCACAAATCCCCCAAACAGGGGGATACTACCCGCCTTTGCTCACCGTACCTTTGATAAGGTAAAGTAGTATCAAACCACCGGTTACTAAATCGCGGAGCAAAACAAAATCATCTATCTGGCATGCCCGTTAAATAATAGGTTTATGATACCGGGAAAAGGAAAACATAACGAATAATAAACGCATATCACAATGGATTATTCAAAAGTATTACGCAATAACAACAAAATAGTGAGCCGTACCGGCACACAGGGGCAGGGTATACAGTATACTTCCGATCTGAGCCTGCGTTTTGTTTTAAGCGGAAACGAACGTTATGATATTGGCCGCAGGCAGCTATCTATTTACCCTGATTCGTTCCTGGTATTGAACCGGGGAACAAAATATGCTGTCGGGACCGAAGCGGGCGACCCTGTGCAATCGTTCGCTATCCATTTCGATCAGCAATTTTTACAGGATTTTCAGCAATTCCGTACCTGTGGCTACGAAGAACTGTTAGATAAAGGCGGCGAAACCATTATTTTACAACCCGAATTTAGCGAAACCATTTACCCTTTTGCAGGTGACATCAGGTACAATGTATTTCACCTGAAGCAGCATCTTGACCAGGGTATGCAGGATGAAATGCTCATCAGCGAGTACCTGCACCATACGCTGATCAACTATTTCAATATTTATAACGATGAAGTATATAAAAAGGCCGAGAAGCTCGACTTTTTAAACCACGGAACCAAAATCGAAATCATCCGGCGGTTAAACCTGGCTAAAGAGTATATGTACAGCAATTATAATCAGAATATTAGCCTTGAAGACCTGGCCGAACATGCCTGCCTTTCGGTAAACCACCTGTTGCGTACTTTTAAACAGGCCTTTGGGTTAACGCCGCACCAGTTTTTAATTCAGCTGCGTTTAAAACGCTCATTAATGTTGTTGAAAGATACCCGTTACCCTGTTAATGAGGTGGTTAGTATGGTAGGTTTTGAATGCCCGAGTTCATTTATCCGCCTGTTCCGTACGCATTATAACATAACGCCTTTAAAGTACAGGCAGTCAGCGTAGTATGGATTTAATGAAAGCTTTTTAGACGGGTGTTTTTTACGCATAGCCCTACTAAATAAGCCTCTGTGTTTGCGTTTATACCAGATAGTTTTTTCGAAGATATTTGGTCAGTTAATAGTTAATTGAAAGTCAGTAACGCGAGGTTGCTGACTTTTGTTTTTTAGGAGATTTTTCGCGCAGATGGGTTGAGAATTTCATGTATATAAAGCGTGTTTGGATGTTTGGCACGCAAAGGTGCAGAGACCGATATGGGCCCATCTATACTACGTCCTCACGGGGTTTAAAGTGTGCGAAAATCAACATTTGCCAATCTCCTGTAACATTCCCCCAAAATTGTCGTCTGTTTATATAAACCAATTAGCTATGAAATTTTTTACATTGCTGGCCGTAACCGGCGGATTGTATTTCAATTCGTTACCGGTTGAAAAAATCGGCCTTTCGGGTTCAAAACGTTATTCAAATAAATGCTGTGCAAACGTTAAAAAAGCAAAATGCCCGCTTGCAGCCAAACGGGCTAAATATGTGAAATATAACGCTTAAAAATATACGGGTTTCATCCACCCGAAGAAGGCATCCGGTAACTAAAGCGAGGGGAATTAAATCTGTTACCGGTGCCTTTGCCTGTTATTTTATCTCTTCAAATTTAAGCATTGCCGCGTCGCCCGCTTTTAACACAACGCTACCGTTGGTATTCACACCGTAATCTTGCAGTAACGATTTAACACCAAATTCTTTCTCTTCTTCAATGCCTAATCTTTTCCTGTTTATAGTGTAGGTTTTGTCTTCGCTGCCATAGTTAAATAGCGCCAGGTAAAAACTATTACCTATTTTAATGGTAAATTGTTCGGTAGTACCTGTTTCTGTGTTCCCTTCAACCGGTCTGAATGCTTTACCATTGGCCACTATCTTTAAGATTTCGGGGTTTTGAAATAAAGCCTTGGCTCTCTCGCTCCATTGCCCGTGGGTTGAAAAATCATCGCCCGTAATAAACGTACCGGTAACAACTGCCGAAAGCATCCTTGCCCGGTTAGCTCCTTCACTTTCTGTTGATAACACCACATGGTCGGCGTCGATATAGTTGTACAGGTAAGTTTGCCACCAGCCGTAGTTTACGCTGTTTAGTGTGTAACGGGTATCTTTAATGGTTTTAAAAGCGTCGCAGGCAATACGGCGCATATGCGCATAACGGCCCGTTGCCAGGCTCGGGGAAATGGCGGCGTAAACCAGCATCTGGTTGCCCAACTGGTCAATCAGGTGCTCCATGCCTTTTTTATAAGCCTGCATCCCCGTGGTAATTTTCGTGTCGTAAAAATGGCTCGATTCTGCGGCGGCATGACCTAAAAAGTCTATCTTGATCATTTTAAAACCGCATGCTTTCAGTTTACCTATCACGTAATCGATATGCTGCAGGGTGCCGGGGTGGGTTGGATCGGTAGCGCGGGCCCCGTCGATATCGTGGTAGCCGTTGCCAACCTTGGTCCAGGTTTCGCCATAGGTGTAGTTGCTGCCCAATACTTTACGGTCGGGGCCGCCTTTCCAGCCCCAGTCGGTAAACGGAGCCCAGTAAACCCCGGGCTGTAAGCCCTTCATTTTGCAGTAATCGGCAAATGCTTTCAGCTGACCGAAATCGCCTTCCCAGCCACCTTTAATCATATTATCCCAAAACGAATCCAGATCGATAAAAGCCGTATTCCCGTTTCTAAACGCCGGGATGCTGTCGGCAAAAAAATCGGCGACCCTAAGGGCTTTATCATAACTCAGTTTTTCCTGCATTACGCCCCAGCTGTTCCAGCCAACCGGTGTGGGCTTTGTCCAGTTAAAAACATAAGGGGGCTCAGCTATGCGGTTGGCTTTGCCAAATTCCTCCAGCCCGGTACGCCAATCGGCAAACCAGCCTACAAATACCCTGGGCGATTTGATCACGTTCCCGCTGATTTCGCCGTGAGCTATCTTGTCGCGGTTTACGGCTTCTTCAGTATAGCCGCCCCATACTTCAAAAGTATTGGCGCTGTCTTTTTTGGCGATGGTGCGCACACCTGTTTTCCAGGTTTCGTGCTCAACCGAGCCAAATACTACGCCGTTACGGCTATTATTATCAAATACGGTTCCTACTTCGGCGCTGGTATTGGTGAGTGGCGCTCTAAAGGCTTTTGAATCGTAACTGATAAAAGTATCATTATCAAAAGGTACAAAAAGTGAACGCGTATCGCCGTTTACAGTAGCCAGATCACCGGCAATAGGCTCCATGTAATTGGTTTTAAGGCTGCTGCCTTTCAGGCTTACTTCGGCAAAGAAATAATTTTTTCCGGCTAATGGGTAGCTGTAAAATGTTTGCACCATTACAGGCAGATTTTTGCCGGTTAAGGTAACTTCATACTTAACACCGTTGCCGAACGCATCTTTTTGGGCGGTGGTTTTAAAGCCGATCTGCTTATAATCTTTAGAAGTAATAAACTTACCATCAATCTTCACTTTAGCATAACAGTTGGCAAGTACAATTTTCCCGTTTTCCTGTACCGAAAAGGTGCCCGTTTTTTGATCGTAAATAATGTTCCCTGTTTTACTGTAGGGGATTGATATTGCCTCCGCCTTTGGCGATTGATTGGTTGTAGAAACGAAAGCTGAAACAGTTGCCGGCTGCCAAACGCAAAGCAAGCCGCACAACTGCACAGCAATTATAAAACGGTTAAGGAGTTTTTGCATGGATTGATGGTTTATAAATGTCTAAAATACATTTTAATTTTAAAGCATGATGTTTTTTTGAAATCATAACGGTTTCTTTACAAAATACTTTAAACCTGTAATGCTATAAAAGCGTCACCGAGGTACGAAGCGATCGCGAACTTTATAGGGTGTACCTGCTTCCGCGCGGTTGCTTCGTACCTTCAATGACGATTGGAGATCTTTATTCGGTTTTAAACGTTCTCAACATTACCCTTTAGTCGCCATGATACTTTTAATCACGCCGTTAATTTTCACCTTAACGGCGCGCGGCGCAGGCGAGGTTATTTTGTAAGCGGTTACCCTGCCATCCTTCCATTTCATATCTACCGTAAAATTGCCGCGGGCTTTCAATCCTTTAACTTCGCCCTGCGCTTTCCAGGCATCAGGTATTGATGGGATCAGGTCGATAAATCCGGCATGGCTCTGAATCAGCATTTCGGCAATACCGGCCTCTGCACCAAAGTTACCATCAATCTGGAACGGCGGACCTGCAGATAACAGGTTTGGATAAACGCCGCCGCCTGCCCCATAATTGATATCGGTTTTGAGGGTTGGCTTCATCAGTTCTTTAAATAATTTGTAAGTGCGGTTGCCATCGTGCAAACGTGCCCACCAAAGTATTTTATAGGCGATAGACCAGCTCGGGCCGTCGTCGCCCCTTACTTCTAAAGTTTTCTTAGCGGCTTCGGCAAGGGCAGGGGTAGCTTCCGGGGTAATTTGCGATGCGGGGAACAGGCCATACAAATGCGATACATGGCGGTGCTGGGGCTCGGTTTCCTTATAATCTTCCAGCCACTCCTGGATGCGGCCGTCTTTTGCAATAATACCCGGAGGGGGCAGCTTTTTTACTTTAGCGGCCAGTGTTTTGCTGAAGGCTTTATCCTTACCCAATACTTTACTTGCAGTAATCACATTGTTAAACAACTGGCGGATAATCTGGTTATCAATAGTTGGCCCCATGCAGATGCTGGCGTGTGTGCCATCAGGCAGGTAAAAGCTGTTTTCGGGCGATGAGGACGGCGAGGTGACCAGCCAGCCGGTTTTGGCATCGCTGATGAGCATGCTGCTATAAAATTGCGCCGCGCCTTTCAATATCGGGTAAATTTGTTCCAGGTACTTTTTATCGCCGGTAAAATCATAGTGTTGCCACAGGTTATCGCAAAGCCAGCCCGAGCCAACTTTACATATGCCCCACGATGCGCTTTCGCCCGGCTCGGTAAAGCCCCATGGGTTGGTGATTACGTGGGCAACCCAGCCATCGGCATTATAATAAGCTTTGGCTGTTTTTTCGCCGTGAGGTACCATGCCCTTAACCAGGTCGGCAAGGGGCAGGTTCAATTCTGATAAATTTGAAACCTCAACCGGCCATTGGTTCATTTCAATGTTGATGTCTAAATGGTAATCGCCGTTCCATGGCGTGTGTACCTCGTTGGCCCATAAGCCCTGCAGGTTTGGCGGCAATAAGCCTACGCGGGTGCTGCAAATGTTCAGGTAGCGGCCAAACTGGTAAAATAATACAGGCAAGGCGTTATCAGCATCCGGATTGGTGCGAAAAGCGATCAATCTTTGATCGGTAGTCAGTTTCTCTGCTTCCGACGATCCGAGATCAACCTTTACCCGGTTAAACAGCTTTTGAAAGTTTGCAATATGCTGCTGCTTTTGCAAAGCATAAGGTTTAGCCAAAGCAGCAGCCATATTGTTATTTAATTTGCTGAGATATTGCGGGTTTTTAAAATCGGTACCGGCCGATATATAGATCAAAACTTCGGTAGCATCTTTAATTACCAGCGAAGTGGCGGTAGTGCTTAATGTACCGCCGGTTAGTTTAGCCTTAATTGCCGCTTTGTAAGCCACCCCTTTGCCGTCGGTGCCGTTATCCAGCCGACCGGTCAGGTCCAACTCATTGCCGGTAGTTGAGGTAATGCCCCGCTCGGGGCGGGTAATGCTGATGTTCATGTTCAGCATACCCGGTTTATCGGCGCTTAGCTTAATCACATCCACATCATCGCCAAAGCTGGTAAAGTATTCGCGTTTGTAAGTAACGCCGTTTATTTTGAAGGTGGTTTTGGCAAGGGCATTGTTTAATGACAGCTCGCGCTCATAATTTTCAAATTTAATCTGCTTATCATCAGTGTCTTTGTACTGGTAGTTAATATTCAAATCGCCCAGCATCTGGAAGCAGCCAAACGGCACACCGCCCGATCCTTTACCAGTACAAACAAATGATTTATCGATAATGGCTTGCGCTTCCACATTTTTACCGGCGGCCAGCAGCCTCCTGATCTCGGGCAGTTGCTTATAGGCCTCGTAGTTATTGGCATCCTGCGATGAGCCCGACCACATGGTGATATCGTTCAATACCACCTTTTCGGCGGTGATACCGCCATCGGGCATCATACCCAGCCTGCCGTTACCCAGGGCCAGGGTTTCTTCCCAGCGCTGTGCCGGCTGCTTGTACCACAGTTTTAATTGTTTAGTTTGCGCTTGTGTAAAGGTTGTAATTCCTGTTAGTATCACCGTTATCAGCAGCGGCGTTTTTATTTGCATAGTAGGTTTCTGTGTTTGGGGTTGGTTTAAAGTAGGTGTTTAGCCAAATGTCGGTTGTTTTAAACTAAAAATTACCGGGGCCATTAATCGCCCCGGTAATTTTATCGTGCTTATAGTAAAGCGTTGTTCCAGAAAGTTAGCTCGCTCATGTTGGTGTAGTTGCCTTCTCCGTTCGAGTTATGTTTAATCCTGATGCGGATATAACGTACAGGCGGCGGGTTAGGGTCAAAATTAACCTTTAGCGGCGCGCTGCCGTCATCGTTGCGCTTGATCGATTTGAGCAGTTTCCAGCCTTTGGCGGTGGCCTCGGCAGCCCAGCCCGCATCGTTTGCTTTAAGGCTGGTTGCCGCATTGGTAATATCGGCTATACCCCAAACTTCAAAATCATCGGGGTTATGGCAGCAATTGCGCCCGGTTTCTTCAATCGCTACAAGGCCTTTGTAAACCGCGCCCATATCAAAGGTAAATACCACAGGCAGCGGGCCATGGCCATCACTATGCCAGATATTGGGATAGCCCTGCGGACCGTTACTGCCATCCCACAGTTTATCCAGGTCGGTTCCGCCTTCCAAAGCCCCTGCGTCGTAAGGTAACGATACTTTTTTGAACAGTTTTTTATCGCAAACGGCAACCGCGTTAATGGTAGCAAAATCCTCGTAATCGGATACATAAAAGGTATCGATAGCTGTTTTTACAGGGATGAATGCCGAACGGAACTGGATTTTGGTATCCGCCTTGTAATCAGGTAGTACGATAGACAGGCTGTCGGCGTTTATCCGTGCAATGGTTTCTTGTCCGGCTTTATTGGTGTACTTAATATCGGTAAACACGTTGTGGGCCGCGGTGTCCATCAAATTGAAGTTAAGCTTCACCTTTCCATCGGCACTGATCCCGTAAGGATTAGCCAGGTTATAGTTGCGGTTTGAAAGCCCCGATTGATAAACCGGGCCATAAACTTTAACATTATTGATATCGCGCGGAACCGAGCGGTTGCCTTTGGCATCGTACGAAAACATGGTGAACGAGTAGATATACTCGTTAAGGTTGGGTACAATAACGGTAAGGCTATCCGAAGGGTTGTGGTTATCCGATGTATAAACAATTGAATCGGCTTTGTTATTCCAATACACCACATAGCGCGTTACGCTCGGATCGCTGCTGGGATGAAAAGTGATACCGGCGCGCAGGTTGCCGGGGCGTGGCGTTATTTTGCTGATGGTACCGGGATATTTAACCTCTTTGCCGTTCAGGAATGATTCAAACTCGGTGTCTTGCTTGCTGCAGCCATACATCAGGTATCCCATTAAACCCAAAGCAGCTATTCTGATAATATTTTTTGTTTTCATTTTAATCTGAATTATTAATGCTTATTGCGGTTTACCATATATTGAAAGCTCCATCATGTGAGCAAAATCCCCGTTTGACCATGTGGTATGCACCATAAACCTGAAGTATTTAATTGGCGTTGAACCAGGCGGGATGTTAAAATTTACACCTGCCGCCACAAAAGCCGCGTCGGCTGCATTGGTAAACCCGGGTGTAAGGCCCGATGGCGGGTTCGGATAATGATAGTTGCCTATGTTTACCCAATCGCCCATTACGGTTCCTACCGGCGCGTAATCGGGCAGCCTCATGTCTTGTGGTGTGTTAACGTTTGATCCCCATATCGAGAAATCTTTTGGGTTACCGTGGCCATAAGCATATTGATCAGGCCTTTCCCACAAAATAAAACGGCTGAGTTGTGCCGATACGCCAAGGCTGAAAGTAACCTGCATGGGCGCCGCGCCGCCGGGAGCGGTGTGCCAGCCATTTGAATAGCCGTCTGTTTTGTTATCCCAAAGGTACGGCACTTCCCAGCCGTAGGCGGTCTGGCTATCAGTAGGGGTTTTATAAACCGCGAAGTTGGCCTTGTTAAGCAGTGTTTCAAAAATAGGGGTTAGCGTAACCAGGGTTGTATCAGATATATTGCCAAATTTATCAGTAACGTATACGCCAAATTGCTGCGGTACCGCCTGGTAGCCCCTTACCGAATAGTTTAGGGTATCGGTATTGGTGTAATGCTGATCGGCAACTTCAAGCGCCTGGGTTGATTTTTGAAAATCAAGTAAAACTATACCCACATCGCGCTTTGCCGGATTCAGGGCTTTGATATTTACACCCCCAAAGTCAGACGTGATAGCGAGGGTTGACTTGATCAGCTGGTAATAAGGCTGATCGGGGTGAACCTTAACCGTTAACGGATCAGATTTTACATTGGCCCTGCTCACCGAATAAAGGGTTACATCATAATCCTGGCTTTTAGCAAAACCATCAACCGTTACCGTATCCGAGTAATAGCTCGATTTGGTTTGGCGTGTTGTTTTATCATTGATACGGTATTCGGCCTGTACATAAAGCAGATTATCTGAGTTTGGTAAATCATAGGTAATATAAGCGCCGCCATTAAAGTTTTTAACCTTTACATTGGTAACGGTAGCAGGCTTGCTTAAATCATTTGATACCTCTTTAATATATCCGTCGTTTTTTTTGCATGAGGTTAAGCATGCTGTAAACAGCAGCGCCATTAGCACCCATGCTGTTACCGGATAATTGTTAATGCGTTTCATAATTCTTTATTTATATTGAATTAGTTCGTTTATAATTGATGGGCGGCCTACCAGTAGGTGGTTTGCACCAGGTTGTTGTTAACCGTTAAATCGTAATCTTTTATCGGCCAGAAATAATTGCGCAAGCCAAAAACGGGTGTCATCACCGTATTAGGGCGATAGTAGTTGCCCGGCTCGGTTTCGTAAATGTTCCAACCCTGCATAGGCACGCTCAGCACCTGTTGTATCTCCTTCCAGCGGCGAAGGTCCCACCCGCTTTGCGCCTCAAAACAAAGCTCTATCCGGCGCTCGCGGTGGATGATATCACGCAAACCTTCTTTGCTAGTTGGTTTATTCGGGTTTTTAGAATAGGTGGACCATGATTCAACCACACCTTTCAAACCAGCTCTTGCCCTTACCCTGTCAATGTAATCGTACACTTCGGCAGTTGGGCCGCCAACTTCGTTCAATGCTTCTGCATAAAGCAGGTATAAACCTGCAAGCCTCATTAATGGCAGGTGAAATTCGATAGGTTGAAAGCCATCATCATAAACTGATAAATAATTGGCCAGTTTTTTAGGCCAGTAACCGGTAATGTTTAGTGTGTTACGGTCTTTAGGTCCGGCCAGTGACGTATTGCCACGTGCCTCCACATGGTAAGCCTGGTCCTGGTTGTAAATACCGTTACCATACCAGATGGCGCCGTCAAAAGCAATGTTGGCATAAAAGCGTGTTTCGCGGCCGAAATGCTCGTTAATGGTGGTGTAACCTTTAGCTATCAGGTATTTATCGGCATCGCCTGCTGTTTTAAGCGCGTATCGGTTGGCGTAATCAAAGTTCTTATCCTCGTTAACGGGTACACCATTAGCAGTATAAAAAAGCTCCTGGGTTGAAATAGGTACAGCGAAGGTTGATGGGTTGGAGAAGATGTTCACCGCCGATTTCGGCGTTAGCCTTGGTGTAGCATAACCCTGGCACGGAAAAGTTGGGTTTAAAGCCCAGATCAATTCCGGGTTTTGGTCCCATTTTTCGGTAACGGTGTTTTGAATGGTTAATTCGGCACGTAACTCGTCAGACAGGGTGCCAACCGTTGGCGGCGAAACAAAGGTGTATAATTTAAGACCGTTAGCGGTACAGGCATCTATAGCTGCCTTGGCCGCATCGGCAGCTCGTTTCCATTTTTGCGGATCGGCAATGGTTGAAAACAGCAACTGTCCATCCTTGTTTTTCATGCTGGCATAATCCGGATTGCCATTAAACAGCGGGCTGGCCTGTGTTGCCAGCATCTCGGCCTTGATAGATAAGGCGGTTAGCTGGGTTATACGGCCAAGTTCTTTAGCCTGGTTAGTGATTACCGGGGGCAGATTGGGGATCGCTTCGTCCAACAGCTGCACACAATAGTTAAATACCGAATCAACCGGCGCTCGTTTTACCCTTACTTCTTCGGTTGCGGCCGAAATATCAACATTGGTTTTTATCAGTGGTACCGGACCGTACAGGCGGCACAGGTAGTAATGATAGTAAGCCTTTAGAAATTTTACCTCGGCAACCCAGCGTGCTTTTTCTGCCGGAGTAAGATCGAAGGCCTTGTCAATGTTTTCGAGGAAAATATTACACCTCCGTAGCGAGCGGAATAAGGCCTGCCCGCCGTTTTCGCCGTCCCACCAGTTAACACCCGGGTTACTGCTGTTTTGAGCGCCGCGGATGAGGTTGAAACCGTTTTCGTTTAGGGGCTTATTGGTAAGGTTGTTGGGATAAATAATCTCTGAAGAGGTAGTGAAGCCCACATTTGATGTAGGATCATAGAACTGCTGTAACGTAGCATAGCAGGTAAACAGGTAGTTTTCGGCTTCGTTACGGTTCCTGAAAGCGTACTCGAGGGTACCGGTATTATCAGGCGTTACATCAAGGTATTTTTTACATGATGCGCCCGAAATCAGGAGCCCTACCAGTAATAAAAGTTTATAATATTGTTTCATAATACTCAGTATTGATCAGTAAAAATTATAGGTTAACGTTGATGCCTAAGTTGAATACCTTTTGTATAGGGTAGGCAAAACCGTTGCCGCGCAGCTCCGGATCCCATAATTTGAAGGGGCTCCAGGTGTACAGGTTTAAGCCGTTAAAGTAAATGCGGCATTTGGTTACGTTTAAGCGTTTCAGTATTGATGGCGGTAAGGAGTAGCCAATCTCTACCGATTTCAGCCTGATAAAGCTGCCGTCGCGCATCCACCAGGTACTGTTTTGGCGGTTGTTTTCAATCTGGTTACCGGTAACGCCTAAACGCGGGTAGGTAGCGTACAGGTTTTGGTTTTCTTCGCTCCAGTGGTCATCGGCAAAAGCTTTAATTAACTGGGTGTTGCCATAGATGTATGGATCAGGGCTTTGGATGAATGGGCTAACCCGGCTCGGATCTATAAAGAATGATACCCGCGCCTGCCCCTGGAAAAAGCAGGAAATATCGAAGTTTTTATAACCGCCCGATAAACCTGCGCCGTACACAATTTCGGGAACGGTAGGGTTACCGATAAATGTTTGATCGGCAGCGTCAATTTTACCATCGCCGTTAAGGTCGCGGTATTTGATGTCGCCACCGCCCGGGGGCACGCCGTTGTTCGAGAATATTTGCGAAGGAGAGTTCCGTGCCTCATTATCGTCAACAAACAAACGTTCGGCAATGTAGCCATAGGCCCTGTTTATGGTTTGGCCAGATTGGTAGCGGTAAGCCTCAGCCCATTGCGGTTCTTCGTAGTTACCGTATTTGCTGGTAGCGAGTGTGAAGTTGCCACGGCCCTGTAACCAGGCGCCGCCTCTGCCAATAGGGGCCTTGTAATCTGCCGACAGGTCGATACCTTTCGAGTCGGCTGTACCAATATTGGCCGTTACTTTAGGGTTGCCGTTCTGGTCAAGCGCCTCAAGGCCCATGGTGGTAGGTAACGACGAGCGCGTTTGCAGAATGTTGTAGCGGTGGTATTTGTAAACCTCGGCAACTACGTTCAGATTTTTAAACATGGTAAACTCAAGGCCAAGGTTAAGTTGGCGTGAGGTTTCCCAGGTAATATTCGGGTTTTCGTAATTGTTGATGTAAACACCTTCGCGCCTGTAGTTATTGAAGGTGCCAAAGTAGGCCGGGTTACCCCCGTTAAGGTTAACGTCCGAAAGGAAGAAAAAGCGCTGCTGACCGATAGCGTCGTTACCTACCAACCCGTAGCTGGCCCGTAGTTTTACACGGCTGAATACATTGTACAATCCCTGGCCCCAGAATTTCTCATCCGATACAATCCACGAACCGCCGATGGTAGGGAAGAAACCAAACCTGTGATTAGCAGAAAAGCGTTCGGTACCGTTGTACCCAAAGTTGAACTCTAAAAAGTAACGGCTTTTGAATGAGTAAGTTGCGCGACCGGCCACAGTAAGGTTGCGGTAGGGTAACGAATATTGTAGGGTTGTATAATTTAATACCGGGTCTTTAGCATCAGAGTATACTGTTTGCTGACGTGTACCGATTAATGAAGCGCTCACGTTATGATCGCCAAAGGCGTGGTTGTAATCTAAAACACCCTGGAAAAAGATAAAGGTATTCAGGTTGTCATAATCCCGGTCGCGGCTGTAAGTGAGGTATTCGGTTGGTACGTTAGGCACACCGTTGCCTGCCGGTTGCGAGTTGAGCCAGGTTAATTTATAGGTGTTGGTAGCTTTGTCATAGTTACTCTCATCCGCGAAATAATAAAACGGCGAATAATTCATGTGCGATTGGAAGTACGCGTACCTGTTGGTATGGAACAAGCCGTGAAAATTAAGGCCATCGGTAATGAAATTCAGCTTTTGGTTTAACTCCAGCTGCGCTGATAACCTTGATTCGGAGAAGTTTTTATGGCCACGCAATAATGCCGCGTAGGGGTTATTGTAAGCTATGGCGTTTGGTCCTGCGGTTCCGTTGGCAACACTTGGCGCGGCGTTACCGAATAAAATGTGCTTGGCGTTCATGTTTGCCGAATCGGCCGGGAAATAGGCCGGGAATAATACCGGGCTGGTGTGTACGGCCACGTTATACAGATCGGTCGAGAACGAAGCGTCGCTGGTCATGGGGCCATTATACTCGTTAAATGAGCCCACCAGCCTTACTACCAGTTCGGTGCTTTTGGTAAGGTTGATATTCACGTTCGAGCGGAGCTGGAAGTTTTCAAACTTAACGTTGTTGTTATTATTGTTGGCTATATCCTCTTTCAATATACCATGGTCAACATTGTACGAACCTGATACATAGTAACGGGCAACATCGCCGCCGCCGCTTACACTTAAATCGGCACGCTGGGTGGCGGTACGTTTTTTGAAAAGCATGTCCAGCCAGTCTACAGCCGGGTAAACGTATTTATTACTACCCGGATCGCCGCGGAGGGCTGCTTCGGTATTCAATATTTTGTTGGGGGTGAAGGGCGGCGGACTTGTCGGGTCGCGGGTAATGGTCGCTTCGTTAAAAAGCTTCATGTAAGTAATAGGATCAGCAAGTTGCAGGGTTTTGGCCGATTGGCTGATCGAGTTCTCCACGCGGGCGTTGATCTTGGCTTTACCTACCTTACCTTCTTTGGTGCTTACTAAAATAACACCGTTAGCGCCACGTGCACCGTAAAGGGCTGTGGCGCTGGCATCTTTCAAAATCGAAAAGCTGGCAATATCGTCAACCTGCAAACGGGCAAGGTCGTTAGCGGTCAGCTCTACGTTATCAATTAAGATAAGCGGGTCTTTTTTATAACCAAAGGTGGTTACGCCCCTGATAAAGAAGTTGGAATTATCCAAACCCGGCTGCCCGTTAGGCTGAAATGCGATAACACCTGCAACCTGGCCGGCAAGCGCGTTGGTTAAGTTACTGGCCGGAATTTTCAGGTCCATCGGTTTAACGGTAGTAACCGAACCAACCACGGCTTCACGGCGTTCTTTTTTACCGTAAGCCAAAACCACCACCTCGTCAAGGCCGCGTTTTGACTCTTTCAATACGATGTTAACCACCAGTTTGCTCCCGGTAACGGTAAATGTCTGATCGAGGAAGGTTACATACGATACCTTGAAAATGGTGCCCGGTTCGGCATCAATAACAAATTTGCCGTTAACATCTGTAGTGGTGCCCAGGTTTTTACGGTTGGTAGCTATGATGTTTGCCCCGGCTATTTTTCCGCCAAGGGTATCGGTCACGGTACCGGTAATAGTTACCTTGGTTTGCGCATGCGAAAATTGCGCCGAACAAAGCAGGCTCAGCAGCAATAACACAAAACAATAAAAACCCGGTGCAGGTTTAAAAGAGCGTTTATGCTCCCCCCGGGTTTTGATCAGTTGGTAAAGTTTGTTCATAAATTGGTTTAATAAATTGATTAAAGGGTTTTTAAATTGGCTTGTGTTTTTTGACCTCCGTGTTAAAGGCGGAGTAATGGTTTTGCATTGGGTTTAATCATTTGGTATAGAGCTTTAAAATATGTTAAACTGACAATTAAAAAACCGGATACCCGTTTACGCTGACCGGCTTTGCTTTTAAAAAATTAATTGGTTAAAAAGTAGATCACCTGGCACGCGGTCCCCTTGCTGTTCATGTTTTTATGGCTATCTATTTTAAGTTTGAGTGTGTGCCGCCCCCTTTTCAGATCGGTGCTGAAGGTTACATACCAGGGCAGGTATAACCAGGAGCTGTATTGCGTATACAAATCCATCGTTTTTTCGGCCCCGCCATCAATACTGTAATTGATGATGCCTGCATCCGGCCCTGAAACAATGGCCATACCTATGGCTGTTCCCTTAAATGGCAAGGTTAAGCTTGAACCCGGTTTTGTGCCGATGAGCATTGGTTTGTGTACAAAGCCATCGCGGGTGGCAGTGTTATCGGTCGGTGTCCAATCCGGATTTATAACCCAGCCGTTTAAATTTTTGGCATTTTGGATGCTGTAGTATTGCCCCTTGCTGATGTTTAACGCGTTTAATGGTTTGGGCAATGACTTATTAACCAACTTTGTGGAGGAAGGATATCCGGCAAAGCATTGATCCAGCAGGCTTTTTATCGAAGCGAAATAAAGTTCCTGGCCGTAGATGGCAGGGTGGAGGTCTTTAAAATCATACTGCCATGAAAACTCCTGGTTATTCAGTTTGTCGGTAACTTCTTTGGCAAGATTAACCGACGGCAGGCCGTAATAACCCGAGATGAGCTCGTGGTTTGCAACCTGCAACGGTGTTTTGTCGTTGTTGTAATCCCTGATCTTGTCCGGATCAACAAACTCCATCATCACAATATCCATTGCGGGGTTTGCTGTTTTGGCGTGGCGAACGATGCCTTCTAAGGCTTTAACTTCGGTTAGGCTGTCTAACCCGTTCACATTATCATTTACGGCTGCTTCAACAAACAACAGGTCTACCCGGCCCGAATCCAGCACATCGCGCTGTAAACGAAAGGCATGCGGAACGCTGCCCAAGGATGGGATACCGGCCTGGATAAAATGAAATTTGGTAGCGGGGAAGCGCTCGGTAAAATAGCGGCTTATTTTTTCGCGCCAGCCGGGGTTGTAGGTTATCGAACCGCCTAAAAATGCTACCGTAGCGGTTTTATTTGTTTTGAAAAGGTTCAGGCTGTTCGCCAATCCATCGCGAACTTTGAAATAATTGTTATAAGGAAGTATCTTTTTTACCGGGTAGCTGTAACCCGTAATTAGGTTAGCCCATTGCTCCGGATTTTCTATGGGGAAGTGGTGTCCGCTCAATTCCTGCGGACCGGCAGTTACCGGGTACACCATCATCGGGCCACCTAAAGCTGTATAGCGTTGTGCAAGGATATTGGTATTTTCGGCATTAGGCACTAATTTGTCATCAATGCCGATGATGTGCATTACCGGTACCTTGAAGGCGGCAAGCCCGTCCAGGTTATCGATGGGGTTATCATGATAAGCAAGCGCCTGTTGTTCGGTAATGTGGTAAACCTCCTGTAGCTGTTTCCACAGAGCCGCGTCGCCGGGACCGCTTAGTTTGCCGCCGGGCCAGCTTTTAATATCGCAAACGGGGGCTTCGTTGTAAATGCAGGTCACTTTATCCGGGTTGCGTTTGGCCCATCCATAAACATATAAGCCGCCGCGGCTAACACCCTCCAGCGCCGCCTTAAAGGCAAATCCTTGTTCTGTGGTCAGGTATTTATAAAAAACGTCCCATACCTGTAAGGCGTAAGGGCTTCCGTACAGGTTATCAACCTTAACATAAGCAACATGAAACCCTTTGCTAAGCAAAATACTATCAATATCGGTATGCCAGTCGGGGAAGGATGCCCGCCAGATCCACGGATTGCCGTCGAGCGATTTCTTAGGGTTTACAAAATAAGCGCTGTGCGGACCAACGTTCAGGTTGATGCGCTCAAAACCTTTCCAACTGTCGGTAGTGGTTTTTTGTATAGTATATGCGGCTGGGGCATTGCCCGCAAGCTCATTTTCATGATGCTGTGCTGAGGCAATGCCGGCCGCGAACCCAAATAATAGCGCAATTAGTAAAGTTTTAATCATTCAGTAACGGTTATAGCAATCCCAGTCCAGGTTCGCGGCTTTTTTTTCGGGCCGTTGTACCTGGTTTAAATTCTTTAGTAAACCTTCAGTAGTTGCTGTTTATAATTAAAATAAAAGTAGAGCGAACACCGGCAATAAATTGCGCTAAAATTGATGAGTTTCGATACTATTTTGACTATGTATTTTCTTAATTAGGTCAAAAAAACGATTTAGTAGCAATTTGTGTGCAATAAGTGTGTATTTGACAACAAAATAAGCGCAACTTTTATTTGTTGTTGCAAAAAACGGTGCAGCTTCAACTCAATGGCCGGCCACGGTAATTATGGCCTCGTCTATGTCATCAGCTAATGGGGCGTGCTTCACCACATAACCTTTCAATCCATAAAATAAAACATACAGGTAACAGATTAAGGGTGCTGTGAAGGCAAGCCTGATGCCTGCATGATCGGATATCAAACCCATTACCGGAGGAATGATAGCTCCGCCCACAACCCCCATAATCAGCAAAGAAGAAGCTACTTTGGTATACCCGCCGATATTTTTAATACTTAGCGTAAAGATGATGGGGTACATAACCGAGGTGAAAAATCCAACAATTGATAAGGTGATGATAGAAAGGTATCCGCTTGTTAAAACCGAAACCAACACCAGGCCAAAGGCTCCGGTGCTGCAAATAATAAGTACCTTATTCGGTTTGTTATGTTTAAGTATCAGCGCGCCCAGTAAACGCCCCGCCAGTACCAACGCCATATAGAGCGTAATAAACAGGGCGGCTTTCTTTTCGGTCATGCCGACAATATTTAACGTTTTAGTGTAGCGGATAATAAAGCTCACCACACCAACTTCGGCACCGAGGTAAGCGAAAACGGCGAATACACCCAGCATGGTGTGTTTAAACTTAAAAACATCCGACAGTTTTTTATTCGATACACCTTCGTTAATTACCGGAAAGTTTAAAAAATACAGCAAAATACAAAGCGCGATAAAAAGCCCGGCGAGTGTAAGGTAAGGCGCTATAACCATATGCGCCTCGCCATTTAAAAAGTTTTGCAGCTGTTGCGGATTGAGAGATGCTATTAAATTTGCGGATATATCCTGATCATGCAATAAAAAAGCCGAACCCAGGTATGGCCCAATGGTTGCACCCACCGAACCTATAGCGGCCGCCAAACTTAGCCGACTTGAAGCATGGTCGGGGTCGCCCAGTCTGGAAATATAGGGTGTCGCCGTAACTTCTAAAATGGCAAAGCCCGAAGCCATGGTAAACAAGGCAAGCAAAAACACCGGGTAAAACCTTGTTATGGCCGCCGGGTAAAATATGGCCGCGCCAATGGCAGCCAGTACCAACCCGGTGATCATCCCGGTTTTGTACCCTCTTTTTTCGATAAACCTACCCGCGGGCAAGGCCATCAAAAAATAAGCGCCAAAAAAAGCCGACTGGATCAGCGATGATTGCAGATCTGTTAACTGGCAGGCCCTTTTTAAATGGGGGATGAGCACATCGTTGATGTTGCGGCTCAGGTTCCAGAAAAACATCAGGCTCATCACTATCAACAGCGGCCCCAGGTATCTTGACGAATTGCCGTTAGTTTTATTCATCATTTCAATTTTATCTTTTGTAACCCAATTCGGCACCTCCGCTTACAGGCATGATACAGCCGGTTACAAACCGGGCCGCGTCTGATAGCAGGAAAACCGCGGCGTCGGCCACTACATCAGCTTCCGGGCAGTAGCCAAGGGCATGAATCCCGTTCAAATATTTTTCAATTGATCCCGGATCAGGCTGTTCGGCCGCCCATTGTTTAAGCAGCGGTGTCCAGACCCCGGCCGGCGAAATGGCGTTAACCCTGATGCCGAAGGCCGCATAATCCAGCGCCATCGATTTGGTGAGCGCGTTAATGCCGCCTTTGGTTGCCGTGTAGGCCGCATGCAGGCTCTGGCCGATATCGCCCGCCATACTGCTGGTGTTTAAAATGCAGCCTTTAGATGCCTTAAGTAAACCGATGCCGTGTTTGGTTGTCCAGAAAAGGCTTTTAAGATTAATGTTCATCAACGCGTCCCATTCATCTTCTTCCGTTTCATCAACAGGTTTGGAGGGATGGGCTATAGCCGCGTTGTTATGAATGGCATCAAGCCGGCCGTAATGCTTTTGTATTTCATCAATCGCTGCTTTTACATCGGTACTTTTGGCTACATCGCCTGCAATACCTTTGTGGTTACCGCCCAGGTTTGCCAATACTTTGCCCAGCGCCGGTGCATTCACATCCATTATAAAAACGGTTGCGCCTTCACGTATGTAAGCCTCGGCACAGGCCAGGCCTATGCCGGACGCGCCTCCGGTAATCAAAATCACTTTGTTTAATAACTGGTTCATTTTGGTTTTTAGCTGATCAGTAAATCGCTGCTGTTGCCCGCTTCGGCCGGTACGGCGTAATAACCGCCGCTGATATTGGCCGGATGTTTAAAATAACGCGACAAATGCGGGATATGTTCCAAAAATAGGTTTTCGTGACCAATAGCAACATGGTTAAATAACACTAAATGCTGGTGGATCTGCCCCATATCGCCCACATGCGGCACTACCGGGATGTTAAACTTTTTAGCCAGCAGGCTGATGGTCAAAAACTCCGATATACCCCCAACGCGAACACAATCAACCTGGCAAAAATCCATCGCCCCGGCCTGCAAAAAGTTTTTAAAAATGATTTTGTTGGGGATATGTTCGCCGGCGGCGATTTTTAACGGCGAAATTTCTTTAGCCAGTGTCTGGTGCGCTATCACATCATCAGGGTGGGTTGGCTCTTCAATCCAGTAAGGGTTGATGGAATTTAACTCTTTGCAAATGCTGATGGCCTGCGGCAGGTTCCATTTCTGGTTGGCGTCAAGCATAATGGTGGTTTTGTCGCCTGCTTCTGTACGCACCAGTTTTGCCCGGCGGATATCCCGTTGCGGGTCGTTCGAGCCTACTTTCAGTTTCATGGCCGTAAAACCACGGTCAATAGCGCGGTTAACGTTTTCTTTGATCTTCTCGTCGGTGTAATTGAACCATCCCACCGATGTATCGTAAGCTTTATAACCTGTTTGCAAAACCCCTTTGCGCAAAGTACGCCCGGCCAGGTTATGGCTCAATAGGTTTTCGGCATCTTCAACGGTTAGCACATCTTCAAGATAATGCAGATCAAGCGTAGCTACAAGTTGTTTTGGTGTCAGGTCTATTAAAAGCTTCCAAAGCGGTACCTGGCGGCTTTTGGCCCACAAATCAAAGCAGGCATTAACAATGGCTGCAAGCGCCAACTGCATAACGCCTTTATGCGGCCCAAGCCAGCGGTAGGCTGGCGAATCTAATATGGAACGGTAAACCGGTCCGAAATCGGCCATCAACGCTTCAATTTCTTTACCTTTTAAAGGCTCAGACAGGTATTGGATGGCTTTGCACACCAGGTCGTTACCTGCACCTAACGTAAATGCAAGGCCAATGCCCTTAGTGTTGCCACCGGTATGGAGTTCGCAAATAGCGTAGGCGTATTGCGTTGAGTCGTTCACTGCATCCGAACCGGCGCCGTTGCCTAAGTTAAAGCGCTTATCGGTTACTTCAATTTTTGTAATATACATGTAAGTAGATATTTTAAGGGATAGTGTCCCGTTAAAAATGAAAACTGTATTAGTTGCTTATTTATAGATTGGTTTTAGCTGCCTCTTCCGGATGAGGTACGCTGATGTAAAATTAGGCGGCGCATGTTTTTTACTTTCATTTAAATTGGCAACTTTTGATAGTATTTTTGCTTGTGTTTGAATTTTTTGAGCCATTTTTGTTAAAATGAAGCCAATTTTAGCCGTATTGTCCGACGGTGTACAGTCGGAAGACCTTTTTTTAGCCAGGGAAGTGATACTGCCATTTTTTTCGAACGAGTTTCATTTTCATGAAGAATGCCAGCTGGTACATATTGTAAAAAGCTCCGGAAAGCGCATCATCGGCGATTCGGTAGATTACTTTGAAAGCGGCGAAACAATTTTTTTAGGATCAAACATCCCGCATGTTTGGCATAACACCCGGGAGCAGCCTGCCGATGTTGAAGAGGTGCCTTACTCGCATTCATTAACCATTTATTTCAATCCTGCAAAACTGATCATGCACCTTTCGGCCTTTGGAAATGTGCGCAAAATCGAATCGTTTTTAAATAAAGCCCAACGGGGGGTAGAGTTAAAGGGAAAATGCAGGGAAGCGGTTGTTAAACTGATGTACCGGATTTTACAACAGGAAGGTTTACCAAAGATTATCACCCTGCTGGAGATCCTGGATCTTATGAGTTCAGACGAGGGGTATAATTTACTGGCCAGTACCAATTATACCAACCAGTACCAATATCATGACAGCAAACGCATGGACCAGGTTTTTAAATACATTTTCGATAATTTTCGCGAAGATATCTCACTCAATACCATTGCCGATGTTGCCAATATGAACACCTACGCGTTTTGCCGGTTTTTCAAGGCACGCACCAAAAAATCATTTACCCAGTTTGTTAACGAAACAAGAATTGGTTATGCGTGCAAACTGCTGGCCAATAAAGACTATAGCATTACAGATATAGCCTACGAATGCGGTTTTAATAACGTATCAAACTTTAACCGTTTTTTTAAAGTAATTAAAAAAACAAGTCCGCGCCAATACCGCAACCAATTATTGGTTTAGTTTCCTTTTATCTTCAGTTTTAGTACGCCTCCCTTGCTGTTGCGGCGCAGGTACCTTAAGCCGTAACAATTCAATTACAAATACATAGTCGCCAAAAATTAAACTTTAACCGCTATACATCAGGTGTTTTAAATAGTATTATTGTGTTAGCCAATTGATTGAACAACCCTTTTAGTTTAACTTTTTTTTACAGTCGCCTAAGTTTTTAAGCCGTGTTCTATGCTCGTGTTGCTTTTTCGGCTGTTTAATGAAAAACGATCAACCAATAATCACTATATGTCGTTAAAAACAAACCTTACCTACGTTTTTTTGACGGGATTAACAGTCCTGCTCTTCGCATTTAAAAAGCCTGCCGATAAGCCGCGTGTTTTGGTGTTTTCCAAAACGCTGGGCTGGCACCATTCGTGCATCCCTTATGGTATCGCCGCCATTCAAAAGCTGGGCAGCGATCATGGTTTTGATGTGGATACTACCACCAATGCGGCC
Source organism: Mucilaginibacter oryzae (assembly GCF_003148845.1). GTDB lineage: Bacteria > Bacteroidota > Bacteroidia > Sphingobacteriales > Sphingobacteriaceae > Mucilaginibacter > Mucilaginibacter oryzae. Next base: position 566,689 of record NZ_QGHA01000001.1, on the reverse strand, counting down.
AATTTTACCGACGAAAATCTTAAAAAATACCAGGCGGTTATTTTTAACTGCACTACCGGTAATGTACTTAACGCGGTTGAGCAGGCAGCGTTTGAGCGTTACATCCAGGCGGGAGGTGGTTTTGTAGGCCTGCACTCCGCAGCCGATACCGAGTACGACTGGCCATGGTACGGCAAACTGGTAGGCGCTTATTTTTCGAGCCATCCAAACAATTCCAATATCCGCAAGGCTGTTATTAACGTAACCGATAAAAGCCACCCGGCTACCGCCAACCTGCCCGATAAATGGGAGCGTACCGACGAGTGGTACAACTACAAATCCATTTATAGCGGTATACACGTACTGGCCAGCCTGGACGAGAATACCTATGATGGCGGCACCAACGGCGCCGATCATCCCATCACCTGGTACCACGAATTTGATGGCGGCCGGTCGTTTTACACCGGTTGCGGCCATACGGATGAAAGCTACAGCGACCCGCTGTTTTTAGGCCAGCTGCTTGGCGGTATCAGGTATGCGATGGGAAATGGTAAACCGCTTGATTATGGTAAAGCCTACTCGAGGGTGGCGCCGGATCAAAGCCGCTTTATCAAAACAGTTTTGGTAAGCAATATCGCCTCGCCAATGGAGCTGGCTACGGCTAAAGACGGGCGTGTTTTCTTTACGCAGCTGATGGGCAATTTTTCGGTTTATAATACCAAAACCCATCAATTTAAGGTGATCCATAAGTTTCCTATCACTTACGAGGGAGGCACAGGCGTGATTGGCCTAACCCTCGACCCTGATTTTGATAAAAACCAGTTTGTTTATATCTATTATATGCCTGCCGGGCAAACCATCGAGCCGCTTAATTTTCAATTGTCGCGTTTTAAATTAAGCCCCGCAGATGTGCTCGACCCGAAATCAGAAAAAATATTGTTGAAAGTGCCCGTGCAAAAGGTAAGCGGCGCGCACCACGGCGGCTCGCTGGCCTGGGATAAGGATAAAAACCTATATCTGTCTACCGGCGATAGTTCGAGCCCTTTTCCATCAGACGGGTACGCTCCTTTAGATGAACGTCCGGGTACCGAACACTACAGCCTCGACGCGCAGCGAAGCGCCGGTAACACCAACGATTTTAAAGGGAAGATACTGCGCATTCATCCTGAAGCTGATGGCACTTACACCATCCCCCAAGGAAACCTTTTTGCGAAAGGAACCGCTAAAACCAGGCCCGAAATTTATGTGATGGGTTGCCGCAACCCTTACCGCATTGCTGTAAACCCCAAAACTTCGGTTTTGTATTGGGGCGAGATTGGGCCGGATGCCGGTAAAGATTCGCCCCGCGGTCCGCGCGGGTATGATGAGTTTAACCAGGCCCGTAAAGCAGGCAATTTTGGCTGGCCCTATTTTGTGGGTAATAATTTTGCTTACTCGCACTGGGATTTTGTGAATGCCAAACCGGGGCCGTACTTCGACCCAAAAGCGCCGGTAAATAATTCGCCGAACAATACCGGGCTTAACGTATTGCCTCCCGCCCAGCCGGCCATGATCTGGTACCCTTATGCCGCTTCAGACGAGTTTCCGGAATTAGGCATGGGCGGGCGCTGCGCCATCGGCGGCGATTTTTATGAGTTTGACAAAAATGTTAAAAACCCCAATAAGTTCTCCGAATATTATGACGGGACATTGTTTGTTGCCGACTGGATGCGCAACTGGGTAATCAGCCTGCGTTTTGACGAGCATGAAAACTACCTGCGCAACGAAGCCTTTATGCCCTTAAGCGGCGACTTCAGGAGGCCCATTGATATGCAGTTCGGCCCTGACGGGGCATTGTATATGCTGGAGTACGGATCGGTTTACGGCGCGCAGAATGAGGATGCCCGTTTGGTGAAGATAGAATACAACACCGGCAACCGTGCGCCTGTTGCCAAAGCCGGTATTTTAGATACTGCCGCGTTTAATAATTTTGCCCGTACCAGGTTTATCACGTCCGAATTAAAGGACTTTCCTGTTAAAAAGGAAATCGCAGGCCAGGCTCCGCTTAAAGTAAGCTTCAGCAGCCAGAACAGCAAAGATCCGGACGATGACGATCAAATCACCTATCAATGGTTGTTTGATGGTAAAACAGTTGGCGCTACCACAGCATCAGCCCGATATACTTTCACCAAACCGGGGGTATATAAAACCATTTTAAAAGTGACCGATAAAGGCGGATTGGTTGGCCGCGACACTGTGGTAGTAAGGGTTGGCAATACCAAACCCGAAATAACCATTGCCAGCGCGGATAACAGGTCGTTTATCTGGAAGGGCAAACCTTTTAGTTATCACGTGGTGGTAAGCGATAAGGAGGATGGGAGGATCGACCCTAAAAAAGTAAAACTGTTTTACATCTACAACCCCCAGCCATCTGCCAACAGTACTACGCAAAACCTTACAGCCCTGGCAACCACCGAGGTTAGTTATCCCGGTAAGGCGTTGATGGCCAACAGCGACTGTAAATCGTGCCATACCGTTAATAAAACAGCCGTTGGGCCAAGCTTTATGGCTATTGCCAAACGCTATAAAACCCAGAAAGGCGCTATCGATCAGCTGGCTAAAAAAATTATAGCGGGCGGCGCAGGGAGTTGGGGTACCGAACATGTAATGAGCGCGCACCCGCAGCTTTCAACTGCCGATACGAAGGAAATAGTGAAATACATTTTTTCGCTTACCGATAAAAAAAGCCCGGTACTGCCTTTGCCTGTTAGCGGAACGCTTAACCCTAAATTTAACGATGCCGAGCCCCGCGGTGAGTATACCTTGCTGGCATCGTATACCGATAAAGGCGGTAAGGTTGTAGGGCCGCTAAGAGCAACCGACATGGTGGTGCTGCGTAACGCAACTGTTAAGGCTGTTTATGCCGATGAATTGAAAGGGTTTAACCGGTTTAAAGATGATCTTTCGGCAGGTAGCCATAAATCGTACGTGCTGTTCAAAAATATCGACCTGACCAATATCAGCGCCTTTGCTTATAAATATGCCTCTAAGGATTATGCAGGAGAGATAGAAGTACGGATAGATTCGCAGGCAGGCCCGGTTATCAGCTCGGTGGCGTACCAGGTAACCGGCGGCTGGGATAAAACCGGCGAGGTAAAAGGAACGCTTACAAAACCCGTAAGCGGCAAGCACGATGTGTACTTTTTCGCCATTAAACGATCAAAGCCTAACGATGGTATTTTGAGTTTGAAGGATATTCAGTTTGTGGAATAAGGTAGATGGATGTTAAAAAGACTTTTGTAGGAAGTAAAGCAAGCGCGAATGAATTGGTTATTAGTTGATTTTTCGGCCAGAGCAACCAGTACACAAGCGGTTTTCTTATCCGGATTTGATGTATAGAGACTTTGACGGCAGACAGATAGTTGAATGTTTAAACTATTGTAAACGTGCTTTTTGAGTGCTGTTGTTAGGTTGTTGACGAGTAGCGATAATGTTTTCTAATAGTTTTTGATTATAGAATTATAGAATTAATCGATTTTGATTATATGATTTGAACCTCTAATTTTATCATCAGCGGGGATAGCCCTGTAATTACTCCAATACCATAAAATTGCAAAAAACATGGAAAAAGAATCGAACGACATCAGTAAATGCCCATTCCACAATGGTACTTTAAAACAAAATACCGGAGGTGGCGGCACCCGGAACCGCGATTGGTGGCCAAACCAGCTAAAGCTGAATATTTTACGCCAGCACTCGTCGCTGTCCGATCCGATGGATAAAGATTTTAATTATGCCGAAGCATTTAAAAGCCTTGATCTGGAAGCTGTAAAACAAGATCTACACGCACTCATGACCGACTCGCAGGACTGGTGGCCGGCCGATTTTGGTCATTACGGTCCGCTGTTTGTGCGCATGGCCTGGCACAGTGCCGGTACTTACCGTGTTACCGATGGCCGCGGTGGGGCAGGGGCCGGGCAGCAGCGTTTCGCGCCGCTTAACAGCTGGCCCGATAACGTGAGCCTGGATAAGGCGCGCCGTTTACTGTGGCCTATCAAACAAAAATATGGCAACAAAATTTCGTGGGCCGATTTAATGATCCTTACCGGTAATGTGGCGCTCGAATCGATGGGTTTTAAAACTTTCGGTTTTGCAGGTGGCCGTGCCGATGTTTGGGAACCACAGGAGGATGTATATTGGGGTTCGGAAACTACCTGGCTGGGTGGCGATCTGCGTTACGCTCATGGCTCGCCGGGTGTGGAAGGTGATGGGGTATTGGTAACTGATGATAATGCCGATGGCAATATCCACTCGCGCGATCTTGAAAAACCGCTTGCCGCCGTACAAATGGGTTTAATTTATGTAAACCCCGAAGGGCCGGATGGCAACCCTGACCCTATCGCGGCAGCAAAAGATATCCGTGATACATTTGGCCGCATGGCTATGAACGATGAAGAAACCGTGGCGCTGATTGCAGGCGGCCATAGTTTTGGTAAAACACACGGCGCGGCCCCGGCCACACATGTTGGTAAAGAACCAGAAGCCGCCGACCTGGAATTGCAGGGCCTGGGTTGGGTTAACAGCTACGGTTCGGGCAAAGGTGCCGATACCATTACCAGCGGACTGGAAGTGATCTGGACTAAAACCCCAACGCAATGGAGCAACAACTTTTTCGAAAACCTGTTTGGCTTTGAATGGGAGCTTACCAAAAGCCCGGCGGGGGCGCATCAATGGGTAGCTAAAAATGCCGAAAGCATTATTCCGGATGCCTACGATGCAGGGAAGAAACATGCGCCAACCATGCTCACTACCGATTTGTCGTTAAGGTTTGACCCGGTTTATGAGAAAATTTCGCGCCGCTTCCTGGAAAACCCTGATGAGTTTGCCGATGCTTTCGCACGTGCCTGGTTTAAGCTAACCCACCGCGATTTAGGGCCCCGTGCCTTATACCTTGGCCCGGATGTACCGGCTGAAGAACTGTTATGGCAGGATCCTATCCCTGCAGTTGACCATCCGCTGGTGGATGACAATGATATCGCTTCCTTAAAATCTAAGATAATCGAATCGGGCTTAACTGTATCTGAGCTTGTTTCAACAGCCTGGGCTTCCGCCTCCACCTTCCGCGGTTCGGATAAGCGTGGCGGTGCTAACGGTGCCCGCATCCGCCTTGCTCCGCAACGCTACTGGCAGGTAAACAACCCAACGCAATTGCAAAAAGTATTGGGTGTGCTTGAAGGCATTCAAAATGATTTTAACGGAGCACAACAGGATGGAAAGAAAATTTCTGTTGCTGATTTGATTGTACTGGCCGGTAGCGCCGCGGTTGAAAAGGCAGCCAAAGATGCAGGTTATGATATTACAGTTCCGTTCACTGCAGGCCGTATGGATGCCTCGCAGGAGAAAACAGACGTTGAATCGGTAGCTTACCTGGAACCGCAGGCCGATGGTTTCCGCAATTACCGTAAATCAAGATCATCAGTTTTCACCGAAGAATTGCTGATTGATAAAGCCCAGCTGCTTACCCTAACCGGTCCGGAATTAACTGTACTGGTAGGCGGGATGCGGGTATTGGATACCAATTTTGACGGTTCAAAGCATGGTGTTTTTACATCAAGGCCCGGTGTATTAACCAACGACTTTTTTGTGAACCTGCTGGATATGGGTACCGCATGGAAAGCCGTATCTGCCAACCGTGAACTGTATGAAGGCACAAGCCGCAAAACCGGAGAGGTAAAATGGACAGCCTCCCGCGCCGACCTTGTATTCGGCTCAAACTCTGAACTGAGGGCAATAGCCGAGGTTTACGGAAGCGCCGATGGAGAAGCCAAATTCGTGAGGGACTTCGTAAAAGCCTTTACCAAGGTAATGAATCTTGATCGGTTTGATATAGCCTGATTAAATCCTCTCTAAAGTAGAGAACTTTAAGAAACAAGGCGCTCCCTCGCCTTTGGATAGGGTTGAGGTGAGGCCTTTTTGTAAAGAAGTTTAAAGAGGATTTCACGTTACGCTGCCCGCGATTTGCCATCGCGGGCAGCTTTTTATTTTATCTCTGTTTTATGTTTTTGGGGTTTTTAACAGGTTTTTGGTAAAGCCGCCAATGCTCAAGCCCTGTACTAAAATGGAGAACACCACAATGGTGTAAGTGATCAGCACGAACATATCACGGTACATGCCCTTTTCGAGCGAAAGCGCAAGGGCTATAGAAAGGCCCCCTTTCAATCCTCCCCAGGTTAAAATGGCGATGGCATGGCGTTCGAAATTAATTTTCCGTTTCAGCAGCCACACCGGCAACGCAACCGAAATCCAGCGCGACAACAGCATAACGCCGATAGCGGCCAAGCCAACAATCAGCAAAACAGGCTCTACGTTAATTACCAATAATTCGAGCCCAACCAGCATAAACAGTATAGCATTCAGGATTTCGTCTATCAGTTCCCAAAACTTACCTAAATAATCCCAGCTTATGGCCGATAGTCCCTCACGCCGCGATTTATTACCGGTAATCAGTCCCGCTACAACCATGGCCAGCGGACCGGAAATATGCAGGTGATCAGCCGTTGCATAACCGCCGGTAACCAGGGCCAGCGTAATCAATACCTCTACCTTGTAATCATTAACCGAGCGGAGCAGGTGAAAGCCAAGGTATCCCAGCAAAGCGCCGAAAGCGAGGCCCCCTAATGCTTCGCGCGCGAAGAGTAAGCCAAAATTGCCCAGGGAAAAATGCCCGGTGCGGGCAATCTCCGTCATGGTTACAAATAGAACGATGCCTATACCATCGTTAAATAATGATTCGCCGGCTATTTTAAGCTCTAACGAAACGGGGATACGGGCCTCTTTCAAAATACTTAAAACCGCAACCGGATCAGTGGGCGAAATAATGGTGCCAAAAATAAGGCAGTATATAAAAGGTACGGGGTAACCAAACCAACCAAGCAGTAACCAGGTTAGGTACCCAACCAGGCCTGTAGAGATTAGTGTGCCGAACAAAGCCAGAACGGTAACCGGCAACCGCTCCTTGTACAGTTTTTTGGCGTCGATGTGAATAGCACCGGCAAACAGCAGGAAGCTTAACAGGAAATTGAGCAAAACGTCCCTGAAATCGATGGCGTTGATAACCGATGCGAGATGGTCAAGCCGGACCCAGGCAAACCCGCGGAGCACAACAGACAGCATGGATAAACCCAGAGATAATACCATGATGCCGATAGCGGGCGGCCACTTGATAAAACGGTGATTGACATAGGCAAATGCCGCTGCCAATACAATGATAAAAGCCAGTATATCGGGGATGCTCATGCCCAAAGATAGTAAATGTGGGCAGAGAAAGGGCAGGAGCAGCGGTTTAGCCGGGCGTAAAAGGTGCTAAAATCGAAAAAGGCACAAATTATCTTGCGCCTTTTTGTGAACATTGTAGTATCTGCTCCAGGCCTGTTACTAAAAATCAGCATGATAGCGGACTTAGCTATAAGTAGCTGAGCCACCACGCCCGATGTTTCTTTTTGTAAGCGCTAAACCAACGGCATGGCAGGTATAAGGTGCAGATTACGGCCAGCCATACCAGGTAAACACCCCATAGGCTAAAACCGAAATTGGCAGGATGGAAACTGAAATCTGTTGGCTTGGGCTGTATATCAGTTGTGTTGAAGCCCGATACAAAGAAAATGATGATGTTAAAGAGCCTTAACAAGTAAAAGTGCAAAATGTAATAGAAGAAAGGTACGCTGCCATACATCGCGAACAAGCGTGTGAGCCTGTTACCAAACCTTTCGGCCATTGCAAGTAGAAAGAGGCCTGCGCTGAGAGTCATGCAAAGGTAATGAAGTGAGCACGGATATTTGGTAACGTTGAGGAAGGAGATAATGCTGAGTACTGCCGTTTTTTGATGGCTCCAGGGTGCAGGGTCTCCGTAGAGGTTGAAATAGCGCAATAGCAGAAATGTAAATAACAAGAGCGCTGAAAGGCGCAGGAGCAAATGTTGCCTCCGCTTGCCATCAAATGTGCTTTGATAACACTGACCGCAGAAATAGCCGAGCAACATAACCCCTGTCCATGGTAATACGGCGTAGGCATCCAAAACGTTATGTGAGGCATCCAGGCGGATAATGTTTTGCGGTCCGAAGCCGGAGGCATTGAACAGCAGCTTGCTCATGAAGCCAGAAGTATGGAAATAATCAAATAAATTATGGCCGCAGAAAATCAGCAGGCCAATGATGCCGATGAGTTCTATGGGCATCCATATGATCAGGCCAAGCAGGATCATGCTTACGCCAATTGCCCACATTACCTGTAATACAAGAAAATGGAATTGAAAATTAAGCTCGAAAGCGGTGTTGATGATCAGTACTTCTACCAGTACGAGCCAAATCCCACGCTGGATCAAAAAAATGCTCAGCTCTTTTTTGGTGCGCCGCTTCCCGGCCAGGTAAGCAGAAATCCCGCTTAAAAAAAGGAAGTTTGGCGCGCAAAAATGGGTAATCCACCTGGTGAAAAAAAGAAACGGAGTTGTAGTTGCCAAGTCTGTAGGATCGGGGCTGCCCTGGTGAAAAACATCCCTCACATGATCCAGGGCCATAACCAGCATAATAATGCCGCGAAGAATATCAATACTATCAATACGTTTATTGGAGGCTGGGGCTAAGCTGGTTGTGGGCATCGGGAAAAATATACCCTAAAATAATGTTTTTAACGTAGATAACAAATTTATAAACAAGGTGTTGCGTTTTTGATGGGCTTAGGTATTTGTAAATTAGTTGTGTAGAATGCAATTCAATCCCTCAAGGTGAGCCGCAATCTTTAATACAGTTTGCAGTTATTGCCACAATTTGGCCCCCAGGGCGACTTTTCGTTACCCGAAGGGGATAGATAGGGGTGGCAGAGTTTTGAAAAAAAACTGCTTTGAAAGCATTTTCTACCTGCGCTTAATGTGCGATATGCTTTTGGAATTAAGGGCAAGCGTAAATGATAATCATAAAAAGCAATCAAAAGTCAGTTGACTTTTATACGTTAATCGCTACCATTTCCCACTTTCTCCCCGTACAATCACAAATTGTCCGTCTTCATTAATGTAACCCTCGCGATATATCAGTCCGCCACCGTTACTTTTGCCGATGCATACCTTGGCATATGCCAGTTTGGCCGCAGGATCAAAGTAGATGTAATTCACGTTTAACAAATCGAATACGGGCGCAACCACCTTGCCGGTGCTCAGGTTAATGAACCCGGTGAGCGGTTGCTGAGTATAACGGCTATTGACGCCCCTTATACCGAAAAGCAATTTTGGATTAGGCTCGTTTTCAACGAAATTTTGTTCTTTAAGCAACCATGAGTCGGCCGGCAAACCGAAAGACTTGAAGAAATCGGCATAGCTGGTTAGTTTGAACGTAGAGTCCAATATATATTTCCCGCTGAAAGCTTTTCCAAATGGGTTGAAATGGTCAAAAATTCCGTATTTGATGATATCGGCCTGTGTTTGTTTGCAAACGATTTCGCCTTTTTTGTTAATAAAAGCATATTCAAAGGCCGATTTATCTTTCGGAATAACTTTGGCATATCCACCGGAAAATGCCCCCGGCTTAACAGAATACATCAGCGGGATAGCTATTTTGCCTTCCTTGTTTAGGTATCCGTATTTAATCTCGCCGAACTGGTCTTTTTTGCCAACTACAGCCAATCCCTCTGAGAATGCATATAACTCGTCGAAGTTAGTTTGCACGAGCGGTCTGCCGTCTAACCATTTATAGCTATTATAAACGCCGCTCTGAACCTGGCGGTGTATAATGCCAATACCTTCATTAACATCGTAAAGTTGATCGCCGGGACTATACTTTTTACCATCAGGTGTGGTGTATGTCCATTTCCCGCTGTTATTGATCTGAAGCTGTCTTTTGTTCTCGGTAAGCTCATTAAGTACCCCGACAGCTATGATCTTGGCCGAACTGTTCATAAATTCCCATTGCTGATGATCCATGGTCCGGAGATGAAACATGCCGTTACTAAAGTATGCATAGGTTGACGCTACATTGATATTGTAATAAGAAAAATCATAGGTATTGAACGGCACAACGATAGTGCCCTTCGGGTTGATAACGGCTGTAGAAGATCCTTTTTGTACAACAGCCAGGCCGTTGTTAAAATCGTACATGCGGTCAACATCAAGTGAAACGGCTCCTGGCGCAATTTCACCCGCGTTTCCCTTTTTAATGGCCGGGCTTTTGTCTGTCCCGCTTGAAGCAGGCTGAGCGGGATTGCCCCTTTTTTTCTTGAGGATCGCCCCTATATCTTTGATTGCCTTTCCGATTGCATTGTTACCGGAATTGTTTTGGCTGTAACCTGGGCTGCTGTCGCAAATGGTTATCGCTAAGAATGATAATACGAAAATTACTTGATATTTCATGACATGCTGATTTTGCTTAAAAGAAAATCGAGGAAATTTTAAAAGTCAGATAAAAACATAACAGCACAGATAACGGAGCGAGGTACCAGCTTCCGGCTTCGCTTACGCCGCCTGCCCTGAGCGATTGCTGAAAGATATTGACCATGAAGAGCAATACATATAAATTCAACAGAAACAGGTACTGCATCTTACCGATCATACCGGCCGGGCTCATAAGGTCGTAAAGACTAAGCTCTCCAATAAACAGCTTAGCTAAAACTACTACCAGAAGCATCAGTACCAGGCCTATGCCGCAGTACGCGCCCGTTAATAACTCCTTTTTAAATACCGGCTTGCCGCCGAACATTTTAATGCCGAATGACAACAGCGATACCAATACCATAAACAATCCGGCTATTAAGCAAGCTTTGATAAGCACTGAAAACGTGACCAGCTCCCGCAATTCACTGCCTGCTAAAAAATATGGCGTAATCAGATACAGCACCATAACGCTTAGGATAAGCATCATCGAGTTTTTGTAGGCATCGTCGCCTGTATTTTCAAAAAGCTGCCTTGTGCCTTCTACCGGTTTCGTGAAAAGCGTTTTAATCAACGCGGGCAAGCGTTTTTTATAAAACAGTGCCAAATCTTCTTTATTCATCAATGGCGCTTTAAGCTGCGATGGTTCGTTATTTTCCATAAAAACTTTTTTCTTTATCCAAGATAAGCTGCGTTTGCAAATGGGGCAATGCGATATGATTATCCGCAGTAAAACAGATATTGAAGCGCCGTTACCGTTTATTATCTGTAATTAAGTATATTGTCGTGTTTAAAATGCGGCCATGAAAAAAATCCTAATCCCGGTCCTTTTTTTGGTTACGTACTGTAACCGGGTGTCCGCACAGGCTGTGCAAAAAGAAATACATTCGCTTACCTTACAATTGCAAAAACACACCGGGCAAGACACTGCCCGAGTTATGCTGCTTAATGATTTGGCCTACGCTTACTATGTGGTTAACCCTGACAAAGGGCTCGAACAGGCAAAGGCTGCCGCCGCTTTGGCAAGCAGTTTAAGTTACACCCGTGGGCTTGCCATTGCTTTTAGCAGGATGAGTGTTAATTATTGGGCGAAAGGACAGGATTGGCTGGCAATGCAAACCAGCGAAAAAGCTATACGCTATTATAAACTTTCGGGTAATTTGCTGGGATATGCCAAAGCATTGAATAACCGCGCACTAAACCATTATGCATTGGAGAATTATATTGCGGCAATACATGACCATGAAGAAGCGTTGGCGATCTTCAAAAAGTTAAACTTTCCGTTAGGGATACAGAACTCCTATAATAACATGGGAGTTGTTTTCCTGGCCTTGAACGATTACCCGAGGGCTTTGGATAACTTCCTGAAAGCAAGCCGTATCAAGCGTGGTCCAGTCAATACGGCGCAAGCTGACCTATTGGTTAATATCGGACTGGTTTACAAGAACATGAAAACTTATCCGAAAGCTTTATCATATCAGCAGCAAGCTTTAAAGATTTATCAGTCTGTCGGCGATCAGCAGGGCATTGCCAATAGCCTTGGCAATATAGCTACGGTTTACGATCTTTCCCATAAAGACCGGCAGGCACTTGTCTTTTACAAGCAGGCGCTTACTATCAACCGGACAATAGGTAATAAGGCGCACATCGCGAGTGACCTCACCAATATTGGTGTGCTTTACCATGATGCTGGTGACTTTTCCCGGGCGGAGCAGTACTTGAAAGAGGCAGTCGCCCTTTATTCCGAAACAACTGATAAAAACGATCTCTCCGAAGCGTTGCTTGCCCTTGCGGCTAATGAGGAAAAACGCCCGGGAACCCGTGACCGGGCAGGTCTTGTAGAGCGGTTGCAAAAGGCATCGTTGCAGGCAGCTGAAGCCGGCGGCTCACCATTAAGGAAAAGCGAAGCGCTCGAAGCGCTGAGTAACACCTATGAAAAGGCCGGCAGATTTCAGCTTGCTTTAGACGCGTATAAAAAGCATATTTTATTACAGGATACTATTTTCAATAAGGCTAAAGACCAGGAAATTTTGCGTAAGCAACTTGAGTTTGATTTTGAGCAGAAGGAACTGGTAACAAAGGCCGAAATACAACGCCAAAAAATGGTTCGGCAAGCTGTTGTTGCTGGTAGCCTGGTTTTATTGGTTATGCTGGGTGGTGGATTTTTACTGTATAAACGGAAACAGGATGCCGTGAACCGCAAAAAAGCAGCGGAGTATAAAGCTACCGTAGCCGAGACAGAATTAAAAGTACTTCGGTCGCAGATGAATCCTCATTTTATTTTTAATTCATTGAATGCCATTAACGATTACATCGCTAAAAACGATAAGGAAACGGCGCAACAATACCTGGTTGAATTTGCAGAGTTAATGAGGCAGACACTCGAAAATTCCCATTTTAGTGAAATACCGCTTGCCGATGACCTGGACTTTATTAGGCAGTACCTGCAGGTGGAAGCACGACGGTTAAAAAATACTTTTGCGTTTGAAATTAACATCGATCCGGACATAGATACTGAAAATACGCTTATCCCACCGCTGCTGCTCCAACCTTTTATCGAAAACAGCATCTGGCATGGCATGGCGCCTAAAGTTGGTAGCGCCGATGGCTTGATTACCATTAGCCTTAACAAAAAGGATGGCCTGCTGATCTGTACCGTTGAAGATAACGGTGTTGGCAAAGTGACGGATGCAAGACAACAAACAGCAAAAAAGAGATCTTTCGGGTTGGAACTCACCGAGAGCAGATTGGCTATTCTTAATGGGAAAAAACAGGCTGGCGGACAATTGCAGATCAGCGAAAACTTAAATGGAAAAGGAACCAAAGTGGAATTGAGCGTTCCTTTGAAGATGGCTTTTTAAAATGAACAGGTATGATCCGCATAACAATTATAGACGACGAGCAGCATTGCGCTGAGCAAATCGTGACTTTACTGGAAGATTACCGCGACAAGGCGATCATATCCGCTATTCATCATGATGCTGACGATGCGTTACGGGGTATTGCAAAACACCATCCTGACGTGGTATTTCTGGATGTACAGCTCGGCCAAACCACCGCCTTTGAACTTTTAAAGCAATTGTCGCGAATAGATTTTGTCCTGATCTTTACTACGGCTTACGAGCGTTACGCCATTCAGGCTTTTCAATACGCTGCTTTGGATTATTTGCTTAAACCGGTAAGCAAAGCCGATTTTGAACGTGCTATGGGCAGGGCCATAACACAAGCAGAAAAAAATTATTCAGATGAAAGAGTGCGGCTATTGCTAGGTAACCTCTCCTTAGAAGGGAAACGAAAAAAGATTACGGTTCCAACCGGCGACGGAATGATTTTTTTAAATATAACCGACATTGTACGCTGCGAAGCCGATGTGAACTACACACACATCTTCACCATATCCGGGCTTAAACATACCGTAGCAAAAACGCTGAAATATTTTGACGAGTTGTTAGCCGATAATAATTTTTTCCGGGTGCACCAGTCGCATCTTATTAACCTCGACCATATCAGGAAATACCAGCGAACCAAGTCTGGAACGGTAATTATGGCCGATAATGCCGTTATAGATGTTTCTATACGCAGAAGAGAACTTTTCCTGGAAAAAATAAATGCACTGTAAACGCCGCGAAAAATAATTATTTCCCCGCGTTTAATAAATGATGGTTGATGTATAGCATCGGGTGGGATAAATTGGGACAAAAATTCTATGAAAACAACTGTCCGTTTACTTATACCGGTTTTAACGCTGTTAGCGCTGGTAACTTCGTGTAAAAAAGATAGCAAAACTGTGGATGTTAAAAATAACGACACCACGAAATTTTATGTCAGGCTGAAGATAGGCAACGTGGTAAAAGAAATGGATTACAATCCAACCACGCTTTTTACGAAGCCCTTACCCATTTATGCAGCGCAGCTTGTAGGACAGTTTAACAACAACCATGTTGACGGGATTTCGATTGTACTAAATGATAGCACTGCCTATCAAACAGGCAAAACCTATACCGAGCAATTCATCACGATTAAAGGCAAAACAACGGTGCAGGGTACCATTACCTATAAAGACGATGATGGAACAAACTATTATGCCAGTGGTACCCTTGCTTCTACTTCTCTTACCCTGCAATTCACATCATTAGCCGCTGACCATGTAACAGGAACATTCAGAGGTCATCTGGTCAAAGTAGGTAGCTCGCCCTCAAGCTATATTGATATAACCGACGGGGAATTTAATCTGAGCAGGTCGTTATAACTATAAGCGAGTACTAAAACAGATATCGTAAACTGACGGCGACTTTAAGTTCAGTTTGGGATGAGCATGGAGGAAATTGAAAAATACAGTTGATATAGCAATTGAAAAGCTTGTTTCTATAGTGCAATGTGTTGTTAATTAGTTAATTAAGTCGGGTTTAGGTTGGTCGTTTATAATTATTCCTGCTTGATCCCTGAGAATCCGATATAAAAGCGTATTTAACAAAAAAGCCACCGTTCGGTGGCTTTTCAGTGATCCCGCTGGGACTCGAACCCAGGACCCCAACATTAAAAGTGTTATGCTCTACCGGCTGAGCTACGGAATCATTCTTTAAACTTTTTCGGTCCGATTACCGTTTCCGTTTAAAGTGGTGCAAATATAGAGTTCTTTATTATTCCCTGCAAGCTATTTTTTAAATTAATGTAAAGCTTTTTTTAAGGTATTAATTCACAGTAAACTACATTTTAAATAGTGCTATTTTACCGCCGTTACCCGCAAGTAAAACCAGTTTTCCGCGTTTAGCTTTGCGGCAAACGTTAAAGCTTGTGGTGTCAATTTGCTTCCAGGTGAGGCCGCCATCGGTTGTAAGGTTGCTTCCGGGTGTGCCGGTTGAAAGGAAAATGCCGTCGGCGATGTGCTCTACCGACGACTGAAAGCCTTCCGGACCATGTGTTACTACTTGAAAAGCATGGCGGTTTTTGTAAGTGGTTATAACCGCTACCGAATCCTTCATTTTATCGTTCGCATAATCGCCGCCCACAATTATCCCCTTATTTTTTTGGATGGCGACTGAAAACGCGCCTTCGCTACTTTTGCCCTGGCTGATGGGCAAATTGGCATATTCCCATTCGCTTTTTCCTTTGCTCAACGAAATGAGGCGGCTGCTTTTACCTCCTGACGCTATATAAATAGCGCCTTCTCCCAAAACCCGGAGGCATGTGCCGCTGGCCGCGAAAGCAGCTTCACCAGGTAATGCGGTAGGCGGGTTGGTTGATTTGGCCCAGGTTTCGCCGCCGTCTTTGGTTTCGAGCAACAGAAATTTGTTATTGATCGGATCGCCTAAAATGTAACCATGCGTGGCATCCGCAAAATCCATGGCATCTAAAAAGTAAGAGGTATCGGTTTTTTGATATTTTTCCTGCCAGGTAAGGCCGCCATCGGTTGTTTTAAGGATATAAGAAGGGCTTCCCGAACTCATAATAACGGCCTCTTTATCACTAAAAGCTTCGATATCCCTGAAATCTGATTTTTCGTAGCCTTTTAGCTGCTGCCAGTCCCACGTTTTACCGCCGTCGGCAGTCTTGGCGATGTAGCCTTTGCTGCCGCTAATCCAGGCTGTTTTATCATCCACCACCGATAATCCGCGGATACTTGTTGGTTTATCCTGCTGTAATATGGTTACGGTTTGGGCCTTCAGGAGCGATGTTGAAGATAATAAACAACTAAAAATGCTAAAAGTGAAAAGGAGTGCCTGCTTCATAAAGTTTGATATATAGTAACTTAAAAGGCTTAAATTAACCTTTAGCCGGTGGTTAGACAACTTTCTGAGATTTTTTAATTTATTGAGTTTGCATTTTGCCGGAAAGGTTTATATTTGCACGCTTGTTAATAAAACGATAAGCCCGGATGGCGAAATTGGTAAACGTTGCGGTCTCAGAAGCCGTTGAGAATTGTCTCTTGAGAGTTCGAGTCTCTCTTCGGGCACGCCGGAAACAAAGTTGTTAGTTTTAAGTACGTTTAAAACTAACAACTTTAAAAAAAGCCCAGGTGGCGAAATTGGTAGACGCACCATCTTGAGGGGGTGGCATTCGTAAGGATGTACGAGTTCGAATCTCGTTCTGGGCACACCTCTTTATCTTCAGTATAAAATAATAATTTTTTAAGATCCTTTCTGTTCTTTAAGCCTGGTTACCTCCTGCTGTAATATAGCAACCTGGCCTTCAATTACTTTAAGCCTGATTTCGTTGATACGCGTTTGTGTTTCCTGGGATGAACGGATGTCCTGAATGTCGCCTTTGAGCTGAAAGTAAACCGTCATTACGGATACTACGATGCTGATGGTGCTGGCAATAGTAACGATCATGTTCTTGATAGTTATGCCGCGAATTTCCTGGTGTTCGAATGTTGTCATGGGTGGGGGGATGGGGATAAGGTGAGAGGGAGTAAAGAACCGTTAAGTAAATTGTTATTATATAATTGAAATCCTTTAATTGTAATGGTAGTTAGGCTTTTACTAAAAGATACTAAAGAAGAGTAACTTAAAGAATATAATTATTTACTTTGTAGAAATGACCGAATCTAAACGCAATAATTTAATAGATTTTTTAAGGTTTATTGCAGCCATATCTGTAGTATTATATCATATTTATTATCATCCCACTAGTAGGCCCGATAATTTTTATGCTAATTTTTTTTTCAAGTATGGTAAGTTAGGGGTTCCTATGTTTTTCGTAATAAGTGGTTATTGCGTTATGATCGCGTTACGTCACACAAAAAATCCGATTGAGTTTATTATTAGAAGACTTTTTAGGATTTTCCCACCATATTGGTTCAGTTTGATTTTTACGCTTTTTATAATTGTTCTTCTAAGATTATTGTATGGCTATAATTCAGTAGCAATACTACCCAAAACTGGTCGTGATATATTTTTTACTATCTGTATGTTGACTTACCCTTTTACTAAGATAGCACCAATTAATTGGTCATATTGGACTTTGCTCTACGAAGTGCTATTTTATATTACAGTATTTCTTAGTTCGTGCTTTAAGAAACAGTATTTTATGTTTCTATTAATATTAATAACAATAGGGAGTTATGTTGTGCCGTCAACAGATTTGGGCTTTTTATCTTTTTTTAAATTCTGGCCATTGTTTTGTTTAGGGATTGCCTTATTTAAGATACTGAATGATAGTAAGTCGCAATTGATTTTAAATGTATTTTTACTTTGCTTGGCTTTATTCGCATTTTACCCCGCCCATCAAAGTGTTCATTTTTTTATAGCCAGTATTCTAACGGCAATATTGATCGCTATTGCTCACTATAAACCATTACCGAATAATACCATTAGTAGATTAGGTGATATATCATATTCTATTTATTTAATCCACATACCATTAACTGTTTACTGTTTTGATCAATTTAGGGGGCTTGCTCCTTTTAGATTTAATTCATTGTTGAACTTTTTTTTGGATATATTACTATTATTGGGATTGATTTGTATTTCAAAATTGACATATAAGTATATTGAGTTGCCTTCGATTAATATCGGAAAAAAGTTATCGAAGATGGCCGCTAAGCAGTCAATTTTAAACAAATTTTAAACCAATTTCTCACTCAATTTATAGAACTGGTTATATCCCGTATCTGCTACGAGTATTGAGTATAGTCCAATTTGGTTATTAACCCAAATTGAGTATGGAGTGCTTTCTCCTAATCTTACTATCCTTATTGCAGTATTTGTTGCTACACTCATTTCAGTTAAATATGTCTCCGCTGTATTACAAAGCCAATAGGAGTTTGGATTAATAGGATCCAGCCTTATAAATGCAGGTGTGGTTACGCCCGAGCCGGTTATTGCGTTCGCTTGAACTAGCATAGACGTGGTGTCTGCTAATAATATTTTACCAGGTATCGATATTAATAAGAAGTTCGTGTAGGGGTTAACAAAAAGATTTATAACATTAGATGCTTGAATTCGACTATCTGTAATCATGCCCAATAAGATGCCTGTATTCGAGTAAATGTAAATCTTGTTAGTACCTATAAAAAACCTGTTAGTTTGGCTATCGTAATAACCGGTTCTTACAGATTCGGTTAGCCCGGAAGCAGAGAATATGTTTGTTATTGAATAAGTTGTTGTATCAATAGCGTAGAACGTAGATGTGCTTCTATCTGTTGCAATCAGCCTGTTATTTATTGCGTCAATTTGAAGTGAAACTATTCCAGCTATTCCATTTATGGTCGCAAGCAAGTTAAAAGCTTCATTGTATACTTTGATAGTATTACTGTTAGCGATATAATAGCGATGCGTAGCATTGTCGTATTCAATAAATTGAGGGTAATTTAAATTAATATTTATAGGCTCTCTTAATACATTTATGGTGTCTTTAATTCTTATTATTGAACCGCTTGTCGTAAAGAGAGACGAACCTGATTTTAAAATATGTGACATTATGCTGTAGATTTAGCAGTTTTTTCCCAAACAATTGATGATACTTTTTGATAATTGAATTGAATACCTCTGACTACTTGATAAATTACTGCTGCAGGATAGGTTGAATTTAACTCAGAGGATGTTTTTGCTCCACTACTATCATCTATGGGAGCGAGAAAAAGATCTATTTTATCCTGAATTAAGGCTACTCTTACCCAAGTATTAATACCAACACAGAGATATAAGAAATCAGTATCGGCAGATATTTGACCTGTTTTGCCAGCGATATCCGCTCTTCCTGTAGAAAAATTTGCAGATGTCAGCTCTGTTGGATTTACAATATAATCTGCAGCATCATAATTTGTCATGACTCCATTGTTGCCAACAGTTAAAAAGCGTTCAGCTCCAATTATGGGTACATGAGGCACGGGCCAGCCATTAACGCCAGCTTGTATTTTTTCTAAAAAAGCCTTAAGGATTGCTTTGTGTCCATCAATATTAGCATGTCGGTTATCTATTGTTTGTGTGTTGGGATCGTAATATTTGTTAATCTCAACGACTGTAACAGGGTATCCTCTAAAGGAATCAACAACTCTTTTAATTATCCGATCCCCTTCACTTAAGATTTCAGGAGTTCTCGATGGCCCGTCAAGAATGTAAGCAGCATCTGCTAAACGTGGTATGAGGCTCACAAATACAGGTGCGAAATTGTTGCTGGCACCTAAACTGCCAAAATAGTCTATTATAGTTGGCTTATTGGAAGTTGTTACAATTTTAACAGTTTTTCCAGAACATCCTTTTATTATTACGGCATCAGGGGTTATAGAATTATCATATCCAGTAACATCGGTAATCCCTGACGTTTTACCATCCGGGTTATATGTTGTATATAGAACGTCATTCAAGTACACCTCAAAACCACCAGTAGGGTTTGTGCCAGTTCCATCATTTGCATATGTTCCAATTACAACTTCATTTGAGGTATTAAATAGCGTGTAAGTTGAGCCAACTGTGGTTGACTGTAGTGCTGTGCCATTTAATGAGTTTGCTTTTCCTCCATGCGACGTACTATCAAAGCTATTCCAAGAACCAGTCTTGACGCTTCCTGGAGCATTTCCTGGATATGCACTTTCCAAAAAAGAATTTGCTAAAAAGGAAGTTAGTATACCTTCAAGTCGATTATATTCTTTTTGCAGTATCCCTCCTTGAAAATCATTTAGCCCCATTTCTACGATTATAGCTATGTTTCTGTTTTGCTTCGTCGGCAGATGGGCATATGCTTGTCTTAATGCAGAAAATGAGTTTGATGCACTTTGCGCGTAATTTGTATTATCTTGATAAAGCCCTAACCTAACGGCAAATTGCGCAGAATATGAATCCCAAAAAGGGAACTGTAAAAGATATGCCGCAGTCATACTTGTCCCAAAACTATATAAGTAGGCAGCCGAATTTACAGCGAGTAAAGGATATAAATTGGACTCACTTTCATTATTGTACCCCCCACTCTCCGCATCCACCCAATGCACATTCCCATCTGTACTATCAACCTTCGCCAGCACCTGGCCTGCGGTACCGCCGTTGGGTATTTTAAACAGGTTGTTTATTTGTGCCTGGAGCTTGCCGAGGGCCTGCAAAACGGTGTCGGTTGCGGATATAGCTGCAGATGTACCGAAACTGATACCTGCAAGTAGGGCGTTTAATACCCGCGAAACGCTGAAGTATTTGTTGTTGGTGCCTTCGGGGATCGCGTCTGTTGTGCCGGGTGAGCTTACAATCTGGATGTATGAAGTGCCGCTCCAGCGGTATTGGTTATTGTTATCGGTAGTGATATAAATTTTACCGGCCTCGCCGGTTACAGGCAGGGCCGATACGTTTGAAAATTCCAGTACGTCGTCAACATAGGAGGGGAGTTGCGCGGGTGCCACTTTGCCGGTACCATCCAGTCCGGCATAACCGTTAGGGATATTTTTATTTGCCGTTTCTTCAAACTGAACACCCGAGATAATTAATGATATGCCTGCTCCCCATACGCCTGCGGTTTTGGGGCCGAATAAATAGTATGATGAAGTGTTTATATAGAAATCGCCATCGGTACCTATACTGTTTGCTGGGTTTACCGCGCCGTTAAGGATAGTTTTACCATTGGCGCCGTTGGCTCCGTTTGTTCCGCTAACACCCTGGGGGCCTTGCGGACCTGTTTGCATCGAAAATACCTGGCTCCAGCTGCCGCCGTTTTTTTTGTAAAATATGCCGGTTAGGGTATTGATAAAGGTATCGCCATTGCTGCCGGTAGCCGAGCCCGGAATGGCGTTGCCAAATAAAACGGTGTTGCCGGTTGCTGCAGATGCCGCCGCGATGGTGTAAACTACCGTCCACACACCTGCTATTTTTTGGGCAAAGGATCCGGTAGCTGTATTAATGAACACATCTCCGTTTTTCGCGAAGGTATTTTGAGGAAGTACCGTGCCGAAACTAAGGTTTGCCCCCGCCGCCAAACCGCTGTTTATAAATTGAAGCAGTGATGCGAAATCAAACTGGTAATCGGCATTGTTGCTGATCAGTATTGATTTATCGGTAGCGTTTATAGTCTGGGCTATGGGCAGTTCGCTTATTTTTTTATCGTTTGCCATTAGTTTAAAAAATCGGTTATAGGTAAATTATAATTGTTAATAGTTCCCGGGTAATTAAAATCAGTACGGTCCACACCCCTTATCCTCGGACCCGCCTGCCTGCCGCTCCTGTTTTTTTCATTGTAGTGCCAAAGCGGGAAGTGTTCCTGGTTATCCCACAAAAACTTTTCGATATCATTGGCATAGGCGTTGGCAATGCTGCGCTGCTGCTGCACCAGTTTTACCACCTCGGGCGAAGTTAACGGATCGCCATTGTCATGGCGCTTAATTACCGGCCCGGTAGCCGTATAATGAATAGCGTCGTTTTCAATAAAACGCGCGAAGGTGAAATACACTAACGTTGGTAAAATACCTTCATATAAAACAATGTGGCCATATCTGTCAAGATATTCGCTGCCGTTAAGCAAATCTTTATAATGCTGTGGGGCTTCGTTGTTTATAGTACCGTCTTCGTTGCAGTTTTTGATCAGCTCATAATACAGCGCATGCCCCAAAAAGGGTTTTAAATCAAGCTCCTGGGCCTTTTTTATAAACACCTTAAGGCGTTCGGGCTTTATGTTTACGTTGATATCTTCGTATTGCTGAAAAATGGTTTGGTTAATTAAATAGGTCATAGCATAGCCTCCTAACCCCAAAAAGGGGAAGTTTAATTTTTTTATGATTTATTTTTATTTCCCCTTTTAGCAGTATCAGGGGCACATCGCTTCGGCTTCGGCTTGTTTAAAGCCATAAGCGTACATTAAAGCGGCTATTTTATTTTTTTGAGGAAGGGTTGATTGTAACAGATCGTTGATGCTGCTACCCGCTTTAATGCCTGCCAGGTCATCTGCCGCTATGGCTGGTACCGGGATAATATTCCAGTTGTTGCCCGGATTAATATCTACATGAAAATGGCTGAAGATTTCGGCCAGCGTTTCTGAAAGCTCCTGCCTGTCGGCGGCGGTGTTATCATTAAATTCTAATATGGCCTGTTTTTTCTCGCTGCCGTTACTCAGGCCAGATGATTTTTCAGGATTGATCAGCTCTTTGGGTACCGAAAATCCTTTGATGATCCTCGCTTCAACCGCGCGCTCGGTGGTTTCAAATAGTTTATCGTTGTTCTGGATAGGGTAAGCCTTAAATTCAGGTTTTGAATTTTCGTCTTCATACTCAATAACGATAATTTTCTGCGAGCTTTTTACTCCCTGGAACGAGCCGAGATCTTTTTCCAGTTGCGATGGTACGTTGATGCCGGTAAATTCTTCCGCATCCGGCTGGCTATTGTCTGCTTCTTCCCGGCGTGCCTGCATAAACAGCATGGTGGATGGCAAAAAGCCGGTAGTAACTTCGCGGTTGTTAAATATTTTGATACCGGCTTCAGTTTCAAAATCCTCCCACACCGAGTCGGCTTCAATCAGGGGGTAGTCGTCAATTTCGGGGTTAAAATAAAATAACTGGCCTTTATAATTCTCCCAGCCACCGGCATCAGCAACCTGCGCTTTGATTATTTCCGGATCGGGATTGTACCTGTCAACAAAAGTTATTTTGCTGCGCATGATATTTTTCCAGGTTTTTCGGCCCCAATCACTGTACAAAGCATATTTGTCGGCCGTTTCCGGATTGTCGGTATCACCCATACGGATATCTTCAAACTTCACGTGGGTAACCGCTACTATCTTAAAGTTGGCATCGTAGTTTACATGGATACCGAAACCGGTGAACAAAGCTTTATCGGTAGCTAAAGCTTTCAATAATTTGCCGAGGGTTAAGCCCCGCGGATTGATCACCGTTTTGCCCAGGTTTTTTTCTTCCAGGCCGGTACCGGCAATAAACTTTGTTCGTTTATTCCAGCAGTCTTTTGCCGTTGGCGAGCCGGATACCAGTTCAAGCATACGCTGCGGATAAGCGTTATCCAAATCGTAATTGAGGATACCATAAGTTTGATTTGGCCTTACCAATATCCGGCGTTCAATTTGCGGTAGGTAGGTTTTCATTTGGATCCTCCTGCTTTTGAATTTTTTCCGGCTTTCGCGTTACTGCTGTCAGGCCTGGCAGCCCCGGGCGATGCAATAGTCATATCCTCAATTACCTTCGAAATAAATAACGCTGCGATATGCGGGTATCTTTGTATATACCATTCGGCCTCTTCATCGCCCAGATTTTCGTTACAATGAACAGCCGCCGAGCCGGGCACGAATTGATGCAGCCCCGGTTTAAGGATGTGTTTTTTGGTTTTCAGGTCGTCAGCCATTGAAATGTTGTTTTAGTTGATCATGAGTTGCAATAGTCATTAGCCGTTGCATATCAACGACTAATGACCTGCTTTTACAGAATAATTAAGCCGCAACCAAAGCTTCTAAGGCCGCTATTGTACTGGCATAAGTTGCAGTACCGCTTCCGGGCGCGATAGATACCGCGCGTGGGGGATAAGGTTCTTTCATCTTATCAGGATTGGTTAGCTTTAGTTTGTAGCCGCCATCCATAGCTTCGTCGGCCGCGTTGCGTTCGGCTTCTGTAAGGATCAATCCGTTCACCGCGCCAAAAAGCTCGATGGCCGAATCGCTTGCTTTGTAATTGTTAACCGCAATGGCACGAACCCTGCCGTAACCCATAGCCATCAGTTGGCCTTTAATATCTACCGATAAACCGGCGATATTAAAATCTATCTCTTCGGTATAACGCGGACCTACCTGCGTTTTTGCCAGTTTCGACATGGTATTAAAGCTGTTGTTGGTACCTTCAAACCTGTAAACTTTGGCGTTGTTTACAGCGGTTATACCCTTAACAATAAGCGGGTTGGTTGTATCGTACGTAAGTACAACATCGTCGGCGTTAAAAATGTAAATCACATCTTCAATGCCCGATGTAACGGGCTCATCAGCCCCCAGGCTAAAGCCCGCGTTTATTTTATTGTAAATTGACATGCGTGTTGATTAATTAGTGAATTAGAGAGTTATTGAATTAATGAATTGTGAATTAGAGAGTTGTTGAATTAGCGAATTTGAGATATTGAATAGTCAGAGCTTAAAAAATCACTAACTCACTAATTCAATAATTCACTAATTGATTTTAGATAATTAATGAGTTAGTGAGTTATCGAATTAGCAAGCTTTTAAGAAATCACTAATTCACTAATTCAATAATTCACTAATTGATTTAGGCTGACAGGTAAAACAGTTCGTTAGCGAATTTGAAGTTTACGGCCGCCTTCATACGGGCTTTCATGCGCACCACATTATCGTTGGTGTAAGGTTTCAGGTAAACGGTTGATAACTCGGAAGCATCACCCAGCAAATCCACACCCAGGAACAAGTTTGACGACCTTGCACCCAAAATAGTATTGGCCTGCCAGTGATTCATCACCTGCAGAGGTATGCCCAAATAGTCCATCTTTTTCATGTCGGTAAACGCGTTGATCACGTTAAGTGCTTTGTTAGCCTGGGCCTGTGCGTAAGCATAACCAACATGTAGCGGAATCTGGAGGTTAAAATCATCCTGAATCCTGTCGGCCGGATCAAGCTGGGCGTAAACGCTGCCTAATACCTGTAATACGTTGCTTACGTTAATGTAATTTACGGTGGCGGCGGTAGCGGTGCCTGTAAAAGTGGCCGGTTTGCGGCTGTTTACTTCATTGTAATTACGTACCAGTTTAAAAGTAGTAGCGCCCGCAATCTGTATAAAATAGGATTGCCCCTGAATTGCAACGCCCGGCGTACCGTTAGTTGTATCCTTGATTGTACCGGTAACCGCCGTAATGGTAACCACATCGCCATCTGCTAAGTTCGAGGTATCCCCTACCGTTACAATGCCGTTTGCATCTATAGCCGTAGCAGCCAATGAGGTGGCCGGTTTACTCAGGCCAACCTTGTACACGCCTGATGCAGCAGCTATAGAGGGTAATAAACCCGGGAAATCGGCAGTGAAAGCAGCTTCTTTAGTAGCGCTTTTGCCTAACCAGTACAAACGCTCGTTAGCAATTTGTATTTTGGTTAAGTAACGCTGTACCATAAAATCCGACAGGTCCACAACGCCTTCATAATCCATAAAGGCGCCGGGTTTAAGGGCCTGTGCTTCCCAGCTTTGCGCAAGCTTATCCCATTGTTCCACTGCCGTTGGCAAACTCAAAGGTACGGTCGGTTTTATTATAGCTTTTTATTTTGCCCTGCAATATTTCCGAACTGTGGTATATGGTTAGCGCGTCGCGCAGGGCACCGGCCTTAAGGTTTGGAATATCCTGCCCAACAATGGTAATGATCTGTTTGGCGGTTTCGCCTGCAAGGCAAAACAATACCTGTTCAATAGCAAAGGTTTTACCGCTGCTGGTGCCACCCTGGTTAACTACAATATGTGCGGTAGACTGATAGTTTTGTTTAAAAAGCACCGAGCAGCTAAAGCCCTCGGGCGTGGTGAATATTTCGTCGGTTATGATTGTTTCATTGGTCATGGTTTAGGTTTTAACCGCCTGGAATAAAATTCCTTTCATAGCGGAACATCTTTTTCATTACCGGCAGGTGGGGGGCCGGTATTGATGATCTCCACTTTAAGGGTGTTGTTATTGTCGTTGCTGTTTACGGGTTCGGGTGGCTTTTCATTCCATCCTATGCTTTTTAGCGCGAACATGGCCCCGGTAGCATTTTGGTGTAACGCTGCTTCATAGCTTGCCTCAATACGTAGTACTGCACGGTTTAAAGCTTTTGCAAAAGGGCCCGCGCGTCGGTATGCTTCCAGTTCGTCGCGGCTGTTAAAGCCGAGGTAAAACGCAAGGCCTGATATGGTTGCAGGTTCCGGGGGGCGGTCCCACACTTTTTGGTCTACTGTTTCTACATGATCTTTGGTAACTTTTACAGGTTTTTGTTCAATATGATATTCACCTTCAATGTAAGTGAAATAGTTGTCGATAAGCTGCCCGGCCCGGACAGCGTTATCGCAGTATAAAAGGCTTGGTGTCATTATGTTTGTAATGTCGATTGGCATAAATGAATACTCAAAGATAGAAAATATAATTTACATATGCTAATTTTATTGGTAAAAAATTAAATTAAATAAGGAAGCCCAATTGTGTTCTGTTCTTATGAAAGGTATGCAAGAAGGCTGTAAAACAAAATGTAAATATTTTCTATTTAAATAGAAAATATTTACATTTGTGTATGAGTAAAACGGTTAAAAACAGCAATGCAGGTGTGCAGCAAAGGGGCGGGCAGGCTGCATCCAAACCTTATGTGTTTACAGAGGCTCCCATGCAGGCTTTTAATGAGCTGTTGGTGCCTTATGAAACTTATTTTAAATCGCCTTTGGCAAAATTAGGGGCCATAAGGCATGGTATCGGTTCAAACGCTATCTCTGATTTATTAAAGATAACCGGCGCTACTCAAAGCGACGTGGCCAAATGGCTGCATATTACAGAGCCCACTTTGCGCAAACATTTACAAGGCCCTCATGATTTAAACCAGGGCCTCAGCGAGCATATTATCCAGCTTTTCGAACTTTTTGATAAAGGCCTCGATACTTTCGGTTCGCCTGATGAATTTAAAAGCTGGTTAAGGCATTATAATCCGGGTATTGATGCCGTGCCTTATGATTTGCTGGATACCATTACGGGCATCAGTATTGTGATAAGCCAGCTTATCCGTATTGATTACGGCGTGCTCGCGTAGGTTAATTAGTAACAGATGTGGAAACCGCTGATAAATTAATCCATTTCTTTTGAACGTTTACCGGATAAGTCAAACCAAATATGCCTACGACAGAAAGGGCCCCGGCATTGATGGCCGCTGGAACTCGCTGGGGCAGTATATGATATACACCGGCGGCTCGCTGGCACTTTCATGCCTGGAAAAGCTGGTACATACGCCGGGCACCTCGTTATATACCGGCGATTTTTCGGTTATCATATTTGATATACCTGATGATTTGCCGGTTTTTGAAATAAGGATAAATAAGCTCCGGAAACTGAACGAAGACTGGCAAAGGGTGATCAATTATCCGCTTACCCAAATGCTGGGCGATACCTGGCTGCGAAAAATGGAAACGGCGGTTTTAAAAGTACCTTCGGCTATTATCGATCTGGAATATAATTACCTTTTTAACCCGCTGCACCCCGACTACAATAAAATAACCATCAGCAGTGTAAGCAAGTTTACTTTTGATAAACGGCTTAAGGCGCAATAGCGCCATCAAAACAAATAAGCAATAATTATTTTATACTTGCAGTGTAAACCTTTAATCAATCCCTGCGCTTAAGTAATTATAGATGGTTGTTAACAAAATAAGTATTTTAATTTTTGCGGGCTTACTGATTGCTGTTGGGGTAAAAGCCCAGGATACGCGCTATATACCCATCGGGCATACAAAATATAAAGATACCGTATTGGTTACTCATCCCGATACCACTTTTGAGCGGGATATATTCGATGTTATAAGTTCTGTTTTTCATGAAAACAAAAAGCCGGGTAAGGTTGATTCTGTTACTTCAAAGCCGGTAATATCTATTATACCGGCGGTAGGCTATACGTTGCAAACCGGGTTTGCCGGTACCATATCCGGCAATGTGATTTTCCGGATGGCACCGGATACACGAATCTCTACCATAACTATAAACCCTGCATACACCCAAAATAAGCAGGTGATCGTCCCTATACAATCGAATATCTGGTCAAAAAATGATAAATACAATTTTATCGGCGATTTCAGGTTTTATAAGTATCCGCAAAGCAGCTTTGGCCTGGGCAGCAACTCCAATATCGCCAACGAAAACCCGCTGGTTTACAGTTTTTTCAGGTTTCATGAAACCGTATTGCGCAATATAAAAGGCAATTTTTTTGCGGGCTTGGGCTATATTTTTGATGACAGGTGGAATATGTATGAAAAAGGCCAGTTAAACGGGCAAACGTCTGATTATGAAAGATACGGCCCTGTAAGTAAATCCATATCTACCGGTATAACGTTCAGCGCCTTGTATGATAGCCGGAATAATCCCATCAACGCGTCGCGCGGTTTTTACAGCTCACTGCAGTATCGTGACAACTTCACTTTTTTAGGCAGCACAACGGCATGGCGCTCACTAATAATTGATATCCGTAAGTATTTCAGATTCCCCGAACATTCAGATAATGTGCTTGCATTCTGGTCGTACAACTGGTTAATTATTAATGGCAGGCCTGCCTATCTTGATTTGCCCGCCACCGGGCACGATCCTAACTTTACAACGGGCAGGGGGTATATACAGGGCCGGTTCAGGGGTGCGCAAATGGTTTACCTTGAAAGCGAATACCGTTTTAAAATAACCCGTAACGGGTTGCTTGGCGGTGTGTTGTTTGCTAACGCGCAGTCGTTTTCGGCGGCACCCGGTACGGCTTTGCAAAGTATTCAGCCCGGTTTTGGCCCCGGCCTCAGGATAAAATTAAACAAAGTGTCAAAAACAAATATCGCCATTGATTATGGCTTTGGCCGCCAGGGCTCAAAAGGTTTGTTCATTAACGTGGGCGAAGTGTTTTAACTTGCCCAGATTTTGATCGGCGGTATTTTTTGTGTTGCCGGTCAGGATTAAAGAAATGATATATTTTTGTTGCCTTTTTCCCCTTAAAACGCTTGTTGTAACTGTGTTTTTTACATTTTTTGTAAAAAAGATGTTTCATGGCTGATTGTGAGCATCATAGCATGAAAATTGATGATTGTTAGAAGAAGTTAAAAAAAGTTAAATATTTAATTTGATAGCTACTATTTGACGAAAATTGTAATTATTTATTGTAAGTTTATGCACCGATAAGCCTATGATCCGTACCAGCTTTACCAAATGGTTTATTTTACTGATGTTATCCGTTTCGGTGTGTATTTCTTCATGCCAGAAAGACTCGGAAGTGAAGGATATTGACGAGGCTAAAAGTACTGCGGTAACCGGCAAGGATAGCATATCTGCTGTAAATATCATCAATACTCCAGGTAATTTTCTTGCAGGCAAAGGTACATTAAAGGTAACTATCGAAGATTCGACCTATTTGTTTGACGCTGCTAAAGACTCGATTGCTTTTATAAACGTATCTGATGGCAACAATAAATATTTTGGCATTACCGCTATAAACAAGGCGCACAATATGAGTTTTGGAATCAGCTCGTCAGGGCTGGCAACTGTTAAAGCAAGCAGTGATGTTGCCGGGAGCCAGTTTTTGTTTAAAGTTGACGATAAAAAGCCTCTGTTACAATATACGCTCACCAAGTACGCCAGGCAGCAGGATTTTGGCAAAATTGATATGGATGATTATAATCATGAAGGCATGATTGCTAAAGGCACTTTCTTCACCTTTTTAGCCAAGGATGATAAATCCGATTCCCCGTTTTACCGTGTGGAAGGTAGTTTTGAATTAAAGCTGAAGTAAAGCGCCCCTTCCGTAAATTCGTAATTTTACAGACTTTTACTCCGTAATTTTAAGGTAAAAAAGCCTTTACAGGTGGCGTTAGCCGCGCTCCGCCTCGGTAATATGGAGCTTTTTTTGTACCTTTGCTCAAATTTTAAAAATATTGATGAAAGTATTTATTGCAGGTCTTCCTTTAGAAGTAGATGAGGCCGAACTTACAGCTGTTTTTGGTGACTTTGGGCCGGTGAAATCGCTCAGAATTATTAAAGACCGCGAAACAAAAGAAAGTAAAGGTTTTGGCTTTGTTGAAATGGTTAATGAAGATGAAGCTAAAGAAGCTATTCGCTGTATGAACGGCGCGAGTTACTATGGCCGCAGGATTACAGTTAATATAGCCGAAGACAAAGGTCCCGGTTTTAACGGCGGCGGTTCAAAAGGTGGTTTCAGGAGAAACTAATCCATTAAAAAGTGTTTATTTCTTTTACATATCAGCCGGCACCGACCGGCTTTTTTTGTGTGTAGCCGGGGATGTAAGTCGAACCATCTTAATTTATTGATCTTAAATATCGCCACACATCACCCTCTAACCTTTGATGCTGAATTTGCACAGGCATTAATATGCATGCCATCGCTATTAAAACAGAAGGTATTGATTGTTAATTTGTATGGTGTTTTTGGAGTGTTCGGGCTCCCATTGCCATATCCGCTTAAATCCTATGCAATAGCAAACCGTCTGTACGCCGTTATTCCTGTTTTAAAAATAGCCTGCTGTTAAGATGCCTGCGCCAGCGAAGTGTTATTAATGTCAAGGTTGTTGAGCAACGAATCGAGTTTCAGGTTAAACTCTTTTAGTGGGATCTCCCCATTTTCGAAAGCTGTGGTGAGGTTAGCTAACTCGGTCTCCACGTCGGCCTTGGTTTTGTTGGCGTTGCCGATGCTTTTTTGCATATCTTCAATTACTTCTATTTTATGTTCTGCAGCTTTGAGTAAATAAAGTTGCTGAACATCGGCAGATATGTGATTGTCGACCGGTTTGGTGTTTTGACGTTTGTTAAATTCAACTAAAATTATCGCAGCGATAATAGCTGCAATTACCAGCATCATGATAGGATCCATCTTCTTTCTTCTCTTTGTTAGGTGCCAGGCGGAGTGTGCCGGCGTTTATAATTAACCTAATATAGTGAAACGGGAAATAATAGGAAAAGAAAATGTTGAAAAAACAATTAATTGTTGATAACTATTGAGATTTATCAGTATAAATAGCTTTTATCAACAAAATATGCCTGTATAGGAAGTAGAATACAGCCGTTTGATCTATATACAGCATTGTATACGCTTATTACATATCATACAAGTCTTTTTTCGTAGCATATAAATGTCTGGCCGGGCCGTATTTTTAAACTGATTTCGCCCATTAAGGTATAACCGAGTTTAGGGAAAAGCCTTTGGGTAGCAGTATTCGCGGTATTGGTGTCAACCCGAAGCGTTTTGATGTCCCTGTTGATCGCTTCGGTTTCGGCTTGTTGTAAAAGAGCAGCGGCTACACCCCGGCCCTGGTAATGAATGCTTACTGCAAGTCTGTGGGTAACAATGGCTGTTTCGGTGATATCAATACCAGCATCGGCGTATTCGTCGTCCTGATCAGTAGTAAAGGCTGCTACACCGGCTATCTGCTCGTCAATCTCGGCTATCCAAAGTTGATTAAGCCTTATATCTTCCCTGAAAACTTCAGCGTTGGGATAATCATTTCCCCATTGAAAATTGCCTGCGGCCCGCATTACAGGTACTACTTCTGCTACCAGGTTTGTTATTTGAGGAATATCATCGTGTGTAGCGCGGCGGATGGTCATGTATATAATGGAAATTTACGGCGTAAGATAAGCAAAGTTAAAGTTAGCCCGTGTTTACGCTGTATGAAATAGCTTTGGAAAGTTTATTTTGTTGTCCGTTTGCGTTTAACTCTTAAACGGGCTGTTTTTACCTGTACAATTAAAACCCAGCTTAAAAGCACTATAAACGTGTAAAACGCAAGGTTTTGAGCCCAGTTGCCTACGCTGAGGTTGTTTACTATATATTGTACTATACTGTTCTGCATTACAGCGTTATTTATTATAAAGCAAAGGGGATTTCTTTATGCGGTGATTTTTGTAAATTGTTAATTAGGATATGCAAATTTAACACAACTTTCAGGAATGTATTAATTAAAAGTTTATTATTTCAGTAGTACGTGTCTGTTTTTACTTGCTGGTAATGAAATTCCGGTCGTGATAAGTCAGGTTGTACTGCTTTAATCAATTTTAACGGTTGTGTAACATTTGGGTTGCAAAAAAGTTGATGAATATTCAATTTAATTCGATTTAAATTGAATATTCACGATTCTTTGCCGGGGCTAACAATATCGAATTGTTTTGATCAGTAAAAAAACAGGACCGTTTACAGTCCTGTTTTTTTAGCAAAGGGTAATTCAAAAAAACAGGTAACCAGCAGTTAGCCGGTTTAGTGGTTGTGCTTTTTGTGGATATCCTTAACCAGGCAAAGCTTTTTGATGTCGTTTACTTTGATAATAAACGGCGCATATTTTAATCGGTTACCCACCATTTCGGTAGTATTGTCGGAGTGCGCTATTACTTCGTCCGGGTTATCGCCTGCAAGCAGCCGCTTATA
This sequence comes from Mucilaginibacter oryzae, assembly GCF_003148845.1. GTDB lineage: Bacteria > Bacteroidota > Bacteroidia > Sphingobacteriales > Sphingobacteriaceae > Mucilaginibacter > Mucilaginibacter oryzae. The sequence continues at coordinate 534,294 of NZ_QGHA01000001.1, read as the reverse complement.
CATCCGATAGTCTCCCCATTCAATATAATACACCTCGCCGGGCAGGATTTTTTTATCATGAATTATTTTCAGGGCTACCCAGCAGCCGTTTTCGAGATAGGGGTACATGCTGTGCCCCCACACAGGCAGCGCGAAATCGCAATCCTCAATTCCCGGGAAATTCATATGACCTACGGGTTGCGAATCATTGATGTCATTATACACCTCTACGCCTGATGCTGTCGCCGAAATTTCGTACATCGGGATCCCGTCGCTATGCTTTTTTACAGGCTTTGGTTCAGAAAAGTTTTTATTCCTATCGCCATTGATGAATTCTTTAAAAGTTTCTTTAAAAATTCTGAGTTTTTCGGGGTCGATATTTTGCCTGCTCTTCATAATCTCAGTAATGGAGCTTGCTGAATTAAATCCTAATATCTCGGCCAGTTGAGCGTTCCCGGTGAAGGCTTTGCCTTTTAACTGGTTGTATAAGATGATGAACTCAAGCGTCTCTGGACGTATCGTCTTTATTTTACCGGGTTTTGATCCTTCATTCATGGTTGGATTTTTTTAAAGAAATATCTTGATTTAATTAAAGATTATTCTGTATATTTGTTTCGTCGATAATAGCTAATGTAAGGCAAATTATTTTCAAAACAAAATTAGCAAAACTTATAATCAAGAAATTTTTTGTATTTAAAATACAGGAAATTCTAAGGCGAAATAAAGAATAATAACAATCAAATAACTTAATAAACTTTATCATGTACATAGCATTCTCTGCTTTAAGCCCTCAGCCTGATAACAATGGCAGGCCCGATAATAAGTGTTTAGCAAACTCCGAGGCATTGCTACGCTTTAAAGCCTATGTGGCAGCCTGCGAAAAGTACAGGCACGAAATTGCCGCTATTCAAAAATATATGCCAGGATGGAAGCCCTTATTTAACAGGTAGCGCATAGCTGGCAAATAACATTTTATAAACCAAATCAATTATCTGAACTCATGATAAAAATTTCACAAAAATTGAAAAGCCAGCTTTGGTGGCTGATCATATCGGTTGATTATAATTACAGCCGGATAACCATAGCCGAACACGACCTTACTGACGAATTGCTTACACTTTGGCTTGAGGATAAACAGGACTTTAAAAATTCGATAGACGAATGCCTGCAACTCGAAATCCGTACCCGCGACTTTGCCCGGATTATTAAAAATGAAAACCTGAACAGTTATGAGGGTACTAAATTACATCCAACGAAGAATTTCGCATACAAAACCCGGATCGAAATCAGCGCACCCGTACAGTGGTACCGGGACGATGCCTCGCCCGCTGAGCAGCAATGGGCACGCGAGGCGGTATTGAAAGCATTGCTAACCCAATTGGTAGAAACCGGCGCCGCTGCCGATTATGATTATTGATGAGTGATGGTATGCCGTATGGCATTTTTATCATGCAGGGGATGCTTGATGATGATGGCTTTAGACATCAGGTTATAAACGGATTTACCAGATAGGGTATTGTTAAACTGTAATAGCCACTATTTCACGTTAACCTGTTCCCGCTCTTTTACGCCATGTTCAATCAACTCTTCAACTTCGCTAAGTGCTTCTGCAGGTTGTTGGGCATAATTAAGTTTACGGAAACGCCAGGTAGCAAAAGCTGGTTCCTGGAACTTGTTTATCAGTTTAAAAAATTTGGGAAAATTATGAACTTCTTCTAATAAAACGCCGGGTACAATGCCATTGTTATCCAATACTTCGCGTATGGTATATTCTTTATCTTTAGTTATCCAGATCTCGAAGTCGCGTCGTATTTCTTCCATCTTTTCCGGATCTATCTTATCATTAATACAAATTACTTTATCGCCCGGTTTCATAATCTCTGGCTCGTTTTAAATTGAAGTATTTAGTGTAAAGGTGCAATTTTTAAACGTATTTATAAACGGCGATTTTAATTGTTACGCTGAAATGCTTTTCGTTTAAATAAACATTTTGATAAAATGTTTAAATATAGTGCAACTTTATATTTATCAGTATCGTATTAAAATGTATAAGGGGTGTTTGATAAAGCATTTTAATATGAGCTATTTTTATATTTTTTTAACAGGCGGATCGGTGTTGGTGTTTCTTATTTTGCAGTTTGATAAACAGCAGCGTAAGCGGGTGAATACATTGTTAAAAAGCACTAACAATGTGCAACCCTTGCTAATGATGCGGAGCCTTGGCGAAAAACTTGACAGGATCAACACGGTTCTCACCGCTAATGCCTATCAGGTCGCGATGCCTGATAGTACAAAACAGGAAATTGAATTAATGTTGAAACAAACAACCAGCGATTACCACAAAGGCCACATCAGCATGCAGGTTTATCATAACAAGTTGAGCGAATTGCTTGAAAAAGCAGGGGAGAAGTAAATAATACGGAGTTTATTAATTGTATATAGTTTTTGTTAGTTAGTTTTACTTTGAGGCCATTTGCGTTGGGGTATTGGCCTTTTTTATTTCACCCGGTTACCAATAAAATAAATATGTATTGCGCGGATAAACAAAATGTTTATTATTGTAGTCACGTATGTCTGACGAAGCTATAATAAAACGGTTAAAGGTTGTTGTTAAAGAACACGGCGGCCAGTTGGGTCTTGCGGGAGCTATCGGGGTTGACCAGGGTTTCATTAGCAAGGTGATCAACAAGAAACAGGATATCAGTTATTATTTGATCCGCAAGCTTTGTTTTCAGCTCAAATACTCGCCCGAGTGGCTTATCCTTGGTACCGGCGAAAAGATGATCAACAAACCCGAATCCGCTAAACTCATTACCGAAATACAGATGATGCGTACCGAAGTTGATATTTTGCAGGCCCGCATGCGAGCCTATGAGTTAGAGCTTAAGGAACTGCGCGGGCAATTACAGATAGCCGAAAGAAAAGCTGTTTAACTTAATGATTACCACTTTAAGGTTTATTTACAATATTGATTTATCCATTCGGCGGCTTCTTTTACTCCCATACTTAAAGCCTTGCCCATATCGGCGCAGCCACCTGTTTTATCATTGATAACAATTTTAGAAAGTCCTCTTTGTAAATAGGCGCGACCATTTTTGGGGTCGATGGCTATAGCCGCGTTGCAGTCAAGGATTGCTCCGTTAGGATCTTTGAGATTTACTTTGGCCTTTGCGCGGTCAATTAGTATGTCGGCGTTGTTAGGTTCAAGTTTTAACGCGGCACTAAAATCATCTTTTACCCCCTGTGCATCGACAAGGTAGCTTTTTGCAAGCCCGCTATGCGCAAATGCCTTGGTGTTTTTATCGTTCATGTAGGTGGCGTTATGATAATCGTCTGCGGCGCCGGCGTAATCTTTCATGGCCAGTTTGGCATCGCCTCTAAGCAAAAAGGTTTCGTCGGTTGAGTAAATGGATACGGCCCGGTCAAAATCAGCTATCGCCCCGTTATAGTTTTTAAGTTTTGATTTTACATAACCCCTTGTTTGCCATACAACCGCAGTAGAATCGGAAAGCGAATCGATTTTAAGGGCGCTTGTCAAATCTGTAATAGCGCCGTTATTATCTTCCAATGCGGCTTTAGCTATAGAGCGTTTTAGCAGTATGGTTATATTCTTTGGGTCTTTGAGTGCGCCGGTGTTATAATCGGCCATGGCCCCCTTGCTATCGCCTGCGGCAGCTTTCGCTTCGCCGCGGTTAAGGTAATAAACGGCATTTGCCGGGTTCAGTGCAATGGCGTTGGTAAACAGCGCAATGCCGTTACCTGTATATTTATAAAAATCAATGATTTTGCCTAACCGTAAATAGCCTGCCTGCTGTTGCGGTGAAATGCTGATCAGTTTTTCAAGATCTTTTACCGCGCCGGCATAATCTGCAAGCTTTGTTTTTTCTATAGCGCGGTTCAGGAATGCGTAGGTATAAGCCGGGTTGACAGCAATCGCTTTCGTATAATCATTAATTGCCGCAAGGGGTATGCCCAGGTCGCGGTAAGCGTCTCCGCGGGCCAGGTAGGCTTCATCGCTTTTATTGTTGATTGCAATGGCGCGGGTTAAATCGGCAATAACCCCGGCCGTATCTTTCATCGCCATTTTGGCTTTGCTCAGGCTGATGTATGCGCCTATGCTGTTAGGGTTTAATTTAACAGCTGTATCGGCATCAAGCCTGGCGCCTGCGTTATCGCCCAGCGCCAGTTTTGAAAACGATCGGCTTTGATAGGTTTCCGGGTTTTTTGCGCCGAGCGCTATAGCTTTATTAAAATCGGCCAGGGCTCCCTCGTTATCTTTTTGGTCGCTTTTTATGATGCCGCGATAGGCATACAAGTTGCCGTTGTTCGGAAACTGGTTAATGGCTTTGTTAAAATAGTCAAGTGCTCCCCTGGTATCGCCCGTTTTGTTTTGCGCGTTGGCCATATACAGCAACAGGTTAGGGAGATCCGGGTTAATGGCAGCCGCTTTTTTATAGTCATCAACGGCGCTTTTATAATCAGTTAGCCTGGCTTTGATATTGGCGCGGTAAAAATAAGCTTCTGCATTATTGGGGTTAATGGCCAACGATGTGGTATAATCTGCAATAGCGCCTTTATAATCATTGATGTTGGCCTTGGTACCGGCCATGTATTGGTAAATTTCGGCACTTCGCGGACTTAATTTTATGGCCAGGTTATAATCAGCAATAGCGCCAGTAAAATCTCCTTTGTTATTTTTGGCAAGCGCGCGGTATTTGTATAAATCCGCATCATTAGGCTTGAATTGCAGCGCGGCAGTAAAATCAGCTATGGCACCGGTGTAATCATTGATATTGCTTTTTGCATTGCCCCGGTAATGGAACATGTCTGCTGTTTTTGGTCCGGTGCTGATAGCGCGGTCAAAATCGGCAATGGCTGCCTGGTAATCCTTAATAGCTGCTTCGGCATTGGCCCGGTACAGGTAAGCGTTGGTTAAGCCGGGGTTGAGGGCGGTAGCCTGGCTATAATCTGCAATGGCGGCGTTGTAATCTTTTATATTGGCATAAGCGTTTGCCCGATAATAAAAAGCATCGGCATTTTTATTATTTAACTGGATAGCACGGGTAAAATCCTCAATAGCGCCTTTGTAATTGCGCTGATTGGCTTTCGCGTTGCCGTTTTGAATAAAATTACCTGCTGTTTGGGCAATGGAGTAGAGTGGTAGTAAAAGTAATAGAAGAATTTTTTTCATGAGCCCAATAACGGTTTACCAAATATCAGTAAAAAGACTAATATTGATAAAGCAAAGTACGTACCGGGTTTAAAAAGCAAAGAAAATAAGCCCAATTAACCACCGTGGCTGAAAAGTGGGGATAATTGGGGTTTTATAACCACAATATGGCAAGCGCGCTTAGCCATAATATCAAATTAAGCTAAACGCTTGCCTTTGAGTTAAGATTTATGAAAATGAAGCTTCGTTGGTATTACCGGTCTCATTTTCGCCGCGTTTTCTGTTATAAAAAATTACAGCGCTGCAAAACGAGATACAAGCAATTAAAACCAATTCGATAATTAAGTGGCTTGATGGTACGCGACCAGCATTACCTGAAAGTAAAACACCCGCAGCGTCTGGCAGGATCAACCCAAAAAGCGGGAAGCAAAAAAACATTCTTAATATTATTAATTTTTCCATAATTACTAACATTTAGTATGATTTTGCTAAGGTACGGATAATTTTTTTATAATTTAAGAAAAAAAATCAATAATTATTCCTGCTAAGTGTAAGCCGTTATTTAAATGGATTTATCTATTGTACTCCTGATGTGTTTAAACTATAGATTAACTGGTATTTTTAACGTAAGCGTTATGGCTTGCGCTGTACAGATTACCGCCGGATATGCTCGTTAAATAGCGGTAATGGCAAGCGGATTAGCCTTTACTGCAATAGGAGGGAACTTGCACTTTTGATGCGGACTATTTGTTACGCGGAAAAAAGATAATGATGCAAGCCCCAAACAAGGCTATCATTGCACCAATTACATCGTATTTATCAGGTTTAAAGCTGTCAACCTTCCAGGACCAAAGCAGGGCCATCAGTATAAAGATACCGCCGTAGGCTGCGTAAACCCTGCCAAAGTCGGCGCTTTGCCATGTAGCTACTACGCCATAAAGCGCCAATACCAAGCCGCCTGCTATACCATACCATAATGGTTTATCCAATTTTAGCCACAACCAGATCAGGTATCCGCCGCCTATTTCACATATTCCGGCAATAATAAAAATCACTAATGATTTGACGATATTCATGTGTTTAAAAATAAGGTTAAATTGACGGCAGCTTATCTTTCTGGTAAAAAGATTTCCTTTATTTTGTTTATTTGAATGCCCATACCTTACAAATGATTGATGGAACCTTTAAAATTTAAACTTGATCCGCTTCAATATCCTGCGCTGCAAAAGAAAATGCTCATCCGTTCGGTAGCTTTAGTGGCTTTTTTGCTCGCTGTAATTTCTGTTTACACCATGAAGGATGCAAACCACGAGGATCTTATATTTTGGATAGGGAATCTTATTTTTATACTGTTTTTATATGCCTGGATGGTGTGGAGAGGAATGAAAAAGAGAAAGGCTATTTATGAGAGCTATAGTATAAGCATTGATGAGCAGAGCATTACGCGGGTACAGCAAAAATGGACCGACCTCCTGATCCCGCTATCAGAAATTACTGCAATTGAAAAGAAAACAGACGGAAAATTTGTAATTAAGGGGATAAGCAACGATCCGCTAAAAAAGATACACATTCCTGCTCAAATTGAAAACTACCATAAACTGGAAGAAGTTTTAGCGGCTATTAAGCCTATAACAACCGATGTAAAAACAGCCTGGTGGGAACGGTACACCTTTCTTTTATCGCTGCTAATTGCCTTGCCGGTAATGGGCGTTTATTTTGTTGACAATAAAATAGCGGTTGGTGTATGTGCAGCCATTAGCCTCACAACCTTTGTTTACTGCTTTTTCAATATCATGAAATATCGCGGGTTCGCGAATGTAAAGCGTAGTTTATGGGTGATTGGCCTCGTCGTCATTTCAGTTTTGATAGTTACCTATACTAAACTCATAGCCTGATTTTTTTATACAGTGGATTTGGTAAAAAATATATTTTTAAATAAGCGAACGCTCACTTATATTTGTGGTGTATATGAGACCAAGAGACGAGCATAAGGAACTCCTGATTCGCCAAAAGGCGATAGAAATGATTGTGAAAGAAGGCCTTGATGGCTTTGGCGTTAATAAACTGGCTAAAGCCGCAGGTGTGTCTCCGGCTACCATCTACATTTATCATAAAGATAAAGAGGACCTGATTACCAATTTGTGTATTGGCGTGGCCGAAAAGATGATGGCCTTTAGCCTGCGAAATTTTTCGCCGGATATGGACTTTGCCGCAGGGCTTAAAGTTCAGTGGCATAACCGGCTCCATTACTTTTTAGAAAATCCGTTGGATATGGAATTTATCGAAATTATGCGGTACACCAATTTTTATGAAAAAGTGAGCCAGATGGTGACCGCTAATTTTGGATCGGTGCTTAGGCAATTTATGCGTAATGCCGAAGAGAAACAACAACTTGTACCGTTGCCTTTTGAGGTTTACTGGTCTGTTGCGTATGCCCCGCTTTACCAGTTAATAAAGTTTCACACCGAGGGAAACAGTTATGTTAACAGCAGTTTTGTTCTGGATGATCAACTGCTTGAAAAAGCCTTGCAATTGGTGATCAAGGCGCTTAAACCATAGTGCTTTAACCGTAAAGTAAACGGGACGAATGTCTGCTTTTTGAGTTACCGGCTTTGGGCTGGCGGTGGTTGGGGCACAGGCCGTTTACGCAGGAGTAGCGTATTAACGCAAGGGATGACATCATAAAGCAAGCGCTTTTTATCAAAACATCATATAGCTATAAAAACAACAATAAATAAAATGGTACAGGCATCAGCTTATAAAAATCCGCATCATGTGATGCTGTTTTTTGAACAAACCAATAGCGCGGTAAATGCGCATCAGTGTTTATCGGCAAGGGCCAATTATTACGATGATCTTAAAAGCAACGGCAAAGTAGTAATGAGCGGTAACTTTTGGAACCAGGATAAAAACTTTATAATTGTTTATGTATCAAATGATGCAGAACTGGAGCAGATTATCAGCAACGACCCCGCAGTGCAGCAAAATGTGCTTGAACTGGTTAGGGCCATGCCTTTTTAAAGCTGCGTATAAGTACGCAGTTTGGTAGGTTAAAATACGGGGCGGGTTCTATTTGGACGGATGTAGGCTACATGGTAATTTTGTAGAAACAGCACTATGGAACCTTTTTTACTAAACGTTGATAAGCGAACTTATAAAGTTATCCCATCGGGTAGTAACCAGGCTACCTTCAGTATTATCAATTATTCTTCGTTTTATACCATAACCCGGCTAAGCAAGGGCTATTGGGAAATAGTTGAGCACCGTTTTGGCGATCATTTAATTCCCGTACAGGAAATAGGCCGGCATATTGAAGAGTATTGCAAGTTTTCATAGTTCCGCAACCGGACGCTGCTTGTATTTTACAATGATCATCTAATTTATCGGCATCAAATAATTTAAATATTTTAAATACCAAACCTTAAGTATATGGAAAAGTTAGTGATACTACGCATGTTTGCCAGTTTGCCCTTATTTGGATTGCTTTTGCCGGATTGTGCAACCTTTATCACATCTTCATTCGGTAGCATATCACCGGTACATATTTATATCGAGGTTGCTTTAATCCTTTTCATCATGATATGTACCTTAAAAATTGCCGTGATCAGGAAAGCTGGAAACACAGCAGGCAACCGGTTGTAAAAGTACTTTGTTTTACTCTTTAATATATACAGCATCGTTTTATAAACCTATACAGCAGTAAGTTCAGTACCCGGCACCCTAAAAAGGTTATAGCCGGGTTTTTTGCAGGCGCTGTTTACACCGTAATTTACTTTTAAAGATTGGATTATGCGGTTTTTTTTATAATTTTACTGGTAAATGAGTCCTAAACATAGTTATCCAAACCGTGTCGGTAAAACATCTGCTTTTTTAAATAAGTCGGGCTTTTATCGTAAGTTTTTTTTCATCGTACTTGCTTTTTATTGCTTTAACACAGCCACGGCGCAGCGCAGGTCATCCAAAGCATTAACCTACGGGGGCGGCGGAAATGGAGCCGCAAACTTTACCGATGGCTGGGGAGTTGCCGTAGGTACCGGGGTAGATGTGCCGCAAGGCGATTTCAATTCATATTTTAAACCTGCCATTAATGTTAATGCAGGTGTTTACAAGTTTTTGGGTCCGCTTACCTTTAATGTTAACGCCGGATACAGAAACTTTAAACCCGACGAAGATTCATACAGCGAAGATGGTTTGACCATTATTTACACGAATATGCCTGTATTTTCGGCTGGTTTTGGAGCGGCATATAATGTTGATATAGCAGATAATTTCAGGGCTTACGGCGGCGTTGACTTAGGTGCCTATTTTACTGATTTTGGTTTGGCTTATGTTTATGACAATGGAAACCTGATTATATTTGACGGTTGGAAAACATCATTGCACTACGCGCCGAAAGTGGGCATTTCGTTCCCGCTAACACCTAAATTAGGCATAAATGTCGAATCGAAATACAATTTTTATACCCAGAAGTCCGACTCGGGCGACTATCATTTGTCGGGAAGCTGGAATTCCTTTACACTCGGAGCCGAGCTTGTATTTAAATTTTAATTACCGGCTTATCGCGACCAGGGCTTTAAAAACTCCCTTATTCATTTCCTAAACCTTTAAATTGTCGTTCTGATATTTTTTCTGGTTTAGCGGTACTGTAACGCTTTGTCAATCAGCTTATCTTCTCCCAGTTACCGCTGTCGAGGCTGCGGTAAATGGCGTCAATTACCATCATATCTTTCAGTCCTTCCTCGCCGGGCACACGGCTTTGCTTATTTTGTAACACACACATTGCAAAATCATCCATTTGCGCGGCTTGCTGGTTTATTTGCGGAAAATGCATAGCGTTACCATTTACTTTTCCGTTAATCCCGCCATAACCAAATGCGGGGCTCAATTCAAAATTTCCTTTTTCGGCTTCAGCCTTCAGGTATCCCCAATCATGGTTGTAGCTTGATTTGCCGTTAACTTTTTGCCCTCCCGGAAATTTCAATTCCCAAAAAACGGTTTCATCCACATCTTTAAATAACTCGGGTTTGGTTTTTTCCTGGGTAGCCTTAACTGCTACAGGTTCCTGGCCCAGGGTATACCGGGAGCCCTGGATGGAATAAATTCCCATATCCATCAACCCGCCGCCGCCGGCAAGAGCTTTTTTTAACCTCCAGGCATTAGGGTCGCCCCGGTAAGTAAAGCCATTACCTGTATCGATACTTTTCACCTTCCCGTAAACCTGTTTTTGCCCAAGCCGCATCAATTCGATGGTATGGGGTTCAAAATGTAAACGATAACCTATAGATAATAATTTACCTGCTTTTTTACAGGCCGCTATCATCTCCCTGCATTCCCCGGCGTTTAGAGCCATCGGTTTCTCGCAAATTACATGTTTGCCTGCCTGCGCGGCCTTGATCGTATATTCCTTATGCATACTTACAGGCAGCACAATGTATATGATATCGATATCCGGATTTTTGGCTATCTCATGAAAGTTTTCATAACTGTAAATGTTTTTTTGCGGGATATTGTATTTCTTAGCCCAATCATCCGCTTTTGATGGCGTTCCTGTTACAATACCGGCCAGGTAGCAGTTTTGAGTTTGCTGCAGGGCCGGTGCCAGTTGTCCGCCCGCGTAGCCGCCCAGGCCAACTAAAGCTATCCCTAGCTTTTTAGCGGACCGGGCCATTGATAGCTGCACCAATGCCGGACTCAGTGCCAACGCGCCAATACCTAATGAGGCGCTACGGATAAAGTTTCTTCTGGATGTTTTTTGTACAGTTGCCATAGTCAGGATGGTAAGATGTTTGATTATGATTGGTTTACCTCATAAAGTTACAGTTTACAACCCGGTTTGTTTGTAAAAAAATACGTGCATCTAATTAAAAAATGAATTGGTGGGGCTGCGCTTTTAAATTGGCCTGGTAAAAAGCCAATTACTTTTAATTATTGAAAAAACCTCAAAAAGTTTACCTGTTTTACGAATACAGAAAGTTGGACAGCTAACGTGTAGCTTTCCGGTTGCTATAGTTGTATTATGGAATAAACGTTTGGTATCTACTTGATCAGTTACCTTCCAGGTTGTTTTTATATTGCTTAAGCGCATTCAATATTGAGCGCACAATCTCATTTTGTCCGCTGGCGGAGTTCAGGTATTCTTCATCGGCAGGGTTATTAATAAAACCTGTTTCTACCAAAATCGCGGGCATCCCGCTTTGGGCAAGTACAAGTACGCCCTGCTCTTTTACGCCCAGGCTGTGCCTGCCGTTGGCTTTTCGAAACTGGTAATCAACCAGGTCGCCAAAGCGGATACTTTGCTTGCGGTACTTTTGCTGAAACGCGTTAAGTACTATGGTATTCACCACAGCGTCGTCGCCATAACCGTTATATTTTTGTTTGTAATCCTTTTCAATAAATATCGAAGCGTTTTCGCGCAGCGCTTCGCGCTGTTCCTGGCTCCGGTGAAAACCATATACCAACAGCAGCGTTCCGCGCGATGAGCCTTTGCGCTGTGGTGATGAGTTGCAATGGATGGAGATAAACAGGTTGCCATGGTTATCATTGGCGATATCGGCGCGTTTGTGTAGCTCCACAAAAACATCAGTACTGCGTGTCATCACCACTTTTACACCATTCATTTCGTCAATAATAGCATCCCGCAGCTTTTTTGCTATGCTTAACGATATGTTTTTTTCTTTAGAGTAAGCCCCGTGCGATCCCGGATCTTTACCACCATGCCCGGCATCAATAATTACCGTTTTAAATTTAAAATGGTTGGATAAAGGCTCGCTTTGCTGCCCAAAACAATATCGGCCCGCAAACAGGTACATTATAAAAACAAACCGGGAGAATATTTTACAACTTTTTGGCAGGATAGCAAACATGAACAATATGTGTATGCGTTTTATAAACAGTTCATCCTATAATCGTTATAGGTATGATATTGTTTTACGCGTATAGTTTAAAAAGTGTTTTTACTTTAAGGGCGCAAATATAGTACATGTTTAATTTACATGACGTGAAAATAAAGCGCAGGCTTAAGCGGCTTACCAACATTGCTTTATCTGTGTATATTTATAAAATTTAAAAAATGACAATGATTTTGAAGAAATTTCTCCTGTTGGCGTTTGTATGCCTGGCAATAACGGCCTGCGGCCAGCAAAAAGGTATTGTTTATGGCGATAACGCTGCGGCGGGGAAATACTACGACGTGCGGGGAATAAAACTTTATACCGAAGTGTACGGAAAGGGCAGGCCGTTGCTCATGATACATGGTAACGGTGGCAGTATTAATTCATTCGAAAAAAACATCCCATACTTTGCAAAAAGCTATAAGGTGATAGCTGTTGACAGCCGAGCCCACGGAAAATCTGCCGATCCGCGCGATTCCCTTACTTTTGAAATGATGGCCGATGATTTCGCAGCCCTGCTCGACGTGATGCATATCGATTCGGCTTATGTATTGGGATGGAGCGATGGCGGTATTAATGCCCTGGTGCTGGCCATGCGCCACCCCAAAAAAGTGATCAGCCTGGCGTCTACCGGGGCAAATCTGTGGCCCGATTCAACCGCGCTGATACCATCGTTGTGGAAGGATATGGAGAAAGAGTATAATGATAAAAAAGCTGATAAATTGCTAACGGACAAGCAGAAAAACGACCGCAAGATTTTTTTGCTCGATTATAAAGAACCTCATATCAAATTATCGGCTTTAAAGGCAATCAAATGCCCTTCGCTTATCATTGCCGGCGATCATGACCTGATTGTAACTGAACATACTGTAAAGATAGCCCAACATATAAAAAATGCATACTTATGGATCTTACCCGACTCGGGCCACGGTACCCTTGTTGAACATGCAGACGAGTTTAATAAAAAGGTAGACGATTTTTTCTCGGGCCGCTTTAATAAAAGGTAGCCGCGAATAACAATTTACTTTAGAAAAAAACGGCCGGGATTTTATTCCGGGCCGTTTCACATAATTACTTTAAATTTTAAAAAACTCAATTATAAAAGCTTAACAATTGCTTTAGCTAAGGGTTTTGTTAAAATTATTTTTTATTACTTTTTTTCACGCACAATAAGCGCCCTGCTACGTCGTTTTTTACCTAACTGATTAATAAGCTTACCTGCAGCTTTTACTGTTTAAAAAATAGTAATATGAAACCCGAAAACAAGAAGTTGCTGGTGGATATCCTTTTAACCATCTCGTTTGTTTTAATAATGATGCTTGCTGTAATTATGGTATACCAGCCGGATCTTACCATGAACTGAGCAGTGAATGAACTTGCTGATCTGTGATTTTTTTAAAATTTAACTTAAAATCCCACTAAATCAGTAGTATATTGTCATCCGATTTTAATAAAGTAGGTGTTTAAACATTTATTTTTTTGAACTCTCAATCATTTATCTACTTTTGAAGCATAAATCAAAAACAAAAATTAAAACAATGAAAAAGATTCTTATCCTGTTAGCAGCAGTATTTACTTACACAATGGCATCAGCACAAACTACCTGGACCATTGACAAAGCACACTCAAATGTTAAATTTACCATAACCCACTTATTGGTATCTGACGTTGATGGTCTTTTCAAAAACTATGATGCAACCATCACCGCTTCAAAACCGGATTTTAGCGATGCTAAATTCCAGATCAGCATCCAGGCTGCTTCTGTATCTACAGATAACGACAATCGCGATAAACACCTGTCTGGTCCTGATTTTTTTGATGTTGCTGCTTACCCAACTATTACTTTCACCAGCACCGGTATCACCAAAACATCAGATAAACACTATAAACTTACCGGCAACTTAACCTTGCACGGTGTTACAAAACCGGCTTCGTTTGATTTATGGTACCGTGGTACTATCCAAAACCCAATGAGCAAAGCTGATGACGCAGGTTTTCAGTTAACCGGCACTATCAAACGTTCTGATTTTAACTTTGGTTCAAAATTCGGAGCTGCTATATTAAGTGATGAAGTGGCTATCAAAGCTAATGGCGAATTTGGTAAAGCTAAATAAGCTTTAAACAACATATACAAACAAAAACGGCGCGGTATTCCGCGCCGTTTTTTGTGTGTAGTGATGGGGTTTAAGGAATGAATGTTTTAAGTTAAATATCCTATAGCCAGGGTACGGATCAATATCATCGTAATCAGCGTCGCGCCTGCTGCACTATGAAAGCAGTTTTAAAGTATGTATGATTTAATGCCGGTTTTATTCCGGTATAATTAAGCGCTATTAAAGGCATGCACCTAAACAATAGAAAAGGCTCAGCTTTTTTCACCATAAGCATAGCATATTAATAACCTTTGCTATATTCAAATATGCATTCTTATTAACTACGGTGAAATACCGGGTTTAGGGTATTTTAACGGTAGTCGAAGCGGTTTAAATACCTGGAAAAATGGGGGAGTGGTGATTATCTTGCTAAAAGCTGTTTAAGGATATTGAACCACATTTGGTTTTTGGCGCCGAAAAGTGTATGATCAATAATCAAATAGATGGTAGCTAACTCATCTTTAATCCGGTAACGCAAGCGTAAAGGCTGCCAGAAAATGCCGTTGTTACGAACCATCGAACGCTTGTAAAACTCGTCAAAACCTAAATACAATTGTTCAAGGTCATCTAATGGGATGTGTTCGTAACCATCGCCATCAAGTACTATGCTTTTGGGGGTGAGGATAATTTCGCCGTTATAATGGTGTGTTGGCGGCGTAAACGAAAATAATGCACCTACCTCGTTGGCTAATCCAAGCGTGGCCAGGTCATAATCATGGCTCCACATTACTTTACCTATCCTCAGTATTTGCATATTATAAACTTCGGTATTTAAAACGGAATAAGCAACATATTGTTATCATCATAGTTTCATTTTGTTACAATAATGTTAACCCTATTTGGAGTAAGCGCCCGCTGTAGGTAAAATTCATATCTTTGAAGAACCGGGGTATTTCCCGGTTTTAAAATAGTATGGCAACAGAAGTTAAGTGCCCGAGTTGTGGTTACGGTTTTCCGATAGAAGAGGTAATGGCCGAGGAGTATAAAAAGCAACTCCGGCTTAAAATGATGGATTATACCCGTCAGAAAGAAGAAGAGTACAGGAAAAAGGATGAGGAATTTTTAAATAAGGAGCGCCAGCAACAGGCGGCTTTTGAGCAAAGGCTTAACAACGAAAAGAAGCAATTACAGCAAACCCTCGAAGATAACCTGCGCAAAACCATCAGTCAGGATTTTGAAAACCAGTTGCTGCTTTTAAAAAGTTCGGCCGCCGAAACTGAAGAAAAGCTTAAACAATCCCGTCAAAAAGAACTGGAGTTTTTGCAGCGCGAAAAACAATTACAGCAAAAAGAAGAAGAGATGGAGCTTGCTGTACAGCGCAGGTTGCAGGAGCAACGCAACGAGCTAACCGAACTGATCCGTAAGCAGGAGGCCGAGCGTCACAGCATAAAGGATACAGAATACCAGTTGAAGGTTAAAGAACTTGAGAAACAACTGGATGACCAGAAAAAACTGGCCGACGAGATGAAACGCAAAGCCGAACAAGGCTCCATGCAATTACAGGGCGAAGCCCAGGAACTAATATTGGAGGAACTGCTCCGTAACTATTTTCCTTTTGACGTGATCAGCGAAGTGGGTAAAGGCGTTCGTGGTGCCGATTGTGTGCAAACTGTACGTAACCAGTTTGGACAGGAATGCGGCAGAATTATTTACGAAAGCAAGCGTACCAATGCTTTTTCGATGGATTGGATTGAGAAGCTGAAAAAAGACATGCGCAGCATGGGGGTTGATGTGGCAGTAATAGTAACTCAGTGTTACCCCAAAGGCATGGATTGTTTTGGCGAGCGCGATGGCGTTTGGATCTGCAGTTTTGATGAGGTGAAAGCGGTATCATACATCTTACGCGATGGTGTGATGAAATTGTCAAACCTTGCCAAATCGCAGGATAATAAAGGCGATAAAATGCACCTGCTGTATGATTATCTTACCAGCACCGAGTTTTCTGAGCAATGGAAAGCTATTCGTGAAGGGTATATGAGCATGCGCCAATCCATTCAGCGCGAACGCGATGCCATGGAAAAACTCTGGAAGGCCCGTGAAAAGCAACTGGATAAAGTATTGTTAAGCGCGGCGCACATCAGGGGGAGTATTGAAGGCATAGCAGGAAGTGACACAATCCAGTTAAAACTTACCGACGATGAAGATACGCTGCTGCTTGAGTAAGTTTAAACAGCGATCAGATGAATTTGTAATATAGCACACTGCGCCATCATGATGGCACGTGTTTGCGGTTACAGCAATGATCAGCAGCTATTAACGGTTAGTTATACAAGCCCGCTAATAGCTGCTAATAGCAAATAAAAAGTTATTTTTTTGCTGTAGCAACGACCACAATTCCGCCTATAACGAGTAATCCGCCAAGGTAGGGCGGCCAGTTAACAGTTTTTTCTTTATCGGCCGATACCTGGATGGGGCCAGCATCAACTATTTTTTCTTTTTTGGTGTAGGTGAAGCCCGTCCAGATGAGCATGACTGCACCTATTACAATGAGTAATATTCCTACTGTTTTATTCATGGTAAATTGATTTAAACTATAAAATAGCGTTTATGGCCTATTTGTTTTTTTGAGGCCGATGATTAGTCGGTTATCACATAAAGTTTTTTTGCTTTTAACTTTTTTATAGATTCGTTGTCCCTAACAGAATTGAAGAAAATTACGCTTAGCCGTTATAATTGATATATCGCATGACCGACGACCTGATCCTGGAAACGATTTCCGTTACCAAAAACTTTTTTGGCGATAAATCCTCAGGCGTTAATAACATTACCATTTTTATTCCCAAAAGCAAAATAACAGCCATAGTAGGCGAGAGCGGCAGCGGGAAAACCACCTTACTTAATTTACTTTACGGCACGCTTGAACCTGATCATGGCGAAGTGTTTTTTAAGGAAGAACGCGTTTTAAGTCGCGATAAGGGCATCCAGCATGCGCATAAAGCCATGCGGATGGTGGCCCAGCACAATACCGACCTTGATCCGCGAACATCGGTATGGGATACGATAAACGAAGGCTTGCCCGATGAAGACCAAAGCCAATCGATACAGCGTGTTACCGAAGCTTTGTATCTTTTAAACATTTATAATTTGCGGGAAATGCCCTTTGGCAAATTAAGTGGCGGCGAAAAACAGCGGGTAACCATAGCCAGGGCGCTCATCAGTCGTCCGGAGGTTTTATTGCTCGATGAGCCCTTTAACCAGGTTGACGCCACCTACCGCGAGGCTTTGCAGCATGATATCAGGTACATTGTAAAAGCCCAGGGCGTAACGGTGGTACTGGTATCGCACGATCCGGCCGAGATCCTGTCCATGGCTGATGAACTCATTGTGCTGAAAGAAGGGGAGATCGTAGAAAACGGTAGCCCTGAACAACTTTACCATTCGCCCAAACTGCTGTACACCGCGCAAATTCTGGCCAGCTGTACCCGACTAACATCGGTCGACGCGAAAGTTTGCGGTATAAAAAGTAAGCGTAGTACAGTCGTTATTTACGCCGAACATGTTAAGATCAGCACCTTAGGCAGCAAATGGCTGGTAAAAATGGTGCTGTTTAAAGGTTTTTTTGAAGAACTTATAATTGAGAAGGATGGGATTACCTTAAGGGTAATTAATCACGACAGGAAGAAATTCCCGGTGGGAAGCAAAATCAGTATAAGTATCAGCAGGTATTTTGAGTTTGGGAAATGGGAAAGTTGAGGTTAATAATCGTTTAATCCCCAATAATCAATCGTGAAATAGAAAGAAGAAATTAGCCTTCTTTTGTTTGGGTTATTTACTTTGAATAAAATAGATGCGTAAAATCCCCCTCTTCCAAGTTCGGATGACGAACTATGTTTTTCAAGATTGCTATTCAATTCGTGATACCAATTATTAAAAGTTACATTTCTGTTTCTTGCTTTACCATCATTGGTCATGCACATATATAAAACAGCATCATCGGGTTGTTTTTCGAAAAAATGATTTATGATAAAAACAATTGTGTGTTTTACTTTACTATCGTAACGCTTTTTGGTTTCAATTGCCTGTTTGCGGGTGAAACCAAAAGAAAGAACTTTGATCTCCGTCCCGGACGGATCAAGTAAAACAAATTCAGTAAAGTAGGCTATATATAAATCACCACTTGATGTAGTAAACCTGTATTCTTCGCCTTCATCAAACTCAACGCTATAGCGGTCGTACAAATTTAATGTCTTTTAGTGTTGACAGCGATTGTCCGTTATTGACCGCTTCGGCAATACGATCCTTATCCTCCATTAATTTCTTAAAGGGGTTAACCTTTTTTTGTTCAGCGGAGTTGCTAACAGCAGGTTTATGTATATTTGATTTAGTGGCTTTCACTATTACAAAAATAGGTAAAAGGATAATAAAAGCAAAGCTATTTACTCCGTTACCAGGAGCTTACCTTCCTTTAACTTCACTTTCCTGTATTTTGATAGATTGATCAGCAATACGCTCCCCAAAATCACAAACAAACCGGCCACCTGTATCCAACTTACCTGTTCTCCGGCAAAAATTACCCCGAGTAATACCGCTATTACCGGGTTAACGTATGCATAAGTACCAACCTGTGTAGCCGGCCTTACCTGTAAAAGCCAAACATAGGCGCTAAACGCGGCTATCGACCCGAATACTACCGGTAGGCCAAAGCGTACCAGCTTTGCGCCGGAATGTTGCTCCATTTTACAGTTTGCACCTCGTTGGTTAAAAAGCTGGCAGGGATAAAAAACGCGCCTGCAGCAAGCATTTGCCAGGCGGCATTTACCAAACTGGAACCTTTGTTATTGTAATGTTTTGAATATAATGAACCTGATGCCCAGCCCAGCGTACCAAACACCAAAAGCAACATCCCTGGTAATTTTGATGACGCGGCAGATGTGCCGAGCATGCTTTCAATCTGCTCGCTGAAAAGCAGTATTACACCTGTAAAACCAATCAGTAAGCCTGCAATGGTGCTTTTGCTCCTGAAATTGGTGCTCCAGTTTGGCTTATCTAACAATACAAACCAAATTGGCGGCGATGTTACCATAATAGCCACCATGGCGCTTGGTAAGGTTTGCTCCACCCAAATAACAACACCATTGCCAATTACCAGCAACAGGAACCCGCTTATTGCGGCGTGCAGTATGTTGCGGGGTACAAATAGTTTGTCGCCCTTAATAGCGCACCATACCATCAACAGCAAGCCAGCGGTAAAAAATCGTAAGGCACCTAACAGCAAGGGCGGGAAACCGGCTACGGCTATCTTAATAAAAAAGTAGGTCGAGCCCCATACCATATAAACGGTAGCGAAGGCTAAAACAACCAATAAAGGCGAAACGGGTTTGTTGGCGTTGGTTGGCATGGCGTAATTATTTTTCGGGTATAACCAATTGTTGTTGTTCTTTCACGGTTTCGAGCACTATGGTGGTGCGGGTGCTCAAAATATTGGGGATCTTGCTGAAGTAAGTACGAATGAGGCTCATAAGCGATGCCGAATCGTAGGTGCGTATCTTAATGAGGTAACAATCGTCTCCGGCAATACAATGTACCTCCTGTACCTCGGGTATTTTAGCCAGCTCGCGCGAGGTGGCTTCACTTCCGGGGCCGTCGGCAGCTTTCATAAAAATAAAGGCTACCAATTTTTGCTGCAGGGCCACCGGGTTAATGCGTGTGGTGTATTGCTGGATCACGTTTTTTTGTTCCAGTTTCTTTACCCGCTCCAATATCCCTGATGGCGCCATGCCGAGTTCGCGGGCCAGGTCGGCGTTGGAAATACGGGCGTTTTCCTGCATCAGGCGTAGGATATGCAGATCAGTTTTGTCTAAAACGATTTCTTGTTCGTTGGTCATACGGTAATATTACATATAAAATGAATTAAATTCAAAAATTTTAATATTTTATGAATTTAATTCTGTTAAAATTGAATTTTGGCGTTTAGGTATCGTTTTAATGTGTCGCCGGTTGGCTGTTTGTAATGCCGGGTTTTGCAACGAGAAATGAATTTATTAGGCCGACAGCTTTTTTTTAAAAAAAATTAAAATGTTTTAAAACCATAATCGTCTTTATCTTTAAAAGGATAAAGAAATTGACAACAGCGATAATGCCCCGGGACAAAAACAGCCACATCATACAAACAATAGCAGCGTATGGTAAAAGCCTGTTGGGATTTATTCGCCAGAGGGTAAAAAACGATGCCGACGCCGAGGATATTTTGCAGGATGTTTGGTACCAGTTTAGCGCCGTGATCAACTCTGAACCCATTGAACAAACCAGCGCCTGGCTATACCGGGTGGCCCGGAATAAAATAACTGATAAGCATAAAAAAAAGAAGGAATCCCTGATTGATGATATGCTGGCGGATGGTGAAGATGATGACGATGAAGCACCGGACTTTAAAGCCATACTCCTTACCGAAGCTACCACTCCCGAAACCGAGTATTTGCGCAACCTTTTTTGGGAGCAGTTATTTTTTGCGCTGGATGAACTACCCGAAGAGCAGAAGCAGGTTTTTGTTTGGCACGAACTGGAAGATATCCCCTTCGAAGAGATTGCCAAACGTACAGGGGTAAACACCAATACCCTGGTATCGCGCAAGCGCTACGCTGTATTGCACCTGCGCAAAAGGCTTGCCCAGCTCTACCTTGAAATTTCGGATTATTAAAATTAAGATATTAAATAACATGAAACCATTTTTTTATAAAAGGCGATTCATTTTCATCCCATTGGGTGTGATTGCCTGCCTTGCTGTGATCAGCTTTGTGGTGATGCAGCTTTGGAATTGTTTACTCCCCGATATATTGCACGTAACAACCATTACCTATTGGCAGGCCATGGGCATATTTGTACTTTGTAAAATACTGTTTGGATTTGGCAAAGGCGGCCCCAAAGGCGGCGGCGCACCATGGATGCGTGGGCGTATGGCCGAACGCTTTAAAAATATGAGCCCTGAAGAACGCGAGCAATTCCGCACCCAATGGGAAGACCGTATGTGCGGATGGAAAGGCCGTGGTGCAGGCAGGTTTGGCCACAATTGGGACGATTTCGGGAACGGCCCGGTAAACGAAGAAAAAAAAGCTAAAGAATAGCTTTCTGCCTTAAGCTTTCGGCTAATTACTTACCACGAAAAAAACTTGATATATGGATGTGCTGGTATTTGCAACAAGCGTAACCCAAAAACGGCAGGTAAGCCGGGTGCAAAATTTATTAACCAAAGAACCCGCTATTACTCAATGGAACTTTGATCTGGATGATTGCGACAATATTTTGCGCATCGAAGCCAGTAATGTTTCGCCCCGTTATATAGAGGGCTTGCTGCAAAAAGCCGGCATCCAATGCCAGGAACTTGAGTATTAGCTTGCTTAGAAAAGCTATTATTGCTTCGTACTTTATGATAATGAAGTTGATGAATGCTGTTCTTATTTTCCATTAGCAGGAAAGCTTTAGTCGAAGGCCGGGAGAACAATAGGGGCTCCAGCATCTAAAGAGGCATGATTTTGAGATGCCTTGTTAAAAAAATGCGATTCTATCCAAAGAAAATCCTCGAAATGGCTTATAGCGTTTATAGAGACCTAACACCCTGTCTGGCAGATTATCAGCAAATACAAACAGCAAATGAATCCGTATTTAATAGTTAGAGCAGCTGCTTAAAAAATGAGCCGCTCTAACCAGATTAAATAAGCCGCCTAAGACCCAAAAGTAAAATAAATAATGAAGCGCTTTTGTTTGTAAAAACAGAGTCTCGCGATAACCATAGCAGAGCTTAAGCCGTAAGTAAACTTACGCCTTATATACCGCCGCAAATTCCTCAGCGAAATCCTGCAAGGTAACTTTGCCTGATGAAGCCGGCTTGTGTTTATCATAATCTTCCCAAAGCTTCGTACTTCTTATAGCTGTACCCATTTCAACATAGTTACCGGTCATTTCGGCGGGTACGCCTGCCTGTAATAAGCCAGCTTCCAGTTGTTGGTCGGTAAATTCAACCCAGGGCAGGTTTGGCTGGCCTATGGCCTGGCCTAATGCGGCGGCTACCTGCCCGGTTGTAGCTTCGGCGCTTACAATGTAACGTACGCTTTTACCGGTAAAGTCGTTTTGCAACTCCTGGGCTACAGCTGCGGCAATATCCCTCGGATGTACCATAACCATCCGTGCATCGGCGGCGTAGTTTGAGCCGATAATACCCTGGTGTTTGATCAGATTGATATTACTGAAAAAATTGGTAAAGAAGTAAGATGCACGGACAAACTTAATATTTACGCCATCCAACTGGTTAAAAATCTGCTCAACATCATGGATGCCTTTTATCGGGCCTACGCCGCTATCCAAATGCGCGCCAATACTGCTTAACATCACTACCTTGTTAATGCCCGAACGTTTAATAGCTTCGGCATAGCTTTTACCGGTTTCGTTTTGATATACGCGTAAGCTCCCGGCAACAAAGTTTGGCGGCACCATGGCATAAAGCGCGTCGGCGCCGGTAAAGGTATTGGTTAAAAAACCGGTATCGGTCAATGAACCAATGGCGGCCTTGGCGCCAAGGGCTTCAATCTCCGCTGTTTTATCTGCATTGCTGCTGATCACGGTTACGTTGTGGCCTGCGGCTACTAATGTTTGGGTTAATGGTTTGCTGATATTTCCGGTTGAACCGGTTACGATAATTTTCATGATATATTTTGTTTTTGTTGAGAGCAAAGATATTTTTACACTTACTTTTTTACAAGTACTTACCCCAAAGTATGTATCACCATGACAGCGATTAAAGAAAGCTCAACCATACAGGAAAACAAACAGGCCGCTTTTACAGCCTGCCCCGTAACTTATGTAATGGAACGCATAGGCGGTTATTGGAAACCTATTATTTTGTTCCAACTGCTCACGGGCAGCAAGCGCTATAGCGAAATTAAAAAATCAGTAAACGGTATTACCGAAAAAGTATTGATCCAGCACCTGAAACAACTGGAAGCAGATGGCATTATCATCAGGGAAGCGAAACCCGTAGTGCCGCCTTATGTAAGCTACCGGTTAAGTGAAACCGGAAAGGGTTTAAGGCCGGTGATGTACGCTATGGCGAAATGGGCTGTGGCGGATAGCGAGGCTAATGGCATTTCAATTTACAGTGGCCTTGGCGATTTTCCGGCAGAAGAATCATTCGCGGAAATCTAAGCTTCCTTAGGCTGAAGCTTATGAAGTTTTAAAAACTTCGTAAGTTTGAACTCAATCAGTAAATCCGAATTAAACATCCGAAATACCAGAATATGTCTACAATACTTATAAAAGCCGCCACCATCGTAAACGAGCACAAACAATACGTTGCCGATGTATTGATAAAAGATGGTTTTATCGCTAAAATCGACAGCCAGATTGACGTGCAGGCAGATCAAATTATCAATGCCGAAGGCCTGCATTTGCTGCCCGGTTGTATAGACGACCAGGTGCATTTTCGTGAGCCCGGCCTAACTTACAAAGCCGACATTTATACCGAATCGCGCGCGGCAGTAGCGGGTGGTATCACCTCATTTATGGAGATGCCGAACACCGTTCCGAATACTTTAACGCAGGAACTTCTGGAAGATAAATACCAGATCGCTTCGCGTAGTTCGCTGGCTAATTATTCGTTCTTCATGGGCGTTTCAAACAACAACCTCGACGAGGTTTTGCGCACCGATGTAAACAGGGTTTGTGGCATTAAAGTGTTCATGGGTTCATCCACCGGAAACATGCTGGTTGATGATCCGAATACACTCGAAAAATTATTCGCGCAAGCCCCCACACTCATCGCAACACATTGCGAAGATGAGGCTACTATCAATAGCAACCTGGCGCACTATAAACAGTTGCTTGGCGACAATATTCCGGTACGTTTACATCCAAAAATCAGGAGCGAGGAGGCTTGCTATTTATCATCATCTATGGCTGTAGAACTGGCCAGAAAACATAACACACGTCTGCATATTCTGCACATCTCCACCGAGCGCGAAACGCATCTCTTTGATAACAACATCCCGCTAAAAGATAAACGGATTACGGCCGAAGCCTGCATCCACCATTTATGGTTTACCGATGCCGATTACGAAACCAAAGGCAACTACATTAAGTGGAACCCTGCCGTTAAAACCGAAGCCGACAGAGACGGAATTTTGAAGGCGGTTTTAGATGGGCGCATCGATGTTATCGCTACAGACCATGCCCCGCACGCCATCGAAGAAAAAGAGCAGCCTTACCTTCGGGCCCCATCCGGCGGCCCATTGGTTCAGCATGCATTGCCAGCCATGCTCGAGCTTTATCACCATGGTAAAATAAGCCTGGAACAGATTGTAGAAAAGATGGCGCATAACGTGGCTATCCTGTTTCAGATTGAAAAGCGCGGATACATCCGCGAAGGTTACTGGGCCGACCTTGTGCTGGTTAACCTGAACAAGCCATGGAACGTAAATAAGAATAATATTTTATACAAATGTAACTGGAGCCCCTTTGAAGGAAACACCTTCCGGTCGCAGGTAACGCATACCATTGTATCAGGAAATCTGGCCTATGCTGATGGCAAACTGATTGAAGTAAAAACCGGGCAGAGGTTGGGTTTTAACAGGTAACAATATCTGAATCAGAATTTACAGAATTTTATAATTTTCAGAATAAAAATTGCGTAAAATATTGAATTCTGTCAATTCTTAAATTCTGTAAATTCTGATTCAGACAACTTTAATTCACCCCAACAAAAATTTCCACCTCCGCCTCCTCCCGGTTCTTCGACCGCTCGCCATATACGTCAAAATCCGCCAGGTATCTTCTGTCAATATCATCCGACCAAATCCGCCTCCAGGTTTCACTTACAGCTTGCGGCAGGGCTCCTTTGGCTACGTACCTGTTATACTTTCCGGGTGGCACTGTAATACAAATTAAGCCCTCCGGAATGTTATCCTTTGTAGCAACGCAGCAACCAAGTACCGTTGTATAATAACCATCTTTATCGCTTTCGTAATCGGTATAAACGCAATAAATTTCGTCGCTTATCCGGTTCACTACCTGCTGCAAAATCCGTTCGCTCATAAAGCGATTCCATAACGCGCCGATATCCTTTGAGGCCTGTCCGTTTTGGTTGGTTGTCCGAACCGATATCCCAACCAAAAAGAAGCCTTTTATTGTCAATTCATCCATAACAGGGGTATTACTATTTGTTATATCACTTTATAAAAAACTTTTAATCAATCATATGATTTATTTATATAAACAATCAGTTAATATAAATTATTATTCTATCAATTTTCGGAGTTCCTCCAAAAGGCCTCTCCAATTTTGTTCCGAATGTGTTTTCGCCTCCTCATTTTTAACATTATCCTGGGTTACGGTAAGCTCGGTCTCGCCGTTGTTCTCGGTGAGGTTATAAGTGATTGTAGCGTAGTTTTCGGGCCTGTCGTCGGTGCCGCTCATGCTGCTCCAGTAGTCATATTTTACAAAATTACCATGGTCGATATCAAGGATGGTTCCGTGGTCTTCATATTGCTTACCATCCCATTCGCCGCTGAACACAATAGGCTCCCCCATCCTCCAGTCCGACTTCAGATCGGTGCCGAAAAAATACTGTTTTACCAAAGCAGAATCGGTAAGGCCTTGCCAAACCTTTGCTTTGGGCGCTTTAAATTTTACCTGTACATTTACTGTTAGTTTTTCCATAATGTTGCTTTATTCAGTGTTGGTTTTTTACCGGTGATCATGTGTTCTTTTATCCTCTCAAAATCCGCGCCGGGGATTTCGAAAAAGCCGAACCTGAAGTTATATCCCCAGACTTTTTTATTGCTGATAAAATCGAGGTCATCTATTAGCGGAGCAATGGGCGCCTCGGCACATTCATAGTAATTCACATCGCGGCGATAGGGCGTAAAATCAACAGCCATTTGCTTCTGGTAAATATGCCCGTCGCGCACCTGGCCAATTGCCGTAAAAGCCTGCAATGGCTCGCCGCCATTCATTTTTTGTTTGGGTGAATACACTACAATCCAGTCGCCCTCAGCCATCCGTTTGAGGGGCGAAATTTTGCCTTGGCAGGCCTGGATAAATCCGCCGGAAATACCGCGGCTGATATGATCTTTTGATACTACTACTATCCAATGTTTCATGAGGGTGAGATTTAGCGGATGAGCAAAAAACGCGGACTAATAAAGCTCCGCGCTGCTTATCATGAAACAAAGTAACAACCGGCCGGTGACAGCCCTATGTCAGCAGAAAAAACAGAAAAAAATTATTTTATTTTTTTGGTAATACCCGCGGTAATTTCCCGGATCCGCTGTAGCAGGATATCCGGTTTTACAATTTCGGAATGATCGGCAAACATCATGTACCAGCGGGCAAACATCTCGATAGAGATGGTAAGGAAAGTCATTTCAATTTTATTTCCTACGGTTTTTTCAGATACAAAACCGCTATAATATTTTTGATGATCGAGGTAATTATGGATCTCTTTATCCACTTTAATCACTACCTGCTCAAGGTGTTTTTCGCAGGCCGTTTTATCAATATAATCCTTTAATGTGGGATGCTTGCTGTTAACGTAGCTCTTATCCGTAACCACCAGTTTTTTGATCCTGTCAATCCTGAAATCGCGGTAGCCGCCGCGAAGCCTGCAATAGCCTATCAAATGCCAGAAGCTATCAAGGTAAAACACCCCGATGGGTTCTACATCGCGTTTAGAATCCTGCTGTGAATGGGCCGCGAAGTAATCGATACACATCACTTTTTTACCTATAATACAATCAAGGATGGTTTGGATGTGATCATTATTATCGGCCCTTTTCTGGCTATTGCTTTTCAATACTTCAATACTGTCGTCAAGGTTTTCCAGAGCATCCTTTTCGTGCGATTTCAACACGGCCCTAACCTTGTACATAGCCGACTGGTATTGTGCCATGGTACTGGTATCGGTTAGCTTTTCAACAAACTTTCCGGCGGTTAAAAAAGCGGTAGCTTCTTCGCGGGTAAACATCACCGGGGGCAGGCGGTAACCCTCCATGATGGAGTAACCTACACCGGCTTCACCTATCAGCGGGATGCCCGCTTCTTCAAGTGTTTTAATGTCGCGGTAAACGGTGCGTAAACTAATGTTAAACCTATCGGCAATATCGCCGGCCTTTACAACCCTGCGCGATTGCAATTGAATTAAAATAGCTGATATACGGTCGATGCGGTTCACGGCAGCCAAATTAATTAAAAAACAATTTACCTTTGATCAATATTTATCTGCAATATGGAAGCTAAACCCGAAGACAAGATCATAACCTTTGAAACTTATTACGATGTTATGCTGGCCCACATTATCCGCACGAAACTGGAGGGCTACGGCATTCCATGTTTTATAGCGGATGAAAATACCATAGGCTCAAACCCGCTGTACAACCAGGCGGTGGGCGGCATCAAACTCAAAATATTTGAACGCGACCTGGAGCGCTGCCGTGAAATTTTAGCCGCCGAGGGCGACCTGCACGATCAGGACCATGTGGAGATTGACGAAGAAACGCTGAACGCTGTAATCTGTCCGTACTGCGGATCGACCAATGTGCGGTATGGTTCGGCTACAGAAAAAAGGGTACACTGGCTTACAGGAATCGTTTCATTTTTGTTAATGATTTTTCCTTTTTACAGCCGCAAAGCCTGGCACTGCTTTAACTGCCAGCGCGATTTTGAATAGCGTTTTGAAGTCTTAAGTTAGAAGTCTTAAGTCTTAAGTCAAAAGTGATTTGCTCTCGCCTAAAACTTTTGACTTCCTACTCCCGACTTAGGAGTTCAAACTGTTTTTCATATATTAGCACTTATGTACAACCGCCGTAAGTTCATCAAACTATCAGCCGCAGGTGCTTCGCTTGCAGCGCTTTCAAAATCGGGCATAGCAAAAACCATTACCCCGCGGCCTGAGTCAGGCTATCCAATCGTAATCTCCACCTGGGATTTTGGCATCATCGCCAATAAAGGTGCCTGGAAGGTACTGTCAACAGGCGGGCGAGCGCTGGATGCCATTGAAGCCGGCGCACGGATACCGGAAGCGGAAGATATCACCAACCATACCGTAGGCCGCACCGGCCTGCCCGACCGTGACGGCCACGTTACCCTCGACTCATGTATTATGGACGAGTTTGGCAACTGCGGTTCGGTAGCCGCCATGGAAGATATAGCCCATCCTATTTCGGTAGCCCGTATGGTAATGGAAAAAACACCGCACGTAATGCTGGTTGGCGAGGGCGCTACCCAGTTTGCGGTAGAGCAGGGTATGAAAAAAGAAAAGCTGCTAACTCCCGAAACAGAAAAAATATGGAAAGAGTGGCTAAAAAAAGCCCAATACAGCCCTGTAATGAACATTGAAAACGGCGCCGGCAGACCGGGCGGCAAATACAACCATGATACTATAGGCATGCTGGCTATTGACGCGAAAGGTAATATTTCGGGCGGATGCACTACCAGCGGTATGGCCTTTAAACTACATGGCCGCGTAGGCGACAGCCCCATTATTGGCGCGGGCCTTTATGTTGACAACGAGGTTGGCGGCGCCACTTCAACCGGCGTAGGCGAAGAGGTGATCCGCAATGTGGGCAGCTTTTTGGTGGTTGAACTGATGAGGCAGGGCCTTTCTCCCGAAGATGCCTGCAAAGAAGCCGTACACCGTATCATCAAAAAGAAACCCGAAACAGCCAAAAAAATCCAGGTAGGCTTTTTAGCCATCAATAAAAAAGGCGAATACGGCGCCTATGCCATACAAAGTGGTTTTTCGTACGCCGTATGCAATGCGCAACAACAGGATTTATTAGTACCTGGTAAGAGTTATTATAAATAATTAGTTCATAGATCATGGTTGATGGTTCATAGTAAAATGCATAAAACTGCAGCAAAGGTTGTTCGGCTATCGGAAAACCGCCTTTAAAAAATACACTATAAATTGCCTCACCTAAACCCTCTCCAAATGAGAGGACTTTAAGAAACAAGGCGCTCCCTCTCCGTTGGAGAGGGCTGGGGTGAAGCTCCTTCAAACAGGCGATGAAAACTCTTTTTTAAAAACGATTTCCCTGGTTTGGCTATGAACCATGATCCATTAACCATGAACTTAATAAAAACGCACATGTCTCAAACCGTATCACTCGAAGTTTGCGCGAATTCAGTTACATCGGCACTGGCGGCCCAGGAGGGCGGCGCGGTGCGCGTTGAGCTTTGCGAAAATTTAAAGGATGGTGGCACTACACCCTCTCACGGTTCTATATTAATGGCGCGCAGCCTGCTCCATATCAAGCTTTATGTATTGATCCGTCCGCGTGGCGGCGATTTTTTGTACAATGATATGGAGTACAAGCTGATGATGGCCGATATCAGGTATTGCATAGATGCCGGATGCGATGGCATTGTAATTGGTATTTTAAAAGAGGATGGCAGCATTGATATTGAACGCTGCACCGAAATGGTGCGGCTTGCCCGGCAATGGGGCCTCGGGGTAACTTTTCACAGGGCGTTTGATATGTGCGCCGATCAGCACAAGGCGCTTGAGCAAATCATTGAGATGGGCTGCGAACGTATACTTACCTCGGGCGGTAAAAGTACCGCGATAGAGGGTGCGGGCAACCTGCACCGCCTTATTGAACAGGCCGACGGCAGGTTAAGCATTATGCCCGGCAGCGGCGTAAGTGAAACCAACGTAGGCGATCTGGTACGCTTTACCGGCGCTACCGAAGTGCATTCATCTGCAAGGGTTAAGGTAGCCAGCCAGATGAAATACCATAACCAGCACATTTTGATGGGTGCAGAAGGCGGCGATGAATACAGTATTGATGTTACCGGGGTTGAGCGGGTTAAGGAGCTGATCAGGCTGGCGAATAGTTAAGCGGTGTTACATAATCCTGTATCGAAACAAAATATATTTGCTATCTTTGCATTAAACTAAATAAGGATTTAAACATCTCATTTATAGTTTGATATAAAAATCAAAGATCATGGAACTTAAAAAAATTGTTATATCTCCGGATAACAAAAAGGCTATTGCTTTCTTTGATGAATTGGATCGGAAAAAAGCCGAAATGTTTAAAAAGATTGACGAAATGGCTGCTAAGAAATTCCCTGCTTTAAAGAAGAAATAATCATCATTGAATAGTTATTACTCCTTCCTGAAGGAACAAGACGAAGACGGCAGCCTTTTTTATTGGTTTGCAACCGGTGATAACTTTGTATATAGTGTTTATTTCAAAACAGATGAGTATTCGCAGTATACACAAAACTTTCCTCTACTTTTAAAAACCGGATATGCTTTTGGTTTTAGAAAAACCCCTCAAACAAGAAGTTTGAGGGGCAAAGCATTCGATCCAAAAGTATTTCCTACCATTCGTCAAATAATCAATGATTTTTTTGACTCAAGTGGAAACGAAACAATGCTATTGTATCATTGCGATACGTCTGATAAAAAGCAAGAAAAACGTAGCAGATTGTTCAATATCTGGGAGCATAAGGCAAAAGTGACTCATTTAGAACGACACGCTGTGGAAGTTTTTATAAATGAAACCCATTATTGTCTCGGCTTTATAACACCCACTAAAAATCCGGATTTAGAAAGCATAAAAATTGAATTTAACGATTTTGCCTACTTCATCGTTCAAGAAAAGTAACTTAGGATAGCATAAGTATCTCCCCCCTAAAAAAACGAAACCGGCAACACCAACTCTATCCTGTTGCGCCCCGTTCCTCCAAAAAAGTCTTCGTCCAACAATCGGCTATACCTGATACCGAAAGTGATGCTGTTCTGATTAAAGAATTTGGTATCGAAGTACAGCGTACCACCTGCCGACCGGAAGTTTTGTTTAAAGCTGCTGCCATCGGTAAAAAAGTTGGTAGCATTGGCATGCGTATAATCAAAAAACAGCGCGGCACGCAAACGCATAATGTAAAACAGGTTGCCGAAACCGGCATCCGGGTAGGCTAAAGGTAAATGATAGGTTAAGCCTATCTTGTTCATATTATCCAGGTTCTCGGCCGTGTATCCTTTCGAGAATGGGAAATCATTAGAGAAACTGATCACATTATCTTTTCCTTTTTGCTGATGGGCCAGGCTGATCGCGAAGCTGTGATTCACCAATAAACCGGGAAAGTAAAACACGCCTGTGGTAAGCAATTGTGTAGCTCCCGAACCTGAAACAGCCGATTTGTAATTTAAACCGATGCTTTGCGCAAAACGTGGATAAATATTTTTCTGCGCCTGCTGGCTTTGGCTGCTAAAGCTGATGTAATTATTCAGGTAACTGTACGATCTATCGGCAAAACTGCTTTTGTATGGGTTTTGAAAATTGATGCTGTTAAAATACAGATCACTCCCAAACGTAAGCCCGGTTATGCGTTTGCCCTGGCTAAAGTTTAACGGCACACGCAGGCCACCGTGCACGGCGGTTTCATTCCAATATACATATCTTCCTTTAAAAAAACTGCGCCTATCTAAAGTATAATCAGCCCCGGCCGAAATATAGGGGAACAACGCGCCGTAAATGGCATCAAAACCAAATTGCTTGTACCCTTCATTGGTATTATAATCAAATGAAAGTTCGGACTGGAAAGTATTCAATACATTTTCGCCGGTGATAGCGAACGAGTAATTGGGGTCGCTGATGTTAGGAATGATACTGTGAAAATTAAACAGGCCATGCGCTTTTGAATATTTGGTAACCGGCAGCGGCCTATCAACCACCTTATCCAGCAGATGCGTGGCAGAATCACTTCGGAGCGCGGTAATACCCAGATCGGGCAGGTAACGGGCGTATTGTTCACCGGCGTCAATCCATTTCAACTCCTTTTTATCGGCCTTGTTAATTTGATAACCGTCGGCAGTAAAGCTTACCCAGGCCAGTTTGGTATCGCTTACCGCCGGTTGATAAAAGCCTATGCCGCTGTCTTTCCCGGAAGGCAGCATTTCAAAAACCTTTTTAGTATCGAGCATCATCACAAACAGGCGGTCGTTTTTACCATCGGTTTGGGTATAATATAACTTATCGTTCTCCAGGTTGATAAAACCTATGGGGCGGTAGCTTAATGCCGTCAGGTTTTCGCACTTACCTGTTGCAATATCAATAACCGTAAGCGCCATTTCACCTTTGTTGTTGCGGGTAGCCGAGATCAGCTTATCGTCCCCATAAAACTTGGGATATGTGTAAAATAGCTTTCCAGCATTTGGCACAACCTGTTTCAGGTTACCCGCTGTATCTAAAATATGAAGCGTACTTGCACCGGAGGGATCAACCTGTACGGCTACTATCCTTTCTGCATTGTTATTAAATGCGGGTGCAAAGTATTTGGTTTTTGATGTAATGCGATGCTCCCGGCCGGTTTTGATATCAAGCAGCATCAGTTCGCTGTAATTGCGGTAACCCCAGCGCAAATCAGGACGGTAGGCGGCATATACGATTTTGCCGGTGCTGTAGTCAAAGTAATTATCAATAGAACTTGAGCGGGTGCTGATCTTCCTTTCCACGCCACCTGTTTTAGCTACAAATGCCGGCAGGTTATCATAAGTAGTTTTCATGTAGATGAGCGTACTGTCATCCACAAAAGCCGGATATTGCCGGTTAGCATCAAAATGCCTTTTCCGTTCTGCAGCCGGTTGCTTACTGTCTTCAACAAATTGCTGTTTAAAGTAGCTGAAAGTATTAACGGAAAAGGCTTTGAAACTTTCGCCCGTATATTTTTTCACCGCCCACTGAAAAGGATAAAAACCACCACGGTAAGCTGCGGCATCGTGGGTTATGTTTTTCCAGATTTCATTACCATACTTTTCGCGACCGTAAGCCACCATCATATAGCCCAACGGGTAATGATCGGGCACATAATCGCGGTATGAGCCGTTGCGCAGCTTCATGTAGCTGTAGTTTTTATCCGCGGCCCACAGCGCACGGTAACCTGTTAAAAAAAGCGGCAGCCTGCCTCTACCTTGTTCACTTACCAGGGTTTCGTTAAATACGGCATCGCCTTCAAAAAGCCAGTTGGGGATGGCCAGGTCATTCCCCAGCGCCTGCCCGCCCTCGCCAAAAATAAAACTTAAAACACGCGAAAGCCCTACATTAAAGTTATTGTACTGCTGCACGTGCCTAAACTCGTGTATAGCCAGTTGTTGCGGCCAGGGCAGGCTGCCGATATCAAAACTATTTTGCTCGGGGGTTAAATAAAACTCGCTTCTAAAGGGCGCTAATCCCACATAGCCGTTGGCTACCGTGGTTTGGTTTTGCAATACCACGCTTATTTGCTTTTGCCTGCCGCCAATTGTAGGGCGGATGCGGTTGTTCATTTGGCTCATGATATTGGCCACGTTCAAACCCGCCGAATCAAGCCCAACCGGGAAGATTACCCTTGCAGCAGGTGTATTTACCTGTCGCCATTTAATTGACGGAGGGTTGCCGCCAAATGTCTGGGCTTTTGATAACGTGGCGGTAAGCAACAGCGCCGGAAAAAGTAGTTTTTTTAGCGTTAAATAACCGGTAGGCAGATGATTCATCAAGGGTGAAAGTAAGCACAAATTACGTGTTTAACAAAGCCTAAATTTTGAATATAAGGGCAAAAAAACACCCGTCAAAAAAAATTGACGGGTGTAAATACAACATTAAAGGTGAAGGGTTTAGATGGTAATATATTTTAGCTTGCCACTTGGTTAAGAGTCGGCCATGCTTTTAAATTGTTTATACCATTATTCACAAAGTCCTTTTTTACAACAGCATTCAATTCAACACTATGTCAACGCCAAACTATCCGGTGTCTTTGTTTCGCTGGTTTTAATCAATGCTTAAATTTCGGCATAATAACGCCAATTCACAATCCGTGAAAACACCGTATTTTTATCCGTAAAAAAACGGTAAACAAGCAATTTAGTAACAGACGACTTCAGCCAGGAATCGTTATATTTTGACAATCTTGCTGTTAGATCCGGTTTTTTCCTTTTGGTGGTCGCCCGGCTTGGGGATATGTTTAATTATAGCTATTAACGTATGCGCTATAGCGGCCGTTGCCTTAATACCAAAATGTACAAA
The DNA here is from genome assembly GCF_003148845.1 of Mucilaginibacter oryzae. GTDB lineage: Bacteria > Bacteroidota > Bacteroidia > Sphingobacteriales > Sphingobacteriaceae > Mucilaginibacter > Mucilaginibacter oryzae. The sequence continues at coordinate 500,108 of NZ_QGHA01000001.1, read as the reverse complement.
GGGCTTCATCACCTGCCAGGCATTGGTAGATTGGGTTTGTACAGGCGGGCTGCTTTTTCCTATTTGTTTAATGTTATTGGTTGCCATATTTTATGCTTTATGATAACTGCATAAAAACCCTGCCAACAATAAACAAACTGATCAACTGAGATCAGTTTTCTTTTTCAGCTCAATCACTGTAACTTCCGGCCAGATCCCAAGCCTGCCCGAAAAGGCAAGGAAGCCGAAACCCCTGTTTACGTACAGGTACCTGTTTTTTTCATGAGCCAACCCGGCCCAATCGAGGTAACGATACTTTACCGGGCTCCACCTAAACCCGGCTGTTTCTACACCAAACTGCGCGCCGTGGGTATGGCCAGACAAGGTAAGGTGAATGGTTGAAGGATGATATCGCACCTGTTCTTCCCAATGGGTTGGATCGTGCGAGAGCAATATCTTGAACGCATCATCGGATACACCCTGTAACGCTTTCTTCAAATCTCCAAGCTGGATGAAACCCCTTCCCCAGTTCTGTACACCGATCAATGAAATTTTTTGCCCGTTCTTTTCGATGGTTACATTTTCGTCCAATAGCAAACGATAGCCTAATTCATGGTGATGCTGTTTGAGTTTTTCAAGATTGGCAACCTTTTGCTGCGGGGTATCCCATTGAATATAGTCGCCATAATCGTGGTTACCTAAAACAGAGAACTGGCCGAAAGGCGCTTTAATTTGCCCGAACCTGTCAATGTAGGGTTCAATTTCGGATGCGGCATTATTCACCAGGTCGCCGGTGAAAACAAACAGATCGCTTTTTTGCGCTTTAGCCAGGTCGATGCCGCGCTGCATAGCCTCCACGTTATCAAAACTGCCCGAATGGATATCTGATAACTGGGTAATGGTGAAACCGTCGAAAGCATCGGGCAGGTCATCAAAATAGAGGGTGGTACGGTGTACGCGGTAGTCATACTTGCCCTTAAACATGGCATATAAAAGCGATGTAAAGGGCACCGCCGCCACCAAAACGGCTACCTCGCTTATAAATTTACGGCGGCCGGGGAAAGCAGACAGTCCTTTGTTTTTGCCCGCATCATTGATCAGGTTAAATAAGCCGACAAAAAACCTGCTGATATCCCCCAGGAAAAGGATGATGATGAAAAATATTTTGGTAACCAAAAAAGCAAGGAACAGGCTCAACATCCACTCATGAAAAGGGCGCATGCCTTTGGCAGTATTGAAAGCGCCTAAACCGGCTATAAAAATAATAGTTACACCTATAGCAATAAACAGGTACCCCCACAATACAACGTTACGCCACAAGCCTGACCGCCAATCGGCAGTAAGGGTTTTCAGCCCTGAATGTACATACCAATCAAGCAAAAAGCTTATAGCCGAGACTATTAAAACCACCCTTAAAAAACCGCCGTTATGCATATTAAATGTTCAAGGTTTGCAATTTAAACAAGTAACTGTTATATCATAACTTCCAATGGCGTTTTAAAGCCGTAACTGTAAAAAAACATGGTTGTTGTAAAATATCTATCACACCCAATTGAACTTTATAACTATTAATTACTTTTAAGCTATTATCTTTCAACTATGAATTTAAAATACCTGCTGCTATCAGCAAACCTTTTAGCGGCCACGCGAACCATAGCGCAAACCAAAACAGATACCGTATTTTTTGAAGATTTCAACAAGCCTGTTATAGACCGCGGCTACTGGAATGTTGAAGTAACAGGGCATACCGTTAATGACGAGCAACAGGCCTATGTGGATTCGGCAGCTACTATATATTTGATTGACGGCAAAGCCGAGGGCGCCACCAATGGCGCGCTGATATTAAAAGCACTTTACCAACCGGGCTTTACCAGTAAAGAGCAGCGTAAGTATGATTTTATTTCTGGCAGGATCAACACCCGCGCCAAAATGCAATTTACCTACGGCACAGCTTCGGCCCGGATGAAAATGGCTGCCGGAGCGGGTTTGTGGCCCGCGTTTTGGGCGCTGGGCAACGGTAAATGGCCCGATTGCGGCGAGATAGATGTTATGGAAACCGTAGGCGATTCGAGTTGGGTGAGCCACGCACTGCACGGCCCCGGTTACTTTGGCGATACCCCCCTTACCAAAAGGGTATTCTTTCCAGCAGGTATTGACGTTACACAATGGCACATTTACACGGTAGACTGGTCGCCCGAAAGCCTTGTTTTTAAGGTTGACGGTAAAGTTACCTATACCGTAACCAGGGCTATGGTTGAAAAATACGGCAGATGGGCCTTTGATAATAAAAAATTCGTCATCCTTAATTTCGCCATCGGCGGCGGCTACCCGGGCGGGGTTAACAAGGTAACCAAACCTTATCACGGCCTGCCGCAAAGTACAGTTGATAAAATCAAAGCCGGGCAGGCTAAAGTAGTGGTAGATTGGGTTCTGATAACCAAAAACGGGAATTGATATTATTGATGAGATTTATAAAATAAAGGTTATTTAAATTTTACTTTGATAAAACATAAGCCGGATTTTATTGCCATATTTTTGAATTATCAAAAAAACAACATCTACCCATGGCAATACTAACCGTTCAAATCCCCGATACCGAAATCCTCACGCTATCAAGTATAGTTGAGCAAATTTCGGGCACCATTATTAAGGTAACCTCCGAAGAAGAGATCCATGCAAGTGATTGCATCGTACACAAAGACGATATCTATATCAAAAACAAACTGGATAATAGTTTTACTCACCGTACACTTTGGAACGACTAAGCATGAATTGATCCGCTTTAACATAATAAACAGGCCACGCGTTATTAGTGTGGCCTGTTTGTTTTGATATCAGAAACACTATCGCGCGTAAAAACAGCGAGGCGCCACTGTTATTTAAGCAATATTTTTTGTAATTAATCTGCAAATTGATTTAGGGGCCGGGATAAACCTATATCTTTAACAGATCAAAACGCCAATTTATAAATGAAACACTTTTTATTGATACTGATGGTTTGCGGCATCATGCCATTAGCAAGCCACGCACAAACCGGGACAGACCTTGTGCCCGTTGTTGACCATATTGCTATAACTACCGGCAACCTGAAAAAAAGCACCGAATTTTACACCAAAGTACTGCACCTTAAGAAGGTAGATAACCCCTTTGCCGATACCTTGCATCAATGGTACAGCCTTGGTAACAATGTAAAACTACACGTAATACAAGCCGCGCGAAATGAAAAACAGGTTAAAGGCGTACACTTGTGCTTTACGGTATCGTCGGTAAACGATTTTGCCAAAAACCTTGAGGCAATGAACATCCCTTACAGCAATTGGAAAGGCGATAGTAAGGAGCCTACCTTCAGGGCCGATGGTGTATTGCAATTATACTTTCAGGATCCGGATGGGTATTGGATAGAAATAAACAGCCCGGCTAAAAAATAAGCCGGGCCGTTAAACAATCAAAAACTAAAAAATTGTGGTGATGTGTATGAATGTGATTTTAAGAACAGCCGGGTAATGAGCGAAAGGTAAAAATAATGCTACAAATTATACTCATTCCAAAAATCGGTAGGTTTGCAGAAAAGCGGGCCGTAGGGGAGGTGGCCTCGCTGTTTGAAGGCGTTTTTCTGTACTGGGTTTTTGTTTACTTTTGCATCAAGACAAAGTAACAGCTTCGCGGCAAATGAACGGCGAATGATTGCCATTTGAAAACGCGCTCATTAATAGCGTGGCGTTGCCTGCGGCCCGGGCTTTCCGCTCATACTGCGCAGGCATTAGCCACAGGGCCGGTATCCGCTGTAATCCCTATCGCTAAATAGCTTTAATGCTGAACTTTTGTTCAACAAAAACTATGAACTACACACCACCACAGCTCCGCACGGTAAACGTAACCCGCTACGTAACGCCACTGCGCGAGGGCGGCTCGTTACCCGCCATTGCCGAGGCCGACGACGGCTTTTTATATGTACTCAAATTCCGCGGTGCGGGCCAGGGTGTAAAAGCCCTTATTGCCGAATTGCTAGGCGGCGAAATTGCCCGCCTGCTGGGCTTTAAGGTGCCGGAACTGGTTTTCGCTAACCTGGATGAGGCCTTCGGTCGCTCTGAAGCTGATGAGGAGATCCAGGATTTATTGAAATTTAGCGAGGGGCTTAACCTTGCGCTGCATTACTTATCAGGCGCTATTACCTTTGATCCGGCGGTTACCGTAGTTGATGCCAAACTGGCCTCGCAGATAGTATGGTTTGATTGCCTGCTTACCAATGTTGATCGTACCGCCCGCAATACCAATATGCTGATGTGGCATAAAGAGCTTTGGATGATAGATAACGGTGCAGCCCTGTATTTCCACCACTCGTGGCATAACTGGCAGGAGATGGCAACCCGTCCGTTTGCACAGGTTAAAGATCACGTGCTGCTGGCCCGTGCCATTCAATTAGATGCCGTTGATGCCGAGTTTAAGGCCATACTAACCCCAGATAAAATCCGCGATATTGTAGCCCTCATCCCCGACGAGTGGATCACCTACCGTGATTTTGAAGAAACGCCCGACGAAGTGCGAAACATCTATGCCGGTTTTATCATAACCAGGCTGGCCGCTTCCGAAGTATTTGTTACAGCCGCAAAACAAGCGCTATATGCAGGTATTTGAGTACGCCGTAATCCGCGTTGTACCCAGGGTAGAGCGCGAGGAATTTATCAATATCGGGGTGATCCTGTTCTGTGCCAAACAAAAATTTTTAAAAGTATTGTTCAACCTTGATAACAAAAGGTTGGCAGTTTTTTGCGGTGATCTGGATCTGGATTGCCTGGAGGATAACATCCGTTCGCTTGAACGGATCTGCAATGGCGAAAAAGATGCCGGACCGATAGCGCAACTCGATCAACCCTCGCGTTTCCGCTGGCTTACCGCCACACGAAGCACGGTGGTACAGGCATCAAAAGTACATCCTGGTATGACTACTGATGCAGAAGCTACTTTGAACAGGTTGTTTGAGCAGATGGTGTTGTGATAAAGTAAATAGTAAACTCACCTAATGCTGGTGCACGCGTGCCGCGTGTACCCCCCGGCTTAACAGTAGCGATTTTGAGCTTTTAAAAAGGAAAAGGCACACGCGGCACGCGTGCGCCAGCAACGATACCAGCCCCCGCATGACAGTAACGATTTTAAGCTTTTAAAGCGGAAAAGGCAAACGCGGCACGCGTGCGCCAGCGACGGCACGCGTGCCGCATATACCCCCGGCTTAACAGTAGCGATTTTGAGCTTTTAAAAAGGAAAGGCACACGCGGCACGCGTGCGCCAGCGACGGAACTTATTTTGATACGGTAGGTCAGGATTCTACCCCCTACATTACCTCTCATTATCCCATTTTTCCATCGTCATCAATGCAAATCCCTTAGTTTTATCACCGCAATGATAAACACACAGATATGACCATCAACCTAAATTTGATTAAAAGGATAATGTTATTTTTTGCCATTTTTATTACGGCAGTTTTTACAGCATTAAACGCCAGCGCTCAAAGTAAAAAGAAATTCAATGTAATAGCCTTTTACACTGGCCGGGCCGATCTGGCGCATATCAGTTTTGTACACGAGGCAAATCGCTGGTTTCCGGAGGTGGCTAAGAAATACAATTTTACTTACGATAGCACCAATAACTGGGCTAACATGAACCCGGCGTTCCTGGCCAAATACCAGGTGGTAGTATTTTTAGATACCCGGCCCGATGCCCCCGAACAACGCGCGGCTTTTGAACAATATATGAAAAAAGGCGGCGCCTGGATGGGTTTCCATTTCTCGGCTTTTGCGCTTACGCCCTCGGCTTTTCCGCAAAACTGGGATTGGTACCACAACGTTTTTTTAGGTTCGGGGCAATATGTAAGCAATACCTGGCACCCAACACCGGCAATTTTAAGGGTTGAAGATGTTAAACATCCGGTAACCAAAGGCCTTCCGCAAACCTTTAAAACCAATCCTAACGAATGGTACCGCTGGGAACACGACCTGCGCAAAAATTCGGATATTGATATATTACTTTCAGTTGATTCGACGAGTTTTCCGTTGGGTAACGGTCCGAAACAGTATGAGATCTGGCATAGCGGTTATTATCCCGTAGCCTGGACCAACAAAAAGTACAGGATGGTTTATTTCAACATAGGCCACAATGATATGGATTACGATGGGGGCACCAATAAGGAATTATCCCAAACCTTTGCCAACGGGGATGTGGATAAACTGATCATTAACTCGCTGCTTTGGTTAGGACAAGGGAAGTAGAGCAAGTTCGGCGTTTTAAAGAACTAAAAAAGTAAGGGCATATTCTTGTAATTTGATTATCTGTTAGCCATTACTTCGTCCATCGCTTTCATAAAGGTGGTTACTTCAATTTCGTCGCGATGGGCTTTTAGATAAGCCAAAAGCTGGCGGTGTGCATCGGCCGGGGTAATGAGGTAATCGCCGCCAACCCCGTGAAACATGAACACGCCCATGCCGCCGCTTTGCTGCACCTTTTTTACAAATGCTATCAGCATGTCGCCGGTTACGGGGTTTCCGGTAACCGCGAAAGATGGTACCCGAAGCGGATCGAGGTTTTTAAAATCGGTAATCACGGCGTCCGGCCCGCCGCCTATGCGGGCGTATTTAGCCAATCCCGCTTTGCGCAGGGTATCCACGTAATTTATGCCGCCAACCATCTCTTCGGTACAGGGGTATGCGTAGGTGCGGTTGCCGGTTTTGCCATCTAACGCAAACAGCAGGGTATTCATTTCGTTGATCTCCCTTAGCATCATATATGGGGTATAAGCTGCGGAATTATTTGCGGGGTTTCCTTTTACCGTAGTAAGCAGGCAGGGGTGGTATAAGGTATGATTTGCAAGTTCATATCCTTTTTTAGCGGCTTCGCGCCAGCGGGGGATGGTAGTTTCTGACATGCCGCCTGTTAAAAAGAACGTGCCTGTAAGGTGTGCCGAATCAAGTTGCGGGATAGCAATGTTTAATTGCGAATTGATGCCGTCATCGTAGGTGAGGACGATGATAGCTTTTTTGTGTTTTGCCTGTTGGGCTTCGGCAGTAAATACAAAACCTAACGATAATAAAAACAAGGCTATCTTTTTCATGAAAGCAGTAATTGGTTGCCCTAAATTAAAAAAATCCGGCTGATAACCGGATTATTAAAATGTTTGTTTTCAATAAAAGAGGCGAAGGCTGTAATATTATACCGCCTCACTCTGAATCCCCGAGTAATATCTCAATTCAATTAAATCATGCGGCAGTGGCTTACTGTTCCAATGCTGGTGTATAGCCAAAGCCGTACCCACTGCCGTAGCCTGCGCCATTGATGCAGCGTAAACCTCTAAATGAGGAAATGCCGCCGCCAGCAGGTGCATAAAAACGCTGTTTTTGCTAAAGCCGCCATCTACAAAAATACGTTTCACGGCACAGCCGTTTAATACATAATTGGTTGATGTTGTTTGCTGCGCGATGATATCCAGCATCAGTTGATGATAAGCTTCGGTGTCGTTAGTAAACTTATCAAGATCGCACTGTTCAAATACGGAGCGTTGTAATTGTCCGTCTTTTTCGTCGGCTTTTAACCGTGGTTCGTTTTGTAATTTGGCTGCAATGGCAGGATCAAACTGGATGGTACGGTAACGGATCTCATCCTGCTTAAAATGAGCGGCGATGCGTTTTACCTGCTGCTCGTACTCATAACCGGTAAACAGGCGTGAGGCCTTTACAGGTTTGCCTTTGTACTGCAGGTAATTGAGGCAATCATGCTTTAATTCATCCGCAGTTAACGGTGTTTGATTGAAAGGGTTGAGGCTGATAGACCAGGTACCCGTCGAGATCAATACAAAGGGCATACTGAAACTCACGAGGTAGGGGATCAGCGCTGCCGAACTATCATGCAACCCAATACCAACTTTGTAACCATTACCCGGAAATTCTGATGTTAACACGCTGTCCGCGGGGTGCAGTGGCGCCATTTTGGATAGAATGTCTTCCTGTTTCAGCCAGTAGTGATAGTCATTTTTGCTAAAATCCCAAAGGGCGGTATGGCAGCCGATACTGGTTAAATCGCTTACCATTTGGCCGCTAATGAGATAGCTCATGTATTGGGGCAGGTGCAGCGCGTATTTTACCCGTTTAAAAATGGCAGGTTGCTCATGCTTTAGCCTGTACAATTGCAGCCCCGAATTGAGGTTGCCCAAAATGGGCGAGGCGGTTTCTAAAGCAAATTTGGTTTCGTCGCCGTAGTTGTCATAAAACCGGGAGCCCAGGTGCGGTGGGTATGGTTTAAGGTAATTATATAACGGTGTAAGCGGCCTCCCGTATTCATCTACATAAACAAAACTGGCCCCGTAGGTTGAAAAGTTGACCGCCTTAAGGCAAAACTCTTTGTGCTTGATAATCTCGCGCAGAGAATCAAACACCGAAAGCCTGAGGCTGTCAAGGTTCTCGCAGGTATCACCATCCTCGTCGTGGGTTTCCAGGAAACGGGCTGTACGCTCAAAAACTATCTTATAGTTTTCGTCGAACAGGAAGAGTTTCTTGTTGGTTTTACCTACGTCAAAAACGGCTATAACGGGTATCGGCTCCATAGGCTTATAATCCGGTTGATATCGCTTTAGCTCCGCGTTCATTGATCAGTTGTTGCCTGACGCCTTGCTGTCTGTAAACAGTTAGCGGGTTTAAAGCTCCGCCCGCTCTTAATCTTGCTTCAGCCAGTAACGGCCTCACATCGGTTCGATAAGCATGTTGTAAAATTTCCTGGGCCAGTACCACATCATTATCCTGTTGGGCCTGTACCAAAGCAGGCGTATCAACCAGTAAGGCCTGCGCGTAGGCTATTTTTATGGCCTCTACTGATTGTAAGAGGTCTTCAATAGGATCTTTCACATTGTGCGAAGCATCGATCATCCAGCCTATGGATGTAGCGTGCGCCATGCCGCGGGCGTCCATGCCTTCAACCAGTTCGTTAAAGATCAGGAATAGCTGGTAAGGGTTAATACTGCCTACGGTAAGGTCGTCATCACCATATTTCGAATCGTTAAAGTGGAAGCCGGCCAGTTTGCCTTCCATTAATAATAACGAAACTATCTGCTCGATATTGGTACTGCCCAGGTGGTGGCCAAGGTCGACCAGTGTTTGTGCTTTTGGGCCTAATTTGGATGAGAGCAGGTATGATTGCCCCCAATCGCCGATGGTGGTGGAGTAAAAGTTAGGCTCATAAGGCTTATACTCCACCCAAACTTTCCAGTCATCAGGCAGGGCGTCATAAATCTCCCGTAGGCTTTCCAAAGTGCGTTCAAACGCACCGCGCATATTCAACTGACCGGGGAAGTTTGAACCATCCGACAGCCAAACCGATAAGGCTTTCGAATCAAGTTCAACTCCATATTTAATCACTTCGATGTTATGGGCAATGGCCTGCTTGCGCACTGCTTTATCTACGTGGTGTAACGATCCGAACTTGTAACTCAACTCCTGGTCAGGCTGATCCTGAAATGTATTGGAATTAACCGCGTCGAAATGTAAACCCAACTCCGCCGCGTGGGCTTTAACAGCCAAAGCATTGGAAGGGATATCCCACGGGATATGTAATGAGATAGAATTACTGCTGCGGTTAAGCGCGTGGATTAAACCTACATCATCTATTTTCTCTTCCAGGCTGCGCGGCTCACCACCGCCCGAAAAACGCCCAAAACGTGTGCCGCCGGTACCAAGGGCCCAGCTTGGTATAGCGATATTGAAGTCGATCAGTTTTTGCAGGATAGCATCCAGGTTTTTTATATCGGCCGCAACAAAATCAAATTTGCGCTGATGGTCATTGATCTGTTGATGATTGGCTTCATCAATTTTATATTTTTCTAACTGCATAAGCCCCTCCCAACCCTCCCCGGAAGGGAGGGCTTTTTTATTTTGAAGTTTCTCGTAGTCCAGAGGCTCGCGCACCTGAACTACCTAAAATATGAGTGTCCACACTCATGTTAATATCTACAAATCATATAGTAAGCGTGGATACCTACTACCATACAAGTTTAAGCGCGAACTCCCGTCCTTGTATTATTTTAAAGTCTCCCCTTCCGGGGGAGATTTAGAGGGGGCTTACCTTACAAACGCCATCGCCACCCCGCCATCAACATTCAGCACGTTACCGGTTGATTTGTTGAGCAGGCCGCCTGTAAAGGCGAAGCAGGCATTGGCGATATCGGCAGGTAAAATTACCTCGTTTAGTAAAGTGCGTTTAGCATAGTAAGCAGGCAATTCTTCAACGGTAACACCGTAAGCTTTAGCCCGACCCTCGGCCCATCCGCCGGCCCAGATGTTGCTGTCGCTGATCACGGCATCCGGGTTAACTACGTTTACGCGGATCCTATCGGCACCCAATTCGGCGGCATTCAACCTGCTCAGGTGTAACTGGGCCGATTTTGCCGAGCCGTAACCGGCATTATTGGGCCCGCTAACCAAAGCGTTTTTACTTACGATGTTAATAATATCGCCGCCGATATCCTGTTTTTTCATCACCGCTACAGCAGCCTGGGTAATAAAGAACTGGCCTTTTACCAATACATCGTATAGCAGGTCCCAATCTTTTTCGGTATGATCGGCAATGGATTTGGAGATGGATAAGCCCGCGTTATTTACCACAATATCCACCCCGCCAAACGTCAGCGCCGCTATTTCAAGCGCTTCATTAATCTGTTCGGCCCTGGTAACGTCAAGAATGGCCGTGGTGTAGGAATCTTTACCGTATTGCTTTTTAAATTCCTCGCCTGCGCCTTCCAAACGTTCGGCATTCATATCGTTCAAAATAACAACCGCGCCTTCATCAACAAATTTTTTGGCGATAGCTTTACCTATCCCGCCCGCGCTGCCGGTGATCAGGGCAATTTTACCTGATAATGCTTTTGGTTTAGGCATGCGCTGTAGTTTAGCTTCCTCCAGCAACCAATATTCAATATCAAAAGCTTCCTGGCGTGGGAGCGAGGTATATTCAGAAATAGCCTCGGCCCCTTTCATTACGTTGATAGCATTGGTATAAAACTCGGCCGCTACACGGGCGGTTTGTTTATCTTTCGAGAAAGAGAACAAACCCACACCCGGATATAAGATAATTACCGGGTTGGTATCCCTGATGGCCGGACTGTTATCATGTTTGCAGGTATTGTAATAATCGGTATACATTTGGCGATAAGCCTCAAATGCGGGCGCCAAACGGGCTTTCAAGGCAGTGACATCACTCAGATCTTCGTCCGGTGCCAAATCAAGCACCAGCGGACTGATCTTGGTGCGCAAAAAGTGGTCGGGACAGCTGGTGCCCAATGGGGCCAAACGATCCAGGTCATTTGAATTGATAAACTCTAACACGCGCGCGTCGTCGGTAAAATGACCAACCATATGGCGGTAGCTTGAACAGAAGCCGCGTAACACCGGAGCCAGTGCCGCGGCTTGTTTTTTACGGGCCGGTTCTTCAAGGCTTTCATTTTTTTGCCCGCCAAAAACAGGGCCTTTTTTGCCGTAGTTTTCTTCCAGGTATTCGGCGCAGCGCTCTATCACTTCAAGAGTGTTGATGTAGCTTTCGTAAGCGGTATCACCCCAGGTAAATAATCCGTGCGAACCTAACATAATACCGCGGATGCCGGGGTTTTCGTCAAGGCACTGTTTTAATTGTAAACCCAGTTCAAAGCCTGGTTTTTTCCATTCAACCCAGCCAATGGTACCGTTAAACAATTCCTGCGTTATTTTTTTACCATCTTTTGCAGCCGCTATAGCGATGGCCGCGTCAGGGTGCAGGTGATCAATATGTTTAAATGGCAGGAAGCTGTGAAGTGGGGTATCGATTGACGGCGCTTTGGAGTTAAGATCATAAATGCAGTGGTTAAACAGTTCAACCATTTCATCCTCAAATTCAACGCCGCGGTAAATATTTTTCAGGCTTCGTAAACGATCTACGTAAAGGGCTGCCAGTCCGCTTTTTTTAAGCGTACCAATATCACCGCCCGATCCCTTGATCCACATTACTTCCACCTCCTTACCGGTAAGCGGATCTTTGCCCATCAGCTTGCACGAGGTGTTGCCCCCGCCGTAGTTGGTAAGGCGCAGGTCGGCACCTAACAGGTTGGATCGGTAAATGAGCAGGGCTACTTCATCACCTTCCATTCCGGCGGCTTTGTCATCATCCCAAAGGTAACTTACATGCTTAAATGGTGTTGTTTTAACAGACATATTTTAAATTAGTGAATTATCGAGTTAGTGAATTATTGATTTATTTTAATTTTTTATTGTCAAATCAGATACTTGTTTGGCCTCTGCTTTGGCTTTTATTTTGTTGCCATAACCTACCACCAATACCGATAATACAATGACTACTATACCGGCTATTACGGTTACAAATGCTTTCCTGCTTACCCCTTTCCATTCTTTTAATACCAGGCCCCAGGTGTTGGCGATAAGGATAATGAAAGCCATGTGTAATATCCATGAGCTGGCGCCATTGCCCATTTTACTTTCGCCCATGCCGTAAAAAAAGAACTGTAAAAACCAGGTTGTACCGGCAAGCGCGGCAAGCAGGTAGTTTTTAAGCAGGGGCGTTTGCTTATCAGTGTAGTTATTAAACGTTTTGTTGCGGGCGTTCAATATCATACACCATATAAAGTTGGTGGTGAGGCCTCCCCACAGTATAACGATGTAGGGTACATTGTTGGAGAACAGGAAATCGCCCTGTCCCGGATGCGAGGCCTGCCAGGCTTGGTTGGCAATCTCAGCCATTGGTTTTCCGGCCTCAATCCCAAAGTTGAAACAGGCGCTTAACACGCCGGATATAACTGCCACAACTATGCCCAAACCAAAGCGGTAATCCTTGTTTTCTTCGGCTACTGTTTTATCCGCAGATAATTCCCGCTCTTTCATTGTACCGGCCTTGCCGCATATAATAATGCCCACTACACACAGTAAAATGCCTAATAAAACCAATTGCCCCCATGGTGTGTGCAGCATCAGCGTAAAAGTATCTTTCCCTTTTTTAGGGAAGAGATCATAATACACCGAGGGGATGATCGCCCCGAAAACCGAACATAAGCCCAATATAATAGTACTGCCCAACGATACCCCCAAATATCGAACCCCCAAACCATACGTCAACCCGCCTATCCCCCATAACAAGCCCATCAGGTAGGTCCAGCCAAGCGTTGCCGAGCCGGTATGGCTTATAATATCGGCAAAGCCCGGAACGGTAAGCCATGCGGCCAGCGGCGGCACAATCAACCATGAAAAAAGACCGCCCACTATCCAGTAGCTTTCCCAGGCCCAGCCCTTTATTTTTTTATAGGGAATATAAAAACTCCCCGAAGCAAAGCCACCTATAAAATGGAAGATGACTCCTAAAATTACTTGCATACTCTTAATTGGTTTACATTGGTAAGGCTAATGTAGATAATATAAATCCTTTAACTATCCCCTGCTGTCTCTGTGGATTGTCGTCAATCAGACTTTACAGAATTGTAGGATTTTCAGAATAAGGAGTTTTGCAGGCATCCTGTTAATTTTCTCCCGGAGGTCGTGTCACGACCTGATGCATGGCGTTTTGTCTGAACTTAAATTGGGGGGAATTAAAGGAATCAACAGAATGCAGCGAAATTTCGATCAATTCCTTAATTCTATAAATTCTGGTTCAGAAAAAACAGCGTAATCATAAAAATCATTTTAATCACAAAGAAAAAAATCCAGCGAAATCAGCGTAATCATCCCCAATCAACGGTTAAAATCGGTGTAATCAAAAATCAATCGGTGTAAGCCCCACAAATAAAATGTTATGATAACGGTTATCTATTCCTTACTTTAGGCATTCATAACCTTGTTAACTGCAACATCTACCCATGAATACCTATCTCAAAGCAAAAGCCCTGCTTTTGGCAGCATTTTTATATGCATGCACCGCCCTGGCCCAGGAGGCCAAACTGCCCACACGTTGGACAAGGGAAGCCATACAGGCAGAAACCCCGCTCTCCGAATATCCCCGCCCTCAATTAGAACGTGCCGACTGGCTTTGTTTAAACGGCAAATGGGATTACATGGGCGGCAAGAATGCCCCTAATGCCTTAAACCCTGAAAAACCTGCCGTTTTTGAAGGTAAAACCGAAAGGATCCAGGTACCCTTCTGCCCCGAATCGGTACTATCAGGTATACAGCGCAAACAGGAAATTAATATGTGGTACCGCCGTAACATTGAGCTCCCGGCAAACTGGCAGGGAAAACAGGTTATGCTGCATTTTGGCGCGGTAGATCATGATGCAACTGTTTTTGTAAATGATAAAAAGGTAGGTTCGCATTCTGGCGGATATGATTCCTTTAGTTTTAATATTACATCTTATCTGAAAAAAGGCGGCAATACCATTGTGGTAGCCGCTAAAGATCCTAATGATGGCAAAACGCCCTCCGGCAAAAACGGTCCGCGGGGTGATTACACCTTTTCATCGGGCATCTGGCAAACTGTTTGGCTGGAACCGCTAAACAAATCGTATATCAAAAGTATCCGGCTATTGCCTGATGTGGAAGGTAAACGTTTAAAACTTTGGGTCAATACCGAGGGCAAAGGAAAGATCAAGGCCGTAGCGCTGAACAATGGTAAAGAAATTTCCAAAACGGAAGCTGTTGGCGGCACGTATTTTTATCTGCCGGTAAATAATGCCAGGCTATGGTCGCCCGATTCACCGTTTTTGTACGATCTGCAACTCTCGCTTTACAATACCGACGGGAGCGAGGCTGACAAGGTAAAAAGCTATTTCGGTATGCGCGATATTAAACTCGGTAAACTAAACGGTGTGGTCCGGCCACTCATCAACGGCAAATTCATGATGCAGCTGGGCCTGCTTGACCAGGGTTACTGGCCCGATGGCGTTTTAACCGCCCCAACTGAAGATGCCCTGAAGTTTGATATGGAATACACCAGGAAAGCGGGCTACAACCTCATTCGCAAACACATGAAAACGGAACCCCAGCGCTTTTACTATTGGGCCGACAAAATGGGGCTACTGGTTTGGCAGGATATGCCTGCCATTTGGTATCAAAACGAGGATTCTACCCAAAACCGCAAGGTTTATCGCAAGGAACTGAAGGCCATTATCGATGATCATTACAACTCGCCCTCAATAATTACCTGGGTGCCGTTCAACGAAAACTGGGGTGCCTTTGATGTTAAAAACATCACCAACTGGGTTAAACGGTATGATCCGTCACGGTTGGTTAACGGCAACTCCGGTTTTAACAACAACCCCGACTATCAAAAGCCATATGGCGACCCGGGCAATGGGGATTATGTAGATACCCATATTTACGTGGGCCCTTACGGCGCTTCTGTACCAGATGCGCACCGGGCGGCTTCGTTAGGCGAATTTGGAGGCGTAGGCCTGTTTGTGCGCAACCACATGTGGCCCGTTCACAACAACGCGTATGACTACGAACCAACGCGTTCCCGCCTTACTGATCGTTATGTTTTTTTACTTGACGAGGTGGAGCAGCTAATGAAATACAAAGGCTTAAGTGTAGCCATATATACCCAAACAACAGATGTGGAGCATGAAGTAAATGGCGTGTTAACTTATGATCGCGCTGTTGAAAAAATGGAATTGGATAGGGTTAAAGAGGTGAATGAGGCGGTGATTAAAGCCGGAGATGCATTGAATAAATAGGAGGGTAGAATCAGGACAGGAAGATTCAAGAGACAAAAAGAAAAAATCACTGTTCGCGTTGCAAACGATTGCAAGGGAAATTTTCTAAAGCCCTCCCTTCCGGGGAGGGTTTGGGTGGGCTCCTACGCCATTTTACCTGGTGCATAGGTTTGCAGTTTCTCCAGTAGTTCGTCTGGTTTAAAGGGTTTTGATACATAATCATTCATGCCGGCCTCATAAACCTGGTCCTTAATATCAAACAAGGCCGATGCTGTAAGCGCGATGATCGGTATCCGTGATTTGCGCGGATCGGCCATTTTACGAATCTCTTTCGATGCGTCGAAGCCGTTCATTATCGGCATCTGTAAATCCATCAGTATAATATCAAAGTTTCCGTATTGCATAAACTCAACCGCCCGCTCGCCATTTTCGGCAATGGTTGGCGTAATGTTCCATTTAGCCAGCAGCTTTTTCATCAGCATTACGTTCACCATATTATCTTCGGCAATTAATATCCTGAGGCTGCTAAGCAAACCATCAACCGCAGCGTTGTTAGCGGGGGCGGCTTCAACAGGCTCGGGTAAAACTTCGGTTGATACCGGAAACTCCATATTAAATAAAAATTCGGAGCCGTAACCGCGTGTACTGTTCACCGTCATTTGCAGGCCCTGCAACTCCAGCAAACGCTTAACAATAGCCAGCCCCAGGCCGGTGCCCCCAAATTTGCGGGTGGTAGCTAATGATTCCTGGGTAAAGGGCTCAAATATGTTGGCAAGTTTATCGCTCTCTATGCCTATGCCCGTGTCCCTCACCGAAAAATTTACCGTAACGGTGTTGTGCCTGTCTTCAACGCAGGTAACCCGCACCCAGATATTGCCCTTTTCGGTAAATTTAATGGCATTGCTTACCAGGTTAAAAATGATCTGGGTAAGGCGTGTAGGATCGCCAAAAAGCGCCCTGCGTTTTAATGAACTGTCAACATCCAGCTTAAACAATAAACCTTTTTCTTCGGCTTTCAGCATCTGCCCGCCGCAGATATTGTTCATCAGATCAACCAGGTTAAACCTGATATTTTCAAAAACCACCTTGCCCGATTCGATCTTGCTGAAATCAAGCACATCATTCACAATGGCAAGCAGGTTATTGGCCGAAAATTTCAGGATCTCGAGGTTTTCTTTTTGATCGGGCCTTGGGCTGCCCATCATCAGCAAATTGCTCATGCCGATCACAGCGTTTAATGGAGTGCGGATCTCGTGCGACATGGTCGACAAAAACTCCGATTTTGCCAGGGCCGATTTTTCGGCTTTTTCAATAGCCGCTTCCATTTCATGGTAAAGTCTTTTTTGTTCTTCGCTGCTATCCTTAAGGTTTTTAATGTTTTTTAAAAAAGCGGTGTAAAAGTGGCTGTGAATAAATATCAGCAGGATAAAGTTGGCAAACAGGCTGATAATGATCGTCGACTGATCTATCTTATTGGGTTTTATACCGATAACATAGCCGCTGTTATATTCAATGATCATGAAAATCAGTACCGGCACGGTATTGAGCAAGGAATAGATCAGCCCCCAGGTTTGCCCCAGCATATAAAAGCTAAATGCCACTACGATGATAATAACCTGTACGGCAATGATGTTTACGGTTTGCAGGCTGATATAAACCAAACTGGTGTTTACCAGGGTGCCAACTATAAGCAGCGCGTGTGATGCCAGCCGCCAGTTGGATGTCCATGTTAAATATTTAAACAGCACTATAACCGATAACATGAGCACCAGGGTGGTTTTGGCTAACATACCCTGGTTTTGAAAATACACGTTCAGGTACAGCGCGCAAAGCGCAACAAATACCAGGAAAAAGCCATAATACAGTAAACGGATACGTGCCTGGTCAAGAAACGGCTGTTCCTTCCGAAGGATTTTATAGATCGATAAGTTAAAAAAACTTACATTATCATTCATATTCAGGACAAATCATGAACCTTGCCATTGCCAGGAAACCGTACTTTCGGTACGGTTTCCTGTAGTGCAAAGTTGATGAATCCTGCAATTAGCAAGCCAAAGCCTGCAGGTTTTCTTCTATGATAGCCAGTTTAGCCTCGGCATCAGTTTTTTTCTTTTGCTCGGCCGCTATAACTTCAGGCTTAGCATTAGCCATAAAGCGTTCGTTAGTTAATTTGCCGTTAACGGCCTTTAAAAAGCCGAGCAAATATTCTTTCTCCTTTGCCAAACGGGCGCATTCTGCCACCGGGTCAATTTCCTCTTCAAACGGCACATAAAATTCATCGGTAGAGGCCAGGAAACTGATGGCGCCTTCAACCTTGTCGGTAACGGTATCAAACTTGCCGATGTTACCCAGGCGGCTGATAATAGCCTGGTATTGATGATAATCAATACCGGAATTTGGACGTACAAATAACTCAAGCGGTTCTTTATCTGCTATCTGTTTTGTTTTGCGCGTATTCCTGAGGTTTGTAACAACATCTTTTATCACTTCAATATCTGCAAGCAGCCGTGAATTTATTTCCCCAATAACGGGTAATTGCGCTACAATACAGCAGTCCATTTCGGTGCGTTGGCCAAACAACTCGTCATGCCACAACTCTTCGGTAAGGAACGGCATAAAAGGGTGCAGCACCTTCAGGATATTTTCAAAAAAGCCGATAGTAGCCTCATATGTTGCCTTGTCAATAGGATGCTGATAGGCCGGTTTGATCATTTCGAGGTACCAGGCGCAAAAATCGTCCCATACCAGTTTGTAGGTATCCATCAACGCTTCCGAGAGGCGGTATTGCGCAAAGTTGGCTTCAATTTCTGTAAGGGCCTGGTTAAACCGGTTGCCAAACCACTCTATAGCTACAACATTGGGGTTAGGCAGTGTTGCATCAACCTCCCAGCCTTTTACCAGCTTAAACGCATTCCATATCTTGTTGGCGAAACCTGCCCCCTGTTTACAGTAGCTTTCGTCAAACATCAAATCGTTGCCGGCAGGCGAGCAGAGCAGCATCCCCACGCGAACACCATCAGCACCGTAATTCTCAATCAGATCAAGCGGATCGGGCGAGTTGCCTAACGATTTCGACATTTTACGGCCCTGCTTGTCCCTTACAATACCGGTAAGGTAAACATTACGGAAAGGCACTTCGCCCCTAAACTCGTGCCCCGCCATGATCATCCTTGCCACCCAGAAAAATAAAATTTCCGGCGCGGTAACCAGGTCGTTGGTTGGATAGTAATAGTTGATATCGGCGTTATCAGGGTCTTTAAAGCCATCAAACACCGAAATAGGCCATAGCCATGACGAAAACCAGGTATCAACCACGTCTTCATCCTGTTTCAAATCGGCTGCGGTAAGCGCCGGATTTATTGCCTGTGCTTCTTTCAGCGCTTCTTCTATGTTTTTAGCAATGACAAACTCGCCGGTAGGTAAATACCAGGCCGGAATTTGCTGTCCCCACCATAACTGGCGGCTGATGTTCCAGTCGCGTACGTTTTCCATCCAGTGGCGGTAGGTGTTGATGAATTTGTCAGGGATCAGTTTTATTTCGCCGTTCAGTACATAATCCAAAGCAGGTTTAGCCATTTCGGCCATCTTGCAAAACCATTGCATAGATAGCTTAGGCTCGATCACCGCGTTGGTGCGTTCAGAAAAACCAACCTGCGATTTATATTCTTCCACCTTTTCCAGCGCAGCGGCTTCTTCCAGCAATAACGCGATTTTTTTACGGGCGGCAAAGCGGTCTTCCCCAACCAGTATCTGGGCTTTTTCGTTCAGCGTGCCGTCGTCGTTCAAAATATCAATAACGGGCAGGTTGTGGCGCTGGCCCAGTTCATAGTCATTTAAATCATGTGCAGGGGTAACTTTTAAACAGCCGGTACCAAAATCCATGGTAACATAATCATCCAGTATCACCGGGATTTCGCGGTTAATTAACGGAATAAACACTTTTTTACCATGCAGATGCAGGTAGCGCTCATCATTAGGGTTGATACAGATCGCCGCATCGGCCATAATGGTTTCGGGGCGGGTGGTGGCTATAGTTAAGAAGTCAGAAGTTGGAAGTTCTGAGTCGGAAGTCAAATCCTGACTTACAACTTCGGGCTTCAGACTTGAGACTTTATACTTAATATAATAAAGCTTCTGGTTAACTTCCTTACGGATCACCTCTTCGTCGCTCACCGCAGTTTTACCTTGCGGGTCCCAGTTAATCATGCGGATACCGCGGTAAATCCAGCCTTTTTTATACAGGTGGATAAAAGTATCGATAACAGCTTCAGACAGGTTCTCGTCCATGGTAAATTTGGTACGGTCCCAATCGCATGAGGCGCCCAATTTTTTAAGCTGCTCCAGGATAATGCCGCCGTATTTTTCTTTCCATTCCCAGGCGTATTTCAAAAACTCCTCTCGGGTAAGGTCTTTTTTGCTGATGCCGCGCTCTTTCAGCATGGCAACAACTTTGGCTTCGGTGGCAATACTGGCATGGTCGGTACCGGGAACCCAGCAGGCGTTTTTGCCTTTCATACGGGCGCGGCGAACCAGCACATCCTGTATGGTATTGTTAAGCATGTGGCCCATGTGCAGAACCCCGGTAACATTTGGCGGCGGAATGACTATAGTATAAGGCTCACGCTCATCAGGCACCGACTTGAAAAAGCCGTGCTGCAACCAGTAACTGTACCATTTTTCTTCGGTTTCTTTAGGGATATATGTTTTAGCAATACTCATAACGCGCAAAAATACGATAGTTAGTGATTGTCTGAATCAGAATTTACAGAATTTTAGAATTTGCAGGATAATTAGGTGCCCGAGTCATATAAAAACGTAAACTAAAACACAAAATTTGAATCATGATTACTAACAATGCTGTTCATTCTAAAATTCGGTAAATTCTGATTCAGATAACTCAAACAATATTTTTACAATCCTTCAGTTATTGATAGTACTAACAACGCGATTATTATGAAAACAATGCCATTGCACCGTTTGTGGCTTGATATTTTAAAAAAATCAAAGCTGGAAGCCATTATCAACTGGTTCAATCGTTAGGCCTCGGTTCAGGCAGGCCTGTTCATGTTGCACTTTATTCATTAACTTTAACTTTTTTATTATTAATATGAAATTAAAGTTATACTTTATTGTGCTGGCTGCAGCTCTCGGCATGTCGGTAAATGTTTTCGCTGCGGATGGCCCTAAGCCGGTAAAAGCCAAGCGTAAAACCGCCGCTCCTCCTAAAAAATTTATTGATCCGGCCAACATGGACCTGGCCGTTAAACCGGGCGATGATTTTTTTGAATACGCTAACGGCGGCTGGTTAAAGCGTAATGCCGTTCCTGCTAAAGAAACCCGTTGGGGAAGCTTCAATATTTTGCGCCAGGAAAATATCGATAAACTGATTGGGCTGTTAAATGAAGTAAGCAAAACCTCGGCATCACAACCCAAAGGCAGCCTGAAACAACGCGTAGGCGATTTGTATGCCAGCGGCATGGACACCCTCACTATCGAAAAACGTGGCTACGACCCCATTAAGCCATTTTTAAACCGTATAGACAAAATCAGAAACCTTGACGATGTTATTAACGAATTAGTTTATGAACGTGTAAACGGCGCGGGCTCTGCTGTTTTCGGGTTTAGTGTAGATCAGGATGATAAATATGTAAACAGGTACATTGTTAACCTTGGACAGGGCGGTATCAACCTGCCCGACAGGGATTATTACCTGAAAAGTGATGCGCGTTCAAAAAAAGCGCAGGAAGCTTTAAAAAAATTAATTGTTACTTTATTTACGCTTACCGGCAGCAGCGCAGACGAAGCTGCAAAAAATGCTGATATCGTTTACAATCTCGAATATACCTGGGCAAAGGCACAGTTAAGCCGTGTGGCTATGCGCGATCCGCATGTTACCTACAACAAATTCCTGGTAGCTGATTTTGAAAAGCAAACGCCCCACTTAAAGTGGAGCAAAATATTACCGGCGCTTAAGGCCGGTAGCCAGGACAGTATTATTGTTGCGCAGCCTTCTTTTTTTAGAACAACAGATTCGCTGCTGGCCGCAACGCCGGTTGCTAACCTTAAAATTTATCTTCGCTGGCATATTTTAAGAGGGGCCGCTGTTTCCCTGAGCTCTGATTTTGTTAAGGCGGGCTTTGCTTTTAGCAGCGCTTTAAGCGGGCAAAAAGTACAAACACCGCGCAAGGAGCGCATGAGCGCTTTTGTTGATAATAGCCTTGGCGAACTATTGGGCCAGTTGTTTGTTGAGAAGTATTTTACTCCGGCCGCCAAACAATACATGGTTGCTTTGGTGAATAACCTCAAAGCCACCCTCGGCGATCGTATAAAACGCCTGGAGTGGATGAGCCCCGCCACCAAAGATCGCGCGCTGAAAAAACTGAACGCCTTTACTGTAAAAATCGGCTATCCGGATAACTGGGAAAAGTATGATGGCATTGTGATTAACCGCGATGATTATTACGGCAATTTGACTGCTATCAATATATGGAAATACAATTTCAATGTTAGCCGCTTAGGCAAACCGGTTGATAAAACCCGCTGGGGCATGACACCGCCTACGGTTAACGCGTATTACAACCCAACGAATAACGAAATCGTGTTCCCGGCAGGCATACTGCAGTTCCCTTTCTTTGATTTTAATGCTGATGATGCCATTAACTACGGAGGAATCGGGGCTGTGATTGGCCATGAAATGACCCATGGTTTTGACGATCAGGGCCGTCAGTACGATGCGGATGGCACCTTGCGCGACTGGTGGACCGCCGAAGACGCCAATAAATTTAAATCGCGCGCCGACCAGGTGGTTGCCCAATACAATGCTTTCAAGGTACTCGATAGCCTGCACGTAAACGGGAAGCTGACCCTTGGCGAAAATCTTGCCGATCTTGGCGGTTTGAACATCGCGTATGAGGCTTTCAGTAAAACCAAACAGGCCCGGTCTGGTAATAAAGCAGATGGGTTTATGCCTGATCAGCGTTTCTTTTTATCCTGGGCACAGGTATGGCGTTCGGCTCAAACGCCCGAGGCTGCCGCGCAAAGGATCTTAACAGACCCGCACTCGCCCGAGCAGTTTCGCACCAACGCGCCGGTAACCAATATGGATGCCTGGTATAAGGCATTTGACGTGAAACCGGGCGATAAAATGTATAAAAAGCCGGAAGAGAGGATTAAGATATGGTAGTATCAAAATTTTCACGAAACAAAACAGGCCCGGCGAAGCCGGGCCTGTTTTGTTGAGCAATGAGACGATCATCCTTTTTTTATTAATCGGCTTACAATCCAGTTTCTTATTTCTTCAAACCTGATCTCACCTTTACTGGCGTTGATAACCATTTCGTACTTTTCGTTTTGAGAAGCTACAATATCAAATCCATTGTTCAGCAATGTAAGGCGCATTAAAACATAGGATATCCGTTTATTTCCATCCATAAAAGGATGGTTAATTACAAGGCTCTCAAAAATGGCCGTCGCTTTATCCGCAGGTTCAGGATATAGTTCCAAGCTATCAAAAGTAGCATATGGGCGTGCCAGGGCAGCCTCAAGTCCTGCCTTATCACGAATACCTGTTAAGCCTCCAAATTTCTCAATAAGCACATTGTGTACCTGCTCCGCCTGTTCAATACTTATCATTGAGCAAGCTTTTCAAGTAATTCGGCGTCCTCGGTGAGTATCTGCCGTAAATGCGATGTTAATTTAATATCGGATGGCGCTTTTGCCTGCAGATGCTGCAGGTACAATAGCACATCGTTCAAGGCCTCTTCAGGAATATTTTCCAATGTTTTATTGATCTCCGTCTTTAATTCAGTTGTGGTCATTATCAAATTTAATTATTTATGTCTTAAATTGTCCAGACGTTGAAGGATATTCTCTAATCTTTTACCCCGCACAAACATTCCCCCTGCCCAACATCCCGCACAAACAATTATCTTTGCCAGCAAATGATCATACAGCAATTTTACGATAAAGGCCTGGCGCATGGCTCATATGCCGTGATCCGTACAGGTAAAATGATAGTGATTGATCCGGCGCGTAACCCGCAGCCTTATTACGATTTTGCCGAACAGCACGATGCCACCATTGTTGGCGTTATTGAAACGCACCCCCATGCCGATTTTGTAAGCTCGCACCTCGAGATCCATCAAACCACGGGCGCGGTTATTTATAA
This sequence comes from Mucilaginibacter oryzae, assembly GCF_003148845.1. Classification (GTDB taxonomy): domain Bacteria; phylum Bacteroidota; class Bacteroidia; order Sphingobacteriales; family Sphingobacteriaceae; genus Mucilaginibacter; species Mucilaginibacter oryzae. The sequence continues at coordinate 476,307 of NZ_QGHA01000001.1, read as the reverse complement.
CAGCAAACTTACCGGCGCTACTTACCCCCACGAAAGTTTTGACGACGGCGACGTGATTGAACTGAACGATATCAAACTTAAAGCCCTGAATACCCCCGGTCACTCACCCGATTCGATCTGTATTTTGCTGGTTGACGAGGAAGGCCGCGAAAGCGCCATTTTTACCGGCGATACCTTGTTTGTGGGCGATGTTGGTCGCCCGGATTTGCGCGAGAATGTGGGCAATATCACCGCAAAAAAAGAAGAACTTGCTAGGCAGATGTACCAGAGCACCCGCCAGAAATTGATGACTTTGCCTGAAAACGTGGTGGTTTACCCGGCCCATGGCCCTGGTTCATTATGCGGCAAAAACATGAGTCCCGACCTGGAAAGTACCATTGGCCGCGAGCTGCGTGAAAACTATGCATTGCAGCTGATGGATGAGCTGGAGTTTGTGAAAACACTTACTACCGATCAGCCCTTTGTGCCAAAATACTTTGGCCATGACGTGGAGCTGAACAAAGCGGGCGCTTTAAGCTTTGAACAAAGTATTGCAGCGGTACCGCACCTTGATGCCGATGCCGTTTTAGATAAAAATATTTTAGTTGTTGACAGCCGCCCCAAAGCCCGGTTCAGGAACGGCCATTTGCATGGCGCGATCAACCTGCAGGATGGCGAAAAATTTGAAACCTGGCTGGGTTCGGTCATCGGTCCTAACGAGCAGTTTTACCTCATTGCCGAAAATGAAGAGAAGTTGGATGCGCTGATTAAAAAAGCTGCGAAAATTGGCTACGAAAGCAATATTAAAGCCGGTTTATTAGCTCCTGCATCAGCTAACGAAGTATCACCTGTGCTTGATCTTGATGATTTTAAGGCTAATGAGGCAAATTATACCATTGTTGATATCCGCAATACCGGCGAGGTTGCAACGGGTAAGGTATTTAACTCAGCCATCAACATCCCACTGCCCGAACTGCGCGAACGCCTTGGCGAAATAGCTACAGATAAACCCATTGTGGTGCATTGCGCGGCAGGCTACCGCTCGGCCGCAGGCTCAAGCATTATCGCAGCCCGGGTGAATGAAGTGCCTGTATATGATTTAGGTGAGGTGGTTACAGAAATGATGAAAGCGGTACATTAATTGTTCATGGTTCATAGTTGATAGTTCATAGCAAAATAAAGAAGCAAGACTTTTGAATAAATAGCCATGATCTGTCAACTAACCTACATGAATAATATCTGCCACTACAAGCCATGAACTATCAACTATGAACTATGAACTAAAAATAGTTACCACCGCCGACGGGTCCAACACCATTTACAATGCCGAAGTGGGCGAACATTACCATTCGCGGCACGGGGCCCTGCAGGAGAGTTTGCATGTGTTTGTAAAATCGGGAATGGCGTATTTTTTGGATAGGAATGAGGTTAACGGCTTAAATATTTTAGAGGTAGGCTTTGGTACCGGCCTGAACTTTTTGCTTACCGCCGATGCCTGTACCTGCAAGCAGTTAAAGCTTAATTACACAGGGATCGAGGCTTATCCCATAAACAGCGAAATGATAGCGCTAACCGGGTACCAACAATACGTACCGGCCTTGCTTTGGGAGCAGTTTAACAGCAGCTATCCGCAGGCGTTAAAAACCACCGTTGATATTAATGAAACAGCAAGCCTTCAAATTGCAAACACCAAACTGCTGAACTTTGAAACAGAACAGCGGTTTGACGTTGTTTATTTTGATGCCTTCGCCGCCATCCACCAGCCCGAAATGTGGAACGAAGAAGCCATTAGCCATACGGTTAGCTTTTTAAAGCCCGGCGGCGTATTTGTAACCTATGCCATTACCGGCAACCTGAAACGCATGCTCAAAGCCATGAATTTTAAGGTAGAGAAAGCGCCCGGCGCACCCGGCAAACGCGAAATGCTGCGGGCGGTTAAGCTTTAATTACAAAAAGCGAAAGCCTACATTAAACTTAAGCGTAAAGCCGTTGGTGGTAGGGAGTTCGCGGTAAGCAAACTGGCCTTGTGTGGCTGCACTGCGGGTAGCGTAAATGATGGGCCCCCCGCAAAGTGAAAATGCCAGCCGCGAGTTAACAGGTGCATAGTTTAACGACGGGCCGATCAGCAACCTTGCGCCGCCTTCGGCCTCATCGGCCTCCCAAAAACCTTCCAGGTCTTGCCCAACGGCTTCAAAGCCACCAAAAAATTGTCCGGATATATGGCGGTGCACACCAACGCTGGTAATCAGGTCAAGCCCGTCGCGGTGCGAATCAAATGCTTTTTCAAAACGAAGGTTGGCGCCAAGCTTCCAGTTAGTAACTTCGTAAGCGGCGGTTACCCTGCTAAAAGCAACCGCGTCACTGTTAAATTCGCGCCTGAAACCCAGGCTTGCCCCGGCCCGGAAACCCATTGGCTGCTTGCCGCCTATAAAATCGCGCAGTACTTCGGCTTGTTGCATGGTGCGTACCCCGCCGTTATTGGCAAAGCCTGTACCCAGCATAGCCATTAAGGTAAATTTATTACCGAGGTATCCTTTTGCCGAAAAATTTTGATCAACCCCATCAAAACCAATCGCGGTAACGGTACGTTGGCCGTAACCGCCCGAGTAATTCAGGCTCCAGTTGCGGCCCTGCGGGTTTAGCGTGCTCATGGTGAACAGAAAAGGCTGGGGCTGGCTCAATGTACCGTTTACATCATTGCCTGCAACCTGCTGCGCCACGGCTAAATTAACAATGGCAACCAGAAGGATAAACGTAAAATAAAGCTTTTGCATGATACTGATTGTTTTGATGAAGAGGTAGCATTAACAATTGGCTAATAACATTAATTAATGTTAGCTTAAAATTAATGTTACTTAAGGTTTTCATTAATCACTATGTCATACCTTTGTGATAGCAATTCATCTATAAATATTATGCCTTTAAAAGCGCCAGAAACCGCCCCAACCGCCGCCATAGCCTTTAACCGTTTGCTTATTATTATGGACGACCTCCGGGCCAACTGCCCCTGGGATAAGAAGCAAACCCTCGAGAGCCTGCGCCACCTCACCATCGAAGAAACTTATGAACTGAGCGATGCCATACTGGCCCATGATATGCCCGAAATAAGAAAGGAACTGGGCGATATTATGCTGCACCTGGTGTTTTACGCCAAAATAGGCTCAGAAACCAATGATTTTACTATCACCGATGTATTGAACGGCGTTTGCGATAAGCTGATTAACCGACATCCGCATATTTACGGCGATGTCGAAGTGCAGAACGAGGAGGATGTAAAGCGAAACTGGGAGCAGATTAAGCTTAAAGAGGGCAATAAGTCTGTACTGGGCGGTGTGCCTGCTTCATTGCCCGCCCTGGTAAAAGCATCGCGCATACAGGAGAAAGCGCGTGGCGTTGGCTTCGATTGGGAAGAGAAAAGCCAGGTTTGGGCCAAGGTTGAGGAGGAAATGCAGGAATTCAGGAATGAATTTAACGCCGAAGATGAAAGCGCCATCGATCAAGAAAGGGCGGAGGCCGAATTTGGCGACCTCCTGTTCTCGCTCATTAACTACGCCCGCTTTATCAATATCAATCCTGAAAACGCGCTCGAAAAAACAAACCAGAAATTTATTAAACGTTTCCAGTATCTTGAACTTAAGGCCAAAGAAAACGGCAAACAGCTGCAGGATATGAGTTTAGCCGAGATGGATGTTTTTTGGGATGAGGCAAAAAAACTTTAAAAAATAATTTGCCGCCTGTAGCGTTTGGAAATTTACGTGCGTAATGGTTAAATATCGACGATTAAATAAGATAAGATATGAAACGCAATTTATTTTACCTGCTTCCATTATTGTTAACATTAGGTGTTGCCTGCTCACCTAAAAGCGATGTAACGCCTATACCCCAACCGCAGGGTAATTTTAAAGGCGTATTTGCTGCCGTTGTGAAAAAAACCGGCAATGCTGGTTATGATACCATCAGAGATACTAACTTCAGAGTGGCGTTAACTGCTTCATCCCGTTTTGTGGTTCAGGCTGAAACCCCGCACCATGTGGCCAGTTTTGGAGCTTTTGCTTATAACGGGATTTATATCCAGTTTGCCGATTCGAGCACATTGGCATCAGGCAACGGAGCTAAATTTCACTTAAAAGGTGTTTACCAATATGGTTACGACGGCAATAACTTCCAGTTACTGCGCCGTAATGATACCGGCACCAGCGATACCATCGCTGTACAGTATGCTCTGAAAAAATACTAAAAAGCTTTTTATTGTTTTAATTACCATGCCGGTGCCTATAAAAGGGCATCGGCTTTTTTTGCTTGTTTAAAAGCGGGTGATTTTTTCAATAAAAAATATTTTTTAAATTGTATCATTCGCCCTGTTTATGCCGTAAGGGCGTAAAACAACAAAAATATTTAGCGGAACAAAGAACATTTAATGCATCCACCCCCTCGCATTACCGAAGAAGAGATTGTAAGGCAATGCAAAAAAGGCAGTTTAAAATACCAGGAATTGCTGTATAAGCAGTTTTATGGCTATGCTATGGGTATTAGTTTGCGTTACAGTTTAAACCGCGATGATGCGTTGGAGGCTGTAAATGATGCATTTATAAAAGTATTTAATGCCATTGGCACTTATAATACTGATAAGCCTTTTAAAGCCTGGCTGCGTACCATTATGGTTAACACCGCTATAGACAGGAGGCGAAAAGATCTGAAATTTCAGCTGAATGTGGAGTTGGACAATGCCGCACCTATACGGAGCAATATGGGGCCGGTTGATCATTTAAACGCGCAGGACATATTAAAGCTGATGGTTGAGCTGCCCGCTATTCAGCGTACTATTTTTAATATGTATGAGATAGATGGTTATGATCACGAAGAAATTGCCACCATGCTTGGGATCCCGGTAAGCTCATCGCGTGTTTACCTGAGCCGGGCGAAGGAACGATTAAGGAATATATTAAGAAAAGAAGCACACCATGGATGACCAGTTGGATAACGACTTAAGAAACCGCATCAGGGAAGTGTTTGATAATTACGAAGACACTACCGCCGACGAGGGCTGGCAGTTGCTCAGAGAGAAATTCCCTGCGCAGGATAAACAGCGCCGCCCGGTTTACCTGTGGTGGGCAGGCGTAGCCGCAGCCCTGTTGTTATTTTTAAGTATCGGTACCTGGATGTTTACAAATAAAAAAGATCCCCGTACTGATGGCAACCTTGTGGCGGTTAAACCAGCTCAACCTGCACAGCAACAAAATAATGCCGCTGATACCGTGGCTGCCCCGCTCAACGCGGCGGGCACTAACCCTGCAGGTACAGGTAAGCAAGCGCCTGCTCCAAACCCGGCCGCGGCTGGCGCTGCAAACAGCGGGCTGCAAAATACAATTGCCAAAAGTACCGGCGCTAACCCTAAACCGGCTAACGGCTTGCAGGGGGCGGCTGTGCCTATTTCCCCGGTTATACTTGTACAAATTCCGGCAACAGGCCCGGGGCAACAGGCATCGCTTGCTAAAATCACAACACCGCAGCCCATACAATCGGGCAATAGTAATACAGCCCTCGACAAGTCGGCTACAAAAAAAATGGATAGTGTAAAATCGGCGCTGCCAAAAACAACTGAGCCGCAATACGCGGCTAACCCGGCGGCAACCCAGCCTATTGCTGATAACGGCGGGGTGAATAGGGGCAACGCGGTATCAAACAACACGGCTTTATCGCCCGTTATTGTGAAGCCTAAACCCAAAATTAACAGCATGGAAGCCCTGTTGGCCAGCGAAGACAACGCGCCCGAAAAGATTGATAACAGTGTTCAGGAAAGCCGGGTGAAGTTCGGTGTTTACGCGGCTACGTTTTTTAACTACGCCAAGGGCAGCCAGAACCAGGTTAACGCCGGTGCAGGTATTACATCCGAGATCAGGCTGAGCAAAAACCTGAAACTGGCAACGGGAGTTGCAATAGCGCAAAACACGCTTAACTATGATAAGCGGCAGCCCGAAAACACCCGCGACGCCGTTTCATTTTCGCCGGTTTTAACCGCCTCGTACAACAACCTTGCCGAGTTCAGCAAGGTATCGGCTACGCCATCGTTTACCAATTATAATGCGAAACTGGTTGGCCTGGATATACCGCTCAACATTAAATACGAATTTAACCCGCAAAAAACCGATACCTATATTTTGGCTGGCGTAAGCTCGGGCACATTTGTTAATGAGGCTTATACGGCAAGTTACAGCTACCCGGGCCTGGCCCAGGCAGCCGGTGTACAACAGCAACCGGCCGATGAAACAACCCATAAAAGCTTCAACAGCTTTTATGTAGCCAAAACGCTTAACCTCGCTTTTGGCGTGGGCTACCCGGTTGGCAAAAGCAACCGCATTGTAATTGAGCCGTTTTTTAAATACCCGTTAGATGGCCTTGGCTCGCAGCAAATTAAATTTGGCGCGGGCGGCGTAAACCTGAAACTAAACTTTACAACCCATAAAAAATGAAAAAGCGTTTCTTAACCGTTGTTCTGCTATGTTGCGGAACGAGTTTGTTTGCCCAAAAAATTGAAGTTTCGGTACAGGCTGCTTCGGGTTTATTCCGTTTTTCGGGCGCATCGGCAACGCCTGCTACCATGATACTGCAGGGCTCAACCACCGGCGACCCAATGAACCGGGCTAATAACCCTTATGGCAGTAAAAACGGCTTTAGCTATGGCGGCGGCATCCAGGCGCAACTGGTACTAAAAGGTGGTTTTATTGTGGGCTTACAGACTGGTTACGAAGTGTTGAGAAGTAAAGCGGATGCTAACAGATATTCGCCGATAGTAACAGCTTCAAACTTACCAACAATTACCGGCAATGATTGGACTTTTCCGCTAACCGGCCACGTTGCTTTGCAAAACCAAACCATTAACCTTAACCCGTATATCGGCTATCGTTTTCAGTTTAACAAAGTTAAGCTGGATATTTTGCCAGGTGTGGATATTGGCCTTATGCTTAGCACCCGCGATAAGGGCGAAGCAAAAGACAAGGAAGGCAGATTGTATAAAGTTGATTATGAAAGAGCCAAATCGCCAACCGACGTCAGGTTACGCATGGGCGCGGCAGCCAGCTATGGCCGCTATGCATTAAACGCCTCTTTTGCCCATGGTTTAACTAATTACCGCGAAGGCTGGATTGGCGGCGTAAATGATGCCCATAGCGAATTGTGGCGTTTGGGATTGAGCTATAGGTTGTTTTAGGGGTGGTTGATTGGTGAGCGGTTGATTGAGTGAATGGTTTTATAGGGCAATTTCGAATATCGGATTTTCGATTCCGGATTTTTTAGACAGATACCGAAATAGCAAAAGTCTTGCGGGATGATGATTTGTGATTGTAATGAAGTTTCCGCTTAAAGGCGCTAGTCAGCGAGGCTTACCTAACGCTCAAGACTTGCGCCATAATGGGGGTTGATTCGATGAGTGGTTTTCAACTAACCTCTAATCTCCAATCGCTGATCAACTCAAAAACTACTTAAATTGAATAGCCTTTACCGGCGAAATTCTGCTTACCAGCGATGAAGGAATCATGAGCACCAGCAGGCATACCACCATGGTGCCAAGGTTTAAAAGAACGATATCAACGGCATTAAACTCAATAGGCACAAACTTCATGTAGTATGAAGCCTGGTCGAGCTGAAAAAAGTGCGTTTGCTGTTGAAAATAACCCAGGCCTATGCCAAGCAGGTTGCCTAACAACAGGCCTATCCCAATCAGGTAAGCCGCGTTGATCAGGAACACTTTTCGTATTTCCCAGTTGCTGGCGCCCATAGCTTTAAAAATACCTATCATGGCTGTACGCTCCAGGATCATGATTAACAGGGCCGAGATCATGTTGATAACGGCTACGGCCATCATCAGCACCAGCATCACCACAAAATTAACATCCAGCAGGTTAAGCCATTCAAATATGGAGGGATAATCTTCCTGTATGGTATATTGTTTTAATTTAACCGGCAAAACATTCGTCAGCGCGTTGGCCGCTTCGTCAAGATGATCAAAATCAGCTACGCGGATTTCGTACTGCCCGATCTCGCCCGGTTTCCAGTCGTTAAGGCGGTTAACCAATGACAGTGCGCCGACGACAAAAGTTTTATCGATCTCTTCAACGCCAACATTAAAAATTCCCTTTACTTTAAACTGGCGTTTACGCAGGGGCTCCTGTATAAAATACATCAGCAGTTTATCGCCTACCTTCAGCCTGAGGCGGTTGGCGGTGGTTTGCGATATCATGATCTCCTTCTGCGCTTCAACCGAATCGGCAAAATTGATCAATTGACCGGATACCAGCGTTGTTTTAAAATAGCTCCAGTCGTAAGTTTTGTCAACCCCTTTCAGCACAACACCTTCAATTTCGTTATTGGCTTTGATAATGCCGGGTTTGGTAGCCACGGGCATGATGTGTATAATATAAGGGCTTTTAAGCGCCCGTTTTTCAAAAGCATGGTCGGTTTCAACAACCGAGCTTTCGTACGAGTTGTTCAGATCAAACTTAACTACGCGTATATCGCCCCCAAAGCCGCGAACTTTATCGCGTATTTCGTGTTTAAATCCTTTAACTATAGCAAGCGACAATATCATTACACTAAGCCCCAGCATAATACCGATAATCGCGATGCGTACAATCAACTTAGAGAATGTACGTTTTGATTTAAAGGTGATGCGGGCTGATATAAAGGAGGCGAAACTCAATGCGGATTGTTTTTTTGTACCTTCGCAAATATGCGGTTTTTGCTGTTAAACCTGCTATTTTTAAAATTGTTTCAACTCAATATTTTATCATGAAGTTCAAAACATTTTTGCAATACATTTCCATAGTTGTTTTACTTACCCATACCGCCTGCAGCCAGGCGGGTAACAGCAAGCCGGATACAAGGCCATCGCCAAAAAAAAATAAAATAAATACCCGCATCATAACCGGCGCCGACCAGGTTTCGCTTTATATTGACTATATTAAGGGAAAAAATATCGGGATGGTGGTTAATCAAACCTCGGTTATTGGCGAAAGCCTTACGCCCAGTGTTGATAGTTTATTGCATTTAGGTGTTGCTATTAAAAAGATCTTCGGGCCCGAGCATGGTTTTAGGGGCAATGCCAGCAACGGCGCCAGCGTTAATGATGCCAACGACCCGAAAACAGGCTTACCCGTAATATCGCTGTACGGCAATAAACATTACAAACCCACAGCCGACGACCTTAAGGGGATTGATCTGATGATCTTCGATATCCAGGATGTTGGCACCCGGTTTTACACCTATATATCAACCCTGCACTATGTAATGGAGGCCTGTGCCGAAAATAATGTGGAGCTGATGATATTTGACCGGCCAAATCCTAACGGTTACCTGGTTGACGGGCCGATACTGGATACCGCATACCGTTCGTTTGTAGGTATGCACACCATCCCTATTGCCCACGGCATGACCATTGGCGAGTATGCCCAAATGATAAACGGCGAAGGCTGGCTTAAAAACTCGGTAAAGTGTAAACTGAATATCGTTAAAGTGGCAAATTATAAACATAGCCTGTATTATAAATTGCCGGTAAACCCTTCGCCCAATTTAAACACCGATTTATCGGTGTTGTTATACCCCAGTACCTGTTTGTTTGAGGGTACTACTTTTAGTTTGGGCAGGGGCACTATGCTGCCCTTTGTGCAAATAGGGCACCCGTTGTTAAAGGGTAAATACAGTTTTTCGTTCACCCCCCGAAGCATACCGGGCATGAGCGAAAACCCGCCGCAAAAAGACCAGGAGTGTTTTGGCATCGATCTGGAAAAAATGTCGGCAAATGAGGTAAGGGCGATGGGCTCAATTAACCTGAGCTGGCTCATAGAATTATACAAGGCAATGCCCGATAAGGCGCATTTTTTTAACGCTTATTTCAATAAGCTTGCGGGTTCGGCCCAATTGCGTAAACAGATTGAAGCCGGTGAAAGCGAAGCCGCCATCAGGAAAAGCTGGCAGCCGGGCCTGGAAAAATTTAAAATAACACGAAAAAAATATCTGTTGTACGAATAACAAACAAGAACATCATTTACCTAAACATACTATGAGAATTATATTTATGGGTACCCCCCAGTTTGCCGTTGCCTCGTTAGATGCCCTGATCACTGCAGGATGCGATATTGTTGCCGTAGTAACAGCGCCCGATAAGCCCGCCGGCAGGGGGCAAAAAGTTAACGAATCGGCGGTTAAACAATACGCGGTTGCCAACGGTTTAAAGGTGCTGCAACCCGAAAAATTAAAGAGCGCGGAGTTTTTAGCCGAGCTTAAAGCTCTCAGGGCCGATTTGCAGGTGGTGGTGGCTTTTAGGATGTTGCCCGAAAGTGTGTGGAACATGCCGCCAAAGGGTACCATCAACCTTCACGCGTCATTATTGCCCCAATACCGCGGCGCAGCCCCCATTAACTGGGCGCTGATTAACGGTGAAAAGGAAAGCGGTGTTACCACCTTTTTCCTGAAACATGAAATTGATACCGGCAATATCCTGTTTACTGAAAAAATAACCCTCACCGGTAATGAAAATGCCGGCGAATTGCACGACAGGCTGATGAACAAAGGTGCCGGGATCCTGGTAAAAACGGTTAAGGCCGTTGAAAGCGGTCGTTTTAACGAACACCCCCAGGCCGCCCTTGCCGAAGGCGCCGAACTAAAACACGCGCCCAAAATTTTTAAAGAAGATTGCCTGATTGACTGGACTCAACCGGCTGAAGCGGTATATAACAAAATCCGCGGGTTAAGCCCGGTGCCAACCGCTTATACCGAGCTTAACGGTAAGGTACTGAAAGTTTATGCATCAGAATTTGAGCTTAGCGAACCCGGTGTTCAACCCGGAGCTTTCTTAACAGATAACAAAACGTTTTTGAAATTTGCAACGAGGGACGGTTTTGTCAGTTTAAAAGATGTGCAGCTGGAAGGAAAAAAGCGGATGGGGGTTGAAGATTTTTTGAGAGGGGTGAGGCTGTAGGGCTTTTACAGTGGGTGAAATTTCATTCCAATCTCACGCCCTTTGCCCCTTTGGGGCAAAGGGCGTGAGATTGGAATGTCTACAAAGCTTTCACCCCCTCTGGGGTTTACAAAAAAAGATTAGTCCGGCGATATGATTTTACTAATGTATTGAAAATAAATTAGTTATGTATGATTCCCGAGAGGGGCAGTAGCTTTGTTGCTATTAAAAACCTGATATTTACCACCCCGGAGGGGTTTAACCTAAACTTAGCAATCATGGCAACCAATAACACGTACATACAATGTACTTACATTTCGAATTTGCCGTAAAGCATCGTTAATTGATGATACATGGGCCGAACGGTTAAGAAATTTTATTATAGCTATTGCTCAAAACCATGGGCATAAAATAATCGCTATCAACAATATGCCCGATCATATACACATGTTTGTTGGTGTAAAATACCAATCAGGCAATTTCTGATTTTATGCGAATTGTGAAAAGTGACTCATCCGAGCGGGTCAACAAAGAAAAGCTAACCAAAGGCAAATTTCAGTGACAGGAAGGCTATGGCGCTTTTACCCATAGCCGGTCGCAGGTTTACTGAGTGTAAAATATATATTAAACCGGCAAAAGCACCATAGTAAGAAAACATTTCTGCAAGAGTACCAGGAAATATTGAAAGCTTTGGTATTGCGTTGATGATAGGTATATTTTCAAACAACCGCAATAATAGGTAAGTACTGACTGAAGCTGCGATACAGCCTAAGCAATCGCAAGTACGCTCATATGGCTTATTTCACTTTGATAATTTTGTTTTTAACTACAATGTTGGAGTCGGCCATTATGCTATAGTTGATCTTCACATAACCCTTTTTCAACGGATACTTTTCTATAGCCTTTATCCCGTTTTCCCATTGGTCGCAATAAGTATGTATCGGCGGAACAGCAAACTGCCACCGTCCGTTTTTAAAGGTATATACGTTATAGTTGTGCCAGCAACTGTTAAACCATTCCCGCAGCACACCAATTTCATCTTTCCCATCACCATCAAGATCACCCAGATTAACCGGTTCGCCGCCAATACAATCTTCAATCGTGATGGGCGGTGTATGGTCGCCGGAAAAACGGAGTATGAGTTCACATTTTCCGTCGCAACCGGTTCCGTCGGCATTGATCTTCGGTTTGATAACGGAAATTGATTCTTTGTTTTTATGGGAGGTAAAATTCCCCTCCACCTTTCCGGGAGGAACAAGGCTTTTTTTATTTACGGTATGATTTGAAAAACCGGCAGCGCCGAACAATAAAGCTGCAATAATAATTGGTTTGAAAAGGAGCATGATGATGTTTTTATTGATAAACCCGCAAAAAAAGCAATACTATTTTTGTGTTGATGCTGATGCAAGCTTGAACAACAGCCAACCTAATGAATACATATTTTTTATAACAGGAGAGCGTTTAGCTTAACTTTTACAGGATTCTGAAAGTATTGACGGGGCATCAAAAATATCAACATAGTTGAGTTATGCGCCTACTGTTGTACAAATATATTTAAATGCCCACCCAATTCAGAAAAAGGCAACAGCACTTCATTAAACGTTCATTTTGGCTATTATTTACCGTCAGATATAGTTTTAGCCAAATTCATAGCCTTTTGCATATCGGGAATGCCATAACCATAAGGCATAACCGGGTTATTATACCTGTTGCCTGCCTGCCGCATCACCGTAAGTAATTCCTTATTGTTAAGTTTAGGATAAGCCTGCCACAAACAGGCGGCCAAGCCGCACATAATTGGGCTGGCGTAAGATGTACCGTTTCTTGTTTCCGGAACGCCGCCCGGCGTGATTACGGCGGCACTCAAGCCTAATGCTACAAGATCTGGTTTAACCCGCCCGTCAACAGTTATTCCCCACGATGTAATGAGACCGCCCTCACCTCGATAGTTAACAGAGCCCATTGTGAGTACGTCGGGGGAATCGGCGGGGGTGCCTACCCATTGCATATCGTTACCAGCACAGCATACAATAAAAATACCTTTGCTAAACGCTGCATTGGCTGCTCTGCTGGCCAGCGCGGTTTTGCCATCCATATCTTCAAATTTATAACGCGCTTCCGGCAAGTAATAATTTATACTATAAGTGAGCGAACTATTAACAAGATCAACCCCAACGCTGTCGGCGTATTCAATAGCGTTGGTCCAATAGTCTTCTTCAATAGGATATTCTGTCGCGTCGTCTTCAGTATGCAGTAACCAGTAGTTTGCTTCGGGAGCCGTGCCTACGTAGGTGCCGGGTTTATTAACAGCCATACATGAGGTAACCCATACGCCATGGTTATCAATGGCATAAGGATCAGGACTTTCATAAACAAATGATTTTGCCCCTTTGATACTTACATTGCTAAAGGTTGGGTTGGTATTAAGGTTGATAAAACCTCCGTCAATAACGGCAATATCAATTCCGGCACCTTTAAACCCTTTATTGTGCAGGGCCTGCCCATTACAAAGACTAATATTTTGAGTTGCTTCACCGTAATCAAGCGGTGTATCGGTAGTTTGGTTTGAACCTTTTTGTGGTACGTCGTTATATTGAGCAGGCGGTGTGTTAAGTCTTGGACCTTCCCAAACCAGTATCACATCTTTTACAAATGGCAGCGCTTTAAGTTTATCTACCAAAAACTGGTCGGATGTGTTAATACAAACTGTGTTAAGCCATTTGCTTTTCGCCACTATAGTGCCTCCGGTTTGTTTTATGGTTTTAATATAATCGGGAGAAATAGGCAGGTCTGTTTCATCTATAAGGATATTGTGTTTCCTGCGGCGCTCAATTGCCTTTGCTGATAAAAAATCATTAGGTTTATTTATTGAATAAGCAGATGTCCCCTTGTCTTTAAGTATGATCCTGTATTTGTAGTCATTGTTATCGGTGATGGTTACTTTGCATTTTGCGGATGCTTTTCCGTTATCAACCGTGGCTACTATATTAGTTTGCCCGGCCGCCAGGCATGAAACCAATCCTTCGCTTGTAACAGTAGCGAGCCTGGTGTTTTCAGAACTCCATGTAATATGCTCAGATCCTGAACCGTTATGAATGGTAGCAGTAAGTCTGTAATAATAACTTGAGGTTTTAACTTTATTTAAAAAAGGCGGATCAATAGTTATTGTAATTTCCGGTGGCGGGGGAGGAGCCGGATTGTTTTTTTTGCACCCGGTTGCAAAAAAGCATAACAATATAAAATGTAAAAGTAGTACACGTAATTTGGCAGTCATCAGAAGTTTTAATCAAAGGTTAAGGTATTGTGTTGTTATATTATCGAGGCAGAAAATACCATCCGTCTGGTGTTTTTAACGCGGCAAAGGTATTGTTATTGTCGGAAACACCAAATAGTTTGTTTAGGCAAGGGGGGCACTTTCTGGCTGGAGGCATATCTTTTGGAGAAACATACCAACATTATTTATTGATTTGGCTTCCCGTCGCCCTGCCGGTTTTTGCTGTGGGCCCTGGGCTCTTCAGTTTCTACCCATTTTCAAAAATTCATTTACCACCACTTCGGATACGTAGCGCTTAACGCCTTCTTTATCGGTATAGCTGCGGTTAGTCAGTTTTCCTTCAATAGCAACTTCATCGCCTTTTTTTAAAAAGTCTTCGGCAAGTTTGGCCTGCATTCCCCAGAAAACAAGATTGTGCCATTGGGTAACCTTTTCGCCTTTATCATTTTTGTAAGTTTCGTTAGTGGCTATGGAAAGGCGCACCATTTTTTTATCGGTGTCGTAAACTTTTACTTCAGGATCCATACCTAAATTGCCTACCAGACGTACACTGTTTCTTAATGAGTTCATCGTTTTATTATTTAAATGTTTTGGTTCGTTTGAGTTAACGATACAAAGGTGGGGAGGGGCAGAAAGATTACCCGGTTATTAACCGTTTATAGTCGATAGTATCCGTTTGTAAGCGTTTGCAAACGGATAATTTATTGCCTACCTTTATACCATGAACCAGGAAAGAGTTTGTTTGGATTGCGGGACACCGCTGCAGGGCCGTGCAGATAAAAAGTTTTGTAACGATCTGTGCCGCAATAATTATAATAACCAGCTTAACAGCAATAGCTATAACCTGGTGCGGAATATTAACAATACTTTAAAGCGCAACCGCCGCATACTGGAAGAACTAAATCCAACCGGAAAAACCAAAACTACCCGCAAAAAACTTACCGCCAAAGGTTTTGATTTTGATTACATCACCAGTATCTACCAAACAAAGAATAATTCGACCTACTATTTTAACTACGAATACGGGTATTTATTGCTGGATAACGATGAGGTGCTGCTGGTAAAAAGGGATAGCCAGAAGGATTAACATTTAGCCTATTCGCCAAAAAACTATGAGATCAGAATATTGACCGTTGATTGTAAGTGATTTCGCTGATCTTTATTTTTTGTGATTACAACGATTGTGTTTTTGATTACACCGATTAGTTTGATTTTATTATTACCTTGATCTTCTTGTCTGAACTCAGGCTTATTGAATTTAATTAGTATTATGTTCTCAACTTAATTCTATAAAGTCAGTTCCGACAAAATTGCGGTGCTGAAAAATCAGCGTAATCAACGAAATCAAAAAAATCACTATAAATCAGCGGTCAAAATCCTATCTTTGCCCATGCAAGAAAAAATCCTCATTCTTGACTTTGGCTCGCAATTCACCCAGCTTATAGCGCGCCGTGTCAGGGAGCTCAATATTTATTGTGAGATCCACCCCTTCAATCATTATCCCGAAATTGACAGCAGTGTAAAAGGTATCATCCTTTCCGGCAGTCCGTATTCTGTAAGGCAGGAAGATGCGCCTCACTTTGATTTTGCGCAGTTCCATACCACGCGCCCTATTTTAGGTGTTTGTTATGGCGCACAGTACGTTGCGCATTTTCATGGCGGCGAGGTATTGCCATCAAGCACCCGCGAGTACGGCAGGGCTAACCTGGAATATATTAACCAGGAAAACCCGCTGTTTAAAGATATTCCGGGCGGTTCGCAGGTTTGGATGTCGCATGGAGATACCATTGCGCGTATTGCCGATAATTTTGAGGTTATTGCCAGTACAGATAGTGTAAGGGTTGCCGCTTACCAGGTAACAGGTACGCAAACTTACGGCATCCAGTTTCATCCCGAAGTTACCCACAGTATCGACGGCAAGCAATTGCTGCAAAACTTTTTGGTTGACATTTGCGGTTGCAAACAAGATTGGACACCAGATTCGTTCATCGAAACTACCATTGCCGCGCTTCGCGAAAAATTGGGCGATGATAAAGTGGTGCTCGGCTTATCTGGCGGCGTGGATTCGTCGGTTGCAGCGGTGTTGTTGCACCACGCTATCGGTAAAAACCTGCATTGTATTTTTGTTGATAACGGCTTATTGCGTAAAGATGAGTTTGAGCAGGTGCTTGAATCATACAAACACATGGGCTTAAACATAAAAGGCATCGACGCCAAACAACGCTTTTATGATGCACTGGCTGGCCTGATCGATCCTGAAAAGAAACGTAAAGCTATCGGCCGGGTATTTATCGAGGTGTTTGATGATGCCGCGCACGAGGTTCAGGATGTGAAGTGGCTTGGCCAGGGTACTATTTACCCGGACGTGATCGAGTCTGTTTCGGTTAAAGGTCCGTCGGCTACCATTAAATCGCACCATAACGTGGGCGGTTTGCCCGATTTTATGAAGCTTAAAGTTGTTGAGCCGCTGAACACTTTATTTAAGGATGAAGTGAGGAAAGTAGGCAAAGCTTTAGGTATCGATCCTAATATTTTAGGCCGTCATCCTTTCCCTGGTCCGGGTTTGGCAATCAGGATTTTGGGCGATATCACGCCGGAGAAAGTTGCCATTTTGCAGGAGGCCGATGCGATTTATATAAACAATTTACGCAGTGCCGGGGTTTACGATAAAGTTTGGCAGGCCGGCGCAATATTTTTACCGGTACAATCGGTAGGGGTAATGGGCGATGAGCGCACGTATGAAAACGTGATCTGCTTGCGCGCCGTTGAATCGGTTGACGGGATGACCGCCGACTGGTGCCATCTGCCATATGATCTGCTGGCGAAGATCAGCAACGAGATCATCAACAACGTAAAAGGAATTAACCGGGTAGTATATGATATCAGCTCGAAACCACCGGCCACTATTGAGTGGGAATAAGTGGTTACCATTTTTTACCATAGCATTGCTGCTGGCCGCTTGTTCACCCAAAACGCGGCCGGTAGCAACTACCGTAAAAAAAACGGCTGATAACGTTACCAAAAAGTCCGATAATACTCCCGAAAAACAGCACGGGAAAGCTGCTGAGGATAAGGTTGCTACCATTTCTATGATCCTGCCTTTTGGCCTTGAGCATTTAAATCCTGCACAGCGCTACAGCCCTGCCGATCTGAGTAAAGCCAATATGTCTGTAGAGTATTATCAGGGCTTTAAACTTGCGCTCGATTCGCTTACTGCCGACGGAAGTAATTTCAAACTGCAATTGTTCGATTCGCAGGATGAGATTTCGCAGGCCCGGAATATAGCGTTAAACCCGGCTGTTCGTTCGGCCGATCTGATTGTTGGCCCTGTATTTCCGGAGGGGATGAGGGCTTTTAGTGCTGCCTTATCCTATTCAAAGGGAGCTATTGTATCGCCGCTGTCGCCCGCTAATCCTTCCACCGTTAAAAGGCAGAATCTGGTTACCGTGATCCCGCCCCTGGAGTACCACGCCTGGGGAGCCGCCGAATATATTAACCGTACCCTTAAGCCTAAAAAGATTTTTATACTTCGGTCGGGCTTCAGCAAGGAAAAGGAATATGCCGTTAATTTTAAAAGAGCTACAGACAGCCTGAGTAAAAAGAAAATAAAGGTTGTTAGCCTTTTTGTGGTGAGGGGAAATTTGAGCAGCCTGCTGCCGCAGCTCTCCAAAACAGATAAAAACGTATTTGTTATACCCGCTACCGATCAGGCTTTTCTCGGTGTAACCTTGCGTTCGCTCGATACTTTGAAAAAGCATTACCCGGTAGTATTGTTCGGTCACCCAAGCTGGGAGAAGTTCAGCTTCCTGAAACCGCAGCTTTTGCAGCGTTTGCAAACGCACATCACCTCCGCCGAAAAAATAAATTACAAAGCCTGGGCTACAATTACCTTTTCGCGTAACTATCGCAAGGCTTATCACGTTGAACCGACCGAATATGCCATAAAAGGTTTTGACGAAGGTTTGTATTTCGGTAAGCTGCTTTTTGCCAATAAAGGGCTGACGGATATGGAGCAAACCGATTTTAAGGGATTGCATAACAGTTTCCATTTTATAAAGAAACCTGGCTTGGGTTGGATAAATACCCACGTAAATATATTAACATACACTAACTTTGAGTTAAAACAGGTAGAATGAAGGCTATAAACCAGCTTAAAACGTTTCAGCGAATTTTGGGTGAATACCCTGCCGATACGCCACTAAGTAAATTTTTACCAGGCTTTTATCGTCAAAATAAACAAATGGGCTCTACCGACAGGCGGGTAGCCAGCCGGTTAGTGTACAATTATTTCAGGTTGGGCAGGGCCTTACCCAATTTGCCCGAAGAGGAGCGCCTGATGGTTGCCGAGTTTTTGTGCAATACCCAGATTAATTCCTTTCTGCAAAACTTTAAGCCCGATTGGGCCGCCTGCGTTGGTTTTAACGATGATGATAAAATTGCCATTGTAAAAGCCGCCTATCCCGATTTCAATCTCGAAGATGTTTTTCCCTGGAGTAATGAACTTTCGGAAGGGATTGATAAAAAAGCTTTTTTGAAATCATTTTTCTGCCAGCCTGATCTGTTTATCCGTGTACGCAATGGCTATGATCACCTTGTTAAAGCCGAATTGACCAAGGCGCAGGTAGTTTTTAAAGATGAGGGTAACGGCTGCTATTCGCTGCCTAATGGTACCCGTTTAGAAACCATCTTTGCCAAACAGCATTGGTTTGAGGTACAGGATTACTCGTCGCAGCAAACCGGCAATTATTTTAAGCCGCAGCGTTGGGATAGCTGGTGGGATGCCTGCGCGGCATCGGGCGGTAAATCGCTCCTGCTGCATGAGGATGAACCAAATATCAAACTCGTGGTATCTGACATTCGCGAGTCGATTTTAGCTAACCTTGATGAGCGTTTTCATCTGGCCGGGCTAAGCAAGTATCAAAAAAAAGCGCTCGATCTTACCCAAAATGTTGATTCGGTAATGCACGATTATGCTTTTGATGGTATTATCCTTGATGCGCCCTGCAGCGGTTCGGGCACCTGGGGGCGTACACCGGAAATGATAGCCCAGTTTGATACCCATAAGATCGAGTTTTTCCAAAAGCTTCAAAAAAGTATCGCTCAAAATGTGTTTCAATACCTGAAGCCGGGGAAACCGCTTATTTATATCACCTGTTCGGCTTTTAAAGGCGAGAATGAGGATGTGGTAGATTACCTGGTGAACGAATTGGGGATGAAACTCGAAGAGAAGGCCGTTTTGAAGGGCTACGAACGCAAAGCGGATACCATGTTTGTGGCAAGGCTTAGTGCTGCGGTTAACTGAATATTATTCATCGCTTAAAATATCAATACAATTTTTACTTAAGCCCTTCAATCGTTCGTTCAGAGAAGTTAATCCTTTAACGTCCCCGATATTTTTGTACAAAGTTTTAATAAGCGTTAAGGTGTTATCGTCCGCGTCGCAGGCCTGGGCCTTTTCAAGCTGGGGCAGGGATTTTTTTACCGCTTTTATATAGTCCGGATTTGTTGAGGGGATATCTAATGGTTTATCTGCATCGGGAATATATTTAAGGTAAAGATAGCCCAAAGCCCTATGGGCCACGTAATATTGCGGCTGGGCCGCAACCACCCGTTCATACAATTCGATAGCCTTTACGCTTTGGCTGCCATCTTCATAAAGCTTGGCTGCCGAATTGTAAAAATTTACCCGGACATGGGGCTTTAGTTTTAGGGTATCCTTCATCAGTTGTTCTGCCAGGTCTGTTGCCTTTTCTACCTCTCCCTGTAAACGTGCAAGGTTAAAATCAAGGTATTTATCATATACTTCATCTGCAGTTGCCGTCTGGGCACGGGAAATGGTTACAATAAACAGCAAGGAAAATAACAGCAGGATTTGCCTGAACATGATTGCGGTTTTAGTTTTGTTTATAACGACGATAATGTGGATTAAGTACCGGCAGGCAGGGTGTAAAATCTATTTCACGCAGACGCTAAGGCGTGAAGTATTTTGCAGGTTAAAAAGTTTGAGATTTTAAGCACGCCAGGGCGCTAAGACGCAAAGTTTTTTTAGCGTATTTGCGTCCTTGCACGTCTATGAAATTATACATGCAAGGCTTTTCACTTTAAATAGGCCTCCTTCATACACCTGCTGCAAGGCCTGTAGCCTGCCTGTAAAGCTTCCTCTTCCGAAATGAAGAAAATCCGGTTTCCCATTTTCATGCGTTTGCCCGCAGGGCATTTTAACAAGCCGTAAATTTTGGACTTCATATAGCCGCCAAACTTAATCTCACCGGCGTCTATCAACTGTTTCAGTTTCCGGCTTCGCGCAAAATTGGTATCGCCTAAATCAAGATGCTTTATCATTTGGCATCGTGAAATATGATACCCATACTGTGTCGCTTACCTTCGGTTACTTCGCTTACGCCATGCTTCATATTTACCCGGTTGTAACCCCTTGTTCCCTTAACCGGGCGAAAACTGGTGGTAAAGATCAGCATATCGCCTTGGGCCGGTTTCAATACCATAGCCCGCGATTGCTCCCTGGGCTTTTGTTGGGTTAATACAAATTCACCGCCTTCATAATCCCGGCCGGGCTCATCCAAAATAAACACAAGCTGCATCGGGAAATAGATCTCGCCGTATAAATCCTGGTGCATGGCGTTAAAGCCGCCTTTTTCATACTTCAGGATCAGGGCAGTTGGTTTTGTTTGTTGGTGCTGGTGGCAGTGTTCTATCAATTCGTTAAGGTTAGCCGGAAACGGATGTTCTTTGTTCAATTGCCGCATCCAGTTGTTGGCAACCGGCGCAAGGTACGGATAAACATATTCCCTTAACTGCTGTACAACCGGCGGTAACGGATAGGCAAAGTATTTATACTCACCGATGCCGTAATTGTGCCGCTCCATCACTACCGTTTTACGGTAAAGCGCCCCGTTTGGATAAGCAGCTTTCAACCTTTCACATTCGTCATGGGGTAATACTCCCTTCACCTGCGCGTATCCCTTTGCATCAAGGCTTGCGGCTATTTCAGTCCAGTTTAAACTATCAATCTTTTGTTTGATATTCATGTGGTTATTGCATGTGTAAGGGTTCCTGAACTTTTGCCGCTTCCCAGCCTATCATCGCTGTTTTACGGGTTGGGCCCCAGTGGTATTGCCCAAATTCGCCGGTTGATTTAATTACCCGGTGGCACGGGATCAAAAAAGCTACCGGGTTGGCAGCAATCGCGCTGCCAACAGCTCTGCTGGCCGTTGGCATTTGTATGGTTTGCGATACATCTGAATAAGTGTTTAAACCACCCATGGGTATTTTAAGCAACGCTTCCCATACCTTAAGCTGAAAGCCCGTGCCTTTTAAATGCAGTTTGATAGACGATAATTCCGACCAATCTTTTTTAAATACCAATAAAGCATTTTGCTGGGCCGCATCAGCCATTTGCCTGTAGGTTGCATTCGGAAACTGCAGCAGTAACTCGTTTAAAGCGGTTTCACGGTTATCGGCGAAGGCGAGGTAGCAAATGCCTTTAGCTGTCGAAGCCACAATGATGTCGCCGAAGGTGCTTCCGGCAAAGCTGTAATTAATTTCAAGTGCCTTGCCACCGCTTTTATATTCGGCAGGCGTCATGCCTTCAATATTGATGAAAAGATCGTGCAGTCGGCCTGTCCCGGAAAGACCCGTTTCAAAGGCTGTATCGAACAGGGTAGCCTGTTTCTGCTTCAAAATGTTTTTGGCATAATCGAGGCTCAGGTATTGTAAAAACTTTTTAGGACTGATGCCCGCCCAGTCGGTAAACAGTCGCTGAAAGTGGAAAGGGCTGAGATTTACTTTTTCGGCTACTTCGTCCAGGTCGGGCTGGTTTTTAAAGTTAAGCTGAATATATTTTATTGCCTCTGCAACACGCCCGTAATTGATATTTTCCTGTGTGCTCATAACGTTAATTATTATTTGTACACTACAAATTTATAGAGGCCGCCATGCCAATAAAACCCGGAACTTGCTAACCTGTACTAAGTAAATATAAGCTTTGTTACAAGTTTTTGTACATTTTAATAATGGGCAATACGTGGCCGTCAGGCATAGGCTGTTGTATATTTTCTAAAGCCTGGTATCCCATAGCTACGTAAAGCGGTACTCCAGGGAGTGTTGCGCCTAATTGCAGGCTTTTAAAACCGGCGTGTCGCGCGGCAGCTTCGCAAACTTTAATAATATGGGTGCCGATGCCCCGGCGGGCATAATCCGGGTGAACAAAAAAAGCCCTGATGCGCGCCGGATCAGTTTCCGGGTTAAGCAGCGGGTCTTCCACCTCTTTGTGCTGATCGCCGCCGTACAACGTGTTCCTTTTGCTCCAACCGCCGCAACCTACGGTAACGCCTTCCATTTCGGCTACATAATAGGTGCCGTCAATAACCAGTTGGGTATCTACTCCGAAAATATATTTAATAGCGCTTTCAATTTGCTGCGGCGTATTGTAAGCGGTACTTAAACCACGAACCGAAATACCGATCAATTGCTGCAACTCCGGAATATCATCCGGCGTTGCCAGGCGGGTAGTTATTACAGACATGGCGGTAAATGTAATGAACTAATCATCAATTCAAAGTAATCCCTAAAATCGCTCTCCCTCCCGATAAAAAGACTGTGGAATCGGTGTGATCATTTTATGATCGGGGGTAATCGCCTAAAAAAAACAAGCTACGGTCATATTTATCACCCTGATGTTTATTTTACAAAAAACCTATGCGCATACCGTGTGTTGTTAAGCATATTTGTGAAAAGAAAATACATATGTCTACACTGTTTTCACCCCTTAAAATAAAAAATATCGAACTTAAAAACCGCATCGTGGTGTCGCCCATGTGCGAATATTCGAGCACCGATGGTTTTGCTAACGACTGGCACCTGGTGCACCTGGGCAGCTTTGCTACAGGCGGCGCCGGAATGATCATCACCGAAGCCATGGCAGTATCGCCGGAAGGCCGCATCACCTTTGCCGATCTCGGCCTGTATAAAGACGAGCATATTGAAAAGCTGAAACAAATTACCGGTTTTATTAAAGCACAGGGAGCTGTTGCCGGAACGCAGCTGGCACATGCCGGCAGAAAGGCGAGCCATAGGCAACCCTGGGTTGGCGGCAAACAAATTCCTTCAAATCAGCCGGATGGCTGGAAAAGCGTTTCGGCAAGCAATATCCCTTTTACAGAGGGCGAAGAAGCGCCGGTTGCTTTGGATAAAGCCGGAATAGAAAAGGTAAAAGCCGATTTTAAAGCCGCAACCGTTAGGGCTGTTGCCGCGGGTTTTGAGGTGATTGAATTGCATGGCGCCCACGGCTACCTGATTAACCAGTTCCTTTCGCCGTTCAGCAATAAGCGTACTGATGAATATGGCGGAAGTTTTGAAAACCGCATTCGTTTTCTTTTAGAAATTATTGACGAGGTGAAACAGGTTTGGCCTGAAGAAAACCTGTTGTTTGTGCGCATCTCGGCTACCGAGTGGGTAGAGGGTGGCTGGAACGCGGACGACTCGGTAGCGCTGGCCAACATTTTAAAAAATAAAGGGGTCGACCTGATCGACTGCTCTACCGGTGGTAATATCCCCAATGTTAAAATACCATTAACGCCGGGTTATCAGGTTGAATTTGCAACTAAAATAAAAAAAGAAAGTGGTATACTTACCGGAGCCGTAGGCCTGATTACCGAAGCACAGCAGGCAAACGATATTATTGAGAACGAACAGGCCGACCTGGTGTTTATGGCAAGGGAAATGCTGCGTGACCCACACTTCGCCCTCCGTGCCGCTCACGAGCTTGGCGAAGACGTGAAATGGCCGGTACAATATGAGCGGGCAAAATGGAGTAATTAACGGGGAAGTCCATAGCTAATGGTCCATGGATGAGGTCATTAAGTTGAGCAAAGAACTATGAAGCATGGTCTATAAACCAAATAACTAAAATACAAAAACCACAAACTATGAAACGTACAGCAAATGCACATTGGAACGGCACCTTACAGGCAGGCCAGGGTGAAATTACTACCCAAAGTACCGTATTGAACAAAACCCAGTACTCATTTAAAACCCGTTTTGCCGACGGTATCGGCACCAATCCCGAAGAATTATTGGCGGCTGCACATGCCGGCTGCTTCACCATGGCTGTTGGCGCTGCTTTAACTCAGGCGGGTTTTACACCCAATGATTTAACTACTGATGCCATCCTTGACCTGGATATGCAGGCTTTAGAAGTAAAA
This sequence comes from Mucilaginibacter oryzae, assembly GCF_003148845.1. GTDB lineage: Bacteria > Bacteroidota > Bacteroidia > Sphingobacteriales > Sphingobacteriaceae > Mucilaginibacter > Mucilaginibacter oryzae. The sequence goes on along the minus strand of NZ_QGHA01000001.1, from coordinate 451,883 downwards.
GGTATTCACCTGGAGCTTAAGGGTTCGGCTATTGATGGCGTTTCTGAAGAGAAGTTTAAGGAAATTGCAGAGGGCGCCAAATCCGGCTGTATTATTTCAAAAGCGCTGAGCGTGCCAATTACATTGAGCGTTACTTACGCGTAAGCCGGTTTTAAGGGACAAAATCCACGAATATTGCCAAAAATGGTTGATTAGATTAATTGGAAAATAATAAGTAGTAATTTCAAGTATAAGAGGAAACAAGCTCTGCAGGAGTGCAACTTGTCAGCAATGCTATTTTCGATAAAAATAGAGCCGGATGAAATTCCGGCTTTTTAATACATGTTTATAGTTGTTTATGACTAAGGAAACTCTATCGACGGTTTTCTTGTTTTGAGATATACATACCAACCAATAAGCACTTCAGTTTAGGTATTTGAAAAAACCGATGGCTGAAGAAAGACTTTAATTCATTGGTTGATATGGAAGTGGGCTTGCTGTTCTGTTTCTCCGCTTGATAATATCTGAACTTTTACAATTAAAACTGGCCTTTTTTAACGATTCCAAAAACGGAAAAAGTTAATGGAAAGTAGTTTTAATTTTTTTTATTTCTTATTGAAATTTGAATTACACTGTGAAAGGTTTTGGCAATTGTATCCGGATTTTCGTATTTCAGATCAATTGCTGGAGGCTTTATTAAATAAATATGAAAGATGAGGTTAATATTTCTTTACAAATCTGTATCTAAAGTCAATCCCAGCAAGCCGTCATAATTCAAAATACTTATTTTCTTTCCATTGGTGTTAATGAGTTTTTCCAGTGTCAGTTCATTAACCACCCTGAAGACAGTTTCGTAGGTGGCGCCGGCGTATGAGGCCAGGTCCTGGCGGGTAAGTTCAACGTTGATATGGCCCTCGGGATTGGTGCCGAACTGTTCTTTAAGGGAAATGAGTGCTTGTGCTACACGGCCTTTTACCGGCATGTGGGCCAGGTTACGCATTTTGCGTTCGGCTTCCTGTAGTTCGTCGGCAAAAAAAAGCATCATTTTATACGTGAACTGCGGGTTCACTTTCAATGTAGCTTCAAAAAACGACATATCTACATAACAAATAATCCCGGCTTCGAGCGCTGTTGCCGAGATAGGGTAGCGCGTGGCGTGTGTGCCTAATGCACGGTGCCCAAAAATGGCACCTTTATTTGCAAAGCGTATAATGAGCTCCTTATCTGCCCCCCATTTTTTATGCACTTTTACGTTGCCCTCGTAAACAAAATAAATACCTGTTACTAAATCTCCTTCACTGAAAATAACCTGACCTTTTTTAACTGCAAAGTTTTTTTTATTGGCCGAAATTGCCGGAATCCATTCATTGATGCAGTTTTTACACAAAAAACAAGAGTTATTATCGCACTGGATGTTTCTTTTCATTAAAATTACCCCTAAATGTCAACTTAGGATGTAAAAATATTAATGAATATTGTATTTGTTGTAAATTTTTTAAGTTTAAATCATCTATTTGTTGTTTAATGTTGATTGTTTGCTGATTGTAAATTGATTTTATGGTTTTTATTGTCGGTATTTAGATAAAATTTTTGATTTTGTGTGTGATTTTGCTTTTTTTATCACTTTGTATGTTTTGTTCAGGGCTCAAGGTCATCTTATAGAAGTGAGCTTAAATAAAAGCCGTTTTAAGTTTTTATATAATTCCGTTTTTTACCGCAAACATCACCAGCCCCGCGGTATTGCGTACGCCAACTTTGTCAATAAGCCTTTGCCTGATGCCTTCAACCGAGCGGGGACTGAGAAAAAGCTGTTGCCCCATTTCAACGGCTGTCTTTTCGGCGCAGATTAATTTCAAAACATCCTGTTCACGTTCGGTTAATTCAACGCCTTCTTTAAATGATGGTTTGATGTTTCCCTTTATAACCAGCTTTTTCAATAACGCGTTACTAACCACGTTGTTAAAGTAATAACCCGTTTCATACACCGAATAAACGGCTTTCCTGATCTCATCGGCGTCGGCGTTTTTCAAGAGGTAGCCGCTGGCGCCAATTTCCATCAGATGAATCACAAATTTTTCATCATCATACATGGTTACCACTACAATTTTTATCTCGGGGTATTTTTTTTTGATCAGTTTGGTGGCTTCCATGCCGTCCATCACAGGCATTTTCAAATCCATAATAATTACATCCGGTTTGTGCGTTTCAAGGCCTTTAACCAGGTCTTCACCGTCGCCTGCTTCCAATATTACTTCAAGATTATCGTCAATAGCAAGGCCAACTTTCAGGCCATCTCTAAATATAGTGTAGTCATCGGCTATGGCTATTTTAATATGTTTCATCGCCTTAAATATTGATAGGTAAATGTTTTGATAATTATTGGGGGATATTGAGGTCAATGCGGTAGCCCGTGTCTGTTTTTGAAAACTTTAATTCGCCTTTCAGTAAAATTATCCGGGTTTGGATGGCTTTAAGCCCCATTCCGTTTTTATTAAATTTAAAAGCTTCGTACTCTTCATGGGCTAAACCTTTGCCATCATGAAAAATGCTTATGTTTAACATGCTGTTATGATATTTCGAGGTAATACGGATGTTTTTGGGTACCGCGTGCTTGATAATATTATTCATCAACTCCTGCACCATGCGGTAAATGCTCATATCATTTTCTGCGTTTTGAGGTTCATAGGCGCTATCAAGCCGTGTGGTGATCTTAATCACATCATGCAGCGCAATTTTTTCGGTAAAATGCCTTATCGCTTCATTTAAGCCAAACTCTTTCAATATGCTCGAATGCAGGTTGTGCGATATGCCGCGTACCTGCTTAATTGCGCCGTCAAGTAATTCCTGCCCTTTCTGGTAGCGGGGCACGTTATTTTTATCAGAGGCATTGATCGTCACTCCCTGAAAATGCAACTTGGCCGCCGATAGAATGGCGCCTACCTCATCGTGCAGTTCCTCTGCTATCCTGTGGCGTTCGGTTTCTTCGCTTCGTACGGCGGCTTCAATTAACTGGTTTTGCTGGGTTTGATGCAGTTGTTGTATGTTTTTATGATACTGGTATTTTTTGCGCTGAAAAAAAATGAAAATAAGCAGTATGCTCGCAAATAATGAAAGCATAACTGCTATTCCCATAAAAAGCAGGAGTTTAATATCCTCATTCGTCTGATTCATAAAGGCCTTTTGCTATAAATATACATAAAATAGTATATGTGAAATTGTGGATGTTCCACAGGCTTATGGCAAAATTATGAAGACGAATAGTTAATTGGTTGTAAAGCAAAAAGATAAAAAAGTTTACCGTGTAATAAATTCCAATGCCGGTAACTATCCAGAAATCGGGCTGTTTTTTACCGGGCTCTTCATCTTCGGTTATTTTAAATATATAATATTGCATGCAGTAAAACATCATGATTACCGCTTCGAACGACAGCAGGCGGCTGCTTAAATGCCCGTAATCGAAAAAGTTTTGATAAAAACTAAAATTAACAAGCACAAAAGCCAGAAAGGCAAAGGGTGCTATCTTTTTTGTTCGTGATAAAAAAGGTTGATTTAACCTATTGAAAAACGAACTGAACAGCAAAAGCCTTATCACCGAATGTATGTTATAAAGATAATTGTTGGTATTGTAAGGCCTCGGCAACGAAAGCTTTAATTTCCACACGACATCAATAGTAATATTAATGATAAGGGCTGTCCATATATATATTACTACCGGCTTGCTGAAAAACGGTTGTTTTCGTTTTAAAATAAGAATGGCCAGAGGAATGAGCAAAGCCCAAACCTCCGACCAGTCAGCTATACTTTTTATGATTTCGAGCACGCTAAAATAATATTAAAAACTACGGTAATTTTGCCGGAGGCGAAGGGTTTGAATCAATGGCGGCGTTACCCGTATCCGCGTCTCCGTAATCAATCGGAGATCCATTTTTTACCAGGCCAATAGCATATACCACGTGCTTGTTTGAGGTCATTATTTTAGGCGTAAAAGTAAGGTAATCATAATCGCGTAGTTTACCGTTGTCTGTAGTTATTACCGCAATAATAGCCTTTTTGGTAAGATAAGTGTTGCCTAAAACTGCTGGACCCGAAAGGTTTACCGTGGTATCTTTGGCTATGGACAGTGTGTCGGGATGCAGGGCATTCAGGTAGTTGCCCGCGGTATCGATTACGTAGGATACCAGTTGCAATGGATGAGCTGCATTAGCTACATCGGGCGTGTAAAACTGGAAAATAAAATTGTCGACTTTTGACGAGTCGAGCCAGTGGTTTACCTGCTCCCTGGTGTATTTCACCTGCGCAAATTTTTCACGGGTAGGGTGGGTGGTCGGATTGCAGGAACCCATAAGCAGCAATGAACCGGCTACGAGGCCTAAGTAGATTAATTTGATAATTGGGGGGTCGTTTTTTTTCATGATATAATTCGGTTTAATGTGTAGGTAAGTTAGTTATATTATTAAAATAATTACTGATAATAATCAAAAGATAATACTTCATTGCTGCCAGTGATATCCCGTTTACAGTGAATTGATCGGGCAGCCGTTTATTTAATTTGCGCTAAAAATACTAATGGTTTACGATGTGTATATGCGTATAAATACCTTAGTTTTTTAATGCGTATTTATACGCTGTGGCTGCCTTCAGGTACACAAGGGCACTCTCCCCCGCAGTTAAGTGCCCTTGTGTAAAATGACTTTATCTTTAAGTTACAATAAGGTTCTTTCAACAATATTAACCCCGGGGTCTATCACCCAATCTGCAGCCGGAAGGGTTTTGCCCGCGTCTGCATCTTTTAATAACCGATAGGTGAATTTGGGATTGGGCATCATATTGGCGAGTGTTACCGCGTCATGTCCGGGCAGATCAATACGGCAAAACTTGCGGTCGAGCAGAAAGCCATCTTTGTCAATCACGATGGTTGAGTTTTGCGCATGGTGACCATCCCAGCGCGCGGCTATGCTGTCGCGGTTGTAATAGTATTTCAGTTCGGTTATCAGCAGCAGTTTGCTGCCTGCTTTTACCGGGGCTATATCTTCAAAATTGCCGCTGCCGTCTATCTCGAACTTTTTGTCATTTACTTCGATAGTAAATACAAAAGTATAGTAAGGATCTGCCTTCAGTTCCATGCGCGACAGGCTTTTTTTCACCATGCTGCTGATCCCCGATAAAATGATCTGATCTGCGCCCGGAAACAGATCAATTACCGATGAGTTTTTAAACAGGCTGTCTATCCTTTCATCAATATCCAAAAGTTTTTGCCTGAAATCCTTTTCGTACTCAGCCTGTTTGTTCCATGCTTTAAAAGGCGGCAGTTTGAAGTTCTTATCAAACAAGCCCAGTTTGTTCATTAGCCATTGCGCCGAATAGGTAGCTACTTCGGCAGCATAAATATTGGGGTATTTTGATGTAAATCCCGAAAAAGCTTCGAGATAATCGCCCGGCAAGGTAACAATTTCGGCCTCGCCGTTATTATCTTTTATCGGCGCTATAGCTATAATTTTATCGGCTTTGCTTTTCCCCGAAAGGCCCATTAACAGATCAATAAAAATGGTATAAAGCGCTTCGAGCAGTAATTTATACAGCGATGGATCTACTGCGCCTGCCTGACCATTGATAAAAATATCAATACTATCTTTCAGACTCCCGTATTTGGCCGGGTTTTCCTTAACCACCCTTATCAATTCGTTCCGGACGGTTAGTGAACCAACCGGTACTATATCATTCAGTTTTTGTTTGCTCAATATATCGTCAAGCTGATCGCGAAGACCGTCGATATCGCTTGCATTAACGTTGGCGCCAACAATCAGGTTGCTGATTAAATTATAGTACTTAATTTTATTTTCAAACAGATCATATACATACGCAATTTTATCATTCTCATTAACCCGTCCTTCGTCAACTATCATTGATACAAGGGTACCAAGGTGCGCCAGCAGCCTGTCGAGTGTTGAGCGGTGCACCAGGTCGTAGCCATCTAAAGCGCCCAAAAACGCGCGCGGCTTGTTAATACCATAGGTTTGGTGTACCGGAAGCCGGTAATCTACGCCCGAGCTGTCTACGCTTGGGTCAACAAAAACAACAATGCGGTCAAAGTCCGATGCATCGCCGGCGTCAAGATAGGCGGCCATTCTGAAAGCCTCCCGTACCGGTTCGTTATTAAAGGTTCCGCCATCCATATAGGTAAACGGATAGGACGGGATGTAACCCTCGCCGTTGCCTGTATAACCTGTGGCCAGCTTGCAAACATTATCGTTCAGTTCCTCGGGCCAGTCCGATCCGTATTCAAACTTAAAGCGTTCAAGCACTACGGGTTCAAAGGCGAAAGGGAAGGCGCCGCAGGCCATTGATGTTGCCACCATACGCGCCCAGGCTCCTTTGTCGCAAATGTTGCCAAAATACCCGGCTTGTTTATCGCCGGTATGGTACCGTACCCATTTAGCCGGGAAGTCTTCCGGTTTTTGATCAATTTCTTCCTTGTTCTGTTCGCTGAAAAATAGATGGAAAACCCGCAGTTCCTTATGTTCCGACGAGGTGAAGGCATCTGCTGCCCCTGCAAAATTTACCGGGTCTTTTATCTGTTTCGGGGCGCAGTTATATTGAATAGAGGTAAGGTTTGCCAGAGTACTGCCAAAAATTACTTCGTCGGCCAGGAGGCACTTCCTTTCAAATTTGCTGGCATAAGCTTCGTCGAGCGCGAAATATTTGTTGGCGATATCTTCGAGGGCACCGCGGCGTAAAATCCCTGCTTCGTAAACCAGGTTGGCCTGCTGGCTGGTGTTCCCGACACCAAGCAGTTTATCTATATTAATTTCGTTGATCCAGATATCTGCTTCAAGGTTTTTTACCACCTGGGCAACTATCAGCGCCCTTTGTTTTTCGGCAGATAATGAATTGAAATCGAAAGAATGGTCGTTTTTTAAATCGTTGGTAGCCCGTGCAATTTCTTCGTCGGTTTGATGCGCAAGGCCCCGCAACATAATAGCTAAGGACATGGAACCCGCGCTGGCCCCTGCAAATACATCAATAATCACTTCGTTGTATTGCTGGAATTTTCCCTCTCCGTCAATATAGCCGGCGCGTAATACCGCCTGTTTAATTGACTCGGCAAGGGCCGCGCCCGAAAATGTGCCTAACGAAACCCCGCCGCCCATAGCGAAGCCGAGTTTTAGATTTTTGATAGCTGTCATGGATAAGTATTTAGATGTTGATGTTGATTTCGGTTGTCTAAACGCGGCAAGCTTTAATTCATAGCCCTTAGTTTCCGTTAAATTTCGATATAAATAGCTACGGTAGCAACCCGTAAAAACACCCATGTTTTTACCGTTAAAAAAGCAGGCAGCTCTTACCTGCGGTGCGCAATTTTGTAAGCGAAAACGGCGGATTGTTAATTTTCGGGGCGACGGCAAGGGTGATCTTACATTCCTGTGCCGGTATTTAGGGTGATATTACCGAATAGCAGTTGATCTTCCCGGGTGCATGGCTTAATGATAGATAAGTAATGCTGTAGTTTAATATGATATTATCATTAACAGAACCCGGGGGCGGCTAAAGATACCGGTTGATATCTGAAAGAATTTTTGGAATGCTGTAAGTGGTGGACACCGCCATGCCGGTAAGCGCCGGAACAAAAAAGTCTTCCCCGCATTTAGAGGAAGACTTTGGAGCGAAAGACGAGATTCGAACTCGCGACCCCGACCTTGGCAAGGTCGTGCTCTACCAACTGAGCTACTTTCGCATTTGTTAATGATACATCGTGTATCATTTTTTGGTGGTGCAAAGATATAAATTCCCGCATAATTAAAAGTGTGTTAACAAAAAATACACACAGTTATTTTTTAAAATTTTGATTTTCAGTCCGAAAAAATTTACAGAACCATACCTTAATTTAGTATTTATGCCCCTGTTTTTTCTTCACCCGTACCAGGCCATTGGCTGTTGTGGCATAAACGGTACCTTTCGAGTCTTGCAGCAACTGGTAAATTTTAAAGCCGGGAAGCGGCGAATTGTTGTTATGATAATTTTCCCAGCTATCCGTCAGGTTAAACCTTACCAGGCCGGATTGATCGGTACCGAGCCACAAAACATGCTCAAACTTATCATACAACATGCAATTAACCTTGTTTGAAGGCATGCCCGAATTAGCATCGTTATAATGCAGCCATTTTCCGCGCGAGGTTATAACGGCTATACCTTCTTTATCTGTTTCGCTGCCGGGCTGGTTACAATCCTGAAGCGAGAAATACACGTTACCGGCTTCATCTTCTACAGCGCCGGTAATACAGGTGTTTTTTAATGGCGTATTTAAATTGTTGTAGGACGTGATGATGGTACCATCAATCATGATAGTTCCTTTTGATGTACCTATCCAGAGGCGTTTATACCTGTCAACATAAGCAAAAATCACATTGCTTGAAGGCAGTTCGGGCATCGATTTTTTGTTAATTACCACTACCTTATCCTTACGCTTCACTACAAGTCCGTTTTGGGTAGCAAAAAGCAGCTCGCCATTGCGGCTGTTCAGGATCTGTGTAACCCCGCGCGATAAAAACTGTTTAAAATCAAACAGCTGCCAGCCGCTTTGATTGTAAAGGTACACCTGGTTGTTGGCATATACCCATTTATTGTTGTCTTTATCAATCAAAACCTCTTTAATGGCAGCATCCGAGGCAAATGGCGAATTGTATTCAGTAACCGGGATAAAGGTTGTACCCTCAAAACGGGTCATGCCTTTAGCGGTAGCATACCACAACATATCCGATTGATCGATAGCGCATGATTGGCTGATGTTATCAGGCAGGGGCGAGTTATATTTGGTCCAGGTAGTAAACTCGTAGTTTTTTAACGACAGATTTGCGTACGCGTTTTTATTATAGATAACGGGATCGCCGGGAGGGGCTTGTTCGCTCAGGTCCATCGGTGCCATTTGCCCGTATATGCCACCACTAATGAAACGGAAAATAACGTTTACCGATGAGGCCACCGGTTTACCGTCAACAAGGGCGGGCTTCCATGGGCAGCCGTTAAGGTACGTGATCAGCTCGGCAGTGAGCGGGCTTTTAGTGGCGTCGTTATGACTTAGCACGCAGGCAAAGCCCTTTTCATCAACATATACCTGGAAGGTTATCGAACCCTGTGCATCCCTCAGCATATAACGCTGATTGATCCTCGCGGCCACAAAATCAAGGGTTAGCTGATCGCAGTATGCGCGCGGATTGCCGCACTCAACGCAGAATTGGGCCGATTGGCAATAATCTATTTTTTGAAGAAACAGACTTTGCGCCGAAAGCATCGACGGTAAAAAGCAGAAAAACAGGCCTGTAAGTAACAGCCTGCGAGTTTTAGTTTGAAAAAAAGAAGCCAGCATTACGCTTATAAATAAAAGGAAGCAAACGCGAAACAACAAATGAATGATAGTTAAATTATGTTAAACAAAGTTAGGCATAATAAATGAGTATAAGGTGAAGCTTAAATAGTGGTGTTAGTGCTTGTTACGGCGGTTTGTGTAACGTTCGATAATTATTGGGATATAACACTTGTTTACATCTCTTTCAATGACTGTAGCCCCATTCATGTAATTTTTTCTTTACATTTACTTTTGGTTTCGGTTTGCAGATTGGAGCCGTTTTTAATTGACTTGACACGTTGAATATACAGGAGCTTGTACATCTTATCCGGTTTGATGATGATGAGGCTGCGTTTAACCGGCTTTACCGCCTGCAGGTAAACAAGCTGTACCAGTTTGCATATTCGTTTTTAGGCGATAAAGAACCCGCCGAAGAAATAGTTAACGATCTGTTCCTGAAGATATGGCTCAACCGCTCATCATTGGATAGCATCCGCAATATGCAGGTTTACATGTATGTAACGGTAAAAAATGCCTGTTTAAATTACCTGCGTGGCACCTTGATGAAACAATCTAAAGAAGCCAGTATCGCAGAAGCTTATTATTTTCACCTCTCGGTTGATCCTGCCCAGTTACTCATCGGCAAAGAATTGCAGTCGGATATCTTAGCCGCTGTTGATAGCCTTCCGCCGCGTTGCAAGCTCATTTTTAAAATGGTTAAGCAAGACGGTTTATCGTGCAGGGAAGTAGCCGATATTCTTAACCTCTCTCATAAAACGGTTTTCGCGCAGTTGGTAATCGCGTTGAAGAGGTTGGAAAGTGTTATAAAGTAGTTATAAATAGCTTCAAAACTCTTTTAATTTTTTTTAAATTTCTTTTAGGAATATCCCTGCGTTCATGTGTCCTTATTACAGAACCACTGAACTATATGGGAAAATCGAGGTTTATTGAACTGATGGCTAAAAAAATGGATGGTTCGGCAACCGAGGCCGAGCTAACCGAATTACAATTTTTTTTAGACCAGCATCAGGCCAATAAAAAGTTTGAAGCATTAACCAACGCGCTTACCGGCACGCTCAAAAATGACCGGGAAGGTTTATCAGAAACCGCGATAAATAACAGCCTTAGCGATTTATGGGTGAAGATCAAAAATCAGGAGCAGGTTGACGCTTTGCCTCCGGAAGTAAATGTTAAACCTATTGGCAGGAACTTTAAATGGTTAGGCCTGGCGGCAGCCATAGCCGTTTTTGCTATAGGCGGCTTGTGGTTTTATAAACAGATAGCCATTAAAGCCCAAACAGAAGCTGTTGTTATAAAGAAGGTTGATGTGCCTTATGGCAGCCTGGCACAGGTTTCACTGCCCGACGGTACCACTGTAAAATTAAACGCGGGTAGTCACTTCAGTTATCCATCGGCCTTTGTGGGCTCGCAGCGTGAAGTTACCCTGGAAGGGGAGGGCTTTTTTGAGGTTACCAAAAATGCCAAAAAACCATTTTTAGTGCATACCGAAGGTTTTACAGTACGGGTGTTAGGTACCGTGTTTAATGTGAAAGCCTATCGCGGCGATAAATCTACCGAAACTACGCTGTTAAAAGGCAAGGTACAGGTTGAACTGAAAGATGATCCCGATAAAAAACTGATCCTCGCCCCCCACGAAAAACTAACCATCAATAACCGGCAATATACAGGTAAGCAGCAAACACCGGCAATAACCGGCAAAGTAAAGTATGAGTTATCAACCCTGCCCGTGACTGCCGGTGATACTTATGTTGAGAATGCCTGGACGGTGAATAAAATAATGTTTGCCAACAGCGCTTTTGAAGATGTGGCCCTGCAAATAGCGCGTAAATACAATATACATATGGTATTTACTGATGAGAAGCTAAAAAAAGAGCAAATCAGCGGTGTACTTGAAAATGAAAGCCTTGAAACAGCGCTGAATTATTTGAAGCAGATAGTTGATTTGCGAACTAAAACCGGGGGCGATACCGTTTACCTGGCTTATAAAACAAAACGATAACAAACTAACATTACTAACTTAAACAAAACGGATGAGAAAAAACATTTACTTATCAGATTCCTGAAAATCCTGCTAACAAATTAGGGAAGAGGTGCAACTCTTCCCCGCAAAAATCTGGGATTTATTATTGTGAGTAAGCGAGTTGGAACCGAGCTTACTCTATCCATTAATTTTCAAAACAAATGTAATGAAAAAAACAAGAAGGGCATTTGCCACTCCGGGTGCCCCCGTATGCCTTAAAGTTATCTTGCTAATGAAAGCAGTTTTCTTTGTGATATTGGCTACCTGCCTGCAGGCTTCTGCAAGCGTTTACTCGCAGCAAAAGTTTACACTTAGCCTGAAGCAAACCGAGGTAAGTACTATCCTCTCTAAAATTCAAAAACAAAGCGATTATCGCTTCTTTTACAATTACTCGGCCATCAAAAGGCTGGGCAAGGTTGATATTGATGTAAAAGACGCATCGGTAAGCGAAATCCTGAACTCGCTTATTGACGATAAACTCCCCTATAAAATAGCTGATGATCATGTGGTTATCATTTCAACCCCCGAGGCCGGCAACAACCCTGTTATTATAAAAGGTAAAGTTACCGACGCCAAGGGGGAGCCACTGATTGGCGTAAACATCCGCGTACAGGGAACAAACCAGGGCACCACTACGGATATTAATGGCAATTTTAACCTGAACGTGGCTGATAAAGCCGTACTGGAGATCAGCTACATAGGCTACGAGAAGAAGACTGTGGTTGTCGACGGTGCGCAATCATTAAACATAACCCTAACAGCTCTGCCATCTGCTTTAACCGAAGTGGTTGTAGTTGGTTATGGCACTACCAAAAAAGTGGATGTTACCGGTTCGGTAGCAAGTGTTAAAGGTGGTGATATCCAAAATCTGCCTGTAGCTTCGGCAGCCCAGGCCCTGGATGGCCGTGCGGCAGGTGTAAGTGTTGTACGTAATGATGGTTCGCCTGGCGCAGCGCCAAGTATCCGCATCCGTGGTACGGGTACAGTTAATGATGCTAACCCGCTTATTGTAATTGACGGTGTACCTACCAGCAACCCCGATGCGCTAAGCGATATCAACCCCAATGATATTGCCTCGGTTGACATTTTGAAAGATGCATCCTCAAGTGCCATCTACGGTACAAGGGCTGCAAACGGTGTAGTTTTGGTAACAACCAAAAAAGGTACTTACAATCAAAAGCTTGCAACATCGGTTAATTTCTACAACGGCTTTTCAAACACTACCAAATATCTTAAGGTACTTACCGCGCCCGATTTGTTCAAGTTAAAACGCGAACGATATACTAACGATGGCGTTGCAATAGAAGCCCCGTGGACCGATAATTATTATGCCATCCAACGTACCGACTGGCAACGCGCCATTATGGGGACAGGCCACGTAATTAATGGCGACGTAAGCATACAGGGTGGCAACGATGTTTCTAACTATTACTTTTCTCAATCTATTTATAACGAGGATGGTATTATTGATAAGGCTAACTTTAAACGTTACAGCACCCGTGTTAACTCAGAACATAAGGTATCATCGTGGTTAAAACTGGGCGAAAACATACAGTTAACTTATGGTAACCAAAACGGGTTTGATAACAGAAGCTCGCAAACCGGCTTGCTTTTCTCGGCACTGCGCTTTAATCCAGCTATCCCGCTGGTAAATCCTGATGGTACGTATGGTACATCAAAAGCTTTTGCCAACCAGTTGGGTGATATCAACAGTCCTTATGCAACCATACAGGAAACTGATAAGTATACCAAAAGGTACCGTGCACTGGCCAATGCCTTTGCCGAAATTTCTTTTACCAAGGATTTGAAATTACGTGTTAATTACGCGTTTGACGGAACACTGATCCGCAGCTATAATTTTAGCATTGCCGATGTTAACCAGGCCAGGCAAAATACTACCTCAACTTTAACACAAACCGAAGAAGAGGTTTCTTCACAATTGCTCGAATCGTTTCTTACCTATGATAAGGTATTTGGTAAAAGCCACATAACTTTTACAGGTGGTTATTCATACCAAAACTTTAACGATTATGGTTTTAACGCGCAACGAATTGGTTTTGATGATACCGACCCTGCCCAAAGGGTGCTTAGCCAGGGTAACAGCCAGTTTAATTCAAGTCTACCTGTTCAGCCATCATCGCTGCAGTCGGGTTTCGGCAGGTTGTTTTATGATTTCGACAGCCGGTTTTTAGCAACAGTTACTTTCCGTGCGGATGGATCATCTAAATTTGCGCCAGGCAAACAATGGGGTTATTTCCCGGCGTTTTCATTGGGTTGGAGATTATCTAACGAACAATTCATTAAAAACCTAACCTGGATCAGCAACCTGAAATTAACAGGCGGCTACGGCGAATTGGGTAACCAGAATGTTAACCCTTATCAATACCTGAGCCTGATTAAAATAGGCAGCACTTACGAAAACGGCGGATATGTATTCGGCGGATCGGGTGTAAGCGGCGCGGCTGTTGTTAGCATTGCCAATCCCGAAATTACCTGGGAACGCAGCGCGATGACCAACGTTAGTCTTGAAGCCGGATTTTTAAATAACCGGTTAAATACCACGTTAACTTATTTTAATAAGGAAACCAAAAAAATGCTGGTACCATCGTCAGAGGTTTCTACAGTAGGCAGCGTATCTATTCCTGATAAAAACATAGCTAACATGAATAACCACGGTATCGAGGTTGACATTAACTACCAGGGTGGCGAAAAGTTGAAATATACCATCGGTGCCAACGCTTCATTCATCAAAAATAAGGTTACCAAGCTTTATGGTGCAGGAGCCTACATCAACTCGGTAAATTACGGCCGCTCAAACCAGGAAATTTCCCGTACGTATGAAGGCTTGCCTATCGCTTCTTTCTTTGGCTGGAAAACCAATGGTTTATACCAAACCCAAGCCGATATTGACAATGATCCGGCACTTAAAAACGATTCGAGAAAAGGAAGCATCCGCCCGGGTGATGTACGCTTCGTGGATATTAACAATGACGGTGTAATTGACGGTAACGACCGCACTTACATTGGCGATCCAAACCCTAACGTTACAGCCGGCATACAAGGTAGCTTATCCTACAAAGGCTTCGATTTCTCGGCCAACGTTACCGGTGTGTTTGGTGTAAGCTTATATAATGCCGACAGGATGCAGGGTATAGATCCAACTTATCCGTTTAACCTTTATGCTGAAAGCTTAGGCCGCTGGACAGGTGCGGGTACGAACAATACCATACCAAGATTATCGTTAGACAGGCCTAACGATAACTACCGCACATCCGATCTGTTTGTTGAAAGCGGTAACTACGTTAGTTTAAAAAATGCTACCCTTGGTTATACATTGCCTTTGGCATGGTCAAAAAAGGCGGCGCTGAAAAGCGTAAGAGTCTACGCTTCGGGCCAAAACATTTTTTATATAACTAAATACAAAGGTTACACACCTGAGTTAGGTTATACCGATGGCAACAAGCAACGTGGTGTTGATGTGGCACAATATCCTTCGGTACGCACAATTACATTCGGTGTAACAGTTAAATTATAAAATCATGAAATCGAATAACATATTATATATAGCGATAGCACTGGCTTTATTTAACAGCGGTTGTAAAAAAGCGCTCGATTTAAAGCAGCAAGGGGTTTATACCTCTGATAATTATTTCCGCAACGAAACAGACGCTATCAACGCGGTGAGCGGGATTTACAGCCTTTTAGAGGAAGAAGATTACATCGGTCACGCCGAATCAACCTTCGATACCCCATCTGATGATTACTGGCGCTCGGGCGACCATGGTGAAGACGAAGCTATCGAAAACTTAACTTACGACGCCTCTAACCCCGCCATCAGGTATCCCTACAAGTGGAGGTATGAAGAGATTAATCGTTCAACAAACTGTATCATCAATATACCTAAAATCACAGCCATTTCTGCCGATATCAAAAACCGCAGCTTGGGTGAGGCCTATTTTTTAAGGGCGTTTGGTTACTGGCGATCTATGCTGATTCATGGTGATGTGCCGATCATTACCGACGAGGATTACGCAAAACAATTGTTTAACGTACCTAAATCGCCTATTGAAGAGGTTAGAAAACAAATAGAAAGCGATTTGCTGAAAGCTGTTGACTTGCTGCCTGAAAGCTATGGCCCATCAGATCGTGGACGTGTAAGCAAAGGCACTGCTTTAGGTTTGTTAACCAAACTATATATGTACTGGGAAAAATTGCCGGAAGCAATTGCTACAGGGCAAAAGGTAATTTCAAATCCGCACTATGCATTGGCGACTAATTATGCCGATAACTTCACCCGCGCCAATGAAAACAGCACGGAATTGCTTTTCTCCATCCAGGCTTTACAAAACGTAGTACAAAACGATTTTACGGTTTACTACATTCCAAGGCCATGGGGCGGATATGGTTTTAGCCAGCCGTTACAGGGACTTGCCAATGAATTTGAGGCTGGCGATCCACGTAAACAGGCTACCCTATTAGCTGTTGGGGATATTATTGATATAGGTTTAGTTAGCACCCGCCAAACCGTGTTTACAGCCGATCTGTCGGCTACCGGCTTTGCGTTTAGAAAATACGCTGTATTTAATCCGCCAAGCGGCACAAACGATGGCGGTGTTGATCATACCTTTGCCGTGCCATTATTACGTTCGGCAGATATTTACCTGTTAGTTGCAGAAGCTTTGATCCGTACGCAAGGTGCGGGTGCAGGCGATGCGTTGATCAACCAGATCAGGCACAGGGCATCAGCATCTCTTAAGCCGGTTTCAGGCGCAGGTATGAAGGAACTGATTCATGAGCGCCGTGTGGAACTTGCCGGCGAAGGCGAGCGCCATCAAGATCTAATGCGCTGGGATAAAAAGAACATTGTTGATATCGCGGCTATTTATAACCTGCCGGTTTCAAAAGCTCCTGTCGATCAATCAAAAACAATAACCTTTGTTCGCCCTAAAAACTATTATTTCCCGTTACCACAACAGGAAATTGACAAAAGTAAAGGCGTTTTGGTGCAGAACCCTAACTTTAAATAAACCATAATGATAAAATGCCGGTAACCATTATACGCTGTTACCGGCATTTTTATTGAATTTTACATCCCTTAGTTTATATCGGTGATATTGATGAAAAAAGGCATACTTACAGCTATTGTTATTGCATTGGGTTTAAGCGCCCGGGCCCAGGTAAACCAACAGGCCAGTCATGATTTTATTGAAAGGGTTATTCCCGGTCGTTCGGTTTCGTTTGTGGTTGAAGCTATTCCGCAGGAAAACGGCAAAGATGTTTTTGAGTTAGGCAGCCGCGATGGGAAGATCGTTTTGAAAGGCAACAACGGCCTTTCCATTGCCTCGGCATTAAATTACTACCTCAAAAATTATTGCAATGCCGATATCGGCTGGAATGGTACCAACCTAAACCTGCCTGCCACATTACCAACGGTACAGGGTTTTATTCATAAAAACACGCCATACCAGTACAGGTACTACCTAAACTATTGCACTTTTAACTACACCATGGCCTGGTGGGATTGGGAACGCTGGCAAAAGGAAATTGACTGGATGGCGCTGAACGGCATCAATATGCCGCTGGCTATTACCGGTGAGGAAGCTGTTTGGCAGGATGTATACAAAAGCATGGGTTTTACCGATAAGGAACTTGACACCTTTTTTAGCGGCCCGGCTTATTTTTCGTGGTTCTGGATGGGGAATATCGATGCCTGGGGCGGTCCGCTGCCGCAGCACTGGAAGGATTCGCATAGGGAACTGCAGAAAAAGATCCTGGAGCGGGAGCGTTCATTTGGTATGAAAACGGTATTGTCGTCATTTACCGGTCACGTGCCGCCATCATTTAAGGATCGGTTCCCGAAAGCCAAAGTTAAGCGTACTAACTGGGATGCCGGTTTCCCGGATGTGTTTATCCTCGACCCGGATGATGAAATGTTTGAAACCATCGGCAAAAAATATATCGAAGCCCAAACTAAAGCGTTTGGTACCGATCATCTTTACTCGGCCGATACTTTTAATGAAAACGTGCCGCCTACCAACGATTCTACCTACCTGGATGGCATGAGCAAAAAGGTATTCAACTCCATGGCAGCTGCCGATCCGAAAGCGGTTTGGGTAATGCAGGGCTGGATGTTTCATTATAACGGCAAATTCTGGGGGCAACCACAGATCAAAGCTTTGTTGAACGCCGTACCCGATGAACACATGATTGTGCTTGACCTGTACAGCGATGCCCATCCGGTATGGAACCGTACCGAAGCTTATTATGGCAAGCCCTGGATCTGGAGTATGCTGCAAAACTTTGGCGGCAATATTAGTCTGTTCGGCAGGATGCGCCACGTGGCCGCCGACCCGGCCATAGCCCTGCATGATCCTGAATCAAAAAATATGCAGGGCATAGGTATTACGCCCGAAGGTATTGAACAAAATCCTGCGCTTTTCGCCCTGATGCTGGAAAACGTTTGGCGCGATACCCCGATAGATGCCGATGCCTGGATCCAGGATTACGCGAAACGGAGGTATGGGCAGGTAAACGCCAAGGCTGGTGAAGCATGGCATATCCTGTTAAACTCGGTTTATTCGGGCGGGCTTACCGAAGGCGGACCGGAATCTATCATTGTGGCGAGGCCTACCATGTTACCTAAAATAGACCGTGTTTTAACTCACCTGGACTATGATCCTAAAAAACTGAATAAAGCCTGGGAATTGCTTGTCTCTGCTACTTATAGCCTGCAACAAAGCGACGGGTTTCAATATGACCTGGTGGATGTAACCCGGCAGGTATTGGCTAACTATGCAAGCCTGCTGCAGCAAAAAATGGCCGCTGCTTACCAAAGCGGCAACAAGTCGGATTTTAAAAAGTACAGCACCGCCTTTTTACAACTGATGGATGATCTGGACGCGCTGCTCGCTACCCGCAAGGATTTTTTGCTGGGTAAATGGATAAACGAGGCCCGCGCCAACGGTATTACCGAAAAAGAAAAGAACTTGTACGAATTTAATGCCCGCGACCTGGTAACCCTTTGGGGCGATAAAGAAAGCGGCCTGCGCGAATACTCGAACAGGCAATGGGCAGGTTTAATAAAGGGTTATTACAAACCACGCTGGGAGTTATACTTTACACAACTCAACAAAGCATTAGCAACCGGGACTCCGTTTGACGACAAAGCCTTTGACAAGCAGGTGAAAGACTGGGAGTGGAGCTGGGTTAACCGCCATGACAATGCTTATACCGATGTTGCCAAAGGTAACCCGGTTGAGCAGGCTAAGGCTTTGTTTGTGAAGTATAAAGACGTTATTGAGCAGGCTTATTAAAACAATAAGCTGTTAGATAATAAATATACAACCACGTCATTGCGGAACGAAGCAATCGCACATAGGCAGGTCCACCCTGTATAGTTCGCGATTGCTTCGTTCCTTATAATGACGGATTTAAGATAGCTATGAAGAAAATCCTTCGCCTGTTTTTAACAGGCTTATTATTATCGATTTCTGCAACCTTATACGGCCAGGGCTCCAACGATCATATCTTCCCTGCATCCGCGGTAGCAAAACCATACATCGATTTTGATAGTAAAGGTTTCCTTGTCAACGGCAAGCGCACATTCATTGTTTCGGCAGGGGTGGAATATGCCCGCATCCCGCGCGAGCTTTGGTACGATAGACTATTAAAGATAAAACGCGCCGGGTTTAACTGCATCGAAATCTATACCATCTGGAATTTTCACGAGCCAACAGAGGGAACATTTGATTTTACCGGAGATCGTGACCTGAACGCTTTCCTGAAAATGGTGAAGGACCTGGGCATGTACTCGATAGTGCGGGTAGGCCCGTATTACTGCGCCGAGTGGGATTTTGGCGGTTACCCCATCTGGCTCAAATTTAAGCCGGGATTGAAAGTAAGGGAACCTAACCCGCAGTTTGAAAAATATGTTGATCGCTTTTTTGATCACCTGTTACCTATCGTGACCAATAACCAGATTAACAAAGGTGGCCCGGTAATATTGGTGCAGCTGGAAAATGAACACCCCAACGGCTGGGGAACGGCGATGCCCGACAGTTATTTTAAACATCTGCAAGCCAAGGCGCTTGAAGTCGGGATCCAGGTGCCTTACTTTTTCAGCGGTCTGCACCACGCCAGCGATCCTGTCGGTGATGGCAAACTGGATGACCCTAAACGTCCTAATCCCTGGTTCTCTACGGAGTTTTGGAGCGTATGGTATTCACAATACGGCGCAAAACCGGGTGATGATGATCTGTACGACCGCCGTACCTGGAAAATCATAGCCCATGGCGGTAACGGTTACAACTACTACATGGTGCACGGCGGATCGAACTTCGGCTATACCAATAATGACGAAGATGCCGCATCTTATGATTATGGTTCAGCCATTGGACAGGCCGGTGATCTGCGGCCGATTTATTACACTTTTAAACGCGCGGCTTTGTTTGCCCGCAGTTTTCAGGACGTTTTGGAAAACAGCGTTGCCGATTCATCTTATAATAAATTAATCACCGATACCACGTTAAAGATAACGGCGCGTAAAAGCCCGGCCGGAGACATCGTATTTATCGATAATCCCGGTAAAAAGGCTATATCTGCCTCAGTTAATATCGGCGATAGCAACAACGCCTTAACTGTTTTGCCCGGTGAGATTTACCCCCTCATCCATCATTTTAAACTTAACGACGAGGTTACACTCGATTGGGCATTAACCAGAGTATTCGCTATCACCAAACAAGGCAATACCACAACTATTATTGTCGATGCGGAAAAGGGGCAGATGATTGATCTGCACTTCGCTGCTAAAAGCCCAGCTTCCACCACCAATCCGGCAGTAAAAATTAACGGCTTATCGGTAAGTATCAGCCAAACAATGCCAGCCATCCTGAAACCGGTAGAATATCTCTTCAAGGTCGGCGATCAAAGCATCCGGGTTCTGGCCATGAACAGGCATTGGACTGATAAAACATATATTAATGAAGTAAATGACCTGAACTATATTTTAACCGGCGCGGATTATATCGGCAATGCAACAATAAATAATAACCAGTTGTTGGTCGAAAAGGAAAGCCCGTTGTTATCAACACAAGATACCGCGGTTTGGCTTTACACCGAAAAGAAATCAACCTTGTTAAAATCAGGTTGGCAGGATCCCTTTAGGCAACCGGCATCAATAGCTTTAAATAACTGGATGGTTAAAAATGCTACCGGTTTTGCCGCTTCAGATTATAAAGCTATTAACTGGCTCAAATCTGTTAGCCCACAGCCGATGGGTGCAGATGGCGATATCAGCCCCGATGCCTGGTACAGGGCGCAGGTCGATATAGCCGAAACCGGCAAATATACCTTGCAGGTAAACGGCGGCGGCAGGGGGCAGGCATTTATTGATGGTAAGCCCGCCGCGAAATGGAAGTTAAACAACGGCGAACTAACTTTAAATCTGAAAAAAGGCAAACACACCTTAGCCATATTCGCGGCGCATGATGGCCGGGATAAACTGGCCGCCTATATTGGCCCGGTTGATAAGGTTGACAGCAAAGGCATCTTCGGTAAGGCACTTATTAAAAAAGGCGGACCGTTTATCAGCGAATTAGGTAACTGGTATTATACACCCGCACAAAAAGGTGATGTTAGCCAGGGCCCACCGGCATTTGATACTGTTAAATTTAAAAAGTATAAAATAGGTACGGATGTGTTCAACACCCGCGAAGGTTACGCATGGTTCCATACCACTATACCGGCACAGGCTGCTGGTACTGATAAACTTGCCTTATTATTTAAAAGTGTTGATGAAAATGCCACCATATTCATCAACGGCAAAAAAGTTTTTCATCACGAAGGCTGGAACCAGCCTTTTGAGGTAGAGATAACCGACGCAGCCGTGTTGAAAGCGCCGATAAACCTCACTTTATTTATTGAAAATTACTCGAACGAAGGCGGTATCGATCAACCTGTAAAAATCAATGCCATTGGTGATGCGCAGACTGTAAGCAATTGGCAAATGAAAGGCGGTCCGGGGAATCCGGCTAAAAAAAATGGCTGGACAAAAATGATGGTTAGTAAAGACTCAACCGGCGGTCCGCATTTTTATCGTTCATCATTCACAGTGACACAGGTAAAAGGTAAAACCCTCATCTGGCGTTTTGATCCTAAAGGTTTAGGCCATGGTACGGTATGGATTAACGGGCATAACATCGGCCGTTATCCCGAAAAAATCCCGGTTTCAAGTTTTTACATTCCGGAGTGCTGGTTAAATAATGGATTAAACCAGTTGGTGGTTTATGATGAAGATGGTAAACAACCCGGCCAATCCGAAATTGTGGCCGAGCAGGTAGCAGGCCGCACAATAACACCAATAAATGCAGACCTTAATTGATAAAACATGGCAATAGCAACCGAACGCTTCACGGCATTGGATATTTTCAGGGGGATGACCATCTGTTTCATGATCATTGTTAATGCCCCCGGATCGGGCGCGACGGTTTGGGCTCCGCTTGATCATGCGGCCTGGTTTGGTTTTACACCTACCGATCTTGTTTTTCCCTCATTTTTATTCGCGGTAGGCAATGCCTTAAGTTTCTCTAAAAAGAAATTTGAAACCGATGCCGCGTTTATCGGTAAAATACTAAAACGTACGGTGATCATTTTTTTGCTCGGTTACTTGATGTATTGGTTCCCGTTTTTTCACCGCACGGCCAATAGCTGGGCCTTTAACCCCCTAAGCCATACCCGTATTATGGGCGTGTTGCAGCGTATTGCATTGTGTTACTTTTTTGGCGCGCTGATAGTGCATTATTGCAGCCGGAAAACGGCGGTAATCATATCGGTTGTATTGCTGCTGGGCTATTGGTTATTCCTGCTGATGTTTGGCGAACCGGGCAAGGAGTTTACCATGCTGGGCAACGCCGGTACAAAACTTGATATCGCCATAATGGGTAACGATCATTTATACCACGATAAAGGCGGTCCGATAGCGTTTGATCCGGAAGGTTTGTTAAGTACGCTCACCGGTATTGTAAATGTAATAGGCGGCTTTTTAGCCGGGGCTTTTATACAACGTAAAGGCAAAACTTACGAAACGGTAGCCAAGCTATTCATTGTTGGTGGTTTGCTCATTGTATTGGCGCTGTTTTTCGGCCAGTTTTTCCCGATTGCCAAAAAACTGTGGACAAGTACGTTTTCGCTGCTTACCATCGGTATCGATCTGGCTATCCTCGGTTTGCTGATCTATATTATCGAGATAGAAAAGGTTAAAAGCGGAACTGATTTTTTCCTGATCCTGGGGCGTAATTCGCTGGCTATTTACCTGTTGTCAGAGTTGTTGCTTACCGTATTGCAAACCGTTTGGGTGGCACCTCAGCTGAGTTTTTATGACTGGATAAACCAGGTGTTTTATCAGCGGGTATTTCCCGGGCCTTTGGGTACGCTGGTGTTTGCCATTTGTTATATGATGCTGTGCTGGTTGGTTGCTTATGTGCTGGATAAGAAGAAGATTTATATAAAGATATAGTTGTATTAGCGATATTTTCCGTTTTGCTCCCGAGTTAGGGAATTAAAAGAGCCACTTTTGATTTCAAAAATAATCGTGTTTTTAAAAAGAAATTGATTTGAACAAGCATCTCCAATTCATTCTATTCACTGTTCTGTTGCTGATATTGGGCAGCAATGCTAACGCCCAGCAAGCTAACCATCTGCAATACGTTAATCCTTTTATCGGCACAGGCAAAAGCAATGTATTCACTAAATGGGGCAGCGAGGGTGGTACATATCCCGGCGCGGTGACACCATCTGGCTTTATACAAATTAGTCCCGAAACCCGCATGGGTAAAGGTTATAATTATGCCGATACCACTATTTGCTATTTCAGTTGCTTCGGGCACATGAGCGGTTTCCCTGAAGGTTCGGCAGGAAGTTTTCATATTATGCCGGTTAACCCGGAAGCGGGTATTTACAACCGGAAATTTTCTCATGCTGATGAACTTGCCTTTCCCGGATATTATAAAGTAACTTTTAATGATGATGGTACTACAGTTGAGGCTACTACAACTACAAGAACAGGCTTATTCCGGTTTACTTTTACAACTGGCGTAACTCCGCAAATCTATATATCAGATGCAGGCGAGATCACGGCGATAAACAACCGTGTAATGCATGCTTCAAACCACCATACCGTTATCAATTTTACCGAAGCTTACACCGATAAAAAGCAGGTTAAAGACGGTTGGCTCCTCACTTTCAAATCAACCCAAAACAATGTTATCGGGCTTAAAATAAGCGCTTCATCGATAGATCATACCAGTGCCCAAAATAACATCGATAAGGAAATCGGCACAGCGGCCTTTGATGAAATCCATAACCGGGCGGAGCGGGAATGGGTGCAAAAACTATCTGTAATAGATGTTAATGATAGCAACCAGCAAAACAAAACCGTTTTTTACACCGCCTTATATCACTCGTTACTATTACCCTGGGTTATTGACGATGCTGATGGCAGGTACAGGGGGGCGGATGGAAAAGTGCATCAAAAAGCAGGAACTAACCAATATGGCGCTTTTTCGCCCTGGGATACTTTTCGTTCGCTGCATCCTTTATTAACCCTGCTTTATCCGGATAAGCAAAACGATGTGATCTTATCCATGCTGGATATTTATAAGCAAACCGGGCACCTGCCTACCGAATCGATGACGGGTAACCACGCTATCCCTATTATTGTTGATAGTTATTTAAAGGGAATTACCGGTTTTGATAAGCAATTGGCTTACACGGCGATGAAAAAAAGTGTTCTGGAGCCGCCTTTTGTGCAATCGGATATGGAAATCTATAATCAAAAAGGCTATATCCCCTTTACCCGTTCCGAATCGGTTACCCGAACGGTTGAGTATGCTTATGACGATTGGGCACTATCGCAGTTTGCAAAGCTGGTAATCCATAATGATAAAGATTACGGGATACTAAAGCAGCGTGGTTTCAACTACCGTAACCTGCTCAATACTGATCAGTTACTGATGCTGCCCCGCAATAACAACGAGTTTAAGTTGAACCCCGGCATGTCGGGCTATAAAGAGGGGGATCAGTGGGTATACTCCTATTTTGTTCCGCACAACACCAAAGATCTGATCAATATCACCGGAGGGAATGCGCAATTTTCGTTGAGGTTACATTCGGTGCTTTCAGGTGTTATCCCCTTTGATAATGAAACAGTATTTCATATACCTTACCTCTTTAACCAGGCAGGCAAGCCGGCATTAACTCAAAAGTGGCTGCGCGAAATCATGCTGCAGCGGTTCGGCAACAGTCCGGGTGGTTTGCCGGGGAATGACGACCTGGGTTCAACTTCAAGCTGGTACCTGTTCAGCGCCATGGGTATTTACCCCGTTTGCCCAGGAAGGCCGTACTATGCTATCGGCGCGCCATTATTTAAATCTGTTACGCTGCACCTGCCCAACGGTAAAGATTTTACCATCGGTGCTAACAATTCGTCGTTAGAAAACAATTACGTCAAAAATGTTCAGGTAAATGGCAAGCCATGGCCGCAGCTAACCCTACCCCACACCATATTATTAGCGGGAGGTTCGATAACTTTTGATATGGCGGATCTGCCTGCACAATGGCCCGCGAATAAAAATACGGTTGTGTTATCTGAAACAAAGCAAAGCCCGCGCTTTAAAATCCTGGGCTACGCTTTGTCAACCAAACAGATCAGGGTGAATGAGCCTTTTACTGTACGTTTTTCAATCAGTAATACCGGTGCAACGGGCGTTAAAATTGTACGCTTGATGGTAAACGGCAAGCCTTATGCTTATAAAAACTGCCTGGTTACTTCGGGCGGCGTAAAAAAAGATTCCATCATCTGTCGCCTTTATCCTTTGGGTAAAACAACCCTCGCTTTAGAGGGGATGCCTGCTGAAAATATCGAGGTAAAACGAGCCCTAAATGCGTCTCTGCATCCTTTCGAGGTATCTGAATTGAGTATTTTACCCATGCTGCATTTAAATGAACAGCAGCGGATCAGTTATACTGTACAAAACGTAGGCGGCGTAAAACAGGTTTTTCAAATCCCGGTAAAAAGGAATGATGAGCTGCTTTTTAACGATAAGCTTGAATTGCGACCGGGCGAAAAAAAGCGGGTACAACATTCAATCAATAGCCAAACAGTTGGTTTTCAAAAAATAGCAGTAGGCGGTGAACAAGTGGTGTTCAAGATTTACCAGGATCATACGGCTTCTTTACTACTTGATCTTTCGCCGGTAAACTATACTGCGGACAAATTCATAAAAGACCGGTCAGGCTATCAGAACAACGGGCATATCATCGACCCTTTAAATTCAACTGGTAAACTAACCTTCGGTGAAAATACTTTTGTGGAGGTGCCCAATGCACCAGCGCTCGATAATATGGGCGAAACGTTAACGATGATGGGCTGGGTTTATCCAACCGGTAACGAAGCGGGCCTGGTTGATATGATCACCAAAGGCGATAGCCATGTTTTACAGGTAAGCGACCACAAAACCCTCACCTTTTTTGCCGGTGGCTGGGGAAGGGGCGACTGCATGGTTAACTTGCCTGCCGACTGGAACAACAAATGGCACCACATTGCAGGAGTATGCACCGGTAAAACGCTGTATTTATATATCGACGGCGTACTTGCAGGTACTACGGTAATTGAAACCACCGCCAATTTATCTAACAATAATAAATGGACTTTAGGAAGGAATGAAGAGTTCCCGTCCGAACGGATTTTTCATGGATATATGGAAAAGGTAAAAGTTTACAAAGAACCTTTAAGTGCCGGCGAGATCAAGGGAATTGTTGATAGCGAAAGTGGCGAACTGAAATAGGCTATGCAATAGATGACAACGGATTAGTGAAGGATACCCAGGCTATACCGATGTTTTTGATAATACCGTAGCAACAACCGAATCGATTAGCTCCTGCGACATTTGCATTACGTTGGCCGACGCGTTTCGCCATTTTTCACCCTGCTTCCGTAAGGTGTAAGGCGTGCTGTACATCGTGATCCTGATCCTGTCCGGGGTTTGGTCCACCAAATAAAAATAAAAAATCCTGGTCTCTAACTGTGCTGCTAATCTTTCGGTACTCATTATGGCGCGAAGATAAAAATATGCAGAGAACTTTTCCACATGCGCTGATCAACCGTAATTATCAAATAAAATTTGCGTAGTTAAATAACTACATGTATGTTCGTAGTTAAATAGCTACACGATGAATTTAAGACGCGACGTATTCCAGGCCATTGCCGACCCAACACGCAGGGCTATACTCACATTGGTTGCCACGCAGGCTATGACGGCAGGCGTAATAGCTTCCAACTTTGATACTGCGAGGCCGACGGTTTCCAAACACCTGCAAATTCTTACCGAGTGCGAATTGCTGAAGCAGGAACAAAGTGGCCGTGAAATTTACTATCACATCAACGCAAAAAAAATGAAGGAAGTAGCGGATTTCATCGAACCGTTTCGCCAGATGTGGGATGAGCGCTTCAATAAACTGGAAGCTATTATGAAACAATACCAATCAAAACAAACCGAATAGCATGGAACGCAAAACAAAGATCATAGCAGAAGACGGCAGGCAGGACCTGCTTATTACCCGTGAATTTGATTTGCCGGTGGAACTGCTTTTTAAAGCCTACACCCAGCCCGAAATTGTGGAGCAATGGATGGGTACTAAAGTGCTGAAACTTGAAAATAAAAACCATGGCAGCTACCGCTTTGAAACCTCCAACCAGGAAGGCAACGTTGTATTCAGTGCCAACGGTGCCATTCACGAGTTTAAGCCCAACCAAAAAATAGTCCGCACCTTCGAAATGGAAAATGCAGGTTTTGGCGCTCAGCTGGAGGTATTGACTTTTGAAAAACTGACCGATAGCACCAGTAAACTGAATATGCAATCCATATATCAATCGGCAGCGCAAAGAGATGAAATGCTGAAATTACCTTTTGCCCAGGGCATTAATTGGGCGCACAACCGATTACAGGAGGTTGCAGGTAAACTAAAATAGCAGATTATGAGCAAAAGGAATAAGGTTATTTACTGGATTGCCACCCTTTGGCTCGCGTTAGGAATGACAGCTACAGGTATAGTGCAGCTGATAGGAACGAAAAAGGAATCGGCGATGATTGCACATCCGGGCTATAAAAGAGTTGTTTCAGTAAACCAATAAATTAAACCTAATGAAAAAGGAACTATCTACAGCCCAGCAGGAAGAACTGCTGGGTATACTTAAAACGCGGTTCGAAAAAAATACAAACCGCCATAAAGATATTGAATGGGCTGATGTACTGGCAAAGCTGCGTGCAAATGCCGGAAAATTATGGTCGCTCAATGAAATGGAGATAACCGGCGGTGAGCCTGATGTTGTAGCTTATGATGAAAGCTCGGCCGAATACATTTTTTATGATTGCGCTGCCGAAAGTCCTAAGGGGCGCAGAAGCTATTGTTATGACCACGAAGCGCTTGAGGCCCGTAAAGAAAATAAGCCGGCTAACAGCGCAATAGCGGCAGCCGGTGATATGGGTATTGAAATACTGACCGAAGAACAATACCGCGATCTGCAAAAGCTCGGGAAATTTGATCTGAAAACATCAAGCTGGGTGAAAACCCCTGCTAATATCCGAAAACTTGGCGGGGCTGTTTTTTGCGACAGGAGATATGACACCGTTTTTATGTATCATAACGGAGCTGAATCATATTATGCCGCGAGAGGGTTCCGTGGTTTGTTAAAAGTTTAGCAGGAACCATAATTTTTGTACCGGGTATAAAGCGATCTCCCTTTAAAACCCAGGTAGTTTTATTTCGGCAAAGTCAAAAAAAGTATTCCCGCGTTTATCACCGCAGTTAATTAAAGTAAATTTTAAGCAACCCTGAATAAAAAAAAACGTACAACCTCCTGCTATCTTAAATCAGAACACCTGAAATATGATTTAAGTAATAACTGGCGAACGTTTTTAACTAACAGATGGTAAATCAAAATTACTTAATTTATATGACTGCCGGTGCGCTGGTACTGTCATTTTTGGGCGCGTGTACCAAAAAAATAAACACGATTGATAAGCCAGCAAAGCCGGTTATGGCAACCATGCAGGACACCTCTACAGCGGGTATGCAAATAGCTGCTGCGGCAACTTTTACCTACACGGTGAAAACCAGCGAATGGATGGTTGATGGTACCAACATCCCCGCGGGGGGCACAATTTACATCCCGGCAGGCAGGCGGGGCTCGTTGCTACTTAAAAACCTGAAGGGAACATCGGCTGCTCCGATCATCGTGATTAACCAGGGCGGAAAGGTTACTTTCTCAACTGATGTTACGGCTTCGTATGGTTTTAAAACTCAAAACTGCCGCTATTTTAAAGTGCTTGGCAACGGTACCCCGGGTATTCAATACGGATTTGAGGTAAACGGCGGAAATATTGGTATGACGATGGACGATCTGAGCTCGGATTTTGAGATAGCCTATGTTGATGTACACAACAGCGGCTTTGCGGGCATTATGGCAAAAACAGACCCATCGTGCGACCCGGCAACCTGGCGCGGCCATTTCACCATGCGCAATGTAAATATCCATCATAATCATGTTCACCAAACAGGTGGCGAGGGTTTATATATTGGTAATTCATTTTATGCAGAGGGTGTTTCAATTTCATGTGGAACAGTATTGCCGCACGATGTGGTGAATGCAAGGGTATGGCGAAACGTAACTGACTCTACCGGCGCGGAAGGTATACAAGTGGGAAGCGCAACATCGGGTTGCGTAGTTTGGGGAAACAGTGTAAACCACCCTGGCGTTTCGCCTTTTTCAGCTTACCAGGATAACGGCATCCAGATAGGTGAGGGTACCGGCGGTCAATGTTATAATAACGTGATCAAAAATGCTCCGGGCAATGGCATCATCGTTTTAGGATTAGGTGATAATATGGTGTATAATAACTACATTATAAACTCAAAATCGTACGGGATTTTTGCCGACTCAAGATACACACCCGGCCCCTATTTCCGGTTTATCAATAATACCATTATAGGTTCGGTGTTGGGAGGGATTAAGTTAAACTCAGAAACTGTTCCGATGAATACCGTAATCAATAATGTAATCATACAACCAACAGGGGTTCCAACCATTATAACCAAGAGCAGCGATGTTAAGCTCACGTCTTTGAATAATTATTTTGGCAAAGATGTGAGCGAATGCCAGTTCATTAATTATAATGCCGATAATTTTCACTTAAAGTCATCTTCGCCGTTAATTGATAAAGGGGCTGACATAACTTTATACGGTATACCTGCCGATTATTACGGCAAAGCCCGGGTAGCATTTGGAAGGGTTGATATAGGTGCAACGGAGTATCAATAAGAAGTAAATATTAAAGGCTAACTGTTTAAATGGTTAGCCTTTAATATTTACTCCCTTTGGTTGGAGGATGTAGCCTGATGATCTTATTTGTTCGTCGCCGGAAAAAAGGTTGTTTTATCATTAAGCTTAATCCACCAGTACAGGCCGATAGCTATGAGGATATAAACAATAATATTGAAAATGGTATGGTGATCAACAATGCGCTCCGTTTTTTTCGACCAAAAAATAGCCAGCAATACAAAGCGTGCCACATTTAAAAACTCGATAATCAATATCCCGGCAAAAAGAAATATAATTTTTGATTTTAAACGCGATGGATAAGCCAATACAAATGCGGCAAAGAAGCTGATGAGCCCCAGGCCCAGGCAACTGTACACTACCACCAGCTTGCCCCTGCCGGCAACCAGCAGTTCGTAGTTATTGTCAATAGCTGAATAGCCAAGCCCGTTCAGGATGCGGGCACTGCAATCAAGCAAAAGTTGCCGTAATGCAGCGATATAATTTAAGTACTGCGCTAAAAAATGGCTGTAATGATTACCCGGACTTGTAATGCCGAAAAAGAAGAGGTTAAAACCGTAAAACAACGCAAACAGGAATACAAACGAAACCGCAAAACGAACAACCGGGTTATGCAAAGCCTGCCGTATCATAATTTCGTGCCCCCTTTCCGTAGTTCATAAATTTTGGCATCGATTAAAAACCTGAACCAAAAACCCTGGAGAAAGTGAAACACCAGGCCGGTTTTGCCATCTAAAAAACCCAGCTTAAAAAAATACCTGATGGTGAAATAAATTACAGGCCTCACAAACAACGGGAAAGCTTCATACCTTTTTTTCAGGTACCGGCGGCGCTCTATCGGGTTACCAAAAAGTCGGGGATGTATCAGTTGCCCATTATCGTCAAGCGCGGGCTTGTTTTGCTGTTCAAACTGGTATTGCGCCTCCAGCGTTGCCCAATGGTTATGCCTGGCTGTAAAACTGGTAAGTGAATCGGTAATAACGTCAATAATATCGGCTTTAAGGGCCTGCGTTTTGCCGTTTACCTTAAAATGCTGGTCGTACAGCTTTTCTTCGCACATACCAAAACCACGCCTGAACAAGTTGGCATGATATGTAGGATAATGACCGCCATGCCTGATCCATTTGTTCATAAATAGGGTACGCCGACTGATCAGAAAGCCATTAAGTTCCTGGTTAACGTTTTGAGCGAAAATTTGGTTGAGTTGTGCTGCCAGTTCAGTTGTTACGCGGTGGTCGGCATCAAGGTTTAACACCCATGTACCGGTAAGCGGTAAATGATTAAGCGCCCAGTTACGCTGCAGGGCATAGTTTTCGAACGGGTGATGAAAAATATTTGATGTAAATTGTTGGCAGATAGCAATTGTTTCATCCGTTGATCCTGAATCGACAACAAAGATATTGGCATTTAACAATGCCGCGCTTTGCAGGCAGGCCCGGATATTACGCGCTTCATTAAAGGTCAAAATGACAATGTCGAGACTGTCGCTCATTTCAGTCTGGCTTTTATAATCATGCTCATCCAAAAATAAGGGATCCGGCCACAGCCCCTGAACGCGGTTACCTCAAATCCGTGTTGGTTTAATAGCTGCGTAAGTGTTTTAACCGACCAGAATTTGATGTGCCCGCCCTGCCACAAGGGGCTGATGTGGCTATCCCATTTATTGAAGATGCTCAGCGTAAGGTTTTTTAAATATCCATGGTAAGGTGTGGAGATGATCAGTTCACCCCTGGTTTCGCTCAACACATCCCGGCAAAGCGATACAAAAGCAAAAGGATCGTACAGGTGTTCAATAACTTCGGTTGAGATAATCGTGTCGAATTTGATTCCATCCAGCTGCCCGGGCAAGCCGGGAACCGAGAGGTCATGCAGAAAAAATCTGCCCGGATTTATTTGATCTGCCAACGCGATACCTTGTGCCGATGCATCGATACCGTAAGCATTAAAACCATGCGCCAGTAAATAGTTTACCCAAAAGCCGTTCCCGCAGCCAAGGTCGAGAATACTGGTATTGGTGTTTTTATCCAGTAATGACATCAGCGGCTGTTCAAGGTATTTAACCATATGGCATGGGCTGTTGTCGGGATAGCCGTAATCTTTATAAGCACTCATGAAGTAATGATTTGCTGGTACATATCGGTATACTTTTTTACTAAAGCTTCACCTTCAAAATGTTGATAAATAATTTCAGGGGCGTTTTTCCTGATGCGATCGAGCGCGGCGGCTTCATTGCCGATTATTTTGTTGATATGGGCGGCTACCGATGTTTCGTTATTATCGCATACCCATCCAAGCCGGTTTTCGGCTATATAACCGGCCAAACCCACACCCCTACTAATTAATACGGCAGTGCCGGTGCTCAGGCTTTCAATCACCGCGTTCCCAAAGTTTTCATCGTATGATGGTAGCACAAAAAGGTCGTGCTGGCGCAATAAATCGAATTTCCCCTCGTTAACAAAGCCTACCCAGGTTATTTTATGGTTAATGCCCCGGTTAACTGCCTGTGTCTTTATTCTGTTTATATAGTCGTCATTGCCGCTGCCCGCTATGGTAAGGTGATAGGGAAATGTTACCAGGTTTAGCGCGGCTATCAATATATCCAGTCCTTTTTTTTCTTCTATCCTTGAAAAAAACAACAGTTTAAAAGGGCCATGCCTTGTATTTTCGTTGTTATTAATCTTTAAGGGCGGCAACTTTACAAAGTTAGGCAGGCTGGTAATGCTTTTACCTTTTACCAAAGCTTCAACAGCTTCCATTTCATGAACAGAGGTTACATGAAAATGGCTCCTTTTTAAAAAAGGCATGCTGATGCGGTGCATAAGCGATTTGATAACCTTGTTC
This sequence comes from Mucilaginibacter oryzae, assembly GCF_003148845.1. Taxonomy (GTDB): domain Bacteria; phylum Bacteroidota; class Bacteroidia; order Sphingobacteriales; family Sphingobacteriaceae; genus Mucilaginibacter; species Mucilaginibacter oryzae. Next base: position 419,291 of record NZ_QGHA01000001.1, on the reverse strand, counting down.
TTATTTTGAAAAGAATAGGCGCTCAAAGTTCCCCTCGGTGAAATTAATAAGGGGACTTTTTTACTGATAGCGGCCAAGCCTGCCATTACAACGGCAAGGTTCCACCAGGCGTGTATATGTACCAGGTCGAATTTTTTCGCGTCGCGATACACGGCTTTAAACAACGCGGGCGAAAAATGGCTGTGATCTTTGGTTATCCGTGCAAAGTAGGTTACCGGTACTCCGTCAACATCAACAGGCTGCCCGGTTGGTATATCAAGTTCGGCAAGGCCATTGGCGGTGGTGGTATATACCTGTACTTCATGGCCCGCTTTTACCAGGTTTTCGCACAACATAGCTACCGACATGATGGGGCCGCCATATATGTAAGCGGGTTTATATGAAGCTACAACGTGGAGTATTTTCATACTTCCTTTAAAATATGCGTACCTACCAGTATTTTATGGATCAGCAGCATGCTCACGTAACTCCAGAAAATTGTATTGAAAATAAACTCGAAACTGATGCCGCGCCACATGATCTGGAACAGGCCCGAAAATATCAGCGCCGTACCCAGTATATATCCCCCAAAAAGTTTTTCGGCCTTAACGCTGATAAGTTGTGCTATGGCGCCATAGGCAAAAAGGTAAAAGAAAATACCAAATTCGCCGCCCGAAAGGTAAGCATCAACCACATAGGCCGGTTTTGCCGAGACAACCGAGTTGCGGTTCACTACGCCGGCATCGTAAACCCGCTGCATGATCAGGTCTTCGGTAATTGGCTTTGACGGCCACAGTACGCGGGGAACCAGGGCTATAAGCGATTGTTTAATAAGATCAAGGCCATAATAATCGATGGTTTTGGGCGTAGATTGAACAAATTTGGTAAACATGTCTATCTCGCTTAGGCGGTAAACCAAAAAATCCCAGTTTGTATCTTCAACTTCGCCATCATCTGTGTTCAGTGCCGCGCTTAAAGCCGCTTGCGAGGCTTCGTCGCTACTGGTATCGCCGTTCCAGGCGGCCGACCTGAAAATGTGGTTATAGGTGGGCAAAACCAAAAACAGCAACAGCATAAGCGGTACAAAGGTTATGGTTACTATTTTTTTGTAGTTTGGATATAAGAAAATGCCTAATACCAGCACACTGATAATAATAGGCTCTTTAAAGCCGGATATTAAAGCCTGGTAAAAGTTAAACGAATATAGCGCCAGGCAAATAATGGTGTTCCCAACCTTTTTCAGCGGGATAGCGAACGCCAGGGCGAGGGTACCCGCGATGAAGCTTAATGAGCTGAACTGGTAATAAAATTGTGATAACCCCGGTACTTTTAAAAAGAATAACGATACCGGGAAGCTGATAACCGCCGCGGCCATGAGCAGGTTTGCCAGTTTGGTGCTTTCAATATGATACTTTTTTTTGGTGGGGTAATTCATGAAGATTAGCACCCCGGTAATAAACGAAGCGTGGGCTAAGCAGTAATAACGCTGGCATTGGGCTATAAGGCCAAGCGTATCCTTATCATGCAAGGCATGGAAGGTTACCTGTTTGAAATTTTCGTACCCCAGGCTATTTAAAAAATAAAATATCGAGGTGCAGCACATATAACCCGCAAATATGATCTGGATGATAAACAGGGGCCTCATCAGTTGCTCGGCCATGGTGCGGTCTTTGGGGATGGGGCGCACCCAGCCGCTTAAGGTAATTAAAAAAATAAAGAACGACCCAAGCCAGGCAACCAGGTACGATAAAACACTGTCGCTTTTGCACATTAAAGCCAGTAACCAAGGGATGTATAGTACAATGTACCGTTCTATAGCTTTACTGTTTCCCTGCATTTACTGTTATTTGTTCAATTACTTCTACCTGTTTGGTAAAGCTCCAGTTGGCAATAATATGCGCGGAGCGCTGACCCATTGTAAATAAAGTGGTTTTATCTGTTTGAAGCAAGGCGCTTAGCTTACTTTTCAAATCGTCGAAGCTGGCGGCTTTAAATATCGAGCCATTTTCGCCTTCTTTAACCAGGTCGGTACCGGCGCCAACTTTATCTGATATCAGCACGGCTTTACCGCAGGCCATAGCTTCGTTTATAGCCAGCCCCCAGGTTTCGCCTGGTCCGCGGGAGGGCAGGCAAAACAAATCGCAGGCGTGGTATACTACCGGCATCCGCAGTTGGTTTTGAAAATCCAGGAAGTGAATGTTTTTATACAGTTCCGCCTGTTTTTTTAATTCCGCCTCTAAAATGCCATTGCCTGTAAAAAGCAGGTGTGTGCCCGGTATGTTTAGCTCTGCGAAAGCCCTGAGCAGCAGAGCGGGCGCTTTTTTAGCTTCCAGCTTTCCGGCAAAAAGCACCAGTTTCTCGTTTGGCTTTACGCCCATTTCTTCCCTTAAAGCGAGGGCTTCATTGGGTTTTGCTACAGCAAACCTGTCGTTATCAACCGCGTGCGGCGCAAAAATGAGCTGCGTATCCTTCAAGCCGAACTTTTTAAAATAGGCCCTGTTGTTGATGCCGGTATACAACGCGTAATCAACGTGGCTGTAAACCCATTTTAAAAACAGGCGTCTTAACGCGCCTTTTATTCCGCCATTATCATCAAGCAGGGTGGAATCTCCGCGAAAAAAAACAGGTATTTTGTTTTTAAAATAGCGCAGGGCTTTAAGGTGGCTTTTATAAAACCAGCCGTAAACCAGTACCGCGTTCGGTTGCCAGGAACTTACCTCCTCAATCAGGTTGGGGTTATCAATACCATTTGAATGGTGCGAGCCCGGATCGCGGGCTATATTTTGCAGCCACCGGTAAGGGTAGCCTTCCAGCAGCGGGATATCCCAATTGATCTTTTTGCCAAAACCCGGATCAAATTTTTGCTGTGCAGCTTCGCCCCAGGTATAAAACACCCGTATGCTGATATTTTGCCTTTCGTGAAGCAGCTTAAACACCGGCGCATAATATTGGATAGGATGGGTGATAATAATGGCTAACTTCTGCATCAGATGCGTTTGTTCATTGCTTTGATTAACGGTATCCATTAACTATCTGGTTGAATAAGAGGCATTGTGCCCGCGTCATTTCAACCGCCGAGTATTTGGCAACAGCATCGGTATTGTATTCTGTATGATTAAAATTATTGTTGCTAAGCTGATCAAAAAACGTTAGCAGGTCGGCCTCACTCACCTCATCATAATTATAAACATGTTGTACACCGTAATCATTTAGAATAGGTATGGCCGAACTGGCTTTATTAAAGATAGCAAGCACAGGTTTGCCCGTTAGCAGGTACGGAAATATTTTGGAGGCCGTGTACTGCGGATCGTCAGAACCGGGGATGAGTAACGCGTTGGCCTGCTGCAGCGTAAGCAGCGTATGATAATAGCTTATCCTGCCAGTTAGTTCGGTAACGTAGTTTTCCAGGCCCAGTTGCAAGGCCAACGGTAAAATAGTGGCCTGGCCTTGCCCGGTAGGGGCGTAGCTGGTACCTATAAAATGAAACCTTATTTTTGAGTATTTGGCAAAATCGTGTTTTAAGACGATTTTAAATGCTTCAAAAACCGGGCGTATAGCCTGGTGCAGGTCTGTGCCTCCCCGGCCTGCATACACCATGTTGAAATAACCCTCATTTAATAATGATGGAAAGCGCCCGCCATTTTGCACGGCAATTTGCAAGTCAGGGGCAAAGGCGCCGAAGGTGATCACTGCCGACGGAACATTTTTAATTTGAGGATAACGGGATTTAAGCTGGCTGACGTAACCGGCCGATACGCTGACCAGTCCGTCCACATTCTTTATGGCGATAGGTTCGAGATATTTGTTTAGCCGGTAGGCAAACCAGTATTTGGGTGGCCGCTGGCTTTTGGGTTTGTTGATGTAATAATCGGAATGCCAGGGATCCTGCATGTCAATCACATAAGGGATGCCGAAACGCTTTTTCCAGTATGCCCCTAATATGCAAACCGGGAATTGCGTAGTTGAAAAGTAGATTAGATCAAATTTCTGTTTTTTTAAAATCCTGTTTATCTTTTGGCGATAGTACCAAAGCGAGCGCAGCGCTATGCTGCCTAATCCTATTTTAGATGTGAACGACTTATTCAGCGCTTTAACCGTGTGTACTTTTACAAAAGTTGGAACACTTTGTAATAAAAGCTCATCCTGCGCCATATCCGTATATGGAGGCGCAACGGTTACCACTTCCGCCTGCCAGCCAAAATTTTCAAAATAAGGCAAACTCATGCGTACGCGTTGCATATCGGCAGCGTTTACCGGCGGAAAGTATGGTGATATGATCAGTAGTTTTTTTTGCAACTATTTAAAAATTAATGAAAAAAACTTTGGATAAAGCCCCATGGTCATGTGCAGGCCGTAGCTTTGTTTTAGCAGCTTTTTGTTTTTGCTGAAGGGAAGAAAAAGGGAAATGTAAAAGCCCAGCCGGTAAAAACGGCTTTGGGTCCATTTATACCAGCCTTTGCCCCGGTTTGTATAATAGTCAACCACAAGCTGATAATTCCATCGGCTGTCGAGCTGATGGACAAGGTTTTTCTGAAACAAGATATTGTTTAGCGCGGCCTGGTCATGCGGACCCCATATGCCTTTGCCGCTATCATCCCAGCAGTTGTACGGGTATTCGCCGTTCTGGTAGGCTTGTTCCAGGAGATGCAGGGAATGATGGTAAGCTGCAATAAAACCGGTGTTGGCGGTCCATTTAACATGGGGCGCGGGTGTATTTGATTGAACAGGATCTTCGCACAGGCCAACTTTGCTTTCATCAAAATCTGGTAACGGTGGGCTGCCTGCTTTCAGCATTAAATCGTCATCAATAATAATATAACGCTTAAAGCCCGGTGCCAGGCGGTGCGCAATCAGCTTGTTGAAATGCGGGGCCCGGTCATCGGTTATTATTTTCTTTTTAACCAACATGCATGAGTAGCCGTGCGATGCAGCCCAGGCCGCCAGCCTTGGGTACGTGAAGTTGCTCAAATGTACACGGTTACCTATCGATACCATCATCACGATGGTTTCGGCGGACGCTGTTGTTGTGTTATTTATCGTTGTGGTTTCCACCATCTGTTACGTTTCAATTTTTCCCGTGCCTCTGTCCAGTCGCAAACCTCATCAACCAGGTCGTAAAAGCCCCGCTGATTTTCGGGAAGATCGTTGTTTTCAATCCGTTTGATAATTGCCGGCAACTGTTCATAAAAGTTTTCAGTGCGGTAGGGCGGATGTAACGACCACATGCCATCACCGTCACCTAAAAAGTCTACGCGCTTTAACTGATGTTTTTTTATAAAGTCGGCTATTAAATGTTCCGGTAAATCGGCGTTATCATGCCCCTGTATCAAGGCTTTTAAACGGTTCCGCGGCGAGGGTTTGGCCAGGATCAGTTTATGGTTATCAAATTTCGACTTGTCTATCAAAAAAATCCGGGTGCTCATGCCGCCAAGCTGCCATGTAAAAGGCGCCGTTTTTTTGATAACTTGTTGGTCGGTCAAGGTATCATCGGTACGCGGGGGGCCGGGGAGGGGAGCCATTACAAAATTGTTGTTATCAGCGCCGTAACGCTGTACAGCTTCAGCTACCCATAGCTTGCTGCCGCCGCCTAAAAACATATCCGAGTCGAGATGAAAAACTAAGTTATTCGTGGCGTGGTGTAAACCAAAAAAATAAGCGTAAAACGGTCCGCCCCTAAAATCCTTAACGGGCATACTGTCCCTGCCAAAAAAGTACCGGGAAATTTTTTGTCTAACGGCAGGGGTATAGTCTACCGGAACAACTTTAACGTTATAATGCGGCATGATGTCCGTTCGCAAAAATTGATCTAAAACGTCTTTATATTGAGCCCACCCTGCTGCAAAACGACCCCTGCCGGGCAGGGTATCTACCGTTAAAATAATTTCATCAACCTGCGTGTGGAGTTGCTTTAGCTGGTGCGGCAGTAAGTGCAACGCATGTCGGTAATCGCCGGGTGCAAGGCTGATCTGTAAGCTAACGGGCTGTTTCAAAGATGTTTTTAATAAGGTTGACTAATTTTTCGGCCTGAATTGGCCATGAAAAGTTTGCCTGGTAAAATTCAATCATCCGTGTTTTTAATGCAGGCAAACTACCCGTTTCAATTTTTGCGCCCAGCTCATTCAATATGCCCACCAACTCATCAACATGGTTTTGCCGGTACATGAAAATAAGGCCGGGGCATTGTTGTGCAATCTCGGCCTGGCCGCGGGTATATGAAGCAATAACCGGCAGACCGGCTGCCATGTAATGAAAAAGCTTGTTTGAAACGGTGAGATCCTTATTGGGCGGTGTATCCGGCTCAAGCGCCAGGCCAATATGGTAACAGCCCATATCCGCCTGGATCTCGCTGTTTTTTATCATCGGCAAAAATTCAATGCTATCCTTGGGCGCCAGTATGGCGAGCAGGCTGTTTTTGTAACCTTCCGCAATATTGCCCCGCAGGCTCAGTTTACATCTCACCTTACTTTTGGCCATGCAGCTTATAAAAAACTCCAGTCCGCGCCCCGGGCCAATGGTTTGCGATAGCCAGTATAAATGCAAATAATCTTGCTGTAGCTGTTGTTCGCCTGTAGTATTATTGGCGTTGAACGAGTTGTAAATAACGGCTGAGGTACGCCCGGAGTTATAAAAAGCCTTAAGCCCGTTAGCCATGGCATGCGACGTGGTGTAACAGGCGGCACCCTTTTCAAGAGCAGTTTTTTCGGCTTGTTTTAAAAGTTTTATCGGCCTGTTCTTTCGCGCTTCGGGCAGCAGATCTTCAGAATACCAGTCTTCCAGATCAAAAGCCACCCGGTAGTCATCCACCATCAAACCGCCGGTAACGGTTGCCAATTCCTGGTGCATGATATACAGATCGGCCCGGCTCGCCGTAATCCGCTTTTTTAAGTTGCCGGCATTGTAACCGAGGATATACCTGCTTTCAATACCCCAGGTTTGCGCAATTAGCCAAAGTTTACGGCTTAGTCTTGCTTTGAACGAAGCCCAATCCCGTTTACGCAGATCGCTGTAAATTTCATAGCTGATCCCGGTGCCCGCAAGCAGAGACAGGTCTTCGCGGTACAATTCATCGCTGTAAACAGCAGTGAAGATGCTTATATTATAACCGGCGGCAGCAAGTGCGGTAGCTTCCTTCAGCACCCTGGGGTTACGGCACAGGTGCGATTGACTTACTATGGTAATTTTAGCCGGAGCCTGCTTCAATGTGGTTTTATAATTTGACGGTTAATAGGTATTACCTTTAAAAACAGTTTTACCCATTTGGTAAATTTCCATCCGATTGCAGCAACAAGGTAAGCGGTAAGCCCCCCGGCCATAAACTTGAGATTGGGTTTGGCCAGCGTATCAATTTCATTTTGTGCCTCCTGCACCAGCTTGCGGTGGCGCGGGTAAAGCTCGTAAATAAAGCCCTGCAGCATATTGGCGCAGCTTTGTTTTATTTGATCATGGTTGCCTAATGCCTGTAGTATATGGTTTACAGACAGCCGGATAGATTTCAATAACGACCGGTAAGCTTTATCGCCTTTGTGCCCCGATAAACCGCCGATGCCGGAGCGATAGTACAATAAGGCATCGGTACAAAATAAGATACACCGGGCTTTGATGAACAGGCGGGTGTAAAACTCCAGGTCGTCGTTAAGAGTAAGTTCTTCGTTCCACAAGCCCGCATTTTCAAGCAGTTGGCGCGGAATGAGGGCTCGTCCGGGCGCGGTCATAGGATTGCCCTGATACCAGTAAGTATTGATCCAGTCTGCAAGCAGCATTTCCCGGTAGGGGATTTCTTCCTGTTTAAAGGTACCCGGATCATCATTGTAAAAACGCCCCCATCCCGATAGTACAACAACATCCTGTTGCCGGTTTGCCCGGTTCACTTGTTTCGCTATAAAATCAGCGGGCAACAAGTCGTCAGCATCAAAAAAGATAACATACCGGCCGTTTGAATTTTGATAAGCAAGGTTGCGTGCCGCGGAAGCCCCTTTGTTGCGGGAGGTGATTGTTTTAACCCGGCTGTCATCAATCTTCCTGATGGCATTTAATGTACCGTCTGTCGAGCCGTCGTCAACAATAATTACCTCGATATTGTTATAGTTTTGGCTCAATACTGATCGCACGGCATCGCCAACATACTTTTCGCAGTTATAAGCCGGGATACAAACTGAAACAAGCGGCATATTTAAACCAGTTTCTTCCACGCCAGTTTATAATAATATTCTTTCGACAGATCGACGTAATGGTGCAGGATGCCGTTTCGCGCGGCCACGGTTTCCTTTCCGGGGTTTACGATATATTTATCCGTGGGTAAAACCGTGGTGCTCTTATCACCTATCAACATAGCCGATAGCGCCTGCTCCAAATAGTAGGAGGTGCCTTCACGTTGCTCCAGTTCAGCTACCCAATGCTCCAGTTGCCGCCAGTTTATCGTATCGCTGTTTAAACCTATGGCGCCAACGTTAATAAGTGGCTTAACGGTTGTTGCAGCCAGTTCTTCCATCAATTGTTTACTATATCCGTAAGCTTCACCGCAATCAACCATATGCAGTGGATGATTAGGCGCGCTAAGCCATTCAAGTATTTCAAGGGGCTCATGCCAGAAAAGCATGTCCGAATCAAGTACCAGTTTCCAACTGTTGCCGGGTAGGGTATGGATATCGGTTAGTTTTTTTATATGCGGATAAACAGCCCTTTTTTTGTGCAGATTAGGGAATTGCGCCGCCGGAATTACATGCTGAAGATTTTGGGATATCATTTCGGCAGTAACAAGGTCGGCACCGGGTAATTGCTTTTTTACCCGGCCAATGAGGTTATCATCAAAGCTGCCATCATCAACCAACACAAATTTCAATTTTATTTTGCTTACGCGCGCCAGCGAACAGATACAAAACAGGGTTTGGTACAGGTAATTTTGCCCGGTTAAAAAGTAAACCGGAAGCCCGTTTGTTGCTGATGGTACGGGAGGCAAATTAAGCGATGCCTTTTCCATCATTTTGCGGGAGGCCATCATTTTGCGGTAATTGATGTATCCGCCAAAACGTGCAAAATGCTTGAGCCTGGCCTTTGGGGTACGGTATAAAAAGTTGATCAGGTTTTGCATTTTTAGTTTAGGGCAAATTAGCCAGACCTTCAAACAGGCCGCAGGCGCCCTGCCATTTAATGTAGGCGGCTTTGCTTTGCCAGGCCCGGTAAGTGAACCAGGCTTTTATTTTCCTGGGCAATACACCGGCAACAGGTATTTTTTTCCACGGGTTAATGCCATGGCTTTGTAACAGCTGCACCCACGATTTATTGGTGTTATGAGCCAAACGGGCCAGGTACGATGCCTCCATGCGACCGGCGGGAATAATGTGTTTCAGTTGAAGCCGAGGGAAATAGCCAACCTGCCAGCCCGATTTAAGCATTTCGAGTACCAGGTCATTGTCTCCGCCCGAGCTCAGGCTGTCGCCGCTACGGTCGCTGATGTTGTTTTTGCCTGATCTTATTTTATTGATATAAACAGAAAGCGCTTTCCGCCTGATCCCCATGCCGGCGCCGATTGGGGCGGCATGGGGATATTTATTGTCCAAACGCGATATAATGGCAGCTTCGCCCAAATCGCGTAGGGCCAGGTTGCCGTAAAATTCATGAAGCCATGACGGAGGTGTGGTTTCAAACAATGGCAACGATTTCCCGCCAATCGCGGCTACCTCTGGATGATGATCAAAAATTGAAAGTATTTGTTCAAGATAGTCATCGTTCAGGATGTTATCGTCATCTACCATTACCACAATATCGGCTTTGGCAGCGCTGAATCCCCTGATCCTGGCATAGGTTAGCCCTTGTTTCAATTCGGGTATGATGATGGCAGAGGGGTGCCAGCTCAAATCAAGTTGTTCATAAAAATTATTGGATGAGTGATTATCAACCACGATCAACTCCCATAGGCTCATGCTCAGGGTTTGGTTTTTTAAACCGTTAAGCGTTTGCGCCAGTCGTTCCTGGTTTGGGTTGTAGGTGGGGATGATAACCGAAAGCTTCACTTAATACAAGTTTTACCTTAAAGTTTGATAGTAGAAGGATGAATTGGCCGCCAGTTTTTCGCCGGTAAATTTATCTTCAACCGTTTTGCGGGCGTTCCGGCCCATTTCGGTGCGCAAAGCGGTATCGTTTACCAGCATCAGTATTTTATCTGCCAGGCTTTGCGCGTCGCCGGGATCTGCGAGGGCACCGTTATGGTTATCGGTTATAATATCGGGTACGCCGCCAACGCTGCATCCTATAACCGGTTTGGCATAGCTCATGGCCTCGATGTATATGATTCCGAAAGATTCGTACCGGGACGGGGCAACAAATAGGTCGCAATTCTGATAGGCATCGGCCAATGCCTGATCCGGTACCCTCCCCCTAAAATTCACCTGCTGTAAAATATACGCTTCATTTTCCTGTTCAAACCAGGTTTGGTATTGGTTACCGGGATCATGGCCGATCAGTTCAAATAAAACCTCAGGATTTTTCTGTAATACCAGCGGAATGGCAGCCAGCAGCACATCAGTACCTTTACGGTATTCAAGCCTGCCGGTGTACAATACCTTAATAGGCAAGGCCCCGCTACTATTTTGTGGAGAAACAGGCGGAAGGTTTACGCCATGCGGAATAATGACAAAGCTATTTGCGTTAACATGATAAAGCCTTTCCAGCTCTTCGGCATGGCTGTAAGCGTGTGTAACCAGGTTGCTGCTTTTTTTTATAAAAGCAATTTCCATAGCAGCAACCACGTCCATCCCCCTTGATTTAAAGGGGTAATGCTCTTTCATCATTTGCGCGAAGGTGGTGCTTACCCTTACGGCTATGGGCGCTTTAGCTTTTTTGTACAGGGTAAAATAGCAAAGCGAAAAGTAACTGCTGGTTTCTACCACATCAATTTTGCTGGCTTTTATTATTTTATTTAAAACTTTGGCGGTAACCAGCATGCACCTAAGTTTTATCACCAGATCAATAATTGCCCATTTGTTTTTAAACAGCCGGTAAACTGTTGGCGGCACTTTAACTTTATAGGTTAATACGGTAATGTTTGGGGCGGGCGTATAACTGTTAAATGCGTCCTGCTCGTTTTCGTAGCGCCCGCGCACATGCAGCACTGTAACCTGATGGCCGCTTTTTGCCAGGCTTTGCGCCAGTAATTGATAATGATTAGCTATGCCGCTATCCATGGTATGTTCATCCGGAAAATAAGGCGTAACGAGCGCTATATTCATTTTGATGATTTGATGGTCCATGCCAGCATCCTTAAAAAGGTTTTTATCCGTTGGGCTATACCGAGCGGGTTAGGCATAGTTACATAGTATAAAATATTAATCCAGGCGAAGCCTATACTTTGTTTTTGCCGGGCGAGATAAAGGCAGCAGTAAACAGATTGATTAATGAGCGATAACTTATCTTCAACCTGTTCTACCCCCTTGTTTTTAGCCAGAAAGCGGTAATGATAACTGTAAAAGCGATAATCATACATGGTTGAGCTTAACCCCGCTTCGCCAAAGTACGCGATGTTGGTATTAATGTACTTTGTAGCGAAAACAGTATTGCAAAACACTTTCAGGGTTAAATGATAATCGGCGGCCACTTTAAAATCAAGCCGGTAATTCCCGGTGTAATTAAAAATCTCCCGTTTGTAAAATACACCCTGGTGATGGATGCCGCGTGATAAAACCTTATTTGGTGTGTCGTCGGCGTATTTTGTGCCTGATGTGATGCCGGTTACATTGCCGTAAATCAAATCTATGTTTTGATTTTCAATCACTTCGTAAATGGTTTGCAATACCACATTTTCGGCAAGCAAATCATCGCCGCCCATAAAATAAAGCCATTGCCCTTTCGCCAGATCAATACCCTTATTCATGGCATCATAAATCCCTTTGTCGGGTTCGGATATAAATTGAACAGCCGTTTTTCCCGCTTTCCTGAAATTGCTTACGATAAACTGCGTATCATCAACCGATCCGCCATCAACCAAAACCAGTTCCAGGCTTTTAAAAGTTTGGCGGGTGATACTATCAAGGGTTTGCTGCAGGGTTTTACCGCTGTTGTACAGGGGGATGATGATGGAAAAAAAGGGTGTCAATTGGCGCCTGTGTTTAAAGCTTCATTAACCTTGCTTATCCAGATCCCGTAGCCTGTAGTGTTCCAGTGTGCATCACTGCGCGAGTATAAATTTCTTTTATCCTGTTTAAAAGTATTGTAAACGGAAATAAGAGGGATGTTTGTTTTACTTTCTATACGTTGCAGTAAATGGTTGTAGGCAAGCCTGTGTTCATCATAAACAGATACGGCATTGGGGATAACTGACAGATAAACTTTTTTAAAACCCATCGAAAGATAGCGCTGCTCATCTGCTTTGAGGTTCGCGGTTACCGAATCAACTTCGGCATTTGATAAGCTCCTGAATACCGACCGGGCGGAGGCTGTATCTACCGCACTGTTCAACAACAGGCGCTTTTTATCAGTACTTACCGCAACCTCTTTAGGCAACCTGTCTAAAACATGATAATTGAAAGATGCCTTCAGTTCTTTAGCCGTCGTAAATGCTTTATCATCAAAAAGCAGCAATTCGATATTCTTGTTCAGGTCTTTATTGAAGATGATATTGCCCAGGCGCTCAAAAAGGGAAACAGGTTTGGGTGGGGTAGGAGTAGGAGTAGCCGTATCCTTTAAAATCTCCAATGATGTTTTTGACCGGTAGTTGGCTATGCTTAATTCGGAAAACTCCATGATCAGGTAGTTTTGATTGGCGGTATCGGGCTTAACCGGACCGAATGGAAACCGCCTGTCAAAAAAAACGACCCTGTCAAAACCGGCGAAAGCGTTATCCAGCATTTTATCAGCCGTAAAGCTATCCCCTATAATATACAATACTTTATGAGTTTGCTTTTTACCGGCCGGGTTAATGTAGTTTTTAAACGGCAACAGTTTAAGCCGGTATTCGGGTATAAAGCTGATACCGTACAGGTCGCCGTAGTTCCATTTATCGCTGCGAATGAATACTTTATGGTATAGTGATTTAGGTCGGGCGCTTTCTGGGGTGAGGTGGTCGAAATACCGGTCTTGCTTAATCCGGTTTATAAAACCCTGGTTCATGGCCGTCAGTAAAACCGTTATGCCCGTAATGGCTGTTAATATGGCAAATACCTTACGCATTAAAACTGGAAATAAATAAACTGTGCTTCATTAAAAACACCCAAAAAGTAGCATAGCACCAACAACATAACCGAAGCCAGTACTTTTTTGGCGATGCTCCATTCCTCAATTTTGTACAGACTTTTTTCGCCGGTCATCAGTATGATAATAATGGCAAGGCAATAAAAAATCTCTTTTACACTCATCAATCCCGCTGCCGTGTAGCTCATATTATTGAAGGTTACGATATGGCCCAGCATAAAAAAGGCATCCTGTATGGTATGCGCCCGGAAAAAGATCCAGGCAAAAAGGAGGTACATAAAGGTGAAAACTACGCTAAGGCTTTGGTATAAGCGTGGCGGAAGCTTTTTAGCCAGTTTGCCGCGGCGCTTTTTGGTGTAAACTTCATAGCACATGGCTACCGCATGCAATAAGCCCCAGATAATAAAAGGCCAGCCTGCGCCATGCCATAACCCGCTTATAAAAAAGGTAACCAGTAAGGCAAAATATATGGCTCCCTTACCCCAATCGCGTTTGTTGATGAGGATGGGGGTAAACACATAATCGCTAAGCCAGGTGGAGAGCGAGATATGCCAGCGCCGCCAATACTCGGTGATGGAGGTGCTGGTAAAAGGGTAATTAAAGTTGCGCATCAGCCTGATGCCAAGGGTAAGGGCGGCGCCTACGGCTATGTCAGAGTACCCGCTAAAATCGCAATAGATCTGGAAGGCGAAAAAGAAGATACCAACTATCATATCCAGCGCCGAGTGGGCGTGCAGGTTGGCAAACAACGGGTCGACGTATAAACCCAGCCTGTCGGCAATAACCACTTTTTTCAGCAGGCCTACCAGCATCAGGAAAATGCCGGTTACCAGGTTTTCGGTACTATAATTATTTACCCGGTGCAGCTGCGGCAAAATATGCTGCGGGCGTTCAATAGGGCCGGCCACCATTTGCGGATAAAACATTACATACAATGAGTAGATGCCCAGATGCCGCTCGGCTTGCTGGTTGCCGCGGTAAACCTCGATGGTATAACTCATGGCCTGGAAGGTATGGAACGATAAGCCGATAGGTAACACAAAGTTGAGCAGCGGAATTTCAGGCGCATGAAATGATGAACCGATGAAGTTGATATTTTCGGCCAGGAAATTGAAATACTTATAAAAAGCCAGTACCCCGATGTTGGCGGTCAAACTTAAAATCAGGAACAGCTTCCGCTTACTGCCTTCTGATCGTTCAATTAAAATTCCGGCTATGTAATCAACAACTATGGTGAAAAATATAATGAGGATGTAAACCGGTTTAAAGTACATGTAAAAGTAACAGCTTGCGGCCAGCAGCCAGCCCCAGCGGGCTTTGTGTGGCAGCAGGTAATAAACCGGTGTTACAATCAGGAAAAAAAGAAGGAACAGGAGTGAATTAAAAAGCATAGCGGCAGATTACCGTTTTATTTTTGCAGTTTTTGCGCTATTACGGTACACATATCGCCAATATTTTTCCAGGTATAAATCTCGGCAGTGGTAAAGCGGATACCAAAACGTTTTTCAATAGCCACGATTAGCTGGATATGGTTTAACGAGTCCCATTCTTCAACATCGGCGGCAGTAGTAGCGGCGGAAAGTATGATGTCGTTGTTTTCAAGCACATCTTTAAAAATGTCATTAACCTGATTTAATATTTGTTCGGTATCCATTATTATTTACTGGTAATAAAAGTTTGCTGTGTAGTGTAGTTATCTGTATAAAGTTCCCAAATCCCGTTGTTTTGCGTGAAGCCAAGGTTTTGGTAATGATCTTTTACGATGCCGTTTTTAGCGGTGGGCAGATATTCGCCGGTGATTTTACCGAAACCATTGGCCCTGGCAACCTCTACGATCTGGTTAAGCGTAAAATTTTCCACGCCACGTTTTAACACCCGGCAACTCATGATCCAGGTATCGATAAAAAGCGTGTTTTTATCTGCCTTTTTAAGGATAATGGCGGCGATCAGCCCGTTATCGCCAAACCTGTCTTCAAGGGTAAAAGTAAGCGTAAAGTAATCAGGCGAAGCGGCGATGGAGGCTATATCAGCTTCGGTATAACGTATGGTGCGCAGGTTAAACTGGTTTGAGCGTAAGATAAGCTGAGCTACGCGCGGCAAGGTAAACTTGTCAATGCTTTTTACCCTGGATTGCATGTTAAGGCTGGCCAGGTAATCGGCTTCGTTGCTGAAACTGTTTTGCAGGGCGGCGCGCTGCGCCTGCTGGCGGTATTGTGCTGTGCGGTCCTTATCGTCGTTGGTAAATGAAGCCGTATCAAATAAATTAAGCCCGCGTAAAAACAGCATAAAATCGGCTGGGTCGTCGGGTAATGAAGGTACGGTAAGTTCGGGGATGGCGGTTTTCACCATTTCGCGTTCAAAAGGGTTGTCATCCAAAAACACCATACTGTCCATACCTATATTCAATACCTGTTGTATATGCCTGATGTTATCAACCTTGTTTTCCCAGTTGGCTACAAAAACGCTGATGTCATCCAGCCGTAGCACCATGTCGGGGTGTGAGATGAAAGGCTCCTGCGCAATTTCGACGGTGTTTTTGCTGCATACGGCCAATATGATGCCCCTGTTTTTAAGTTCAAGGCACCAGCGTTGTAATTCGGTAAAGGCCTTCCCCATACCAAGGGCGCCGATCATAATACTTTCCATCCCGTCATCGCCGATGATGCCGCCCCAAAGGGTGTTATCGAGGTCGAGCACGAGGCATTTTTTTGATTTGCCGAGTGTCGAGGCGATGATCTGGCCAATACTCCGGCCAATAACCGGCAAAAAATCAATACCGAATACCATATCGGCATTGATGTACATTTTGGTATCAAAAGTGTTTTCGTAGCCTTTAACCGATGCTAACGAAGCCAGATCGGTAATATGCAAGCCTGTATTCTGTATGGCCAGGTCCATCAAACCAAGGTTTATCTTCCGGAGCTGGTATAAAAACGAAGCCGGTGTTTTGGCCGCATAGCTACCAAAAACCTGGTCGTTAATTTCAATATAAGTATTGATGATGACCTGGGTTTTTAAGCGTTGCGATAATGTGCCGTATAAACCGGCTACGCGCGCGATAACTTCATCCGCGAAGGCAGCGCGGTTATCCTGTTTATAAAAATTTTGCAGCAGGTGTTCGGTTGATTGAATGATGATCACATAGCCGGGTTGTAATACATACAACCCGGATGCAGGATCGTATACCTGTTGCTCCACCTGGTTGTAATCAGCCTCGTAAATCTCCGGGTTTAGGCCCAGTTCTATACCGTAACCTTTTATGGCAGTGGTAATAAACTGCGAAGCACTATCTGCCAGAACGGCTACCTTAACAGCCGGGAAGCCGGTCACGTCTTTTTTTAAGTTTTTTTTCAGTTCAGCGAATGATAGTGTCATTAGTTGCTATATCAGTTTAAACAAACGGTAAAGCTTAACCCTTATGCGGTTTAAAAACACGATCTTTTTCCATTCATGCACCGTACCGTGCGCTTCCGGTCCCCAGATTAGCTGGTGGTCGGCTTCCCAACGGGCTTTCATTTTGGGCGAATGCGTTTTGGCTTCATCATGGATATGGGCCACAGACAATGGTTGTTTGAGCAATAATCGCCGGTGTCCTTTAACCAGCCGGAGCCACAATTCATAGTCGAGCGCACAATGTAATTCTTCCCATATGGGTTCATGTATGCCAGAACTCCAGAAGGTTGAGGGCTGCACCAGGCCGGGTATCTTGATAAAATAGTCAATAAAAGGGAGGATCCGGTTGAGTTTGTATTCGCCGGTTAAAATGTTGTGGTCAATACCGTAGCCATAAATAAAATCAACCCCTGTTTTTATAAAGTTGGTGATCACCAGGTGAAAAACACCCTCCAGGTAATAATCATCGCTGTTGATCCAGGCATGGTAACTACCCGACGATAAGCTGAAACCCATATTGATGGCATGGCTTTGTCCCCGGTCTTTTTCACTTTGATAGTAACTTATCCATGGGGCATATTTCTCAATAATTTGCAATGACCCATCGTTACTGCCGCCATCTATAATAATATACTCCAGGTTAGGATAGTTCTGCAACAACACCGACCTGATGGTTTGCTCTAAAAAGCCGACCTGGTTATAGGAGGGTGATACAATAGTAAGTTTTGGCCAGTTTATTTTTTCATCATAAATACCGGGGTTTACCTCGGTATTCCAGGGCCAGCCGGTTTTTTCTGCGGCGGGCTCAGGTATTTTATTTAACAGCCCCTCAGCATGCGGTTCCACTACAGGCAGAGGTAACCCCACGCCTTTGGCCAGAAATGCTTCGCGGTAAGATGTCAGATTAGGAAGGTTCAAGGAAAAATCAGGTATTTGGTAAACTTCGTTTTATAAAATTAAACAGCCTGCGTAAGGTTGAAGCTTTTTGGTAATTGCTTTGTGCCGAAAGATAGCTTTGCCACGCCTCAAGCTCGGAAGCAGTGAGGTAACCGGTAAACAGACGGTCGATAGGGCGGTTTAAATTCATATTGCAGCCTGCCCAGTGAATAAGATAGGGCTTTTTGGCGTTATCAGTCCAATATTTTTCATAGTCGGCGCTAGGATAGTCGCCCGCCCAGGTCGATTCCGCGTTATAAGGCGGCAATGTGATATTGGTGATCTTGATCCCTGTTAAAAACACCAGTAAATTCAAAGCGGGCTGGTCATGATAATTAAAGTCAATAAGGCATTCCTTATAAGCAGGTTCGGCAAAAGCCGCTTTTAGTTCGGTTAATGAATACAGGCTGGTATCACAGGCAAATTGCCCCGCGTTAAATACATTTTTTTGCCATGTGGTACTTTTTTCTTTAAACATCACAGCAGATGTTTGGGTGAAGGTATACTCCGGATTGTTCCAGTGGCAGCATGAAGTTATAAAGCCGGATAAGTTTTTCAACTCATCTTCGGGATTTTTTAGGAAAACAATATCCGAATCTACAAACTGGTAGTTGGCAGTAAGCAGGCACTGGTACTTGCGCTTCATAGGGTGGGCTTTTTGCCGGTTCAGCATGTTGGTCACTTCCTCCAGTTCCCACCACAGGCAGTTATCGGGCAAATCAAATTGATTATCATCATAAGGAATAACCCATACAGGTAAATTGCAGCCTGTAGCCCTGAGCGATCTTACCATCGCCAGGAACCGCAATTCGCTGTTTTTATTGGCGAGGGATATAATTTTCTCCAGCTTCACGAGCCAACCAAGGTTTTTATATAATTGATAAATGCCTGTTCTTCCGCTGGTTTTTCAATAACCGCCGGACTAACGTAGTTGCGGCCCGACAGGATGCGGGTAAGTTCCTGGTACGAATCATATACATGCAATCCTGGCGTTTTTTCGCAGCTTCTGGCCGCGTGCGTATTGGCTATAACCGGCAACCCGGCCAGCAGCAACTCGGGGATGCGGGTTAGGGCTCCGCCCGATGGTTGCTGGTGGATTATGGCACAATCTGAATTGATGATCAGTTTTGCCAGGGTTTCATTGGTAACCGAACCCATTACGGATATATTGTCGCCCGAAAACTGATCGCCGAACTTTTCGGAACCGAAACCGGCTATATTTATTTTTATCCCCCGTATAGTTTTCAGATGTTGCAGCAGCTGTAAAAATCCGGCAACTGTTGGCGGATTGTGAAATGTGCCAAGTAATAATATGTTTTGATGGCCTTGCTTTATGCTATTCATCCTGCTTTCTTTTTCGCGGCGGATGTTGAGCAGAAAAGACGCTGCCTCCGGACTGGGGTAATAGGGTAAATAAGCCGAATTGATACCGTAATTGGCCAGTAACCAATTTTCTTCGCGCGAAATGGTGAAAACTTTTGTACAGTACTTCAGGTAATCCATTTCTTCAAAAAGCCAGTTAGGCGATAGCTTGCCGGAGAATACACTTGCTGACCCTTCCACCAGCGACTCCAGGTTATGCGGTAACGCGACAACCGGAACATTGTATTTGTGCAGCACCTCAGCCAATAAAAGATGGTAGGCTATGGTAGACTCCCAAATAAAAAGATCCGGTTTATATTGCTTAACAAACTGCTCAAAAATAGCCTTATATCGCCCTATGGCGTATTTGCTTTTATTACCGGTGTGTAAGGTTGTATGATGCAACAAGCCGCTTAAATAAAAAGAAAGTTTGCTGCCGGTAGCTATCATGTAGTTTAGTTCAGCTTTGTTTACAACCATGCCAGCCGCTGCTAACAGGTGCTCAATTTGCGCCGTCCTTTTATCGCCGCCGTGCCCAAAAGCGTTGGGTAAAAAATGAGAATGTTTATAAATACTAAGCAATGCTTTTTTTTGATAAGCTGCGGTTTAACGCTCCTATGCCGGCGGCCTCGTCAGATATTCCGGTTATTTTCAGCCCGGTGAGCATGTAAAGCACTTCGGCCTCATATTGATAGTTCCAGGTACGCAGGCCCGGAAATACTTTACAGGTAAAATAGCGCAGCAAGGTTGCACAAAGTAGCCACGCTTTTTGTATGGCAGGCAAATTATTAATAGCTATTTGCTTGCGGTACAGGTTTAATACCCTAATTTCATGGCTGCCTGCATCCAGGAGTTTATTCCGGTAGCTGTCGGTTAGCCTGGTCGAATCAATAAAGTGCTCGAAAACCAGTGCTTCATCATAGTAAAGCCTGTAACCTGCCATAATAAAACGCATACAAAGTTCAACATCTTCCGCCCTTGCCGTTTCCTGTTGATCCGGCCCAAGCAATAAGGATGGCACGTCGCGGTTAACCCTATCGTACAGCGATTTGCGGAAAACCATGCCTGCTCCCCATAAATATCCTTTAGCCGATACATCACCCGACCCGGCCGCGGGTTTACCTACAGCGTAAATGTGCTGATACTGCCAAAACCAACCCGGGATTTGCCCATCTGACACCGCTATGCCCCGGCCTCCCACAGCGGCGATTTTATTGTTTGAGCTGATAATCTGGAAAGCCTGGTTTATATAATTG
Source organism: Mucilaginibacter oryzae (assembly GCF_003148845.1). Classification (GTDB taxonomy): domain Bacteria; phylum Bacteroidota; class Bacteroidia; order Sphingobacteriales; family Sphingobacteriaceae; genus Mucilaginibacter; species Mucilaginibacter oryzae. Next base: position 399,183 of record NZ_QGHA01000001.1, on the reverse strand, counting down.
TGATTTAGCCGGTTATCGTCATCGCAGATCACTATAAATTCATGAACTGCTTTGGCCACTCCGGTTTGCAACGCGTAATATTTACGCGGGCGCTTTTCGCTCAATACATTAAAATTTACACCGGGCAGGTTATACTGCTGCCATTCGGTGTGGGCCACGGCACCGGTACCATCTGTTGATGCATTATCCACAATGATGATCTCCCAGCTAATTTGCGGCGAAACTTGTTGCAGCGCAAGGTGCCTAAGCGTTTCGGGCAACCGCGCGGCGCCATTATAACAACATATAATCACAGATATTCCCGGTTTCATTCAGTTGTACCCGGCAACAAAAGAGACAGTAAATTATGCTTCTCCGAAGCCTCGAGGTAAAAAGCTTTTTTTACCTCGAGGTTGGCGGCGGTTATCTGCTCGTCAACCGTTTCTTTTTCTTTATCAATCAATTTAATTAAACTGATAACGCCGTCAATATCCCGGCATATGTTGATCTGATCGGCACAGTAGCTGTTAAAATGTTCGTCGGCATTGTAGTAAATTGTTTTAAGGCCCATGTCAATGCTTTCAATACCCGCGTAACCTATAAAATCACCAACGGATTGGATCACGAAGTACCCGTTTTTGATTTCCGGCGATAACTGGTTTATCGGGATAGATTTTAGTGTAAAACTGATGTGATGAGAAACGCCCAGCAGTTTGGCCATCTGTAAAATATTTTGGTAAATGCCGGTGTTATAAACCGCGCCTATAAACAATATCTGAAAACCGGTAATGCCCGATTCTTTTAGTTTGTAACCTGCATACACCAGGTCGAGGAAAGCGTTTTTATCAGTATCTATCCGCGAAACCAGGTTAATCTGTATCATTCTGCTATAAAAAGTTTAAACAGGCTCAGCTTAGCCTTTAACGCTACGGCGCCATATTGCTCGTTCATTTCAATTAATTGAAACCTGTTAATGCAAACTATGGTATCATCGGTGTTTGCAAAGTATTCGGCGGGATACGGATACTTTCTGTCGGGAAACTGAATAGCATTATTCACATTCCAGAAAAAACGTTTCGGGTGTTTAAGCTTTCCTATCACCCGGTATACATTGTAAAGCCCGATTACATGAACACTTGCGTAGCCCGAACCTGAGAAGAATTTAAGTTTTATGAGCCAGATTAACGATCTTAACATTTTTAAAGGCGCACGAAAGTGCTTGATATTGTCAAGCCTTGTCCGGGTTACGCGTACCCCCATCCGGGCGTACACTTCGTCGTAGTGTTCTTTTTCGTAATTGTCGAGTATCAATATTTCCGGCTGGATGGCGTTGGCCCTCGCGAAACAAACAATTTCGTAAATCAGTTTTTCGGCGCCCCCGATCCTGAGCAGGTTGCCTATGATCAATATTTTATTTGAAGAAGCCATGAATCTGACGGCACACGTAATTAATCTCGTCCATACCCATCCCGGGGTTAAGCGGCAGGCTGAGGCAGGTTTCGGCTATTTCCTCCGCTACAGGGAAATCCCCTTTTTTATAGCCAAGATGCTGATATGCTTTTTGCAGGTGCGGCGCTACCGGGTAGTGAATACCTGTACCAACACCGTTGCGGTTTAAATACTCTTCTAATTCGTTACGTTTGGTTGTACGGACAACATACAAATGATAAACGTGATCTGCGCCCGGCGCGGTAAAGGGTAATATAAGGCCCGGAATACCGGAAAGTTGTTCGGTGTAGGCAGCAGCTATCCGTTTCCGTTCATCGAGCCAGCCATTAAGGTATTTTAGTTTAACCGAAAGAAAGGCCGCCTGCAGCTCGTCAAGCCTCGAGTTTACGCCGATAACCTCATTGTAATATTTTTTCTCCGAACCATAATTGCGCAGCAGGTTTGCTTTTTGAGCCAGCCCTGCATCATTGGTGGTTAAAGCGCCCGCATCACCATAGGCACCCAGGTTTTTGGTTGGATAAAAGCTGGTAGCGTTGATGTGGCCGAAGCTGCCGGTAAGTTTACCATGATAAGTGCAGCCCTGGGCCTGGGCATTATCTTCAACAACAAACAAATTGTGTTTTTGGGCTATTTGCATAACCGCGTCCATCCGGCAGGCCTGGCCGTAAAGGTGTACGGGCATAATCGCTTTGGTTTTGGGCGTGATGGATGCCGCTAACCGGTCTACATCAATATTATAAGTTTGAGCATCGGGTTCAACAGGTACTATGGTAGCGCCGGTTTGCGATATAGCCAGCCACGTGGCGATAAAGGTGTTTGAAGGTGTTATTACTTCGTCGCCTTTACCAATATCAAGTGTTTTTAAGGCGATATGTAATGCGTCGAGCCCGTTAGCTACGCCAATGCAGTGCTGTACATGGTTATAGCGCGCATAAGCCTGCTCAAAATCGGATACTTCCTTACCCAAAACGTACCACTTGTTTTGAAAAACTCGCTCAAACGCCGTGCGGATCTCTTCTTCAATTAAGTTGTTTTGGGCGGTAAACGATAAAAAGGGAATATTCATGAGCGACGTTAAAAGGTTATGACGGTTGCCCCCCAGGAGTACCCCACTCCAAAACCGGCCAACAGCCATTTTGCTTCAGGACCCGCGGGTTTTTCTTTCAGGGCCTCATATAACGCGATGGGTATGGAGGACGAGACCGTATTACCCACATTGGCCATATAGGTAAAGAATTTTTCTGCCGAGATGTCTATCTTTTTGCGCAGGTGTTCCAGCATATACCGGTTGGCCTGGTGAAATATAAACAGGTCGATACCGGCTTTATCTACATTATTTTTAGCTAACGTATCAGCAACAAGACGGGGCACCGCCTTTGATGTAAAAGCGAAAATTTCAGGCCCATCCATATATAAATGACCCGGCGACTGCTCGTTGCCGTAATCATCATTTACGCTATCGGCATTTTTATCGGGGTAACGGATAGCGCCCTGCTTTACCATCAGGTTTGTTGCCCCTTCGCCATCGGTGCCAAGCTCAAATTCGCCTATGGCTGCAAATCCATCGGTGCTTATCAAGGTAGCAGTTGCAGCGTCGCCAAAAATGGTACGGTTGCCCTTATCGCCGGGATGAATGAATTTTGAATAGGTTTCTGAAGTAAGCAGCAGGATGTTTTTAGCGATTCCCGCGGCTACCAGGCCCTTAGCCAGGGCCAGGCCATAAATATAGCCCGAACATCCCAGGTTAAAATCAAGCGCCCCGGCTTTTACAGGGATGCCTAATTTATTTTGTATGATGCAAGCCGTGGTTGGCAAAAAATAATCAGGGCTTTGGGTGCAGTAGAGTATAAAATCGATTCTGGCAGGGGAGACGCTGTGCTCGGCGAAAAGTTTTTGGGCCGCGGCTATGGCCATGTCTGATGCAAACTCGTCGGCAGCGGCGATATGCCTGGTATCGATACCTATTTTTTGGGCTATTTTCTCAACCCCCCATTCCGGAAAAAGCGCGGCGAGCGCGGCGTTATCCAACTGGTTTTGGGGTAGGTGGTAGGATATAGCTTTGATATAAGCGTTCATGTTATTGTGCGGTGAAACCGCCGTCGATAGTTATGGTAGATCCCGTTATCCAGCTGCCCGCCCCTGATAATAAAAACAGGCAGCAACCGGCTATATCTGCAGGCGTACCGTAACGGCCTAAAGGATAATTTTTTTGATCAGCTTCAATAGCTTCTGCCGATACATGTTCGCTGATTTTTGCCGTGCCCTCGGTGTTAACCATTGCCGGCGCTATACAGTTAATGCGGATGTTGGTTTTTGCCAATTCGAGCGATGCCGATTTGCAGAATGATTGTAATGCACCCTTGGTTGCCCCGTAAACCGAGTTGGCCAACGAGCCTACAGCCACCCCGTTTACGGATGAGAGTAAAACGATGGATGAAGCAGGCTTTAACTTTTTTTGCTTTTGCAGGGCACTGAGCAATAAAATGGGCGCACGCAGGTTAACAGCCAGCATTTCATCAATAAAGGCGGCATTTATAAATTTTAACGGAACCAGTTTCATCAATCCCGCCGATTGTACTACACCATCCAGCAGGGGCAGGCCCTGGCAGGCGCGCTCAATAAATTGTTCGTCTTTCAGGTCGCCGGTTATTACCTGGTGGCTGCCGCCTTCAAGTTGATACAGCAACTGCTTAAGGCGTTCTTCATCGCGGCCGAGCATGATTACCGTAGCTCCCGCTTCAGCGCAATCCAGGCAAATCTGTTTGCCAATGCCTGATGACGCGCCTGTAACCAGGATGGTTTTGCCGGTAAAATTGTACGTATAATCAGCCATTATAAGCAGGGGTGAACATTGATGGGTTAAGCCTGTTGATTAGGTATCTTGGCGCTAACAATATCATAAATATCTTTTATGGTTGATGATTGGCGGATGTCATCTCCGGTAAGCCTTACCGAATAGCTTTCGTCAACCATCGCTATCAGCGATAAAGCAGTCATCGAGCTCCACTCATCGTTTTCTTTAAACCGGGTATCAACAGTAAAATCGTGGGTAGGTGTTTCATCAAACTGTTCGGCAAAGCGGCGTATAAACTGTTCAACATTCATAAGTGTTTATTCTTGAGGTTTGATTATGCTTGTAAGGTATTTAAATTTGCGTTCGTAAGCCGCCCTGTCTAATGCCAGGTATACATTAAGTTCATCTTCACCTGTTACGCTGGCAAACATCAGGTGGAAGCGCAATACTTTTTTATTGGCCTTTCGCACGTCAAAAACGCAACGTTCAAAACCGAGCTCATTCATGGCGAAGGAGGCGCTGAACAAATCGGCTTTGATGGCTGCAAACTCGTCTGCTCCCGGTTTTATCAGCCAGCTGCCGCTGGTGTATGTTTTTCCGTCAAAATCATAAAGGCGTACAAGGCCCTGTGGTTCATGATCTTCATTTTCAAACAAAAAATAGTATTCCTGCCCCAATGCTTCCCTTTGTTTGTATGTTCTGATCCATGCCTGTTGTTTGGGCAGGTCATTTTCGGTTGCAGATAAATGCCTGGCAAGTTTCGGATCTGTACGGAGGCTCAAAATAAATTCGGCGTCGCGCTCTTCCACCAGTCTGAAAATTAAGCCGTATTGATGTGCGGGTAAGGTTATCACAGGTTCTTGTATTGTTTAAATACCTCGTAATCTCTTAAATAGTCATCCTCGGTATAGGGCATTGAAGCCAGCACCAGGCAAATAGCGCCTGATGAGAAATTGGAAATATCGCGCCAGATCCCCGGTTTTACATGCAGCCCCATGTAAGGGCGGTTCAGCTGCACCGTTTTTTTGTTGATCCCATCGTCGATGGTTAAATCAAAACTCCCGCTCGCGGCCACTATAAACTGTTCCAGTTGTTTATGGCCGTGTGCCGCGCGCGATTCGCCGCCCGGAATATCATATAAATAATAAACCCGCTTTACGTCGAAAGGTACATGGATATTATTTTCTACGGGCGTAATATTACCCGCCCGGTTATGGATGCGGCGCAGGTGGATGATATTGCAATCAAAAACGGTGGTTATTTTACTGCACATGGGCCTGGTTTACAAACTGGTCAAAATCCCTGATATAATCTTGCTCGTTATACTTACCATCGGCCAAAATAAGCGCTAATGAATTGGTAGAGAAATTCTCGATCTCGCGCCACATCATCCGGGGTACATATAAGCCGTAGTATGAACGGTTAAGGCTAAAACGCGTTTCCTTGTAACCATCATGCAATACCACGTCAAAACTCCCGCTTAAAGCAACTATAAATTCCTGCAGGTTATGGTAGGCATGCCCGCCCCGGCGTTCGCCGCCCGGCACGTCATAGATCCAGTAAGTGCGCTCAATTTTAAAAGGGATATGGTTGTTTTCTTCAATGAACGAGAGGTTACCCCGGTCATCTAAAAGCTTTGGCAACTGTATTATGTAGGGGCTTTCCATATATCGTATTAAACCTGGTAATTAACGGTAAAGTTTATTTTGGGATGGATAACGCCCGGCGCTAAAAAGCTGTTGCTCCCTTCACTTTCGTTTTCAACTTCAAAACCTATAAAATCGTCTGCTCCAAACAGCAGGTAACGCTGGTTTTCTCCAAATATAAGTTTGAATGCGTAGTTGCCGGCATTTAGCAAATGAGGCGGGATAATCCCCTTAACGGTGTAGATACCGGTTTTTGAATCGTTATTGGTTGAGATGAGGGTACCGTTATGGAACACCGGTATTTCATCGCTGTTTTTTAATTCGAAGGTGGCATCGAGGTTGATCCCCGCTTTCTGGTTAAAAAATGTCAGATCGAAACTAAGCCCGGTAGAAATGGAGATACTTTCGCCCTCCAGCGATCTGATCACAAACTTTAAAACCCTGATGTTTTCATTGCCCGGTGCCGAATCCAAATCGCCGTGATGTTCAAAGCTTGATTTGGTGTTGTTGTTGGTTTGATAAAAGCTCACCGCTTCCAGCTGCTTGTTTTGGTAAACCAGCTGACCATTGGCCAGCACTATGCCCTTATTGCAAAGTGTTTTTACTGCCGCCATGTTATGGCTTACAAACAGCACCGTACGTCCTTCGCCTTTACTTACCTGGCCCATTTTGCCGAGGCATTTTTTCTGAAATTCGGCATCGCCTACGGCCAGCACCTCGTCAATGATTAAAATTTCGCTTTCCAGGTGCGCGGCTACCGCGAACGCCAGCCGCACATACATACCCGATGAGTAGCGTTTTACCGGAGTGTCTATATAACGCTCAACGCCCGAGAAATCGACTATTTCATCAAATTTTCGTTTGATCTCGGCTTTGCGCATACCCAGAATGGCTCCATTAAGATAGATGTTTTCGCGCCCGGTTAATTCTGGGTGAAAACCGGTGCCAACTTCAAGCAGGCTTGCTATCCGCCCCCGCATTTTTAACGAACCTGTAGTGGGCGAGGTAACCCGGCTTAAAATTTTGAGTAAAGTGCTTTTGCCGGCGCCATTACGGCCAATAATCCCAACGGCATCGCCCTGTTCAATTTCAAAATTTATATCGTTCAGGCTCCATACTACGCCGGTTGTGCCTTTGGTACTGCGATCATTGATCTCGCCTATTTTTAAAAACGGATCCTCCTTACCGCGAAGCCTTGCCCAAAACCGTTCCAGGTCGCGCGAGATAGTGCCCGTACCGAAATCGCCAAGCTGGTACGCTTTCGACAGTTTTTCAACCTTGATTACCGCGCTCATTTATACCGTATCAACAAAAGCCTTTTCTACTTTATTAAATATCACTGTGCCCGCTACCAGGATCAGCGCTGTGGATAAGGCGCTGTAACCCAAAAGTTGCCAGCTAAAGGTTCCCTTGCCTAAAAAACCAAACCTGAAGGTTTCAATTACCGCGGTGATGGGATTTGCTTTGATGATCCACGCGTACTGTGCATGTTGTGTTTGTACTACCGACAAAGGGTATACGACCGTGGTAGCGTACATTAAAAGCGGTACGCCAAAAGTTACCAAAAAAGCGATATCGCGGTATTTGGTGGTTATTGCCGATATGATCATCCCTAAGCCTAATCCCAACGATGCTATCATCAGGATAAGCAGCGGCAGCAGCAACGCGAAATAATTAGGCGCTATATGCTCGCCTTTTGCTAAAAATATGAGGTATAATACAACAAAAAGGAGCAATTGCACGGCGAAACGCACCAGATTTGACAGCACGATGCTAACGGGCATAATTAATCGCGGGAAATAAACTTTACCCAGCATGGCGGCATTATCTTTAAATACGGTAGATGTTTTAATCAGGCAATCAGAAAAATAATTCCACACAATAGTGCCTGCCAGGTAAAATAATGCTTTCGGCAACCCGTCAACCGGAATTCCGGCCAGGCCGCCAAATACAATAGTGTAAAACGCGATAGTTACAACCGGTTGCACAAAGAACCATACCGGCCCCAAAATGGTTTGTTTATAAAACGAAACAAAATCGCGGCGTACCAGCAGGATCAGTAAATCGCGGTAGTGCCACAGCTCTTTAAGCTTCAGATCGAACAGGCTGCTTTTGGCATTTATTTCTAAATCCCATTTTTCGTTGACCGTATTACTCATTAATCAGTTGCTCCAGTTTCATCATGTAATTGTTTTCGTTAAAGTGAGCTACGCATTCCTGTTGCAGTTGCAGGCGTTTAGCGGCGGTTAAAGGGTTTTGAAGGTGTTTTGAAATAGCGCTTTCAAGCTGTTCAGGGTCATCAGGATCAATGGCGTCGCCAAGCTCGCCGTTGCGTATAGCATCTAAACTACCGTCGGTATTGCCGCAAACCACCGGTAAGCCGCAGGCCATAGCTTCGATAAACACTATCCCGAACCCTTCCTTTTTGCTCGGTAAAACAAACAGATCGGCCAGTGAAAAATGATCGGACAATTCAAACTCATCAATAAAACCGGTCAGGATGAGTTGATCTTTTACATCATATCGGGCAACCAGTTCTTGGATCCGGTCATACTCCTGGCTATCATACTTGCCCGAAAGCAGGTATTTAATTTGCGGAAATTTAGTTTTTAAACTTTTTAACGCTTTGATAACGTGGTCGTAACCTTTATACTGCTCTGTTGAGGCCAGACGCGTTAATGAAAAAATAACAACATCATCATTCTTTAACCCATAGCGTTGTAAAAGCTGTTCCGGCTTTTGAAAAGTATGGGGTAGTTGCATGAACGGGTCGATGGCGTTATTTAGTACAACGCATTTGTCTTTATTGACACCATGCCTGGTTATTATTTGTTGTTTGGTAAAATTGCTCACACAAATCACTTTATCGCAGCGGTTAAGCAGCTTGCGTTTAACAAATGAAAGCGGTCGCCAAACTTCAATACCATGAGCAACCAGCCATATTTTACAACCGGGATTTATAAACTTCAAAACGTGCCCGATAATAGCCAGGTTAACATGGCTTAGTATAACCACATCAAGTATAACCGGGTTGAAAATAGTTTTTAAAACAAAATTGATGCGGTTTACGCCGAAGCCTTTAAAACATGCGGCTGGCAGGTACTGTTGCATCAGGTCGGCAGGGGTGTCATATGCCGACCATAATTCAAAGCGCCATTTATTTTTTAAGGCCGCGTTGTAAAGCGAGTGCCCGAGCGTACGGGTCATCTTTTGAATGCCGCCCGTACTGCTGAATGTTTGTAAAGTAAACAGCGTTACTTTTTTAGCCATGGTTTTGTACCTGGTACAAAGCAAATGCTTTTGACCAGTGCAGGTTGTTGTTTTTAAATTTCGTAATGATTTCCCGGGCCTTTTTTCCTTTAAAGCTATTGATGTCGCTCATTTGGTCAAGCTCCGTCATCCAGTTTTGTAACGGAAATGTGAACCCCATTTTAGGCCTGCTCCATATTTCGGTGGGAAGCAGGCTGCTAAAACTATCTATTAATAGTTTTTTGGGTTGTTGGGCGTTAAACCTTATTGAAGGGGCAACAGATTTAGCCGCCCTGGTAAAATCTTCATCCAAAAATGGAACCCGCACTTCCAGTCCGTGGCTCATGCTCATTACATCCGTATCGCGAAGCAATTGGTTTTGCATGTACAACTCGGTTTCAAACCAGGAGGCGTGCTCGTTATCATAAGTATCCGGTACCGCATCGCCAAACGAGCTGAACAGTACCTCTTTTATATGTTTGGTATCTGTGTCAAGTATAGCGGCAATATCTTCAGGTAAAAACAAGCCCCTTAGCACCAAATAGGCGGCTACAGGATGGTCAATGCCCAGCAGGCTTAATCTTTTATAGTTACCCGGGGCAAGGAAACTTAGCGAGCGGAGTAACCTGCCAGGTAACTTACGTAAATAACCAAGGTATTTTATCCTTTTAAACGAGGGGTAACCGCCAAAAAGCTCATCCGCGCCTATGCCCGATAATACTGCTTTTAAACCGTTTTCATGAGCATATTTGCTTATAAACCAACTGTTAATACCATCGGTGGTAGGCATATCCATGGCCTTCATAACTTGCGGGAAGGCGTTTTCAAAATCACCTTGTTTTACCAGGTGCGAGAAATTTTGGCCGTTTATTTTACCGCAGATGATTTGCTGGTACGCGCGTTCGTCGTAACTTTTTTCATCAAAAAATATCGAAATGGTTTTAAGCTGCTCTTTTTTATATTGATTGGCCAGTAACGCAATCAGGCTTGAATCAATACCGCCGCTTAAAAATACGCCGATAGGCGCATCGGCTACCAGTTGCCTTTTTACGCTTTTGTTAAGTGTAAAATTAATCAGTTGCCGGGCCTCTTCAGTATGCATAACTGTGTTTAACGGCTCATCGGCGCAATATGAATTTAATGTATAACCGGCAGTTTTATTATCCCAGCTTAAAAAGTGTCCCTTAGGTAAGCTGAACACGTTTTTCAGCGTTGTATAGGGTTCCGGTATATTACCGAATGCCAATAACCTGATCTGCCATTCGCCATCATTTTCGGTATGGAGGCCCGCTGCTTTAAATGCCCGTACCTCCGAAGCAAAAACAAGCGTTTGATTTGCCGTAGCGTAATACAAAGGCTTTATCCCCGCGGTATCGCGCACAAGGTAAGTTACGTTTTTTTCAATATCATACAAGGCGAAGGCAAACATGCCTTTCAATTTTGAAAAAGCCGCGGTACCCCAATATACGTAGGCCTGCAAAATAACTTCAGTATCAGAATCTGATTTAAACTTAGCGCCTGATTGTAAAAGTTCAATTTTCAGGTCGGGATAGTTATAAATCTCACCATTAAAAGTGATCCGGGCTTTTTGATGGTGATCGGCCATGGGTTGGCTACCGTTGCTGCTTAAATCGATGATGGATAAGCGCCGGTGACCAAAGGCCAGCCCCACGTTTTCATCATAGAAAACACCATCGCCGTCCGGCCCCCCATGTTGTTGCGCCCGGCACATCTGGTTTACTTTATCCCTGATCTCGCCAATTGGCAACCGGCCCGAAACAATTCCTGCTATGCGGCACATCGTTGGTTATTTTTCACAGCTTCGCCCCGTAAGTTACAGCGCTTTTTTGTAACTTATTATTTATTAAATGTTTATGCTGTAAGGGCATAAACCGTTTTACTTATCTGTGAGTGGGCGTAAATAATAAATATAATTTACAGGCCCAAACAATTTTCCCGTTTTAAAAACGCTCAATAAGCGATGCCGCAACGTGCACAATAATTGAGTAGCCTATGTTTTCAAGCCGCAAAATCAACTGCTTTTGCGATTTGCGCGATACCACCTCGCCCGTCATCCCTTTCAGGGCGCCGGCCCTGATAATTATTTTTTCGCCCGGCTGCAGGTCTTCTTCTGTTATTTCAAGCTCGTAAGGGCTTGCCATCAGCAATTGGAGTTCTTCAATCTGTTTGTCGGGCATGGCAGCCGGCTTACCCGAGAAATAAAGAAACCTTGCAATTCCTTTGGTCATCAATACTTCTGCCTGCTCAAATTCAGTAATGTTTACAAACAGATACGACTTTATAAGTGGCTCTTCAACCCATTTTTTGCGGTCGGCCCATTGCTTAAGTTGCCGCCGCAGCGGCAAATAAACTTTAATACCTTTGTTTAATAAGGCTTCATACGCCTTTTTTTCGGCCCTGGGGTTGGTGTAAACCGGATACCATTTGTTTACTGCCATGCTCAGTTTTATACAAAAAACAATTGTTAATTAACCCGCTTATTAAAACCACCGTTTGGGGTTCCACCACTTTTTCTTTTCATCATCAAGGTAATAGCCGGAACCTTCGTAACCGCTGTAATCCGAATAATAGTAATACCGCGACCCCGTGTATTCGCCGGTAAACTTGGTGGTGTAATACCTGGAGTGCAGTAAGTCTTCCTCAAAAGCATTTAAAACTATTACGGTATTGTCAAGCTGATATTCCTGCGAAATACGTTGCGGTACGGTAGCCGCGTAAAATTTGGATTTACCCGAGCGGATAACAAAAACATTGATATCGCTCATCCTGATCAGCGGTATGGCGTCAGATACCAATCCAATAGGGGCTGTATCTATCATAATTACATCGTATTTCTTTTTCAGCTCTTCAACCAAGGTGTACATCCTTTTACTGTGCAATAGCTCAGATGGGTTAGGGGGCACCGGTCCCGAAACTATAAAATCAAGATTTGGCTGATTATCTGAATGTAAGATGATTTCGCTGATTTCGGCCTGGTGCGCAAGATAGTTTGTTAAACCTGTATCATTAGGCACCTGGAATGTTTTGTGAAGGCGCGACCGTCTTAAATCGGCGGCAATCAATATTACTTTTTTATCGATCAGTGAGAGCGTGCTCGACAGGTTTACCGCCACAAATGATTTCCCCTCGCCGGCTACCTCTGATGTAATACAGATCACTTTATTGGCTTTTTCGGAAGCGAGGAAGCTAAGATTGGTACGTACCGCGCGTACCGATTCGGCAAAAATAGATTTTGGCTTGCTCACCGCCAGCGCCTGTTTATTATTCTCGTCAACTTCGTCGGGGAATTTTCTGATCACTCCCAATATCGGGATAGGCGTGAGGCTTTCTATAGTTTCCTTATCATAGATATAGGGGTTAAGCACCCTGATCACCACGATCATGCCTAAACCTATTGCCAAACCTAAAATAATTGCCGTGCGATGAATGCTATGCTCATTGGGCGACACCGGGTTAAAATTGGGCTGGGCAAGTTCAATAATGGTTGCGCCAGGCAATATCCCGGCCCTGCTGATTTGTGCTTCGAGTTTTTTTTCGGAAAGGAAGGAGTAAACTTTATCGTTAATTTCAAAATCACGTTGCAGGCTCACCATATCCCGTTGGGCCGAAGGCAGGGCCGCTATGGTTGAGTTGATTTGCCCCAGCTGGCTATCAAGATATTGTATGTTTTTTTCGATGCCCGCTTTAATTTGCCTGATGTTATTAAGCGCGGAAGTTTTTATTTGTAAGATGCTTTGATTGATGTTTTGAATCGGCTGCGAATCTGCATTATACGTAGCCAGCAGGCTTGATCTTTCGGAGATCAGGTTGTCTAAACGGCTCACCAGGGCTTCGATAGATGGCATGTTGGTGCCGCCCACATTAAAGTTTAGCGTTACGTTATTCTTTTCTTTATTGATCTGGTCAATAAGCTGATCGAGCGCTATAAGCTGTATTTTTAATAACGATTTATTCGATTCAACTTCGGCGGCCTTGGTGATGGAAGTTGTAGAAGCTGTAGTTACATCGAGGATCTTTGATTTCTTCTTATATTTTTCAATCGAATTTTCTGATCCTTTTACTTCGCTTGAAAGGTATTCCAGCTGCCTGTCGATAAAGTCGATCATTTGTGATGCCGACTGCGCTTTTTGGTTTCGGTCAAATATCACATATTCGTTCATGATGGCATTCAGCACGTCGGCGGCAAACTGCGGGTTTGAATCAGTTTCCTGGATGGCTATAATGTTCGAGTTTTTTGCTGTTTCGCCCGCGTAAAGACCACCCTGAACCCTGCCAATAAAATCTTCGGGAATGTTGAATCTGAACTGATAAATGGTTGTTGAAGGTATAGCGCCCGGGTATTTAATCCTGAAACCGGTATTGCCGATAAAAATCAGCTTGTCGTAATTACAGTTGGTTTGAATGTCTTTCCCGTTTAATTTGTAGCTGAGGTTAAACGTTTGCCGGTTAATTGGCTTAAAGGTGATAATACTGTGAAAAAAATTGAGGCTGTCAAACTTTACGAGGTTAATATCCAGCGGTTTTTGAGGGTAACTTTCTGTAGTACGCACCCGGCCTGATAAATAAAAGCTGATGCGGTAGTCGAGGTCTTTTATAGCCGTCAAAATAAGTTTACGGCTGGTTAATACCGATGTAATGCTTTGTATTTTTGAAGGGCCGCGCTCGGGTGTGGTCATTACGGTGATCAGATCTGAAATTTCTGATTTTTTCTCTTCTATTTTCAGCGTGCCGGATGTAGCATAAGTTTTAGGCGTGTACCACAGGTAGGTATAGGATATGGCCGAGGCGATAATTACCGATAAGGCAATCCAATACCAGCGGCTAAGCAGTATTTTACCGATTTTAAAATAATCGATTTCCTGGTTGGGAAGCTTTCTTTGAACTTTCTCTAACTCTTCCATTTACCTATGCGAAAGCGTGAAAATAATTAATGCTGTATTCAGTAACAGTAACACAGGTTGAGCTAATACCGACAGGTTTTGTAGTTTGTCATTACGTACGGCCCGCTTGTTTTGCGCTATATAAATAACATCGCCATTTTGAAGAATAGCTCTCGGATCGTTGATCGATTGAAGATCGCGCAGGTTAATCTCGGTTACCTGCGGGTTGAGCTGGTCTCCGCGAATGATTTTTATATTTGATTCGTTGGCTTTTTCTGTAAGGCCACCGGCTTCACCTATCATTTCAACCAAAGTAGTTCTGTCTTTCGTCAGCGCATAATTTCCCTGTCCCTTTACTTCACCAAGCAGCGTAACTTTAAGGTTAACTATTTTTAACTGGATTATAGGGTCTTTGAGCAAACTCTTACGGTAAAGATCTTCAATTTGCTTAGCCGCTTCAGACCTGGTAAGCCCCGCAACCTTTACGTGCCCAATCACAGGCAAAGCCACCGTTCCGTCATCATCAACCTGGAAGGTTTGACCGGGGGTATTGGCGGCGCCCCCGCCCGCGGTTGTTCCCGTTGCGCTACCCGGAGTTTCATCAACAATATACTTTACATTTTGCAGGTTCTTGATTTGCAGGATATCCTGGGGTTTAATCCGGTAGCTCACCGTTGCCGCGCCGGTGTTTTTTGAAGCAGTATCAGTAACAGGCATTTTCTGTTCAAAAAGATATTGGTATGGCTTGCTTGAACAGGATGTTAATATAAAAAACACGCTGATAATAAGGAAAAAGTCAGGTTTATAATTGCGCATGTAAAGCTGTAAAAGTCTCTTTAATATTTAATATAATTAGGCTGCAAAACCAAAAATACATAATTTGCGGCTTTGAATACCGTGTATTTTTCTCAAAGTTATCAGGTTGAAAATCTCACTCATCACTGTTGTTTACAATGCCCGTGATACCATAAGCAAATGTATCGAATCGGTAATCGGGCAAAATTATCCCGATATTGAATATATCATCATCGACGGAGGATCAACCGATGGCACCCTCCAGGTAATAGATCAATATCGCCCCCACATCCATATTTTCATATCCGAACCGGATAAAGGCATATATGATGCCATGAATAAAGGTATAGCCCTTGCTTCCGGCGAAATTGTTGGAACGCTCAATGCAGATGATTTTTTTGTAAATGAGGATGTTTTATCATCTGTAGCAGCCGCTTTTTTAGCTCATGAAACCGAAATTGTATATGGAAACCTTCATTATGTAAATCCGGCCGGTAAGGTTATACGTAAGTGGCAAAGCGCGGAGTGTGGAAAAAATTCCTTTAATTGGGGATTTATGCCCCCTCACCCCACTTTTTATTGCAGGCGGTACCTGTTTGAAAAACTGGGTTTTTATCGACTTGAATACGGTTCGGCGGGCGATTATGAATTGATGGTAAGATTTATGCATAAGTATCATATAAAAAGCCATTATTTAAATACGGTAATGGTTAAGATGCAGGTTGGTGGGGTAAGTAACAAGAATATTATAAACCGCTTTAAGGCCTGGTCACATGATTTTAAGGCTATGAAGACAAACGGAGTCGGGTATCCCTTGTTTGCCCTCACGTTAAAGCCGCTGCGAAAAATCTTTCAGTTTTTTTAATTACAGGTTAGAGTTGACTAAATGCCATATAAAAGGTAAGATGAGTAAGCTGATTATTATAAATATTTTAATAGCATATGCTTGAACTTTTACGCTCTTCTCATTTGGTGTATAATGTATTGATTGTTGTTTTTTCAATCTTCATTACATTACTATGCATCCCTTCTATATTGCACGTTGCCCGGGCTCGCCATTTATATGATGATGTTGGTCATTTCCGTAAGCAGCATGATCATGGAATACCAAGGTTGGGGGGAGTGGCCATTTTTGTGAGTTTTACCATCACGGCCATGTTGTTCAGTGTTATTGATAAGTCGTTACCTTTAAGTTACCTGCTTACGGCTTGTATTATGTTGTTTGCCATGGGCCTAAAGGATGATCTTTCCGGGGTTAATTCAAGTACTAAATTCCTTATTCAGTTTGTTGTTGCCGCTATCCTGGTAATTCCGGGCGATATCCGGATAACAAGCATGTATGGCATCTTTAATATTTCAGCTTTGCCCTATGCCCCAAGCGTAATATTATCCATACTGGGTATTATGCTCATCATTAACGCGTTTAACCTCATTGACGGCATCGACGGTTTGGCTGCTACCACCGGTATCATTGTCAACAGCACTTTCGCTGCATTGTTCATTTACATGGGCGAGTATGAACTTGCTGCTATATCACTCGCTATGGTTGGCGCTACAGTTGGTTTTTTAAGATATAACATCACCCCCGCCAAGATATTTATGGGCGATACCGGCGCGCTGCTTATCGGTTTATTGTCGGCGGTAATGGCTATCAGGTTTATGGAAATCAGCCGCAACAACAGCGTTGAGCCGCTATTGCATTCATGCGGGCCGGCACTGACCTTAGCCATATTGTCGGGACCTATTTTTGATACCCTGAGGGTGTTTGTACTCAGGATCAGCAAAGGGAGATCGCCTTTTGATGCCGACCGGAACCATATTCATCACCTGTTATTATCATTAGGTCTTACCCACGTACAGGCTACATTGTTGCTTTCGGTTATCAATTTAATGATGATAGGCATTGTGTTTTTGTTTGGTAACATCGGTAATACGTTGCTGATCCTTTTAATTATAGGCGGCTTTTTGGCTGCAAACCGGCTCATCCTGTTTTTCCTGCGCCGAAAAGGCGCCTCTGGTTATGCTTTTTATAAATCAAAAATTTAAACTATATTTAATTGATTAACAGCTTTTTATAGCCTTTTAACCGGAAAATCCAGGCGAACAATGAAAAAGCCGGTACCTTTCAGTTTTCTGCTTCATTACCTTCCCGCTACTATTATCATTAAACCGGCTATCGGTATGTTTAATATTTATTTTGATAGAAAGTTGGTTTTCATTTTCAGGCAAACGGCTAAAAACCCTCAACATAACGGAATTTGGATATCTACCCAAAGAGAGCATCATAATAGCCTGAAAACACAGGTTAGGGCGCTGACTGATTTTAAGCTGGAAGAAGGTTTTGATACGGCCTGGCTACTGCTTAGCGATAAAAACGACGATTTTGAAAACGCAGCTATCCAACTCTGTGAATTGGTGTCGGCAAAGGATAACCGCATAGGTAAAATAACGCCCATGAGCAGGGCATTATTTGAGGCGTAATGTTTTTATACGGTTGTTTTAGTCCATCAATGGGTCCGGGTGGCCTTTTCCCGTAATTATCAGGTTATGCAAACTTTGCAGGTAGTAGGTCCAGCCTCCTTTGCAGGCACCGTAACAGGCCAGGTTGGGCGTTAAACCTATGTGGGTGAAGTAAAGTGTTGTCTGGCCGTTATGCGCTTCAATATCAAATACCATACTGGTGCCCGTCCATTCGGTTTTGTCGTCAACAAAATTAATGCTGCCGTCGGTGGTTAACCAAACAATCTTTTTAACCGGAATAACTTCCGTTAGCCGGTGCCGGCTGTAGTGGATATCTTTGTGGCGGTAAGTAAATTCATCACCCGGCTGTTTCGATTCTCCTTCCAATCCTTCCCACCACCAGCCGCGAACGTTTGTTACAGCGTTAAACACCTCTTGCGGTGTTTGGGTAACGGTAAATGAAGTCCTAAAATCATTCATAAGCTTAACTTTTCGGAAAACCGGCGTCTGCTTTCACCTCCGCAATTTGCTGTGTATGCCTGTTGGTATGCGCCGGGATCAGCAGGATAAACTGGTAGGCATCATACGTTCCGATAGGTAATACGGATACATGGTTCCGCAGGTCGTCCGGCGTTTTTTTAACAAATGCTATCAGCTTTTCACGGTTTTCCTTAAACGCGGCGAGCGCTTCTTTAGTAGTTTTATAAGGCGAGTTTTCAGGCTCAAGCGCGGCAAAGGTTTTCGATTTGTGCGATCTGTCTTCTACCGCTTTAATCAATTGTTCGTCGGTAAATTGGATACCCGCTCTTTTTTCGGGGTTCGCAGGTTGTTTTAGTGATGCATCCACCAGCTCCCAAAGGTTTTTCTCGGCTGCCGCTATGTGTTTAATACATTCGGCTATACTCCACCTGTCCGTCGCCGACTTAAATTGTAGCTGTGCCTCCGTCAGGCCCTCTACAGAAGCAAAAACCGCCGATTCTGTCTGCGTTAAAAGATCAACAGCATATGCTCTTTCCTTAGGCGTAAGTTCAACCTGTTTGCTTGTTGTTGGTGCTGCTATCATAACTGTATGTTGTTGCTGGTTGATCATTTTAGGTCGGGCATGGCTGTTATAAAGACTAAGGCCCAGCAAGGGCAACAAAACCCCAAAAGTTTTCTTTTTCATTGGTTTATTGATATGGTGTAACCAACAGTGGTTCACACAAATCTACAATCCATTTGTAGCTGCAATGGGGTGTTATTTAGACAATATGACGGGTTGATTTAGACATCCTCAAATACTTATCTTTATCTTAAAGCCATCGTTATGAAGCACCTTACCATCATCGTACCCCAAGGGGAAAATAACCTGAGCAGCATTGTAGGCGCCTACATAATTTTTACCCGCGCCAACGCTTACTGTAAAGATGCAGGCAAAAAGGAAGTTTTTAAGATTGAACTGGCCGGCATTTCGGGCGAAGTTGATTTTTACGGAGGCCTTTTTACGGCCCGGCCGCATAAACATATTTCGGAAATTGACCGTACCAACCTGGTTATCATTCCTTCTCTTAACCATAACTATCAGCAAGCCATACAAGCTAATGGTGAGTTAATTGATTGGATAGCCAGGCAATATCGTAACGGTGCCTGCGTTGCCAGTATTTGTACCGGTGCCTACCTGCTGGCCGCTGCCGGTTTACTCGACGGTAAAAGTTGTTCCACGCACTGGTCGGCGGCCGACCAACTGAAGCTGCTTTATCCTAAAGTGAATTTAAAAACCGACCAGCTGATTACCGATGAACAGGGCATTTACACCAACGGCGGGGCTTATTCCTTTCTTAACCTGATCCTTTACCTGGTTGAAAAATATTACGACCGTCAAACGGCTATTTTCTGTTCGAAGGTTTTCCAGATCGAAATGGACCGCCACAGCCAGTCGGCTTTCATTATTTTTAAGGGTCAACGCTCGCATAGCGACGAGCTTATCAAAAAAGCACAGGTTTATATTGAAAATAATCCGGAAGAAAAAATATCTGTCGAACAACTCGCATCCAGCTTCGCCATCGGTCGTCGCAATTTCGACAGGCGTTTTATTAAAGCTACCGGTAACACCCCTGTAGAATATGCCCAGCGGGTTAAAATGGAAATTGCCAAGAAAGCGTTTGAAACCACCCGCAAAACAGTTAATGAAGTGATGTACGAGGTTGGCTATGCCGATATGAAAGCTTTTAGAGAGGTGTTTCGTAAAATCACCGGGCTTTCGCCTTTAGCCTATCGCGACCGCTATAATAAGGACGCGGCAGGGATGTAAAACCCTGGCCGATGTGTAGCTGAATATTTAATGCGGTTCAGGCCCGCAATATTTTTTCCATCTTTCTGCCTTTGGCCAGTTCATCTACCAGTTTGTCCAGGTAACGTACATTGCGCGTTAGCGGATCTTCGATCTCTTCAATCCGGTAACCGCAGATCATGCCGGTAATAAGTGGCGCGTTAGCATTGAGCGAGGCCGAGGCAAAGAATGTTTCGAAGGTTACCTTCCGGTCTGCCAAATCAGCAATCTGTTCATCATCAAAGCCGGTTAGCCAGGTAATCACCTCGTGAAGTTCCTGTTTTGTGCGGCCTTTCTTTTCTACTTTTGCCACATAATGGGGATATACCGAAGCGAAGGTCATTTTCGCAATACGCTCGTTATGGGTGTTGGTATTCATGATGTTGAAGCAGCTAAGGTTAATAATTGATTACTGTAAAGGTATCGATTAAAAATCTATCGCCAGCCACCGCCCAAGGCCCGGTACAAATTAACTACCGATTGTAATTCCTGCAGTTTATCATTTACTCCGCTTAGTTGCGCCGCCAGCAGGTTTTGCTCGGATGTAAGCACGTCTGTATAATTTGTGGCCGAACTGTAACGCAGCAGCTGCTGTGTGTAAGTTACCGATTTTTGCAGCGCTGCTATTTGTTTAGCGCGGGCATCCTGCTTTTCAACCGCGGTTTGGTGCGCATAAAGCGCGTCCGATACTTCCTGGCCTGCTACCAGCAATGTTTTTTGAAAGCTGTTCAACGCTTCCTGCTGCTGGGCCTGGGCCGTACGCAGGCGCGCTTTGTTGATACCCTGGTTAAATATGGGCTGGGTTAATCCCCCAACAATATTATAGAATACCGAGTGATCAAAAAAGTCTTTCAGCTGCAGGCTTGAAAATCCGGCCGATGCAGTGATCGTAAACTGGGGATAAAAGTATCCGCGGGCCACATTGGTATTTTCAAATGCTGCCCTGAAAGCGTATTCCCCCTGCTGTACGTCGGGGCGGTTGGCCAATAGTTGTGAAGGCAGCCCGGTTTGCAAAGACGCAGTAATATTTTGGTTTGCGAGCGCTGAACGGCTGATCGGACCGGGGCTGCGGGCCAGTAAAATATCCAGGGCGTTTTCAGTTTCGCGGATGCTGCGTTTCAGATCGGGGATGGATACTTCGGCGGCGTAGCGATTGGCTTCGCTTTGCACTACGGCAGCGCCGGTTACCACTGCGCCTTCTTTCAGCTTTTTCATCGTCTCCACATCTTTAATGCGGTTGGCCAGGGTCTCTTTGGTTATTTCCAGCTGCCGGTCAAGCGCCAGTAATAAAAAATAATTATTGGCTATATCAGCTATCAGCTGGGTTTGTACCGCCCGTTTGGCGGCATCGGTTTGCAGGTAGCCTGCAAGCGCGGCCCGTTTGGCGCTGGTTAGTTTTCCCCAAATGTCTGCTTCCCAGGAGGTACTTAAGCCGGCCTGGTAGGTAGTGGTTAATGTGTTAAAACCTATACCCGACGGAAAGTTTAGTCCGGCGGTTGATTGTTTGGACCGGGTTACCGATGCGTTGCCGCTTACATTGGGTAGCAAAGCGCCTTTGCTTTGCAGCAAAGCTGCCTGCGCTTCGGCAATGCGCTGAATAGCGTTTTTCAGGTCGAGGTTGTTATTCAATCCTTCCCGGATCAAGGCCTTTAAAGTGGTATCGGTAAAAAGCGTTTGCCAGGGCATTAATGCCAGCGTAGCGCTGTCTGTAGTATTCACATCGCGGTACAAATTTCCGGTGTTTAAACCCGGTTGCTGATATTTTTTATTAACCAGGCACGACGACATCGCCAGGAGCAATATTGCAGGTAAACAGGTATATTTTATAGCTTTTTTATTCATTGCAAAAGGTGAAGTTATGGAGCGGGGATTGTTTCGGGCGCGTCGTCGTCTTCGTCGCGGTATTTATTCGGCGGGCTTACGCGCTCCTGCAGTAACTGGAAAATAATGAACAGCACGGGGATCACGAATACGCCGAACACCGTACCTACAAACATGCCGCCCACCGCGCCGGCACCGATGGAGCGGTTACCATTAGCCCCGGCACCGGTTGAAAACATCAACGGCATAATCCCGAAAATAAAGGCGAATGACGTCATCAGGATGGGGCGTAAGCGGGCTTCGGCACCGGCAATCGCCGCGGGGATGATCTCCATACCCGCCCTGCGCCTGTCGAGCGCGAACTCCACAATCAGGATGGCGTTTTTGGCTAATAAACCGATGAGCATGATGAGCGAGATCTGCAAATAGATGTTACTGCCGATATCGAAGATCCGGGCAAAAATGTAAGTGCCCGCCAAACCAACCGGCAGCGACAACAGCACCGCAAAGGGTAGGATATAGCTCTCGTACTGGGCGCTGAGCAAAAAGTAAACAAACACCAGGCACAGGATAAAAATGTAAGCTGATTGTGTACCGGTACTTAATTCCTCGCGGGTTAACCCTGAAAACTCGTAATCATAACCGGCCGGGAGTGTTTGCGCCGCGGTTTCCTGGATGGCTTTAATGGCATCGCCGGTACTGTAACCCGGGTTAGGCGAACCTGATACTGATATGGCCGTAAACAGGTTAAAGCGTGAGATAGACTCAGGGCCAAATACCCGCTTCAACGTAACAAAGGTAGTAATGGGGGCCATTACCCCGGCATTATTGCGCACAAATATTTTGCTCAAGCCGGTTTGGTTAGTGCGGTAATCATAATCGGCCTGTACCATTACCCTGTATTGTTTACCAAACTGGTTAAAGTTTGAGGCATACAAACCACCGTAATATCCCTGCAGTGTACCCAATACCGAGTTTACGCTAACGCCTGCCTCCTTACATTTGGCCACGTTTACATCAACCTGGAACTGTGGGAAGTTAGGATTGAATGATGAGTTCAGGTTTTGAATTTCCTTGCGTTTGCGTAAGGCCGCCTGGAAATCGTTACTTACTTTAAAGATCTCGTTAATGGTATGGCCGCCTTTATCCTGTAACTGGAACTCAAAGCCATCGCTGTTACCGAAGCCCTGTAGCGTAGGGGGCGAAAAGTAAAATACGCTGGCCTCGCGCAGCCCGGCGGTTTTAGCAAAAAGCTGACCGATAATACTTTCAAGACTTTGATTTTTTTGCTTGCGGTGGTCCCAGTCTTTTAATTTCAGGATCACCATGGCATAAGCGCTGCCCGACCCGGCCAGGAAGTTAAAACCTACCAGTTTAAGCGAATTTTCCACCTCCGGAAAGGTACGGCCAATGCTGTCAATTTTAGTGGCTACAGCTTCGGTACGCTCCATGGATGAGGCAGGCGGTAAGCTGATGGCTGCAAATATCGTACCCTGGTCTTCATTGGGCACAAAGCTGGATGGCGTGGTTTTTACCAGGAAGGCGAAAGCCCCGGCAAATACTAGCACCGTGGCTATCACTATCCATTTGCGGCGGGCCAAAAAGCCTATTGATTTTTGGTACTTACCGCTTACCATATCGAACGAGGTGTTGAACGCTACATAAAACCGGTTGATGAAGCCGTGTTTAGGCTGGCCTTTTTGGTGTGGTTTTAAAAACAGCGCGCATAGGGCAGGGCTTAGTGTTAACGCGTTTACCGCCGATAATATAATGGCCACCGCCAGTGTAATACCAAACTGCTTATAAAACACACCGGTAGAGCCGGATATAAACGTAACCGGTAAAAACACGGCCGACATAACGAGCGTGATGGAAACGATAGCGCCCGAAATTTCGTTCATCGCATCCACCGAGGCTTTCCGGGCCGATTTATAGCCCTGGTCGAGTTTGGCATGTACGGCCTCTACCACCACAATGGCATCATCTACCACAATACCTATGGCCAATACCAATGCGAATAGCGTAAGCAGGTTAATGGTAAAGCCAAACAGGTTGAGGAAAAAGAAGGTGCCTACAATAGCTACCGGAACGGCTATGGCTGGAATGAGGGTTGACCGGAAATCCTGCAGGAAAACAAACACTACGATGAATACCAGTATAAAGGCTTCTATCAGGGTGCTGATCACTTTTTCTATCGAAGCATTTAAAAACTCATTGGCATCAACCAGGTAAGCAACTTTTACACCGTGCGGAAATTTTTCAGCTGCCTGATCGATGATTTTCCTGGTTTCATTAATTACATCGTGCGCGTTTGAGCCTGCTGTTTGGCTGATGGCCACGCCCACCGATGGCAAACCGTTGGTTTGCTCCACAAACGAATAGTCGAGAGCGCCAAGTTCAACGCGGGCTACATCATGCAACCGCAGCAACTCGCCGTTGCCTACCGATTTGATGATCATATCACCAAACTCTTTAGGTGTTTGCAGGCGGCCTTTGTAGCGCAGTACATATTGAAACGGTTCGTGGCTGTTTTCGCCGAATTTACCGGGCGCAGCTTCAATGTTCTGCTCGTTCAGGGCCTCGGTAATATCATCGGGCACCAAACCATAGCGCGACATGATATCAGGCTTAAGCCAGATGCGCATCGAATAATCCTTCGATCCGAAAACCTGTGCCTGCCCCACGCCGGTAACACGCTGAATTTGCGGTACAAGGTTAATTTTGGTATAGTTTTGCAAAAAGGTTTCATCGTAGGTTTTGTCTTCGCTGTACAGGGAAAATATAACCAGCTCACTGCTCTGGCTTTTGGATACCGATACCCCCGATTGCGTAACCACCAAAGGCAGTAAACTGGTAGCCCTTGATACGCGGTTTTGCACGTTTACGGCGGCCAGATCGGGGTTGGTGCCTACTTTAAAAAATACGGTAATGGATGCCGAACCATCATTACTGGCCGATGAGGTCATGTAGGTCATGTTCTCAACGCCGTTTATCTGTTCTTCCAGCGGGATGATCACGCTTTTAAGTACCACATCGGCATTGGCGCCGCTGTAAAAAGCCTGTACCTGTACGGTAGGCGGGGCGATATCCGGGTATTGGGATACCGGTAATGTAGCAAGGCCAAGTACCCCTAATATCACCAGGATCACCGATATAACGGTTGACAGTACAGGGCGTTCTATAAATTTTTTAAGCATGGTATTGCTTTATGTATGGGGTAAGGTGCTTGTATGTTTATTTAATATCGCCGTAAACGCTTTGCGCGCTTACCGGGGTAGGTTTTATTACGGTGCCATCTTTCAAATTGCCGCTGCTTTCAAGGATAATCACATCGCCGGGCTTTAAGCCTCCGGTAACTACATAAAACTGTCTCTCAGTATTATCCATCACGTCGATGGCGGTGTTTTTAACTTTCTTTTGCGCGTCTACCACGTAAACAAAACGTTTGTTCTGCAACTCGTAAGTGGCCGATTGTGGTACCATGATGGCATTTTTAATTACATTGGGTATCCTAACCGTAGCGCTGCTCCCGCTGCGGATCACGCCGCGTGGGTTAATAAAATCTGCGCGTACGTTGGCCGCACCTGTCGCCGTATTAATTAAGCCGTTAATGGTTTCAACACGGCCGGTATGTTCATAAACGCTGCTATCGGGCAATATTAACGATACATCAGGCAGTTTGGCAATTTTGGCGCTTAACGATGTTTTGTTTGAGCTATCGCGGGTAAAAGCTAACAGCGCCTTTTCATTTAAAGCGAAATAGGCGTATACATTAGCTGTGTTGTAAACAGTGGTTAACGGTTCGGTAGTATTCGCGCTTACCAGGCTGCCCAACTTGTACGGTAATGAACCTATTACGCCGTTAACCGGGCTGGTAATGGTAGTGTAACCCACATTAATCTGCGCGTTTACAAGCGCCGCTTTAGCCTGCGCCAGCGCCGCCGCTTTTGACTGTTCATTATATTCCGCGGTTTCCAGCTCATATTTGCTGATGATATCCTGCTGTACCAGCGGCTTTACTTTGTTAACCTGCATGCGGGCAAGCGCCAGGTCGGCCTCGGCGGTTTTTATGCCAGCCTGGGCCGTGCGTACATCCTGCTCATATTGAGGGGCGCTTATTTTAAAAAGGAGTTGCCCTTTAGTTACGGTGCTGCCCTCATCTACATAAATTTTCTCTACATAACCGTCAACTTTAGGCCGGATCTCGATATTCTGCTGCCCCTGGATACTTGCAGGATAATCTACATTGAGGGTTGCCTGCCTTGGTTGTATTTCAAGCACTTTATAATCAAGAATCTGTTCGGCGCCTTCGCCGCCTTTATTTTTGTTGTTACCGTTGCCACATGATGAAAATATCAGCATTGATAAAAGTGATGCGGTGCCGGCTACTTTCAGTAGCAATTGCCTGCTTTTTAGCCATTCGGGTTTTAAATTCATCAAATTGTGTTGGGTAAACATTGGGTTATCTTGATTCTTGTATTTAAGTTCTTTTAAGGGGAGCATCCCGCTTTTTATAATTTTTGCAGAGAAGCTGTTTGAAAAAGGAGCCATCACAACCAACCGATCAATCCCCTTTAGCATAAGTGATCGCAACGGAGAATTGCCGGCGCTAATGATGCCGGATAGAGGTTGCTTTAATGGCTTTTTTTATCAAACCGTTTTTAACAGGCTTCTGCGTTTGATTTTAAATATTAAACCCCCAAAACTGCTCATTTTAAAGGGGATTGCCAAAATAATTGAACAATAGGTGATATACGCCCATTTTTATAACTAAATGTTTATAAAAGAATAGGGGATAGCTCCATCATCAAACCGATGCGGTAATGATTATCGCGCTTTGCCGTTTTTACATGATCTTTGTCCACTGGCAGAGTATTAGCGCTCTTTCGTTTAATCATCGTACCCCGACGGTAAATTCACGATATATCGTAAGTTGTTTGGGGCATGTTTTTATTTAACTTTCTTAAAATCAATTTCCTGTTAAATGGAAGGATATTTGACGGGTATAAGTTCCGTAACTCTTTTTCATGACCATCTTACACCTGTGACGAAGCCACCGGAGCAAAAAATGAAGATACTTCAGCAAATCAGGCGTCCGTATTACCGGGCATGTTTTACCGTGCTTATCATGCTATGCGGCTACCAGGGCTATGGGCAGATCGATCTTAAGAATTCCCTCCCCGACCTGAAAACGCAATTTCGTAATGCCGCAGACGATAAATCCAGGATCAGGCTGGCCGTAACCATAGGTGGTTTTTTTCTTACCAATAAGGAAAGGTATGAGATGGTGGAAGATTCGGCGGGCAAGTATGTAACTGTGGCAGAATCCATCAATAAGAATATCAACGATAAGGCATCGGCCGATCTGATCGCCATTCTGCAGGCCAGGATCCTTTTACGCAAAGAAAAATTCGCCGCTGTAAATGAAATGATCGGTAAGGCATCGGGAGCGCTCTTTTGCCAGTTACACGCCCTGGCCGGTAATTACTTCCTGGAAAAGCCCGGTGAAGATAAAAGCGACCTGGATATTGCTGAAGGGCATTTTTTGACCGCCCAAAGCTATGCGCACAATAAGGGTATGCCCTCGATAGAACTGATCAACATGGTTTATCGATACAACGTGATGATAGAAAGGCGCAAGGATGAGCAGAGCTGTGAGACCTTCCTGAAGCAGGTGTTAAACTTATGCGAATCTTACCGGTTACCTTACATCAGGTTAAAGGCTTTACAGGCCAAGGCTATTCATGATTTCTATCACCGCAACCTGGTGGGCAGCATGTATAAAGCAGAGATTGCAGCCAGGGCTGTTCACGATGTGCCGGAGGAAACATTTTGCCGTAAACAGATAGCCGATTACTATTTAAGGCAGGGAAACCTTGATTCTGCCGAGATAAACCTTAATCGCGTGCTAAAAGTTTACCAGTCTTTGGGTTATAAAAACCTGCAGTTCACCTACGATCTGTTGGTTGCTACGGCTATGGTAAGGGGCAACCTTGATCAGGCTATGCGCTACAGCCTCACCCTGATCAGTATAGCAGAGAGCACCGGTACAGATATAGCCCTTAACGGGTTTTATTCAAGGCTGGCCGGCATCTGTAAAGATCTGGGACTGGACAGGCAAAGCGCTATGTGGTATAAAAAATGGCGTGATGCCGCAGTTTTGAAAAAAGCGAATTTTCCTCAGCAGGCCTATTTTGAACTGGCCGATGAAATGCTGGCGGCGGGGAAACCGAGGCAGGTTTTAAACATGCTGGATAGTGCGCAAAAGCTATTTAAACATGATGAGATCACAGCGTACTTCCTTCCGCAGCTGCGTTCTAATTGTTATGAAGCACTGCATAAAACCGATAGCGCCGAATTTTTCAATAAAGTGATCATTAATCAAGTTGAGGTACGCGGACTGAAAGATTATCTTTACTACTCGGCTTATAAAAGAATGGCGAGCTTCTATGTTCTTCATGGACAGTTTAGCAAAGCGGCTCCCTTTTTAAAGATGGTTTTTGATGCCGGAGGTGCGGTTGTTCCGGCAGCAGAAATGGCCTTGCTTTATTCGTTCCAATCCAAGGTTGATTCTGCCCGCGGTAATTATTTATCTGCATTAAACTATTTCAAAAAATCCAAGAACATCAGCGACTCTATCTACAACGCTAAAAAACTGGAGCAAACAAAGCGGCTGCAGTTGCAGTTTGCAACGGCCGAGCGCGACCGGGAAAACCTTGATCTGCGCAACCGCAATAATCTGCAAAACAGCGAATTGGAAAAGGGCATGCTGCACCGTAAACTCATCTCTATCGCGTTGGGTGCCTTTGTGTTGATTAGCGGTCTGATGCTTTATTTTTATCGCGTAAAGCTGAAAACAAACAGGCTTTTGCATAAAAGCCAGCAGGAGATCCATAACCAGAATGAACAATTAAAGGCGAGCCAGGAAGAGATTACAGCACAGAATGAGCAATTGAAATTACACCAGGATGAGATCAATGCACGTAACGAGCAGTTGAGGGCAAACCAGGAGGAGATCAGTCTACAGAACGACCAGCTCAACCAGCTGCTCCAGGAAAAAGAATGGCTGATTAAAGAGATCCACCATCGTGTTAAAAATAACCTTCAAATCATATCCAGTCTGTTAAATACGCAGGCATCCTACCTGGATAGCGAACAGGCGGTAGCCGCCATACGAGACAGCCAGAACCGCATGCAGGCAATCTCTATCGTTCATCAAAGACTTTATCAATCGGATGACTTGGCCACCATCAGCATCCGACTTTATATCAAAGAACTTTCGGAATGTATTCTTGATTCCTTCCACGGCAATAACCGGATCAAGTTTAAAATAAACCTGACAGATGCCCTGCTGGATACCGCCCGGACAGTACCGCTTGGCCTCATCCTGAATGAGGCAATTACCAATAGCGTTAAATACGCTTTTGATAAAACTACCACCGGTATCATAACGCTTTCATCTTCCATCACCGATGATAATCTTTACGAACTTGTGATCAGGGATAACGGCCGCGGTTTGCCGGACGATTTTGATATGTATGCCTGTAATTCATTAGGCGTAAATATGATCATAGGTCTCACTGATCAGCTGGGTGGCAGGGTGAGTTTCGCTACCGACGGAGGAACGGTTATTGCCATCGCGTTTCCCGTTTAACAGGCAGGGCCTTTTTCTGATTGTCTTGCCCTATTATTATAAAGTGAGGTTTAAAATTTATGCGCCTTTCGCGGCTGGTGTCGGCGTTTATACGTAAAATCACGAAATAGCGTAAGCGAAAATACTATAGTGTTTATTTAAATTGTTGGAATTTAAGTAGTTGTAATTGCGGCACGCAAATGGTAATTCATTACCTGGCGGGCAACGTAAATAAGTTCGCGGTTCAGTTAAAAAATAGAATTAATTAACTTTTTGATCTTTTAATTACACAACTACACAACATGAAAATTACAGTAAAAGACGGCACCGAAATTTATTACAAAGATTGGGGAACAGGACAACCGATTATGTTTCATCATGGCTGGCCTTTATCAAGCGATGACTGGGACGCGCAATTAATGTTCTTTTTAGAAAAAGGCTACCGCGTTATTGCCCATGACCGCCGCGGGCATGGCAGGTCGAGCCAGGGAGGAACCAATCATAACATGGAAACTTACGCGGCAGATGTTGCCGAACTTACAGCATATCTCGACCTGAAAGATGCCATCCACGTTGGCCACTCTACAGGTGGTGGCGAAGTGATCCACTACGTGAATAAATATGGCAAAGGCCGGGTGGCCAAGGCTGTGCTGGTGAGTGCCGTAACACCACTTATGGTGAAAACCGAAAATAACCCCGACGGCGTGCCCATGGAGGTATTTGATGAGATCCGCCTGAACACCGCTACCAACAGGGCGCAATATTTTCAGGATTTCACCATGCCTTTTTATGGCTTTAACCGTGAAGGTGCCAGGATATCGCAAGGTATCCGCGATAACTGGTGGCGCCAGGGAATGATGGGCGCTGTAAACGCGCATTATTTTGGTATCGCCGCTTTCTCAGAATTCGATTTTTCTGAAGATTTGAAAAATGTGGATATACCGGTATTAGTGCTGCACGGCGAAGATGACCAGATTGTACCATTCGAAATCTCGGGCAAAAAAGCCGTTACCTTGCTGAAAAACGGTAAACTGATATCTTATCCGGGCTTCCCGCATGGTATGCCTGCAACCGAAGCGGCTACCATTAATGCTGATATTTTAAGCTTCATCCAGTCTTAAAACGTATAATATTTATAACGGGGTCCAGGGAGTGCACAAACATTCCCTGGACTTTTTTTTGCGGGTAAATAACAAACCTGGTAGTATTTACTTTAACAGGCGGTTATAAGAGGGTAACAATACCCGCCGCCGTAATTTATCCCGGGGAAATGGAGTTTATCAATAAGGCAGCACGGCAGTTCTGGGATATCCCCGCAGCAATTGATACGGTGCTGCAACCGGAAGTTATCACATTCAGGCCGGAGCTTTCAGAACGGGAGAACTGACCGTTACGCCGCCAGATCTCCTGTTTTTGACATTATTTCACATACTCATACTTAATCCCCAATCGTTTGATCTTGGAATTAAGCGTTGTTGATGGCATATTCAGCATTTCTGCCGCGCCGCCCTCACCAAAGATCTTCCCTTTACAAATTTTCAATATCTCAAGAATATGCTCCCGTTCCATCTCTTCCATTGTCCTTACACGATAGCCTTCTTTCTGCGGCCCGGCAGCCATAGCCGAAACTTTAGGGATCTCAATCGTCTCAATACTATCACCGGTCGCCATTAACAAACTGCGCTCAATTAAATGTTCAAGTTCACGGATATTTCCAGGCCAGTCGTATTGTAGCAAAGTCTGCATGGCCGTTTCACTGATTCCTGAAACATTTTTGCCCGATCTTTTGGCAAAACGGTCTAAAAAATAGTTGGCCAGCAGCGGGATATCTTCCTTCCGTTGCCTCAGTGCAGGCAGCTCTATCGGGAATACGTTGAGCCTGTAATACAGGTCAAGCCTGAAACGCCCTTCGGCTACCTCTTTTTCCAGGTTTCGGTTGGTAGCTGTTATAATCCGCACGTTCACCTTTTTGGTGTAGTTGCCCCCAAGCCGTTCAATTTCCTTCTCCTGTAAAACGCGCAGCAGTTTAACCTGTGCTTCAAGCGGCAATTCACCTATCTCATCCAAGAATATGGTACCGCCGTCGGCCTGTTCAAATTTACCCGTTCTTTTTTCGGTAGCGCCGGTAAATGCGCCCCGCTCGTGCCCGAATAACTCCGATTCTATCAGGCTTATGGGAAGTGCTGCACAGTTAACCGTTACCATAGGCTTATTTTTTCTTGGTGACAGTTTATGGATGGTTTGCGCTATGCGCTCCTTCCCGGTCCCGCTTTCTCCTACAACTAACACGGAGGTTTCATCGGGCGCAACGATGGTAATTTTATGAAATACCGCCTTGAGCAGAGGACTTTCGCCAATAATACCATTAAAATTCTGAGAAGCCGCCGGCAGGCTGAGCGGCAGCGGCGTTGTTTTAACAGTTCTCGTCTGTTTTACTTCCGCATCCTTTTTCAGGAGTACATCGGTAATTAATTGTTTCAGCGCTACGTCGTTTTTTTGAAGCAAGTCAAGCTGTAGCTTATTGTAACCATCAGGAGCGGTGCTTAAAAACAGGAATTTATAAACATACCCATCATCCAAAAGCACATCATAACACAAGGCGGATTGATATTGATAATGATCGCTCAGGGCTTTTAGCCACAAGCTATCCATTTTTAAACGCCTGAACTCAAAATTATTGTAAAACTGGTTTTTGGTGTCGGCTGGCGAGGGTTTCCATGACCGGTAATCTCTTTGTGTAACACCCGTTAGCTGCAACAGGTCGTTAAGTGTTTGCACCTGGAACAGGTTCAGGTTGTTTTTTACGAGATAAACCTGCTCTTGCTCGGCCGATGGGTCGTTTTTGCTGATCTGTAAACAATCAAACGGCACCACGGCCTGCAAAACAGCCGCCGCCTGTTTCAGCTTCTCGTCCCTGGTATCGGATTTAGCGGCTATCATGGCTACCTGATCTTTAAGCGATGTAACCCGCGCCTGATTAAGCCTTGTACTTTGTTCATGCCTGTAAAGGGCGATATCGAGCATCACCAACAAATCTTTTTCCCTAAACGGTTTAACCAGGAAACCATAAGGTTCCGTAGCCTTCGCGGCCTCCAATATAGCCTGGTTGGTATTTGCCGATATATAAATGAACGGAATGCCCATTTCGCTTAATTGACCGGCCAGATCTATACCCGTTTTGCTGCCCTGTAAAAATATATCAAGAAGCACCCAATCAGGGTTTTTAGCCTTGATCAGGTCTGTAGCCTTGGCTACCGATGGCGCAATGCCGCAAACTTTATAACCTGCTTTTTGAAGCATGATCCTCAGATCGTTCGCGACTATAAACTCATCTTCAACTATTAAAATCTGCTCTTTCATTGCTTATATCATGCCCGACAAACGGTCAGGCTAATTCGTTTTCTAAGTTATTAAATTTCATGGCCTTAAAAGTGACGCAAACTCTTAAGCCATTATTGTTTTTCAGCATAAAGTCGCCGTCAAGTTGCTGGCTTAAGCCCAACATCAGGCTCATACCCAGCGAGCTGGTATTATAGGGGTCGAAGTTTTCGGGCAAGCCCGGGCCATTGTCGGCAACACAAAGCAGGTATTTGCCGTCTGCCACCGGTTCAAGGCAAATATCAATACGCCCGCGCTGCTCTCCTGGAAACGCATATTTAATAGCGTTGCTTATGGCTTCGTTCAGGATCAGCCCCAGCGGTACGGCTTGTGCAACATCCAGTTTCAGAGGAGCCACCTTAATCTCCATCACCACATTTTTGTTCCGGCCAAAACTATCACTTAAATATTCAACCAGCTCCCGGATATATACCGCCATATCAATGGTTGACAAATTTTCGGACTGGTACAATTTCTGGTGGATCAGCGACATGGTTTGCATCCGGTGCTGGCTGTTTTTAATGGCCTCCAGCGCGTCCTGGTTATCCAGGTAAGCCGATTGCGTATTCAGCAGGCTGATCACGATCTGGAGGTTGTTTTTAACCCGGTGATGAATCTCTTTTAGCAACCATTCCTTTTCTTGCAAAAGCCTGATCAACTCATCGTTTTGGCGGTTGATCTGGGTTTGTTTGCTGGTGAGCAGTTTGTTGCTCTTGTTTTTTTCGTTGTAACGGCTGTACAAAAGGCCTGCAAACATCATTACAACAATTAATCCGCCTATAACAACATTACGAAGTATGGTTTCGTTACGCAGGCGGTTTTGCTGCAGCTGGCCTTTTTGCCTGAGCAGCAGGATATCCCTGTCTTTATTATCAACATCAAACTGGAACTGCAAAATTGAAAGTTGCTTTTTCAGGTCCAGATCTTTGATCGAATCGCTTTTCGATTTGTATTCCTGGTAATGCTGCAGCGCTGAAACAGGTTTTCCCGACGCGGAATCGATTTTTGCCCAATTTAGTTCATTGGTGGCAATTGTTGTTAAATTATGGCGAAGCCTGGCCAGGCTGTCATTGGTTTTTAGATAAGGATAGGCCTTATTGAATGCTTTAGTCAGGAAATAATATTTGATAATGGGTTCGTTTACAAATGGGGCATAACCAAATTCTTTTCCGAAGTCCGGGTAATAAAACAGCAACGAATCCACAAACCTCTTCGCTTTGGGCAGTTGCTTCATGTCCATATATATCTTTGCAAAAAGGGATAAAGCGGTTATCCTGAGCCGGGTGTTATCGCCGGGCGGATATTTTTGAACAACCTCAGTTAACGTTGCGAGCGATTGTTCAGGCCGTTTAATCCCCATCATTAAGATGATCTGGTTAAATTTAATTTGTTGCACGGCATCTGTTTGCTGATACCGCAGCGCAACATTAAGCGCTTTTTGATAATAGGCATAGGCCTGGTCATATCTCTTTAGCCCGTTATAAGTGATGGCCAGCCTGTTATAAATTGTACACAGCTGCATGCTGGTATCTCGTACCTGTTCTGCTGTTTTAACTGCCATAAGGCCGTATTTTAAAGAAAGAACGTCATTGCCGGTGCGGGCATACAAATAGCCCAGCAAATCGTAAACGCCCTGTAGTTCCTTAAAACCAACAGCCTTGTATAAAGCCAGCGACTCCTCCAGCAGCTTTAACGCTTTGGGGTTATCAGCCTGTAAATGGTAATAATCTCCCAGCGATTTTAACGCGCCTGCCTGTTCCATTTTAAAGCCGCCCTGCTGATACAATGGTATGGCTTTTTCCGTGTACCTGATCCTTTCAGCAAGGTCGCTGTTTTCAATACCGTAAAAATTAGCGATGGATAAATAGGCGTCTGCCGTCTCCTTGAGCAAATGATGACCCTGAGCAAATTGAAGCGCGTTTTGCGCTGTTGCCATAGCTTTGCTTTTATTGCCCGTTTCACTAAAAACCTGGCTCTCCAGTATCAGGCTTTTACCTACGCCTGCATTATAGTTTAGCTTTTGGCTCAACTGCCTGGCCTGTCCGCTCAGCAGCAAAGCGCTGTCCAGGTCACTTTTAAATTCGCCGGGCTTATTTAAATAGAACTTGCCAAGACCTATAAGCAAGTTAACTCTCGTGGTATCCTGCCCGCTGCCCTTCAAGCCCTCCAGTATGTTTTTCAACTTTGCCGGTTGCGAACAAACAGCTGTGGCCGTTAACATCATTGCCGCCAATAAAAAGATTTTAACCCGCCTCATGTATAAGTTCCTATCAATTGCCGTCAAGAAGAATACCATTGCTTAACCAGCTGTTAATCTTTAGTTTATATACAATCCTGTTAGGGAGCGATGGCGGCATTTCGTCAATTTGCGATAAAAGGTTTTTAATTTAAGGCCGTAAAAGATAACGGCCTTAAACTATGTCACGATTAAACCGTGGTAACAGGCTCGTTTTTACCTGTGCTGAAATAACAAATAATCATACCGGCTCCCGGCAAAACAATCACCGTAAGGCCAAAGTGCTTAGCCAATAAAGCCCCGGCCACGCATCCAAAAAGGAAACCGCCGATAGTAACACCTTGCTTTTTAAGGCTCTCTATCGATATAAGGTCCTTAAATGCCGAACCTGCGGATTTCCCAAGATCAAGCGAAAACTGGGTTACGTTGCCCGTCATCATGGTTGTTGGCCCGAATGTTTCTTTAGCATACAATTTACCGAAGGCATTTTGCAGCCCCATAGCAAATACCACCAGCATCACCACCAGATAAGTTTGCAGGGTTAGCGCGGGGGTATGCACAAAAAGTTCGGAGATGATGCCGCTCAGCAAAAGCACCAGCCCTTCGGCAAGCAATATTTTGTAGCGGTTTACCGATCTTGCCGCAATTTGCCCGCCAATGATGACCGAGAGCATAAATACCGGGAATGTAAGCAGTTTTACCCAGGCCTGTGCATCCGTACCTTTGATGATCTGGTAAGCGAACACGATAAAGTTACCGGTTACATGAGCGGAAAAAATAGAACCGGCAGATACAAAGGTTACCGTATCGCAATAACCCGCCACGGCGGATAAAATAAGTGTTACAAACCAGATATTGTGTTGATTTTCCATGTTGTTTTATTTTAAGTGCGACCTGAGCATCCAGGCCATCTTTTCGTGTGTTTCCATCAGGCCGGTTACGTAATCGCTGGTGCCGAGGTCTTTCAGGTCATTGGCGAAAATATTAATGTCTTCCCTCAAACGGATGATGATACTTTCATGGTCATTCAGCAACTCGGTAATAAAGCCCGCGCCGTCATTTTTGCTGTGTAATACTTCGGATAGGTGGGTTAATTCAAGGAAGCTTTTTAAAGTAGCCGGCGCGTAGTGGCCAAGCGAGCGGATGCGTTCGGCCACGCTGTCCATAATCTCGTCCAGTTGTTCGTACTGGCTTTCAAAAAACAGATGTTTGGTATGAAAGTCAGGGCCTTCAACATTCCAGTGGGCGTTGCGGGTTTTGGTATAAAGCACATACTCGTCGGCAAGGATACTGTTCAGGGCGTGGGCCACTTTGGCCAGGTTGTCTGCCGATATTCCGATTTTTGGTTCCATGGTTAATGTATTTAAATATTAAAGAAATGATTAAAAATTAATTGATCAAATGAGATGCTGCCAGGACCTGTGGCCAGCAGCAATAAAAAGCAAATGGTATATACGTAAGGCACGTCGCGCACCTCAATCGAATCGTGCCGGTGTACCACAAAGTAACCAACAGCGGTTACACCTATGGTTGGCAACACTGCTACGCGGGTACATAAACCCAATATTACCATCAGCGGCACAACGGTGTCTGAAAGCGTGGCTACCAGGTTATTGATAGCCTGGGGCAAACCCAGCGGGTTAGGTACAACTTCGGGCTTACCATCGTTACCCCTGAATTTTTTCATGCCATGCACCCTGAAAAGTTCAACAGCCAGCAAAATCCGAAACGCGAACATGGCCCAGTTAGCTACCGGCGTACCCAGGTCTGAGTAAAGCAGGTGTTTAATAATATCGTTCATAAAAACAACTCCGTTAAAATGCGAAACATGAACAGCCCAACGCGCCCCAGAATGCTGTATAATCGTTTACCGGCAAATTACTCATGCGGGCCTGGTTGTGGTCGTGCCCGTGTACCCGGCAACTCCCCATACAACTATGTACCGCGTTGGCTATCTGCTGCTGCATTAGCGTTTGGTCGGCCTTGCGTTTTTCGGCTTGTGCCTGGTGGGTATTGGCCGGCGCTAAATGGTTGCTGCCGGGAAAATAACCGTTATAAATTTTAGTGGGCGACCAATCTGGCAGGATCGGGATGGGCGGCGGGTTATGGGATGAAAACGCTCCTTTAGCATAAACCACTTTACCACCCAAAATAGTCATGTCCGCTTCTATCGCTTTAATCTGTTCTTCGTCAACGCTGAAGTAATCCCTGTCAAGCACAGCTAAATCAGCCAGCTGCCCAACTTTTATCGCGCCTTTTTTCTGCTGCTCGTTCGAGAACCAGGCGCTTCCCCTGGTGTAAAGTTCCAGGGCCGTTTCGCGGCTAAGCCTGCCTTCCTCATCGTAAATTGTTGTGCCGCCAAGTGTTTTGCCCGATGTTAACCAGTACAGCGCCAGCCAGGGGTTATAACTCGATACCCTGGTAGCATCGGTACCGCCGCCCACAGGTACGCCCATCTCCAGCATTTTTTTAACCGGCGGGGTTTGCAGGGCCGCTTTTTCACCATACCGGTTGGCAAAATATTCGCCTTGAAAAACCATCCTGTCCTGTATAGCAATGCCGCCGCCCAATGCTTTAACACGCTCTATATTTTTTTCGTGGATAGTTTCGGCGTGGTCGAATATCCAGGGCAGGCCGTTGAATGGGATCTCGCGGTTCACTTTTTCAAAAACGTTTAAAAAGCGGGTAATGCTTTCGTTATAAGTGGCATGCAGCCTGAAAGGCCAGCGGTTTTCAACCAGCAGGCGTACAACGCGTTCCAGCTCATCTTCCATTTGCTCAGGCAGTTCATGGCGTGGTTGTACAAAATCTTCAAAGTCGGCGGCAGAGAATACCAGCATTTCTCCTGCACCATTGTGCCTGTACATGTCATCGCCCTGGTAAAGTTTTACTGTTTTTGTCCAGCTTTCAAAATCTTCCAGCTCCTGCTTGGGGCGTTGGGTAAACAGGTTGTAGGCTATCCGTACGGTGAGCTTGCCTTCATTGTTCAATTCGTCTATCACCCGGTAATCATCGGGGAAATTCTGATAGCCGCCGCCCGCGTCAATTACGCTGGTGATGCCAAAACGGTTCATTTCGCGCATGTAATGCCGGGTTGAATTTACCTGGTGCTCGTATGATAATTTAGGGCCTTTAGCCAGGGTTGCATACAAAATAAGGGCGTTAGGCGTGGCAAGGATCAACCCGGTGGGTTCACCTTTCGAATTCCTTTCAATGTGTCCGCCCGGCGGCGCGGGTGTATCTTTGGTATAGCCTACAGCTTTAAGGGCAGCCCGGTTTAAAAAGGCCCTGTCGTACAGGTGCATGATGAATACCGGGGTGTCCGGCGAAAGTTCGTTGATCTCGGCCAGGGTTGGCAGGCGTTTTTCGGCAAACTGAAATTCCGACCAGCCGCCAACCACCCTTACCCATTGCGGCGATGGTGTCCGGTCAACCTGCTCTTTCAGCATCCGCAAGGCATCTGCCAACGAGGGTACGCCATCCCAGCGCAGTTCGAGGTTGTAATTCAACCCTCCCCTGATGAGGTGCGTGTGCGAATCGTTGATGCCCGGTATTACCGTTTGTTTTTGCAGATTGATGCTGGTGGTGCCTTCGCCGGCCAGTTTCAGCACTTCAGCATCATCGCCCACGGCAACAAATTTACCGTCGAGTATGGCCACCGCGGTGGCAGAGGGCTGCTTAGCGTCAACGGTGTGGATCTTACCGTTAAACAATACCATATCGGCTTTTTTCATATCGGTAATTATTGTTTGGTTGCCAGGTAAGCCTTAATAGCCGCTCCTGAGGGGGCGAAAAACGCCTGGCCGGCCAAAAGGGTAACTTTGGTTAATGGTTTATGGGCAGATAGTTTTTTGCTTACCAGGTATTCTTCAGTTTCATAAGCTTCCAGCGCGCCCTTAACCACGTTAACTGCTACCGGGCCGGTCGGCGAATCGATCCCTGCATCTTTCAGGTCGCTTGCATGCGAGTAGCTGCTTACGCCCAACCTCAGCGCTTCGCGCATGCCTACCCGGCCTACGTTGGTCATCAGTTCGGGTGTAAATTGATTACGATCGCCCAGGCCTATCAGTAATAGCTTTTGTGCCGGGATGCTGCCTTTGGGTGGGGTGATCAGTAAAGTTTCGAGTGCGTGGCCGGCAAATTTTCCGCTTTTACGTAAATCGGTAATCAGGCCATTTAGCGCCTCATCTACATGCAGTAAGCCGTTTGCCGCAGCCGGTAAAGCTTGTGGGCTGGTCATGTCGCCTTCGGTATATTCAAATACACACACTATTTGTAAGGGGGTGGGCTGTGCCGAAGGGCTTTGCACTTTGCCTTCAATAGCTATACCATCGGCCTTACCTAAAATTGCCGATGTATTTACCGCGGCCAGCTGAGGCGAAGCGTTTTGCGCCAAAACGCCCGAACTTAAACCAATAAATAACAGAGAAGATAATACGGTTGCCTTAAGACGGCCTTGCCAGATTCCGTTGGCGGGTGTAGATGATTTGAACATGATGTTTTTATTATTAGGTGTTAAAATTTAAACGTGAATTGCATGTTGTAAAACCAGGAGTTAGCCGTGGGCTTCACCACATCCTGAATAAAAGCCCCTGTGCGGAAATATTGCGCGCCGCTGCTCAGGGTAAAAAATTTACTGAACCTGTATTCGGCGCTGGCCAGGTAGGTTGTGCCAATGTACTTTTTATTTGAAGCCGCGCCGGGCAGGTTAAAATTACCGCTTGGCCTGTACAAGCCGTCTTGTGTGGAATAGCGCCAGTTAAACACAACATCGGCTTGTAAATCCAGGCGGTTAAATATATTATAGGTAGCGTAGGGATGCAGGTCAATTAAGTTGGCCGGGCCAATAAGCGGGTTAAACCCAAAGTAGCCGCCACGCGGGTAAAGCGGATTGAAAGTTTGCAGGTTTCCATCCCCCTTTTTAGCATCCCCGGAGATATAATCATTCCTGAGGTTGATGCTTGGCATGCCTTTTACTTTATCAAA
This sequence comes from Mucilaginibacter oryzae, assembly GCF_003148845.1. GTDB lineage: Bacteria > Bacteroidota > Bacteroidia > Sphingobacteriales > Sphingobacteriaceae > Mucilaginibacter > Mucilaginibacter oryzae. The sequence continues at coordinate 359,548 of NZ_QGHA01000001.1, read as the reverse complement.
CACGTAACCAAAATCAATAGCCAATGTCCAGGCGTTAATGTTACCCTTACCAAAGCTGCCAAACTGGTATGCCCCTTCAAGGTTGTAAATAAACCCGCCGCCGTATTTCCAGTAACGGGTGGCAAGGGTGTGCCGTGTCTCGTTGGCTATTCCTTCTTCAAAGCGCTTGTTGTCATTTTTTACGCCGAGATAGTAAAAGTCAAAATTTCCGCCTTTGGGTATGATCAGGCTTGAATAAGCGCCCCAAAGGTTTAACTGATGCGTTGGTTTATTATCAAAAACACCGGGGTTAACATTGTCGGCCATCATGGCAAAGCCATCCAGCACAAAGTTTTTAGCCCGGTACATGGCTTTGGCGCCCGTAAAATATAATCTTACGTTAGTGCCTTCGCGTACTGAAATCAACCGGCCGGTGCCGTAATTTAGTTCCTGCCTGCCGGCTCGTAATGAAAAACTTTTATCGTCTTTTTGCCATACTTTTAATTCGGCAAACAGGTTTTGGATATTGAGTTTATCTTCATCAACAGGTGCAGGGCCGTACTTGCTGCCGTTTTCAAGCGCGCTGTTTATTTGCGCGAAGATGCGAAAGCTACTGCCCATTTGCAGGTTGGTATTCAGCGAGTAACGTTGCAAAAAGCTGTAGTTATAACCCTGACCGGCAATCCAGTTCTCGTCAATTTTTGAGGCGTATTCATACCGGATCTCGCCGCCTGCAGAGAGGTAGACGCTGCGGTTTGCCGATAACCCTATATATTTGATTTTATTATAAGCGCTATGAGTGGTATCCGTTTTCAGCGCGCTATAATCCTCGTCAAAACGCATCAGCTTAAACGACTGTGCCAAAGCCTCGCGGCAATTGAACAATGAAAGAATAAGTAGCGACAAAACGATTTTTTTCACGGAGTTTGAATAAGTACAGATAAATAGGATTTGCAGCAACCGCAGCGCGGTTTATTAGTGCGCCAGCATACGGTGCGCGTATTGGATGCCAATACCGTAAGCGCCGCCGTGTTTCTTCATCAAATCGGTAACGGCCACATAGGTTTCCTGGCGGGCCCAATCGCGCTGAAGCTCCAGCAGGTATTGGATAGATGTTACCGGTTTAACGCCGGTGTGGATCATACGCTGAATGGCGCGCTCATGTGCTTCTGCGCTTACATCACCGCAGGCATCGGTAATAACATAAACTTCGTATCCTTCGCTAAGCGCGGATAAAGCCGGACCAACAATACATACGCCGGTCCATAAGCCTGCCAAAACTATTTTCTTTTTACCGGTGCCGGTGATGGCTTTGTAAGCGGCTTCGTCTTCCCAGGTATTCATCGAAGTTCGGTCGATGTAATTTGAAGTAGCTTGCGGATAGTACTCTTCAATTTCGGGGAATACCGGACCGCTGAAGGATGCTTCGGCTACGGTGGTAACGATGGTTGCTACATTGAAGATTTTCGACGCGCCTGAGATAACAGCCGTGTTGGTACGCAGTTCGGCTATGGCGATGCTTTTGGTGGCAAAGCCCATTTGTCCTTCAAAGTCGATCAAAACCAATACGTGGTTGTCAGGAGTTAGTAAGTCTGGTGATGGTTTCATAAAATAAAGTTTTGCAGGCTTTTATTCATGAACAATGCCAGTAAATTAAGAAATTGATAATGAGGTATTTGTGAAATATCCGGCGACTGAAAATTGATGAAATATCGTGATTTTACGACTTGCCCGGAACCGTGGCGGTTATAAGTTAGCTGCTACGTACCAAAAAATAGGTTTTTTGATCAGTAAAAAGCAATATATTCGCCATATTTGGCACACTACCATCTTCTTTTTATATACTGCAGCAAGTATCATTTGAAACAGGCAAGCATATGCATGGCACAATCCAATCTCTTTCTTCCCGTATAAACAGCCCATCCGGTTCAAACGCCCCGGTTCACCTTGAAGGCATACCCTTACTTGGCAGCACGCTCGGGTTGGCCGAGCTTCTGGATATCGTTTTCAGGAGGCTGCACCCGCTTTTTTCAATAGATTGCGCGGCGCTGTTAATTTACGATGAAAAGATTACAGTGATCAGCGAAGCTTATGTTTCAACCATTGCAGATGGTATGGATGAGCCGCGCACAGCGGTGATCAATCAGCCCTGCGAACTTAAGGCTGCACAAAAAACTGTCGCCGAATTTTCGTTTCCGGTAATTAAGTCGAAAGATGAGTGGCTGGAAGAAGAAAACCAAAATCATTGTCTTATTAATGGTGAGGCTGGTTACCTGTTTCACTGTTATATTCCGCTTGAGGTGGAAAACAAGATTTTAGGGACACTGGAATTGCATAACCACGCCCGGGATTTTAGCGCTGAGTGCCTGACGTTTTGCAGCAACATTGCCGATCTGTTTGCTGATATTGTTTTTTTTACCCGGCAGCGTTCGCAACAAATCAACGTGGTATCTCCAACGGAAAAATTGAGCAGGCCGTTTAACCAAGATGATGAGGCCGGACCTGAAGCAGCCGCTACACAACTTTTCGAATTGAACGAAAAATTGGCCGTGTTAAACGAAGCAGATACGCTGGAGGACTTTTTAAATAAAGCGGCCGACTTGTTTCCGGCAATGAATGCGAGTTTTAAATTACAACTGGAGGAGTTCCGCGCTTTTAGCGAAAAGCAGGAAACAGGAAGCATCTATACAGGCCAGCAGCAAACAAGCTCGGGTAACTACCCGCAGATTATTGGAGCTGGGCCAAAAATGAATAAGGTTTTCGCACTGATGGATCAGGTAGTTCAGTCCGACTCGACGGTTTTGATTACCGGAGAAACGGGAACAGGCAAAGAACTGATCGCCAAAACCATACATGCGGCATCAGCCAGGAAAAACAACCCGATGATCAGCGTAAACTGTGCCGCCATACCGGCTAACCTGATAGAAAGCGAATTGTTTGGCCATGAAAAAGGCTCATTTACAGGAGCGACTGAGCAACGCATAGGCAAATTTGAACTAGCCAATAACGGAACACTGTTTCTTGATGAAATTGGCGAACTGCCTTTAGAGTTGCAGGTAAAGTTGCTAAGGGCATTGCAGGAGAAAGAAATAGAAAGAGTTGGCGGCAAGGCCACCATAAAAACAGATGTGAGGATTATTTCTGCGACAAACAGGGATTTGATAACCGAGGTGGAGCAGGGGCGGTTCAGGCAGGACCTATATTACAGGCTGCATGTGTTTCCAATCAACCTGCCCCCATTAAGGGAGCGCAGCGAAGACATTCCGCTACTGGCCAACTTTTTTTTAACAAAGTTTGGTAAGCAGAAGGCCGGTTTCTCAAAAAAAGCAATAAAGCAAATGATCCATTATAACTGGCCGGGCAATATCCGGGAAATGGAACACCTGATACAGCGGCAGATTCTACTAAACAGCGGCCCGGTTATTAACGAAATGAATATCCCGGTAACCGGCAAAACAATGGTTAACGGGACGGGTACAAAACAGCAGATCAAAACCATTGAAGAAAATGAACGTGATCATATCTTCGCTGTACTTCAATTATGCAAGGGGAGGGTTTCGGGGCCACATGGCGCCGCTAAATTATTGGGGGTACCTGCTACAACGCTCAACTCCAAAATAAAAAAATTAGGATTAAACAAACAGCATTTTTAGCGCTATTAGGTTCATGGCTTTCATAAATTGACGGAATGCCGTAATAATGTTTAGTTTTGAAATGGTTGCAAATTATTGAAAATCAAAATTTTAAATAAAGGCATGTTTGTAGATTATCGCTATGGCAGATAATCGAAACATGAAAACAAAATTTACCATCAAAATGATAGCCGCTGCAGCAGTGGCCATTTTAGTATCAACAGTTAATCCGGCAAAAACGAGGGCGCAAGCTGCCGGTATTAAAAACATTGTTATTGTGCATGGCGCTTTTGCCGATGCATCAGGCTGGGAAGCTGTGTACAAAATACTGGTGAAAGACGGGTACAAAGTTACCCTGGTACAAAACCCCACCAGTTCGCTGGCAGATGATGTGGCAGCAACAAATTTCGCTTTGGAACGCCAGGACGGACCGGTGGTTTTAGTAGGCCACTCCTGGGGAGGTACAGTAATTACAGAGGCAGGCAAAGCCGATAACGTTAAAAGCCTGGTTTATGTAGCCGCATTCATCCCCGATGCCGGCGAATCAACGCTTGATCTGGTACAAACAGTTAAAGAACAACCCAAAGGTATCCTGCCGCCTGATGCTAAAGGAAATGTTTATTTAGGCAAAGCCACTTTTCAGGAAACTTTTGCCAACGGTCAGACAAAAGAAAAATCAGACTTTATGTATGATTCGCAAATCCCGCTCACTGTAAAAGCATTTACCGATAAGGTAAGCGTGGCAGCCTGGAAAAGCAAGCCGGTTTATGCCATAAAACCATCCAATGACGAAACTATTAATATGGGGCTTGAAGATACCATGTACAAACGCGCCAACGCGAAAGTTACCGGGGTAACAGGCGGGCACACCCTGTTCATGACCCAACCCAAGGCCGTGGCCGCAGTTATTGAAGCCGCAGCCAACGGAAAATAATACTTTGCCGCTTGGAGGCGGCATAGGCAACAATTTCATAAAAAACGCTCCTGCCGGTGAAGCTACGTCTTTGCACCGGGAGGAGTTTGTTATTTTTGAACACCGGCTTAAAACGGGTATTTAAATCGCTTTCAACATGAAAATCAGCTTCTGTAAAACTCAAAAAAGGATCATCATTTTAACGGGGCTATTATTTACAATTTTATCGGCCCGTTCACAACGGCACGATAATATAACAGAGCTGCGAAAAAATTTAGCTGTTGCAAGTGACGTGAAAATGCAGATTGATCTTTATTTAAGGTTGTCGGAGCAATATCTTAACAAACCGGGCGAACTGAAAGCAGACCTGGACAGCGCCATGCTGTTAAAAAATATTGCGCTAAATTTAAGCAGGAAGGAAAGCCTTGAAGCCGGCGAAGCAAGGGCGCTGTTACTGGATGGGAAAATAAGAAACGAAGCCGGCGATAAGAAAAAAGCGCAGGCCAGTGTAGCCGCAGCCCTGGTTTTTGCCCAAAAGCACAAACTGTTAGTTGAGCAGGCGCAATGCTACGAAGCGGAAGCCCAATTTTATGATAATGAAAACGAAGGCATTGCCCATAAACTTCAACTGGAGGAAAAAGCCACCCGGTTGTATCATGAAGCAGGTGACAGGGAAAAGGAAGCGACAGCGTTGAAATACACCGGCGACTACCTGCACTTAAGGGGCCGGGCATCGGAAGCCCTTACGGCGCTGGAACAGGCTTTGGCAATCTACAAACAGATTGGTTTCCGGGATTTACAGGGCGTTTATAACCTGATGGGCAATGTTTACACGCAGTTGGGAAATTACCATTTATCGATAAAATATGAACTCTTATCTGCCCAAACGGCTGAATCTTTAGGCGATAACAGTTTGCAGCTGAGTTCGATATATAACCACATCGCGCTAACCTACTATTTTTTAAAACAGGATAAAGAAGCGCTTTTATACTGGGAAAAAGCAAAAAACATCGCGCAAAAATATAATGACGCCGGGTATATGCAAACCATATTATCCAATATGGCCACATCATGGGTAAGGTTAAAACAATACCGGAAAGCGCTTGACCTGTTAGCCGTGATAGAACAAAAATACCCGCCTACCGAAGTACAGATGAAGCTGCGCATACCTTATATTTATTTTAATACCTATATGAGCATGCGCGATTATGCCAAAGCTGCCCCGTATTATCGTAAACTGCGCTCCTTTCAGGAAAAGCTACCTGACGACGATGCTAACCTCGTTTATCTGTACAGCTCGATAATCCGTTATATGGTTGTAACTAAAAATCTCAAAGAAATTTATCCTTTTTTAAAAAAACAGGATGATCTTCAAAAATCTACCGGCAATAACCTGTTCCGGTCTGAAAACCAGTTGCAATGGTACCTGGCCGACTCTACAGCCGGTAACCTCAAATCAGCCATCACGCATTATAAATTGTATAAATCGCTTTCCGATTCCGTTTTTAACGCTGATAAGGCTAACCAGATCAGCAGCCTGCAAATACAGTTTGAAACCGATCAAAAAGACAGGAATATCAAACTGCTTACCCAAAAAAATAACCTGCAGGCCGAAACCATCCGAAAAGATAACACCATAAAACAGGTTATTGCGGGCGCCGTGGCATTGTTGTTATTACTGCTTGCCCTGATTTATAACCGTTATCGTTTAAAACAGAAAAGCAATGCCTTGCTCCAGGCTAAACAGGAAGAAATTAACCGGCAGTATGATACCCTGAAGAAAGTGCTCAGCGAAAAAGAATGGCTGCTTAGGGAGATCCATCATCGGGTTAAAAACAACCTGCAGATCGTGATCAGTCTGTTAAATACACAATCGGCCTATATCAACAACCAGGATGCGATGGATGCGATACGAAACAGCCAGCACCGGATGTACGCGATGTCGCTGATTCACCAAAAACTTTACCAGTCCGACAGCCTGGCCACTATCGACATGAAGTGGTATGTGCATGAACTGGTATCGTACATGCGCGAATGTTTTGATATAGATAAAAACATCCGCTTCCTGATTGAGACAGATGAGGTTAATCTTGACGTAGCGCAGGCCGTTCCGCTTGGTTTAATCCTGAACGAAGCGGTAACCAATGCCATCAAATATGCTTTTCCCGACAAAAGGTTTGGTACAGTAAGCATTATACTGCAACGCGATACCGCGCATAATTGTACACTGATGATAGCGGATAACGGCATAGGCCTGCCCGAAGGGTTTGATGAAGGCAGCTTAAATTCGCTTGGTATGAACCTGATGAAGGGCTTGAGCGAACAACTTGGCGGAACGTTTACCTTAACGAGCGATAAGGGGCTTCATATCCACATAGCGTTTCCTTTAAATACGGCTATGGGCATTAATAGCGATGAGTTTGAAGCGGCTTAAAACTGTTTTCCGTATTAATTGGGGTCTCACACATTAGCCTGGCAGTTACCTGAATTAAGCCGGGTAACACTAATTGGGTGAATGGATTAAGTGAAATTGCCATCCCCTTTTTGGTCGATCAAAAGGACACGGTTTATAGTTTGGAAATCGGGCGCAGGATCCGGTAGGGGGCGAAAGCCATCCGGTGAATGATATAAGGTGACTTTTTAAATGTTCGGAAAAAAGTACAGAAAGCGGATTAAAACCCCGATTCAGGTAAGAAATTGAAATGGCATGATATTATATGGTTTAATGCTGAACCTGTAATTATGCGAATTTTTTTACCAATTAAGTCTTGACTAACCCAAAATATCTACCCAAACTTTTACTTATATCCGGCCTGTTTATACTATTGGCGCTTGAGGGCTTTTTTGGTTTTCAGCTGCACCAATTATCTGCCCGGCAGGAAAATATTAAGCTCGATCATTCGAACATCAACAATATCTCCTATGGATTATTGTCTGTAGATCAATGGCGTGATGAGGTATCCGGTATTGTAAACAAGCAGGTGAAGCATTTTAAGCTCACACCTAAGCAGAAGCGGGAATTACAAACCGAGGTTGAATCGGTTTTGTACGCCCTGATTAATAAAGCTGAGGCCATGGTTGAAAAGAAGCCTCAAAGCCTGATCGGAAAGATCAGGAAGCTTGCTATAAAAACCTTTGTTAAAACAGATAAGGTTAAAGCCCAGGTACCCGGACTGGCGCGCTCAATCATAGCTAAAGCCGATAATCCGCATCAAAAAAACAAACTGAGCAACATGGCCATGGGCAAGTTTACGCAGTTGCAGCACAGCGAAAGTATTGATAGCGCATTGCGGGCCAACCGTGCCTTGTTTGATGGCATGTACCGCAAATACCACGTACATTCTAAAGATGAGTTGAATAATAAACTTGATGGCCTTTTACAGGAAATCCGCGTACAGATGTACCGTTACTGCTTTTTTATGCTGGGCTGTATAGTGCTGGTATTGGGTTTGTGGTGGGTGCTGCGTAAACGTACCGAGCTTCATGGCACGCTATTTATCCTGTCGTTACTGTTTGCCTTTATCCTTCTTGCTGTGGGGCTCAGCGCATCAATGATAGAGGTGGATTGCCGCATCAAGAAGCTGGATTTTATGTTGCTTGGCGAGCACGTTTCATTTAAAGATCAGGTGCTTTTTTACGAAAGTAAAAGCATTTTGGGAGTGGTGGAGGTTTTGGTAAAACAGCCCGCCGTCGATTCCATTGCCGTGGGCATCCTCATCCTTTGTTTCAGCATCCTGTTCCCGGTTATGAAATTATCATCTACCGGCATTCATTTATTAAGTAAAAGGAAGCTGGCCGAAAACCGGGTGATCAAGTACTTTGCTTTTCAATCCGGAAAATGGAGCATGGCTGATGTGATTGTGATAGCCGTTTTGATGACTTACATTGGTTTGAATGGTTTACTTGATAAACAACTTGCCATGCTCAACATCCGCGGCCAGGATCTTACCCTCATTACCACCAATAACACGGCCTTACAGCCCGGCTATATTATTTTTATCAGCTTTGTATTGTATGGGCTGATCTTATCAACCATTCTGAAATATATTACCCCACACGATGCCCACTAACATGAAATACACCGTTTTAAATATTATCATGCTTATCGGGCTCAGCATATTACTGGCAGGGGCCGCTTATTCGGGATACCGGCTGGCCGATATCTCTGCGGAACGCGAACAGGTAAAAGAAGATTACAGCTTATCCAACAGCGTTACCTTCGGCTTATTTTCGATTGATCAGTGGCGCGACCGTATTACCGAAGTTTTGAGTGACCAGATCCAGGATTTCCATATTACCAAAGCCCAGCAACACGATATGCTGGTGATGGTTGAAAAAGAAATGCACGGACTGGTAAGCAAAACCGTAGCCGAGATCAATAAGCCCCAGAAAGGGTTGGGGGGGAAGTTGAAAAAATTAGCCTTTAATACCCTTGTTGATTCTGCCGAATTACAGGCCCAGGTAAAGCCCTTCGCAAAAACCGTGGTAGCCAAAATTAGCAGTCCCGAAAGCGAAAAGCGGCTAAAAAATATTGCAGGGAGTAAAGTTAACCAGCTAACCAGCCAGATTTACGATAGCGTAAGCGTAGCTAACTATACAGTTACCAAATATGTTTACAAAAAGTATAAAGTAGCTGACCCTATAGCTTTTAACAACCGTATTGACCAGAAGCTTGCCGAGCTGAAAATTCAGCTTGTGCAATACGTATGTATCATGCTGGGTTGTGTAATAGTTGCCTTGTTGCTTTGGTTTGCCTTACGTAAGCAGGTGCATTTACAAACGCCTTTATTCATTTTCGCTTTGCTGTTTGCATTTGTAATGCTGGCTACGGGCAGCCTGTTACCGGTAGTTGAGGTAGATGCCAGGATCCAATCTTTACATCTGGCCCTGCTGAACGGCGATGTGGAGTTTAAAAATCAGGTGCTGTTTTACCAGAGCAAAAGCATACTCGGAATTGTTGAAACACTGATAGCGCAACCCAAACCCGATGCTATTTTGGTTGGGGTGCTTATTTTGTTATTCATACTTGTGTTGCCACTACTCCGGCTTATTGCCAAGGGTATCTACGTATTCAGCCCCAAAAAATTGGGCCGTAACGGCATTGTGCGCTATCTCACTTTTGAACTTGGCAAATGGGATATGTCGGATGTGATGATTGTTGGTATGTTGATGACCTATATAGGGTTAAACGGCATCCTGAAAAGCCAGCTTTCCAGCCTCAACATTCACACAGCATCATTAAATGTAATTACAGCTAACGGAACTTCATTACAGCCGGGATATTTCATTTTTGCCGGTTATGTGCTGTTTGCTGCCCTGCTTACCTATATTTTAAAACGCGTGTCGCCGAACGACGGATTTTGACCGCTCGCTTTGCGCCGACCGTGCTTACAAAGTAAATCTGCCAGGAACTATCAGCAACAAAGCGGAACTTCCGACGTCGCCATCCAACCGCGAGGGGAGCAGTTTTAGCTAAAATTATGAGATGGGAGCACCTTGAAAATAACCACCATCTGAAAGAGTGATAGGGACAGGATTATGGAAAGTAAATATTATTATTGCTCCAAGGTTCTTTTGAGGAGATTATGATTTTATTGTTTAATGCCGATTAACAGGTTTTCAAAAGCCGAATGATCTGGTGCTGAACAATGTTTAATCAGGTAACCGGTAAAAAGACCCTTGAAGGTTTTAATATGAAGAAAATTATACTATTGTTCTTGCTGGTTGTGCCATTGGCCCTAAGCGCGCAAACACCATGGCAGGCCAAATGGATTGCTGATCCCAATGCCAGGGATGAGCCCAATGCCTGGTATTGCTATCGTGAAGATTTTTTTACCGGTAAAGTACCTGCCAGGGCTTTGGCAAAAATTGCTATCGATACGAAATATTGGTTGTGGATCAATGGCAGGATGGTAATATTTGAGGGTGGGCTAAAACGCGGACCGAATTCGAAAGATACCTATTACGACGAGGTGGATATTGCAAAATACCTGGTAAATGGCAGGAATACAATTGCGGTATTAGGCTGGTACTTTGGCAAAGACGGCTTTTCACATATCAGTAGCGGCCAGCCCGGTTTACTATTTGAATGTATAACTCCTGAGTTCAAGGTGTTAAGCGACACGTCGTGGAAGGTGATACGTCACCCCGCATATGGCACTTGTCCGCCTCCGCTGCCTAATTTTCGTTTAGCCGAATCAAGCATCAAATTCGACGCGGGGAATGATATTGCTAACTGGTACACGGCTAATTATTCAACCGTTAAATGGAATAATGCTAAAGTGATGGGCCCCGCATCCGCGGCTCCCTGGAATAATTTGGTGCTAAGGCCGATACCGCAATGGAAGGATTCCAAATTGTTACCTTATAGTTCAGCGCCGGCTTTTCCGTTTCAATCGGGTAAAGATACCATGATCATTTGCAAGCTGCCCTCTAATTTACAGGTAACTCCTTATCTGAAAGTTGAAGCAACCGAAGGTAAAGTCATCGAAATGAAGACGGAAGATTTTAACGGCGGCGGTGCCCCTAATGTATATGCGCAATACGTAACGCGTAACGGGATTCAGGCTTACGAAAGCTATGGCTGGATGAATGGCCAAACCGTAACTTATAAAATTCCGGCCGGCGTAAAAGTTCTGGAACTTAAATACCGGGAAACGGGCTACAACACCACCTTTGCCGGAAACTTTACCAGTTCGGATGATTTTTTAAATAACATATGGCAGAAATCATTACGCACGCTTTATATTACCATGCGCGACAATTATATGGATTGCCCCGACCGCGAACGCGCCCAATGGTGGGGCGATGAGGTAAACGAATCGGGCGAGGCATTTTATGCGCTGGATACCAAAAGCCATTTGCTGTTTAGAAAAGGCATGTACGAACTGATTGGCTGGCAGCGGGCAGACAGTACTTTGTTTTCGCCCATCCCGGCCGGAAACTATAAAGATGAATTACCGATCCAGATGCTGACCAGCGTTGGCTATTACGGATTCTGGAATTACTACCTGAACACCGGCGATAAAAAGCCTGTTGCTGACCTGTACCCGGGCGTAAGAAAATATCTGAAAATATGGAAGCGGAATGATGACGGCTCGGTTAAATTCCGTAAAGGGGGCTGGTCATGGGGCGATTGGGGTACCGAGATCGATATGGAACTGATGACCAACGGCTTCTATTATTTAGCATTGAAAGGCGCTTTGAATATGGCAGAAACGCTCAATTTGAAAGACGATGCCGCCGAATACCGGCGGGACATGCAGCGCATTAAAACCGTTTTCAACACCAGGTTTTGGGATGGCACGGCTTACCGGCACCCGGACTATAAAGGAAAAACGGACGACCGCAGCCAGGCCGTTGCCGTAGTTTCGGGCATCGCAGATCAGGATAAATATCCCGCGCTGTTGCAAGTATTTAAAACAGAAGAGCACGCCAGCCCGTATATGGAGAAATACGTTTTAGAAGCGATGTTTCAGATGGGGTATGCAGATGAGGCTATAGCCAGAATGAAAAAGCGTTTTGGCAGCATGGTGAATAACCCGGGTTATGTAACCCTGTTTGAAGGCTGGGGCATTGGCGAAGAAGGTTATGGAGGCGGTACTACCAACCATGCCTGGAGTGGCGGTGCGTTAACTTTACTATCTCAATATCTGTGCGGTATAGCTCCCCTTGAGCCGGGCTATAAATTATTCCAGATCGTGCCCAATCCAGGCGCTGTAAAAATAGGTTCGGCAACGGTTCAGTCTGTGCGAGGAGTAATTAAAACCAGTTTTGAAAACTCGGCCGCCGGTTTTAATATGACCGTCCTTGTACCGCCGGGAACAGAAGCTGTTATTGGTGTCCCGGCAGATCAGGTTGTTCAGATTAGCTGCAATAAACACACCGTATGGTCAAACAAAAAACCCGTTGATAACACGGCTGTTTTAAAATATTTAGGCCGGATTAATGACCACATTTTATTTCGTGTAGCATCAGGTAGTTATATTATCAAAGCTGTGAAAAAGGTATAGGAGACTGTAATTATCCATTATCTGGTCCGGCAGTTTTTAAAACAAGTTGCCGGATCAAACAGGGGATAATAAATAAACCAGGAGCAACCGTGAAAAACGGTCATCCCGGTTATTTATTTAATGATTAATGTTGTGCTATTACCTGTAGTATATTGCTAAGTTCGGCAGGTTGGGAGAGTAGGGGGGTATGTCCGCTGTTTAGCTGATAGCTGTTTTTGATTTTTGCCTGCGCTATCATTCTTTTCTGTAGCTCATTACCAATGCCATGGTCTTGCAGCGTTTCGATATAATACTTTTCAACGCTTCCAAATTTTTCGTCACTTAGCGATATCGGGTCTGAAAATGGTGCCGCAGGTTCGGCTTTGTAATTATTGAGGATTAGTTCCTGAACCTCTTCAGTGCCGTCCTGGCATACGATATTGATAATGTCCTCCCTTTTGATATCAAATTCCGATTGATCGTTAGAGACTATAAGGGAAGCGCCAAGTAGTGATTGCGTATCTTCCAGCGAGATCATATAGGCAGATTGACCGTTTTGCGGAACATATCCGGCAATATAAACCAGTTTTTCAACCAGCCCGGGCACCTGTTCGGCAACGCCTGAAATGATCATACCCGCCAGACTGTGCCCCACCAAAATTACCTTTCTGCCAATTTTTTCGATGGCACCACTTACGTAGTTAATGTAAGTATCCATGTGCAAGGTACCGGCAGGGGTATTATCAGTACCATGCCCGGGCAGCTGGAGCGCTACCACCTCATTGCCTGAACTTTCCAGTGTATCTTTAACCATTTGCCAGGCAAAAGGCCCTGCCCATGCGCCGTGCACCAGCACAAATATTTGTTTTTCAGATTGCGTTTTTTCCATGATGATATGTGTTAAATAGTTGAATTTGCTTTTAAAAGATATTTATGCGTGCCAGACAGCACCAGTTCGCCGTTTTGGTTATGAATGGTGGCCGCTGTTTCAACAATTCCGGTACTTCCCTGCGGATGGAGGGCGATGATTTGAAGCGCTGGATAAAGCGTATCACCGGCATTCACCTCTTTCAGAAATTTGCACGACAGCTCGGTAAAAGCGACGAACGCCTCCCCGATTACATGCGGAAACAGGGTGGCCCCCGGGGCTGTAAAAGCCAGAACCTGCAAACCATGTACAACGGGAGCCTTGTGGCCATGCTTTTTAGCCCATACATCGTCGTAGTGTACCGGATGATTATCGCACGAAACGGTTTGAAATGCTGCCGAATGGGCATCTGTCAGCGTACGGCTCGGTGCCCTGAATATCTCGCCTACTTTAAGTTCTTCAAAAGTCCTCGCAGGTACAATCAGGAAATTATTGGGGTTAAATTTTTCGTTAACGTTTGTAGTTGGCTGGTTTTCCATAAGTTCTTTTTTTGTTGGTTTTATTCAAAAAAGGAACCGTAGGGTAACTGCTTACAAGCCAATTTGTTAATTAAATAGCGAGGATATTTAATTAACGATATGGCGTTATTTTATGAAAACATCAAAGGAGCCTGGAACGAACTATCCAATACTGGGAGGGATGTAAATTGAAATGTTCATCAGTGATTTTGGCGACAAAAGGCGATAAGTGTTTTTCAAATAATCGCCTTATTTTAAGTATTCAAAGCGGTAATCTAAACCCTGTCGTAATATTCTTATTTCAGTTAAATAAAACGTCTTAATTGAATGCTATACGAATCACTTCGTTGATAAATGTCGATTAAGCTTATTCAATATTGAGAATGAAAAAAGTAATAGATGGAAATATCCTATAACGTTTTTTAATATAAACGATATCTCGATGTTAAAACAGCTGCCGCCATATCCTATTAGCTAAAGTGCGTAGCGGATAGGATATAGCGACAGCTGTTCCTGGTATAAATATACCGTTTATACCAACTATTTATTTCCCTTACTAACGAGTTTCCATAACGATTCAACTGGGACGGTGTTTTTAACGATCATCTGTACACTTGGGTTCATTTCGCTGTGAATCAGCATATTGGTGTTAGATACCGTACCTACCACGTTTCCGTATACATCAAGTACTGGTCCGCCGCTTGATCCGGTGGCATAATCCGCTGAAACTACCATCATTTCACGAAAAAATTTATGGTCAGGTTCCCCTGCATTTTCAAAGTACTTATTGGTAACGTCGCCCTGAGAAAAGAAATAATGCATCCCTTTGGGATGGCCCAATACATAGATATGATCGCCTACCTGGGCGGCATCAGCCAGGGGGAGCGAAGGCAGCAATTCTTTCCCGTTTGTTTCCAATTGCAGGATGGCGAGGTCTTTTTGCTTTGACGCGGTTAAAATCGCTTTCACCGCGTAGGTACGCCCGTCGGCCAGGCGCACAAAAAGGCCTACCGGCTTGTTGCCATCTTTCATAAAAGCATACTGTGCCGCCACATGATAGTTCGTTACCATAATTCCTTTGGGATCTATGATATAACCGGAAGATTCGCTCATATGCGTATTATTGCAACGGGGGCACAGATATGCACAACCTGTAATAACCGTAGCCTGTTTGGCTCGTTCATAAAGCGCATGAGCTGCGAGTACTTTTTTATAAGGTGTTTGAAGATTAAGGGCAACAACGCTTCCTGTATTTAAAAGTCCTTTTTGAGCCTCTTCTGCTGTGATGGTGTGGGTTTTGGCCAGGATTGAGTCTGCAGATTTCTGAAAGCTTTCAAGCAATTTGGCATCATCTGTAAATTGAGCTTCAGCAATGCCTGCTATAAATAGCAGGCATACTGATAATAACAATATCCGCGGCACTTTCCCGATATTAGCTATATTAAATGTTTTCATTTCGTTTATTTAATGGATTCTGCTTGAAACTGAGATTGTTGAGCCTCCTTGTTTAAGGATTTTGCGTTATTTTCAAAATAAGCTTTGATAGCTGCCTTTTGAGCTTCTGAAGCTTTGGATACCTGAGCTCTCAGGATACCGTCAAGAATGCCCTTAAATACATCGGTTTGCCGGAAATAGGCGATGTAACGCTTGTAATAATCGATCATTCCGTCTAAATCCTTGTTAATGGCGTATAAGGCAATTTTACACATGTGGGTTTCAGGACGATCAGAAGGCAATTTCATTAAGCCAACGGTGTATGCAATATCTTCCACTTGCTGAGGGGTGTAAACGATATTGTATCTGGCTGCTGTTCCGGCGGCAATCTGGTACATGTCCTTGCGGATTTTATCAAATATAATTCTGTTGATAACCTCGGTACCCATGGCCTGATCCATCTCTGCCTTGTACATCATCATTTTCCGGAAAAACGGACTGCCAAACTTTACCGTTCCAAGGGCAAGTTCCAGATAATCATTGCTAAAGCGCTCAAAATCCATGGCTTTATCAAAAATCTCCTCCAAAACGGGCGAAGGATCTTTGGCGTTTTTATAAAGCGCCAGGGCATAGGGCATACCGGTGGCCATACTCTTATTTTCCTCATAAGCCTTTTTTATGCCGGCTAAGGAGTTTTTAGGATCTAAGGCTGTTTTTACTTTCTCGATAAACTCGTCTGCGGTCGACTTGCCCACCACCCTGTTGATTTCCTGCCCATGGGCATTCAAAATCAAAAAGGTAGGATAGGCGGTCACGCCATATTTTTTCCCAATTTCCTTTCCTTCGCCTTTCTCCATATCAAATTTAATGGAAACGAATTTAGGGTTGATGTAGTCGCCTGCTACCTTCTTTGGAAATTCCTGCTGGGCCATTTCTAAACATGGCATGCACCAGCTGGTATAACAATCTATTAAAATTAATTTCGGATTCGCCGGGTCATTGGCCTTTGACATGGCATCCCGAAGTGTTAACGTTTCAAAATTAACGCCCTGCGCAGCAAGTGCCTGGCAGTAAAACACGGCAATTACAAATAGCAGCGATTTGATCAGTTTCTTCATTAGATGTGTTTATAACTTACAATTTTGAGTTAATGAGTTCCTGCAATTTCGGATCGGAAGGCCTTGGAGCATCAAAGGAAACGGTTTTGCCATTTTTGTCAAATAAAATGTAACGGGGAATACCTGTAAGTTCATAGTCAGTTACAATAGGCCCCTTGCTGTTGGTAAATAAATGCAAGCCCGATAATTTTTTGCTCTCAACCATCGCTTTCCATTTTTCTTTATCCGTGTCTACTGAAACGGCCAGGAAGACAACATCTTTACCCTCAAAGGCTTTTTCCAAACGCTCCATTGCAGGCTGCTCAGCCAAACACGGTTTGCACCAGGTTGCCCATACATCAACTAAAACCACTTTTCCAAGATTATCAGATAAGCGACACATTTTGCCATTACGGTCAGGGTAAGAGAAATCGATCCATTCGCCACCCTCAACCTGTACTTTTGCGCGGGCCTCCAATACCTTCATCTTTGCCTTTTGCGAATCAGTTATCATGGCCGAATGGTTTTTCTCTAAAAATGCAACCAGGTTTTGGGTGGTGCCTTTTTCAGCCTGGCTCAGCACAAAATTTGCACGCAGCTCTTTGTCGGCAATTTCCGGAACCAGCATTTCGCCTGCTATGCCTTGCTCTCCTCCGTAGATAATGTGTTTTGCAAAAGCAAAGTATCCCATGTATTTGAATGCAAAAGGCAGTGTCCAAATTTGTTTATCTGAAAAGGTTTCATTTTTGAAAAAATCGGTTAGGTAAGCAGGATAATCTTTTTTAGCCCCAACGTTTAAACCTGTGGCAACAGGCATCGTTACATCAAGTTTGTAACTGTACGTTAAAAGATATTTAACTTGCTTATCGAAAGCATCGTTACCGGTATGGATGCCCTTTAAAAAGTTATTTACCGGTTGCGATAATGAATCCAGCAGGGCAACGTAGCGTTCGCTTGGTAAAAGGTAGCCTTTTGCCGAATAGCCGTAAAATCTGAGTGGGGCAAGCATCTTATACCAATCGGCAAAAACCTGGTTTTCTTTGCTTAATTTTCCAGAGTAAGTGATTTTTCCGTCGGCGGCATCAATGTCCAGTTTTTCTCCTTTACGTAAATAAAAGGGATATTGCTCGTCAAATACACCTACATAGCGAATCACATTTTGGTCTGCAGGAACCAAATCCAGATGGAAGGTTCGGCTGGCTGAATCAATCAGTGGCTCAGCCATTATAGTTAAATCACCAGCTTCAGGTTTTGAAATAAAAACTCTGTCTACCGGTCTTCCATTGGGAAGCATTTTTTTAAACTTACCTGTAATCACTGCCTCTTGCGCCCATGATGAGGTACCTAAGGCTGCCATCATCAGTAAGATAATTGTTTTTTTCATTAACGTTTAATTAGTATTTATTTTAAAAAGCTTGTTTTTTGTCGTAATTGTCGCTTGTGCAACGAGTTTCCAATTATGTTGGATTTGTAATAGCTAATATGCCCTTGTAATTATTTAGCTGGAATGCCTAAATCTGTAAGGATTTGCCTTATATATCCATATTTAAGCATGATGACAGGATTATTTCCGTAAAGCTGCCTGAATTGGGTATCAGTATTTGACATCGCCGCTTCCAGGTACATGGTTACATCTATCCAGGTTGAAATTGGTGTGTAGTAGGGGTTACGGGTGTCAACGTCAAGGTAACCTATGGCTTGTGGTGTTGCGGCGACCCCGTCTGGAAGTCCGCTCACATAATAGGATAGTTGATAAATATAGGTTCCGTAGGCATCGCGTGTAGTCATGTACTTTCGGGATACGCTGTAAAACTTATCCAATATATCAGCGTATTTATCGGCAAGCACAGCGTTGGTGAGCATTGCACGTAATATGGCACCCTTATAGGCCGCTTTTGTGGCCTGGTCCATAGTTGGGATCCTTGATATTTGTGCCATTACAATGGTATTGAAACCTTTAAAAGCGACTGATCCGAACGCGTTGGTGTTTAAGCTCTCAACCAGCAGGATACTCGGCACGTGAACACTTTTGGGCAAAACCGGTATAATCTCATTTTTTAAAAAGGCAAGTGCCGCCGGTACGTCAGATTTTGCGCAATAGCTGAAAGACTGTACTAATGGCGGGGCTCCGCTTTGTACACCACCCAGGGAGTAGCTCAGGGATAACACTTCATAGTAGGTGTATGGGTGGCCAAAAACATCGATACGCTTTTGCGAACCAATGGTATCATTGGTGTAAACCGGAATCCCGGTGTCTTTATAAAAAAGGTAACTGTCATGTACGGTGGCATCATTTGGATTATCTTCCACAACAAGCCAGTTTTTGTCGTAATCCGGAAAAACCGTAGCATGTTCTTTTCGGCATGATGACAGAACGGCACAAAGTACCATCAATACAACATATATATTGCTTTTCATGTGTTCTGGATTTATAAAGGTTGAATATTATGTATGGGGCGAACAGGATTAGTTAGCGTACCCTTGTTAAACTCTATGGCATAATCAGGAATAGGGACCTGCCAGCTTGGCCCTTCCTGCATAATAGATTTCAGTACATATTTACCCGTTTTGGTGTAGGAGTTTGACTGTGAATCATAACTATAGGCAGGATGCGTAATGGTAAAGCTTGCGGGCAAAGGATATTTGGAATTTACACCGTAACGCCTCAAATCAAACCAGCGATGGCCTTCAAAACACAATTCGCGGCGGCGTTCAGCTCTGATGAAGTCAACCAGGCCCTGGTTTGTTTGCGGCAACTGGGTGGTTGGTGCATTGGCAAAACGCATTACACGGAGTTTCTGGATCTCCGTTCTGGCTGCTTCATCAGATCCCGACATGGCATAGGCTTCGGCCCGGTTCAAAATTACTTCAACAAAACGAAACGAGAAAATGCATGATACCTGGTCAGGATCATTATAGGTATTGTAACTGCGGTATTTAGCAGGCAGAAAAGCCTTGCTTTTGGTTGACCGGGTATAAAAAGCGTTAAGCCTTAAATCATTTGAATCATAACTTTGGATAAGATCATCTGATACTTTGAAGGCCGAAACACGACGGTCGTTTCCACCCCAGGCAGATAACGAATCGTTCATAAATACGGCAGGAACCACATTGCCGCCCATAGTGAAAATGGTTTCGCTTGAATTACGGGACGTAAAGTTTGTGTTTGGGGTATATTGATTGAGATTGATCAGGTTATAGCCCATCAACTCAAAACCGTTGGTAGCAGCCACCGCCTTGTCATATTGCTCGGTATATAGATAAACCCTGCTTTGAAGTGCCTTAACCGCGGCTATTCCTACCCTTATTTTAGTAGGGGGATTATACCCGTCAAGGTACTGTGCTGCCTGGTCCAGGTCGGCAATAATCTGATTGTATATCTTATCGTTTTTGTCTCTTTTAAAATACTTATCATCAATTTTTTCAGAAATTTTTAAAGGAACTCCATCATCAGTACTTGCTGTGGCCACGCGATAAGGTGAACCATAAATATTCTGAAGCATAAAGTAATAGTAGGCGCGTAAAAAATAAGCTTCGCCGCGAAGGTGCTTAAGCACAACGTCTGACGGTGATTTTTGCGCCATATCTGCGGCTTTAAAAATCAACGCGTTTAAAGCGCCTACACGTTTATATATTTTTTTCCAAAGCTCGTCAGACCATGGATAGTTCATAATATTAATGGCCGGTGTTTGGTTCCAGTTATGGAAGCCCGACAGCATGTACAACGGGGTGGCTTGATCTGTTGCTACAACATCAAGCATAAAAGGTTCGCTGTCATCATCCATAACATGTAGCCAGGGTGCGGTAATCCCGGTTTCTGAAGTCATGTCGCCCATGGTAGCCGGGCTGTAAATGAAAAGGTTAGTGCTGGTCATGAACGCTTCGCCGATCATGACCTTATTGAGATCATCGGTAGTTTCAAGATACTTTTGATCTGTAGAATACTCTTCCAGAAATTTTTTGCAAGATGTGAGCACCAGCAAAAAAGGTATAATGACATAAATGTATTTCATATTGTTAAAGCTTTAAAATGAAACATTAATGCTACCTGAATAAGTAGGCATTACAGCAAGATTGATGTTTGGAGTAGAGCCTGATTGTGTCGGATCCTGTCCAATCAGCATTTTGTTAGTCCAGGTATACAAATTTGTTCCTGACAGGCTCACGTAGGCCGATCCTAAACCAAGCTTATGAGCAAAGCGGTCTGAAAGGTTATATCTCAAAGAAATAGACTGTAGTTTCAGATAGTCGCCACTAACCACCCTGATGTCGGAGTTATCATACATTTCGTAAACACTTCCACCCAGTTGATAATTGGTAGCCGGATATTGCTGCCACCATGAAAGGCCTACATTGTTGGATGCCACTAACCCCGGTATATTGGTATAGGCTTCATCTCCAGGTTTGCGCCACCTCATCACGAATTCTTTCCGGAGGTTTTGCTGCGGATATACACTGGTTGTGGCATATCCCGAGGCAATTTTCATCAGGCGGATCTTATTGCCCAATGAATAGGTAAGGTTAAAAGACAAGCCGAAATTCCGGTATCCGAAATAGTTGGATAATCCACCCTGGATATATGGTTCGCGGCGCCCGGATTCGCTCATTACCTGGAGGAAAACATCTTCCGGTTTCATGTTGCCATATTTTTGTTGATAAGCAGCAGCCTGATCAGGCTCTGTACCATAAAAAATAGGAGAACCATCAACCGGGCTCAGGCCCTTGAACTTGTAGGAATAGAAGGTATTGATAGGCTTACCTGCCAGTTGCACCGATCCGTTCAGGAAATTATTATACGTTACATTGTCAATTAAAACGTTATTGCGGTTATTGATGGCGCTATTCAATAGTTTATTCAATACCTGCCCGAGTTGCGGGTCAAAGCGCCATACAAATCCGCGGTTTGTTTTATTTAAGCCTACATTGTTAATAACATTTACGCTCAATGCCAACTCTATGCCTTTATTTTCTAATGTGCCGCTGTTGATAACATACGTTTGTACGCCATTAATTTCAGACACTGTTTTGTTCAGGAAGGCATCCGTTGTGCGTTTGTAGAAGTAAGATACCGATCCGTTGATCCTGCTACCGAACAAGGAGAAATCTATCCCTATGTTTGAAGAAGAAGTTTTCTCCCACTTCAGATCAGGATTTGGAAAATTGGTGATGTTAGCCGATGTTGAGTTATAATAAGGGTCGGTAGAGAGATTTTGCTTAATGATCATGTAAGGCGTTTGTCCGGGCAGCATATTTCCCTGCCAGCCCCATGAACCTTTTACCGCGAGATCGTTTACCCATGATGCATTTTTTAGTAAATCATCCTTTATATTCCAGCGGCCTGAAACAGCCCAGATAGGAAGGAACTTGTTGTTAGACCGGGTTCCGAACAAATTAGATTGCTCGCCACGAATATGCACGTTAATAATATAACGGTTGCTCCACGAATAGCCGGTTGTACCGTACCAGGCCAGTTCATTGGTTAGCTGCCTGTTGTAGTAACCCAGGGCCGCTTTGGTGCTCATGAACTGATTGTAATAACCGGAGTAAGTAGTTGGAATAATGTCGAAATAGCCGCCCATTTCCCGGAAATAGCCTCTTTTGGTAATATCGAACCCATTGTACCGGTTGGAGTTGAGCTCCAAACCACCCGAAGCGGTGATAGAATGCTTGTGGTCACGGCCAAATTCGTTAAGATAATTGGCCTGGAACCTGGTTGTGTAATTATTGTTACGGGTTTCTTCGCGCGCAAGTTCGCCCCCAACCGGGCTTAGGTCAGATCTGAAGGATTGATCGGCCCGCAGCTGGTTGATATAGTAAGTATCCTTGGTGTGATATACTTCCCTTACGTTGTTACTGACACCATAAGCAAAGGTTCCTTCCAGATTTAATTGCGGAAATAATCTGTACTTTACATATGCTTTAATATTGGCGGCAATTAAATCAGTATGGTCGCCGCTATTATCCATTTCTTTCAAAATGTTATAGTTATAATAGAGGGATCCGTTCGTCTTCGGAAAATAAAAATAACTACCGTCAGGATTATAAGCAGGTATGGTTCGGCTGGTATTATAGGCATAATCCATCACCCCCAAGTCTGACGGTGCATAATCCCGTGTAGAATAATTTCCGTTGAAGGTTATTTGCGCCATGAACTTTTTATAATCTGCGGTTATGTTCATCATTGATGAATAGCGCTTTCCATTTTCGCCTTTGATTGTTCCGTTTTCATTAAGGTACCCGATAGATGAGTAATATTTGATATCATTGGTACCGCCAGACAAATTCAGATTATGGCTTTGCGAGAAGGAGTCGTGAGTTAGCAATCCCAGCCAGTCGGTGTTTACATTGGCGTAGTAATCACTCATTTTTTTAAATTGATCGTACCCTATCGTGCCATTGTAATAATCCTGGAGTGCGCCTTCATAACCAACAAATTGCGTAACGTTATTGTATTGCATACGGCGCTCCACCATTTCTTTTGAAACGTCCATCCGTTCCTGCGAGTTCATCATATTTACGCCTTTATCTGAGTACCGCGGGCGTCTGCTAAATGTGATTGCATTTGAGTATGATATGGTAGGTTTTCCGGGCTTCCCCTTTTTGGTAGTGATTACAATTACACCGTTTCCGGCCTTCGCGCCATACAGTGCTGTTGCGGCGGCGTCTTTGAGCACGTCAATCTGTTCAATATCCTGGGGGTTTAACCCGGCTATAGCATTACCGAGTAAGTTCACAAAATCCAGATCGTTTAATTGCTGAGGGTCAACATTTACCGGGTCGGTCAATACAATCCCGTCTACTACCCAAAGCGGCTCGCGGTTACCCAAAATTGTTGATGTACCACGGATCCTTAATTTGGGGGCAGCGCCAACCTGGCCGGAGTTTTGCATATAAATCATTCCCGGTACCCTTCCCTCTAACAACTTATCAATGGTATTGATGCCCGGCACAATAATGCTATCCATTTTGAGGGTTGTAGATGCTACGGTAGCTTTCCGTTTATCAATTTGCTGGTAGCCTGTATTAATTACAACCTCATTCAAGCCAAATACCATCATTTTCAAGGTCACAGTTCTGGCCCGTTGTGCGGCCACCTCAAGCTTAGCGTAACCTATATGATTTATTTCAAGTATTGCATCGGCATATACAGCGGGAATAACAAAGTCGCCAAACCTATCGCTTATGGCGGCATAAGGTGTCCCTTTTACCTTAATGGTAGCTCCGGCCAAAGGTTTCCCTGTTTCATCGGTAATATGTCCGTTTACAGGCGATTGTGACCCTTGGGATGAAGGAGCCTGATCAGATTTGCTTTTCTCGGTGATGATGATCATGCGATCCTTGATCTCGTAGGTAAGGGGCTGCCCGGCAAACAGCATTTCCAGCGCGCTTAACAGCGGTTCGTTAGTGAGTTTTAGTGTAACAGGTTTTGTTTTTTTTATAATGCGGTCGTTATAACTAAAATCATATTTAGTTTGCTTACTGATTTCTTCGGCTGCACGCACAAACGAGCCGTTTTTTAAATTAAGAGTTACAGTTTGAGCTTTAGCCCGATTAAAAAGCTGAACGGTAATAAGTAATAAAAAAATGAGAAAAAACTTGATAGATATGTGTGGTTTGCTCCCGCGGATGGATTCCAAATCCTGACCACATGCCACAGGCCTTCCATTATCCTTTTTAATAAGGAAATAGTTCATATATTTGTTGAGTTTTAAGTTTGAGTTTAGCTTAGTTTAAATATCAAACCTTATTATGCTGGAGGTGTTACAGCGCCTTCAGCTATTTTGGTATGATCTTTCAGGGTGGTGGTGTTTAGGTATATTTTCAATCCATATATTTTGAGCTCCTTTCTTGTTGTTTTAATTTTTAAACCATTTAATTTACATTTGTTATGTTATAAGGTTTAGTTGCTTATTGCTGAGCGGATATGTTGTTTCGGCTTTGGAGTAGGTTTTAAATATTTGTTTTTACCTAATCGCCGGGTAAACATTACTGTCAGTCTTCGCAATGATTGCACGGCCCGGGCAGTTTTACTTTATAACCTTTACTTTTCTTCCATTTACATCAAATTTTAAATCGGTTATTTTTTCAAGCGCGTGCAACACACCCGATAGTTTTTTATTCCTGCTTATGGAAGCATGAATCAGTATATCTTCCGGGATGCCGGTGTAGTCGATATCCAGGTCATACCAACGCTCAATCTGGCGCAGCGCTTCATTTAAAGGTGTGGCTTTAAAGCGGAATTCGCCGTCTTTCCAGGCGCTATACAAATCAGCATCTACTGCTACTACTTTAAAGCCAGAATGATCATGATTAAATAAGCTTTGTTCCCCCGGATGAAGTTCCGCAGTTGCTGTAGTTGCCGGGTTACTCAATTGAACGTGCCCCGTCAATAAGGATGTAACGGTTTTGCGCTCATTTTTATAAGCGTTAACATTAAAGCTTGTGCCCAGTACCTTAATTTGCTGCCCGTTGGTGCTCACAATGAAAGGGTGGCGGGTATCATGGGCTACCTCAAAATAAGCTTCCCCTTCAAGTGTCACCATTCTCTCTGCTCCCGTAAAATTTTCCGGATAGGATAGGGAAGAAGCCGCATTTAACCATACTTTGGTGCCATCGCTTAAAGTTGCCTGGAATTGCCCTCCGCGGGGCGTAGTTAAAGTTAAAGTGGTGTTTTGCCCGGGTTGCGCATCGGTCACCACTTCTCCGTCGGTATAATGTATATTTTTACGGCCGGCAACAATTTCATGTTTTGCACCTTTTAACTCATATTTGGTTCCGTTTGCAACCGTTAATGTAGCACGGCTGGTTCCTGGCTGGATATCATGGATAGATACTGCTTTATCCGTAGCGGTAGAAGTTTTCCAGCTTGTAAAGTATATCGATATTGAAATAGCAAAAATCAGTACCGCGGCAGCAACCTTAATAAAGAAATTTAAATAGGAGTGAGGTCTTTCCTGTGGAGTGATGTTTTTCTCTATTTGGTTCCACGCTCTACTTTCAATAATCTGGCCTTTAAGCTCAGATTCAGCGGCAGCTTTTATATCATCCTGAAAATAATCCTGAAGTAATTTATCTAAATCGTCTTCCCCTTCTTGCTGCCCGAGGATTACCCTCAATTGCTCCAGCTCTTCGTGGTTGATCGTATTATCGATATATTTCCTGAATAGTATTTGAATGATCTTTACTTCGTCCATGTATCAGATAAGAGGTGTTTAACCTCCTACGCACTAAATACACCTGAAATAAAAAAAATAGCACCCTAAAAAAAATATTTTTTGAAAAGTACTGATAATAAAGGTATTAAAATTTCATTCTGGTGGTTTTTGAGCACCGTTCTTAGTTTTTTTCCGGCCTCTTGTATATGATGATTGATAGCTGATGAGCTGATGTTCAGGCGCTCGCTGATTTCCTGGTAACTATGCCCTTCTAACTTTTGCAGCGTGTAAACTTCACGTTGCCGTGAGGTTAGCGTATTTAACGCAGCATCAAGTATCTCCTTTGCATCTTTTTCATTCATCGCATCTTCAATGGGGTTATAGCTAATTTCCTGCCCGATCACATTGCGCATGGATTCATTATAAACGTTGGCCCTGAAAATATTTTTTGACCGATTAGCGGCCATCTTAAAGAGGAACGCAGCGAAATTCTGTTCCGGGTTTATTGTTTGGCGAATTTCCCATACCTTGATAAAGATGTCCTGTAATACATCCTGAGCTAACTCTTCAGATTTTAAAAGTTGAAACAGTTTCCTGCTTAAACGGGGGGCGTAAATTGCATAGATACTATGAAATGCATCAACATGCCCGTTGCTCAAATCAATTAAAAGTTGCTTTTCGCTACTGAATGACATTATATCCAGGTAATTTTCGGCTGAATTTAGTAAAAACTAATGTTAAATTGACATTACCCGGGGATTAAACCTGTCTTTTTTTTAAAAAACGACGAAATTAATTGATTTTTTAAGGATTTATCCTAACCCTCCGTATCAACAGGTCTTTTGGTGGTCGAAATTTCCAGCTTTAGCTTTTTTTTAATTGGAATCGTATTAGAGAATTATAAACTGAGATAAATTGAAAGGAATGATTATTTAAGTTAATATCCGCGAATTGCATTGGGCGGGGTCGTTGTAACTCATATTTTATCCATAGGCAAAAAAATAATTGTAAAGGTTAATTATTTGTGCTGTTACCTGTAGTTTCATAAATGCATTCAGTTTATGTACTTCAGCTACTATCTATAAAACGCAAAGCGGCGGTGGTATTTGGCGTACATTAAAAAGTCGATGTTTTATTAGCAAAGCCGCTTCAACCCAAACAGAACCCGGCCCCTAAATAAATGGATCATAAACATTTCGAATTCCGCCCCATCAGCAGCCTGAATGGGCAGGCACGATAAGTCGATAGCTGAACGCTAACTTTATAAATTATTCAAGCAATGTAATAGCTTAACGTTAAGGTAATATTCCAAAGCTTACTTTGCCAAAGCATAAGCAGTTTCCAGATGCAGCGAGTAGAATCATTATCCGACCTTGAATTGCAACATTTATTTGTTGGCGGAGATGTGGCTGCCTACACCGAATTGTATAACAGGTATGCTGTTCCGGTAAACCGGTTTATGCAAAAGTACCTGCATACTGCAGCTTTAAGTGAAGACGCTACGCACGATGTTTTCATCAAACTTTGGAATAAACGTGAGCAGCTTGTTAACGTACAATCATTTAAAGCCTACCTTTTTACAGTGGCACGTAATCTGGCCTTTGATTACCTGAAAAGCGCTTTCCGTACAGAAACGGCAATCAGCCAGATCTCGGCTGTTATTACCGAACACCGTAACACGGTAGAAGACGAGCGTCTTACAAGGGAGTACCTGCTGTTTATAGAAAATGTACTGGCTACCTTGCCCCGGCGTTCGAGAGAAGTTTTTATGCTTTGCCGTGAGCAGGGCAAAAGTTATGATGAGGCTGCCAAACAATTAGGTATTTCCCGTAACGCCATCAAAAACCATATGGTGTTAACCATGAAGGTTTTAAGCTCGAAAGTTGAAACTGAGCTTGGTATTTCGCTTAGCGTTTTGCTTGCACTTATGTTCACAAAATAAATTTTTCAAAAACTATCATTTTTCTGCTACCCTGTTTTTGCCTTTTACAGTCATGGTATTAAAAGCCGCCAATAAATGGAAGAAGCGTACTACAGGCAGTTGGTAAACAGGTATCTCAAAAAGCAGGTTAGCGATGATGAGTTAGAAGTATTTGCACACTTACTTAATGACGGAAAGCTGGACAAGTACCTGGCCGAAGCCATGAGCAACGATGAGCTGGTACCTGAAACAAGACCTGTTGCTCATGATATTGTTCCGGTTGTGATGAGGAAGAAAAGGTACTGGTTGGGCTACGCCGCCGCAGCAAGTATTTTATTATGCCTTACCGTTAGTTTTTATTTATACAGGCAACCTGCAAAACAACATCTGGTAATGAACAATGTCATCAAAAATGATTTTGTTCCAGGAAGTAATAAAGCTGTACTTAAACTGGCTAATGGTTCAACACTTAGTTTAACAGGTGGGAATAAAGGCCTATTGGCCCGTCAGGGCGTAACCGCCATTAGTAAAAAAGATGAAGGCAGGGTTGAATACCGCCCCGGAACAGCGGGGGTGAATGCAAAAGATACTGCTGCTTTATATAACACCGTTAGTACGCCCAAGGGCGGCCAATACCAGGTGGTATTGCCTGATGGCACAAGGGTATGGCTTAATACAGCTTCATCAATCCGTTTCCCGGTAGCGTTTACCGGTAATGACAGGCGCGTGGAGATTAGTGGAGAGGTGTATTTCGAGGTAGCTAAAAACAAATACAAACCATTTATCGTAACCAGCGGAAACCAAAGGGTAACTGTGTTGGGTACCCACTTTGATATCAATGCCTATCCGGATGAGGGCATTGTAAAAACCACCCTGCTTGAAGGAAGTGTAAAAGTAAATGCAGGAGATTACATGGTGTTACTTAAACCGGGACAACAATCACAAATTGGTATCGAAAATAAACTGACCGTAAGCGATGATATTGATATGGACGAAGTGGTGGCCTGGAAAAATGGATTTTTCCGGTTTAACAAGGCGGATATTCAAACCATTATGAACCAGATTTCGCGCTGGTATGATGTGGAGGTTAAGTACGAAGGCCAGCCGCAGCCGGGGCACTATTACGGTAAAATTTCCAGGAATGTAAACGCCTCAAAGGTGCTGAAGGTGCTGGAGTTAAGTGGAATGCATTTTACAATTGAAGGAGGAAAAATCATCGTAAAATAAAGAAATATACCAAACATGGAAATGCGCCCGGCAAGGTCGGCGCCTTTTAAAGTTTGCCCATAAAAAAAGCCGGAACGTGTTGGCGCACAATCCGGCAACGATTTGGGCAGGCTCATTCAAATAATTTGGCAACTAAATCAACAAGTAACCCTAACCATTACAAAGGTATGCAATTTTATACGCTTTGCCGCCGGTTTGTGCAATATCTGCCGGTACAAACTACGCCCGCAGGTGCAACACCTGTAAAATATAAGCCGGGTATGTCCCGGATACAATCAATGCTCATTCGCATGAAACTGATTACACTGTTAATGCTCGCTGCATGTTTGCAAATCAGCGCTGCCGGCTATAGTCAAAACATCAGCCTCTCACAAAAGCAGGTGAGTTTGGAAAGTGTTTTTAAAAACATCGAAAAACAAACCAGTTACAATTTCTTTTACAAACTCGAACTGCTGAACACCCTTAATAAAGTAAGCATTGATGTTAAAAACGCGCCGGTGACCGATGTACTTGATATGGTATTGAAAAATCAGCCGCTTACCTATAAAATAATTGACAATATTATTGTTATTAACGCCGCAAATGCCGCAACCAGGCAAACTCCTAAACCAATTACTGTAACCGGAACGGTGAAAGATGCCAGGGGGGCTGCACTGCCCGGAGTTACGATAACGGTTAAAGACGGCAAATCATCGGCAGTTACCGATGGTAATGGTTTCTTTAAAATTGTAGTTGAAGAACAAGCCGTACTGCAAATTACTTCAGTAGGTTACAAAAAACAGGAAATACCTGTAAATGGTCGTACGGCTTTGGCTATCACCCTTGATGACGATGTTAGCCAATTAAACCAGGTAGTTGTTATTGGTTACGGCAAGCAATCGCGCGAAAAAATTACCGATGCGATAACTACCGTAAAGGGTACGGATTTAAACAAATATTCAGGCGCAGGTTTTGCCCAGCAGCTTGCAGGCAAAGCGGCCGGTGTGGTGATCAATGACGCTTCTGCGCAACCCGGATCCGACCCGCAAATCGTGATCAGGGGTATCGGTACATTAACAGCCGGACGCGCGCCGCTTATTGTAGTGGATGGTTTTCCATTATCAGAAGGCAGCAGCTTTAATTCTATCAATCCGCTCGATATAGAAACGTTAGATATTTTGAAAGATCCGGCGTCGGCTGCGATTTATGGCTCGAGAGCTGCAAACGGCGTTATCCTCATCACCACTAAAAAAGGCAGCGGCGATAAGGTAAAAGTTTCACTGGATATATATTCAGGGTTTCAGGAAAGAAACGATAACATGAAATATGTTGATGCGTACCAGGCAGCCACTTATTTTACAGAAGCACGCGACTGGGGTTATGTATCAAAAGATCCGAATAACAGGAGTATCAATGACGACCGTGCCACCAGAGTTGCAAAGGGCGCATCA
This sequence comes from Mucilaginibacter oryzae, assembly GCF_003148845.1. Classification (GTDB taxonomy): domain Bacteria; phylum Bacteroidota; class Bacteroidia; order Sphingobacteriales; family Sphingobacteriaceae; genus Mucilaginibacter; species Mucilaginibacter oryzae. The sequence continues at coordinate 329,383 of NZ_QGHA01000001.1, read as the reverse complement.
TTAAGGGAGTTGCGTTTAAATTACCTGCAGCCTTATCTTGATGGTAAGCAGGGGCTTACCAATACAAACTGGCTTGACAAAGTATTTCGCAGGGCGCCGATGAGCAGTTACAATTTTTCGGTTTCGGGTTCATCAGGTAAAACCAGTTATTATATCTCATCCAATTATTTTAAACAGGATGGTATTGTGATAAATAACGGATTGGAAAGGTACAGCGGTACAATTAAGGTTGAATCAAAGCTATCCAAAATGTTTACGTACGGTATTTCGGCAAGCCCATCGTTTAACAAGGAAAAATACTTTAACAACAACGCCAACAATTCTAACGATGTAGTGAGTGATGTTACCATAAGCTATCCATTTTTTCCTGCTTATAATGCGGATGGTTCAGTTGCTATCAGCCATCAGATAAAAGGCAATACGCCCGAAGACGGTGCCCTTGGCGAAAGCCCTGTTGCCCTGGCCACCAAAATTAAAAATAACCTGAACGATACCCGCCTGTTTGGTAATATTTACCTGGTTTTTGAACCAATAACCGGGCTTAAGTTCAAAACCGTACTGGGTACGGATATCAGGAGCAATTTTTATGACTATTACAGACCATCTGATGTGGGCGGGTACCGCGCAGCAGCACCACAACCGGCTTCAGCCACAGAAACTAACGGACATGTGTATAATTACATTACCGAAAATACGGTTGATTATGCAAAAGGCATCGGTCACCATGATTTTGATATTCTGGCTGGTTATACCTTCCAGTCCGAAAATGGGGCAAATACTGTGGTAAACGGTTCCGGCATCCCTGATGATAATATTACCAATATTGCAGGCGCCAGCGCGTTCAGCGTAACATCGGCACGCTATCAGTGGACACTGATCTCCTACCTGGCCCGTTTACAATATGCTTATGCAGATAAGTATTTACTGTCGGCAACCATCAGGCGTGACGGTTCTTCGCGCTTTGGCGATAACAATAAGTGGGGCAACTTCCCATCAGTAACGGGCGGGTATATTTTGAGCAGGGAATCTTTTTTTCCCGAAAACAAGGTTATCACGTTCGCCAAGATCCGCGCAAGCTGGGGCGCTGCAGGTAATAACCAGATAGGTTCATACAGTTCAAAGGCATTAATCGGTTCGGCATCTGCAAACGGTGCTAATGATTATAACTACAATTATGTTTTTGGCAGCACATTAAGCCCCGGTTTCGCAGCTACAACTACGGCCAACAATAATCTTACCTGGGAAACCAAAAATTCGACTGATATCGGTATCGACCTCGCTTTTTTTCAAAAATTTAACCTTGTGGCCGATTATTATAAAAGCACTACTAAAAACCTGCTACTGAATGTACCTATCCCGGAGCAATCAGGTTTTACCAATTCCATCCAGAATATCGGCAAAGTAACCAACCATGGTTTCGAGTTTGAGCTTTCGGGTAATAACCTTAACGCGGGGCCATTTAAAATAGGTTTTAACGCTAACCTGGCTACCAACGTAAATAAGGTGCTGGCCTTAGCTCCGGGACAAACTCAGATTATACAAGGACCGGCAAGTAATTTTATTACCAAAGTGGGCGGCCCTGTTGCGGCTATGTACGGCTACAACGTTATTGGTATTTATAAAACGCAGGATGAGATCACTAACAGTCCGCATTTATCCGGTACATTAACCGGGGATTATAAAGTTGCGGATACGAATCATGATGGTATAATTGACAGCCGTGACCAGGTATCCTACGGAACCTATAGTCCTAAATTCACCTATGGTTTCGGTGCCAATATTGCTTATAAGCGCTTTGAACTTAACGTTGCGTTTAACGGGGTTTACGGCCGTAAAATATATGATAACGGCTTGGCCACCCTTGATGATTCGGGCGAAGGTTTTTCTATGCCAAGTGTTTACTATTTTGAAAACAGGTATCATCCTGTTGATAATCCCAACGGAACCTACGCACAGCCAAATCTTGGTAATTTATCTTCGGCCAGGAGGCTTACCCGCGCCGCAAGCATCTTTTATTACAAAGGTGATTACCTGCGGCTAAGGAATGCGCAGCTGGCCTACAACCTGCCGGATGCTTTAAGTTCAAAAGTTAAGATCAGCCATATCCGTTTATATTGCTCGGCCAATAACCTGTTTACCTGGACAAAATTCAGGGGCTACAATCCTGATGCAACAAGCAGCAATGTGCTAACAGATGGTTTGTCGAATGCTAATTACCCGGTTGCCAGGTCATTCATTTTTGGCGCTAATGTTACATTTTAACTGTTACAGACATGAAAATCAAATATATCATCATAGCAGCAGTGTTTTTGGCAACTGCTTCATCATGTAAGAAAGAACTTTATCAAACCCCTGCTACCTCTAAAGACCTCGGTAAATTTCTCACCAATCAGGCCGAAACCGAAGAGTATGTAGCCGCCGTTTACGGAACATTACAGTCAACTGGTCTTTACGGATTGTATCTGCCTGCATTTGCCGAGATCCCATCTGATAATACTTACGACCAGGTACCATCTAATGATAGCGGTAACTACGGACAACTTGATCAGTTTACAACCATACCATCAAATGATATCATAGAAACCACCTGGCGGGATTCATACCAGGGTATCCAGAAAGCAAATGTGGTATTAAACAGGATAGATAAGATCACTTACACCGATCCTGCGGTGAAACAGGCCCGCAAAGGCGAAATGTTATTCATCAGGGCGTTGCTTTATTTTAATATGGTACGGTTGTACGGCGATGTGCCGCTGGTAACTACCGAAACCATTAACCCTAACCAGTACTTTGGTTTAGGCCGCCAGCCTGCAGCCCAGGTTTATGACCAAATCAAAACTGATTTAGCAGCCGCTATCCCTTTATTGCCAGAGGTGCCCGGCCAACCCGGACGAGTGGTTAAAACCGCTGCGGAAAGCCTGCTGGGTAAGGTTTATCTTACACTGAAGGATTATACCAATGCCGAAACACAGTTACTGGCGGTTGTAAACTCCGGCAAACACGCATTGCTCACCCGCCCGCAGGATGTTTTCGCTGTTAACAATGAAAACAATAAGGAAATTATCTTCGCGGTTCAGTTTACATCAGGAGTGAACGGTAATTCGGAAGGTAGTATCATGTTTCAGCAATTTAGTCCATCGGCTACTGTAACCGGCGCGAAAGGACACAATTTGCCAACCTTAAGCCTTTACAATCTTTACGCCTCAAATGATCTTCGTAAAGGCGTGTATGTTACCCTTGCGCCAAGCGGTGCGCCTTTTGATAATAAGCTTACCGCCCCGACAACCATCATTACCGACGGGCCAAGCGATTTTGTGGTTTTACGCTACGCTGATGTCATACTGATGCTGGCCGAAATTGAGAACGAATTAGGAAACACCGCCCAGGCTGTTGCTTACCTCAACAGTATCCGCAGCCGTGCAGGCCTGGCTAATACAACTGCGGGTAACCAGGCCGATCTTCGCGACGCCATTGTTTTAGAACGCAGACTGGAATTGATTGGAGAGGGGCACCGCTGGTTTGATCTGCTTCGTACGGGTACGGCTGTAAACGTGATGAACAAATGGTTTAAGGATAATAACATCCTGATCACTATTGATCAGCATAACCTGCTGATGCCGGTTCCTCAATCACAAATCAACACAGATCCGGCTATTAAACAAAACCCCGGATATTAAATTAAAAGCGGGTTACCGGAAAGGTGACCCGCTTAATAAAAAGCTTTATGAAGAAATTAATTGTAATGCTTCTTGCTTTGCTTTTCATAATGAGTGGTTATGCTCAGGAAAAAAAAGTGAATGAGCAATTGCCTGCCTGGCAGGAGGGGCAATTGGATATCCATTTCATCAATACGGGACGTGGAAATTCAAGTTTCCTGGTTTTTCCGGATGGTACAACCATGCTCATCGATGCAGGCGATATGGATGCCAATGAGTTTGAAAACACAAATGCCCCGCTAAAAATTCCACCGGCACTGCCCGATAGTTCATTAAGACCGGGGCAGTGGATTGCATCTTATATTAAACAGGTAATCCCCGCCGACAGACAAGCTACTATTGATTATGCGTTGATCACTCATTTTCATGGTGATCATTACGGCAACATCGAAAAGAATAGTCCCAAGGCGGCCAACGGCGCTTACCAATTATCCGGGCTGACTGATGTAGGCGATGCTATCCCGATTAAGCATATGCTGGATAGAGGCCGTGTTTATCCTGTTGATTTGTTGACTTATTATCGTAAAAATGCAACGTTCAATAATTACCTTGCCTTTGTTCAATATCAATCGGGCCATAAGGGGATGATATATGAAGCTTTAAAAGCGGGCAGCGCAAGCCAGATTAAATTACTGATCCATCCCCAATTATATCCTGGCTTTGAGGTACGCAATATCAAATCAAACGCCGTGATCTGGTCTGGAAAAGGTGATGGGACACGCACCTGCTTTACAACAGACCAGTTGCTGGAAAAGGGGAAGTTCAATGAAAACCCGCTTAGCAATGCTATAAGAATAAGCTATGGCCCTTTTATTTTTTACTCAGGCGGCGACAACACCGGTTATGAGGGAAGTAATTATCCCGGCCGGAGAGATGTTGAAACACCAATGGCAAAGATAATTGGCCGGGTAGATGCTCTTACACTCAACCATCACGGTAATCGCGATGCAACTAATGATGCTTTTTTAAAAGCGCTTGCTCCAAAAATTGCCGTTGAACAAAGCTGGTGCTCAGATCAGCCAGGGCAGGAAGTAGCGTTCAGGCTGATGAATAAAACAGCTTCGGAAGATAGCACCGATGTGTTTGACACGTATATGCAGCCCGAAACTAAAACCTACCTCGGCTTCTGGATTGCTAAGGGATTTAAAAGCTTTGAAGGGCATGTGCTCATCCGCGTTTCAAAAGGCGGCGGATCATATTTCGTATTCATCCTTGATGATAGAAGCCCTTTAATTAGGGTGAAACAAATATTCGGCCCTTATTTAACACATCATAAAATATAACATGTATCTGAAAAATATAAAAGCAGCCGCAAGCATTACCTGGGCTATATTACTTTATTTCACAAATAGTTATGCCCAAGCTACAAAGTGCGATAGTTTAATAAAACAATTACATCAGCCGTTAGATAGACATATCATGGTTGCAGCTCACCGTGGAGATTGGCGCGATGCTCCGGAAAACTCGCTCCTTGCTTTTAAATATGCGATGGACATAGGGGTGGATATCATCGAACTCGATTTGAACAAAACAAAGGATGGTATAATAGTGATCATGCATGATCAAACTATCGATCGTACAACTGATGGTAAGGGAAGCCCGGGTGACTATACTTTGGCTGAGCTAAAGAAATTTCACCTGAAAAATGGTTTGGGCAGGGTTACCGTAAATGCCATACCCACACTGCAGGAGGTAATGAAACTAATCAAAGGCAAAATTTTGGTAAACCTTGATAAAAGTTACCTATACTACAACGAGGCTTACCAGGTTTTGAAGACTACCGGCACACTAAATCAAGCCATTTTTAAAACCACAGAAGCTTATGAAACAGTAAGGAACCAATATCCCGCAATTATTGATAGCATTACCTTTATGGCAGTAATTGACCTGGATAAGCCCGGCGCTAAACAATCAATCGAAAATTACCAGCGTCATATCAAACCGGTAGCATTTGAACTGAATTTCGGCAAAGATACTTCAGCGATTCTTAAAAGCAACCGGTTTATTAACCGGAATGGAGCAAGGATTTGGATCAATTCATTATGGGCAAGCCTTAATGCTGGTCATGATGATGATACAGCGGTAGATTTAGGTAATACTAAAGACAGCTGGGAATGGATCATCCAACACGGGGCTACCATTATACAAACTGACCGGCCGCGGGAATTGCTGCGATACCTGAGGAAAAGGAACCTGCATAGTTAGCCGAAAGGTGCTTACAAATAATGGTTCGAATTCTGTAGGGAACAAAAAGGGCGGAAATCAATATTTCCGCCCTTGATTTTTGCAATACTTATCTGGGGATCTTTTTTGTAGGGTGTGTAAACTGAACTGTGTCAAGCCTATAGGAAATTAGAATTTTATTTTTTACTTTCTTGTTTCCATAAACTTTGCCCCAACCTTACTCGCCTGCTTCAATAAAAAGCCGGGAGCCAGCCTGCTCATTATTTTTATTACACGGGCCAATCCGGGATAAATCTCCAATTGATCCTTTTTTAATCCTGCTATTGCCTGGTCAATCAGTTTGCCGGGGTCCATCATCATATTCGTACTAACGCCATCCATATTCATAAACTTATCGTTTAACGGCGTGCTTGAGCCCGGCGCTACCAATTCAAAAACTTTTATCCCGGTATTTTTTAGCTGTACCCGTAAGGATTTGGTGTAAGATCGCAGCCCCGATTTTGTGGCCCCGTAAATTGGTGAAGCCGGGAAGGGCATCAGCGCTATACCCGATGTTACATTCATAATGGTTGCTGCCGGTTGCTTTTTAAGCAGCGGCAAAAACTGCTGCACCATGCGGATTGGTCCCATCAGGTTAATCTCTACCTCACGGGTGATATCCCTTAAGTTGGTTGAGGCGTTGTTAAGGCTGATGGCCCGCATTTCGCCTGCGTTGTTAATCAGGATATTTAAAGCCGGAAATTTGGCCCTTACTTCTTTATAAAGCTGTTCAATTGCTTCAGGGTTGCTAACATCACTTTGAAAAGTGTAAACGCCGGGCAGCTTTTTGCCTACCTCATCAAGTTTGCTTTGATTACGGCCGGTTATGATTACTGTGTTGTCTAAAGCCATTAATTTGGTAGCAAATTCAAGCCCGAAACCGCTTGTGCCGCCGGTTATCAGGATGGTGTTGTTGTTAAGTTTCATTGTTTATTTTTTAATGGATAAAAGTAGGAGCGGGGATAAGCCGGCGTTTATCTGTTTCAATCCATTGTTTATCAAATTCAAATAACGGTGTCTGGATATTTAGCGGGCCGCGTTGGTGTTCCTGGTTTTAATTAGTTGTTTTTTAATAAGATGTACTATTTTCTTATGACTTGCCGCTGACCTGGGCTTTTACCTCATTCGTTTTTTAATCAATAGCTTTGTTCAATAAAGGTTATAAGGTATGAAAACGGTAACTGTAGAAGACTTTTATAAAGATGCCGCGGTGTTTGCCGATACCACAGTCCAATCGTTATTGCCTCCGGGCATTAATAAAGAAATAGGGCACTTCAACGTGTTTAACGTTAAGGAAATATTTGAGCGGATCAAAAAAGACCCTTCGCATATGCCTTACAACCGCCGTTTGTATTATAAAATTAACCTGGTGCAGGGCCATAACATTGCCGAATATGCCGATAAGGTAATCCATATCGAAAAAAGCGCGTTGGTATTTGGTACCCCCAAAATCCCCTATAGCTGGAAGCCTCAGGATCTGAAACAGGCGGGCAGCTTTTGTATTTTTACAGATGAGTTCATGGTGCAATCAAAAAGCGGCGTAGTGCTGGATGCTTTGCCCTTATTTAGTCCAGGTGGTTACCCTGTATTTTTGCTTACTGATGAACAGGCCGGAGAAATAGCCGCCATCTTTAAAAAAATGCAGCAGGAAATAGCTTCCGATTACCTGTATAAGTACGATCTGCTCCGGAACTATGTGCTCGAGCTGATCCATTACGGGCAGAAGCTACAGCCGTTAACCGCCTATCATCATTCGCATAACGCTTCAGCCCGGGTGTCATCACTGTTTATTGAGCTGTTGGAGAGGCAATTCCCGATAGCATCGCCCGATCAGAAAATATCACTGCGTACCGCCAAAGATTATGCCGACCGGCTGGCTGTACACAGCAATCACCTCAATAAAGTATTAAAAGAAAGTACCGGCAAAACCACTACCGAACATATCGCCGCCCGGCTGATCCAGGAAGCCCGTATCCTATTGAGGCAAACTGATTGGAATATCTCTGAAATAGCTTATAGCTTGGGTTTTGAACAGCTTTCGCATTTTTCAAACTTTTTTAAAAAGCAAACTACGTTGTCGCCGGTTGAGGTTAGGAATTTGGTAGGGTAAAATAGGATGATTTTACTGGAAATGTGACTATCTCAATTCAATAATATAACTACTTTAACATTATAGGTGCCGGTTAGTTTTGAAAAATAACATGGTGATACAACTTATTGTTGTATCAATACCAACAAACCCTGCGGTGTTTCGTAAGTGTTTCCCTTGTACTTTAAAGCTTTAACCCCCACACATAAGGTATCGACGACTTTGTTTTTACGGGTGATATAAATCTTGCCGCGTACATCAGGCTCGGTGCCATCGTTCACCATCTTTAATCCGGTTAACAGCTGCATTACGCTATCAATGCCGGGCTTTTTGTCAAAGTTTTTCTCTTTACCTTCGGGGAAGTAATAGTCAAACTTATCGCAGGTGATCCTGAACTGGGTTTCACGGCCCAATTCGGTAAATTTGAATTTGATGGATTGCACATCATCAGCCGGGTTGGTTTTGCTTTTACAGGCAAACAGGCTTACAGTTAAAAGCGCGGAAAATATTACAGCAGTGAGCTTTTTCATAAACAGGTTTTATTTGCTAATAAACCTACAAATTATCCTTTAGCTTTTCACAGTTCAAATACAGTATCCCTGCTTTCATCTTCGGGGATTTGCAGCACCAGTAGTTGTTCGGTCGGGGTGATTTCGAAAGGGCAAACTTCCGTGTGCTTTTGTTGGCTTTTTACATCCGAGCAGGTGTAATGCCGTTCTACCTGATAGCTTATCTCAAACCAGCCTGTTTGTTTTGCGGCATCATAAACAGCATTAATCACCTCTAAATTAGTAATCTCAGGCGAACCGCCTTCAGTAGCATGGTTGAAACGCAGATTTAAGGTCAGGGCATCTAAATGAGGGTTACCCTTTGGTAAGCCTAAAACTTCAGCAATAAATTGCCGCGCGTCAATTTGTTTATTAAGCAAACTTTGATAAATGGATTGAGGAAAATCGAAGCGAATTTTAGTCATGCGGGCAAACTCAATAATTATCTTTTGGTATAATAAACATAAATGTCATCCTGAATCGGAACCCATGTCAATGCATCGGCCGAACACATATCAATTACGCTTACAAATGTCTGATATTTTGCATGCGCTCCGAAATGTAATTGTAAACCCAGAGTCCGACTTTTTGTACAAATCATATTTTTAATTTCCAACTTTGCAAAATCAAGTAACGACTTGTCTCCGCTTATGCTTCCGTTAAAATTGACCTTTGCATAATTCCTTTCAGGCGGAATTTTAAAATGATATTTTTTTGCCATTATCCTGCCGATATCCGGATCAACTATACCAATGTCCAAAACTCCTGTATGTTTAAATTTTTTTTGCTGATGTAGAAATACCAGGCAAAGCACAGGCAATAAAATCAAACTTATTAATCCGGGGGTATAGCTAACACGTTTGTGAGGAGTAATGGATAATATTTTCATGACGAGGTTTATAATAAATTAAAACGCTCGTTTACAGTCGTTATTACTTCAACTCATCCAGCACCCTGAATATTTTCTCCTTAATCCCCCGGCTCGATCCGCTGTAATTATTCACCATGATGGAAAAGCAAAGCTCACGCCCGTTTTTGGTTTGATAGCCGGCATAACAAAGCACGCTGTTAATGCTGCCGCTTTTCATTTTCATATCATTATAAACCGGCAAACTGGCATATAGGTCAGCAAACCAGCTTTCCTTTTTAGCCGATTGCAGGATACGGGCCAGTGTAAGCGTAGTTACCCTGTCGCCGGGCGAAAGGCCGCTGCCGTCGTAAATATTGATACTTTTAGCATCGATGCCGTGGGCCTGCCAAAACTGCTGCACTACATCAACGCCATTGCTTGTGGTTGGTTTTTTGCCTTGTTTCCAGGCCAGCGTTTTAAGCAGTTGCTCTGCATACAGGTTGATGCTTTTCTGGTTAAGCCAGTAAACTATTTTGCTTAATGTTGGAGATGAAATAGTGGCCAGGTTTTTGGCTATAACCGGCACAGACTGGTTTTTAGCGCTCAAGGTGACGGCAGATTCCGGCCCGGCGCCGATAATGATCCCCAGGCTCCTGAGCGTATCGTTTAATCTCAAAGCCGCATCATAGGCCGCATCGGGTAAAGCGGCCGAAATGCTTTTTTTATCCTGATCGATGGCGTAAGTGCCGCGCAAATACATCACTTTACTGCCTACGGGCAAAAAAGCATAGGCATTGTCGCCGCTGCCTGCCGCGCCATTAGTAAGTTCGCTTTTAAAAGTAAGGTACGGTACGGATGGAACCGTGCGCAGAATGCCTACCGGGTTGCCAACAGCACCGGTACGTAACTTAATATCAAACTGATTTTCGCGCCAGCAAAGCCCGGATGTTCCGGCACCATAATAATTACCGATATCCTGCCAGATCCAGCCCTCAGGGATGGATTGTGTGCCGAACAGGCTATCATCACCGATGATCCTTCCGGTTATCTTTTTGATACCGGCTTTTTGCAGGGCCTGGGCCATGGTAGCCAATACCCGGTTTTCTTTAGTTTGCTCATAGCGCCAGCTCCCCAGCGTGGGGTCGCCCGCGCCTTTGATAATGATATCGCCGTTAAGGGTGCCATCTGCGCCAAGCTCGCCCGTATAACCCAATAGGGTTTGATATTGAAAATCGGGGCCGAGCATATTAAATGCCGTAATGCTGGTGATGGTTTTTAAGGTTGATGCCGTAGCCAGGCCCATATTGGGGTTGCCGGTAAACACCTGTTCGCCGGTTTTGGCATCCAATACCGTTAGCGAAACCGATGCATAGCTGCATTGGCTATCCGCCTGCAAACGGTTAAACGCTGCCGACAGTTTTTGCTGAAGCGTTTGCGCCTCCGCCCATCCTCCAAAAAATAAAAAACTAATTACCAGTAAGCGCCTCATCCTGTTGTTTAACGTTCCGTTGCGAAATATAATATATCGGCACACCAATCAAAACAATTACCAGGCCATAAAGGGCAAAATCACGTTTGTACGCAAATAGCAGTACACAAAACGCTATACCCATAACAATATATAACGCCGGTAAAATTGGATAAGCTATGGCTTTGTAAGGGCGCTCAGCGTTTGGTCTTTTAGCGCGAAGTATAAAAATGCCCAGAATGGTTAATACATAAAAAATCACTACCACAAACGAGATCATGTCCAGCAAATCGCCGTAACGTCCGCTTAAACATAATAACGACGCTACCACGCACTGAATCCATAAGCCAAACTGAGGTACGCCAAATTTATTTAAAGTACCGGTTTGCTTGAAAAACACACCGTCTTTAGCCATGGTATAATAAACACGTGCCCCCGAAAGGATCAGGCCGTTGTTACAGCCAAAGGTGGAGATCATGATCATTACGGCGATAACATAGGTGCCCCAATTACCAAATATCACGTGTGAGGCAGCCACGGCCACCCTGTCCTTATCGGCAATAGTAATATCATGCAGCGATAAAACACCGGTATAAACCACGTTGGCCATTACATAAATAAAAGTTACAATGATGGTTCCCCACATCATACTTAGCGCCACATCGCGTTTGGGGTTCTTCATTTCGCCGGCTACAAAGGTTACGCTGTTCCAGGCATCGCTGCTGAAAATGGAGCCTACCATGGCTGCCGCTATAGCGCCTAAAGCCGTACCGGTGGTGAGCGTAGTAATGCTGCCGTCTTTATTCAGGTTGTGTAAATCCCAGGCGTTTGTCCAGTTGCTGTGCCAGATATCGGCTTTAAAAGCAAACAAGCCGAATATGATCAAACCGAACAAACTGATGAGCTTGGTTAATGTAAAAACTGTTTGGATCAGTTTGCCTCCCTTTACACCGCGGGTATTAACATAGGTAAGGCAAATGATCAATATAATTGATACAATTTGCGCGGCGCTGATCTTTAAGAACCCTACCTGAAAAAGGATGTTATCTTCGCTGAATGAAGGTATCAAATAGGCTGTAAACTTGCTGAAGGCCACACCCACGGCGGCAATGGTACCTGTTTGGATCACCGCGAAAAAGCTCCATCCGTATAAAAATGCGGTAAGTTTATTATAAGCTTCCTTTAGATAAACATATTGCCCGCCCGCTTTAGGGAACATCCCGCTCAGTTCGCCATAGCTCAGGGCCGCAGTAAGTGTCATGAAGCCGGTAATGAGCCAGATTGCTATTAGCCAGCCTGCCGAGCCCACATTACGCGTAATATCGGCGCTTACAATAAAAATACCTGAACCTATCATTGAGCCTGAAACCAGCATGGTACCATCCAGCAGGCTTAGTTCGTGCTTCATTTTTGTTTGCGATGCGTTTTTCGCCATATATTATTTCAGAGTTTAAATCTCTAAACTATTCAAAAAACTTTAATATTGACAGTAAGCTTGCTAAATAAATAAAATTACTATTTTGCAATAACCAATTTTATTAAAAACCAGGTGCTTACCTGGATACCTTCTTACTAAACCAATTTTTGAGACTATGGATTTTTTAAACACTTACTTGATCTATTTAATTCCGGTGATGGGGTTGATCGGTATACTGGTTATGGCCGGTAAAGCCGCGTGGGTTACTAAACAAAATGCCGGCGACGGCGACATGGTTACATTGGCCGGTTACATTGCTGATGGCGCCATGGCTTTTTTACGTGCCGAGTGGAAAATACTCGGGGGCTTTGTGGTGGTAGCCGGTATGTTGCTGGCCTGGTCGGGTACAACAGTTGCCACTTCAAGCCCTGTTATCGCCGTATCTTTTTTAATAGGCGCATTTTTATCGGCCTTTGCCGGGTACCTGGGTATGCGCATTGCAACTAAAGCAAACGTACGCACTACGCAGGCGGCACGTACCAGTTTGGCACAAGCATTAAAAGTGTCATTTACAGGCGGCACCGTAATGGGCCTTGGTGTTGCAGGTTTGGCAATTATTGGTTTAGGATCGCTTTTTATTCTTTTTTACCAGATGTATGTTGTAGGCGTTACCGGCAGCACCGTTAATGGTGATGATATGGCGAAAGCGCTTGATGTTTTGGCCGGGTTTTCATTAGGCGCCGAATCGATAGCGTTGTTTGCCCGTGTAGGCGGCGGTATTTACACCAAAGCGGCCGACGTAGGCGCCGACCTGGTGGGTAAGGTTGAAGCAGGCATTCCCGAGGATGACGTGCGTAACCCGGCCACTATTGCCGATAACGTAGGCGATAACGTGGGCGACGTGGCAGGTATGGGTGCCGATCTTTTCGGCTCGTACGTGGCTACCATGCTGGCTACGATGGTATTGGGCCGCGAATTAGTGGGACAAGATGGAAAAGCATTGCAAGATCACTTCCAAGGTATTGGGCCTGTTTTATTACCAATGGTTATCGCAGGTTTAGGGCTTATATTTTCGATTGTTGGCGCTTCTTTGGTGAAAATTAAAAAAGAGACCGACAGTGTACAAAATGCATTAAATATCGGTAACTGGGCATCAATTGTTTTAACAGCAATAGCAACATATTTTGTTGTTCAATGGATTTTGCCAGATGGAAACTTCCGCATGTTGAGAGATATTAATTCAACAGGTACCTTAAAATCAGGTGTTGTTGAATTCACCAAAAACGGTGTTTTTGGTTCGATTGTGGTAGGTCTTGTGGTAGGTACCTTAATGTCTATCATTACCGAATATTATACCGCAATGGGTAAACGCCCTGTGTTGAGTATCATCAGGCAGTCGTCAACCGGACATGCTACCAATATCATTGGCGGCTTATCCGTAGGTATGGAATCAACAGTATTGCCCATCCTTGTTCTGGCATCGGGTATTTATGGTTCATACTATTTCGCGGGCTTGTACGGCGTAGCTATAGCGGCAGCTGGCATGATGGCTACCACCGCCATGCAGTTGGCCATAGACGCTTTCGGACCAATTGCCGATAACGCGGGCGGTATTGCGGAAATGAGCCGTTTGCCCGAAGAGGTTCGTCATCGTACAGATAATTTAGATGCTGTTGGTAACACCACTGCCGCTACCGGTAAGGGCTTTGCTATCGCTTCGGCAGCTTTAACCTCCCTGGCATTGTTTGCCGCCTTTGTGGGTGTGGCAGGTATTGAGCATATTGATATTTATAAGGCCGATGTGCTGGCTGGCCTGTTTGTGGGCGGCATGATCCCGTTCATTTTTTCGGCACTATGTATCTCGGCGGTAGGCCGGGCAGCCATGGCGATGGTAGAAGAGGTACGACGCCAGTTTCGCGAAATACCCGGTATTATGGAATACAAAGCTAAGCCAGAATATGAAAAATGCGTGGCTATCTCCACCAAGGCTTCTATTCGCGAAATGGTAGCACCCGGTTTAATCGCGTTAATCACGCCCATTGTCATCGGTTTCGCTTTCGGGCCGGAAGTGTTGGGCGGCTTACTGGCCGGTGTTACCGTCTCGGGCGTGTTGATGGGTATTTTTCAAAGCAATGCCGGCGGTGCGTGGGATAATGCCAAAAAATCGTTCGAAAAGGGTTGCGAAATCAATGGGGAGATCTTTTATAAAAAATCAGAACCGCATAAAGCTTCTGTAACCGGTGATACTGTAGGCGATCCTTTCAAAGATACTTCCGGGCCTTCAATGAACATTTTGATCAAACTGATGTCGATCGTTTCTTTGGTTATTGCACCGCATTTAAATCATTCGGGCAATACAAGCGCTAATCATATCAAAAGTTTTGACAAGCAGCATGCTGTTACGCAGGTGATTGTTAAGGCTGATGCGAAAGCGTAATAGACTGGTGTCTGAATCAGAATTTACAGAATTTTTAAATTTTCAGAATAGATGCGTTTAGAATTCTGTTAATCATGAAATTCTGTAAATTCTGATTCAGACAATATTATTAGCGTGCTTAAGTTTCAAACTTAAGCTGTTTTACACCACGGCTTAGGCTGCGTTTAACCCGCGGCATATAATTGGGCTTCCAATGCTGTTGATCCTTCCGTTTTCTGAACATTCTGATTCAGACAAATCTCTACTCATCTAATCGACTTTAACAGTTTAATATTTTGATAATTAAACCTTAACTGTTGTTTCATTCGGCGCTTTATGTTTTCAATAAATTTAAGTACGTTTGGGGAAATGTAAATTTTTAATTTTTGACTGATCTTACTAATTTAAAATGAAGTTATTTATCAAGAAACCGCTTGCGCAACTAATGGCTGCCTCGGCAGAGACAGAAAAGTCGCTTAAGCGTACTTTAGGCGTTGGTTCGCTTATCGCACTGGGCATTGGCGCTATTATTGGCGCGGGTATTTTTGTGCGTACTGCCGCTGCTGCCGGTGAACACGCTGGTCCTGCAGTTACCATCTCTTTCCTTATCGCTGCTGCAGGTTGCGCGCTGGCAGGTTTGTGCTACGCGGAGTTTGCCAGTATGATTCCTATCGCAGGTTCTGCTTACACTTACTCTTATGCTACCATGGGCGAATTCATCGCCTGGATCATTGGCTGGGACTTAGTGCTCGAATACGCGCTCGGTGCTGCTACTGTGGCTATTGGCTGGTCGCAATATTTCAATGAGTTTTTAACAACTTTCTTTAATGTGCATATCCCGTACGCATGGTCGCACTCATTTATGGAAGTTTCGAACACTACCGTTGGCATGTACGCTAACGAAATGGGAACCAGGGGTATTGTTAACCTCCCTGCTATTTTTGTTTTGTTCCTGCTTACATTATTACTGATCCGTGGTACTGCCGAATCGGCAATCGTGAACAACATTATCGTAATTGTAAAGGTTGCTATTGTGTTGATGATCATTGGTTTAGGCTGGCACTTCATTAATCCTGCATTCCATACGCCATACACTATCCCTGCCGATGCGGGCGTGATCAAGGTGAGCGCAGGCACGGTTGACTATTCTGATACCTTTAACCATGGGTGGCTTGGCGTATTGCGCGGGGCCAGTGTGGTGTTCTTCGCCTTCATCGGTTTTGACGCCGTTTCAACTGCAGCACAGGAAGCTAAAAACCCACAAAAAGATATGCCTAAAGGCATCCTGATCTCGTTGGTATTTTGTACTGCGCTTTACATCCTGTTCTCGCACGTGTTAACAGGTTTGGTGTCATATAAAGATTTCCTTATTCAAGGTAAAGAAGCTTCTGTAAGCTATGCAATCAAAACAGCAATGCCTGGTTATGGTTGGTTAGCTTCGTTTGTTACCGTGTCAATTTTGGCAGGTTTCTCATCAGTGATCCTGGTGATGCTGATGGGCCAAACCCGTGTGTTTTACACCATGAGTACCGATGGTTTGATCCCTAAGGTTTTCTCGAAATTGCACCCTAAATTCCGTACGCCATACAAATCGCAATGGTTGTTTTTTGTGTTCGTATCATTATTTGCCGGTTTTATCCCTGATAAATATGTGGGTGACATGGTGAGTATAGGTACTTTGTTTGCTTTCGTGTTGGTGTGTATTGGCATCTTTATTTTAAGAAGAACAGATCCGGATATTGTTCGTCCGTTTAAAACACCTGCTTATATGATCGTTTGTCCGCTTGGTGCACTCATTTGTTTGTGTATGATCGCCAGTGAAGGCTGGGAAAACTGGGCAAGGCTTATTGTTTGGCTGTTGATCGGTTTCGCGGTTTACTTTGGCTACAGCATCAAACGTTCGCACGTGCGCCATGGTAAAGTTGAAGGCGCTAACGACCCAATTAACCCTAAATTTGTTGAATAGTATATAACAATGTTATTATAAATCAAAAAAGGTTCTGAATGCTCAGAACCTTTTTTGTTACGTTCAGTTTTTACCTTGCTAACCAATGCAACCGCTTGATGAAGGGTGATAAAAACCTGTGGGTATTAGTATTTATATGCGTAATCAACTCGTTAGGGTTTGGTATTATCGTACCAATACTTTACTCGTATGGTAAAAAGTTCGGCATTACCGGCGAGACATTGGGCGTGCTTACCGCCTCTTTCTCTGTTGCGCAGTTTTTTGCCACCCCTGTTTTAGGCTCCTTATCTGATAAATGGGGACGCAAACCTTTATTGGTGATCAGCCTGGCGGGCACCTGTATTTCCTTTATTCTTTTTGCTGAAGCGCGCAGTATGATCATGCTGTTTGCAGCCCGTATTTTAGACGGCCTTACCGGTGGTAATGTATCGGTGGCGCAGGCAATGGTATCGGATACGGCTGAGCCCGATAACCGCGCCAAACGTTTTGGCATTTTGAGTTCAGCCTTTGGGTTCGGGTTTGTGATAGGCCCGGCAGTTGGAGGCCTGCTTAACCGCTACGGCATGCAGGTGCCTTTTTACTTCGCGGCGGGAATTTCGCTGATCGGTACGCTTTGCAGCCTTTGCTTTTTAAAGGAAACCAATCCGCCGGATAAATCGAAAAACGCTTCAGAAAATTCAAAATTTACCTTTGGCTCACTGATCACTACCCTGAAAAGGCCGGTCATAGGCACAGCAGTGTTTACGGGCTTTCTGTTAACTATGGCGCAGTTTACCATGATTATCGGTTTCCAGACTTTTAGTGTAGATATATTGAAGATCAACCCTACGCAGATTGGTATTTTATATGCAGGCTTCGGTGTCAGCGGAATCATTATGCAACTTTGTGTGCCGCTGTTTACCAAATGGTTCTCATCAAAATCCCTTATCCTGTTGTTATCCACTTTTCTTTGTTTTGCCGCGATGTTTACAACCGGCTTAGCTAATAGTTTCTTTCCCTTTGTTGCCGGTATTTGCATTTACGGACTGTTCAACGGGCTGCGCAACCCTATGCTGAACGCAATTATTGCCGATCATATCGACCATGAAGAACAAGGCAAGGTGCTGGGCATCAACCAGTCGTACGCGTCCGTCGGGCAAACCCTCGGGCCGGTTACGGCCGGCCTTGCAGCTTTGCTATCGGTACATGCAATTTTCTTCTTATCTTCATGCTATATTTTGGCCGCGTTTGTGATCAGCTTCCGGCTAAAGCGTAAAGAATAAAACCCGTAAAGCAATGCCGCACCCGTTTATTATTAAGGAGATCATTTCGGTAACAATGATCCTTTTCGCTATTATCGATATTTTGGGCGCTATACCGGTAATTATCCAGCTGAGGCAGCGTGTAGGCCACATCGAATCGGAAAAGGCCAGTATAGCTGTGCTGGTGTTGATGGTAACCTTTCTGTTTGTTGGGGATGAGTTACTGGCGGTTATAGGCCTTGATATCTCCTCATTCGCGATAGCTGGTTCGCTGGTGATCTTTATTATCGCGATGGAAATGATTTTGGGGGTCGACTTTTTTAAGGAAGAATTGCCGCAGGCCGCCTCAATTGTGCCGCTCGCTTTCCCGCTCATCGCGGGCGCCGGTACCATGACAACGTTACTTTCGCTTAAATCGCAATATCAAACACAAAACATCCTGGTAGGTATTGTGCTGAACACCGTAGTGGTTTACGCGGTGCTTAAAAATGTAAAGTGGCTCGAAAAACTGCTTGGGCCTATAGGGTTAAGCGTATTACGTAAGGCTTTCGGAATTATTTTGCTGGCGATAGCTATTAAGCTGTTCAGGAGCAATACGCATTTGTAGTGCTGCTCAGTCCTGCTTCAGCGCAGGGCCGGGGCAACACCCGTTCAAATTTATCGTTATTTCTGCCTGAAGCTGTCGCCGATAAATGCCAGCGCGTCGGTAATCCCGGTGCGCCAGTAGGTCCAATTGTGGGCGCCATCGCGGATCCTAAATTCATGCGGAACCTTTTTTTCGGTAAGCGCAATATGCAGCAGTATGTTGCCTTTGCTTAGGGCGTCGTCATCACCGCAGTCCAGCCAGAGGCGTACGTTTTTAAGCTCCTCGGCATTTTTGTTTTGTACCAGGTCAAGTACCGAATTGGCCCTCCAGGTAGCGTTCAAACGCGCGTTTCCCTGCAGGTTGGGGCCAATCACATTGCTATAGACTTCTTTCCAGCGGGCATCGGTTATTGCCATAAAATCATCTTCGTTACGCACCGCCGCGCTCAGGGCTGCCGCTGCCGAAAACATATCTGGATGTTTAAAGCTGTACACCAGGGTACCGTAGCCACCCATAGACAGGCCGGCAATACCACGATATTCCTTTTTGTTTTTTATACGGTATTCTGTTTCAATGGCCGGGATAAATTCCTTAAAAAAGAAGTCCTCATAACGCTGTTTGCCATTATAGTTATTAATATACCAGCTGGTACCTGCGTCGGGCATGATAATGATCATAGGGGGGATGGTACCACTGGCAATGGCTTTGTCGGCGTAGCGGTTCACTTCGCCAAATTGCAACCAGCCGGTATGGTCGTCGCCGTAGCCATGCAGCAGGTACACCACCGGGTAAGTACGGTTTGATGATTCGTAATCGGGCGGTAAGTACACCGCGTATTTAACGTTCCTATCTAAAATATCGCTTTTTACATATAATTCTTCAATTACTTTGCCCGTTTGCTGCGCAAAAGCGCTGCCCGCAACGAGTAGAAGACATATCAGTAAAAGCTTTTTAATCATCTTCATGAGTGAATGAAATCTAAATTTTAGGTTTTGTTGATGTGAGGTTTCAATCTGTACATCCGCACATCTGAAATTTGCATATCTAAAAATCCGCGTATCCCAATTATTTCTGCCTGAAACTATCCCCAATAAAAGCAAGGGCATCAACAATGCCGGTACGCCAGTAGGTCCAGGTATGGGCGCCGTCACGTACTCTGAACTCGTGAGGGACTTTTTTTTCTGAGAGGGCTATATGCAGCATACAGTTACCCTTGGTTAAAAAATCGTCGTCGCCGCAATCAATCCAGTAGCGCACATCATTCAGTTCATCGGCGCTTTTGCTTTGCACCAGCCCCAAAACCGAATAACCTTGCCAGGCGGCGTTAATCCTGTCCTTACCCTTCAGGCCTCGGCCCCAAAGCTGGCCGAAAATTTTATCCCATGTATCGTCGGGCGTACTGATGATCTGGTCGTCGGGGAAAACGGCGGCACTTAATGCCGCCCCGGCAGCAAACAGTTCGGGGTGTTTTAACGTGTATATTAAAGTGCCGTAACCACCCATCGAAAGGCCTGCAATTCCACGATATTTCTTTTCGGCTTTGATGTTGTATTCTTTTTCTACCTGGGGCATAAACTCTTTCACAAAAAAGTCTTCATACTTTTCTTTTCCGTCATACGAGTTAATATACCAGCTCGAATCGGCATTAGGCATCACAATTACCATAGGGGGAATGGTGCCGTCGGCAATGGCCTTATCGGCATAACGGTTTATCTCGCCAAATTGCAGCCAGCCGGTATGGTTATCGGTGTAGCCGTGCAGCAAATAAACAATGGGGTAGCTGCGGTGTGCTGTACCGTAATCGGGCGGGAGGTAAACGGCATAATCAACATTGCGTTTTAATATTTTGCTTTTGATATGCTGCTCTTCCAAAACCTTACCGCCCTGTTGCGCGAATAAGTTTGCGGAACTAAAAACGAATAATAAAAGCAGACCGGTTATTGATATTTTCATGGATTGATGATGTTTAGAGGTCAAAAATTAAGCGCTTTACCCTGCTGCGGATAAATGAGATTTACCTGCAATTTATTGGCAGCTTTTAACTGGATTTTAATTTTACTGATGTTTGCGGCAGGCGGTTTCAGATGCGTTACCACGATATTTAAACCTTTTATATTTTCGGTACCTGCCAGTGCGCCAAGCTTGTCGATTTCGGCCATTAACCACTTTGGCGTAAGGTGGCCAAACAGCGTTTTATCGGGCTGCTCATTGGGAAAGGAAACTTCAATTAAGATAGCCTTAAGCTTTTTGCCTTTTACCAGCGGGGCGATGGCTTGCCAAAGGTTTTGCATATGATCGCTTTTCTCGATCTCGTCGGGGCCGGTATCGCCTAAATAAAGCAGGTAATTATCGTTATTATTTACCAGGAAGGCGGTGCTGGTAAGGTTGGAGTGGGCAAGCGGGAAAGCCGTTACCTTCAGTTTGGTATTTTCGATCGGGGTTTCGGCGCCCGGCTCGAGTACTTTATAGTGGTATTTTTTTAAGGTCGGCGCCTCGCCCTGATCGCCGAAGTTCGCCCAGCTTTTCCAGGTAAAATAGCGGGATTTGATGGTTTCGATGCAGTCATTAAAGGCATAAATGTTTTTGCTGCTGTCTTCGGGCGAGTTAATGATCAGCCCCGCGATGTGATCAAGGTGCGAATGAGATATCAAATACGCCTTGATATATTGCTTTAAAACAGTGGCGCCATCAGTATTAAAACTTTTATTGCTTACCGCCTTTTCAATGCCGTAATGAAGTGTGCCGGCGTCAAGGCATATATAATTATTACTGCCCCCGGGGGCAACCATATAGGCCGAAAGATTGCTTTCGTCAATACCGCCCAGTACCCCCAAAGGCACTACCCTGAACTTTTTTGCCTGCGCCAGGCAAAATACAGGCAATAGCAAAAAATACAGAATTGGCAGCAGCTTATGTTTTAAATTCATTTTTAGGCAGATATAGCTTTAGTTGGCTACGCTACTAAATTAAGGATATGCCCAAATAATCAAAGTAAAATTAAAGCTGTTTTTATGAAAAGCGCGATGCGGTAATTTTTAAATGTTAAATTACATAACGATTGGCAAGACAGCGTTCGCAAAAAAACTTACGTACGGGCAGCCAAAACAAGGCTATTTTTAGCAATAAACCACGTTTACGGCGTGTTTTTAATGGTTCATTGCATCGCCTGCATCTGTATACCGGACGGGAATCGTTTTTTACAATTTGCATCATGATAGGGGGGCAATAGCTTTAGCAACTTATAACAATACTAACCTTAAACGAAAGTTTAATTGAATAGGTTTACCCTAATTAAGAATATTTATTCCGTTTTCATCGCTTTAGCCGCCTGTTCTTTGTATTCGTAATCGCCACCAAACAAGTACCCCCATGGTTTGAGCGGCTCAATTCTGTCGAAAATAATTTTAAATATGGCAATAACCGGTATAGACAGGAACATGCCCGATAATCCCCAGATCATTTCGCCTATGATGATACCGATAAATGAAATTAAAGCATTGAGCCTCACCTTGGATCCTACTATAGTTGGAAGCAGGAAATTGGCGTCGACCGCGTGGATGCCGATTACACTTACCGCAACAGTGATGGTATGGCTAAGGCTGCCGGTGGCAAAAGTTATTACAGTACTTAATATCAACGCGGTGAAGATACCGATGTAAGGGATAATATTAAACAAGCCCACAATAATGCCCAGCAAAGCGGCGTATTTGATACCGATCATCCAGAATACCGTGATGGCTACACCCGCAACAATAACCATCTCCAGCAGTAAGCCTATAATATATTGCCTTAAAATGCTTTGAATATTCTCAACAATATCCATTACGATATGCTCATTTTCATCCCGGAAAACCCACACTATAAAGCGGATAAGCAGGCGGCGGTATAAAAGGATGAAAAAAGTGAAAATAAGGATAAATACATAAAACAGCATCAGCGATGAGATGGCCCCAAACGTTGTTCCTAAAACGTCCGTCCCCGATTCCATCAGTTTTTTGGCTGTATCGTCAAC
This sequence comes from Mucilaginibacter oryzae, assembly GCF_003148845.1. Taxonomy (GTDB): domain Bacteria; phylum Bacteroidota; class Bacteroidia; order Sphingobacteriales; family Sphingobacteriaceae; genus Mucilaginibacter; species Mucilaginibacter oryzae. The sequence continues at coordinate 306,851 of NZ_QGHA01000001.1, read as the reverse complement.
ATAAGCTATTTGTTTCTCCGCGTTAACATGAAACGCGTGCTGGATCCAGTGTTGGATATCCTGTACCGATTGCGACACCTGCTTTTTAAGCATAGGCCAATCATTAGCCATGTTTGAAATTTGCGATCCTACCAGGTATAATATGCCCGAGATTCCCCCAACCAACAAAAGTATCGATACAAGCGATGCCATACTACGCGGCAAACGGAGCTTTTTTTCCAGAAAATTACATACGGGTAATAGCAGTATGGCAAATATAAAACCAAAGATTAAAGGGTCGAGCAGGTCTTTGCCCATGATAACGAGGTAACCGAGTGCTATAAAGCCTATCAGTACCAATGCCATACGTTCGTAAAAAGGTACGAGTAGTTTATTTTTTAGCATAAGCGCTTATTGGGGTATGTTGATGCCTTAACAGGTAAGTATTACAGATGTTTTGAAGATAACGAATAATTGGGAAATCAGCTAAAACAAGCCGCGATTTAAAGCAATTTGGAGGATGCTTACAAATGGTTAACGGTAATTTTCAGAATAAATTTTGCCCGAAAAAATATAGTTTAAAAACGCGGTTAATAAATAAATACAGATATATATTTGATTAAACCACAGTTAATTATTGCTTATTTTATGATTCCTGAAAATAAAAAAGAGGCTGTAAAACAAGCCTTGTACAGCACATTCGGCGTTGCCTGGTTTGATAATGTAACTATGTTAACCCAGGGGCTTTCGTCGGCACTTATATTTAAAATATGTGTTTCGGGTAAGCCGTATTTGTTGAGGATTATTACGAGGGAAGACGCAATGGCCGATCCGGTGCATTGGTTTGGCTGTATGCAAAGCGCAGCCGAAGCCGGGCTTGCTCCACGCGTATGGTATCTTAATGCCTATGATCGGATTGCCATTACAGATTTTATTGATGTAAAACCTTTTCCGGTAGATTATGCCAGGGCCATGCTACCTGGCTTATTAAAACGGCTGCATAATCTGCCGCTGTTTCCCATACGCGTTAATTATATCGATGTGGTATCCGGCTTTGTTGAAAAATTTAAAGCGGCAGGTATTATGCCGGCAAGTATAACTGATGGGATATTCGAGGCGTACAGTCGGGTGGCAAGCGCTTATCCCCGTGATAGCGATAATTTAGTATCATGCCATAATGATTTAAAGCCCGACAATATATTATTTGATGGTGAGCGGATATGGCTTGTTGATTGGGAAGCGGCGTTTTTAAACGACAGGTATATGGACCTGGCCATTATTGCCAATTTTGTGATAAGTAATGAAGATGAAGAGGCCGCATACCTTAAAGCTTATTTTGTGCCTGAGGTTACCGAATATCATTTAGCACGTTTTTTCCTGATGCGGCAGGTGCTTCACGTATCATATTTTACATTTTTTATGTTGTTGGCCGCCGGGGCAGGCTGCAAGGTTGATTTAGATTTCCCCCTGCCAGATTTCAAGGAATTGCACACCCGGATGTGGAACGGTGAAATTAATTTGGCTGATAATGATGCCCGGCAGCAATATGCCCTTGTTCATTTTAAGCAATTGTGCTGTAATTTGAATAGCAAACGCTTTGAACAATCGCTAACTATTATTGCGCAAAGCATTTAGTTCAAAGGTGTTTTCAGCCCTTGTATGAAGATGCTGGTTATGAAGCAAGGTTAAATATTTGGCAGAAAAATTGCTTTTCAATTAATTACAATAACAAATCATACTATCATGGCAAAGTATTCAGAAAAAGCGCAGGAGAAAGTTGAGAAAACCATGCATGAAATGAAGGAAGGCAAACTAAAAAGCGGCAGCGGGAAAAAGGTTACCAGCAAAAAACAGGCTGTTGCCATAGGCCTTTCTGAAGCACGTAAGGAAGGTGCTAAAGTGCCTAAAAAGAAAGGCTAAAACCTTAATAAGCAATCCGGCAATGGCGCATTGCCCGATTGCGTTTATTATTTATTTCGTTTTGTAAAAATCAGATTCTATCCAATTGGACAGTTTGCCTTCTTTATCAATTTTTACCAGTTTATTGAGCAGGCTGTTGTTTTTATGATCAGTTTCCAGCACGTATTTATCAATTACCGCTTTTACACCGGCAAGGTTGGCTTTGTCTTTATTAAAACCGGTTTTGTTTTGCAGGGCGTATTTGGTGTAGCCACCCATAAAAGTTATCAGTAATGGTGGGTTTTTGTCGGTCATTTTTGCAACACTGCTATTTATTTCGATGTTCACGGCGGGGTTGCCTTGCATCCATTTCAATAAAAAGGCATTGGTTTCCATTCGCTTTTGTTCTTCAAGCGCCCACGGGGTATCCTGTAGCCAATCTATACCTTTTATTACGTCTTCTTCATATTTGGCGTAATCGGCTTTTTCTTTCAGTACATAATTTTCGGGTACATGGAAGGTTTGAGCTTTTACAGCAAGGCTAAATGTAACAGCGGCAAAAATCAGGACGAATGTTTTTTTCATTGTGATGGGTTAAGGTTAATTTAGAGTAATTCAGCCTGAAAATTAAGCAGATCCTTTTTGATTTCAAAATTATGGTCGGAGATACCAGTGATGTAGGCACCTAATGCCTCATGAAATTTATTGATGGCAGTGTTATCATATCCCGGATTGTTATAGTAGACATACTGACTCGCAAGATATTCTTCCAAAATAATTATTTGCGCATCGGTATAATAGGTCCGGCTAACGGGAGTGTCTATAATTTCTTTTACTCGTTTTTTAACCTCTCGCTCCTGTTTGTATACTTCGCTAAGTGTCTCAACAATTTGCTCCGGTTTCATTTGGCTGTAAACAGGACTGATGGCTTTTATAATGTCATTATAAAAATCATAATCTACCGCAAACTCCTTTTGAAAGTTGAACAGATACCGGTATTTATCTGTTAAGATCGGTTTGTGGTCGGCATCTGCCTTATTATAAAAAAACAGGAAGATGTGTTTGTCAAGGTCTTCTATTCGTTTTTGGGTTTGTGCGAGGTCGTGTTTAAGTATGGCTTCAACATCGTAAATACTATCAACGCTGTATTTATCGCCCCTGAAATCAAAGGTTTTGATTGATGTGTTTTGGTTAATACGGGCAAGAAGATCAATGTCCTGTTGTATCCGGTTTACTACTTTCGGCAGGTTGGAGTTTTCTATAGTTAGCAGCGTATCAAAACTTGCGAAAACCGGGGTATCGATGGTTTTTATTGTATCATCAATATTAAATTCGGTTATGTTGCGATTATCGAAATAGTTATTAAACACCGGGTTGTATGAACTTGTACTAATCTGCTTATAAAAATCCTCTTTAAAAGTTTCAAAATCTATCACGTCGGCTTTCGGATCGGTATTAACTATGGCATATAAATGGTTGGTTATCTGCGCCTGTACTGCTGTCGGGTCTTTAAAAAGAACCCACGCGGATGTTGTTACGGGCGTTGTCGGCAAATTGAGCTGATTGGCCCGCGCCTCCCTGTCTTCAGTAGTTGGGTGTGACGACCATTGATCTTTTATGATGATTTCGCTGTTGTAAGCAGGGTTCCATCCATCCTTTATTACCGGTAGATCAGTTTCATCAAGATCCATTTTTTGATGACGGCAAAACTGTTTGATAAATTCCAGGTGCTGAGGATATAGGTTGGCGGTGCGTTTATTTTCAGCAAGGTTAGCCCGCGAGTAGTTAATGAGGTTATCATAGCATACCTGCGCTATGTCAACACGTTTCAGAGAAGTTGCAATATGATTTGATCCGCTTACGTAGGCTGCTACCGAATCGGCATGAAATTCCATTTCGCGCGACAGCGCGAGGTTTGCTTTGTTGATCACTACATAAAGCTTCTTTAAAATATATTGTATCCCTTGTACAATCCTTACATTAACCACGGCTACCAAACTAAATACCGAATGCATTTTTGAAAAGCTATTGAGTATTTTGCCGTAATCCTCAGTATCATACAGCATATCGTACACTACCCTATTGAAATTGTAGATGTAGCTGCCAACCTTCATGCTCTTCTGCGAAAAATGACCAAATTCATGAGCCATTACAGTTTTAAATTCGGATAGGTTTATGGCGTTAACCAGTCCGAGCCCTATTTTAAGATTTTTTTTCACTGGCAAAAACATGCTCCAAAAGCTGGAGTTATAAAATACCGCGGCATTAACATCGGCCGATAAATAAATTCGCTTAGGCTTTGGGGCACCGGCTTCTGCAGTTACCTTATGAATAAAATCAAATAATGCGGGTTCATCTGCCTGTTTAATTTCTATCAAATCAGACTGATCGATACGGGTTCGTTTAAAAATAAATTTGATCACAAAGTAAATTAGCAGCAAGCCCGAAATGATCAGGGCAAAGCCGAAGGCCAGGGTTAAAAAAGTGGCATGTAACTGCATTACAAATACACCCAGGTAACCAAATGCCACAGCTATGCCGATTGCACTTAAAAACAGCAGCAGATAGCATACTATGAATAATAGTATAGCCCCTATTGATAGGTATACGTGCTTTTTAAAAGCTTTTGAAGGCTTAATAATACTTTTATCCGCCCCTGCAGGCATAGGCGGATACGATAAGGTTAGGTTGTTCATTATTTATTTTATTGTGAATGCATCGATGATCTCCATCAGCGTTACAGCTTCCTCAATAGTACAGGGGTTTGGTCCCTCGCCTTTAAAATAGGCAACTATTTTGGTAATGAATGGTTGCTGGATATGCTCCGGATGGGTGATAGTTATCGTTTCTTCTTCAGTTTCGGTTTTCCAGGTAATGTAGTTACCGAAGAATGGGAACGTGATTTTACCTTCGGTTCCTATAATTTCGCAGGTATCGGTGGTTTCGCTTTCGGCTACGTTGAAGCACCATGAGCCGTTTACCACTACCTTGTTTTTAAACAGGATCTGCCCGCATACATGATCATCGGCCGGGGTTGAGCCAGCCTGGTTGAGCGAAAAGCCGTGGTATTTTTCGGGTTCGCCAAAGTAGTATAACATCAGGTCGAGTTGATGTGGAGCCAGGTCATGAAAATAGCCGCCGCCCGACAGTTCGGGCAGTACACGCCAGTTTGTTTCCACATCGGCTACCAGTTTGGGCTTGCGGGCCTGCCACATCCTAATTTGTACCGTGCGAATTTCACCTACCTTTTTGATGTCGATAAGCTCCTTTATTTTTAAAAACATAGGCAGGGCACGCCGATAATGCGCCACCGTAAGTTTTTGCCCGCTTTCTTTAACGGCATTGGCCATGGCTCTTGCTTCGGCCGAGTTCCGGGTTACCGGTTTCTCTACATAAACATTAAAACCCTTTTTTAATGCCTGCAAAGCATATTCAAGGTGCGATGAGGGGGGAGTAGCGATATAAATGGCGTTCAACCCTTCATCATCCAATAAGGCGTTGGCGTTATTGTACCATTTAGCTACGCCATGCCGTGCAGCGTAATCTGCCGCTTTCTCCGCATCACGCCGCATTACTGCTATCAAATCGCTGCCTGCTACTTTTTTAAATGCTGGTCCGCTTTTTTTTTCGGTTACATTGCCGCATCCGATGATGCCCCATTTTATTGTGTTCATAACCCCTCTAAATCTCCCCCGGTGGCATAGCTGTCAACTTAAGCAAAAAAGCGGCGGAATTGTGCGATTCCCCTCTTGAGAGGGGTGGAGGAGTGTGTTATTCTGCGCAAGGTTTATCGCCCGTATAACACACCCCTGCTCTCGCTCTTTTCCGTTGCGCCCCCTCTCAAGAGGGGAACTCAAAAGCCTTATTTCTAAATTGACGGTTCTGCCCCCGAAGGGGAGACTTGTATTTTACGTTTTAAAATTAAATAACCAACCATTGTTCCCCCTTCAGGGGGTTAGGGGGCTAAAATTTCCTCTATCCTCGCCAACTCCTCTGCCGAGAATACAATATTATCCAATGCTTTTAAAGAATCTGACAATTGTGCCGGACGGCTTGCTCCTATCAGCACTGAGGTTACCCGCTCATCCTTCAATAGCCAGGCTAATGCCATCTGTGCCAGCGACTGGCCACGTTCAAGCGCAAGTTTATTCAGGTCGCGGATCTGGCTCAGGCGTTCATCGGTTAGTTGGCCTTTTTGTAAAAATCCGGTAGGCTTTGCCGCTCTCGAATCTTCGGGGATGCCGTGCAGGTATTTATCGGTAAGCATTCCCTGCGCTAACGGAGAGAAGGGGATACAGCCTACGCCCTCATTACCTAAAACATTTAATAATCCGCCCTCAACCCAACGTTCAAACATGGAGTATTTAGGCTGATGGATAAGGCATGGCGTGCCCAGTTCCTTTAGCATTTTGATAGCTTCGGAAGCTAATTCTGCCGGATAGTTGGAGATGCCGACATATAAAGCCTTGCCCTGCCGAACGATCAGATCTAAGGCAGTCATCGTTTCTTCAAGCGGTGTATCCGGGTCGGGGCGGTGATGATAAAAAATATCTACATAATCTAACCCCATACGCTTCAGGCTTTGATCTAAGCTGGATACAAGATACTTTTTCGATCCCCAATCGCCGTAAGGGCCGGGCCACATGGTATAACCGGCTTTACTCGAAATGATGAGTTCGTCGCGGTAATCGCGAAAATCTTCTTTCAGGATCTTACCAAAATTCTCCTCTGCCGATCCCGGCGGCGGACCGTAATTATTGGCAAGATCAAAATGGGTGATGCCGCTATCAAACGCGAGGTGTAATATTTTGCGGTAATTATCAGCCACATCCACATGGCCGAAATTGTGCCAAAGACCCAGGGAAATAGCCGGGAGTTTAATCCCGCTGTTACCGCAGCGGCGGTATTGCATGTTTTGGTACCTCTCGGCAGATGCGATGTATGTCATTTATTTTTGATCTGAATTTACAGAATTTTAGAATTAACAGAATGATTTCGTAAGACAAAAACTAATTAATTGTTTTTTCCGGCCGAAAATTACAGAATGATTTTCTACGTTGAAAATTATTGAAATTAAGTAATTAAATTTTCAATTCTGAAAATTCTGTAAATTCTGATTCAGACAACTTCTGCCACCACAAAGGTGCTGCCCCCAACAAACACTAAATCCTGGGCGCCGGCATTTTTTTGAGCCGCGAGTAAGGCTTGTTTTACAGACGGATATGTTTCTCCCTTTAAATCATGCGTTGCGGCCTGGGCTTTCATACTTTCGGCGTCCAATCCACGGGGGATATCAGGCTTGCAAAAATAGTACGTAGCATCTTTAGGAAACATGGGTAATACTTTGGCGGTATCTTTATCATTCACCATACCAATCACCATATGGAGGTATTCATGTTTAATTGATGCGATGTTTTTCATCACTTCTTTAATGCCATCCGGGTTATGACCGGTATCGCAAATGGTCAGTGGGTTTTGGCTTAAGGTTTCCCATCGGCCATGCAAACCCGTAAGGGTTTTAACCTGCTTTAAAGCCGAATGGATATGTTGATTAGTAATGTTAAAGCCCTGGGCACGTAATTCATCAACGGCAGACAAGATACCTTTTACATTTTTAAGCTGATAGGTACCGGTGAGGTCAAGTTCTAAGGAGAAGGAATCCGAAAGTCCGGAAGTCCGGAAGTCCGAAGGATTATCTCTTTTCTTCAATCGCAGTTTACGTAGTCCGTCACTCACATCCGGCCTTTCGGACTTTCCGACTTCCGGACTCACCACAACCCACTCTTCCGATGCAAACCGGATGTTGCTTCCGGTTGCTTTGGCTTTATTGATAAATACCTCTGCCACTTCAGGTTGCCGTTCGCCGATAACCACAGGAACGCCGGGTTTTATAATGCCCGCTTTTTCACCGGCTATCAGCGGCAAGGTGTTGCCCAGCATGTTCATGTGGTCCCAGCCAATATTGGTTATAATGGATAGGAGCGGGGTGATCACATTGGTCGAGTCGAGCCTGCCGCCAAGGCCAACTTCAATAATAGCTATATCTACCTTTTCTTTCGCAAACACATTAAAAGCCAAAGCCACGGTCATCTCGAAAAAGGAGGGGGCTATCTCTTCAAAATCCGCTTTGTGAGTATCAACAAAATCAATAACCGTTTGCTCGCTAATCATTTGGCCGTTAACGCGGATGCGTTCGCGGAAATCTTTAAGGTGAGGGGAGGTGTACAACCCAGTTTTATAACCCGCGGTTTGCAAAACAGCTGCCAACATGTGCGATGTTGAACCCTTGCCATTGGTGCCGCCTACATGCACACTTTTAAATTGATGCTGCGGGTTATCCAGGCGTTTACAAAGTTCAATGGTATTGGTGAGGTCTTTTTTAAATGCCGAAGCTCCGTCGCGCGTAAACATCGGGAGCTGGGTGTAGAGGTATTGGATGGTTGCGTTGTAGTTCATGGTTCATGGTTCATGGTTCATGGTTCATGGTTAGAACCATTACTTGTGGGCAAAAATAGCATTATGGAGTTGCTTAGATGCCGGACAAGTGCAATATTATTCCACAGAAAAACATGAACTATCAACTAAGCTATCAACTATAATTCGTTTGCTACTATGAACCATGAACTATGAACCATGATCCATGAACTATGAACCATGAACAATGATCCATGAACCACAAAAATTAATTTACCTTGAACACAAAAACTACAGTACCCTGCTGCTGATCAGGGGCATTATCAAGCGGGTTAAGCTTGGAGTTACGCACAGCATCTTCGCATTTTTGGAGCAATGCATCATCAGATATGGTAGTTCCGCGGGCACCGGCTTTGGCATAAGTTACGTTTCCATCTTTATCTACCCGGATATCAACTACAATTTTACCAGTTTGACGATTACCATCACTCACCGATGGGCGACTCACAAAGTTACGCTGCGCCATGTTCAGGCTGCCACCATTGCCTGATCCTGTACCGTTGTAATTATTGGTAAGCGTAGTGCCTGTTGGCTTACCCTGGTTGCCTGGGGTTTTGCCTGTGCCGTCGCCTTCGCCGGTACCCGTCGAGGCTTTGCCTTTGTAAAGCGCGTTTTGGTTAACCGTTGGCTTGGCAGGCGGAGTTTTTACAGGTTGAGGTGTCGCTACTGTTTGGCTTGGCTTTTTATCAGGAGCAGCCACTTCGGGCGCGTCTTCGGTGTTTTGGGTAACTACCGCTTTTTCGCTGCTTTGCGGCGTTGGCTTTTCTTCGGTTGGTTTGGCTTCGGTAACTTTGTCCGGTTTGGTGTTATTGGCCTTTTCGGCTACCGATGGTTCTTCGGTACTCATATAGTCATCGCCCATACCTTCATCAACTGTACCGTAGTTTACCAGGATACCGCCCGTGCCATTCTCCTCAACAGGCGGGTTCTTGAATACGATAAAATAACATGCCGCTATCAGCACAGCCATAATAATGCCTGTTGCAATAAACGCTTTCGGATAGTTATTTTCTTCCCTGTACTCCATTTTTAATCAGTCGCAGTTTTTAAGTTACAGTGGCAGTTTTTGAATAGTTGCAGCAGCTGGTAGCAGTTAGTTTATCTTAAAAAAAAATGCTATTGCTACTAAAAACTGCAACTGCCACTAATTACCCCTTTGGTTCTGTTGCCAAAACCAGTTTAATATTCAATTTTTGGGCCACGTCCATCACCTGCACCACATCCTGTATGGCTACGGTTTTATCAACATATAAAACAATTGTTAGTTCGGTAGCCATGGTTTTATATCCGGCCAATGTAGTTTGCAGGGCATCTACCGGGATCTCTTTTTTATCAACGTAGTACCTCAAATCTTTAGTTACCGATACCGTAATTGTTTTTTTAGATACTGATTGCCCGCTTGATGACTTAGGCAGTACCAATTTGATAACGTTAGGGTTGGTAACCGTTGATGCGATGAGGAAAAACAGCAGCAGGAAGAACATGATATCGTTCATTGCCGATGTATGTACCTCTGCGGATGCGCCCCTGGTTCTTTTCCTTAAATTCATTTGCTCGGCTCCTCTAACAGGTCAATAAATTCGATGGCATCGGTTTCCAGCTTCAGGATCACCTTATCAACCATCATATTTAAAACGTGGTAGCAAACGTAAGCCACGATACCTACAAATAAGCCTGCCGCCGATGTTACCATCTTCACATACAAACCGCCCGAGATTACGCCCATGCTGATGTTATCTGTTTTTGAGATATCATAAAAAATCTTGATTACACCCGCGATAGTACCCAGGAACCCGAACATCGGCGCTATACCGGCAACTATACCCAATATGCCAATGTTTTTTTCCAGTTTGGATACTTCAATTTTTCCAACGTTTTCAATAGCGCCTTCAATATCTTTTATCGGCCTGCCTATACGTAACAAACCTTTTTGCAGCATGCGGCCAAGCGGTGTGTTGCTGTTGCGGCAAATGGCAATGGCCGATTCGAGGTTACCCGAGTGGATGCTGGAGCGTACCTGCACCATCAGGTTCGATTCGTTACGCGATGCCTTGCGGATGGTGAAATAACGTTCAAAGAATATTACAAGTCCCAGTACTGCTAAAATACCTATCGGGATCATTACCCAACCGCCTTTAAGCAACAAATCTCCGAAACGAAGTTCTTCGGTTGGCAAGGCCGCTGTTGTTACGGCGTGATTGGTGGTGTCTGCAAGATGTTTGGCTGTATCTGTTAGTTGCTGTATTAATAATAATGTCATTTCGTGCTGTCAGTAATTAATTTTGAGTAAGTGTCTTTTGCTATTTTGTGTTCTGATATCAGTTTTTTGCGCTCGGCTTCGGCCTCTTCGGCAGTTGCAAAACCACCAATGATAATTTTTACACGTAAACCAGTACCGGGGCCTGTCCATGCACGTGCGTTAACGCCTCTTTTGATATATTTTTTTGCCTCTGTTTCACTTTTAGCTAAAGTTTTATAGGATTCTAAAATGATGGCATATTCAGGTTTTGCCGTTGTATCGGTCACTACCGGTTTATCTAACGTTTTACCTGCCTGTGAAATTGTCTTAGCGGTATCATGCGCGGCCGGAACGGTATCTTTTCCGGTACTGTCCTGTTTTATAACAGGCGCGCTCCGCGGCTGTTCAACGGTGGCTGGCAGCGTAGTGTTGTTTTTATTAAGGTGCAGCAGTTCTGGTTTAAATTTATAAACGGCAAATGCCGCGCCCGCAAGCAAAATCACTACGGCAACAGCTATCCACACGCCGGTCCTGCGTTTCGGTTTAAGCGCTTCTTCGGTGTATTCCGGTTGCTCGGCGGTTGTAGCTATGGGTGGAGGCGTAAATGATAACGGAACGGTGGCCGGCAAGGGGGCAGCGGGCGGTGGAGGCGGTACATGATCAACCTTGTTGATTTTAACAGGCGCCAAACCAAAAAACAGCGGATCGTTACTCTGATTTTCCTGTACCCTGAAACTTATTTTGCCATCGTGCAGGTAAAACCAGCCCAGTTCGGCAAAAGTTACCTCGTGCAGCATCAATTCCTGCTTAAGGCTGTTAATGTATTTTTCGGTAAAATATTTGGATGATGCCAGCGATATCTTTTTCTTTTCGGCGATATAGCGGGCCAGGATCTCGTCATCTTTAGGCTGCGGCTCAAAAACGAGCTTAAAACCGGGCGGGAAAAAAGTTGCCTGCACTTCGTCGTAATAGCCGTTAACACGTTGCCGCGAAAAGCAGCCAAGACCGGGCACACTCACTTCGGTGTGCCGGCCAAGTAATTCGCTCAAATAGTTGGCTATATCCATCCGGTAAAAATACGCTTAATTTTAAAACATCAAAGCGGCTTAAAAAGCATAGCTTACGCCGCCAAAGATATTAAATCCGTAATTAGGATAGTATAACCACCTTTGGTAAGAGGCGCTTAATACGTTATTAGCCTGCGCAAATACCGAAAACTTGCTGTTAATGCGGTATTCAACACTGCCGCTCAAATCGGCAAAACTTTTAATGTTCTGTTTCACAAACGATGTTCCCGGAGTACCTGGTGCAGGTGATGGGTTAATCACTTCAAGCCTGTCGTAAGAATCGCCGCGGATCAGTAACGAACCGGTAACAGTAAGCTTGCTGTCGATATGGATAGCGGTACCGGCGGTTAAGGTAAACTTAGGCAGGTTCCAGGCTTCGGCCTCAGATGCTAATTGATAATCCCTGAACTCGGCACGGCCGAAGATGTTAAAATCGTCGGTCGCTTTAAAATCCAGTTCACCGTTAAAGCCGTTAACCCGGGCTTTGCCATCATCATAAATCACATTAAACTTGTTGCCTTCTGCTAAGAAATTGCTTGCTATTAAAGGCATGTTTTTAACACTGTTGCGGAATACTGTTGCTTTGAAGCTTAAGCCCGGCGCGATGGTACCTTTTAAACCGGCGGCAATATCCAACTGGTCTACCGAGTTTTTGATATTGATATTTTGACCGAGGAAAGGGTTGATCATGGCAAAATCACGCAATGATGAGCGGTTTACATCTCCTTTTGCCTCTACAAATAAACGTACATATTTAGGTACTATCTGCATTTCCAATTTAGCAGCCGGGAAAATATAAAACTTGCCGAAGTCGCCAAACTCCTTCACAATGTTAACGCCCGCTTCTATTTTATAATTATCGCCCTGGAACTTGATGTAGGGGTTAACGCGGGCAATGTTATTACCCAGGCTGTATAAGCTATCCTTCTGGCTCGCCAGATCTATTGATCCGCTTAGGCCGGCATAAAACTGTTTAACCGTCTGGTTTAAAAAGCCGGAGATTACCACGTTGTTTTCGCGGGCGGCATAAGCGTTGCTAAAAGCGTAGCCTTTTAATTTTACGGCATAGGTAAAATCGTTTTCAACGTCTTTATAGTTCTTGGCCAGTTCAACCTCACCGCTTATGGTATTGAAGTGCTGCTTGGCCGGCACAAAGGCGGTACTTGGAGCATCCTGGTTAAAACCGTAAAAATAAGTGCCCAGGCGGTTGTAGTTTATCCTGCCGGATACATTGTTATCGCCTATAACGCTTTTACCAAACACTCCGGCCTCATCGCGGCTTTCAGTTTGTTTTTGTAACGAGCCTGATTGCGAAAAATGTTTGAGGTGACCGCCAAACTGTAAAGCCTCATCGCGACCGTTACCAAAGTAAGCCTCGCCAAAAATTGTTTTCAAATTGCCTGCTCCAACCTTAACAATATTGTTGGTGAGTACCGAATCCTGTTCGGCAGGGCGCTTCATGGGGTCTAACTGCCTGATCTCGGAGTTTTGCTCCTGGCGTTTATCCAGCGGGGCATAGGTTAGGGGCGCTTTAAAGGGCGCTTTATCTTCCAGATCGGGGTTGCGGCGAATTTTTACAGCGTCGGCAAGTACAGGCTTATAGGCCGTTGTTACCACAATCTCTTCCGAAAGGCTGCCGCCGTTATTGGGATTGTTGGGGTTATTGCCCCCGCCTTTTTTGGTGGTATCCTGTAACGATCTGGCAGCGGCATCGCCTAAGCTATTGTCGGTTACTTTTTTGTTTGCCGGTTTTGCGGCGGATTTTTTAACCGCCGGTTTGGCTGTAGTTTTTTTGACTTCGGTTTTAACCGTCGCTTTTTTGGCAGGCTTCTTTGTTTGTGCTTGTGCAGGAACAAAGTATAATGCTATCAATAAGGTAAGCAGCGTGTAGGTGTATCTTGAGTTCATTGCTTGTCTTCTTTTATCTTATTCTTTGTTACTGGTTGTTAGTGGTATCAGGCTGCGCGGTCTCTTTGCTTACAGGTGCCTGTTTGGTTTTACGGCCATTCAGCTTATCCAGCTTCTCCCTGGCGGTTGGCAGGATATCATCATCGGCTTTGTAGTTATCAATGATGCTTTGCAGGGTTGCTTTAGCCTGGAAAGTGTCTTTTAAACCAACGTAGTTATCGGCTAACAGGATGTACGTTTTAGCTATCCAATAATCGTAGTTAGGTAACTCTTTAGCCAGCTCAAAACACATTTTTTGCGATGTTTTGTAACGGCCTTTGCCATATTCAATAAAGGCCAGGTTGTACCTTGCTTCGGCAGCGGCTACGGTTTTGGTGTTGGTGGCAGTATAGGTAAACTGCTTAACAGCGAGGGCGGTATCACCGGTTGCCAGGTAGGCTTTACCCTCGTATAAGCCGGTTTTATATTTATCCTCCTGCGATGTTTTGTCGTTGGTTTTAACCAGTTCGGCGTACTTAATGGCATCGTCGGTCATTAACATTTCCGAGTAGCAGTACATCAGGTTAGTGATAGCGAAGGTATAATCGGCCTTGTACTCGGCATTGGTTTCCAGGCGTTTCAGGAATACTACGGCCTCATTGTATTTTTTCTGCTGCATGTACAGTTTAGCCATGCTGATGAGGGCTTTTTCGCTGTAGGCGCTGGTCCAGTCGTTCAATATTACATTGTAATCAACCACGGCTTCCTGCGTACGCCCTAAGTTAGCCAAAGCCTGCGCGCGGATAAAGCGTGCCTGTTTCTCGTAAATTTGTTTGCTCGGGAATTTATCAAAATAAGCGTTAACGCCGCTTACGGTTCCCTGCCAGTCGCCTTTTAAATAAAGGTTATTAGCCGCGGTGATCAGGATACTTTCCTGGTCGGCAGTGGTATAGTTGCCTATAGGCGTAGTGGCCGCGTAGTTGATAAATGTCTGCGCGTCGCCTTTATCGGTATAAATCTTCTCGATCTGTTTAAGGGCCTGCTTAGCCTCATCTGTTGATGAGTAATCCTGAACTACCTTTTTGAAAGATTCTACAGCCAGGTCGTCATTCCCTGCGTTGTAATCGATCAGGCCGATGGTTACCAGCGCGCGCGGGATATAACTGCTGCGCGGATATTTCTGGATCATGGCCTGCAGATCGGTTTTGGCTTTTTCTCCGTCGTTTTTCAGGAAATAAGTATAGGCTATCTCGAACGAGGCGTCGTCCGCGTAATCCGAATTAGGGAATTTGTTCAGTACATCATTCAGGGTAGCTATTTTAGTATCTAAAGCGCCCTGCAAACCCTGGATCATGCCTCGCTGAAACAAGGCGTAGTCCTCGCCCTGGTTGTGCATGGCTATGATGCGGTTATAATAGGTCATGGCATTGCTGTAGCTTTTCAGCACAAAATAGCTGTCGGCTAAACGTGTTATTGCGTCATTTTGGGTGGCGGCGTCTTTTACATCGCCCTGTAAAAACTTCTCGAAATAGTTAGCCGCCTTTTTATATTGTTCACCGCCAAAGGCCGCGTAAGCCAAAGCATAGTTAGCATAGTTGGATACATCGGTTTCTTTAGCTTCGGGCATTGATAAAAACTTCTCAAAGTTTTCTACCGATTCGCCGTATTTGCGCACCTCATACATCGCCTCTGCCATCCAGTAGGTAGTTAATGCCTGTGTTTTAGTATCAACAGGATCAGCTAATGAACGCAGGAAGATGCCGATGGCATTTTCAAAGGCACGTTCGTTATAAAACTCCAAACCGCGGTAATAGGTTACTTTTTGGTAGGCTAAGCGGGCCGCCTCATTTTTATTGGGAATAGGTTCCAGAATTTCTACCGCTTCCTTGTAGCTGCGCGAATTCAATAACTCTTCGCCCAATAATACCTTTACCTCGTTAATGCGTTTTGAGCGCGGATAGTTGGCAAGGTATAACCTTGTAGCGCCTAAAGCCTGCAGGTTAAAATCAAGTTCGTACGATAGTTTGGCATATTCATAAAGCGCGTCTTCCTGTAATTGCTTGTCGTAATCCATTTTTGAGGCGTTCAGGAAGGCGTTACGCGCGCTTTGCTTATTGTTCATTTTCAGGAACACATCGCCCAGCGTATAGTTACCGCTTTGGCTGTAAACATCCTTTTGTTCAACCAGTTTTTCCAATTCGCTGGCGGCTTTGGTGTAGTTGCCCACCTTATAGTAGGTATAACCCATCTGGTAGCTATCCTGCGTATTTTGGGTACGGCCCTGGTCGCGGTCTTCAAAGCGGGCGTAGTATTTTACTGCGTTATCATAATTGGCTTTCGCAAAGTACGACGCGGCAATGATCCTCAGCATTTCGGTTTCGTTTTGCTGATGTGTGCCGTTAACAATAGGTACGGCGTAGTTGATCACATCATCATAACGTTTATCTAAAAAGTAAACCGCCGATATGTAATACGGATAGCTGTTTTCGTATTTTTTTGAATTTTTCAGCTTCTCGAAGTTTACCAGCGCCAGGTGGTAATCTTTGTTTAAATAGGCGATGTAGGCAAAGTAATAAGTAGCGTCTTCGGTAAACTCAGAGCGTTTGTTTTTTACCTCGCCAAAAAGAAGCTGCGCGTTTTTATAATCTTTCAGTTCAAAATAGGCATAACCTTTTCTGAATTTGTATTCGGTATTATCATGGCCGTTAAGCTCGCTTGCTTCGGTTTTATTAAACCAGCGGATGGCATCTTCGTACTTACCTTGTTTAAAGTACGATTTACCGATCTGGAAAAACGCCTGCCTGGTAAGCGGGTTTTCCGGGTGCTCTTTAATAAAGCGCAGAAACATGCTTTCGGCATCGTCGTTACCTAAATTCAGGGCACAAAAGGCCTCATAGTACTGGCTGTTTTCTTTGGTAAGCGACAGCTCGGTTTCGAATTGCGACTGTGTACTTGTTTTAATTTTGTAGGCCTCAACCAGGCGGAATTGCTCGGCAGCCGACGCGAATTTACCTTTATCCATCAGGTCGATAGCCGTGTGGTAGGTATGGTAAATTTGGGTGGATGGATTTTGCTGTGCCCGGGCAGCTGAAGCGATAAATACGGGAATGAGCAGGGCGATGTATTTTGTTTTGATCATAAAGCGCATACTAATGATAGTGCGAAAATAGCTAAACCAAAAAGAGGCTTTTCACAATAGAAATTAACAAATGTGGATAACACTTCTTTAAACGAAGGTACTACTAAAGATAATATGCGTGTGGAAAACTTTAAAATTGTTGGGTATTTGCCATGATTACGGCAGCGGATATCCAAAAATAATAACTGGCTTTTAAACCACACAATTTATTTGTATTTAAAGCATTATAGTAAATGTGGGTTATCCAAGCCATTTTGATTTTTACCGGTTATGAATGTATTTAGGAGAAGGCCGAACGCCGCTGTGTTGCTGGTTTTTTTAGGTGTTGTCATATTTTTTCCGTCGATTTTAAATGCACAAAAAATAAACGGGCCAATTGTTTTGCCAAACAGGCAATTAACTGAAAAAGCTATGGGATTTTATATTGCCGGTGTTGTTGATGATCGTAGAGATAATAATGTTGTGGCTTCCCTTTTATCAACCACGCCCCCTTACAATAAATATCAAGTGGATGTAAAGGATGGCGCGGCTCGGGCTTTAAAACGCTTTGCCGGTTACGCCATTCAATCCGCCCAAAACCCGCGCCCGGTAAACATCCGCATAAAAAAATTAAGTATTGTTGAAGAGTTAAAAGGTAACGATGAGGTGCGCGGCAAGCTGGAGATTGAGTTTGTATTTGAATTGGAGAAAGATTTTGGGATGGTAAGGCTGGCAAGTTACCCGGCCACAACAACCTACACCCGGAGCGCTTTACAACAATACGACCTTGGTGTACTGTTGAGCCGGGCCTTTGCGGGTGGGTTAACCTGGTTTAACAACTGGATTAACCGCGAGGCCGATACCAATATTAAGCTGGCCCGGGGCGTTAGGCTGATATTTACCGATTATACCGAGCAACCAGAAGGGGATACGGTATACTACTCGCCTAAACGCCCGCTAACCTGGGATGACTTTAAGGATAAGCCCTATGGCGATAAGTATGTAGCAGAAGTGCTGCCCGGCTTTGGTTATACCGAGCAGGCCGGGGTGGTAAAAGGAGTTGTTGAAGTGAGGATAAGCATGCGGGTATTTTTACCTAAAAGCGCGGCATGGGTAAAAAGCGGAAGTCGTAATGATTATGCCCTCAGTCACGAACAACGGCATTTTGATATTGCCAAAATTGCGGCCCGGCACTTTCAGCAGGCCTTATTAGCCATGAAAATACCGGCTGATAATTATGACGGATATATCAATGTGCAATACCTCGATTCGTACCGGGAGATGAACCGCTTACAGGAAGAATATGATCACGAAACCAGCCATGGTATGAACGTAGCTGCCCAGAAAAGATGGAACGCGATGATTGACAAGGATTTGAAAGAGGTATTGTAAAGCAACTTCGGTTTTAAACGTACGCTGTTCAAACCGCTGGAATAAGTCAATAGTTAATGCGCAACAACTACCTCGCCGCTGGCTTCAACCTTATGTTTAATAAACCGTTTCCCGATAAACACTATTAGCGCTGCAATTATCGATGACGAAATCATCACCACCGACATGGGCAGCGAACTGTGAATTTTAATAGCCGAAATACCTATAGAGGCGGCGGCGCCCACAGCCATTTGCGCGGCTCCCATTAATGCTGAAGCCGCTCCCGCGTTTTGGGTAAATGGCGCCAGCGATAAGGCCGAAGTATTAGGCGCGCAGATGCCTACGCAACACAATACCCCGAATATTAAGGCTATAGTTGCCGCCATGCCGAACCAATGGTTAAGGGAGCCGATGAAAAATACCGTTGATATAATGACCATACAAACGATGGACACGTTGATCATCTGCGCGCTTTTGTACTTTTTGATGAACAGGCTGTTTAGCTGACTGGAACCGATAAAGCCAACCGATAACCCGGCGAAAAGCCATCCGAACTGGTTTTTGGTAAGATGAAACCCATCAATAAATACAATAGGGGATGCCGATACGTAGGCAAATAACCCGGCAAAAGCGAAAGCCCCGCCAAGGGCGTAGGTTACAAACTGGGCATCTTTAAGCACGGTTAAAAAGTTGCCGATAATAGGGCCTGGTTTTAGCGAGTAGGTGGGGTCGGGTTGATAGCTTTCGGGCAACAGGAATATCACAGCCAACAGGATCAATATGGAGATTATCGTCAGGATCAGGAAGATGATCTGCCATTCAAAATGGGTACTGATATAACTCCCGATGGTTGGCGCCAGCATTGGCGACGCGCCAAGTACCAGGATAAGCATGGAGAAAACTTTAGCTATGTCTTCAACCGGAAACAGGTCGCGCACCATCGTCATGGCGGCAACGCTGGCCGCACAGCTGCCTACCGCCTGGAAAAAACGTAAAATGATCAACACCTCAAGCGAGGTGGCAAAGAAGCAACCCATCGATGCCGCGATGTAAAGGCCAAGCCCCCAGTAAAGCGGCGGCTTGCGACCAAACCTATCCAACAGTGGCCCGTAAAGTAACTGACCGGCGCCAATACCGATAAAATAGCTGGATAACGACAACGTTACGTCATCGGTAGAAACGCGCATGTACTTGGCGATGGCCTCAAAAGCAGGCAAATACATGTCGATAGAAAAAGGGCCAATTGCTGTAAGCGATCCTAATATAAGGATCAGTATCATATATCGTTGTTTGGTCATGCGGTTTTAGGGTTCATAGTTGATGGTTCATAGTTCATAGCCGGAATATGCTATTAGTTAAGTACATCAAGCAAGGCACTATCAACTATCATCCATGTACTATGAACCAAATCAAAATGCCTCGCCTAAATTAAGACTAATTGACGAGAAGTTGCGGCTTACCCCGTAATCGAGACTGATATTGGTGCCCGATTTTTTGTTGAACTTGAAACGCAAGCCGGTGCCGCCTGCAGGGTGCCAGTACTTAATGCTGTGATCCTGAGGCTGGGTAACGGCGTTAACATTGGCAAAAAGCACAAAACCCAGCAGGCCGTTGCGGGTAATATCACGCCGGTATTCGGTTTCAAAATATATCAGCCTGTCGCCACGGTAACGGCTCTGCGGGAAGCCGCGGCCCGAGCGCTGGTAGGGCTCCCAGCCTAAGCTTGGCAGGTTAAGGTATGGTGTGCGCGGCGTTAAGGTTGTCCAGTAAAAAGCCCAGAAGGCTAAAACATTTTTCGGTCCGCTATGGCTTAACTGCAGGTATTTGCGCACATCAACGTATAATGATTGCCAGTTTGTATGGCTTCCAAATACTTTACTGTTTAACCTGTAAACCAGATTTGCATATGCACCGGGCAGGGGATTGATGGAGTTTTTGCGTGAATCGTAAAGTAAATTGACCGTCATGCCCGATGAAAAGGCATCCTGATCTGCAGCGGTGCCGTATTTATAGCCCGTAAAATCACGCAGGTTTTGATCTCCGTTACTTTCTATGTCTATGTAATAATCAAGGTTATACCCCAGCCCGGCATAAAAGTAAGGCTTTACCTGTTTTAAAAAACTCTGGTAAAACCGCAGGTAGTTATAATTTACCAGGAATCTATCCATTGGCCCCTGGTTGCCGCCCAGGCCCCAGGTGTATTGTGGATATACCATCAGGCGGGTATCGCCCTGTATGTTCCACTCGTTATTGGCAAGCCAGATGTTGGAGCGTATGGGTAAACCATACCTGCCCCTGAAATTAAAATAGGGTGTAAAAACCAAACTCGAAATATTGGTTGTTTCCTGGTCGCCGAGGTAAAAGGCCGCGGTGGTTGATGTAAACAGCGCTTTGCCGCCGCTGCGCCCATCGCTTGAGGTGGTTGGGAAGAATGAAAAATAAACCGTTTTCTTTTCTGCGGGTGCTTGTCGTGTTTTGATATCAAAAAGCGAACGGAAAATATCGATCACATCTTTTTGCGCTACCGTATCTTTTTTAACATTCACGGCGCTATCGGCAATACTTTGCGCATGTATCGCTATGGGTATAAAGCATAAAAGAAGAGCCGATAAAACTTTAACCATTACATACTAAACCGAAACGTTAACGCCCTGTTTTAGAGGTAGGGCATATTTAACAATAACGTACAAAATCGTGAAAACGCTTCAAATGAGCATGATTAATAACCTTTTTTAACATTTAGGGAAATAAAAAGCCTGCAGGTTTGATACCTGCAGGCTTTTATTTTAGCGGTTAGCCGGGTATTTAATGATAGGTTGTTGTTTTGGTAACCGTTGTTTTAGTAGTGGTGTAATGGTGGTTGGGGTGCGCCCTGCGCCATGCAATGCGCGCCGCGCGTTTTCTTTTTTCTTCGCGCCTGCGGGCTTCATTGCCTATAATATAACCGCCTCCGGCGCCAATAGCACCGCCAATTAGCGCACCGCCTGCGCTGTGTGTAGCTAATCCGCCTACAATGGCGCCGCCTGCACCGCCAATAATAGCGCCTTTACCTTGTTTACTAATGCCCTTTTTGGTTTGGGCGCCTGCATTGGCATTGATTGAAAGGGTTAAGCCCATAATCAGGCTCATATATATCATTAACTTTTTCATAACGGTATGTGTTTAATAAGTGTTAACTAATAAACCGCTAAGCAAATAGCAGGCCGTTTTTAAAAAGCAAAAGTTATTTTAAAAAAAATGTTACCGCTTTTGAAAATTCTGGTGTGCGGGAAGCGCTGTTGTGGTCGCCCGGAACGTGTATCAGTTTCGAGCCAGGGATAAGCTTATTCAATGCCATATCATCGCCGTTATCGTGATCGTCGTCACCGTTTATCAGCAATACCGGAATCTTTACTTTCGCCAGTTCTTTGGCGCTGGTTGAAGGCTGCCATTTTTGTTGGTAAGCTAAAGCCAGTTCATCAAACGGGTTGCTGCGGATGTATTTGATCATTCCATCCACATCATGAAAGCTGGTATCGCCCATGAGCGCTTTATAGGCGTGAATGCGGCGCGGCCATTCGGGGTTGGTATAAGCATCGCCCATTCCGCCCATTACCGCTTTATGCAAGCGCTTGTCTAAAACCAACACGCGCGATGTAATGATCGATCCGCGTGAGTAACCAACAATATCATACTTTTTAAGGCCAAGGCTGGTGGCTAAGCCCATAATATCTTTAGCTTCGGCATCATTGGCGTAGCCTGCATCGGTGTGGGGCTTGTCCGACTGTCCGTTCCCCCGCTGGTCCAGGATGATCACCTTGTAGCCTGCACCAAGCAAATCTGCGTAAAGTTGTCCTTTTTTCCAGCCCTGACAGGTGCCTGAAAAACCGTGGACCAAAATAACCGGGAAGCCATCGCCCTGAACTTCGTAGTAAATTTTAACGCCATCCCGGGCGGTGTAGTAATTACCAGGCGGTGTGGCTTGCCATGCAAATGCTGTATTGCCCGCTATCAGCATAAAGAGTAAAAGATGCAGTGGCTTTAAGGTTTTTTTCATGCTTTGATGGCTCTTATTTAACAAAAATGTTAAGAAGGCTTACACCGATCAGTCCAATAACGGAAACCAACGTTTCCATCATCGACCATGATTTGATGGTATCTTTAATGCTCAGGTTAAAATATTCTTTGTATAACCAAAAGCCTGAATCATTTACATGCGAAAAAGCGAGGCTGCCCGCGCCTATAGATAATACCATTAAATTAGGGTTAACGTGGTTTTGAATAACCAGCGGAGCTACAATACCGGCAGCTGTTAACCCGGCAACTGTAGCCGAGCCAAGGCTGATCCTGATAATTGCAGCTATTACCCAACCCAGCAGCAATGGCGGCAAATTAAGCGCCTGTAACTGGTTGGCTATTTGCGTGCTTACACCGCTGGCAGTTAACACTTCTTTAAACGCGCCCGAACCTGCAATAATTAACAGGATTAGGGCTACATCTTTAACCGCGTCGGTAAAATTACCGGCAAGCTGGCCCATGCTTTTGCCCTGTTTAATGCCTAAAGTAAATGTAGCTACCATTAACGCTATCAGCATTACAATAGATGGATCGCCCAGGAAAGCGATGATTTTAGCGATATTGGGATCCTGGATATTTAAATAGGGGAACAAAGCGCTAATCATCAGTAAAATAACAGGGAGTAAAGCAGTTAAAAAACTGTTGAGCGCTCCCGGCAGCCGATCAAGGGGTAGTTCTTCCGCGCGAAAAGTTGCCAATGGCTGCGACGGGATTTTTTTCAGGAATTGGGCAAATACAGGCCCCGCGAGTATTACGGCCGGTATAGCTATCATCAACCCGTAAATAAAAGTGGTTGCCATATTGCCGTGAAACAGCGCAACTAATGCCGACGGTGAAGGGTGGGGGGGCAAAAAACCATGTGTAACCGAAAGTGATGCCAGCATGGGCAGGCCTATATAAACCGCAGGTAACTTATACTTATAAGTTACCGAAAATATAAGCGGCACCATCAACACAAAGCCAATACCATAAAATAACGGTATGCCTATAATAAAACCGGCTGCAACCAGCGCCAGTTGAATGCGTTGCGGACTGGCGGTTTCTGTTGCCTCGCCGTTGCTAAGGAACTGCTTTTTACTTACAGCCTTAACCAGCGATTCTGCAATTTTTTGTGCGGCCCCGCTGTTGGCCACCAATTTTCCCAGCATAGCGCCAAGGCATATAATAATAAGCAGCTGGCCTAAAATATCGCCCATGCCCTTTTGCACCGATGCTGTAACCTTATTAATAGGAATACCCAGCAGCGCACCGGCGATAATGGATACCACGAGGAACGCGATGAAAGGGTTAACCTTTATCCAGCTAACCAGTAAAACCAATAAACCAATACAAATAAATATAATTAATAATGCCATCGGGTTGGTGTTGTAGCTTAGGCCCTAAAGCCGTTTCAGTTTATGGCCTAATGTAATAACAATAATTGAGTTTAACATATGCCGGGCCTTAGTAGTTAAATTTCGGTATTAATTGCAAATGGGTAATTTGTTTAATTTTTAATTTAAAGATATCGGCTAAAAAAATCGTATTAAGGTATATATTATAAAATAGGTTAAATTTATGTTGGAATTAGGTGTAGATGTTAAAAAAACTTTTAGCTTTGTAAAAAATTATACCCGAGGGAGATTTAAGCCCAATACTTTGGCTATTGTTACTATATTTAGCAGGCGCAATACTTTAATACCTTTTCGGCAATCAAAAATAAAAAGCATTTATGTTAAAGCGTGTTTTAGTATTGGATGATAACCAGGACATATTGGATATAGTACACGAAACGCTAACCTACGAGCAATTTGAAGTTAAAAGTACATCAAACAGTGCCGAAGTTTTGCCGCTTATAGAAAGTTTTGAGCCTGACCTGGTTATTTTAGATTACCGGGTGGCAGGTACGAACGGCGGAGAAATTTGTCGCACTATTAAGGTACATCCAAGGTTTGGCAATACGCCGGTTATCATATTTTCAGCTTATGTAAATAACGATGACGAATTGGTAAGCTATGGCTGCGATGCCATTATAAACAAACCTTTTGATTTAACCGAACTTGTTGGCAAGGTTAACAATCTCCTTTAATTTCCTGTTACTTTATAACCGGCGTTGATAAAATTACCGTTGCTGCCAACTTTCTTTCCCGGCGCATTTGCAAAAAATATAAAAAACGCGGTTAAAAAAGCATCAAATTGTATTTATCTCAAAAAATTGCGTTAAAATAGTGTTATTGCTAATTATTTAGCTTGATGGTTAGAATATTAATAATTAAATTAACTTTGTTATATAAGGTTTTAATAATTAGTTAGATACAATAACCCCGGATTGTATTATGGTAATCCCTATAAGTGATGATCTGAAAGCTAAAACAAAAAAATCACCGGTGTGCCCGAGGTGCAAATCTGCATTGGATAACCGCGTGCCACGGTCTTTTTTGGTAAAAAAGCTATTATTTTTTCTTCCTATAAAACGATATATGTGCTACAAATGCCAGCGCAAAAGGTATGTTTTAGTTTAAGGAAATTAATTTCGTAATATTAAATTAATACATGCCAAAAGGATTTTTTTATTCTTTTGTTCTTTTGTAATGGATTAGTTGTTGTATTTTGGCGTTTGTTATTCGAAAACTTGTGATAGAGAACGAAGTTAAGCCAAGAAAAACCTATTATTGCCCGAAATGCGGAAGTCCTTATCATTTTCAAATGAAGAGGAGTTGGTTTGTAAAAAACGTGTTGTTTTTTTTACCTATCAGAAAATACTTTTGTGCCAAGTGCAAAAAACCT
Organism: Mucilaginibacter oryzae; assembly: GCF_003148845.1. Taxonomy (GTDB): domain Bacteria; phylum Bacteroidota; class Bacteroidia; order Sphingobacteriales; family Sphingobacteriaceae; genus Mucilaginibacter; species Mucilaginibacter oryzae. The sequence goes on along the minus strand of NZ_QGHA01000001.1, from coordinate 281,995 downwards.
CAGCATATCTTTATAAACAGGGACTAATCCTGAAGCAGATCAGTAGATACTCAAGGGCGTTACCAGAAGCGCAAGGTTCACATCTCATCTTGAATAGAATAGTGTGATCTGTTATTGCAGAAATATCCGACCTTATTTCTCTACATAAAAAGCACAAATATTGATGTCTGGTTTTATTATCAGGAGTATAAACAGCAATTTGTACCCATTTAACGCTAAAGCTGTTTACAAAATCATAGTGGTATGAAAATTGTAACTAATTGTTTTGGTTATTATCGAATACAATACTATCCGTGCGTAACTACAGCTTTTGCAGATACTTTAAACCATTGATTTTATATATGAGACGGATATTAGCGGTGGATGATGACAGGGACATCTTAGAAATTATACATTACATTTTAGAAGAATCCGGCTACGAAGTTAACCTACTGGCAGACGGAAAGGAGTTTTTTGACCGCGTTAAAAATTTTATGCCCGATTTGATATTGCTTGATATTATGCTGGGAAGTGTAGACGGAAGGGAACTTTGCCGGAAATTAAAGGAAGATGCTGAAACCAGGTCGATCCCAGTTATTTTAGTATCCGCCAGCCACAATCCGGGAAAATTGAACCAGGCAGGTGCTCCGGATGATTTTATTGCCAAACCTTTTGATATTGATGATTTATTGGGCAGCATAAGGCGGCAGCTAAATACCGCGGCCTGATAAAAAACAAGACGGGACAATCGCTGTCCCGCCCTGCCAAATCAAAACAAAAAAACAAAAACTAAACATTTATATTAAAGGCCTTGTCTGTTTTAGCGCGGTTGCGCAGTTTGAAAAATAGGATAAGGTTTAAGAAATGCATACCGCCCAATATTAAAATGATCCAGCCGATTTTGTAGCTCAATACTTCAACTACCGTTTGTAAACTGGCTATAGTTCCGTACTCTTTTAAGGCCAGGCTCATTTAGCCTATGTTCACCAGGTAAAAGCCTACAACCAATAATTTATTCAAAGAATCGGCCAATTCATGATTGCCGTGAAAAATATCTACTAAAAAAATTCTCCCGTTTTTAAACAACACTTTGGCAACTCATACGGTTAAAGCTATACTTGCCGATAAGTAAATAGCATATGTTAAGATAAAGTAATTCATGATGTTGTGGTTTTATTTATTTTTAATTATATAGTATTTTCAGTAAAATTTGAAATAAAAGGTTAAAAAAATTATTTGAATACTTTTAGTATCGAACCGAAAAACCAGTTCTCTTCGGCTTTCAGCATCGTATCCAGGGTTTTGTTTACGTTGCCGGCCAGTTTGTTAATGTCCGTTATCGATGTTTTAAAGGTTTTGAAGGCCGGGTCATTCTCGTCGCCCTTTACTTCCGTTAACTGATCGAGTATTTTAATAATAGGGGTAAGCTCCCGTTTTTTACGCTCTTCGGCCACGCGGCGGGCTATGATCCATACATCCTTTTCGGCGTAAAAATATTCTTTACGTTCACCTGTCTTGTGTTGTTTTTCAACCAAACCCCAATCAATCAGATCGCGCAGGGTCATGTTGGCGTTTCCGCGCGAGATACTGAGTTCGTTCATGATTTCTTCGGTGGTAAGGGCCTCCGGCGAGATCATGAGCAGCGCATGTACCTGGGCCATGGTGCGGTTAATGCCCCATTCAGACCCCAACTTGCCCCATGCTTCAATAAACTTTAATCTCGCTTCTGCCAATTCCATGCACAAATATAATTAAGTTTTTAAACTTTCAAAAAAAAATGAAAATAAAATAAAACAACTCATTTCAAAATGCATTGCCCTTTAGCCTTTAGCCTTTAGCCTTTAGCCTTTAGCCTTTAGCCTTTAGCCTTTAGCCTTTAGCCTTTAGCCTTTAGCCTTTAGCCTTTAGCCTTTAGCCTTTAGATTAAAATTTACTTGCCCTGAGCGCGGTAACTTTCGAGCCTTCCGGGCCGCTGCTTTCAAAAACTATTTTGCTATCCGTTAGTTCGGAAACCGTGAAAACAAAATCGCGGGTCTTGCCATCGGGCAGTTTCTCGGTAACATTCAGGTTTTTACCATTCAGCGTGAACGAACCATGCGACAGGAATTTATTTTCCCATACTATAAGGTATTTCATTTCGGGCGTGAATTGTATATAAGGCGCGGCCTGATCCAGTTCGGCTTTTTTTACAGTATCGGGAGGGCTTGCATTAGGGTGTTCTATTTTTATATACTTCCATTTGCCCGTGAGCGTACTAACTGAAACATTGGGGCCGCATGATGTAAGGAATAGTATTACAACGGCAAACAACAAAAGGCTTTGTTTTATCATCATCAGGTTTATTGTGTGATAAAACTATGTAATTGCCCCCAAAATAAAAAATAGTACACGAACGCTTGTATGTTGTAAATGATTTTTTGAATTCTACGAATCGAAAATTTCGCAAACTCAGATTTGAGCATCAATCAAAATTCGTGTAATTCGATTTAATTATAAGAGATAGACAGGCATTCGTGTTTAAATAAATCGGCACCGGATTGTTTTTTTGTGCCTTTATTGGTCCTGTCTTCAGCTTTTTTTACTTCATCCTTTTCGCTTATCGGTCCTTCGGTTTTCAGCTCTTTATGTTTGGTATCTGATGGTTTGGTTACTTCCTGCCCCTCTTTCCGGTTGTTTTTTGTACTGTTCATAACGGTAATGTTAAGTTAGCATTAAACGTATCATACCTGAGTAACCTGCATTATTTCCCAAATGTTTCGGGGAAATTATATAAAATTTACTTTCTGTAAATCAATTAATTGCATCGTTTTGACGTGTGCCATAAAATATTTTTCATTTTTTTCGTAACAAAGTAATTTTGCAACTGTCTTAATGACACTATATAGCCAAGGTACTCTTCCAGGTAAGCTATAAGTATTGTGAGGGCCCGCACCTTAAGGGTTCCGTTAAAAAAAATCAAAAACAATCTTTTAAAAAAATGGACAATCTAATTGTTAGTCTGTGGTGGGTTATACCCGTCATAGTGTTATTGCTGATGTACAAATTTGTTTTGCGCGTGTTTTGCGGTATGGTTATCGTTCCTGATGACCGTATTGGTTTGGTTATCAAAAAATTTGCCCTTACCGGTAACAGCCGTCTGCCCGATGGCCGTATCATAGCCACCAAAGGTGAAGCTGGTATGCAGGGTAAAGCCTTAGCGCCGGGTTTATACTGGAAAATGTGGCCCTGGCAATATACTATTATAATGCAGCCCTTTACCATTATTGAGCAAGGCAAACTCGGCCTGGTAAAGGCAAAAGATGGCGCCTCGTTTGATACCGGTCGTGTTTTGGGTAAACCTGTGGAGTGCGATAAGTTTCAGGATGCCATAGCATTTTTGGATAATAACGGCCAGAAAGGCCCGCAGGCTGCTTTCCTTACGCCGGGTAGTTATCGTATCAATACCTTTTTATTCGAGATAGAAATGGTGCCAATCACCCAGATTCACGAAAACAAGGTAGGGATCATCACAACGCTTGATGGTGAGCCGCTTAACAAAGGCGAGATAGCCGGCGAATCGGTTCATGGGCATAAAAATTACCAGGATCCTATCGCGTTCATCAACGCGGGTGGCCGTAAAGGTTTGCAGGAAGATGTGATATTGGCGGGTACTTACTATTTAAACCCATGGTTTGTAAGTGTTGAGCAGGTAGATATGATCTACATTCCAATCGGTTATGTGGGAGTAGTAAACTCATTTGTTGGTCCGGAAGGTAAAGATACCAGCGGCGACAATTTTAAACACGGTAACATTGTTAAGCGCAACGAAAAAGGCGTATGGGACGAACCTTTAGACCCTGGTAAACACCCGGTAAATATTTATACCCATGCGGTAGAGATTGTGCCTACAACCAACATCGTACTGAACTGGGCCGATAGCCGTACCGAATCGCACGAGCTGGATAAAAACCTGTGTACCATTACCGTAAGATCAAGCGATGGTTTTACCTTCAACCTGGATGTATCGCAGATCATCCACGTGCCACGTAACGAAGCGCCTAAAGTGATTGCAAGGTTTGGTAAAATGAAAAATCTGGTATCGCAGGTGCTGGAGCCAACCATTGCCAACTACTTCCGTAACTCGGCGCAAAAAAGTGATGTGATCGGCTTCCTGGCTAACCGTATCCAAAGGCAAACCGACGCCCGCGAACATATTGGCCGGGTACTGGAAACTTACAACGTAATAGGGGTGGACACCCTGATAGGCGACATAGTGCCACCGGCAGCACTCATGAAAACCTTAACCGACCGTAAACTGGCCGAAGAAGAGAAAGTTACCTACGAGATTCAGCGTCATGCCCAGATTGAGCGTAAGGAATTTGAAAGCGCCCGCGCCGGTGCCGATATGCAGCCGGAAGTAGTAAAATCAACCCGACAGGTAGAGATCAATACGCAAATGGCTGCATCAAGGGTAGCCGCATCTAAAGGTGAGGCCGAAGCCAAAACCATTAACGCCAAAGCCGATGCCGAAGTGAGGATTACGATAGCTAAAGCCGATGCGGAAGCGAAAACGGTGAACGCCAAAGCCGATGCCAACGCTACCGAAGTTAACGGTATTGCCGAAGGCGCTAAAATTAAAGCCATAGGTATGGCCGAAGCCGAGGTTACCAAACAAAAAACCGAAGCCATGGGTACCGAACAATACGCCATTGTACGTGTGGCCGAAGCTTTAGCTGCCGCCGGCATCAGGTTAGTCCCTGAGATTTTGGTAAGCGGTAAAGAAGGCGGTAACGGGGGGATGATAGATGCCCTGATTGGTACCGAGATGCTTAAAAAACTTCAGATAGAAAACGAAGGTAAAAGCAATGCCGCTCCTAAGGGCGAATAATTGAAATATCCGGATGCATAAAAATTTGCAGGCAGGTTATGTAATCCCTGCAAATTATACATCATGGTAAAGGTTTTTGATAAGGGATTTTTGAAGGAAGAGTACATGAAATTTCAAAATCCTAAACCTTTTTTATTAAGAGATCAGAGATTGGAGGTTAGTGATTAGTTGCTGTCTCCTGCTTAAGATAATACGTTCTTTATACCTAAACCTTATTTAAAGAGATCAGAGGTTGGAGCTTAGAGACAGGTTGCTGCGATAGTATCCTTCTTTACCATCCAACTGCACTGATATAATTGACGAGGCTTTTAACCTAAACCGATCAATGACAAAGGCACCTGCAAGGGTGCCTTTGGTTGTTTTAAGGAATAAGGAAAACAATTTTATTCATCAGCCCGATACTCCAGAATATCTCCCGGCTGGCAATTTAATGCCTTGCAAATGGATTCAAGTGTTTCAAAGCGGATGGCTTTGGCTTTACCATTTTTAAGGATAGATAAATTTGCCAGTGTAATGCCAACTTTTTGTTGTAACTCATTCATTGATAGTTTGCGACGCGCCATCATGACGTCCAGATTCACTACTATAGGCATACTTTATATCGTTAAACGATTTTCCTCCTGAAAAGTAATACCGGCCCGATAAATAACTGAAAGAATCAGAACGAATATCCCAATCTTTATGTTGGAAAAATCGTCCCTGAACGTAGTGTAGGCGCCGGTAACTTCGTGGCTGAGGGTTTCAATTCTTGAAGCCATATACAGGGCCGCAAAAATTGTAATAACGCCATAAAAAACATAAAGTAGGCCAAGCCACGTAATGTGTTTAGCTACATCCGGGTTAAAAGGATGATCGGGGTTTAATTTATTTAAAGCAAACAGAAGCAAACAGCAAACAACAAATGTGAATAATGATTGCATAAAGTCATGATAGCCGTAAATGTGTTTAAACAGGAGTTTATCCAGTACGTGCTTCGATCTGAATGATAAAACACCGGCGTTAACGTTTAGTACAGCTTTTGATAAGGTTGTTGTTTTGGTATTTTTAAGGTAAACATTTGCAACCATATCGCTCGACGAGATCAAGGCACCGGTTGTATTGATCAGGGTGATGCCAAACCCGATCAGCGCTATCCATAATAGCACTTTAATCCCTTTTATCCAAGTTTTCAGATTTTTCATAAAATGTTTTTTTTATAGCACAAGTATAAATAAATATATCGAATATCAAAATAAATTTATCGATAAACAATATATCCTGGATTGCTATAAACGTTAGGTAGATGTTTCAATGATTGAATTGATCTTATTTCGCATCCGTAAAATGCGCTTTCCTTTTTTCCAGGACAAATTTATCTGCATTATAGCTTTCAGATTTACCGCGTGGAATAGAAAGCGAAGACCAGTTTTCATTGCACATCATTTTGCCCAAAAATACAATCTGACCCACATGATAAGGGTAGTGCGCCAGCTGCCGGTTAATAGCCTCCATAACGGTATGCCCCTGATTGCGGATGTATATAATTTTCTCCAAATCATCGGTAGTTAAGCTGTTAAGTGTATTAAAAAGGCATTGCCATCCCTTATGCCAGGTATCTAAAATAGTTTGGCGGGTAGGGGTTATGTTTGCAAATTCGGTTTCCCTGTTGCGGTTGGGTTTTTCACCATCGCTGGTAAAGATGTCCGTCCATCGCGACAGCATATTACCCGCCAGGTGGTTTACAATGATGGCCACGCTGTTCGATTCAGAATTGTACTGCCAGCACAATTGTTCATCCGTTAATTGCTCAAATGTCTTTTCGCCGAGGGATTTATAGTAGGCGAACTGCTTTTTTGCGCTTTCCAGGTAATCGTTTTTCATAACTAAAGTTAGGCAGCGAAAATTAACTAATCAACAAAAAAGGCATCCCAAAGGATGCCTTGATAAATATCTAATATCTAAAGGAAGTCTAACCTCTAACGACGCAATTCCTTTATCTCCGTTTTTAACTCCTTTATTTGTTCCTGGGCCTGGCGGTTTTCGAGATAGAAGTATATCGCAAAGCCTAAAAATATCTTACCTAAAATAAACACGGCCGCAAACACATAACGCCAGGCTTTATGCAGGCGCATATGGCTTGATGCTCCTTCAACTTCAATGTACTGATCTGCAGCAGGTGTTTTGGGCTGCCCGCCATAACCGGTATCATAAGCGCGGAACTGAACAGGTTTGTTCAAGCGCTCCTCTGTCAGTATGAGGCTGTTAATCTCATCCTCAATTTTATCCCAGGTCCTCGGCGGCGGCGCAATGGCAGCGTTTTGAGCCATTTTTTCCATGTCGGCTTCCAGTTGTTTCAGTGCCTCATTTACTTCGGGATATTTGGCTTTCATGTATAAAAGCTCCTCCACCTCTTCATCGGTGGCGCAGCCCATCACAAATACCTCCAGCGCACCACTATCTATGTAATCTTTCATTGTCCCTCCCGTTCCGGATAATGGTAAAGCATTGTTTTAACACTTTTTTAACCTCCTCGTTACTTTTGCTTAGTTCGGCGGCAACCTGTGCTATAGTATGGCCTCGATAATGAATAGCGTAAAACACCTGTTGCTGCAAAGGGCTCATCATGGCAACATATTTATTGTTGGCCAATGGTTGAAGATTTTGCAAGGCTTGCTTATCGGTTTCATTATCTAATGTTTCAAAAAACTCCGATAGCTTTTTGCGGGCCATCATTTGCAGGCGGCACAAGGCGTTGGCGCCGGTTTTTAAAAAATCATCTATCTCGTTGGGTACATCATTAAAAACCGCTACAAGATATTGTTCTGCAACAGACTGATTTTTTACCACTTCGAAAATGTAGCCAAATAGCTTAGCGGCGTAGTTGGCGTACAACGTGCTGACAGCTGATAGCTTGCTCTGGCTCATTGAGCCTGAAGTTTGCCACTGCGTATTCAAATTGGGGGCAGTTAATTAATGTAAGTGAACAATCTGTCAAAGGTATTAAATAAACAACTTTTACAAAAAGTATTTATACTCTGCCTGGTTGTATTTGTATCGTAATTAAATACGGTGCAACGTTGTACGTATTCCGGCTTCTTTAGTTACATCTTTTATAAAGATGCTTCAACCGGCTGGCAAGCCGTTTCTTTAATGAGGCTGATAGGACGCCAGGATAAATGGAAAGCGGGGTGATCCGGGTGAGGCGATCTGCCCCGCTAATATTTTTATTGTTTGGCTTTCAGGCTGTCGGCTTTGGCTTTTTCTCTCTTTTTGAAAAATCCACGCAGTAAAAAGTTATGCTGTACGGCTTCCAGGTCGTCGTTTAGTTTGATAGATGCTGCCTGCAGGTTATTGATGGCCGATTGCGTTTTTACAGCCGCTTTAGGGTCGTTCAATAATACGCCTAAAGCATTATCGGTGGTATTGAGCTTATTGCTTGCTTTAGTCAGGTTAGCGGTAAGCGTTGCAGCGTTGGCAGCAGTTTGCTGCAGTTGGGTTGCCGCCTGCTTAATCTGGCCGAAGGTAGCCGTATCGGTGAGTATTTTATCTGCAAGACCGCCTTTGGTGTTCATTTTGCGGCTGAACTGATCCAGTTGCACGGCCATTAACGAAGCGCTTTGGGTGGTAGCCTGCAGGTTGCGCATGGCAGCGCGTAACTGTATGGCCATAGTGCTATCGGCTAATAAGGCTCCAACGGTACCTTTACCTTGCAATATGTTATGGCTTAGGGTTTTAAAATCGGTAGTAATGGCAAGCAGGTTTTGGTTATTATCCTGAAGCGTTTTTAACATATCGTCTGTAGATAAAAGCTTTTCTGATTTTAATGTCGCGCCATCCTCAATAACAGGCGCCTGCGGACTGCCGCCTTCTATTACAATGATCTTATTTCCAATTAGGCCGTCTGAGCCAATTTTAACCATGGCGTTGCTCCGGATGTATTGCTGCGTAGCCTGGTCAACATTCAGATACACCTGCACCTCCGACGGCCCGATGAATTTAATATTGCTGATGGTGCCAACCTTAACGCCCGAAAACCATACCGCGTTGCCTTTTTTTAACCCGGCAACATCAGTAAATACGGCGCTTAGTTTTATGTTTTTAACAAAGGTTTTTTGCTGCCCGCCAAGGGTAAATACCCCTAATATGAATAATACGAGGCCCAATGCCAGGAATATGCCTACTATGATCGATTTTTTGTTATCTGCCTGATCCATTTGAATGATGGTATATCTTGTTAGCTATTATTATTTAATAAAGTTGTAATCGTAAAAAGGTTTCACCCGTTCGTCTTCGGTAGCAAAAACCTCTTCAAATGTTCCGGTGCGTTGAAACTGCCCGTCAAGCAACATGGCAATCCTGTCGCCGGTTTGTTTGGCGCAGGTAAGGTCATGGGTAATGATGATAGATGACGTGTTATAACGCTGTTGTACCTCGTTAATCAGATCATTGATTTCTATACAGGTTATCGGGTCTAAACCGGCTGTAGGTTCGTCATACAGCATAATTTCGGGGTTCAGGATCAGTGTGCGGGCAATACCAATACGTTTACGCTGCCCGCCCGATAGCTCGGATGGCATCTGGTTGATGGTTTGCGAAAGCCCCACGGCATCAAGCACGGCTTCTACATTGGTATTGATTTCGCCGCGGGTAAGGTTACGGCGGTTGCGCACCAGCGGAAACTCTAGGTTTTTACGCACCGTCATACTATCGTACAAAGCGCTGTTTTGAAATGAAAAACCTATCCTGATGCGGAGGGCCTGCAATTCATCTTCGCTGATGGTAGCGATATTATAACCCAACACTTCTACCTGCCCGGCATCCGGTTTTAAGAGCCCTGAAATGATTTTAATGAGTACTGATTTGCCCGTACCTGAACGCCCCAATACCACAAGGTTTTCGCCCTGGTACAGATCAAGATCGATACCCCGGAGCACGGAATAATCCTGGAATGCCTTTTTCAAACCCCTGATGCTGATAACCGGGTTGCTATGGTCTGCCTGTATTGCTGCTTTTTTCATGTTGATATATTAGCGGAACCATCCGGTTATCTGTACAATAATCACTTCTTCAATAAACACCAGGAACATGGCAGTAATAACCGCTCCGTTGGCCGCTTTACCTACACCCTCGGTACCTTTGCTGGAGTTATAGCCCTGGTAACACCCAACAATGCCTATGGTAAAACCAAATACAATTGATTTAATAAGCGAGGCCACAAAATCAGTAAAGGTTAATGGCTCAAACACTTCCTGTATAAAAGTGGTCCAGGTGGTGCCTTCATTTTGGGTTACATTTAAATAGCCGCCAAAAAGGGCCACAAAGCCTGTATAAGTGGACAGGATAGGGATGGTAAGCGTAGTAGCCAGCACACGGGTACATACCAGGTATTTAAAGGGCTTGGTGCCCGATACTTCCATGGCGTCAATTTGTTCGGTTACGCGCATAGAGCCCAGTTCGGCGCCGATGCTTGAACCAACCTTACCCGAGGCGATCAGCGCGGTAACCAGTGGCGCCAGCGCGCGCATAATAGCTATAGATACCAATGATGGCAGCCATGATTCGGCGCCGAATTGCGATAGCGATGGCCTTGATTGCTTGGTGAATATTACGCCTACTATAAAGCCGGTTACCGATATCAGCGTAAATGAACGTACACCTACCTCATAACACTGGCGCACCACTTCCTTAAGTTCAAACGGTGGTACAAATGCTTCCCTGAAAAAGCGGAGTATAAATTTATTGATATTGTAAAGGGTTAAGAAAAAGTCGGCAAAGCTTTGCTTTAGCTTTGACATCTTTTTCGGTGTTTCCCCGTTTATGCTTTGCGTATTGTCCATTAAAAATGTACTGCTGTTTGCGTTTATGGTTAATCTACAAAAAAAAGCTGATCTTGTTTGCCTGCCTGTTTATTTGAAAGATATCCTTTTGTGAATATGGGGCTCTTGCGGAATCTCGTGTCCTAAACATGTTACTTTCCCGGAATGGGTGGTTTTACCTTAATAATACGTTCTTGTTTAAAAAATGAAATAAAAGTATTGCCTGTGTTTATGCTGTTGATTTTGTGATCGCTTTTATAGTGTTTCCGGTTAGTTTAAAATTAAACAATGTAAAAAAAGTATTATGACTCAACCTGTATTGAATTACACTTGATGTTAAGCCGGTTTATGAACCATTGCTACTCATTTTGGCTGGCAAGTACTTTTGTAATAAGTCGGCAAATTATCAATGCAGTATTACCGTCAGGTTAAATTACAGCTAAATAAAGTTTGACCAATTGGGTTAAAAGTTAAAATCCAATTTGCCCGCAAACCTAAAAGTTTTAAATTTTAATAGCATAGCATCGCCATGAAATTATAGTAAATGAAGTGTAAAATTTTGACCATTCATCTCATTATGTTGCTTTGCTCATGCCATCTTTGACACAGTGAGGTGTTTATTTAAACATGCTGTAAGCAGTTATTCAAATAAACCACCGGCAAAGGGTGTAGGCAAATAACTACATCGCTCGGGTTTGTTTTTGCGATTTGAATAGTAAGGCGAAGCGCAACCTTTACTGCATCTTCGCAGATGGCACAGCAGTTGAATCCTTGTCTTGACCGATTTTTGATGATAACAAAAAGTGATTTATATGTTTTGATAATATAAAATGGTTAAATTAGTATCATCAGTTTGATGCCTTTTATATTGCCGGATATATGACTACAAGTAATGTAATGCGGGAAATAACACCGCTAACGCCGAGTGATTGTTTTACCATTTTTTCGAGGGTGAAAAACAAGTTTGATTTTCCGCTTCATTACCATGATGAATACGAATTGAACCTGGTTATCAATGCTAAAGGAGCAAAAAGGGTAGTGGGCGGCCATATCGAGGTTATTGATGAGGTGGAGCTGGCCCTGATCGGGCCTAACCTGTACCATGCATGGTTTACCCACCAGTGCCAAAGCGAACAAATTGCTGAAGTTACCATACAGTTTCATAAAGATTTGTTTGATGAAAAATTTTTAAAACGTAACCAGTTAAGCTTTGTGAAGAGCATGTTGGATCGCTCGCAGCGCGGAATTGCCTTCCCGGCTGAAACTATCCATGCACTCAAGGATAGGATTATGCAGCTGGATAAAAAAACAGGTTTCGATTCGGTGCTTGAGTTATTGTCTATCCTGCATGAACTTTCCATTTCCCGCGATATGAAACTGCTGTCGGACGCGAGTTTTACCAACGAAAAGTTCTATTACAATAGCCGCCGTATAGAGAAGGTTTTTGAACACATGAACCTTAATTATAACAGGCAGATTACCCTTGCCGAGGTATCTAAAATTGCCAATATGCCCGAAGCCTCGTTCAGCAGGTTTATTAAAAAGCGTACCGGTAAAACTTTTATTGATAGTTTGAACGAGATTCGCCTCGGTCATGCCTCCCGCATGTTGATCGATTCGACAGCTACCGTAGCCGAAATTGCCTATAAATGCGGCTTCAACAATATCTCCAATTTCAACAGGATCTTCAAGCGCAAAAAAATGTGCATCCCTAAAGAGTTCAGGGAAACCTATACCGGGAACCGGGTGTTTATTTAACCTTGCGCATGGGCATCGCCGGGAATTGAAAACGTATTACCCGGTTCCTGATGTTGAAAAGAGGTTAAAATAGTATTGAAATTGTTTGATAATAAATTAGTTTTTGATCTGAACCGGAATTTTCAGAATTTACGGGTTTTCAGAATAGCGGGGCTTAGTATGGTTTGTGCGAACTGATTTTGATAACCTCATTCTGTAAATTCTGATGCTGCCAATTGATGAAACTACACTTAGTTGATGTTGCTATTATCGTTCTGTACCTGCTGAGTACCGTCGTTATCGGGCTTTGGTACCGAAAAAAAGCGCGCGAAAACAAAGAGAGCTATATGCTTGGCGGCAAATCATTGCCCTGGTATAAACTCGGCTTAAGTGATGCTTCGGATATGTTCGATATCAGCGGCACGATGTGGATGGTGAGCCTGTGTTTTGTGTACGGGATGAAAAGCATCTGGATCCCCTGGCTTTGGCCGGTATTTAACCAGGTGTTTTTAATGATGTACCTTTCGCGCTGGCTGCGCCGCTCAAATGCCGCTACAGGGGCCGAATGGCTGGGCACCCGTTTTGGCACATCCGGCACCGGCGTAACGGGCGCTAATGTGGTGGTGATCGGCTTTGCGCTGTTAAGTTGTTTCGGTTACCTGGCCTATGGTTTTATTGGCCTGGGCAAGTTTATTGAAATTTTTATCCCGTGGCAAATGGTTAGCGCTTATGTGCCGTTTAATGTGGCTCCGCAGTACGTGCCGCATGTTTATGGTATTGTATTTACCTTGTTTGCCATGTTTTACTCCGTTATGGGCGGCATGCATAGTATTGTGCTGGGTGATATGCTTAAATACGGCATCATGACAGTGGCCTGTATCTGGATAGGTTTTATAGCCGCAGCTAAATTGCAGGGGCACCATTTAAATGTGCCCGACGGCTGGTATAGCCCGTTTTTCGGCAAAAAACTTGGTTTAAGCTGGACAGGTATTATCAACGAGGTAAACGATAAGATCAGGGACGACGGCTACTCGTTATTCGGTTTGTTTTTTATGATGATGACCTTTAAAGGTGTTTTCGCAGCATTGGCAGGCCCCGCGCCAAACTATGATATGCAAAAAATCCTCTCAACCCGTTCGCCGGAAGAGGCCAGCAAGATGAGCGGTTTTGTAAATATCATTTTGTTACCCGTACGTTACCTGCTCATTATCAGCTTAACTGTACTGGGCCTGTTGTTTTATCGCCGGATGGATTTAAAGGATGCCTGCGGCGCTATTGATTTTGAGCGGATTTTACCGGCAGTGATCAATAACTTTTTGCCCGTTGGCCTGGTTGGGTTATTACTTGCCGGTTTACTGGGGGCATTCATGAGTACCTTTAGCGGTACCATGAACGCTGCACAGGCCTATATCGTAAATGATATTTATATCAAATACATCAACCCTAAAGCCTCTACCAAAAATATTATCAGGGCTAATTATTTGGTGGGTGTGTTTGTTGTAGCGGTAGGGATAATACTTGGTTTCTTTGTGAAAAATGTTAATTCGGTTTTACTGTGGATCGTATCGGCTTTGTATGCGGGCTACATCGTATCCAACATATTGAAATGGCATTGGTGGCGATTTAATGCCAATGGTTTTTTTTACGGGATGCTTTCGGGGATAGTATGCGCAATGGTTTTTTCTGTAGTGATTCCCTCGTTGCAATTGCTGTACTGGGTTCCGGCCTTATTCGCGGTATCACTGCTCGGATCGCTCATCGGCACCTACGCAGCTCCCGCTACAGATCTGAAAGTACTGAAGTCTTTTTATACAACCGTTCGCCCCTGGGGCTTTTGGGAGCCTGTTAAAGCGTTGGTAATGAAAGACGATCCCGCATTTGTGCCGAATAAAAATTTTAAACTGAATATGTTCAATGTGGTGATTGGTACCACCGCCCAGTGTTGCCTTACCATACTGCCTATGTACCTCATTTTGGCACAAAGAATAGCTTTAATGGTTACCATAGCCTTATTGGCGGTAACTGTTTTAATACTAAAACGCACCTGGTGGAGCAGGTTAAATGACCATTGATAATTACTAAGAGGAAATTGTCTGGTCTGATTGGGTTATCCGGTTGTTGTTGCAGTAAACTTATACTTAGGCGGCAAATTGCCATAAAATAATATTGGCTCAAAAAAGTTATCTGTATAATGGCGAAGCTTTATAAAAAATGGATTGTTTTACTATTGTTGGTAATTAACTATACTGCTATGGCTCAACTGTTTGAACCTTCTGACAGGAAAGCGACAACCCAAACCCGGCAGCTATTTTACAGCATGCAGCGTTTGGTTAATGGCGGTGTAATATTTGGTCACCACGATGATCTGGCTTACGGAGTAGGTTGGCGGGATGAGGCAGGCAGGTCGGATGTAAAGAGTGTAACCGGATCATATCCTGCCCTATACGGATGGGATTTAGCAAAGATTGAACACGATAGTATTCATGATATTAATGGCATTGCGTTTAAACAACAGCAACAGTTTGTAAAAACAGTATATGAACGTGGCGGCATCAACACTTTCTGCTGGCATATGGACAACCCGGTCAATGGCAAAACTGCCTGGGACACCACCATGCAAACAGTTAAAGAGCTAATTGCGGGAGGTAGCTTTCACGATGTGTATAAAGCATATCTCGACAGAGCTGCCGATTATCTCGCTGGTATGAAGGGTTCAGATGGTGAGCCTATCCCTGTATTGTTCCGGCCCTTTCACGAACTTACGGGTAACTGGTTCTGGTGGTGCAAAAACACCTGTACGCCTGCTGATTTTAAAACGTTATGGCAATTTACCATCAATTACCTTCGCGATAAAAGGAAACTGCATAACCTGCTCATTGTATATTCGGCTGCGGATTTTGAATCGGAAGAAGAATTTTTGGAGAGATATCCTGGCGACGACTATGTGGATTTTGTAGGCTTTGACAACTATTGTACAACAAACGTGGCTTATTATCAAACAAAGCTGGATAAGCGACTTGGTATTGTTGACGCTGTTGCCCAAAAACACCGTAAATTAAGCTGCCTGCCCGAAACAGGATACGAAGCTATCCCGATGGATAACTGGTGGACCAACGTTTTGCTTCCCATCCTTAAAAAACACAAAGTGAGTTATGCGATGGCCTGGCGTAACGGTAACGAACATCATTATTACGCGCCCTATCCCGGCCAGCAAAGCGCTGATGATTTTGTGCGTTTTTTTAACAGCCCAACGGTTATTTTTCAAAACAGGATTACACCGCTGGGTGTTTACGGGCAGCCCAACAGGGCCTACTAATGATGCCATTATTCCCTTATTATTACAGTTTGATGTAGCTAAACTAAGGCTTGTAACAAAACAAAAAGGCTGTTAAGGTATTTTATTCCTTAAATAGGACGATATATGAATGCTTACCAACAAAAATGGATTGATACATTAAGAAATGCTAACCTGCAAAACTGGCTCATTAAACCGCAGGGCGATGATATTTTTGTAGAGATGCCTAACGTTACTGATTTGAAATTGATCAGGGATAACTTACCCCAGACACTTGGTTTAATATCGTTGGATATTGATGCCCCTAAAGAACGGCTCAAGTTTATTTTTCACAACGGGCATGAGCAATTTGAATACCTCCTTAATCCTTCGAACGAAGATCTGACACGGGAGGGCTGAAATCTATAGGCGGTTCGTCGGTAATGTTTGCTGTTTTATTGTCCTGGTCAAGTTTGGCCTTGGTTGAAACCACTACCACCGAGATCCCCATACAGGCTATCAGAATAAATGACGCCCGCAACGTAGCTATACCTGCTATAAAACCTATTACCGGCGGACCCACCAAAAAGCCCAGGAAGCCTATGGTTGATACCGCCGCCAGCGCTACCCCTGGTGCCATGGTTTTTGATTTACCCGCGGCGCTGTACACCATAGGCACAACCGACGAGACGCCTGCACCTACCAGTAGAAAGCCAAACAGGGCGGTGTACACATAAGGGAATATTACGGCAATAGCCAGGCCTGTGGCTGTTAACGAGCCGCTTACCTGCAGGGTTCGTTTTAAACCAAAGCGATGTGCAAACCAGTCGGCTATAAAGCGGCCCCCGGCCATAGTAAACATAAAAGTAGTGAAGCCTACGCCTACAAGTGCTGTTGGCGCAAGCACTACCTTTTTAAAGTAGATCACGCTCCAGTCGAACATTGCCCCCTCGCAAATCATCGAGCAAAAGGCTATAACCCCCAGTTTAATAAGCGATTTATCGGGCATAACAAAAGCAGGCCCCGCATCGGTAACCTTGTCGTCTTTAAGATACTGTGCCGCTATCAATACGCCAAGAGCTATCACTATCAGCATGGCCATAAAATGATGTAAGGGGATAACGCCGTTTGCTATCATGAATGTGCCTATGCCTGCGCCTGTAAATCCCGCTAAACTCCATAAGCCATGAAAAAATGCCATTATAGGGCGTTGGTACAATTGCTCGGTGGCAACAGCCTGGGTATTTACGGCTATGTTAACCGCGTTGCTTGAAAAACCGAAGCACATTAAACAGATAACCAGTTGAAACGGGTTTTGGGCCAGGCCAAGCGTAACCAATGCCATTGCATAAACAATAAGCGCTATGATCACAAGCTTTTTACTGCCTATTTTAGTGATGATCCATCCTGAAAATGGCAGCGAACACATCAACCCAACCGGTAAGGCGAATAACACGGCTCCAAGGCCGGCATCAGATAAGCCAAGGTTTTGCTGAACGGTTGCAATGCGTGAAGCCCAGCTCGAAAAGCTTAAACCTGCCATAAAAAACATAGCCCCTACGGCGATACGGAGCGCTATCTTATTTATCGGTGGTTTGGAAGCAGGAGAGTTGGTCATGTTAAAATAATATCAAATGTGTCTAAATGACACTATGTGTATTTGTCGCAAAGATACGTAATTGAATATAAATTAGTTAAGCTAAATCGTTTTTAACTTCATGATAGGGTATCGAGGTATTTAATAAAAAAGCGGTTATATTGCCTGAAGAGACAATATAACCGCTTTTTAAGCTTAATGAGTTATTGATTAGCTTTTTATATTGAAAGATCCCACTATAACATTAATCTTACCGGTGCCGAGATTTTTAAATTCTGCCTTAAATGTGCCTACGGCATTTCCATTCGAAACGCTTGAATGGTTCAACGTGGTAAACTTAACTTTGCCTCCAAAAAAAGTTCCGTCAACATCCGCGTTAAGGGCGCCAATATCATAAGTACCCGGTTTAACATTCAATATCATTAACTGGAACATATCTCCGGTATTCATATTTACAGCGTTTACGGAACTTGATCCGTTAGCGAAAAAGCCACCCGGCTCAACAGTAACAAGTGTGGCATTGCTTTTGGTTACCTTAGCACCCCCGTTAACCTGGTACGAAATAGTTCCCTGTGCAGCAGCAGGATAGTCAGAGCCATCCTCCGCTCCACTATCCGGATCTGTCCCTGTTCCAGGGTCCGTTCCTGTACCGGTACCCGGATTCGTGCCTGTTCCCGGATCGGTACCGGTGCCAGGATCTGTGCCTGTACCTGGGTCGGTGCCGGTATCAGGTTTCTTATCAATAGCTTTAAGTTCTTTATCAGGAGGAAGGATGGGATCAAGTTTGCAACTGCTCAATACTGAAGTTATTACGAATAAGCAGGCCGAAATTTGAAGGTAAATTTTTTTCATATGATAAAACCAATTGCGATAGTTTTTAAGTGCTTAAATATAAGCAATTTATTCGCCTTGTACATTATGTTGAAAAAATGAAGCTGTCAGTCACCAAACTCTTCTTCCTGGCCAAAATCAGCAATCGCTATCCGGCCCGCACCATGGGCCTTCCGTAGTATCAAAAGTTGGCTTCGGGTTTTCCAGTTGCCAGTCTGTAAATGCTTTGGTAAGGGTATCGTTAAAAACGGGAAGCTCCTGCGCGCCGGATACCGCATATTTACGGTTAAGTACAAAAAACGGCACGCCCCTTACACCAAGGTATTGCGCTTCGGCAATATCGTGTTTCACATCATCGGCATACCGGTCGCTCGCTAATGTTTGCTTAAGTTCTTCTGGCGGCAATCCTAAACCCATACCTAATTCTGTAAGCGTTTCAATGTCATCGATATTGCGGCCTTCGGTAAAATAAGCTTTAAAAAGAGCTTCTTCTGCCGCGTCACCCAAACCGCGCTGTTTGGCCAGGTGGGCCATGCGGTGCGCGTTAAAGCTGTTAGCTACTATAGCTTTGTCGAAGTTATAAGTGAGCCCTTCATTCGCCGCCATTTGGGTAACATGGTTGTTTAATTGCGCGGCATGATCAACGCTGAAACCTTTAATATCGGCAAGGTATTGGTTAATGTTGATATCCGGGTTGGTTTTCAGATCGGGGTTGAGCTGGAAACTCTTCCATTCAATCTCAATTTCGTCTTTATGTTCAAAGCCCGCCAATGCCTTTTCAAATCTTCGTTTACCTATATAACAAAACGGGCACATCACGTCCGACCATATTTCTACCTTCATCATTCAGTTTTTTGTGTTGATTCAAATTTATGAATAGGGCCTGTGATCAACGTAAGGGTAAAGTAAAATTCAATTGCAACTATTTATTACAGGTGCTATTGGTTTTTATAAAATTTTATAAATTAGGAAATTATAAACCGATTGTAAACATTGAAACACAGGCTCAGGCATCGGCGAAGTTACCCGACTAAAATGAAATGGAATAGCGCTAAGGTATTCTGGACCGGCATCATATTGCTTGTGATTCCGGGTTTGGTGCATGCTTACCTGTTGATGCCTTTTCCGGGTAGCCAGGATTTAAACGCCATCACTTTTTGCTACTACCTCGAAAAAGTGGTTATGCCTTTGCGCATTATAGGTTTGCTTTTTATTGTTTGGTACCTTTTTAAATACTACGCTAAAAATACATTTAAACAAAAGGTGGTAAAGGCTTCGGTATTTATGCTTTGCATAGGCAGCTTTTATATTACCGATTATATGTACAAAGCCGAAACCATGTTTAAAGAAACCGATAAACCGGTTTTCTCCACCGGCTTATCCAATCATGTGCCTTTAAACTACCTGGTTATTGGCGTAGTTAATAATGGCGTTGCTAAAGCTTATCCGTTAATATACCTTGGTTACCATCATAAATTGCAGGATGAGGTTGGCAATAAACCGGTGTTAATAACCTATTGTACCATGTGTCGCACAGGCAGGGTTTACAGCCCGGTTATTAATGGCGTACGGCAAAATTTCCGTTTGGTGGGCGCAAGGCATTACAATGCCATTATTGAAGATGAAAGTACCAAAACCTGGTGGTACCAGGCCACCGGCAGCGCTGCCGCTGGAAAGCTGAAGGGCAAACAATTAACCGAACTGCCCTATGAGCAGCTTACCCTGTCATCATGGTTGCAAAAACACCCGGAAACCCTGATCCTGCAGCCGGATAAACTTTATACGGCTGATTATGCCGACCTGAAAAATTATGATCGCGTGCAGGCTGTAGATAAGGATAGTTCGCTTAAAAATAAAGACTCCTTAAACCGTAAAAGCTGGGTTATAGGTGTAATTATCAACGGGCAGGCCAAAGCTTATAACTGGCGGCATATGCGCATTAAGCGATTGCTGAATGACGAGGTTAACCACATGCCTTTATTGATAGGCGTTGAAAAAGACAGCCTGAGCTATCATGCCTGGAATACAATGGTAAAAGGCAAAACCCTTCATTTTAAACTGAATGCTAACGGAATGCTTACCGACGATGAAACGGCATCTGTTTGGGATTGGGATGGGCTTTGTATCTCCGGTACGCGAAAAGGCGAAAAGCTAAACAAAGTACAGGCCTACCAGGAATACTGGCATTCATGGAAGCATTTTCACCCGAAAACAACCTTTTGGAAAGGCGAAGGCGGGTTGGAACAAACCGCTTTTCTGGATATGTTATTATAGCGGTTATTAAATAACAGCAGCAATTTTGCTGATGTCATCATCTTTAAGCAGCCCCTCTTCGTTAACGTTAGGATAGTACTTGTTCAGGATTTTTTGAACAAGCAGGAAACTTTCAACAGATTGGATAGGAGCGGAGGCAAGTTCAGTAATAATAGAACCCACCAGTTTAACCTTTTTGGCTTCGTATTGGTTGATCACAAAATCGGAAGTTTTTTTTGCGCGGCTCTGCTGAATCAGCTCATCAAGTTTCCTGATCTCTTCAACCAGGTCAATCAATTTCAATACTTCCACCTTTTTCATTCGGCCAAAATTAGTGATTTATTTGTTAAGGAGGATAGCGGATAAAAAAAGGTCATTGCAAAATGAAGTAATGCTAAAGTCAGAGCTGCACCCGCTCATGTAACTACCTGGTTCTGCAATGACACTTTTAAAATGATCTACGAAATGTTAAGCTTACTTTTTACCCGCTTCCTTGCGATTGATCTTGCGCTCGTTTACAGAACGAGTGCTTAACGTGGTTTCGCAATTGTATCGCGCAATTTGTGTTATAAACGCAAACCCATATTAAGCCCTCGTTGCAAGCGAGCGCAAGTTATAAAAGCCTTTTTGGCTTACTTTTTATCCGTGGTAGTATCGCGCTCAACCAAAGCCATGCCGCATTTAGGGCAATCGCCGGGTTTATCAAAGGTCAAATCAGGGTGCATCGTGCATGTATATTTCCCTTTCTTTTTGGCGGCGGCGGTAGTATCGGCTTTTTCTTTGTTTTTAACGGTACTGTTGCAGGCGCCTAAGGCTAAAGCAGCCAGTGCAAAAAGGATGAGGTTTTTTTTCATATCGGGTTTATTTGTTTTTGATGAATGAGGCAAAACCGAATATTGATACCACCAGCACGCCCAGGGCGGCCAGCATGCTCACCATATCGCGGACGTTTTTACCAGCCCAGGTCATGCCAAAGTATTTGTGTAAAAATATAAAAGAAAAGCCCTCTATTCTGTCAATACCTGCAACTTTTGTAGCCAGTTTTGAGGTGGTGGTTTCAATGTACCAGTTTTGGTTACCGGGATAGTTTACCTGCTGCACAGGCAGGCGCTTGTTAATAAAGCCATACTCTTCAGTAAACTGTTTAATAGGTTGCACCTTGATCCTGCCATAGTTTTTTTGGGTATCGTGTTTGTTGCCATGATAATAAGCGCTCAAAAAACGGGCATATTGTTCGTCGCCGTTATTTAATTCTTTGCCGCTTATGCTATTAAAATAGCGAATCTGCTTTTTAGTGTCTGTTACCTGGTAATAGCTGCTGTCGGCAAACGAAACCAAACCGATATGGCTGATCAGGCTATCCGCCAGCGGCAATTGCAAATTGGAAATGCCAAGTTCATTCCGTTCGATTACCGCGCCGTAATTGGTTATGCCGTGCTCCGTATTATGCAGTTTAACGGCAAGATGAAATACGCCACTTACAACAAAGGTAAACATCACGAAAGAAACAATAAGCCCCAGTTGCCTGTGAAAGCGGTGAACAAAACGCCTGTCATCTGTACCCTTAACTTTTTGATTTTGGCGGATGGATTTAAACTTTTTCCAAAACAGGCCATAAACGGTTATTCCGCTCAGCAGGGCGAAAAGCATCGCCGCCATAATTATCAGCAGCACCACATTACGGAAAGTATCGCCGCCAATATCGGCTAAAAACTGCCATGTATGGAACTGTTCAAAGGTCCACAAAAAGGCCTTACGGGTATTGTTATTGAAGGTACCCATACGGCTTTGGCCGGTTTCTACATAAACATCCATACCGTCGGGGCGGTCAAAGCTGATCTTCCAAACGGGTAGCAAACGATTAATAGGCTGATAAAACTCGTCGAATGTGGTTTGATAGTCGATCTTTTTGATGTTTGATGTCGAGTCCTGCGTGAAATACCGGGCCAGGTAGGTGGCGTAAAGGCGGTCGCCATCCTTTAGCAAAACACCATCACCCGCCGAATAGTAATTGTAAACACTATCCTGCCCTAAAACCTGGTAAAAGGTATTGCCCTTAAAGTTAACCAGCGCGAAGTTGCGGATAGCCCTAATGCCGTTTTTATCCAATACCTGCTGTAAAGATAAAGCTGGTTTCATCTGGTTTTGCGCAAGGGGTTTGAAAAGCTCTTGCGCTATTGACGGCCTGAACCAGTTTGACATGAAGGGATGCGACAACCCGCTCAGTGTCAGGAATATCACCGGTACCAGGGATATTAACCCCAGCAACCTGTGCCATTTGTAAAATTTGCTTTTTATTGCTGCTGATGCCATGATCAATATTTTGAAAATGAATAACTGATACCTAAGGTATAGGTACGCGGCGGCGCGGCATTATAGGTATCGCCCCATTGGTTACCGGTTACTGTTGTAGCGTACAGCTTGTTGGTTAAGTTAAGCACATTAAACCAGATGCCCGCACGTTTTAACGCACCGCTTTTAACATCGTAACCCATACGTAAGTTATAAATATCATAACCGCCATAAGTTTTGGTATTTGCCGGATTGGTGAAGTAGTGGTTAATGTGCTGCCACTCGGTAGCTATCCTGAAACCTGGCAGATCATGTGGTTTGTAAGTAAGCTCGGAGTTGGCTATCCAGGCCGGGGCGTTAGTCATGCGGTTACCATTGTAGCTAATCACGGTATTGGCACCGGTACTGTAATTGGTGCGCACCTCACTGTACTCTACGTAAGTATGGCGGGCATTGGTGCCACTAAAACGGAAAGTTAAATCCTTAACCGGAGCAAGGGTTAAAGCGTACTCAATACCACGGTGGCGGGTTGCACCCGCGTTTTGATTTTGTGTTGTATTATCAGGCAATAGCTGACTGATGATCTCGTTGTGGCCTTCCAGATCAAAAACACTCAATTCAAAGTACAGCATCTTATTAAATGCCGCGAACCAGCCCCCTGCCTCATAATTATCAAAAGTAGCCTGTTTAAGCGGGGTTAACTGGCGCGAACTGTATAAGTCGCCTGTTTCCGGCGGCTGGAAACCTACGCTGTAGTTGGCGTAAATACCTTTATTAGCGCCAAAGTTGTAGGTTAGGCCCAGTTTGGGAGCAACAATATTAAAATTATTGGTTTCCTGTTGTTTGTATTTGGTTTGGCCTGCCGGGATACCGTTGGTAAAATCGTAGTGAACCCTATCGTACCTTAAACCACCGGTAATACGCAAAGCCTCGGTAGGTTTAACCTCGTATTGAACGTACGCGGCTGTGTTAAACAGTTTGATTTTATAATCATCAATATAGCGGCCGGTATTGGTGAAGCCGGTGTAGTAGTTGTTGGCAACATCTTTGGTGATATCCAGGTACTGCGCGTAGTACGAGCTTGGGCTGTCATCTACGTAAACGCCCCCTATTAACCTCGAATGCAGAAAATCGAAATCAACCCGGTGCTGGGCCAATAAACCAAAGCTGTGAAAGCGTTGATCATTTACCTGTCCGTTGCTGCTTTGGTAAACGCCGTTGTTATCCCTTACGTCCGAAATGAAGTAGCTTGGCAACTGTGCGGTAGAGTTTTGACGGAAAAATAAGGTTACAAAGGTGCTGTTCTTATCGTTCCATTGCTGGTCTAACCTTGTACTGGCGCGGAATGATTTTACTTTACGGTAGGTAAAGCGTTGGTTAGCGCTGTAACTGCGATTATAAAAGTGTGCGCTATCCAAACTGCCCGGAGTTTGGGTATTGAGGTAATTGTAAGCAGCCGAAGTGGTGAGTTTGGTTTTCGCGCTAAAATCGTAAGTGGTTTTGAAGTTGCCCGAGTACTTATCAAAAGCAGAGTAATCCTGCCAGCCTTCGCCCTGGTGGGCTAAATATCCACCCACATATAAACCAAATTTGCCCTGGGTAAAACCACCATCGGCATCAACACGGCGGTAGTGATAATTGTCGCCCTGTACCGATACGTTACCGGCGTAACCCGTAGGCGGGCCCTGGGTAATAAAGTTAACCGCGCCGCCAATGGAGTTACTGCCGTAAAGCGATGAGGCCGGGCCTTTTACCACCTCAATATCTTTAACGCCCGACATGTTGATTTCATACAACGAGTTGTGGTTAAAGATGCCCGTAGGACGGATAGGCAAGCCATCTTCCATATACAGATACAATGCGTTGTAGGTTATGGGCTGACGGATAGCCATAGTATGCTGTTCGTTGCCAAGGTTTACCATATATACGCCCGCCACTTTGTTCAGCAACTGGTAAAGCGCGGTTGCTTTAGTATCCTTAATTTGGGTGGAGTTAATTTTGCTGATGGCAATAGGTGCATCCTGCCTTGCCTGCCCTTCCCGGCTCGCGGTTACCACAACCGGCTGCAGATCGACAGTAGAAGGCTCCAGGCCGATATCAAGCCTCTGATCTTTTATGGTGGATACATTGATGATCTGCGTATTATAACCAACCATGGCAAATTTAATTTGCGTTACGCCATCGATGTTGATGCTGAACTGCCCCCTGGCATTTGTCATGCCCAGTTTTTGCCCGTTGGTGGCATCGGCTTTGCATATGGATGCGCCGGCAATGGCTTCGTGGGTAACGGCATCAGTAACAGTTCCTTTTATGGTGGTTTGCCCGTAAGTCAGGGTGTTAGTAAGTATAAATAGTATGATCAGGATTAAATATCGTTTCATTATATAGTATTGCGGGAGTTGCCTCCCGGTGTAAAAATGGGTAGTGTAGGGTACGGCGGATTTTGATTGATGGGCAGAGAGGTTACTCACCCTGGCATCGCTGCGCTCGTCACCCCTCTCTATGCTGCGCATAAATAGGGGCAGGAGGATAAAGCCTCACACCGGCCCTCCCCAAAGGAGAGGGAGAATCTCTTAAAGTATGTTTTTTAAAGTGTTTTCCCAACCCTCTTTGCTGCGTAGCAGGAGAGAAGGTGGTTCGGCGAAGCGCAGAACAGGTTAGTAAGTTACACGCGCGTTAAGCATCGGGCATACCTATCCCATTCAATCAAAAACCAAAAAATGAAATGATTATCCTAATTGCGGAGGGCGGAATATCGTAACCGGGCGATCGGCCGGTACGGTTTTGAGGTAAGGGGTTGAAATAACTTGCAACAGGCTGGAGTGGAATTTAACATCAGTTGAACTGATGACATAAACCTCCTGATAGAGGCTCTTTTGCGACTGCCTTTCGTCGCTGGCCTGCTTGTCCTCTGCCTGTTTTATCTTTTTCATGAAATAACATTTGCCATCGCAGTGCATCCAGGGCTTGTCCCTGTTTTCGCAAAGCTTCGCAGCAATGTAATTCCTGTTCATTTCAAACCCCGCGTAAACAAAAAAACGCGAAAAGTTTGCCGTGATCAGCGAAAAGATGAGTAAATAGGCTGTAATACGTTGCAGCATGCCGCAAAGGTAAGCTCAAAGCGCTAAACAAGCAACGTGTAATTTAAAATAAACTTTTAAACACTACCGATAAACGTTACTAATTGCTGCGGACGAGTGTTGCATGCAGATGCTGCCCCTTATAAACCAGGTTCATACTTAACGAATCCTGGTATACTTTACCCGTATGTGGCGATGTGCCTCCGGGTACGGGGATGCTGAACGAAAAATTATCGCCATTGATCATACCATCGGTAATAGTTACATCACCTTGCGGGGCATGCGCAGTGCCGGTTAACCTGCCGCTATCTACCTTAAAAGTATAACTTAACGGAAAATCACTATCGTCGGGCAGTTTTAAAGCGCCCGTCCACTTGCCGTTAATATTTGCCATCGAAATAAAACTGAATGCAGTAATAGCGACAAAAGCGCATACGATCAGGAATTCTTTTTTCATTGCAGATATAGTTTTAGCAGATGTTATTTTGTTGTGAGTTAAACTATATACAATTTTATTTCTTTAAAGTTTATTTAAAATAAAAAACCTTACCGCTACCGGTAAGGTTTTTTATCCAGGGGCGCCGAAAAAGTTCGGCATGAAGGATTTTGTGATCTTGTGTTTATTGTTTTGGTCTCTTTAAAATCGAGTTAGCTTTTGAACCGTTGATATCCAGTTCAACACTAATCGAATCGCCCATGAATTTACCTGTATGAGGGATCACAATGCCGCTGGTTGAAACGGTAAACGAAAAATCGGTGCCGTTTGTTTTACCTTCTTTAATGTCAACATCACCTTCGGGAGTTAAAGCGGTACCGGTTAGTTTGTCGCCGTCAACTTTAAAATTGTACAATAATGGATATTCCTGTCCGTCGCTCATTACCAGTTTTCCGGCCCATTTACCATTTAAATCGGCTATGGCGGCAAGTGCTATCATAAAGCAGCTTACCAATAAGGTTGTAGTAAAAAATTTCTTTTTCATAAATTGTATTTTGGTTGTTATAAATATAAAGAAAGAACCGTTTATTTTTTTGATTACGATGATTTCGCTGTTTTTTATTTTTTGGGATTACGTCGATTGTTTTTGATTACACCGATTTTTCTGAACCGTGATTTATGGGATTAAAAGATTGCTAAGAACTATATCATGTAGCTCATATTGCCAAACTCCCCTTTTAGGGGGCAGGGGGGCACCTTTTCAGTGTGGTGTGCACTTTGGTTCCGTTAGCTTCAATATCAACCCCAACCGAGTCGCCATAAAATTTGCCGGTGTGGACAATGTGGATATCCTCTATGCTAACCGTGAATTTAAATTCATTGCCGTTTATTTTGCCGTCTTCAATTGGCATATCACCTTTGGGCGTTTTGGCCGTACCGCTCAGCTTATCGCCATCAACCTGAAAATTATACAGCAGCGGATAAACGTCGCCGGTTTCGGTTTCCAGTTTGCCTTCCCATTTGCCGGCAAAGTTGGTAATGCCAGCTATAGCAGCCGCAATGCATGCGGTTGCAAGCGCTAAGGTTAAAAAAGCTTTTTTCATCCTGTTTTTTTATGGTGGTAAATGTAAAGCGGGTATTAAACCAAAACGTAAACTGTGTGTTAAGTTTACTTTGGCCCGCCTGTTGTTTGCTATAAACTCTGCTAAAGAGACTGATAATCAGTTTTAATACTGTGATATCGCTCTTTGGTTGTTTACGCTGATATTAACCAAATCTTTAGGTTGGCCCGCAATGATCGGATAAAATAAATGTTACCAATACATTTCCTGTTTTTCAAAATCATTGTACCTTTAAAATGCAGATACTAACCGGCCTGCGGGCCTTCAATTTAAATTTTAAACCATTAATAAATGATTAAGAAGATTTTTACCTTGCTTTTGCTGGTCGGCGGCTGCCTTGCTGTGTCGGCACAGGAGGTTGAGCTTAACAAAGGCTGGAAATTTGCCGTAGGCGATTCGGTACAGTGGGCGTCGCCAACTTTTAACGATAAAAACTGGCAGGACATTGATGTAAATCACAATTGGGAACGTCAGGGCCATCCGAGTTACGACGGCTTCGGCTGGTACCGCATCCATGTAGTGATCCCGGCATCGCTTAAAGAAAAGTCGTTTTTAAAAGATAGCGTGCGCCTAAACCTGGCCAGCGTTGATGATAATGATGAGGTTTACCTGAATGGTAAACTGATAGCCAAATACGGCGGTGCAGGCGGTTCCATAAAAGATGGCCATTACGGTCGGCGTAGTTATACCATCGCGGCCAACAACCCCGCTATTTTATGGGATCAGGAAAATGTGCTGGCTATCCGGGTATTTGATACCGGCGGTGATGGTGGTATTTACGGCGAGAAGTTTACTTTGGCAATGGCCGATGTAATGGATAATGTGCATGTGAACACCGATGGCGATTTTAGTTTTGAAGAAAATAACAGCCTGGCCAAAGCCATCAAACTGCAAACTACCAATAAGTACGAGTACCAGGGGCAACTTGCCTTTAAAGTTACCGATCCCGAAACCGGTGCGGTGATTTACGAAAAAACAAACCCGGCTCATTTTACATCGGGTAAACCGTTTACTTATTCGTTTGTGATAGCAAGGCTCGCAAAAAAATCATACAACATCGCTTATACTTTTCATGATGAAAAATCGGGCAAGGATATTGTTAAAACCGAAACCACACCGTACATCTTAACGCCTTCTCCATCTGCCAAACCAAAAATTAACGGACCAGAGGTTTATGGTGCAAGGCCGGGTAACCCTTTCCTGTACCTGGTTCCCGCTACCGGTAAAAAGCCGCTTGCCTATAAAGCTACAGGCCTGCCAGAGGGCTTAAAACTGGATGCCGCTACGGGTATCATAACCGGCTCGGTTAGCCAGGCAGGTGATTATAAGGTTACATTAACCGTAAGCAATAGTCTCGGCACAAAATCAAAAGAGTTTACTATTAGTATTGGTGATAAAATTGGCCTTACCCCGGCGCTTGGCTGGAACAGCTGGAATGCATGGGGATTAAGTGTTAACGAGGATAAAGTAAAGATTTCGGCAAAAGCTATGGCCGATAAGCTAAGCGCTTACGGCTGGAACTATGTAAACATTGACGATGGATGGGAAGCCGAAAACCGCGCGGCAGATGGTGCCATAGTATCCAACAGCAAATTTCCGGATATGAAACGCCTTACCGATTATGTGCATAGTTTAGGCTTGCATACAGGTATCTATTCATCGCCGGGCCCGCGTACCTGCGGCGGATTTTTGGGTAGCTGGCAACACGAAGACCAGGACGCAAAAACTTATGCCGACTGGGGTTTCGATTACCTGAAATATGACTGGTGTTCCTATTCGGAGGTTACGCCGCCAAACCCTGATTTGGCCGCATTGAAAAAGCCTTACCAACTGATGCGTTCATCACTTAATAAAGTTAACCGTGATATTATGTTCAGCTTTTGCCAATACGGTTGGGGGGATGTATGGAAATGGGGCGCCGAAACCGGTGGTAACAGCTGGCGTACAACCGGCGATATCGAGGATACGTGGAGAAGTATGAGCGATATCGGTTTCAGGCAGGATGCAGCTTCGCCATATGCCGGTCCGGGGCATTTTAATGATCCGGATATGCTGGTGGTGGGTAAAGTGGGCTGGGGGCCAAGCCTGCACAATACGCGCCTGAGTTTTGATGAGCAATATACCCACATCAGCCTTTGGAGCCTGCTTTCTGCACCTTTGCTGATTGGCTGTGATATGGGCCATCTGGATAGGTTCACTTTAAGCCTACTTACCAACGACGAAGTACTGGCTATTGACCAGGATGCCTTGGGCAAAGGCGCTATGCCGCAGGTTAAAAAAGATGGTTACCAGATCTGGGTTAAAGAACTGAAGGATGGCAGCAAAGCAATCGGCATCTTCAACTTGTCTGATAAATACCAAACTATTGATCTGGACAAAACCGGTGATGTTTTAAAAGGCTTTACCAAATACCGCGATGTTTGGCAGCAGAAATTTATTGTAAGCACCGGCAAAACTTTTACCGCTAAAGTAGCCCCGCACGGTGTGTTACTGGTGAAATTGGAGAAATAAAATCCAATGAAACACCAAAAAGAAAGCCATTCAGTTTTTAAACGCTGAATGGCTTTTTTTATTGATAGAATAAAATGGCAACGCTTGCGTACGCGTGTCGCATGTGCAGTTTAGGCACGATAAGCAGACATGTTTATGGATCTTATATCGCGGTAAAGATACGCGCGACACGCGCGCACCAGCTTTAAAGAAGATTTTATCCCAACGCTTGCGCACGCGTACCGCGTGTGCAGTTTAGGCAAACGATAAACAGCCGGGTTTATAAATCTTGTATCGTGGTAAAGATACGAGCGACACGCAAGCGCCAGCCTTAAAGAAAATTTAGTCACTCCGGGGATTTATAATAATAAATCGGCGCGAACACCCCCTCGCTGGTTGTATAATACCCTTTTCCATCGGGTGTAAAGCCAATCGCTTCGCCCTGCTTTTCGCCTTTATAAGGCAATTCACGGTATTTGCGACTCATGGTTTCCCAGATCGGCTCATTGTTTTGACGGCGCCAGTAATATACTTTATCGTAGCTTTTTAATAGTACTTGCTGTCCGTCTTTTGAGATATCACCCGCCGTGATCCATTTAAATGGCTTGAATCCGGGGAAAAAGAGTTTGCCGCGTTTAGTAAGCGTTATGGTATCGTTCGCTTTATAATTTAACGGGGATGAATATATAGCCACGGTATCGCCGCGTTTGCTTACAATTAGCAACTGCTTATCAATAGGATCAACCATCATCGCTTCTGCATCTTTTGGGCCGTCGGGGTATCTGAAATTTACAGCAACAGCCGGTGCATTAGTTTTAGCGTTGGTACCGGCTGCCCAGGCTTTGTTTTCTAAAAAACGGTAAACGGTTATATACTTACGGTTGCCGGCATTATCGCCAATATCGCCAAGGTATACATAGCTTTTATCTTTTTGCGGACCCGGGCCAACATCAATGTCTTCGCAATCGGCAACGCCCTGCGGGTTATGGGTATCTCCTTTAAAATAGATGGTAGTTTTTAACTTACCTTCGGGAGTTATAGCAAAAAAGCGACTGGTATCCCCGCTGTCATTATGCACATAGTAAGTATCCGGACTGATTGTTGACGCCGCTATACCCGAAGTTTCATCCATTTCCTTACTGCTTAACGTGCCGGTTATATCCTGCTTGTCAAGCAGGCGGTGCTTGGCAAATGCTGCTAAAAAAAACAGCGAAACAAGTGGTATCAGTATATTTAATTTTTTTGATCGGCTCATCTTAACTATTGCGAATAATAACGCAAATAAAGTCTTTTAGTATGAAGATGTTATTAATTATTGGATTTTATTATTCAATATGAAAAACGGACAACAAAACGTTAACTGGTTAACAATATTCATACCAGTACTTTAGCTACACCGAATTAAAGGCGTAAAGCAATGTATTCTGTTGATAAATTTCGGTAGCTGTACGATAATCAGCCAGGTTAAGTTCGTTAATGTACCGTCATTGTATGGATGCCCTGGTGAGATAAATACAGGTACATCATAACCCAACTGTTGATAATAGGCAGTTATAAAAGCCTGGTTGAGCAAGCTGTTGGCTGTTGCCTTAATATCGTCGGTTTGTTTTCTTAAAGGTTTCAGTAGTAACCTGATCTCGCAAAGCCTGAAATTGTCATACAGGGGAATCCACCGGCTTATTCCGTCAATTGTAATCGCAATAGCATCTGATTTTATACCGCTTAGCGTGCCGGTACTGATATTATCATTCAACTTGCTGCTAACCAGTACTTGTTGACCAATATAGCGGCTGAAAATTACCAGTTGGTCGGATATGCTTAGGTTATTCATTTTGCTAATTTTGTTAGCAAAATACGTAAATTATTTGGATGGATACAAGGTGTGCAATAAAAAAGGTTTAATTTTTTGTGCCGGGGCATTAGTAAGCATGATAAGAGTACGGTATCTAATAAAAAGAGCCCTTTTAAAGGGGCCCTTTTTGTTATTTTTCTACTTCTTCAAGCTGGGGTTTTGAAACTTCGGCTTTTACCAGGTCGATATCTGGTTTGGAGATATCGGTTAGGGCTACTTTTCCCCTGTCACGGCGAACGATGCGGTTAAATAACGAGATTTCCCTGTCGAACAAAAACTGGAAGAACAGTTTGGTCCATGAGGTATGGTAGTACAGGGTATCATAATATTCCGGTGCCGTTTTCCTGATCTCGGGGAGTTTATTCCATGGGATAGAAGGAAAATCATGGTGTTCATTATGAAAACCTACGTTAAACGCTACCGCGTTAAAATTACCGTAATAGCTGTAGGTTTCCTGCTCTTCGGTAACGGTAAGGTAATGCTCCTGGATCCAGCGGGCGCCAAGCGGGTGCAGGCCAACCGAAAAAGAAAAACTGAGTAACAGGAACGCTACCGCGTGCCAGCCCATAAAGTAGGCTATAGCTGTAGTAAAAGCTGCCTGCAACAACCAGTTGGTCAGGATCCATTTATCAAACGGATGAATCTCGCGTAAACGCGATAAACGGAATAACTGGAACACCGGGAAAAACAATAACCATAAGGCTTTACCAAAAAACGAATTGTTGATCAGTTTTGCTTCCCATTTGTTAGGCAGGTCGGCATCCAACTCATGCACACCCTGAAAAGCGTGGTGTTTGATGTGGTATTTTTCGAACGAAATAGCGCTTGGCAATATTTGCGGTAAATTGGCAAACATAGATGCCCAGCGGTTAGCATTACGGTTTTTAAAAAGCAACTGGTGGGTACATTCATGAATCATTACAAACAAGGCATGATCAGCAAAAGCACCTAAAAGATAGGCTGCACCAAAAACAATCCACCATGATTGGTCGCGTACAAACCAGGCCAATATCACCTGGAAAGATACAAGCCCGATAATGGCCCATATGGTTTTGGGGTTTTTACCTATCAGCTTACGCAGTTGCGGAAACTCTTTTAAAATTTTCTTCGTCCGGATCCTGTGGGGTTCAGATTCCTGTGAATAGACAAAATCAGTTTTTTTAATCATATAGTGGTAAAACGTTAAATATAGTAATAACGTCTATTAAAGTTCATTTTTTTGTAAAATTTAATTAGTAATATCAGGAATAAATTAATTCTTCATGAATATTTCACAGCTATTTTATATAAAATTTACTTTGGTTTATACACCAAAACTTTGAAGGTATTCGGCACTGTTGTACGTGTGCCTGGCTCAAATTGTGCTGCGCTGAGGTAAATTTTATGCGTTTTTACATCCAAAGCCATAGTACGCGCACGCTCTTCAGTTTTAAGAGATTGAACAACTTCATAATCATTTGCTGATTTTTGTTTGATGATGGTGGTAACTCCATCGCCGCACGAGCAGAAGATCAGTTTAGTTTCAGCATCGTAAGCCACTGCATCCACACCGGCACCTATAGGCAGTGTAGCAATAACTTTACCGGTATTAATATCAACAACGCTTACACCTTTATTTTCACGGCAAACAGTAAACAAACGTTTATTAACCGCATCAAGCGCCAAACCTGTTGGGCCGCCGCAGGGTGCCAGCGGATGGTTTTTAACTACCTTCAGTTTTTTACTGTCGATAACATCCAGGCTGCTTTTATCTTCAAGGTTATTATAGATCAGTCCTTTGCCATCGCTAACGGCGAACTCCGGGCTGCCGCCAAGTGCAACGGTACCAACCTGCTTTAAGGTTAAAGGATTAATTACCGACGAGTTTTTGCTTTCGCCATTAAAAGTAAATACCCTGTCAGAAAAAGCGTCGTACATAATGGCATCCGGTCCGTTTGCTCCCGTAAGGGCAACGGTGGTAATGGTTTTAAATGTTTTGAGATCAAATACCACAACCGCGTTCGCTTTGCCATCGCTGATAAAACCGCGGTTAAGCTTGTTTACAATGGCTATACCATGTACACCTTTCATGCTTTCGATAACGCCAACCGGTTGTTCGGTATCCAGGTTAATGATATTGACCGTAGTGGCGTGAGATACATAAAGGTTACGGTTTACCTGATCAATGGCCAGGTAATCGTAACCGCCGTTACCGGGAAGGGCTATGGTTTTATCGGCCACATAAGTTTGTGCGCTCAGTTTAAAGGGAATTGCAGCGGCAAAAAGCAGTGCGGCAGCAACAATGTGTTTTTTCATTTTTCCTGACTTATTTATTGCCATGAAATTATATCCCGAATCTGTAAAAATGCTGTACTAAGCCACCTGTTGTTCATTTAATTGGTTATTATTTTCCGGAAACCCTTTGCGGTACAATATACGCAACATAGCCGGTAACACAATAAGTAACAATGGCAGCGCCGCCAAAAAACCACCGATCACTGCTATGGCCAAGGGCTGATGCAGTTGGGCACCGGCACCGATGCCTAAGGCCAGCGGCATCAAGGCGATAATGGCACCCAAAGCCGTCATGAGTTTTGGGCGCAGGCGTGTGCTGATGGCAAAGGTTATAGCCGCGTCGATATCCTGGTTTTGATTTCCGAGGGCACTTTCCTTAAACTGCAGGAAGGTGAAAATGGCATTTTCGCCAATAATGCCAACAATCATGATGAGGCCGGTATAGCTGCCCACGTTAAGCGGCGTGCCTGTTAAATAGAGCGCGAGGAAACTTCCGCCAATACCTAAGATGCCAATTACCAGGATCAGTATGGCTATCCTGAATTGCCTGAACAGGAACAGGATCACGCCAAAAACCAGCGCGCAGGCGGTAATGAGTATCAATAACAACTCTTTAAATGATTGTTGTTGTTGCGAATAGGCCCCCCCATATTCCACGTGATAGCCACCTGGCAGGTTAACATGATCTTGTATGGTTTTCTGTATGGCCGGGATCACGGTCCCCAGGTCGCTGCCTTCTAACCGGGCGCTTACCACGTTCATGCTTTGCAGGTTTTCGCGGTTTATTTCCGCGTCGCCCTCTTTCAATTCTACCGTGGCCAGTTCCGTTATGGGAATCAGTTTACCATTAGGTAAAAATATACGCAGGTTATGGATGCCGTTTACATCAAGTACGCGGTTGCCCGGATAAACCATACGGATAGGGGAGAGTTGTTCTTTTTCCAACAGACTGCCTATCACGTTCCCTTCCAAAGCGTTTTGCACCTGCATTTGCAGGTCAGCAGCGGTAATGCCAAATTGGGCCAGTTTGCTGTAATGCGGCTGAATGCTCACGGTAGGCCCGGCGATGATGATGCCCGGCAGCACATCGGCAGTACCCGGAACTTTTTCAACCAGGGCGGCAATCTGTCGGGATAAGCTTTGCAATTTTTGCTGGTCATCGCCAAATACTTTGATTTCTATAGGTTCGGCCGATGTGGTGAGATCGCCCAACATATCGCTTATTACCTGCCCAAACTCTACCTCGAGCGCAGGCTGGGTTTCTGACACCATTTTACGGAGGTCGCTTATTACTTCTTCCGTTCTTTTGGCACGGTCTTTTTTAAGTTGGATCAGGTAATCGCCGCTGTTGGGTTCGGTGATGAAAAAGCCCATTTGGGTGCCGGTACGGCGCGAGTAAGCAGTAACGTCAGGGTGTTTTATAATCTGCTTTTCTATCTGGCGTAGCATGCGGTCGGTTTCCTCGAGCGATGTACCCGGAGGCGATTTGTAATCGAGCACTATGGCGCCTTCGTCCATATCAGGTAAAAAGCCGGTCTCTAATAATGACGGCACTATTACAATAGCTGCTGCAAGCGCTGCTATGATGATGATGCTTACATAAGGCCTCAGTATGAAAAAGCTTACCCACTTTTGTTGCTTTACGGTATGTACTTCCCCGTGTTTGGTTTGGGCGTTTTGCTTCAGTTTAGGTTTACCCGTGATGAGCAGGTAAATTACCGGAAGCCCTATCCAGGTTACAAAAAAAGAAGAAAGCAGGGTAATGATCATGGTATCGGTCAATACCTTAAAGTAGGCTCCGGCTACGCCGCTCATCAGCACAAACGGAATAAAAATTACAATGGTGCTGATAGATGAACCCACCATGGCCGGGAACAGGTAGTCGATAGCTTTGCGTACCAGGTGACTGCTCAACTCGTCGGGATGTTCCTCGTGTACCCGGTGAATCTGTTCTACTACCACAATGGCATCGTCAATAATTAAACCTATCGAGGCGGCAATGGCTCCCAAGGTCATGATATTGAAGGTGTAACCTAACCAGTAAAGGATCAGGAGGGATAAACCTAATGTTACCGGGATAGTGATCAATATGGTAACGCTTGCCTTTACCGAGCGCAGAAAAATGATGGCGACAATAATGGCCAGTAACAAACCTATCCAAAGGCTATCGCTCACGCTTTTTACCGAATCGTTCACAAAATCGGCCTGTACATAATATGGCCTGATGGTTACGCCTTTCGGCAGGATCTTTTTTAACGCATCCACCTTATCGGCCATATCATTGCTTACCGAGATGAGGTTGGCGTTGGGTTGTTTGATTACCGCTATCAAAACCCCGTCGTGTCCGTTGGCATTGATGCGGGTGTATTCGATGCCTTCATTTACCTGTATTTTAGCAAAATCGACCAGGCGGACTACGCGCTTGCGGTTGTTGCTGATTACCAGTTGTTCCAGTTGCTCTTTGGTATTAATTGTAGCATCGGTAACTGTGAGGTACATGCGCTTGTAATCTGATAAATAACCTTCCGATTTTACAAAGTTGGTGGTTGAGAGCGTGGTACTGATAATATCAGGCGTAAGACCTAAAGCGGTCATTTTTTCCTGATCAAGCATAAGCCAATACTCCTTTAGTTTACCGCCAATCACCCGCACTTCGGATACCCCATCAACCTGCGATAGGAATGGTTTTACCGTATAGGTGGCCAGTTGCCTCAACTCGATAGGCGAGAGGTTATGGCTCTCTAAAGTATAACCGCTAACCGGCAAAATGGAGGGGTTCATTTTTGCCACGCTGATATTAACATCGGCAGGCAGATCATTCCTGATCTGGTCAATGCTTGATTGGATACGCTGCTGGCTCAGGTCGATATCGGCATTCCAGTTAAAAAGGGCCGAGATCTCGCAACTGCCCCTGCTGGTGGTGCTGCGCACCAATTGCAGATCGGGCACCTGTTTAATGGCATTCTCTAACGGTTTGGTAACGGTAACCATCATTTTGTTCACCGGCTGTAAACCCTGATCGGCAATGATCTTGATCTTCGGAAAAGTAATTTCGGGGAAAAGCGAGGTTTGCAGTTTGGAATAGGCAAAAAGTCCGCCCATGATAATGAGCGCCAGTACCAGCCCCAAAGGCTTGCGGTGCGTTATGAAATAGTTTTTTTGCTGGTTCATATAAGCCCCACCCAAACCCTCCCCGGTAGGGAGGGCTTTAAATACTGCTCCGGTTGTGGGATACCCGGAGAAAATTAGTTATTAAATTATTTTGCCACATTAGCTCGTTTTTAACGCGAACAAAAAGTCTCCCCTACCGGGGGAGATTTAGAGGGGGCTTATTTTTACCTTTGCCGTATCCGTCAGCCCGTAATTTCCTGTTACCACAATTTTATCGCCTACCGAAAATTTTGGCGTTAATATTTCCACCCTGTCACCGGCTTCAATACCTTTGGTTACAGGTGTTTTTACCGCGGTTGTAGGGTTGATGAGTTTCATTACCCAAAACTCGGTTTGTGTCTCGTTGCTCAATACAGCCGATTTTGGCAGCGATGTGGTGTGCGGCCTGACGGTTTTGATAATGCGGGCCCTGGCTACCAGGTTTTCGGGAATCGGGTTGTTGCCATTAACTCTAATCACGATACCCTGGGTTTGTGCAAGCGAATCGACCGCGGGCATGGACGAGGCTATTTGCCCGGTAATTTTTTCACCGCCGGGGAGAATCAGCTGAACATTCGCATTGTTTTTCAAATATCCCTTAAGCTCATAAGGCAGCTGCATGATAAATGCAAAGCTTTCGCGGTCGCTTATTACGGCCAGTTGTTCGCCATCCTGCACGTAATCGCCTTGCTGGTGGTTGAGCTGGGTAACGTAACCGCTGCCCGGGGCTTTTATTTTATTAATACCCGAAAACTTAAAAGTGGTGTCCAATACATTAATGCTGTTGCCTATGCTTTGGGCTTCTTTGGTTTTGATGCTGAATATCAGTTCACCTTTGTTTACAAAATGACCAGGCAGGATACTTACCTTTTGCACATAGCCGTTAGCATTGGCTTTTACGATGTTTTTTTGCTGAAAAACAGAAGTGGCATTAAGGTCGATATAATCAACCATAGCGCTATCGCTTACGGTGGTTACGGTGACAGGGGTTTGTGCGGATCCCACATCTTCTCCGCTATCATCGGCAGCCTGGGTTTTGCCCTTGCAGCCGTACAAGGTTGCCAATATGCAGGCGGTAATAAATATATGTTTGAGTTTCATATTATTTGTTCCAGTAATTTAGCTGATTGATGAGTTGCAGCCTGTTGATATTGGTTTGTGTTTTAAGGTTTTTGATGGCGAGATAATTGTTAATAGCCAGCACCAGGTCGGCCACGCGCACATCGCCGGTTTGCATCAACTGGGTGTCTACCTTTACCAGGCTTTC
Source organism: Mucilaginibacter oryzae (assembly GCF_003148845.1). GTDB lineage: Bacteria > Bacteroidota > Bacteroidia > Sphingobacteriales > Sphingobacteriaceae > Mucilaginibacter > Mucilaginibacter oryzae. Next base: position 243,700 of record NZ_QGHA01000001.1, on the reverse strand, counting down.
GGTGTATTTCATTTGCTCGTCAATTTGGGCTATCAGTTGTTCGCTGCCGGTGATCTGCTGATCAAGCTGGGCGATTTGCTGCCGGTACTGTCTGTCGAAAAATGCCTTATAAGTGCGGCGGGTGTCTTCTTCGAGGGAGAGTTTACGGTATTGGATCTTCCTTTGTCCGCCGTCGTACAGCGGTAGGGTAAAGCTAAAGCCAACACTTACACCGAAGTTCTTGTAAGCCGGCCCGCTTAAAAAATCGGAGTTGTAGCCCCCATCTGCCAGCAGGTTTATTTTGGGCTTGTAGCTAAAATCCACCAGAGCGCGGCTATTCACCGTTTTTAAACTATCGGTTTTGTACTGGCTGAAGAAGATACTGTTGGCCGCATCAACCGATGTTTTTTTTTGAAGTATAGGATCGAGCAGCTCTACATAGCAGGTATCGGTAATACCGGTTAGATAGTTAAGTGTAGTGTAATCATTTTTATACTGTAACCTGGCCTGCGACAAGATAAGCTCCTGTTGTTTAAGGGTTACTAAAAAGGTAAGGTAATCACTTTGGCGGTAAACGTTGCTGCGGGTAAGTTTTTTGAGCAGATTTTCTTCGCGGTTAAGTAAGGCAATTACATCCTGATTAAACTTTACCTGCTGCAGGCTGCCGTAAGCCGCGATATATTGCGCGGTAACAGCTTTCTTTAAATCCTGCTCGGAGATCTTTGCCGTATTGCTGATGGTTTGTGATTGGAGTTTAACGGCATCAATCTGCGCGGCAATATTTTTTTTGCTATCCAGCGATTGGTTAACGCCCATTAACGCGGCCAGGGTATGCTCGTTGGTAATGGCTGGCGCGTAACCGTATCCGCCTGCAACAGGGGCGTACAAACCCGAACTGTTGGCGCTCACCTGGGGCCGGTAGCCCGCCTTGATGCGCATGCTATCCAACTGCCCCGAAACGATCTGGTTCTGCAGGTCTCTGAGCAGCGGGCTATTGTTTTTAGCCAGCTTTAAATAATGATCAAGATTATATGTTTGCGCCTGTATTACATTGCTATACAGGCAAAGTAGCAGACAAGTAAACCATTTGATAAGGGTATTCAAAATAATGTGTATTGTGTTGACAATAGCTAAGCTAAAGCATAATTCTGGAAAAAATTGGTATGGGGAGAATAACAATTTTAAATGGAGATAAATACTTTTTGTGGAACATAGCAAAATCACCACCAGAACGGCGTAAAATTATAGTCTGTTTAAGAGATAGATTAGGAGAGACAATTCTATTTGGGGCCTTAAATTAGCCCCAATAAGCTATTTCAATTGTTCGAGTGTAGTTAACCAGCCATCAAAATGTTTGCATTCCTTGCGAATTTTTTGAAGCCCGATTTCTTTTATGATTAAAATCCCATCGTTTATTTTATCATATGAATCGCATATGGTTAAGATTCTTTTAGATGGAGCAGTAGCAGGCCCTTCATTAATTAGTTCAGGGTTCTGATCAGTAACAGAGTTTTTGATTTTATTAAAACAATCCTTAGGCAGTTTATTGTATAATCCCAACCATTCTTCCAATAGATCTGTATCTGAATACAAAAGGCTCTCGTATTCATGCAGTTGAATGTATGGGATAAACTTTCGAAAATTCAAATCGGCTTTTAGGGCATTTTCCATTGCAGCAACTCTTTCGTAAGGCGATAGTGTTTGGGTTGATGCGTACGCCGGAAAATCATTGCTTAAGCCATAAAGGTCAATCAATGTGGTATGATAAACACCTGGACATTCTTTAAACCATTGCGTGATATCATTTTTAAATTTGGCGTAGCTTACAACCCCACCGCGCTTCCTTAACTTTCTATTTGTTAGTACCTTTCTGGTTTCTGCGTATATGTTGAAAGAGAGTAAATGAGGTCGAAGAATATCGGTAACGAAACGCTCTTCAGAAAAGCCTTCGGACGTAATATTTAATCTGATCATGGTTTACCGCCTATGATATTTTTATCCCAAAGATCACCTAACGAATAATCATTTAACCATGATTCAAGTTTTTCAGGATCCAATCTTCTGAAAGTTGTTTCGGCTTCCGCTTTTTCTACTACCACTATGTCTTCAGCATCGAATTCGTTAACCAAACTTACAGATTGTGTGGAAATAATTACTTGTGATCGTTTAGATGCCTTTTTCAACAAGCCCGATAAAATTGTTATAGCCGAAGGATGAAGGCCTAATTCGGGTTCATCCAATAATATTAGCTTGGGTAAATCTTTTTGAAGCAATAAGGTCGCCATACAAATAAATCTTAATGAGCCATCCGATAATTCATTTGCAGTAAATGTTTTATCAGAATATCTGTCAACCCATTCTAACCGGATATTTTCTTCGTTTAAAGGATTTGGTCGTAATACAAAATCATCAAAAAACGGCACAACTAATTGGATTGTTTTTACAATACGCTCATAAAAACCATATTGTGTATTTTTTAAAACATATAAAAAAGCTGCCAAATTCGAAGCGTCTTCAAAGAGGAATTTGCTATCAGCAAGAGAACCATATTTTTTTACTCCGGCAGATTCGCTGGTGTCATGAAAGTGATATACACGCCAATCTCTAAGAACATCATAAACGTGTTCGGCTATTTTGTAAGTTTTAGCTTGTGCAGAAAGATTACTTTCCTTTTCATCAGCAGAAATACCCGTAATATAGGGGTTCATATATCCTCTGCCCCTGTATGCACAATTTTCAAACGCAATGAACAAACTATCATCATTAGCAGGCTGTAATTTCAGGTAATAGTAGTTAGGATCAAAGTTCAGGTCAATTGTAATTTCTGCGGTTGTTTTGCTGCCGTAATATAACAGATTTTCTGCCCCCGCTTTTAGCGATACATTTCGTAGTCGTCTTTCAATAATGTTTCTCAAAAACCTGAATAGTGAAATGAAATTGGATTTTCCTGCACCGTTTTGTCCAATCAATACATTTATATCAGATAATTGTATCGATTGTTCCGCGATTGATTTATACCCTCTAACTGTTATGTTTTTTAATTGATGATCCATATCATTAACAGCATCAAATATCGTTGTTTAAATTGGAAATGTGTATTCATTGATTATTTGAATAACAGCAATGATAAACAAGTTCAATTTATCAAATATTTGACAAATTGGATTGGGGCTGAAAAATAAAAAATTAGGTAATCAACGCATGGCCTTAAAACCTAACCACAAAGCAATGATGAGCAGCTTCATAGCTATAACCCAGTTGATAGCCCAAACTTTCGCAGATCTGTTTGGATATGGTAAGCCCCAAACCGCTCCCCTCTGACGAAGACGATTTGTGGAAACGGGTAAAAATGCGTTCGTTATCCAGGGGCATACTTTCGCCGGTGTTTTTTACAACGAGGGCCTCTGCTGTAAGGTTAACGATGATCCCGCCGCCCTGGTGGTTATGCCTAACGGCGTTAATAATAAGGTTGTTGAGCAAAATATCAATCAGGTACCTGCTGGCCGTTATTTCTTTATCCTCAAAATTAGCCGAAACGGTGATCTGCTTATCGCTGAAAATATCTTCCAGCTGATATAATAGTTCTTCAATCAGTTCTTTGAGATTGATAGTTTGCTGATCGGTTAGCAGTTTGTTTTCTATTTTAACCAAAAGCAATAACGATTGATTAAGCCTGCTCAACCGTGAAACAGCGCCATATAGGTCGCCCAAAAGTTTACTTTGCTGCGGACTAAAATTTTCTGTCTGGATCAAGGTATCCAGTTTGGAGTTGATTACCGCTATGGGAGTTAGCAGTTCGTGCGAGGCGTTTTCGGTAAAGGTTTTCAGGTCTTTATAATCCCGTTTTACACGTTCGGCCATGGCTGTTACTTCCTGGTGCAGGTCGTTAAATTCGTCTATCGGGGAGTTTAGGGGGGCAATATCGCTGTTATCAGTAACTTTAAATTGTTTAAGTTCGCCAAGGATGCTGTAAAAGGGTTGCCAAAGCCTGCTTAATATAAGCCGGTTGGTGATGAGTAAAACCAGTAATAACAACAATATCACGCCAATGGTAATGCCGAAAATGATCTGGATCAGGTATTCTGTTTCTACTTTCGATTCTACTATCTGTAATTTATAGTACCTGCCGTTTACAGTAACGGAACTGATTAAACCACGACCAGCTTCTGATGCACCTTTTTCGCGGTAATAACCCGTATTGATGAACTCCCGCTTAACCGAATTTGGTTCAGCCGGTGTGAAAGTGATCTGCTGGTCTTTCGACTCAAAAACCTGCGGCAGGCGATGGTTGAGCTTTACATAGTCGAACGCCTCGTGCTCTTCAACCTCCAGCGATTTATCGATTTGGTTAGTCAGGATGACACTGATAGCCAGGTAGTATATAGCACCTGTTATCAGCATAATAACTATGGTTGCAATGAGGTTTACCCGGTTGTACCTTTCGGAGAGCTTCATTTATTGATCGGCAAATTTATAGCCCATGCCATAGGCCGCATAAATATAGTCCTTGCCGCCTGCCTCCATTATTTTTTTACGAACATTTTTAATATGCGAGTAGATAAAATCGAAGTTGTTGGCCATATCCATGCCATCGCCCCACAAATGTTCGGCAATGGCGTTTTTGGAAATCACTTTGCCTTTATTGCTGATAAAATAAATCAACAACGAAAGTTCCTTGCGGGTAAATTTTACCGGGACACCATGAACAGTTACCGTTTTAGCCATGAGATCGATGCTCAACTCATTAAAATTAAGCACATTGCTGCCGTTAAACATTTTGCGGCGCACTATGGCCGATACCCTGGCTTTCAATTCCGAAAGGTGGAAGGGTTTTACCAGGTAATCGTCGGCGCCCAGGTCCAGGCCCTGCAGCCTGTCATCCAGCGAGTTCCTTGCCGAGATGATCAATACACCATCAGGAAACCCACCGGCTTTAAGGGTTTTTAATATATCTATTCCATTGCCACCCGGTAGTGTAATATCCAGCAGGATACAATCGTAACGGTATAACTGTATTTTAGCCAGCGCGGCCTGGTAGGTTGCTACGGTTTCGCAAATATTACCGGCATCGGCAAAGTATTCTTCTATACTTTCGCGCAGGCCTTCTTCGTCTTCAACAATAAGTATCTTCAAAACTTTTTTAGGTTAAAGGTATAAGGGCAATTTGTACAGATTCTGGATTTTAACAGATTTAATACAGAATGAATATTCAAATTAGCCGTTAACTTGTTGCAAGTTAAACATCAAATTCAATTATTATGTGGTGGATATACGCATTACTGTCGGCCTTATTTGCAGCGCTTACGGCCATATTTGCCAAAATAGGTATTAAAGGAGTAGATACCGATCTGGCTACCGCTATCCGTACCGTAATTATACTGATATTAGCCTGGTCTATTGCTATCTTTAAGGGAGGACACAATGGTATCGGCAGTCTCACTAAAACCAATTGGACGTTTTTAATACTTTCGGGTTTAGCCACCGGCCTTTCGTGGATCTGTTATTTCCGCGCGTTGCAATTGGGGAAGGTAACGCAGGTGGCCCCGGTTGATAAACTGAGCGTTGCGCTGGCTATCGTGTTATCGGTTTTATTTCTGGGCGAGCCGCTTACACTCAAAAATGCAATCGGCGCTTTGCTTATTATCGGCGGTACCATTGTATTGATTTTCTAACTTTTTTGTAACAGTTTCATATACAATGTAACAAGCGTGTATACATAGTGAAATCATACTGTAACAAATACACTTCAATACCGCTAAATTCAGTTTTTATCCAATCTTTCTTAGCAGCTTTGTGGTTACACTATGCACAACCATATAATGAAGTCTGTTTTTGTCATACTATTTTCACTTATTTTTACAGCTAATATACAGGCCCAAACCGCTCCCGGGGCTAAAGGTAAGATCAGCGGTAAGGTAACCGACGCGTCTACCAAGCTACCGGTTGATTATGCTACCGTGTCCATATTTAAACAAGGTGCCGCTTCGCCGTTTAACGGCATGAGTACCGATCCGAAAGGTAATTTCAGTATCAGCAATATCCCTGCCGGAGAATACAAGGTAACCGCCGAATTTTTAGGTTATCAAAAAGCGATCATCGAGCATGTAATAGTGAAAGAGGGCGCTACATTATCATTAGGCGAGATCAAACTTGCGCCTACGGCCAACGAATTGAAAGGGGTAACCATTACCGCCAAAGTGCCAACTGTTGAAAACCGGATTGATAAAATGGTGTACAACCCGCAAAATGATTTGAGCGCGCAGGGTGGTGTGGCTATTGATGTGTTGAAAAAAGTACCGCAAATTACTGTTGATATTGATGGCAACGTGGAGTTGCAGGGTAACGCCAATATCCGCTTCCTGATCAATGGCAAACCATCAAGCATTTTCGGCGCCAGCCTGGCCGATGCTTTGGCCAGTATCCCGGCCAGCCAGATTAAAAGTATCGAGGTAATTACCAGTCCGGGAGCTAAGTATGATGCTGCCGGTACCGGTGGGATTGTTAATATTATTTTGAAGGACAGCAAGGTTCAGGGTATTAACGGTAGCTTTAACCTATCGGCAGGTACGCGCCGCGAAAACGGCTCGTTCAACTTAAATGCCCGTAAAGGCAATTTTGGGGTAAACGCTTTTTTTAGCGGCAACGCCCAGATCAATACCAATGCTCCGTATACCCGTAACCGTGTATCAACCAACGGGCAAGGCGATCAAACCACCTTCTTCCAGCAGGGTTCCAATAATTTTAAACGTAACGGTTATGAATCGGGCATTAACTTTAACTGGGACATCAGCAAACACGATAACCTTACCGCCGGTGTAGGTTTTAACCATTTTGGTAACCATGGTAATGGCATTACCAACGAAGATTCGAGGATTGTTTCGGCTTCGGGCGCGTTTATTTCTGATACAGCGGATATCCGTAACTCAAGCAGTAAATTCAACGGCCGGTCAACCGATGTAAGCCTGGCTTACAAAAAAACATTTGACAAAGAGGGACAGGAGCTGGACATCCTTTATACCGAAAGCTTTGGTAATAACAGCTTCAGTTCATCGCAGGTGCAGGATTACCTGAACGGCGTAAAACCATCAACAGGCATCTCCAACAATAACCCGGGTAAAGACCGTGAAACCAATATCTCGGTTGATTATACCCATCCGATCAGCAAAAAGGTAACCATTGAAACCGGTGGAAAGCTTGATTTTAACCATATCAATAATAATGTAGTTACCGATACCCTGGCTACCGACGGCGGTTTTAACCTCGACCCGAGGCAAACCTATGGTTTTACTTACAACAGGAAGATCTATGCGTATTACCTTTCGGGATCGGCATCGTTATTTAACAGCTTTCTGGATGTAAAAGCTGGTTTAAGAGACGAGTATACCACCACCAAAGCCGATTTTCAGAATGTGAATATCCCTAATTATAATATCCTGGTGCCATCATTGGTGTTTTCGCACAAATTTGGTAGCAATGGTTCGCAGTCTGTTAAATTAAGCTATACCCGCCGCATCCAGCGCCCGGATTATGGCGATTTGAACCCGTTCTTGAATATCAGCGATCCTCATAACATCAACACAGGTAACCCTAACCTGAAACCTGAAAAAGGTGATAATTTTGAGTTGGGCTACAATAAATCGTTCGATAAGGGGGCTAATATTAATATCGCCGCTTTCTATCGTCACAACACGGATGATATTCAGCAATTTACCACCTACTATGATTCGTTGCAGGTAAACGGACGTGTTTATAGGGGCGTATCATTTAACCAGCGTTATAATATCGGATCGGAAGACAGACAGGGTATTAATATTTACGCTTCGGTACCGATAACCGGCAAACTGAATTTACGCACCAATATGATCTTCAGTAACAGGCGTTCCACCAACCCGGGTTTTGCCACTGTAAATGCCTTTGCCTATCGTATCAACTTAAACGCGCAATACAGTTTCGGTCATGATTTGAGCGCCGAGTTTTTTGGCAACTACAACTCATCGCAAAGAGGTATTCAGGGTACCAATCCAAAATTTGTGTTTTACAACATTGCCATGCGTAAAATGTTCTGGGATAAAAAGGCAAGCATCGGCCTTACTGCTACCAACCCGTTCGCCAAATATGTTAGTCAGCGGTCATCAACATTTGGCAGCAACTTTTACGCAACTAATGAGCGGCTGGTACCTGTGCAATCGTTCGGCATCAGCCTAAGCTATAAATTTGGTAAGCTTGAGTTTAAAAAGGACCGGGAAAAAGGCGATGACAACCGGGATAACAACGGCGGAGATAATGGCCCGGGGCAGGACAGAGGGAAGTAAACCTTACCCAGCCCTCTCCGAGGAAAAGGGCTATAGAACCAAAAAGTTGATGATTACTCATCGACTTTTTAGTTTAGCTTTTTTCAAGTCCTCTCTTGTGGAGCGGATTTAGTGAGGCTTGGGTTACCCCATCTTTATCAAAATACTTTCAATAATCAGGGTTACATCTTCGCAGGCATCGGTAGCGGTTTCCATGGCTACAAATACGTCGGTGTATTTAATTAGTTCGATGGCGTCTGTCTGGTTGCTTAGCAGGTCGGCAAAAGCGGTATTGTAAACGCGGTCGGCATCGGCTTCAATGCGTTTGATATTGGCGCAGATCTCAAATATTTCGGCCGAACGGCTCAACTCGTTCATCATATTTACCGCCCTTTCCAGCTCGGTACTTGTTTTAAAGATGAGCGCTGCAAGGTTAATGATAGGCTGCGTAATTTCCGGTACATTGTACAGGTTAATACGGCGCGCGGCAATGGTGATACTGTCGGCCACATCGTCAATAGCCGAGGCAAGGTCGCACATGTCCTTACGGCCAAAAGGCGAGATCAGCATCCTGCCCGATTCATTGAAAACCCTGTGGGTAATTTCGTAACTTTTAAACTTCAGCTTATCAATATGGGCAAAATTAAACTTTTGCTCGTACGACGTAGGCGCGTTAACAGCCTCATCAAGCAGGCGGGCCATTTCGGTAACGTTAGCCGTAGCATCATTAAATAAATCGTAAAAAAGCTGGTTTGAACTTGGGAATATCGATTTTGAGTTTGAGCTCTTCATTGATCTTTTTTATCAGTCGTAAATTTACAGTAGTTATTTCGGTCGAACTTAAAATACATTACTATAAATTAATCAGTGCGTAAAAGTAACCATTAAAACAATGTGTTGTGTTAAGTTAATGTTAACAATGGTTAAGTGAGTGTAAAAAATTGAGTTCTTGTGTTTTTATACTTCGGCGATTTGTATTCAGGGTAATAAAATGAAGCAGCAGGAACACATTTATGTTGTAAAACAAAATAAGGGCTGGTGCTATTGTATTTTTATAATAATTCATCATGAAAGCGGCGGATAAACACTATAAATGCGTAAACAGCAAAACCGGTTACGCCATTTATTACCATTCGTTAAGCGGGGCGCTTAGCGATGAAGAGATCAGGACCGAACTGGAAAAAATACGCGCCCGCGTAGCCATTCAAAACGGCATCTATCTTGAAACATTGTATTGGGAAGAGATGAACCAGACCGAGCGGCGAACGCAATAGGTGGAAAAAAATTAACTGGTGAAACAGAGTGCAAATGTTTCACCAGAAATAAAAAAGCGATTAGTGTCTTTCACCTAATCGCCTCATTTTCAAGTACTCAGAGCGGGAATCGAACCTCGCTTGTAAGTCCTTAAATTATAATGTGTTATAAACCTTCAAAAGATTATTCAACGATTTGTACAAAACTGGATTTGGCCATTAATCGCTGTGTTACAAATGTACAAACTATATGCTTGAGAAGAAGAAAATTCCTCAATAACTTATTAAATATTTTATGTAATGAATATCAAAGATAATTCCATTTGAAGCCTGATAATGACTTTCGTACGCAGAACGCAGTGAAGTATACTGGCCAGGGTATTCCGGCAAGCGGTTTTTCGTCTGACAAAAACATGGCTAGCTCCACATCATGAGGATAATGCTTAGTTATCCTTTATTGATTGTATAAAAATTTCACCGTCGTAAATGCTTTCGATTCCAAAGATTTCAGGTAATCGGCAATTTATATTAGGGACGTAAAAAGTAACACGTACGAGCCAGGTGTTTTTTTTGCATTATACAGATGTGCGCGACGGCAAGATTTTGGAAAACTAAGTTTATTAGCACGCGATCTTATGACGACCTTAGATATTATTTTAAGGATATGGAAGATACGGTAGTCATCGATTTCCCTGCAATGGAGCAGAACGGCCGCATCGAACTCATGCAGCTCGTGCGTTGGGTTAACCTTACCAAAACGTCGGTCGCCAAGTGTTTGCGAAACTCAAAGCTACCGGCGTTGTCCGGCAATTTACGGACATTTTGGACTGCGAGAAGATCGGCCAGCCGGTCCTGGTCATTACCCACATCAAGCTCGAAAAGCAAAACACTGAACTCCTAGCTGAAATCGAATCCGCCATGCAGGCGTTAGCACAGATTCAGTTTTGTTTGCACGTATCCGGCAACTGGAATTTTTTCCTGCAGATTACGGCTACCACACCGCAGGCTTATTTATCTTCCTGATGGAACACATCAACTGCCGCGGCAATATAGCTTAAGTGGACAGTTGCTTCGTTATGAAGGAATGCAAAAGTTATAGCATCTTCTCTCTGAGCGATGATGCCTGAAATTTTTTTTAGGCGAATTTCGCCTAAGTATGTTTTTTAAAATAATATTTTCTTATACTTACATTCGGAACCTAACTCATCATGTTTACTACTTATTATAATTCATCATTGTCTTTATTGATCCATGCCAGGCGCTGATCATACTATCTATTTCGGGCCGAAATTCACCCAGGCCACTTTTGACGAGACCATCTGGGAGAAGGCAGCGGACGGTGTGCTCCGGGCCGATCATTATTCGGAATCTTTTTCAGCGACTACGCAATTCGTAGTATTTGACCTTTCTGTTATGGAGTGGATCGGAACGGAGCAGATCGTCTTCCTGTTCGCATGGATCCGGAATATCAAGCTGATCGGTAAAAGGATCAAGGTCAGGCTGCCTTATCGTAATCACCTGGCCGAGACCGGCTATTATAAAGCTAACCAGCTGGAATATCTGAAGCAACGCTACGTAGAGGATGGCCGCGGTTATGTGGAGAACGAGCAAAGGATCAAGCGCCGGCGCACCCGCAATATCTATCTGCTGTCCATCTGGCGCATGCGGACCCATCTGGGGCTTGATTCCTCGGATTTTGACAACATCGCGGACTTCGGTACGGTGAACAGGGAAGAAAAAGTGGCCCTGCAGAATGCCCTGCAAATCATCCCTTTCACCTTTTTTGACATCGGCTTTGATCAGCGACATATCAAATACGATACCTATTTTAACGATATCTTCAACAAGGAGAAGGGCAGTTACCCGATATTTGATCTTCAAAAGGATATGCAGGATCTTTTAAAGCGTTATGCCAGTTATTTGCCCTTTGAAAGTAAGATCCTCAGTAATGTCATTACACAGGAACTGTTCATAAACTCCCTGCAGCACTCCTTCGAGCAGAATAAGCGCGACCTGCTGCCGGAATGTTATGTGACCGCATTTCTTTCCAACCAGTGGCCCAACCCGGAAAGCAGGCATTTTGTGCCATCCTTCTCCCAGGAGAAGTACCCGGAAACACTTGATTTTTATAAAGATAAGGACGCCATCCGGAAGGAGATGTCCCAGCTGCTGCGATCACCTAAGCACCGGCACAGCCCCAGCCGGGTGCCCAGCTTGCAGAGCTACCCATTATACCGGAACATTTCTTACCTGGAGTTCGCCTTCCTGGATTTGGGTGATGGTATAGCGGGCTCGCTGCGGCCGATGTTCCGGGAAGCTTCTCGGGCGGCGGACTTCAGGGAGCGGCACCTGTTCAGCGAAGGTTTTGATGCCGCTAATGAAGATTGTCAGATCCTGGAATACGCATTCCAACTGGAGACCTCCAAAAACCCGCTGGATAAAACCATTGCCTATTACGATCTGGTTCCCCGCGGCCTGTTCTTCCTGGTAGACATGGTCAGGCGCTATAAGGGCCTGATGATGGTACGCAGCGGCCATGGCAAGATCGTCTTTGATTTCAGCGACCAACTGGTTATCCGGAATACCGGTACTTACCCGGTAGCAATTTTGGAACCACGGATGCGAATTCGCGAGGCGATCACCCACGTCAGCGTCGAGCATGAATTCCCCGGCACAATGACCACGATCATCTTGCCCGAGCGCCGGACGGAGGAACTGTCTCGCAGGCCTGGTGATTCTGGCTCAGTGGACGACAGGGCGGTCATCCCGGCGGTACGCCAGGAATTGCCGGTGCTGGCCGATTACGCCTACGCCATTCGGGCCGACGATGTGCTTCGCCAGGAAAAGGCCGTGGAGGTATTCGTGCACAACCAGTTCCATTATGTCAGCATCCTGTTCATCTATAACGAGATCGTCGAGGAGCTACGGCGCAGCCAGTCGGAGATCAATATTCATCATGTCTATGACCGGCTGTTCTGCGAAGTGAACCGCCGCCTGGATGCGTACCGGGAATCACCCTGCATCATCTTCTTTGACTTTGGCGGGCTCAGTTCAGGCAATGCGCCCTGGATCAAGATCATCTATTATTTATTTCTGACGCCCAAGATCAACGAGATCACCAAGGCGATCATCGTCAACCTGCCGCCCGACGAGGGCGATATCATCCGCGACCTGAAGCGAAATTACTTCCAGCTAGACCGCGACGGCGAGACCGTCCGGCAGCGATTCCCGGAACCCTACCTGTACCGGCCGATACCCTGCCTGAACTTTAAGATCGATGCCGAAAAGGAGGAAGACATGATCAACTGGATCGGCCTGAAGAATGAACAGCATGCGGATCTGTTCTCCAGCCTTTTACTGGGCGGCAATGCTTTGAACATCGAGCTTCACGGCCTGCAGGATAAGGGGGAAGGCAACCTTTTGGTCAAGAACGCCGGCTGGCTGACCGCGGTCTGCTCCGGCATCCAGGAGATCGCTGAGACCTTCTTTGAAGTGCGCAAGGCTGCAATCGTCGGCCTGCTGAAAGGCTTCATTCAGGAAGATATCGACCCGGTCAGCGGCAAGCCCCGCGAGATCTTCCAAGTATCCAACAACGCCTACCAATCCAGTTACCTTACGCTCTATGAGCCGATGCATGATAAATTCATCGCCCGCTATTTCGGGCGCTGCCTGCTGGACAAGTATTGCAGCTATGTCGCCCGCGAAGTAGCCCGCGGACAGGCGATCAGCAACTTTAAGCTCGACAAGATCATCGCGGTAACGGTCAGTAGCCAGCTTATCGGGGTGGCGATCCGCGATTTAATCGAGGAGGATGAATCCTACCGCTTCCTGCGTAACGATCACGTGGCGCCGGGCAGCCTGGACCGCTCCCCGGACCTGATCATGCTGTCCAGTTATTATTCCTTTGATACCGAGAAACCTTTTGACCGCATCGAATTACTGGATAAATTGCTGATCGTCAATGATGTAATCTCGACTGGCAAGCTAGTTGAAAAGCTCATCGATAAGATTGAGAACGGCAAGAACGCGATTATCAACGCGATCTTTTCCATCGCCGATACCCGCGTACCTGCCGAGGCCTATTTACCGGACGAAGCGGAGTCGGTGGATTTCGATGACTATGAGGTCCTCTGCTTTACGCTGGCCAATTATGCGGATGGCATCCGCCTGCATAAGTTCAAGGGACCATATCAGGAGAATAGACAACATCCGGTGGTGATCAAGCGGATTAATCCCCTGCTCAATACGATCGTGGAGCTCAAATCTATCCATAGCGAGCAGGATAAGATCCTTTTCCGCGAACCCGCGGACCTGATCGTGGAAGCCGGTGTTGACCCCAAATATTTTAAGATCGGTCACTTTCACCAGAATCTGACCCATATCGGCTACCTGACGGCCATGCGGCCGCTGTTCGGCTCGACGGATGGCCTGGACATCATCTCCAAGATCCGGGATGTGATCGCCTCCGGCAAACATCGCGGTGATGGCACCAACCGTACGGATGGCCATGCTTTAGCCTTTCTGGATCTGGAAGCGGCACGGGATGAACTTCGCGACCTGCTGCCGGCGGATGCGTCAGCGCTCTACTTGGCGCAGCTCGAGGCTGCCATCACTGGTTTGCGAGAAGTATCGCTAAACCAGCAGGCTGGCGCACAGCCGGACCGTGCCGGTCAATTTGACTTTATCTTTTATCCGGTGTTTTCCGGGATCGAAAAGATCCGCCACTTTAAGCTGGGGAAAATATTCGGAGTGCATCCCGACAATGTGATCGGGCTGCAGCGCTTCGATACCCCTAAAGGCTGGCGGTTCCCCTTCCCGGCCAAGCGGCACAACCAGACCACCAAAAATAAAAAGGTTCTCATCCTGGACTCCGGCTCCCTTACGGGGGAGTCATTGGTTCAGCTGATCGACAATGTGGCCTTCCTGGATGTCGCCAGTATTACCGTGATCTCGATCATCACCCGCATCGAGGACTTTTACCGGGAATTTTACTCCCGGCTGCGGGCGATCAAAGTGAAGCGCTTGAAGAATAAGATGGTCTTCCAGGGCACCCTGCGCGAAAAGACGGTCACCATCGAAGTACTGTTCGGGATCAACCTGCATATCCCTGTCTATCAGCCGACCTCCTGTCCCTTCTGTGCAGAGATCGAATACCTGGATGATATCGCCTTGAAGCATATTCAGGGGCCATCCGATGCGGTTAAAAAGTACATCATCCTCCGCAAGCAAGAGCTGACCCTGCTGCATGCCAGTAAGGATGAACTCGTCGATACACCCTACCTGCCGAAATTACCCTCGACAGGGGCGGTCGACTCCCGGCACCTGTTCATTACCCGAGATATTATCGGCAAGATCGACAGTTACCGCTTTTACCCGGAATACTTTCAGGCTTTTGATGAGACGATCAAAACGATCGCCCGTGACCAGGACTGGGCAAAAAACGGGCAGGTCCAGCGCGATATCGAAAACCTGCTGGCCTGCATCCTGCACGAGTCGTACCTCTTTGAGCTGATCAACAGCCTTATGAACGAGCTTATGCCCGCACTTAAGGCATACCTATTCCACCTGATCGAAGGTCCGGCGCAGTTCCAACCGTTGTATAACTGGGCTCCGAAATCCGTGGTCATGCTAATGTTTACGCTGAATTTCCGGGAAATCTTCGAACTGCCCGTACTTGAAAAAATCATTCGCTACGCCGATAAGGATGCCTTCCTGTTCCTGCAGTATAAGTTCTGGGACCTGCTCTACAGCAAGACCGTGTCGCTGACGATCAAGACCCAGGTGGAGGAATTGTTATTAAGCGCCGATGCAGCGCTGAAAGGGGAACAGGGCCTGGGCCCGGATGCGGCAGAGGGCTTGAAAGAGATCATGAGCACCCTGACCGATTATTACAATTTCAAGGACCTGGCCGACAGCGATAACCTGCTGGCCCCGTTCTATAATTTGAAAAAATTCGTTTTGAACGGCAAGTACCGCGCGCGCCACTTCCTGCTAAAGGAATACTTGAACAAGCTGATCTATACGCTGACCAGTACCCAGCCCAGCCTGACCGACATCCGTGCCGAACTGGAAAATGTACTCACCATCTTTAAACAAGATATCAAACCCAATGTCAAGCTGATACGCGATATCCACCTGAAAAAATATTACCAGATCATCTATAACCTGCTCGGTGATGAAAAACCGGGTATTTTGTATTACCTTAATGAACTGGAAAAGATCAACCAGGCGCTGATCAAGAACGGACAGCAGCCGATCCATCTGGTAGAGAAGGAACTCAAGCATGCCCGGGCCATTTGTGTGGAGCTCGTCACGATCGTGTTGGTCGAGGACGAAGCGACCAACACTTTCTTCCGGATCTGCCAGCAGTACCCCTGTGACTTCCAGCAGGTGCTGAACGATATGGTCAGCAAGCGTGCATACGCGAAACTGGTGGTGATCAACGACCAAAACGTGGAGAACCGGAACATGGCGATCAATACGACGATCTTCAAAGGCATTTTTGAAGAGATATTCAATAACGCTGAACGTATTTGCGATATGTCCGACCTTAAACTGGTGATCCGCTGCCATATCACCGATAACGGCATCTTCATCAATATCGAACAGAACAAGGCCTTCCGGGAACGGAGGGCCGAAGGCGGCCTATATAATAATGTACGCCACTTCGTGCATAAGTTCGGCGGCGGTTATGATGACAATGATGCGGTCAGCTTTGCACAACAAAAACCCTTTATCATCGATATTACCTTACACCATCATGAGTACAAAAGTTAAAGACAACCTCGTCGTGATCGCAAAGGCGGATTCCAAGGAAGATGCCGGCTTCTATACCTTAATGCTGCGCCACGATTCGCATTTACGCGCCAAAGCCCGGGTCTATATGTTTTCGACGGTTGAAGACTTCAATGACTTTTTGCAGATCGTCCCGCCGGAGTTTTCCTTCTACCTGGTCATCCATACGGGCTTCCATGCTTCCAATCCCAGCATAGACCGCATTGTATTCGAAAAGGAACTGAAAAAGCAACCCTACTTCTCTAAGCTCCATTATTATTTCGCTTCACGCGAGGGCGCGGAAAAGTTCAAGAACAGCGATACAATATACGCCCTGGAGCTGGGCTTCGAAGAGTTCACTTTTGACGATTACCGGCCTAATGTCAAAAGTAACCTGGTCAGCCCGGCACCGGAGACGGGCGGCGCAACGGTCGGGGCGCTAGCCGCGAAGCTGGATTTTGCAATTCTAACCGCGTTATATAAGGATGAGCACCAGGTCTTCAATGAAAATATGACCACGACCACCATCGTGGAGGAAAAGAATGTGAACTGCGGCACCTTTCTCCCTGCCAAAAATTTTGCGGCGGATTATAAGGGTGAACTCTTATTGTCCTGGCAGCAAAATATGGGTGCTGTCGACGCGGCGGCCTTCAGTTCCTGGCTGATCTCCCGGTACGAGCCGCGTTTCCTGATCATGGGCGGCGTTTGCGGCGGCCGGGAGGGTGAGGTCAAACTGTATGATGTGGTCATCCCACGTAATATCCATGATTATATGTCCGGGAAATACGTCGAAGGCGAATTTATTCCGCGCCCCTTACCGGCAGAGCCTAACGCGCAGCTCATCGGACACCTGATAACGAACGAAGAACAGCTCATTACAAATATGCGCGCGCTGGCCAGCGGCGTAGAGAAGAGCATATTGGATGACAACTTTAAGATACACTTTAAAGACTATGCCTGCGGTCCCTGGGTGGTCAAGACCAATGGCGCGCTTTTGGATATCGCCAAGACCACCAATGATGACATCGTCGGCCTGGAGATGGAAAGCTTGGGCGTGATACGCGCCTCGAACCTGTTCGCTTCCTACGCCCAGTACGGCTTGATCGTGAAGTCGGTGATGGATTTTACCAACGAACATAAATCGGATGGTAAAAAAGGGGAGATCAAATACAACGCTGCAAAAATGAGCTACCTGTGCATCAGAGGCATGCTGCCGATCCTGCAGGCGTTCAAGGATTCGCGCCTGCGTTAAAAAGTGTTAAATGTTTGGGAATTAATACATAATTATGATTACTTTTGCCGTCCCTTTTAAATGGAAAAAATGACCATCAGATTCAAAGATTACGGAACCCATCTTGGTACGCGTTTTAAAGGGGCCTGTGTGCGCGTACAGATCATTGAGCAGTTCAACCGCTGCGGCCGCGTGGAATTCGATTTCGCGGAGGTAGAAGCTGTATCCAGTTCCTTCGCCGACGAGTGCTTCGCCAAGCTGATCTTTACCTATGAATGGGACAAGATCAACCACGGTACGACGTTCAAAAACACTTCGCCCTATATCCGGACGATCATCAATAACGCCTACCAGGAGCGTCGCCGGACGCGCACCCACGAGAGCGTCAACCGTTCCCTTTTAGTATTTTAAGGCCTTGCGGCACGAAGCTTCAATGCTATGATAGCCTGTGATGAAGGTCGCGGGCTTATTCTGCACATTACGGCTACCACTTCACAGGCTTATTTTATCTTCCTGATGGAACACATTAACAGTCGCGCAATATCGCCCACTGAACAGTTGCTTCGTGATGAAGGAATGCAAAAGTTATGGCGCATTTGAACTATAACGCTATATTCGTTCTTCTTGAACCTCATGAGCAGTTTAGTTTATCTTTTAATTTTGAATGAGCCGAGCTTTGAAACTTTTAGTGTCAACGTCAGCGACGACCTGAGACTGACTTTCGACGGGCACGGCTTGCGATCGACAGCGCGCTGGACCTGTACCGTGGCATCCTAGGCACCCGGATACAGAACATCAACATCATCGCCGGCGAGAATAGTGTCGGGGAATCCACCCTGTTAAAAACGATCGCGTCGATACTGGCCGCTGATCCGGAGGTCGAAGAATTTGCGTCGGAGCGCCAGTACCTGCTGGTCTACCAAGCGGGTCCTAATGATGGCAACAAGGACCTGCTTGAACTGGAGACCGTTCACAGCGCACACAAGCGCAACGCGGTCAACAGTCTGATCATTGCGGACCGTTATCCGCGTGAAATGATCGAAAGCATTATCAAACTGACGCGCATAACGCGCACCGGAGACTATGAGCAGCTTTTCAAAACCCTATACGAGATGCCCGCTCACCATTTTCATCCCTTGTCGAAACTGAACCGCGACCTCGTTCGGCAGTACGCCAGCGCGCATTTGAAGGCCCTGCTGAGGCTGACCTGAGTTTTTCCTTGCACTAAATTTCCGATATTTGTAATAAAAAACGTTAAACCGCTGATCACCAACGAACTTATCGCCGGTTCCTTGTACAGTTGTTTTCACAACAGAGGCTGGGATACGCTGTTTGTGGATATTCCGCCGAAGTTGACCACCTGATTCTGGCGGTAGGTGATCACTGATTTCGTGTCAAATTAATGTCCTTCGAAAATTAATAGGCTTGCTCGTTTAGAATGAACCTTTATTTAGCAACCTTTAAATTATCTAAAATCTTCAATTGTGCTACTCGGTGGTTCGAATTACGTCCAGTCTGGGGAGCCACAATGGGCAAGCACGTTTTACGGTCGCTTGCCCTTCTTTTTTTCTCTTGTAATTGCCTATTAATCATATAGGTTAGCGAGAACACCAAACTCACTTTAGCGGTTCGATGTTGTAGTTCATAGATTAATAACAATGTGTAGCTGTACAGTGAGCTTGGGATATACTTTGAAACATCCCAAAACAGCTATCTTTACCAGAAATGTAAACCTGTCATGGTCGATACCCTCGAAATAAAAGTTTTTGTTTCTTGTCCTGGTGATGTTACACCGGAGAAAGATACTATCAAAGCGATTTGTGAGAACCTGAATAACTTCAATATGAATAATAAACGGAAAGTTCGGTTCCGGGTGTTAGATTTCAGGGATATTGTTGCCGATATGGATGGTCGACCGCAAGAACAAATCAATTTGATTTTCTCGGATTATGACATCTATATTGGTATGTTATGGATGCGTTTTGGTACCCCAAGCGGAGCCGAAGATCCAGCAACGGGTAAAGCCTATTTGAGTGGTACTGAAGAAGAATTTCGTTTAGCTTATCAACGTAAACAAGCAGGCGAAAACATAAATGTTTATCTATTATTCAAAGAGCCGAGCGCTATCAAAGGTGGGGCTTCAGAAACCAGGCAGCTTTTACAGGTACAGGAATTTTTTGAAGAGGTTTGTAATTTGGGGTGGGTCATGAAGTTCCCGATTACACCGACACATGATTTTTATAACAAGGTTTCTACGATTCTAATGAACCGTGCGGAACAGATAGACCAACAAGAACTTATCAATGAAAAAAACGCCTTTCTGAGTACTCCTGCATCTGAAACTATTCCGGCTGTTCTACGAAATCCAGCAGAGTTTATCACCAAGGCACCTAAAATAGACACAACTATACCCCGGGTATTATTATCGTTCGAGGGACAGAAAGACCCTTTAACGGCTTACATAGAGAGAACCGGTGACCTGGAACTCATTAAGTTAGTCAAGGAAAAAAACTTTGTCGTTCTATTAGGTAATGCTGGTTCAGGCAAATCAACTGAATTAGCTAAATTGGCTAATTTTTACGCTTCCGAAGAAACACCATTTATACCTGTGTATAGTCGGATGAATACTTATGTAGAAGAAGATATTCGTGATTTTCTTCCTACTGGTTGGACAGACATTCCAGAAAATACGGCGCTGATTATACTAGATGGATTGGACGAAGTGCGGCCCAAGCACTTTAATACAGCAGTTAGGAAAATTTTAAGCTTTAAAGAAGACTTTCCAAACGTCCATATTGTAGTGTCTTGCAGAACCAATTTTTATCATTTGCCGGATAAGCACTCAGGGGGAACTTTGGCTGATTTTAGTATTTACTTCCTGGCACAAGTCGGTGATGCACAAACTAAAGAGTTTGCAGAAGAGCAATATCAATTGGATTATCAAAAATTCAGAAATGAAGCTTATGACCGTGGTTTCCAGGAGTTCACAGGCCAGCCATTTTTTTTGAGAATATTGTTGGAGCAATTTAAGAAGCGGGGCAATTTGTCGCTTAATCGTGTTGATTTGCTTAATATATTGTTAGATGAACGTATTACGCTGGACCAGCAACATTTTGAATTAACCACCAATTTAAAAGACCACAAAGAACACATCCTACAGTTATTGCAAAAAATTGCGCTTTGTATGGAATATCTGGGACGCAATTTTCTTTCATTTGATGAACTATTGAAAGTGTTGCCAAACCCTGAAGACTTACAATTGATAAAATTCTCTACTGCATTCCGTAGTATGGAGGATGGTACGAATAATTGGGGATTTGAACATAATAATATCCAAGAGTTCCTTGCGGCCAAAGCACTGCTAGCTTTCCATTTAGAGCGGATAAAGGCTTTTCTGTCCTTTAAGAACGAGCGTATCAAACCAAGTTGGTTAAATACATTATTTTTCCTCATAAGTTTATTACCCGATGCTAAAAGGAACGATTTGATTGACTGGATATTGATTGTTGAACCTGAAGTATTAGTGCGTGTAGAGCCTGACAAAGTAAATTCAGCCACAAGGTTTGAGATTTTTAAGACCATTTTCAATCATTACAAAGCGCAACGCGTATGGTTGCGTTCGAATAAATTTTCAGATCGAGAGTTGGCATCATTTGGCGAAAGTGAAGACGCGGTAGACTTTTTGATTGCAGAACTTAATAACAGCGAAAATGCACGTACAACCCGCTTCAACGCGATGAACATGCTTAAGTATTTTAAGTTGAGCGGGGATTACCTTAACAAAACAAAAAATGCAATATGGCAGCATATTATTGAAAATACAGGCGATTATTATATCGTACATAGCGGTATTTATGCATTAGATTCCTTGGGGGTAATAAATGCAGAAATGATCGCCGAATTGATGGAATTATTCGGCAATCGTAGCAATCAATACATTCGTTCAGCTTTATATCGGGTTATCATTGAAGCTGGTATGATTGATGATTATGTAGACTACTTTATAAGTGGTTTTGTGGATGAATTAGACCCGGCTGATCGTGGGGAAGTAAGTTTAATGGACGAAGATATGCTGTTAAGACAGGGATTAACTAATATCAAAGAACCAGCGAACATTAAAAAATTACTTGAGTTGTTCGAGAACCCTTACGACCGTCGTATTATAAACTTCTTTGAGAAAAACAAAGTACTTGAAAATTTGATCGAGAGGGCTACAAGCATCTTTAAAACTCATCCCGAACTCTCGGAAGACGTTTACAGAACGTATGTGGCGTATGGCCGGCATTCAGAAGAATTTACTGCACAAGCAATCGCGGTATATTTCCAAAAAACAGGGCAAACAAATGCTGTTTTTCAGCGGATTTTTAACGATAAGAAAATCGAGGATTACGAAAAAGGTTTACTGCTCAGGCATTTAGTTAATCAAGAAAATATCGATTATGTCGTTAATCAATATAAAACGCACAATGCTACCAATGAAGAATTGCTAAAATTCTATAATAATCTTCGTTGGAATATATATAAGACGGATAAGAGTGTAGAATTGCACTATCTTACAAAGATATTAACTGAAGAAACGCAGGTGCTCACCAATTTTAATGATATAGATTATGCTAAGATTCGTTTGGAAAACGAGCAAAAGAGCTTTGAGTTATATTTTAGCATAGAAGCTTTCACAAATGAACTTGTCCAATTTTTTCAGGCTAATGAAATCGCCGACCTAGATTGGGATACTTTATGGCAATTTCAATACAACCGTAATGATCGAAATTATCATGTTCCTGAAGCTATTCATGAATTATTAATAGAGTTTACTCGTAATAAACAAAGCATTGACCTAGCATCAGTATTGAAATTCGTGAATGATGAAGAACGTTTTGCCAATTACAGATTTTCAAAAATTAAAGACAAGATAAGCAACCGGCCAGATGTTTTAGTTAGCGAAGAACAAATACAGATAATAACGGCCTGGGTGCAAAATGTAATTTTGAATACAGATATTGTTAATGCGATCAAAGTTGAAAACAGTAATCGTACTACGTACAGTAAGTTGGTAATGGTATTATGGGCGTTTATAAAAATTTATAAAATCCCTGTACTCACAGAGAAGTTGCTTGATTTTACGTTGTTCGATGAAGTTAAAAATAATGATAACCAAGGGTTAGAATTTAGTGTAATTGAAAATCAAGTAGGTAAAGATGCGGTTCAAGTTCGAGTACATGATAATTTAATAGCAGGAATTGAATACGATCAATCTTGGCGTAATAACGCGATATATGCACTCGAAAATAACATTCCAAATACTATTGGCAGTATTATCAATAGTTTGTTTGATCATCGCAAATCTGAATATTCTCGACGCCCTGTATTAAAAACATTTTTACAGCAAGGCGGCAATCCGGAATTATTATTAGTTGGTTTAAAAATGACACATAACAGCGATATGTTGTGGGAGATTGTGCGTGAAATCAAAGACTATCCCGCTATCGATGCTGATTTGCGGAAATTCTTAACTGAAAAGTTGGTTAATGAACATGTTCAACCAACAGAAAAATTCCTTGCGGCAACTTACTTAACAGAGAAAGGTGACAAAGAGGGTACCTCATTCTATTTAAATTATCTTCTTGAAACGGCCAGGCCCAATTTTGATTTTTATCATCAGTCGCAGATAATGCGTCAAATTAAGGATATTGAATTTCTGCCGATTTTATTACAGTTGCTTGAGAAAGCCAATCAAGAAGAATTTATGCAGGACGACTTTAACCGCTTTGATAGCATAGTTTCTGATTCTTTATATAATCTTGGATTGATTTCAGAGGAAAATCTGTCTAAAGTAAAAACTGCACTCGAAGATTTCATAAAGAAGAATGATGGACAAATTAAGAATGTTAATTTTCTTCACCCAATGATTGAGCGAATGGAATTTAACTTTTACTTGGCACAATCACAATCAAATGATATTCAAGATGCCTTATCCGAAGTCGCTAAACTATATCAATAAATAATACTGTCGCACCATCATTACGCGACGGGTTGGAAAAATTATTACGCTAAAAAGTGTTGATAATCAATTATTATATTTACTTTAGACCAAGGAATTGAGCGCCCCAGTTGTGAGTGACTGAAACGCAAAGTAAATCAATAATTGACAAGTCATAACAGCAAATTTTTGTTAAACCGCTGGCATGGTTGTCTTTAAACACTCTCGGCGACTAAAAAGTCCAGCATTAACAAATGATGCTATGAAACTTGACATCACAAAAGCTTGCGCAGATTCTTTACGCGCTTTCACCCAAAACAATTACGGTATCAAATTAAAATCCTCCCATGCACATGAGCTTGTGGCGGCTTATTTGGGCTATTCTTCTCGTGCTGCGTTACTCGCAGACGAAAGCTATCCCATAACTAAGCTTATGGATGCCGAAATCATTATCCTAAACCCACCAATACTTTTTGTCGATCATCGACTTAAAACTTTGGAAAATTTGCCTTCGGAACTTCCGAGCAGCGAACTTCTTGCTGAAGGTGTTTACGCTCCTATAATAGCCGATGAGCAATTTTCGGCGAAAATCTATGCTGGTTTTCATGAAGCTGGTATATCATTAGCAGATGGACGGGCTTTTGAAAACCTCAGAATGATGGGAATGGATCCAAATGAATTGGATTGGATAACCAACGTCAATATAGAAACAACGGAATCCGGCATTCTTATGACAGTAATTTATGATTATCCCGCAAACGCCCAAAAACCGCTTAGGCATTCGTCAGTTAAGATTACACTTCCTCGTCTTGCGGGTGACATAGGTTACAGTCAACCTAAAGTGATCCCTACATTTTATCACGGAGACATGACTGACCCAGACTTCCGGCTGAAACACAGAATCGATTAATTATAATTTGTGGTTGAATGGGTTGTAAAATGCAAAATATGAGTTTTTTGTACATGGTGTAATTTTGTTGAAACGTACACCATGTGACAACTCGATATTTATAATTTTCGTAATCATTATCCCAAATATTTGCAATTCTATTCAAATCATCAAACAGGTTTCTGGAAAAATATGTGGTTTCGGGAGCCAAAATATAAAGCCTTACAGAAATGTAAGGCTTTTTTTGTGGGCTAAATTTTATGGTATTTGGTTCGGTTAGGGCGTCCCGACTTTGGTTGGGAGGGGCGTTGGTTCGAGCCCAGCCTCAGGAGCAATCATTTAAGGATATGCGATTAATGATTCGTCCCGAAACTGCGCTCGAACCGGCAGCTAAATAGTCGAGAATATTATCAAATCACTGATCAAGCGGTTCGACTTTAGTCCTGTTGGTACAATAAGACTGACTAAACTTAGTATTTAAGATACTTCGATATTCTTCCGTTTTCAAAATGCAAAGATTTACTAATATTATTAACTTTAGGTTAAAGTCCAACCTATGCGCGAACAATACTTTAAACACCGTCCAGCATTCGATTTTAATAACTTTTCTAACGATATAGGCCGCCCATTTTTTTGGAATAAAAAAGTTGAGGACAACCACTTTCTCAATCGGCTTTATCGAAAGAGCGAACAGGGATTCGATGAACTGTATAAATATCACCTGCAATTTTTCCTATCTGAATACGATGATGCAACTGAGCAGGAGTTCTTTAGGTATGTTTGGGAAGTAATACAGGATGCTATTGCGCAATTAAGACATAAGGACAGATATACTTCCGGCCATGCTCGCAACTTCCGGTATAAATTTCACCTCAACCAGTTTAAAGAATATCTTCAAAGTATCGATGAGTGGAACCTTGGCCGCACGCAGGCTGAGATTATTGCAGAGAAGGAAGGCCAGATCAAAATACTCAAAGAACAGGTGCAGCGCCTGATGGATGAGCGCAGGGAGGCTGAGAAATTGGATACCGACTATCCGATCAATATTGCCAGCGGTCATTTCCTCACTGTAGTTGACCTTTTCAAGAAGATCGAAGCATTAAAAGTAGGTGATAAGGAACTCGTATTTTCGCAGATGCCCATCACCTGGGCCAAACTAATCTGCCGGTACTTTCAGGAAGACGGTGAACCGATTAAATTAGACCGTGTACGGCGCTATTACCCGCGTGACGCAGGTAACCCGAGTGGAAGGTCTTCTTCTATTCCCTCCGAAAACCAGAATTTTAACATCGTTCCGGCAAAACGCAGGGCAGGTTAAGAACGGATTTTAGTTTCATTTTTCTTTTGCAGGCAAACGTTAACAATTGCCTTTAAACTATTCAGTGCGCTCTTTTTCAGCATTATGCTTTGTATGCCATTACCATAGCTTGGCCTATGGTAATGAAAAATATCCGTTTGCCCACACCTTTGCTTAGTACCCGGTACCTGTGGTACA
Source organism: Mucilaginibacter oryzae (assembly GCF_003148845.1). Lineage (GTDB taxonomy): Bacteria > Bacteroidota > Bacteroidia > Sphingobacteriales > Sphingobacteriaceae > Mucilaginibacter > Mucilaginibacter oryzae. Next base: position 217,808 of record NZ_QGHA01000001.1, on the reverse strand, counting down.
AGTATTAAGTAACGATTAACGAAGGAGGCGATTATGCAAGCAAGTGAACTGATCACTAAAGGAGATCTGAATGAATTTAAAAGCGAACTGTTAACAGAAATTAAAAGGCTGGTACAAGTGGATGGCCAGGGCCAGTCTAAAAAATGGCTCAAAAGTAACGAGGTAAGAAAGCTGCTGAAAATATCTCCGGGCACCTTACAGAATCTGCGCATCAACGGGACACTGAGTTATACCCGCATCGGCAGCATCATGTATTACAAGCTCGACGACATTAACAAGCTACTGGAAGGAGGACTGCAATGAGTACTCATAAAATTGCGGTCACTGAACTTGCCGGGTATAGTAAGTTGCTTAAACGTATGAGTACAGACGGGCGGCTGAACACGACACACATCAGCTTGTTCAGTGCATTATTCGTCCAATGGCAGCGCGGTGGATTCAAAAGCCCGTTTTCTGTTACCAGAAAGACGCTGATGGCTTTTAGCCGGATGGCATCAATCGCAACTTATCATAAGTGTATCAAAGAACTTGACGAATATGGTTACATCCGTTATCAGCCGTCATACCATCCCAAACTGGGTAGCCAGGTTTACTGGCCTGCCGGTTGGAAAGTGTAGCCCGGTATTTTATATCGGCATAGCGGTATACAGGGCTATGCCGATAACCCCATATCGGAATAACTGGTTATTCCGATATGGGTATAAACAGATATCTAGCTATATAATATATAAATCCGGTGCAGCCAAAGACACCGGCAAAGATTTGCTTCGCAAATCAGGAAGAAAAGCGGTGGTCGCTTCGCGAAAGCGGAGGGAGCAAGCGGAAGTTGGGCAGAGCCCTACTTTGCTTGCCCTACGCTTCGCTACGGGGGTTTTACGTATCCTCCGGGGATACTTTAGGGCGTTTGCGCCTATGGAATAAAAGAAAACAGGATACCCGGCGGTATCCTGCATATAGAAATAAAGGCATAGTTGCATAGACAGCCATTTGGTCGGTTTGAGAATATGAGTATGGAAGATATCAATGTAAGATCAGTGAGGTACCCTGTTGCGGTAGATCAGAAATTTGAAAAGATCGCCCTTAAACTGGGCAGGACGAAGCGGCAGGTGTTTATCCAGATGGTCGATTACTTTTATAAAAGCAAGAAAGATCCCCTGGACCTGAATGATGAGTTGTTAAAAAATGCGCTGATGAAAAATCATCAGCAGTATATTGGTTTTATCCGAAACCAGGAGAATATGTTGCTCATTCCGATCAAAACGGAAATGGACAGTATGATTGTATCACAGGTCAAGATCATCGAGAGTTTCAATACGCAAGTGCTCAAGGCAAATACGGACTTGCTGAATAATCAGCATGCTTTGGCGCAGAAGTTAACCGGCATAGATGCGCTGATGGAAACGATTTCGAAAAGCCAAAAGAGCAAGGATAACCTGAAAAAACAGTTCCTGTTCATTCTTGATGGTTATATTAAATCCAGAGATGCTTTCGGGATGATGACCTCGGGCCGGGAAAAAGATGAGCTGATCGCTGTTACCAGATCGCAGGTCGGTTTGCTTTAATTATGTATTAAACTTTCCTTTCAGGAGGTAGGGGATTTAATGTTTATCAATATTACAGATAGTAAAGAAGCCGCAAACAAAGGCAGCAGCACGGGGCTTGTAAATTACCTTGAAAAAGAAAACCGGATCAACAATAAGCCGGAACCAGAATACTGGTTTAACGGACAGAAGATCAGGATCGAGCCTTATGAGGTAATGCGCAGTATCGATAATAACGTTGCCAAACTGGGCAAAGACGATGCTAAGTTTTTCCTGGTCAATATCAGCCCGAGCCAGAAGGAGATCAGGTTTTTGAAAGAACAATATGGCGAAGATGGTGCTAAAGAACAGATGAAAGGCTTTGCGGTCAGGGTGATGGATGCCTATGCCAGGAACTTCAACCGGGATGGTGTAAACAATAATGAAGACCTGTTATGGTTTGCCAAGCTGGAAAACTACCGTTACTACAATTATAAAGACCCGGAAGTAAAACAAGGCCTGAAACAACGGGGCGAACGTAAAGAGGGTGAGCAAATGCATGTGCAGGTTATTGTGAGCCGTAGGGATATAACCAATAAGATCAAGCTTAGCCCGATGAATACGTCAAGGGGAAAGAATGCGGAGCATTCAAAAAAGATGGGACAGTTTGACCGGGTAGCATTTAAACAGAGCGGGGAATCTCTTTTTGACAGCCTGTTTGAGTTTGACAGGCAGCTTAAAGATACCATGGCATACGCTAACGTGCAGAAAAACGGCGAGCTATCGCAACGGGAACAGCTGGGTGTTTTGTTAGAAGGTGCTTCGCAGAATTATGAAAGCAGGTCGGTGGCTAATGAAATGGCCCGGGGAGTTGCTGACGGCTTGTTTACGACAACGGCAGGGATGCTGTCTGCAGCGGGTAAGACGGCTGCAAGCTTCCTGGAGGTGATGCTGGAACCGATGTATACGGGAGGTGCTAATATTGTTTCGGAAAGCGAGATAGAGGAAAAGAAACGACGAAAGAAAAAATCCCGGGGCCAGCAGATATCGCGTTGAAGCAGTGTGCTATTATAAATGGATATTCCTTGTTTTAATAGACGATGCGGCTGCGGCAGGCGGCTTCATTACACTACGCGCTTCGCTGCGGGTTTCATTACGCCGCCAGCCTCGCCTCCGCGCGTGCAGGAGTGTATTCATTCCTCATACACACATGCCTTTCCCACCCACAGGCTATGGGTTAGTCACAGCACCGCAGTCACAAAGTTAGCTACGCAGGAAAACAGTCAAGGCTATATAAACCGGCTATCGCCGGGCCTTGACAGTTTTCCTGCTAACAGCTCCGGTTGTTTAAGCGGTGATATGACTGGGTGTGTTTGTGATTATCTGGCCCGTAGGCTAAGATTTAGAGGTAAATCTAATTCTGGAAATACCTGCTGTAAACGTCGATAACTGCTTTCTTAAGTTCAATCGGTAAGTCCCGTTGCGTTTTCCAAATGAGTTTGGCTGTATTATTACCACCGGAATCGGATTGAATATCATCAAATAGATCAAAAATTCCTTCAATCTTATGAAGTTCGAAGTAAGGTTTAAACCGTTGACCTATAACAGCAAATTCATTATCGTTGATAAATGCAAATAACCTGTCCTGGTAATTGCTTTCACCAGCATGCTCTTCCATTAACCCTTATTCTTTAAGATTTCTACTTTTTCACGTTCACTCTGTAAAAGGCGCTCATATAGCTTTTTGTTTTCTTCGATAACTTCAAGCCACTTTTCTACGGGATTAAAATTATAAGTTCCATAGTTGCCCATAAATGGACCGTGATTGACACTGGTATCATTAAAAGTATTAAAATATGTTACTGCTGCCTGCTCATCAAAATTCTTGATCGCTTCAACCGGCACTTTAAGTATGGAGGCTACCTGTGCAAGAATATCATCTTCTATGGTATCTTTGGCCTCTAACAACGAAACTCGTCTTTGGCTCCAGTCTTCTCCTAATTCCAAAGCCAATGCCTCTTGTTTGATGCCGAGCATTTCCCTGAAACGTTTGATGTTACGGCCGTGATGAATTTGGGTTGGTTTTTCGCTGGTAGTACTCATAGATCGTTGTTTTGGTCAAAAATAGCAAAAATAATAAATAGGTGCTGTTGTGCTAAAATAGAAATAATAACCGGTAAAATATCGCTTACAGTGTTTCGGATAAACCTTTTAGAGATGGTTTAGCATGTTATGGTTTATCAATTTTGTTTTGCCGGTCAATGGAGAGCGGCATCAAATTGAAAGCTTATGTATTGCGGTGTATATGCTCCATGGGACCACGCCCCTAAATTTCTGCGCTTTTCAGAAGTAATGGATCCAATGAACCCTGTGAGATATTTTTTTGATGCTCATGATGTGGAAGGGCACCAACAGGCGTTAAAAAACTGGCGGCATTATGTGGTGAACGATGAATATTACAATAACGAACGGTTCGGCCCTAGTGTGCTTTATCATGATTACGAACTGAATGTCCGCCTTATTGAATCGCTTTATCTGCTTTTCCTGGAAGATCAGGAACATTCTTATCATAGAAAGAAAGTATCTCATGAGCAATTGAATACTGAAAAACAAGAATGGGACTGGTACCCGGTTGAATTGACGGAAGAAGAGTTACGGAACCCTTTTACTATTCTTAAAGCTGCTTTTGAAGAAGTAAAGCTACAGGAATTCAGGGATCACCTTAGCGAATGGCTGGCAGCAGTATTATCGACGCACGCTATCGATGAAACTATGTCGCCGGGTGAAATCATCACTGTTTATGAGCACCTCAAAAAGATGTACTCGGCTGCATGGCTGATTTTTCAGCGCAGTATCGAAAAATCGCAAACGCAGGAAACGTCCGAAACAAGCATAAAAAAAACGTATTTAACTAAAGATGTCAAAGAAGAAAAACCACTAAATGAAATTGAACAAGCGGCTGTTCCGGTTATGGTAACGGAACCAACAGTTGCGGAGGAAATGACCCTAAAACAAGTAGTAGACTTTATCATTAAATCAACACCGGCGGTACAACTCATCAATCACCTCGGCACACATCGCGAACCGTTTATTTTCTTCCTGTTTATCGTAGTGGATCATACTGATATGGATGATAAGGAAGAAATAACCCGTGACATAGAAGAGAAGTGCCGAACGCTGGTATCCATAGTCGCAATTGTGAAAAAACTTCGCGGAGTGAGGAAAAAGCTTGATCGTGGCTCCCGGTTTATTACCAACTCGATCTGGAACAAAACACTTTACATATCTGAGTCGCTGAAAATACCCGGAAAAGAAAAAACTACTGCTATAAGGATGACCCGCGGCGAACTAAATGATGCCTGGGAAAAATATGGAAGCATTGGTTGTTCGCTTTCCATCGCTGCAAGGGAATACCAACTTAAAAATAGTTACCAGGAGGCAGTATTTACAGCCGACCAGGCCATCGAATATCTTTTGAGAACCGCGATCATCATGGAAACAGGTCATGATCCTCAAACGATTGATATCCGGCGGCTACTCAAAATTACCTTGCTTTTTACAGACCGGTATTGGAACCTGTTCCACAAAAATTCGGAATCAAGCGTCAAAGCTTTTGCGCTATTGACCGCCGGTTTTGATGGTATACGCGTGGAGAGGACAGAACCCATAGAAGAAGCAGCTATCAACACGTTAATTCTAAGTACGGAAATTCTGGCTATCCGGGTGGAAAACTTATATCATCACCTGATGTCCGAAACAACTGAAGAATAGCCATGGTGCATAATTTTTTATTGATCTGCTCATATCCTCGAATCGCTGGTCACACATGGCGCTATACATATTTCTTTTACAATGAAAAATAATCCAATCAAACTTACCGATGCACAAAGCAAGGAACTACAGGAAATTGCGAAAGTGCTTTGTACTCAATATAAAATCGAAAAGATCATCTGCTTTGGCGCATTGAGTTCATTGACCAGCGAGAATACCATCTTCGAGGTTTCACAAATGCATTCAACGAACAAATATTACTTATTGGTTTTGACAACCGAGATTATGCGCATCGAGCATGCGATGCAGGATTACATCAATAAACACTTTCCTGGTACTTTTATTTTACAGCACGGTATAGAAACGGTAATGAACCTGGTTTATAATTATGATACCTTTTTTCTGAATGCCTGCCTGAACGGAGCGCTGATTTATACAAAAGATGGTTTTACAATGATTCCGGATTTTGATGAATCAAAAATGGAGGAAGCGCTTTTAAAAGACAGAAAGGTTTTCAAAAAGATTTATAACCTGGCGTCGGGCTTTTCTAAGAGCGCTTTTATTTGCCTGGAATACCAGTTTAATGATAACGTGATTTTCCTGCTTCACCAGGCTGTGGAACAGGGATGCCGGGCCTTGATCAGGCTATTTACGGGATACCGTTCCGATATCCATAACATCAGCCGGTTACTCGAGCTCTGTAACTGCTTTTCATCGGAGCCGTCCGAATTGTTCCGTCGGCATTTTGCAAAAGAAAAGCACCTGTTTAAGGTACTTGCCGCAAGCTATTCCGAAGCAAGATATAAAGATAATTACCAGGTAAACGAGTATGAAGCTAATCTGCTATGCACGCAGGTAAGTGCCTTTATTGATCTTATAGGAGAACTGGCAAAAAAAGAAATCACACCGGGTACGGCTAAGGAGGCAGCGAAAGCATCTGCAGAAGTCGTGGATTACTCCCCGGCCCTACCAGCTTCGCTGTAATGAAATCTGAGAGAAAATTGATAGGGTTTAAAAAATACAAGAAGATGTACGATAGAGAAATAGCACCATGGGAGCATCTTCCCAAGACGTTGACGATAAGCGAACTGCTTAATCCATTAATCACCATAAAGGAATATTTTGATACAGGGCTACCAAAGAAAAAGTTTGGTAAAATAGATGAGTGGCGGGATTTTGTTATCAAAGAAGATTATTACAATGATCCGGATCTTGGCCCTGAGCCATTACTTTTAGTTTATGATCAAAATTTGAGGTTTATGGAGGCCACTCATTTATTTCTATTAAAGCAGAACGACCTTAATCGTTTCCCGGGAAGAATGTCAAAAGATGAATTGGATATAGAAAGGCGGGAATGGGATTATTATCCGATTAATCTTTCCGACGACGAAATTATCGATCCATACTGTGTTTTAGAAAATTGCTTCAAAGAATTTCCGCCTCAAATTTACCGGGATAATTTACACGCCTGGTTACATGCTGCTTTATCGACCCATACGGATTTCGATGTATTGCCACCGATTGACGTTATGACATTTCAAAATTGTATAAAGCGTTTAATTGATGCCGGATGGCTTTTAAAACAAAGATTGGAATAGCGCCTTAAAATTGACATGAAGGCTCACGAAATTTCAATGGTACGGCAGTTTTGGCGGGCGGTTTAGTTTCTCAGGCCGCCCCGCCACTCCGCCTAACTGGTTGTAAACCGAATTGAATACACAGAAACAAGAAATTCTAACCGAGGACTGGTAGTCTAATGGAAGTGTTGCAGGGTCACTGAATTGTGATCTTGCTCACCCATTGGCATAATGCACTTACGGGAAAATGATCTTGAAAAAGCTGTGTAGTATCAGTAAAAAGCTGAAGTCAGTAGTTTAATAGTAATAAGGACCTTAGGAACATGGTTTAAGCATAGACAATGGTTGTGGATTATTTACCGATTTTGACGGAAGGAATATTATAGAATCAGGAAAACCCAACGGAGAAAATCTTTATGTTGCTATAAATGTTACCAGTTATGCTACTGATCCGGGTTGACAATAACGGATCCGTCGAATCATTGAAAGAAGTATTTTTATCAGGATGTTGACATCCGTTTCATTGTACCGCATTTAAAGCAATAGCTAAGCTGGGCCATACATCAGCTTGCAACAAGAAGTCAGCAACCGTCGGTTATGAATGTTGTTTTTTAAATTCACTGGGAGTGCAACTATATTTCGTTTTAAAGACTGTGGAAAAATAATTAGGACTGGAAAATCCTACCATGTATGTTATTTCCGCGATGGAATAAGCTTCATTTAACAATAGATATTTCGCCTTTTTTAACCGCCTGTTTAAAATATAATCTGTTACACTGCAGCCAAGCAGAGCTTTTACTTTACGGTAAAGCTGTACCCTGGAAATATTGAGTGTCTTGCAGATCTCGTCCACATTTAAATTTTCATTTGCCAGATTCTGTTCAACTATGCCTGAAAAATCATTGATGAACTTTTTATCCAGTGTTTTCGAAACCGGCAGCGTTCCATGACTCACCTCACTGGTGAAATGTTCTTTTAAAATAAGCCGGTTGCCGATCAGGTTTTTAACCGTGGCTTGCAAATGGGCGTAATTAAAAGGTTTGGTCATGTAAGCGTCGGCCATACTTTTGATGCCATCGATCTGCTGTTCCATGCTCACCTGTGCGGTAAGCAGGATAATGGGTATATGCGATGTCCGCATATCCGTTTTAAGGGTCTCCGCAATCGCTTTACCCGAGACGCCGGGCAACATCACATCCGCAATAATAATATCTGGGATGTTTTGAAACGCTTCAGAAAGGCCCGCGCTGCCATTATCTGCCAAAAATACTTCATAGCTTTTTCCGAGTTTTTCTCCCAGGTAATTCAGCAGGTCAGTATTGTCTTCTATAATCAGCACCGAATGTTCCTTGGGTGCCAGGAATGCCTCGGTGGATGCCGGCTTAGCGTTTTCCTCCAAATCGGTGGTATATATTTTTACACGTTCGGCTATGGAGAGCTTGTTCGAATCGGCAGCATTCGGCAACGGGTGGGGCTGGTGCTTATTTTCCAGGGGCAAACTGATCGTAAATGTCGTTCCCTGCCATTTTTTACTGCTTACCTTGATGGTGCCAAAATGTAAGGAAACGATTTCTTTACTAAGCGACAAGCCAAGGCCGGAGCCTCTCCCCATGCCGTTATCTGCCTGGTAAAATTGTTCAAAAACATGCGCGGCCTCTCCTGGTTCCATGCCTATGCCATTATCTTGAACGGCTATTTCAATCATATCCTCGCGAAGGTTTAAGATCAATTGAATGCGGCCGCCGTCATTGGTGAATTTTAATGCGTTTGCAATTAAATTAAAGAAAACCTTGTCAAGCAGGTCAGCATCAAACCACACCATAATCGCTTGTTCTTTAGAAATCAAACTGAGGCTGATATTCCTTTTAAGGGCATTGTGCTGAAAGCTTTCAAGGATATCCCTCACAAAGCTTACGAGGTTATTGCGCGAAACACTGATTTGCTGTTTATCATATTCTATTTTACGATAGTCTATCAATTGGTTCACCAGCCTCAACAATCTGAAGATATTCTTATGAATAAGTTTTAGCTGTTTTCCCGCTAAATGGGAGATTTTTTCGCTTTGAATCATTTCTTCGACAGGCGACAAGATCAGTGTCAGCGGAGTCCGGAATTCATGTGAAATATTGGTAAAGAAGTTAAGCTTAGCTTCCGTGGCGGCCTCTGCACGGGCCGACATCTCGATTAATTGATTTCGCTGGTTTAATATCTCGTTATTCTTCGCTCCAAGGCTCTTATTGATTTTACGGTTCTCTGTTAATGAATAAAACGCAAGACCTCCAAAAACGATTGCTAAGACAAGCGTGATAACGATAATATTAAGAACCAATTGTTGATTGTTATAAATTTCGCGCTGCTCAGCCAGCAATACCTGCTGGCGTTCAATATCTTTTTGCTGGCTGCTAATTTTGCCCCATTGCAGTTTCATGAGCTGTACGTTTGCAGAATCGATCACAAACGACTGTAAAATCGTCTCCCGGCTGAACGATTCCTTGTTGAGGATACGGAAGGCGGTCATAATAGCTTCTTTCCCTCCGGTTGGATAAACTAAGCTGGCATTGAGCTTCCCTGCAGATACCATTTGCAAGCCGCCTCCGTTGCCCGGCAGCGCATCTACACCCAGTATATTAATCTTTTTACGTAAGCCTAAACGTTCAAGTACTTCGCGGGAACCTAAGGCCATTACATCATTATGTGCAAACAGGGCGTCCGCTGTCCGGAGTGCCGGTTCTATTTGGATCAATTGCTTTTCCGCGCTGTCTTTTAACCAATCGCCATACACCTGTTTAATGATATGAATTCCCCTGTAACGGCTAATTGCTTCGTAAAACCCGCGTTGCCTTTCAATTGCCGGGGAGGAACCGGGAAGGCCCATTACTTCTACTATGTTACCCCTGCCCTTTAGCATCGTGTTCATATACTCGCCGGCCAGTTTGCCAACCTGGTAGTTATCGGCACCTACGTATGCCGTATAGGAAGCTGAAGCTGTTTTTCTGTCGATGACAATAACGGGAATCCCCTTATTATAGGCCTGTTCCACAATTCCGGTAAGTGGTTGTGCCTCGTTGGGGGAGATGATTAGCAAATCGATACCTTCATTCAGCATAGATTTTACCTGCTCCACTTGTTTTGCGCTGTTCCCGTTGGCATCAGCGTACACAAAATTTACTCCGGGGTGAAGTGACAATTCCATTCTCATTTCGTCAAGCATGTTGCGGCGCCATAGATCGGAACCAATGCACTGTGAAAATCCGATGGTGTAAAGGGATTTTTTATCGGATTTTTTGCAACCAATTAACAAAAACATGCATACCAAAGGTAATAGAATAGCAATCTGCCTTTTGCCGATGAAAGTCATAGGTCCGTTTATAGTCAAGTAATAAATGATGGATATTGAAGGTTTACACTAAGATTTCGTGCATCATTATCCAAAAGTATAAATAAATTTTTTGACATGGCAAATGGCCATTTTTTTGATCGCCAATTTTGATCGAAAAATGTATCAAAACCATAATTTTTTTGTAACAAAACCTAACATTGCTTTTTTGGGCGTTTAAACATTTTATTTTATTTATCTCATAATCAATATTTTGTATGTTTTATAGTGTTTATACTTTTTTGGTACAAAATCAATAACCACTGCCGCTGTAATCCCACTACTTTGCGATAGTTAAAACCAATAACACCTTTTTTAAATTTTATGAGAAAACATTCCGTCCTTGCCTGGTCTATGGTTGTAGCCCTCGGAGGCTTCCTGTTTGGGTTTGATACCGCTGTTATATCCGGTGCCGAAAAATCAATTCAACAATACTGGCACCTTTCTGTAGTAGCGCATGGGCTTACTATTTCTATAGCGTTGATTGGTACAGTAATCGGGTCACTTTTTGGTGCAAGGCCATCAGATATTTTTGGCCGGAAAAATACCTTATATTTTATAGCGGCAGCTTACCTGCTATCATCGCTTGGTACCGCAATGGCCAGCAACTGGTATGTTTTTCTATTATTTCGCTTGCTCGGCGGTTTTGGTGTCGGAGTTTCGTCCGTTACCGCACCTATCTATATATCCGAAGTTTCTCCTGCCGACAGAAGGGGCCAGCTTGTGGGCCTGTTTCAATTTAATGTGGTACTCGGTATCCTGGTATCCTACCTCTCCAACTACCTTATCAGTCAGGGTGGCGAAACATCGTGGCGCTGGATGCTGGGCGTGCAGGCATTTCCGTCGCTCCTTTTTTTAGTATTGATCAAATTCATACCAGAAAGCCCGCGCTGGCTCATTCTTAAAAAAGGTGAGACCGTCAAAGCACTGGAAATTCTCAGGATTATCAATCCGCTGAATTGCGATGAGGAGCTTATTACCATACAAAATTCTACCCTCGGAGACACCGGGAAAACGGCGCGTCTTTTTTCAGGGCAATATAAAACATCGGTAATGCTGGCAATATTATTTGCTTTTTTTAACCAGGTATCAGGCATTAACGCCATTATTTATTACGCTCCTCGGATTTTCGAAATGGCTGGCTTGGGTGCTCATTCTTCGCTGCTTTCTACTGTAGGACTGGGGCTTATCAATTTCGTCTTTACATTGATTGCCATCAATATTATAGATAAAATAGGCAGGCGTGTGCTGATGCTTATCGGTTCTGTTGGGCTCATCAGTTCGTTATTCCTCGTAGCTTTCACATTTTATTCAGGCCAGTTCAGCGGCTTTGCAATCCCGGTTTACATGATGGTATTCATCGGGTTTTTCGCTTTTTCGCAGGGTGCCGTCATCTGGGTATTCATATCGGAGATATTTCCCAATGAGATGAGGGCAAAGGGGCAGACCCTGGGCAGTTCCACCCACTGGATAATGGCGGCCGTAATAGCCTTTTGTTTCCCATACCTTGCCGAGAGACTTGGCGGAGCCACCACCTTTTTCTTTTTTGGCAGTATGATGGTTTTGCAATTGATTTTCGTTTGGCGATTGATGCCGGAAACCAAGGGCAAATCTTTAGAGCAGATAGGTACTAATTTACTAATTCACTAAATCAAGTCATGGAAAAAGTTAACGCATCAGTAGTTTGTTTCGGCGAGGTGTTGTGGGATGTTCTGCCAGATAGGCGCATTCCAGGCGGAGCACCGATGAACGTAGCCTATCACTTGCATAAACTGGGTGTGCGTAGTCATATCGTAAGCAGTATAGGAAAGGACAAAGCCGGTGCTGATTTAACCGGGTTTCTGCATTCTATTGGCTTATCCACAGCGCACGTACAAATCAATGATCACCATGCTACGAGCGAAGTATTAGCGAGCATCGGTGACCATAACGAAGTGTCTTACGAAATAATTTACCCGGTTGCATGGGACAAAATCAGTTGGGACGAGAATCTCGCCGAACTGGTGGACCAATCCGAAGCCTTTGTTTTCGGAAGCCTTGGTTCACGTGACCCGAAAAGCCGTAATACCTTAATGAAAATGCTGGATTATGCGAAGTATTGCGTGTTCGATGTGAATCTGCGCGAACCACATTATTCGGTGCAAACCATTTCGGATTTACTAAGCCGTGCTGATCTGGTAAAGCTGAATGCTAATGAATTGTCGCTTATCGCCGGATGGTTCGATGAAAGCCGTGAAACCGAAAGCGAATGCGTAAACCTGCTTTTCTCACAATTCCAGTTAAAAGAGGTGCTGATTACCAAAGGTAGTACCGGTGCAACTTATTACACTCCTCAATACAGGTATGATTATCCTGCCTATAAAATAAATGTCGCTGATACTATTGGTAGCGGCGACGCTTTCCTTGCGGCGTTTTTAGCGATGAAACTGAAGAACGAACCCTTAGAAATAACACTGGATCACGCCGTAGCGATGGGCGCTTTCATTACGTCGCAGTCAGGTGCCTGCCCGGTTTATTCAAAGTATGATCTGGGAAGGTTTATTTGGAGGAAAAAGCTTGGGGTGAATAACGCCTTACAGCATGCCAGAATATAACCAGTTAACTAATAAGATATAACCATTTAAAACCAAGAAAAACAATTTATGACGAGACCAATTACTTTTTCGCCCTGACCAGGCATTTTTACCAATTGAAATTATGAGCAGGGCGCGGCCCTATAAATTTTTATTAACCAATTTTTAGAGGAGATGAAATTGAAATATTTTCTACTTATCATTTCTTTGTCCTTTGTTTTTCAAATAACGAGGGCTCAGAACAAAATCACCATTAATGGGAAGGTGACTGATGCCAGGGGCGAGGCCTTGCCCGGCGTAAGCGTATCACTTAAAGGCACTACTACAGCAACGGCCACAAACTTAAATGGGCAGTATATCATTAACGCGGATGATAACGGCATCCTCGTATTTTCGTTCCTTGGATTTTTAACCCAGGAAGTGCCGGTTAACAAGCGGACCGCTTTAAGTATTACGCTGGAAACGAATACCAAAAGCCTTAACGAGGTTGTAGTCACGGGTTACCAGACGGAGCGCAAAAAGGACCTCACCGGTTCGGTGGCCGTGGTAGATGTTACGGATCTTAAAAAACAAACCGTAGCAAATCCTATGAAGGCTTTACAGGGGCAGGTACCGGGTGTTTATATCACCGGTAATGGTGCGCCAAGTTCTCCCACAACAATCCGTATCCGCGGTATCGGTACATTAAATAACAATGATCCGTTGTATATCATTGACGGTGTGCCTACGAAGGCGGCCTTGCATGAGTTGAATTCGGACGATATTGAGTCGATGCAGATATTGAAAGATGCCGCTTCTGCAAGTGTTTACGGTTCGCGTGCGGCCAACGGAGTTATTGTGATTACAACCAAACACGGCAAAATAGGTAGCACCCAGGTAACCGCGAGTTCCTATGGTGCAATATCAACCTATATCAACAAGCTAAAAATGCTTGATGCAGATGGTTACGGCCGCGTACTTTGGCAAGCCAATGTAAACAGCGGTTTCGACCCGAACAGCAATGGTTTGCATTATCAGTTCGACTGGAATGTAAATCCCGCAAATAACCAACCGGTATTGAACAAAGTTTATGTGTCAGAATACCTCAATAGTTCGCAAACCATTAAATCGGCCAACACTGATTGGTTTCACGAAATCTCGCAGGTGGGTGTGTTACAAAATCACGACGTGCAGGTATCCAACGGAAATGACAATGGCCGTTACCTTTTATCACTCGGCTATTACGATAATAAGGGTATCATCAAAACTACCGGATTCAACAGGATCTCTGCAAGGATAAACTCCGACTATAAGGTGCTGAACGGCCTGATAACGATCGGAGAGAATCTGAGCCTTACCAAGACACATGAGGTTTCTGCAGATATCATCAATTCTGCGCTGCAGGCGCTTCCTATAATTCCTATACATACAGTGGACGGCATTGGCTGGGGAGGGCCCGTTGAAGGGATGAACGACCGGCAAAACCCGGTTAGGGTACTGGAAGACAATAAACAAAACGGTTATGATTACTTCCGCCTTTTCGGTAATTTCTTTGCAGACGTAAACCTCTTTAAAGGCCTTACCTTCCGGTCCAATATCGGTGTTGATTATGGTGATTATACCTCGCGTAACTGGCAAAAAAAATATGTGAGCGGTTACCTGGTAAATGATGTCAACAAGGCGATCAACACGCAGACACACAACATTAAAACTACCTGGACAAACTCGCTCAACTATAAGCTGGCAACCGAAAAGCACCGGCTGGATGTATTTGCCGGCACGGAATATTATATTGATAAAACTACCTCATTTACAGCATCACGGGAAGGCTTTGTGCTCGAAGACCCGGACTACATGTATTTGGATGCCGGCACCGGAATAAAAGATAATAGTGGTTACGGGGCTAAAAATGTGTTGTTCTCGTACATCGGTAAAGCAAATTATTCCTTCATGGACAGGTACCTGTTATCAGCAACAGTGCGTTACGATGGTTCATCACGTTTCGGTAAAAATAATAAATACGGTACCTTTCCGTCTTTTTCTGCAGGTTGGCGGCTGAGCGAAGAGCCATTCTTTAAAAAGCTCACCACCGCATTTGATGAATTGAAAATACGTGGCAGCTGGGGTAAAACCGGTAACCAGGAGATCAATAATAACGCCATCTACAACATTTATCTTTCGAGCTATAACATCACGGCTTATGATATAAACGGCAATAAGAGCGGCGTTTTGCCATCAGGCTTTTACCTGGCGCAGAATGCCAATCCAAACCTGAAATGGGAAGCTACGCAAATGACCGATCTTGGCCTTGATTTTTCACTGTTTAATCAAAAGATCTATGGTAGCGCCAGTTACTATATCAAAAACACCTCAGACATTCTTCTGCTCCCGCCATATATCGGCGTGCTGGGCGAGGGTGGAAACACCTACGTGAACGGCGCTTCGATGCAAAATAAAGGTTTTGAGCTTTCATTAGGGCATCGTAGTACAATTGGAAAAGACCTGTCGCTTGACCTGACAGGTAATATCGACCTAGTGCGCAATAAAGTTACCAAGCTGCCGCCTTCGGTAATCAATGCTTACGGCGGTGACGGCAAAGGGCAGAATATTTTAGGCCGCACTTATGGTTCTTTTTTCGGTTACATTGCCGACGGGTTATTTCAAAACCAGGCAGAGGTAGCCGCGCATGCTACGCAAAATGGGGCTGCTCCCGGCCGTATACGTTATGTTGACCTTAACAAGGATGGTGTAATTAATGATGACGACCGTACCTGGATAGGAAATCCCCTGCCAAAGTTCACTTATGGCTTCAACACAGGAATCAATTACAAAACCTTCGACCTTTCTTTCCTGCTGCAGGGGGTAGGTTCTGTTGATGTGCGTAACGAGGCCAAATTATACACTGATTTTTGGAGTGCTATTGAATCTTCCTCCAATAAAGGTGCAAGGTTGCTTAATGCATGGTCTCCAACTAATACCGGCTCAACCATCCCGGCCGTTGCGTTGACTGATAATAATTTCGAGGCGCGTCCCTCTACCTATTTTATAGAGAACGGTTCGTACCTGAAATTGCGGAACGCGCAGGTAGGTTATACCTTGAGCAAAAATGTAACATCCAAAATTAAAATCAAGTCGGTAAGGTTTTATATAGGAGGCGATAACCTGGCTATACTTTGGAAGTCCAAATCATTTACCGGCCTTGATCCGGAGAGCCCTGCCTTTGGGTATCCTAACCCTACAGTATTTACCGCAGGCGTTAATATCAAACTTTAAAATATAAATTTTATGAAAAAATATATTTACATCACTTTAGTAGCTTTCTTCATATTAGGCTCCTGTAAGAAAGCACTTGATGTTGGCCCCAAAGGCACTCTGAACGAGGAGCAGGTGGCTACGCCCGAACAGGCCGATGGTTTTGTAACTGCTGCTTATTCCCAGTTAGGTAATGATGAGATCAACCGGGCGTTCAGTATGTACCAATATGGAAATATCCGCGCGGACGATGCCTATAAAGGCGGCGGTGGTATTAATGACGGTGATGTCTTCCATTCGATGGAAACTTTTGTGAATTCAAGGCCTGATCAATGGAATTATGACGGTATCTGGTTTAATATCTATGTCGGTATCCGCCGTGCCAACGAAGGCCTAAGGATCCTGAATAAATTTACCGAAGCTGAATTCCCTCTGGTAACTACCCGTAAGGCCGAATTGAGGTTTTTAAGGGGATACTGGTATTTGATGCTGGAGAACCTCTTCAAAAACATCCCGTATATCGATGAAAATGTTCCTTCTGACGATTATAAGAAAAAAGCTAATAATGAATTTACGCGCGACCAGATCCTGGAGAAAATTGCCGCTGACTTTAAGTTTGCAGCAGAAACACTGCCTGCAACTCAGTCGCAAATTGGCAGGGCCAATAAGTATGCAGCCTATGCATTACTTGCTAAGACGAGATTGTACCAGGCTTATAAACAGGATGATAAGCATAACGTAACCAGCCTTGATAATACTCATTTGCAGGAAGTGGTTGATGCTGCGAACCAGGTGATGGCTTCAAGCTATAAACTCCAGCCGGATTTTGCCAATAACTTTTTACCGGGCCCCACCGAGAATGGCTCAGAAGCGATCATGTCCGTACAATTCTCTACCGATGATGGTGCAGGCCGCGGAAGGGTAAATTTTGGCGACATGTTAACGGTTCCGCAAGGCATTGGTTGCTGCGATTTCCAGAAACCATCACAAACGCTGATGAACGTGTTTCGGACGAATGCAGACGGCATTCCTTTGTTTGATACTTTCAATCAGCAGAATATAGATTTTGGAACTAATACCGTTGATCCACGCCTGGATCACACTATATCGCGCCCGGGGGCACCATGGAAATACGAGCCGACGAGATTGGTAACTACCGGGTGGAGCCGTAATGTGCCGATCTACGGTACGTATAATTCCATGAAGGAAAATGTGTCGCCCGATTGTGCATGTTTTATCAATATCGCGCCGTTTTACGGAAATACCAAGGCCCGTATCATTGTCAGGCTGGCGGATGTCATGTTGTTTAAAGCTGAAGCGCTTATAGAGCTCGGAAGACAGAGTGAGGCTCTGCCGCTCATAAACGATCTGCGGACGCGGGCAGCGAACAGTACAGCGAGGCTAAAAATGGAGAACGGTTCTTTCATCTCCAGATACAACGTGAAGCCGTATGCGCCGGGGGTAAATATCGTCTGGGACCAGGCAAATGCCCGCAAAGCTCTTCGTTTTGAACGAAGACTGGAAATGGCACTTGAAGGCGAACGTTTTTTCGACTTGATTCGCTGGGGCGTGGCAGACCAGGTAATTAACGACTATTTCAATACCGAAAAAACAACCCGCTCTATTTTTCAGGGCGCACGCTTTACCAAAGGCCGTGACGAATATTTGCCAATTCCGCAAAACCAGATTTTTTTTAGCGAGGGATTATATGTTCAAAACCCAGGCTACTAACCCAATATTAACCATAAAATTATGACCAGGTTTTTTAATTCATATAGAGCTTTTTTTTTGCTGATAGGGCTTGCGGCATTTTGCCTGGCAGGTTGCACAAAAGATAAGAAATCTGCATTCAATACGTCTGCCGATGTGCAGGTAAAATCCTTTGCTATAAACAATGTGAAGGGCGTTGTGGACAACAGCACAGGTCAGATCACCGTTAGTTTACCGTTCGGGACGGATCTTACATCCCTTACACCGGTGATAGAAATAGGCACTGATGCAACCATTTCTCCTACGAAAGGGAAGGCGCTTAACTTTACTGGCAACGTAACGTACCGGGTGACCGGCGGCAATCTCTATCATGACTACACCGTTGTGGTGAAGATCATACCGCCGCTAACGTCGTTCACCATTAAAGGCATAAACGGTACGATCGACCAGGAAAGTAAAAATATCTCCCTGATTCTGCCGGATGGAACCGACCTCAGCAGTCTGATACCTACCTTGGTATTACCTTCGGGCACAACCGTATCACCTGCGTCGGGTGTTGCACAGGATTTCTCCAGGCCCGTTGCTTATACGGTATCTGTAGGCGGAACCAGTGCGGTGTACAATGTAAATGTAATCAGCAATTCTATCAGTGAGTACGCGTTTTTAGGACTGGCTGCAACAAGGGCGGCAATAAGCAACCCCGACGAAAAAGCGGCCGCCGATTGGTTCTTTACCACCTATCCAACTGCTGATTATGTTTCATTCGCCAGTATCGAAGGAGGCCGTAAGCTATCCAATTATAAAGTGATCTGGTGGCATTTCGATTCAGCGCAGGATCTGCCCGCCGCGTCACTGACAACGCCTGTCGTTACAGCCCTAAAAGCCTACCGGGCAGGTGGCGGCGGCCTGTTGCTGACCACTTACGCTACCCGTTATGTAGAGGCGTTAGGCGTGGTTCCAGCAGGACGCGGGCCCAACAACGTTTTCGGGGATTTTCCGCCTAATGGGTTTATTGAAAACGGGAATAACTGGGGGATTTCTTTCAAAACCAGGGAAAGCCACCCCATCTTTCAGGGTGTGGAAACTTACGAACCCGGTAAAATGTGGTTGTTGCAAAAAGGAACTTTCCGGCTTAACCATACCGCGTGGTGGTATGTGAACGAATGGGGCGGTTACGGCGATGGTGCTGGTTGGAGATCGCAGACCGGAGGTATCAACCTTGCATCAGAAAACTGGGACGATACGCTGAATGGCCGGGTAGGCATAGCTGAATGGCAAAACGCCGCCGGTAAAGCCAACGTGGTGATAGTGGCCTTTGGTGCATACGACTGGTATTCTGAACCACTTGGAGGTGCAAGCACAACCAATATCTACCTGAATAATATCAAGAAAATCACAAAAAATGCTATCGATTATTTACATCAATAGCCATTAAAATCAATTTAACATGAACTCGATTTTAAACAGATATATTTTGGCGGCTGCCATAACGGTAGCGCTGATGGCTGGCGGTTGTAAAAAAGACACGGTAAATAAAACCAGTCTGGAGCTAACAGCAGACGCTAAATTCAATATATACCCGAAAGCCGTATCCAATACGGCAACGGGGAGCACAAAGGGCTGGGTTGGTGATGTAATGCCCTACTATGTTAACGGCCAGTTTGAGCTTTTTTATCTCCATGACGCGCCGGATCAGGTTAAACAGAGCAGCCCGGGTCAGCACGATATCCATAAATTTAGCAGCAAGGACCTGCTGAATTTCAGCGACGACGGTGAAGCGATTCCTTACGGGAACGCAAATACCCAGGACAACCTGATCGGTACCGGATCAATGATCAAAGTAGGGGATACCTATTATTACTATTACACAGGTTTTAACGGCAATGCCAACTGGTTGACTAACAACAACCCCGGGTTTGCGAACGCCAACACCCGCGAAGCTGTCATGTATGCCACCAGTAAGGACCTGAAGACGTGGACTAAGAAAAGCGATTATGTGTTGAGGGCATCCACGGGATATTCCGGTACTGATTTCAGGGACCCCTACGTTTTTTATAACGACGAATTTAGCCAATATTGGATGCTGGTAAGCACGCAGCAGAATGGAAAAGGTGTCGTACTCGTATATACAGCAGATGACCTCGCTTCCAACAAATGGACGATAAAAGGTCCCCTGACCGTAGAAGGGGATTATCTGATGCTGGAATGTTCTCAGATACTGAAGATAAATGGAAAATACTTTATGTTGTTTGCAGAGGATTGGACGAGCACACCGGGAACGCATTATCGTGTTGCGAGCACAACCGCCGGCCCATGGTTAAAACCGGCTGACGGGCAGGATATGTTCGACGGATACCAGTTCTATGCCGGCCGGGAAACGACAGATGGCGCTAAGTATTATGCTTTCGGCTGGGCACACCGCCGTACCCCCGAAAATGACGGGGGGACACTAACCTATGCCGGTAATATGATAGCACACGAAGTTTTTGCCATAGGCAGCGATAAACTGGGCGTCAGAAGTCCCGCCTCTTTGAATGGATATTTCGGAAAACAAAGCGAACCTGCGATCAGCGGGAATGCGGGTACAGTTTCCCAAACAGGGGGGAGTTATTCTTTAAACGGAAGCACCGCACCGGCCCTGTATAAATTCGGTGCCATGGATAGTACTGTAATGCTAAGGGGAACTTTTAATTTAAGTAATGTTACGGGTACCGCATCTATAGGGTTAAACACCAGGGCAGATAATTCCAGTACTTATGTCATTAAAATGGAGCCTGCCAACCATCGCATCGCAGCATATAATAATGGAAAGGAAGTTACGCGGGTACCGTTTACATTCGAAGCAGGGAAAGCGTATAATTTCAGTTTAGTAATGGATGCCTCGGTAGCTGTTCTGTATGTGAACGATCAGGTTGCCCTTAGTAACCGTGTTTACAGCATGGCCGGAAATCCCTGGAGCCTGTCTGCAGATATGCTGAATTTCAATATCACTAACCTGAAAGTCTTTAAACATTAACGTGTTGCCTGATAACTATATATGCAAAAAATTGAACGTTATATATTGTTACTGATTGCATTTGCCCCTATGTGTTTAAAAGCCCAGCAGAGCCGGATTGAAGTCATTAAGCAAAAATATCGCCCGCTTTATCATTTCAGTCCGGCAAAAGGCTGGATAGGCGATCCCGATGGCCTCGTTTTTAATAACGGCCTATACCACTTGTTTTGGTGGGGGCATGCTACATCACCCGACCTGGTACACTGGCAGGAACAGCCCAGGCCCATGAAAGGAGACGATGGCAGGTTCTCTTATTTCAGCGGATCAGTCGCTGTTGATAACAGCAACACCAGTGGGTTTGGTAAAAAAAGCATGGTAGCTGTTTTTACAAGACACTTTCCAGGGGATACACTACCGGAAACACAGGTGTTATCAATAAGCAACGATAGCGGAAAAACTTTCCATTATTACCAAAATAATCCGGTGCTGGATATCAAAAAGATTTTTTTCCGGGATCCACAGGTTTTTTTCTACCAGCCCGATAAGCGATGGAAGATGGTTGTAACCCGGCCGGATATACAACAGATTTGTATTTATGAATCTCCCGACCTGAAAAACTGGAGTTATTGCAGCAGCTTCAGCGGACTTGGTGCCAAAAATTCCTTCTGGGAGTGCCCTGATCTTTTTCAACTGCCTGTTGAGGGCAGGAATACGAAGAAATGGGTTATGATCATCGGGCGGGGGCCGAACAAAGTACAATACTTTGTTGGTGATTTTGATGGCAGGCAATTCATACCAGCCGCCAGGACTGTTGATTATCTTAAAAACGGCAAGGGTATTGACGGTATTGTCTTCGATGATTTTGAAACCGGTGTTGAAAAGCGCTGGAAATACGATGGCGCGGCTTTTCGAGTGAGTAAGAAGTTGGATGTCTCTGACTATTTGGGTAATGGTTTTGCGGGTTCGGCAGTAAAAAGTTCCTCAACCGGTAAAATGATATCACAAACGTTTACTATTAAGCATAGCGCCATTAATTTCTTATTGGCAGGAGGCAACCATCAGCAAAGCATCTGCATTAGCCTGGTGATCGGAAAGAAAGTTTATCGTACTGCAACCGGTGACAATACAAAGGTGCTTAAATGGAATGGCTGGGATGTACGTGAACTCATCGGGAAAAGAGCTCGGCTGGAGATAATTGATTCCAATCCGGATACTTCTAATGCGTACATAGCAGTTGATCATATTATATTCTCCAATAAGCTGATGAACCATCAGCTGGAACACGCACAATGGCTGGATTATGGACCGGATTATTACGCCACCCGTACCTGGCGCAATTATGATGCCGGCAAAAATATGGGTGATTCGGTATTTTCTCTGGGTTGGATGGGCAATTGGCAGTATGCCGGGAAAGTACCAACTACATGGGGTAAAGGCTTTGAATCTTTACCAAGGCTGTTAACATTAAGGCAGACTAATAGCGGTTACCAAATAATTCAGCAGCCGGTACCGCAGTTGGCTCAGTTACGGGGACCTGAACGCAGGGCGACGGTCAACGTTACGGGCTCGCAAAAACTGGACAGTTTTAAACCCACAAAAAACAGTTATGAAATAGCGGCTGTTTTTACGCCTTCGGTCAAAGCCAACTTTGGGATGAGTTTGCTGACAGGTGAAGGCAGAAAACTGCTGCTCTCTTATGACCCGGTTACATCCATATTAACTTTAGATAGGACCAATTGCACCGATTTTGTTGCCGACACAGCGTTTACCAGGCTATTCGCCGGGAAGATAACAGCACCGGTTGCCCTTAAAAATGGCAAGCTGCATTTGCATATCTTTGTGGATCGTGCATCTGTCGAGGTCTTTGCCAACGAGGGCGAGATGATATTGAGTGCGGCTACTTTTCCGTCGGAGGAACAGCTCGGTATCCTGCTTTTTTCAAATGGCGGGCCAACCAATGTCTCCCTGAAAGCCTGGGAACTTAAAACCATTTGGGAGCAATAAATTACTTTAACATTTGAAAAGACATCCGCTAATTATGAACAAATTTAACATATTAATGATCCTGTGTATTGGTGCACTGACCTTTGGTTGCGCCGCAACAAAAACTGCCTCGCAGCCCTACATGGCTGAAAAGCACCGTCCCCAGTTCCATTTTTCCCCAAAAGCACACTGGATGAACGATCCAAACGGCATGGTATATTTAAATGGTACCTACCATTTGTTTTTTCAGCATAACCCGGGTGGCACTACCTGGGGGCCAATGCATTGGGGGCACGCCACCAGTACCGATTTGCTTCATTGGTCAGAGCAGCCGATAGCGCTTTATCCCGATAGTCTGGGTACGATTTTTTCCGGAAGCGCAGTTGTTGATAAAGAGAATACGGCAGGTTTTGGCAGAAATGCAATGGTAGCCATTTTTACGTATCACAATCAAAAAATAGAAGAGGCCAAAACAGGCTTGCATCAGTACCAGGGCATTGCCTACAGTACGGACGAAGGGAAAACCTGGACCAAGTACAAAGGGAACCCGGTGCTGCCCAACCCCGGTATCTGGGATTTTCGCGATCCGAAAGTACAATGGTTTGAAGCTGGACAGAAGTGGATAATGACACTCGCCACGAAGGACCGCATCACATTCTATTCATCGCCCGACCTGAAAAGTTGGACTAAAGAAAGTGATTTCGGTGCAACACTTGGTGCCCACACGGGCGTTTGGGAATGCCCCGACTTGTTCAGCCTGAATTATAACGGCCAGAAAAAATGGGTGCTTTTGGTGAGCATAAATCCCGGTGGCCCAAGCGGTGGTTCTGCCACGCAGTACTTTACCGGTAGTTTTGATGGTAAAACATTTGTACCTGATAATACATCTACACGTTGGATCGATTACGGTGCTGATGATTACGCAGGGGTAACCTTTTCAAATACCGGTTCGCGCAAAATTTTTATCGGATGGATGAGTAACTGGCAATATGCCAATGTGGTGCCCACCCAAAACTGGCGAAGTGCTAATACCATTCCGCGTGAATTAAGGTTGGCTGATATCAAGGGGCAGGCCTTTTTGACATCAACGCCTGTCAATGAACTCGCTAAG
The DNA here is from genome assembly GCF_003148845.1 of Mucilaginibacter oryzae. GTDB lineage: Bacteria > Bacteroidota > Bacteroidia > Sphingobacteriales > Sphingobacteriaceae > Mucilaginibacter > Mucilaginibacter oryzae. Next base: position 193,961 of record NZ_QGHA01000001.1, on the reverse strand, counting down.
ATCACCGGTTCGGTTAACAATCTTTACAATGTGAACGTGGATAAGGAGTTTGACCTGTCCCCGCAGATAAAACCGTTGGGAGGGAAATATGTGTTGAATATTGAAATGGCTGACTTACAGGATTTAACACTGCACTTAACCAATGCTGAGGGCAATGAAGTGATTGTAGGTTACGATAAGGTTAGTAATACCTATTATACCGACAGAACGCGGTCTGGCAATATAGAGTTTGAGAAAAGCTTTGCCCGTAAAACAATAGCTCCCCGTATCGCAACCGGAACCGGCTTGTCGATAAAAATATTGATTGATGTGGCTTCGGCTGAGGTTTTTGCTGATGACGGTTTGTCTGTAATAACAAATATATTCTTCCCCGGGGAGCCTCTGAACCTGGTTCATATCAGTGCAAAAGAACCGCTACTTATAAGGAAGATAGGTTATGCTGCAGTAAGTTCTTCTCTGAAGTAAGACTTACGTGCATAGCCCGACCGGAGAAAGTGATCCCGGAGAGATTCGAACTGTAGATCGAAGGATTATGAAGTAAAAGACTCTTAATAAAAAATTTGGTCAATGTGGCGCATTTAGGCTCTCATTGTGCCAGTGGAAAATAAAGACCTATAAATGATATCGACACTTCATTTTATTTCGAAATAGAAATATACATTCAATCGTTTCTCTAACGTCTGGGACCTCGACGATGTTCATTATCGTTGTCTTGCTCCGGTAAAATACGACCGAATACCTTTACAATTGCCGAAATAGTAGGTTTAGCCCATTCAGGCAAGTCATTACTCACAAAAACTATTTGCCGGTTCTGTACGCTTAGTAATGATTTCAGCCCGTATAAATTTCCACTGGCATCGATGAATTCAACGTTTTCAAAACGATCCGCCAAGTATTCAAAGTTCTTTAACCCTTCGATAAAATTATAACGGATGCTACTTGTGTCTACAAAATGACCGCCTCCTTTGACACGCGCTGTAACGCGTTCCATGGATTGCTTAACGTCGCCCAGACCAATATAAATTACGCTGGCAACATAATTATTTTCCTTAAACCGGTTTACGATATCCAGAAGCCCCGTATCTCTTAAATTTGTTTCAACCGTAAAATCCGTTTTGTTTTTTAATACTTGTGCTATGCAGTCCTGGAAATATTGCTCAACTACGTAAGATATGCTTTCGCCTGAGAGGCCGGGATAAAGTGCTTCAATCTTTGCAGCCTCTTTATCTGCGTCAAAGATAAATTCACCGGCTGCGGATAAATCTTTTGAAAAAGTAGATTTACCTGCACCGTTCGGCCCCGCCACGATCAGTAGTTGCGGGTTATCCAAAGTCATAACTAAAGGATTTTGATCAGGTGTGCTGTGCCTTGGTCATCTATTCGTACCAGCTCTTTTCTATCGCGATACTCATGCACCATGTAGTCGGTGTTGGGACAGACCGCTTTATCGAAGTAGGTGAGATAGCCATTCCTATTGAATGTTTCGCGCATTACGACATCAGCGGTAGGACGAAGCCTGTCGGCCAGTTCCTGACCCGACAATTCGAATATCGATTTGGAACGTATGTCTTTTACTGTGCTGCGCATGATCTGTTGTAATGTTCTCATACAAAATTAACTAAAATAATTTATCTAAATCAGATGTTTTAAAGCAGCATAAGCTTATAATATACCTTATGCTGCTTTTCGTGGTCTATATTCTTTGGCATCATCAAATTCTCCATTAAGTTATGTTTTTAGTGATTGTAAATGCTTGATGTTTTAATATCAACCTATTAGATGGCGTTTGGTGATCAACTGATTAATATCGTCGCTGACTTTATTATCAGTAAGTTTAGCATAATGTTGTGTCTGTTTAATCGATGAATGTCCCAGTATTTTAGAAACTGTTTCTATGGGAACTCCATGACTCAATGTAACCGTAGTAGCAAATGTGTGCCTTGCGATATGGAATGTAAGTGGTTTATCTATATCACAAGTATCAGCTATTTCCTTCAGATAAGAATTCATCTTTTGGTTGCTTAAAATAGGCAGGAGTAATCCGCTTACAACACATCTTGGATGCGCTTTATATTTCTCAACGATGGCTAGGGCCTCTGGCATGAGGGGCATTCTTGTCGAAGCGCCGGTTTTCTGCCGATTAGTAAAAATCCATAGATTTTTATCGATGCCGATATGCAGTTCATCTGTCCGTAATTTTTGGACATCAGCATAAGAGAGACCAGTGTAGCAACTAAAAATGAAAATATCCCTTACACTTTGTAATCTTTCGTTTTTAAAATTTTTGGTGGCAATGGCATTTAACTCATGCTCGGTTAAAGCGTGTCGCTGAACAGGCTTTTTAGTGAATTTAAAGTTTGCGAAGGGATCAGATGACAGCCATTTGTTTTTAACCGCAATTAAAACAATCTTTTTAAAGTTTGACAGATATTTCATTGTTGAGTTATGGTTGCATTTTTGAACGCCCTTCAGCCAGAAGTCAAATTCTGCTATCGTTTCATGATTCAGTTTTCTGACGTCAAGATCCTCTGCGCCATATTTCCATTTTAGGAAGCTTTTTGTATGCTCCAGTGTTGTGGCGTATCGCTTGATGGTATTGCTTGCAAATTCCTTCCCTTCAAGTGCTTTCAATTGTTGGTTATGCTTATTGAATACTTCAATGATTGTCTTTTTGTCTTCATCGGCACCTGTCATATTCTTCTTGATGGCCTCGGCTGTAAGTTCTTTATCAGCTTCCATCAGTCGCCGCTTTGCCTGGTAGACTTGCTGTGTAAGTGTATCCAGAAAGGAGTTTAATTCCCGGGTCGTTTCTTTGCTACCGGTTGAACGTCCGGTCTTTGCACTCCAGGTAGAAGTGTGGCATTTTCTTTTAGTAGATAGCTCGCTAGATTTACCATCGACTGTAATTCTCAGGTAGATAGGATAAATACCATTTGGGCTGTTTTTGGGTTTGCGCATGAAGAACATTAACCCGAAGCTTTTTTCCAACATAATCATTCAATAAAAAAGTTAAACAAATGTCGATTTTGATGGCCTTTTTATCAAGATGTTCATCTCTGAAACATGTTGATATACAAAGCTTTGTAAGCTTTTCGTTGAACGATTTTGAATGCTCTTGCGAGTTCAACGAATCGTTCAACTAAAACATGAGGTTGAATGAATCTTTTGGAGGGGTTTTAAAAGAAAAAGCCCCTAAATCATTTGATTTAAGGGCTTTTGAAGCGATTTTACTCTGCTTTTGTACTCAGAGCGGGAATCGAACCCGCACTCCGTTTACGGGAACAGGATTTTAAGTCCTGCGTGTCTACCAGTTCCACCATCTGAGCAGGTGTTAACCTTTTAAAAATAAAACCCTTCTTTGTTACCGGAAGGGCTTTGAGCGAAAGACGAGATTCGAACTCGCGACCCCGACCTTGGCAAGGTCGTGCTCTACCAACTGAGCTACTTTCGCATTGGTATTCTCGCTTTTTTGAGTTGGCTTTCGTTAATCGTTTGCCTATCTCGTTTGCGGGAGTGCAAATATAGGCAGAATTGAATAGCCTGCAAGAAAAATTTTCAATTTTTTTTAAATAGTTTATAACCCGCTGTTTTTCAAAACATCAGCAATAAGCCCGGATTCATAGCCGCGGCCCATGGCGTATTGTTGTAGTTTGTAACGTCGTTTCATTTCGTTTTTTTCGGTTAAGGTGGCCGCCTTTTTTTGCAACAGCCGGGTTAGGGTGGCTAAGTAATCATCAAGGTCAATACCCAGCAGCGCTTTTTTGATCAGTACATCGGGTACGCGTTTTAATTTAAGGCCTTGTTTTATCTTGATCTTACCCCATGCCTTCTGCTTAAATTTGCCCTGCGCGTAGGCGTTGGCAAACCGGGCCTCGTTTAAAAAGTTGCCTTCAATCAGTTGGGTTATGATTTGTTCAATGGCATCCGGCCATAATCCCCACTCGTAAAGCTTATCGCGCACTTCCTGTTGCGAACGTTCCTGGTAGGCGCAAAAATGCTCTGCTTTAGTAAGGGCAATTTTCGGGTCGCTTATTTTTATTGCTCGGGGTTGCTCCATCAAAAGTCAAAATTCGTTAAAAATTATGCTATTTGTTTTAAATATCTCCAAATTAGCGGCATGCCCAACACTACATATACCATAGCAGCCATTAAGCAAATTATCAAGGCCGACGGCAATATTGTGCATGATTATACCATCAGCGCACTGTTTACCGATAGCCGCCGAATCAATAACCCTGCCGAAGGCCTGTTTTTCGCATTGAGGGGCAGGCGCAACGGGCACGAGTTTGTTGCCGAGGCTTATGCCGCCGGTGTGCGTAATTTTGTAGTGGGGCATGGCCCTGAGTTTAACCTGCCCGGCGCCAACTTCTTATTGGTTCCTGATCCGCTGGCCGCTATGCAGGCTTTGGCTGCTTACCACCGCAATCGTTTTAATTTGCAGGTAATTGGCATTACGGGCAGTAATGGCAAAACCATTGTTAAGGAATGGCTGTACCAGTTGCTTTCGGCCGATAAAAATATTGTGCGGAACCCGAAAAGCTATAATTCGCAGATAGGCGTGCCGCTTTCGGTATGGCAGATTAGTGAGCGGAATGAACTGGGTATTTTCGAAGCCGGAATTTCTACCGTTAACGAGATGGACCGCCTGGAGGCTATGATCAAGCCCGAAATAGGTGTGCTTACCCACATGGGCCCTGCGCATGACGAAGGCTTTGAATCGCCAAAACAAAAGCTACTCGAAAAGTTAAAGTTGTTTAAAAGCAGCAAACTGCTCATTCATAATTATGATCAGCTGCTCGATTTTAAAAACGAGATCACGGCCCTGGAAACCTTTACCTGGAGCCGCAAGTTACGCGAGGCCGACCTGTATGTTTTCAGCGAAACGGTGATCAGCAAAAATTACTACCTGCGGGCGCGTTACCAGGGTAAAGAAATTGAATGCCTCATTCCTTTTACAGATCAGGCCTCGGTAGAGAACGCCATTACCTGCTGGGCCGTTATGCTGGCGATGGGGTACAGCGCTGTCGAAACCGATAAACGCATTGAACGCCTTACCCCCGTAAGCATGCGGTTGGAATTGAAAAACGGCGTAAACAATTGCTCGGTTATTGATGATTCGTACAACTCCGATCTGCAATCGCTCGAGATTGCGTTAAATTTTTTATCGCAACAAAATCAGCACCAGAAACAAACGCTCATCCTGTCGGATATTTACCAATCCGGTTTACCGCAGGATGTTTTGTATAAACAGGTGGCCGAATTGGTCGGCACTAAAAAGGTGGATAAATTTGTTGGGGTAGGCGAAGCTTTACAAGCTCACCAGCACTATTTCGATGTGGCCGAACAGTATTTTTTTAAAGATACCGCCACGCTGCTGCAGCAATTAAAATCGCTTGCTTTTAAAGATGAAACCATCCTGATCAAAGGCTCCCGAAGTTTTGAATTTGAGCTGGTGAGCCGAGCTCTGGCCCAAAAGGCGCATGAAACCATTATGGAGATTAACCTGAACAGCTTGCTGAACAACCTCAACTTTTATCGCGCTAAGCTGAAGCCGGGTGTAAAAGTGATGGCCATGGTTAAGGCTTTCAGTTATGGCAGCGGCACGTTTGAGGTAGCCAATATGCTGCAGTATAACAAGGTTGATTACCTGGCGGTAGCCTATATTGATGAAGGCGTATCGTTGCGGCAGGCCGGTATTACCCTGCCCATCAAAGTGCTTAACCCCGAAGCATCGGCATTTGATAAATTAACCGAAAACAAGCTGGAGCCCGTTATTTACAGCTTTGGCCTGCTGGATGATTTTGTTACCTACGCCATAGGCAAAAACATTGTTAATTATCCTGTTCACCTTAAAATTGATACTGGCATGCACCGCCTTGGTTTTGAAGGTTATGAGATAGAAACATTATGCGATATGCTGGAAACCAACCGGTACTTAAGGGTGCAATCGGTATTTTCGCACCTGGCCGCGAGCGAAGCGCCGGAACATGATGAGTTTACCAAAAAACAAATCAAACGTTTTGAGAAAGCTTTTAAACAGATTGAAGCTACATTGGGCTATGAAGTAATTAAGCACATCTGCAACACCTCGGGCATCAGCCGCTGGCCGCAGGCGCATTATGATATGGTGCGATTAGGGATCGGATTGTACGGTATCGATTCGTCGGTGTCCGCGTCCGAAACGGGTTTACAACCCATTGCCAGCTTAAAAACCAGCGTAGCGCAGGTAAAAAAGATTGGCGCCGGCGATACCATCAGCTACAGCCGCAGCGGTAGCCTGGCAAAAGACGGTAAAATTGCCACGGTGCGCATCGGCTATGCCGACGGTTACTTACGCGCCTTTGGCAAAGGCGTAGGCAAAATGCTGGTGCGGGGTACCGTTGTGCCAACGGTAGGCAATATTACCATGGATATGTGCATGCTTGATGTAAGCGGACTCGATGTGCAGGAGGGCGACGAGGTGATTATATTTGATGCCGAGCACCGTATTGAAGAACTGGCTAAACAGATAGGCACCATCCCTTATGAAATATTAACTAATATTTCGCAAAGGGTAAAAAGGGTGTACTTTTACGAGTAAATTCAAGTACTATAAATGAACAGGGTAGCGCGGGCATTATTCAGGTATTTTGTAAAGGGCATGCTGGTGGTTGTGCCGGTGGGAGCCGCCATTTTCCTGATGTACTGGGCCGTAGCTTCGATAGATAAAGCGCTTAACCTTAGCGACCTTTGGGTTGATAAGGCAGGCAGGCATATCTATATCCCCGGTTTAGGCATCCTGAATGTCATCGTGGTGATCATGGTAATGGGCGTGCTGGTAACCAATGTAATTACCGAGCCGATAAAAGCCTGGTTCAGGCGCTGGTTTGCGCGGCTGCCTATCTTCGCTTTTTTGTATTCATCCATAAAAGATCTTACTGAGGCGTTTGTTGGCGAAGAGAAGAAATTTAATGAGCCGGTATTGGTTGAAGTGAACGAATTCGGCTTAAAAAAAATAGGTTTTTTGGTTCAGAAAGACCTGGAAAAAATAGGCCTGCCGGGCGAGGTTGCCGTTTATTTCCCTTATTCCTATTCATTTGCCGGGCAGGTAGTGATCATTGCTGCCGACAAAGTAAAACCCATTGACAAAAGCGCCGCGGATATGATGAAATTCGTAATATCAGGCGGGGTAAGCGGGTTGGATTAGCCAGCCTCCTTTAAATCTCCCCCGGTAGGGAAGACTTTTTTTCGTATTCAAGGCCCTCGTTTTCAGGTAGGGTTGGTCCGGGGTTCAGCCTGTTTTTCTTGATACTTTTCATGGCCATAAAAACAGCAATCAACATCAATATTGCCCCTAAAATATAGGGCGCTCCCGGAAAGTAAGCAGAGGTGTTACGATGCGTAAACAAATGAAAAACAGAACTCATCAGCAACGGACCGATAATCACCGCCAGGCTGCTGATGCTGGTGAGTGATCCTTGTAATTCGCCCTGCTCTTTGGGGGATACGGTACCCGTAATCATCCCCTGTAAGGATGGGCCGGAGATGCCGCCGAGACAGTAAGGCACCATAAAAACATACATCATCCAGCCCTGGCTGGCAAAGGCAATGAGCGTTAGGCCGATAGTGTAAAATAGTAAACCTGCAATGATGTTTTTTTCCTGCCCGAATTTGGGGATGGTAATCCTGATGAGGCCACCTTGTATAGCTACGAGTACAATCCCAATAAAAAAACCTAAAAAACCTATGCTTTTCAGTGTCCAGTCAAATTTTTCGGTAACGTAAAAGGATAGCACATATTCAACTGATTTTTGGGCGATATACACCAACGAGAAAGCGCCGATTAAGCCGGTTAAGGAAGGGTATCTGCCCAAATTACGCAGGGAACTGATGGGGTTTGATTTTTTCCATTCAAAACGCCTGCGGTTTTTTAAGTCTAATGATTCGGGCAGTACAAAATAACCGTATGTAGCGTTAATAAGGGCCAGGCCCGCGGCAAGCATAAATGGAAATTTAACGTTTAATTCGCCCAAAAAACTGCCGGTACCTATGCCGATTATAAAACCCAGTCCCGATGCCGCGCCAACCAAACCAAAGTTGGCCGCCCTGTTTTTGCCGGTGCTGATGTCGGCAATGTAAGCAGTGGCGGTGGTATTACTTGCCCCGGCAAAACCTGCTATGGCGCGGCCGATAAACAGCCAGCCGATGGTTGGGGCAAAAGCCATAAAAATATAATCGATCCCGAAACCGATCAACGAGCCCAGTAAAACCGGTCGGCGCCCGTGCCTGTCGCTCAGGTTACCCAAAAATGATGAGAATAAAAATTGCATGGAAGCGTAGGTGAACGTAAGGTAACCGTTATATTGCGCGGCGGTACTCACATCAACATGCCCCAAGGTTTCGAGCAGTTTGGGCATTACCGGGATAATGATGCCCAGGCCAAGCACATCAATAAAAAGCGTTACGAAGATAAACCCTAAGGCGGCGGTGTGTTTCTTTTTAGGTGTGGAGCTCATTAATGATGATAAAGGTTTAAGCGGGATAAAAGTTTTTACGGACTGTGTTTTACAGTTTGATCTTCAACCCCAGTTCTTTTTTCAGGGTAAGCAGGGCTTCAGCGTTGCCTTTGGCATCGTCAACCGGGTGGTGGGTATGTTGGGTGCGGCGAAGGTGTTTAAAGTTTTGAAACATATCCTTTACCAGCCCTTTGTATAAACTGCCAAGGTTTTGCGAACTGAAGCCAAACGGGTTTTCGCCGGTAAAATGATGGAAATACCAGCATACAAACATCCAGTCGAAGCCATTATTATCGCTGATGAAATGCGGTTTGTCTCGGCAAACACGTTTTAGCCAATCGGCAAAATCGTGCATAACCTTTGCCGGATCGTCGAATGTGAGTGTTTCTTCGCGGGTATGACCGGATACTGCCAACGCTTCGGGAATGTAATCATCAGAGATGGGTTTTAACTGCCCGTAAAAAGTTTGACAGAGGCCTTCTTCTACCAGCACAGCACCTAACGAAATCATAGAATAGTCGCCCGGAATAGGGCCATCACTTTCTATATCCACCATAATGTAAGCCATCGTATAAATGTGTAGTTTTATAAGTAAGCTAAAGTAATTTAATGCAATGGTGTAGCAGCGTCAATGTTTTTTAACGATGATTTTTTAACATTTTTAAAGTTACGGATAGCCAGCAGTGCGCTGATCAGCATCAAAACCGCACCTAAAATAAACGGAGCGCCCGGCAGGTAAAATGGCCGCTTGTTATTAGTGAAATAATAAAATAAAGTAGTCATTACCCAGGGACCGAAAATAGCGCTCAGGCTCATTAAGCTGGTTAGCCCACCCTGTAGCTCGCCCTGTTCATTAGCCGGTACCTGGTTGGTCATGATACCCTGCAAGGCCGGCCCTGCAATACCGCCAAGGGCATATGGAACCATAAAGGCAAACATCATCCAGCCACGAGTTGCCATAGCAAACAGGATCAGGCCGGTACTGTATAATAACAAGCCAACCCATATACAACGCTCCATCCCTAATTTCGGAAGTAAGATGCGCATCAAGCCGCCCTGCACCACCGCAAACATTAAACCAACAAACGCAAGGGAGTAACCAACGGTATCTTCGCCCCATTTAAATTTCTCGAAGGTAAAGTAAGTCCATACGTTTTGTACGGCCTGCCCGGCGAAGTACACTAAAAACAATGATAGCGCTAGGCCAACTACAGACGGATATTTTTTAAGCTGAAGTAACGAACCCAGCGGATTAGCGCGTTTAATATCGAATGGGCGGCGGTGTGCATCATCCAACGATTCGGGCAGGATAAAGTAACCGTAAATGGCATTTAAAAAAGCCAGACCCGCTGCTGCGAAAAACGGGTATTGCACATCCATTTTACCCAATAAACCGCCAATAGCCGGACCAATGATAAAACCCAAACCAAAGGCAACACCAATCATCCCGAAGTTTTGCGCACGCTTTTCAGGCGTGCTTACATCGGCGATATATGCTGATGCCGTGGTGAAACTGGCGCCTGTTATACCCGCAATGGCCCTGCCCAGAAATAACCAGCCGATAGATGGGGCGAAAGCCAGGAAAAGATAATCGATACCAAAACCCAACAATGAGCATAACAGCACCGGCCTGCGCCCGTATTTATCGCTCAGGTTACCTATCACCGGCGAAAATAAAAATTGCATTACCGAGTAAGCCAGCGTTAAAAAGCCCGCGTATAGTGATGCCTCGCTTAAACCCGCGTGGATCAGTTTTTCAATTAACTTGGGCAATACCGGTATTATAATACCTAAGCCAACAACATCAATGAGTAAAGTGATAAAAATAAAGCCTAATGCTTTTTGAGGTTTATTTTGGGCAGAATCCATTCTGCAAAATAATAGGTTTGAGGTTAATAATTGTTAAAATAATTGTTTTTTAAATAGTTAGGCTGGCGCATAGCCGAAAAAGGTTTTACAATTCGATGCCTCGGTATCCCCGCGGCAAAACATTGCTTAGCAAAAAACGCCGTCTGGTGATGAGCGGCGTTTTACATTGTAACTTCTTAAAAGTTGGGTTTAAGCACGTATTTATTATAGAAACGGGTAATATGCTCAACTGCTTCTTCGGGCGTATCAACTACGCGGTACAGGTTTAAATCATCGGGGTTAATGTTATGCTGATCGTTCAGCATTTTTTCTTCCACCCAATCAAAAAGTCCTTTCCAGTAATCCACACCTACAAATATGATCGGGAAACGGGCAATTTTACCGGTCTGGATCAGGGTGATCGCCTCGAACGATTCATCCATAGTGCCAAAGCCGCCCGGCAGGATAATAAAGCCCTGCGAGTACTTCATGAACATGACCTTGCGGATAAAGAAGTAATCAAACTCCATCAGCTTGTCCCGATCAATGTATTTGTTGTGGAATTGCTCGAACGGTAATTCGATATTTAAACCAACTGATTTACCGCCGTTTTCGTAAGCGCCTTTGTTGGCCGCCTCCATAATGCCCGGGCCGCCTCCCGATATTACACCGTAGCCATGCTCGGTTAGCAGGCGGGCGGTTTCTTCGGCCAGTTTGTAGTATTTGTTATCGGTATGGGTACGTGCCGATCCGAAGATGGATACGCAGGGGCCAATTTTAGCAAGTTTTTCAAAGCCGTCAACAAATTCGGCCATTATTTTAAATATCTGCCAGGAATCGGTAACCTTAATTTCCTGCCAGTCTTTGTTCTCGAATGCTTGTCTTATTTTATCTTCTCCGGTCATAGCCTTTGTTTAGTCCGGAAGTTGGGAGGTCAGAATGTCCGGAAGGTGTTTTCAGTCCGGAAGTCAGAACGTCCGAAAGTCCGGAAGTTTTTTTATCCTTTATTAATTAACGCAAAGTAAAAGAAAATTAATTGCCGTTTGTTTGTTTAAATTTTAGCTACCAGATTTTAATACTTTCGGACTTCCGGATTTGCCGACTTTCGGACCCGAAGTAACCAACAACCCAATAAATGTAATTAATCCGTTTACAATGATAAGTTCGTTACCAAAAACATACCCGCCTAAATATTTTTTCGATTCAGCATTTAAAAAATAGCATATAGCCGGGGAGAGGATACAGATAAAAGGCACCAGCTTATCTTTTGCCTGCCTGCCGCTTACAAATAGACCGAATGAATACAAGCCTAACAATGGTCCGTAAGTGTAGGATGCCACCGTGAATATGGCGCTAACCACCGCATCATCATTAATAACATTAAATATTACAATGGTTAGGAACATTAGCCCCGAAAAAGCGATGTGCACCCAATGCCGTACCGATACCATTTTTGGGGTATTTACATCGGCCCGTTTGTTAAAGCCTAAAAAGTCTACGCAAAAAGAGGTGGTAAGCGCCGTTAATGCCGAATCGGTGGTGGCGAAGGTTGCCGCCGTTAAGCCCAGCATAAATACCATGGCCGGCACAACGCCGAGGTATTGCAGGGCAATGGTTGGGTACAGGTAGTCGGTTTTGGTTACGTTGATGCCATTTTTGGCGGCATACATGTAAAGCAATGCGCCAACGCTTAAAAAGAAAATGTTGATCACCACGAACACGCCTACAAAGCTGAACATGTTTTTTTGAGCTTCCTTAATATTTTTCAGGCTGAGGTTTTTCTGCATCAAATCCTGGTCAAGACCAGTCATGCCGATGGTAATGAACAGTGCGCCGAAAAACTGTTTGCCTAAATGCAGCTTGCTGGCGGCAAAATTGTCCAGGAAAAATATTTTGGAATAACTGCTGTTTTTAATGGTTTCGGCAGCCTCAAAAATATTCATGTGGAGGCTTTGGCAAATGAAATAAATTGACAGGAAAACCGATAACACCAGGAAAAACGTTTGCAGGCTATCGGTAATAATAATGGTTTTTAACCCACCTTTAAACGTGTACGACCAGATGAGCGCCAAACAGATAAGCACGGTAACCGCGAATGGCACATGATAACTGTCAAAAATAAACTTCTGCAATACAATAACCACCAGGTAAAGCCTGAATGCCGAACCTATAACCCGGCTTACTAAAAATATAGCGGCGGCAGTTTTATAACTCCAGGTACCTAAGGCGCCTTCGATATAACTGTAGATTGATGTTAGCTTAAGCCGGTAATATAGCGGTAGTAAAACCGTAGCGATAACTACAAACCCGGCCGCGTTACCCAGTACAAACTGAAAGTAAGCGAATTGGTCGGTACCCACCTTGCCCGGTACCGAGATAAAAGTAACGCCGCTCAGCGCCGTGCCAATCATCCCGAAGGCAACCAGGTACCATTTAGAGTTTCGGTTGGCTACAAAAAAAGTATCGTTATCTGATGATTTTTTGGAGGTAAGCCAGGAAATGATCAGCAATACCAAAAAGTAACCGATAATGAATGACAATAATACTCCGGGCGACATAGGCGTTTGTTTTTAGTCCGGAAGTCGGTGAGTCCGAAAGTCCGAAAGTTTTTTTAGTCGGAAAGTCCGAGTGTCGGGAAAGTCCGAAAGATTTGTTTGCAAAATACAAATACATAGCAAAATTTACCAATCAACTTTCCCCGCTTTCAACTAAACCTTTCATCTTCCCGACTTTCCGACTTCCGGACTTCCTGACTTTCGGACTTCCCGACTAAAACCCTATCTTCGCACAATGAATTTCTCGTCCAAATTACTGGAAAATGCTGTAGCTGAGTTTGCCAAATTACCGGGTGTGGGTCAAAAAACCGCCCTGCGTTTGGTGCTGCACTTACTGAACCAGGATAAGCAGGATGTGGAGCGTTTTAGTACGGCGGTAACCAAGCTGCGCAACGAAATTCAGTTTTGCGGTGTTTGCCATAATATTTCCGATCAGAAGGTTTGTGAGATCTGCTCATCGCACCGGCGCGATCATGGTTTGATTTGCGTGGTGGAGGATACCCGCGATGTAATGGCTATTGAAAATACCAACCAGTTTAACGGCGTGTACCATGTGTTAGGTGGCTTAATATCGCCGATGGACGGCGTTGGGCCGTCAGATTTGCAAGTGGAAAGCCTGGTTGAGCGCCTGAAGCAAACCGGTGATAAAGAGGTGCGCGAAGTGGTTTTTGCCCTCAGTGCTACCATGGAGGGCGATACCACGCTGTTTTATCTTCATAAAAAGTTAAAAAATTTTAATATTCCTATCACAACTATAGCACGTGGCATAGCTTTTGGTGGTGAATTAGAGTACGTAGACGAAATAACGCTCGGCAGATCGATCGCTACACGTGTACCGTACGAAAATTCACTATCTAAGTAAAGCATGAAATTATCAATAGTTGTTGTTAGCCATAACGCATGTAACCTGCTCCGGATTGGCCTAAACGCAGCCATCAGAGCGGCGCAGGATATCAGTCACGAGGTTTTCGTGGTTGATAATGCTTCATTGGATAATTCTGTTGCCATGCTTAACAGCGAGTTTCAGGGTATCAACATCATTGCCAACGATAAAAACGAAGGTATTGCCAAAGCATACAACCAGGCCCTGAGGCAGGTTCAGGGAGAGTATGTTTTACTGGTCAATGCGGATACAATTACAGGCAAGAAGACTATTGAGAAAGCCCTTGAGTTTATGGATCAGCACCCGGATGCAGGTGGTTTAGGCGTGAGGATGATCACACCGGAAGGTAGTTTTTTAAAAGAGTCTAAACGCGGCTTTAACCGTCCGTGGGAAGCTTTTTTCAGGTTGACCGGCCTGGCGCGTTATTTTTCAAAATCACGACTCAACAACCCGCCAAGTAAAGATTGGGTAAATGAGTTTCAAACGGCCGAAACGGATGTAATCAACGGCGCTTTCATGTTGTTGCGCCGCAGCGCGGTAAACGGTGCGGGCCTGATGGATGAACGTTTCGCTACCTACGGATACGATATCGATTATTCGTACCGCATTAAACTGGCCGGTTTCAGGAATTACTACTTCGGTAAAACATATATTATCAACTTCGATATACAGAACAAGGTTAAATTTAGCTGGAAACACGTGAAGGATTATTATGGGGCGATGATTATCTTCGCCACCAAATATTTATTCAAGGTGCCCGAAATTAAGGTTGAAGGCATCCCCCAGTTAATTCCGCCTTCGTATGAAGTTAAATGATCAGGTTGTTATAATTACCGGCGCATCGTCCGGGATAGGTAAATCGCTCGCTTATGAGTGCGCCAGGCGCGGCGCTAACGTGGTGTTGGCAGCCCGCCAGTTTGTTACCCTTTGCCAGCTTACCGAAAAACTACAGCAGGAATACAAAATAAAGGCTCTCGCCATCCAATGCGATGTTACCAACGAGGAAGATTGCAAACAACTCATCAAACAAACCCTGGTAACCTTTGGCAAGGTTAATGTATTGATCAATAACGCAGGCATTACCATGCGTGCCCTTTTCCAGGATACCAAAGTTGATGTACTAAAACAGGTAATGGACGTTAACTTTTGGGGGATGGTGAACTGCATTAAATACGCCCTGCCCGAAATTATTAAAACCAAAGGCAGTATAGTGGGGGTTTCCTCTATTGCAGGATATAAGGGTTTGCCAGGCCGCTCAGGCTATTCGGCATCCAAATTTGCGATGAACGGATTTTTAGATTCATTGAGGATCGAAAACCTCAAAACAGGCGTACATGTATTAACCGCTTGTCCGGGCTTCACGGCGTCGAACATCCGCAATAGCGCCCTCAATAAAGATGGCAAACAACAAGGTGAGAGCACGCTTGAAGAGCAAAAAATGATGAGCAGCGATGAGGTAGCCAAACACATTGCTGATGCTATTGAAAACCGTTCGCGCACTTTAACGCTCACCGGTCAGGGTAAACTAACGGTAGCGCTAAGCAAATTTGTACCGGCGTTTTTGGATAAAATGGTTTATAAGCATTTTACGAAAGAGCGGGATCCGCTACTACATTAATCGTCTGAATCAGAATTTACAGAATTTAAGAATGCTCAGAATGGGTTCTGTTAAATTCTGTCAATTCTAAAATTCTGTAAATTCTGATTCAGACAACAACCTCAAAATCACTTATCCTGCGTAAATCCAGAACTACTCTTCCTGTTTCATCCCGTTCAAAAACCGGTTTGAATTTGGCATCCCATATAAAATCGTCTGCGGTGTACGAAGTGCGTGAGTGGACAGTTTGCGAAAAGGTATCATCAAAGGTTTTCAATATTACCGATAGGGTGGCCTGTCGGCGTTCCAGTTCTTCGGGGTTAATATCCCTGATCGGGCTGTTTTCATCCAGGGGATGAACCACGGTCCAGTTCAGGGTAAGGATGCTTACAAACTTACGTTCCAATTCTAACTGGAAAAACTTGCGGACTGTTTTGCCGTTCTCCTCATCATTATAACTGAACACCACTTCCATTTCCAAATCTATCAGGATGTTTTTACGCTGGTTGGCCAGGCGGAACATCAGTCCTTTGCCGCCATCACGATAGGGGGCGATCAATACATTACGGCTATACATAATTTTAGCCGACGGGCGCGAAAAACGGCCGTATAATAAACCGGTCGCCAAAGCAAAGGCCAGCAATCCCATCATGGACTCGAGCGCGGCGATGGTGTTGGGGACGATCCCTTTCGGACTGATATGTCCGTACCCTACCGTTGATATGGTTTGCGCCGAAAAAAAGAACGCATCCATAAATCTGTCGAAATCTGTACTGCCACTTTTGCCATCCAATACATCCGCGCCAAGTGAAAAATAAATAATCGCGAAAATGATGTTAACAATAAAATAAGCGCTGAAAACGATGAACCAGAACTTGCGCCAGCTCATGGTAATAAGCGAATGGTAATTGTTCGACGTATTAAAAAACGGGAGCCCGGTACGTTTTACATTAATGCTGCCATCTTTATTAATAACAGGCTGGCTTTTAATAACCGGCTGGTTACCAAAACCGAGGTCATCTTCAGGATTTATTTTCTCTTTACGTATGGACATGGGGGCAATTATTGAATTAGTGATTTAGTGAATTTTTTGATTTGAACGCCGATGGTACAACCAATACAATAAATTAGTAGCTAAAATACCTAATTTAAGTAATCTGGGGGTTGTTTTCCATATTGAAACACTGATTCGCTAACGCACTAATTCGTTAAATGATATTAAATCACTAATTCAATAAATCATTAATTCACTAACTAAGTAAAATCTGTTTGTTTTTATAAAAACAATTTCCATATTTGTGCCAACAAATGAAAATGATAAAATTAAACAACAATTGGTGGTGGCTTAACGAGTAATCGTAAGGCAATTCCATGTTTGTTTTTTAACAAGATATATTCAGGAGGGTTGCCATACGGCAGCCCTTTTTTTATTCCCCCCGGCCCCCTGAAGGGGGAGTGCTTAGCGGGGGCTATTTAAATGAAATTAAAACTATTCCAACTCCCCCTTTAGGGGGCCGGGGGGCGAGAAATGAAACAGATACTTAATCACCTTTTTGAACACAAAACCTTTACAAGGGAGCAGTCGAAAAATATTTTGATGAATATTGCCCGGGGGCAGTATAACAACTCGCAAATGGCAGCTTTCATGACGGCCTACTGTATGCGCAGCATTACCGTTGATGAGCTGGAAGGTTTCCGCGATGCAATGCTGGAGCTTTGTTTGCCTATTGATCTGGGTACTAATGATCTCATTGATCTTTGCGGTACCGGCGGCGATGGTAAGGATACTTTTAATATCTCAACCCTGGCATCCTTTGTGGTTGCAGGTGCCGGTTATAAAGTGGCCAAACATGGTAACTATGGCGTATCATCGGGCTGTGGCTCATCAAACGTGATGGAGTATTTAGGCTACCGGTTTACCAATGATACCGATCAGCTGAAACGCAATGCCGATGAGGCCAATATCTGCTTTTTGCATGCTCCGTTGTTTCACCCGGCCATGAAAACCGTAGCGCCGATCCGTAAAGAACTGGGCGTGAAAACATTTTTTAATATGCTGGGTCCGCTGGTTAACCCGGCTAAGCCATTAAATCAACTGGTGGGTGTATTTAATTTGGAACTGGCCCGTGTTTATGCCTACCTGTACCAAAAATCGGATGCTAACTATACCATTGTAAATGCCCTTGAAGGTTATGACGAGGTATCGCTTACCTGCGATTTTAAAACGTTCTCGGCAGATGGCGAGAAGATCAATACGGTTGAGGACCTTGGTTTTGAAAAGCTCAATCCCCGGGAAATTGCCGGCGGCGAAACCGTAAGCGAATCGGCGGCGATATTTAGTAACGTATTAAAAGGTGATGGTACATCGGCACAAAACAATGTGGTGTTGGCCAATGCCGCGCTGGCCATCCGAACCATCAACCCCGAAAAAACTTTTGCCGATTGCTATTACGAAGCCGAAGAGGCTTTGCTGAGTAAAAAGGCGTTGATAAGCTTTAACAGGCTAATACAAAATTAAGCCATGAAAATTAAGGTTTGCGGTTTAAAGTATCCTGAAAATATTGAAGCGGTTGCTGCTTTACAGCCCCATTATATGGGTTTTATTTTCTATGGAAAATCGCCGCGTTATATGGCTGATTTGAATGCCTGTGTTTTACAGGATTTGCCTTCTGACATAAACAAAACGGGGGTATTTGTAAACGAAAGTGCCGCAAATATTGAGCGTTTGGTAAAGCAATATGATTTGGGCGCCATCCAGCTACATGGCGATGAAAGCCCGGAATTTTGCGCGGCATTTAAAAACGAAGCTACAGTGATTAAGGCCTTTGGCATCAACGAAGATTTTGATTTTACGCGACTGAAAGCTTACATCAACAATGTCGACTTTTTTCTGTTCGATACTAAAACCAAAGAATACGGCGGCTCGGGCAAAACATTTGACTGGGGGATTTTAGATCAATATGAATTAGATGTCCCTTTCTTTTTATCAGGCGGACTTGGGCCTGATAATATTGAAGAGGTAAAAAATATCAAACATTCGCGGTTTTACGGAGTGGACCTGAACAGCAGGTTTGAGATAGAACCGGGCTTAAAAAATATCGAAAAATTAGAGCAGGCATTTGCCATCATCAAACAATAAAAGATAAGAGATGAAATACGGAGTTAATGAGCATGGTTATTACGGCGATTTCGGCGGCGCGTACATTCCCGAAATGTTGTACCCTAATGTAGAAGAACTAAAGCAGCAATACCTCAATATCATAAACGATGAGGGTTTTAAAGCCGAATTTGATGATCTGCTTAAAAACTATGTTGGCAGGCCCTCGCCTTTATACCATGCCAAAAGGTATTCGGAAAAATATGGCGCGAATATCTATTTTAAACGCGAAGACCTGAACCATACCGGCTCTCACAAAATTAACAACGCCATAGGGCAAATCCTGCTGGCCAAACGCCTCGGCAAAAAACGTATCATAGCCGAAACAGGTGCCGGTCAGCATGGTGTGGCAACGGCTACGGTTTGCGCGCTGATGGGTATTGAATGCGTGGTTTACATGGGCGAGATTGATATGGCCCGCCAGGCTCCCAACGTATCGCGCATGAAAATGCTGGGTGCTACAGTGGTACCGGCAACATCGGGCAGTAAAACACTAAAGGATGCTACTAACGAGGCGCTGCGCGATTGGATCGGTAACCCAGTTGATACCCATTACATCATCGGTTCGGTAGTTGGTCCTTATCCTTATCCTGATATGGTGGCACGTTTCCAGTCTATCATCTCCGAAGAAACAAAAAAACAACTCCTGGAAAATACCGGCAGCGAGTTACCGCAATATGTACTGGCCTGTGTAGGCGGCGGCAGTAATGCCATGGGTATGTTTTATCATTTTATGGATGATGAAAGCGTAAAACTGGTGGCTGTTGAAGCTGCCGGAAAAGGTGTGAGCAGCGGCGAATCTGCAGCCACTACCGCTTTAGGTAAAGAGGGCGTATTGCACGGCAGCCGTACGATATTGATGCAAACGGAAGACGGACAGGTGGTTGAACCGTATTCCATTTCGGCGGGGCTGGATTATCCCGGCATAGGGCCGCAGCACGCGCATTTGTTTAAAACAAGCCGTGCGCGTTACGTAAGTATTACCGACGATGAAGCTTTACAGGCCGGTTTGCTTTGCAGCCAGCTGGAAGGTATAATCCCGGCCATAGAAACCGCGCATGCCTTAGCTCAATTAGAGAAAATGACCTTCGAGCCTAACGATAATGTGGTGATCTGTATATCGGGTAGGGGAGATAAGGATTTGGATACATACATTAAATACTTTGGCTATTAATATCATGAACCGCTTAAACAAGCTTTTTGCAACAAAAAACAAAAACCTGTTGTCTATTTATTTTACAGCCGGTTACCCCGCGCTGAATACCACGGTTGATATTGCCGAAGCGCTCGAAAAGTCTGGCGCTGATTTTCTGGAGATCGGCTTTCCTTATTCTGATCCGGTTGCCGATGGTCCTACCATTCAGCATAGTTCGGAAGTTGCCCTCGAAAACGGCATGAGCCTGAAGGTTTTATTTAAAGAACTTGCCGAATTACGCAAGCGTGTCAGCATCCCGGTATTGCTGATGGGCTATTTTAACCCTATAGCGCAATACGGTATCGGGCGTTTTTGCAAAAGCGCCGCCGAAGCGGGCGTTGACGGTATTATCGTACCCGATTTACCGTTGTTTGAATACGAAAATATGTATTCGCCTTACTTTATTGATAGCGGGCTCAGTAACATATTCCTGGTAACCCCGCAAACGTCCGAAGAGCGCATCCGTAAGATTGACGAATTGAGCAATAGTTTTATTTATCTCCTGTCGTCATCAACCATAACCGGCTATAATTTACAATTGAGCGATAGCATTGAGGAATATTATAAGCGCATCACCGCCATGCAGCTAAAAAATCCAACTATTATTGGTTTTGGTATTACCGATAGCAGCAGCTTCGCCAAGGCGTGCAATTACGCTAACGGCGCCATTATTGGCAGCCGCTTTGTGAAGCTTTTAGGAGAGGACGGGTATATGGATAAGATTGAGGGCTTTGTAAAAGGAATAAGGCCGTAATAGAAACGTGCTTCCACTATATCCACAACGTCATTATAAGGTATGAAGTAATCGCATACAAGCAAATCCCTGTATAGTATAGTTTGCGATTGCTTTGTACCTCGCAGCGACGAGTCGGGAAAAACATTTACAAATATAACTCCAAATCACCTTTGCCTTCACGTATAATATCAAAATCGCCTGTAGTGCAGTCAACCACGGTTGATGGGATGTTGTCGCCGTAGCCGCCGTCAATTACAATATCAACCAGGTCTTTATATTTTTCATGGATCAGTTCCGGATCGGTTGAGTATTCGATGATATCATCATCATCCCTGATGGACGTTGATAGGATAGGGTTACCTAACACGCGCACAATTTCGCGGGCTATATTATTATCCGGCACCCTGATCCCAACGGTTTTTTTGTTGGAACTAAGCATTTTGGGTACCATGTGGCTGGCGTTAAAAATAAAAGTGAAAGGACCGGGCAACGCCTTTTTCAGCACACGGAAAGTAGTGTTATCTATCGGTTTGATATAATCTGAAATATGGCTCAGGTCGTAGCAAATAAATGAGAAGTTAGCCTTTTCGGGTTTGATGTTCCTGAGTTTGCAAATAGCCTCGATGGCCCTGTGATTGGTGATATCGCAGCCCAAACCATAAATGGTATCGGTAGGGTATATAATTAAACCACCTTTTTTTAATACCTCCACCACCTGTTCGATAGCTTTGGGGTTGGGGTTTTCGGGATATATTTTTAGCAGCATAAGTATAAGAACAAAGATACGGCTACTTGGTTTAATTTTGCGGCAGAAACAGGCTTATATCAATTGTTTTAGCAATATGATGTAAACAAGCTGGCGTAAATTGAACAGGAGCATAGAAGATTTTTAGAAGAACTTATAAAAATGTTCTATGCTTAACTTATTATCTATTTGGTGTGAGTAGTTTTGTCAAAAAACACATGTTATTAATACTCTTTAGAGGCCGACCAGGAACAGGGAAGACAACGATGTCAAACCTACTCTCTTCAAAAATGGAAGTGCCGATCATTAGGAAGGATGATATTTACGACCAACTTGTTTCGTTGTCAAGCAATCACGATTTACGGAATAAAGCAACTTTTGATATCATTTATAGCATTATTGCCAGTAATATTCATTCTTCATCTACACTAATAGTAGATTGTCCTTTTCAATTCGAGGAGGATATAACATCATTTAGAGTATGGTGCAGAGATCGTCAAGTGCGCTTGAAAACAATTCTTGTAACTTGTAGTGATGAGCACATATGGTCCGAACGGTTCAAAGAGCGTGCAAAAAATCCGGCACCTAATCAGCTTATCACCGATTTCGAAGTATTTAAAAAACGATACAAAATAATGCAGCTCCAACCTGATGAAGATGAACTTTTGATTGACACAATTGGGCCGCAAGATCAAAATATCAAGGCGGTGTTAGATTTTTTAAACTTCACAAAGGTTTAGAGTTTAAAACTCGTTTTCAACTAAACAACAAAGCCATCCCGATAAAATCGAAATGGCTTTCTTATCTGAATTTTAAACCGTTGCCGCTTTATTAATGCCGTGTTGTTTGGATCCATTAAACAACAGCGGCATGTTAAAAGTTAAAACACAGCAACAGTATTAAAACAATTAAGCTTGTTTGGTAAACTGGATGTTGATGAGCAATTTAATGTCTTCGCCAACCACGATAGAACCTGCTTCGGTAACGCCATCCCAGGTTAAACCGAAATCTTTACGGTTAATTTTACCGCTGATCTCGAAACCGGCTTTGGTGTTGCCATAAAAA
The DNA here is from genome assembly GCF_003148845.1 of Mucilaginibacter oryzae. Taxonomy (GTDB): domain Bacteria; phylum Bacteroidota; class Bacteroidia; order Sphingobacteriales; family Sphingobacteriaceae; genus Mucilaginibacter; species Mucilaginibacter oryzae. Next base: position 171,685 of record NZ_QGHA01000001.1, on the reverse strand, counting down.
TCAGTTGCCGAACCGCCAAACTCTACAGCAAGCGTTACCGGTTTGGTTTGATCTTTAATGGTCAGGTCGCCTTTCAGTTCATATTCTTCATCATCAGTTTTGGTGAATGAAGTTGATTTGAAAGAGATATGTGGGTATTGAGCAGCGTCGAAAAACTCGGGTGATTTTAAATGCTCGTCGCGTTGGGTCTGGTTGGTGTCAATGCTGTCGATATCTAATTTGAAATCAATTTCAGCATTTTCAAAATCATCATTGTCAGTTAATAACTCACCGCTGAAGCTTTTGAAAAAACCACTTACGGTAGATATAACCAGGTGTTTAACTTTAAATTGCACTTCTGAGTGCATTGGGTCTATAACCCATTTTGTTGCTGTTTCTGTTGCCATGATATTTTTGTTTTTTTTGTTGATACAAAGATAAGTACAAAATTAGATGTTTAAACACGTATTTGTACTTTGTGACTTTAAAACGACATTGAGTAAATTTCTTAACCACAAATTTGGGCCTTTGTTTAAATTACAGCTTTAATTTTATCAAACTTAATAGGCGCTTCATATAAAATTAACCGCACATGAGAAAGCTCTTCATCATTTCGTTCTTTATCATTTTTAGTATGCTGGCCACCTGGACAGTGATCTGGCCCCCGGCGGCATGGTCGTTCCTTTTTGTCGGGCCTTTTTATTTAATCGGTTTTTACGATATGGTGCAGCCTAAACACAGCATTGTGCGCAATTACCCGGTGTTTGGCCATCTGAGGTATTTGATGGAAGAGCTGCGGCCCAAAATTTACCAGTACTTTATAGAAAGTGATACCAACGGTACGCCCTTTAATCGCCAAAACAGGAGCGTGGTTTACCAGCGCGCCAAAAAGGTTGATGATACCCGCCCCTTCGGCACCGAGCTGGATGTGTATGATAACGGTTACGAATGGCTTAACCACAGCATAGCCGCTATCGATCATCATCAGTTAAACATGGATCCGCGTGTTAAAGTAGGAGGCCCGGCTTGTACGCAACCTTATATGGCCAGCGTATTCAATATTTCGGCCATGAGTTTCGGGTCGTTGAGCATGAATGCCATCCTCGCGCTTAATGGCGGGGCTAAACTGGATAATTTCGCACACAATACAGGCGAAGGCGGCCTGAGCGATTACCACCTGCAACCGGGTGGGGATATTATCTGGCAGATAGGTACAGGCTATTTCAGCTGTCGCCATAAAGACGGCACTATTAATTATGATGCTTTTGCCGAGCGGGCCGTTTTGCCGCAGGTAAAAATGATCGAGATCAAGCTATCGCAGGGAGCTAAACCCGGGCATGGCGGTATCTTGCCTGCCGCCAAGGTAACGCCCGAGATAGCACGGATCAGACTGGTTGAAATGGGAGAGGATGTAATATCGCCTCCTTACCATACCGCCTTCACCAATCCGCTTGAGCTGATGACTTTTATCCAGAAGCTGCGCCATCTGTCGGGCGGTAAGCCCATCGGCTTTAAGCTTTGTGTGGGGCACAAAAGTGAGTTCCTGGCTATTTGCAAGGCGATGGTTAAAACCGGGATCAGTCCGGATTTTATTACGGTGGATGGGGGAGAGGGCGGTACAGGCGCGGCTCCGCTCGAGTTCAGCAACTCGGTAGGGATGCCGTTGCGCGAAGCGTTGGCTTTTGTTTATGACGCGCTAACCGGGTTCGATTTGAAAAAGAATATTAAACTGATCGCTTCGGGCAAGGTAGCTACCGGTTTTGACCTGGTAAAAAACTTCGCACTCGGTGCCGATATGTGCAATAGCGCCCGCGGTATGATGTTTGCCCTGGGTTGTATCCAGGCGCTGGAGTGTAATAACAATACCTGCCCAACCGGTGTGGCCACACAGGATAAAAGCCTGATGAAGGGCCTGGTAGTTGAAGATAAAAAAGTGCGTGTAGCCAACTTTCACAGGCTTACCGTAAGCAGCGCCATCCAAATGATAGGCGCGGCAGGTTTAACCAAACCCTGCGATCTGCACCGCATGTATATTTACCGCCGCATAAACCACAGTCAGATCCTCACTTACGGCGAACTGTTTCCTTATATCCCCAAAGGCAGTTTGCTTAATACGCCTTACCCGGCCTCGTTCGAGTTTGATATGGCCATCAGCAGCGAAAATACCTTTGTGCCTGATTACAGCGGCGTTACTAACATCGATTACAGCAACGTAAGTTCGTATTGAGGTGCGCGGCGGATTGGTTGATCAGGTGAGTAGTTGGTTTTTGAAGAAACCGGTTGCAGATAAAGTATCGGCTTAATAAATCATCCATCCTGAAAATTAATCTTTTAATCCTGCGTTATTGAGCTAACCTTTCATAGTTAGCTCAATGCGCAATACCTTAAAAATTACCTGGTATTTTTATAAACCGATGTTATGGTGGTGCGTAGTCACCAGCCTGGCCTGCGCCTATTATACACTTCCAGGGTATATCAACGTAGCCGAATCATATCTTTTAAAGCTGATAAGCTACGGCGTTATAGTCGGCTTTCAATATATTTATCACAACGCCAATAAAACGTTTTTTTACTACCGCAACGCAGGGTACCCGATTGATAGCCTGTACACATACAGTTTCGCTGCCGATGCCGTGGCCTATGGTATAATCATTTCCATCTCAAAACTTCTGCTGCATTGGGTACACATATTTTAAAAACGGATAGCGTTCTGCTCGAGTTTGATGGGCGGAAGATCCTGCAGGATATTTATATCGATTGCAGGCAGGGCGAAGTCGTTGGCCTGCTTGGCCGCAATGGCTGCGGCAAATCATCGTTGTTGCGCATCATATTCGGTTCGCTCAAAGCTTCTTACAAGCATATCAGCATAAACGATGTTCCTATATCAAAGGGATACCATAATGGCCGCGTAGCTTATTTACCCCAGCACAATTACCTGCCGCTAAACCTCAAGATCAGCAACCTTGCCGTACCCATGATCGACCCGCAATTCTGGGATGAGTTCAGCAATCATCCCATTTACCGGCAATATCACAACCAAAAGGCGGCCCAACTTTCGGGCGGCGAATTAAGGCAGCTTGAAACCCTGATGTGCATTTACAGCCGCGCCGATTTTATTTTACTGGATGAACCTTTTACCCACGTATCGCCGGTAGAAACCGAAATGTTTAAGGAGATCATCCGTAAATGCAGCCGGGTAAAAGGCATTATCGTTACCGATCATCAATACTATAACATATTAGACCTGGCCGACAGGATGGTCCTGATTACCGATGGGGCTACAAAAGCTATCAAAACACCTGATGATTTAATTGCTCATGGCTATGTGAGCCATTTACGCGAGGTATAATAGCCAAGGTTTTAATTGGCGGAAAGTGTAACGTAATTATGCCTGGCGTTGTCTATCAGGTATAGTATTACAATGATGCCTAAGATTTATATATTAATCACAATTTTCATTTGCTGCTGCCTGAACGCGGTAGCCGGTGATGGCGTGGTTGTAAACGGCATCACCTTTAAAAACGCCAAAGCAGATCCCGACCCGGCACCCACGGGCGACTTTAAAACCCTGGTTATCCCTATAAAAAGGGCCGGTAACCTCATTGTTATTGAAGCGCAGATAGATACGCTTGAAGGTAATTTTGTGCTGGATACCGGCGCGCCATATCTTGTTTTAAATGAAACTTATTTCAGGGATCTGCCCCATGTAGCCGAACAGGAATCCGGGGGCATTAACGGTTTGGCCGGTAGTTCGTTCAGTACCTATGTGCGTAATTTTAACATCCTTGAGCTTCATTATCCAAAATTGAAAGCAGATGTTACTGATCTCTCTTCTATTGAAAACGGGAAAGGGATTAAAATACTGGGACTGCTGGGCACTAAACTGTTTGAAGATTTCGCGATCACGGTTGATCTTTTCCGTAATACGCTTTATATCCAGAAGCTTGATGAAAAGGGCGATATCCCCGAAGCCGAAAAAGTGTTTCATGACAGGTTTATGGTAAGCCAGTTCAGTTTGTTGAATAATGTTATTTTATTGAAAGGTACCGTGAACGACAGGTCGTTATGGTTTGCCTTTGATAGCGCTGCCGAAACCAGTCTGCTTGATTATAGCCGCGCAAAAAAACTGCTGCCGCAAATGGAGGTAATCAGCCGTTCAAAAATTATGGGTATCGGCGGCTCGTCTATCGAAGTGATTTACACCCGTTTTGACGACCTGGTTGTAGGCGACCGGAAGTATATGAAGAACCGCATTTTAATCACCAGCCTTGAAAAAATGAGCAACGCTTATGGTTATAAGATTGACGGCGTTTTAGGGTACGATTTTTTTGTACGCGGCATATTCAGCATCAATTTTGTTAAAAAACAATTTGAAATGTACATTTACAATAACCAGTGATATGAAAAGGAGCGGGCATATAGTTATTGTTTTTGTCGCGATTTGCTGCATGACCTTGCATGTAATGGCGCAAAAGCGTAACAGCCTGCTTATTGGCAACGATAAGCTGGTTTTGCTTATCGATACCCGCTCATCAAAAACAGAAATAGAACAACTGTTAAAAAAGGCCGGTTTAAAAAGCCCGGATGCCGCGGGTATTTTAAAAGGCGATTTTACGGCGCTAAAAAACGATGGCTGGACACTGGCCGAAAAGCAGGGGAATATCATTGAGTTTAACCGGCCCTTAAATGAACTCGGTCAAAACCCGCAACTCCACCCTTATTTAATTACGTCGGATGTAGGTAATAACGATGGATCTCCTGGCTATCCGGCTGAGGTGAATTTCGGTATCAATAATTTTAATAAGGTTACCGTGCATGATCTGCCGACGGGCGTAACACGCTTTTTTGTGCCGGGTTATCAGCAAAGCAAGAGGATGCTGCTCTCGGGCGATTTCAACAATTGGAGTACCCTTAAAGGGATCATGACAAAAACAGATAGCGGCTGGATTGCCGATGTGAAACTGAAACCCGGCAAGCATGAATATAAGTTTATTGCCGATGGCCGCTGGATGGGCGACAGGAATAATAACCTGGTGAGCGATCATGATGACAATGCCATATACTACCGTTATAACTATACGTTTAAGTTAAGCGGCTACGCCAATGCCCGTAAAATAACGCTGGCCGGTAGTTTCAATAACTGGGATGCCAATGCGATAGTACTCGAAAAAAAAGGGGGGATCTGGCAAAAGCAACTTTACCTGCATGAAGGCACACAGGCCTACCGTTTTTTGGTCGACGGGAAATGGATAACCGATCCGGCTAATCCTAATACCATAAAAGATGCCGATGGTAATATCAATTCGGTACTTAACCTGGGCGAAACGGTTGTATTTACGCTGGATGGCTACCAAAACGCCAAAAAAGTTTATGTAGCAGGTGGCTTTAACAACTGGAAACCGGGCGAAATTTTGTTAACAAAAACAAAAAAGGGCTGGACTTTACCGCTCATCATCCCAGCAGGCAACTATGGTTATAAATTTATTGTAGATGGCAATTGGATCACCGACCCTAAAAACATGCGATACATGCAAGATGGCGGTATAGTTAATTCCTTTATTGCGGTTAAAGCCAATTATACCTTTAAGCTAACCGGTTTTGCCAATGCAAAAAGCGTACGCCTGGCAGGTAGTTTTAACAATTTCAACCAGTTTGGTTACACGCTTGCTTTTAACGGTAAGGAGTGGACGGTAGATGTAAACCTGAAGCCGGGAAAACAACTCTATAAATTTATTGTGGATGGCAAATGGATAATTGATCCGGGTAACAAACTTTATGAGCAAAATCAATACAATTCGGGTAATTCTGTTTTATGGATTGAGTGATTTAGAAGCAGGTGGGGCAAGAACCATGAGACAATAAAGAAATGGGGAACATCGCAATTAAAACGCTCAACTATGAAACACTAACCACATATTTTTTATTTCAAAAATCTTGATTCTTATAATCTTGCATCTTGACTCTCGCCTCGCTATATTAGCTAAAAAGCAATAATTGATATGACTATCCCTATATATCAGGCCGATGCCTTTACTGATACACTTTTCGGCGGTAACCCGGCAGCGGTTTGTCCGCTTAACGAGTGGTTACCTGATACAACCATGCAAAAAATCGCCATAGAAAATAACCTTGCCGAAACTGCCTTTTTTGTGAAAACGGAAAAGGGTTATAAGCTTCGCTGGTTTACGCCCGAGTACGAGATAGATTTGTGCGGCCATGCCACGCTGGCATCGGCACATATTCTTTTTTCTGAATTGGGTTTTGCTGGCGATACCATCAGTTTTGAAACGGTTAAAGCCGGTACGCTTATCGTAAAACGGGACGGAGATAAGTATACAATGGACTTTCCATCAAGGCCACCGATCCCGATAGAGGCGCCTAACGGCCTGGCCGAGGCCCTTGGTGATAAGCAGCCAGTGGCCTTTTTGCGCTCGCGCGATTACTTTATCGTTTACGAAACCGAGCAGGATATCCGCGATCTTACACCCGATTTCTTCGCCTTATCAAAAATGGACACGGTTGGTGTAATCGCGACTGCACCCGGCGATAATTCGGATTTTGTTTCCCGCTTTTTTGCCCCCGGCGCAGGCATCCCCGAAGATCCGGTTACCGGTTCGGCACATTGTAATTTGATACCCTACTGGGCTAAACGTCTGGGTAAAGATACCTTACATGCCTATCAACTATCTGCCCGAAAAGGCGAGCTTTGGTGCGAGTTAAAAGGGGAGAGGGTGCTGATGAGCGGTAAGGCGGTTACATATTTGAAAGGGGAGATAAGATTTTAGGGGAGATTCAAGAAATCAGGATTCAGGAAGCAAGAGATTGATTATATCCTTCAACCAAATAAGCGATGGCCTGACAGAAAAGCGGGCCGGGGCGTATGGCCTCGCGGGCTGAAGCTTGCAGCCCCCTCTAAATCTGTCCCGCAAGTGGAGACTTTTGAAGCCCTCCCTTCCGGGGAGGGTTGGGTGGGGCTTATACGGACTGCTAAATTTTGCCCTACTGCGTTTGCTCATGGCCTCACGCTTCTGCAAAAAGTAGCTATGCCCCTCCCTGCGCGCAAGGCCACCATGGTTCTACCCGCTTTCAACCGAAGCTTTCCCGCTGACGGCAACACCTTCGCGTTAAAAAATGGTTATCCTTTACCTTTCACCTTTCACCTTTCACCTTCCACCTTTCGCCTTTCACCTTTTCCCTTTTCCCTTTTCCCTTTCACCCAAAATCCCCCTAAAATATTCTTTCAAAACTCAATAATTTATGATTACTTTGAAGGTTTGAACTTTGCACGGTACTTAATAAATTAAATGCAGCTTACCCGTTTAGAAATCAAGGGCTTCAAGAGTTTTGGCGATAAAATAACCATCAATTTTAATGAGGGTGTTACCGCCATTGTGGGGCCAAATGGTTGTGGTAAGTCAAACGTAGTTGACTCTATCCGCTGGGTTCTGGGCGAGCAAAGTACCCGGATGCTCCGGTCGGAGAAGATGGATAACGTTATTTTTAACGGTACCAAAAGTCGTAAATCGGCTAACCTTGCCGAGGTTTCCCTCACTTTTGATAACACCAAAAATATCCTGCCTACCGATTATTCGCAGGTTACCCTTACGCGCAAGCTTTACCGTACCGGCGAAAGCGAGTACAGGCTAAACGATGTGCAATGCCGCTTAAAGGATATTACCGATCTGTTTCTGGATACGGGCATCGGTTCTGATTCATACTCGATCATCGAGCTGAGGATGATCGACGAGATCATCACCAATAAGGAAGGTTCGCGCCGTAACCTGTTTGAAGAAGCATCGGGCATCTCTAAATACAAGTTGCGTAAAAAGCAAACCTTTAGCAAGCTTAAAGATACCGAAGCCGATCTGGAACGTGTGGAAGATTTGCTTTTCGAGATTGAAAAAAATCTCAAGACCCTCGAGAACCAGGCCAAAAAAACGGAGCGTTATTATCGGCTTAAAGAGCAATACAAAACGCTGAGCATTATGCTGGCCTCGTTCAGGATTGTGGCCTTCAGCGAATCGTTAAAAAAGATAGAGGAGCAGGAGCAAAAGCAAAAGGTTGAAAAAAGTGCTATAATAGCGCAAATGGATACTTTGGAAGCTACCCTTCAGCAGCAAAAGCTGGACAGCATCACCAAAGAAAAAAACCTCTCTGTTCAGCAAAAAACAACCAATGAGTTTGTTTCGAAGATCCGCGCTTATGAGAGTGAGAAGAAGATCAAAAACGAGCAGCTCAAATTTCAGCAGGATAAAGAGTCGCGATTAACCGAAGAATTGGAGCGTGACAAGCAACAGCTAAACCACGTACTATATAACATTAAGCGCTTAAGCGAGGAGAAGGCTACCGAAGAAGAAACACTGCAAGCCGTTCAAAGCCGCCTTGCCGATTTGAAAGAGGCGGTTGATGAACTCCGGGCTCAGCAAACCGACGCCCGTAACGAGCTTAACGAACTCAACAATATCAACACCCGCCTGCAAAACCAGGCTTATAAGGCCGAAAAGGACCTGGATATATTGCAGATCCAGCAGCAGGCCCTGGAGCAGGAAAGCCAGCGCAACATGGAAGATGCTACCAATAAAGAGGTAGAACTTTCGCACTTTAACCAGGTGGTTGCCGAATTGCAATACCGCAAAGAATCGTTGGATAGTGAGTTTGAGCAGGCCGTTGAGTTTGAAAATAAACTAAAAGAACAGATTGCCGAGACCGATATCGAACTGAACTCGGTTAAGGATACTATTATAAAGGAAAGCCGCAAGCTGGATGCCAAGCAAAACGAATACAACCTTACCAAAAGTATGGTTGATAGTTTAGAGGGCTTCCCCGAGTCGATCCGCTTTCTGAAAAAAAATACCGACTGGGCCAAAAACGCCCCGTTATTTAGCGATGTGCTTTTTTGTAAGGAAGAGTACCGTGTGGCTATCGAAAATTACCTCGAGCCGCTGATGAACTATTACGTGGTTGAAACTTATGATGAAGCGGTAAAGGCAATCAATTTGCTCAGTAATTCGGCAAGGGGGCGCGCTAACTTTTTCGTACTTAATAATTACGCCGATGAAACCGCTGTACAGGTAAACTTTGATTCCCCCGGTGCCATTCCTGCTTTAGGGGTTATTGAGGTTGAAAAACGTTATTTACCGCTTTGTAACCAACTGCTTAAAGGGGTTTACCTGGTAGATGATGATAAGGAAGGCCAGATCAACAGTGAAGCTTTGCCGCAAGGAATAGTGCTGATTGGTAAAAGCGGCAAGTTCAATAAATCAAAGCATACTATGGCCGGTGGTTCGGTGGGTTTGTTTGAGGGTAAGCGGATCGGTCGTGCCAAGAACCTGGAAAACCTGGCTAAGGAGATCCGGGGCATTGAAAATCTGGTTGGCGGTTTGCGTTCGAAAGCTGATGAATTGCAAACCAAACTGGGCGCTTTAAAAGCATCCACCAAAGCGGCGGAGATCAACGAGCAGCAACAAATGCTGAACCGGCTAAACAATGAGCTTATCACCGTTAAAACCCGCCAGGAGCAATATCAAACTTTTATTGAAAACAGCCTTAACCGCAAGGAAGATATTGCCCGCAAAATTGCCGGTATTAACGATGAAATGGCTGCCCTGCAACCGCAGCTGGCCGAACTGAAAACCCAACGGCAGATACAAAGTGATTTACTGGCCGATAAACAAATGGCTTTTAACGAGCTTAACGAATATGTATCGGTACAATCAAACGCTTATAACCAGGAAAATATCCGCTTCCACCAGCAGCAGAATAAGGTATCAAGCCTGTTGAAAGACCTTGATTACCGCGATACGCAACAGGAAAGCTTAGAGGGCCGTATCAAACAAAACAGCGCTGAGCTGGAAAAGGTAAAGATAGCCATACAGGAAAACCTGAAACAGACCGACAACTCCGACGATAACCTGCTGGAGATGTATGAGCAAAAGGAAAACCTGGAAAAAGCTACGCAACAGGCCGAACAGGAGTACTACCAATGGCGCGGCCTGATCACGGAGAACGAGAACGAAATAAGCGCGCTGCGGCGCAAAAAAGAGAACAGCGAGGTTATTGAAAATGAGCTTCGCGATGAGCGTAATAATCTTAAAATTGATTTGAACGCGTTGAAGGAGCGCTTATCGGTAGAGTTTAATATCAATATTGAAGATTTGCCGGAGGCCGAAGTGCCCGAAGGCGAGAACGAACAGGACCTGCGCGAAAAGGCCGATAAGTTAAAAAAACAACTGGATGATTTTGGCGCCATAAACCCAATGGCGGTTGAGGCTTATAACGAAATGAACGAGCGTTATACCTTTATCCAGTCTCAAAAGAAGGATTTGAGCGAGGCCAAAGCTTCATTATTAGCTACCATACAGGAAATTGATGATACGGCCAAAGAAAAGTTCATGACGGCTTTCATCATGGTGCGTGAAAATTTTATAAAAGTATTTCGTTCGCTGTTTAACGAAGAGGATTCGTGCGATCTGGTACTGACTGATCCGGAACATCCTCTGGAATCAGATATCGATATCATAGCCAAGCCAAAAGGCAAACGCCCGCTCTCCATCAACCAGTTATCGGGTGGCGAAAAAACGCTTACAGCTACAGCAATCCTGTTTTCGCTTTACCTGCTAAAGCCGGCCCCGTTCTGTATTTTTGATGAGGTTGACGCCCCCCTGGATGATACCAATATTGATAAGTTCAATAACATCATCCGCACCTTTAGTAAGGATTCGCAGTTTATCATCGTATCGCACAACAAACGCACCATCGCCAGCACCGATGTTATTTACGGCGTTACCATGGTTGAGCAGGGGATTTCGCGGGTGGTACCGGTGGATTTAAGAGAGTTGGCAGATTGATTTAGCTAAGTATCACAAACCTCTTCTCCAATTTTTCTGAACCAGAGCATTCCTCATAATCGATTCGTGATAGTTTAGTTTTCGCAAGCATTAAATTGGAAACCTACGTTTACGCGAACAAATCACTCGCCTTATGCTGCTCAATCAACACCGAGCGGTATTTACTCAACAGGGCCGATTTAGAGATAAAGCCAATAAACACATCATCTTTTACCACCGGCAACTGCCAAACGTCAATAGCGTCGAAGGTATCCATAACGCTGCTTACTGATTGTTCGTAATCAATTACGGTAGGTGGTTCAATCATGATATCGGTAATCAGGTTATCGGCTATTTCCTTATTAAACAACCGGCGCCTGATATCGTCTATCAGCACAACGCCCTCAAGCCCGCCATCATCCTTTAATACCGGGAATATATTGGCATCAGTTTTGGCCAATACCTTATAAAAGTCGCTGACCGTCATTCGTTTATCAACTGCCGTATATTTACGATTGATGACATTATCAAGCGTTATGGCGTTCAACATGCCATAATCCTGCCCCGGATGTATATTATTGTGGTGAATAAGGTGGCTCCAGTACATGTTGTGCGGCGATGAGTAACGGGATATGATATATGATATAGCCGACACAATCATGAGCGGGATAAACAGTACATAGCCACCGGTAATTTCGGCAATCAAAAATATAGCCGTTAGCGGGGCATGCAGTACACCGGCCAAAGCGCCGGCCATGCCTACAGCTATAAAATTACTGGTATTTAAATGGATCAGCCCGGTTTGGTTAACTCCATACGCCACCAGCAAACCTAAAAAGGCACCGGTAAACATGGTAGGAGCGAAGGTACCGCCGTTACCACCGGCCCCTATGGTAATGCCGGCTGCAATAATTTTCATGAAAACCAGCGCGGCTATAAATAGCAGCATAATTAAGGGCTGGTCAAGCAGATCGCTAAACAAAACCTCCTCTTTTAACACGTGGATATTGCCGTTTAATATAGCGGTGAGATAATGGTACCCCTCGCCAAATAATTGCGGAAATACAACGATGATCAGCCCCAATAACACACCGCCGCTTATCGCCCTCACGTAACGGTTTTGCTTTTTAAAAATGCCGCCCTCCAGCCTGCCGCCAACCTTTGATATATAAATAGCCATCCAGCCGCTGCAAAGCCCAAGTACAACATAAAAAGGTAAAGCCGCCATTACCCAACCTTCGGTTACCAGGTGAAATAACTGGCCCGAGTACAAAGCTTTGGATACCACAACCCCGGTGGCCGATGCTATTAATAAAGGGATGAAAGTGGGGATAGTAATTTCGCCAATCAAAATCTCTAACGAAAAAAGTACCCCTGCAATAGGGCTGTTAAACACCGCCGCTATGCCTGCCGATGCACCGGCCGCCAGTAACACCGTTTTTTCGTAAGGGGTAAGTTTAAAAAATTTGCCCAGGTTTGAACCTATAGCCGCCCCTGTACAAACAATAGGCGCTTCCAACCCAGATGAACCACCAAAACCTACCGTTAACGAACTGGTGATGAGATGTGAATAAAGGTTATTAGCTTTAATGTTTGATCGGTTGCGTTTAATGTTGACCAGGATATTGCCAATCCCTTTTTCTATTTTATCGCGATTGATCAGATGCTGGTAGGCCGCGGTAGCCAGTATGCCTATTGCCGGCAAAAAAACATAAGCGATATGAAAATACAGGTGCGACGAAATATTGCGGCTCAGCTCTTCCATTAAATGAACCAGAAATTTAAGCGCGATAGCCGCCAATCCTCCAACAAAGCCAATAAACACACTGCAATAAATTAAAAAATTACGTTGACTATTACGTTTTAACCGCCAGCGGCTTATTTTGTAGGAAAGTGTTTTTAACATCATCAGAAGTAATTACTAAACACGGTTGATGAAGGGTTATCAACGCGAATTGTTTTACAGATCGGGTAAAAAAATGCAGCAGAGATAATATAAATCATCCTGCGTTTGCAAAGTAACGCTTTTTTGGTGAGTTTTTGTTGGATAGATCAGATATTGATTTCCATTGTTATGAAATAGTAATTAAATTCAGAGCCTCTTTAGTAAGAACATGGCGTTACAAAATCAGCAAATAGAACATTTGTTTACCCCGCTGTCCGAAGTCACAGAAATCGGACAGCGAAGAATATTAAGACTTAAAATAATCTTCAATCATCCCGGCAAACTACATTTTTCCGGAATTTTGGAATACTAAATCGTAAATCAACCCTGATAGCCTTATATTTGCCCATGATTTCTTCGCAAAGATATGATCAGCGTGGCGTATCAGCCTCCAAAGACGATGTTCACAATGCCATTAAAAACATAGATAAAGGCATTTTTCCGAAAGCTTTCTGCAAAATAGTACCGGATATATTAACTAACGACCCGGATTATTGCAACATTATGCATGCCGATGGCGCAGGCACCAAATCATCCTTAGCTTATACCTACTGGAAAGAAACCGGCGACCTATCCGTGTGGCGCGGCATTGCACAGGATGCCATTATTATGAACCTTGACGATTTGCTTTGTGTTGGCGCCACAGATAACATCCTGCTATCATCAACCATTGGCAGGAATAAAAACCTGATCCCCGGCGAAGTGATCGCGGCGATCATTAATGGTACCGAAGAAATTTTAGCCGAACTGCGTGAAGCCGGCATCGGCATTTACTCAACCGGCGGCGAAACCGCCGATGTGGGCGACCTGGTGCGCACCATTATTGTAGATTCGACGGTTACCTGCCGCATGAAACGCGAAGATGTGATCTCGAACCACCGCATCCAACCCGGCGATGTAATTGTGGGCCTGGCATCATACGGACAAGCCACTTACGAAAAAGAATATAACGGCGGCATGGGCTCAAACGGCCTTACCTCCGCCCGTCACGATGTGTTTAATAAAACCATCGCGGGTAAATATCCGGAGGCTTACGATGCAGCCATTCCAAACGAGCTCATCTTTTCGGGCAGTAAAAACCTTACCGACCCAATCGAGATTGGCGACGGCCAAACCGTAACCGCCGGTAAGCTGGTGTTAAGCGCTACCCGAACTTATGCACCTATCATTAAACAAATACTGGATAGCTACCGGAGCCAGGTGCATGGTATGGTACATTGCAGCGGTGGCGCGCAAACCAAAGTCCTTCATTTTGTAGAGGGTTTACATATTATTAAGGATAACCTGTTCCCGGTACCTCCGCTGTTTAAACTCATCCACCAGGAATCAAAAACCAGCTGGCAGGAAATGTACAAGGTATTTAACATGGGCCATCGTATGGAGCTTTATTTACCTGAAGCCATTGCCGCCGATCTGATCAACATTTCAAAAAGCTTTGGGGTGGATGCGCAGGTGATCGGCAGGGTTGAAAAGGCAGAGAGCAAGAAGGTTACTGTAACTTCGGAGTTTGGGGTTTTTGAGTATGAATAAATCTTCTATTTGTTATCAAGTAAGAAGAGGCGCTTAAGTCATTAAGTGCCTTTTGTTTTGAAGTTTTATTACCGAATGTTTAAAAACAAAAAAGCCCCGGCCAAATTGACCGGGGCTTCGTTATAATGTTGTAAGCAAATTACTTAATTACCTGGATTAGGTTACCAAGTGTATTTGCAACGTAAACATTGCCTGCGTTGTCTGCAACTACAGCCGATGGGCCGTTAAACGGAGCAGTCAGATTGTAATAACCACTACCAGCTAATGATGTTACAACACCAGCCGGGGTAATTTTACGCACAAGGTTGTTACCGGCGTCGGCTACATATAAGTTTCCGTTAGCATCAATAGTGATACCGCTTGGGTGGCTGAATGAAGCCGCATTACCAGAACCATCAGCATTACCTGCTTTGCCTGAGCCTGCAAACGTTGTTACATTTCCAGACGCATCAATTTTACGGATAGTGTGATTGTTAGCGTCGGCTACAAACAAGTTACCGGCAGCATCAATGGCTATAGCACGTGGGCCATTCAACGATGCAGCAGCACCCTTGCCATCAACATTTCCCGCAGATTTACCTGCTATAGTAGAAATTGTGCCATCTATAGCAACCTTACGGATCAGGTTATTGCCATAATCAGCAACGTATAAATTTCCAACCGCATCAAGAGCCAGACCTGCCGGGTTATTAAAACGTGGATTGATTGCCGGAGTTGATCCTTTTGCCGGAATAACTGCGTCATTATTACCGGAGTTTCCGCTAACACCCGCATAAACGTTAACTACACCAGTGGTAGTAGCAATTTTGCGGATAGTGTGGTTACCGAAATCAGCAACAAAGATATCGCCGGTTGCATTGGCAACAACACCCGTAGGGCCGTTAAATGAAGCCGCGTCACCAATTTTTGTAGCATTTGAGCTACCTGAAAGCAATGTTCCTGATACCGTAGTTACAACACCCGCCGGGGTAACTTTACGGATCTGATTATTTCCTTTATCGGCTACCAGTATATTGCCGGAGGCATCAATTGCCAAACCATTTGGATAGTTAAATGACGCCGCAGAACCAGTACCGTTTGACGAACCGAATGAACCGCTTCCGGCTACTGTAGTTACCGTACCGGTAGTGGCCACCGGGTTAGGTAGCGGCGCTATCTTATCATCTTTACAGGCCTGTAAAAAAGTGGCCGTGAAAAGCGAAAGAGATGCAATAATTATATTTTTATTAAATTTCATATTGTTTCTTTTATTCGATGATACCTTAGTTAAATATATACCTTACACCAATTTGAGCCTGGAAACGTGAAAACTGGCTGATATCCTGTTTAAATGAATTGGTAACAGGCGTTGCTGTATTAGGGTCAAGATAAGGGAACGAATAAGTAGCCCTGCCAGTACCTGCATCTTTACCCATATAGGTTAACACGGTAGTTGCGCCGTTGTTAAAACCGCTATATGAAGTTTGATATAAACCCCAGTTACGATTTAATAAGTTGGTAAAGTTGATTACATCGAAAGTAAACTCCAGCGTGTTTTTAACCTTTCCGGTTTTGATAAAGAAATCCTGGGCAAAATGCAAGTCTACCCTTTTGTAAGTAGGTAATATGGTACCGTTTCTTTCAGCGTACTGACCTCTGTGTGCACTTAAGTACGAATCCTGGTTAATGAAATTGTTCAATTGCGTCCAGATTTGAGCAGGTGTACGTGTATCTACAGTACCGTTTGGAGCATTCGCTGCTCTAACTAACTGAATATCACCCTGATTTTTCGGAATATACATTAAATCGTTGGTAGCACCGTCATTGTTAGGATCGCCAGAAGTAATGTAAGATATAGCACCACTGTTAGCCGCTTCGAAAATCAAGCCAATTGTGCTGGCTGCGTTTTTAGCATATTGCTTGCGGTATGATACTGTAGCAATAATACGGTTTGGTTGCACGTATGAGCTGTTTGATAGGTTATCGCCATTTGGATTACCGGCAACATACCTTGTACTCCAGATGGTGCTTGCTGTTGAACCGCCATCATTGACATCTTTAGATTTGGTGTAAGTGTACGCTACACTTGCAGCAAAACCATTGTTGAAGCTTTTTTGTAATTGACCGGTGATGAAATATGAAAAACCTTTATGTGTATTTCTCATATAATATAAACCTGTAATAGACGGGTTTGATGCAGATTGAGCCGATGCAGATGATGGAGTAGTGTTTTTTGAATCGTACTGAATCTGACCTTCAACACCCGGAAGGGTTGTATAACCATCAGATAAAACCAGGTTTTGGTGATAGATAGCGCGGATATCTTTGGTATAAGCACCTTCAATAGTACCTACGATACCGAATGGTAATTTCTGATCGATAGCCACGTTAGTTCTCCAGATTTTTGGATATTTAAGGTTCGGATCGGCTACATCTAACTCATAAGATGTATTTGCAGTAGCGTTTGCAGGTCTGTTTTTGTTCACATCTTTATCAAATATCAACTGACCTTTATTGGCGTCAGTAGCATTTGCTTTGGTGATTGTATATGAACCAAATAGCAAACCGTTGTTTGATGCCTGGTTAGAGATCCAAACAAATGGTACAGAACCGGTAAATAAACCAGAACCACCACGTAACTGAGTAGATCCATCTCCATTAACATCCCAGTTAAAGCCTACACGAGGTGATAATTGAACCCTGTTTTTGGGCAATTTAGAAACATCAACACGTGTACCGCCCTGAAAAGTTAAAGCGGCAGCATTTGGGTTTGAAGCCAAAGTAGTAGGGAACACGTCATAATCAGCTCTTAAACCATATGTTAACCTGAAATTATCGGTTACATGGAATCTGTCCTGAACATAAGCACTGTAAATAGATGCTTTAATTTTAGCAAAAGGGAAATCGTTGCCAACTGCAGAGTAACGTAATGTGTAAGCAGCAGCTGGTTTATCGTTTAAAAAATCAGATGCTGAGTTGTATGTATATAAACCGTTGTAATCAGGAGCAAAACCATTGGTATAGCTTTGTATCTGGTTGCTGGTACCAATAGTAAACTCATGCTTACCAGAGAATATAGTCAAATCATCAGAGAACTGGAAGATATTTGTGTTTAACAAGTTACCAGCGGTATACAGTTCAGAACCAAAACTTGTTGCAGTTGCCGACGCGGCAGTTGTAACGTTGCCATCGGCATCGCTTACACCATTACCGATATCAACCATCGGAATAGTTGAACTGCCTAAGAAATTACGAAAATCTCGTAGTGCAGAATAACCAACAGTAAATTTATTTGAAACTTTGTTGCTGAAACGGGTATCTAACTCAACAATACCAATATTAAAGTTGTTGTTGATAGTATAACCCGAGCCATAGAAAGGCAAAGTATTTATACCTGGCGCACGGGTTGTACCGTAACCCACACCACCATTGGTGATACCAGAGTTACTTGCAGGCTGATCTTTAAACGATTTCAGGTAAAAATATTTAGCACTTAAAGTGTTATTCTTGTCGATATTCCAATCCAATTTAGCAGTTAACTTATTGCTTGAAGTACGATAATTGTAACCTTCATAGGCACCCGGATCGTAACCTAAACCGGCAAGTTTTTGTTTGATCAGCTCAAGTGTTGAAGCCTGAACGTTTGATACGTTGGCACCGCTTAAGCCGGGCCTGCTCGCAACATAAACTGCAGAAGGAGGAGTAGTGATTCTTTCCTGCTCGCCTGATACGAATAAGAATAATTTGTTTTTGATGATTGGGCCACCTACAGCAACACCATCAGTGTGGTAGTTTACGTCAGTTACGTTAAGGTTGGTTGGGCCAACATGGTAACCCTGTAATTTTGACCCACGTGCAAAATAATAAGCAGTACCCTTTACTTCGTTAGTACCTGATTTTACTACAGTGTTTACACCTGCGCCGGTAAAGTTACCCTGACGTACGTCGTAAGGAGCGATATCAACCTGGATCTGGTCGATCGCGTCTAACGAAATAGGCTGAGAACTTGTCTGACCACCCAAAGTACCTGATAAACCAAATGAGTTGTTGAACAAGGCACCGTCAACAGTAATGTTATTGAAAGTGCTTGAACGGCCGCCAAAGCTTAAGCCATTGGCAGATGGAGTTAATTTAGTGAAATCAGATAATGAACGTGCAATAGTAGGCAGGTTTTCAATTTGCTGGCGGCTAATGGTTTCGCGCGCACCGGTACGTGAAGAGTTAATTACTTTACCCTGTGTACCTACAATTTTAACCTCACCTAAAGCGGTAGTATTATCTTTCAATACTGCAGGTATCCGTTGATCTTGTCCAATTGAAAGGGTAATACCATCCTGAACGTAAGTAGCATAACCAATAAAGCTTACTTTAAAGGTGTACGGGCCACCAACCCTTAAGTTAGGAATGTTGTAACGGCCATCAGCACGGGTTACAGTTGAATACACAGTACCTGTGGGGTTGTGTGTAATTGTTACGGTTGCACCGGGGATAGCACCTTTTGCATCGGTAACGGTACCGTTGATGCTGGCGGTGGTTACACCCTGGGCTAATACGCTCTTGCCGGTGAAGAACGAAAAGCCAATGAGTAGTAATAAAAGAAGGTAATGCTTCCTCATAAATTGCTTTTTTTAATTATACGTTTAATTAATTGGCGCAAAGATAATTAATGTTCTAATTGCTAATGTTAAGCCTATGTTAACAATTATTATATACTTATCAACATTTTACATCATAAACACAAAACAGGCAAAATAATGGTTGTTATTGCTTAAAATATCGCAGATTTTAACAATTGGATCATTATTGTTAACGCGGTTTCAAATTAACATGACGCTTTATTATGACATTAGGAAGATACAAAGCACCACCTGCGCGGCATTACGCATTTTATTGCATTTCATTGTTTCAGCCCTTTTGTTTAGCTTTGGCAGTCAAAAAAAATAAGGCCTTTTTATGGTGATAAAATATCTGGCCTGTTCACCTTTTTGAAGAAATTAAAAAGTATATCAATAATATGGATTATGATGTAATTGTTATTGGGTCTGGTCCGGGTGGTTACGTAGCAGCTATCCGCGCATCCCAGCTTGGTTTAAAAACCGCCATTGTCGAAAAAGAATCATTAGGCGGCATCTGCTTAAACTGGGGTTGTATCCCAACCAAGGCTTTATTAAAAAGCGCCCAGGTTTTTGAATACCTTAACCATAGTGCCGATTACGGTATTAAAATTAATGGCGCCGGCGAGGTTGACTTCGCAGCCGTTGTTAAAAGGAGCCGTAACGTTGCCGATGGCATGAGCAAAGGTGTTCAGTTTTTGATGAAAAAAAACAAAATTGACGTACTTACCGGCTTTGGCAAATTAAAAAGCAAAGGCGTAGTTGAGGTTAAGGCTGCCGACGGCACTACTAAAAGCTACAACGGCAAGCACATTATATTAGCTACCGGCGGCCGTTCGCGCGAGTTACCTAACCTTAAACAGGATGGTAAAAAAGTGATTGGTTACCGCCAGGCCATGGTATTGCCGCAGCAGCCAAAATCAATGGTTGTGGTTGGTTCAGGCGCTATCGGTATCGAGTTCGCTTATTTCTACAACTCCATTGGTACCAAAGTTACCGTGGTTGAGTTTTTAGATAACATTGTTCCGTTAGAGGATGAAGACGTATCGCGCGGCTTAAACCGTATTTTGAAAAAACAAGGTATCAATATCATGACCAGCTCAAACGTTGAATCGGTTGATACCAGCGGCGACCTGTGCAAGGTTACCGTTAAAACCGCTACCGGCACCGAGGTATTGGAGGCCGAGATCGTGTTATCGGCAGTTGGTATCGCTACCAACCTTGAGGGTATCGGTCTGGAAGAAAACGGCGTTAAAACCGAGCGCGGCAAGGTATTGGTTGACGATTACTATCGCACCAATGTTGAAG
Source organism: Mucilaginibacter oryzae (assembly GCF_003148845.1). Lineage (GTDB taxonomy): Bacteria > Bacteroidota > Bacteroidia > Sphingobacteriales > Sphingobacteriaceae > Mucilaginibacter > Mucilaginibacter oryzae. The sequence goes on along the minus strand of NZ_QGHA01000001.1, from coordinate 151,505 downwards.
GCGTTTACGCTATTGGCGATATTGTTAAAGGCCAGGCATTGGCTCACGTAGCATCTGCCGAAGGCATTATCTGTGTTGAAAAAATCGCTGGCCAAAACCCTCACCCGCTTGATTACAATAACATCCCCGGCTGTACTTACTGTTCGCCAGAGGTTGCCTCGGTTGGTTATACTGAAAAAGCCGCTAAAGAAGCGGGGTATGAAATTAAAGTTGGCAAATTCCCATTCTCGGCATCAGGCAAGGCAAGTGCTGCCGGCGCTAAAGATGGTTTTGTGAAAGTAATATTTGATGCCAAATACGGCGAGTTTTTAGGAGCGCACATGTTAGGTTACAACGTTACCGAAATGATTGCCGAAGTAGTTACAGCCCGCAAGCTGGAAGCTACCGGACACGAGATCATCAAATCGGTACACCCTCACCCAACCATGAGCGAGGCCTTGATGGAAGCCGCAGCCGAAGCCTACGGCGAATGTATCCACTTGTAATTCTTTGGTTCATGGATAATGGTTGATGGTTCATAGCCAAACCCAGATTAGTTGATGGTTCATAGCCAAACTAATATACAAAGCCGCAAATTAGACGTATGGCGTTTAGTTTGCGGCTTTTTTTGGTTTATAATATTTCCTATGGCTATCATCTTTAAAATAATATTTTAATTTAGCCGGAGACGGGAGCGCTAATAACTCTACTGTAGTCCATGATCTATGAACCATCAACTATGAATTAAAAAATGAAACTACACACCATCAATACCGGCTTTTTTAAATTGGATGGCGGCGCAATGTTTGGCGTGGTGCCTAAAACCATCTGGAACAAAACTAACCCTGCCGATGCGAATAATCTTTGTACCTGGGCCATGCGCTGCCTTTTGGTTGAGGATAACGACAGGCTGATTTTAGTGGATACCGGCATAGGCAATAAACAAAGTGAAAAATTTTTCAGTCATTATTATTTACATGGCAACACGAGCCTCGACGCCTCACTTCAGTCTTTAGGTTTCCACCGCGACGATATCACTGATGTGTTTTTAACACATCTCCATTTCGATCATGTAGGCGGTGCTGTTGTACGGGAGGGAGAGGCGTTGCTTCCGGCCTTTAAAAACGCAACATATTGGAGCAATGCTAAGCACTGGGATTGGGCCGTAAACCCCAATGAACGGGAAAAAGCTTCGTTTTTTAAAGAGAATATCATACCGATACAGGAAAGCGGACAATTGAAATTGATAGATGCGGTAGACGGCATTAATTTTAGCACGGATTTCGACGTTCGCTTCGTATCCGGCCATACCGAATCAATGATGCTGCCACTTATTAAATATAAACAAAGGAAAATATTATATATGGCCGATTTGTTGCCGTCAACCGGGCACCTGCCTATTCCGTACGTAATGGCTTATGATATGTTCCCGCTAACAACCCTGGCCGAAAAGAAGCTGTTTTTGAACGAAGCGCTGGAAAAAGACTATGTTTTATACTTTGAACACGACCCCATAAACGAGTGCTGCACCTTACAGCAAACCGAAAAAGGCATCAGGGTAAAGGAAACTTTTAAGCTAAGTGAACTGTAAAACTTGCGTATCCGCAAAAATCATACCGCTCGCAGCTTTACTCAACAATAACGTAAAGATTACACTTATTTACAGTTTGTATTTTATAAATATCTAATTATCAATCTATTAAAATTTATCTCAACTACATATTTTTTTTCAAAATACGTTATGCAATTGTAATTTTTTAGAACAAATTTGTAGCTTTACACGTTGTAATCCCTAAACACGAATAGCGAGGCTTAATAACTAAATGAGACAACTCAAAATAACGCAATCCATTACCAATCGCGAATCGCAGTCGCTTGATAAATACCTGCACGAGATTGGTAAGGTAGACCTGATAACTGCCGAAGAAGAAGTAATTTTAGCCCAAAAAATCCGCGAGGGCGACCAGGCGGCTTTAGAACGTTTGACCAAAACTAACCTCCGCTTTGTCGTTTCTGTTGCCAAGCAATACCAAAACCAAGGCTTAACGCTGGGCGATTTGATAAACGAGGGTAACCTTGGTTTGATCAAGGCTGCCAAACGTTTTGACGAAACCAAGGGTTTCAAATTTATTTCATACGCCGTATGGTGGATTCGTCAGTCGATATTGCAGGCTATTGCCGAGCAATCGCGTATTGTGCGTTTGCCGCTTAACCAGGTGGGTTCATTAAGTAAAATAAGTAAGGCTTTCTCCAAACTGGAGCAGGAATACGAGCGCGAACCATCACCAGAAGAGCTTGCCGATATCCTGGAAACCACCGTTGATAAGATTTCAGATACGTTGAGTAACTCGGGTCGTCATGTATCCATGGATGCGCCTTTTGTACAGGGCGAGGAGAATACGCTCCTGGATGTACTGGAAAACCAGGAGCCTAACACCGATTCGATCCTCATCAACGAGTCGCTTTCTGAAGAGATCAAACGTTCGCTCTCAACACTCACCGAGCGTGAGCGTGAAATCATTGTATTATTTTTCGGGTTGGGAACCAATCACCCATTATCATTAGAAGAGATAGGTGAAAAGTTTAACCTTACCCGCGAGCGTGTTCGCCAGATTAAGGATAAGGCCTTACAACGCCTGCGCCATACCTCAAGAAGCAAAATCCTGAAATCATATTTAGGTTAAATAATAATTAATAATATTGAGAGCCATCGGTTATACCGGTGGCTTTTTTTATGTTGCCAGTTCCCTCGTTTGCCCTGCTGAACTTTCGAGTTTAGAAAATAAAAAAAGCGGTGAGTAAAACCCACCGCTTCAATATTTAAAAAGGCCAGGCGACTAATCTCTAATCACCAACCTCTGATCTCTAAACTTACAGCGCTAAAACTTCCTTAACACGATCAGCAGCTTCTTTCAGCAAAATAGCCGAGTAAACTTTCAGGCCCGAGTTATCAATCAGTTCTTTAGCTTCGGCAGCGTTAGTGCCTTGTAAACGAACAATGATTGGTACAGGGATGTTGCCAATTTCGTTGTAAGCATCAATTACGCCTTGCGCAACGCGGTCGCAACGTACAATACCACCAAAAATATTGATCAGGATCGCTTTAACGTTCGGATCAGATAGGATGATATTGAAACCTGCTTTTACGGTTTGCGCGTTGGCAGTACCACCTACGTCCAAAAAGTTGGCCGGCTCGCCGCCTGCAATTTTAATGATATCCATGGTTGCCATAGCCAAACCTGCACCGTTAACCATACAACCTACGTTACCGTCAAGTTTTACATAGTTAAGGTTTGATTTGCTTGCTTCAACCTCGGTCGGGTCTTCCTCGTCGGTATCACGCAGCGCGGCATAATCCGGGTGACGGTAAAGCGCGTTATCGTCAAGGTTCACTTTAGCGTCAACAGCTAAAATTTTATTGTCGGAGGTTTTTAAAACCGGGTTAATTTCAAATTGCGACGAATCGGTACCTTCATAAGCTTTGTATAAAGCAGCGATGAACTTGGTCATGTCTTTAAAAGCTTCGCCCTCAAGGCCAAGGTTAAAGGCAATTTTACGGGTTTGAAAGCCCTGTAAACCAACTTTAGGATCAATCTCTTCTTTAAATATCAATTCGGGAGTTGAGTGTGCAACTTCTTCGATATCCATACCACCTTCGGTGCTGTACATGATGATGTTACGGCCACGGGCACGGTCAAGCAGTACACTCATGTAAAACTCTTTTGTAGCGCTCTCGCCCGGATAGTAAACATCCTGTGCAACTAAAACCTTCTTAACTTTTTTACCCTCGGGACCGGTTTGCGGGGTAACCAACTGCATACCGATGATGTTACCGGCGTGCTCTTTTACCTGGTCAATATTTTTCGCTAATTTAACGCCACCACCTTTACCACGGCCGCCCGCATGGATCTGTGCTTTAATCACCACCCAGTCCGAACCGAAGTCTTCTTTCATTTTTTGGGCAGCCTCAACAGCCTGCTCAACAGTATCGGCTACAATGCCTTCCTGAACTCTAACACCATAGCTTTTTAATATAGCTTTACCCTGATATTCGTGAATATTCATGTTTTGAAGAATTTGCGGTAAAGCTACAATTTTGTTTGAAACGGTAAAGGGCTTGTTTCAGTTTATTTGATCCATTTAGTTGGAATCAGCATTTACAGAATTTTAAAATTAACAGAATAATGATCAAAACCGAATAATCAAAATCCTCTTATCCCATAAATGCCCCCAAATCAAGGTTCAGACAATCATCGGTGAAATCAAAATCAATTGGTGTAATCCCTACAAAAATAAATCAGCTAATCCGTTACCTTTGCCAAATGCTGATAGCAACATCCATCCAAAAATCGTACGGGCAATTGCAAATACTTAAAGGTGTTGACCTTGAGGTAAAAAAAGGCGAAATTGTAACCATTGTTGGCGCATCGGGCGCGGGTAAAAGTTCATTGCTCAATATTTTGGGCACGCTCGACCGACCAGACTCGGGAACCTTAACGATCAATGGCCTCGAACTTAGCAAACTCAACAATAAACAATTGAGCGATTTCCGTAACCGGCAAATTGGCTTCATTTTCCAGTTTCACCATTTATTAGCCGAATTTACAGCGATAGAAAACGTATGCATTCCGGCTTTTATTGCCGGCAAATCAAAAACCGAAGCGGAAAAGCGGGCCGGCGAGTTGCTTGATTTGCTTGGCCTGGCCGATCGTTTGCATCATAAACCCAACCAGCTATCGGGCGGCGAACAACAACGCGTGGCCGTAGCGCGGGCCCTCATTAACAATCCCGCCCTTATTTTTGCCGATGAACCCTCCGGCAACCTCGATTCGGTAAACGCGCTTGAACTGCATCAACTGTTTATCAGGCTTAAAAATGAGTTTAAACAAACCTTTGTGATTGTTACGCATAATGAAGACCTTGCCAACATGGCCGACAGAATGGTGACCATGAAGGATGGATTAATTGTACAGGCGCATTAATTTATGAGCATTTTAATTACGGCAGCAACATCAGCACAGGCATACCAGCTTAAAAGTAAACTGCAAGGGCAGGATATTATTTTAGGCGACCATCTTGATTTACCGGAATTTATGGTAAAAACCGGCAAAATGATTGTTTTACCCAAACCCGCGTCAGCCAGCTATACGCACGAGATGCTTACGCTATGCCTTGACAAAAATATAACGCAGGTTTATTTATTAAGACCGGAAGAAATTGAATTGTTACTAAAGGCCGAAACACTTTTTAACGAGTATAATATCACGCTACAGGTTATTGCTTAATGGAATATAAGGACATAGACAAACGTAAAACGGCGTTTATTTTTGAGCTGGATAACGTACTGTATCCCGAAAAGGATTACTATTTTCAGGTTTATTACCTGTTTGCCAACATGCTGGAGTACGTTGAACTTACAGATGCCAAAGCGGCAACCAAATTACTTACCGATACATATATGGCAGAGGGTAAGGATGCCGCGTTTAACCGTTTAGCCGAACAGTTTCCGGAGGCGGGGCAGTACCGGGATAAGTTTGAAAATCAGCTTTTAACAGCCAAACTACCATTAAAGCTGCTTTTATACCAAAATATGCTTACCTTGATGCAGGAAATAGTAGTGGACCGTAAAAAGTTATTCATTGTTACCAACGGCAACATCCAGGAACAGATCAACAAAATAAAGCAAACCGAATGGCACGGCCTGGAAAAATATTTAAGGTGTTATTTTGCTGAAGAAACCAGGCCGAAACCCGAGCCCGATGTAATGGAGTTGATAATGAAAACTGATCATTTACAACGGAGGGAAATGGTAATGATAGGTCATTCGCAAGCAGATCTGTTGTGTGCCGAAGCCTGTGGGATTGATTATTTTGATGTTGACGAATTTTTATAACAACTGCTATAACATCCCTAACAATAAGGCGTTTTAATACTTAAAGCCCGTTTTTTTATGAGGAAAATATTTTACTTTTTAGCCGTTTTTTCTTTATTTTCATTAGCCGCCTGTAAAAAAGACAAGCCCGGGGGCGGTACTAACAATAACAACAACACCGATGATGGTTCAGCGCCGCCGGCAACCGGTACCCTGCTTGATAAGATAAGGGATTCTGTTTATTTATATCCTAAAGAAACTTATCTGTGGTACAATCAGCTGCCAACTTATAAAGATTTCCAGCCGCGTAATTATGTAAGCGCCGATACCATTACCGGGCTCAGTACCGAAGTTGATAAACTTTCGCAATATGCAATTAACCCTGCTACCAACAGGGCTTATGAATATTATGACGCCAGCGGCACCGCAAAGTATTCATTTATTGATAATGGCGAGGTATCCAGCGAATTAGGCGGAAACGGGGGCGACTTTGGTTTTTCGGTGTTTTATCCAAGCCGGTCAGACCTGCGTATAAAGTATGTTTATCCCGGCTCTCCTGCCGATGTTATGGGCGTGAAACGCGGTTACCAGATCACCAAAATTAATGGTCGTACCAATCTGGCCTATGATGATGGCGGCTCAACCACGCAATTTGTAATCAAGGCCTACGCTTACAGCAAAACCATCAGCATGACTTTAACAAAGTACGATGGCACCTCGATGGATGTAACGCTAAACACGGCCAATTATACCATTAACCCGGTAATCACCTACAAAACGCTGGACGCCGGTCAGGGAAAAAAAGCAGGTTATATGGTGTTTAACTCCTTTACCGATAAAAGCAACGCGGGCCCTAAAATACTTGAGGCTTTAAACAGTTTCAGCGGCCTGAGCGATCTTATTATCGATTTGAGGTATAACGGGGGCGGCTCTGTAGAAACAGCAGAATACTTTGATAACCTGCTGGTTCCGTCGGCCAAAAACGGTACCAGGATGTATACAGCTTATTTTAATGATAAGCTTACCAACGATAATTACACGCTATTTAAAAAGCGGTATAACATCCCTGACGGATTTTTTTCGGTTAATAACCAGACGGTCAATTTTCAGAAAGAAGGTTCATTTAATTTCAGCAGAATTATTTTCCTGGTAGGCAGCGGCACCGCATCGGCCAGCGAACTAACTATTAATAACCTTTTGGCGCTTTCCAATTTAGATGTGGAATTGATAGGCGATCAGACTTACGGTAAGCCGGTTGGTTTTTATGGTATCGATATCAATAAATACCAGTTGTATATGCCTATGTTCGCCACCAGGAATGCTTCGAATAACGGTGATTATTATGACGGTATGACCCCAGGTACAGGCGTGTACAAAGGTAAAATAGCCGATGATGATCTGACTAAAGATTTCGGCGACCCCACAGAAAATTTAGTATCCCAGGCGCTCTATTATATCGCCAACGGCAAATACAAAACCACTTCAACACAAATACAAAGCCTTGCAAGCTCATCAACCAGCCTGATGACTACCGAGCAGAAGCGCACGATGGCACAAAAATTTGATCAAAGTAAGATTAAAGGACTGATGTTAAAAACGCCTGCCGAATTTAAAAAGCGAAAATAATGTTGCAGAACGCTTAAACGTATAAAGCAAAGGGCGAAAAGTTGTTAAATCTTTTCGCCCTTTGCTTTAGTAGTAATTTATAAACTTAAGGCAATTTGTGCCGGTTTGCATTTGCTATTTGATAAACAGCAGTTCCCTAAATTTAGGCAGCGGCCATAACCTGTCATCAATCAGTTGCTCCAGTTTGTCAACATGGTAGCGTATCGGCTGGAAAAATGATTTAACCTTTTCATCATAGTTGATGGCGCGTTGGCGGATATCTTCAATCACATTGGCTTTTTTACGTTCATTAACCATTTGTTCGGTATTGGTTTTAATGAAGTTAACGTGCTCTGAAATCCGGTTGATCAGGTCAAGTTGCGATTCGTAGGTTGATTTATCGAGGCCGAGATCTTTCAAACCTTTAACGTTTTCAATCAGTTTGCTTTGGTAAGCGATGGCTGCCGGTATGATCACGTTCATTACCAGCTCGCCGATAACACGGGCCTCTATCTGTAATTTTTTATAAAAGGCATCTAATAAAATTTCGTGACGGGCATGAGCTTCGCGAACTGTGAATACGCCGCTTTCGGCAAACAAATGTTCTGATTTGTCGCTAAGCAGCGCGTCGAGGGCTTTAGGAGTGGTTTTAATGTTTGATAAGCCACGCATAGCCGCTTCTTTCTCCCATTCTTCGCTGTAGCCATTGCCCTCAAACCGGATACTTTTTGATTCTTTGATGTATTTTTTAATCACCATCAATAAGGCGAGGTCTTTTTTCTCACCTTTTTTCATGAGTTTGTCTACATCGTATTTGAATTTTTTTAGCTGATCGGCAACGATGAGGTTAAGGATCGTCATCGGGCTGGCCGAATTTGCCGACGAACCTACCGCGCGCAACTCGAACTTGTTACCGGTAAAGGCAAAAGGAGAGGTGCGGTTACGGTCGGTATTATCAGGTAAAATCTGCGGGATTTTCGGGATGCCCTGCCATAGCATATTATCTTCTTTGATTTTTTTGCTGATGCGCGAGGTTTCGATCTCATCTAAAACATCACTTAACTGGCTGCCCAGAAAGATAGATATAATAGCCGGAGGAGCCTCGTTGGCGCCCAAGCGGTGATCATTATTAACCGAGGCGATAGAGGCCCTTAACAAATCGGCATGTTCATAAACCGCTTTTATGGTATTCACAAAAAATGTTAAGAACATGAGGTTGTTTTTGGGCGTTTTGCCCGGCGAGAGCAGATTTTTGCCGGTATTGGTAATAAGCGACCAGTTATTGTGCTTGCCCGAACCATTTAAGCCCGCGTAGGGCTTTTCGTGCAGTAATACCTTAAAGTTGTGCCGTTTGGCAACACGGTCCATCAAATCCATTAACAGTTGGTTGTGGTCGATGGCGAGGTTAATCTCTTCATAGATAGGCGCGCACTCAAATTGCGATGGCGCAACCTCGTTATGGCGGGTTTTAAGCGGGATGCCTAATTGCAGCGCCTCGGCTTCCATATCCTGCATGTAAGCATATACACGCTCTGGTATCGAGCCGAAATAATGGTCTTCTAACTGTTGGTTTTTGGCCGACATATGGCCGAACAATGTACGCCCGGTTAAATAAAGATCGGGGCGGGCGTTAAATAAGGCCAGATCAACCAGGAAGTATTCCTGCTCGATGCCTAACGAGGCGTTTACTTTTTCAACGCCTTTATCAAAGTAGTGGCAAACATCAACCGCCGCTTTATCCAAAACGTTTAACGCCTTTAATAAAGGTACCTTATAATCTAAAGCTTCGCCGGTGTATGATACAAATACGGTTGGGATGCACAAAGTGCGCGCCATTAAAAAGGCAGGCGATGAGGGATCCCAGGCGGTATATCCACGGGCCTCGAAAGTATTGCGGATGCCGCCGCTCGGGAAGCTTGAGGCATCCGGTTCCTGCTGTGCAAGCGCATCGCCCGAAAAACGCTCGATAGCGCCGCCATCTGCAGTTGGCTCAAAAAAAGCGTCGTGCTTTTCGGCAGTTGTACCGGTTAATGGTTGAAACCAGTGTGTATAATGTGTTGCTCCTTTACCTAAAGCCCATGCTTTCATGGCTGAGGCAATTTGCTCTGCCAGGTCGCGGGGGATTGGTTCGCCCTTTTCAATCGAGTTTACTATTCCCTGGTAAGCTTCTGAAGATAAATATTCCTTCATTTTCTTTTTATCGAAAACATTTGAGCCGAAATAGTCAGAAATTTTGGGTGAAGGCGGTTTTACTTCAGGAATAGTTCGCGAAAGTACATCCTGTAATGCTTTAAATCTGATGTTGGACATATTTTATTGAGGTTAAATAAAGGTTAGTGGTCAAAATTATAACTATCCTTTAAAATGCAGGGGCAAAATTAAGTTAAATATAACATACCGCCTAATACCCGCAAAATGGAAGGTTTGTTGCGCTAAACTGGTTAATTATTGGTGGTGTTTTGTTTGAAGTGGTTGAAAGTTTAATTTTTTAGATGTTTTTGCTGTTTTTTAACGTAAAAAAAATGAAAACGAATGATTTATTGGTTAAAAACCGACTTTTTTAAATTTTTTATTAAGTGAATTGAAATTTTACTGAAAATATCATTTTCAAATACTCAAAAAATGGTGTTTTAAATTGTTTGTTTTTACGATTTTCATAATTTTTTTATTTTTTACCATTAATTTATCATTAATAATTTGTTATTGTTAAAAATGATCTATAATTTCAGAAAATAATTTACAAAAACACTCCAATTATTGAGTTTTTTATAAAATAAATCTAAAAATCAGCTCCCGGAGTATGGGAATGTAAAGAAAAGATGTTTTTGTAAAGCCTGAATTGCAATCAAACTAAATTTAAATACAACAATCAAACTAATTAATTTTAAAAAAACAATCAAACTAAATTAAACGATGAAAGTAGGTTCTACAAAACACAACTTCCTAAGTTCAGTCCGACAGCTGACACGAGAAAAATGGGCGCTGGGTGCAACCATTTTTACAGGAAAAATGATTGGCCTTTTGCTGGTATTCGCGGCGATGATGGTTTTACCTGGCATGTTCGGTACAAAAGCTAATGCTGCTGAAACCTATACCGCCCACGAAACAGCTTTAATTAATACAGTTAATACTGTTTGGACACTGGTTGCCGCGTTTTTAGTATTTGGTATGCAGGCAGGGTTCGTGATGCTCGAGGCTGGTTTTGCACGCAAGCGCGAAACGGTAAACGTGCTTATGGAGTGTATTTTTGATACTTGCTTGTGCGGCTTGCTTTTTTACGCCATAGGTTATGCCTTTATGTTTGGCAATGGAAACGGCTTTATTGGCTGGGGCGGCGCTGATGGCAAAACCTGGTTCTTCCTTCAAAATACTCCCGAAACTTACGGTTCAACCGGTATCCCGGTATTGGCACACTGGATTTTCCAGTACGCTTTTGCTGATACCTGCTCAACCATCGTATCGGGTGCTATGATCGGTCGTACCAGCTTCCGTGGCGATATTCTTTACAGTATCGGTATTACCGGCTTTATCTATCCTATCGTTGGTCACTGGGCCTGGGGTCCGGATGGTTTCCTTGCTACTATGGGAACATCAGGTTTCTTCAAATCAATCAGCGCTCAGCCTTTCCGCGATTTTGCAGGTTCAACAGTAGTACACACTATTGGTGGTGTTGCTTCGTTGGCGGGTGCAATGGTATTAGGTCCGCGTTTGGGCCGGATCTTTGCCCGCGATGATAAAGAAAAAGGCGGTTTACCTCCAGGTCATAACTTATTGGTAGCTGCTGTAGGTGGTTTTTTACTTTGGTTTGGTTGGTATGGTTTTAACCCGGGGTCAACATTATCTGCAATGGATATGCAGGGTATCGGCCGTGTTGCTGCCAACACTACCCTGGCTGCCTGCGCCGGTGGTTTCACCGCTATGCTTGCGGCTTTGTGGTTTGGCCCAACAAAAGGCAAATTTGATTTAGCCTTTACTATTAATGGTTTCCTTGCAGGTTTGGTTGCTATTACCTGCCCTTGTTACTGGGTTAGCCCGTTTGGTGCTATCATGTTAGGCGCGGTATCCGGCTTCATTATCTTCGGCGGTGTTTATTTGATCGAGTGGTTCCGTATCGACGATCCGGTTGGCGCAGTATCGGTACACGGCTTTAATGGTATCTGGGGTACTATCTCATTAGGTTTATTCGCTTCTGGTCAGTACGGTGCTACAGGCCCAACCGGCGCCGATAACTCTGCCCCGGTAACCGGTTTATTTTACGGCGGCGGCTTTGATGTATTGAAAGCTCAGCTGATTGGTAGCTTAACCATTACCCTTGCAACCTTTGTAATTACTTATGTGATGATGTTTGTGATTAACAAATTAGGTCATCCATGGAAATTGCGTATCGAAGAGCATGGTGAAACAGGTACCGGCGGTATCGATTTATTTGATCACGGTATTGAGGTTTACCCTGTTCAGGACGACGAGATCAGCTTAAGCGGCCTTTTTGATAAGGGCGCCAAAGTAGCCTCCGAAGCTTAATACCCAAGCATATTGCTTAAAAATATTTGATGCCTTGTGCGGTTGGTGAGTGCGGTGCTAAGCCGATAGTTTTTAGTTCAAAGTCTGAAAGTGTTTTTTGACTTTGAACTAAAGACCGATGGCTTAAGACTTGATAAACGTGCCAACCGTACAGGGATTTTTTATGCCGACACATAAATGATCCCGGTGTTTTCAAGGTATTGATAATCAGTGTTTAAAGTACTATATCCCCAAAAAAACAACAATTAACAAAATAGTTTATCAATTCACAATTAAATCGTTATCATGAAAAAAGTATTTTTACTATTCTCATTTCTCTCAATTGCGGCCTTTACCGTAAAGGCCCAGGACACGGTGAAAACCACGCCGGATGCCCCTTTGGTTATTTACGGTTCGGTAGATACCTATTATAAATACGATTTTTCTGACAAGGGTTCGCAAATCCCCACCAGTTTTGCAAGCGATCATAACTCGGTATCAATCGGTATGATTGACCTCGGCTTGAAGAAAAAAGTAGGCAAGGCCGCGTTTGTAGGGGAGCTGTCGTTTGGTCCGCGCGGGCAGGCGCAATCTATCCCTAACGGTCCCGGCGGTGATTCATTTCACATTCAAAATTTATATGTTTCATATGATCTGACAGATAAGTTAAACCTCACCGGTGGTTACATGGCTACATTTGTTGGTTATGAAGTTATCGCTCCAACAGGTAACTTTAACTATTCAACTTCGTACCTGTTTACCAATGGTCCATTCCAAAACCCGGGTGTTAAGTTAACTTATGCTTTCAGCGATAAAGTAAGCTTAATGGCCGGCGTATTTAACGATGTATGGAATTACTATTCGTCGGTTAAAAAAGTTAACACTTTTGGTTCACAGTTATTTGTATCGCCTGCAAAAGGTTGGACTGCTTACTTAAACGTTGCTACCGGCAAGCAGTCAGGTACCGAGTTTGATTTGACTACAGCTTATCAGTTAACTGATGCCTTTAAATTAGGTTTAAATGCCGCTACTTATTCGGCGCCTGGCGATAACACAGGCGGTTTTAGTGGTGTTGCCTTGTATCCGCAAATTGCTGTGGCAAAAACGGTTACTTTGGGCTTAAGGGGCGAGTATTTTAAAACCAAAGCCAACAGCAGCGAGGTTACTTATGCGCCTGCTCCGGGTGCTTCTGTTACCGCTGTTACTTTTACTGCTAACATTAAGGCGGGACCGCTTACTTTCATCCCGGAAGTAAGGTTTGATCATGGATCAAAAGCCGGTTATATAGTTCCTGCTACTACCGGGACATCGGCTTACCAGGTTGGTTTTTATAACCATGATGGCAATCCGTCTAAATCGGCGGCGCAGGTGTTGGTAGCAGCTGTTTACGCTTTCTAATAAGAAATAACTTTCAATCTTATTTTATCACTGGCCGTTCCGCTTAAAACCGGAGCGGCTTTTTTATATATTTGGCGAATGAAAACATTATTGTCTGCCTTTTTTGTATTGCTTTTTTCGGTGAGCGCATTCGCACAGAAAGATTCGCTGGCGCTTGATGAGTATAATAAATACATCTATTATAAAACTGCCGAGCAGCCCGGCGCTGTAGCTGATACGCTTTACTACAGGGCTTTGTCTTTTTTAACTAAAGCCTATACCAAAAAGGAACTTAAGCTGGTAAAGGCCGATAAGGGTGGCAACGCGCTTAACGGTTCCGGTGTTATCGTGATCAATAAAAAGAATTTTTTTGGCGGAAGCAGCGAAGGCGGCGAGCTGGCTTATAGTATCAAAATAGAGGTAAAGGATAATAAATACCGTTACTGGCTTACTGATTTTGTATACCAGCCCTACCAGCGTAACCGTTACGGCAACTCCGAGATTATGCACGGTAAGGATGTAGCGCTTGAAAAAGCTTCTGAAAAACTATCAAAAGCAGATTTTAATGCCTGTATAAACCAGGTGCTTGTTAGCAGCAAGCAAGTAGGGGATAAGTTGAAAGCCTATATGCTGAAGGCCTCGACTGTGGAGCATCATGATGTGAAGAAGGTAAAAAGGGTATCTACTAAAGAGTGGTAGTTGTGTAACTTTATTTCGGAAATTTTACTTTCAATTTCGGATTTTTTCCGAATGGCAATTTTTCTGAACCTGATTTAAAAAATTAAAGAATTTATCGAATTTGTTTGGCATTCTGTTGATTTCTTAATTCTTCCAGATTATAGTTCGAAAAAAGATCCTAACTAAAAAATCTGTGAAATCAAAAGAACAATAAATCACCCAAAGAAAAATCCGTGAAATCAAAAATTAATCGGTGTAATCCCCAAAAATAAAAAGAGGCTGACCATTGCGATGCAGCCTCCTGGTATTTTGTTTGTTAATGTGGTTTGGTTTGATGGGTAAATCCTGATCTGTTTATAACTCTTCGTCGTGTTGGCTGATATCCAGACCTGCAAGTTCTTCTTCAGGGGTAACACGCAGTTTGCTGATCATGTCGGTAACTTTTAATAAAATAAATGAACCGAAGAAAGCGAACGCTGATACGCCTATCAATGTAATTAAATGGATAATGAATAAATGGGTTTCGCCATAATATAAACCATTGCCGGTTGTATTGGCCCCATTTACATTCTGGTGAGCAAATACACCGGTTAATAACATACCAACCATGCCGCCCACGCCGTGGCAGGGGAATACGTCCAATGTATCGTCAATACTGGTTTTTGTTCTCCAGATCACTACGAGGTTACTTACTACTGCGGCTACGATACCGATAATTAATGAGTGAGGGATGGTTACGAAACCAGCTGCAGGGGTAATAGCAACAAGGCCTACAACTGCGCCGATACATGCACCCATTACGCCCGGTTTTTTACCGCGAAGAATATCGAAAAACATCCAGGCCATAGCCGCCGCGGCAGAAGCTGTAGTGGTAGTAGCCAGGGCGGTAGCTGCCAGCGCGCCGGAACCTAATGCCGAGCCTGCGTTGAAGCCAAACCAGCCGAACCATAGCAGGCCTGTACCTAACAGTACGTAGCTGATACGGGCCGGATTGTGTGAAGCTTCGTTACGGCCTTTAAGGTATATGGCTGATGCAAGGGCTGCCCAGCCTGCGCTCATGTGTACTACGGTGCCGCCCGCAAAATCCAGTACGCCTTTACCAAAAAGGAAACCTTTGGGGTGCCAGGTAGCGTGGGCCAGCGGAGCGTAAATGAATACCATAAACAGGCAAAGGAAAATAACATATGAATTGAAGCGAATGCGCTCGGCAAATGCGCCGGTGATCAGGGCCGGGGTAATTACCGCGAATTTTAACTGGAACATGGCAAACAGTATCAGGGGGATAGTTGGCGCAAGCTCCCAGGTGGCATTGCCTAAGGTGCCTTTCATCATGAAGAAGGTAGACGGATCGCCTATAAAACCGCCCAGTTTATCTTCGCCAAAGGCAAGGCTGAAACCGAATATTACCCATATAACGGTAATTACGCCCATACATACAAAGCTTTGCAGCATGGTTGATAATACGTTTTTCTTGCTAACCATACCGCCGTAAAAAAACGCCAGACCGGGGGTCATGATCAATACAAGGGCGGTACTTACTAATAGCCAGGCAGTATCGCCGGTGTCAATTTTGCTGTCTTTAACGGTGGTGAGGGTAACAGAAGGATAGATAAGGGCTAATACTATTACAATTAAAAGTATGCCAAAGGGTATGAATTTTTTCATGTTTCGGGTTTAAGGGAGGATAAATTAAGGTTTGAATAATACCACCCGGCACCAATCAAAATACCGGGTAGTATTAAAACTAAATTTTTAAAAAAACAATAAATCCCAAATGCTTAATCAAGGCATTGGGTTGGGTTGTTTTTAATCCTACCAAAAATCGTGAAACGGAAAAAGGATGAGTTTGCGGAAGCGCGACAGTTGCCCCGAGCCCTCGCCGCAAATAAAATCAAGATACTTGACCCTTAGGGTGTAGTTATAAACAAAGGCGGCAAAATGCTGAAAGGAGTGCGCGCCGCGATGTTGCCGCACATTGATAACCGGCGCGGCCGTATTATTGAGCGTAAAAGCTAACCTGAATGGCTTTTGGTGTGGGCTATCGGCAGAAACTGTGGTGTTTTTGGAGTTTTTTTGATGGTAAGGTTGAAATATATCTCTTCCGGATGCCGAACGCCCGAAAAAGATCATTAAAAATAAGGCAATAAGTTTATAAAGCCTGTTTACCATATCTAAAAGTAACAAAAACCTTAAATAAATCTAATATTTTTTAAAATAATTTAAATTTTTGATGATTTGATTGTTAAAAGTATCTGAAAAATAGGTTTTTTTTAATGTGTTTGTAGTTTTAGCAGATATAAATAGGAATTTGACCGGTTTTTTATCAAAAATTTAATTTACTGCTGATTTTAAAACGAAGATGAAAAAATGATGAAACTCACTTGCGGAATTATTCTTAATAATTATTACATTTTACAAAATATAATAAAATTAAAACCGTTATTATTAAAATTTAATTCCGAAAATATGCTTATCACCAAATTTGATTTGTACAAGACCGAGTGGCTCGACCTTGTATTTGACCATCGTAACAAAAATTACGGCGCTTACGAGTTAAGAAAAACCTATGGCAGCACCATGGCCAAGGCTATGGGGATCGCCTTTGCGGCAGTGGCTTTGCTATCAACGGCTTCCATTATTTTTAAGGCGAAACCAAAAGAGGAAACGTTAGTAAAGATGATTACTGTAGATTTGACTAAAGTTATGCCCCCGCCGCCCAAAAATGAGGATAGGGTTGTGGAGCCGCAGAAACAACAGGCCGAACCTGTAAAAGCAGCAGCGCCAACGCCTGCGAGTACGATAAAATATACAACGCCGAGGATAGTTACGACGGAGGTAACTACCGATCCGCCTACAATAACTGATCTGAATAAAAGCGCCGTGGGTTCCGAAACTGTTAAAGGAGAGGGTACAGCCATAAATGTACCTGAAGAAACCAATCATGGCGGAGGGAACGGTACAGGAGTTGTGGAAGACGTTGGTGTTCATACCCTTGGCGAAACCCTCGAAGTGATGCCGGAGCCGGTAGGCGGTGCGGCAGCCTGGGCTAAGTTTCTGCAAAAAAACCTGCGTTTCCCGCCTGCGGCGCAGGATGCCGGGGTATCGGGCAGGGTATTTATGAGTTTTATTATAGAGAAAGACGGCACACTTTCTAATATCAAGGTAGACCGCGGTGCCGGTTATGGTTTTGATGAGGAAGCAACCCGTGTATTAAAACTGGCCAAAGCCTGGAAACCCGGCGTACAAAACGGTCAGAACGTAAGGGTTAGGTACAGTATCCCGATCAGCTTTCAGTTATCTACAGAAGAATAATAATGGGGGTTTTTAATTGATGTGTGTTTTAGATTGCTGATTGTGTGTAGGTGCCCCGCGTAAGCGGGGCTTTTTTATATATTAGTGCTCTGCTTACCGATATCCTTAATCATGAAACAACCTGCATCATTAATTTACACCGATGGTATTTGCATTTATATTTCTGTAAAGGTAACCAACCCGTTAGTTGGTAAAGTTGTATTGGTACTTGCTAACCTGATGGTATTGTTTCCGGTTATATTAGGCATAACCGAAGGGATATTGGCCATGACCCTGGCCTTTGGAGCGTTTTTTCTGATACTGCTAAAGTATACGCTCTGGAATTTTTGGGGCCGCGAAAATATAATTGTTAATACAAAATCAGTAAGCTACCAGCACGAATACGGAGTTTTCAAAACAAATTATACCACAAAAAACTTGTTTGGGCGCCTGGTGATTGAATACTTTGATAATAAAAAGGAACCTGGTTGTGTAAACTGCCGGTTTATATCCTATAGTGAAACAACCGACATTCCCTTCGAGATTTATACGATGGTGTTTCCGCTTAGCCAAAAAGATGTAGATAAGCTAAGAACTTACCTTGACAAGCTGTTTATCGATCATTTATCAGATGGGCTTGGCATGCCACATATCAGCCTGAACTAAAACCGGGCTGTATTTCCTTCGCCTGAGTTAAATGTGATCCGAAGCGTATAACAGGTTCATTCAAATTCTTTAAAAACCGATCAAAAAATTCATAGCCCGGCCTGTCCCGCCATTTATCTTCGGCTTTAAAGCGGTTCATTGTTTCTATAAAATATTCCCGCTCGTTCCAGTTACTGATGTTGTTTCTGTCAAAACACATAAAATCAAATTTATATAATTCTTCGTTTTCATCAGAAGTGATTAAGGGTATAAAAATACCACCTTCCGGCGCCGAAACAGGCTTTTGGCTGATATGGCAAAGCCTGTTTGCAGTCGCCGCTTCAAACAACTCCCTCAAAGCCAAAGCCCTGTTTGCCAATGGATGAGTTTGAAAGCAGGCATCATGAAAAGCTTCGTCGTTAAAAAAATAAACCGGGTCTTTAAGGTTTGCTACAAATGGCGGAAACATGATTAAAGTATCATCTTCGGTCATCACTTTATTGCAAATTTTGCAGGTTGATTTCCCCGTGATTACTAAAGCCATATGATAGTTTAATGATGTAACTGATGTAAGTTGTGATAAAGCGTCAGATTTTTGACGGGCAATAATTTTTAATATTAAACATTTTAACCTTACTTTCCCGTTTGTTTAATACATTTAATTTTCAGTCCCCAAAAATACATGAAACATATAACTTCCTTACTGGCGTTTTCGGCAATTGCGTTTGGCGCGTTTGCGCAGGAGCCTACCATTAAAGTTAACCTGGAAACTGCCAAACCCGGGTTTACGGTGATTAAAAACAACCAGGCAACCCCGGTTAAAAACCAGGGCAATTCGGGCACCTGCTGGTGCTTTGCAACCACATCGCTGGTTGAAAGCGAAATGCTTGCCAAAAAGGAAGCATCCCCCGATCTGTCGGAAGTTTATACGGTGTATAATTTATACATTGATAAAGCCGAAAAATACATCCGCCGCCGCGGCAATACCCGCTTTACCGAAGGCGGCATTCAGCAGGACGTTATGTTCTCGACCGATAATTTCGGCGCCATGCCGCAGGCGGTTTATCCCGGCGTTGGTCGCGATACGGTATTAAACCACGACCCGGAGATGGAAGTGAAACTAAAAACTTACCTGGATAACTTATTAAAAAGCAACCCGGATACCATCCCTGCCAACTGGAAAACGGATTATAAAGCCATGTTAAACAGCTACCTTGGCGCGCCGCCCGAAACTTTTAGCTACAACGGCAAAACCTATACGGCCAAAAGCTACGCGGCGCAGTACGTACCGCTTAAACTTTCGGGCTATATCGGGCTAACCTCTTTTAAACATCATCCTTACGGCACCACCTTCGCCATCGAGATCCCGGATAACTATAACAGCAATATGTTTTACAACCTGCCGCTCGATCAGTTTATAGCCAGTGTTAAAACTGCCGTTATGCAGGGCTATACCGTAGCCTGGGATGCCGACGTAAGCAACAAAGGCTTCAGGATGCAAAAAGGCCTGGCCAAATGGGTAACCAAAGACGATGAAACCAAAGACTTTGAAACCTTCACCGAAAAAACACCAACCGCTGACATCCGCCAGGACCTGTTTGACAGGCAGGTAACGCAAGACGACCACCTGATGCAGATTACCGGCATGGTTAAAGATGCCAAAGGCAACGAATACTTTATAGTTAAAAACTCATGGGGTACAGATGCCAGTCCGCTGGGTGGGTATTTGTATGTGAGTGTGCCTTATTTTGCTATTAATACCATTTCGGTGGTGATTAATAAGAAGGCTTTACCGGTTGGGCTGGCGGCTAAGGTGGGGAGTTGAAGGTTTTAGAATTTAGATATTGGGAAAGCGTCATTTAATGGCGCTTTTTAGTTTTTGGAGGAATGCTGTTGACGTTATTAGTACCTCGCACCAGATGTGTGGAAAAAATACGCGCCCGCGTAGCCATTCAGAACGGCATCTATCTTGAAACATTGTATTGGGAAGAGATGAACCAGACCGAGCGGCGAACGCAATAGATAATAAAGTAATTTCAGAAGACCGGGATGTTGTTACCTTAATTATGTTTGTTTAGCATAGTTACCAGAATTTTTTAAGAGGATATAAGGGAATAAAAAACCCTGCCACGATGGGCAGGGTTAAAAAAACCACAACAATTGTTTAACCTTTGGGCTATGAATCCCGCCGGTGTATTCCTAACTGCAATGTGAATTTTCTATATATTTTAACAATTTACCATAGGGTTGGTTTTAGTTTATACTGTTTATTTTAAGTGTTTTATATGTCAAAATCACCTGGAAGCGGGATTTGATGTAATTGTTGCTATTAAAACAAAATTCGGCTTATCTTTATCGTAATTAAATTATGAGAAATCTTATGAAAAAATCATTCCAGCTTAAGGCGGCATTCCTGTTTGCGTTTGCCTTATTAGTATCGAGCTTCGCTTTTGGCCAGGACAAAAAACCTGTCGCAAGTCCGCGCGATAGCGTGAGCGGTACCATCGCGGGTTCAACTATCACCATTAATTATGGCAGCCCATCGGTAAAGGGCCGTAAAATTTGGGGCGGATTGGAAGCCTATGGAAAAGTTTGGCGTGCAGGCGCTAATGAAGCTACCACATTCACTACCACTAAAGATATCAAAGTTGAAGGGAAGCCACTTGCCGCCGGTACTTACGGCTTTTTCCTGATCCCGGCCGAAGACGGTAAATGGACCGTGATTTTTAATAAAGTTGCCAGGCAATGGGGCGCTTATAAATATGATGATAAAGAAGATGCCCTGCGTGTAACGGTAAAAACCAAAGCCGCACCTATGCACGAGCGTTTGGTTTACACTGTAGATTCAAAAAGTTTCTGCATGTTTTGGGATAAAATAGTGGTGCCTGTTTCGGTGAAATAACAGCATCTTACAATTAAAATAATGGGGCTCCGGTAACGGGGCCTTTTTTATAACCTGATTTTTGGGACTGAACAACATAAGCATGCGTATTGCGCCCCATCTGTAATTATACAAACCAAGGTGTATAAGCATTATATTTGCTGCAACCTATGCGCCGCCATAAAAACAACAATAAGCCTGTAATAAAATATATAATAGCGATAGCGCTTTTAGCCCTGGCTATTTTTTTGCTGATGTTGCTGGCCGGGCATCCGGCTGCTGTTGAACGTTATTACGCCAATGGTTTTTATATGATAGTTTGCAGGGTTTTTCACCCTGTGCTAAATATTTTCCCGTTTAGCGTGGGTGATATATTGTACATAGCAATTATTTTTTACCTTATTTACGCTTTTATAAGGTTGATCACCTTGCTTTTTAAAAAACAGTTTACAGCCGCCGGCAGGTTTGTTTTGGGCTTAATCATAGGCCTGCAGTGTACGGTATTGGCTTTTTATTTGTTTTGGGGGATGAATTATTTCAGGGAGCCGGCTTCGGTACGGCTTAACCTGCGCGATACTTCGTTTACCGCTGCCGACCTGAAAGCCGTAACCCGCATCCTGGTAGACAGCGTTAACCTTACCCGCCGCCGTTTAACTCCCGCCGATCTTGCACAGAATAACACTTCTATATACAATACAGCCCGGCATGCCGTTCGTTCGCTCAGTAAAGATTCTGCAAGTTTCAGGGCTTATGATCCGGATATCAAGCCGTCTATGCTAACATGCCTGCTTAATTACATAGGCACATCCGGCTATTACAACCCGTTTACATCCGAAGCGCAGGTAAACTACCAGATGCCGGTTTTTAACCGCCCCTTTGTGGTTTGCCATGAAATGTCACACCAGATGGGGTATGGTACTGAAGACGAGGCCGATTTTGCAGGCTTCGTTATCGCCACCCACTCGCATGACAGGTTGTTGCGTTATTCGGCTTATCACCTCGCTGTACAGGAATTTATGTACTCACTGGCCGGCCGGGACACCATGGCCTATAAAGAACTTAAAGCAACACTGAGTAAAGAGGTTCGCGCCGATTATAAAACTGAGCGCGATTATTGGCGTAACTACCAAAACAAACTCGGCGCTATAAGCAGTATTTTTTACGATAATTTTTTAAAGGCCAATAATCAACCCCGGGGCCTTGAAACCTACAACCGGATGGTTTTGCTGGTGATGGCAACCTACCGGAGCCAATGGCCATCTGTTGTTACCCATTAGGAGGTTAGTTGTCGGGCCTCATTCATCTGATACTGGTCATGGCGTTATCGCCTTTTTATCAACTCAAAATCATGCATACAGGCAAAGCGGCTCAATAGCGTGAAAAAATGATGGGTGGTAAATAAAGTGCGAGAAATACCGGTTTAAAAAAATGCGTTCCGTATCTCACCCCGGAACGCACACAATATCACGTCTCAAATGATATTGAATCAACTAAATCTCAGATATCATATTAAATGTATACCCAAGTTCTTTATTCATAAGCCGACGTGCGCCGTGCCCGAACTTCATTGTTGTGTTTACTATACCTTTTTAGCGGAATAGTATAAATAATTACCTTGAAAATCCCCGATTATAAATATTGAAATGAAAACGGAGGTAACCTGTAATTATTGTGAATTATTTGGCGAATTTACTTCAAAATCTTTAAAAAAGACCGTTTTTGTGTCCACTTGATAGAAAATTTATTTGGTAAAATTACTGTTACCGCATTCTTGTTTTGTTTATTAGTTTAATATTTCTTTCTGTTTTTTATTTTAACCTTGAAATTAACCGAAAGGAAATTTTTGTGTCCTTGCCGCTCGCAATATCGGTTGCTGTAACAGCGGACTAACCGGTGCTTTTCGCACATCAAAAAAAGTATAGACTTTGCTTTATCCTTACTGATCTGCCAAACGTTTCCGCACTTTTAAAGCGGAGTTAGCCGCAAAATCAATAGTTGGCGAAGATCTGATGGCATTACCTTTGATGAAAATAAGCTGCGTGATACAGCCTGGTTTAACAGGATGATGCTTTTGATAGGCGTGGTTAGTGGAAACTGCATGATAGACGACGGGAGGGTGAGTATATTCGGGCAATAGTTTTTCATTATTGTGGAACTTGGTACACACTTTTACGTTTTTAAACGCGCATAACGGACCATTGCCGCAGCGACTATTAAATGATGAACAAAAAATTATCTTTGGTTACTACAAAATGAAAAGATCCTTCTTAATTACCTTATTGATTTTTTGCGGCACCAGGATATTTGCTCAAAGTGTAACCATTAATGATCTGGCCAATGTAGCTAACCTGTCGAACGCCGAAGCGCACAACTATCTTACAGCAGGCAAAAAATTTAAGCGACAGTATCTTCAGGAGGTTGATGGCCATACTATCGAGCACCTTAATAAGATAGGGGAGGACAACAAGGAGGAGACTATAGTTATAGGCATGGGCGATAGGCTACCCAACGGGGGCATTTTACGTACGGTTACTTACACCACTGTTACATCGCAGCATATCCTGAACCTGATAGCGCAAGCCAAACACCTGGGCCTTATTATGAAGTTGCATGGCTCGGATGCCAAAAATGATATTTTCTTTTTCGATAACGATTTCTTTCACATTGTTATCTTTCTCAACCACGATAATATTTCAGGCTCTGTCGAGGTACACCAGAAAGAATACCTCGGACTGGATTGATCAACAATTAAAAGATGCTCTAATTGAGTATAACCACAAATAATCGCAGCTAAAGTGGGATATTGCACTAACATTGTTAGTGCCTTATGGAAAACATCAGCCGTAAAAAATTTATTACAGCAACCGCTCTGGCAGCCGTCGGCCTGCCTTTTGGTTTTGGCGCGTTGGCTAAATCTTTACCAAAAGAAGAGCTTGTAGGGTTTAGTCCGCAATCTTTGGAGAAAATAAAAGTGAGTATTTTCTCCAAACACCTGCATTGGCTTAACTATGATGATATGGCAGCGCTTGCTGCCGAATTGGGGTTCGACGGTGTTGATCTCACCGTACGGCCCGACGGGCATGTTGCGCCTGCGCGTGTTACCGATGATTTGCCTAAAGCTGTTGAAGCAATTGAGAAGGCAGGCCTGAAAGTATATTCCATAGTAACGAATATTAAAACAGCCCACGAAAAAGATACGGAACCGATTTTAAAAGCGGCATCGGCGCTGGGTATCAAATATTACCGCACTGCCTGGTTTAATTACGATAAGACGATAAGCGTACAGGCAAATATCAAAGCCATTAATAAACAGTTTTCGGACCTGGCAACCATTAATAAAAAATACGGCATCCATGGCAGCTACCAAAACCATTCGGGCGATTTATTCGGCGCCTCGCAATGGGATTTATGGCTTGGTCTGGATGGGCTCGATCCCGGTTTTATCGGTTGCCAGTATGATGTGCGCCACGCCACAACCGAAGGTGCCGACACATGGCCCGTTACGCTCGATCTGCTTAAAGCATTTATCAAAACCATTAACCTGAAGGATTTTTGCTGGGATAAAAAAGACGGCAAATGGCAGGTGAAAAGCGTACCGTTGGGGGAAGGTATGGTTGACTTTGAGAGATATTTTACCCTGCTGAAACAGTATCACATCAGCTGCCCGCTAAGCTTGCATTGCGAATATCCCTTAGGCGGGGCCGAGGATGGGGCGCGTAAACTAAGCATTAGCCGAGAAGCATTTGCAACTGCTGTAAAAACCGATTTGAATAAACTAAGGGGATGGCTTGCCGGGCACGATCTGTAATTATCATCAGCAGCAGGATGTACGTTAACGCTGAAGCATAAATCGGCGTAAGCTAAAGGAACTTTAATGTTGCAGCCTTGAAACTTGTTTTATAACAAACTTGTTACTAAATTAGTAATCAGCAGCCCGGCCGCCTTGATCTCAGCAAGCCCCGCGGGTGCTTTTTAACCAATTTTAAACTAAAGGAGGGCTTTATGAATCTGGTTCATAAAATTGAAAATTGGGGCGACACGCATCACCCTAAAGCGTTGGATATTGTTCGAGTTGCTTTGGGCATCTTTTTATTGGCGAAAGGGATAGCCTTTATGGAAAACACATCCTACCTGCGCGGTATCATTACCGATCAGCATGTAATTGATGTATCACCTGATATGCTGATGGTGCTGGTTTATTATGTGGCCTTTGCGCACATGGTGGGAGGAATCCTGATAGCCATGGGTATTTTAACCCGCCTTGGCTGCCTCATCCAGATTCCGATTGTAACCGGTGCCGTATTCTTAACCGGTATTTTTCAGGAGCCCATCAACGCCATGGCCTGGCCATCGGTAGCCGCGCTTGTGTTATTGATGATGTTTACTGTTTTAGGGTCCGGGCCGTGGTCGCTGGATAGATACCTGGCATTTAAGAATTAAGGTAGTTCATAGTTGATGGTTCATGGTGGAGACCTATGGTAACTTACTTTCAGCTATGAACCATCAACTATGAACTAACAACAAAAAACTAATATCCTTTCACCGCTTCATCCACATAGCACCACAGCCAGCGCTCGCCGGGTTCGGCCGAGATCACTACCGGGTGGCCGGTGGCGTGAAAGTGCCTGGTCATGTGTGTATTAGGAGAGCTGTCGCAGCAAAGTGTAACCCCACAGGTTTGGCAGGTACGCAGGTGAACCCAGCTACTGTGATGCTTTATACACTCTTCGCAAACATAATCCTTTGGCTCAATAATATTTTCTATGGCTTCGAGGTGAGCGCAGGTTTCTTCCATGGTAATTTTTAAATTTCTGCCAGGTATTTATGTACAAAACTTATCGCCATCGATCCTTCTCCTACTGCCGATGCAACACGGTTCATGGCTCCGGCGCGCACATCGCCGGCTGCAAATATGCCGGGGCAGCTGGTTTCCAATAAAAACGGGTCGCGTTTAAGCTTCCATACTTTGTTGAAATTTTCGTAGCTGCGCAGCTCGCGGCCAGTTTCAATAAAATCCTTGGCGTTCTTAATAATATCAAGTTTTATCCAGTCGGTATAAGGCTTGGCACCTATAAATATATACAGGGCGCTTGCAACCCTTAGCTCGGTTTCTCCGGTTTTGCAGTTTTGGATGGTTATTTTCTCGAGGCAATTCGAGCCATCTGCTTCAATAACCTCGGTATTGGGCAATACCGTAATGTTGGGTGTTTCGGCAATTTGCGCAATCAGATATGCCGACATGGTAGACGTTAAATCATCCCTGCGGATAATAATATGTACGTTTTTAGCAAATTTTGAAAGGTACATAGCTGCCTGCCCGGCCGAGTTGCCGCCGCCTATCACATATACCTCTTTACCTGTGCATGCTGAAGCCTCGGTTGTGGCGGCGCCATAATAAATGCCCGCGCCGGTATAATTTTCAACGCCCTTTACTTCAAGCTTGCGATAATCAACGCCGGTGGTAATTACAACAGTACGGCTGATGATCTCCGGTCCGTCATCCAGGATAATGGTTTTATAACCGTCTTTTTGCCTGATATCGCTAACCGATTGCGGCGATAAAAATTCGGCGCCTAAACGCATGGCCTGGCTTATGGCGCGGCGCGTTAAATCGGCCCCGCTCAAGCCTGCCGGGAAGCCCAGGTAGTTTTCAATACGTGAGCTTGTGCCAGCCTGCCCGCCGGGCGCTTTGCGTTCAATCAATAAGGTTTTTAGGCCTTCGGATGATCCATACACCGCGGCAGCCAAACCTGCCGGGCCGGCGCCGATAATAACTACATCGTAAACATCGGTCAGTTCGGTAGGGTTTTTCCCTATTTTATCGGCAATATCGCGGATGGTGGGTTTGGTTAAACAGGTGCCGTCCTCAAATATCACCATTGGCAAATCATCCGTAGTGCGGTTGTTAATGGTGAGTAAATTGGCCGAATCAATGTTTTTTTCGATATCAAACCAACGGTAAGGTATGAGGTTACCAGCCAAAAAATCTTTGATCAGGTGCGATTGCGGCGAAAACTGGTAACCTATCAGTTTCATGCCAACAAATTCGGGGATATAATGACTGTGCCAATCGTCCAGCAAATCGTTTATTACTGGGTAAAGTTTTTCCTCCGGAGGGTTCCAGGGCTTCATCAGGTAGTAATCCAGCTGTACATCGTTAATTGCCTTGATGGCTGCATCGGTATCCGAATAGGCGGTTAATAATACGCGCTTTGCGTCGGGAAATACTTTTTTGGCCTTTTCTAAAAATTTAACGCCCTCCATTTCGGGCATGCGCTGATCGCATAAAAACAGGGCAACCACTTCCGAACTGTTTTTTAGCTCGGCAAGGGTTTCAAATGCTTCATTTGCCGACGTGGTACTCAGTATTTTGTATTCTTTGCCATACTGTGTTTTTAAATCGCGACTTATGGACCGCAGCACCTGCGGGTCATCATCTATTGAAAATATTATCGGGCGGCTCATAGGGTAAATATGCAGGCAAATTAACTAATATTTTTGGTAATAACGGCTCATTATCCGTTTATCGGGAAACAAACTATAAACTCGGTTTGCCCGGGCCTTGATTTTACCTTGATCGATCCGCGGTGTTGTTTTACAATGCGGTGCACCACTTCCAACCCCATACCGGTACCCTTACCCATTTCTTTAGTGGTGAAAAACGGATCAAAAATCTGCCCGATGTTTTCTTCCGGGATACCCGGCCCGTCATCAATAATGGTAACTTCAACAAATTCGTTATCTTTTTTGGTGCGGATGGTGAGTGTGCCTTTCTCATTAATTTCCATGGCATCAAGCGCGTTATCAACCAAATTTGTCCATACTTGGTTCAACTCGCCAATAAGCGCTTTAACTTCGGGCAGGGTTTCATCAAAATCCTCAACCACGGTAATGTTCTCCTTCCTGATCTTGTAGCCCAGCATGGTAAGCGTATTGCGGATGCCGATGTGGATATCAGCATATTGCTTATCCTGCGCCCTGTCCATATGGGTAAACGTTTTTACCGAACTAACCAGTTCGGCTATGCGGCGCGCCGATTCCTGGATATCTTCTATCATTTTTTCGCCGGTAAGCTTTGCGCTTAGCCAACCCATAATAATTGGTAAGGCATGCGGCGGCATGTGTCGTTTCAGCGCCTCCAGGTTCTCGATAGTAAAGCTGAAATCAACAAAGCTTTCGGCTATTTCATAAGCGTCTTCCGCGCCGTTTTCTTCCAGCCATTCGGTTATTTCATCTTCAAGCTGGGTGCGCTGCTTAAGCGTTAGGCGGGTATAGCATTCTTTTTTGTTCAGGATCCGGAAAAGTTCGTCGGTTAGGCCGTCAACCTGCTCGTCGCTGGCCCTGATGGCAAACATGCCTTTAAGATGTGCAGGTACTATGCGGAGGTGTTTACGTAACGACAGCGAATCGCGTACAATGGCCGAAGCAGGATTATTGAGCTCGTGAGCTAAACCGGCCGAAAGCTTGCCCAGCGCCATCATTTTATCGTTTTGCTGCTGCATGGCTGTAAAGTCGCGCACGCGGGTAGTCATGATGTGTACCAAAGCCTGGGTAAGTTCGAAATGATTTTTAATCATTTCCATAATATCCTGTACAGGATAGCTTAAAATGGTGAGTTCGCCTACGGCCTGTGCGTAGCCTTTGGCTATCAGTCCGCGCGAATAAGGCATGTAACCGGTAATGTTTCCTTTTTCAACAAACACATAATCGCGGCGCGAACCCTGCTGCATCATAAAGAAACGCATATTGCCGTTTAATATAAAGTGGGGGCCTGTAAGTTCCTGGCCTGGCTCCAACAGGTATTCGCCATCTTCAAATGTCAAAACCTCACTTTTATCAATTAGCCATTGTAGCTGATCATCGGGTACACCCGCCAAGCCCTCGAACGATTGAAGATCCGCTACCTCAACCTTTATTTCACTTACCTTTTGCATAATATTTAAAAGTAGTGAATATTATTTAACCCGATAAAAATGAAAAGAAAAATTGCAATTTGGTGAGACCGCGACGTCAGTTTACGACTGATGAAGCCGGTTTTATCTTTTTTACCACACCGGTTTGGGCAGGCTTTCAGACCCATTTACTCAAAAATACCCCGAAAGCTTCCTTGTACTGATCGCCAACCGTTATATTAACTTTGCCAATTTGCAGGGCATTACGGGTAATGGAGTTTATTTTATCAAGCGATACGATGAACGACCGGTGTACCCTCATAAAACGTTTGGCGGGTAGCTTTTCTTCCAGCGCTTTCAGGCTGCTAAGTGAAAGCAGGGGTTTTTCCTTATCCTGCAAATAGATTTTTACATAGTCTTTAAGGCCTTCTATGTATAATATATCTTTAAAGGCAATACGTACCAGTTGGTATTCGATTTTTAAAAACAGGTATTCTTCCTCTTCTTTCTGATCAGCAACAAGGTCTGCACGGGTACCGGCCGGAGTTTGCGATTTATTGATCAGCCCGGCGTAGCTCAGCGCTTTGTTGGCCGCGTGCAAAAACTCCTCATAATTAAAGGGCTTCAGCAGGTAGCCCAAAGCATCAACCCGGTAACCTTCAATGGCAAACTGGTTATAAGCCGTGGTGAAAATAATACGGGGCTTGTTTACTCCGCGGCTATCTATTACCCGGGCCAGCTCCATGCCGTTAAGGTTCGGCATCTGGATATCCAGGAAAATGAGGTCTATCTTCTGGTCCTGCAAGCCAACTAAGGCTTCAACAGCGCTGCTGTACCTGCCCGCCAGCTTTAAAAAGGGGGTTTGTTCAATAAAGGCGCAAACCAGGCCCAGCGCCAGGGGTTCGTCATCAACGGCTATGCAGTTCAGGATCATTGCAGGTTAAGGGTTAAATGAACGGTATACGTATTGGCAACTGCGTTTTCATCAATATCCAGTTTGTATTTGCCGGGATAAAGGAGATCTAACCGCCGGATGGTATTGGTAAGGCCGATGCCTTTGTTTTCTTCGTTTATGGCGTTGTCGTCCTTATAAATTCCATTTTGAACATGAAGCTCCAGCTGCTCATCATGCTGGCGGATATCGATCAGGATAATGCTCGGCAAAACAGCGCTGATGCCGTGTTTAAACGCGTTTTCAACAAAAGGTAAAAACAGCATCGGGGCTATGGCCACATCGCTGATCTGCGTTGGCGAGTTAAAGGTTACGGTAACTTTTTCGGTTAAGCGTAATTGCATCAGGCTGATATAATCTTTAATAAAGGCTATTTCCTGGCTTAGCAAAGCGGTGCCGTGCTGCGTATCGTAAAGCACATAGCGCATCATGCGCGACAGTTGATGAAGTGCCTTTCGCGATGTTTCGGCATTGATGTAGGTAAGCGAATAAATGTTATTCAGTGTATTGAAAAAGAAATGGGGATTGATTTGTGCCTTCAGGAACGAAAGTTCGGAACTTATTTTTTCCTGTTGAAGGTCGGCACGGAGCCTGATATCGGCCTGCCATTTCTGTATAGCCGTAATACTGGTGCTGATGCCTAAAACAAGCGCCACTATAACCGTACCGAATATATCCCAACCGCCGCGCTCTTTAGGTTTTGGTGGCCTGTGCTGCCTGTGAAACATGCCTTCCATGTGTTCATGCATGTGCAGCGCTTTGTCGGCCCAGTAGTTAAGTGCCAAAAACACAATGATAACCATGGTTACCGTGGCTAAGTACACGCCTGTCCTGTCATGCAATAAAAAACGCGGTACCAGCAATTTATTATTAAAGTAATACGCGGCAACCAACATGAAGAAGGTAAGCGTTTGTTTAATCCAGAACTGGTAAGGGAATTCCACGTTCCAGCTAAGCGGCTGGTAAAAAAACAACAGCATACCAAAAACAACCCATATTAAAATATGGATGAGCACGGTGATGGTATTACTTTTTGATTTGAGGCTCATTTAAAACCGGTTTTTAAATTTACACATATAATTCAGCAATATTACAAACGCTGCCTGTTTAAGGTCAAGCTTAATCGCCGGGCAGCCTGAAATTACCGACGGGCAGCCTAAGTTTACCTTTGAAGCCTGCAACACGGATTAGCTTTATAATTTATATGCATTGATAGGTAAAAACGGGTATCCCGTCGATACATCAGCCATGCCGGTCTATTCTGTTTTTTACACTTAAATTAATGCTATTGATTTGTCGCTATAAACAAACCGCGACATGAAACTTTATTACAGCATTATTGCTCTTATTTTTTTAACCCCGCTTAAAAGCGGCGCCCAGACGGGCAGGCAGGTTAAAGGTATTGTTAAAGACAGCACCGGCTACCTGCTGGCCGGTACCAACGTAAAAATGCTTACCGGTACCGATAGTACCACCGTAATTACCGGTGCCGACGGAGCCTTTACTTTTAACAATGTAAAAGTGAACCAGTTTAGCCTTGTTTTTACATCAATAGGTTACCAGGCGCTGAAACGCCGCTTTATTTTGCAGGCAGATAATAAGCCAGCCTTGCTGCCGGCGGTGATCCTGAAAACCGAAATCCGGATGTTGAACACGGTAGTTATTGCCGATGTAAACCCGGTTAAAATGAAAGAGGACACTATCGAATTTAACGCCGATGCCTATAAAGTGCGTGATGGGTCGCCGGTTGAAGATGTGATTAGAAAATTGCCCGGTATGGATGTTGATAAAGACGGCAACATTACCGCGCAGGGCAAAAGCGTTACCAAAGTACGTGTAAACGGGAAAGATTTTTTTGGCGGCGATGTTAAAACAGCTACCAAAAACCTGCCTGCCGAAATTATCCAGAGCATCCAGGTTATTGATGACTACGGCGACCAGGCCAACTTAACCGGCATCAAAACCGGCGAACCAGAAAAAGTGTTGAATATCAACATTAAACAAAGTAAAAACTACGGTTATTTTGGCCAGGCAAGTGTTGGTGGCGGTCGTGACGCTATACCCGGCATCGCTAATGACAAAGAGAGCAGCCGTTATGTGGCTTCGGCCAATGTGTTCAGTTTCAGCGGAGACAGGCAGCTGGCGTTTTTGGGCAACCTGAACAACACCAACACCAACCTGTTTACTTTTGGCGGCGGCGGTCCGCGGGGTGGCGGTCCGGGCGGCCCTCCGCCGGGCGCTAACAGCAATTCATCAAACGGTATTACTACGGCGCGATCGTTCGGCTTCAACTATCGCGATAGCTGGGGTAAAAAAGTTACCGCTTATGGTAGTTACAGCTTTGCCGATAACTCTGTAAATACCATCAGCAGCACTATACAAAATAACTTGTCTGCCCTTAATCCCAGCACCAATACACAAACCAATAACCAGCAGGATGAGAAGTTAAACCATCGCGTTAACTTTAATATAGAAATTAAGCCCGATACGGTAAACTACGTAAAGGTAACTCCTACATTTGCGTATGCCAGTACCAATACCACAGCAGATGGCAGTAGCCTGTTAATCAGCAAACAGCAAACATTATCAAACTATACCTTCTCCACGCTCAGTAAATCAACCGAGCCAAATTACGGCGCAAACGTGCTGTTTAATCATAAGTTTAACACCCATGGCCGTAACTTTAGTGTAAATGTAGGCGCCGGCAGTTACAGCATTAACAAATACCAAAACCCGGTTTATACTTATATTGAGGGTGCGAGGAACGCTCCGCTCAGCCAATTTATCAATACCGATAGCCGCACCGATAGTGTGGGCACCACCATATCATACATGGAGCCCATCAGCAAAAAAGGGTATCTGGAAGCCAGCTACGCTTATCATTACGCTTATACCACTGCCGATAAAGCTACTGATACCCTGGCCTATGACGGCGCAAGGAACCGGTATGATTTGTTGAGCAACAATTACGCCTCAACATTCATAACCCATCGGTTTGGGGTGAACTATCGTTTCATCGATAAAAAATATAACTATGTATTAGGCCTGGTTGCTCAGCCCACTATTTTAAACGGCTCATCAGTTGTTAATAGTGAGCCATTTAAAACCAATAACAATACGTTTAACTGGGCGCCTACGGCAAGGTTTATTTATAACTTTTCGCGCAACCAGTCGTTCAGTGTAAACTATAACGGCAGCAGCATGCAGCCAACTTATACCGAGCTGCAGCCCGTTACCGATTTCAGCAATGCCTCGTACCCGGTACAGGGTAACCCCGATCTGAAACCTGAATTTAACAACACGTTGGCATTAAAATACAACAAGTTTAATTTTGAAAGCGGCAACGTGTTTTTCAGCAACCTGTCGTTCACCAAAACCGATAACAAAATTGTAGCCAATACCATTACCTACCCGCGCAATTACACCCCTAACAGCAAGCTGGCGGGCAGCATTTTAACGCAGTATTTAAATGCCGACGGTTATTATTCGGCGCAGGGCTTTTATGTGTTTGCCAAACCCTGGGAAAAAAGAAAATATAATTTGTTCATGATCGGTAACATCGCGTACAATAACAACGTGTCGTATATCAGTAATGTCGATTCCGTTTCGTACAAGATGACCACCGAAAAAAACATCGCCAAAAATCTGGTGCTATCGCAGGGGGCACGCTTCAGGCTGAGTATTACCGATGTTATTGACGCCGAGGCAAGTACTACATACAGCATAAATACCTCCAGCAACTCTATTAAACAGGCCAATGTTAACAGCAATTTTCAAACCCTTAACCTGGGCATAAACGGCAAAAGCTACTTTTTTAAAGACTGGACACTGAGTTACGATTACTCTAAACAGATTTACTATGGTTACACCGGAGCAACTAATCCTAATATTTTAAACACCTACGTTGAGCGCCGCTTTTTAAAGGGTAACGCGGGCACACTCCGTTTTTCGGTAATGGATGTATTTAATGAAAATACGGGTTACACCACTACCCAGAACGGCAGCTACGTAACGCAAACCAACAGCAACCGTTTAGGGCGCTATTACCTGTTAACATTTACATTAAAGCTCCAAAAGTTTGCCGGTAAAAGACCGGCCATGGGGCCGGGTGGCATGGGTGGCCCTCCACCGGGTGGCGGCCCCGGCGGCCCTCCTCCCGGCGGCGGTATCTAAACAATATTTAAAACCTTTCCGTCCCTGAGAAAGATGGCGAGTTCAGGTCTTCGAAGCATGACGATCTGAGATTTAGTTGAGCAGTTATCATCAGATAACAACAGGCGTTCCGGGGTGAGATCCGGAATGCCTTTGCTTGTCTATACCATATAGCGTATCTGCTTAAACTGATTGTATTTTAATTATCACGATTCAGTTTTTTTTACACTTAATATTTATATTTAGCAACTTAATTGTAAATAAAACTGAATGAAGCCGCTTTTACTTAAAGTATCTGCCGATCCAGCGCATTCTTTTAGCGTAAGGCATGACGTGCAGCCCGATATCAATAACCGCTGGCATTGCCACCCGGAGCTGGAGCTTATTTATTTTATAAAAGGTAGCGGCACCCAATTTATCGGCGATAGTATTAAGCAGTTTCAGCCGGGCGATATGGTGCTGGTGGGGTCAAACCTGCCGCATTACTGGCGTTTTGACGATGTTTATTTTGGTGATGGCGTAGAAACACAGTCGGCAGATACAATTGTTGTGCATTTTAATGAAAATTTTTGGGGCGATCAGTTTTTGCAGTTACCCGAAAATAAGCTCATTAAGGTGTTGCTTGAACGATCTAAACGCGGTTTGCAGATTACCGGCAAAACCAAGGAAGCCCTTGCCGGTATCCTGAGCACTATGCTTAAAACCGATGGTGCAGAACGTATCATTCTGTTGCTTAGCGCACTCAATATCCTGGCAGGTTCATCTCTGAGCTTTTTAACTTCAATCGGTTTTAAATATGATCATAACGATTCGGAAAGCGACCGGCTCAATAATATCTATGAGTACTCGATGCGTAACTTCCGTAAAAAGATCTACCTCGAAGAAATTGCCGAGGTGGCAGGGGTGAGCGCCAACTCGTTTTGTCGTTATTTTAAATCAAAAACCCGTAAAACCTACTCGCAGTTTGTAATTGAGATCAAGGTGGGTTACGCCTGTAAATTGTTAATTGAAAATAAACTCAATATCAAGCAGTTATGTTACGATAGCGGGTTTAATAATTTTTCTACCTTTCATAAGCACTTTAAGCAGGTTACCGGTAAAAGCCCGCTGATGTATCAAAAGGAGTTCACGAAAAAAACCTGATAATAAATCATGGAAATCATTTAATTCTGGAAATTTTGATCGCTATATTGTAAACCTTAATGTGTTTGTAATATGATCCGTAATATTCTGCTTGTAACGTGGCGCACCCTAATCAGAAACAAAACTTATACGCTTATCAATATAGCAGGGCTGGCTTTAGGTATGGCCGCTTTTATCCTGATATCGGCTTATGTAAATTTTGAAAAAAGCTTTGACCGCATGCACCCCGACGCGGCGAATATTTACCGGGTTGAGAGCCAATTTTATCGCGGCAATAACCTGAGCGATAGCTGGGCCACCAGTACCAACGGCTATGCTACGGCCATGAAATCCAACTTCCCCGAGATTGAATCATTTGTCAGGATGGATTGGCATAACTCCGAGCGGGTAGTAAAATACAATAATATCAAATTCAGGGAAGAACATGTTTGCTTTGCAGACAGCAACTTCTTCAGCTTTTTCGCTTATCCGTTGCTTAAGGGCGATAAGCTAACCGCGCTTAATGAAGTCAACTCGATTGTAATTTCGCAATCAGCCGCAAAAAAATATTTTGGCAGCGATGAACCCTTGGGCAAGTACCTGGATATTGCTACGCTGGAAAACAGCTATCATTGTGTAGTTACCGGTGTGTTTAAAGATGTGCCTGCAAATTCAACCATGCAGTTCAACTTCCTTGTATCGTGGAATACCGTACCAAAGTTTGAAAAGGACTTTTGGTACCTGCATGAAAGTTACACGTTTGTTAAACTGAAACCCCATGCCAGCCCGGCTTTGGTTGAAGCGAGGTTCCCGGAATTGGCAGAACGCTATAAAACCGGTCCCTCGTTAAAAGACCTGAAATGGGCCATAAAGCTCGTTCCGCTTACCGATATTCATTTAAACGCTGCCAAAGCCAACGAAATAGAAACAAAGGGCAACCGTTTTGCGGTAAACTTCCTGAACATTATTGCCTATATCATCCTGCTCATTGCCTGTATCAATTACATTAACCTGGCCACCACCAAATCAGTTGATCGTGCCCGTGAAGTTGGTATCCGGAAGGTTAGCGGCGCACATGCCCCGCAATTAATTATGCAGTTTCTTACCGAGTCGGTGATCATCAACCTGGCCGCGCTGATAGTGGCGCTGGTACTGGTACTTACAGGCAGGTATGGCATCATGAACTATTTATATGGGCAGGGCACATACAGTTTGTTATTTAACAACGCTTTATATTTAAAACTTATAGCGGTTTTTATCGGCAGTATAATGCTTTCGGGTATTTACCCGGCAACGGTACTGGTGCGAATGAAGCCTATAACCGTTTTAAAAGGCCGTTTCACGTTTTCAAAAAGCGGTGTGCTGCTTCGCCGTGGGATGGTAGCTTTTCAGTTCATGTCTTCGGTATTGCTTATCGCCGGCACGTTCGCGGTTTACAGGCAAATTGTTTATATGAACAGCCAAAGCACCGGTGTAAATATTGATCAGACCCTGGTGCTTAAAATGCCGGTTAACACACCCGATTATAACCGGTTAACCGAAAACTTTAAAACCTCCTTACAATCGTTTGCCGGAGTTAAGGCAGTAACACTTTCAGGTGCCATACCTGGTAAAGAAGTGGGGAAAAATTTAGCTAACAGGCGCTTCGGCGCGCCAAAATCTGAAGAGCGTACTTACGAAATGCTCCGCGCCGATTATGATTTTATTCCCACTTATGGTCTTCAGGTTATAGCCGGCAGGGCTTTCGACAGAAACCGCCCGGCAGACTCCGTAGGCCTTGTAATGAACGAGGAGGCAGCGAAGCAATTTGGCTTCGCCTCTCCGCAAGACGCTATAGGCAAGAAGGTGTGGATTGAAACCCTGGATAAAGAACCGAATCAAATAATAGGTATTGTAAAGAACTACCACCAGCAATCGCTCCAGAAAAATTATACGCCGGTAATCATGTTTATGGACCCCAAGCTGCCCTGGATCCCGGCAGATTATATCTCTGTAAAGATAAACGGCGGCAATATGCGCCAAATGGTTAATAATATTCAGGCGGCCTGGAATAATACTTTTCCCGGATCGCCCTTCGACTCCTTTTTTCTTGACGATTTTTATAACCGCCAATACGCGCAGGATACACAGTTTGGACACCTGTTTACCGCGTTCGCCTCATTGGCTATATTCATAGCCTGCATAGGTTTATTCGGATTGACAGCTTACGCTGCCGCGCGCCGTACCAAAGAAATAGGCGTACGCAAAGTACTCGGGGCTTCGGTGCAAAATATTATATCGCTGTTAACGTGGGATATTGTTAAACTGATTATTATTTCCGGCCTTGTGGCTATACCAATGGCGTATGTTTTCATCAGCCAATGGCTTGATGGTTACGCCTTCCGGGTAGCGCTTACCTGGTGGCAGTTTGTGTTGCCGGTATTAACACTGTTAGGCATAGCGGTAGCAACTACTATTTTTCTGACCTTTAAAGCGGCTTTGGCTAACCCAGTTGGTTCGTTAAGGAATGAATGATTAAGTTAATCCTAACCTTAAGGGTGTTTTTACTTTTACATGCAGCATGGTCACATTAAAAATGCGGGGAATCGCTTCTAAAAAAGAGTTTCCATTGCCTGATTGAATGAGACTCACCCCAGCCCTCTCCAAAGGAGAGGGAGCGTCTTTTTTTTAAGTCCTCTCTTTTAGAAGGATTTAGGTGAGGCAACTTTTAGTATGTTTCAAAAGCAATTTTCTAAATCAAAATACCGCTCGGGCCGTGCTTTTCTTTAACACTGCCGGAAAGTTGCCTGTATATCACTGTTCAATCTATCACTTACTGATGCTAAAATAACTGAACGTTTTGGCCAATTTTGGATAATTATTTACCCTTAAACCTTATTTCTTTGTAGTACCGATATAAACTTTTTTTGAGAGCTATACTATGAACCAACGATACTGTTTAACCCTCGACTTAAAAGACAACGAAGCCCTGATTGCCGAATACGAAAAGTACCATGAAAGCATCTGGCCCGAAATTCATGATAGTATCATAGCCAAGGGTATTATTAATATGGAAATTTATCGTTTTGATACCCGTATGTTCATGATTATGGAGGTAAGCGATGATTTTAGCTTTGAAAAAGCCGCTGCCATGGATGCCGCCAACGCGAAGGTGCAGGAGTGGGAAGATTTAATGTGGGGCTATCAATCGCCGGTTAAAAACGCGCCCGAAGGTATAAAATGGGTGTTGATGAAAAAAGTTTTCACGTTATAAACCGCTATGATTATGCTTAAGAAAATACAATTACTCGCAATTTTTGTATTGCTGATGGGGCAGTTTGCGTTCGCGCAGAAAATGATCGGCACTGAAACAGATGCCCAAAAGGAAAAACGCATGGAATGGTGGAAGGACGACCGCTTTGGCATGTTTATCCACTGGGGCTTGTACTCGCAGGCGGCCCGCCACGAGTGGGTTAAAAACCACGAACATATTACCAATGAGGTATACCAAAAATATTTCGACCAGTTTAATCCCGATCAGTTTGAGCCGCAGAAATGGGCTAAAGCAGCCAAGGCGGCAGGAATGAAATACGCGGTATTGACCACCAAACACCACGAGGGTTTTTGCCTGTTCGATTCGAAATATACCGACTATAAGGCGCCCAACACCAAAGCCAAACGCGATTTGGTACGTGAGTATGTAAATGCTTTCCGTGCGCAGGGTTTAAAGGTTGGCTTTTATTATTCATTGTTAGATTGGCACCATCCTGATTACCTGATAGACGACTACCATCCGCAATCGCCTGCCGATAAAAGCGACGCCAGCTATGCCAAACTAAATAAAGGCCGCGATATGGCCAAATACCGCCAGTACATGCGCAACCAGATTACCGAGTTGCTTACCAACTACGGTAAGATCGATATCCTCTGGCTCGATTTTTCATTCCCGCGTAAAGACGGACATGGTAAAGGTAAAGACGACTGGGGCGCTGTTGAACTGGTAAAGCTGATCAGGAAACTGCAGCCGGGCATCATCATTGATAACCGCCTTAACCTGGAAGAATATAAAGATGGCGCCGACTTTGAAACGCCTGAACAGGTAAGTACGGAGGAACTGGCCAAATACCGTGGTAAAACATGGGAAACCTGCCAAACGTTTTCCGGCTCGTGGGGATATTACCGCGATGAGAACACCTGGAAAACCCATCGCCAATTACTTGATCTGTTAATCACAGCTACAAGCAACGGCGGCAACCTGATCCTGAACGTAGGCCCTACGGCCCGGGGTGAGTTTGATTACCGGGCAAACCACGCTCTGGATAGTTTAGCTTACTGGATGCACGCCAACAGCAAAGCTATTTATAACTGTACTTTCGCGCCCGATACCTATAAAGTTCCTGAAGGAAGTAAATTAACCTACAACAAAGCAGCGGGTAAACTTTATGTACACCTGTTTAGCTATCCGCAGGGAAAACTGGTACTGCCAGGTTACAAGGGTAAAATTGCATACGCGCAGTTTTTAAACGATAGCTCGGAACTTTTATACAAAGAAGCCGGTGCTGATGATTTGGAAATAACGTTACCGGCGCAGAAGCCGCCTTATGAAATTCCGGTAATTGAGCTAACGCTTAAGCAATAAACTGAAAAATATTGTCCTTGCTAAAAAAGGACCGATCATAAAAACTAATGTCAACACAAAAAGAAACATATTTAAAGATCCATCCGCATGATAATGTACTGGTGGCCCTGCAAGATCTGGAGCAGGGAACAGTGATCACGTTCGACGGACAAACTTTTCCGCTGGTAAACAAAGTAGCGGCCAAACACAAATTTGCCATCAATACACTGGCTGCCAACCAGGAAATTTACATGTATGGGGTATTGGTAGGCAAAGCTTCGGCAACTATACCACAGGGTGGTTTGCTCACTACCGAAAATGTATACCACGCTGCCGACGGTTTCCGCCTGGGCGAACGCAAACTGGACTGGCACAAGCCGGATACCGGTAAATTTGACGGTAAAACCTTTATGGGCTATCACCGTGCCGATGGTTCGGTTGGTACGGCAAACTATTGGGTGGTAGTGCCATTGGTTTTTTGCGAGAACAGGAACATCAACGTATTGAAAGAAGCATTGGTTGATAAACTGGGATATAAAAAGGCAAAAAGTTATGAGGGCGATGTTGAGCAACTGATGGAACTTTACCAGGCCGGTAAATCGGTTGAGGAAATTCTGAATGCCGATATCAATCCTGCCGAAGAAAAAGCCAATTCAAAACGCCTGTTCAAAAATATCGACGGCATCAAATTCCTGAACCATAGTTTAGGTTGCGGCGGCACACGTGAAGATTCGGACGCGCTTTGTGGTTTGATTGCCGGGTATATTACGCACCCCAACGTAGCGGGCGCTACCGTATTAAGCTTAGGCTGCCAGCATGCGCAGGTGAGCATTTTGCAGGCCGAGATTGCTAAACGGGATCCGAACTTTAATAAGCCATTGGTAATATTGGAGCAGCAAAAAGTAGGTACAGAGAACGAATTATTAAAACAGGCTTTAAAGCAAACCTTTGCAGGTTTGGTTAAGGCCAATGAAACGGTACGCCAGCCTGCACCACTTTCCAAACTTTGCATTGGTTTGGAATGCGGCGGCTCAGACGGCTTTTCGGGCATTTCGGCCAACCCGGCATTGGGTTATGTATCTGATGTACTGGTTGCTATGGGCGGTTCGGTTATTCTTGCCGAATTTCCCGAATTATGCGGTGTTGAGCAGGAACTAAGCGATCGTTGCGTTGATGTAGATACGGCTAACCGCTTTATGCACCTCATGACTACCTATAACGCCCGCGCCGAGGCTGATGGTTCCGGCTTTTACGCCAACCCGTCGCCCGGCAATATCCGTGATGGTTTGATCACCGATGCCATTAAATCGGCCGGGGCAGCAAAAAAGGGCGGCACATCGCCTGTAACAGCGGTGCTTGATTATCCTGAAAAAGTAACCAAACCGGGCTTAAACCTGCTATGCACTCCGGGCAGTGACGTAGAAAGTACTACGGCCGAGGTTGGCTCAGGTGCTAACATCGTATTATTCACCACCGGTTTGGGTACGCCTACAGGTAATCCTATTGCCCCGGTAATCAAGCTGTCAACCAACACGGCAATGTATCAGCGCATGCCCGATATTATCGATATCAACTGCGGTACCATCATTGAAGGTTCTGAAACCATCAGCGAGGCCGGTGAGCGGATATTGGATTATGTGATCAAAGTGGCCAGCGGCGAGGCAGAGCCGAAATCCGTTAAGCTTGGTCAGGACGATTTTATTCCGTGGAAACGGGGCGT
The DNA here is from genome assembly GCF_003148845.1 of Mucilaginibacter oryzae. Classification (GTDB taxonomy): domain Bacteria; phylum Bacteroidota; class Bacteroidia; order Sphingobacteriales; family Sphingobacteriaceae; genus Mucilaginibacter; species Mucilaginibacter oryzae. Next base: position 110,242 of record NZ_QGHA01000001.1, on the reverse strand, counting down.
GTCGTTGTAAGCCCCTCCCAACCCTCCCCGGAAGGGAGGGCTTTTGATCAACTAATTTAAAGTTTTCTTATTCTAATAATAGATTACATCAATAAACCATAAAAACAAAAAGTCTCCCCTCCCGGGGGAGATTTAGAGGGGGCAAGGCCCATATTTATGTTTAAACTAACCAATAAATCAGTAATTATTACCGGCGGCGGCAGCGGTATAGGCAAAGCGATGGCCGTATTATTTGCCCAACAAGGCGCCGAAGTACATATCATTGAACTAAACGACCAGGCAGCAGCCGATACTGTTAGCGAAATTACTGCGGCTGGCGGCAAAGCAACCGGCTATGCCTGCGATGTAAGTAAACAGCAACAGGTAATTGATACTTTTGCCAAAGTTGGCAAAATTGATATCCTGATTAATAACGCAGGTATAGCACATATCGGCAGGGCGGATAATACCAGCACAGAAGATTTTGAGCGTGTATTTAATGTTAACGTTAAAGGCGCTTACAACTGCCTTTACGTGGCCATCCCGGCATTAAAAACCAATGGCGGCGGCGTGATCCTCAATACAGCTTCAATAGCGGCCAGCGTGGGCATTACCGATAGGTTTGCTTACTCCATGAGCAAAGGGGCTATCCATGCCATGACCTTGTCTGTAGCGCGCGATTATTTGCATGATAACATCCGTTGTAACTGCATTTCTCCGGCCAGGGTACATACCCCGTTTGTGGATGGGTTTATCGCCAAAAACTATGCGGGCCGTGAAGACGAGATCTTTGAAAAATTATCAAAAAGCCAGCCGATAGGCCGGATGGGCAAACCGGAAGAAGTAGCTGCATTGGCGCTATACCTTTGTTCGGATGAGGCCGGTTTCATTACCGGTACTGATTACCCTATTGACGGCGGCTTTATTACGCTGAACAATTAAAACCTATTGTATATGATCAAAAAGCTATTGTTAACGGGTATGCTGCTTGGTGCTTTGCGCGCCGGTGCTCAAACCTATACGCCAACAGCCGATAACCTCGCCGCCCGGAAAAACTTCCAGGACATGAAGTTCGGTTTATTTATTCACTGGGGTATTTACAGTGAACTGGGCGCCGGCGAATGGGTAATGAACGAGAAGCATATCCCTTATGATAGCTATAAACGCTTAGCCGATTTTTTTAACCCACAGGCTTTTAACGCGCACGATTGGGTGATGTTTGCTAAAAAGGCAGGCATGAAGTATATCACCGTTACATCGCGCCATCATGATGGGTTCAGCATGTTCGGCACCAAAGCATCGCCATATAATATTGTTGACGGCACGCCCTACCATAAAGACCCATTGATGGAGCTGGCGCAGGAATGTGTTAAAGAAGGTATTGAATTACACTTTTACTATTCCCTGCTGGATTGGGGCCGGAAAGACTATGCCTATGGCAGCCCGATAGTGGATGGCAAGCCCGTAAACGGCGACTGGAACAGCTACATTAACTTTATGAAAGCCCAGCTTACCGAGCTCATTACCAAATACCCTGGGGTAAAGGGCATCTGGTTTGATGGCCACTGGGAGCGTGACGTGAACTGGCATTACGACGAAATTTACGGATTGATCCATAAACTGAACCCCGCTATCCTGATCGGTAATAACCACCACCTCGAGCCTAAAGAAGGTGAAGATTTTCAGATGTTTGAGAAAGATTTGCCGGGCGCCAACACCACCGGTTTCAGCGGTAAATCAAAAATAGGCACACTGCCTTTAGAAACCTGCGAAACCATCAATAACAGCTGGGGGTTTAATATTACCGATAACAGCTTTAAATCATCCAAACGTATTATCCATTACCTGGTAAACGCGGCAGGTTTAAATGCCAACTTTTTATTAAACATCGGTCCTATGCCAAACGGCAGGATCCAATCGGAGTTTACCGATACATTGGCTATTGTAGGCGCTTGGGTACAAAAAAACGGTGAAGCTATTTACGGTACGCGCGGCAGCGGCATCCCCGCCCAGCCATGGGGCGTAATCACCCAAAAAGATAAAAACCTGTACGTTCACGTAATGACACCGCCGCAACAGCCATACATTTTCATCCCGCAGTTAAAGGGCAAAATAGCCAAAGCCGCTTTACTGGCCGATGGCAGCGCGGTGAAATTTAAGCAACAAACCGAGGGCGTGTTTGTATACTTAAACGGTATTACAACTGACCCTAACGATACTATTATTAAACTGACAACTAACTAATACGCATAAAATGAAATTAATACGCTTTGGCGAGCCAGGTAAAGAAAAACCGGGTGTTATCCTGAACGATCAAAAGTACGACGCATCGGCCTTTGGCGAAGATTATACCGAACAGTTTTTTGAAACCGACGGATTGAACCGCCTTGCCGCTTTTATACAGGATAACCTGCTGCCCGAAGTTGCTGATGATGTGCGTTTGGGCAGCCCCGTTGCCCGTCCGTCAAAACTGGTTTGTATCGGGCTGAATTACGCCGATCATGCTAAGGAAACCAACGCGCCGCTTCCTCCTGAGCCGGTTATCTTTATGAAATCAACCACCGCCATTGTTGGTCCGTTTGATGATATCATGATCCCGAAAAACTCGGTAAAAACCGACTGGGAAGTGGAACTGGCCGTGGTGATCGGCAAAAAAGCATCGTATGTAGAAGAAGCTGAAGCCATGGATTACGTTGCGGGGTATGTTTTGCATAACGATGTGAGCGAACGCGAGTTTCAACTGGAGCGTAACGGCACCTGGGACAAAGGTAAAGGCTGCGATACCTTCGCGCCACTTGGGCCGTTTTTGGCTACGCCGGATGAGATCAGCGACCCGCATAACCTGCGCCTGTGGCTTAAGGTTAACGGCGAAACCATGCAGGATGGTACTACCTCAAACTTTATATTCAACCTGCCGCACCTGATATCGTACACCAGCCGGTTTATGACTTTGCTGCCGGGTGATATTATTTCTACAGGTACCCCGGCAGGTGTTGGCTTAGGTATGAAACCGCCAATCTATCTGAAAGCCGGCGACGTGGTTGAGTTAGGTATCGAAGGTTTGGGCGAATCGAAACAAAACGTAATAGCTTATGCTAAAAATTGATGCGCACCAGCATTTTTGGCAATACAATCCGGTAAGAGACAGTTGGATTACACCGGATATGCAGGTAATAGGTCGGGATTTTTATCCGGAAGACCTGTTACCTGTATTGCAACAACACGGCATAGATGGTTCAGTAGCCGTTCAGGCCGATCAGTCGGAAAAAGAAACCGAGTTCCTGCTTGGTCTGGCTTCTGTTAACCCTTTTATCAAAGGCGTAGTGGGCTGGATTGATCTTCAAGCTGATGACCTGGAAGACCGGCTGCATCATTTTAAAAGATATGAAAAGCTGAAAGGTTTCCGCCACATTCTGCAAGGCGAGCCTGATGAACGATACATGCTTAACCCGGCTTTTAAAAGAGGCATAGCCGCTTTAGCAAAACATGGTTATACTTATGATATCCTGATTTTCCCGAACCACCTGCCGTACGCCGCGCAGCTGGTAGCCGAATTTCCGGAAAACAAGTTTGTGCTAGATCATATGGCCAAACCCTATATTAAAGCAGGCAAAATTGATGGCTGGAAGCAGGACATCGAAAAGCTGGCCGTTTATCCTAACGTTTACTGCAAGGTATCGGCCCTGCTTACCGAAGCAGACTGGGATAATACCCCGGCAGTCAATTTCATCCCCTATATCGAGATCGCGTTCAATGCTTTTGGAACTAAACGCGTAATGTTTGGCTCTGATTGGCCGGTATGTTTGCTGGCCGGCGGATACGAAAAAACAATGGAAGTGATGGATCTCTATGCTGAAAGATTATCGGTTGCTGAAAGGGAATTGTTTTTCGGCGGCAACGCGGCGGCATTTTATAGTTTATAAAAGTTATTCTATCGCAACAACAAAAAGCTATTTAAACGGAGCAGCAGGGGAAAACTTTGGTTAAAATAAAAAGCAGCTACACACGGTATTGTTTTTTGTACTGCAAAGCGTACAATATTTTCCTCAACCCATCGTCCGTGCAGCTTTTTATGGCTACAATGAAAAATATTTTTCAATTTTTTGCCCTAAAACTCGCTGATTGCGTTATCGGTACCTGATAAAAAACTATAGTTTATTGCTGAACCAAAGTCATTAAGTTATATGCTTTGTTATCTTTTTCAAAATCTTCGGGTGTTTAAATATTAAAGTGATTAAAGGTTTAAATACTTTATTGAAAATCAGTTAAATGTATATGTAAGTGTAATTTTTACACAATAAGAAGCGTCAAATAAATATATGGCACACAATTAGCTATATGTGCGCAATGATTTGTATAATTATAACGCCAAAGGGTAAACCAAATTTCTCCTGATAACGTTATAAAAGTACCAATCAGACCTTAAATTTATGTTGAATGTTATGTACACAACCCTGTTACAAGTTGTAGTCCTGCTTGCGGTTTTCGTTTTGCCAATGTTCATCTTCGGCAAAAGGTTCAGGAACAAAAAAGTAAAGACCGTAAATTACAAGATAGATACCGATACCTCTGAAGCCCGTTATGCTATTAACGAAAATGGTTTCCTGGAAGAAATTAATACCGGCAAACTATCGAAGCACCGTGGATAGTGCTTGCCCATTAAAAGCAAGGCCCGCAAATGCCGACCTTGCTTTTGATGGTTTTATTTTTCAAGGTTAAAGCAGGGTAGGGGTACTTTAAAGTCCCAGTTCGTCCGCGCTTGGACCGTAGCTTCCCGGAATGGGGATATCCAGCAATCTTAAGTACACGCCCAGCTGCGCGCGGTGGTGTACAATCTGGCAATAAGTCATCCTGATCACTTCAGCCCTGGTGCGCTCCGTTAGGATTTGATCGCCGTTGCGTAAAGTCCAGATCTGGTCAAAAGTGTTTATGTCGGCCTTTTGCAAACTCGCGTATCCATCAGCCAGCGAATCTTCAAAAAACTTCAACAGTTCAGCGGTGTCAGCAACTTTTTTTGGCTGGTAAGGTGTAACTGCAAAATCCAATCCGTCGGTAGTCAATGTAATGGTAACCCAGGTGGGCAGTTCGGCAATGTGTGTTGAAAGTTGCTCGATGGTCATACTTTTGGGATGGGGTTTCCACTGGTATTTATCATCAGGTATACGGCTCAGCATTTTTTCGGTAGTTTGAGCTTCCTGTTCCATCTCTTTCAATAACGATTTTAAAGTATCCATAGTGTTGTGTTTTTGTTTGATGATGTAAAGTAACGGCTGGCTAATGACAGCCCTATGTCAGCAGGTGCCGTTGATTTTTTTTTTGATTGCACCGATTGGTTTTTGATTACACCGATTTTTCGTTTGGCTGATTTTTAATGATTTTTTGATTGCACCGATTTTTAAAGACGATCTTAAATAACTCGCCCAAGAACGATTGGCGGCCTGCGGAAAAACGACTGGGATAGCTCATACGGGATGAAGCTCTTTGCTGTCTTGACTTTTTGGTTATTTTTGTGCCAGGATAAAAAGTAACAGCCTCCGCGGCAAATGAGCGGCCGGTGCTGGTATGTTAGGATAAATATTGTTAGGAACAATTAGCCCGACAGATGCGCTTTTCAACCTGCAAAGACAATCCGGGTATACATGTTCCGTTTTAAGCAATTCAATGTAGATCAAACCGGTTGCGCCATGAAAATCAATACCGATGGCGTATTGCTTGGTGCAACGGCTACGGCAAATGATCCTTTAAACATCCTTGATATAGGCACCGGAACAGGCGTAATAGCCATGATGCTTGCTCAACGTTTTCCCGGTGCTCATATTGATGCCGTTGAAATTGATGAACAGGCAGCGCTTACATCCGCCGAAAACTTCAAAAATTCGCCCTTTGTCAATAGGCTAACCTGTCATCCCTTAGGATTTGAAGAGTTTTTTAATCTATATCCCGAAAGGAAATACAATCTTATTGTTTCAAACCCGCCATTCTATATCAATTCCCTGCAATCGCCGGGCGAGAAACTTAACCTGGCCAAACATGCGCCGCGGGGATTTTTTGCATCGATGATAGACAAAGTGGCCGCGAGGCTTACCGCCAACGGGGCATTATGGCTAATCCTTCCTACTGATACCGCCGGGCTGGTGAAAACTATAGCCCGGCAACATTATCTTCATCTGCAAAAAATAATGACCATCCGTTCGTTCAGTACCGATGCCCCCCATCGCGAAATATTAAGTTTCGGGATGCAGGAAACGCCATTGATCAACGACGAACTTATTATTTACGACGGTCACAAAATTTACAATCCCCAATACAGGGCACTGTTAAAAGATTTCCTGACGATATTTTAAAGCTGCCTTATATTTGCCGGGCATAAACAAATACCCTATGACCCGCATTGGCCTCATCTCCGACACCCACAGCAACCTTGACGACGCCGTTTTTAAACATTTTGAAAACTGCGACGAGATTTGGCATGCCGGCGATTTTGGCACTATTGAACTGGCTGATAAACTCGCCGCTTTTAAGCCTTTAAAAGGTGTATATGGCAATATCGATGACAAAGATGTACGTGCGGTTTACCCCGAGCATTTGCGCTTTAAATGCGAAGATGTTGACGTATGGATAACGCATATCGGCGGCTATCCCGGTAAGTATGCGCCCGCGGTAAAGAAGGAGATTTATCTGAATCCGCCTAAATTATTTATTACCGGGCATTCGCATATCCTGAAAGTAAAGTTTGATAAAAGCATCGGGTGTCTTCACCTGAATCCCGGAGCGGCGGGTAAGCAGGGCTGGCATAAGGTACAAACACTCATGCGGTTTAATATCGATGGCGATAAAATCAAGGATTTGCAGGTTATCGAATTGGCGAATGGTTGATTAAGTTGATTGGGGAATGGTTGGGCTGGTTTATAACATCCCGGCCTTTGCATGCTCGGCCTCAAAAACACTATCGATAAGTAAAGGCGTGCGTTTGCCGGCGGCTACCGCCAACTGGTCGCAACGCTCATTTTCGGGGTGACCGTTATGGCCGCGAACCCAGTTAAATTTTACTTTATGAAGTTTGCTTATTTCTAAGTAGCGCATCCACAAATCTTTGTTTTTTTTACCTGCAAAACCTTTGGCTACCCATCCGTTAAGCCATCGCTTTTCAATAGCGTCGATAACGTATTTAGAATCTGAAAACACAATTACATCCTGGCCGGGAGTTTTGAGCGCCTCCAGGCCTTTTATTACCGCCAGCAGCTCCATACGGTTATTGGTGGTTTTGCGGAAACCCTCCGAAAGTTCTTTGTAATGCTGTCCGGAGCGCAATATTACACCATATCCACCCGGTCCCGGGTTACCGCTCGAAGCTCCGTCAGTAAAAATTTCAATCATGAAGCAAATATAGTAAAGCCCCCTAACCCCCTAAAGGGGGAACCAATAAATAGTTTGGATAGGCAACTGCACTAAATACTCCCCCTTCAGGGGGCCGGGGGGCCAACCTTCTTTATCTTCAACCTCAATGAATTACCAATCACCACCACATCCGAAAATGCCATGGTGAGCGCGCCAACCATCGGGTTAAGGAAGCCCATGGCCGCCACCGGTATGGCTATGATGTTATAGGCGAAGGCCCAGAAAAGGTTTTGTTTGATAGTGAGCAGCGTGTGTTTGCTAATCCGCAGGAATTTGACCACCGAATTCAGATCAGTATTCAGCAATACCACGCTGGCCGATTGGATGGCTACCTGGCTGGCATCGTTCATGGATATGCCAACGTCGGCATGGGTTAGGGCAGGGGCATCATTAATGCCATCGCCTATCATAATGGTTTTGCCTTTCTTTTTGTAAACGTCAATTACCCCAAGCTTTTCGTCGGGCAATTTTTCGGCCTGTACCTCCATAATGCCTAAATGCCTGGCTACATTAAGGCAACGGTCTTTTTTATCGCCGCTTAGCAGCACAGGAGTTATACCCATTTTTTTGAGTTGGGCTATCAAAGATACGGCTTCGGGTTTTATCTGGTCGTCTACGGCAATTTTGGCTATTAATACCTGGTTTTTATACAGTGCAAGGTTAAAATGATCATTATTGGTTTTTGCTGTGCCTAAAAAGTAATGGTTGCCATACACATCTTCGGCGCGCATACCCAGGCCTTTTTCTTCTATAACAAGTTTTAAAATGAGTTTGTGTTGCGGTAAGCCTTTCAAACCATTCACCAGCGATTTGGCTATCGGGTGGTTTGAGCGTTCTTCAATCGCGGTAATCATGCCCCTGATGTGCTCAATATCGGCCCCGTCCTCAATGCTTATTTCGTTCACCGTAAATTTCCCGGTAGTGAGGGTACCCGTTTTATCAAAAACCACATATTTGGTGTTGGCAACCGCTTCAATGGTATCGCCGCCTTTTACCAGGATGCCGTTTTTAGCGGCCCTCCCCAGGCCTACCATAACGGCTGTTGGCGTGGCAAGCCCCATAGCGCAGGGGCACGAAATTACCAGTACGGCAATGGCATTCATCATAGCATGCTGAAAGCCCGCGTTGCCCACAAAATACGTAAGCACAAAAGTAAGCAGCGCTATTAATATCACCGCCGGCACAAATACCGCGGCAACCTTATCTCCCAGTTTTTGCACGGGCGGCTTAGCTGCCTGGGCTTTTTTCATCAAATCAATAATTTGCGATAGTATGGTATTTGCCCCAACCTTTGTTACCAGCATATGGAAGTTGCCGTTAACCAGCAAGGTACCGCCAATAACCTTATCATATTTTTGTTTTTCAACAGGCAGGCTTTCGCCGGTAAGCATCGCTTCATCAACCGAACCCTGGCCCGAAAGGATCTCGCCATCAACCGGAATTTTGTCGCCCTGGTTTACCAGCAGGGTATCGCCCGGGCGCACTTCGCGCGCGTCGATCGCCTCAACGCTGCCGTTAACCATACGGTTGGCATTTACCTGCTGAAATTTAATCAGATCTTTAACAGCCGATGTAGTTTGATTAACCGAGCGTTTTTCAAACACATTACCCAGCAACACCAGCGTGATGATGGTGGCACAGGTTTCGTAAAACTGGTATTGCGCGCCAAGGTTTTGAACGGTACCTATCAGGCTGTAAACAAAGGCCGATGTTGACCCCACAAAAATCAGCACATCCATATTAGGGATGCCGCCTTTTATGGAACTGATGGCGCTTTTACCAAAATGCGCGCAACCCACTAAAAAAACGGGCAGGCACAGCAATAACTGCACAACAGAATGGTGTAAAAAATGCCAGGGCAACACCATGTGCAGCAAAAGCGGCGCGGTAAATATGGCGCAGAAGATAAGTTTGTTTTCTACACGCTCATAAAACGGCACTGAATGGTTGCTGATGTCTTCAACAACTTTAAACCCCAAATTTTCTATCCCTTTAATTACTTCGGGGAGTTGGCTCTCGTTATCGGTGGAGAATTTTACCTCTTCACCGGCAAAATCTACCAGGATATTATGTAAGCCCTTTTTTTCGAGGAATTTATGGACAGACATGGCACAGTTATTACAGTGCATGCCCGTTACGTTCAGTTCTATCAGTTGCTCTGCCATAGTTACAAAGCTACCTATTAACTGTAATCGTTCTAAATAAAATGGGTAAGCTTAATGTAATTTTAAAAAAGAGTTTGCAAATACCGGGGAGATTTCTATTTTTGCACACCCAAACAAACGGTAGGCATAGCTCAGTTGGTTAGAGCACCAGATTGTGGTTCTGGGGGTCGTGGGTTCGAGCCCCATTGCTTACCCCGAAAGCCCTTCATGAAAATGAAGGGCTTTTTTTATGCCCAAATTCATAATGTGGATGCTGATAATCAGCATATAGACTTAAAACGGCATACTTTAGGGGCAATTTAGCTACCGCAATCAAACTCCTCTCAGAATCTAAGAGACTTTTTTGCCTTGAAATTGCTATTAAAATCTGAGGGTTTTACATTAATTAATCTGATTTAACAATTATTCTTAAATTTATCAAAACCTGAAATCTACCTTGTTTATGGGCTTTATACGAAAGCTTTTACTTTCTGTTTTACTTATGGCTGCGCTTTCTGCAGCGGGCCAAACTAAGTTGGAATCCATCATGGATTGTATCAATAATATGGACAAGCAATTGCCTGTTGAAAAGATATACCTGCAAACGGATAAACCAAATTATGTGCAGGGTGATACTATTTGGTTTAAAGGATACTTATTAGATGCAGGCTATCTTACACCATCGGCACACAGTGGTTTATTATATGTTGAACTTGATAACGCGCAAGATTCATGTGTAAAGCGCCTGATGTTACCGCTCATTACCGGCCTAACCTGGGGAAATATCATCCTGAATGAAGACGATATCCCCGAAGGAGATTATATCATTCGCGCCTATACCAACTGGATGCAGAACTTCGGAACTGATTTTATCTACAATAAAAACATATACATCGCGTCTTCAGGCACTAAAGCGCAGCTGGTTGTTGCCGGTTTTAAGGCTGATAAAAGCAATATCCAAACCAGTATCCTGCTCACCGACCTTAGCAGGCAGCCTGTACGATTGGCGGATTTGCAATTGCGGGTAATGGATGGCAGGCATACGCTTTATCGCAAGAGAACGGCAACAGGCGTGGATGGTAGTTTCGATTTGAATTTTACCGTTCCTGAAAAAGTTAAAGCTAAAAACCTTTCTATAATTGTTATGGAGAAAAACGGCAGAGAAAAACCGGTTAGTTTAACCATACCGGTAACACTGAATCGTCCAGAAAATACCGATCTGCAATTTATGCCTGAAGGAGGCGCGCTCGTTGCAGGGGTACAATCAAAAATAGGTTTTAAGGCTATTGGCGAGGACGGCAAAGGTATACAGGTGAGCGGCAGGATATACGATAGTAAGCAACAGGAAGTAGTTGCTTTTAACTCAGCACACCTCGGTATAGGTTCATTTGAAATTACGCCGCAGCCAGGTGAAATATACACCGCAAAACTGGTTTTTGCTAATGGCTTATCAAAGGCTTACCCGCTGCCGTTGGTGAATACGGAAGGTACCGTTTTAAAAATCATTAAATTCTCAAAGGATTCGTTACGTATTAAAGTAGGGGCTAATACGGCGCTCCCTGCAGATTATTATTTGATCGGCCAATCGCGCGGTACCGTTTGTTACGGCGCACACCTCGTTTTTAAAAAACGAGAACTTTTAATAACCCTTTCGCAAAATATATTTCCAACAGGTATCGCCCATTTCACGTTGTTTAATAAAAATAATCAGCCTTTGAACGAGCGCCTGGTTTACATCAATCATCATGATAACCTTAAGATCGATATCACCCAAGATCAACAAAAATATAATCCGCATGACAGCATTGCTTTGCAGTTACAGGTAACGGATAACGACGGCAGACCGGTTGCCGGAAATTTTTCAATGGCGGTAACAGACGATAATCAGGTAAAAACCGATACGGTTGGCGATAATATAATTAACAATTTGCTGTTTAGTAAAGACCTTAAAGGGTACATTGAAGAACCGGGCTATTATTTTGCAGATAGATCACCGGAGCGTGAAACTGAATTAGATAACCTGTTACTTACTCAGGGTTGGATTGGCTGTAATTGGAAACAGATTTTTAATCCGCCTCAACAGCCTGCATTTGAAGCACAAAAAGATTTTGAAGTAACCGGTATTGTGACCAACGCTTTTAATAAACCGGTTGATAAAGCCAATGTGGTGCTACTGTCTAAAAAACCATTAGTGATTAAGGATACTATAACAGGTAAGGACGGAAGGTTTAAGTTTACAGGGCTGTTCCCGATTGATACTGCAACTTATATTGTTCAAACACGGAGAAAAAGCGGAAGCAGTTTTAATGTGTCGCTTAATGTCGACGAATTAAAGGTACCGTTGTTTAACCCGCCGGTTTTCAGAACCACGCCATGGTACGTAAATAGCGATACGCTTTTGCTGCACAATCGCGATAGCAAGATGTCGCAACATTTGGCACAGGAAGAAGCAGAGGGGCGTGGTATGATGTTGAAGGAAGTGGTGATAAAAGATAAACGCATCATTAAAAACTCAAAGAACCTGAACGGTCCCGGCGAAGCTGATTATACGCTTGATGAAAAGGATATGGAAAAATATCCAAAACTGGATTTGTATGATTTGCTGAATAAGAAATTTCCCGGAATTAACGAAACCATGAATGTGGGAGTAATAACCTATCGTTTAAAAAATCATATAGTCAACTTTTTTATAGATGGCGTGGAAATTAATAGATTAGGACTTGATGCGGGTATGTATATGCATTACCTCACATCCGAGGATATTCTGGGGATTGAAGTAATGTACAATTCACGTTTTGCTATGCGTTATGATCCGAATTTCATGTCAAAGTTAATGGGCCAGGACAGGGACGTTCCGGTATTTCTTGAAATAACTACAAGGTCGGGCAATGGCGCATTTATGAAAAAGATACCGGGTATCTATATTTATAAACCTTTAGCTTACAGTTTACCAAAGGATTTTTATCGCCCACGATATACCGTAAAAACTATCCCGAAAGGAACAGATCAACGCTCAACCATCCATTGGGAGCCTAACATTGTTACCGGGGCGGACGGCAAAGCAATAGTTTCATTTTATAGTGCCGATAAACCTTCCACTTATACTATTACGGTGCAGGGCACAGACCTGAACGGGCAATTAGGCTATATCCGAAACAAGATTGTGATCGTCACCCCTTCTTTCAACCCGTCGCCCAAGTAAAATACCGGGTAATAGTGCTTTTGTATTAACGTAAATGTGTCATTATAGCAATCGGATGACCGACAAAACTATACGTCTTTTAGCATTAACCGCTTTCGTTTAAAGCAGCGTAGATCTCAGCTTTATAGAGATACTAAAACGCCCGTGGAGGCAAAGGTGAAAGACCCTGAAACGAAAGAAACCTGAAGAGAAAGTAGGGCAGATGAGCATGTCATCATTGAAAGATCAACTTATTCGCTGTTTGGCTTAACCGTCAATAGTTTAATATTGCTGCAAATTTTAGTTTCCACCCGCCTGCCCACCGATGGTTTCGCATTCCAAAAAAAGGATCGCAGGCCTTCTGATGCGGCATAGACTGCAGCGCTAAGTGCGGCGGGGCCCCCGTCGAACATTGACACATCATATGCTTTAACATGCATGATAAACGTATCTTTGCCGCATGGAAGCAGAATCGGGTATCAAAGCGGCACCATCCAACATTGTTCTCACTATAATTGGATATGTTAAGTTTACTTTTATCGGTTACTTTACCATTGGTTTAAGCCTGGGGGTTCTCCCGGTTTTTATTCATAACCAGTTAGGTTATAGCGCCATGGTGGCGGGAGTGGTTATCAGTCTGCAATATTTAAGCACTTTTTTATTCAGGAGCTTTGCCGGTAAAATTATTGATCGTAAAGGACCAAAACCTGCGGTAATTATCAGTATGACGGGTTTCGCCCTCAGCGGTTTATTCCTCCTGGTGGCTTTGTTGCTGAAAGAGCACCGCGAAGTTTGCCTGTTGCTACTTGCGCTAACCCGCCTGGCTACCGGTTTTGGCGAAGGGTTAATAGGCGCCAGCCCCATTACCTGGGCCATTAACGCTACAGGCGAGCATCATACGGCCAAAGCCATATCATTTAATGGTATAGCCAGTTACGGCGCGCTTGCCGCCGGCGCGCCGGTTGGTATTGTATTGGCTACTACTTATGGAATGGCCAGCCTGGGGGTAGTTGTGTTTGCTATCGGGCTTATGGGGTATTTCCTGGCTCAACGGAAGGAAAACGTGCGCGGCAACAGTGCCGAACCCGGAAAATCGTTCCTGGCGGTGTTGAAAATAGTGGCGCCTTATGGTATTGGTTTAGGCCTGGGCGGCCTTGGCTTTGGCGCCATATCTACATTCATCACCTTATACTATGCCTACCTTAACTGGACCAACGCGGTTTTATGTTTATCGGTTTTCAGTACCTTTTTCATTTTAGGCCGGTTAATATTTGCCGACGCGATAAACAACTATGGCGGTTTAAAAACAGCAATGGTTTGTCTGGCAACCGAATCGGTTGGCTTGCTGATCCTTTGGCTGGCTAATACGCCCTACCTGGCGCTTGTTGGCGCGGGTGTTACAGGGCTGGGTTTTTCGCTTGTATTCCCTGCATTGGGTGTTGAGGCGGTTAAGCTGGCGCCCGCATCAAACAAAGGCGCCGCGTTGGGCGCCTACGGGTTGTTTATTGATGCTTCGCTTGGCCTTACCGGGCCGCTTATTGGCGGGGTGGCCAGCAACTTCGGCATGCTTTATATTTTTCCGTTTAGTATGGTTATGGTTTTTATGGGCTTTGTTTTGTGTGTTATCGTGAACAGGCAGCGTAAGTTTGTTTAACCATTCGCATGCCCGTTTTGCGCCAAAATAACAATCACTATAATCAGTATGATCACCAACAACACGGCCAATGTAATTTTGAGGGCGCTTAATGGCCGCTGACCGATCACCTCGCCTGTGCTGGCATTTACCGTAAACTGGTACAACTTATTGTTGTATTTATAGGCGCTTACCCAAACCGGTAACATCATGTATTTAATGCCTTTATTCAGATATTCCGTATCTGTACTGTTAATTTGCTGCTCATCGCCGCCAATGTCACGGCGTATTGCCTCGCGGATCTCCGGCTCCATCTGGATGGTGGCTTTGCCGAATCCTGCTTCCGGATCTAAACGATAGGTTTCCGACCGGAAGCCGCTCATATACCGCTCATCGAAATTTACCAGCATATTAAAATTCCAGGGCTCAAGTTTAGTCAGCGTTTTTTCGGGGAGGGATGAGCTTGCGGCCACCATGATATCCCTGAAATCTACATAAACCCTGCCCGACGCATACGACCAGCTGGTATGCCTTACCTGCCTTGTTTTGGTTTCTGTTCTTCCATCCACCGTTTCGGTATAAGTTTCGGTAGTGTAGTAATAATCGCCGCGCTGCCCGGTATAATCGGTTACGGTATCGCTATCGTAAGCCCAATGGGGCAGGTAAACGCCCTTTAGCCCGGTGGCATCATTAACCAGCTTTTTTGCCAGGTCGCCGGGCGACCACCATAAACCTTTTATCCATTTTTTAAAGGCATCTATGCCCTGTTGCTGGGTAATGGCAAACGGCAAAATATAATGCGGTTCAACATATTGCTGCCCGTCCCGGGGCAGCAGCACCAGCGGCGCGGTACAAAAAGGGCATTGATCTGATGTAACGAACGAATCGAGCGCGGTTTGCGAGCCGCAATTTTTGCAGCTTACCTGCTTTAAGGTTTCGCTTGGTTGGGCTGTACCAATACCCGCCAAAAATTCTTCATAATCAAACGTATAAATCGTTTGGTCGTTGTTTTTTGGTTGGATGGGGTTGCTTGCCCCGCAATAATCGCATTGCAGGTTATGGGTGCCGGGTGCAAAGTGCAGCAAAGCGCCGCAACCGTTACAGTTTAATGAATTGTTAACGGTTTGCGGTTTGGTCTGGTCATTCATTCAGCGTATAATATTTTAATGAGGTTTAAAAAAGGATCAGGCAATTGGCGGCGGTACACTGGCAAATAATCCGGCAACTTCATCTACGGCTGATGCCGGGGCCCAGGCGGCCATGCCCTTTTTCCAAACCATGGTGTCGCGGGTTATTTGCCCGTTCATCACCATCGCGTTCAAATCGATAATGGTATACGGACCGTCGGGTTTGCCATCCTTCGCAATATGATATTGTGCTGTTGGTAAAGCCGGAGGGGTATCGCCCGCAGAAGAAGCGTTTGGTGAGTTGGGGTTGAATTGATTTTGCTGGAAAATATTACCGACCTGGCCCATCATAGCCGCGCCAACACCTAAACCCATACCAGCTGCGCCAAGGTTTCCGCCAATGGTATTCTCGGCCGATTTTTCTATGGCGTTAGCCGCCTGAAATTGCGCGTAGGCGCCCAGGTTGCCTAAAATTCCCATTTCGCTGCGTTTATCCAATATCTGTTCCACCTCGGGTGGTAACGAAATATTTTCAACCAATAGTTTGGTGAGCAGCAGGCCTATCTCAGCAAAATCGGGCTGGATGCTTTGGGTTATCATGGTGCCCACTTCGTTGTAGTTGGCTGCCAAATCTAACACCGGTATTTTTGACTGCGCCACGGCATCCATACCGCGCGATACGGCGGTATTGCGCAGTTGCTCATTAATATCCTCCAGCACAAACTCGGGATTGGTGGCTGCTATCTCCGTAATAAATAATTTAGGATCCTGAACCTTAAAATTAAACGAACCGAAGGCGCGTAACCTTACCGGGCCAAACTCCGGGTCGCGCAGCATTACCGGGTTTTTGGTGCCCCATTTTTGGTTGGTGAACTGGCGAAGGCTCACAAAATACACATCAGCTTTAAATGGGCTGTTAAATCCATATTTCCAGCTCATCAAGGTGGTAAGGATAGGCATGTTGCCGGTTTGCAACTCGTAAGTACCGGGCATAAACACATCGGCAACTTTACCCTCGTTCATAAAAACCGCCGCCTGCGATTCGCGCACAATCAATTTGGCGCCCATTTTTATGGCATTATCATACCTCGGAAATTTCCATACCAATGTGTTCTGCGTGGTATCCACCCACTCAATGATATCTATAAATTCGGCTGAAAGTCTGCTAAAAAGGCTCATGTATTTAGGTTAATGGTTTAAATTTTGAATAAATATGAAAAAAAATAATGATGAAGGCTATTCACCGTTAAATTTTTCGTTGCCGTTGATTATACGTTGTTTTCCGGAAAAATTAATTAATAGCTATTGGAGAAACCGAAAAAGGCGGCTGAACAATCAATAGTTACCAGTACAACTTTCCCTCGTTTTTATGTTTTTGACACTTTTTGAAGCTATAAGTTACAGATGAAGATAAATTAAGGCCGGTAAAGGCATTTACATTTTAATAGATTTGACCTTTGTGTATTACGGTGGGGGACGCCGGTTAAAAGATGCAATTTGTATTTTTATCCCTCATAAATTACAATTTTACCCCCGTTGCGTGAAACCCGGATTCGCTTATTTAGTAACTTATAATAAAACTGTTTATAATGTATATAGCTCTTAAGGTTAAACTATCATCCATCTCCCGATTTTTAATTTGCCCGGCATTTGTTGGTTGTTTGGTTACCACATCATCCGCCCAAACTATCGATACGTTGAATGCCCCTGCCCCGGCACTTAAAGGTTTGTATGCCGACCCTAACATAACGGCTTTCGGCAAAAAGTTTTATATCTATCCTACAACCGATGGTACGGAGGGCTGGGCATCTACCAGCTTTAGCTGCTGGTCGTCAGATAACCTGGTTAACTGGAAAAATGAAGGTGTGATTCTTGATCTTCCCCGCGATATCAGCTGGGGTAAGGAGCGGGCCTGGGCACCCACCATCGCGACAAAAAACGGCAAGTACTATTACTACTTTACCGCAAACGTAAACATTGGGGTTGCCGTAGCCGGTAAACCCGAAGGCCCCTTTAAAGATCCGATAGGCAAACCGCTTATACCACGCGGCACACGCGGCGGCCAGATGATTGACCCGATGGCTTTTATTGATGATGACGGGTCTGCGTACCTGTACTGGGGGCAGGGGCAGTGTAACATCGTTAAGCTGAATGACGATATGATCTCCTGCGATACCTCGAAAATTATATCGATTAAGCCCGAGGGATACAACGAAGGCCCGTTCATGATTAAACGTAAAGGTATTTACTATTTAATGTGGTCGGAATATGATACCCGCGATCCCCGTTATTCTATCGCTTATGCTACTTCAACATCGCCCCTGGGGCCGTTTAAAAAGGCTGTAGGGCACCCGGTACTAAAAGGTAAAGGAGTGGTTAAAGGCGCCGGGCACCATTCGGTGGTGCGGGTACCCGGTACTGATGATTGGTATATCGCTTACCACCGCTTCGCCATACCTGATGGCAACGGTTACAACCGCGAAACCTGCGTATCGCCAATGCGTTTTGATGCTGACGGTAATATACTGCCGGTTAACGTTTTTGAAAAGTTAAAGCCTGTTAAAATTAAAAAGGCCGATAAATAAGCTGATGAAAAAAGCGGCCATTTGTTTATTGCTTATTTATGCCTGTATATCGGCAGCGGCGCAAAATAAACGTGCCAGCGGTTTGGCCGACAGGAAGCTGTGGCTGGCCTACCTGGATAAAATAGCCCGCCCGGTACTATCAAACCTTGCCGCCGATAAGCTGAAGCAAAACATGCCGGTAATGTTTGCTGATGATATAGATGATAAACAAAGCCGCCATAAAGTAGCTTACCTGGAAGCTTTTGGCCGTACGCTGAGCGGTATTGCCCCATGGCTGCAGCTGGAAGGCGGCGACGCTGCCGAAACGGAACTGCGCGGTCAATACCGGGCGTGGGCGCTTAAGGCTATAGCCAACGCGGTAAATCCGCAAGCTAAAAGCTACCTGGAATGGAAGGGCGGGCAACCTTTGGTTGATGCTTCTTTTATGGCTTTAGGGCTGGTACGTGCCCCCTGGCTTTGGGAACACCTTGATGAGCAGACCAAAAAGAATGTGATTAAGGCTTTGGAAACTACCCGCGCTACGGTGCCGGTTTACTCCAACTGGATCTTGTTTTCGGGGATGATAGAGGCCTTCTTTTGCAAATATGACCTTGGTTACGACCCGGTGCGTATAGAATATGGTATCCGGGAGTTTACCGAGCATTGGTACGTTGGCGATGGTATGTATGCTGACGGGATGAATTTTCATTTTGATTATTACAACAGTATTGTGATACAGCCCTACCTCAATACGATGCTGCAGGTGCTGGTTAACACGAAAGGCATTTATAAACCACAGGAGAAAGCAGGCAAAATAGCACAGCGTTACGCCCAGATTTTGGAACGCCTCATCAATACAGATGGCACTTACCCGGCAACAGGCCGTTCAATTGTTTACAGGGCAGGCGTTTTCCACCTGCTGGCCGATGTGGCGCTTAACAGGCAATTACCCGCGTCGCTGCCGCCTGCCCAGGTAAGGTGCGCGTTGACGGCGGTGATAACAAAAACGCTTGAATCGCCATCTACCTTTACCAATGATGGCTGGTTAAATATAGGCCTGTACGGTAAGCAACCAGGCCTGGCCGATTTTTACATCACCACAGGTAGTCTTTATTTATGCACCGATATTTTCTTGCCCCTCGGTTTACCGGCCTCGGATGCGTTTTGGAGCGACACGGCATTACCCTGGTCGGCTGTAAAAATCTGGAGCGGGCAAAACGTACCGGCCGACCATGCTTTAGATCTCAAATAAAATTTACGATGAACACAATCCAATATATTAAAAGTAAGTTAAAAACAACGCTGCTTGCAGCAGGGATGCTTTGTGCCGGTTTGTACAGCGAGGCGCAGCAAAAGGTTTTCAAGCCCGGCCAGATATGGCCCGACGATAAAGGTGTACACATCAATGCCCATGGCGGCGGCATCCTTTACCAAAACGGAAAATATTACTGGTTTGGTGAGCATAAAGTAGCCGGTGATGCAGGTAACCGTGCGATGGTGGGGGTACATTGCTATTCATCAACCGATTTGTATAACTGGAAGGATGAGGGTATTGCGTTAAGCGTATCCGATGATCCGAAAAACGACATAGCCAGGGGCTGTATCCTTGAGCGCCCCAAAGTGGTTTACAATAAACTCACTAAAAAGTATGTGATGTGGTTTCACCTCGAATTGTTGGGCAAAGGCTATGCAGCGGCCCGCGCCGGTGTAGCCACCAGCGATCGGGTAACAGGCCCATATACCTTTATTAAAAGTTATCGCCCCAATGCCGGACAAATGCCTTTTTACCCGCCATTTACCGGCCAATCAGAGAAAGTGAACTGCGCCGCGCCGGCATCAGAAACTGACGGCTTTTTTTGCCGCGACCTGCCCGGTGGACAAATGGCCCGCGACATGACCGTTTTTGTGGATGACGACGGTAAAGCCTACCATGTTTTTTCATCCGAGGAAAATTACACCCTCCAACTGGCCCAGCTAACCCCCGATTATACAGGCCATACAGGTAAATTTATCCGCATTTACATCGGTCACCAAACAGAAGCGCCCGCATTGTTTAAACATAACGGCATTTATTACATGATAGGCTCCGGCTGCACCGGTTGGGCGCCAAACGCGGCGCGCTGGTTCTCGGCCAAATCCATCTGGGGGCCATGGGTTTATCACGGTAACCCATGTAAGGGTGCAGATAGCGCGATCACCTACGGCGGGCAAAGTACCCACGTACTCCCTGTAGCCGGAAAAAAGGATGCTTTTATTTTTATGGCCGATAAATGGACGCCTAAAGATGCTATCGACGGCAGGTACCTGTGGTTGCCAATCAGCTTTAAGGGGAATGACATCGAAATTGACTGGCTTGATAGCTGGGATTTGGGTGTATTTAAAAAGTAATGTAGCAACATATCTTGGTAAGAATAAGGCAAAAGATGGGAAGGGGACGTGGTACTTGAAGACGGGAGTACTATAAAACTTTCAATGGGAACAGTTGTGGTTAGAGCAACTCCCCTTGGTAATGGAACTTCAGGTAGTAATGGAACTTCCGGTGTACTTGGATTATTTGGCTCCGGTAGTTGGAATTTCCTCACTGTTACTTTTCCACCTGGTGCTGGGTTGGACAGGCCGGGACAAATACCTAATGCAGTGCCGCCAAGTCGGAGATAGTTTCTGGTGGTACGGCCAATCAAGGGGGGGGTAATAGCTGGATATCCGATGCTTTGGAATGGATGGGTAAACATTTTTATACCGAGGTATCGGGACGAGGAACACAAGGTGCGATAGGTGTGATGTCGGGACGATTTGCTGGATCAGAAATTGATTTAGGCAAGCATAACCTGATCACATTTACGACAGGTACTGATAAAGGCGGAATTAATGCATATGGAGATGATGAAGCTAAAATTTACGGTGGACAATTAGTAGTCCCGGTGTTTGACGTTCCTGTAGGTATCGGAGCCACACATGATGCCAAAAGCGGTCAAAATAGCGGCATTTTAGGAATTGGTGCTTTCGGCTATGAAAGGACTGGAAATTCAAATTTTATAGGTCTTGACATGACCACTGGTGTGAACCTTTATTTTTTAGGAGTTGAAGCCTCCACAAAAATTGGTTTTAAATGGTAACATTAATATAACATGAAAGAATTATCGTCTGATGCCCTATATTATAAATCTTTGATAGGTTTAATCATAGGTCCGGTTCTTATAGCAGCATTTATTTGTTTTTTTTGGAAAAGTAATTTTTCCGATAGCGTTGTAAATATATCCTATGGCGTACTAGTTATTTTTACAGTGATTCAGTGGATACGATTATGGCATTGCAGGAAAGTGTATTACGATGGAAATAGCCTAAAATTAAAAAGTTATTTTGGGGATAAATCTCAATCTATTTTGGTTTCTGAGATTGAAAGTGTAAAGTTTGTTTATAATTTTTCAGTTAAGAAAGAAAGAAAGTTAATAAAAGTGTCTTTTGAATCTAAAGGTAAATTGTCTTATAAATATTTTTTTAGAAATTCTGATAAAACAAGTTTAGACGATCTATTAGATCAAATTGAGTCATCTAAGAATGACTAATAGTTTGAGGGGTAATTACCTATTATCACTTGGTTACTGCGAATGTCAATCAGGGGGGCTATGCTCAGGAGTTGGCTAAATATGGCGAGATAACAGGTGGTGGAAATTTCACTGCTCAAGCTGGAGCGGTGGCCGGAACAATGATAGAATACGGAACAGTTTCAACTAATAAAATTGGCATCAAGATTATTACACTGTATATGGAGTCGCAACTACTTTGGCAGCTTCATTATCAATAGGGGGATATATTATCAAACCCGTGAATGGTTATCATAACACTTTCTCTGATTGGGCTGGGCCGGTAAAAGTAGCAGGAGGAAGCTATGGTATAGTCTTACTTAGCTATCGTTGGTCAAGTACTTATAAAACTTGGAGTATTGGTTTTGGTCCAGGTGTATCCCTTCCCAAAATAGGAACTGGCTCTTTCACATCGGGTGTTACTACTTTAATCGGGCAACCATATTATCATGATGAAAATGCTGGATATGATCCTGATGTTGGTCATATAGTCCATTAATGCAATGGCCTAAGAAATAGAAGCAAAAGGAGATCATTAAATCTTGATAACATGAAAATTAGATATAAAAAAATAATACGTTCAACGAATGTTGAGCCATTCATCTTGATTAAAAACATAAAAGCTGAACTGGATAAACCAGCTTATATAATTAAAGAACAAACCCAAAGTCATGTAGGATTTAAATATAATATTTGGAGGGGGGGCTCTCGTGCAGAGGTGTTTAGAAATGTGGATGGAGGGGAATTTGATATTATTCCAGAAAGTAAAACTATCGTTTTTTCCTACTATCTTTCCCCATTATTTGAAATTCTCGCGACATGCGTTGCTGCATTTTTAGGTTTCACTCAAGATTATCATATTTACTTTTTTATCGTTTTTATTGCAGTAATGTTTGTTATTAGATTAATAAGCGTAAAGATTGTAGCAAATCGAATGATAGAAGATATAGTCAATCCCGAAGATCCTGAAGAGTAATTTGGAATAATAATAACTACTAGCCCGGCCAAACCAGCCGGGATTTGTCCTTTAAGCGTCCCGGTATATTTGTATATACGACTACATGTATGTCTGTTAAGATGTTTGTTTTTTATGCTGCAAGTTGTATTACCGCCAGTGGGCGGTATGGGATTGAAAGACCTGCACAACTTGGTTTACCTTGCTTATTTCAGCTTGGTTTGGAACTTATGCCTTGCAAAGAAAGCATTCCCTGTAGCAATGGCGTGAGCGTAGATTCTTAGGTATCTTTCTATTTTTGCGTTCAGTCAAATAAGCACTAAAAACAACCAGGTGCCGTTAAGCTAAAGCGTTGATTATTGCCTTCTGGAAACAAGCTTCGGCAAAGTGGATTTATTTTACAGTAAGATACAAATAGTAGCCCCGGTACATTTACGTTCAGGCCAAATAACCTGAACGTAATGTTAATTTAATACAATATCGGGGCAGTAATTTGTAGCATCTTGCGATAAAATAAGTGATTAAACGTTTTATCAAAATCATGTTCAAACTAAAAAATATATGCTTAATAGCATGTAGCGTTTTTACGCTTTCATTAAAAGCACAAACCACCACGCAGCCTGTAAAACCATTGGCGCAGTTACAACAGGAATTTGTTGATCTGCGCTTCGGTATGTTCATCCATTTTAACATCCCTACTTATATGGACCAGGACTGGGCTGATCCCGATGCCTCGCCGGCCATTTTCAATCCCAAAAAACTGAATTGCGACCAGTGGGCCAAAGCCGCCAAATCTGCCAACATGACTTACGGTTGTATCACCACCAAACACCATAGTGGCTTTTGTATCTGGGATACCAAAACAACCGATTATAACGTGATGAACAGTCCGTTAAAAAAAGATGTGGTAAAAGAATATGCCGACGCCTTCAGGGCCAACGGATTGAAGGTGTTTTTATATTATTCGATATTAGATACCCACCACCGCTTAAGGCCAAACATGATTACGCCTAAGCATATTGATATGGTTAAAGCGCAGATCATCGAACTGATGACCAAATATGGTGAAATAGGTGCGTTGATAATTGATGGATGGGATGCGCCGTGGTCTCGTATTTCTTATGATGATGTGCCCTTTGAAGAGATCTACACCTTGGTAAAATCATTGCAGCCAAACTGTTTGGTAATGGACCTAAACGGCGCCAAATACCCTGCCGAAGGCATGTACTATACCGATATTAAAACTTATGAAATGGGTGCAGGCCAGCGCGTATCAACCAAGGATAACCGTATGCCGGCAATAGCTTGTTTGCCGCTGCAGGCCAATTGGTTTTGGGAAACAAGCCACCCTAACACGCCGGTAAAGGATCCTGTAAAGCTGGTAAATGAAACCTTAAAGCCCCTAAACAACGTAGATTGTAACTTTATCCTTAACGTGGCGCCTAACCGCGATGGCGTTTTTGATGATAACGCGCTTGCTGCCCTTAAAGAAATAGGTAAGATCTGGAAAAACGAAGGCCCGGTTGTCAAACTATCTAAACTGGATGCTCCGATCATATCATCCAACCTTGCTAAAAACCAACCGGCAAGTGCAAGCTGGAGCGACGATTCGGCCATTATGGATTTCGCCAATGACGATGATTTTCACTCCTCGTGGGTATCAAACCCGACTGTAAAAGCGCCATGGTACGAGATCGACTTTAAAAAAGAGCAGGGGTTCAATACCATTGTTATTGCCGAAGAACATCCGAACATCACTAACTACAAACTGGAATACAATATCGACGGCGTTTGGAAAACGCTTTTTGAAGGTGAAAACGGAAATAAAATTAAAGTACACAGGTTTGACAGGGTATGGGCAGGTAAGGTGCGTATCTCGATTGAGAAAGCAGCAAAACAGGTATCTATCGCCGAATTTCAGGTTTATAATGAAAGAAGGTAAATAGCTTACCACAATTAATAGTTAAAAAGAAAGCCCGCCCTGAGCGGGTTTTTCTGTTTCATAACGACGATTTTTTGCTAAAAAAGTTAGTATTTTTTAATTAATGTTTCTAATTTTACATTATAACCGGTACAAACATTGGTTATACGTTAATTGATGAAACTGGCAGATAATTTATACGGACAATTTGAAATAGAGCTTGTACTGGCCGATTTACTTTACTCGACCCCGGTGCAAAGGCTCAGAAACGTTCATCAGGGCGGCGCCATTTTCCTGGTTAATCCGGCAATTAACCATACCCGTTACCAGCATTCGGTAGGGGTAATGTACCTGGTTAAATGGCTTGGCGGAAGTATGGAAGAGCAGATTGCTGCCCTGCTTCATGATGCTTCGCATACCGCTTTCTCGCATGTGGCAGATTATATTTTCGAAAACCTTAACGAAGATTACCATGAAAGTATTTTTGAAGATGTTATTGTGCAATCGGAAGTGCCTGCCATCTTAAAAAGACATGGCTATTCAATAGATATCTTATTTAATCAACAGCATAAAATATTAGAACAACCCCTGCCTGCACTTTGCGCCGATAGGGTTGATTACACCCTGCGCGATCTGTACCATGCCGGGTTAATCACCTTGGCAGAAGTGAAATGCTTTTTAACGCAACTGGTATTGCAGGATGATAAAATAGCTTTGCTAAGCGGTGGCTCTGCCCTATGGATCAGCAACAAATTTTTGCAGCTAAACAATAATTATTTTAAAAAGCCGGAACACGTATATGCCAATATTAAAATGGCGGGTTTGCTTAAATACGCGCTTCAGAACGGCGTGATCAATACAGGCGATTTATTAAAAGATGATTTTGATGTGCTGGCCCTGCTCATGAAGGATACCGAATGCAACATAAGCTTAGAAGATATTAAAAGCATGTCGCGCTTCAAACACTTTGCGGCAGAACATGCAACCGCACTATTTAAAAAACGCGAACTGCACCCCGCGGTTCTTTATAGTGCCTCAGCATAAATAATGATGCTATGGCGGTTAAGCCTTAGTATGGTTCATTTACAGTTTCGCGTATAAAAATGCCAATAAGCATTATTTTTTATCGCCGGTGCATTGTTATAATTGTAAAAACAATGTAAACTATTTATGAACCGAGGACTGAAAGCAACATTCCTGTTGGTGGTTTTACCACTATGTATGCAGCTCACTGCACTTAACGCCAATGCACAAAACAACACATTATGGTATAGGCAACCTGCAAAAGTATGGACAGAAGCGCTGCCGGTAGGTAATGGTACCTTTGGCGCTATGATTTTTGGCGGCGTTGATGATGAGTTGCTACAACTAAACGATGCTACGCTATGGTCGGGCGGACCGGTAAAAAAGAACATTAACCCCGGGGCTTTTCAATACCTTGCCCAGGTGCGCGAAGCATTATTTAAGGAGGACTATCAAAAAGCGCATGATCTTACCCAAAAAATGCAGGGTTTGTATTCAGAAAGTTTTCTGCCCCTCGGCGATCTGCATATCAAACAGACATTTGGCGGCGCACAGCAAAGCGCATATTATCGCGATCTGAATATCGGCAACGCCGTGGCAACCACAAAATATACGGTTAACGGCGTAAATTATAAACGCGAGATCTTTGCTTCTGCGCCCGATAAGGTTATAGTGATCCGTATTTCGGCTGATAAACCTAAACAGTTAAATCTTAAAATAAATACAGGCAGCCAGCTGCGTTTTCAAAAAAGTGTAATTGAAGGTAACACACTGAAACTCGCCGGCAAGGCCCCCGCCCACGTTGAACCAAGCTATGTAGATTCGCCTAACCCGGTTGTTTATGCAGATAATGATCAATGCAGGGGTATGCGTTATGAGTTATTAGCCAAAGCTGTAAGTAATGATGGCAAAATAACGGCCGATACCAGCGGCGTCACCGTAAAGGGCGCATCATCGGTTACATTATATCTAACCGCAGCAACCAGCTTTATCGCTTACAATAAATGCCTGGATGGCGATGAAAAAGTAGCGGAAACCTATTTAAAACAGGCCGCTAAAAAAACTTACGCGCAATTGCTTGCGGCCCATGTTGCCGATTATCAAAAATATTTTAACCGCGTAAGCCTGAGTTTGAACAATAATAAAGGCAGCCGCGCCGATTTGCCAACCGACCAAAGGCTGGTTGAATATAATAAAAATCAAAGCGCCGATCCCGGCCTGGAGGCTTTGTATTTTCAGTATGGTCGCTACCTGCTCATCAGCAGTTCGCGCACTAAAGGTGTGCCTGCAAACTTACAGGGTATCTGGAATAAAGAACTCCGTGCGCCATGGAGCTCCAATTACACCAGCAATATCAACGTGCAAATGAACTACTGGATGGCCGAAGACTGCAACCTTTCAGAAATGCACACGCCGCTGTTCCAGTTAATTAAAGAATTATCTGAAACGGGCAGCGAAGTTGCCAAAAGCTACTATCATGCGCAGGGCTGGGTAACACATCACAATACGGATATTTGGGCCATGGCCTACCCGGTAGGTGATTTGGGCAAAGGCGAACCCAAATGGGCGAACTGGGCTATGGGTGGTGATTGGCTGACACGGCATTTATGGGAGCATTACCTGTACACCGGCGATAAGGAGTTTTTGAAAAATACCGCTTACCCCTTAATGAAAGGCGCCGCTAAATTTACGTTAGACTGGCTGGTGCCCGACGGTCGGGGGCATTTGGTAACTGCTCCATCCATGTCGCCCGAAAACGATTTTATATACGCGCCGGGTAAAACAGGCGAGGTATCCGTTTCAACCACAATGGATATGGGGATCATCCGCGATCTGTTTGGCAACCTTGTGGCCGCAGGTAAAATATTAGGGGTTGACGCGGCGTTTCGCGATACGCTCCTGCTTAAAAAAAGCAAGCTGATCCCTTACCAGGTGGGCAGCAAAGGGCAGCTACAGGAATGGTATAAAGACCAGGAATCGCCCGATCCGCATCACCGCCATGTATCGCACTTGTATTCGGTTTATCCGGCAAATGAAATATCGATAGCAGTAAACCCCGAGCTGGCCGCTGCCGCTAAACGATCGTTGGAGTTACGTGGCGATGAAAGTACCGGCTGGAGCCTGGCCTGGAAGGTAAATCTTTGGGCACGCCTGCTTGATGGTAATCACGCGTACAAGCTGTACCGCGATTTGCTAAGGCTTACCGGCACCGGCGAAACCCATTACAGCGAAGGCGGGGGGTTATATCCTAATATGTTTGATGCTCATCCGCCATTTCAGATAGATGGCAACTTTGGTGGTACATCTGGTTTGGCCGAGATGCTGCTGCAAAGCCAGAACGGCAATATCCATTTGCTGCCGGCCCTGCCCGATGCCTGGGGTACAGGCGAGGTAAAAGGTTTGGTAGCAAGGGGTGCCTTTGTGGTAGATATGAAATGGACTGAAGGTAAAGTAACCAGCGCTAACGTTTTATCTAAAACAGGCGGCGTTTGCCGCATCGTGTCGCCATCAAAATTGAAAGTAAGCGGGGTAAGCGCTACGCAAACTAAAGTGAAAGAGGGTTATGAATTAGTGTTTAATACCCAAAAAGGCAAATCGTACCGGTTAACAGCCGGTTTATAAGCCACGGTAGGATCTTTAAAAAAATCTGCAGGTAGCTGTGAGGGCGCAGCGAAAAAACTGTTTGTTAAGGGGGCTGTATTCCTTATGGAAAACAGCCCCCTTTTCTTTTGATCTATCCGGATGGACGGCGGAAATTCACGTCGGCCTTGTTTGCAGGAACGCTGTAATACCCGATTTAACACTATGGCTTGTTTTGTATGATGAGGGCTTAATTAATTGCCGTAATCATCTGTATAGCCTCTTCGCGGGTTTTATTTTCTATAGCCATTATAAACTCAACCGGGCCGCCGCCCTTGCCGCAACCAAAGCACTGGAATATATTTTTTTCGGGCGATACCATGAGTGATGTGGCCTGGTCAATATGAAAAGGGCAGCGGCCTTTCAAGTTACGGCGGCTGGCCTCCAGTAATACATATTTTGAAACAATCTGTACAAGATCGGCCTGTACCGGTGACAGGGAATAAGATGCGGACATGTTATGCTTAGTGTATTTTAATCAGGTTGCGAAAATAAATTTTTGGCTGCCGCCGCGGTGTTAATGTTGAAAAAAACACTAAGGTTTTGGGTTTATTATTGATCATCTCCAAGGTTAGATCTGGACAATGATAGTTGTTTAAATGCTTGATAGCTGTTTTATTATTATTTATGTCATAAATTTAAATATCCATAAATATTTTTAAGTTTTAACATTCAGTTAATATCATCCGGGTAATTTACATACGTAAAACCTGCATATGAAATTAACTGAAAAATCTGCCCGGCTGGCTCGTTTTGAGGATATTTACCATCATACCTTTAACAAACTCAAAAATACTTTTCTGAAGCTTACACATAATGAAGATCAGACTAATGATCTGCTGCAAACAGCATATGTAAAACTTTGGGAAAAGCTTGATGATATCGAAGACCAGGGCGATTACTCGCCCATTTTATACGTTTATACCCGCAATGCTTTCAGAGATGAACTGCGGAAAAAATGCCGACAGGAAATAGCTGAAGCAGAACTTGGCTATATGGCCGCTGAGGCTACTAACCCAACCGACGGCACTGAACTGAAAGAATATGAAGGAATAGTTAAACAAATTATCGATAAGATGCCTTTGAAGCGGCAGCGGGTTTACCGCATGTTTAAGGAGGACGGCCTGAGTTATAAAAATATAGCGCAAAGCCTCGGTATATCGCCAAAAACGGTTGACAACCATTTAAATGAAGCATCAAAAGAGATTAGGCGGCAGGTGAAGATGGCATATGAGGTAGGCCATTTGTCATCCTTAACCATGGTGCTGTTAGTTAAACTATTAAATAATTGATATTATTTGTGGAAAATAGTTTGTGGTGGTAGTTAATTGAAAATACACTATTGGTTAATATTAAAATTACATAAAATTAATAGCAAAAAAGCTTACTTTTGCAGATATCCCCGGAAAAGAAATTAGCCGATGGATAAATTGCATTTAAAAAAAGCCGGTGATTTGGGACCGGCTTTTTTAATTATATATTTTTGAGGATTAATTACTGTTTAAGCTGCGTTTCGTAGATGATCGCTGTTGTATAACCGCCAAGCGAGGCATCATATGTAATACCCAGCGATACGACTTTGTCCGGGCGGAATTGGCCGCCGCCTTCGGTCGACCAGTTTATTGCCGGATAAGTTGAAATATCCACTACAGTTGCGCCGGTGGCCGAATCAAACAAGGCATAGTAATAGCCGAAGCTAAAATCGCCATGTTTATATGGTGGAATTTCTATATAAGGGCTAAATTTATTTTTTCCGATGCCTTTGATGTATGCTACCTCTTCTGGTATAAAATCACCAGCATCGTTACTGTAAACTTCGTAAATTTTCATATCTACCAGTGTAGGTAAAGATTTATCAAGGTTCACAAACTGAGCCAGTGCACTGCCTTTTGCAGGGGTTATACTGCCATCGTAACCGCCTCCTATAATTTTTACATCGCCTGTATATAAAAATGATAGTTTTTCTGTACCTGTTTTAATATTTAACACTGTGTCAATAACAGGTGTATTTGCTTTGCCCTGCTCGTAAATCCTAACTTTCCTGTTGCCGGTGTAAGTGGTAATACTTGCATTATCTGATGGCCCTTTCAATGTGTCTGTCACTTTACCGTCAATATCAACCAGCAAAGGGCCTATATCTGCTGATGTGGTTGAATTTATTGCCAGTTTGCCATATCCTTTGGCTTCAATAAGTTGGCCGTCTTTTTTACAGGAAAAAAATAGTTGAGCAATTAATATTAACAGAAACAGAAGTTTGATTTTTTTCATAAACTTTAATTTGAAAAGTACCGTGAGCATAATTGCCCACGGTACTTCAGTTCTTTTAATGTAACCTATCAGGGATAAATTTTAATTAGTAAGCGTTTGTGAATGGCTCGTACGAAGCCCAGCCACCACTATCCCAACGAGTGCTGGTTTGTGAACCAAATGCGCCTACGTAAGAGTTGGAAGAATCAAATGCGGTAAAGCCGCCGCCAGGATGGGTAACGCTTAAGCCTGTGAAGTTAGCGCCTGTTGATACAGGTGAAACTGCAGAGCCAGGAGCAGCGTTTTTGTACCTCCAATCAGGAGTACTGATATTAAACGGATCAACAAGTTTGATGGTGTTGTTTGGAGTAGCGCCGGTTAACGAAGTAACTGAAGTTGAAGTAGAAGCCGAACCGCTAACAGCTGTTGTAAAGCCATGTACATAGCTGTTTGAGTATTCGCTGCCTGTAGTGCTGATTAATGTAGCACCGGCGTTAAAGCCCATAACAATCGAGTTACGTACAATGTAGCTTGAACCTACACGGAATAAATGACCAATACCTGAAGTTGGGCCGGCAGTTGCGCCACCAACAAAGGTAAGGTTTGATAAAACAGGCTGAGTTAAACGGCTTGCAAAAGCACCGCCTGTTGTTGTTATAGGCGATGAAATGTTGTTGCTCTCGATACCATTAGGGCTTGATGAATAGGTAAAGTTCAGATCTTTGGCAGCAACCGCGAACTGAATTGAACCCTGGTAACCCTGATCAAAATCCAGGTCATCATCATCGTTACCATAAGAAATCAGGTATTTAGCATTTACCGAACCGCCAAAAAATTCAAATGCATCATCAGCACCGTATGATACCTGGATGTGATCTAAGGTAGTACCGGCACCAACACCGCCTAAAGTAAGGCCGTTTAGTTCGTTACCCAGTGCGGCATCAACAATTACGCCGGCAAACTCGATACGTACGTTTTTCAGGATGCCTGAGTTATCAGCTTCAACAGAACCACCGTAACCGATAGCGTCTTTACTTAGTAAAGATGCAGGGATTTGTGCAGTTGGAATACCTTCAATTTGCGGCTTGGCCTGGTTAGTTGGGGCATTACCCAAAAGTACAACACCACCCCAATCGCCTTTGGCACGTTGGCCTGCAGCTTTTGCCGAAGTGAAAACGATAGGGTTTGCTGTTGTTCCCTGCGCATCAATTTTACCACCTCTTCTGATAACCAGGTACGATGGGAAACCGCTTGTAGTAGTTGAAGTAGCTTTACCTTTAATGTAAGTACCCGGCTGAATAGTGATAGTGGCCAAACTATCAACAAAAGTAGGGCCGTCAATAAACCAAACTTTATCATTAGTAAGGGTGATGTTGCTGGTAATTACACCGCTGATAGTACCTGTAGCTGTTGGCAGCGTGTGGGTATCAGGAAATAAAGCTTTTGATGAACGGTCAAAATCGCCTTTGGCTGCGCTAACACCGTCTTGTTTTTTACAGCTTGCAAAGCTTACAGCTACAGCAAGCGCTAATACACCGATAGATTTAAATTGCATTTTCATAGTGTGCTTTTTTTAAATAAATAGAAATTTGGTTCTGTTTATTCAATTTGGGTTTTTAATTGTCGCTTCACCTTTTAAGCCGGTAAGCAGATCAGGCTTTTTTGTTTTACTTAGGTAGATGTTTGTTTTCCTTTCTTTTTAAAATTTATATGATGGTTACAATTAAAAGCGATAAATGAAATTGAGCGTTGATGTTGTGCCGTATTTCCAGGTATACATCTTGGTATCGTATGCCGCGTTAAATTTGGTTCCCTTAGGATCAAGCTGTCCGGACGGAGGGGGGGGAGTGCCGTCGCCGGGATATGATTCAACAGAGGGAGTTTGCTCCGGGTAGGTTTTGTTACCGGGCCCGTATTGATTTCTGTAATAAAACATCTGGCTGTTTAAAAGATTACTGATATTGAGGCGGAATTCTGCTTTATTATCTTTCAGGAATTTGTAACTCAACTGCATATCAATCACATTTCTCCCATTTTCGTACATGTCTTCCGAACGATCGGGCGAGGCATATACTATACGATGACCGAAACGATTATAGGTAGCGTTAAAGCCAAAATGCTTGCCGGTATACAATATTCCAGTGTTGATAATATAGGGCGATTGGCCGGTTAGCGGTCGGTTGCGTTTACTTGGAACCGCCTTTCCGGCGGCATTTACCGAGTATACAGTGCCAAGATCAACATTGGCATCTAAATAGGTAAAGTTGCCCGAAATGTACAGGTTTGCCCAAAGGGGCGAGGAGCCTGAAATGAAGTTTAATGATTTGCGAAAGTCGACTTCGATACCGGTATTTTTGGCGCCTTTTAAATTGCTGTATATGTATCTTCTCGGGTTGGCATTCGGATAAAGTATCTCAATAGGGTCGGTGAATTTTTTGTAAAAGCCCGAAACTGAAAGGATCTCGCCCGGAGAAGGATAAAACTCGTACCTTAAATCGTAGTTTTGGATAGAAGTGCGCTTAAGATTATCACCACTAACCGATAAAAACAAGTCGTAGTCAAAATAAGTAAAAAAGGATAGTTCTCTAAAATCTGGTCGGGCTACCGTTTTGTAGTATGCAGCCCTGATATTCATTTTTGAGTTTAAGGCATAAATGGCGTTGAAGGAAGGCAGCCAGTCGTTATTTTTTGATTGAATTAAACTATCTACCATTGGTGCTACCTGGTTACTGGCTGCTTTACCGCGGGTTGTTGTAAAAACATTTTGTTCGTTGCGTTCGTAACGCACACCGCCTATAATCCTAAGGTTTTTAAGTGGTTTTAAATCAACCATGCCGTAAAAGGCGTTTAAATTTTGCCTGCCTTTATAACCCGTGCCTGCACCAGGATTTGTAACGCCGTTACCGGCGGCAACCGTAGGATACAGGTATAAACTTCCGTTAGCAAACTGCGTTGAATTATATACATCGTAATAGGCCTGGCCGTCATAACGCGAGTCGGTTGTATTGGTTGACACATTTTTAATCCGGTAAAAATCGGCTCCAAAATCAGCACGTCGGTAGCTTCCCTGGTAACCAATTTTTAGCGACTGGTTTAATCCCTGCATGCGGAAAGGAAACTGCAGGTTTGTTTGCCAGGTATATCGTTTTTCTGCCAGTTTTGAATAAAAAATGTTTCCGTAATTAATGTTTGCATCTCCAAAATTATAGCTGTAGTAGTCATCCGGGTTAGCGCTCTGTAGCGGCCTGCCGCTTTCCATCAGGCGAGTAAATGGCTGATCGCGGTTTACTGTAGATAAAGCAAAGCCGTAATCGGCCTTTACTCCGCGCTTGCCCAAAGTATGTTCTCCGGTAAAATTGGTTTGAAACAGTTGATTAATGATGGTTTGATTACTGTAGCTGTTAGTAAAACGGTTATCGCTGATATTGGTGCCGCTATAAGTGAAATACTCATCATTAAAACGACGGTTATAGGTGTTTTTAAGACTAAACTTGTTACGACCACTGGTGTAACCGAGGTTAAGGCTGCCTCCCCAAAGTGTATTGAAGATATAGTCAGTCCCTTTATAGTCACTTACAGTAAGCTGACTTACATCATGCTGCTGATTTAGCTGCTCATTACGGTAGGTAAGGGCGGCAACCAACCCGAGTGTAGAGTTATCTTTAAATGGAAAGCTTTGTGCCACTGTAAACTGATAGCTTTGAATGGGGTGGGCTGTATATTTACGTAACGCCCAGTTATCGGGCAGGGTGCCTAAAAACTTTGCCGCCTGCGCTTTTTGGTCGGGTGTGGCGTTGTTTCCGGCAATCTGGATGCCCAGATTATTGTATTCGCCCATTGTCATTCCAGTTGGCCTGCGCTGATAATCGTTTGCAAAACCAAAATAATTAGCCGTACCGCGGTGCCCGCTTATAAAATCTTTACCGGTAGCACGGCTGTTGTAGCCGCCTCCAACCGTAAGTTGTATATAGTTTTCGTCAGGGATATCCTTGGTAGTTATTTGTACAAGTCCGCCTGTAAATTCGCCGGTGAGATCGGGGGTGGCGGTTTTATTCACCACAATATTATCAACCAGCGAGCTTGGGATCACATCAAAGGCGAAATCGCGACGGTTGGGCTCACTGCTCGGCAACGGCGCGCCGTTCAGCATAACATTGTTATACCTGTCGCTCATGCCGCGTACTACAACAAACCGGTTTTGCGATACCTGCAAACCGCTTACCCGCGTGAGTACCTGGGCGGTATTATTATCCGGGGTACGGCTAATCTGCTCGGCGGTGATCCCGTCGGATAGGGCGGCATTGTTTTTTTGCCTTGCGTACAGCCCCTGGATGGAAGCTCTTTTATAATCAGATTTCACCACCACTTCGCTAAGTGCATTGGATGCCGGTTTCATGGCTATATCCAATAATGTACTTTTATCAGCATTTACAACAATACCGGTTATGCGTTGCGATTGGAAGGAAATATAAGTGATTTCGATAGTATAGGTGCCTGGTGCAACCACAAACTGGTATGAACCATCAGGCGCACTTTGTATGGCTTTCCCGGTTTCTACCAGTTTAATGGTGGCGCCCGGCAGGGTTTCGCCTTTGTCATCCAGTATTTTGCCGGTAATTTTACCGTCTTTTTGCTGCCTGGCGGGTGCGTGTGCGGGGCGTTTTTCTATGCGTACGGATATTTCTTTGCCCTGCAGCTCGTATTCAAGAGCCTGGCTCTTTTTTAAATCGGTTAAAACGTTGCCCAGGGCTGTATTGCTGTAGTTAATATTGTTAACCTTTACTTTTTTAGCGGCTTCCTTGTCGTAAAAAAAGTCGTATGTTGATTGCTTTTTCAGCTGTACCAGCACCTCATCTAAATTAGTGTTTGGCATAGCCAGGCTTACCGGGTTGCGCAGCTGCGTTATATTGAGTTGTGCGTTGGCGGCAGCTATCGAATAAAAAGTAAACAGTACGATGATAAGAACGATGAATGTAGATTTTTTTTGCTTGACGAAATTATTATTGGTAAATACGTACATAAATTTTTTAATAGTGTTTTAGCGAACTCATTTCAAAATTTAACGGGGGATACCGTTGCCGCGGTATTCCCGATTTTTTAAAAAAAGGGTTAATCGTTTATGATATATTCATGTTCTCCCTTCTTTTTAAAATGTAACCCGTGTATAAAAAGTACCCGGCGTAAAACCTCGTCGGGCGCGTTGCGGGTATAGGTGCCGGTTATCATTTTGTTTTGAAGCACCGAGCTATCCTTTAAACTGATATTTACTGAATACGCGTTGGCAATGCGTTTAAGCACAAAACTTAGCGGAACGTTATCAAATACCATTTTGCCGCTGGTAAACGCTTCCATTTTGCCTTCGATAGAAACTTTGTGTACATCTATACTGCTGTTGTAGCGGTTGTAGTTTAATAACTGTCCTGGTAAAAGCACCCGGAGTTGTTTACCTGATGTTACCTGCACTTTGCCCCGCACGAGTAATACACCGATATCTTTTTCGGTTTTGTAAGCGGTAATGTTGAACGCTGTACCCAAAACACGGGTAATGATATTGCCCGATTTTACCTTAAAAGGCCTGTTGGCATCGTGGGTAACATCAAAAAAAGCTTCGCCTGTTATATTCACCTCGCGGCTGGTATCGGCAAAGTTGTTTTTGTTGTAACTGATAGATGAGTTGGGATTAAGCCACACCTGTGTACCATCACTCAAAATAATTTTGTGCGTAAATTTTTCATTATTGCTCACAATAACCAGTTGCTGTACCTGTCGGCCTTTTTTGTTACCGCCCAACCAGTAGGCTATGCCAACAGCCATCAGCAGGGCAAGGCCCGCCGCCACCCGGTAGGTATAGGCTGCTTTAAGGCTGATTACTTTACGTTTAACGGGTTTATGAATAACAGAACTAAGCCTTTCAAAAAATTGTTGTTTAACATCGTCGGGCGTTTCAATAGGTTTGCCCAGCATGGCCTGCTCAGCTATATACTCATCCAGCGCCGATTGATCATCCTGTTCCAGGTAGGCTAATACCTGCTTTTTTTCTTCGGGAGTGCAATTTCCCGCGAAATATTTTTTTAGTAGTGCTTTATTGGTCGTATCGGCCATGTGGTGGTTTATTTTCCTTTTTATTGATACTACGCCGGGGAAAACCGGATTCCCTATTGGGTTTGAAACTTTTTTTAATTTTTTTACAGGCGATTTTCAAATAAGCTAAAAGGGCGGCGTTACATCAGCGTTTGTTAGGGGGCAGTAAAAAACTTCGAAAAAATTCTCAGTCGCAATAGGGAATATGCTCCCGCCGGGCGTACAATAAATGTAACCCTGCCCGATGAAAATGAAAGCCTCTCGTGTTCCCGTTATCTTTTTGCTATGTATATTAACTATCATATCCTGTAAAAAGGATCAAGTAAACGCCGGTAACTTATCGTTTGTCCAAAAATGGATACTTGATAGTATGAAGGTTTACTACTACTGGAACGAAACAATGCCGCAAAGTCCGGTACCGGGCGCATCTTCCACCGCATTTTTCAAAAGCCTGCTTAATAATGCGGACAGGTTTTCATACCTCGACGACCCGGATGAAAAAATAACAGAATACTCATCATTCGGGTATTACGGTTTTGATTACGTCATCGTTAATAATGCTACTACGCCGGGAGGTTTGGTAGCCACCGTTACATTAGTTGTGCCGGGGAGCGCGGCTTACAAGGCCGGCTTAAAACGGGGCGATTTTTTTACAGCGGTTAATGATGTGTTAATCAGCAGCGCAAGCAGCAATACTATACAACATATTTTGAAGCAGGGCAATCCTGTCAAATTACAACTGGCAAATATGGAGGCCGGAATTATCACCGCCACGGAAACCTTAAATTTATCCGCCCAATATTTTACCGAGCAACCGGTATATCTAACCAAAGTATTCAATTCGGCGGGCAAAAAAACGGGGTATATATTTTATGATGCCTTTAACGGTGTGTTTGACCGCAACCTGCTCGATTCCCTGTCGAAATTGAAAACAGCAGGCGTATCAAACCTTATTATCGATTTACGTTACAACCCAGGCGGCGATGTATCCTCGGCAGCAAAGTTTGCCGCTGTATTGGCCAATGCTGAAGCAAACCAGACCTTTGTTATCTACCAGGCCAATAAAAACGGAGGTCGAAGTAACCGTAGTTTCCAGCAAACCATGCTGGAGAACGATTACCAGCCACAGTCATTCTCTGATGTTATCAGCAGGCGCTTAAACCTGGAGAAAGTAATTGTGCTGGCTACGGCGGCAACCGCTTCATCGGCCGAATTACTGATTAACGCGCTTAAACCCTACATTACGGTAATACAAGTAGGCGGAAAAACCGTAGGTAAGGATATGGCAGCTTTTGCCATTGCCGATGAGCGCAAACCGGCTCAGGTAAGCCTTATACTACACCCGTTGATATTTAAATTGTATAATGCTAACGGCAAGGGCGATTACAGCGGCGGCTTAATACCGGATTTCGCTGTTGATGAATTTACCGAACTACCACTTAAGCAGTTTGGCGACCCTGCGGACCCCCTGCTGAACCAGGCCCTTGCATTAACCGGTAACCGGATCTCAACCACGTCAAATAACACAAGCGGTAAAAGCTTATCGGGCAGCGGTGTTAATTACAGTTCGGCAAATGAGCGCGCGGCACGTGCTTTAACTGTAAAGGTTAGCAGGGCAAGCCGATAACATCATTTTGCAACTTAAATTCCGGCCCCGGCCAAACTTACAGTGCTTTGTTATATCGGGGCAATGTGCTTACTTTACACGGATAATTGTATATCCTCGCATTACGACATACCAGCAACATGAACTATACCTCAATTTGTAAAGCTTTCAATAACCTTACCGTTACAGAATTGTATCAAATATTGAAACTCCGGAGCGAAGTGTTTGTGGTAGAGCAAAACTGCGTGTTTCTTGATCAGGACGATAAAGACTATGCCTGCCACCATCTGATGCTTTTTGATGAAGGGCAGGAACTGGTGGCTTATGCACGTGTGGTACCGGCTGGGATATCCTATGCCGAAGCATCGATCGGCCGTATTATAACCAGCAGCAAAGTGAGGGGTAAAGGTGCAGGCAAAGTATTGGTGCAGATGGCTATTGATAGTGCCAGGCAGCTTTACGGTGATGTGCCGCTCAGGATAGGGGCTCAGTTATATGCGGTTAAATTTTATGAGATATTCGGCTTTAAAACCGAGGGTGACGTATATGATGAAGACGGCATCGACCATATTGAAATGGTGTTAACCTAATAGCCTGTTTTAAAAAAAGCCCGCATTGATCTCCTATAATAATCAATATCGTTGATAGGATAGTACAGGTAAACCCGGGCTGTTGCTTCATCTTTGAACACGACTTCATGCTGAACTGCAACCGGCAAACAATATCATAAATTCTGTAATCCTTATTCATACAATTAACAAAACCATCTTTGCCTGCGGCTGTTAACCCATAGCATAACAGGCTGCAAATGAAATTTAAACACATTCACTTTATTGTTAACCCGGCTTCGGGTAAAGAGGAACCGATATTATCTTATATTAATACGGCCCTTAACGATAGCGGTATTGATTGGGAACTCAGCATCACCAAAAAACATATCAGCGCTTCAGATATTGTCCGCCGCATTATCGGCAAAACAGATCTGGTAGCGGTATATGGCGGCGACGGCTGTGTTACCGAGGTTGCGGCCGCCCTGCAGGGTACCGGTACCCCGATGGCAATTATTCCGGGCGGTACAGCTAATGTTATGGCTAAAGAGTTAGGCATTCCGCAAGACACCATCGCCGCGCTGGAGATTTTAAAAAGCGATACTGCCGGACTTAAACTTATTGATATGGGCCTGATGAATGGTAAACCATTTTTATTACGCGTTAACCTGGGTATTATGGCCGATATGGTTTTGCAGGCCGACAGGGAATTGAAAGATGAAATTGGTCAGTTGGCTTACGGTGTTACCGCATTCAAAACCATTAATAATGCCGAGCCAACTGCATACACATTAACAATAGACGGAGAGGTGCTGCAAGAGAAGGCCGTTTCTTTAACCGTAACCAACTCCGGTAACATGGGTATCGGCGATTTTGCGCTTCAACCCGGCATTAGTATTACCGATGGGTTGCTGGATGTTGTTTTATTAAGGGATAATAGTTTTATATCGCTACTTAAAGCTGCCGGCAGCGCCCTGCTGCAAAACAAAACGGATGCTGTAAAGCACTGGCAATGTAAAAAAGTAGTAATTGATACGTTTGCCGAACAGAAGTTTATCCGCGATGATTTTGAAGAACAAGCTAAGCGAATTGAAATAGAGGTGATGCCTGCTTCTATAAACATTTTGGTGCCGCCCGATAAAAATTGATATGATCAGCAAAGTAAAAAGCCTTATCACGCTCATTGTTATCTTTTTTCAAAAAATATATGATAACTTTTACCGGATTTTTGCAGGGATGCCCACCCTTAAGCGGAGCCAGATTACTGCTAACCTGTTTTTGGGCAGCCAGTATAATTTGCTGGGTTTACGTAAAATGAAAGCACTTGGAATAACCGCAATCATCAATATGCGTATGCATTCGGTGTATAGTGAAGCGCAATATGAAGGTTTTCATTATCTGCATTTACCGACGGTTGATAACACCCCGCCACCGTTGGATGTATTGATAAAAGGAGCCGATTTTACCGATGCCGAAATCAAGGCCGGAGGCAAAGTATACATTCACTGCCGCCAGGGGTTGGGAAGGGGCCCTACCATGACCATAGCCTACCTGCTTAAAACAGGTTTAACTTTTCAGGACGCCTTTAGCCTGGTTAAAAAAGTTCGCACGTTTATTAATCCCCGCCCCGGGCAAATTGAGCGACTTAAACAATTGGAACAGTATTACGAGGCTAATAAGCAACAACAAACAACAATATAGTTTATAATCTCTTCCTTTATCCAAACCTTAAATGTTGCGTGCGCTTCCCTATTACTAAGTGGCTTTCATTTAAAACTCAAAAACAGGTTATGTATCTGGCGTATCAATAAAGCTTTGTATCATTTTATTTCTATCATGGGTATATTTTGATATATAACTTGGTACAAT
The DNA here is from genome assembly GCF_003148845.1 of Mucilaginibacter oryzae. Taxonomy (GTDB): domain Bacteria; phylum Bacteroidota; class Bacteroidia; order Sphingobacteriales; family Sphingobacteriaceae; genus Mucilaginibacter; species Mucilaginibacter oryzae. The sequence continues at coordinate 69,742 of NZ_QGHA01000001.1, read as the reverse complement.
AGCTATGAGCGACTACATACTGCTTAGCGTTGTTATAATATTGTAAAAAAAACGCAGGTGGCGCTAATATAATTCTGTTATTTAACTTATTTTTCGTTGAAAATAATGATAGTGCTATATTGGTTTTTTATTTTTATAACTTATGTTTGCCGAAATATATAAGCTAACTTTATATGGTGGCTATAAATCCATTTCTTTGTTAATTGAGCCCAAAGGGGCAAAGTTCTGATAAAGGCTTTGCCCTTTTTTTATTATCGGATATACATAATTATATGTATTTTTTAACAGCTGAATAAAATAAAACTAACCTAATTTCACTATTTACGCCACCTGAACTTTGCTGCTACTGATGAAAGTTAATTTTGCTAATGGTTTAATTTTACGTTCGGCTGCATTATCATACCGGCAAGAACTTGATCACAATACTTTGGTTGCGCTTTGGCATAACCCGCTGATAAAAGAAAGTATTTATATAGCCAGTAAATCGCTTTACAATGAATTAAACGCATTTTTTGAAGGGAATGAAAAAGCCAGCGGGAAAGAGGTGCAGCTGATTTCAAGCTTCTATAAATACATGGCCCGCATGGGCAACCGGGCCACCCCTTTTGGTTTGTTTGCCGGTTGTGCTGCTGTTAACTGGGGTACGGGCAATAATATTACGCTTACCGGCAGGTACCGCAAGCATATAGCGCCTGATGCTGTGGTAAGTTTTGAGCTTGCCAGGCAGATTGAAGCTGCCAATAAACTGAACGCTGGCTATAAAATTAACAATACTATTTATAAGGTGGGCGACGATATTCGCTTTATTACGTATCATGTAATTGATAAAGAGCGTATTTATCAGGTTAGCGCGGTAGATGCCAATCCGGTTATTGATAACATTATTGAAACAGTAGGCAATACTATATGGAGCAGGCAGCAGCTACTTGATCATTTTCCGGAATTTGACCGCGACGATTTGCTTGAATTTATAAACGATTTGATAGACGTTCAGCTGCTTAAACCGGCGTTTGAGCCGGTTATCGGTTTTGATTTTCCATTATTTATACAACAAACAGATGATCTGGCTTTAAATAACACCATAAGTGAGTTGATCGGTTTATTGAACGGCGGAGATAATTACGGTAGCCAGCCTGCTAACTGGCTTTCATTTTACTCGCGGGTTGAAAAATTGACAAGCACAATAACAGGGCGCGATTTGAAGGACCAGATCCATATTACACGTTTTGATCAGCTTGAAAGCAGAATAGTTAACAGCGCTTTACAGGCTAAAATAGCAAAGGGTATAACCTTGCTTAACAACCTTTGCACACCTGGTTTGAATAAGAGGCTTGAGCAGTTTAAAAACAGGTTCAGAAAACGTTATGAAGAGCAAAGTGTACCTTTATTAGAGGTATTTGATACGGACACAGGCATTGAGTATGGCCAGTGGTACGAACACGAAACGCTGTTTACCGAGGGGCTATACGCAACCGGCGAAGCGGCGGGAGCTCAGGTTGAATACACCGAGCTTGATTTTAAAATGCTGGATTTGTTGAATGAGGCTAAGGCAGGCAGGATTTACCATATTACTTTACCCGATAATTTTGCAAAGCAGCGCGGTAGCGATAACCTGCCATTTTCCATGTGCGCAGTTTTTCAGTTGTTTGAAAACGATGTGGTGTTTCTTGAACGGGTTACCGGTCCGGGCGCTTTGAGTATGATAGCGCGTTTTGCAACTGCCGATGAAGAAATTTATAAAATTGGCTTGGAGATAGCGGGAAAAGAAACAGAAAACTTTCCGGAAGCAATGTTTGCTGAAGTAATTCATATGCCCGAGGAGCGGATTTTGAATGTGATGTCGCACCCGCCTTTTTGGCCCCACGAGCTTGCTTATATTGATGATGCCAAAGGAAAATCAGTATTACAGCTTGATGACATTTATGTTAAGCTGGAGTACAACGCGTTCAGGCTGTTTTCGAAAAAGCATCAGCGGGAGGTGATCCCAAGGCTGAGCAGCGCTTATAACTATAACCGTTCACAGCATCCTATTTATACTTTTTTATGCGATATACAGCATCAGTATAGTAACGGTGGTTTGGCATTTAACTGGGGAGGGCTTACCAAAGAGTTCGTTTTTTTTCCCCGGGTTGAAACCGCTTACGGCCTGATCCTGCACCGTGCCACCTGGAAATTTACGCCCGCTATTTTAAATGAACTTTGCCGGGCCGAAAAACAGCCGGCCAGATTTAGCGAGTTGCTTGCAGCTTTCAGGGAACAATGGCTATTGCCCGATAAGTTCTTTATTGTGAAAGGCGATAATGAATTACTGGTAGATGTAAATAATGAAATTGCCCTGGCTGTTTTTGCAAAGGAGATAGCAAAGCAAAGTGCCACGCTTATTTTAACGGAGTGTATTCATTTACAGTATCAAAGTGTGGTTAAAGGCCCTTGTCAGCAGCCTCACGCGCACCAGTTAGTAGCGCCTTTTTATTTTGAACGGCCGGTAAAGCAGGCTTACTTCCAGTATTTTGAAAATAGCCTGCAACGCAACTTTTTTCCCGGAAGCGAGTGGCTGTTTATCAAGCTGTATTTAAGCAGCAATATTGCCAACAATATTATTTTGCGATTAAACGAACTGCTTGATCACTCGGGCACTGTGAGTATTAAGCAATGGTTTTTTATCAGGTATCATGATCCCGACAATCATATCAGGGTGAGGATTAATTTATTAAAAGAAGATGACTTTCAGGATGTTTACCTGGCGATAAGGGAAGTGCTTTCGCCATTTTTAATAAGCGGGCAGGTGCATGTAGTTCAATTGGATACCTACGTACGGGAACTGGAACGATACGGAAACCAGATTGAGCAGGCCGAGGGTTTGTTTTGTATCGAAACCCTGTTTTGCTGTAAGGTGTTCAGGCTGCTGGAAACCAACCGGTATGATACGGAAGATTGGTTTTTAATATTCTGGCTAATTAAGGATTACCTGAACCTGATGAGCGGCGATATTAACCGGCAAATTAAATTTGTTGAAAAAGGATTGAGCTATTTTTTAACCGAATTTGACGACAAGGCGGTTAAAATACAAATAGACCAGTTGTTTAGAAAATATCACGCTAATCTGGATAACGTACTTTTGGCTTATGATAATTTGCTGCAAGAAAAACGACAAAACATAGCAAACTTGTTACAACGCTATCATGTTGACTGGAACGATAAGTTTTTAAGCAGCGTGATCCACATGGCGGTTAACCGTTACTTCAGTACCCGGCAGCGCCTGCACGAGTGTATTTTATACGGTATTATGCTTAAGTACCTTAAATCAGAAAAAGCGCGTAATAAGCTTTAGTTATTTAAACATTTTATTGTTTAGCTGTGCAAAAAAGCTATCGCGGTAGGTAACGCCAATGGGGATCTTTTCCTTGATCTTATCAAACATCACCATATTGCCATCAATTGATTTTATGCGTTTAAGAGCAATGATGTATGATTTATGCGTGCGGGCGAAATCCTGCTGAGGCAGGTTGTCGGCAAGCGTTTTCATGCTCACCAGCGAAATGTGGCGCTCATTTTCGGTAAATACCGAGCAATAATTTTTAAGCCCTTCTATATAAATAATATCATTAAAGTTGATGCGTACAATGCGGCCATGATCGGTTTTCAGGTAAAAAGAATCAGACTGTTCATTAACAGGTGCAGGTTTGCTGGTATTTAACAGCAGCAATTTATCAAGCGCTTTTTGTGCCCCCTGCAAAAACCTGTCGAACGAGTAGGGTTTCAGCAGGTAATCAAGCACATTGTTTTCAAAGCCGGCCACTGCAAACTCACTATAGCCCGATGTGATGATGATCTCCATGTTTTTAGGAAGTAACTTGATCAGGTCGATGCCTGACAGTTCCGGCATATTGATATCAAGAAATATCAGATTGACCGGGTTACTTTTCAGATATAGTAAAGCGTCTATCGGGTTGGTGAAGGTTTCTGCAAGATTAATGAACGGAACCTTTGATATAAAATCAGTTAATATGTTGATGGCATATTGCTCATCTTCAACTATAATACAATTAATTACTTTCATATTTCAAAGGCATTACAAGTTTACATTCGTAGCTGTTATGCGTTTCGTTAATCAAAAGTTCAAAATTCTGCCCGTACTCCTCCGTTAACCTCTCCTTAATGTAATTTAAGCCTATTCCGTTCGATTCTATCTTGTTCATGCTGTTCCCGCCTTTATAATTAAGCGAATAAAAATGTAATAATCCGTCATTAATGGTAATATTCAAAGTCGCCTTTTTGGTATTCTGGTTAAATATACCGTGTTTAAACATGTTTTCAATAAGCGTTATCAAAACCAGCGATACTATTTTATAAGGTCTTGTTACGGTATCGATATTAACGCTTAGGAAAAAGTTAGGGCTCCTGGCGGCGTGGATTTTAATGAAGTCTTTGATATAACCTAACTCACTTTCAAGAGAACTAAAACCGTCTTCATTTTTGGTTAATGCATGCCGCATAATATTGGAGAGTGTGATAATGGTTTCACCTACCTCCGGCAGTTTCTTATAAGTTTCGCCATATAAAAAGCCCAGGGTATTAAAGATAAAGTGTGGATTGATTTGCGATTTAATCACACTCAACTCTGCCCTTAATGCCTGTTTCTCCAGTTTTTCCTGTTGCTGAAGCATTACCGCTTTTTCTAACCTATGTTGTGCAGCTTCGCGCTCTTTTAATATGATTTGTTTAAAAAAACCGTAAGCCACACCCAGGGTACCAAAGTAAATAGCCCGTGAACTCATCGCTACGGCACGTTCATTATTACCGGCAACCGAAAACGGCTGCTTTAGGATCAGCATTGATAGCAACACCTTTAAATAAGCCGATATGGCGATAATAGCTATTGATACAATAACGATTGCTGTTATTAAAAGCGTTTTTTTCCTTATTTTTTTTTCCAGCATCTGGTAACATGCCCAAAAAATATAGAAGTCTGCAATGTTTACGGCGAACGCAGATAATGTGCTGCTGATGTTTATACCAAGACCACCAATAAAGGCCGCAAGATTTTCATAACAAATATAAATCACCCAAAATAAAGAATGCCGGGCTACTGTTTTTAGCTTCCTGCTATCCACCATAAAATTTGCTTGTTCGTTTTTTTTCGTCCGTCTCACCATGGTTTTCGTCAGCCTGAAACCGGCATTGGTACTATTTTTTTTTTCCGCAAAAGCATGCTAGCCACATTTATAGCATTAGCGCTAAAAAATAGTAATCCATACCAGTTAAAAGTTTAAAAATATGAAAAATCACGACAAGGCTTCGTTACCCAAAATTCAAATAAAAAAAATACAGGTGCTTAATCGAATAGCCATTAACGGCAAATTAAGAGGAAGCAATCACGATGGCCTAAACGGAATGATGGGCGGTCTCCCTACTGAAACAGTTACTACAAACACCGTGAGCGGTATTTTTTAATCAGCAGGCCTTGACTGGCAGCTTTATTAAAGAAGTTTAACGGTATTGATAGTGTAATATAAAGAACAACAAGAAAGCAATGATTTTAAAAAACTTAACGGGTGAAGTTTCGGAAGGTACCTTTTTGCAGGTAGACTATTTCAGGCGGGGCAGTAAAGCCGCGCTTGATGAAGCGTACACCGATAAGTTGCTCAATGCCATTGATATGTTAAATAGTATCACCCCGAGGCATTGTCAGTGCGATCTTGAAAACTTTATAAAACGCTTTAAGCAATGCTACCATGAACAGGAAATACCTTTAATACAGGCTATTGATCAGGAAAACGGTGTTGGGTATGGCCACAATAGCAGAGAAAAGCAAAACCCGGCAAATCCAGGTGTTTCAGAATACAACAATATAACGAACCGGTTAATCAGCCAAGTGCTAAATAATCCGGACCTGGAGGTTGTTAACATTCCCGAAGCTATGGTAAGCCCTGTAGTCATTAATGATGAGCATAATTTGCCGTCGGGTTTTTCGGTTACGTTCCGCATTTCGAATGATGATACTCCTGTGATTTACCTTGAACATTGCGGTAAACCGACCGGTACCGCTATGTTTAACCGTTTAGCCAATGTTGAGAAAAGTTTTAATCAAATTGTAAAAGAGATTAACGAAAGCGAAGCTCATAGATATTCTCCCGCTTTGCAAGCCAAAATTATCCGTGCACCGGTAGATAGTTTAGGAGATTTGGATTCTGGCGCTTTTCCCGGCATACATGCTTCTGTAACCGGCGCCGAAGGGAACGAACTTCCCGTTGTGCATACACGCGATTTGATGGTAGCTGTTAGAGATAACGAAGTTATATTGCGCTCAATTAGTCTCAACCGCCGCATCATTCCCGCAACAACGCATGCAGCCAATTACGGATCGGATATTTTGCCTATTTATCGCTTTTTAAACGACGTGATGCAGCGGGAGACCAATCAGCAATTGGGAATCAACCTAGATGTACTACCAGAACTGGGGATAACTAAAGCACCCCGGATTGTTTATGAAGACGTAATACTGGCTTTAAAAACATGGTATATTAAAAGCGATGATATGGCGAAGCTGCGGCATGCCATTACCATTGATTACGAAGCCGCCTGGAGCCGGTTTTTAAACTATCATGAACTGCCGTCCATCTTTGCATATAATGATGAAGGTAACGAGTTTGTGGTGCACAGTAATAACAGGCTTGAAGTTATAGCCTGGCTATCATGCTGTAAAACACAACAGCACATTGTATTGAAGGAGTATATTGGCGAAAGTAATAATATCATATTAAAAAGGAAAGACGAACCGGCACACGCAAACCAGTTTGTGGCCGTATTAAAACGCGGCGAAAGAAGATCTGCTGGCATGTACGGCGGCACAACGCCTATGAATGCCGATATTGCCAAAAAACAGTTTTTTCCCGGCGATGAGTGGCTGTATGTGAAGCTTTATTGCGGGTTAAAAGTCGCCGATAATATTATAGGTAACGAACTGATTCATTTAAGTAAAAAACTTTACCATGAAAACCTGGTCGATCAGTGGTTTTATGTGCGCCATGCTGATCCTGAACCCCATATCCGTTTCAATGTACACCTGACTTCCGTGTTTGCGCTGGGCAGGGTTATTCAAAGTATTAACACTGCTTTTTCAGCAGTAATAAAATCAAAAAAGATCTGGAAAGTACAGTTTGATACTTACGAGCGTGAACTGGAACTTTATGGTGAGGCATCGATAGAACTGGTTGAACAACTTTTTTTTAACGACAGCCTCGCTATTGCCAGCCTGCTGTCGCGAATGAATGTGACCGCAAATTTTGACGAGGCGAGATGGCTTTGGGGTTTATTGTCTATAGACCGGCTTTTAAACGATTTTGAACTCGATATTGCTCAAAAAACAGCAATTGTACGGCAGCTTGCCCAATCATCCCATCCGGATGAGCATGATGGCTCGGATAACCTGCTGAACCGTCAATTATCGTTCAGATACAGGCATTATCGCAACAGGATAGAGGCGCTGTTTGCAGTAGGTGGCGACGTTGTCGGCGAAGACCTGCTCCGGTTCAGGAGCCTTAACAACCGACCGGCAGCCGGGCTGTTAACCGGGTTGATTAAAGACGGATCCGCATCGCGTAATCTGACGCAGCTTTTAATCAACCTTATTGAAATGAGCATCAATCGTTTATTCAAAACCAAACAGGATGTTCATGAATTGTTTGTTTACGATTTTTTGCTTCTTTATTACAACTCAACCCGGCAACAGAATACCTCCGGTCATATTAACTATACTGTTAATGCAAAAAGCCAGTATCGTCCCGACGGGCCATGCAGGCATTAAGCTTTTTTAACTAAAAATATTTTAACCTTCCCTACGCAAATCAACATAAAGTCTCCCTTTTACAGGGAGGCTTTTGCTTTTACAGCTTTTATTTGTTAATAAAAGCTTAATATCAAATCTTTACCCTAAATATACCTCAGGATGTAATTTTGACCTGCCGTTGCCACTAAAGCGGCAAGGCTACTGTTAACTATATGGAAAGAAGAACGGCATTAAAAAATATAGGGGGCCTGCTGCTTGCTCCCTCGCTGGTACTTGGTCGTAATGTGAATGAACCCGGAAAACCATCGCTCAGGATAGCGCATATTACCGATGTGCATCTGAAAGATAAGTTTAACGCGCCCGCCCGCTTTACCAAATGCCTGCACCACCTGCAGCAGCAAACCCCAAAGGTTGATTTGGTGCTTAATGGCGGCGATGTGGTGTTTGATATGAACAAGGAAAACATCAGCACTATTAATGACCAATGGAAGCTGATGCATAAGATAATGAAAGATGAGTGCAGCCTGCCTGTTAATTATTGCCTTGGTAACCACGATATATGGTGGTATGAAGACGATAAAGGCCAGGCGCTTTATGGTAAAAAATACTCGATGGACCAGCTGCAACTGGCGAAGCCATACTATAGTATGTTAAAAGGTGGCTGGAAAATTATCGTGCTGGATAGTGTGCATCTTGATATTGATAACACCTGGTATATAGGTAAGCTTGGCGACGAACAAATGAACTGGCTAAGCGATGAGCTTAAAGCAACCGACGCTAATATGCCGGTAATGGTAATGTCGCACATACCTATCCTTACTGCTTTGCTCATGATTGAGGATGATATCGTAAACAAATGGACTATGCTGGGCGGTGATATGCATACTGATACCGCGAAGATCATTAACCTGTTTTATCAGCACCCTAACGTAAAACTGTGTTTGAGCGGCCACCTGCATATGCGCGATAAGGTAATTTACAACAACGTTACTTACCTATGCAACGGCGCGGTATCGGGCGCCTGGTGGGAAGGCAACCGCCGTGAAACCGCGCCAGGCTACGGCTTAATTGACCTGTACGCCGATGGCACCTTTAACGAAAGTTACGTAAATTACTAAGAAGGTTATTTTGCTGCACGTCATTAGGTCATTAAGTCATTTTGCTTTGCATCAAAAAAATGACCTAATAACGCGTAGCAAATGACCTAATGACCTATAATGACGCGAAGCAAATGACTCAATGACTTTTATTAATTAACCTGGAGGATACTTTTAAATTTCCCTTCGTATTCGGTTAACCGGGCAATCATTTGTTTACTCAGGGCGTCCTGGTGGCCTTCGCGCGTTATGGCGGCCATGTTGTTGAGGAAGGTCATGCCTATCTGCACTTCCCGCGGGTTAAGTTTGCCGGTATCCTGTTGTAATTGGTGATAGTTATAATCCAGCTGATCGGTGATGTAGTCGTGAACGCTGTTCATGAGTTTGTTGCCGAGCTTGCTGTATTTTAACTTGTATGAGGTATCTGCCAATGTTATTTTGGTTTGTGCGGCCAGCAGGTTAGGGTTAATGTCGGGCATTACCTCTTCATATTTTTTCAGGGTTTTCAGGGCCAGTTCGGGGTGCCCGTCTTTAATCAACCCAAGCGAAAGATCAGAAAATGTAGAAAGCAGCTGCGGATAAAATACCTGGGTTGACTGCTGATCGAGATACCTGGCATTTTTAAAATTACCGAACCTGAATTTATTCATTACGTTGCTGTACATCACCAGGCTGTTGGTTTTAGAAAGCTGATCGCTTAACGACGAATCGGTTTTAAGCGGCAGCAGCCTGAAGGTAAAACCCTCTTCATACAGGTAAGGCTGTAAACCTATCATATTTGCCCGGCTGATAGAAGTTGTAAAGCAGATAGGGCGCTTCCAGTTGTTATGCGCCAGGATATCGATCATGGCCAGGTTTTCTTTAGTGATGTAGTTTGGCGGGAACTGCCATTTCATGGTATCAGTTAGTAAGCCTTTTTGTTCGGGCGTAATCACCTTGTTGTTCATTACATCATTGGCATTAACTGTAAGCTTGAAATTTTTGGTGGGCAAAAAGTTTTCGGTGCTGCCGTTGGTGTATTCCACGTGGGTGCGCTTATCATCCGATGTAATAAAGTCAAAAATGTCCTTTACTTCTGTGTAGCCGGGTATCTTCACATCATTGTACCTGATCACATCGCGGGTGCCGAGTTTATATTTATCAAAAGGCATCGTAATGGGCAGTGCATCGGCCTCGTTTATTTTGTGCTGCATTTGCCTAACCGACCAATCGCCGGTTAACAGGCTCATGTTTACAATGCGCACATCCGGGCGGATGTTTTCCACCTCCTGATCGTACCATAATGAGTAAGTATCATTATCGCCCAGATCGAACAGAATGGCGTTTTTGGGGCAGGAGATCAGGTAATTGTAAGCCATATCATGCGCCGCCATTTTGGTAGACCGGTCGTGGTTGCGCCATTCTTTACTGGCTAATAAAACCGGACCGGCCAGCAGGCAAATAATGGTTGCGCCGATAGTAGCAAAGCGGGGATTTATTTTTTTTGGGATAAGATTGATCAGCGCTATCAACCCTAAACCTATCCATATCGCGAAAGCATAAAACGAACCCACATACGAGTAATCGCGCTCACGGGGCTGTATAGATGGCTGGTTTACATAAAGTACAACGGCCAATCCGGTAAAAAAGAACAGGAGTATAACAACCAGCGCATCCTGTTTACGTTTTTTGAACTGAAAGTACATGCCAATTAAGCCGATCATCAGCGGCAAGGCATACAGCGGGGTATAGGTAACGTTGTTCAGGATATATTTGGGGGTATTGTTGCTGTTGTTGAACAGGCCCGATGTCCAGTTGCCGCCTATGCCGTGCATGTTGGTTTGGCCCTCGTTATCGTCATCATTATAGCGGCCCACAAAATTCCACATAAAGTAGCGCCAGTACATCTGGTTCATCTGCCAGCTGAACATCCAGCGCAGGTTATCGCCAAAGGTGGGCGCGGCGTTATCGCCAAGTTGCAGCCAGTCGCGGTAAAACTGAACGTCCTGGGCATAAGTGGTGTTTTCCTCGGTCGACCACATGCGGGGCAGCAGGGTGGTATGATCGTAGACATAGTTTGGTTTGTTGTAGGCTACTTCATATTTGCTTTTGCCCTTGCGGTAAAGGGGCGTACCGTCAGTTACATCGGTTATTTTGGCATCAAAATAAGGGCCTTTAAGCAGCGGCGTTTCGCCGTACTGCGTGCGGTTAAGGTACTCGTAAAGCGTAAAGGCATCGCTGGGGTGCGAGTTGTTGAGGTTAGTGCCCGCCGCCGCCCGGATAGGGATATATGCAAACGAGCCATAGCCAAAGTAAACAAACACAACGCAAAGCAAGCCCACGTTTAAATAGTGTTTTTGCCTGCGGATGCTGTAGCGGATGCCCAGGATCAAGCTGACTATGATCAAAGCAAAAAATACCATGGCTCCGCTACCGAAACCCAAACCGAGGGTGTTTATAAGAAACAAATCGAGATGGGCCGCCAGGCTGATGGTATAGCCCCGTAGGCCAAACTGTACAAATGCCAGGATCAGGATGCTGATGATAAAAGCCATTAACCCGCTTTTAAAATTGATGTTTTTATGCCTGCGGAAATAGTAAACCATTACCAGCGCCGGGATAGTGAGCAGATTAAGCAGGTGGATACCGATAGAAAGGCCGATAACATAGGCTATAAACACCAGCCACCTGTCGGCACGCGGCTCATCGGCAACGGTATCCCACTTTAATATCGCCCAGAATACAACCGCGGTACATAACGAAGACCATGCGAAAACGATAGTTTCTACCGCCGAAAACCAAAAGGTATCGGTAAACGTGAAAGCAAGGGCACCGGTAAGGCCTGCGCCCATAATTTGCAGGGTTTGATTTTTATTTACCGGCTCGCCTTTAACTACAAGCAGTTTTTTGGCAAGCGTGGTAATGCTCCAAAATAAAAACATGATGGTTGCACCGCTCGCTAAAGCCGAACCCAGGTTGGTGAAATAAGCCACTTTGCTTCTGTTGCCCATGCTGAGTAATGAAAAAGCCTTGCCAATCATGGCAAACAGCGGATAGCCCGGCTGGTGCGATACCTGTAATTTATAAGCACATGATATAAACTCGCCGCAATCCCAAAAGCTTACAGACGGCTCGAGGGTGAGGATGTAGGTAAGGGAAGCGATAGTGAAACACAGCCAGCCCAGCAGGTTGTTGGTTTTGTTATAGGTCATCGATAAAGTGTAAAGTTTTTTCAAATAGTTAACACTAAAGTATAGGGTATTTAATGCAACTGGTTGAAATTTAACACTTTTAACAATTATTAACAGTTAGGGAGGCGAAGTGTTAAATGGCCGTTAAATAAAACCATCCCGCCCGGTCGGCGTTAACCAATAATAATTTATTTAAAGTTTAAAGCTTTAGTTATGAAGATTGAAAAGTTTTACGACCAGGCCTACGCGTGGGTTTTCAGAAACGGACCCGGATTTGTGATAGGGTTATTGGTATTATTTATAGGGCTTTGGCTGATTAACCTGTTGCTGAAATGGTGGCAGGGCCATATGCAAAAAAAGGAGATCGACGCCACTATTAAACCCTTTTTGCAAAGCCTGGTGGGCGTGGCATTGCGTGTTTTGCTGATACTTGCCGTAATGCAAATTATGGGTTTACAGCTTACCCTGTTTACCGCACTGGTTGGCGCTTTTGGTGTGGCGGCAGGTTTGGCGCTTTCGGGTACCTTGCAAAACTTCGCGAGCGGCGTACTGATTTTGCTGCTTAAACCCTTTGCCGTTGGTGATAATATCATAGCACAGGGGTTAGAGGGCTCGGTTACATCTATACAGATCTTTTATACCATTGTAAAAACCTTCGATAACAGGATAGTTATTTTGCCCAATAGCAAACTATCTAACGAGGTAATCATCAATACCAGCCGTGAAGGGACCCGCCGGTTGGATATAGAACTGAAATTTGCCAACAATATTGATTTTAACGAGGTAAAGGCGGTAATCAATTCATCTGTCGATAAATCAAAAAATATCCTCGAAACACCCGACCGCCGTATCGGTATAGCGGGGCTCGATCCGGATGGCTACCGGGTTGGTGTAAATGTTTGGGTACACGCTCACGGTTTCCAGGATACTAAACTGGCCTTGCAGGAAAATATGCTGCAGGATATCAAAGCCGCAGGGATAAAGATTCCGGGTTTATAAGACATCAAGCATGGAAAATACAGGAAACAACATTACCGTAATTGTGGAAACGCCTAAAGGTTGTGGGCATAAGTATAATTATGATGCTGCAAACGACCAGTTCAGGCTAAAGAAACTACTGCCCGCCGGGATGGTTTTCCCGTTCGATTTTGGTTTTATTCCGAATACGATAGGCGGCGACGGCGACCCGCTGGATGTGCTGGTAATATCTGAAGTAAGCACCTTCCCTGGTTGTGTAATAGATTGCAGGCTGATCGGGGCTTTTAAAGTAGAACAGACCGGCGCGGATGGAACCGCTTACCGTAACGACAGGTTTCTGGCTGTACCGCTGGTATCAAAGTTCTTTACCGATCTGCATGATGCCGCTCAGTTACCACATGCGCTCACCGACCAGATCGAGGCTTTTTTTACCAATTACAGCCGCCTTGAAGCGAAAGAGTTTAAATTGATGGAACGGCTTGGCGCAGAGGGCGCTATGGAGCTGGTAATGGTGGCAACAGTAAAGCCGGAATAGCCAAGCGACAAGGATAAAACCGCATATCCTTACCGGTTTTACAAAGTTAAACTGCCGTAGGCTTTTTTGCTCCGGCTTCTTCGCGGCTCATTTGTTTAATATGTTCCCGGTGCTGAATGCCCCAATCGCGCATTTCCTGAATTACCTTGCTTAGTGAATTGGCATATTCTGTACGGGCGTAAATTACCGTTACCGGTGTAGTATCATAAACCGTGCGGGTAACAAAGCCATTTAACTCCAATTCCCTTAACTCTTTTGAGAGGATCTTGGGCGTAATGTCTTCCAGTTCACGCTGTAATTCCTTAAAACGTTTGGGGCCATTAATCAGGCTTACCAGCATGGGTAACTTCCATTTGCCGTTAAGCACATAAAGGGTATCCCGCACGGCAGTTACGCTGACTTTGCAGGTTTCCTTAGAATATTCGGTTGGGGGATTGTTTTCGTCCATTGCTTTCGCTATCATTCAGGATAGTGGTATCTTTTGGAAAGCAAATATATCTTTTTTAAATCAGAAACGCAGCGTTTGATATGGCACGCAAAGTCGCCAGGGCGCAAAGAGGGAAGGTGATATGATTTGATTTAGTGATTGCTTGCTGTAAAAAGCTAAATACTTAAAAACGTTGTGTCCTGACGTCTTTGCATGCTTAAGCCGGAATATAAGTCGCTATCGCACCAATAACTTCTCAAACTCTGTGCTATCCCCCTTAAAAATATTAAAATCAACCACATGGTTAATGCCGTTTACCCGGGCTTTATCCGAGTGCTGCCAGAATTTCCAGTTGGTGCTGTTGGATACCAATAGTTTAGGCTGATAGTAGTGAGCTATCCATAACGTATAACCATCAAAATATCCCTGCAGGTAATCCTGGTAAAACTTGAGGTTGGTGTAAATAATGGGCTTTATGCCTGTACGGCTCTCGATCATTTTAATAAAGCTTTCCAGTTGTTCGCGCATTTTTTCTGGTTTAACGCGGTATAGGCGTTCTACATCAACCACCATGGGCAAGTCGCCTTTTTCAGTTTTAACCGTTTGCAGAAAAAATTTGGCCTGCCAGGTACCGCTTTTTTGCGGCAGAAAAAAGTGGTAGGCCCCGCAAATAATACCAGCTTTGGGCGCCTCGCGCCAGTTGCGCTGAAAATAAGGGTCCACACTTAATACACCCTCGGTAGCTTTGATAAAGGCGAAACTGATATGCACATCGCCTTCGTGCATGGCTTTCACCTGCTTCCAGTTAATGCGGCCCTGGTACGATGAAACGTCGATGCCATGAACGGTGTAGCCGTCGGGAATGTGGATGTTGAAATTTTTGTATTTGCGGTAATGGGTATCGTCCTCGCCCGAATCAGCGATCCAGCGCCAGGTAGCGCTGGCCACTTTTAAAACGTAGCCATAATAAAATGGGGAAAGTACAATCAGCAACACAATACCGACCCCGATTATCCAATCGATAGAAATTACCACCCGCTGCTGTTTTTTAGCCGCGGGCTTTTTTCGGGCCGGGGCTTTCTTTTTGGCGGCAGACTTTTTTTCGGCAGGGGGCACGGGACAAAGTTAAATAAAGAACCGTTGATTTAGGGAGATTACGTTGATTTCGCTGATTTTATTAACGATTGATTTTAAGAGTAATTATGTTGATTTTACTGATTTTTCATGGCGGCATGTTCAAATAACCATTTTTACAACTTCTTTTTCTAATCGGTGAAATCAAAATAATCAATCACATCATTAAAATAAATCAACGAAATCTGCCGAATCAAACCAATTAACGGTTTTACAGTAAGATGATAAATCAATTTTTATATTTGTAAGGTAAACTTACAAGTTTAACTGATTAAATTAATGGGTGAAGAAAAAGAAACACAACTGGCATCCGAGCTTCGGTTTGTAATAGGCCGGTTGAGCAAAAAGATCCGCCGTAATACGGAAACGGCGGGTAAGCTGTCGTTAACCGAGCGATCGACCATGGCGTTGATTTTTCAGTATGGCGAGATCCTGCCTAATGAACTGGCTTCGATGGAAAAGATTACCACGCAATCCATGTCGCAGGTATTGAATAACCTGCTTAACCTTGGATTAATTAACCGGCGTATTTCTGAACTGGATAAGCGCAAGGTAATCATTTCACTATCTGAAGAAGGCAGGAACCTGATCTATAAATCGCGAAGCGAAAAGGATGAATGGCTTAACCGCGCTCTCGAGGCTACCTGCACCGCCGAAGAGCAGGAAATATTAAAAAAAGCTTTGGCGCCATTGGCCAAACTGGTTGAATTTGATTGATATAAGGATTTTGATGACTAAGATAAGCACCTTCAGCGCGTTTAAAAGCCGCAACTACCGCCTGTATTTTTCGGGGCAGTCGGTATCCTTACTGGGTACCTGGATGCAGAAAACAGCCGTGAGCTGGGTAATATATTCGCAAACACATTCTAAATTTATGTTGGGGCTTACGCTGTTCGCCAGTTTGTTCCCATCATTTTTGTTCTCGTTTATCGGCGGCGTCATGTCCGACAGGTATGATCGCTTTAAACTGTTGCTTCTTACCCAGGTGGCATCCATGGTGCAGGCTATGTTGCTTTCGTTGATGGTGTTTTCAGGATACTATTCTGTTTGGGGCATCATTGGCTTAAGCGCGGTGTTGGGTATCATCAATGCCTTTGATGTGCCTGCCCGGCAATCGCTGGTGTATGAAATGGTTGATGATAAGGAGGATTTGCCTAATGCCCTCGCCCTTAACTCTTCCATGGTAAATTTAACCAGGCTCATAGGCCCCGGTATAGCCGGGTTGGTTTTAGAAAAATTTGGCGATACGGTTTGTTTTGGCGCCAATGCGGTAAGCTTTATAGCCGTGATCGGCTCCCTGCTCATGATGCGCCTGCCCAAAGCCGCGGCCAAAAAACATGATAAAAATATAGCGGCCGAGCTAAAGGAAGGCTTTGTTTATATCCAGAATACACCATCTATTAAATTTATTTTATTAATGCTGGCCGCGGTGAGCCTGTTTGTGCTGCCGTTCAGCACCCTGATCCCGGTTTATGCCAAGGATATTTTTAAAGGTACGGCATCAACTTTTGGGGTAATTGACAGCGTGATTGGCCTCGGCGCTTTTGGCGGCGGCATTTTCCTGGCATCATTACAGCACGGTACCGACTTAAAAAAGATCCTGGCTATCAACACCCTTGTATTTGGCGTGGGCCTGGTGGCATTTTCTCACATGCACAATTACCCTGTAGCGTTGCTGTTTGCCGCGATAACCGGCTTCGGTATGATGTCGCAGGTTACCATCGGCAATACCATCATCCAAACCACGGCAAGTCCCGAAATGCGGGGAAGGGTGATTAGCTATTATGCGATGGCGTTTTTCGGCATGCAGCCTTTGGGCGGTTTGCTGGTAGGTGCAGTATCGCAAAAAATCGGCGTGCCTGATACGGTGATGCTGGAGGGAATGGTGGCCTTACTGCTGGGCATTATTCATTTCAGGTTTTTACGCCAAAGCCGCCTTAAAAAGGAAGCAGCCGAACTGCTGGCCGGTCAGCCACGTGCTGTTGAAGCTATTCCCTGATTTAAAAACAACAAATACTTATGATAACTACCATCGATCAAAACACAGCCTTAGTACTTATCGACCTGCAAAAATACATCGTACAGCTAAATTGTGCCCACCCGATGCCCGGGATCCTCGAAAAATCGGCACAACTGGTTGCAGCTTTCCGCAAAGCCGGCAAGCCTATTGTAATCGTTCATGTTGAGCCTATCGGCCCTGCGTTTAAAACCCGTAGAGATAGCAAGGGCAACAGCATGACCGAACTTCCCGCCGACTGGAATGAAATAGCCCCCGAAATAAAAACCGAACCTACTGACATTTTTATCACCAAAAAGCAATGGGGCGCTTTTTTCAATACCGGTTTGCACCATGAATTACAGAAACGCGGCATTACCCAGATTGTGCTGGCAGGAGTAGCCACCAGCATAGGCGTGGAGGCCACAGCCCGCTCGGCCAACGAGTATGGTTACAATATAGCCTTTGCCAGCGATGCCATGACCGATATGTTTGCCGAAGCCCATGAGCATAGTTTTAAATATATTTTCCCGAGGATAGGGGAGGTAGGGACTGTTGAGGAGATCATTGAGAAGCTGTAAGCCCCACCCAAACCCTCCCCGGGAGGGAGGGCTTTAAAGGTTTCTCCTTCCGGGGGAGATTGGAGTAAGCTTACCGGAACGCTTTCTGGAGACTTTGTCTACAGATATTTTATGCCCGAAGTTGAAAACCCCGGGGCGAAAGCGAAATAGATATCGCATCCTGTAGTCGCAGACTACAGGCATACGGTATCTGTAGACAAAGTCTACAGATACCGCAGGTTATCTTTTTTGTTTAACGGGATATAAAGTATTAGGTAATGATAATTTATTTAACGTATTTTCGATACAAATAAAATAGCCTCCAAAAGCTGATTTGATATAACAAAACTAAACCGTATACTATCATGACTATTTTTACTACCCGCTTAACAGTTTACCTGTCTTTTTTTTGTGGAATCTATTTTTTTAGCAGCTGTTCAAAAAAAGATAAGCCAACACCGGTTGATAATACCCCTAAAATAACAATCACATCTTTAAGTGCCGATTCGGGTGTTTACAATGCTTCGATAACCATCAAAGGCACTGGCTTTGTCAATGATATCAGCCGTGATAAGGTTTTCTTCAACGGGAAAGAGGCAACTGTAACTTCGGCCAGCACTACGCAACTCACGGCGCTTGTGCCCTTAAGTGCCGGCACCGGAAAGGTTACTGTAAAAGTTGATGCCGCCGCAGAAGTAAGTGGTCCGGTTTTTAATTACAAACAATCGTGGATAGTGAGCACATTTGCCGGAAGCGGTGCCGAGGGTTTTGCTGATGGTACCGGTACAGCGGCAACTTTTGATAGCCCTGTGGGGATTACCATAAACGATACCGGAACTATTTTTGTAACCGATGAAAAGAACGGCGCGGTGCGTAAAATTACTGCTGATGGAAAAGTGACAACTATAGCAGGAAACGGAGTTTCGGGAAAAGCTGATGGGAAAGGAGCGGCCGCCAGCTTTTATAACCCTGCAGGCATTTGTGCCGATAAAACAGGTAACCTTTACATAGCCGATTATGCCAATAACCTGATCCGTAAAATTGATGCATCGGCCAATGTAACTACTATAGCGGGTACCGGTGTTAATGGATTTACAAATGGGGCCGGAAATAAAGCAAGCTTTGCCGGGCCGACCGGTATTGTTGTTAACAGCACTGGAGAATTATTTGTGGCCGACCTTGCCAATGAAGTAATCAGGAAAATAACCAAAGATGCTACCGTTAGCACCTTTTCTTCAAGCCTCATCCCGGGTGTGGATGATCATTCGCATGGCTTTCATTTTCCTGAGGGGATAGCTGTGGATGAAAACGATAATCTTTATTTTACTGATCTTACAGGTTATACGGTAAAAAAGATAAGTTCGTCGGGCGTAATATCGGTTGTTGCCGGGAGCGGCATGAGGGGTGTTGTAAATGGACAGGGTAATAAAGCGGGATTTGGATCGCCTGTAGCTCTCGCAGTTGATGGAAATGGGAATATTTATGTTACTGATAGCAACCAGATCAGAAAAATAGATAAAGACGCCAACGTTACTGTTTTTGCCGGGCAGGCAACGGGAGGCGCTATAAATGGAGCCGCCCTTGCTTCGGGCTTCAATGCGCCTATTGGAATAGCAGCCGATAAAGATGGCAATATTTATGTAGCTGATACAGGCAATAACTTAATTCGAAAAATCGCTTTACAGTAAAATATTTGGTTGCGGATATTTGTGGGTGATACTACTTACTTTTGCGGTTGAGGATTAAGTCATTTCAAAACAAAAACACTTATTTCACAATTTGCTGTTAGTATTTGCGCAGGTAAGTATAAATAATGTGTTTTAGTTATCGCCCATGAGAAAATTATCATCGCTCAAATATCTCGCGTTATTGCTTAGTATACAAGGTTTAACTATCGGTTTACCCGCAAAACTATTTGCCCAGGCTGATACTGCGGAGATCACCAGAAACAGCCCCGCTTTTATCCCCCCTGCTGTGCAACGATGGGACGATAGGGTGATGATCGACCTGCAAAACCAGCGTACGCCAAAGCAAACCGGCTTTTTCCTGTTTTTAAGTAAAAATGTTTTAGTTGGCGATATTGGTATTCCGACAGGTTTATTGGTTGGCGGTATTATCAGCAACAACAAAGAGATGCGGCAAAACGCGGGATATGTAGCCGGCAGTACGGCGATATCATATGGCTTTATGGTGCTGATTAAACATCTGGTAAAACGCCCGCGGCCATTTGTGCAGAATATCCAGATCACACCGGTTTACCGAGCAGGGGGTACATCTTTCCCTTCGGGGCATACTTCATCAAGTTTTGCTACCGCTACCGCGCTTTCAGTTGCCTATCCTAAATGGTATGTGATAGCGCCGTCGTTTTTCTGGGCAGGGGCAACCAGCTATTCGCGGATGTACCTCGGCGTGCATTACCCTACCGATGTTGGTGCCGGAATCATCCTGGGTACGGGTAGCGCGGCGGCGATGTCGTTTTTGAAAAAGTAGGTTTAATCGCCTTTGCGTGGGTTTGGGTACTGTTATTAATAGGAATCGTCAATTATTACGTGGGTAGCTTCCGGATCTGCGAGTAGTAATTGCTTCATTTTTAAACATCCCTCAAAAAAGTACCCGTGTGCCAATATTGTATTTGCTTCCGGACTACGCCAGTTTTGTTCCCCATTCTTTTTGTATTCCATCCAACCGGTCTTTATTATATTAAATTCTTTATAGATAGTGCTTTGCATTTTTTCGTCATCTTTCCGTGAGTGTTTAATTAGTTCAATGGCTTCTTTCTCATCAGGAGTATAATCAGCAAAGCAATCTTCTATTGTTTCATCTTCCTTTATTTTGTCCATTAAAAGTATCATATAATCTAAAAAGCCAAGGAAATAAGAAACCTCAATATTTCCTCCGTAAGAGCCATAATGACTTTTCATTTCAAAAACATTTGTGAAATTTCCAAATTGAAACATGAAGCTATGGCACCATGCAGTGGTAGAGATTTCGAACATTAATTCGATACCCACTTGCATGAGATATTCGTTTAATTTGCTGTTTGACTTTTGGTGTAGAACATCATAATACCATGATTCGATTTCGAATAGCTCATTTAAACTGATCTGATTAAAATCAACTAAAACGGTTTGAAAAATTTTACCGGCCGAAATTTCATAATCTTTATCTTCTTTTCGGCGTTCATCTACATAAGTCGAAAACGATTTTGTAAATTTTGTATCCGAGATCAGGTCATGATACAAAACATCTTTTGCAGCTTGCTTATTCAGTTTGTAAATCGATGTATGCCTTCCCATTATAATTTTTTGGCGATAAGATTAAGTAACTAAATTTATATTAAATGGGCGTGATAAACCTAATGATTTTGTTAAAAGAGTTTTGAAAAATGCTGGAAGGCATTATATTTACTTTAAACGATGGCTATTTCAAGCCAATCCTGCAAACCTGAAATTAAATATCTATGGAACATCAAGCCAAATCCATCCGTCCGTTTATCGGCGCCAAAGACTTTAAAACCTCACGTAGCTTTTATCGCGACCTCGGTTTTGAAGAAGTGGTGTTAAGCCATAACATGAGTTTATTTAAAATCGATGATTTAGGCTTCTATTTACAGGATGCTTATGTTAAAGACTGGATTGATAACACCATGGTGTTTTTAGAAGTTGAAGATGTTGACGCCTATTATGAAAAGCTCGTGTCGTTAAATCTTCCGGAAAGATACGAGAGGGTAAAAATAAACCCGATCCGCCGGGAAGCCTGGGGGAGCGAGTGCTTTGTGCATGATCCTTCAGGGGTATTATGGCATATCGGGACTTTTAATAAGTAGCGCGCTAATCGCTCATCAGGGTGTTTTCCAGTCATCTTCTGTTAAAACAGGATTGAACTCGACAGCGGTGGTTGTCGAGGTAAGCTTGTTTTTTCCATCTTGCGATTCGGTAACTGCCGGGTACGTGATTCCGTTCGCTTTGACGAAATTTTTGTAAACCGACATGCCGGGCGTGGCAGCGTTAATGGAATAAGCATTGCCTTTCAGGGTGTAGTCGTTACCCACCAGATAAATTACTTTGTTTTTATTTTTATAAAAGGTAACGATATAATCACCCCCTGATGGCGTTACCGTTGCATTAAGAAAGTAAGTGCTGAATTTTTTGTGCAGACCGAGGATGCCCTGGTACTGGTTTAATTCAAGCTCATCTTTTTCGTCCTGCGATAAAGCTTTTTTCCGGCCGTTCATCCATTGCCAGCCGTTATTGCCTTCTAACTGTTTTACGATAAGTAATTTGCCATTTTGCCGTATTTCGGCGCGTACGCGGTTACGGGCAAGATCGGTTATGGCAACCATTTGCATATTACCGGTAATATTGGCTGTTTCCCTGATGGTGTTAATCTTATCTATACTGTCGCCGCCGTACTTAAGCCGGAGTTTAGCAAGAATGGTTGCCGGGGCAGGCGTAGTGCCTGACGTAGCGGCACCAACTGGAGTTTTATTGTTTTTATCTGTATGGGATGTAACCGCGGGCTTTTCCTTTTCATCGTTCCGGAAATAAGACTCGCCGTTCAGTAAGATCAGGTCTTCCTCGTTAGGCGGACTGTAAAAGAAACTTTGTTTGGATACGGTGCCATCACTAAAGGTTAAAGTGATTTCGCCGTCGTCCAGTTTATACGTGCCGCGGGTTTTGCCGTTCTTTTCAAATTTGCCGCCTATGGTTCCACCCGCCGCGTCGCCGCCTATGCCAACAACGCCCGACCGGTCTGTAGAGAAATTTCCTTTACCATCGATATACAGCAGGTTCGACGAGAAGGCCCCGATCATGGGCGTACCAGTTCCGCCGCTGGTGGATGCGCTCCGCTTTTCGTACACACCAGCTGGGATGGTTGTGACTTTTTTAACTTTGTGCAGTGTATGCTTGATTCCGGCTGTACTTTCAAGGTTGCCGTTGGCGGCCAGCTTATAGCGCTTGCTTTCGTCGCCATTTTTAAAATTGAGCTGAACAATTCCGTTTTTGATGGAGTAGGAGCCGGTAGCTTTGGTTTTCCAGTCGGCCTGGTTTAAGGCATCATTAAAAGTACCATCGCTTTTAAAATAAAAAACAAGGTTGTCAATCTGCATGCCGTCGAAAGGCGTGTTGTACAGTTCGGCGCCAACATATACGCCGTTGAGTGATTGTGCGTGCGCTGCAAATGCATTAACAATAAACAGGCACAGGAGCAGGATATATTTCTTGGCCATCGCTTGTAAAAACTAACAACGGTGATGTATTGTTTTGTTGGGGATTAAGTTTTGGTTAAATTTTAAATGATAGTATTGTAATTAACACAAACCGTTTAAGCCATTTTTTTACAAGTACACAAACCTTAGATAATCTTTAACCCTTTAACGCGTTGAAAATGTTTTTATTAAGGGTAAGGATTGGCAGATCATTTACCAAACAGGTTGCAGCGATAAAAATATCCCTGAATTCAATTAATTGATTCGCCGTTTTTAATCGATGATATATCCTGGCCGACCTTATAGCCACATCGTCGGTGAAGGGTAATACTGAAATGCTTTCTGTTAATACCCGGATATCTTTTTCCTTTTCTGCTGAAGTTGCTCCCATGTGTAACTCATACATAGATATGGCAGATAAAAAGAGACTGGAGTTGTCTGGGATTTTGTATAACACAGACGCGGTTTTGTCTTTTATGCGCAGATATTCGATGAAAATTCCGGTATCAATTACCATTTGGGAGAGTTGAAATTTTCAAATGCCTTTTTTGTTTCATCAAAAACTTTCAAATCTTCTTCGCTCCACGTAGAAACCTGTAATATTTTTTTTGTAGTCAGATAAGGATGAATGAGTTTCCTGTTGAATAGTTACACCTAATTCTTTAAGTATCTGTTTCACAATCGCTCTCTTATCATCAGGAATATTTATAACTAACGTCTCCATGTATCAAATTTACGATTTTTAAGAAATGTTATTATATACAGAATCATCAAAAAAGCCTTCCCGTTTAACAAAAGGCGTCTTCAATGTACAAGGCTCGTCTCAATGCGCCCTGCCTTGCTCACTTTCCGCTCCACCGGTACTGCGCTTAGCCGGCGTATTGGTCAGCTTACCAAAGCTGTAGGTAAAGGCCAGTGTACCAACCTGTGTATCCAAAAAGTTGTGGTAAGTGGCAGTAGCGCCCGCAATATTGGTGATAGTACCACTTGGGCTGAACGATTTTAATACATCCCGCACGCTAAGCTTGATAGTACCTTTATTGTTAAGCACTTTTTTCTGAACCGCGGCATTTAACATACCCGTTGGGATGGAAACAAACTGCCCGTACGCGCCGCTGGTATTATAAAAGCCGCTTATTTCGGCACTCCAGGTTTTTGATATAGTAAACTGGTTGTTGCCGTTGGCGCTAAAGGTGGTTTTTGATTGGTTAAGATATCCCGAATAAAACGCGCCCTGGTATTTGTTGTTGTAAACCTCGGCGTATAAATTAATTGTCCACCATTTGGCGGGTTGCAGGTTGCTGCTGATTGAAAAATCGAGTGTTTTCTGAACGCCGATATTGCCTGTGGTGCTGATAAATACATTGCCATCTTTATGGATGGTTTCGTTATGCACATCGGTTGTGCGGTTATAGGCAAGGGCAATGGTAAACAGGCTTTTGAAGCTATAGGCCAGTTTATAATCATCTGTAAATTGAGGTTTCAGAAAAGGGTTGCCCGAAAAGTAAGTGAACTTATCTACAAAAAAAGTAAATGGGTTTAAGTTGCCGTAGCTGGGCCTGCCTATTCGGCGGCCGTATGAAGCTACCAATACGTTATGCCCTGCTGTATCAATATTGTAAGATAGATACGCGGTTGGAAACAGGTTGGTATAGTGCTTCACAAATGACGAATCGGGCCTTTGCGCATTGCCTAACTGATGCCCGTTGCCGTTGGTATTCTCAGCTCTTAATCCTGTTTGTATTGAAAACCGACCGAATGCTTTATTGAAATTGACATAGGCGGCGTTAATGTTCTCCTTGTATATAAATCGGTTGGTATTGTTGTAATCAACCGTGCTTACGTTATTAATCAGGTTAAAATAGTTTGCAGCGTTATCGGTATTAACGTAGCTGCTTTTAATCCCGGCTTCAAATTTGGCCTTGCCTTTAAGTGGGCGGCTATAATCAGCCTTGGCCGAATATATATTGATCACAGATGGCAGATTGTCTGTAATGATTTGCAAGTTTGTTAATGTGCCATCGGGCAGGTAAGTGTTGTTAACAAACCGCTGGTTACTGCCGGATATATCGCGGATATAATCCAAATCGAAGGTGAAAGCCCGACCTGTGCTGTCAAATTTATGGGTGAAATTTAAGTTGACGCCTTTGCTGGTGAATTTACCGGTGGATGTGTTAAGAGTTTGGATGGTTGAATCTAACCCGCCGCCCTGTCCATATAGCAAACTGTTCACCGGGCTGCTATCATGATCGTGCGATATGGTACCGGTAAACACCACACCCCAGGTTGTTTTTGGCGAGAGGAAGTAATCCACACCAGCTTTAACATTGGTGTTGTTGCTTGAGGGCCTGAAATAGGAAATATCTTTTAATGATGATGTCTGATTGCCGTTATCATCAAAAAAAATACGGTCTATTTCAAGTCTGCGGTAAGTTTTTTGATTGTTATAGGCCACATTGGCAAAAAAGTTAACCTTATCTATCCGGTAGTTAAGGTTAATGCTTTCGTCGGTACGGCCATATACGCCGCGGCCCCAGCTGGCTGTTGCTACGGCGTTAAACCCGCGGGTGGTGTTCTTTTTGGTTTTGATATTGATTACACCCGCGTTGCCGGCAGCATCATATTTAGCGGGCGGGTTATCCATTAGTTCTATCTGATCTAAGGCAGAGGACGGCAGGGAGCGCAGATAAGTTGCCAGGTTAGCCGCCGAAAGATAAGTGGGTTTATCGTCTATCATCACCATTACGCCGTTTTTTCCTTTAAAAGTGATATTGCCATCGGCATCAATCTGCACGCCGGGAGTTTTTGACAATACTTCTAATGCATTAGCGCCTGTGTTGGAAATTAATGCGCCAACATTAACTACCGTGCGATCAATTTTTTGCTGTACGTACGATTTTTTGCCGGTTACCGCCACCTCATTTAAGGTTTTTCCAGCGGCTGATAATGTAAACGCGGGTAGCGTCACGGCTTTCGGCCCGTTAATGACAACCGGGTTGCTCAGGTAATTTTTATAGCCAATATAGCTGGCTTTAATAAAATAGGTATTGTTTTTTAAATTTTGAAAGCTGAAGCTGCCATCGGCCTTAGCAAGCTCAGGGCAGACGCATTAAAATAACTTTCATTGGAATGGCAAAAATAGTGGATAAATAGTTGATATTCAGTCAATTATCTATTGGCATTCAGTATTTTATTTTGTATATTTATCTGACAATCAGACACTTGTATGAATAAAAAGCCCCGAATTTCCACTTACTTTAGCACGATGAAAGACCATCGTTTAGATCGGAAAAAAAAGCATGACATGCTTGATATTATTGCCATCACGATTGCCGCTGTGGTGTGTGGTGCCGAAGACTGGTATGAAATTGAAGAATTTGCGGTAGTTAACGAAACGTGGTTTAAAAGCTTCTTAAGGCTTGATAATGGAATACCCTCGCATGATACCATTAACCGCTTTTTTGCAAATATGGATCCCGCGACTTTCGAAAGCTGTTTTACGGACTGGATAAGTTCTTTAGAAGGGATCACACACGATCAATTGATCAGCATTGATGGAAAAACAATCCGTGGGGCGAAGGAAAATGGTAAAAAGTCACCCGTTCATATGGTTAGCGCATGGGCTGATAAAAACGAGCTGGTATTGGGTCAGCTTCGGGTTTATGAAAAATCGAATGAGATTACGGCCATCCCTGATCTATTAAAATCCTTATTTATAAAGGATTGCCTGGTATCCATTGATGCAATGGGATGTCAGCATGCTATAGCCGATGCCATTGTAGATAAGGAAAGTGACTATTTACTGGCTGTAAAAGGGAATCAGGGTGAGCTACAGGAAAACGTGCTCGATTCTTTCCGGTTTTTCAAGCCGGATGACATCGCTACAGATAACGATATTGGTCATGGCCGGGTAGAAACCCGCAAATGTACAGTCATAAAAGATTTGGGGCATATTATTCAAAAAGAGGAATGGACTAAACTGACAACCTTAATACGAATAGAAAGTGAGCGGTTTTTCAAGGTGTCCGGAAAGACAGAAACGGAAACAAGGTATTATATCTCCAGCAAGAACGAAAGCGCGGCTTATTTTCAAAAGAACATCAGGTCACATTGGGGAATCGAGAATAAATTACACTGGATGTTAGATGTTATATTCCATGAAGATCAAAGCAGAAAAAGAGCAGGCAATGCCGCTCAAAATTTCTCGCTCGTCAATAAAATCGCTCTAACCTTGCTCAAAAGAGACGTGTCGTCAACCAGAAGCATAAAAATCAAAAGAAAGCGCGCCGGTTGGGATCGCGAGTTCCTTATTAATATATTGAATTTTTAATGCGTCTGCCCTGTAGCAAGCTGGGTACTTACAACACTCGAATCTTTTGCGATGAGGAGAACAATTGTTGCTCCATCCAAAGGTTTTTTAATCTCGTCCAAAACTGTTCCCGAAATTTTGCCGGTTGGGTTTTGTGCGCGGGCAGCGTTGAATAAAGATATTGAGAGTAAAAGTGTAAAAACAAAATAAAATTGCTTCATATCACTGTAAGACCCCTGACGTGCCTATATGGTTACAGGAAAATTGATGTTTTATGCAAAATGCAATAGATAGCTGCATTCACGAAATAAAAAAGCCCCCCGGTTTGCCGGAAGGCTTTTAAAAACCTGTTTTCCTACAAGGGCTCGAACCTCAATCTTCAGAGCCAGAATCTTACTTTTAGAGCCTGTTTAAATTTTGTTCAATAATAATTTTATAGCGGCAAGTTTGACCATGTTTTCGGAAGATTCAAGAAGAGTTCATAGTTCCTGCATAGTCTTCTGTCATTGTCCTTTAGATTAGCAGAGAGAAATTAGAAAGGTTAAAGAAGGAGATATTATTGTTTTTAACTTTCTTTTTGCTTCTTTTTCTTTGTTAATAACTGTGATTTTTGTGAAAAAGTTAACAACAGTAAAGGAGCATTATTGTCATTTCCAAGCTTAGAGGATTATCATTCGATTAAATCCTTTACCGTTTGTTTTAAACTGTGGCATCAAATAGAAATTAGAGTTTAGAGGCTCGTTAGTAAGGAATTGATGTGGTTTAAAACCTGTTAACTGTTTATAAACATAAACAGAGCAAATATATGGAATTTGAGTTTTTCATCGGGATCGATGTATCAAAAAACGAACTGGATTTTTCGGTTCAGCAAGGTAAATGTTTTCTATTTCATAAAGAGATAGCCAACAGTCCTGGAGCCATCAACTCCCTGATCAAAGAGTTGGGCTTGTTACCGGGGTTTGCAATAAGCAATGCGGTATTTTGTATGGAGCACACGGGGATCTACAATAATCATTTGCTTGGGTGCCTGCATAAAAATAAGGGGAACATTTGTCTGGAATCGGCCATGCAGATTAAAAACTCTTTGGGAAACATTCGGGGTAAGAATGACAAAGTTGATTCCATAAGGATTGCCGAGTATGCTTACAAGAACCGCGAAGAACTGCGTTTATGGGAGCCTAAACGTGATGTGGTGCAGCAATTGGCTCATTATGCAACAACACGTTCGAGGCTGATCAATGTACAGAAACAACTGAAAACACCACTTAAAGAACTTAGCTTATTTGGAAAGAAAGGGGTAGCCAGGCAAAATCTGTCGGTATGCAGCAGTACATTAAAGGCTATTGCAGCTGACCTGAAAAAAGTAGACAAGGCGATAGCCGATATTGTAGCCGGTGATCCGGAACTCAAACGGTTGTTTGCCCGCGTAACCTCAGTATGTGGAGTTGGGAAAGTTACAGCCGTGCAAGTAATAGTCACCACCAATGAGTTTTGTAATCATAGAAATCGAACCAGGCAAATGTTCTTTCGACCACCCATCTTTTATTGACAGGCGTAAATTCGGTTTTCTTATCATCTGAACGCATAACTACCTCAATAAGATAACCAAATCTTTTCTTTACCTGTTCGATGATCTCGCCGCGGTACCCGCCGTCAGCTATGATCTCTTTAATACTTCTTAGCATTTCTTTCAATACCCGCATCATCAGCATGACGGCTTTACTGTCATGAATATGAGCTACTGTTACCATTACAGCAACTAAAAAACCATTTTTATCTACGATGACATGGCGTTTAATCCCTTTTACTTTTTTGTTGCCATCATAACTGTTCAGGGCTTTGTTATTGCCCCATCTTACACTCTGGCTGTCAAGTATTCCTAAACTCGCCTGCGCTTTTTGACCCTTTTTTACCCGGACAAATTCCCTAAGCTTAGATAATAGAAGGTCAAAGTGCTCTAATTCAGACCATTTCTTGTAATAGTAATAAACCAATTGCCATTTGGCAAAGTTCAACGGCAGCATCCGCCATTGGCATCCGGTTTTCACTATGTATTGAATAGCATTCCAAATAGATCGTAAACTATGTTTTCGCTTGCGTTCGCCTAACTGTAAGGTCTTTTTTATAAATTGCCACTGGTTATCGCTTAAATCGGTCGGATAAATTTTCATACTAATTGCGTTTGTCGTTATTCACAATTAGCATTTATTTGACCGATCGGCGATTCCCTTTTTATCCACTTTTCAACACATAACAATTTTATTCGTCTGTTTTTAAACAGGCTCTTAGCTTTGCAATAACTATCCAAATGGATAGTTTCCTTTACATTATGCGTGTAGAATGCGAAAGTGACCTGGTTAAAGTTAATGGCAGGGTATATCCCTGTACGGTGTGCCTGGCCATGGACCTGATAGGAGGTAAGTGGAAAGTAGTTATCCTCTATCACCTGAAAGATGCAGATAAACGGTATAGTGAGCTCAGAAAGGAAATGCATGGCATTACCGAAATGACCTTGAGCCTGCAGTTAAAGCAATTGGAAGAAGATGGCCTGATCTTGAGAGAGGTTCATGGGAAAAAACCTCCGATCAAGGTCATTTACAGCCTGACGGACTTCGGAAAATCTTTTATACCCGACTGGACGCGATACTTGCCTGGGGAAACCAGATAGCTCTGGATAAGGGTGAATTCGTGACAAAAACGGTTTAAACGGCTATGCGTTTTTAGCTTTTATCCTCTGCACCAGCTAACGTAGTTCTGTGCGGTGGTTGAGTCCCCATTGTACGATCTGGTCGGTCAGAGGGATAACGGTCAGCCCATGCTGCGTAACCCGATAGGCGACCATGACCGGTTTGGTCGGCAGGACAGTACGGGTGATCAGTTTGTTGGTCTCCAGGTCCTTTAATTCCTGCGTCAATACTTTGGCAGATATGGCTCCCAATTCCCGTTGAATTTTTTTAAACGTATTCTGCTCATCCGGCCGGTTGCTCAGGTAGCGCAAAATTGGTAGTTTCCATTTACCAGCTAAAGCCTCAAAAGTATCCAGCATAGCAGCACGCTCCTGCAGGCAGGTCGCTTCCTGAACTTTGCCATTAACGTTGATCATTCCCATAGTTTCTTTTCGGTTACCACTTACCATCAGGTAACTCATGCCGCAAAATAAAATATTAAGCCCCAATTTTGATCATATGAAAGCCATACTGTTGAAAGAAGATGAGTTAATTTTGAAAGAAGTAATGACTCCGGCTCCGGGACTAGGCGAAGTGCTTGTGCGAATTGTTGCTACCGGCTTCAATCCGATCGATTATCAAATGAGGCGCGGTAAAAGCGAACGGAAGAAAATGCATTCCCCAATCCTGGGAAGGGAGTTTTCAGGCATCGTCATTAAAAATGGGCCTCAGGCAGCAAAATTTCAGCCAGGCAGCCCGGTTTTTGCAGCAGCCGGCAGTATGGGATCTAATGGGACTTATGCCGAATTCATCGTTGTACCGGAAGTGATCCTGGCGGGTAAGCCTGATAACCTTAGTTTTGAGGAGGCGGCCGGTGTACCCGTGGCTTATTTGACAGCCCTGCAGATAATGAACAGGGGAGACTTATCGCTTGAAAAAAGCATATTTATTACCGGGGCCGCGGGTAGTGTCGGCCAGGCATTGATCAAACTGTTGTTAGCGAAAGGCTTTACCAATATCATAGCGACAGCAGGAAGCGCCGAAAGCAGGCAGGCATTGATCAATTGCTGCTTACCCGAAATCACTATTGTCGATTACAGGAGCGAAGCTGTTAAAGTTGGGCGATTATTTGATTACTGCATCGATATTGTTGGTGGCGCTATGTCGGAGCTATGCGCAGATTTATTGGGTGTCAATGGCACCTACATTGACATTACCGCTTTAAACACTTCATATGCCCGTGAACTTTTATTCGATAAAGGTGCCCGGATCATTAACATATCCAATTATGCCTATGCAACTAGCGGCAACACAGCATATTACGGGCAATACCTTAAAATGTTGGCTGAACTCATGAGAACGGGGAGGCTTACCGCACCGCCTGTATACATTATTGACGGCTTAAGTGTCAAAACGGTAGAAGAAGCCCACAGACTGCTTGAAAATAATCAAAGTAAAGGACAAAAGTTAGTGATGCGAATATCATGGGAACTATCTCCGGAAGAATAGTTGCCTGCCAGGAACAATCAGGAAATATGCAGTTTAATTTCCAGGATGGCTATTATGCCGCGAATGCCTTACGACAACGCCCGTGAAGTTTATCAGCGAATGGTATGACAGTAATCCTTTTTTCTTTATCTGGCCTTCATGTGGAGAATGCGGAAGCCTTGATTACCTCATTTCAGAGCAGCGAAATCACTAATTCCGTAACACATTGACCGCTGCAAGTGATTGTCCTATAGTGGTATCTTCATATTGTATGAAACACAAATCGTTGCTCAAAAGGGCACGTAATTACATAGTTAAGGCCACCGTATTACCCAGTAATCTCATCTAATCGTGGACGTTATTTGAGGGTTAATTGCCATTAGGCTACGGTAATTTTAATAGTTCCCAAAACGCTTGTATAACTGGCAAGTATGATAAGCGCATTTAACCTTGTTTATAGCAAAAGAAATAGGCGTAAAACTATGTAAACTGTGATGAACAACGCTACTGTAAGACCGCACCAGTTACACTTATCTCGGATATAGCGGACTTAGTATTATGTACAAAACTTATTCTTATATATCTACCGTCAGCATTAATATTTTTCAAGTTCTTTATTTTTTCTTTCTGTACGTTATTAGATAAGTCTGATATTAAGTTCCACTTTTCCTGGTCATCACTGATTTCAATCTTATATTGATAGGCTTCCTCTGAGGGGAATGTTATCATCAAATTTTGTATGGACAACTTTTTTTCTGTATCCAACGTCCAATGCGGATGTGTGTCGTTATCATTGGGTTGCCACCAGGTATCAGGATCACCATCAGCAGCGTATCCCGGTAAATGATTTTGACTGAAGCTGCTTGCGAAGGTTGGGTTATTACGCCCGAATACCTGCAGTTCTGTTTTTGGGTTTTCTTTTTCGAAACGTGTATAAGGGCGATCCTTCACCTTAAACTCAGGTTGATATGGACGCCCGCCTTTAAAATCAATAGTTAATTCAGCGGCAGGCATTCCGGGAGAAGTTGCGCGAATTATGGATTTTCCGGCAAACTGGGACCGAAACTCTATCGCCGCCTGTCCATCCATAATCCTGATATCGCTCTTTTCACTAAAGTTGATGGAGCTACCCGTAGGAAACTCGCCGGGGCCCGAAACCACATCCAACTTTACATCTGGACTGTTGCTTAATGGCTTCCCATTTTTATCCACTATTGTTACCTGTAAGCGAACATCGTCTGTACCGTCAGTACCAGCGCTACGTTTATCTGCTTCCAGGCGCAAAGCGGCAGGCTTACCTGCTACAGGCCACTCGGGAGGGGCAATACCTCTGTAATGATTACGATACCAATACCATGCGCGTTTGGGAATTCGAAAATAATCAATAATGCCAAGCTTGGCCATGCCTGCCCCGGCAATGGAACCGTGGTCAAAAGCACACCAAAGTGATTGACCACTTCTCCAGGGGTGTACCGGTTCTCCATTATCTTTGGATAGGTCGCCCCAGCCGGGCTCGTATTTCCCAGGCCTCTCTGAATATGTTCCGCCGTATTCGGAAACCATGTTTGGTATACCCGGATCTTGAAAAATCTCAATAGCGCTGCCATCGCCATTGTAACCTGCCACATCGCCAATTTTGTCAATTCTGTTACTGTCAAGGGGGCGTTGCGCACCACCTACGGCAGCAAGCCTTGTAGGGTCAATTTCATGTGATATTTTGACTAATTTGCCTAAAAGCGCCCTCATAGCAGCAACCGTATGGGGGGCAGTAAAAAATGGCTCATTAGAAACACTCCAAATGGCAATGGACGCATGGTTGCGGTGCATTTTTACCATTTCCCGGAATTGTTGCTTCACACTGGCTTCAAAAGCAGCGGTGTCTTTACTGTTTAACGGATACGCACTTCCGTTCCAATAGCCATCGGGTACGTTATCACTACCACCTATTCCCCAAAACGGATTTTCCGACCAAAAAATAACACCTAACCGATCGCAAGCGTCAACAAACGCAGGATCGTGCGGATAGTGCGAACCGCGAATAAAATTGAAACCGGCATCCTTAACCATTTTTACATCACGGTAAAACCCTGCATTGGTAACCGCATCGCCCCAGCCTGCATGGTCCTGGTGTACATTGGCTCCACGCAGGTAAAGATGTTCTCCATTAAGAAAAAAGCCCTTATCTGCAGTCCACCGGAACGTACGTACGCCAAAAACAGTTTTGTATTGATCGATTACTTTATTGGCGATAGACAATGAGGTAATGGCAGTATATAAATACGGGTGATCAGGATGCCATAACAGCGGCTTTAAAATGGTGCCAACATTTTGGGTGATGGTTTTTACCGATTGCGCACCAATGAGTTCTGAAGAGCTATAACTGGCCACAATTTTTCCATTGGTGTTTACCAGATCGGTGCGTATTTGAACCGTTTGATCATTTTTTGTTTCATTTTTGACATCGGTTTCAACCAAAACCTTTGCGCTTTCCTTGCTAACAACCGGAGTTTGCACAAAAGTGCCGTAGAGATCAACATGGATAGGATTAGTAACTACCAAATAAACATCCCTGTAAATACCGCCCGAAAAAACATGCTCTCCTGCCCGGGGCGCAAGCTGAGGATTCCAAAGGTTATTGACCCTTACGGAAACGATATTATCTCCAGGTTTCAATGCTTTAGTTACGTCTATCGAGAAAGCTGTGTAACCGCCCCTATGTTCTCCCACAAACATACCATTAATAAATATCTCGGCTTGTTGAAACACTCCTTCAAACTCCAACGACACAATTTTATGCTGAAAACCGTTGGGTGCTAAGAAATGCTTCCGATACCAGCCATATCCAACATAAAACTCCGGCGACATAAAATAAGGCGTACTGAAAGAGTGCGGCAAGCTGGTAAGTTCCCACTGCCGGTCATCAAATGCGGCTTCCTCTGCTCCTTTAGCATCACCTATTTTAAATTTCCAGTCTGCATTAAAGTTCTTTGATAACCGGCTTCCTTTCCCGGCCTTATCCGCACTGTTTTTACTTGCCCGCCCTAAAACCGGAAGTGTGGAAGAAATAAGAAAGAATACTATAAGTAAGTGTTTAACTGGTTTGAAAAAAAGAGATTTAAAGTGTTTCATAGCCTCGGTTAGGTCAATAATTTATTAGTGTAGTGTTTGGTTCAATGATTAAAATGCCAGTATATTGTGCATAAAATTTGAGCTTCCTTGCCTCACATGGTTGACAATTGATATATTTTACCCGCTTTGGAAGTAAGCGTGTAGAGATAACAATCATTTGTTTTTATCGGGATCAAAGACATTCCTGAGATTTTCAGAGGATATTTTGTCCTGATGCGAAACGGCTCACCATGAAATGATTTGATTGTGCCGTGCACAAGTTTGC
Source organism: Mucilaginibacter oryzae (assembly GCF_003148845.1). Classification (GTDB taxonomy): domain Bacteria; phylum Bacteroidota; class Bacteroidia; order Sphingobacteriales; family Sphingobacteriaceae; genus Mucilaginibacter; species Mucilaginibacter oryzae. Next base: position 34,990 of record NZ_QGHA01000001.1, on the reverse strand, counting down.
CGGCTTTCCACGCCAACGCCACCTCGAATCCTCCTCTTGCCTTTAACCCGGTAATGCTACCGCTGCCCCAGGCAGTAGGCAGCGCAGGTAACAGATCGATGATGTATGACTGTCCACCTTTTGCGTTTTGATAGCTTTCCATGCTTTGTAACAGCATTTCTGTTATACCGGAGACAGCTCCAAAGTTTCCATCTATTTGAAACGGCGGATGCGCGTCAAAAAGATTGGCATAAGTCCCTCCGGCGTCAGCCATAACTGTTTCAGTTGTTGTTGTGAATCTTAGCTGATTAGATAACAATTTAAAAGCATGATCACCCTGACGTAAACGTGCCCAAAAATTCTCTTTCCAGGCTAATGCCCAGCCTGTTCCGTCGTCGCCTCTTAGCTCCAAGGTCCGCTTAGCCGCCTGCGCTAATGCAGGTGTACCAAGCGCAGTGATTTGCCGGCCCGGATGTAAAGCAAAAAGGTGAGAAGTATGCCTGTGATGTGGGTCATCAGAATTCAGATCCCAATCTTCATTCCATTCCATGAGTTGGCCACCTTTACCGATTCTTAGTGGGCTGAGCTGATTACGGGATGCTACAACCGCTTTTCTAAAATCAGCGTCAATATTCAATTCGCTACTGGCTTGTGCAACATTGGTAAAAAGGTCCCAAATGATAGATTTTTCCATTGTAGCGCCTTCTGTCACGTCAGATTTAACACTTTTGTCCGTAATAAAATTATTCTCCGGAGATGTTGATGGAGAGGTTACCAGATACCCATTCTTGTCGCGTATGAGTGTGGCTAAATAGAACTGGGCAGCACCTTTTAAAACCGGATAGATACTTTTCAGATATTTCTTATCTCGGGAGAAGGCATAATGTTCCCACAGATGCTGGCATACCCAACCGCTTCCACCTGCAAAAACACCCCATGATAGCTGAGCTCCCGGACTGGTCCACGCCCAGCCATTGGTGGTATACCCATAATACCAGCCTGGAGTTTGCGGGCCGTAATATGTTTTTGCAGTTTTTGTACCCGGTGTTACCAATGCCTGAGTTAGCCTGATCATAGGCATATGCAACTCCGAAAGATTGGCTTGTTCGGCAGGCCAGTAATTCATCTCATAATTAATATTGGATTTGTAATCACATTTCCAGGGTAGGTCCAATCCGTCGCCCCATAAGCCCTGAGAATTTGAAGGCAACGGATTATCGGGGCGGCTGGATGATATGAGTAAGTACCGGCCATACTGGTAAAATAAAGCAGCAAAAGCCGGATCAGCTGTGCCGTCTCCATAGGCTTTTAAACGTTGATCAGTAGGCAGATCATTGGCTGCGGTGCCTCCAAGTTTAAAATCAACGCGTCGAAAATATTGTTGATATTCGTTGATGTGAGCTGCCCTGAGCAACGGGTATGGCTTTGCCAAAGCCAACGTCATCTGGCGATTTACTGATTGGTGAGGATCAGGCCCTTTGAATAACTTAGCATAATCAAGCTTGTACGAAGTGCCGGCGGTTAAATAAATAAGCACGTCATCTGCGTTTTTAACTTGAATGCCGTTTTTGGAAGCGGTTACCGAACCGCCTTTGTTCACAACGGTGAGTTGCGCTTCGTAAATTAACGCCCCGCCTGCGTGGCCTCTCATGATGAGTTTGTTAGGCGCTACAAAATGAGTACTGGCATCCTCAATCCTGTTTAAATTTAGGGTAAGCGATATGCAGCCTTTCCGGGATGCGGTAATTTTCTGTAATAACACATGATCTGCAGCGCTTGAAAAAATCTCGCGTTTAAAATTCACGCCACCAGACGTAAAAGATATACCGGCAATGGCCTGGTCAATATCCAGCCATCTTAAATAATCGGTAGCAGGTTGTTTATTGGGAAGTTTAAACTTTAACCATAGGTCTCCTAATGTTTGATAAGATGATGAATAAGGAGCAGATGAAGTGAAGTGCTGATTGGTAAGCTTGTGCGCCAGAGGATAATCCTGATCTCTGATAGCGCTACGGATGGTGTCTAAGTATTTATAGGCGCCAGGCCTGTCAGCATCAGTTTGCGGATCACCAGACCATAAAGTGATCTCGTTGAGCTGAAGGCGGTCATTTTCCGGATCACCAAAAATCATTGCACCAAGCCGACCATTTCCTATAGGCAGCGCCTCTTCCCATACTTGAGCAGGTTTCAAATACCATAAAAGATTATTGCGGTAGTTGGTAGAAAAAGTGTTTTTATGCGATTGTGCAATGACGCTGTGAAATTGTAGGTTTAGAATCAGGATCCCGAATAGTACAAATTTTAGTAAAATTTTCATGATTGTTCATTCTCACGGATATGAGTTTAGCTCCGAAAGCAATGGAACAAAATAATGAGGTACGTTTGATAAAAAATTTAAATTAAACGACTTTATTTTATAAAAATCCGACTTTTTAAACCCTGTCGGCTCGTTCACGTCGACGGGGCATTAAAAGTTATAGGTAGCGCCGAGGGATCAATGACTTTTTTCATTGGCAAAGTTCCGCCGTAACCTTGAGCTCAAATGGATACGTGTCACGAAATTCAGAATAGATTTTTTCAGACAGCGGACTTTGTCAAACAACGCGGAAGACACTTGGTCGAAATTCTGTTTGGACACACGCAAAAATCTGCAAGGCTAAATATCCTGGATAAACCACAACAAATTGACCCCTGTTGGTCAATTTGGTTTTGACCACCTTTGGTTGTAAGAATCAAATGGTTAGCATTGTAAATAAAATTCGTAAATAGTGGTCAACCAAAATGGTTTTTCCATATTACTATAAATCTTCAGCTATGAACTTACTAAAACAGGCAACACGTATAACGATGTTGCCTGTTTTAGTAATAGTGAAATTTATAAGGGATATGCCGTATCGCTCTTGGTTTCAGATAAAACGAAGAAACTTTGCACGGTGGTGATATTAGGTAGGGTTGCCAGTTTGTTCCTGTAAAAATGGTGGTAAGCCTCCATGTCACTCGTGGCTATGCGCAGAATAAAGTCAAAGGTTCCGGTCATCTGAAAGCACTCCATCACTTCCGGGAATTTTGCAACTTCGGCTTCAAAGCCATTCAGCGTATTGGCAGTATGGTCATTCAAAAGTACGTGGCTAAACGCGATCAGGTTTCTGTTGATCTTTTTGCTGTCAAGAATAGCTACTACACGCTTAATATAACCCTGGTCTTTCAATCGCCTTATCCTCTCATGAACAGTGGCAATCGATTTATGAAGCTTGTAAGAAATCTCTTTATTGGTTAATGAAGCATTTTGCTGTAAAAGCTTTAAAATTTCTAGGTCAGTTGCATCTAAATCATTCATTTATAAAAGTTTGAAATTGGGGCTGTTGAAAAAAGATACAATGATAAGAACTAAAAAGCATTAAAACTGAAAATAAACTAACTATAAACACAATTAACCATAAAATTTACGGATTTTTTGAAGATGATTGTTACTATTATAGGATATGCTGAATTTTAAGCCATAAAATTTAAGTATGAGGGACGGCGCAGCTGTATTTGATCTGGCAATAAACATGGAAAAGAAATTTCAGGACCTATGGTACCTGGTGGGTAACACGCCGATGTTAAAACTACAGTATAAGTACCAAGGCAAGCCCGGAGAAATTTATGTAAAATGCGAGCATTATAACCTTACCGGTAGTGTAAAGGACAGGATGGCGCTGTATATTTTATACAAGGCTTATCAAAATGGAAACATAGCGTCTGGCGATACCATTATTGAGGCCACCAGCGGCAACACGGGTATTGCTTTTGCAGCAATAGGGAGGGCGCTTGGTCACGATGTAAAGATAATTATGCCAAATTGGTTAAGTAAAGAGCGCATGGATATTATCAAAAGTATGGGTGCCGAGGTACTATTGATCAGTAAAGAACAAGGCGGCTTTTTAGGCAGTATTAAATTAAGTGAGGAGTTGGCGGCCAACGGCGGAGTTTTTTTACCTCAACAATTTGAAAACCTCTATAATGCCGAAGCGCACGAAATGACAACGGGGCCCGAAATATGGGAGCAACTTGTTGGCCTGGGCCTTAAGCCCGATGCATTTGTGGCGGGGGTAGGTACAGGTGGAACGATCATGGGGGTCGGTAAATATCTGAAAATGATGAATCCCGAAGCTGAGATCCATCCCCTTGAGCCTGCCGAGTCGCCCACGTTAACGACGGGGTATAAGGTAGGCAGCCATCGCATACAGGGAATTTCGGATGAGTTTATACCGGCAATTGTAAAGCTGGAAACCTTGGATGAGGTAGTGCAGGCAGGCGATGGTGATGCTATCATCATGGCACAAAAGTTATCTAAACAACTGGGGTTGGCCGTAGGCATATCATCAGGTGCCAATGTTATCGGCGGCATTAAATTAAAGGAACAATTAGGGGGTAACGCGGTAGTGGTTACGCTGCTATGCGACAGCAATAAAAAGTACCTGAGCACCGATCTTGTAAAAGAAGAACCTGTTAAAGATGGCTATATCTCAACAGAAACTGATTTTACCGGATATCAGCCTATCTCCCGTTTAAATGAACCCGTTATTCAATAATTAATCAAGAAAAATAAAATGAAAAAAATTACAACTATCATAACCATGCTGATCTTGTTTGCCCTGCAAAGCAAATCGCAGATTTTGCAACCGGTAAAGTGGAGTTATGCTGCCAGGAAAACAAGCGCAACCGAGGCCGTGGTATATATTAAGGCAACTATTGATGTCGGCTGGCATGTATATTCCCAGTTTGTTAAAGACGGTGGACCGGTTAAAACCACTATTAATTTTAATCCGTCAAATACTTTTACCCTGGTAGGCAGAACCACCGAACCACAGCCGATAACCCGGATGGAAAAAGCTTTTGGAATGGAGGTTGGCTTTTTTGAAGGCAGCGTGATTTTTCAGCAGAAAATTAAGCTGAAGGCGAGGCAGGTTACCGTTAGCGGTAAACTGGAATATATGACCTGTAACGATCAGAAATGCTTGCCTCCGGATAATATAGACTTTAGCATACCAATCAAATAAAGCTGTAAAATTCGTAGTGTCAATGCGATTTGAGGAGTACCTCAGGCTATGCCTTTGCCCGGTTTTTTCCAACTTGTTGATGTCTTTGTGTAGAACAGGAACTTCTGGTTGACACCTTTAAACGATAACCGTTTCTTTTAACTGCCCAGCTTATTGGGTTGTTGAGATACAGCTAATGTTAATTATGATGGGCCCGGCACCACGGAGAAGTAATAGCTTTTTATCATCAATAGTGGTTAAAATATAGCTGATATCTACCGGCAGGAGGCAGACTATCGCTCTTATATCATCTTTTAAACCTGACCAGGTATCACAATTACATGATAAACCTGGGTCTACAAAAATTGTAACAAATATCTGGATCGAAAAAAACAGAGAGATTAATGAAGCGGATCATATTATTTATTTTATTAATTACAGGGATAGCGTTCGCCCAACATGTCGCAAAGGCACAAGACACTGCATCAACCTCGGGTATACAATTTACCCCTATTAATACACCACCGGCTACAAAAACCACCGGGACAACAAAAAAAGACGGCAGCCGGGAAAAAACAGCGGATAAAAAACGCGGAAAGGCGGCATTAAAGGAAACTGCCAAAGGGCAAAGCAAACAAGCCCCCTGGGCCATATTTTTAGCCGGTTTAGCCGGTGGATTTGCGGCCCTGTTAATGCCCTGCATTTTTCCCATGCTACCTTTAACGGTTAGCTATTTCACCAAATCCGGCGATAACAAGGGGAGCGCGGTAGGTAAGGCCGCTATTTATGGCGCCAGTATAGTAGCGATATACGTAGTGATGGGCCTCCTGGTAACCATAATCTTCGGCCCCGACGCCTTAAATAGTTTATCAACCAACGGCATCTTCAACTTTGGTTTCTTTCTGTTAATTGTGGCGTTTGCCGCATCATTTCTGGGGGCTTTTGAAATTACCCTGCCTTCGGGCTGGGTAAATAAAATGGATCAGAACTCAGATAAAGGCGGCTTGGCAGGATTGTTTTTTATGGCGGCCACATTAGCGCTGGTGTCTTTTAGCTGCACCGGTCCTATTATTGGTACACTGCTGGTTCAGGCTGCCACCACAGGGGCATTATTGGGGCCGGCTATCGGCATGCTGGGTTTTGCACTGGCGCTGGCCATACCGTTCGTATTGTTTGCTATGTTTCCCAGTTGGCTTCAATCGTTGCCTAAATCAGGTGGATGGCTTAACAGTGTAAAGGTTACCCTGGGCTTTCTGGAGCTGGCCTTGTCCTTCAAATTTTTGAGTAATGTAGACCTGGCTTATCATTGGCATTGGTTTGACAGGGAAATTTTCCTGGTATTGTGGATCGTGATTTTTGCGCTGATGGGCTTTTATTTATTGGGTAAATTAAAATTCAGTCATGACAGCGATCTGAAATATATCTCGGTTCCAAGGCTTTTTTTGGCCATTATCGTTTTGGCGTTCAGCATGTATATGGTACCGGGTTTGTGGGGCGCCCCGCTCAAATCAATCAGTGCTTTTCTTCCGCCGCAGGCAACCCAGGATTTTGACCTGTCAAATCCCGGCATGAACACTGATAATAGAAATAGTAATACGATCACCGACGTTCGCCCGCATAAATATGCCGATTTGTTTGATAAACCAAAAGGATTTAATCCCTATTTTGATTATGACGAAGGCCTTGCTTATGCAAAAAAGGTACATAAGCCGGTGATGATAGATTTTACAGGCCACGCCTGTGTCAATTGCCGTAAAATGGAAGCTGACGTATGGCCGGACAAACAGGTGTATCAAAGAATTACACAAGATTATGTATTGATACAACTATATGTTGACGATAAGACAGATCTGGCTAAAGCTGAGCAAACCACCACACCTGAAGGAAGAAAGATCCAAACCATTGGTAATAAATGGAGCTACCTCCAAACTTCAAAATTTGGATCCAATTCGCAACCCTTTTACGTGCTGCTTGATCCTGATACGCAGGCGCCGTTAGTAACTCCGCAAGGAGCCGATTATGATCCGCTTAGCTACTTGAAATATCTGGATAGCGGTTTGAAAGGTTACGTTAAACAATGAATTAATATACCATTATTATTCTGGTGTGATTAGCCTTCATCAGGGAAAATGGATTTGACGGAATACCATAAAAAGCTTCAATCGTTCTTTATTCAGTTATAGTTAAAATAAATTGAAGGCATCCTTAGAAGCGGGTGTCTTTTATTTCATCAAGTTGTAAAGAGACGTAGCCGTACAAACGAAATTCTTGCGTGATTACTTCAACGCCTATAAATCAAATATGCATTGCTAAAATTGCTCGTTAACCCTTAGCCGCTCACTGGCGAAGAAAACTCTTATTACATTATTGGGAGGCCGCGCATCATATGGGGCTTTATTGTTTGGCTAAATATGAAAATGGCGGTATAAAAACACCGACAAAAGCAAAACAGTAGCGTTTTCATTCAATTACGTTTGGAAATTTTATCTTAGCTAAATCAAATATAAATTATGCCCGTCCGCTTAAGTAAGCTTGTTAAAATAATTGAGTCGGCTACCGTTGCGGAACTGGAAAAAGAAACAAATGCTTTTTTAGAAACTATCGGCTTTGCCTATCTTCCGGATGTCCAATACCGGCCCATACAAACAGTGATGGGAACACTTTATACAGCAATGATTTTTTTTAATTCAGAAGATGGATTAAAACAATCCGATTTCTTGCAATAAACTTTAAATGATCATATAGCGTGCACATCCGGGGCTTGCCGGCAATGCAGATTATCCCTTCAATAAAATCAAATCAATTAGTTGAGATATCCTTTATCGGCAGTACGCTAATATCGTCATCTTTCTTTAACTCCAGTTTTGGCAAGCATATCAAACAGTTTCCTTAGGATAAAATAAAGTACGCTATCCGGATAGTAGTAGTTACAGCCGTACAAGCGAAATCTTTGCGCGTTTACTTCGAAGCGTATAAATCAAATTTGCATGGGTTAGCGTTAGCCGCTTATTGGCGAAGAGACTATAAAAAGCCCGTACCTAAAGAAAAAGCAAAACTGCCGGCAATAAGTAACCGGATAAAAGCTTCGCAAGAGGCTTTTTTGCTGAACAAATCTTTACAAAGCTTGTTATAACTCATATTTATTCGCCGATACTTCTTTAACAGCCGCTCCAACTATTTTTAACTCAATTGAAACTATGATGCAGATCAACCTTTTAAAAACCAGCTGCTGCCATGACTGACCTGCGTATAGCCCTTGTAGGCGGCGGCCCCAGTGCCCTGTTTATGTATAAACGCCTGATCGAAAGCAACTATCCCGGCCAACTGTTCATCGATATTTACGAAAAAACCGGCAACCTGGGCAGTGGTATGCCCTATAGCCATAGCGGTGCAGCCGATGAGCATGTCACTAACGTATCCGGAAACGAGATACCTGAATTGACCAGCGATGTAGCTGATTGGGTAAAAAAAGTTTCGAAAGATACGCTGGACAAATACCACGTCGACCCCGGGCGTTTTAACAATTATAAAGTTTTGCCACGCCTGCTTTTCGGGCAATACCTGGCCGACCAGTTTAAAGCGCTTCTGCGCGCCGGGCGCACAAAGGGCATCGTTACCAAAGTTTTATTTAATACGGAAGTAACCGACATCGAGGATCTGCCCGAAAAAGAAAAGGTCGCCGTTATTACCGGGCCAGACAGTACGGAATATGACCGGGCCATTATCTGCACCGGCCACCTGTGGCCGAAGCATCATGAAGGGAAGGTGACCAACTGGTTCGATTCACCTTATCCCCCGGAAAAGATAGCCCGGCTGGCCAATCATCCGGTGGCGGTTCGCGGTGCCTCGTTAACGGCAATTGATGCCATTAAAACCTTAGCCCGTCATAACGGGAGGTTTGAAGAGGATAAACAAGGCATCCTGCATTTTTATCCCGACCCGGAAAGTGAACATTTCAGCATTGTGATGCATACCCGTAACGGCTTATTGCCCGCGGTACGTTTTCACCTGGAAGATACCCATCTGGGTAAAGACACCGTGTTGTCGCCTGAGCAGATCGAGCAGAACAGAAAAGAAAATGACGGCTTTTTATCATTGGATTATGTTTTCGAACAAAATTTCAAAAAAGGTATTGAGAAAAATGACCCCGCCTGTTATGCCGAAATTAAAGACCTGACCATGGAGGAGTTTGTGGAACGGACGATGAGCAGCCGCGAAAAGATAGATCCTTTTGAGTTGCTGAAAAAAGAATATGCCGAGGCCGAGCGGTCTATTCAAAAACACCAGTCTGTTTACTGGAAAGAAATGCTGGCTATCCTGAGCTTTGCGATGAACTACCCGGCCAAGTACTTTTCGGCTGAAGATATGTTGCGCCTGCAGCAAACGCTTATGCCCCTGATTTCGGTGGTAATTGCGTTTGTGCCACAAAGTTCGGCAGAAACGCTGATGGCTTTGCATGCGGCCGGGAGATTGCAAATGGTTACCGTAGATGACGACCAGGAGCCGGAACCGGCTGATAACGGTGGCGCCAACTACGCGGGGCGGCATTATCCGTTGTTCATCGATTGTATCGGGCAACCGCATATCGCGTTTAACCACATCCCTTTTGACGGTATCCGCAAGGCCGGGACCTGGGCAAAAGTTGCCTTTCGTAACCCGCAAGCCGCACTGCCGTTATTGAATAAGGGGGATAAACGCGTTACGAAAAATGGCGACCATTATTTTCTGACCGTTCCCGGCCTGGCAATTAACGACCGCTTTCAGTTGCTCGATAACGCTAACGGCCTTAACGAACGCATTTATATAATGGCTGTACCTTTAATGGGCGGTTTTAACCCCGACTATTCCGGGCTGGATTTTGGTGAGGCGGCTTCTGGCAAAATACTGGAGGGGCTTTTTGGCGCAAAGATGATAACGTTGTAACATAACCAATATATCAACCCTTTTAAGACTATGGCAGAGAAGCTATTTATGGTATTGCTGGGCTCGAAAGCGCCTGGACGGAACATTGAGCAACATGATTTTTTTTTCGGCATCGCTGAGGGACTGCACGATCTCCTGCCACAGCTGCGGGCCTTTTGGCCGGAATCCGGCAGTAGCCTGCACATCGACGGCTGGCGCGAGGTAACCCAGGTTAACGGTTACCAGGTACAAGTTGTGCCTCATAACCAGGCGGCCGCTACCAAACATCGCCTCTTCTTTATCAACCTGGGCGGTTACCAAAGCGGCAGGCTGGAAGAGCAGCACTACACGCTACTGACGGTGCAGGACGATAGAAAGGCGGCCATAAAAGCATCAACCGCTACAGATTTTTTTAAAACCGCTTCGGTAACCCGGGTTAAAGCGGCCAGCGCCCACATTGACGAAAAATACGGCATCGATGTAGATGACCTTTACCATATTGAAGACCTGCTGAGTGAAGAAATTAAAAGAAGATACCATATTCAGCTTACCGCCAACTATAATGGGCCGACGGACGACATACACTTAGGCTATTATAAATTACCGATAGGATGATGCGGCAACTTTTTAGTAAGATATCCCTTGTTTAGTAAGATATCCCTCGCCTTAAGTATGCCAATCTCGTCATCTTTCTTTAACTCCAGTTTTGGCGAACTTATCTCACAATTTGGTTATGATAAGGTAAAGGATTCCATCAAAATAGTAGGCATTACAGCCGCACAGACCAAACCCAATTCGCGTTCTTCAATTCTTATCTTAAAACTGCCGTCCGGCAGATAAACCAGTTTTTATCTCCCCCTTCAAAATATTTGAAATCATATACAACCTTTTCCGTAGGTTCATTTACACTATCTTCGAGGACCTCTTCCAGGCCGTCCAGGTCCATAATCTGAATTTGACCGATACTGGCTTTCAGCTTCGAGGTGCAATAGTATTCTATTGCCGACCGGATATCCTTAATGGTCGATTTAGCTTTTATGGGTTCACTGTTTAAAATCAGGAAGTCGTATATCAGGGTAACCGGGAACAAAGTCTCTGGGAGGTCAAGATTATTGATGAGCACGCTGATATAATTCCCTTTAAGCTCAAACACGTCGGTCGCACAACTTTCGCGCGTCTCCCGTTGCTCAGGTGTAATGACCCTTAAGATGATCTCTGTTTCCGTTAAAAAGATCAGGTCATCACCATCTTGCCTGATGATTTCGAATTTCTTATCCATGGTCCCCTCAATTATTTACCAGTTGAGAGGCCGTTCAATTCGGTTAACTCACAGCTGGTAATTTCGCTATTCTACTCCACTTTTGTTTTGCCGGTCAGATGCAAAGCAATTTGTCTGGCTACAGCGCCTTTATACTTCTCAATAACTCACCCATTTCACGCTGACAGCCAGTAATTACTGAGGCAACATCTTCCTGTTCGCTTATACTCAACAAGTCCCCATCATAAATCCAGTTATCCTCCTGGTTAAACAATAATTTCCCGAGTTGCAACTCCGGCAATGGTTCGTATAGACAATAGCTCCCGGGAGTATCAGGAACAAGCTGGATCCATAGTCCTGAACCTAACGACATTCCCGATACCTGGATATTCGAATGGTTCCAGCATCAATTCCGAACAGTAACGCCTTTGGCAGTACCTGAAAAACTGCACCAGTATGCCTAAGCGTTTTTTATCCCTTTGGTTCCGTTATCTGCTGACGGATTGGAAAGCAATCCGACAGCCGGAGCTTAAGGGGAAAACTTTTGTTTTTGCTGAGCCGGATCACGGACGGCTGATCGCGAGAGCGGCTACTGCTACTGCTCAGCGTTTTGGCATTGAAGTAGGAATGACCGTGGCCGACGCCAAGGTCATCACTCCTGAACTGGTGGTTTTAGACCATAAAATGGGCCGGGAGCTGAAATTACTTGGCGGCCTGGCAGAATGGTGCCTTCGCTACACGTTTTTGATTATGCTGGATCCTCCGGATGGCTTACTATTGGATATTACCGGATGTGCGCATCTCCGCGGAGGAGAACGTGGGTATCTGAAAGATATGATCAGCAGGTTAAGGATTATTGGTTATGGCGTTCATCCGGGAATCGCCTATACCATCGGTTGCGCCTGGGGAGTTGCCCGTTGTGCAGAAAAAGACCTCATTGTTGCGGAAGGGGGGCACCGCAACGCCTTATTGCCGCTGCCGCCTTCAGCGCTCCGTTTACCAACGGATTTGTTGATCAAGTTGCAGAATCTTGGGCTTGATAAGGTCAGTAGTTTTGTACATATACCCCATTCGGTGCTTCGCAGACGGTTTCAAAAGGAACTGGTGCTACGCCTTTTGCAGGCGCTTGGCCAGAAAGAGGAATTTTTGATCCCGCTAAAAAGAGGCTGTTCCATATAGCGAGCGATTGGAGTGCCTCGAACCTGTACAGACACGTGAGGCTATCGAAATCGCCGTTTTTAAATTACTGGATGCTTTATGTAAAAGATTATACGGAGAAGGGACAGGGTTGCGGCAATAGGAATTGATCTGGTTTCGTATCGACGGAAAAAAATGAAGAATCGATATAGGTACCAGCCAGGCCAGTAACCGCACCGAACATCTTTTTAAACTCTTTTCTTTGAAATTCGATCAGATTGAACCGGGATTAGGAATCGAGCTTTTCGTCATGGAGGCATCACTGGTGGAACCTGTACCGACCGCAACACCTTTGCCGGTCTGGTCAGGGCTTACGTGGTTGCCAGGGACAGGAACATCCGCCTCGTCCCGGGTGTTCGTCTTGACCTGCTTGATGGCCCGTCCCTTCTGGCCTACCCGACCAACAAGGACGCTTACGCCCGTTTATCCGCATTGCTGACCAAAGGCAACCTCCGGGCGGAAAAGGAAATGTGTTTTATCTACAAAAAGGATGTTTACGAGCACAGTGAAGGGAGTATTTTTATTATAATTCCTCCGGGGAAACTAACAGAAGATTTCGAGTTTGAATTGGTGTTTAAACCCATGTTGAGGATTACAGATAACAAATGAAAGTTGTTAATTAATCTTTAACTGGAGATTGAAATATTGCGCAGATTTTAATACGTTGGGATATTTGCCTAAATTGCAGTAATAGTTTATCCCCTACTTTAATAGATCATGTTCAAACCTTCCGACTCAAGCGATGATGAATTGCTGGCTGCCTTTATAGGCGGTGACAGAAAGGCATATCAACATATCTACGAACGCTACTGGCAGTTACTCTACCGCTTCTCCAGAAAAATGTTGCAGGATGATAGCATCGCAAAGGATGTAGTGCAAGAAGTGTTTACCATTTTGTGGACGAAAAGAAACGACCATTACATTGCTTCACCATTAGCTGCTTATCTGTATACTTTAACCAGGAACCGTATATTGGACATGGTTAAACATGCTAAAGTGGAGAATAGATATTTGGAGTCGTTACATCATTTCATCGAACTTAACCATAGCACGCCCGATCGGCTCTACATTCAAAAGGAGCTATACGATCAGATAGAAAAAGAAATACAGCATCTTCCTGAAAAAATGAGGTTGGTATTTGAAATGAGCAGGAAACATAATAAATCTAATCAGGAAATTGCAGACGAGCTTGGTATCACTAATAAAACGGTTAAAAACCAATTAAGCAGCGCCTTGAAATTATTGAAAAATAAGCTTGGGGATTCGATTAATATCTATTTAATGTTCTTTTAATATTTTTTTGATTTTCGTCTGGGACTTTGGCATAGGTTAGTCGTTAAACCAGTAGAAATCAAATTACGGATGACCGAAAAGGAAACCAAACTTACTAAAGATCTTCTTGACCGTTATAACGTTGGGGCATGCAGCGAAGCAGAAAGCCGTTTGGTTGATTCATGGTTCAACCATCAGGCTGGTAATATTGACGCAATGCCCGAGCCAGATAATATTGAGCTTGTAGGGCAGGAGATATGGCGTAATTTACCTGCATCTGGTGAAGCAATTAAGCGAAATTTATGGTATAAAGTTGCGGCGGCCGCGGCTGTACTGGCTGTTATTTGCAGTATCCTTTTACCTACGCTTACAAAAAGGGGAAGTTCATCTGAAATTGCAAAGCAATCCATTTCGCCCGGGCAGTACGGTGCAACGCTTACGCTGGCAAACGGTAAGCGCATTGCCCTGGGAAACTTGAAAAACGGAATTTTTGCGCAGGAATCCGCAGTTTCAATCAGCAAGACTGCTAAAGGTGAAGTGGTTTACCAGGTAAAAAATAACGGTTTTGCGCCATCACAAGTAAACACACTCAGCACCGCTAAGGGCGAGACTTTTAAAGTTGACCTGCCGGATGGCTCTTCGGTATGGTTAAACGCAGCTTCCAGTTTAACGTATTCTACCAACCTGGCTAGTGCGGAAGTTCGGTCGGTTAAGTTGTTTGGAGAAGCTTATTTTAAAGTAGCGCATGATGCGGCGCACCCATTTATTGTGAAGACGTCCTCGCAGGAAGTGAAAGTTTTAGGTACTGAATTTAATATTAGTTCTTACACGGATGACGATTCCGAAACGACCACGCTGTTAAAAGGAAGTATAAGTATGTCGACCGGCCATCAAAAAGTGATGTTGGTACCCGGTGAGCAAGGTGTCGTTAGCGATAGCAGGATATCGAAATCCAACGCAGATGTTTATGCAGCCACAGGGTGGAAAGATAACGAGTTCGTATTTGCCAGTAAAGATATCCGCTCTATTATGAAACTTATCGCACGATGGTATGATGTCGATGTTTACTACGAAGGCAATGTCACAAACGAAAAGATCAGTGGAAGTATTTCCAGGTTTGCTGACATAAACGATGTAATTAAGGTGCTGAGGGCGACCGAGGCCGTGAAAATTCAAATCACTGGAAAAAAAATCATTATATCCGGTGTGCAATAACTATTAAAAGTTAACTGACCAAAACTATCATAAAACTAACAACCTAATTTACCCAATATGATTAAACTTTAACTATCATCCTTTCCACGTAAATAGCGGCCTGCTGAGAATGCTGTGCCGGTGAATTCAACAAAAATGTTTTTTATTAAACCCTAATTGATGAAAACAATTCATTCAAATGGGATAGGAAGAACTCGTCCAAATTTTTTTAGAAGATTCTCCCTATCTCAGTTTACATTAATCATGTTTTTCCTACTCGTGAGCGCGTCGTGTTTTGCTCAACGGGTTACTTTAAATGTTTCAAATAAACCCATAACAGAGGTTATGAAGGTGATAAGGGATCAGACCGGTTATAACTTTGTTTATGCGGACAACGTTATTTCTTCAGCTAAACCGATCAGCCTGAAAATAATTGATCAACCTTTAGAAACTGCATTAAATTCCATTTTCAAGCCTCAGCCTATTAAGTTCGTCATACAGGCAAAAACGATCATCTTGGTTATAAAAGACCAAAAGGCCGTTGTGATCAAAGATCAAAAGCTGGCTCAAATTATAGAAGGTACGGTTAAAGACAGGAAAAATGCCGCGCCTATGCCTTACGTAGTGGTTTCGGTGCAGGGCACAAGCGTAGCTACACAAACAGATGCCAAAGGCCACTTCAAACTTATTGCACCTGAAGATGCTGATGCTGTAGAGTTTAGGTTCATTGGCTACAAAACTGTTGTGGTTAAAATAAAGCCCGACACAAACTACAATATTTTTTTAGAAGAAACATCGGTAGCATTAAAGGAAACAGTAATTACCGGTGTATTTGAGCAGAAAAAAGAGAGCTTTACAGGGGCTGCCAAAAGCATTTCAGGCACAGAACTTAAAACAGTGAGTTCAAGCAATCTATTTGCGGCTATGAGTGCAATAGATCCGTCATTTAGAATAGTACCCAACAATATAACCGGTGGTAACATCAATCAACTGCCTAATATTCAGTTACGTGGTGAAAACTCATTTCCTAATTTGTCCGGCCAGCTATCAACGGCGCCTACGCTTCCGCTTTTGATATTAGATGGTTTTGAAGTAACCTTACAACGTATTGTAGACCTGGATATTAACCTTGTAAAAAATGTTACCATCCTTAAAGATGCATCTGCTACAGCGCTATATGGATCCAGAGGTGCAAATGGTGTAATCGTGATTACTACGATAACGCCGGCTCCGGGTCAGTTTCAAGTGAATGTTACCAATGATTTTCGTTTTACTACCCCCGATCTGTCCGTTTACAATCTTTTAAATTCACAGCAGAAGCTTGACTTTGAAAAAAGGGCAGGTGTGTATACCGTTAACTCTCCTATTTTGCAAAGTAGCTATGATATGCTTTATAATGAGCGATATAAAGCGTACGTAAAGGGTGTAAATACCGACTGGTTATCGATACCCACGCAAAATGGTTATAGTAATCGTACGTCTGTTTATGCGCAAGGTGGTGACAGTGTTATACGTTACGCCTTCCAGGTATCCGGTGATTTCCAATCGGGCGTAATGAAAGGGCAGAATAGGCGTAATTATTCTGGACAGTTCGATCTTAATTACTTCAAAAAGAAGTTTGAATTCCGTAACTCTCTTCGCGTGTTTCAAAATAAATCCAACGAATCGCCATACGGAAATTTCAGTGACTATGTGAAAATGAACCCATACTGGTCACCCTATGACGCCAACGGAAAAGTTGTTCCATTTGTAGAGAACTACAACTTTCTGGGATTTACTTACCAGCAGGCAAACCCCATGTATGATGCTACATTACATTCCGTTAATAGTGCAAATTACTTCGGTGTTTCCAATAACTTCACGGCCAGATATAAACCCACTCCATATTTCTACATAGAATCAAGTTTAAGCATCAATAAACAAACCGGTGGTGGAGATATGTTCTATTCTGCTCTGAGCCCAAGGTTTGCCAATGTGCCAGATGTAACTCAAAGAGGCAGTTACCAATTAACTACCAATGGTTCTTCCGGATATGAGAGTTTAACCACTGCTAACTTTAATAAAGCATTTGGTAAGCACGAGATAATTTCTAACCTGGGTTTTAATATTGCGGATACCAGGTCAAATTATTACATAGTATCGGCTACTGGTTTTCCTACGGATGCACTGGATAATCTGTTATTTGCAGCGCAATACTCCGGTACGCCAACCGGGGATGAAAATACCGTTAGAAGAGTAGGGTGGGTATACAGTGGTAATTACATTTATGATGACAGGTTTTTTGGAAGCGTGTCTGTTAGGCGGGATGGGTCTTCACAATACGGCAATCAGAAACGATTCGGAACCTTTTGGTCTGTTGGTGCAGGGTGGAATATCCACAACGAATCGTTTTTTGGGAAAAGTGATATCGTAAATCGTTTGAAGCTAAGAGGTAGCTATGGTTCTACAGGTTCTCTTAACGTGCCATCATATGCATCGCAATTCAGGTATAATTTCAACAACAACACCTCTTACTACAATAACCTGGGTGCTACACTTGCAGCTATGGGTAATGAATTTTTGAGCTGGCAAAATGTTTATAAAGCCAATATTGGTTTAGATGCCACGCTCTTTAAAAACAAACTCGATCTTAGAATGGAGTTATACCGTGAAAATACCCGGAACGCTGTAACACAAATTACCCTTGCGCCTTCTGCGGGCTTTGATTCTTATACCGAAAATTTTGGCGATTTGCTTAACAAAGGGTTTGAGTTTTATGCCAGGTACACGCTTATGCAAAAACCGGATTCAAGAACACTCTGGACCGTAACCCTGAATGGCTTTACCAACAAGAATACTTTAGCTAAAATATCAGATGCACTGAAAGCGTCGAATGATTTGCTGAACAACGGTAACCCAAGCCAGGTAGTACCGAATATCCAACTGGTTGAAGGACAATCTATCAATACCATATTTGCAGTTAAATCGCTTGGCATTGATCCAGTTACAGGTTCAGAAGTCTATTTAACAAAAGGCGGGCAAACCACCATGAACTGGAATGTAGCTGATAAAGTTCCGGTAGGGATCAGTCAGCCGGTTTGGAACGGAAACTTTGGTACTAATTTTTCCCACCGTGGTTTTGAGCTTGGCCTAATTTTTAATTACCAATGGGGTGGGCAACTATACAACCAAACTCTTGTAGATAGGGTGGAGTCGGTTAATGCAAATTACAATGTTGACCAGAGAGCCTATAACCTTGGATGGACAGGCCCTGGTTCAATTAGTTCTTACAAGAGAATTACTGCTACCCCAAGCACTACTAAACTTACCTCAAGATTTGTACAAAACGATAATAATCTGATTTTAAGCTCGGCATCACTGGGATATAGTTTTTATAACAGACAGTTCCTAAAAGATATCGGCCTGAGAAGTTTACAGCTTACGGCAATAACCAATGATCTATTCAGGGTAAGCTCTATACAAATTGAACGTGGTACAAGCAACCCGTTTGCAAGAACCTATTCATTAACATTAAGAGCAGGCTTTTAAAATTTAATAAGATGAAGTGTAAAAAAATACTGGTGATATTACTTTGCTTAAGCACCATACTCGTGTCTTGTAATAAGTATCTGGACGTAAATCCAAAATCATCCATCTCAGAGGAGCAATTGTTTTCTTCAGAAATCGGGTTTCAACAGGCTTTAGATGGGGTGTATGCATTGTTTGGTTCGCGTAACCTCTTTGGCGATAACCTTTCTATGGGCTTTGAATCGGCGCTGGCACAAAATTATAACATTCCTACCAGCAATGCCTTCTATGATACCTCAAATCTGAATTTTAATTCAACTGAAGTTATTAGCTACTTGAATAGCATTTGGAGCGGTGGATATAATGCTATTGCAGGGGCCAATAAAGTAATACAAAATACCCAGGAAAAACGTAGTGTGCTAAGTGATCAGGGTTACAACAGAATAAGGGGCGAAGCGCTGGCACTTAGAGCTTACATGCATTTTGAACTTTTACGCCTCTTTGGCCCCGAATATGTAAGTGGTCAAAACAAAAAGGCTATACCTTACAAAACAGCCGTAAACCAATATGTAGTCGTACCATCTACTACCCAAATGGTAGTACAAAAGGCTTTAGCGGATTTAAAGGAGGCGGAGCAATTACTACAGAATTCTGACCCAATCTTAACCGGCGATGCTGTAAGAGCAACAAAAATGAATTATTATGCGGTTAAGGCGCTTGAGGCCAGAATTTACCTTTTCGCCGGTGATAAAACAAATGCTTTTACAGCAGCGCAAACTGTGGTAAAGGCTAACAAGTTCCCATTTGTTGATTTCGGCGCGGCTACCGCTGACGCAAGTTCAAGAGACCGGCTCTACATTACTGAACTGATCTTTGGTTTACGTGTAGCCAATTTAAGAAATTGGACTGATCAAAGTTATTTTCGTGGGCCATCTTTTATGAGAAGGCCACTCATAGATTATCAATCGCTTTATGAAACAGGTACCGGAGGGAGTACTGATATCCGGTATATGGCCCGAATAGAAACCGATAACAGTGTTGCCAACTCCGCAGGAAATATTTTCTGCTCGAAGTTTTGGCAAACTTATCCCGGCACTGCACCTACGGACGGCAGGCTTGATGAAATTGTTCCCATGATACGCTTGTCTGAAATGTATTACATTTTAGCCGAATGTGCCACAACACCAGTAGATGGCGTTAACTATTTAAACATAGTGAGGCAAAGCAGAAATTTGACGCCACTTGCCGATAACATCACTCAAGAGTTATTAAATAGCGAGATCACTAAAGAATATCAGAAGGAATTTCATGCGGAGGGGCAGCTTTTCTTTTACTATAAAAGACAGAACATCGTCAGGATGCAATTTAAATCCACGGATATATCTCTGTCTCAGTACGTTCTTCCTATTCCGGACAGTGAGTTGGAGTTTAACCCTAATTATAAATAAAGTTATATATGAAATACCTAACTATATTCATACTATTGGTATCGGTTTTAGGCTGTAAAAAAAGCGAGATACCAACGTATCACGGTGCGGATGGCATCAGCTTCTATATAAGCTATTTTGCAAATCCTGATAGCATCAACTATTCATTTGCACTGCAACCGGCCCAAAAACAGCGCGATACAGTATTTATTCCCATGCGCCTGGTTGGTAAGCCTTCTGCAAACCCACGCACTTTTAAATTAAGGGCTACTGACAGTTCAACAGCAAGAAATAACGTTGACTATATTTTGCCCAATGCAACGCTACCCGCTAATCAATTATCGGTCAATTATCCACTTATCGTTTTAAATTCTCCCGAATTGAAAACGAATACTTTTAAGTTGATGCTCGAGGTAGCTCCCGGAGCCGATCTTGTTGCCGGAGCGCCGGGTGTGGCTGCAGACCTTTCAGCCAATTTAAAAAGAATGAAGGTGAATATTACCAACCAATTGATCCGTCCGACATATTGGGATAACCTCGAATTTTTATTCGGAACATTTAGCATTGTTAAGTTTCAATTTATGATAAAGGTTTCAGGCCTTACCAATTTTGATCCAAATGTTGTTGGAGCCGGAGATTTGTTCAGACTCCAGGTAAATTTCAGGAATGCTCTTACTGTATATGAGACGGCTAACGGCCCTCTTATCGATGAGTTTGGAAACCGGGTTAAATTTTAAAAAATGTCAACAATGAAAATTTACATATTCGCCCTATTTATAGTTTGTTGGTGCCTGTTATCTTGTAAAAAAAATAATCAAGATTTTAAGTATGCTCAAATCAATGAAGTAACAATCAAAACAGATTCTTCAGTCACTATCTCACAGTTTGATACATTAAGGTTAGATCCGGTTCTCACAGAATCTAAGCCCGCCGGTGAAAGTTATAGCTATCAGTGGAAAATCTATCCCGTTAGGCCCGTTGAGGGGATATCACCAATGGTTATATCAACAGACAAAGCGATCAAAGCCGTGATCAGTTATCCGCCACTTGCGGACGGTTATAATTTAGAGTATAAGGTAACGAATAAAAGTAACGGCGTATCTGCTTTTAAAACCCTTAGGCTGCAAGTTTCCAGTGTTTTTAGCGATGGATGGTTAGTGAGCAGTGCAAAAGGTAATACCGCTCAACTGGATTTTATAAGATCAGATTACAGGGTTTTTTATTCGGCTGCTGCATCCGTAAATCAAACCACTTATTCAGGCAACGCAGTAGCCGCATATGCTTATCCAAGCTCTTTCGGTTCAAAAATAAGTATTGGTTTTTTCACGGATAAAGGCAGCTATATGTATGACTCGAATAGTTTTTTAGAAAGTGGCAAATTAACCATTGGCTTTACACCGGTTAAGGATCAGTTCGATTTTGCGGTATCTAAATATGGTACAGAAGAGTATATAGTTAATAACGGTGATCTTTTTGCCACTACCGTTATTGATGACCCGATTAACATAACTTTTAGTGACCGATTTATCGGTGATTATTCCTTGTTCCCTAAAGTAATTAATAGTACCAATTTCTTTACTTATTTTTTTGATAATAAGTACAAAAGGTTTATGTCGGTAACTTTTGGAGATTTTAGTTTAAACCCTATTCTGAGTTCTACTTCTACGGTGTTTAATATGGGTGATACAGGCATGACCATGGTCGGAGCCGCAGATGGTTCTCAAAATGACAGTGACGGTATATTCTATTTTGTTATGCTGGATAGCAATAACGACAGGTACATTTTTTCTTTAACAGGCGGCAGGCCAACGCTTAAACAAAAAATGCAAAACAGTCCGGAGATCGCCTCCGCTAAATCATTTGCCGGTTCGCTTTTTCTCAGTCAACTATATTACGCTACTGATAATCATTTATACGTGTATGATATCCTGGCTAACTCAGCTAAACTCATTTATAGTTTCCCGGCAGGTGTTTCAATTAAACAGATGGTTGTGCAGCCAGATGATGCAAAAAAATTAGTGATTGCCGCAAATACAAATACCTCGGGAAGCGTATACTTTTTTCAGTTAGATAATCTGGGCAATGTCACCAACAATAATTACCTGCAAAAAATAGATGGCTTTGGCGCAATTGCTAATATTAATTATCGTAAACCTCTTTAATAATCATAACATGTTCAAAAAAATTTCTTTGTTTTTAATGCTGATAACGTGTTCAGCATCGCTATTCGCCCAAAATGAGCGGGATTTTCAAAAGGGCGTAGACTCATTATCTGCAATTAAAGACACGGTTGTTTTAAATAAAAAATTGGCTGCTTTGAGAGAAGGCA
The DNA here is from genome assembly GCF_003148845.1 of Mucilaginibacter oryzae. Taxonomy (GTDB): domain Bacteria; phylum Bacteroidota; class Bacteroidia; order Sphingobacteriales; family Sphingobacteriaceae; genus Mucilaginibacter; species Mucilaginibacter oryzae. The sequence goes on along the minus strand of NZ_QGHA01000001.1, from coordinate 12,904 downwards.
ACGAAAGCGATCTTATTCTGCTGGCAAATTACAACATAGCCAAAGAATTGCCTTATCAACCCGTTCTTGAACTTATTGAAAAACGCTTTCCAAACGGTGATATAGCATATGGCAGGCAAGTGGAGCGCTTAATTGCAGAAAAGGACCTGCAAAAGAAACTCCAGATGCTGGAGGCACTTAAAAAGCAATATCCAAACAAGGATAAGGGATATGCTTATGCCATGGTTTCTCATGCTTATGCAGATGCCGGCCAGTTTGATAAAGCTATGGAATATTTGTACAAAACTACAGGTTATTACAGGTTAACGGCTTGGGCAATGTTTGGTTACACTACCAATCCGGTTTCCTTAGCCAAAGCAGAGCAATTGGTTGACAAAGAACTGAAAAATGGCAAAATAAGTGAAGAACAACAAAATTTAATGCTTAACCTAAAGCGTTATTTTCTTGAAAAAAGACAAGATTTTAAACAGGCTGTAATTGTTACTAAAAAGATTATCGACCTAAAAAAAGGTAAAGATCAAAGAGAGAATGATCATTATACCATACTGCTTGCTAAAAGCGGGCAGTACAAATTAGCTTTTCCTGCATTGGAGGCAGCCATTAAGCAAGGTACCGAAGATGAGGATATCAGAGATAACTATCGTATAGCTTACCAAAGTTTATACCCCAACAGAAACTATAAAGCACACATAGATTCTATCAATAAAGGTTTGCAGGATAAATACGAGCATACCTACAATAACAGCATTGCTCAAAAATTAATTAAAATCAAAGCGCCAGAATTTGAACTACTTGATGTAAATGGCAACACAGTTACCCTGGAAACCTTTAAAGGGAAAACCATGGTAATTGATTTTTGGGCAACCTGGTGTGGTCCATGTAAAGCCGCTTTGCCCGCAATGCAACAATTAGTTAATAAGTATAAAGCAGACACTACAGTGAAATTCCTGTTTATACATACCAATGAATTACCTGGTGATACACAGCATGTAAAAGAAAATGCCTTGGCATACTTTAAGTCAAAGCAATATGATTTGCCGCTGTATCTTGATCTGAAGAAAGGTGAAAGGGGAAATTTAGTTGCAAAGGCGTTCAAAGTTTCCGGTATCCCACATAAAGTTATTGTTGACGGTAATGGTTACATACGCTTTTCCAGCGTAGGTTTTAGTGGTTCCACACCTGAGCTAATCGCAGAAATGAGCGCTGCAATTGATGAGATAAAAAAGCTTAATTAAATTGGTAACGGGGGGCCTACGCAGTGTTAGTAGTTAGGTTCCCCCGCTTACCTTAAACTAAATAGAAAAGGTTTTTTCGCCAAATTAAAGTTCGTGAATGGTCTTGCTTAAAATGATGAAGTGTGTTTTTTTAATATTGATTTTAACAATATTAAATGCTAATGCGCAAGAGAAAGTCCTAAAGCCGCATCAGGTTGAAAAACTGATAAAGGATACATACAATAAGGTAGAAGGTGCGTGTATTAAACTGGTAATCCGTGATACGCTTAACGACCGTGATTTTGGTGGCTTCAGCGGGGTAATTGTTTCGCAGGATGGTTTGATATTGACCGCAGCACATTCCGTAATGCCTGGTATAAGATACCGGGTGGAATTACCAAATGGTCAAAAAGCGGTTGCTACCGCTTTAGGCAGAATGGCTTTTGTAACCGCTGATAAAAAGCTGGACATGGCCATGCTTAAAATTGAAGAAAAAGCAAAGTGGCCATTTGTTGAAATGGGCAATAGTCAACTGCTTTCTCCTGGTGAAGGCTGCGTGGGCATATCTTATCCCGGTAGCTTTTTTCAGGTAATGCCGAATGTGCGTTTTGGCCGCATTATCCGCTTAGATGATGGTTATGGCTACATAGAGTCTACCTGTAAAATGGAGCCGGGAGATTCAGGAGGTGCGTTATTTGACCTTACCGGCAAAGTAATAGGCATACGTGATAAGATCAACAGGAGTGAAAATGAAAATTTTGATATTCAAATAAATTTATTTAGGAAATATTGGTCAGCACTCCAGAAACCCATTGACTATAAGATATTACCTGATAGCGATAAGATTGTGCCTGTTACTACGCAAGCCATACTTAAAGTACGCCTACCCGAAGAGCCTTTAACATCCTGTAATGCGGCATTAGATAGTGCATTTGCTGTTTATAATTCAGAAAAAGATAAAATACCGGTTGCATTGGCAACTTCTATAACGGGTAAGTTTAACAACTTGGGCAAGCCCGTATTTGTAAGTAAAAGTTCTTTGGTAAGCAATCGCCCCTGGATCAACTACAAGGATAAAAGGATCAGTTTATCTGTTTGTTATCGTGACCGAGAGAATGATGTTGTTGTTTTGCAGTCTCGTGAGTCGCTGCATGGTTTAAAAGCGATTCATATAGATAAGTACCTATCAAGTGATCGCAATAATCTGCAAATTGGCAGGTTGCTTATCTCACCACTTGCGAATAAGCGTTGTAAAGAAGGTATTGTTAGTACCCAGATAATAGAACTTCCTCAATTATTTAGCAGAGCACAGCTCGGAGCTTTGTTAGAAGAAAGGGATGGAAAAGTTTTTGTGCAGGATATAGCGCCATCGTATCCTGCTGAAAAGTATCTTAAAATAGGAGATCAAATAGTTTCTATTAACCATCTCAACGTATCTAACATGGAGGCGTTTGTATCTGAGATAAGGAAAATGTACATGTCTGACAGCGTAGCATTAAACATCATCAGGGATAAAACACCTATGCTTGTAACCATAATATTTGAAGAGCCAAAATCTGATCATGTAGCTGATGACTATGAGGGTAAACGAAGTAAGCGTTCGGACGGTTTCAAAGAAGTTTTTGTGCAGGATGCGGCTATTCCTTCTGTTGAATGCGGAGGACCGGTTTATGATATTAATGGAGCTTTTGTGGGTGTTAACATTGCGCGGCATAGCAGAACTTCCACAGTGATTTTACTACCCTCTTTAATTTATAAAGTGGTTGTTGAAAGCAATAATAAAATTGGAAATAAATTAAGGGATTGATTTTTATATTTATACCAATAGTGGAGATGGAAGACTTACTTTGCAATGATCTCCAATCAATTGAATATCCTTGACGGAAATAATCCAGAGAGAGCGTGATTTACTTAAAAATTTAGGTAGTAGAATTAAGATCCTACGCATGAAAACCGGTCATAACTATTACGAGAAATTTGCGTTCCAAAATAATATCGGCCGAATACTACTTAGAAGGGCCGAGTTAGGGGAAAATTTTCTTGCAACATTAATCAGAACTCTTTCCCAGCAAATACCATCATGATCCACAGATCACCGATCCCAATGATTACCAATTGGATCAGTTAACAAATGGTTAACCTGTCATTAATGTATTGTTGTTGTTTTCGATTTACTTTTGTGTGGTGGAAAAAGTAAATCGCTATGGCTGATAAAGATCTCCCAGATCATATTCTTTTAAAGAAATTAAGAGACGACGATCTTAAAGCCTATGACGCGATCTTCTTTCGTTATTTCAGAAAGATCCATGCATTTGCCAGATCTTCCGTCCGCGACGACGAAACCGCAAAAGAACTTGCGATGGATGTCATGATCCGTTTATGGCAAAAAAGAGGGAGCATACTGGTTGAAACTGATCTCAACGCTTATCTATACCGTTCGATCAGAAATGCCTTATACAACAATTGGAAAAGAAAAGCCATTATTACTTTGCCGATCAGTGATCTCCCGGAATCTTTTGAACCGATTTCACAACCCGCAGATCATGAACTGGATTGTAAAGAACTTCAACAGTCCTATCAGGAAAAATTAAATCAACTAAGTCCGCAACGCAAGCAGGTTTTCACAATGAGCCGGGAACAAAATATGTCCTATGCTGAAATAGCGGATCATTTAAATCTTTCGGTAAACACGGTAAGAAATCATGTAAGCGCCTCCCTGCAATATTTCCGTGAACATTTAAACGAGTTTGCGGCGTTGCTCCTGCCTGTTATTTTGCTGATAACCGCCTTTAAAAAGTAGTAGCATTTGGCTCAATCCTCTATCTTTTACAAAGTAAATTTTTTTATTCCTTGCATTAGTACTCCTCTTGATTTTGCTTGTTTACCTAAATGAACACGAGGTATGCAAGAAGAAATAAGCAAAAAATTAATTATCAAATTTTTAGGGCAGCAATGCACTGAAGCCGAAAGGCAAGTGGTATTACAGGTCTTAAATACGCCCGAAGGACAACGCTTATTTGATGAAGTGCTGCAGGAACGATGGGATGCAACAATGGCAGCGGATGACCTGAGTGACCTGCAATTGTCGGAGTTGCACAAAGAATTGCACCAAAGAATCAGGCCTGCAAAAGACAGCAACGTTTTCCGCATTTTTCGTTCCGGCTTATTTCGTTATGCCAGTATAAGCGCAGCGGTTATCATCGGCCTGGTTTTGGTTATCACGCAAAAGGCGGGTAAGCCAGCAGAAAAAACGCTCGTTTCGATGCGTCAGATCGTCAACCCCAATGGCAAACGATCTGTGATTACCCTGCCGGATAGTTCGGTTGTGTATCTGGGAGCAGGCAGTAAGATCAGTTTCCCGGAAACCTTCGAAAGCGACATAAGGGATATTAACCTGGACGGTGAGGCTTTTTTGATGTTAAACACAAGCCTCAACAAGCCTTTATTGTTCACACAGGTGACTTGCAGACGAGGGATATTGGTACCTCATTCAAAATCAGTGCGTTTAAAAATCGCCCGGTTTCTATTGCACTGGCCAGCGGCGAGGTAAGTATCGAACGCTTGAAAGGTAAGGAAATAAAGGTACTGGCTCACCTGCAGCCCGGTCAACAGTCTGTATGGAACAATGAAACGCTGATTACAAGCACGGTGCCTGTCAATGATATAACCGACTGGAAAGAGGGCCATTTAGTGTTCGAAGGCGTTCCTTTAAGTGAAATGACCGCGGTAATTGAGCGATGGTATAATGTAAAGATCGAATTTAAGCACCATTCTAAAAAACAGCTACTGGTAACTACCCGGTTAACTGTAGCGAATACCCCGGTCAAGGCCATTATGGAAGCATATCAAATAAATTGAATTGGGAACATTTATTATCATAAATTTCTAAAAAATTTTGTTGTTACAATAAGTCAACTATCTTTAACCGAAGCTAAACAAAAGTTAAAGGGCCTGACTTACCAGCGGCATGATGGATATCAAAGCATTATAACGCGCGATATAAGATGGCAATTTAATTATTCACAACAAGGGGGAATTTTATGACATTATCGGAGTTTCAAATCTCGAATTATGATGAAATAGGGTATTTATTTATCGAAAACGTTTTTAGTCAGGAAGAGGTCGGGCTTTTGTTAAATGAAATGAAATTAGTCATTTCTGAAAATTGTGATAGGCGTATTTTGGATAAAAAGGGCTCTGTCAGATCTTTTTTTGCGCCGGAGTGGAATAATCAGCTATTCGCTGACACAATAAACCTTGAAAAACTGGTGGTACCTGCTAAGCAACTTTTGAGATCCGATGTTTATAAACATCAGACTAAACTGAATACAAAGCAGGCTTTGGTAGGCGATTGGTGGGAGTGGCACCAGGATTTTACATATTGGCACAAGGAAGATGGAATGCCTAAACCGAATGTTCTTACGGCAATGATTTATCTGAATGATGTCAATGAATTCAATGGGCCGCTGATCGTTATTCCCGGGTCTCATAAGAAGGAAGATATAGACGTTATAGCAAACAACAGCAATATAAATGAAAATGATGGGTGGTTTGCTGATTACCACAAAAGTACCGATTATATGTCATCACTTACTACGGACCTGAAGTATACATTGAAAGAGCACATGCTTTCCGATGTTATGAAAAGTAAAGGAATACATTCAATAAAGGGTACTGCCGGTTCAGTCGTATTTTTTCATGGCAATCTTTTTCACGCTTCGTCCAATAATCTGTCACCATGGGATCGACACACTTTTCTGATAACTTATAACAGCATTGAAAATAAATTGCCCACTATCGAAAACCCCCGGCCTTCTTTTATATCTAACCGCCAATTTGAAGTCATTATTCCTAATCGAAATTCATTGACCTCAAATTAATTTATTTAATGTAACAATGAATGGAAAACAAGTCGTCTAATTTATTCACTTGTAATTGTCTCTGAAAAAGTGCCTTGGATAATTAGATTATATGTCAAAACTTATTGTAATTTAATTATACTTAATCGCAGTGAATCGAAAAAGAATGTAAGCCGGAGAATGGTTTTACAAATTACTGATATTTTTATAGGCTCGTTCAGTAATGGGGAAAACGGTAGAGCTTTAAAAGACCGACAGCAGGTGCTTGCCATGCTGGGGCGATCTCAAAAGTTTACTATTTAACTAAGAAATTGCGTGATGAATTATAATCCCGCTAATCATTCCAAAAACCAGATCACTCATGACTGAAGACAGTTCACTCCCGCTCGACAATATTAACATGATCCTTTGGTCCAAGACATACGGATATGTTCTGGAGATCGCTTTGGAAAAAGATCTCTTTTTTGCCGTAGAAAGGCAAACTGCAGTTTCCTTAGAAAGGCTTGCAGAAATCCTGGAAATGCCATTAATGTCTGCCCGGGTGATAGCACAATATCTTTGCGGTCTAAAATTGCTCAATTTTAATGATAGCGAGTTTAGCAATTCCGAGTTATCCAAAAATTACTTGCTTAATGAAGCGTTCTCCAGGGAAATTGAAGCCTTCAGTGCTCGTACATTCACAAATTTTAAAGATCAACTTTATCATCCAGTACCCCAACCCTGGTATGAGATTAAAAATCGCGACAACAATATTGCGAATGTCCATGGAATTTCCAATGACTTTTTTATGGCGGGGACGCAGCATAACTGGCGGGTGCAAAAAGGAAAGGAACTTGCTGGACAGTTTGACTTCTCCGGTTATTCCTATTTATTGGATATCGGCGGGGCGAGCGGAGGATGGGCTATGGGCATCCGGTCTGTGTACCCTCATTTAAGATGTGATATCTTCGATCTTCCTGACGTGACAGCAATTACTAAGTTAGTCATTGAAAAAAATGGAGACAATAACACCGGTGTTATCCCGGGCGATATGTTCAATGACCCACAATATCCGGTCGATGCCGACGTCATTTTACTCGCCAACGTGCTCCACGATTGGACCCGTAGTGATATGATAACTATTCTGAAAAATATATATGTTGCTTATCCGCAGATTACCTTGTTGGTCTCCGAACTTTTTATCGAAGACAATTGGCAAGGCCCATTATTGCATATGATCCAGTCTATTCTGATATTGGGGCCAGATCAAAAATCTGGCTGGCAACCGTCTTATTCGGAAATGGAAGATATTTTAAAAGAAGTTGGCTTCGGGAAAGTCCGCCGAGAATTGAACCTGGTAATTGCGAAGAAAGGATAAGCTTTCTATTAGTGTAGTTGAATCTCTGATTTTTTACTTAGCTCGGTCACAGTTCAGGGGAGGCAGAGCAAATTAAGTGTTCCATTTATTTTAGTCCTAAATCTTAACATCAGTTCTTCGCGAGGATGTTCACAATTGTTAACCAAGTCACAAGGATGATTGGGGCAGCACCTTTACAGGAGAAGAAATTTTCTACCTGCCATACTTTCACAGTATTAAAAAAAATAGTTAAAATATATATGAGCCAAGATACTTTGTCATAATGGATAATTATATTTAGATGCTATTATATAATTCTTTACATCTATCTATAATATTGTTCCCCCCCCCCCTTTATGAAAGATATCCAAATTTTTTTCAATGAATTGAGATTGAGTTCAGGCGCGATATGGTTAGAAAACGGCGCGTTGAAACTTTTTGTACCTAAGAAATTTCAGCACGAAGACGTGAAAGTATTTATTATAGCGAATAAGGCTGAGATTAATGCTATTCTGGAGGCGAATAAAATATTTTCAAAAGAACGGTTCCGGAATAATGTTGTTTTTAGAGAACCGGAAAGAAAGCAATACCCTCTCAGTTCCGCCCAGGAACGTCTATGGTTTACAGATCAGTATGTTCAAGGGAACAATGCTTATCACATCCCTATAGTATTTGAACTAAATCCTTTGACAGAGATTTCCGGAGTAAAGTATGCTATTAAAGCGATTGTTGCAAGGCACGAAATCTTGCGTACGACCATTGTCTCCGGGGAGAACCATCAGGGTATCCAAATCGTTCATGATCAGGAGCCCTTTCTGGATGAGCTTGCAGTTGAAGGCGAACTGGAATTACAAGGAGTGTTGGTGCGGGAAATTCACAGATCGTTTGATCTGAAAAACGATTCTCCTATACGCGTTGTATTTTTCTATGTTGGAGAAAAACGGGTCGTCGTCTTGATCAATATACACCATATCGCCGGTGACGGCTGGTCTTCTGAAATCTTTTTCCGGGAACTTGTGAGCTTTTACGGCGCGTTTGTCCGTGGAGATAATTCTTTTAATCTCCCATCGCTGGAAATTCAATATAAGGATTATGCGCTATGGCAACGCTATTACTTGGATGGTGAAAATGTCGCTTCGCAATTAGATTATTGGAATAATAAGCTTACCGGCTTTCAACAATTGCAACTGCCTTTAGATATGGTCCGGCCTTCAGACTCAGACTTCCAAGGAGCCCGATTCAAATTCGAGATCAGTAAAGAGGATCATGCCGCGCTAGATTCCCTGTCTCGGGCATATGGCGTAACCCTACACAGTATATTGTTAGCTTCAATTCATATTTTGTTAGGTAAACTTTCTGGTCAGGATGATATCATTACGGGCGGGGCTGTTGCCAACAGACAACACGCGCAAACTGCTGATTTGATCGGTTTTTTTGTTAACACTGTTGTGAATCGGACGCTTTTAAGAAATGACGAATCTTTTAGCTCATTAATTAGTCGGTTCCAGCGGGAACAGTCCGCGGCGCAATCATTTTTGGAAGTGCCTTTTGAAAAACTCGTCAACGAGTTAAAAATAGAGCGAGACATGTCCACGCATCCGGTTTTCCAAGTTATGGTTGGTTTGCAAACCCCAGAATTGGAACTATATGCTTCAAGTGGCGCCGAACAGTACTTCCGCCCCTATGACATAGCTTCATTATATCAGGTAGAAAAGTTTGATCTTACCATCATGTTTGAGGAAGGAGGGAGTCAGCTTCGCGGATATTTTAACTATTCAACTTCCTTATTTCGCAAAGAAAGTATCGAAAGAATGGTAAACGCTTATCTAATCTTACTCGGCAAATTACTTAGGGATCCGAATAATGATTACAGTAAACTTCATCTTTTAGACCCTGAAGAACTTGAGAAACTGATCGTAATGTGGGCGGCAAGAGAAAAGGTAGCAACACCATCTGGAACTTTGGATAGTTTGTTTGAGAAACAGGCAGCCAGAACGCCCCACAAGCCCGCTTTGAGGTTTGGCGGGTGGTCGCTTAGTTACCGGGAACTTGACGAGAAAAGCAATCAGCTGGCGAGACACATTAAACGAAAGTATCAAGAACTTACTGGAAAGAACCTGGGACCTGAAGGGATGGTTTTGATATGCCTGGAGCGAGGTCCTGAGTTTATAATTGGCACTTTAGCAGTTTTAAAAGCGGGTGCAGCCTACGTACCTGTAGATTCCTCTTATCCAAAAGAACGGGTAAGGTTTATATTCGAGGATACTAGGGCTGTTTTGATTCTGGAAACGAATTCATCCTTGGAAGACAGATATTCGGCGATAGAGGATGAAATGAAGATCAAATTCACTTGGAGCGATGGTCTTTACCTGCAGGAAGATTCGACTGGTCTTTCCAGGAAAGGTGCTCCGTCCGATCTGGCCTATGTAATTTATACTTCCGGGACAACAGGAATTCCAAAGGGTGTTATGATAGAGCATTCGTCCGTGCTTAGTTTGATTTATAACGATTACATCGACATTGGCGAATCTGACGTTTTCGCATTCTTTTCCGCAACTGGTTTTGATGCCGCTACGTTTGAAATTTGGACTCCATTGCTTTCCGGAAATACTTTGGTTATACCGGAAAGCTTTACTACAACCCTGTCGGATGCCCGGCTTCTCAAGAATTTCCTGGAAATAAATGACGTCTCTGTTCTCTGGCTCACAAAAACGCTCTTTGATGTTTTATTTGCAGCGGACCCTTCCTTATTCGGTCGGCTGAAATATCTGATTACCGGAGGTGAAGCACTTGATAGAGATGTAGTTAACAGGATGATCCGGAATCCGGCAAAACCGTTAAATTTTTTAAATGGTTACGGCCCCACCGAAAGCACGACCTTCACATGTATTTATAATTTCAGTTCGGCCATTATGAGGCAGAACGTTCCAATCGGAAAGCCAATTAGCAACAGAAATGTGTTTGTCCTTGATTCTTCGCTGAATCCGGTGCCGATAGGGGTTATCGGAGAACTTTTTATTGGTGGAGATGGATTGGCAAGAGGTTATCTTAACGACGCTCAATTGACGAATGAACGATTCATCACCGTAACCTTTCCCTCATATTCAATTAGATTACAGAAGGATATACGGTTGTATAAAACAGGTGATCTGGTTAAGTGGCTGCCTGATGGCAACCTCGAATACATAGGCAGAAAAGACGACCAACTTAAATTAAGAGGGTATCGTATCGAGCCTGGCGAAATAGCGGCTGCAATGAGACTTTTCCCCTGCATCAAACAAGCTATGGTGATGGTCAGGGAAAGCGGTACGCATGAAAATCGTGAAAAAAAAATCGTCGGATATTATGTTCTGGATGATCAAGAGTCGGGAATTAAAGTAGAAAAAATTAGGGCTGCGTTGAATGATTGGCTCCCGGATTTTATGATTCCGGATCAATTCATACAGATGGAAAACTTTCCGGTAACTGCCAATGGTAAACTGGATAAGAGTGCTTTTCCTGAACCGAATTATGACCTGGAAAATGATTTTGTCCCCCCGGCTACGCCTCTCGCTATCGCATTATGTGGAATCTGGGAAGCTGCCTTAGGTGTGAAACGTGTCGGTATGACTGATGATTTTTTTCAGATTGGCGGTAACTCTATTCTCGCCATTCAGGTTTCGCACCGCATGAGTAAGATTTTGCAAAATGAGATACAGGTAGCTGAAATATTCAGACAAAGAACCCTCTCGAACATCTTAAATAATCACGTAAACGCAATGTTAGTAAATATACCGAAAACGAGTATGGACAAGGCCCCTTTATCATTTGCCCAGGAACGTTTGTGGTTTATTGAACGGTACGAAGACGGAACCAATGCTTACCACATACCAGTTCTTTTTGAAGTGCAGCAAGATGTAGACTTAGCGGGCCTGAAATTTGCGCTGCAGAAGGTCGTTTTAAGACATGAGATATTGCGGACAACGATAGAGACAAATCCTAACCTTGAGCCCATTCAGGTTATCCATGACTTGCCTGTCAGTATTGATGAAATGATACTGAATGACTCGGATGACATAGAGGCGATTCTCCGCGCGGACATGAACCGTCCCTTTGAGTTGTCTTCTGATTTCCCTATCAGAATAGTTTTATACAATAAATTGGATTTGCAGGCTGATAAGGAATATTGTGCAGATCGAAGGCTCCTTCTTATTAATATTCATCATATTGCCAGTGATGGCTGGTCTATGGAAATATTTTTAAAGGAGTTAGCCTTTTTCTACAAAATGTTCGTGTCTGGAGATACTGCATCGGATCTACCCGCTCTTGAGATCCAGTATAAAGATTATGCGATTTGGCATCGAAATTTTTTACAAGGGCAGGTATTGCAAAAGGAATTGGAATACTGGAAGCAAAAGCTAAAAAATTATGAAACGTTGGCAATGCCAACGGATAAAGTCAGACCCAAGGCCATTGACTACTCAGGTTCCCGTAAAACCTTCGCGTTCACTGAGGAACTTAGTCAATCTTTAAGACATATCGCAAAAGATAACAGGACAACCTTGCATGTAACTTTACTAAGTGCTTTCAATATCTTGCTTAACAAATACACAGGGCAGAATGATATTGTCATTGGGAGCGCTATCGCTAACAGGCATTATAGGCAAACTGAGGGCTTGATAGGCTTCTTTGTCAATATGCAGGTTCATCGGACGTTACTAGATAATCGGCAATGTTTTACGGAGCTCCTTGCCAATGTTCATGAGGATCAGGTTTTGGCGCAATTGCATCAAAATCTTCCTTTCGAGAAGTTGATCGAGGAACTTGAAACTGAACGAGACTTATCACGACATCCTATATTTCAAGTTACATTTTCAGTGCAGAGTTTCGGTAGCAGGTTGGGCAAGGAAAATGAATTTGGAAAGTTCTTTAAAGCGATTAGGCTTCCCGGAATCTACGAGGTAGGAAAATTCGATCTATCAGTATTTATCGACGACAGTGCCGATTCGCTTTCTGGATACATCGAATATTCGACGAGCTTATTTGAAGCTGAAAGCATAAACCGGTTGATCGGGAATTTCAATGAACTTTTGAAACTCCTGGTCAATTTTCCCGACAAAGCATACGCTGAGTTGTCACTGTTACCAGAATCATCTTATGTACAGCAGGTCCGGGACTGGAACCGTACGGATCAGGATTACGATTCAGATCGTACGATTCATCTGGTGTTTGAGAATCGGGCTAAGCTTCTTCCTGAGAATACGGCTGTGGTGTATCAGGGATTATCGCTGAGCTACCGGGAGCTTGAAGAACGTAGTAACCAGCTGGCGCGGCATATCCGGAAGCATTATGCATTGATCAATGGTGTATCGTTGGAGCGGGGGAGCCTTGTAGGCTTGCTTCTGGACCGAAGTTTGGAGTTAGTGATCGGGATATTAGGGGTTTTAAAATCGGGGGGGGCCTATGTTCCGCTGGATCCGTCATACCCGGTTGAACGGATCTCCTATATATTAACA